>NZ_CP071706.1:0-265000 GCF_000696345.2 Pseudomonas donghuensis
ATGTCCCGACTCAACCCTCGGCAACAAGAAGCCGTGAACTACGTCGGCGGCCCTCTTTTGGTGCTCGCCGGTGCTGGCTCCGGCAAAACCAGCGTGATCACCCGCAAGATCGCGCACCTGATCCAGAACTGCGGCATCCGCGCCCAGTACATCGTGGCCATGACCTTCACCAACAAGGCCGCGCGGGAGATGAAAGAGCGGGTCGGCACCCTGCTGCGCAAGGGCGAAGGCCGCGGCCTGACCGTGTCGACCTTCCACAACCTGGGCCTGAACATCATCCGCAAGGAGCATGAACGGCTGGGCTTCAAACCGGGCTTCTCGATCTTCGACGAGACCGACGTCAAAGCCCTGATGACCGACATCATGCAGAAGGAATACTCGGGCGACGACGGCGTCGACGAGATCAAGAACATGATCGGCGCCTGGAAAAACGACCTGATCCTGCCACCCGAGGCCCTGGAAAAGGCCCGCAACCCCAAGGAGCAGACCGCCGCAGTGGTCTATGCGCATTACCAGCGCACCTTGCGGGCGTTCAACGCGGTGGACTTCGACGACCTGATCCTGCTGCCGGTCAAGCTGTTCCAGGACAACCCCGACGTCCTGGAGAAGTGGCAGAACAAGGTGCGTTACCTGCTGGTCGACGAATACCAGGACACCAACGCCAGCCAGTACCTGCTGGTGAAAATGCTGATCGGTACGCGCAACCAGTTCACCGTGGTCGGCGACGACGACCAGTCGATCTACGCCTGGCGCGGCGCGCGGCCCGAGAACCTGATGTTGCTCAAGGACGACTACCCTTCGCTGAAGGTGGTGATGCTCGAGCAGAACTACCGCTCCACCAGCCGTATCCTGCGCTGCGCCAACGTATTGATCTCGAACAATCCGCACGCCTTCGAAAAGCAGCTGTGGAGCGAGATGGGCCATGGCGACGAAATCCGCGTGATTCGCTGCAAAAACGAGGAAGCCGAGGCCGAACGGGTGGCCATGGAGATCCTCAGCCTGCACCTGCGCACCGACCGGCCCTACAGCGACTTCGCCATTCTTTACCGGGGCAACTACCAGGCCAAGCTGATCGAGCTGAAGCTGCAGCACCACCAGGTGCCGTATCGTCTGTCAGGCGGCAATAGCTTCTTCGGACGCCAGGAAGTCAAAGACCTGATGGCCTACTTCCGCTTGCTGGTAAACCCGGACGACGATAACGCCTACCTGCGGGTGATCAACGTGCCGCGCCGGGAAATCGGCTCGACCACCCTGGAAAAGCTCGGCAACTACGCCACCGAGCGCAAGGTTTCGATGTACGCCGCCAGCGAGGAGCTGGGCCTCGGTGAGCACCTGGACAGCCGCTACACCGACCGCTTGCAGCGCTTCAAGCGCTGGATGGACAAGGTCCGCGAGCAGGTCGCGCTGGAAGACCCGATCGCTGCCCTGCGCAGCATGATCATGGACATCGACTACGAGAACTGGATTCGCACCAACAGCTCCAGCGACAAGGCTGCGGATTTTCGCATGAGCAACGTCTGGTTCCTGATCGAGGCGTTGAAAAACACCCTCGAGAAAGACGAAGACGGTGGCATGACCATCGAAGAAGCCATCGGCAAGCTGGTACTGCGCGACATGCTCGAGCGCCAGCAGGAAGAGGAAGACGGCGCCGAAGGTGTGCAGATGATGACCCTGCACGCCTCCAAGGGCCTGGAATTCCCCTACGTGTTCATCATGGGCATGGAGGAGGAAATCCTCCCCCACCGTTCCAGTATCGAAGCCGACACCATTGAAGAAGAACGGCGCCTGGCCTACGTCGGGATTACCCGCGCCCGTCAGACCCTGGCCTTCACCTTTGCCGCCAAGCGCAAGCAATACGGCGAGATCATCGATTGTTCGCCGAGCCGCTTCCTGGACGAGCTGCCCGACGACGACCTGGCCTGGGAGGGCCTGGACGACGCGCCGACCGAAGTGAAGGCCGCTCGCGGCAACAATGCACTGGCCGATATCCGTGCCATGCTCAAACGTTAGATAATCAACCTTTGCTGCGGCGTATTGCCGTGGCCACTCTTGCTACATCGAGGAAATACCACAGTGGAAGCACTGCACCAGAAGATTCGCGAAGAAGGCATCGTGCTTTCCGATCAGGTTCTCAAAGTCGATGCGTTTCTCAACCATCAGATCGACCCTGCGCTGATGCAACTGATTGGCGACGAGTTCGCCCGTCTGTTCGCCGATTCGGGTATCACCAAGATCGTCACCATCGAAGCCTCGGGCATTGCCCCGGCGGTGATGACCGGCCTGAAGCTGGGCGTTCCGGTGATTTTCGCGCGCAAGCACCAGTCGCTGACCCTGACCGAAAACCTGCTGGTGGCTTCGGTGTATTCCTTCACCAAGCAGACTGAAAACACCGTGGCGATCTCCCCGCGCCACCTCAACAGCAGCGACCGCGTGCTGGTGATCGACGACTTCCTGGCCAACGGCAAAGCCTCCCAGGCGCTGATCTCGATCATCAAGCAAGCCGGTGCCACCGTTGCCGGCTTGGGTATCGTCATCGAGAAGTCGTTCCAGGGCGGCCGCGCCGAACTGGACAGCCAGGGCTACCGCGTTGAATCGCTGGCTCGGGTGAAGTCGCTGGAAGGTGGCGTGGTTACTTTCATCGAGTAATTTGCGCTGGCCTCATCGCTGGCAAACCAGCTCTCACAGATACTGCATACCGCGGACCTTGTGGGAGCTGGCTTGCCAGCGATAGCGTCCTCAACGGAACGCTGTTGCCTGCAACCCCGCCAGCAACAAGCGCTGATACAAGTCCTCCTTCAGCCCCTGCGGCTGCGCCAACCCCATCCGTGCCAACTGCGCAGGAAACGCCTCGGGTGCCGGTGCATCCAGCGCCGCCTTGCCCAGCTCCAGCACCTCGCTCAGCTTGAACTTGCTCTTGAGCCAGTTCAGCGCACGCAATAAATCACGCTCTTCAGCGGTGAAGTCACTGCCCAGCGGATACTCGGGGAACAACCGTGGGTGCCTTTCGCGCAGCGCCTGCAAACGCTGCGGGGTGTTCTCGGTGAAGCGCTGATCAAGGTGGAAATCCTTCGGCAACTTGCCGGCCTGCTGGGCTCGCTCGATCAGCTCGGGCTGGAAGCGTGAGTCCGTGATCGCCAGCAACCGGGCAATCACCTCGGCATCAGTCTGCCCACGCAGATCGGCAATACCGTACTCGGTAACGACGATATCGCGCAGGTGCCGGGGGATGGTGCAGTGACCGTACTCCCAGACCAGGTTGGAGCTAACCTCGCCGCCCGCCTCGCGCCAGCTGCGCAGCAGCAGGATCGAGCGCGCGCCTTCGAGTGCATGGCCCTGGGCGACAAAGTTGTACTGCCCGCCCACCCCGCTGAGTACCCGGCCATCTTCCAGCTGATCGGCCACCCCGGCGCCCATCAAGGTCATGGTGAACACCGTGTTGATAAAGCGTGCATCCCGGCGCTGCAGACGCTTGAGCGACTCCTGGCCATACAGCTCGTTGATGTAGCTGATGGCGCTCATGGCAAAGCGTTTGCGCAGGCTTAGCGGCATTTCCCGCAAGCGCTGGTAAAACGCCTGAGGGCCAAGAAAGAAGCCGCCATGCACCAGTACCCCCTGGTCATCCAGCTCGCCGTTGTTGGCCGCCTGCTGGCGCGCCTCGTCAGGGTAGACCGGACGGCGGATGATCCCGGCTTCGACCAGTGCCAGCAAGCCGTTGACGAACATTTCGCTACAGCCATACAGGCCGCGGGCGAAGGGCTGGATGCCACCTTCACGCTCGACCAGGGTTTGCCAAGGCGTCAGGTCAAGCTCAGCCAGCAACGCCTGGTAAGCCTCACTGTCCGCCTGACGCGCCAGCAGCCCGGCGGTCAGCGCATCGCCCATGGCACCGATGCCGATCTGCAGGGTGCCGCCATCGCGCACCAACGTGCTGGCATGCAGGCCGATGAAATGGTCTTGAGTGGTGACCGGCATGTTCGGTGTGGAAAACAACCGGGTGCATTCCGGGCTGTCGATCAGCAGGTCGAAATCGTCCCTGGGCAGCTCCGAAGCGCCCGGCATGTAAGGCAGTTGCGCATGCACCTGGCCGAGCAACAGGATGGTTTCACCGGCTGCCCGGCGGCGGGCGATCATCGGCAGCAGGTCAAGGGTGATGTCCGGGTTGCAGCTCAGGCTCAAATGCCCGGGATGCGCCGGGTCTTCGGCAACCAGTTGCGCCACCAGGTTCAAGCCCTTGGCGTTGATATCGCGGGCGGCATGGCTGTAGTTGCTGCTGACGTAGTCCTGCTGGGCCATGGCGCTGTGCAGCAGGCTGCCCGGTTGCAGGAAGAACTGCTCGACACGGATGTTTGCCGGCAACTGGTCGCGGCGCAGGTCGTGCAGGTAGTCCAGTTCGAGGTAGTCGGCGAACACCCGCTCGATGAAGGGTTCAAGGAAGCGCCGCTGCAAGCCGTCGCCCAGGTCCGGGCGGCCCAGGCTCAAGGCGGTGTAGATAGTCAGTTGCCGCTCGGGCAACTGGCGAACCCGCGCATACAGGGCATTGACGAAGCGGTTGGGCTTGCCCAGCCCCAGCGGCAGGCCCATGTGAATGTGCGCGGGCAGGCGCGCCAGCACCTGGTCTACGGCATCGTCGATCGAACAGCGGTGCGCCATCTCGGCCTCCTGCGGCATTCCTTGACCACGTTGGAGCGAGCATGCCGCCAGATTGCTGCGCTGACCAGCGCTAAAAAGCACAAAGCCCGCACGTGGCGGGCTTTGTTGGGCAAGCGCTGGGCTTACAGGCCGGACATCTTCTTGATGGCGCCCTTGAGGTCGTCATCCGAGCAATCGGCGCAGGTGCCTTTCGGCGGCATGGCGTTGATACCGGTAATGGCCTTGGCAAGGATGCCGTCCAGACCGCCCTGGTGGTCGGAGCGCGCTTTCCAGGCAGCGGTGTCGCCGATTTTCGGCGCGCCAAGCAGGCCACTGCCGTGGCAAGCGTTGCAGTGCTTGGCGATGATTTCATCCGGGGTCTTGGCACCGCCGCCGCCAGCAGCCGCTGCGACTTCCATACCCTTGCATTCCTGACCCTGTACACACACCTGGCCGACCGGTTCCAGTCGCTTGGCGATGTCGTCGTTGGTCGCAGCTTGTGCGCTGACTGCCCAAAGGGCCAATACGGCAGCTGGTACGGCCAGCATTTTCTTGATTAGATTCACGCGTACACCCTCATGGTGGCTAGTCACGCCTGCGGCCACGGTTTCGCAGGCGGCGCAAGTATAACGGGAACCCTGCCTCACCGAAACAACCCTAGTGTCCAAAGGGTCTTAGCCGCGACAATCCGCCGCGCAGTACCCGCTAGAAGTTGGCCGGAGTCGCCGCGCTGATAAGCCGGGCCGGCTCATCGTAAGGATTGCGGAAACGGTGCGGCTTGGTACTTTCAAAATAGTAGCTGTCGCCCGCTTCGAGGATGAAAGTTTCCAGGCCCACCACCAGTTCAAGGCGGCCTTCAAGGAGAATGCCGGTCTCTTCGCCATCATGGGTGAGCATTTCTTCGCCGGTATCGGCACCCGGCGGGTAGACCTCGTTGAGAAAGGCAATGGCCCGACTCGGGTGCGCCTTGCCGACCAGTTTCATGGTCACCGCACCGTCCGAAATGTCGATCAGCTCGTGGGCTTTATAGACGATCTGGGTAGGGTTTTCCGGTTGCAGCTCTTCGGAAAAGAACTCGACCATCGACATCGGAATACCGCTCAGCACCTTGCGCAGCGAGCTGATGGAGGGGCTGACGCTGTTCTTCTCGATCATCGAGATGGTGCTGTTGGTGACGCCCGCACGTTTGGCGAGTTCACGCTGTGACAGGCCCTTGAGCTTGCGAATGGCTTGCAGTCGTTCACCGACGTCCAATGCTGGAGCCCTCCTAAACGAACGAGTGGGGTCGAAATTGAACGTTATCATCGCAACAGCGTTCAGTATTTACAACACTTCGACCCGCAGCCTGTCCGCTTTGGCGCTTTAATCGCCGCTGTAGTCCAGCGGTACGCGCTTGAGGTTGCAGAAAATCTGGTAGGGAATGTTGCCGGCATGCATGGCCACTTCGCTGGCCAGCACGTTTTTGCCCCACAGCTCCACCGGACTGCCGAGGCCCGCTTCCGGCACGTCGGTCAGGTCAATGCAGAGCATGTCCATCGACACCCGACCGATCAGTTGGGTGCGCTTGCCGGCCACCAGCACTGGTGTGCCGTTTGGCGCCTGGCGCGGATAGCCGTCGGCGTAACCCATGGCTACCACACCAACCCGGGTCGGCCGCGGGCTGACAAACTTGGCGCCATAACCTACAGGCTCACCGGCCGGTAGCTCACGGACGCTGATCACTCGCGATTGCACGGTCATCACCGGCTGCAGGCGCGCAGCTTCTGCCTGGGGTACGTCGAACGGCGTGGCACCGTACAGCATCAGGCCCGGGCGCACCCAATCGCTGGGCACATTCGGCCAACCGAGCACGGCCGGCGAGTTGCGCAGGCTGATCTCGGCGCTCAGGCCCTGGCGCGCAGCCTGGAACACCGCCAGCTGTTCGTTGCTGGCATCGCTGTCGAGTTCGTCGGCACGGGCGAAGTGGCTCATCAGCACGATGCGCGCAACCTTGCCGCTGGCCAGCAGGCGCTGGTACGCGGCCTGATAGTCCTTGGCATGCAGGCCAACGCGGTGCATGCCCGAGTCGAGCTTGAGCCAGACAGTGATCGGCTTGCTCAGGTGCGCCTGCTCGATGGCTTCCAGCTGCCACAGCGAATGCACCACGCACCACAGGTCGTGCTGGACGATCAGTTGCAGTTCGCTGGCTTCGAAAAAGCCTTCAAGCAGCAAGATCGGCGGTTTGATCCCGGCTGCGCGCAACTCCAGCGCCTCTTCGATACAGGCCACGGCAAAACCATCGGCCTGCTGCTCAAGGGCCAGGGCGCAACGCACGGCACCGTGACCATAGGCATCGGCCTTGATCACGGCCAGGGCTTTGGCTCCGGTCAGTTCGCGGGCAAGTTGATAGTTGTGACGCAGGGCTTGAAGATCGATCAGGGCACGGGCAGGACGCATGACGGCAGCCTTCTGGGCAGTCTGGTTAGAAGTAAAAAACCCGGTGCTCAAAAGGCAACTGGTCGGCCGCCTGCGGCACCGGGCGAGGGATCGGGTGTTACGGCAGGGCGGCGACCACCGACAGCTCGATGAGGATTTCCGGTTCGCACAGCTTGGCTTCAACGGTGGCACGGGCCGGGGCGACGCCTTTTGGCAGCCACTTGTCCCACACCGCGTTCATACCCTGAAAGTGCGCGTCGATGTCCTTGAGGTAGATGGTCACCGAGAGCAGGCGGCTCTTGTCGGTGCCGGCCAGGTCCAGCAGGCGCTCGATGTTGGCCAGGGTCTCGCGGGTTTGCTGCTCGATCCCGGCGTTCATGTCGTCACCCACCTGGCCCGCGAGGTACACGGTGCCGTTGTGGGTAACGATCTGGCTCATGCGCTCATTGGTGAGCTGGCGCTGGACTGACATGCTTGGCAGGCTCCTGGTGTTTTCCGTAGCGAGAGATATCGAGGCCTTCGGCACTGATTTGCGGCTTCTTGCGCGCAATCAGGTCGGCCAACAGCCGACCGGAACCGCAGGCCATGGTCCAGCCCAACGTACCGTGACCGGTGTTGAGGAACAGGTTGCGGAACGGCGTGGCTCCGACAATCGGCGTACCGTCCGGGGTGGTCGGGCGCAGGCCGGTCCAGAAACTGGCTTGGCTCAGGTCGCCGCCATGAGGATAAAGGTCGTTGACGATCATCTCCAGGGTTTCGCGTCGACGCGGGTTCAGCGACAGGTCAAAACCGGCGATTTCGGCCATGCCGCCAACGCGGATGCGGTTGTCGAAACGGGTGATCGCGACCTTGTAGGTTTCGTCGAGAATGGTCGAAGTCGGCGCCATCGCCGGGTCGGTGATCGGTACCGTCAGCGAATAGCCCTTGAGCGGGTAGACCGGGGCCTTGATGCCCAGCGGTTTGAGCAGCTGCGGCGAGTAGCTGCCCAGGGCCAGCACGTAGCGGTCGGCGGTTTCCAGCTTGCCATCGATCCACACGCCGTTGATGCGGTCTCCGGCGTAGTCCAGGCGCTGAATGTCCTGGCCAAAGCGGAATTCGACACCGAGCTTGATCGCCATTTCCGCCAGGCGGGTGGTGAACAGCTGGCAGTCGCCGGTCTGGTCGTTGGGCAGGCGCAGGGCACCGGCA
Organism: Pseudomonas donghuensis; assembly: GCF_000696345.2. Lineage (NCBI taxonomy): Bacteria > Pseudomonadati > Pseudomonadota > Gammaproteobacteria > Pseudomonadales > Pseudomonadaceae > Pseudomonas > Pseudomonas donghuensis. Next base: position 8,233 of record NZ_CP071706.1, read on the forward strand.
AGAATGTCGGTGACGTTGGCCAGGGCCGGTTCGACGCGGGCGATGCCTTCGCGGTCGAGCACTTCGTACGGCACGCCGGACTGCTCGAGGACGGCAATGTCCTTGGCGGCGTTGTCCAGTTGCGCCTGGGTGCGGAACAGTTGCGTGGTACCGAGGGTACGGCCTTCGTAGGCAATGCCGGTTTCGGCACGCAACTCGTCGAGGCAGTCACGGCTGTACTCGGACAGGCGCACCATGCGCTCCTTGTTCACCGCATAACGGCTGGCGGTGCAGTTGCGCAGCATTTGCGCCATCCACAGGTACTGGTCGATGTCGGCGGTGGCCTTGATGGCCAGGGGCGCGTGACGCTCCAGCAGCCACTTGATGGCTTTGAGCGGCACACCCGGGGCCGCCCAGGGCGAAGCGTAACCAGGCGAGACCTGGCCGGCATTGGCAAAGCTGGTTTCCATGGCGACTGCCGGTTGGCGGTCGACCACGACGACTTCAAACCCTTGCCGTGCCAGATAGTAGGCACTGGCGGTTCCGATCACACCGCTACCAAGCACCAGAACTCGCATGTTTAATACCCTCGACGCAGCGTACCGCTGACATTTGTTGTTAATGGCATAGATGCGCGCAGTATAGGAAGGTATGACCAGTGCTTTTCACTATATAAAAGCCTATATTTGGCGAGAATTCTCGGCAAGGTTGGCTTTTACGGAGGGGCATCCACTATGAGAACCCAGCACCAAAGCAAACGTGAACTGGACAAGATCGACCGCAATATCCTGCGCATCCTGCAGGCAGATGGGCGCATCTCGTTTACTGAACTGGGCGAAAAGGTCGGCCTGTCGACCACCCCCTGCACCGAGCGGGTCCGGCGCCTGGAGCGCGAAGGGATCATCATGGGCTACAACGCCCGGCTCAACCCGCAGCACCTGAAGGGCAGCCTGCTGGTGTTCGTCGAAATCAGCCTCGACTACAAGTCAGGCGACACCTTCGAGGAATTCCGACGTGCCGTGCTGAAGTTGCCGCACGTGCTCGAGTGCCACCTGGTCTCCGGCGACTTCGATTACCTGGTCAAGGCGCGGATTTCCGAGATGGCTTCCTACCGCAAGCTGCTCGGCGACATCCTGCTCAAGCTGCCGCACGTGCGCGAGTCGAAGAGCTACATCGTCATGGAAGAGGTGAAGGAAAGCCTCAACCTGCCGATTCCGGACTGAGGCTCAGACCAGCACCTGCCGGGTGCTGGCGATGTACTGGTGCACCAGCTTTTCGGCGTGTGGGTCGATCATCTCGGCCGGGGCCCGGCCATTGGGGCATGGCAGCTTGGGAGTGGTACCGAACAAGCGGCAGATCAGCGGCCGCTCTTCGTACACGGTGCAGCCGTTGGGGCCCAGGTGCACGCAGTTCAGTTCCGCCAGTGCGGCCTCCTGCTCGGCGGCGCTCTTGCGCGGCAGGCGGGCCATTTCTTCCGACGAAGTGGTTACCGGCCCGCAGCAGTCGTGACAGCCCGGCACGCATTCAAAGGATGGGATCTGCTCGCGCAGGAAGCGGATCTTGTGGCTGTTGCAACTCATGGCGGCCTGCGGCAAAGAAGGGTGGCGCACTATTTTGCCCTACGGTTGCCCACCCCTGAAAGTGCAGCTTATCCTGCGTAAAATTTTCCAAACACTCAGAACCAGGACATCGCCATGAACGCCGGCGTTCAGCAGCCCGCCTCGCACACCGCTTCCTACTACGCTGCCAGCAGCGCCCCACAGGCGAATTATCCACAGCTGCAGGGCGAACTGAGCTGTGACATCTGCGTGGTGGGCGGTGGTTTTTCCGGGCTGAACACGGCGATCGAACTGGCCGAGCGCGGCCTCAACGTGATCCTGCTGGAAGCTCGCAAGATCGGCTGGGGCGCCAGCGGGCGCAATGGCGGGCAACTGATTCGTGGCGTCGGCCACGGCCTTGAGCAGTTCACCCCAATCATCGGTTGTGATGGCGTGCGCGAGCTCAAGCTGATGGGCCTGGAAGCCGTGGACATCGTCCGCGAGCGAATCGAACGCCACAGCATCGACTGCGACCTGACCTGGGGTTACTGCGACTTGGCCAACAAACCCCGCGACCTGGAGGGGTTCGCCGAGGATGCCGAAGCGCTGCGCAGTCTCGGCTATCGCCACGAGTTGCGCCTGGTGCAGCCTGAGCAGATGCACAGCGTGGTCGGCTCGGACCGCTACGTCGGCGGCCTGATCGATATGGGCTCCGGGCATCTGCACCCGCTCAACCTGGCACTGGGCGAAGCGGTCGTCGCCAGCAAGCTGGGCGTGCGCCTGTTCGAGCAATCCGCAGTGACCCGCATCGATTATGGCCCGCAGGTACGCGTACATACTGCACAAGGCTCGGTGCTCGCCAGCACCCTGATGCTCGGCTGCAATGCCTACCTGAACGACCTGAATGCCGAGCTTGGCGGCAAGGTGCTGCCCGCCGGTAGCTACATCATCGCCACCGAACCCCTGAGCGAGGCCCGGGCCAGCCAGTTGCTGCCGCAAAACATGGCCGTGTGCGACCAGCGCGTGGCCCTGGACTACTACCGCTTGTCCGCCGATCGGCGGCTGTTGTTCGGTGGCGCCTGCCATTATTCCGGGCGCGACCCGAAAGATATCGCCGCCTACATGCGGCCGAAAATGCTCAAGGTATTCCCACAGCTCGCTGATGTGCGCATCGACTATCAATGGGGCGGAATGATCGGCATCGGCGCCAACCGCTTGCCACAGATCGGCCGCCTGCCCGACCAGCCCAACGTGTACTTCGCCCAGGCCTATTCCGGCCATGGCTTGAATGCCACTCACCTGGCCGGCAGGCTGCTCGGTGAAGCCATCAGCGGCCAGCATGGCGGGCGCTTCGACCTGTTCGCCCGGGTACCGCACATCACCTTCCCGGGCGGCAAGCACCTGCGCTCGCCGCTGCTGGCCCTGGGCATGCTCTGGCACCGCATGAAAGAGCTGGTCTAGGCACGCCAGAAAGGTTTCAAACCTTCTTCGCGCGCCTGCTCCGGGGTCAGGCCGACGTCGCGCAGTTGCGCTGCGTCCAGTTCCAGCAGCGCCCTGCGGGTATGCCAGCGATGGATCATCAGACCCCAGCGACTGAGGCCGGTGGGCGCACTGAACAGCTGGGCGCGCTGCTCACGGCTCAGTTCTTCGGCATACAGTTTCAGGCGCACATCGCTCATGCCGCTCATTGCTTGTTACCTCCAGGGTGTGTGAACCGTGGAACAAGCATGCGCGTCAGTGCAAGACCATTACAGATCCAAAGACTGACTATTACTTCCATACAGAATTGGCACATTTCCTACTGAATGCTGTATTTTTTCCTCATCTGTATTGGTCATTTGCTGTAGCCGTCTTCCGGAGTATGCCATGACGCTGTACATCAACCTCGCCGAGCTGCTTGGCGCTCGCATCGAACAAGGCCTGTACCGCCCCGGCGATCGCTTGCCGTCGGTGCGCGCCCTGAGCATCGAGCATGGGGTCAGCCTGAGCACCGTGCAGCAGGCCTACCGCCTCCTGGAAGACAACGGCCTGGCTGCGCCGCGGCCCAAGTCTGGCTACTTCGTCCCCAATAACCGCAGCCTGCCTGCCCTGCCCGCTGTCAGCCGCCCAGCCCAGCGCCCAGTGGACATTTCCCAGTGGGAGCAGGTCATCGAGCTGATCCGCAGCGTACCGAGCAAGGACGTGGTTCAACTGGGCCGTGGCATGCCCGACATTACCAGCCCGACCCTCAAACCGCTGCTGCGCAGCCTGGCCCAGCTTAGCCGTCGTCAGGACATGCCCGGCCTGTATTACGACACCATCTGCGGCACCCTGGCCCTGCGCGAGCAGATCGCCCGGCTGATGCTCGATTCCGGCTGCACGGTCAGCCCGGCCGACCTCGTGGTCACCACCGGCTGCCATGAGGCGCTATCCACCAGCATCCGCGCAGTGTGCCAACCCGGCGATATCGTGGCGGTGGATTCGCCCAGCTTTCATGGCGCCATGCAAACCCTCAAGGGCCTGGGCATGAAAGCCCTGGAAATCCCCACCGACCCCCTCACCGGGATCAGCCTCGAAGCCCTGGAACTGGCCCTGGAACAATGGCCGATCAAGCTCATCCAGATCACCCCGAACTGCAACAACCCGCTCGGCTACATCATGCCCGAGGCGCGCAAGAAGGCGTTGCTGACCCTGGCGCAACGCTTCGATGTAGCGATCCTCGAAGACGATGTGTATGGCGACCTTGCCTACACCTACCCCAGACCGCGGACCATCAAGTCCTTCGACGAGGACGGCCGGGTGCTGCTGTGCAGCTCCTTCTCCAAGACACTCGCTCCGGGCTTGCGCATTGGCTGGGCAGCCCCCGGCCGCTACCTGGAACGGGTGCTGCACATGAAGTACATCAGCACCGGCTGCACGGCGACCCAGCCACAACTGGCGATCGCCGACTTCATCGAAGGCGGCCACTACCAGCCGCACCTGCGGCGCATGCGCAGCCAGTATCAGCGTGGCCGCGACCAGATGAGCGACTGGGTGGCCCGTTACTTTCCACCAGGCACCCGCGCCAGCCGGCCCCAGGGCGGATTCATGCTCTGGGTGGAATTGCCGGAAAGTTTCGACACGCTGCGCCTGAACCGGGCTTTACTTGGGCAGGGAGTGCAGATTGCCGTCGGCAGTATCTTCTCGGCCTCGGGCAAGTACCGTAATTGCCTGCGCATGAACTTTGCCGCACGCCCCTGCACCGAGATCGAAGCGGCAGTGCGCAAGGTTGGCGAGACCGCCATTCGTCTACTGGCCCAGGAACACAGTGACGGGTAACTTTTCACCGCCGCTCGCGGTCCATATCCATACGCCCAGTTGTAACAGGACGAATTTTCTTGAGAAGCCAGCGAGTGCTGCCACTACTGCTGTCGCTATTGCTCGGCCTGAATGGCTGCGCCAGTGTCAGCCAGCCACGGGAAGTCAGCCAGGCCCTACCGGCCAGCGACTCGGCATTCGGCCGCTCAGTACAGCGCCAGGCCTCGGCCTACGACGGGCGCTCCGGGTTTCGCCTGCTGCCCAACAGCAATGAAGCCTTCCGCGCCCGCGCCGAACTGATCCGCAACGCCCAATCGAGCATCGACCTGCAGTACTACATCGTCCATGACGGCCTCAGCACGCGTGCCCTGGTGCATGAGTTGCTACAAGCGGCCGACCGCGGTGTACGGGTGCGCATCCTGCTCGATGACACCACCAGTGACGGCCTCGACGAATTGATGGGCACCCTGGCTGCACATCCGAACATCCAGATACGTGTATTCAACCCCTTGCACCTGGGCCGCAGCACTGGCGCGACCCGGGCCATGGGCCGCCTGTTCAACCTGTCGTTGCAGCATCGGCGCATGCACAACAAGCTGTGGCTGGTGGACAACAGCATGGCCATCGTCGGCGGGCGCAACCTGGGCGATGAGTATTTCGATGCCGAACCCAACCTGAACTTCACCGACATCGACCTGCTCGGCGTCGGCCCAGTGGCCGAACAGCTGGGGCATAGCTTCGATCAGTACTGGAACAGTGCCCTGAGCAAGCCGATCGGCGACTTCCTGCTCAGCCATCCCGACGCTGGCGACCTACGTGACAGCCGCCAGCGCCTGGAGGCTTCACTGGCCGAGGCGCGGATCAAACGCAAGGCCCAGTACGAGCGGCTGATGGCCTATCAGACTCGACCGCGCCTGGATGTCTGGCGCAACGAGCTGATCTGGGCCTACAACCAGGCGCTCTGGGACGCGCCAAGCAAGGTCCTGGCCCGCGATGAGCCCGACCCGCAGCTGCTGATGACTCAACAGTTGGCGCCTGACCTGAACAATGTGCAGCATGAGTTGATCCTGGTCTCGGCCTACTTCGTGCCCCGCGAGTCAGGCCTGCTGTACCTGACCAGCCGCGCCGACAACGGCGTCTCGGTCAAGCTGCTGACCAACTCCCTGGAAGCGACCGATGTGCCCGCCGTGCATGGTGGCTACGCACCGTATCGCAAGGCGCTGCTCGAGCACGGTGTCCATCTGTACGAATTGCGCCGCCAGCCTGGCGAGCCGAGCTCACGTCGGGCCATGCGCTTTCATAGCAGCTCCGACTCCAGCCTGCACAGCAAGGCTATCGTCTTCGATCGCAAAAAGACCTTCATCGGTTCATTCAACTTCGATCCCCGCTCGCTGCTGTGGAACACCGAAGTCGGGGTGCTGGTCGACAGCCCGGAGCTGGCCGAGTACACCCGCGAGCTGGCGGCCCAGGGCATGGCCCCGGCCCTCAGCTATCAGCTGCAACTGATCGACGGCCAATTGGTCTGGGTTACCGAAGACAATCATCGCCTGCACACCCTGACCACCGAGCCCGGCGGGCTGTGGCGGCGCTTCAACGCCTGGATCAGCAAGGCTGTGGGCCTGGAGAAGATGCTCTAGACCGGCGCCGGCTCGAAGGCATCGGGGCGCCTTGCCAGCAGCACCAGACCGAATGCCCCTGCCGCCATGAACAGCGGCAGCGCATGGCCACTGATCCACTGGCTGCCCGCCCCTGCCGCCAGCGGCCCGATCAGGCAGCCGATGCCCCACAGCTGCGCAACGTGGGCATTGGCGCGTACCAGTGCATCATCGCGGTAACGCTCGCCGATCAGCACCAGCGACAAGGTGAACAGGCCACCGGCACTGGCGCCGAACAGCACCCACAGCGGCCAGATCAACGGCGTTTGCAGCAGCAACGGTATCGCCAGGCTGGAGCCCAGTAGCATCACCGCACAGCCGCTGAACAGCGTACGCCTGGACATACGGTCGGCCAGCGCGCCAATCGGTAGCTGCAGCAGCGCATCACCGACCACGACGGTGCTGACCATGAACAGGGCGATTTCCGTGGTGAAGCCTTGCTGCAGGCAGTAGACCGGCAGCAAGGTCAGAATCATGGCCTCGAAGGCAGCAAACAGCGCGATGGCCCAGGCAATCACCGGCAGGCGCCGGCAGAAGCCGAACAGATCAGTAAAGGTCACGCTGCAGGACTCGGCACTGGGTGCACCATCGCGGCCGAGCAGCACCAGCGGCGCGGCAATCAGCAGGCCGGCTCCGATCCAGAAACCCAGGTCATCTTCCGAGCCCACCACGCCGAGCAACAACGGCCCGGCCAGCTGACTCAAGGCATAGCTGCTGCCGTATAGCGCCACCAGACGTCCGCGCCACTGCTCGACCACCAGTTGGTTGATCCAGCTTTCACCAAGGATGAAGACGATGGTGAGGATCACCCCGATCAGCAAACGCAGGGCCAGCCACAACGGATAGCTGGGCAGCAGTGCCAGCAAACCAATGGAAAACGCCCCGGCCCACAGGCACAAGCGCATCAACCCCGGCGTACCGAAGCGTGCGGCCAGACGGCTGGACAGACTAGCACCGACCAGCACGCCGATGGCCGGCATCGCCGCCATCACGCCAATGGCAAAACTGCCGTAGCCCCAGCCTTCCAAGCGCAACGACACCAGCGGCATGCTGACGCCCAAGGCCAGGCCGACACTGAGCACGGCCGCCAGCACGGCGAAATAGGTTCCCCAGCGCACGCTGTCTTCCTCCAGAAACAATCGCGGGACAAGCCCGCTCCCACACTGTGGGAGCGGGCTTGTCCCGCGATAAGGGCACCCAGGACTTACAGTTTGATCCAGGTGGCTTTCAGCTCGGTGTACTTGTCCAGCGCATGCAGCGACTTGTCGCGGCCGTTGCCCGACTGCTTGAAGCCGCCGAACGGTGCGGTCATGTCGCCGCCATCGTACTGGTTGACCCACACGCTGCCGGCGCGCAGGGCCTTGGCGGTCAGGTGCGCCTTGGAGATGTCAGCGGTCCACACACCGGCAGCCAGGCCGTACGGGGTGTCGTTGGCGATGTTGATCGCCTCCTCGACGCTGTCGAAGGTAATGACCGACAGTACCGGGCCGAAGATCTCTTCCTGGGCGATTTTCATGGCGTTGCTGACGCCGTCGAAAATCGTCGGCTCGACGTAGGTGCCACCGGTTTCCTCGAGGATCCGCTTGCCGCCCACCAGCAGCTTGGCGCCATCGCTGTGGCCGGCTTCGATGTAGGACAGCACAGTGTTCATCTGCTGGGTATCGACCAGGGCACCCACGGTGGTGGCTGGGTCCAGTGGGTTGCCCGGCTTCCAGGCTTTGAGCGCTTCAAGCACCAACGGCAGGAACTTGTCCTTGATCGAGCGCTCGACCAGCAGACGCGAACCTGCGGTGCAGACTTCGCCCTGGTTGAAGGCGATGGCGCTGGCGGCAGCTTCGGCGGCGGAGTTGAGGTCCGGAGCGTCGGCGAAGACGATGTTCGGGCTCTTGCCACCGGCTTCAAGCCAGACCCGCTTCATGTTCGACTCACCGGCATAGATCATCAGCTGCTTGGCGATCTTGGTCGAACCGGTGAACACCAGGGTATCGACATCCATGTGCAGGGCCAGGGCCTTGCCGACGGTGTGGCCATAACCTGGCAGCACGTTGAGCACACCGGCCGGGATACCGGCCTCGATCGCCAGCTGGGCGATGCGGATGGCGGTCAGTGGCGATTTTTCCGAAGGCTTGAGCACCACCGAGTTACCGGTGGCCAGGGCCGGGCCGAGTTTCCAGCAGGCCATCAGCAGCGGGAAGTTCCACGGCACGATGGCGGCAACTACACCCACCGGCTCGCGCGTCACCAGACCCAGTTGATTGTGCGGGGTGGCGGCGACTTCGTCGTAGATCTTGTCGATCGCTTCACCGTTCCAGCTCAAGGCCTGGGCGGCACCCGGTACGTCGATGTTCAGCGAGTCGCTGATCGGCTTACCCATGTCCAGGGTTTCCAGCAGGGCCAGCTCTTCGACGTTCTTCTTGAGCAGGCCGGCGAAACGAATCATGGTGGCCTTGCGTTTGGCCGGAGCCAGGCGCGACCAGACGCCAGAGGCAAACGTGGCGCGGGCATTTTCTACCGCGCGCTTGGCATCGGCCTCGTCGCAGCTGGCGATCTGCGCCAGGAGGCGTCCGTCGACCGGGCTGAGGCACTCGAACGTGGCGCCGGAAACGGCCGCGGTGTATTCACCATTGATGAAGGCACGGCCTTCGATCTTCAATTGCTGGGCACGCTGTTCCCAGTCCGCACGAGTCAGGGTGGTCATACGAAACTCCTCCTCTTGTTAAGGTGCAGTGCCGCACGAGGGCTTGGGGGCACTGGCGAAAATTCTGGCTGGGCGACACAGGCGCACAGGCACCTGTCACCCTAAACCACCGGCACCCTAATTTTCAATATATTTGACATAATCACATCAAACACCTACTGATGTTCATTTTATTAAACAACAAAAGGGGCCCGACCATGAGCATTAACCAAATCATCGACTTTGCCCAGGTGCTGACCGAGGCGGAACGCTACCGCCCCGCGGCGGAAAAGGTACTCAAGGGCGACCCCGAGCAGGCGGTCTTCAACCATTACTCCAGCCCCTGTGCACAGTTTCATGCAGGCGTCTGGGAAGGGGCGGTCGGGCAGTGGACCGTCAATTACACCGAACACGAGTATTGCGAAATCGTACAAGGGGTATCGGTGCTGCGTGATGAGGCGGGCGAGGCGAAAACCCTGCGCGCTGGCGACCGCTTCGTGATTCCGGCGGGCTTCAAGGGTACCTGGGAAGTGCTGGAGCCGTGCCGCAAGATCTATGTGATGTTCGAGCAAAAATAGATAACTACCACTCGAGCAGGGCTTGCCCAACCGAGCATGGCGTTGCCCAACCGGGCATTCAATCACGAAGGAAGCAACGTCATGACCAATGAAGAAGCCCTGCAACAGATCGATCACCTTATCGGTAGCCGCTATGTGACCAGCGTCAAGGCCTACGTCAGCGAGCTGACCGGTCGTGACCGCGTCGTCGGCATCGATGAACGCTCGACTCGCGAGTATGATCCAGAGCGGATTCAGATCGAGGGGGATGCGGACGGCAGGATTAAAGCGTTCGCCTTCAACTGATCGACGGCCGGGTTTAGGCCCGGGTGCAGAAAAAGCAGCATAAAAAAAGGGCCCGTATCCAGAGATACGGGCCCTTTTTTCGTCAGCCGGATCAATTACTTGATCTTGGCTTCCTTGTAGATCACGTGCTTGCGAACAACCGGATCGAATTTTTTGATTTCGATTTTGTCCGGAGTGGTGCGCTTGTTCTTGTCGGTGGTGTAGAAGTGGCCGGTATTAGCGGTCGACACCAGACGGATCAATTCACGCATGATTCTCTCCCTTAGACCTTAGCGCCGTTACGGCGAATGTCGACCAGAACGGCATCAATGCCGCGCTTGTCGATGATGCGCATGCCTTTGGCAGATACGCGCAGACGCACGAAACGCTTCTCGGACTCGACCCAGAAGCGATGATGCTGCAGGTTCGGCAGGAAACGACGACGGGTTTTGTTGTTTGCGTGGGAAATGTTATTCCCGGTTACCGGACCCTTACCGGTAACTTGACAGACTCTCGACATGCCTCAGCCCTCTAAAACCACATGCCCAACCCGGCATGGGTTGGCCGCTTAATCTCTCAGTCTTTGGCGCCAGGCGCCGTGTTTCTTCAGGGTCTTATCGACTCGGTCAGCAGATGCGACAAGCCGAGCCCCTAGAAAAGAGCGCTGCTTTATACCAGAAAGACCAGAGCACAACAACAGAAGATGTGCTTTGACTTGCTGTTCGACACGCCGGAGCAGCATAACCACTGGCCCGGCAAGCTGTCGACCGCTCGTCGCTCGATCGGCAAAAAAGGATATGGTCATTTGCGCCCCAGCGCACTAGGGTAGGACTTTTCCAGACTGCACTGGCAGATGGGCCACCGATCAGCCAAGGAATCCCCATGCGCGCTGCCGTTCTACCCCTGTTGTTCGCCACCCTGCTCGGCCCGGCTTTCGCCCAGGCGGCTGCGCTGAGCGTGTGCACCGAAGCCAGCCCCGAAGGCTTTGACGTGGTCCAGTACAACTCGCTGAGTACCACCAATGCCTCGGCCGACGTGCTGATGAACCGCCTGGTCGAGTTCGACGCGCGCCAGGGCCAGGTAGTGCCGAGCCTGGCCGAAAGCTGGACGGTATCGCCGGACGGCCTTATCTACGAGTTCAAGCTGCGTCCGGGGGTGAAATTCCACAGTACCGGCTACTTCAAGCCCAATCGCACGCTGGACGCCGACGACGTGCTGTTCAGCTTCCAGCGCATGCTCTACCCCGCCCATTCCTGGCACAAGATCGCCCAGAACGGTTACCCGCACGCCCAATCGTTGCAACTGCCAAGCCTGATCAAGCAGATCGAGGCCCCAGACCCGCTGACCGTGCGCTTTACCCTCGACCACCCCGACGCCACTTTCCTGGCCACGCTGAGCATGGGCTTTGCTTCGATCTACTCCGCCGAGTACGCCGACCAACTGCTCAAGGCCGGCACTCCGGAGAAGCTCAACAGCCAGCCAATCGGCACCGGGCCGTTCGTCTTCAATCGCTTTCAGAAGGATGCCGTGATCCGCTACCGGGCAAACGCTGATTACTTTGCCGGCAAACCGGGTGTCGACCCGTTGATCTTCGCCATCACCCCCGACGCCAACGTGCGCCTGCAAAAACTCAAGCGCAACGAGTGCCAGATCGCCCTGTCGCCAAAACCGCTGGATATCGCCGCGGCCAGCGAGGATCCGACCCTGAAGGTAGAAAAGACCGAAGCCTTCATGACCGCGTTCGTCGCCATCAATAGCCAGCATGCACCACTGGACAAGCCGGAGGTACGCCAGGCCATCAACCTCGCGTTCGACAAGACCAGCTACCTCAAGGCGGTGTTCGAAGACACCGCGGTGGCTGCCAATGGCCCCTACCCGCCCAATACCTGGAGCTACGCCAAGGACCTGCCCGGCTATCCGGCCAACCTCGACAAAGCCCGGGCACTGTTGGCCAAGGCCGGCCTCAAGGACGGCTTCAGCACCACCATCTGGACCCGCCCGCAAGGCAGCCTGCTCAATCCCAACCCGAGCCTGGGCGCACAATTGCTGCAGGCGGACCTGGGCAAGATCGGCATCAAGGCCGAGATCCGCGTGATTGAATGGGGTGAGCTTATTCGCCGGGCCAAGGCGGGTGAGCATGACTTGCTGTTCATGGGCTGGGCCGGGGATAACGGCGACCCGGACAACTTCCTCAGCCCGCAGTTTTCCTGCGCGGCGGTCAAGTCCGGCACCAACTTCGCACGCTTTTGCGACCAGCGCCTCGATCAGTTGATCAGCGCCGGCAAGACCACCAACGACCAGAGCGTGCGCAGCCGCCTGTACCAACAGGCGCAGACGCTGATTCAGCAACAGGCCTTGTGGCTGCCCCTGGCCCACCCGACGGCGGCCGTGCTGGCGCGCAAGGATGTCCAGGGTTACCAGGTCAGCCCGTTCGGTCGCCAGGACTTCGCCGGGGTCAGCACCTCGCGCTAGAGCCAGCCGTGCTCGGCCATCGACAGCGGCTCGCCGTCGCCGATGACGAAGTGGTCGAGCACGCGCACTTCGATCATGTCCAGCGCCTTGGTCAGGCGCCGGGTCAGGACCAGGTCGGCATCGCTAGGCTCGCTCACGCCTGAAGGATGGTTGTGGCAGAGGATCAACGCCGCGGCGTTATGTGCCAGGGCGCGCTTGATCACCTGCCGGGGATAGACGCTGGCGCTGTTGATCGAGCCCTGAAACAACGCCTCGAAGGCCAGCACCCGGTGCTTGCTGTCGAGAAACAGGCAACCGAAAACCTCATGCGGCTCGTGGCGCAGGCGCGCCTTGAGGTAGTCCTTGACCGCCTGGGGGCTCTGCAGGGCTGAATCGCGCCGCAGGCCCTCGGCCAGGTGGCGCCGGGACATTTCCAGCACGGCCTGCAATTGGGCGAACTTTGCCGGGCCCAGGCCGAGCTCGCCATTGAAGCTGCGGCTGTCTGCCTCCAGCAGCCCGCGCAGGCTGCCGAAGCGCCCGAGCAGATGCCTGGCAAGGTCGACCGCGCTACGCCCACGCACTCCGGTGCGCAAAAAAATCGCCAGCAGCTCGGCATCCGACAGGTTGCCCGCCCCCGACTCCAGCAGTTTTTCCCGCGGCCGCTCCGCCGCAGGCCAATCCCTGATACTCATGACAATTCCCTCTGTCTTTCGGTTACTGCTCCCGGTTTGAGCCCTGTGCTACATTAGCCGCTCATTTTTACGCGACGAACCGGCCTGGGGAGGCGTCGTCGCCGCGTGTAATCACTGAGCAAAAGGCAAGCCTATGCAGCGGCTGTATCGGAAGCGCATCGTTCTCGGCGTCGGCGGCGGCATCGCCGCCTACAAGAGTGCCGAGCTGGTTCGCCGACTCCTGGAACACGGCGCCCAAGTGCGCGTCGTCATGACCCGTGGCGGGGCCGAATTCATCACCCCGCTGACCATGCAGGCCCTGTCCGGCCACCCGGTGCACATGGACCTATTGGACCCTGCTGCCGAAGCGGCGATGGGCCATATCGAGCTGGCCAAGTGGGCCGACCTGGTGCTGATTGCCCCAGCCACCGCCGACCTGCTCGCGCGCCTGGCCCAGGGTGTCGCCGACGATCTGCTGACCACCCTGGTGCTGGCTACCGATGCCACCGTGGCCGTGGCCCCGGCGATGAACCAGGCGATGTGGCGCGACCCGGCCACCCAGGCCAACCTTGAGCTGCTGCAAAGTCGTGATATCCAGGTGTTCGGCCCGGCCTCCGGCAGCCAGGCCTGTGGCGATGTGGGCCTGGGCCGCATGCTCGAAGCCACTGACCTGGCCTGGTGCGCCGCCGAGACCTTCAAGCGCGAGTCGCTGACCGGCAAACACGTGCTGATCACTGCCGGCCCGACCCAGGAAAACATCGACCCGGTGCGCTACATCACCAACCACAGCTCGGGGAAAATGGGCTTTGCCCTGGCTGAAGCCGCCGTGGAAGCTGGCGCCAAGGTGACGCTGGTGACCGGCCCGGTGAACCTGCCGACACCCGATCGCGTCACCCGCATCGACGTGGTCAGCGCCCGCGACATGCTCGCCGCCTGTGAAGCCGCCATCCCCTGCGATGTGTTCATCGCCTCGGCAGCAGTCGCAGACTACCGCCCAGAAGTGGTGGCCCCGCAAAAACTCAAGAAAGACCCTACGACAGGTGACGGCCTGCTGCTGCAGATGGTCCGCAACCCGGACATTCTCGCCAGCATCTCCACCCGTCCTGACCGCCCGTTCAGCGTCGGCTTTGCCGCCGAGACCGAACACTTGCTCGATTACGCCGCGCGCAAGCTCAAGGACAAGAACCTCGACCTGATTGTCGCCAACGATGTGGCCAACCCCAGCATCGGCTTCAACAGCGAGGAGAACGCCTGCAGCGTCATCGACCGTCAACTTCACGCAACAGTTTTCGCGCAGACCAGCAAGGGCAAGATTGCCCGCCAGCTGGTAGCCTTCATTGCCGAACGTCTTAACCAGGTTTAACTTCGCATGCACGCTCTACAAGCCAAGATTCTCGATCCACGCATCGGCAGCGAGTTCCCGCTGCCGCAGTACGCCACCCCAGGCTCTGCCGGTCTCGACCTGCGCGCCATGCTCAAGCAAGACACCGTCCTCGAGCCAGGCCAGACCCTGCTGATCCCTACCGGCCTGTCGGTGTACATCGGCGATCCGGGCCTGGCGGCACTGATCCTGCCGCGCTCGGGCCTTGGCCATAAACATGGCATCGTCCTCGGCAACCTGGTCGGCCTGATCGACTCCGACTACCAAGGCGAGCTGATGGTCTCGTGCTGGAACCGCGGCCAGACCCCATTCACCATCGCCATCGGCGAGCGCATCGCGCAGCTGGTGCTGGTACCAGTGGTACAGGCGCACTTCGATATCGTCGAAACCTTCGACGAAAGCCAGCGTGGCGCTGGCGGCTTCGGTCATTCCGGTAGCCATTGAGGCACTTCCAGCAGGTGCTACCGGGGCTACTGATTGCCCTGGCTGGCCTGCTTGCGGGCGTACTACTGACTTGGTTCACCGCAGTGCTGCCTGGCCAGCGTGACCACCGTAACAACCTGGCTTACGCCCAGGCCGGTGCACTCGTATCGCACCTGGACGCCTCGATCATTGGCGTCACCCGCGAGGTGGACGCCCTGATCAGAAGCCCGGTGGTACTGGCATTGGTACAGTCACCTGACCCACAAAAGCTGCTCGGCGCATTCGCCCACCTCGACGGCCTGGTGGCGGCACAGTTGCTCAAACCTGGACAGGCCGCTTCGAGCCCACCCATGAGCGAGCCCGTGCTCGACATGGTCCGGCGCGCCGAGCGCGGCGTAGCGCCTGCCCTTGAAGCCTATCCTGAGGCTGGACAGCAACGGGTTTACAGCGTCACCGCACTGCGTGAGTCCGCTGACGCCCCCGTACAAGCCATTCTGGTGCTCACATTCGCGCTCTCACGCTTCACTGACCCACTGCAGCGCGATGCGGGTACGCTTGGTCAGATGCGACTGACACAATTGGTGTTCAACGACCCACCCGTCGAGCTTTTCAGCCACGGCCACAGCCAGGCGCCGGCACTGCACCAGCTGGGTACTGCCAACGCCACCTGGTCCTTGGGGTTTCAGCCCGGCCCCTTGATCGAGAACGCCTCGGCATTCAGGCTCAACCCCTGGTTGCTGCTCGCCGCCTTTCTGGCGTTAACCGGCCTGGTCGGCGGCTTATGGTTAACCGCCAGACGGTCCAAGAATGGAGCGGTAAACAACAGCTGAATGCAGACAGAACAAACTGTATCCGCGAACTCTGTCGCGAAAATGCCGTCAAAGGCGGACATATTGACTCGCGCAGTGGCTGCCGCTGACGCATTCAGCAACCCTTTCAGATTGGAGTTTCCCAGGTGACCAGCATGGAACGAGTGACCCCGAACCTTCCCGCCAGTATCTTTCGCGCCTACGATATCCGTGGCGTGGTCGGTGACACCCTGACCGCCGAGACCGCCTACTGGATCGGCCGCGCCATCGGCGCCCAGACTCTGGCCCAGGGTGAGCCGAACATCTCGGTCGGCCGCGACGGGCGCCTGTCAGGGCCAATGCTGGTCGAGCAACTGATCAAGGGCCTGGTCGAAGCCGGCTGCAAGGTCAGTGACGTTGGCCTGGTACCGACCCCCGCCCTGTACTACGCCGCCAACGTACTGGCCGGCAAGTCCGGGGTGATGCTCACCGGCAGCCACAACCCGCCGAACTACAACGGCTTCAAGATCGTCATCGCCGGCGACACCCTGGCCAACGAGCAGATCCAGGCACTGTTGACCCGCCTGCAAACCAACGACCTGAGCCGCGGCGAAGGCAGCGTCGAGAAAGTCGAAATCCTCGAGCGCTATTTCAAGCAGATCACCGGCGATATCAAGCTGGCGAAGAAGCTCAAGGTGGTGGTGGACTGCGGCAACGGCGCGGCTGGTGTGATTGCCCCGCAGCTGATCGAAGCCCTGGGCTGCGAAATGATCCCGCTGTTCTGCGAGGTCGATGGCAACTTCCCCAACCACCACCCGGACCCGGGCAAGCCTGAGAACCTGGTCGACCTGATCGCCAAGGTCAAGGCAACCGGCGCCGACCTGGGCCTGGCCTTCGATGGCGATGGTGACCGCGTCGGCGTGGTCACCAACACCGGCAACATCGTTTACCCCGACCGCCTGCTGATGCTGTTCGCCCAGGACGTGCTGGAGCGCAATCCGGGTGCCGAGATCATCTTCGACGTCAAATGCACCCGCCGCCTGACCCCGCTGATCGAGCAATACGGCGGCCGCGCGCTAATGTGGAAGACCGGTCACTCGTTGATCAAGAAGAAGATGAAGCAGACCGGCGCCCTGCTCGCCGGAGAGATGAGCGGCCACATCTTCATCAAGGAACGCTGGTATGGTTTTGACGACGGCATCTACAGCGCTGCGCGCCTGCTGGAGATCCTCAGCAAGGCCAAAACCGATGCTGAACAGCTGTTTGCTGCGTTCCCAAACGATATTTCCACGCCGGAAATCAATATTGATGTGACCGACGAGGGTAAATTCAGCATCATTGATGCACTGCAACGCGACGCCGACTGGGGCGACAACGCCAACCTGACCACCATCGATGGTGTACGGGTCGACTACCCCCACGGCTGGGGCCTGGTTCGCGCCTCCAACACCACGCCGGTGCTGGTATTGCGCTTCGAGGCCGACAATGACGCCGAACTGCAGCGTATCCAAGAGGTATTCCGCGCCCAGCTGAAGCGCGTTGCCCCTGACCTGCAACCCAAGTTCTGACCGACTATCTGTTCCAATTGGAGCCCTGCATGACCCTCGATCGCGATGCCGCCACCCATGTCGCCCAGGTTTTGTCCGAAGCGCTGCCTTACATTCGCCGCTTTGTCGGCAAGACCCTGGTGATCAAATACGGCGGCAACGCGATGGAGAGCGAAGAGCTCAAAACCGGTTTTGCCCGCGATGTGGTGCTGATGAAAGCCGTGGGTATCAACCCGGTGGTGGTGCACGGTGGCGGCCCGCAGATCGGTGACCTGCTCAAGCGTCTGTCGATCGAAAGCCGCTTCGTCGATGGTATGCGCGTTACCGACGCGCAAACCATGGACGTGGTAGAAATGGTCCTCGGCGGCCAGGTCAACAAAGACATCGTCAACCTGATCAACCGTCACGGCGGCAGCGCCATCGGCCTGACCGGCAAGGACGCCGAGCTGATTCGCGCGAAAAAGCTCACCGTCACCCGCCAGACACCAGAAATGACCACCCCGGAAATCATCGACATCGGCCATGTCGGCGAAGTGGTCGGGGTTAACACCGACCTGCTCAACATGCTGGTCAAAGGTGACTTCATCCCGGTAATCGCGCCAATCGGCGTGGGCGCCAACGGCGAGTCGTACAACATCAACGCTGACCTGGTGGCAGGCAAGGTGGCTGAAGCACTGAAGGCTGAAAAGCTGATGCTGCTGACCAACATCGCCGGCCTGATGGACAAGCAAGGCACCGTGCTCACCGGCCTGACCACCGAACAGGTCAACGAACTGATCGCTGATGGCACTATCTACGGCGGCATGCTGCCGAAGATCCGCTGTGCCCTGGAAGCGGTGCAAGGCGGCGTCAACAGCTCGCACATCATCGATGGCCGGGTGCCGAACGCGGTACTGCTGGAGATCTTCACCGACAGCGGTGTGGGTACTTTGATTACCAATCACAAGCCGCGTTAAACCCTTTCGCGGCTCAAACCCGCCCCTACAGAGCCTGTGGGAGCGGGCTTGACCCGCGATGAGGCACAAAAAAAGGCGACCCTATGGTCGCCTTTTTTTATTGGCTTCAGATACCGTACTGCGCCCGGTAGGCCTCGACGGCCGGCAAGTGCTGCTTGAGCGCCGGGTCGTCGGCGAGGAACTCCAGCACCTGGGTCAGCGAGACGATGCTCACCACCGGAATGCCGAAGTCACGCTCCACTTCCTGGATGGCTGACAGCTCGCCATTGCCGCGCTCCTGGCGGTTCAATGCGATCAGTACGCCAGCAGCCTTGGCTTGCTGGCCCTGGATGATCTGCATGACTTCGCGGATGGCAGTGCCGGCAGTGATCACATCGTCGATGATCAGCACATCACCGGTCAGCGGTGCGCCCACCAGGCTGCCGCCTTCACCATGGGCCTTGGCCTCTTTGCGATTGAAGCACCATGGCAGGTCGAGGTCATGGTGCTCGGCCAGGGCCACGGCAGTAGCCGCCGCCAGGGGGATACCCTTGTAGGCCGGGCCGAACAGCACGTCGAAGGGAATCTTGCTGTCGACGATCGCCGCAGCATAGAAACGCCCGAGCTGAGCCAGGGCCGAACCACTGTTGAACAGGCCGGCATTGAAGAAGTACGGGCTGGTGCGCCCGGACTTGAGGGTGAACTCACCGAAGCGCAGAACCCCGCGGTCGATGGCAAAACGAATGAAGTCGCGCTGATACGGCTGCATGAAGAGTCCCGGATACCACGGATTTAGCTAATTGAGTACAGCTCGGGTATCATACACGCACGAGATTTTTGGGGCCATTTATGCGGATCATCAGTGTGAACGTTAATGGCATTCAGGCTGCCGTTGAGCGTGGTTTGCTCAGCTGGCTACAAGCCCAGAATGCTGACGTCATCTGCCTTCAGGATACCCGCGCCTCGGCCTTTGAACTCGACGACCCAGCTTTCCAGCTCGATGGCTACTTCCTTTATGCCTGCGACGCAGAAGTTCCCGCCCAAGGCGGCGTGGCACTTTATTCGCGGTTGCAGCCCAAGGCAGTCATCAGCGGCCTGGGCTTCGAGACAGCCGACCGCTACGGACGTTACCTGCAGGCCGATTTCGACAAGGTAAGTATCGCAACCCTGTTGCTACCTTCGGGAATGAACGGCGATGAAGACTTGAACCAGAAGTTCAAGTTGATGGACGACTTCGCCAAGTACCTGGACAAGCAACGGCGCAAACGTCGTGAATACATCTATTGCGGCTCGTTGTACGTGGCGCAGCAGAAGCTCGACGTCAAGAACTGGCGCGATGGCCAGCAGTCTCCAGGCTTCCTGGCGCCGGAACGCGCCTGGATGGACGAGATTGTCGGCAACATGGGTTATGTCGATGCCCTGCGCGAAGTCAGCCGTGAAGGCGACCAGTACAGCTGGTGGCCAGACAACGAACAGGCCGAGATGCTCAACCTGGGCTGGCGTTTCGACTACCAGTTGCTGACGCCAGGCCTGCGCCGCTTCGTGCGCAGCGCACGCCTGCCACGCCAGCCGCGCTTCTCCCAGCATGCGCCGCTGATCGTGGACTACGACTGGACGCTGACCATCTGATGGTTCCAGCCACAAAAAAGCCGACTTCGCGTCGGCTTTTTTGTGGCTGGAACTTTTAGCTGATCATTATTTGATCGGCCGCCAGGTCAGCGGGTAGCGATACGGCTGACCTTCGTTGGCCTTGACCCCGGCAACAATAGTGAGGATCAGCACGGCAATCATCAGCATGCCGAACAGTACGATACCCACCAGCACGAACATCAGCGCAAAGCAGATGATCGAGGCCAGGAACACGGTGATCTGAAAGTTCAGCGCTTCCTTGCCCTGGGCATCGATGAACGGATCCAGGTCTTTCTTCCAGATCCACATCACCAACGGTCCCAGCAGGTTGCCCAGCGGAAAGACCAGGCCGAGCAAGGCAGCGAGGTGGCAGAACATTGCCCATTGCCGGATCTCGGTGTTGGGGGTGGGCAACTGCAACGGTTGCTCGGTCATGCTCTGCTCCTTGCCATGTGTGGATCAGTCGGCCAGCGAGGCCTTCTGCAGTTCGAACAGGTCGATCATGCCCTTTTGCGCCAGCGCCAGCATGGCATTGAGCTCTTCAGGCTGGAATGGCGCGCCTTCGGCGGTGCCCTGTACTTCGATGAAGCCACCCTGGCTGGTCATCACCACGTTCAGGTCGGTCTCGGCGGCCGAGTCTTCGAGGTAGTCCAGGTCGAGCACCGGCTCACCTTGGTACATGCCCACCGAAACGGCAGCGATCATGTGCTTGAGCGGGTCACCGCCCTTCAGGCCACCACGCTTTTTGACCACGCGCAGGGCGTCGACCAGGGCGACCATGGCGCCGGTGATCGAAGCGGTACGGGTGCCGCCATCGGCCTGAATCACGTCGCAGTCGACGTACAGGGTGATGTCGCCCAGCTTGCTCATGTCCAGCGCAGCGCGCAGGGAGCGGCCGATCAGGCGCTGGATTTCGAGGGTGCGGCCGCCTTGCTTGCCGCGGCTGGCTTCGCGCTGGTTACGCTCACCGGTAGAGCGCGGCAGCATGCCGTACTCGGCAGTCAGCCAGCCCTGGCCCTGGCCCTTGAGGAAGCGCGGGACACCGTTCTCGACACTGACGGTGCAGATGACTTTGGTGTCACCGAACTCGACCAGTACTGACCCCTCGGCGTGTTTGGTGTAGTTGCGGGTGATGCGGATCGAGCGGAGCTGATCGGCAGCGCGACCACTTGGACGTTTCATTTGGGATACCTGTACTGGACTTGAATCTGCCCAGCATTATAGAGCGCGCCGGGCGCTGAGGACACGCCTATTGTCGCAGGGCCCGAAACAGGGGGCCCAGGGCCGCAGGTCGGGTTTTTCCAGAGGCGCCCTGACTGTTTGTAACATCAGTGGATTGGGAGCCAGCGCCGCACTGCGCTACAATCCTGCGCCTTCAGCCGTTGGCTTTCTTTCATCTATTGCGCGAGGTACTTCCCATGGTGCACAGCATGACCGCTTTTGCTCGTGTCGAGCGCGCCGGTAGCCAGGGCACCCTGATCTGGGAACTGCGCTCGGTCAATCATCGCTACCTGGAGCCGCACCTGCGCCTCCCGGAAGCCTTCCGCGACCTCGAAGGCGCCGTACGCGAAAGCCTGCGCCAGGGCCTGTCGCGCGGCAAGGTCGAGTGTACCCTGCGCTTCAACGAAGAGAACAACGGCAAGGCCTTGCAGGTCGACCGCGAGCGGGCCGCGCAACTGGTTGCCGCCGCCGAGACGGTGGCCAGCCTGATCAAGCAGCCGGCGCCGCTCAACCCACTCGAAGTACTGGCCTGGCCTGGTGTACTGGTGGCCGATGCCAGCGACCCGCAGGCGCTCAACAACGAGGCCATGACCCTGTTCGAAGAAGCCCTGAACGAGCTGAAGAACGGCCGCAACCGCGAAGGCAGCGAGCTCGCCCGGTTGATCAACGAGCGCCTGGACAGCATGGCCAGCGAGGTCACCACCTTGCGCGCGCTGGTACCGCAGATGCTCGCCGCGCAACGGCAGAAGATCCTCGACCGCTTCACCGACATGCAGGCCGAGCTCGACCCGCAGCGACTGGAACAGGAAATGGTCCTGCTCGCGCAAAAGAGCGACGTTGCCGAAGAGCTCGACCGTTTGAGCACCCACGTCACCGAAGTGCGCCGGGTGCTCAAGTCCGGCGGCGCCGCCGGCCGGCGCCTGGACTTCCTGATGCAGGAGCTCAACCGAGAAGCCAACACCCTGGGCTCCAAAGCCTTCGACCCACGCAGCACCCAGTCCGCGGTCAACCTCAAGGTACTGATCGAGCAGATGCGTGAACAAGTACAGAACATTGAGTAAGGCCACCCCGACCATGAATCACAGCAGCGGCACCCTCTACATCGTTTCGGCCCCCTCCGGCGCCGGCAAGACCAGCCTGGTCAAAGCCCTGATCGACGCTGACAGCAGCATCCAGGTCTCGGTCTCGCACACCACCCGGGCCATGCGCCCAGGCGAAGTGCACGGCGTGAACTATCACTTCGTCGAGCACACCGCGTTCAAGCTGATGATCGAGCAAGGCGACTTCCTCGAACAGGCCGAGGTCTTCGGTAACTTCTACGGCACCTCGCGCAGCGCGCTGCAACAGGCGCTCGACCAGGGCCAGGACCTGATCCTCGAGATCGACTGGCAAGGCGCCCAGCAGGTGCGCAAGCTGATGCCCGGGGCGCGCTCGATCTTCATCCTGCCACCGACCCAGGAGGCCCTGCGCCAACGCCTGACCAACCGCGGCCAGGACAGCGACGAGATCATCGAAGGACGGATGCGTGAAGCGGTGAGCGAGATGAGTCACTACGACGAGTATGACTTCGTCATCATCAATGATGACTTCGCCACAGCACTGGAAGACCTCAAGGCGGTGTTCCGCGCCAATCGCTTGCTGCAGGCCAACCAGCAGCAGCGTCATGGCCAGCTGCTCAAGCAACTGCTTGCCTGAGCAACCGGCCACTCCAGCCGCTTAGCGGCGGCTGGAGACCGTGGCGTGACGATGCAGGGTCATGCCCAGGAAAAACGCCGGCGCACGCAGGCGTGACAGCAGCATCAGCACCAGGCCGAGCACGGTGATGATCATCGCGATCACGAACACCAGGCCCAACCCACCCACATGTGAACCGCTGCCGAACGACGGCGAGGCGCTGTCGATGGCTGTCTGCAGAAAGATCACCGAGAGAATGCCGCCACCGAGCAATGGGCACAGGCCACGCATCAGGAAGTGCCGCAGGCTGTCGAACAGGCTGTGGCGGAAGTACCAGACGCAGGCGTAGGCGGTCAGCGAATAGTAGAAGCAGATCATCATGCCCAGGGCGGTGATGGTGTCGGCCAGAACGTTTTCGCTCAGGGTCCGCATGGTCACATAGAACACCCCTGCTGCCATGCCAGCGCAGATGGTGGCGTACCGCGGGGTTTTCGAGCGCGGGCAGACGCTGGCGAAGCGCTCTGGCACAGCGCCGTAATACCCCATGGCCAGCAATGTACGCGCCGGCGACACGAAGGTGGACTGCAGTGAGGCGGCAGTACTGGCCAGCACGGCGATCGACATCAGGATCGCCAGCGGCCCCATCACCGGACCGGCCAGGTGGGCGAAGACGTTTTCCTGGATGCGCGGGTTGTTCAGGCCCAGGCCGATATCACCGATACCGGCAAACTGCAGCGTGGCAATCGCCGTGACCAGGTACAACCCCAGGATCAGCAGCACGGTCAGGGTCGCCGCGCGGCCGGGGGTATCACCGCTGCCCACCGATTCTTCACTGATGCTCAGGCACACGTCCCAGCCCCAGAAGATGAAGATCGACAGCGACAGGCCGGCGGTAAAAGCCGAGAACGACTCAACACCGAAGGGGTTGAACCAGTCTAGATCGAACGCCAGCGGCGGCGTCGCCGAAGACTCGCCAAACGCGGCCATGGCAAAGCCCACCAACACCACCAGTTGCAACGCCACCAGACCGTACTGCACGGTCATGGTCGTGGCGATGCCGCGACAGCAGATCCACACCGCCATGGCGATGAACACGCAGCAGGTGACCACATTGACCAGCAGGTTGTCGCTCAGCGCAGCCACCTCGTGGCTGCCGGAGATCTGCCCAAGGAATAAATAGAAGAAGTCGACGGCCACCCCGGCCAGGTTTGACAGCACGATGGTGGTCGCGGTGACCAGCCCCCAGCCGCCGATCCAGCCGATCATCGGGCCGAATGCCCGCGCCGACCAGGTAAAGGAAGTACCGCTGTCCGGCTCGGCCGCATTCAGCTCACGATAACCCAGGGCCACCAGCAGCATCGGCAGGAAGCCAACGATGAATACCGCCGGCAGATGAGCCCCGACTTCACGCACGGTCGGGCCCAGCGCGCCAGTCAGGGTATAGACCGGGGCAATGGTGGAAATGCCCAGCACGATGCTGGCCAGCAGTCCGAGCCGGCCCTTGGCCAGCCCCTTGGATCGCCCGCCCTCACCTGGAGACAGGCCTGCTTTGTGTTCACTCATGAGTAGTTGCCGCCAATATTGGTATTGTTTTTCAGGACACCCCGCGGGATGTCCGCTTTCACTCACTGAAACCTGTTGCGTGGTACTTCAAGCCCGGATCAACCGGCTGACCTCATAGGGTCTTCTCCCGGATCTGCTCACCCGTGGCACGGGCCAGGCATGCCTCACGGAACGCCTGGAACAGGCGCAGCGAGACCGGGTTGTCGGCAAAGCGGTACTCGGGGTGCCATTGCACACCGACCACAAAGCCTGGGGCGTCATCCATGGACACCGCTTCGACCAGTCCATCGGGGGCCAATGCTTCGGCTCGCAAGCCGTCGGCCAGGCGATCGATACCCTGGCCGTGCAGCGAATTGACCATGAAGCTGTGCTCCATCCCCAGGCGCTCGAACAGCCCGCCGGGCTGGACAATGACCAGGTGACGGGGGCCGTACTGTTCTTCCAGCGGGGCATCCTGCGGCTCGCGATGATCCAGGTAGCCCGGCAGCTCCTGCACGCGCTGGTGCAAGGTACCGCCGAGGGCCACGTTGAGTTCCTGGAAACCACGGCAGATGCAGAACACCGGCACGCCGTCGGCAATCGCGGCCTGCAGCAGCGGCAGGGTCAGCCGATCGCGAAACACGTCGTGCTTGGTCCCTTCCACGCTGGGGGCGCCATTGTAATGATGCGGCTCGACATTTGAAGGCGAACCGGTAAAAAGAATGCCATCGAGCCGCTCTAGCACACGGCGCGGGTCGCTGGGCTCTGCCCTTGCCGGGAGGATCAGGGGGATCCCGGCAAAGCCTGCGGCCTCGACATATTTGTCGCCAACGGTGTGCGACGAGTTCTTGCCCAGTTGCTGGCGGCAAGCGGAAACGCCAATCAAAGGCGACATTGCGGCGGTAGTTTGCATGGGTTCACCCTCCCTTACAGCTTGATCCAGGTCGCCTTGAGTTCGGTGTATTTGTCGAGAGCGTGCAGCGATTTGTCCCGGCCATTGCCCGACTGCTTGAAGCCGCCGAACGGGGCGGTCATGTCGCCGCCATCGTACTGGTTGACCCAGACGCTGCCAGCACGCAGGGCGCGAGCGGTGTTGTGGGCACGGGAAATGTTGCTGGTCCATACCGCCGCAGCCAGGCCGAAAGGCGAGTCGTTGGCGATGGCGATGGCTTCTTCAGGGCTGTCGAAGGTGATCACCGACAGCACCGGGCCGAAGATTTCTTCGCGGGCGATACGCATGGCATTGGTGACGCCGTCGAAGATCGCCGGCTGCACATACACGCCGCAGGTGTCTTCCAGTACTCGCTCACCGCCGGTGACCAGGGTGGCACCGTCAGCCTTGCCGGCTTCGATGTAACCGAGCACGGTATCCAGCTGGGTGGTGTCCACCAGGGCACCGACACGGGTGTCCGGGTCCAGCGCATGGCCAGGCTTCCAGGCCTTGAGAGCCTCGACCACCATTGGCAGGAAGCGCGCCTTGATGCTGCGCTCGACCAGCAGGCGCGAACCGGCAATGCACACCTCGCCCTGGTTGAAGGCGATAGCGCTGGCCGCGGCTTCGGCGGCCGCCTGCAGGTCCGGCGCGTCGGCGAAGACGATGTTCGGGCTCTTGCCGCCGGCTTCGAGCCAGACCCGCTTCATGTTCGACTCACCGGCGTAGACCATCAGTTGCTTGGCGATACGGGTGGAGCCGGTGAACACCAGGGTGTCGACATCCATATGCAGGGCCAGGGCCTTGCCGACGGTATGGCCGTAGCCTGGCAGCACGTTGAGTACACCGGCCGGCAGACCCGCTTCGATCGCCAATTGGGCGATGCGAATGGCGGTCAGCGGCGACTTTTCGGACGGCTTGAGGATCACCGAGTTACCGGTGGCCAGGGCCGGGCCGAGTTTCCAGCAGGCCATCATCAGTGGAAAGTTCCACGGAACAATGGCCGCGACCACGCCGACCGGCGAGCGGGTGACCAAACCCAGCTGGTCGGACGGGGTCGCAGCAACTTCGTCGTAAATCTTGTCGATGGCTTCGGCATTCCAGCGGATGGCGTTGGCCGCGGCCGGAATGTCGATGCTCAGGGAATCGGCAATCGGCTTGCCCATGTCCAGGGTTTCCAGCAATGCCAGTTCTTCGGCATTTGCCAGAAGTAAATCAGCAAAGGCGATCAGCACCCGCTTGCGCTGGGCCGGGGCCTGCTCAGCCCAGATGCCGCTGTCGAAACTGCGCCGGGCAGCGGCCACCGCACGTTCGGCGTCGGCGCTGTCACAGCTGGCGATCTGTGCCAGTTGGCGGCCGTCGACCGGGCTTGCG
Source organism: Pseudomonas donghuensis (assembly GCF_000696345.2). Classification (NCBI taxonomy): domain Bacteria; kingdom Pseudomonadati; phylum Pseudomonadota; class Gammaproteobacteria; order Pseudomonadales; family Pseudomonadaceae; genus Pseudomonas; species Pseudomonas donghuensis. The sequence goes on from NZ_CP071706.1 coordinate 34,767, forward strand.
CACTCGAAGGTCTCGCCGGACACACTGGCGCAGTACTGGCCGTCGATAAAGGCGCGGCCTTCGATGGTCAGGCTCTGGAAAAGCTGTTCCCAGTGTTGGCGTGGTGCTGTTGTCATTGTTGTTCTCTCCGGCGTCACACCGTGTGCAGGTACCAGTTGTATTCGAGGTCGGAAATCGACACTTCGAACTCAGCCATCTCGCTTTCCTTGCAGGCGACAAAAATATCGATGTAGTCCGGGCTGATGTATTTGTTCAGCACTTCACTGTCATCGAGCTCACGCAGCGCATCGCGCAGGTTGTTCGGCAGGCTCTGCTCCAACTGCTCGTAGGAGTTGCCTTCGATAGGCGCTCCCGGCTCGATCTGGTTGGTCAGGCCGTGATGGATACCGGCGAGAATCGCCGCCATCATCAGGTACGGGTTGGCGTCAGCGCCGGCGACACGGTGCTCGATGCGCACGGCATCGCTGCTGCCGGTCGGCACGCGGACGGCGACGGTACGGTTGTCCAGGCCCCAGCTTGGCGCATTGGGCACATAGAACTGGGCACCGAAACGCCGGTAGGAGTTGATATTCGGGCACAGAAAGGCCATCGACGCCGGCATGGTCTCCAGCACGCCACCGATGGCGTGGCGCAGGGTTTCGCTTTGCTCGGGGTCTTCGCTGGTGAAAATGTTCTTGCCGGTTTTCTTGTCCAGCAACGAAATGTGCACATGCAGACCGTTGCCGGCCTGGCCCGGGTAGGGCTTGGCCATGAAGGTGGAGTCCATTTCATGGTCGTAGGCGATGTTCTTGATCAGGCGCTTGAGCAACACCGCGTAGTCGCAGGCCTTCATCGGGTCGGCGACGTGGTGCAGGTTGACCTCGAACTGTGCCGGGGCGCTTTCCTTGACGATCGCATCCGCCGGAATGCCCTGCTCCTTGGCGGCTTCGAGCATGTCCTGCAGGCAATCGACGTATTCATCAAGATCGTCGATCAGGTACACCTGGGTCGACTGCGGGCGCTTGCCGGAGATCGGCGAGCGCGGTGGTTGCGGACGGCCATTGAGGTTGTCCTGGTCGATCAGGTAGAACTCAAGCTCGAACGCCGCGCAGATGTCCAGGCCCAGCGCGTCGAACTTCTCCACCACGCTGCGCAGCACTTCCCGCGGGTCGGCAAAGAATGGCGTGCCGTCCAGCTCGTGCATGGTCATCAGCAATTGCGCGGTCGGGCGTTTCTGCCAGGGCTCATAAGCAAGGGTGCCGGGGATCGGATAGCAGATGCGGTCGGCATCGCCGATGTCCAGGCCCAGGCCGGTGCTTTCGACAGTCGAGCCGTTGATGTCCAGGGCAAACAGTGAAGCCGGCAGATTGATGCCTTTTTCGTAGACCTTGACCAGGCTTGCACGCTCGATGCGCTTGCCACGCACCACGCCGTTCATGTCTGCAATCAGCAGATCGACAAATTGCACCTCAGGGTGGGCCTGGAGAAATTCACCCATCTCATCGAGAGGGATGGCGCACGGGGAGACCGACGTCATGGCTAGGCATCCTTTGATTTTTTATCGAACGACATGGAGGAGGTACTACTGCGCTATCGGGAGCGGCGATGGTTTCATTTGTTCTTTTAAGTGGTCCCATCGTGGGGAACAGCTGGGCGCCGCGGCTTCGCACGGACGTTCCAGATTCTTCTGTAAACATCGTGACTTGATTCGCGACTGCCGCCTCACTATAGAATGGCCCCCACGCAACAGACATTGGCATTTAGGCAAGTAAAGAGTGCATCCATGCAATATCAGATCAGCCATGCCGACCTTTCTCTGGTGCTCGCACTGGTTCGCGGCCGCTCCCTGGCCAAGGCAGCCGAGCTGCTGAAGGTCGATGTATCGACTGTTTTTCGTTCGATTCGGCGCATGGAAGCCGCCCTGGGTACCGCGTTGTTCGTCAAAAGCCGCAAGGGTTACATCCCCACCGGCACCGCCCAGGCCCTGGCCGAACAGGCCGAGCGCGCCGAGCAGGCGCTGGATGCCGCGCGGGTGGCGCTGGAGCACGGTGAGCAAGTGGTCAGCGGCACGGTGCGCCTGACCTGCACCGACGCCGTGCTGCACAGCCTGCTGCTGCCGGCGCTGGCCGAGTTCATGCCGGCCTACCCGGCGCTATCGCTGGAGCTGGCGACCTCCAACACCTTTGCCAACCTCAGCCGGCGTGATGCCGACCTGGCCCTGCGCCTGACCAATACGCCGCCGGAACACCTGGTAGGACGCTGCCTGGGCGCGGCGTCTTATGTGATCTGCGGTCGCGAGGAGTTTCGTCAACGCCTGGCCGAAAACCCCACCAGCGTTGCGTGGATCGCCCCGGACGATGCCATGCAGGATCACCCAACGGTGGTCTGGCGCAGCGAGCACATGCCCGGCGTGATGCCCAAGTACCGCTGCAGTGGCATCTCGGCGATAGCCCAACTGGTCAGCGCCGGCCTGGGCGTTGCCGCCCTGCCCGACTACATGGCCCATACCCTGCCGGGGGTGGAGCGACTGAGCGATCCGCTGCCTGGCTGCGACACCGAACTGTGGCTGCTGACCCGTCCGGATTGTCGGGCTTTGCGTTCGGTGCAGACGCTGTTCGACGAATTGACCCCACGCCTGCGGGATGCCCTGGGCCGACAGTAAAATTCAAGACAGTTGTGTTAGAGGCCTTTAACTAGGTATCGTCGAGGTATCAAGGACTGGAAATGAAATCAACGCTTCCCTAAAGGCTGGTGATTTTTTAAACTATCGAGTCCGCTCGCCCATTCGGGCTGAACACCGCATTTGCTACTTGAGGAAGACCATGGCCCGCGTAACCGTTGAAGACTGCCTAGAACACGTGGATAACCGTTTTGAGCTGGTCATGCTCTCGACTCGTCGTGCTCGTCAACTGGCCACCGGCGGCAAAGAGCCGAAAGTGGCATGGGAAAACGACAAGCCTACCGTCGTCGCCCTGCGCGAAATCGCTGAAGGCATCTGCACTCCAGAGTTCATGGCCGCAGAAGAGATCCGTCACGAAGAGCCGGTCTTCGCCGCATTCGGTGAGGAAGAGGCCAACGAGGCGGTCTAAGCCCATGCCTGGTCGACGTAGTACGGCGCCGGTCCCCGTCCCTCGGCAGGAGGTAACCCCATGCCGAGCATAGACGCCCTCGCCGATCGCTTGTCGACCTACCTCGGCGCCGACCAGGTCAACCTGGTGCGCCGGGCGTATTTCTACGCCGAACAAGCCCACGACGGCCAGCGCCGTCGCAGCGGCGAAGCCTACGTCACGCATCCGCTGGCGGTGGCAAGCATCCTTGCCGACATGCACATGGACCATCAGAGCCTGATGGCGGCCATGCTGCATGACGTGATCGAAGACACCGGCATCGCCAAGGAAGCGCTCAGCTCGCAATTTGGCGAAACCGTGGCCGAACTGGTCGACGGCGTCAGCAAGCTGACCCAGATGAACTTCGAAACCAAGGCCGAAGCCCAGGCGGAGAACTTCCAGAAAATGGCCATGGCCATGGCCCGGGATATCCGCGTGATCCTGGTCAAGCTGGCCGACCGCCTGCACAACATGCGTACCCTCGAGGTACTGTCCGGCGAAAAACGCCGGCGCATCGCCAAAGAGACCCTGGAAATCTACGCGCCCATCGCCAACCGCCTGGGCATGCACAGTGTGCGCGTAGAGTTCGAAGACCTCGGTTTCAAGGCCATGCACCCGATGCGCTCGGCGCGCATCTACCAGGCGGTCAAGCGCGCCCGCGGCAACCGCAAGGAAATCGTCAACAAGATCGAAGAATCGCTGGCTCACTGCCTGGCGGTCGACGGCATCGAGGGCGAAGTCAGCGGCCGGCAGAAGCACCTCTATGGCATCTACAAGAAGATGCGCGGCAAACGCCGGGCCTTCAACGAGATCATGGACGTCTACGCGTTTCGCATCATCGTCGACAAGGTCGACACCTGCTACCGCGTGCTCGGCGCCGTGCACAACCTGTACAAGCCGCTACCGGGGCGCTTCAAGGATTACATCGCGATCCCCAAGGCCAACGGTTACCAGTCGCTGCATACCACGCTGTTCGGCATGCACGGCGTGCCCATCGAGATCCAGATCCGCACCCGCGAAATGGAAGAGATGGCCAACAACGGCATCGCCGCTCACTGGCTGTACAAGTCCAGTGACGACGAACAGCCCAAGGGCACCCACGCCCGGGCGCGCCAGTGGGTCAAAGGCGTGCTGGAAATGCAGCAACGCGCAGGCAACTCCCTGGAATTCATCGAGAGCGTGAAGATCGACCTGTTCCCGGACGAGGTCTACGTGTTCACGCCCAAGGGCCGGATCATGGAGCTGCCCAAAGGCTCCACGGCGGTCGACTTCGCCTACGCGGTGCACACCGACGTCGGCAACAGCTGCATCGCCTGCCGCATCAACCGCCGCCTGGCACCGCTGTCCGAGCCACTGCAAAGCGGCTCGACGGTCGAGATCGTCAGCGCCCCGGGCGCGCGACCGAACCCGGCCTGGCTCAATTTCGTGGTGACCGGCAAGGCACGCACGCACATCCGCCATGCGCTCAAGCTGCAGCGCCGCTCGGAATCCATCAGCCTGGGCGAACGCCTGCTGAACAAGGTCCTCAACGGTTTCGACAGCGCCCTGGACAAGATCCCCCAGGAACGCATCCAGGCCATGCTCGGCGAATACCGCCTGGAGCTGATCGAAGACCTGCTCGAAGACATCGGCCTGGGCAACCGCATGGCCTACGTGGTGGCCCGCCGCCTGCTGTCCACCGAGGGCGAGCAATTGCCAAGCCCGGAAGGCCCGCTGGCGATCCGCGGCACCGAAGGCCTGGTGCTGAGCTACGCCAAATGCTGCACGCCGATCCCGGGCGACCCGATTGTCGGCCACCTGTCGGCCGGCAAAGGCATGGTGGTGCACCTGGAAAACTGCCGCAACATCAGCGAAATCCGCCACAACCCGGAAAAATGCATCCAGCTGTCCTGGGCCAAGGATGTCACTGGCGAATTCAACGTCGAGCTGCGCGTGGAGCTTGAGCACCAGCGCGGCCTGATCGCCCTGCTGGCCAGCAGCGTCAACGCCGCCGACGGCAATATCGAGAAAATCAGCATGGATGAACGCGATGGTCGCATCAGCGTGGTCCAACTGGTGGTCAGCGTGCACGACCGCGTGCACCTGGCACGCGTGATCAAGAAACTGCGCGCCCTGGCCGGTGTGATCCGAATCACCCGCATGCGTGCGTAGCCCAATAACAGCAAGGAGTCATCATGACCAAGACCGTCATCACCAGTGACAAGGCCCCGGCCGCCATCGGCACCTACTCCCAGGCGATCAAGGCCGGCAACACGGTGTACATGTCCGGGCAGATCCCGCTGGACCCGAAAACCATGGAGCTGGTCGAAGGCTTCGAAGCCCAGACCGTTCAGGTCTTCGAAAACCTCAAGGCCGTTGCTGAAGCTGCTGGCGGTTCGTTCAAGGACATCGTCAAGCTGAATATCTTCCTCACCGACCTGAGCCACTTCGCCAAGGTCAACGAGATCATGGGCAAGTACTTCGACCAGCCGTACCCGGCCCGCGCCGCCATCGGCGTTGCTGCCCTGCCGAAGGGTTCGCAGGTTGAAATGGATGCCATCCTGGTCATCGAGTAACACCTGCGAAGGCGCGTCGCCCGGCGCGCCTTCATCCCCCGCCCCTACAAGGACCCCCGCCATGCGCTACGCGCTCGCCCTGTCGCTGCTCGCCACCCTGTTGAGCGGCTGCGCCAGCCACAGCCCGGAAGACCTCAACGGTACCTGGATCAATCAAAACGCCATCGACGCCGCCGCCAAAGGCTCCAACCTGCGCCAGGCCCTGCTCGCCAATGGCCCGAACCTTGAGTGGAAGGTCAATATCGCTGCTGGCCAGGCCGCCTACAGCAATGGCTTCGAAGCCGGCGATGGCAAGCTCAAGGCGCTCAAGGACGGCCAGTGGGAAGTTGATTTCTACGGCAACTACGCCGAAACCCTGAACCTGGATGGCGATGAACTGGTGCAAGCCGCCAGCGACGCCAATGGCCAGCAGAGTTTCCAGCGCGCTGAAACACCGGCCCCCATCGACGCCCCCGTCGGCACCACCTTTGAAACTGCGCTTTATAGCGCCTACCTGGGTGGCGACTGGAAGATTGTCGAGGGCCCGGGACAGGGAGCGGTGGCACATTTTCGCGCCAACGGCAGCCTCGATGGCCTGCCCGGCCTGGATCGCTACGCCCTGTGCCTGGCCGGCGATTGCGCGGCCATGAGCGGCGAGTACGACAGCCTGTGGCTGGAACGCAACCAGCAGGGCAATCCGTGGATCTTCAAGCGTGACGGCAAACAACTGGAAATCTTCCAGGCCGTCAACCAGGCCAAGGCCGACGAGATGCCGGATCTGCATCCTGGCACCCGTCGCTGGCTGCTTGAGCGTCAGTAAGGGTTAAAGGCTGCCGGCAAGGATGGCGGCATAGCCTTCCTTGTAGCTTGGGTACTGTGGCGCCCAGCCCAGTGCCCGGGCCCGGGCGTTGCTGCAACGCTTGCTGCCGGTGCGCCGCACCCGCTCCTGTTCCGACCACTGGGTAACGCCCATGTACTCACGCAGCCAGGCGACCACGTCAAACAATGGCGCCGGCGCGTCGTCGACGCCGATGTAACAATCGTCCAGGGCCTCGCCCCGGTGATCGGCCTTGAGCAGAAAAGCCAGCAGCCCGGCCGCATCTTCAGCATGAATGCGGTTGCCGTACAGCGGTGGCTCTTCCGTCACCCGATAGCCCTGGCGGACCTGGCTCAGCAACCATTCGCGGCCCGGCCCGTAGATGCCGGTGAGGCGCACGATGGTAGCGGGAATACCGCTGGCCAAAGCCAGGCGCTCGGCTTCGAGCATGACCTTGCCCGAATAGCCTTCAGGCTCCACGGCAGCGCTTTCATCAATCCACTCACCGTCCTTCTGCGCATACACGCTGCTGCTCGAGACAAACAGCAGACGCCGCGGCGCTTGCTTGCGCTCGGCCAGCCAGCCCAGCACGTTGCGCAGGCCGTCAACATAAGCAGCTTGATAGCCGGCTTCGTCATGCTGGCTCGCCGCGACGCTGTAGACCAGGTAATCCGGCGCGTCAACCGGCCAGGCGGCCGGACAGCGCGGATCGTTCAAGTCGGCCGCGATGGCCGCCACCCCTTCTGGCAATTGGCCAACACTGCGGCGCAGGCCGCTCACCGGCCAGCCAGAAGCCAGCAATTGCTTGGCCAGACGGCCACCGACATCGCCACAACCGACGATCAGAACTGAGGGCGCAGACATCCCGAAACTCCGTAAATCAAAGGCCCAGCCTATCCAAATAAATCGATAGGCGGCTAGCTATGGTGGAAAAAAAGTAACTTTATTACTTCTGCTAACAAGAATTACTTGCAATAATGGCTACCCAATTTTGTTCTCGGCCTGTCTCGAGGCCTGGAAGGACAACCACCTCTTTCTTCTTCATCAGGTCAGGCCAGCATGACACGTATCCAACCTTCCGCTTCGCCAACCATGTCGCGCGCATGGCGCGCCATTGCCGCGCTGATGTTCAGCCTGGTGATGGCACCCGTCGCTCTGGCCGATGAGCCAACTACCGCTCCCGCCACTCCAGCCGCTGCTGTAGCACCGGCCGCGCCAGGCGCCGAACAGGCTGCAGCGACCGACCCGGCTGCCGCGCCTGCCGCTGCACCGATCGATGGCCAGGTAGCCAACCCTGCCGACGAAAGCGTTGAAGCACTGGTTGAAGACACCAGCCTGGGCATGGCCCACGACCTGTCGCCGTGGGGCATGTACAAAAACGCCGACATCGTGGTCAAGATCGTCATGATCGGCCTGGCTATCGCCTCGATCATCACCTGGACCATCTGGATCGCCAAAGGCTTCGAGCTGCTGGGCGCCAAGCGCCGCCTGCGGGGCGAGATCGCTGCACTCAAACGCGCGACCACCCTCAAGGAAGCCAGCGACAGTGCCAGCAAAGAAGGCACCCTGGCCCATGTCCTGGTCCACGATGCCCTGGATGAAATGCGCCTCTCGGCCAATTCCCGCGAGAAAGAAGGCATCAAGGAGCGCGTCAGTTTCCGCCTCGAGCGCCTGGTCGCCGCCAGCGGCCGCAACATGAGCAGCGGCACCGGCGTGCTGGCCACCATCGGTTCCACCGCACCGTTCGTCGGTCTGTTCGGTACCGTCTGGGGCATCATGAACAGCTTCATCGGCATCGCCAAAACCCAGACCACCAACCTTGCCGTGGTTGCCCCAGGTATCGCCGAAGCATTGCTGGCGACCGCCCTGGGCCTGGTTGCAGCAATTCCTGCCGTGGTCATCTACAACGTCTTCGCCCGCTCCATCGCCGGCTACAAGGCCCAGGTGTCCGATGCCTCGGCCGAGGTCCTGCTGCTGGTCAGCCGCGACCTGGATCACCAGCCAGGCGAACGCGCAGTTGCACCTCACATGGTCAAAGTGGGCTAAGCCATGGGCCTGCATCTGAACGAAGGTGGCGACGACCTCGCCGAAAACCACGAAATCAACGTTACGCCGTTCATCGACGTGATGTTGGTCCTGCTGATCATCTTCATGGTGGCAGCGCCACTGGCAACCGTCGACATCAAGGTCGACCTGCCAGCCTCGACCGCCAAACCTGCGCCGAGGCCCGAGAAACCGGTGTTCCTCAGCGTCAAGGCTGACCAGAAACTCTACGTCGGCGACGATCAGGTCCAGCCTGACCAGCTCGGGGCGATTCTCGACGCCAAGACCAAGGGCGACAAGGACACCACGATCTTCTTCCAGGCTGACAAAGGCGTGGATTACGGCGATCTGATGGAAGTCATGAACACGCTGCGCGCGGCCGGTTACCTGAAAGTCGGTCTGGTCGGCCTTGAGACGGCAGCCAAGAAATGATCAAGACGCGGCATAAGCTGGCGCGTTACAGCAGTAGTCTGGCGATTGTGCTGGGTATCCATGCCGTTGCCGTGTTGCTGACGCTCAATTGGTCGGTGCCCCAAGCGATCGAGTTGCCGCCTGCGGCAATGATGATCGAAATGGCACCGATGCCCGAACCGGCACCGCCACCTCCACCGAAGGTGGTCACACCGCCACAGCCGCCAGCGCCGGTCGAAGAACCGCCGCTGCCGAAACTGGCCGAGGCGCCAAAACCGAAAATCGCCATCGCCAAGCCGGTCAAGCCGAAGGCCAAACCGCAGCCGCCCAAGCCTGAGAAAAAGCCTGAGCCGCCGCAGGAGAAGCCCGCCGACGAGGAAGTGGTCGATACACCGCCAACTACCGCGCCGGCACAGAAATCGGCGGCCCCGGCACCGAGCATCGCCACCAACAGCAATGCCTTGCCGACCTGGCAAAGCGACCTGCTGCGTCACCTGGCGAAGTACAAGCGCTACCCGGAAAACGCCCGGCGCCTGCGTATGGAAGGCATCAACCGTCTGCGCTTTGTGGTCGATGGCGAGGGCAAGATCCTTTCCTACGCCCTGGCCGGTGGTTCGGGCAGCGCGGCACTGGATCGGGCGACCCTGGAGATGATCCGCCGCGCGCAACCGGTACCACCGCCACCAAAGGAATTGCTCAACAACGGCAGCATTGAAGTGATCGCGCCTTTCGTCTACTCGCTGGACAAACGCTAACGCTTTGTTTCTGTCACAAACGAGCAAGTCTGATAACGTGCGTCTATCGATTGCAGCCGCTATGCTGGGGCCGCAACTTCATGGACGCACGTTATGACCCTCACAGAATTGCGCTACATCGTCACCCTCGCCCAGGAGCAGCACTTCGGCCATGCCGCCGAGCGCTGCCACGTCAGTCAGCCGACGCTGTCGGTCGGCGTGAAGAAGCTTGAGGACGAGCTGGGTGTACTGATCTTCGAGCGCAGCAAAAGCGCGGTGCGCCTGACCCCGGTCGGCGAAGGCATCGTTGCCCAGGCGCAAAAGGTGCTTGAGCAGGCCCAGGGCATTCGCGAGCTGGCCCAGGCCGGCAAGAACCAGCTGACCGCCCCGCTGAAAGTCGGCGCGATCTACACCGTCGGCCCCTACCTGTTCCCGCACCTGATCCCGCAACTGCACCGGGTCGCCCCGCAGATGCCGTTGTACATCGAAGAGAACTTCACCCACGTACTGCGCGACAAGCTGCGCAATGGCGAGCTGGATGCAGTGATCATCGCCCTGCCGTTCAACGAAGCCGATGTGCTGACCCTGCCGCTGTACGACGAACCTTTCTACGTGCTGATGCCCAGCGAGCATCCGTGGACCCAGAAAGAAACCATCGACGCCGGCCTGCTCAACGACAAGAGCCTGCTGCTGCTCGGTGAAGGCCACTGCTTCCGTGACCAGGTGCTCGAGGCCTGCCCGACCCTGGCCAAGGGCAGCGACGGCGCCAAGCACACCACGGTCGAATCCAGCTCGCTGGAGACCATTCGTCACATGGTCGCTTCAGGCCTCGGTGTGTCGATCCTGCCGCTGTCGGCAGTGCACAGCCATCATTACGCCCCGGGCGTGATCGAAGTGCGCCCCCTGAGCCCACCGGCACCGTTTCGTACCGTCGCCATCGCCTGGCGCGCCAGCTTCCCGCGACCCAAGGCGATCGAGATCCTCGCTGACTCGATCCGCTTGTGCTCGGTCGCCAAACCCGCCGCGAGCCAGTAGGAAAGCGCCATGCCGGAGTTGTCCCAGGTCTCGGTGACCGCGCTCAAGGGTGTCGGCGAGGCCATGGCCGAGAAGCTCGCCAAGGTCGGCCTGGAAAACCTTCAGGACGTGCTGTTCCACCTGCCGCTGCGCTATCAGGACCGTACTCGCGTGGTGCCCATCGGCGCCCTGCGTCCGGGCCAGGATGCAGTGATCGAAGGCGTGGTCAGTGGCACCGACGTGGTCATGGGCAAGCGCCGCAGCCTGCTGGTGCGCCTGGGCGACGGCAGCGGCGTGCTCAGCCTGCGCTTTTACCATTTCAGCAACGCCCAGAAGGAAGGCCTCAAGCGTGGCACCCACTTGCGCTGCTATGGTGAAGCCCGCCCAGGTGCCTCGGGCCTGGAAATCTACCACCCGGAGTACCGCGCGCTGACCGGCGACGAGCCGGCCCCGGTGGAACAGACCCTGACACCGATCTACCCGACCACCGAAGGCCTGACCCAGCAGCGCCTGCGCCAGCTGTGCCAACAGAGCCTGGCGCTGCTGGGCCCGCGCAGCCTGCCGGACTGGCTGCCGGAAGAACTGGCCCGGGACTATCGACTGGCACCGCTGGACGACGCGATCCGCTACCTGCATCACCCACCCGCCGATGCCGATGTCGACGAGCTTGCCGAAGGCCAGCACTGGGCCCAGCACCGCCTGGCATTCGAAGAACTGCTGACCCACCAGCTGTCCCAGCAGCGCCTGCGCGAAAGCCTGCGTGCCCAGCGTGCGCCGGTACTGCCCAAGGCCAGCCGCTTGCCACAGCAGTACCTGGCCAACCTCGGTTTTGCGCCGACAGGCGCACAGCAGCGGGTCGGCAACGAGATTGCCTACGACCTCAGCCAGCCGGAGCCAATGCTGCGCCTGGTCCAGGGAGACGTTGGCGCGGGCAAGACCGTGGTCGCCGCCCTGGCCGCGCTGCAGGCGCTGGAGGCCGGTTACCAGGTGGCGCTGATGGCGCCCACCGAGATCCTCGCCGAACAACACTTCATCACCTTCAAGCGCTGGCTCGAGCCGCTGGGCATCGAAGTCGCCTGGCTGGCCGGCAAGCTCAAGGGCAAGGCGCGCGCCAGCGCCCTGGAGCAGATCGCCGCCGGCGCACCGATGGTGGTCGGCACCCATGCCTTGTTCCAGGAAGAGGTGAAGTTCAACAACCTGGCCCTGGCGATCATCGACGAACAGCACCGCTTCGGCGTGCAACAGCGCCTGGCCCTGCGCCAGAAAGGCGTGGGCGGCCAACTTTGCCCACACCAGTTGATCATGACCGCCACGCCGATCCCGCGCACCCTGGCAATGAGCGCCTATGCCGACCTGGATACGTCAATCCTCGACGAGCTGCCGCCAGGCCGCACCCCGGTCAATACCGTGCTGGTGGCTGACAGCCGGCGTTTCGAGGTGGTCGAGCGGGTCCGTGCGGCCTGTGCCGAAGGGCGTCAGACCTACTGGGTATGCACCCTGATCGAAGAGTCCGAAGAGCTCACCTGCCAGGCCGCCGAGACCACCTTCGAGGAGCTCAGCAGCGCCTTGGGCGAATTGCGCGTCGGCCTGATTCACGGGCGCATGAAGCCTGCGGAAAAAGCCGCGGTGATGGCCGAGTTCAAGCAGGGCAACCTGCAACTGCTGGTGGCGACCACGGTGATCGAGGTGGGGGTCGACGTGCCCAACGCCAGCCTGATGATCATCGAGAACCCCGAGCGCCTGGGCCTGGCACAGTTGCACCAGCTGCGCGGCCGGGTTGGCCGCGGCAGCGCGGTGAGCCACTGCGTGCTGCTGTATCACCCGCCGCTGTCGCAGATCGGCCGCGAACGCCTGGGGATCATGCGCGAAACCAACGACGGCTTCATCATCGCCGAAAAGGACCTGGAGCTGCGCGGCCCCGGCGAAATGCTCGGCACCCGCCAGACCGGCCTGCTGCAATTCAAGGTCGCCGACCTGATGCGCGATGCCGATCTGCTGCCCGCCGTGCGCGATGCCGCCCAGGCCCTGCTGGCGCGTTGGCCGTCGCACGTGAGCCCGTTGCTGGAGCGCTGGCTGCGTCACGGCCAGCAATATGGCCAAGTGTGACGGCCGTCCCAGATTGCAGCCAGCCCAAGGTTCAAGCTGGTTATACTCATGCGATTGAAAAAATTTTGGATACAGACCATGACTGAAGTTGCTCTGGACACCGCAACCCCCCACGCTCCGTCTGTTATCCGGTTGCTGCTCGACAAGCTCGGCATCGCCTACCGCGAAGTGAGCGAACACCCGCAGCTGCCGGCCGCCGCCAAAGTGCAGGCCGTACTGCTGGATGACGAAATCGGCGCGCTGATGGTGCTGTTCCCGCAGAACCAGTTGCTGGACCTCAGCCGCCTGACCGAGCTGACCGGGCGCAAGCTGGCCGCCGTGCCGCTGGAACGCCTGCGGCACATGCTGGAAAAGCACGGCCTGAAGCTGCTCCCGGGGATTCCGGCGCTGACCAGCTCACCGTGCCTGTACGAAGAGAACCTGCTACGGCCCGAGCGCCTGCTGATTCATTCTGGCGAAGCCGGCCTGTTACTGGAAATCGAGCGCGACGACTTCAAGAAGATGCTCAGCAAAGCCAGCGCCGGCAACTTCGGCGAATTGCTGAGCAGCATCCGCCCCAACCTTGACCGCCCCCATGACGACCGCGAGGAGATCTCCCAGGCCGTCCAGGCGTTCACCGCCAGGCGTATCCAGCAGCGCCTGGAAAGCACCATCGAGATCCCGCCGCTGGCGGAAACCGCACAGAAGATCATCAAACTGCGGGTCGACCCCAACGCCACCATCGACGACATCACTGGCGTGGTCGAAACCGACCCGGCACTGGCCGCGCAAGTGGTCAGCTGGGCGGCATCGCCCTATTACGCGTCACCGGGCAAGATCCGCTCGGTGGAAGACGCTATCGTTCGCGTGCTGGGCTTTGACCTGGTGATCAACCTGGCCCTCGGCCTGGCGCTGGGCAAGACCCTGAGCCTGCCCAAGGACCACCCGCAACAGACCACGCCTTACTGGCAGCAATCGATCTACACCGCTGCGGTGATCGAAGGCCTGACCCGCGCCATGCCCCGGGCCGAGCGCCCGGAATCAGGCCTGACCTACCTGGCCGGGCTGCTGCACAACTTCGGTTACCTGTTGCTGGCACATGTGTTCCCGCCGCATTTCTCGCTGATCTGCCGGCACCTGGAGGTCAATCCGCACCTGTGCCACAGCTACGTCGAGCAGCACCTGCTGGGCATCAGCCGCGAGCAGATCGGCGCCTGGCTGATGCGCTACTGGGACATGCCGGAGGAGCTGTCCACCGCCCTGCGCTTCCAGCACGACCCGACCTACGCCGGCGACTACGCCGCCTTCCCCAACCTGGTATGCCTGGCGGTGCGCCTGCTGCGTTCGCGCGGGATCGGCTCGGGGCCGCAGGAAAGCATCCCCGATGAGCTGCTCGAGCGCCTGAACCTGACCCGTGAGAAGGCCGAGGATGTCGTCAACAAGGTACTGGAAGCCGAAGCCATGCTGCGTGAGCTGGCCTCGCAGTTCAGCCAGCACTGAGGCATGAGCCTGACCCTGGCGGTCAGGCCTTCTTTTTCGGTTTCAGGTACTTCATCAGACCCTGGAACCAGATCACCAGCGCCGGGTTGCCCTTGATCTGGATGCTCTTGTCCTGAATCCCCTGCATGAAAGCCAACTGCTTGTTCTTGGCCTGCAGGGTGGCAAAGCCGAACGCAGCATCCTTGAAGGCGATGGCAAAGGCCGGCGCAGGGTGGCTGCCGGACTTGCTGCTGATGCGCAGGTCCTTGACGATGAAATGGCGCGCCGCCTTGCCATCGAGGGTCTGCAGCTGGAACACCAGGTCCTTGTCGGCCAGTTGCTGCTGGAAGGCAGGGTTGTTGCGGCTGGCCTTGGCCATCAGCAAGCCCATGGCCCAAAGGAGAAAGCGAAACTTCATGTGCACGCCTCGGCTAAAAAGTGACTGGCGAAGCAGTTTATAGTCTCGCTACAAAAACGCCATAGTTCTCTGCGCTTTACCCGATGATAGCCGCTGATTGCCTTGCAACCGGGTTGTTCACTGGCGCCTGACCTTGCTCAGCAGGTGCAAAACCAGCTGGTTCGCGCCGATTGCCGCCAATGCCGTGAAAAACCCCAGCACGCTGCAAAACAGCGCGCGCAGCGGATGCTGCGGCAGCAGGTACAAGAGGATCGCAGCAGGAATGGCGGCCGCCAGCAGCAACCGCCACTTGAGCCGAGGCACCAGCGCGATCACCAGGTTCATCAGCACCACGAAGTAGAAGATCAGGTACATGCCCATGCCAATCGCGACCCCGCGTGACATCAACCCACCGGCCATCTGCCTGTACATCGTCATGCCGGTATTGTGCAGCAACAGGTAAGTGACAATGGCCAACACGTGCACAGTCAGGGCGATTGCCAGGCGATAGGGGCGAGTTACAGGCATTTCTGCACCACATCCTCGACCACGCCTTTGTCGCTCAGGCGCTTGATGCCGTCCACGGCGCTATCGCGGTAACCGCTCGCCTCAAGCGCAGCTTGCTGGTAGCAAGCCATGGCGCGGGCATTGTCCTGCTGGCCAAGCTTGCCATTCTCATAGGCGTAACCAAGGTCCACCAGCCCCCTCGGCGACTCCAGTTTCGCCGATTGCTGCAAGGCTTGTAGCGCTTTGCCCGGGTTTTGGCAGGTCAAGTTCTCGGCATACTCTTCGCCGTAGCAAACAAAGTGCGCCAGCATGGCGCCGGCGTCGCGTTCAGTGCTCATGGCCGATTCCAGCAGTTGCACGATGGTCGCGTCCGGCAGCCGTTCGGCCTCTCCCGAAAAAATCAGGATGACCGCCTGCACCGCCGCTTCGTTGTTGCCCTTGGCAGCGGCACTGAGCAGGCTGTTGAGGGCGGCGTTCATCAGTTGCCCAGGGTTGTCGTAGAGCCCTGCCCTGCCCAGGTCCTCATAGAGCCTGGCACGCTCGACATCCAGCTCGCCGGCGACCTTCTCCTTGCGCCCGGTGAAGAAGCCTTCCAGGGACCAGTCGTCGATCCGCTGCAACACCCAGCACTGGCCACGGGAAAAGGTGTAGACCTTGAGCAGTTCGCCCTTGGTGTCGTGCAACACCACTTGCCGTATGCCCTCCTGCTCGACCACCAGGCCCAGTTCGGCACGCTTGGCCGGCTGCAGCAACGCCAGGGACGGGCGTTGTTCGGGGGTCAGCTTGCGAATCGACACACGCGGTTGCTTGCGCCCGGGGTAGATCCGTTGCTCGATCAGCGGGTCGGCTACCAGCGACTGCTGCAGCGCTTCGCTCTTGGCAAATGCGGCGAAGAAGGCGCCGAAGTCATTGTCGGAACAATCCGGCATGTCCGCCGGCGCGGCCACGCAGGTTGTTGCACCGGCCAGCAGCAGAAGCGAACAGAGCCGCTGACACCAGGCCATCGCCAAGCCTTTCATGATTTTCCTCTGTCGATCAGCTGTTGGGTTTGAGTGCACCAGTAATCACTGAACCCCAGCCAGTAACTCAGCACATCCCAGATAAAGCGCAAGGCATGTTCCGGCTTGCGGCAATCGGCCTGTTCGTCGGCCACCTCGTAGGGCGTATTGCTGATGAAATAGTTGAGCCAATGGGGCTCCCAGTTGGGCATTTCGATCTCGAAGTGCTGATCGGCCTTGAAGAATCTGATCCAGACAATGCCGACGGTGCCGCTGTCTTCATAGTCGCGCATGTCCAGGGGGGTCTGTGAGTACAGGGGGGTGCGATAGACCTGATGGCCGTTGCTGCGGTCAGTGATGCGCAGGTAGGCCAGGTCATCGAAAGGCACCAGCCAGCCACCCACCGGTATGTTCTCCATGCGATAGCGGCCAGACTCACTGACCACTCCGTATGCACTGGGCCGGTCGATCAGCACCTGAATGTTGTACCCCACCCACAGGACCAATGCCCCGACCGCCGCCAGGACGAAATAGCGCCGACGATTCAAGACTGCACCTCTTTGGCCGCTGGCAGCGGGCCCAGCCAATGGGTGATCAGTATCGCCAGCAAGGTCAGGCCACCGGCCAGGGGGCTGAAGAACATCGTGCGCACCGGGTGGTCCGGCATCAGCCAGTAGATGATCAGCGCCACCAGCGCGGCATTGAGCATGAGTTTGTGCTTGAGCTGCGGCACATGGGCAATCACCAGGCTGAAGATCACCATCACGTCGAACACCAACCAGACAATGGCGCCAGACGCCACGCCGCGGGCGGTGAAGCCGCCGTAGACCTGCTTGTAGTAATCGACCCCGATGTCGTTGAGCAGCAGGAACAGCAAACAGGCCAGCGCGTGCGCGACCAGGGCAATCAGCCAGCGGCGGGTCATCGGGCATTTCCTTGTAAGGCCTGGCACCAACTGCGCACATCGTTCCTGTCGAAGCCGGGGCAGTTGTTGTCGCGGGCGATATAGCGATAGGGGTGCGCGGTTTCGTAGGTGAAGTGGTAGTAGTTGTGCTTATCCTGACCGTACAGCCAGTACGACGAGGAGCCCTGGGAAATCTGGTAGGGCTCGAAGGTCAGCATTGAGGACTCGGCGGGGATGAAGTTGTCAGGTTCCATCCATAGCAGCAGCGCGTTCCAGTACAACTGCGTGGTAACGCCTGGCAGCAGCAGGAGTACCAGCAACGCCAGAGCGAACCATCTGCCTTTGCTCATGCCGGTGGCAGGTTCGCGTAGTAGGAGCCCACCAGTTCCATGACCACCACGGTGGTCAGGCAAATGAACGTCAGCAGGCGATGCCAGAGCTGGTCACGCCAGCGCCGGTGCAGGCCGGTGAGTATCAATATCAGGCAGACAAAGGCCAGGCTACCGAACAGGTTGCTGTCGGCGACACTCGCCAGGTAGTTGGGCAAGGTCAGACCGTCATACATGGCGTTGCCCTGCGCTAGCGGTTACTGCGAATCCTTCGATCTTCATCACGGCCCTCCCTGGACACTCCCATCGTTGCGACGGGGGCCGCGTATGCTAGCCAGATGCCAGGGCGGCGGCAATAAAAAACGGGCACCTTGTGCGGTGCCCGTTTTTTACTGCAATCGATCTGTGCGAGGCATCACGGATTGACGCTGTCCTTCAGGGATTTGCCTGGTTTGAAAGCAACGGTGTTGCTGGCCTTGATCTTGACCGGTTCGCCGGTTTGCGGGTTTTTACCAGTGCGGGCACCGCGGTGGCGCTGCAGGAAGGTACCGAAGCCGACCAGCGTCACGCTGTCCTTGCGATGCAGGGCGCCAGTGATTTCTTCGAGCACGGCGTTGAGCACGCGGTTAGCTTGCTCTTTGGTGAGATCGGCCTTTTCCGCGATGGCGGCGGCGAGTTCTGGTTTACGCATAGTGAAGCCTCTTTGACGGTTTTTTTGTTGTTATGCCGTGCTGCTCTTCAAGAACAGCGCCCAAGGCACCGCAGGCTCTAAACTGCGGCAGACGGGAGTGAGAATGGCATGCCCTCAGGGGCCGCGCCAGTCTCTGGGCGGCCATTGTTGGGGCAAAGGCAGGGGAAATCCGACAGAACGCCGGTTATTTACGCCATCAGCGCCGGAAGTTGCCGATTTAGAGCCAGCTTCTCCATGACCGCAGTGCCGGTCAAGGCATAGCCCAGCAACTGGCCGTCCGCATCGTGACAGAGCACCTTGAGGTCCGCACCCAGCCCTTCAACGCTCCACTGGCCTTCGCGGCCATGGGGCGGGGGCGAAACCACCAGCGGGCAGGCCGGGGTTTTCACTGTGACCGGCATCGGCCCATAGGCAACCGCTGTCGGGTTACCGGCCAGGGTTTGCGCCAATGCCCGGGCGCAGCTCATCAAGGGCATTACGTACAGCAGGTTGAGGCCATCGACTTCGGCGCAGTCGCCCAGGGCGAAGATATTGTCGTGAGAAGTGCGCAGCTGACGGTCGACCACCACGCCGCGGTTGACCTGCAGCCCCGCTGCCGAGGCCAGGTCGATGCGTGGTCGCAGGCCGACCGCCGAAACCACCAGGTCGCAAGCGATCACGCTGCCGTCTGACAAGTGCGCCTCCAGGCCCTGCTCCAGCCGCTGCAGGCGGGTCAGCACCGGCCCCAGGTGGAAACGCACGCCCAGCCCCTCCAGGCCAAGCTGTACGGCGGCAGCGGCCGCCGGGTGCAGCAAGGTCGGCATGACCTGCTCGCACGGCGCCACCAGCGCGACCTGATAGCCGCCCAGGCTCATGTCATTGGCAAATTCACAACCAATCAAGCCGGCACCGAGGATCAGCACCCGTTGCTTGCCGGCTGCCGCGACACGGAAACGGGCGTAGTCTTCGAGGTCGTTGATCGGGAAAATCAGGTCGGCAGCGTCGCCTTCGACCGGCACCCGCACGGTTTCGGCGCCCCAGGCCAGGATCAGGTCCCGATAGGGCACCTGCTCCTCGCCGATCCACAGGCGCTTGTGGCCGGGGTCGATGCCGCTGATGCGGGTGTGGGTGCGCACTTCGGCCTTGAGTTGCTCGGCCATGGCGCCGGGCTCGGCCATGCTCAGGCCGTCGGCATCCTTGTTCTTGGCAAAACCGGTGGAGAGCATCGGCTTGGAATAGGAGCGGCCGTCGTCGGCGGTGATCAGCAGCAACGGCGTTTCGCCGTCGAGCTTGCGAAATTCGCGGGCCAGGTTGTAACCCGCCAGACCTGTACCGACAATCACCACTGGAGCCGTCATGCGCTGCTTTCCTTGAATCTGTTTGGAGGGGATCAGCCGATGGCGATCATTTCGAAGTCCATTTTGCCGACGCCGCAGTCCGGGCACAGCCAGTCTTCGGGTACGTCTTCCCACTTGGTCCCTGGAGCGATACCGTCATCCGGCCAGCCCTCGGCCTCATCGTAGATCAGGCCACAGACGATACATTGCCACTTTTTCATTACGCACTTCCTCAAAGGACTCAGGCTTTGGAGTGGCCGCTCTGGTGAACATTACAATGGCGACCATCAAAGAGGGGCTTTGTACTGGAGCGAGGTGCCAGCATGCAAGCCGGATCGGGCAATCATGCTAAGCTCGGCGTCTCTCTGGCCTGTTATTCGATACCGCCGTGCCGTACGAAACATTGCAAGCGCCCGCTGCATTCTGGCTGCAGCACCCTGACGTGGCAGACAACACCCCGCCCGCGACCCTCGACTGGTTGTTCGACCAGGGCTCCCTGACCCGCCGCCTGATTCAATTATCCGCCGATCACTTTTCTGTTACACCTCTTTGCGAGGGTTGGCAGCGCTTGCGCGACGATGAATGCCTGGCCCTTGATCTGCCCCTGGGCAGCGAAGGCTGGGTGCGCGAGGTGTACCTGCGCGGCCATGGCCAGCCCTGGGTGTTTGCCCGCAGCGTGGCCGCGCGCAGCTCGCTGGAAAGCGGCGGCCTGGACCTGGCAGCACTGGGCAGCCGCTCACTGGGTGAACTGCTGTTCTGCGAAAAGGGATTTGCCCGGCGGCCCATCGAGGTCTGTCACTACCCACACGCCTGGCTGCCGGCGGAGCAACGCCATGAAGGCTTGTGGGGACGTCGCTCACGCTTCGACCGTGGCACCTTGAGCGTGCTGGTGGCTGAAGTGTTCTTGCCTACGCTGTGGATTGCTGCCGATAAACCCTCGGAGAACCGCTGATGTACCTGCAGCTGCTCAAGTCGTTCAATCGTCTGCATCCCCGGGCCTGGGACTTCATCCAGCTGAGCCGGATGGACCGCCCGATCGGCATCTACCTGCTGCTGTGGCCGACCCTCTCGGCAGTCTGGATTGCCGCCAAGGGCACGCCGACCGTCGCCAACGTGCTGATTTTCACCCTCGGCGTGGTACTGATGCGTGCCGCAGGTTGCGCAATCAACGACTTTGCCGACCGCAAGGTCGATGGCCACGTCAAACGCACCGCCGACCGTCCGCTGGCTGCTGGGCGGATCAATGCCCGCGAGGCGCTGATTCTGTTTGCCACGCTGGTCGGGGTGAGCTTCTTGCTGGTGCTGTGCACCAACGCCACCACGGTGTGGCTGTCGTTCGGTGCCGTGGCGCTGGCGGCCTGTTACCCGTTCATGAAGCGCTACACCTACTACCCACAGGTAGTACTGGGGGCGGCCTATTCCTGGGGCATCCCCATGGCCTTCACCGCCGCCACCGGCGAGCTGCCGGCCATTGCCTGGCTGCTGTACATCGCCAACCTGCTGTGGACCGTGGGTTACGACACCTACTACGCCATGGTCGACCGCGATGACGACCTCAAGATCGGGGTCAAATCCACTGCCATCCTGTTCGGCGAAGCCGATCGGGTGATCATTCTGACCTTGCAGGTGCTGTCGCTGGGCTGCCTGCTGCTGGCCGGCAACCGCTTCGGGCTGGGTGGCTGGTTCCACCTGGGGCTGGTGGCGGCGTTGCTGTGCTTTGCCTGGGAGTTCTGGTCAACGCGCAAGCTGGACCGCGAGTCGTGCTTCAAAGCCTTCCTGCACAACCACTGGGCGGGGCTGCTGATCTTTATTGGCATCGTACTGGATTACAGCTTCTGATTGTTTCGCGGGGCAAGCCTGCTCCTACAGGAGCTGGTTTACCCCGCGATGAAGCCACTAGGGTTTGGCAACGTGCCAGACATCTTTCATGCCATCGCCCATGGTGTCCCCCGCCTTCTTGTCTTTAACGAAGGTATACAACGGCTTGCCGTCGTAGGCCCATTGCATCGAGCCGTCATCACGCTTGATCTGCGTCCACTTGCCCTCGGCTTTTTCTCCTGCCTTGACCATCAATGGCGGCCAGTTTTTGGCACACTCGCCACTGCACATGGATTTGCCTCCGGTATCCTTGTCAAAGGTGTAAAGCGTCATGTCGGAATGATCGACCAGCATGCCGTTCTTCTCCATGGCATGATCAGCCAGAGCCACTCCCGGCAGCGCCAAGACAACTGCAGTGAATAGAGCCATCCAGTTCAGCGTATGTCGTGTCATTGGATTCACCGTAAAGCTCGGGAAAGGGAATTTAAGCCTAGCCCAGTAACAGAATGTTGCTGCAACGGCCCCCGAGCTGTCACACGACTGCAATAATTCCGTTATCTAATGCGGGCCAAGACACCTTTAATGGAAGAGGTTTAAGCATGGTTGGCAGAAACATTCTGATCGTTGACGACGAAGCGCCAATTCGCGAGATGATCGCCGTTGCATTGGAAATGGCCGGCTATGACTGCCTGGAAGCCGAGAATTCCCAGCAGGCCCATGCCATCATCGTCGACCGCAAACCCGATCTGATCCTGCTCGACTGGATGCTCCCGGGCACTTCCGGCATAGAACTGGCCCGGCGTCTCAAGCGCGATGAGCTGACTGGCGACATCCCGATCATCATGCTCACCGCCAAGGGTGAGGAAGACAACAAGATCCAGGGCCTGGAAGTCGGTGCCGACGACTACATCACCAAGCCATTCTCGCCGCGCGAGCTGGTGGCCCGGCTCAAGGCCGTGCTGCGCCGCGCAGGCCCAAGCGATGGCGAGGCGCCGATCGAAGTCGGCGGCCTGCTGCTCGACCCGATCAGCCACCGGGTGACCATCGACGGCAAGCCGGCCGAAATGGGCCCGACCGAATACCGCCTGCTGCAGTTCTTCATGACCCACCAGGAACGCGCCTACACTCGTGGGCAGCTGCTGGATCAGGTCTGGGGCGGTAACGTCTATGTCGAAGAGCGCACCGTCGATGTGCATATCCGCCGCCTGCGCAAGGCGCTGGGTGATGCCTACGAAAATCTGGTACAAACCGTCCGCGGCACTGGATACCGCTTCTCTACCAAGAGTTGAGAACGCTGCAAGCTGCAAGAAAGAGCAAAAGCAAACGCAGATCCGCTTCAACCTTGCAGCTTGTAGCTTGCAACGTGCGGCTGATCCGCTAAGGATCCCAATTGAACCAGAACTGGCATGGCACCCTGATTCGCCACATGCTGTTGCTGATCACTGTCTGCCTGCTGGCCGGCCTGATCAGCGGCTACTATGGCTGGAGCCTGGCCCTGGGCCTGGCGATCTACCTGGGCTGGACCCTCAAGCAACTGCTGCGCCTGCACGAATGGCTGCGCCTGCACAAACCCGATGAAGCACCACCCGATGGCTATGGCCTGTGGGGCGAGGTGTTCGACAGCATCTATCACCTGCAACGCCGCGACCAGCGCGTGCGCGGGCGCCTGCAGGCGGTAATCGACCGGGTGCAGGAGTCCACCGCCGCACTCAAGGATGCGGTGATCATGCTCGACAGCGATGGCAACCTGGAGTGGTGGAACCGCGCGGCGGAAACCCTGCTGGGCCTCAAGACCCCACAGGACAGCGGCCAGCCAGTGACCAACCTGGTGCGCCACCCGCGTTTCAAGGAGTACTTCGAACAGGAGAACTACCTCGAACCACTGGAAATCCCCTCGCCGATCAATGACCGCATGCGTGTGCAGCTGCATATCACCCGCTATGGCAACAACGAGCACCTGATGCTGGTGCGCGATGTCACCCGCATCCATCAGCTGGAACAAATGCGCAAAGACTTCGTCGCCAACGTCTCCCACGAACTGCGCACGCCGCTGACGGTGATTGCCGGCTACCTGGAAACCCTGCTCGACAACGTCGAAGAGGTGAACCCACGCTGGGTTCGCGCGCTGCAGCAGATGCAGCAGCAAGGCGGACGCATGCAGACCCTGCTCAATGACCTGCTGTTGCTGGCCAAGCTGGAAGCCACCGATTACCCCTCGGACAACCAGCCGGTGGCCGTCGATACCCTGTTGCAATCGATCAAGGGCGACGCCCAGGCGCTGTCCGGGCAACGCAACCAGCGCATCAGCCTGGAAGCCGAGCCGGGTATCCGCCTCAAGGGCAGCGAGGCGGAGCTGCGCAGCGCCTTCTCCAACCTGGTGTTCAATGCGGTCAAGTACACCCAGGATGAAGGCCAGATCCGCATCCGCTGGTGGGCCGACGAGCAAGGCGCGCACCTGAGCGTGCAGGACTCGGGCATCGGCATAGACCCCAAGCATTTGCCACGCCTGACCGAACGCTTCTACCGGGTCGACTCCAGCCGCGCCTCCAATACCGGCGGCACCGGCCTGGGCCTGGCAATCGTCAAGCATGTGCTGTTGCGCCATCGGGCGCGCCTGGAAATCAGCAGCGTGCCGGGCCATGGCAGCACCTTTACCTGCCATTTCGCCCCTGCCCAGATGGCGGTGCGCCAGGCCTCCTGAGCCGCCGCCCTTTAAATTTGCGCAGTCAGCCGCTACATTGGCTGACTCGCGCCAGCACGTGCTGGCATTGCTGTACTCCCTTTCTTAGAAGACGGACCCCGTAAAACTCCATCATGGACCCTTCCCCTGGTTTCAACCTCGCTGCACTTTTCGCCGATTTCGGCATGATTCTTTTTGCTCTGCTGCTGGTTCTGCTCAACGGCTTTTTCGTTGCCGCCGAGTTCGCCATGGTCAAATTGCGCTCGACCCGGGTCGAGTCGATTGCCGAGCAGCATGGCTGGCGCGGGCAAATCCTGCGCACCGTGCACAGCCAGCTGGACGCCTACCTGTCCGCTTGCCAACTGGGTATCACCCTCGCCTCGCTGGGCCTGGGCTGGGTTGGTGAACCAGCCTTCGCCCACCTGCTCGAGCCGCTGCTGGGTGCGGTCGGCGTCGAATCGCCGGAAGTCATCAAGGCCATCTCGTTCTTCAGTGCCTTCTTCGTCATCTCCTACCTGCACATCGTCGTCGGCGAGCTGGCGCCCAAGTCCTGGGCGATCCGCAAGCCCGAACTGCTGTCGTTGTGGACGGCGGTGCCGCTGTACCTGTTCTACTGGCTGATGTACCCGGCGATCTACCTGCTCAACGCCAGCGCCAACGCCATCCTGCGTATCGCTGGCCAAGGTGAGCCCGGGCCGCACCACGAACACCATTACAGCCGTGAAGAGCTCAAGCTGATCCTGCACTCCAGCCGTGGCCAGGACCCCAGCGACCAAGGTATGCGGGTGCTGGCGTCCGCGGTGGAAATGGGCGAGCTGGAAGTCGTCGACTGGGCTAACTCCCGTGAAGACATGGTCTGCCTCGATGCCAATGCGCCGCTCAAGGAAATCCTCGCGATGTTCCGCCGGCACAAATTCAGCCGCTACCCGGTGCTCGATGCCGAGCGCGGGGAGTTCATCGGCCTGCTGCACATCAAGGACCTGCTGCTGGAGCTGGCCGACCTCGACCATATCCCCGAGTCGTTCAACCTGGCCGAGCTGACCCGCCCGCTGGAGCGCGTGTCGCGGCACATGCCGCTGGCCCATCTGCTCGAACAGTTCCGCAAGGGCGGCGCGCATTTCGCCCTGGTCGAGGAAGCCGACGGCAAAGTCATCGGCTACCTGACCATGGAAGACGTGTTGGAAGTGCTGGTCGGCGATATCCAGGACGAACACCGCAAGGCCGAACGCGGCATCCTTGCCTACCAGCCGGGCAAGCTGCTGGTGCGCGGCGACACCCCGTTGTTCAAGGTCGAGCGCCTGCTCGGCGTGGACCTTGACCATATCGAAGCGGAAACCCTCGCCGGCCTGGTCTACGAGACCCTCAAGAGGGTGCCGGAAGAGGAAGAGCTGCTGGAAGTCGAAGGCCTGCGCATCATCATCAAGAAGATGAAAGGCCCGAAGATCGTCCTGGCCAAGGTGCTCAAGCTCGATTGAGCCGCCTCAGGGGTTGCCGGCGGTAAAATTCGGCAACCCACCGACGGGCTGGTTGAACTGGTAGGGAATCGACTCCAGCGCCAGCCCGACGTTGCGCTGCACCACAAAATGCAGATGCGGCCCGCTGCTGTTGCCGGTATTGCCGGACTTGGCCAGCGGCGTGCCATACACCACCCGCTGCCCTTCCCTGACCACCACCGAGCCGCGCATCAGGTGCAGATACACGCCCATGGTGCCGTCTTCGTGGAGGATCCGTACGAAATTGCCCGAAGGATGGCTGCCACGGCCGCTCTGGCTGTTTTCAGTCTTGATTACCACCCCTGCCCTGGCGGCGATGATCGGCGTGCCCTCGGGCATGGCGATGTCCATGGCATAGCGACCCTTGGGCCCGAAGTGGCTGTAGCGGCCATTGGGCCCCTGGGACAGGCGAAAGGGCCCGCCACGCCAGGGCAAGGGGTAGCGGAAGGCCAGTTGGCGCTGGCCCGGGTTGCCCAGGGCGTAAGAGAATTTCTCCTTGTAGCTCACCGGCCTGCCGGGCTGCCGCGCACTTAGCAGGGTCAACGGCATCGTCGTGCGCGCCGGTATTACCCCCCGTACCAGCCGTGACGCCCCACCCTGCACATTGCCCATGCGCTGCAAACGCAGCTCCACCTCGACTGGCGCGTAAGTGTCGTTGCGCGCACTGAAGCGCACACCACCGGCAAACCGGCTGACCTGCAACTGCACCTGGGTGTCCAGCTGTTCGACCATCCTGTCGCCAAAGACAAATGCCCGGCTGCCGGGAATCGGGCGATCGGAATAAGACACCACGCCATAAGCGTCGGTACTTTTGTACAGGGTGATGCCCAGCACAGGGCTGCAAGCCGTGAGCAAGGCGCAGAACAGCAGCGTGCGTGCAGGCATGAGTAGTGGCTTTTTGACAGTTGATGGTCTGTCGAAGCCTAGCAGCAGATTTTGGCGGGGATGCGGCGAGAGTGTTTCAGGGGTGTGCCAGGAGACGAGCGGTGCATTGATCGCCGGCAAGGCCGGCTCCTGTAGGAGCGGGCTTGCCCCGCGAGGAGGCCAGCCCAGTCAATACATCAGGTGTTGTCTGGATTGCGACCGCTGCGCGCTCGATCGCGGGGCAAGGCCCGCTCCCACAGGGCCGTCAGGCCCCCGGTACGAAGTGCTTCTGCGCCGATCCGCGGGCGATCAAGCGCGACAGGTAGTCGAGCTTCTGCGCATCCTGGTCAACAAACTTGAAGGTCAGTTGCAGCCAGTCGCTGTCCGGCTTGGGCTCCAGCGCGGCAATCGCATGCAGGTAGCCGTTAAGACGCGCGATCTCGGCGTTCTCGCCCTGCTCCAGGTCGAGTACCGCACCTTCCAGTACCTGTGGCAGGGTTTCGCCACGACGCACCACCAGCAGCGCCTCCTTGAGGCTCAGCGCCTTGATCACGCACGGCTGAACGCCGCTTGGCAAACGCAGTTGGCCCTGGCCACGACCTGCCGGTGCCGCAGCGCCAGGCTTGGGAGCGCTCACCAACGGTTTGGCCGCTGCCACGGGGGCCGCTGGCGCTGTCGGCTTGACCGTTTCGGCACGGCCGCCGGTCAGGGCGCTCAGCGAGTCGTTGGCAAAGGCCGAACTGGCGCGGGTCGGCGCACTGGCCAGCAAGGTGTCGAGTTTGCCAACCTTGGTCAGGGCTTTCTTCACCTTGGTCAGCAGTTGCTCGTTGGTGAATGGCTTGCCGACAAAGTCCGAAACCCCGGCCTGAATCGCCTGGACGACGTTCTCCTTGTCGCCGCGGCTGGTGACCATGATGAACGGCAAGGTCTTCATCGACTCCTGCTGGCGGCACCAGGTCAGCAGTTCAAGACCGGACATTTCCGGCATTTCCCAGTCGCACAGAACCAGGTCGAAAGTCTCACGGCTCAGCAAGGTCTGGGCCTTGCGACCGTTGACCGCGTCTTCGATGACGATACCGGGGAAGTAGTTACGCAGGCACTTCTTGACCAGGTCGCGAATGAACGGCGCATCATCCACAACCAACACACTGACTTTACTCATCGCCACTCCTATTGAATCCCGACTAGCATAACGCTGACTGATGGCCATTTGCCAAACATTGGGTCACGCCGGGACTCGTTGTTTCGTTCGCGGCTGCCTCACCCGCAAACGAAAACGCCCGGCCAAGGCCGGGCGTTCATTCTCGGGCAGTCTTAGTTATCGTCAGATTTGCCCGGAACATTAGCGCTTTCACCACTGCGCTGAACCTCTTCTTGCATACGCTTGAGGCCCAGGTGACGCACATCGGTGCCGCGTACCAGGTAGATCACCAGTTCGGAGATATTACGGGCGTGGTCGCCGATACGCTCCAGCGAACGCAAGGCCCAGATCACGCTGAGAACACGCGAGATCGAGCGTGGATCTTCCATCATGTAAGTGACCAGCTCGCGCAGGGCGGTCTTGTACTCGCGGTCGATGGTCTTGTCGTACTGAGCGACCGAGAGTGCCAGGTCGGCATCGAAACGGGCAAAGGCATCGAGGGCATCACGGACCATGTTGCGCACCTGGTCACCGATGTGACGCACTTCGACATAACCACGCGGCGACTCGCCTTCCTCGCACAGCTGGATGGCGCGGCGGGCAATCTTGGTCGACTCGTCGCCGATGCGCTCCAGGTCGATCACCGACTTGGAAATGCTGATGATCAGACGCAAGTCGGACGCCGCCGGCTGGCGCCGGGCAAGAATGCGCACGCACTCTTCGTCGATATTGCGCTCCATCTGGTTGATCTGTTCGTCGACTTCGCGCACCTGCTGGGCCAGGCCAGAATCGGCCTCGATCAGCGCGGTAACCGCGTCGTTGACCTGCTTCTCGACCAGGCCGCCCATCGCCAGGAGGTGGCTGCGAACCTCTTCGAGTTCGGCGTTGAACTGCTGGGAGATATGGTGGGTAAGGCTGTCTTTATCGATCATGCTTTCGCTCCGCGAAAAAGCTTCAAGTAGCAAGCTTCAAGCTTCAAGTTTGTTCGTGTCGTTCCCGGGCTTCACGCTCGCCACTTTCTTGCAGCTTGCGGCTTGAAGCTTGCAACTGCCGTTAACCGTAACGGCCAGTGATGTAGTCTTCGGTCTGCTTCTTCGCCGGATTGGTGAACAATGTGTCGGTATCACCGAACTCGACGAGCTTGCCCATGTACATGAACGCGGTGTAGTCGGAGACCCGCGCCGCCTGTTGCATGTTATGGGTAACGATGACGATGGTGTACTTGGACTTGAGCTCGTAGATCAGCTCTTCAACCTTCAGCGTCGAGATCGGGTCGAGTGCCGAGCAG
Source organism: Pseudomonas donghuensis (assembly GCF_000696345.2). NCBI lineage: Bacteria > Pseudomonadati > Pseudomonadota > Gammaproteobacteria > Pseudomonadales > Pseudomonadaceae > Pseudomonas > Pseudomonas donghuensis. Next base: position 63,396 of record NZ_CP071706.1, read on the forward strand.
GGCTCGTCGAGCAGCAGCACTTCTGGCTCCACGGCGATGGTGCGGGCAATCACCAGACGTTGCTGCTGGCCACCGGACAGACCCAGCGCCGACTCATGCAGGCGGTCCTTGACCTCATCCCACAGTGCCGCGCCCTTCAACGCCCACTCAACCGCTTCGTCGAGCACGCGCTTCTTGTTGATGCCCTGGATGCGCAGGCCGTAGACCACGTTCTCGTAGATGGTCTTGGGGAACGGGTTGGGCTTCTGGAACACCATGCCAACCCGGCGGCGCAGCTCGGCCACGTCTTCGCCCTTGCGGTAGATGTCGTTGCCGTAGAGGTTGATCGCACCTTCGACGCGGCAGCCGTCAACCAGGTCGTTCATACGGTTGAACGTACGCAGCAAGGTCGATTTACCGCAGCCGGACGGGCCGATGAAGGCGGTCACGCGCTGCTTGGGGATGTTCATGCTGACATCGAACAGGGCTTGCTTGTCGCCGTAGTACAGGCTCAGGCCAGGCACTTCGATGGCTACGGTTTCTTCAGCCAGGCGCAGGCTCTGTTTGTCGCGACCCAGGGCCGACATGTCGATACCGTGAGAATGGGTTTCATGTTGCATGATTTCACTCCGTTTGTAGCTGCAAGCTTCTAGCTGCACGCTGCAAGTTTGAGCAAAAGCGGCGTGTAGCTTGCCGCTTATGGCTAATAGCTTTCAGTCAACTATCCAGCGCCTTGTACTTCTCGCGCAGGTGGTTACGAATCCAGACCGCCGAGAGGTTCAACGTGGCGATTACCAGCACCAGCAGCAACGCGGTGGCGTACACCAGCGGCCGCGCGGCCTCGACGTTGGGGCTCTGGAAGCCGACGTCATAGATGTGGAAGCCCAGGTGCATGATCTTCTGGTCCAGGTGCAGGTACGGGTAGTTGCCGTCCACCGGCAGCGAAGGCGCAAGCTTCACCACCCCCACCAGCATCAGCGGCGCCACTTCACCGGCGGCGCGGGCCACGGCGAGGATCATGCCGGTCATCATCGCCGGGCTGGCCATCGGCAGGACGATCTTCCACAAGGTCTCGGCCTTGGTCGCACCGAGCGCCAACGAGCCTTCGCGGACCGTGCGCGGAATCCGCGCCAGGCCTTCTTCGGTGGCCACGATCACCACCGGCACCGCCAGCAGCGCCAGGGTCAGCGAAGCCCAGAGCAGGCCCGGGGTACCCAGGGTCGGCGCGGGCAAGGCTTCGGGGAAGAACAACCGGTCGAGCGAGCCACCCAGCACATAGACGAAGAAGCCCAGGCCGAACACGCCGTAAACGATTGCCGGAACACCCGCCAGGTTGTTCACCGCGATACGGATCAAGCGGGTCACCGGGCCCTGACGCGCATATTCACGCAGGTACACCGCCGCCAGTACGCCGAACGGAGTGACGATCACGGCCATGATCAGGGTCATCATCACGGTACCGAAGATCGCCGGGAAGATCCCGCCTTCGGTGTTGGCTTCACGCGGGTCGTCGCTGAGGAATTCCCAGACCTTGGCAAAGTACACACCCAGCTTGGTGAATACGCCCATGCCGTTTGGCTGGTAGGCGTGCACCACCTTGCTCAGGTTGATTTCCACCTCACGACCATTACCGTCCTTGGCTACCAGGCTGTCGCGGCCGAAGTCCTGGTGCAGGCCGCCCAGGCGCTCTTCGATGGCCTTGTAGCGGTTGTTCAGCTCCGCGCGCTCGGCTTCGATATCAGCCTGAGCAGCGGCATCCAGCTTGCCATCCAGTTCCAGCTTGCGGGTCTGCAGGCGCAGGCGCTCAAGGCCGTAGTTGATCGCACCGATGTCTTTCTTCTCAAGCCTCTGCAGCTCGCCGGCCAGCTTGTCGGCACGCTTGAGGCGGTTCTGCAGTTCGCTCCAGGCGGCCTGGCCTTCGGCGACCACCTTGCCGTTCTCCTTGACGCTGACCAGGTAGCCGTAGAAGTTGCCCCACTCGCGGCGCTCCAGGGCGATCAGGTCGACCGGCTTCTGCTGGTCGGTCAGCCATTCGCCAACCACCCAGGTGAAGTCGCTGCCGTTGAGGTCGCGGTTACCGATCTTGATCAGCTCGCGGGTCATGAACTCAGGGCCTTCGTCAGGCACCGGCAAGCCGGCACCCTTCAGACGCGCGCGAGGTACTTCTTCCTTCTGCACCACTTCGCCGACGACGATGTGGTTGGCCTGGCCAGGCACGTTGTAGCTGGCTTGCAGCAGGTCGGCCGGCCAGAAGTGGCCAAGGCCGCGCACGGCGATCACGGCGAGCAGACCAATGGTCATGATCACCGCGATGGCGACCGCGCCACCGCTCATCCAGACGCCAGGGGCGCCGCTCTTGAACCAGCTTTTGAGGGAATCCTTTTTCACGGATCGCTACCTTTCTATCAAAGCGACGAGTATTTCTTGCGCAGACGCTGGCGAATCAGCTCGGCCAAGGTGTTCATCACGAAGGTGAACATCAGCAGCACCAGCGCGGCGAGGAACAGCACGCGGTAATGACTGCCACCGACTTCCGATTCGGGCATCTCCACCGCAACGTTGGCCGCCAGGGTGCGCATACCTTCGAACAGGTTCATTTCCATGACCGGGGTGTTGCCGGTGGCCATCAGCACGATCATGGTTTCACCCACGGCGCGGCCCATGCCGATCATCAGCGCGGAGAAGATCCCTGGGCTTGCGGTCAGGATGACCACGCGGGTCAGGGTCTGCCACGGCGTGGCACCGAGCGCCAGCGACCCCAGGGTCAGGCTGCGCGGCACGCTGAACACGGCGTCTTCGGCGATCGAGTAGATGTTCGGGATCACCGCGAAGCCCATGGCAATGCCCACGACCAGGGCGTTGCGCTGGTCATAGGTAATCTTCAGATCGTTGGTGATCCACAGGCGCATGTCACCGTCGAAGAACCAGGTCTCGATGAACGGGCTCATGTACAGGGCAAACCAGCCGGTGAACAGGATCACCGGGATCAGGATCGCCGCTTCCCAGCCATCCGGCACCCGCAGGCGCAGCGACTCGGGCAGACGGCTCCAGGTGAAGCCGGCGACCAGGATGCCCAGCGGCATCAACAGGAACAGGCTGAACACACCTGGCAGGTGACCTTCAAGGAATGGCGCCAGGAACAGGCCGGCGAAGAAGCCGAGAATCACCGTCGGCATCGCTTCCATCAGCTCGATCACCGGCTTGACCTTGCGGCGCATGCCCGGAGCCATGAAATAGGCGGTGTAGATGGCGGCAGCAATGGCCAGCGGCGCGGCCAGGATCATCGCGTAGAACGCAGCCTTGAGAGTACCGAAGGTCAGCGGCGACAGGCTCAGCTTGGGTTCGAAGTCCGTGTTCGAGGCGGTCGACTGCCAAACGTACTTGGGCTCGTCGTAGTTCTCGTACCAAACCTTGCTCCACAGCGCGCTCCAGGACACTTCCGGGTGCGGGTTCTTCAGGCTCAGCGGCAGCAGCTTGCCGCCTTCTTCGATGATGATGCGGTTGGCCCGCGGCGACAGCGCCAGGATGCCCGCGCCTTCCGCGGCCGGTTCGACCAGCAGGGTACGGTGCGCGGTGCTGTGGAACACCCCGAGCTTGCCGTCGGCATCGAGGGCGACGAAACCCTTGCGGCGTTCTTCGGCATCGATCTGCACGATCGGCGCCTTGCCCATCTGGAATTCGCGAATGCGCTTGAAGCGCTGCTCGCCATCCGGGTCGCGAGCCATGAACCACTGGGCCAGGCCGCCTTTGGAGTCACCGATGATCAGCGAGATACCGCCCACCAGCTGGGTGCTGGCAGTGACTTCGGCATTGCCGTCGTCGAGCAGCTTGTAGCGACCGTTGAGGCTCTTGTCGCGCAGGCTGAAAACGTCGGCCTGGGCGCGACCGTTGATTACATACAGCCATTGCTGACGTGGGTCGATGAAGATGGCTTTGACCGGTTCGGTCATCTGCGGCAGGTCGATGCGGCTCTGCTCGCTGGTGACTTCGCCGGTCATCATGTTTTCTTCACGGCTCAGCGACACCACCTGCAGGTGCGCACCGGTAGAGCCGGCCACTACCAGGGTCTCGCCATTGACGTTGAGGCTGACATGTTCCAGCGCGCGGCCCTGGTCGTCCAGGGTGAACGGCTCCTGGCCATACGGGAAGTCGATGGCCGGACTGATGGTTTTCTTGTTGTCCGGGTAGGTGATCTTGTAGCTGTGGCTGAACGCCAGCGCCTGGCCGTTGGACAGGCCCAGCACCACCAACGGGTTGCCCGGCTGATCGGCACCGATCGAAGTCACCTGGGTACCGGCAGGCACCGGCAGATCCACACGCTTGAGCTCGGCACCGGTCTTGGTGTCGAAGAACAGCGCCTGGCCCTTGTCGGAAACCCGCATGCCGACCAGGTTCTGCTCTTCAAGGGCAATCATCAGTGGCTTGCCGGCGTCCTGCTGCAGCCAGGTCGGCTCCAGGGCCTTCTTGCTGGTCAGGGTCGCGCCCTGGAACAGCGGCACGACCACGTAGGCCAGGTAGAAGAAGATCAGGGTGATTGCCGCCAGCACGGCAAGCCCGCCCACCAGTACATACCAGCGGGTCAGGCGGTCCTTGAGCGCACGCATGCGCCGCTTGCGTTGCAGTTCGGGCGTATTGAAGTCAATCCGCACGGGGGGAGAATTTTGGGTCATTGTGGAGTTGGCCAGATCATTCATGCGCACACCCTAGCGGTCCCGTATGACAAAAACATGACAATGCAGTGACGCAAAAAAGCCCGCCGCGCAGATACCCCTGGCAGCGGACTCGCAATGAGTGGCGAGACCGGGACAAAACCCGACCCCGCCGGTCTTTCACTTACTTCTTCGCAACGTTGCCGTTGTGGTTCAGACCTAGGTCCGCCAGGGCTTTATCAACCACTTTGGCAGGCAGCGGGATGTAACCGTCCTTGACCACGACTTGCTGGCCGGCTTGCGACAGGACCAGCTTGACGAACTCGGCTTCCAGCGGGGCCAGAGGCTTGTTCGGCGCCTTGTTGACGTAGACGTAGAGGAAACGCGACAGCGGGTAAGTACCGTTCAGGGCGTTGGCTTCGTTGTCTTCAACGAAAGCACCGCCTTCTTTCTTGGCCAGAGGCACGGTCTTGACGCTGGCGGTCTTGTAACCGATGCCCGAGTAACCGATGCCGTTCAGCGAGCTGCTGATCGACTGCACGACCGAAGCCGAGCCCGGTTGTTCGTTGACGTTCGGCTTGAAGTCGCCTTTGCACAGGGCTTCTTCCTTGAAGTAGCCATAGGTGCCGGACACCGAGTTACGGCCGAACAGCTGCACTGGCTTGTTGGCCAGGTCGCCGGTCACGCCCAGGTCGCCCCAGGTTTTCACGTCGGCCTTGGCACCGCACAGGCGGGTCGAGGAGAAGATCGCATCGACCTGGGCCATGGTCAGGCCTTTGATCGGGTTGTCCTTGTGCACGAACACGGCCAGGGCGTCGACGGCAACCGGGATGGCGGTTGGCTTGTAGCCATACTTCTGTTCGAAGGCCTGCAGCTCGACGTCCTTCATCTTACGGCTCATCGGGCCGAGGTTGGCGGTACCTTCAGTCAGCGCGGGTGGCGCAGTAGAGGAGCCGGCAGCCTGAATCTGGATGTTTACGTTCGGATATTCCTTTTTGTAGGCCTCAGCCCACAGGGTCATCAGGTTGGCCAGGGTATCGGAACCGACGCTGGAGAGGTTGCCCGACACACCGGTGGTCTTGGTGTAGGTCGGAATAGCAGGGTCAACAGCGGCAACCGCATTGGCGGTGGCAACGCCAGCGGCGACGAAAGTCAGGGCCGCCATCAAACGCTTCAGTTTCATGCCTTGCTCCTAGCAGGAATTGGGGTGAGATGGATCGGGCCCAAGTATCTGCAGGCCGTATGACTACTCTATGAATCGAATGTGACAATTAGATGAAAGGCCATCACCGGCGAGCGGTGATGGCCTTTGCAAAATGTTGCGAGGCTTGTTTTAGAGCGCTTTCAGCGCTTTTTCGCCGTCAGATAAATTCCCACCAACAGACCAATGGCGCAGATGCCAGCGACATAATAGGCAGGCGCCATCGGGCTGAGCTTGAGCAGCGCGGTGACCACCATTGGCGTCAGACCGCCAAAGATCGCGTAGGCCAGGTTGTAGGAAAACGACAGGCCGCTGAAACGGACTACAGGCGGAAAGGCTTTGACCATGACGTAAGGCACGGCGCCGACAATGCCGACACACAGGCCGGTCAGGGCATACAGGGGGAACAGCCATTCGGGATGGGTGGGCAAGGTGTGATAGAAGGTCCAGGAGGTCACCAGCAACGCCAGGCTACCGACGATAAACACCCGGCCAGCGCCAAAACGGTCGGCCAGTGTCCCGGTGCCGATGCACCCCAGGCTGAGCAGGACGATGGCCAGGCTATTGGCCTTCAGCGAATCGGTGGGGCTGACCTGATAGAGGCTCTGCAACAGCGCCGGAGTCATCAGGATCACCACGACGATGCCGGCCGACAGCAGCCAGGTCAGCAACATCGACAGGACAATGGCGCCACGGTGATCACGCAGCACGGCGCGCAGCGGTACCTCCTCAGCCAGCGCCTTGCGCGCCTGCATCTCGGCGAATACCGGTGTTTCATGCAGCCAACGGCGCAGGTACACGGCGAACAGGCCAAATACCCCACCGAGCAGGAACGGGATACGCCAGGCGTAGTCGGCGACCTCCTGCTGGCTATAAACCGTGTTGATCAGGGTCGCCACCAGCGAGCCGAGCAGGATCCCGGCGGTCAGGCCTGCCGTCAGCGTGCCGCAGGCATAACCGGTGTTGCGTGCCGGCACGTGCTCGGAGACGAACACCCAGGCGCCCGGCACTTCACCACCAATCGCCGCGCCCTGGATCACCCGCATCACCAGCAGCAGGATCGGCGCCCACAGGCCGATCTGCGCGTAGGTCGGCAGCAGGCCCATGATCAGCGTCGGTACGGCCATCATGAAGATGCTCAGGGTGAACATCTTCTTGCGCCCCAACAGATCGCCGAAGTGGGCCATGACGATGCCACCCAGTGGCCGCGCCAGGTAGCCGGCGGCGAAGATGCCAAACGTTTGCATCAAACGCAGCCATTCGGGCATTTCGGCGGGAAAGAACAGCTTGCCGACGACCGTGGCGAAGAACACGAAGATGATGAAATCGTAGAATTCCAGCGCACCGCCCAGGGCGGAAAGCGACAGGGTCTTGTAGTCACTGCGGGTCAGCGGCCTCGAAGGCTGCGCGATACTGCCGGGCACGGAGGTCATAGGTCTCTCTTGTTGGCATTTCTTATTGGGGTGCAGGCCGCCTGGCGCGCGGGTTTGGGCCTGGGAAGCCTGGAACGATAGCAAATTGCTGGAAAAAGCACATAGCAGTACAAATTCAATACAAGTATTCATGACTGCATGGTCGTCGCTGCGCTTTCGGCTCTATATACTGGCCGCTTGTAGGAAAGGGTTGCGTCTTCTGAAGGATGTTGTGCGAAAACGCCGCTAGGTATGCTTAGTCGGTTTCGCAGAGTTTCCCTTCGCCGCCTGGCAAAGCGAAAGCAGCGTAGAATAGTTGTGCTGAATCGTTTTTCGAGGCGTCTTTCATAGCGCCAACCAACGAAGCGTCATGGGTCAGAGGCACCCCCGGCATGATTGAACTCGAACAAGAAGATCCTATCCCGCAAGGCGACCTGGCCTTGCAGATCACTGCATTGCCCCGTGAAACCAACGGTTTCGGCGATATTTTCGGCGGTTGGCTGGTCGCCCAAATGGACCTGGCCGGCACCGCAATGGCCAGCCGTGTCGCTGGCGGCCGTGTCGCCACCGTGGCCATCGATCGCATGGCATTCCTGGTGCCAGTGGCGGTCGGCGCGCAATTGTCCTTCTATACCCAGACCCTGGAAATCGGCCGTAGCTCGATCCAGATGATGGTCGAAGTATGGAGCGACGATCCGCTGTCCAGTGAATGGCGCAAGGTTACCGAAGCGGTATTCGTGTTCGTCGCCATCGACGGCAGCGGTCGCACCCGCTCGGTTCCTCCTCGTCGCTGAGACCGCTGCGCGGTAAACTCGAAGGCATGCAAGCGGTCCAAAGCCGTACGGCAAACCAACGAGATAAAGCGCATGTCCACACCCAAGGTCGAATCCGAACAGCACGGCGAGCTCAATTGCTGGCGCATCACCAGCGACACTGCCGAACTGCTGGTAGCCCAGCAGGGCGCGCAGGTGCTGAGCTATCAGCGCCTCGGCGAGCCGCCTTTGTTGTGGCTCAGTGACCAGGCCATCTTCAAGCAGGGCAAATCCGTGCGCGCCGGTGTTCCGGTGTGCTGGCCCTGGTTTGGCATGTTCAAGCGCAACCCCGAAGCGGTGCAGGCCATGTATCACGCGGAAGACGGCCCTGCCCATGGCCTGGTCCGCAGTCGTGACTGGCAATTGCTGGGGATCACCAGCGGCGACGACGATATCCGCGTCGAATTCACCCTGCCCGAGACCCAGGGCGACCTCCCCGGCTGGCCCCATAATGTCGAGCTCACGCTGAGCATTGTCATGGGCGAGCAACTGAGCATTACCCTCTCCAGCTACAACCTCGACAACGTTGCGGTCACCCTCAGCCAGGCGTTGCACAGCTACTTCGCCGTCAGCGATGTGCGTCAGGTGCAGGTTGAAGGTGTCGATGGCCTTGACTACATCGAGACCCTGGCCAACTGGGAGCAACGCAAGCAGCAAGGCCATCTTGGTTTTGCCGGCGAGACTGACCGCATCTACCTGCAGGCGCCGGACCAACTGAGTATTGTCGACCCGGCCTGGCAGCGGCGCATTGTGCTAACCGCGCAGGGTTCGCGTACGGCCGTGGTCTGGAACCCCTGGACCGCGCGCGCCGCCGAACTGCCAGACATGGCCGACGATGGCTGGCAGCGCATGCTCTGCATCGAAACCGCCAACGTGGTGGATGACCTGGTCACACTGGCGCCGGGCGCGACCCATTCGCTGAGCCTGACAATCGCTAGCGAAGCGCTCTAGATCGCTATCGCGGGGCAAGCCCGCTCCTGCAGGAGCGGGCTTGCCCCGCGATCATTCACAGATCAGCGTCCTCCACCACCCGCACCTTGGCCGCATCCATTGCATAGGCCGCATCGGCCAGGTCATTGCTGACCTTCTCCACCTTCAAGGTACCGTTGACCCACAGCGGCGTGTAGATATCGTCGAGCTTCAAGCCCTTGGGATAGCGCACCAGCACCAGTTGGTTCGGTGGCGGTGGCGGCACATGGATACAGGCGCCCGGGTAAGGCACCAGGAAGAACAGCGTGCTGTTGCCCTTGGCGTCGGTTTCCAGCGGCACCGGATAGCCGCCCAAGCGAATTTGCTTGCCGTTCATGGCTGCCACGGTCTTGGTCGAATACATGACCGCCGGCAGGCCCTGGCTCTGCTTCAGGCCACCCTTTTCGGTGAAGGTGCCCATGGCTTCCGGAGAGTTATGGTCGATTTCGGGCATCTGCTCGAGGGCTTTCTGGTCCGACTTGGGCATCAGTTCCAGCCAGTCGGTTTCCGGCATTTCAGCCCGGGCCAGGCCGCTCAGCAGCAATAGGGAGAGGAGTAATACACGGCGCATGAAAAAGCTCGGCAACGAAGGAGTTCGGTGCCGAGCATTCTAGCCTGCCGTCAGCTCTTTTTGACGACCAGGCCGTAGATCACCAACAGGACAATCGCGCCCACCAGCGCGCCGAGGAAACCCGCCCCCTCTCCGGCCTGATAGATGCCCAGCGCTTGGCCGCCGTAGGTCGCGGCAAGCGAACCGGCAATACCCAGCAGAATGGTCATGATCCAGCCCATGCTGTCGTCGCCAGGCTTTAGAAAGCGTGCCAGCAGACCGACGATCAGGCCGATGAAGATGGTTCCGATGATACCCATGGCAATCCCTCTGAGTTAAATGGCGCATGCCAAAGCCTAGCCAGCGCTTTGGCATCCTGCCATCAGAGGGATAGCGGAGCGGGAAGGTTCCCTTCAGCCCTTGATCAGGGCTTCGACTTGCTGGATTTTTTGTTCCAGGGTCGCCAGGTCGTCGCAACGCAGGGTGGCGTGGCCAACCTTGCGCCCGACCTTGAAGGCCTTGCCGTAGTGGTGCAGGTGGCATTCGTCGATGGCAATCACCTTGTCGACCGCCGGCACTTCACCGATGAAGTTGAGCATCGCGCTTTCGCCGACCTTGGCGGTCGAACCCAGCGGCAAACCGGCAACGGCACGCAGATGGTTTTCGAACTGGCTGCACTCGGCGCCTTCGATGGTCCAGTGCCCGGAGTTATGCACCCGTGGAGCAATCTCGTTGGCCTTGAGGCCACCATCGACTTCAAAGAACTCGAAAGCCAGCACACCGACATAGTCGAGCTGCTTGAGCACGCGACCGGCGTAGTCTTCGGCCAGGTTCTGGAGCAAGTGGTCTTCGCTGGCCACCGACAGGCGCAGGATGCCGCTCTCGTGGGTGTTGTGCACCAACGGGTAGAAACGGGTTTCGCCATCACGGGCGCGCACGGCGATCAGCGACACTTCGCCGGTGAACGGTACGAAGCCTTCGAGCAGGCACGGGACGCTGCCCAGTTCGGCGAAGGTACCCACAACATCCTCGGCAGTTCGCAGCACTTTCTGCCCCTTGCCGTCATAACCCAGGGTGCGGGTCTTGAGTACGGCAGGCAGGCCGATGCTGGCAACGGCGGTATCCAGGTCGGCTTGCGACTGGATATCGGCGAAGGCCGGGGTGGGAATGCCCAGGTCCTTGAACATGCTCTTTTCGAACCAGCGATCGCGGGCGATACGCAGGGATTCGGCACTCGGGTAGACCGGCACGAACTGCGACAGGAAGGCCACGGTTTCAGCCGGGACGCTTTCGAATTCGAAGGTCACCAGGTCAACTTCGTCGGCCAACTGTCGCAGGTGGTCCTGGTCACCGTAATCGGCACGCAGGTGCTCGCCCAGAGGCGCCGCGCAGGCATCTGGAGCCGGGTCGAGGAAAGCGAAGTTCATGCCCAGCGGAGTACCCGCCAGAGCCAACATGCGGCCCAGCTGGCCGCCACCGATTACACCGATTTTCATGCTTTTGACCTCAAGCCTGGCGCGGATCTGGATGGTCCAGAACGTTGTCTGTCTGCTCAGCGCGGAACTGTTTGAGCACCGTGTGGAACTGCGGGTGCTTGGCGCCAAGGATGCTTGCCGAGAGCAGCGCGGCGTTGATCGCGCCGGCCTTGCCAATGGCCAGGGTGGCAACCGGAATACCGGCTGGCATCTGCACGATCGACAGCAGCGAGTCGACCCCGGAGAGCATCGACGACTGTACCGGCACGCCCAGCACCGGCAGGTGGGTCTTGGCCGCACACATGCCTGGCAGGTGGGCAGCGCCACCGGCGCCGGCGATGATCACCTCGATGCCACGGCCTTCGGCCTCTTCGGCATACTGGAACAGCAGGTCCGGGGTCCGGTGGGCAGACACCACCTTGACCTCGTAGGGAATGCCGAGTTTTTCCAGCATATCGGCGGTGTGGCTAAGGGTGGACCAATCGGACTTGGAGCCCATGATCACGCCAACCAGTGCACTCATCGTCGAGCCTCTTCTCTTGGGCGCCCGCAGGCGCGTCAAAAAACAACAAGCCACGCGGGACGACCGGCGTGGCTTGTTATACGAATTAGGGCCGGGCATGCCGACCGAAGGCCGCGCAGTATACCGCAAAGCAACGCCTTGGATGCACCCTGACGACCAACTGTCGGCCTTATTTTTCGGGGCTTTGGCTGACTTTTGGGTCAAGCCCCGGCTGCTGGCGAACCGCCCTCAAGCTTGCGCCACAGCAGGCGCACGTTGGCCTTGCGCACCAGGGCGCAGCGATACAGGCGGATTTCCAGCGGCACATGCCACTGGCTGCCGCCGCAAATCACCAGCTCACCGCGCTCAAGCTCGGCCCGCGCCGACAGCCGTGGCACCCAGGCGATACCCAGGCCTTCAAGGGCCATGCTCTTGAGGCTGTCGGCCATCGCCGTTTCATAGACGGTGGTAAAACGCAGGTTGCGCTGACGCAACAACAGATTGACCGAACGACCAAGAAACGCCCCGGCGCTGTAGGCCAGCAACGGCACACTGCCCTCGCCTTCCAGATCGAACAGCGGCTTGCCCTCGGCATCGGCGGCGCACACAGGCAGCATCTCGGTATGGCCCAGATGCAGCGACGGGAAGATCTCCGCATCCATTTGCAAGGCTGCATCGGGGTCGTAGAAGGCCAGCATCAGGTCGCAGCCGCCTTCACGCAGGGCATGCACCGCATCGCCGACGTTGGTTGCCACCAGGCGCGTGGCGATGTTCAGGCCGTCGTTGCGCAGTTGCGCAATCCAGCGCGGAAAGAACCCCAGCGCCAGCGAGTGCGCCGCCGACACCTGGATCACCTCGCCCTGCCCGCCTTCCAGGTGATGCAGGTGGCGCAACACTTCGCCCAACTGATCCACCACCGTACGCGCCGTCACCAGGAACAATTGCCCCGCCGCCGTCAACTCAATAGGCGTACGCGAGCGGTTGACCAGGGTCAGCCCCAGCGCCGCCTCAAGGCTGCGAATACGCCGGCTGAAGGCCGGCTGGGTGACGAAGCGGCGCTCGGCGGCCTGGGAAAAGCTGCGGGTCGCGGCCAGGGCACTGAAATCTTCCAGCCATTTGCTCTCAAGGTTCATGAGCTCTCCAGGCATGCACCAAAATTGAACACGCTCGATCGGCAGTTGACGTCACATCAACCCGTATGCCGTTTATGCATAGGTTAGCGTGTAACAGCATTGGCCGCAAAATCGGCGCAAGCCTAGGATTGGCGCCATTCCGGCATGTGCCGGGTCAAACTCGAGATGATATCTATCATGTCCGCTGCTGCATCGTTCCGTGTCGAAAAAGATCTGCTTGGCACCCTCGAAGTCCCTGCTGATGCCTACTACGGTATCCAGACTCTGCGTGCTGCCAACAACTTCCACCTCTCCGGCGTTCCGCTGTCGCACTACCCTAAACTGGTTGTGGCCCTGGCCATGGTCAAACAGGCTGCTGCCGACGCCAACCGCGAGCTGGGTCACCTGAGCGATGCCAAGCACGCTGCCATCAGCGAGGCTTGCGCCCGTCTGATCCGCGGCGACTACCACGAACAGTTCGTGGTCGACATGATTCAAGGCGGTGCTGGTACTTCTACCAACATGAACGCCAACGAAGTGATCGCCAACATCGCGCTGGAGGCCATGGGCCACCAGAAGGGCGAGTACAAGTACCTGCACCCGAACAACGACGTGAACATGGCGCAGTCGACCAACGACGCCTACCCGACCGCGATCCGTCTGGGTCTGCTGCTGGGTCACGACGCCCTGCTGGCCAGCCTCGACAGCCTGATCCAGGCCTTCGCTGCCAAAGGTCAGGAATTCGATCACGTACTGAAGATGGGCCGTACCCAGCTGCAGGACGCTGTGCCGATGACCCTGGGCCAGGAATTCCGCGCCTTCGCCACCACCATGACCGAAGACCTCAACCGTCTGCGTTCCCTGGCGCCAGAGCTGCTGACCGAAATCAACCTGGGGGGTACCGCCATCGGTACCGGCATCAACGCCGACCCTGGCTACCAGGCCCTGGCCGTTCAGCGCCTGGCCACCATCAGCGGCCAGCCGCTGGTACCGGCTGCCGACCTGATCGAAGCTACCTCGGACATGGGCGCCTTCGTCCTGTTCTCGGGCATGCTCAAGCGTACTGCGGTCAAGCTGTCGAAGATCTGCAACGACCTGCGCCTGCTGTCCAGCGGCCCACGCACCGGCATCAACGAAATCAACCTGCCAGCGCGTCAGCCAGGCAGCTCGATCATGCCAGGCAAGGTCAACCCGGTTATCCCGGAAGCGGTCAACCAGGTGGCCTTCGCCATCATGGGCAACGACCTGGCCCTGACCGTCGCGGCCGAAGGTGGCCAACTGCAGCTGAACGTCATGGAGCCGCTGATCGCCTACAAGATCTTCGACTCGATCCGCCTGCTGCAACGCGCCATGGACATGCTGCGCGAGCACTGCATCGTCGGCATCACCGCCAACGAACAGCGCTGCCGTGAACTGGTCGAGCACTCGATCGGCCTGGTCACCGCCCTGAACCCGTACATCGGCTACGAAAACGCTACCCGTATCGCTGCCATCGCCCTGGAAAGCGGCCGTGGCGTGCTGGAACTGGTACGTGAAGAAGGCCTGCTGGACGAAGAGATGCTCAACGACATCCTGCGTCCGGAAAACATGATTGCTCCGCGTCTGGTGCCGCTCAAGGCGTAACCGATGCTGTAACACGCTCACCAGGTCGAGGGACTAGACACCTCTCACCTTTTGAGGGCCCAGGGATCATTCCCCGGGCCCTTTTTTTATGCCCTCCTGCCGCACCTTCAATCCCTGTGGGAGCCGGCCTTGCCGGCGATGAAATCAGCACGGTTTCAGCTGCTACGCGTCGGCCGCATCGCTGGCAACGCCAGCTCCCACAGTGGCGACCACAGGGCATATCCGCCACGCCAAGGCAGACGCGCGGCGCTCGCATCGGTATAGTGCCCGCCCTCTTGCGTGCCAGCTCCTTGGCGCGACATGCAGTAAAAGTCATTAAAAGCGAGGAACACTCCATGCTTGAAGTCATCAACGACTTCCTATCGGGCAAGGTACTGATCGTGCTCATTGTCGGTCTGGGCAGTTACTTCACGATCCGCTCGCGTTTCGTTCAGCTGCGTTATTTCACCCATATGTTCTCGGTATTTCGCGACAGCCTGCGCAGCAGCAGCGAACAACTGAGCTCGTTCCAGGCGCTGATGCTCAGCCTCGCCGGCCGCGTCGGTGCGGGCAATATCGCAGGTGTCGGCATCGCCGTGACCCTCGGCGGCCCCGGTGCGGTGTTCTGGATGTGGGTAACCGCGCTGGTCGGCATGTCCAGCAGCTTCATCGAATGCACCCTCGGCCAGCTGTACAAACGCTGCGACAGTGAAGGCCAGTACCGCGGCGGCCCGTCGTATTACATCGAACATGGCCTGGGCAAGCGCTGGCTGGGCATGGTCATGGCCTTCCTGCTGCTGGTCACCTTCGGCTTCGCCTTCAACGGCCTGCAGGCCCACGCCGTGACCCACTCGCTGAACAACGCCTTCCAGTTCGACACCACCTACACCGGTATCGCCCTGGCGCTGCTGCTGGGCCTGGTGTTCATCGGCGGCATCAAGCGTATCGCCGCCGTCGCCGACCTGCTGGTACCGGTCAAGACCCTGGTTTACATCGCCGTAACCATTTACGTGATCGTGCTGCAGTTCGATCAGGTGCCGGGCATGCTGATGACCATCGTCAAAAGCGCCTTCGGCCTGGATCAGGCCTTCGGTGGCCTGGTCGGCAGCGCCATCATCATGGGCGTCAAGCGCGGCGTTTTCGCCAACGAAGCCGGCCTTGGCAGCGCACCCAACGTCGCCGCCGTGGCCCAGGTCGAACACCCGATTGCCCAGGGCGTGGTCCAGGCCTTCTCAGTATTCCTCGACACCTTCATCATCTGCACCTGCACGGCCTTGCTGATCCTGCTCTCGGGCTTCTACACCCCGGGCTTCGAAGGGGACGGCATCGCGTTGACCCAGAACTCGCTGGCTGCCGTGGTCGGTGACTGGGGACGGATGTTCATCAGCGTCGCCCTGGCGCTGTTCGTGTTCACCTCGATCCTCTACAACTACTACCTGGGCGAGAGCAACCTGCGCTTTCTGGTCGGTGACAACCGCAAGGCCCTGATCGGCTACCGCGCACTGGTGTTGCTGCTGATCTTCTGGGGCGCGGTGCAGAACCTGGGCACGGTGTTCGCGTTCGCCGACATCACCATGACCTGCCTGGCCTTCGTCAACCTGATCGCCCTGGCCCTGCTGTTCAAGGTGGCCATGCGCGTGCTGCGCGACTACGACGACCAGCGCGCTGCCGGGGTAAAAACGCCGGTGTTCGATTCGGCCAAGTTCGCCGACCTGGACCTCGACACCAAAGCCTGGCCAGCCAAGGTCGAAGACGCCAAGCGCTGACAGCCTGCACAGTGATGGCGTACTGTGGTCGGCTTATCTCAAGCCGACCATGGAGACAGGCGAATGGCAACTGCGCAACCAGCCCGCAACATCTTGGTGCTGTACACCGGCGGCACCATCGGCATGCAAGCCAGCGCCAACGGCCTGGCCCCCGCCTCGGGCTTCGAGCAACGGATGCGCGAGCAACTGGCTGGGCAGGCCGCTATTCCCGTCTGGCAGTTCCGTGAGCTGCTACCGCTGATCGACAGCGCCAACATGACCCCGCACTACTGGCAGCGCCTGCGTGCGGCGATCATCGATGCGGTCGACGGGCAAAGCTGCGATGCCGTGCTGGTGCTGCACGGTACCGATACCCTGGCTTACAGCGCTGCGGCCATGGGCTTCCAGTTGCTGGGCCTGCAGGTCCCAGTGCTGTTCACCGGCTCCATGCTGCCAGCCGGTGTCGCCGACAGCGATGCCTGGGAAAATCTCACCGGGGCGCTACAGGCCCTGGCTGCAGGCGTCCCGCCCGGTGTGCAACTGTACTTTCACGGTGAACTGCTGGCCCCGCACCATACCGCCAAGGTGCGCAGCTTTGGCCGTCATCCGTTCGTTACCCTCAAGCGTTTTGCCGGCGCTGGCGCGCCGCAACCCCTGCCCGCCGCGCTCGACTATCGCCAACCGAAACAGGTCGCCAATGTCGCGGTGCTGCCCCTGGTGCCAGGGTTTGGCGCCCCCCTGTTGCAGGCCGCGCTGGCCAGCGGCGCACAAGGCTTGATCCTGGAGTGCTTTGGCAGTGGCACCGGCCCGTCCGACAACCCCGACTTTCTCGCCGCCCTGGCCGAGGCTCAGGCACGTGGCATCGTCGTGGTCGCCATCACCCAGTGCCATGAAGGCGGGGTTGAACTGGATGTCTACCAGGCCGGCAGCCGCTTGCGCCAGGTCGGTGTGCTGTCGGGAGGCGGCATGACCCGTGAAGCACTGTTCGGCAAGTTGCAGCTGTTGCTGGGCAGCGGTTTGCCGGTTGCCGAGGTTCGGCGCCTGGTGGAGCAGGATCTTTGCGGGGAATTGCTATAAGCGACTGAAGGCATACAAATTGCTCGACTTGTTTGGCCAACCTGCCGAAAGAAGCCGAGCATGCTCCATTCACACCTCACCACCCTCAACGCCGTGTCCCTGGTTCTGCAGGCCTTTCAAGGCCAGGGCCCCGGCGATGAAGCGCTGCTTGCCGGCAGCGGCATCAGCCCGGCAGACCTGGGCCGCGCCGACTCGCGCATCACCACCCGCCAGGAGATGCTGGTGTGTGCCAATGCCGTGGCCCAGCGCCGCGAAGTGGGCCTGGAACTGGGCCGGCGCATGCATGTTTCCTGCTACGGCATGCTCGGTTACGCCCTGCTCTCCAGTGCCACCTTAGGTGACGCTTTGCGCCTGGCGATGCAGTACCCGGCGCTACTGGGAACACTTTTTCAGCTGCGCCTGATCGACGACGGCGAGCGGGTCTGGTTCAGCGCCAGCGATTATCGCGAAGAACCGCAGCTGGCGGCGTTCAATGCCGAGTTCTGCCTGACCTCGCTGAAAGTCATCTGCGACGACCTGCTTGGCCAACCGCTACCGCTGCTGGCGGCACGCTTCGCCCACCCCACGCCCGATTACCATGCGCTGTATGGCGACAGCTTCGCCTGCCCGTTGCGCTTCGAGGCAGCCGACAATGCCTTCGCCTTCGCGCGCGCATGGCTGGAGCAACCCCTGCCGCTGGCCGACCAGATCACCCACCGGGCCATGAGCGAGCGCTGCCGACGGCTAAACCTGGAGTTCACCGGTCGCCAGGCCTGGCTCGGGCGGATTCGCCAACTGCTACTTGAACAACTCGATGCGGCTCCCGGGCTGGAAGGCCTGGCGCGGCAGATGAACTGCTCGTCGCGCACCTTGCGTCGGCACCTGCAAGAGCTGGGCAGCAGTTATCAACAACTGCTCGATGAACTGCGTTTCGAGCGTGCCAAGCAGCTATTGGCCGAAGATCAGCTGCCCATCTACCGCATCGCCGAACTGCTGGGCTTCAGCGAAACCGCCAGCTTTCGCCACGCCTTCATGCGCTGGAGCGGCGTTGCGCCAAGCCACTTCCGCGCCTGAATACGACGGTTGCACTGCCAGGGGGCGAAATCCGGACAGTCAGGCTGGCCATATCGGTCCCCTTTTGGCCGTTTCCGTCGTTCTGCACCGGGCCCGGGCCACCAACAATGGAGCGACGCCAGTGACCCGGAGAACAACAAGATGCTGACGATCTATTCCGATGACCACCGCCTGCACCATGGCCGCTGCGAGCTGATCGACGGGCAACTGATGCCCTGCTTCGAGATGCCTTCGCGCGCCGACCATGTTCTGGAGCGGGTAAAAACCCGCGAGCTGGGTGCAATCAAGGGGCCTGCCGACTTTGGCCGCGCGCCCTTGCTGCGCGTGCACAGTGCCGATTACCTGAACTTCTTCGAAGGCGCCTGGCAGCGCTGGACCCAACTGGGCCACGAAGGCGACCTGCTGCCCTTCACCTGGCCGGCGCGCACCCTGCGCAGCGTCAAACCTAGCGGCCTGCACGGCGAACTCGGTTACTACAGCTTCGACGCCGGCGCGCCAATCACCGCTGGCACCTGGCAAGCGGCCTACAGCGCCGCGCAGGTTGCCCTCACCGCCCAGGCTGCGATCCAGACCGGCGCCCACAGCGCTTTCGCCCTCTGCCGGCCACCGGGACACCACGCCGCCAGCGATGTCATGGGCGGCTACTGCTACCTCAACAACGCCGCCATCGCCGCCCAGGCGTTCCTCGACCAAGGCCGGGGCAAGGTGGCAATCCTCGATGTCGACTACCATCACGGCAACGGCACCCAGGAAATCTTCTACCAGCGCAGTGATGTGTTCTTCGCCTCGATCCATGGAGATCCGCAGGCCGAGTTTCCGTTCTTCCTTGGCTATGCCGATGAGCAAGGCGAAGGTGAAGGCCTGGGCTACAACGTCAATTACCCGCTGCCCGCCGGTAGCGACTGGCTGACCTGGAGCAAGGCCCTGGATGACGCCTGTGAGCGCATCGCCGCCTATGGCCCGGACGTGCTGGTGATTTCGCTGGGCGTGGACACGTTCAAGGACGACCCGATCTCCCAGTTCAAGCTCGACAGCCCCGACTACCTGAAGATGGGCGAACGCATCGCCCGCCTCGGCACGCCGACGCTGTTCGTCATGGAAGGTGGTTATGCGGTCGAGGAAATCGGCATCAACGCAGTGAACGTACTCGAAGGTTTCGAACGCGCCCAACAGGAAGCTCAAGCATGACCCGACTCAAGCGCCTGCTCGCCCCTCTGCTCTGCAGCACCCTGCTCGCCGGTAGCCTGGAAGCTGCCGAGCAACGCACCCTGCGGGTCTACAACTGGTTCGACTACATCACCCCGCAAACCCTGGTGGACTTCCAGAAAGACAGCCAGGTCAAACTCATCTACGACATCTTCGACACCAACGAAGCCCTGGAGGCCAAGCTGCTGACCGGCAACTCCGGCTACGACGTGGTGGTGCCGTCCAACGTGTTCCTGGCCAAGCAGATCGAGGCCGGGGTGTTCCAGCCGCTGGACCGCAGCAAGCTGCCGAACTGGCAGCACCTGGACCCGAAACTGATGAAGCTGATCGAGGCCAACGACCCCGGCAACCAGTTCGCCGTGCCGTACATGTACGGCACCGTACTGATCGGCTTCAACCCGGCCAAGGTCAAGGCGGCGCTGGGCGACAATGCCCCGGTCGACAGCTGGGACCTGATCTTCAAGGAAGAGAACATCGCCAAGCTCAAGCAATGCGGCGTGGCCTTGCTTGACTCGCCGTCGGAAATCCTGCCGCTGGCCCTGCAGTACCTGGGCCTGCCACCGAACAGCACGAAACCGGCGGACTACAAAAAGGCCGAAGAGCTGCTACTGAAGATCCGCCCGCACGTCACCTACTTCCACTCCTCCAAGTACATGGCGGATATCGCCAATGGCGACATCTGTGTGGCGGTCGGCTACTCGGGCAGCTTCTCCCAGGCGGCCAACCGCGCCACCGAGGCGAAGAACGGCGTGGTCGTCGACATGCGCCTGCCCAAGGAAGGTGCTCCGATCTGGTTCGACATGCTGGCAATCCCCAAAGGCGCGGCCAACCCGGAAGATGCCTACACCTTCATCAACTACCTGCTGCAGCCCAAGGTTATCGCGCCCATCAGCGACTTTGTCGGTTACCCCAACCCCAACAAGGACGCCACCGAACTGGTTGCACCGGCCATCCGCAACAACCCCAACCTTTACCCCACCGAGCAAGCCATGGCCAAGCTCTACACCCTGCAGCCACTGCCACGCGATGCCGAGCGGGCGCGCACCCGCGCCTGGACCAAGATCAAGGCCGGGACCTGATCGTCACTGACGCCAGGCCCGCCGCAAGCGGGCCAGGGCATCGGCAATAGCGGCTTCGCCCACGGCGGCGAAGCCCAGTACCAGCCCCGCGCGCTCATCCATAGGGACCGTCGAATCTGGCAGCCAGTAATCGCTCAGGGCATTGAGCTCAACGCCTACCGCTTCAGCACGGGCGATCAACTCCTGCTCGCGGGCATAGCTGTCGATATCGACTTTCACGTGCAATCCTGCCGCGACGTCCGGCATGGCGCCAACGCCGGGAACGTCCATGGGCCACCCAGCCTTTAACGCATTGCGTCGACTCAGTGCGGCCCTGCGCATGCGCCGGATATGCCGCTGAAAATGCCCCTGGGCCATGAACTGCGCCATCACCGCCTGAGTACCCACCTCCGAGTGCCGCACGGCCAGCGCCCGACAGCGGGAAAAGGCTTGTACCAGCTGCTTTGGCAGCACCAGGTAGCCCAGGCGTAGCGCCGGAAAGGCGATTTTGCCGAAGGTGCCGACATACAACACCCGCCCGCTACGATCCAGTGCCGCCAAAGGCGCCAGCGGGTCGCCGCTGTAGCGGTACTCGCCATCGTAGTCGTCTTCAATGATCCAGCCGTCCTTGCGCTCGGCCCAGGCCAGCAATTCCAGGCGCCGGGCCAAGCTCATGGTGACGCCGGTCGGGTACTGGTGAGACGGCGTCACGTAGCTGAGGCGGCAATGTTCCACGGCATTGAGCGCCGCGCAGTCGAGCCCTTCGTGGTCCACCGCCACTCCTTGTACCGTTGCCCCGGTCAATGCGAAGGCGTTGCCAGCGGCGCGGTAGCCGGGGTTTTCCACAGCCACTACTTCGCCAGGCTCCAGCAACAGCTGTGCACAAAGACTAATGGCCTGCTGCGCGCCACTGGTGATCACAATTTGTTCAGCCGCACACGAAAGCCCACGAGATCGACGTAAATAGGTCGCGATCAGCTCGCGAAGTTGCTGCTCGCCAGCCGGGTCGCCATAACCCAGCGCAGCAGGATCGGGATTACGCCAGAAACCCGCCTGAAGCTTGGCCCAGACGTCGAACGGGAACAGGTCGAACGCCGGCAAACCGACACGAAAAGCCCGCGGCGGACCGCTTTTAGGCGCCGGTAGATGGTTGTTTTCCAGACGGTGCATTGGACCACTGTGGATAACTTTACTGGATGAATCCTCAGTATTTTCCGCTGTTTTTGTGGATAACCCTGTGGAAAAACCCAGGGATAACCCTGTGGATACTTTTGTGGATAGTTTTGGCAGGTGGCTGACATAGGTGCCATCGCCCACCCGGCTTTCGATATAGCCCTCGGCATACAGCTGGTCATAGGCGCGCACTACGCTGTTGCGCGACAGCGCTAGCACCTGCGCCATGTCGCGGGTCGCCGGCAAGCGCGTGCCGCTGCTCAAGCGACCGTCCAGCACCCGCAGGCGCAGGGCATGGTAGAGCTGGCGGCTAAGGCCCTGACGGCGATCCAGGACGATGCCCGTCGGGTCGAACGGCAAAGTGAAAGGACGCTCGCTCATGACATTGGACCTATGAAATTAGCTTGAAATGGCTCTTACCTTAGTCCAATAGCCTGCCTAGGATTGAGCCATTCGCCAAGGACAATTCATATGTTCACACCTTCGAGCCACAAGGAAACCGATCTCGACCGCCTGCATCAGCAGATCGAACAAACGCGCCTCGCCGTGCTGGTCACCCACGGCGAGCAGGGTCTGCAGGCCAGCCACCTCCCCCTGTTACTGGATCGCAGCCAGGGCAGCAACGGCACCCTGTACGGCCACTTCGCCCGGGCCAACAAGCAATGGCAGGAGCTGGCCAACGGCGCCGAGGTGCTGGTGGTGTTTGCCGGGCCGAATGCGTATGTCAGCGCGGGTTACTACCCCAGCAAGATCGACGACCCGCGCACGGTACCGACCTGGAACTACGTGACGGTGCACGCCTGGGGCAAGGCCGAGGTGTATCACGACGCCGAGCGCCTGCTGGCTATCGTCAGGCGCCTGAGTGATCAGCATGAACAAAGCCAGGCCAAGCCCTGGTCGGTGGAAGAAGCACCGGCCGACTACATGGCCGGCATGCTCAAGGCGATCGTCGGCTTCGCCCTGCCCATCGAGCGCCTGCAAGGCACACGCAAACTTAGCCAGAACCGTTCGGCCATCGATATCGAAGGCGTGCGCAAAGGCCTGGCCAACAGTACCGATCCCCTGGACAACCAACTGGCCGCCCTGATGGGCCAACCTTGAAGGAGCATGCCTATGGCTAGCGTAACCATCCGCCCCGTCACTGCCGCCGATCACAGTGCCTGGCTGCCACTGTGGCAGGCTTATCAGCGCTTTTACCAAACACGCATCGCCGACGAAGTCAGCGCCGTGGCCTGGGAGCGCATGCTCGACCCCAGCGAGCCAACCAATACCGCGCTGGCCTGGGTCGACGGCAAGGCGCTGGGCATGGTCCACTGGATCTATCACCGCTCCAACTGGAGCATCGAGAATTCCTGCTACCTGCAAGACCTGTACGTGCAAAGTGAGCAGCGTGGCCTGGGTATCGGCCGCCAATTGATCGAATATGTCTACGCTACGGCAAAGGCAGCAGGTTGCGCCAAGGTGCACTGGCTGACCCACGAAACCAATGCCACAGCTATCAGCCTGTACGAGCAAGTCGCCGAGCGGCCCGGCTTCATTCAGTTCCGCAAACCGCTGTAAGCCAGAGGAGCCACCCATGAACAGCCCATTGCACTGGCATCCGGCCAAGCGCCCGCAACCTTCGACATTGACCGGGCGCTTCGTACGCCTGGAAAAACTCGACCCCAAGCGCGACACCGAAGACCTCTGGGAAGTGTTCCAGGGCCCCCAGGCCGATAACAAACTGTGGGATTACCTGGCTTACGGTCCGTTCAGCGAACGCGAGGATTTCGATCACTGGCTCGACATCAACGCCGCCAGCAGCGACCCGCTGTTCTACAGCGTCATTGACCTGGCCAGCGGCCAGACCCAGGGCATCCTCAGCTTGATGTCGATCGTGCCCGAACAGGGCCGCATCGAAATTGGCCACATCGCCTTCGGCGCTGCCATGCAACGCACGCCCAAGGGTACCGAAGCCATCTACCTGCTCGGCAAGCTGGCGTTCGCGCTGGGCAACCGCCGCCTGGAATGGAAGTGCAACAACGACAACGCCCGCTCCAAGCGCGCTGCACTGCGCTTTGGCTTCACCTTCGAAGGGGTGTTTCGCAAGCATATGGTGATCAAGGACCGTAACCGCGACACAGCGTGGTTCTCGATTACCGATGATGAATGGCCGGCGATTGCGGCGGGGTTTGAGCGCTGGTTGGCGGAAGATAACCAACGCCCTGAAGGGCAGGTGCGAACACTGCAAGCGTGTCGGTAGGTGCGTGCAAAAAAAAAGGGGAGCATACGCCCCCCAGAGGTTAACCGCTTGTAGATGAGGGCCTGAACATCAGCCCTCGATCTCGATCAGGATCTCGCCCGGGTTGACCCGGTCGCCCTTGGCCACATGAATGGCGGTGACCTTGCCGGCAATTGCCGCCTGCACTTCGGTCTCCATCTTCATTGCCTCGGTAATCAGTACTGGCTGGCCGGCCTTGACCATGTCGCCTTCCTTGACCAGCACATCAACGATGTTGCCCGGCATGGTGGTACTGACATGGCCCGGCGCACTGGCCTGTTTGCGCTTGCTGCTGCCACCGCCGACGAACTCGTTGAGCGGCTCGAACACCACTTCTTCCGGCATGCCGTCGATGGACAGGTAGAAGTGGCGCTTGCCTTCGGCCTTGACGCCAACACCGGTGATATCCACCCGGTAGGTTTCACCGTGCACGTCAATGACGAACTCGGTCGGTACGCCTTCGCCGCCGGCCGAAGCCACGGCACCGGCTTCCGGAATCGGCAGCAACACTTCAGGAGTCAGGGTGCCGGCCTCACGCTCTTCGAGGAACTTACGCCCGATGTCCGGGAACATGGCGTAGGTCAGCACGTCTTCTTCCGACTTGGCCAGGGCGCCAATGTCATTGCGCAGCTTGGTCATTTCTGGCTTGAGCAGGTCAGCCGGACGCACATCGATGACTTCTTCGCTACCGATGGCCTGGCGCCGCAGTTGTTCGTCGACCACACCCGGGGCCTTGCCGTAGCCGCCTTGCAGGTACAGCTTCACCTCGTTGGTGATGGTCTTGTAGCGCTCGCCAGCAAGTACGTTGAAGAACGCCTGGGTGCCGACGATCTGCGAGGTCGGGGTCACCAGCGGCGGGAAGCCGAGGTCTTCACGCACCCGCGGGATCTCCGCCAGCACTTCGTTCATGCGGTTGAGCGCGCCCTGCTCCTTGAGCTGGTTGGCCAGGTTGGAAATCATCCCGCCCGGTACCTGATTGACTTGCACGCGGGTATCGACAGCGGTGAACTCGCTTTCGAACTGGTGGTATTTCTTGCGCACGGCATAGAAGTACAGGCCGATTTCCTGCAACAGCTCCAGGCTCAGGCCAGTGTCGAATTCGCTGCCCTTGAGGGCCGCGACCATCGACTCGGTGCCCGGGTGGCTGGTGCCCCAGGCAAAGCTGGAGATGGCGGTGTCGATATGATCGGCGCCGTTCTCGATAGCTTTGAGCTGGCACATGGCAGCCAGGCCGGCGGTGTCGTGGGAGTGGACGAACACCGGCAGCGACTGCTCGGCCTTCAGTGCCTTGACCAGCTCGCCGGTGGCGTACGGGGTCAGCAGGCCGGCCATGTCCTTGATTGCCACCGAGTCGCAACCCATGGCTTCCATCTGCTTGGCCTGGGCGACGAAGGCTTCGATGGTGTGCACGGGGCTGGTGGTGTAGGCGATGGTGCCCTGGGCATGTTTGCCGGCGGCCTTGACCGCTTCGATGGCGACACGCAGGTTACGCACGTCGTTCATGGCGTCGAAGATGCGGAACACGTCGATGCCGTTAACCGCCGCCTTGGCGACGAAGGCTTTGACCACGTCGTCGCTGTAGTGGCGGTAGCCCAGCAGGTTCTGCCCACGCAGAAGCATCTGCAGGCGGGTGTTGGGCAATGCTGCGCGCAGTTTGCGCAGGCGCTCCCACGGGTCTTCCTTGAGGAAGCGCACGCAGGCATCGAAAGTCGCCCCACCCCAGACTTCCAGCGACCAGTAGCCGACTTTGTCGAGCTTGTCGCAGATCGGCAGCATGTCTTCGGTACGCATGCGGGTGGCCAGCAGGGACTGGTGGGCGTCGCGCAGGATTGTGTCGGTTACAAAGATTTTCTTGGACATTATGGGTTCCTCACAGGCCTGCGTGGGCGGCGATGGCGGCAGCGATGGCCAGGGCCAGCTCTTCGGGTTTGCGCTTGATCGAGTAGTTGGTCAGTTCCGGATGGCTTTCAACGAAGCTGGTATTGAACTGACCGCTGCGAAATTCCGGGTTGCGCAGGATTTCCTGGTAATAGGCGGCGGTGGTCTTCACCCCTTGCACGCGCATGTCGTCCAGGGCCCGCAGGCCGCGGTCCATGGCTTCTTCCCAGGTCAGCGCCCAGACCACCAGTTTCAGGCACATGGAGTCATAGAACGGTGGAATGGTGTAGCCGGTGTAGATCGCCGTGTCGGTACGCACGCCCGGGCCGCCGGGTGCGTAGTAACGGGTGATCTTGCCGAAGCTGGGCAGGAAGTTGTTTTTCGGGTCTTCGGCATTGATCCGGAACTGCAAAGCAAAGCCGCGGTGCTGGATGTCTTCCTGCTTGACCGACAGCGGCAGGCCGGAAGCGATGCGGATCTGCTCGCGGACGATGTCGATGCCGGTGATTTCTTCGGTGATAGTGTGCTCCACCTGCACCCGGGTATTCATCTCCATGAAGTACACCTCGCCATCGGCGAGCAGGAACTCCACGGTACCGGCGTTCTCGTAACCCACGGCCTTGGCCGCGCGCACCGACAGGTCACCGATGTAGGCGCGCTGCTCGGGGGTCAGTTGCGGGCTTGGGGCGATTTCGATGAGCTTCTGGTTGCGCCGCTGGATCGAGCAGTCGCGCTCGAACAGGTGCACGACGTTGCCGAAGCTGTCACCAAGGATCTGCGCCTCGATGTGCTTGGGATTGACGATGCATTTTTCCAGGAACACTTCCGCCGAACCGAAAGCCTTGGTTGCCTCGGAGATCACCCGCGGGAACGCTTGCTCCAGCTCTTCACGGCTGTTGCAGCGACGAATACCGCGGCCGCCACCACCGGAAGTGGCCTTGAGCATCACCGGATAACCGATGCGGTCGCCTTCGAGCAGCGCTTCATGGATGTCGGCGACGTTGCCCTCGGTGCCCGGGGTGACCGGTACACCGGCCTTGATCATGCTGCGGCGGGCTTCGGTCTTGTCACCCATGCGGCGAATGACTTCAGCCGAAGGGCCGATGAATTTGATCCCACGTTCGGCGCAGATGTCCGCAAGTTCAGCGTTCTCAGACAGAAAACCATAACCGGGATGCAACGCATCACAACCGGTTTCCACGGCCAGGTTCACCAGCTTGCGCGGGTTCAGGTAGCCGGCCAGGGGCTCGGCACCAATGCTGTGGGCCTCATCGGCACGTTTGACGTGCAAGGCATGGCGGTCGGCGTCTGAGTAGATCGCCACGGAACGGATGCCCATCTCGGCGCAGGCACGCACGATTCGAACAGCAATTTCACCGCGGTTGGCGATCAGGATCTTTTTTATCACTGGAGTATTCCCAAGGCCGCTAGAACAATCGAGCCGGCGTCGCCGGTCGGCGCGTGACCAATCGTCGCTGGCCAGTCGCATCTTTACCCTAGCGCTGTCTCTGGATAAACAAAAATCAATATTTATTAGGGTGTGCATAAGCAAAAGCTTATAGTGCTGTTACAAGGTTTTGCTGGGGCTTGAGAGAAATGCGTAAGTCATTGATGCGTATGACATTGCGTCAACTTCAGATCTTCAATGAGGTCTGTGATTTGCGTTCCTATAGCCGGGCCGCCGAGGAGATGAACCTGACGCAACCCGCCGTTAGTCTACAGATCCGCCAACTCGAAGAACTGGTCGGCCAGCCGCTGTTCGAGTACGTCGGCAAAAAGCTCTACCTGACCGACGCCGCCGAGGCATTGCAGCGCGCCAGCCGCGACATCTTCGGGCGCCTGGAGAGCCTCGACATGCAGCTCTCGGACATGCAGGGCTCGCTGCAAGGGCAACTGAAGCTGGCGGTCGAGTCCAGTGCCAAATACTTCGTCCCGCACCTGTTCGCCGCCTTCAAGCGCTTGCACCCTGAGGTCAATCTTACCCTCACGGTAGTGAACCGGGCCCAGGCCATCCGTCGCCTCTCGGACAACCGCGATGACCTGATCATCATGTCCATGGTGCCTCAGGACATGGGCCTGGAGTTCCTGCCATTCCTGAACAATCCAATTGTAGCCGTGGCGCCGCCCGATCACCCACTGTGCAAGCTCGACAGCCTGCGCCTGCAGGACCTTGAGCCGCACACCCTGCTGGTGCGCGAACAGGGCTCGGGGACGCGCAAGGCTTGCGAAGAGTACTTCAAGGAAAAGCGTGTGCACTTCACCCAGACGCTGGAGGTGGCCTCGGCCGATGCCCAGCGCGAATGCGTGATCGCAGGCCTGGGCATTGCCCTGCTGACCCGCCACGCGCTGAACCTGGAACTGGCCACTGGCGTGCTGCGCGAGCTGCCGGTCGAAGAGCTGCCACTGTACCGCAGTTGGTGCGTAGTGCAGTCCAAGGCCAAGCGGCAGTCGCCGGTGGCCCTGGCCTTTTTAGCGTTCATTCGTAGCGAACGTGCGCAGATCAGCGGGCTTGTTGAGCGTTTCTCGGGGATTCTGCCGCCGATACCTGCCACACGCTGAGGGTCTGCAGGTCGGCGTAGTCGGTGATTTCCTGCAGCAGGCGGCGCTGCTCGGAGTAGCTTTCGATCGCGCGGCGAAACTCCATGCGACGCTGATCTTTTTCCTGCTGCTTGCGGGATTTGGCGTTGGGTTGGTACGAGCCATCGAATTCACGAGCCATTGCATATCTCCCTTTTCGAGTGCGGGAGCTTCAGCCTGACGACGTGGCATTACGATTTGGCGGCGAGCCAATGACAAATCAATGAACCTGTAGGAGCGGGCCTGCCCGCTCCTACAGGCCTCAGTCGTCCATCGCCTTGATCGACTTGGGCGACAAACGCAGGCTGCGCAAGCTGCGCTTGACGCTCTTGAGGTGGTTGACCAGGCTCGGCCCGCGGGCCATGGCAACGCCCATGGCCAGCACGTCGATCACCACCAGGTGGGCGATACGCGAGGTCAGGGGGGTGTAGATCTCGGTGTCTTCGTGCACGTCGATGGCCAGGTTGACGGTCGACAGCTCGGCAAGCGGCGTCTGGCTCGGGCACAGGGTGATCAGCGTGGCGCCGCTTTCGCGCACCAGGTTGGCGGTGATCAGCAGGTCCTTGGAGCGCCCCGACTGGGAGATGCAGATCGCCACATCGCCAGGCTTGAGGGTAACCGCCGACATCGCCTGCATGTGCGGGTCGGAGTAAGCCGCCGCCGTCAGCAACAGGCGGAAGAACTTGTGCTGGGCATCGGCCGCCACCGCACCCGAGGCACCAAAACCATAGAACTCGACGCGCTGGGCCTGGGCCATGGCCGTGACCGCGCGTTGCAAGGCCTGCGGGTCAAGGTGCTCGCGCACCTCCATCAGCGTATGCAAGGTGGTGTCGAAGATCTTCAGGCTGTAGTCGGCAACCGAGTCGTCCTCATGAATCGCGAACTGGCCGAAACTCGCCCCCGCCGCCAGGCTCTGGGCCAGCTTGAGCTTGAGGTCCTGAAAGCCGGAACAACCGATCGCACGGCAAAAGCGCACGATAGTCGGCTCGCTGATACCAACGCTGTGGGCAAGGTCGGCCATGGAGCTATGCATGACGGCCGCTGGATCAAGCAGCACGTGATCGGCAACCTTGAGTTCCGATTTGCGTAGCAGATGGCGCGACTGGGCGATGTGTTGCAACAGATTCAAGGGCAGGACTCGGTTATGATCGACTGACCGGGTTGTAGCTTTCTTGTAGTTATACTACATGACCGGCGACCCGCCCAGCTAAACGAACTAGGAGAGTGGTGGTATTGACTATCCCTTGCGACATCATGGTGTTCGGCGGCACCGGTGACCTGGCCCTGCACAAACTGCTTCCGGCGCTCTACCACCTGTATCGCGAGGCTCGCCTGCACCCGGCCGTACGCATCATTGCCCTGGCCCGCAGCAATCTGCCGCGCAATGAATTCCTCAAGCTCGCCGAACGCCGCTGCCGGGCGCAGATTGCCCGCGCCGACTTCGATGAGGATGTCTGGGCGCGCTTCTCTGCACGGCTGGACTACTTCCCCATGGACGCCTCGCAAAGCGCCGATTTCGTCCGCCTGGCGCGCTTTCTCGGTGAAGCGGGCGGCCTGACCCGGATCTACTACCTGGCCACCGCACCCAATCTGTTCGTGCCGATAGCCAACCACCTGAAAGTCGCAGGCCTGGCCGATCACGACGCGCGTATCGTGCTGGAAAAACCCATTGGCCACTCGCTGGAATCGGCCACGGCAATCAACCAGGCCTTTGGCGCCGTTTTCGCTGAATCGCAGGTGTTTCGCATCGACCACTACCTGGGCAAGGAGACGGTGCAGAACCTCATGGCCCTGCGCTTTGCCAATGCCCTGCTCGAACCGGTATGGCGCAACAACCAGGTCGATCATGTACAGATCAGCGTCTGCGAAACCCTCGGCGTAGAAAATCGCGGCGCCTACTACGACCGTGCCGGCGCCACCCGCGACATGCTGCAAAACCACCTGTTGCAACTGCTCTGCCTGGTGGCCATGGAGCCGCCAGCGCAGTTCGAGGCCGAGGCGGTGCGTGACGAAAAAGTAAAGATTCTCAAGGCCCTGCAACCGATCACCGGCCAGGATGTACAAGACAAGACCGTGCGCGGCCAATACAGCGCCGGCAAGATCGGCGGCCAGGAAGTACCGGCCTACTACTTCGAGAAAGACGTCGACAACGACAGCGATACCGAGACGTTCGTCGCCGTAGAAGCGCATATCAATAACTGGCGCTGGGCCGGCGTACCGTTCTATTTGCGCACCGGCAAGCGCCTGGCCAAGCGCTCGTCGCAGATCGTCATCCAGTTCAAACCCGTGCCGCACCGCCTGTTTGAGGGCGACCAGGCCAACCAGTTGCTGATCCAGCTACAACCCGATGAGCGTATCAGCCTGCAGATGATGACCAAGACCCCCGGCAAGGGCATGCGCCTGGAGCCGGTGGAACTGAACCTCAACCTGGCCCAGGTCTTCGGCCAGACCCGTCGCTGGGACGCCTATGAGCGCCTGTTGCTGGATGTGCTCGAAGGCGATTCGACGCTGTTCATGCGCCGTGACGAAGTCGAGGCTGCCTGGGCCTGGGTCGACCCGATCCTCACCGGCTGGCAGGAGCACTTCCAGGCGCCGCGCCCCTACCACGCCGGCTCCAACGGCCCGGATCAGGCCCACAGCCTGCTGGCGCACCAGGGCCGCGCCTGGCACCTCTAGAAGCTGTAGTGACTGGCCAGTAGCTCGGCCAGCTCCTGCGCCGGTACCGGCCGGCTGATCAGGTAACCCTGCACTTCATTGCAGCCTTGCTTGCGCAAAAACTCCAGCTGTTCATGGGTCTCGACGCCCTCCGCGACCACCTGAAGGTCGAGGCTCTGGGCCATGGCGATGATTGCCCGGGTGATCGCGGCATCTTCACTGCCTTCGCTCAGGCCGCGGATAAAGGCCTGATCGATCTTCACGTAATCCACCGGGAAGCGCTTGAGGTAGCTGAGCGATGAGTAGCCCGTGCCAAAGTCATCGATGGCCAGCTTCACTCCCAGTTCGTGCAACTGGCGGAAGGTGGCGATGATGTGTTCAACGCTATCGAGCAACTGGCTCTCGGTCAGTTCCAGCTCCAGCAGATGCGGCGCCAGGCCACTTTCATCGAGCACCTGGCGCACCAGGCTGACCAGCTTGCCGTGGCGCAACTGATAGACCGACAGGTTCACCGATACACGGATCGGCGCAAGCCCCATGCGCTGCCACTCGCAGGCCTGCCAACAGGCCTGGCGCAGAACGAATTCGCCCATCGGCGCAATCAGGCCGGTTTCTTCGGCCAGGCCGATAAAGTCCGACGGCGGTACCATGCCCCACTGCGGATGCTGCCAGCGCACCAGCGCCTCGGCAGCATGCAGACGGCCAGTGGCCAGGCACAGCTTGGGCTGGTAGTAGACCTGTAGCTGACGCTCCTCGATGGCCTTGCGCAGGTGGTTTTCCAGTTGCAGGCGCTGCAGGGTACTGGCCTGCAGGCTCTCGGTGTAGAACTGGAAATTGTCGCCGCCCAGGTGCTTGGCGTGCTGCATGGCGGTGTTGGCCTGGCTGACCAGTACCGTGACATCCCGCGAGGTATCGGCCAGCAGGCTGATGCCTACCGAGGCGCTGATCACCAGCTCGTGGCCATCGACCCGCAGCGGTACGCGCAGCTTGTCCAGCAAACGGCTGGCCACACGCACCAGGCTCGACAGGTTGCTGTAGGCATCGAACAGCACGGCAAACTCGTCGCCGGACAGGCGCGCCACCGTATCGGCCTCGGGCATGGCATTGCTGATGCGCTGGGCCATTTGCTTGAGCAACTGGTCGGCAACTTCGTGGCCAAGGCTGTCATTGAGCAGCTTGAAGCGGTCCAGGTCGATGTGCAGCAAGGCCAGGCCGCGCCCGCTCTGGCGCAGGCGCTCGCCGGCCTCATGCAGGCGCAGGCGGAACAGGGCGCGGTTGGCCAGGCCCGTCAGCTCGTCGTAGTGAGCCAGGTACCGCAGGCGCTCCTCGGACTCGCGGCGCGCCGACAGGTCGGTAAAGAAGCCGACGATGCTGGTCAGATTGCCCCGTGCATCGCGCACGCCATTGAGCTGCAGCCACTGTGGATAAAGCTCGCCGTTCTTGCGCGCCTCGACCAGTTCCCCCTGCCAGTTGCCCTGCTGCTCCAGTGCCAGCTCAATGGCCTGAGAGTGGCGACGGGCGTCGCGACTGCAGGGCAGTTCCAGTAACCGGCCCTGAAGCAATTCTTCGCGGTTGTAGCCGGTAACCCGGCAGAAGGCCTGATTGACCGCCAGCAACACATAATCAGGGTCGAGAATCACGATGCCTTCGCTGGCCGCCTCAAATACGGTGGCGGCCATGCGCTGCTGTTCTTCCTGGGCTTTTTGCGCACTGATATCCCGGCGGGTGCCAAGCATGCGCAGCACCCGCCCGCTAGCACTGCGCTCCACTGCCCGGCCTCGGTCCTCGATCCAGCACCAGTGGCCCTGGCGGTGACGCACCCGGTAGTCGATGCGGTAATCCTCGCTGCGGCCCTTGAGGTGTTCGACCAGGGTGCGCTTGAGCAGCGGCACGTCATCGGGATGCAGGCGTGGCTTGAGGTGCGCGAGCATTTCCTGAACCTGGTCAGGCTCCAGGCCAAACAACTCGCGCAACTGGGTATGGTGGATCTCGTCGGTTTCCAGGTTCCAGTCCCACAGCCCCAGTTCGCTGGCCTCCAGGGCCAGGGCCAGACGCTGTTCGCTCTTGCTCAGGGCCTGGTTGGCAGCATCCAGCTCCTGGCTGCGCTGGGCGACGCGCGACTCCAGGCCTACTTGCGCCTCGCGCAGTTGCTCCTCGATCAGCCGACGCTGCTCGACCTCCTCGGCCAATGCCTGGTTAAGTCGTTCGCTGCGGCTTTGTGCCGTTTGCAGGTGCTCGATCAGCTCCTGATTCTGAAAGCGCCGCAACAGCCCACGCTCGATCAGCCGGTTGACCTGCCAGGCCACCACTGACAAGGCGAGCAATAAAATCAGGCCAAGCCAGCCCCAGCCACGCTGCTGCTCATCGCCATTGCAGAACAGGAAGGCAATCGGCGGCAGCAGGCACGGCAAGGTAAAACTAAGGAAGGCCGGCAGGCTGACGGCATAGGCGACGCTGGCCGATAGCGTTGCCGCCCCCAGCAGGCCGAATACCCAGGCCTGCTGGACGAAGTTATCCACCGGCACCAGGGCGATCGCCGCGCTGGCCAGGGTCAGGCCACTGAAGGCCGAACCGAACAGGAACATTCGCCACCAGCTTGGCTGGGCCTGTCGAGCGGGCATGGCGGCATCGAAGGCGGCGACCTGGATCACCCGCAAGGCCACCAACGCCGTCAGCCAGACAATCCATATACTGACCAATAGGTAGCGCGCCGGGCTCCACAGCAACCAGGCACAGACCAGACCATTGAGCAGCATGAACAGGGTCGGCAGCAATGAGCCCTGGTACAGCAGGCGGGTGCGCTCGACGGCCAGTTGGGTTGCGAAGTGCTTGCGAATACTCCGGCGCGCTTCGGAAGGGGCGCTCATGGAGTCGGAACCAAGAGTCATAGGCAGTGTTCTTGTAATGGTTAGCCTTAAACGTGCACGGAGCATACACAAGCAAGCTCTCGGGCCAAACTGCTCTGGATCATAATTATTTCATTGCGTTTCCCGACGGCAGGCGCTCAAGCACGCAGGCCTTGGGCTGCAGCCGATGACCAGCCAGTCGTCAGCGGCAAGTTTTTCTACTGTATATTTGCCCAAGGGTCGTCTGCGCCCCTAAAATGGCCGGATGCGCGATGATCTCTCTCTCCTGTTGAACTCTCTCAACGACGCCCAACGCCAGGCTGTAGCTGCGCCGGTCGGTCGTCAGTTGGTCCTGGCCGGTGCCGGCTCCGGCAAGACCCGTGTGCTGGTGCACCGCATCGCCTGGTTGATCCAGGTCGTGCAGGCCTCGCCGCACTCGATCCTGTCGGTGACCTTCACCAACAAGGCCGCTGCCGAGATGCGCCAGCGTATCGAACAGCTGATGGGCATCAACCCGGCCGGCATGTGGGTAGGCACCTTCCACGGCCTGGCGCACCGCCTGTTGCGCGCGCACTGGCAAGAGGCGGGGCTGAACCAGAACTTCCAGATCCTCGACAGCGACGACCAGCAGCGCCTGGTCAAGCGGGTGATCCGCGAGCTGGGCCTGGATGAACAACGCTGGCCGGCGCGCCAGGCACAATGGTTCATCAACGGGCAGAAAGACGAAGGCCTGCGCCCGCAACACATCCAGGCCAGCGGCGACCTGTTCCTGGGCACCATGCGCAGCATCTATGAAGCCTACGAGACCGCCTGCCAGCGCGCCGGCGTCATCGACTTCTCCGAGCTGCTGCTGCGCGCCCTGGACCTGTGGCGTGACCACCCTGGCCTGCTCGAGCACTACCAGCGGCGCTTCCGCCATGTGCTGGTCGACGAATTCCAGGATACCAACGCCGTGCAGTACGCCTGGCTGCGGCTGCTGGCCAAGGGCGGTGACAGCCTGATGGTGGTCGGCGACGACGACCAGTCGATTTATGGCTGGCGTGGCGCCAAGATCGAGAACATCCATCAGTACACTGCCGACTTCCCTGACGCCGAGCTGATCCGCCTGGAGCAGAACTACCGCTCCACCGCCGGTATCCTCAAGGCGGCCAACGCCCTGATCGCCAACAACAGCGGGCGCCTGGGCAAAGAGCTGTGGACCGACGGTGGCGATGGCGAACCGCTGAGCCTGTACGCCGCCTTCAACGAGCACGACGAAGCCCGCTACGTGGTCGAGAGCATCGAAAGCGCGCTCAAGACCGGCCTGGCCCGCAGCGATATTGCCATCCTGTATCGCTCCAACGCCCAGTCGCGGGTGCTTGAAGAAGCACTGCTGCGCGAACGTATTCCTTACCGCATCTATGGCGGCCAGCGCTTCTTCGAGCGTGCCGAGATCAAGAACGCCATGGCCTACCTGCGCCTGCTCGAAGGCCGCGGCAACGACGCCGCCCTTGAGCGGGTGATCAACGTGCCGCCGCGCGGCATCGGTGAGAAGACCGTCGAAGCGATTCGCGAACACGCCCGCCACGCCCAGGTCTCGATGTGGGAGTCGATGAGCCTGCTGATCGCCAACAAGGCGCTCAAGGGCCGCGCTGCCAGCGCCCTGGGCGCGTTCATGGAAATGATCGAGAACCTCGCCGCCAAGGTCATGGAAATGCCCCTGCACCTGATGACCCAGACGGTCATCGAGCAGTCCGGGCTGATCGTCTATCACCAGGAAGAAAAAGGCGAAAAAGGCCAGGCCCGGGTAGAGAACCTTGAGGAACTGGTCAGCGCCGCGCGCAACTTCGAAAACAGCGAAGAAGACGCCGAACTGTCGCCATTGGCGGCCTTCCTCGGCCACGCCTCGCTGGAAGCCGGCGACGCCCAGGCCGACGAGCACGAAGACAGCATCCAGCTGATGACCCTGCACAGTGCCAAGGGCCTGGAATTCCCTCACGTATTCCTGGTCGGCATGGAAGAAGGCCTGTTCCCGCACAAGATGAGCCTGGAAGAACCCGGCCGCCTTGAAGAGGAGCGCCGCCTGGCCTACGTCGGCATCACCCGCGCCATGCAGCAACTGGTGATGACCTATGCCGAGACTCGCCGGCTGTATGGCAGCGAGACCTACAACAAGGTCTCGCGCTTCGTACGCGAAATTCCGGCAGGCCTGGTTCAGGAAGTGCGCCTGTCCAACAGCGTCAGCCGCCCGTTCAGCTCCGGCCAGCAGCAGAACTCGAGCAGCCTGTTTGCCAACGCCAACATTCCGCAGACCGCCTTCAACCTGGGTCAGCGTGTGCAACATGCGGTGTTCGGCGAAGGGGTGATCCTCAACTTCGAGGGTTCCGGCGCTCAGGCCCGGGTCCAGGTCAACTTCGCCGAAGGCAGCAAGTGGCTGATGCTTGGCTACGCCAAGCTCGAGGCCCTGTAACGCAGAAAATCCTGCAGGAGCGGGCTTGCCCCGCGATGCAATGTGACTTGCAAGCCGCAAATCGCGGGGCAAGCCCGCTCCTACAGCGTATACAGACAATTCAGGCAAAAGCTGGAAACATTATGGCGCTGGTCATGTGTCCTACAACCTGTGCACCATGACGCGCGTGCAATCCACAAAACGGGAATACCCTTCTATGCAACGTTTTCTTAGCATCGCTTTGGCGCTGTGCATCGGCCTGACGATGAGTCTCGACGCCAACGCCAAACGCTTCGGCGGCGGCAAGAGCTCGGGCGCCGCGCCGACCCACCAGACCCGTCAGGCGGCCCCGACGACTCCGGCTGCCTCGCCAACCGCGCCAGGTCGCGCACCTGCCGCCGCCAGTGGTGCTTCGCGCTGGCTTGGCCCTCTGGCCGGCCTCGCCGCCGGTGGCCTGCTGGCCTCCATGTTCATGGGCGACGGCTTCCAGGGCATGCAGATCTTCGACATCCTGATCATGGCGCTGATCGCCTTCCTGGTGTTCCGCTTCATCGCCGCCCGTCGCCGCAAGCAGCAGCCGCAAATGGCCGCCGCCGGCCACGCGCCATTCCAGCGCGAAGTGCACCAGCAGCCAGCCCAGCCGTCGATCTTCGGTGGTTCCGCTGCGCCTGCCGCCGCTGCCCGCCCGGTGATCAATGCACCGGCCTGGTTCAACGAACAGAGCTTCCTGGCCGCTGCCCGCAACCACTTCCAGTCGCTGCAGCAGCACTGGGATGCCAATGAAATGGACAAGATCGCCGAATTCGTCACCCCTCAGATGCTGCAGTTCCTCAAGCAGGAGCGCGCTGATCTGGGTGATGGCTTCCAGTCCACCTACATTGACGACCTGAACGTGCAGCTCGAAGGTGTCGACGACCGCGCCGACAAGACCATCGCCACCCTGACCTTCAGCGGCGTGTCGAAAACCTCGCGCTTTGACCAGGGCGAACCGTTCAGCGAAAGCTGGAACATGGAACGCGCCCAAGGCGAAAACCAGCCTTGGCTGGTTGCCGGGATCCGCCAGAACGGCTGATATTGAGGCATTGCACAAAAAACCCCGGGCTTGTCCCGGGGTTTTGCTTTTAGCGCAGCGGGCTACTAGGGTATAACGCGCAGCGTGTCGTAAAGGTTAGAGGATAGAACCGTGGAAGAAGTCATCGAACAGCTCCGAGAAGCCAATGAACCGGTACCGGTGCCGCTGGAGTTGCCGGACGAAGACCAGCTGGTCGAAATCGAAGAAGAGTTGTTTATCAACATTCCGTTCGTGTTCAAGGAGTTCCTGCTGACAGTCAGCGACGTGGTCTACGGTAGCCTCGAGCCGGTCACTGTCACCGACCCGCAGTCGCATACCTACTTGCCGGACGTGGCGGCCAATGCCTGGGATGCCGGCGTGCCGCGCGACCTGATCCCGATCTGCCAGGACGGCGACGACTACTACTGCGTCGAAGAAGATGGCACCGTGGTGCTGTGGTCCGGTGAAGAAGAGATCGTTACCGAAGACAGCTGGGAGTCGGTCTGGCACTGGGCCCGAGACGTCTGGCTGGAAAGCTGAATGAGAAATAACCACACAAAGTAATGGCTCTTGGCTATTAATGTTCGTAGAATCGCCACGCCTTCCTGCGCGTGGCGCTTCGCTACCGCTCCATCCCCTCGGACATTCGAACCGCCCCGCGCAGGAAGCGCCTCTTAGTGGTGGTTCTCCTGGTTGTTTTCCAGGGTTTCCAGCAAAGCGATCTGCATGCGTGTGTGCACACGGATGAACCAGCGCCACAGCACTGCCACCACCACCGCCGCGACCACCACGATCAGCAACAGCAGCTCGCTGGTCGGCAGGATACTGGCCGACAACGCCGCTAGCAGCAGGAAAATCACCAGCAGCGACAGCAGCGGAATCACCTCGGCGATCACCCGTCGCACCCGCTGGGTATGCCGCCCGGCCATCTCCGGCTTGACCCCCATCTCCGCCAGCAACATCGACAGTGCCTTGAGCTTGCGGTACGCCGCGATCAGGAACGGCAGCGACAGCATCAGCGCCGCGCCCCAGATCAAGGCCTTCTGCTGGCCAATATCGCTGACCCACTCGCTCAGGTAGTCACCAATGCGGGCGGCGAAATAACCACCGCTGAAGAAGATCGCCACCACCAGCGCCAGGTTCACCCCCACTTGCAGCAGAATACGCCGGATCATCGAGGCCAGCATCGCCCCTTCGCCATGGGGTTGAATGCTGCGCAGCCACTCGCCATACAGCGACAACACCCGCGCCAGACGCCCCGGCACGACCTTGGCCAGCTTCAGCGACAACGGGTCGGCAGCGCGAATCAGGTAGGGCGTGAGCAGCGTGGTGATGGCCGATACCGCTACCGCCACCGGGTAGAGGAAGTCGCTGGTGACCTGCAGGGTGATGCCCAGCGCGGCGATGATGAAAGAGAACTCGCCAATCTGTGACAGCCCCATCCCTACCCGCAGCGAGGTGCGTCCGTCGTTACCGGCGATAAAGGCGCCCATGCCGCAGGAAAGCATCTTGCCCAGCACCACGGCAATGGTGATGACCACGATCGGCCAGGCGTACTCGAGCAGGATCGACGGGTCGATCATCATGCCGATGGCAACGAAGAAGATGGCACTGAACAGGTCGCGAACCGGCTCGATCAGGCGCT
Source organism: Pseudomonas donghuensis (assembly GCF_000696345.2). Taxonomy (NCBI): domain Bacteria; kingdom Pseudomonadati; phylum Pseudomonadota; class Gammaproteobacteria; order Pseudomonadales; family Pseudomonadaceae; genus Pseudomonas; species Pseudomonas donghuensis. The sequence goes on from NZ_CP071706.1 coordinate 102,311, forward strand.
CGATCTTCAGCAATTGCCGTGATTCCGCCATGATCGCACCGATCAGGAAGGCACCCAGGACCATGCTGTACTCAAGCTTGACCACCAGCAGGCAGAACCCGAAACACAGGCCCAGGACGGTGATCAGCAACATCTCATTGCTTTCGAAACGGGCCACGTACGCCAACAGGCGCGGCACCAGGAGGATGCCGATGACCAGCGCAACGATCATGAACAGCGACAGCTTGCCAACGGTGGAAAACACCTCGCCGGAGCTCACAGTGCCACTGACGGCGATGCCCGAGAGCAACGCGATGATGCCGATGCCAAGGATGTCTTCGACGATCAGTACACCGAAGATCAGCTGGGCAAAGCGCTCGTTCTTCATCTTCAGGTCGTTGAGCGCCTTGACGATGATGGTGGTCGAGGAGATCGCCAGGATCGCACCGAGGAACAGGGAGTCCATGGTGCTCCAGCCGAACCAGCGGCCGATCTCGAAGCCGATCCAGATCATCAGCACGATTTCCAGGAACGCTGCGATGAACGCTGTGGCCCCGACCTTGAACAGTTTGCGCAGGCTGAACTCCAGCCCCAGGCAAAACATCAGGAAGATCACCCCGAGCTCTGCCAGGGTCTTGATCGTGTCTTCGTCATGAATCAGGCCGAACGGCGGGGTGTGCGGGCCGATGATAAAGCCGGCAACGATGTAGCCAAGCACCACGGGCTGCTTGAAACGGTGAAACAGGATAGTGACCACCCCGGCAACCAGCATGATCACTGCCAAATCCTGAATAAAGCTGATGGCATGCACGGCGTGGGACTCCTTACCTGGTATCCAGAGACAAGCCGCAACCCACCCGAAGCATTGTCTGATTGAGTTACGGATACATAGCGTTTTAAATGTAGGAAGCCCACCTTGCATGGGCTTCCTCAGGTTAACACCGCCGCTTGTCGCTAGAAGCCGGTGCAATATGAAGAAACAGATCGACCAAAGCATCGCCGTAAATGGCACAAACAGCGTGACGGCAAGGCCGCTGTCAGCGTCCCGTCTTACTAGATGGGAATCGTATTGGGGGAAAGAAGCGTGAATAGCAATCGCCACCCCGCCTCAGCGCAACCTTACCGTGAGCACACTATGGAACCTGGAAACGCCCAGCTGTCGATGACCGTCCTGATGACCCCGGACATGGCCAACTTTTCTGGCAACGTCCACGGCGGCACCCTGCTCAAATACCTCGATGAAGTAGCCTATGCCTGCGCCAGCCGTTACGCCGGCCGTTATGTGGTGACCCTGTCGGTCGACCAGGTGGTCTTTCGCGAACCGGTGCATGTCGGCGAGCTGGTGACTTTCCTCGCCTCGGTCAACTACACCGGCAACACCTCGATGGAAGTCGGCATCAAAGTCGTCACCGAAAACATTCGCGAACGCTCGGTGCGCCACAGCAACAGCTGTTTCTTCACCATGGTCGCCGTCGACGATGACCGCAAGCCGGTGGCGGTGCCGCCCCGCCAGCCTGAAACCAGCGAAGAAAAGCGCCGTTTCCTGCAGGGCAAACAGCGCCGGCTGATCCGTCAGGAGCTGGAAAAGCGCTACCAGGAACTCAAGGGCGACGCCCTTTAAATGGCCAGGGGCTGCGCTGCAAAGCGCAGCCGTGGGTGCACGATGCGGTCCTGGGCACGCACCAGTTCCAGCTCGTAGCTGGCGCAGGCCTGGGTTTCCAGCAGCACTTCGTGCACTGCGGCGGCGGTGAATTCAAACGCCGTGACCCAGTCATCGCCCAGCAGCAAACGCGCCAGGAACAAGCCCGACGTCAGGTCACCCACGCCCACTGGCTGGCGCGCAAATGCCAGCAACGGGCGGCGGATAAGCCAGCTACCGTCGGCGGTAACCAGCAGCATTTCAAAGTCTTCGACACTGCGCCCGGGATAGGCCAGGTGCTTTACCAGGATAGCTTTCGGGCCTCGCACCAACAGGCTGCGGGCCATGCTGACACAGTCTTGCAGCGACTCGGCCCGGCGCCCGCAGAAGCTATCCAGCTCCAGCTGATTCGGGCACAGCACGTCGGCGGTGGTCAGTGCTTCTTCCACCAGGAACTCGCTGACCTCGGCCGGGACGATACAGCCCTTCTCCGGATGGCCCATCACCGGGTCGCACAGGTACAAGGCGCGCGGGTTGGCGGCCTTGATCCGGGCCACACCGCTGAGGATCGCCCGCCCCTGCTCGGCACTGCCCAGGTAGCCGGACAGCACCGCGTCGCAGTTGCCCAACTCACCGATCGTCGCAATCCCCTCAACCAGCGCAGGAATTTGCGCTGGAGCAAGCACTTCTCCGGTCCACTGACCATACTGAGTATGGTTGGAGAACTGCACGGTATTGAGCGGCCAGACCTTCACCCCGACCCGCTGCATGGGAAACACCGCAGCGCTGTTGCCGGCATGGCCGAAAACCACGTGGGACTGGATGGCGAGCAGATGCGGTGTACGTTTCATGCAGGTCTTCCGAAAGCGTAGGAATGAAAAACAAGGCACGCAGTATGGCGCTAAATGCCACCTGTACGACAGACCGGGGAGGCAGTTAAGCTGGGCATACCTCGTTGGAGCATATGTAAATGTTGACCCTGGGAAATCTCTTCGTGCTGATGCTGCTGGCCACGGCGGGCGCCTGGTTGTGGCATAACCACGGCTTGCGTGAAAAGGCTCTGGAGCGAGTCAAGCAGCACTGCGCCAAACTCGATCTGGAGCTGCTCGATGGCAATGTCGCGCTCAAGCGCATCGGTTTTGTGCGCGACGCCAACGGCCGCAAGCGCCTGGCCCGGGTGTACAACTTCGAATTCACCGTGACCGGCGAACAGCGCCATCCCGGTACCGTCACCCAGTTTGGCGCGCACACCATGCAAATCGAACTGGCCCCCTACCCGTTCGAGATCAAGACACCACAACATCACGACAACGTCGTCGAGATGAACCAGTGGCGCCAGGACCACAACCGCTGGCGCAACTAGACGCGGCAGGCCAGCATGGCTTGCTGCAATGGTTCAGGGGCCTGCGGCTCGGCGAAGATCAGCTCCAGCCGCGAGTCGCGGCGCCATTCACTGTTGCTCCACTGCAATGTAGGCTGCCCTGCCAAGGCGTTGATCGACTGCCAGCCATCCAGACTGTGGATAACTGCCTTGGCCCGACGCCAGTCCAGCCCCTGCAGAAAGCGCTCCAGACGGGGGCGATCGAACACCTGACCCGGGTGCCAGCGCCAACCTATGCTCCAACCTTCTGCGGCCTGCCGAATACTGCAAATAGGCTCCTGTGGATTTGTCCACAGGCTGCTGACGACCCCGGGAATATTGACTGCCGCGAGCTTATCCACAGCGGCGGGAAGTGGCGCTGCAGAGCTTTCCACAGGCACTTCGGACCAGGGCAATTGCCCATGATCGGTCCAGTACAGGCGAGCAGCAGGTAGCTGAGAAGTTATCCACAAGCGCTGTTGTGCATCCAACCCGGCAGACTTGTTCAGCACCAGCAATCCAGCGCTGGCCAGGGTCGATTGCTGGGCTTCAGGCAGGGCAATACCTGCAGCCAATTGCTCGGCATCCAGCACCAGCACCGCCGGTTGTACCGCCAACACGCCTTGCCAAGGCGGCAAACGCAGTTGCTCAAGCAACTGCAGCGGATGACCCAACCCGGACGGTTCGATGAATACCCGCTGTGGCCTGGCCTTGCGCAGCAAGCGACCCAGGCCAACCTGAAACGGCATGCCGTTGACGCAGCACAGGCAACCACCGGCCACTTCACCCAAGGCAATACCGTCATCGTCGCTGGCCAGCAGCGCCATATCCAGGCCGATCTGGCCAAACTCGTTGATCAGTACCGCCCAGCGCTCATCGGCGGGCCGCTGCGCCAGCAGTTGACGAATCAGGCTGGTCTTGCCGGCACCGAGCGGGCCGGCAATCACGTGGGTAGGAATGTTCTGCAACATGGGACGGAGAGTGCCTGAAATTTTCGCCACTATGCCGCTATTTCAGGCCATCCAGTCAAGGCTGAGAATCAGGCGACGTTCGCCATTCAACAGCGCCGGCGAGCGATGGACCAGCCCGCCACCCTGGTTGCCGAGCCACTTCTCGCCCTTGAGCAAGGCCACCTCACCGCTGCCCAACTGGCGGACCGCACTGGCAGCGGGCTGCTCCCGGGCAAGCTGCGATCGGTCGATTGCACCTTCTTCCAGCCATTCACTGCCTGGGCCGGCATAGGTGCTCAGCAAACGCAGGGGTACATGGTCGACATGAAACCGCGGGCACATGGCGCTGCTCAGCGCCTGTAACCGCAGACCGACACGCCGGGCGTCGAGCAGGCAAGCGTAGGCACTCACCAGCCAGGCAACGTCAGTGAGAAACGCCCTCTGGCCCTCCAGGTCGGCATAGCCACCCAGCAAGCCGTTGAGGTCCGGCAACTGATGCTGGTCATCCAGCTCGATTACCCGGCTTTCACCCAGTGGCTGGTTCAACGACAACAGCAACCGGGCAAAGTCCTCGATCTGCACCGGCAGGCGCCGCTGCCAAACCGCAAGGTTTACCCCGTCCTGCAACGCCTCGGTGAGCACCTGGGGCGTTTCGCCGAACGCCTGGCGCATTACGCCGCTTCCTCGTCGAACCAGGGGCCAAACGGGTCGGGCAATTGCTGCCAGCTGTGCACACCCGCCGCCATTTCTGCATCGTCGAGCAGGCAGGCCGAGAGCTCGGCATCCAGCCGCGCGAAGTCGATGTTCTGGCCAATAAACACCAGCTCCTGACGGCAATCACCGCATTCGGCGCTCCAGTTCTTGAGGATCGCCGCAGTGCTCTGCTCATCTTGCGGCCAGTGCTCGCGTGGAACGAAGCGCCACCAGCGTCCGGCAAAGCCATGGCGCATCATGCCGCCGGCCTGCGACCAGCTACCGGCGTCCTGGTGCTTGCTGGCCAGCCAAAAAAAGCCTTTGGAGCGCAGCAGCCGACCGTTGTTCCACGGCGTGTGGATAAAGTCGAAAAAGCGCTGCGGATGCAGCGGCCGGCGGGCTTGCCAGGTGGTGGCGGCAATTCCGTATTCCTCGGTTTCCGGCACATGCTCCCCGCGCAGTTCCTGCAGCCAGCCGGGCGCCTGGGCTGCGCGCTCGAAGTCGAACAGGCCAGTATTGAGGATCTGTGGCAACGCCACCTGGCCCATGACCATCGGCACAATCTGCGCCTGGGCGTTGAGGCTGCGCAGGATGGCGCTGAGCTCTTCGCGCTCGGCACTGCTGATCAGGTCGATCTTGCTCAGCAGGATTACATCGGCGAACTCCACCTGCTCGATCAGCAGGTCACTGATCGAGCGCTCGTCTTCATCACCGAGGGTTTCGCCGCGGCTGGCCAGGCTTTCGGCGGCCTGATAGTCACGCAGAAAGTTCAAGCCATCGACCACGGTGACCATGGTATCAAGGCGCGCCTGGTCGGCCAGGCTGCGGCCTTGCTCGTCGCGAAAGGTAAAGGTCTCGGCGACTGGCAGCGGCTCGGAGATGCCGGTGGACTCGATCAACAGGTAATCGAAACGCCCCTCCCGGGCCAGGCGGGCGACCTCTTCGAGCAGGTCTTCACGCAGGGTGCAGCAGATGCAACCGTTGCTCATCTCCACCAGCTTCTCTTCGGCACGGTTAAGGCTGACGTTGCGCTGGACCTCACTGGCATCGATGTTGATTTCACTCATGTCGTTGACGATCACCGCGACCCGTAGGTTGTCGCGGTTTTTCAACACGTGATTGAGCAGCGTGCTTTTGCCGGCACCCAAAAAGCCGGAGAGCACGGTTACGGGAAGACGGTCGGGCATGGGGGCGATCCTCATCAGGAGAGAGCATTCGAACGATGCATTGCGCAATGTTATATTATAACAATACAATCTCGCCAACCTACTTCGCCCAGAACATGACCAAAGGCCGACCTGAAAGATGAAATCGCGTTGCTTGTTTGCCTTCGCCGTGTTGCTGCAGTGCGAGTTCGCCAGCGCCAACACCACGCCCTTGAGCAACGGCCTGGCGCTCTGTACCCGCAGCGCAACCCTGCTTGCCTGCAGCGATGCCCAAGGCAATTACTACAGCGTGCAAACCCAAGGCAACACGACCTACCTGCGGGGCTTTGAAATGCAAGGTCGCAGGCTATGGGCGCAAACCAACAGCCGCTATGGCCAATTGACCTTTTACACAGGCGTGGCGAGCAACGGTGAAACCTGGGTCGGTTACAGCCGGCGTGTGGGCTGGACCACCTTGAACAGCGTGTCGAGTTCCACCGGGCAGCGTTTCAATCTGCGCTGCAATCGCCTGAACGGCTGCCAATAGTCTTCCTTGAAAAGTGAACCACTGATGAGCGCTTTCACCCTTCCTGACATCGCTGCCCAAGCCACCAACAGCCAGTTGCCCTTGGATTGGGTAGGCATGTGTGGCATTGCCCTGCCGCTGCAGATCAACGGGCAGATTCTGCGAGCAAGTGCCGACGCAGGTGTCAGCCTTGATGATGGCGCGTCCCGGGGCATTCACATGTCGCGCTTGTACCTGGCGCTGGAGGCACTGGAACACCAGGCCTTGAGTCCTGTGTTGCTGAACGCGGTGCTGGAGTGCTTTCTCGACAGCCACATCGGCCTTTCCGCCAGCGCCTTCTTGACCCTTCGTTTCGAACTGATGCTCAAACGCCCTGCCTTGATCAGCCCGTTGGCGGGCTGGAAAGCCTATCCGGTTACCCTGAATGCGCAGCTAAAAGACGGAGTGTTCCACGTGGAACTATTTGTCGATGTGGAGTATTCCTCCACCTGCCCCTGTTCCGCTGCCTTGGCCCGGCAGTTGATTCAGCAGCAATTTCTCACCGACTTTGGCAATCGCACCTTGAGCCATGAGGCTGTCTTGAGTTGGCTCGGAAGTGCCCAGGGCATCGTCGCCACACCTCACAGCCAACGCAGCGTAGCGAAGCTGCAGGCTCGATTGCGCCAAGGCATTAATGAGCTGCCGATAGAAGCGCTGATCGACCACGCTGAAAAAGCCTTGGGTACCGCGGTACAAACTGCGGTAAAGCGTGCTGATGAACAGGCTTTTGCGTTGGCCAACGGTCAGAATCTGATGTTCTGCGAAGATGCCGCCCGACGGCTTCATGTGGCTTTGAAGACGCTACCCTGGCTCGGCGGCTTCAACCTGCGCGTGGAACATGCCGAAAGCCTGCATGCCCACGACGCAGTTGCCCACAGCCAATGGCACTGGTGAGGCGCTTCAGGTTCGCGGCTTGACCGTACCGCAATCATTGCCCAGCCACACCGCACGAGTATTCATGCTGCCTTGCTGCTGCACACCGGAAGCGTTGAAGGTACCGTTGACCTTGGTCAGGAACTCGCGATTGTTGAGAAATGTGGCTTCGCCATTGCCCTGAGCTTTCGGGCAACTGAAGGTGAATTTCCAGACATTGCCGTTGCGCTCGGTGATTTTTTGAGTGCAACCAGACTTGGGATCTTGCAGCGGGATGTCGTTGCTTTTCACTTGCTCGGGGGTCAGGCAGGAGCGCACCCCCTGACCCGCCACACTGATCCCTTGCTTGGCCAGGCCGCCCTCGATCATCGCCCGTTGCTCTGGCGGCAGATTCTTCAGCTGGCCGAGCATGAAGCCCATGTCCGGCAGTGGCTTGCCATCGACCTGCATGTTGCTGGTGGTCAGCTCCCACAGGCCAGGTTGCAACATCTGCGCATGCACCAACGGGCTCGCCAGGCCCAGCACCAGTGCCAGCATTGGCAGACGACTCTTCATGTAATGACTCCTCAAAACTCCAGCCCCAAGCTGGAACACAGCTTAGACGTCATTTTGTGCTTTCGGTTGCAACGGCGGCCTGGAACATGCTCTGTTAGGGGCAGAGCCTTCGGACAGCAGGATGCGTATGGATTACCACAGCCCCTACTTCTTCGGTTATCTCATTGGTGTGATTCACCTGCTCGGCGGTATCGCCGCGTTGCATGCGGTGTTCACAGTGCGCACCGCTCAGGGGGCGATTGCCTGGGCAATGTCGCTGCTGTTCATTCCCTACTTCACCCTCATCCCCTACCTGGTGTTCGGCAGCCGTACCTTCGATGCCTACATCGAGGCCCGGCGCCAGGCCAACCGGGAAATGCACGTGGCCATGGCGGACCTGAACTGGCGACCGTGGGTCGAGGAAGCGCTGGCCGCACGCAACTCGGAGTCCTATGGCGCGCTGCGGGCGATGCCCAGGCTCGGGCGCATGCCCTGCCTGGCCAATAATCAGGTGCGCTTGCTGGTCGACGGCAAGGCCACTTTCGATGCGATCTTTCGCGCCATCGCCGGTGCTCGCGACACAGTGCTGGTGCAGTTTTTCATCATTCACGACGATGATCTGGGGCGGCAGTTGCAAGCCCTGCTACTGAAAAAAGCCGCCGAAGGCGTGAAGGTCTACGTGCTCTACGACAGCGTCGGCAGCCACGCCCTACCCTCGGCCTACAACCACACACTGCGCGAGGGTGGCGTGAACATCCGCGCCTTCGCGACCCGTCGCGGCTGGTTCAACCGCTTCCAGGTCAACTTCCGTAACCACCGCAAGATCGTCGTGGTCGATGGCCTGCTGGGGTTTGTTGGCGGACATAACGTTGGCGATGAGTACCTGGGCGCTAACCCCAAGCTGTCGCCCTGGCGCGATACCCACGTGCAGGTCAGTGGGCCGGTGTTGGCCTGCCTGCAGGAGTCGTTCGCTGAAGACTGGTTCTGGGCGTCACGGACATTACCGCCGCTGATCCTGCCGGAGACCTACCCGGAAGACGGCGTGCTCTGCCAAGTGCTCGCCAGCGGCCCGGCCGACCCACAGGAAACCTGTTCGCTGTTCTTCGTCGAGGCGATCCATTCGGCGCGTGAGCGGCTGTGGATCACCAGCCCCTACTTCATCCCCGACGAAGCGGTGTTCGCCGCCCTGCGCCTGGCGGTGCTGCGCGGCGTCGACGTGCGCATCCTGATTCCTTCACGCCCGGACCACCGCATCGTCTACGCCGCCTCCAGCCTGTTCGCCTTCGAGGCGGTGCGCGCCGGGGTGCGGATGTTTCGTTTTGAACCAGGGTTCCTGCATCAGAAGGTGGTGCTGATCGATAACGAGATCAGTGCCATCGGCAGCGCCAATCTCGACAACCGTTCGTTTCGGCTCAACTTTGAGATCATGCTGCTGACCGTCGACCGCGAATTTGCCGATCAGGTCGAAACCATGCTCACCGATGACTTTGATCGCGCCCGGGAGATCACCGCCGAAGACACTCGCGACACGCACCGCCTGCAACAACTGGGGATGCGTATCGCACGGCTGATTTCGCCGATTCTGTAAGCTGTCTTAGCGGTAGAAATCTTCGCGGGTCAGCGGCAAATCGTGGCTGCCATCGGCGAAAGGCTTCACTGCCAGTATCTGGTGCAGGTTGATCCAGCCCTTGGCAAAGGCATAGGAGCAGCCGGCCAGGTACAGGCGCCAGATGCGCAAGGCCCGCTCCGGTACCAGCGCGCTAGCCTTGTCCAGTTGTGCTTCGAGGCGGTTGCTCCAGTGCTCCAAAGTCCGCGCGTAATGCAGGCGCAGGCTTTCGACGTCGACGATTTCCAGGCCTGCCTCGCTGATCCGTGCGCTGATCATCGACAAGTGCGGTAGCTCGCCATGGGGGAACACGTAGCGCTCAATGAAGTTGCCCGCGCCCCGCCCGACCGGTCGCCCGTCAGTGTGCTTGGCGGTAATGCCGTGGTTCATCACCAGGCCCCCTTCGCGCACCGCGCCAAACAGGCGCTGGCAGTACAACGCCAGGTTGGCATGGCCGACGTGTTCGAACATGCCAACGCTGACCACCTTGTCAAAGCGCCCGTCCTGGGGCAGGTCGCGGTAATCGAGAATCTGCAGCTCCACCTGCCCCTCCAGGCCATCGGCCTTGACCCGTTCACGGCCCAGCTTGAGCTGTTCCTTGCTCAGGGTGATGCCGAACACCTTGGCACCGAACTCCCTGGCCGCATAACGTGCCAACCCGCCCCAACCACAGCCGACATCGAGCAGGTAATCGCCCTTGTGCAGGCGCAGCTTGCGGCACAGGTGCTCGAACTTGTTCTGCTGGGCTTGCTCCAGGGTGTTGGTGGGTGATTTGAAATAGGCGCAGGAGTACGCCATGTCGCTATCCAGCCACAACTGGTAGAAGGCGTTGGACAGGTCATAGTGGTAGGAAATCGCCGCCGCATCGGTAGCCTTGTCATGCTCGGCGCGCACCGGCTGTGGGTCTTCTTCATCCTTGAGCAAGGCTACGCTCAGTTCATCGCAGACACGAATCACCTCACCGATGGAGCCCTCCAGGTCCAGCTTGCCTTCGACAAATGCAGCGCCCAGTTCATCCAGGCTCGGATGGGCCAGTTGGGTAATCAGCTGCGGATCCTTGACCAGGATGGTGACTTGCGGCTTGGGCCCCAGATCGAACGCATGACCATCCCAGAGCTTCAGTCGCAGTGGTAGTCGCAGGCTTTGCAGAACAGGTGGAAGTTGCGCAAGCATGAAATTAGCCTCCTTTTTTCATCGGACGTCTGTCCAAAAGGGTAGTTCATTCACAGCAAGTTTCAGCTAATACAGACCATAGTCTGAGCCTGCCGGGCCCGTTCCAGACCTTGCGGGCGCGGCGGGTACCCACGATCAATTGTATACAATCAGCCGTTGTGCAGATTAGTCTTGGCGCCATTGTCGATTCTTCATCCTGGAGTACAACAATGAAAACCTATGATGTAGTGATCATTGGCGGCGGGCCTGGCGGCTACAACGCGGCTATTCGTGCTGGCCAGCTTGGCTTGAGCGTGGCGTGCGTCGAAGGTCGTTCAACCCTGGGGGGCACGTGCCTGAACGTCGGCTGCATGCCGTCCAAAGCGCTACTGCATGCCTCTGAGTTGTATGAAGCGGCAGTAGGCGGCGAGTTCGCCAGCCTTGGCATCGAGGTCAAACCAACCCTCAACCTCGCGCAGATGATGAAACAGAAGGACGAAAGCGTCAGCGGCCTGACCAAAGGCATCGAGTTCCTGTTTCGCAAGAACAAGGTCGACTGGATCAAGGGCTGGGGCAAGCTCGATGGCGTCGGCCGGGTCACGGTCAGCGATGAGCAGGGTGTCATCACTGAGCTGCAGGCCAAGGACATTGTCATCGCTACCGGCTCGGAGCCGACGCCGCTGCCAGGCGTGACCATCGACAACCAGCGCATTATCGACTCCACTGGCGCCCTGGCCCTGGGTGAAGTGCCCAAGCACCTGGTGGTCATCGGCGCCGGGGTCATCGGCCTGGAGCTGGGTTCGGTGTGGCGCCGGTTGGGCAGCCAGGTAACCGTGGTCGAGTACCTTGATCGCATCTGCCCCGGCACCGATGAAGAAGCGGCAAAAACCCTGCAACGCTCCCTGGCCAAGCAAGGCATGAAGTTCAAGCTCGGCAGCAAAGTCACCCAGGCCACGGTTTCGGCGCAAGGGGTGAACCTGAGCCTGGAGCCTGCCGCTGGCGGCAGCGCCGAAACCCTCGAAGCCGATTACGTGCTGGTCGCCATTGGCCGTCGCCCCTACACCCAGGGCTTGGGCCTGGAAAGCGTCGGCCTTGAGACCGACAAGCGCGGCATGCTCGCCAACCAGCACCATCGCACCGGCGTGCCAGGGGTCTGGGTGATCGGCGATGCCACTTCCGGGGCGATGCTCGCGCACAAGGCCGAGGACGAAGCGATCTCCTGCATTGAGCAAATTGCCGGCAAGGCTCACGAGGTCAATTACAACCTGATCCCGGCGGTCATCTACACCCGCCCGGAGCTGGCCAGCGTCGGCAAGACCGAAGAGCAGCTCAAGGCCGAGGGCCGTGAATACAAGGTCGGCAAGTTCCCTTTCAGCGCCAACAGCCGGGCCAAGATCAACCACGAGACCGAAGGCTTTGCCAAGGTCCTGGCCGACGCCCGTACCGATGAAGTGCTGGGTGTGCACCTGGTCGGCCCGAGCGTCAGCGAGATGATCGGCGAATACTGCGTGGCCATGGAGTTCAGCGCCTCGGCCGAAGACATCGCCCTCACCTGCCACCCGCACCCGACCCGCTCCGAGGCCCTGCGCCAGGCGGCGATGAACGTCGATGGCAAAGCCATGCAGATCTGATCAGTCGGCCGCCCCTGCCCTGCCAACCTGTGGCGCCCGTCGCCACAGGCTGAGGAATCACCCCAAGCAGACCACTGCCGATGGAAATCGCCCAGACCCACGAAGACAGTTCGGCCGCCGACAGCTGGGCGCTGTGGGCGGCCTGGAAGATGATCACCAAGGGGCCAGCGATGGATTCAACCCGGCCTCAAACGTCCTGCAACGCCCGCGGCCGCTTGCTGCGCTGTTCACTGGCAGGCTTGGGCGCACTCAACAGCCGGAAGTCAAAGTCCATCTCGGCAAAGCGCCCTTCTACCCCACGGGCATCGGCCGCCGCCGCATCCTCGACAAAGCGCAACTCGCCAATCAACCCGTCACGGGTGGCATAAGCGAAGTCATCCCACAGGTACTCATCGCCCGCCAGGTTGATCTGGGTGGTCAGGTGCCGGTAGCCAGGCGCCGAGATGAAGAAGTGGATATGCGCTGGGCGATTGCCGTGACGACCGAGCTGAGTGAGCAACTCCTGGGTCGGCCCGTCCGCAGGGCAACCGTAGCCCGACGGCACGATACTGCGGGCGCGGTAGCGGCCTTCGGCGTCGGTAACGATGCGCCGGCGCAGGTTGAACTCGGACTGCGTGCTGTCGAAATACGAGTAGGTGCCCTGAGTGTTGGCATGCCACAGGTCGACCACGGCGCCCGCCACCGGCTGACCTTGTTCATCCAGCACGCGGCCCTGGAGGAACATCACCGTGCCCGGGTCACGGCCATCGTCCATACGCACTTCGCCTTCGGCCAGTGGTGCGCCCGCCACATACAACGGGCCTTCGATGGTCCGCGGGGTGCCGCCACTGATGCCGGCTTCGGCATCCTGAGCATCCAGTTGCAGGTCCAGATAGTGCTCGACGCCCAGCCCGGCCACCAGCAGGCCCGCTTCCTGGCGCGAACCGAGGCGGTTGAGGTAGTCGACCGCCTTCCAGAACTCGTCAGGGGTCACTTGCAGGTCTTCGATGAGGCGCGCTACATCGTTGACGATGCGCTGGGTCAGCAGCTTCAGGCGTGGGTTGCCCTGGTCGTTGTGCAGGCCACTGACTTCTTCGAAGAATGTCTGGATATCGGCAGTGTGAGCAATCTTCACGGTCATGACGGGTTACCTCGAATTGTTGTTATCGGCGCTCGGTGTTCAGCGGTCGTCGCTGTGGATCGATGACGGGTGGCGGCACAGGCCGTCGACCTCAATGTCCATGTAGGGGAACAACGGCAGTTGCATCAGGGTGTCGTGCAGCGCTTCGACGCTGGGCAGGTCGAACACGCTGTAGTTGGCGTAGTGCCCGGCGATGCGCCACAGGTGGCGCCAGCTGCCTTCGCGCTGCAGGCGCTGGGCCAGTTCCTTCTCGTCGGCCTTGAGCTGCGCGGCGTTGGCCGGGTCCATGTCCAGGGGCAATTTCACGGTCATTTTCACGTGGAACAACATGGCGTCTCTCCTTGCTTACTTGCGGCTGAAGAACGCCAGGCGCTCTTCGTCCAGGGTCAGGCCAAGGCCGGGGGTGCGTGGCACGTGCAGGGCGAAGTCGCGGTACAGCGGCGCTTCGACCACGATCTCTTCCGTCAGCAGCAGCGGGCCGAACAGCTCGGTGTGCCAGGTCAGCTGGTTGAGGGTGACGAAGGCGTGCGCGGCAGCCAGGGTGCCGATCGAGCCTTCGAGCATGGTCCCGCCGTACAGGGCGATACCGGCGGCTTCGGCGATTTGCGCGGTTCGCAGCACGGCCCGCGGGCCACCGTTCTTGGCGATCTTCAGGGCGAAGATGCTGGCCGCGCCGTCGGCCGCGAGACTGAAGGCATCCTCGACGCTTTCAATCGACTCATCGGCCATGATCGGCGCCGGGCTGCGTTGGTTCAGGCGCACCTGGCCGGCACGGTTGATGCGCGAGATCGGTTGCTCGATCAGGTCGACGCCGTTGTCGCCCAGCACCTGGCAGGCGCGGATCGCCTGGGACTCGTCCCAATACTGGTTGACGTCGACGCGCACACTGGCGCGCTCACCCAGGGCCCGCTTGATCGCGATGACATGGCGCAGGTCATGGGCCACTTCACTGGCACCGATCTTCAGCTTGAAGATCCGGTGGCGGCGCAGGTCGAGCATCTGCTGGGCCTCGGCAATGTCGCGCCCGGTGTCGCCGCTGGCCAGGGTCCAGGCCACTTCCAGGCTGTCGCGCACGCGCCCGCCGAGCAACTCGCTGACCGCCAGGCCTTGGCGTTTGCCCTGGGCATCGAGCAAGGCGCTTTCGATCCCCGAGCGGGCGAAGGTGTTGCCCTTGATCACCTTGTCCAGGCGCTGCATGGCGGCGTTGATGTTGCTGGCATCCAGCCCGACCAACAGCGGCGCAAAGTAGCTGTCGATGTTCTGCTTGATGCTTTCCGGGCTTTCGTTGCCATAGGCCAGGCCGCCGATGGTGGTGGCTTCGCCGAGGCCTTCGATGCCGTCGCTGCACTGCAGGCGGATGATCACCAGGGTTTGCTGCTGCATGGTGTGCATCGCCAGCTTGTGCGGGCGAATGGTTGGCAGGTCGACGATCAGGGTCGAGATGCGTTCAATCAGGGGATGACTCATCAAGGTTCTCCAGGGGCGCTCAACCGAGGTCGCCGCCGCCGACCGGCAGCACCGTGCCGGTGATGTAAGAGGCTTCGTCGCTAGCGAGAAAGAGGATCGCGCCAACCTGTTCATCGAGGTTGCCGTAGCGTTTCATCAGGCTGCTGTCGAGGGTCTGGTCGACGATCTGCTGGTACCAGATTTTCTCTTCGCCACTCTGCTCCGCGCTGTTGCGCGGCACCCGCCGTGGCGGCGCTTCGGTGCCACCCGGCGCCGTGGCATTGACCCGCACACCGCGCCCGGCGGTTTCGAAGGCCAGGCAGGCGGTCAGGGCATTGACGCCCCCCTTGGCCGCGCCATAGGGCACGCGATTGATGCTGCGAGTCGCGATCGAGGAGACGTTGACGATCGACCCGCTGCCCTGTTCGAGCATGTATGGCAGCGCGGCATGGCAACACCACAGGGTGGGGAACAGCGAGCGGCGCACTTCCGCTTCGATCTGCGCCGCTTCGTAGTGCTCGAACGGCTTGGCCCAGAGAGTGCCGCCCACGTTGTTGACCAGCACATCAAGGCGGCCGAAATGCTCCACCGCCGCAGCCATTACCCGGCTGCATTCGCTGTGCTGTTCAAGATCGGCGGTCAGGCTCAGCACGCCCTCGCCTTGCAGTTCATGCACCAGTTCCGAGCGATCCACGGCCACCAGCGTCGCGCCTTCTTCGAGCAGACGCTCGCACAGACGGCGGCCGATCCCCTGCGCCGCGCCGGTAACCAGCGCAACCTTGTTGGTGAATCTGTTCATGACAACCTCGAATAAAAAAGGGACCGACCGTACCCGCACGATGCGCCCGGCCCCATAAAACGGCTTCAGGCAGCGGCGGCAGCGAATTTCTCGTAGTAGAAGTTCGCCGGAGTAATGCCCTGTTCGCGGATGTACTGGCTGACCGCCTCGACCATCGGCGGCGGGCCGCACAGGTACACGTCGACATCGCCTTCGTTGAGGTGGCGCGGCTCGATGTGCTGGGTGACGTAGCCCTTGAGCGGATGCTGGCTCTCGGGGTTGGCCACGCAGGCGCTGAAGCTGAAGTTGGCAATGCGCGCGGCAAAGGCCTGCAGGCGGTCCAACTCGACCAGGTCGAAGTCGTTGGTGACGCCGTAGATCAGGTGCAGCGGATGCTCGCTGCCCTCTTCGGCGATCTTCTCGAGCATCGCGGTGAACGGCGCCAGCCCGGTGCCACCGGCCAGCAGCAGCAATGGTCGACGAATCTCGCGCAGGTAGAAGCTGCCCAGGGGGCCAGCCAGGGTCATACTGTCGCCGGCCTTGGCCAGGCCGGTCAGGAAGCTGCTCATCAAGCCGCCCGGCACGTTGCGGATCAGGAAACTGACCTCGCCGTCCTTCTGCAACGAACTGAAGGAATAGGCGCGGGTCTGCTCGCTGCCGGGCACGCCGAGGTTGACGTACTGCCCCGGCAAAAAGGCCAGGCGGCTCAGGGCCTCGCCCTTGATCGACAGGGCAATGGTGCTGTCCGACAGCTGGCGCACGGCGCTGATGCTGGCCTGATAGCTGGCCTGCTCGGTCTTGCACAGTTGCGAGGAAGCCGGCACACGCACCACGCAGTCGCTCTCGGCGCGCATCTGGCAGGTCAGCACATAACCCTGGGCGGCCTCTTCCTCGCTCAAGGCGTCTTCGATGTATTCCTGGCCAAGGTCGTAACGGCCAGCTTCGGCAAAACACTTACAGGTACCGCAGGCGCCATCGCGGCAGTCCAGCGGAATGTTGATGCCCTGGCGGTAGGCGGCATCGGCCACGGTTTCTTCAGCGGTAGCGTCGATGAAACGGGTGACCCCGTCCTCGAAATTCAAGGCGATCTTGTGCATGGCGCACCTCGCAGCAAAGCAGGATTCAGATGTGATAAACGTCGATGACCTGACGCACGTAGTCGTTCTTGAGCACTACCTTCTTGGCCTTGATCAGCGGCCGTTCACCGCGAACATCGAGGGTGTAGAAGCTGGTGCCGAAGTGGCTGTCGACGGTCTTGTAGCGAAAACTCAGGGTGTGCCAGTTGAAGCGCACCTTGCACAGGCCTTCGCCCTGCTCCAGCAGCTCGATGTTGCTGATGTTGTGCGAGGTCCGGGTGTCGGGCATGGTCGCGCTGGAGCGTTCGGTCTTGATCCGGAATACCCGGTCTTCCAGGCCGCCACGGTTGCCGTACCAGATCAGCGAGATTTCCCGTTGCGGGTCTTCGGTGAGCTGGTCGTTATCGTCCCAGGCCGGCATCCAGAAGGTAGCGTCGGCGGCGTAGCACTCCAGCCAGTTGTCCCACTGGCTGTCGTCCAGGTAGCGTGCTTCGGCAAAGAGAAAGTCGCGCACTTGCTCGAAGGAAATGCTCATTGCACGGCCTCCACGGGGATCAGTTGCTGGTCGGCGGCAAGCGCCTTGAGCATGGTTTCCTGCCAGTACTTGTGTTGCAGCACGAACAGGCCTTCGTCTTCGGTACGCACGCCGCTCAGTTGCGGATGCAGGTCGATTTCCTGGGCGGCGGCATCGGCGCCTTCGACCCAGTGGGTGGCGCCACGGGACATGTCGTTCCAGCCGCGCCCGCCCTGATAGCCCATCTGGCAGGAACGGAATTCTTCCAGGTCATCCGGGGTTGCCATGCCGCTGACGTTGAAGAAGTCTTCGTACTGGCGAATGCGCTGGGCCCGCGCCTCGTCGCTCTCTCCCTTGGGGGCGATGCAATAGATGGTGATCTCGGTCTTGTCGACGGCGATCGGCCGGGCGATGCGGATCTGCGAGCTGAACTGGTCCATCAGGTACACGTTCGGGTACAGGCACAGGTTGCGCGAGTTCTCGATCATCCAGTTGGCGCGGGCCTGGCCGAAGTCGGCAGCCAGTTCGTCACGGCGCTCGAACAGCGGCCGGTCCTCGGGGTTGGTCCAGCGGGTCCAGAGCAGCAGATGGCCCTTGTCGAAGGAGTAGAAGCCGCCGCCGCTCTTGGCCCAGCCGCCAGCGCTCATGGTTTTCACCTCAGCACCGGCCTCGCGCTGCTTGCGCTGGTTCTGGGTGGCGGCGTAGTTCCAGTGCACGGCGCTGACGTGATAACCATCGGCGCCGTTCTCGGCGGTCAGCTTCCAGTTACCTTCATAGATGTAGGACGAGGAGCCGCGCAGCACTTCCAGGCCGTCGGGCGACTGATCGACGATCATGTCGATGATCTTCGCCGACTCACCCAGGTGCTCCACCAACGGCACCACGTCCGGGTTGAGGCTGCCGAACAGGAAGCCACGGTAGGACTCGAAACGGGCGACCTTGGTCAGGTCGTGGGAGCCTTCGCAGTTGAAGCTCGCCGGGTAGCCGGCGTCGACCGGATCCTTGACCTTGAGCAGCTTGCCGGAGTTGTTGAAGGTCCAGCCGTGGAAGGGGCAGGTGTAGGACGAGCGGTTACCGCTCTTGTGCCGACACAGCATCGCACCGCGGTGGCTGCAGGCATTGAGGAAGGCATTGAGTACCCCATCCTTGTTGCGCGCGATGAAGATCGGCTGGCGCCCCATGGTGGTGGTGAGGAAGTCGTTCTTTTCGGGAATCTGGCTTTCGTGGGCAAGGTACAGCCAGTTGCCCTCGAAGATGTGTTTCATTTCCAGATCGAACAGACGGGGGTCGGTGAACATCTCGCGCTTGCAGCGAAAGACGCCCTTCTCCTGATCTTCTTCAAGCAGGGAATTAAGGTAATCGAATCCCAGGGACATGGCCGGGGCCTCCGTTGTTATTGTGTTCAGGCCATGTCAGGTTAGGGAGCGAGGGGCACGGCAAATATCCGCTTTGTGCAGACCTTTATCCGTTTTCTGCAAAGTGTCAGAGGCGACGCTTGAGGGTGTCTGAGGGCAGTTCGCCGAACAGCGACTTGTAGTGCTCAGAGAAACGCCCGAGGTGGACGAAGCCATAGTCCATGGCCAGTTCGGTGATATTGCGCACCTTGCAGTCGGGGTCGCCGAGGCTGGCGCGGATGCGCTCGAGTTTCTGCTGGCGGATGTACAGTTTGGGCGTGGTGCGAGCGTTGCGCTCGAACAAGGCATACAGCGAGCGCAGGCTCATGCTCGCCTGCTGCGCCAGCTGTTCGCTGCAGATGTCCTGCTTGAGGTTGGCGTTGATGTACTCGGCGATCCGCTCGAAAGATGCCGCCTGGCTGCTCAGCGCTTCACGGCTGACGTTGGTGTGCATCAGGGTCAGCAGCTTGCTGGCGACGATCTGGCTGTAGTGCTCCTGCACCCGCAGCATCGGCTCGCTGCTTTCGGCCTCCTGGCAGACCATCGCCAGCAGCCCGGCAAAGCCTTCCAGCGCCAGCAACTGGTAGTGATGATCGAGAAAGCGCACGCCTTCGCTGGGGCGCTGCCAGCGCTGTTCGTCACACACCGACTCGAGCAGGCGGGTGGGCAGTTTGAGGATGAATTTCTCGCAGTCGGCGGAATAGGCCAGGTCGACCGGCTCGTCAGGGTTGATCAGCAGCAACCCGCCGGGGGTCAGCAGGCGCTCTTCACGGCCACGGCGCCAGAGGCAGTGGCCGCGCAGCAGGATTTGCAGGTGGAAAACGTTCTCCAGCGCTGGCGACATCACCCGCACATCGCCGCCATAGCTGATTCGGCACAGGTCGAGGCTGGCGAACTTGCGATGGTTGAGGTACGCCTCGGGATGCCCGTAGCGCGGCAGGCGAATGCAATGGGGGCCGACATGCTGGTTGACGTAGGTCGACACCGCATGAGGGTCTGCACGCTCGAACACCCGGCTGCGTTCGCTGAGCAGGGGACTCTCCATACCCATATCGGCCATACCAGCCATACCAGGTCACTCGTTGTAGTTATGCGGCCAGTCTAAGCGATAGCACTGGCCGGCGAGCAACCTGGGGATGGACGGTGTGTTTCCAAAAGCATCGCTGGCAAGCCAGCTCCCACAGAGATCACCGCAGCCCCTGTGGGAGCTGGCTTGCCAGCGATGAGGCCCTGATGGCTTACAACAACGTCCAGGTGTAACTCAGGATCACCCGGTTCTCATCAATGTCCGAACGGTAATTGGACCGCGCCATGGCATTGCGCAGTCGTATCCCCAGCCCTTTGAGCAACCCGCTCTGCACCGCATAGCCAAGGTCAAGATCGCGCTCATGTTCCTTGCCCTCGAAGCCCAGCCCAGTATCGACGTTATTGCCCTTCAGGTAACGCACGGTGGCAGTCAAACCCGGTACGCCCATGGCGACGAAGTCATAGTCATAACGCACCTGCCAGGAACGCTCGTCGGTGTAGGCGAACTCATAGGTTGGCACTTCGTTGCCCAGCGGCGAGATATTCGGGAACACCCGCGGGAAAGCATCGTCACCATAGATTGCCTGATAGCCGACGCTGAACGTGTGCCCGCCACGCTTGGCCGACAGCAGCGAATAAAACGCCTGGTTGTCGACCTCACCAATGCGCGCATCCCCCTGCTCCCTGGCAGCGAAGTAACCGAGGTTGGCGCCGAGGGTCCACTCGCCCATCGGTTGGCTGTGCTTCAAACCGATAAAACCTTGCTGGTAGATATCTTCCAGGCGCCCATACCAGAGGCTGGCAGTGGTGCGATTGGCGTTGAAGCTGTAGTCGCCACCGGCATAGTTGAAGGCATCGCTGTCGGCCTGGCGCTGGGGCAGGTGGCCGAGCATGGCGATCATCTTTTCATCACCGGCTTCGTTGCGCAGGCTGGTTGAACTCAGGTGACCGGCCTGCAGGGTCAAGCCGGCTATCTCGGCAGAGCTCAGGCTGACGCCCTGGTAGGTTGGCGGCAGGAGGCGCGAGTCGTTGTATTGCAGGATCGGCAGGTTGGTCTGCAGCTCGCCGACTTTCAGCTCGGTCTTCGAATAGCGCATTTTCAGCGTGGCGCCGACCCGGCTGTACTCATCGGCAGCGCGGCCATCGTCCTGCACCGGCAGCAAACCGGTGCCGGTGCGATCCGGGCTGCTGTCGAGCTTGAGGCCGAGCAGGCCAATGGCATCGACGCCCAAGCCCAGGGGGCCCGGGGTATAACCGGACTTGAAGGTGAAGATGAACCCCTGGCCCCATTCCTCAGCCTTTGATTGCTGGTTGGCACCGACAATGCCGGAAAAGTCGCGGCTGAAGTAGTAGTTGCGCGCTTGCAGGGTAGCGCTGGCGTCCTTGATAAAACCCGGCTCGGCGGCATTGGCACAGAAACTCAGGGCGCAGCAGGACAGCAACCCGCAGTGTGGGAAGTTGTTCATGGTAGCGGTGCTCTTGTTATTGTTGTTTTGGCTTGTAAATTTGCGGCGCCTGCATCGCTGGCAAGGCCAGCTCCCACAAGAACGCTATGCACTCCGACCACTGTGGGAGCTGGCTTTGCCAGCGATAGGGCCAACGCGGTTATTTGGCTATGCCGCTGACGGCAACGGTGCCCTGCCCCTGCCAGCACCACGCCCAGCAAACACCATCATCGCCACCGCCGCGACCGCACCCGGCAGGGCAAAGGCCATGAAATTCAACGCCAGCGGCAGTTGGATCCCCAGCAGCATCCCACCCAGGATCGGCCCGACAATCGCCCCGCTGCGACCAATACCCGAGGCCCAACCCAGACCCGTCGAACGAATCCCCATGGGGTAGTACTGAGCCACACAGGCATAGGCGAGAATCTGCGTGCCGATGGTGGTCGCACCCGCTATGGCAATCAGCAGGTACAAGACGGGTGCAGGGCTCTTGAAGCCGAGCAGGCTGATCGACAACGCCGCCACGGCGAAGAACACCACCAGCACCCGGTCGAGCTTGAAACGGTCACCAATCCAGCCGCCGCCCACCGCACCAAAGATCGCGCCGAAGTTCAGCACCAGCAAAAACGCCAGGCTCGAGCCCAGGCCGTAGCCGGCGTTGTTCATCAGCTTGGGCAACCAGGAATTGAGTGCGTAGACCATCAACAGGCAGCAGAAAAACGCGACCCAGAGCATCAACGTACTCAGCGCCCGACCTTCGCGAAACAGCTGCGGTACCGAGCCACCGGCGTTAGTGCCGGTCAACACTTCCAGGCGATCGCCCGCTTGCGCCTGATAGCTCGGCTCAACCCGCTGCAGCAACTGGCTGGCCTGCTCGGTGCGGCCCTGGCGCACCAGGAAACCCAGGGACTCGGGCAGGTAGCGCAGGATCAGCGGCAGCACCAGCAAGGGGATGATCGCCACATAGAACACCGACTGCCAACCGAAGGCTGGCAACAGGACGATGCCCAACCCGGCCGAGAGCATGCCGCCCACCGAGTAGCCACTGAACATGATCGCCACCAGGGTGCTGCGCATGCGCTTGGGCGCGTATTCATTCATCAGCGCCACCACGTTGGGCATCACCCCGCCGATCCCAAGGCCAGCCAGAAAGCGACAGAGACCGAACTCGGCGGGGTTGCGGGCAAAGCCGTTGAGCACGGTAAAGCCGCTGAACAGGATCACACAGAGGGTAATGGCTTTCTTGCGCCCGATTCGGTCCGACAGCGGGCCGAACACCAGGGCGCCGAACATCATGCCGAACAGCGCGTAGCTGCCCAGGGCACCGGCCTGCAACGGGGTCATGCCCCACTCCTGCATCAAGGCCGGCAGCACCACGCCGTAGATGACCAGGTCGTAACCGTCGAAGATGATGATCAGCGCACACCAGAACAGCACACGCCAGTGAAAGGAATTGAACTTCGCCTGATCGATCAGGCTATTGATATCGATCGCTCGCATGAGGCGTGTCTCTTTTGTTGTTGTTATCGAAACCCGAATGGCGATAGCTGCAAGGCACAGGGCCGGGCAGTGTTCGCAGGGTCAGGTTAGGAGCAGCAGCGAGGCGCCAATAGCCGTTTCCTGCGAATCGCTATCCAGATTGCGCAGGGGCTGACGAGCGTTCAGCGGTGGCGTTTGAAGGTGACCGAAGGCAGCTCGCCGAAGCGCTGGCGATAGCTTTCGGCGAAGCGCCCCAGGTGCAGGAAGCCATAGTCCAAGGCGATTTCGGTGACATTGCGCACCGGGCTGGAAGGGTCCTGCAGGGCCGCGTGAATACGCTCGAGCTTGCGCTGGCGCACATAACCCTTGGGTGACAGACCGGCATGACGCTCAAACAGCGTGTACAACGAGCGCTCACTGACCCGCGCCACCGTCATCAGCTGACTGACACCGATGTCCTGGTGCAGGTTGGCATCGATATAGGCCGCCAACTGTTCGAACGAGTGAGTCTGCAACCCGGGTTCGCAACGATCGATGTTGTTGCCCAACAGGCTCAGCAGCTTGCTGGCGACAATGCGCCCGTAATGCTCCTGCACTTGCGCCAGCGACTGGGTGGACTCGGCTTCGTCACACACCAGCCCGAGCAGGCCGATAAACCCCTCCAGCGCGCCCGTGGCATGCCGCGCGCTGGTGAAGCGGATACCGCCTTCGGGCAATTGCCAGCGCTGTTCCAGGCAAGCCTGTTCGAGCAGGCTGGCCGGCAGCTTGAGGATGAACTTCTCGCAGTCGGCCGAGTAGGTGAGGTCAACCGGATCATCCGGATTGATCAACAGCAACTCGCCCGGCACGTAGTGATGCTCGTCGCCGCGACAACTTGAACGGCAATGCCCTTTGAGCAAGATCTGCAGGTGATACAGGCTGCCCAGCGCCGGTGAAGTAATCCGCGCCCTGCCCCCATAGCTCAGGCGGCACAGGTCGATGCTGGCAAACTTGCGATGGTTGATGCTCGCCTGCAGGTCACCCGTGCGCGGCAAGCGCAGGCTGTGACCGCCAACGTGCTGGTTGACGTAGTCGGACACCGCATAAGGGTCGGCATGCTGGAACACACGGCTGCGCTCGCTCAACAGTTGGCTGCTCATGGGCTGGCCTCATTGTTATTCTGGTTCGACGATATCCACAGGGTCTGGTTATCCACAAGGCAGCAGCTTGCGCCAGCGCCAGCAGGCAGTCCAATATCCGTTGGGTAGGCAACCATACCCTGGAGGTATCATGGAACTGCGTCATCTGCGCTACTTCCGGGTACTCGCGCAAACCCTCAACTTCACCCGTGCCGCCGAGCAGCTGCACATCGCCCAGCCGCCCCTGAGCCGGCAGATCCGCCAGCTGGAAGACACCCTCGGAGTAGAGCTGCTGGAGCGCGGCAGGCCGCTGCGCCTGACCGAGGCCGGGCGGTTTTTCCACGAACAAAGCGCCGCCCTGCTCGACCAGCTCGAACAGATTGCCGAAGGCACCCGGCGCATCGCCAACAGTGAACGCCAGTGGCTGCGCATCGGCTTTGCGCCGTCGACGCTCTATGACTTGCTGCCCGAGTTGATCCGCCAACTGCGGCGCAATGAGAAACTGGAGTTGGGCCTGCAGGAAATGATCACCCTGCAGCAAGTCGAGGCGCTCAAGGCCGGGCGCATCGATGTCGGCTTCGGGCGCATCCACATCAAGGATCCGACCATCGAACAGGTGCTGCTACGCGAGGAAGCGTTGGTGGTTGCCCTGCCCTGCGGGCACCCTTTGCTCGATCAGGCCCTGGACCTCAAACGCCTGGCGGATGAGCCCTTCGTGCTTTACCCGGCCAACCCGCGACCAAGCTACGCCGACCACATCATGGCGCTGTTCACTGCCCAGGGAGTGAATATCAAGGTTATCCAATGGACCAACGAACTGCAGACTGCGCTGGGCCTGGTTGCTGCTGGCCTGGGGATAACATTGGTACCGGCGTCCGTGCAAAGCCAGCATCGCGCCGACATTGTTTATGCACCGCTGCCTGAAAAGACCGCAGTGTCGCCGATCATTCTCAGCTACCGGGCTGGGGATAACTCGCCGCAGGTCAGGCAGTGCCTGAGTTTGCTGGAACTGATGAAAACCGGCCCCCAGGGCTGAAGGCCGGTTTATCCACAATCAGGCAAGGGCAGCCTGCTGGTTTTCCACAGCCAGCAAGTCAAAACGCTCGGCCAGGAACGGGGTGATGTCCAGTGGCAGGGTTTCCTGATGCAGGACCTTGTCGATCAGCACCCCGGTGATGGCCGAGGTGAGGATGCCGGTGCGAAAGTGTCCACAGGCATTCAGGTAACCGCTGACTTCCGTGACCGGCCCCAGAATCGGCAACTCGTCCGGCGAGCCTGGGCGTAAGCCGGCCCAGGTGCGCTTGAGGTTGATCTGCGCCAGCTCCGGCACACAGCGAACCGCGCCCTGAACCAGGCCGTTGATCTCCGGGAAAGTGTTGCTGACGTCGAAGCCTTTGTCCTCGGTGGTGCTGCCGATCAGAATCTCGCCGTTGTCCTTCTGCGCCATGTAGCAGTCGCTGGTGGTCAGGCAGCCTTGCAGCAGCTTGGGCATGCGCTCGGTGAGGATGATCTGACCTTTGACCGGCTTGACCGGAATCCGCAGGCCGGTGGCCCATTCGCTCAAGTCTGCGGCCCAGGCACCAGCGGCGTTGATCAGGGTGTCGCAGTGAAAGGTGCCCTCTTCTGCGGTTTGCACACCGCTGACCCGCGAGCCCTGATGCAGCACACCGGTGATGTTGGTGTTGTGGAACAGGTCGACACCGTTCTGGCGCGCCGCTTCCATATAGGCATCGGCCAGGCGGAACGGGCTGACCTGATGATCGCAGAGAAACTCCAGGGCGCCATGGGCCTGATGGCTGACCGCAGGTTCCGCCTGGCGCAGGGCCTCGCGGTCGAGCCAGCGCACCTGGTCGGCCAGATGCGGAATCTGCGCGACGATGTGTTCCGCGTACAGACGGTCTTCATCGTCGTAGATCACATACTTGAGGCCGGTGCGCTCGAACTTGAAGTCCATGCCGTGACGGTCGATCAGCTCGCGGTGCAGCTGTGGATAAAGTGCGTTGGACTGCAAGGCAAAGTCGAAGAACGACTGCGGCAGGATATGCGGCGTGCTCGAATCCACTGCCACCGCCGCACCATGGGCCTCGCGCTTGTGCTTGGCCGACATCATGCGAAAGAAGATCACCCCGCAGCCCAGGCCCACCGACTCACCGATGGCCCACAGGCCGCCCGCCGAGGCACGGGTGGCGTTGCCCGGGCGCTTGGCATCGATCAGGGCGATTTTCAGGTTCTTGCGTTTGGACAGCTGGTAGGCGCAGGACGCACCGATCACACCGCCACCGGCGATGACCACATCATAGGTTCTGTTCATGCTTCAGGCTTCCGTGCCGAGTTGCTGGAATGCAGAGAAGGGAATCGGATCGATCGGGAAACGCGGCCGCAGCCAGCCGACGTCGGCGCGTCCGGTGGCTTCGCGCAGGCGATCGCTGCAGTAGCCGACGCACATGCGCCCCTGGCAGTCGCCCATGCTCACCCGGGTGCGCATCTTCAGCCCGGCCATGTCTTCGACGCCCTGCTCCAGGGCCCGGTCGATGTCGCTGCGGGTCACATGCTCGCAACGGCAGATCACCGTGTCCGGCTGCGGCAGGTCGATCTGCTTGGTACCGCGGTGGGTGTAGCGCTCTACGCCAGCGCGAAAGCGCTTGATCGCCGCCAACTGGCCAAGGTATTTCTCGCGCAGCTCGATGGCCTCTTCAGCATTGAGTACTTCCTGCTGGAGCAGAATCGAAACGGCGGCAATACGCCCGGTGAGCATCGCCGCTTCGCCGCCACGGATACCGCCCATGTCGCCGGCCAGGTGGATGTGCGGCTGGCTGCTTTGCTGCCAGACGTTGCTTTCCGGGCGCAGGTAGCCGTCTTCGTTGAAGCCGTGGTCCAGGCCCAGTTGCTGGCTAAGCTGCGTGCGCGGGATAAACCCGTAGCCCACCGCCAGGGTTTGCGCCGGTTCGCGCTGGGCGCGGGAGAGGTCCGGTTGCCAGTCGTCGCCGTAGGGTGCCACGGTCACTTCAGCCAGCTCGCCCTCGCCCTTGGCTTCAACCACGCCCCAGCCGTAGTACATGGGGATGCCATTGAGCTTCATGTAGCCGAGCATGCTCAGGCCATCGAGGAACAGCTGCGGCTTGTTCATCAGTGCCAGGCTTTCGCGGGCGATCTTGCTGAACGGGCAGGCTTCATAGACGCCGGCGACTTTCGCCCCGGCCGCGTGCAGCTGGCAGGCCACCAGCGGCAACAACGGCCCGGTACCGGCGATCAGCGTACTGCCCAGGGGTTTGACCACGCCGCTCTTGATCTGCAGCTGCAGCCCGCCGAGCAGCATGACGCCAGGCAAGGTCCAGCCAGCGAAGGGTACGTTGCGCTCGTGGCAACCGGCCGACAGCAACAGGTGGGAATAATCGATTTCGTGCAGGGTTTCTTCGGCGTCGAGCACCATCAGACGCTGCTCGTCACCACCGACCACACGGCTGTTCAGGCGCAGGTCGATGCGATCGGTGCACGCGGCAAAATCCTTGTGCAGTTTCTTCAGCGCCTTGCTGTAGCGGGCGCCCAGGTAACCCAGGTCGACGCCACTGCGCAGCGGTCCGCGAAACACCACGCCACCCGGGCGCGAGGCTTCATCGAACAACAGGCTGGAAACACCGTGCTTGGCCAGCTCGATCGCCGCCGCCATACCCGCCGAACCACCCCCGACAATCACTGGACGCAGGCTCATGGTGCCTCCTGCCCGGCAAAGCGGTTGGTCCCGGTTTCGACCTGCATACCCGGCTGCACCAGAGTCTGGCAGGCGCGGCGCTTGGGCCGGCCGTTGATCGACACCAGGCAGCAATGGCAGACGCCCATGCCGCAGAAGGCCCCGGTCAGCTGGTCATGGTCGTTGCGCGCCACCTGGCGCAGGCCTACGGCGTTGAGCACGCTGAGCACGGTTTCACCGGCGGCGACAGCGACTGCCTGGCCGTTGAGTTCGATGGTCATGTCCGCCCGCGACAGGGGCTGGATATCTAGCTTTCGCTCCAGAGTCTGCATAGCTTTTCGTCCGTGAAAAAGAAACATGGACTGATCACACTATGCCAAGCGCGCGCCTGGACTATTGATCCAGGCCAGCTAATGGGCCTGCTTGCCGGACAAACCGACAAAAACACAAAACCCCCGAAAATCGGGGGTTCTGGGCTTAACAACCGCGATCGTTACTCGACAGTCACCGATTTCGCCAGGTTGCGCGGCTGGTCGACGTCGGTGCCCTTGAGCACCGCGACGTAGTACGACAGCAGTTGCAGCGGGATGGTGTAGAGGATCGGCGCCAGGGCATCGATGATGTGCGGCACGGCGATCACGTGAGTGCCTTCGCCGTTGCTCATGCCGGCAGCTTCGTCGGCGAAGACGATCAGTTCGCCGCCACGGGCGCGAACTTCCTGCAGGTTGGACTTGAGCTTTTCCAGCAGCTCGTTGTTCGGCGCCACGGTGACCACTGGCATGTCGCTGTCAACCAACGCCAGCGGGCCATGCTTGAGCTCGCCCGCCGGGTAGGCTTCGGCGTGGATGTAGGAGATCTCCTTGAGTTTCAGCGCCCCTTCCATCGCTACCGGGAACTGCGCGCCACGACCGAGGAACAGGGTGTGGTGCTTGTCGGCGAACAGCTCAGCGGTCTTCTCGACGATCGCGTCCATGGCCAGGGCTTCGCCCAGGCGAGTCGGCAGGCGACGCAGCTCTTCGACCAGCTCAGCCTCGACACCGGCGGCCAAGGTGCCGCGCACCTGGCCCAGGGACAAGGTCAGCAGCATCAGCGATACCAGCTGGGTGGTGAAGGCCTTGGTCGAGGCCACGCCGATTTCCGGGCCGGCCTGGGTCAGCAGGGTCAGGTCCGACTCGCGTACCAGCGAGCTGATGCCGACGTTACAGATCGCCAGGCTGCCGAGGAAGCCCAGTTCCTTGGCATTACGCAGGGCTGCCAGGGTGTCGGCGGTTTCACCCGACTGCGAGATCGAGACGAACAGGGTATCGGACTGCACCACCACCTTGCGGTAGCGGAACTCGCTGGCGACTTCGACGTGGCAAGGAATACCGGCCAGGCTCTCCAGCCAGTAACGGGCAACCATACCGGCGTGATAGCTGGTGCCGCAGGCAACGATCTGCACATTGCGCACCTTGGCGAACAACTCGGCAGCTTGCGGGCCGAAGGCCTGAACCATGACGTGGTCCTTGCCCAGGCGGCCTTCCAGGGTGCGTTGCACCACGGTAGGCTGCTCGTGGATTTCCTTGAGCATGAAGTGGCGATAGGCGCCCTTGTCAGCGGCTTCGGCACCTTCATGGTACTGCACGGTTTCGCGCTGGACCTGAGTACCGGCTACGTCCCAGATAGTGACCTGGTCGCGGCGGATTTCGGCGATGTCGCCCTCTTCCAGGTACATGAAGCGGTCAGTGACCTGACGCAGGGCCAATTGGTCCGAGGCCAGGAAGTTCTCGCCATGGCCCAGGCCGATAACCAGCGGGCTACCGCTGCGAGCGGCCAGCAGACGATCAGGCTGTTTGGCGCTGATCACGGCCAGGCCATAGGCGCCGTGCAGTTGCTTGACCGCAGCCTTGAGAGCATCGGCCAGGTCCGGCAAGGTTTTCAGGGTGTGATCCAGCAAATGGACGATCACTTCGGTGTCGGTCTCGGAACTGAAGCTATAACCCAGGCCCTTGAGCTTCTCTCGCAGTTCTTCGTGGTTCTCGATGATGCCGTTGTGCACCACTGCCAGTTCATGACCGGAAAAATGCGGGTGGGCATTGTGCTCGGTTGGCGCACCGTGGGTGGCCCAACGGGTGTGGGCGATGCCCAGGTTGCCGGCCAGTGGTTCAGCGGCGACGGCAGCTTCCAGCTCGCTGACCTTGCCGATACGGCGGCGGCGCTCGAGGTTGCCCTGCTGGGTGAAGACCGCCAGACCGGCGCTGTCATAGCCGCGGTACTCGAGGCGCTTGAGGCCTTCGATCAGAATGGTTGTGATGTTACGTTCGGCGACGGCACCAACGATTCCACACATTAGTCATGCTCCTGGGTGATAGCGGCGCAAATCACGTTGATGCCGCGGGCTTCAATCTGTTCGCGTGCCTCGGTGGGCAGGCGATCATCAGTAATAAGGGTGTTGACGCTGCCCCAAGGCAGCTCAAGGTTGGGGATCTTGCGCCCGACCTTGTCGGACTCGACCATGACGATCACTTCCCGGGCGACGTCAGCCATCACCCGGCTCAGGCCCAGCAGTTCGTTGAACGTGGTGGTGCCGCGCGCCAGGTCGATGCCGTCGGCGCCAATGAACAGTTGGTCGAAGTCGTACGAGCGTAGTACCTGCTCGGCTACCTGGCCCTGGAACGATTCCGAATGCGGGTCCCAGGTGCCTCCGGTCATCAACAGTACCGGCTCGTGTTCCAGCTCGCTGAGGGCACGTGCCACATTCAACGAGTTGGTCATGACCACCAGGCCGGGTTGATGACCCAGCTCCGGGATCATCGCGGCGGTGGTGCTGCCGCTGTCGATGATGATTCGTGCGTGTTCGCGGATACGTCCCACAGCAGCCTTGGCGATGGCCTGCTTATAGAGGGAGACTGGCTGGCCCTGATCGGTGAACAGTTCCTGCGGCAGGGTGACGGCACCACCATAGCGGCGCAACAACAGGCCGTTGGCTTCGAGCGCCGCCAGGTCCTTGCGAATGGTCACTTCCGAGGTTTCGAAACGCTTGGCCAGGGCGTCGACGCTCACCTCGCCCTGCTCATTGAGCAAAGCCAGGATGTTATGGCGTCGTTGGGGGGTGTTACGTTTCGACATGGCGTCTTTAAGTTTCGTTTCGAAAGTTAGTGGTGCCAATCAAAACCTATAGTGGCTTGTACGTCAAGGACAGTGGCGTAAAAAACGTGCTGTGAATAACTCGAACCACATAGGGTATTTATCCACAGAATGCAAAAAGGCCGACTTATGCACAATCCAGTCGGCCTTTTGCTCAGCTGTGGGTAACTCAGCTCTTGTTGATCTTCTCCGGCCGCTTCCAACCATCGATGTTGCGTTGGCGCGCCCGACCAACGGCCAACTGCGCCGCTTCGACGTTCTGGGTGATGGTCGAACCGGCTGCGGTGGTGGCGCCGTCGAGGATATCCACAGGCGCGACCAGGGAGTTGTTCGAGCCGATGAACACGTCCTCGCCGAGTACCGTCTTGAACTTATTGGCGCCATCGTAGTTGCAGGTGATGGTGCCGGCACCGATGTTGGTACGCGCACCGACTTCGGCATCGCCCAGGTAGGTCAGGTGGCCAGCTTTGGCACCTTCACCGAGGTGGGCGTTCTTCAGCTCGACAAAGTTACCCACATGGGCGCGAGCCTCGAGCACACTGCCAGGGCGCAGGCGGGCAAACGGGCCGGCATCGCTGCCTTCGCCCATAATGGCGCCTTCCAGATGGCTGTTAGCCTTGACCACCACACCTTTGCGCAAGGTGCTGTTCTTGATCACGCAGTTCGGGCCGATGACCACCTCGTCTTCAATGACCACGCGGCCTTCGAGGATCACGTTGATATCGATGAGTACGTCGCGACCAACGGTCACCTCGCCACGCACATCGAAGCGCGCCGGATCACGCAGGGTCACACCCTGGGCCATCAGGCGGCGGCCTTCGCGCAGCTGGTAGTGACGCTCAAGCTCGGCCAGCTGGCGACGGTCATTGGCGCCCTGCACTTCCATCGGGTCCTGTGGCTGCTCGGTGGCGACCACCAGGCCATCGGCCACGGCCATGGCGATCACGTCAGTGAGGTAGTACTCGCCCTGGGCATTGTTGTTGGACAAACGGCCCAGCCAGTCAGCCAGGCGCGCACCCGGGACCGCGAGGATGCCAGTGTTGCCTTCCTGGATGGCTTTCTGCGCGTCGCTGGCATCCTTGTGCTCGACGATCGCCGCCACCTGGCCCTGGGCGTCGCGAACGATGCGGCCGTAACCGGTTGGATCGTCGAGGGTCACGGTCAGCAGGCCGAGCTGTTGCGGGGTGACCTTGGCCAGCAGACGCTTGAGGGTGTCGACTTCGATCAGCGGGACATCGCCGTAGAGGATCAATGCGGTATCGGCACTCAGCGCCGGCAGAGCTTGGGCCACGGCATGACCGGTACCCAGCTGCTTGTCCTGCAGGACGAAGTTCAGGTCATCGGCGGCCAGTCGTTCACGTACAAGCTCCGCACCGTGCCCGATCACCACATGAATGCCCTGCGGCTGAAGCTGGCGGGCGCTGTGGATAACATGGCCGAGCATGGAGTCGCCGGCGACCGGATGCAGCACCTTGGGCAGCGCCGAGCGCATGCGGGTGCCTTGGCCGGCGGCAAGAATAACGATATCGAGAGACATTGACTGGCTACCAATCCTGGAAGGTCAGCGCTGTGACCAGTAGAAGAAATTCGGAAAAAGAAAAAGGGTAGCCGAGGCTACCCTTTAACTCAATCGCAACAGAAGTGACCGGCGAGTGCCGTATTACTTCATTCTGCGGATTTGCTGGACGGTACGCAGCTGGGCTGCGGCCTCGGCCAGACGTGCGGCAGCGGCGCCGTAATCGAACTCCGCGCCTTTTTCGTTCAGGGCGTTTTCGGCAGCCTTGAGGGCTTCCTGAGCCTGAGCTTCGTCCAGGTCGCTGGCACGTTGCACGGTATCGGCAAGCACCTTGACCATGTTCGGCTGGACCTCGAGGAAACCACCAGAGATGTAGAACACCTCTTGGGCGCCACCCTGCTTGGTCAGCGTGATCGGACCTGGCTTCAGATTAGTGATCAGCGGCGCGTGGCCTGGAGCGATACCAAGATCACCCAGGTTACCGTGCGCAACCACCATCTCGACCAGACCGGAGAAAATTTCCCCTTCCGCGCTGACGATATCGCAATGGACTGTCATAGCCATCTGCTTGCCTCAACCTGATTAGCGCCCCTTGCGGGGCGCCGGGATTACAGTTTCTTGGCTTTCTCGATCGCTTCGTCGATGCTGCCGACCATGTAGAACGCTTGTTCTGGCAGGTGGTCGTAGTCACCTTTGAGGATACCGCTGAAGCCAGCAATGGTGTCTTTCAGGGAAACGTATTTGCCTGGAGAACCAGTGAAGACTTCTGCCACGAAGAACGGCTGGGACAGGAAGCGCTGGATCTTACGAGCACGGGCAACCAGTTGCTTGTCGGTTTCGGACAGTTCGTCCATACCCAGGATCGCAATGATGTCCTTCAGCTCTTTGTAACGCTGCAGTACGTACTGAACGCCACGAGCGGTCTCGTAGTGCTCGGTGCCGATCACGTTCGGGTCCAGCTGGCGCGAAGTCGAGTCCAGTGGATCGACCGCTGGGTAGATACCCAGGGAGGCGATGTCACGGGACAGTACGACGGTGGCGTCCAAGTGGGCGAAGGTGGTTGCTGGCGACGGGTCGGTCAGGTCGTCCGCAGGTACGTATACGGCCTGGATCGAGGTGATCGAACCTTCCTTGGTCGAAGTGATACGCTCTTGCAGAACGCCCATCTCTTCAGCCAGGGTCGGCTGGTAACCTACTGCCGAAGGCATACGGCCCAGCAGTGCGGATACTTCGGTACCGGCCAGGGTGTAACGATAGATGTTGTCGACGAACAGCAGAACGTCGTTACCTTCGTCACGGAACTTCTCAGCCATGGTCAGGCCGGTCAGCGCTACGCGCAGACGGTTTCCTGGTGGCTCGTTCATTTGGCCGTATACCAGAGCAACCTTGTCCAGTACGTTGGAATCCTTCATCTCGTGGTAGAAGTCGTTACCCTCACGAGTACGCTCACCCACACCGGCGAACACGGAATAACCGCTGTGCTCGATGGCGATGTTACGGATCAGTTCCATCATGTTTACGGTTTTGCCTACACCGGCACCACCGAATAGACCAACTTTACCACCCTTGGCAAACGGGCAAACCAGGTCGATAACCTTGATGCCGGTTTCCAGCAGGTCGTTGCCGCCTGCCTGGTCAGCGAACGAAGGAGCGTCACGGTGGATACCCCAGCGCTCTTCTTCACCGATCGGGCCAGCTTCGTCGATCGGGTTACCCAGTACGTCCATGATCCGGCCCAGGGTCGCTTTACCGACTGGTACGGAGATGGCTGCGCCGGTGTCTGCAACGTCCAGACCGCGCTTCAAGCCTTCGGTCGAGCCCATCGCAATGGTACGAACCACGCCGTCGCCCAGCTGCTGCTGAACTTCCAGGGTGGTTTCCGCGCCTTGTACTTTCAGCGCGTTGTAAACACTCGGCACGGCGTCACGTGGGAATTCCACGTCGATGACGGCGCCGATGATTTGAACGATACGTCCGCTACTCATAGCTGGATCCTCTGAATATTTGAACCGTTAAACCGCGGCAGCGCCGCCGACGATTTCCGAGATCTCTTGGGTGATCGCAGCCTGACGCGCCTTGTTGTAGATCAGCTGCAATTCGCTGATCAGGTCACCGGCGTTGTCGGTGGCGTTCTTCATCGCGATCATCCGGGCAGCTTGTTCAGCTGCGTTGTTCTCGACCACCGCCTGGTAGACCTGCGACTCCACGTAACGCACCATCAGGCCGTCCAGCAGCTCTTTGGCGTCAGGTTCGTAGAGGTAGTCCCAGTGGTGCTTGAGTTCTTGATCCGGGGTTGCAACCAACGGAATCAACTGCTCGACCGTTGGCGTTTGCGTCATGGTATTGATGAACTTGTTCGATACCACGGACAGACGATCGATACGACCATCCAGGTAAGCGTCCAGCATGACCTTGACGCTGCCGATCAGATCGTTGATCGACGGCTCTTCGCCCAGGTGGCTGATCGCGGCGACGACGTTACCGCCGAAGCTGCGGAAAAACGCCGCACCCTTGCTGCCAACCACGCAAAGATCGATCTCGATACCTTGCTCGCGGTTGACCGCCATGTCCTTGACCAGGGCCTTGAACAGGTTGGTGTTCAAGCCACCGCACAGACCACGGTCACTGCTCACGACGACATAACCGACGCGCTTTACTTCGCGTTCGATCATGAAGGGGTGGCGGTATTCCGGGTTGGCGTTGGCCAGATGACCGATAACCTGGCGGATACGCTCCGCGTAAGGACGGCTAGCAGCCATGCGCATTTGTGCCTTGCGCATTTTACTGACCGCCACTTTTTCCATGGCGCTGGTAATTTTTTGCGTGCTTTTGATGCTCGCAATCTTACTGCGAATCTCTTTTGCGCCTGCCATGTAACACCTATCAGGTTAGCAAGCGGGGGCCGCAAAGCCCCCGCTGCGGCTTACCAGGTTTGGGTGGCCTTGAACTTCTCGATACCGGCTTTGATGCCAGCGTCGATTTCGTCGTTGAAGTCACCCTTCACGTTGATCTTCGCCATCAGTTCGGCGTGATCACGGTTGAAGTAAGCGATCAGCGCTTGTTCGAAGCTACCGATCTTGGCGATTTCAACGTCGGTCAGGAACCCACGCTCAGCGGCATACAGCGACAGCGCCATGTCCGCGATGGACATTGGAGCGTATTGCTTCTGCTTCATCAGCTCGGTAACACGTTGACCGTGCTCGAGTTGCTTACGGGTGGCTTCGTCCAGGTCAGAAGCGAACTGGGCGAATGCCGCCAGTTCACGGTACTGAGCCAGAGCGGTACGGATACCACCGGAGAGCTTCTTGATGATCTTGGTCTGAGCGGCACCACCCACACGGGATACCGAAACACCGGCGTTCACTGCAGGGCGGATGCCCGAGTTGAACATGGCCGATTCCAGGAAGATCTGACCGTCGGTGATGGAAATCACGTTGGTCGGAACGAACGCGGAAACGTCGCCAGCCTGGGTTTCGATGATCGGCAGTGCGGTCAGGGAACCGGTCTTGCCAGTTACAGCACCGTTGGTGAACTTCTCGACGTACTCTTCGGAAACGCGCGATGCACGCTCCAGCAGACGGGAGTGGAGATAGAACACGTCACCTGGGTACGCTTCACGTCCTGGTGGACGGCGCAGCAGCAGGGAGATCTGACGGTAGGCAACGGCCTGCTTGGACAGGTCATCGTATACGATCAGCGCGTCTTCACCGCGGTCACGGAAGAACTCGCCCATGGTGCAACCGGCGTATGGCGCCAGGAATTGCAGTGCGGCGGATTCCGAAGCGCTGGCAACAACCACGATGGTGTTGGCCAGGGCGCCGTTTTCTTCCAGCTTGCGAACGATGTTGGCTACGGTGGAACGCTTCTGGCCGACAGCAACATAAACACAGAAAATACCGGAGTCTTTCTGGTTGATGATGGCGTCGATCGCCATGGCGGTCTTACCGATCTGACGGTCACCGATGATCAGCTCACGCTGGCCACGGCCGACCGGGATCATGGCGTCGACAGATTTGTAGCCAGTCTGTACAGGCTGGTCTACCGACTTACGCCAGATCACGCCCGGAGCAACTTTCTCGACCGCGTCGGTCTCGGTGTTGCCCAGTGGGCCTTTGCCGTCGATTGGGTTACCCAGTGCGTCGACTACGCGACCCAGCAGTTCCTTACCAACTGGAACTTCGAGGATGCGGCCGGTGCACTTGGCGCTCATGCCTTCAGCGAGGGTGTCGTAGGCGCCCAGGATTACCGCACCAACGGAGTCTTGCTCCAGGTTGAGGGCCATACCGAACACGCCACCTGGAAACTCGATCATTTCGCCGTACATGACGTCGGCCAGACCGTGAATCCGCACGATACCGTCAGAAACGCTGACGACGGTACCCTCGTTGCGGGCTTGGGAGGTCACGTCGAGTTTCTCGATGCGACCCTTGATGATTTCACTAATTTCGGAAGGATTGAGTTGCTGCATTGCTCTGCTGCCCCTTCAAACTCAAGATTTCAATGCTTCGGCCAGTTTCGCGATTTTGCCGCGAACCGAGCCATCGATTACCAGGTCGCCGGCGCGGATCACGACACCACCGATAAGGGAGGCGTCCTCCGTCGCATGCAGGCGCACTTCCCGGCTGAGCCGTGCACTGAGAACCTTGGCGAGTTTGTCTTGCTGTTCTTGGTTCAACGCAAAAGCACTGGTGACTTCCACGTCCACGGATTTCTCTTGTTCAGCCTTGTACTGGTCGAACAAAACCGAAATCTCCGGCAACAGCTGGAGACGGTCGTTTTCCGCGGCAACATGAATGAAATTCTGTGCCTGTGCATCGAACTTGTCACCGCACACGTCAATAAACGCGGCGGCCTTTTCTGCGCTCGTCAGTCGCGGGGCCTTGAGCAGGCGCTGCATCGTGTCGTCTTCCGACACTGCAGCAGCCAGGCCGAGCATGGCTGACCAATTGGCCAGTTGCTGATGGGCCTGGGCGTGCTCAAAGGCCGCCTTAGCGTAAGGTCGGGCCAACGTGGTCAGTTCTGCCATGATCGCCCTCGCTTAAATTTCAGCGGCCAGTTTATTAACCAGCTCCGCATGCGCGTTTTGATCGATTGTGGCGCCAAGGATCTTTTCAGCACCGCCGACAGCCAGCAGACCCACTTGGGCACGCAGGGCGTCTTTGACACCGTTAATTTCCTGTTCGATCTCGGCCTGAGCCTGAGCCTTCACACGGTCAGCTTCGACGCGGGCCTGATCACGGGCTTCCTCGACGATCTGAGCACCGCGCTTCTTGGCTTGCTCAATGATTTCGGCTGCCTGAGCTTTTGCTTCGCGCAGTTGCTGACCCGCTTTGTCTTGGGCCAACTCCAGGTCGCGAGCTGCTCGGTTGGCAGCGTCCAGTCCATCCGCGATCTTCTTCTGACGTTCTTGCAATGCCGCGATGACCGGAGGCCACACGAACTTCATGCAGAACAGCACAAAAATGAAGAACGCAACGGACTGACCAATCAGGGTTGCATTAATGTTCACGCCAACACCTCGCTCGTTCTTTGTCCATCACACCAAACCACTCGAGAATTCGAGTGATTAGCCGGCGATTTGACCAACGAAGGGATTAGCGAAGGTGAAGAACAGAGCGATACCAACACCGATCATGGTTACGGCGTCGAGCAGACCGGCAACGATGAACATTTTAACTTGCAGCATTGGAACCATCTCTGGCTGACGAGCAGCGCCTTCCAGGAACTTGCCGCCCAGCAGGCCGAAACCAATGGCGGTACCCAGAGCACCCAGGCCGATCAGCAGAGCAACAGCGATAGCGGTAAGACCAACTACAGTTTCCATCTTTCCTCCCGACTTTTACGTCGTATTGGTTAGGTTTTTTAGTTTGAAGCGGTAAAACAAAATCGTTTGGTACAGCTGCCCTTGCGGACTTTTTCGACCCTTCCCCGTACCGGCAAAAGGGTCATCAGACACGCCAGGCGGTCTTAATGGTTATCTTCGTGAGCCATCGACAGGTAGACGATGGTAAGCATCATGAAGATGAACGCTTGCAGGGTGATGATCAGGATGTGGAACACAGCCCACGCCCATTGCAGCACCACGCCCAGGCCGCTGAGCCAGAGCAGGCCGCTGCCGAACATCACGGCAATCAGGATGAACACCAGCTCGCCGGCGTACATGTTGCCGAACAGACGCAGGGCCAGCGAGATTGGCTTGGCAATCAGGGTGACGAATTCGAGCAGGAAGTTGACCGGAATCAGCAGGATCTGAACGAAGATGTTCTTGCTGCCGAACGGGTGCAGGGTCAGTTCGCCGAGGAAACCGCCGATACCCTTGACCTTGATGCTGTAGAAAATGATCAGGGCGAACACGCTGAAGGCCATGGCCAGGGTCGCGTTCGGGTCGGTGGTCGAAACGGCACGGAACGGAATGTGCGGATCACCGGAGATCAGGATGGCCAGCTGAGGAATCCAGTCGACCGGGATCAGGTCGATGGCGTTCATCAGGAAGACCCAGACGAAAATGGTCAGCGCCAGTGGGGCGATCACCGGGCTGCGGCCGTGGAAGCTGTCCTTGACGCTGCCGTCGACGAACTCAACCAGCACTTCTACGAAGTTCTGCAGGCCGCCAGGCTGACCGGAAGTCGCCTTCTTGGCTGCCATGCGGAACAGGAATACGAAAAGCAGACCCAGTGCGACCGACCAACCCAGGGTGTCCAGGTGGAAAGCCCAGAAGCCCATTGCCTTGGCTTCTGCTGCGGAATGGGCAAAACCCCAACCGCCGTCTGGTAGTTGACCGAAGGTCAGGTTCTGCAAGTGGTGCTGGATATAGCCCGAAGCGGTTTCTGCTGCCATGGTTGCCTCAAACGCCCTAAGGTCTCGAAAGTCTTATATTCATCAGCAGGGGCGCGAACCAGCTGACCAACTGGGTCAGCAGAAAGACACCGAAGACTGCTAACGGCGCCAATGGCTTCACTCCTGCGAACGTCAGTGCAAAAAGCACTGCCGTCAAAATCAATTTGCCTGCCTCGCCCGCGTAAAACGACTTGACGATGGCCTGCGCTGCCCTGGCTCCCGTGTAACGAAAAGCCTTCCAGGCGAAATACACATTCGGCAGCCAGGCAATCAGCCCCCCGCAGAGTGCCGAATATCCACTGACCGCCCCATGCCACTGCCACAACGCCAAAGTTGCCAGCAGAAACACGACACATTGAGCCAACAGTACCGGAAAAACCGCCCAGCGATGGAAAGGCAAGCGGTTTGGCGTGCGGGTTTCCATCACAACTGCTCCTCGAAAGTCGACCAACCAGTCAGCTATGACTTGGCATAATTTGTGCCGACAAAATGCGCGCAGAGTATAGGGGCGGTTTAACCCCTATTCAACTGCCGGGTAGTGATTTCCGACTACGCGCTACAAAAGGAATTGTTTCAGCGGATGTGAGCAAGGACACCTTGCAACTCATCTAGTGAGTTGTAACGGATAACTAACTGGCCTTTGCCCTTGTTGCCGTGGCGGATCTGTACGGCAGAGCCCAGACGCTCTGCCAAACGCTGTTCAAGGCGGGTGATGTCCGGGTCCGGCTTGGCAGGTTCCGCAGGCTCGGGTTTGCCGTTGAGCCACTGGCGTACCAGTGCCTCGGTCTGGCGCACGGTCAGGCCACGTGCGACAACGTGACGCGCCCCGTCGACCTGCTGTTCATCCGGCAATCCGAGCAATGCCCGGGCGTGACCCATTTCCAGGTCGCCGTGGGACAACATGGTCTTGATCACTTCCGGCAACGAGATCAGGCGCAGCAGGTTGGCCACGGTAACCCGCGACTTGCCCACAGCGTCGGCGACCTGTTGCTGGGTCAGCTGGAACTCCTGCTGCAGACGCTGCAGGGCAATGGCCTCTTCCACCGGGTTGAGGTCTTCGCGCTGGATGTTCTCGATCAGGGCCATGGCGATGGCCGCTTCATCGGGCACATCGCGGACCATGGCCGGGATGGTGTCCATGCCGGCCTGCTGGCTGGCGCGCCAGCGGCGCTCACCGGCGATGATCTCGAATTTGTTGTCCGCGATCGGGCGCACCACGATCGGCTGCATCACGCCCTGGCTCTTGATCGAGTGGGCGAGTTCTTCCAGTGCCTGCGGGTCCATGTCCCGGCGCGGCTGGTACTTGCCGCGCTGGATCAGGTCGAGCGGCAGGTGTTGCAGTTCCTTTTGGTCGACCTGGACAGCCTGCTCTTCGAGTGCGCTGACGGTCGGACCACTGAGCAGTGCATCCAACCCACGTCCGAGACCCCGTTTCTTAACGGCCATGCGGATTCCTTAAGTTGTCTGTGCAGTGCGGGTTTGACGACGTTGGCGACGAACCAGTTCCCCGGCCAGGGCCAGGTACGCCAGGGCGCCACGCGATTGCTTGTCGTAGGCCAGGGCCGGCATGCCGAAGCTCGGGGCCTCGGCCAGGCGGATGTTGCGTGGAATCACGGTGTCGTACAGCTGGTCGCCGAAGTGTTCCTTGAGCTGTGCGGAAACATCGTTGATCAGGCTCAGGCGCGGGTCGTACATGGTCCGCAGCAGGCCTTCGACCTTGAGCTGCGGGTTCAACCGCTCGCCGATCCGCTTGATGTTATCCACAAGGTCGCTCAACCCTTCCAGGGCAAAGTATTCACATTGCATCGGAATGATCACGCCATCGGCGGCGACCAGGGCGTTGAGGGTCAGCATCGACAGCGACGGCGGGCAGTCGATCAGGATGTAGTCGTAATTCTCGCGGATCGGCGCCAGCGCGGTGCGCAGGCGGCTCTCCTTCATCTGCATTTCCAGCAGGACCACTTCGGCGGCGGTCAGGTCGCGGTTGGCCGGCAGCAGCTGATAGCCGCCATGCTCGGAGAAGTGCATGGCCTGGGCCAGGTCGCATTCGCCGATCAACAGGTCATAGACCGAATGTTCCAGGACGTGTTTATCCACACCGCTACCCATGGTGGCGTTGCCCTGTGGATCGAGATCGATCAGCAGCACGCGGCGCTTGGTTGCCACCAGCGATGCTGCGAGATTGATACAGGTGGTGGTTTTGCCCACACCACCTTTCTGGTTCGCGATTGCGAATACCTTAGCCATTCTTGCTTGTGTTCCCAGTCATGCCGTGCGGCGCAGTATCAGCAGATGGCGTTGGCCTTGGCAACCCGGAACGGTCAAGGCCTGCTCGCTATCCACTCTGAAATCTGCCGGCAATGCTACCAGCTCATCGGCAGGATGCAGCCCTTTCATTGCCAGCCACTGCGTCTGGGCGTCACCGAGGTGGCGCGTCCAGTTGGTGAAGTTCTCCATGCTGCTGAAAGCACGGGAAACAATTCCGGTGAAAGGCAGCTCCGGCTGGAACTCCTCGACCCGCTTGTGGATAACTGTGAGGTTATCCAGTTTGAGCTCAAGCTTTACCTGGGTCAGGAAGCGAGTTTTCTTGCCGTTGCTGTCGAGCACCGTGACGTGCTTGTCCGGATGCAGGATAGCCAAAGGAATACCCGGCATGCCACCGCCGCTGCCGACATCCAGCCAGCGCTCGCTGTGGATAAACGGCATGACGCTGAGGCTGTCGAGCAAGTGGCGGGACACCATCTCGTCCGGATTGCGCACGGCGGTCAGGTTGTAGGCCTTGTTCCACTTGATCAGCAAGGCCAGGTAGGCCAGCAGTTGTGCATGCTGGGCCTCGCTCAGCTCGACACCGAGCTGGCGGGCGCCTGTGGACAACTCTTCGGCATGTTGAGGGGTGACCTGAGAACTCAAGCGCTTTGCTCCAACTCGCGGCCTGCGCCGCGTTTTTTCAGATGAATCAGCAACAGGGAAATCGCCGCCGGGGTCACACCGGGGATACGCGAAGCCTGGCCCAGGGTCTCGGGCCGGGTCTGGCCGAGTTTGCTCTGGATTTCCTTGGACAGCCCGGAAATACCGCTGTAATCAATATCGTCGGGCAGGCGGGTGTCTTCGCTGGCGCGCAGCCGGGCGATTTCTTCCTGTTGCCGGTCGATGTAACCGGCGTATTTGGTTTTGATCTCGACCTGCTCAGCCACTTGCGGGTCGATCTCGGCGCCGCCGGTCACTGCCATCAGCCCGGCGTAATCGATTTCCGGGCGGGTCAGCAGGTTGAGCAGGTTGTATTCATGGCTCAACGGCGTACCGAATTTTTCAGCAATGGCCTGACCTTGCGCGGTATCCGGGCGTACCCAGGTGGATTTCAGACGCTGTTCTTCCAGGGCGATGCCTTCGCGCTTGGCGCTGAACGCGGCCCAACGCTGGTCATCGACCAGGCCCAGTTCGCGACCTTTTTCGGTCAGGCGCAGGTCGGCGTTGTCTTCGCGCAGGATCAGGCGGTACTCGGCCCGCGAGGTGAACATGCGGTACGGCTCCTGGGTCCCCAGGGTAATCAGGTCGTCGACCAGCACGCCGATGTACGCTTCGTCGCGACGCGGGCACCAGCTTTCACGGCCCTGCGCGCGCAGTGCGGCGTTGGTACCGGCGAGCAGGCCCTGAGCACCGGCTTCTTCGTAGCCCGTGGTGCCGTTGATCTGGCCGGCAAAGAACAGGCCGCCAATCACCTTGGTTTCCAGGCTGTACTTGAGGTCGCGCGGATCGAAGTAGTCGTACTCGATGGCGTAGCCCGGGCGCACGATGTGGGCGTTTTCCATGCCGCGGATCGATCGCACGATCTGCAACTGCACATCGAACGGTAACGACGTGGAAATGCCGTTCGGGTACAGCTCGTGGGTGTTCAGGCCTTCTGGCTCGATGAATACCTGGTGGCTTTCCTTGTCGGCAAAGCGGTGGATCTTGTCTTCGATCGACGGGCAGTAGCGCGGGCCGATGCCTTCGATCACCCCGGAGTACATCGGCGAACGATCGAGGTTCGAGGCAATGATCTCGTGGGTACGGGCGTTGGTGTGGGTAATCCAGCAACTGACCTGACGCGGGTGTTGTTCCTTGGACCCCATGAACGACATCACCGGGATCGGCGTGTCGCCCGGTTGCTCGGTCATCACCGAGAAATCCACCGAGCGCCCGTCGATGCGTGGCGGTGTACCGGTTTTCAAGCGGCCAACGCGCAGCGGCAGTTCACGCAGGCGGCGCGCCAGGGCAATCGACGGCGGATCGCCGGCACGGCCACCGGAGTAATTCTGCAAACCGATGTGGATAAGTCCGCCGAGGAAGGTCCCGGTGGTCAGTACCACGGAGTCGGCGAGAAAACGCAGACCCATTTGCGTTACCACGCCGCGTACCTGGTCCTGCTCGACGATCAGGTCGTCGCACGACTGCTGGAATATCCACAGGTTGGGCTGGTTCTCGAGAATCTCGCGCACCACCGATTTGTAGATGGCGCGGTCGGCCTGAGCGCGAGTAGCACGCACCGCCGGGCCTTTGCGGTTGTTCAATACACGGAACTGGATACCGCTCTTGTCAGTGGCCAGTGCCATTGCACCGCCGAGCGCATCGATTTCCTTGACCAGGTGGCTCTTGCCGATACCACCGATGGCCGGGTTGCAACTCATATGACCGAGGGTTTCCACGTTGTGGGTCAGCAGCAGGGTTTTCACCCCCATGCGTGCAGACGCAAGCGCAGCCTCGGTACCGGCATGGCCGCCGCCGATGACGATCACTTCAAAACGGGAAGGGAAATCCACCACGCACCTCGTGCCTGTTTCGGGAATAGATAGGGATAACGCACAAGTATAGGGACTTACCCCCCTCTAAAGGAACCTTTTGCACAAAATTTAACCAGGCTGTGGATGAATGGCAGGTAATAGAAATTAAAAGAGAGAAATTTATTAAAGCTTTGTTTTTATGTTTATTCTTAGTCAGGCACCTTTCTGTGGATAAGGTTCTACAGGCCTTTATTTACCTTATGTACAGAGATTCAAAACCCTGTGGCCTACCGGGGATGAGCGTTCTGGATAAGCGCTTTAAGCCTGTGGATGAAATGGCCAGTTACCCACAAGGGGAGTTATCTTCAGCCTTGAGGGCCAGTTATCAACGGAGCTGAAGGTGGGTTTTCCACAGGGCTTATTTCACCAGAATGTGGATAGACGCGCAGGAGTCAGCGCAGCACGAGCACTGTGGCTGTCCTGACCGGGAGAAGGGATTGGAGAAAAAGGCTGCTGCAGTCGGGTCCGTTGCAGACCCGACTGTGGATAAGGACGCTTACTTGCCGATGCAGAAGCTGGAGAAGATGCGTCCGAGCAGATCGTCGGAACTGAATGCACCGGTAATCTCGCCCAGGGCGTGTTGCGCCTGGCGCAAATCT
This sequence comes from Pseudomonas donghuensis, assembly GCF_000696345.2. Classification (NCBI taxonomy): domain Bacteria; kingdom Pseudomonadati; phylum Pseudomonadota; class Gammaproteobacteria; order Pseudomonadales; family Pseudomonadaceae; genus Pseudomonas; species Pseudomonas donghuensis. The sequence continues at coordinate 146,420 of NZ_CP071706.1, forward strand.
TCTGCCAGCAGCTCACCGGCACCGGCGAGGGTCAGTTGCGCATGTCCATGCTCCAGGTGCGCACCGGCCTGACGCAATGCCTCCAGGTGGCGCCTGCGGGCGCTGAAGCTGCTTTCAGCAGTCTGTTCATAACCCATGCAGGCCTTCAGGTGCTCGCGCAGCAGCTCAAGCCCCATGTCGGTGTCCTTGGCACTGAGGGTAATGGTGACGTGGCCATCTTCACTCTGTTCCATGGCAATGGCTTCGCCACTCAAATCTGCCTTGTTGCGAATCAGCGTAACCTTGGCCGGATCCGGACGCAGGTCGAGAAATTCCGGCCACAGGGCAAACGGATCACTGGCTTCCGGTGCAGTCGAGTCGACCACCAACAGCACCCGATCGGCTTCGTTGATGGCCTTGAGTGCGCGTTCCACGCCGATCTTTTCCACATGGTCATCGGTATCGCGCAATCCAGCCGTGTCGACAACGTGCAGCGGCATGCCGTCGATGTGGATATGTTCGCGCAGGATGTCCCGGGTGGTGCCGGCGATATCGGTGACAATCGCCGCCTCGCGGCCGGCCAGAACGTTAAGCAGGCTCGACTTGCCGGCATTCGGCCGACCAGCGATCACCACCGTCATGCCGTCGCGCAGCAAGGCGCCCTGCCCAGCTTCGCGCTGCACTGTGGATAAATTGTTGCGCACCTCATCGAGCATGCTCAGCACGTGACCGTCAGCAAGAAAGTCGATTTCTTCTTCGGGGAAATCGATTGCAGCTTCCACGTAGATGCGCAGGCTGATCAACTTCTCGGTGAGGTTATCCACACGGCGGGAAAATTCGCCCTGCAGCGAGCGCAAGGCATTGCGCGCAGCTTGTGCAGAACTGGCTTCGATCAGGTCGGCGATCGCCTCGGCCTGGGCCAGGTCGAGCTTGTCGTTGAGGAATGCCCGCTCACTGAATTCACCCGGGCGCGCCAGGCGGCAACCCAGTTGTACACAGCGCTGCAGCAACATATCGAGGACTACCGGGCCGCCGTGGCCCTGCAGCTCAAGCACGTCTTCGCCGGTAAAGGAGTTGGGCCCAGGGAAAAACAGCGCAATGCCTTCATCCAGCACCAGGCCATCTTCAGCGCGGAACGCTCCGTAATGGGCGTGCCGCGGTGTCAGTGCTTTTCCACAGATGGCCAGCCCGGCTTGTTGGGCCAGGGGGCCGGATAGCCGCACGATCCCCACGCCCCCACGTCCCTGGGCGGTAGCGATGGCGGCAATGGTTTCACGCACAGTGTTCATGCTCGAGGGCCTCACGACAAAAACGACAGATAGCAAAACGCCCCACGAGGGGGCGTTTATCCACAGGTTAGCTGGCTAACCCGTCAAGCAGCGGCTTTCTTGGTAGCCTTTTCGATGCTGCGAGTGATGTACCACTGCTGTGCGATCGACAGGCAGTTGTTCACAACCCAGTACAGCACCAGACCTGCCGGGAACCACAGGAAGAAGAAGGTGAAGATGATTGGCATCAGCTTCATCACCTTGGCCTGCATCGGATCCGGCGGAGTCGGGTTCAGCTGCTGCTGGATGAACATGGTCGCGCCCATGATGATCGGCAGGATGAAGAACGGATCCTTGATCGACAAGTCAGTGATCCAGAACATCCATGGCGCCTGACGCATCTCGACGCTTTCCAGCAGAACCCAGTACAGCGAGAGGAAGACCGGCATCTGCACCAGGATCGGCAGGCAGCCGCCCAGTGGGTTGATCTTCTCTTTCTTGTACAGCTCCATCATGGCTTGCGACATTTTCTGCCGGTCGTCGCCATGTTGTTCTTTCAGTGCAGCCAGTTTCGGTGCAACGGCACGCATGCGCGCCATGGAACGGTAGCTGGCAGCCGACAGCGGGAAGAACAGCGCCTTGATCAGCATGGTCAGGACGATGATCGACCAGCCCCAGTTGCCGAGCAGGCTGTGGATATGTTGCAGCAGCCAGAAGATTGGCTGGGCAATGAACCACAGGATGCCGTAGTCGACGGTCAGTTCCAGACCTGGGGACAACTCTTTGAGCTTCTCCTGGATCTTCGGACCTGCGTACAGCGTGGTGCTGGTTTCGCCTTTACCGCCAGCGGCAACGTTCAGCGCCGGACCGGTGAAACCGATGATGTAGTTGCCTTGGCTGTCCTTACGGGTCTGAACGATGTTGTTTTCAGACTTGTTTGGAATCCAGGCAGTTACAAAGTAGTGCTGCAGCCAGGCTACCCAGCCGCCGGAAACATTTTCTTTCAGATTTCCCTTGTCGATGTCTTTCATCGACACCTTTTTGTAGGGTTCCGAACTTGTCCACAGGGCTGCACCGAGGTAGGTCGCGGTACCGGTTGCGGTGCTCGAGGAAGGATCCGAGCTGGCATCGCGCTTGAGCTGCGCGAACAGGTTACCGGTCCAGGGCTGTGCGCTCTGGTTGTCGATCAGGTAAGTGACGGTCAGGTCGTACTCACCGCGCTTGAAGCTGAAGCGCTTGATGTAGTTGACGCCGGCATCGCTGAACTTCAGGTCGACGACCAGTTGGTCCTGACCATCGGCCAGTTGATAACTTTTCTGATCAGCGGCATACAGCGGACGACCAGACGAACGGGCATCCGGACCGTTGACGCCAGTCAGACCGCTCTGTGCCAGGTAAGTACGCTCACCACCGTTGTCGAACAACTGGAACGGAATGTCCGGATGGTCCTGACGGCGTGGGTACTTCGGCAGCATCAGCTGGGCGACGTCACCACCGTTTGGATCGATAGCCAGATCGAGGACATCAGTCTTGACCCGAATCAGATCCTTGCTAACCACTACCGGGGCAAGTTCTGCGGGGCTGGATTCAGCGTTGGCGCTCGGTACATCGGCGCTGGCGCCAGTGTTACCGGCCTGCGCGGTGTCCGGCAGGGCCGGGGCAACGTTGCTGGCAGCAGTATTCTGAGTCGGCAGGGCAGCCTGGCCATAGTCCTGGTTCCAGTTAAGGACCATGACGTAGGACACGATTGCCAGGGCGACGATCAGGATCGTGCGTTTAATATCCATGATTACTCGGCTATCGAAGAAGTACGGGAAGAGGAGGCAGGTGGAACCGGGTCAAAACCACCGGCATTCCACGGATGACAACGCCCCAGGCGACGAACGGTAAGCCACCCACCGCGCAATAGGCCATGTGTTTCGATGGCTTCGATCGCGTAGCAGGAGCAACTGGGGTAGAAACGACAGTGACTGGCCATCAGAGGACTAATGGCATAACGGTAAAACTGGATCGGAACGAGCGCCAGTTTACGCATCTTGACTGTCTACCCCCACAGAGTCGGTGTTAACCACTGGAGCGGGCCGACTGCGTGCAAGGCGCTTCCAGAGCTTGCCAAAATGTTGGTGCAATTCTGGGTTTTCAATCTCGCCCAACCCTTTGCGCGCGACGATCACGATATCCCAACCGGCAAGTGAATGCTGGTTCAGGCGAAACGAATCGCGCATCAGGCGTTTCAGGCGATTGCGTTGAACGGAGAGCTTGACGCTCTTTTTCCCGATCACTAGCCCCAGGCGGGGATGATCAAGACCGTTCTCGCGAGCAAGGATCAGCAGGCATTTCCCTGGAACCTTGCCGGTTGGGGAGTCGAAGACCGCTTTGAAGTGTCGGGGAATAAGCAGACGCTTTTCCCGACTGAAGTCCTGACTCACCACCAGTGCCGAAAAATCAAACTGCCAGGCGCTTACGGCCTTTGGCACGGCGACGCGACAGAACGGCACGACCGTTCTTGGTGGCCATACGGGCACGGAAACCGTGAGTGCGAGCGCGCTTGATGGTGCTTGGTTGGAAAGTACGTTTCATGGCGTGTTACCTGGTTCGTCGACAACGGGCCGGAATGGCCCCCGTTTTAAGAGACCGGCGATTCTAGAGAAAGCAGGGCCGTAGGTCAATTTCCAACCAGCTTTTCCTTATAGACGGAAAATCGGCCTCATTCGGTGGCTCACCTGGTTTGCCCTGACAGACCCCGAGCAACGGATCACTTAAACATAGAAAAAAAGAGAGGACTTATTTAAAGCTTTTTAGTGAATCTTATAAAGCTTATGTGGAAGATTTCTGTGGATAACAAGCTACAGGCCTTTAAATACCTTATGTACAGAGGAAAGAAACCTTGTCGAGAAGAGGTGTTCTGACTGTGTTGTAGCCTCGGAAAAGCTGTGGATCAAATGGGTAGTTATCCACAGGCAGGTTATCCACCGATTTCGACCCCCAGTTGTGCAAAGACCTCAGGCGCTGTTATCCACAGGGCTTATTCACATGTCCGAAACGGCATTTTGGTCACTAAAGTGCTGATTTATCGCCATCCTCGACGCACCTGCATGTGGATAACTGCGCTGGCGCTGGGTACAATGGGCGCTTGTTTTTGCCTCACCGGCTTTCAACTCAGGGGATATCCGTGTCAGTGGAACTTTGGCAGCAGTGCGTGGAGCTTCTGCGCGATGAACTGCCTGCCCAGCAATTCAACACCTGGATCCGTCCGCTACAGGTCGAAGCCGAAGGCGACGAGTTGCGCGTCTATGCGCCCAACCGTTTCGTTCTCGACTGGGTCAATGAAAAGTACCTGAGCCGTCTGCTCGAGCTGCTGGGTGAACACGGCAACGGTATTGCACCTGCGCTTTCCTTATTAATAGGCAGCAGACGCAGTTCGGCACCGCGCGCCGCGCCCAATGCACCGCTCGCCGCTGCCGTGGCTGCATCCCAGGCCCAGGCGGCGCAAACGGCGGTGGTCAACGAACCAGTCGCCGCTCCTGTTGCTGCCCCTGCCGCGACGGTTGAAGTCGAGGACGCGCCTTCGCGAGACAGCTTCGATTCCATGGGCGAGGCCAATGCCGCCCCGGCGCCAAGCGGTCGCACCGAACAACGCACTGTGCAGGTTGAGGGTGCGCTCAAGCACACCAGCTACCTGAACCGCACCTTTACCTTCGAGAACTTCGTCGAAGGTAAGTCCAACCAGCTGGCCCGCGCTGCGGCCTGGCAGGTTGCCGACAACCCCAAGCATGGCTACAACCCGTTGTTCCTGTACGGCGGCGTGGGCCTGGGTAAAACTCACTTGATGCACGCTGTGGGTAACCACCTGCTCAAGAAGAATCCGAATGCCAAGGTGGTGTACCTGCACTCCGAGCGTTTTGTCGCCGACATGGTCAAGGCGCTGCAACTTAATGCAATCAATGAGTTCAAGCGCTTCTACCGTTCGGTCGATGCGCTGCTGATCGATGACATTCAGTTCTTCGCCCGCAAAGAGCGTTCCCAGGAAGAGTTTTTCCACACCTTCAACGCCCTGCTCGAAGGCGGTCAGCAGGTCATTCTGACCAGCGACCGTTATCCGAAGGAAATCGAAGGGTTGGAGGAGCGCCTGAAGTCGCGTTTCGGCTGGGGCCTGACCGTTGCGGTAGAGCCACCGGAGCTCGAAACCCGGGTGGCGATCCTGATGAAGAAGGCCGATCAGGCCAAGGTCGACCTGCCGCATGATGCTGCTTTCTTCATTGCCCAACGGATTCGCTCCAACGTGCGCGAACTCGAAGGCGCCCTGAAACGGGTGATCGCTCACTCGCACTTCATGGGCCGCGACATCACCATCGAGCTGATTCGCGAGTCGCTCAAGGATCTTCTGGCACTGCAGGACAAACTGGTGAGTGTGGATAACATCCAGCGCACCGTTGCCGAGTACTACAAGATCAAGATCTCCGATCTGTTGTCCAAACGTCGTTCCCGTTCGGTAGCCCGTCCGCGGCAGGTCGCCATGGCCTTGTCCAAAGAGCTGACCAACCACAGCCTGCCGGAAATCGGCGACGTATTCGGCGGCCGCGATCACACCACCGTGTTGCATGCGTGCCGCAAGATCAACGAACTCAAGGAATCCGACGCGGATATCCGCGAGGACTACAAGAACCTGCTGCGGACTCTGACGACTTGATGAACGTCAGCGCAGCTTATTAAAGGCAAGGGACTAGACCATGCATTTCACCATTCAACGCGAAGCCCTGTTGAAACCCCTGCAACTGGTCGCAGGCGTCGTCGAGCGCCGCCAGACCTTGCCGGTACTGTCCAACGTACTGCTGGTGGTACAGGGTCAGCAATTGTCGCTGACCGGTACTGACCTGGAAGTGGAACTGGTTGGCCGCGTGCAACTGGAAGAGCCGGCCGAGCCTGGCGAGATCACTGTTCCTGCACGCAAGCTGATGGATATCTGCAAAAGCCTGCCGAACGATGCGCTGATCGACATCAAGCTCGATGAGCAAAAGTTGGTGGTAAAGGCAGGCCGCAGCCGCTTCACCCTGTCGACCCTGCCGGCCAACGACTTCCCGACAGTGGAAGAAGGCCCGGGCTCGCTGACCTGCAACCTGGAGCAAAGCCGTCTGCGTCGCCTGATCGAGCGCACCAGCTTCGCCATGGCCCAGCAAGACGTGCGCTACTACCTCAACGGCATGCTGCTGGAAGTGTCCACTGACACCCTGCGCGCCGTCGCCACCGATGGCCACCGTCTGGCCATGTGCTCGATGCGTGCCGATATCGGCCAGGCTGATCGCCACCAGGTCATCGTACCGCGCAAAGGCATCCTTGAGCTGGCGCGTCTGCTCACCGAGCCGGACGGCATGGTCAGCATCGTCCTGGGTCAGCACCACATTCGTGCCACCACCGGTGAATTCACCTTCACCTCCAAGCTGGTCGATGGCAAGTTCCCGGACTACGAGCGTGTACTGCCCAAGGGGGGTGACAAGCTGGTGGTCGGCGATCGTCAGGCGCTGCGCGAAGCCTTCAGCCGCACCGCGATCCTGTCCAACGAGAAGTACCGCGGCATCCGTCTACAACTGGCCAATGCCCAGCTGAAGATCCAGGCCAACAACCCTGAGCAGGAAGAAGCGGAAGAAGAAATCAGCGTCGAGTACAACGGTAGCTCGCTGGAAATCGGCTTTAACGTCAGCTACTTGCTGGACGTACTGGGTGTCATGACCACTGAGCAGGTTCGTCTGATCCTGTCGGACTCCAACAGCAGTGCCCTGCTGCAGGAAGCTGACAACGACGACTCCGCTTACGTTGTCATGCCGATGCGTCTGTAATTTGTCCAGCAGACTCTAGATGTCCCTCAGTCGCGTTTCTGTCACCGCGGTGCGTAACCTGCACCCGGTGACCTTCTCCCCCTCCCCCCGCATAAACATTCTGTACGGCGCCAACGGCAGCGGTAAAACCAGCGTGCTGGAAGCCGTTCATCTGTTGGGCCTCGCCCGTTCCTTCCGCAGCACTCGGCTTACCCCGGTCATTCAGTACGAGCAGCTGGCTTGTACCGTGTTCGGCCAGGTCGAGTTAAGCGAAGGCGGGTCGAGCAACCTGGGGATTTCGCGGGATCGGCAAGGCGAATTCACTATCCGCATTGACGGGCAGAACGCCCGTAGCGCTGCGCAATTGGCAGAGATTCTGCCCCTGCAGCTGATCAACCCGGACAGTTTTCGCCTGCTTGAAGGTGCGCCGAAAATACGCCGGCAGTTCCTCGATTGGGGGGTGTTCCACGTGGAACCCCGCTTCATGGCCACATGGCAACGCCTGCAGAAGGCTTTGCGGCAGCGGAACTCATGGTTGCGGCATGGTACACTTGACGCTGTTTCGCAAGCGGCCTGGGACCGGGAGCTGTGCCTGGCCAGCGCGGAAATAGATGAATACCGTCGCAATTACATCAAGGCCTTGAAGCCCGTCTTTGAGCAAACCCTGAGCGATTTGGTCGAGCTCGAAGGGCTGACCCTGAGCTATTACCGTGGCTGGGACAAGGATCGCGAACTCAGTGAAGTGCTCGCCTCCTCCCTGCAACGTGATCAGCACATGGGCCATACCCAGGCCGGCCCACAACGCGCGGACCTGCGCCTGAGACTCGGCGCCCATAACGCGGCTGACATTTTGTCTCGCGGCCAGCAGAAGCTGGTGGTCTGTGCATTGCGTATCGCCCAAGGCCATTTGGTTAGCCAGGCGCGTCGCGGCCAATGTATTTATCTGGTGGATGACTTGCCGTCGGAGCTCGACGACCAGCACCGCCGCGCACTTTGTCGCTTGTTGGAAGACTTACGCTGCCAGGTGTTTATCACCTGTGTAGATCAAGAATTATTGAGGGAAGGCTGGCAGACGGAAACGCCAGTTGCTTTGTTCCACGTGGAACAGGGCCGTATCACCCAGACCCACGACCATCGGGAGTGAAGGCATGAGCGAAAATCAAACGTACGACTCCTCCAGCATCAAGGTGCTGAAAGGGCTAGATGCCGTGCGCAAGCGTCCCGGTATGTACATTGGCGACACCGATGATGGTAGCGGCCTGCACCACATGGTGTTCGAGGTGGTCGATAACTCGATCGACGAGGCACTCGCCGGCCACTGCGATGACATCACCGTAATTATTCACCCGGACGAATCCATCAGTGTTCGCGACAACGGTCGCGGCATTCCGGTTGACGTGCATAAAGAGGAAGGCGTTTCCGCCGCTGAGGTCATCATGACCGTCCTCCACGCCGGAGGTAAATTCGATGACAACTCCTACAAGGTATCCGGCGGTCTGCACGGTGTAGGTGTGTCGGTGGTTAACGCCCTTTCCGAGCAGTTGATCCTCACCGTTCGCCGCAGTGGCAAGATCTGGGAACAGACCTACGTCCACGGTGTTCCACAAGCGCCGATGAAGATCGTTGGCGAAAGTGAAACCACCGGTACCCACATCCACTTCAAGCCGTCGGCTGAAACCTTCAAGAACATCCACTTCAGCTGGGACATCCTGGCCAAGCGGATTCGTGAACTGTCCTTCCTCAACTCCGGCGTTGGCATCCTGCTGAAAGACGAGCGTTCGGGCAAGGAAGAGTACTTCAAGTACGAAGGCGGTCTGCGTGCCTTCGTTGAGTACCTGAACACCAACAAGACGCCGGTCAACCAGGTGTTCCATTTCAATGTTCAGCGTGAAGACGGCGTGGGCGTGGAAATTGCCCTGCAGTGGAACGACAGCTTCAACGAGAACCTGTTGTGCTTCACCAACAACATTCCGCAGCGCGACGGTGGTACCCACCTGGTCGGTTTCCGCTCGGCGTTGACCCGTAACCTGAACAACTACATCGAGCAAGAAGGCCTGGCCAAGAAGAACAAGGTTTCGACCACTGGCGACGACGCCCGTGAAGGTCTGACCGCGATCATCTCGGTGAAGGTGCCGGATCCGAAGTTCAGCTCGCAGACCAAAGACAAGCTGGTGTCCTCGGAAGTGAAAACTGCCGTGGAACAGGAGATGGGCAAATACTTCTCCGACTTCCTGCTGGAGAACCCGAACGAAGCCAAGGCGGTTGTCGGCAAGATGATCGACGCCGCTCGTGCCCGTGAAGCTGCACGTAAAGCGCGGGAAATGACTCGCCGCAAAGGTGCGCTGGATATCGCCGGCCTGCCTGGCAAGCTGGCGGACTGCCAGGAGAAGGACCCTGCTCTTTCCGAACTGTACCTGGTGGAGGGTGACTCCGCGGGTGGCTCGGCCAAGCAAGGCCGTAACCGCAAGACCCAGGCGATCCTGCCGCTCAAGGGCAAGATCCTCAACGTCGAGAAAGCACGCTTCGACAAGATGATCTCGTCCCAGGAAGTGGGCACGCTGATCACTGCGCTGGGCTGTGGTATCGGCCGCGAAGAGTACAACATCGACAAGCTGCGCTATCACAACATCATCATCATGACCGATGCTGACGTCGACGGTTCGCACATCCGCACCCTGTTGCTGACCTTCTTCTTCCGTCAACTGCCGGAGCTGGTCGAGCGTGGTTACATCTACATCGCTCAGCCGCCGCTGTACAAGGTCAAGAAAGGCAAGCAAGAGCAGTACATCAAAGACGACGACGCCATGGAAGAGTACATGACTCAGTCGGCTCTGGAAGATGCCAGCCTGCACCTGGACGAATCCGCACCACCTGTTTCCGGCGTCGAGCTGGAGCGTCTGGTCAACGAATTCCGTACCGTGATGAAGACCCTCAAGCGTCTGTCGCGCCTGTACCCGCAGGAGCTGACCGAGCACTTCGTCTACCTGCCGGCGGTATCGCTGGAGCAGTTGGGCGACCACGCTGCCATGCAGGAATGGCTGGGCAAGTTCGAAGAGCGCCTGCGTACCAGCGAGAAGTCCGGTCTGCTGTACAAGGCCAGCCTGCGCGAAGACAAAGAGCGCAACGTCTGGTTGCCGGAAGTGGAAATCACCTCCCACGGCCTGGCCAGCTATGTCACCTTCAACCGTGACTTCTTCGGCAGCAACGACTACCGCACCGTCACCGCCCTCGGTGCACAGCTGAGCACCCTGCTGGGTGAAGGCGCCTACGTGCAACGCGGCGAGCGCAAAAAAGCCATCACCGAGTTCAAGGAAGCACTGGACTGGCTGATGACCGAAAGCACCAAGCGCCACACCATCCAGCGATACAAAGGTCTGGGTGAGATGAACCCGGATCAGCTGTGGGAAACCACCATGGACCCAACGGTGCGCCGCATGCTCAAGGTGACCATCGAAGACGCGATCGCTGCCGATCAGATCTTCAACACCCTGATGGGCGACGCCGTTGAGCCACGTCGTGAGTTCATCGAGAGCAACGCGCTGGCAGTGTCTAACCTGGACTTCTGATCAGGTGTAGGTTCAAAGAAAAGCAGCATCATCAAGCCCGCTCACGCGGGCTTTTTTTTGTGTCGATTTCCATGTGTTGAGCTGCTGGTTCAGCGCACTTCTTCCTCTTCCTTTACTTCGCTCCAACTGCTGTCGGGGTCGAAACGCGTAATCGCAGCAGCTTGCTTGGCGCTGTCACGGCCGAGGTCTTTCTCGAACAGTTCGCCGTCGTGGCTGATCATGAAGCTCATCACCCCAGTGTCCCCGTAGTCCGCCGGCCAGGCAATAACGGAAAAACCGCGCGTCATGCGATCGCCGATCTTGTAGTCATAGGCGCCGCCCGGCGCCGAAGGGCCTTGGGCAGTGAGGATACGATAGTGATAGCCGTGCCAGTCATCACCAGTCGCGGTATCACCGAAAAGCGGTCCGAGCGGACTTTCTTCGACGCCTTCCTCTTCCGGCCAGTACAGGCCGTCGAACTGCCCGTCGCTACTGATGAGCTTCTGTGCGTATTCGAGGACCCCATCACCATTGCGATCAATCTCGGCGTAATCCATCTGCGCGTCGTGATAGGCACGCGCCGCTTGCATTGTCGCCAATTCGTTGCGTCCGATGCGGCGCTGACGGATTTCCTCGGCGCCGGCTTTGGTGTCGAATGCCCAGCCGCCAGTACTGTGTCTGATGGGAATTGGGAATATCCAGGGCGTGTCGCCGACAACCAGATGTACGCGCTTCGGGCTGTCGGACTGAACCTGATGTTTTTCCTTGTAGAGGGCGAGAAAGGCATCAACATCTTTACGATCGATGTTCTTGGTCGGGATATAGCTCTTCCAGTCGTTGCCAAGCAAGTTCGCCAACTGTTGGCTATCGGCCTTCTCGCTACCAAGCGCCTGCACCAGTGCTTCGCCGGCGGCCTGCGGGTTTGGGAAGTGTTTCTGAGCGAAACTGCTGGACGTCCAGAACAGCAGCAGAACCAGCGCAATTCGACTAGCAGCATTCATGACTGACTCTCCTCTCAACGGCGACGGCCGCCACCGCTGGGTTGCATCCGCGCGGGTCGTTGTACCTGGTGGCCCGCAGACGCTGCGGACGGTCGGCTGGCGCTCCGTTGGCTGACCTGGCCACGATTGCTCGCGATGCGTGACTGCGAAGGGTTGCGCACACCGGCCAACGCATTGTTGCGGGGCGCCTGGGCGCTAACATGTTGCTGGCGGACTTGCTGACGTGCTTGTTGGTTGCGCCCCGTCTGCTGAGGCTGGCGGTTCTCCTGGGGCGCCTGCGCACGCTGACGGGCCTGACCGTCACTCTTCAGTTGGCGATCGGCAACCTGGGCGCGCTCGCGTGCATTGCCGGACGGCTTGATGCCCTGCTTTTCCAGGCTCTGTTGGGCGCGCTCGCGGTCGGCACTCTGCACCCGTTGGCGGGCTTCAAGGTTACTGGTTGCCGGTGCTTCGATGCCGCGCTGTGCCAGGGTTTCACGTGCCCGCGCGCGATCTTCGACCCGGGCCGGCGTGTCACCGCGGTAGGCTGTGCGCTCTGCACTGCCGGGTAAGCGTCGGTCGAACTGGGCTCGACTGGCTTGGTCGCGGTACGGGACGCCGTCGCGATACGCAGGATTATGGCGCCAGTTGTTCTGGTTGGCATCGAGCCTGCGGTTGACGTTGTTGATATTGTTGTAGCGATTGACGTTGATATCGACGTCATGATCGTCCCAATCGCAATCCCCCCACAACGAATTGACGATCGCTACGCCAGCACCGAAAGCCAGGCCGGTCGCTAACGCCGTGCCGATGGCATACCCCGGTGGTGGCGGATAATACGCTGGTGGATAGGATGGTGAGGACCAACTGCCGTACACCACAGAGGGGTTGTAGCTTGGGACGTATACAACCTGCGGGTTGGTCGGCTGGATAACGATAGTCTGTGCCGGCGCGGCACCTTGCACCACCGTGGTCGTGCCGCCAGCAGGGGCGCTTGCCGGTTGCACGATAACGGTCTGCTGATCGTTGGACTCCAGGTGGCCAGCAGCCTTGGCCTTGGCGCGCAGGCGCTGCACCGAGTTCATCACCGCGTCGGGCTGGGCGAGAAAGGCATCACCGACGCGTTGCACCCAGACCGGGTCCTGGGCAAGTGTGGCCAGCACCTGCGGAAACGCCACCAACGATTGCACGCTGGGGTCCCAAGGTTGGTCGGCGACCTGCTTGACGGCGGCATCACCGCTGACGTTCGGATGCGCCTTGGACCAGACAACCGCGTCGGCGACATTGCCTGGATAGGTGGTGGCCATCAGCACCTGAGCCAGTAAAGCGTCCGGATACAACGCCAACGGTGCAAGCATTTGATCAAGCTGTTCGGTGCTGAATACCGCCTCGCTTGGCGCCGTCGGAGCGGCCGATACAGCCGGTACAGCCGTTGCCGGCGCCGTGGCGCTTGCCTTAGGTTGCGCATCCTCTTCGGAACAGCCAAAAAGCGCGAGCATGGCGATGGTGAGCAGAATCGCCCTGTGAAGGCAGGCAGACATGACGATGCTCCTGTGGCAGAAAAGACAGAGCGGAACGTCAGGCGCCCTGGCACCTCGTTACCGACTCGGCAATCGATGCATGGAACGCTCTCCGCAGCGGGTGAGCAGTTTCAGCGTAGAAGAAAAAGCCGGGGTTTGTTGTTTCTGCGCCGGGCTCAAAGGCCCAATGCGCGCAGGCGTCGGTACAAGGTGCGTTCACTCATCCCCAGATGACGCGCCAGCTCACTGCGCGATCCATTGAAGCTGTCCAGGGCCTGGGCCAACTGCCCGAGGTTGTCTTTGGATCGACGGCTCATGCTTGGCATCGGCTCAAGTCCCGAACCGAGCTCCGCAGGCAGATGTTCGGCACGAATCAGTCCGTCGTCGGCGAACAGCCGTGCCCGCTCGAGGAAATTACGCAGCTCGCGAATGTTGCCGGGATAGGCGTACAAGCTCAGCCGTTTCATCGCCTGTGGGTCGAGCTGCGGGGCCGACGCACCCGCCATCCGTTGCAACAAACTCTCGATCAACAACGGCAGATCATCGACCCGCTCGCGTAATGCCGGCAAGCGAATCGGAAAGCCGCTGATACGGTAGTACAGGTCTTCACGGAAGGTGCCCGCCGCTGCCATTTCCTTGAGGGGTTTGTGGGTAGCCGAGACCAGCCGGAAATCTGAGTGAACCGTGCGCAGGCTGCCAACCGGACGAAAGCTGCCGGACTCGATCAGGCGCAGCAGTTTGACCTGCATCGCCAACGGCACTTCGCCGATTTCATCAAGGAACAAGGTGCCGCCATGGGCGGCTTCCGCCAGGCCGATCTTGCGTTGGTAGGCGCCGGTAAAGGCGCCCTTCTCGTAGCCGAACAGCTCGCTCTCGAACAACGACTCGGTCAGGCCGGTGCAATCAACCACCACTAGCGGGCCGCTGGCTCTCGGACTGCCCAGGTGCAGGGCGCGGGCAAACAGCTCCTTGCCGGTGCCGGATTCGCCCTGGAGCAATACCGGGATTTGCGCAGGTGCCGCACGCTGCAGGCTGGCCAGTGCGTTCTGGAACGCCGGCGAGCGCCCGACCAAGCCGTGTTGTTGGGGCTGAGCCGAGGCGACGGTGATGCTGGTCAGCCGCTCGACAAAAGCCACCACCTCACCCTGTTCGTCGAGGATCGGACGCAACTCGACATCCACATGTTCCGGCCCGCGAGGGGTGTGGTGCACATGCAACACACGCTCAGGCACCCGGCTGTCCCAGGCCTTGCGCATCGGGCAGTGTTCACCGGCCTGGTCGCAAGGGACAGCGTAGTGATGGGAGACCCGATGGCACTTGGCGCCAATGGGTGGCTGACCGTCAATGCCGAACTGGCGTCGGTAGGCGCCGTTGGCGGCGAGGATGTTGTAGTCGGTGTCCAGCACGATGGTCGGCTGGGCATCGTGTTCGAGGTAGGACACCAATGCCTGCACGGCAGGATCGGCAGCAACAGCGGGAGAGAAGGACATGACGACACCTGGGCAAGCTCGGGCAGAGCTTAACTGAAGGTGCCGAGGACTGCCAAAAACTGTCAGGTGCTGCCATGTCACTGCCAACTATGCTGACAGTCTGGCAGCGCAGAGTTTTAGGCCGCCCGGAAAATCGCCGTAACCATTGGGAAACAGCCTACCCATACGGTGGCACATATCTTGATGACAGCTTCTCCACTGCCAGCCAGCCTTGAAGCGTGGTTGGCACTTGCGAAGAATTCGGAGCGTGGTAAATGATCATCGGCGGCAATTTGTATGTGGAGGCACTGTTCGACAGTGTGACTTCGACCATCAGCTATCTGGTGATGGACCGTAGCAGCGGCGACTGTGCCTTGATCGACAGTGTGCTCGATTACGATCCGAAATCAGGGCGCACCAGCAGTGCTTCGGCCGACAAGCTGATTGGCCGGGTGACTGAACTGGGCGGCAAGGTTCAGTGGATTCTGGAAACCCACGTGCATGCTGATCACCTGTCTGCGGCGACCTACCTCAAGCAGATCCTGGGCGGCCAGATTGCCATCGGTAGCCAGATCACCCAGGTGCAAAAGGTCTTCGGTGCGTTGTTCAACGCCGATGGCCGCTTCGCTCGCGATGGCAGTCAGTTCGATGTGCTGTTCGACGATGAGCAGCCCTTTGGCATCGGTAACCTTCAGGCGCGTGCCTTGCACACGCCCGGGCATACTCCGGCGTGCATGACTTATGTGGTGGAGGTCGGCGGGCAGAGCATCGCCTTTGTTGGTGATACCTTGTTCATGCCCGATTACGGCACCGCCCGTTGCGACTTTCCCGGTGCCAGCGCACGTACCCTGTACCGCTCGATCCAGCGCATCCTTGCCCTGCCCGCCGAGACGCGCCTGTTCATGTGCCACGACTACCTGCCGGGTGGCCGCGAACTACGTTACATGACCACGGTCGCCGAACAGCGCGCCAGCAATATCCACATCCATGAAGGCATCAGCGAAGACAGCTTCGTCGCCATGCGCGAAGCCCGCGACGCCACCCTGGAGATGCCGGTACTGATCCTGCCCTCGGTGCAAATCAACATGCGCAGTGGCCAGTTGCCCGAGCCTGAAGAGAACGGAGTGCGCTACCTGAAGATCCCGCTCAACGTGCTCTGAGCTTCACCCCAGAATTATTATTAGAAGGACCCTGCCATGCATGCTCAACCCTCCCCTGCCGAGGTGCCGAAAGGCGACCACCATAAAGTGCTGATCGTCGGTGCCGGTGCCGCTGGTATCGCCGCCGCCTCCAGCCTGATCTGTCGCGACCCTTCGCTGGATGTCGCGATCATCGACCCTGCCGATGTGCACTACTACCAACCCGGCTGGACCATGGTGGGCGCCGGGATCTTCCAGGCGCCTTCGACGGCACGCACCATGGCCTCGACCATTCCCGGTGGCGTGCAGTGGATCAAGGCACGGGTCGAGACCTTTGACCCGCAGGCACAAACGGTCACTCTTGATGACGGCCGGCTGCTCAGTTACGAGCAGTTGGTGGTCTGCCCAGGGCTGAAGCTCGACTGGGATGCCATCGAAGGCCTGAGGGAAACCCTCGGGCGCAATGGCGTGACCTCCAACTACCGCTACGACCTGGCCCCCTATACCTGGCAACTGGTGCAGAACCTGCGTGAGGGCCAGGCGCTGTTCACTCAGCCGCCGATGCCGATCAAGTGTGCCGGCGCGCCGCAAAAGGCCTTGTACCTGTCTTGCGATCACTGGTTGCGCAATGGTCGTCTGGGCAGCATTCAGGCGCAGTTCTTCAATGCCGGGGGCGTGCTGTTCGGGGTGCCCGACTACGTTCCGGCATTGATGGAGTACATCGATAAGTACGCGGTAGACCTGCAGTACGCCCATCGCCTGGTGGCTGTCGATGGCCCGGGCAAGCGGGCCACCTTTGTGCGCACCCTGCCCGACGGCAGCAGCGAGACCCGGGTTCAACCCTTCGATATGCTGCATGTGGTGCCGCCGCAGGTTGCGCCTGATTTCATCCGCAACAGCCCGCTGGCTGACCAGGCCGGTTGGCTCGATGTCGACCCGGCTACCTTGCGCCACAAACGCTACAGCAACATCCACGCCCTGGGTGATGGCATCAATACCAGCAACGCCAAGACTGCGGCGGCGGCGCGCAAACAGGCGCCGGTGGTGGCCAACAACGTGCTGGTGGCGCTGGGGCGCCTGCCCAACCTCGCCCACTATGATGGCTACGGCTCCTGCCCGCTGACCGTCGAGCGCGGCAAGATCGTCCTCGCCGAGTTCACCTACGGCGGCAAGCTGGCGCCGAGCTTCCCGCGCTGGCTGCTCGACGGCCGCCGGCCGACGCGCCTGGCCTGGCTGCTGAAGGCGCAGATCCTGCCGCCGTTGTACTGGCGCTGCATGCTCAAGGGCCGCGAATGGCTGGCCAAACCCCGGGTTGCCGCCGAGGGCCTGCGGTGATCGAGCATCAATTTCTGGCGGCAGGTTTAGGGGCGATTATTGGTGCGGTGCTGGCGCTGACCGGCGCTGGCGGCGGCATTCTGGCCGTGCCCTTGCTGGTGTTTGGCTTGGGGTTGTCGATGGTCGAGGCGGCGCCAGTCGGCTTGCTGGCCGTCGGCATGGCGGCGGCGGTAGGTGCCCTGCTGGGATTGCGCCAGGGCCTGGTGCGTTATCGCGCGGCGCTGTTCGTGGCGTTGATTGGCATCGCTATCGCACCCTTCGGGCTGATGCTTGCCCATCGTCTGCCGAACGGGCCATTGGCCCTGAGCTTTGCCCTGGTGCTGGTCTATGCCTGTGCGCGCATGCTGCTCAAGGCTCGCCGGGAGCTTCGCGGCGAGCCGCCACTGGGCCCGCGCCACGTCATGCCCTGCGTGCTCAACCCCTTGCAGGGGCGACTGCGCTGGACCCTGCCCTGTGCCCGCGCCCTGGCCTTTACCGGTGTACTGTCGGGTTTGCTTTCGGGATTGCTCGGTGTCGGTGGTGGCTTCGTGATCATCCCGGCGCTGAGCCGCTACACCAACCTTGACATGAAGAGCATCGTTGCCACTTCGCTGGCGGTGATCGCCCTGGTGTCGACTGGCAGTGTGGTCAGCGCGACAGTCGGCGGCGTCATGCATTGGGCGGTGGGCGCGCCGTTTGCAGGCGGCGCGGTGCTCGGGCTGCTGCTGGCGCGTCAGCTCGCCAGCAAGCTGGCCGGGCCGCGCTTGCAGCAAATGTTTGCAGGTGTGGGGATCTGCGCAGCCTTGCTGCTGGCGGTCAAAACCTTGGGCAGCTGACGCCCTACTCCGCCAGCAAGGCATCCTGCTCTTGCGCGCACAGGGCCAGGAGAAAATCCCAGACCACGCGCAGGCGTACTGATTTGTGCAGCTCGCGGCGGGTACAGATCCAGTAGCTGCGCT
Organism: Pseudomonas donghuensis; assembly: GCF_000696345.2. NCBI lineage: Bacteria > Pseudomonadati > Pseudomonadota > Gammaproteobacteria > Pseudomonadales > Pseudomonadaceae > Pseudomonas > Pseudomonas donghuensis. The sequence continues at coordinate 164,406 of NZ_CP071706.1, forward strand.
GGATGGTTTCGCTGGGCAATACCCGCACCAACGCCGGATCGTGGCGGGCCATGTAGTTGGGTAGCACGGCGATGCCCAGGCCGGCGCGAGCGGCCTGTTGCTGGGCGATCACGCTGGTGCTGCGAAACACCACATTGGGTGCGCGGCAGAAGCTGTTCAAAAACAGTAATTCCTGGCTGAACAGCAGGTCGTCGACGTAGCCGATCCAGCTGTGCTTGGCCAGGTCTTCACGGTAATTGAGGGCCGGCGCCTGGGCCAGGTATTCGGGGCTGGCGTACAGCGCCAGGCGGTAGTCGGTGAGTTTGCGAGTTATCAACAGGTCGGCGTTCGGCCGCTCCAGGTGGATGCTGATCTCCGCTTCGCGGTTGAGAATGCTGACAAAGCGCGGCACCGCCACCAGCTCTACCTCAAGGCCCGGATAGCGTTCGAACAGGCTGCCCATGCGCGGGGTGAAGAACATGATGCCGATGCCTTCGGTCACCCCCAGGCGAATCTTGCCCAGCGGGGTGATGGCCTGGGTGATCTCTTCCTGGGCCAGCAGGGCGACGTTTTCCATCGCTTCGGCGTGCTTGAGCAGGGCCTGCCCGGACGGCGTCAATTCGTAGCCCTGGGCATGTTGAACGAACAGCGCGGTGCCCAGGCTCTGCTCGATATTGTCGATGTGCCGGGCCACGGTGCTGTGGGTGGTGTTGAGGCGTTTGGCCGCGGTCAGCAGGCGGCCGCTACGCTGCAACTCGAGAAAAAACCGCAGATCATTCCAGTCGAACATGCTTTTCCTTGTGAATCAGGTGTTCACGGACGTTGTGTTAAAACGCACAGCACTTGAGTGAAATCTAACGTTTTCATCCCGAAATTAATCAATAACATGGGCTGGGACAAGAATAATAATCAGGCGCGAGGTTGCCCATGCCATCAGCCGATCCTGTCTACGACTATGTGGTGGTGGGTGCCGGCCCTGCCGGATGCCTATTGGCCAACCGCTTATCTGCCGACCCAGGCTGCCGGGTGCTGCTGCTCGAAGCCGGTGGGCGCGACAACTACCCCTGGATTCACATTCCGGTGGGCTACCTCTACTGCATCGGCAATCCGCGTACCGACTGGTGCTTCAAGACCGAAGTGCAACCCGGCCTCAATGGCCGCACCCTGGGTTATCCGCGAGGCAAGGTGCTCGGGGGCTGTTCCTCCATCAACGGCATGATCTACATGCGCGGCCAGGCTGGCGATTACGATCGCTGGGCCGAGCAGGGCAATGCCGGTTGGGCCTGGAAGGACGTGCTGCCACTGTTCAAGGCCAGCGAGCACCACTTCGGCGGCGCCAGCGAAGCGCATGGCAATCAAGGCGAGTGGCGGGTCGAGCAACAGCGCTACGCCTGGCCGATCCTCGATGCGTTCCGCGAAGCGGCGGCGCAGAGCGGCATTGCCAGCGTTGCTGACTTCAACACCGGGGATAACCAGGGCTGTGGATACTTTCAGGTCAACCAGCGCGCCGGCATTCGCTGGAACTCGGCCAAAGCCTTTCTGCGCCCGATCCGCAATCGTCCCAACCTGACCGTGCTGACCGATGTGCTGGTTGATCAGGTGTTGCTGGAAGATGGCCGCGCGTGCGCGGTACGTGCCCGCTGGCAGGGCAATTGGCAGCACTTCAGCGCACGCCGGGAGATTATCCTGTGTGCAGGCTCCGTGGGTTCGCCCGGGATCCTGCAGCGCTCCGGCATCGGCCCGCGCGGCTTGCTCGAGAGCCTGGGGATAACTGTTCGTCACGAGCTGCCCGGCGTTGGTGGCAACCTGCAGGACCATCTGCAATTGCGTTTGATCTATCAGGTTACCCAGGCGCGAACCCTCAACCAGGTCGCCAACAGCCCCTGGGGCAAGCTTGGCATGGGCCTGCGTTACCTGTACGACCGCAGTGGACCGCTGGCGATGGCGCCGAGCCAATTGGGCGCTTTTGTTCGTTCCGGGCTGGAACAGGCTTCAGCCAACCTGCAATACCACGTGCAGCCCTTGTCGCTGGAACGCTTCGGCGAGCCACTGCACCGCTTCCCGGCTTTTACCGCTTCGGTGTGCAACCTGCGCCCGGCCAGCCGCGGGCGTATCGATATCCGTTCGGCCAACCCGGACGATGCGCCGCTGATCGATCCCAACTACCTGAGCGATCCTGAAGACCTGCGGGTTGCCGCCCAGGCCATTCGCCTGACCCGCAAGATCGTTCAGGCCCCTGCCCTGGCTGCCTTCAGCCCGCGCGAATACCTGCCGGGCCCGGACCTGCAAAGCGAAGAGCAATTGCATGAAGCCGCCGGGCAGATCGGCACTACGATCTTCCACCCTGTGGGCACCTGCCGCATGGGCAACGGGCCACTGGATGTGGTCGACAATCAGCTGCGCGTGCACGGTGTGCCGGGGCTGCGCATCGCCGATGCCTCGATCATGCCGCAAATCGTCTCCGGCAATACCTGCTCCCCTACCCTGATGATTGCCGAAAAGGCCGCGCAACTGATTCGCCAGGGGACGTTATCCACAACCAGCATCGAAAACACCGCAGTACCGACGCCCTGACCAGGGTGCGTAGCAACAACGACGCCGGACGCAGTCTGCCGGCGTCGACAGTGGAACAACAAGAATAATCACTGGGGCCTGCAGGCCGAGGACAGCAACGATGTCGGATTACATTCAAGAGCAGGGCGCTGCAACGGTGAGCAACAGCCGCCGGGAAGAACGCAAGATCATTTTCGCGTCATCCCTCGGGACGGTTTTCGAGTGGTATGACTTTTTTCTTTATGGGGCGCTGGCGGCGGTCATCAGCAAGCAGTTTTTTGCCGGGGTGAACGACACCACTGCCTTTATCTTCGCCTTGATGGCCTTCGCCGCCGGTTTTCTGGTGCGGCCCTTCGGCGCGCTGGTGTTCGGCCGCCTGGGCGACATGATCGGGCGCAAGTACACCTTCCTGGTGACCATCGTGCTGATGGGCCTGTCGACCTTTGCCGTTGGCCTGTTGCCGACCTACGCCAGCATCGGCATTGCCGCACCGATCATCCTGGTGGGGTTGCGCATGCTGCAGGGCCTGGCTCTGGGCGGTGAGTACGGTGGCGCGGCCACTTATGTTGCCGAGCATGCACCGCCCGGCAAACGCGGTTTCCACACCGGTTTTATCCAGTCCACCGCAACCCTCGGCTTGCTGTTGTCGTTGCTGGTGGTACTCGGTAGCCGCTACATCAGTGGTGACCAGTTCGAAGTCTGGGGCTGGCGCCTGCCGTTCCTGCTGTCGATCGTGCTGCTGGGGATTTCCACCTGGATCCGCATGAGCATGCATGAGTCGCCAGCCTTCGTAAAAATGAAGGCCCAGGGCAAGGCCAGTAAAGCGCCAATCCGCGAGTCGTTCGGCTCCTGGCCCAACCTCAAGGTGGTGCTCACGGCACTGTTCAGTATCAACGCCGGCCAGGCGGTGACCTTCTACACCGCACAGTTCTATGTGCTGTTCTTCCTTACCCAGATGCTCAAGATGGACCCGGCCCAGGCCAACACCCTGCTGATCATCAGCGTGGTGATCGGCGCGCCGTTCTTCGTGTTCTTCGGCTGGCTGTCGGACCGGGTTGGGCGCAAGCCGATCCTGATGCTTGGCCTGCTGCTGGCCACGGTGCTGTACTTCCCGCTGTTCAAGGCCCTGAGCCACTACGCCAACCCGCAGATCGACGCCGCCAGCCGTCAGGCGCCGATCGTGGTGATGGCCGACCCGCAGGGCTGCACCTTCCAGTTCGACCCGGTGGGCAAGGCGCGTTTTGACAGCCCGTGCGACAAGGTCAAAACCTTCCTGGTCAAACAGGGCCTGCCTTACAGCTCGGCTGAGGCGGCTGCCGGCACCGAGGTAGTGGTGAGCATTGGCGAGCGGAAAATCAGCGGCTTCGACGAAGCGGCCATGCGCGCGGCCATCGACAAGGCCGGCTACCCGGCCAAGGCGGATCCTGCCAGCGTCAACCAGCCGATGGTGGTGGTGCTGATCGTGGCGATGATCCTGATCGCGACCATGACCTACGGCCCGCTGGCGGCGGTGATGGTCGAATTGTTCCCGACCCGCATCCGCTATACCTCGATGTCGCTGCCCTATCACATCGGCAACGGCTGGTTCGGCGGCTTCCTGCCCACGGTGTCCTTTGCCTTGGTGGTGTACACCGGCGATATTTTCTACGGGCTCTGGTACCCGGTACTGATCACCGGTATCAGCCTGGTGGTGGGGCTGTTCTGCCTGAAAGAAACCCGTGATGTGGATATCGACAAGGTGTAAGGATTTGCAGGCACAAAAAAACCGGCGTAAGCGCCGGTTTTTTTATGCCGCGAAAAAACTTATGCACGATTTTCAAAAAACAGTCATACAGAGAAATAAGTAGCTAAATTAATCACTTAGCGAATTTTATGCTGAGAAATCCAAATACTGTACACAAGTTATCCACAGATCGGTCAGGCCACGCCCTGCGCTTGATTTGGCGCTGCTGCAGGCAGTGAGCCGAGGTCGCGCTGGGTTTGTTCGTTCCATGCCGCAGCGCGGTCGTTGAGCTCGGCAATGGCCCGTGGGCCGCTGCCTTCGGCATGCATCGGGGCGCCAATCACCACCTCGATGGTGCCAGCGCGCTTGCCCCAGCCCTGCTTGGGCCAGAACTTGCCGGCGTTGTGAGCGATCGGCAGTACCGGCAAGCCAGCGTTTACCGCCAAAGCGGCACCGCTGCGCGAGAATTTGCCGATCTGGCCAAACGGCACGCGGGTGCCTTCCGGAAAGATCAGTACCCAGACGTTCTCTTTAAGCAGCTTGTCGCCCTTGCTGGCGACTTGCTTCAAGGCGGCCTTGGGGTTGTCGCGATCGATGGCGATCGGCCGCAGCATGGCCATGGCCCAGCCGAAGAACGGCACGTACAGCAGTTCACGCTTGAGCACCTGGCTCAAGGGCGAAAAATAGGCGGAAAGGAAAAAGGTTTCCCAGGTGCTCTGGTGATTGGAGAGGATCACACAGGGTTGCTTGGGGATGTTCTCAGCCCCGGTGACCTTGACCTTGATGTTGAGAAACACCCGTACCAGCACCAGCGCAAAGCGGCACCAGTAGACGTTGATAAAGCGATATCGGGCGCTGAATGGCAGAAACGGCGCGATAAAAAAGCTCAGGGTGCACCACAGCAAGGAGCTGGTACCCAGCAGCAGGTAAAAAAGAAAAATTCTGATCGCCTGCAAGATCGACATAGCGGCATGTACCGTTGCGGGCTTGCCCGCCTAGTAAAAGTGCGCCTGTTGTGCAGGCGCGCTATTTGTGGATAAGTTCTCTGGCGATGGCTGCCAGATCATCGAAAATCAGCGTTTTTTCAGGAATTCCCTTGCTCAGGGTCTTCTCGCCTTTTCCGGTTTTTACCAGAATCGGTTGAGCATCGACGGCCAAAGCGGCTTCCAGGTCACCCTTACTATCACCGACAAACCACACGCCAGCCAGATTCACGTTGTAGTGCGTGGCAATGGCGGTGAGCATGCCCGGCTTGGGTTTGCGGCAGGCGCAGCCCTCATCGGGCCCGTGCGGGCAATAGACGATCAGCCCGACCTCGCCACCCTGCTCGGCCACCAGCCTGCGCAACTGCGCATGCATGGCGTCGAGGGTCGCCAGGTCGTAGTAGCCGCGGGCAATGCCGGACTGGTTGGTGGCCACCGCCACCGTCCAGCCGGCCTTGCTCAACTGCGCAATCGCTTCGATCGAACCGGGGATCGGAATCCACTCGTCCAGCGACTTGATGTAAGCGTCGGAGTCCTGGTTGATCACCCCGTCCCGATCGAGAATCAGCAGCTTCAAGACTTACCCCAGCAGCGAAATGTCAGCCACGCCCAGGAACAGACCGCGCAGGCGGCTGAGCAGGGCATAACGGTTGGCGCGGACTTTGGCGTCCTCGGCGTTGACCATCACCGCTTCGAAGAAGGCGTCGACCGGCTCACGCAGGGCTGCCAGGCGCGCCAGCGACTCGCTGTACTGGCGCGCGGCGGCCATTGGCTGCACGGCCTGGTCGGCTTGCTGGATCGCCGAGTACAGGGAGAACTCGTTGGCGTTGTCGAAGTACTTTGGCTCGACCGTGGTGGCGACAGCGCCCTCGGCCTTGCTCAGCAGGTTCGACACGCGCTTGTTCACCGCGGCCAGGGCTGCGGCTTCCGGCAATTGGCGGAAGGCCTGGACGGCCTGCACGCGCTGGTCGAAGTCCAGGGCCGAGCCTGGCTTGAGGGCACGTACCGACAGGTAGGTGGCAACGTCGATGCCTTCGTCTTCGTAACGGGCACGCAGACGATCGAAGACGAACTCCAGTACCTGTTCGGCCAGGCCTGCGGCCTTGACCTTGGCGCCGAACTGGGTCACGGCGAAGTTCACCGCTTCGTTCAGGTCCAGGTCCAGTTGCTTCTCGATCAGGATGCGCAGTACGCCCAGTGCCGCACGACGCAGGGCGTAGGGGTCCTTGCTGCCGGTCGGGAGCATGCCGATACCGAAGATACCGACCAAGGTGTCGAGCTTGTCGGCGATAGCCACGGCCGCACCGGTCAGGGTCGACGGCAGCTCAGCACCGGCACCGCGCGGCATGTACTGCTCGTTCAGGGCCAGGGCGACGTCTTGCGGCTCGCCGTCGTTGAGGGCGTAGTAGTAACCGGCAACACCCTGCATCTCAGGGAACTCACCGACCATCTCGGTGGCCAGGTCGCACTTCGACAGCAAACCGGCACGCGCCGCGCGTTGGGCATCGCCGCCGATACGCTGGGCGATGAAGGCGGCCAGTTTGGCAACCCGCTCGGCCTTGTCGAAAACGCTGCCCAGCTGGGCCTGGAACACCACGTTCTGCAGGCGCTCGTTGAAGCTTTCCAGCGGCTGCTTCTTGTCTTGCTTGAAGAAGAACTCGGCGTCGGTCAGGCGTGGGCGCACGACCTTCTCGTTGCCTTCGACGATCTGCTTCGGATCGCGGCTCTCGACGTTGGCCACGGTGATGAAGCGCGGCAGCAGCTTGCCGTCGGCATCCAGCAGGCAGAAGTACTTCTGGTTGTCCTGCATGGTGGTGATCAGCGCTTCCTGAGGCACTTCAAGGAAGCGTTCCTCGAACGAGCACACCAGCGGCACCGGCCATTCAACCAGGGCGGTCACTTCATCGAGCAGGGCTGGCGGCACGATGGCGCTGCCTTCCTGTTGCAGGGCAAGTTCGGCGGTGCGCTTGCTGATCAGCTCGCGGCGCTCGGCGAAATCGGCCAGGACATAGGCCTTGCGCAGGTCTTCCTGGTAGTTGGCCGGGGCACTGATGCGCACGTTTTCCGGGTGGTGGAAGCGGTGGCCACGGGATTCGCGACCGGCTTTCTGCGCCAGCAGGGTGCAGTCGACCACGTCGTCACCGAGCAGCATGACCAGCCACTGGGTCGGACGCACGAACTCTTCCTTGCGTGCACCCCAGCGCATGCGCTTGGGGATCGGCAGGTCGTTGAGCGAGTCTTCGACGATGGTTGGCAGCAGGCTGGCGGTGGCCTTGCCCGGGATGTGCTGGGAGAAGCGCAGCTTGGCGCCGCTCTGGTCGATATCCGACAGCTCTACCCCGCACTTCTTGGCAAAGCCCAGGGCGGCCTGGGTCGGGTTGCCTTCAGCGTCGAAGGCCGCCTGGCGTGGCGGGCCGTCAAGGTTGACGCTGCGGTCCGGCTGCTGGGTGTCGAGGTTGCGGATCAGTACGGCCAGGCGGCGCGGCGCGGCGAACACCTGCTTGTCGGTGTAGTTCAGGCCTGCGGCCTGCAGGCCTTTTTCGATACCGGCGAGGAAGGCATCAGCAAGGCTGCTCAGGGCCTTGGGTGGCAGTTCTTCGGTGCCCAGTTCAACCAGGAAATCTTGAGCACTCATTGTGCAGCCTCCAGCTTAGCCAACACTTCATCACGCAATTCAGGGGACGCCATCGGGAAGCCCAGCTTGGCGCGGGCTTGCAGGTAACTCTGGGCCACGGCGCGGGCCAGGGTCCGTACACGCAGGATGTAACGCTGACGCTCGGTCACCGAGATGGCGCGACGGGCATCGAGCAGGTTGAAGGTATGCGAGGCCTTGAGGACCATTTCATAGGTCGGCAGCGGCAGCTCCAGCTCGATCAGGCGGTTGGCTTCGCTCTCGTAGAAGTCGAACAGCTCGAACAGCTTCTCGACGTTGGCGTGCTCGAAGTTGTAGGTCGACTGCTCCACTTCGTTCTGGTGGAACACGTCGCCGTAGGTCACCTTGCCGAATGGGCCGTCGGTCCAGATCAGGTCGTAGACCGAATCAACGCCCTGCAGGTACATGGCCAGGCGTTCCAGGCCGTAGGTGATTTCACCGGTGACCGGGAAGCACTCGATGCCGCCTACTTGCTGGAAGTAGGTGAACTGGGTGACTTCCATGCCGTTGAGCCAGATTTCCCAACCCAGGCCCCAGGCGCCGAGGGTCGGCGATTCCCAGTTGTCTTCGACGAAACGGATGTCGTGCACCAGCGGGTCGAGGCCAATGGCTTTCAGCGAGCCCAGGTACAGTTCCTGGAAGTTCGCCGGGTTCGGCTTGAGCACCACCTGGAACTGATAGTAGTGCTGCAGGCGGTTCGGGTTTTCGCCATAACGGCCATCCGCCGGACGACGGCTAGGCTGCACATAGGCGGCGTTCCAGGTTTCCGGGCCGATGGCGCGCAGGAACGTGGCAGTATGGAAAGTGCCGGCGCCTACTTCCATATCGTAGGGCTGAAGCACCACACAACCTTGCTCGGCCCAGTAGTTCTGCAGGGCGAGGATCAAGTCTTGGAAGGTACGCACGGCTGGCGTAGGCTGGCTCACGAAATTCACCTGTTTCTAGGGCTGCGAATATAAAGAGCGGGAGTATAACCCGATTCGCGCAGGCCTCTACCCTTGGAGCCTTATGCCACGTTGCTTTTGGTGTACCGACGATCCGCTTTACCAGGCTTACCACGACCAGGAGTGGGGCACGCCGCAGCGTGATCCGCGCCAGCTGTTCGAGATGTTGCTGCTGGAAGGCTTCCAGGCCGGGTTGTCGTGGATCACCGTGCTGAAAAAGCGCGAACGCTACCGCCAGGTACTGTTCGGCTTTGACCCGCAGCGCCTGGCGCAGATGAGCGATGAAGAAATCGAGGAGCGCATGCTCGACCCGGGCATCATCCGCAACCGCCTCAAGCTCAATGCCGCACGGCGCAATGCGCGGGCCTGGCTGGAGCTGGAACACCCCGCTGATTGGCTTTGGTCGTTCGTCGGCGGTGCGCCGAAAATCAATCATTTCGTTCAGCGTAGCGAGGTGCCAGCAGTCACCGAGGAAGCCACGGCAATGAGCAAGGCCTTGCAGAAAGCCGGTTTCACCTTTGTCGGCCCGACCATCTGCTACGCCTTCATGCAGGCCACCGGCATGGTCATGGACCACACCACCGATTGTGATCGCTACGCCGCTCTGCTGCGCTGAGGGTTACAATGGCCGGCTTGCAGAAAGAGGAACCAGCCTGTGGATAAATTCAAGGGCGCCTTGATGGTCGGGGCGTTGCGGTTGTTTGCCAAGCTCCCTTGGGGCGCGGTACAGCGGGTCGGCGCGGCCATCGGCTGGATCATGTGGAAGGTGCCGAACAGTTCGCGCAACGTGGTGCGCATCAACCTGGCCAAATGCTTCCCGGAAATGGACCCGGTTGCCCGTGAGCGACTGGTGGGCCGGACCCTGATGGACATCGGCAAATCCTTCACCGAGAGTGCCTGCGCCTGGATCTGGCCGGCCCAGCGCTCGCTCGACCTGGTGCGTGAGGTCGAAGGCCTGGAAGTGCTTGAAGCTGCCCTGGCTTCGGGCAAGGGCGTGGTCGGCATTACCAGCCACCTGGGTAACTGGGAAGTGCTCAACCACTTCTATTGCAGCCAGTGCAAACCGATCATTTTCTACCGCCCGCCCAAGCTCAAGGCGGTCGATGACCTGCTGCGCGAACAGCGCGTGCAACTGGGCAACCGCGTGGCGGCGTCGACCAAGGAAGGCATCCTGAGCATCATCAAGGAAGTGCGCAAAGGCGGTCAGGTGGGGATTCCGGCCGACCCGGAGCCGGCCGAATCGGCGGGCATCTTCGTGCCATTCTTTGCCACCAAGGCACTGACCAGCAAGTTCGTGCCGAACATGCTCGCGGGCGGCAAGGCGGTCGGGGTGTTCCTGCATGCCCTGCGCCTGCCGGACGGTTCCGGTTTCAAGGTCATTCTGGAAGCGGCGCCCGAGGCGATGTACAGCGAAGACACCGAAACCTCGGCGGCGGCCATGAGCCAGGTGGTCGAGCGCTATGTGCGGGCGTATCCGAGCCAATACATGTGGAGCATGAAGCGCTTCAAGAAGCGCCCGGCGGGTGAGCCACGCTGGTATTGAGGGCCCTATCGCTGGCAAGCCAGCTCCCACAGGATCGAGTTTGGCCATCAGTTGTGGGAGCGGCGTTGCCGGCGATGGACCGCGAAGCGGTCCTAAACAGCCCTGTCGAGCTTCTTCAGAAATACCGTCATCTCTTTCTCGGCCTGCTTGTCGCCATGCGCGCGAGCCGCTTCCAGCCCCTGCTCCCAGGCCTTGCGCGCCGCCGCCAGGTCACCCTGTAGCTGATGCGCCTTGCCCAGCAGCTTCCACGCCGCCGAGTACTTCGGGTCGTGCTCGACGCAGCGCTGCAAGTGCACGGCCGCCTCGGCGCCATTGCCCTCATCGAGCCAGGCCTTGCCCAGGCCGAAACGCAACAGGGCGTTATCCACACCCTTGGCCAGCATCTTTTCCAGTGATTCGCGCATTCCAGGCCCCCCTTAGAAGAAGCTCAACCCTACATGGAACAGCTTCTCGACGTCACGGATGTACTTTTTATCCACAACGAAGAGGATCACGTGGTCGCCGGCTTCAATCACCGTGTCGTCATGGGCGATCAGTACTTCTTCGTCGCGGATGATCGCGCCGATGGTGGTGCCCGGTGGCAGGGCGATGTCTTCGATGGCCTTGCCGATTACCTTGCTCGACTTCGAGTCACCGTGGGCAATGGCCTCGATGGCCTCGGCCGCACCCCGGCGCAGCGAGTGCACGCTGACGATATCGCCGCGGCGCACGTGGGTCAGCAGGGTGCCGATGGTGGCCAGCTGCGGGCTGATGGCGATGTCGATTTCGCCACCCTGGACCAGGTCGACATAGGCCGGGTTGTTGATGATGGTCATCACCTTGCGCGCGCCCAGGCGCTTGGCCAGCAGCGAGGACATGATGTTGGCTTCATCATCGTTGGTCAGGGCCAGGAAGATGTCGGCTTCGGCAATGTTCTCTTCCAGCATCAGGTCACGGTCCGAGGCGCTGCCCTGCAGTACCACGGTGCTTTCCAGGGTGTCGGACAGGTGCCGGCAACGGGCCGGGTTCATCTCGATGATTTTCACCTGGTAGCGGCTTTCGATGGCCTCGGCCAGGCGTTCGCCGATCTGCCCGCCGCCCGCGATGACTACGCGCTTGTTGGTCTCGTCGATGCGCCGCAGCTCGCCCATCACCGCACGGATGTGCGCCTTGGCGGCGATGAAGAACACTTCGTCGTCGGCTTCGATAACCGTGTCGCCCTGCGGCAGGATCGGCCGGTCACGGCGAAAGATCGCCGCCACGCGGGTGTCGACATTGGGCATGTGCGCGCGGATCTGGCGCAGTTGCTGGCCTACCAGCGGCCCGCCGTAGTAGGCCTTGACCGCTACCAGCTGGGCTTTGCCTTCGGCGAAGTCGATCACCTGCAGGGCGCCGGGGTGTTCGATCAGGCGCTTGATGTAGTGGGTGACCACCTGCTCGGGGCTGATCAGCACGTCGACCGGAATGGCGTCGTTGTCGAACAGGCCGGCGCGAGTCAGGTAGGCCGATTCGCGCACCCGGGCGATCTTGGTCGGGGTGTGGAACAGGGTATGGGCAACCTGACAGGCGACCATGTTGGTCTCGTCGCTGTTGGTCACCGCCACCAGCATGTCGGCGTCATCGGCACCGGCCTGGCGCAGCACGGTTGGAAAGGAGGCGCGGCCTTGCACGGTGCGGATGTCCAGGCGGTCGCCGAGGTCGCGCAGACGGTCGCCATCGGTGTCGACCACGGTGATGTCGTTGGCTTCGCTGGCCAGGTGTTCAGCCAGCGTACCGCCGACCTGCCCTGCGCCGAGGATGATGATCTTCATCCGCTGTTCCCTTCTCTTGTTATCCGCGCGCGGCGGCGATTTTGATCAGCTTGGCATAGTAGAAGCCGTCGTGCCCGCCTTCCTGGGCCAGCAGCTGGCGGCCATGGGGCTGGCGGATACCGGCCTGGGTCGCCAGGTCCAGCTCACGCGCACCGGGGGTGCGGGCGAGGAACGCCTCGATCACTTCGGTGTTTTCCGTCGGCAGGGTCGAGCAGGTGGCGTAGAGCAGGATGCCGCCGACCTCGAGGGTTGGCCACAGGGCGTCGAGCAGCTCGCCTTGCAGGCTGGCCAGGGCGGCGATGTCGTCGGCCTGGCGGGTCAGCTTGATGTCAGGATGGCGGCGGATCACCCCGGTGGCTGAGCACGGCGCGTCGAGCAGGATGCGCTGGAAGCCCTTGCCGTCCCACCAGCTGGCGGTGTCGCGGGCGTCGCAGGCGATCAACTGGGCGTCGAGGCCGAGGCGATCGAGGTTCTCGCGCACGCGGGTCAGGCGTTTGGCTTCCAGGTCAATGGCAACGACGGCATCGAGCCCGGCTTGGGCTTCCAGCAGGTGGCAGGTCTTGCCACCCGGGGCGCAGCAGGCGTCGAGCACGCGCTGGCCGGGGGCCAGGTCGAGCAGGTCGGCGGCCAGTTGTGCGGCTTCGTCCTGGACGCTGATCCAGCCCTGGTCGAAACCGGGCAGGCCGCGGACATCGCAGGCTTCGGCGAGCAGGATGCCGTCGCCGCTGAACTGGCAGGGCGCCGCTTCAAGGCCGGCTTCACGCAGCAGTTCGAGGTAGGCATCGCGGCTGTGATGGCGGCGGTTGACCCGCAGGATCATCGGCGGATGGGCGTTGTTGGCGGCGCAGATGGCTTCCCAATGCTCGGGCCAGAAGGCCTTGAGCGACTTTTGCAGCCAGCGCGGGTGCGCGGTGCGTACGACCGGGTCGCGCTCGAGTTCGGCGAAGATCTCGCTGCTTTCCCGTTGCGCACGGCGCAATACGGCGTTGAGCAAGCCCTTGGCCCAGGGCTTTTTCAGTTTCTCGGCACAGCCTACGGTTTCGCCGATGGCGGCGTGCGCGGGGACGCGCGTGTAGAGCAGTTGGTACAGACCGACCAGCAGCAGCGCCTCGACGTCGGCATCGGCGGCCTTGAACGGCTTCTGCAACAGGCGCTCGGCCAGGGCCGACAGGCGTGGTTGCCAGCGCGCGGTGCCGAAGGCCAGGTCCTGGGTCAGGCCGCGGTCACGTACTTCGACCTTGTCCAGCTGGCTTGGCAGCGAGCTGTTCAGCGACGCCTTGCCACTGAGTACTGCCGCCAGGGCGCGGGCGGCTGCCAGACGTGGATTCATTGGCCAAGCACCGTGCCGGTGGCGAATTTTTCGCGGCGGCTGTTGAACAGGTCGCTGAAGTTCAGTGCCTTGCCGCCAGGCAACTGCAGGCGGGTCAGGCACAGCGCCTGTTCACCGCAGGCGACGATCAGCCCGTCCTTGCTGGCAGAGAGAATTTCACCCGGGGCGCCCGAGCCTGTGGATAAGTTCGCAGCGAGGACCTTCACCGCTTCCCCGTTGAGGGTGCTGTGGCAGATCGGCCACGGGTTGAAGGCGCGAATCAGGCGCTCCAGCTCAACCGCCGGGCGGCTCCAGTCCAGGCGCGCTTCGTCCTTGTTCAGCTTGTGTGCATAAGTGGCCAGGCTGTCGTCCTGAACTTCACCCTGCAAGGTGCCAGCAGCAAGACCGGCAACGGCCTCGAGTACGGCTGGCGGGCCCATTTCGGCCAGGCGATCGTGCAAGGTGCCGCCGGTGTCGCTGGCACTGATCGGGGTGCTGACCTTGAGCAGCATCGGCCCGGTGTCCAGGCCTGCTTCCATCCGCATTACGGTGACGCCGCTTTCGCTGTCGCCGGCTTCGACCGCACGTTGGATCGGCGCGGCGCCACGCCAGCGAGGCAGCAGCGAAGCGTGACTGTTGATGCAGCCCAGGCGCGGAATATCCAGCACCGCCTGCGGCAGGATCAGGCCGTAGGCGACCACCACCATCAGGTCCGGTTGCAGGGCTGCCAGTTCCGCTTGCGCCTCGGCGTTGCGCAGGGTCGGCGGTTGCAGGACCTGGATGCCGTTATCCACAGCCAGTTGCTTGACCGCGCTTGGCATCAGTTTTTGCCCACGCCCGGCCGGGCGGTCCGGCTGGGTGTAGACCGCCACCACGTCATAGGGGCTGTCGATCAGGGCCTTGAGGTGTTCGGCGGCAAACTCTGGGGTGCCTGCGAAGACAATGCGCATGGAGTTCTCGCTTAAAAAGAAAAAGGCTTGCCGGAGCAAGCCTTTGGGAAGAGGAGATCAAGCTTGCTGGCGATGCTGTTTTTCCAGCTTCTTCTTGATTCGGTCGCGTTTGAGCGTCGACAGGTAGTCAACGAACAGCTTGCCGTTGAGGTGGTCGCACTCATGCTGGATGCACACTGCCAGCAGGCCTTCGGCGACCAGCTCGTACGGCTTGCCGTCGCGATCCAGCGCCTTGACCTTGACCCGTATCGGGCGATCGACGTTCTCGTAGAAGCCGGGCACCGACAGGCAGCCTTCCTGGTACTGATCCATTTCGTCGGTCAGCATCTCGAGCTCGGGGTTGATGAACACCCGTGGCTCGCTGCGATCCTCGCTCAGGTCCATGACCACGATGCGTTTGTGCACGTTGATCTGGGTGGCGGCGAGACCGATGCCAGGGGCTTCGTACATGGTTTCAAACATGTCATCGATCAACTGGCGAACGCCGTCGTCGACTTCGCTCACCGGTTTGGCGATGGTACGAAGGCGCGGGTCCGGGAATTCGAGGATGTTCAGAATGGCCATAAGCGTATGAGCTGCACTGTGCGATGAATTACAAACATGAGTACACATAATAAAGGGATTCGGCGCATTCGGCACCTGGCAAAGGTCAGCTAAGGTTTCAGGGGGCTTTCGCACCCGTGCCTGCAAGCCTGAAGGAATGCCCTTGAGGGAAATCCTTCAACCGGTTGTCAAAGTATTATCAACAGAGTTATCCACAGCTTCTTCACGGCAGACCCGGGCTGCCCGATCAAGGATGATCGTTATGTCGCAACCCTTATCGTCGGCGTGTTCACCCGCCGAACTCGAAGCGCGCTTGCGTCTTCATTTGCTGCCGTCCCTGGGGCCGCGGCGTTTTCACACCCTTATCCAGGCCTTCGGCAATGCCTCGGCGGCACTCAGCGCGCCGGCCTCGGCCTGGCGCGCGCTGCAGGTACCGGCAGAGAGCAGCGATGCCCGGCGCAGCCTTGGCGTGCGCGATGGCGCGGCGGCTGCAATGCGCTGGCTAGAGGCTTGTGACCAGCATTTGTTGATGTGGGACGAGCCCTGCTACCCTGGCTTGCTGGCCGAACTGGGGGACGCCCCGCCGCTGCTGTTCATTGCCGGCAACCCGGCCATCCTGGAAAAACCACAGCTGGCGATCGTCGGCAGTCGCCGGGCCTCCAGGCCGGCGCTGGATACCGCTGCGGCTTTCTCTCGCAGTCTTTCCCGGGGTGGTTTTGTCATTACCAGCGGCCTGGCCCTGGGGGTCGATGGCGCCGCGCATCAGGCTGCCCTGGATGCTGGCGGGCAGACCATCGGCGTGCTGGGTACCGGGCTGCAAAAACTTTATCCACAGCGTCACAGGGCGCTGGCGGCCGCAATGATCGCGCAAGGCAGCGCGGTGATTTCCGAGTTTCCGCTGGATGCCGGGCCGACAGCCAGCAACTTTCCCCGGCGTAACCGGATCATCAGCGGCCTGTCACTGGGCGTGCTGGTGGTCGAGGCGAGTCTTGCCAGTGGCTCGCTGATCACCGCACGCCTGGCCGCCGAGCAAGGCCGGGAGGTGTATGCGATTCCAGGCTCGATTCATCACCCAGGGTCCAAAGGTTGTCACCAGTTGATCCGCGATGGCGCCTTGCTGGTGGAAACCGTCGACCAGATCGTCGAGACCCTGCAGGGTTGGCAGCGCTTGCCGCCCTTGCAGGCGGCCGCCACCCCCCGCCATGAACTGGTCGATCTGTTGCTGGCTGCGCCGCAAACCACCGAGGGGCTGGCCAGCAGCAGTGGCTGGCCGTTGCCCAGGGTGTTGGCGGCGCTGACTGAGCTGGAGCTGGCGGGCAGCGTCTGCAATGAAGCTGGGCGTTGGTTTGCCCGGCCTGGCTAAGTACACTGCTATCTGCCTTTATGCGGAGTGAAAGCAATGGTGAGCAGTTGGCGTGTGCAACAAGCCGCGCGTGAAATTCGGGCCGGTGCGGTGATTGCCTACCCGACCGAGGCGGTCTGGGGCCTGGGCTGTGACCCGTGGAACGAAGAAGCGGTGGATCGCCTGCTGGCAATCAAGTCGCGCTCGGTCGACAAGGGATTAATCCTGATCGCCGATAATATCCGCCAGTTCGACTTCCTTTTCGAGGATTTCCCCGAAACCTGGCTGGACCGCATGTCTGCGACCTGGCCGGGACCGAACACCTGGCTGGTGCCGCATCAGAACCTGCTCCCAGAGTGGATTACCGGGGTGCATGACACAGTGGCCCTGCGCGTCAGCGATCATCCGGTGGTACGCGACTTGTGCGC
Organism: Pseudomonas donghuensis; assembly: GCF_000696345.2. Classification (NCBI taxonomy): domain Bacteria; kingdom Pseudomonadati; phylum Pseudomonadota; class Gammaproteobacteria; order Pseudomonadales; family Pseudomonadaceae; genus Pseudomonas; species Pseudomonas donghuensis. The sequence continues at coordinate 181,146 of NZ_CP071706.1, forward strand.
GCTGGTCGGGCCGCTGATTTCCACGTCGGCCAACCCGCAAGGCCGCCCAGCCGCCAAGACCCGCTTGCGGGTCGAGCAGTACTTCCGTGGGCAGCTGGACATGGTGCTCGGTGGCGCCTTGGGTGGGCGGCGTAATCCGAGTGTGATTCGTGACCTGGTGACCGGCGAGGTTGTGCGGGCCGGTTGATGCCCTGATCGCTGGCCAGCCAGCTCCCACAAGGTTTACCGAGAGCCCTGTGGGAGCCGGCCTTGCCGGCGATGAATTCATCACCGATTCAAGGCAGCAACACTGTCGACCCCACCGTCCTGCGCGCCGACAGCTCGCTCTGCGCCTTAGCCGCCTCGCTCAGTGGATAGCGTTGCTGGATATCCACAGTCAACTTGCCGCTGGTGATCATCGCAAACAGGTCATCCGCCATCGCCTGGGTGTTTTGTGCATTGTTGGCGTAGCTGGCCAGGGTTGGCCGGGTGACATACAACGAGCCCTTCTGCGCCAGGATGCCAAGGTTGACGCCGCTCACCGCGCCAGAGGCATTGCCGAAGCTGACCATCAACCCGCGCGGCGCCAGGCAGTCCAGCGAGGTCAGCCAGGTGTCCTGGCCAACGCCGTCGTACACCACCGGGCATTTCTTTCCGTCGGTCAGTTCCAGTACCCGCTGGACCACGTCTTCGCGGCTGTAATCAATGGTTGCCCAGGCACCCAGGGCCTTGGCCCGTTCAGCCTTCTCGGCACTGCTGACCGTACCGATCAACCTGGCTCCCAATGCCTTGGCCCATTGGCAGGCCAGCGAGCCGACGCCCCCGGCGGCGGCATGGAACAAAATGGTATCGCCCGGCTGCACCGCGTAGGTCTGCTTGAGCAGGTACTGCACGGTCAGGCCCTTGAGCATCACTGCCGCCGCTTGCTCAAAGCTGATGCTGTCGGGGAGCTTGACCAGATTGGCTTCAGGCAGCACATGCACTTCGCTGTAGGCACCCAGCGGGCCGCCGGCATAGGCGACGCGGTCGCCGATTTTCAGCCCAGAGACCTGCTCACCCACTGCCTCGACCACCCCGGCGCCTTCAGTGCCCAGGCCCGAGGGCAGCGATGGCGGCGCATAGAGGCCGCTGCGAAAGTAGGTATCGATGAAGTTCAGGCCGATTGCCTGGTTACGCACGCGAACTTGCTGCGGGCCGGGCGCCGCCGGCTCGAAGTCGACCAGGGTGAGGACTTCGGGGCCGCCATGCTGGCTGAACTGAATACGCTTGGCCATCTGCACTCTCCTGAAGGTACCGGGAAAACCCCTATCGGACGCCTTTGCTTGATCGCCGTCAACTGCGGCCAGCCTGCCGCCGGTGGTATGCTACGCGCCGAATTTGCCTTAGCCCGCTTCCAGGTGACCTGATGACTAGCCGCACCGAGGCCGTGAAAGCCTACCTGCTCGACCTGCAAGACCGTATCTGCACCGCCCTCGAAAACGAAGACGGTGGTGCCCGCTTTGTCGAGGATGCCTGGACGCGCGAGGCCGGCGGCGGTGGGCGGACCCGGGTGATCGGTGATGGCAAGGTCATCGAGAAAGGTGGGGTGAACTTCTCTCACGTTTTCGGCAGCGGCCTGCCGCCATCGGCCAGTGCCCACCGGCCGGAGCTGGCCGGGCGTGGCTTCGAAGCATTGGGCGTGTCGCTGGTGATTCACCCGCATAACCCGCATGTACCGACCTCACACGCCAACGTGCGTTTCTTCATTGCCGAGAAAGAAGGTGAAGAAGCCGTCTGGTGGTTCGGCGGTGGCTTTGACCTGACGCCCTACTACGGTAACGAAGAAGACTGCGTGCACTGGCACCGGGTTGCCGAGCGCGCCTGTGCGCCTTTCGGTGCCGACGTCTATCCGCGTTACAAGGCCTGGTGCGACCGCTACTTCCACCTCAAGCACCGCGGCGAACCACGGGGTATTGGCGGCCTGTTCTTCGATGACCTGAACGAGTGGGACTTCGATACCTGCTTTGCCTTCATCCGTGCCATTGGCGATGCCTATGTCGAGGCTTACCTGCCGATCGTCCAGCGCCGCAAGGATCAGCCCTACACCGCCGAGCAGCGTGAGTTCCAGGAATACCGTCGCGGCCGTTATGTCGAGTTCAACCTGGTCTACGACCGTGGCACCCTGTTCGGTCTGCAATCGGGCGGGCGCACCGAATCGATCCTGATGTCGCTGCCACCGCACGTGCGTTGGGGGTACGATTGGAAGGCCGCGCCAGGCAGCGAAGAAGCGCGCCTGACCGAGTATTTCCTGCAGGATCGTGACTGGCTTGGCGAGGCCAAGACCAGCCATTGAGCTGCTGTGGATAACTTTCCGGGCCTGCCCGGCCTTGACCCAGGAACCGCGTGAATGGACCAGTACGTTGTATTCGGCAACCCGATCGGCCACAGCAAGTCGCCGCTGATCCACCGTCTGTTCGCCGACCAGACCGGCCAGCAGTTGGAATACAGCACCTTGCTGGCGCCGCTGGATGATTTCAGCATGTGTGCCCAGGGCTTTTTCAAGCAGGGCCTGGGTGCCAACGTCACTGTGCCGTTCAAGGAAGAAGCCTATCGCCTGGTCGATAGCCTGACGCCGCGGGCCAAGCGCGCCGGGGCGGTGAACACCCTGAGCAAGCTGGTCGACGGCAGCCTGCAGGGCGATAACACCGATGGCGCCGGGTTGGTCCGCGATCTTACCGTCAATGCCGGTGTGCAACTGACCGGCAAACGCATCCTGCTGCTCGGCGCCGGCGGGGCCGTGCGCGGGGTGCTGGAGCCGTTGCTGGCACACAACCCGGCATCGCTGGTGATCGCCAACCGCACGGTGGAAAAAGCTGAACAACTGGCCCGTGAGTTCGCCGACCTGGGGCCGGTGGCTGCCAGCGGTTTCGACTGGCTTGAAGAGCCGGTCGACCTGATCATCAATGCGACTTCTGCCAGCCTTGCCGGTGAGCTGCCGCCCATCTCCGCCAGCCTGATCGAGCCGGGTAACACCGTGTGCTACGACATGATGTATGGCAAGGAGCCGACGCCTTTCTGCCGTTGGGCCAGCGAGCACAAGGCCGCCAAGGTCCTGGATGGCCTGGGCATGCTCGCCGAACAGGCCGCCGAGGCGTTCTTCATCTGGCGTGGCGTGCGTCCCGACACCGCCCCGGTGCTGAACGAATTGCGCCGCCAACTGGCGCGCGGCTAATCCTCGAAGCGGATCGGGCAGTTCGCTGCCCCTTCGAGTTTGTGCAATTCCTCGATCACTTGCGGGCGCGCCCGTTGCAGCGTCAGGCTGCCGCCTGCGCGACCTAGCCGTCGTGCCTCGCGGTGCAGCATGTCGACCCCGGAATAGTCGATGAAATTGATCTGCCGCGCATCGATCACCACCTGCGGGCCCTGGCAACGTTGCAGGCGTACCTGCAGGTAATGACTGGCGCCAAAGAAGATTGAACCGCCTACACGCAGTACATCGGCATCGCCCTCCCGGGACTGCTGTACCCGTGGTCGCGAGGTGCGCTTGAGGTAAAAGAACAGCGACGCCAGCACCCCGGCGTAGATGGCCGTTTGCAGTTCCAGCAACAAGGTGGCGGCGCCCGTCAGGGCCATGACCAGGAATTCCGAACGGCTGACCCGGAATAGCGCACGTATCGCCCGATGATCAACCAGGCCCCAGCAGATCAGCAGGATACTGCCAGCCATGGCCGGGATCGGGATATGCGCGATCAACCCCGCCCCGGTCACCGCAAACAAGGTTACCCACAGGGCGGCAAACACCCCCGCCAGGGGCGAGCGGGCGCCAGCGTCATAGCTGAGCCCGGAGCGGGTGAAGGAACCGGACGACAGATAGCCGGAGAAGAATCCGCCGACCATGTTCGACAGGCCCTGAGCGCGGATCTCCTGATTGGCGTCGATGAGCTGTTCAGAGTGCGATGACAGCGAGCGGGCAATCGACAGGCTGGTGACCAGGCCGAGCATGCCGACCGCCACGGCGCTGGGCAGCAGACGCAGGATCAATTCCAGGTCCAGCAGTGGCAACGGACTCAACGGTGGCAACTGGCCGATGAAGCCGGGTACCAACTGCACATGGCCAAATAGCCCTGGTAGCGACCAGGCCAGCAAGCTGGCGAGCGTCAACGTTATCAACAGGCCGGGCCAGCGCGGGCGCAGCATCTTTACCGCAGCACCCAGCAGCACAGTGCCCAGGCCGAGCAATAACGAAGGCCAATCCACCTCCCCGGCGTGCTCCAGCAGGTGTTGCAGGGTCTTCAAGGCCGTGGCCTGGCTGGGCAGGTTCATCCCCAGCAAGTTGGGCAGTTGTCCAAGCGCGATCACCACCGCAGCACCCAGGGTGAAGCCCAGCACCACCGATTGCGAGACAAAATTGACCAGCGCGCCAAAGCGCAGCAGCCCCAGCAACCACTGAAACACCCCAGCGAGGAAGGTCAGCAGCAGGATCAGGGTGATGTAGTCGCTGCTGCCAGCGACCGCCAGCGGGCTGACGCTGGCGTAGAGAACGATGGAGATCGCCGCCGTTGGCCCGCAGATCAGGTGCCAGGACGAACCCCAGAGGCAGGCGACCATCACCGGCACAATTGCCGCGTACAGCCCGTACTCGGCGGGCAGCCCGGCGATCAGGGCGTAGGCGATCGATTGTGGCAGTGCCAGGATCGCCCCGCTCAGACCCACCAACAGATCACGGCGCGCGCTGGCTCGGGTCTGGCGCGGCAGCCAGGTGAGAAACGGCAGCAGTCGGTGGCGATCAGGCCAGGCCATGAAGACTCTCTATCGCAGGCAGAAGCTGTTCAGGGTGCGATGTCCGACGCTCGGGTGCAAGCCGTGTCAGAAGACAAAGTTCACGTGCTCACCGTGGTGCAGTTTCAGCTCCAGGGCATCGACCATGGCGGCTGCCACCCGTGCCAGGCGCTGCAGTGGTTCGGCCAGACCGGGTTCGAGGGTGCCATGCGTCTGGTGAAAGTGCTCGATGCCCAGGCCGGCGACTTGCTGCGGACTGTTGATCAGGGTCCAGTGCAGCGGGCTGCGTTGCAACAGGTCGACGATCTGGTCGGCACAGGCCCGTTGCTGCTCGCTGTGCCCTTCGCCCTGATCGAGCACGCTGAAATCGCCCACCAGCAACAGCCGGCGTATAGTGGTGCGGGTCATACCTGCGATCAGCGCCTGGCTCATGCGCAGTTGTGCGGCAAAGTCGTCGGGCGCCAGTGCAGGCAGCAGGCAGACCACTGCCGAGCCACCGGCCACGCTTTGCTCGGCCTGATCGGGGTTGTCCAGGCCGCCAGTCTTGAAGTGCAAGCCGGGGCGTGGCGCCAGGCTGTTGAGGTTATCGACCACGGCGATCACCTCATGCTGGCGCTTGAGCAATTCGGCCATCAGGGCGCTGCCCAGGCTGCTCAAACCTCCCAGCAGGACCAGTTTGAACGCTGGGGTTTCGGCATTTTTCACCAGATCACTCCATTGGCAGCGGGTGATCATTTGACCCGTGTAGACCCTGCGGGTTCGTTGTAATTCAGGAGTTTTCGTGCAAAGGATCAAAGGCTATCACGCCCATATCTACTATGACGCCAGCACCATGGAGCAGGCCCGGCAACTGTGTGAAGAAGCCGCGCGGCTGTTTCCGGTGACCATGGGGCGCATGCATCAGAAGCCGGTCGGGCCGCATCCGGACTGGAGCTGCCAACTGGCGTTCGGGCCTGAGGTGGTGGGGGTGGTGTTGCCCTGGCTGGCGTTGTATCGCCGAGGGTTGGTGGTGTTTCTGCATCCGCTGACCGGCGATGAACTGGCCGATCATCGTGATCATGCGATCTGGATGGGGGCGGTGCGGCCTTTGGATCTTTCGATCTTCAAGTAGTTTACGGCTCCGGGGTAGGAGCGGGCTTGCCCCGCGATTGCGATCTGTCTGATGGACCGCAATCGCGGGGCAAGCCCGCTCCCACAGGTATCAAGCCTTGCGCGCACCTCGCACACCCTGGGCCAGTGCCGAGCACAGCTCAAGCACATCACCCACGGCCTGCTCGGCAGTCTTGGCAGTGGCAATCTTGTCGACCAGCGCCGAACCGACCACGACACCATCCGACAGTTTGGCAATTGCCGCGGCTTGCTCCGGGGTGCGGATACCGAAGCCGACGCTGATCGGCAGGTCGGTGTGGCGACGCAGGCGCTCGATGGCACTGCTGACGTGTTCGGTCGTCGCGGAGCCGGCACCGGTCACACCGGCAACCGACACGTAGTAGACAAAGCCCGAGCTGCGCTCCAGCACGCGTGGCAGGCGCACGTCATCGGTGGTCGGGGTGGTCAGGCGGATGAAGTCGATACCCGCGGCCTGGGCCGGGGTGGCCAGCTCGGCGTCATGCTCCGGTGGCAGGTCGACGATGATCAGGCCATCCACGCCCACTGCCTTGGCCTGGGCAACGAAGGCCTCGACGCCAAAGCGGTGGATCGGGTTGTAGTAACCCATCAGCACGATCGGCGTGGTCTGGTTGTCGACGCGGAACTCGCCCACCATCTGCAAGGTCTTTGCCAGGGTCTGGCCGGCCTCCAGGGCGCGCAGGGTGGCGAGCTGAATCGCCACGCCGTCGGCCATCGGGTCGGTGAACGGCATGCCCAGCTCGATCACGTCGGCGCCAGCGGCGGGCAGGCCTTTGAGAATTTGCAGCGAGGCGTCGTAGCCTGGGTCGCCAGCAGTGATGAAGGTGACCAGTGCCGAGCGGCCTTCGGCCTTCAGCTCGGCGAAGCGTTGTTCAAGACGGCTCATGCCTGTTTCTCCTGGGCAGCCATATGGCTCATCACGGTTTGCATGTCTTTGTCGCCGCGCCCGGACAGGCACACCACCATCAGGTGATCCTTGGGCAAGGTCGGCGCGCGTTTGATCGCTTCGGCCAGGGCATGGGAGGTTTCCAGGGCCGGAATGATGCCTTCCAGGCGGCAGGTGGTGTGGAACGCGGCCAGGGCTTCGTCGTCGGTGATACTGACGTATTCGACCCGCTTCACTTCGTGCAACCAGGCGTGTTCAGGGCCGATGCCGGGGTAGTCGAGGCCGGCGGAAATCGAGTGGGCGTCGGTGATCTGGCCGTCGGCATCCTGCAGTAGGTAGGTGCGGTTGCCGTGCAGTACGCCCGGTACGCCACCGTTGAGGCTGGCGGCATGCTTGTCGGTGTCGACGCCATGGCCCCCGGCTTCAACGCCGATGATTTGCACGCTGGCGTCATCGAGGAAGTCGTGGAACAGGCCCATGGCGTTGGAGCCGCCGCCGACGCAGGCGATCAGGCTGTCGGGCAGGCGCCCTTCCTTGGCCTGCAGCTGTTCGCGGGTCTCTTTGCCGATGATCGATTGGAAGTCGCGGACCATTGCCGGGTACGGGTGCGGGCCGGCTACAGTGCCAATCAGGTAGAAGGTGTCGTCGACGTTGGTGACCCAGTCGCGCAGGGCCTCGTTCATCGCGTCCTTGAGGGTGCCGGTGCCGGCGGTTACCGGGACGATTTCGGCGCCCAGCAACTTCATGCGGAACACGTTGGCCTGCTGGCGTTCGATGTCGGTGGCGCCCATGTAGATCACGCAAGGCAGGCCGAAACGCGCGGCGACGGTGGCAGTGGCCACGCCGTGCATGCCGGCGCCGGTTTCGGCGATCAGGCGTTTCTTGCCCATGCGCTTGGCCAGCAGCACCTGGCCGATGCAGTTGTTCACCTTGTGCGCGCCGGTGTGGTTGAGCTCTTCACGCTTGAAGAAGATCTTCGCGCCACCGCAGTGTTCGGTCAGGCGTTCGGCGAAGTACAGCGGGTTGGGCCTGCCGATGTAGTCGCGCTGAAAGTACGCCAGTTGCTCGAGGAACTGCGGGTCGGCCTTGGCCGCTTCGTACTCGCGGGCAAGGTCCAGCACCAGCGGCATCAGGGTTTCTGCCACGTAGCGGCCGCCGAATGCGCCAAACAGGCCATTGGCATCAGGGCCGGCGCGGAAGTTGGTCTGGGTCATGGGTCGCTCCAGGGCGGTAGTTAAGTCGTCAATGGCTTTACTCTAACCACGACACGCGCAGCTGAAAACCGATAAGATTGCGACAACATGTCAGGAAAACTCACACGTTATGCGCCAGGACCTGCCTCCCCTCAATGCCCTTCGGGCCTTTGAAGCCACCGCCCGGCTCAACAGTGTCAGCCAGGCAGCCGAGCAGCTGCATGTTACTCATGGCGCAGTGAGCCGCCAGTTGAAGGTGCTTGAAGAGCATCTTGGCGTGGCGCTGTTCGTCAAAGAAGGACGCGGCCTTAAACTCACAGATGCCGGCGTGCGCCTGCGCGATGCCAGCAGCGATGCTTTTGAGCGCTTGCGCGGGGTTTGTGCAGAAATCAGCCAGAGCAGCGCCGATGCGCCGTTTGTCCTCGGTTGCTCCGGCAGCCTGCTGGCGCGCTGGTTTATCCCGCGACTGGGCCGGCTCAAGGCGGACTTGCCAGAACTGCGCCTGCACCTGTCCGCCGGTGAAGGTGATCTCGACCCGCGCCGCCCCGGGCTGGATGCGCTACTGGTGTTTGCCGAGCCGCCGTGGCCTGCGGATATGCAGGTGCACGTGCTGGCCCAAGAGCGCATCGGCCCGGTGCTCAGCCCGCACTTTCCCGGGTTCAACCGCTTGCAGCGGGCGCCTGCGCAGGCGCTACTGGCGGAAACGCTGCTGCAGACCACCTCGCGCCCACAAGCCTGGCCAAACTGGGCCGTGCAGCAGGGTATCGACCCCCAGGCGCTGCGCTATGGGCAGGATTTCGAGCATCTGTATTACTTGTTGGAGGCGGCAGTGGCGGGGCTGGGGGTGGCGATAGCGCCGCAGCCGCTGGTCGCTGATGACTTGCGTGGCGGGCGCCTGGCTGCGCCCTGGGGGTTTTGTGAAACCCAGGCGGCGCTGGCCCTGTGGGTGCCGCGACGCGCCGCAGATGGGCGCGCCGAGCAATTGGCTGGCTGGTTGCGCGCGGAACTTGCGCGCCAGGCCGCTTAGTTACCGCGTCTGCACAGCAGGTACGCCGCCAGCAAGCCGAGGGCACCGACAGCGACACCGGCGGTGGTCCACGGGTGTTCCTGGGCATAGTCGCGGGTCGCCAGGCTGGTCTCGCGGGTTTTGGTTTTGACTTCTTCGTAGGCATCGCTGAGCAGGTGGCGTGAATGGCGCAGGGCATTCTCGGCATTGCTCTTGAGCGCCTTCAGGGTTTTGCGCGACTCATCCGAGGCATCGTCCTTGAGGCTTTCCAGTGACTTGAGCAGGCTTTCGATTTCCGCTTCCATGCTTTGCAGTGAAGCTTTACGCAGCGAGGTGTTGGCCATGGTGACTCTCCTTCAAGGTTGAGTTGAGCTGTGTAGATTCCGACTACAGGGTGTTGAGAAAGTGCAGTCGAACTTTTAGTGGCATTTACCCTTCGCAGGTAAAACAGCCCAGCGCTGCTAGGCTCTATCTGACATTCAAAAAGGAGATTGCCCATGTCTGATCACCACACCTACAAGAAAATCGAACTCGTCGGCTCCTCGCCTACCTCCATTGAAGAGGCGATCAACAACGCCCTGGCCGAGGCAGGCAAGAGCATCAAGCATCTTGAGTGGTTCGAGGTGGTCGATACCCGTGGCCATATCAAGGACAACAAGGCCGCGCATTTTCAGGTCACGCTCAAGGTGGGTTTTCGCATCGTCAACAGCTGAAGCGGTGATACTGGCTTGTGCGGGTCAATTGCGTTACACAGTCCTGAGGCGCCCGGCCTGCCTGGCGCCCTTCTCTATTTTGATCTGAACAAGGAAAGCGATCGATGAAGAAGTTGGTAGTAGCGATTGGTTTGATGACGTTGGCGGGTACTGCGCTGGCTGCTGGCAAGCCGTGTGAAGAACTCAAGGCTGAAATAGCCGCCAAGCTCGATGCCAAGGGTGTCAGCGGCTATTCCCTGGAAATCGTCGATAAGGGCGCAGCCGCGGATGGCAAGGTCGTGGGTAGCTGCGAAGGCGGCACCAAGGAAATCGTCTACAAGCGCGGGTGACTGTGTTGAAGCCATCGCGGGGCAAGCCCGCTCCAACGTAGGAGCGGGCTTGCCCCGCGATAGGGCTTTCAGCTGCCCAAAACCGTTTGGGCAAGCAGCTCATACGACCGAATCCGGTCCGCATGCTCATACAGGTCGCAGGTAAAGATCAGCTCATCCGCCTCGGTCTGCTCCAGCAACACCTCAAGCTTGGCGCGGATCTTCTGCGGGCTCCCGACCATCGCCAGGCCAAGGAAACTGCCCACCGCTTCACGCTCATGGGGCAGCCACAGGCCGTCCATGGTCGCTACCGGCGGACGCTGCACCAGGCTTTGCCCGCGCATCAGGGCGAGGATGCGCTGATACACCGAGGTGGCCAGGTAATCAGCCTGTTCATCCGTCTCGGCAGCCACCAGCGGCACGCCGAGCATAACGTAGGGCTTGTCGAGCACGGCCGAAGGCTGGAAGTGGTTGCGGTACACGCGAATCGCTTCGTGCAGGTAACGCGGAGCGAAATGCGAGGCGAAGGCGTAGGGCAAACCGCGCATGCCGGCCAGTTGCGCGCTGAACAAGCTCGAACCCAGCAACCAGATGGGCACCTCGGTACCGTACCCGGGTACGGCGATGACCTTCTGATCGGGCGTGCGCGGCCCCAGGTAGCGCACCAGTTCTTCGACATCATCGGGGAAATCGTCGGCACTGCCAGAGCGTTCGCGGCGTAGCGCGCGGGCCGTCATCTGGTCGGAGCCCGGCGCGCGGCCCAGGCCCAGGTCGATACGCCCGGGATACAGGCTGGCCAGGGTGCCGAACTGTTCGGCGATCACCAGCGGTGCATGGTTGGGCAGCATCACCCCGCCGGCGCCCACACGAATGGTTGACGTACCACCGGCCAGGTAGCTGAGCAGCACTGAAGTTGCGGAGCTGGCGATGCCGTCCATGTTGTGGTGCTCGGCCACCCAGAAGCGGTTGTAGCCGAATTTTTCGACGTGTTGCGCCAGGTCCAGGGAGTTGCGTAGAGACTGCGCTGGGCCGCTGTCGGCACGTACCGGCACCAGGTCAAGGGTAGAGATCTTGATATCCGCAAGTTGCTTCATGGGCGTTTGAGCCTCCAGGGCAGTCGATTGGCCGAAATAATCCAACGGCCTTTCTAGCTCTGTATGGGCACATCTGCAGGAATCAATGCCAGGCGTTGTAATCCGTCCCGCGTCGAGGGTCAGCCTGGACGCGATGCTGCTGAGCTAAGGCAGAACCGTAGTGCGCTTGTTGTGGTCAAATGAGGGTCGCTAAAACGTCTGCTGTCACAAGGAGCTGTTCCATGATCCGTGTTGCAATCGCTGTGCTGGCTTCGCTGCTGGCAACGTCCGCGCTGGCCGCGACGAAAGACTGTGAAGAGCTCAAGGCTGAGATCGAAGCCAAGATCCAGGCTAACAACGTGAGTTCCTACACCCTGGAAATCGTCAGCAATGATGAAGTCAAAGACCAGAACATGGTGGTCGGCAGCTGCGAAAACGGCACCAAGAAGATCATCTACCAGAACAATGATCGCTAGGCGTCAGGGTGTGCAGAACACGTCGTTCGACTCTTCGGCCACGACGTTGCGCTGGGCGTCATAGAGGTAGGCGCTGGGCTGCATGGCTGGGGCGCGGGCTTCCAGACGGTAGCGCTGCCCTGCCTTGAAGTGAGCGAACTTGATCGTCAGGTAGCAGGTGCGCTCGGTCGGGTCGGTACTGAACCCACCGGAATAGATTTCATAATCGAACCTCACCACCAGCTCGTGGGCACCGGGTGTAACCTGAAAGAACCGACCATCAGTCAGGCGCTTTCCGTCAAGCCGCTCGGCCATCACCACTTTGCCCGGTGTGATGGTGTAAAGGTCGACCCAGGCCTGCTTGTTGTCCACAGGGGGCAGGGGGCTGGCGCAAGCTCCCAGGGTACTGATTGCGAGCAGCATCATAGGCTGGCGCATGGCGAACTCCGGCGTGCGGGCTACAAAGCATAAGCATAGCGCCATTCACGCCTTCAGGTACGCTGGCAGCCCGCCGGCAGGCCTTTGCCGACCACATTGCGCTGTTCGTCATAGAGCTTGGCCCAAGGGCGGAAACCGATGCTGCCGGCCTCAAGCTGATAGCGCTGGCCGGCGTTGAAATGCTTGAACTTCACATGCAGCTGGCAATCACGCCACAGCGGCTCGTCGACCGGGCCGATATTGCTTGGATTGACCGGGAACAGGTAGCGCACGGTCAGCTCATGACTGCCTGGCGGTACTTCGAAATAGCGTTTGTCGGCCCAGGCGCGCTCGTCCACTTCCACGGCATGCAGGGTGTCGTCCTGGCCTGATGCGAGGTCGATCCAGGCCTGGTTGGGGTCGGGGGCAGGCAGGCCGGCGCAGCCGGACAGAAGCACAATACCGCTGATGACAAGCAGTGTACGCATGGTAAAACTCCAGCCGGGCAGGATAGTCTTGAAGCTGATGGGTACTTGAGCGAATGACGGGACGCGAATGCTTCGACTATTTCTTTTGTTGCGCTCAAGTCATGGGGCACTCGACCACATTTTGCGCTTCTTGGTTCCCTTGCTGGCCTTCGGGCTGCTGAACGGTTGTGCCAGTGTCAGTTACTACGGGCAACTGGCCAGCGGTCAGTGGCAGCTGTTGCAGGCGCGCCAGCCGGTTGCCGACCTGGTTGCCAATCCGGCCACCGACAGCAAACTGCGTCAGCACCTGCTCAAGGCCGAGCAGGCCCGGGCTTTCGCCAGCGCCCAGCTGAAGCTGCCGGACAACCGCAGTTACCGGGTGTATGCCGACATTGGCAGGCCCTTCGTGGTTTGGAACGTATTTGCCACGCCGGAGTTTTCACTGGAGGCGCAAACCCATTGCTTCCCGATCGCCGGTTGCGTCGCCTATCGCGGTTATTACAAGCAGGGCGCGGCGCGCGGGGCAGCGGCATTACAGAAGCAGCAAGGGCTGGATGTCTATGTCGGCGGTGTTGAGGCCTACTCCACCCTGGGTTGGTTCGACGATCCGATCCTCAGCTCCATGCTCGGCTGGGGCGATGAACGCCTGGCCACGGTGATCTTCCATGAGTTGGCCCACCAACGGCTCTATGTGCGGGACGACACCGCGTTCAATGAGTCTTTCGCCACCTTCGTCGAACAGGAAGGCACCCGCCAGTGGCGCGCGGCGCGGGGGCTGCCGGTGCTGGCCGAGGATGGCAGCCGGCAGCGCGACCAGTTCATCGGGCTGGTACTGGCCAGCCGCGAGCGGCTCAAGGCCTTGTATGCGGCGCCGCTGACCGAAGCCGCCAAGCGCGCAGGCAAGCAGGCTGAGTTCGAACGCCTGCGCGGTGAGTATCGAACCTTGCGCGATAGCCAATGGGGCGGGCGCGGGCGTTATGACGCCTGGATCAATGCCCCGATGAACAATGCCAAATTGCTGCCCTTTGGCCTGTATGACCAGTGGGTACCGGCGTTTGCACAGCTGTTTGTCGAGGTGGGTGGCGATTGGCAGGTGTTCTACCAACGGGTAGAAGCCTTGGGGCGGCTGCCAATCAAACAACGCCAGCAGGCGCTGAAAAGCATCGCGGGTCAAGCCCGCTCCTACAGGAGCGGCGGCGCGGCGACTCGACTTGACCCGCGATCGGTTTCTCAGCTGCGCTGAAACGCCTGGTGCAACTGGTTCACGGTCGTAAAGTGATAAGCCGGCTGTTGCGCCGTCAGCTCTTCATGGCTGCCAAAGCCATAGCCGACCGCTACCGCTTCCAGGCCGTTGCTGTGCGCCCCGATCAGGTCGTGCTTGCGATCGCCGATCATCAGGGTTTGCGCCGGGTCCAGGGCTTCCTCGGCCAGCAGGTGGCGGATCAGTTCGACCTTGTTGGTGCGGGTGCCGTCCAGCTCGCTGCCGTAGATCACCTTGAAGTGCTTGGCGAAATCGAAATGGCGGGCGATCTCGCGGGCAAACTCCCAGGGTTTGGAGGTGGCAATGTACAAGGTGCGCCCCTGCCCTTGCAGGGATTCGAGCAGTTCGCTGACGCCGTCGAACACCTGGTTTTCGTACAGGCCGGTGACCTTGAAGCGCTCCCGGTAGAAATTCACCGCGTCCCAGGCCTTGGCTTCATCGAAAGCATAGAACTGCATGAATGCCTGCAGCAGCGGCGGGCCGATGAAGTGTTCCAGGCGCGTCAGGTCCGGCTCGTCGATGCCGAGCTTGGCCAGTGCGTACTGGATCGAGCGGGTGATGCCCAATCGCGGATCGGTCAGAGTACCGTCGAGGTCGAAGAGGATGTTTTGCTGGTGCATGGCAGTCTCGAATAGGGCTGTGGACAGGTTCACTCGGGCAGGTGGTAGCCTTCGGCCAGGTGCTGATCCTTGAGTTTGACGTAGTTGCCGGCGCTGTAGGGGAAGAACGCGCGCTCCTTCTCGGTCAGGGCGCGGGCCTGCTTGACCGGGCTGCCGACATAGAGAAAACCGCCTTCCAGGCGCTTGCCCGGAGGCACCAGGCTGCCGGCGCCGATGATCACTTCGTCTTCGACGATGGCACCATCCATGATGGTGCTGCCCATGCCGACCAGGATGCGGTTGCCCAGGGTGCAGCCATGGAGCATGACTTTGTGACCAATGGTTACTTCATCGCCGATCAGCAGCGGGAAACCATCCGGGTTGAACGGCCCGGCATGGGTGATGTGCAGCACGCTGCCGTCCTGGACACTGGTGCGCGCGCCGATGCGGATGCGCTGCATATCGCCGCGGATCACCGTCAATGGCCACACCGAGCTGTCGGCGCCGATCTCGACATCGCCCAGCACCACGGCACTGCGGTCGACAAAGGCACGCTCGCCAAGCCTGGGAGTGTGATGCTGGAAGCTACGGATGGCCATGATAGGAATTCTCTTTGGTATGGATAGGGCTGCGGTCGGCGTCGATTGTAATTAAGATGGGGAAGTGTTTCTTCTGCCAAGGTGTTTAACCGTGAGTGCGAACAACCCGCTTCTGCAGTCTTATGACTTGCCGCCCTTCTCGGCGATCCGTGCCGAGCATGTGCAGCCGGCGATTGAACAGATCCTGGCCGACAACCGTAAAGCCATTGCCGACATCCTCCAGGCTCAGGGCAAGCACCCAAGCTGGGCCGGCCTGATCCTGGCCATGGACGAACTCAACGACCGCCTGGGCGCCGCCTGGAGCCCGGTCAGCCACCTCAATGCCGTGTGCAACAGCGCCGAACTGCGTGAAGCCTACGAGGCCTGCCTGCCGGCGTTGAGCGCCTACGCCACCGAAATGGGCCAGAACCGCGAGCTGTTCCAGGCCTATGAAGCGTTGATCGCCAGCCCCGAAGCCGCCGGCTTCGATGTGGCGCAAAAGACAATTCTCGAACACGCCCTGCGTGACTTCCGCCTGTCGGGTATCGACCTGCCGGCCGATAAGCAACAACGTTATGCCGAAGTTCAGAGCAAGCTCAGCGAACTGGGCAGCCGCTTCTCCAACCAGCTGCTGGACGCCACCCAGGCCTGGACCAAGCACGTCACCGACGAAGCGGCGCTGGCCGGCCTGACGGACTCGGCCAAGGCACAGATGGCTGCCGCCGCCCAGGCCAAGGGCCTCGATGGCTGGCTGATCAGCCTGGAATTCCCCAGCTACTACGCGGTGATGACCTACGCTGAAGACCGCGCCCTGCGCGAAGAAATCTACGCCGCCTACTGCACCCGCGCCTCTGATCAGGGCCCTAACGCCGGCCAGTTCGACAACGGTCCGGTGATGGGCGAGATCCTCGACCTGCGTCAGGAACTGGCTCAGCTATTGGGCTACCAGAACTTCGCCGAGCTGAGCCTGGCGACCAAGATGGCCGAGTCCAGCGATCAGGTGCTGAGCTTCCTGCGTGACCTGGCCAAGCGCAGCAAGCCGTTTGCCACACAGGACCTGGCCCAGCTCAAGGCCTATGCCGCCGAGCAGGGGTGCCCGGACCTGCAAAGCTGGGACAGCGGTTTCTACGGGGAAAAACTCCGTGAACAGCGCTACAGCGTTTCCCAGGAAACCCTGCGCGCCTACTTCCCGATCGACAAGGTGCTGACCGGCCTGTTCACCATCGTCCAGCGCCTGTACGGCATCGAGATTGCCGAGCTCAAGGGCTTCGATAGCTGGCATCCGGACGTACGCCTGTTCGAAATCAAGGAGCACGGCCAGCACGTCGGGCGCTTCTTCTTCGACCTCTATGCCCGTGCCAACAAGCGCGGCGGTGCCTGGATGGACGGCGCCCGCGACCGTCGCCTGACTGCTGACGGCCAATTGCAGAGCCCGGTGGCCAACCTTGTGTGCAACTTCACCCCGGCCGCCCCTGGCAAGCCGGCGTTGCTGACCCATGACGAAGTCACCACCCTGTTCCACGAGTTCGGCCATGGCCTGCATCACCTGCTGACCCGTATCGAGCATGCCGGTGTTTCCGGTATCAACGGTGTGGCCTGGGATGCGGTCGAGCTGCCGAGCCAGTTCATGGAAAACTGGTGCTGGGAGCCTGAAGGCCTGGCGCTGATTTCCGCTCACTACGAAACTGGCGCAGCCCTGCCCCAGGATTTGCTCGAGAAGATGCTGGCGGCGAAGAACTTCCAGTCCGGGCTGATGATGGTCCGCCAGCTGGAATTCTCGCTGTTCGACTTCGAACTGCACGCCAGCCACGGCGACGGCCGCGGTGTACTGCAAGTGCTCGAAGGCATCCGCGACGAGGTCTCGGTCATGCGCCCACCGGCGTACAACCGCTTCCCCAACAGCTTTGCGCATATCTTCGCCGGTGGTTATGCAGCCGGTTACTACAGCTACAAGTGGGCTGAAGTACTGTCGGCCGACGCCTTCTCGCGCTTTGAAGAAGAAGGCGTGCTCAATGCCGACACCGGTCGCGCGTTCCGCGAAGCGATCCTGGCCCGTGGTGGTTCCCAGGAGCCGATGCTGCTGTTCGTCGACTTCCGTGGCCGCGAGCCATCAATCGATGCACTCTTGCGCCATAGCGGCTTGAGTGAGGAAGTGGCGGCATGAGTGATGGGCCTGTGATAACGAAAAAACGCTTTATCGCCGGGGCGGTCTGCCCGGCGTGCAGCGAGCCGGACAAACTGATGATGTGGAGCGAAGACAGCGTTCCGCACCGTGAGTGCGTGGCCTGCGGGTTTTCCGACACCCTTAACGAACAGGGGCTGTCGGTGCCCAAGGAGTTGGGCACCCGGGTCAACAGGGTCGAGGTGAAACCTGCCGCGACCACGGTGCAGACGGTGCAGTTCTTCCCTAATCCGAAGCTGAAGAAACCGGCTGAGTAAGGGCGCGTGGTGCCTTGGGTGCTATTTAGTTGGCACCAGCGAGCGTTAGCTGCAATCCAGAGTAGCGGGCCCAACCCCGCTCTCTGGAACTTGTTATGAGTACCGTTAACCCCTTACTGCGTCATGACGAACCGATCGATTACGCTGCAGTGCGTATCGAACATCTGCAACCTGCAATCGAGCAGGTGATCGCCGATAACCGTGCTGCGCTGAGTATCATCATTGCGCACCAACGTGCACTTCCCACCTGGGATGATCTGGTGCTGGCGGTTGATGCACTGGACGCCCGCCTGAACAACACCTTGTACAACATCGCGCCCCTGATCAATCGCCCAGGTGAGTGGCAGAAAGTTGCCTATCAATGCTGGGATCTGGCACAAGCCTACTTCGTGGAAAAGCTGCAAAACGTAGAACTGCTGAGTTTGTACGAGCGTCTCGCCGGCAGCCCTCATGGTCTGAACCTTGATTGGCAAAGCAAAGCGGCGTTGCAACGAACGATCACATCGTTTCGCCTATCAGGGGTACACTTGAACCTCGAGGGCCGTGAAATCTTGCAGATGCTCGAACGGCAGATCAGCGCGTTGCAGAAGACGTTTTCCGAAAACATTTCCCGCTCCAGCAATGACTGGAGCTTGCACCTCATGGATGAGCAGCGACTGCAGGGAGTTTCCGAACTGGACAAGGCCGCAATGGCGGCGTCGGCAAAAAGCAGGAACCTGAACGGGTGGCTAGTTACCCTCGAAGAGCCACTCTACCTGGCAATTATCGAACATGCGCAGGACCGGGATCTGCGTGAGAAAGTCTATCGGGCATATCTGACCCGTGGCGCCAATCCTGACCCTGCCCTCGATAATGCCGGTGTGTTTCAGGCGTTGGCGCAAGCCAAGCAGAAAAAGGCACGTTTACTCGGCTTTGACACCTTTCCCCAGTACAACCTGCAGCTCAAAGGGGGCGCATCTGCGGAACAGGTTTTGGCTTTCCTTAAAGACCTGGTCCGCCAGGCTCGACCGGGGCTGGAGCGGGAAAGGCAGCGTCTGCAAAGTGCGGCGCAGCAACAAGGGCTGGCTCCCATTCAGCCTTGGGATGTTGCCTTCATGCGCAAGCAGAAAGACCACACACCGTTGCGATTGTCAGAGGACGATGTGCGGGCCTGCTTCTCTCTGGATACGGTTTTAAAGGCATTGGTAGACCTGGCCCACAAGCTCTTTGGTTTGGTGCTGACTGAGGCACAGGCAGTTTCTACCTGGGATCCCGATGTTCGTGTGTTTGAAGTAGTGCAAGATCACGCTTTACTGGGATATCTGTACATCGACGCAATCGGCAGGGACGGCAAGTCGCCTGAAGGGGCCTGGACTTATTACGTCTGGAATCGGCACATCGACGCCGAAGGCAAGTATCACAAGAGTGCCGCAGCATTGTTTACCAATGTTGCCGCCGGCCAGGGTGATGTGCCGCCGCTGCTGACTCATCTGGACCTGCGCAAGCTGTTTCACGAGTTCGGTCATTGCCTACACCACCTCATGGTCCGCACTTCGAACTATCACCTGGGTAATATACTGAATCTGGGCCCTGGTGGTGTCGAGATTGCCAGCCAATTGCTGGAGCGCTGGTGCTGGTCGGCGCAGTATCTGGCGGGTATATCCGCTCACTACCAGACTGGCGAACCGCTGACGGTCCAAGCGATGCAGACTTTCCTGGATCAACTGCAGGCGCAGGAGCGTCCGAAGCTGGCGGTCGAACTGGCCAAGTCATTGTTCGATCTAGACTTGCATGGCAATCCGGAAGATGGTCGTAGTGTCCAGAAAAAGGTTGAAGACAGCTTCATTGAGGCGGGGGCCTGGCCGCTGGCTGACTTTGAGCGCCCATTGCATGCCTTCGATTACCTGGTTGACGGCTATGACGCGGGCTACTTCGGCTATCTCTGGGCGAACGTCTATGCCTTCGATCTGTTCAGTCGATTTGAACAGGAAGGTCTGCTCAATCGGCAAACCGGTCGCGAGCTGCAGGATGAGGTGTTTGCGCCTGGCGTTGCGCGTCCCATTCAGACCGGCGTCGAGGCCTTCCTCAAGCGCCCTTCCAGCGCGCTGCCATTCTTGCGCTGGTACGGCCTGATCGCCGGCTGAGCCTGCCCAACGGTGCTGGATCAACGTTTTTGAGTGGTGTACTGTATAAAAAAACAGTATAGGTGCACCATGGTTGCTCCAGCTCCCCTGCGCGGTCGTGGCACCGCCAGCAACCCCCACAACCGCTTCGCCCCCAACCGTTCGGTGGCCGAGGACGACGGCTGGTACCAGGAAGTGCCCCTGACCCAGGGCACCGAAGTGCGCAGCGAAACCGCCAAGAGCATCATCACCCGCAACAACTCGCCCGACCTGCCCTTCGACCGTTCGATCAATCCCTATCGCGGCTGCGAGCA
Organism: Pseudomonas donghuensis; assembly: GCF_000696345.2. Classification (NCBI taxonomy): domain Bacteria; kingdom Pseudomonadati; phylum Pseudomonadota; class Gammaproteobacteria; order Pseudomonadales; family Pseudomonadaceae; genus Pseudomonas; species Pseudomonas donghuensis. Next base: position 200,822 of record NZ_CP071706.1, read on the forward strand.
TGGTTGCATCTACTGCTATGCCCGGCCCAGTCACGCCTACTGGGACCTGTCGCCCGGGCTGGACTTCGAAACCAAGCTGATCGCCAAGACCAACGCCGCTGCTGTGCTCGAACAGCAATTGAGCAAGCCTGGCTATATCTGCGCGCCGATCAACCTGGGGTCCAACACTGACCCCTATCAACCCATCGAACGCGAGCAACAGCTGACCCGGCGCCTGCTGGAGGTGCTGCTGCGTTATCGCCACCCGGTCACCATCGTCACCAAGGGCTCACTGATTTTGCGTGACCTGGACCTGCTCGCCGAACTGGCCCGGCAGCGTCTGGTGCAGGTGATGATCAGCCTGACCACCCTGGACGACGAACTCAAGCGCACCCTCGAGCCGCGGGCGGCAGCGCCCAAGGCACGGCTGCGGGCGATCCGGGTGCTGACTGAGGCCGGTGTTCCGGTGGGCGTGTTGTGTTCGCCAATGATCCCGATGATCAATGACAGTGAACTGGAGCACCTGCTCGAGGCCGCCAAAGCCAATGGGGCACTGAGCGCTGCCTACATGATGCTGCGTCTGCCGCTGGAGGTGGCGCCGCTGTTCGAGCAGTGGCTGCAGGACCATTATCCGCAACGGGCCAATCATGTGCTCAGCCTGATCCGCCAGAGCCGCGGCGGTGAGTTGTACGACAGCCGCTTTGGTGCGCGCATGCGCGGTGAAGGGGTATTTGCCGAGTTGCTGGCGCAACGCTTCAGCAAGGCGATCCGCCGCCTGGGGCTGAACCGGCGCGAAGGCTACGCGCTTGATTGCAGTGCGTTTTGCCCTCCTGGCGGGCAGATGTCACTGCTCTGATTTTCAATAATGGGTATTGGCCATTAATGTTTTTTTGATATTATCCGGACAACTCTTTGAATCTCTGGAACGCCCGTACTAGAGCCTCGCAATTCAGTTTGAGTTAAGTTTCGCCGAGTAGCGTAGGAATTCAGCCAACAACGGATGTGATTGTTGGCGCGCGTATTTCATCCAACTGTCATACGCCGTTTGAATCATCAACCCGGTAAAATGGACTTAACCTAAAACCGTCAAAGAGGATGAATCATGCCCGTCAAGGACCCATCCAAGGCCGTCCCGGAAGCCCCAGCCGAGAGCGCCGATGCTGCCCTGAAGCATATCGTCGACGGCTTTCTGCGGTTCCATCATGACGTTTTTCCCGAGCAGCAGGAGCTGTTCAAGAAACTCGCCACCGCACAAACGCCCCGTGCGATGTTCATCACCTGTGCCGACTCGCGCATCGTGCCCGAGCTGATCACCCAGAGCTCCCCTGGCGACCTGTTCGTCACCCGCAACGTCGGTAACGTCGTGCCACCTTACGGGCAGATGAACGGCGGTGTGTCCACCGCCATCGAATACGCCGTGCTGGCCCTGGGCGTGCACCACATCATTGTCTGCGGACACTCCGATTGCGGTGCCATGCGCGCGGTGCTCAACCCGCAGAGCCTGGAGAAGATGCCGACGGTCAAGGCCTGGCTGCGCCATGCCGAAGTTGCCCGCACGGTGGTCGAAGACAACTGCTCCTGTGGCAGCGAGCATGAAACCATGCAGGTGCTGACCAAGGAAAACGTCATCGCCCAGCTGCACCACCTGCGCACCCATCCGTCGGTGGCCTCGCGCCTGGCGGCTGGCCAGTTGTTTATCCACGGCTGGATCTACGACATCGAAACCAGCCAGGTCGAAGCCTACGATGCGGCAAGCGACAGCTTCCTGCCGCTTGCCGAAGGCCAGCCGATCCCCTGCGCAACCCCGAGAGGACGCTACTAAGCGTCCCTGACACCCCAAAACGCTGATTGACGGCTGCACCTGACGGGTGCGGCCTTGGTCATCGGCTGCCTTGAATTTCCCTGACGGCCTTGCCGGCACTGTGCTGGCGGTGCGCGCCTGCGCGCGTGTCAGGGGGTGTACCAGCGGCCATTGGAATGGCCATCAAACGTGAGAGAAGGAGTGACACGGTGAACACGACACAAGTAAAAGCGGCATTGCCGCGTGAATTGCTGGCCTCGGTGGTGGTGTTTCTGGTTGCCTTGCCCTTGTGCATGGGTATCGCCATTGCCTCGGGCATGCCGCCGGCCAAAGGCCTGATCACTGGGATTGTCGGCGGTATCGTGGTTGGCTGGCTGGCCGGCTCGCCGTTGCAGGTCAGCGGCCCGGCGGCCGGCCTGGCGGTGCTGGTGTTCGAGTTGGTGCGCCAGCATGGTGTGGCGATGCTTGGCCCGATCCTGCTGTTGGCCGGCCTGTTGCAACTGCTCGCCGGGCGTTTGCGCCTGGGCTGCTGGTTCCGGGTAACGGCGCCAGCGGTGGTGTACGGCATGCTCGCGGGGATCGGTGTGCTGATTGTTTTGTCCCAGGTGCACGTGATGTTCGACAGCGCCCCGCAGCCCTCGGGCCTGGCCAACCTGTTAGGCTTTCCGGCAACCCTGGGCCAGGCACTGCCACTGGAGCGCCCGGGCAATGGCTGGCAGGCCGGTGCGCTTGGGCTGGGCACCATCGCCATCATGTGGGGTTGGGAACGCTTGCGCCCGCAGTCGCTGCGTTTCGTTCCGGGGGCCTTGCTTGGCGTGGCCTTGATGACTGCGATCAGCATCTGGCTGACGCTGCCAGTGAACCGGGTCGAAGTGCCGGCGAATCTCAGCGAAGCCATCGACTGGCTGCGCCCGGCTGACCTGCTCAATCTCGCCGACCCGAACCTGTTGGTCGCCGCCTTCGCCCTGGCCTTTATCGCCAGCGCCGAAACCCTGCTCTCTGCCGCTGCGGTCGATCGCATGCATAACGGCCAGCGTTCGGATTTTGACCGTGAATTGTCGGCTCAGGGGTTGGGCAACATGCTTTGCGGTGTACTCGGTGCGCTACCGATGACCGGGGTGATCGTGCGCAGTTCGGCCAACGTCCAGGCCGGTGCGCAGACTCGCTTGTCGGCAATCCTGCATGGCGTCTGGTTACTGGCCTTCGTGGTGGTGTTGAGCAGCGTGCTGCAGCAGATTCCGGTAGCGAGCCTGGCAGGTGTGCTGGTGTATACCGGGGTCAAGCTGGTGGACTTCAAGGCCTTTCGCGGGCTGGGCCGTTATGGACGCATGCCGATGTTCACGTATGCGGCGACGGCGTTGGCGATCATCTTCACCGACCTGCTCACCGGTGTGTTGCTCGGTTTTGCCCTGACGCTACTGAAGCTGGCGCTCAAGGCCGCACGCCTGAAGATCAGCGTGGTCAGCCTGGACCAACCGGGCCATCTGGAACTGCGTTTGAGCGGCGCGGCGACCTTTCTCAAGGTGCCCGCGCTGGCCCAGGTGCTTGAAGGCATTCCACCCGCGACCACCCTGCATGTGCCGCTGGCCAACCTCAGCTACATCGACCACTCCTGCCTGGAACTGCTCGAAGACTGGGGGCGTGCCAATGCCGGCAAGGGTTCGCGCCTGCTGATCGAACAGCGGCGGCTCAAGCGCCGGGTCGAGGGGCGAGTACGGACGACGGCGGGGTTGGGGGCCTGATCTGGATTCAGCGGTGTTGCCATCGCTGGCAATGCCAGCTCCCACACCTCGCTCAGGCTCTGCACTGAACCGGTGGGAGCCGGCCTTGCCGGCGTTGCTGGCGCATCAGCCTCAAGCGGATTGATCCAGCTCCAGGCCCACACCCAACTGCCGCGACAGGCATGGCCAGCGCTTCCAGGCGGCACCGGTATCCGGGCTGCTGAGCTTGTCGCGATACTGCTCGACCGACTCCAGGGCGAAGCTCTGGTCATTGAGCATCTCATCCACCGAGTGGTGCACCACTTCATCCAGCTGGTTGGCGAATGCCTCGCCGATCAACTGGTGGGCGATCAGGTTGGCCACGGTAGTGTCCAGCGGGATCAGCGGTTGATTGAAGTGCTTGATGTACAAATCGTTAACTTCTTCCACCAGGCGGTGGGCCAGGTAGGCCTCGTCCAGCAGGCAGCCCAGGCCCAGGTGGGTAGTGGTGATGGCGGGCGGTTGCAGGAAGTACTGCTCGGCGATTTTCAGCACCGGTTTGATCTGCGACTCGATGCCGGCTTCGCGGGCAACGTCATTGGCCGCTTCCAGCAGTTCTGGAACCTGGTCGATATAGGCGCCGACGAAACGGGCCAGAGCGCCTTGGGCATCGGCCTCTGGCAGATGGATCGAAGGGTGCAGGTGTGGCAGCTGTTTTTCGAGTTGCTGTTTCAGTTGGCCGGTTTCGGTCTCATGTTGACGGGCACGGGTGATCTGCTCGCGCAAAGCGGCGATGTTCATGACAACTCCAGGGTAAAGGCGTGACAAACGGAAGACATAAGGTAGCTCGGTTCTGAAAATGGCTAAGACGCATTTGGCATAACCATTAATAAATTAATATTCGGCGATTATATCGAAGTGCCATCATTGTGCTCCAGGCCAGGCAATCCGTGGCTTTGCGCGCAAACGTTCAACTTCTGTTGATGATTTCCCCGCGCGCATTGCCAGGCCGGGGTCGCTGTCTATACTCCGGTTTGAAAGTGATTCGCTGATGAGGCCCGACTGCAGTTCGCAGGGGCTCGGTCGTCGAAGTTCGCAGTCTTGGCCACCGTACCCTTAGCCGTAGGTCCACGCCTCCGGGATAACAAGAACGATAAGGGGAACCCGCAATGATGCGACATCCACATGTCTGGATGGGCCTCCTGTTGTGGTCGGTATTCGGTCAGGCGCACGCCGCCTGGACCGTGAACATGGCGCCAGGGGCGACTGAAGTCAGCAACGCAGTGTTCGACCTGCACATGACCATCTTCTGGATCTGCGTGATCATCGGCCTGGTGGTCTTTGGCGCAATGTTCTGGTCGATGATCATCCACCGTCGTTCTACTGGCCAGCAGCCCGCGCACTTTCACGAGCACACTTGGGTCGAGATCATGTGGACGGTGGTGCCGTTCCTGATCCTGGTGGCCATGGCCATTCCGGCGACCAAGACCCTGATCGATATCTACGATGCCAGCGAGTCGGACGTCGACATCCAGGTCACCGGCTATCAGTGGAAGTGGCATTACAAATACCTGGGGCAGGACGTCGAGTTCTTCAGCAACCTGGCCACCCCCGCCGATCAGATCCACAACAAGTCACCCAAGGACGAGCACTACCTGCTCGAAGTCGACCAGCCACTGGTGCTGCCGGTGGGCGCCAAGGTGCGCTTTCTGGTAACCGCCGCCGACGTTATCCATTCCTGGTGGGTGCCGGCCTTTGCGGTCAAGCGCGATGCCATCCCCGGCTTCGTCAACGAAGCCTGGACCCGGGTCGAGAAGCCCGGCATCTACCGCGGCCAATGCACCGAGCTGTGCGGCAAGGACCATGGGTTCATGCCGGTGGTGGTTGAGGTCAAGTCCAAGGCTGACTACGACACCTGGCTTGGCGAGCGCAAGGCCGACGCGGCCAAGCTCAAAGAGCTGACCAGCAAGGAATGGACCCTGCAAGAGCTGATCGAGCGCGGCGACAAGGTCTATCACACCACCTGCGTGGCCTGTCACCAGGCCGAAGGCCAGGGCCTGCCGCCGATGTTCCCGGCGCTCAAGGGCTCGAAGATCGCCACCGGGCCGAAGGAAGCTCACCTGAGCATCGTCTTCCACGGCAAGCCGGGCACGGCCATGGCCGCCTTCGGCAAGCAGCTTTCGGAAGTCGATATCGCCGCCGTGGTGACCTACGAACGCAACGCCTGGGGCAACAACAAGGGCGACATGGTCACGCCAAAAGACGTGCTGGCGATCAAACAGGCAGAAAGCAAATGAGCCGGGTTGATGCGTATCCGCGCCCCAGCCACCGGACTGCAGGAGACAGGACATGAGCGCAGTGATCGACGACCACAGCCAAGGTCATGAGCACGCCCACGGACCGGCCAAGGGCCTGATGCGCTGGGTGCTGACCACTAACCACAAAGACATCGGCACCCTGTACCTGTGGTTCAGTTTCACGATGTTCCTGCTTGGCGGCTCGTTCGCCATGGTCATCCGCGCCGAGCTGTTCCAGCCCGGGCTGCAGATCGTCCAGCCGGAGTTCTTCAACCAGATGACCACCATGCACGGCCTGGTGATGGTCTTCGGTGCGGTGATGCCAGCCTTCGTCGGCCTGGCCAACTGGATGATCCCGCTGATGATCGGCGCGCCGGACATGGCCCTGCCGCGGATGAACAACTTCAGCTTCTGGCTGCTGCCGGCGGCTTTCCTGCTGCTGGTCTCGACCCTGTTCATGCCCGGCGGCGGACCGAACTTCGGCTGGACCTTCTATGCGCCGCTATCGACTACCTACGCGCCGGAAAGCGTGACCTTCTTCATCTTCGCCATCCACCTGATGGGCATCAGCTCGATCATGGGCGCGATCAACGTCATCGCCACCATCCTCAACCTGCGTGCCCCGGGCATGACCCTGATGAAAATGCCGCTGTTCGTCTGGACCTGGCTGATCACCGCCTTCCTGCTGATTGCGGTGATGCCGGTGCTGGCGGGCGTGGTGACCATGATGCTGATGGACATCCACTTCGGCACCAGCTTCTTCAGCGCCGCCGGCGGTGGTGACCCGGTGTTGTTCCAGCATGTGTTCTGGTTCTTCGGCCACCCCGAGGTGTACATCATGATCCTGCCGGCCTTCGGCGCGGTCAGTTCGATCATCCCGGCGTTCTCGCGCAAGCCGCTGTTCGGTTACACCTCGATGGTCTACGCCACCGGGGCGATCGCCTTCCTGTCGTTTATCGTCTGGGCCCACCACATGTTCGTGGTCGGCATTCCGGTGGTTGGCGAACTGTTCTTCATGTACGCCACCATGCTGATCGCGGTGCCCACCGGGGTGAAGGTGTTCAACTGGGTCAGCACCATGTGGGAAGGCTCGTTGACCTTCGAGACACCGATGCTGTTCGCCATCGCCTTCGTCATCCTCTTTACCATCGGCGGTTTTTCCGGGCTGATGCTGGCCATCGCCCCGGCGGATTTCCAGTACCACGACACCTACTTTGTGGTGGCCCATTTCCACTATGTACTGGTGCCCGGGGCAATCTTCGGCATCTTTGCCTCGGCCTATTACTGGCTGCCGAAATGGACCGGGCACATGTATGACGAAACCCTGGGCAAGCTGCACTTCTGGTTGTCGTTCGTGGGCATGAACATGGCCTTCTTCCCCATGCATTTCGTTGGCCTGGCCGGCATGCCACGGAGGATTCCGGACTACAACCTGCAGTTCGCCGACTTCAACATGGTCTCGTCGATCGGCGCCTTTACCTTCGGCGCCACGCAGATTTTCTTCCTGTTCATCGTCATCAAGTGCATTCGCGGCGGTGTACCGGCGCCGGCCAAACCCTGGGAGGGTGCCGAAGGGCTGGAGTGGTCGGTGCCGTCTCCGGCGCCCTATCACACCTTCCAGACCCCACCGGAAGTGAAATGAACGGCTCAGGCCCGAGGATGCAACCATGAGTGAAGGGACCTCGCTCAAGCGCCTGGTGTGGCGGCTGATGCTGCTGACCGTGGTGATGTTCGCCTTCGGTTTTGCCCTGGTGCCGATCTACGATGTGATGTGCAAAGCCTTCGGCATCAATGGCAAGACCGGCGGGCAGTATCAAGGCACCCAGGTCAGTGACATGAACCGCACGGTGAAGGTGCAGTTCATGTCGACCAACGCCAGCGACATGGTCTGGGAGTTCTACTCCACCGCCGACCAGATCGACGTCAATCCGGGAGCGGTCAACCAGATGGTGTTCATCGCCCGCAACCCGACCGACAAACCCATGAGCGCCCAGGCCATTCCCAGCATCACCCCGGCCGAGGCGGCGGCGTACTTCCACAAGACCGAATGCTTCTGCTTTACCCAGCAGGTGCTGCAGCCGGGTGAGCGCATTGAAATGCCGGTGCGCTTCATCGTCGACCGCGACCTGCCCAAGGATGTGAAACACCTGACGCTGGCTTACACGCTGTTCGATATCACCGCTCGCCACCCGCCGGTTGCACACCTGGCGGACCCGGTTGCACAGGGCGCCCGATAAGGAGAACACCACGATGGCTTCCCATGAGCACTATTACGTTCCGGCGCAAAGCAAGTGGCCGATCATTGCCACGGTCGGCATGTTCATCACGGTGTTCGGCCTGGGCACCTGGTTCAACGACCTCAAGGCCGGGCGGCCGGAGTCCCACGGGCCGTGGATTTTCTTCTTTGGCACGCTGTGCCTGGCCTACATGCTGTTCGGCTGGTTTGGCACGGTGGTCAGGGAAAGCCGTGCCGGGCTCTACAGCCCACAACTGGACCGCACGTTTCGCTGGGGCATGTCGTGGTTCATTTTCTCCGAGGTGATGTTCTTCATCGCCTTTTTCGGCGCGCTGTTCTATGTGCGCAACCTGGCCGGGCCGTGGCTCGGTGGTGATGGCGCCAAGGGCGTGGCGCACATGCTCTGGCCGAACTTCGAGTTCGCCTGGCCGCTGCTCCAGACCCCGGACCCGAAGCTGTTTCCGCCGCCCAAGGAGATCATCGACCCCTGGCACTTGCCGTTGATCAACACCATTTTGCTGGTCAGCTCCAGTGTCACGGTAACCATCGCCCACCATGCCTTGCGCAAGAATCACCGCGGGCCGCTAAAGGCCTGGCTGGCATTGACCATTCTCCTTGGCCTGGGCTTCCTGGTACTGCAGGCCTACGAGTACCACGAGGCCTATACCGAGCTGGGGCTGACCCTGGGTTCGGGTATCTACGGCGCAACCTTCTTCATGCTCACGGGGTTCCACGGTGCCCACGTGACCATGGGCACCCTGATTCTGTTCGTGATGCTGGTGCGGATCATGCGTGGGCACTTCAACGCCGACAAACACTTCGGCTTCGAGGCCGCCAGCTGGTACTGGCACTTTGTCGACGTGGTCTGGGTGGGGCTGTTTATCTTCGTTTACGTGCTGTAGCCGGGTTCAGAACGGCGCGTGGGACACCAACTGGCCGCTGTAGAACCCCCAGGTCACCAGGGCCAGGGTCAAGGCGGCCAGGGTGACCCGAACAGTGAGGGCCTTAAGCAGGCGAGTCGACTGTCCGTCGTCCTTGACCAGAAAGAACAGGCCACTGAACAGGCTGGCGATGGTCGCCAACAGCATCAGGACAATCGCGGCTTTGAGCATGGCGAAACTCCGGGGGGATGCAGTGATGAGTACAAGTATAGCGATTGACCTTTCGAGGGCCCGGTGAAGCGCTTTCGCCCCGGCATCGTGCCGACCCTAGTGGTGTTTTTGCTGCTGCCGGGGTTGATTGCGCTCGGCTGCTGGCAGCTCGGGCGGGCCGAGCAGAAACGCCAGCTGCTACAGGTCTACGCCGAGCGCAGTGCCAGCGATGCGGTCGGCAGTGCGCAGTTGCTGCAGAGTGCAGATCCGGCCTTTCGCCGTGTGCATCTATATGGCCAATTCGATAGTCAACACAGCCTGCTGCTGGATAACCGCATGCGCGACGGTCAGGTCGGCGTCGAGCTGCTGCAACCCTTTCTCGACCAGGCCAGCGGCCTGTGGCTGTTGATCAATCGTGGCTGGCTGCCCTGGCCGGACCGGCGTATTGCGGTGCAGTTCAGCACGCCTGAGCACCCCTTGAGCCTGAACGCTTCGGTGTACGTTGCTGCGGGCGCGACCTTTCAATTGCATGCCGACCCGCAGGGGGGCAACTGGCCGCGGCTGATCACCGCCAGCGACGCCAGCACGCTGTGGCCGCAACTGGGCCGCGAAGGTTTTGCCCATGAGTTGCGCCTGGAAGCCGGCCCGGCCAGTTATCGGCGGGATTGGCCGGTGGTCGCCCTGGGCCCGGAAAAACACCTGGGTTACGCCGTGCAGTGGTTTGCCCTGGCGTTGGCGCTGGTGCTGCTCTACCTCTACTTCGGCTGGCATAACAACAAGGAGAAACAGCATGGGAGCCGTCACAAGTCCACTCAACATGTCTGAAGGCAAGGCGCCGCGCAGTCGTGCGCGCGGGCGTCTGCAACTGCTGCTGATCCTGCTGGTGGTTCTCGGCCCGATGATCCTTGCCACCAGCATGTACAAACTCAAATTCTGGGTACCCGACAGCCGTAGTTACCACGGTGAAATGATCGGCAACGGCCCGACCCGCGCTGACCTTGGGGTGAGCGCTGAGGAAGGGCGCTGGCAATTGCTGGTGAGTACGCCCAAGGACTGTGGGCTGGACTGCCAGCAACTGGTGTACCTGGCCCGGCAGATCCAGATCGGCCTGGGCCGTGATGCCAGCCGCGCCAGTCATGCCCTGGCCGCCGCCCAGCCATTGGCCAGTGACTACCAGGCCAAGCTGGATCGCGAATACCCGCAATTGCAACGCTACCCCCTGGACGTGTCGCGCTACGGAACAGTCAGCCAGGGCAAACAGGATGCCCAGCTGTGGATCATCGACCCACACGGCAACCTGGTGCTGCGCTATGACGCCAGGGTCAAGGGCAAGGACTTGCTCAACGACCTGCGCCACCTGCTCAAGCTGTCCAACATCGGGTAGGACATCGCCATGGCCAGACCTGGATTTCGCCTCGCCGTCTTCGCCACCTTGCTGGCACTGGTTGTCGTCCTGCTCGGTGCCTATACCCGCCTGACCCACGCCGGCCTGGGCTGCCCGGACTGGCCGGGCTGCTATGGCTTCATCAGCGTGCCCAAGACCGAAGCACAGCTGGCCCATGCCGAGCGGCACTTTCCCGACACTCCGGTAGAGGCGCACAAGGGCCGCAACGAGATGGTCCATCGCTACTTTGCCGGCACCCTGGCCCTGGTGATCAGCCTGCTGGCCTTGCAGGCCTGGCGCCGTCATGGCCGCGATGGCCAGCCTTATCGCCTGCCTCTGCTGTTGCTCGGCGTGGTACTCGCCCAGGCGGCCTTCGGCATGTGGACGGTGACCCTCAAGCTTTGGCCGCAGGTGGTCACGGCACATCTATTGGGCGGCTTTGCCACCTTGAGCCTGTTGTTCCTGCTCAGCCTGCGCCTGTCTCGGGTCCTTGCGCCCTTGCCCAAGCTGCCGTTGAGCGTACGCCGGGTGGCGGCGCTGGGGTTGCTGGTGGTGATCGGCCAGATCGCCCTGGGTGGCTGGGTCAGCGCCAACTACGCGGCAGTCGCCTGTATCGACCTGCCGACCTGCCATGGCCAGTGGTGGCCGCAGGCGGACTTTGCCAACGGCTTTCACCTGACCCAGCACATCGGTCCCAATTACCTCGGCGGCCAGCTCGACAGCGATGCACGCACGGCGATTCATATGAGCCACCGCCTGGGTGCCTTGCTGGTGACCGCGGTCATGCTGACCCTGAGCTGGAAGCTGCATCGCCATGGTTTGCGCAGGCTGGCCGGGTTGGTGCTGCTGGCGCTGGCAGTGCAGGTGAGCTTGGGGATCAGCAACGTGCTGTTCCACCTGCCGCTGGCCGTGGCCGTGGCCCACAACGCCGGTGGCGCCTTGTTGTTGCTGAGCATGGTGCTGGTCAATTACCGCATTCGCCTGGTTGCCCAGGCCAAAGTCCGTCGGGTCAGCCAGGGCTGGCGCCTGACCCCGCTGGCTAGCGGCGGAGTCGTTCATTATCTGGGAGATAATTCATGGCGACGCTTCTGAGCGAGCGCAGGCTGCAAGCAGGCTGGCGCGATTACCTTGAGCTGACCAAGCCCAAGGTGGTGGTGCTGATGCTGATCACTTCGCTGGTCGGCATGTTTCTCGCCACCCGCGCCGGAGTGCCGTGGACCATCCTGCTGTTCGGCAACCTTGGCATCGCGTGTTGCGCCGGTGGCGCTGCGGTGGTCAACCATGTGGTGGACCGGCGCATCGACGCGCTGATGGCGCGTACGCACAAGCGCCCGATTGCCGAAGGCCGGGTGACGCCGGCGGCAGCCCTGACCTTTGCCCTGTTGTTAGCGACACTGGGCATGGCCCTGCTGCTGGTATTCACCAACGCCCTGACCGCCTGGCTGACCCTGGCCTCGCTGCTCGGCTACGCGGTGATCTACACCGGCTTTCTCAAGCGCGCCACGCCGCAGAACATCGTTATCGGCGGCCTGGCGGGTGCTGCGCCGCCACTGCTGGGCTGGGTGGCGATCAGCGGGCATATCAGCGCCGAGCCATTGCTGCTGGTGCTGATCATCTTCGCCTGGACGCCGCCGCACTTCTGGGCCCTGGCCATTCACCGCAAGGAGGAGTACGCCAAGGCTGATATTCCCATGCTGCCGGTGACCCACGGCGAGCACTACACCAAGGTGCATATCCTGCTGTACACCCTGGTGTTGCTGGCGGTCAGCCTGCTGCCCTACGCCATCCACATGAGCGGCCCGTTATACCTGGCCTGCGCCCTGGCCCTGGGCGGGCGCTTCCTGCAGTGGGCCTGGGTGTTGTACCGTGGCAGTCGGCCGCACGCGGCGATCAAGACCTTCAAGTACTCTATCTGGTACCTGTTGCTGCTGTTCATCGCGCTGCTTGTTGACCACTACCTACTGTTGAACCTATGACTCGAACCCAGAAAACCGTCTTTATTCTCGTTGCCCTGGTCGCCGTGATCCTCGGGCTTACCGTCAACAAGGTGCTCAACGGCCGCAGCGAAGGCAACCCGACCGAGCTGATCGATGCCGGCATCATTCTGCTGCCACAGAGCCGCACCGTGCCTGCCGTGGAGATGACCGACGAGCAGGGGCAGCCAGTGGTGATGGACCAGCTCAAGGGCAAGTGGTCGCTGCTGTTTTTCGGCTACACCTTCTGCCCGGACATTTGCCCGACCACCCTCGCCCAGCTGCGCCAGGTGAAAAGCGAGCTGCCCAAAGAGGCGGTTGAGCGGTTGCAGGTGGTGTTGGTCAGTGTCGACCCGAACCGCGATACCCCGGCACAGCTGAAGCAGTACCTGGGCTATTTCGACAAGGATTTTCGCGGGGTCACCGGCTCGCTGGAGAACATCCAGAAGCTGGCCAATGCGGTGAGCATTCCGTTTATTCCGGCCGATACCAGCAAGCCGAACTACACGGTCGATCACAGCGGCAACCTGGCGCTGCTGGGGCCGGATGGCAAGCAGCGCGGGTTTATCCGGGCGCCGTTCAACAACCAGAAGCTGGTTGCTCAATTGCCGGGATTGGTTAAACGCGACTGAAAAGCATCGCTGGCAAGCCAGCTCCCACAAGGTCCGGCTTTGCACCTGAACCTGTGGGAGCTGGCTTGCCAGCGATGAGGGCGATGCGGCTTATCAGAACGCCGGCTTGACCGCGCCCTTGTACTTCTCTTCGATGAACTTCTTCACTTGCGGGGTGTGCAGCGCTGCAACCAGCTTCTTCACAGCGTCCGCGTCCTTGTTGTCTGCGCGGGTCACCAGGATGTTCACGTAAGGCGAATCGCTGCCTTCGATGACCAGAGCATCTGACTCGGGGTTGAGCTTGGCTTCCAGCGCGTAGTTGGTGTTGATCAGCGCCAGGTCGACCTGGGTCAGCACGCGCGGGATGGTCGCGGCTTCCAGTTCACGGAATTTCAGGTTCTTGCTGTTCTCGGCGATGTCTTTGACGGTCGAGAGGATGTTCTTGTTGTCCTTGAGCTTGATCACACCGGCCTTGTCCAGCAGCAGCAAGGCGCGCCCGCCGTTGGTGGCGTCGTTGGGGATGACCACGGTGGCCGTCGATGGCAGCTCGTCAAGCTTCTTGTACTTGCTCGAGTAGGCGCCCAGCGGCTCCAGGTGCACACCGGCAACGCTCACCAGTTGGGTGCCCTTGGCCTTGTTGAACTCATCCAGGTACGGCTGGTGCTGGAAGAAATTGGCATCCAAGCGCTTCTCGGCCACTTGCACGTTCGGCTGGATATAGTCGGTGAACACCTTCACCTTCAGGTCCACGCCTTCTTTGGCCAGGGCCGGTTTGACGAACTCGAGGATCTCGGCGTGCGGTACCGGGGTGGCGGCGACGGTCAGGGTCTCGGCCTGGGCGGAGAAGGCCGCAACGGCGGCGACAACAGCAAGCAGTTTTTTCATCAAATCACTCCTTGTGAGGGCCGATCCGGCCCCCGGTGCGTCGGCAGCGCCGACCCATGGGGTTACTTACGGGAAAAATGCACAACCAGTTTGTCGCCCACGCTCTGCAGGACTTGAACCAGTACCAGCAGCAGGACCACGGTGACTACCATCACGTCGGTCTGGAAGCGTTGATAACCGAAGCGGATCGCCAGGTCACCGAGGCCGCCAGCGCCCACCACACCGGCCATCGCGGTGTACGACACGAGGGTAATGGCGGTGACGGTAATGGCTGCGAAGATGCCCGGACGGGCCTCGGGCAGCAAAGCGTTGATGATGATCTGGCGGGTAGTGGCGCCCATCGATTGGGTGGCTTCGATGATGCCGCGGTCGACTTCACGCAGCGCGGTTTCCACCAGGCGAGCGAAGAATGGCGTGGCACCGACCACCAGTGGCGGGATGGCCCCGGCGACGCCCAGCGAGGTGCCGGTGATCAGCACGGTAAACGGGATCATCACGATCAGCAGGATGATGAACGGCAGCGAGCGCAGAATGTTCACCACCAGCGACAGCAGCGCGTACACGCCCTTCTGTTCGAACAGCTGGCGCGGGCCGCAAAGGAACAACAGCACGCCCAGCGGCAGGCCGAGCAGCACGGTGAAGAACAGCGAGCCGAACAGCATGATCATGGTGTCGATAGTAGCCAGCCAGATTTCGGCCCAGTCGACGTTGGCAAAGAAACTCAAGGCGTCCATCAACGCAGTACCTCCATATGAACATCAGCCGCAGTGAAGCGGGCGAACGCCGCTTCCATGTCGCCGCCAGTGACGGCCAGGGTCAGTTGCCCATACGGGGTGTCCTTGATGCGGTCGATGCGTCCAGCCAGGATACTGTAGTCCACACCGGTTTCCCGGGCGACGGTGCCCAGGAGCGGTGCGTAGGTCGAATCGCCCTGGAAGGTCAGACGCACAATGCGGCCTGGCACGTGGGCGAAGTCGTCGCGCTGTTCGTTTTCGTCGATCTGCTCGTCTTCCTGGACGAAGCGCTTGGTGGTCGGGTGCTGCGGGTGCAGGAACACATCGGCCACCGGGCCTTGCTCGACGATCTGACCGGCGTCCATCACCGCTACGCGGTCACAGACCCGGCGGATTACGTCCATTTCATGGGTGATCAGCACGATGGTCAGCTTCAGCTCGCGGTTGATCTCGGCCAGCAGCTGCAACACCGAGGCGGTGGTCTGCGGATCGAGGGCGCTAGTGGCTTCGTCGCACAGCAGGATCTTCGGTTTGGTGGCCAGGGCGCGGGCGATGCCGACGCGCTGCTTCTGGCCGCCGGAGAGCTGTGCCGGGTATTTTTTCGCGTGATCGGACAGGCCGACGCGGGCCAGCAGTTCGTTGACGCGGGCGTCGATTTCCTTGCGCGACAGCTCGCCCGCGAGGGTCAGTGGCAGGGCCACGTTGTCGGCGACGGTCTTGGAGGCCAGCAGGTTGAAGTGCTGGAAGATCATCCCGACTTGCTGGCGGAAACCCCGAAGATCATTGGCGTTGAACGCGGTGACGTCTTCGCCGTCGACAATGATCTTGCCGCCGCTCGGCGCTTCCAGGCGGTTGATCAGGCGCAGCAGGGTACTTTTACCGGCGCCGGAATGGCCGATCAGCCCGAACACCTGGCCGTCTTCGACGCTCAGGTTGGTCGGGTGCAGTGCGGGGATATCCCTACCGGCTACGCGGTAGGTTTTATGAACATTTTGAAACTCGATCACGTAGCGAACCTTGTGGGGCGCATGGGAATGGGGTCAGCGGTTAGCCGGGCGCGCATTTTAGCCTGTTCGTATAGAGGTTCTTAGCATTTATTTCGCAATTGACCAATGCTACTGGAATAACGCGATCAGTGGTCAATCCGAAGGAACGCCTGCAGGGGCCATCAGTCACTACTGAATAGGGCCCGCCGTGGGGTCGAACCGTAGGACTGATTGAGTGAGGAGAGCACACTGATGTCCAGCAAGAAGAACCCGCCCAAGGAAAGCCAACTCGCCGGTACCCAGACCCCGGACCGCGCCAATACCAACGCCAAGCTGCAAAGCCTGGAAACCTTTCGCAGTGACGCCACTGGCCAGGCGCTGCGCACCAACCAGGGGGTCAAGGTTGCCGACAACCAGAACACCCTGAAAGCCGGTGACCGAGGCCCGTCGCTGCTGGAAGACTTCATCATGCGTGAAAAGATCACGCATTTTGACCATGAGCGTATCCCCGAGCGCATCGTCCATGCCCGCGGTACCGGGGCCCATGGCTATTTCCAGGCCTATGAATCACATGCCGCGTTGACCAAGGCCGGTTTTCTCCAGGACCCGGAGAAAATCACCCCGGTGTTCGTGCGCTTTTCCACCGTTCAGGGCCCGCGTGGCTCGGGTGATACCGTGCGCGATGTGCGCGGTTTTGCCGTGAAGTTCTTTACCGAAGAAGGCAACTTCGACCTGGTCGGCAATAACATGCCAGTGTTTTTCATCCAGGATGCGATCAAGTTTCCCGACTTCGTCCATGCAGTAAAACCTGAGCCACACAACGAAATGCCCACCGGCGGCTCGGCCCACGACACCTTCTGGGACTTCGTCTCACTGGTGCCGGAGTCGGCGCACATGGTGATCTGGGCAATGTCCGATCGTGCCATTCCAAAAAGCCTGCGGACCATGCAGGGCTTCGGCGTGCATACGTTTCGCCTGATCAATGCCCAAGGCAAATCGAGCTTCGTCAAATTCCACTGGAAACCCAAAGCCGGCGTGTGTTCGCTGCTTTGGGACGAAGCGCAGAAGCTGGCGGGCAAAGACACCGATTACCACCGCCGTGATCTATGGGAAGCGATTGAAACTGGCAATTACCCGGAATGGGAGTTCGGCGTGCAGATCGTCGCTGAAGAGGACGAGCACAAGTTCGACTTCGACCTGCTCGACCCGACCAAGATCATCCCCGAAGAGCTGGTGCCGGTGACGCCGCTGGGCAAGATGGTGCTCAACCGCAACCCGGACAATTTCTTTGCCGAAACCGAACAGGTTGCCTTCTGCCCTGGGCATATCGTCCCCGGCATCGACTTCTCCAACGACCCGCTGCTGCAGGGCCGGTTGTTTTCCTATACCGATACCCAAATCAGCCGGCTAGGCGGGCCGAACTTTCACGAGATTCCGATCAACCGTCCGCTGGCCCCTAACCACAACGGCCAGCGCGATGCGCAGCACCGCACCACGCTGGACAAGGGCCGCGCCTCCTACGAGCCCAACTCGATCGACGGCGGCTGGCCCAAGGAGACTGCGCCAGCAGCCAGCGAGGGTGGTTTCGAGTCGTATCCGGAGCGCATCGAAGCGCACAAGGTGCGCCAGCGCAGCCCATCATTTGCCGACCACTTCTCCCAGGCGCGGTTGTTCTTCCAGAGCATGAGCCCGACCGAGCAGGAGCACATCATCAGTGCCTACAGCTTCGAGCTGGGCAAAGTTGAACGGGAGTTCATCCGCGCCCGTGAAGTCAACGAGATCCTCGCCAATATCGACCTCACGCTGGCGGCGCGGGTGGCCGCCAACCTTGGCCTGCCGGCACCGAAGAAAGGCACGGTGGATGTGCCTCAGCCAAGCCTTAAACAATCCCCGGCACTGAGCCAGATGAATTTGCTCGGCGAAGGCATCAAGGGCCGCAAGGTGGCGGTGCTGGTGGCTGATGGCGTGGATGGTGTCAGTGTCGATAGCCTGGTCAAGGCGCTGGAAGCCGAGAGCGCGCAGATCAAGATCCTTGGCCCGAGCTCGGCGCCGGTAAAAACCGCCCAGGGCAAGGCGCTGGCGGTGGATGCCTCAATGGAAGGCATGCCGTCGGTGATCTTCGATGCGGCCTGGGTGCCGGGCGGCAAGGCTTCGCTTCAGGCCCTGGCCGGTGACGGTGTGGCGCTGCACTTTCTGCTTGAAGCCTACAAGCACCTCAAGCCGATTGGCTTGGCCAGCGAAGCGCAAGCCGTGCTCGACAAGCTGGGGCTCAAGGCCGACAGCGGTTTGCTGCTGGGCAATGATGACAAAGCCTACAAGGCCTTCATCACGGCAATCAGCAAGCATCGGGTGTGGGAGCGTGAGGCCGCAGCGAAAGCCATTCCGGCGTGATGCACAAACAGGGTGCCCATCAGGGCACCCTGTTTGTCATGGGCGGCGTGGGATCAGCACCGCCTGGGCAGGCTGGTTGCGGTGAATCTCGTGGCTTTGCTGCAGGGCAAATTCACCGTCGAGTTTTTTCACCCGTTTGCCCAGCAAGGTTTGCAGCCAGGGTGCATCCTGCTTGCGTGGCACCTGGAACACCACATCGCACTGGTAATTGACCACATCGCTGGCGATGTCATCCAGTTGCTTGCGCATTTCGCGAATATTGGTGGTTTTCAATGCAACCACGGTGTTGGGCGCCGTCGGGTCGATAAGCTTGGCGGCCGGGCGCGCTTCGGCGGCTTTCAGGGCAGCCTCGGCTTTATCGAGCTCGGCCTTGCGAGCCTGGGCAATTGCGCCGTTGACGCCACCGGTCAGCGCCGGTGCCTTGGGCATCAGCGCACGGGCGCGGGCCAATGCGGTGGCTGCCGCATTCACATCGCCCTTTTGCAGGACGATCTGGCTGCGTTGCAGGTAGGCTTCGGCCAGCTGACGCTGGTACTGCTCGATCCGGCTGTCATTCGGCGCCTGGCTCTGCAGGGTGGCGAGCTGATCTTCGGCAGTGGCCAGCTCGCTGCTGGCGATGCTGTGCTCCAGCTGCTGCCAGGCATCAGGCTGGGCAGGCACGGCGGCGTTGTCGGCCGGGGTGCTGGAGCACGCGGCGAGGATCAGCGAAAACGCGGCAAGGAGCAGATAACGGGAGGCGAACGGCTTCATTCCTGCGACTCTCTATTTGCGCAAAAAGCGAGCAAGTCTACACCCAGTCCGCAGACTCGAAAATAACTCTTCAGGACCCTGCGCGCTTTTTAAATGTCGCAGGGTGCAACCGCCGAGGCTGCACCCCACGCCTTCAGCGCCGGGGCAGTGCCAAGCTCAGCAAGAATAGCACTGCGGCGCAGACCACGATGGACGGCCCGGCCGGGGTGTCCTTGAACCACGACAGCGCCAGGCCGCCGCATACTGCGGTAACCCCCAGCAGGCTGGCGCCCAGGGCCATCTGTTCCGGCGAGCGGGCGTGACGTTGCGCCGCAGCGGCGGGAATGATCAGCAGCGAAGTGATCAGCAGCACGCCGACGATTTTCATCGCCACGGCAATCACCACGGCAATCAGCAGCATCAGCGCCAGGCGCAGCGCAACGACAGGCAGGCCCTCGACCATGGCCAGCTCTTCATGCACGGTGACCGCCAGCAGCGGGCGCCACAGCACCACCAGCAACAGCAGCACCGCAGTGCTGCCGCCGAGAATCCAGGCCAGATCCCCCGGGCTGATCGCCAGCAGGTCGCCGAACAGATACGCCATCAGGTCGATGCGCACATCGTGCATGAAGCTCAGTACAACCAGACCGAGTGAAAGCGTGCTGGGCGCAAGAATGCCCAGCAGGGTGTCGGAGGCCAGTGGCTGACGCTGCTGGAGGGTCACCAGCAGGATCGCCAGCAATAGGCAGCCGACGGTGACCGCCAAGGCCGGGCTGACATCCAGCACGAAACCCAGAGCAACACCGAGCAGCGCGGCATGGGACAGGGTATCGCCGAAATAGGCCATGCGCCGCCAGACCACAAAGGACCCCAGAGGGCCTGCAACCAATGCCAGCGCCAGACCTGCGAGCAGGGCGTAAAGCAGAAAATCAGCCATGCTTGCAGTGATCTCCATGAACGTGGCCGCCTTTGGCCGGGGCGACCACCGAACCGTGCAGGTCGTGGGCGTGGTCGTGATGGTGGTGATAGATCGCCAGGCTCGGCGCGTTGCTGCCGAACAGTTCGACAAAGGCCGGATCACCGCTGACCTGCTCCGGGTGGCCGGAACAGCAGACGTGGCGGTTGAGGCAAACCACCTGATCGGTGGTGCTCATGACCAGGTGCAGGTCGTGGGAAACCATCAGCACGCCGCAGCCGTGGCGGTCGCGCAGGCGGGTGATCAGGCTGTACAGCTCGGACTGGCCCGCAACGTCGACGCCCTGCACCGGCTCATCGAGCACCAGCAGCTCGGGCTCGCGCAACAAGGCACGGGCCAGCAGTACGCGCTGCATTTCGCCACCGGAAATACCCTGGATAGGGCTGTCGATGACGTGTTCGGCGCCGACTTCCTTGAGCGCCGACAAGGCCGCCGCGCGATCAACACCGGGCACCAGGCGCAAAAAGCGCAGCACCGAGAGCGGCAAGGTGGCATCGACCTGGAGCTTTTGCGGCATGTAGCCGACGCGCAACCGCGGTTTGCGCCAGACCGTGCCGGTATGCGGCTTGAGCAGGCCCAGGACGGCGCGCACCAGGGTGGTTTTGCCAGCCCCATTGGGGCCGATCAGGGTGACGATCTGCCCGGGCTCCACGGCCAGGTCGATGCTGTCGAGCACCGCTTGCCCGGCGAAGCTCACGCCCACCTGTTCGAGGCGAATCAGCGCATTGCTCATCAGGCGCTCCGGCAGTTACTGCACAGGCCGACCACTTCGACCGTCTGTGCTTCGACGCTGAAACCGACGTCTTTGGCGCTGGCGACAATGGCGTCGCTGATGCTGCTCTGCTCAAGCTCGATGGCCACGTGGCATTCGCGGCAGATCAGAAACTGGCCCTGATGCGCGTGCTCGGGGTGGCTGCAGCCGATAAAGGCGTTGAGTGAGGCAATGCGGTGCACCAGGCTGTTTTCCAGAAGGAAGTCCAGCGCCCGGTAGACGGTGGGCGGCGCCGCCCGGCGGCCATCCTGCTCGCTCAGCACGGCGAGGATGTCGTAGGCACCCAGTGGCTTGTGGCTCTGCCATACCAGTTCCAGCACACGCCGGCGCAAGGCGGTCAGGCGCACACCCTGGCGTGCGCACAGCGCATCGGCCTCGGCCAGGGCGCTGTGCACGCAATGGGAGTGGTCGTGGGGGCGGTTGGCCAACGGGGTTTTAGGCATGAGCGGCGACGGTTCTGGTTGGAGACGTTATTATGTTACCTGTTTCAGCCCCTGTGAGTGGTCATCGTGTCCCGAATTTTTGCCCTTTTTGTCGCTTTTACCGCCACCCTGGTGATGGCTCAGGCACAGGCCGAAGTGCGTGTGCTGACCAGTATCAAGCCCCTGCAGCAGATTGCTGCGGCGGTCCAGGACGGTGTCGGCACGCCTGAAGTGCTGCTGCCGCCAGGCGCTTCGCCGCACCATTACGCCCTGCGCCCTTCCGACGTACGGCGCGTGGGCGACGTCGAGCTGTTGTACTGGATCGGCCCGGACATGGAAGGCTTCCTGCCGCGGGTGCTCAAGACCCGCAGCAAGCCAAGCGTCGCCGTGCAGGGCCTGGCGGGTCTGCATCTGCGCCACTTTGGCGAAGATAGCCACTCCCACGACGAAGATGGCGACGATCATGACCACGATCACCGCCCGGGCAGCCTCGATGCCCATCTGTGGCTGTCGTCGGTCAACGCCCGGGTGATTGCGGCGAAGATGGCGGCTGACCTGAGCGCTGCCGACCCGGCCAATGCCGCACGTTACCAGAGCAACCTCAAGACCTTTGGCGAGCGTATGGATGCGTTGGATGCGCGTCTGAAAAAGCGTATGGCAGGCATCAGCGGCAAGCCGTTCTTCGTCTTCCATGAAGCGTTTGACTACTTCGAGTCGGCCTATGGCCTGAAGCACACCGGCGTGTTCAGCGTGGCAGCGGAAGTACAGCCGGGTGCCCAGCACGTGGCGGCGATGCGCAAGCGTCTGCAGGAGGTGGGCAAGACCTGTGTGTTCAGCGAGCCGCCATTGCGCCCGCGCTTGGCCGAGACGCTGACGGCGGGGCTGCCGGTGACGCTGGCGGAGCTGGATGCATTGGGCGGGACGGCGCCGGCCAGTGCCCGGGGGTATGAGCAGTTGCTGGAGACGCTGGGCAATGATCTGGCGGGGTGTCTGGAGAAGTTGTGACGCCCTGATCGCGGGGTAAACCCGCTCCAACCTATTGTAGGAGCGGGCTTGCCCCGCGATGCTTCAAATCGCAAACGGCAATGCAATCTCCACCTGCTGGCGTGCCGCCAGGCGCACTTCGAAGTCAGCCGGGTCGTGAATCAGTACGTCCATCCCGGCAAATGATTCAGCGGCAATCAAGCGCGACAACCAGAAGCGCACGCAAGCAATGCGCAGCATCACCGGCCACAGGTGTGCCTCCGCCGCGGTGAACGGCCGCAGCGCCGCATAAGCCCCCAGCAGCGCCCGTGCCCGCGGGCCGTCGATGATCCCGGCGTCATCGCAGCACCAGTCGTTCAGGGTGATCGCCAGGTCGTAGAGCATCGGCCCCGAGCAGGCGTTGTAGAAGTCGATCAGGCCGGTCAGGTGGGTGCCTTCGAACAGCACATTGTCGCGGAACAGGTCCGCGTGCAGGTTGGCCCGTGGCAGGGCCATGATCTGCGCCTTGTGCTCGACGATTTCGTCCAGGCACGCCTGCAGCAACTGGCGTTGTTCGGCATTCAGGCGCGGCATCAGCTCGGCACCGGTTTCCAGCATCCAGTCCAGGCCGCGGTCGGTCTTGCGCTCCAGCACTCTGTCGCGGGTGGCCAGGTGCAGGTGCCCGAGCAGCTCACCCACTTGCACGCAGTGCTGGTTGTTGGCGGTCTTGATGTGCTTGCCCGGCAGCCGTGGCTGCAGCAGCGCAGGCTTGCCGGCCAGCTCGCGCAGGGCCACGCCGTCGTTGCCACGCAAGGCGTACGGTACCGGCAGGTCGGCCTCATGCAGCACATCGAGCAGTTCGATGAAGAACGGCAGGTCCTGGATCGGCCCGCGTTCGACCAGCGTCAGCACGTACTCCCCCTGTTCCAGGCTGACAAAGAAGTTGCTGTTCTCGGTACCGGCGGCAATGCCCTGGAAGTCCCGCAGGCGGCCCAGGCCGTACGGTGCCAGAAAGGTTTCCAGCTCAGGCCGGGTCAGGGGGGTGAAGACTGACATGATCAAAAATTGCCCATACGGGCACTTCAGCAGGGAAGTGCCAGGTTGATGTAAAGGGTACGGCCTACCACTCGAAGATTTTCCACGACGGGATCAGCATGTCCGGTTGGTCGGAGCGGATGAAATTGCCCTCCGAGCCATCAGCGCGTACCAGGAAGTAAGGTTTGCCGTTTTTCGGGGTCACCTTGATTGCATACAGGAAGCCATTTTGCCGGTATTCCTGGATGGTTTTGTCGCCTTCCGTGCGAATGGTTACATCCGGATCAGCCGACGGCGCGTCATCCGCTGCCATTGTGACGACCGGAGTGACTGCCAACAGGCTGAGCAGCAACAGGCGATTTAGTGTACGCATGATAACCTTGTCCCTTTGTCGTCAATGTTCCGGACATTCTAGCGCCGGGCCCGTCGAAAAGGTTGATTCTGCTCATGAGCCAAGCTCCCCTCGTCCTGGTGGACGGTTCCTCGTACCTGTACCGCGCCTTTCACGCGCTGCCACCACTGACTACCTCCAAGGGCCTGCCGACCGGCGCGGTCAAGGGCGTGCTGAACATGCTCAAGAGCCTGCGCAAGCAGTATCCGGACAGCCTGTTCGCGGTGGTCTTCGACGCCAAGGGCGGCACCTTTCGCGACGAAATGTTCGCCGAGTACAAGGCCAACCGGCCGAGCATGCCCGACGACCTGCGGGTGCAGATCGAGCCGCTGCACGCCAGCGTGCGTGCCCTGGGCTACCCGCTGCTGTGTGTCGAAGGCGTGGAAGCCGACGACGTTATCGGCACTCTGGCCCGCAGCAGCGCCGCCGCCGGGCGTCCGGTGATCATCTCCACGGGCGACAAGGACATGGCGCAGTTGGTCGACGGCCACATTACGCTGGTCAACACCATGACCGGTAGCGTGCTCGACGTGGCTGGCGTACACGAGAAATTCGGCGTCGGTCCTGAACACATCATCGATTTCCTTGCCCTGATGGGCGACAAGGTCGACAACATCCCGGGCGTGCCGGGGGTGGGCGAAAAGACTGCGGTGGGCCTGCTGACCGGAATCGGCGGGGGCCTGAGCGACCTGTACCAGAATCTCGACAAGGTTCCGGCGCTGGCCATTCGCGGCGCCAAGACCCTGCCGGCGAAGCTTGAAGAGCACCGTGACGCGGCGTTTCTGTCCTATGAGCTGGCCACCATCAAGATCGACGTGCCGCTGGACGTTGAAGTCGAAGCGCTGGTCTGCGGCGAGCCGGACCGTGACGCGCTGCTGGCGCTGTACACCGAAATGGAATTCAAGAGCTGGATCGACGAAGTTCAGCGCGATGCCAAGCGCGCTGGCCAGGACGTCGCGGTCCAAGCGCCGCAGGAAGTGGTCGAGGCCCAGTACGAAACCATCCTCGACCAGGCCCGATTCGATGCCTGGCTGGAGAAGCTGCGCCAGGCACGGCTGTTCGCGTTCGACACCGAAACCACTGGCCTCGATGCCCAGCAGGCGCAACTGGTGGGTGTGTCGTTCGCCGTTCAGGCCCATGAAGGCGCTTACGTGCCGCTGACCCATTCCTACATGGGGGTGCCCGAGCAGCTCGATCGCGACAGCGTGTTGCTGGCGCTCAAGCCGTTGCTGGAAGACCCGGCCAAGGTCAAGGTGGCGCAGAACGCCAAGTACGACATGAACATCCTGGCCAACTGCGCCATCGGTGGGGACTTTGCCAACGGCATCCAGATGCAGGGCGTGGCCTACGACACCATGCTCGAGTCCTACGTGCTCGACTCCACTGCCACCCGTCATGACATGGACAGCCTGGCGCTCAAGTACCTGAACCACACCACCATCGGCTTTACCGACATCGCCGGCAAAGGTGCCAAGCAGCTGACCTTCGACCAGATCACCCTGGAGCAGGCCGGCCCTTATGCCGCCGAAGACGCCGACGTCACCCTGCGCCTGCACCAGACCCTGCAGCAGAAGCTTGCGCTGATTCCGAGCCTGCAAGCGGTGCTCAGCGACATCGAAATGCCGCTGGTGCCGGTGCTGGCCAAGATCGAGCGCCAGGGCGCGCTGGTCGATGCCAAACTGCTGGGCGTGCAGAGCGTGGAGCTGGGCGAGAAGATGCTCGAGCTGGAGCGCCAGGCGTTCGAGATCGCCGGTGAGGAGTTCAACCTCGGTTCGCCCAAGCAGTTGGGCGTGATCCTCTACGACAAGCTGGGCATGCCAGTGCTCAACAAGACCGCCAAGGGCCAGGCTTCCACCGCCGAAGCGGTGCTGGCGGAACTGGCCGACATGGACTTCCCGCTGCCCAAGGTGCTGATGCAGTACCGCTCCCTGAGCAAGCTCAAGAGCACCTACACCGATCGCCTGCCGGAACAGATCAACCCGCGCACCGGGCGGATCCACACCTCCTACCATCAGGCGGTGGCGGCGACCGGACGCCTGTCGTCCAGCGACCCGAACCTGCAGAACATTCCGATCCGCACCGCCGAAGGCCGGCGCATCCGTCAGGCCTTTGTCGCCGCACCGGGCTACCAACTGCTGGCGGCGGACTATTCGCAGATCGAGCTGCGGATCATGGCCCACCTGGCCCAGGACGAAGGCCTGCTGCACGCCTTTCGCAACGACCTGGACGTGCACCGCGCCACCGCTGCCGAAGTGTTCGGCGTTGAGCTGGAACAGGTCACTACCGACCAGCGGCGTAGCGCCAAGGCCATCAACTTCGGCCTGATCTACGGCATGAGCGCCTTTGGCCTGGCCAAGCAGATCGGCGTCGACCGCAAACAGTCCCAGGCCTACATCGATCGTTACTTCGCCCGCTACCCAGGCGTACTGGCCTACATGGAACGCACCCGCGCCCAGGCTGCCGAGCAAGGCTATGTCGAGACCCTGTTTGGCCGGCGCTTGTACCTGCCGGAGATCAACGCCAAGAACCCGGCCCTGCGCAAAGGCGCCGAGCGCACTGCAATCAACGCGCCGATGCAGGGCACTGCCGCCGATATCATCAAGCGCGCCATGGTCGCTGTGGACAACTGGCTGACTGCTTCGGGCCTGGATGCCCGGGTGATCCTCCAGGTACACGACGAACTGGTGCTGGAGGTGCGCGAAGACCTGGTCGAGCAGGTGCGTGAGCAAATTCGTCCACACATGAGCGGCGCTGCCCAGTTGGATGTTCCGCTGCTGGTTGAGGTCGGAGTGGGGGCAAATTGGGACGAAGCGCACTAAAAATGCGCTGAAATTCGGGGAAAAGCTGCGGCATATCGTCGCGGCTTTTTGGCGGCCTGATGCTGCTATTGCCGGAAATTTCCCATCTATCGCAAATAGTTTTTAAACGCCCGGAACTAAACCGGTGAACGGCGACTCAGAGTATCTGAATGGCTGGTGAAGCCCTTCGATGCTCCTATGTTGTGTTAAGTGTTGGCAGATCTCTGGACCCCGCCCTAGCGGTCCGGAACTTGAACCCCGAACTTCCCCCTCCCCATACGAAGTCCGGGGTTTTTTTTGCCCGGCGTTTACCGGGCGGCCCTTATTCCGCGGGCTTGTCCGGCAGTTCCATCCAGCGTGCCAGCACCCCGTAGGCCTCTTCCAGGCCCTGGCGCTTGGGTGCCGAGAACAGTTGGATCGAGACGCTGTCGCCCCACCCTTTGCGAATTTCCGCCTGCACTTTGAGCAAGGTGTTCTTGGCTGCGCCGAAGGTCAGCTTGTCGGCCTTGGTCAGCAGGATGTGCATCGGCATGCCCGAGGCGCGCGACCAGTCGAGCATCATCATGTCGAAGTCGGTCATCGGATGGCGCACGTCCATCATCAGGATCAAGCCCTTCAAGGCCTCGCGGCTGCCCAGGTAGGCCTCCAGGTGGCGCTGCCAGTGCTGCTTGAGCGGGATGGGTACCTTGGCATAACCGTAGCCTGGCAAGTCGACCAAACGCCGTTCATCGTCCAGACTGAAGAAGTTCAACAGCTGGGTGCGCCCCGGGGTTTTCGAGGTCCGCGCCAGGCTGGCGTGGGTCAGGGTGTTCAGGGCGCTGGACTTGCCAGCGTTGGAGCGGCCGGCAAAGGCTACTTCATAGCCCTGATCGGGCGGACACTGGTCGACCTTGGCAGCACTGATGGCGAATTTGGCCTGTTGGCAGAGGCCGAGGATGGGGTTTTTGACTTGCATGGGATATCCGGTATGGGCGTTGCCAGAGACGGGCTCGGCAAGCGGTGTCGTTTCCGTTTCAGTAACGGGAGTATATAATGCCCCAGATTTTGTGTGCGCATTATCCCAGCGTAGGAGGATGTGCACGGGGGCATCGGATTCAAGCTTGCGCATTAGAACGCAGTGCAGCCCCCAACCCTGAAAGGTCGTTCGCATGACGAAATGGCTGCTTGTTGTCGGTGTCTTGATACCGTTATTCAGCGCTCAGGCTACACAGGATCCCGAGGCGTTGTACAACCGCACGTGTGCGGCTTGTCATGCCGGGCAGCTGCCACAGGCACCGAAAGCGGGTGATCGTGCGGCTTGGGAGCCAAGACTGGCGAAGGGTATGGAGATGCTGGTGGTGCATGTCACCCAGGGTTTCAAGGCTATGCCAATGCGTGGATTGTGCATGGACTGCAGTGCCGAGGACTACCAGGCAGTCATCCAGTGGATGAGCCGGAGTCCCGATACATAACTCTTTCACCCTTAGCCGTAGTTGGATTAGCTGATGAACAAACTACTCGTGAGTCTGCTGTTGACCTTGGGCATCACCGGTGCAGCCAATGCCGCAGAGCCTATCAAAGGGGATGCCGCTGCTGGTCAGGCCAAAACTGCTGTATGTGGCGCTTGTCACAATCCGGACGGCAATAGCCTGGCGCCGAACTTCCCGAAACTTGCAGGCCAGGGTGAGAAGTACCTGGAAAAACAATTGCACGACATCAAGTCGGGCAAGCGCACCGTGCTGGAGATGACCGGCATGCTGGCCGCTTTCAGCGACCAGGACCTGGCGGATATCGCCACCTACTTCTCCAGTCAGAAAGGCAGCGTCGGCGCCGCTGATCCGAAGCTGGTCGAACGTGGCCGCGCGCTGTTCAACGGCGGTGACGTCGAAAAAGGCCTGCCGGCCTGCACCGGTTGCCACTCGCCTAATGGCGCTGGCATTGCCCTGGCCGGCTTCCCGCACCTGGGTGGCCAGCACTCCACCTACGTGGCCAAACAGCTGACCGACTTCCGCGAAGGCAACCGTACCAACGATGGCGACGCCACCACCATGCGCACCATCGCTGCCAAGTTGAGCAACAAGGACATCGAAGCGCTGTCCAGCTACATCCAGGGTCTGCATTGATCCGCGCTTTAACGCTGGGTTAATACTGCGGCGCAAAGATGAAAAGGGTGGCTTCGGCTGCCCTTTTTTGTGCCCGCTGCCGTTACACTAACGAACTCGGGCCTGCCTCGACCTGTCCTATGACCGGTCGCGTCAAGGCGATTCAATAGACTGCTCAGGAGTAAAGCATGCGTAATCTGATTCTCGGCGCCGCGCTGGTCACTGCCAGCCTCTTCGGCATGACGGCCCAGGCCGCCGAACCGGTAGCCTCTGACCAGTATACCGAGCTGAGCAACCCGGTTCCGGTGTCGGTACCGGGCAAGATCGAAGTGGTCGAGCTGTTCTGGTACGGCTGCCCGCACTGCTATAGCTTCGAGCCGGTGGTCAATCCATGGGTCGAAAAACTGCCGAAGGACGTCAACTTCAAGCGGGTACCGGCCATGTTCGGCGGCCCTTGGGATGCCCACGGCCAGATGTTCCTGACGCTCGAGGCCATGGGTGTTGAGCACAAGGTTCATGCTGCAGTGTTCGAAGCCATTCAGGTTCAGCGCAAGCGCCTGACCAAGCCGGAAGAAATGGCCGACTTCCTTGCGACCCAAGGCGTCGACAAGGACAAGTTCCTCTCCACCTTCAACTCCTTCGCCATCAAGGGCCAGGTCAACCAGGCGCGCGAACTGGCCAAGAAGTACGAGATCACTGGCGTACCGAGCATGGTCGTCAACGGCAAGTACCGCTTCGACCTTGGCACCGCCAAGGGGCCGCAAGGGGTGTTGAACGTTGCTGACTACCTGATCGCCAAGGAGCGCGCCGCTAAGTAAGCGGCGCCAGCCATGCGCCGCTGGAGAACCGAGCGTGGCGTTGGCCTGCATGATCCGCAGGTCAACGAACATCACCTGCAGGCCAACAGCCTGCCAGATGACGGCCGGCTGCGGCTGCTCAGTTTCAATATCCAGGTTGGCATCAGCACCGAGCGTTACCGCCATTACCTGACCCGTGGCTGGCAGCACCTGCTGCCGCACACCGGACGGGCCGGCAACCTGCAGAGGATCGGCGACCTGCTCGCCGACTTCGACCTGGTCGCCCTGCAGGAGGCCGATGGCGGCAGCTTGCGTTCGGGCTACATCAACCAGGTCGAGCATCTGGCTCAGCTTGGCGCCTTCCCTTACTGGTATCAGCAGCTCAACCGCAACCTCGGGCGCCTGGCCCAGCACAGTAATGGCGTGCTCAGCCGCCTGAAGCCGCACCTGCTCGAAGATCACCCGTTGCCCGGCCCGGCTGGCCGCGGGGCGATCCTGGTGCGCTTCGGCGAAGGTGAAGACGCACTGGTCGTGGTGATGATGCACCTGGCATTGGGTTCCAAGACCCGCGCCCGGCAGCTTGCCTACATTCGCGAACTGATTGGCGGCTATCGCCACCAGGTGCTGATGGGGGACATGAACACCCATGCCCGCGACCTGCTCGAACATTCGCCGCTACGCGATCTGGGCCTGATTGCACCCCAGGTTCAAGCCACCTTCCCCAGTTGGCGACCGCAGCGCTGCCTTGATCATATTCTGCTCAGCCCGAGCCTGACCCTGGAGCGGGTCGAGGTTCTGGCCCAGCCTATTTCCGATCATCTTCCGGTCGCAGTTGAGATTCGTTTGCCTGATGCCCTTGCTGTGGATACGCTGCCCGCTTTGAGCTAATTGCCATTACCCTCTGCGGACCCAGGCATGACCGACGAAGCCCAGCGCTGGAAAGAAAAATACCTCAAGAGTATCGAGCAGCAAGAGAAGCTGGAGCGCCGTTGGGAGGCTCGTCTCGACCTGTTGCGCCGTGGTCTTGTGCGCAGCACCCTGGCCGCTGAAGGCAGCGACCGGGCGGTGGACTTGTGCATGAAGGAAATGCGCGAGGTGATCCGCACCGACAACATGGACGCCGCACTTGCCGGTCTGATTCCACGCCTGGAAAAGGCCGTGCTCGATTCCGAGCAGCGCCGGGCAACCCGTGTCGTCCAGGTCACCACCGCCCTCAACGCGTTGGTCAGCCAGTTGCAGACCCTGCCGTTGCCCAGCGAAGTCAGCCGTCCGCTGAAAAAATTTGCCAAGCAGGTCGAGGCCCGCGCCAGCCATTCCCGGGAAATGCCCCTGCTGCTGGGCGAGTTGAGCGGACTGCAGGGCCAGGCGCTGTCGGCAATGGAGCGGCCTGAAGAGGCGCAGCGGCCTGGTTTGTTGCAGCGTCTGTTCGGTGGTCGGGAAGCAGAAGCAGAAGCCATGCAGCCGGCGCTCACAGGGACAGCAGCGGTTGTAGCTGAGGCCAGAGAGCAGCCTGCGCCCATGCTGCACGCTGTTGTCGAGACGGCCGCGCATGAACTCGCCGACGTCGATGAGCTTCAGCCCTTGCCGACGGCTCGAGCGATTGGGCCCGAGACGATCGAGCCTGCAAGGGTCGAGGCTGACGTTATCGAAGCACCGCAGCTTGCACCTGCACCTGCACCTGCACCTGCACCTGCACCCGAGCCTGAGCCGGTTGCAGAGCTGCCAACAGCGCCTGCAACTGCAGCCGAGCCAGCAGCGCCGGTCGAGCCCGATGCTCTGGACTCTGAGCAGGATGTCCTGGCGTTACTCGAACACAGCCCCGACGAGCCGCAGGCCGACCGGCCAGAAGCCGAGCCTGTTGAAGCCGGGCCTCTGGACGATGAGCACGCCCACTACGCCCTGCCCGATGGCACCGAGCCCACCTACAGCTCAGTCGCCGACCATATTGAAGATACCCTGCTCGGCTTGCTCGACGACCTGACCCTGCCCGAACGCCACAAGGCCCAGGCGCAGTCCATGCGCGAACGCCTGGAGCACGGCCTGAACTGGTATGAACTGCTGCCGGTGCTGGATGACCTGGCCGTGCTGATGCTGGCAATCAACGACAGCGGCCAGCACGAGTTCGAAGTCTACCTGCAGCAACTCAATGAGCGTCTGGAGTCGTTCCAGAGCCACCTGCACGAAGCCAGCGAAGGCCATGCCGACAACACCTCGGCGGCGCGCGACCTCGACAGCCAGTTGCGTGAGCAGGTCGACGGTTTGCAAAGCAGTGTGCAGGGCGCTGCCGACCTGGGCAGTCTCAAGCACATTCTGGAAAACCGCCTTGAAGGCTTGCTCGGCACCATGGACGAGCACCAGCAGCAGCGTGACCAGCGCGAACAGGACATGGCCAACCGCCTGCAAGGCTTGGCCGAGCGGGTGGCAAGCATGGAGCAGGAAGCCCTGGGCTACCGCGAGCACCTTGAGGAGCAGCGCCAGAAAGCCCTCATCGACCCCCTCACCGGCTTGCCCAACCGTGCGGCCTGGTCAGAGCGGGTCGATCAGGAAGTGCTGGAATGGCAGGAGAACGGCGGCCATCTATTGATGGCGATTCTCGATCTTGACCACTTCAAGCGTATCAATGACAGTTACGGCCACCTGGCAGGCGATAAAGTGCTGAAGATAGTCGCCAGCGTACTGCGCAAACGCCTGCGCAGTCGTGATTTCATCGCCCGCTTCGGTGGTGAGGAGTTTGTTCTGCTGATCCCGCAGACGGCCATGCCTGCTGGCTGCCAGTTGGCGGAAACCCTGCGCGCGGCCATCGAGGCCTGCCCTTTCCACTTCAAGGGCGAGCGGGTGACCATTACCCTGTCCATTGGCATCAGTGCATTTCGCAGCGGTGAGCGTAGCGAGGTGGTGCTCAAGCGCGCGGACGAGGCGCTGTACCGGGCGAAACATCTTGGTCGAAATCGTGTTGAACAGGGCTGAGTGGCAATAGCGAGGATACGTTAAGCTTACGCTTTGCAATTTCTCACCACAGTGCCCTCTCCATGAAAGCGTTTTTCACTGCCCTCCTGCTGCTGACGCTGGCAGGTTGCGCCACCGGCTTGCGAATCGATCGCAGCCATACTTCGGTCAACCAGGATGAACGTATCCAGTTCGTCGTCCTGCACTACACCAACGCTTCGCTCGAGCGTTCGCTGAATTTGCTGACCCATGGCGAGGTCAGCAGCCATTACCTGATCGGCGACTCACCGGCGACCGTCTATCAACTGGTCGACGAGAGCCGCCGCGCCTGGCATGCCGGCGACAGTCAGTGGGATGGCCGCACCTGGCTCAACTCCACCTCCATCGGCATCGAGATCGTCAACCCGGGCTTTACCGATACGCCAACCGGCCGGGTCTGGCACCCGTATACCGAGGCGCAGGTGCAGGCGCTGATCGTCCTGCTCAAGGACATCGTCAAGCGCAACAACATCAAGCCCCGCTACATCATCGGCCACAGTGATATCGCGCCGCTGCGCAAACTCGACCCCGGCCCGATGTTCCCCTGGAAGCGCCTGGCGGATGCAGGTCTTGGGGTCTGGCCGAACGCACAAGCTGTGGCTCAGCAGCAGGCATACTTCAGCATCAACCCGCCGAGCATCACCTGGTACCAGCAGCAGTTGAAGCGCTTTGGCTATGCCATCGAGCAGACTGGCGAGTACGATGTCAGCACCAAACATGTGCTGGCGGCCTTTCAGATGCGCTTTCGCCCGCAGCGATTCGATGGCGTGCCGGATGCCCAGACGGCCGCCATGTTGCAGGTGCTCAACGGCCGTCGTTGACACCCACTGCCCAACGGGCAGGCTGACTTGATTGGCAGTTGCTATACCTCTTGGTATTCAACTGGATAATTCTTGATGTCTGCTGCCCTCTCCGTGTTGCGCCACCTGCTCTATCGTCCCTGGTTACTGGCCACACTCGCGGCTACGGCCAGCGCGATCCTGCTGCTCATGGCCAGTGTGGGCGTGACCATGCATCAGCTGCAGCAAAGCGAAATCGAGCAGATGAACGCCAAGGGCGAGCGCTTTCTCGCGCGCCTGGAGCAGATCTTCGGCCAGCTGCGCGAAGGCGTCGACCAGCTGCAGTTGCAACCGTTGCGAGGTTGCGATGCCCGCATGCTGGCGGCCTTGCAGCAGGTCGCCTTCCGATATCGTTTCGTCTATGAGGCCGCTTACGTCGATGGCAATGTCGCCTGCTCCAATCGTGTTGGCGAGCGCACCATCAATCCACTGCGTCCTGCCGATATCCAGGGGCCGACCTACAGCTACTGGCTCAACACAACCACCGAACCCGATGACAACCTGGCGGCGCTGATGCTTGGCCGTGGCAAGTTCCTGGTGGCCACTTCCCGCGGGCACATAACCGACGTGGTTGACCTGCCGCCGGAAGGCAGCCTGTTGGTGGTGCTCGACAACGGCACGCGAGCGATACCGGTACTTGGCCCGCCGCAGGTCTGGCCGCCGTCTGCCGATTGGCCGCCCACCTCCAGTGGTTCGCTGCTGGAGCTGCCTGATCGGCTGATTTACCGCATGCCGACCAAGTCACCGGACTATCAGCTGGTGCTGATCGCGCCACGGGCCAGCATGCCGCTCAAGATGAGCGGGATTCTCTGGCTGCTGTTCCCGGGCAGTCTGGTATTGGCCTGGTGCATTGGCTGGTTGGTGTTACAACTGATTCGACAGCGTAGCTCGATGAGTGTGGAGCTTCAGGGGGCGCTGCGTCGTGGCGAGCTGCAGGTGCTCTACCAGCCAATTTTCGAGCTCACCAGCCGCCGCTGTGTCGGTGCCGAAGCCCTGGTGCGCTGGCGTCGTTCGGATGGCACGCTGACCAGCCCGGACCTGTTCATCCCGCTGGCGGAGAACACCGGGCAGATCCGCCAGATCACCGATTTCGTCCTGCAGCGGGTGCTGGAGCAACTGGGCCAACTGCTGCGCGCCAATCGCCAGCTGTACATCTCGGTGAACCTTGCCGCGTGCGATGTCATGGTGCCGAGAATCGGCCGGGTGGCGGCGCGCTTGCTGGCCCTGCATCATGTGGCGGCCAGCCAGATAGCCTTTGAGGTCACCGAGCGCGGGCTGATCGATGTGGTGGTGGCCCGCGATAACCTGCAAGCTTTGCGCGCTGTAGGCCATCAGGTGTTGATCGATGATTTCGGCACCGGCTATTGCAGCCTGGCTTACCTGCAAACCCTGCCGGTCGATTGTCTGAAAATCGACAAGGCCTTTATCGACGCCCTGGGCCATGACGCGGCCAGCAGTGGGGTGGCACCGCACATCATCCGCATGGCCCACGCTCTGCAGTTGCGGGTCATTGCCGAGGGCATCGAGTATGAAGACCAGGCGCTGTTGCTTAACAGTGAAGGGGTCAATTACGGCCAGGGGTGGCTGTTTGCCCATCCGCTCAATGCCCGGCAGTTCATCGAGCTGATCACCCGTGGCCGCCGCCTCGGGCCACGTCGCATCGACGATGAGGCTTGAGCCGCGGTTGCTTCAGACCGGCAAGGCCATATAGAACTGCGTGCCCTGACCGGGCCGTGAATACACGCCCATGCGTCCGCCATGCAACTGGATGATTTCCTTGCACAGCGCCAGCCCAAGGCCGGCCCCGCCCTTTTTGCGTCCGACCTGGACGAAAGGTTCGAAGATCCTGCCCTGCTGGCCATAGGCAATGCCTTCACCGTTGTCTTCGATGCTGATGATCACCCGCTCGGCGTGGCGACGTGCGTGCAAGCGGATGCGGCCGCCAGTCGACGTATGGCGCACAGCATTGTCGAGCAGGTTGTCCAGGACCCGGTCCAATTGTGCGGGATCAACCTGGATATGCGGCAAGGGGGTGGTGAGCTCGACCTGTAGCTCGATCTGTTTGTCATTTGCTACGGCCGCGAAGCGCTGACACGCACGATTGAGGAGCTCGTCGATCGCACAGGGGGCCAGTTCAAGCTTTTGCAGGCCACTCTGGTAACGGGAGAAGTTCAGCAGGTCATTGATCAGCTGGTTCAGGCGCTGCATTTCTTCACTGATGGTTTCGCACAGGTCAGCTTCCCGCGAACCGGGGGCAACGCTCAGGCGTTCACGCAGCAGGCCGAAGGCCATATGCATGCCGGTCACGGGCGTGCGCAGCTCATGGGAGGCGCGCAGCACGAACTCGCTGCGCACCCGTTCGAACGCCCGTTGTTCGGTGACATCGTGCAGCACCATCACCGCGCCGAGGATTTGCCCTTGTGGGTGGTATACCGGTGTCAGGCTGTAGGAGAGCAGCCGGGCTTCTTCATCTATTTCCAGGCTGAGGTCGTCAGGCACCCGGTCCAGGGTGCCGCCGCGCAGTACCAGACGCAGTTGCTCGTCCAGCTCGGGGCGTTGCAGGGCATCGCCAAGGCCGGTGCCCAGACGGGCGTCTTCCCAGCCCAACTGGCGCTGGGCGACCGGGTTAAGGTGCTCCAGATGGCCTTGGCGATCGATGATCAGCAAGCCGTCGTCAATGCTGTCGAGCACCGCTTGCAGGCGCTGTTGGCCGGCCAACACTTCGTCGATGTTGGTCGCTTGATGTTTGCGCAGGGCTTCGGCCATCAGGCCAAAGCGGCGGGTCAGCTGGTTCAATTCCAAGGCGTGGGACACCGGCAAGGTGACGTCGAAGTTACCCTGGCCAATCTGGTCGGCAGCCTTGGCCAGCGCTTCGATCGGCTGGCCGACCCGGCGGGCGATGCCATGCGCGGTGACAAAACCGAGAATCAATACTGCCAGGCCCACCAGGCCCAACAAGCCACCAATCAACAGGGCGCGGTCATGGGCTTGCTGTTCGCTTTCGCTAATGTGCTGCAACGCACGTCGGTGCGATTCGACCAGGTCGGCCCGCAACAGATTGAAGGCCTGCCCCAGCGGCTGGCCTGCGCCAAGGCTTTGCGACGGTGAACTGCTACTGCGATAGGCCTGCAGGAACGCTTGATAATCGATGCTGGCCTTGGCAAAGCCCTGATCGCCAGGGCTGTCATCGTCATGGTTGACGCCCTCCTCCAGCAATTGCTGGAACTGGTGTTGCAACGCTTCGAGAGCCGGTTTGTCCAGGGTATCGTCAAGCAGCAGGGACAGTTGTTCACCCAGGTTTTGCCGCAGTTTCAGGCCCAGGTCGAGGGTCAGCGCGTTCTCCCGCACCAGCGCCTGTTGCGCGTTGGCCATCTGCAGCACGCTGGCCAGGCCCAGCAGCACGCCTAACAGCGCAACGGTGATCAGCGCCGAAATGCTGAGGAAAAGCCGCGTGCGCAGTTTCATCGCCAGTTTCATAAGTTGTACTGCTTGCGCTTGCGGTATAGGGTCGAGGCATCAATACCCAGGGTCTTGGCGGCCTGGTCGAGGGTTTCGCTGGTGGCCAGCACCGCGCCGATATGGGCACGTTCCAGTTCATCCAGGCTCAGCGCCGCGCCAATGCGCGGGGCGTTGCTGGCCGGCTGTTCGGCCATGCCCAGGTGGCTGATCTCGACGCGCTCCTGGGCACAGATGATGCTGGCTCGTTCGACCACGTTGCGCAGTTCACGAATATTGCCTGGCCAGCGGTAGTTGAGCAGCGCGGCGCGGGCGTCGTCGCTGAACGCCCGTGCCGGGCGCGAGTACTCCTTGACGAAGCGGGCGAGGAAGCGATCGGCCAGGGTGAGGATGTCTTCGCTGCGTTCGCGAAGCGGTGGCAGGTGCAGGGTGATGACATTCAGACGGTACAGCAGGTCTTCACGGAAGCGTCCTTCGCGGACCATATCCTCGAGGTTGAGGTTGGTTGCGGCCAGGATTCGCACATCGGCGCGGCGGGTGACTGGATCGCCGACGCGTTCGTATTCCTTGTCCTGGATAAAACGCAGCAGTTTGGGTTGCAGGGGCAGCGGGAAATCGCCGATTTCGTCGAGGAACAAGGTACCGCCGTCGGCCTGGTTGACCCGGCCCAGGGTGCTTTCGCTGGCGCCGGTAAAGGCGCCGCGGCTGTGGCCGAACAACTCGCTTTCCATCAGCTCGGTGGTCAGCGACGGGCAGTTGATGGTGACGCAGGCCTTGCGTGCGCGCTTGCTCCAGCCGTGAATGGCGCGGGCCAGCTCGCCTTTACCGGTACCGGATTCACCGAGAATGAGGATGTTGGCGTCGGTGCTGGCAACCTGGCGGGCGGTTTCCAGCACCACCATCATGGCCGGGCTGTGCGAGTCGAGGCCGTCCTTGGGTTTGCGTACTTCACCTTCCAGCGCTTCAAGACGCGCCGACAGCTGGCGTACCTCCAGTTGCTTGGCGGTGGCCAGACGCAGCTGGTCCGGGCTGCAGGGCTTGACCAGGTAATCGGCGGCGCCGGCCCGGATTGCGTCAACGGCAGTGTCGACCGCCGAATGCGCAGTGACGATCACCACGCGCATCCATGGCGCTTGAATACGCATTTGCGCCAGTACATCCAGACCATTGTCTTCGCCCAGGCGCAGGTCGAGGAAACACAGATCGAAGACTTGCCGTTGCAGCAGGGTTTCGGCCTGCGCCGCACTGTTGGCAGTGGCAACGCTGTAGCCTTCATCTTCAAGACAGTAACGGAAGGTTCGCAGGATGGCGGACTCATCGTCGACCAGCAGAATACGGCCTTGATGCTCCTGAGCTGGCTCCATTTCCTACGCTCCTTTAAGAATGATCTAGGTTAGTGTCGGAAAAATCGGGCAAGTTGCATGGTTCATTCTGATTCATTCCGTTACCTGCATGGTAGTGCCTCGCCCAGCAGTTATCTAACCCACTGAAAAATCACCGATTGCTTGCCGGGAAGGCGCTGTGGCGGGCGTCCTGCTGCTGCCGTTGGGCTGCAGCGCCGAAGCCAAGGCGCTCTGGTTACCAATCCGCCGCACAGTGACGCCTGAATCAACGACAAGGTGCAGGGCTGATCATGCAAAACGCACGAACGCTTGAGCCCGATCGTGCAGGATACGTTTCGGTTGATATCGATAATTTTATTTAACTATCTGATTTTTAAAGATAAAAAATCGTTTCAAGGGCTGGCATGCAGGCTGCAATGACTACATCAAAGTCAGCAATAAACGCAGCAGGAGGAGCACGGCATGAACCGCTACCCCGCCACCCTAATGCAGGTTTCTTCGCTTCAACTGCGCCAGAGCCTGTTCTTCAGCCTGGCGTTGCTGCTGACCCTGATTGCCGGGCAGCTCTATAACAGCTGGGAAACCGCGCGCAGTGCCGAGCAGCTCGCTGCCCAGGCGGCAATGGTGGCGCAGGTTCAGGCGCAACGCTCGGTTGCGCCGCTGCAGGCCCGGGTCGCACTGTCTTCGCCAGGGACCACTGCAGCCGTTGTTGACACCGCTGCCCCACGAGATCGCTGGGTGTTCTGAGCGAACGCCCAAGGACTTCTTCGAAAAACAGCAAGGAGAATCACCATGTTGAGTTGGGCCATTACCTTCCTGATTATCGCCATTGTCGCTGCCGTGCTGGGCTTCGGTGGTATCGCCGGCGCCGCTACTGGCATCGCGAAGATTCTGTTCATTATCTTCCTGGTGCTGTTCGTGGTGTCCTTCTTCTTTGGTCGCCGCGGTAGGGGCTGAGTATGAGCACAACGCTAGGCAGAGCCCTGGTTGCCGTTCTGATGATGGGTGGCAGCGCAGCGGCAATGGCGGCCAGGTTCGGGCCAACCAGATTCTTGGCGTCCGCTGCCAAGGGACAGTTCCACGGGGCGGGCCGTTGTGCGAGTCCGGGCAGAAGTGCCTGAACCAACGCCTGATCGTTGCCTTCAGTTGGGACGAAGGCAGGCAAGCCCTGCTCAAGGAGCAACTCAAGCGTGATCCGAACAGGTACTGAGGCGCTGCTCACACCTTGGTACATATATAGAGGCTGAACCTTTTTCCATTTCAGGCTTCTATGCTGCACCGCCCGAGGAAGGCAGGTGTATGACCAGGGGGCCGGGCTGCTCTGATTGTTTCAGGATCGGAGGGGCCTAGGGGTACAGGGAGTACCTCCGATGAGGGCCGGGTCAGGTGAAGCGGTAACGGAAGTTGCGGGTCGGACAACTGCCTTCAGGCAGAGGTGTCCGACCGGACTTCCGTAGCACTCTTTGAGGCAAGCGCCTTTCCCTCGCAACAAATTCGTTTTTCCTACCGAAGCTGTCGACGCATATTTTTGCCCGACCGTACATCGATATTTTTTCACCCCTGCGCGCTACCAAAGTCGCAGCAATTTCACGCATTCGGATTGTCGAACAAGGGCGTTTGACCCGCAGGTGGATACCTCTATATCGGCCGGATTATGGCGCTTTGGCCATCGTCGGAATTCCGAACGGCCGACGAATGACCCATTGTGACGTACGTTTTGGCCGATAAACCTCATGCCGATTCGGCATGGGGTAGTCGTTTACGGCATTAGACGGAGCCCCCCCACGTCGGAATAGTTGCGCCTTTTTTCGCTGGCCTGAGCGTTATTACGCTCGCTTGCGGTGACCTTTTACGATGTCATCGGCAGATAACAAAAACGATGCGGATCGCTGGCAATGGCTCTGGGTCGCGGTTATCCGTCTGGTGGCCGTTTCCACCTGAAGAAAAGGTAACGACATGAAGAAGGCAAAGCTAAGCCTCGCCTGGCAGATCCTCATCGGTCTGGTACTGGGGATTGCAATCGGCGCTTTACTGAACCATTTCAGTGCAGAAAAGGCATGGTGGATCAGCAACGTCTTGCAACCTGCGGGTGACATCTTCATTCGCCTGATCAAGATGATCGTCATCCCGATCGTGATTTCGTCGCTGATCGTGGGGATCGCCGGGGTTGGCGACGCGAAAAAACTCGGCAGTATCGGCCTCAAGACCATTATCTATTTCGAGGTGGTGACCACTATCGCCATCGTCGTCGGTCTGGTGCTGGCCAACCTGTTCCACCCGGGCGCCGGCATCGACATGAGCACCCTGGGTACCGTCGATATCTCCAAGTACCAGGCTACGGCGGCCGAAGTCCAGCATGAGCATGCGTTCATCGAGACCATCCTCAACCTGATCCCGTCGAACATCTTTGCAGCGCTGATGCGCGGTGAGATGCTGCCGATCATTTTCTTCTCGGTGCTGTTCGGCCTTGGCCTGTCGAGCCTGCAGGCAGAGATCCGCGACCCGCTGGTGAAAACTTTCCAGGGCGTCTCCGAAGCCATGTTCAAGGTCACTCACATGATCATGAACTACGCGCCAATCGGTGTGTTCGCGCTGATCGCCGTGACCGTCGCCAACTTCGGCTTCGCCTCGCTGCTGCCGCTGGCCAAGCTGGTGCTGCTGGTGTACTTCGCCATCGCCTTCTTCGCCTTCATGGTCCTCGGCCTGGTTGCCCGCCTGTTCGGCTTCTCGGTGATCAAGCTGATGCGTATCTTCAAGGACGAACTGGTCCTGGCCTACTCCACCGCCAGCTCCGAGACCGTGCTGCCGCGCGTGATCGAGAAGATGGAAGCCTACGGTGCGCCGAAAGCCATCTGCAGCTTCGTGGTACCGACCGGCTACTCGTTCAACCTTGACGGTTCGACCCTGTACCAGAGCATCGCGGCAATTTTCATCGCCCAGCTGTACGGTATCGACCTGTCGCTGAGCCAGCAGCTGCTGCTGGTGCTGACCCTGATGGTCACCTCCAAAGGCATCGCGGGTGTCCCGGGCGTGTCCTTCGTGGTCTTGCTGGCCACCCTGGGCAGCGTTGGCATCCCGCTGGAAGGCCTGGCCTTCATCGCCGGTGTCGACCGTATCATGGACATGGCCCGTACCGCCCTGAACGTGATCGGCAACGCCCTGGCGGTCCTGGTTATCGCGCGTTGGGAAGGCATGTACGACGACGCCAAGGGTCAGCGCTACTGGAACTCGCTGCCGCACTGGCGCAGCAAGGAAGCCGTACCGGCTGGCAAGCCTGCCAGCAAGTAAGCGCCAACCTGGCTGCACGAAAAGCCCCGACCTGGTCGGGGCTTTTTTGTTGGCCCAATCGCAGGTCAAGCCCGCTCCTACAGTGCGGGAGCGGGCTTGACCCGCGATGAGGGCGTTACAAACATCAAGGTTTATGGCGCGAAGCCAACCCGGCCCGCTATCATTTGCGCCATCTTTGGGGGGAACAACGGATGCTCAACGGCCTTTGGCTTGGATTTTTCATTGTCGCTGCCGTCTCGGCGCTGGTGCAATGGCTGGTGGGCGGTAACGCCGGGATCTTCGCGGCAATGGTTGAGAGCATCTTTGCCATGGCCAAGCTCTCGGTCGAGGTCATGGTCCTGCTGTTCGGCACCCTGACCCTGTGGCTCGGTTTTCTCAAGATCGCCGAAAAGGCCGGCGTGGTCGAATGGCTGGCCAAGGTCCTCGGCCCGTTGTTCGCCCGCCTGATGCCGGAAGTCCCGCCCGGCCACCCGGCCCTGGGCCTGATCACCCTCAACTTCGCCGCCAATGGCCTGGGCCTGGACAATGCCGCCACGCCTATCGGCCTCAAGGCCATGCGTGCGCTACAGGAGCTCAACCCCAGCTCGACTACCGCCAGCAACGCGCAAATCCTCTTCCTGGTGCTCAATGCCTCGTCGCTGACCCTGCTGCCGGTGACCATTTTCATGTACCGCGCCCAGCAAGGAGCGATGGACCCAACCCTGGTGTTCCTGCCGATCCTGCTCGCCACCAGTGGCTCGACCCTGGTCGGCCTGCTGTCGGTGGCTGTGATGCAGCGCCTGCGCCTGTGGGACCCGGTGGTGCTGGCTTACCTGATTCCCGGCGCTTTGCTGTTGGGCGGTTTCATGGCGTTTCTCGGCACCCTGTCGGCCACTGCGCTGGCGGGCCTGTCGTCGATTCTCGGCAACCTGACCCTGTTCGGCCTGATCATCGTCTTCCTGGTGATCGGCGCGCTGAAGCGGGTGAAGGTCTATGAAACCTTCGTAGAAGGCGCCAAGGAGGGCTTTGACGTCGCCAAGAGCCTGTTGCCCTATCTGGTTGCCATGCTTTGCGCGGTCGGCGTGCTACGCGCCTCAGGGGCCCTGGAGCTGGCCCTGGATGGCATCCGCCATGCGGTCGAGTGGCTGGGCTGGGATACCCGCTTCGTCGAAGGCCTGCCGACGGCGCTGGTCAAACCGTTCTCCGGCAGCGCAGCGCGGGCGATGCTGATTGAAACCATGCAGACCCACGGCGTGGACAGTTTCCCGGCCCTGGTGGCGGCAACTATCCAGGGCAGTACCGAAACCACCTTCTACGTGCTGGCGGTGTACTTCGGCGCCGTCGGTATCCAGCGCGCCCGCCATGCGGTGGGCTGCGCCCTGTTGGCGGAGCTGGCCGGGGTGGTCTCGGCAATCTTCGTCTGCTACTGGTTCTTCGCCTGAAGCTGGCTAGCCTGGCTCACCGTCCAATCGACCAGTTGTTTCATCAACTGGTCACTGGCCGTGCCAAAGCCGTTGACCACCGCTGAAACCTGTTTGTCGCTTAGCGGCTGGCGTACCTCAAAGCGCCGGCTGGCGAGGATGCGCTGGCTGCGGCCCTGCACCAGGCGGGCGTCATAGCGGACCACCACGACCAGGCCGTCGGCGCTGTACTCGCTCTGGAACGCCTGCAGCTCGCCAGCAATTTCATAGTCGCTTTGCAGGTTGCTGTCGTCGGCACTGAGGCGCTGTACCCGGCCATCCCGCTGGAAGGCATCGAGCATGCGGTTGCGCAGCAGGGTTGGCGCCGGGTCGCTCCAGCGTGCGCCCTTGTAGCTGCTGATCTGGTTGCCTTGCGGCACTACGGCGATACGTGGGCTGTTCAAGGCTTCGCTGGCGATCGGCTTGTTCACCCGCAGCGACCACAGCGCGCTTTGCGTCACAGTCCGGGTGCTTTGCGCCGAAGGCAGACGGTAGACGTCGGCAGGCTCGGCCTGGGGCAGGATCGAGCAGGCACTGCTCAGGCTCAGCGCGGTGGCCAGGGCAAGGTAGCGGCAGGTACGGATCATGGCTCGAACTCCTTGTTTTTGTCACGGCCCAGCAGGTAGCCGCTGGGGTTGGCTTCCAGGCGTTGAGAGATGGCCTTGAGCGAAGTCAGGGTATCGCGCAGCTCGCGGATTGCCGGCGCCAGTTGATTGAAACCCTGGGCACCGCCGTCGATGGCTTCGCGGTTGTCATTGAGCAGGCTGTTGATGGTCGCGGTGCTTTGCGCCAGCGACTGCATGGCTTGCTCTGCGCTGCCGAACATCTGCTTGCCCTGGTTGCTGAGCAGGCCGTTGGCGTTGCGCATCAGTTCGCTGGTCTGCTCGAGCATGGCCCCGGCCTGCTTGCCGACCTGGGCCAGTTGCTGGATGGCCTCGCGAATGTCGCCCCGCTGGTCGTTGAAAGCCCCGGTGGTCTGTTCGAGGTTGTTCAGGGTGTTGCTCAGGCGGGCGACGTTGTCCTGGGAGAACAATGCGTTGGCGTTGTGCACCAGGGCGTTGATGTTGGTCATCAGGTCGCTGCCGTCATCCAGCAAGCGGGCAATCGGCGACGGCGAGGCGATGATCACGGGCAGCTTGCCATCCTTGCCCTTGAGCTCCGGGCTTTGCGGCGTACCACCGCTGAGCTGGATGAACGAGGTGCCGGTGATGCCGGTGAGGGTCAGTTTGGCCTGAGTGTCCTCCTTGATGGGGGTATCGGCGCTCAGGCGCACCTGGGCCAGTACCCGGCGCGGATCATTGGGGTCAAGGCGCAGGCTGGTGACGTCGCCGACCTTGATGCCGCTGTACTGCACCGAACTGCCCCGGGACAACCCGGAAACGGCTTCGTTGAATACCACTTCGTAGTCCTTGAAGGTGCTGTCGACGCTGGATTTGGTCAGCCACAGGCCGAACAGCATGGCGCCCGCCACCACCAGCACGGTGACCAGGCCGATCAGGACATGATGTGCACGGGTTTCCATCTCAGAGCTCCTTGGGCGCTGTAGCGGCCTGGTACGCCGCGCGGCCACGCGGGCCATGAAAGTAGTCGTGAATCCAGGCGTCGTCGGTGTCTTCGACCTGGGCAATGGGCCCGGCCACCAGCACCTTCTTTTGCGACAGCACGGCGACGCGGTCGGTGATGGTGTAGAGGGTGTCCAGGTCGTGGGTAATCAGGAACACGCTCAGGCCCAGGGCGTCGCGCAGGGTCAGGATGAGCTGGTCGAAGGCCGCCGCGCCAATCGGATCGAGGCCGGCAGTGGGTTCGTCGAGAAACAGGATGTCCGGGTCCAGGGCCAGCGCCCGGGCCAATGCCGCGCGCTTGATCATCCCGCCGGACAGCGATGAGGGGTATTTATCTGCTGCGGAAATCGGCAATCCGGCCAGGGCCAGCTTGACCCCGGCCAGGTGCTCGGCATCGGCGCGGCTAAGGCCCGCGTGCTCGATCAGCGGCAAGGCGACGTTCTCGGTGACGGTCAGCGAGGAGAACAATGCGCCCTTCTGGAACAGCACGCCGAACCGCCGCTCGACCCGCGAACGCTGCTCGTCGCTGGCGCTGCTCAGGTCCTGGCCGAACACCTGCACCTGGCCTTCATTGGGCCGGCGCAGGCCGACGATGCTGCGCAGCAACACCGACTTGCCGCTGCCCGAGCCGCCTACCACGGCGAGGATCTCGCCGCGGTACAGGTCCAGGTCGAGTTGCTCGTGCACGCTCTGGGTGCCGAAGCGGTTGCAGATGCCACGGGCTTCGATCACCGCCTTGCGGGCGTTGCTGTTGGCTTCGTTCACCAGCCCATCTCCATGAAGAACAGCGCCGCCACGGCATCCAGAACGATCACCACGAAGATCGACTGCACCACGCTGGAGGTGGTGTGGGCGCCGACCGATTCGGC
Source organism: Pseudomonas donghuensis (assembly GCF_000696345.2). Lineage (NCBI taxonomy): Bacteria > Pseudomonadati > Pseudomonadota > Gammaproteobacteria > Pseudomonadales > Pseudomonadaceae > Pseudomonas > Pseudomonas donghuensis. The sequence continues at coordinate 245,635 of NZ_CP071706.1, forward strand.
GCTGCCGCTGACCTTGAAGCCTTCCAGGCAACCGATGGCGGCGATCAAGAACGCAAAGAACGGTGCTTTGACCAGCCCGACCAGAAAGTGCTGCACACCAATATCGCTTTGCAGCAGCGACAGGAACATCGCCGGCGAGATACCCAGCGACAGCGCGCAGACCACCGCCCCGCCGATAATGCCGCAGAGCATGGCGACAAAGGTCAGCAACGGTAGCGCGATCAGCAGCGCCAGCACCCGTGGCACCACCAGCAGTTCCACCGGATCGAGGCCCAGGGTGCGGATGGCATCGATCTCTTCATTGGCTTTCATCGAGCCGATTTGCGCGGTAAAGGCACTGGCGGTGCGTCCGGCCATCAGAATCGCGGTCAGCAGCACGCCGAACTCCCGCAGGAACGAGAATGCCACCAGGTCGACGGTAAAGATGCTGGCACCAAAGCTGGCCAGTACCGTGGCGCCGAGAAAGGCCACCACCGCACCGACCAGGAAGGTCAGCAAAGCGACGATGGGCGCGGCGTCCAGGCCGGTCTGTTCGATATGCGCGACCACCGAGGTAACCCGCCAGCGCTTAGGCTGGAACAGGCGCAGGAACAGGGTTTGCAGGATCAGGCCGACGAAGCCGAGGATCTGCTGGGTGTCTTGCCACAGGGTGTCGACCGCACGGCCGATACGGCTGAGCAGTTGAATCAGCACCGAGCATTCGGTCTGTTTTTCCGGGATGCAGAAGTCCTGCACCGAGCAATACACGGTCTTGAGCAATGCCTGGCTGGCGGCGGGCAGGTGCGTGGCGGTTTCGGTCAGCCGCGCCAGGCGCTCGGCGCCGAGCAGCTCGACCAGCAACGCCGCTCCGGCGGTGTCCAGTTTGCCGAGCTGGTCGAGGTCGACTTCGGTGGACGAATCGTACTGGCCCACCAGGCTGTCGCTGCTGCGCTTGAGGCTGGCGTAGTTGGCCAGGGTCCAGTCACCGGCGATGTGCAGCCGTGGCGGGCTGCTTGCAGTATCCAGGGTGGCGCTAGCGTGTGTAGTCATAGGCTCCATGCTGTCCGACCAACGGTTCGCAGCCTCAGAGCATAGCGTTACTCGGCTGCGGGCGCTTGACCATCGTCAACCACCCGAAAGCGCAGCACACCGATGACCTGGCCGTCTTCGGTCAGCACCCGCACCTGCCAGCGCCCCACCGGGTTGCCGGGGAAGTTCTGCTTGTGGGTCCAGGCGCGGTAGCCTTCCTTGCGCCCGCCGTGGATATCCAGGGCGATGCGGTCGACCTCTTTGCCCTCGAACTGCCAGACATGATAGATCCGCTCGTTCAGCCCGCGAGGGGCATTGATGGCGGTAAACGCGTAGAGGCCAGCGCGTATTTCACTGGCGTTGATCTGCTTAAGGCTGTTGCCCGGGGTGCGGTTCTCGACTTGGGTGCTGACCGCCACTTCGGCCATCCACAGCGTTGCCGGCGGTACCCAGGAACGCAGCATCCAGCCGCCGGCGCCGACCGCCAGGGTCATTACCACCAGCATCAGGCCTCGGCGCCAGTGGCTGATCGGGAAGCTGCTGGCCAGGCTCGGGAACGACAGCAACATGGCGATGCCCAGGGCCAGCTTGAAGCTTTGCGAGGTGGTCAGGTGCAGGATGATCGGCAGCGCGGTGAGCAGCGCGGCGAACAGGGTCAGGGTGTGCAGCGCCAGGTACAGCCAGCGCCGTGGGGCCAGCCACTTGTAGTACAGCGGGTCGATAATCGAGATCAGCCCGGCGGCGGCCAGGATGCCGGTAAACACCAGTTGGCCGCTGTTCCAGGTGGTGGTCACGAAGAAGAACGGCAAGACGAAGAACAGGCTTTCCTGGTGGATCATCTGCGTCGCGTAGCGCAGCAGCGGTTGGGGAATTTCGCGCTTGAAGACCTTGGCAAAGACCTTGGTGAAGGTGTTCTCCATCATCAGCCAGATCCAGCTGATGAGCATGACGATGGCAATCCAGCTGGCCAGGCTTTCCTGGCGATCGACCAGGATGAAGCTGCCGACACCGGAGATGAAACCGCCGAGGGCGATGACCCCGGGGTAGCGCTTGATCAGCTCGATCAGGCGCTGGAGGTAGAGAGGCATGAAGGTGTTCGCAAGGTCAGGTAAAAACTGGCACAGGATACTCTGGTTTGAGCTGGCCTTGTGCTGTTACTGCGGGCGCCCACCCATCTAGGGCAAAGCCTTGCTGATCGGTTCTAGCGGCGGCGCCGCCCCCAGATCAGCACCCCGGCCAACAACACCGCCACCGCCAGCGCCACCCATCCATACAGCTCGTCATAACTGAGCAGCGGCTTCTCGATCCGCACATAGCCAGGTTCGGCCAGCAACTGCTTCAGGGCCCGGTTGGCATCGTCGAGGCTGATCCTGCGCAACGCCCGCCCCGGATCAGTAAAGCGCCCGTCGCTGTAGCTGTTCAGGGCCCCCCAGTAATAATCAGCCAAGGCGCTATCGCCCTGCGTGGCCCAGGTTTCGCGGTCGATGGCAGCCTGCTTGATGCGCTGGAAGGTGACCGGGTCCAGGCCATCCTTGCGCAAGCGCTCAAGCATGGCGGCCAGGGCCTGCTCGGCGGCATCGACATCGGCACGGTCCAGGTCGGCATTGAGCGCCATCAACCCGGTGTCACCAAAGCTTTCGCGCTGGCTGGACGGGCCATAGGAAAAGCCGTGCCTGAGCCGCAACTCGTCATACAGCGCCCAGTCCAGATAGCGCTGCAGCAGGTCGTAGGTCTGACCATGGTCATGGTCCAGCACCGGCTCCAGGAACAGCCAGTGCAAGCGTGCGCTGTCGCCCAGCCAGCCGCGGGTCAGTTCCCGGCGGGGTTCGGCTTTGTGGGTAACGCCGTCAAGCACCCGCCGCTCACCTGGCTCGACCGCGGGCAGCTCGCCATAGGTGCGCTCCAGGTAGGCCGGTAGCAGGCGGTCGAGGCCGCCAACGACGATCAGGGTCATGTTGTTGGCGGCGTACCAGTGCTGGCGCAGGTCGTTGACCTCCTCCAGGGTCATGTCCTCGATGGAGGAGCGCTCGGCGCACTTGAGCCCCAGTTCCACCGCCAACTGGTCGCTGGCGCGGTGGCCGAGGTCCTGGCGGTCGAGCCAGCGTTGCAGGTGGGAGTAATGGCCACCGTCTTCGCGTTCGACGATGCGCTTGGACAGTTCCAGGGCTTTTTCATCGATCCGGGTGTCGTTGATCATGGCCAGCAGCAGGTCGAGCACCTTGCGCTGGTTGCGCGCCGGCGCTTCGATGACGAAGGTGGTATCGGCGCTGCTGGTGTAGGCGTTCCACTCCCCGCCCAGCGCCTGCATGCGTTCTTCCAGGCCACCCTCGCCGCGGTCGTCGATACCACTGAACAGCAAGTGTTCGAGCAGGTGGGGCAACTCCTGGCGCTCGCACGGGAAGTCATCGAAGCCGACACCCACCACCAGGCGGATCGACACATGGTTGCGTTCATAACCTGACTTGAGTACTACCTGCAGGCCGTTGGGCAGCAGGTAGCCTTCGACCTGGGAGCGGTCGAGGGCAAAGCCGGGCACGCAGCCCAGCAGCAGGCAAATGAATATCAGGCAACGCATGGCGAGCTTCCTTGCGGGAGTTCTTGGGGTCAAGCGATCAGGGTGAATGGGCGTCGTCCGGCACACTGTCGAGCAGTAGGCCGCCGGTATCGGAACCGCCCAATACGACATAGGCACTGCTGCAGAACAAGGAGTTCAATCGTTTCATGTCGGCGATCAGTTCCAGGTGCAACGAGCTGGTCTCGATACTTTGCACCACTTTACGTTGCAGTCGGCTGACATGGGCGTGGGCCAGGCGCCGTTCCTGGGCGCGGAAGCGGCGTTTTTCCCGCAGCAGCTGGCGGGCGCTTTCCGGGTCGGCGCTGAGAAACACTGAAAGGCCCAGGCGCAGATTGGCCAGCAACTGGCTGTGCAGACCGGTGAGTTCTTCCAGGCCAACGTCGGAAAACTCCCGGCGCTGGGAGGTCTTCTGCTGCTGAACCTTGCGCAGCATGCGCTCGATCAGGTCGCTGGCCAGCTTGAGGTTGATTGCAAGCTCGATAATTTCGGCCCAGCGCCGGCTGTCCTGCTCGCTGAGGTCTTCGCGCGGCATCTGCGCCAGGTACAGTTTGATGGCGTTGTACAGGGCCTCGACGTCTTCGTTGAGGCCGCGCATTTGCTGGGTCATGGCGGTCTGGGTACCGCGCAGCACATTGAGCATGGCATCGAGCATGCTGTCGACCAGGTCGCCCATGCGCAGGGTTTCGCGCACCGCGTTGGCCAGGGCCAGGCTGGGCGTGGTCAGTGCGGTGGCATCCAGGTGCCGTGGGCGGGCTCGGCCGTTGGCTTCTTCGCGCTCGGGCAGCAGCCAGCCGCACAGACGCCCCATCGGGGCAACCGTGGGCAACAAGATCAGGCAGCGCAGGGTGTTGTAGAGCAGGTGAAAGCCGATCACCAGCTCTTGTGGGCTGAGGCTCAGGCTGTCCATCCACGCCACCAGCGGATGCAGCACTGGGATGATCAGCACCAGGCCGATCAGCTTGTACAGCAAACTGCCCAGCGCCACTTGGCGGCCGGCGGCGTTTTGCATGCTGGTGCTGAGAAAGGCCAGCAGGCCGCTGCCGATGTTGGCGCCGATCACCAGGCCGATGGCCACCGGCAGGCTGATCAGCTCGGCGCCGGCCAGGGTTGCGGTGAGCAGCACGGCGGCAAGGCTTGAGTAGGAAATCAGCGCAAACAAGGCGCCGACCAGGGCATCGAGGAGGATATCGCCGGTCAGTGAGGCGAACAGCACTTTCACGCCCTGGGCATGGGTGATCGGCGCTGCCGCTTCGACGATCAACTGCAGGGCGAGGATGATCAGGCCCAGGCCGATACCGACGCGGCCCAGTTGGCCGGCGCGGGTCTGCTTGCGGGAAAGGAAGAAAATCACCCCGAGAAATATCAGCAGCGGCGACAGCCACGACAGATCAAACGTCAGCACCCGCGCCATCAGTGCCGTACCGACATCGGCGCCGAGCATGATCGCCAGCGCTGGGGTCAGGCCCATCAGGCTCTGGCCAACGAACGAGGTCACCAGCATCGCCGTGGCGTTGCTGCTTTGCACCATTGCCGTCACCAGGATACCGGCGACAAACGCCAGCGGCCGCTTGGACATGTTCTGGCTCAGTACCCGACGCAGGTTTGAGCCATACACCCGCAAGATACCGGTACGCACGATGTGCGTGCCCCAGATCAGCAACGCCACGGCGGAAAGCAGATTGAGCAGGGTCAGCATTGAAAAGGCCCCCTGTAATGCGCCCCAGCGGGGCAAATGGATAATGCTGTGAGCCTGTCCTGCTACCAGGCGGTTTTTCCCAGTGCTCACTTAAGCTGTAGTCGGCCAACGGCCGTGGCGCCAGCATCGCATAGCCACGGCAGCCTTTGAAACAAAACTGTCATGGCGCTTAATGAAAAAAGGGCCCCGCAGGGCCCTTTTCAACAGCACCGGGATTACTGACCCGGAATGTCCTTGCGAAGTTTCACCGGATCGCTCTGTTGCTTCTTCTTGGCCATGGCCGTGCGCATCTTGATGTTGATCGCTTCGACTGCCAGCGAGAACGCCATGGCGAAGTAGACGTAGCCTTTCGGTACGTGTACGTCGAAGGCTTCGGCGATCAGCACGGTACCGACCACGATCAGGAACGACAGGGCGAGCATCTTCAGCGACGGGTGCTTGTCGATGAAGTTACTGATGGCGCCGGCGCACAGCATCATCACCAGCACGGCGACGATAATCGCGGCGATCATCACCGGTACGTGGGAAACCATGCCCACGGCAGTGATCACCGAGTCGAGGGAGAAGACGATGTCGATGATCGCGATCTGGATGATGGTGTAGAAGAACTTGCCGCCGGCGCCGCCTGGCTCGTCGCTGGTTTCGTCTTCACCTTCCAGGCCGTGGTAGATCTCCTGAGAGCTTTTCCACAAGAGGAACAGGCCGCCGAAGAACAGGATCAGGTCGCGCCCGGAAATGCCCTGGTCGAACACTACGAACAGATCGGCGGTCAGGCGCATTACCCAGGTGATCGACAGCAGCAGCAGGATCCGGGTGACCATGGCCAGTGCCAGGCCGAAGATCCGGGTGCGCTGTTGCATGTGCTTGGGCATGCGGCTGACCAGGATCGAGATCATGATGATGTTGTCGATACCGAGAACGATCTCAAGCGCCGTCAGAGTAAAAAAGGCAACCCAGATCTCTGGGCTGGTCAGCCATTCCATGTGTATTCCTTCGAACGATGTAAGCAGAGCGCCCCAGGCAATGGGGCGCGGCTACGGTTAGGTGATTCTGTTGTTTTATAGGCTACTGAACAGGGGGAAAATTCCCATGAGCAGCGCGGCGAGCATTATGCACAGGCAGATCAGCACTGCCCACTTCAAGGTGAAGCGCTGATGATCGCCGAACTCGATGCCGGCCAGGGCCACCAACAGGTACGTAGAGGGTACCAGCGGGCTGAGCAGATGCACGGGCTGGCCGACGATCGACGCGCGGGCCATCTCCACCGGCGAGATGCCGTAATGGCTGGCTGCTTCCGAGAGCACCGGCAAGACCCCGTAGTAGAAGGCGTCGTTGGACATGAAGAAGGTGAACGGCATGCTCACGATCGCGGTAATGACCGCCAGGTAAGGGCCCAGCGCATCCGGGATGACCGCCAACAGGCTTTTGGACATGGCATCGACCATGCCGGTGCCGGAGAGGATGCCGGTGAAGATGCCCGCCGCGAAAATCAGCCCTGTCACTGCCAGTACGCTACCGGCATGGGCGGCGATGCGGTCTTTCTGCTGCTGCAGGCACGGGTAGTTGACGATCATGGCGATACTGAAGGCGATCATGAACAGCACCGGCAACGGCAGCAGGCCCATGATCAGCGAGACCATCAGCAGAGCGGTCAGGGCGCCGTTGAACCACAGCAGTTTAGGGCGGCGGGCGTCCGGGAACTGCGAAACGCTGATTTCGCTGTGATCGATTTCATCACCCGGCAGGTGCAGTTCACCCAGGCGCGCACGTTCACGCTTGCCGTACGCATAGGCAATTGCCAGGAGGGCGACGACACCGGCGAGCATGGCTGGAATCATCGGTACGAAGATCGCTGACGGGTCGACATGCAGGGCGCTGGCGGCGCGAGCGGTCGGGCCGCCCCAGGGGGTCATGTTCATGATGCCGCCGGCGAGGATGATCAGGCCAGCCATGATCCGTGGGCTCATGCCCAGGCGGCTGTACAGCGGCAGCATGGCTGCCACGCAGATCATGTAAGTGGTGGCGCCATCGCCATCCATTGACACCACCAGGGCCAGTACTGCGGTGCCGACCGAGACTTTCAGCGGATCACCCTTGACCAGCTTGAGGATCTTGCGCACGGCAGGGTCAAACAGGCCGGAGTCGATCATCAGGGCGAAATACAGGATCGCAAACATCAGCATGACCCCGGTCGGCGCCAGTTTGCTGATGCCTTCGAGCATCATCGGGCCGATCTTGGCGGAAAAACCACCGAACAGGGCGAACAGGATCGGTATCAGGATCAGCGCGATCAAGGCCGACAGGCGCTTGGTCATGATCAGGTACATGAAGGTGATGACCATGGCAAAGCCGAGGAAGGTCAGCATGGGAGTACTCCAGGCGTAGCGCGTCGAAGGAAGAACGATTCGGGCGGATCAGCGCACGGGGCGCGGCGCGTGGAGTAGCGGAGGGATTGCTGCTGGGAGGCGGGCGTAGGAAAGCATCAGTATCACCATTGTTGTTGTTAATTGGGCCGGGCGCCGCATGCAACACACCGGGCCCTGGCTGACCGGTCTTGTGCCGGTAGTGGGGCAATTCTAAGGCGGGAAGCTTTCAGCCAGCTTTCGCTGGCCCAAAGCCGACGAGAGGTGCATTGTTGGCTATCGGCCAGTAGGTATCAGGAGGGAGCGATGCGTGATTCGTACGAAGGCGGCTGCCATTGCGGCGCCCTGCGCTACCGGATTCAAGGTCCATTGACGGATGTTGCCCACTGCCATTGTTCGGTTTGCCGTCGGGTCAGTGGTGGTTTACTGATCACCTGGTTGACGGTGGATTGCGATGATTTCCAATGGTTGAGCGGCACGCCGCAACGCTACGACTCGTCGGCCAGTTGCGTGCGCTATTTCTGTAGCCGTTGTGGTGCCCATGTGGCGCTGACCACTGATCTGAGCCCACAGAGCATCGATGTCACGGTCACCACGCTCGACCAGCCCGAACTGGCGCCGCCGAACCGGCACATCTGGATCGACAGCCGCCTGCCCTGGCTGCATCTGGATGAACAGTTGCCTGCGGAGCACGGCGAAACCCTGTGATCAGGGCAGTTGCAGGCCGCCGCCGGCCTTGTGCAGCGCACGCAAGTGTTCGCCCACCTGCTTGATGTTGGCCTCGACCGCCTTGATTTCAGCCGCACGGGCCGGGCCGAGCAAGGCTCGGACCTCCTTGTCGAGGTCGGCGCTGAGGGTTTGCAGCTGTTTTTGCCGCTGGCTGGTTGCACTCAGCAGCTTTTCGCGCTCGCTGGCCTGGGGCAGGCCGTAACCGCTGCTGCCCAGCAGTTCTGCCGGGCGGCTGAGAAAACCGCTGTTGGCGAGGATCTGCTGCAGGGTGTTGTTAGCCTTGCCGACGCTGGCGTCGTTGAGCTCACGCCCGGTGAGATAGCGTTGTTTCACCTCGTCCTGGGCCAGCAACAGTTGCCGGCGCAGGCTGGCTTGCTCCAGGAGCAGCAACGCCGCGCTGGTGCGCAGATCAGCCTGGGCAAACCACTGCTGGCGTTGCTCGGCGGACTGCTCCAGCCAGGCTTCCACGTTGTTCTGCTGGATCGGCAGTTGCTTCTTCAACACCAGGAACATCGCCTGGTAACGGTCCCGATAGGAGTCGAAGCGGTAACCCAGGCGCAAGGCCTCGCGCGGGTCGTCGAGTACGCTGACATCCGCCAGGCCACGGCCTTCGAGCACTTCGAGCAAGCCATTGGGGACGATGCTGTCCAGATCGTTCAGGCGTGGGTTGGCGGTACCGCTGCGCAATAGCTTGAGGGTTTCGACCGCACAGTTGTTGGACAGGAAGTAGTAGTTGCCGTCGTAGCTCCAGTGCATCTCGGCGGCCTGGCGCACCAGGCTTTCCAGTTCGTCGCGGTTGAGCCTGAGCGGGATCGAGGCGAGGCTGCGCAGTTCGGTCTTGGTGTACTCGTCGATCACCTGTGCCAGTGGCAAGACGAACAGCCGCGACGGATAGGCGCCGGTCAAACCGTCCCAGCTCGACAGCTGCACGTCATTGACGAAGGCCCGGTACGACAGCACCAGGTGCTGGTCCAGGTCCAGGCGGCAGTCCGGCCCGCGCGGGCGCCCCGGGGCGCAGATCACCAGGCGCAACATGCTGTGGCCCCAGCGGCTGACCCAGTTCTGGTTGGCTTCGGCCAGCAGGTAATCCACGGCGTAGACCCGCTCGGGGTCGATCTCGCCCAGCGGCGATTTGGCAAAGTCATTGCCAGCGTTGAGAAATGGCAATGCGCTCGGGCATGGCGGATGCTCGGGCGCCCAGTCGAAATGCCCCTTCAGGTAAGCCTGCAGGGCCGGGCGCCGGCAGGCAAAACTGGGGTCAAGCAGGAAGTACTCCATGTTGACCGCAATGAATTCCTTGGGGCTGCTCAGTTCATAGCTGTCGGGGCTGCGCGCCACCTGGCGGTTGTGCTGCTCACGCTCGCCGCGACGGCCTACATACTGCTGCCAGCCGGCCAGGTCGAGCAGGCGCGGGTCGTCGCTGAGGGTGAAGCGGCGTTCGGTCTGGCCACGGCACTGCTCGGGCAGACCGACTTTGCCCTGACTGTTCTGCTGCCGGCTGCACTGGGTGATCAGCCGGCGCTGCGCACCCTGCCATAGGCGGGCGCGGTCATAAATGTGGGTCAGTTCATGCAGGACGGTGGCCAGCAGTTCCTGGCGTACGCTGCCATGGGGGCGGCTGGTTTTTTGCGTGGCGGCGCTGCCATCGGTGAGGCCTGGCAGCAGGCGGCTGTTGAGCTCCAGGGTGGAGACCAGCGACGCCTGGCCATAGGCGTCCTCTGGCATGCGGCTGCTCCAGCTGACCTGGATGCGTCGGTCAAGGCGGGTCTTGAAGCTCGGCGGCAGTGCCTGCAGGGCTTCATCCAGCAATGCCTGGCTGGCCCGCTGTTGTTGCGGGCTCAGGCCATCGGCCTGCAGCACCAGCTGCAGGTCGGCCAGTGCCGGGCTGCCGAACAGTGTCAGCAAGCAGCCCAGCAGCCAGGCACGTAGCGGTTTCACAGGGCGAGAATGGCTTCAGCCAGGACCTGGTCGCTGGCCTGGCGTGCTTCTGGAACACGCTGGCGCAGGGTGTCGAAGGCCGCTTCTAGCTGCGCGCCACGGATCTCGCCACGGCTGGCGACATAGCTGGCGGCATCGTCACGGGCTTCGCGCACGACTTTGGAATCGCGAATCGAAGTGGTGGTGTCGGAGGTGAAGTCGATCGAGCGGCCAAAGGCGCGAACGATAATGTTGCTGGTGGCCACCAGGGTTTGTGCCTGGGCTACATCGGCCAGCAACAGAAGGCCAAGGGTGGCGGCAATCAGCGGGTTACGCATGGAGCATCTCCGGGAGAACAGAAGTAATCATTGGACGAGAATTGCCTGCGCCAGTTCAAGGTCGCTGGCATGAAGTTGTGGGTTGGCCTGACGCAGCCGGTTCAATACCGCCTCAAGGCGAGCGCCCCGCCACTGGCCATCGCTGGCCACAAAGGCCGCAGCATCGTCATGGGCGGCCAGCAGCAATTTGCGATCGAAGGGCACTGAGGTCACTTTGCTGGTGACGTAACCACTGACGACAAGGTTGTTGGTGGTCAGGTCCAGCGCCAGGGCGGCACCACACCAACAGGACACGAGCAACAGCAATGACAGATAACGCATGGGTCTCGAACGGCAGCTGAATCAAGCGCCAAAGGCTATCCCAATGCGCCGGTGAGGACCAGCGCAGAGGGCCCGGCTTGGTTGCATGGTGTTACATGCTGCCGGAAGCGAGCGACTTCAGAGCGCCAGGATGGCCTGTGCCAGTTGCGCGTCGCTGGCCTGCAGCGTTGGGGTCTGCTGGCGAATATGGGCGAAAGCGCTTTCCAGTTTCGCACCGCGGATATCACCGTGGCTGGCAACGAAGCTGGCCGCGTCGTCACGAGCGGCCTGGACAATTTTGTCGTCACGGAAGGAGGACGACACGTCGGAGGTGGCATCAGTGGAGGCGGCGACACCACGAACGACGGTATCGGTGGTGACGACAAAGCTGGTGGCGTTGGCAGTGGAAGCCAGGGCCAGCAGCAGCGCGGCGCCAAACAAGCGTGAATGGAACATGGTCGATCTCCTGGATAGGCTTTGGTGGTTCTTATGTCAGACGCACACTCAGCTTGTTGCGCTACTTTTTACCAAGCTGGGTACGCTAAGGGTATCACGCGATAGGAACCTGAGGGTTGGACCACGTCATCGCAAGATTTATCAACTGTACTGGTCGTATTTTTTAAATGTAAAACTGTACATGTCGTGGCGTCAGCCGCTCTAGCCCGGGCCTTTAAACGACAAAACCCGTCAGCAGTCACCTGCGACGGGTTTTGGGGAATTCGAGGTGCCGGCCTTGGCCGGCGAGCCCTGCATTAACGCCAGAACGGCTTGCTCAGCTCTTCGTAGCGTTGTGCTTCGCTGATACCGGCGTCAGCCAGCAGACGCGAATCCAGGCGAGCCAGTTGGTGGCGGCTGGCAATGCGGCGTTGCCACAGCATCAGGTTGGCCAGCAGGCGCAGTGGCAGCGAGGCCTTGGATTGTTCGGCGGTGTTTTCGAAAACCAGATCGGAACTGAGGGTACGTTCCATGATGTCATCCTTCCGCTTGTGGCGGCATTAGGTAGTGATTTAACTGATGCCAATGATCCTCCTCTGTCGTCCATAACAGTAGATACAGTTCACCTACATTGTGATGGGCCAGTTAACTGTTTTAAGCGACTGTTGCACTCAGAATAGGCGCAACTGTACTGGTCGGCACTGAAATGGTGCATTCTTGATCAAGAGAGGGATGACGAAGCGGAAAAAGGCGGTGAAATCACCGGTACAGTAGAACAGTTTTTGCCTGGATAAATAAATCAGTTGCCCGGCCGGTTGGCATTGCACACAACCGGCGGGTCACTGTGCAGGTCAGCTGGCGAGCATGCGCCCGGTTTCTTCCAGGTTTTCGTGCCAGGCCAGGGCTTCGCGCAGGATGTGCGGCGTGTGGCCGCCGCGTTCGCAGGCGCGGGTGAAATAGTCGTTCAGCGCGTCGCGGTAATCCGGGTGCACGCAGTTGTCGATGATCACCCGGGCACGTTCGCGTGGCGCCAGGCCGCGCAGGTCAGCCAGGCCCTGCTCGGTGACGAGGATGTCGACGTCGTGCTCGGTGTGGTCGACGTGGCTGACCATTGGCACCACGCTGGAAATCGCCCCGCCCTTGGCAATCGACTTGGTGACGAAGATCGCCAGGTGCGCGTTGCGGGCGAAGTCACCCGAGCCACCGATGCCGTTCATCATCCGCGTGCCGCAGACGTGAGTGGAGTTGACGTTGCCGTACAGGTCGAACTCAAGGGCAGTGTTGATACCGATGATGCCCAGGCGGCGGACCACTTCAGGGTGGTTGGAGATTTCCTGCGGGCGCAGGACCAGCTTGTCCTTGTAGCGCTCCAGGTTGCCGAACACGTCGGCGTTACGACGGGTCGACAGGGTGATCGAGCTGCCCGAGGCGAAGCTCAGCTTGCCGGCGTCGATCAGGTCGAAGGTCGAGTCCTGCAGTACTTCGGAGTACATGGTCAGGTCTTCGAATGGGGAATCGATCAGGCCGCACATTACCGCGTTGGCAATGCTGCCGATGCCGGCCTGCAGCGGGCCGAGCTTGTTGGTCATGCGCCCGGCGTCCACTTCCTGCTTGAGGAAGTTGATCAGGTGGTTGGCGATGCCCTGGGTTTCGTCGTCTGGCGGCAGCACGGTGGACGGCGAGTCCGACTGCTCGGTGATGACGATACCGACAATCTTGGCCGGGTCGATCGGGATCGCGGTGCTGCCGATGCGGTCATCGACCTTTACCAGCGGGATCGGCGTACGGGTCGGGCGGTAGGTCGGGATATAGATGTCGTGCAGACCTTCCAGGTTGGCGTTGTGCGCCAGGTTGATCTCGACGATCACCTGTTTGGCGAAAATCGCGAAGCTGGCCGAGTTGCCCACCGAGGTGGTCGGCACGATGTGGCCTTGCTCGGTGATGGCGACCGCTTCGATGACCGCGATGTCCGGCAGCTTGAGCTGCTGGTTGCGCAGCTGCTCGACGGTTTCCGACAGGTGTTGGTCGATGAACATGACCTTGCCGTCGTTGATGGCCTTGCGCAGGGTGCTGTCGACCTGGAACGGCATGCGACGGGCCAGTACACCGGCCTCGGTCAGCTGTTTGTCGAGGTCGTTGCCCAGGCTTGCGCCGGTCATCAGGCTGATTTTCAGGGGCGACTGCTTGGCGCGTTCGGCCAGTGCATGGGGCACGGCCTTGGCTTCACCGGCACGGGTAAAACCGCTCATGCCGACGGTCATGCCGTCCTCGATCAGGCCAGCGGCATCAGCCGCACTCATTACCTTGCTGTGCAGGGAGGACAAGCGGATACGATCACGGTACATGGATTGTTATCTCGGGCTACTAAAGCTAGATGCGCAGTCTAGTGTTTTCGCCTGGCTTCGTCCCGCGACCAAGGTCGAATGCGAAGCCCTGAAATAGAGCCTTCTGTCGGCTGGCCGGGCATGAAAAAGCCCCAGCCGGTACCGCACTGGGGCTATTTGTCACAGCGGATTGAACGGCTTATTCGACCGCTTTGACCATGTCTTCGATGACCTTCTTGGCGTCGCCGAAGACCATCATGGTCTTGTCCAGGTAGAACAGTTCGTTATCCAGGCCGGCATAGCCGCTGGCCATCGAGCGCTTGTTGACGATGATGGTCTTGGCCTTGAAGGCTTCGAGGATCGGCATGCCGGCAATCGGCGATTTCGGATCGTTCTTCGCCGCCGGGTTGACCACATCGTTGGCGCCCAGCACCAGGACCACGTCGGCCTGGCCGAACTCGGAGTTGATGTCGTCCATCTCGAACACCTGGTCGTACGGCACTTCGGCTTCGGCCAGCAGTACGTTCATGTGCCCGGGCATGCGCCCCGCTACCGGGTGGATCGCGTACTTCACGGTCACGCCGTTGTGGGTTAGTTTCTCGGTCAGCTCTTTCAGTGCGTGCTGGGCGCGCGCTACTGCCAGGCCGTAGCCAGGAACGATGATCACGGTGTCGGCGTTGCTGAGCAGGAAGGTCGCGTCATCGGCCGAACCGGATTTCACCGGACGGGCTTCCTTGGCGCCAGCCGGGCCGGCCGCTTCTGCCGCGCCGCCGAAACCGCCGAGGATCACATTGAAGAACGAGCGGTTCATCGCCTTGCACATGATGTACGAGAGGATCGCACCGGACGAACCGACCAGGGAGCCGGCGATGATCAGCATTGAGTTGTTCAGCGAGAAGCCGATACCCGCCGCAGCCCAGCCCGAGTAGCTGTTGAGCATCGACACCACCACCGGCATGTCGGCGCCGCCAATCGGGATGATGATCAGCACGCCCATGACGAACGCCAGGATCAGCATCAGGGCAAAGGCGCTGTAGCTGCCGGTGAAGGTAAACATCAGGCCCAGGCCGATGGTGGCAAGGCCGAGGATCAGGTTCAGCTTGTGCTGGCCGCTGAACTGTACCGGTGCGCCCTGGAACAGGCGAAACTTGTACTTGCCCGACAGCTTGCCGAAGGCAATGACCGAACCTGAGAAGGTGATCGCACCAATGGCGGCGCCGAGGAACAGCTCCAGGCGGTTACCACTAGGGATCGGGTCGCTGATGCTGGCAACGATGCCCAGCGATTGCGGCTCGACCACCGCGGCAACGGCGATGAACACTGCCGCCAGACCGATCATGCTGTGCATGAAGGCAACCAGCTCGGGCATCTTGGTCATTTCAACGCGCTTGGCCATGATCGAGCCGGCGGTACCGCCGACCAGCAGGCCGACGATCACGTAGCCGATGCCATCGGTAGCCAGCTCTGCGCCCAGCTTATAGATGAGGCCGATGGTGGTGATGATCGCCAGGGCCATGCCGAGCATGCCGAACAGATTGCCGCGCCGTGACGTGGTCGGGTGCGACAGGCCCTTGAGCGCCTGGATGAAGCACACCGAGGCGACAAGGTAGAGAAGTGTTACCAGGTTCATGCTCATGTTTACTTCTGCCCCTCTTGCTTCGCTGCGCCCTTGCCTGGGGCTTTCTTCTTGAACATCTCCAGCATGCGCCGGGTGACGAGGAAACCACCGAATACGTTGACCGCTGCCAGGGCCACCGCGAGGGTGCCCATGGTCTTGCCCAGCGGCGTGACGGTCAGCGCGGCGGCCAGCATGGCGCCGACGATGACGATGGCGGAGATGGCGTTGGTGACCGCCATCAGCGGTGTGTGCAGCGCCGGGGTGACGTTCCAGACCACGTGGTAACCGACATAGATCGCCAGCACGAAGATGATCAGGTTATAGACGTTGTGAGAGATCAGCATGTCTTCCATTGTCTGGCTCCTTATCCGTTCTTGCGGATGACCTGGCCGTCGCGGCACATCAGGCACGCGGCGACGATGTCGTCTTCGAGGTTGATCGTCAGCGCGCCGTCCTTGTCGAACAGCAGCTTCATGAAGTCGAGCAGGTTGCGTGCATACAGGGCCGAGGCATCAGCGCCGACCTGGGCTGGCAGGTTGGTCGGGCCGACGATGGTCACGCCCTGCTCCACCACCACCTGGTCAGCGACGGTCAGCGGGCAGTTGCCACCTTGGGCCGCGGCCAGGTCAATGACCACCGAGCCAGGTTTCATCTGCGCCACGGTTTCGGCGCTGAGCAAGGTCGGTGCCTTGCGGCCGGGGATCAGTGCGGTGGTAATGACGATATCGGCCTGTTTGGCGCGCTCGTGCACCGCCAGGGCCTGGCGCTGCATCCAGCTGGCCGGCATGGGCCGCGCATAGCCGCCGACACCTTCGGCGCACTCGCGCTCTTCATCGGTCTCGTAAGGGACATCGATGAACTTGGCGCCCAGCGATTCGATCTGCTCCTTCACCGCCGGACGCACGTCCGACGCTTCGATCACCGCACCCAGGCGCTTGGCCGTGGCGATGGCCTGCAGCCCCGCGACACCGGCACCGAGGATCAGCACGCGGGCAGCCTTGACGGTCCCGGCGGCCGTCATCAGCATCGGCATGAAGCGCGGATAGTGGTGAGCGGCCAGCAAGACGGCCTTGTAACCGGCAATGTTGGCTTGCGACGACAACACATCGAGGCTTTGTGCCCGCGAGGTGCGCGGCGCGGCTTCAAGGGCAAAGGCGGTAATGCCGCGCTCGGCCATCTTGGCGATGGTTTCGTTATTGAATGGATTGAGCATGCCCACCAGGACGGTGCCGCTCTTGATCTGGGCCAGTTCGCTATCGTCAGGGGCTACAACTTTCAGAACCAGCTGAGCTCCAAACGCATCGGCAGCGCTGCCAATAGTGGCGCCTGCTGCTTCATAGGCACTGTCCGGAACGCTGGCGTTGATGCCGGCGCCGCTCTGGACGGTGACCTGATGCCCCTGGCCAATCAGTTTCTTGATGGTTTCCGGGGTTGCAGCAACCCGTGTTTCGCCCGTCTGCGTTTCGAGAGGAACACCAATGTGCACGTCATTTCTCCTGCGTGATCTTTTGTTGGTAAACCAGCGCACTGCGGATGGTGCGTTGGGGCGGCCGATCAGCACGATCCCGCCGAATTCAGGCGGGGCGCGGCATTTTGCAGGTGATTCCTGAATCGCTTCAACCAGTTTTGAAGGGTGACGGCAATCAAACTACAAGTCACCCTGTGACCGAATGTCGCAAGAACAGGCCTGGAGCCCGCCAAACGCGGGCTTCAGGGAGATTACGGTAAAAATTGAAAATTTTCCGCCGAATTTGCTGAATGCCTGGCGCAAAGCGCGATTTATGCTGTGAAAGCCGCATAAACAGCAGGGTTAAGGGCTTTCGCGGGGCTGTCTGAAACAGTTGGTGAAAATGCGACATTTCCTTATATCTGTAGGGTTTCAATTTAATTGACTACGGGGTCAGGTTATAACTGTCATCCTTATGGGCTGCAGCGTAGCGGCTCGCCTCCCCTACCAACCAGTCGCGGAAGGCCCGCAGCGAAGCGGATTCCACCTTGCGCTCGGGGATCATCAGGTAGTAAGCCTTGATGCTCGACAGCGCGTGCGGACTGGCCACTACCAGGCGCCCCTCTGCCAGTTCGCGCTGGATCAGGAAGGGTGGAATCAGCGCCACGCCCATCTCGTGCATGGCAGCCTGTGCCAACATCGAGAATAGCTCATAGCGCGGGCCGGTCATGTCGCGGGCGACGCTCATTTCCAGGCTGTTGAACCACTGGCGCCAGGCGTAGGGCCGGGTGGTCTGCTGCAGCAGTGGCAGTTGGGCGATCTGCTCGGGTGTGAGTTGCTGGTTGTCAGCCAGCAGCGCCGGGCTGCACACCGGCACCGGATTTTCGCCCATCAGCCGATGGGACTCGGTGCCCGACCAGTCGGCGTCACCGAAGTAGATCGCCGCGTCAAAGCTGGTATCGGCAAACAGGAACGGCCGGGTGCGGTTGGTCAGGTTGACCGTGACCTCGGGGTGGCGCTGCTGGAAGTCCTTTAGCCGCGGTAGCAGCCATTGGGTGCCGAAGGTTGGTACCACTGCCAGCTCGATGACGTTGGCGCCCTGCTGGCCCATCACCGACAAGGTGTCGCGCTCCACCGCATCGAGCTGGGTGGCGACCCGGCGGCTATAGGAAAGCCCGGCTTCGGTGAGCTTCACCCCGCGGCGGGAGCGGCGAAACAGTTCGACATTAAGAAACTCCTCCAGCCCGGCGATTTGCCGACATACGGCGCCCTGGGTCAGGGATAGCTCCTGGGAAGCCTTGGTAAAGCTCTCGTGGCGGGCGGCTGCCTCGAAGCAGACCAGGGCCGCGGTACTGGGGATCTTGCGCCGCATGTACATCAACCTCACTAATAAGGCGTAAAGATGGCCTTTGTGACCATTACGAAGTGAGAAATTATCACAAGAGCATGCGCAATCCTCGTTTGTCTCGTCGCCTGAACGGGCCTAGGATCAATGCACAACAACTCTGGTCCCATTTCTCGAGGATTCGCTCATGGCCGGTAAAGCAAGCTTCAACTGGATCGACCCGCTGTTGCTCGACCAACAGCTCACTGAAGAAGAGCGCATGGTGCGTGACAGCGCTTATCAGTTCGCCCAGGACAAGCTGGCCCCGCGCGTGCTGGAAGCGTTCCGTCACGAGCAGACCGACCCTGCGATCTTCCGCGAGATGGGCGAAGTCGGCCTGCTTGGCGCAACCATCCCCGAGCAATACGGCGGCAGCGGCCTGAATTACGTGTGCTACGGCCTGATTGCCCGGGAAGTGGAGCGTATCGATTCCGGCTACCGCTCAATGATGAGCGTGCAGTCCTCCCTGGTCATGGTGCCGATCAACGAATTCGGTACCGAGGCGCAGAAGCAGAAGTATCTGCCCAAGCTCGCCAGCGGCGAGTGGATCGGCTGCTTCGGCCTGACCGAACCCGACCACGGCTCCGATCCGGGCTCGATGATCACCCGCGCCAAGAAGGTCGACGGCGGCTATCGCCTGAGCGGCAGCAAGATGTGGATCACCAACAGCCCGATTGCCGACGTGTTCGTGGTCTGGGCCAAGGATGATGCTGGCGACATCCGCGGCTTCGTCCTGGAAAAGGGCTGGCAGGGCCTGAGTGCCCCGGCGATTCACGGCAAGGTCGGCCTGCGCGCTTCCATCACCGGCGAAATCGTCATGGACAACGTGTTCGTGCCCGAAGAGAACATCTTCCCGGATGTGCGCGGCCTGAAGGGTCCGTTCACCTGCCTGAACTCCGCACGCTATGGCATCTCCTGGGGTGCCCTGGGCGCCGCTGAAGCCTGCTGGCACACCGCGCGCCAATACACCCTGGACCGCAAGCAGTTCGGTCGCCCGTTGGCTGCCAACCAGCTGATCCAGAAGAAACTGGCCGACATGCAGACCGAAATCACCTTGGCGCTGCAAGGCTGCCTGCGCCTGGGCCGGATGAAGGACGAGGGCACCGCTGCGGTCGAAATCACCTCGATCATGAAGCGCAACTCCTGCGGCAAGGCCCTGGACATCGCCCGTATGGCTCGCGACATGCTGGGTGGCAACGGTATCTCGGACGAGTTCGGCGTTGCCCGTCACC
>NZ_CP071706.1:270000-2090000 GCF_000696345.2 Pseudomonas donghuensis
AGCAGCCACCCTTTAAAGAAAGCGTAATAGCTCACTAGTCGAGTCGGCCTGCGCGGAAGATGTAACGGGGCTCAAACCATACACCGAAGCTACGGG
Organism: Pseudomonas donghuensis; assembly: GCF_000696345.2. NCBI lineage: Bacteria > Pseudomonadati > Pseudomonadota > Gammaproteobacteria > Pseudomonadales > Pseudomonadaceae > Pseudomonas > Pseudomonas donghuensis. Next base: position 270,097 of record NZ_CP071706.1, read on the forward strand.
TATCACTTAGGTGATGCGGTAGAGGAGCGTTCTGTAAGCCTGTGAAGGTGAGTTGAGAAGCTTGCTGGAGGTATCAGAAGTGCGAATGCTGACATGAGTAACGACAATGGGAGTGAAAAACTCCCACGCCGAAAGACCAAGGTTTCCTGCGCAACGTTAATCGACGCAGGGTTAGTCGGTCCCTAAGGCGAGGCTGAAAAGCGTAGTCGATGGAAAACAGGTTAATATTCCTGTACTTCTAGTTATTGCGATGGAGGGACGGAGAAGGCTAGGCCAGCTTGGCGTTGGTTGTCCAAGTTTAAGGTGGTAGGCTGAGATCTTAGGTAAATCCGGGATCTTAAGGCCGAGAGCTGATGACGAGTTGCCTTTAGGCGACGAAGTGGTTGATGCCATGCTTCCAAGAAAAGCTTCTAAGCTTCAGATAACTAGGAACCGTACCCCAAACCGACACAGGTGGTTGGGTAGAGAATACCAAGGCGCTTGAGAGAACTCGGGTGAAGGAACTAGGCAAAATGGCACCGTAACTTCGGGAGAAGGTGCGCCGGTGAGGGTGAAGGACTTGCTCCGTAAGCCCATGCCGGTCGAAGATACCAGGCCGCTGCGACTGTTTATTAAAAACACAGCACTCTGCAAACACGAAAGTGGACGTATAGGGTGTGACGCCTGCCCGGTGCCGGAAGGTTAATTGATGGGGTTAGCTAACGCGAAGCTCTTGATCGAAGCCCCGGTAAACGGCGGCCGTAACTATAACGGTCCTAAGGTAGCGAAATTCCTTGTCGGGTAAGTTCCGACCTGCACGAATGGCGTAACGATGGCGGCGCTGTCTCCACCCGAGACTCAGTGAAATTGAAATCGCTGTGAAGATGCAGTGTATCCGCGGCTAGACGGAAAGACCCCGTGAACCTTTACTATAGCTTTGCACTGGACTTTGAATTTGCTTGTGTAGGATAGGTGGGAGGCTTTGAAGCGTGGACGCCAGTTCGCGTGGAGCCATCCTTGAAATACCACCCTGGCAACTTTGAGGTTCTAACTCAGGTCCGTTATCCGGATCGAGGACAGTGTATGGTGGGTAGTTTGACTGGGGCGGTCTCCTCCTAAAGAGTAACGGAGGAGTACGAAGGTGCGCTCAGACCGGTCGGAAATCGGTCGTAGAGTATAAAGGCAAAAGCGCGCTTGACTGCGAGACAGACACGTCGAGCAGGTACGAAAGTAGGTCTTAGTGATCCGGTGGTTCTGTATGGAAGGGCCATCGCTCAACGGATAAAAGGTACTCCGGGGATAACAGGCTGATACCGCCCAAGAGTTCATATCGACGGCGGTGTTTGGCACCTCGATGTCGGCTCATCACATCCTGGGGCTGAAGCCGGTCCCAAGGGTATGGCTGTTCGCCATTTAAAGTGGTACGCGAGCTGGGTTTAGAACGTCGTGAGACAGTTCGGTCCCTATCTGCCGTGGACGTTTGAGATTTGAGAGGGGCTGCTCCTAGTACGAGAGGACCGGAGTGGACGAACCTCTGGTGTTCCGGTTGTCACGCCAGTGGCATTGCCGGGTAGCTATGTTCGGAAGAGATAACCGCTGAAAGCATCTAAGCGGGAAACTTGCCTCAAGATGAGATCTCACTGGAGCCTTGAGCTCCCTGAAGGGCCGTCGAAGACTACGACGTTGATAGGTTGGGTGTGTAAGCGCTGTGAGGCGTTGAGCTAACCAATACTAATTGCCCGTGAGGCTTGACCATATAACACCCAAGCAATTTGCGTCGAACGACCAGATTGCGGTGTTGTGAAGACTGCAAAGCCGAGAATTTGTAACTCACAAAACATCACATACCCGATTCGCTGGAGTGTCTTAAACAAGACCTTCTGGCAACAGAATTTCTTGACGACCATAGAGCATTGGAACCACCTGATCCCATCCCGAACTCAGCAGTGAAACGATGCATCGCCGATGGTAGTGTGGGGTTTCCCCATGTGAGAGTAGGTCATCGTCAAGATTAAATTCCGAAACCCCTATCTGCGTACGCAGGTAGGGGTTTTGTCTTTAGAGTAGAAGCATCAAGAATTCGCTGGCACGTCGCAACAGACGGACCGGCACACAGAATTTCTTGACGACCATAGAGCATTGGAACCACCTGATCCCATCCCGAACTCAGCAGTGAAACGATGCATCGCCGATGGTAGTGTGGGGTTTCCCCATGTGAGAGTAGGTCATCGTCAAGATTCATTCCGAAACCCCTGTCTGCCCTGCAGACAGGGGTTTTGTCTTTCTGGGATCTGTCACCCTTTGTGGGAGCTGGCCTTGCCAGCGATGGGCTGCATAGCAGCCCCAGAACAGCCGCTGACTTACCCAGCTCTTCGCACCTTGCCACTGCGCCGCGCCTGCAACTTGCGCCACCAGATATACACCCCGGTCAGCGACAGCACTGCAATCATCACCCCCAACACTGCAATCAACACCTGGCCGGTCATACCGATGATGCGCCCGCCGTGTATGGGTAGCTGCAAGCGGTAAAAGCGTTCCCCCAGGGTGCCTTGCCCGGCAATCTCCTTGCCCAGCAAATGCCCGTCAGTGCCGTGGAAGAACAACCAGGACTTACCCTGGGCATCGGTATCGTGCTGGCCAAACCCTGCACCATAGAAGTTGTACTCGAAGCTGTAGTACAGCTCACCGATCGGTGCCGTTAGCCCCAGCCGCTGGCCTTCCTGCTGCGCCCGCTGGTAGGCCTGTTGATAGCTGAGCTGGGTCACCCCCAGTTGTTCCTTGGGTAAGCCACCACGGGCTTCGTAGACGCTTGGCTCGACAGGTGAGAACAACGACACCGCCGGTTTGAACACCTGGGCCGGCAGGTTCATCGCCACGCTGCTGAGCGCAACCGGCAGCAGCAGTAGCCACAACCACAAACCGCCTGCCCTGTGGATATCCATGTTCAGCCGATAGGCATGACCGCCCTTGATCTTCCAGGCTTTCGACCACTTGCCCCAGAACGGCCGCCCACGAGGCAAAGTCAGCAGCACGGCGATAAGGCAGTCGATCACCCACATGATCGCCACCACCCCCATCAGCAGGATCCCCCAGTTACCGGGCAGGGTCAGGCTGTAGTGCAACTCGAGCATGAACGGCATGAAGTTCTCCCGGGAGAAACAGCATTCACCCCAATAGCGCTGGCCCAGCGTCAGGCCGCTGACCGGGTCGAGATAGAACACGGTGTTCTTCTCGGCATAGGGTTCGCCGCTGGCAGGATCGTTGCGTGGCACCATCGCCAGCAGCGCTGCATGCCCAGGCTCGTTCGGGTACTCCATGTACCAGACCTGCAGCCGCGGGTGCTCGGCCTGCAACTTATCCACAAGCACCCCCGGTTGCTGCCGTTCACCCACGGCGGGGGCTTCGTAGAAGGAAGGGTTGAGCCATTCGTCCAGTTCGTGATGAAAGGCCAGGACGCTGCCGGTGAGGCCGGCCAGGGCTAGAAACAATGCGGTGATCAGGCCGAGGTAGCGGTGTAGCAGTACGTAGAGCTGACGCATGAGTAAAGGTCCGGAGTAAGTCGCCAGATGCAACAAAGCCAGCGCCCGGAATCAGGTGCTGGCTTTGGCGTTCATACAGGTGAGGTCAGAACTGGCAGCTGACCGTGGCACTGACATTGCGTTCTTCGCCCATGTAGCAGTAACTCAGGCTGGCACAGGAGGCGATGTAGCTTTCATTGGTGAGGTTGTTGGCATTGAGCCGCACATCCAGCCCCTTGAGCCCGACCTTGCCCAGGTCGTAACCAACCGAAGCATCGAACAGGGTGTAGGAGGGCACCTTCATGGTGTTCTCGGCATCCACCCAGCTGTAGCCGACATAGCGCACACCACCGCCCAGGCGCAGGCCGTCGAGGGCGCCCTGGCGGACGTTGTAGTCAGCCCACAGCGAGGCCATGTGCCGCGGTGCCTGGGTCGGCGAGTTGCCCTTGTTGTCGAGGTCGCTGCCAAACAGCGTGCTCGGCATCGACTTGGAGTACTCGATATCGGTGAAGGTATAGCTGCCGAGGACTTTCAGGTTGTCGGTGACTTGCAGGTGCGCCTCCAGCTCCAGGCCTTGGGAGCGGACCTGGCCTACAGGGCGGTAGAACTCTTCCTGCGGCAACTTGGAGGCAAGGTTCTCCTGCTCGATGCGGAACAGCGAGGCGGTGAACAAGTTGTCGGTGCCCGGCGGTTGGTACTTGATACCGGCCTCCCACTGAGTACCCTCGGTCGGCGCCAGCGGGTTACCCGACTGGTCGGCGTAGGAGTTGGGGTTGAACGACTCGGAATAGCTGATGTACGGCGCAATGCCGTTCTCGAACAGGTACAGCACGCCGGCGCGACCGGTCAGCTTGGTGCGCTCGTCACTGATTTTGGTGCCCAGCGGGCGGCTGGCTTCGGCGATGCGGTTCTCATCCGACGTCTTCACCCAGTCCTGGCGCAGGCCCAGCGAGAAACGCCACTGGTCGAGCTCAATCAGATCCTGCAGGTACACGCCGGTCTGTTGCAGGCGACGCAGGTAGCTGGTGGGGGCGAAGTAGGTGATTTGCGAGTTGCCGTACTGTGGGTCGAAGGCATTGATCGGTGCCAGGGCGCCACTGCGCCAGTCGACCACGGTCTTGCGTCGCTGGTAGTCCAAGCCCAGCAGTGTGGTGTGCTTGGCGCTGCCGGTGAAGTATTCGGCCTGGAGCATGTTGTCGATGATGTACGAATGCAGTTTTTCATCGCCGCCGGTGTAGTAGCGGTTCAGCTCATTGCTGGTCGGCGTGGTCCAGCCCCAGGCATACACCTGGTCCATCTTCACCGTCGAATCCAGGTAGCGAAAGTTCTGCCGCGCGCTGAACACGTCGTTGAAGCGATGCTCGAACTGGTAGCCGAACGACTGCTGGTCACGCTCGTAGCGGTCGATGCCCGGCTCGCCTTCGAAGAAGTGATCGGAGATGCGCTGGCCATTGCGCTGGTGCAGCGCACCATCGGCCGGCACGCCGCCGTGATAACCGCCGTCGGGGTCATGCTGCAGGTAGGCCTGCAGGGTCAGCGATGTATCTTCGCTGAAGTTGATGCTGACGGTTGGCGCCAGGGCGAAGCGCTTTTCTTCGTTGTGGTCGAACTGGGTGTCGGACTGATCGGCCAGGCCCACCAGGCGATAGGCGATGCGCTGGTCGTCATCCAGCGGGCCGCTGAAGTCGAAACCGACGCCACGCTGGCCCTGGGTGCCGACGGTGGCCTGGACTTGATGATAGGCCTCGTACAGCGGCTTCTTGCTGGTCAGGGCGACCAGGCCGCCGGGCGAGCTGCGGCCATAGAGCACCGAAGACGGCCCCTTGAGGATATCCACCCGCTCGAGGAAGTACGGATCGACCTGCATGGTGCTGTAGGTGCCACTGTCACCCATGGACTTCAGACCGTCCAGGTAGATGTTATCCACAGAGCCGTCGTTGAAGCCGCGCATGGCCACGTAGTCGTAGCGATGGGTCGCGCCGTAGGGGTTGGTCAGCACGCCCGGGGTGTAGCGCATGGCCTGGGCCACGGTCTGCGAGCCCTGGTCGTCCATTTGCTGACGGGTCACCACCGACACCGACTGCGAGGTTTCCAGGATCGGCGCACTGGTCTTGGTCGCGACCTGGCTGTGGGTGGCGTTGTAGCCTTCCATGCTGCCCAGGGCGTTACCCAGGGCGAACTCGCGTACTTCGGTGCTTGGCAACGACAGCGCTGCGTCCTGTGGCTGCGCCCGCAGCACATAGCTGCCGCCATCCTGGCTGACGGCTTCCAGGCCTGAGCCGTTGAGCAACTGGCGCAGCGCCTGGTCGGTGGCGTAACTGCCTTGCAGCCCTGGCGACTGCAGGCCCTGGGTCAATTGCGGGGTGCTCGACAAGGTGATCCGGGCCTGGCGGGCGAACTGGTTGAGCACGTCATCCAGGGAGCCGGCGGGGATGTTGTACTGCTGGCTGACACTGCTCGCTTGCGCGCCCAGCGCCACGGCCGGTAGCGCAGTCATACCCAGGGCGGTGCCAAGCAGCGCGGCACGGATGGCCTTGCCCAGCACGCTGCCTGGAGCAGAATCTAAGACAGGTTGAAAATCATTCTTCTTGTTGAGCCGCAACAGGGGCGAAGCATTACGCATGGAGAGCATCCGTTGAGTCGGTAAGGGCAGAAGGAGTCGCTTACTGTCCTAGCCGGACTCGTGGGTAAAACCCGCCAAAAAAAATCAATTCAGGCCAGCCGTTCCAGGCGTACCCACCAGCGCGTGCGATAGCTGACCTTCACCGGCAGCGTCTGCGGCAGCAGTTGCAGCAGTTTGTCGGTGTCCTCCAGGCGGAACACCCCGGACAGGCGCAAGTCGGCAATGTCATCGGCGCAGCTCAGATAACCGTGGCGATAGCGCCCGACTTCGGCGAGGAAATCGCCCAGGCGCATGTCGCGGGTGACGATCAGCCCTTCGGCCCAGGCGCCGGTATCCATGTCCTGATTGTGCAGGAGGGTTGCGCCCCGGGCATCGAGGCGATAACTCTGGCCGGCGTGAACCCATTGCAGAGGGCCTGGCGAGTGGATGGCGACGCTGCCCTGGCTGACGCTGATGCGGGTGCAGTCGCTGTCCTGGCGCACCACGAAGCGGCCGTCGAAGCCTTGCAGCAAGGCTTCGCGGGTGCGTACCAGCAACGGACGACCCGGGGCGGTCGAATCCTTGGCGCAGGTCAGCATCAACTCGCCACGCTTGAGGCGAATCAGGCGCTGATCGGCCTCGAAGGCGAGGTCGGCGGCGCTGTTGGTGTTCAGTTGCAGCAACGAGCCATCCGGCAGGCGCAAGCTGCGCCGCTGACCGGTGGCGCTGGCAAAATCTGCGGTCAGCGGGCTGATAACGTCCAGGTCCTTGCCCAGCCAAGCTGCCGAGCCGAGCACCAGCACGCCGCTGAGCAGTTTCAGGGCCTGGCGCCGCTGCAGGCGCTGGCTGCTGTTCTCCAGGGTCTGCAAGGCCACGCTGGCACCTGGGATGGCGCGCAGGTTGAGCTCCTGATGCAGGGATTGCACCCGCTGCCAGGCCAACTCATGGTCCTGATGGGCTGTACGCCACCGTTCGCATTGTTGCTGCAGATGAGCGTTGTGGCCGTTCTCACGCAGCTTGAGCATCCAGTGGATAGCCTGCTTGACCACCCGCGGGCCGGGGTTGAGGGGTGTCATGCCGGCTTATGCCTCGCTCTCGTAGCGCAGCAGGTAGCAGTGATACAGGGCATCGGCCACATAGCGCTCTACCGAGCGCAAGGACACGCCCATCTGTTCGGCAATGTCCTTGTGGCTCAGGCCTTCACACTGCGCCAGCAAAAAGGCGCGGCGCACTTTCGGCTTGAGGCCGTCAAGCATCTGCGCGATGCGCTCGAGCAGCTCCAGCAGCAGTTCGCGGGTTTCCAGCGAAGGCACTTCGCCCTCGGGCAGGTGCGCCAAGGCTTCGAGGTAGGCGCGGTGCAGCTCTTCACGCCGCCAATGGTCGATCACCAGGCCGCGGGCGATGGTCCGCAGGAACGCCCGGGGAGCGTTCAGCTCCAGCTGTTCGCGCCGCTGCAGCAGGCGCACGAAAGTGTCCTGGGCCAGATCCGCGGCATCGGCGGCATTGCCCAGCTTGCTGCGCAGCCAAGTGTTCAGCCAGCCGTGGTGGTGGCTGTAAAGCGTGTGCACGGACTCTCGAGAGGGCATGAAGGTGCGCTGCTGAAGGGGTCATAAATGATAATTAGTCTCATTGTTGGCATCCTTGGATTATTTTGCAACTGTTGATCAGGGCAAGCTCGCTCTTGTAGGAGCGGGCTTGCCCCGCGATCAGGCTTAACTCAACAAATTCCTCACATTGTTCATCGCCTCATCGGCAAACCCCTGCAAAAACGTCTGAAAGCCTGGCAGCGCCTCGCTGCCGCCTTGCCACGGCTCGGCCTGAATGGTCCAGGTCGCTCGCGCCTGGCGCTCGCCCAGCGCCTCGACCTGCATCGCCGCCCACAGGTTGCCGATGTTCAGGCTGGTGTAGATCAGGCTCCAGGTCATGCTCATGGCCTGCTCGTCACGGGTATTGAGCTGTTCGATGACCACGTTGCCGTCCTTGAACAGCTTCTTGCGCACCGAACGCACGCCGTTGCCGGTCATCTCGATGTGCGCCAGGGCCGGGATGAACACCGGGAAGCCGGCGAAATTGCCGACGATGTTCCAGACACTGGCGGCATCGCTGGCGATCTCGACACTGGCCACCACTCGGCAGCCAGCAGGGTTGTGGATCAGGGTGTCGGGTTGAAGGGTTTGCATGGGTGGATCTCCTGCGTGGGTTGAAGGCGGTCAGATGAAGGCAATGTCGTGCAGGTACTGGCAGCCGCGTTGCAGCAACTGCGGGGTTTTCTGCGGGTAGCGCGCGCCCATGCGCTCGACACCGGCGCGGGCATTGCCATGCTCGATCCGCGAGATGTCGCCGATGTCTTCCTCGAAGCCATCCAGGTAGAAACCCAGAACATCGAACAGCGCGTTGTCGCGATCGACTCGCTGCAACTGCCGTTGCCACTGCTCGATGCTGACCAGCTCGAATGGCGTGCCGCTGTCACGGAACACCGAGACGTAGTCGCTCCAGCTCAGTGGCTCGGGGTTGTGCAGGTTGAATACCGCCTGCTCGGGCTGGTAACGGCTGCTGTGGAAGGCGATGAAGCGGGCGAGAAAATCCACCGGCATCAGGTCGAAGTTGAGCTCCAGGGCCGGCACCTGACCGAGTTGCAACGAGCCCTTGAGCATCAGCATCAGCCGGTTGCGCTGGGGTTGGCAGATGCCGTTGCGGCTGTCGAAGGTGATGTTGCCGGGGCGAAACAGGTTGACCCACACCCCTTGGGCGCGGGCACGCTGGAGGATGCGCTCGCCCACCCATTTGCTCAGGTTGTAGCCATTACGCAGGTAGAGCGGCGGTGTCGCCGCCGGGTCCCGCTCCAGCACTTGGCCATTGGTGTCGATGGCGCTGCAGGCCGACAGGGTCGAGATGAAATTGAAGACTTTCTTGCGCCGGCCTTCGCACAAGCGCAGGCACTCGAACAGTGGCTCGACGTTGTCGGCGGCCAGGGTGCGGTAATCCAGCACATGGTTGACCTGCGCTGCGTTGTGCAGCAGCGCACCGTACTCGCTGTCCAGATAGTCGTAGTCGCTGTCACTCAGGCCCAGTCGCGGCTGGCGCAGGTCGGCGGCGAAGACTTTCACCCGGCTCATATCAAGGCCGTGCAAGCCGTTGTCCACCAGCGCTGCGGCGAAACGTTGCGGCGCTGACTGACTGGCGCTGGAGCGCACCAGGCAGGCTACTTCGCTGGCGCCCCATGCAAGCAGCGCTTCGATCAGGTGCACGCCAAGAAAACTGTTGGCGCCGGTGACGACTACCTTGTGCACATCGCCCAATTGCGCCATTGGCAGCACGTTCAGATGCAGTTCGCGACAGGCATCGCGTTCGGCCTGCGGATCGAGGCCGTGAGCCTGCGGATGCTCGCCGCTGACCAGCATTGCCAGGCGCTGCACGGTAGGCATCTCGATAAACTGATTGATCGCAATGGCGCAAGCGAACTGCTCGCGAACCGCCAGCAACAAACGCGATAGCAGGATCGAGTGGCCGCCGAGGCTAAAGAAGCTGGCGTCGGTGGAGATGTCCTCCTCGGGCAGTTCCAGCAGTTCGCTCCACACCTCAACCAGCTGCGTCTCGACAGGCGTAACCGGACCCAAGTGCTGGTCGCGCGGCGCCAGGGCCGGAGGCATCGCCAGCAGCGCCTGGCGATCGATCTTGCCGTTGGCGGTGTAGGGCATCTGTGCCAGTTGCTGATAGACGCCTGGGCGCATGTAGTCGGGCAGTCGTTGCTCGGCATGCCGGCGCAGGGCGGCTTCGCCATTGTCGCCAGTGGCTTGCGCGCAGAACGCCAGGATCCGCCGCTGGCCATCGATGACCACCGCCACCTGGTGGAACAGCCCGCTGCTGCGCAGGCAGTGCTCGATCTCCTCTGGTTCGACGCGAAAGCCGCGGATCTTCACCTGGTTGTCGCGGCGGCCACAGAGCTCGATGCCGTCGGCTGTCCATTTGCCGATATCGCCGCTGCGGTACACGCGGATCGTGCTGCCATCGGCACGCGGCAGGTTGAGGAAGCGCTCATCGCTCAGGGCCGGATTGTTCAGATAGCCCAGGCCAACGCCCGGGCCTGCTATGTACAACTCACCGGGGCTGTCTTCGGCGACCGGCTGCAGCTCGTCGTCGAGGATCAACACCTGGGTGTTGGCGATCGGGCGGCCGAGGTTGCGGTTGTTGTCGTCAGCCTGGAATACCCGGGTCGTCGCCAGCACGGTGGTTTCGGTCGGGCCGTAGATGTTGTGCAGCTGGCACTGCCCGGCCAGGCGTGCGATCACCTCCGGCTCACAGACATCGCCGCCGGTAATCAGGTGGCTCAGCCCAAGCGGCTGGTCGCGTGGCAGGATGCTCAGCAGCGCCGGCGGCAGGAAGGCGTGGGTCACCTGCTGGGCGTGGAGCAGAGCCAGCAGGCGCGCCGGGTCGCGGCGTTGATCTTCAGTGGGTACCACCAGCTCGCCGCCGCAAACCCAGGTGGGCAGGATATCCAGCAACGAGGCATCGAAGCCGATGGTCGAGAACTGCAGTGCGCGGCTGTGCTGATCCAGCTGCACATGGGCGCTGTACCAGGCCTGGAAGTGGCTGAGGTTGCGCTGGCTGAGCAGCACGCCCTTGGGCTGGCCGGTGGTGCCCGAGGTGTAGATCGCCACGCAGGGGGCGTCCGGCGCGGGTCGCTGGCGCAACAGTGATGGCAGCGGCTGCGCCGGCGGTGTGGGCAGCTGGCGCAGGTCCAGGGTCGGCAGTGACAGGTCATCCACTGGCAGCTGACCGTCATGTAGCAGCAGGCTGGCGCCGGCATTCTCCAGAATGTAGCGCAGGCGCTCGGCCGGTTGCGCCGGGTCCAGCGGCAAGTACACCGCTCCACAACCGAATACCGCGAGCACGCTGGCGTAGAGCGCGGCGCACTTGCCCAGGCAAACGCCGATCACGGGTGGTTCGGTGCTGGTCGATGAAACACCCATACGTTGCTGGATAGCTGCCGCCTGGGCATGCAACTGTGCGTAGTTGATGCGCTGGCCGTTGAGGTTCAGTGCCGTTTTGTCGGCATGAAGGCACAGGCTCTGCTCCAGGCGCTCGATCAGCGGGACGTCGGCCGCGGCGAGTAATGTGGGGTTACCGGTCTGGTTGAAACGGTGGAAACAGGCCATCTGCTCCAGCCAGTCTAGGCCCTGTTCCTGATCCTGTTGCCCAGGGCTGATGGCGGCGGCCTGCTGCAAGTATTCAGGGTTTCGCGAGAAGCGGCTGACGAGCAGCGCGAGCATGTCCCGCAGGCTGTCGATGGCGTGCAAGCGCAAGTGCTGCCCGTTACCTGAACGTTCGGGCGCCAGACGCTGGCGCTCGATCAGGCGTTGCGCGGTGGCGCTGCCGGTCCAGCACAGCAGCTCGAGTGTGGGCAGGGCGTCAGGGGTTTGCACATAGACCCCCAGACGCAAGCTCAGCAGGGCACAGTCGCCCAACGCCTGCCAGTCACAGGCTCGCAGCGCCAGGCTGCCGTCATCGATCAGCAACTGTGGCTGGCGCCAGGGGCGTGCCAGCAAGGCTTCGGCGCTGTCGGCCAGGTGCAGCGCGTGACCGTGCTCGTACAGTTCCCGATGCAGCAGCTGCAGCGCCGGGCTTGCGCCGATCAGCAGGATTTCCAGGCGTCTCATGGTTATCTCCTTGGCTTGGGCAGGTAGTGCGCTAGAGCGTCTTGCACACAGGGCGAGTCGAGCATGGAACTGGCGCGGAACAGGCGCAGGATGTTGCCCAGCAGCGGATGCTGGTGATCGATCGGGTAGGCCATGGACGTCACTTCCTGGCGCAGCGCCGCTCGCGCGGTCTCATTGATCGGCAACTGGGCGATCAGGGCAAAGTCGAAGCGCTTCTGGATATCGTTGGTCAGGTACTGCGCGAGAAACACCGGCAGGATTTCAGCGATGCAGTGCCGGTCCGCGTCGGGGGCGCTGTGCCAGTAGATGCGCACCAGCCGTGCCCAGAAGCTCGAATGGCGGCCTTCGTCGAGCAGGTGATCGGCCATCAAGCCCTGCACCGATGGCTTGACCGTGTCATCCCGGGCAAAGGCGGCGACATCGTCGGTCAGGGTGTTCTCGGCGATGCCCACGCAGATCAGCTCAAGGGCGTCGCGCAGGTGTGCCGGCGCCAGCGCCAGGGCTGCCGGGATCGCCCGGCTCAGCTCGATTTCCTCGGGCAGGGCCATCGGTTCAAACCCGGTCAGGGCGATGGTTTGTTGCATGAAGTCCATGGCCACCAGGGCGTGGTAGTCCTCATCCACCACCACGGTCATGGCGTCATAGCGACAGGCGAACGGAAAGCGAATGGCAAAGCGGTCCTTGGCGATCCGCCGCGCCGTGCGGTCGACGATCTCGGTCTCGAAAATCACCACGTCGTTGATGAACTTGTACAGGCTCTGGGTCAGGGCGAAATCGCGCTGCTGCGGGCACTCGCGCATAAAGGTCTCACTGAGCACCAGCGGCTGGCGGCTGAGCGGGTAAATCAGCCGCTGATCGTCCTCGACCTGGCGTCGCGGCCGGGTGCGGATGGTCGCGCGGCTCTCCCAGGCCTCGGCGCAGGAGTGGTAGTCGAGGGCATTCATGCGCTGACCTCCGCGACGGGCTCGCGCATCGACAGGCGCAGGTGGTCCCACAGGGCAATGCGGCTGTCGACGGCGGCAATGGCAGCTTCCAGCGCCTGGCGCTCCTGCCCCGGGTCGCCTTTCACCAGCCGGGCGAGCAGAGCCTCGGCGGCCGGGCCGTGATCTTCGGCGTCGACTTCGATGTGCCGTTGCAGGTAGTAGCGCAACGTCGGCGCCTGTTCGCCGGTGATGCCCCAGTCATCGAGGATGCGCTGGAACATGCATGGAATCACACTCTCACGCCCATGCAGGAAGGCCGCAGCGACGCTATGGGCAGGCGCGCCCAGGGCGGTCTCCAGGGTGTGGCAGACAAACTGCCGGGCCGCCTCGCTGGCACCGGCGCGTTGCAGGGCGCTGGCATAGCCGACGCCTTCTCGTTGCAGGTTGATGAAGCGTTCGATCGCCGAGGTGCTGGCGCCGACTTCACGCATGGCGTCCAGGTACAGCTCGAAATGGCTGTAGTGCCCCTGGCCCACGCGATCGTCGGACTCCTCACCGAGGACGATCTCGTTGATCAGACGCGCGGCGTTCGGATCAAGCGGCGGTAACCAGGGCAACTGGATACAGGTCAGCTCCTGTTGCAGGCGTTTGGTCAGCGACATGAAATCCCAGACTGCAAATACATGGGTTTCCATGAACCGTTGCAATACCGGTAATGAATCTATTTCGGCAAAGATGGGATGCGCGGCAAGTTCGGCTTTGCGGGCGATAAGGTGCGAAGTCAAAGTGCTCATGGCGTTTCCTTGTCAGTGGCTGACGTTCGGTTCATTTGCCTTAGCGCCAGTGTCGAAGTTTTCGAGGGCCGGGCAGGGGCCTCGACTGAATCACTCGATAAAAGCGCGATGGCAGGCGTATCGATGCTGTAAGCATCCTGTTCTCAGGCTTACGGGTGTTTTTGCTCAGGTTGGCCCGTGCCGATAAAAAGTTAGAACAACTTTTAAGTGTTCGGCAATCATTTTGTTAATTATATTTTTAGTTGATGGTTTTCGGGTGTGAAGCAAGTAATTAAAACTATTGATTAAAGTTTTATTTTTATGTAAGTGCTCCTTCCGGCAACTAAGTGTCAGAATAAAACTGCGTGAGTGAATGCCTCACTCGGAGCACTAAATAATGTAAGTCGGACGAGGTTGACTCTTGGGGGCAGCTGATCGATATCGGTCCTTGCCCGGCGCCAGGCTCCTTCTGCAGGTGTGCAATAGGCACGCGACCTGGCCCGCCTGACGGCGATCAGCGGTCGCTGCGCGGGTAAGAGTGTGCCGAAAATGCAGGGGCCGCCATGGCTGGCTGCAACAGGAGGAGAGAATTCAGGGGCCAGAGCCCCTCGCCGGATGGCCGTGCGCCTGGGTTTACAGGCTTAGCAGGCCCAGATGGGTGTTGATGATCTGGAGCAGGCGCTGATTGAGCATAGGGTCGTTGCCTTGCTCTTCAGGTAGTTCGATCAGCTCGATTTCGCGGCTGCTGAAATCATGCCAGCCCAGCATCCGCGCCAGATAACCTGACGGATACAGCGCCGTGACGGGCACGTTGAGCGCTGCTGCCGATTCACCGGCCGTCGTCGCATGGGGGCTGTCGCATGTGGAGACAAACAGATGACGCGTCTGCCCTGGGTGCAGTTGCGCGGCGTGATTGGCCAGGGCAAAGGCGAGCTGGGCGCCTGGCCCCTGGCCGAACAGGGCATGGGGGGTGCGCAGGTAGACCTGTAAGCGTTCGACCAATGATGCGACCAGGGCGCACTTGTTTTGCAGGGGCAGCGAGGTTGTCAGATCGCCGTAGGCCAGGACGTTGACGGTCACCAGTTCGATATGTTCGTTAAGCTCCGCTGCCCAGGCACGGTATTGGCTCAGGTGGTCCTCGCTGCAGGCAAGGCAGATCAGGCGAACCTGGGGCGGCTGGGCAGAGCCTGGTACGGTTCTGCACTGAAGAGTAGGGGCGTGCACGGCCTGTCCTTTCGCTCAAGGTATGCCCCGAGCGCAATTGCGGCCATTGGCCGGGGTCGCCGGCAGTGGCCGTGGTTTTACTCTGTCGATTGTCGGCTCAGGTAGGCCTTGATCGTTTTCGCCCCGTTGTTCAGGTGGCGTTCGAGAATCCTGACGGCTTCTTCAACCGACTTGTCATTAGCGGCGTCCACCAACCCGATGTGATCGTCCTGGGTCAACTTGCCCAGGCCCATCGAGGATAAGTGGAAACGCAGAAAGCGTTCTTCTTCATTGAGTTCGTTTTCAATCAGTCGCAAGAGTTTCTGATTGCTCGCCTTGCTATACAGGCTCATGTGGAACAAGCGGTTCAGGCGCCCGATTTCGGCATGCCGGGTTTCGTTTTCCAGTTGGGCGATATAGCTGCGCGCCAGGGCAATGTCGTCGGCATCGAGCAACGGAATCGACTGACGCAACGCTTCGGATTCCAGAATGACCCGCAAGGCATAGGTATCTACGGCATCCTCGCCGATCAGCGGCGCGACCACCGCACCCTTGTGCGCCACCACCTGCAGCAGCGATTGTGCCTCCAGCTGGCGCAGGGCTTCGCGCACGGGCATGCGGCTGACGCCAAACAAAGTGGCCAGTTCCTGTTGGCGCAAGGCCAGACCGGGCTCCAGGCGACCATCAAGGATGGCACTGCGCAGCCGTTCTTCGATCACAGTACGAGCCAAGTGTGGCGGAACTTGCTCGCCACCCAGGATTTCGCTCAGGAGTTTGGTTTTTCCGCCCACGCTGTCTTTGCCTGAAGTCGAAGGGGGTCATTGGATCCAATAACCCTAGTTAGGAGAGATTTACTTGTCAAACCGCATCGATGAGGCCGCGCATCAACAATGCGAAACCACGCTCACCGGCGCCATGCTTGCTATCGTGAAGGAAGTTTTTGCTCAAGGGAAGCAGGGTTGTAGCCCGCGCCTGACAAGGGGTTGCTCATGATCAACAGGTTGATGGCAGGGTGATTGTATGGTGCCATTGTTTTTTTCGGGGTGAGGCCGCACCATCGGTGTTTTCTCACAAGTCTGCGCGGATTATTCGCATTGGCGATACGTTGGGCTGTTCAATTGACCCTGCGCCGGCTTGGCCTGGCCGTGGTGCTCGGCTGCCTGTTGCTGGGCGGCCTGCAGGCGGACTGGGACTTTTCCCAGATCAGCCGCCGCGCTCAGTCGTTGTACGGGCCATTGGGGCCTGGTCAGGGCCGCATCGATGCCTGGCAGAACCTGTTGGCAACCCAGAAGCAAGGCAGCGAAGCTGAGCGCCTGAAGGTGGTCAACCAGTTCTTCAACCAGCAGTTGCGCTATGTCGAAGACATCGACCTGTGGCGTGAGGTGGACTACTGGGCAACGCCGGTGCAATCGTTGATCAAGGGCGCTGGTGACTGTGAAGACTACGCTATCGCCAAGTATTTCAGCCTGCGCCGGCTCGGGGTTCCTGCCGAAAAACTGCGCATTACCTACGTCAAGGCCCTGCGCCAGAACCGTGCGCACATGGTCCTGACCTATTATTCAAGCCCGGAGGCCATGCCGCTGGTGCTCGACAGCCTGATCGATGCGATCAAGCCCGCCAGCCAGCGGCCGGACCTGTTGCCGGTGTATTCGTTCAACGGTGAGGGCCTGTGGCTGACCGGGGCGGGTGGCAACAAGAAAGTTGGCGACACCAAACGTTTGTCGCGTTGGCAGGATCTATTGAAGAAGATGCAGGCCGAAGGCTTCCCCGCCGAGCCGGCTTACTGAAGGAGCACAGATGTCACTGTTCAAACAATTGCTGCTTGCCATCTGCCTGTTCCTGGTGGTCGCCTTCAGCGGCAGCTTCATGGTCAGCCTGGAGAGTTCGCGCAGCCAGTACGTCAACCAGTTGCGCTCTCACGCCCAGGATGCCGCTACGGCCCTGGCGTTGTCGCTGACACCGAATATTGATGACCCGGCAATGGTCGAGCTGATGGTCAGCTCGATCTTCGACAGTGGTTACTATTCGAGCATCAAGGTCATCGACACGGGCTCCAACGCCCTGCTGGTGGAACGCCATGCCGAGCCTGATGCCAATGGTGTGCCGGCCTGGTTCATCCGCCTGATCGGCCTGGAGGCGGCCGGTGGCGATGCCATCGTCAGCCGCGGCTGGCAACAGGCGGCACGGGTCGAGGTGGTCAGCCATCCGATGTTCGCCCTGGCCAAGCTCTGGCAGAGTGCACTGGGCAGCCTCGGCTGGCTGCTGCTGTGCGGCGCGTTGAGTGCGGTGCTTGGTGCATTGTTGCTGCGTCGCCAGCTCAAGCCGCTGGATTACATGGTGGCGCAGTCCCACGCCATTGCCCGGCGTGAGTTCCTCAGCCTGCCAGACCTGCCACGCACCCCGGAGTTGCGCCGGGTAGTACAGGCCATGAACCAGATGGTCGAGAAGCTCAAGGCGCTGTTCCAGGAGCAGGCCGAACGCAGCGAGAAGCTGCGGGTCGAGTCGTACCAGGACAGCCTCACCGGCCTTGCCAACCGCCGCTATTTCGAAATGCAGCTCAACGCCTTGGTCAGCAACCTCGAAGAAGCGCGCCCGGGTTACCTGCTGTTGCTGCGGGTCAAGGACCTGGCCGGGCTCAACCAGCGTCTGGGTGGTCAGCGCACCGACCAGTTGCTGCAAGCAGTCGGCCAGCAGTTGCAACGTACCTGCGCCAACTACCCGGAAACCAACAACCTGATCACCCGCAGCCGCGGCGGCGAGTTCGCCGTGCTGGCGCCGGGGTTGGTGCATGAAGAGGCGACCCAGTTGGCCCAGGCCCTGGAAGTGACCTTGCAGAGCCTGGCCGACACCGGCGCCAGCGATGTGACCCCGGTCGCTTGCATCGGCATGGCCCCTTACAGTCCGGGCGATGACCCGCAGGCCTTGCTCAAGCTTGCCGACGAAGCCCTGGCCCGCGCCGAGAGCCAGCTGGAGCCGGGCTGGGTGTGCCTGGAGCAGGGCACCGCACCGCAAGCCGGCGATACTCACCATGCCTGGCACACGCTGCTTGATGAGGCGTTGCAGCAGGGTCGCTTCCAGTTGTTCTTCCAGCCGGTGGTGGCCTGCGATGCGCCGGAGCGTGTGCTGCATTACAAAGTGATCTCGCGGGTGCTCGATGCCCAGGGCCAGGCCGTTGCCGCCGGGCGCTTCCTGCCGTGGCTGGAGCGTTTTGGCTGGTCGGCGCGGCTCGATGTGCTGATGCTTGAACAGGTGCTCAAGCATATGCACAACCACAATGAAGCGCTGGCCCTGAACGTGTCGGCGGCGACCCTGGCCGACCCCAAGGCGTTACAGCGAGTCTATGAGCTGCTTGGCCAGAACGCTGTGCTGGGCCCGCGCCTGACCCTTGAGATCGGCGAAGAGCAACTGCCTGAACAAGCGGTGCTCGAACAGCTCACCCGCCGTCTGCGGGCCTTGGGCTTCAGCCTCAGCCTGCAGCGTTTTGGCGGGCGTTTCAGCATGATCGGCAACCTGGCGCACCTGGGCCTGGCTTACCTGAAAATCGACGGCAGCTACATCCGCGCCATCGACCATGAACGGCACAAGCGCCTGTTCATTGAAGCGATCCAGCGCGCAGCGCACAGCATCGACTTGCCGCTGATTGCCGAGCGGGTCGAAACCGAGGGTGAGCTCAAGGTATTGCGCGAGATGGGCATTCAAGGGGTTCAGGGACGACTGATCGGCGAGCCGGCACCCTGGCGTTGAAGCAAGCGGCTGCAGGCCGGCAACGGGCCTGCAGCGCTCAGATCAGGCCGCCGTTTTCTTCACTGTCATCGATCAGGTTGGTCAACCCGCCCAGCACCTGGCGAGCATTGGAGCGGCTGAGCAATTTGGCCTGCGCGCCGGGCGGCAGGTCGGTAATGCTGATCACGCCTTTGGTGGTCAGCACTTCGATCAAATCCTCGAGCACCCGGATCATGTCCAGGTCACTCTGTTTGAGTTGTTTGAGGCTGTTCTCGACCACATCGTCGGCGAACCACTCCTGGACCTCGGCATGGTCGGCCGGGAGGATTTCCGTGTATTCGGCGTAGGGTGCGGCCTCTACCCGGACCAGTTGGCCCTGTGCATCGCGTTGCACGTAGAACATGGGGTATCCCTCTGAATGTCAGTCCGTATCCGCAGTCAGCAGCATAGGCCAAGCTGGTCGGGCGTGTGGCCCGGCGAGCGAGTATGCGCTGTGAATACGGTGCAGGCAAAGTCCGAAGCGCCGCGCCAGCCCCGGGAGGGCTGGCGCAGGCCGTGGATCAGCTGTTGGAGTGGTCGATCTTGATGGTCGGGTCGGCACCGGTAACCAGCGAGTTGATCGTGGTATTGGCCCAATTGACCCCTTCCAGCTTGATCGTCACATCGGCATTGGCCAGGCCGCCGGAGGCATTGAGCTTGCCTTCGGAGCTGACCTGCAGGGTCGACTCGCCGTTGACCGTGGTGATCTTCAGGTAGTTGTCGATGGTGCTGGCCTTCTCGCCCTGGAGCAGGTCGCTCAGGTCCAGACGGTCGCCTTCGGCAGCCTTGAAGTCCTTGATCACGTCCTTGCCGGTGTCGCCGGCCTTCCACACGAAGGTGTCGGCCCCGCTACCGCCGGTCATGATGTCGTCGCCCTTGCCGCCGATCAGGATGTCGTTGCCTTCACCGCCCAGCAGGGTGTCGTTGCCGGTACCGCCAAGGAGGATGTCATTACCCTTGCCGCCATCGAGGTAGTCGTTGCCACCCTGGCCGAAGAGAATGTCATTGCCGTCGCCACCGATGAGGATGTCGGCGCCATCGTTGCTGCGCGACACATCGAACTCGCTGACGTGCTCGGTGATGTACTGATGCAGCACGCGGCCATCGACGTCACCCAGGTTGACCCCCAGCTTGCCGGCCACGTAGGCCTGTATGGCTTCGACACCGTTGCCGGCGATCGAGTCGAAGCTGACCAGGTCGCCGAACAGGATGTCGTGGCCATCGCCGCCGCTGACCGTGTCGTTGCCCGGCTTGGTGGCCTCGGTATGACCAAGGATCGCTTCGGCCAGTTGGCTTGGGTCGATGTTGGTCTGCGGTTTACTGTCGCTGTCGAACGGCTTGAGATCGTTGACGTTAACGCCACTGTTCAGGCCGATGGCTTCGACGCTGGAGAGGCCGCTGAGGATCTTGAAGCTGTCCAGCGAGTTGTTCCAGGTGTCGTTGCTGGTGCCATTGCCCCAACCGGAACGGCTGGACAGCTCGTAGGTGCCATCGCCCTGAGCGCGGATGGTGCCGGAGGTCGAGGTGTACCAGTTGCCGTAGTACTTGTACTGGGCATTGAGGTTACCGTCGGCATCGATACTGACCCGGTTATTGCTGTCCAGCTGGTAGCGGTTCAGCGTATCGCCTGGCTTGTAGTTGATCGACTGGAGGAAGCTGTCCAGGGTCCAGCCGGAGCTGGCCAGCTGCGGGTTGCCTTGCTCGTTGGCCTGGTGGAAAGTCGGCTGGCCATCGGTAATGAAGAACGTCTGGTTGCTACCGGTGTTGCCGGCATTTTTGAGGTTCTGGAACCAGTTTGCCGTCGTCTTGAAGGCGTCCTCGTAGTTGGTACCGCCCTCGGAATACATGGCCTTGAGCGCATCCTTCAGCGCTTGCAGCGAGCCCGCATCGGACAGGTTGACCGAAACCGACTTGTTGACCTGGCTGGAGAAGTCCACCAGCAGGATGTTCACGGTACCCGACTGTGCACCCTTCACACTGTTGGCCAGGGTATCGAACACCGACTGCAGGGACTTCTGCGCAGCGTCCACACCGGCGGCTTTCATACTGCCGGAGGTATCGACGATGAACGCCAGGTTGTAGTCCTGTCCCGGTACCACGTGCAGGCCGTTGACATCGGCGACGACGATGTCGTTGCTGGTGCCCAGGGTATGGTTGTCGCTCTCCGCCGTGAGGTTGGTGGTGACGTAGGTATCCGGGTAAACGGTGACCTTGATCGTGCCCTGGCTGAAGTCAGTGCTGCCGTTGGCCTTCTCGGTGGCCGTCGAGGTGACGGTCACGTCGAACTGACCCTGGTAATAGGCCGGCGGCTTGATGCTCAAGCCGTTGAGGTTCCAGCCGGTGACATCGACTGCGTCCTTGCCGACGGTGACGGTGTGGCCGGCGCCATCGCTCAGTACCGAGCCTGCCGGAATGCCGCCCAGCTTGACGCTGAGGGTTTCCGAACCATCGGTGTCGGTGAGGTTGGTGGAGATACCGACCAGCTTGACGGTGCCGTTCTCGGCGCCTTCGTTGAGCTTGTAGCCCTGGTAGTAGCCTTCGCCATTGGCGCCGTGCAACTCGCCGACGGTGACGCCGGCGTTGGTCAGCTCGTTCACGCCCGGGTACATCGGGATATTGGCGTTGCTCAGGTCGACCGGGGTGCTGCCGTTGACCGACAGGTTGACGTCATAGCTGCCAGGGCCGCTCTGGTTGGCGTGGTAGATGTCCAGGGTGTAGTAGCCGCTGATGGTCGGCTTGAACGAACCGTTGATCGCACCGCCAGCGCCCCAGGTAGCCTGGGCCACGTTCTTGCCGCCGATGGTGATCAGCAGGCTGTCATCGCCGACGCCGCTGAAGCTGTAGGTCTTGCCCGCTTCCAGGTAGATCAGGCCAGAGGTCTTCGAGCCGGAACCGCCAACGACGCTGGCGTCGGACTGGGCGTTGGTCACCAGCGAGCTGCTGTTGGCCTTGCCCGAGTTGTCGAACACGGTCTTCAGCGCGTCGCCGGTGATGCCGTTGCCATTGGTGCCCAGGCCGCTGAGGCTGTTCCAGGTTTCCTTGACCAGGCCGATCGAGTTGACGTTGTTGCTGCCAATGTTCAGGTCAGGCTTGTCGGCCACCGGGGTGATATCGACCTTGATGGTGGCCTCGTTGCCCAGGCCCTGGCCGTCAGTCGGCTTGAACTTGATCTGCGCGTAGTCGGCTTCTTTGTTGCCGACGCCGGTGCCGCCGTTGGCATCGATGCCCGACTCGTTGTGATCCGGCACGAATTTCAGCTTGCCAGCGTCGATGTCGGCCTTGCTGAAGACTTTGCCGGCGTCAGCGTCGGTCAGGGTTTTCCAGACGTTGCCATCCTTGTACTGCAGCACGCCATCGGCGGGCAGTTTGGTGATGGTCAGACCCAGGTTAGCCGCAGGGGTATCGGCATCGGTGATGCCGAAGTTGGCCCAGCTCAGCACCAGGTCGGTATCTTCGGTACCGGTCACGGCACCGCCAGCGGCAACAGGTGCCTCGTTGCTGACGATGGTGGTGGTGACACTGCCAGCGCTGCCGCTGACCACCAGGTTCTCGAAGTTGCCGCCGGTGGCCGAGTCGATCTTCACGGTGAAGTTCTCGGCGCTCTCGGCAATTCCGTCGCGGATGATCGGCACGCTGAAGGTGCCAACGTTGCTGCCCGCCTTGATTACCACGGTGGCCACACCGGTGTAGTCCGCACCATTGGTGGCGGTACCGCTGTAGGTCAGCTTGATGACCACATCGGTTTGCGCCTTGTTGGTCAGGGTCAGGGTGTAGTTGGCCGAATCACCTTCGGTCACCGAGGTGGTGCCGCTGATGCTGACGGTGGTGGTGTCGATGGTGTCGGTCACCTGGGTGACGGCTGGCTGTTTGCTGATTGCCAGGTCTTCGAAGTTGCCACCGGTGGCGCCGGTAATGGTCGCGTTGACGCTGCCGGCATCGATGTACACGTCGTCCGCTGGCGCAGGCACGCTGACCGTACCGGTGGTCTTGCCAGCGTCGATGATGATGCTGGCACCGTTGCTCAGGGTCACGGTGACCGGGGTCTGCGCCTTGTTGCTCAAGGTGGCGGTGTAGGTGATGTTGCCACCTTCAGCGACCGACGGCGTAGCGCTCAGGGTCAGGTTGGTGGTGTCGATGGTATCGGTGACGCTGGTCACGGCAGACGAACCGTCGATCTTCAGCTCTTCGAAGTCACCACCGGTGCTGCCAGTGATTTTCGCGCTGACGTTACCGGCATCGATGTACACGTCATCGCCAGGCGCGGCGATGGTCACCTTGCCTTCGGTCTGGCCTGCGGCGATGGTGATGGTCTCACCGTTGCTCAGGGTGACCTTCATCTCGGTACCGGCCGGATTGCTCAGCTTGGCCACGTAAGTGATCGAGCCGCCTTCGGCCACGGTCGGGGTCGCGGTCAGGGTCAGGCTGGTGGAGTCCTTGGTGCCCGGGCCGTCGGTGACGCTGACGGTGGTGTTGCCGGTGCTGACCAGTTTCTCGTAGTTGCCGCCGCTGGTACCGGTGATGCTGTTGGTCAGGTCCGGGTTGGTGGTGTGCACGTTGTTCGGTGCAACGTAATCTACCGTGCTAGTGGTCTGGCCGACAACGATGGTGATTTGCTGACCGTTGGCCAGGTTGATTACCAGGTCGGAACCGGTAACCGGCGCGGAGACCTTGGCGGTGTAAGTCACTACGCCGCCTTCGACAACACTGTTGGTGCTGGCGGTCAGGGTAACCGTCGAAGTGTCGATGGTGTCCTTGACGTCGGTGATCGCTGGGGTGTTATCCACAGCCAGCTTCTCGAAGTCACCGCCGGTGGTGCCAGTGACGGTCACGCTCAGCTGGCCAGCATCGATGTAAACGTCGTCGCTTGGTGCATCGATGGTGATCTTGCCTTCGGTCTGGCCTTTGGCAATGGTGATCACTTCACCGTTGCTCAGGGTCACTTTCATCTCGGTGCCGGCCGGATTGGTCAGCGTCGCGGTGTAAGTGATCGAGCCGCCTTCATTGACGGTTGGAGTCGCGGTCAGCTTGAGGCCGGTGGTGTCGTCGGTACCTGGGCCGTCGGTGACGGTAGTCACTGGGTTGCCAGCGGTATCCAGCTTCTCGTAGTTGCCACCGGTGGTGCCGGTGATGCTGTTGGTCAGGTCTGGGTTGGTGGTGTGCACGTTGTTCGGTGCAACGAAGTCCACGGTGCCCGAGCTGGAACCGACCGGGATGGTGATCTGCTGACCGTTGGCCAGGTTGATCACCAACGCCGAACCAGTCACCGGCGCGGTGACGGAGGCGGTGTAAGTCACCACGCCACCCTCAGTCACGCTTGGAGTAGCGGTCAGGGTGACAGTCGAAGTGTCGATGGTGTCAGTCACTTCGGTAACGGCTGGAGTGTTATCCACAGCCAGCTTCTCGAAGTCGCCACCAGTGGTGCCGGTGACAGTGACGCTGACTTCGCCCGCGTCGATGTACACATCGTCTTCCGGAGCCGGAACAGTGATGCTGCCTTCGGTCTGACCCGCAGCGATGGTGATGACTTCACCGTTGCTCAGGGTCACCTTCATTTCGGTGCCAGCCGGATTGGTCAGGGTGGCGGTGTAGATGATGTCGCCGCCTTCAGCGACCGAACCGGTAGCCGTCAGCTTCAGACCGGTAGTGTCGTCGGTACCTGGACCGTCGGTGACGGTAGTCACTGGGTTACCCGCAGTGTCCAGCTTCTCGTAGTTACCACCGGTGGTACCGGTGATGCTGTTGGTCAGGTCCGAATTGGTGGTGTGGACGTTGTTCGGTGCAACGAAGTCCACGGTGCCGGAGCTCGAACCGACTGGGATGGTGATCTGTTGGCCGTTAGCCAGAGTCACCACGAGCGCAGAACCGGTTACTGGCGCAGTCACCGAGGCGGTGTAGGTAACCACACCACCCTCAGTCACGCTTGGAGTAGCAGTCAGGGTGACAGTCGAGGTGTCGATGGTGTCAGTCACTTCGGTGACGGCTGGGGTGTTATCCACAGCCAGCTTCTCGAAGTCGCCACCAGTGGTGCCGGTGACAGTGACGCTGACTTCGCCCGCGTCGATGTACACATCGTCTTCCGGAGCCGGAACAGTAATGCTGCCTTCGGTCTGACCCGCAGCGATGGTGATGACTTCACCGTTGCTCAGGGTGACCTTCATCTCGGTGCCAGCCGGATTGGTCAGGGTGGCGGTGTAGATGATGTCGCCGCCTTCGGCCACAGAGCCAGTAGCGGTCAATTTCAGACCGGTAGTGTCGTCGGTGCCTGGGCCATCGGTGACGGTAGTCACTGGGTTACCCGCAGTGTCCAGCTTCTCGTAGTTGCCACCGGTGGTGCCGGTGATGCTGTTGGTCAGGTCCGGATTGGTGGTGTGGACGTTGTTCGGTGCCACGAAGTCCACGGTGCCCGAGCTGGAGCCGACTGGGATGGTGATCTGCTGACCGTTGGCCAGAGTAATGACCAGGTTCGAGCCGGTAACCGGAGCAGTCACCGAGGCGGTGTAGGTAACCACACCACCCTCAGTCACGCTTGGAGTAGCGGTCAGGGTGACAGTCGAAGTGTCGATGGTATCGGTGACTTCAGTCACTGCCGCCGCCGGGTCGACTTCAACTTTCTCGAAATCACCACCGGTGGTGCCAGCGATGGTCACGCTGACTTCGCCGGCATCGATGTACACATCGTCTTCCGGAGCCGGAACAGTGATGCTGCCTTCGGTCTGACCGGCAGCGATGGTGATGACTTCACCGTTGCTCAGGGTCACCTTCATCTCGGTGCCAGCTGGGTTGGTCAGGGTGGCGGTGTAGATGATGTCGCCGCCTTCGGCCACGGAGCCGGTGGCGGTGAGTTTGAGGCCGGTGGTGTCATCGGTACCTGGGCCGTCGGTGACGGTGGTCACTGGGTTACCCGCAGTGTCCAGCTTCTCGTAGTTGCCGCCGGTGGTGCCGGTGATGCTGTTGGTCAGGTCCGGATTGGTCGTGTGCACGTTGTTGGGTGCCACGAAGTCCACGGTGCCGGAGCTGGAGCCGACCGGGATGGTGATCTGCTGACCGTTGGCCAGAGTAATGACCAGGTTCGAGCCGGTAACCGGAGCAGTCACCGAGGCGGTGTAGGTAACCACACCACCCTCAGTCACGCTTGGAGTAGCGGTCAGGGTGACAGTCGAAGTGTCGATGGTATCGGTGACTTCAGTCACTGCCGCCGCCGGGTCGACTTCGACTTTCTCGAAATCACCACCGGTGGTGCCAGCGATGGTCACGCTGACTTCGCCGGCATCGATGTACACATCGTCTTCCGGAGCCGGAACAGTAATGCTGCCTTCGGTCTGACCGGCAGCAATGGTGATGACTTCACCGTTGCTCAGGGTCACCTTCATCTCGGTGCCAGCTGGGTTGGTCAGGGTCGCGGTGTAGATGATGTCGCCGCCTTCGGCCACGGAGCCGGTGGCGGTGAGTTTGAGGCCGGTAGTGTCGTCGGTACCTGGGCCGTCGGTGACGGTAGTCACTGGGTTGCCAGCGGTATCCAGCTTCTCGTAGTTGCCGCCGGTGGTGCCGGTGATGCTGTTGGTCAGGTCCGGGTTGGTGGTGTGCACGTTGTTTGGCGCAACGAAGTCCACGGTGCCGGAGCTGGAGCCGACCGGGATGGTGATCTGCTGACCGTTGGCCAGGTTGATCACCAACGCAGAACCAGTCACCGGCGCGGTGACCGACGCGGTGTAGGTGACGACGCCGCCTTCGGTCACGCTTGGCGTCGCGGTCAGAGTGACAGTCGAAGTGTCGATGGTGTCAGTCACTTCGGTGACGGCTGGGGTGTTATCCACAGCCAGCTTCTCGAAGTCGCCACCAGTGGTGCCGGTCACGGTGACGCTGACTTCGCCGGCATCGATGTACACATCGTCTTCTGGAGCCGGAACAGTGATGCTGCCTTCGGTCTGACCTGCAGCGATGGTGATCACTTCACCGTTGCTCAGGGTGACTTTCATCTCGGTGCCAGCTGGGTTGGTCAGCGTAGCGGTGTAGATGATGTCGCCGCCTTCGGCCACGGAGCCGGTAGCGGTGAGTTTGAGGCCGGTAGTGTCGTCGGTACCTGGGCCGTCGGTGACGGTGGTCACTGGGTTACCCGCAGTGTCCAGCTTCTCGTAGTTGCCGCCGCTGGTACCGGTGATGCTGTTGGTCAGGTCCGGGTTGGTGGTGTGGACGTTGTTCGGTGCAACGAAGTCCACGGTGCCGGAGCTCGAACCGACTGGGATGGTGATCTGTTGGCCGTTAGCCAGAGTCACCACGAGCGCAGAACCGGTCACTGGCGCAGTAACCGAAGCGGTGTAGGTGACGACGCCACCTTCGGCCACGCTCGGGGTAGCGGTCAGGGTGACAGTCGAGGTATCGATGGTATCGGTGACTTCAGTCACGGCAGCAGTCGGGTCGACTTCGACTTTCTCGAAGTCGCCACCGGTGGTGCCAGCGATGGTCACGCTGACTTCACCGGCGTCGATGTACACATCGTCTTCCGGAGCCGGAACAGTGATGCTGCCTTCGGTCTGGCCCGCAGCAATGGTGATCACTTCACCGTTGCTCAGGGTCACCTTCATCTCGGTGCCAGCTGGGTTGGTCAGGGTCGCGGTGTAGATGATGTCGCCGCCTTCGGCCACGGAGCCGGTGGCGGTGAGTTTGAGGCCGGTAGTGTCGTCGGTACCTGGGCCGTCGGTGACGGTAGTCACTGGGTTGCCAGCGGTATCCAGCTTCTCGTAGTTGCCACCGGTGGTACTGGTGATGCTGTTGGTCAGGTCCGGGTTGGTGGTGTGTACGTTGTTCGGTGCCACGAAGTCCACGGTGCCGGAGCTGGAACCGACAGGGATGGTGATCTGTTGGCCGTTGGCCAGAGTCACCACGAGCGCAGAACCGGTCACTGGCGCAGTAACCGAGGCGGTGTAGGTGACGACGCCACCTTCGGTCACGCTCGGGGTAGCGGTCAGGGTGACAGTCGAGGTGTCGATGGTATCGGTCACTTCGGTGACGGCTGGCGTGTTATCCACAGCCAGCTTCTCGAAGTCGCCACCAGTGGTGCCGGTGACAGTGACGCTGACTTCGCCCGCATCGATGTACACATCGTCTTCCGGTGCCGGCAGAGTAATGCTGCCTTCAGTCTGACCGGCAGCAATGGTGATCACTTCACCGTTGCTCAGGGTCACCTTCATCTCGGTGCCAGCCGGATTGGTCAGGGTGGCGGTGTAGATGATGTCGCCGCCTTCGGCCACGGAGCCAGTAGCGGTCAGTTTCAGACCGGTAGTGTCATCGGTACCTGGGCCGTCGGTGACGGTAGTCACTGGGTTGCCAGCGGTATCCAGCTTCTCGTAGTTACCACCGGTGGTGCTGGTGATGCTGTTGGTCAGGTCTGGGTTGGTGGTGTGCACGTTGTTGGGTGCCACGAAGTCCACGGTGCCGGAGCTGGAGCCGACCGGGATGGTGATCTGCTGACCGTTGGCCAGAGTAATGACCAGGTTCGAGCCGGTAACCGGAGCAGTCACCGAGGCGGTGTAGGTAACCACACCACCCTCAGTCACGCTTGGAGTAGCGGTCAGGGTGACGGTCGAAGTGTCGATGGTATCGGTGACTTCAGTCACTGCCGCCGCCGGGTCGACTTCGACTTTCTCGAAATCACCACCGGTGGTGCCAGCGATGGTCACGCTGACTTCGCCGGCATCGATGTACACATCGTCTTCCGGAGCCGGAACAGTAATGCTGCCTTCGGTCTGACCGGCAGCAATGGTGATGACTTCACCGTTGCTCAGGGTCACCTTCATCTCGGTGCCAGCTGGGTTGGTCAGGGTCGCGGTGTAGATGATGTCGCCGCCTTCGGCCACGGAGCCGGTGGCGGTGAGTTTGAGGCCGGTAGTGTCGTCGGTACCTGGGCCGTCGGTGACGGTAGTCACTGGGTTGCCAGCGGTATCCAGCTTCTCGTAGTTGCCGCCGGTGGTGCCGGTGATGCTGTTGGTCAGGTCCGGGTTGGTGGTGTGCACGTTGTTTGGCGCAACGAAGTCCACGGTGCCGGAGCTGGAGCCGACCGGGATGGTGATCTGCTGACCGTTGGCCAGGTTGATCACCAACGCAGAACCAGTCACCGGCGCGGTGACCGACGCGGTGTAGGTGACGACGCCGCCTTCGGTCACGCTTGGCGTCGCGGTCAGAGTGACAGTCGAAGTGTCGATGGTGTCAGTCACTTCGGTGACGGCTGGGGTGTTATCCACAGCCAGCTTCTCGAAGTCGCCACCAGTGGTGCCGGTCACGGTGACGCTGACTTCGCCGGCATCGATGTACACATCGTCTTCTGGAGCCGGAACAGTGATGCTGCCTTCGGTCTGACCTGCAGCGATGGTGATCACTTCACCGTTGCTCAGGGTGACTTTCATCTCGGTGCCAGCTGGGTTGGTCAGCGTAGCGGTGTAGATGATGTCGCCGCCTTCGGCCACGGAGCCGGTAGCGGTGAGTTTGAGGCCGGTAGTGTCGTCGGTACCTGGGCCGTCGGTGACGGTGGTCACTGGGTTACCCGCAGTGTCCAGCTTCTCGTAGTTGCCGCCGCTGGTACCGGTGATGCTGTTGGTCAGGTCCGGGTTGGTGGTGTGGACGTTGTTCGGTGCAACGAAGTCCACGGTGCCGGAGCTCGAACCGACTGGGATGGTGATCTGTTGGCCGTTAGCCAGAGTCACCACGAGCGCAGAACCGGTCACTGGCGCAGTAACCGAAGCGGTGTAGGTGACGACGCCACCTTCGGCCACGCTCGGGGTAGCGGTCAGGGTGACAGTCGAGGTATCGATGGTATCGGTGACTTCAGTCACGGCAGCAGTCGGGTCGACTTCGACTTTCTCGAAGTCGCCACCGGTGGTGCCAGCGATGGTCACGCTGACTTCACCGGCGTCGATGTACACATCGTCTTCCGGAGCCGGAACAGTGATGCTGCCTTCGGTCTGGCCCGCAGCAATGGTGATCACTTCACCGTTGCTCAGGGTCACTTTCATCTCGGTGCCAGCTGGGTTGGTCAGGGTGGCGGTGTAGATGATGTCGCCGCCTTCGGCGACCGAACCAGTGGCGGTCAGTTTCAGGCCGGTGGTGTCGTCGGTACCTGGGCCGTCGGTGACGGTAGTCACTGGGTTGCCAGCGGTATCCAGCTTCTCGTAGTTGCCACCGGTGGTGCCGGTAATGCTGTTGGTCAGGTCCGGATTGGTGGTGTGCACGTTGTTCGGTGCAACGAAGTCCACGGTGCCCGAGCTGGAGCCGACTGGGATGGTGATCTGCTGACCGTTGGCCAGAGTAATGACCAGGTTCGAGCCGGTAACCGGAGCAGTCACCGAGGCGGTGTAGGTAACCACACCACCCTCAGTCACGCTTGGAGTAGCGGTCAGGGTGACAGTCGAAGTGTCGATGGTATCGGTGACTTCAGTCACTGCCGCCGCCGGGTCGACTTCAACTTTCTCGAAATCACCACCGGTGGTGCCAGCGATGGTCACGCTGACTTCGCCGGCATCGATGTACACATCGTCTTCCGGAGCCGGAACAGTGATGCTGCCTTCGGTCTGACCGGCAGCGATGGTGATGACTTCACCGTTGCTCAGGGTCACCTTCATCTCGGTGCCAGCTGGGTTGGTCAGCGTAGCGGTGTAGATGATGTCGCCGCCTTCAGCGACCGAACCAGTAGCGGTCAACTTCAGACCGGTAGTGTCGTCAGTACCTGGACCGTCGGTGACGGTGGTCACTGGGTTACCCGCAGTGTCCAGCTTCTCGTAGTTACCACCGGTGGTGCCGGTGATGCTGTTGGTCAGGTCCGGGTTGGTGGTGTGTACGTTGTTAGGTGCAACGAAGTCCACGGTGCCCGAGCTGGAACCGACAGGGATGGTGATCTGTTGGCCGTTAGCCAGAGTCACCACGAGCGCAGAACCGGTCACTGGCGCAGTAACCGAAGCGGTGTAGGTGACGACGCCACCTTCGGTCACGCTCGGGGTAGCGGTCAGGGTGACAGTCGAAGTGTCGATGGTGTCAGTCACTTCGGTAACGGCTGGAGTGTTATCCACAGCCAGCTTCTCGAAGTCGCCACCAGTGGTGCCGGTGACAGTGACGCTGACTTCGCCCGCGTCGATGTACACATCGTCTTCCGGAGCCGGAACAGTGATGCTGCCTTCGGTCTGACCGGCAGCAATGGTGATGACTTCACCGTTGCTCAGGGTCACTTTCATCTCGGTGCCAGCTGGGTTGGTCAGCGTAGCGGTGTAGATGATGTCGCCGCCTTCAGCGACCGAACCAGTAGCGGTCAACTTCAGACCGGTAGTGTCGTCAGTACCTGGACCGTCGGTGACGGTGGTCACTGGGTTACCCGCAGTGTCCAGCTTCTCGTAATTGCCACCGGTGGTACCGGTGATGCTGTTGGTCAGATCCGGATTGGTGGTGTGTACGTTGTTCGGCGCAACGAAGTCCACGGTGCCCGAGCTGGAACCGACAGGGATGGTGATCTGCTGACCGTTGGCCAGAGAAATAACCAGCGCAGAGCCAGTCACCGGCGCAGTCACCGAAGCGGTGTAGGTGACGACGCCACCTTCGGTCACGCTCGGGGTAGCGGTCAGGGTGACGGTCGAGGTGTCGATGGTGTCAGTCACTTCGGTGACGGCTGGGGTGTTATCCACAGCCAGCTTCTCGAAGTCGCCACCGGTGGTGCCGGTGACAGTGACGCTGACTTCGCCCGCATCGATGTACACATCGTCTTCCGGTGCCGGCAGAGTAATGCTGCCTTCGGTCTGACCGGCAGCAATGGTGATCACTTCACCGTTGCTCAGGGTCACTTTCATCTCGGTGCCAGCTGGGTTGGTCAGGGTGGCGGTGTAGATGATGTCGCCGCCTTCGGCGACCGAACCAGTGGCGGTCAGTTTCAGGCCGGTGGTGTCGTCGGTACCTGGGCCGTCGGTGACGGTGGTCACTGGGTTGCCCGCAGTGTCCAGCTTCTCGTAGTTGCCACCGGTGGTACCGGTGATGCTGTTGGTCAGGTCCGGATTGGTGGTGTGTACGTTGTTCGGTGCAACGAAGTCCACGGTGCCGGAGCTCGAACCGACTGGGATGGTGATCTGCTGACCGTTGGCCAGAGAAATAACCAGCGCAGAGCCAGTCACCGGCGCAGTCACCGAAGCGGTGTAGGTGACGACGCCACCTTCGGTCACGCTCGGGGTAGCGGTCAGGGTGACAGTCGAAGTGTCGATGGTGTCAGTCACTTCGGTAACGGCTGGAGTGTTATCCACAGCCAGCTTCTCGAAGTCGCCACCAGTGGTGCCGGTGACAGTGACGCTGACTTCGCCCGCGTCGATGTACACATCGTCTTCCGGAGCCGGAACAGTGATGCTGCCTTCGGTCTGACCTGCAGCGATGGTGATGACTTCACCGTTGCTCAGGGTGACTTTCATCTCGGTGCCAGCTGGGTTGGTCAGGGTGGCGGTGTAGATGATGTCGCCGCCTTCGGCGACCGAACCAGTGGCGGTCAGTTTCAGGCCGGTGGTGTCGTCGGTACCTGGGCCGTCGGTGACGGTAGTCACTGGGTTGCCAGCGGTATCCAGCTTCTCGTAGTTACCACCGGTGGTGCTGGTGATGCTGTTGGTCAGGTCCGGATTGGTGGTGTGCACGTTGTTTGGTGCCACGAAGTCCACGGTACCCGAGCTCGAACCAACTGGGATGGTGATTTGCTGACCGTTGGCCAGGTTGATCACCAACGCGGAACCGGTCACTGGCGCAGTAACCGAAGCGGTGTAGGTGACGACGCCGCCTTCGGTCACGCTTGGAGTAGCGGTCAGGGTGACAGTCGAAGTGTCGATGGTATCGGTCACTTCGGTGACGGCTGGCGTGTTATCCACAGCCAGCTTCTCGAAGTCGCCACCAGTGGTGCCGGTGACAGTGACGCTGACTTCACCTGCGTCGATGTACACATCGTCTTCCGGAGCCGGAACAGTGATGCTGCCTTCGGTCTGACCGGCAGCAATGGTGATGACTTCACCGTTGCTCAGGGTGACTTTCATCTCGGTGCCAGCTGGGTTGGTCAGCGTAGCGGTGTAGATGATGTCGCCGCCTTCAGCGACCGAACCAGTAGCGGTCAACTTCAGACCGGTAGTGTCGTCAGTACCTGGACCGTCGGTGACGGTGGTCACTGGGTTACCCGCAGTGTCCAGCTTCTCGTAGTTACCACCGGTGGTGCCGGTGATGCTGTTGGTCAGATCCGGATTGGTGGTGTGGACGTTGTTCGGTGCAACGAAGTCCACGGTGCCGGAGCTGGAGCCGACCGGAATAGTGATCTGCTGACCGTTGGCCAGGTTGATCACCAACGCAGAACCGGTAACCGGCGCAGTGACCGAAGCGGTGTAGGTGACGACGCCACCTTCGGCAACGCTGCTGTTCGCAGTCAAGGTGACAGTCGAAGTATCGATGGTGTCCGTCACTTGAGTAACGGCCGGAGTGCCATCTACTGCAACTTTCTCGAAATCACCGCCCGTAGTGCCAGTGACGGTCACGCTCACTTCACCGGCATCGATGTAGACGTCATCGGCAGGCGCTGCGACGGTAATGCTGCCTTCGGTTTGGCCCGCGGCGATGGTGATCACTTCACCATTGCTCAGGGTGACTTTCATTTCGGTACCGGCCGGGTTGGTCAGCGTTGCGGTATAAACAATCGAACCGCCTTCTGCGACCGAACCAGTGGCCGTCAGTTTCAGGCCAGTAGTGTCATCGGTACCTGGACCGTCGGTGACGGTGGTCACTGGGTTACCCGCAGTGTCCAGCTTCTCGTAGTTGCCGCCGGAAGTGCCGGTGATGCTGTTGGTCAGGTCCGGGTTGGTGGTGTGTACGTTGTTCGGTGCCACGAAGTCCACGGTCCCGGAGCTGGAGCCGACCGGAATAGTGATCTGCTGACCGTTGGCCAGGTTGATCACCAACGCAGAACCGGTAACCGGCGCAGTGACCGAAGCGGTGTAGGTGACGACGCCACCTTCGGCAACGCTGCTGTTCGCAGTCAAGGTGACAGTCGAAGTATCGATGGTGTCCGTCACTTGAGTAACGGCCGGAGTGCCATCTACTGCAACTTTCTCGAAATCACCGCCCGTAGTGCCAGTGACGGTCACGCTCACTTCACCGGCATCGATGTAGACGTCATCGGCAGGCGCTGCGACGGTAATGCTGCCTTCGGTTTGGCCCGCGGCGATGGTGATCACTTCACCATTGCTCAGGGTGACTTTCATTTCGGTACCGGCCGGGTTGGTCAGCGTTGCGGTATAAACAATCGAACCGCCTTCTGCGACCGAACCAGTGGCCGTCAGTTTCAGGCCAGTAGTGTCATCGGTACCTGGACCGTCGGTGACGGTGGTCACTGGGTTACCCGCAGTGTCCAGCTTCTCGTAGTTGCCGCCGGAAGTGCCGGTGATGCTGTTGGTCAGGTCCGGGTTGGTGGTGTGCACGTTGTTCGGCGCAACGAACTCGACCGAGCCAGTGCTCTGGCCGACCGGAATAGTGATCTGCTGACCATTGGCCAGGGTAATAACCAGCGCAGAACCGGTGACTGGCGCAGTGACCGAAGCGGTGTAGGTCACCACACCACCTTCGGCAACGCTGCTATTGGCCGTCAGGGTGACGGTCGACGTATCGATGGTGTCAGTAACTTCAGTCACTGCCGGCTGATTGCTGACCACCAGGTTCTCGAAGTTGCCGCCATCGACTTTGTCGATGCTCACGCTGACGTTGCCGGCATCGACATACACGTCATCGCTTGGCGCAGGCACGGTGACGCTGCCTTCGGTCTGGCCTGCGGCAATGGTGATCACCGCGCCGTTGCTCAGGGTCACGGTCACTGGTGTGCCGGCCGGGTTGGTCAGGGTCGCGGTGTAGATGATCGAGCCGCCTTCGGCCACGGTACCGGTGGCGTTCAGGCTCAGGCCGGTGTCATCGATCGAGTCGGTAATGGTGGTGACCGCCGGGTTCGGGTTCGGTACCAGGTTCTCGAAGTTGCCGCCCGTGGCGCCAGCGATGGTGGTGCTGACGCTGCTGCCGTTGTTGTAGACGTCGTTCGCTGGCATCTGCACGTCAACGGTACCGGTGCTCTGGCCGGCGCCGATGGTGATAGTGCTGCCGTTGGACAGGGTGACGGTCACCGGCGTCTGCGCCGGATTGGTCAGGGTAGCGGTGTAGGTGATCACGCCGCCTTCGGTGACACTCGGGTTGGCGGTCAGGGTGACTGTGGTGGTGTCGATGGTGTCGGTGATCTGGGTCACCGCCGGGGTGGTGTCCGGGGTGACGATCAGGCCCGCGCCGCCGGTGGTGCCGGTGATGGTCGTGGAGATCTCACTGCTGTCCAGGTACACGGTATCGTTCGGCGGGATGGTCACGCTGACGCTGCCGGTGGTCTGCCCGGCGTTGATGACGATGACCTGGCCATTGGACAGGGTCACGGTCAGGTCGGTCAGCGGTGGCTGGCCCAGGGTGGCGGTGTAGATGATCACGCCTCCGGCCTCGGTGATCGACGGCGTGGCGCTCAGGGTCAGGCCGGACTCGCGGGTAGGCGTGGTGGTTGCCGGGTTGTTGGCATCGTCCAGGCCGCCCAGCTCCTGGGTGGCGGCGCCGGTGGCAAAGCCGATAGGGCCGGTCGGGAAGCCAATGGTCGGGTCGACCGAGCCTGCGGTGGCATCGAGCATGACGAAGCTGTGGCCACCACCGGCCGCGCCGCCGCTACCTGCGGCAGTCGGGCCGGCTGCGGTGGCTTCAAGTTCGGTAGTCGGGTCAGCACCGGCGGCGATGGCCTGTTGCAGCTCTTCGACCGAAGGCGCTGCCTGAGCGGTGGCAGCCGCCAGGTCAGTGCTGCTGTCCGGGGTGTCGGCACTCCACTGAGTATCACGGCCCAGGTCCAGGCTGCGGCCATCGGCCAATTCCAGGGTGACGGCACCGGCCAGGCCGGTGAGTACCTGCTCGCCAGCGAACAGGCGGTCACCTTCGATGAGTACACGTTGAATCCCTTCTGGGGATACGGCGATTACTTGGCCAACAATGCTTTTGACGATGGCAACAACACTGCTCATTGGACTCTCCGGACTACCCGTTCAATTTGGCTTCCATGCCAGCAGGCGCTGAATTGCCGCTTCTGATGGAATGTTTCAATAGTGAGTTCGACGCTTTTGACGTCAATTAATTGTCGATATCTGTTGGCTATTAAGTTTATGCCAAAGTATTGACCTTCCTGCTGCCATCCTAAACAATCAGCTCTGTAATGTCACATTGATATTTGAGCGGCTGCCACTCTTCCACCGTACGAACCAAGTACTCCTTCGGAAGTTTCCGACATAAGGTCAATCCGGTTGCCATTTTCTAATGCAGCAACGATTTCTGCTGTGATTTGGGACAAGACGTCCCTGGGAAAAAGTTAAATGCGCGCGTCACTGTTTACTGCTCTTCCTTTCGTCCTCGCCACCAGTTTCGTTCAAGCACAGAGCCTGCCAGAGGCCATGCAGAAAGCCCTCGAGGTGCACCCGGAAATTCAGGCCGGGGTTAACAGCCGAATTGCTGCCGACTACCAACTGCGCGCCGCCAAGGGCGGTTACCTGCCGCGTGTCGATGTGCTGGCCGGTTATGGCCGTGAAGGCACCGACAGCCCGAGCACCGGCAACCGCTGGGAAACCCTCAACCGCGGTGAGTCGAGTGTGCGTCTGCGGCAGATGGTCTTCGACGGTTTTGCCACCTCGAGCGAAGTCGGCCGCCAGCAAGCCACCGTCAACTCCCGTGCCTACTCGCTGCTGGGGGCGTCCGAGCGCACCGCGCTGACCGTTGCCCAGGTCTACCTGGATGTTCTGACCCGTCGCGAGATGGTCCGCCTGGCAGAAGACAACCTGCGCAGCCACGAGCGCATCTACGACCAGATCAAGCTGCGCACCGCCCGTGGCGTCGGCCGCCTGGCTGACCTTGACCAGGCCGAAGCGCGTCTGGCCCAGGCGCGCAACAACCTGATCACCGAGCAGACCAACCTCGCCGATGCCAAGACCAACTACCTGAGCGTGGTCGGTCAACTGCCGGACGAGTTAAGCAGCCCTGCGCCGTTTGTCGACCTGTTGCCAGCCAACCTCGACGAAGCCCGTCAGCAGATGGTCGAGAGCAGCCCGATCCTGCGCTCGGCGGAGTCCGATATCGCAGCAGCGGAGAAACAATACGAAGCGGCAAAGTCTACTTTCTATCCGCGTTTTGATGCAGAACTCGGACGGACGGCCGATAACGATCTGGATGGCATGAACGGCCACAACAACGAATGGCAGGCTATGCTGCGCATGAGTTTCAACTTGTACGCCGGCGGCAGTAACAAGGCCGACCTGGAATCCAAGTCGTACCTGACCAACCAGGCGCTGGACATTCGTAACAATGCCTTGCGCCAGCTCAATGAGGAGCTAGGCCTGGCATGGAATGCTATGGATAACGCCAATGCGCAGTTGCCGATCGCCCAGCAATACGTCGATCACAGCAACAGTGTGCGCACCGCCTACCAGAAGCAGTTCAGCCTGGGCGAACGTACCTTGCTAGACTTGCTCGACAGCGAGAACGAACTCTTCACCGCGCAGCGTCGGCTGACCGAAGTGAAGAACATCCAGCTGTTTACTCAGTACCGAATCAAAGCGACCATTGGTCAGCTGCTCAAGAGCCAGGGTGTTGTCGCACCGATGGCCACCGTGGTGCAGAACGACCTTAAACCGAAAGTGAACCTGCCAGGCATGAACTGAGGTTCACTGTCATAGCCAACCGCAACCGTTAAGAGAGCCCGCGTGGAATCAGAAGTCAGTCGAGTCCAGCTCAGCCATGATCCCCGCAGTCAGCACGACGACCCGCTGCTGGACAGCCTGCTGTCTCTCTGCGTGCTGCACCAGAAGCCCGCCAGCCGGGCCATGCTGACCACCGGCCTGCCGTTGCCGGCCCAGCGCCTGAGCCCGGAGCTGCTGCCACGTGCGGCAGCCCGTGCCGGCCTGCAGGGCCGCTTGCTGCAACGCAAGCTGGAGCAGATCCCGAGCATTGCCATGCCGGCCATGCTCCTGCTCAAGGACGGTCGCAGCACGGTGTTGCTGGGGTGGGAGAACGACGACACCGCGCGCCTGTTGCTCAGCGAGAGCGACGGCGGCGAGGTGCATGTCAGCCGCGAAGCCCTGCAGAGCGACTACAGTGGCCGGGTGTTCTTCGCCCAGCCGCAGCACAAGTTCGACGTCAATCACGGCAACCTGATCCCGCGGGCACGCTCCTGGTTCCGTGACACCCTCAAGCGCAGCCGCTGGCTGTACATCGACGCCATCGCCGCAAGCCTGGTAATCAACCTGATCGCCCTGGCCGCGCCGCTGTTCGTGATGAACGTCTACGACCGCGTGGTGCCCAACCAGGCCACCTCGACCCTTTGGGTCCTGGCCCTGGGTATCTCCGGCGCCTACATCTTCGACCTGATCCTCAAGGGCCTGCGCAGCTTGTGCCTGGATCTGGCCGGGAAGAAGACCGACCTGATCATCTCCGCCACGCTGTTCGAACGCATCGTTGGCATGGCCATGAAATACCGGCCGGCAAGGGTCGGCAGCTTTGCCCAGAACATTCATGAATTCCAGGGCCTGCGCGACTTCCTCGCCTCGTTGACCCTGACCAGCCTGATCGACCTGCCGTTCACCCTGTTGATCCTGCTGGTGATCGCCATCATTGGCGGGCACCTGGTGTGGATTCCAATCATCGCCTTCCCGCTGGCCCTGGGCATCGGTTATGCCCTGCAGAAACCGCTGGTGGCGACCCTTGAACGGACCATGGCGCTGGCCTCCGAGCGCCAGTCGAGCCTGATCGAGACCCTCGCCGGGCTCGATGCGGTCAAGGTCAACAACGCCGAAAGCGAACGCCAGTACATGTGGGAGCAGACCATCGGCACCCTCAGCCGCCTCGAGCTGCGGGTCAAGGTGCTCTCTGGCCTGGCAATGAACATCACCCTGCTGATCCAGCAACTGGCAGGCGTGGCGCTGATCTGCGCCGGCGTCTACCAGATCATGGCTGGCAACCTGAGCATGGGCGGCCTGATCGCCTGCTACATGCTCAGTGGCCGCGCCCTCGGCCCGCTGGGCCAGCTTTCCGGCCTGCTGACCCGTTACCAGCAAGCCAAGGTCACCATGGTCTCCACCGACCAGATGATGGAGCTGCCGCAAGAGCGCAACTTCGAAGAACGCCCGCTGAGCCGTCAGGTGCTGCAGGGCGCCATCGAGTTCCGTGGCGTCGATTTCACCTACCCGAACCAGCAGAACCTGGCGCTCAAGGGCGTCAATGTGGCGATCCGCCCCGGCGAGAAAATCGGCATCATCGGCCGCAGCGGCTCGGGCAAGAGCTCGCTGGCCAAGTTGATCGTCGGTCTCTACGAAGCCGATGCCGGCTCCTTGCTGGTCGATGGCGTGGACATCCGCCAGATCGACGTCAGCGAACTGCGCCACAACATCGGCTATGTGCCCCAGGATATCCAGCTGCTGGCCGGTACCCTGCGTGACAACCTGGTCAGCGGTGCCCGCTACGTGGAGGACGAAATGGTCCTGCAGGCTGCCGAGTTGTCCGGGGTGCATGAGTTCGCCCGGCTGCACCCGCAAGGTTATGAGCTGCAGGTCGGCGAGCGTGGCCAGAACCTGTCCGGTGGCCAGCGGCAGAACGTCGCCCTTGGCCGCGCCTTGCTGCTCAACCCGCAGATCCTGCTGCTCGACGAGCCGACCAGCGCCATGGACAACACCGGTGAAGAACGCCTCAAGCAACGCCTGCAAGCGGTCATCGAGAACAAGACCGTGGTCCTGGTGACTCACCGGGCCTCGCTGTTGTCACTGGTCGACCGCCTGATTGTTGTCGATCGCGGGCAGATAGTCGCGGATGGCCCGAAAGCCGCCGTCATGGATGCGCTGAAGAAGGGGCAGATCAGTGTTGCTTAAGTTGGATATGGGCCAGATCAAGGACAGCCTGCGCAAGTACTTCAAGGGTTCCGAGTCGCTCAGCGGGCAACCGTTGCCGGAGGTCAACAAGGCACTGATCGAAGATGCCCCGCGCATCGTACGCCTGACCATCTGGGGGGTGCTTGGCTTCTTCCTGTTCATGGGCCTCTGGGCCAACTTCGCCATTATCGACGAAGTGACCCGTGGCGAAGGCAAGGCGATCCCGTCGTCCAAACTGCAGAAAATCCAGAACCTGGAAGGCGGTATTGTCGCGCAGATCTACGCCAAAGAAGGCGAGATCGTCGAAGTGGGCGACCCGTTGCTGCGCCTGGACGACACCCGCTTTGTTTCCAACGTCGGTGAGACCGAGGCGGACCGCCTGGCCATGGCCCTGCGCGTCGAACGCCTGAGCGCCGAGGTCGAAGACCGGCCGCTGAAGATCGACGCCGAAATCCGCAAGGCCGCGCCGAGCCAGGCCGCCAACGAAGAATCCCTGTACCAGAGCCGCCGCCAGCAGTTGCAGGACGAGATCGGCGGCCTGCAGGAGCAACTGGTGCAGCGTCAGCAGGAACTGCGCGAGTTCAGCTCCAAGCAGGGCCAGTACCGCAACAGCCTGCAGCTGTTGCGCCAGGAGATCAGCATGTCCGAGCCGCTGGTGGCCCAGGGCGCGATCTCCCAGGTGGAAGTGCTGCGCCTCAAGCGTGCCGAAGTGGAGAACCGTGGCCAGCTGGACGCCACCTCGCTGGCGATTCCGCGCGCCGAATCGGCGATCAAGGAAGTCGAGCGCAAGATCGACGAGACCCGCGGCAAGTTTCGCAGCGAAGCCCTGACCCAACTCAACGAGGCGCGCACCGACCTGAGCAAGGCCCAGGCCACCGGCAAGGCCCTGGACGACCGGGTCAACCGTACCCTGGTGACCTCGCCGGTGCGCGGTATCGTCAAGCAGCTGCTGGTCAACACCGTGGGTGGGGTGATCCAGCCGGGCAGCGACCTGGTCGAGATCGTCCCGCTGGATGACACCTTGCTGGTCGAAGCGCGCATCCGCCCGCAAGACATCGCCTTCCTGCACCCGGGGCAGGAGGCGATGGTCAAGTTCACCGCCTATGACTTCACCATCTACGGCGGCTTGAAAGCCAAGCTCGAACAGATCGGTGCCGACACCATCACCGACGAAGACAAGAACACCTTCTACGTGATCAAGCTGCGCACCGAGCGCAGCCACCTGGGGACCGACGACAAGCCGCTGCTGATCATCCCGGGGATGGTCGCTTCGGTGGATATCATCACCGGCAAGAAGAGCGTGTTGAGCTACTTGCTCAAGCCGATCATCCGCGCGCGTGCCGAAGCGCTGCGCGAGCGCTAAAAGCATCGCTGGCAAGCCAGCTCCCACAGTTGGACTTTGTGGGAGCTGGCTTGCCAGCGATGAGGCCCTGAAGCTCACCATATGCTTATGCGCTAAAGATATTTAAATTCTTTCTCTTATGACTTTATAGTCACTCCCCTGCGTACCTGCCGACCAATCGGCGCGCCGCACGACCGAACCAACACGGAACACCGTGAGTTTCTGATCGATGCGCGCACCATTGGGCGCGCTCTGCGTGGGAGTGAATCATGTCAGCGGCCTCTAACGCCTTGTCGTCCATCGACAGTGCACAGCAGCAAGCCTTCGAAATCCTGCCGTTCAGTGGTGCCGTCGGCGCCGAGATCATCGGCCTGGACCTGACCCGAGCAGTCAGCGCCGAGGACTTCACCCGGATCCACCGGGCCCATCTCGACCACCACGTGCTGGTGTTTCGCGACCAGCGCATTACCCCCGAACAACAGATCGCCTTCAGCCGCCGCTTCGGTGTGCTGCAGATTCACGTGCTCAAACAGTTTTTGCTCCGCGGCCACCCGGAAATCCTGATCGTCTCCAACATCATCGAAAACGGGCAGAACATCGGCCTGGGCGACGCCGGCAAGTTCTGGCACTCGGACCTGTCGTACAAGGAACTGCCAAGCCTGGGCTCGATGCTGCACGCCCAGGAGCTGCCCCGCGAAGGTGGCGACACGTTGTTCGCCGATATGCACAAGGCCTGGGACGGCCTGCCCGAAGCCCTGCGCAAAGCCGTTGAAGGCCGCAGCGCCGCGCATTCATATACCGCCCGCTACAGCGAGAGCAAGTTCGCAGGCAACTGGCGCCCGACCCTGACCGCCGAACAACTGGCGCAGGTTCAGGAAGTCATTCACCCGGTCGTGCGCACCCACCCGGAAAACGGCCGCAAGGCGCTGTTCGTCAGCGAAGGCTTCACCACCCGCATCGTTGGCCTGCCTGAAGACGAAAGCCGGCAGCTCCTTGCCGAGCTCTACGCCCACAGCGTGCTCGAGCAGAACATCTACCGCCACCAATGGCAGCCCCATGACCTGGTGTTCTGGGACAACCGCTCGTTGATTCACCTGGCCAGCGGCTGCCCTGCGCACCTGCGCCGCAAGCTGTACCGCACCACCATCCAGGGCGATGCCCCGTTCTGATCTTTCGAGGAGTACAGCATGCGCAACTCAATCAGCCGCCTGGCGGCCAGTATCGGCCTGGGTGCCAGCCTGTTTGCCGGCAGCCTGGTGGCACCGGCCACGGCCCAGGCCGAAGGTGAAATCCGCATTGCCGAACAGTTCGGCATTGTTTACCTGCTGCTCAACGTAGTGCGCGATCAGAACCTGATCGAGAAGCATGGCAAGGCGCAGGGCATCGACATCAAGGTCGATTGGACGCAGCTGTCTGGTGGCGCCGCGATCAACGACGCCTTGCTCTCCGGTTCGGTGGATATCGCCGGCGCCGGCGTCGGCCCGCTGCTGACCATCTGGGACCGCACCCAGGGCCGGCAGAACGTCAAGGCCGTGGCCTCGCTGGGCAACTTTCCCTACTACCTGGTCAGCAGCAATCCCAAGGTGAAGACCATCGCCGACTTCAGCGAGAAAGACCGCATCGCCCTGCCGGCGGTGGGCGTCTCGGTGCAGTCGCGGTTCCTGCAGTACGCCGCTGCCAAGCAGTGGGGCGACAAGGAATACAACCGCCTCGACAAATACACCCTGGCCGTTCCCCATCCTGATGCCACCGCGGCCTTGCTGGCCGGTGGCACCGAGCTGAACGCGCACTTCTCCAACCCGCCGTTCCAGGATCAGGTACTGGCCAACAAGGACGTGCACGTGGTGCTCAACACCTACGACCTGCTCGGCCCGAACTCGCCGACCGTGTTGTTCGCCACCGAGAAATTTCGCAACGACAACCCCAAGACCTACAAAGCTTTCGTCGATGCCCTGGCGCAAGCCGCCGAGTTCGCCCAGAACGACAAGGCCGCCGCAGCCGACACCTACATCCGCGTGACCAAGGCCAAGATCGACCGCGAGGCACTGCTGAAGATCATCGACAACCCGCAGTACGAATTCAGCGTGACGCCGAAGAATACCTATCCGCTGGCTGAATTCCTCTACCGCGTGGGCGCGATCAAGCACAAACCCGAATCCTGGAAGGACTACTTCTTCCAGGACGAGAAACCGCTGCAAGGGAGCTGAGCCGGATGAACACCCCATTGCCAGGCCACACGGTCAGCAAGCTGAGCAGCGTCGCAACGCCGCCGCTGCTGCAGGTGGATAACCTAAGCCTGGAGTACCGCACCGCGCAGCGCGTGGTGCGGGCTACCCACCAGGTCAGTTTCGAAGTGGACAAGGCCGACCGCTTTGTCCTGCTCGGGCCCTCGGGTTGTGGCAAGTCGACCCTGCTCAAGGCGGTGGCCGGCTTCATTGAGCCCCGGGAAGGGCAGATCCGCTTGCAGGGCCAGGCAGTGCAGGGCCCGGGCCCGGACCGCATCGTGGTGTTCCAGGAGTTCGACCAGCTGCCGCCGTGGAAAACCGTCAAGCAGAACGTGATGTTCCCGCTGCTCGCTTCCGGCACGCTCAAACGCAAGGAGGCCGAAGCGCGCGCCTTGCACTACCTGGAGAAAGTCGGCCTGGCCGGCTTTGCCGACGCCTATCCGCATACCCTGTCGGGCGGCATGAAAGCCCGTGTGGCGATTGCCCGGGCGCTGGCCATGCAGCCGAAGATCCTGCTGATGGACGAACCCTTCGCCGCCCTCGACGCCCTGACCCGGCGCAAGATGCAGGAAGAGTTGCTGCTGCTTTGGGAAGAGGTGCGTTTCACCTTGTTGTTCGTCACCCATTCGATCGAAGAAGCGCTGGTGGTCGGCAACCGCATCCTCTTGCTGTCGCCGCATCCGGGCCGGGTACGCGCCGAGATCCACAGCCACCAGTACGACCTGCAGAGCCTGGGCGCCAGCGACTTTCAGGCATCGGCGCGGCGCGTCCACCGCTTGCTGTTCGACGACGATGCCCAGGTCGAGCACGACCCGGCCTTGGGCTTCGCCGACATTCGCATTGCCTACTGACCGGGAGTCTCACCATGACCACAACTGTTACGCCGCGTCAGGAATACGAAGTTGTCCTCGAACCGCTACTGAGTGTCCCCGTAGAGCGTGAACTGCCGCTGGGTCAGCGCCTCTGGCAACAGGGCTGGCTGCGCAAGGGCCTGATCCTGATTCTGCTGGCCCTGGCCTGGGAAGCCATCGCCCGCTACCAGGGCAACGACCTGCTGCTACCGAGCTTCCTGCAGACTGCGGCAGCCCTGTATGACGGCCTGCTCAGCGGCGAGCTGCCGGCCAAGGTCGGCGTGTCGCTGGTGGTGCTGCTCAAGGGCTATCTGCTGGGGATCGTCCTGGCTTTCGGCCTGACCAGCCTGGCGGTGTCGACCCAGTTCGGCCGCGACCTGCTCAGCACCCTGACCTCGATGTTCAACCCGCTGCCGGCAATTGCCTTGCTGCCATTGGCGCTGCTGTGGTTCGGCCTGGGCGACAACAGCCTGATCTTCGTGTTGGTGCATTCGGTGCTCTGGGCCCTGGCGCTCAATACCTACGCGGGCTTTCTCGGGGTGTCGGAGACCTTGCGCATGGCCGGTCGCAACTATGGCCTGCGTGGCTTGCGGCTGGTGGTGCAGATCCTGATTCCGGCGGCGCTGCCGTCGATCCTCTCGGGCCTGAAGATCGGCTGGGCCTTTGCCTGGCGCACACTGATCGCCGCCGAACTGGTGTTTGGCGCCACCAGCGGCAAGGGCGGGCTGGGCTGGTACATCTTCCAGAACCGCAACGAGCTGTACACCGACAAGGTGTTCGCCGGGCTCGCAGTGGTGATCCTCATCGGCCTGCTGGTCGAAAGCCTGGTATTCAACACCCTGGAGCGTATTACCGTGCGCCGCTGGGGCATGCAGCGCTGACAGGCTCAGGCCGATCGATACTGCGCGGCGG
The DNA here is from genome assembly GCF_000696345.2 of Pseudomonas donghuensis. Classification (NCBI taxonomy): domain Bacteria; kingdom Pseudomonadati; phylum Pseudomonadota; class Gammaproteobacteria; order Pseudomonadales; family Pseudomonadaceae; genus Pseudomonas; species Pseudomonas donghuensis. The sequence continues at coordinate 314,801 of NZ_CP071706.1, forward strand.
CATTGTGGAGGGTTTCGGCAATCTGCTGGCGCAGGCTCAGGGGCTGCTCGACGATCAGCCCGTCGCCCTGGCTCAGTAGCCACCAGCGCAGCTGCCAGCTGTTGCTGACGGTGGCCCGCAGGCGGTGGCCATTCTCCAGCGGGGTCAGGTGCATGTCCGCCGACAGCGGCGTTTCGCGCACCAGGCGGGCGAGGTTGTCGCTGATCCAGGCCTGCAGCTCGATCTTGTCGCTATCGCCGAACTGCAGGGCATCGCTGCGCAGGTAGGCCTGCAGATCGAAGGCATGCAGGCCTTCGGTCGGGCTGTCGAGAATGTGCAGCTTGCGAAAGCGATGCACGGCGAACTGGCGAATGTCGGTACAGGACGCGGCGCTGGCAATCAGGTAACTGACCTGGCCGCGCTGGATCAGCGCTAGCGGGTTGAGGGTCAGTTCGCTGAGCGTGTCGTTGTGAGCCGAGTAGTACTGGCAGTGCAACTGGTATTCCTCAAGCAGCGCGTGTTGCACGGTCTCGAGGATGCTGTCGGGCACTTCCGGTGCCTGCATGTTCATGTCCGGGCGCACGCTGGCGACCTTGTCCAGCCAGCGCGCCACCTTGTTCGCCCCCGACAGGTGTTCGAGCTTTTGCCGGGCATGGCTGAAGCGCGGGTCCAGCACTTTCAGCATGCTCCCCGGCAACAGCGGGCGCACGGCCTCTTCCACCAGCGCCAGGCTCAGCGCCTCGCTGACACTGATACCGCGTAGCTCGATGCAGGCGTTGGCCGCCCAGTGCCAGCCATAAGGGATGCTCTTGTCGTTGCGTTCCAGCGGGAAGATCAGCGACAGCTCATTGAGGTCGCGCTCGATGCTGCGCTTGCTGATGGAAAAACCTGCGTCCTGCAGGCGGCCTACCAACTCGGCACTGGTAATCCCCGGCGAGCGGCTGGGCAACTGGCGCAGCAACTCCCATTGGCGGCTGAGGGTGGCACGTGTCGTGGCAGAGGGCAAAAGGCGGCGTCCTTGTCTAGGCTTGCGGTTGTAGCATGGCGCCAGCGCGGTGATATGGCAATTAGCCATTTATGTATCCAGATCAAGGATGAAGCAGTTGAGTGCCCTAACTGAATTGTTCGCGACAGGTTTTGTCGTGACCGTGCGCAGAATCACGCCTCATCACTCCCGCTGTTGGATCTGTGGGTAGTTCAATGAGGACGAACATGTCAGCTGCCAGCAACATTTACCCACTGCTTGAGCGCCTGTTGCCCGAGCGGATCATCCCTGCGCCTGGTCGGCCCGGCCGCCTGCAGCGGTTGTACGCCGGGGTCGGCATGCCCAGCCAGCGGGCAGCGCTGGGCGAGAGTTTCAGCCTGATCAGCCGCCTGGATGAAGCCGCTGACCTGCAGGCGGTGTACGACGACCTGCGTGCCCAGGCCCTGGAGGGCAACGTCGGTGCGCTCAATGACCTGGGCTGGATCTGGCTCAACGGCAAGTACTGGCGCGCCGACCCGACCTTGGCCGGGCATCTGTTGCGCATGGCGGCCCTGCAGGGCAGCGCTGCTGCCTGGTTCAATCTTGGCCAGCAGCATTACTTCGGCAAAGGCGTCGAGGTGGCCTACGCCAGCGCGGCGGAGTATTACCAGCAGGCTTTCGAGCGTGGCTTGGAGCATGCCGCCGCCGCCCTTGGCGACCTCTACGAGGAAGAAATCTGTGACAGCGACAGCCAGGAATGGCAGGTCGACCTGCAGCAGGCCTATCGCTGGTTTCTACGTGGCGCCCAGCGCGGTGACGCCCGTTGCCGCTTCGAGGTTGGCTACCGGCTGCTGCATGGGCTGACGGTCAACGTCGACACCAAAGCCGCGGTGTACTGGCTGGAACTGGCCGCTGTGGCCGGGGTGATGCAGGCTGCCGAAGCGTTGGCGCTGCACTTCAGCGAGGTCAACAACGCCCTGCGTTATCTGTTCTGGCGCGAGCAGGCGATCAGCCTGGGCAGCAAGCTGGCGCTGAACATGAAGCTGGACGATCAGCTGCAACCTTGAACATGACGTCTGTCAGCCACTATTGACGGCAGGGGCGGTGATCGAAGAATATTGATAGTTAGCAAACTATGAATATAGCCACGAACCTCCCTTCATGACCCTCGACGCACTGCAACTCAACATCAGCAGCGGTATGGTGGTGGCCGGCCGGCACTGGCGGCGCATCTGCCAGGCGACTCTGGCCGGCTACGGCATTTCCGAAGCCTGTGCGATGCCACTGCTGATGATCGTGCGCCTGGGCGATGGCGTGCACCAGGTCGCCGTAGCGCAAGCGGCAGGGCTTGAAAGCCCGTCGCTGGTACGCCTGCTCGACCAGCTGTGCACGGCCGGCTTCGTCTGCCGCACGGAAGATCCGCTCGACCGCCGGGCCAAGGCACTGAGCCTGACCGCCAGCGGCCGGGTGCTCGCCGAAGCCATCGAAGGCGAACTGGTGCGCCTGCGCCGTGAAGTGCTGCAGGGCATCGACGAAGCCGACCTGCTGGCCACCCTGCGCGTGCTGCGCGCCTTCGAAGAGGCTGCCCAGCGCACCCCGGGCGTGCCGACGTGAACGGTTTTTTCAGCTCGATGCCGCCTGCGCGCGACTGGTTCTACGGCGTGCGCACCTTTGCCGCTTCGATGATCGCCCTGTACATCGCCCTGCTCATGCAGCTGCCGCGGCCTTACTGGGCCATGGCCACGGTGTACATCGTCTCCAGCCCATTCGTCGGGCCCACCAGTTCCAAGGCCCTGTACCGGGCCATGGGCACCCTGCTCGGCGCCGCCGGGGCGGTGTTCCTGGTGCCGCTGCTGGTGCAGACACCGGTACTGCTGACGGTCGCCGTGGCCTTGTGGACCGGCACCTTGCTGTTCCTCTCGCTGCACCTGCGCACCGCCAATAGCTATGCGCTGATGCTTGCCGGCTACACCTTGCCGATGATTGCCCTGCCGGTGGTCGATGAGCCGCTGGCCGTATTCGACATTGCCTCGTCACGGGCCCAGGAAATCTGCCTGGGCATTGTCTGTGCGGCGGTGGTCGGGGCGATCTTCTGGCCGCGGCGCCTGACCCCGGTGCTGGTCGGCGCCACCGGCAACTGGTTCAACGAGGCGATTCGCTATAGCGACACCTTTCTGGCCCGCGAAGCCAGCGCCGAGAAAGTCGGCGGTCTGCGTGCCTCGATGGTCACCACCTTCAACTCGCTGGAGCTGATGATCGGCCAGCTGTCCCATGAAGGCGCCCGCCCGCAAACGGTAAAGAACGCCCGCGAGCTGCGCGGGCGGATGATCCACCTGCTGCCGGTGATCGATGCCCTCGACGACGCCTTGCTTGCCCTCGAAGGCCGCGCCCCGGCCCAGACCGAGCAATTGCAGCCGTTGCTGGGCGAGGCCCGTGCCTGGCTGCAAGGCACCGCACAGGATGCATCGCCGGCGCGCTGGTCTGCTCTGCGTGGGCAAATCGAACACCTGCAACCGAGCGCTGTGTCCCTTGACCAACGCGCCTCGCTGCTGCTGTCCAACGCGCTTTATCGGCTGGCCGAGTGGGTCGATCTGTGGCAGGACTGCTGCAGCCTGCAGCACGCTATCCGCAATGAAGACCTGTCGCCGTGGCGCGCGGTCTATCGGCACTGGCGCCTGGGCCGGCTGACGCCATTCTTCGACCGTGGCTTGATGCTCTATTCGGTGTTCTCCACCGTCACCGCGATCATTGCCGCCACCACGCTGTGGATCCTGCTTGGCTGGAGCGACGGTGGCAGCGCGGTGATTCTCGCTGCCGTAGCCTGTAGCTTCTTTGCCGCCATGGACGATCCGGCGCCGCAGATCTACCGCTTTTTCTTCTGGACCTCGTTGTCGGTGCTGTTCGCCAGCCTTTACCTGTTCCTGGTGCTGCCCAACCTGCATGACTTCCCGATGCTGGTACTGGCCTTCGCCGTGCCGTGCATCTGCGTCGGCACCTTGACCGTGCAGCCGCGCTTCTACTTGGGCACCTTGCTGACCATCGTCAACACCGCCTCGTTCATCAGCATTCAGGGTGCCTACGACGCCAACTTCCTGACCTTTATCAACGCCAACCTGGCCGGGCCGGTGGGCTTGCTGTTCGCCTTTATCTGGACCCTGGTGGTGCGCCCGTTCGGCGTCGAGCTTGCGGCCAAGCGCCTGACCCGTTTCAGTTGGCACGACATCGTCGGCATGACCCAGCCGGCGACCCTGGCCGAGCATCGGCGCCTGGGTGTGCAGATGCTCGATCGGCTGATGCAGCAACTGCCGCGCCTGACCCAGACCGGCCAGGACACCGGCACCGCGCTGCGTGACCTGCGCGTGGGCCTGAACCTGCTCGACCTGCTGGCCTACATGCCTCGGGTCGGCGCACACCCGCGCCAATTGCTGGGGCGGGTGGTGGAGGAGGTGGGTGAACACTTTCAGGCCTGCCTGGATGTCCGTCGTCGCCTGCACGCTCCCGAGGTGTTGCTGCAGAGCATGGAGCGCGCCCGCCGCGCCCTGAACCTTAATGACCTGGCCGATAGCGCCGAAGCCCGCGTGCACCTGCTGCATGCCCTGAGTGGTTTGCGCCTGGCGCTGTTGCCAGGTGTCGAGGTGGTGCTGGAACCATCCGACGATCAGCCACAACTGCCCTACGGCATCGATGGAGCACCGCTGTGATCGGAGATCTGGATATCAGCGGGGTGTTCCTGCCCACGCTGCTGGTGATGATGGTGCTCACCTACCTGGTGTTCCTCGCTGTGCACGCGCTGCTCAACCGGGTGCACTTCTATCGCCTGGTCTGGCACCGGGCGCTGTTCAACGTTGCGCTTTACGCCGTGCTGCTCGGCACGGTCGACCACTTTTGCCGAAACCTGATGCTGCCATGAAAAAACCCTTGTTGACCCTGGGCCGCGTGGTCCTGACCCTGCTGGTAGTGACGCTGGCGACCGTACTGGTCTGGCAGATGGTCATGTACTACATGTTCGCGCCCTGGACCCGTGACGGTCACATCCGTGCTGATGTGATCCAGATTGCCCCGGATGTTTCCGGCTTGATCCAGCAGGTCGAAGTGCGCGACAACCAGGTGGTCAAGCGCGGTGACGTGCTGTTTACCATCGACCAGGACCGCTTCCACCTGGCCTTGCGCCAGGCCCAGGCGACCCTGGCCGAGCGCAAGGAAACCCTGGCCCAGGCCCAGCGTGAAGCCCGGCGTAACCGTGGCCTGGGCAACCTGGTGGCGCAGGAGCAACTGGAAGAGAGCCAGTCGCGCCAGGCCCGCGCCGAATCGGCCCTGGCCGAGGCCCAGGTGGCGGTGGATGCCGCGCAACTGAACCTCGACCGCTCGGTGGTACGCAGCCCGGTCGATGGCTACCTCAACGACCGCGCGCCGCGTGCCCACGAATTTGTCAGCGCCGGTCGGCCAGTGCTGTCGGTGGTCGACAGCGACTCCTACCACGTCGATGGCTACTTCGAGGAAACCAAGCTGGCCGGCATTCACATCGGCCAGGCTGTGGATATCCGCGTGCTCGGCGACAATACCCGCCTGAGCGGGCGGGTGCAGAGCATCGCCGCCGGTATCGAGGACCGCGACCGCAGCAGCGGCGCCAACCTGCTGCCCAACGTCAACCCGGCGTTCAGCTGGGTGCGGCTGGCCCAGCGGATCCCGGTGCGCATTGCCTTCGATGAAGTGCCGGCGGACTTTCGCATGATCGCCGGGCGTACCGCGACGGTGTCGATCCTTGAGGGCCGCGGGCAATGAAACGGCTGTCGCTGCTTGGCCTGAGCCTGCTGCTGTCGGCCTGTCAGATGGTCGGGCCGGATTACCACGTGCCCAAGGACGCTGCCATCCAGCGCGCCGACCTGCAGGGCGAACTGCGCCAGGACGCCAACAGCGTGGTCTCGGCGCCTGTGCCCAAAGACTGGTGGCACCTGTACCAGGACGAGCGCCTCAATGAGCTGGTGCGTCTGGCCCTGGCCGCCAACACTGAACTGCGCGTAGCGGCAGCGAATATCGCCAAGGCCCGTGCCCAGGTCGAAGAAGCCGAGGCCCAGGGCGGCCTCAATGGTGGCGTGAAGCTGGGCGCCCAGCGTTTGCAAGAGTCTGGCGAGGCGTTCCTGCTGCCAGAGAAGGTGCCGGTGGCCAACATTGGTGAGGCGATTATCAGCGCTTCCTACCAGTTTGACCTGTGGGGCACCCTCAAGCGTGGCGTCGAGGCCGCCCAGGCCAATGCCGATGCGACCCAGGCTGCCGCCGATACTGCGCGCATCACCCTGGTGGCGGATGTGGTCCGCGCCTATACCCAGGTATGCGCGGCCAACGAGGAATATCACATCGCCCATGAGTCCCTGGGCCTGCAAGAACAGAGCGTGACCCTGACCCAGCGCCTGCGCGACGCCGGTCGTGGTGACGAAACCCAGGTGACCCGGTCGCAGACCCAGTTCAAATCCCTGCGCGCCGAGCTGCCGCGTTACCAGGCCGCGCGTGAAGCGGGCCTGTACACCTTGTCGATGCTGTTGGCCAAACCGCTCAATCAATTGCCGGCCGGCACGGGCGATTGCGCCGAGTTGCCGCATATCGCCCAGGTCCTGCCGGTGGGTGATGGCGCGGCGCTGCTCAAGCGCCGCCCGGATATCCGTCAGGCCGAACGCAGCCTGGCGGCGGCCACGGCGACCATTGGCGTGGCCACTGGGCAGTTGTATCCAGACATCAGTATCGGTGCCCAAGTGGGCACTATCGGTATTCTCGACAACCTGGGGGAACCTGCGACCAACCGCTGGGGCTTCGGCCCGCTGCTGACCTGGACGGTGCCGACCAACGGTTCGCGAGCGCGCATTCGCGCGGCAGAAGCTTCGACCCAGGCGGCGCTTGCGCATTTTGATGGGGTGGTGCTCAATGCCATTCGTGAAACCCAGACCAGCCTTGCGCAATACAGTGCTTTGCTGGAGCGCCGTGATGCCCTGGCTGATGCCGAGCGTTCGGCGCAATTGGCGGCGGATCAGACCCACCGCTTTTATCAGGCCGGGCGCGAGTCGTTCCTCGCCGACCTGCAGGCAACCCGCACCTACACCGACATGCGCGCGCAGCTGGCGGCGGCCAATACCCAGGTGGCGATGGGGCAGATTGGGTTGTTCCTGGCGTTGGGTGGCGGTTGGTAAGAGCGGCAAGGCTGCGCCGGCAAAGCCAGCTCCCACGGGGTCCGGCGTCAACAGATCCTTTGTGGGAGCCGGCCTTGCCGGCGATTGGCGACTTCACTTATCCACAAGCCCCTTGAGCATCTCGATCGGCAACGGAAACACGATCGTCGACGACTTGTCCCCGGCAATAGTGCCCAGGGTCTGCATGTACCGCAGCTGCATCGCGCCCGATTGGCGGCCGAGCATTTCCGCGGCCTGCATCAGCTTCTCCGATGCCTGCAATTCGCCTTCGGCATGGATCACCTTGGCTCGCCGCTCCCGTTCAGCCTCGGCCTGACGGGCAATGGCGCGGATCATCGACTCATTGAGATCGACGTGCTTGATCTCGACGTTGGCGACCTTGATGCCCCAGGCATCGGTCTGCGCATCCAGCACCTGGCGGATGTCCAGGTTCAGCCGCTCGCGCTCGGCCAGTAACTCATCCAGCTCATGCTTGCCGAGCACCGCGCGCAGGGTGGTCTGCGCCAGTTGGCTGGTGGCCATGAGAAAGTCTTCGACCTGGATGATCGCCTTCTGCGGGTCGAGCACGCGAAAGTACAGCACCGCGTTGACCTTGACCGAGACGTTGTCGCGGGTGATTACATCCTGCGGCGGCACATCCAGCACCACCGTGCGCAGGTCGACCCGGACCATCTGCTGGATCCCCGGGATCAGCAACACCAGGCCCGGGCCCTTGACTCGCCAGAAGCGTCCGAGCTGGAACACCACGCCACGTTCGTATTCGCGCAGGATGCGGAATGCCGCCAGCAACAGCACCGCCAGCAGTGCCAGCAATGCGCCAAAGCCCAGTTCGAAAAACATCTCAGTCTCCTTGCGCCGGTGCTTCTGCTTCGGCGCTGACGTCCAGTAGTACGCCCTTGCGTGTAATCACCCGGACGCGTTGCCCCACCTGCAGTGGCGTCTGGCATTGGGCCTGCCACTGCTCACCCTGCACCTGCACCGAGCCGATGAACGGGTCGCTGTCATTGACCGCCATCACTGTCGCCAGGCTGCCCACCAGCCCGGCATCACCGCTGACCAGCGCGCGCTTGCGCGCCTTCATGGCCATGCCCAAGACACCGCCGAGCAGCAGCGCCGAGAGCAGCGCGAGGGTCAGGATCAATGCCAGGGGGATGCCGAAGCCGGGCACATCGGTGTCCATCAATATCACCGCGCCGACCACGAACGCGACGATGCCGCCAAAGCCGACCACACCGAAACTGGGCAGGAACGCCTCGGCAATCATGAAGGCGATACCGAGCATGATCAGCGCCGCCCCGGCATAGCTCACCGGCAATAGCTGCAGGGCATACAGAGCGACCAGCAGGCAGATGCCGCCGATCACCCCGCCCACTCCGGAGCCGGGGCTCATGAACTCGAACATCAGCCCGTAGATGCCGATCATGATCAGGATCAGCGCCACGCTGGGGTTGGTGATCACCGCCAGCAGGCGCGTGCGCCAGTCCGGCTCGCGTTCGATGATCGCCACATTGGCCGTATGCAACTGCACCGGCTGGCCAGCGGCTTCCAGGCTCTTGCCGTCGAGTTGGCGCAGCAGGTCGGGGAGGTCGTTGGCGATACGGTCAATGACTTTCAGGCGCAGGGCTTCGTTGGCGGGCAGGCTCACCGATTCGCGCACCGCTTGCTCCGCCCAATCGGCATTGCGCCCGCGCAGTTGTGCCAGGCCGCGAATGTAGGCGGCGGCGTCGTTGATCTGCTTGCGGGTCAGGGTGTCCTGCTCACTGTTCGGCGCTTGCTTGTCGCCGGTGGGCGAGGCGGGCGGTGCGGCTGGGTCCTTGGGCGTGCCCGGCAGGCCGCCGATCTGTACCGGCGTGGCGGCGCCAAGGTTTGTGCCCGGGGCCATTGCCGCCACGTGGCTGGCATAAAGGATGTAAGTGCCGGCGCTGGCCGCGCGGGCGCCACCGGGCGCGACGAAGGTCGCGACGGGTACGGGGCTGGCGACAATCGCCTTGATGATCGCGCGCATCGAGCTGTCGAGCCCGCCCGGGGTGTCGAGGCGGATGACCACCAGTTGCGCCTGCTGTGCCTTGGCCTGTTCCAGGCCGCGTACCAGATAGTCGGCGCTGGCCGGACCGATGGCACCGTCGATACTCATCACCAGCACCGGATTGCCGGGCGCAGCCACGCCGCTCGTCAGGGCGCTGAGCATCAGTAGAAGCAGCAGGTGCCGACACCAGCGAGCGATCACCTGAATTCACCCGGGCAGTGCGTGTCCAATAAGTTTAGTCGGCTGCTTGATGCAGCACGGCCTAAACTTCAGAAGTGGGGGCGTTGTATCCGGAGGTGCATCATGCGTATGGCAAAAACCCTGCAGCAATGCCTGGACAAGGCCGGCTGCGACTATGAAATCGTTTCTCATCCGCACTCATCAACCAGCCTTGAGTCGGCGCGTACCGCCGGCGTACCTGCCGAGCGGGTGGCCAAGTCGGTCATGCTCGACGACCGCCGGGGCAATTACCTGATGGCCGTGCTACCGGCTAACCGTCACCTGGACATGAGCAAGGTGCGGGCCACCGGACCCTGGCAAATGACCCATGAAAGCGGCTTGCCACATCTGTTCGGCGACTGCGAACGTGGTGCCATTCCGGCGTTGGGTGATGCTTACTCGATCAAGATGCTGCTCGATCCGACCCTGACCCGTCAGGGGGATATTTATGTCGAGGCAGGCGATCACGATCACCTGATCCACATGAACATGACGCAGTACCTGAAACTGGTGCCAAACGCCGAAGTGCGTGAGGTTTGCTGATGATCAACCCACTGCCAGGCTGGCGTCGTGGATGCCCGGCCTGGCCCCAAGGAGTGACCCATGGAAGCACCAAACCACAAGTTTTCCGAATTGTTCAAGCAACTGGGATTACCTGACGATCCGAAGGGGATTGATCAATTCATAACCAGTCATTCGCCGCTAAAAAGCGATATCAAGCTGGTCGATGCACCGTTCTGGACCTCAAGCCAGCGAGCGTTTCTGAAAGACAGTATCGACGAAGATGCCGACTGGGCGGTGATGTTCGACCAGCTCAACGAGGCGCTGCGGCGTCCTAGAAAATAAACGCTGAGCGGCACATCTTCCGGTGAACGGCGTTGCTATGCTCAGGAAAAAACAACAAGGGGATAGCGCCAATGAAAGATCCCTATGCCGCCGGTTTCTGGTGTGCCGTGACTGCCCTGGGCCTGCTGACCGTCGGTTATTTCTACGGAATCAAACAGACCCACCAGCTGGGCCAGGCACTGGTGTTTCTCTATGCCGCCGGGGGCGTGATCGGTGCGTTGGCGCTGACCGCGCTGGCCTGGATTGGCTGGCAGCAATTGCGCGTGAGCAAGCGTCAGCTGGCCCAGGGCCGAACGCTGGTCGCGATCTGGAACACCAAGGTTGCCTTGCGCCGGGTCGAGACGGTGTTCGACCGCTATTTCTGGGGCAGCTACTGGCAGCCCGGACGCACCTTTCAGGAAGTGATGGGCGAGCTTGAAGGCACGCCGCTGGAGCAGAGCCTTGAAGCCCTGAAACGCCAATGCCGCGAGCTTGATCGCGAAACCCATGACCGCCGCCACTGGCTGGACAACGCCCGCGAGCTCTCGACCGTGGCCACCGCCATGGCCCGGGAACGTTATCAACTGGACTTGTGCGACTCGCAGCAAAGCAGCGGTCGTGGCGCCGCCGTGCTCAATCGCGACCTGGAAGTGCTGGTATACACCTGGTCGGCGCGCTTGCGCAGCTTCGACCACCAGCTCGACGAGCTGGAGGGCGAATACCGCTGAGCGCGCAGCGAATCAGTCGCCGCGAATGTACTGTTCCAGCTGCAGGATCATGTTGGCCTGTTCAGCGATGGCTTCCTTGACCAGGTCGCCAATCGACAACAGGCCGAGCAGTTCGCCGTTCTCGACCACCGGCAAGTGGCGCAGGTGACTGTTGGTCATCATGTTCATGCAGTATTCGACGTTCTGGTGCGGGTCGACGGTAATCACCGGCGCACTCATGATCGCACTGACGGGAGTGCCCACCGAACTGCGGCCCTTGAGCACCATCTTGCGCGCGTAGTCGCGCTCACTGACGATCCCCACTACACGCCCGTCCTGCACCACCGGCAGGGCACCGACGTTCTTCTCCGCCATCAACCTCAGCGCATCGAGCACCATGTGGTCGGGGCCGATGGTGTGAACCTGGTGGTGCTGCTGGGCTTTTGTTTTTAGAAGCTGTGCCACGGTTTTCATAGAGGCCTCTGCGATGCTGGGAGTGGGTGACGGCAGATAGCTAAAGAATCGTGTACTGATGGCTGCAGGGCAAGGGCGAAAGCGGCATCGATGTGATTGAAAAACGTCATGGGCGCAAAAATGCAAAAGCGGCCAATGATGGCCGCTTTGCTTTGAGACTCGATCATTCCGTGATCAAGCGATACCTTTCGGGTTTTGGCCGAAACGGTTCGGGCCTGGCTGGCTGTCCTGGCACAGGAAGATCAGGTTGACAATCGGGAGCAGCAGCCACCAGCCGCTACGGTCGGTGTCGTGCATGCGTCGAACGCCTACGGCGATGCCCGGGATCAGCAGTGCCAGGCTATACAGGTTGGAGAGGATGGCACCGGTACCGGCCACGCGGTCGATAAAGCCCAGCACCATGGCCACCAGGATGTTGACCAGGAAGAACATCCAGTATTCCTTGCGGCGCGCGCGGCCGGAGAACACGGCGTATTTCTTCAATACTTCAAAGTACCAGATGCCAGTCGGCGCAGGTGCGGCGGTCACAGGTGCTGCAGCAGCTTGCGGTGCACCACACGCCGGGCAAGCCAGGGCGCTGCTGTGGATTTCCTTGGCGCAGCCACGGCAAAAAACCATACTCATTTGTTGTCCCTTACATTAATTAACTGATAGTCCGATATACACAAACAGTGAAATACCCGACAAAGTCGCACCGGCAATTGCCATGTTGCTTCCCGGCTTTTTGTTGACGATGCTGAGCGTGCCCAGGATCAACCCGGTCAGCGCAAACAGGCCTAATCCCAACAGAGTGTTACGGTCCCAATCGGAATCGTCGAACAGTGAAAGCCCGCAGAGGATGCCGAGGATCAGCGAAGTGATGCCCATCCAGGGCGAGGGTTGGCTGGCAGGTTGCGAGGTGGCGGGGAGATACTGAGGGGCGCCGCACTGTGGGCAGCTGGGTGCCGTTTCATGGATTTCCTTGGCACAACCGCGGCAAAAAACCATTGCCATGACAATTCCTTTTGATCGTTTCTGCTTGCGTGTGTGCAGCAGAAGTCGGCGGGGAGTTTACCAAATATTTCATAGGTGGCGTAACAGTGGCAGCGCCCTGCTGAACCCCAAAGGATTTAACAGGGCGCGATACGTCAGCTCTTCTGCACGATCACCTGGCTGTTCAGGTCATTGAGCATGGCGTCCAGGGTTGGCTTCATCTTCTCGAAGTCCTTCACGCTGCACACCGCTTTCGGGTTGTGGAAGTCCAGGCGGCGCTTGACCACCAGGCTGTTGCCCTGCAGGGCATACTCGGCGCTGTAATCGAAGTGCTTGTCCTTGAGGGTCACAGGTTTGGGCGCGGCGATGATCTTGACGTCGGCCGGGAACTCGAAGCGTGCCTGTTCTTCGGTGATACCGGAGATGCAGGTGAAGTCCTGGGTACGCTGCTTCTCGGCGATGAAGCCGAAGACGTTCTGGGCGATGCCGCCGGCCAGGCTGGTCAGGGTCGGCACGCCGATCGGGCCGGGCAGGTTGACCAGGTTTTCACTGCGACCGTTGATGTGCATCTCGAAGGCGCCGCTGGTTTCCAGGTCATCGCTGCTGATCTTGCCGCTGCCACGCTGGCCGTAGGCGGCGAGGATGCGCTGGGTCAGCAGGTCGCGCTCGGCCGGTTGCATGTTGCGCATCATCCAGCGGTTCATCTCGGCGGCCCAACCGTCGATCTTCGAGGCATGCGTGAAGTCGGCGGCGCCGCTGCTGGCCACGGTATACGTGGTGCTGTTGTGCACCAGGCCTGGCTGGGTGGCCGGGGTGTGGCCGAGCTTGCCCGAGCGGGCCAGCACGGTAGGCTTGTCCAGCACCGGGGCTGGCAGATAGCCGCTGGCGATGGCTTCGGCAGTGGAGTCCAGGTACAGGTCCAGGCTCGGCACGTAGGTGACCACGTGGTTGATCACACCCAGGGTTGGCACCTTGGGCAGGGCGTAGGCACTGCCGAGGTTGATCAGGGCCGGGGTACTTTCAATGTTGACCGCGGCCAGCAGCGCTTCGAGCAGGGCTACGTGGTCTTTGCAATCGCCATAGCGGTTGCTCAGTACGGTGTCGGCAGCATGCGGCACGACGCCGCCCGCGCCGATGTACACCGCCACGTAGCGGATATTGCGGCGCACCCAGTCACCCAGGGCCAAGGCCTTGTCGCGTGGGTCATCGATCTTGGCTGTCAGCTTCTCGGCCAGCTCGCGGATGGCCGGCGTGACTTCGCTGTTGGCCCGCGCCGCGTAGGCTTTGGCGAATTCGCTGTAGTCAGCAAAGGTGGACACGGCCAGGTACTTGCCGTAGTCCGAGTAGGCTACCGCGCCCAATTCTGTACGAGCGTTGTCACCCTGCACGTAGTCCCACTGGTAAACCTTGCGGCCGGTCTCGGCCTTGGGGCTGGATGCCTTGAAACCCTTGGCCTCGGCATTGAGCTTGAGGTTCTTCGGCAGGTCGTAGATCAGGGTGAACTGTTTGGTGGGGTGGAACTGCGGCATCGCCAGGTCTTCGAACTGGCCGGGGAACAGCGGGGTCTTGCGCTGCTTCTTGAAGCTCAGCACCAGGCGGTCGCCGACTGCCACTTCCGGGAAAATCACCACCTTGACCAGGCTGTCATGGAACATTGGCGCCTGGGATGACTGGCGTTCCTGTTGCTCCTTGATCTGCTCTGGGCTGACCACGACCTTGCGGCCGTCCGGCTTCTGAGTGTAGGCCTGGGTAACTTCCAGGGTTTCCAGCGTGCGGTTGTAGTACAGCGATTGCTGGGCCTTGGCCTGGATCGCGCGTTCTTCGTTGATCAGCAGGACCAGGTCCTGGGTGGAGGCGTAGCTGCCGTCTTCGGCAACCACGGTGCGTAGAATGTCCTTTTCGATGGTGACGGAGGGGTCGGTACCGTCGTCCTTGGCCTGTGCCATGTTCAAGGCGAACAGACAGCACAGCATCCCGACCCACCGGGCCGGGGTCAAAGCGAACCGCTTCATAAAGATCCTTCTTGCTGGTGTATTCCAGGGGGCCTGACTCGATAAATGCGAATCAGTTAGTGGCATTTTGCCTCATCCGAAGGCTTCTCTGCTGCGACATTTTCTTGCGTGGGTATTTCCCAGTGTCGTAAGCGCAGCCTAGGTAGAGAGAGGCATGCACCAGCGCATCATGGGCGGCGACGCCGGAGCAGACAGCGAACAGCGCAGAGTGCCCGGCTTGGCAGTTGCCAAAGACGGAGTGGGCGGTGGCGGCGGATGTATCGAGTGGTGGATCGGGGACGATTTTTTTCATGTCGATGCTCACAAGTCGGAGCTGACACCGCAATCCGTTACCACCCGAATGGGTGGCAGCTGTACACGGGGTGGTAAACCGGGGTGAGCATCAATCCCGGCAGGCTCGAAAGCCTCCCGCATACAGCCGCCATTGACTGTATAGGATGATGCACACTCCGGGTTACCACGCCCGATCACCGAGATTTCGGTGATGGGTAGGAGCCTAGAGGCACGAGTTCCCAGGGACAAGCAGACGGGTATCGACAGACCGCGTAGGGTATTTCTTAGGACGACATATTTCGAGACTTCGAAACATCATCTGACATAGACGCGTGCTGGTAGCAGCGGGCTCGGAAAACAAAAAAGGCCCAGGTATTCACCTGAGCCTTGATCGATATGGCGCACTCGGCGGGATTCGAACCCACGACCCCTGCCTTCGGAGGGCAGTACTCTATCCAGCTGAGCTACGAGTGCAACGCGGGCGCCATGATACCCATCTAGGCTGGCGGCGTCCATCGTCAGAATGGCTGTGGTCGATTTCGCACATTCAAGGGGCTATAAATGACGTTGATCTGAAAAAATCAGCCGCACAGCGCTTTTTGTTCTTTTTTTCGAACACCCTATTGTCCTTTCTCCTCGTTGATCCTAGGATTCGTTTGAGATTTCAAACGCTCTCCTTTTTCTACAATCAATAATTCGCGCCGTGCCTGCACGGTGCAGTTAAGGAAGCCCGACATGCAGCTTAAAGACGCCCAGTTGTTCCGCCAGCAAGCCTTCATCAATGGAGAGTGGCTGGACGCGGACAACGGCCAGACGATCAAGGTCAACAACCCGGCAACGGGCGAGATCATCGGCACTGTGCCGAAGATGGGCGCCGCTGAAACCCGCCGTGCCATCGAGGCCGCCGACAAGGCGCTGCCGGCCTGGCGCGCGCTGACCGCCAAAGAACGTGCTGGCAAGCTGCGTCGCTGGTTCGAGCTGATGATCGAGCACCAGGACGACCTGGCCCGCCTGATGACCACCGAGCAGGGCAAGCCACTGGCCGAAGCCAAGGGCGAGATCGTCTACGCCGCTTCCTTTATCGAGTGGTTCGCTGAAGAAGCCAAGCGCGTCTACGGCGACACCATCCCGGGTCACCAGCCAGACAAGCGCCTGATCGTGATCAAGCAGCCGATCGGCGTGACCGCGGCCATTACCCCGTGGAACTTCCCGGCGGCGATGATCACCCGTAAAGCCGGCCCGGCCCTGGCCGCTGGCTGCACCATGGTGCTCAAGCCTGCTTCGCAAACCCCGTACTCGGCCCTGGCCCTGGTTGAGCTGGCCACCCGTGCCGGTATCCCGGCTGGCGTGCTGAGCGTGGTGACCGGCAGCGCCGGCGACATCGGCAGCGAGCTGACCGGCAACCCGATCGTGCGCAAGCTGTCGTTCACCGGCTCCACCGAGATCGGTCGCCAGCTGATGGCCGAATGCGCCAAGGACATCAAGAAGGTTTCCCTGGAGCTGGGCGGCAACGCGCCGTTCATCGTGTTTGACGACGCAGACCTGGATAAGGCCGTCGACGGCGCGATCATCTCCAAGTACCGCAACAACGGCCAGACCTGCGTCTGCGCCAACCGTATCTACGTGCAGGACGGCGTCTACGATGCCTTCGCCGAGAAGCTCAAGGCCGCTGTGGCCAAGCTGAAGATCGGCAACGGCCTGGAAGACGGCACCACCACCGGCCCGCTGATCGACGAAAAAGCCGTGGCCAAGGTCCAGGAGCACATTGCCGATGCAGTTGGCAAAGGCGCCCAGGTACTGACCGGCGGCAAGTTGATCGAAGGTAACTTCTTCGAGCCGACCGTGCTGGTCAACGTGCCAAACAACGCAGCGGTGGCCAAGGAAGAAACCTTCGGCCCGCTGGCGCCACTGTTCCGTTTCAAGGACGAGGCCGAAGTCATCGCCATGTCCAACGACACCGAGTTCGGTCTGGCCTCGTACTTCTATGCCCGTGACATGAGCCGTGTGTTCCGTGTCGCCGAAGCCCTGGAATACGGCATGGTCGGTATCAACACCGGTCTGATCTCCAACGAAGTCTCGCCGTTCGGCGGTATCAAGGCCTCGGGCCTGGGCCGCGAAGGTTCCAAGTACGGCATTGAGGACTACCTGGAAATCAAATACCTGTGCATCAGCATCTGATCGCAGCGTAAGGCTTTACCTCTGCCAGCGGGGCGCGAGAGCGACGTCTCGCTGGCCTTTTTACACCGTACACCCCGTGGCCTGGGCCCCTGCAGCAGTCGATCAACGCATGCTGCCTGCAGTTGAATACCGGCCACTCCGACTTGAATCGCGCCACCTTGTGGGTGGCGAATTGAGGACATTATGAGCAAGACCAACGAATCTTTGATGCAACGTCGTGTCGCCGCAGTTCCACGTGGTGTTGGCCAGATCCACCCGATCTTCGCCGAGTCGGCAAAGAACGCCACTGTCACTGACGTCGAAGGCCGCGAGTTCATCGACTTCGCCGGCGGTATCGCAGTACTGAACACCGGTCACGTGCATCCGAAGATCATCGCTGCCGTTGAAGCCCAGCTGCACAAGCTGACCCATACCTGCTTCCAGGTCCTGGCCTACGAGCCGTACGTCGAGCTGTGCGAAAAGATCAACGCCAAGGTACCAGGCGACTTCGCCAAGAAAACCCTGCTGGTCACCACCGGTTCCGAAGCCGTTGAAAACGCGGTCAAGATCGCCCGCGCCGCCACTGGCCGTGCCGGCGTGATCGCCTTCACCGGCGCTTACCACGGCCGTACCATGATGACCCTGGGCCTGACCGGTAAAGTCGTGCCTTACTCGGCCGGCATGGGCCTGATGCCAGGCGGCATCTTCCGCGCCCTGTACCCGAACGAGCTGCACGGTGTGAGCATCGACGACTCGATCGCTTCCATCGAGCGTATCTTCAAGAACGACGCCGAACCCCGTGACATCGCGGCAATCATCATCGAGCCAGTTCAGGGCGAAGGTGGTTTCTATGTTGCGCCGAAAGAGTTCATGAAGCGCCTGCGTGCCCTGTGTGACCAGCACGGCATCCTCCTGATCGCTGACGAAGTGCAGACCGGCGCTGGCCGTACCGGCACCTTCTTCGCCATGGAACAGATGGGCGTTGCTCCAGACCTGACCACCTTCGCCAAATCCATCGCTGGTGGCTTCCCGCTGGCCGGTGTGTGCGGCAAGGCCGAGTACATGGACGCCATCGCCCCAGGCGGCCTGGGCGGCACCTACGCCGGTAGCCCGATCGCTTGCGCCGCGGCCCTGGCGGTGATGGACGTGTTCGAAGAAGAGAAACTGCTGGACCGCAGCAAGGCCGTTGGCGAGCGTCTGGTCGCCGGCTTGCGCAAGATCCAGGACAAGCACCCGATCATCGGTGACGTGCGTGCCCTGGGCTCGATGATCGCGGTTGAAGTGTTCGACAAAGCCGGCTCCCACACCCCGAACGCTGCTGCTGTCGCTTCGGTCGTGGCCAAGGCGCGCGACAAGGGCCTGATCCTGCTGTCGTGCGGCACCTACGGCAACGTCCTGCGTATCCTGGTTCCGCTGACCTCGCCTGATGAGCAACTGGACCAAGGTCTGGCAATCATCGAAGAGTGCTTCGCAGAACTCGCGTAAACTGTGACGCATTAGAAGAAAAACCCGCTTCGGCGGGTTTTTTTTCGCTCAAAGGATGGCCAGGGAGCTAAGGTTGCCTACAAGGAGACACCTTGGAAGGTGCACGGGATTGCGTGTAGCGGAATATCGGGAGAGTTGTGTATGAGCGTTGTAGAGCCCGCCCAGGCACCGTGCGTGCTGATTGCCGAAGGTGATCCCTGGGTACGGGACATGCTGAGCCAGATGCTCCTCAGTGTGCGCTGCGATGCGCGCCTGCAGGTGTGCGCCGATGGCTCGCAAGCGCTGGCGGCGCTGGCCAGCAAGCCGGACCTGATCATCGCCGCACGCGAGCTGCCCGGCGGCGATGGCCTCGACCTGCTGCGCAATGTGCGTGCCAAGGGCCGCCAGCCGGTATTGCCGTTCATTCTCATGAGCAACCGCAGTGACGCCGCCAGTGTGCGCGAGGTGCTGCCGTTCGCGCCGACCGCTTACCTGAGCAAGCCGCTGAACATGGACGCCCTGCGCCAGCGCCTGGAAGACTTGTTGCTCAGCGCCGGGGAGGAGGTCGCTTGCCCGGTACCACCGTTGCAGCCAGGCGCGACTTTGCCGCGCTTTCTGCAAGGGCGCCGCGCCACCTCCGATGGCGGCCCGCTGTTCGCTGATGTGAAGTTGGCAATCAAGCGCAGCCTGCAGCCCCAGGGCCTGGACCTCAAGGTACTGGAAGCCGAGATCCGCAACGATCCACAGGTCACCGCCGTGCTGATCGCCGCCGCCAACAGCGCTGCACTGCATCGCGACGGTGCGGTGCAGAGCCTGATGCAGGCGCTGAACAAGCTGGGCACGACCCAGAGCATGAACCTGATTCTGGGGCTGGCGCTCAAGCGTAGCGCCAAGCTCAGCGATCCAATCCTGTCGCGCCATGCCGAACACTTCTGGGGCTTGTCGCTGCACACCGCCGAATACGCGCGGACCCTGGCGCGCATGCTCGAACTCGACCAGGAGCGCTGCTATTGCGCCGGCTTGCTGCATTGCCTGGGCGATCTGGCGCTGCTGCGATGTTTGCAGGAGTGGCAGCAGGCCGGGGGTGAGCTGGATGAGGATTCGGTGGAGTTGTCGCTCAACGAGTTTGGTGCGGCGTTCGGCTCGGCGCTGCGTACCCGCTGGCGGCTACCGCTGGAGCTGCGTGAACTGATTGCGGCGATCTACCAGTTGGGCGGCGGGGTGTATTCGCGCGATGCGCTGGTGATGAACCTGGCCGGGCAGTTGGCGCGCTTGCCGGCGGATCAGGGGTTGGAAGGCCTGGCTGAAAGCAAGACGGCGCGCTTGCTCAAGGTGGGGATGGCGGAGCTGGGCAGGTTGCGCAAGGTTTGAGATTTTGGGGTCGCTTTGCGGCCCAATCGCTGGCAAGGCCAGCTCCCACAGGGTTTGCATGCCCCGGCCCTTGTGGGAACTGGCTTGCCAGCGATGCTTTTCAGCCTCTTACAATCTGATTCTTGCCCTGGCGCTTGGCCTGGTACATCGCCGCATCCGCCCGGGCAAACAGGCTGTCCAGCGACTCGTCGGCCTCGGTGATCCCGGTCAGGCCCTGGCTCACCGTCACCCCGAATACCTTGTCGTCATGGCTGAAGCTCAAGCGCTGGATCTCGCGCTGCAGGCGCTCGGCGATGTGCTGGGCAATTTCCGGCGTGCAGCCCGGAAACACCGCGGCGAACTCCTCGCCACCAATGCGCCCGAACTGGTCGCCACGGCGCAGCACCGCCTTGCCGGTATCAGCGATGCGCTGTAGCACATAGTCGCCTTCCTGGTGGCCGTAGGTGTCGTTGATCTGCTTGAAGTCATCGATGTCGAGCAGCAGGAACGCTAACGGCGCCTGCTCCCGTCGTGCGGTTTCGAAGGCATGCTGGGCGCACTCGAAGAAGTGTCGGCGGTTGCTGCTCTGGGTCAGTACGTCGGTGGTCGCCAGGCGCTGCAGCTCGCCTTCGAGCTGCTTCTTTTCGGTGATGTCCTCGGCCATGCCGACAATGATCACCCGCTGGTCCGGCATGGCCTGTTGGCTGATGAAGCATTTGTCGCTGATCCAGCGCACCTGGCCGTCGGCGGCGATGATGCGGTACTCGCGATCCTCCACTGCGCCTTTTTCCAGCACTTGCGCCAGGCTCCGTTCGGCGTAGTCCAGGTCATCGGGGTAGATGCTGTCGCGCCATTCGTTGAAGTCGGCCAGCAACAGGCCGGCCGGCCGGCCAAAAATGCGTTCGTAGGCGGGACTGACGTAGAGCACCTGGCGGCTTTCCCAGTCGAATGCCCAGAGCACGGCATTGACGCTGTCGAGCAAAGAGCTAAACAGCTGTTCACGCTCACTCAGGCGCGCGACTTCGCCTTGGGCATGCATCAGGGCCAGAAGGGTTTGGGCGGCTTCAGGTGGCGGGTTGCAGGCCAGGGTTGTTGGAGTGTTCTTGACCATTTGCGCGGAAATTCTCACGACTGGGGCGTGCGGCCACGACCCGGCCCGCCACGCGGGCGATATGCCTGTCAGAGTGAGATTCGGCGGCTAAGTTCCGGTCGGCGCGCCGCTAAGCCGGCGCGCCGATCAACGGCATCAGGCCAGGGCAGGGCGCAGCGAGTAGGTCTTGAGCTGGGCGGCGAAGTCGCGCAGCGACTGGATACCGCTGGCCTCGGCTTCGTGTACCCAGTCTTTCATGGCCGCGAGCATGTCGTGGCCGTTGGCGCTGGTGCGCGCCCAGATCTGTTGCAGGGCCAGGCGTTTCTCGTAGATGGTTTTCAGTGCCTGGCTGTGCTCGAGCATGGTCTGGATGCGCAGGTGATGACGGTCTTCCAGCAGGCTGGTTTCCCGCGACAGCAAACGCTTGGCACGGCGGAACTGGTGACGGACCGAATCGTCGACCCGCGCCAGCTCCTGCTGGACCAGCGGCGCGATCACCAGCTTGCGGTACTGGGCCATGATCTGGAAGCGGTTGTTGAGGATCGCCATGGCGGTGTCCATGTCCAGCTGGCCCTTGCCTTCGACCCGGTGGGCGATAGGCGCGACGCGCTGCACCTTGGCCAGGCGCAGCCAGCAGAACAGCTTGATCCAGGCCCAGCCCATGTCGAACTCCCAGCGCTTGACCGACAGCTTGGCCGAGTTGGGGTAGGTGTGGTGGTTGTTGTGCAGCTCTTCACCGCCAATGATGATGCCCCAGGGCACCAGGTTGGTGGCGGCGTCGCGGCACTCGAAGTTGCGATAGCCGACCGCATGGCCCAGGCCGTTGACCACGCCGGCAGCCCAGAATGGAATCCACATCATCTGCACGGCCCAGATGGTGATGCCGGCGGTGCCGAACAGCAGCAGGTCGATCACCGCCATCAGGGCGATGCCGCCGAGCTTGTAGCGGCTGTAGAGGTTGCGTTCGATCCAGTCTTCCGGGCAGTTCTTGCCGTAGATGCGCAGGGTTTCCGGGTTCTGTGCCTCTTCGCGGTACAGCTCGGCGCCCTTGCGCAGCACCGTCGACAGGCCCTTGATGACCGGGCTGTGCGGGTCGTCGACGGTTTCGCATTTGGCGTGGTGCTTGCGGTGGATGGCGGTCCACTCGCGGGTGTTCTGCGCCGTGGTCAGCCACAGCCAGAAACGGAAAAAGTGCTTGAGCCCGGCGTTGAGTTCCAGCGAGCGGTGGGCGGAATAACGGTGCAGGTAAACGGTAACGCTGACGATGGTCACATGCGTCATTACCAGGGTAACTGCCAGCAATTGCCACACTGACAAGTTGAGCAAACCTTCGTACCACATAGGCGAAATGGCCCTCAAAAACATAGGGAACAGCGGGAAACATTATCCCTGCGCCAGCAAATAAAACCAGTCGGCCTTTTAGATAGGAGGTCACCGGATGTTTCTACCCTATAATCCCCCACAAATTTTTGTGGGTTTGCCCGGGACCTTATGTCTGCTTCCATTCGAGACGCCATGCGCATGGCGGCGCTCTACCTTGTGCTATCGGTATTGTGGCTGGCACTGTCTGATCAATTATTGAACAGTCTTTTCGATGCGCCTGAGCAAATCGGCCGCTGGCAGCTGATCAGCGCGCATTTCTGGGTGTTGTGCAGTGCCCTGCTGATTTTTGTCTCGCGCGCCCGCCTGCTCAATTTCATCGGCGTCGGTGTGCGCTTGCGCCGTGAAGACCGCGAGCGTCTGCGCATGGCTGCCGCGGTGTTCGACAGCACCCTGGAAGGGGTGCTGGTCACCGACCGCGATGGCCTGATCGTGCATGTGAATCGGGCATTCATGCAGATCACCGGTTACGACAAGGACGAAGTGCTTGGCCAGCGCCCGAGCAAGTTCAAGTCCGGCCGCCATGTTGCCGCGTTCTACCAGCAGATTTACGCCACCCTGGCGCAAAAGGGCGAGTGGAGCGGCGAGATCTGGAACCGGCGCAAAAGCGGCGAGGTGTATCCGCAATGGCAGACGATTTGCGCCATCCGCGATGATAGCGGCGAGTTGAGCCATTACGTCGCGGTGTTCAGCGACATCAGCGCGATCAAGCATTCCGAGCGCGAGCTGGCGTATCTGGCCCATCACGACCCGCTCACCGACCTGCCCAACCGCCTGCTGTTCAACGACCGCACCGCGCAGGCACTGGCTGCGGCACAGACCAACAAGCGCGGTTGCGCCTTGCTGCTGCTCGACCTGGACCACTTCCAGAGCATCAACGACAGCCTTGGCCACAACATTGGCGACCAGTTGCTCAAGGTGGTCGGTGAGCGCTTGCGCTCGCTCCTGGGCAATGGTGTGACCCTGGCCCGCCTGGGCGGTGACGAGTTCGCCGTGCTGGCCGAAAACTGCTCGCAGGTCGGCCAGGCCGCAGCCTTGGCGCAGAGCATCATCGATGGCATGAAAGCGCCATTCGAGGTCGATAGCCAGCGCTTGTTCATCAGCGTCAGCATCGGCATCAGCCTGTTCCCCAGCGACGCCTTGAGCGCCGAGCAGTTGCTGCGCAATGCCGACTCCGCGCTGTTCAAGGCCAAGAGCAGCGGCCGTGCCGGTTATGCGCTGTACACCGAAGAGCTGACCGCTCACGCCCAGCAGCGGGTCGAGACCGCTGGCGAGCTGCGCCGGGCCTTGGAGCAGGAAGAGCTGCGGGTCTAT
Source organism: Pseudomonas donghuensis (assembly GCF_000696345.2). Taxonomy (NCBI): domain Bacteria; kingdom Pseudomonadati; phylum Pseudomonadota; class Gammaproteobacteria; order Pseudomonadales; family Pseudomonadaceae; genus Pseudomonas; species Pseudomonas donghuensis. The sequence goes on from NZ_CP071706.1 coordinate 338,186, forward strand.
TACCAGCCGGTACATGACCTGTGCAGCGGCAAGATGATCGGTGTCGAGGCGCTGGTGCGCTGGCAGCATCCGCAGCGCGGGCTGGTGCCGCCCGGGGAGTTCATCCCGATTGCCGAACGCACCGGGCTGATTGCCGATATCGACACCTGGGTGTTGCGCCAGGCCTGCCTGCAGAGGGTGCAATGGCAGGCCGAGGGGCGGGCGCTGGAATTTGTTGCAGTGAATATCTCCAGCCGCCTGTTTGGTCATCGTGACCTTTATCAGCAAGTGGCGCAGGTGCTGCACGACACGGCGCTGGACCCGGCGTTGCTGGAGCTGGAGGTTACCGAAAGCGCGGTGATGGACGACCCTGAAGTAGCCCTTGAGCAATTGCATCGGCTGCGTGAGTTGGGCTTGCGCCTGGCCATCGATGACTTTGGCACCGGCTATTCGTCGTTGCTGCGGCTCAAGCGCCTGCCGGTGCAGAAGCTCAAGATCGACCAGGGTTTTGTCGCCGGCTTGCCCTGTGATGAAGACGATGTGGCGATTGTGCGGGTGATTATCGCCCTGGCCCGGAGCATGGGCATGCTGGTGCATGCCGAGGGCATCGAGCAGGCCGAGCAGGCGCGCTTTCTGCTGGAGCAACAGTGTCAGCTGGGCCAGGGCTACTGGTTCGGGCGGCCGGTGCCGGCGCAGCAATTGCGCTGGGCCTGAGGGCCCTATCGCGGGGCGGTGATCCGACTGGTCCCGCGAAACTCTATTTCAGTTATATAAAAATTCTTAAATAGTATTTTTAAGAATATTCGCGTCCCCCTAAGATTGCCCTCAAGCCAGGCGCAGTCGCTCCCCTTCACGCACTGCACGGCACCCATATCACAGGAGCACGAGCATGAGCGCATCTCTGCGTAGCGTTGACGGTCAGGACGAAGCCACCATTCTGCGCGAAATCCAGAGCGCCCTGCGTGACCTGCGGTTTGGCGCGGTGGAAATCACCGTGCACAACGCCCAGGTCGTGCAGATCGAACGCAAGGAAAAGTTCCGCCTGCAGAACCCCGGCAACAAGCCCAGCTGATTATCGCGCCACCTAATTAGAAAAATACGCCAATCGGGAGCTTCACCATGTCCATCCGCCGTTATGCCCTGGCCGCCCTCGCCAGCGCCGTTTTTGCCGGTTCCGCAATCGCCAAGGACTACGAACTGCTGAACGTGTCCTATGATCCGACCCGCGAGTTGTATCAGCAGTACAACGCCGAGTTCGTCAAGCACTGGCAGCAGGCTCACCCGGACGACAAGGTGAAGATCCAGCAGTCCCACGGTGGTTCGGGCAAGCAGGCCCGCGCGGTGATCGACGGCCTGCGCGCCGACGTGGTGACCCTGGCCCTGGCCGGCGACATCGACGAAGTGGCCAAGCTCGGCAAGACCCTGCCGGACAACTGGCAGACCCGCCTGCCGGACGCCAGCACCCCCTACACCTCGACCATCGTGTTCCTGGTGCGCAAGGGCAACCCGAAAGGCATCAAGGACTGGGGCGACCTGATCAAGAAAGACGTCTCGGTCATCACGCCGAACCCGAAAACCTCCGGCGGCGCCCGCTGGAACTTCCTCGCTGCCTGGGCCTACGGTCTGAAAAGCGGTGGCAGCGAAGCCAAGGCCCAGGCATACGTGAAAGAGCTGTTCAAGCACGTACCGGTACTGGACACCGGCGCCCGTGGCTCGACCATCACCTTCGTCAACAACGGTCAGGGTGACGTGTTGCTGGCCTGGGAAAACGAAGCCTTCCTGGCCCTCAAGGAAGATGGTGGCGCCGACAAGTTCGAGATCGTCGTGCCGTCGCTGTCGATCCTCGCCGAGCCGCCCGTGGCGGTAGTCGACAAGAACGCGCAGAAGAAGGGCAACGAGCAGATCGCCGAGGCGTACCTCAAGCACCTGTACAGCCCGGCCGGGCAGAAGATTGCCGCCGAGAACTTCTACCGCCCGCGTGACCCGAAAGTTGCTGCCGAATACGCCAAGCAGTTCCCTAAACTGGACCTGGTGACTATCGACAAAGACTTCGGTGGCTGGAAGACTGCCCAACCCAAGTTCTTCAACGATGGTGGCGTGTTCGACCAGATCTACACGGCGCAGTGATGCAATGCCCGTCAGGATAATCGCCGTTCAGTAGCCAGCATGGGCCCGGGATTCGTCCCGGGCTTCGTGCGTTCAACCAGGGACCTTTATGTCACGTCGTATTTCCCCCGTCATACCCGGCTTCGGGCTGACGCTGGGCTACACCTTGGTGTACCTCAGCCTGATTGTGCTGATACCGCTGGCCGCCATGTTCATACATGCCGCCCAGCTCACCTGGGAGCAGTTCTGGGCCATCGTCAGCGCACCGCGAGTGCTCGCGGCGCTCAAGCTGAGCTTCGGCACGGCCCTCTACGCTGCCATCATCAACGGTATCATCGGTACCCTGCTGGCCTGGGTGCTGGTGCGCTATACCTTCCCCGGGCGCAAGATCATCGATGCCATGATCGACCTGCCGTTCGCCCTGCCCACGGCGGTGGCCGGTATCGCCTTGACCGCGCTGTACGCACCGGCCGGCCTGGTTGGCCAGTTCGCCACCGACCTGGGTTTCAAGATTGCTTACACCCCGCTGGGTATCACCCTGGCGCTGACCTTCGTGACCCTGCCGTTCGTGGTGCGTACGGTGCAGCCGGTGCTGGCCGACATCCCCCGTGAAGTCGAAGAGGCCGCCGCCTGCCTGGGTGCCAAGCCGCTGCAGGTGTTTCGCTATGTGCTGGCGCCGGCACTGTTGCCGGCATGGCTGACCGGCTTTGCCCTGGCTTTTGCCCGGGGCGTTGGCGAGTATGGTTCGGTGATCTTCATCGCCGGCAACATGCCGATGAAGACCGAGATCCTGCCGCTGCTGATCATGGTCAAGCTCGACCAGTACGACTACACCGGCGCCACCGCCATCGGCGTGTTGATGCTGGTGGTTTCCTTCATCCTGTTGCTGCTGATCAACCTGCTGCAGCGGCGCATCGAAACCCCTTGAAGGAGGCCACGTCCATGTCTGCGACTTCTATTGGCGCGGCCGCTTCGGCCAACGCCGCCCGCCGTGGCAGTGCCACTTCACGGCGCATCCTGATCAGCCTTGGCTGGTTGATCTTTGCCCTGTTCCTGCTGCTGCCGCTGGTGATCGTGGTGTCCCAGGGCCTGAAAATGGGCCTGGGAACGTTCTTCGAGGCGATCTTCGAGCCCGACGCCTTGTCGGCGCTGAAGCTGACCCTGATCGCCGTGGCCATCTCGGTGCCGCTGAACCTGGTGTTCGGGGTCAGCGCCGCCTGGTGCGTGAGCAAGTACACCTTCCGTGGCAAGAGCATCCTGGTCACCCTTATCGACCTGCCATTTTCGGTGTCGCCGGTGATCGCAGGCCTGGTCTACGTGCTGATGTTCGGTGCCCAGGGCCTGTTCGGGCCGTGGCTGCAGGATCACGACATCCAGATCGTCTTCGCCTTGCCGGGCATCGTTCTGGCGACCATCTTCGTCACCGTGCCGTTCGTGGCTCGTGAACTGATCCCGCTGATGCAGGAGCAGGGCACCCAGGAAGAGGAGGCCGCGCGCCTGCTCGGTGCCAACGGCTGGCAAATGTTCTGGCACGTGACCCTGCCCAACATCAAATGGGGCCTGATCTACGGCGTGGTGTTGTGTACCGCGCGGGCGATGGGTGAGTTTGGTGCGGTGTCGGTGGTGTCCGGGCACATTCGCGGGGTGACCAACACCTTGCCGCTGCACGTCGAGATCCTCTACAACGAATACAACCACGTTGCGGCCTTCAGCGTCGCCAGCCTGTTGCTGATCCTGGCGCTCTTCATCCTGCTGCTCAAGCAGTGGAGCGAGTCCCGTATTAACCGTCTGCGCCATAACGCGGCGGAGGAATAATTCATGTCGATCGAAGTTCGTAACGTCAGCAAGCGCTTCAACGCTTTCCAGGCACTGGACAGCATCAACCTGGATATCCACAGCGGCGAGCTGGTGGCCTTGCTCGGCCCGTCCGGCTGCGGCAAGACCACCCTGCTGCGGATCATCGCCGGGCTGGAAACCCCCGACCAGGGCAGCATCGTCTTCCACGGCGAAGACGTCTCCGGCCACGACGTGCGTGATCGCAACGTCGGTTTCGTGTTCCAGCACTACGCGCTGTTCCGCCACATGAGCGTGTTCGACAACGTCGCCTTCGGCTTGCGCATGAAGCCCAAGGGCGAGCGCCCGAGCGAGAGCAAGATTGCCGAGAAGGTCCACGAGCTGCTGAACATGGTCCAGCTCGACTGGCTCAGCGACCGTTACCCGGAACAGTTGTCTGGCGGCCAGCGCCAGCGTATTGCCCTGGCCCGCGCCCTGGCGGTGGAGCCCAAGGTGCTGCTGCTCGACGAGCCGTTCGGTGCGCTGGATGCCAAGGTGCGTAAAGAGCTGCGCCGCTGGTTGGCGCGCCTGCACGAGGACATCAACCTGACGTCGGTGTTCGTCACCCATGACCAGGAAGAAGCCATGGAAGTTGCTGACCGTATCGTGGTGATGAACAAGGGCGTGATCGAGCAGATCGGCTCGCCGGGCGAGGTCTACGAGAACCCGGCTAGCGACTTTGTTTATCACTTCCTCGGCGACTCCAACCGCCTGCACCTGAGTGAAGGCCACCACGTGTTGTTCCGCCCGCATGAAGTGTCGCTGTCGCGTCACGAGATCGAGGGCCACCACCCGGCCGAAGTACGCGATATCCGCCCGCTGGGGGCAACTACCCGGGTGACCTTGAAGGTCGAAGGGCAGAGCGAGCTGATCGAGGCCGAGGTGGTCAAGGACCATGACAGCCTGAGTGGTTTGGCGCGCGGCGAGACCTTGTTCTTCAAGCCCAAGGTCTGGCAGAAAGTGGCCAATATCTAAGGGCCTCATCGCTGGCAAGCCAGCTCCCACAGGTACTGCATACACTGAACCCTGTGGGAGCTGGCTTGCCAGCGATGGGCTGCAAAGCAGCCCCTACCACACCCCGATCTTCACCACGCTATCCTCCCGCGGCTCGCCATAACGAAACCACTGCCCACGCCGCTCGATTTCGGCATGGCTGATGGTGGTCCGCCGCTTCAAGCCCCTTAGCCATTCGAACAAGTAGCCCTGGTGCGTCTCGCGCACATCCGCGTAGGCCGGATCCGCGCCCAGGTCGTGCAATTCCTGCGGGTCATTGAGCAGGTCGAACAGCTGCGCGCGAAAGCCGTCATAGGCCAGGTACTTCCAGCGCTCGCTGCGCACCATGGTCATCCGGCAACGATCGATCGGCTGGCCCAGGCGCTCGCGGGCCGGGGCCTGGAAGGCGTAGTCGTATTCGGCGATGGCATAGCTGCGCCAGGTGCTGGCCGTGCCATGCAATAGCGGAATCAACGAGCGCCCCTCCAGCCGATGCTCGGCACTCGGCAGCCCCAGCGCTTCGAGAAAGGTCGGCAGCGCATCGATGGTTTCCACCAAGCGCTCATCCACCGTGCCCCGGCTGACATCGGCCGCCGCGCGCGGATCACGCACGATCAGTGGCACACCCACCGCCGGCTCGAGGAGAAACTCCTTTTCGCCCAGGCCGTGGTCGCCGAGGAAATCGCCGTGATCGCTGGTGAACACGATCAGCGTGTCATCCCAGCGCCCATTGCTTTGCAACACATCGAACAGGCGCCCGAGCTGGTCGTCGATCTGTTTGATCAGGCCCATGTAGGTGGGGATCACTTTCAGGCGTACTTCTTCGCGAGAGAAGTTGAGGCTTTCCTGATGCTGGCGGAACGCGGCATACACCGGGTGATTGTTGTCTTGCTGAACGGGTATGGCTGCCTGCACCTGGCTGGCGTTGTACAGCGCGTGGTACGGCGCGGGGGCGATGTAGGGCCAGTGCGGCTTGATGTACGACAGGTGCAGGCACCAGGGCTGCTCGCCCTGGGCCTGGATGAAGTCGATGGCGCGGTCGGTGGTATAGACCGTCTCCGAATGCTGCTCGGGCAGGCGCGTGGGCAGGTCGGCGTTGCGCATGTGCCAGCCGCTGAGGATTTTGCCGTCGTCGCCCTCGGCGGCATTGGCCCAGCTGTGCCAGGGGTTGTCGCCGGTAAAGCCATGGTCGCGCAGGTAGCGGGTGTAGGGCGCGCTTTCGCGTTTGTCGGCGAACAGCGAATCGTCGGGGAAGATCCCGTCGTGACGGGCAACGGGCTCGAAACCCACCTCGTTGAGTTGTTCGGCCATGCTCCCGAGCGGGTCGATGGCCAGTTGTTGCAAGGCTTCCTGGTTCGGCGTGGCGTGGGTCTTGCCCACCAGCGCGGTGCGGATCCCGGCCGGACGCAGGTAATCGCCCAGGGTCAGTTCCTCCAACGGCAGCGGCACAGCGTTCCAGGCGACCTGATGGCTGCTGACATAGCGCCCGGTGTAGGCCGACATTCGCGACGGCCCGCAGATGGTGCCCTGGGTATAGGCGCGGCTGAAGCGCACCCCGGCGGCGGCCAGGCGGTCGATGTTCGGCGTGTGCAAGTGGCGGTGGCCGTAGCACGAGAGGTAATCGCGACGCAGTTGGTCGCACATGATGTACAGCACGTTGCGCACGGCAGTGGGGTGGGGCATGGCAGTCACCTGAGCGAATTTCAGCTGACTGTTTTCGCCGCCCGAGGCACGCATCACAAGCGCATTTGGCGAATGCTGGCGATGCGTGCCGCGCAATGGCTCAGATCGCCAGCTGCTCCAGGTTGCAGGTGTCCAGGGCGCGGTCGGCCTGATCGGTGAGGATGATCTGCTCGATCATTGCCTCGGCCAGCGGCGACAGGCGCAGGCGCGCCTGGCTGACGATGCCATAGCGGGTGTAGAGCTCCTCGCAGTTGTCACCCAGGCCGTCGATGTTCAGCCGTACCAGCTTGCCATTAGCGTTGTGCAGGGCGTCGCTGTACGAACCGCAGATGCCGATCGCATCGGAGTTGAGCACGACGCCAAGCAGGCTGTAACTGTTCTCGCACTCGACGTTGGCGACGAAATCCGGGCGACCGCTCAGGTCGGCGATCACCTTGCGCAGGTTTGGCGGACGCAAGGTGACGGCCAGTGGGTACTGCAACAGCTGCTCGGCGCTGACGCCGGGCTGCGCCGCCAGCGGATGCCCGGCACGGCAGCAGAAGTGCCAGCGCCGTGGGCGCAAGCGCAGGGTCTGGTACTGCGGATCGGCTTCGAAGTGGCGGGTGTCGGCAACGAAGAATTCGAACTCCTCGGCCAGCAGGCGCTTGTTCAGGCTCTGCCAGTCATCGACCTGAAACTGCACCCGTGCCTTGGGGTAGCGGCCGATGAAGCCGCCAATCGCCCGCGGCACCAGGCCCGCTGCTGGCGCCGGGCCGCAGCCGAAACGCAGCTCGCCCGCCTCCAGGCCATTGAACTGGCTGATTTCGTTGCTCAGCTGGCGCGCGCCACCGACCAGCCGCCGCGCGTGTTCGAGCACCACCAGGCCTTGCTTGGTCGGCGGCAGCTCCTTGTGCGAGCGGTCCACCAACTGGCAACCGACACTGTGCTCCAGGGCCTGGATGCTGCGGCTGAAGGCCGATTGCGAGAGGTTCACCGCTGTCGCCGCGGCGACGAAGCTGCGGTGTTCGGCAAGGGCGATCAGGTGGCGGAGTTGGCGCAGGTCTATATGCATTTTTCACATAAAAAGTATCGGGCAAATGCATTTGCTCTGCCTCTGGTGCACTCCTTATAAAGGCAATCTCTTATGCGGTAAACGTATGTCGAATCATAAATAAATAACTTAAAGGAATATAAATTCCTTTGCCAGGAGCCGCCCATGAGCCTGACCCTTCGCGCTGCACCCTTGTCTTCACGGCGGCTCCAGCGCCTGCCCCTGGCCTTGCTGCTGGCCGGCAGCGCCCACTGGTTGCCGGCCCAGGCTGCAGAAACGGCAAAGCCCGAGGCCAAGGCCAGTGACAGCCAGCTCAAGACTGTCACCGTCACCGCCCGGCGCCGCGAAGAGAGCGCGCAGAGCGTGCCGACGCCGATCAGCGTGCTCGACGGCCAAGCCCTGGAAAGCCAGCGGGTCTATCGCATCCAGGACCTGCAGCAACTGGTGCCCAGCGTCAACGTCGCTTACATGCATGCGCGCCAGTCCAGCGTGTCGATTCGCGGTCTTGGCAACAACCCGGCCAGCGACGGTCTGGAAGGCAGCGTCGGCCTGTACCTGGACAACGTCTACCTCGGCCGCCCGGGCATGGCGGTGTTCGACCTCATGGACATCGAGCAACTGGAAGTGCTGCGTGGCCCGCAAGGCACGCTGTTCGGCAAGAACACCACTGCCGGGGTGATCAACATCAGCACCCGTGCGCCGAGCTTCACCCCCGAGCGCAGCATCGAAACCTCAGTGGGCGAGGATGGCTACTTCCAAACCAAGGGCACCCTGTCCGGGCCCTTGAGCGAGACCCTGGCCGGGCGCATTTCGGCCTACCGCACGCGCAACGACGGCGACATCAAGAACGAGTTCGACGGCCACACCCTCAACGGCGGTTCGCGCCAGGGCTTTCGCGGGCAGTTGCTGTACAAACCCAACGAGCAGTTCAACCTGCGCTGGATCGGCGACTACAACGAAGAGGATTCCAGCGCCGGCACCCGCCTGCTGTACAGCACCGGGCCGACCATCAATGGCGTCAACCGCTATGAAGTGCGGGCCCGGGCCGCTGGGGCGACGTTGGTCGACGGCAGCAAGCGCAAGGTCAACCTCGATGACGATCAGCAGGTCACGGTGTTCCAGGGCGGCACGTCACTGGAAGCCAACTGGACCCTGGCCAACGACTTCACTCTGACCTCGGTGAGCTCCTACCGCTGGTGGGATTTCACCCCGCGCAACGACGATGGCCTCAATGTGCCGGCGGCCTACAACGCCGGGGTGTCGGTGCGCGATAAGCAATACTCGCAGGAGTTGCGCCTGGCCTCACCCAGCGGCGGCTTCTTTGACTATGTCATCGGTGCCTATTACTTCGGCTCGGATCTGGATAACAAATCCTTTGTTCATTACGGGCCCCAGGCCGATGTCTGGAATGGCACGCCAGCCGGTGCGCTGACCAATGTCAGCAGCGTCGGCAAGGGCCATATCGAGACCGACAGCTTTGCCTTGTTCGCCCAGGGTACCTGGCACCTGACCGAGCGCCTGGACTTCACCGCCGGGGTACGCGGCACCTACGAAGAGAAAAGCGCCTGGGTCGATCGTGCCGCGCCGGTCGGTGGTGCCGCTGTGGCAGGCGCTGCGGCAACCGCGCGCCAGGGCCGGGTTGGCGCCTATGATTCGGGCGACCTCAACCAGTACAGCACCAGCCCTTCGGGCTTGCTCAACCTGAGTTATCGCTTCACCGATGACCTGCTCGGCTATGCCACCTTGTCTCACGGCGAGAAGTCCGGTGGCGTCAACCTGGCGGTGGGCACGGCGCCGGTGGCTGGCGCCGACTCGCTGTTGATTGGCACCGAGCGCGCCAACGATGCTGAGCTGGGCGTGAAGAGCACCCTGTGGGACCGTCGCCTGCAGCTCAACGCCAACCTGTTCTGGACCGAAGTGCACGGCTACCAGACCAACGCCTACGACGACGCCAACCGCGTGCAGTACCTGACCAACGCCGGCTCCGTCCGTTCGCGCGGGGTGGAGTTGGAAAGCACGCTGATCCCGCTGCGCGGCCTGACCCTGAACCTCAACGGCTCCTACAACGACGTTCGGTACCTGTCCTACAAGGACGCCCCGTGCGCGCCAGAAGTCGCGCTGCAACCGGGAGCCCCTGCGGCTTGCGACTTGAGCGGCCACCAGGTGGTCGGCGCGTCGAAATGGATCGCCAACGCCAATGGCCAATACCAGTGGGACCTGGACAACGGCCTGCAGCCTTATGTCACCGCCAGCTACGCGTTCCGCTCCAAGGCGGTGGGCACCGTCGAGGACTCGGACTATGCGCAGATCCCCAGCTATGCCGTGGTCAACCTGTCCACCGGCCTGCGTGGCGACCTTGGCCAGGGCCAGTGGGATGTCTCGCTGTGGCTGAAGAACGCCTTCGACAAGACCTACTACACCACCCTCTGGAGCGCGGCCAACGGCGGCTATGAAGGCCTGTTGGGCACCCCGAGAACCTTGGGTGTCACCGGCCGCTACGACTTCTGAAACGGCGTTTTGCCATGCCTTTGCCGAATATTTTTCATGCACTGCAGGCATGGCGTTTCAGGCGCTTGGCGCCAGCCCTTGAAGGGCGCGGCTTAGAGCGGTTCAGCCGTTTTGTATATGTATTTTGGTTCTATTCATAACTTTAAAAATTACTTTAAGACATAAGCAGCAGAAGTTGATGATCCACCCCAGCGAAGGCAATTGACCTGCCTTCGACGAAACGCACTCACGTCCCAGGAGTTGATCAATGGGTAATGTCCAGACCGCCGCCAGTGCTCACGATGTGCTTTGGCGCCAGACGCCGAGCGGCGAGCTGGTCGACCTCGGTCGCCCGCTGCGGTTGCCGCTGTCGCAGTTGCGCCTGCAAAGCACGCCGAAAAGCGCGCTGAGCCGTCGGGAGAAGATTCTGCTCGGGGTGTTTGCCCTGGCCTTGCACGGTGCGGTGGCCTACTGGGTGAGCCAGGCGCCGACCCCGGTGTTGCCGGTGGTACCGCCCCAAATTCCGCCGATGACCATCGAGTTTTCGCAACCGGCGCCCCCGGCTGTCGAGCCGCCACCGCCGCCACCGCCGGCAGTGGTCGAGCCGCCGCCACCGGTGGTCGATGAACTGGCCGCCAAGCCTGCACCGAAACCGGTACCCAAGCCCAAGCCTAAACCTGTGCCCAAACCGGCACCCAAACCTGCGCCCAAGGCTGTCGAGCAACCGCCTGCGCCGCCACAACCGCCAGCACCGCCAGCGCCTCCCGCACCAGCGGCGCCAGCCCCGGTGACGCCGGCTTCGGCCAACGCCGGGTACCTGAAGAACCCGGCGCCGGAATACCCGTCGCTGGCCCAGCGGCGCGGTTGGGAAGGCACGGTGTTGTTGCGGGTAAAGGTGCTGGCCAGCGGCAAGCCGGGAGACATCCAGATTCAGAAAAGCAGTGGCCGCCAGCAACTCGACGACGCCGCCCTGGCGGCGGTCAAGCGCTGGAGCTTCGTCCCGGCCAAGCAGGGCGACGTGGCCCAGGACGGCTGGGTCAGCGTACCCATCGACTTCAAGATCCGCTAATTCGCGCTAACAGAAGAGAGTATTGATCATGACTGTATTGGCATCCCCCCTCGAATCCATCGAAAGCGCGGTGATCTGGCTGCTGGTGGGCTTCTCCGTCGTCACCTGGGGCCTGGCCCTGGTCAAGGGCGTGCAGTTCGTGCGCCTGAAGAACCAGGACAAACGTTTCCACAAACAATTCTGGGCTGCCTCAAGCCTGGATTCAGCCGCCGAACTCAGCCATGCGCAACCTGGCGCAGCCGCCCGTGTCGCCCAGGCCGGTTACGCCGCCATTGCCGTCGGTGAACCTGGCCAGCAGGCCAGCGACCTGAGCCAGGCGATCAACCATCAGGACCGCCTCGAACGTGCCCTGCGCCAGCAAATCGTGCGGGAGCGCCGTTCGCTGGAAACCGGCCTGGCGGTAGTCGCCAGTATCGGCAGCACCTCGCCCTTCATCGGCCTGTTCGGCACCGTCTGGGGGATCATGGAAGCCCTCAAGGGCATCAGCGCCGCAGGCTCGGCGAGCCTGGAAACCGTGGCCGGGCCGATCGGTGCGGCGCTGGTCGCCACCGGTGTGGGTATCGCTGTCGCAGTACCGGCGGTGCTGGTCTACAACTACTTCCTGCGCCGCCTGAAGCTGACCGCCGCCGACCTCGATGACTTTGCCCACGATTTCTATAGCCTGGCGCAGAAGAGCGCGTTCCGGGTGCTGGTGCACCCCACCGCCTACAAGGCCGTCGCTGGCCAGAACACCCAGAAAGTGAAGGAGGCGTCCTGATATGGCCTTCTCGACCCAGGACAGTGATGAAGTACTCAGTGAGATCAACGTAACGCCGCTGGTGGATGTGATGCTGGTGCTGCTGGTGGTGTTCATCGTCACCGCACCACTGCTGACCAACGCCATCCCCATCAACCTGCCCAAGACCGAGGCCGTGGCCCCGGTGGAGCAGAAGGACCCGCTGGTGGTCAGCATCGACGGTGGCGGCAAGCTGTTCATCAACAAGGACCAGATCCAGCCGGATCTGCTGGAAACCAACCTGCAGGCGGCCAAGGCCAAGGACCCGGAGCTGCGCGTGCAGCTGCAGGCCGACGATGGCGTGAACTATGGGGAAGTGGCGCGGGCCATGGCCTCGATCGAACGTGCGGGTATCACCAAGCTGTCGGTGATCACCGCCCGCTGAGCAACATCTCTCAGGCAATGCTTCAGGGGCCAGTCCTTCGGCAGGGGGTGGCCCCTTTTTTATCGCCCCTGCAGGAGCGGGCTTGCCCCGCGATGAGGTCGGTCCTGATTCGATATTTGGTTATTAATAAATAGCTTCTTATTCCTTTACGAATATAACCACCCCCCTATACTTGGCCTCATGCACGCAAACGCAGCAGGAGGAGCCCCATGCGCAACGAGTCGATCCGTTACCTGATTGTGCCGGGCTGGCAAGGTTCGCCAGACGATCATTGGCAAACTCACTGGCAGCAGGTGTTGCCCAACAGCGCCCGGGTCGAGCAAGCCGACTGGTTGACCCCACAGCGCCAGGACTGGGTGGCCGCACTCGAGCATGCCGTGGCCGCGGATGAATCGCCGGTGATCCTTATCGCCCACAGCCTGGGGTGCATCACTGTTGCCCATTGGGCGGCGCAGGCCAGCGCGACCCTGTTGCGCCGCATACGGGGTGCCTTGCTGGTGGCCCCGGCGGACGTCGAACGCCCGACCTGTGCACCAGCCCTGCGTAACTTCGCACCGATTCCGCAACTGCTGCTGCCATTTCCCAGCCAGGTGGTCAGCTCTGATAACGACCCGGCCGTGAGCGCCCCGCGGGCCATGCAGCTGGCCCGTGCCTGGGGCGCCGAGACCGGCTTTCTGGCCGGTGCCGGGCATATCAACGTCAAGTCCGGGCACCGTCGCTGGGAGCAGGGTTTCGCTTACCTGTATCGCCTGCAGAACCGCTTGGAACAGCACGCCCTACGCCGCGCCTGACCTTCCGGCGCTGACCCTTCGCCTTGATTCGAACGCCCGGCCGGAAAGCGCCAAGGGCGGGAGTTTGCCATGAGTAATCACGACACCTTCGGCCAGCCTTTGCTGACGTTTCCCGAACTGGACAAGAGCCCGTTGAGCATTCGCGCCAAGGCGCTGGTGTTCGTCGACCCGCGCTCGCGGCAACTGCGCGAGGAGCTTGAGCTGCTCGCGCCCTTGGCCCTGCCGGTGCTGATCCGCGGCGAGACCGGAACCGGCAAGGAGCTACTGGCCCGGCAGATTCATCGCGCCAGTGATCGCGGTGGGCTATTTGTTTCGGTCAATTGCGCGGCGATCAGCCCGACCTATGCCGACGCCGAGCTGTTCGGTTACAGCGCCGGTGCCCACAGCGGTGCGGCCAGCAGTCGGGCGGGCTGGTTTGGTTCGGCCAACGGCGGGACCCTGTACCTGGACGAAATCGCCGACTTGCCGCTGCCGATCCAGACCAAGCTGCTCTCGGCGCTGGAGAATCGCGAAGTCACCCGCGTCGGTGCCCAGCAACCGAACCCGGTGGACGTGCGCCTGGTCGCCGCGTCGAGCATTGACCTGGCGGAGGCGGTGAGTGCCGGTAAGTTTCATGAGCGCCTTTATCATTACCTGCGCGAAGGCCAGCTGGAGCTGCCGGCTTTGCGCGAACGGGTCGGCGATATCCTGCCGCTGGCCGAGTATTTCGTCGGCATCTACAGCCCGCGCCTGAACCTGCCGGTGCCCTTGATCAGCGAAGCGGCGCAGCGGCTGCTCGAGTTGCACAGCTGGCCGGGCAATACCCGCGAACTTGAGAACGTCATTCACTTTGCCCTGCTGGTCAGCAGCGGTGAAGAAATTCTCCCCCAGCACCTGAACCTGCCGACACCGTTGAGCGCTCTGGCCCGCCAGCTGGAGCAGTTGCTGAGCCTTGGCGAGCCGGGTGAACGCAGTGCGCTGCAACAACTGCTGGAAGCGGCCCTGTTGCGCCTGGCGCAACCAGGCGCCTGAACCCATGCAAGGGGTGCATGACGGTGCCTGTTAGAAATGGAATAAGAAGCGAAATAAAAGATATTGTTCTGGCATAAAAAATCTAGGTATTGTCCGCCTCAAGCCAGCTAGCAACGTACTGGCAACCCTCACCTTCGCCGTCGCCCGATGGCCGTGTATTCGAATAAGGACTGCGCATGAAAAAGGCTCTGTTGTTGACTGCTCTGGCGGCCGCTCTGTCGGTTGCAGGTTTTGCCCAGGCGGGCGAGAAGCTGGTAGTTGCCGCTACCCCGGTACCGCACGCGGAAATCCTCGAGCTGATCAAGCCGACCCTGGCCAAGGAAGGTGTGGACCTGGAGATCAAGGTCTTCACCGACTATGTGCAGCCTAACGTGCAGGTCGACCAGAAGCGTCTGGACGCCAACTACTTCCAGACCCTGCCGTACCTGAAGAACTTCAACGAAGGCAAAGGCACCCACCTGGAAACCGTGATCGGCGTGCACGTCGAACCGTTCGGCGGCTACTCGAAGAAGGTCACCAAGCTGAGCGATCTGAAGGACGGCGCTACCGTTGCCATCCCTAACGAAGGCAGCAACAGCGGTCGTGCCCTGCTGCTGTTGCAGAAGGCTGGCCTGATCACCCTGAAAGACCCGAAGAACGCCCTGGCGACCCCGAAAGACATTGCCCAGAACCCGAAGAAACTGAAATTCCGCGAGCTTGAGTCGGCCATGCTGCCGCGTGTGCTGGATCAGGTCGACCTGGACATGATCAACACCAACTACGCCCTGGAAGCCGGCCTGAACCCGGCCAAGGACGCCCTGGTGATCGAAGGTGCCGACTCGCCGTACGTGAACTTCCTGGTCGCCCGTCCGGACAACAAGGACAGCGCCGCCATCCAGAAGCTGGCCAAGGCCCTGACCAGCCCTGAAGTGAAGACCTTCATCGAGAAGAAATACAGCGGCGCGGTACTGCCGGCGTTCTGATCCGCGGCAGCACCTTCACTACCCTGATAACGCCGACGCCGGCTCTGCTGCGTCGGCGTTTTCGTGTGTGCCTCAGTTGCGGGTTTGCACCGCGCGCAACAAGGCGCTGAGCAGTTTCAACAGGTCTTGGGGATCGTGGTTCGCTTGGCTGTTCATTGTTGTTGTCTTCCTTGAAAGGGAGGGAAGTGACAGCGCTTGGATAGCATTTGCAGCGAAAAGATCCCGCCACCGCCAAGGATTTCGCAGGTTAGCTGTTTGGGTGATATCAATATGCAATAAAGGTATTTAAATAAATATTTTTATACCTTTAGAGTCTACCTATTGTGCTTACCCGCACTGACAACCCCTGTTTAGAGCCGCCCGTTTACCCTCGGGCCGGTCCGAGATCCTGTCCATGACGCATCGTCACTGTCTGCCGAGGCTTACTCCATGAGCTTCGACTTCGCTTTTATCCTTAGCACATTGCCAGCGTTTCTCAAGGCGGTGGGCGTCACCCTGCAAGTCGGCCTGATCGCCATCGGCACTTCGCTGCTGGTGGCGCTGGTCAACGCGGCGATCCTGGTTTACCGCACGCCGTACCTGCAGCGCCTGGTAAAGCTCTATGTGGAGCTGGCGCGCAACACGCCGCTGCTGATCCAGCTGTTCTTCGTCTACTTCGCCTTGCCGGAACTGGGCTTGAAGATTTCCGGTTTTGCTGCGGCGCTCATCACCATGACCTTCCTTGGCGGCGCCTACCTGACCGAGGTGTTGCGCGCAGGCGTCGAGGCGGTGCCGGTGGCGCAACTGGAGTCGGGGCGCTCCATCGGCCTGTCGGAAGGCCAGTTGCTGCGCCATGTGATCCTGCCCCAGGCGGGGATCCTCAGCCTGCCGGCGCTGTTCGCCAATTTCATCTTTTTGCTCAAGGAAACCACCGTGGTGTCGGCGGTGGCGGTGCCGGAGATTCTCTACACCACCAAGAGCTATATCGCCCTGTACTACAAGACCTACGAGATGCTTGCGGTGCTGACGCTGATCTGCGTGCTGCTGTTCCTGCCATTGTCGCTGCTGCTTAGCCGCCTGGAACGGAGGCTGCAGCATGGCCAGTTCGGGTCTTGAGTTGTTGCTGGTGTCCTTGCCGCAACTGGGCAAGGGGGCCGCGCAAACCCTGGCAATTTCGGCGCTGAGCATCCTCTTCGCCACTCTCGGCGGCGTGCTCTACGGCGTGTTGGCGACCCTGGGCAAACGCAGTGTGAATGTGCTGCTGCGCATCTACCTGGAGCTGTTCCGGGCGATCCCGGTGCTGGTCTGGCTGTACCTGCTGTTTTTCGGCCTGCCGATTTTCTTTGCCTTGAGTATTCCGAGCTTCTGGTGTGCGGTGCTGGTGCTGTCGTTGTGGGGCGCCAGCGAAGTGGGCGAAGTGGTGCGTGGCGCGCTGCAGTCGTTGCCACGCGGGCAGCGCGAAGCGGGCCTGTCGATTGGCCTTTCCGGGTTGCAACTGTATGGCTACGTATTGCTGCCCCAGGCGCTCAAGCGCATGACCCCGCCGACCATCAACATCTACACGCGAATCATCAAGACCAGTTCGCTGGCGGTGCTGATCGGCGTGGTCGACGTGATCAAGGTCGGCCAGCAGATCATCGAGCGCACCTACGAGTCGGTGCTGATCTACGGCGTACTGTTCCTGTTTTTCTTCTTTATCTGCTACCCGCTGTCAGCCGCCTCGCGCGCGCTGGAGCGCCGCTGGACACACGCATGAGCGCACTGATCGAGTTCAAGGGCTTCAACAAATTCTTCGGCGCACAGCAGGTGCTCGACCACGTCGACCTGCAGGTACGCAGCGGCGAAGTGGTGGTGATCCTCGGCCCCAGCGGCTGCGGCAAGAGCACCCTGCTGCGTTGCCTCAATGGCCTGGAAACGGCCCACAGCGGCAGCCTGCGCCTGGCCGGTAAAGAATTGCTGGGGGCCGGCACCGACTGGCGCCAGGTACGCCAGCAGGTCGGCATGGTGTTTCAGAGTTATCACCTGTTCGGCCATATGAGCGTGATCGACAACCTGCTGCTTGGCCCGCTCAAGGTGCAAAAGCGCGAGCGCCGAGAAGCCCAGGCCCACGCTGAAGCCCTGCTGGCCAGGGTCGGCTTGCTGGACAAGCGCGACGCCTTCCCGCGCCAGCTTTCCGGTGGTCAGCAGCAACGCATCGCCATCGTTCGTTCGCTGTGCATGAACCCGCAAGTGATGCTGTTCGACGAAGTCACCGCCGCGCTCGACCCGGAAATGGTCAAGGAAGTGCTGCAGGTGATTCAGGGCCTGGCCCAGGGCGGCATGACCCTGCTCATCGTTACCCATGAAATGGCCTTCGCTCGTGCGGTGGCCGACCGTATCGTGTTCATGGAGGCCGGCAGGATCCTTGAACAACGCGACCCCGAGAGCTTCTTTACGAACCCGCAGAGCGCACGCGCGCAGCAGTTTCTGGAGAAATTCTCCTTTGTTGAAAGCCTGCCCAAAACTCCCGCAAAGGAACTGTCATGAAAACTGCCAAGACTTCGAAACTGCTGTTGTCGGTACTCGGCCTGGCCTTGCTGGCCGGTTGCAACAAGGCTGAAGAACCGGGCAAACCGGCCGCCGGTGGCGCCGCCCCGGCCACCAGCTACCTGGAAACCATCAAGGCCCGCGACAAGCTGATCGTCGGCGTATTCACCGACAAGCCGCCGTTCGGCTTTGTCGATGAGGCCGGGCGCTATGTCGGTTTTGATACCGACATCGGCCGCCAGTTTGCCAAGGATCTGCTCGGCGACGAGAACAAGGTGGAGTTCGTTGCCGTTGAGCCAGCCAGCCGGATTCCGTTCCTGCAGAGCGACAAGGTCGACCTGATCCTGGCCAACATGACCGTCACCCCGGAACGCAAGGACGCGGTGGAGTTCACCAACCCCAACCTGCGCGTTGCCGTGCAGGCCCTGGTACCGGAAGGCAGCAGCGTGAAGAAGCTCGATGACCTAGCCGACAAGACCACCATCGTCACCACCGGCACCACCGCCGATATCTGGCTGACCAAGAACCACCCGGACTGGAAGCTGCTCAAGTTCGAGAAGAACACCGAGTCGCTGCAGGCCCTGGCCAGTGGTCGTGGTGATGCCTACGCCCAGGACAACCTGATCCTGTTCAGTTGGTCGAAGCAGAACCCGGGCTATCGCGTGCTGGAAGAAAAACTCGGCGAGGAAGCACCGATTGCACCGGCGGTGAAGAAGGGCAACATCGAGCTGCGTGATTGGGTCAACGCCGAACTGGCGCGCCTGGGTGAGCAAAAGTACCTGCTCAAACTGTATGACCAGTATGTGCGCAAGGAGCTCAGCGATGACACCAAGCCTGAGAGCGTGATTGTCGAAGGGGGTAACTGGCAGGGCTGACCATTTGGGGCTGCTGGCGCAGCCCATCGCCGGCAAGGCCGGCTCCCACAATGAACGTGTGTCCACCGGACCTGTGGGAGCTGGCGTTGCCAGCGATGCAAGGCGCAGCCTTGCTAATTCCGGGGCACCAGCTTCAAGGTGCTCTGCGCGGGAATCACCCCCATCTGCGCCTTGTGATACCGGCCCTCGATATAGTCCTTGGCCTGGTCGCCATAGTGCTTGTCGAACAATACTCCGCTTTGCCCTACCGGGTTGATGGTCAGTGCTTGCCCGGCATCGGCAAAATCGATCAGCCGCCGGGTCGACGGCCCATAGGTCACCGGCCACGGTGCCGGGCCGATCTTCGCCGACAAGTTGTTCGGCACCTCATGAGTACCCGGCGCGGCAAACGGCCCGACATTGAACAACAGGTTCAACGGCTTCTGCAGCCCTAATGGATGATTGTGGGTCAGGGTGTGGGCCTTGCCCCATTGCCAGCCCTCCGGGTCATTGCCAAGGGTCGCGCGCAGGTGCGCCAGCGTTTTGCCCCAGGCCTGCTTCACCGCCGCCTGGCGGTCACCGTGCTCGCTGCTGCCCTGTCTACCCCACCAGGGGGAAGCGGCGTCGGCCGCCAGGCGTGGCAACGCGGCATCGATGGCGCGGGTGCTGATCAATGTCCGGAACCAGGTATCGCCCAGCTCGTCATGCAGCGCCGCGTAGGCCAGGTCGTAGAGGAATTGGTTGAACAGCGTGGCGCTGACCGAGTCCACCAGGTAGTCGCCGTTCCACGCTGCCAGTTGCTCGACCAGCTCCTTCTCCTGATCGCCCTCGGCCACTTCCCGCAGCACCGCCAGCAGCGGCGCCAGGGTGCGCGGGCCGTAGTCGGTGATGGTGTCCAGTTGCAGCGCCTGGCTGTTCTGCTGGTCCCATTTGGTCTGCGGATCGGCCAGCTGTTGGTTCAGGCGCTGGCCCCGGTCGGCCAGGTTGTAATAGCCCGCAATCGGCATGTTTGCCGGCGGCTGGAAGTTGGCCGAAACGATGTAGCCGCTGGCCGGGTTCTCCGCCTGCGGGTTGGCGCTGAAGGGGTAGAAACCGAGCTTGTCGGCCTGGGGCGTGCTGCCGTCGAGGATGAAGCCCGGGTTGACGCCGGCGGGGCGAATCGGCAACTGCGCCGCCGCCCACCAGCCGATATCGCCACGGGCATTGGCCCAGACCAGGTTGAGCCCGGGCGCCTGGATTTTTGCCGCCGCAGCGCGCATCTTGGCCAGGGTGTCGGCGCGGTTGACCTGGTAGAAACCCTCGAGGATCGGGTTCTCGGTTTCCAGGAACGCCCACCACACGGCAATCGGCGTCGGCCCCGCGGTATCGCCCAGCACCGAGTTAACGATCGGCCCGTGGGGCGAACGGCGCAGGGTGATGTTCACCGGCGCCTCGTTCTTCACCGCGATCTGTGCCTGGGTCTGGGTCAGGGTCTGCCACTGGCCGTTGATCTTCACCTGTTCGGGGTTGTCGGGGTTGACCTGTTCGGCGATCAGGTCGACGTCATCGTTCTGGAACATGGTCAGGCTCCAGCCGAAGTCGCGGTTGTGGCCCAGCGATGCGAAGGGGTTCAGCGCCTGGTGATAGCCGTAGAGGTTGAAGCCGGGCGCGCTCAGTTCCGCCTCGTACCACACCGACGGCACGGCAAAGCTGATATGCGGATCGCCGGCCAGCAGCGGCTTGCCACTGCGGGTGCGGCTGCCGGAAAGCGCCCAGGCGTTGCTGCCTTCGTACTGGGGAATGCCGGCCTCGCTCAGGGCTTGCTGGCTGCGTTGCGCCAGCTGTTGCAGGCTCCGCCAGTCGTTGGCGGCCAGGGCTGGCTTGCTGGCCAGGGCACCTTGCGGGTTCCAGTCCAGGTCGAAGATCTTCAGGTACTCGGCACCCAACTGGTCACGGATGTAGGTCAGTGCAGGTTCCGTGCGAAACGCCGCGGCAAAGCTGTAGGCCATGTAGCCGGCGATGCTCAGGGTGTCCTGTGCGGTGAAGGGGCGCGGCTTGATGCCCAGCGCGTCGAACTCCATCGGCTTGGGATGGCTGTCCTGCCAGGCATTGACGCCCTCCAGGTAGGCTTGCAGGGCAAGCCAGGCCGGCGAGTGCTTGTCCTGGCGCTCGACATACAGCTCGGCCTGCTCGCGAATGCGCAGGCTGCGGAACAGGGCGTCGGTACCCACCAGCTTGCTGCCGAGGATCTCGGCCAGCTCGCCCCGGGCCAGGCGGCGGATGACCTCCATCTGGAACAGGCGATCCTGGGCGTGCACATAGCCCAGGGCGCGGTACAGGTCGGCCTCGTTCTGCGCCTGGATATGCGGCACGCCGCGGGTGTCATAGCGCACGCTGACCGGCGCTTGCAGATGGCTCAGGATGACCTCGCCCTGGCGTTGCGGCAGCTTGTCGTGCACGTACCAGTAACCGCCGCCAGCGGCCGCGGCAATGACCACGGCGAGGAAGGTCAGGCTGCGCTTCATCGTGACTCCTTGTGCTTTTAGCGGATCTTGTGCTCCGATCATCGCGGTAAAATCGGACAGAGGATAGCCCCACAGGAGGGACTGATGAATCTCAGTGAAAAGCAGAAGATGCTCAGCGGCCAGCTCTATCACGCCAGTTGCCCGCAGCTGCAGGCCGAGCAGATTGCCAACAAGCACTGGATGCAGCGTTACAACAACAGCGCCGAGCTGCTTAATGAGCAGCGCCACGGCCTGCTGGTCGAGCATTTCGGCGAGGTCGGCGACGGGGCGGTGATTCGCCCGCCGTTCTACTGCGACTACGGCTACAACATCAGCGTGGGCGCCAACGTGTTCATGAACTTCAACTGCGTGATCCTCGACGTCACCCCGGTGAGCATCGGCGATGACTGCCAGATCGGCCCGGCAGTGCAGATCTACACCGCCGACCACCCGCTGGACCCGGAGCTGCGCCGCAGCGGCCTGGAAAGCGGGCGGCCGGTGAAGATCGGCAACAACGTCTGGATCGGCGGCGGCGCGATCATTCTGCCGGGGGTGACGGTGGGTGATAACGCCGTGATCGGTGCCGGTAGTGTGGTGACTCGCGATGTACCGGCTGGCGCCACCGTGGTGGGCAATCCTGCGCGAGTGCGCTAGGGCTGCCAGGGGCAGTAGCAGCCTACCGCCATGGTGTGGGTGGCGTTGACTGCCCGGCCCTGGCTCAGGGCCAGCAGGATCGGTTCGATGAAGCTGTTGCTTGAGTTGCAGGTCGCGCCTTCGCTGTAAGGGCCGAAGTAGGCCAACTGGCCGTTGCGGTCCCAGATCGCCACGCCCGGGGTGGCCGGCAGGTGTTCGGCGCCGGGCAGCGCGCTCAGCGGTTTGAGCGCGCTCAGGGTGGCGGGCAGTTGGCCGCGGGTCCCGGGTTTTTGCACCACATAGAACTCGACGCCCTGGGGGCCGAAGTGCTCGATCAATTCAGCCAGGTGCTGTTGGTTGCCGACGTTGCACGGGCAGGCCGGGTCCCAGAAGTGCACCAGGCGGATCGGCCCGGGGCCGGCAAGGCTCGTCGGCAGTTGCAGGCGGTCGCCGGAAAACAGCGCGGTCTGGTTGTCGAAGGTGCGCAGGTAGCGGCTCTGGAAGCTGTCGTAGGCCCACCACAGGCCAGCGCCGCAGAGCGCGACGAGTAACAGGCCAAGCAGGGTTTTGGCGGGCGAGCGGGGCATGTGGGCAATGTCCGAAAAAAGTCGCCTAGCTTGCCATGCTGGCGGCGACAGATGAATATCACAGGTCAATAACCCGCTTTTGCGTCTGGAAATCTTTTATGCCCGCGTCATTTCAGCCCGACTCCCTACGTGCCAGCCTGTCTTCCCTGGCGGCGCGGCAGCCACTGTCGACGCAGGCCCAGGCCTATCAGCGCTTTTATGGCTTGGACCTGCCCGCTCGTGACGCCGTGCCGCAGATCTGGCTGGGACGCTTCGACGTCGCCGGTTTCGAGGTGGTCGGCCAGGTGTGGCTGCCGGCAGCGCCAGTGGCGACCCTGATTTTGCTGCACGGCTTTTATGACCACATGGGCCTGTACCGGCATGTCATCGATTGGGCGCTGGATCAGCAGTATGCGGTGATCTCCTGCGACCTGCCGGGGCACGGGCTGTCCAGTGGCGAGCGGGCCAGCATCGATGATTTCAGTGCCTATCAGCAGGTGCTGCAAGCGCTGTTCGAGCAGGCGCGCGGCTTGAACCTGCCGCAGCCCTGGCATCTGTTTGGGCAGAGCACCGGCGGCGCGATCGTCGTCGACCACCTGCTGCATCGCGGTGCCGAGAGCCCGGCCCAGGGCGAGGTGATCCTGCTCGCGCCGCTGGTACGGCCACGTGCGTGGCGCTGGTCGAAGTTCAGCTACCGGGTGCTCAGTCCTTTCGTCAACGGCATCGAGCGGCGCTTCAGCGAGAACAGCAACGACCCGACCTTCCTGCCGTTCCTGCTGGCCGACCCGTTGCAACCACGGTGCTTGCCGACGGCCTGGGTGGGGGCGTTGCTCGATTGGGTCAAGCGCATTGAAGCGGCGCCGGTCAGCCCGCGCCAGCCGCTGATCATCCAGGGCGAGTCGGACATGACCGTCGACTGGCCGTACAACCTCAAGGTGCTGGGGGAGAAATTCGCCGCGCCGCGGATCCTGATGATTCCCGAAGCGCGGCATCACCTGGCCAACGAACTGCCAGCGATCCGCGCGCGCTACTTTGATTTCATCGACCAGCGCCTGGGCTGATCACTGCAGTTGCGAGGTGTCCTGGCCAACCGCAAGGCCGGCGCGAATCGCCGCCAGGGCTGCCTTGTAGTAAGCCTTGCCCTCGGCTGACTCGGCAAAGGTGGCGAACGCTTCCAGCTCGGCATCGGACAGGTCGCGGTAGACGTACAGCAGGGTGTTGTTCAGCTCGCTGCCGATCTGCTCCATCAGGCGCTGGCGCTGGCCGTCGAGCAGGCCCTGGGCCTGGCCGCCACCGAGCAGGCCGGGGATCATCTGGCTAAGGCTGTCGGCGGCGACCCCGGCGATTGCCAGGCTCACTTCGGCGCCGGCTTCACGGGCAGGCAGGGCCTGGGCCAGGTGGCCGATGATCAGCAGACGGTTGTCGCTGGCCTGGACCTTGGGCAAGCCCTTGGCGTTCTTGGCCAACTGATCGCGACGCGTGGCAAGCAGTTCGGCGGCGACGATCTTGCGCCCCAGCGGCGACTGGAAAAAGGCCAGGGCCGGGGCAGGGTCGCTGAGGTTGGCGCGCAACTGGGCCTCAGCGCGTTTGTCCACGGCCTGGGCCTGGAAGCGCTGATTGCTGTTGTTGACCAGCGCCTGGTAAACCGCAGGCGGCAGGCTGCTGCGATAGCGCTGCTGGGCGGCATCGAGGGCATCGGTAAAGTGGGCGCGCTGCTCGGGCCAGCCGGCGACCTTGTAGAGTTGGTCGAGGCTGTCTGCCCAGACAGGCGTGGTGCAGATCATCATCAGCAGTAAAAACAAACGGCGCATTCAGGACTCCTGTCGGCAGGGCGCTATTGTCCTTGCCATGGCGGGGCTTTGTCGAGAAGCCATTGCACACTCTCGGCCAAGTGGCGCTGTCGGATTTCGCGGCAGATCGATACTATGCGCGACATGCACATATCCCCTGATGACCCCCTGCTGTTGCGCATCGTCGACGACCTGGCCACCCGTGGCTGGTCGCAGCAAGATACCTTTCTTCCAGAGCCGCTGACCCTGGCGCTGGCGGCCGAGTGCCGCAAACGCGCCGCCGAGGGCGAGCTTGCGCCAGCAGCCGTGGGCCGGGGCGTTGCCCAGGAGGTCCGCGAGGGCATCCGTGGCGACCATATCCAGTGGCTGGAACCCGGCCAGGCCGAGCCTTGCGACCACTACCTCGAGCTTATGAACAGCCTGCGCGTAGCCCTTAATCGCGGCTTGTTCCTCGGCCTTGAGGACTTCGAGTGCCATTTCGCCCTGTATCCGCCTGGTGCTTTCTACCGCAAGCACGTCGACCGCTTTCGCGATGACGACCGGCGCATGGTCTCGGCAGTGATCTACCTCAACGAGGGCTGGCAGCCCGAACACGGTGGTCAGTTGCGCATGACCCTCAGGGGCGACGTCGAGCATGACGTGCAGCCGATCGGTGGGTGCCTGGTGGTGTTCCTGTCCGGCGAAGTCCCCCATGAGGTGCTGCCGGCTCGGCGCGATCGCCTGTCGCTTACCGGCTGGTTCCGCCGCCGTGGCAACGAGCCGTTCTGAGATGCACAAGGTCCTGGTCAGTGCTTGCCTGCTCGGCCAGCCGGTGCGCTATGACGGGCGCGCCAGTGGCCATCCGGATTTGCTCCAGCAGTGGCAGGCCGAAGGGCGTGTGGTGCCATTGTGCCCTGAAGTGGCGGGCGGCTTGCCAACGCCACGGCCGCCGGCAGAGATTCCCGGTGGGCAGGGGGCGGCGGTGCTTGAGGGTGATGGACAGGTACTGACGGTCACGGGCGAGGATGTCAGTGCGCAGTTCCTGGCCGGGGCGCAGCTGGCGCTGGCGCTGGTGCGCCGCCATGGCATCCGGATTGCCGTGCTCAAGTCCGGCAGCCCGTCGTGCGGCAATGCGCTGACTTATGACGGAACGTTCAGCGGCACCAAAGTGGCGGGCGAGGGCGTGACCACGGCGCTGCTGCGCCGGGAGGGGCTACAGGTGTTCAGTGAGCTGGAGCTTGAGGCGGCGGAGTTGGCGTTAAAGCAACTTTGATCTGCAGGCCTCATCGCTGGCAAGCCAGTTCCCACAAGGTCCAGTGCTTGCAGTACCTGTGGGCGCTGGCTTGCCAGCGATGGGCTGCAAAGCAGCCCCTATCGATTACTTCGGCGGCTTGCTCGCATCCATCCCGAACCACTTCTGCGACAACTCGCTCAGCCGGCCATCGGCCTTGATTCGTTGCAGGGCGTTATCCACAGCGCTCTGGAACGCGGGGTTACCCTTCTGGAACGGAATCGCCAGGCTCAGAGTCGGGCCGACCGTGGCGCCTTTGCTTACGGGCTGCTGGCTGTCGCGAATGGCATAAGGCACCAGCAAACGGTCGCTGATGGCGGCATCGATCTGGTCGTTGGCCACATCCTTGATCGGCTGCGATGCATCCGGGTAGCTGCGCAGGTCCACGCCTTCAACCACTCGCGCCTGCTCAGCGAACTGGCTGCCCTGAACGACGCCCAGGCTATGGCCCTTGAGCGCTTGAAGGGTGCTCAGCGGGCGTTTTTCCTCCTTGCGTACAATCAACTGGGCGCTGGAGTAGGCGTAGGGTTCGCTGAAATCCAGGCGCTCCTTGAGTTCCGGGGTGGCGGCGACGTGGTTGATTGCGATGTCGTAGCTACCGCTTTCAACACCTGCCAGCAAATCCTTGGATTCAACCACGACAAAGTCGGCGCGCAGATCAAGCTCATTGGCCAGCAATTGCCCAAGTTCGACTTCAAAACCGCTCAGTTTCTCGTCCTTGTCCTTGAAGTTGAACGGCGCCATGTTGGCTTCTACGGCAATGCGCAGTTCGCCGCGGTCATTGACGTCGTCGATCAGCTCGGCCTGTGCCCATGGGCTGAGGAGGGTGGCAAGTAGTACCCCAATGGCAAAACGCATTTAAGCCCCTTGAATGCTTGGCAGTGAAATCGAGTCGCCGCGACTTTCTGTTGTTGTCACGGTCGAGCACAACTTAGGACCACGTCAGGTGGAGGATGTTTAACCGGCGGCGAAATTTTTTCTCTCCCGTTGTTAAACATGTTTTGACGCATTTGGACTATGGTAATCCACCGTTGCCGTTCGTTCAGTGGCAAACGTTATTGAAGTAAAACACAGGAGAAGTGAATGAAAAGCCTATTTTCGCGTGCAGCCGTCGCCGGATTGCTGATGGGTGTCTCGGCCTTTGCCGCGGCCGCCGATGGCCTGAAAAGCCAAGAGCCGCCAAAAGACGCCAAGGTCTTCATCGTTTCCCCGGCCGATGGCGCTACGGTCGACAAGACCTTCACCGTCAAGTTCGGCATCGAGGGCATGGAGCTCAAACCGGCAGGTGATGCTACTCCGCATACCGGCCACCACCACTTGCTGGTGGATGTCGACAAGCAGCCTGCGGCCGACCAGGTGCTGCCAACCAGCCTGCTGCCGGAAAACAACGCACCGCTGCCGGCGGGCCCGCAAGTGCTGCACTTCGGCAAGGCGCAGACCGAAGTCCAACTGACCCTGACCCCGGGCCAGCACACCCTGCAACTGGTGCTGGGCGACAAGTTCCACGTGCCGTTCAAGCCGAGTGTCGAGTCGAAGAAGATCACCGTTACCGTCAAGTAAGGCGGGCATAAAAAAGGGAGGCCATCACGGCCTCCCTTTTTTGTCGCACGGAAAACTTAGAACAGAACGCGGGAACGGATGGTGCCCTTGATCTGTTGCAGTTTTTCTTGCGCCAGGTCCGAGTACTCGGCGTCAACGTCAATCACCACGTAACCGACTTTCTCGTTGGTCTGCAGGAACTGACCGGAGATGTTGATCCCGTTTTCGGCGAACACTTTGTTGATTTCGCTGAGTACACCCGGAATGTTTTCGTGGATGTGCAGCAGACGGTGCTTGCCCGGGTGCGCCGGCAGGGCCACTTCAGGGAAGTTGACCGACGACACGGAAGTACCGTTGTCGCTGTACTTGACCAGCTTCTCGGCCACTTCCAGACCGATGTTGGCCTGGGCTTCAGCGGTGGAACCGCCGATGTGCGGGGTCAGGATCACGTTGTCCAGGCCGCGCAGCGGGCTTTCGAACTGCTCGTCGTTGGAGCGTGGCTCGACCGGGAACACGTCGATGGCGGCGCCGATCAGGTGCTTGTCCTTGATGGCCGCAGCCAGGTGATCCAGCTCGACCACGGTACCGCGGGCGGCGTTGATCAGGATCGAGCCCTTCTTCATCGCACGGATTTCTTTCTCGCCGATCATCCATTGGGTGGATGGCAGCTCAGGCACGTGCAGCGAGACGATGTCGGCCAGGCCCAGCAGCTCGTGCAGGCTGGTGACCTGGGTAGCGTTGCCCAATGGCAGCTTGGTCAGCGGGTCGAAGAAGAACACCTGCATGCCCAGGCCTTCGGCCAGGACCGACAGTTGGGTACCGATCGAGCCGTAGCCGACGATGCCCAGCTTCTTGCCACGGATCTCGAAGGAGTTGGCCGCGCTCTTGATCCAGCCACCACGGTGGCAGGAAGCGTTTTTCTCGGGGATGCCGCGCAGCAGCAGGATCGCTTCGGCCAGCACCAGTTCGGCCACCGAACGGGTATTGGAGTACGGCGCGTTGAACACGGCGATACCGCGCTCACGAGCGGCGTTCAGGTCAACCTGGTTGGTACCGATGCAGAAACAGCCGACAGCGACCAGTTTCTTGGCGCAGTCGAAAACCTCTTCGGTCAGTTGAGTGCGCGAGCGGATGCCGATGAAGTGGGCATCAGCGATCTTTTCTTTCAACTCAGCGTCGGGCAGAGAACCGGTGAGGTACTCGATGCTGGTATACCCGGCGGCCTTGAGGACGTCCACGGCGGATTGGTGGACGCCTTCGAGAAGAAGGAACTTGATCTTGCTCTTATCGAGAGAAGTCTTGCTCATCTGCGTAAACCTGTGTCCCGGAGAAAAATGGCAGGGAAGTGAAGCTCTCGCAGCATCGGCCTGAAGCACGATCAGCGGGGGGCGTATGCTAGCATGAGTACCCCCCGATACGCCCATCCCTGGGACGTGAAGTGTGCTCAGGGTGACTATGAATAGTTCGAGAGTTCTATCGATGACCGATCTTGCGCTGATTGATGAACTGATGACTCTGGTAGAGCCCGGTAAGGTGCTGACCGACGCGGCCTCCCTTGACGCTTACGGCAAGGACTGGACCAAGCACTTCGCGCCGGCGCCTTCGGCCATCGTCTTCCCCAAGAGCATCGAGCAGGTTCAGGCTATTGTCCGCTGGGCCAATCAGCACAAGGTCGCCCTGGTGCCGTCGGGCGGCCGAACCGGGCTGTCGGCAGCGGCGGTAGCGGCTAATGGCGAAGTGGTCGTGGCTTTCGACTACATGAACCAGATTCTCGATTTCAACGAATTCGACCGCTCGGTGGTCTGTCAGCCGGGGGTGATTACCCAGCAGTTGCAGGATTTCGCCGAAGCAAAGGGGTTGTATTACCCGGTGGACTTCGCTTCGGCAGGTTCCAGTCAGATTGGCGGCAATATCGGCACCAATGCCGGCGGAATCAAGGTTATTCGCTACGGCATGACCCGCAATTGGGTCGCCGGCCTCAAGGTCGTCACCGGCAAGGGCGATGTGCTCGAGCTGAACAAGGACCTGATCAAGAACGCCACCGGCTACGACCTGCGTCAGCTGTTCATTGGCGCCGAGGGCACCCTGGGTTTTGTGGTCGAGGCCACCATGCGCCTGGACCGGGCGCCGAACAATCTCACGGCCATGGTCCTCGGTACGCCGGACTTCGACTCGATCATGCCGGTGCTGCACGCGTTTCGTGCCAGGCTCGACCTGACCGCCTTCGAGTTCTTCTCCGACAAGGCCCTGGCCAAGATCATGGGCCGCGGCGACGTGCCGGCGCCGTTCGCGACCGACTGTCCGTTCTATGTATTGCTGGAGTTCGAAGCCAGCAACGAGGAGGTGGCCAATGACGCCCTGGCCACGTTCGAGCACTGCGTGGAGCAGGGCTGGGTGCTGGACGGGGTCATGAGCCAGAGCGAACAGCAGTTGCAGAACCTGTGGAAGCTGCGCGAGTTCATCTCCGAAACCATCTCGCACTGGACCCCGTACAAGAACGATATTTCGGTGACCGTGTCGAAAGTGCCGGCGTTTCTCAAGGATATTGACGCGATCGTCGCGGATAACTACCCGGATTTCGAAGTGGTCTGGTACGGCCATATCGGCGACGGCAACCTGCACCTGAATATCCTCAAGCCGCAGAACCTGAGCAAGGACGAATTCTTTGCCAAGTGCGCGACGGTGAACAAGTGGGTGTTCGAGACCGTCGAGAAGTACAACGGCTCGATCTCTGCCGAGCACGGCGTGGGCATGACCAAGCGCGATTACTTGACCTACAGTCGCTCGCCGGTTGAGATCGAATACATGAAAGCAGTGAAGGCGGCGTTCGACCCCAACGGGATCATGAACCCGGGCAAGATCTTCGCTGTCGAGTAAGCCACAGGCACAAGAGCATCCAATAGCGCCAGGAGTCGGCAATGAGCTATCAGCACCAGTATGTAGACGGCACGCGTATTCACTTTCCCCTGGGCAAGGTGGTGTGCATCGGGCGCAACTATGCCGAGCACGCCCAAGAGCTGGATAACCCGATCCCGACCGAACCCCTGTTGTTCATCAAACCGGGCAGTTGTGTGGTGCCGCTCGACAGCGGCTTCAAGATCCCGACTGAGCGCGGTTCGGTGCATTACGAGACAGAAATTGCCGTGTTGCTCGGCAAGTCGCTGTCTACCAACCCGACCGTAGAAGAAGTGCTCGACGCTATCTCCGGCTTCGCCCCGGCCCTGGACCTGACGCTGCGCGATCTGCAGGCACAGCTGAAGGAAAAAGGCCTGCCGTGGGAGCGCTCCAAGTGCTTCGATGGCGCCTGCGTGCTGCCGCCGTTCGTGCCGGTCAGCGCCTTTGAAGACCTGACCGACATTGGCATCCGCCTGACCCTCAACGGCGAAGTGCGCCAGGACGGCAACAGCGCACTGATGCTCAACCCGATCGTGCCGATGATCCAGCACATGGCCACGCAATTCTCGCTGATGGCCGGTGATGTGATTCTCACCGGTACCCCGGTCGGGGTTGGCCCGCTCAATCCGGGCGACAAGCTGGTGGTGGAGCTGCCAGGCGTCAGCCGTTTCGAAAGCCAGGTGCTTTAACCTGTTGGCATGGCAGCCAGTATTGTCGGCTGCCATGCGGCTTGTCGGTTTTGCCATTTTTTTCACAACCGATCCGGATAATGCGTGCGGACCTGGCTCTGCGAACGCGCCGGTTACGTGATATCAACTGGCAAAAAGAGCAAAACTTCATGGCCACTCCCCTACCTTCGAGCAATTCCGTGCCGCCTGCGCGCAAACGTGGCCTGGCCTTGCGCTGGTCCACCTGGGCGGCAGCCGCGGCAATCATCGGCTACGGCGTGGCGATTGCCATGCATTGGGATGACCGTGGCTTGCTCTGGTTGCAGGAGCGTTTCGAAAGCAAGGTCGAGCAGCAGGCCAGCATCTGGTTGCCGGATTACCAGGTCAATATCGATGCCAAGGTGCTGCCGGGCATGGAGGATGATGAAGCTTCTGACCTGTCCTACAACCCGGTGAGCAAAACCTTGTTCGCCGTCATGGGCAAGAATCCCTTTCTGGTTGAGCTGACCCTTGAAGGCGACGTGCTGCGCAAAATGCCGCTGGTGGGCTGGAGCAATCCTGAAGGGGTTGCAGTGCTGGAGGGCGGGCGCCTGGCGATTGTCGACGAGCGCGATCACAAGATGACCATCGTCACCCTCAATGCCGACACCCAATCGCTGAACATCGCCGATTTCCCGCAATACGACCTCGGCCCTTCGGAAAACCAGAACAAAGCCTTCGAAGCCGTGGCCTGGGACCCTATGCAACAGCGCATCATCCTTGGTGAAGAGCGGCCGCCGGCCTTGTTCACCTGGAGCAGCGACGGCCATAGCCCACTGACTGGCGACAAGCAGCCGCTGCCAAGCGACGAGCTGGACCTGCGCAACCTCTCGGCCCTGGGCGTCGATCCGCGTACCGGGCACCTGCTGGTGCTGTCCGCTGACTCGAACATGCTGCTGGAGCTGAACGAGAAGGGCGAGCAGGTCAGCTTCATGACTCTGCTGGGCGGTTTCAATGGCTTGAACAAGCGTATCCCGCGAGCCGAAGGCGTGGCGATGGACGACAAAGGCACGCTGTACATCGTCAGTGAGCCGAACCTGTTCTATCGTTTTAACAAGCCCTGATTTCAGACTTTTCCTACTTCAGGATTAAGTTTCACTTCAGTTGAGTGTGGGAAGATTCAGGCTGTCACTTACTGAGTCCACCTGAATGCGTCGCTACATTCGCCTGCCCCTGATTTTCCTGGTTTTGAGCCTGCTCGGCTTGCTTCTGGTCACCGCGGCCGGGCAGCAGTACCGCCTGTTCGAGCGCGGCTGGTTCAACCTCAAGACCTGGTGGCAGCCGTTCGAGCAGAGCATTGGCCTGGACCAGTACCAGGTGGTGCTGGAGGCTCAACCTGTCGAAGGCCTGGACGACGATATCTCGGCGCTGACCTTCGACCCCGACCGCAACAGCCTGTTTACCGTGACCAACAAGCGCTCCGAGCTGATCGAGCTGTCACTGGACGGGCGTATCCTGCGCCGGGTGCCGCTGACCGGCTTTGGCGACCCGGAGGCGGTGGAGTACGTCGGCCCCAACAGCTACGTGATCACCGATGAGCGCGAGCAGCGTCTGATTCGCGTGCGCCTGAACGACAACACGCCCTTTCTCGATGCCAAGGATGCCGAACAACTGACCCTGGGTATCGGCCTCAATGGCAACAAAGGCTTTGAAGGCCTGGCCTACGACTCGGCCGGCAAGCGCCTGTTCGTGGCCAAGGAGCGTGACCCGATGCTGATCTACGAGGTGCATGGCTTCCCCCATGACAACCCCGAGCAACCGTATGCGGTGCATGTGGTGCAGGACCAGAAGCGTGATTCGCGGTTGTTTGTGCGTGACCTGTCGAGCTTGCAGTTCGATGAGCGCAGCGGCCACTTGCTGGCGCTGTCGGATGAATCGCAGCTGGTGCTGGAGCTGGATGTGCAGGGCAAGCCGCTGAGCACCTTGTCGTTGCGCAAGGGCTTTCAGGGCCTGAAGAAGAGCGTGCCGCAGGCCGAAGGTATCGCCATGGACGATGCCGGGACCATTTACCTGGTCAGCGAGCCGAACCTGTTTTACGTGTTCAAGAAGCCAGCCGAGTAAACTTCATCGCTGGAAAGCCAGCTCCCACAAGCAGAACCTGTGGGAGCTGGCTTGCCAGCGATAGGCTGCAAAGCCGCCCTGAGTCAGACACCTCAGGCCTTGAGGCTCTTGACCCCTTCCGAAGTCCCCAGCAACAGCAGATCCGCCGGCCGCGCCGCGAACAGGCCATTGGTGACCACGCCGACAATCGCATTGATCTGGCTTTCCAGCTCGACCGGGTTGGTGATCTGCAGGTTGTGCACATCGAGAATGATGTTGCCGTTATCGGTCAGCACACCCTCGCGGTACACCGGGTCGCCCCCCAGCTTGACCAGCTGGCGCGCCACGTGGCTGCGGGCCATTGGAATCACTTCGACCGGCAACGGGAAGGCGCCCAGTACCGGCACCAGCTTGCTGGCGTCGGCGATGCAGATGAAGGTCTTGGCCACGGCGGCAACGATTTTCTCGCGGGTCAGGGCCGCGCCACCGCCCTTGATCAGGTTCAGGTGTTCGTCGCTTTCGTCGGCACCATCAACGTAGAACTCCAGGTCGCTGACGGTGTTCAGCTCATACACCGGAATACCATGACCTTTCAGGCGTGCAGCGGTCGCTTCGGAGCTGGCCACGGCGCCGTCGAAGGCGGTCTTGTGCTTGGCCAGGGCGTCGATGAAGCAGTTGGCGGTCGAACCGGTGCCGACGCCGACGATGCTCTTGTCGTCGAGCTTGGGCAGAATGAAATCGACAGCGGCCTGGGCGACAGCCTGTTTGAGTTGGTCCTGGGTCATGCGGGCTCCGAAGCGGGGAGGAGTATCGTGAAGGCGCGTAGTATAGCGGCTAAAACCCCTGGCTTGCTGTGGTCGCCCGACAGGGCGCTGGGGTAGACTCGCAAACCTCGCCCAACCGCTCAGTGATGCTTTCCCGATGCTCGAACAGTACGTCAAGAAGATCCTCACCTCGCGCGTTTACGACGTTGCCGTCGAAACCCCGTTGCAGACCGCCGGCCAGCTGAGCAAGCGCCTGGGCAACAACATCCTGCTCAAGCGTGAAGACTTGCAGCCGGTGTTCTCGTTCAAGATTCGCGGTGCCTACAACAAACTGGCCCAGCTCAGTGCTGAAGAACTGGCCCGTGGCGTGGTCACCGCATCGGCCGGCAACCATGCCCAGGGCGTGGCCCTGGCGGCCCGTGAGCTGGGGATCAAGGCCACCATCGTGATGCCCAAGACCACCCCCGAGATCAAGGTCGAAGGCGTGCGTTCGCGCGGCGGCAAGGTGGTGCTGCATGGTGATACGTTCCCGGAAGCGCTGGCGTACTCGCTGAAGCTGGTGGACGAAAAGGGCTTCGTCTACATCCACCCCTATGACGATCCGCTCACCATCGCCGGGCAGGGCACCGTGGCCATGGAGATCCTCCGTCAGCACCCGGGGCAGCTGGATGCGATCTTCGTTCCGGTTGGCGGCGGCGGCCTGATTGCCGGCATCGCGGCCTACGTGAAGTACCTGCGCCCGCAGATCAAGGTGATCGGCGTCGAGCCGGACGACTCCAACTGCCTGCAGGCCGCCATGGCAGCGGGTGAGCGTGTGGTACTGCCGCAGGTCGGGCTGTTTGCCGACGGTGTGGCAGTGGCGCAGATCGGTCAGCACACCTTCGACATCTGCAAGCAGTATGTCGATGACGTGATCACCGTCAGTACCGACGAGATCTGCGCGGCAATCAAGGATATCTACGACGATACCCGCTCGATCACCGAACCTGCCGGCGCCTTGGGCGTTGCCGGGATCAAGAAGTACGTCGAACTCAACGGGGTGACCGGGCAGACCCTGGTCGCCATCGATTCCGGCGCCAACGTCAACTTCGACCGCCTGCGCCATGTCGCCGAGCGTGCCGAACTGGGGGAGGGCCGTGAAGCCATCATCGCCGTGACCATCCCCGAGCGGCCCGGCAGCTTCAAGGCCTTCTGCGAGGCGGTGGGCAAGCGCCAGATCACCGAATTCAACTACCGCTACCATGCCGACGGCGAGGCGCACATCTTCGTCGGTGTGCAGACCCATCCGGATACCGACCCGCGCAGTGCGCTGATCCAGAGCCTGACCGAGCAAGGCTTCCCGGTCCTCGACCTGACCGATAACGAACTGGCCAAGCTGCACATCCGCCATATGGTCGGCGGCCATGCGGCGCGGGTCAGCGATGAGCTGGTGTTGCGTTTCGAGTTTCCCGAACGCCCGGGTGCGCTGTTCAACTTCCTCAACAAGTTGGGTGGGCGCTGGAACATCTCGATGTTCCACTACCGCAACCACGGCGCGGCCGATGGTCGCGTGGTCGCCGGCCTGCAGGTGCCGGATGATGAGCGCCATCTGGTGCCGGCGGCGCTGGCCAAGATCGGCTACCCATACTGGGACGAAACCGATAACCCGGCGTACCGGCTGTTCCTGGGCTGAGCGTCTACGCTTTTGGGCAATGCCTGAGGAAGATAAAAGAAATGGAACTGCTGACGACCCTGAAAACCGCCCACATTCTGGCCACCGTGTTGCTGCTGGGCAGCGCATTGGGGCTGGCGATCTGGGCCTTTATCGCGCGCCGCAAGGGTGATGCCAGTGCCCACACGCGGCTGATGGCTCGGCCGCTGGTGTTTGTCTGGCTGTTGATGGGCATTTGCCTGGTGAGCATGCCGTTCACCGGCTGGTGGCTGGTACACCTGATCGGCTGGCCGTTGGGCCAGACCTGGGTGCTGGGTTCCAGCGTGATCTACACCGTCGGTGCGTTCAGCTGGTTCTGGCTGCTGGTGCGGGTCAACCGCCTGCGCACGGCGCCGACCGTGGGCAACCCGAAATTCACCCTGGCGCTGGCAGTGTTCAGTGGTGTGTGTTTCATCGCCATCGCCGGGCTGATGGGTGCCAAGCCGGTTTAAACGATAAGGATCGTCATGAAGGTGTTACTGGTGGGGGCCACGGGGTTCGTTGGCCGCCATCTTCTGCAGGCCTTGCACATGGCTGGCCATCAGGTTTTCGCGACCAGCCGCCATGCGCAGCCAGCGTCGCTGCCCGGGGTTACCTGGCAAATCCTCGACCTCGACCGGCTGGCGCTGGAGCCAACGGCCTATGCGCTTCCCGCCGGTATCGACCTGCTGATCAATGCCGCCGGTGTGCTCAGCACCCAGGAAGGCCAGCTGTCGCGAACCCAGGACATTGGCACCCGGGCGCTGTTCGACCTGGCGGCGCAGCGTGGCGTGCGGGTTTTGCAGATTTCTGCGCTGGGCGCCGGTGAACAGGCGGATGTGCCCTTTTTGGCCAGCAAGGCGCGTGCAGATGATTACCTGTTAGGGCTGGGCATTCCGGCCGTGGTGCTGCGCCCGTCGCTGCTGCTCGGGGCCGGCGGCACCAGCAGCCAGTGGCTGGCGCGCTTGTCACCCTGGCCAATGATTGCGCTGCTGGGCCTCAAGGCGCAGTTGCAACCCCTGCACATCGACGACCTGAGTGCGGCGGTGCTGGCGCTGATGCGACAGTGGCCGGCGCAGCCCTGCGTCGTGCCGTTGGTCGGCCCGCAGCAAATGACCTTGGCCCAAGTATTGGATAGCCTGCGTGCGGCACAGGGCTGGGCGCCAGCCCGCTACCTTGAAGTGCCGTCAATGCTCGCTCGGCCTGCGGTCTGGCTTGGCGATCGCCTCGGCTGGCGGGCATTGAACAGCCAGAGCCTGCGCATGGCCCGGCGCGACAATTGCGCCGACCCCGATATCCTCGCCAGGCACTGCGGTTATCGCTGCGCGCCGCTGGCCTCGCGGTTGGCAACCTGGCCGAGCGCCGCCCAGAGCAGCCAGCTGGCGTTACGACCGCTAATGCTGGCGGTGTTGGTGCTGATCTGGCTGGGCACTGCCGCGGTCAGCCTTGGCCCTGGCCATGACTGGGGTCTGCGTATTCTTGCCGAAGCCGGTTTGCAAGGCTTTGCGGCAACCCTGGCGGTAATTGCCGGCTCACTGTGCGATTTCGTCCTCGGCATCGGCCTGCTGCTGCGCCGTTGGCGACGCCGGGCGCTGCAGGCGCAACTGCTGTTGATGCTCGGCTACACGCTGATCATCAGCGTGGTGCTGCCGCATTACTGGTTTGACCCCTACGCTGCCGTCGCCAAGAACCTGGTGATGATGGTGGCTACCCTTTGGCTTCTATGGACTGAACCGCGTCGATGAGTGCTTACCTGCTGCTCAAAACCCTGCACATCCTGTCTTCTACCGTTCTGTTCGGCCTCGGTGCCGGTTCGGCCTACTATGCCCTGCGCGCCTGGCGTACCGGCAAGGTCGAGGTAATCGCGACGACCTTCAAGCACCTGGTGTTCGCCGACTGGGCATTTACCGCGACCACTGCGGTGTTCCAGCCATTGAGCGGCATCGGCCTGGTGTTGCTGGCCGGGTGGCCGCCGCACCAGAGCTGGCTGATGTGGAGCTTTGGCTTGTACGTGTTTGCCGGCATCTGCTGGCTGCCGGTGGTGTGGCTGCAGATTCGCGTGCACAGGTTGGCCGAGCAGGCCTTGCGCGACGGTGTGGCGATGCCGATGAAGGCGACCAGCTACATGCGCTGGTGGTTTGGCCTGGGCTGGCCGGCGTTCCTGGCGTTCATGGTGATTTTCTACATGATGGTCGCCAAGCCAAGCTGAGGCCGCTGCCGGGGAGGCAGCGGCCACTCACGCATCAATCGCGCAGGCTGATCACTGGCCAGCCGCGCTTCTGGGCTTCGGCACGCAGGTTCGGGTCGGGGTCGACCGCCACCGGGTTTGTGACCTTTTCCAGCAGTGGCAGGTCGTTCATCGAGTCGCTGTAGAAGTAGCTGTCATCCAGGCTATAGCCGTTCTCCAGCAGCCAGCGGTTCAGGCGCGTCACCTTGCCTTCACGGAAGCACGGTATATCGGTACTGCGGCCGCTGAAACGACCGTCGACCATTTCGCATTCGGTGGCCAGCAGGGTCTGAACGCCCAGGCGTTTGGCGATCGGGCCGGTGATGAAACGGTTGGTGGCGGTGATGATCACCAGCTTGTCGCCGGCATCCCGATGCTTCTTCAGCAGGGCCAGCGCCTTGGGCAGGATGATCGGCTCGACGCAATCGCGCATGAAATCGCGATGCCATTCGTCGAGCTGGGCGATTTCCGTGGTCGCGAGGATTTCCAGGCTGAAGTTCAGGTAGGCACTGAGGTCCAGCTTGCCGGCCAGGTAGTCCTGATAGAAAGCGTCGTTGCGGTTCTGGTACTCGACCGGGTCGAGAATGCCGCGTTCGCACAGGTAATCCCCCCAGGCGTGGTCGCTGTCGCCACCAAGGAGCGTATTGTCCAGATCGAATAAAGCCAGGCGCATTTAAGTCACTCGCATAACATCTGAAAAGTCCCACAGAATACGGACTTTTCACAACGGTGCACATAAGGTAAACAGGCGCGTTGCTGGCTTCGTGACCTTTGTGGAACAATGCCGTGACATGCGTTTGCGAGGTTGCTGCCGTGATCGACCCCGATGGTTTTCGCCCCAATGTCGGGATCATTCTGACGAATGATCTTGGGCAGGTGCTATGGGCTCGACGGATCAACCAGGATGCCTGGCAGTTTCCCCAGGGAGGTATCAACCCCGAGGAAACGCCGGAAGATGCCCTGTACCGCGAGCTGAACGAAGAAGTGGGGCTGGAGCGAGATGATGTTGAAATTCTTGCCTGCACCCGTGGCTGGTTGCGTTATCGTTTACCCCAACGCCTGGTCCGTACCCACAGCCAACCGCTGTGCATCGGCCAGAAACAGAAATGGTTCCTGTTGCGCCTGGTCTCCAACGAGCAGCGGGTGCGGATGGACTTGACCGGTAAACCGGAGTTCGACGGCTGGCGCTGGGTCAGCTATTGGTATCCGCTGGGCCAGGTGGTGACATTCAAGCGCGAGGTTTACCGCCGCGCTCTCAAAGAGCTTGCCCCGCGCCTGCTGGCGCGCGACTGACGACGGAGTTCGACCCCGAGCCATGCTCAATACGCTGCGCAAGATCGTCCAGGAAGTTAACTCCGCCAAGGATCTCAAGACGGCGTTGGGGATCATTGTGTTGCGCGTAAAAGAGGCCATGGGCAGTCAGGTCTGCTCCGTCTACCTGCTCGATCCCGAGACCAACCGCTTCGTGCTGATGGCCACCGAGGGCTTGAACAAGCGCTCGATCGGCAAGGTCAGCATGGCCCCCAACGAAGGCCTGGTCGGCCTGGTCGGTACCCGGGAAGAGCCGCTGAACCTGGAAAACGCCGCCGATCACCCGCGTTATCGCTACTTCGCCGAAACCGGCGAGGAGCGTTTTGCCTCCTTCCTCGGTGCACCGATCATCCACCACCGCCGCGTGGTCGGGGTGTTGGTCATCCAGCAAAAGGAGCGCCGTCAGTTCGATGAAGGCGAAGAAGCCTTCCTGGTGACCATGAGCGCGCAGCTCGCCGGGGTTATCGCCCACGCCGAGGCCACCGGCTCGATCCGCGGCCTGGGCCGTCAGGGTAAGGGTATCCAGGAGGCCAAATTCGTCGGCGTACCCGGTTCACCCGGCGCTGCGGTGGGCAAGGCGGTGGTCATGCTGCCGCCGGCCGACCTCGACGTGGTGCCGGACAAGACCGTCGATGACATCGACGCCGAACTGCTTCTATTCAACAACGCCCTGGAAGGGGTGCGCGAAGACATGCGCAACCTCTCCGCCAAGCTCGCCACCCAATTGCGCCCGGAAGAGCGCGCGCTGTTCGACGTCTACCTGATGATGCTCGAAGACGCGGCCCTGGGCGGTGAAGTGGTGCAGGTGATCAAGACCGGCCAGTGGGCCCAGGGCGCGCTGCGCCAGGTGGTCGGCGAGCACGTCAATCGCTTCGAGCTGATGGACGATGCCTACCTGCGCGAGAGGGCTTCCGACGTGAAGGATCTGGGCCGGCGACTGCTGGCCTACCTGCAGGAGGCCCGTCAGCTGTCGTTGGTCTATCCCGACAACACCATTCTGATCAGTGAAGAACTGACTCCGGCGATGCTCGGCGAGGTGCCGGAAGGCAAGCTGCTCGGCCTGGTCTCGGTACTGGGCTCAGGCAACTCCCACGTCGCTATCCTGGCCCGGGCCATGGGCATCCCGACCGTCATGGGCCTGGTTGACCTGCCGTACTCCAAGGTCGACGGCATCGACATGATCGTCGATGGCTACAAGGGCGAGGTCTACACCAACCCCAGCGAAGTGCTGCGCAAGCAGTACGCCGAAGTGGTCGAAGAAGAGCGCCAGCTGGCCCAGGGCCTCGACGCCCTGCGTGAACTGCCTTGCGTAACCCTCGATGGCCACCGCATGCCGCTGTGGGTCAACACCGGGCTGCTCGCCGATGTCGCCCGCGCCCAGCAACGTGGCGCCGAAGGTGTCGGCCTGTACCGTACCGAAGTACCGTTCATGATCAACCAGCGTTTCCCCAGTGAAAAAGAGCAGCTGGCGATCTACCGCGAGCAACTGGCGGCCTTCCACCCGCTGCCGGTAACCATGCGCAGCCTGGATATCGGCGGTGACAAGGCGCTGTCGTACTTCCCGATCAAGGAAGACAACCCGTTCCTCGGCTGGCGCGGTATTCGCGTCACCCTCGACCACCCGGAAATCTTCCTGGTGCAGACCCGCGCGATGCTCAAGGCCAGCGAAGGCCTGAACAACCTGCGCATCCTGCTGCCGATGATTTCCGGTATCCACGAACTCGAAGAAGCCCTGCACCTGATCCATCGGGCCTGGGGCGAAGTGCGCGACGAAGGCACCGACGTGCCGATGCCGCCGGTGGGAGTGATGGTTGAGATCCCCGCTGCGGTGTACCAGACCCGCGAGCTGGCACGCCAGGTGGATTTCCTGTCGGTCGGCTCCAACGACCTGACCCAGTATTTGCTGGCGGTGGACCGCAACAACCCGCGCGTCGCCGACCTCTATGACTACCTGCACCCGGCGGTGCTCCAGGCCCTGCAGAACGTGGTGCGCGACGCCCACGCCGAAGGCAAGCCGGTGAGCATCTGCGGTGAAATGGCCGGTGACCCGGCGGCAGCGGTACTGTTGATGGCCATGGGCTTCGACAGCCTGTCGATGAACGCCACCAACCTGCCCAAGGTGAAGTGGATGCTGCGTCAGGTCAGCCTGAGCAAGTCCAAGGAGTTGCTGGCCCAGGCCATGAGCATCGACAACCCGCAAGTTATCCACAGCTCGCTGCAGCTGGCCCTGAAGAACCTGGGCCTGGCGCGGATGATCGGGCCCGGGGTGGGCAAGGCCTTGTGATTTTAGGGCTGCTTTGCAGCCCATCGCTGGCAAGCCAGCTCCCACAATGGACCTGCATTCACCGACCCTGTGGGAGCTGGCTTGCCGGCGATAGCGTCAGACCTGCAAACACACCTCCCCCAGATGCCCCCCGAGCGGCCCAAAACTGCGCTCCAGCAACCGCCGCCGACCATCCGCCTCGACAATCAGCACCGTACTGGCCCGCGTCCCGTAGTTCTGGCTGGCGATAAACACGCTCGACAGCAACCGTTCGGTCCCCAACCCCACGCCGGTCTCCGGCAGCTCGCTGTCCGCCGCCGGCAAGTTATCCCCAAGCAGCTCCAGCAAGCGCTCGGGCTGCGGATCGGCCAGGTGCTGCTGCAACCCCGCCCGCGCCTTGAGCAGCTTCGGCCAGGGCGTATCCAGCCCGGCATTGGACACGCCGTAAACCCCTTCGCCCAGCACCTGCGGCGTAGGTTGTCGGGCATTCAGGTAACCCAGTTGTGCGTTATCGGCGACCAGCAGGTTGAAGCCCGAATACTGCTGGCTACGGCTGGCGACCTGATCCAGATAAGCCTCGACCCCCAGCTCACCTCGCAGGAACGCCGCCACCAGCTCGCCCCGCGACCGGGCGCCCTGGGGCTGATGCGGGTCGCGGATATTGGTCAGCGCCGCAAAGCGGCCATTGGGCCCGACACCCAGCCAGGTGCCGCCGGCTTCCAGGTCGCGCCCGGCGTAAACCCCGGGCGCATCCTCCCAGGCCCCCAGCACACGGCTGGGGCGGGCGTAGAACTCATCACGGTTGGCCGCGACGATCAGCGGCTGGGCATGCCCCGGCCGCCAGGCAAAAACGATCAGGCACATAGGTGGGCCTCTGTGTTTTTGCCCACTCTACCCATAGCGTCCGACGCGATCCATCGACTTAATGTGTCTTCACTAGAGCCGCAGGCCTACCTTCCGTTACCATGCCGGACTGAATTTACGGGGGGCGGCAATGGAATTCGTGCTCTATCTGGCGCTGGGCGCCTGCGCAGGCGTGCTGGCCGGGCTGTTCGGCGTTGGTGGTGGCATCATCATCGTGCCGGTGCTGGTGCTCAGTTTCACTGTGCAAGGCTTCGACGCTTCGGTGCTGACCCACCTGGCGGTGGGGACTTCGCTGGCGACCATTGTCTTTACCTCGGTCAATGCCATTCGCGAGCACCACCGCAAGGGCGCGGTGCAGTGGCCGATCTTCGTCTGGATGACCCTGGGGATACTGATCGGCGCCGGTATCGGCGCCAAAACCGCCTCGGCGATCCAGGGCCCGATGCTGCAAAAGATCATTGGCGTGTTCGCCCTGGTGATCGCCGTGCAGATGGCCCTGGACCTCAAGCCCAAGGCCAGCCGCGGCATCCCCGGCAAGCCCGGGCTGACGGTTGCGGGTAGCGTGATCGGCTGGGCCTCGGCAATCTTCGGCATTGGCGGCGGCTCGTTGACCGTGCCGTTCCTGACCTGGCGCAGCCTGCCCATGCAGCAGGCGGTGGCGACTTCGTCGGCCTGTGGTTTCCCGATTGCCGTGGCCAGTGCCCTGAGTTTCATCTGGCTGGGCTGGCATGACCCGCATCTGCCGGCGCACAGCCTGGGCTTCGTGTACCTGCCGGCGCTGCTGGGCATTGCCCTGACCAGCATGTTTTTCGCCCGCTTCGGCGCGCGCCTGGCGCATAAACTGTCGCCACGCTTGCTCAAACGGCTGTTTGCCGCGCTGCTGTTCTGCGTCGGCTTGAGCTTTTTGCTTTAACGAGAGGAGTCACCATGCTGCCTTACCCGCAGATCGATCCAGTGGCCGTGGCCCTGGGTCCGCTGAAAATCCATTGGTACGGCCTGATGTATCTGGTCGGTATCGGCGGCGCCTGGCTGCTGGCCTCGCGTCGCCTCAACCGCTTTGACCCGACCTGGAGCCGCGAGAAGCTCTCCGACCTGGTGTTCTGGCTGTCGATGGGGGTGATTGTCGGTGGTCGCCTGGGCTACGTGCTGTTCTATGACCTGCACGCCTATCTGGCCAACCCGACCTTGATCTTCGAGGTATGGAAGGGCGGCATGTCGTTCCACGGCGGCTTCATCGGCGTCATGCTCGCGGCCTTGTGGTTCGGCAAGCGCAACAACAAGTCGTTCTTCGAGCTGATGGACTTCGTCGCGCCACTGGTGCCGATTGGCCTGGGCGCCGGGCGTATCGGCAACTTCATCAATGCCGAGCTGTGGGGCAAGGCCACCGACGTGCCGTGGGCCATGGTCTTCCCGCCGTTCAGCGACCCGGCCCAGCTGCCACGTCACCCGTCGCAGCTGTACCAGTTCGCCCTGGAAGGTGTGGCATTATTCCTGATTCTCTGGCTGTACTCGCGCAAACCGCGTCCGACCATGGCAGTTTCCGGCATGTTCGCGCTGTTCTACGGAATTTTCCGCTTCATCGTCGAATTCGTGCGGGTACCCGACGCCCAGCTTGGCTACCTTGCCTTTGGCTGGTTGACCATGGGGCAGTTGCTTTGCGTGCCGATGATCCTCGGCGGCATCGGCCTGATCTGGTGGGCCTATAACCGCAAACCCACGGCCAAGGCCGCCGTTTGAATTTCCACGGCAGGGCGATCCCCTGCCGTCCTAGCTACAGGTAAGCCATGAAACAGTATCTAGATCTGGTCCGTGACGTGCTCGAAAACGGCACCCTGCAGGGTAACCGTACCGGCATCCGCACCATCAGCCTGCCGGGCGCCATGCTGCGCTTCGACCTGCAGAAGGGCTTTCCGGCCATCACCACCCGCAAGCTGGCGTTCAAGTCGGCGATCGGCGAGATGGTCGGTTTCCTGCGCGGCGTGAAGAACGCTGGCGAGTTTCGCGAGCTGGGCTGCAAGGTCTGGGACCAGAACGCCAACGAAAACGCCCAGTGGCTGGCCAACCCGTTCCGCCAGGGCCATGACGACCTCGGCGAGATCTACGGCGTGCAATGGCGCCAGTGGCCGGCTTACAAGCGCATCCCGCTGAGCAACCCGGCCGCCATCGAGCTGGCCCGGAGCCAGGGCTTCCAGCAGATCGCCCAGGCCGAGGAAGACGGTGAAGCCTTCGTCGTGCTGTACAAGGCCATCGACCAGATCCGCCAGTGCATCGACACCATCCACAACGACCCGGGCAGCCGCCGCATCCTGTTCCACGGCTGGAACTGCGCCCAGCTCGACGAGATGGCCCTGCCGCCGTGCCACCTGCTGTACCAGTTCCACCCGAATGTCGAGACCAGGGAAATTTCCCTGACCCTCTACATCCGTTCCAACGACCTGGGCCTGGGCACGCCGTTCAACCTCACCGAAGGCGCTGCCTTGC
The DNA here is from genome assembly GCF_000696345.2 of Pseudomonas donghuensis. Lineage (NCBI taxonomy): Bacteria > Pseudomonadati > Pseudomonadota > Gammaproteobacteria > Pseudomonadales > Pseudomonadaceae > Pseudomonas > Pseudomonas donghuensis. The sequence continues at coordinate 382,151 of NZ_CP071706.1, forward strand.
TGTCGCTGATGGGCCGCCTGACCGGCTACACGCCGCGTTGGTTCACCTATTTCATCGGTGATGCGCACGTCTACGAGAACCACCTGGACATGCTCAACGAGCAGCTCAAGCGCGAGCCGCTGGCAGCGCCGAAGCTGGTGATCAATGATCGCGTGCCGGAATTCGCCAAGACCGGCGTGTACGAGCCGCAGTGGCTGGAGAAGATCGAACCGAGCGACTTCAGCCTCGAAGGCTACGAGCACCACGCGCCAATGACGGCGCCGATGGCGGTCTGATTAACCGTCTGAAATTACTGTGGGAGCGGGCACCTCAATCAGTGCCCGTGGCTCCTGCCCACATGCGAATGCTCCGCCTCTGGCGCCGTTACCGCGCCATTGACCTCAAGATGCTGCAGGATCGAGCACTGGACCTCCTTGGGATGGCAGTGCTGACGCAGTTCCAGCAGTTGGGCCTGCAGGGCCTGCAGGCCGTCGATACGCGCCTTGACGTGCTGGATATGCTCGTCGATCAGGGCGTTGACGCTTTCACACTGGTCTTCCGGGCTGTCGCGCAGGTGCAGCAGGCTGCGGATTTCTTCCAGGGTCATGTCCAGGGTGCGGCAGTTGCGGATGAAGGTCAGGCGCTCGACGTGGGCCTGGGTGTACATCCGGTAGTTGCCCTCGCTGCGCGCCGGCTCCGGCAGCAGGTTTTCCCGCTCGTAATAACGGATGGTTTCCACCGCGCAATCGGTGGCCTTGGCCAGTTCTCCGATCTTCATCTGCAAATACCTCGACAAGTGGCTTGACCCTATAGTGGCTACAGGGTGTTCACTTGGCAACAGGACATTTAAGGATGAACCCATGAACCAGCCTGTCAGCCACACCCCAGGTAAAGCCCCCCACGATCATGAGCACAGCCATGATCACGCCAAGCATGAGCATGCCGAGCACGCCCACAGCAGCTGCTGTTCCCACGACGCCGCGCCGGCGCTGGTGCAGCTGAGCGAGGCGAGTAGCGCCGGTGCGCGGTTGAGCCGTTTCCGCATCGAGGCCATGGATTGCCCGACCGAGCAGACGCTGATCCAGAACAAGCTGGGCAAGCTGGCGGGGGTCGAGCAGCTGGAATTCAACCTGATCAACCGCATCCTCGGTGTACGCCATACCCATGCCGACACTGTCGTCATCGAGCAGGCCGTAGCCTCGTTGGGCATGCAGGCTGAACCGCTGAGCGATGCCACCGAGGAAGCTGGCGCTACGCCTGCGCCAGCGAAAAAGCACTGGTGGCCGCTGGCGTTGGCCGGTGTGGCGGCGCTGGGCGCCGAGGCTATCCATTTCGCCGAGCTGGCGCCTTCCTGGGTGGTGGCCCTGGTCGCCCTGGTGTCGATCCTCAGCTGCGGCCTGGGTACCTACAAAAAGGGCTGGATCGCGCTGAAGAACGGCAACCTCAATATCAACGCGCTGATGAGCATCGCCGTGACCGGTGCGGTGTTGATCGGCCAGTGGCCGGAAGCGGCCATGGTCATGTTCCTCTTCACCGTCGCCGAGCTGATCGAAGCACGCTCGCTGGACCGCGCGCGTAATGCTATTGGCGGCCTGATGCAGTTGAGCCCGGACCTCGCCACCGTGCAGCAAGCCGATGGCCAGTGGCGTGAGCTGGACGTCAAGCAGGTCGCCCTGGGCGCGCTGGTGCGGGTGCGTCCCGGCGAGCGCATCGGCCTGGACGGCGAGGTGGTCAGCGGCCAGTCAAGTATCGACCAGGCGCCGATCACTGGCGAGAGCCTGCCGGTAGAGAAGGGCCCGGGCGACAAGGTGTTCGCCGGTACCATCAACCAGGCCGGTGCGCTGGAGTACCGGGTCACGGCGGCGGCCGGGCAATCGACCCTGGCACGGATCATCAAGGCCGTGGAAGAAGCCCAGGGCGCGCGGGCGCCGACCCAGCGCTTCGTCGACCAGTTCTCGCGCATCTACACCCCGGCCGTGTTCGCCTTTGCCCTGGCGGTAGCGGTGATTCCGCCGCTGTTCATGGCTGGCGCCTGGTTCGACTGGATCTACCGCGCCCTGGTATTGCTGGTGGTGGCGTGCCCGTGTGCGCTGGTGATTTCTACCCCGGTGACCATTGTCAGCGGCCTGGCTGCGGCGGCGCGCAAAGGCATCCTGGTCAAGGGCGGGGTGTACCTGGAAGGCGGGCGCAAGCTCGACTTCCTGGCCCTGGACAAGACCGGCACCATCACCCATGGCAAGCCGGTGCAAACCGACCATGAAGTGCTTGAGCCGTTGTTCGAAGGCCGTGCCCAGGCGCTGGCCGCAAGCCTCGCCGACCGCTCCGACCACCCGGTCTCCCGTGCCATTGCCGTGTTCGCCACAGAGCAGCAATTGCCCCTGAGCGAGGTGACGGCCTTCGAAGCCCTGGCCGGCCGAGGTGTGCGCGGCGAAATCGACGGCGAGCTGTATCACCTGGGCAACCATCGCCTGGTCGAAGAACTGGGCCTGTGCTCGGCGCAGCTCGAAGCCCGGCTCGATGCCCTCGAGCGCCAGGGCAAGACCGTCGTGCTGCTGCTCGACAAGTCCGGCCCGCTGGCGCTGTTCGCCGTCGCCGACACGGTCAAGGACAGCAGCCGCGAGGCGATTGCCGAACTGCATGAGCTGGGTATCAAGACTGTCATGCTGACCGGCGACAATCCGCACACGGCCCAGGCCATTGCCGCCCAGGTCGGTATCGACCAGGCCCATGGCAACCTGCTGCCGGCCGACAAGCTCAAGACCATCGAAGACCTGTACGCCCAGGGCCATCGGGTCGGCATGGTCGGCGACGGTATCAATGATGCGCCGGCCCTGGCCCGGGCCGAGATCGGTTTTGCCATGGCTGCGGCCGGTACTGACACTGCCATCGAGACCGCCGACGTGGCGCTGATGGATGATGACTTGCGCAAAATCCCGGCCTTCGTCAGGCTCTCGCGCCAGAGTGCGGCGATCCTGACCCAGAACATCGTCCTGGCCCTGGGGATCAAGGCGATCTTCCTGGCGGTCACCTTCGCTGGCATGGCAACCATGTGGATGGCGGTGTTCGCCGACATGGGCGTGAGTTTGCTGGTGGTCTTCAACGGCCTGCGCCTGCTGCGTAAATAGAGGATGTATGTTGAGTTCCGAGTTGAAAGCCTTCTACATGGTTGCCCGCCTGGGCAGCATTACCCTGGCGGCGAAGAAACTCGGGCTCAGCCAACCGACGGTGACCACGCAGATCCGCAACCTGGAAAGCCAGTACGCGGTGGAGCTGTTCTACCGCGGCGGTCGGCGCCTGACCCTCAGTGACGACGGCACGCGGCTGTTGCCGATGGTCAAGGCGCTGCTGCAGCAGGAAGCCGATATCGAGTTCTTCCTGCGCAACAGCGGCCAGGGCCAGGGCAGTTTGCGCATCGCCGCCACGGCGCCGTATTACATCCTCGACCTGGTGAAGATCTTCCGCGAGCGCCTGCCACAGGTGGAGGTGTCGGTGGAGATCGGCAACTCCCAGCAGGTGCTGGAGTTGCTCGAAGACTATCGGGTCGATCTGGCCGCGTCTTCGCAACTGGTCGAGGATGCGCGCCTGGTACGGCGGGTGCTGGGTACCGATCCGCTGGTGGTGGCGGTGCATCGTAACCATGTGTTGGCCAGCCGTGAGTCGCTGCCGTTGTCGGCACTGGCCGGGCATTGCCTGTTGGTGCGTGAGCAGGGTTCGACCACGCGCAAACTGACCGAACAGATGCTGGAAGCGGCGGGGGTGAAGGTTGGGTCGCTGCTGGAGATCGGCAGCCGCGAGTCGATTCGCGAGGCGGTGCTGCGCAATATCGGCATCAGCATCATTGCCCGCCATGAAGTGCCGCATAACCCCGAGCTGCGGGTGCTGAGCCTGGAGGGTGCGCCGGTGATGCATGAGTATCTGTATTGCCTCAAGGAGCGGCGCCAGGCGCGCTTGCCGGCGGCGTTTCTGGGGTTGGCTCAGGAAGTTGCGGCGGTAGAGATATAGATAATCGCTGGCAAGCCAGCTCCCACAGGGTACTGCATGCACTGGACCTGTGGGAGCTGGCTTGCCAGCGATGCAAGGCGCAGCCTTGCCAACCGAGATCACACCAAAATCTGCCTATACCACTATCGGCAACTTTTGCCTCTGCGCCACAGAACCTTCGCATTGCCTGCCTAGCATGACCCTCATTCGTTCGATGAGGTCCTGCCATGAACACTGCGGTCGCAAACCCAGGCGCACAGATGAAGGTGCGCGGTATCCACAAGCGCTTCGGCGCCTTTACCGCCCTGCATGATGTTTCCCTCGACGTCGCTGCCGGGGAGCTGGTGTGCTTGCTGGGCCCGTCCGGCTGTGGCAAGACCACCCTGCTGCGCTGCATTGCAGGCCTGGAGCGCCAGGACCGCGGCACCCTGTACATCGGTGAGCGCGACATCTCCGAGCTGCCGCCCCAGGCTCGTGACTATGGCATCCTGTTCCAGTCCTACGCGCTGTTCCCCAACCTTACCGTCGAAGCCAACATCGCCTACGGCCTGGCTGGCAGTGGCCGTGACGAAGTGCGCCAGCGGGTGGCGCAGATGCTCGAGCTGGTGGGCCTGAGCGGCAGCGAGAAGAAGTACCCCGGCCAGCTTTCCGGCGGCCAGCAACAGCGGGTGGCCCTGGCCCGCGCCCTGGCCCCGGCACCTTCGTTGCTGCTGCTCGATGAGCCGATGTCGGCCCTCGACGCGCGGGTTCGCGAGCACCTGTGCAGCGAACTGCGCCAGCTGCAGCGCCAGCTCGGCATTACCACCCTGATGGTCACCCACAATCAGGACGAAGCCATGTTGATGGCCGACCGCATTGCGGTGATGAACAACGGCCAGGTCGAACAGTACGCCACCCCGCAGGAAATCTACGACAAGCCGGCCACGCCGTTCGTTGCCGAGTTCGTTGGCCAGGGTAACTGGCTGCCGTTCCAGCGTCACAGCGACAGCCATGCCCAGGTCGGTGCGCTGAACATGCGCCTGGCCGACGGTGCCGGCCAGGCCCGTAGCGGTCGCCTGTTCTGCCGCCCGGAAGCGATCAGCGTCAACCCGCCGGTGCACGAGGAGAACCTGTTTCCGGCACGGGTGCGCGAGATCACTTTCCTGGGTAATCGCTGTCGCATGAGTTTCGAATTCAACGAGCTGCCAGGCCATGCCCTGCTTGCTGAAGTCGCCCCCGAGTCGATGCCGCGCCTGGGCTCCCAGGACATCTGGGTCGCCTTGCCGCCGCGCAGCCTGCAGGTGTTTGCCTGAGATGGCTGCGCCAATCGCCATGCCGATCGCACACGCGAAGGCAGCACAGCGCACCGGTGTATCGCTGGGGGATCGACTGTTCGTGGTCGGCGGCAAGTGGTTGCTGCTGCTTCTGCTCACCGTCGCGGTCCTGATGCCACTGCTGGCGATCTTCTGGCGCGGTTTCAGCAGTGATACCGGCCAGGGCGGTGGCCTGGTTGCCGCCCGCGAATTGTTTGCCAGTGCCAACTTCCATTGGTTGCTGGGCAACAGCCTGAAAGTCTCGCTCAGCGTTGCAGCCATTGTGGTGCCGCTGGCCTACCTGTTCGCCTACGCCCTGCAGCGCACGCTGATCCCGGCCAAAGGCCTGTGGCGCGGCATCTCATTGCTACCGTTGCTGGCGCCATCGATGCTGCCGGCCATTGCCCTGGTCTACCTGTTCGGCAATCAGGGCCTGCTGCGCGGGCTGCTCAGCGACAATATCTACGGCTTCTGGGGCATTGTCCTCGGTGAGGCCATCTACACCTTCCCGCATGCGCTGATGATCCTGCTTTCAGCCCTGTCGCTGGCCGATGCGCGTTTGTTCGACGCCGCCTCGAGCATGGGGGCCGGGCCTTGGCGCGCCTTTCACAGCATCACCTGGCCGGCGACCCGGCAGGCGGTGTTCGCCGCCTTCTGCCTGGTGTTCACCCTGACCATCACCGATTTCGGTGTGCCAGTGGTGGTCGGTGGCGATTATCAGGTGCTGGCGCTGGAGGCCTACAAGGCCGTGGTCGGCCAGCAACAGTTCGGCCGCGGTGCCTTGATCGGTATGGTCCTGTTGGTGCCGGCGCTGCTCAGCTTTGCCGTCGATGCCTGGTTGCGCCGCCGCCAGGGCGACTCGATGAGCGGCCGTGCCCAGGTGTTCCAGCCACAGCCTTCGCGGCGCCGCGATGCCTGCTTCCTGGCCGTGGTCATACTGATTTGCGCGGTGCTGTTGCTGGTGGTGGGCATGGCGGTGTACTCATCGCTGGTCAAGTTCTGGCCTTACAACCTGTCGCTGTCGCTCAAGCACTACCAGTTCGACGAAACCGCCGGTGGCGGCTGGCTGGCCTACCGCAACAGTCTGACCATGGCCCTGGGCACGGCGCTGATCGGCAGCGCGGTGATTTTCACCGGCGCCTACCTGATGGAAAAAACCAAGGGCCAGCGCGGCCTGAACCTGTTGCTGCGCCTGCTCAGCTTCGTGCCGATGGCGGTGCCGGGGTTGGTTCTGGGGCTTGGCTACGTGTTCTTCTTCAACCTCGCCAGCAACCCGCTGCATGTGTTCTACGGCAGCATGGCGCTGCTGGTGGTGTGCACCATCGCCCACTACCTGACCACCGCGCAGATGACCGCGACCACCGCCCTGCGCCAGCTCGATGGCGAGTTCGAGGCCGCTGCGCTGTCGCTCAAGGCGCCGCTGTACCGGCATTTTCTGCGGGTCACCGTGCCGATCTGCCTGCCGGCATTGCTCGACATCATCCGCTACCTGTTCGTCTCGGCAATGACCACGGTGTCGGCGGCGATCTTCCTCTACAGCCCCGACACCATCCTCGCCGCGGTCGCCGTACTGAACATGGATGACGCCGGCAACGTCGGCGGTGCCGCGGCGATGTCGACCCTGATCCTGCTTACCAGCGCCACCGTTTCGCTGCTCCTGGCCTGGGCCTCGCGCGGCCTGTTGCAACGCTCCCAAGCCTGGCGCCAGCGCGCGCCGGGTCACTGATTGCCTCTCCCAACCTGTACCGTTCAAAGGAACCGCATCATGTTCAAGCCACTTGCTCTTGCCGCTGCCGTCCTCACTGCGTTCAGTGTGCAGGCCTACGCCGCCGACACCCAGCTGACGGTCTACACCGCACTCGAAGCCGAACAGCTCAAGAGCTACAAGCAAGCCTTCGAGAAGGCCAACCCGGACATCGAAATCAAATGGGTGCGGGATTCCACCGGCATCATCACCGCCAAACTGCTGGCCGAAAAAGACCGCCCGCAAGCCGATGCCGTGTGGGGCCTGGCAGCGTCGAGCCTGGCCATCCTCGACCAGCAGGGGATGCTGCAAAGCTATGCACCGAAAGACCTCGGCAAGATCGGCGCCAACTACCGCGATGCCGCCAACCCGCCAGCCTGGGTGGGCATGGACGTCTGGGCCGCGACCATCTGCTTCAACACCGTCGAGGCCGAGAAACAGGGCCTGAGCAAGCCGGTGAGCTGGCAGGATCTGACCAAGCCCGAGTACAAGGGCAAGATCGTCATGCCCAACCCGGCGTCTTCCGGCACCGGCTTCCTCGATGTCAGCGCCTGGTTGCAGACCTTCGGCGAGAAACAGGGCTGGGCGTACATGGACGGCCTGCACCAGAACATCGGCCAGTACGTTCACTCCGGCTCCAAGCCTTGCAAGCTGGCGGCGGCGGGTGAATTCCCGATTGGTATCTCCTTCGAATACCCGGCCGTGCAGCTCAAGCGCCAGGGCGCGCCGCTGGACATCGTCCTGCCCAAGGAAGGCCTGGGCTGGGAGATCGAAGCCACTGCGGTGATCAAGGGCAGCCAGCATGAAGACGCGGCCAAGCGTTTGGCCGACTTCTCGGCAAGCCCGGCGGCCATGGAGCTGTACAAGGAAAACTTCGCCGTCCTGGCCCAGCCCGGTATCGCCAAGCCGCAGACCGAACTGCCGGCCGACTACGAGCAGCGCCTGATCAAGAACGACTTCGCCTGGGCTTCGAAGAACCGCGACAGCATCCTCGCCGAGTGGCGCAAGCGCTATGACGGCAAGTCGGAGAAGGTGGCGCAGCAGTAACACTGCGTTGACTTCATCGCTGGCAAGCCAGCTCCCACAGGATCGGTGTATGCAGTACCTGTGGGAGCTGGCTTGCCAGCGATGGGGGCGACGAATTCTTCAAGGAACCTCAAATGACCGATCTACTCATCGTCGGCGCCGGCATCCTCGGCCTGTCCCATGCCTATGCCGCCGCCCGGCGTGGGCTCAAGGTGCGGGTCTTCGAGCGCAGCGCCACGCCCCTGGGCGCTTCGGTGCGCAACTTCGGCCAGGCCCTGGTCACCGGCCAGCCGCCCGGCCAGATGCTCGAGCTGGCCAAGGCCAGCAGCGGCATCTGGAAGCACTGGGCGCAGCAGGCCGGCTTCGAGCTCAAGGCCAATGGCTCGCTGCTGTTTGCCCGTACCGCGCTGGAACTGGAACTGCTCGAAGCCTTCTGCGCCGAGCGTGCGCCACAACATGACTACCAGGTGCAACTGCTCAGCGGCGCCGACCTGAACGACCTGTATGGCGGCCAGTTCCGCCACCACCGCGCCGCCTTGCGCGGGCTGCAAGACCAGCAGTTGTATTCACGCGAAGCCTTGCCGAGCCTGATCCGCTTCCTGCAGCAGGTGCTGGATGTACAGTTTCATTTCTCTACCCTGGTGCGCGGTATCGAACCGGGGCGGGTGTCGACCACGGCGGGGGATTTCAACGCCAAACAGGTGGTGGTCTGCTCCGGTCACGACTACCAGACCCTGCTCGCCGAACCCATCGCTGCCCTGCAGCCGCAGATTTGTCGTCTACAGATGCTGCGTGCCCGGCCGCGCTTCAAGCTCGACCTGCAGCACGCATTGCTGACCGGCCTGAGCTGCGTACACTACGGCGCCTTCGCCGACCTGGCGCAAGCCCAGGCGCTTAAAGCGCAACTGCAGGCCAACAGCCCGCACCTGCTGGAGCACGGCATCCACCTGCTGATCAGCCCTACACCCCATGGCGAGCTGATCATTGGCGACTCCCATGCCTATGGCAGCGATGCTTCACCGTTCAACGCCGAGCAGGTCGACAACTGGATGATCGAGCTGGCCGAGCACACCCTGGGCGGGCGCATCGCAGTGGTCGAACGCTGGCAGGGCGTCTATGGTTCTGGCGGGCCGGGGCCGTTTTCCTTGCTGCAGGTCGCGCCGGGTATCAGCGCCGCGCTGATGCACAGCGGCGTCGGCATGAGCGTCGGCCCGGCCCTGGCCGAGCAACATATCGCCCGTTTGCTAGAGGAGAGCAACTGACCATGCGTATGAGCCTGTAAACCATGTCCCCGGCTTGCCCCGCGATAGCGTCCTAAAGCTCTAGCACCAAAGCATCAATCTGCTCCTGACGCTCCGCCTGATTGACCCTCGCCCCCGGATTGAGCGACGACCACTGCGGATGCGCCCGTGCCTTGTTCAGCGCTTCCGGCAATTTGCCTTCACGCCAGGTCTGCTCCTGCGGTGTTGCCAGCTTGATTCGCTCCATCGCCGCATGACCACGGGCATCCAACGCATGCATCAGCTGATGCTGACGCAGTGCCAACAGGCGCAACACGCTGTCATCCACCGTCAGTTCACGCTGGCCCTTGAGCTTGCCGAGCAGGCGCGAGCCATAGCTGCGGGCGGTCTGCAGGGCGCCGCCGGCAATCGCCCCGGCCAGTGCTGCAACCCCGAGGGTCAGGCCGCCGACCAGCAAATCGACTCCCGCCCCGGCCGCCGCACCGGCCGCCACGCCGCTGCCCAGGCGTACTCCGAGCAGCTTGAGGGTTTCCGGGTTGAACAGGTCATCGCCCCAGCGCCCGTCGAGCAAGGGCAGGTCGCTGCTGGCGGCGTCTTCCTTGCGAAAGGCATAGAGCTTGAGCAGTGCTTCGACGCAGCGTTGCTCGCGCTGGCGCACATCGCGGCGCAGGGCTTCGATGGCCACGGCCTCGGCGCCGGGTTCGGCAACTACGCTGCGCCGGCAGGCAGCGCAGTCGAGCAGCAGATCGGCGACCAGGCGCTTGGCGCTTTCACGCCGGGCCTGGCGCTGGGCTTGTTGATCGTCGATCAGGCGTTGCAGTGCGCTGCGGGAGTGCTCCAGCATCAAGGCCAGGCTTTCGTACAGGCGGCGCTCGCCGTCTTCCGGCGGGGCGACGCTGTCGAAGCGCACCAGCGCATGCAGACCCAGACGCGCCAGGGCTTCGCGCCAGTCGGCTTCACGATGGTCGCTGCTGGCGACGAAATTGAGCACCGGCAACAGCGGCTTGCCGCATCCGGCGAGCACTTCCAGCTCGTCGCGGTACTTGGCCAGCACCGGCTCGCGGGCATCAATCACATACAGACCGGCATCGCTGGCCAGCAACTGGCGCAGCACCTTGGCCTCTTGTTCAAAACGCTGGCGTGCTTCGCTGCCCTGCAGAAAGCGCTCCAGCCGCGCCGGACCATCAAGGCGTTCGCCCGGGCGTTCCAGGCGTTCGAGGTAATCGAGCAGGGCGATGGCATCTTCCAGCCCCGGCGTGTCGTAGAGCTCCAGCAGTGGCTCGCCGTCAACCGACAGGCGTGCGCCCTCGACATGGCGGGTGGTGCTCGGCCGGTGGGACACTTCGCCGAAGCCGACATCGCGGGTCAGGGTGCGCAACAGCGAGGTCTTGCCGACATTGGTGTGGCCGACCACGGCCAGTTTCAGTGGCTTAGTCATGGCCATGCTCCAGCCAGTTCAGCGGGGCAGTGTCGGCGTAATTCAAGCCGAGTTGTTCCAGGGCCTGATGCCAGTCGCCGAGACGGTCAGCATCCAGCGCCTGGCCGGGCATCGCCTGCAGCAGCCAGATGCGCGTGGCGCCGGCATTACGCGCAAGCTCGGCAAGCAGTGCCAGGCTACCGCGGTCGGGCGAGCGGCGCGGGTCGCAGGCAATCGCCAGGCGCGCCGGAGGAAAGCGGCTGAGCTGTTCGAGCAGCTTGTTGCGGGACTCGCGGCTGTCGAGGATGCCGGCGTTGCTTACCGCTGCTGGCAGGGCGGGTGGCCATGGGCGTTTGTCGTCCAGTTCGAGACCGACCAGCAGGGCGCCATTGCTGTGTTCTTCGCCGACGCCCCGGACAATCTGCGGCAGGGCATCAGGCGCGGCATCGTTGACGCCCAGGCGTTCGCTGCTGGGCATCAGCGCATCGCGCAACTGGCTGTAGCCGGGCAGATTGAGGTCCAGGTGCAAGCGCGCCCGGCCACTGCGCCAGTGCCATAGGCACCAGGCGGCAAGCAGCAGGCGCGGGACGATGCCATACACCAGCAGCACCCCCAGCAACCAGCCGGCCCAGGCCTGGCGGGCCAGTTCCAGTGCCGGTTGGCTGTCGCCGCTGGCGCGGATCATGGCCACGTCCGGTACGCTGAAGCCAAGCAACGCCGGCAGGGCACCCAGGGCCTGGGTCAGGGCAACGAAGGTGTCGGCGCCAAGAATGGTGGTTTCCCAGACGAAGCCATAACGCCGGGTCGCCAGCAGAATCAGCAACATCAGCAGCGCCGTGCCCAGGGCTACCAGCCACAGGCTGTGCACCAGCAGGCCGAGCAGCCAGCGGTTGAGCCTTTGCCGTTGCAGCATCACTAGCAGGGCGGGTGCCAGGTGCGCGGCCTGGGCATCACGGGCGAATTTTTCGCTGAGCCACAGCCACAGGCGGCCAAGGCTGGCGCCCTGTTCAGCGGCGAAGAAAAAGCCCAGCAACCAGCCGAGCAACAGCAACAGGTTAAGCCCGAGCAGGCTGCCCAGGGCCCAGAACACGTTCACCGGGCGCAGGCTGTCGCCGAGGGCGGCCAAGGCCAGGCCGGCGCCGCTGAGCACGGCAAGCACCATCAGGGCCGCCAGCGCCAGGCGTGCGCCTTGTTTCCAGTGTTGCAGGGCGCTGCGCATGCCGTCGCGTTCGGCCAGCCACAGGGCGCGGTTTTCGATGCGCGCCGGCAGGTCGCCGCCCGATTGGCGGGCGCGGCGGTTGGCTTCCTGGTCTTCCAAGGGGCCTGCATGTTCTTCGCGCAGGCGCACGGCTTCGGTGAGCCAGCGTTTGTCCAGGTCAGTCAGTGCAGTCACGCGGTCTTCCATTGATCAAGTCAGCCCAAAGCATAACCCAGGCATCGAAGATCGGGCTTTGCTATCCTCGCCGGCATGAAAACATCACTCCCCCTCAGCCTGATCGCGGCCCTCGCCGAGAACCGCGTGATCGGCATCGACAACAGCATGCCCTGGCACCTGCCGGGGGATTTCAAGTATTTCAAGGCCACCACCCTGGGCAAGCCGATCATCATGGGTCGCAAAACCTGGGATTCGCTGGGCCGACCGCTGCCGGGGCGCTTGAACCTGGTGGTCAGCCGCCAGCCGGGCTTGCAGCTCGAAGGTGCCGAGGTGTTCGCCTCGCTCGATGAAGCGATGGTGCGTGCCGAGCAATGGGCACTGGCGCAGGGCGTCGATGAGCTGATGCTGATCGGCGGCGCGCAGCTGTATACCCAGGCGATCGAGCGCGGCCTGGCGGATCGGCTGTACCTGACGCGGGTGGAATTGAACCCGGAAGGGGATGCGTGGTTTCCGCCGTTTGATCAGGCGCAGTGGAAGCTGGCGTCGAGTCAGGCGAATGCGGCTGAAGGTGACAAGCCTGCTTATCACTTCGAGGTCTGGGAAAAGGCCTGAAAAGCATCGCCGGCAACGCCGGCGATGAGGCCCTTCAGGGCGACGCAGGACTCAGGAGTGCGTCAGCTGCGCATGCTCCTGCGCCTCCAGCACTGACTTGTCAGTCTGCTTGAGCATCTGGCTGGTGATCGCCCCTGCAGTCATCGAACCGTTCACGTTCAGCGCCGTGCGGCCCATGTCGATCAACGGCTCGACCGAGATCAGCAAGGCCACCAGCTCGACCGGCAAGCCCATGGCTGGCAGTACGATCAGTGCCGCGAAGGTCGCACCACCACCCACGCCCGCGACACCCGCCGAACTCAGGGTGACGATCGCCACCAGGGTGGCAATCCACAGCGGGTCAAATGGATCGATGCCCACCGCTGGCGCCACCATCACCGCCAACATCGCCGGGTACAGGCCGGCGCAGCCGTTCTGGCCAATGGTCGCCCCGAATGATGCGGCAAAGCTTGCGATCGACTGCGGAATGCCCAGGCGCAGGGTTTGCGCCTCGATGCTCAGCGGGATGCTGGCGGCGCTGGAGCGGCTGGTGAAGGCGAAGGTCAGCACCGGCCAGACCTTGCGGAAGAAGCGCAGCGGGTTCACACCGCTCATAGCCAGCAGCAGGCCGTGCACCACGAACATCAGGCCCAGGCCGATGTACGACACCACCACGAAGCTGCCGAGCTTGAGGATGTCGTCCAGGTTCGAGCTGGCCACCACCTTGGTCATCAACGCCAGCACGCCGTACGGGGTGAGCTTCATCACCAGGCGCACCAGGCGCATCACCCAGGCTTGCAGGGTGTCGATGGCAGCCAGGGCGCGGTTGCCCTTCTCGGCATCATCCTTGAGCAACTGCAGGGCGGCCATGCCGAGGAACACGGCAAAGATCACCACGCTGATGATCGAGGTCGGCTTGGCCCGGGCCAGGTCGCCCACCGGGTTGCTGGGGATGAACGACAGCAGCAGCTGTGGGATGTTCAGGTCAGTGACCTTGCCCACGTAGTCGCTCTGGATCGCCGCCATGCGCGCAGTTTCGGCGGTGCCGGCCACCAGGCCTTCGGCGGTCAGGCCGAACAGGTTGGTCAGCACGATGCCGATCAATGCGGCGATGGCCGTGGTGAACAGCAGGGTGCCGATGGTCAGGAAGCTGATCTTGCCCAGCGACGAAGCGTTGTGCAGGCGCGCCACGGCGCTGAGGATCGAGGCGAAGATCAGCGGCATGACGATCATCTGCAGCAACTGCACGTAACCGTTGCCCACCAGGTCGAGCCAGCTGATGGTGGCCTTGAGGATCGGGTTGCCGGCGCCATAGATGGCATGCAGGGCGGCGCCGAACAGCACGCCGAGGACCAGGCCGACCAGGACCTTCTTGGCCAGGCTCCAGTTGCCATGACGGGTTTGCGCCAGGCCCAGCAACAACGCCAGGAACGCCAGCAGATTGAGAGACAACGGCAGATTCATTGAAGCTCCAGGAAAAAAGGCGGGGCATCGCCTCTGTGTGCGATTGCGAACAGAAATGCTAACAGCATGAAAACGAACGAATTTATATCGAAATGGAATTTCTATAGTCGTTTTTGGAATAACGGCGGGTCGCAAACAGAATGCACGTGGCCGCTCAGGGGCGTGTCGGTGTCGCTGTCGGGTCGGTGTGCATTTCAGGCTTTGCTAGCGTGAGCGGGCCACTTTTCTGGAGAAATGCACATGACGTCTGCTCCGAAAATCCTCGCCGCCGGCCTTGCCTTGTTGCTGACCGGGCATAGCTGGGCCACGGAACTCAAGCACTGGCCGGTCGAGGCTGCCAAACAACTGGACACAATGATTGCCGCCAACGCCAACAAGGGCAACTACGCGGTCTTCGACATGGACAACACCAGCTACCGCTTCGACCTCGAAGAATCGCTGCTGCCGTTCATGGAGAACAAGGGCCTGCTCAGCCGTGACAAGCTCGATCCGTCACTCAAGCTCATCCCCTTCAAGGACACCGCCGAGCACAAGGAGAGCCTGTTCAGTTACTACTACCGGCTCTGCGAAATCGACGACATGGTCTGCTACCCCTGGGTCGCCCAAGTGTTTTCCGGCTTCACCCTCAAGGAGCTCAAAGGTTATGTCGATGAGCTGATGGCTTCGGGCAAGCCGGTGCCGAGCACCTACTACGAGGGTGATCAGGTCAAGCCCATCGAGGTGCAACCGCCGAAAGTGTTCGCAGGCCAAGCCGAGCTGTTCAACAAGCTGATGGAAAACGGCATCGAGGTCTACGTGATCAGCGCCGCCTCCGAAGAACTGGTGCGCATGGTCGCCGCCGATCCCAAGTATGGCTACAACGTCAAACCGCAGAACGTGATTGGCGTCAGCTTGCTGCTCAAGGACCGCACCAGCGGCGCCCTGACCACCGCGCGCAAGCAGATCAGTGCCGGCCGCTACGACGCGCAGGCCAACCTGGGCCTGGAACTGACCCCCTACCTGTGGACCCCGGCCACCTGGATGGCGGGCAAGCAGGCGGCGATCCTCACCTATATTGATGAGTGGAAGAAGCCGGTGCTGGTCGGTGGCGATACCCCAACCAGTGATGGCTACATGCAGTTCCATAGCGTCGACGTGGCCAAGGGCGGCATCCACCTGTGGATAAATCGCAAGGCCAAGTACATGGACCAGATCAACGGCATGATTGCCAAGCATGCAGCGGCCCAGGCCAAAGAGGGGTTGCCGGTGACGGCGGACAAGAACTGGGTGATCGTCACGCCGGAGCAGATTCAGTAAGCAAAATAGATATCAATTGCGAACTAATCTCATCTTCTGCTAGCGTGCGCTCACCTTGAGGCCCAACGCCAGGAAGTACCGTGTCTTCGTGGAATACGCAGATTGCCCGCTTGTTCGCCGAGCACAAGAAAGCGCTGGAAGCCTTTGTTGCGCGCCGTACCGGTAATGCGCAGGTGGCAGCCGACCTGACCCAGGAGTCTTTCCTGCGTCTGGCGCGGCTGCCTGCCGACAAGAAGATCGACAATCTACCGGCCTTCCTCTTCACCATTGCCAGCAACCTGGTACGTGACCATCAGCGTCAGTCCATTCGTCGCGAGCGCCTGGACGGCGGCGAACCCAGCGAGGAGCTGGCCTGCGAAACGCCAGGTGCCGACGAGCAATTGTCTGCGCTGCAAGAGCAGGCGCTGATGCACGAGGCTATCCAGGCCCTGCCCGAGGCGACCCGGCACATCTTCCTGCTCTATCATGTCGACGAATGTTCCTACCGGGAAATTGGCGAGCGCCTGCAGGTCTCCCCGCGTAGTGTCGAATACCAATTGCGTCGTGCGCTGATCGACTGCCGGGCCTTTATCAAGGCGCGCTTGCTCAGCGGTACGCCGAGGTCGTGCCCATGAGCCGGCCAATTGCAGCGACGGATACCCCGATGACCGACCCACACGCCATAGAGGCCGACGACCTGTTCGCCGAAGCCAGCGGCTGGTACTACCGCCTGCAGGCCGAAGACGTCACGGCCGATGAGCGCGAGGCCTTCAGCGCCTGGCTGGCCCAGGGCCCGGCACAGGCCCAGGCCTGGGAGGAAGTGCTTGGCCTGCTGGGTGCCTTGTGTGAACCGGCGCGGCAGATCCGCCAGGCGCAGCGCGCGCGTTGGCGCCGGCCGCGGCTGCAGGTCTGGGCCAGTGCTGCCGCGGTGCTGCTGATGGTCGGTTGGCTGGCGTACAGCCCCTGGCCGGACCGCTGGCGCGCCGACTATGCCACCCGCACCGGCGAGTCGCGCAGCATTGCCCTGGCGGACGGTTCGCAACTACAACTCAACACCGATACGGCCGTGCAGGTCGAGCTGGTCGATGGCGAGCGGCGGGTGCGGTTATTGCGTGGCGAGGCCTGGTTCGACGTCAGCCATGACCCGGCGCGGCCGTTTGTGATTCGCTCCGGTGATGGCTGGGTCAGGGTCGTGGGCACGCGCTTCAGCGTGGCCCGGGAAGGCGACCAGACCCGGGTGCGGGTAGCCCAGGGCAAGGTCCAGGTCAGTGCCGACAACACTCGGTCAGTGCTGCTGGAACCCGGTCGCGGTGTCGAGTATCGCGGCGCTCGCCTGAGCGCCGAGCATGGTTTTGATGTGCCCGCCGAGTTCGCCTGGCGCCAGCGCCAACTGGTGTTCCGCGAGCAGCCGCTGGTCGAAGTGGTCGATGCCCTGAACCGCTACTGGCCGGGGCAGACCCTGGTGTTGGGCGAGAGCCTGCGCCAGCGCAAAGTCTCGGGAGTGTTCGAGATCGACAAGCCCGAGGCCGTGCTCAAGGCCTTGACCCACACCCTGGGCCTGCGCGCCGAGCACTACACCCCGTATCTGCGGGTGTTGCGCGAGGGCTGAAAAATTTCTTACGAAAGTTTCAGGGTTTCCCCAGCAGCTGACGTCCTTGATCTCGTAGGCGCAAATAATAAGCACTCTCAGACAGTGTGGCGCCACTTAACGACTTCGACGATTCTGGGGAGCACCACTGATGGAACACACCACCGCCACCCGGCGCCTGCCCGGCGTGCCGACCCTGCTGAGCCTGGCCATTGCCCTGGGCTGCGGCACGCTGGCAATGCCGACCCTGGCCGCGTCTACCGCGCAAGCGCAGGCCTATCGCTTCGAGATCCCGGCGCAATCGCTGGATGCGGCGCTGGCGGCCTTCAGTGCGGTAACCCGGGTGCAGGTGCTGGTGGGCGCCGAGGTCACTCAAGGCCTGCGCTCCCCGGGCTTGAGCGGCAGTTATCCACAGGACCAGGCCCTGGCCCAGCTACTGGCCGGCACTGGCCTGAGTGCAACCTACATCGATCGCGATAGCGTAACCCTGGAAAAACGCCAGGGCGAAGACACCGCGTTGCAGTTGGGCGCGACCATGGTCGGCGGCAAGGTGCTGGGCGCTACCACCGAAGGTAGCCAGTCCTACACAACCGGTGCGCTGACCATCGGCAAGGGCGAACAAAAGCTCAAGGACATTCCGCAGTCGGTGTCGGTCGTCACCCGTCAGCGTATGGACGACCAGAACATGAACAGCCTGCAGGACGCCATGCGCCAGGTCACCGGGGCGACGATCAAGAGCTACAACTCCGGCTCCAGTCTGAATGATGTGTACATGCGCGGCTTCCTGGTCGATCAGGTGCAGGTCGACGGCGTCTCGCAAATGACTGGCCAGGGCGACCTGATGACCAGCTTCGACCTGGCGATGTTCGACCGCGTCGAAGTGTTGCGCGGGCCCTCCGGCCTGTACCAGGGCGCCGGTGAGCCCGGCGGCACCATCAACCTGGTGCGCAAGCGCGCCCTCGGTCAGTTCGCCCTCAGTGGCGAGCTGTCGGCAGGCTCCTACGATCACTACCACTCGACCGTGGACATCACCGGCCCGCTCAACAGCGACGGCAGCCTGCGCGGGCGCTTCGTTACCGCTTATGAGGACAACAAGTCCTTCGTCGATTACGCCCAGAACGAGCGGCCAATGGTGTATGGCCGGCTGGAATACGACGTGACCCCGGACACTACCCTGTCGCTGGGCGGCGCCTATCAGAAGAACCGTTCTACTCCGGCGTTCGGCCTGCCGGCTTACGCCAGCGGCAAGCTGCTGGACGTCAAGCGCTCGACCTTCGTCGATGCCAAGTGGAACGAACTGGACGAGCACGTCTGGGAAAGCTTCTTCGAAGTCGATCACGCCCTGGAGAACGGTGGCCAGTTCAAGACCTCGTTGACCTACCGCGATGCTGAAACCCCGACCCGCAACTTCACCTGGAGCGACGGTGCGGTCGACCCGGACACCGGCGCCAGCTCGGCGGTGGCCTACTCCTACTACACCCACATCAAGACCCTGGGCCTGGACAGCTTCGTGACCTTGCCGGTGGAAGCCTTTGGCCGTACCCACGAGCTGACCATGGGGGCTGAATACCAGCACCTGGACAAGGACTTCACCTATGGCGGTGGTGAATACTTCGACACCAACGTGTTCGACCCGGGCAGCATCAATATCCCCAAGCAGAAGTACGAAATGGACAACGGCAACTGGTCGAAATCGCACCAGTACGGCCTCTACGCCCGCACCAAGATCAGCGCCACCGACTGGCTGGACGTAATCCTCGGCAGCCGGGTGACCTGGTTCGAAAGCGATGCGCATAACGCCAACGCCTTCTTCAACAACTTCAACAGCACCGAGACCAGCATCAACCGCAAGGTCATTCCCTACGGGGCGCTGGTGGCCAAGCTGACGCCGGAGCTGTCGGCCTATGCCAGCTACACCAGCGTGTTCAAGCCGCAGACCGATGTGGATGCCGGTGGCCAGACCATCGCCCCGCGCAAAGGTAAACAGTACGAAATCGGCCTCAAGCGTGAGTTTTACGATGGCCGCTTGAATGGCAGCGTGGCGCTGTTTCGCATCTACGACGAGAACCGCGCCGAGCTGGTGGCCAACAACCAGTACTACGAGCCGCAAGGCAAGATTCGCAGCCAGGGTTGGGAAACCGAGCTGAGCGGCAACCTCACCGACAACTGGAGCATCAGCACCGGCTACGCCTTCACCCTGCTCAAGTCGCTGAGTGGCGAAGACACCAACCAGGGCACCACCATCACCCCCAAGCACAACTTCAACCTGTGGACGCGCTACGAATTTGCCGATGGCCCGCTGAAGGACTTCAGCGTCGGTGGCGGGGTGCGGGCAGTGAGTGCCACCTACTACAAGCGTGACGTGGACTTCGTCCAGGGCGGCTACAGCATCGCCACGGCCCAGATGGGCTACAAATTCAACCAGAACCTGTCGGCGACGCTGACGGCCAATAACCTGTTCGATCGTACGTACTATGAGCGGGTGGACAGTTCGTGGGGGTCGAACTTCTATGGCGAACCGCGCAACCTGACCTTTACTGTACGGGCCAAGTACTGAGTTGAGGCCATCGCGGGGCAAGCCCGCTCCCACACCTGTGGGAGCGGGCTTGCCCCGCGATGCTTTTCTGCTTACAGCCCGTCCAGCAGTGCCTTGTTGCGTACCGCGCCCTTGTCGGCGCTGGTCGCCAGCAGGGCGTAGGCCTTGAGCGCAGTGGTCACTTTGCGTGGCCGTGCTTCGACCGGTTTCCAGCCTTTCTTGTCCTGTTCCACCCGGCGTGCGGCCAGCTCTTCATCGCTGACCAGCAGGTTGATCGAGCGGTTGGGGATGTCGATCAGCACCTTGTCGCCGTCC
This sequence comes from Pseudomonas donghuensis, assembly GCF_000696345.2. Classification (NCBI taxonomy): domain Bacteria; kingdom Pseudomonadati; phylum Pseudomonadota; class Gammaproteobacteria; order Pseudomonadales; family Pseudomonadaceae; genus Pseudomonas; species Pseudomonas donghuensis. Next base: position 401,975 of record NZ_CP071706.1, read on the forward strand.
TGCACCAGGCCAATGGCGCCGCCGGCTGCGGCTTCTGGCGAAGCGTGGCCGATCGACAGGCCCGAGGTGCCGCCCGAGAAGCGGCCGTCGGTGAGCAGGGCGCAAGCTTTGCCCAGGCCCTTGGACTTGAGGTACGAGGTCGGGTAGAGCATCTCTTGCATGCCCGGGCCGCCTTTCGGGCCTTCGTAGCGGATGATGACGATGTCACCTGCCTTCACTTCGTCAGCAAGGATGCCGCGCACGGCGCTGTCCTGGCTTTCGAAGATCTTGGCGTTGCCTTCGAAGACGTGGATCGACTCGTCGACGCCGGCGGTTTTCACCACGCAGCCGTCCAGGGCGATATTGCCGTACAGCACGGCCAGGCCGCCTTCTTGCGAGTAGGCGTGCTCGACGCTGCGGATGCAGCCGTTTTCACGGTCATCATCCAGGGTCGGCCAACGGGTCGACTGGCTGAATGCGGTCTGGGTCGGGATACCCGCCGGGCCCGCCTTGAAGAAGTGGTGAACCGCTTCGTCGTTGGTCTGGGTGATGTCCCACTTGGCGATGGCTTCTTCCATGCTCGGGCTGTGCACGGTCGGCAGGTCGGTGTGCAGCAGGCCGCCGCGGGCCAGCGAGCCGAGGATGCTGAAGATGCCGCCGGCGCGGTGGACGTCTTCCATGTGGTACTTCTGGATGTTCGGCGCCACTTTGCACAGCTGCGGCACTTTGCGCGACAGGCGATCGATGTCGCGCAGGTCGAAAGCGATCTCGGCTTCCTGGGCGGCGGCCAGCAGGTGCAGGATGGTGTTGGTCGAACCGCCCATGGCGATGTCGAGCATCATGGCGTTCTCGAACGCCTTGAAGTTGGCGATGTTGCGCGGCAGCACGCTCTGGTCGTTGTCGCCGTAGTAGCGTTTGCACAGCTCGACGATGGTGCGCCCGGCCTGCAGGAACAGCTGCTCGCGGTCGCTGTGGGTGGCCAGGGTCGAACCGTTGCCCGGCAGGGCCAGGCCCAGGGCTTCGGTCAGGCAGTTCATCGAGTTGGCGGTGAACATGCCGGAGCACGAACCGCAGGTCGGGCAGGCGCTGCGCTCGTACTCGGCGACTTTTTCATCGCTGGCGGTGGAGTCGGCGGCAATGACCATGGCATCGACCAGGTCCAGGCCGTGGCTGGCCAGCTTGGTCTTGCCAGCTTCCATCGGCCCGCCGGAAACGAAGATCACCGGAATGTTCAGGCGCAGGGCGGCCATCAGCATGCCAGGGGTGATCTTGTCGCAGTTGGAGATGCAGACGATGGCGTCGGCGCAGTGGGCGTTGACCATGTACTCGACCGAGTCGGCAATGATCTCGCGGCTGGGCAGCGAATAGAGCATGCCGTCGTGGCCCATGGCGATGCCGTCGTCGACCGCGATGGTGTTGAACTCCTTGGCCACGCCACCGGCGCGTTCGATCTCGCGGGCCACCAGCTGGCCCAGGTCCTTCAGGTGCACGTGGCCCGGGACGAACTGGGTGAAGGAGTTGGCGATGGCGATGATCGGTTTTTTGAAGTCCTCGTCCTTCATCCCGGTGGCACGCCAGAGGGCGCGGGCGCCGGCCATATTGCGGCCGTGGGTGGACGTTTTCGAGCGGTAATCAGGCATGAAGCACTCCTGGCGGCTAATCAGGTAACAAAAAGGGGAGTGAGCTTCTCTTGTCCTTTGCACCGAAGGCAGGTGGCCGCTGGTACGGATGAAGCCGAGATCGCCGCGGGATCGCCGTGCGCTCGGCCAGAGCTCATAAACCCGCCGGGGATGACTGGCGATGAATAGCCCGATTCTACACCGCTGCGGCCTTGAGGGAATGGCGTTGTGATAATTGGCCGTTAGTACAGCCCGCAAGGTAAAGGCCTTGGCGTCGGCTGCCAGGCTTTGGGTAGACTTGCACGCTTCGCACCCCACTGGCCAAAAGGATTTGCAATGCCTGCGATAAGTCGATCTTTACTGTTCTACCTGGCCATTGGCCTGCTGCAAGGCCTGGTGTTCCTCTACGCCAGGCACATCCAGATCGATATCGCCGGGCTGCCATTTGGCCTGTGCGCCGCCGTGCTGGTGGCCGGGGTCAACCTGCAACTGCTCGGCAGTGCGGTGTTGCAACGCGGTACCGGTTGGCTGGTCCTGGGCCTGACGCTGCTGATCGGCTTTATCAGCAGCTGGACCTTCAGTCAGGACACCCTGGGCTGGGTCTGGCAGAGCTCATGGGTGGCTGCGGTTGCCGTGACCTACATCGGCACCGCCTTCATCCTCAGCTGGCCGACCCGCGAAGGCCTGCGGCTGCGCTATGAAGACCTGTTCCGGCATGCCTGGAACAACATCTTCATCGTCCTCCTGGCACTGCTGTTCACCCTGTTGTTCTGGCTGCTGCTGTGGTTGTGCGGACGCCTGTTCCTGATGCTCGGCATCCCCCAGGTCGAAGACGTGCTGACCTCGGCGCCAGTAGTGCGCATCGGTCTGGCGGTAGTGTTCTCCCTGGGGATGCGCATGGGCCTGGAGAACGAAAAAGTCATCGGCCTGCTGCGCGGCGTGCTATTGACCCTGTGTCGTGTGTTGCTGCCACTGAGCGCACTGATCGCCGTACTGTTCAGCCTGATGCTGCCGTTTACCGGGTTGCAGCCGATCTGGAATACCGGCTACTCGACCACCATCCTGTTGTTGCTGGTGGCCATCAACCTGTTTTTGGTCAACGGCGTGTTCCAGGATGGCCATCAGGCCAATCCCTATCCGGGCGTGCTCAAGCGCCTGGTCGAGGCCTGCTTGCTGTGCTTGCCGGTGCTGGTGGCGCTGGCGGGCTATTCAAGCTGGTTGCGGGTGAATCAGTACGGCCTGACGCCTGAGCGTATCCTCGCCCTGTTGTTGATCGGCGTGATGCAGGTGCACAGCCTTGCTGCTCTGTGGGCGGTGTTCGCCTCGCGCAAGGGCTGGCTCAATAGCCTGCGAGTCAGTAACCCGTGGATTGCCCTGCTCAGCGCGGTGCTGGTGGTGCTGTTCTATACGCCACTGCTGAACCCTTTGCAGCTCAGTGCCAACAACCAGGTCGAGCGCCTGCTTAGCGGGCGTACCGCCATCCAGGAATTCGATGCCAGAACCTTGTATCACAGCCTGGGCAAGCCGGGGCGTGAGGCGTTCACGGCGCTGGAAGAGCGGCTCAAGACTGACGAGCTGTTCGACGCTGAAGGCCGCAAGAGACTGCAGTGGATCATGGATGAGTCCCACTCGCGGTATGGCGAAGACAATCGCGGGCCGACACTGGAATGGTTGGGCCCCGAGCAGCCTGGCAGCGAGGCGTTCGCCAAGATGGGCATGGCCGAGACTCAATGCTCTGGCAGGGGCTGTTTTCTGTGGGGCGTGGACATGGATGGCGACGGGCGCAACGAAGTGTTGATGATCCCGCGGCACACCTACGCATCCAGCGTTTTCCTGTTTGCCCGCGAGGGCAAGGGGGAATGGCGCGAAGTCGGTAGCCTGCACAGTATTCGCGATAACACCGAGCGACTGGTTCAGCTGATCCGCCATGGGCAGATGAAGCCGGTGATGCCGCGCTACAAGACACTGACCCTCGATGGCGTCGATCTGACCTGGCAGCCCAACCGCTAGCGTATTACAGGCGAAAAAAATCCCGGCACCAGGCCGGGATTTTTTATTGCACCGCGCCTTAGCTGTTAGGCAGCAGGCGGCAGGTGATGCTCTTGATGTAGCGGGTTTCCGGGATCGCCGGGTGCACCGGGTGATCCGGGCCCTGGCCGCCGCGCTCGAGCAGCTGGATGTTGCGGTCCAGGTGGCGGGCGCTGGTCAGCAGGATGTTCTGCAGGTCGTCTTCCGGCAGGTGCATCGAGCAGGATGCACTGACCAGGATGCCGTCCTTGGTCAGCAGGCGCATGGCCTGTTCGTTCAGGCGGCGGTAGGCACCTTCGCCGTTTTTCAGGTCCTTCTTGCGCTTGATGAAGGCGGGCGGGTCGGCCACGATCACGTCGAAACGTTCTTCGGAGGCCTTGAGCTCTTTCAGTGCTTCGAACACGTCGCCTTCGATGCAGGTCAGCTTCTCGGCAATGCCGTTGAGCCCGGCGTTACGCTCGACGCCGTCCAGGGCAAAGCCCGAGGCATCGACGCAGAACACTTCGCTGGCGCCAAAGGCACCGGCCTGTACGCCCCAGCCACCGATGTAGCTGAACAGGTCGAGCACGCGCTTGCCTTTGACGTACGGTGCCAGGCGCGCGCGGTTCATGCGGTGGTCGTAGAACCAGCCGGTCTTCTGGCCTTCCATGACCGGCGCTTCGAACTTCACGCCGTTCTCTTCCAGAGCCACCCACTCCGGCACCAGGCCGAACACGGTTTCGACGTAACGACCCAGGCCTTCGGCATCGCGCGCGGCCGAGTCGTTCTTGAACAGGATGCCGGTCGGCTTGAGCACCTGAACCAGCGCGGCAACCACGTCGTCCTTGTGCTGTTCCATGGTCGCCGAGGCGAGCTGGACCACCAGGATGTCGCCGAAACGATCGACCACCAGGCCCGGCAGCAAGTCGGAATCACCGTACACCAGGCGGTAGAACGGCTTGTCGAACAGGCGCTCGCGCAGCGACAGGGCAACGTTGATGCGGTGCACCAGCAGCGATTTGTCCAGGGCCAGCTTGGCGTCACGCGACAGCAGGCGGGCGCAGATCAGGTTGTTCGGGCTCATGGCGACGACGCCAAGGGCCTTGCCGCCGGCGGTTTCGAGGATCGCCTGGTCACCGGCCTTGAAGCCATGCAGCGGGGTCGCGGCGACGTCGATTTCGTTGCTGTAGACCCACAGGTGGCCGGCGCGCAGGCGGCGGTCGGCATTGGCTTTAAGACGAAGGCTGGGCAGGGACATGACGTCGCTCCGGGAAAAAAGAGCGGGATTATAACCCGATGCCTGGCGCGTCGATGGGGAATAGCGACAAATTGCAACAGAGCGATGGCCTTTCGCTTCACCCCTGGCCAGTACGATCGGGTTAGAATCGCCGCTCAGCCCCGAGTGTGTACTTATGTCCCAGGAACTCTCCGCCGAACAGATCCAGAACGCCCTGCAAGGCATCAGCGTCCCGCCGCAGCCGCAGATCATGGTTGACCTGCAGTTCGAGCAATACATGCCCGACCCTGACCTGGAGGTGATCGCCAAGCTGATCTCCCAGGACCCGGGCCTGTCCGGTGCGTTGCTCAAGCTGGTCAACTCGCCGTATTACGGCCTGAGCAACAAGATCGCCTCGATCCAGCGCGCGGTGAACCTGCTTGGCAGCCGCTCGATCATCAACCTGATCAACGCCCAGTCGATCAAGGGCGAGATGAGCGACGACACCATCGTCACCCTCAATCGGTTCTGGGATACCGCCCAGGACGTGGCCATGACCTGCCTGACCCTGGCCAAGCGCATCGGCTCGCAGGCGGTGGACGAAGCTTATGCCCTGGGCCTGTTCCATGATTGCGGCGTGCCGCTGATGCTCAAGCGCTTTCCCGAGTACATGAGCGTGCTCGAGGATGCCTATGCCAGCGCCGGTGCCGAACACCGGGTGGTCGACACCGAGAACCAGGTGTTCAACACCAACCACGCGGTGGTCGGTTACTACACTGCCAAGTCGTGGCGCCTGCCGGAACACCTGAGCAATGCCATCGCCAACCATCACAACGCCCTGGCGGTGTTCAGCGATGACTCGGCGCGCAATAGCCAACTGAAGAATCTGCTGGCGATCCTGAAGATGGCCGAGCATATCTGTTCATCGTACCGAGTCCTGGGCAACCAGAGCGTGGACCACGAATGGAATACCGTCGGGCACCTGGTGCTCGATTATGTCGGCTTGTCCGAGTATGACTTTGAGAGTCTGAAGCAGACTATTCGCGAACTGGGCGGTCACTGATCCATGCCGGAATTGCCAGAAGTCGAAACCACCCGGCGCGGCATCGCGCCTTACCTGGAAGGCCAGCGGGTCAGCCGGGTGATCGTCCGTGAGCGGCGCTTGCGTTGGCCGATCCCCGAGGACCTCGACATTCGCCTGTCCGGGCAACGCTTCGTCAAGGTCGAGCGGCGCGCCAAGTACCTGCTGCTCAATGCCGAGGTCGGCACCTTGATCAGCCACCTGGGCATGTCCGGCAATTTGCGCCTGGTCGAGATCGGCTTGCCGGCGGCCAAGCACGAGCATGTGGATATCGAACTGGAGTCGGGCCTGGCGCTGCGCTACACCGATCCGCGGCGCTTTGGGGCGATGCTGTGGAGCCTTGATCCGCTCAATCACGAGCTGCTGATCAAGCTCGGCCCGGAGCCTTTGACCGATCTGTTCGATGGCGAGCGACTGTTCCAGCTGTCGCGGGGCAAGTCCATGGCGGTCAAGCCGTTCATCATGGACAACGCGGTGGTGGTCGGGGTTGGCAATATCTATGCGACCGAAGCGCTGTTCGCTGCCGGCATCGACCCGCGCCGCGAAGCCGGGAGCATTTCCCGGGCGCGCTACCTGAAGCTGGCGATCGAGATCAAACGCATCCTGGCCTGCGCCATCGAGCGCGGCGGCACCACCTTGCGCGACTTTATCGGTGGCGACGGCCAGCCGGGCTACTTCCAGCAGGAACTGTTCGTCTACGGGCGTGGGGAAGAGCCGTGCAAGGTGTGTGGCAGCATCCTGCGTGAGGTCAAGCTCGGCCAGCGCGCCAGCGTCTTCTGCCTACGCTGCCAGAAGTGAAGGTGTTTAGCGCGGGCTGAGCACCTGCGCGGCGCCCACGCCGCGGGGGTCGCTGGCGGCTTCGAGGGTTTGCCCGGCCTTGTCCCAGTACAGTACTTGCTGATTGCCGTAGGTCCGCCCCAGGTCCTTGAGCTGGTAGCCGCGTGCCTGCAGTTCACGCTGCTGCCCGGTGCTGAACGCCCCCGGCTCGTGCTCGACCACATCGGGCAGGTACTGGTGGTGATAGCGCGGCACCGCCGGCCAGCTGGCAACCGGCTTGCCCTCAAGAAACCCCAGCATCGACAACAGCACCATGCTCGGGATACGGCTGCCGCCCGGCGTGCCGAACGCGGCGAACTGGGTCGGGCTCTCGATAAAACTCGGGCTCATGCTCGACAGCGGCCGTTTGCCGGCGGCCACGGCGTTGGCCTGGCTGCCAGCCAGGCCGTAACTGTTGCTGCCACGAGGGTCGGCGGCAAAGTCATCCATTTCGTTGTTCAGCACCACGCCGGTACCGGGGGCGCTAAACGCTGCGCCAAATGGCAGGTTGACCGACAAGGTCGCGGCCACGGCATTGCCGTCGGCGTCGATCACCGCGAAGTGGGTGGTGTGATCGCCTTCGCGCCAGGCCGGGGCGGGCGGCAGGCTGCTGCTGGGCGTGGCCTGGTGCACGTCGATGCTGTCGGCCAGGCCCGTCAGGTAATGGCGTGCGAGCAGTTGTGGCAGCGGGTTGGCGACGTAGTCCGGATCGCCGAGCAGGCCGCGGTCGCGGTAGGCCCGGCGCAATACTTCCAGCACGTAATGGCTGCGCTGCACCGGTTCGGCGCTTTGCCAAGGCAGGCGCTGGAGCATTGCCAGGCTCTGGGCCAGGGCCACGCCACCGGCTGAGGGCGGTGGGGCGCTGATCAGTTCGCGTTGATCGGCCAGCTGATAACGCAGCGGCTCGCGTTTGGCCGTGCGGTAATTGGCCAGGTCATCCAGGCTCCAGATGCCACCCGCCGCTTGTACGCCTTGAACCATGGCCTGAGCGGTGGGGCCGGCATAAAAACCGTCGCGGCCCTGATAGGCGATGCGCTCAAGGGTGATGGCCAGTTCTGGTTGGCGGATGTGCGCGCCAAGGGCCGGGACTTCACCGTTGATGAGGAACAGTCGGGCGCTTTCCGGATCATCGCGCAGGGCGCTCAGGCGCATCTGGGCGCGGTCGCGGTAAATGCGGTCGACGGCAAAACCCTGGTTGGCCAGGCGAATGGCCGGTGCCAGGGTGCTTTTCAGCGGCAGCTTGCCGTACTGGGCGGCAAGATCGGCGAGCGCTGCCGGCAAGCCGGGAATCGCCGCTGCCAACGGGCCATTGATCGACAACCCGGGCTGGACCTTGCCGTCCTTGAGGTACATGGCTTCGCTGGCCTTGCCCGGTGCCCGCTCGCGGGCATCGATAAAGGCATAGCGGGCCGGTGTCTTGCCTTCGCGCAACAGGAAGAAGCCGCCGCCACCAAGGCCCGAGCCATAGGGCTCGACCACCGCCAGCGCGGCGCTGATTGCAATGGCTGCATCAAAGGCGTTGCCGCCTTGCTCAAGCACTTCCCGCGCAGCCGCGGTCGCCTGGGCATGCGGCGTGGCAATCGCGGCGCGGCCCGGGCCTTGGGCCTGGGCACAAACCGCGCCCAGCGCCAGGGCGATGCCAAGGACCAGCGGTACGAGCCGGGCGACGAACGGCATCAGGCCTTGCCGGTGATTCGGCGGTATTTTTCCATCAGCTGCTCTTCGGTTTCCGGATGCGCTTCATCCAGAGGAATGCAGTCTACCGGGCAGACTTGCTGGCATTGCGGCTCGTCGTAGTGGCCGACGCACTGGGTGCACAGGTTAGGGTCGATCACGTAGATCTCTTCGCCTTGAGAGATCGCGGCGTTCGGGCACTCGGGTTCGCAGACGTCGCAGTTGATGCAGTCGTCGGTGATGATCAGGGACATGGGGACTCCGGCCAGGGCTCAGCACCCGGGCATTTGAAAACCAATGGGCATAATTGTGCCGCATTAGCGCCCGCAGTGCACGCGGGCGCCATGGTCAAATCGCCGATGTCACTTCTTGAAGCGTTCGGTCAGGGCCTCGGCCACCACCGGGTGGACGAATTTGCTGATGTCGCCGCCCAGCGCCGCGATTTCCCGGACCAGGGTCGAGGAAATGAACGAATAGCGCTCCGAGGGGGTGAGGAACAGGCTCTCGACGTCGGGGGCCAGCTGGCGGTTCATGTTCGCCAGCTGAAATTCGTACTCAAAGTCCGAAACAGCCCGCAGGCCGCGCAGGAACACATTGGCCTGCTGTTCCTTGGCGAAATGCGCCAGCAAGGTGGAGAAGCCGATGACTTCGACATTGGGCAGGTGCTTGGTGACCTCGCGAGCCAGTTCCACCCGTTGCTCCATTGGGAACAGGGGGTTTTTCTTCGGGCTGGCGGCGACCGCAATGATCACTTGGTCGAACAGCCGCGAGGCACGCTCGACCAGATCGCCATGGCCCTTGGTAATAGGGTCGAAAGTACCTGGGTACAACACTCGGTTCATCGCGTCGTCCTGGCAGGAGTGCGTTGGGGAGTCGGATGGTATCGCAGCAGTGGCGGTCGGCCAAGTCACCCGTCCACGCTGAAGGCACTATAGACAGTGCGGCCATTTGTTGTCATCTGCCAGGCGCCAGACGCTCGGCCAGGGCATCGCTGAGCCGTGCACTGAGGCCATACACCGACAATTGCGGGTTGGCACCGATGCTGGTGGGGAACAGCGAGCCGTCATGGATCGACAGGTTGGCCAGCTGATGATGGCGTCCCAGACTGTCGCATACCGCCTGGCGCGGGTCCTCGCCCATGGCGCAGCCACCCATGACGTGGGCGCTGCCCAGGCGCGTGCGAAACAGCTCAAGGTTCAGGCCGTCGATCATCTGCCGGGCTTCGGCCAGGGTTTTTACCTGGCGGGCATCACTGTGCACCGGCATCACGCTGTCGGCGCCGGCGGCGAACTGGATTTCGGCCATGCTCTGGAAGGCCCGGCGCACGCCGTCCCAGGCATAGGGCGAAACCGGGTAGTCGAGCACTGGCGAGCCATCGCCGCGCAACTGCACCTCGCCACCGACGCTGTCGGGGTGAAAACCGTCGCGCAGCAAGGCGAGCATCACGTGGGTATGCGGCAATTGCGCCATGCGCAGGGCGTTTTCCTTGCCGAAGCTGCCCAGCAGGGTGCTGGCCAGCGCCGGGTGCAGGGGCGGTACTTCAAGCTTGTAGCCCATCGGCCCGCTGACGCCGTCGCGCCACTGGAAATGGTCGGAGTAGATCGACTGCGGTGCGCCGTAGAACGGGTTGACCGGCTCCTTGAACAGCCCGGCGCTGAAGTTGACCAGGTGCAGGAAGGTGCGCTTGCCCAGGCGTTCATGCGGGTCCGGGGCGTCCGAGCGCAGCAGCAGGCCGGGGCTATTGATGCCGCCGCCGGCGAGGATGTAATGCCGGGCCTTGACCCGGATTTGCCGGCCGGTGGGTTCGACGCAGCGTGAGTCCATGGCCACGCACTGCAGGCCGCTGATCTGTTCACCGTTGTGTTCCAGGCGCTCGGCCCGGGCCAGGTAGAGCAGCTCGCCGCCGTGCTCGAGGGCCGCCGGGATGCTGGTGACCAGCATCGACTGCTTGGCGTTGACCGGGCAGCCCATGCCGCAATAGCCCAGGTTCCAGCAGCCGCGCACGTTGCGCGGGATCACCTTCCAGGTGTAGCCCAGCGCTTCGCAGCCGCGGCGCAGCGCCTCGTTGTTGGCGTTGGGCGGCATGATCCACGGCTCGATGCCCAGGCGTTGTTCCGTGCGCGCGAACCACGGCGCCAGTTCGGCGCTGCTCAGGCCCTTAACGCCATGTTCCCTGGCCCAGTGCTCCAGGGTCGGTTCAGGGGTGCGAAAGCTCGAGGTCCAGTTGATCAAGGTCGTGCCGCCGACCGCGCGGCCTTGCAGGATGGTAATGGCGCCATCCTTGCTCATGCGCCCGATACCTTCCTGGTAGAGGCTGGCGTAGGCCTGGTCTTCGAGCATGTGGAAGTCGCTGCTGGTTTTCAGCGGGCCTTCCTCGATCAGCAGCACCCTGAAGCCGGCGGCGCTGAGCAGTTCGGCACTGGTGGCACCGCCGGCGCCGCTGCCGATGATGGCGATGTCGGTTTCAAGGCTCAGGTCCTGGTCCAGGCGCGAGGCGTCACGGGTTTTCCAGCCACGGCCAAGGCCGTCGCGAAACAGGTCGGGTACGGGCATCTTCAGCCTCTTGTTGTTATGGGTGGATCAAACCTTGGGCGGGCCGGGGTAGCCGCAATGGGCCCAGGATTCCGGCAACTCGTACCAGGCCATGTGCAGCAGCTGCAGCAACGAGGCGTGGCCCATGCGCAGCAGATTCAGCGAGCTGTCCTGCCAGCGTTGCAGAAAGGCTTGGATCTGCGCGCTGCTGGCGTTGTCCCAGCTACCCCAGATGCCGGTCAACGGCCCACGGGTCAGCGCCATGGCGAGCACGTCGAACAGTTGCCGGGTCAGCTTGAGCATGGCCGGCGACAGGGCGGCAAGTTTGTTGTCCAGCCTGTGCAGCAAGGCTGCGCCGCTATCAGCCGCCTCGGTGCCGGCAAGCACGACCGGAATCAGCGCCTGAACAATGGCCAGGTCGTTCTGGCGCAGGGCGATGAAACCATGCGCCGGTGATTGCGCCGAGCAGCCGGCAAGGCTGGCACCCAGCCCGGCGGTGGCGAGGAAAGCGCTGGCGCCGAGGCTGAACTTGAGCAGCCCGCGCCGGCTGAGCGCGGGGGGTACAGGCAGGCTTGTAGTCATTGTTATCAGGCCCGAGGGTGGTTTTCAGCGAATGAACAGTTTGTACACCAGCTTGAGCAGTGTCTTGCCGTAGGGCGGGTAGATCAGCCGCGCGGCGTTGAAGCGCTGCTTAGCGAGTACCGCCTTGGCCTTGCTGAAGGTCAGGAAGCCTTCATGACCGTGGTAATGGCCCATGCCCGACGGGCCGATGCCGCCGAATGGCAGGTCGTCCTGGGCGACGTGCAGCAACGTGTCATTGAGGCACACGCCGCCGGAGTGGGTCTGCTCCAGCACCCGTTGTTGTTCGCGGCGTTCGTAGCCGAAGTAATACAGCGCCAGCGGGCGCGGGCGCTGATTGATGTAGGCCAGCGCCTGGTCGAGGCTGTCGTAGGGCACCAGTGGCAGTAATGGGCCGAAGATTTCGTCCTGCATCACACGCATCTCGTCGCTGACCTTGAGCAGCAGGTGTGGCGGCAGGCGGCGGCCCTGGCGAGGTTCTTCGGGGTACAGGTCGATGATTTCGGCACCCTTGCTACGGGCGTCTTCCAGGTAGCTCTGCAGGCGGGCCAGGTGGCGTGGGTTGATGATCGCGCTGTAGTCCGGGTTGTCGGCCAGGGTCGGGTAGAAGCGCCGGACCACATTGCGATAGGCATGGGCGAAGTCGTCGAGACGATCGCGCGGCACCAGCACGTAGTCGGGGGCCACGCAGGTCTGCCCGGCATTGAGGGTCTTGCCGAAGGCGATGCGTTCGGCGGCATCGGCCAGGGGCACGCTGGCAGAGACGATGGCTGGCGATTTGCCGCCCAGCTCCAGGGTCACCGGGGTCAGGTTCTGCGCGGCGGCAAGCATTACCTGGCGGCCGACGCTGGTGGCGCCAGTGAACAACAGGTGGTCGAACGGCAGCCGCGAGAAGGCCTGGCCAACCTCGGCTTCACCCAGCACGACGCTGACCAGGTCGTCGGGGAATACCTTGTCGAGCAACTGCTTGAGCAGCAGGCCGGTGGCTGGCGTGGCTTCGCTGAGCTTGAGCATTACCCGGTTGCCGGCGGCCAGGGCGCAGGTCAGCGGGCCGATGGCAAGAAGCAGCGGGTAGTTCCACGGCACGATGATGCCGACCACGCCCAGCGGCTGGTACTGCACCTTGGCGCTGGCCGGCTGGAAGGCCAGGCCGACCTTGCGTTTCGAGGCTTTCATCCACTGCTTGAGGTGTTTTTCGCCATGGCGCAGGCCCTGAATACTCGGCATCAGTTCGGCCAGCAAGGTTTCGTCGGCACTGCGCCCGGAAAAGTCCTCGCTGATCGCTGCAACCAACGCGTCCTGTTGCTCCAGCAGGGCTTCGCGCAAGCTTTTCAGCCATTGCCGGCGCTGCGGCGCCGAGGGCATGGGGTTACCGGCAAAGGCCTGGCGCTGGGCGGCGAACAGCGCGTCGAGGGCATCGAATTCGGTGAGCGGCAAAGAGCGGGTAGCGTCGGCGAGCATGCGAAACTCCACGGCAAGGCAGGTTTTCTAGAGCATATACTCTAATATGTGCCCTGTGCGACTGTTTTTCACAGCGTCTGCAGGTACATACCGGTGTGGATACACCGTAAGATGGACCTATACATTCAAGCTCAACGCCTGGAATTGATCATGGCCCCGCGTATCAAGACCCGCGAGCGCATCGTGCAGAACAGCCTGGAGCTGTTCAACCAGCAGGGCGAGCGCAGTGTCAGCACCAACCACATTGCCGCGCACATGGAAATCTCGCCCGGCAACCTGTACTACCACTTTGCCAACAAGCAGGAAATCATCGCCGTGCTCTTCACCCAGTATGAAGAGTTGGTGGAAAGCTTCCTGCGCCCGCCGCAAGGGCGTCAGGCGACGGTCGAGGACAAGCGCTTCTACCTCAAGGCGCTGCTGGCGGCGATGTGGAACTACCGCTTTCTGCACCGCGACCTTGAGCATCTGCTCGACAGCGACAAAGAGTTGGCTGCGCGATATAGGCGCTTTTCCCAGCGTTGCCTGCTGCAGGGCCAGGCGATCTATCGCGGCTTTGTCGAGGCCGGCATCGTTGAGATGGACAGCGTGCAGATCGAGTCGCTGACCCTCAATGCCTGGATTGTTCTCACATCCTGGGTGCGTTTTCTCTGCACGACTCGCGAAATTTCAACGCATTTGAGTGAAGAAGCCTTCAAGCGTGGTGTCTATCAGGTATTGGTGCTGGAGCTCGGCTTTGTCACCGCCAAGGCGCGCCCCGCTGTGGATGCCTTGTGCCAGGAGTTCTACGTTTCGCTTGACCAGGCACTGGAGCAATAACGCCCAGGCCTTACCCGTTCAATCGTTCAGGAGACTGTCATGCCCCTCGCGCAACTGATCACCGCCCAGCAATTGGCCGAACGCCTGGAGGCGCCGGCGCTGGTGATTCTCGATTGCCGTTTTGCCCTGGAAGACATCGATTATGGTCAGCGCAGCTATGCCGAGGGGCATATTGCCGGGGCGCACTTTGCCGACCTTGAGCGCGACCTCAGTGGGCCGGTCACCAAGGGCGTGACCGGGCGCCATCCGCTGCCGGAGCCGCAGCACCTGATCGGACGGCTGCGGGCCTGGGGTATCGATAACGACAGTGAGATTGTCCTGTACGACGATGGTCCGGGCGCCTTCGCGGCCCGGGCCTGGTGGTTGCTGGCCTGGTTGGGCAAGCGCAGTGGTGTATTCATCCTCGATGGCGGTCTTAAAGCCTGGCATGCGGCCGGGCTGCCGCTGAGCCTCGACCCGCCGGTCAAGCGCGAAGGTAACTTCAGCGGCGAGCCGGACGATAGCCTGGTACTGGATGCCACGCAGTTGGGCGAGCGCCTGGGCCAGCCGGAGCTTACGTTGATTGATGCCCGTGGGCTGCCGCGTTTTCGCGGCGAGGTCGAGCCAATCGATCCGGTGGCCGGGCATATTCCCGGTGCACAATGCGCGGCCTTTACCGACAATCTGGGCGCCGACGGGCGGTTTCTGCCGGCCGAGCAGCTCAAGCAGCGCTTTGCCGAGAAGCTGGACAAGCGTTCGCCAGAGCAACTGGTCGCTTACTGCGGGTCGGGGGTGACGGCTTGCCACAACCTGTTTGCTCTGGCGCTGGCGGGGTATCCGCTGGGCAAGCTGTATGCAGGCTCGTGGAGTGAGTGGATTACCGACTCCAAACGGGCGGTGGCCACCGGCGACTGAGTAAGCCCTTGTTGGGCTGCAATGCAGCCTTTCGCCGGCCTTGCCGGCGATGCTTTTTCAGCCAGCTCTATTTATCGCCAGCCACTGCGGAATCCGCCGCTCCAGGTAATACCCCGGGTTGCGCACGCTGCCATCGACAAAGCCCACATGCCCGCCCCGTGCATGCAGCTCAAAGGTGGTCTGCGCCGCCAGTTCATTGGCCGCTGGCAAGCTATGGGCGAACACGAACGGATCATCGATGGAATGGATGATCAGCGTCGGCGTGCGGTTCTCGCCCAGAAAATACCGGCTGGAAGCACGCTGGTAGTAATCCTTGGCATCGCGAAAGCCATTGAGCGGTGCGGTCACCCGGCCGTCGAAATCCCAGAAGGTGCGCAGATTTTCCAGCGGCCCCAGGCGCTCCAGCGCGGCGAGCCCTTCGTGGTGGCCGTGATGCTGGAAGTGGCGCTGCTTGTCCTTCACATAAGCGAGCATGGCGCGCATGAAATGCGCCTGGTACACCCGGGAAAAACCCAGGCCGATGCGGTCGGCGCACTGGTCAAGGCGAAACGGTACCGATACCGCCACCGCCGCCTGCAATTGGCTGGCCGAGCCGGCTTCACCCAAATGCTTGAGTAGTACATTGCCGCCCAGCGAATAACCGACGGCGTACAACGGAGCTTGCGGGCGCTGCGCACGCAGGTGGTCGATGGTTTCGGCCAGGTCTTCGCTGGCGCCGGAGTGGTAGCTGCGTGGCAGCAGGTTGGGCTCCCCCGAGCAGCCGCGCCAGTTCAGCGCCACGCTGGCCCAGCCGCAGTCGGCCAGGGCCTGTTGGATACCGATGACGTACGGTGAGTTGGAAGAGCCGGTCAGCCCGTGCAGTACCAGCACCACTGGCGTTGTTGCTTCATGTGGGCCATGCCAGTCGAGGTCGAGAAAGTCGCCATCGGCGAGCCATAGACGTTCGCGCTGACGGCTCAGGGCCGCCGACTTGCGCCACAGCGGCCCCCAGAGTGTCTGCAAATGCGGATTGCCCAGCCCCAGGGCAGGTTTGAAGGGGCTGGGGGCTGAGGGCGACATCGTGTATTACTCGCAAATCTATTTCAGATAAGTGTATGTCCGGTTACTGACACTTGCTTGAAACCATCAGCCGGTTGCAGGTTTGGATTCAGGCAAGGCGTCCTGTTCGACCGTTGGGCCGACACTGATTTGCACCAGCTTGTCGAGCTTGAGGTGATTTTTCAATGCGACTTTCAGCTGGTCCAGGGTCAAGGCCTGGACCTTCTTGAGAAAAGCCTGGCGGCTATCCAGTGGTAACTGGTTGAAGCCGGTGAAGCGCAGGATATCGCTGATCTGCTGGTTGCTCACCGAGCCCAGCAGGTAGTTGCCGCGTAGTTTCTGCTTCGCATCTTCGAACTCCTGCGCAGTTGGGCCCTGAACGGCATAGTCTGTAAGCAATTGCTCCAGCAACGCCATTGTGGCATCGCGATACCTGGCCTGAACCTGAGTAGTAAAGGTCCAGATACCGCTGGCAGGGTGCTGGATCAGCCTTGAGCTGGCAGCGTAGGTCAATCCGCGTTGGCTGCGCAGTTCATTGAACAGCCGCGAAGTTGCGCCGGGCCCACCTAATATCAGGTTGGCCAGCGTCAGCGCGGGCGCATCTGGATCTCGGGCATTGATGCCGGGAATGGCGAACAACAAGAGCGCCTGGGTGCCTGGATGTTCAAGGTGGTAAATCTCGGGCTCGAAGGACGCTGGCACGGGTAATGGCCAGAGTGCCGGCCCCTGGGGCAACGCTGCCGATATGTGACTCGCGATAGCCTCGGCCTGCTCGAGCGAAAGGTCGCCCACCAGGGTTATCAGGGCATTGCCCGCGCTGAAGGCGCTTTGGTGAAAGGCCCGTACATCGGCAATGGTCAGCGATTCGATAGCCTGCACGGTGCCGATGCTGTTCGACGCGTAGGGATGATTAGCGAATGCATGTTGGTAGAGCAGGTCATGGGCCTTGTAAGTCGCGTGCTGCTGGCGTTGTGTGAGCAGGCTGGTGAGCTGATCCTTGATCTGCGGCAGCTTGTCTTCGGCCAATTGGGGTTTGCCGAGCACTTCTGCCAGCAACCCGACGGCTTTGCTTCTCTGCTCTTGGCTACTGAGGCTGCGCAGGGTTACGGCTGCACTGTCTCGCAGTGCCTGCTTGTTGAATATCGCACCCACTTCGTCGAAGTCCTCGGCGATCTGCAAGGCATCGCGCTCGACGGTGCCTTCATCGAGCATGCTCAGGGTGAGTTGCGCCAGGCCGGCGGCACCATCATCGCGGGCGCTGCCAGCGGCAAATACAACCTGAAGATCAAACATCGGCAATTGGTTGTTGCGCACAAACAGGACTTTGCTGCCCTGAGGTGTCTGCCACGATTCGATCGGCAATTGCGGGTTGATTGCCAGTGTCCCGGTGGTTTTCAGGGATTCCAGTTCAAGTGGAGCGCTTTGGCTCTGGGCGTGGGAAGTGGCGGATGCCATCACCAGTAGGGCAGGCAAAAGGTAACGTTTGAGCTTATTCATCATCGGCCTCCTTGGCCTGCAGGTAGGCGACCGCGAGTCGTTCGCGGGTGAAGTAGGTTTTGGCGACCTGTTGAATCTGTTCGCAGGTTATTCGCTGTAGGTCGGTTGCGTCATTGTCCAACTGAGAGGCTGGCAAGCCGCTGCCGAGCATGGCGGCTATATCGCTGGCCTGGCCTTCGAGGGAATCGCGGGCAAAGGTATTTTCGGCCAGCAGCAGTGCCCGCGCCCGAGCAAGTTCGACAGGTTCGGGAGGACGCTTTTTCAGTGCCTGCAGTTCTGCCCAGATAGCCGCTTGCAGTTCGGCCAGCGGTCTGGGGTGGGCGGTGTTGATAGAGGCCTGGATTTCGAACAGGTTATCGCCCCTGGCCACCGGCCCATAGTTGACTTCGGGATGCGATAGCAGTGTTTGTTGGCGTTCCAGCCTGGTACTGAGGCGGGCGCTCAGGCCTGAGCCCAGCAATGCCGAGAGCAGGCGCAAGGCATGCACGTCATCTGCCGATTCAGCGGTGGCGTAGGTCGGCACGTTGAAGGCCATGATCAGCGTTGGCGTGCTGAAATCATCATGCACCGTAACCTGCCGTTGTCCTGGCGCAGTGACTTGAAGGGGTTTTTTGCTGATTGGCAGGTCCTGGCGAGGGAAGCCTGCAAAGTACTTTTCAACCTGTCGTTTTACATCATCGCGCTGCACATCGCCGACGATGATCAACGTCGCATTATTGGGTGCATACCAGGTGCGATACCAGGCGTGCAGTTCATCGTTGTGCATGCGCTGCAGATCACTCATCCAGCCGATTACCGGGGTGTGATAGCTGCTTTGCGGGTAGGCAATGGCCTGCAGTTGCTCGAAGAGCCTTTGCAATGGATCGTCATCGACATTCTCTCGCCGCTCAGCCTTGACCGCTTCGATTTCGCGCACGAACTCGTGTTCGCTCAGCACTGCGCCTTTGAGCAGATCGGCATTGAGCTCCAGCGCTACAGCCAGCCGATCACTGGGCAGCGTCTGATGATGCACGGTGAAGTCACGGATGGTGTAGGCGTTGTCCTCGCCGCCCAGGCGCTCGATGATCTGTGAGAGCTGACCTGGGGCGGTCTTGGCACTGCCTCGGTAGAGCAGGTGTTCGAGGGCGTGGGACAAACCGGACTGCCCGGGGTATTCGTGACTCGAACCCACCTTGACCAGCATATGTGTGGTGACCACGGGAGCCCGGCGGTCCTCGCTGATGACTACGTGCAGGCCGTTGTCGAGGGTGAACTCATGGCGAATGGAGGGTTCGGCCAGGGCCTGGCCTGATAGCAGAAACAGGCCGAGCAGGCTGCTCCTGAGGGAGGTGCGTCGATCCATGACAGTGATCCTTGTGGTTGAAAACAAGGCACACGATCAGGCAAGCGTGGAGATGAAAGGCGTTAGATATTTAGCGCGCACGACCCGGCAGCGGCCGGGTCGTGGTGACTGCTCAGCCGCGCTGCCAGAGTGCGTAGTACACCTGGCCGGCCTTCTTCTCCCGGTGCAAGCGCCAGTTGCCGGGCAGTTGCAGGGTCGATGGCGGGGTTTCGCTCTCGGTGTAGATCCAGGCGCTCTCGGCCAGCCACTGACGCTCTTCAAGCAAGGCGCAGGTGGTGGGCAGCAGGCCCTGGTTGAACGGCGGATCGAGGAACACCAGGTCGAAGGCCAGCTTCGGTTCACCCTGCAGGTAGCGCTGGGCGTCGGTCTGGATCACCTGGCCGCGTGGGCAACGCAGGGTTTCCAGATTCTGCCGCAGGCTGGCGATGGCCGCCGGGTTGCTGTCCAGGGCCACGGACTCGGCCGCGCCACGGGACAGCGCTTCGAGGTACAGCGCACCGCTGCCGGTGTAGGCGTCGAGCACCTTGGCCCCTTCGATGTACGGGGCGAGCCAGTTGAACAGGGTCTCGCGGACCCGGTCCGGGGTCGGGCGCAGGCCCGGCGCGTCAGGGAAGCTCAGGCGCCGGCTACGCCATTCGCCGGCAATGATGCGCAGTTGGCCCTGGCCGTGGTGCGGCTTGGCCGGTTTTGCGGATGGACTGGCCATTAGTGCTCCGGTACGCCAAGCGGTTGCTCGGCGGGTTTGTCAGTGGGCGGCGGCAAGGGTTTTTGCGGCACGCTTGGCCCGGCGGTGACGATGACCATCTTGTCAGCGGCCAGGTGTTTGTTCAGCGCAGCCTTGACCTGTTCGGTGGTCAGCGCCTGGGACTGTTGCATGTAGTCTTCCAGCCAGGTCAGTGGCAGGTTGTAGAAGCCGATGGCGCCCAGTTGGCCGACGATGCTGGCGTTGCTGGCATTGGACAGCGGGAAGCTGCCGGCCAGTTCACGCTTGGCGTCGTCCAGTTCTTGCTGGGTCGGGCCGCTCTTGAGGTAGTCGGCGAGGATGTCCTGGACCAGCTTGAGGGTGCCCTCGCTGAGCTCGGCACGGGTCTGCAGGTTGATCATGAACGGGCCACGCACCTGCATCGGGCTGAACACCGAGTACACGCCATAGGTCAGGCCGCGCTTCTCGCGCACTTCGCTCATCAAGCGGGTGCCGAAGGTGCCGCCGCCGAGGATCTGGTTACCCAGCGACAGCGCGGCGTAGTCCGGATCGTTACGGTCGATACCCAGTTGGGCGAGCATCAGGTGGGTCTGCTTGGACGGGAAATCGATGTGGTTGGCGCCGGCCTTGGGCTCGCTTGGCTGGGCCAGCTTGGCCAGGGCCGGGCCTTTGGGCAGGGCCGAGGAGACCTGCGCGGCGATGGCTTCAGCTTCGCTGCGGCTCAGATCACCGACCAGGGCGATCACCGTGTTGCCAGCGGCGTAGGCCTTGGCGTGGAAGGCACGCAGTTGTTCCAGGGTAATCGGCGGGATGCTCTTGGCGGTGCCGTCACTTGGGTGAGCATAGGGGTGGTTGCCGTACAGGCGCTCGAACAACTCGATGCTGGCGAGTTTGCCCGGGTTTTGCTTCTGGTACTCGAAGCCGGCCTGCATCTGGTTCTTGATGCGGGTCAGGGCGTCCTGCGGGAAGGTTGGCTTGCCGACCACGTCGGCGAACAGCTTCAGCGCCGGCTCGCGTTTGTCGGCGGCGCTCAGGCTGCGCAGCGAGGCTACAGCCATGTCGCGGTAGGCGCCGTTGCCAAAGTCGGCGCCCAGGCCTTCGAAGCCTTCGGCGATGGCGGTGACGTCCTTGCCGGCCACGCCTTCGTTGAGCATGGCGTTGGTCAGGGTCGCCAGGCCCGGGGCATCGCCGTCCTGGCTACTGCCGGCGGCGAAGGTCAGGCGCAGGTCGAACATCGGCAACTCGCGGGCTTCGACGAACAGCACGCGGGCGCCTTCGGCGGTGTTCCAGGTCTGGATGTTCAGTTGCCGGCGGCTTGGCGCCTTGCCGTCCAGCTCGGCCAGCGATTGCAGGGTATTGGCCGGCTTGGCTGCGGTGCTGGTGGCCGGTTGCGCGGCGTTATCCGACTGCGCAGGCTTGGCCAGGAAGAATGCCAGCAGGCCGATCAGCAACAGCAGGCCCAGGCCGATCAGGGTGTAGCGGGGTGCGCTGCGTTCACTCATGAGCGTTCTCCTCGGGCAGTACATGGGCAACGCTCAGGCGTTCACGGGTGAAATAGGTGCGGGCGGCGTTCTGGATATCGGCCGGCGTCACGCTTTTCAGCTCGTCCAGTTCACTGTCGATCAGTTTCCACGACAGGCCGACGGTTTCCAGCTGGCCGATGGCGGTGGCCTGGCTGCTGATGGAGTCGCGGTCGTAGACCAGCCCGGCGATGACCTGGGCACGTACGCGCTCAAGCTCTTCAGGCGAGGGCGGGGTGGTCTTGAGCTCGTCGAGCAGCTTCCAGATACCGGCTTCGACGTCGGCCAGGGTCTTGTGCTTCTGCAGGTTCGGCGTGGCCGAGATCAGGAACAGGCTATCGCCGCGGGTGAACGGGTTGTAGCTGGACGAGGCGCCGGAAACCAGCTCCTGGCCGCGCTCCAGGCGGCTCGGCAGGCGAGCGCTGTAGCCGCCGTCGAGCAGCGCCGAGATCAGCCGCAGGGCGTGCACGGTGCGCGGGTCCTTGGCAGTGGACAGGCCCGGGGCGTTGAAGCCGTAGATCAGGCTCGGCAGCTGGGTTTGCACATGCAGGGTGGTTTCACGCAGGCCAGGCTTGGCCAGTTCCAGCGGCAGCTTGGCCGGTGGCACCGCACGTTTCGGGATGGCGCCGAAGAAGCGCTGGGCCAGGCCCTTGACCTCATCGACGGTGACATCGCCGACCACCACCAGGGTGGCGTTGTTCGGCACGTACCAGGACTCGTACCAGTGGCGCAGCTCCTCGACCTTCATGCGGTCAAGGTCAGCCATCCAGCCGATGGTCGGGGTGCGATAGCTGCTGGCCGGGAAGGCCATGGCGCTGAACAGCTCGAAGGCCTTGGCGTTGGGCTGGTCATCGGTGCGCAGGCGGCGCTCTTCCTTGATGACCTCGATTTCGCGGCTGAACTCGTCGGCCGGCAGGCGCAGGCTGGCCATGCGGTCGGCTTCGAGCTCAAGTGCCACCGGCAGGCGGTCGCGGGCCAGCACCTGGTAGTAGGCGGTGTAATCGTCGCTGGTGAAGGCGTTCTCTTCGGCGCCCAGGTCACGCAGAATGCGCGAGGCTTCGCCGGGGCCGAGCTTCTCGCTGCCCTTGAACATCATGTGTTCCAGTGCATGGGAAAGGCCGGTCTGGCCGGGGGATTCGTAGGTCGAGCCGACCTTGTACCAGATCTGCGAGACCACCACCGGCGCCCGGTGGTCCTCGCGCACGACCACTTTCAGGCCGTTGTCGAGAATGAACTCGTGGGTGGGTTGCGTATCGGCGGCAAAGGCCGCGAACGGCAGACAAACTGTGCTGAGCAACAGGCCAGCGGCGCGGCGGGCTAGAGCATTCATACGTTGTTTAACCTGTAGGACTGCCCGCGTGGTCTTAGCGTCGGCGGGCTTGGAGGTGCTAGGATACTGATCCGGTTGCCTGAGGACCATGCCTGTCATGGAACCAGCCCGAAGGCTTGATGACAAAATGCTGCGCAAGAACGAGCCGGATTAAAAGTAGACTGTTCTGCGTTAAGAGAATTTAAGAAGCGCCGCAGTGGCGCATCGCTACCCTGAGATAGCCGTCTTCCATGTTTGGTTCCAACGACGACAAAAAGACGCCGGCCGCGGCTGGTGAAAAGAAAGGCCTGTTCGGCTGGCTGCGCAAAAAGCCCCAGCAACCTGTAGCCGAACAGCCGCAAGCTCCTGCACCGATTGAAGCGGAGCATCCTGCTGCGTTGCCTGCCGAGGTTGTGGCCGCCGTTGCCCCGGTCGAGGTTGCGCCTGCGCCGGTTGCCGCGCCGGAGCCTGTGACCGCTGCGCCACCTGCTGCGCCAGTCGAGGTGCAACCGGTACCGTCCGTCGGCCTGGTGCTGCCCGTGCCTGAAGAGCCGGTAGCCCTGGTTGCCGACCTTGAGCCGCATACGCCGCCGCCCATTCCACCGCGTCAGGAGCCTGTCCCGGCCCCGGTCATCGAGCCTGAGCCGGTGGTGGTTGTGCCTGGGCCTGAGCCTGAGCCTGAGCCAGTAGTCGTTGCGCCTGAACCGGTTGTTGCGCCTGCGCCGGTCGTCGTACCGCAACCCGAGCCTGCCCCTGTAGCCGCTGCCGTTGCGGTGCCTGCTGCGGTTGCCGAGCCTGCTCCAGCCGAGCCTGCCGCTCCAGCCCGCAGCGAAGAGAGCAAGGGTGGCTTCTTCGCCCGCCTCAAACAGGGCCTGTCGAAGACCAGCGCCAGTATCGGCGAAGGCATGGCCAGCCTGTTCCTGGGCAAGAAGGCTATCGACGACGACCTGCTCGATGAGATCGAAACCCGCCTGCTGACCGCCGACGTTGGCGTCGAAGCCACCTCGGTGATCGTCCAGAGCCTGACCCAGAAGGTTGCGCGCAAGCAGTTGGCCGACAGCGATGCGTTGTACAAGTCGCTGCAAGGCGAGCTGGCCGACCTGCTCAAGCCGGTCGAGCAACCGCTGCGTATCCACCACCAGGCCAAGCCGTTCGTGATCCTGGTGGTCGGCGTCAACGGCGCTGGCAAGACCACCACCATCGGCAAGCTGGCGAAAAAGCTGCAGCTCGAAGGCAAGAAAGTCATGCTCGCCGCTGGCGACACCTTCCGCGCCGCAGCGGTCGAGCAACTGCAGGTCTGGGGCGAGCGCAACCAGATCCCGGTCATCGCCCAGCACACCGGCGCCGATTCGGCCTCGGTGATCTTCGATGCCGTGCAGGCCGCCAAGGCCCGTAACATAGATGTGTTGATCGCCGACACCGCCGGTCGCCTGCACACTAAAGACAACCTGATGGAAGAGCTGAAGAAGGTTCGCCGGGTTATCGGCAAGCTCGATGCCGACGCGCCGCACGAGGTGCTGCTGGTGCTCGACGCCGGTACCGGCCAGAACGCCATCAACCAGGCCAAGCATTTCAACCAGAGCGTCGAACTGACCGGCCTGGCCCTGACCAAGCTTGACGGCACCGCCAAAGGCGGGGTGATCTTTGCCCTGGCCAAGCAGTTCGGCCTGCCGATCCGCTATATTGGCGTGGGCGAAGGAATTGACGATCTGCGCACGTTCGAAGCCGAACCCTTCGTGAAAGCACTGTTTGCCGAGCGGGAGCATCCATGATTCGATTCGAACAGGTCGCCAAGCGCTACCCCAATGGTCACGTTGGCCTGCATGAGTTGAGTTTTCGGGTGCGTCGGGGCGAATTCCTGTTCGTTACCGGCCATTCCGGTGCCGGCAAAAGTACCCTGCTGCGCCTGCTGCTGGCCATGGAACGCCCCACCAGCGGCAAGTTGCTGCTGGCCGGGCAGGACCTGGGGCAGATCAGCAATGCGCAGATCCCGTTC
Organism: Pseudomonas donghuensis; assembly: GCF_000696345.2. Taxonomy (NCBI): domain Bacteria; kingdom Pseudomonadati; phylum Pseudomonadota; class Gammaproteobacteria; order Pseudomonadales; family Pseudomonadaceae; genus Pseudomonas; species Pseudomonas donghuensis. Next base: position 426,054 of record NZ_CP071706.1, read on the forward strand.
CTGCGCCGGCAGATCGGCGTGGTATTCCAGAACCACCAGCTGCTGTTCGACCGCACCGTGTTCAACAACGTCGCCCTGCCGCTGCAGATCCTCGGCCTGTCCAAGGCCGAAGTGGCCAAGCGGGTCGACTCGGCGCTCGAACGCGTGGCCCTGTCGGACAAAGCCGAGCTGTACCCCGGCGACCTGTCTACCGGCCAGCAACAGCGCGTCGGCATTGCTCGCGCTATCGTCCACCGCCCGGCCTTGCTGCTGGCGGACGAACCCACCGGTAACCTCGACCCGCGCCTGGCCGCGGAGATCATGGGCGTTTTCGAAGATATCAACCGCCTGGGTACCAGCGTGCTGATCGCCAGTCACGACCTGGCGCTGATCGCGCGCATGCGCCATCGCATGCTGACCCTGCAGCGCGGCCGCTTGATCGGCGATGGGGAGGCCGGGCAATGAGTGCGACACGTAGTCCCAAGGTGTCCGAGCGGGTAGCGCCAAAAGCCGCTGAACCTGCACCGGAACAAAAAAAACGCGGCGCTCACGATGATGACGGCCCGGATTTCCGTACCCTGCTGCACGCCTGGCTGGAAAGCCACCGCTCGAGCCTGCTCGACAGCCTGCGGCGCCTGGGCAAACAGCCGATCGGCAGCTTCTTTACCTGCCTGGTGATGGCGGTGGCCCTGAGCCTGCCGATGGGCCTGTCGTTGCTGCTGAGCAACGTCGAGCGTCTGGGCGGTTCGTGGCAGCGCGCGGCGCAGATTTCACTGTACCTGAAGCTGGATGCCAGCAGCCATGACGGCGAAGCCCTGCGCGAGCAGATCAAAGGCTTGCCAGGTGTTGCCGAAGCCGAGTATGTCAGCCGCGAACAGGCCCTCAACGAGTTCCAGCAGCAGTCCGGCCTGGGCGAAGCCCTGCGCGAACTGCCGGAAAACCCGCTGCCTGGCGTGGTGGTGGTGACCCCGGCGCAAGTCGACAAGCCGGCACTGGAAGCCCTGCGTCAGCGCCTGGCCGAGCTGCCCAAGGTCGAAGCCGCGCAGCTTGACCTGGTGTGGGTCGAGCGCCTGGCAGCGATCCTCAAGTTGGGGGATCGGTTCGTCTTCGGTTTGACCGTTTTGCTGGTCTCGGCCCTGCTTTTGGTAATTGGTAACACAATTCGCCTGCACATCGAGAACCGTCGTACCGAGATTGAAGTGATCAAGCTGGTCGGTGGCACCGACAGCTATGTGCGCCGGCCTTTCCTGTACATGGGCGCCTTGTACGGCCTGGGTGCCGGGGTACTGGCCTGGGGCGTGCTGGCATTTGGCCTGAACTGGCTGAATGACGCGGTTATCGGGCTTTCCGGGCTATATGGCAGTGATTTTGCCCTGGCCGGGGTTCCGTCAGCCGATGGTCTTTCCCTCTTGCTTGGAGCGGTATTGTTAGGGTATATCGGTGCTTGGATTGCGGTCGCCCGCCACTTGAGCGAGCTTGCACCGCGATAGTGTCTTTTTGCCGGTATTGACTCTTTTCATTTTTAGGGAACTTGTTTCGCGGTTCCCGGTCAATGTTGGCAGTGCCTTTGGCACGAGTTTAGTGAGTCGGAGGTTTTTTCGTATGACCACTTCGTTGCAACCTGCCTATGCCCTGGTTCCCGGCGCAAACCTGGAAGCCTACGTGCACACGGTCAACAGCATTCCACTGCTGACGCCGGAGCAGGAGCGTGAACTGGCCGAGAGTCTCTACTATGAGCAGGATCTTGGGGCGGCTCGGCAGATGGTGCTCGCCCACCTGCGCTTTGTCGTACACATCGCTCGCAGCTATTCCGGCTACGGGCTGGCCCAGGCCGACCTGATTCAGGAAGGCAACGTTGGCCTGATGAAAGCGGTCAAGCGCTTCAACCCGGAAATGGGCGTGCGCCTGGTGTCCTTTGCGGTGCACTGGATCAAGGCCGAGATTCACGAGTTCATCCTGCGCAACTGGCGCATCGTCAAGGTGGCCACCACCAAGGCCCAGCGCAAGCTGTTCTTCAACCTGCGCAGCCAGAAAAAACGCCTGGCCTGGCTGAACAACGATGAAGTCCATCGTGTCGCCGAAAGCCTGGGCGTCGAGCCGCGTGAAGTGCGGGAGATGGAGAGCCGCCTGACCGGTCAGGACATGGCCTTCGACCCGGCCAGTGAAGCCGACGACGACAGTGCGTTCCAGTCGCCGGCCAACTACCTGGAAGACCACCGTTACGACCCTGCGCGTCAGCTGGAGGATGCCGACTGGAGTGACAACTCCACCAGCAACCTGCACGAAGCCCTGCAGGGTCTGGATGACCGCAGCCGCGATATCCTCTACCAGCGCTGGCTGGCCGAGGAAAAGGCCACCCTGCATGACCTGGCCGAGAAGTACAGCGTGTCCGCCGAGCGGATCCGCCAGCTGGAAAAGAACGCGATGAATAAGGTCAAAGCCTTGATCGCGGTCTGATTCGCAAAACGGCAATAACCAAAAAGCCCCGACGTGTCGGGGCTTTTTCATGATTCTCCGCCACCCCTGTCGAGGCTGTTATGACCATTTCCTTGTATGCTGCTTCTGTTCCTGTTTTCAAGCAAATGCTCAACGCCTTGAGCGATGTTCTGAGCAAGGCCGAAGCTCACGCTACGGCGAAAAACATTGAGCCGAGCGTGTTTCTCCAGGCTCGCCTGTATCCGGATATGTTTCCACTGGTTCGCCAGGTGCAGATCGCTGTTGATTTCGCCAAGGGTGTATCGGCGCGCCTGGCTGAGGTCGAGTTGCCGAAATACGATGACAGCGAAACCACCTTTGCTGAACTGCAAGCGCTGATCAGCAAGGTTCTGGCTTTCCTGGACGGCGTTGCGCCGGCGCAGATCGACGGCAAGGAAGGCATCGAAATCGTGACCCGTCCGGGCACGCCGAAAGAGAAGCGCTTCAGTGGCCAGGCTTATTTGCTGACCTACGGCCTGCCGCAGTTCTTCTTCCACGTCACCACCACTTACGCAATCCTGCGTCACAACGGTGTAGAAGTGGGCAAGCGTGACTACATGGGCGCGTTCTAAGTCGTTTACCCAGTAATCAGCGAACAATGAAAACCCGGCAAGGTGCGTGCTCTGCCGGGTTTTTTATTGGCTCCAGGGCGCCCGGCGTGGGCTGTCCAGCGGCGCCAGGTAGCCGTTACCGCCCAGTTGGCGCATCTGCTGGCGAATCCAGCCGGCGCGTCGCGCCACGTAAGTGCTTGGCCGGCTGGCGCTCCAGTTCAACGGGCTGGGCAGTACCGCTGCCAGCAGGCTGGCTTGCTGGCGCGACAGCTGGCTGGCATCGACGCCGAAGTGGTGCCGCGCTGCCGCCTGCGCGCCAAACACCCCTTCGCCCCATTCAGCGCTGTTGAGATAGACCTCAAGAATCCGCTCTTTCGACCACAGCAGCTCGATCAGCGCGGTGAACCAGGCTTCCAGGCCCTTGCGCAACCAGCTTCGGCCAGCCCAGAGGAACTGGTTCTTGGCCACTTGCTGGCTGAGGGTGCTGGCACCACGGATGCTGCCGCCGCGTTCGTTATGGGCCAGCGCCGCCTGGATGGCGTTGAAGTCAAAGCCCCAGTGGTTGGCGAACTTCTGGTCTTCGCCGGCGATCACCGCCACTTTCAGCTCATCGGAGATTTGTTCCCATGGCTCCCAGTCCCGTTGCAGGTAGATGGGCTGGCCGTTGAACCAGGACTCGACCTTGCGCTCGACCATCAGCGCGGTGCCTGGCGGCGGCAGCCAGCGAAACACCAGCACCAGCAGGGCACTGCCTGCGGCAAACCACAGCAGGGCACGGGTGAGGCGACGGAAAATGGAAGACAGCATAGGTGATGGCTTGGCCGAACCGATGGAGCGGGCCATTATACAGACCCTGTGCTGACTAGGAGTCTTCCCAATGCTGCGTAGTTTTCTGCTGCTTTCGGCGTTTTTCGGCTTTACCGGCGTGGCCCTGGGCGCCTTTGCGGCTCATGGCCTCAAGGGCCGGCTGAGCAGCGAATACCTGGCGATCTTCCATACCGGCGTGACCTACCAGCTGGTGCATGCCCTGGCGCTGCTCGCGGTGGCGGTGCTGTCGGTGCACCTGCCTGGGCGCCTGGTCGGTTGGGCCGGTGGTCTGTTCGCCCTGGGGATCCTGCTGTTTTCCGGTAGCCTGTATGTGCTGACCCTGAGCGGTATCGGCAAGCTCGGTATCATCACCCCCTTTGGCGGCCTGGCGTTTCTCGGCGGATGGCTGTGCCTGGGCCTTGCAGCCTGGCGCCTGAGCTGACCCGCGAGTCCGGATCGAGACGAATGGCGCGGCCCGGCCTTGGGTTTGCGCCCTGATCAGGGCTAGAATGCGGGCCCCTAAAAATAATGGCGGCCGTGCGCATGCGCATTCAACTGAACGGTGAACCTTTCGAATTGCCCGATGGCGAAAGCGTCGCGGCCCTGCTCAACCGGCTTGACCTGGCAGGTCGCCGGGTGGCGGTCGAACTCAACCTGGATATCGTGCCACGCAGCCAGCACGACAGCACCGCGCTGAACGAAGGCGACCAGGTTGAAGTGGTGCACGCCATTGGCGGTGGCTAGGCCTTCGCGATTTACCTGCAAGTCCCTCAACCTTCAAGAGGATTACCGATGAGCAACGTTCGTAGCGACAAGCCCTTCACCCTGGCCGGTCGTACCTTCCAGTCGCGCCTGCTGGTCGGCACCGGCAAGTACCGTGACCTGGAAGAAACCCGCCTGGCCATCGAGGCTTCCGGTGCCGAGATCGTCACCGTGGCCGTGCGCCGCACCAACATCGGCCAGAACCCGGGCGAACCGAACCTGCTCGACGTACTGCCGCCTGATCGCTACACCATCCTGCCGAACACCGCCGGCTGCTTTGATGCGGTCGAAGCCGTGCGCACCTGTCGCCTGGCCCGTGAACTGCTCGATGGCCACAATCTGGTCAAGCTGGAAGTGCTGGCCGACCAGAAGACCCTGTTCCCCAACGTGATCGAGACCCTCAAGGCCGCCGAAGTGCTGGTCAAGGACGGTTTCGACGTGATGGTCTACACCAGCGACGACCCGATCATCGCCCGTCAGCTGGCCGAAGCCGGCTGTATCGCGGTGATGCCGCTGGCCGGCCTGATCGGTACGGGCCTGGGGATCTGCAACCCGTACAACCTGCAGATCATCCTCGAGGAATCGAAAGTCCCGGTGCTGGTCGATGCCGGTGTCGGTACTGCTTCCGACGCCACCATCGCCATGGAAATGGGCTGTGAGGCGGTGCTGATGAACTCGGCAATTGCTCACGCACAGCAGCCGATCATGATGGCCGAAGCCATGAAACACGCCATTGTCGCTGGCCGTCTGGCCTATCTGGCCGGGCGTATGCCGAAAAAACTCTATGCCAGCGCCTCGTCGCCGCTGGATGGTCTGATCAAGTAAGAGCCCCTGATGACTGAATCGCAAGAAACGCCGATCACCACCGAAGGCGAAGAGCGCCAACACCGCCGCATCAAGAGTTTCGTGATGCGCGCCGGGCGCATGACCGAAGGCCAGCAGCGTGGCCTGGACCAGGGTGGGCCGCTGTTCATCCTGCCCCTGGCTGATAGCCCGGTGGACTACGACCAGGTTTTCGGCCGCTCGGCGCCGCGTACCCTGGAGATCGGTTTCGGCATGGGCCATTCCCTGCTGGAAATGGCCGCTGCCGCACCGGAGCAGGACTTCATCGGTGTCGAAGTGCACCGTCCGGGTGTTGGTGCACTGCTCAACGGTGTGCTGACCCAGGGCCTGAAGAACCTGCGGGTGTATGACTGCGATGCCATCGAAGTGCTGAACAAGTGCGTGGCTGACAACAGCCTCGACCGGCTGATGCTGTTCTTCCCCGACCCTTGGCACAAGAGCCGTCACCACAAGCGCCGCATCGTCCAGCCGGAATTCGCGCAGCTGGTGCGCAGCAAGCTCAAGGTGGGTGGCGTGTTCCATATGGCCACCGACTGGGAGCCCTATGCCGAATACATGCTGGAAGTGATGAACGTCGCCCCGGGTTATCGCAACCTGGCCGAAGACGGCAAGTGCGTAGAGCGCCCGGCCGAGCGCCCGATCACCAAGTTCGAACGCCGTGGCGAGCGGCTTGGGCATGGGGTGTGGGACTTGAAGTTCGAAAAGCTGGCGTAAAACGGCGAGCGCTTTGCGCTCGATCGCCGGCAAGGCCGGCTCCCACAGGTGCTGTGATTGCCTGCAGTTTTGAAGTGTCAGGAGATCTTTGTGGGCTTTGCCGGCGATGGGCTGCGAAGCAGCCCTGAAAGCGCCATATTTTTTCAGCGTCGATCAGCAACCACGCCAATCAACACCAGCACAATCAGCAACACCGGCGCCAACGCATAGTTGTTGAACTGCGCCAGCCCCTTCACCACCCACGGGGTGGCATAGATCAGCGCGGCACCGCTGCCGATCATCACCAGCAAGGCCATGAACGGTACGCGCAAGGCGCCTGCAAGGCCGCCCAGGCGTTGTTCGACCCAGCCTTTGATGTCGGTGCCGAACAGCACCAGCAAACAGCCCACCAAGGCCAGGGAAATCTCCGACAAGTTGCTGCGACTCCAGCGGGAAACGGTCGAGAGCAAGTCGAGTACCAGGTCCATTCGCAATCCTTAGGTCAAGAAATACTGCAGCAGGTCGTTGAGGAACAACTGGCCACGCGCGGTAGCGACCAGTCGCGTCGGTTCGACCTGCAAAAGCCCTTTTTGTTCGGCTTCACGGCGCGCTGCTGCGAGCTGTTCCAGCGGCAAGCCGGTGCGTTGGCTGAACAGCTCGATCTCCACCCCTTGGGTCAGGCGCAGGGCGTTCATCAGGAACTCGAACGGCAGCTCATCCACCGGCAGCAGCTTCTCGCCGGCCTTGAAGGCCTTGGCCGGGTTCAGGTAGTCCTTGGGCAGGCGGGTCTTCCAGGTGCGCAGGATACGCCCGTCGGGGTGGCTGAGCTTGCCGTGGGCACCAGCGCCAATGCCGATGAAATCGCCAAAGCTCCAGTAGTTGAGGTTGTGGCGGGCGGCGCGGCCAGGCTGGGCGTAGGCCGAGACTTCGTACTGGGCATAGCCGTGGCTGGCGAGCAGGGCCTGGCCGGCCTCCTGGATGTCCCAGAGGATGTCGTCTTCGGGCAACAGCGGCGGCTGGTTCCAGAACACCGTGTTCGGCTCCAGGGTCAACTGGTACCAGGACAGGTGCGTGGGGTTCAGCGCAATCGCCTGGCGCAGGTCGCCCAGGGCGTCGTCCAGCGACTGGTCGGGCAGGCCGTGCATCAGGTCGAGGTTGAAGTTGTCGAACCCGGCATTGCGCGCCATGTCGGCGGCGCGAATGGCCTCGTCACCGTTGTGGATGCGGCCCAGGGCTTCGAGCTTGGCCTGCTGGAAGCTCTGGATGCCGATCGACAGGCGATTGATGCCCAGCTGCCGGTAGGCCTTGAACTTCTCTTGTTCGAAGGTCCCGGGGTTGGCCTCCAGGGTGATTTCGATGTCCCTGGCAAACGGTATGCGTTGTTCCACACCTACCAGCAAGCGCCCCAGGGCGCGGGCGCTGAACAGGCTCGGGGTGCCGCCGCCAAAGAAGATTGAGCTGATCGGGCGGCCATAGACGTTGCCCAGCTCCTGGTCGAGGTCGGCGAGCAGGGCGTCGACGTAGGCTTCTTCCGGTAGTTCGGGGGTGGCGGCGTGGGAGTTGAAGTCGCAGTACGGGCATTTGCGCACGCACCAGGGGATATGGATGTACAGCGCCAGGGGCGGCAGCTGTGGCAGGGCCGCCCGCGGTGCTTGGGAAGTAAAGCCAGCCTCGCCCAGGTGCAGTGGCTGTGCCGGCGAACGCTCGGTCATGCCAGGCCCAGACGTTGACGCAGCAGGCTCATGGCGCGGGCACGGTGGCTTATCTGGTTCTTGTCGGCAGGGCTCAGCTCGGCGCTCGAGCAATCGCGCTCCGGCACCCAGAACAGCGGGTCATAGCCAAAACCGTGGGCGCCGCTGGCCTGGGTCAGGATGCGACCGTGCCACAGCCCTTCGCAGAGGATCGGCAGCGGGTCGTCGGCATGGCGGACCAGGGCCAGGACGCAGACGAACTGGGCGCCGCGCTGCTCCTGCGGGACGTCCTTGAGCACATCGAGCAATTTGGCGTTGTTTGCGGCGTCGCCTTTGCCATCGGCGTAACGTGCCGAATAGATGCCTGGCGCGCCGCCCAGGAAGTCCACGGCCAGGCCCGAATCGTCGGCCAGCGCCGGCATGCCGGAAATGCGTGCGGCATTGCGTGCCTTGAGGATGGCGTTCTCGACGAACGACAAGCCGGTTTCTTCCGGCTCGACGCTGCTGAATTCGCCAATGGAGCGCAGCCGCACGGTATCACCGAGCATGGCCTGCAGTTCCTTGAGTTTGCCGGCGTTGTGGCTGGCCAATACGATTTGTTGAAAAGTCATCATTCGCCTGGAAAAAGCTCTTGGTTGAAGCTGATGGTTTCGGTCTTGCCGTCAACGCCAACATTGATGGTGAAGGTACGGGTTTCCTGTTGCTCAACAGGGAACTGGGCGATGTAGTAGATCGCGCCTTGCTCGGTGATCTGCTTGAACTTCAGCGGTACCGAGGCGCTGGTCAGGTCCTTGACGGTGCCGCTGACCTGGGTGACCACCGGCTTGCCGGCCTTGATCACCGAGACGTTGATCACGCCCTGGTTCTTGCTGCGCACCAGCTCCGCAGACTTGGCAATGTCCGGCTGCAGGAAGGTGGAAATAAAGGTGCTGTAGTGCACGGTGGTATCGCCAAAGACTTCCTTGCGCTCGCCCTTGATGGCATCGGCGGCAACCGCCGACAGGCTCAGGCAGGCAACCAGTAAACAGCTCAACAAGCGACCCATGATCGTTCTCCTCCGGTGTGCGGGTTAAACCGCGACCTTGTGTTCGGTAAGGCCGGGGCTGCTGACACGGTAAATGCCGATCTCACCTAGAAGATTAGGCCATAGCTTGCTCGCCCACCCGTGGCGGTGCAAATGGTCGACCGCCAGGCGGTCGAGGACCTGGGCGCGGCGTTCGCCGCACAGGGCCTCGAAGTCTTCAAAGGTGCAGAAGTGGATGTTCGGCGTGTTGTACCAGGTATACGGCATGAAGTCGGAAACCGGCATGCGACCTTTGGTCGCCAGGTACCAGCGGCAACGCCAGTGGCCGAAGTTGGGGAAGGTGATGATGCACTGGCGGCCAACGCGGAGCATTTCGTCGAGAATCCGGTCAGGGTACTCCACGGCCTGCAGGGCCTGGGTCATGACCACCACGTCGAAACTGTTGCTGGCGAAATTGCCCAGGCCCTTGTCGAGGTCCTGCTCGATGACGTTGACGCCCTTGGCCACGCACTGGGCGATGTTGTCGGGGTCGATTTCCAGGCCATAGCCGGTGACTTGCTTGTGGTCGCGCAACGACGCCAGCAGCTCACCGGTACCGCAACCGAGGTCGAGTACCCGGCTGCCAGCGGGGATCCAGTCTTGGATGATTTCCAGGTCGGCTCTCATAGGGTCCTCAGCAGACGATGCGGTTCATGTAGTTCGTGAAACCCGTGATGTAGCGCGGGGTCGGGATCAGGAAGGCATCGTGGCCATAGGGCGAGTCGATATCCAGGTAGCAGACGTTCTTGCGTGCGGCGATCAGGGCGTCGACGATCTCGCGCGAGCGCGCCGGCGAGAAGCGCCAGTCGGTGGTGAACGACATCACGCAGTAGTCCGCCGTGACATGCGCCAGGGTCGCCGCCAGGTCGCCGCGGTGGCTGGCGGCCGGGTCGAAGTAGTCCAGCGCCTTGGTCATCAGCAGGTAGGTGTTGGCGTCGAAACGACCGGAGAATTCCTCGCCCTGGTAACGCAGGTAGCTTTCGACCTGGAACTCGACGCTGTGGAAGTCGTAGTTGAGCTTGTCGCTTTTCAGCTCGCGGCCGAATTTCTCGCCCATGGAGTCGTCGGACAGGTAGGTGATGTGCCCGACCATGCGCGCCAGCATCAGGCCGCGCTTGGGGATCACGCCCAGGTTTTGGAACGAGCCACCGTGGAACTCGGGGTCGGTAAGGATGGCTTGGCGCGCCACCTCGTTGAAGGCGATGTTCTGTGCCGAGAGTTTGGGCGCCGAGGCGATGTCCAGGCAGTGTCGCACACGGTCGGGGTAGGTGATGGTCCACTGCAGTGCCTGCATGCCGCCCAGGCTGCCGCCTACCACTGCGGCCCATTGCTGGATGCCCAGGCGATCGGCCAGGCGCGCCTGGCTGTGCACCCAGTCTTCCACGGTCAGCACCGGGAAATCGGCGCCGTAGGGTTTGCCGGTGAGCGGATTGATGCTGCTGGGGCCGGTGCTGCCATTGCAACCGCCGAGGTTGTTGAGGCTGACCACGAAGAAGCGATTGGTATCGATCGGCTTGCCAGGGCCAATGCAGCTGTCCCACCAGCCCGGCTTGCGGTCGTCGGGGCTGTGGTATCCGGCGGCATGGTGATGGCCGGACAGCGCATGACAGATCAGCACGGCGTTGCTGGCCTTGCTGTTGAGCGTGCCGTAGGTTTCGTAGATCAGTTCATAGGTGGCCAGCGAGCGACCGCAGGCCAGCGCCAGCGGCTCGCTGAACTGTGCCAGTTGCGGTGTTACCAGACCGACCGAATCTTCGGGAAAGACAGTGGACATCGACCCTGCTCACGCTTGAATGAGGCGTAAGTCTAAAGACCACCGGGGTGGGCGGCAAGCAATGTGCCAAGGCTTGAAAAACATCGCTGGCAAACCAGCTCCCACAGGTTGTCGCGAGCCTTGTGGGAGCTGGCTTGCCAGCGATAGGGCGCTGCAGGTGCAGATCAGACCAACAGGCGCAGAACCTCCGGCATTCCGGTCATCGCCGCCAGGTTGTTGATCACCAGCATGTCGATCAGCTTCAGGGCCATGAACGCCAGGATCGGCGAGATGTCCAGGCCGCCCAGGTTTGGCAGGATGCGCCGGAACGGGGCGAGGAACGGGTCGCAGATCTGGTTGATCAGCTCGGCGCCCGGGTTATGGCTGCCCGGTGCGACCCACGAGAGGATCACGCTGATGATCAGGGCGAAGAAGAAAATCTTCAGAAACAGCGAGGTCACGCCAATGATTGACCAGACCAGCAGTTGCAGTGGGTTGCCGGTGGTGCCGTAGGCCAGCAGCAGGGTCAGGCCCATCACCAGCATCTGGATGATGAGCGCCAGCAGCAGCGACGACATGTCCAGGCCGAACAGGCTCGGGATCACCCGACGCATCGGTTTGAGCAGCGGTTGGGTAGCACGTACGGCGAACTGGCTGAGCGGGTTGTAGAAGTCCGCGCGCACCAGTTGCAGGACAAAGCGCAGGACCACGATCAGCAGGTACAGGCTGCCGAGGGTTTGCAGCACATAGATTGCAGCGGTGTTCAATCCGATCATCTTCGGCTCCTTAGTTGCCCAGTTGTTCGGCCATTTCGGCCGAGCGGTGCGCAGCGGCACCCAGCGCCTGTTCCACCAGCGCTTCGAATCCATTGGCCTGGAACGACTTGATCGCCGCTTCCGTGGTGCCGGCCGGCGAGGTTACCCGGCGGCGCAGCTCGGCGGCGTCGACATCGCTGCTGACCGCCATGTGCGCGGCGCCCAGGGCGGTTTGCAGGGTCAGCTTGGCGGCGGTTTCCCGTGGCAGGCCGAGTTTTTCGCCGGCGGCGGTCATGGCCTCGATCAGCAAGAAGAAGTACGCAGGGCCACTGCCGGACACGGCGGTCACCGCATCGAGCTGTTGCTCGGCGTCCAGCCACAGGGCGATACCCACGGCCGACAGCAGCTGCTCGGCCTGCTGGCGCTGGGCCGGCGAAACCTGGGCGGTGGCGAACAGGCCGCTGACGCCCTGGCGCAGCAGCGCCGGGGTGTTGGGCATGCAGCGCACGATCGGCTGGGCGCCGAGCCAGTTGTTCATGCTCGCGCAGGTGATCCCGGCGGCAATCGAGACCACCAGTTGCTCGGGCTTGAGGCTGGGTTTGAGGGCTTCGCACACGGCTTTCATCGCCTGTGGCTTGACCGCCAGGACCACCACATCGGCACCTTCGATGGCCTGGGCGTTGTCTGCGAACATCTCGATGCCGTGCTCGGCATGGATTTTCGCCCGCTGCTCGGCGCCCGGATCGCTGGCGCGGATCTGCGAAGCTTCCAGGCCCTGGGCGCGCAGGCCGCCGATCAGGCTGGCAGCCATGTTGCCGGCGCCGATAAAGGCAATACGAGTCTTGCTCATGTCAGGTCCTTGATAGGGAAAGAGGGAAAAAGCATGGGTCAGGGCTGGCCGTAGTCACGGGCACCGAACAGCGCGGTGCCGATACGCACCCAGGTCGCGCCCTGGGCAATCGCGGCTTCCAGGTCATGGCTCATGCCCATGGACAGGGTGTCGAGGTCCAGGCCAAGGCTCGCCTGTAGTTGGCGCACCCGGGCGAAGGCGGCTTGTTGGGCGGCCTCGTTGTCGGTCGGCTCGGGAATCGCCATCAGCCCGCGCAGGCGCAGGCGTGGCAGCGCGGCGATGGTGCGGGCCAGCGCCGGTAGCTCCTCGGGGGTGCAGCCGGACTTGCTCGCTTCGCCACTGACGTTGACCTGCAGGCAGATATTCAACGCTGCAAGGTGGTCGGGGCGTTGCTCGGACAGGCGTTGGGCGATTTTCAGGCGGTCCACGGAATGTACCCAGTCAAAGTGCTCGGCAATCGCACGAGTCTTGTTCGACTGAATGGGGCCGATGAAGTGCCAGGTCAAGGGCAGGTCGGTCAATTCGCCCTGTTTGTTCAAGGCTTCCTGCAGGTAGTTCTCACCGACATCGCGCACCCCGGCGGCGAAGGCTTCGCGCACGGCGGCGGCGGGTTTGGTCTTGCTCACGGCCAGCAGCTGGACGGCCGAAGGCTCGCGCCCGGCGGCCAGCGCGGCGGCACGGATGCGTGCGGCGAGCGTGGAAAGGTTGTCTGCTATGGTGGACATTGATCGATGCCAGCGGCTCTTTGGGTCTGCGGCATTCTACCTGCTTGGCGGTCTTTGGGGAGTCTCATGGATGTGACTGAACTGCTGGCGCTGGCGGTACGGGCCGGTGCCTCCGACCTGCACCTGGCGGCGGGCGAAGTACCGGCGCTGCGTCTTGAGGGGCGCTTGAGCCCGCTGTCGCTGCCGCTGCTGATGCCGCAACACATGGATGAACTGCTCGCGCAAATCATGTCTGAGGCGCAGCAAAAGGATTTTGAAACACATTTGGACGTCGACTTTGCCTTCGCCGTGCCAGCATTGGCGCGCTTTCGGGTCAATGTGTTCCAGCAGTTGCAGGGCGCTGCGGCGGTGCTGCGGGTGATTCCGGCGCAGGTCAGCAGCCTGGCCGAGCTGGGTCTTGGGGATGTGTTTCGACAGATTGCCGAGCTGGCGGGCGGGCTGGTGCTGGTCACCGGGCCCACCGGTTCGGGTAAGTCAACCACCCTCGCGGCCCTGGTCGATCACCTGAACCGCGAGCGGCCATTGCATATCGTCACCCTCGAGGACCCCATCGAGTTTATCCACAGCTCGCAGCGTAGCCGGATCAGTCAGCGCGAGATCGGCCGGCACAGCCATGGTTTTGCCCAGGCATTGCGTGCGGCGCTGCGTCAGGACCCGGATGTGATCATGCTCGGTGAGCTGCGCGACCCGCAGACGATACGCCTGGCGCTGACTGCGGCGGAAACCGGGCACCTGGTGCTGGCCACGGTACACACCGGGTCGGCGGCGAAAACCATCGATCGCCTGGTGGATGTGTTTGCCGCCGAGGAGAAGCAACTGGTGCGCGCGATGCTGGCCGAGTCGCTGCAGGCGGTGGTCTCGCAGGTATTGGTCGAGCGTGTAGGCGGTGGGCGGGTGGCGGCCCATGAGATCCTGCTGGCAACGCCGGCAGTGCGTAACCTGGTCCGTGAGGGCAAGGTGGCGCAGCTCTATTCGGCGATTCAGACAGGTGGAGCGCAGGGCATGCAGACCCTGGACGGATGTCTGCAGGGCCTGGTGCGGCAAGGGCTGGTCAGCCCCGACAGCGCTCGTGAGCGGGCGCCGGGACGTTTCTAGCGCTTGGCCAGGGCCAGTTGCTGGCTTTTTGGCAGGACGCGTTTGGCAACCACGTAGCGGCTTTGCCAGTAAGGTTTGTTCAGGGTGTCGATGCTGACCCGCTTGCCGGTGCGCGGCGCGTGGATGAAGCGGTCGTTACCCAGGTAGATGGCGACGTGGTTGACCCGGCGGCTCTTGATGTTGAAGAAGATCAGGTCGCCCGGCTTGAGGTCGTTGCGGTCGACCTTGATACCGTGGCCGCTGGCCATGGCGTTGGAGGTGCGTGGCAGGTCGACTTCATCGATGTCATTGAAGGCGTACTTGACCAGGCCGCTGCAGTCAAAGCCCTTGCTCGGGCTGCTGCCGCCCCAGCGGTACGGGGTGCCGAGCACGTTGACCGCACGGCTGAGCACATCGCTGCTCTGCTGCGGCGACATGGCCGCGGCGACCGGTAGCGGCTTGCTCGAACGGGCGCTGCGCTTGGGGCTGTGCTGGATGTTGCTGCTGACGTTCTTGTATGGACGTGCAGCAGTGGAATTGGAGGTATACCCGGAGAAACCGTTGGGTAGCCGTTGCTCACGATTGGTGGCGTGGGCGGCCAGTGGCAATAATAGGCAGATGGTCAGCCATGTCTTGAAAAAAGGACGCATAGGCAGGGCTCTAGGTAGGTTAGCGCGCAACTTTATAACAGCTTTTTGATCAAATTCTGATCCGTTGGTCGATTCCAGGTGCCGGCAAAAACCGCCAGAAGCGGCGATTGGCCTGCATTTGAAAGGCGTGGGCCAGACAGGATAGGGGTTTGCGGCGGGCGGGGTGGCAAATGACCACACGTCGGGTCGCCAGAGAAAAGTCACATTTTTCTTTAGAAAATTTATCGATAACCCACAGGGGCTATGAATGAACAGTTATCAACAGGGCAGTCAGTTGCACGACACCCACAGCAAAGTGATCGGTTATCTGCTGTGGATTTTTGGCTTCACCGGCGCGCACCGCTTCTACTACGGCAAACCGGTCACCGGCACCCTCTGGTTCTTCACCTTGGGCCTATTGGGCATTGGCTGGCTGATCGACCTGTTCCTGATCCCGGCGATGGACCGCGAAGCCGACCTGCGCTTTCAGCCAGGTCCACTGGACTACAGCCTGGCGTGGATCCTGCTGACCTTCCTGGGGGTGTTTGGCGTGCACCGCATGTACCAGGGCAAGTGGATCACTGGCCTGATCTACCTGTGCACCGGCGGGCTGTTTCTGGTGGGTGTGCTGTATGACTTCTGGACGCTCAATACCCAGGTGTCACTGGCCAACGCCCAGCGGCGTTAAAGCCTGAGGCCTTGTCGCAGTGCGCTGCGACAAGGCCTTGGGGCGGGGTTACTGGCGGGTCTGGCGTTGCTGCAACAGCAAGTTGCTGAAGCCGCTGCCGGCCAGTTGCTTCTGCGCCACGGTCAGCTGTTCACGGTTGCTGAACGGGCCAACCAGTACGCGGTACCAGGTTTCTTCCTTGACCGTTCCGGATTCCACCTTGACCGCCTGGCCAAGCAGGATGATCTGCGCGCGAACCTTGTCGGCATCCGCCTGCTTGCGGAACGAACCGGCCTGCAGGAAGAACTGGGTGGTCGCTGCTGGCTTGATCACCGGTGGCGCCGGTGGCGGGGTCAGGCCGTTCAGCGCCGCCTGGGCCCGGGCGGTGTCGATCTTCGCCGCTTCCGCCGGGGTTACCGGTGGTTGCGCCGGTACCGGCGGGGTTTTCTCCGGCACCGCTTCAGGCGGCACGATCACTTCCGATTCCGGCAGCAGGGTATAGAAGTCGTACTTCGGTTTTACCGGCTGCTGCGGGCTTGGCGTGGTCTTGTTGGCCTCGGCGACCTTCTCGGCCTTCTGCTGCTCGGGCTTGCTGCGCTTGACCTCGTCGTTGCCGGGCTCGAGCTTCATCAGGAAAACGACAAAGGCGCCCACCGACAGGCCGATCGCCAGCCACAGCCAGCCCGGGATCGGTTGCTTGGCAGGTGGCTGATAGCGACTGGCGCCGCGCTTGGGTGCGGGTTTTTTCTTGGCAGCCAACTTACATGCGCTCCAGGGTTTCCAGGCCGAGCAGTTCCAGACCTTGCTTGAGGGTGCGGCCAGTCAGGGCCGCCAGACGCAGGCGGCTCTGCTGTTGTTCAGGGGTGTCGGCGGCGAGGATCGGGCAGTTCTCGTAGAAGCTGGAGAACAGGCCGGCAACGTCGTACAGATAGGTGCACAGCACGTGCGGCGTGCCTTTTTCGGCGACGTTGTTCAGGATCTCGCCGAACTGCGCCAGGCGCGCGGCCAGGTCCTGCTCCTGTGGCGCTTGCAGGATGATCTGGCCGTCGACTTCATCGAAGTCCTTGCCCAGCTTGCGGAACACGCCGGCAACGCGGGTGTAGGCGTACAGCAGGTAAGGCGCGGTGTTGCCTTCGAAGTTGAGCATCAGCTCGAAGTTGAAGCTGTAGTCGCTGGTGCGGTGCTTGGACAGGTCGGCGTACTTCACCGCGCCAATCCCCACCACTTCGCCGATGGCGCGCAGGTCGGCCTCGGCCAGCTCCGGGTTCTTCTCCTTGACCAGGGCGTAGGCACGTTCCTTGGCTTCGGTGAGCAGGTCGATCAGCTTCACCGTGCCGCCGTCGCGAGTCTTGAACGGGCGGCCGTCGGCACCGTTCATGGTGCCGAAGCCCATGTGTTCCATCTGCATCGGGTGGCCGACGAAACCGGCGCGGCGGGCCACTTCGAACACCTGGTTGAAGTGCAGGGCCTGGCGCTGGTCGACAAAGTACAGGGCGCGGTCGGCCTTGAGCACGTTGCTGCGGTAGCGCACGGCGGCAAGGTCGGTGGTGGCGTACAGGTAGCCGCCGTCGGCTTTCTGTACGATCACTGGCAGCGGCTCGCCTTCGGCGGTCTTGAACTCTTCAAGGAACACGCACTGGGCGCCCTTGCTCTCGACCAGCAGGCCCTTGGCCTTGAGGTCGTTGACGACATTGGCCAGGTCATCGTTGTAGGCGCTTTCGCCCATAACGTCGGCCATGGTCAGCTTGACGTTGAGCAGCTCGTAGGTCTTCTGGCAGTGCGACAGCGAAATGTCCTTGAAGCGGGTCCACAGCTTCAGGCATTCCGGGTCGCCAGCTTGCAGCTTGACCACCAGGCCGCGAGCGCGGTCGGCGAACGCTTCGGATTCGTCGAAGCGTTTTTTCGCCGCACGGTAGAAGTTTTCCAGGTCCGACAGCTCGTCGCTGGTGATCGGGTTTTCCTGCAGATAAGCCATCAGCATGCCGAACTGGGTGCCCCAGTCGCCGACGTGGTTCTGACGGATCACGTCATCGCCGAGGAACTCCAGCACGCGCGACACGGCGTCACCGATGATGGTCGAGCGCAGGTGGCCAACGTGCATCTCCTTGGCCAGGTTCGGTGCCGACAGGTCGACCACCACCTTCTGCTGCGGGCCGGCTTTCTTCACGCCGAGCTTGGCGTCGGCCAGGGCCGCATCCAGGCGCGAAGCCAGGGCCTGGGTGTTCTGGAAGAAGTTGAGAAAGCCTGGGCCGGCAATCTCGACCTTGCTGACCTGCTCGTCGGCAGGCAGGGCGGCGATGAGCTTCTCGGCCAGGTCGCGCGGCTTCATGCCGGCAGGCTTGGCCAGCATCATCGCGATGTTGCTGGCGAAGTCGCCGTGAGTCTTGTCCCGGGCGTTCTCCACCTGGATCGCCGGCGTCAGCCCTTCAGGCAGCACACCGTCGGTGACGAGTTGGGTGAGGGCTTGCTGGATCAGCTGGCGAATGGTGTCTTTCATGGGCTTCTCTTTCGACCGCAAGCGCGGCGGCGCTTCGATGCGCAGGTGGAAAAACTGGACATTATCCGTTGCCGGGGCGAGGTTGCCAACCTTTGGGGCGCTATCGCGGGGCAAGCCCGCTCCTACAGGGGTGTGTAGGAGCGGGCTTGCTCCGCGATGGATCAGTACAAATCCACCGGATCGACATCCAGCGACCAACGCACCTGGTGCCCGGACGGCATCTGCTCCAACACTAGCAACCAGGCGCTGATCAGTCGATGCAAAGGTGCCCGGGCATTGGCCTGGAGCAACAATTGCGCACGAAACCGCCCGGCACGGCGCTCCATCGGCGCCGGTACCGGGCCGAGCAGCTCGATACCGTGCAGGCCCTGTTCGGCCAATAACTGTTCGGCGGCGCTGCAGGCTTCATCGAGAAAACCCTCGGCTTGCCCCGGCTTGTGCGCCTCAGCGCGCAACAGGGCCAAGTGCGCGAAAGGCGGCAAACCGGCGGCGCGGCGCTCGCTCAAGGCCTGTTCGGCAAAGGCGAAGTAGCCTTGTTCGGTCAGTTGCACCAATAAAGGATGGTCGGCCAGGTGGGTCTGGATGATCACCTTGCCCGGCTCTTCGGCGCGCCCGGCGCGGCCGGCGACCTGGACGATCATCTGCGCCATGCGCTCGCTGGCGCGAAAATCCCCCGAGAACAGGCCGCCATCGGCATCGAGGATCGACACCAGGGTCACCCGCGGAAAGTGGTGGCCCTTGGCGAGCATCTGGGTGCCAACGAGGATGCACGGCTGGCCGCGCTGGATGGTGGCGAACAACTGGTTCATCGCATCCTTGCGCGAGGTGCTGTCGCGGTCGACGCGCAGCACCGGGTAATCGGGAAAAAGAATGCTCAGGCGCTCTTCGGCGCGCTCGGTGCCGGCGCCGACCGGGCGCAGGTCGACCTTGTTGCACTGCGGGCACTGGCGCGGCACCCGCTCGTCATAACCGCAGTGGTGGCAGCGCAGCTCGTTGGAGCGCTGGTGCACGGTCATCCGCGCATCGCAGCGCGGGCACTCGGACATCCAGCCGCAGTCATGGCACAGCAGCGTCGGGGCAAAGCCGCGGCGGTTGAGGAACACCAGCACCTGCTGGCCGGCCGCCAGGGTCTGGCCGATGGCTTGCTGCATCGGCCCGCTGATGCCGCTGTCCAGTGGCCGGCTTTTTACATCCAGACGCAAGAAGCGCGGCTGCTGGGCGCCGCCAGCACGCTGATTGAGGCGCAGCAGGCCGTAGCGGCCGCTGTGGGCATTGTGCAGGCTCTCCAGCGAAGGCGTGGCCGAACCCAGCAGGATCGGGATGTCCTCCTGGCGTGCGCGCACCAGCGCCAGGTCGCGGGCGTGGTAGCGCAGGCCTTCCTGCTGCTTGTACGAGCCGTCGTGCTCTTCGTCGATGATGATCAGCCCCGGGTTTTTCATCGGCGTGAACAATGCCGAGCGGGTGCCGATGATGATGTCGGCCTCGCCGTCGCGGGCGGCCAGCCAGGCGTCCAGGCGCTCGCGGTCGTTGACCGCCGAGTGCAGCAGGGCGATGCGCGCGTTGAAGCGCTGCTCGAAGCGCGCCAGGGTTTGCGGCCCGAGGTTGATCTCCGGGATCAGGATCAGCGCCTGCTTGCCGGCTTCCAGGGCTTCGCGGATCAGCTGCAGGTAGACCTCGGTCTTGCCGCTGCCGGTAACCCCGGCCAGTAAAAACGCATGAAAGCTGTCAAAACCCGAGCGCACGGCATTGAAGGCGGCGCGCTGCTCGTCGTTCAGGGGTAGTTCCGGCTGCGCCAACCAGCGCTCGTGGCGCTCCTGGGGCAGGTGGCGGCGTACTTCGACCTGGACCAGTTCCTTGGCCAGCAGCAGGTCGAGGCTGTCCTTGCTCAACATCAGCTTGCTCAGCAAGGTATGGGCAACACCGTGGGGATGTTGCGCCAAGGTTGCCAGGGCTTCGCGCTGGCGCGGCGCGCGGGCGATGCGCGGGTCGTCCAGGCGAGCGCCCGGAGCCACTTGCCAGAAGCGCTCCTGGCGCGCTTGCGCCGGTTCGCCCTGGCGCAGCAGCACCGGTAGGGCCCAGCTCAAGGTGTCGCCGAGGCTGTGCTGATAATATTGCGCGGTCCACAGGCACAGCTTGAACAGCGCCGGCGGCACCGGCGACACCGGGTCGAGCAGGGCTATGGCCGGCTTCAGTTTGTCGGCCGGCACCTCGCTGGTGTCGCTGATCTCGATGAGTATCCCGATCATCTCGCGCCGACCGAACGGCACGCGGATGCGCATGCCCGGGGTCAGTGCCTGGCGCGCCATGCTCGCCGGTGCCCTGTAGTCGAACAGCCGCCGCAGAGGCGAGGGCAGGGCAAGGCGTAGAATGACGTCGGACACGCGAAAGGTTCTCTGCAGGGGAATTCCAGGACCCGGCGAGCCTAGCAGACGACCGCCGGTGTAAGCGACAACTTGCGTTGGCTGTTTGCTCTGGTATTATTCGGACCCTATTTTGCGTGCGGTATTCAACAATGGTGTTGAGTGGCGGCACGTCAGCACTGAGGAAACACCATGAAAGCCGATATCCATCCGGTATACGAAGCTGTAGAAGTTACCTGCAGCTGCGGTAACAAATTCGAAACTCGCTCGACTCTGGCCAAGGCCCTGCCGATCGACGTTTGCAACCTCTGCCACCCGTTCTACACCGGTAAGCAGAAGGTCCTGGACACCGGCGGCCGCGTACAGAAGTTCGCAGATCGCTTCGGCATGTTCGGTGCCAAGAAGTAAGATTGCGCGAAGCTGGCCCCATGGGTTTGGCATTGCTGCTGAAAAAGGCGTCCCTCGCGGGCGCCTTTTTTATGGGCGCGATTTGGCAGTTGCCGGCCCTGGCGTTCTGCGCGGCGCCTGTCGATGCACAGGTGGTCAGCGTGCGTCAGGTGGTCGACGGCGATACCTTGCGTCTGAATGATGGGCGCAGTGTCCGCCTGATCGGTATCAATGCACCGGAAATCGGTCGCAAAGGTCGCACCAGTGAAGCCTTCGCCGAGGCCGCGCGCCAGCGTTTGCAAGCCCTGGTCAAGGCCAGTGGCGGCGAGGTGAGCCTGGTTCCGGGCGTCGAGCCGCGGGACAAATACGGCCGCACTCTGGCTCATGTCTACGGCCGTTCTGGCGACAATTTCGAAGCACAATTGCTCAGTGAAGGTCTTGGCTACCGGGTTGCGGTCGCGCCCAACGTCGCCCTGACTGTCTGCCAGGAGCAGGCCGAGCGTGCCGCTCGTCAGGCTGGCAAAGGCCTGTGGCGGCAATCGCCACTGACCCCGGCGAGCGAGTTGCGACAGTCTGGCTTTGCGCTGATAAGTGGCAAGGTGATGGATATCGAGCGCAATCGCGGGGGGATCTGGATTGAAATCGACGATGCCCTGGTGCTCCAGGTACCCGCGCGGCTGCAGCGCAATTTCCCCTCTTCCTTCTTTGCTGAGCTGAAAGGTCGATCCATTGAGGCCCGCGGTTGGGTGCTGGATCGTTCCCGCAAAGGTGGCCTGAAGCCTGGTCAGCAGCGCTGGCTGCTGCCGCTGACCGATCCGTCGATGCTGGAAAGGGTCGAAAGATAAAAAATTGTCTACATTTTTAATTTCGATTGTACACATCAAAACCCTTGCGGGCTGCGGCTCTTGGCGGAAAGTCGTAGGTTAAAGGCCTTGACACAAGTGACCGGGCAGTCTTGTCGGCCCTTTGCTCTTTGCGTATCCTCGGCGGTCCGTCAGAACAGTAAATAGCGGAATGCCCACCATGTCAGATTTGAAAACCGCCGCTCTCGAATACCATGCTCAGCCTCGTCCGGGGAAACTGAGCGTCGAGCTCACCAAGCCTACCGCGACTGCTCGCGACCTGGCGCTGGCCTACAGCCCTGGCGTGGCCGAGCCGGTACGTGAAATTGGTCGCGATCCGGAACTGGCCTACAAGTACACCGGCAAGGGCAATCTGGTAGCAGTCATTTCCGACGGCACCGCCATCCTTGGCCTGGGTAACCTCGGCCCACTGGCCTCCAAGCCGGTCATGGAAGGCAAGGGTGTTCTGTTCAAGCGTTTCGCCGGTATCGACGTGTTCGACATCGAAGTCGACGCCGAGAGCCCGCAGGCCTTCATCGACACCGTCAAGCGTATCTCCATCACCTTCGGTGGCATCAACCTGGAAGACATCAAGGCGCCAGAGTGCTTTGAAATCGAGCGCGCGCTGATCGAACAGTGCGACATTCCGGTATTCCACGATGACCAGCACGGCACCGCGATCGTTACCGCCGCCGGCATGATCAACGCCCTGGAAATCGCTGGCAAAAACCTGGCCGACGCCAAGATCGTCTGCCTGGGCGCCGGTGCTGCCGCCATCTCCTGCATGAAACTGCTGGTGAGCATGGGCGCGCAGATCGAGAACATCTTCATGGTTGACCGCACTGGCGTGATCCACGCTGGCCGTGACGACCTGAACCAGTACAAGGCGGTGTTCGCCCACGCTACCGACAAGCGCACCCTGGCTGACGCCCTGCAAGGCGCTGACGTGTTCGTCGGCCTGTCCGGCCCGAACCTGCTGAGCGCTGAAGGCCTGAAGTCGATGGCGCCGAACCCAATCGTGTTCGCCTGCTCCAACCCTGATCCAGAGATCTCCCCGGAGCTGGCTCACGCCACCCGTGATGACGTGATCATGGCCACCGGTCGTTCCGACTACCCGAACCAGGTCAACAACGTACTGGGCTTCCCGTTCATCTTCCGTGGTGCCCTGGACGTTCGCGCCAAGCGCATCAACGAAGAGATGAAGATCGCCGCCGCCAACGCCCTGAAAGACCTGGCCAAGCTGCCAGTGCCGAAGGAAGTCTGCGCAGCCTACGGCGTCGACTCCCTGGAATTTGGCCGTGAGTACATCATTCCGAAGCCGATGGATGCCCGTCTGATCACCGTCGTTTCCGATGCCGTGGCCAAGGCTGCGATCGAGACCGGCGTGGCAACCCTGCCGTATCCGAAGAACTACCCGCTGAAAAACGTGGATGACGTGTTCAACGGCTAAGCTGTTGTAGCGTTGTAACAAAAAGCCCCGGCTCGTGAGAGTCGGGGCTTTTTTGTGGGTGACGGCTGTGGATCGGTTTTGGCTTCATCGCTGGCAAGCCAGCTCCCACAGAGGCTGATGGGGCCTGTTTCAGTGTGGGAGCGGGCTTGCCCCGCGCTGGGGGCTGGCCATCAGAACAGATCGATCGGTGCCGCCTCATCCGCTGGCAGCGGGCTACCCGGCGCGCTGCCGTTGCCCAGCTCATTGACCGATGGCGGAGTGTCTTCGGCCTTGAACAGCTCGAAGTAGGCATTCGGCGTGCTCGGTGTGGCCGCGCGACCGCTGACCGGGTCGACGCGCAGGCTGAGGATGCCTTCCGGCTCGGCCGGTGCATGGTTGGGCTTGTCCTTGAGCGCAGCGCCCATGTAGTTCATCCAGATCGGCAGTGCCACGGTACCGCCGTATTCGCGACGGCCGAGGGTTTCCGGCTGGTCGAAACCGGTCCACACCGTGGTCACGTAATCGGCGTTATAGCCGGAGAACCAGGCGTCCTTGGACTCGTTGGTGGTGCCGGTCTTGCCGGCCAGGTCGGTACGGCCCAGGGCCAGGGCCCGGCGCCCGGTACCGCGTTTGATCACGTCCTGGAGCATGCTGGTGAGGATGTAGGTAGTGCGCCCGTCGACGATGCGCTCGGCCACGGCAGGGGGCTGGACGACGTCTGCAGCCGGGTTGCTGGCAACGGTGCTCAGGCCTTCACCCGGCAGTTGGCTGGTAATCGGCTGCTCTGGCGCGGCGATGCCGGCCTCGACCTGCTCGGCTTGCGGGACCCGCGGCGGGTTGGCGGTGAACAGGGTCTCGCCGTTGCGGCTCTCGATGCGTTCGATCAGGTACGGGCTGATCTTGTAGCCGCCGTTGGCAAAGGTGCTCCAGCCGGTGGCGATTTCCATCGGCGTCAGGGTCGCGGTGCCCAGGGCCAGGGACAGGTTGGGCGGCAGGTCCTGCTTGTTGAAGCCGAACTTGCTGATGTAGTCGATGGTCGAGCTGACGCCCATGGCCTGCAGCAGGCGGATCGATACCAGGTTGCGCGACTTGTACAGCGCCTCGCGCATGCGGATCGGGCCGAGGAAGGTGTTGGTGTCGTTTTTCGGGCGCCAGACCTTGTCCAGGTACTCGTCGACGAACACGATAGGTGCGTCGTTGACCAGGCTGGCGGCGGTGTAGCCGTTGTCCAGCGCGGCGCTGTACACGAACGGCTTGAAGCTCGAGCCCGGCTGACGCTTGGCCTGCATGGCGCGGTTGTAGTTGCTCTGCTCGAACGAGAAGCCGCCGACCAGGGCGCGGATCGCACCGCTGTTCGGGTCCAGCGATACCAGGGCGCTCTGCGCTCCCGGTACCTGGCTGAACTTGAGGCTGCCGTCGTCCAGGCGCTGGACGCGAATCAGGTCGCCGACCTGGGCAACGTCCGAAGGCTGCTGCGGCGCGCGACCCTGGCTGTTGGTGTTGAGGAACGGGCGGGCCCACTTCATGGTCTCCCAGGCCACGCTTTCCTGATTGCCGGCGCGGGTCAGAACCTGCAGGCCGGCCTTGCTGACGTCGGTGACGATCACAGGTTCCAGGCCGCCCAGCGGGCGCTGCTTGCTCAGCTCCTGCCGCCAGGCGTCGCGGGTCTTGCCCGGGAAGCGCGATTCGGGGCCACGGTAGCCGTGGCGCTCATCGTAGGTGGTCAGGCCATTGAGTACCGCTTTGTTGGCGATTTCCTGCAGGTCGCTTGGCACCGTGGTGGTGACACGGAAGCCTTCGGTGTAGGCATCGCTGCCGTAGCGGCCGACCATTTCGGCGCGGGCCATTTCGGCGATGTAAGGGGCGTTAACTTCCGGGGTCGGTACGTGGTAGCTGGCGTTGATCGGCTCGGCCAGGGCAGCCTGGTAGCTGGCTTCGTCGATCTTGCCGAGCTTGTACATGCGCCCCAGGATCCAGTCGCGGCGCTCTTTGGCGCGCACCGGGTTGGCCAATGGGTTGAAGCGCGACGGTGCTTTAGGCAGGCCGGCGATCATCGCCATCTGCGCCAGGCTCACATCGCGGATCGATTTGCCGTAGTACACCTGCGCTGCGGCCTCGATGCCGTAGGCGCGGTTGCCCAGGTAGATCTTGTTGACGTACAGCTCGAGGATCTCGTCCTTGGTCAGTTCGCGTTCGATCTGCAGGGCCAGGAGAATCTCGTTGGTCTTGCGCGAGAAGCTGCGTTCGCTGCTGAGGAAGAAGTTCTTCGCCACCTGCATGGTGATGGTGCTGCCGCCGGTCTGGATGTGCCCGGACTTGAGCAATTGTGTTGCAGCACGCATCAGGCTGCTGGGGTCGACGCCATAGTGATTGGCGAAATTGTCGTCTTCGGCCGAGAGCAGAGCCTGGATGAAATGCGGCGGAATGTCGGCGAAACGGATGGGCGAGCGGCGCATTTCGCCAAACTCGGCAATCAGTTTGCCGTCGCTGCTGTAGACCCGCAAAGGGATCTGCAACTGGATGCTTCTGAGGGCCTCTACCGAGGGCAAGCTGGGGCTAAGATACAGAAATGCGCCGCTCAGACCGAGCATGAGCGCGCAGATGACTGCGACGAAAGACCACCAGAAGAACTTCAGCAGGCGTATCAAGGCTTTTGGGCGTCCAGATAGAAGAATGGGTTGCGCGCGGGGCCAGCGGACAAAGGATAAACGCTGGGCATTATAAGCATTTTTCAACTCGCCGCGTTACGCGCGCGGCTACCGCCAGCAAGGAAAAACCAATGCTAGGACGCTTCGGCATGGATGCCGGTTCACTCCTGGGGATAGAAATTGCCCTGCCGTCCATCCGACTGGTGCAGTTGCACCGGCGCAAAGGCGCCTGGTGCGTGCGGGCCTGGGCGCTTGAGCCGCTGCCTGCAGGGGCCGTGGTAGACGGTTGGATTGCTGACCCCGAGGTGGTCGGCCAAGCCTTGAAACGCGCACTGCAGCGCAGCGGCAGCCGCTGTCGGCAGGGCGCTGTGGCCTTGCCGGCTACGCGGGCCATCAGCAAATTACTGACGCTGCCGGCTGGCCTGGGCGATGCAGAAGTCGCTGCGCGCGTGCACGATGCCGCCGAGCAGTTCATCCCCTTTGACCTTGAAGATACCGCGCTGGATTACCAGGTTCTTGAACCGGTTGCAGGCGATGCATCCAGCGTGCAGGTGGCGATTACCGCCTGCCATCGCGGCATGCTGGATGTGCTGGAAGCCACCTTTGAGGTCGCAGGGCTGAGCGCCAGGGTGCTGGAAATCGATACTCATGCAGTGCAGCGTGCAACCACAGGCGAGGCGGCTGTTCTGCAGCTCGACGCCGAGCTGGCGCACGTGGCATCGAACCTGCGCGTGGCCTGTGGCCTGGCGATGTGGGAATGCGGGCTAAACCTGTTGCCGTGGCGCGAGCGCCGCCATCGCCTGCGTATTCGAAGGTTTCAGGCTGGCTGTGCAGCCGTTGTGCTGCTGGCTGCCGTTACCACCGGGTTCGTCGACCTCCATTACCGGGGCGTGCTGCAGGAGCAGGCGCTGAGCCTGGCCACGCTCAAGCGGGAGGGCGGGCAGCCGGAGCCTGAAGCCCTGCTGCATGAGCTGCGTCAGTTGGAGGGCCTGCAGGCTGGCCGTTTTTTTGCCGTGGATGTGCTTGAACATATTGAGCAGGCCATGCCCGACGGTCTGTACCTCACCGCCCTGAGCCAGGAGCTGACTGCGCTCAAACTCACTGGAATGGCTCAGTCGGCCGCTTTGGTTGCGCAATTGGCAGGCAACCTGTCGTCCTCACCCTTGATCAGTTCTGCCGAGTTGCAGCAGATAAGTGCGGTCGAGGAAGGCCATGCGTTCGAGTTGGCCGCGGCCTTGAAGGTAGCGCCTTGAGCCTCTGGGGCCCGGTGGCACGGCGTGCCTGGCCCGTGCAGGTGATGCTGCTGATGGGGTTGCTGGCACTGCTGGCGAGCGTGGCCTACGCCGTGCATTTGCGGCCTTTGCTGATGCAGGTTGGCCAAGGGACCGATCCATTACCGCACGAGGGCGCAAGCAGTGCCGAGCAGGTGGCATTGCACAGCCGTCTGCAACAAGCCCGTTGGCAATTGTCGTCGGGGCGCGACGAGCCTGCGGTGTTCGAAACCCTGTCCCGCCTGGCCGAGGCCCATGCGGTGGCCATCGAGCAGTTGCAGGTGCTCGAGGCGTCACCCGCTGAGCATTACCTTGAGCGGCCCCTGCAACTGCGTCTGCGTGGCACCTTTTCGGACCTTGCCGGGTTCTTCGCTGACCTGGCTGCGCAGCCGCGGCTGGTGACCGTGCATGGGCTGTCGCTCAAGCCGGCCGATGCGGGGCTTGTGCTCATGGAGCTGCAAGCCCGGACCTACCGGCATCACTCACTGTATGCCCTGGCGCAGGGCTTGCCGCCAGCGCCTCCCGAGCGCCGAGCAGTTGCCGTGCTGCGCAACCCTTTTGCGCCTTCTGCGCTGCAGCCAGCCGCCGATGTTTTGCAGCGTCTGGCGCTGGAGCAGTTCGAGATGGTCGGTAGCTTGGCCAATCGTAGCGTCCGCTATGCACTGATTCAGGCTGATGGCCTTGTGCATCGGCTTCAGGTCGGTGACCGGCTGGGCCGTGATCAGGGGAAGGTTGTCGAGATAAGCGAGCGGCAGGTCGACGTTATCGAGCAGGTTTTTATTGCCGGCCAAGGCTGGCAACTGCGGCGGCGAACACTCGCCCTGCGTTGAAGGTGCTGGCCAGGGAGGTCATCGATGGGCAAGGGAGGTGTTATTGCAGCGCTGATAGGGGGCTGTCTGTTTGCCGGCGTCGTTGCGGGGAAGCAGCTGTATGGTGGCGAGCCGCTGTCGCTTAATTTCCAGGATGTCGAGGTACGTACGGTATTGCAGGTGCTGGCCGACTTTTCCGGGGTCAACCTGGTGGCCAGTGACGCGGTTCAAGGCAAGGTGACCTTGCGTTTGCAGGATGTGCCCTGGGACCAGGCGTTGGATCTGGTACTGCGCAGCAAGGGCCTGGAGCAGCGCAAGGACGGCAATGTGCTGCTGGTCGCACCGCGTGCCGAGCTGGCCGGTTCAGCGCCGTCGCGGCGCGAGCTGATCCCGATCCATCATGCCAAGGCCGCCGATATCGCCGAGTTGTTCCACGCCCTGATGGCCTATGAGGCCGGGGGCGCCAGCCACGGTTCGCTGAGTGTCGACGAGCGCACCAATACCCTGGTCGCCAGCCAGCCGCCAGAGCGTCTGGAAGAGCTGCGCAGGCTGATCGGCGAACTGGATGTACCGGTTCGTCAGGTGATGATCGAGGCGCGGATTGTCGAGGCCAATGTCGATTTCGAAAAGGCCCTGGGGGTGCGTTGGGGTGGCGCCGTGCAGGTGGGCAAGGGTTTGAGCCTCGGCAGCGCCGATACCTTTGTCGATCTTGGCGTGGATCGGGCCGCGTCCAGCATCGGCGTGGGCCTGGTGCGCAACAACGTACTGCTCGACCTGGAGCTCAGCGCCATGGAAAAGACCGGCAATGGCGAGATCATCTCCCAGCCCAAGGTGGTTACCGCCGACAAGGAAACCGCGCGGATCCTCAAGGGCACCGAGGTGCCGTATCAGGAAACCAGCGGCAGCGGCGCCACGTCCGTGACCTTCCGTGAGGCATCGCTGTCTCTGGAGGTGACCCCGCAGATCACCCCGGACAACCGGGTGATCATGGCGGTCAAGGTGACCAAGGACGAGCCCGACTACCTCAATGCCCTTGATCACGTGCCGGCGATCCGCAAGAACGAGGTCAACGCCAAGGTGCGCATAAATGATGGCGAGACCATCGTGATCGGCGGCGTGTACTCGACGGTGCAAAGTAAAGTTGTCGACAAGGTGCCATTTTTCGGCGATGTGCCGTATGTTGGGCGGCTGTTTCGTCGCGATGTTCTACAAGAGAAAAAATCCGAGCTGCTGGTCTTCCTGACTCCGCGTATCATGAGTGACCAGGCGATTGCTGTGAGTCGTTGATTCTGTGCGAAATTTGATACTTGTGGGGCCGATGGGTGCTGGCAAAAGCACCATCGGCCGCCTGCTGGCCAAAGAGCTGCGCCTGCCGTTCAAGGATTCCGACAAGGAAATTGAATTGCGCACCGGCGCCAATATCCCGTGGATCTTCGATAAAGAAGGCGAGCCGGGCTTTCGTGACCGCGAGCAGGCGATGATCGCCGAGCTCTGTGCGTTCGATGGCGTGGTGCTGGCTACCGGAGGCGGCGCGGTGATGCGCGATGCCAACCGCCAAGCCCTGCATGCCGGCGGGCGGGTGGTGTACCTGCACGCCTCGGTTGAGCAGCAGGTCGGGCGTACCTCGCGTGATCGCAACCGGCCTTTACTGCGCACGGCCAACCCGGAGGCGACCTTGCGCGCGCTGCTGGAGGTTCGCGACCCGCTTTACCGCGAGATTGCCGATCTGGTGGTGGAAACCGACGAACGGCCGCCGCGGATGGTGGTGCAGGATATTCTCGAGCGCTTGCAGAAGTTGCCGCCCCGTTAAGCCAGGACTATCCTCGCGACCAGTCATGCCGTGACAGGGCACACCGTTATCGCGCGGTTCGAGCCATCGATGCCGCGCCTAGTTCATTGTGGGGACACATGCAGACACTAAAGGTCGAATTGGGCGAACGTAGCTACCCGATCTACATTGGCGAAGGCCTGCTGGATCAACCTGAACTGCTGGCGCCGCATATTGCCGGCCGACAGGTCGCCATCGTGTCCAACGAGACTGTCGCACCCCTCTATCTGGAACGTTTGAGCAAGACCCTGGGGGCCTACTCGGTGCTGCCGGTGGTGCTGCCTGACGGCGAGGCCTACAAGAACTGGGAAACCCTGCAGCTGATCTTCGATGCGCTGCTGACTGCCCGCCACGACCGCCGCACTACCGTGGTTGCGCTTGGCGGTGGAGTGATTGGCGATATGGCCGGCTTTGCCGCCGCCTGCTACCAGCGCGGCGTGGATTTCATCCAGGTGCCGACAACCCTGCTGTCCCAGGTCGATTCGTCGGTGGGCGGCAAGACCGGTATCAACCACCCGCTGGGCAAGAACATGGTCGGTGCCTTCTATCAGCCCAATGCGGTGCTGATCGACACCCGCAGTCTCAATTCCCTGCCGCCGCGCGAGCTGTCGGCGGGCCTGGCCGAAGTGATCAAGTACGGCCTGATCTGTGACGAACCGTTCCTCGGTTGGCTCGAAGAACACATGCAGGCCCTGCGCGGTCTCGACCAGGTGGCGCTGACCGAGGCCATCCGTCGTTCCTGCGCGGCCAAGGCCGCGGTGGTCGGTGCTGATGAACGTGAGTCCGGCGTGCGCGCCACCCTGAACCTGGGCCACACCTTTGGCCACGCCATCGAGACCCACATGGGCTATGGTGTGTGGCTTCACGGTGAGGCCGTCGCTGCCGGTACTGTCATGGCCCTGGAAATGTCCATGCGCCTGGGCTGGATCAGCCAGCAGGAGCGTGACCGTGGTATCCGTCTGTTCCAGAACGCAGGCTTGCCGGTGGTGCCGCCCGCGGAGATGACCCCGGCGCAGTTCATGGAGCACATGGCAGTAGATAAAAAGGTACTCGACGGTCGTCTGCGTCTGGTCCTGCTGCGCCGCATGGGCGAAGCGGTGGTCACCGACGACTATCCGAAAGAGATTCTTCAGGCCACGCTGGCCGCGGATTACCGCGCGATCGTGGCCCAGCTTTGAGGTTGATGAGCGTCCGATGACTAGTTTGCATGCCGACGAGGCCTTTCTCGGCCATTACCAGTTGAACCACGACCCCTTCGCTGCACGGGTGCCGGGTTTCAAATTCTTCCCTGCCCAGCGCAAGCCGGTGCTGGGCCAACTGCACCACCTGGCCCGTTACAGCCAGTTGCTGCTGGTGGTTACCGGCCCGCAGGGCAGCGGCAAAACCCTGCTGCGTCAGGCCCTGGTGGCCAGCACCAACAAACAATCGGTGCAGAGTGTGGTGGTTTCCGCCCGTGGTGCCAGCGATGCCGCCAGCCTGCTCGGCCAGGTTGCCCAGTCGTTGGGCGTGGCCCAGGTCGAAGTCCCGGACATCCTCGCCCAGGTGGTGCAACTGGCACTGACCGGGCAGGAAGTCTATCTGCTGGTGGACGATGCGGAACAACTTGGCGAGTCGGCACTCCAAGCCTTGCTGGAGTTGGCGGCGGGCACTCCGGAAGGGCGTCCGCATGTCTTCCTGTTTGGCGAGCCGTCACTGATCGCCGGGCTGGAAGAGCTCAATGCCGAGCAGGAACGTTTCCATGTCATCGAGCTTGAGCCCTATAGCGAAGAAGAAACCCGTGAGTACCTCGAGCAGCGCCTGGACGGTGCCGGGCGGGGCATCGAGGTGTTCACCAGTGAACAGATCGTTGATATTCACCAAAACTCTGACGGCTGGCCTGGGGCAATCAACCAGGTCGCCCGCGATACCTTGATCGAAGCCATGATCGCCAGCCGGACCACGGCGAAGCGACCATCAATGGGGTTCAATATGCCGAAGAAACATGTGCTGGCGTTGTCTGCTGTCGTCGTGGTCGCCGTCGCGGCCGCCGTGCTGATGCCGAAGAAGGGTGATCAGGCGCCGACTGCTCCTGCCGAACAGGCGCAACTGCCGCTGGGTGAAGGTCAGCCGGGCAATGCCCAGTCGAACAATGGCGGCCCGGCCATCGAGTTCGCCGGCAATTCGCAACCAATGCCGCTGCCGCTGGTAGGTCAGTCGCAACCGGTGATGCGTGGCCCGCTGGCCGAGTCGACCGGCATGGGCGAGGGTGAAGAGTCCACGCCTGCTGGCGAAACCGCACTGCAGCCACCTACCGTCACCACTATTGCTCCACCGGCGGGTGTCGCCGCTGGCCCAGCGCCAGCGCCGGCACAACCGGTTGCTCCAGCACAGCCCGTTGCTCCGGTACAGCCGGTTGCACCTGTGCAGCAGCCGGCGGCGCCTGTTGCCAGCAAGCCGGTTGCACCTGCTGCCAAGCCTGCGCCAACCCAGGTTGCAACCACCAAGCCTGCACCTAAGCCTGCCGAGAAGCCGGCGGCCAAGCCTGCGGCCGGTGGTAGCTGGTATGCCGGGCAGAAGCCGGGCAATTATGTCGTGCAAATCCTCGGTACCAGCTCCGAAGCGTCGGCCCAGGCCTACGTCAAGGCGCAGGGTGGCGACTATCGCTACTTCAAGAAAACCCTGCAGGGCAAGCCGCTGTACGTGATCACTTATGGCAACTTCGCCAGCCGTGATGCCGCTCTGGCTGCAATCAAGGCCTTGCCAGCCAAGGTCCAGGCTGGTAAACCTTGGCCACGTACCGTCGCCAGCGTCCAACAAGAACTGGCCTCGACCCGCTGATATAGCCTGGTGGCACTACCCCCGCCACCTGCTGAGCGACTCCTGAACATCGGTCAAGCCTGCTGCGTACTGCGCGGCAGGCTTTTCTGTCCCAGACTGCCGGCCACAAGCCCATCTTGCAGTCCAGGCTGAAACGCTTCAGACTCAAGCCATGCTGTTACCACGGCGTACGCTTAAAAACATTCAAAAACGCGACATGGATTTACGGCAATTCGTCGTAAATTTGTGGGCTTCCCTGTCGCTGTGCAACAATGGCTCCCCTATTGCCCCCGCAAAGCTGGCATTCGTTCGGCGTGGATGGTAAGTGGTTGTACTAAAAAAAGATTTGCCTTGGTGAGAGGCGAACCTGGTGAGAAAGTGTCTATGAAAACAGGTCTGTACCATCCCGAAGAATTCAAGGATAACTGTGGTTTTGGCCTGATCGCCCATATGACGGGTGAACCCAGCCACCACCTTTTGCAAACGGCCATCCAGGCCCTGACCTGCATGACCCACCGTGGTGGGATCAACGCCGACGGCAAGACCGGCGACGGTTGCGGTCTGCTCATGCAGAAGCCCGACCAGTTCCTGCGTGCCGTGGCCCGCGAACAGTTCGGCAATGAGCTGCCCAAGCAGTACGCGGTCGGCATGGTGTTCTTCAATCAGGACAACGCCAAGGCTGAAGCCGCGCGCGCCAACATGAACCGCGAAATCCTCGCGGCTGGCCTGCAACTGGTGGGCTGGCGCAAAGTGCCGATCGACACCAGCGTCCTTGGCCGCCTGGCCCTGGAACGCCTGCCGCAGATCGAGCAGGTGTTCATCGGCGGTGAAGGCCTGAGCGATCAGGAATTCGCCATCAAGCTGTTCAGTTCCCGTCGTCGCTCTTCGGTGGCCAACGCCGACGACACCGACCACTACATCTGCAGCTTTTCGCACAAGACCATCATCTACAAAGGCCTGATGATGCCGGCGGACCTCGCCGCCTTCTATCCGGACCTTAGCGACGAGCGCCTGCAAACCGCGATCTGCGTGTTCCACCAGCGCTTCTCCACCAACACCCTGCCGAAATGGCCGTTGGCGCAACCGTTCCGCTTCCTCGCCCACAACGGCGAAATCAATACCATCACCGGTAACCGCAACTGGGCCCAGGCGCGTCGCACCAAGTTCGCCAATGACCTGATCCCGGACCTGGAAGAGCTCGGCCCGCTGGTCAACCGCGTCGGCTCCGACTCCTCGAGCATGGACAACATGCTCGAACTGATGGTCACCGGCGGCATCGACCTGTTCCGTGGCGTGCGCATGATCATTCCGCCGGCGTGGCAGAACGTCGAGACCATGGACGCCGACCTGCGCGCCTTCTACGAATACAACTCCATGCACATGGAAGCGTGGGACGGCCCGGCCGGCGTGGTACTGACCGAAGGCCGCCACGCGGTGTGTCTGCTCGACCGTAACGGCCTGCGCCCGGCGCGCTGGGTCACGACCAAGAACGGCTATATCACCCTGGCGTCGGAAATCGGCGTGTGGGACTACAAGCCCGAAGACGTGATCGCCAAGGGCCGTGTCGGCCCGGGGCAGATCTTTGCCGTGGACACCGAAACCGGGCAGATCCTCGACACCGACGCCATCGACAACCGCCTGAAGTCGCGCCACCCGTACAAGCGCTGGCTGCGCCAGAATGCCCTGCGCATCCAGGCCGACCTCAGCGACGACCAGGGCGTGGCCAGCTACGACGCTGACCAGCTCAAGCAATACATGAAGATGTTCCAGGTCACCTTCGAAGAGCGCGACCAGGTACTGCGTCCGCTCGGCGAGCAAGGCCAGGAAGCGGTCGGTTCGATGGGCGATGACACGCCGATGGCGATCCTTTCGCAGCGCGTGCGTTCGACCTATGACTACTTCCGCCAGCAGTTCGCCCAGGTCACCAACCCACCGATCGACCCGCTGCGCGAAGCGATCGTCATGTCGCTGGAGATCTGCCTGGGTGCCGAGCGCAACATCTTCCAGGAATCCCCCGAGCACGCCTCGCGGGTAATCCTCAGCTCGCCGGTGATCTCGCCAGCCAAGTGGCGTTCGCTGATGAACCTCGACCGCCCCGGCTTCGAGCGCCAGCTGATCGACCTCAACTACGAAGAGAGCCTGGGCCTGGAAGCTGCGGTGCGCAACATCGCCGATCAGGCCGAAGAAGCCGTGCGCAGTGGCAAGACCCAGCTGGTGCTCAGCGACCGCCATATCGCCCCGGGCAAACTGCCGGTGCATGCGTCGCTGGCCGTGGGGGCCGTGCATCACCGCCTGACCGAGCTGGGCTTGCGCTGCGACAGCAACATCCTGGTTGAAACCGCCACCGCCCGCGACCCGCATCACTTTGCCGTGCTGATCGGTTTCGGTGCTTCGGCGGTGTATCCGTACCTGGCCTACGAAGTGCTGGCTGACCTGATCCGCACCGGCGAAGTGCTCGGTGACCTGGAAGAAGTCTTCAAGTACTACCGCAAGGGCATCTCCAAGGGCCTGTTGAAGATCCTCTCGAAGATGGGTATCTCGACTGTCGGTTCCTACCGTGGTGCGCAGTTGTTCGAAGCCGTCGGCCTCTCGGAAGAAGTGGTGAACCTGAGCTTCCGTGGCGTTGCCAGCCGCCTCAAGGGCGCACGCTTCGTCGACATCGAGAACGAGCAGAAGCTGCTCGCCGCCGAAGCCTGGAGCGCGCGCAAGCCGATCCAGCAGGGTGGCCTGCTGAAGTTCGTCCATGGTGGCGAATACCACGCCTACAACCCGGACGTGGTCAACACCCTGCAGGCCGCCGTGCAGCAGGGCGACTACGCCAAGTTCAAGGAATACACTGCGCTGGTCGACAAGCGCCCGGTGTCGATGATCCGCGACCTGCTCAAGGTCAAGGTCGCCGACCAGCCGCTGGCGCTGGAGCAGGTCGAGCCGCTGGAAGATATCCTCAAGCGTTTCGACTCTGCCGGTATCTCCCTCGGCGCGCTGTCGCCGGAAGCTCACGAAGCCCTGGCCGAGGCGATGAACCGCCTGGGCGCGCGCTCCAACTCCGGTGAGGGTGGCGAAGACCCGGCCCGCTACGGCACCATCAAGAGCTCGAAGATCAAGCAGGTGGCCACCGGCCGCTTCGGCGTTACCCCCGAGTACCTGGTCAACGCCGAAGTGCTGCAGATCAAGGTGGCCCAGGGCGCCAAGCCGGGTGAGGGCGGGCAGCTGCCTGGCGGCAAGGTCAACGGCCTGATCGCCCGGCTGCGCTACGCCGTGCCTGGCGTGACCCTGATCTCGCCTCCGCCGCACCATGATATCTACTCGATCGAAGACCTTTCGCAACTGATCTTCGACCTCAAGCAGGTCAACCCGCAGGCACTGGTCTCGGTCAAGCTGGTGGCAGAAGCGGGCGTTGGCACCATCGCCGCCGGCGTGGCCAAGGCCTATGCCGACCTGATCACCATCTCCGGCTACGACGGCGGCACCGGCGCTTCGCCGCTGACCTCGATCAAGTACGCTGGTGCGCCGTGGGAGCTGGGCCTGGCCGAAACCCACCAGACCTTGCGCGGCAACGACTTGCGCGGCAAGGTCCGGGTGCAGACCGACGGCGGCCTGAAAACCGGCCTGGACGTGATCAAGGCGGCGATCCTCGGCGCCGAAAGCTTCGGCTTCGGCACCGCGCCGATGATCGCCCTGGGCTGCAAATACCTGCGTATCTGTCACCTGAACAACTGCGCCACCGGCGTTGCCACCCAGAACGACAAGCTGCGCAAGGATCACTACATCGGTACCGTCGACATGGTGGTGAACTTCTTCACCTATGTCGCCGAAGAAACCCGTGAGTGGCTGGCCAAGCTGGGCGTGCGCAGCCTCGGCGAGCTGATCGGGCGTACCGACCTGCTGGAAATGCTCCCCGGTGAAACCGAGAAGCAGAAGCACCTGGACCTCAGCCCGTTGCTGGGCAGCGAGCACGTGCCGGCCGACAAGCCGCAGTTCTGTGAAGTCGACCGCAACCCGCCGTTCGACAAGGGCGTGCTGGCTGAGAAAATGGTCGACATGGCCCTGCCGGCCATTCGCGACCTGTCGGGCGCCGAGTTCGACCTGGACATCTGCAACTGCGACCGTTCCATCGGTGCGCGGATCTCCGGCGAAATCGCCCGCCTGCACGGCAATCAGGGCATGGCCAAGGCACCGATCACCTTCCGCTTCAAGGGCACTGCCGGGCAGAGCTTCGGGGTGTGGAACGCCGGTGGCCTGAACATGTACCTCGAAGGCGATGCCAACGACTACGTCGGTAAAGGCATGACCGGTGGCAAGCTGGTGATCGTACCGCCTGCGGGCAGCCCGTTCGCCACCCAGCACAGCGCCATCATCGGCAACACCTGCCTGTACGGCGCCACCGGCGGCAAGCTGTTCGCCGCCGGTACCGCAGGCGAGCGCTTTGCCGTGCGCAACTCCGGTGCCCACGCGATTGTCGAGGGCACAGGCGATCACTGCTGTGAGTACATGACCGGTGGCTTTGTCTGCGTTCTGGGCAAGACCGGTTACAACTTCGGCTCGGGCATGACCGGTGGTTTTGCCTACGTGCTGGACATGGACAACAGCTTCGTCGACAAGCTCAACCACGAACTGGTCGAGATCCAGCGCATCAGCGGCGAGGCCATGGAGGCTTATCGCAGCCACCTGCAGCGCGTGCTGGCTGAGTACGTCGAAGAAACCAACAGCGAATGGGGTCGTGAGCTCTGGGAAAACCTGGACGACTACGTGCGGCGCTTCTGGCTGGTCAAGCCGAAGGCGGCCAACCTGAAGAACCTGCTGTCCAGCACCCGTGCCAACCCGCAGTAGCGGCAAGCGGCAAGCCTCAAGCTGCAAGTTCAAAGCAGTACGAGGTTTGCCGGCCCACGTGATCGTCTTGCAGCTTGCAGCTTGAAGCTAGCAACTGCGGTAAAGAGGTATTGAAAATGGCTGAACGTCTCAGCAATGACTTCCAGTTCATCGAGGTCGGGCGCAAGGATCCGAAGAAGAAACTGTTGCGTCAACGCAAGAAAGAGTTCGTAGAGATCTACGAGCCTTTCAAACCACAGCAGTCGGCCGAACAGGCCCACCGCTGCCTGGGCTGTGGCAACCCGTACTGCGAGTGGAAGTGCCCGGTGCACAACTTCATCCCCAACTGGTTGAAGCTGGTCGCCGAAGGCAACATCCTCGCCGCCGCGGAGTTGTCGCACCAGACCAACACCCTGCCGGAAGTCTGCGGCCGGGTGTGCCCGCAGGACCGCCTGTGCGAGGGTGCCTGCACCCTCAACGACGGCTTCGGCGCGGTGACCATCGGTTCGGTGGAGAAGTACATCACCGACACCGCCTTCGCCATGGGCTGGCGCCCGGACATGTCCAAGGTCAAGCCGACCGGCAAGCGCGTTGCCATCATCGGCGCCGGCCCGGCCGGCCTGGGCTGCGCCGACGTGCTGGTGCGCGGCGGGGTGACCCCGGTGGTGTTCGACCGCAACCCGGAAATCGGCGGCCTGCTGACCTTTGGCATCCCCGAGTTCAAGCTGGAAAAGACCGTGCTGAGCAATCGCCGCGAAGTCTTCACCGGCATGGGCATCGAGTTCCGCCTCAACACCGAGGTGGGCAAGGATGTCAGCATGGAGCAGTTGCTCGAGGAATACGATGCCGTGTTCATGGGCATGGGCACCTACACCTACATGAAGGGCGGCTTCCCCGGTGAAGACCTGCCGGGCGTGCACGATGCCCTGGATTTCCTGGTGGCCAACGTCAACCGCAACCTGGGCTTTGAAAAGTCGCCGGAAGATTTCGTCGACATGAAAGGCAAGAAGGTCGTGGTGCTCGGTGGCGGCGACACGGCGATGGACTGCAACCGCACCTCCATCCGCCAGGGCGCCAAGGCCGTGACCTGTGCCTACCGTCGTGACGAGGCGAACATGCCCGGCTCGCGCAAAGAGGTGAAGAACGCCAAGGAAGAAGGGGTGAAGTTCCTCTACAACCGTCAGCCGATCGCGATTGTCGGTGAAGACAAGGTCGAAGGCGTGAAGGTGGTCGAGACCCGTCTCGGCGAGCCGGACGCCCGTGGCCGCCGCAGCCCTGAGCCGATCCCGGGTTCCGAAGAGATCATCCCGGCCGATGCCGTGGTCATCGCCTTCGGTTTCCGCCCCAGCCCGGCGCCGTGGTTCGAGCAGTTCAGCATCCAGACCGACAGCCAGGGCCGCGTCGTGGCACCGGAGAAGAACACCTACAAGCACCAGACCAGCAACCCGAAGATCTTCGCCGGTGGCGACATGGTCCGCGGTTCCGACCTGGTGGTGACGGCGATCTTCGAGGGGCGCAATGCCGCCGAGGGGATCTTGGATTACCTGGAAGTCTGAAAAGGCTTCGCGGGACAAGCCCACTCCCACAGAATGTGTGCTGAACCTGTGGGAGCGGGCTTGACCCGCGATGAATTCAGCAAAATCTATTGACCTGTCACAAGTCGATAGACAAAAGGCACGGTTGATACCGTGCCTTTTACGTTGGGCTCTGAGAAAATGCCCCCACTTTTTTTCCGGATGCCGACATGACTGCCTTGAAGAACGATCGTTTTCTGCGCGCCCTGCTCAAGCAACCCGTAGACGTCACCCCGGTGTGGATGATGCGCCAGGCCGGCCGCTACCTGCCGGAGTACCGCGCCAGCCGCGCCAAGGCCGGCGACTTCATGAGCCTGTGCATGAACCCGCAGTTTGCCTGCGAGGTCACCCTGCAACCGCTGGACCGCTACCCGCTGGACGCCGCGATCCTGTTCTCGGACATCCTCACCATCCCTGACGCCATGGGCCAGGGCCTGTACTTCGAAACCGGCGAAGGCCCGCGTTTCAAGAAGGTCATCAGCACCCTGGCCGACATCGAAGCGCTGCCGATCCCTGATCCGCAGAAGGACCTGGGCTACGTCATGGACGCCGTCAGCACCATCCGCCGCGAGCTCAATGGCCGCGTGCCGCTGATCGGCTTCTCCGGCAGCCCCTGGACCCTGGCCACCTACATGGTCGAAGGCGGTTCGTCGAAAGACTTCCGCAAGACCAAGGCCATGCTCTACGACAACCCGCAGGCCATGCACCTGCTGCTCGACAAGCTGGCCCAGTCGGTCATCAGCTACCTCAACGGGCAGATCCTGGCTGGCGCACAAGCGGTACAGATCTTCGACACCTGGGGCGGCAACCTGTCGGCGGCGGCCTACCAGGAGTTCTCCCTGGCCTACATGCGCAAGATCGTCAGCGGCCTGATCCGCGAGCACGAAGGGCGCAAGGTGCCGGTCATCCTCTTCACCAAGAACGGCGGTCTGTGGCTGGAAAGCATCGCCGAGGCCGGCGCTGATGCCCTGGGCCTGGACTGGACCTGTGACATCGGCGAAGCCCGCCAGCGCGTTGGCAGCAAGGTCGCCCTGCAGGGCAACATGGACCCGACCGTGCTGTATGCCAAGCCGGAGGCCATCCGTGCCGAAGTCGGGCGCATCCTTGCCAGCTACGGCCAGGGCAGTGGCCATGTATTCAACCTCGGTCACGGCATCACCCCGGAGGTTGATCCGGAGCATGCCGGCGTGTTCATCAACGCCGTGCACGAGTTGTCGGCGCAGTACCACTAAGTAGGAGCGGGCTTGCCCCGCGATTGCGACCTGACTGAATCAGCGCGATCGCGGGGCAAGCCCGCTCCCACTGCTATTAAGGTTCAATTCAGCCTGCCTGGGTAATCTGGCTCCATCGAAACCCAGACAGGATCCACACCATGAAAACCCGTTACCTCGCTCTGCTGCTTGCCCCGCTGTTCAGCACCGCTGCCCTGGCTGCCGGCTATACCGGCCCTGGCGCCCAGTCGGTGACCACGGTTGCCGCCGCCAATGACGCCGCTGACGACACCCCGGTGGTGCTGCAAGGCTACGTGGTGAAGAAAGTGAACAACGATGACAAGTACGAGTTCAAGGACACCACCGGCACCATCACCGTCGAGATCGATGACGAAGACCTGCCGCCGGTAGCCTTCAACGACAAGACCAAGGTCAAGCTGAGCGGTGAAGTCGAGAAGCACCTGATGAGCCGTGAAGTGGATGTTGATCGGGTTGAAGTGATCAACTGATCCAGTGGCAGGCCCGCTCCTGTGGGAGCCGGCCTTGCCGGCGATGGGCCGCGCAGCGGCCCTCAGCTCAAGCCTTGGCCGGCAACTTGCTCAAGTGCACCGCCACCAGCAAGGCCACCACCAGCAAGCTGCCGATGAACAGGCCGATGCCGTTCCACCCTGCCTGATGCCAGAACATCCCGCCCGCCGTCCCCGCCACGCTCGACCCGGCGTAATAACTGAACAGGTACAACGACGAGGCCTGGCCCTTGGCCTTGGTTGCCCGTCGGCCGATCCAGCTGCTGGCCACCGAATGCGCGCCGAAAAAGCCGAAGGTGAACACCAGCATGCCGACGATAATCAGCGGCAAGGGGCTGAGCAGGGTCATCAGCAAGCCGCCGAACATCAGCACAATGGTCGCCCAGAACACCTTGCGCCGGCCCAGCTTGTCGGCCAGGGCGCCGATTTGCGCCGAGCTGTAGATCCCCGACAGGTACACCACCGACAGCAGCCCGACCAGCGCCTGGCTCATGTGATAGGGCTCGGCCAGCAGGCGATAGCCGATGTAGTTGAACAGGGTGACGAAAGCGCCCATCAGCAGGAAGGCTTCGAGGAACAGCCAAGGCAGGCCGGCATCGCGAAAGTGCAGGGTAAAACCGTCGAGCAGGCTGCGCGGGTGCAGCGAGCGCGGGCGGAAGTTGCGCGATTGCGGAAGGATCTTCCAGAACACCGCCGCCGCAACCAGAGCCAGGCCACCGATCACCAGCATCGCGGTGTGCCAGCTGACGAAGTCGATCAGCACGCCGGTGATCAAGCGTCCGCTCATGCCGCCAATGGCGTTGCCACCGATGTACAGGCCCATGGCCAGGCCGATGTGCTGAGGGTGGATCTCTTCGCTCAGGTAAGTCATGGCCACCGCCGCCAGGCCGCTGAGCGACAGCCCGAGCAGCGCCCGGGTCAGCAGTACGCCGTGCCAGCTGGGCATCAGGGCGCTGACGATGGTGCACAGCGCTGCGCAGAACAGGGCGAAGACCATTACCGGCTTGCGCCCTATGCGGTCGGAAATCGGCCCGGTGATCAGCAACCCGAACGCCAGCATGCCGGTGGACACCGAGAGGATCAGGCTGCTTTGCGCGGCGCTGATCGAGAACTCCTGTGACAGCAGCGGCATCATCGGCTGTACGCAGTACAGCAGGGCAAAGGTGGCAAAGCCGCCGCAGAACAGCGCCAGTACGGTGCGCAAAAAGGCCGGGGTGCCTTTTTCGATCCAGCTTTCGTTGAGGGTGGCGACGATTTCGTCGAGCGGAGCAGGGGGCAGTTCGTGGGCGTGGGGCGCAACAGCAGTTTTCACGGGTGACCTCGGGGGCGCTACGGCCTGTCAGGCAGTGAAAAAAGCATATAGCTGGCTAATGATCATTTCCAATATATTGTTCGACCTGTTTAAGAGGTTTTACGACCTATTGGAGCCGCCATGGAATTGCGTCACCTGCGCTACTTCATCGCCGTCGCCGAAGAGCTGCATTTTGGCCGGGCGGCGCAGAACCTGGGGATTTCCCAGCCGCCGTTGAGCCAGCAGATCCAGGCCCTGGAACAGGAGCTGGGAGCGCGCTTGTTCGAGCGAACCAATCGTCGGGTCGAGCTCAGCGAGGCCGGGCGCCTGTTCCTCGAAGAGGCACGGCTGGTGCTGGCGCAAGTCGACAAGGCTGCCGATGTCGCCCGGCGTGCGCAACTGGGTGAGCTGGGCGAGATGAAGATTGGCTTCACTTCTTCGGCACCGTTCAACTCGAGCATTCCCAAGGCTATTCACGCGTTTCGTCAGCGCTTCCCGGCGGTGCACCTGAACCTCAAGGAAATGAGCAGCCGCGATGTCGCTGACGCCTTGCTCGACGAGTCGATCGAAGTCGGCCTGATGCGCCCCTTGGCCTTGCCTGAGAGCCTGAATGTCGTCGAGCTGTTTCGCGAGCCGCTGGTGGCGGTGATCAATGCTGCCCATCCGCTGGCGCAAGGCAGTGACGCCGGGGTGCACATGGCGGCCCTGGCCCAGGAGCCGTTCGTGTTTTTTCCGCGCAGTTACGGCAGTGGCTTGCACGCGCAGTTGCTGAGCCTGGCACGCCAGGCCGGGTTCAGTCCGCATTTTGCCCAGGAGGCGGGGGAGGCGATGACCATCATCGGCCTGGTGGCGGCGGGGCTGGGGGTGTCGGTATTGCCGGCTTCGTTCCAGCGCATGCGCATCGACGGGGTGGTGTACCGGACCTTGCTCGACGACGACGCGGTGACTGCCGTGTGGCTGGTGCAGCGCCGCGATGCGCCGTCGGCGATGGCCAGGGCCTTTGCCGAGCTGTTGACCCGCCAGGCCCTGGAACGCAGCTGAGTTACTGGACCTTGGCCAGGTCGCCCTTCAGCGCAACGCCAGCCATGATCGCGCCGGCGTGGCATTCGTAGGTGGTGGCGTCCTTGCGCTCGTTGCGCTTGTAGTAGCTGCTGATGTTGGTCACGGCGTTGGCGCCAACCTTGCGGGCGGCGTCCTGCATGGTCAGTAGCGCTGATTGCAGGGCCCATTCGCAGGCTGCTGCGTCCGTTTTGTTGAAGGCGTTGGTCTTCTTGTTGGTGACCGCTGCCGGGCTGACCACGGTGACCTTGCCCTTGGGCTGCACGCCGGCCAGGTAGAACTTCACCGAACCGTCGAGCTTGTTCTCGGCGGTCATCTGCGCCACGACTTTCTCGAACGGCAGGTAGTGGGTGGTGTCGCGGGCCTGGCTGAGGCCGGGCAGGGCGCAGAGCAGCAGGGCGGTGGTGGCGGTCCAGGTTTTCAGACGCATTATGTCGTTCCTTGATTATTCAACAGTGTTCGAATGCTGTTCGCTGATGGCGCGCTGCACGATGTTCTGGGCTTCCAGCTTGTTCAGCTCTTGCAGGATGCTTTTGTCGAGGTTGTTCACCCAACGGTTGTAATTGCGGTGAATCTTGCCGTCCTTGTAGCCCAGCTCGCGGCTGTCGCGGTAGTTGATGCGA
This sequence comes from Pseudomonas donghuensis, assembly GCF_000696345.2. Lineage (NCBI taxonomy): Bacteria > Pseudomonadati > Pseudomonadota > Gammaproteobacteria > Pseudomonadales > Pseudomonadaceae > Pseudomonas > Pseudomonas donghuensis. Next base: position 469,332 of record NZ_CP071706.1, read on the forward strand.
AAGTTGCTGACGCTGTAGTGGATGTCGACGGCGGCATAGAAGGTGTTGCGTACCAGGATGTCGGCCTGGATCAGGTTCGGGGTGACCTTGCGCGGGGTCCAGCCGCGGTTGGCCACGGCCTTGAGGATGGCCTGCTGCACCTGCTCATGGTTGTAGTTGTGGCCGACTACAAGCTGCTCTTGTGGGGTCAGTACCGGTTTCGAGGTACAGCCAGCCAGGCCCGCAAGGGCCAGGCCGAGGACAGCGGCGCGAATCAATGAAGACATTCCTTTCTCTCCAGCAGGTTTCAGGTCAGGTCCAGCGACGGAAAATCAGCGAGGTGTTGACCCCGCCAAAAGCGAAGTTGTTGTTCATCACATAGTCGTGACTCATGCTGCGAAACTCGCCGCACAAGTAGTCCAGCTCGCCGCAGCGCGGGTCGATGTGCTCAAGGTTGAGGGTGTGCACATAGCGGTCGCTGTTCATCATCTCGATGCTGAACCAGGACTCCAGCGCGCCGCAAGCGCCCAGGGTGTGGCCGAGGAAGCTTTTTTGCGAGCTGATCGGCATGCGTGGGCCAAACAGGCTGCTGGTGGCCAGGGTTTCGGCGATATCGCCCTGCTCGGTGGCGGTGCCATGACCGTTCACATAGCCGATGGCCTCCGGCGCCAGGTTGGCGTCTTGCAGTGCCAGCTCCATGGCCCGGCGCATGGTCGCCTGCTCCGGGCGAGTCGTGTGCTGGCCGTCGGCGTTACTGCCAAAGCCGACGATCTCGGCGTAGATGTGTGCGCCGCGGGCCTGGGCATGTTCCAGCTCTTCGAGCACCAGCATGCCGCCGCCTTCGCCGATCACCAGGCCGTCGCGGCCGCTGTCGTAAGGGCTGGGGCTGCTGTGCGGGGCATCGTTCTTCAGGCTGGTGGCGTACAGCGCGTCGAAGACCATGGCCTCGGTCGGGCACAGCTCTTCGGCGCCGCCAGCGAGCATCAGCGGCAGGCGGCCGAACTTGATCGCTTCATAGGCGTAGCCGATGCCCTGGCTGCCGCTGGTGCAGGCGCTGGAGGTGGGGATCAGGCGCCCGGTGAGACCGAAGAAAATGCTGATATTGGCTGCCGTGGTGTGCGGCATCATCCGGACATAGGAGTTGGCGTTGAGGCCCTCGGCCACCGAGTTGAGCAGCATGTTGCCAAACGCCTTGATCTCGTCGGTGCTGCCGGTGGACGAACCGCAGGCCACGCCCATGCGCCCATCGCGGATTGACGGGTCATCGAGCAGGCCAGCATCGCGCAGGGCGTTCTGCGCTGCCGCCACGGCCAGGCGCGAGACCCGGCCCATGCTGCGCAGTTGCTTGCGGGTCCAGCCGGCGGGCACCTTGAAGTCATCGATGGGGCCGGCCAAGCGCGTGTTGAGCTCTTCGAAGCGGTCCCATTCGTCCATGCGGCGGATGCCGCTGCGGTTGCTGGCGAAGTTGCCGGCGATGCTCTGCCAGTCGCTGCCCAGCGAGGTGATACCGGCCATGCCGGTGACGACTACACGTTTCATCAGCACAGGCCTCCATTGACTGCCAGCACCTGGCGGGTGATGTAGGCGGCTTCGGCCGACATGAGGAAATTCACTGCGCCGGCGACTTCTTCCGGGGTGCCCATGCGCTGCACCGGGATCATTTTCAGCAGCTCTTCGACCGGCACGTGTTCATCCAGCATGGCCGTGTCGATCAGCCCCGGGGCGACGCAGTTGACGGTGATCTTGCGCTTGCCCAGCTCGATCGCCAGGGCCTTGGCCGCACCGATCACCCCGGCTTTGGAAGCGCTGTAGTTGACCTGGCCGCGGTTGCCGATCATCCCCGAAACCGAGGTGATGCACACAATGCGCCCGGCTTTGCGCCGACGGATCATCGGCATCATCAGCGGGTGCAGAACGTTGTAGAAGCCGTCGAGGTTGGTACGCAGTACCTGGTCCCAGTCTTCTTCGGTGAGGGCCGGGAAGGCGCCGTCGCGGGTCAGGCCGGCGTTGCAGACCACGCCGTAGTAGGCGCCGTGGGTTTCAACGTCATCAGTAAGGAGGGCGGCGCAAGCGGCGCGATCGGCAACGTCGAACTGCAGCACGCGGGCTTGCTGGCCCAAGCCCCGGACTTCTTCTGCAACGGCGTCGGCTTCGTTGCGCCCGCTTCGGCAATGCAGGACCAGGTCGAAACCGGCCCGCGCCAGGCGCAGGGCGATGGCTCGGCCTATGCCTCGGCTGGAACCGGTGACCAGGATGGTATCAGTCATGGGGGGACTCCTCTGGGCCCGCTTCGGCCAGGTAACTGGCCGCCTGTGGCGGGCGAAAAACATTCAAACGGGCCGTGGCATGGATGCCCGGGCCACGCAGGTGACACTCGAACACCCCCATGCCGTTGTCGTCTTCGAGCGACCGCAGGGCATGGATGCGCAAGTGGGCACCGGCAGGGAAATGTTCGACATTGCATTCGAATTTACGCGTGCCGAGCAAAAAGCCCAGCGCCACCGCCTGGCCTTGCTGGCGCGCGCGGCAACCGGCGTAGGCGGCCACGCTCTGGGCCATCAGCTCGATGCCGACCCAGGCCGGCAGGCTGCCGTCGGCGCGGTTGAACAGGCCGCCGGGGCGCACGGTCAGGTGGGTATGGATCTGCTCTTCATCGAAGGACTCGACCTGATCGATGAGGATCATGTCGCCGGCATGGGGCAGCAGTTCGGCCAGTGGCCAGGTGATCATGGGGTGTCTCCGAGAATCAGGCTGACGTTGTTGCCACCGAAGGCGAACGAGTTGCTCATCAGGCGTCGCGGGCCCTGGGCCGGCAGGCGCTGGCTGGCATCGACCAGGTTCAGGGCCGGCAGTTGTGGGTCATCCACACCATCCCAGACATGCGGTGGCAAGCGCCCTTCGGTATTGTCGGCGGCCAGGCTCAACCAGCAGAACGCGGCTTCCAGGGCGCCGGCGGCACCCAGGGTATGCCCGGTCATAGGCTTGCTCGATGAGCAGGCCAGCTGGCTGCCAAACAGTTCATGCACGGCCAGGCTTTCCATGGCGTCGTTGTGCCGCGTGGCGGTGCCGTGCAGGTTCAGGTAGTCGATCTGTGCAGGTTGCAGGCGGGCATTGTCCAGCGCTTTGCGCATCGCCTGCAAGGCGCCTTTGCCGCTGGGCTCGGGGGCGGAGATGTGATGCGCGTCCGAGCTGGCACCGGCACCGAGCAGGGCGATGCTGGCGCCTTCGTGGTTGGCTTCGCGGGTCATCAGAAACAGCGCCGCGGCTTCGCCGATGTTGATGCCGTTGCGGTTGACCGAGAACGGGTTGCAGCGCTCGGCGCTGACTGCTTCCAGGGCAGTGAAGCCGTTGAGGGTCAGCTTGCACAGGCTATCCACGCCACCGCAGATCACCGCGTCGCACACCCCCAGGTCCAACAGACGCCGGGCACTCATCAAGGCCCGTGCACTGGAGGTGCAGGCGGTGGAAATCACATAGGCCGGGCCGCTCAGCTGCAGCCAGTCGGCGAGAAAGTTGGCCGGGGCGCTGAGCTCCTGCTGGGCGTAGTCGTAGCTCGGCGGGAACTGCTGCTCACGCAGGTAGTGAGCGATGCTGTCGCTGGCTTCCTTGATGCCCGAGGTGCTGGTGCCCAGGACGATGCCGATGCGCTGGCGGCCAAAGCGGGCGATGGCCGCTTCGATCGCTGCACCAATTTGCAGGCAGGCGACGTACAGCAGTTGGTTGTTGCGGCTGTGATGGGCCTGCAACGCGGCGGGCAAGCTTGGCAACTCGTCTTGTACGGCCGCCACCGGCAGACCGCGTTGCGGTACCCAGCCGTCCTCCACACGCATGCCTGAGCAGTCGCCGGCAAACAGCCGGCGGGCAACGTCGGCCTGGCCGCGCCCCAGGGCACAGACCAGGCCCAGGGCATTGAGATAAGCGGTCATGGCGTGTTCTCGCTGGGTAGTGGGCTGACTAGATAACGCAGGCCCCGGTCGAGGTTCAAGGTGAAGTCGTCGGCTTGTCGGTAGTCGACGCGCCAGCGTTCACCCAGCCAGCGCTGCTGGCCTAGCTGGCGGGCGCCGGGATAGAGCTGTTGCAGCTGTTCGGCAGGGGTCAGGGCGAACAGCAGGGCAGCGAACAGTTCGCGGGCCGCCGGGTTGGGCGGTAGCAGGCCGTCGGCTTGCCACTGGCCTTGATCGAGCAACTGCCGGGCTTGCGGAATACCCAGCAGATCCAGCAGCGACCAGCGCAGGTTGGTGTCCTCGCGCTGGATCACCAGCAACCAGTCCTGTCGCTGCCCGGCCTGTTCGCGCTGGATGTGCAACTGCAGCGGCAGGCTCAGCGGCGGTAACTGCACGGGCAGCGGCGCACGGCTGGCGCAGGCGCTCAGCAGGGCGAAGGCGAGGATCAGCAACAGGCGTTTCATGCACTCGGCTCGGCTGGGTTCAAGGGTTTGCGGGCGACCACGTTGACCAGGGTCTCTTCGCGCTGGCCGACCGGTGGCGGCTTGCACAGGCCAAAGCGTTCGAGCAGGCCGAAGTCGCTGGAACGGCTCCACCACAGGTACGGGTAAGAGACATTCTGCGCGCCAAATTCGAAACCCTGGTCGCGGAGCATCTGCAGGTACTGTTCGGCACTTTTCTGCACGTGCATGGGGTGGCGGAACAGCCAGCGAATCACCCAGGTGTCGATGTAGGCTTCGGTGGACTCGGCAAACAGCAGGTAGCCACCGGGCTTGAGTACCCGGTAGAACTCGGCCAGGGCTTTTTCCTGCTCGACCAGGTGGTGGAAGGTCTGGTGGCAGAAGAGGATATCGACGCTGCTGTCGGCAAACTGCAACGCCGCGCAGTCACTGCCGCGCAGCTCGACGTTCAGGCCCAGGCGGCTGGCCTCGGCCTGGCTCAGTTCAAGGCTGTGCGGGTCGGCGTCGGTACCCAGCAACCGGGCGGGGGCGAACACCTGCTGCAGGTACTGGAACGACTTGCCCTGGCCGCAGCCGGCATCGAGCAGCACGGGGGCACGGGGTGGTGCCTGGTCGAACAGCCGGCGCAGGTCGTTGATCGCTACGCGCAGCACATGATGCTGCCAGGTATGGCTGCGCAGGAACCAGAAGCCGAAACGGGTTTCCTCGACGTAGCTGTCGCTGAGGAATTTCATGCCGGCGTCCTGGCACAGACTTCGGCGAGCATGCGCAGGCGCCGCTTGGGTTCGGCCACGAACGGGTTGCGTTGGTCCCAGGCGTAGCCGGCCAGGATCGAGCTAATCATCGCGCGGATTTCCGGCGAGCTGGCCGGGTGGTAGATGACGTCCTGGAAGCTGCCGTTGTACCAGCCTTCAACGTAGGCGCGGAAAGTGTCGACGCCACGCTTGAGCGGCTCGGCGAACTCGCTCTGCCAATCGACGCCTTCGCCCTGCAACTGGCGGTGCAGGACGCCGGCGGCCATGCTCGCCGAGCGCATGGCGATGGTCACCCCGGAGGAGAACACCGGGTCGAGGAATTCTGCGGCGTTGCCGAGCAAGGCGAAGCCCGGGCCGTGCAGGGTCTTGACGTTGGCCGAGTAGCCGCCGATGGTCCGCGCCGGGGTGTCCCACACGGCGTTGGCCAGGACCTTGGCCAGGCTTGGGGTCTGGGCGACGAAGTCCTTCAGGCAGGCATCCAGGTCGGCCGGCGCGGCGGCAAAGTGCTCGGCGGCGGCGACCACCCCCAGGGAGCAGCGGCCGTTGCTGAACGGAATGGTCCAGAACCAGATATCCCGGTGCTGCGGATGGGTGGTGATGAGGATCTTTTCCCGGTCGAAGGCCGGGTGGTCGATGCGGTCTTCGATATGCGTGAACACCGCCTGGCGCACCGGGAAGTTCGACGGTGCTTCCAGGTCCAGCAGGCGCGGCAGCACGCGGCCATAGCCGCTGGCATCGAGGACGAATGCGGCTTCGATGCAGTACTCACTGCCATCCAGGCGGCGCACGCGCACCTGCGGGCGCGGGCGCTCGAAGTCGGCGGCGATGATCTCTTCTTCGTAGCGGATTTCAACGCCCTGGGCCTCGGCCTGGTCGGCCAGCAGCTGGTCGAACTGGGCGCGTTGAACCTGGAAGGTGCTCGGCTTGCCATTGCTGAAGGTGTCGCCGAAATCGAAGGCGCTGTACTCATCGCCCCAGGCGAAGGCCGCGCCGTTCTTGCGCTGGAAACCCGCCGCTTCAAGGGCCGGGAGCATGCCGGCTTCTTCGACGAAGTCGATGCAATGCGACAACAGGCTTTCGCCGATGGAAAAACGCGGGAAGCGCTGGCGCTCGATGATCAGCACGTCGTGGCCGTTGCGCTTGAGCAAGGCCCCGGCGATGGCGCCGGACGGGCCGGCGCCGATAATCAATACCTGCCGTTGTTGCAGTTCAGGGTTCGGCATAAGGCCTCCTTGCCGGTTGGGCAGTCTTCAATGGAATCCGGTGCAGGCCGGCCAGCGCGGGCATCAGCGTGGCGACCAGGCTCATCAGCATCAGCGCGAAGTACAGCGCCGGGCTGATCAACTGTTGTTGCAGCAGCAGGTTGAGAAAGACGATCTCGCTCAAGCCGCGAATATTGAGCAGCAGGCTTTCCCGCCATTTGCTCGCGCCGGCGAACGACGGCGTCGCCCAGCACAGGCCCAGCCAGTTGCCGAGCAGCTTGCTGACGATCGGCAACAGCAGCAGGGCACTCAACTGGATGGCATCGAAGCCCAGTAGCACGTTGTGGACATCGATCTGGATGATGCCGAAGGTCAGGATCAGCGGGATCGCAATGCCGTTCTGCAGGCGTTTTATCCACAGGTCCGATAACGGCATGCGCAGCGGCAACTTGAGCCAGGCCAGGCAGCACAGGTAGCCGATGCCGAAGATCAGCGCGTTGAGCCGGTAGTGTTCGGCGACGAACAGCAGGCCGAAAAAGCCCAGGCTGTAGACCCAGGGCCGACGCACACCGAGGGCGTACAGCGGCAACGGCAGGCAGGCACCGAGCAGCGGCAGCAACAGGCTCACGGGTTCGAGGCTGCCCTTGCCGAGGCCGAACAGCAGCCAGCAGGTCAGGTCGATGAGGATCGCCGACTGCATCAGCCGGCGGGTTGCGGCGGGTGGGTAGTCGATGTTGCGCAGGTACAGGTAGAGCACCGGGATGGCGGTGATGGCGAAAACCAGGCCGAGGGCCAGGGTGGTCAGCCAGGGCTGCTCGGGCAGCAACAACGCACCACAGGCCAGGCCGCAGGCAAAGGGCACGAGGAAGCTCGGCAGGGCGATCTTCAGGCTCTGGCGGTCGACGTTCAGCTCCACGACGTCAGCAAGAATATGCCCCAGCAGCAGAGCAAAACTCAGGCCATACAGGGTTTTCAGCCAGGCCGGTGCCACCAGCGCGGCGCCGCTGAGCTGCAAGTGGGGCTCGACCCAGAACAACATCAGCAGTGGCAGGCCGAGGGTTGCCAGCAGCAACTGGCTGACAATCGGGATCAGCCCCAGGCGCCGGCCGAGCTCACTGACGATCCAGAACAACACCAGGGCCAGGGCCCAGAGCAACGCGATACTCATGCCGCCTGTTCCTTGTGCCCGGTGGCCGCCCAGGGTGCCAGGACAAAACTGAAGGCCAGGCCCAGGCTGACCGCCAGGCCGAAATTGCTCACCGCCGGAGTACTCGACACCGCCAGCAGGCCGAACGACAACCAGGTGGTGGTGGCCGCGAGCAGGGTCCCGAGCAGACTGACGGCGGCACCGCCGATCTGCTCGTGCATGAGGATCGCGTAGTCGACGCTGATGGCGGTGACCAGCAGCAGGCCGAACAGGCTGAACAGGGTCAGCGGCTGGCCCAGCCAGCCCAGGCAAGCGAGGCTGCACAGCGCGGCGAGCAACGGCAGGGCGACGATGCGCAGGGCACCGCCGAGGCCAAACGGCAGGATCAGCAGCACCACGATCAGCGCGCACGACAACAGCTTGAGCTCGGCAGCACTGACCTGGGTGGCGGCGAACACCCGGTTGAGGTCGCCGAGGCGGTCCACCAGTTGCACGCCGTCGAGATCATCGGCCTGCAGGCGCAGCAACGCCGGATCGTTCAAGCCTTGCAGGCTGACGATGGCGGCGACGCCCTGGCCGTCCGCACCCAGCCACAAGGTGCGCCAGGGTTCGCCCAGCGGCCCGCTGAGGGCGTGATCGATGTCGAGGGTAGGCAGCGCCTGGACTTTCGCCAGCTCAGCCTGTAGGGCGCTTTGCGGCACGCCCAGGGCCAGCAGCGGTTGCAGCGGCAGGCTGCCCAGCGCGTCGCGTACCTGTTGCTGCTCGGTTGGGCTGGCGACCAGTTGGCTGAGGGCCATGTAGCCCTTGAGCTTGTCGGTTTCGACCAGCTCGTCCAGGCGTGTGCCGAGGCTTTGCAGGCGTGCCAGCAGTTGGCTCTGGTCGGCGCCGCGCACCAGGTAGAACTGGCTGGTGGGTTGGTAGCCGGTAATGCGCGCCACGGCCTGGGCTTCTTCGAGCAATTGCGGCGGGCTGCCGACCCACTGGCGGATGTCGTTGCGGCTGTCCAGCTGCCACAGGCCCGCAGCGCAGAACAGCATCAGCAGGCCGAGCAGGATGGCGCTTGGCACCTTGTTCAGCAGTTTCTGACGCAGGTCCACCAGCCACTGGGCAATGCCCAACGGCCATTGCGCAGGCTGCAGCTCGATACCTTTGAGCAGTGCCGGCAGCAGGCACACGGCGCTGAGGTAGGCGCCGAGCAGGCCGGCGGCGGAAAACACGGCAATCTGGGTCAGCGCCGGGAACGGCGTGAAGGCCAGTGCCAGGTAGCCGATGCAACTGGTGGCCAGGCTCAGGCTCAGGCCCGGCAAGGTCAGCCGCAAAGCCGGCCAGGCTCGCCAGGGGCGCAGGCTCCAGCTTTTCGACAGGTAGTGCAGCGGGTAGTCGACGGCCACGCCGATCAGGCTCGAGCCGAGCACCAGGGTCATCACGTGCATCTGGCCGAACAGCGCCACGCAGGCCACCGCACCAAACAGCATGCCGACCAGCACCGGAACGAAGGCCAGCAGTACCCGCAGGCGGCGGAACGCCAGCAGCAACAGCAGCAGGATGCCGACCGTGGCGCCGCCGCCGACCCAGGTGATCTCCTGGCTGGCCTGGCGCTGGCCGTTGGCCGCATACAGCAAGCCACTGGCGGCCAGCAGGCGGGCGCCGTGCTGCCCGGCTTCAACCCGGCTGCTGGCGAGCAGGTCGGCGACTTGCAGGGGCAGTTGCATATCGAACGCATTGCCCAGGGTGCGGGCACGCAGCAGCACCCAGTGCTGCCCGTCCGCTTCAGCCACCAGCGCGCCGCTGGCGGTGTCCAGTTGCACCGCGGCAGGACGTGGCTGGCTGTTCTGGATGCGTCCGGTCAGGCCCAGCCAGTCGTCCTGGCTCGGCACCAGGCTAAAGCCGGCAAAGGGGTCGTAGAGGTTTTGTACGCGTTGCTCGATAAAGCCTTGCGGGTTGTCGACCAGGCTGTTGCGGTCGGCGCGCGAGAGCATCGCCAGGCGCCCTTGCAGCAACTGCTCGCGCAACGCCTGCAGGTCGGTCTGCAGGCTCCACTGAACCTTCTCGAACACGCCGCTGGCCTGCCATTGCTCAGCCAGGCGCTGGGCCAGGGCGATGGCCTGCTCACGCTGGGGATGGCCGACCAGCACCAGCATTTCGCGGTTCAGCGGCTCCTGCATGCGCTGCTCGGCGCGCTGCACCAGCGGGTCCTGGGTGGCGCCGGGCACCAGCGTCATCAGGTCTGCAGACAAAGGCGCAGCGCGGTGCCACTGCCACCCCGCGAGGGCCAGCACGGCGATCAACAACAGTAAAAACAGTCGTGGCAACAGGCGCTCACTCGGCAAAATCGCGGCGCTCCGTGTCGGTCAGGCTGGCGCTGCTGCTCGCTGGCATGCGCAGTACCGTGCTATCGCCCTGGGTTTCCAGCAACTGAATGCGTTCGACATAGCGCCCGCCATCGATATCGATCTGGCTGAACACCTGCTTGAGCAGTAGCGAACGCGGGGTCAGGCGCAGCTGCCAGTGCCCGGCGTCGCCTTTCAGGCTCAACTCGAAGTCACGCTGCAGGCCGCTGCTGTCGCCTTGCAGCACGGCAAAGAACAGGCGGTTCTGCTCGGCGCCGGCGCTCTTGCCCGGCAGCATCTGCCAGCCGGACGGGTCGCGGCGGGCGATGCCCTGGGCGTTGAGGCGGTAGTCCTGCTTGAGCGGCGTTTGCAGCAGCCAGAGCAGGCCATGGTCTCGGGCCAGAACGAACTGGCCTTTGCTGACCAGCGGCTGCGGCAGGGCGCGCAGGTGTTTTTCCTGGATGAACGGACCCTTGATGACCGCAGGTTCGCCCAGTTGCTTGCTCAGCTCATCGAGGCCAAAGGCTTGGGCCAGCGTGCAACTGGCAAGCAGGCCGATGCACAGCAGGCTACGCAATAGCGTTTTCATTTGAGCACCTGGTTCACTGCGTCGAGCATCACCTGTGGCGACGCCAGTTGCATCTCGCCGCTGGCGATGTCGACGGCGACCTGCACGGAACTGGCGCGGGTCATGCGTTCGCCGGTGGCGGCATCGCTGATCAGGTAATTGATCTTCAGCCGGTTCTCCCACTCCACCAGGCTGGCGCGTACGTTCAGGCGCTGGCCGAAGGTGGCGCCGCGCACATAGCGCAACTGCAGGTCGATCACCGGCCAGGCAAAGCCCGAGGCCTGCATCTGCAGGTAGTTGTGTTCGAGGCGGTCGAGCAACGCGCAGCGCGCTACCTCGAGGTATTTGACGTAATGGCCGTGCCAGACCACCAGCATGCTGTCGACATCGAAGAATGGCACCAGCACTTCGGTATCAACGTGCAGCACTCCCTGACTACGCATGCAGCCTCCAGTGTTGTTCGGCAATACGGCTCAGGCACCGGCGCAGATCGCTTTCCAGCGCGCGGTCTTCGATCACCGGGGCGAAATCTTCGAGCAACGCTGCATGCATCTCGGCCAGGGCCGGCGGCAGGTCGCGGGCGTCGGCTTCGCGGCTGCGCAGCCAGACGCCCTGGTTGGCGGCCAGCAGGGTGGCGGCGGCGACCTGTTCGGTCAGCTCCAGCACCCGCAGGGCATCGCGGGCGGCGATGGTGCCCATGCTCACCTTGTCCTGGTTGTGGCATTCGGTGGAGCGCGAGAACACGCTGGCCGGCATGGTGTTTTTCAGGGCTTCGGCGGTCCAGGCGCTGGCGCCGATCTGCACGGCCTTGAAGCCGTGGTTGAGCATCGCCCGCTCGGCGCTGGCGCCCGACAGGTTGCTCGCCAGGCCGTGGTTGTAGCGCACGTCGACCAGCAGGGCGAGCTGGCGGTCGAGCAGGTCGGCAACGTTGGCCACCAGGTTCTTCAGGCTGTCCATGGCGAAGGCGATATGGCCACCATAAAAGTGCCCGCCGTGCAGCACGCGTTCGGCTTCGGCGTCGATGATCGGGTTGTCGTTGGCGCTGTTCAGTTCGGTCTCGATAAAACCACGCAGCCAGCCCAGGCTGTCGGCCAGCACGCCCAGCACATGCGGAGCGCAGCGCAGCGAGTAGCGGTCCTGCAGGCGGTGCAGCGGCGCAGTCGGCGCGTCGATGGCCAGGTCCTGGCGCAACCAGGCGGCCACCTGCATCTGCCCCGGGTGCGGCTTGGCGGCGAACAGGCGCTCGTCGAAGTGCTCCGGGTTGCCTTGCAGGGCAACCACGTTCAGCGCGGTGATGCGCGTGGCGAGTTTGAGCAGGTAATCGGCACGGGCGAACGCCAGGCAGGCCAGGCCGGTCATTACCGCAGTGCCGTTCATCAGCGCCAGGGCTTCCTTGGGCCGCAGCACCAGCGGCTGCCAGCCCAGCTCACGGTGTACGTCAGCGGCGCTGCGGCGCTCGCCGCGGTACATGACTTCGCGCTCGCCGGACAGGGTTGCGGCAACGTAGGACAGCGGCGTCAGGTCGCCGCTGGCACCCACCGAACCTTCCTGGGGAATCAACGGCAGGATGTCATGGGCGAGAAACGCCTGCAGGCGCTCCAGCAACTCGATGCGCACGCCAGAGACGCCGTGGCACAGCGACTGCAAGCGGGCGGCTAGCACCGCGCGGGTGGCCGGCGCATCCAGCAACTGGCCCAGGCCGCAGCCATGGAAAGTGTACAGGTGCTTGGGCAGGGCCTCGACATGCTCCAGCGGCACTGCCACCACGCACGAGTCGCCGTAGCCGGTGGTCACCCCGTAGATCACCCCTTCCTTGTCCAGCAGCGAGTCGAGGAACTGCGCGCCACGGGCAATCCGCGCGCGGTATTCGCTGTCGTCCTGCAGGCGGGTTTCGGCCTGGCGGTGGGCCAGGGCGAGGACGTCTTCGATTGCCAACGGCAGCGCGCCGAAGGTCACGGGCTTATGCGGATGCATCGTCATCGGTCTTCCAGAAAGGGTAGAAATTGAACCATTGCTGCGGCGCTTGCAGGCAATAGTGGCCCAGGCGTTCGGCGTAGCGCCCGGCCCAGTCGGCGATCACCTGATCGCGCTGGCCGCGGCGCCACTCGATGGCCTGGGCGAAGGGTTCGAGGATCACCTGGTAGCGGCCTTGCTGCTTGAGGCAGAAGAACAGGTTGAGCCGGCACTTGAGCAGCCCGGCCAGCAGCCACGGGCCCTGCGGGAAGGCGGCGCGGTGGCCGAGGAAATCCACTTCGACCGTGCGCGCACCATGCAGCGGCACGCGGTCGCCGGCAATCGCCAGCCATTCGCCGCGGTCCAGGCGCTGGCTCAGTTGCAGCATGATCGCCGGGTCCAGCTCGCTGACCTGGATCAGCCGCAGGTTGCTCGCCCCCGATTCACCCAGCAGGCGATTGAAGCGCTCGGCGTGCTTGGTATGCACCAGCACGTTCATGGTCACTTGCTCGCCAAGCTCGGCCAGGGCGCGGCAGACTTCAAGGTTGCCCAGGTGCGCACCCACCAGCAGCTGCCCGCGCTCGGCGCGTAGCTGGGTGTGCAGTTTGCCCGGGTCGACGATCTCGATCTGCTCCAGGCGCAGCTTGCCGTTCCACACATCGAGCTTGTCCAGCAGGGCATCGGCGAAGGCCATGAACTGGCCGAACACCCGACGGTGGCTGGGGCGCAGACGGGGTTGCCCGCTCCAGTCGGCCAGGCGCCGCTGGTATTGCCAGATGCTCTGCCGGGCGCGGCGACCGAACAGGAAGAAGTACAGGACGATGGCATACAGCACCGGGCTGAGCAGGCGCCGGCCGAGCAGCTTGATGCCCAAGGCGGTCAGTTTCATCAGCCAGAAGCTGCCGCGCTCCTGGTGTGCGGCCCAGTGTTGTTCGCGACTGCTCATGCCTGCCACCGCCGCCAGAGGATTGCCGGGGCGCGCAGCAACATGCCGAAGAACAGCTTGGTGTGCATCTTCGAGATCAGCGCGTTGTCGTGGAACAGGCGAAAGTGCGACAGGCCATCGGCCGGGTAATGCACTTTGGTCGGCAGCCAGCGCATCGGCTGGTTGCGCCAGGCCAGGCGGACGAGGATCTCCGGGTCGAAGTCCATGCGCTTGCCGAGGTTCACCGCGTCGATCAGCGCCAGGGTCGGTGGCAGCGGATAGACCCGAAAACCGCACATCGAATCAGGAATCTGCAGCGACAGGCTGTTGATCCACACCCATACATGGGTCAGGTAGCGCGCGTACAGACGGCCTTTGGGCACGCTGGCGTCGTACTGTGGATAACCGCAGATCAGCGCCTGTGGATAAGCCTGCGACTGTTCAAGAAAGTGGCTGACATCGGCCAGGTCATGCTGGCCGTCGGCGTCCACCTGCAAGGCATGGCTGAAGCCCAGGCGCGCGGCTTCGCGCAGGCCGGCCATGACCGCGCCGCCCTTGCCCTGGTTGACCTGCAGTTGCACCAGGAACACCTGCTGGTGCTCGGCCAGCTGGCGCAGCACGGTCGCGCAGGCCGGGCTGCTGGCGTCATCGACCAGCACGCAGGGCAGGCCGGCTGCGAGCAGGTCGGCAACCACCGCCGGCACCGCCAGTTCGTGGTTGTACACCGGGATCACCGCACAAGGCTTATTCATCAACGGCCTCCAGCACGATGCGGCCGCTGGAGCAGGGCGCTCCGGCGTTGCTGTAGGCGAAGTAGAGCTTGCTGCGCTCGGCATCGAAACGCAGGGTTAGCTGCAGCGGGTCGCCGGGGCGCACCAGTTGCTGGAATTTCAGCACTTCCATGCCGGCGAACTGGCGCGGCCGGTCGAGCAATTGTTGTCCCAGGGCCAGCGCCCAGTCGACCTGGACCACGCCTGGCAGCACCGGGGTCTGCGGGAAGTGACCGTTGAAATAGGCCAGGTCCGCCGACACTGCCAGTTGTAGCTGCAGCTCGCCATCCACCTCGGCCTGGCTGAGCACTTCCGGGCCTTTCGGCCGGGGCGCCAGCAACAGGGCTTGGAGTTCGGCCTGGGGCAGTTTGCCCTGGGCGTTGAACGGCAATTGCCGCAGCAGGCGCCAGCGCCGGGGCAGGGCCAGGGCTTCGCAGTGCTGGCTGAGGTGCTGACGCAAGCCTTCGGTGAGCGCGCGGCGGCCCTGGTTGCGCAAGGCGTACAGGCCAACAGCGCTGAGCACCAGCAGGGCGCCGAGGCTGGCGCGGTTTTCCTGGATCACGCCCAGGCGCGCGTCCTCGACCCAGGCGTGCTCGATCAGGGCCTGCTCCAGCATCGGCAGGGAGATGCGTTTTTCTTCCAGTTTGACGATGCGGTCCAGGCGCCCGAGCAAACGAAAACGCCCATCAGCGGCAAACTCGACGGCATCGGCGCTTTGTTCGATATGACCGGGCGGCAGGTAAGGCGATTCAATGCGCAGTGCACCGTCCTGGTTCTGGCTCAGGCGCACCTCGGCAAATGGCTGCCACAGGCTGTCGCCCTGACGCCAGGCGATGCCGCCGGTTTCCGAGCTGCCAAGGATTTCCGTTGGCCATTGCTGCAGGCGCTGGTGCAAGGCCTGGGCGGCGCTGGCCGGCAGTTCGCCGCCGGAGGAAAACACCCGGCGCACCGGGCTCAACGCTGGCCAGTCGAGGTTGTCGCCCATGCGCTTGAGCAGCGCCGGGCTGGCCACCCAGGCAAAGGCCGGGTGCTCGCGGCTGGCGCGCTGCAGGTCTTCCGGGAAAGGCAACTGGCGACGCACGAACGGGCGCCCGGCGCACAGCGGCCAGAGCACGCGAAACAGCAAGCCATAGATATGCTGGGTGGCGACACTGCCGATGATGCAGGCAGCGCCCAGGTCCTTGCCCCACAGCTGTTCCAGGGCCTGCACCTCATTGGCCAGCTGGCGCAGGCTCTTGTCGATGCGCTTGGGTTCACCGCTGGAGCCGGAGGTGCACAGGCTCAACCGGCACTGGTCCAGATTCAGGTCGGCGGCGGCCAGCGGCGCTTCGAACAGGGCCTCCAGCGTGGTGTCTTGTGGCTGATCGCTCAGCCACAGCTCGACCTCGCCGAGCCAGCGCTGGCGGGTCTGGGCTTGCAGGTCGGCAGGCAGCAGCACCTGCACGCCGGCACGCCAGGCGCCGAGCAGGGCGACGGCCAGCTGTGCGGCGTCTTCCAGGTGCACGGCAATGCGCTTCACACCACGCAGCTGGAGACCGGCGGCCACTTGCAGGGCTTGCTGGCACAGGCTCGCGTGGTCCAGCGCCGGGGCGAAGCTCACCGTGCGCGGCGCATCGGCCGGGTGCAGCAGTTGCTCAAGGGCAATCCATTTCATGAGCGTCCTCGCACGCGTTGTCTTATCAGCCATTCAATGGCAAACAGCAGGCCCATCAGCCCGTAGGCGATCAGGCCGTTATACAGGGTCCACCAGCTCAGCGGCGCCCACAGGGTCAGGGCGGCGGCGACCAGGCCGTTGGCCAGGAAGAACAGGCTCCAGACCTTGGTCACCTGGCGCGTGTAGTGGATCGCCACGGCAGGCAGTTCCGGCTCACGCAGCCGCGCCAGGCGCTCGGCCACCGGCGGGCCGAATTTCAGGCTCAGGCCAAACAGGCCGAGCATGAACGCGCTGATCAGCACCGGGTACCAACGCAGCAGCTGCGGGCTGTTGAACAGCGCCAGCAACGCGCAGAAGGCAATCGCGGCTACGGCCATCCAGTGCCCGCCGGGCCGCCTCGGTTCGCTCAAGGCGCGCGCCAGCCACAGGCCGCCGAGCAACAGGCCGAACTGCCAGGGGGCAAAGTGGGCCATGCCAAAATGCACCGC
Organism: Pseudomonas donghuensis; assembly: GCF_000696345.2. Classification (NCBI taxonomy): domain Bacteria; kingdom Pseudomonadati; phylum Pseudomonadota; class Gammaproteobacteria; order Pseudomonadales; family Pseudomonadaceae; genus Pseudomonas; species Pseudomonas donghuensis. The sequence continues at coordinate 485,508 of NZ_CP071706.1, forward strand.
AAAGGGGTACAGCAGACCGGCCAGCAGCAGGCCGAGGCCGATCAGGCGTTTCATGCCGCAGAGTTGACCAGGCGGTACACCGCCTCGACCACGTCATTGACGGTACGTACGGCCTTGAATTCGTCGGCGGCGATTTTCTTGCCGGTCTGGCGCTTGATGTGATCGATCAGGTCGACGGCGTCGATGCTGTCGATTTCCAGGTCCTGGTACAGGTTCGACTCCAGGCTGATGCTGGCCGGATCCAGTTCGAACAGTTCGACCAGGGCGTCGCGCAGGGTGTTGAAAATGTCTTCGCGGGTTTGCATGGTGCTGTCTCAGGCTGCCTGTTTAGCGGTGACGAAAGCCGCAAGGCTGGCCACGCTGGTGAAATGGTTACGGGTGTCCTTGGCATCGGCGTCGATCTTGATGCCGTACTTCTTCTGGATCGCCAGGCCGAGTTCGAGGGCGTCCACCGAATCCAGGCCCAGGCCTTCGCCAAACAGGGTCTGCTCGTCGCCGATGTCCTGGGCGCTGATGTCTTCCAGGCCCAGGGCGTCGATGATCAACAGCTTGATGTCGTGGTTAAGGGTGTTCTGTGGATCGCTCATCTTCGGCGAGCTCCTTGGTGAAGTGCTGATGCAGGTGTTCATTGAGTTTGCGCGAGGCCTGCGGGGCAGGGCCTTGTGCGGCGAAGGCCTGCGGGTCGATGTCGGCACCGACCTGCAAGTTGAAATGCACCCGGCGCTGGGGTATGCGGTACCAGGGTTCGGCCTTGGTCAAGGTGCTGGGGGCGACCTTGATGGTGACCGGGGTGATGATGTTCGCACCGCGCAGGGCAATGGCCGCCGCGCCGCGATGAAAGGCAGGCGGCTGGCCGGGTTGGGTGCGCGTGCCTTCGGGGAAGATGATCAGGGTTTGGCCGCCTTGCAGCGCCGCCACGGCGCTGTCGAGCATGTCCATGCTGCCGTCGTTGCTGATGTACTCGGCCGAGCGCACCGGGCCACGGGTGCACGGGTTGTGCCAGAGACTTTGCTTGACCACGCAATTGGCCTGGCGCACCAGGCCGATGAGAAACACCACATCGATCAGCGACGGGTGGTTGGCGATGATCATCTGCCCCGGGCGGCCGAGCTTTTCGGCGCCCTTGATTTCATAGGTGAGCACGCCGCTGGCGGCCATGAAGCGAATGAAGCGCCAGAACAGCCAGCTGATGGTGTGCCGGGCGCGCTGGCGATGGCGTGCGGCATCGCCGGGCAGGCCGGCCAGCAGCGGGAAGACCAGCAGGCGCAGGCACAGGCCGCCGACGCCGAACAGCAGAAAGCTGACGGCGGTAGCGAGCAGGCGCCAGTAATAGGCGTCGCGCGGTCTGCTTATGGCTTGCGTTGCCAGTTCCATGTGCGGCTCTTCCAGGTGTGGGTACAAGTGCTGTCGCCCTTGAGCAGGCAACGCAACCAGCTCAAGGCATGGGGTTCGCTCGAAGGTACAGCGCCGACGTTATCGCCAAGGTGCAGTTGCCATTCATCGCCTGGTGTCAGGAGCAGGCCCAGCGCATAGGCGAAGGGCACGTCATCAATCCTCGGGCCGTAAGCCGCGGGCGGCTGCTCTTCAGTAACAATCAGCAGCACCGCCGGAGCGCCTTCGCCCAGCAGGCAAGCAGCTTCCAGCACACCCTGTTCGAAACCGTCACCGGCAGCAGCCAGGGCGGTCATCTCACTGGTTTCGCCCCGCATGATCGACCACAAGCCAATCACCGCGTTGTGTACCGACAGGCTGAATTGGGTTGGCGACAGCGGTTGCTCATTGGCCAGGTCGCTGAGGATCTCGAAGGTACGCGGGGTTTCGCCATGCCGGGAAACGAACACCAGCGGCACATCCTGCAAACCCTCGGCCAGCGGCCAGCCCACGGCAAAGGCCATGCGCGCCAGGCGGCTCAGGCGACGACGCTGCATGGCTGGTAAAAACGACACATCCGGTGCCTGTTCAGCCTCTGCCGGCAAGTGCTTTGCCTGGCTCCAGGCCTGCCAATCGGCAGCCGTCTGCAGGCCTGGTGCCCACGCGCGCCACTGGCTGATATTGAATGTGATCACTTTGTTGTACTTCCCGCCCTGAGGGACTTCCTTGCCGAGGGAGTAACTCGCAACAACGACCTGACAGGGGTGTGGCGCAATCGCCGAGTGGCGCGCATTATCCCGGTGCTGTCGGCGTGTAGCAAATGCTGGTTACAAATACTCCGGCTTGAAACAGACCTCGATTGTTCAGCTTCGTCAGATCAGTCAGGTTTTTCCCGACCAACGGAGGTTATGGGTTGTCGGTCGATTCCTCGTCAACTTGAGCCCAACGGTGCTGGTCAAGCGAACCCTTCGCACACATACTCGGTCATCCCCAGACACACGGAGGTCATTCCATGCGGCGCGTGGTGTTCAATCAGAAAGGTGGCGTCGGCAAGTCGAGCATTGCCTGCAACCTGGCAGCGGTGAGTGCCAATGAAGGCTATCGAACCCTGTTGATCGACCTGGATGCCCAGGCCAACTCGACCCAGTACCTTACCGGCCTTACCGGCGAGGACATTCCCATGGGCATTGCCGACTTTTTCAAGCAGACCCTGTCTTCCGGGCCGTTTGCGAAAAAGAACAAGGTCGATATCTACGAAACACCGTTCGACAACCTGCATGTGGTGACCGCCACCGCCGAGCTGGCTGACCTGCAGCCCAAGCTTGAGGCCAAGCACAAGATCAACAAGCTGCGCAAACTGCTGGATGAGCTGGACGAGGACTATGACCGGATTTACCTGGATACTCCGCCAGCGCTTAACTTCTATGCTGTTTCTGCGTTGATCGCGGCTGATCGAGTGTTGATCCCCTTCGATTGCGACAGTTTCTCGCGCCAGGCGCTGTACGGGCTGCTGGCCGAGATCGACGAGCTCAAGGACGATCACAACGAAGAACTGCGGGTCGAAGGCATTGTCGTCAACCAGTTCCAGGCCCGCGCCAGCCTGCCCCAGCAGATGCTTGACGAGTTGATCGCCGAGGGGCTGCCGGTGCTGCCGGTATACCTCAACAGCTCGGTGAAGATGCGTGAATCACACCAGGCCAGCCTGCCGCTGATTCATCTGGAGCCGCGGCACAAGCTGACCCAGCAGTTCGTTGAACTGCACGCCCTGCTCGAAGAAGGCGTCTAGACGCCCTGGCTGCGCAACCATTCCAGCAGTTGCTGGAGTGGGAATGCACCGCTCTGGCGCGCCACTTCCCGGCCGTTTCTGAGCAGGATCAGGCTGGGAATCGAACGAATCCCCAATTGCCCGGCCAGTTGCTGGTTGGCCTCGCTGTCCAGCTTGGCCAGGCGGCAGCGCCCGCTGAGCTGGCTGGCCGCCTGCGCGAAGATCGGCGCAAACGACTTGCATGGCCCGCACCAATCGGCCCAGACATCGATCAGCAACGGCAGGTCGCCCTTGATCTGGCTGGCGTAGTCGCCCTGTTTCAAATCAAACGGCGTGCTCAGCAGGACCGGGTTCTTGCAGCGGCCGCATTTCGGGCTGTCGCCAAGGCGTTCGCCGGGGATGCGGTTGAGGCCGTTGCAGTGGGGGCAGGGGATGAGTAGTGGATCAGTCATGAAAGCTCCGAGAGTTGCGACCGGTCTGCGGTCGTTCGCGGGTTACGCCCGCACCTACATGTTGAATGGTTTAGCATGTACGCCTTGTACACAGGCCATGGAGTGCCCGATGGATTGCCAGCATTCAGCGCATATCCGCATTTTTGTCGATTCCCGATCCAATGGCGAACCGGTATTCGAGAGCGTGCCGGTCCGTCAGATCGATGCGAATACCTTTGAGCTGCTGTCGTCACCAGGGTTGGCCCTCGACCTGGCGCGTGGCGATACCATCCGTATCAACCACCCGGACCAGCGCGCCGAAGTGCTGCAGCGGGGTGGCAACTTCTGCATTCATATCTATGCCGACGACTTGCCCCAGGGGGCTGTCGACACACTGCAAGACGAAGTGCAGACGCTGCTCGGCGGTACTCTGGATGGTCGCTACAAGGGCAACCTGACCCTGGCCATCCCCGCGCGTAACGGTTTTGCAGCCATCCGTGAAGTGTTCGACCGCTTTCGCCAGTGCACCGGCGTCGAGTGGTATTACGCCAACATCTACCGCAACCTCGACGATGACGAGGACGAAACCCTGCTCGACTGGTGGCTCGACAGCTGAGGCGCAGGCCTTACGACGAGCAGCTGATTTCCAGGTGCTTGCCCCACTCCGGTGGCCGCTGGGCGTAGGCTTGCATCCCCGCTTGCTCCTCGAACGGTTTGCTCAGCACCTGGTGCAGGCGGCGAACTTCCTCGTAGTCACCACCCTCGGCCGCCTCGATGGCGCGCTGGGCCAGGTAGTTGCGCAGGATGTACAGCGGGTTGACCGCATGCATGCGCGCGCGGCGGCCTTCGGCGTTGCCGGGCTCGCGCTGCAGGCGTGCCAGGTAATCGGCTGACCACAGGTCGAAACCGGCCAGGTCGATGAAGTCGTCACGCACTACCTGCAGCGCCTGCTCAGCAGGCTGGTCGCCGAGCTGGCGGAAGAACAGGGTGTAGTCCACCGCGCCCGGTTGCATCAGTTGCAACAGGCGTTCGATCAGCAGCTTGTCGCCGTCTTCCGCGCGGGTCAGGCCCAGACGCCGACGCATCAGGTCCAGGTAATGGGCCTCGTACAACGGCAGGAACAGCCCCAGGGTTTCCTTCAGCGCTTCGACGCTGATGAACGGCGTCAGGGCCTGGGCCAGGGCGCTGAGGTTCCAGTGGGCGATGGGCACCTGATTGCTGTAGCTGTAGCGGCCCTGGTCATCGGAGTGATTGCAGATGAAGTTGGCGTCGAAGTCGTCGAGGAAGGCAAAGGGGCCGAAGTCGAAGGTGATGCCCAGGATCGACATGTTGTCGGTGTTCATCACGCCGTGGCAGAAGCCGTAAGCCTGCCAGCGGGCAATCAGCTCGGCGTTGCGCTCGACAATGGTGCGGAACATCGCCAGGTACGGTTCCGGCGCGTCGCGGCACTCGGCGAAATGCGTATTGAGCACATGCTCGGCAAGCATGCGCTGCTGCTCGGGCTGGCGGGTGTAATAGAAATACTCGAAATGACCGAAGCGTACATGGCTCGGCGCCAGGCGCAACAGCATGGCCGCGCGCTCCTGGGTTTCGCGCCAGACCGGCGTACTTGAGCCGATCACGCACAGCGCCCGGCTGCTGGGGATGCCCAGGGCTGGCAGGGCTTCGGAGGCAAGGAATTCGCGGATCGAGGAGCGCAGTACCGCGCGGCCATCGCCCATACGCGAATACGGCGTCTGCCCGGCGCCCTTGAGGTGCAGGTCCCAGGATTGGCCGGCGTCATTGCGCACTTCGCCCAGCAACAGGCCACGGCCATCGCCCAGGCGTGGGTTGTAGGAGCCGAACTGATGCCCGGAATAGACCATCGCCCGCGGCTCGGCCTCGGCCCACAGTTTGTGGCCGCCGAACAGTTCGGCAAAGACCGGGGAATAGGCTTCGGTTGGTTCCAGGTCGAGCAACGCCATGGCCGCTTCGCTGGCGATCACCAGGCGCGGTTCGGCAATCGGCTCGGGCAGTACCGAAGTAGAAAAGGCGTCGCCCAGGCGGGCGAAACGGTTATCGAACGTCAGTTCGTCGAGGGCTTTCAACGGCCATCTCCTGGAGAAAACCTGAGTATTCTGCAAGGGTATGGCCGCTGGCGTCCAGTCAGGCCGGTTTGCCTGGCGCTTCGTCAGCGGGCTTGCCGCTGTTGTTGGCGGTTGGCAGCACGGTCTTGTCCAGGCTTTCTACCGGGACCATCTTGTACTCCTGGCCCTGCATGTTCTTCAGGTAGATCTCCATCTGCCGGAAGGAGATGTTGATGTGCTGCCGCTTGAACTCTTTGTTGATGTAGCGGTTGATCTCGTCGAGTACCGGGTTGCGGTCGCCCAGGTCGCGTACGTGCATGCGCAGTTCATGGTCCAGGGTGCTTTCGCCGAAGTTGAGGAAATAGACGATCGGCGCCGGTTCCTTGAGTACCCGTGGGTTGTCGTTGGCGGCCTTGAGCAGCAGGGTGCGCACCAGGTCGAGGTCCGAGCCGTAGTCGACGCCGAGCTTGAGGGTCACCCGGGTGATGGTGTCGGTCAGCGACCAGTTGATCAGTTGCCCGGTGATGAAGGTCTTGTTCGGGACAATAATGTCCTTGCGGTCGAAGTCGGTGATGGTGGTGGCGCGAATGCGGATCTTGCTCACCGTGCCGGAGAGGTTGCCGATGGTGATGGTGTCGCCGATCCGTACCGGGCGCTCGAACAGGATCATGATCCCGGAGATGAAGTTGGCGAAGATCTCCTGCATGCCGAAGCCCAGGCCCACCGACAGTGCGGCCACCAGCCATTGCAGCTTGTCCCAGCTGACGCCCAAGGCTGACAGGGTAGAGACGAAGCCGACCCCGGCAATCACGTAGGACAGCAACGTGGTGGTGGCGTAGGCGCTGCCCTGGGCCAGGTTCAGGCGTGATAGCACCAGCACTTCCAGCAGGCCAGGCAAGTTGCCGGCCAGGGCAACGGTGATGCCGATGATCACCAGTGCGCCCAGCAGGTCGCGCAGGCTGATCGGCACCATGCTCATGGATGCGCCGGTGCCGCTGGTGTACTCGTACAGGGTGATGTTGTCGAGGTAGGCGAACACGCTGATCAGGTCCGACCAGACCCAGTACAGGGCGGCGATGAAGCCGCCGAGCAGGGCCAGGCGAATCAGGCGCAGGGACTGCTGGTTGACCTGTTCGATGTCCAGGGTCGGCTCTTCGACCAGCACTTCGCCATCCAGGCCTTCCTTGGCCGCCTGGCGCTTGCTCAGCGCCCGCTGGTAGGCCAGGCGCCGGGCGGCCACGGCCAGGCCGCGGACGAAGGCGGCTTCGATCACCAGCCAGAACATCAGCAGGTACAGGGTATCGATCAGGCGGTCGGTGAGCTTGAGCGCGGTGTAGTAATAGCCAAAGCACACGGCGATGAACAGCGCCACCGGCAGCGCGGTGAAGGCCACGCCCACGGCCTTGCGAAACAGCGAGGTGTTGCGGTGGGTGGGGCTGCTCAGCAGCAGGCGGCTGAGCAGCCAGGCCATCAGCGCATAGCAGGTCAGCACCACGCCGATGCCGAGCACGTCTTCAGCCAGCGCCGAGGGTTGATGCTCGGCCACCGCCACCACCCCGACCAGGGCCAGGACCACGGTGCCGAGGCGGCGGATCCAGCCACGGAGGAATTCGACTTGGGGCTTTTCCCAGCGAAAGTGCAGTTCGGCCACGCCGCCCGGGGCGAGTATCCGGTAGGCGGTGTAGAACACCAGCCAGGCCTGGGCCACCTGGAACAGCGCCGAGGCGAGGTTGGCGTTCTGCCCGCGGGCGTCGACCTGCAGGGCATAGCCGCACAGGGCCAGGCCCAGGCTCAGGGGCATGGCCAGGAGAATATTGACCAGGATGGCCTGGGGCGTGTGCCACTGGCTGTCACGCTTGAAGTGGCCGACATCCTGATGAACCTTGGTCAGGCGCGCATACAGGTACTTGCGCCGCCACAGCAGGGCGCCGATCAGCAACAGCAAGGGCAGGAACAGCAACGGGCGCTGGGCCAGGCCGTCGGTCAGCTCCCGCAGGCCCGACCCCCAGGGCAGGCTGACCACCTGTTTCTGCAGGCGCTCGGGCACGCTGCGCAGCCATTCCAGGTCCAGCGGCTTGTTGCTGGGGATCCAGAACATCTGCTCATCAAGGGTTGCACGCAGGTTCTGCGCGGTGCTGAACAGTTGCTTCTGGTTCAACTGCAGAGTGATTGATTCGTTGAGCAGCGCGCTCAGTTCACGGTTCAGGCGTTCGAGCAGGTCGCTGCGAGTGATCGCCACTTCCAGCAAGGCCTTGCGCAATTGCGGGGTGACGGTCTCGGGTGGTTGTGCGGTGAGCAGCTTGTCGACATAGCTGCTCGGGCTGCTGATCTGCTCGCGCTGCTGGTTGATCTCGAACTGGTACAGGCGGATGTCGGCGATCTGGTCGGCCAGGTCGCGGTCGAGCTTCAGGTGCGGCAGCGCCTGCTTTTGCTTGTAGAGGATCTTCGACAGCAGCAGGCTGCCCTTGAGCACGCTGATCTGCTCGTCCAGAGCCTGGTCGCTCTGGGTCAGGCTGTCCAACTGCTGCTTGGTCTTGAGGTTCTGCTGGGTCAGGTCGTTGAGGCTGTCGGTGCTGCGCAGCAGGTAGTCGGAGAGCTTGAGGTTGGCGGCGCTTTCGGTGGCCAGTAGGGTGCTGCCGCCAGCTTTCTGCGCTTCGATCGACTGTTCGGTGACGGTTTGCTGGGACTGGGCCAGACGCTTCTGGTTGATCAGCGTCTGCAGGTCCTGGATTTCCTGTTCCAGGCGCGCGGCGCGCTCGATCAGCAGGTCATGCTGGCTGTTGCCCAGGTCTTGCAGCAGGCTGTTGCCGGCCAGTTCCTGGCGGCGCAGCAGGGTCAGGGCGTTGAGCGCGGCCAGTTCGGCGTTGAGCTGGTTGCGCTGGTCGGCGCTGAGCGGCTTGCCGCCGTCCTTGCCGATCTTCAGGCTGGTGTTGATCTGCTGGGTGCGGGTCTGGTTGGCGCTGATTTCTGCCTGGGCCCGTTCGGGCCGGGTCTGCGCGGTGATGGTCAGGCTGTTGGCCTCGGACAGCGCTTTTTGTAGTTCGCCCTGCTCGGTGGTGCGCTCGGCAAGCAATTGCTCCAGCTGCGGCACGCTGGAGGCGGCGTAGCGCTGGGTGACCGGGATCACCTTGCTGTCCTTGAGTTTGGCCAGCTCGCGCTGGTTTTCGCTGGTCTGGCGCGGCGCGTCGTTGAGCTGGTGCTTGAGCGCGGTGAGCTTCTTCTCGCTGTCCTCTTTGTTGCCGAGGAAGGCCAGGGTCTTTTCGAGCACCTGCTGCAGGGCTTTCTGTTCGGCCTCGGGCAGCTTGCGTTCGGTGATCTTGTCCAGGCTTTGCTGGATCGCTGCCGTGGTTGGCGGTTCAGCCGCCCACACCGGGGAGAAGGACAGGCACAGCCCGATCAGGGCTGCGCTTAACAACGTGCGCAGGGACATAGGCAGAAAATTCGTACAGGCAGAGGCGAAGAACAGAGTTTAAAGGAACAATCCAGGGCCGGGTCGAGTTCCTTCGGGGAATTTGACGCCCACTTTGAGGATCTTGTTCCCTTCCATCACTGCAACCGTCCACAAGGTGCTGTTCCACTCGATCTGGTCGCCGACCACCGGTGCGCCGCCAACCTTCTGCGCGATGAAGCGGCTGAGCGGCATGTGCGGGTCCTGGCCGTCGAGCTTCAATCCGTACAACGCCGCTACAGCCCCCAGTTCTGCGTCACCTTCGAGCACGAAGTCACCAAAGAAGCGCAGGTCCTGGCCACGCTGCGGTGCCTGGCTGAACAGCTTGCCGAGGGCTGGCAGGTTGTGTTCGTGGCCGATCACGCAGAGCAGGTCGTCGACTTCCAGGGTGGTACTTCCCGACGGATGGAGCAGTTGCTGACCGCGAAACAGCGCTGCGATACGGGTGCCTTCAGGCATTTTCAGCTCGCGCAGGGCGGCGCCGATGCACCATTTTTCCGCGCCCAGTCGATAGATGAACAACTCCCACTCGCTGGTGATGTGCACTTCCAGGGCCGAACGGGAGATCGGGGCAGGGTCGGGCGGTACCGTCACTTTCAGCAGCTTGGCCACCCAGGGCAGGCTGGTGCCCTGCACCAGCAACGACACCAGGACGATGAAGAACGCCAGGTTGAAGAACAACTGGGCATCCGGCAGCCCGGCCATCAACGGGAACACCGCCAGAATGATCGGTACCGCGCCACGCAGGCCTACCCAGGAGATAAAGGCTTTTTCGCGGCCATGGAAGGCCTTGAACGGCAGCAGGCTGGCGACCACCGACAGCGGCCGGGCGAAGATGATCATCCACAGCGCCAGGCCCAGCGCCGGCAGGGCGATCGGTAGCAGGTCGTGAGGCGTCACCAGCAGGCCGAGGACCAGGAACATACCGATTTGCGCCAGCCAGGCCATGCCGTCGAGCATGTGCAGGATGCCGTGGCGGCTGCGGATCGGGCGGTTGCCCAGCACCAGGCCACACAGGTACACGGCAAGGAAGCCGCTGCCGTGCAGGGCGTTGGTCAGCGAGAACACCACCAGGCCGCCGGCCACCACCAGGATCGGGTACAGGCCGCCGGCGAGGTTGATGCGGTTGACCAGCTGCAGCATCAGCCAGCCGCCCCCCAGGCCCAGCAGGCCGCCGATGCCGAACTCGCGCAACAGGTGAGTGAGCAGGCTCCAGTGCAGGCCGGTCTGGCCGCTGGCGATCATGTCGATCAGGGTTACGGTGAGAAACACCGCCATCGGGTCGTTACTGCCCGATTCGATTTCGAGGGTTGCCGTCACCCGTTCGTTCAGGCCCTTGCCGCCGAGCAGCGAGAACACCGCCGCAGCGTCGGTGGAGCCGACGATGGCGCCGATCAGCAGGCCCTGGATCAGGCTCAGGTTGAACAGCCAGGCGGCGACCATGCCGGTCAGGCCGGTGGTGATCAGCACGCCGACGGTCGCCAGCGACAGCGCCGGCCACAGGGCCACGCGGAAACTCGCCACCCGCGTGCGCAGGCCGCCGTCGAGGAGGATCACCGCGAGGGCCAGGTTGCCCACCAGATAGGCGGTCGGGTAGTTGTTGAAGATGATCCCGCCACCATCGACCCCGGCGATCATGCCGACCGCAAGGATGATGACCAGGATCGGGATGCCCAGGCGTGAAGACAGTGAGCTGACCAGAATACTTGCACCCACCAGCAATGCGCCGATCAAGAACAGGCTATTGATGGTGGACGCATCCAAAGGCAGTACTCCGGGGAAAAGCAGGAAGGAGGGGCGGTTTGCTTTGAATATCAAGCAGGTCGCGTGCCAAGGATTCTAACCTGAGGGGTTGGCGGGCTGTAAAGGGTTAATCGCGGGGACAAAAAAGACACTCCCTGGAGTGCCTTCTTGTGTTGCCTTGGCGGGCCTCATCGCGGGTCAAGCCCGCTCCCACACGGATTGCACATCACCTGTGGGAGCGGGCTTGCCCCGCGAAAGAGGCTTAAGCCTGTTTCACTTCACGCAGCGCCTTGCCTTTGACCGGCGCGCCGTTGGCGACGTAGTACTTGGCGGTGCTGCGTGGCAGCGGCTGGCGGTTGCGGATCTTGTCGGCGATTTTCTCGGCGATCATGATCGTGGTGGCGTTGAGGTTGCCGGTGATGATGATCGGCATGATCGAGGCATCGACCACTCGCAGGCCCTGCATGCCATGCACGCGGCCCTGGCCGTCGACCACCGCCATCTCGTCGTCGCCCATCTTGCACGAGCAGGACGGGTGGAACGCGGTCTCGGCGTGCTCGCGGATGAACTTGTCCAGTTCCTCGTCGGTCTGCACGTCGGCGCCCGGGCTGATTTCGCGGCCACGGTAGGCGTCCAGCGCAGGCTGGGCCATGATTTCGCGGGTCAGGCGGATGCCGTCACGAAATTCCTGCCAGTCCTGCTCGGTCGCCATGTAGTTGAACAGGATGCTCGGGTGCTGGCGCGGGTCTTTGGACTTGAGCTGGATACGGCCGCGGCTAGGCGAGCGCATCGAACCCATGTGGGCCTGGAAGCCGTGTTCCTGTACACCGTTGCTGCCGTTGTAATTGATCGCCACCGGCAGGAAGTGGTACTGGATGTTCGGCCATTCGAACTCTTCACGAGTACGGATGAAACCACCGGCTTCGAACTGGTTGCTGGCGCCGATACCGGTGCCCTTGAACAGCCACTCGGCACCGATGGCCGGCTGGTTGTACCAGAGCAGCGACGGGTACAGCGACACTGGCTGGGTGCAGGCGTACTGCAGGTACAGCTCAAGGTGGTCCTGCAGGTTTTCGCCCACGCCTGGCAGGTCGTGAACCACAGGCACGTTGAGGCTTTCCAGCAGCGCACGCGGGCCAACGCCGGAGCGTTGCAGCAGTTGCGGCGAAGCGATGGCGCCGGAGCAGACGATCACTTCCTTGCGCGCACGGGCTTCGACGCGCTCTTCGCTGGCGCCGACCAGGTAGCTGACGCCCACGGCGCGCTTGCCGTCGAACAGCACGCGATCGCTCAGGGCGTGAGTGACGATGGTCAGGGTCGAGCGCTTCTTGGCGGTGTCCAGGTAGCCGCGGGCGGTGCTGGAGCGACGGCCTTTAGGCGTCACGGTACGGTCCATCGGGCCGAAACCTTCCTGCTGGTAGCCGTTGAGGTCTTCGGTACGCGGGTAACCGGCTTGCACGCCGGCTTCGACCATGGCGTGGAACAGCGGGTTGTTACCGGCTTTAGGCGTGGTCACGCTGACCGGGCCTTCGCCGCCGTGGTAATCGTTGGCGCCGATGTCGCGGGTTTCCGCTTTGCGGAAGTACGGCAGGCAGTCCAGGTAGGTCCAGTCCTCAAGGCCTGGCAGTTTTGCCCAGCCGTCGAAGTCCATGGCGTTGCCGCGGATGTAGCACATGCCGTTGATCAGCGACGAGCCACCCAGGCCCTTGCCGCGACCGCATTCCATCCGGCGGCCGTCCATGTGCGGCTCCGGGTCGGTCTCGTAGGCCCAGTTGTAGCGGCGGCCCTGCAGCGGGAAGGCCAGCGCGGCTGGCATCTGGGTGCGGAAGTCCATGCGGTAGTCAGGGCCACCGGCCTCGAGCAGCAGGACAGTCACGCCTTCGTCTTCGGTCAGGCGGGTCGCCAGGGTATTACCGGCAGAGCCGGCACCGACGATGATGTAGTCATATTCCATGGCTTTCTCCGAAAGCAGCTGCAAGCCTCAAGCTACAAGCCGCAAGAAAATGCGGTCGTGCGAGGCTCGCAAATGAGTGAGAGCTGCAAGAGCCGGTTGGCGCAACACGCACCGGCTTTGACTTGCAGCTTGCCGCTTGAAGCTTGTCGCTTCAGAACACCGAGTTGTAGGAACCCAGCTCAACTTGAACGGATTTGATGCGAGTGTACTGAGCCAGCGAGCTCACGCCGTTCTCACGGCCGACACCGGACTGCTTGTAACCGCCGACCGGCATTTCGGCTGGCGACTCGCCCCAGGCGTTGATCCAGCAGATACCGGCTTCCAGCTGGTGGATGATGCGGTGGGCGCGGCTGATGTCGTTGGTGCACACGCCAGCGGCCAGGCCGTATTCGGTGTCGTTGGCACGACGGATGACTTCTTCCTCGGTCTCGTAGGAGAGGATGCTCATCACTGGGCCGAAGATCTCTTCCTTGACGATGGTCATGTCGTCACGGCAGTCGGTGAACACGGTCGGCGCCACGAATGCGCCCTTGGCCAGTTCGCCTGCGGTCAGGCGCTCGCCGCCACAGAGAACGCGTGCGCCTTCTTCCTTGCCCTTGGCGATGTAGCCCAGCACGCTTTCCATGTGAGCGAAGCTGACCAGCGGGCCGAAGTTGGTGTTTTCGTCTTCAGGGTTGCCAACGCGGATGCGCGCAACGCGCTCGGCGATCTTGGCTTCGAAAGCCGCTTTCATCGAGGCAGGGACGAACACGCGGGTACCGTTGGTGCAGACCTGGCCCGAGCTGTAGAAGTTGGCCATCATGGCGATGTCGGCGGCGCGATCGAGGTCGGCGTCGTCGCAGATGATCAGTGGCGACTTGCCGCCCAGTTCCATGGTGACTTCCTTGAGCGTCGAGCTCGAGGCGCTGGCCATGACCTTCTTGCCGGTGGTGGTGCCGCCGGTGAAGGAGATTTTCTCGATGCGCGGGTGCTCGGTCAGCCAGGTGCCGACTTCGCGGCCGCTGCCGGTCAGAACGTTGAACACGCCGTCCGGCAGGCCGGCTTCGGTGTAGATCTCGGCCAGTTTCAGGGTGGTCAGCGAGGTGACTTCGCTCGGCTTGAAGATCATCGCGTTACCGGCCGCCAGGGCAGGAGCGGATTTCCACAGGGCGATCTGGATCGGGTAGTTCCAGGCGCCGATACCGGCGGTCACGCCCAGCGGCTCGCGGCGGGTGTAGACGAACGAGCTGTCGCGCAGCGGGATCTGCTCGCCTTCGATGGCCGGTACCAGGCCTGCGTAGTATTCCAGCACGTCGGCGCCGGTGACGATGTCGACGTAGCGGGTTTCGGAGTAGGACTTGCCGGTGTCCAGGGTTTCCAGGGCGGCCAGCTCATCGTTGCGCTCGCGCAGGATGTCGACGGCGCGGCGCAGGATGCGCGAACGCTGCATGGCGGTCATCGCCGCCCAGACTTTCTGGCCGCGTTCGGCGCTTTCTACGGCGCGCTCGACGTCGGCCTGGGTAGCGCGTTGCACCTGGGCGAGGACTTCGCCGTTGGCCGGGTTGATGGCGTCGAAGGTAGCGTCGCTGGAAGCGTCGACATAACCACCATCAATGTAGAGTTTTTGCAGTTCGAAACGGGCCATAGTGTCCTCGCAAGTGCATATGTGTGTTTGGCTATCCGTGCAGCGCTCCTGCTTGTTTGGCAATCGCGACGCGCGGTGGTTCAGAGGCCTGGTTTTGCGTGTCCGGGCTCGTCTGTTTCGCCAGTTGTAGATCCATGTATTCGTAAGCGATTTGTTTCGCCTGGTCGGTGTCGAACGCGTCTCCGGACAGCGCACCGCGCAGCCACAGACCGTCGATCAATGCTGCCAGGCCACGGGCCGCGGTGCGTGCATCAGGCAGCGGCAGGACGCGGCGGAACTGGCAGCACAGGTTGGAATACAAGCGGTGATCGTTGATCCGCTGCAACCTGTGCAAAGACGGCTGGTGCATGCTGGAAGCCCAGAAGGCCAACCAGGTTTTCATTGCCGGGCCGTTGACCTGGCTGGCGTCGAAGTTGCCTTCGATAATCACCTGCAGGTGGGCGCGCGGGCTGGTGTCCTTGAGCGCCTGCCGGTTGGCGACGACGTTCTCGTTCAGCACGCTCATCAAGTACCGCATGGTCGCTGCGATCAGGCCGTTCTTGTCCTGAAAGTAGTGACTGATGATGCCATTCGACACACCGGCCAAACGGGCGATCAGCGCAATGCTGGCGTCACCCATGCCGACCTGGTCGATGGCCATCAATGTGGCTTCGATCAACTGCTGGCGGCGAATGGGTTGCATACCGACCTTGGGCATCTTGCAAATCTCCTCAGGCCTGCGAGCAGTCGACGAGCGGCTGCCTCGGCGAAGGCCAGTCTATTTTGTTTTGATTGAACGTTCAATCAACAAAGAATAAGCTCTGCGACAATCTGTGCAATTGACAGGTTTTTCCTACCTGCAGTGAGCACAAATTGGCACCCCAAAAAGACGTGGAACCCCCGGAATACAAGGTGTTGACGGGTGTAAACGGCGCGTTGAGCAGATCTGCCGAGCGGTATCGCACCGCGCGGCCAACCCTCGGGACGGGGTTTTCGGCCTGTTTTTTTCAACGCAATCGATTCGGGATCACGGTTTTTTCAAGGTGCTTTTATAACACCTGAAGCAGTGGGGCTATTGCACCATTTGCTTGGGTAACGATTGTTTCGTGTTTCTCTCGCACTGCCCGGAGCCTATGTGCAATGAGTTCTGCCTCCCTAATCAAGACCCCTGCCGAGAGGGTCCGGGTCAACAGCGTGGTGTTCTTCACCTCGACGTTGTTGATCCTGCTGTTGACTGCCTTGCTGATCGCAGTTCCCGAAACCGCCGGCCGCGTGCTGAACGAGGCCCAGGCCTGGTTGTCGCGCAGCTTCGGCTGGTACTACATGCTGGTGATTGGCGGCTACCTGCTGTTCGTCATCGTTCTGGCCTTCTCCAATTTCGGCAAGCTCAAGCTTGGCGGCAAGGATGACAAGCCGGACTTCAGCTACGGTGCCTGGGCCGGGATGCTGTTCTCCTCCGGTATCGGTATCTCGCTGCTGTACTTCGGCGCGTCCGAGCCGCTGGATCACTACTTCAACCCGCCTGAAGGCGCACCGGCCAGCCTGCAAGCGGCCCGTGAAGGCCTGCAACTGACCTTCCTGCACTGGGGTCTGCATGGCTGGGCAATCTATGCTCTGGTCGGCCTGGCCGTGGCCTACTTCGCCTACCGCCACAACCAACCCCTGGCACTGCGCTCGGCGCTGTACCCGCTGGTCGGTGAGCGTTGGGTCAAGGGGGCCGCGGGCCACACCGTCGACATCTTCGGCATGTTCGTGACCCTGCTGGGCCTGGTGACCAACCTGGGTATTGGTTCGATGCAGGTGTCCTCGGGGCTGGAATACCTGTTCGGCATGCAGCACAGCGACACCAACCTGCTGATCGTGATCCTGGTGATGAGCACCGTGGCGACCATCGCCGCCGTGTCGGGTGTGGAGAACGGCATCCGCCGCCTGTCCAACCTCAACATCATCCTGTTCAGCGGCCTGCTGTTGTTCGTGCTGCTCAACGGCCCGACCCTGCACCTGCTCAACAGCTTCGTGCAGAACATCGGCGACTACCTCAACGGCGCGGTGCTAAAGACCTTCGACCTGTACGTCTATGAAGGCGACAGTGACAAGTCCGAGCGCTGGCTGGGCCTGTGGACCGTGTTCTACTGGGCCTGGTGGATTTCCTGGGGCCCGTTCGTCGGCATGTTCATTGCCCGTATCTCGCGCGGTCGTACCGTGCGCGAACTGGTCGCTGGCGTGCTGCTGATTCCGCTGGGCTTCACCTTGGCCTGGCTGTCGATCTTCGGCAACTCGGCACTGGACCTGGTGATGAACCAGGGCGCGGTGGAACTCGGTCGAACGGCGCTGGAACAGCCGGCGATGTCGATCTACCAGCTGCTCGAGCACTATCCGTTTGCCAAGATCGTGGTCGGTGTCGCGATTTTCGTTGGCTTCGTACTGTTCCTGACCCCAGCCGACTCCGGCGCGGTGATGATGGCCAACCTTTCCTGCAAAGGCGGCCATGTCGACGAAGATGCGCCGAACTGGCTGCGTATTCTCTGGTCGGCGATCATTACCGTGGTCACCATCGGTTTGCTTCTGGCCGGTAACTTCCAGGCCATGCAGACCATGGTGGTGCTGGCGGGACTGCCGTTCTCGGTAGTGCTGGTGCTGTTCATGTTCGGCCTGTACAAGGCCATGAAACAGGACAGCCAGGTCGAGCAGGAGCAGGCCGAACTGGCTGCCCGTGGCCGTCGCGGTTTCAGCGAGCGCCTGAGCCAGCTGGACCTGCAGCCGACCCAGGCGATCGTTCAGCGCTTCATGGACAAGCGCGTCAGCCCGGCGCTCAAGGAAGCAGCCGCGCAGTTGCAGACCCTGGGCTTCCAGGTGCAGACCCGGGTCGGCCAGTCGCGTTCGGCCATGGGCCTGCGCATCGACATGGAAGAAGGTAACCCGTTCGTTTACGAAGTAAGCCTGGACGGCTACCTGGCCGCGCCGAGCGAAGCACCGGTGGAAGGCGAGTCGGAAGTGCGCCAGCGCTTCTACCGCGCCGAGGTGTACCTGCACAACGGCAGCCAGGAATACGATCTGATGGGCTTCACCCCGGAGCAGATCACCCGGGATGTGCTCGATCAGTTCGAAAGCCATCGCCAGTTGCTGGGGCGTGTCTACAGCTGATAACGGCTGATTGACCCGAAGGGCTCTGTTCGCAGGAACAGGGCCCTTTTTGTTGTGATACCGGTGCAGACTGGACAGGCGCACTAGGCCCCGGCACTCTTGGCGTTGCCAAGGAGCCCGGTGCCACCATGTTCAAGCGTCTTGTCCTGTTGCTGTGCAGCTGCCTGTCGTTCACCCACCTTGCCCAGGCGAGCGAGCCTGTGGTGCTGCTCACCGAAAACTTCCCGCCCTACAACATGGCCATCAGCGGCAAGAGCTTCGCCCGCGACGATGGCATCAATGGCATTGCCGCCGACCTGGTACGCGAGATGTTCAAGCGCGCCGGGGTGCCCTACAGCATGACCCTGCGCTTCCCCTGGCAGCGCATCTACGAGCAGGCCCTGCAAACCCCCGGCTACGGCGTTTTCGTCATGGCTCGCCAGCCCGAGCGGGAAAAACTGTTCAAGTGGGTCGGACCGCTGGGGCCGGATGACTGGATTTTGCTGGCCCCCGAGGGTAGCCCGATTGCCTTGAGCAGCCTGCAGCAAGCCAAGCGTTATCGTATCGGGGCTTATAAAGGGGATGCGATTGCCGAATACCTGGCCAAGCAAGGCCTGAACCCGGTGTTGGTGCTGCGCGACCGCGACAACGCGAAAAAGCTGGTGAACGGCGAAATCGACCTGTGGGCCAGCGGCGACCCGGCCGGGCGCTACCTGGCGCGCCAGGTGGGGGTGAGCAAGCTTAAGACGGTGCTGCGTTTTCACGGTGCCGAGCTGTACCTGGCGCTTAACCGTGAAGTGCCGGACGAGGTAGTGAACAAGCTGCAGCAAGCGCTGGAGCAGATGCGCAGCGACGGCTTTGTCGAGGCAACCTTCGCCCGCTACTTGTAGATGCCGTCGCGCCCGTGGCCGGACATCGCGCGATTGCTGCGCTCGGTGATCATCTGCTGAATTTCTATCCACTCGACGCCCTGGGCCTTGAGCTTGGGCAGTTCGCGTTCGAGCACTTCCAGGGTCTGTGGATAAGGATGCCCGATCAGTACCGCCGTGCCTTGCTTGCGCGCCAGGGCAATACCCTGTTGCAGCTGGCCGGTAATGGCTTCGGTGGTGCGCAGGTCATCGAGGAACACATCCCGCGACACGCTGGCCAGGCCGATGCTTTGTGCCGATTTGGCGGCCACCGTGGCGGCGCTGGTGCGGCTGTCGACGAAGAACAGGTCGCGGCGCTGCAATTCACCCATCAACCAGGCCATGGCCGCAGGCTCCGCGGTCATGCGGCTGCCCATGTGGTTGTTGATCCCGACGGCGTAGGGCACTTTGTCGAGCGCCGCGTTCAACCGCCGCTCAAGCTCCGGCAAGGGTGTACCGGGGTGCCAGGCGTAGGGGCCGGTGGCCGGGTCCATGGGCATGTGCAGGATCACCGTCTTGCCGGCGTGATGGGCCTGGCGGGCAAACGCTGTGGCATGCGGGGTATCGGGCATGATCGCCAGGGTCACCGGGCCGGGCAGGGCCAGGGCGCGTGAGTCGCGCGCAGGGTTCTGCCCCAGGTCGTCGATGATCAGTGTCAGGTAGGCCTTGCCCGGTTGAGTCGGCGCCGCGAGGGCGACACCGCTCATCAGGTACAACAGGGCCAACAGCAGGTAACGCATCAACTGGCCTTATTTACCCTGGGTGATGCTCAGGCCCTTGAGCAGGCTCAGGGCCTGGCTGAGCTGGTAGTCATCATCCTGTGGGCGAGGCTTGGCGCCGCCGCCCTTACCCGACGGACGGTCGGCGCCGCCGTTGCCGTTGCCCAGGTGGCCCTGCAGGTCGGCTTCCTTGAAGTTTTCACCGTCCTGCTCGGCGGTAATCTTGGCGCGGCGCACCTCGATGTCCGGGACAATGCCCTGGGCCTGGATCGAACGGCCGTTGGGGGTGAAGTACAGCGCCGTGGTGATCTTAAGTGCGCGGTCGTTGTTCAGCGGCAGCACGGTTTGCACCGAGCCTTTGCCGAAGCTGTCGGTGCCCATCAGCACGCCACGCTTCTGGTCTTGCAGGGCGCCGGCGACAATTTCCGACGCCGAGGCACTGCCGCCGTTGATCAGCACCACCAAGGGCACGCCTTCGCTGGCATCGGCCGGGTCGGCGGAGAAGCGCAGCTCGGAGTTGGCGATACGGCCCTTGGTGTAGACGATCAGGCCCTTGGTGAGGAAGTGGTCGGCCACTTCCACGGCCGATTGCAGGACGCCACCGGGGTTGTTGCGCAGGTCCAGGACCAGGCCGCGCATCTTCTTGCCGTTGTCCTTGCGCAGCTTGGCCAGGGCCTTGCCGACTTCTTCGCCGGTCTTGACCTGGAACTGGGTGATGCGGATATAGCCGTAACCGTCTTCGAGCATCTGGCTCTTGACGCTCTTGACCTGGATGACCGCGCGGGCAAGGGTTACATCGAACGGGTTGCCGCCGTCGCGCACCAGGGTCAGGGTGATTTTCTCGCCGACCTTGCCGCGCATCTTGTCGACCGCTTCGGTCATGGTCTGGCCGCGGGTCGGCTGGCCGTTGATCTTGACGATCAGGTCGCCGGCTTCGATACCGGCGCGCGAGGCCGGGGTCTCGTCAATCGGCGAGACCACCTTGATGAAGCCGTCTTCCATGCCCACTTCGATGCCCAGACCGCCGAACTCACCGCTGGTGCTCTCTTGCAGCTCGAGGAAATCTTCCGGGCCGAGGTAGGCCGAGTGCGGATCGAGGTTGCTGAGCATGCCCTTGATGGCGTTTTCCAGCAGGGTCTTGTCGTCTACCGGTTCGACATAGGCGGCCTTGATGCGGTCCATGACCTCGGCGAAGGTGCGCAGTTCTTCCAGTGGCAACGGTGCCTTGGACGACGATGCCGAGACGGTCGTCGCTGGAATCGCGGCGGGCTTGGCCGGCTCGGCCGCACGGGCCAGGGGCGCGCCGAGGACCATGGCGATGGTCAGGGCCAGCGAGGTGAGGCGAGGCGATTGCAGCATGTCGAACGAACTCCTGATCCTGGTAGCGCTCCGTAGAGCATCGGCGCAGCCCGAAGTTGCGCTACGCCGTCAAAAAGGGGGGTGTTGCCTATCCCTGGGCACGGCACCATTGTGCGGGGTCGCTGGGGCGGCCCTGCTGGCGGATGGCAAAATACAGCCCTGAGCTGTCTTGGCCGCCACTGTTGCCGACGGTGGAGATGGCCTCACCGGCCTTGACCACGTCGCCGGCGCTCTTGAGCAGGCTCTGGTTATGGCCGTACAGGCTCAGGTAACCATTACCATGGTCGAGAATGACCAGAAGTCCAGCGCCGCGCAACCAGTCGGCAAATACCACCCGGCCGCCATGCACGGCGCGCACCTGGCTGCCAGGGGAGGCACTGATCATCACGCCGTCCCACTTGGCCCGCGAGTCATCACCACGGGTTTCGCCAAAGCGGGCCAGCAATCGACCATTGACCGGCCATGGAAGTTTTCCCTGTGCGGCAGAAAAAGCACCACCGAAGGTTTCGCCGCTGCTGGAAACCAGTGGGCCAGGGATCGCCTTGGGCTTCTTCGGCGCCTCGCTGCTGTTGGCGGCCAGGGCTTCACGCTGGCGTTGCTTTTCCGCCTCCTGGGCGGCGAGCAGGGCCTTCTGCCGCGCTTCTTCGGCTTCGCGGGCCTGACGGGCGAGGGTTTCCTCGATAGTTTTGAGCACCTTGGTCAGGTCGGCCTGGTCCTGCTCGCGGGCCTGCAACTTCTGGTCGCGGGCCTTGACGTCATTGTTGAGCTTGGCCAGCACCTCTTTACGCTCGGCGCGGACTTTCTCCAGCTCCTGGCGCTGGCTGTCGAGGGTGCCTTGTTGGGCCAGCAACTGGGCCTGCTGGAGGCTGATGTCCTTTTCGACGTTGGCCAACTGGCGCAGGGTCTCGTTGAAATTGCGCAACTGGCTCAGGCGCGCCTGGCTCAGGTAATCGTAATAGGTCAGGGTGCGGGCGAATTTTTCCGGGTTCTGCTGGTTGAGCAGCAGTTTCAGGTATTCCTCGCGGCCATTCTGGTAGGCCGAACGGGCCTGGATGGCGATCAGTCGTTGCTGTTCAATGCGGGCGCTCTGGAGTTTTTTTTTCTCGGTATCAAGGCGCTCCAGTTCGCCTTCGGTCTTTTTTAGTTCGAGTTGCAGGGCCTCCACCTGCTTTTCCAGCTTGCCGATGTCGGTTTCGGTCGAGCGCAGGTCTTTCTGCACGCCGGATTTTTCCTCCTGCAACTTGCCAAGCATCTTTTTCAGCTCGGCAATGTCCTGGCGCGTGGCGTCCAGTTGTTGCTGGGTTTGCGCGCGCTCATCGGCGAAGGCCGGGCTGAGCAGGCAAGACAGGGCGAGTACGATCAGGGCGCGAAACATGGGGTGGGCGGCACCAGGCATAGAGACTGGCCTAGTATGCCCGCCATGGCTTGCAAAAAAAACGGCTTTAGCGGCAAGCGGCAAGCTACAAGCGGCAAGAAAAACGGGTGAATGGGCTCTTTCTTGCGGCTTGTAGCTTGTCTTTAGCGGCTTTAGCCGTCGATCAGAATCGACGAGCCGGTCATTTCTGCCGGTTTTTCCAGGCCCAGCAGCTTGAGCATGGTGGGCGCCACGTCGGCCAGCACGCCGCCTTCGCGGACCTGCACTTTGCGCTTGCCAACATAGATGAACGGTACCGGCTCGGTGGTGTGCGCGGTGTGCGCCTGGCCGGTGCATTCGTCTTCCATCTGCTCGACGTTGCCGTGGTCGGCGGTGATCAGCGCTTCGCCGCCGACCTTGTCCAGCGCCTCGACGATGCGCCCGACGCACAGGTCCAGGGCTTCGACGGCCTTGACCGCAGCCTCGAACACGCCGCTGTGGCCGACCATGTCGCCGTTGGCGTAGTTGACCACGATCACGTCGTAACGCTGCTGCTCGATGGCTTCGATGATGCGGTCGGTGACCTCCGGCGCGCTCATTTCCGGCTGCAGGTCATAGGTGGCGACCTTCGGCGACGGGATGAGGATGCGTTCTTCGCCTTCGAAGGGCTCTTCACGGCCACCGGAGAAGAAGAAGGTGACGTGGGCGTATTTCTCGGTTTCGGCGATGCGCAGCTGGGTCTTGCCGTTTTTCGCCAGGTATTCGCCGAGCACGTTGTCCAGGCTGCCCGGGGCGAATGCGGCCGGGGCCGGGATTTTTGCCGAGTACTGGGTCAGGCCGATGTAGGCGGCAAGCTTGGGCAGGCGCGCGCGTGGGAATTCGTTGAATTCAGGCTCGACGAACACTCGCGACAGCTCGCGGGCGCGGTCGGCGCGAAAGTTCATGAAGATCACCGCGTCGCCGTCTTCGACCTTGACCGCTTCGCCAATGCGCGTGGCCTTGACGAATTCGTCGCTCTCGTCGCGGGCGTAGGCCGCTTCGAGGCCGGCCAGGGCGCTGTCGGCGCTGAATTCGGCGTTGCTGTCGACGATCAGGTTATAGGCGGCCGATACGCGGTCCCAGCGGTTGTCGCGGTCCATGGCGTAGTAGCGGCCGATCAGGCTGGCGATGCGGCCCTTGCCGAGTTTGGCGAAGGTGGCGTCGAGCAGCTCGATCGACGATTGCGCGCTTTTGGGCGGCGTGTCGCGGCCGTCGAGGAAGGCGTGCAGGTAGATTTTTTCGGCACCGCGCTGGGCGGCAAGCTCGGCCATGGCCACCAGGTGGTCCTGGTGGCTGTGCACGCCGCCATCGGAAAGCAGGCCAAGGATATGCACGGCCTTGCCGGCGCCGACAGCCTTGTCGACTGCACCGCACAACACCGGGTTGTCGAAGAACTCGCCGTCCTTGATTGCCTTGGTCACCCGGGTGAAGTCCTGGTACACCACGCGGCCGGCGCCGAGGTTCATGTGGCCGACCTCGGAGTTACCCATTTGCCCGTCCGGCAGGCCGACATCCATGCCGGAACCGGAGATCAAGCCATGCGGCAGGGTAGCGCGCAGGCGATCGTAGACCGGCGTGTTGGCCGAGTAGATGGCGTTGTATTCGTGGCTTTCGCTGTGACCGAAACCATCCAGGATGATCAGGACCAAGGGTTTTGGCGTGCTCGTCATCAATCCCACACTCACGGTTGTTCAGATGATAAAGACACGCATTTTAGGGCAAATTTGCCACGAATGACGAATTAACCTTGCAGCCCCGCTGGCGCTGGCCGACGGGCTGTAGCGCGGCAATGAGAATTACTGGCGATAACCCTGCCCGGCGGGCTTTGGCCGACCTTGGGGGCTGTGTATACTGGCCAACATTTTTAATGGCCTGGAAACACCCTCCGATGGTTGCTCACCTGATTGAATTCGCAACAAATCACTATCTGCTGGTCGGTATCTTCGTCGTTCTGCTGGTTCTGCTGATCGTCACCGAAGCACGCAAGGGCGGCCGCAGCCTGAGCACTGGCGAGCTGACTGCACTGGTCAACGCCGACAAAGGCCTGGTGATCGACATCCGTTCGAGCAAGGACTACGCCGCCGGCCACATCGTTGGTGCCGTGAACATTCCCCAGGACAAGGTCGCCGCGCGCATCGGCGAGCTGGAAAAGCACAAGGCCAACAAGACCCTGATCATCGTCGACGCCATGGGCCAGCACGCCGGCACCACCGCGCGCGAGCTGCTCAAGGCCGGCTTCACTGCTGCCAAGCTGTCGGGCGGCGTGTCGAGCTGGAAGGCCGATAACCTGCCGCTGGTGAAGTGACATGAGCAACGTCATCGTCTACTCCAGCGATTACTGCCCTTACTGCTCGCGGGCCAAGCACCTGCTCGCCAGCAAAGGCGTGGCCTTCGAAGAGATCAAGGTCGATGGCAAGCCTCAGGTGCGCGCCGAAATGAGCCAGAAGGCCGGGCGTACCTCGGTGCCGCAGATCTGGATCGGCGCCACCCACGTCGGCGGTTGCGACGACCTGTATGCCCTGGAGCGCGCCGGCAAGCTCGACGCGCTGCTCAAGGCCTGAATCAGAAACCCATTAAAGACTCTGGAAAGAAGGATCTGTCATGACTGATCAACAGAACAACGACGCCGCAGCCGCAGCCGACGACAACACTCCGCAGTTCTCCCTGCAGCGCATCTACGTGCGCGACCTGTCGTTCGAAGCGCCAAAAAGCCCGGCGATCTTCCGTCAGCAGTGGGAGCCGAGCGTCGCCCTGGACCTGAACACCAAGCAAAAAGGCCTGGAAGGCGACTTCCACGAGGTTGTGCTGACCTTGTCGGTGACCGTGAAGAACGGCGAAGAAGTGGCCTTCATCGCTGAAGTGCAACAAGCCGGTATCTTCCTGATCAAGAACCTCGACCCGGCGTCGATGAGCCACACCCTGGGCGCCTTCTGCCCGAACATCCTGTTCCCGTACGCCCGTGAAGCGCTGGACAGCCTGGTGACCCGTGGTTCGTTCCCGGCACTGATGCTCTCGCCGGTCAACTTCGACGCACTGTACGCTCAGGAAATGCAACGCATGCAGGAAGCTGGCGAAGCCCCTTCGCTGCAATAAGCCTGTTGCGATGAAGCAAAAAGCGCCCCTCGGGGCGCTTTTTTCTTGGGGGTTATCGCGAACACTGTAGGAACGGGCTTGACCCGCGAAAGGATCTCTCAGGCAAAACCTTGCTGGCGCCACGCCTCGTACACCGTCACCGCCACCGTGTTGGACAGGTTCAGGCTGCGGCAGCCCGGACGCATCGGCAGGCGCAGGCGCTGCTCGGCGGGCAGGCTGTCCAGTACCTCGGCGGGAAGGCCACGGCTTTCCGGGCCGAACAGGAAGGCGTCACCCGGCTGGAAAGCGGTTTCGTGGTAAGGGTGCGATGCTTTCGTGGTGAACGCGAACAGCCGCGGCTGGCCTAGGCTTTCCAGGCAGCTGGGCAGGTCTGCATGGCGCTTGAGCGTGGCATACTCATGGTAGTCCAGACCGGCCCGGCGCAAGCGCTTGTCGTCCAGCTCGAAGCCGATCGGCTCGATCAGGTGCAGGTGGCAGCCGCTGTTGGCGCACAGTCTGATGATGTTGCCGGTATTCGGCGGAATCTCTGGTTGAAAGAGGATGACGTGAAACATGCACGGCTCCGAACATAAAGATGGCGAGCATTCTACTCCTGAACCGGACCCGCGTTCGCAGCTCTGGCCGCGCGTGCTGTTTTCCCTGGCGCTGTTCGGCATGCTGGTGGGGCTGATGATCGGTCGCCTGACCGCGCCCGAGCCACGCGTGCTGGAGCAGGTCGAGGTGGTCGAGGCGGGCTTGAACCTGTGGTTCAACGAGGAGCCCAAGCTGCACGGCGAAGAGGTCGAAGGCACCCTGGCCCTGCTGTTCGAGGCCGAGGGCAAGGCTGCGCGTGGTCAGTTGCAGTTGCAGGGTAAGCCTGTGAGCTGGCGGGTGCAGAGCAGTGATGCTGGCTTGCTCGTGACCCTGGTCGCGGCCCGCCCCCTGCACGGCGAATGGGCCGGTGCAGAGGAGGGCGGACGCTGGCGGGTGCAGGTGAAGCTGCGCGAATAAAAGAGGGGATTCCCCGGCCTGCCTGTACCAAGGTCCCCAAAACTGGAAGTACTGATACTAGTGCAGGGTGTGTGCCAGTTTTGTTGCAGTGCGCAAAATGGTGGGTTTTGAGGGGGTAGGCAGGGTTTTGCCGGGGATTTGTGCCTTCAGGCGGTGCACCGATAGCGGCGTCGGTGCATCAATGGGGCAAATTGCAATCTTGTGGGAGCTGGCTTGCCAGCGATGAGGTCAATGCAGTCTGTGCATTCTCTACAGACCGGATGCGACCGCTTCGCGCTCGATCGCTGGCAAGCCAGCTCCCACAGGTCAGGCCTCGTCGTCACCGTCCTCATCGCCGCCATCGACCTTCATCCCCAACTCCTTGATCTTGCGCGTCAGGGTGTTGCGGCCCCAGCCCAGCAGCACCGCGGCATCGCGGCGGCGGCCAGCGGTGTGCTTGAGCGCAGTCTCGATCATGATCCGCTCGAAGCTCGGCACGGCGCTGTCGAGCAGGCTTGACTGGCCACGGGCCAGGGCCTGGTCGGCCCACTGGCGCAAGGCTTGTTCCCAGTTGGTTACCGGCGCTGTGTCTTGCGGCAGGTTGAGCAGCTCCGGCGGCAGGTCGCCGATATGCACTTCACGCCCCGAGGCCATCACCGTGATCCAGCGGCAGGTGTTCTCCAGCTGACGCACGTTGCCCGGCCACGGCAGGTTGCGGATGAACTCCTCGGTCTCGGCCTTGAGTAACTTGGGCTCCACCGCCAGCTCCTGGGCGGCGCGGCCGAGGAAGTGCCTGGCCAGGGTCGGGATATCCTCGCGACGATCGGCCAGGCGCGGGATGTGGATGCGGATCACGTTCAGACGGTGAAACAGGTCTTCACGAAACTTGCCGGCTAGCACCAGGGTTTCCAGGTTCTGGTGGGTGGCGGCAATGATTCGCACATCGACCTTGACCGGCACATGCCCACCCACCCGGTAGAACTCGCCATCGGCCAGCACCCGCAGCAGGCGGGTCTGGGTGTCGGCCGGCATGTCGCCGATCTCGTCGAGGAACAGGGTGCCGCCATCGGCCTGCTCGAAGCGGCCGCGGCGCAGGTTGGCGGCGCCGGTGAAGGCGCCTTTCTCGTGGCCGAACAGCTCCGACTCCATCAGGTCCTTGGGAATCGCCGCCATGTTCAAGGCGATGAACGGCGATGCCGCCCGCGGGCTGTGGCGGTGCAAGGCGTGGGCGACCAGCTCTTTACCGGTGCCGGACTCGCCATTGATCAGCACGGTGATATTGGAATGGCTCAGGCGGCCAATGGCGCGGAACACCTCCTGCATCGCCGGCGCTTCGCCGATGATCTCCGGGGTGCGGGTCAGGCTCGGTGCCACGTCCAGGCCCTGTTGCTCCTGGGCGTGCTGGTTGGCGCGCTTGACCAGCGATACCGCCTCGTCGACGTCGAACGGCTTGGGCAGGTACTCAAAGGCACCGCCCTGATAGGACGCCACCGCGCTGTCCAGGTCGGAATGGGCGGTCATGATGATCACCGGCAGGCGCGGGTGCTGCTCGCGAATCTGTGCGAGCAAGTCCAGGCCGCTGGCGCCGGGCATGCGGATGTCGGAAATGATTACGTCCGGCTGCTGCCGGGCCAGGCGGCTCATGACCCCGTCGGCGCTGTCGAAGCTCTGGGTGGTCATGCCTTCCTGTTGCAGGGCTTTTTCCAGCACCCAGCGGATGGAACGATCATCGTCGACGATCCAGACAGTTTCACTTCGGCTCATGAGGCGGTGGCTCCTTGTTCCAGCGGCAGGAAGATCGAGAAGGTGGTGTGGCCAGGGTGGCTGTCACACTCGATCAGGCCCTGGTGCTGGCTGATGATGTTCTGGGTAATGGCCAGGCCCAGCCCGGTACCGTCCGGGCGACCGCTGACCATGGGGTAGAAGATGGTTTCCTGCAGTTCGGCAGGAATGCCGGGGCCGTTGTCGATGATCTCGATCCTGGCCACCAGGCGATGACGGGTGTGGCCGATGGTGAACTGGCGCATGGCCCGGCTGCGCAGGCTGATGCGGCCCAGGCGCAGCTCGTTCTGGCCGCTGATGGCCTGCATGGCGTTGCGCACGATGTTGAGCACCGCCTGGATCATCTGCTCGCGGTCGATCAGCACGTCCGGCAGGCTCGGGTCGTAGTCGCGCACCAGGGTGATACCGCCCTGGCTTTCGGCTTCGACCAGGCTGCAGACCCGCTCCAGCACCTCATGGATGTTGGTCAGGGCCAGCGATGGCAGCTTGTTCGAGCCGAGCATGCGGTCGACCAGGTTGCGCAGGCGATCGGCCTCTTCAATGATCACATTGGTGTAATCCTTCAGGCCATCTTCGGGCAGTTCGCGGGCCAGCAGCTGGGCGGCGCCGCGGATACCGCCGAGGGGGTTCTTGATTTCGTGAGCCAGGCCGCGCACCAGCATCTTGGTGGTTTCCTGCTTGGACAGCTGGGCCTCTTCCTTGGTGATGCGCAGCAAGCGGTCGCGCGGGTGCACTTCAAGCAGCAGCAGGGTCGCGCCCTTGCTGAGGATCGGCGTCACCGCGTAGTCGACGGTCTGGGTCTGGCCGGTCAGCGAGGTCAGTTGGGCTTCACGCTTGGTGAAGGGGTGTGCGTGTTCCACCGCCTGGCGCAGAGAATTCAGCGCTTCGGGCGATTCGGTGAACAGTTCGCTGATGAATTGCCCATGGCTGCGCTGGCCACTGATGGCCAGGAGCATTTCCGCCGCCGGGTTCATGTACTCAAGACGCAGGTCGGCGTCGAGCAGGATGGTGGCGGTGGTCAGGTTGTCCAGTAGCAGTCGGTGCAGTGCATCGCTGATGGTCATGGGGCGTCGTTGACCTCTTTTGGCTCATACAACCTCGGCCTGGGCCCAAGTCGCGGTCGCTGGTAATCCGCTGGTACAAAGAAAATGCAAAAAGCAAACCAAGGCTCCGAAAAGAAGCGGAATTTCCGGATTAAGACCTGTATTTGCGCGAAAAATGGCTAAAAAGTCCTGAGTTAGCACTTTTCATGAACCAAAATGGGCTGAGTTGCTCAGGTGCAGGCAATTGCATGCACCAATATAGAGCATAGTGGAAGGTTTACTGCGACGAGCATAAATGCGTGGTGGCGCGGATCAGGGCCAGGGACTGCTGCGGATCTTTGCCCAGTTGACCGATGGCCTGGGCGAGGGTTGCCTGGCATTGCGCCGGGCCGTTGCGATCAAACTCTGCCAGTTGGCTCAGCAGTGTGCGTTGCAGGCGATCCAGTTGCGGGCGCAATTGGCTGCGCAGATCGACTCGTGGCGTTTGTGGTGCGCTGCCTGCGGCATGCCAGCGCGACAGTGCGCGGTACTGGAGCAGCTTGTTGGCTTCGATCTGGTCGGCGAAGAACACGGCTGCCCGGTGCTCGTCCACACCAAAGCGCAGGGCCTGGCTCCGGGCATTGGCGATGACCTGCTGCTCACGCTCGGGCGCTTCTACAGGCTGGCCCGAGTCCCATTTGTTCAGGGCAACGGCTTGGGCGATGTGCAGTCGTTGGTCGATGCTGTCGAGCAGCGACGTCAGCGGTTTGGATGATATCGCGGGGCGGGAGAGCGGCACGCCGGAGCTGCCTGCATAAAAAACGATCAACTCGGCCGCTTGTGTGCCTGTGCGCCCACGATGCACGCCATCGACTATCTCGGCCAAGGCGTCTGCGGCCTTGATGCGCACTTGCTTGCCGCTGTCGCGGGTTTCTACCAGCAGTTCACCTGCGAGCAGGTAGCCGGCGTTGGGCATTGGATGGCTGTGCCAGTCGAGCGTTGTTTCAGGCGGGATGCGGATCTTCACCAGGGTCAGTTCCGGCGGGCCGTCGGGGTAGTTTGGGTACTGGCTGCCATCCCAGGCGTTGCTGGTGCGCAGCAGCACCTGTGATTCGACCTGTGCTGGCGGGGTGCTGCAGCCTGTCAGCAAGGCGAACAGGGGGAGAGTGATAAGGGTGCGGATCATGATGGGCTCGGGCGTGGTTTGCTGAGCCAGCATGGTCGAGGTCAGGGGGTTGACCTATCGGGAGCGTCTGAAGAATGTGTATGAAAAAGGCCTCCCGAAGGAGGCCTTTTTTCAAGCTACGCCGCTTGCGCGAGCGTCACTGGATTAGCAGCTGTAGTACAGCTCGTATTCCAGTGGGTGTACGAAGGTGCGGACCTTGATTTCTTCTTCGCTTTTCAGCGCGATGTAGGCATCGATGAAGTCGTCGGAGAACACGCCGCCCTTGGTCAGGAACGCACGGCCCTTGTCCAGCTCTTCCAGGGCTTCTTTCAGGCTGCCGCAGACCTGCGGGATCTCTTTCGCCTCTTCAGGCGGCAGGTCGTACAGGTTCTTGTCGGCGGCATCGCCTGGGTGGATCTTGTTCTGGATACCGTCCAGACCGGCCATCATCAGTGCCGCGAAGCACAGGTACGGGTTGGCAGCCGGATCCGGGAAGCGCGCTTCGATACGGCGGGCTTTCGGGCTGGAAACGTACGGGATACGGATCGAGGCCGAACGGTTGCGGGCCGAGTAGGCCAGCATGACCGGTGCTTCGAAACCTGGCACCAGACGCTTGTAGGAGTTGGTGGCCGGGTTGGTGAAGCCGTTCAGGGCCTTACCGTGCTTGATGATACCGCCGATGAAGTACAGGGCGGTGTCGGACAGGCCGGCATAGCCTTCGCCGGAGAAGGTGTTCTTGCCATCTTTGGAGATGGACATGTGCACGTGCATGCCCGAGCCGTTGTCGCCGTACAGCGGCTTCGGCATGAAGGTCGCGGTGCGGCCGTAGGCGTCGGCAACGTTGTGTACGCAGTACTTGAGGGTCTGAACTTCGTCAGCCTTCTTCACCAGGGTGTTGAACTGCACGCCGATTTCGTTCTGGCCGGCAGTTGCCACTTCGTGGTGGTGTACTTCGATGACCAGGCCCATTTCTTCCATGGCGTTGCACATGGCAGTACGGATTTCGTGGTCGTGGTCGAACGGAGGTACTGGGAAGTAGCCGCCTTTGACGCCTGGACGGTGGCCCTTGTTGCCGCCTTCGACGTCCTGGTCGGACATCCACGAGCCTTGCTCGGAGTAGATCTTGAACATCGAGCCGGAAATGTCGGACTTGAACTTCACTTCGTCGAAGATGAAGAACTCAGGCTCTGGGCCGACGAACACGGTGTCACCGATACCGGTAGTCTTCAGGTACTCTTCGGCGCGGCGGGCGATGGCGCGTGGGTCGCGGTCATAGCCTTGCATGGTCGACGGTTCGATGATGTCGCAGACCAGGATCAGGGTCGGCTCTTCGGTGAACGGGTCGAGCACGGCGGAGGCGTCGTCCGGCATCAGGATCATGTCGGAAGCTTCGATGCCTTTCCAGCCAGCGATGGAGGAACCGTCGAACATCTTGCCGGCTTCGAAGAAATCTTCATCCAGCGCATCACGAGCTGGCATGGTCACGTGGTGCTGAGTGCCTTTGGTGTCAGTGAAGCGCAGATCAATCCATTTAACGTCATGATCTTTGATGAGTTGAACCGACTTCGACATAGTGTCCTCCGGGTGGGGTAGAGCTTGCCTGTGCAGCCCTTTAATTTGGGTGATGCCGGGCGCGAATAGTCGGCCAAGGCAACCTGCCTCACAAGGGAGCAAATTGCATGCCAGTGCCCCGAGTTGGGATTTTTGCCCCAAACCCAAGCGTTTTCGACCGATTTCGCAAATGCACGGCTTTTTTCTGCACTTTAAAGATGCGCTAATCGAGCATGGCGCACCATTTTGGCGCACAGAAAACCTTCTGTACAAAAGTTGCTCAAAGCTTGAGCAATTTCCGCTATAATCCGCGCCCCACTTTTTTAGTCGGCACCTCGCGCGCTGTTTTTCATGAAACTAATCGTAAAAGTCTTCCCAGAGATCACCATCAAGAGCCGGCCGGTTCGCAAGCGCTTCATCCGTCAACTGGCCCGCAACATCCGCACCGTGCTCAAGGACCTCGATCCTGCGCTCGCGGTTAACGGTGTCTGGGATAACCTCGAAGTGATCACTCACATCGAGGACGAGAAAGTCCTGCGCGAAATGACCGAGCGTCTGACCTGCATGCCGGGCATCGCCCACTTCCTGCAGGTCGACGAATACCCGCTGGGTGATTTCGACGACATCGTCGCCAAGTGCAAGCAGCACTTCGGTCACCTGCTGGCCGGCAAGCGCTTTGCCGTACGCTGCAAGCGCGGCGGCCACCACGATTTCAGCTCGATGGACGTCGACCGTTATGTCGGCAGCCAGCTGCGCCAGCAGTGCGGCGCCGCCGGTATCGACCTGCGTACGCCGGAAGTCGAGGTGCGCATCGAGGTGCGCGACAAGCGCCTGTACGTCATTCACAACCAGCACAAAGGCATCGGCGGTTATCCGTTGGGCGCGCTGGAGCAGACCCTGGTGCTGATGTCCGGTGGCTTCGACTCCACCGTCGCCGCCTACCAGATGATGCGCCGTGGCCTGATGACCCACTTCTGCTTCTTCAACCTCGGCGGCCGTGCCCACGAGTTGGGGGTGATGGAAGTCGCCCACTACCTGTGGAAGAAGTACGGCAGCAGCCAGCGCGTGCTGTTCGTCAGCGTGCCGTTCGAAGAAGTGGTCGGCGAGATCCTCGGCAAGGTCGACAACAGCTACATGGGCGTGACCCTCAAGCGCATGATGCTGCGCGCGGCGACCAACATCGCCGACCGTCTGGAAATCGACGCCCTGGTGACCGGTGAAGCCATCTCCCAGGTGTCGAGCCAGACCTTGCCGAACCTCGCGGTGATCGATTCGGCCACCGAGAAACTGGTGTTGCGCCCCTTGCTCGCCAGCCACAAGCAGGACATCATCGACCAGGCCCAGCAGATCGGCACCGCCGAGTTCGCCAAGCACATGCCTGAATACTGCGGCGTGATCTCGGTGAACCCGACCACCTGCGCCAAGCGTCATCGCCTCGACCATGAAGAGAAGCAGTTCGACATGGCGGTGCTTGAGCGCGCCCTGGAACGCGCCCGGCTGATCTCCATCGACCACGTGATCGATGAACTCAGCGAAGATATCCAGATCGAAGAAGTCAGCCAGGCGCTGGCCGGGCAGGTGGTGATCGACATTCGTCACCCTGATGCCCAGGAAGACCAGCCCCTGGAACTGGACGGCATCGAGGTCAAGGCCTTGCCGTTCTACGCCCTGAACAGTCGCTTCAAGGAGCTGGATGCCACGCGCCAGTACCTGCTGTATTGCGACAAGGGAGTAATGAGTCGCCTGCATGCCCATCATCTGCTCAGTGAGGGACATGCCAATGTGCGCGTTTATCGTCCGACATAAGACGCCGGGGCTATATGGCGGGAGCATCCGCCATCGCCCTCCCGACCACCGGGCCGTTTGAGCGCCATTCATTCATATTCGCCGCCTAGACTGGGCGGCAACCCGAATCCTCTGATCGAGATACACACGTGATCGAAAATCTGCGTAACATCGCCATCATCGCCCACGTTGACCATGGTAAAACCACCCTGGTCGACAAACTCCTGCGTCAGTCCGGCACCCTGGAGCGTAACGAGCTCAACGACGAGCGCGTCATGGACTCCAACGACCAGGAAAAAGAGCGCGGTATTACCATTCTGGCGAAAAACACCGCCATCAACTGGAACGGCTACCACATCAACATCGTCGACACCCCCGGCCACGCCGACTTCGGTGGCGAGGTTGAGCGTGTAATGTCGATGGTTGACTCGGTGCTGCTGCTGGTCGACGCCCAGGACGGCCCTATGCCGCAAACCCGTTTCGTGACCAAGAAGGCTTTCGAAGCCGGCCTGCGTCCAATCGTGGTGATCAACAAGGTCGACCGTCCAGGCGCGCGTCCTGACTGGGTTCTGGACCAGATCTTCGACCTGTTCGACAACCTCGGTGCCACCGAAGAACAGCTGGACTTCAAAGTTGTCTACGCCTCGGCCCTGAACGGTATTGCCGGTCTGGACCACACCGAAATGGCCGAAGACATGACCCCGCTGTACCAGTCGATCGTCGACAACGTACCGGCGCCGGCTGTTGACCGTGACGGCCCGTTCCAGATGCAGATCTCGGCACTGGACTACAACAGCTTCCTCGGTGTTATCGGCGTTGGCCGTATCGCCCGTGGCCGCGTCAAGCCGAACACCCCGGTTGTCGCCATCGACACCGACGGCAAGAAGCGCAACGGCCGTATCCTCAAGCTGATGGGTCACCACGGTCTGCACCGCGTTGACGTCGAAGAAGCCCAGGCTGGCGACATCGTCTGCATCAGCGGTTTCGACGAGCTGTTCATCTCCGACACCCTGTGCTCCCCGGACGCAGTTGAAGCGATGAAGCCGCTGACCGTTGACGAGCCAACCGTTTCGATGACCTTCCAGGTCAACGACTCGCCGTTCTGCGGTAAAGAAGGCAAGTTCGTGACTTCCCGCAACATCAAGGAACGTCTGGACAAAGAGCTGCTGTACAACGTTGCACTGCGCGTTGAAGAAGGCGACTCGGCTGACAAGTTCAAGGTATCCGGCCGTGGTGAGCTGCACCTGTCGGTTCTGATCGAAACCATGCGTCGCGAAGGCTTCGAAATGGGTGTTGGTCGTCCGGAAGTGATCATCCGTGAAGTCGACGGTGCCAAGCACGAGCCGTTCGAGAACGTCACCATCGACATCCCTGAAGATTCCCAGGGCAAGGTCATGGAAGAAATGGGTCTGCGTAAAGGCGACCTGACCAACATGGTTCCGGATGGCAAGGGCCGTGTACGCCTGGAATACAACATTCCAGCCCGTGGTCTGATCGGTTTCCGTAACCAGTTCCTGACCCTGACCAACGGTGCAGGCATCCTGACCTCGATCTTCGACCGTTACGCTCCGATGAAGTCCGGCCACATGTCCGGCCGTCAGAACGGTGTACTGGTTTCGGTCGAGACCGGCAAGGCCCTGACCTACTCCCTGGAAACCCTGCAGGCGCGCGGCAAGCTGTTCGTCGAGCACGGCCAGGAGATCTACAACGGTCAGATCGTTGGTCTGAACAGCCGTGACAACGACCTGGGCGTCAACCCTACCAAGGGCAAGAAGCTCGACAACATGCGTGCTTCGGGTAAAGACGAAACCATCGCCCTGGTTCCACCTGTTCGCTTCACCCTGGAACAGGCTCTGGAGTTCATCCAGGACGACGAGCTGTGCGAAGTCACGCCTAAGTCGATCCGTCTGCGCAAGAAGATCCTCGACGAAGGCGAGCGTACCCGCGCTGCCAAGAAAGCCAAGGCTAACTAAGCTCGGCTGAAATAAAAAAACGCCCCCGGCCGCAAGGCCGGGGGCGTTTTTGTTTGCCTGGAGAAAAATCAATCGCGGGTCAAGCCCGCTCCTACAGGGCAATGCACAATCCTGTAGGAGCGGGCTTGACCCGCGATGCTTTTAGCGGCGCGCCGCTGGCTTGGGAATGTACGCGCAATAACCCGGCCGCGGGCCGATCCGTGGATGGTTGCGACAGGTGTCCGGGCGTGTGTCATAAATGGTGCACAGGCGGCTCTTACGATCCAGGTACAGGCAGTCGTCGTTGCTCATCTGCGCCAGGGTGAAAATTCCCGACTTCTGGTTGAAGCGCTGGATGATCCCGTCTTTCTGCAAACGCTTGGCAATGTTCTTCGGCGGCTCGCCCACCTCGAACTCATCCACTACGCCCATGCGGATCAAGTCTTTGATTTTCACTTCCGTCGGCAAGGTGCAGCAGGTCGAGTTGCAGCCTCCGCACATATGGCTTTGGTACTTCTGCCAGGTTTCCAGGCGGTCGACTTCGGCGGCGGCAATCAGGGTCGGTTTCATCAGGTTCTGGTTTTAGATGTTCGGGTGGGCGCGCGATCATACCGGAGTTGGTCAAAATGTGAACAGCCATTTGCCGGTTGCGCCCGCCATCGCCGCTGTTTTTACGCAGAAACTCCCGAACCTGCGCTTCCGCTCTGTGTCGAACGGTCTAGGCTGAGAAATCTCCATCCGCATTCGTCAACTTGCCCGAGGACATCGCATGTCTCAGGAACCGCTCGCTCGTGACGCAGAGGTGGCCGCTTTTCGCACCGCTGTGCTGGATAAATTGACCTACGCGGTCGGCAAGGACCCGGAGCACGCCTTCGATCACGACTGGTTCGAAGCCATTGCCCTGGCTGCCCGGGATCACATGGTCGATCACTGGATGGACCACACCCGGCAGATCTACCGCAAAAGCCAGAAGCGGGTGTATTACCTGTCGCTGGAATTTCTCATCGGCCGCCTGCTGTACGACAGTTTGAGCAACCTGGGCCTGCTGGATGTCGCCCGTGAGGCGCTGGACGGGCTGAACGTCGACCTTGAGCGCATCCGCCTGCTGGAACCCGATGCGGCCCTGGGCAACGGTGGCCTGGGGCGCCTGGCGGCCTGTTTCATGGAGAGCATGTCGACCCTCGGCATCGCCGCCCACGGTTACGGCATTCGTTACGAGCACGGCCTGTTCCGCCAGGCGGTGGTCGATGGCTGGCAGCAGGAGCAGACCGAGAACTGGCTGGACTTCGGCAACCCCTGGGAATTCGAGCGTGCCGAGGTGATCTACCCGATCAGCTTCGGTGGTAGCGTCGAAACCGTGCACGACGCCGGTGGCCAGCAGCGCCAGGTATGGTGGCCGGCCGAGACCGTGCGGGCGGTGGCCTACGACACGCCGGTGGTCGGCTGGCGCGGCGCCAGCGTCAACACCCTGCGCTTGTGGCGGGCGCGGGCGCTGGAAGAGCTGCACCTGGAGCGTTTCAATGCCGGTGACCACCTGGGCGCCGTCGCCGAAGTGGCGCGGGCTGAAAGTATCTCGCGGGTGCTGTACCCGGCCGACAGTACCGAGGCCGGCCAGGAACTGCGCCTGCGCCAGGAGTATTTCTTCGTCTCGGCCTCGCTGCAGGACCTGCTGCGCCGTCACCTGAACATGCACGACAGCCTGCTCAACCTGCCGCAGCAGGCGGCGATCCAGCTCAACGACACCCATCCTTCGATCGCCGTCGCCGAGCTGATGCGCCTATTGGTCGACCAGCACGAAGTGCCTTGGGACACGGCCTGGCAGCTGACCGTCGAGACCCTGGCCTACACCAACCACACATTGCTGCCCGAAGCCCTGGAAACCTGGCCGGTGGGCCTGATGGAGCGCATGCTGCCGCGGCACATGCAGATCATCTACCTGATCAACGCCTTTCATATCGACGCCTTGCGCGCCAAGGGCATCCACGATTTCGACGTGCTGCGCGCGGTGTCGCTGATCGAGGAAGACAACGGTCGCCGGGTGCGCATGGGCAACCTGGCGTTCCTTGGCTCGCACAGCGTCAACGGCGTGTCGGCGCTGCACAGCAAGCTGATGCGCAGCACGGTATTCGCCGAGCTGCACAAGCTCTACCCGGAGCGAATCAACAACAAGACCAACGGCATTACCTTCCGTCGCTGGCTGTTCCAGACCAACCCGCAGCTGACCGGCATGCTGGTCGAGGCGCTGGGCGCCGACGTGCTCGATGACCCGCAAGGGCGTCTGCGCGACCTTGATCCCTTCGCCGACAAAGCGTCGTTCTGCAAGCAATTCGCCGCCCAGCGCCTGCACAGCAAGAAGGCCTTGGCCAGCTTGATCCAGGAGCGCCTTGGCATCACCCTCAATCCCGAGGCGATGTTCGATGTGCAGGTCAAACGGATCCATGAGTACAAGCGCCAGTTGCTCAACCTGCTGCACACGGTGGCCCTGTACCAGGCCATCCGCGCCGAGCCTGGCACCGGCTGGGCGCCACGGGTGAAGATATTCGCCGGCAAGGCGGCGGCCAGCTATCACCAGGCCAAGCTGATCATCAAGCTGGCCAACGACATCGCCAAGGTGGTCAACAACGACCCGACCGTGCGCGGCCTGCTCAAGGTGGTGTTTTTGCCCAACTACAACGTCAGCCTGGCCGAGAGCATCATCCCGGCGGCCGATCTCTCCGAGCAGATTTCCACCGCCGGGTATGAGGCGTCCGGCACCAGCAACATGAAGTTCGGCCTTAACGGTGCGCTGACCATCGGCACCCTGGACGGGGCCAATGTCGAGATGTGCGAGCAGGTCGGCGTTGAGAACATGTTCATCTTCGGCCTGACCTCCCAGCAGGTGGAGGCGCGCAAGCGCAGCGGCGACTTTGGCGCCAGTGCGGCGATCGGCGCCTCTCATCGGCTCAACGACGTGCTTCAGGCCATTCGCGGCGGGGTGTTTTCACCTGATGACCCGGGTCGCTATGTCGGTCTGGTCGACTCGCTGGTGGCCTATGACCGCTTCCTGGTGTGCGCCGATTTCGACGCTTACTGGGACGCGCAATTGCGCGTCGAAGCGCTCTGGCGCGAGCCCAGGCAGTGGTGGCGCATGGCGGTGCTCAACACCGCGCGCATGGGCTGGTTCTCCTCGGACCGGACCATCCGCGAGTATGCCACTGACATCTGGAGAGCGCTTGGCTAAGCTGCAAAGGTCGGCCCGGGGGTGGTGAACTCTCGGGCCGATGTGCCGTCTGATCGGCCAGGCGTGTCTGATTGCTCGCTAGCGCTTCACTCTCCCTGTAAACTGCGTGGGTTTTTATTACCCCCCTTCCTTCGGAGCCTTACATGTCCCGCGTTACCCTGAGTCGCTATTTGATTGAGCAGACCCGCAGCAACAGTACCCCTGCCGATCTGCGCTTCCTGATCGAAGTGGTGGCGCGTGCGTGCAAGGAAATCAGCCACAACGTCTCCAAAGGCGCGCTGGGTGGTGTTCTGGGCAGCATGGGCACTGAAAACGTGCAGGGCGAAGTCCAGAAGAAACTGGACGTGATCTCCAACGACATCCTGCTCGAAGCCAACGAGTGGGGCGGTCACCTGGCCGGCATGGCCTCCGAAGAGATGGACAACGCCTACCAGATCCCGGGCAAGTACCCGAAAGGTGCCTACCTGCTGGTATTCGACCCGCTGGACGGTTCGTCGAACATCGACGTCAACGTTTCGGTCGGTACCATCTTCTCGGTACTGCGCTGCCCGAACGAATACCTGAGCCAGAACGAAAGCCTCAACGAGCAGGCCTTCCTGCAGCCGGGTACCAAGCAGGTTGCCGCCGGTTACGCGATCTACGGCCCGCAGACCATGCTGATCCTGACCCTGGGCAACGGCGTCAAGGGCTTCACCCTGGACCGCGAGCTGGGCAGCTTCGTGCTGACCCACGAGAACATCCAGGTGCCGGAAACCACCGCCGAGTTCGCCATCAACATGTCCAACCAGCGCCACTGGGAAGCGCCGGTGACCCGTTACGTGGGCGAGCTGCTGGCCGGTGAGACCGGTCCGTTGAAAAAGAACTACAACATGCGCTGGATCGCCTCGATGGTTGCCGATGTGCACCGCATCCTCACCCGTGGCGGCCTGTTCATGTACCCGCGCGATGCGCGCGAGCCGTCCAAGCCGGGCAAGCTGCGCCTGATGTACGAAGCCAACCCGATGTCCTTCATCATCGAACAGGCCGGCGGTGCTTCCACCGACGGTCACCAGCGCATCCTCGACATCCAGCCGGATAGCCTGCACCAGCGCGTGGCAGTGTTCCTCGGCTCCAAGCAGGAAGTCGAGCGCGTTACCGGTTATCACAAGGAGTAAATCATGCTCGCACCTTGGCAGCCGTTACTGGAGTGGTGGTTTGGCTGGGGCACCAGCCCCCAGGCCGTGGCTGACGAGAAGAGCACGCTGTGGTTCGGCAAGCACCATGATGCTGAGGCGCAGGCGCTGTTCGGCGATTTGATGGAGCACGCCCTGGCCGGTGGCCTGGATGAGTGGCAGCAATGCCCTCAGGGCTGGTTGGGGCTGGTGTTGCTGCTCGACCAGTTGCCGCGCATGATCCACCGCGATACGCCGCGGGCCTTCGATGGCGACCGGCGAGCGCAGGTGGTGGTGATGCAGGGCTTGCAGAAGAACTGGGATTACCAGCTGCTGCCGATCCAGCGGGTGTTCATCCTGCTGGTGCTGGAGCATGCCGAGGTACTGGATTGGCAGAACATCAGCGTCGAGCGTTACCAGTGGCTGCTCGAGGCCCAGCCGGATGCCGATCGGCGTTTGTTCGAAGGTTTTCTCGACTACGCCGAGCAGCACCAGCGGGTGATCGCCCGCTTTGGCCGCTTCCCACATCGCAATTTGCTGCTGGGCCGGCCGAGCACCGACGAAGAGATGGATTTTCTGCTGGAGCCAGGCTCGAGGTTTTGAGCTGAATCTATCGCTGGCAAGCCAGCTCCCACAGAGATTTGCATTGCCTGTGGGAGCTGGCCTGACCTGCGATTAGCTGTAGATCAGATCCTGAAACTCCCCACCAGCTGCTTCAAGCGATTGGCCTGATTCTCCAGGTCATTGCAGGCGCGCAAGGTTGCCTGCAGGTTCTCTACCCCTTCCTGATTCA
The DNA here is from genome assembly GCF_000696345.2 of Pseudomonas donghuensis. Classification (NCBI taxonomy): domain Bacteria; kingdom Pseudomonadati; phylum Pseudomonadota; class Gammaproteobacteria; order Pseudomonadales; family Pseudomonadaceae; genus Pseudomonas; species Pseudomonas donghuensis. The sequence continues at coordinate 525,874 of NZ_CP071706.1, forward strand.
GCGTATTGATCTCGGTAATGTCGACATTGATCGACTCGACCACGGCGGTCTGCTCTTCGGTGGCGGTGGCCACCGACTGGTTCATGCCGTCGATCTCGCCGATGCGCTGGGTCACGCTGCCCAGCCGCTCACCGGCCTGGTTGGCGATGCCGACGCTGTGCTGGCTGTGGCTCTGACTTTCGGTCATGGTGCTGACCGCCACCTGGGCGCCGGCCTGCAGCTCTTCAATGATGCGCTGAACCTGCTGCGCCGAATCCTGGGTGCGGTGGGCGAGGTTGCGGACCTCGTCCGCCACCACGGCAAATCCACGTCCGGCTTCACCGGCGCGGGCCGCTTCAATGGCGGCGTTGAGCGCCAACAGGTTGGTTTGCTGGGAAATGCCGCTGATCACTTCAAGAATCTGACCGATGTTCACCGTGTTGGCATTGAGCGTCTCGATGTTGCCACACGAGTCGCTGATCTTCGCCGACAGCTGGTTCATTACCTCGATGGTCTGCTCGACCACCTGCTGGCCTTGTTCGGCCAGATTGCGCGCGTCGCTGGAATGCTGCGAGGCGAGGGCGGCGTTCTGGGCGATTTCCTGGGCGGCGGCACCGAGCTGGTTGATCGCCGCCGCGACGCTGCTGGTGCGGCTCGACTGCTGGTCGGCGTTGTGGATCGAGGCGTTAGAGGCACTGACCACGCGCAGGGCCACTTCATTGACCTGGCCGGTGGCCGAGGCCACTTCGCGGATCGACTCATGGATGCGTTCGACAAAACGGTTGAACGACTGGCCGAGGCTGCCGAATTCGTCCTGGCCATGGATGCGCAGGCGCCGGGTCAGGTCGCCTTCGCCTTCGGCGATGTCATGCATGGCCCGGCCCATCACGTGCAGTGGCTCCATCAGCACGCGAATCAGCACGCCAAGCAGGGCGATGATGATCAGCACCGCGATCACCGTGGCGACCACCGCCGAGGTGCGCAGTTCGCTGAGCGTGGCAAAGGCAAAATCCTGGTCGAGCACCAGTGCCACGTACCAGTCAGCCGAAGGCACGCCGTTGACCTTGGTGAAGGTGATGAACTGCTTGTGCCCGTCCAGTTCGGCTTCTTTCAGGCCGCTGCCGACCTGCGGGGCGCCTTGCGGGTAAGCGTCGCTGAGGTTTTTCAGGACCAGGTCGGCTTGCGGGTGCACGAGGATCTTGCCCGCGCCGTTGACGATGAAGGCCTGGCCGTGGCCGTCGAAGTTCAGGGCGTTGATGATCGCGCTGATGCTGTCCAGGTCGGTGTCGACGCCGTTGACCCCGATCAGCCGGCCCTGATGCTGTACCGGGGTGGCGAGGGTAATCACCAATTTGTTCGCTGAAACAGAAATGTACGGCTCGGTGACGATGGTCTGGCCGGCGCCGGTGGCAGCCTTGTACCAGCCGCGCACTCGCGGGTCGTAGTCGGCGGCGCGGTTGCCCAGCGGTACCGACTGCATGTAGCCGTCCTGGCCGCCGAAGTAGGTCAGCAGAAAGTTGCTGCCGTACACCGGCAGGCTCAGGCTGCGGGTCAGGCTGTCCTTGCTGGCGCCATCGATGGCGACCTGCTGGGACAGTGATTGCAAAAGTTGCATGCGGCTTTGCAGCCAGGTCTGGATGTTGCTGCTGGTCAGGCTGCCGAGCTCCTGCATCGAGGCTTCGGTATTGCTGCGCAGGGTCTGGCGCTGGCGGTAATCGTTGAACAGGATGAAACAGGTGAAGGCGACAGCGACCACCAGGGCGGCGGCGAGCAGAATCTTGTGGCTGAACTTCAGGTTTTTTGTCATTGCGAGGTCTGTCTGCACAAGGCGGGGTCAACGGATGGGGCGCGGCAAACGGTCGCAGCGCCTTCCTGTGTCGTCCGTTCTGGGCAAAAGATTAATCACAGAACTCACCAGTCGACCAATGGCGGGGCTTTGACGCCAACAAAACCGGGACGCTCGGGAACCGGATGGGCTTTTTCCCTTCTAAGCTGTCGGTAGGCCATTGCGCCTGCACCCTCATGTCCAGGAGTGACCCTTCATGTCGTTGCGTTCCCTCGCCCTGCTGTCCTTGTGCGTGTTCCTCACTGCGTGCAACAAGATCAACCAGGAAAACTACTCACAGCTCAAGTCCGGCATGGCCAAGGCCGAGGTCGAGAAACTGCTCGGTGCGCCGACCGATTGCTCCGGTGCCTTGGGCATGTCCAGCTGCACCTGGGGCGACGAGAAGACCTTTATCAGCGTCCAGTACGCCGGTGACAAGGTGCTGATGTATTCCGGGCAGGGCCTCAAATGAAGCAGCTGCACCTGCTGTTGGCGCTGTGCGCCGGGTTGATCCTCGGCGGCTGCGCCAGTTCCGGTGCAGGCTCGCTTGAGCCGAAGACCGCCAACAGCGTCGACCTCAAGCGCTACCAGGGCAAGTGGTATGAGCTGGCGCGTTTGCCGATGTATTTCCAGCGTGACTGTGCCCAGTCCGAGGCCCATTACAACCTCAAGCCGGACGGCAGCGTTGGTGTGCTCAACCGCTGCCGCACCCTTGAAGGCGAATGGCAGGAGGCCAGCGGCACGGCCAACGTGCAGGTGCCGGGCAAGACCGACAAGCTTTGGGTGGTGTTCGACAACTGGTTCTCGAAGTTGCTGCCGGGCGTTGCCAAGGGTGACTACTGGATCCTCTACGTCGACGACAAATACCACACCGCGCTGGTCGGCAATCCGGATCGCAAGTACCTGTGGATACTCTCGCGTACCCCGACCATCCCGGCCTTGCAGCGCGAAAGCCTGCTGGCCAAGGCGCGCCAGCAGGGCTACGACACCCAGCGGCTGATCTGGCGGGTGGCGGACAAGGACATGGCTGCGGCTAAGCCTTGATGCCCGAATCGCTGGCAAGCCAGCTCCCACAAGGGCAGTGCAATCCCTGTGGGAGCTGGCTTGCCAGCGATAGTCTCGCCTCGGTTTTGGATCAGCCCAACAGGCTGCGCAGCACCCCGGCAAATTCCCGCGCGCTGTCTACTTCCTGGGCATGGCGGCCCTGGCGCACTACCCACTGGCCGTTGACCATCACATCGCGCACCTGACGGTCGCCGCCAGCAAACAGCCAACGGTTGAGAATGCCGTCTGCACTGGCCGTCGCCAGGTACGGGTCGTTGCCATCGAGCACCAGCCAGTCTGCGCGCTTGCCCACCGCCAGTTCGCCAATCGGCTGCCCCAGGGCCTGGGCGCCACCGCTCAGGGCGGCATCGAACAAGGTGCGCCCGACCATCGGCTGGTCGCCGCGGTACAGGCGATTGCGGCGCTGGTCGCGCAGGCGCTGGCCATATTCCAGCCAGCGCAGCTCCTCGACCACGCTCAGCGACACATGGCTGTCCGAGCCGATCCCCAGGCGCCCGCCGCGGGCCAGGTAGTCCACCGCCGGGAAGATCCCGTCGCCCAGGTTCGCTTCGGTGGTCAGGCACAGGCCGGCGACCGCGCGGCTGCGGGCCATCAGTTCGACTTCGTCGGGTTCGGCATGGGTGGCATGGACCAGGCACCAGCGCTGATCGACTTCGGTGTTCTCATAGAGCCACTGCAATGGCCGGCGACCGCTCCAGGCCAGGCAATCGTCGACTTCCTTCTGCTGCTCGGCGATATGGATGTGCACCGGGCAGGCCTTGTCGCTGGCGGCCAGGACCTGGGCAATCTGTTCCGGCGTCACCGCACGCAGGGAATGGAAGCACAGGCCCAGGGCCTGCGCGGGCTGCTCGGCCAGCAGCGGCGCCAGGCGCGCCTGCAGGTTCAGATACTGTTCGGTGCTGTTGATAAAACGCCGCTGGCCTTCGTTCGGGGCTTGCCCGCCAAAGCCGGAGTGGCTGTACAGCACCGGCAGCAGGGTCAGGCCGATGCCGCTGGCGCGCGCCGCCGCGCTGATGCGCAGGGATAGCTCCGCCGGGTCGGCGTAAGCCTGGCCCTGGGTGTCGTGGTGAACGTAGTGGAATTCGGCAACCGAGGTGTAGCCGGCCTTGAGCATCTCGATGTACAGCTGGCGGGCGATGACCTGCAGCTGTTCAGGGCTGATCTTGCCGACCAGGCGATACATCAGTTCGCGCCAGGTCCAGAAGCTGTCGTTAGGGTTGCCGGCCACTTCCGCGAGCCCGGCCATGGCGCGCTGGAAGGCGTGCGAGTGCAGGTTGGGCATGCCCGGCAACAGCGGACCGGCCAGGCGTTCGGCGTTTTCGGCCGAGGCGTTGGCCTGGAGGCTGGTCAGCAGGCCGTCGGCGCCGACCTCGATTCGGACGTTTTCGGCCCAGCCCGTAGGCAGCAAAGCACGTTCGGCAAAGAAGACGGACATCGGCACGGCACCTCATTGTGATTATTTGTATATACATATACAGACGTTTGCCTGCTGGGTAAACTCCGGCAAGCTACCGTTCATTCAATCGAACAAGGATATTTTCCGTGCCGACACCTCCTGTCTCCGCGCTGGTTGCCCAGATGGGCGAGGGTCCGGCGCCGCTGTACGCCCGGGTCAAACAAATGATCGCCCAGCAGATCCAGAATGGCAGCTGGCCGCCGCATCACCGGGTGCCGTCTGAAAGCGAGCTGGTCAACCAGCTGGGCTTCAGTCGCATGACCATCAACCGCGCCCTGCGCGAGCTGACTGCTGAAGGCCTGCTGGTGCGCATGCAGGGCGTCGGCACCTTTGTTGCCGAACCCAAGAGCCGCTCGGCGCTGTTCGAAGTCAACAACATTGCCGACGAGATCGCCGCCCGCGGGCACCAGCACACGTGCCAGGTGATTGTCCTGGCCGAAGAGGCCGCCGGTTCCGAGCGCGCCCTGGCCCTGGACATGCGTGAAGGCCAGCGGGTGTTCCACTCGCTGATCGTGCATTACGAGAACGGCGTTGCCGTGCAAATCGAAGACCGCTTCGTCAACGCCGCGGTGGCACCCGATTACCTCAAGCAGGACTTCACCCGGCAGACGCCCTACGCCTATTTGTCCCAGGTCGCGCCGCTGACCGAAGGCGAGCACGTGGTCGAAGCGATCCTCGCCGAGCCGGAAGAATGCCGCCTGCTGCAAATCGAACAAGGCGAGCCGTGCCTGCTGATCCGCCGCCGTACCTGGTCGGGGCGCCAGCCAGTGACTGCCGCTCGTCTGATTCATCCCGGATCCCGTCATCGTCTGGAAGGACGCTTCAGCAAATGAGCCAGTTGCAGATTTTACGCGCCAAAGACTACCCCCGCATGCCATGGAAGAACGGCGGCGGCAGCACCGAAGAAATCACCCGCGATGGCGGCGCAGGCCTGGAGGGTTTCGGTTGGCGTCTATCGATTGCCGATATCGCCGAGTCCGGTGGCTTTTCCAGCTTTGCCGGTTATCAGCGGATTATCACCGTGCTTGAGGGTGAGGGCATGCGCCTGCAGGTTGATGGTCAGCCGACGCGCCCGCTGTTGCCGTTCGATGCCTTTGCCTTCAGGGGCGAGAGTCAGGTCAGTTGCAGCCTGCTCGGCGGTTCGATTCGCGATTTCAATCTGATCTATTCCCCCGAGCGTTACCGCGCGCGCCTGCAGTGGCTCGATGGCAGCCAGCGGGTGTTCAGTTCGGCGACGACCTTGCTGCTGTTTGCGGCAGCCTCGCAGGTCGAGGTGGCGCTGGACGGGCAGGGTGAGCCTGTGCTCGGACGTTATGACTGCTTGCGCCTTGACGGTACCGATAGCCTGCAGACCTTGAACCTCCAGGGTCGTTGCTGCCTGATCGAGCTGAGCCCTCGCTGAAGTTGTTACGCCTCGGCTGAGCGGTTCGGCCGGGGCTGTTACCGATTGACCCAAAGTGGTGCAACGCCACGGCTCCACGTTGTTCGACCACTCATCGGCTCAAATTTTTTTATCTCGCCACAGCCCACGTGCTGCGGGGCTCTAGCGCCTGCATTAGCGCCGCGAAAGCACCCAGGAGAGGAGTTGGCATTTCAATTGCCTATGCTTGTACATACAAGTAAAGATGTGTTTGTATAAGTGCCATGACCCACCCAATGCCTGGGTTGCTCTGGACCGATCGCTGAGGAGCCATTTCCGTGACTGACAACAACTTCAAGAAATACCGTGACGTCGAAATCCGCGCAGCGCGCGGCAACAAGCTGACCGCCAAAAGCTGGCTGACCGAAGCACCGTTGCGCATGCTGATGAACAACCTCGACCCGGAAGTGGCCGAGAACCCGAAAGAGCTGGTGGTGTACGGTGGTATCGGCCGTGCCGCGCGTAACTGGGAGTGCTACGACAAGATCGTCGAGAGCCTGACCAACCTGAACGACGACGAGACCCTGCTGGTGCAATCCGGCAAGCCGGTCGGCGTGTTCAAGACCCACAGCAACGCCCCGCGCGTACTGATCGCCAACTCCAACCTGGTACCGCACTGGGCCAACTGGGAACACTTCAACGAACTGGATGCCAAAGGCCTGGCCATGTACGGCCAGATGACCGCCGGTAGCTGGATCTACATCGGCAGCCAGGGCATCGTCCAGGGCACCTACGAAACCTTCGTCGAAGCCGGTCGCCAGCACTACAACGGCAGCCTCAAGGGCAAGTGGGTGCTGACCGCAGGCCTGGGTGGCATGGGCGGCGCCCAGCCTCTGGCGGCGACCCTGGCCGGTGCCTGCTCGCTGAACATCGAATGCCAGCAGAGCCGCATCGACTTCCGCCTGAGCAGCCGTTATGTCGACGAGCAAGCCAAGGATCTGGACGACGCCCTGGCGCGCATCGCCAAGTACACCGCCGAAGGCAAGGCCATTTCCATCGCCCTGCTGGGCAACGCCGCCGAAATCCTGCCTGAGCTGATCAAGCGTGGCGTGCGCCCGGACATGGTCACTGACCAGACCAGCGCCCACGACCCGCTCAACGGTTACCTGCCGGCCGGCTGGACCTGGGAGCAGTACCGCGAGCGTGCGCAGACCGAACCGGCAGCCGTGGTCAAGGCCGCCAAGCAATCGATGGCCGTACACGTCAAAGCCATGCTCGAGTTCCAGAAGCAGGGCGTGCCGACCTTCGACTACGGCAACAACATCCGCCAGATGGCCAAGGAAGAGGGCGTGACCAATGCCTTCGACTTCCCGGGCTTCGTACCGGCCTACATCCGCCCGCTGTTCTGCCGTGGTATCGGTCCGTTCCGCTGGGCAGCGCTGTCGGGCAACGCCGAAGACATCTACAAGACCGACGCCAAGGTCAAGGAACTGATCCCGGACGACGCCCACCTGCACAACTGGCTGGACATGGCCCGTGAGCGCATCAGCTTCCAGGGCCTGCCAGCGCGTATCTGCTGGGTCGGCCTGGGCCAGCGCGCCAAGCTGGGCCTGGCATTCAACGAAATGGTCCGCCGCGGTGAGCTGTCGGCACCGATCGTCATCGGCCGCGACCACCTGGACTCCGGCTCGGTATCCAGCCCGAACCGTGAAACCGAATCGATGCAGGATGGCTCCGATGCCGTCTCCGACTGGCCACTGCTCAACGCCCTGCTCAACACCGCCAGCGGCGCGACCTGGGTGTCCTTGCACCACGGTGGTGGCGTGGGCATGGGCTTCTCCCAGCACTCGGGCATGGTCATCGTCTGCGACGGTACTGACGAGGCTGCCGAGCGGATCGCCCGCGTACTGACCAACGACCCGGGCACCGGTGTCATGCGTCACGCCGATGCCGGTTATCAGATCGCCATCGACTGCGCCAAAGAACAAGGCTTGAACCTGCCGATGATCACAGGCTGATCTGCGGTAAATGGTTGATACTGATATCTATGCAGGCGCATTCGCCTCACGAGTACGGAGCATTAACGTGACTGAATTGACCCTCAAGCCCGGCACCCTGACCCTGGCTCAGCTGCGTGCGATCTACCAGCAGCCGGTAAAACTCAAGCTGGACTCCAGCGCTGACCAGCAGATCGACGCCAGCGTCGCCTGTGTCGAGCAGATTCTCGCGGAAAACCGCACCGCCTACGGCATCAACACCGGCTTCGGCCTGTTGGCCTCGACCCGTATCGCCAGCCACGACCTGGAAAACCTCCAGCGTTCGCTGGTGCTGTCCCACGCCGCCGGCGTTGGCCAGCCGATTGACGATGCCCTGGTGCGGCTGATCATGGTGCTCAAGGTCAACAGCCTGAGCCGTGGTTTCTCCGGCATCCGCCGCAAGGTGATCGACGCCCTGATCGCGCTGATCAACGCCGAAGTCTATCCGCACATCCCGCTCAAGGGTTCGGTCGGCGCTTCCGGCGACCTCGCGCCGCTGGCGCACATGTCGCTGGTACTGCTGGGTGAAGGCAAGGCGCGCCACAACGGCCAATGGCTGTCGGCCACCGAGGCCCTGGCGGTTGCCGGCCTTGAGCCGCTGACCCTGGCGGCCAAAGAGGGCCTGGCGCTGCTCAACGGCACTCAGGCGTCCACCGCCTTTGCCCTGCGCGGCCTGTTCGAAGGCGAAGACCTGTTCGCCGCGGCCATGTCGGTCGGTGGCCTGACCGTCGAAGCGGTGCTGGGTTCGCGTTCGCCGTTCGATGCGCGTATTCACGAAGCCCGTGGCCAGCGCGGCCAGATCGACGCCGCCGCCTGCTACCGCGACCTGCTGGGTGACGGCAGCGAAGTCTCCGCCTCCCACGAGAACTGCGGCAAGGTCCAGGACCCGTACTCGCTGCGCTGCCAGCCACAGGTCATGGGCGCCTGCCTGACCCAGTTCCGCCAGGCCGCCGAAGTGCTGGTGATCGAAGCCAACGCCGTGTCCGACAACCCGCTGGTGTTCGCCGCCGAAGGTGATGTGATCTCCGGTGGTAACTTCCACGCCGAGCCCGTGGCCATGGCCGCCGACAACATGGCCCTGGCCATCGCCGAGATCGGTTCGCTGAGCGAGCGCCGCATCTCGCTGATGATGGACAAGCACATGTCCCAGCTGCCGCCGTTCCTGGTGGCCAATGGCGGGGTCAACTCCGGCTTCATGATCGCCCAGGTCACCGCAGCTGCGCTGGCCAGCGAGAACAAGGCCCTGGCCCATCCGCACAGTGTCGACAGCCTGCCGACGTCGGCCAACCAGGAAGACCACGTGTCGATGGCCCCGGCTGCCGGCAAGCGTCTGTGGGAAATGAGCGACAACGTGCGCGGCATCCTCGCCGTTGAATGGCTGGCCGCCTGTCAGGGCCTGGACCTGCGCGAAGGCCTGAAGACTTCGCCAAAACTGGAGCAGGCGCGTCAAACCCTGCGCAGCAAGGTCGCCTTCTACGAGAAAGACCGCTTCTTCGCCCCGGACATCGAGGCGGCCATCGCCCTGCTGGCCGCTGGGCGCCTGACCGGCCTGCTGCCGGCCAAGGTCCTGCCTAGCCTGTGACCCCTCGGGCTGGCCTGCCTGGCCAGCCGCCTGCCGCACGGACCCTCGGGTCCGTGCCGCTTTTCGCCTACAACAAGAACAGGACGCGAAAATGCAATCTCAAGCTCAAGGACTCAAGCGCGGGCTAACCGCGCGACACATTCGTTTCATGGCGCTGGGGTCAGCGATTGGCACCGGGTTGTTCTACGGTTCGGCCTCGGCCATCCAGATGGCCGGGCCTGCGGTGCTGCTGGCTTATCTGATCGGTGGCGCGGCAGTGTTCATGGTCATGCGCGCGTTGGGCGAAATGGCCGTGCACAACCCGGTATCCGGCTCGTTCGGCCACTACGCCAGCACGTATCTGGGGCCGATGTCGGGGTTCATCCTCGGCTGGACTTATGCCTTTGAAATGATCATCGTTTGCCTGGCCGACGTCACCGCCTTCGGCATCTATATGGGGTTCTGGTTCCCGGAAGTGGCACGCTGGATCTGGGTGTTGGGCATCGTCTTTCTGATCGGCGGCCTGAACCTGTGCAACGTCAAGGTGTTCGGCGAGATGGAATTCTGGCTGTCGCTGCTCAAGGTCGGTGCCATCGTCGCGATGATCCTGGCCGGTTTCGGCATCATGGCCTTCGGCCTGAGCAATGCCGGTGCCGATAACGCCGTGGGTATCAGCAACCTGTTCGAGCATGGCGGCTTCATGCCCAATGGCATTGGCGGCCTGATCGCCTCGTTTGCCGTGGTGATGTTTGCCTTCGGCGGTATCGAGATCATCGGTATCACCGCCGGTGAGGCCAAGGACCCGCAGCGCGTTCTCCCCAAGGCAATCAACGCCGTGCCGATGCGCATCCTGCTGTTCTATGTGCTGACCCTGTTCGTGCTGATGTGCCTGTACCCATGGCCGCAGATTGGCAGCCAGGGCAGCCCGTTCGTGCAGATCTTCAGCAATCTGGGGATCGGTTCGGCGGCGACCGTGCTCAACATCGTGGTGATTTCCGCTGCCGTCTCGGCGATCAACAGCGACATCTTCGGCGCCGGGCGCATGATGTACGGCCTGGCCCAGCAAGGGCAGGCGCCTAAGGGCTTTGCCAAGATCTCCCGTCACGGTGTGCCGTGGATGACCGTACTGGTCATGGGCGCGGCGTTGCTCGGCGGTGTGGTGCTCAACTACCTGATCCCGGAAAACGTGTTCCTGCTGATCGCCTCGATTGCGACCTTTGCTACCGTGTGGGTCTGGCTGATGATCCTGGTGACCCAGGTTGCCATGCGCCGCAGCATGAGCCGCGAAGAAGTCGCCCAGCTGAAATTCCCGGTACCGTTCTGGCCTTATGGCCCGGCGGCGGCGATTGCTTTCATGCTGTTCGTTTTCGGCGTACTCGGCTACTTCCCGGATACGCAGGCAGCGTTGTTGGTGGGCGTGGTCTGGGTGCTGTTCCTGGTGGTGGCGTACAAACTCTGGTGCAAGCCACAGGTGGTTGCCGTCGAGCAGCCGCTGGTGCAGGAACCTTCTCAACTCTGATCAAGGAGACTCTGGATGAAAACCCTCTGGCAGCACTGCCATGTGGCAAGCATGGCGCAAGGCGTTTACTCGATCATCGAGGATGCGGCGATGGTCACCAGCGCCGGTCATATCGAGTGGATCGGCCCGCGCCAGCAACTGCCGGCCCTGGTCGCTGACAGAACCGTGGACCTGGGCGGCGCCTGGGTCACACCGGGTTTGATCGACTGCCACACCCACACGGTGTTTGGCGGCAACCGCAGCGGTGAGTTCGAGCAGCGCCTGCAAGGCGTCAGCTATGCCGAGATCGCCGCCCAGGGCGGCGGTATCGCCAGCACTGTGCGGGCAACCCGCGCGGCCAGCGAGGACGAACTGTTCGCCAGCGCCCGCCAGCGCGTGCAGGCGCTGATGCGCGATGGCGTCACCACCCTGGAAATCAAGTCCGGCTACGGCCTGGACCTGGCCAGCGAGCGCAAGCTGCTCAAGGTCATTCGCCGCCTGGGCGAGGAGCTGCCACTGACCGTGCGCAGCACCTGCCTGGCCGCCCATGCCTTGCCGCCGGAATACAAGGATCGCGCAGACGACTACATCAGCCACATCTGCGACCAAATGCTCCCGGCCCTGGCCGCCGAGGGCCTGGTCGACGCGGTGGATGCTTTCTGCGAGTACCTGGCGTTCTCTCCGGCCCAGGTCGAGCGGGTGTTTATCAAGGCCCGGGAGCTGGGCCTGCCGGTCAAGCTGCATGCCGAGCAACTGTCGTCCTTGGCCGGTTCCAGCCTGGCGGCGCGCTACCAGGCGTTGTCAGCCGATCACCTGGAGTTCATGACTGAAGACGACGCCATCGCCATGGCGGCGGCCGGTACCGTGGCGGTGCTGCTGCCCGGTGCCTTCTACTTCCTGCGTGAAACCCAGTTGCCGCCAATGGATGCCCTGCGCAAGCATGGGGTGAAGATCGCCATTGCCAGCGACCTCAACCCTGGCACTTCGCCGGCGCTGTCGCTGCGCCTGATGCTGAACATGGCCTGTACCCTGTTCCGCATGACCCCGGAAGAAGCCTTGGCCGGTGTCACCCTGCACGCGGCCACGGCCCTGGGCCTGGGCGATAGCCATGGTTCGCTGGAGGCCGGCAAGGTGGCCGACTTCGTCGCCTGGCAGATCGAACGACCGGCCGACCTGGCTTACTGGCTGGGCGGCGAACTGCCCAAGCGGGTGGTGCGCCTGGGCCATGAAATTTTCAATTGAGAGAGGCCGTATGGAAAAGGTACTGAGTTTTCACCAGGGCACGTTGCCGCTGCTGATCAGCATGCCCCACGCCGGTTTGCGCCTGACGCCTGCGGTGCAGCAGGGCCTGGTCGAGCCTGCGCAAAGCCTGCCGGATACCGACTGGCATATTCCGCAGCTGTACGACTTCGCCCGTGGCTTGGGTGCCAGTGTGGTCGCGGCCGAGTATTCGCGTTTCGTCATCGACCTGAACCGCCCGGACGACGACAAGCCGCTGTATGTCGGTGCCACTACCGGCCTCTACCCGGCGACCCTGTTCGAGGGCGAGCCGTTGTTCAAGGACGGCCAGGCGCCGTCGGCGCAGGAACGCGCGGGGTACCTGGAAGCGATCTGGCGGCCGTACCACGACACTATCGGCAATGAGCTGGCGCGCCTGCGCGAGCAGTTTGGCTATGCCTTGCTGTGGGATGCCCACTCGATCCGCTCGCACATCCCGCACCTGTTCGAGGGCAAGCTACCGGACTTCAACCTCGGCACCTTCAACGGCGCCAGTTGCGACTCGCAGCTGGCTGAGCGGCTGCAGGGCGTTTGCGCAAAGTTTGAGCAGTACAGCCATGTGCTCAATGGTCGCTTCAAGGGTGGGCATATCACCCGTCACTACGGTGACCCGGCCAACGACATTCATGCGGTGCAGTTGGAGCTGGCGCAAAGCACCTATATGGAAGAGGTCGAGCCGTTCAAGTACCGCGAGGATCTGGCCGCGCCGACGCAGGTGGTGTTACAGCAATTGCTGGAGACGGTGCTGGCGTGGGGCAAGGAGCGCTACCAGGCTTGAGCCGGGGGTGACCTCATCGCTGGCAAGCCAGCTCCCGCAGGGTGTATCGAACCTGTGGGAGCTGGCTTGCCAGCGATAGGGCCCTCAAAGCCATCACAGGTACATGCTCTAAGCGCAATTCAGGTTTATGATGCCCAACGGCAGAATAATTCCCACACGGAGTGCGTAATGCAGACCTTGTACCCGCAGATCAAACCCTACGCCCGGCACGATCTGGCCGTGGAAGCACCGCATGTGCTGTATGTCGATGAGAGCGGTTCGCCGGAAGGTCTGCCGGTGGTGTTCATCCATGGCGGCCCGGGTGCCGGCTGCGATGCCCAGAGCCGCTGCTACTTCAATCCCAACCAGTACCGCATCATCACCTTCGACCAGCGCGGCTGCGGTCGTTCGACCCCGCATGCCAGCCTGGAAAACAACACCACCTGGCACCTGGTCGAAGACCTGGAGCGCATTCGCAAGCACCTGGGGATCGAGAAGTGGGTGCTGTTCGGCGGCTCCTGGGGCTCTACCCTGGCCCTGGCCTACGCCCAGACCCACCCCGAGCGGGTACATGGCCTGATCCTGCGCGGCATCTTCCTGTGCCGTGCACAAGAGATCGAATGGTTCTATCAGGCCGGCGCCAGCCGCCTGTTCCCCGATTACTGGCAGGACTACATCGCACCGATTCCGGCCGAAGAACGCGACGACCTGGTCAAGGCCTTCCACAAGCGCCTGACCGGCAACGACCAGATTGCCCAGATGCATGCGGCCAAGGCCTGGTCGACCTGGGAAGGACGTACCGCGACCCTGCGGCCCAACCCGCTGGTGGTCGACCGTTTCTCCGAGCCGCAGCGTGCACTGTCGATTGCCCGTATCGAATGCCACTACTTCACCAACAATGCGTTCCTTGAGCCGGACCAGTTGATCCGCGACATGCCCAAGATCGCCCACCTGCCGGCGGTGATCGTGCATGGTCGCTACGACGTGATCTGCCCGCTGGACAACGCCTGGGAACTGCACCAGGCCTGGCCGAACAGTGAGCTGAAGGTGATTCGCGACGCCGGTCACGCGGCCTCCGAGCCGGGCATTACCGATGCCCTGGTGCGTGCCGCCGACCAAATGGCCCGGCGCCTGCTCGACCTGCCCCTGGAAGAAGCATGAAGGGTTTGCTGCAACGCGTGCGTGGCGCGCGGGTGGATGTCGAGGGCAAAACCGTCGGGGCCATCGACCAGGGCCTGCTGGTGCTGGTCGCGGTCGAGCCCGGCGATACCCGCGCACATGCCGACAAGCTGCTGCACAAGCTACTCAACTACCGGGTGTTCAGCGATCCCCAGGGCAAGATGAACCTGTCGCTCAAGGATATTGGCGGCGGCCTGCTGCTGGTGTCGCAGTTCACCCTGGCCGCCGATACCCAGAACGGCCTGCGCCCGAGTTTTTCCACGGCTGCGCCGCCAGCGCTGGGCGCCGAGCTTTTCGACTATATGTTGGCCCAGGCCCAGGTCCAGCACGCGACGGTTGCCAGTGGTCAGTTCGGAGCTGACATGCAGGTGCACCTGGTCAATGATGGCCCGGTAACATTTATGTTACAAATATGATGGCAAAAAACCCCTGTTTGCGGGAAAACAAGGGGTTTGGTTGCATAAATAGTTTGTTCAGCCTGATGCGTTGTAACGCGGCCTGCTGGATAATCGCGCGCTATGTGGGCCTGCGTTCGTGGGTTCGTTTCACTCTGACTTGAGACTGTCCGGAACCGTTTGGGGAATCATTGTGCCCTTTCGGAGTCCGAACAGTGCTCGCCAACCTGGCATATGTCGCTGGCCGTTGGTTTTATGATCTGTTTTCGGCGAGGGTTGCTCGTGATTGTAAGTCCCTGTAATGCACCAAGAACTCCCGGCATTCGGCTGCGCAAGGCCCTGTTGGCAGGCGCAACGCTGGTAAGCCTGCTCGGCGCAGGCCAGCTCTGGGCGTTCAACCTTGACGATGTCGCGGCCAAGGCGAAGGATCTTGCCGGGCAGAAGTACGAGGCGCCAAAAAGCAATCTGCCGGCGGTGTTCCGCGAAATGAAGTACGCGGACTACCAGAAGATCCGCTTCCTCAACGAAAAGGCCGAGTGGGCCAAGGACAAGACGCCGTTCAAGCTGTCCTTCTACCACCAGGGCATGCATTTCGACACGCCGGTCAAGATCAACGAAATCACCCCCAAGGCGGTGAAAGAGATCAAGTACGACCCGAGCCGTTTCGATTTCGGTGACCTGCAGTTCGACGCCAAGGCCACCGAAAAACTGGGCTACGCCGGTTTCCGCGTGCTGTACCCGATCAACAAGGCCGACAAGCAGGATGAAATCATGACCCTGCTTGGCGCCAGCTATTTCCGCGTGGTCGGCAAGGGCCATGTGTATGGCCTGTCCGCTCGTGGCCTGGCCATCGACACTGCATTGCCGTCTGGCGAAGAATTCCCGCGGTTCACCGAGTTCTGGGTCGAGCGTCCAAAACCGACCGACAAGCAGCTGGTGATCTATGCGCTGCTCGATTCGCCGCGCTCCACCGGCGCCTACCGCCTGACCCTGCGTCCGGGCAGCGACACCATTGTTGACGTGCAGTCCAAGGTGTTCCTGCGTGACCGCGTCAGCCGCCTGGGTGTCGCCCCGCTGACCAGCATGTTCCTGTTCGGTGGCAACCAGCCATCCAAGGTGCTCAACTACCGTCCGGCCCTGCACGACTCCGAAGGCCTGTCGATCCATGCCGGTAACGGCGAGTGGCTGTGGCGCCCGCTGAACAACCCGAAACACCTGGCCGTGAGCAACTTCAGCGTCGAGAACCCGCGTGGTTTTGGCCTGCTGCAACGCCAGCGTGACTTCAGCCAGTTCGAAGACCTCGACGACAACTACCAGAAGCGTCCAAGTGCCTGGATCGAGCCGGTGGGTGACTGGGGCAAGGGTACCGTCGATCTGGTCGAGATCCCGACCGCCGATGAAACCAACGACAATATCGTGGCTTTCTGGAGCCCGGAGAAACTGCCGGAGCCAGGCACCCCGTTCGAATACGCCTACCGCCTGCACTGGACCATCGACGAGTCCAACCTGCACTCGCCGAACCTGGGCTGGGTCAAGCAGACCCTGCGCTCGACCGGTGACGTCAAGCAGTCCAACCTGATCCGTCAGCCTGACGGCAGCGTGGCCTTCCTGGTCGACTTCGAAGGCCCGGTGCTGAGCAAACTGCCGGAAGACACCGCAGTGCGTAGCCAGATCAGCGTCGGCGACAATGCCGAAGTGGTCGAGAACAACCTGCGTTACAACCCGCAAATCAAAGGCTGGCGCCTGACCCTGCGGTTGAAGGTCAAGGACCCGAGCAAGTCCGTGGAAATGCGCGCCGCGCTGCTGCGTGATGTTCCGGTCGAACCGGCCAAGCCTGCCAAACCAAGCAAGCAGGACAAAGCTGCGGCCAAACAGGCCAAGGCCGACAAGCCTGCCGAGCAACCTGCCGCCGATGCGGCGTCCACCACCGGGGCACCGGCCACCACCGAACAGGTGCTGACCGAGACCTGGAGCTATCAGTTGCCTGCCGATGAGTAATGCCCATACCCGGCCAGAATCGCTCAGCGAGTATCTGGCCCACCTGCCCCTGAGCGACGAGCAACGCGCGGAACTCGCCCGCTGCTCCTCGTTCAGCGAGTTGCATCAGCGCCTGTCTGCCCAGCCGGGCGTCGAAGCTGCCGAGGCCGTCCAGGCCTCGGTGGGCGAGCGCCTGCACGTGACCTGCGCCGAAGACCTGCAAGACGCCGAGATGCTTGCGGTGGACGGTAGCGGCCGAGTGTGCCTGAAGGCCACGCCGCCGATCCGTCGCACCCGGGTAATCCCCGAGCCGTGGCGCACCAACATCCTGATCCGCGCCTGGCGCCGCCTGACCGGCCGCACCAACGCGCCGGCGCCGGAAAAACGCGAGCTGCCCAAGGCCCGTTGGCGCTGGGTCGGCTCGATGCGCCGCTACATCCTGTTGGCGCTGATGCTCGGTCAGACCATCGTCGCCGGCTGGTACATGAAAGGCATCCTGCCGTACCAGGGCTGGTCGTTCGTCGACCTCGCCGAAGTCATGCACCAACCGCTGCTGCAAACCGCCACGCAAGTCTGGCCGTATGCGCTGCAGACCAGCATCCTGGTCCTTTTCGGTATCCTCTTCTGCTGGGTCTCGGCGGGTTTCTGGACCGCGCTGATGGGCTTTCTGGAGTTGCTTACCGGGCGTGACAAGTACCGGATCTCCGGCAGCAGTGCCGGCAACGAGCCGATCGAAGCCGGTGCTCGCACTGCGATCGTCATGCCGATCTGCAACGAAGACGTGCCGCGGGTATTCGCTGGCCTGCGGGCGACTTTCGAGTCGGTGGCCGCAACCGGTGACCTCGACCGTTTCGACTTCTTCGTGCTCAGCGACACCAACGACACCGACATCGCCGTGGCCGAGCAACAGGCCTGGCTGGAAGTCTGCCGCGAGTCCAAGGGCTTCGGGCGGATCTTCTACCGTCGCCGTCGCCGCCGGGTCAAACGCAAGAGCGGCAACCTCGACGACTTCTGCCGTCGCTGGGGGGGCGATTACCGCTACATGGTGGTGCTCGACGCCGACAGCGTGATGAGTGGCGAATGCCTGACCAGCCTGGTGCGCCTGATGGAGGCCAACCCGGACGCAGGGATCATCCAGACCGCGCCGAAAGCCTCGGGCATGGATACCCTGTATGCGCGCATGCAGCAGTTCGCCACCCGCGTCTACGGTCCACTGTTCACCGCTGGCCTGCACTTCTGGCAGCTTGGTGAGTCGCACTACTGGGGCCACAACGCGATCATCCGCATGAAGCCCTTCATCGAGCACTGCGCCCTGGCGCCGTTGCCGGGCAAGGGCGCGTTTGCCGGTGCGATCCTTTCCCACGACTTCGTTGAAGCGGCGCTGATGCGTCGGGCTGGCTGGGGCGTGTGGATTGCCTACGACCTGCCGGGCAGCTACGAAGAACTGCCGCCGAACCTGCTCGATGAGCTCAAGCGCGACCGGCGCTGGTGCCACGGCAACCTGATGAACTTCCGCCTGTTCCTGGTGAAAGGCATGCACCCGGTGCACCGTGCGGTGTTCCTCACCGGGGTGATGTCGTACCTGTCGGCACCGTTGTGGTTCTTCTTCCTGGTATTGTCGACCGCGTTGCTGGCGACCAATACCCTGATGGAGCCGCAGTACTTCCTCGAACCACGCCAGCTCTACCCGCTGTGGCCGCAGTGGCACCCGGAGAAGGCCATCGCGCTGTTCTCCACCACTATCGTGCTGCTGTTCCTGCCCAAGCTGCTCAGTGTCATCCTGATCTGGGCCAAGGGTGCGAAAGAGTTTGGCGGGCGCTTCAAGGTCACCCTGTCGATGCTGCTGGAGATGCTCTTCTCCATGCTCCTGGCGCCAGTGCGGATGATCTTCCACACCCGCTTCGTGCTTGCCGCGTTCCTCGGCTGGGCCGCGACCTGGAACTCGCCGCAACGTGACGATGACTCCACCCCGTGGAGTGAAGCGGTACGCCGCCATGGCCCGCAAACCCTGCTGGGTGTGGCTTGGGCGCTGCTGGTGGCCTGGCTGAACCCGAGCTTTTTGTGGTGGCTGGTGCCGATCGTCGGTTCGCTGATGCTGTCGATCCCGGTGTCGGTGATCTCCAGCCGTGTGCACCTGGGCCTGCGTGCCAAGGACGAGAGCCTGTTCCTGATTCCCGAGGAATACGCCACGCCTCATGAGCTGCTGGCCACCGACCAGTACACCCACGAGAACCGCTGGCACGCCATGCACGACGGCTTCGTCCGTGCCGTGGTCGACCCGCAGCAGAACGCCCTGGCCTGCGCCTTGGCCACAGCCCGTCACGGCGTCGCGGCGCCAATCGAAGCGCTGCGAGCCGAACGTATCGCCAAGGCCCTGGACGGCGGCCCGAGCGGTCTGGATGGCAATACCCGTCTGGCCCTGCTCAGCGACCCGGTCGCCCTGGCACGTCTGCACACAGCTGTCTGGGATGAGCAGAACGAGGCCTGGCTGGGCGTCTGGCGTCAGTCGATCGCCAACGACCCGCACTCGCCGCTGCTGCCCCTGCATCCGGAGCCTGCCGTACAGCCTTCGCTGGCCAGTGCCTGATCGCCTGATCGGCTCAAGCAATCGCCGGCAACGCCGGCTCCCACAGGGTTGTATGCACAACTGACCTTGTGGGAGCCGGCGTTGCCGGCGATGTTTTTTCTGGGATCAATGGGTAACAAAGTCGTCTTCGGCTATATGTACCGTGCCGTTCATGCGTTAGCATCCCTCCCCGAATATCTCGCACCCGTCTGAATAGGACGGTTCGCGCCAACAATAAAATTCGAGCTTTCCTGCTAGGGGATCTGGTGATGATTAAGAAGTATCTGTCGATGCTGCTGGTCGGCGTCACGGCGCTGGTTGCGGTAAGTGCCGCGCAGGCGGCCGGTGCTATCGATGACGCGGTCAAGCGCGGCACCCTGCGTGTCGGCATGGACCCTACCTACATGCCGTTCCAGATGACCAACAAGCGCGGTGAGATCATCGGCTTCGAGGTCGATATCCTCAAGGCCATGGCCAAGTCCATGGGCGTCAAGCTGGAGATGGTCTCCACCGCCTACGACGGCATTATCCCGGCGCTGATGACCGACAAGTTCGACATGATCGGCAGCGGCATGACCCTGACCCAGGAACGCAACCTCAAGCTGAACTTCAGCGAGCCCTTCATCGTGGTCGGCCAGACCCTGCTGATTCGCAAGGAACTGGCTGAAGAGATCAAGTCCTACAAAGACCTGAACAACGAGAAGTACCGCCTGACCTCCAAGCTTGGCACCACCGGTGAGATGGTCGCCAAGAAACTGATCGGCAAGGCCAAGTACCACGGCTACGACAACGAGCAGGAAGCGGTGATGGACGTGGTCAACGGCAAGGCCGATGCCTTTGTCTACGACGCCCCATACAACGTCGTGGCGGTGAACAAGGCCGGCGCCGGCAAGCTGCTGTTCCTCGACAAGCCGTTCACCTTCGAACCGTTGGCCTTCGGCCTGAAGAAGGGCGATTACGACAGCCTGAACTTCATCAACAACTTCCTGCACCAGATCAAGCACGACGGTACCTACGATCGAATCCACGACAAGTGGTTCAAGGACACCGCCTGGCTCAAGGACATGGAATAAGGCCGAGGCACCACGCCTGGCTTGAAACCCGACGCGCAGGCTGGCCCTGCGCGTTCGCTTTTACGGAAGTACCCTCACGTGATCAAACACAAGAAAGCCCAGTGGCCCTGGCACGGGCTGACCGCGCTGGTCCTGATCGGCCTGGCGGTCAGCCTGTATTACGCGACCTCGATGATTTCCTACGAGTGGCGCTGGAACCGGGTGCCGCAGTATTTCGCCTACCAGGCTGAAGTCGCCCAACGCGTCAGCGAAAACGGCACCATCGAAGCCATCGTCAGCAAAGGCGACATGGCCAGCGTCACCGTACGTGACGAGAGCGGTGGCGAGCAGGTCTTCGAGGTCGAGCAGGCCAGCGTGCAGCTGTCGCGCGGCGACGATGTGGCCGAAGGCGACCTGATCGGCGTTACCCATCACTGGGCTGCCGGGCCGTTGGCCTGGGGCCTGTGGACCACCGTATGGATCTCGATCGCCTCCGGCGTGCTGGGGCTGCTGATCGGCCTGTTTGCCGGGCTTTGCCGGCTGTCGAACAACCCGACCCTGCGTGACCTGTCGACGGTCTACGTCGAGCTGGTGCGCGGCACGCCGTTGCTGGTACAGATTTTCATCTTTTACTTCTTCATCGGCACTGTGCTCAACCTGTCCCGGGAGTTTGCCGGGGTGGCGGCGCTGGCGCTGTTCACCGGCGCTTATGTCGCCGAGATCGTCCGCGCCGGTGTGCAGTCGATCGCCAAGGGCCAGGGTGAAGCCGCCCGTTCGCTGGGCCTGAGCGCCGGTCAGTCGATGCGCCATGTGGTGCTGCCGCAAGCCTTCAAACGCGTGCTGCCGCCGCTGGCCGGGCAGTTCATCAGCCTGGTCAAGGACACCTCGCTGGTCTCGGTGATCGCCATCACCGAACTGACCAAAAGCGGTCGCGAGGCGATCACCACCTCGTTCTCGACGTTCGAGATCTGGTTCTGCGTCGCCGGTCTGTACCTGTTGATCAACCTGCCGCTGTCGCACATGGCCAGCCGGCTTGAGCGGAGGCTTGCGCAAAGTGATTGAAGTCCGTGACCTGGTAAAAGTCTTCGATACCCGCGGGCAGGTGGTGCGTGCGGTCGATCACGTCAGCACCAACGTGGCCAAGGGCGAAGTGCTGGTGGTACTTGGCCCTTCGGGCTCGGGCAAGTCGACTTTCCTGCGCTGCCTCAATGGCCTGGAGTCGTTCGATGAAGGCACCGTGGCCATCGATGGCCTGCAGCTGGCCGACCCGAAGACCGACGTCAACGCCTACCGCCGTGAAGTGGGCATGGTGTTCCAGCATTTCAACCTGTTCCCGCACATGACCGTGCTGGAGAACCTGTGCCTGGCGCAGAAGGTCGTGCGCAAGCGTGGCAAGGTCGAGCGCGAGGCCAAGGCCCGGGCGTTGCTGGAGAAGGTCGGGATTGGCCAGAAGGCCAACGAGTACCCGTCACGCCTGTCCGGCGGTCAGCAGCAACGGGTGGCGATCGCCCGGGCCCTGGCCATGGACCCCAAGGTGATGCTGTTCGATGAGCCGACATCGGCGCTCGACCCGGAAATGGTCGGCGAAGTGCTGGATGTGATGAAAACCCTGGCCCTGGAAGGCATGACCATGGTTTGCGTCACCCACGAAATGGGCTTTGCCCGGGAAGTGGCGGATCGGGTGCTGTTCTTCGATCACGGCAAGCTGCTGGAAGATTCGCCGCCGGAGGCGTTCTTCACCTCGCCCAAGGACCTGCGCGCCCAGGCGTTTTTGCGGCAGGTGCTTTAGGGCCCCATCGCGGGGCAAGCCCGCTCCCACCAGACCGGTAGGAGCGGGCTTGCCCCGCGATGCTTTCTACAGCTGGAACTTGCCGACCAGCGTCTGCAGATGCGTCCCCAACCGCGCCAGCTCAACGCTCGACGCCGCCGTCTCTTCACTGGCGGCCGAGGTCTGGTCCGACACATCCCGCACATTCATCACGCTACGGTTGATTTCTTCGGCCACCGCGCTTTGCTGCTCGGCTGCCGCAGCGATCTGCTGGTTCATCGCCTGGATCGACGACACGGTGCGGGTGATGGTTTCCAGCGAGGTGCCGGCGCGGCGAGTCAGCTCGACGCTGCTGTCGGTCAGGCCGCGGCTGGCGTCCATTACCGTGGCAACCTGCTGGGTGCCGTTCTGCAGGCCGGCGATCAACTGTTCGATCTCTTCGGTGGACTGCTGGGTGCGTTGTGCCAGGCTGCGTACTTCATCGGCGACCACGGCGAAGCCACGCCCGGCTTCCCCGGCGCGGGCAGCTTCGATGGCGGCGTTGAGGGCGAGCAGGTTGGTTTGCTGGGCGACTGACTTGATCACATCGAGCACGCTGCCGATCTTGTCGCTTTCGGCCTTGAGCTGGCCCATGGCTTCGCTGGAGTGGTTGACCTCGCTGGCCAGGCGCTCGATCTGGGCGATGGCTTCGCCGACCACTCGATCACCTTCGCGGGCCTGCTGATCGGCCATCACCGCCGCTTCCGAGGCTTCCTCGGCGTTACGTGCGACCTCTTGTACGGTGGCGGCCATTTCGTTCATGGCGGTGGCCACCTGGTCGGTCTCGACCTTTTGATTGTTGACCCCGGCACTGGTCTGCTCGGTGACCGCCGACAGTTCTTCGGCGGCGCTGGCAATCTGGGTGACGCCGTCGCCGATGCCGCCGATCAATTCGCGCAGGCTCACGGTCATGCGCTGCATACTGCGCTGCAACTGGCCCAGCTCGTCACGGCGGTCGATCTTGAGGTCGTGGCGCAGGTCGCCACTGGCAACCCGGTCGGCGGCATTGAGGGTTTGACGCAGGGGGATAATGATCTGCCGGGTAATCGCCCAGGCGGCCAGCAGGCCGAACAGCAAGGCCAGCACGGTGGCCAGGGCCAGCATCGACTTGGCGTGTTGCGACTCGTCATCGCGCAGGGTGGTAAGGGTGCTGGTCAGTTGCTGGCTCTGCTCGATCAGGTTCTGGCCCAAGACAACCATTTGTTGAGCGGCCTGCTCGGAGGCGTTTTGCGCATTGCCGAACTCGACCACGGCGCCGCGGTAGTTACCCAGGGCGCGGGCGGCCTGGTTGAAGTTGCTGGTGTAGCTGGCCGGCAGTACTTCGGCCAGGGTCTTGAGCTGCGAGGTGGCCTGGTCGATGGCCTCCAGCGCAGTGTGCTGGAATTCGGGCTTGCCGCTGTAGGTGTAGCCACGGACCTGGAAGCGCGCCTGTTGCAGCAGCTTGCTGGCACCGACCACGCTGTTGAACAGGTTCAGGTCGCTGCCGCTGAGCAGTTGTTGCTCGACCTGGGCGATCAACGCCGCGGCCTCGTCGGCGCTGCTGCCGAGCACGGCACGAGCGGCTTCGCGCTGTTGGGCGGCCTTGTCGGCACTGCTTAGCGCCTGGCGGTACTGGCGCACGGCTTCGTGCTGCTGCTCGATGCGACGGCGGTTCTCGGGCAGGACGATGCGTTGGTCGACCGCTTGCAACTGGCGCTCAAGCGCAGCCAGGGCATTGTTGAGGTTCTGCGCCGCGGCCTCGTCGCCTTTGAGTTGGAAGCCCTGGCGGGCAATGCGCAGTTCGAGGGTGGCCTGGTGCACCTGGGAAATCCCGCCCAGGGTGTCGCCACGGTTGCTGATGCCGTTCAGGCCCTGCCAGCCGGTCAGGGTAATGGCCAGGGTCAGCAACAGGACCAGGCCGAAGCCGATGCCGAGTTTGAGATTGACGCTCACGTTACCCAGGTGCTGGGCTAACCAACGGTACATGGTGGGACTCCATTGCGATCGGCAGAGGCGATTATTTTTCTGGTGCCAATGCATCGGCCTGGAGCGGCAAAACTGAAGTCAGAACAGACGGGCGAGCAGGGCGGTGACCGCTGTTTCCACGCGCAGGATGCGTTCGCCGAGTTGTACCGGGTTCAGCCCGGCCTTGCCCAGCAGGTCGATCTCGTAGGGAATCCAGCCACCTTCCGGGCCAATGGCCAGGGTAACCGGCTCGTTCAGCCCGCGCGGGCAGGGCGGGTACGGGCCTGGATGGCCGACCAGGCCGAGGGTGCCTTGCGCAATGGCCGGCAGGCGGTCTTCGACAAATGGCTTGAAGCGCTTCTCGATGATCACCTCGGGCAGCACGGTATCGCGGGTCTGCTCAAGGCCGAGGATCAGCTGTTCGCGGATGGCTTCGGGCTCGAGGAACGGGGTTTGCCAGAAGCTTTTCTCGACCCGGTAGCTGTTGACCAGGATCAGCTTTGGCACGCCCATGGTGGCGACGGTCTGGAACACCCGACGGAGCATTTTCGGCCGTGGCAGGGCCAGCACCAAAGTCAGCGGCAGCTTGGCCGGTGGTGGCTGGTCGAAGCTGACGCTGAGCTCGGCTTCATGGCCTTCCAGGCGCAGTACCACGGCCTGGCCCATCAGCCCGCCGATACGCCCGACGCGCAGGGTATCGCCCACCGCCACGCGGTGGATTTCCTGCATGTGGGTAAAGCGCCGGTCAGCCAGCACCACGCGATCGGCCGCGATGAAATCGGCCTCTTCAAGTAACAGCAGGTTCACGGCTGAGTCGCTGGCGGCTGGTCGTTATGGTCATCGGCAGCGTCTTCAGGGTGCTCGCTACGCTTGCGGATCAGCCCGCCAAACAGCACGCCGATCTCGAACAGCAGCCACATCGGCACGGCGAGCAGGGTCTGCGAGAAGATGTCCGGCGGGGTCAGGATCATGCCGACTACGAAGCAGCCAATGATCACGTACGGGCGGATCTTTCGCAGGTACTTCACATCGACCACGCCGATCCACACCAGCAGGACCACGGCCACTGGGATCTCGAAGGCCACGCCGAAGGCGAAGAACAGGGTCATGACGAAGTCCAGGTAGCTGGAAATGTCCGTCATCATCGACACCCCTTCCGGGGTGGCGCTGGCGAAGAAGCCGAAGATCAGCGGGAACACCAGAAAATACGCAAAGGCCATGCCGGCGTAGAACAGGATGATGCTCGACACCAGCAACGGAATGGCGATGCGCTTTTCATGGCGGTACAGGCCCGGCGCGATGAAGCCCCAGATCTGCTGGAGGATCAACGGAATGGCCAGGAACAGCGAGACGATCATGGTCAGCTTGAACGGCGTCAGGAACGGCGAGGCGACGTCGGTGGCGATCATCGTCGCGTTGGCCGGCAGGTGCTCGCGCAACGGCGCCGAGACCAGGGTGTAGATCTGCTGCGCGAAGGAAAACAGCCCGGCGAAGATCAGGAAGATGGCCGCGACGCAGCGCAGCAGGCGTGTACGCAACTCGGTGAGGTGCGAAACCAGCGGCATCGGCTGGTCGTTTTCCGGAATATCGCTCATGGGGCTCGCGGGGGCTGTGTCGGTTCGGTGGGCGCGCTGGCGGCTGGCGGCGTGGTTTCGCTGCTGCTTGGTGTTGGCGCCGGGGCGCTTTCGCCATGGGCAACCGGGGTTGCAGGCGGCTCAGGCGTCACGCTGTTGGGGTTGAGGATCTTGCGCGCTTCCTGCTCCATGGAGAGGATGTGCTCGTTGTGCAACTGACGACGGATGTCATCGGCGCCGATTTCACGCTCGACCTCCTGCTTGATCGTATTGAAGCTGCGCTTGAGCCGGCCGATCCACAGCCCGGCGGTACGCGCGGCGCCCGGCAGGCGCTCGGGGCCGAGCACCAGCAGGGCCACCAGGCCCACGAGCAACAGTTCGCTGAAGCTGATCCCGAACATTGATCAATCTTTCCTGATCGGCTCTTCGACCTTGTGGGCCTGGCCATCGATGGTCTGCGGCTGGTTCAGCGGCGACGTGGCCTGCGGCTGGACGGGTTGCACCGGAGGGGGTGTCTGTTCGGCCGGCTTGGTCTCTTCTTCGTTCATGGCTTTCTTGAAGCCCTTGATCGACTCGCCCAGGTCGCTGCCGAAGTTCTTCAGCTTCTTGGTACCAAACACCAGTACGACCACGACCAGCAGGACGATCCAGTGTTTCCAGTCAAAAATACCCATGGTGCAATCCCTCGAAATAATTCAGTTAGGCCGACGGCTGACGCGCTGCTTTCTCGGCGTGCCCGGACAGGCCGAAACGGCGGTCCAGTTCGTCCAGCACCGCCTGCGGGTGCTGGCCCAGTTGGGCGAGCATGACCAGGCTATGGAACCACAGATCGGCGGTCTCGTAGATGACATCGCTGCAGTCGCCGCTGTGGGCGGCATCCTTGGCGGCGATGATGGTCTCGACCGACTCTTCGCCGAGCTTTTCCAGAATCTTGTTCAGGCCCTTGTGATACAGGCTGGCCACGTACGAGCTGTCGGGCTCGGCGCCTTTGCGCGCTTCCAGTACTTCGGCCAGGCGGGTCAGGGTGTCGCTCATGTCAATGTCCTGCGCTGTAGATGGCATGCGGGTCCTTGATGACCGGATCGACGGTCTTCCACTCACCGTTGTCGAAGACCCGGTAGAAGCAGCTCTCGCGGCCGGTATGGCAGGCGATATGACCCAGTTGTTCAACCATCAGGATGATCACGTCGGCGTCGCAGTCCAGGCGCATTTCGTGCAGCTTTTGCACGTGGCCGGATTCTTCGCCCTTGCGCCACAGTTTGCCACGCGAACGTGACCAGTAGATGGCCCGCTGCTCGGCGGCGGTCAGCGCCAGCGCTTCGCGGTTCATCCAGGCCATCATCAGCACGCGCCCGGTCTTGTGGTCCTGGGCGATAGCCGGTACCAGGCCATCGCTGTTCCAGTTGATCTCGTCCAGCCAGTCTTTCATTTTCGACTCCAAAGCCGGGTCCGATCCTTTGCCGAACCCTTGTGCTAGTGTGCCAGCCAGCAGCCCGGCTGGCTATCGACGCACGATCAGGTAGAGGCCAGCGGCCAGCATCAACCAGGCAGGCCAGGCAGCGGGAGCGCTGAGGCTGACCGCGCCGGCAGCCAGGGTGGCGCCGCCGCCGAGCAGCCCGGCACCGAGCAGGCGCAGGGCCCAGTGATCGTTCTTCGGCTGCCAGGTCGCGGGCGGGTCGGCCAGGTGCGGCTGCGACATGCGTTCGAGCAGGTCGCGGGTCATGCCGGCCAGGTGCGGGATCTGCTCGACCTGGCCATGCAGGTTCTGCAGCAGGGTCTTGGGGCTGACCCGTTCGCGCATCCAGCGCTCGAGGAACGGCTGGGCGGTGGTCCACAGGTCCAGGTCCGGGTACAGCTGGCGGCCCAGGCCTTCGATGTTGAGCAGGGTCTTCTGCAACAGAACAAGCTGCGGCTGGACTTCCATGTTGAAGCGCCGCGCGGTCTGGAACAGGCGCATCAGCACCTGGCCGAAAGAAATATCCTTTAACGGTTTTTCGAAGATCGGCTCGCACACGGTGCGGATCGCCGCTTCGAATTCATTCAGTTTGGTCTGTGCCGGTACCCAGCCCGAGTCAATGTGCAACTGCGCCACACGGCGGTAGTCGCGCTTGAAGAAGGCAAACAGGTTGCGTGCCAGGTAGTCCTGGTCCTCGGGGGTCAGGCTGCCGACGATGCCGCAGTCGATGGCAATGTACTGCGGGCTCCACGGCTTGACCGTGCTGACGAAGATGTTGCCTGGGTGCATGTCGGCATGGAAGAAGCTGTCGCGAAAGACCTGGGTGAAGAAGATCTCCACGCCACGCTCGGCGAGCATCTTCATGTCGGTGCGCTGGTCGGCCAGGGTCGCCAGGTCAGTGACCTGAATACCGTAGATGCGCTCCATCACCAGCACTTTAGGCCGGCACCAGTCCCAGTACACCTGGGGCACGTACATCATCTCCGAGCCTTCGAAGTTACGCTTGAGCTGGCTGGCGTTGGCCGCTTCGCGCAACAGGTCGAGTTCGTCGTAGATGGTCTTTTCGTAGTCGTTGACCACTTCCACCGGGTGCAGCAGGCGTGCATCGGCCGAAACCCGTTCGGCGCCGCGAGCAATCAGGAACAGCCAGGCCAGGTCCTGGGCAATGACCGGCTTGAGGCCCGGGCGCACCACCTTGACCACCACCTCTTCGCCGCTCTTGAGCTTGGCCGCGTGTACCTGGGCCACCGATGCCGAAGCCAGTGGCTCGACGTCAAAGCGGCTGAACACCTCGCTGATCTTCGCCCCGAGCTGTTCTTCGATCAGGGCGATGGCTTTTTGCGGATCGAACGGCGGCACCCGGTCCTGCAGCAGCATCAGCTCGTCGGCGATGTCTTCGGGCAGCAGGTCGCGGCGGGTCGACAGCAACTGGCCGAACTTGATGAAGATCGGCCCCAGGTCCTGCAGCGCCAGGCGCAGGCGCGCGCCACGGCTGAGCTCCAGCTCTTTGCGCGGCAGCCAGCGCCAGGGCATGGCATAGCGCAGGCCCATCAGCCACCAGGGCAGGGGCAGGGCGAACAGCAGGTCATCGAGACGGTAACGAATCACGACGCGCTGGATGCGCAACAGACGGCGGACGGCAAGCAGCTTCATGCGTTATCGCTGGTATCAAGGGATCGGGCAAGGCGCTCGATGCGCGCCTCAAGGCGTTCAATATCGACTTTTAGCGTGTCGAGTTCGCTGAAACGGGCTTCGGCTTCGCGCTGGCCTACCAGGGTCCGGGCCTCTTCGGCGAGGTACTCGGAGAGGTTCTGGTTGAGCGCCGCCAGGCCCTGGCGGGTCCAGTTGGCGCGGCTGCGCAAATGGCCGCTGAGCAACTGCGTGGCGATCGGCCCCAGCCAGCGGGAGACTTCGTACTCCCAGTCAAGCTCCAGGTCCTGCAGCACCGCGACCAGATCGAGCAGCACCGCGCTATCGCCTTCAAGCTCGACCTGCGGGCTGTGCAGCACCGCGCTCTTGTCCTGGCTCAGGGCCAGGCGCACCAGGCTGCTGGCCGGCGCACGCAAGGTGCAGTCAGCCTCATTGGCCCAGTGCGCGGCGAGCATCAGGCCTTCGTCGCTGGGCAGGATGAACAGCTGCAAGGCCGGCTGGCGGCAGTCGATGGCAATCACCTTGCCGTCCAGCGGGCTCAAGCGCGGCAGCGCTGTGCTGTCCAGGCGCAAAACACGGTTGAGGCCGTGTTCGACGCTGGCGAGCAGGCCGGCCAGGAGCATCAGGGCTTGATTCCCCGGTGCAGGGCGACGATGCCGCTGGTCATGTTGTGGTAGGTGACGCGATCGAAGCCGGCCTCGACCATCATCGCCTTGAGGGTTTCCTGGTCGGGGTGCATGCGGATCGATTCGGCCAGGTAGCGGTAGCTTTCCGAGTCGTTGGTGATCAGCTTGCCGGCCAGCGGCATGAAGGCGAACGAGTAGGCGTCGTAGACCTTGGACATCAGCTTGTTGGTCGGTTTGGAGAATTCCAGCACCAGCAACCGGCCACCGGGCTTGAGCACCCGCAGCATGGAGCGGATGGCGTCTTCCTTGTGGGTGACGTTGCGCAGGCCGAAGGCGATGGTCACGCAGTCGAAGTGGTTGTCCGGGAATGGCAGTTTTTCGGCGTCGGCCTGGACGAACTCGATGTTGCCTGCCACGCCGCGGTCGAGCAGGCGGTCGCGACCGACCTTGAGCATCGACTCGTTGATGTCGGCCAGCACCACCTGGCCGGTAGGGCCGACCAGGTGCGAGAACTTGGCCGCCAGGTCGCCAGTGCCGCCGGCGATGTCGAGCACCCGGTTACCCGGGCGCACGCCCGACAGCTCGATGGTGAAGCGCTTCCACAGGCGGTGCATGCCGCCGGAGAGCACATCGTTCATCAGGTCGTACTTGGCCGCCACCGAGTGGAACACCTCGGCGACTTTCTCGGCCTTCTGGCTTTCCGGCACGTTCTTGTAGCCGAAGTGGGTGGTGGGTTCGGCGTGGTCGCCTTTGCGCTGATCGTTCATATCGCTTCACCGGAAAAAATTACTGGCCATTCTAGGGCGTACGGTCGGATTTGTCTTGGCGGGGTGTGTCGCAGGTGGGGCGCGGGCATAATATAAGTATGCCTTCGAACCCAGGATTGAATGAATGACCCAGATCAGCGTTGAACGCAAACACAGCCTGGGCCGCGACGCGGCCCGGCAAAAGGCCGAAGCCCTGGTCGACAAGCTGGCCCGCGAATACGACCTCAAGGCCAGCTGGCACGGCGACCGGGTCGAGGTCAAGCGCAGTGGTGCCAACGGCAGCGTGCTGATTGGCGAGGACAGCATCAAGGTCGAGCTGAAGCTGGGCATGATGCTGTCGATGATGAGCGGGACCATCAAGAGCGAGATCGAGCGGGCGCTGGATAAGGCGCTCGCCTAGCGGCTCAAGGGGGGAGCTTCAAGCTGCAAGCTGCAAGCTGCAAGTGCTTCGCGGTGAATGGGAGGGGGCGACGGTTTCAAGATCACCGCTGCCCTTTCTTGCCGCTTGAAGCTTGAAGCTTGCCGCTGCCCCTTTATTAGTGTGCCAATTCTAATTTTCCCCCCTACCTTGTGCTCAGGCCCAACTTCCGTGGGCAGTTCCTCCATTTCCGTTCAGAGCGTGAGGTGCAGAGCATGGCCAAAGTGATCCTGAAGAAAAAAGACGACGCCCAGCGCAGGTTGGGTGAGGTGCGCGGCTACGCGCGCAAGATCTGGCTGGCAGGCCTGGGGGCTTACACCCGGGTAGGTCAGGAAGGTGCCGACTACCTTAAAGAGCTGGTCAAGGCCGGCGAATCGGTAGAACAACGCGGCAAGAAAAAACTCGATGCGAAGGTCGATGCTGCCAACTCCGAGATTGATTCGGTGAAGGGCGAGCTGACCAGCGTCAAGGGCAAGGTCGAGGTTCAACTCGACAAAATCGAAAAGGCTTTCGACACGCGGGTCGCAAGCGCCTTGAATCGCATCGGCATTCCGTCTAAACATGACGTGGAGGCACTCTCTGCCAAGCTCGATGAGCTCACGGCATTGCTTGAACGTGTCGCACGTAAACAATAAGGAGAGCGGGATGGCTGGCAAGAAGAATACTGAGAAAGAAGGCAGCTCCTGGGTCGGGGGGATCGAGAAGTATTCCCGCAAGATCTGGCTGGCTGGTTTGGGTATCTACTCCAAGATCGATGCGGATGGCAGCAAGCTGTTCGACACCCTGGTCAAGGATGGTGAGAAAGCTGAGAAGCTAGCCAAGAGTTCGGTCGACTCGGCCAAGGCTACTGCGAAATCGGCTAGCTCTCGGGTCAGTGATGTCAAAGATCGCGCGCTGGGCAAATGGGGCGAGCTCGAAGAGGCTTTCGACAAGCGCCTGAACAGTGCCATTTCGCGTCTGGGCGTTCCGAGCCGCAATGAAGTCGCCGCCCTGCACAAGCAGGTCGACACGCTGACCAAGCAGATCGAGAAGCTGACCGGTGCATCGGTGACGCCTATCTCGAAAAAGCCGGCAGCGAGCAAGGCTGCGGCCAAGCCATTGGCCAAGGCTGCACCGAAAGCGGCGGCGAAACCTGCAGCAAAAACTGCAGCGGCTAAACCTGCAGCCAAGCCAGCGGCGAAAACCGCAGCGGCTAAACCTGCGGCCAAGCCAGCAGCCAAACCGGCTGCGGCGAAGAAACCGGCAGTGAAGAAGCCAGCGGCCAAGCCAGCAGCTAAACCTGCAGCAGCGAAGCCGGCGGCACCTGCGGCCAGCGCTGCACCGGCGCCAAGCCCGGCATCGGTAGCCAGTGCTGCACCGGCCTCTGTGGCGCCATTGGCACCGGTAAGCCCGATCAGCCAGTCCTGATACTGGCTTTATCGCGGGGCAAGTCGGGTCGCCGCACCGCCGCTCCCACAGGATTTTGTGGGAGCGGCGGTGCGGCGACCCGACTTGCCCCGCGTGCTTTCAGCCCTCCAGATACCTTAGCGCCAACTGCTCGGCTGCATGCCGCGAGCCCGCCTCCAGGTGCGGCGCCACCAGCATCATCACCTGATACACCACCACCCCCACCTCACCTTCACGGGCCAGCACCCGCTGGTAATCGAGCGAGAACAGCAGCGTCAGGGTGATCTGCTCAACAAGCTGCCCCAACGCCCGAGTATCGCTGAGCACCTGGCCCTGCGCCTTGAGGCTGGCCAGCAGCGCCGCCAGGGTGCGCTTGAGGGCGTTGAGCAGGTTGCGCATGCCGCGAGCCAGCTTGGGCAAGCGCCCGGTCAGGTTCGACAGGTCCTGGAACAGGAAGCGGTACTGGGCCATGCGCTCGACGATCAAGTGCAGGAACAGCCAGTAGTCCTCGGCATCCAGGCGCACTTCCAGCGGCGGGTCGAGCAGTGGCGTGAGCTCCTCCTCGAAACGTTCGAACAACCCCAGCACCAGCGGCTCCTTGCCGTGGAAGTGGTAGTAGAGGTTGCCCGGGCTGATACCCATCTCGTTGGCAATCTCCAGGGTCGAGACATTCGGCTCGCCCTGGCGGTTGAACAACTGCAGGGCACATTCGAGGATACGGTCGCGGGTTTTCATCCGTTCTTCTTGTTCAGCGCGCCTGGACGTAGCTGCCGGGCGCGGGGTCCATGGGAGGGTAGTGCTGGTTGCCAAGGGCCATCAGGGTTTCGCGTTGGGCGCCGGAGCGCGCTTGAATCCATTCCAGCCACTGCGGCCACCAACTGCCGTCGATCTGCTTGCCATCGTAGAGCCAGGCCCGCGGGTCACTGCTCAGGCGCGAGTTGTCGACGTAATGCGCCTTGGGGTTGCCCGGTGGGTTGATGATGCTCTGTACATGGCCGCTGTTGGCGAGGATGAAGCGCTTGTCGCCACCGAGCAGCAATGCCGAGCGATACACCGCATCCCAGGGGGTGATGTGGTCGTTGTTGCCGGCGACGCTGAAACTGTCGACGTTGACCTTCTGCAGGTCGATCGGCGTGCCGCACACCTCAAGGCCCGCGGCATGGGCCAGCGGGTTGTGCTTGAAGAAGTCCAGCAGGTCGCCATGCAGCGCGGCCGGCAGGCGGGTGTTGTCGTTGTTCCAGTAGAGAATGTCGAACGCCGGTGGCGCCTTGCCCAGCAGGTAGTTGTTGACCCAGTAGTTCCAGATCAGGTCGTTGGGGCGCATCCAGGCAAACACCCGGGCGATTTCGCGGCCATCGAGCACCCCTTGCTGGTAGGAGCGGCGCTTGGCCGCTTCCAGGGTTTGTTCATCGGCGAACAGGCTGGCCGGGCTGTCGATCTGGCTGTCGAGCAGGCTGACCAGGTAGGTGGCGCTGTTGACCCGGCGCAACTGGCGCTTGGCCTGCAAGTGGCCTTGCAGCGCGGCCATGGTCAGGCCGCCGGCGCAGGCGCCCATGAGGTTGATCTCGCGGCTGCCGGTGATCGCCCTGCACACGTTCATGGCTTCTTCCAGCGCTTCGACGTAGCTCGACAGGCCCCACTCGCGATGACGCGGGTCGGGGTTGCGCCAGCTGATCATGAAGGTCTGCAAGCCGTTCTTGAGCATGTACTGAACGAAGCTGTTGGCCGGGCTCAGGTCGAAGATGTAGAACTTGTTGATCTGCGGCGGTACCACCAACAGCGGCTTGGCATACTGTTTTTCGCTCATCGGCTTGTACTGGATCAGCTCCAGCAGCTCGTTGCGAAACACCACCGCGCCCGGCGTGGTGGCCAGGTTGCGGCCGACTTCAAAGGCTTGTGGGTTGACCTGGCGCGGCAGGCCGTCGTTGTGGCGCAGGTCATCGAGCAGGTGGTTGATGCCACGCACCAGGCTCAGGCCGCCGGAGTTGAACAGTTCCTTGACCGCCAGGGGGTTGAGCAGCGAGTTGCTGGGCGACACGGCATCGTTGAACAAGGTGAACAGGAAGTGCGCGCGGGCGCGGTCGTCCGGTTCCAGCTGGCTTTCATCGATCCACAGGCGGGTCTGCTTCTGCCACGCCAGGTACGCCTGCAGGCCGCGGCTGTAGAGCGGGTTCTGGCTCCAGGCCGGGTCCTTGAAGCGGTTGTCGCGGGGGTTGGGTTGATAGGGGGTTTCGCCGAGCAGCACTTTGCCCAGTTGATTGCCCAGGGCGAGCATGTGCTTGGCGGTGTGCAGCGGATGGCGCAGGCCATGGCGGCTGACACTGCGCAAGGTCGAGAGCAGGTCACGACCGCGCAGGCCGCTGATCGCACTCTGCACGTTCATATAGGTGGCGGGGACCGGTAGCGATCCCTTCGCGGGTTTGTCTTTCATCAGGCAACACTCCGTCGTCAGGCCATCAACAAACACATCAATGCAAGAGCGACACCAACCTCACGCCGCGCACCCGGGTTGCCTGGCGTCCTGCCAAGGGCTCGGGTGTGGCAGGCTTCTCAGCTGCTGGGAGCGGGCCGAGGGTGCATGACGGCGCGTTGGCGCTCTTGCTGGAGGAACTTCATGATGATCGGGGCGACGGTCTCGGCCCGGGTGATCAGGAACAAATGACCGTCGTCGATTATGTGTAGCTGGGCATTGGGAATTCGCCAGGCCAACAGACGCATGTTGATCAAGGGAATTAGCGGATCGTCGTCGCCAGCCAGCACCAGGGTCGGCTGCTGGATCTTGTGCAGCCAGTGAATGCTGGTCCAGCCGAGCCCGGCAAACAGCTGCCAGTAGTAACCAAGCTTGCCCCCGGAGCGCACCTTGGCCGCGTGCGACAAGGCCAGGTCAGGGTCGCGGCGAAAACCGCCGCCGTAGATCTGTGGCGCGATGCGGATGACATGGGACGGTTGCACGTAGCGCCTGGGGCTGGCCATCAACCACAGCACCTTGGGCTTGCCCGGGACCATCACCGCACCGGCGGCGGTGGCGGCCAGCACCAGTTTCTTGCAGCGCTCGGGATAGTCATGGGCGAACTGCTGGGCCAGGGCACCGCCCCAGGACACGCCAATGACATTGACCTGGCCATAGTCGAGGTAGTCGAGCATGCGGGTGGTGAGCTTGGCCAGCCCGGGAAAGCGGTACGGGTGGCGCGGGGTCGATGAGCCACCGACGCCCGGCACATCGAAGGCAATCACCTCCAGATCCGGGTCCAGGGCCTGGATGAAGGGGAATACCAGCTCCAGGTTGGCGCCGATACCATTGAAGATCAGCAAGGGCGTCAAGTGCGGCTTGCCGGGTCGGACGGCGGTGCGGATGGTTTGTCCATCCAGATCGACGGTCCTGAAAATATACGGTTGCGGCATGCGCGAAGCCCTGTGGTGGATAAACGCCGCAGCCTTTTCGAGCTGCGGCGGTGTTCGCTATCAACGCTCGTGAACGTAGGTCCCTGGCGCTGCGGCACCGGCCACATAAGCCTTGTTGCCAAGGTTGGCCGGCGCTTTCTTCAGCTTGCCCGAACGCTCGGCCAGCCAGGTCTGCCAGTACAGCCACCAGGAGTCGGTGTGCTTGGTCGAGTTCTCTTGCCAGTCGAGGGCGCTGGCGGGCATTTCACTGTTGGTCATGTAACGCGCCTTGGGGTTGCCCGGCGGGTTGAGGATGCTCTGGATGTGCCCACTGTTGGACAGCAGGAACTCGACCTTGCCACCGAACAGCTGGGCCGATTTGTAGCACGATTGCCACGGGGTGATGTGATCGGCGGTACCGGCGACGCTGAAGATGTCGGTGGTCACCTGCTTGAGGTCGATCGGTGTGCCGCACACTTCCAGTGCATCGGGGCGCAGCAGTGGATTGTTTTTGAACATTTCGATCAGGTCGCCGTGGAAGGCGGCCGGCAGGCGCGTGGTGTCGTTGTTCCAGAACAGGATGTCGAACACCGGTGGCTCGTTGCCCAGCAAGTAGTTGTTGACCCAGTAGTTCCAGATCAGGTCGTTGGGCCGCATCCAGGCGAACACCTTGGCCATGTCGCGGCCTTCGAGCACGCCGGCCTGGTAGGAGTGGCGCTTGGCGGCTTCGAGGGTCTGTTCGTCGACGAACAGCGCCACCTGGGTGTCGAGGGTGGTGTCGAGCACGCTGACCAGCAGGGTCAGGGCGTTGACCTTTTTCTCGCCCAGCGCCGCGTAGTGGCCCACCAGCGCAGTGCAGGTGATGCCGCCGGAGCAGGCGCCGAGCATGTTCAGGTCCTTGCTGCCGGTGATCGCCAGGACCACGTCGACCGCCTCCTTGAGCGCATCGATGTAGGTCGACAGGCCCCATTCGCGCTGGGACTTGGTCGGGTTGCGCCAACTGACGATGAAGGTCTGCACGTTGGAGCGCAGGCAGAAACGCGCCAGGCTCTTTTCCGGGCTGAGGTCGAAGACGTAGAACTTGTTGATCTGCGGCGGCACCACCAACAGCGGCTTTTCCAGCACCTGTTCGGTGATCGGCCGGTACTGGATCAGCTCCAGCACGTCGTTGCGAAACACCACCGCGCCTTCGCTGGTGCCCAGATTCTTGCCGACCTCGAAGGCGTCCATGTTCACCTGGCTGGGCATGCCGCCATTGTTGACCAAGTCCTTGGCCAGGTTCGACAAGCCGTCGAGCAGGCTCTTACCGCCGGTTTCGAAGAAGCGCTTGACCGCCGCCGGGTTGGCCGCCGTGTTGGTCGGCGCCATGGCCTCGGTCATCAGGTTGATGACGAAGTGGCCGCGGCTGATGTCCTGGTCGGAAAGATTGCTGCTACCGATCCAATCGTGCAGTTCCTTGCGCCAGGCCAGGTAAGTCTGCAGGTAGCGGCGATACA
The DNA here is from genome assembly GCF_000696345.2 of Pseudomonas donghuensis. Taxonomy (NCBI): domain Bacteria; kingdom Pseudomonadati; phylum Pseudomonadota; class Gammaproteobacteria; order Pseudomonadales; family Pseudomonadaceae; genus Pseudomonas; species Pseudomonas donghuensis. The sequence goes on from NZ_CP071706.1 coordinate 562,363, forward strand.
GCGGGTTCTGGCTCCAGGCCGGGTCGTGAAATCGACGGTCGTCGTTCTCCGGCTGCAAGCTCGACTTGCCGAAGATCACATCCTTGAGTTCCATGCCGAAATGCGCGACATGCTTGGCACTGTGCAGCGGTTGGCGAATGGCCTGACGCAGTACCATTCGAGCAGAAGTCAGCAAATCCTTGCGGCGCAAGCCGATCACCGGGTTCAGACCCAGGGTGTTTTCCGAGGCTTGGCGCTGCAGGTCATCGTTATTCTTGTTACTCATCTACGACGCTCCGTTGTCCTGAGACGAGTACCGGTTGACTGTGCGCGTTACACAGACGAACGCCCGGTACTGCTGCTCGGGTGACCAGTGATAACGAACTGCGGTCCTGCGGCCGGATGCAAACGACGATGAGCCCTGCGGGTTTTTTCTGCGTGAGAAGACTGCCTGCTTTCGCTCGCGACCTCTACATACCAGCCCGACCCTGCATTAAATCCGATGCAGGGAACTTGCCAGATCCATTGGTTACCCGACTTTTTGGTATAGCGCAAGACGGCCACTCATTGGCCGTAGTGCAGGCATTCAAGCAAATAGAATTAGAAAATGCGCTCTAAACCCTGGAGGGCGCGAGCTAGAGCATCAGCTTGACGATCGACTCGTTGGGGTCGCGGGATTTTCCGGCCTTTGCCAGCTCATCGAGATAGTCGGCCCAGAGGGCCTCCTGGCGCAGGCACAGCTGCTCGAGGTATTCCCAGGTGAACAGGCCGCTGTCATGGCCGTCGTCGAAGGTCAGTTTCAGTGCGTACTGGCCGGCAGGTTCCAGCCCGCTTAGGCCGACGCCGAGCTTGCCGTACTGCAGGATCGGATTGCCGTGGCCCTGGACCTCGGCGGAGGGGGAGTGCACGCGCAGGAATTCGGCGGGCAGGTGGTACACCTCGCCTGGCCCGTAGGTCAGGGAGAGGGTCTTGGAAGCTTTGTGCAGGTTGATGCTGCTGGGGAGTCTGGTCATGGATAAGGGCTCTTGGGCTACAAGCTGCAAGCTACAAGCTGCAAGACACCGGTGTCCAGCTTGCAGCTTGCAACTTGAAGCTTGCCGCTGCGCTACAGGATGTAGCGTGACAGGTCTTCGTTCTGCGCCAATTCGCCCAGGTGACTGTTGACGTAGTCGGCGTCGATGTGGATCGGCGCTTCGCTGTGGGCGCTGGCCAGGTCGCCGGCGCTGAACGACACCTCTTCGAGCAGGCGCTCGAGCAGGGTGTGCAGGCGACGGGCACCGATGTTCTCGGTCTTCTCGTTGACCTGCCAGGCGATCTCGGCCAGGCGCTTGATGCCGTCGGCGGCGAACTCGATGTTCAGGCCTTCGGTTTTCAGCAGCTCACGGTACTGCTCGGTGAGCGAGGCGTGCGGTTCGCTGAGGATGCGCTCGAAGTCTTCCGGGCTCAGGGCCTTGAGCTCGACGCGGATCGGCAGACGGCCTTGCAGCTCGGGCACCAGGTCGCTTGGCTTGCTCAGGTGGAAGGCACCGGAGGCGATGAACAAGATATGGTCGGTCTTGACCATGCCCAGCTTGGTGTTCACCGTGCAGCCTTCGATCAGCGGCAGCAGGTCGCGCTGGACACCTTCGCGCGAGACATCGGCGCCGCCGACGTTGCCGCGCTTGGCGACCTTGTCGATTTCGTCGATGAACACGATGCCGTGCTGCTCAACCGCTTCCAGGGCCTTGGCCTTGAGCTCGTCTTCGTTGACCAGGCGCCCGGCTTCTTCGTCGCGCACCAGCTTGAGCGCTTCCTTGACCTTGAGTTTGCGGCTCTTGCGCTTGCCCTTGCCCATGTTGGCGAACAGGTTCTGCAGCTGGTTGGTCATCTCTTCCATGCCCGGTGGCGCGGAAATGTCGACGCCCATGGCCTCGGCCACTTCGATCTCGATTTCCTTGTCGTCCAGCTGGCCTTCACGCAGGCGCTTGCGGAACAGCTGACGGGTGTTGGAGTCCTGGCTGGTCACCTGGTCTTCATTGAAGCCAGTGCGCGCAGGCGGCAGCAGGGCATCGAGGATGCGCTCTTCGGCGGCGTCTTCGGCGCGGTGGCCGACACGGATGATTTCCTGCTCGCGGAGCATCTTGATTGCGGCATCGGCCAGGTCGCGGATGATCGACTCGACGTCACGACCGACATAGCCGACTTCGGTGAACTTGGTCGCTTCGACCTTGATGAACGGTGCATTGGCCAGTTTGGCCAGGCGCCGGGCGATTTCGGTCTTGCCGACGCCGGTCGGGCCGATCATCAGGATGTTCTTCGGCGTCACCTCAACGCGCAGCTCGGCTGGCAGCTGCATGCGCCGCCAGCGGTTGCGCAAGGCGATGGCGACGGCGCGCTTGGCGTCGTCCTGGCCGATGATGTGGCGGTTGAGTTCGTGGACGATCTCGCGGGGGGTCATGGACATGGTAATGATGGTCCTTGGGCTCGATAAGTCAGCGTGGAAAAGCCCGGCCACCGGGGCCGGGCGCCAGAACAGCTGAATTACTCGGCCAGGTCCTGCTCCTCGATGGTCAGGTGATGGTTGGTGAACACACAGATGTCACCGGCGATGTTCAGCGCGGTCTCGGCGATTTCGCGGGCCGAGAGGTCGGTCTTCTGCAGCAGGGCGCGGGCGGCGGCCTGGGCGTAGGCGCCACCGGAGCCCATGGCAATCAAGCCGTCTTCGGGCTCGACCACGTCACCGTTGCCGGTAATGATCAAGGAGGCGTCCTTGTTGGCCACGGCCAGCATGGCTTCCAGGCGGCTCAGGGAGCGGTCGGTACGCCATTCCTTGGCCAGCTCCACGGCGGCACGGACCAGATGGCCCTGGTGTTTTTCCAGTTGCCCTTCGAAGCGTTCGAACAGGGTGAAAGCGTCGGCGGTGGCACCGGCGAAACCGGCGATGACCTGGCCGTGGTACAGGCGGCGGACTTTCTTGGCGTTGCCTTTCATCACGGTGTTGCCGAGGGAAACCTGGCCGTCGCCGCCCATGACGACTTTGCCGTGGCGGCGAACTGAAACGATGGTGGTCAAGGGAGAGTCTCCACGCAGCGGGGCGAAAATGCCTGATGCAGACTCATATGGGGGTGGTGGGAAGGATTTCAACTACACACATGTGTGTGAGCGATAAGCTGCAAGCTTGAAGCGGCAAGAAAAAGCGGACCGGCGACTGGCCTGGTCCGCTTGTAGCTCAAGGCTTGCAGCTTGTGGCTGACCTTCAGGTCTCGTGACTGATATGCCCATCGACCAAGGTATAACGCACCGCTCCCGGCAGGCAGTGGCCGATGAACGGGCAGTTGTCGCCCTTGGAGCGCCACTGCTCGCCAGCGACGGTCGAGGCCTTGGCATCGAACAGCACCAGGTCGGCCGCACTGCCAACCTTCAGCTCGCCCGCTGGCAGGCGCAGCGCCGCGGCAGGGCCCGCAGACAAACGCTGCAACAAAGTTGGCAGGTCGAGCAGGCCGTCCTCCACCAGGGTCATGGCCAGCGGCAACAACAGTTCGACGCTGCTGATGCCCGGTTCGGTCGCCCCGAACGGCGCCAGCTTGGCATCACGCTCATGGGGCTGGTGATGGCTGGAGATCGCCTGGATCACCCCGGACTTCACTGCCTCGCGCAGGCCGTCGCGGTCGGCACGGGTGCGCAGCGGCGGTTGCACGTGGTAGAGGCTTGAGAAGTCGCGCAGCGCTTCGTCGGTGAGGATCAACTGGTACAGGGCAACGTCGGCGGTGACCGGCAGGCCCAGTGCCTGGGCCTGGGCGATCAGCCGCGCACCGCGGGCGCTGGTCAGCTGGCTGAAGTGGGCGCGCACGCCGGTTTGTTCGACCAGCAGCAGGTTACGCGCCAGGGCCACGGTTTCGGCGGTTTCCGGGATGCCCGGCAAGCCGAGGAAGCTGGCCATGGCGCCTTCGTGGGCCAGGCCGCCCTGGGCCAGGTCGCGGTCCTGGGAGTGGAAGATCACCGTCAGGTCGAAGGTCGCGGCGTATTCCAGGGCACGGGCCAGGGTGCGGTTGTTGGCAAAGGCATTGAGGCCGTTGCCGAAGGCCACGCAACCGGCGTCGCGCAGGGCAATCAGCTCTGCAAGCTGCTCGCCTTCCAGGCCTTTGCTCAGGGCGCCGATCGGATAGACCTTGCTGTGCCCGGCTTCGCGGGCGCGGTCGAGGATCAGTTCGGCCACTGCCGAGGTATCCAGCACAGGCTTGGTCTGCGGTGGGCAGCACAGGCTGGTGACGCCGCCGGCAGCGGCGGCGCGGGTTTCGCTGGCGATGCTGCCTTTGCGGCTGTAACCGGGCTCGCGCAGGGCGACATTGAGGTCGACCAGGCCGGGTGCGGCTACCAGGCCCTGGGCGTCGATGCTGCGCGCGGGCTTGAAGCCTGCCGGGGCGGCGCCGATGGCGATGATCTTGCCGGCATCGATGTGCAGGTCGGTGGTCTGGTCCAGGCCACTCAGGGGGTCGATGACCCGGGCGCCGAGGATACTGAGGGTCACTGGGCGTTCTCCTGCTCGAATTGACGTTGTGCGGTCTGCCCGCTCATGGCCATGGACAGCACCGCCATGCGCACCGCGATGCCGTAGGTGACCTGGTTGAGAATCACCGAGTGAGCGCCGTCGGCCACGGCCGATTCGATCTCCACGCCGCGGTTGATCGGGCCCGGGTGCATGACGATGGCATCCGGTTTGGCTCCGGCCAGGCGTGCGGTGGTCAGGCCGAACAGGCGGTAGAATTCGCCTTCGCTGGGCAGCAGGCCGCCGGCCATGCGCTCACGCTGCAGGCGCAGCATGATCACCACGTCGACGTCCTTGAGGCCTTGCTCGAGGTCGGTGTAGACCTTGACGCCATACTGCTCGATACCGATCGGCAGCAGGGTTTTCGGGCCGATCACGCGGATATCCGGGCAGCCCAGGGTTTTCAGTGCGAGCATGTTCGAGCGCGCGACCCGCGAGTGCAGGATGTCGCCGACGATGGCCACCGAGAGGTTCTCGAAGCCGCCCTTGTGCCGACGAATGGTGAGCATGTCGAGCATGCCCTGGGTCGGGTGGGCGTGGCGGCCGTCGCCGCCGTTGATGATCGCCACCTCCGGGCATACATGCTCGGCGATGAAGTGCGCGGCGCCCGAGTCGGCATGGCGCACGACGAACATGTCGGCCGCCATGGCTTCGAGGTTGCGCAGGGTGTCGAACAGGGTTTCGCCCTTGCTGGTCGAGGAGGTCGACACGTTCAGGGTGATGACGTCCGCCGACAGCCGCTGGGCGGCCAGTTCGAAGGTGGTACGGGTGCGGGTGGAGTTCTCGAAGAACACGTTGCAGACGGTCTTGCCGCGTAGCAGCGGGACCTTCTTCACGGCCCGGGCGCCGACTTCGAGGAACGAGTCGGCGGTGTCGAGGATTTCGGTCAGCAGTTCACGGGGCAAACCGTCGAGCGAGAGAAAGTGGCGCAGCTGGCCCTGATCATTGAGCTGCAGCGGGCGCTTGGCGTCGATTGGCGTCATCGCGGGGGACTCTTAAAGGGCGGATGCGGAGGCGAGGTCCTGGCGCTCGAGGGCGAGCGGTGCGGGTCCGGTCAATTTTACCCGTTCATGGGCGGCCAGCGACAGGGTGGCGCCGACCACATTCGGCCGGATCGGCAATTCACCGGCATCCAGGTCGAGCAGGCAGACCAGGGTCACGCTGGCCGGGCGGCCATAGTCGAACAGTTCGTTGAGGGCGGCGCGGATGGTGCGTCCGCTCATCAGCACGTCGTCGATCAGCACCAGGTGCTGGCCTTCGATCTCGAACGGCAGGTCGGACGGGCGCACCTGCGGGTGCAGGCCGTTCTGGCTGAAGTCGTCGCGGTAGAAGGAAACGTCAAGTGTGCCCAGGGCGGCATCGCTGCCCAGTTCTTCAAGCAGTGCCTGGGCGACCCAGACACCACCAGTGCGGATGCCGATGAAGCGCGGCTCGGCAATGGCGCGCCGGGCCAGATGGGCGCGAAGGTCAACGGCCATCTGCCGGATCAGTTCGGCGGGATTGGGTAGGCTCATGCTTGCTCCTCAAGGGGCCGGGGAGCGGTACGCTGGCCCGGCTTGAATGCGATGATCGGGTCTCAGGCCCCGGTATTGGCCTCCAGCCAGCCCTGCAGCAGCAAGGCGGCGGCAATGGCGTCCACCGGGTTGTCGCGATAGCTGCCACGCTGGCCGCCACGGGCCATGCGTTCGCCCTTGGCCTCGAAGGTGGTCAGGCGCTCGTCGTGGGTGTGCACCGGCAGGTTGAAGCGGCCATTGAGGCGGCGGGCGAATTTTTCCGCGCGCTCGCTCATCTCGCTGGGGGTGCCGTCCATGTTCAATGGCAGGCCGACCACCAGGGCGTCGGGTTTCCATTCCTTGATCAGTTTTTCCACCTGGGCCCAGTCCGGTGTGCCGTTCTGCGCCTTGAGGGTGCACAGCTCGCGGGCCTGGCCGGTGATGACCTGGCCGACCGCGACGCCGATCTGGCGGCTGCCGTAGTCAAAGCCCAGCAGCAAGCGTACTTCGGCCATCAGGCGTGCCCCGCCTGGCTGGTCAACAGGCTGAGGTTGATCCCCAGGCGTGCTGCGGCCGCTGCAAGGCGCTGCTCGCAGGCCATGCCGAAGATGATCTCGGGGTCGAACGGGCAGTTCAGCCAGGCGTTGTCGGCCAGCTCCGCTTCCAGTTGCCCGGCTTCCCAGCCGGCATAGCCGAGGGCGATCAGGCTCCGCTTGGGGCCAAGGCCGTCAGCGATGGCGAACAGCACGTCCTGGGAGGTGGTCAGTGACAGGCCGTCGAGCTCGACGGTGGCCTGGAAGGTGCGCTCGCTGCTATGCAGGACGAAGCCGCGGTCGGTTTGTACCGGGCCGCCCATGTAGATCGGGACGTGGGTGCAACTGGCCGGCGGATCGACCTCCGGGCGCAGTTGTTCGAGGATGTCGGCCAGGTTGAGGTCCTGCGGTCGATTGACCACCAGCCCCATCGCCCCATTGGCGTTGTGCTCGACAATGTAGGTCAAGGTCTGCGCGAAGTTCGGGTCGGCCATGTGTGGCATGGCGATCAGGAACTGGTGCTTGAGGTAATCCGGGCTGAGGTTCTTCATGGTTGATAGTGTGGCGGTGAGCGGCCACGCTGACAAGGTGCTGGCGTCACCTTGTCAGCTTTACTGCGGGGTTACTTGAACAGCTTGACCACTTCTTCGGTATACAGGGTTGGCGACTCTTCAGCGGCCGACAGCACGTACTCCTGGACGGTCTGCTGCTTGGCCTGCGGGTACTTGGCCAGGTAGCTCTCCGGGAACGCCGGGGCCTTCAGGCTGGAGCCGGCCTTGATCAGTGCGGCGACGCAGTCCGGGTTGTCCGAGCGGGCGGCTTCTTCCAGCGGCGTACCGACCGGGAAGGTGCCGTGCTGCTCGTGGTAGGCATCGATCGAGCTGCCTTTTTTCAGCAGCAGGGCGATGCGCTGGGCGGCTTGCGGGTCGGGCTGGCCGTTCATCTCAAAAGCGCGTTCGCAAACATGGTGCAGCGGCGTCGAGCCGGTCAGGGTGACCTGGTACGGATTGGCGCCGGCAGCGACCAGCAGCTTGATCACCTCCAGGTTTGAAGCACCCGGTCCGGTCAGTGGGGTAAAGCCGTTCGGCCGGACGGCCTTGGCATCGGCGCCGGAATCCAGCAGCAGCTTGATCAGTTCGGGTGAGCCCTTGCGTGCTGCGGTGTTCAGCGGCGTGGCGGAATCGCCCTGGGCTAATACATTGACGTTGGCGCCAGCCTTGATCAGGCCCTTGACCATGCGCAGGTCAGCCTCGGAGGCCTTCGACTGTTCGGCCTGGTTGAGGACGAATAGCAGTAGGGTTTCGCCGTTTTCCTGGATTGGCGTGTTGACGTCACCGATCTTTGGCAGGAACAGCTCGAACGGCGCGACGATCTTGTAGGAGGCTGCCAGGAACATCGGCTGGCCTTTCGGGTCGGCACCCTGGTCGAGCAGGGCCTGGATCTTGGCCAGGCGCGCCGGGGTTTCGTCGTACTTGTACTCGCCAACTTCGTTGTACAGCTTCTGCGACAGCTCGGCGGCGTCGGCGAAGGCGGCAGCAGGCAGGGCGCAGGCGGCCAGGGCCAGGGCGAGGGCAGCGGTTTTGCGGGCAAAATTGATGCGCGACATCAAAAGAATCCTTTCTTGAGGGGGATATACGGGCGCGCATCATCGCAAAATGGCTATTGTTTTGCCATCAGGCGGAGCCTTAGATCAGTTGCTTTGCAGGCGGTCGCCGCGGGCGAAACGCCAGGTACGGATGATCTCCAGCCGGTCGATATCGGCCAGGTCGCCGGTGAACGGCGCGAACGGAGCGGCCAGGCGTACGATGCGCTGGGCAGCCTGGTCGAGCAGGGGCTGGCCGGAGGACTCGAGCACCAGCACCTCATACAGCGAGCCGTCGCGGTTGATCGACACCATCAGCCGCAGGCTGCCGTAGATCTGCTGGCGCCGGGCTTCGTCGGGATAGTTGAGGTTGCCGATGCGCTCGACCTTCTTGCGCCACTCATCCTTGTACCAGGCGCCCTTGTCGCGCATGGTCGAGGCGGCGTTGAGGCGATGAATGCGCGGACGCTTGGCGTACAGCTGTTGCTCGTTGGAGAGCTCGGCTTCGAGGCTGGCGATCTGGCTGGACAGCTGCGAGCTGTCGAAATCCGGGGTCGCGGCCTTGGGTTTGGGCTGCGGCTTGGCTTCCTTGGGCCGGGTTTCGACTTTTTCCGGCTTCGGTGCCTTGGTCGCGACCACGGCTTTGGGCGGCGTCGGTTGCGGCTGCACTTCGGGCTTGGCGGCTGGAGGCGGTGTGACCTTATTGATCTTGCTGTCCTGGAAGGGCGCCACTTCGGTGGTTTTCGGCAGCGCTTTCTTGTCCAGGGTGCCGCTGCCTTGCTGGTTGTCCTGGGCCAGGTAGTCAGCCTTCTGCGGTGCTTTCTCGCTCTTGAAGGTGGCCAGGGTGATTTCCATGGTCCGGCGGATTTCTTCGGGCTTGGCGAAGGTGAAACCGACGCCGAGGATCAGCACCAGGTGCAGCAGCGCCGCCAGGAACAAGGTAAAACCCAGGCGATCCACCGGGCGTACGCGGGGTGGAGAGAAGTCGGCAGGGATGTCAGCAGGAAGCGTCATCAGGTATCCAGCAGCTGCAAAACCCGGGAAAAACCGGCAGAGCAGGTGCCCAGGTCATAAAAACGACCGGCATGATACCCCACTCTGCGCGGTTGCTCCGCGTCGGCTGTCAGCGCGCCTTGAGCTTGCGATCAATGGCATCCATCAACTGCACGCCGATCTTGGTGCCGAAGGCATTGTCGATCTCGCGGATGCAGGTCGGGCTGGTGACGTTGATTTCGGTCAGGTGCTCGCCGATCACGTCCAGGCCGACGAACAGCAGGCCCTTCTCGCGCAGGGTCGGGCCGACCTGTTCGGCGATCCAGCGGTCGCGGTCGGTCAGTGGGCGGGCTTCGCCACGGCCACCGGCGGCAAGGTTGCCACGGGTTTCGCCAGAGGCGGGGATGCGCGCCAGGCAATAAGGCACCGGCTCGCCGTCGATCATCAGGATGCGCTTGTCGCCGTCCTTGATGGCCGGCAGATAGCCTTGCGCCATGATTTGCTGGGTGCCGTTGCCGGTCAAGGTTTCGAGGATCACCGAGAGGTTCGGGTCGCCGGGGCGATGGCGAAAGATCGAGGTGCCGCCCATGCCGTCCAGCGGCTTGAGGATGGTGTCGCCCTGCTGGTTGACGAATTCACGCAGGATGTCGGCGCGGCGGCTGACCAGGGTCGGCGGCGTGCACTGCGGGAACAGCGTGGCAAACAGTTTTTCGTTGCAGTCGCGCAGGCTCTGCGGGCGGTTGACCACCAGCACGCCGGCGGCTTCGGCCTGTTCCAGCAGGTAGGTGCTGTAGACGAACTCCATGTCGAACGGCGGATCCTTGCGCATCAGGATCACGTCCAGCTCGCTCAGGGCGCAGTCTTGCTCGGCGTCGAGCTCGAACCAGTGCTCCGGGTCGGCGAAGACTTTCAGCGGGCGCATGCGCGCGCGGGCCTGGCCGGCACCCTGGTAGAGGTCCTGCTGCTCCATGTAGAACAGCGACCAGCCGCGCTCCTGGGCGGCCAGCAACATGGCCAGCGAGCTGTCCTTTTTATAGGAAATGCGCGCAATGGGGTCCATGACAATCCCGAGGCGAACGCTCATGGGCTAAATCCTCTCAGCGGCAATGGGCCGCATTGGCTCGAATGAAAAGTGGCGTCAGGGTGGCGCTCGCGGCGCTGGCGGTCAAGGGAAAAACGCATCCTGGCCGGTGCTGCGGCGGGCGTCGGCGCGGGCCGATGGAATGCACCCCCCAGAGTGTGCTAAAAAGGCCTGGCACGTGGCCTGCGAGGCCGTCTCCAGCTGCAAGCCACAAGCCATAGGCCACAAGAAAAAGCACGCCGCGTTCACCCTGCTTTTTCTTACCGCTAGAAACTTGTAGCTTGCCGCTCATAGCGAGCAGCGATGGTAGAGCAATTATGGAACAGCCCGGCGCGGCATTGAAGGTGATGGTGATCGACGACTCCAAGACGATTCGCCGCACCGCCCAGATATTGCTCAGCGAAGCAGGATGTGAGGTCATCACGGCCATCGACGGTTTCGATGCCCTGGCCAAGATCATCGACCACCAGCCGCAGATCATTTTCGTCGACGTGCTGATGCCGCGTCTGGACGGTTACCAGACCTGCGCCCTGATCAAGCAGAACAGCACCTTCAAGGACACGCCAGTGATTTTGCTGTCGTCTCGCGATGGTCTGTTCGACAAGGCCCGCGGCCGCGTCGTCGGTTCTGATCAATTTTTGACCAAGCCTTTCAGCAAGGAAGAACTGCTGGACGCAATCAAGGCCCATGTGCCGGGATTCGCCGCAGAAGAACAACACGCACCCTGACGCTGCGCCGCCGCAGGCGTCTATTCCTTCATGGGGAACAGCATGGCCCGAGTTCTGATCGTCGACGACTCGCCGACCGAAATGTACAAACTGACCGGTATGCTCGAAAAACACGGGCATCAGGTGCTCAAGGCCGAAAACGGCGCCGACGGCGTGGCCCTGGCTCGCCAGGAACAGCCCGATGCGGTGCTGATGGATATCGTCATGCCCGGGGTCAACGGCTTCCAGGCCACCCGCCAGTTGAGCAAGACCCTTGAGACCGCGCACATTCCGGTGATCATCGTTACCACCAAGGACCAGGAAACCGACAAGGTCTGGGGCCAGCGTCAGGGCGCCAGGGACTACCTGACCAAGCCGGTGGACGAAGACACCCTGATCAAGAAGCTCAACGCCGTGCTCAAAGGTTGACCAGCCAGCCCATGGGCGAGTCGCTGACGGCTTTCGAGCTGCTGCTGGACATCGACCGGCGTTGCCGGCTGCTGGCCGCCGACCTGCCGTTGCAGGAAACCCGCCTGCAGAGCTGGAGCGGCATCGGCTTTCGCATCGCCGAGCAGTGGTTCGTCGCGCCCATGGGCGAAGTCGCCGAGGTCCTGCACGAGCCGCGTCTGAGCCGCATTCCCGGGGTCAAGCCGTGGGTCAGCGGGGTGGCCAACCTGCGCGGCCGCTTGTTGCCGGTGATGGACCTCTGCGGTTTTTTCGGCCTCGGCCTGTCGGCCCCACGCAAGCAGCGACGGGTGCTGGTACTTGACCATGACGAGTTGTTTACCGGGTTGCTGGTCGATGAGGTGCTGGGTCTGCAGCACTTTGCGCTGCACAACCTCGACCTGTCGCCGCCAACTCCGTTATTGAGCGCTGCCGCGCCCTTCGTTCAGGGACATTTTCAGCGTGAGCGCAGTTGGGCGATCTTCAGCCCCTTCGCCCTGGCCCAGGCGCCGGGTTTCCTCGACGTCGCGTTGTAAAGGAATGCCACCTCCGTGACTACCACCAAGACGGCTCCATCGCCCCAGGGTTCCCGCAGCAGCGCGCAGATCGCGGCGTTGTTCGTGGTGCTGATCCTGTCGATCATCCTGCTGTTCGCCAACTTCGCCTACCTCAACACCCAGGCCAATTACGACAAGCAGTACATCGGCCATGCCGGCGAGCTGCGCGTGCTGTCCCAGCGCATTGCCAAGAACGCCACTGAAGCGGCGGCCGGCAAGGCTGTGGCCTTTCGCCTGCTGAGCGAGGCGCGCAATGATTTCGAACAGCGCTGGGGCTACCTGAAAAAGGGTGATAGCAGTACCGGCCTGCCTGCCGCGCCGCCGGCGGTGCGCAAGGAAATGGACGCGGTGCTGCGCGACTGGGAAAACCTGCGCAAGAACACCGACGCGATTCTTGCCAGTGAACAGACCGTGCTGTCGCTGCACCAGGTCGCCGCGACCCTGGCCGAAACCGTGCCGCAGTTGCAGGTGGAATACGAAAAGGTCGTGGAAATCCTGCTGCAAAGCGGCGCCCCGGCCAGTCAGGTCGCGGTGGCCCAGCGCCAGTCGCTGCTGGCAGAGCGCATTCTCGGCTCGGTCAACACCGTTCTGGCCGGGGATGACACTGCGGTTCAGGCCGCCGATGCCTTCGGCCGCGACGCCAGCCGTTTCGGCCAGGTGCTCGAAGCCATGCTCGGCGGCAACGAGGCGATCCAGGTTACCCGCGTGCAAGACCCCGATGCCCGCGCGCGGCTGGCCGAGATCGCCGAACTGTTCCAGTTCGTCGCAGGCTCGGTCGACGAGATCCTTGAAACCTCGCCTGAGCTGTTCCGTGTCCGCGAGGCCGCCGGGAGTATCTTCGGCCTGTCGCAAACCCTGCTCGATGAAGCCTCGCGACTGGCCACCGGCTTCGAGAACCTGGCCGGCGGGCGCACTCTGGATACCGTCGGCGGCTATGTGCTGGGCTTGCTGGCGCTGGCTTCGATCATCCTCATCGGCCTGGTGATGGTGCGTACCACTCACCGCCAGCTGCGCGAAACCGCCGAGAAAAACGAACGCAACCAGCAGGCGATCATGCGTCTGCTCGACGAAATCGAAGACCTCGCCGATGGCGATTTGACCGTGACGGTCTCGGTCACCGAGGACTTCACCGGCGCCATCGCCGACTCGATCAATTACTCCATCGACCAACTGCGCGACCTGGTGGCGACCATCAACCTCAGTGCCGAGGAGGTGGCCGCCGCCGTGCAGGACACCCAGAACACCGCGCGACAGCTGGCCAAGGCCTCCGAACACCAGGCCCAGCAGATCAGCGATGCCTCGGTGGCGGTGGGCGACATGGCCGAGTCCATCGACCGGGTGTCCACCCACGCCTACGAGTCGGCGAAAGTGGCCGAGCGTTCGGTCGCCATCGCCAACAAGGGCAACGAGGTGGTGCACAACACCATCAACGGCATGGACAACATCCGCGAACAGATCCAGGACACCGCCAAGCGGATCAAGCGCCTGGGCGAGTCGTCCCAGGAGATTGGCGATATCGTCAGCCTGATCGACGACATTGCTGACCAAACCAACATCCTCGCCCTCAACGCGGCGATCCAGGCCTCGCTGGCCGGTGAAGCCGGGCGTGGCTTTGCCGTGGTTGCCGATGAAGTGCAACGCCTGGCCGAGCGCTCGTCGTCGGCCACGCGCCAGATCGAAGCGCTGGTGCGGACCATCCAGGCCGACACCAACGAGGCGGTGATCTCCATGGAGCAGACCACCGCCGAGGTGGTGCGCGGCGCACGCCTGGCCCAGGATGCCGGGGTGGCCCTGGCGGAAATCGAAGGCGTATCCCAGACCCTCGCCGACCTGATTCACAGCATCTCCGATGCCGCCCAGCTGCAGACCTCTTCGGCCGGGCAGATCTCGCATACCATGTCGGTAATCCAGCAGATCACCTCGCAAACCTCGGCTGGCTCTACCGCCACCGCCGAAAGCATTGGCAACCTGGCGCGCATGGCCAGTGAAATGCGCCGCTCGGTGTCCGGCTTTACCTTGCCGCCGACGCCGCCGCGTTGAGGGCCTCATGGTGATGGGAGCAGTTATGGCGGATCGGCACGATACGGTAGCACTGGCCTGGGTCAAAGGGGCGATTGCCGACTGCCTGGGCCAGGCGCGCCTGACCCTGGAGCACTTCGCCGCCGAGCCCGGAGATGAGGCCGTACTCGATGGCTTCGTCGAACAGCTGCATCAGGTGCGCGGAAGCCTGCTGATGCTCGAGCTCAATGGCGCGGCCCTGCTCGCCGAAGAAATGGAACAACTGGGTCTGGCCTTGCGCCAGGGCCGGGCCAGCCAGCGCGGTGAAGCGCTGGGCGCACTGTTTCGCGGCCTGGAGCAATTACCGCTGTACCTTGAGCGCCTGCGCAGCGCCCGCCGTGACCTGCCGCTGGTGGTGCTGCCGGTGCTCAACCAGCTGCGTGCCGAGCGCGGCGCCGAGCCCCTGGCGCAGGACAGCCTACTGACCAGTAGCCCCGCTGACGCTGAAGAACTGGCCAACCTCGACCTGTACCTGGGGACCTGGCGCGATCGCCTGCAGGCCGGGCCTGATCGCGATGCGCTGCGCTCGGTGGTCGCCGCTTTGTGCGAAGACCTCAAGCGGGTCAAGGAGCGTCTGGACCAGTTCGTGCGTGGCGATCGCCAGCATCTGGACGAGCTGGAGCCGTTGCTGGCGCCGCTGCGGCAGATCGCCGACACCCTGGCCGTGCTCGGCTTTGGTCAGCCGCGCCGAGTGATCATCGATCAGGTGCTGGTGCTGCAAAGCCTGGCCCAGGGCCAGCGTGAGCCGGCCGATGCGCTGTTGATGGATATCGCCGGGGCGTTGCTGTATGTCGAGGCAACCCTGGCCGGCATGGTCGGGCCGCTGGAGCAGAGCAGCCAGAGCCCGCTGCCGGGCACCGATCTGGCCGAGATTCGGCAACTGGTGCTTGAAGAGGCCTTAGCCGTGTTGCAACAGGTCAAGGACCTGATCGGCGATTGCCTGGATGCTGGCTGGCAGCCACAACGCCTGCAGCCACTGCCTGGCTTGCTGCAGCAAATCCGTGGCGCCCTGGCGATGCTGATGCTGCCGCGGGCAGCGGCGTTGATCGGCCACTGCGGCGACTATGTACATGAGCATCTGCTGGGCAACGAAACCCTCGCTGAGCCTTCGGCCCTGAGCCATCTGGCCGAGGCCTTGAGTGCCTGCGAGTGTTACCTGCAATGGCTGATTGCCGACCCCCAGGCCAATCCCTCGCGGTTCCTCGAGGCGGCCCAGCACAGCCTTGCTGCCCTGGGTTATCGCCTTGAGCCGGAACCTGCGGTGATAGAGGTGCCGGCGGTAGCTGCGCCTGACGTCATGCCGATCGATGACGAGTTGCGCGAGATATTCCTTGAAGAAGCCAACGAGCTGCTGCCGTTGCTCAATGAAATGTGGGCCCGTTGGCAAGCCGACAGCGCCGATCGCGAAGCCCTGATCGAACTGCGCCGCGGCCTGCACACCCTCAAGGGCAGTGGGCGCATGGTCCGCGCCCAGGCGCTGGCGGAACTGGCATGGGCGGCGGAGCACCTGCTCAACCGTGTGCTCGAAGGCCGGGTGGAGATCGGCGCGGCGCCCTTCGCCGCGTTGCAACAAGCCCTGGATGAGATGCCTGCGCTGCTTGGCGAGTTTGCCCAGGCCCTGGCGCCGACCCATCCCGAGATTGAGCAATTGGCGACGCATCTGCATGCGCTGGCCATGAATGACCCGCACAGCGAGGCCGTGGCCAGCGAAGCCATTGACCCGCAATTGCTGGAGATATTCCGCAACGAGGCCCTGGGGCACCTGGACAGCCTCGAAGCCTTTTTGCGCGAGGCCGATCAGCACCTGCCGCTGCCGGTCAGTGACAACCTGCAGCGCGCCCTGCACACCCTCAAGGGCAGCGCGGCGATGGCCGGGGTGTTGCCGATTGCCGAGCTGGCCGGTGCCCTGGACTTACTGGCCCGCGAGTTCAAGGCCCATCTGCTGGCCTTTGATCTTGAAGAAATCTACCTCCTGGAAACCGCAGATCCACTGCTGCGCCGTGGCGTGCAGCAGCTTTCCAGTTCACCGTTGGCGCCGATTGCCGGGGCTGCGACGCTGATTGCCGATATTCACCAGGTGGTCGATGCGCGCCTGCAGGCGTTGCTGGAGGCGCCGAGCCAGGGCTTGCGGGTCAAGCGCGACCCGCAACTGATTGCCAGCTTCCTGGCCCAGGGCATGGACATTCTGCTCGACGCCGAGTCGTTGCTGCTGCGTTGGCAGGAGCATCCCGGTGAGCGCCAGGAGCTCAATGCGCTGCTCGATGAACTGACCACTCTCGGCCAGAGCGCGCACCTGGCCGACCTGTGGCAGGTGGACGAACTGTGTGAAGCCTTGCTCGACCTCTACGGTGCAGTGGAGGAGAGCAGCCTGGCGGTCAGCCCGCGATTCTTCAGCGAGGCGCAGAGCGCCCATGAAGCGCTGATCGACATGCTAGACCAGATCGCCGCCGGCCAGGAAGTCGACCCGCGTCCGGAACGCTTGCAGGCCCTGCGCGAACTGCTCGACGAAGGCTTGGAACCGTCGGCCATGGGCCTGGTCAGCAGCCAGGGCGGGGCAATCACCGAGCTTGCCAGCGCCACCGCCGAACTGGCCGCCCAGGCACCGGACCCGGCCATGCTCGAGCTGTTCCTCGATGAAGCCAACGACATTCTCGACAGTGCCGACCAGGCCCTGGCGCGCTGGCTGCTGGATACCGATAACGCCTCGGCGCTGTCGTCGCTGGCCCGTGACCTGCAAACCCTCAAGGGCGGCGCACAGATGGCTGCCATGGG
Source organism: Pseudomonas donghuensis (assembly GCF_000696345.2). Classification (NCBI taxonomy): domain Bacteria; kingdom Pseudomonadati; phylum Pseudomonadota; class Gammaproteobacteria; order Pseudomonadales; family Pseudomonadaceae; genus Pseudomonas; species Pseudomonas donghuensis. Next base: position 579,087 of record NZ_CP071706.1, read on the forward strand.
GGCGTTCGAAGTGCTGGCGCAAGAGCTTGAGCTGCTTTACGAAGGCCTGGTGGACCGGCGCTTCAGCCCCGGTGCCGAGCTGTTTGCCCTGCTCAAGCGCAGCCACCAGCAACTGGCGCAGATGCTCGAACAATTGCAGCAAGGCCAGGTGCCGGCAGCCCAGGTCGAACTGCTGGCGGCGCTGCGCGAGTTCCGTCATGACGCACCGCCGCCTGCGGTTGTGGATAAGCCTGCCGAAGCGCAGCAGGACGCTGGCGACAAAGAGTTGCTGGAGATCTTTCTCGAAGAAAGCCTCGACCTGGTCGAAAGCTCCAGTGCGGCCCTGCTGCGCTGGCAAGCCGAGCCGCGCAATGGCGTCGAGGTCGAAAACCTGCTGCGTGACCTGCACACCCTCAAGGGCGGTGCACGCATGGTCGAGATCGGGCCGATCGGCGACCTGGCCCACGAGCTGGAGTTCCTATACGAACTGCTTGCCGCTGGCCAGTTGCAACCCAGCCCGGCGCTGTTCAGCCTGCTGCAGAACTGTCATGACCGCCTGGCCCACATGCTCGATGCCGTGCGCCTGCAACAGCCGCTGCACGCGGCCACGGCGCTGATCGACTACATCCGCAACTTCAGCAGCGCGGCATTGGCCGATACCGCCGCCGGCCAGGCGCACCCGGACACGGCGCCGCCGGAACTGCCGGTGACCGCGCCTGAGCGTGGCGCCGGCGACATGGTCAAGGTGGCCTCGGAGTTGCTCGATGACCTGGGCAACCTGGCCGGGGAAAACTCGATCATCCGTGGCCGCATCGAGCAGCAGGTCAACGATGCGCAGGTGGCCCTGAACGAGATGGAAACCACCCTGGAGCGCATGCGCGACCAGTTGCGCCGCCTGGATACCGAAACCCAGGGGCGCATTCTCAGCCGCCAGGCCGACGGCGACGGCCAGGCCTACGATGACTTCGACCCGCTGGAGATGGACCGCCATTCGCAACTGCAGCAGTTGTCGCGGGCGCTGTTCGAGTCGGCTTCCGACCTGCTTGACCTCAAGGAAACCCTGAGCGTGCGCGCCCATGACGCGCAGAGCCTGTTGCAGCAGCAGGCGCGCGTCAACAGCGACCTGCAGGAAGGCCTGATGCGCACCCGCATGGTGCCGTTCGAGCGCCTGGTGCCGCGTTTGCAGCGGGTGGTGCGGCAGGTGTCCAGCGAGCTGGGCAAGCAGGTTGAACTGGTGATCGGCAATGCCGAGGGCGAGATGGACCGCAGCGTGCTGGAGCGCATGATGGCGCCGCTAGAGCACATGCTGCGCAACGCCGTCGACCATGGCCTGGAGTCGCGCGAGGCGCGCCTGGCGGCCGGTAAGCCGGAGCAGGGGCTGATCTCGCTGAACCTGTTGCATGAAGGCGCCGATATCGTCATCGAAATGACCGATGACGGTGCAGGGGTGCCGCTTGAGGCCGTGCGGCGCAAGGCGATCAACCGTGGGCTGCTCGACCCTGCGGCGGTGCTCAGCGACCACGAGATCATGCAGTTCATCCTTCAGCCGGGGTTCTCCACCGCCGAGAAGATCACCCAGATTTCCGGGCGAGGGCTGGGCATGGACGTGGTCCATGAAGAGGTCAAGCAGCTCGGTGGTTCGATGGTGATCGAGTCGCAGCCGGGCAAGGGCGCGCGTTTTCTGATCCGCCTGCCGTTCACCGTGTCGATCAACCGTGGGTTGATGGTCCAGTACGGTGAAGAGCTGTACGCGATTCCGCTGAACACCATCGAAGGCATCGTCCGCGTGCCGCCGGCCGAGCTTGAAGCCTGCTACCAGCTCGACCCGCCGCATTACCGATACGCCGGACACCGCTATGAGCTGCGCTACCTGGGCGAGCTGCTGCAAGGCGCGGCGCAACCGAAACTGTTGGGCCAGAGCCTGCCGCTGCCGGTGTTGCTGGTGCATTCCCACGATCAACAGTACGCCGTGCAGGTCGATGGCCTGGCGGCCAGCCGCGAGATCGTGGTCAAAAGCCTGGGGCCGCAGTTCGCTGCGGTCCAGGGGTTGTCCGGGGCGACCTTGCTGGGTGATGGCCGGGTGGTGCTGATTCTCGACTTGCTCGGCCAGTTACGCGGCCTGCAGCAGCAGTTGGCCCAGCACCATCGCAGCAGCGAAGGTCTGCGCCGGGAAAACCATGGCAGCGTGCCGGAACGGCCGCTGCTGGTGATGGTGGTGGACGACTCGGTGACCGTGCGCAAGGTCACCGGGCGGCTGCTCGAGCGCCACGGCATGAACGTGCTGACCGCCAAGGACGGGGTCGACGCCATGGCCCTGTTGCAGGAACATCGTCCGGACGTGCTTCTGCTGGACATTGAAATGCCGCGCATGGACGGCTTTGAAGTTGCCACACAGATTCGTCACGATCCCAAGCTCGAGGACCTGCCGATCATCATGATCACTTCGCGTACCGGCCAGAAACACCGCGACCGGGCCATGGCCATCGGCGTCAACGACTACCTGGGCAAGCCCTATCAAGAGTCGGTGCTGCTGCAGAGTATTGCCCAATGGAGCCGCCGCGATGCTTGAACAACCCGCCCGGCATAACCGGCGCAGCAGCCTGACCGGCTTGCTGCTGCCCTTGAGCGATCGCTGCCTGGTGCTGCCCAACGTTGCCGTGGCCGAACTGATCGGCTTTCAGGCCGGCAGCCCGGTGCTGGCGTCGCCTGAATGGTTGCTTGGCTGGATCGACTGGCGTGGCCAGCGCTTGCCTCTGCTCAGCTTCGAATCGGCCTGTGGCGGCCAGCTACAGGTTGGCGAGCGGGCGCGGATTGTCGTGCTCAATGCCCTGGGCAGCAGCCCGCTGCGCTTTGTTGCCTTGCTGGTGCAGGGCATTCCACGCTCGTGCAAGCTCGACAGCCAGCTCAACTACGTCGATGTGCCGCTGGCCGCCCTGGAGATGGCGGCGGTGCAGGTGGGCGAACAGGTGGCGCGGGTGCCGGATCTTCCTGCACTGGAACAGCTGTTGGTGAACGCAGGGGTGGTTTGAAACATTTGCCTGTGTAGGATGGGAGCCCTGTTACTAGTCAGGAGGATCCTGTTGCATGTATCACGGTGAACGTTTCAATGCCTGGACCCATCTGGTCGGCGCCGTGCTGGCTTGCATTGGCACCATCTGGCTGCTGGTGGTGGCAAGCCTGCAAGGTGACCCCTGGAAGATCGTCAGCCTGGCGATCTACGGTTTCACACTGTTGTTGCTCTACAGCATCTCGACGCTTTATCACAGCGTGCGCGGCAAGGCCAAAGTGGTCATGCGCAAGCTCGATCACCTGTCCATCTACCTGTTGATTGCCGGCAGCTATACGCCGTTCTGCCTGGTCAGCCTGCGCGGGCCGTGGGGCTGGAGCCTGTTCGGGGTAGTCTGGGGGCTGGCGGTGATCGGCATGCTGCAAGAGATCAAGCCGCGCTCCGAAGCGCGGGTGATGTCGATCATCATCTATGCACTGATGGGCTGGATCGTGCTGGTGGCGGTCAAGCCACTGCTGGCCAGTCTCGGCGCCGCAGGCTTTGCCTGGCTGGCGGCCGGTGGTGCGTTCTACACCATCGGCATCATCTTCTTCGCCTACGACAGCCGCTTTCGCCATTGGCATGGCATCTGGCACCTGTTCGTGATTGCCGGCAGCCTGCTGCACTTCATCGCGGTGTTCTTCTACGTGCTCTAGAAGTCGCCCCACAGCTGCTGGGCGACGGCCAGGGCCACCACCGGCGCGGTTTCGGTGCGCAGCACCCGCGGGCCCAGGCGCGCGGCGTGGAAGCCGGCGCCTTTGGCCTGCTCCACTTCTGCTTCGCTCAGACCGCCCTCAGGACCGATCAGAAAGGCCAGGCTGGCCGGCTTCTGGTGGCTGACCATCGGTTCAGCAACCGGGTGCAGGACCAGCTTGAGGTCTTCGTCGCAGGCCTTGAGCCAGTCGGCCAGCAGCTGCGGCGGGTGAATCACCGGCACGCTGGAGCGCCCGCACTGCTCGCAGGCGCTGATTGCCACCTGGCGCCAGTGGGCCAGGCGCTTGTCGGCGCGCTCATCTTTCAGGCGCACTTCGCAGCGCTCGCTGACGATCGGGGTAATGGCACTGACACCCAGCTCGGTGGCCTTCTGGATGGCCCAGTCCATGCGCTCGCCGCGGGACAGGCCCTGGCCGAGGTGAACCTGCAGGCTTGAGTCGGCTTGACCGGCGAAGGCTTCGTCGAGCTGCACGCGGACGGTTTTCTTGCCGACTTCGAGCAACTGGCCGCGAAACTCCTGGCCGCTGCCGTCGAACAGTTGCACGGCGTCGCCGGCGGCCATGCGCAGCACGCGGCCGATGTAGTGGGCCTGGGCTTCGGGCAGATCGTGGGCGCCGAGGCTCAGGGGGGCGTCGATGAAGAAGCGGGACAGTCTCATGGGTTAACTCTAAAAATGTGTTGGCAGTGCGGGCCTCATCGCGGGTCAAGCCCGCTCCTACAGGGATCTCTGTGGGAGCGGGCTTGACCCGCGATGCGGTTAGCCCGGATCGCGGAAGTCAGGGTGGAAATCAGCCGGCACCGCCACGCTGATGCTGCTGCGGGTGGCGATGTCGATGCCCTCGGTGGCCACCTCGGCAAGGAAGTCGATCTGCTCCGGGGTGATCACGTAAGGCGGCAGGAAGTACACCACGCTGCCCAGCGGGCGCAGCAGGGCACCGCGACTCAGGGCGTGCTCGAAGACCTTCAGGCCACGGCGCTCCTGCCACGGGTAGGCGGTCTTGCTGGCCTTGTCCTGGACCATCTCGATGGCCAGGGCCATGCCGGTCTGGCGCACTTCGGCGACATGCGGGTGGTCGACCAGGTGCGCGGTGGCGGTGGCCATGCGCTGGGAGAGAGCCTTGTTGGCTTCGATGACGTTGTCCTGCTCGAAGATATCCAGGGTCGCCAGCGCCGCGGCACAGGCCAGCGGGTTGCCGGTGTAGCTGTGCGAGTGGAGGAAGGCGCGCAGGGTCGGGTAATCGTCGTAGAAGGCGCTGTACACCTCGTTGGTGGTCAGGCAGGCGGCCAGCGGCAGGTAGCCGCCGGTCAGGGCCTTGGACAGGCACAGGAAGTCCGGGCGGATGCCGGCCTGTTCGCAGGCGAACATCGTCCCGGTGCGGCCAAAGCCCACGGCGATTTCGTCGTGGATCAGGTGCACGCCATAGCGGTCGCAGGCTTCACGCAGCAGCTTGAGGTACACCGGGTGGTACATGCGCATGCCGCCAGCGCCCTGGATCAGCGGTTCGACGATGACGGCGGCAACCGTGGCATGGTGTTCGGCCAGGGTCTGCTCCATGGCCGCGAACATAGTGCGCGAGTGTTCTTCCCAGCCCATGCCCTCGGGGCGCAGGTAGCAGTCCGGGCTCGGCACCTTGATGGTGTCGAGCAGCAGCGCCTTGTAGGTCTCGGTGAACAGCGGCACATCGCCGACCGACATCGCCGCGATGGTTTCGCCGTGATAGCTGTTGCTCAGGGTGACGAAGCGCTTTTTCTCCGGCTGACCTTTGTTCAGCCAGTAGTGGAAGCTCATTTTCAGCGCCACTTCGATGCAGGACGAACCGTTATCGGCGTAGAACACCCGGTCCAGGCCTTCAGGGGTGATCTGCACCAGGCGCTCGGAGAGCTCGATCACCGGCTGATGGCTGAAGCCGGCGAGGATCACGTGTTCGAGCTGGTCGACCTGATCCTTGATGCGCTGGTTGATGCGCGGGTTGGCATGGCCAAAAACGTTGACCCACCAGGAGCTGACGGCGTCGAGATAGTGCTTGCCTTCGAAGTCTTCCAGCCACACGCCTTGGCCGCGCTTGATTGGAATCAGCGGCAGTTGTTCGTGATCTTTCATCTGGGTGCAGGGGTGCCACAGGACCTTGAGGTCGCGTTGCATCCACTGTTGGTTGAGGCCCATTTCGATTCTCCTGGCGACGGCGGCTCGGACATGCCGCGCAAGCCTATGCAATGCGCCGGCCGAGAACAACCCGTGCGCTGCAATCAGGGTGCTGGCGTTGCTGGCGGGGGCGCTTGGCGTGGCGTATCCTTCGGCTACTCTTTCTGGGGGGATCCCCCCAAACACTTCTGCTTTGATCCGGAGTTCGCCAAATGTCTGCTGGTTGGCTGCGCGCGTGTGCGCTGGTAATGATAGGACTGTTCAGCGGCACTGCGCTGGCCAAGGACAAGGCCCCGACGGCAATCGTCGTCGGTGGCGGTCTGGCCGGCCTGACAGCCGCCTATGAGTTGCAGAACAAGGGGTGGCAGGTGACCCTGCTGGAAGCCAAGGCCGGCATGGGCGGGCGCTCGGGCCTGGCCACCAGCGAATGGATCGGCAACAGCAAGGCCCAGCCGGTGCTCAACCAGTACCTGGACACCTTCAAGCTCAGTACCCTGCCGGCACCGGAGTTCGTGCGGACCCCGGGTTACCTGATCGACGGCGAGTATTTCAGCTCGACCGACCTGGCCACCAAGCAGCCGGCCACCGCCGAGGCGCTCAAGCGTTACGAGAAGACCCTCGACGACCTGGCGCGCTCGATCGACGATCCGCTGAACCCGGCGGCCAACAGCACCCTGTTTGCCCTCGACCAGCTCAACGTCTCCGGCTGGCTCGACAAGCTGCAGTTGCCGGCCACCGCACGCCAGTTGATCAATCAGCAAATCCGTACCCGCTACGACGAGCCATCGCGCCTGTCGCTGCTCTATTTCGCCCAGCAGACCCGCGTCTACCGTGGCGTCAGCGACCGTGACCTGCGCGCGGCCCGCCTGCCAGGCGGCAGCCCGGTACTGGCCCAGGCCTTCGTCAAACAGTTGAAGACCATCAAGACCCAATCGCCGGTCAGTGCCATTGTCCAGGACAAGGACGGCGTCACCGTCAAAGTCGGTAGCGTCGGTTACCAGGCAGATTACGTAGTGCTGGCCGTGCCGCTGCGCGCCCTGTCGAAAATCCAGATGACCCCGGGCCTGGACGCCAAGCACCTGGCTGCGCTCAAGGGTACCAACTACGGCTGGCGCGACCAGCTGATGCTCAAGTTCAAGACCCCGGTGTGGGAGAGCCGCTCGCGGATGTCCGGCGAGATCTACAGCAACACCGGCCTGGGCATGCTCTGGATCGAGCCTGCGCTCAAGGGCGGCGCCAACGTGGTGATCAACCTTTCCGGTGACAACGCGCGTCTGCTGCAAGCCTTTGGCGACAAGCAGATGGTCGATCAGGTGCTGATCCGCCTGCACGCCTTCTACCCGCAGGCCCGCGGTGCCTTCACCGGCTACGAAGTGCGCCGTTACAGCACCGACGTCGGTACCGGTGGCGCCTACCTGGCCTATGGTCCTGGCCAGATCAGCAAGTACTGGCGCCTGTGGGAGCGTCCGGTGCAGCGTATTGCCTTTGCGGGCGAGCACACCGATGCGATGTACCCGGGCACCCTCGAAGGCGCCCTGCGCAGTGGTCAGCGCGCTGCCAGCCAGGTCCAGGATCTGGCGGCCGGCAAGTCGTTCGAACCGGTCAAGGCGGTAGCGGCCACCGCTGCTGCAGGCACGGCTGCGGCGGCGGCGAGCAAGGGCAACTTCTTCAGCAACCTGTTTGGTGGTTCGTCCGACAAGTCGGCCAAGGCCGAGGAGCCGGTGAAGAAGGAAGAGGGCAAGCCAGGGTTCTTCAAGCGTCTGTTCGGCGGTGCTGACAAGCCTGCCGAGCAGCCATCCGCCAAGCCTGCCGAGGTTGCCCCGGCACCCGCTCCGGCTACTGCACCGGCACCCACGGTAGCACCGGTTGCCAAGGAAGAACCGGCCAAGGCGCCGGTAAAAGCGGCCCCGGCCAAACCTGCGGCCAAGCAGGCGCCGGCGAAAAAACCGGTGGCCAAAGCGCAACAGCAGAAAAAGACTGCAGCCAAGGCTGCGCCAGTGAAGAAAACCGCTGCCAAGGCGGAACCGGTGAAAAAGCCGGTGGCCGATACCCAGGCCAAGGCGCAGTAATGCGCTGACTTCATCGCCGGCAAGACCGGCTCCCACAGGGTTTTGTTCAAGCCGAACCTGTGGGAGCCGGCGTTGCCGGTGATGGGCCGCGCTACGGCCCCAAGACCCTCAGGGTCTTCCCTTCCCACGTAGTTAATGTTTCCTTAATAGCTTCGTTTCATACTAAAGATCATATTTCTCGATATTTCAGAGCAAGTTTTTCTGCTTTTAATCGATAAATAACTCGTTAGTCTTGAGCACAGTTCTTACAGGGAAACACGGCAATGCAACTGCGCAATTCATCTTCTCGTTATGGCCTTGTCAGCATCTTCCTGCACTGGGGTGTTGCGCTGGCCGTATTCGGCCTGTTCGGCCTGGGCCTGTGGATGATGGGCCTGGACTACTACAGCACCTGGCGCAAAGACGCCCCCGACCTGCACAAAAGCATCGGCCTGGTGCTGCTTGGGGTAATGCTGCTGCGTGTGCTCTGGCGCTTTGTCAGTCCGCCCCCGCCGGCTCCGGCCAGCCACGGCAAACTGACTCGCCTGGCCTCCACTGCCGGCCATGGCCTGCTGTACCTGGGTTTGTTCGCGGTGATGATTGCCGGTTACCTGATTTCTACCGCCGATGGTGTTGGCATTCCGGTGTTCGGCCTGTTCGAAGTGCCGGCGCTGGTCAGTAATCTGCCCGACCAGGCCGACGTCGCCGGCGAAATCCATTTCTACCTGGCCTGGGGCCTGGTGATTTTTGCCGGGCTGCATGGCCTGGCCGCCCTGAAACACCACTTTATTGACCGTGACGCGACCCTGATCCGCATGCTGGGCCGCAAAGCTTGATGTTCAACCTCAACTCCAAAGGGATATAGACGCATGTTGAAAAAGACTTTTGCCGCTCTGGCGCTCGGTACCGCACTGTTGTCCGCCGGCCAAGCCATGGCAGCAGATTACAAGATCGACAAGGAAGGCCAGCACGCCTTCGTTGACTGGAAGATCAGCCACCTGGGCTACAGCTTCATCCACGGTACTTTCAAGGATTTCGATGGTTCCTTCAGCTGGGATTCGACCAAGCCTGAAGCCAGCAAGATCGCAGTCGACCTGAAAACCGCCAGCCTGTGGTCCAACCACGCCGAGCGTGACAAGCACATCGCCAGCAAAGACTTCCTCGATGTGAAGAAGTACCCAGAGGCCAAGTTCGTGTCCACCGCCGTTAAATCTACCGGCGAGAAAACCGCTGACGTGACCGGCGACCTGACCCTGCACGGTGTGACCAAACCGGTGATCTTCAAGGCTACCTTCAACGGTGAAGGCAAGGATCCATGGGGTGGCGAGCGTGCCGGTTTCAACGCCAAGACCACGCTGAACCTGAACGACTTCGGCATCAAAGGCCCAGGCCCTGCATCGCAGACCCTGGATCTGGACATCACGATCGAAGGCGTCAAGCAGAAGTAATTGCTGCTGAACGAACAAAAACGCCGCCCCTAGGGGCGGCGTTTTTGTTGGCGCGGTCGCTGAATCAGCGGTTGCGCGTCAGCAAAGCAGGTTTCTCGCCACGTGGACGGCTTGGCAGTTGCTCGAGCTGCTCGGCAGTCGGGAAGCGATCGACCTTCGACTCCTTGTGCATGATCTTCGGCTGCGACTGGCCTTCACGCGGGTTGCGCACGGCCGGTTCCTGGCTCGATTGATCATCGCGGGCTGGACGACGGTTACGACCGCCACCACCGTCGCGGCGCGCTTGGCCGTCACGGCCGCCACCACCACTACGGGCACCACCACCGCGTTTCTCGCCATTGGCCGAAGCACCGCCACCGCTACGCGGGCCGTTGTTGCTGCGTGGCTGACCACCCCGTGGCTGGCCACCCGTACCGGCGCCAGCCTGGGCAGGTGCACCCGGGCGACGGTTGCGGCCCTGGTTGCCCTTGTTCTGGTAAGGGCTGACGTAGTCGGCGCGGTTACCGAAGTTGTCGACTTCGTCATCCAGGAATTCTTCCGGATCACGGTTGGCCGGCACTGGCGGGATACCTGGCTGAGCCGACTGGGCCTGACGCGGCTTGTTGTCGCGCGGCTTGCGCTCCTGGCGGCCACCAGCGGATTTCTCCGCAGTTTTTTCCTTGTCCTTGTCGCGGCCTTTGTCTTTGCCCTGATCCTTGCCCTTGTCCTTGCGACCGCCACTGTTGGCATTGCTGCCATCGGCACGTTGGCCACGGCCAGTGCGCGGATTGTTTTGCGGACGTTCACGGGTTTCGGGTTTTTCAGCTTCGACCTTGGAGGCGTCAAAGCCCATCAGGTCGCCATCCGGGATTTTCTGGCGGGTGACGCGCTCGATGCTCTTGAGCAGCTTTTCTTCATCCGGAGCGACCAGCGAAATGGCCTCACCCGAGCGACCGGCACGGCCGGTACGGCCGATGCGGTGGACGTAATCTTCTTCGACATTGGGCAACTCGAAGTTGACCACGTGCGGCAGTTGGTCGATGTCCAGGCCACGGGCGGCGATGTCGGTGGCGACCATGATGCGCACGGTACCGGCCTTGAAGTCGGCCAGGGCCTTGGTACGGGCGTTCTGGCTCTTGTTGCCGTGGATCGCGGCGGCGGTCAGGCCGTGCTTTTCCAGGTACTCGGCCAGGCGGTTGGCGCCATGCTTGGTACGGGTGAACACCAGTACCTGTTCCCAGGCGCCGGTAGTGATCAGGTGCGCCAGCAAGGCACGCTTGTGGCTGGCCGGCAGGCGGTAGACGCGTTGTTCGATACGCTCGACGGTAGTGTTCGGCGGCGTGACTTCAATGCGTTCCGGATTGTGCAGCAGCTTGTCGGCAAGGTCGGTGATGTCCTTGGAGAAGGTCGCCGAGAACAGCAGGTTCTGGCGCTTGGCCGGCAAACGGGCGAGGACCTTTTTCACATCGTGGATGAAGCCCATGTCGAGCATGCGGTCGGCTTCGTCCAGCACCAGGGTTTCGACATGGGACAGGTCAACGCTGCCCTGGCCGGCCAGGTCGAGCAAGCGCCCCGGGCAGGCTACCAGCACATCAACGCCCTTGGCCATGGCCTGAACCTGGGGGTTCATGCCGACGCCACCAAAGATGCAGGCGCTGACGAATTTGAGGTCGCGGGCGTAGACCTTGAAGCTGTCGTGAACCTGGGCGGCCAGTTCGCGCGTCGGGGTCAGCACCAGTACCCGCGGCTGGCGTGGGCCATGACGCTGGGATTTGTCCGGGTGACCGCCTGGGAACAGGCGCTCAAGGATCGGCAGGGCGAAGCCGCCGGTTTTACCAGTACCTGTCTGGGCGGCAACCATCAGGTCGCGGCCTTGCAACACGGCGGGAATGGCCCGCTGTTGCACCGGAGTGGGCTGGGTGTAGCCCGCTGCCTCGATGGCGCGGACTAGAGCCTCGGAGAGACCGAGGGAAGCAAAGGACATGAGTAATCCTGTTCTAATGGGGGCTGAGCCCGATGGGATAATCTTGCCTGGCGCGACGGGCATCAGGTGATGCTATCGCGTCCGGTCCTGCAGGGCCTTCAATGCGCATCCGGGGCGGCGGGCGGGCTCTTGGCCGCGCTGTCCTGCCGGTCGGGATGCCTTTTGCAAGGCCGAGCGTCCGGGCGTAAGCCTGGCGGGAAGGCCCGAGTATAACAGAGCATTCAGCGCGTGCTGTGTTCCTGCTGCTCAACGGCGGGTTGAAAGTTTTCCCCGGCACTGGCGTAACGGGCATGCAGCGCGGCATAGGCCGGTTCGCGCTTGAAGCGGCGCAGCTCGGCGGCAAAGCGCTGGGCCAGCAGGTCCATGCCGACATTGCGGCGCACCGCCAGGTACTGGCTCTGGCGGCTGATCACCAGCGGCAGTTCGCTGATCTGCTGCTCCAGGCCCAGGTTGCGCACCAGGTAGCGGCCTACTCGACGGTCAGTGATCAGCAGGTCGATGCGCCCGCGCTGCAGCTTGCCGAAGTTGGCCTCATGGGTGGGCGCAGGTTCGCGGGTGAATAGCGGCGACTCGATAAACGCCGCTCCGTAGCTGTAACCGGGCGAGGTCCCTACCGTCAGGCCGCGCAGGTCTTCCAGGCGCTTGACCTTGTGCGGTCGGTCGTTGGCGTAGAAGAGGGTGAATTCGACGTCGGACAGCGGTTCGCTGGGGTAGAACAGCTGGCTGTCGCGCTGTTCGGTCTGGAAGATGTCCAGCACACCATCGGCCAGACCTTGTTCGATCATGGCCAGGCAGCGTTTCCACGGCAGGAATTGCCATTCCACCTCGACGCCCAGGCGTTTGAATACTTCGGCGGTCACCTCGTAGTCGATGCCTTTGGCCTGACCGTCTTCAAGGTAGACATAGGGAGCCCAGGGTTCGGTGACGATACGTAGCTTCTCGCCATGGGCAAAGGCACTCAGGCAAGTGAGAAACAGCGCGGTCAACAGACGGGTGAAATCGGGCATGGCTGGAGATTACGACGTGCGCACGGCTATGGCTAGTAGCCGTGCACGTCGATCCAGCCGGGTTGTCAGCGCTGTGATCGCTTTAACAGCAAATCACGCACGGTGCGGTGCTTGCGGCCCAGGGACAGGCGCATACCGGGATGCTCGAACCATTGCTGCAGGGTCGCGGGGCAGAGCGGCTGCGGATGCCGGGCCTTGGCGTTGTCCAGGGCCTTGTCCCACCAAGCCGAGGCGCAGGCGCGGTCGAACTCGTTGGGGTAGTCGTAGCAGCCGTTGAGCAACTCGCGCATGAACTGGCGCTGTTCGGCCGGCAAGGTCAGGCTCAAGGCCTTGTAGCCCAGCCGCTGCAGGGTGGGCGGCTTGGGCAGCTGGGCGTTGACGCGGTAGACATCGGCCAGCGCCGCTTCAGTCAGAGGGGCATGCTGGTGCTTGGCCAGCCAGGCCTGGACCTTGGCCCGGAACAGCTGCTTGCGGCTCCAGTAGTGATGGATCAGGTCGGTGCACTGGTTGACCTGCATCTGCCGGTAGGCCGCGACAGTCAGGCAGAACTCTTCCAGGGTGTAAGCCCCCTTGGCGTGGGGGTAGTACTCGTCCATCAAGGCGATGGAGCGGTCGAGCAACGGTGCATCTTCCTGCACCAGGCCAATGACCCCGGAGTTCAGCAGTGGCATGTTCCGGTCGGCCAGGCCGCGCTCCTCGAGCATTGGTGCCAGGGTCTGAAACAGCAGGCACTGCGGGTCACTGCCATAGGTGCCGCCGATGGCGTTGCACAGCAAGGTGCCTGGCTTGACCCGGTGGAACAGTTCGATGGGCGACTGATGGAAAAACGTGTCGGTATCGATCAGCACTGCCATGGGCGCACTGGCCAGCACCTTACGCAGCACCACATGCTTGCTGCGAAAGTGATAACCGTAGGGCTGGTTCCAGGCTTCGCGGGTGGCCGCGTCGAGTGGATGTACGCTTACCGGCAGATGCAGGTAGGGCTCGGGGTTGTCGCTGTAGACCTGGATATCAAGGGCTTGCCCGGGAGTCTTGCGCAGGTTGGCCAGGGCGCTGACGATGCTGAACTGGGCTTCCTGATGATAGGTGTGTGGCCCGAAGACCAGGTAAACAAGTTGCGGTCGAGCAGGGGTAAGTCCTTGGCGCATGAAGGCACGAGAATCCGTCAGGGGGTAAGAATGCAGAAAAGGCCCTTAGCGTAAGCTAAAGGCCTTATCAATATTTTGACGCAATTGTTACCTGTGGTGTAGCGAGCCGATCAGCGGGGCAACTTGAGGTTGTTCCAGATCGCCAGGCTCGGATCGGCCTGGTTCAGGGTATAGAAGTGCAGCCCAGGTGCGCCGCCTTGCAGCAGTTGTTCGCACATACGGGTGATGACTTCTTCGCCAAAGGCCTGGATGCTCTTCACGTCGTCGCCGTAAGCTTCCAGCTGCTTGCGGATCCAGCGTGGGATCTCGGCGCCGCAGGCGTCGGAGAAACGCGCCAGCTTGCTGTAGTTGGTGATCGGCATGATCCCCGGTACTACAGGGATATCCACCCCCATCTGCTGCACACGCTCGACGAAGTAGAAATAGCTGTCGGCGTTGAAGAAGTACTGGGTGATGGCGCTGTTGGCGCCGGCGTTGGCCTTGCGTACGAAGTTTTTCAGGTCATCTTCGAAGTTGCGCGCCTGCGGATGCATCTCCGGGTAGGCGGCGATTTCGATGTGAAAGTGATCGCCGCTTTCCTGGCGGATGAACTCGACCAGTTCGTTGGCGTAGCGCAACTCGCCGCTGGCCATGCCCATGCCTGATGGCAAGTCGCCGCGTAGGGCAATGATGCGCTGGATGCCAGCTGCCTTGTACTGGATCAGCAGCGAGCGCAGGTCATCCTTGCTGTCGCCGACGCACGACAGGTGCGGGGCCGCCGGGACTTTCACTTCGCTTTCCAGCTGCAGCACGGTGTTGAGCGTGCGGTCGCGGGTCGAGCCACCGGCACCGTAGGTGCAGGAGAAGAAATCCGGGTTGTAGCTGGCCAGCTGGCGGGCAGTGGCAAGCAGTTTTTCATGTCCAGCATCGGTCTTGGTCGGGAAGAACTCGAAGCTGTAACGACGTTCCTGAGACATAGAAGATTCTCTTCAGCGGCAAGCTACAAGCCGCAAGCTATAAGCAGAAGCGGCGCGAACCGCTTGCAGCTTGTAGCTTGCAGCTACCAACTTTCAGTAGCGATAGGCGTGTGGCTTGAACGGCCCTTCAACAGTAACGCCGATGTAGTCGGCCTGCTGCTTGGTCAGTTGGGTCACCACGCCGCCGAAGCCGCGGACCATTTCCAGGGCCACTTCTTCGTCGAGCTTCTTCGGCAGGACTTCAACGGTCAGGCGCTCGGCTTTCTGAGCGGCTGGCAGGTCGGCGTACTTCTGCTGGAACAGGAAGATCTGGGCCAGGACCTGGTTGGCGAACGAGCCGTCCATGATCCGGCTCGGGTGACCGGTGGCGTTGCCCAGGTTCACCAGGCGGCCTTCGGCCAGCAGGATCAGGTAGTCGTCGTTCTGTGGGTCGAAGTCGCCATGGCCGGTACGGTGGACCTTGTGTACCTGTGGTTTGACTTCTTCCCAAGCCCAGTTCTTGCGCATGAAAGCGGTATCGATTTCATTGTCGAAGTGGCCGATGTTGCAGACCACGGCGCGCTTCTTCAGGGCCTTGAGCATGTTGGCATCGCAGACGTTGACGTTACCGGTGGTGGTCACGATCAGGTCGATCTTGCCCAGCAGCGCCTTGTCGATGCTCGCTTCGGTACCGTTGTTGATACCGTCGATGAACGGCGAGACCAGCTCGAAACCGTCCATGCAGGCTTGCATGGCGCAGATCGGGTCGACTTCCGACACCTTGACGATCATGCCTTCCTGACGCAGCGACTGGGCCGAGCCCTTGCCGACGTCACCGTAGCCGATGACCAGCGCCTGCTTGCCCGACAGCAGGTGGTCGGTGCCGCGCTTGATGGCGTCGTTGAGGCTGTGACGGCAGCCGTACTTGTTGTCGTTCTTGCTCTTGGTGACCGAGTCGTTGACGTTGATCGCCGGGACTTTCAGCTCACCCTTGGCCAGCATGTCGAGCAGGCGGTGCACACCGGTGGTGGTCTCTTCGGTGACGCCGTGGACGCGCTCCAGCACAGCCGGATACTTCTTGTGCAGCAGCTCGGTGAGGTCGCCGCCATCGTCGAGGATCATGTTGGCGTCCCATGGCTGGCCATCCTTGAGGATGGTTTGCTCCAGGCACCACTCGTACTCTTCCTCGGTCTCGCCTTTCCAGGCGAAAACTGGGATGCCGGCAGCCGCGATGGAGGCAGCGGCCTGGTCTTGAGTCGAGAAGATGTTGCAGGACGACCAGCGTACTTCGGCACCCAGGGCAACCAGGGTTTCGATCAGCACGGCGGTCTGAATGGTCATGTGGATGCAGCCGAGGATTTTCGCACCCTTGAGCGGTTGCTCTTGCAGGTACTTGCGGCGCAGGCCCATCAGCGCAGGCATTTCCGATTCAGCAATGATGGTCTCGCGACGGCCCCAGGCAGCCAGGGAGATATCGGCGACTTTGTAATCGGTAAAACCAGCAGGCGTGTTTACAGCGCTCATTGAGAGCCTCCATTCGTAATGTGCGAATGGGCGCCGTTGTGCGTTTAGTGTCCGCAGGCATGCCTGGCGGGACAACGCCCCATCCGAGCCTGACAGGTTGAACCTGCTGCAGCGCCCCTCGGACAGGTGGCGGGAACGGTGGCCAATGCAGCCACCGTCGAATAATGCCGGGCGATTATAGCCGGGCTTTTCGAGCTTCCCAAGCGCTAAAGACAAATCAACGGCTCAGCCGGTCGGCATCGTGACCAGCAGATCCAGGTGCAGGCGCAGGTAAGCCAGCGGCTCGCAGTCCTGGGCCAGTAGCATGACCTGCCAGGTAAGCTTGAACTCGCCAGGCTGGTCGCTGCGCAGCTGCCAGTGATAATCGTCGACCTCACGGCTCGACGGTTGCAGCGGGGTGGACGCTTCGGGAAGCGCCAGGTGCACGTTGTGCTGTTCGATCAGCTCGATTGCCAGCGGGGGCGTGCTGGCAGGGCTGTGGCTGAAGAGTATTTCTTCGCCGAGCAGCGCCACTGGCACCATGCGCAGCAGCAGCGTTTTCCCAGCCTCGATGGTCAGCCGTGGAGCGTCGACAAGCAGGGGGGCGTCCGTCTCCGGGCGGGCGTGCAGGATGCACAGGTGGCGGGGGTCGAGATCGGCGGGTGAGTCGGGGGCTGTGGGCAGCGGTTCGAGAGAGTCGAGCAGGCCCTTGGTATCGACGATAAGCACAACGTGTTCAGGTTTCTCCGTAGCCATGATGAGCTCCTTCCATGAGCACCAATTGGGGAGGGTTTTGACATGTGCCACCGGCCCGCAGGCCGATGGCACATGCACTGGATCAGTTGGTGATGGTGATGAACGGATCCCATTCGAAGTAGCCACAGCACTTGCAATCACGATCGACGATCATGAACTTGAAGTGGTAAGTGACTTTGCCTTGCGCGAGCAGGTCGCCGCGCCAGTAGTAGTTGTCGTTGATCTGGCAGGTCGGAACAGACTTATTGTTCGCGTTAGGCACAGCCGTTTGCACTTTGGCGCGCAGGGGACGAGGGTCTTCCAGCAGTTGGTGCTTCGGGTCGTCGCAGACGAACGCATAAAGGATTACGGACTGCTCGAAGCCAAATGAAATGCTCTGCTCGCGCCAGCGAACTACATCGCCTACGCGGCCCCTGAGGTGCAACTCGCCGCCGGCCTGGCCGGCGATGACGTTGTCCTGGTAGGTGACCATGTAGATATGTTCCGGCGGGATGAACGTGGGCTTGTTCGGGTCCTTGCTCGGATTGGGGAATTTCTTGAGGATGGTTTCGGTGTCGAAGTTGATGCTGACATCAATGACTCGGGACATGAGTGGATTCCTTTTCACAGTTCGAGTAGGTCAATGGTGAGCCTCAGTTGCTCTCCACTGGCACTGCCCGGAGCTTCGCTTCCTGCGATGCCGGTTCTGCCGCGCCGTATGCCAAGTTCCGGTTGTCCGACTACCTGGAGTGATCTTTGGATCACATGCTCAGGCTAGATGTATAGAGTGGGGTGTCAAAGTGCGCCCGGTGAAATTTCCATGGCTACTGACCAATGGTCGTAATGGTCGACGCCACCCGAATGGGACTACCATGTAGAACAAGGGCCGGAGGGCTGTATTGCCCTTTGGCGCTCGACTTTTCAGAGGCCAAGGTCAGGAGTAGCGATGAATTTCCACACCCGCAAATGGGTAAAACCCGAAGACCTCAACCCCAACGGCACCCTGTTCGGCGGCAGCCTGCTGCGCTGGATCGATGAAGAGGCGGCGATCTATGCGATCGTTCAACTGGGCAACCAGCGCGTGGTGACCAAGTACATCTCGGAGATCAACTTCGTCAGCGCCTCGCGCCAGGGCGACATTATCGAACTGGGCATCACCGCCACCGAATTCGGGCGCACCTCGATCACCCTCAAGTGCGAAGTGCGCAACAAGATCACCCGCAAGAGCATCCTCACGGTCGACCGCATGGTCTTCGTCAACCTGGGTGAAGACGGCCTGCCGGCGCCGCACGGGCGCACCGAAATCAAGTACATCAAGGATCAGTTCGATACCGCGGTGGAATGAAAGGCATCGCCGGCAAGCCGGCTCCCACATATCCCTGTGGGAGCGGGCTTGCCAGCGATAGCGGCCTCAAGGCTGCTCGGTAACCCCGCGCACCACCCGCCCGATCGTCAGGCCCTGCAACAGGATCGACGACAGCACCACGATGTAGGTGATGCTCAACAGCAGGTCACGCTCGGCACCCGATGGCAGCGACAGGGCCAGGGCCACCGACACACCACCACGCAAGCCACCCCAGGTCAGTACCCGCACGGTGCCGCGCGGAACGCTGCGCCAGCGGCGCAGCATCAGGATGGCCGGGGCCACGGTCAGCAGGCGCGACAGCAGGATCGCCAGCGCCAGTACACCAGCCGCCGCCAGGTGCATCCAGGAGAACGGCAGCAACAACAGCTCGAGGCCGATCAGGGCAAACAGCAGGGCATTGAGCATGTCGTCGATCAGTTCCCAGAAGCCATCCAGGTAGCGACGGGTCATGTCGTTCATCGCCAGGTTGCGGCCCAGGTTACCGATGATCAGGCCCGCCACCACCATGGCGATCGGCGCTGAAACATGCAGTTCATAGGCCATGGCCGAGCCGCCGATGACCAGCGCCAGGGTCAGCATGACCTCGACCTGGTACTGCTCGATGCTCTTGATCATGCGGTAGGTGATGTAGCCGACCAGGCCGCCGAACACCACGCCGCCAATGGCTTCGCGGGCGAACAGAATCGCGGTGTCAGCCACCGTGGGTGTTTCGCCAAGCTGGGCGATGCCCAGCAGCACGGTGAACACGACAACGGCGGTGCCGTCGTTAAACAGCGACTCACCGACGATGGTGGTCTTCAGCGGCTTGGAGGCGTTGGCGGTACGCAGCGCGCCGAGTACCGCGATCGGGTCGGTTGGCGAGATCAGCGCGCCGAACAGCAGGCAGTAGAGCAAGCTCACGTGCCAGCCGAACAGGGCGAAAATCCAGTGGGCAAGAAAACCGATGACCACGGTGGCGATCAGCACGCCGACAGTCGCCAGCAGGCCGATCGGCCAGCGGTAGCTGCGCAGGTCGGCCAGGTTCACGTGCAAGGCGCCGGCGAACAGCAGGAACGACAGCATCCAGTGCATCAGCAGATCGTTGAAATCGATCTGGTTCATCAAGCCCTGCACGCGTTCTTCCAGGCCGGGATAGCCGATAACGCTCAGGCCTTGCAACAGTAGGGAGAACAGCAAGGCGGTGACCATGACGCCGATGGTCGGGGGCAGGCCGATGAAGCGGTAGTTCACATAGGTGAGGAGGGTGGTCAAACAGATAAACGCAGCAACGAGCTCAAGCATCCTAGGTCCTGTAGTGGCTTCCAAGTCGACACCCGATAGCCTCGGGCATTTCTTTGATGACCTGCCGAGGGCTTCGGGACACACTTTTGACTGGATCCGTTGACCACGTTCCTTCAATTTCGTTTCCAGCGCCCTGCGCTGAAGTGGTTATATAGCGGCTGGCCATTGATGACCTCACCTGCCTTGCCAAGGACCTTTGCGTGTTAGCCACTTCACTGGTACTGGTCGCGGCGCTGCTGCACGCGACCTGGAACACCCTGATCAAGTTCAGCGGCGAACGCCTGCTGGTAATTGCCAGCATGGACGTGGTGGCACTGGTGTTCGCGTTTGCCATGGTGGCGTTCGTCCAGGTGCCGCCGGCTGACGTCTGGCCGTGGATGCTGGCGTCGGCGCTGTTCGAGCTCTTCTATCGTTTCCTGCTGATTCAAGCTTACCGGGTCGGTGACCTGGGGCTGGTCTATCCGTTGATGCGCGGCTTGTCGCCGCTGGTGGTGCTGGCACTGACCCTGACGTTTGCCGGCGAGTCCCTGAGCAGCCAGCAGATCATCGGCATTTTGCTGATCCCCTGCGGCATGCTCTGTCTGCTCTGGCAAGGCGGTGGCGGTGATCGGCTACCCTGGTCGATGCTGCCGGTGGTGGCCTTGATTGGCTTGTGCATCGGTTGCTACACCTGGTTCGATGGCCAGGCGATCCGCCTGTGGTCACAGCCGCTGGACTATCTTGTATGGCTGACCCTGGTCAGCGCCTGGCCGTTTCCGTTGCTGGCAGGGGTGGCCCGACGCGCACCGTTCATGCTGTTCTGGCGACTGCAGTGGCGCTTGGGGCTGGCGGTAGGCTTTTGCGTGCTGTTGAGCTATGCCCTGGTGCTCTGGGCCATGCAGTTGGGCTCGGTGGCCGAGGCGGCAGCGCTGCGCGAGGTCAGCGTGATCCTGGTGGTGCTGTTGGGCATGCGCTACCTCAAAGAACCTTTTGGCAGGCCGAGGCTCTTAGCCTGTGCGCTGGTGCTGATCGGCATGCTGATCATGAAGCTCTGATATTTTTACTGACAAGGACTTGGCCATGACCGTTGCCTTCTGGTGTGTACTGATCGCGTTGTTCCTCCCCATTCTCTGTACCAGCATCGCCAAGGTTGGCAGCGGTCGCTTCAGCCTGCGGCAGAACCACGACCCGCGGGCTTTCCTCGACAAGCTCGAGGGCTTCCCGCGTCGAGCCCACGCGGCGCAATTGAACAGCTTCGAAGCCTTCCCGGCGTTTGCCGCCGCGGTAATCATCGCCGACATCGTCGGCAATGCCGAGCAGGTGACCCAGGATGTTCTGGCGGTGCTCTACATCACCAGCCGCCTGCTCTACATCATCTGCTACCTGGCCGACTGGGCCGCCCTGCGCTCGCTGGTATGGTTCGTCGGCCTGGGCCTGGTAGCGTCGTTCTTCTTCGTCTCGATCTAAGCCGCGTCACGGCACCTGGGGCACGGCCGGCAACGCTGCGCCCTTGGGCCACAGCAACCAGATCTGGCCCTGCTGCTTCATGTCGCCGGCCAGTTTGCCGGCTTCACTGCCGGTGCCCCAGAACAGGTCGGCGCGCACCTCGCCGGTGATTGCCCCGCCAGTGTCCTGGGCCGCGACCGGGCGAACCACCGGAGCACCGTCAGGGCGGGTGGTGGAGAGCCATAGCAGGCTGCCCAGCGGAATCACCTTGCGATCGATGGCCACACTGTAGCCGGCGGTCAGCGGTACGTTGAGCGAACCGCGCGGGCCCTCATTGCTGTCCGGGCGAGTGCTGAAGAACACATAACTGGGGTTGCTCGCCAACAGTTCCGGTACCCGCGTCGGGTTGCTCTGGGCCCAGGCGTGGATGCTGCCCATGGTCACTTCTTCTTTCTTCAATTGCCCCTGTTCCACCAGCCAGCGGCCGATCGGGCGATAAGGGTGGCCGTTCTGGTCGGCATAGCCGATGCGCAGCTGGCGGCCGCTCTCCAGCTGAATGCGGCCCGAGCCCTGGATCTGCAGGAACTGCAGGTCCATCGGATCTGTCAGCCAGGCCAGAACCTGCGCTTTGACGCCCTGGGCATTGATGGTTTCAGCGGTGTCGTAAGGCTTCAGCACCCGGCCATCAAGGCGGCCACGCAGGCGCTTGCCCTTGAGCTCGGGATACACGCTGTCCAGGGCGACCACGATCATGTCGTCCGGCACGCCATAGACCGGCACGTTGGCGCTGGCGGTCTGGGTCAGGCTGCCGGGGTACACCGGTTCGTAATATCCGGTGATCAGGCCATTGGCGTTGTTGTCGGCTGAACGCATGCTGTAGACGTCCAGCTGCGCTTGAAGAAAGCTGCGTACTTCAACCGGGCTGGATGGAACGGCTGCTGCTGCCGTGCAGGTGTTGGCCCAGACGGCATCGCGCTTGAGTCGCTCGCAGGCACTGCGCCAGGATTCGAAACCGGCCACCAGGTCGCTGTCGCTGACCTGCGGCAGGTCTTTCCAGGTGGCGCCAACATAGCTGGCCAGCGGATGAGGTTGGGTTTTTTCTGGCTCGCTGCCGTTGCAGCCGGCCAGCAGGGCCAGTACTGACAGGGTCCAGCCAAAGTGGCGCAAAGGAAGTTTCATCAACGGGGTTCCTCGGCGGTTTGCGGGGCTTGCCGCCTGTTTTGCAAACCGTAGTTTTAATAAGGGTATTGGTCTTTGCCGGTGAGGCGAGGATACTGGCCGCCTTTTTCCGTGAGCCGAAGTGATCAAGATGCTCAAGCGACTTTCTGTTGTATTGCTGGCGTGTGTGACCCTGAGTGCCTGTGGCGGGGTCGACCCGAACTCGCCGCTGGGCCAGCGCAAGACGATCTTCAAGCAAATGCTCAAGACCAGCGAAGATCTGGGTGGCATGTTGCGTGGGCGCCTGGCCTTCGATGGGCAGAAGTTCGCCGATGGCGCGGTCAAGCTCGATAACCTGTCTCGTGAACCGTGGAAGCACTTCCCGCAGGTTCGTGAGGAGGATGATAGCAGCGCCCGCGCCGATGTCTGGGAGAAGCAGGCGCGCTTCCAGGACCTGGCCCGGCAGATGGAGGCCACCACCGCCGAGCTGGTGGCGGCGACCCGTACCCAGCCGCTCAAGGCGGCAGCGCTGACGGTGCCGATGAACAAGGTCGAGGCGGCATGCAAAGCCTGTCATACCGAGTTTCGTAATCACTGACTGATCAGGGGGCGCAAGGCGCCCCATCGCTGGCTTTGCCAACGATGGGCTGCGTAACAGCCCCAATGTTCCCGCCTGCTGTTACTTCTCCAACTCATCCAGGGCTTGCTGCAGCTCCTGCTTGGACTCGGCCAGCTTGTCCTTGCGCTTGTTGATCTTCTCGGCATCGCCTTTTTTCATGGCCTTGTCCAGGTCCTTGGTGCGCTGGTTCACTTCATGGCGGGCGTCGAGGACTTTCTGCTCGCGCTCCTTGCGCAGACCGGCGTCGGTGCAGTGCTCGGTCACTTCGCTGAGGGCCTTTTCCAGGCCGGCTTGCTGATCACTGTTGCCATGGGCGCGAGCCTGCTCGATCTGCTCGCTGATGGCTTGCTTCTTGGCTGCGCAACCGGTCAGGCCTGGCTGTTCTTCAGCGGCCAGCAGGGGCGCGGCCAGGAGTGAGCAGGCAGTGAACAGGGCAAGCGGGGAAAGCAGTTTCATTGGGGGCTCCGTTGTCGCGGGCTTGGCAGAATCCGTGATGCTGCCCTGATCCGGGAAAATTAGAAACCCTCGATTGTGTGTCTGCGCAATTGTTCGGCCACTATCTGCACCTCGGGTGAGCTGAAAAATGCCAGCAATTGAGCACTGCGACCTTGGCCAACACCCGGTTCGCTCAGCCATTGCCCGGCGTCGCGCTGGAGCAGGTCTACCCAAGTGGTATCCGCTGCCAAAGGCGTTGCGGCTGGAACGCCCAAAGCGCTGAGCCAGCGCGCGAAGGGTTGCTGGCGAGCCTGGTCGAAGGCGTGCAGCAACTGCTGGCGGCTGCGCTCACCTAGTCCGGGTACCGATTGCAGGTCTTGGTCCTGGAGGTCCAGCCAGTCGCCCAGGCCGCGAACATGACCGCTGTCGATCAGTTTCTCCCAGGTACCCGGGCCCAGCCCTGGCATGTTCAGGCCTTGCTTGCCGCTGAGCCAGTTGAGCCGGGCGATGAACTGGCCGCGGCAGCCATCGCTCGCTTGCCAGCAACTGAGCAGGTGGTAGTGGGCAGGGTCCGGGACCGCGATGTTCATACGTTGAACGCTGCGGAGTACGACCTCGTCCAGGCGCGGGATGGTCAGCCCGGCCAGGCTGATGGCCACTTGATCACCGGGGCGGATGTCCAGCTGCTGCCAGCGCTGAAAGGAGCCGAGGCTGACCTGACGGATCTGCCGGTCATCCAGTTGCACCGGCTTGATCTGCAGCACCGGCGTGATGCGCCCGGTGCGGCCAATGTTGAACTGCACACCACGGACTTCAGCCAGGGCCTGGGCAAAAGGGTACTTCCAGGCGGTTATCCAGTAAGGGTCGCGTGCTTGCCAGCGCGTGCCGTCCGGACGATTGCCCTGACGCAGCACAACGCCGTCGCTGGCGAACGGCAGCGGGCTGCGGTACCAATACTCACGCCACCTGGCAGCCTCGGCAAAGGTGCTCAAGGGTTCGCTGTAACGCTCGCTATGTTCAAAGCCCAATGTGCTCAAACCCTTGAGCCGCGCGCGCTGATCGGCCGGTCCCTGCGGCCAGGCCCAGACGAACAACCCGACCACCGCGCCCTGTTCGGCGCTGATGCGTTTGCGTGCCAGCAAGCCGGCGACATTGCCGCGGGCGTTGAGGCTGCCGGCATTGGCTTGCACATGGCCGTCCAGGCGCCAGAACAGTTCGCCCTGAAGCACAAGGTCGAGCGGCTCGGGCAACTGCTGGTTGAGCCCGCCCAGGGCCGGGATGTGGCGGCTCCAGTCGTGACCATGAACGCCGTCGCCACGGCTGATCAGTTGCACCAGCTTGCCGCCGCGATAGACCAGGGTGGCAGCCACGCCGTCGACCTTGGGCTGAATCCACAGGTCTTGCTTGCCATGCAGCCAGGCTTTGACTGCCGCCTCGTCGGCCAGCTTGCCCAGGCCGGTATGGGCAATCGGGTGGCGCAGGGGGCCGACGGCGGTTTTCAGCGGGTTGCCCGGCGCCTTGGCCGGCAAGGGGAAGCAGCTTTGCAGATGGCTCAGGCGCGTACGGCTCTGGTCGTAGAGTTCGTCGGCGACCAGTGAGACACCCTGACGGTGATAGTGATCGTCCCAGTCGGCAAGCGTCAGCTGGAGCTGGCGGATTTCAGCCCGGGCCTGGACCGTCGGCCAGTCGGGGCAAGTCTGCGCGTGTGCCGGGAGCAGCCAGAAGAAGAGCAGAAGGGACAGCAGGGACGTGTGCAGCATGGCGAGCATCCTTGCTCGGTGGGGTGGAATACCAAGCCTAGGAAAGATTGTTCGCCTTGAGGGTGTTCAACTGTCAGGTCATGTGTCGAGAAGTACTGCAGCCAATAGAAAAAGCCCCGACCAGTTACCCGGTCGGGGCTTTTGCTTGCAGCTTGCAGCTTGCAGCTTGTATCTTGCGGCTTGTGGCTTCAGCCCTTACAGGCCGGCAGCGGCGCGCAGGGCGTCGACGCGGTCGGTGCGTTCCCAGGTGAAGGTGGTGAAGGTGTCGTCGCCGACGGTCTTCTGCTGCGGGATACGGCCGAAGTGACCGTAGGCAGCGGTTTCCTGGTACATCGGGTGCAGCAGGTCGAGCATGGTGGTGATCGCGTACGGGCGCAGGTCGAAGCACTCGCGCACCAGCTGGACGATCTTGTCGTCGGAGATCTTGCCGGTGCCGAAGGTGTTCAGCGAGATCGAAGTCGGCTGAGCGACACCAATGGCGTAGGAAACCTGGATCTCGCAACGCTCGGCCAGGCCGGCTGCGACAATGTTCTTGGCCACGTAGCGACCGGCGTAAGCCGCGGAACGGTCAACCTTGGACGGGTCCTTGCCGGAGAACGCACCACCGCCGTGACGGGCCATGCCGCCATAGCTGTCGACGATGATCTTGCGGCCGGTCAGACCGCAGTCACCCACCGGGCCGCCGATGATGAACTGGCCGGTCGGGTTGATATGGAACTGGGTGCCTTTGTGCAGCAGTTCGGCCGGCAGGGTGTGCTTGACGATCAGCTCCATCACCGCTTCCTGCAGGTCTTTTTGCGACACTTCAGGATTGTGCTGGGTCGACAGTACAACGGCGTCGATACCGACTACCTTGCCGCCTTCGTAACGGCAGGTAACCTGCGACTTGGCATCCGGGCGCAGCCACGGCAGCAGGCCGGACTTGCGTGCTTCGGCCTGGCGCTCGACCAGACGGTGCGAGAAGCAGATCGGTGCTGGCATCAGCACGTCGGTTTCGTTGCTGGCGTAGCCGAACATCAGGCCCTGGTCGCCGGCACCCTGGTCTTCAGGCTTGCTGCGGTCAACGCCCTGGGCGATGTCTACCGACTGCTTGCCGATGATGTTCATGACCGCGCAAGTCGCGCCGTCGAAGCCGACGTCGGAGCTGTTGTAGCCGATGTCGACGATGACTTTGCGAACGATGTCTTCCAGATCGACCCAGGCCGAGGTGGTGACTTCGCCAGCGATGATTGCCACACCGGTTTTCACCAGGGTTTCGCAGGCCACGCGGGCGAACTTGTCCTGGGTGATGATGGCGTCCAGCACCGCATCCGAAATCTGGTCGGCGATTTTGTCCGGATGCCCTTCAGACACGGACTCGGAGGTGAAAAGGGAGTATTCGCTCATCTCGACGGGTTCCTAAAATTTACCGATGGTGATGTCGCCAGCCGGTCGCTGAAAATGGCGGACCTGAATCTGGAAACCATTACGTAAGCCCACATAGAGGCTGTCCCCGGGCGCCAGTCCCGCAGCGCTGGCCCAACGGGCCAGGTCGTCCTGCTCGAAGCCCAGCCAGATATCGCCACAGGCCTCTCTGGCCCAGCTCTGGTCGTGGCTGCACAACTCTGTTACCAACAGGCTTCCGCCTGGTTTCACGCGGTTGGCCAGCTGCCTCAGGGCTTCGGCCGGGGCGCTGAAATGGTGCAGGACCATATTCAGCACTACGCAGTCGGCTTCCACATCCGTTGCACTGAGTGCATCGGCCAACTGCAGGTTCACATTAGCCAGACCTTCGCGCTCGCAGACCCGGCGGGCCAGGTCGAGCATGGTCGGGCTGTTGTCCAGAGCGGTGACCCGGGTGAAGCGCCGGGCCAGCTCGGGAAGAAATTCGCCGTCCCCGGGCCCTACTTCGAGGGCATCGGCGTCGGTTTCGAAGCTGAGTTTGTCGAGCAGGGCCAGCAGGCTTTCGCGGTATTGCGGCAAGCCGGCGATCAGGTCCTGCTGGGCACGAAACTTCTCTTCGACACGCAGGAAAAAGTCCTGGCTGGTGGCGGCCCGGCGTTGTTGCACCTGGGCGATACGGGCCTGGACTTCATCGGCCAGGCCCAGCCCGTCCACCTCTTCGAGCAACGCTGCATGCAGCTTGCCGCCGAGGCTTGGGCCGTCGGGCAGGGCGCGACGGTAGAAGATCGCATTGCCTTCGCGACGGGTCGCCACCAGGCCGGCCTGGGCCAGCACCTTGAGGTGGTGGCTCATGCCCGATTGACCAATGGCGAAGATCTGCGCCAGCTCCAGCACACCGAACGAGTCGCTGGCCAGTGCGCGCAATACATTCAGGCGCAATGGGTCGCCGCCGGCTTTGCACAGGGCAGCCAGCGCGTCGCTTTGCTCTTGGCGGATCGACGGCACGGGTAGGTTCATGGTGCGGCAGTCTAGTCAGGCAGCGATAACGTCGCAAGGCCAATATCAAAAAGTTTTGATATTGCGCGATAAGCGGGGCAATTCGTCGCAGGCTGTGCGACCGATCCGGCTGTTTGCCCGGTCTAACGCCTGATTCTTCTCTCAATCACAGGAAAATCACGCTGCATCGACCATCCGTCATTGCCCCCGGGCACGTGCCTGGGCGAAAATGGCCGCCTTTTTTCGTTTCGTAACTAATTCAACACCCAGGAGATAAGCGATGCCCAGCCGTCGTGAGCGTGCCAACGCCATTCGTGCCCTCAGCATGGATGCCGTGCAAAAGGCCAACAGCGGCCACCCCGGTGCCCCTATGGGCATGGCGGATATCGCCGAGGTTCTGTGGCGTGACTACCTGAAGCACAACCCGACCAACCCGAACTTCGCTGACCGTGACCGCTTCGTGCTGTCCAACGGCCACGGTTCGATGCTGATTTACTCGCTGCTGCACCTGACCGGCTACGACCTGTCGATCGACGACCTGAAGAGCTTCCGTCAACTGCACAGCCGTACCCCGGGCCACCCGGAGTTCGGTTACACCCCGGGCGTCGAGACCACCACCGGCCCACTGGGCCAGGGCCTGGCCAATGCCGTTGGTTTCGCCCTGGCGGAAAAAGTCCTGGCGAGCCAGTTCAACCGCGCAGGTCATAACGTCGTCGACCACCACACCTATGTGTTCCTGGGTGATGGTTGCATGATGGAAGGTATTTCCCACGAAGTCGCTTCCCTGGCCGGTACCCTGGGCCTGGGCAAGCTGATCGCCTTCTACGATGACAACGGCATCTCCATCGACGGCGAAGTCGAAGGCTGGTTCACCGATGACACCCCGAAGCGTTTCGAAGCCTACAACTGGCAGGTGATCCGCAATGTCGACGGCCATGACGCCGACGAGATCCGCACCGCCATCGACACCGCGCGCAAGAGCGAGCAGCCGACCCTGATCTGCTGCAAGACCATCATCGGTTTCGGCTCGCCGAACAAGCAGGGCAAGGAAGATTGCCACGGTGCCCCGCTGGGCAACGACGAAATCGCCCTGGCGCGCAAGGCGCTGAACTGGAATCACGCACCGTTCGAAATCCCGGCTGACATCTACGCCGAGTGGGACGCCAAGGAAGCCGGCAAGGCCGTTGAAGCCGAATGGGACCAGCGTTTCGCTGCCTACTCCGCCGCTCACCCAGAGCTTGCCAATGAACTGGTGCGCCGCCTGAGCGGTGACCTGCCGGCTGACTTCGCGGAGAAGGCTGCAGCCTACATCGCCGAAGTCGCGGCCAAGGGCGAGACCATTGCCAGCCGTAAAGCCAGCCAGAACGCCCTGAACGCCTTCGGCCCGCTGCTGCCTGAACTGCTGGGCGGTTCGGCCGACCTGGCCGGTTCCAACCTGACCCTGTGGAAAGGCTGCAAAGGTGTCAGCGCCGAAGACGCCAGCGGCAACTACATGTTCTACGGCGTGCGTGAGTTCGGCATGACCGCGATCATGAACGGTGTCGCCCTGCACGGCGGCCTGGTGCCTTACGGCGCGACCTTCCTGATGTTCATGGAATACGCCCGCAACGCGGTGCGCATGTCGGCGCTGATGAAGCAGCGGGTCATCCACGTCTACACCCACGACTCCATCGGTCTGGGCGAAGACGGCCCGACCCACCAGCCGATCGAGCAACTGACCAGCCTGCGCAGCACGCCGAACCTGGACACCTGGCGCCCAGCCGATGCCGTCGAGTCGGCAGTCTCCTGGAAGGTCGCCCTGGAGCGCAAAGACGGCCCATCGGCGCTGATCTTCTCGCGTCAGAACCTGCAGCACCAGGCGCGTGACGCCGAGCAGGTCGCCAACATCAGCCGCGGCGGCTACGTCCTCAAAGACTGCGCCGGCGAGCCGGAGCTGATCCTGATCGCCACCGGTTCCGAAGTCGGCCTGGCGGTTCAGGCGTTCGACAAGCTGACCGAGCAAGGCCGCAAGGTCCGCGTCGTGTCGATGCCATCGACCAGTGTGTTCGACGCTCAGGATGCTGGCTACAAGCAGTCGGTGCTGCCACTGGAAGTCGGCGCGCGTATCGCCATCGAAGCGGCCCATGCCGACTTCTGGTACAAGTACGTCGGCCTCGAAGGCCGCGTCATCGGCATGACCACCTACGGCGAGTCGGCTCCTGCGTCGGCGCTGTTCGAAGAGTTCGGTTTCACCCTGGAAAACATCCTGGGTACTGCTGAAGAGCTGCTGGAAGACTGATCCCGTTTCCCTGTGGGACTGGCGTCGGCTTCATCGCTGGCAAGCCAGCTCCCACAGGGGCTGCGGTGATCCCTGTGGGAGCTGGCTTGCCAGCGATTGAAGTCAACTCGATTCCCGCAGGTTGCAGATAACGCTTCTGTTCCGTGAGCATCCCATGCCCCAATCGCGTCCTTACAAAGTTGCACTCAACGGCTACGGCCGTATTGGTCGTTGCGTCTTGCGCGCACTCTTTGAACGGGGGGCGAAGGCGGGCTTCGAGATCGTTGCACTGAACGACCTGGCCGATCAGGCCAGCATCGAATACCTGACACGCTTCGACTCCACCCACGGGCGTTTCCCCGGTGAGGTGAAGGTCGACGGCGATTGTCTGCATATCAACGGCGACTGCGTGAAGGTGTTGCGCAGTGCCACCCCGGAAGGGGTCGACTGGGCGGCGCTCGACGTCGACCTGGTGCTGGAGTGCTCCGGTGCCTACAACACCCGTGCCGATGCCATGCGTTTTCTCGACGCCGGTGCGCCGCGGGTGCTGTTCTCCCAGCCCATGGCCAGCGAGGCGGATGTCGATGCCACGGTGGTCTACGGCATCAACCAGGATTGCCTGGACGGCACCGAGACGCTGGTCTCCAACGCCTCCTGCACCACCAACTGCGGGGTGCCGCTGCTGCGGGTGCTGGACCAGGCCTTTGGCCTGGAGTACGTGTCGATCACCACTATTCACTCGGCGATGAACGACCAGCCGGTGATCGACGCCTACCACCACGAAGACCTGCGCCGTACCCGTTCGGCGTTCCAGTCGGTGATCCCTGTGTCCACGGGCCTTGCCCGCGGTATCGAACGGCTGTTGCCGGAACTTGCCGGGCGAATTCAGGCCAAAGCCGTACGCGTGCCGACCGTCAACGTGTCGTGCCTGGACATCACCCTGCAGACCGCCCGCGATACCACCGCAGCCGAGGTCAACCGGGTGCTGCGCGAAGCCGCCCTGAGCGGCCCGCTGCAAGGTCTGCTGGCCTACACTGAACTGCCGCACGCCAGTTGTGATTTCAACCATGACCCGCATTCGGCGATTGTCGATGCCAGCCAGACCCGCGTTTCCGGCCCCCGGCTGGTCAACCTGCTGGCCTGGTTCGACAACGAATGGGGTTTTGCCAACCGTATGCTCGACGTTGCCGATCACTTTCTGCACGTCGTCAATCAAACCCGCTCCACTTGTAAACAGCCCTGAAGGACTGCATTCATGACCGTGTTGAAGATGACCGACCTCGATCTGCAAGGTAAGCGCGTACTGATCCGCGAAGACCTCAACGTGCCTGTGAAGGACGGTGTGGTTGCCAGCGATGCGCGTATCCTCGCTTCGCTGCCGACCATCAAGCTGGCCCTGGAAAAGGGCGCGGCCGTGATGGTCTGCTCGCACCTGGGCCGCCCGAGCGAAGGCGAGTTTTCCGCCGAGAACAGCCTCAAGCCGGTCGCCGAGTACCTGAGCAAGGCCCTGGGCCGCGACGTGCCGCTGGTTGCCGACTACCTCGACGGTGTCGAAATCAAGGCCGGTGATATCGTCCTGTTCGAGAACGTGCGCTTCAACAAGGGCGAGAAGAAGAACGCTGACGAGCTGGCGCAGAAATACGCCGCCCTGTGCGATGTATTCGTGATGGACGCGTTCGGTACCGCTCACCGCGCCGAAGGCTCGACTCACGGTGTTGCCAAGTTCGCCAAGGTCGCCGCTGCTGGCCCGCTGCTGGCTGCCGAGCTGGACGCCCTGGGCAAGGCCCTGAAAGCCCCGGCCAAGCCGATGGCGGCCATCGTTGCCGGCTCCAAGGTTTCGACCAAGCTGGACGTGCTCAACAGCCTGAGCCAGATCTGCGACCTGCTGATCGTCGGCGGCGGCATCGCCAACACCTTCCTGGCTGCGGCCGGTCACCCGGTCGGCAAGTCGCTGTACGAGCCTGACCTGATCGACACCGCCAAGGCCATCGCCGCCAAGGTCAACGTGCCGCTGCCGGTGGACGTAGTGGTTGCCAAGGAATTTGCCGAAAGCGCCGAAGCGACCGTCAAGCTGATTGCTGACGTTGCCGAAGACGACATGATCCTGGATATCGGTCCGCAAACCGCGGCCAACTTCGCCGAGCTGCTGAAGTCGTCGAAGACCATCCTGTGGAACGGCCCGGTTGGCGTGTTCGAATTCGACCAGTTCGGCAACGGCACCAAGGTCCTGGCCCAGGCCATCGCCGACAGCGCTGCATTCTCCATCGCTGGCGGTGGCGATACCCTGGCGGCTATCGACAAATATGGCGTTGCCGAGCAGATCTCCTACATTTCTACCGGTGGCGGTGCATTCCTCGAGTTCGTCGAAGGTAAAGTGCTGCCGGCCGTTGAAGTGCTGGAACAGCGGGCCAAGGCCTGATCCACTCAGCGCCTGGCAAAGGGAGCGACCTGATGGTCAAGCAGTTGCCTGTGATTATCCTGGCCGGGTTGCTCGGCGCTTGCTCCAGCAACCCGGAGCAGGCGGCGCCAAAGCCCGGCACGCCGAAAGGCGGCTGCTATCAGTCTGAATGGCAGGCTGAAACGGCACCGGTGATCAACAAAAGGCTGGGCCCGGATGGCCTGGAAAAATACGACGACGAACATCAGCGCCGGGCCCAGGGTTGCCCTTGATCGGTTCGCGGCAACCTACCGGCCGGTTTGTGGTCTGCTAGAGGGTATTGGATGAAAGCGGTAGTGGCCTTGATGGCCCTGGCAGTACTCGGTGGTTGTGCAAGCCTCAAGCCTGCACCGGCGCCGACCGACAACTGGACCCGCTGGGTCTGTGACAGCCAGGCCGAAGTGCTCTGGCGTTTTGTCGACAGCAGCCAGCAGGACGTGGATGTACGCCTTGGGGGCGGCGACCAGGTCTACCGGCTCAAGCCGGAGCCCAGTGGCTCGGGTGCGCTGTACAGCGATGGAGTGCTGGCGTTCCACAGCAAGGGTGATGAAGGCCTGGTGTACTGGGTCGCCACCAACGATTTGATAGGGCGGGGCTGCAAGGCGCCGTGACTGGCCGGGCCGTCTGATGGCCCACACTACTTGAATAGCAACCGCCGCTGCGGCAGGCTTGCACGAAAAACGACGCTTGTCGGGAGAGAGATACACAATGGCACTCATTAGCATGCGCCAGATGCTGGACCACGCCGCTGAATTCGGCTACGGCGTTCCAGCTTTCAACGTCAACAACCTCGAGCAGATGCGCGCCATCATGGAAGCCGCTGACAAGACCGACTCCCCGGTGATTGTCCAGGCCTCGGCCGGTGCCCGCAAATACGCTGGCGCGCCGTTCCTGCGCCACCTGATCCTGGCTGCCATCGAAGAATTCCCGCACATCCCGGTGTGCATGCACCAGGACCACGGTACCAGCCCTGACGTCTGCCAGCGCTCGATCCAGCTGGGTTTCAGCTCGGTCATGATGGACGGCTCGCTGGGTGAAGACGGCAAGACTCCAACCGACTACGACTACAACGTCCGCGTTACCCAGCAAACCGTGGCCATGGCTCACGCTTGCGGCGTTTCGGTTGAAGGCGAGCTGGGTTGCCTGGGTTCGCTGGAAACCGGCATGGCCGGTGAAGAAGACGGTATCGGCGCCGAAGGCGTGCTGGATCACAGCCAGATGCTGACCGATCCGGAAGAAGCCGCCGACTTCGTCAAGAAGACCCAGGTCGATGCCCTGGCCATCGCCATCGGTACCAGCCACGGTGCCTACAAGTTCACCAAGCCGCCTACCGGCGACGTGCTGGCAATCGACCGCATCAAGGAAATCCACAAGCGCATCCCCAACACCCACCTGGTGATGCACGGTTCGTCCTCGGTACCGCAAGAGTGGTTGGCGATCATCAACCAGTACGGCGGCGACATCAAGGAAACCTACGGCGTTCCGGTTGAGGAAATTGTCGAAGGCATCAAGTACGGCGTACGCAAGGTCAACATCGACACCGACCTGCGCCTGGCTTCCACCGGTGCCATGCGTCGCCTGATGGCCACCAATCCGAGCGAGTTCGACCCGCGCAAATTCTTCGGCGAAACCGTCAAGGCCATGCGCGATGTCTGCATCGCCCGTTACGAAGCCTTCGGTACCGCAGGCAACGCCTCGAAGATCAAGCCGATCTCCCTGGAAGCGATGTTCCAGCGCTACGCCAAGGGCGAGCTGGCCGCCAAGGTCAACTAAGCCTGAACAGAAAAACCCGCAGCGATGCGGGTTTTTTTGTGCCTGTGCGCCAGGGAGTCGGCGCGCATGGCCCGGATGGACAGACCGTTAGTCGGCTAACAGGCCATTCCGCGCATGATGGCAATGTGCTGACTTCAGATTTGCGGCAGCCGGGTCTAGAGTTACGCACAGATTTCAGCCGAAGTCCGGCATTGGTGCCTTAAGAGAAGCAGCATGGATTGCGCGCAACCTCAGTCACACGATAGCGGCTCAGTACTGCTGGTCGTTGATGACTACCCGGAAAACCTGATCAGCATGCGGGCCTTGCTGGCCCGCCAGGATTGGCAAGTACTTACCGCGAGCTCCGGGACGGAAGCCCTGAGCGCGTTGCTCGAACACGAAGTGGACCTGGTGCTGCTGGATGTGCAGATGCCCGGCATGGACGGTTTCGAGGTTGCCCGCTTGATGCGCGGCAGCCAACGCACGCGGTTGACGCCAATCATCTTTCTTACCGCCAACGAGCAGTCCCAGGCCGCCGTGCTCAAAGGGTATGCCAGTGGCGCAGTGGATTACCTGTTCAAACCCTTCGACCCGCAGATTCTCAAACCCAAGGTCCAGGCCTTGCTTGAGCAGCAGCGCAACCGGCGCTCGTTGCAGCGTTTGAGTCGCGACCTCGAGGCGGCGCGGGCCTTCAATGCCTCGGTGCTCAACAATGCCGCCGAAGGTATTTTGGTGGTGAATGAAAACGGTGGAATCACCTTTGCCAATCCGGCCATTTCCCAGTTGCTCGAAGCCCCTGTCGAGAAGCTGCAAGGCGCCAGCCTGCTGGATTTCGTGCAATCGCCAGGCATGACGTTGTGGAATGAGTCGGCCTTCTACCAGGCCTACCTGGACCGGCAGATTTTCCGTATCCACGATGCTTTGCTGCGCACCGCCGGTGGCCAGCCGGTGCCGGTGGCGCTGTCCTGTTCGCCGTTGACCGATGGTCAGCGGGCCATGGTGGTCACGGTGCTGGACATGTCGGTGGTGCGCAACCTGCACCAGCAACTGGAGTTCCAGGCGGTCACCGACCCCCTGACCGGACTGCTCAACCGTCGTGGCTTCTATCAGGCCGCCGAAAGTGCGCTGGTACGCAACGAACGCAGCGACAAGGCCCAGGCCCTGATGTACCTGGACCTGGATGGATTCAAGCGGATCAATGATTTTCTCGGCCATGAGGCGGGCGACCGGGTGCTGCATTGGGTGGCCGAGCAGCTCAAGGATTGCCTGGGGGCCAGCGCGATTCTCGCGCGCATGGGCGGCGATGAGTTCACGGCGCTGTTCGATGCACTTGAATACCCGGAGCAGGCTGCGCGATTTGCCGAGCGGGTGATCGAGCGCATGTCGATCTGCCAGCAGATCGACGGCATGGAAGTGACCCTGGGCGTGAGCATCGGTATTGCCACCTACCCCGATTGTGGCGCCAACCTCGACGGCCTGCTGCGTGCGGCCGATGCCGCGATGTATGCGGCCAAGCAGGCTGGGCGCCAGCAATACCGCTATTACGACCAGGACCTTAACGGCCGGGCACGTTCACGGCTGATGCTCGAGGACTCGGTGCGCGGCGCCATTGAGAACCAGGACTTCAGCCTGGTCTACCAGCCTCAGGTCGCCTTTGCCGACGGACGCCTGCGCGGCTTCGAGGCGTTGTTGCGTTGGCAGCACCCCAGCGTTGGCGATGTACCGCCGGGGCTGTTCCTGCCCTTGCTGGAGGAGGCGCGGTTGATTTCGCGCCTGGCCAGCTGGATCTATGCCCAGGGTGCGGCGCAACGGCGTGACTGGCAGGATTGCTTCGATCCAGCCTTGGTGCTGGGGATCAGCCTCAGTCGCGTGCAGTTTGCCATGCCCAACCTGGTCGAGGAGCTCGGGCGGGTGATTGGCAGCCAGGGTCTGGAGCCGGCGCAGCTGGAGGTCGAGATTGCCGAGACCTCGCTGATGGTCAACAACGAGGTGGCCTTGAAGCAGTTGCACAAGCTCAGAGAGCTAGGCGTACGCGTTGCCCTCGACGATTTCGGTGCCGGCGATTGTTCGTTGCGCATGCTGCGCGATCTACCGATCGACACCCTCAAGCTTGACCGCCATTTGGTCGCACGTCTGCCCGGGTCGCAAGCGGACGCGGCGCTGGTGCGTTGCGTGATTGACCTCTGCCGGCAGTACCGTATCAGCGTGATCGCCGAAGGCGTCGAAACCCGCGAGCAGGCGCATTGGTTGCAAGCCAATGGTTGCGAGTATGTGCAAGGCTTCTTGGTGGCGCGGCCCATGACTCCTGGTGACGCCGGGGCGTTTCCGGGCTTTTTTGACTGGCAAGGGGTGTAGTTGGGTACACTGGGCGCTTTTATCGTCAGCCGTTTTGACCATGACTGTGCTCAAGTACCTGCAAGCCTATCCGCCCGCAATGCAAGACCAGGTTCGCCAGTTGATTGCCAGCAATCGCCTGGGCGACTACCTGCAGCAGCGCTATCCGGACAAGCACGCGGTGCAGAGCGACAAGGCGCTATACGCCTACACCCAGGCGCTCAAGCAGGAGCACCTGCGCAACGCGCCGAACCTTGACAAGGTGCTGTTCGATAACCGCCTGGACCTCACCCACCGGGCACTCGGCCTGCACACCGCGGTGTCGCGGGTACAGGGCGGCAAATTGAAGGCCAAGAAGGAAATCCGCATCGCCTCGTTGTTCAAGGAAGCGGCGCCGCAGTTCCTGAAGATGATCGTGGCGCATGAGCTGGCGCACCTGAAAGAGTCCGATCACAACAAGGCGTTCTACCAGCTCTGCGAATACATGCAGCCGGGCTACCATCAACTGGAATTCGACCTGCGGGTTTACCTGACCTACCGCGAGCTGCCCGCCAGCCTGTAGGCCCTGAGGATTTGCCAATGGAAGTGAGCAAGACCAAGAGCAGTTTCTACCGCCGGCTGTATGTCGCCTGGCTGATCGACAGCCAGACGGCCAGCACTGTCCCGGCGTTGATGGAGGCCACCGGCATGCCGCGGCGCACCGCCCAGGACACCATTGCCGCCCTGGCTGACCTGGATATCGTCTGTGAGTTCGAGCAGCAGGCAGGGGCGCGCAATCATGCAGGGCACTACCGGATTCGTGACTGGGGAGCGATCGACAAGCAGTGGATCATCCAGCATTTGCGCGGTATTCGTGAAGTGCTGGGGTATCCCTGAGGGCCCCATCGCTGGCAAGCCAGCTCCCACAAGGTTCTGTGTGACTCCTGTGGGAGCTGGCTTGCCAGCGATGGGCTGCGCAGCAGCCCTGAATTTCAGCCGCGACGCATACCGATATGCGGGATATCGTCTTCCAGATACTCCTCTCCCGCCACCTTGAAGCCATGGCGTGCATAGTAGTCCTGCAAGTGCGCCTGGGCGGACAGATACACCGGCACTTCTGGCCAGTATTCCTCTGCATACTTGAGCCCGTGCTCCATCAGTTCATGACCCAGCCCACGACCACGTGCCTCTGGGGCGATCAGTACCCGGCCAATGACCACGTCACCGCCCTGGGATTGCGGATCGAGTAAACGCAGGTAAGCCAGCAGGTTGTCACCCTCCCAGGCCATCAGGTGGCAGGTGTCGCCCTCCAGGTCCTGGCCGTCGACCTCCTGGTAGGCGCATTTCTGTTCGACCACGAACACTTCGGTGCGCAGTCGCAGAATGGCATAGAGTTGTTCCTTGCCAATGTCGCTGTGGTGTTTGCAGATCCAGTCGATGGCCATGGGCGTCTCTCAAGCGGTTGATACCCCTGATCATGGCAGACAGCGGGGCGAGGGTCTAATTGCTCCAGGTCAACACAGGCTCGAAGTCGACCAGAATAGAGGCTATTTGATATCATTTGTCTCTGCCCGAGTGCTGCTTCTTTGTGTAACCTGCAATGGCTGATAGGCACTGAACATTCTCAAGCAGTTGAAATCAACGGCGCGAACCAGAGGTTCGCTAAAGGATTTGAGCATGCGGCCATTGCTTCGAGTCTTGGCTTTGCTGGGAATACTGCTGCTGGCGAGCACGACGGCGCAGGCCGCCACGCTGCGCCTGGTTGCTGACAGCTGGCCACCTTTCACTGACGCCAACATGGCCAACGGCGGCTTGGCCACGGCCATCGTCACCACCGCCCTGACCCGTGCCGGCTATACCAGCCAATACGAACAGGTGCCCTGGGCGCGGGCGCTGCTGGGAGTGGGGGACGGGCGCTACGATGTGCTGGTCAACGCCTGGTACAACGACGCGCGTACGCAGATTGGCCAGTTTTCCGCCAGCTACCTGACCAACCGTATCCGTCTGCTCAAGCGCAAAGGCGACGCGGTGCGCTTCAATGCCCTCAGCGACCTGTACCCGTTCCCCATTGCTGTAGTGCGCGATTACGCCTACTCGCCCGAGTTCGACAGCGACACCCATTTGCAGAAGATTCCGGTACGCAGTTTTTCCGTCGCCGTCGGCATGTTGGCCGCGGGCCGCGTGCGCCTGGCGCTGGAAGATGAGTTCGTTGCCGGTTACTACCTCAAGCGCGAACCGAAAGAGGTGCGTGAGGCGGTGGAGTTCTTTGACCAGCCCATCAGCGAGAACAGCCTGCATATCCTGGTCAGTCTGAAGAACCCCGAGCACCAGCAGATCGTCGCCGGCTTCGACCGCGCCATTGCGCAGATGAAAGCCGACGGTAGCTATGCCCGGCTGCTCAGGCAGCACGGCTTGTGATCAGGCTGTCGCGCTGTCCTTGATCAGGTGCGCGGCAAGGGTCCGTAGCGGTCCCAATTGACGGCAGATCAGCGCCAGCTGGGTTTGCACCAGGCGCTGGTTTTCGTCGAGCTCTTCGGGCATCTGCTCAAGCTCATTGGCCAGGGCCTCTTCGGCATCACTGTGAATGGCCACCGGCAGCTTGCTGGCCAGGCCTTCGGCAATCTCATCCAGGCTATTGGCCAGGCGCGCTCCGGCACTGTCGATCAACTGCTCGCGAACCTCGGCATCCAGCGCGTTATCGCGGTGTGCACCCAGGCCCGAGAGATAGCTGAGCAGGGTGTGCGAGAGCACCAAAAAGCGAAAGCCGACATCCGCCTCCTTACGAAAATGCCCAGGCTCCATGAGCATGTTGGCCAGGGTGGTCGACAGCGCCGCATCGGCGTTGTGGGCATTGCGCCGGGCCAGGCGGTAGGCGAGGTCGTCGCTCTTGCCCTGGGCGTACTGCTGCATGATCTGGCGCAGGTAGGTGCTGTTGCAGCTCAGGGTGTTGGCCAGCACCTTGTTCAGGCGCCGTCCCTGCCAGTCCGGGAGGAACAGGAACACCGCGAGGATGGCGATCAGGCTGCCTACCAGGGTATCGAACAGGCGCGGCAGGAACAGCCCGTAGCCATCGCCGATCTGGTTGAAGCAAAACAGCACCATCAGGGTGATCGCTGCGGTCGCCAGGGTGTAGCGGGTGGTGCGGTTGACGAAGAACACCACCCCGGCGGCCACGGCGAACAGCGACTGGATGACCGGGCTCGGGAACAGGTCGAACAGCGCCCAGCCGACGGTCAGGCCGATGGCGGTGCCGATGATCCGTTGCACCAGCTTGCGCCGCGTGGCGCCGTAGTTGGGCTGGCAGACGAACAATGTGGTGAGGATGATCCAGTAGCCCTGGGTCGGGTGAATCAGGTGCACCATGCCATAGCCGATCGACAGCGCCAGCGGCAGGCGCAGGGCATGGCGGAACAGCAGCGAGGTCGGTGTCAGTTGCTGGCGCAGGCGGCTCCAGACGTCCTTGAAGTTACGCGGCGAACGGTCGAGCAGGCTGCTGTCGCTGGCATCGGCGAGGTTGTCGGGGTTGCTGGCGTCGCTGAGCAGGCGGTCGAGGGTCGCCAGGTTAGCCGCCAGTGCGCGCAGCGAACGCAGCAGGCCGCGCCAGGCCGGGTTGCTCTGGATGCGCAGGTGTTCGAGCGAGGCGTGCAGGTCTTCCAGGGCCTGGGTGAAGCTGGTGTCGTAGGTGAACGGCTGGCGCAGCTGGATGGATTCGGACAGCTGCTGACAGGCCACCCCTTGCTGGCGCAGCAGGCGCTGGCAGCGGAACAGCACATCGCTGTGGAAGAAGGCTTCAGTCAGGGCGTTGTACGGGTAGTGCGAAGAGCTGGCGCGCTCGTGGATGTCCTGGGCGAGGAAGTACAGCTTCAAATAGCGGCTGACCTTCGACCCCGGCCGGCCATTGCCAACCCGGTGCAGGATGATCTCCTTGGCCGCATTGAGCGCGGCCACCACCCGGCCATTCTGCTGCGCCAGCTCCAGGCGGCGGGCTTCGACGTCCAGTTGGCGGATCGGTTCGAACAGGGTGGCCTTGAGCTTGAGGTAGCGGCCCAGTTCGCGGAACAGCCGGGCCAGGCTCTGCTGTACCGGCTGGTTGGAGAACAGCGCCTGCCACAGCACTGAAAGCAAACCGTACCAGGCGGCCCCGGCCACCAGCAGCAGTGGCTCATGCCAGAAGTCCGTGACCTCGCCGCCACGCTGGTCGACGCCAATCATGGTGTACACCGAGAGGATCAGCGTTGCCGAGGCAATCGCCCCGTAGCGTTCACCGAGGGCGCCAAGCATGGTCAGGGCGAAGCTGGCCAGGGCCAGGGCGCAACCGAAGATGATCGGATAGGGAAACAGCAACTCCACCGACAACGCGGCGATGGTGAAACATACCAGGGTTACCGCCAGGGCATTCAGGCGCCCCTGCCAGCTGTCGTCGGTTTCAGCCAGGGCGCTGGCGATAATCCCCAGGAACAGCGGGATCAGCAGGCTCATCTCGTCCTTGTACCAGCACAGCAGCATGCTGCCGGTCAGGGCGATGAGAACGCGGATGGCATAGCTGAACTTGTCCAGGGCCCAGAGGCGGCGCAACGATTGGCTGAACGAGGAAGATGACATGTCGGGTGGGCAGGCCTTGGGCGATGATCGAAATTGAGCCAATCAGATGGCAGCGGTGTTACCGCTACCCTCTGACCAGCAAAATTTGTTCCTTGATGCGCTGATTCTACCGCGAAGGTTAGACGAACTGCGCGG
Organism: Pseudomonas donghuensis; assembly: GCF_000696345.2. Lineage (NCBI taxonomy): Bacteria > Pseudomonadati > Pseudomonadota > Gammaproteobacteria > Pseudomonadales > Pseudomonadaceae > Pseudomonas > Pseudomonas donghuensis. The sequence continues at coordinate 619,675 of NZ_CP071706.1, forward strand.
CCGCGTACGCCGAGGCCCAGGCCCACTGGAAGTTGAAGCCGCCCAGGTGGCCGCTGACGTCGAGCACTTCGCCAATAAAGTACAGGCCTGGGCTTTTCAGTGATTCCATGGTTTTCGACGAGACCTCGCGGGTATCGACGCCGCCCAGGGTCACCTCGGCCGTGCGGTAGCCTTCGGTGCCGGCCGGCACCACCTGCCAGGCCCCGAGCTTGTCGCTGACCTGGGCCAGTTCCGCCGGGGTGTACTGCTTCATCGGCTTGGAGACGAACCAGTGCTCGGCCAGCAGGTTGGCCATCTTCTTGGTGAAGATCTCCCCGAGCAGGGTCTTGAGCTCGCTGTTGGGGCGCTCGGCCTGCTGCTGTTGCAGCCAGCCCAGGGCGTCATGCTCCGGCAGCAGGTTGATTTCAAGCGTGTCGCCAGCCTGCCAGAACGAAGAAATCTGCAGGATCGCCGGGCCGCTCAGGCCGCGGTGGGTGAACAGCAGGTTTTCCCGGAAGCTGCTGCCGTTGCAGCTGGCTACGCAATCCACCGAGGTCCCCGACAGTTCAGTGCAGATGGCCTTGAGCTGCGGTTCGGTGATGGTGAACGGCACCAGGCCCGCGCGGGTCGGCAGCAAGGTGTGGCCGAACTGGCGGGCTACCTGGTAGCCGAAACCGGTGGCGCCGAGGGTCGGGATCGACAGGCCGCCGGTGGCGATCACCAGTGACTGGCACTGGAACTGGCCGGCGCTGGTTTCCAGCAGGTAGCCGTTGTCGAGTTTCTCGATCTGCTCGATGCGGGTGTCCATGCGCAGTTCGGCGCCGGCGCTGGCGCATTCGTCCAGGAGCATGCCGAGGATGTCGCTGGACTTGTTATCGCAGAACAGCTGGCCGAGCTTCTTCTCGTGGTAGGGCACGCCGTGCTTGCCGACCATCTCGATGAAATCCCACTGGGTGTAGCGGGCCAGGGCCGATTTGCAAAAGTGCGGGTTGTGCGAGAGGAAGTTGCTCGGCTCGGTGTACATGTTGGTGAAGTTGCAACGGCCGCCGCCGGACATGAGGATCTTCTTGCCCGGCTTGTTGGCGTGGTCGAGCAACAGCACCTGACGGCCACGTTTGGCGGCGGTCAAGGCACACATCAGGCCGGCGGCGCCAGCGCCGATGATGATCACTTCGGTGGAACGCACTGCAAAATCCTCGAGATTCGGTGGTGAAGCGATCGCGGAGCAAGCCCGCTCCTACAGGGTGTGTAGGAACGGGCTTGCCCGGCGAAAAGGTGTCAGACGATCCGTACCCGCAACGACCGCCCCTTGATCTTGCCGCTGTTGAGCCGCTGCAACGCCTGCTTGGCCACCGCCCGCTCGACAGCGACGAACGCCTGGAAGTCGAAGATGGCGATCTTGCCCACTTGGGTGCCCGGCAAGCCGGCATCACCGGTCAAGGCGCCGAGGATATCGCCAGGACGCAGTTTGTCCTTGCGCCCGGCAGCGATGCACAGGGTGCTCATGGTCGGCAGCAGCGGTGCACCATTCTGGGCCTTGAGGCTGTCGAGCTGTTCCCAGCGCAGGGCGGCCTTTTGCATGTCTTCGATGGCCTGGGCGCGATGGCCTTCGGCCGGGGCCACCAGGCTCACCGCCAGGCCTTTCTCGCCCGCCCGACCGGTACGGCCGACGCGGTGCACGTGGATCTCGGCATCGCGGGCCAGCTCGACGTTGATAACCATGTCCAGGGCATCGATATCCAGGCCGCGGGCGGCGACGTCGGTGGCCACCAGCACCGACAGGCTGCGGTTGGCGAACAGGGTCAGGACCTGGTCGCGGTCACGCTGCTCCAGGTCGCCATGCAGGGCCTGGGCGGCGATGCCCTTGGCCTGCAGGTGCTCGACCAGCTCCTGGCACTGCTGCTTGGTGAAGCAGAACGCCACGCACGACTGCGGACGGAAATGGCCGAGCAGCTTGCTCACCGCGTCCATGCGCTGGTCCGGGTTGATCTCGTAGAAGCGCTGCTCGATCTGGCTGTCGGCGTGCTGCGACTCGACCTTGACGGTCTGCGGGTCGCGCATGAAGGTCGAGGCCAGTTGCTTGATGCCGGCCGGGTAGGTGGCGGAGAACAGCAGGGTCTGGCGGCGCTTCGGGGTCTGGCCGATGATGTCGGCGATGGCGTCGTAGAAGCCCATGTCGAGCATGCGGTCGGCTTCATCGAGCACCAGGGTGTTGAGGCCATCGAGCACCAGGGTGCCCTTGCTCAGGTGCTGCTGCACGCGGCCCGGGGTACCGACGATGATGTGCGCGCCGTGCTCCAGCGAAGCGATCTGCGGGCCGAGGGACACACCACCGCAGAGGGTGAGGATCTTGATGTTGTCTTCGCTGCGGGCCAGGCGGCGCAGTTCTTTGGCCACCTGGTCGGCCAGCTCGCGGGTCGGGCACAGCACCAGCGCCTGGCAACCGAAGTAGCGCGGGTTGAGCGGGTTGAGCAGGCCGATGCCGAAGGCGGCAGTCTTGCCGCTGCCGGTCTTGGCCTGGGCGATCAGGTCCATGCCCTTGAGCATCACCGGCAGGCTCTGGGCCTGGATCGGGGTCATCTGGGCGTAGCCGAGGGCGTCCAGGTTGGCCAGCATGGCGGCGGACAGCGGCAAAGTGGCGAAGGCGGTGGCAATGGTGGTCACGAGACTGGCCTGCAAAACAAAATGTCGCGCAGTGTACCAGCCTCGTGGCCTTTAGCCCTAAGGCTCGATCTCCGGTTCCGGACGAGGGGCACGCCTTCCGTCCGCCCTGGACAGCTGCATGAAGATCGCTGCGGCGAACATGGCCATCAGGCCGATGGTCACGAAGGTCAGCTGGAACGCCCCGAGGGTGCTTTCTACGCCCTCGGCGCTGCCCGCTGCGGTAAAACCGCCGAGCAGGGCGCCAGCGCAGGCCACGCCGAGGCTCAGCGACAGTTGCGCGACCACCGACAGCAGGCTGTTGCCGCTGCTGGCGTTGTGGTCATCCAGATCGATCAGGGTCACGGTGTTCATTGCCGTGAATTGCATCGAGTTGACCGCGCCCAGCAAGCCCAGTTGCAACAGCAGCAGGGCGTAGGGCGTCTGCTCGTCGACCAGGCCCAGGCTGGCCAGCAGCAAGCCCAGCAGCAGGGTGTTGCCGGTGAGAATGTTGCGGTAGCCGAAACGCTCGATCAGCGGCCGGGCAATCGACTTGGCGAGCATCGCCGCAGCGGCCAGGGGGATCATGCTCATGCCGGCCTGGGACGGTGAATAGCCCAGCGCCACCTGCAGCAACAGCGGCACCAGAAACGGCAGGGCGCCACTGCCGAGACGAGCGAACAGGTTGCCGAGGATACCCACCGAGAAGGTCCGGGTGCGGAACAGTTTTGGCGAAAACAGCGGGTTGTCGACGCTGCCGGCGCGCAGCCAGTAGGCGGCCAGGCAGGCCATGCCGGCGAACAGCAACAACATCACCCGCAGGTGCGGCAAGTGCAGTTCGCCCAGGCCTTCCATGGCGATGGTGATCAGCACCATCGCCGCGCCGAACAGCACGAAGCCGATGCTGTCGAAGCGGGTGCGCTCGCTGCCGCGCAGGTCGGGGATGAACTTCCACACCGCATAACAACCGATGGCGCCAACCGGCAGGTTGAGCAGGAAGATCCAGTGCCAGCTGAGAATCTCCACCAGCCAGCCGCCCATGGTCGGGCCCAGCAACGGACCGAGCAGGCCGGGGATGGTGATGAAGCTCATGATCCGCACCAGTTCCGAACGCGGATAGGCGCGCAGCACCACCAAGCGCCCGACCGGCAACATCAATGCCCCGCCCAGGCCCTGGATCACCCGCGCCGCCACCAGCATGCCGAGGCTGCTGGCCAGGGCGCAGAGCAGCGAGCCGAGGCTGAACAGGAGGATGGCGCCGAAGAAAATGCGCTTGGTGCCGAAGCGGTCGGCAATCCAGCCCGAGGCCGGGATCAGCAGGGCCACGGTGAGCATGTAGGCGATGATTACCGACTGCATGCGCAGCGGGTCTTCGGCCAGGTCGCGGGCCATGGCCGGCAGGGCGGTGTTGAGGATGGTGCCGTCGAGCGACTGCATGAAGAAGGCGATGGCCACTACCCAGGGGATCCAGCGGGCGGTGGTCGGGTCCAGCGGGGCGCGGTTGGGCATGGGCATCTCTACAAGGTCGAGGGCCTCATCGCCGGCAAGCCGGCTCCCACAGGGACAAGTTCACACAGATCCGTGTGGGAGCTGGCTTGCCAGCGATCGGGGTTATCACAGTGTCAACGTCAGGCGTTTGACCAAGGCTCCCGGCAAATGGCTCGAACTGGTCTGCCGTTGCCCGTAGGTGCTGGTCGACAGAATCAGCTCGCGGTCTGTCGTCAACGCTTCCAGCTGCGAACCCAGCAAGCTGTAGACACTGTCGTCAAAGCGCATGGTGCTTACTGGAGCCTGAATCTCACCGTTCTCGACCCAGAAGGTGGCAAAGCGGGTCAGGCCGGTCATGCGCGCCGCAGGCAGGTCCGAGTAGTTCAGGTACCAAAGGTTGCTGATGTACAGGCCGGTGCCCAGGCGGGTGAGGATTTCACTGTGCTCCAGGTCACCTGGCGCCATGCTCAGGGCGCAAGGTGCTTCGTGACTGTCGGCACCGTTGGCCGCCAGCTCGAACTCGGCGGCGCTGCGTGCGCAGATCAGGCGATCCAGGGCCTGGCCTTTGTCGATCAGACGCAGGTCGCTGCGCAGCAAGCCTTCATCCGAGAACGACGGGCTCAGCGAACCGCTGACCTGTTCGGCAATGCTGGTCAATGGGCTCAGACTGGCATCGGCACTGTACAGGCGCTGCAGCGGGCTGTTCTTGGTGGCGATGGCCTGGGCCGAGAAGCCACCCCAGCAGAGCATGCCCATGACCTCGTCGAGCGCCGCCGGTGCCAGGTAGGCGCGGTACTGGCCGGGGGCGAGCTTTTTCAGCGGGCGGCCGAGGTAGTCAAGTTGTTCGCGGGTCTGCTGCAGGCGCACGGCGAAGGCTTCGTGGTCCCAGGTTTGCCCGGCATAGTTGGCTTTGACCGCTTCGCCGTTGCTGTGGAACAGGCTCCAGTCGAAGTTGAAGCTATTGGCCTGGTGCCAGCCAAATGCCCCGAACGAGCTGGCAAAGCCGCGGCAGATGGGGCCTGCGGCATAGATGCCGACCAGATCCAGATCACCTGCGCCTTGCTCGATCTGCGCCAGTACCTCGGCGCTGTCAGGCAGCGGTTGATCCTGCACGCTATGGCTTTGCCAGGCGCTGTCGTTGAGCTGCAGGTAAGGGTCGGGCTCGAGCAGCGGCAGGGTCTGGCGCAGCTGCTCCAAAGCCTGTTGCAAGCGCAGTTGGTCCACTTCGGCATCGTTGCCCAAGGTGAACTGCAGCTCGGCCTGGCGCCCGTCGGCGATCAGCTTGAGCACGCAACTGGCTTGCTGGACTTCACCGGCCTGGCGCACCTTGGCGTGATTGAAACGGATGAACTGCGAGTGTTCGCCGCTGTAGCTGAGGGTGAAATGCTCAGGGGCGGGTACTGCGTCACGCAGGCTGGCGACCAGGTGCTGAAAGCTTTGCAGTGGGGTGGCAGCCATCAGGCGTCTCCTCCGAATACGTCGATCTGGCTGAATACGCAGGCGGGGGAGGCGTGGCCCACCCGTACCACCTGGTTGGGCTCGCCCTTGCCGCAGTTCGGTGTACCCAATACCTGCAGGGTACTGGCGTCACCGACGGCGCTGAGATTGCCCCAGAACTGTGCGGAGATGCCGCGGTAGTTGGGGTTCTTGACCACGCCCTTGAGCTCGCCGTTCTCGATCAACTGGCCCCATTCGCAACCGAACTGGAACTTGTTGCGCGCATCGTCGATCGACCACGAGCGGTTGGTGCGCATCAGGATGCCCTGCTCGATGCCGCCGATCAGTTGCGCCAGGGGCTTGTCGCCCGGCTCGATGTTGAGGTTGGCCATGCGGTCGATCGGCGCGCGGTTCCAGCCGCAGGCGCGGCTGTTGGCCACCCCTTCAAGGCCAGAGCGGAACTGCGACAGGGCGCCACCGAGCGGACGAACCAGCAAACCGTCCTTGATCAGGAACTGCTTGTGTGCGGCGCTGCCGTCATCGTCGTGGCTGTAGCTGGCCAGCTCCTCGCGGATCGACGGGTCGAAGGTCACGTTGAGCAGTTTCGAGCCGTATTGCAGGTTGCCGAAGTCGCTGGCTTTGACGAAGCTGGTGCCGGCGTAATTGCGCTCGTCGCCGAGGATGCGGTCCATTTCCAGCGGGTGACCGATGGATTCGTGGATCTGCAGCATCATCTGGTCGGGCATCAGCAGCAGGTCGCGCACACCGCTTGGCGTGTTCGGCGCCAGCAGCAGTTGCAGGGCCTGATCGGCGACCTTGGCTCCGGCGCCGACCAGCCCGCAACGCTCGATCACATCCAGGCCGCCCTGCTGGCCGAAGTTCTCCCGGCCCAGGGTGCGGGTCTGGCTGTCCTGGCCGTCGAAGGCAGTGGTGCTGAAGCCCGGGTAGATGAAGCGCTGAGCCTGGCGCAATTCGGCGCCGGCAGTGTTCAGGTAGATCTGTTCGATAGTGCTGATACCGAGGCTGGCGTGCCAGTTCACCAGACGACTGTCGCTCGGCACGCTGGCCGACTCCTGGGCGAGCAGGGCGTAGCACTCGGCCAGGGACGGGAAAGCTTGCTCGAGGTTGGGCGAGCAGTAGTCGGCGCGGCCTGTGGCCACCGGTTGTTCGCGCAGGTCGAGCAGGGCGCGCCCGGCGATCTGCCGGGCCAGTGCTTCAGCCTGCTCCAGAGCCCGCTGCAGGCCGGCCTGGGACAGGTCGGCAGTGGCGGCGTAGGTTTCCACGCCATTGAGGCGCACGGTCAGCATTGCGCCTTCGTCACGGCTGAGGAACGGCGGCTCGGCGATATTCTTGCGCACCGACAGGTGCTGCTGGCTCTGCTGCACATAACGCAGGGAAAAGAATTCGCCACTGCTGCGCAGGGCGGCGAAGCGCTGGCGCAGCAATGCGGTCAACTCGAACATGCGGGAACCTCCGTGTGCGCGGTGGTTCCCCCTCAGAACCACTCGTCGTGCATGCTCAGGCAGGTATCGTCACGGGCCGCGAGCAATGCCAGCTCATTATGGCAGCCCGGCACTTCCCAGGTCAGGAAATAACGCGCGGCCTGCAATTTGCCCAGGTAGAAGTCGCGATCAGCCGGGTTACCCCCGGCCAGGCCCTGTTCGGCACGCACTGCCTGCTCCAGCCAGCGCCAGCCGATCACGCAGTGGCCGAAGGCCTTGAGGTACAGCGCCGAGTTGGCCAGGGCAGCATTGACCTGACCCTGGCCCAAGTCGTCGAGCAGCCCGAGCGTCACTTCCTGCAGGCGCATGAGCAACTGCTCCAACGGTACACGCAGGCGATCCAGGCTGCTGTGCTGTTGGGCATGCTTGCAGGTGGTGGCGATCAGACGGACCAGTTGCTTGAGCCCGGCACCGCCGTTCTGCGCCAGTTTGCGCCCGAGCAGGTCCAGTGACTGGATGCCGTGGGTGCCTTCGTGAATGGGATTCAGGCGGTTGTCGCGGTAGTACTGCTCGACCGGGTACTCGCGGGTGTAGCCATGGCCACCGAGAATCTGGATGGCCAGTTCGTTGGCCTTCAGGCAGAACTCCGACGGCCATGACTTGACGATCGGCGTCAGCAGGTCGAGCAGATCATGGGCCTGCTGGCGAAGCGTTGCGCTTTCGCCGCTCTGGCTGTCATCGAACAATCGCGCCGCGTACAGGCCCAGGTCGAAGGCGCCTTCGACATAGGCCTTCTGGGTCAGCAGCATGCGCTTGACATCGCTGTGGTTGATGATCGGCACGGCAGCAGTGGCCGGGTCCTTGTTGTCTGGCAGGCGTCCCTGCGGACGCTGGCGGGCGTACTCCAGCGAGTACAGGTAGCCGGCATAGCCGAGCATCACCGCACCCATGCCGACGCCGATGCGCGCCTCGTTCATCATCTGGAACATACAGGCCAGGCCCTGGTGCGGCTTGCCCACCAGGTAGCCGACGCACTGGCCGTTGTCGCCGAAGTTCAGCGCCGTCGAGGTGGTGCCGCGCCAGCCCATCTTGTGGAACAGCCCGGCCAGCAGCACATCGTTGCGCGGGCCCAGGCTGCCGTCGGCGTTGACCAGGAACTTGGGCACGATAAACAGCGAAATGCCCTTCACCCCGGGCGGCGCATCCGGCAATTTGGCCAGGACCATGTGCACGATGTTTTCCGACAGCGAATGGTCACCGCCGGAAATGAAGATCTTGTTGCCGCGCAGCCGATAGCTGCCATCGTCGGCCGGTTCGGCGCGGGTGCGGATATCGGCCAGGGACGAACCGGCGTGCGGCTCGGTCAGGGCCATGGTGCCGAAGAACCGGCCGTCGATCATCGGCTGCAGGAACAGGCGTTTCTGCTCGTCACTACCAAAACTCTCGATCAGGTTGGCAGCGCCCATGGTCAGGAACGGGTAGGCCGTGGTCCCGGCGTTGGCGGCCTGGAAGTGGGCGAAGCAGGCTTGCGACAGCAGGGTCGGCAACTGCATGCCACCGGCTTCGAAGTCACGGCTGGCATTGAGAAAACCTGTTTCAAGGAAGGCATCGACCGCAGGCTTGACCTCCGGAATCAGCACCGCCTCGCCATTTTCATAGCGCGGCTCGTGCTCATCGCCCTTGCGGTTGTGCGGGGCAAAGTACTTTTCGGCGATGGATCGCGCGGTGCTCAGGGCGGCGTCGAAGGTTTCGCGGTTGTGCTCGGCAAAGCGCGGGCGTTGGGTCAGGGCCTCGGCGTCGAGCACTTCATAGAGTTCGAAGGCCAGGTTGCGGGCGCTGAGCAGGGTCTCGGACATGGCGGCATTCCTGTCTGGGGATGGGCCGAGTCTAGGGTGCAGGCAGGGATCAGGACAGGTTAATAGGTACAGGTGATGACGGGGCATGAGCGAGCGGCGGCGCTCGGCTTAGGACCGGTCGTACTTCTGGTTAGGATCGGTACGGCAGATTTCAACAGCCTCAAACCGGTTAGATGTCTCTGTTCCTCTGAGTCGGTATTTGTCGATGTCGTCAGAAACAACTTCCGGGGTCAACGATCATCCTCAGTTCTTTGTGGTGTCGCCCAAAAAACTGGCCATCATGAGTTTCTTCACCTTTGGCCTGTATTGGTGGTTCTGTTTTCACCGAAGCTGGGTCTTGTACCGAAAAGTTACAGGCGAGCCTGTCTTGCCATTGGTCCGCGCCTTGTTCCCGATCATTTTCCTGTATCCGCTGATGAGGCGGATCGATGCGCGGATTCGCCAATCAAGGCTTGAGTACCGATGGTCACCATTGGTCCTGACATTGCTTTACCTGATTGGCGTGGGTCCTTTGCTGTTGTTGGACCAGGGCGCCTGGGAACATTTCTTTCATATCGCCACGATGCTCCTGCTGACTTCACATGGAGTATTCATCTGGGTGATTGTCAGAATTCAGTGCGCCATCAACTTCAGTGAAGGAGATGAGCAGGGGTTGGCCAATGCAAGGCTGTCGTTGATTAACTGGATTTGGATGCTCTGGGGGCTATTGTTTTGGCCGTCGTTGGTGTTGCTTGCTGTAGGTTCGCTGATGATAGGTTTTTATTGAGCCCGTAACGAAAAAGGGAGAGCAGATGCTCTCCCTTTTTCGTGGTTGCGCTAACGTCAGCCGATAGTCATCAGGCTCGCGTTACCACCGGCAGCAGCAGTGTTGACGCTAAGTGCGCGCTCGATCACCAGGCGCTCCAGGGCAATCGCGGTTTCACCCGACGACAGGCCGTGAACACCGACGATGGCACCGGCTCGCTTGGCCACCTGCTCGCACACGGCGCGCAGTTGGTCGGAGTCGCCGTGATGGAGGACGGCGTCGAACACCACTTCGTCCTTGTTCCAGTCGGCCACCAGCTGGATGCGCGCTTGCACTTCCTTTGGCAGACGATTGCGCAGGGTCTTGCTCAGCTCGCCTTCCGGCCAGACCGCCGAGCTGCCCACGGCCAGGACTGCGGCCAGTTGGGTCAGCAGGTCAGCTTCGACCTCGGCCAGGCACAGCACGTGCTCGCGCGGCAGGATGGTGTAGCTGTTGCGCTCGCCAGTCGGCCCCGCCAGCAGGCGGCTGATACCGCTTTGCGATTGCTGGGCGAACTGTTCGCACAAGCCGCTCAGGTCGTTCAGCTGATTGCTCGCCGCCCAGGTTTTGAGGGCTTGCAGCGGTTTGCTCAAGCTGTCGCGCAGGCGGGTGTCCGGGGCGTTTTCGCCGTCGGTGCGTTGGAATGACTGCTCGATGGCGCCGGCCGGACGGGTCGACAGCAGGCGGTACAGGTACAGCGGGCCACCGGCTTTCGGGCCGGTACCAGACAGGCCTTCACCACCGAATGGCTGCACGCCAACCACGGCACCGACGATGTTGCGGTTGACGTAGACGTTACCGGCGTTGACGTTGTCGATGACCTTGGCAATGGTTTCGTCGATCCGGGTGTGCACACCCAGGGTCAGGCCGTAACCGGAGGCATTGATCTGCTCGATCAACTGGTCGAGGTTCTTGCGGTTGTAGCGCACCACGTGCAGTACCGGGCCGAAGATCTCGCGTTGCAGCTCGTCGAAGCTCTCCAGTTCGATCAGGGTTGGCATCACGAAGGTGCCGCGCTTGATCTCTTCACCATCGGCGATTGCCATCTGGTACACGGTACGGCCTTTGTCGCGCATGCCTTGGATGTGCTTCTCGATACCGGCCTTGGCTTCGGCGTCGATCACCGGGCCAATGTCCACGGCCAGGCGCTCGGGGTTACCCAGACGGCTTTCAGCCATGGCGCCCTTGAGCATTTCGATGACGCGGTCGGCGGAATCTTCCTGCAGGCACAGTACGCGCAGGGCCGAGCAACGCTGACCGGCGCTGTCGAAGGCCGACGACACCACGTCGATGACCACTTGTTCGGTGAGCGCCGAGGAGTCGACGATCATTGCGTTCTGGCCGCCGGTTTCGGCGATCAGCGGGATCGGACGGCCCTGGGCGTCCAGGCGGCCAGCGATGTTGCGTTGCAGCAGGCGGGCGACTTCGGTGGAACCGGTGAACATCACGCCTTTGACCCGATCATCACCGACCAGACGGGCGCCGACGGTTTCACCGCGCCCTGGCAGCAGTTGCACCACGCCTTCAGGGATACCGGCTTCGAGCAGCAGGCGCACGGCCTGGGCAGCCACCAGCGGCGTTTGCTCGGCCGGCTTGGCCAGCACCGGGTTACCGGCGGCAAGCGCAGCGGCAACCTGGCCGCTGAAGATAGCCAGCGGGAAGTTCCATGGGCTGATGCACACCACCGGGCCCAGTGGGCGGTGGGCGTCGTTGCTGAAGTCGTTGCGCGCCTGCACGGCGTAGTAGCGCAGGAAGTCGACTGCTTCACGCACTTCGGCAATGGCGTTGGCGAAGGTCTTGCCGGCTTCACGGGCAAGCAGGCCCATCAGCGGCTGGATCTCGGCTTCCATCAGGTCGGCGGCACGTTCCAGGATCGCAGCGCGTTCGGCTGGCGGGGTGGCCTGCCAGATCGGCGCGGCGTTGAGGGCGCACTGGATGGCGTTGTCGACGTCGGTGACGTTGGCTTCCTGGACGTGACCGACCACATCGCGCAGATCTGCCGGGTTCAAAACCTGGGCAGGCGCTTCGCTGCTGGAGGCGCAACCGAGCATCGGCGCGGCTTTCCAGTCATTGTGGGCGGTGGCCAGCAGGGCGCAGGACAGCGAAGCCAGGCGGTGTTCGTTGGCCAGGTCGATACCGGCGGAGTTGGCCCGCTCGGCGCCATACAGGTCACGCGGCAGCGGAATGCGTGGGTGCGGCAGGCCGAAGCTGCCTTCCTGGGTGGCCATCTGCTCGATGGTGGCGACCGGGTCGGCGACCAGTTCCTGGATCGAGATCGACTGGTCGGCGATGCGGTTGACGAACGAGGTGTTGGCGCCGTTTTCCAGCAGGCGGCGAACCAGGTAGGCCAGCAGGGTTTCATGGGTGCCGACCGGTGCGTACACGCGGCACGGACGGTTCAGCTTGCCATCGGCGACCTTGCCGACAACCTGTTCGTACAGCGGCTCGCCCATGCCGTGCAGGCACTGGAACTCATACTGGCCCGGGTAATAGTTCTGACCAGCAATATGGTAGATGGCCGACAGGGTATGAGCGTTGTGGGTGGCGAACTGCGGGTAGATGACTTCCGGCACCGACAGCAGTTTACGTGCGCACGCAATGTAGGACACATCGGTGTACACCTTGCGGGTGTACACCGGATAGCCTTCCAGGCCTTCGACCTGGGCGCGCTTGATTTCGCTGTCCCAGTAGGCGCCCTTAACCAGGCGGATCATCAGACGATGGCGGCTGCGGCGGGCCAGGTCGATGACGTAGTCGATCACGTACGGGCAGCGCTTCTGGTAGGCCTGGATAACGAAACCGATACCGTTCCAGCCGGTCAGTTGCGGCTCGAAGCACAGGCGCTCGAGCAGGTCCAGCGACAGCTCCAGGCGATCGGCTTCTTCGGCGTCGATGTTCAGGCCGATGTCGTATTGCTTGGCCAGCAGGGTCAGCGACAGCAGGCGCGGGTACAGCTCGTCCATCACCCGCTCGTACTGGGCGCGGCTGTAGCGCGGGTGCAGGGCCGAGAGCTTGATCGAGATGCCCGGGCCTTCATAGATGCCGCGACCGTGAGAGGCCTTGCCGATCGAGTGAATGGCCTGCTCATAGGACGCCAGGTACTTCTGGGCGTCATGTTCGGTCAGTGCCGCTTCACCGAGCATGTCGTAGGAGTAGCGGAAGCCTTTGGCTTCGAACTTGCTGGCATTGGCCAGGGCTTCGGCGATGGTTTCGCCAGTCACGAACTGCTCGCCCATCAGGCGCATGGCCATGTCGACGCCCTTGCGGATCATCGGCTCGCCGCTCTTGCCGATGATGCGGCTGAGCGAAGAGGTCAGGCCGGATTCGTTGTGGGTCGAGACCAGCTTGCCGGTCAGCAACAGGCCCCAGGTGGCCGCGTTGACGAACAGCGACGGGCTGTTGCCCAGGTGCGGTTGCCAGTTGCCGGTGCTGATCTTGTCGCGGATCAGGGCGTCACGGGTGCCTTTGTCGGGGATACGCAGCAGGGCTTCGGCCAGGCACATCAGTGCCACGCCTTCCTGGGACGACAGGGAAAATTCCTGCAATAGACCCTGGACGATGCCGGCACGACCGCCAGCGCTTTTCTGGTTGCGCAGTTTTTCGGCGATGCCAGCGGCCAGTTTGTTGGTCGCTTCGGCCATGGCGGCCGGCAGACGTGCCTGCTCCAGCAGCATCGGCACCACTTCCGGCTCAGGGCGGCGGTAGGCGGCGGTGATGGCCGAGCGCAGTACCGATTGCGGCAGGATGCTCTCGGCGAATTCGAGGAAGCACTGGTGGGCGTGGTCGGCCTGGACTTCGCCGGCATCGTCAGCATGAATGCCGGGCTGACCGTTGAGTTCGGTCAGGGTGGCGCCACCCTCGAGCTTCTCCAGGTAGTTGAAGATCGCTTGTTTGATCAACCAGTGCGGCGTGCGGTCGATAGACGTCGCAGCTGCTTTGAGTCGCTCACGGGTAGGGTCGTCGAGTTTGACCCCAAGGGTGGTCGTCGCCATTTCTTATCCTCATTATTGCCACAGGTTGTGACTTAAGCTGGCGCCAAGATTAGCCGTGCGCGATTTCGGGTGCAACCTAGTGCAACCCAAAAAATGCAGGAAAAAAGTGCAACTCGTCCGGTGGGTAAAACCCCGCAGCGGAAATGGCTGTTTATGGTGCATTTTCTTCTGAAAATAGGTGTTCTTGCTCCAAAAGGGAGCAAAAACCTGCTGTTACGCAAAATTTCCGACGAGGTGCAACTTGATTGTAAAAACAGGTTGCACCCTCTTTGCGTTGTTGCATAGGATTCGCGGCCTGGGTGCAACCTCCTCTGAGGCTGTCGCTACATAAAAACAAACGCCAGGGCGCAACAATGAGTGTAAGCAATCCAACCTTGATCACGTTCGTGATCTACATCGCGGCAATGGTGCTGATCGGCTTCATGGCCTATCGCTCCACCAACAACCTTTCTGACTACATTCTTGGCGGTCGCAGCCTCGGCAGCGTGGTTACCGCGCTTTCGGCCGGTGCCTCGGACATGAGTGGCTGGCTGTTGATGGGCCTGCCGGGCGCCATCTACATGTCGGGTCTGTCGGAAAGCTGGATCGCCATCGGCCTGATCGTCGGTGCCTACCTGAACTGGCTGTTCGTCGCCGGCCGCCTGCGTGTGCAGACCGAGCATAACGGTGATGCATTGACCCTGCCGGATTACTTCTCCAGCCGCTTTGAAGACAACAGCGGGTTGCTGCGGATCATCTCCGCGGTGGTGATCCTGGTGTTCTTCACCATCTATTGTGCTTCCGGTATCGTTGCCGGTGCCCGCCTGTTCGAAAGCACCTTCGGCATGTCCTATGAGACCGCGCTGTGGGCTGGCGCAGCGGCGACCATTGCTTATACCTTCGTGGGTGGCTTCCTGGCGGTGAGCTGGACCGATACCGTCCAGGCCACGCTGATGATCTTCGCCCTGATCCTGACGCCGGTGATCGTGCTGATCGCAACCGGTGGCCTCGATACCACCTTCGCGGCCATCGAGCTGCAGGACGCGGGCAACTTCGACATGCTCAAGGGCACCACCTTCATCGGCATCATCTCGCTGATGGGCTGGGGTCTGGGCTACTTCGGCCAGCCGCACATCCTGGCGCGCTTCATGGCCGCTGACTCGGTCAAGTCGATCGCCAATGCGCGTCGCATCTCCATGACCTGGATGATCCTCTGCCTGGTCGGCACCTGCGCCGTTGGCTTCTTCGGCATCGCCTACTTCTCGGCGCATCCTGACGTCGCGGGCCCGGTCGCCGAGAACCATGAGCGGGTGTTCATTGAGCTGGCCAAGATCCTCTTCAACCCTTGGATCGCCGGTGTTCTGCTGTCGGCCATCCTGGCAGCGGTCATGAGTACCCTGAGCTGCCAGCTGCTGGTGTGCTCCAGCGCCCTGACCGAAGACTTCTACAAGACCTTCCTGCGCAAGGGTGCCTCGCAGCTGGAGCTGGTCTGGGTCGGCCGTGCCATGGTGCTGCTGGTGGCTGTGGTTGCCATCCTGATCGCCTCCAACCCTGAGAACCGCGTGCTGGGTCTGGTCAGCTACGCCTGGGCCGGCTTCGGTGCTGCCTTCGGTCCGGTGGTGCTGATCTCGGTGCTGTGGAAAGGCATGACCCGTGACGGCGCGTTGGCCGGTATCCTGGTGGGTGCGATCACCGTTGTGGTGTGGAAGCACTTCTCCATCTGGGGTCTGTACGAGATCATCCCGGGCTTCATTCTCGGCGCCCTGGCGATCTACTTCGTCAGCAAGGCCGGTAGCCCGTCGAAGGGCATGGTGTCGCGCTTCGAAGCTGCCGACGAGGCGTTCAAAGCCGGTCATTGATCGACTGTTGAGCTTCGCCTGACAACGGCCCGGTCTCGCAAGAGCCCGGGCCGTTGTCGTTTTGGCGGCCTGTGCCTGACGCCGCCCGCATGACAAGGTAAACTGCGCGGTCTTGCAGGAGTTGCCATGAACTATCGTCACGCCTTCCACGCCGGCAACCATGCCGACGTCTTCAAACACCTTGTGCTGACCCGTCTGATCGCGTTGATGTCGCGCAAGGAGCAGCCGTTTGCCTACCTCGACACCCACGCCGGCCTGGGTCTTTACGACCTGCAGGGCGACCAGGCGACGCGTACCGGCGAATGGATCGAAGGGATCGGTCGTCTCTGGGGGCGCGACGACTTGCCGGAAGTCACCGCAGACTACCTGCGCATCCTGCGCAAGATGAACCCTGACGGCGAGCTGCGCTACTACCCGGGTTCCCCGGAGCTGGCCCGGCGCCTGGCCCGCCAGCAGGACCGTGTGCTGCTCAACGAGAAGCACCCCGAAGACGGCCGCCTGCTCAAGGACAACATGAAGAAGGACCCGCGCGTCGCCGTGCACCTGGGTGAGGGCTGGCATGTGCCGCGGGCCTTGTTGCCGGTGCAGGAAAAACGCGCTGTCATGCTCATCGATCCACCGTTCGAGCAAGCCGACGAGCTCAAGCGCTGCACCCAGGCGATGAAAGAGACCATCGGTCGCATGCGCCAGACCGTCGCGGCTATCTGGTACCCGATCAAGGACCAGCGCCAACTGGTGCGCTTCTACCAGGACCTGACCAGTACCGGTGCGCCGAAGCTGCTGCGGGTCGAGCTGTATGTGCATCCACAGGACAGCCCGCAGGGCCTCAACGGCTCGGGCCTGGCCATCGCCAACCCGCCATGGGGCCTGGAAGAAGAGCTGCGTGCGCTGCTGCCGTGGCTGTCCCAGGTGCTGGCGCAGACCCAGGGTAGCTGGCGGATGGATTGGTTGATCGCCGAATAACTGCTGTAGGAGCGGGCTTGCCCCGCAATGCGGTGTGTCTGAATGTATGCAATCGCGGGGCAAGCCCGCTCCTACGCTTTGCGTTATAATCCCGCGCTTTGGCTGCCGCCCGCCCCAATGGCCCGCGCGCATATTTACAGATTGAAGAGGCTAGACCCTTGGCATTGACGATTCTTGGCCTGTCCGGCGCCCTTAGTCATGACCCTTCCGCGGCTCTGTACATCGACGGCAAGCTGATTGCCGCCGCTGAAGAAGAGCGCTTCGTGCGCGATAAACATGCAAAGAACCGCATGCCCTACGAATCGGCGAAGTTCTGCCTGGAACAGGCCGGTATCAAACCGTCCGACGTTGACGTGGTAGCGATCCCGTTCGCCCCGATCAGCCTGTTCGGCAAGGCTCGCTGGCACTACGCCAAGCGTTACTGGTATGCCCCGGACCGCGCCCTTGACGCGATCCTGATGGGCAACCGTCGCTACAAGCGCTATCGCAAGAAAATCGTCTGGTGCCTGGAGCAACTGGGCTTCGACCCGAAGAAGGTCAAGATCGAGCCGGTCGAGCACCACCTGGCTCATGCCTCCAGTGCCTACCACTGCTCGGGCTTCAAGGAGAAGACCGCGATCCTCGGTATCGACGGTAAAGGCGAATACGCCACGACCTTCTTTGGCTACGGCGAAAACGGCAAGATCCACAAGATCAAGGAATTCTTCGACCCGGACTCGTTGGGCGGCCTGTATGGCGCGATCACCGAGTTCCTCGGCTTCGAGATGCTCGATGGCGAGTTCAAGGTCATGGGCATGGCGCCGTACGGCGATGCCAGCAAGTACGATTTCTCGCGCCTGGCCTCGTTCGAGAACGGCGAGCTGGTGATCAACACCGACTACGCCAACGTCATCGGCCTGCGTCGGTATAAAGAGAAGGGCAAAGGCTTCTACTTCTCGCCCAAGCTCATCGAATGGCTGGGCCCGAAACGCGAAGGCGACATCGCCGACGAGCCGTACATCCACTACGCCGCGAGCATGCAGGCGCTGTTCGAGAAGCTCGCCCTGCAGATGATCGACCATTATCTGGGCGACATCCTCAAGGAGACCGGCAAGCTGGCCTTTGCCGGTGGTTGCGCGCTGAACGTCAAGCTCAACCAGAAGATCATTGCCCGTCCAGACCTCAAGGAACTGTTCGTCCAGCCGGCTTCCGGCGACGCCGGTACCGCGGTGGGTGCTGCTGCCTATGTGTCCCACGCCCGTGGCGTGCCGGTCGAGAAGATGGAACACGTCTACCTCGGTCCGGCATACTCCAACGAGGACGTGATCGCCGCCTGTGCGCGTCACCCGAGCCAGCCGAAATGGCGCAAGCTGGAGAATATGCCCGAGCAGATCGCCAAGATCATGGTCGACGGCAACCCGGTGGCCTGGTTCCAGGGCCGCATGGAGTTCGGCCCGCGCGCGCTCGGTGGTCGTTCGATCATTGGTTGCCCAAGCGTGGAAGGCGTTGCCGACCGCATCAACCACCAGATCAAGTTCCGCGAGCGCTGGAGGCCTTTCTGCCCGTCGATGCTCGACACCGTCGCACCGCAGATGATCAAGATCGATCATCCGGCGCCGTTCATGACCTTCACCTTCGAAGTGGCTGAAGAGTGGAAGACCCGCGTGCCGGAAGTCGTCCACGAAGACGGCACCTCGCGGGCCCAGGTGCTCAAACGCGAGTACAATCCGCGCTATTACGACATGATGAAAGCGCTGGAGACCCTGACCGGTAACGGCGTGTCGTTGAACACCTCGCTCAACCGCCGTGGCGAGCCGATGATCTGCTCGCCGACCGATGCGCTGAACATGTTCTTCGGCTCGGACCTGCAGTACCTGATCATGGAAGACATCCTGGTGGTCAAGGACGGCGCGGACACCTATGACGTCCAGGGCTGAAAAACGCGTACTGCAGTTCTGTCATGGATATGACGGTCCGTTTCTGGACTGCGCGCGCCAGTACGCCAGTCTGTTCGACGGCAGCGGCTACAAGGTCACCACGGTGTTCCTTACCGGCGCTGCCGACCCTCAGGTAGCGGCCGGCTGCGCCTCGGATGAAGTGATCTTCCTCGGGTTCAGCTCCAAGGCCATCCGTGGCCTGAAGCTGGGGGCGATCCGTGCGTTACGGCGGATCGTCGCCAGCCGCGAGTTCAGCTTCTGTATCGCTCACCGCTTCAAGCCTATCTATATCGCCTTGCTTGGCACGCGCTTGCCGGTGATTGGCGTGCACCACGCGTTTGGTGACTATTTGCGGGGCAGCCGCCAGCTGTTTGCCAACCTGTTCAGCAAGCGCCTGAGCCTGCTCGGTGTCTCTGATGCGGTGCGCGACGACATGCGCAAATGCCTGCCCAAGTGGCCGGCCGAGCGTATCCAGACCCTCTACAACCGCATCGACATCGAGGCGCTGCAGGCCAGCCAGGTACCTGCCGCGCAGGCGCGCGAGGCGTTGGGCCTGGACCCGCAAGCATGGATTGTCGGCAACGTCGGCCGCCTGCATCCGGACAAGGACCAGGCCACCTTGCTGCGTGGTTTTGCCCAGGCTCTGCCGCAGCTGCCGGCCGGTGCTCGGCTGGTAATTCTCGGCAAGGGCCGCCTGGAGCAGAAGCTCAAGGACCAGGCCGCCGAGCTCGGTATTTCCGCGCAGGTGGATTTTCTCGGTCAGGTGCCTGATGCCCGGCATTACTTCCGTGCTTTCGACGCCTTCGCCTTGAGCTCCGACCACGAGCCGTTCGGCATGGTCTTGCTCGAAGCCATGGTCGCTGGTGTACCGCTGCTGGCCACGGCCTGTGGTGGTGCGGTCGAGGTGGCCGAGGGTGTCGGCATCCTGTTCCCGCTGGGCGACGCCGAGCGCCTGGGGCAGGGCTTGCAGCACCTGGCTGCGCTCGATCCAGGGCAACGCCAGGAATGTGCCGGGCGCATGCTTGAACGCCTGCGTGAGCGTTTCTCCGATGCCGCGGTGCGCGAGGCCTTCTGGCAACTGCCGCACGTTCGTGCGCTGGCGGCGGAGGCCTGATGCTCAATCATATTCAAGGCTGGCGCGAGCGCGGCTGGACGCAGATCGATGCGGCTACCTACGCTCAGGTCTGGCACCAATTTGGTGGCAGTGTCGCCACCCATCCGCTGGTGGTCGAGCAACTGGCTGATCTGGCACAGATCCCGGTGCGTTACCTGGGTTGGCAGCACAATGGCGAGCTCAAGGCCGCGATTCCTACCTGGGGCCGCCATCTGGCACTGTCCAAGGATGTGCTCAAGCGTCAGGGCAAAAAAGGCCTGTACGACCTGGGCAACGCCGAGCTGATCCTGCCGGCTGCCGCCGATACCCAGGCGCCGCTGCGTCATGCCGGGCGCTATCTGTCCGAGCTCAACCAGGGCCGCTTTGCCAACCTCAAGCCGCAGACCGAAGCGCTGGCCATGGCGCGTACGCCTGAAGACCTGTCGAAGAAGTTTCGCTACAACCAGCGCCGCGAACTGCGTTTGCTCGAAGAGGCGGGCGGCCAGGTGCGGCCGGTCACGGATTTCTCCAGTGCTGAACTTGCCGCAATCTACTGCGATCTGTTCCAGCGCCGCTGGGAGTTCCCGGCCACCGGTGCCGAGCGCATGGCCGAAGTGATCGAGCGCCTGCGCGAGTTGTTGATCGGTTCGGTGTTGTTTCTTGAGGGTGCGCCGATTGCCATCCAGCTGGTTTACCGGGTCGAAGCGCCGCAGTGGATCAGCGTCGAATACATCAACGGCGGTGTCGACCCGCAAACCAAGGCTTTCAGCCCTGGCAGCGTACTGAGCTTCCTCAATACCCAGGCCGCCTGGGAAGACGCCCGCACGCGCGACAAGCCCCTGCGTTTCTCCTTCGGCCGTGCCGATCGTGAGTACAAGGACCGTTGGTGCAACCCTGTGCCGGTGTTTCAGGTGTGAGCCGCAAGCAGCAGTTGCTCAAGCGCCACCGGCGCAACAAGCGCCTGGGGCTGCTGATTGGTCTGCTGGTGCTGCTCGCCCTGGGCATTTTTGTCCAGTGGTGGCTGCCGCTGCTGTTGCTGCCGCTGCTGTGGGCGGCTCACGAGGCGTGGTTTGCCGATCACCTGTTCTATTCGCCGACCGAGGACTATCAGTATCAGTTCCCGCCAGGCTGCGTGGCCCATCCGGCCGCACTGGTCGACGGTCTTGTGCGCCTGCACTCGCCGCTGCAGCTTGGCGGTGACGAAACGCTGATCCTTCAGCTGCGCCTGAAGAGCAGTTGGCTGGGGCGTTTCCTCGACCCTGCGGTAAGCCTGGGCGGTGAAGATGTTCAGACCTTCGAGCGGGGCGTAAACGGTCTTCGTTACCTGAACCTTACCGGGCTGGCTGAACCGCTCATGGCTGGGGGCCTGCGCCTGCGTGGGCGCTACTGCCGGCTGGAGGGCGAAGCGCAGCTGTGGGTTGCAGCGTGCGCGGACCTGCGCCAACGACGGGTGATGGTCATTGCGCCCCATGCCGATGATGCCGAACTCGCTGCATTTGGCCTCTACAGCCAGGCCGAGGAGACCTGGGTGGTGACCTTGACTGCTGGTGAAATCGAAGCCGAACACTACCAGCAAATGGGCCTGGAGAAGGCCGAGGCTGCACGTTTGAAGGGCCGCTTGCGGGCCTGGGACAGCATCGCCGTGCCGCGCTGGGCGGGTGTGCCGGAATCTCGCTGCGTGCAGCTTGGGTATTTCTGCTTGCAGCTCCCGGTCATGCAGGCCGCGCCTGCAGAGCCGATGGCTTCGCGCGAGGCGGAGCTTACCGATACTCGCCTGTTCCGCCAGTTCAACCCGCTGACCCTGCCGGGTGACCAGGACGGCGCGCCGACCTGGAACAACCTGCTGGCCGATTTGCGTGCACTGTTGCTCAAGGCCCGGCCACAGGTGCTGGTGATGCCACACCCGACTCTCGATCCGCACCCTGACCACATCTGCGCCCAGGCGGCCGTGCTTGAGGCGTTGCTGGGCCTGGAATGGCAGCCTGAAACCCTGCTGTGTTATGCCAATCACCTGTATGACAACGACCGTTGGCCAATGGGTGACAGCGGTACAGGGGTGGCCTTGCCGCCGCAACTGGAGGCGAGCCAGGGCTGGGTGCCCTACAGCCTGGTGCTGGACTTGCCAAGCCAGCGCGACAAGGCCATGGCACTGGGCATGATGCACGACCTGCAGCCTCCTGCACCGTTCAAGCGCCGCCTGCGCCGCTTGCTGCAACGCTGGCTGGCCGGGCGCCGAGCTTCGCCTTATGGCGAGAACGAATTTTTCCGCAAGGCCGTGCGTCGCCATGAATTGTTCTGGCGTCGTGACCTCTGATCATGACGCTGCAAGATTGAAAGCTGTGGCCCGAGCGCCGCAAGGAAGACAATGAAAGTTCTATTTCTGGTGCAGAAAGAACAACGGGCGATCCTTGATCGCTTGTATGACGGTGTTGCTGCGCATTGCGACTGTGATCTGCGCTGGCTGAGCAGTGACGATCAGCGTAATCTGCGTCGTTATTTTCGCCGCGAAGTCGAGGTCGACAAGTACGACCGGATCGTGTTCTTCCTGCGCTTCAAGCAAGAGATTCGCCAGGTTGGCTTCATTCGCACGGTGCCCAACCTGGTCATCCTCGAACATGATGCCTACCAGAATTACATCCCGTGCAAGTACACCGGCAAGTTCAGCGCTCACTACCGCCAGTTGCCCTGGGCGCGGGTGATCAGTTCCGGCTACAGGGTCAGCGAACAGCTATGCCAGGAAGGT
Source organism: Pseudomonas donghuensis (assembly GCF_000696345.2). NCBI lineage: Bacteria > Pseudomonadati > Pseudomonadota > Gammaproteobacteria > Pseudomonadales > Pseudomonadaceae > Pseudomonas > Pseudomonas donghuensis. Next base: position 641,846 of record NZ_CP071706.1, read on the forward strand.
TTTGATGCTGTGTTTGTGCCCAAGGGCTACGACCAGCAGTTGCTGGCCGACCAGGGGCGTGAGCGGGACATCGAGCTGGCGTTCGTCGGCAGTACCAACAGTGTTGCCTACAGTGGCCGCAAGGCGCTGCTCGACGAGCTGGCCCAGGTTGAAAACCTGCTGGTTACGCGCACCAAGTCGGGCGAAGAATACTGCAACACGCTCAACCGCATCCGCTTTTTTGTCAGCGCGGATGTCGGCATGGGCGAATACATGATCAAGAATTTCGAGGCGATGGCCTGTGGCTGCGTTTTGCTGGCCTTTAGCCAGGGTGAGGCGGAGAATCGCGCCCTGGGCCTCAAAGACATGCATAACGTGGTGCTCTATGACAGCATTGCCCAGTTGCAAGAGAAGCTGAAAGTGTTGCGTGCCGACCCTGAACTGGTTGAGCGAATCAGCAATAACGGTCGTGATCTGGCGGTCTCGCAATTCAGCTTCGCCCAGGTAGGTCGTAGCATCGTGGAAAAAATGCAGCCACCTCTTCGTCCCCGTCCAGCCCTGACCGGCTGGCAGCGCTTGCGTTTGAGACTGGGCATATGAGCCGGCTGTCCTGAAACCAGGCAAGTAGTCTTGAACATTTGAATACAGTTTATGGGGAGGGGGTCCGGTGCGATTCTGCCAAGATAGTGACGTAACACTGGTTGTCACCAGTTGCGGACGCTTCGATTTGCTAAAACTTACGCTGGAAAGCTTTGACCGGTTCAATACCGCGCCTATTCGTGAAGTGTTCATCACCGAGGACTCCGGGGATGAGGCTGTTCACCAGGCTATCCCCGAGCACTGGAAGCCGTACTGCACGGTCTTCGTCAATCGCCCGAAGCTGGGCCAGTTGGCGTCGATCGACCTTTCCTATAGTCACGTAAAGACCCCCTACATCTTCCATTGCGAGGATGACTGGGAGTTCTACCGCCCAGGCTTTGTCGAGGACTCGCTGGCGATCCTGGCGGTCAGCCCGCAGCTCCTGCAGGTCTGGTTGCGTAGCTATGTCTACGACCTGAAATTGCACAGCCCGTATATCCATCTGGGCGAGCGCCAGGTGATCGCCGGTGTTCCCTGCTACCCATTGCTGTCGGACAAGCCCGAGTGGCAAAGCTTCTCGCTGAACCCCGGTTTGCGCCGCCTGAGCGATTATCAGCGCTGTGCGCCGTTTGCCGCCTATGCTGGTGAAAAGGCATTGTCAAAGCGCTATGCCGAGTTGAACCTGACTGGGGTGAGCCTGGAAGGTGACGCAGTGTTGCACACAGGCTTCGGCATGCACGTGAGTCTGCCTGAAGAGCGTCAGCGTAAAGCCCGCCGGCGTCAGCGCGAGCGGGTCAAGCTGGCTTTAACGTTGCTGGTCGGCATTGCACTGGGAGTCGGTGTTGGCTTTTTTGCGAATTGATTCTGCCGGTTTGACGGGGTTCCAGTCCGATACAGCAGGGGGCTCCCCGTGAATATCATCAACATCATGTGGGCTGGTGGTTCGCCGTACGTCTCGGTGCACAAGGTGCATCAGCAAATATTGTCCCAGGCCGAGCCTGGGGCAAGGATCAGCAGTTGGCTACTGCAAGGCCGGGGTTCCTGCTGCAGCACAGAGTCGACACGCGAGTGGCAACTATCCCATCGCCTGCTCAAGGGGCGGCATCTGTGGATGTTGCTCAGGCCCTGGTTGCATGGCCGCCTGCGTGAAGCCTTGGAGCAGGCCAATGCGCAGGTGCTGGTGCTGGATGGGTTGGGGGTATCGCGGCTGATTTTGCCGGTTGTGCAGAAGATGCCGGATGTCCGGGTAGCTATCGTCTTTCACGGCAAGACCCGCTTACGTCGGGCGGATGTCGCCTTGCTACGCTCGATCCCCGGTAGTCGATTGAGTATTGTGGCGGTATCCCAGACCCTTGCCAGCGCGCTGGAGCAAGACCTCGGCATACCAGTCAACGTATTACGTACAGCCCTCGAGCCAAAAGGGTTTCGCCGTGGCCTGCTTGAGCCGGAGCAAGCCCGACAGGCGTTGAACTTGCCAACCCAAGGTGTGCGGGTTATGGGCGCAGTCGGCCGTCTCGTTGATAGCAAGGGCTTCGATTACCTGCTGGAGGCCTTTGCTCAGGCTAGCCAGCAGCAGCCGGACCTGCGCCTGGTGATTCTCGGTGAGGGTGTGCAACGCGCATTGCTGGAAGGGCGGATAAAGGCGCTGGGGCTGGTTGATAAAGTCTTGATGCCAGGCCATTGCAACGGCCTGGCGCAGCTCTACCGGGCATTTGACTGGGTGCTCATACCCTCGCATGCCGAAGGCCTGGGGCTGGTGCTCCAGGAGGCGGTGATGGCAGAAGTGCCGGTACTGTGCAGCGATTTGTCAGTGTTTCGCGAGCAATTGGGTGATGCGGGACTTTATGCCCCAGCGGGCGATCCCCAGGCGTGGGCCAAGGCGATCATTGACTGTGCGGGATTGCCCGCAGAGCAGGTCGCGGCGGCTCAGCAGCAGGCGCTGGCCCCGGATCAAGCCTGGCAGCGTTTCAGTCAGGCTTCCCGTGAACTGCTACGCACGCCTTGAAAAACCTCATCTCGACAAGGCTCGCTCTAATTCCGCAAGGGGAAACTCGTCACCCAGTTGCTCCCGGCCGATGTAGCGGGCAAAGTGCTGCACGTTGCGTCTGACCAGGCGCGCGGATAACGGTGCGCGCAGGAAACGCATGTCAGCCACATCGATCAAGCCCCATTGCTGTTGTGGCGTCACCACAATGTTGCCCAGGTGCAATGAGCGAAAGTAGATGCCCGAACGATGCAGCTGCTGTATCAGGGCAACCAGCTCCGGCAGGTGCTTCTGCCAGCTGAAGCCCGGCTGTCGGGACAGTTGGCGCAGGGTTTCTCCGGGCAAAGGTTGGTACAGCACGGCGGTCATGCCAGGGGCATCGAGGGTGAAGTACTTGAGTACTTCAAGCGTAGGAATTCCAAGCTTCTTCAGTTGCAAGGCGTTGTCGATGAAGCGACGCGAGTAAGGTCGCAGCAAGGCAGATGAAATTAGCCGCTTGCGTCGGAACAGCTTGAGGATATTGCCATCGGTTAGCAGGTAGACTTTAGCTCCGTAGCTGTCGGCCTCCAGGACCTGGGCGCCGAGTGTCAGCTGATTGAAGTCGACCTGGGGTAGCCGGGAACATTGCATGGATAGGGGCCTTGTCATCGGGCAAGCAAAATGACCGGCAATAATGCCGAAAGTTTTAAGGATGCACCATGCCGGTGTTGTTGAAACGATGGGGAAAAGCATGATGTACGCAAGGCGCTGGGCACAGTCCTGGCTGGCGATCGGTTTGTTGTGGTTCGTGGTGGCAATCGCTTTGGCGCCCAGTAACAAGGTTTATCAGTAGGGGGTGACCGCATTTTTGTGGCTGCCGGCACTGGTGTTGCTGTGGTCGGCTCGCGTGCTCGTTGATACCTGGAAAGCCCAGCGCTGGCTATGGCTGTCGGTTGCCTTGCTGCTTGGCTGGTCTGTTCTGAGTCTTTCTTGGAGCAGTGCCGACCAGGGGGGGGCAAACGTCTGGTGTATATCGCAGTGTTCCTGCTGTTTTTTCCAATGATGGCCAATGCAGATACTGCGCGTGTGATGCGCCTGTTGAGCTGGGGCGGTGTTGGTCTGGCAATCGCAGCGGTCTATTCAATTGTGCTGTTCTATTGCGTTCAGGCGCAGCCCAGGAATGTCCGGTTATACGGTGTCGGTAAGATTTCCTATCCTATTCTTGGCGCTTACGTAATTGCTGCCGCCATTATCTGGATGCTTCATTGGTACGCCGCGCACCTTGGTGTTGCAAAGTGTCTGGGGCTTGGCGTTGGTCGCCCTCGGCATGTTCCTGCTGCTCTGCCAGCGTCGAGGTGCGGCACTGGTACTGCTTATTTCCGTGCTTGCCATGCCGATCTGGTGCTGAGACCGTTGTGGTTGCTGGATCGCGGGTGCTGCTATGGTTGGCTGTCTGGCTTTATGTATTACGCGAAATCTGGAAAGCCCGTGACACCGCCTTCGGCAAGGGCTTGATGGGCCTGTGGCTTTTCTCGACCCTGGCCATGCAGTTCGACGCCGCCAGCCTCACTGGCACCCCGCGCGCTGAATGGTTCATCAGCTGGCTGCCGGTTGGCCTGGCCACTGTCCTGGTCTGGGGGCGTGCCCGAGCTCCAGGCTGTGATAAAATTTCCGGTTCAATCTGAACAGCGAGCTCGACGATGGCCGAAACACCGCGAGAGGCGGAGCAGAGCTCCAGCCTGAAAATCTACTTCCGGCTGCTGAGCTACGTGAAGCCGTACATCGGCATTTTTATGCTGAGTATCCTTGGCTTTGTGATCTTTGCCTCGACCCAGCCAATGCTGGCCGGCATTCTCAAGTATTTCGTCGATGGTTTGAGCAACCCTCAGGCTGTGTTGTTCCCCACCGTGCCTTACCTGAAAGACCTGCAGTTGCTGCAGGCCGTACCACTGCTGATCGTGCTGATCGCAGCGTGGCAGGGCCTCGGCTCGTTCCTGGGCAACTACTTTCTGGCCAAAGTCTCCCTGGGTCTGGTACATGACCTGCGGGTCGAGTTGTTCAACAAGCTGCTGGTGCTGCCCAACCGCTACTTTGATAACCACAACTCCGGTCACCTGATCTCGCGCATCACCTTCAACGTGACCATGGTCACCGGCGCTGCGACCGATGCGATCAAGGTGGTGATCCGCGAAGGCCTGACCGTGGTCTTCCTGTTTGTCTACCTGTTGTGGATGAACTGGAAACTGACCTTGGTGATGCTGGCGATCCTGCCGGTGATTGCGCTGATGGTCGGAACTGCGAGCAAGAAATTCCGCAAGCAGAGCAAGAAGATTCAGGTGGCCATGGGCGATGTCACCCACGTCGCTTCCGAGACCATCCAGGGCTACCGCGTCGTGCGCAGCTTCGGTGGCGAAAGCTATGAGCAACAGCGCTTTGCCAATGCCAGCCAGAGCAACACCGACAAGCAGCTGCGCATGACCAAGACCGGCGCGGTCTACACACCAATGCTGCAACTGGTGATCTATACCGCCATGGCCGCGCTGATGTTCTTGGTGCTGTTTCTGCGCGGTGATGCTACGGCCGGTGATCTGGTGGCCTATATCACTGCGGCGGGCCTGCTGCCCAAGCCAATCCGCCAGTTGTCGGAAGTCAGTTCGACCATCCAGAAGGGGCTGGCCGGTGCCGAAAGCATTTTCGAGCAACTGGACGAGGCGCCGGAAGTCGACAGTGGCACCGTTGAATTGGACCGTGTTGTGGGGCGCCTCGAGGTCCGTAACCTGAATTTCACCTATCCGGGTACCGAACGTCAGGTCCTGAGCGACATTTCCTTCACCGCCGAACCCGGGCAGATGATCGCCCTGGTGGGGCGTTCGGGCAGTGGCAAGTCGACTCTGGCGGCATTGATCCCGCGCTTCTATCACCACGACCAGGGGCAGATCCTGCTCGACGGCGTGGAGATCGAGAACTACCGACTGCGTAACTTGCGTAAGCACGTCGCCCAGGTGACCCAGCACGTGACCCTGTTCAACGACACCGTGGCCAACAACATCGCTTATGGCGACCTGGCCGGTGCGCCGCGGGCCGAGATCGAAGCCGCTGCCGCCGATGCCTATGCCAAGGAGTTCGTCGAGCAGTTGCCGCAAGGCTTCGACACCCAGGTCGGTGAGAATGGCGTGCTGCTCTCCGGTGGTCAGCGCCAGCGCCTGGCGATTGCCCGGGCGCTGCTCAAGAATGCGCCGTTGCTGATTCTCGACGAGGCCACTTCGGCCCTCGATACCGAGTCCGAGCGACACATCCAGGCCGCATTGGATCACGTGATGCAAGGGCGCACCACGCTGGTGATCGCCCACCGTCTGTCGACTATCGAGAAAGCCGATATGATCCTGGTCATGGATCAGGGCAAGTTGGTCGAGCGCGGTACCCATGCCGAGTTGCTGGCTGCCAATGGCTATTACGCCAGGCTGCATGCCATGGGCCTGGACGAACCGGCCAAGGCTGATATCACCTGATTCACACGCGCCGGGGCCTGTCGTGCCCCGGCAGCCTTTCCTTGGAATGCCTGGCAACAAGGCGGTAAACAAGCCTTCGCTTTGCCTGTGCTAATATCCTGCCCCTGTTAATTATTTTGTATATGGGTTGCCCATGAAGTTGTCCATGCCGCGTTTCGATCAAGCCCCGGTACTGGTGGTGGGCGATGTCATGCTCGACCGCTACTGGCATGGCGGTACCTCACGGATTTCGCCTGAAGCGCCGGTACCGGTGGTCAAGGTCGAACAGATCGAGGACCGTCCCGGCGGCGCGGCCAACGTGGCCTTGAACATCGCCGCCCTGGGGGCCCCGGCTGCACTGGTTGGCGTGACGGGCCAGGACGAGGCGGCCGACAGCCTCGCCAACAGCCTGCAGGCTGCCGGTGTGCGCTCGATCTTCCAGCGTATTGCCCACCAACCGACCATCGTCAAGTTGCGGGTCATGAGCCGCCATCAGCAGTTGCTGCGTATCGACTTTGAAGAGCCCTTTGCCACCGACCCGTTGTCCCTGGGCACCGAGGTCGATGCGCTGCTCGATGGCGTCAAGGTGCTGGTCCTGTCGGACTATGGCAAGGGAGCGTTGAAAAACCACCAGAGCCTGATCCAGGCGGCCCGGGCCAAGGGCATTCCGGTGCTGGCCGACCCCAAGGGCAAGGATTTCTCGATCTACCGTGGTGCCAGCCTGATCACCCCCAACCTCAGCGAGTTCGAAACCATCGTTGGCCGTTGCGCCGACGAGGCCGAGCTGGTGGCCAAGGGTGGCCAACTAATGAGCGAGCTGGAGCTCGGTGCCTTGCTGGTGACCCGTGGCGAGCACGGCATGACCTTGCTGCGTCCTGGTCACCCGGCCCTGCACCTGCCTGCCCGGGCCCGTGAAGTGTTTGACGTGACGGGTGCCGGCGATACGGTGATCTCGACCCTGGCCGCAGCCATTGCTGCCGGCGAAGAGCTGCCCCATGCGGTGGGCCTGGCCAATCTTGCCGCCGGTATCGTGGTCGGCAAACTGGGTACCGCAGCCATCAGTGCCCCGGAGTTGCGCCGCGCCATCCAGCGCGAAGAAGGTTCCGAGCGTGGCGTGCTGAGCCTCGACCAGCTGCTGCTGGCCATTGATGATGCCCGCGCGCACAACGAGAAGATCGTCTTCACCAACGGTTGCTTTGACATCCTCCATGCCGGTCACGTGACCTACCTGGAGCAGGCCCGTGCCCAGGGCGATCGCCTGATTGTCGCGGTCAACGATGATGCCTCGGTCAGCCGCCTGAAAGGTCCGGGCCGGCCGATCAACAGTGTTGACCGGCGCATGGCTGTGCTGGCCGGCCTCGGGGCAGTGGACTGGGTCATCAGCTTCCCTGAGGGTACGCCGGAGAACCTGCTGAGCCAGGTCAAGCCGGACGTGCTGGTCAAGGGCGGTGACTATGGCATCGACCAGGTGGTCGGCGCCGATATCGTCACGGCCTACGGCGGTACCGTGAAGGTGCTGGGGCTGGTGGAAAACAGCTCGACCACCGCTATCGTCGAGAAGATCCGCAAGAACTGAAACATCGCGGGGCAAGTCGCCCTGCGATCGGCTCTACTTGCGCAATCCGCCACGGGCCATCTGCAACAGCTCCCGCGCTCTACCGGTCAGCCGCTTCAAGCCGCTGTCCGGCTTCGCTGGCGTCAGGCCTTGCTGCCTGACCCAGTCCTTCCAACGTATCCGCTCATCCCTGACCAGCCATCCCTCCTGCCTGGCAAAGCTTTCGGCTAGGTACAGGCCGCGGGTGCTGGCCGGTAGCAGACGATCCTTGCTCAGGGTGTAGAGTTCGGCACGTGGCTGGCCGTCTTCCAGCGGCATCAGGTACAGGTCGGGGCGCTTGCGGTTGAGGCGAGCGACGAGTTGGTCGCCTTCAAGGCGCTCGTCAACGTGGAACAGGCTCAGCGATTTGGCCTCGCGGGGGACTTGCAGGCACAGGTCGTAGATCAACTGCAGTGACGCGGTGGGCAAGTGCACGTAGGCCCGAGGCCGCTCCAGCAACTGCAGATTGGCGCAGCGCACCGGGCGTGCGGCGCCGGACTGCGGAGTGAGCACGAAGGGCAGGGCTTCGCGGTAGTGCAAGGCGTCAGCGTAGGGCGCCGGTAGCCAGGTGTCGTTGAAGCGCCCGCCAAGCCAGCCTTCCGGGGTTTCCAGCAGGCATTCTTCGGCAACCTCCTGAATTGCCGTATGCAGCGGCAGGTTCAGCTCCTGAGCGGGCACATAGCCTGAAATCAGTTTCAGCACCACATCGCCGCGGTCCTGACGGCGCTGACGCACCAGCACCCAGTAATCGCGATTTTGCCAGCGCAGGGTCAGGCGCACCGACACGCCGAGATTGGCCAGCTCGATAGCAAAGTGCTGGCTGTCGGCGAGCTGGATCGGCTTGCGCCGTTGCAGGGTCTGGGCGAAGTTCAGCGGCATGCCGATGCTCTGGTAGACGAGGCCTTCGGGGCTGGCCTCGACGTGCAGCGGCAGGGTCTTGAAGTTGCTGGGGTTCTTGCGGATCAGCGTTCGCGGCATGTCGGCTCCTTCTTGCGTTGGGGTCGGCCGCGGCGGCGGCGTGGATGTCAGTGGCGCAGGACGTTGGCAACGGTTGCCACGTTATGGGCCAGGTGCAGCGGGTTGATGGTGCCGACAATAGCACTGCTGACGCCAGGCTGGGCAAACAGCAGTTCGAAGCTGGCGCGCACCGGATCGACCCCCGGGCTCAGGCACACGTGACCACTGGCCAGGGCCTTTTTCACCAGGATCGCCTTGCCGTGTTCGGCAGCGTAATCGATCACCGGTCGTTCAGCCTGCTCGTTCAGATTGTAGGTGACCATGGCGCAATCGCCGCGCTCAAGCGCTTTGAGGCCGCCCGCTGCGGTCTTGCCGGAAAGGCCGAAACCTCGGATCTTGCCTTCCTGCTTCAACGCTTCGAGGGTCTGGTAGACCTCTTCATGTTCGAGGATATGCAGATCGTTGCCGTCGGAATGCACCAGCACCAGGTCGATGCAGTCGGTTTCCAGGCGTTTGAGGCTGCGCTCGATGGAAAAGCGCGTGTGCGCTGCACTGAAGTCGAAACGCGACTGGCCGTCTTCGAACTCCTCGCCCACCTTGCTGACGATCACCCAGTGCTCACGCTGACCGCGCAACAGCGGGCCGAGGCGTTCCTCGCTGCGGCCGTAGGCTGGCGCGGTGTCGATCAGGTTGATGCCCAGCTCGCGGGCCTGGGCCAGCAGCATGCGTGCTTCAGCGTCGTCGGGAATGGTGAAGCCGTTGGGGTACTTGACGCCCTGGTCGCGGCCGAGCTTGACGGTGCCCAGGCCCAGTGGCGACACCGTCAGGCCGGTACTGCCGAGGGGACGATGCAGGTCGTGCAGGCTCGGCAGGCTCATGGCAGCAGTTGCTCCCACACCGGCAGGGCCATGGGTGGCCGGGGCAGTTCGGGCAGGGCAGCCTGAGCGGCCGGCTTGATGCCGTCACGCTCAAGGGTGGCCAGCACCCGGTCGCTGAAGTCCGGGGCCAGGGCCAGCTTGGTCGGCCAGCCCACCAGCAGATGCTGTTGCTCGGCAAGGAAGGCGTTGTCCGGGCGCACCAGCCCCGACTGTGCGGGCTCGGCGCGGTCGATGCGCACGGTGGCCCAGCGCACCTGGCTGAGGTCGATCCAGGGCAGCAGGTTGCCGACTTCTTTTTTCGCCGCCGCAATCTGCGCTTCAGGTTCGCGGGCTACGCCATCGGCTTCGGCCAGGTCGCCGCCCAGGTACCAGACCCACTGGCCATCAGCTGCCGGGTGGCTGGTGACGGTGATGCGCGGCTTCGGCCCGCCGCCCAGGCAGTGGGCGTACAAGGGCTTGAGGCTGGCGCCCTTGGCCATGACCATGTGCAGCGGCCGGCGCTGCATGGCCGGCTGGCTCAGGCCCAGGGCTTCAAGCAACGCGGCATTGCCGGCACCGGCGCTGAGCACCACGCGTTGGGCGCGGATCTCGCGGCCGTCGACGCGCAAGCCAAGCAGCTCGCCATTGTCGTTCAGCGGTTCGATGGATTGAGCGGCCAGCAGGCTGTCGCCGGCCAGCTCCGCGAGCTTGTTCAGCAGGCTCGGCACATCGACGACCAATTCGGCCAGGCGATAGACCTTGCCCTTGAAGGCGCGGTCCTGCAGGGCAGGCGGCAGTTGATCGCCCTTGACCTGATCGACACGGCCGCGCACCGCCTTGCTGGCAAAAAAGCTGGTGAGATTGCCGGCCAGGGTGCCGGGTGACCACAAGTAATGGGCGTCAGACAGCAGGCGCACGCCGGACAGGTCCAGCTCGCCGTTGCCGGCCAGGGCCTCGCGCCAGCGCCGCGGCATGTCGGCGATGGCCTCCGAGGCGCCGGTCAGGGCACCGTGCAGGGCATATTTGGCGCCGCCGTGGATGATCCCCTGGGACTTGAGGGTTTGCTCGCCACCGAGGCTGGCGCGTTCCACCAGCACTGTCGAATAGCCGAGCCGGCGCAGGCGGGCATTGAGCCAGAGGCCTGCGACCCCGGCGCCGACGATCAGCACATCGGTGGAAATTACGGTTGGCATGCATGAACCTCACAAGCTTGGACAGACGCCCAGTATACAGCCTGTGAAGCATTGCACCCGGTTGCGGATCAATGCCCGGCGGTTTTCGAGAAGACCTGGATCACCACCACGCCGCCGACGATCATGGCCATGCCGAGCATCGCCGGTACATCCAGCTTCTGCCCGTAGATCACCAGCGCCGCGATGCTGATCAGGACGATGCCCAGGCCCGACCAGATTGCATAGGCGATACCCACCGGAATGCTGCGCACCACCAGGGTCAGCATCCAGAACGCCACCGCGTAGCCACAGACCATCAGCAGCAGCGGCAGGGGCGTGCTCAGGCCCTTGACGGCTTTCATCGAGGCGGTGGCGATAACTTCGGCGCAGATGGCGATAGCCAGGTAGGTGTAGGCATTCATTTCGGTAATCCTCTGTTCTGGCTGGGCATTCTAGAGCAAGCCTGAATGGGGTAAAGTCATTACCTATCTTTCCTGGAGATAGGTTGATGGCCGAGCAGTGGAACCTGGAGCAGTTGCGCATGTTCGTGCGGGTCGCCGAACTGCGTTCGTTTTCGGCAGTGGCCCGTGAGCAGCGCAAGGCGCAATCGGCGGTGAGCAACGGCATTGCCCTGCTGGAGACTGACCTGGGCGTGACCCTGTTCGAGCGCAGCAGCGGCCGCCAGCCGCGCCTGACCGAGGCCGGCGCAACCTTGCTGGAAGATGCCCGCGAACTGCTGCGCCAGTGCGAACGCCTCGACGGCCGTGCCCTGGCCCTGATGCGCGGGCAAGAGGCGCAACTGCGCGTGGCCCAGGACGAGGCCATGCCCTATCAACCGGTGATCGACAGCCTCGACGAATTGGCTCGGCAGTTCCCCTTGCTTGAGGTGCAGATGGCCAGCGGCGCCCAGGGCGACGTTGCACGCAAGTTGATCGAACGGCGCGCCGATCTGGGCCTGTTGTTTCACCATGACCATATGCCGGAGGCCCTTGAGCGTCGGGCTGTAGGACGGATCGAGATGGTCACGGTGTGTGCGGTGGATCATCCACTGACCGGCCTGCAGCGGGTTACCCGCCAGGACCTGGCCAGGCACCGCCAGTTGCTGATCACCCCACAGGAAAGCGGCTATCCCGGTGGCGAGCCGATCAGCCCGCAGATCTGGCGTGCCGACAGTTTCTACGCCATGGCCGAGTTGCTGATGCGTGGCCTGGGCTGGGCCTGGTTGCCGCGGCATGTGGTGCAGTACCCCACCTACCAGACGCAAATGGTCGAGCTGGCCAGCGAATGGACGCCACCGGCGCTGGTGGTCGAGCTGGTGTGGCGTCGTGACGAGCCGCTGGGCCCCGCTGCACAGTGGCTGGCTGAACGCTTCGCAGTGCACTTGCGCGCAATTGGCTAGTACACTTCGGCGCCATGAACAGAACCCTCTATACCCTGCTGTTTCACCTGGGCCTGCCGCTGGTTGCGCTGCGCCTGTTTCTGCGTTCGCGCAAGGCCCCGGCCTATGCTCAGCGTGTCGGCGAGCGTTTCGCCCTGAACCTGCCGGCCATGGCCAAGGGCGGTATCTGGGTGCACGCGGTGTCGGTAGGTGAAAGCATCGCCGCGGCGCCGATGATTCGCGCCTTGCTGCAGGCTTATCCACAGCTGCCGATCACCATCACCTGCATGACCCCGACTGGGTCCGAGCGGATCCGGGCGATGTTTGCCGATGAGCCGCGAATTCAGCACTGCTACCTGCCATATGACTTGCCCTGGGCTGCCGGGCGCTTTCTCGATCACGTGCAGCCCAAGCTTGCGGTGATCATGGAAACCGAGCTGTGGCCCAATCACATTCACCAGTGCGCCAAGCGCGGTATAGCGGTGGCGTTGGCCAACGCGCGATTGTCTGAGCGCTCGGCCCGCGGTTATGCGCGCTTTGCCGGGTTGACCCGGCCGATGCTGGCCGAAATGAGCCTGATCGCGGTGCAGACCGAAACCGAGGCCCAGCGCTTTCGCCAGTTGGGTGCGCGACCTGAGTGTGTGCAGGTCACCGGTTCGATCAAATTTGACCTGAGTATCGACGAGCAACTGCTGCCCCGCGCTCGTGCCTTGCGTGAGCAGTGGCAGGCCAGCCAGCGCCCTGTGTGGATCGCCGCCAGTACCCATGAAGGCGAAGACGAGGTCATTCTCGCTGCCCACCGGCAGTTGCGTGAACATCACGCCGACGCCTTGCTGATCCTGGTGCCGCGCCATCCGGAACGCTTCAACAGCGTGTTCGAGCTGTGTCGCGGGCAATTCCCAACGGTTCGCCGTTCCAGTGCCGAACCGATCAACGCGGATACGGCCGTGCTGCTCGGCGACACGATGGGCGAGCTGCTGTTTCTCTACGCCCTGGCCGATATTGCCTTCGTTGGCGGCAGCCTGGTGGCTAACGGCGGGCACAACCTGCTGGAGCCGGCGGCGCTGTCGCTGCCGGTGCTCAGTGGTCCGCACCTGTTCAACTTCCTCGAGATCGCGGCGATGCTGCGTGAGGCCGGTGCCTTGCAGGAAGTCGATGATGCCCAAGGGCTGGCGGCCGAGGTGCGGCGGCTGATCGAGTTGCCGCGGGATGCGCAGCGCATGGGGGCGGCGGGGTTGGCGGTGATGAAGGCCAATCAGGGGGCATTGAAGCGCTTGCTGGATGCGCTGGGGCGGTTGATCTAGGCAGGCTTCGCCTGCCATCGCCGGCAAGGCCGGCTCCCACAGGTTTTGTGGGAGCCGGTCTTGCCGGCGATCGCTTTTCAGGGAAGGGCTTCGAAGTTGGCCTTGGCCGCTGCTGCCAGGTCTGGCGGCAGGAAGTCCTTGTCCGGGTTGTAGTCCGATTTCAGATAGCGGCTCAAATCCGTCAGGTCCTGCGGGCTCAACGTGCCTGCCGCCTGCTTCAAGCGCAGGTTGTCGAGGATGTAGTCGTAGCGGGTATTGTTGTAGTCGCGCACCGAGGTGTACAGCTGGCGCTGGGCGTCGAGCACGTCGACGATGTTGCGGGTACCCACCTGGTAGCCGATTTCCGTGGCTTCCAGGGCGCTCTGGTTGGAGATGATCGACTGCTTGCGCGCTTGCACCTGCTCGACATCGGTGTTCACTGCACGGTGCAGGTTGCGGGTGTTTTCCACCACCTGGCGGCGCAGGCTTTCGCGTTGCTGTTCACTCTGGCTCAGGCGTTGGTAAGCCTCGCGTACCTGCGAGCTGGTCAGGCCGCCGCTGTAGATCGGGATGTTCAACTGCAGGCCGATGCTGGTCTGTTCGACATCGCCGCTGTAGTTCTGCCCGGTGAGGTTGGGGTTGGTGAAGCCCAGGCTGTCGTTGTCGCCTTTCTGGTAGCGTGCTACCGCATCCACGGTCGGTGCGTGCCCGGCCTTGCGCTGGCGCAGGGTCTCTTCGGCGGCGCTTACCGCGTAGTTGGTGGCCAGCAGGTTGAGGTTCTGTTTGCCGGCCGTCTCGACCCAGGCCTTGGCATCGTTTGGCACCGGCACTTGTACCGGCAGGGTGTGGACGATGCCCTGCACCGAGTTGTAGTCGCGGTTGGTCAGGGTGATCAGCGCCTCGAAGGCGTCATCGACCTGACGCTGGGCAACGATGCGGTTGGCCCGGGCGGTGTCGTAGCTGGCCTGGGACTGCAGCACGTCGGTCTTGTCCGAGAGGCCGACGTCGAAGCGCTCGTTGGACTGGTCGAGCTGGCGCTTGAACGCGGCTTCTTCGGCCTTGGTCGAGGCCAGGGTGTCCTGGGCGCGCAGCACGGCAAAGTAGTTTTCGGCGCTTTGCAGGATCAGGTTCTGTTCGGTAGCCGACAGCTCCAGGGCCGCCTGCTCGTTGACCGCTTCAGCCGCCTGCAACTGGAACCAGCGGTCAGCGCGGAAGATCGGTTGCGCCAGGGTCGCCTGCCAGGAATTGCCGCTGCGGTTGGAGGTCACCGAAGGGCTGTCGATCTTGGTGCGGTTGCTCATCATCTCGGCGCCGGCCGAGAGGTTTGGCAGCAGGCCGGCACGGGCCTGGGGCACCACTTCCTTCTGGGCGCCGTAGTTGGCGCGGGCGGCCGCCAGGTCGGCGTTATTGTTCACGGCTTCCTGATAGACACTGACCAGGTCGGTCTTCGCCGACAGGGGCACATCCGCTGCCCAGGCCATTCCGTTGGTAGCACAAGACACGGCAAGGGCCAGTGAGAGTTTGCGCAGCATAGGGCAATCCTTGAACGGTGAGAATTTCTGAACTGGTGAGTGTAGTTGTGCAGGCATTTCGCAACAATCCGCTATTTGCGCCATTTATCGTGTCCATGTCCAGGTGCTTGGCTTTGCATGCCACTCCAGTCTAGACTGCCCACGTTCTTGTCGGGGTGCCTTGCGTTGAGGCTGAGATCGGATAATCCGGATCCCGTTGAACCTGATCAGGTTAGCGCCTGCGTAGGGAACAAGATTTCTCGCTTTCCCGGCGAGTCTCTTGTGCCAGGTCCGGGAATGTCGAGACAGCCATCATCGCTGCAGGCATCACCGCGCATTTGGTACAGCACCACCCATGGTGCGTCCGTGCCTTTCAGGTTCTCCCCGACATTCCACTGCTAGGAAGCCGTCTGGAGAGCCTGTGATGAGTAAACAAGAAAAACATACCAATCTGAGTGAATCGGCCCAGGTCGATCAACAGTCCGTACAGCCGTTCACCCGTTCGCGCAAAATCTATGTCGAAGGCTCGCGCCCGGACATCCGCGTGCCCATGCGTGAAATCAGCCTGGACGACACTCCGACCGATTTCGGCGGCGAAGCCAACGCTCCGGTGCTGGTCTACGACACGTCCGGTCCCTACACCGATCCCAACGTGATCATCGACGTGCGCAAAGGCCTGGGCGATGTTCGTTCAGCGTGGATCGACGCCCGGGGTGACACCGAACGCCTCGCCGGCTTGTCGTCGGACTTCGGCCAGCAACGCCTGGCCGATGCCGAACTGACCAAACTGCGTTTCGCCCACGTGCGCAACCCGCGCCGGGCCAAGGCCGGCGCCAACGTCAGCCAGATGCACTATGCGCGCCAGGGCATCATTACCGCCGAGATGGAATACGTCGCCATCCGTGAAAACATGAAGTTGCAGGAAGCTCGCGCCGCAGGGCTGCTCGACCAGCAGCATGCCGGTCACAGCTTCGGTGCCAGCATCCCGAAAGAAATCACCGCCGAGTTCGTACGCGAGGAAATCGCCCGCGGTCGCGCGATCATCCCGGCCAACATCAACCACGTGGAGCTGGAGCCGATGATCATCGGCCGCAACTTCCTGGTGAAGATCAACGGCAACATCGGCAACAGCGCCCTGGGCTCGTCCATCGAAGAAGAAGTGGCCAAGCTGACCTGGGGCATTCGCTGGGGTTCGGACACCGTCATGGACCTGTCCACCGGCAAGCACATCCACGAAACCCGCGAGTGGATCATCCGCAACTCGCCGGTGCCGATCGGTACCGTGCCGATCTACCAGGCCCTGGAGAAGGTCAACGGCGTGGCCGAAGACCTGACCTGGGAGCTGTTCCGCGACACCCTGATCGAACAGGCCGAGCAGGGCGTGGACTACTTCACCATCCACGCCGGCGTGCTGTTGCGCTATGTGCCGCTGACCGCCAAGCGGGTAACCGGTATCGTCAGCCGCGGCGGCTCGATCATGGCCAAGTGGTGCCTGGCGCACCACAAAGAGAACTTCCTCTACACCCATTTCGACGAAATCTGCGAAATCATGAAGGCTTACGACGTCAGCTTCTCGCTGGGCGATGGCCTGCGTCCGGGCTCGATTGCCGACGCCAACGACGAAGCGCAGTTCGGCGAGCTGGAAACCCTCGGCGAGCTGACCAAGATCGCCTGGAAGCATGACGTCCAGTGCATGATCGAAGGCCCGGGCCACGTGCCGATGCAACTGATCAAGGAGAACATGGACAAGCAGCTCGAGTGCTGCGACGAAGCGCCGTTCTACACCCTCGGCCCGCTGACTACCGACATTGCCCCGGGCTACGATCACATCACCTCCGGCATCGGTGCGGCGATGATCGGCTGGTTCGGTTGTGCGATGCTCTGCTACGTCACGCCCAAGGAACACCTGGGCCTGCCGAACAAGGATGACGTCAAGACCGGCATCATCACTTACAAGATCGCCGCCCATGCTGCGGACCTGGCAAAAGGTCATCCGGGTGCGCAAATCCGCGACAACGCGCTGTCCAAGGCGCGCTTCGAGTTCCGCTGGGAAGACCAGTTCAACCTCGGCCTGGACCCGGACACCGCGCGCAGCTTCCATGACGAAACCCTGCCCAAGGATTCGGCCAAGGTCGCGCACTTCTGCTCCATGTGCGGGCCGAAGTTCTGCTCGATGAAGATCACCCAGGAAGTGCGCGAATACGCCGCCAACCAGCGCATCGAAGCGGTGGACGTGGCGGTCGAGGATGGCATGCGCGAGCAGGCCGAGCGGTTCCGCCAGGAAGGCAGCCAGTTGTACAAGAAGGTCTGATCGGGCTGTTCAGGCGGTGTGCTGGTGCACACCGCATCGCTGGCAAGCCAGCTCCCACAAGGTACCGGTGGGAGCTGGCTTGCCAGCGTTAGGGCCCTGAAGAACAATAAATTCCTCCTGTCGAGACTACTCTCGTGAGCACACCCAGCCCGTTTTCCCCCGATCACCCGGTCAGCGCCGAGCAGCGCGTGCTCAGCGGTCGCGACCTTTGTTCCCTGTGGTTTTCCCTCGGTATCGGCCTGATGGTCCTGCAGACCGGCGCCTTGCTCGGCCCGGGCCTGGGCCTGGCCAATGCGGTGCTGGCGATCATCGTCGGTACCAGCGTCGGCGTGCTGCTGCTCGCCTCCGTCGGGGTCATCGGCAGTGACACCGGTTTGTCGTCCATGGCCGCCCTGCGCCGCAGCCTGGGCCGCAATGGCGCACGCCTGCCGGCCATGCTCAACCTGCTGCAGTTGATCGGCTGGGGCTCGTTCGAAATCATCGTCATGCGTGATGCCGCCAGCTTGCTCAGCGAGCGCGCCTTCGGTGCAGGCAGTGCGCTGACCAACCCGTTGCTCTGGACCTTGTGCTTTGGTGTCCTGGCCACCTTGCTGGCGATCAGCGGGCCGTTGACCTTCGTGCGCAAGATCTTGCGCAAGTGGGGGATCTGGCTGCTGATCGGTGCCTGCCTGTGGCTGACCTGGAACCTCTTTGCCAAGGCCGATCTGGCCGCGCTGTGGGCGCGTGCCGGCGATGGTTCGATGCCGCTGGCGATCGGTATCGACATTGCGATTGCCATGCCGCTGTCATGGTTGCCGCTGATTGCCGACTACTCACGCTTCAGCCAGCGTGCCAGCCGGGTGTTTGCCGGCACGGCGCTGGGCTATTTCATCGGCAACGTATGGATGATGAGCCTGGGCGTGGCCTACACCCTGGCGTTTGCTCCAGCGGCTGAGGTCAATACCCTGCTGCTGGCGCTGGCTGGCGCGGGCCTGGGTATCCCACTGCTGCTGATCCTGCTCGACGAGTCGGAAAAGGCCTTTGCCGATATTCACTCGGCGGCCGTTTCCAGCGGTTTTCTGGTACGCCTGAAGGTCGAGCACCTGGCCTTGGCCATCGGCGTGCTGTGCACCCTGATCGCCAGTTTCGCGCCGTTGGCGCAGTACCAGAACTTCCTCTTGCTGATCGGCTCGGTGTTCGCACCGCTGTTCGGCGTGGTGCTGGTCGATCATTTCATCATCCGTCGCCGCCGCAGCGATGCCAGCCCGATCCACAGCCTGCATTGGCCGGCATTGTTGGCCTGGGCGATTGGCGTGGCGGCGTACCATCTGCTGGCACACTACGCCCCGAACCTCGGCTCGACCCTGCCGGCCTTGCTGCTGGCAGGGGTGGTGTACTGGGCGGCAGCGCCAGCGGTCAGCCGCGACCGGGAAACAACTCCGGCTTGATCACACCGTTCAGGCGCGGGTAGGGGATTTTCAGCTCGATGTGGCCCATGGAGTACGGGGCGATGGCATAGACCTCGTACTTGAGCACCACCGCACCGTAGGTCAGGGCAATGTGCGGGGTCTGGCGGAAGGGCCAGGTCTTGACGAACTCGGCGTCCTTGTCCATGCCGGTGCTGATCAGCCAGCCTTTGTGGGCTTCTTCGGCAGTCTTCCAGAAGGTCGCTTCCTGGCCCGGTACCAGCATGTCCTGCAGGCTCAGCACCTTGTCCTGCTGGCGCGAATAGTTGATGAAGCCGCGCCCGGGCATACCATGGGCGCCACCAGTATCCAGATAACTGGACAGCTCGATGATCACCAGTCCGTCATGCTGCTCGCGTACCTTGGCTTGCAGGTAGCTGCTGTTGCGGCTTTCGGCGCTGGCCATAAACTGCTCTTCATAGGCTTTGAGCGAGGCGGGCAGGGCGCTGCGCTCGTTGTCCTGGGTCAGTTGTAGCAGGCGTTTCTCGATGATGCCGTCCAGCTTGGGGGTGGCCGGGAAGTGGATGGTGTCGATGTTGACCAGCGGGCAATCGGCGTTGCTGCAACCGGGCTTGATGTGCTCCCAGCGGTCGCGCTTGACCTCCAGCGGCGTGCGCATGTTGGGCTGGAACAGGCTCTGACAAGCGCCCAGGGCCAGGGCCAGCACGGCCACGGACGTCAGTTTCACAAGCGTCATGATGATCCTTGTAAGGCAAAGGTGATCGGACTTGGACCGTCGGCAAGGCCTTCAGTTCGCCACTAAGCTGAATAGACCAGCGGGGTGTCTATCCTCGCAGCCTGGACAGTATCTTTAAAGAGGTGAAACACGGCGGTGTGCAGGTTAGGATGGCGCGATGCGGTAAATGAGGTAACGAGGATTCCCATGCCAGACACGTTCAACAACGCAACGCCCAGCAAGGTCGAGATCATCGACCGGGCCATTTGCTACAAGGGCTTCTACCGCCTGGACAAACTTCGCCTTAGCCACGAGCTGTATGCCGGTGGCATGGGGCGCGAAATCAGCCGCGAACTTTTCGTGCGTCACGATGCGGTGTGCGTGCTGCCCTACGACGCCCAGCGCGATGAAGTGGTGCTGATCGAGCAGTTTCGCGTCGGTGCCATCGGCAAGGTCGACAACCCCTGGTTGATCGAGCTGGTCGCCGGTCTGATCGACAAGGACGAACAACCGGAAGAAGTTGCACACCGCGAAGCCGAGGAGGAAGCTGGACTTGTGTTCAGTACGCTGTGGCCGATGACCCGGTATTTCCCGTCACCGGGCGGCAGCGATGAATTTGTGCATCTGTTTCTGGGTCGCTGCAGCAGCGATGGGGCCGGTGGCCTGCATGGCCTGGAAGAAGAGGGCGAGGATATTCGCGTCAGGGTCTGGGCGTTCGAGGATGCGCTGCAGGCCGTGCGCGATGGCAAAATTGCCAACGCGGCAACCATCATTGCCTTGCAATGGCTGGCCTTGAACCGCGCTGAAGTCAGGGGGCTATGGTCGTGAATCTGCTGCGCGAGCGCTACCGGGTCGATCTGGTCGGGTTGCAGGCTGCCTGCGAGGCCAACTATGCGCGCTTGATGCGCCTGTTGCCCGACATGCGCAGCACCCAGAGCTCGCGCCGGATCGGCATGACCCAAGGGGACCAGATGCTTGGCGTACTGGTCCTCGATGTCGTGCTCGCTTGCCCTTACACCACCACCTTGCGCGTGCGCCAGGAGCACAGCCTGCCCTGGCTGCCGGTGCCGCAGCTGGAAGTGCAGGTCTACCACGACGCGCGCATGGCCGAAGTGGTCAGCGCCGAGCATGCCCGGCGCTTTCGCAGCATCTACCCGTACCCGAATGCGGCCATGCACCAGCCGGATGAAAAGGCCCAGCTCAACCTCTTCCTCGGTGAATGGCTGAGCTATTGCCTGGCCTGTGGCCATGAGTTGGCCGTCGTTCGCTGAAATGTGACGGCGGTCGTTTTCGAGTATTTGCTCAAAGCCCGCCAGCCGCCATAATCGCGCTGAATCCGTTCAAGGAGTCGGCCATTGCCGCAATCATCGATCCCACTTCGCGACGCGCCAGTGCACCTGGTGCAACTGACCGACAGCCACCTGTTTGCCGACCCGCAAGGCACGCTGCTGGGCATGAACACCCGCGACAGCCTGCAGCGCGTGATCGAACGGGTGCGCGCCGAGCAGCCGCGGATCGACCTGGTGCTGGCCACCGGCGACCTGTCCCAGGACGGCTCGCTGGCGTCCTACGCCAGTTTTCGTGACCTGACCGCCAGCCTCAAGGCCCCGGCACGCTGGCTTGCCGGTAATCATGACGAGCCGTTGCCGATGGAGCAGGCGGCGCAGGGCACCGAACTGCTCGATCCCGTGGTGGATATCGGTAACTGGCGAATCCTGCTGCTCAACTCGGCAGTGCCCGGCTCGGTGCCGGGGTTGCTCGATGACGGCCAGCTCAACGTGCTCGAGCAAGCGTTGAGCGAAGCGCCCGAGCGCCATCACCTGATCTGCTTTCATCACCAGCCGGTGCCTATCGATTGCGCCTGGATGGCACCGATCGGCTTGCGCAATGCCGATGCGCTGTTTGCCGTACTGAAAGGTTATCCACAGGTGCGCGCCTTGCTCTGGGGACACATTCATCAGGAATGGGACCAGGTGCGCGACGGTGTGCGGCTATTGGCCTCACCGTCGACCTGCATCCAGTTCGAGCCGGGGAGCGAAGACTTCAAAGTCGGCGAGCAGGCTCCGGGCTATCGCTGGCTGCGCCTGCAGGCGGATGGCTCGATCGACACCGGCGTATCGCGGGTGACCGACTTCGAATTCACCGTCGATTACGCAGGCGACGGCTATTAAGTGTTGCCAAAACACTGAAACCGCTCCTTCTGCCGCCGAACAGGCTAAAATGCGCGCTTTCCTGCCTGGCGATCCAGGCATTCAAGGCGCATCGGGGGCGGCATGTCGGGTTCGATTCTCTATATTCACGGGTTCAACAGCGCGCCGTCGTCGAAAAAGGCCTGCCAACTGGTAGCAGTCATGGCACAACTGGGGCTGAGCGAGCGCCTGCGCGTCCCGGCGCTGCATCATCACCCGCGCCAGGCCATTGCCCAGCTGGACGCCGCCATTGCCGAGCTTGAATCGCCATTACTGGTCGGCAGCTCGCTCGGCGGCTACTATGCCACCCATCTGGCCGAGCGCCATGGGCTCAAGGCCTTGCTGATCAACCCGGCGGTCAACCCGCACCGGCTGTTCGATGGCTACCTGGGGTCCCAGCAGAACCTCTACACCGGCGAAACCTGGGAGCTGACCCTGGACCACGTGCAGGCGTTGGCCGAACTGGAAGTGCCAGCACCGGTGGATGCCGGTCGCTTTCAAGTGTGGCTGCAAACCGCCGATGAAACCCTGGACTACCGCCAGGCCGAGCAGTTCTACCGCGCTTGCGCGCTGCGCATCCAGGCCGGTGGCGATCACAGCTTCCAGGGCTTTAGCGAACGCCTGCCAGCCCTGCTGAGCTTTGCCGGTATTGCCCCGCAGCAGTATCAAGCGCTCGATTTTTCTGTATTTTGATAACCTATTTTCACCCACGACTGACGACGAGAACCCATGGCCATTCCCAGCGCTAGTGCCTATAACGCAGACGCCATCGAAGTCCTCTCCGGCCTTGATCCGGTGCGCAAGCGCCCGGGCATGTACACCGATACCAGCCGGCCGAACCACCTTGCCCAGGAAGTGATCGACAACAGTGTCGACGAAGCCCTGGCCGGGCACGCCAAGTCGGTGCAGGTGATCCTCCACGCCGACCATTCCCTGGAAGTGTCCGACGACGGTCGCGGCATGCCGGTGGACATCCACCCTGAAGAAGGCGTCTCCGGGGTCGAGCTGATCCTCACCAAGCTGCACGCCGGCGGCAAGTTCTCCAACAAGAACTACCAGTTCTCCGGCGGTCTGCACGGGGTTGGTATTTCGGTGGTCAACGCCTTGTCCAGCCAGGTGCGGGTCAAGGTCAAGCGTGATGGCAACGAGTATCAGATGACCTTCGCCGATGGCTACAAGGCCACCGAGCTGGAAGTGGTCGGCACCGTTGGCAAGCGCAACACCGGAACCTGCGTGTACTTCGCTCCGGACCCGAAGTATTTCGATTCGCCGAAATTCTCCATCAGCCGCCTCAAGCACGTGCTCAAGGCCAAGGCGGTATTGTGCCCGGGGCTGCTGGTCAGTTTCGAAGACAAGGCCAGCGGCGAGAAGGTCGAGTGGCATTACGAAGACGGCCTGCGTTCCTACCTGGTCGATTCGGTCAGCGACTTCCTGCGCCTGCCCGACGAGCCGTTTTGCGGCAGCCTGGCCGGTAACAAGGAAGCGGTCGACTGGGCGCTGCTGTGGCTGCCCGAAGGCGGCGACAGCGTTCAGGAAAGCTACGTCAACCTGATCCCCACCGCCCAGGGCGGTACCCACGTCAATGGCCTGCGCCAGGGCCTGCTCGATGCCATGCGCGAGTTCTGCGAGTTCCGCAACTTGCTGCCGCGCGGGGTCAAGCTGGCGCCGGAAGACGTCTGGGAGCGCATCAGCTTCGTGCTCTCGATGAAGATGCAGGAGCCGCAGTTCTCCGGGCAGACCAAGGAGCGCCTGTCCTCCCGCGAGGCGGCCGCATTCGTCTCCGGCGTGGTCAAGGATGCCTTCAGCCTGTGGCTCAACGCTCACCCCGAGCTGGGCATGCAACTGGCCGAGCTTGCCATCAACAACGCCGGCCGGCGCCTCAAGGCGAGCAAGAAGGTCGAGCGCAAGCGCATCACCCAGGGCCCGGCACTGCCCGGCAAGTTGGCTGACTGCGCCGGGCAGGACCCGATGCGCGCCGAGCTGTTCCTGGTCGAGGGTGATTCGGCGGGCGGTTCGGCCAAGCAGGCACGTGACAAAGAGTTCCAGGCCATCCTGCCGCTGCGCGGCAAGATCCTCAACACCTGGGAAGTCGATGGCGGCGAAGTACTCGCCAGCCAGGAAGTGCACAACATCGCCGTGGCCATCGGTGTCGACCCGGGCGCTGCGGACATGAGCCAGTTGCGCTACGGCAAGATCTGCATCCTCGCCGACGCCGACTCCGACGGCCTGCACATTGCCACTTTGCTCTGCGCCCTGTTTGTCCAGCATTTCCGCCCGCTGGTCGAAGCTGGCCACGTGTATGTGGCCATGCCGCCGCTGTACCGCATCGACCTGGGCAAGGAGATCTACTACGCCCTGGACGAAGCCGAACGCGATGGCATCCTCGACCGCCTGGTGGCCGAGAAGAAGCGCGGCAAGCCGCAGGTCACCCGATTCAAGGGGCTGGGCGAGATGAACCCGCCGCAGCTGCGCGAAACCACCATGGACCCGAACACCCGGCGCCTGGTCCAGCTGACCCTGGACGATCTGGACGGCACCCGCGAGATCATGGACATGCTGCTGGCCAAAAAGCGCGCTGGCGATCGCAAGAGCTGGCTGGAATCCAAAGGCAACCTGGCCGAGGTCCTGGCTTGATAGCTCGGGCCCTGGCTGCGCTGCTGGCGCTGTTCGCCCTGTCTTCACAGGCGGCGCCCTGGCCCGAGCTCAAGCTGGTTGCCGAGCACCCGGTCGAGGGCATGCGCGGTGGCAACCTGTCCGGCCTGAGTGCATGCCGTGGCGGATTGTGGGCGGTTTCGGACCGCGACGACGAGCTGCTCTACCGCCTGGACACCTCGGCAACGGTCTGGCAAGCGCAAGCGCTGCACATGGACGTACCGCCGGTACCGGAAAGCGGTCTGCCCTGGGGCTTGCGTTCGCGCACCTGGGCTGCTTCGCAGGTGCGCGGCGGTGAGCTGGATTTCGAAGGCCTGAGCTGCGACGGCGCCGGCAACCACTACCTGGTCAGCGAAGCCCATGCGGCAGTGCTGCAAGTGCCGGTAGAGGGTGCACCTAACTGGTTGAAGATCGACCCGAGCATGGTCCGTCAGGCGCGGGCCAGTGGCATGTTGTTGCATTTCAATGCGCTGTTCGAAGGCCTGGCGGTGAGCCCGGCCGGTGACCGCATCTGGCTGGCGGCCGAGCGCGAGCGCCGCGGCCTGTTGTTGATCAACCGCTTGCAGACCACCTGGAACTGTGGCGACGGCTGCGTGCTGCTCAGCGAAGCCGGGGTCGAGATGCAGCCATCGCAGATGACCAAGCCGCGCCCGGTGTCGCGGGACTTTGCCGACCTGGCACTGTACAACGACAAGCTCTTTACCCTGGAACGCAATGCCTACCGCATCTGCCGGCGGGACGCGCAGACTGCCAAGGTCGAACGCTGCTGGTCGTTTGCCGCCGATGCGCTGGCCGAGCATCGGCGTTACTCGCAGCCTTTCGGCCTGGCCGAGGCGCTGGTGATCGATGACACGGGCGCCTGGATCGGCCTGGACAACAACGGTGCGACCCGCCAGGACGGCGAATCGCGACCGATCGTCTGGCGCTTTGCCGCGCCGGCCGGTGGCTGGAGTGCCAAGTCGTGAGCCAGCCGCCGGGCAAGCGGGCTGGCCGGGTATTGCTGATTCTGGCCTGGGCGGCCGGATTGTTCCTGGCTACGCGCTTTTTCGGCGAGTGGGAACAGCGCCAGGCCAACCCCAATGCCGTGGTCACCTCGCAACATGGCGAGGGTTACATCGAAGTGCAACTGGCCGGCAATGGCCAGGGGCATTTCGTCGCCGATGGCCGGATCAACGGCCAGACAGTACATTTTCTGCTCGACACCGGGGCCACCGACGTGGCGATTCCCGAAGCCCTGGCCAGCAAGCTCGGCTTGGAACGCGGTGCGCCGGTGATGTTGAGTACCGCCAACGGCCGTACCCAGGGCTATCGCACACGCCTGGAGCAGTTGCAACTGGGCGATATCCTCCTGCGCAATGTCCGCGCGCTGGTGGTGCCGGGGCTGGATGGCGAACAGGTATTACTGGGCATGAGTGCCCTGAAACAACTCGAATTTACCCAGCGTGGTGGCACCTTGCTGCTGCGCCAGAACCTGAAATGATGAGGCCCGCATGAGCGACTCCCTTGATCTCAGCCTCGATGGCGTAGAGCGCCGGTCACTGGCTGACTTCACCGAACAGGCCTACCTCAACTACTCCATGTACGTGATCATGGACCGTGCCTTGCCGCATATCGGCGACGGCCTGAAGCCGGTGCAACGGCGCATCGTCTATGCCATGAGCGAACTGGGCCTGGACGCCGACTCCAAGCACAAGAAGTCGGCGCGTACCGTCGGTGACGTGCTCGGCAAGTTCCACCCCCATGGCGACTCGGCCTGCTATGAGGCCATGGTGCTGATGGCGCAGCCGTTCAGCTACCGCTACACCCTGGTCGATGGCCAGGGCAACTGGGGTGCGCCGGACGATCCGAAATCCTTCGCCGCCATGCGTTACACCGAAGCACGCCTGTCGCGCTACTCCGAAGTGCTGCTCAGCGAGCTGGGCCAGGGTACGGCCGACTGGGTGCCGAACTTCGACGGCACCCTCGACGAGCCTGCGGTGCTGCCGGCGCGCCTGCCGAATATCCTGCTCAACGGCACCACCGGTATCGCCGTGGGCATGGCCACCGACGTGCCGCCGCACAACCTGCGCGAAGTCGCCTCGGCCTGCGTACGTCTGCTCGATGAGCCCAAGGCCACGGTCGAGCAGCTCTGCGAGCACATCCAGGGCCCGGACTATCCGACCGAAGCCGAGATCATCACCCCGCGCGCCGAGCTGCTGAAAATCTACGAAAGCGGCCGTGGTTCGGTGCGCATGCGTGCGGTGTACCGCATCGAAGACGGCGACATCGTCGTCACCGCGCTGCCGCACCAGGTTTCCGGGGCCAAGGTGCTGGAGCAGATCGCCGCGCAGATGCAGGCAAAGAAGCTACCGATGGTCGCCGACCTGCGCGACGAGTCGGACCACGAGAACCCGTGCCGCATTGTCATCATCGCCCGTTCCAACCGGGTCGACCTCGACGAACTGATGCAGCACCTGTTCGCCACTACCGACCTTGAGTCCAGCTACCGGGTCAACGTCAACATCATCGGCCTGGACGGCCGCCCGCAGTTGAAAAACCTGCGTGCGCTGCTGGTTGAATGGCTGGAATTTCGCGTGCAGACGGTGCGCCGCCGCCTGAAGTTCCGCCTGGACAAGGTCGAACGCCGCCTGCACCTGCTCGAAGGCCTGCTGGTGGCTTTCCTCAACCTGGATGAAGTGATCCATATCATCCGTACCGAGGACCAGCCAAAAGCTGCGCTGATTGCCCGTTTCGACCTCACCGAAACCCAGGCCGAGTACATCCTCGAGACCCGCCTGCGGCAGTTGGCGCGCCTGGAAGAGATGAAGATCCGCAACGAGCAGGACGAGCTGGCCAAGGAGCAAGCCAAGCTGATCGCCCTGCTGGGCAGCGAAACCAAGCTGCGCAAGCTGGTGCGTGCCGAGCTGATCAAGGACGCCGAAACCTATGGCGACAACCGCCGCTCGCCCATCGTCGAGCGGGCCGAAGCCAAGGCCCTGTCGGAAAACGAACTGATGCCGACCGAACCGGTTACCGTGGTGCTCTCGGAGAAGGGCTGGGTACGTTGCGCCAAGGGCCACGACATCGATGCCACGGGGCTGTCCTACAAGGCCGGCGATGGCTTCAAGGTCGCCGCTGCCGGGCGCTCGAACCAGTTTGCCGTACTGATCGACTCCACCGGGCGCAGCTACTCGCTGGCCGCTCATACCTTGCCGTCGGCCCGTGGCCAGGGCGAACCGCTGACCGGGCGCCTGACGCCGCCGCCGGGGGCGAGCTTCGATTGCGTGCTGTTGCCTGAAGATGACGCCCTGTATGTGATCGCCTCCGACGCCGGCTACGGCTTCGTGGTCAAGGGCGAAGACCTGCAGGCCAAGAACAAGGCCGGTAAAGCGCTGCTCAGCCTGCCAAACGGCGCCAAGGTCATCGCGCCGCGGCCGGTGGCCGATCGCGAGCACAACTGGCTTGCGGCGGTGACCACCGAAGGTCGGCTATTGATCTTCAAGGTCAGCGACCTGCCACAGCTGGGTAAGGGCAAGGGCAATAAAATCATTGGCATCCCGGGTGATCGGGTGGCCTCACGTGAAGAATTTGTCACAGATCTGGCCGTCCTTCCTGACGGCGCGACCCTTGTATTGCAGGCCGGCAAGCGTACCCTGTCACTCAAGGCCGACGACCTTGAACATTACAAGGGCGAACGCGGGCGCCGGGGCAACAAGCTGCCCCGTGGCTTCCAGCGGGTTGACGCACTGTTGGTCGAAATCCCCGGGTAAGTCTGGGTTAGACAGCCTGAACGGGTATTTTCCTGCCCGTTCGGGGTTGAAACACTGGAGTCGAGCCGCTATTTCGCGGATGATAGGCCCCTTGCGGTACCAGCGTGGCTGTGTACCCGAACGAATCTATATGAGTATCACTGCGGTTTGCCTTGTGGCGACCGCCTGGATGGGATGATGAAATTTCTGCGCCTTCCGTTGGTTCTGCTGTGTGGCGTGCTCGGATTGGCCGGTTGCAGCATGCACCAACCGGTATCCCTGTATCAGCTCGACAGCGGTGAGCCTGGCCAACCCAAGCAAAGCGCTGGCATGGCAGTGGTGCTCGGCCCTGTATCGGTTGCCGACTACCTGCAACGCGAGACCCTGCTGCAGCGCCAGGCCGATGGCAGCCTGACCGCAGCCACCGATGGCCGTTGGGCCGGTAGCCTGTCGGCCGATATCGACCAGTTGCTGGTCCGTCAACTGGCCTGGCGTCTGGACAGCCAGCGGGTGGTCCTGGCCCCGGCCAGCACCGGTTTCACCCCGGATGTACAGGTTCTGCTGTCGATTACCCGCCTGGACTCCGGTACCAACCAGCCAGCGATCCTCGACGCCCAGTGGCGCCTGCTGGATCGCCGTGGCCAGGTCCGTGACAACCGCATCGTGCACCTGGAGCAACAGCACCAGGGTAGCTCGGCCGCTCAGGTCCAGGCCCAGGGGCAGTTGCTGCAAAAGCTCGCAGAACAGTTGAGTATTGCCTTGAAGCCGCTGGCCAATCAGCCTGTGGTGGTTGAAGAACAACCGAAAAAGGCGGCACCGGTTCAGGTGCGCAAAGAGCCGGAGAAGCCGAAAATTCCGTTGGCGACACCGATTCGTACTGATCTGGAAGTGTTCCGCTTCTGAGTCGAGTGCCTACAAAAAGCCCGCAGCGATGCGGGCTTTTTTGTGGGCGCTCATCCTGTCTGTGGGAGCTGGCTTGCCAGCGATCGGCCGTGAAGCGGTCGTAAGTCAGCCAGCACCGGTCTGTCCTCATCGCTGGCAAGCCAGCTCCCACAGGTCAGCAACAAAAAAGCCCGCATCACTGCGGGCTTTTAGGTCTAGCAGGGGCTCAGCTCTTGACCCGGCGCTCATGCATCCGCGCCAATTGCCGTTCCAGCATCGACGGGTACGGCTCCATCAAGCGCTCGACGCAGCAGGCACCCTCGGGGCTGGCGATCGGGCGGATGCGGGCGCGCTGGCGCACCAGGGCGTCGTCGCTGATCTTGCGCTCGACCAGTAGCAGGTTGCGGCTGTGCTGCGACAGGGCCAGGGCATCCTGGGCCTTTTCAGTCAGCAACAGGTCGATCTGGCTCAGGCCGTGCAGGTCTTCACCCAGGGTCAGGCCCAACTGCAATTGCAGGGTGATGCCGCTGTCGGCCACTTCGATCTGCAGGGCATGGCCCAGGGCACGCAGCAGCTCGCCACAGCAGATGGCGTTGGTGAGGTAGTCCTCGCCACTGTCCTGGCTGTGGAACAACAGCAGGGTGCTGCCGTCGTTAAGGGTGTGCACTTCGCTTTCATACAGCGAGGCAGCCTGGTCGAGGCAGTCGCGGTAGCGCTCAAGCAGTTCGGTAAGGCGCGTGCGCGGCAGCCGTCGCAGTTGTTCCTGGGAGCCCAGTTGCACCGCCAGAACGGCGCTGGCCTGTGGCTCACGGTTGATCGGGGCAGCCGGAACAGGGGCGGGGCTGTGGTCTTCGTCGAGCAGGTCGGCGAAGGCATCATCGCTGTCGTCATCTGCCGCAGGTTTTACCGGTTTGGCGGCCCTGGCCACGGCAGGTTGCTCGTCGAAGCTTGGATCGCGCAGGTTGCGCACTTCGAATTCCGGCTCATCCTCGTCGAAGGATTCTTCGGCTTCTTCTTCCGGCTCGACTTCCCGTGGCGGCGGTGCCAGGCGGGTGTGCAGCTGGCGCGCCAGGTCGCCGATTTCATCCTGGCGCTCGATGGCCGGGGTGAACTCGTTGATGTCGCGCAGCCAGACCCGCAATTGCAGCAGCGGGGTGGAGATGTAGCGACCCAGGCGCAGGCTCATGGCCAGTGCCAGGGCCAGCAGGATGCCGGCAAGAATGCCCATGCTCTGCAGGCTGATGGTCAGTGGCTGCTGGAACTGGCTCATGTCCAGGCTGATGCGCAGTTGCCCGGCGGTCACGTCCTGGAAGGTGATCTTGGTCTGGTACAGGCCCTCGGCCTCGCCCAGCAGGCCGTTTTTCGGGCGCTGGCCGGCTTCTGCAAGGATCCGGTTGTCGACGCTGTAGATCGCCGCATGGGCCACCAACGGGTTCTTCACCAGATTGCCGAGCAGCACATTGAGGCTGAGGATGTCGTTGGACACCAGCAGCTCGGTGGCCGAGGTCGCGGTTTGGGTGGTCAGGCTCTGCCCCAGGGCATCGGCCTGCTCATGCATGGCTTCCTTGAACTGCAGGCCCATCACGCAGGCGTAGATCACCAGCGCCAGTGCCACCAGGAACACGTTATGGCAGGCGATACGCAGCGCCAGCGGTATTCGGCGTTGGCGCAGGGCGTGGAAGATCAGCAGGAAGAAGTTGTCGGTCTTAACGGGCGTGGGCCGGTTCACAGAGCGCGGCTCTTTATGTCGGAGAAGTTGCTGCGCAGTATAGCGAGGGCTCAGGGGCGGGCAAAGTATCGACTGCGCCCGATGGTCAGCGAAAATCGGTAGAATGCGCTTTTTTTCAACGAGTCGGAGCCCGTCTTGCGCGAAATCGTTCTGATTAACATCACTGGTGAGGACCGCCCGGGTCTTACTGCGGCCATCACCGGCGTCCTGGCCCAGGGTGGGGTGAACATCCTCGACATCGGTCAGGCGGTGATTCACGACACCCTGTCCTTTGGCATCCTGGTGGAAATTCCGGATACCGAGAAGGCTTCATCGGTGCTCAAGAACATCCTGTTTGCGGGCTACGAACTCGACCAGCAGGTGCGTTTTACTCCGGTTTCCGAAGCCGACTACCAGAACTGGGTCGAAGGCCAGGGCAAGGCCCGGCATATCGTCACCCTGCTGACCCGCAAGGTGACTGCCGAGCAGTTGCAGCGCGTCAGCTCGATCACCGCCAAGTACGGGTTGAACATCGACCATATCGATCGCCTGTCCGGTCGTGTGGCGCTGGACACTCCGGTTGAGCAGGGCAAGGGCTGCATCGAGTTCTCGGTACGTGGCGAACCGGCTGATCCACAGGCCCTGCGCGCCGAGTTCCTCAGCGTCGCCCAGGAGCTGAACGTTGACATCGCCTTCCAGCAGGATTCGCTGTTCCGTCGCAACCGCCGCCTGGCGGTGTTCGACATGGACTCGACGCTGATCGAAGCCGAAGTGATCGACGAACTGGCCAAGGCGGCGGGTGTAGGCGAGCAGGTTGCAGAAATCACCGAGCGGGCCATGCGCGGCGAACTGGATTTCCGTGCCAGCTTCAAGGAGCGCCTGGCGCTGCTCAAGGGCCTGGACGTTGGCGTGCTGGACCAGATCGGTGCTTCGCTACGCCTGACCGAAGGCGCCGAGACGCTGTTTGCCGAACTCAAGCGCCTGGGCTACAAGACCGCCATTCTCTCTGGCGGCTTCACCTACTTCGCCAAGCAGCTGCAAGCCAAGCTGGGCATCGATTATGTGTTCGCCAACGAGCTGGAAGTGGTCGATGGCAAGGTGACCGGCGTGGCTGTCGAGCCGATCGTCGATGCCCAGCGCAAGGCCGACCTGCTTGGCGAGCTGGCGCGCAAGGAAGGCCTGCAGATGGAGCAGACCATTGCGGTCGGTGACGGCGCCAACGATCTGCCGATGCTGGCGATTGCCGGCCTGGGCGTGGCCTTCCGCGCCAAGCCGTTGGTCAAACAATCGGCCAAGCAGGCGATCTCGACCCTGGGCCTGGATGGTGTGCTGTACCTGTTGGGTTTCCGGGATCGCGACGGTCGCGCGTGATGGCGGGGTCGCTGTGCGGCCCATCGCTGGCAAGCCAGCTCCCACAGGGTTTTGCGCAGGATCCGAAAGCCAGGTACAAAAAAGCCCGCATCGCTGCGGGCTTTTTTATTTTCAGGCTTGCTCCGGCAGTGCCAGGCGCTGGCCCATGCTTACCGCAGAGCCTGCGCCGAGCTCTTCGGCCCATTTCACTTGCTCTGGCCCGAACAGTACCACGGCTGTCGAACCCAGCTTGAAACGGCCCAGCTCGGCGCCTTTCTCCAGGTGGATCGGCGCACGGCTGGCTTCGTCGTAGCGCACGGTTTTCAGTTCACGCTTGGGTGGCGTCACCAGGCCGGCCCAGACGGTTTCGATCGAGGCGACGATCATCGCACCCACCAGTACCACGGCCATCGGCCCGCGTTCGGTGTCGAACAGGCAGACGACGCGCTCGTTGCGGGCGAACAGTTCCGGAACGTTTTCGGCAGTGGTCTGGTTGACCGAGAACAACCGGCCCGGTACGTAGATCATCTCGCGCAGGGTGCCGGCCAGCGGCATGTGCACGCGGTGGTAGTCCTTGGGCGACAGGTAGATGGTGGCGAACTGGCCACCCATGAACGGCGCGGCGTTGGCCGGATCGCCACCCAGCAGCTCCAGGGCGCTGAAACTGTGGCCCTTGGCCTGGAAGATACGCCCATGCTCGATCGGGCCGAGCTGGCTGACGGCACCGTCGGCCGGGCAGAGGATCGCCCCCGGGGTTTCATCCAGCGGACGCGCACCTGGCTTGAGGGCGCGGGTAAAGAAGGCGTTGAAGTGCTCGTAGGCGGTGACGTCTTCGACCAGGGCCTGGGACATGTCCACCTGGTAGCGCTTGGCGAACCAGCTGGTGAAGGCGTTCTTGAACCAGCGCACGCGGCATTCGGCGATGCAGCCGGCCAGGCGCGAAAGCAGGTGATGAGGCAGCAGGTACTGACTGATGATGAACAAGCGGGATTTCATTAGGTTTCCTTAAACTTCGACAGGGGTGTCGGGGTGGTTGCCCCATTCGCCCCAGGATCCGGCGTAGGCTTTGACCCGAGGGTAGCCCAGATGCTTGGCCACCAGGTAGGTAAAGCCGGAACGGTGATGAGTCTGGCAGTGGGTGACCACTTCCTTGTCTTTGCTGATGCCCAGCTGCGCGAGGATTTCGGGCATGTCCTTGCGGATACGCAGGTGATCGTTCATGTCCATGCCGGCGGTCCATTCGAAATTGACCGCGCCGGGGATATGCCCGCCCTTGGCCGCGAGGACTTTTTCGCCACGGTACTCGGCTGGGCTGCGCGCGTCCCAGATCGCCAGGTCGGTGGCACCGAGGCGGCTTTGCAGGTACTCGCGGGTTGCCGTTGGCTCTTCGTGCAGGGTCAGGCTGACCGTGCCGGTGATGTTGAGCGGCACATCAGTGGCAAGGTTGTTGGCCGGCCAGGCCTGGATGCCACCGTTGAGGTAGTGGTAGCGCTTGTGCCCGATGACGTCGAGCAGCCAGATGAAGCGCCCGGCCCAACCCCCGCCTTCCTCGTCATATACGACGTAGACCGCGTTGGCGTTATGGCCGAGTTCGGCAAACAGTTTTTCCAGGTCAGCCTTGGCCGGCAACAGGCCTGGCGCGGGAGGCTGGCCCAGCTGCGTGCGCTTCGGGTCGACGAAGCGCGCACCGGGAACATGCCCGCTGGCATAGCGGTTGGGGCTGGTCAGGTCGACCAGGATCAACTCTGGCGCATCCAGCCGGGCTTGCAGATCAGCCGGCTCGATTACCAGGGGCAAGCCAGAAAAGTCAGTCATCCAGAGTCTCCAGAGCAGAACAGAGGGGGGCGATTGTAGCGCATGGCTCAGGCGCTGCGGTTGCTGAAGGCGGTCAGGGCCCGCTCGATGCATTGCGCGGTTTTGCCGAAGGCTTGCACGCTGACGTCGGCCAATGGCTTGCCGCCCTGGTCGGCGACCAGCAGCATCACCACCCGGCCATTGCTCGATAGCGAGCGCAGCAACACATGTTCGCTGCGAAACAGCGCACGCAGGCTGGCCGGCAGCAGGGCCGAGAACTGGGCGTGGTTGTCCGGGGTCAGGCGCAGTTGCGCCGACTTGCTCAGCAAACGCTGCAACAGTTTGCTTTGCTCGATAGGCAGCACCAGGTTGGCAGCTTCACCGGGAATGCCGGCAGTCTGGTGAACCCGCAACTGGCTCACGGTCTTGTCGGTCATCAACAGCATCAGTCGTTGCATGCCGCAGGCGACCAGGGCATCGCGCGCCAGGGTAGTGAGGTGGATGGCATTGCTGAACGGGCTCGGCTCGGCGAGCAACTCGCCGCAGAGCTTGCGCCAGGTGCCCAGGGCCTGGGCCGAGGGCGTTGGCGGGGCGATCTGGCCCTGGTGCAGGTGTTGTTGCTGCCAGGGCCAGAGCAGAGCCTCGGCCGGGTGGAACAGGCCGGGGCAGGCGTGATGACGGGCACTGATCGCCGCCTGTTGGTGCACCAGTTGTTGCACATCGTCCAACGGCGTTTGCAGGTAAAGGCTGGTGAGCAGTTGCCAGCGCTGCACATGTGCATTGGTCCAGCCCGCCTGCGAGGCCAGGGCCAGGCCGTTGGCCAGTAGCACGGTATTGGCCGGCTGATTGAACCAGCGGCGCAAGCTTGGCTGATCGTCGAGGCGTTGTTGCTGGTGCAGGCTGTCCTGATCGCGGGCGATGAGGATCGCCTCGGCCAGCAGGCGGCGTTCTTCCTGCAGTAAATGGTAACCGCGGGTTACCCAGTCCGGCAGGCGCCAGTGTTCGGCCAGGGCCTTGCACAGGCTCATGACCCGTACGCCAAACAGCTCTTCTTCCACTCGGGAGGCCGACTCGCCTTTGTGCACCACGCGCAGCTCCCATTCATCGAGGAGCTTGGGGTGCGTCAGCGCCAGCGGCCACAGCGGCGCCAGGAACAGCAGGCTACCCCAGTGGATTTCTTGCCACAGACGCGCCAGGCGGCTGGCGAACAGGCCGTTGGCCTGCTGGCTGGCGTGCTGGCTGACCATCTGCAACTGGCGCAGGGTGGGCGCAATCTCGCTCTCGGGCACGGCCGGCAGGCGTTCCAGCAGCTCTGTGGTACGCGCAAGCCCCAGGCGGTTGAGGGCGATTTCCAGGCTCTCGGCCGGCTCGCTCATGGCCGTACTGCTGTGGTGATTGGCCTCGCGCATCACGCTGAGCACCAGGGCCGGGCTGTCCTGCATCAGTTCGGCGATATCGCGCAATGAGCGGCGGCTGTCGCCGATGGCGGCTTTTACCCGCTCGAAACTGGCCAGCGGCACCGGTAGGCGCACGCTATCGAGGAGCTTGACCCAGGCATCGAGTGTTTTTGGTGTTTGACTTGGCACGATGGTTTCAATAGGCATGCTGGAGGTAGGCCGAACTGGCTTTTCGCCTTGACTGACTATAGTCTGGCGCACTTCTGCCGATAAGTAGAAGAAGAGTTTTTTTAACTTCCGCTCACGACCCTGACCACGACAGTAAGTGCTTCCTATCTATGGCTAAAATTATCGGCATCATCGTCGTATTCGCGAGTGTGCTCGGCGGATATGTTCTTTCCCACGGCAAGATTGCGGCCCTGATTCAGCCTTTCGAAGTGCTGATCATCGGTGGCGCTGCCTTTGGTGCATTTCTTCAGGCCAACCCTGGTTACATGACCATGCATGTAATCAAGAAGTCGCTGAAGATGTTTGGCACGCGTTTTACCCACACTTTCTATATCGAGGTGCTGGGCCTGGTCTACGAGATTCTCAACAAATCCCGTCGCGAAGGCATGATGGCGATCGAAGCCGATATCGAAGACGCCGCTGCCAGCCCGATTTTCGCCAAGTACCCGGCAGTCCTGGGGGATGAGCGCATGACGGCGTTCATCTGTGATTACCTGCGCATCATGTCCACTGGCAACATGGCCCCGCACGAGCTCGAGGGCCTGTTCGACATGGAACTGCTGAGCATGAAGGAAGAACTCGAGCACCCGTCCCATGCCGTGACCGGCATCGCCGACGGCATGCCAGGTTTCGGTATCGTCGCTGCGGTTCTGGGTATCGTGGTGACCATGGCCTCGCTGGGCGATGGCGACCAGAAGTCCATCGGCCTGCACGTGGGTGCGGCGCTGGTGGGTACCTTCTTCGGTATTCTCGCCGCCTACGGTTTCTTCGGCCCGTTGGCCACATCCTTGCGCCATGACGCCAAGGAAGAGCTCAACATCTACGAGGCGATCAAGGCCTCGCTGGTGGCTTCGGCCTCGGGCATGCCGCCATCGCTGGCCGTGGAATTCGGGCGCAAGGTGCTGTTCCCGGCCCATCGCCCGAGCTTCGCCGAGCTGGAACAAGCAGTTCGCGGTCGCTAAGCCATGGAGAACAATCAGCCCATTATCGTCAAGCGCATCAAGCGCTTTGGCGACGGCCACCACGGTGGCGCCTGGAAGATCGCCTTCGCCGACTTCGCTACGGCGATGATGGCGTTCTTCCTGGTGCTGTGGCTGCTGTCGACGGCCACGCCTGAGCAGAAGATTGCCATTGCCGGCTACTTCAAAGACCCGATCGGTTTTTCCGAGAGCGGTACGCCCTACATCATCGATCTCGGTGGTTCGCCCCAGCTCGCTCCGGAAAAGACCATCAACCCGGAAGTGAAATCCGAGCCGACCCCTGACACCAGCTTGCAA
This sequence comes from Pseudomonas donghuensis, assembly GCF_000696345.2. NCBI lineage: Bacteria > Pseudomonadati > Pseudomonadota > Gammaproteobacteria > Pseudomonadales > Pseudomonadaceae > Pseudomonas > Pseudomonas donghuensis. Next base: position 678,244 of record NZ_CP071706.1, read on the forward strand.
CTGGACCAGGACAAGGTTGAGAGCATGGCCGAGCAGGTTGAGCGCGAACGCCTGGAACTGCTGTTGCAGGAGCTGCAGAACAAGGTCGAAGAAAACCCGCAACTGCAGAAGTTCAAGGACCAGATCCTCTTCGAAATCACTCAGGACGGCCTGCGCATCCAGATCATGGACGCCGAGAACCGGCCGATGTTCGACCTGGGTAGCGCGCGTTTGCAACCGTACTTCGAAGACATCCTGCTGGCCATGGCCGACACCATCAAGGCGGTGCCGAACAAGATCAGCATCAGCGGCCATACCGATGCCAAGCCGTACGCCGGTACCGGTGACTTCGGTAACTGGGAGCTGTCGGCCAACCGTGCCAACGCGGCCCGTCGTGCGCTGGTCGCCGGTGGCTATCCGGATACTCAGGTGGCACGGGTAGTGGGTTACGCCTCGTCGTCGTTGTTCGACCGGCAGAACCCGCTCAACCCGGTCAACCGCCGTATCGATATCATTGTTCTGACCAAGAAGGCCCAGCGTACCATCGAGGGCGAGCAGACCCAGCCTGCTGCCCCTGATGCCGCGCAACCCGGTGCTGCAGCGCCGGCACCGGCTGCCCCGCAAGCGCAGGCCCCGGCGGCCGAGCCCGAGCCGATGCAGCCACGGGAGTTGCGGCAGAAGCTGAACATCTTCGAGGACGGCGTGTTGAAGATGGACGAAAACAAGCAGTAATACTGTTTGTAGAAAAACGCCCGTGCGCAGCGATGCCCACGGGCGTTTTTTTACGCTACGGGCTAGAAGCCGCGGCGGATCTTGGCCTTGAGGTCGGCATGGAAGAAATCGGCGTTGGAGCGGTTGGTGGCATTGGCCTCGCAGGCTTCACTGTCGATCGAACGCTTGAAGGTCTGCTCGTCATGGTAGGCGCGAACGTACAGGTCAATGTGCTCGCGGTTGTACATGGTTGGCCACTTCTCCAGATAGGCCGGTAAGGTGGCCTCGCCGCATTGGTAGAAGGCAACCCGGCGATTGACCAGGGTCGCCGCCCCCAGTTGGAAGGGCACCCACCAGGCGTCGGCGGTCTCGGGGGCAAGCACGGCGATCAGATGGGTACATTGGCTGATGTTGCGCCGGATAATGCCGCTGATATCGTCGGTGGTCTGCTGCGCCTCGTTGTCGAACAGGTCCAGTTGGGTACTGATGCCTTCGAGCTTGAGCCGTTCATTGATGATGAAGGCGTCCAGGCGTTGGCTGTGGCGATAACTGATAAAGACTGGCATCAGTGGTGCCCTCCCAGGCTGGAGGGCGTGGCATCGATGCGTAACGGCTGAATTGTCATGGTTGATTCCTTTCATACGCAGGGCATGGGGCGATTCGCTTCATGGCGGCGAATCTTGAAAGGTGACAATCAGCGAAAGTCTTTCGGACAGCAAGGTACGACCAACAAACAAGATGCTTCCTGCTTGTTTGGGTAAAAATCCCTACATATAGGTCCTACTTTGTAGCCGTTTGAGGCCCGTTTCCGAGCCTCGGGTACTCAGTAGCTGTCTTGCGGCAGGCTGGCGATGATCGAACGGTAGCTGTTCATTCGCTGCTGTTGCACGCGGCCATCTTCGAGGGCCTTGAGCAACGCGCAACCGGGTTCGCGATCGTGCTTGCAGTCGCGAAAGCGGCAGGTGCCGAGCAGGTCGGTGAATTCGATGAAGCCGGCTTCGACATCGGCGCGGCTGACATGGCCCAGGCCGAATTCACGGATACCCGGGGAGTCGATCAGTTCGCCACCGCCAGGGAAGTGATAGAGGCGGGCGGTGGTGGTGGTGTGGGTGCCCTGGCCGGACCATTCCGACAGGTCGCCGACGCGGGTCTGCACATCGGGCAGCAGGCTGTTGACCAGCGATGACTTGCCAACCCCGGACTGGCCGACGAACACACTGATGTGGCCGTCGAGTTGCGCCTGCAGCTGCTCCATGCCATTGCCCTGATGGGCCGACACTTCCAGCACGGGATAGCTCAGCTGTCGGTACACCGCCAGCAACGCATTGAGCGCCGGCGCGTTCTGTTCGTCGATCAGGTCGGCCTTGTTCAGCAGCAGCAACGGCCGGATGCCGGCATGTTCAGCCGCCACCAGGTAACGGTCGATCAGGTTGGCATGGGGTTCCGGTGCCGGGGCGAAGACGATCACGATCAGGTCGACGTTGGCCGCCACCGGCTTGAGCTGGCCGCGGCTGTCCGGGCGGCACAGCTCGGTGTGGCGCGGCATCTGTGCCACGATCACACCGATGCCCTGGTTGCCAGCCCGCCACACGACCTTGTCGCCGGTGACCAGCGCTGGCAGGTTGGCGCGCAAGTGGCAACGGAACACCTGGCCGGCAACGTCGCCGTCCTGGGCTTCGACTTCGACCTGCACGCCAAAGTGGGCGATAACCAGGCCCAGTTGTTCCGGGCCGAGGTCGCCGCCTTCGAGCTCCTTCAGGGTCTGTTGTTCGCGTTTGGCGGCGCGGGCAGCGCGTTCACCCTGGATTTTTTCGATGCGCCAGTTCTGGCGTCGATTGAGCTGGCGTTTGGCCATGAAGGTTCCGTGTTCGGGAGGCAATATTTAACGGCGGGGAGTTTAGCACGCTCCACTAGGCTAAACTGCGCACCTACCGAGGAGCAGAATCATGCAGAACCCACAGAACCTGATCTGGATCGACCTGGAAATGACCGGTCTGGATCCGGATCAAGACGTCATTATCGAAATGGCCACCATCGTCACCGACAGCGACCTCAACACCCTGGCCGAAGGCCCGGTGATCGCCATTCACCACAGTGATGCAGTGCTGGCGCGCATGGATGAGTGGAACACCCGCACCCATGGCGCCTCCGGCCTGACTCAGCGGGTCAAGGACAGCACGGTCAGCATGGCCGAAGCCGAGGCCCAGACCATCGCTTTCCTGGAGCAGTGGGTACCCAAAGGCAAATCCCCGATCTGTGGCAACAGCATCTGCCAGGATCGCCGGTTCCTCTATCGCCACATGCGCAACCTGGAAAACTACTTCCACTACCGCAACCTCGACGTCTCGACCCTCAAGGAGTTGGCGGCACGCTGGGCCCCTGAGGTGCGCGACAGCTTCAAGAAGGGCGGTACCCACCTGGCGCTGGACGATATCCGCGAATCGATCAACGAATTGCGCCACTATCGCGAGCACTTCATCAAGTTCTGATCGCAGCGCCGTCGGCTTGTACAGACAATCCGTGCGGCGCCCCCTTTTGGTGCCTGTGGCAACTGGTTAGACTGCGCGCCCCATTGCTCGGATCTGCGCCATGTTGTTGATGCTCTACCTCGTTGCTATCACCGCTGAAGCCATGACTGGCGCGCTGTCGGCCGGCCGTCGCGGCATGGACTGGTTCGGTGTGGTGCTGATCGCCTGCATCACCGCGCTGGGTGGTGGCTCGGTGCGCGACGTGCTGCTGGGGCATTACCCGCTGACCTGGGTCAAGCACCCGGAATACCTGGTGTTGACCAGTTTCGCGGCGCTGATGACCATCTTCATTGCACCGCTGATGCGCCACCTGCGCTCGCTGTTCCTGGTGCTCGATGCCCTGGGGCTGGTGGCCTTCACCCTGATCGGCTGCATGACGGCGCTGGAAATGGGCCAGGGCATGCTGGTGGCGTCGATCAGCGGGGTGATCACCGGGGTGTTTGGCGGCATTCTTCGGGATATCTTTTGTAACGATATTCCGCTGATCTTCCGCCGAGAGCTGTATGCCAGTGTGTCGTTCGCGGCGGCCTGGTTCTATCTGGGGTGCGTGTACTTCAATGTGCCGGGTGAGCAGGCGATTCTGCTGACCTTGTTTGGCGGTTTCCTGCTACGGCTGCTGGCGATTCGGTTTCATTGGGAAATGCCCAAGTTTCATTACAACGACGAGCATTGATTTGCTTGTGCCGGCCTCATCGCTGGCAAGCCAGCTCCCACATAACCCCTGACCGGTCTCAATAATGCAACCAGCCTGGTCCCCTGTGGGAGCTGGCTTGCCAGCGATGCCTGCGCCGCTGATTCAGCCAGCCTGCCGCTCGGCATGCTGCCCCAACGCCCACTCCACATGCTCGCGCACCAGCTCCGACGGATACTCCCGCCGCGCCTTGAGCGCCTCCAGCACCTGGATAGTCGACGGTGCATTGCCCAGCCCCACCGCCAGGTTGCGTAACCAGCGCTCATAACCGGCACGGCGCAGCGGTGAGCCTTCGGTGCTGTCGAGGAAGGTCTGCTCATCCCACATGAACAGCTCTGCAAGCCCGGCGCTATCGAGATTGTGCCGGGGTTTGAAGTCGCTCTCGCCGCTGGGGCGGGCAAAACGGTTCCACGGGCAGACAATCTGGCAGTCGTCGCAGCCGAATACCCGATTACCGATCAACGGTCGCAGCTCTTCGGGGATCGCGCTTTTCAGCTCGATGGTCAGGTACGAGATACAGCGCCTGGCATCCAGCACATAGGGGCCGACAAAGGCCTGGGTCGGGCAGATGTCCAGGCAGGCGCTGCAGCGTCCGCAGTGTTCGCTGGCGTGTGGCGGATCGACCGGCAGCGGCATATCGACGAACAGCTCGGCAAGAAAGAAGTAACTGCCGGCCTTGCGGTTGAGCAGCAGGGTGTTCTTGCCGATCCAGCCCAGCCCGGCCTGCTCGGCGATGGCCTTTTCCAGCACTGGGGCGCTGTCGACAAACGCCCGAAAGCCGAACGGGCCGATCTCTTTCTGGATGCGCTCGGCCAGGTGTTGCACGCGTTTGCGTACCAGCTTGTGGTAGTCGCGGCCCAGGGCGTAGCGGGAGATATAGGCTTTCTCCGGTTGGGCCAGTTGCTGGGCCATGCGCGTATCACCCGGCAGGTAGTCCATGCGCAGGGACACCACGCGCAAGGTGCCGGGCACCAGCTCATCCGGGTGCGAGCGCTTGCTGCCGTGGGCGCCCATGTAGTCCATTTCGCCGTGATAGCCGGCCTCAAGCCAGCGCTCCAGGTGTTTTTCGTGCTCGCCCAGGTCCACCCCGGCGATGCCGACATGGGCAAAGCCGAGCTCTCGGCCCCAATCCTTGATCGATTGGGCCAGCGTGGGTAGGTCGGGGGCGGAAGCAGACATGGGAATAAGGCAATACGGACTCAGGTGCGTATAATTCTGCCAGACATCAGAGCCTTTGACCCATGCCTCAGACCAAACACCCCGCAAACGAGCCACATCGGCTCACCAGCGTCACCCTTGCGCCCCTGGCGCCACGTCCTGCCGACGCCCATAAGGGCGACTTCGGCCATGTGCTGGTGGTCGGTGGTGATCGCGGCACGGGTGGTGCCGTGCTGCTCAGTGCCGAAGCGGCGTTGCGTTGCGGCGCCGGGCTGGTGTCGCTGGTCACGCGTGCCGAGCATGTGCCCGCAGCAATGGCCCGTCTGCCCGAGGTGATGAGCCTGGGTGTGCATTCGGCCAACCAGTTGATGACGCCGATCGAGCGGGCTTCGGTGCTGGTGGTCGGCCCGGGGCTTGGGCAGGCGGCCTGGGGCCGCAGCCTGTTGTCGGCGGTGGCCAGCAGCCAGGCGCCGCAGGTGTGGGACGCCGATGCCCTGAACCTGCTGGCGCGCCAGCCTTTGCCATTGCCCAAAGGCAGCGTCATCACCCCGCACCCGGGGGAGGCCGCTCGTTTACTGGGTGTATCGACCGAGGCGGTGCAGGCTGACCGGCCCGGCGCGGCACGCAAACTCGCGCGTAAATACGCGGTCATATGCGTGCTGAAGGGCGCCGGCACCCTGGTAGCCGACCCGGCGGGGCAACTGGCGCTGTGCTCGCGCGGTCATCCGGCCATGGCGGGTGCCGGCCTGGGGGATGTGCTCAGTGGTGTGCTCGGCGCCTTGCTCGCCCAGGGCATGTCGGCCTGGGACGCGGCCTGCCTGGGCGTCTGGCTGCATGCCTGTGCGGGCGAGCGCCTGGCCGTGCAGGGCCGCGGCCTGGCGGCCAGCGACATGGTCCCGGCAATTCGTCAGTTATTGGAGGAGCATTCAGCGTGTTTGGCATAACCCTGTTTTTGGCCGATGAACAGGCCACGGTCAACGTTGGCCATAGCATTGCCAAGGTGACTCAAGGTCACGGCGTGATTTTTCTCGAAGGGGACCTGGGAGCGGGCAAGACCACCCTGTCGCGCGGTATTATTCGCGGCCTCGGACACCAAGGGGCGGTAAAGAGTCCTACCTTTACAGTGGTTGAGCCTTACGAGATTGGCGACATTCGCGCGTTCCACTTCGACCTGTATCGCTTGGTCGATCCGGAGGAACTGGAGTTCTTGGGCATCCGCGATTACTTCGAAGATGACGCCTTGTGCCTGTTCGAGTGGCCCCAAAAAGGGGCGGGCATTTTGCCAAAGCCCGACCTGACCATTACCATAAGCCCCCAGGCGGGCGGTCGTTCGCTCAACCTGTCGCCGCAGGGGGCACGTGGCGAAGCCTGGTGTGCCGCTCTGGCCTTGGAATTCAAATAGAAAATGGGGATAGGTATGCGCATTCGCGCACTGGTTTCTGTCGTAGGACTGCTGCTTACGGTAGTGACCGTTGACGCTCTGGCCGTCACGCAAGTCAAAAGTATGCGTTTATGGCGAGCGCCGGATAACACACGGCTGGTCTTCGACCTCTCGGGCCCTGTGCAGCACAGCGTATTTACCCTGACCGCCCCGGATCGCCTGGTGATCGACATCAATGGCGCGACCCTGGCTGCGCCGTTGTCGGTGTCTACCTCCAATACCCCGATTACCAGCGTGCGCTCGGCCCAGCGTACGCCGACCGACTTGCGCGTAGTGGTCGACCTGAAAAAATCGGTGACGCCCAAGAGCTTCATCCTGGCGCCCAATGCCCAGTACGGCAACCGCCTGGTGGTCGACCTGTTCGACCAGGAGGCCGATGCCGCGCCGCCACCGCCAACGCCGCCGGTGGCGACCACGCCGGCAGTGCCGGTAACCCCGGCGCAACCGGCGATCAAGCTGCCTCCAGTGCCCAACGGCAAGCGTGACATTGTCATTGCCATCGACGCCGGTCACGGCGGTGAAGACCCGGGGGCTTCCGGTTCGCGTGGCCAGCATGAAAAAGACATCGTCCTGGCCATTGCCAAGGAACTGCAGCGCCAGATCAACACCGAGAAGGGCTTTCGCGCCGAGCTGACCCGTACCGGTGACTACTTCATCCCGCTGCGTAAACGCACCGAGATTGCCCGCAAGAAGGGCGCCGACCTGTTCATTTCGATCCACGCGGACGCTGCGCCGTCCAAGGCGGCCTTCGGTGCCTCGGTGTTTGCGCTGTCCGATCGCGGTGCCACTTCGGAAACCGCGCGCTGGCTGGCCGACAGCGAAAACCGCTCCGACCTGATCGGTGGTGCCGGCAACGTCAGCCTCGATGACAAGGACCGCATGCTTGCAGGTGTGCTGCTCGACCTGTCGATGACCGCCTCGCTCTCCTCCAGCCTCAACGTCGGCCAGAAGGTCCTGGGCAACATGGGCCGGATCACCCCGCTGCACAAGCAGCGCGTCGAGCAGGCCGGCTTCATGGTGCTTAAATCGCCAGACATCCCATCGATCCTGGTGGAAACCGGCTTTATCTCCAACGCCAACGAGGCGGCCAAGCTGGCTACCCCGAGCCACCAGCAATCCCTGGCGCGTTCGATCCACAGCGGCGTGCGCCAGTTCTTCCAGCAGAACCCGCCGCCGGGCACTTATGTCGCCTGGCTGCGCGACAGCGGCAAGATTGCCCAGGGCCCGCGCGAGCATTCGGTGCGCCCGGGCGAGACCCTGGCGATGATCGCCGTGCGTTATCAGGTCAGCGTTGCCAGCCTGCGCAGCGCCAACAGCCTGAAAACCGATGAGCTCAAAGTCGGCCAGCACCTGAACATCCCGACCACCGCCCTGGCGGCCCAGCAATGAGCAGCAGTGCCCGCATCGAGCTGCTCAGCCCGCGGCTGGCCAACCAGATTGCCGCCGGTGAGGTGGTCGAGCGCCCGGCATCGGTGATCAAGGAGCTGCTGGAAAACAGCCTGGACTCCGGCGCCAAGCGTATCGACGTTGAAGTCGAGCAGGGCGGCGTCAAGTTGCTGCGCGTGCGCGACGACGGCGCTGGTATTGCCGCCGATGACCTGCCGTTGGCCCTGGCCCGCCACGCCACCAGCAAGATTCGCGACCTTGAAGACCTTGAGCGGGTCATGAGCCTGGGCTTTCGTGGTGAAGCCCTGGCCTCGATCAGCTCGGTCGCCCGCCTGACCCTGACCTCGCGTACCCGCGATGCCGAACAGGCCTGGCAGGTGGAAACCGAAGGCCGCGACATGGCCCCGCGAGTGCAGCCCGCAGCGCATCCGGTCGGTACCTCGGTGGAAGTGCGCGACCTGTTCTTCAATACCCCGGCCCGGCGCAAGTTTCTCAAGACCGAAAAAACCGAATTCGATCACCTGCAGGAAGTGATCCGGCGCCTGGCGCTGGCGCGTTTTGACGTGGGTTTTCACCTGCGCCATAACGGCAAAAGCATCCTCAGCCTGCACGAAGCCCATGACGATACCGCGCGCGCCCGCCGTGTAGCGGCCATCTGCGGCCCGGGCTTCCTAGAACAGGCGCTGCCGATCGAGGTTGAGCGCAACGGCCTGCACCTGTGGGGTTGGGTCGGTTTGCCGACCTTCTCGCGCAGCCAGGCCGACCTGCAGTACTTCTTCGTCAATGGTCGTGCCGTGCGCGACAAACTGGTCGCCCACGCCGTGCGCCAGGCCTACCGTGACGTGCTGTTCAATGGCCGGCACCCGACTTTCGTGCTGTTTTTCGAGGTCGACCCTACCGGTGTCGACGTCAACGTGCACCCGACCAAGCACGAAGTGCGCTTCCGTGACGGGCGCATGGTTCACGACTTTTTATACGGCACCCTGCATCGCGCCCTGGCCGATGTGCGCCCGGAAGATCAGCTGGCCGCGCCCGCTGCCACCAGCGAGATCATCCGCCCCAGCGGCATTCAGGTCGGTGAGTTCGGTCCCCAGGGCGAGATGCGCCTGGCTGCCAACCTGCTTGAGCAGCCGATGGCCGAGCCAGGCCTGCGTCCGTCTGTGGGTAGCAATGGCAGTGGTGCAGGCTATCAATACCAGTACACGCCGCGACCGACCCAGGCATTGCCTGCAGCCGAAGCTCAGGGCGTGTACCGGGAGTTCTTTGCGCCGCTGGCCGAGGCTGCGCCGGTGGCCTTGCCCGAAGGCCAGGGCGACATCCCGCCGCTGGGCTACGCCCTGGCCCAGCTCAAGGGCATTTATATTCTTGCCGAAAACGCCGTCGGTCTGGTGCTGGTGGACATGCACGCCGCCCATGAACGGATCATGTACGAACGCCTCAAGGTGGCCATGGCCAGCGAAGGCCTCAGCGGCCAGCCGCTGTTGGTGCCGGAGTCCCTGGCCTTGAGCCAGCGCGAAGCCGATTGCGCCGAAGAGCACGCCGAGTGGTTCCAGCGCCTGGGCTTCGAGCTGCAGCGCCTGGGCCCGGAAAGCCTGGCGATCCGGCAGATTCCGGCGCTGCTCAAGCAGGCCGAGGCCAACCGCCTGGTCCAGGACGTTCTGGCCGATCTGATGGAATACGGCACCAGTGACCGTATTCAGGCGCACCTGAACGAGCTGCTCGGGACCATGGCCTGCCACGGCGCCATCCGCGCCAACCGGCGCCTGGCCATCGCTGAAATGAACGGCCTGCTGCGCGACATGGAAAACACCGAGCGCAGCGGTCAATGCAACCATGGCCGGCCGACCTGGACCCAGATGGGCCTGGACGATCTGGACAAACTGTTTTTGCGCGGTCGATGACATGAGTGGCAAACCTCCAGCGATATTCCTCATGGGCCCGACTGCGGCGGGCAAGACCGACCTTGCCATCGAGCTGACCAAGGTCCTGCCATGTGAGCTGATCAGTGTCGACTCGGCGCTGGTCTACCGTGGCATGGACATTGGCACCGCCAAGCCGTCCAAAGAGATTCTGGCTGCCCATCCGCATCGCTTGATCGACATCCTTGACCCGGCTGAAAGCTATTCGGCCGCCGATTTTCGTCGCGATGCGCTGGAGGCCATGGCCGATATCACCGCGCGCGGCAAAATCCCCCTGCTGGTCGGCGGCACCATGCTTTATTACAAGGCTTTGCTCGAAGGCCTGGCGGACATGCCGGCGGCTGACCCACAGGTGCGTGCCGAGCTCGAAGAAGAGGCCCAGCGCCTCGGCTTGCACGCCTTGCACCAGCAGTTGGCGGCGGTCGACCCGGAATCGGCGGCACGTATTCACCCCAATGACCCGCAGCGGCTGATCCGCGCGCTGGAGGTCTACCGGGTCAGCGGCCTGACGATGACGTCACATCGCCAGCGTCAATCCGCGGAAAGTAGCGCCGCAGGCGCGTCCGCAGCGGGACAATTGCCCTATACTGTCGCCAGCCTGGCCATTGCCCCAACCGATCGGCACATACTGCACGAGCGGATTGCGCTACGATTCGGGCAAATGCTGGAACAGGGCTTCGTTGACGAGGTCCGATTGCTGCGAGCCAGAAGTGACTTGCACGCGGGGCTGCCGTCTATACGGGCGGTTGGTTATCGCCAGGTCTGGGATCACCTTGATGGCAAGTTGAATTCAGTTGAAATGCAGGAGCGCGGCATCATTGCCACTCGCCAATTGGCGAAGCGGCAGTTCACCTGGTTGCGTAGTTGGGCTGAGCTGCACTGGTTGGACAGCCTGGCCTGCGACAATCTGTCTCGCACCTTGAAATACCTTGGATCGGTCTCCATATTGAGCTGAGTCCTTGCAATTGCCGTCTATCCTTGGGGTGGGGCGGCTTGAGCCATCAGTTTTTCTTTGATTTTTTTACTATTGATCCTTACAGGAGTGCGGCATATGTCAAAAGGGCATTCGCTACAAGACCCTTACTTGAATACTTTGAGAAAAGAAAAAGTTGGGGTTTCGATCTATCTGGTTAACGGCATCAAGCTGCAAGGCACGATCGAATCCTTCGACCAGTTCGTGATTCTGCTGAAGAACACCGTTAGCCAGATGGTTTACAAACACGCCATCTCGACAGTTGTCCCTGTGCGTCCGATCCGTCTGCCTAGCGCAACCGAATCCGAGCAAGGCGACGCTGAGCCAGGTAACGCCTGATAGGAGTCTGCTTTGTTCTTTGAGCGCCACGGTGGTGGTGAACGGGCGGTCCTCGTTCACTTGGAAGGTCAGAACCCTGAGGCGCGCGAAGATCCGCAGGAGTTTCAGGAGCTGGCACTGTCGGCTGGGGCCGATATTGTCGCGTTCGCCAATGTGGCGCGACATCAGCCCACCGCCAAATACCTGATTGGCAGCGGCAAGGTCGAAGAGTTACGCGACCTGGTCAACGCCGAGCAGGTAGATTTGGTGATATTCAATCACACCCTCACACCCAGTCAGGAACGTAACCTCGAGCGAGTCTTCGAGTGTCGCGTGCTTGACCGCACCGGTCTGATTCTCGATATCTTCGCCCAGCGGGCGCGTACCCATGAAGGCAAGCTGCAGGTCGAACTGGCCCAGCTCGAGCACATGAGCACGCGGCTGGTGCGTGGCTGGACTCACCTTGAGCGGCAAAAGGGCGGTATCGGCCTGCGCGGCCCGGGTGAAACCCAGCTGGAAACCGACCGCCGCCTGCTGCGGGTACGCCTGCGCCAGATCAAGGCGCGCCTGGAGAAGGTCCGCAGCCAGCGTGAACAAGCTCGCCGTGGCCGTAAACGGGCGGATATCCCCTCGGTTTCCCTGGTCGGCTACACCAACGCCGGCAAGTCCACCCTGTTCAACGCCCTGACCCAGTCCGAGGTCTATGCCGCCGACCAGTTGTTCGCGACCCTCGACCCGACCCTGCGCCGGCTTGAGCTCGACGATCTCGGGCCGATCGTGCTGGCCGACACCGTGGGCTTCATTCGTCACCTTCCGCACAAGCTGGTCGAGGCATTTCGGGCTACGCTCGAAGAGTCGAGCAACTCCGACCTGCTGCTGCATGTGATCGACGCCCATGAGCCTGAGCGCATGGCGCAGATCGAGCAGGTCATGGCGGTATTGGGAGAGATCGGTGCAGAAGGCTTGCCGATCCTCGAGGTCTATAACAAACTCGACCTGCTTGAAGGTGTCGAGCCGCAGATTCAGCGCGATGCCGATGGCAAGCCGCAACGGGTCTGGGTCTCGGCCCGCGATGGTCGGGGGCTGGAGCTGGTGGGGCAGGCGGTCGCCGAATTGCTGGGGGATGACCTGTTTGTCGGTACCTTGCGCCTTGAACAGCGTTTTGCCCGGTTGCGTGCGCAGTTCTTTGAACTGGGCGCGGTGCAGAGCGAAGAGCATGACGATGAAGGCAGCAGCCTGCTGGCTGTGCGACTGCCGCGGGTGGAGTTGAACCGCCTGGTCAGCCGCGAAGGTTTGCAGCCGCTGGAATTCATCGAGCAACATACTTTGCAATAAATGCCCGGCGACGCGGTCGGGCAGCCGTGACAGGCATTCTGTAGCATTGGACGGCGCGCCGTGGGCGCGTCTTTGCTTTATCAGATGGAGAGCGCTATGGCTTGGAATGAGCCGGGTGGCAACTCGAACAATCAGGATCCGTGGGGCGGGCGCCGTGGTGGCGACAAGAAAGGGCCGCCGGATCTCGACGAGGCCTTCCGCAAGCTGCAGGACAGCCTGAACGGCATGTTCGGCAGTGGCAAGAAACGCGGTGGTGATGGCGGCGTCGGCAAGGGCGGTGGCTTCGGCCTGCTCGGCATCGGTCTCGCCGTGCTTGCAGCTATCTGGCTGTACAGCGCCGTGTACGTGGTCGACGAACAGGAGCAGGCAGTCGTGCTGCGCTTCGGCAAATACTACGAAACCGTAGGGCCGGGCCTGAACATCTACTTCCCGCCGATCGATCGCAAGTACATGGAGAACGTTACCCGCGAACGTGCCTATACCAAGCAGGGGCAGATGCTGACCGAAGACGAGAACATCGTCGAGGTGCCGCTGACCGTGCAGTACAAGATCACCAACCTGCAGGATTTCGTGCTGAACGTCGATCAGCCTGAAATCAGCCTGCAGCACGCGACCGACAGTGCCTTGCGTCACGTGGTGGGTTCCACCGCGATGGACAAGGTGCTGACCGAAGGTCGTGAGCAGATGGCCGTGGAAATCAAGGAGCGCCTGCAGCGTTTCCTCGATACCTACCGGACCGGTATCACTGTCACCCAGGTCAACGTACAGAGCGCGGCAGCCCCGCGTGAAGTGCAGGAAGCCTTCGACGACGTGATCCGTGCCCGTGAAGACGAGCAGCGTGCCCGCAACCAGGCCGAGTCCTACGCTAATGGCGTGGTGCCGGAGGCCCGTGGTCAGGCCCAGCGGATCATCGAGGACGCCAACGGTTACCGCGACGAAGTCGTCTCGCGTGCCAAGGGTGAGGCCGACCGCTTCACCAAGCTGGTTGCCGAGTACCGCAAGGCCCCTGAAGTGACCCGTCAGCGCCTGTACCTGGACACCATGCAGGAAGTCTACAGCAACACCAGCAAGGTCCTGGTTTCCGGCAAGGACGGCCAGAGCAACCTGCTCTACCTGCCGCTCGACAAGATGGTGCAGGGCAGCCGTTCCGGCTCTGCCCCGGTCACCGTTGCGCCGTCGGCCAATGCCGATGCGGCCAACCGTGCGGCGGCGGAACTGCAACAGCAGCAAACACAGTTGCGTACTAGGGAGAGCCGCTGATGAGCAATAAATCGCTGATCGCCCTGATCGTGGCCGTGGTGCTGGCGATCGTGGCCTGGAACAGCTTCTACATCGTGGCCCAGACCGAGCGTGCGGTACTCCTGCAATTTGGTCGTGTGGTCCAGGCTGATGTCCAGCCTGGCCTGCATGTGAAGGTTCCTTACGTCAACCAGGTGCGCAAGTTCGACGCCCGCCTGATGACCCTGGACGCCCCGACCCAGCGCTTCCTGACCCTGGAAAAGAAAGCGGTGATGGTCGATGCCTACGCCAAGTGGCGGGTCAAGGATGCCGAGCGCTTCTATACCGCGACCTCGGGCCTCAAGCAGATTGCCGACGAACGTCTGTCGCGCCGTCTGGAAAGCGGCCTGCGTGACCAGTTCGGTAAACGCACCCTGCACGAAGTGGTCTCCGGTGAACGTGACGCGCTGATGGCTGACATCACTGCCTCGCTGAACCGTATGGCCAGCAAGGAACTGGGTATCGAAGTGGTCGACGTTCGCGTCAAGGCCATCGACCTGCCCAAGGAAGTCAACCGCAGCGTGTTCGAGCGCATGAGCACCGAGCGCGAGCGTGAAGCCCGCGAGCACCGCGCCAAGGGTAACGAGCTGGCCGAAGGCATCCGTGCCGACGCCGATCGTCAGCGCCGGGTACTGCTGGCTGAAGCCTACCGGGAATCGGAAGAGACCCGCGGTGATGGCGATGCCCAGGCAGCGTCGATCTACGCCAAGGCCTACGGTCAGGACCAGGAGTTCTACGCGTTCTACCGTAGCCTCAAGGCCTACCGCGAGAGCTTTGCCGACAAGAGCGACGTACTGGTGCTCGATCCGAGCAGCGAGTTCTTCCGCTTTATGGGCAAGACCAAGCCATAAGCATCTACCCCGCCGGGCGGCTAAAACGCCTGGCGGGGTGATCCCGCGAGAAAACGGGTGTATGATGCGGCAGCCGGGAAATTCCCGGCTTTTTTGCGTCTGCAAGATCGAACGGTTCAAACCCGGCTCGGGTCTACAGAGCAGCCCAAGGTATTCGAGGGTATAGGCACGGCGGTAGCGCTGGAATCGGTGCTGCGCGCCATTGTTTGCCGATACCTGCTTCACTCAAGGCTCGCCCGCGGGCAAGCCGCCCGGACCATAGGGGAAATGGCGTAATGGCAACGGTAGACCGCTGGCTGCTGCCAGATGGCATCGAAGAAGTACTGCCACCTGAGGCGGCGCGCATCGAAATCGCGCGTCGGCAGGTGTTGGATCTGTTCCAGAGCTGGGGTTATGACTTCGTCGTGACTCCGCATATCGAGTACCTGGAATCGCTGCTCACCGGTGCCGGCCAGGACCTGGACCTGCGGACCTTCAAGGTCATCGACCCGCAATCGGGCCGGCAGATGGGCTTCCGTGCCGACATCACCCCGCAGGTGGCGCGCATCGATGCGCACACCCTGCGTCGTGAAGGTCCGAGCCGTCTGTGCTATGCCGGCAGCGTGCTGCATGCCTTGCCACGGGCGTTGTCGACCTCGCGCAGCCCGATCCAGCTCGGTGCCGAGCTGTACGGCGACGCCAGCCCGGTCAGCGACGTCGAGGTGATCAGCCTGATGCTGGCCATGCTGCAACTGGCCGATGTACCGGACGTGCACATGGACCTTGGCCACGTCGGTATCTACCGCGGCCTGGCCCGTGCCGCCGGTTTGTCGGGCGCGATCGAGCAGCAGCTGTTCGATGCCCTGCAGCGCAAGGCCGTCGACGAAGTGATCGAGCTGACCGCCAAGCTGCCAGCGGACCTGGCCGCCATGCTGCGCTCGCTCACCGAGCTGTGCGGTGGTCGCGAAGTGCTGGCCGAGGCGCGTGTGCGTCTGGGCCGTGCACCGGCGGCGGTACTGGCGGCATTGGATGACCTGATGGCGATCGCCGAGCGGCTGGCCACGCGTTACCCCGAGCTGCCGCTGTATTTTGACCTGGGCGAGTTGCGTGGCTACCACTACCACACCGGTGTGGTGTTTGCCGCGTTCGTCCCGGGTGTCGGTCAGTCGATCGCCCAGGGCGGTCGTTACGACGACATCGGAGCAGACTTTGGCCGGGCACGCCCGGCCACCGGTTTCTCCACGGATTTGAAGACCCTGGTCACACTGGGGCGAGCCGAGGTGGTATTGCCGTCTGGCGGGATCTGGATGCCCGACAGCAGCGATGCGGCACTCTGGCAGTTGGTCTGCCAATTGCGCAGTGAAGGTCAGCGGGTGGTTCAGGCCTTGCCTGGGCAGCCATTGACTGCCGCCGTCGAGGCGGATTGCGATCGGCAATTGATTCAGCAAAACGGGCTTTGGCAGGTTCTGCCGCTGGCCATTTGAGATTCCCCGCCGGTACGAGCCGGCGCCAAGTTTGCGCGAATGAGGACAAGTGTTATGGGTAAGAATGTCGTAGTCCTGGGCACCCAGTGGGGGGATGAGGGCAAAGGCAAGATCGTCGATCTGCTGACCGAACATGCTGCCGCCGTAGTGCGCTACCAGGGTGGCCACAACGCTGGCCACACCCTGGTGATCGACGGTGAAAAGACCGTGCTGCACCTGATCCCTTCGGGCGTGCTGCGCGAAGGCGTGCAGTGCCTGATCGGCAACGGCGTGGTGGTAGCACCGGACGCCCTGCTGCGTGAAATCAACAAGCTCGAAGAGAAAGGCGTACCGGTGCGCGAGCGCCTGCGCATCAGCCCTTCCTGCCCGCTGATCCTGTCCTACCACGTGGCCCTCGACCAGGCCCGTGAAAAAGCCCGTGGCGAGCAGAAGATTGGCACCACCGGTCGCGGCATCGGCCCGGCCTATGAAGACAAGGTTGCCCGTCGCGGCCTGCGCATCGGTGACCTGTTCCACCGCGAGCGTTTCGCTGCCAAGCTCGGCGAGCTGCTGGACTACCACAACTTCGTGCTGGTCAATTACTACAAAGAGCCTGCAATCGACTTCCAGAAGACCCTGGACGAGTGCATGGAATACGCCGAGCTGCTCAAGCCGATGATGCTCGACGTCACTGCCGAGCTGCACAACCTGCGTCGCGCCGGCAAGGACATCATGTTCGAAGGCGCCCAGGGCTCGCTGCTGGACATCGACCACGGTACCTACCCGTTCGTGACCAGCTCCAACACCACCGCTGGCGGCATCGCTACCGGTTCGGGCGTTGGCCCTATGTACCTGGACTACATCCTGGGTATCACCAAGGCCTACACCACCCGCGTTGGCTCGGGCCCGTTCCCGACCGAACTGTTCGATGACGTCGGTGCTTTCCTGGCCAAGCGTGGTCATGAGTTCGGCGCCACCACCGGTCGTGCCCGTCGTTGCGGCTGGTTCGATGCCGTGATCCTGCGTCGCGCCATCGACGTCAACAGCATCTCCGGCCTGTGCCTGACCAAGCTGGACGTGCTCGACGGCCTGGAAACCATCCGTATCTGCGTGGGCTACAAGAACGAGAACGGTGCCGTTATCGACGCCCCGACCGACGCCGACAGCTACATCGGCCTGGAGCCGGTGTACGAAGAAATGCCGGGCTGGAGCGAGTCGACCCTGGGTGCCAAGACCCTGGAAGAACTGCCGGCCAATGCCCGTGCCTACATCAAGCGTGTGGAAGAGCTGGTCGGCGCGCCGATCGACATCATCTCCACCGGCCCGGACCGCAACGAGACCATCGTGCTGCGTCATCCGTTCGCCTGATTCGCGACTGATGTAAAGACAAAGGCCCCTTGATAGGGGCCTTTGTCGTTTCTGTCGGCTGATCGGCACAACCTTTGCTGTAAGAATCGCTCAAGCGGTGCCATCACCTTAATGGCCCCAGAAGTAGAGGGTTCTTTCGTGTCTGCCGTTCTCTCACTGTTACGAAGCCGCCTGTTGCGGCCTGTCTTTGTTGCTCTTGGTATCGCTCTTTTGGTGCAGGTGCTGGTCGCGGTCGCGCTGACCCGGAGCACGGTCACTGCTCTGGAGGCCGATCTGGACAATCGTCTGGCTACCGACAGCCAGAAGCTTGCCGCTGAACTCGAACAGGCTGGCAGGGAGGTCAGCTCCGGGCTCGATAGCCTCTCCACCAGTACCCGTCAGCGCCTGACTGCAGGCCTTTCCACGCGCTTGCAGGATGAACAGGCACAATTGCGCGCGACCCTTGAAAAGAACCTCAAGGATTCGGCCAACGACATGGCCGAGCTGCTGGCCTCGGTGGCGCCGCGAGCCATGTGGGATAACGACGTGCCGACCCTGTCGGAGTTCTCCCGTCGGGCCCAGCGCAACCCCAACGTGTTGTTCGTGGTGTACGACGACGCTCAGGGCCAGCACCTGACCCGTTACCTCAACCGGCAGAACCCGATCAACCAGGCGCTGCTGGAGAGGGGGCAGGGCGAGCGGGCGCTGGACAAGGTACTGGACGCCGCGCGTAACGACCCGTCGGTGTACCTTGTCGAAGCCTCGATCAACCCCAACGGTGTCGAGATCGGCAAGGTGCTGATGGGCGTCTCCACTGCCGTGGTTGACCATGAGCTGGTGGCGCTGGACAAGCGCTTCTCGGCGTTGATTGCCAGTGGTGATCAACTGGTTGGCGACAGCCTGGTGGGCGCCGCAGCAGACAGCAACAAGGCCCTGAGCGCGCGCCTGGAAGCGGCTCAGGCGAGTGCGGCCGGCATGCAGGCCAACACTGCGCAAAGCGTCCAGGACGCCGCGGCAACCCTGCGCTGGAACATCGGCGTGGGTCTGGCCCTGGTCGGCCTGGGCGTGTTGCTGGTGGTGGCCGTGGTGCTCGGTCGGCGCGTGGTCAACAAGTTGCGCCTGTTGATCGCTGCGTTGAACGACCTGGCGGCGGGTGAGGGCGATCTGACCAAGCGCGTCACCATCGACAGCCGCGACGAGATCGGCGATATGGCCGCAGCGGTCAATCAGTTCGTCGCCAAGCTGCAGCCCATCGTTCGCGAGGCCGGCGAGGTGGCCCAGCGTACCGGCATCGAGATCGGCGCCATGGCCCAGCGCAATGCTGGCGCCGACGCCGCTGCCGAGCTGCAGCGCGATGAGGTTGCCGCCAGCCTGCGCGACCTGTCGAGCATGGCCGATGAGGCCCAGGCCGAAAGCCAAGCCATGCAATCGGCCTTGCAGCAGGTGGTGGATATTCGTCAGGCCACTGACGAGAACAGCCGTACCTCTACTCAGGTGGCCAAGCTTATCGAGGACCTGGCCGGGCAGGTCGAGACCGGTTCCAAGGTCATCGAGCGCCTGGCCCAGCAAAGCGAGCAGATCGAGGTGGTGCTGACGGTGATCCATGGCATCGCCGAGCAGACCAACTTGCTGGCGCTCAACGCTGCCATCGAGGCGGCGCGCGCCGGGGAAACCGGCCGTGGTTTTGCTGTGGTGGCCGATGAGGTGAGGGCGCTGGCGAGCAAAACTCAGAGCTCTACCGGTGATATCCAGGCGCATATCGGTGCGTTGCAGCAAGGGGCGAAAGAAGCGGTGGCGGCGATCAGCCAGGCAGGGCGGCAAGCCAGCGAGGGCCTGCTGGTGCTACGCGATAACGCTCGCGTGCAGCAGTCGGTGCAGGCCTCGGTGGAGCAGGTGCATGCGGCCATCGGCCTGGCTACCCGTGCGGCTGAGCAGCAGGCGCAGGGTGCTCAGGCGGTGCGCGGCCGGGTGCAGACCATTCACACCCAGGCCGAGCGGGCCGCCGAGGTGGTGATGCAGACCACCGCCAGCAGCAAGGTGCTCGATGACCTGGCAGCGCAGCTCAAGGCCAGCTTGGGGCAGTTCCGGGCTTGAGCGTAATCGCGGGGCAAGCCCGCTCCCACCGTGGGAGCGGGCTTGCCCCGCGATGCTTTTCAGGCATCACGCGCGGTTCAGGTACATCCGCGTAGTCAGCAGATACACCGGCAACCCGGACACCAGAATCAACAGCGCCGCATAAGGTGCCGCTGCCGCGAACTCGACGTTGGCGGTATGCGCCCACACCTCGGTGGCCAGGGTGGTCATGCCGGTCGGGCTGAGCAGCAGGGTCGCCGTCAGTTCCTTCATGGCATCCAGGAACACCAGGGCAAATGCCGCAGCCAGGGCCGGGAAGATGATTGGCAGGGTCACCCGGCAGAACGCCGTGAACTGCGTCGCGCCAAGGGTGCGTGCGGCTTCTTCAAGCTGTGGCGCCGCCTTGTTCAGGGCCGTGCGCACCGGTGCCTGGGCCAGCGGCAGGAACAGCAGCGCATAAGCCAGCAACAACAATCCTGTGGTCTGGTACAGCGCCGGCACGTAGTGCAGGGCGAAGTACACCAGGGTCAGGGCAATCACCAACCCCGGCAGCGCATGCAGCAAGTACGGCAGGCGCTCGGCCCAGATCGCCAGGCGGCCCTTGTAGCGCACCACCAGGAAGCTAACCGGCAGTGCCAGCAACAGGCTCAGCCCGGCGCCACCCAGTGACAGCGACAGCGACGAGAACAGGGCGCGGCTGATATCGGCCAGCGGAAACGCCGCCGACGAGCCAACACTCAGCCAGTAGCCGAGCATGCCCAACGGAATGCCGCTGCCCAGCAGTGCCAATGTCAGGCAGTACAGCTGCCCCACCGGCATCCACGCGCGCAGGTGAATCGGCGCACCACGCCGGGCCACGCCCTGGCCGATCCGCACATGCCGGGCTTTGCCGCGCACGCGCAGTTCCAGCCATAGCATCAGCAGACACATGAACAACAGCACCGCCGAGAGCATGGCGGCGTTGGCGTTGCTGAACTCCAGCTCGAACTGCTGGTAGATCGCGGTGGTGAACGTCTGCAGGCCGAGGATCGACAAGGCGCCGAACTCCACCAGCATGTGCAGGGCAATCAACAGGCTACCACCGATGATCGACGGCCATAGCAGCGGTAGGGTGATGCGAAAGAATACGCCCCAGCGTGTCTGTCCCAGGGTGCGCGCCGACTCTTCCAGCGAGGTGTCGAGGTTGCGCAACGTGGCCGCCACCGGCAGGAACACCAGCGGATATTTGGACAGGCTCATTACCAGGATGGCGCCGCCCAGGCCTTCGAAGCGCGGGCTCAGCGATACCCAGGTAAAGCCGCTGACAAACGCCGGCACGGCAAACGGCAGGCACAGGATCACGCCCCACAGGCGCCGCCCTGGCAGGTCGCTGCGCTCAAGCAACCAGGCCAGGGATACGCCCAGGGCCATGCAGGCCAGGGTGACGCCGGCCATGAGCATCAGGGTGTTGCGCAGCAGGCCCCAAACGAACGGGCGCCAGAGCAGGTGCAAGGCTTCGCGCCAGCCGGCTTCCCAGGTCTTGAGGGCGACATACAGCAGCGGTAACAGGCTCAGCCCGACCAGCAGCAACACCGGCAGCACCACCCAGATCGACGGGCGCTTGCGCTTGGGTACGTAACGGCTGGCCAGTGCGGCCGCGGGCAGGGCTGCGCTCATTACAGCAGGCCAACTTCGCGTTCGAGCTCCAGGGCTTCTTCGGCATTACCCAGGTCGGCCGGGCTGATTTTCGGCGGGCGCAGGTCTTCGAAGGGCTTCAGGCCCTGGTCCGAGACCATGCCTTTATGCAGCGGATACTCGGCGGTGGTCTGGGTAATCACCCGCTGGCCTTCTTCGCTGGCCATCCAGGCCAGTAGCGCCTGGGCTTGTTTCGGGTGTTTGCTGGCTTTCACCGCAGCAGCGCTGGAGATGGTGACCAGGCCGCCAGCGTCGCCATCGGCCAGGTAGTAGAGTTTCGAGTCCAGCTGGCCGCGCTCTTTCTTCAGGGCGTACCAGTAGTAGTTGTTCACCAGCACCGCCGCGACTTCGCCGTTCTCCACGGCTTTGAGTGCAACCATGTTGTTGGTGTAGGTCTTGCCGAAGGCCTTGAGGCCGGTCAGCCATTCTTCGGCGGCGTCGCGGCCGTGCAGCTTGAGGATGGCCACGGCCTGTTCCTGGAACGCGCCGCTGGTCGGCACGAAGCCGATCTTGCCGTCCCACTCGGGGTCGGCGAAATCCATCACCGAGGGCGGCAGGTCTTTCTCGTCGATCACCTTGGGGTTGAAGGCGACCACGCGAGTGCGCGCGGTGACGCCCATCCAGGTGCCGTTGCCGGCGACATATTCCTTAGGCAGCACCTGCAGGGTCGAATCATCGATCTTGGCCAGCAGGCCCAGCTCGCCGAGGTTGTTCAGCGGTGGCGATTCTTCGGTGTAGATGACGTCGGCGGGGGAGCGATCGCCTTCTTCGATGATCTGGCTGGCCAGCTGGTTGCTGCTGCCCTTGCGAATGTTGATGTGGATACCGGTCTTGGCCTCGTAGGCCTTGGCGATGGCTTCACCGATTTCCTTGTGCTGGCCGTTGTACAGGGTCAGTGCCACAGGATCGGCGGCCATGGCGGCTGGCGTGCCCAGCACCATGGCAAAAACAGAGACGGCCAGGCCGCGCAACAGGGTGTTATTGCGGAACGTCATGCGGGTACTTCCTCGCTTGCGGCTACATATCTGGAAACAATGATAATCGATATTGCTTCTCAAATGCCCTTGTGAGGGAAAATTCATGAGCAGGCTATCGGTCGTTTCAGGATTGCAGGCGAGGAAAAGGGGAGGGGCAGAAACGAAAAAACCCGCTTTCGCGGGTTTGATCTGAATTGGTGCCCAGAAGAAGACTCGAACTTCCACGACCGTAAGGTCACCAGCACCTGAAGCTGGCGTGTCTACCAATTTCACCATCTGGGCAAAATGAAGCGGTGTAGCTTGAAACAAAAACAGTGTAGCGTGTTGCAGTAAATCTCAGAAGCCGGAGGCAGTTCTAAGATTTGAAATTGGTGCCCAGAAGAAGACTCGAACTTCCACGACCGTAAGGTCACCAGCACCTGAAGCTGGCGTGTCTACCAATTTCACCATCTGGGCATTTCGCTGAGGAACATGATGCTTCACATCGTGTTGCATCTCAACTATAACGACGGTGTCCGTCGCTGTGGTGCGCACTATACGGATGCCTCTGAGAGCTGTAAACCCCCGTTCAGAAAAAATCTTAAAAAATTCAAGTCGTTGTTCCTTATGATGGTTTTGGCAGCATCGAGGGGGCTCTGACAGGGCTGTCCAAGCCTGAAATTTCCGGTTTCAATACGCCTATGCCAAACTAACCCTTATATAGACAAGGTGAACCCCTCCTAATGGCCGATTGGCAGACCCTCGATCCCGAGGCCGCTCGTGAAGCGGAAAAATACGAAAACCCTATTCCTAGCCGTGAGCTGATCCTCCAGCGTCTGGACGAGCGCGGCTCGCCGGCAGCCCGTGAGCAGCTGGTCGAAGAGTTCGGCCTGACCACCGAAGACCAGATCGAAGCCCTGCGCCGCCGCCTGCGTGCGATGGAGCGCGACGGCCAGCTGATCTATACCCGGCGCGGCACTTATGCCCCGGTAGACAAGCTCGACCTGATCCTCGGCCGCATCGCCGGCCACCGCGACGGCTTCGGTTTCCTGATCCCGGATGACGGCAGCGACGACCTGTTCCTCAGCCCCGCACAAATGCGCCTGGTGTTCGATGGCGACCGCGCCCTGGCCCGGGTTTCCGGCCTGGACCGTCGTGGCCGCCGCGAAGGTGTGGTGGTCGAAGTGATCTCCCGTGCCCACGAGAGCATCGTCGGCCGCTACTTCGAAGAAGGCGGTATCGGCTTTGTCACCCCCGACAACCCCAAGGTCCAGCAGGAAGTGCTGATCACCCCGGGTCGCAACGGCGGTGCCAAGATCGGTCAGTTCGTCGAGGTCAAGATCACCCACTGGCCGACCCCGCGCTTCCAGCCTCAGGGCGATATCACCGAAGTGATCGGCAACTACATGGCCCCGGGCATGGAAATCGACGTTGCCCTGCGCAGCTACGATATTCCGCATGTCTGGCCAGAAGCCGTGATCAAGGAAGCGCGCAAGCTCAAGCCGGAAGTCGAAGAGAAAGACAAAGAGCACCGCGTCGATCTGCGCCATCTGCCGTTCGTCACCATCGACGGCGAAGATGCCCGCGACTTCGACGATGCGGTGTACTGCGAGAGCCTGGGCAAGTTGCGCCTGTTCTCCGGTGGCTGGCGCCTGTACGTGGCGATCGCCGACGTCTCCAGCTACGTGCGCCTGGGTTCTGCCCTGGATGCCGAAGCCCAGGTGCGCGGCAACTCGGTGTATTTCCCCGAGCGCGTGGTGCCGATGCTGCCCGAAGAGCTGTCCAACGGCCTGTGCTCGCTGAACCCGCACGTCGACCGCTTGGCGATGGTCTGTGAAATGACCATCAACAAGTCCGGGCAGATGGTCGATTACCAATTCTACGAAGCGGTGATCCACTCTCATGCGCGCCTGACCTACAACAAGGTCAGCAGCATGCTCGAACACGCCCGTACCCGCGAAGGCAAGGCCCTGCGCGAGCAGTACAGCAACGTGGTGCCGGACCTCAAGCAGCTCTATGCGCTGTACAAGGTGCTGCTGGCGGCCCGTCATACCCGTGGTGCGATCGACTTCGAAACCCAGGAAACCCGGATCATCTTCGGTTCCGAGCGCAAGATCGCCGAAATTCGCCCGACCGTGCGCAACGACGCCCACAAGCTGATCGAAGAGTGCATGCTGGCGGCCAACGTGGCCACCGCCGAGTTCCTCAAGAAGCACGAAATCCCTGCGCTGTACCGTGTTCACGACGGCCCGCCACCGGAGCGTCTGGAAAAACTGCGCGCCTTCCTGGGCGAGCTGGGCCTGTCCCTGCACAAGGGCAAGGAGGGGCCGTCGCCCAAGGATTACCAGGCACTGCTGGCGAGCATCGCCGACCGCCCGGATTTCCACCTGATCCAGACCGTGATGCTGCGCTCCCTGAGCCAGGCGGTGTACAGCGCCGACAACAATGGCCACTTCGGTCTGAATTACGAGGCGTACACCCACTTCACCTCGCCGATCCGTCGCTACCCGGACCTGCTCACCCACCGGGCCATCCGCAGCGTGATCCGTTCGCGCCAGGAAACCCCGCACGTCAAGCGTGCCGGTGCGATGAGCATTCCCAAGGCGCGTATCTACCCGTACGACGAGGCGACCCTGGAGCAGCTCGGCGAGCAGTGTTCGATGAGCGAGCGGCGTGCCGACGAGGCCACCCGCGACGTGGTCAACTGGCTCAAGTGCGAGTACATGAAAGACCGCGTCGGCGAGAGCTTCCCGGGTGTGATCACCGCGGTGACCGGCTTTGGCCTGTTCGTCGAGCTGACCGACATCTACGTCGAAGGCATGGTGCACGTCAGCGCCTTGCCGGGTGATTACTACCACTTCGACCCTGTGCATCACCGCCTGGCCGGTGAACGTACCGGGCGCAACTTCCGCCTGGGCGACACCGTCGAGGTGCGGGTGATGCGCGTCGATCTCGAGCAGCGCAAGATCGACTTCGAGATGGCCGAGAACACCCTCAAGGCGCCGATTGGTCGCAAGCAGCGTGGCGAAGGCGTGCGTCCACAAGACGGCAAGCCGGTACCGGTGCTCGACAAGGCTGAAGTGACCAAGGCCGCTGAACCTGCGCGCCGGAGCAAGAAGAACGAAACCGCCGAAGCCTATTTCCCCTCCCATGCCGCGGCGAAAAACGCCGAAGTGCGCAAGAGCCGGGAGATGAAGAAGGCCTTGATGTCCGATGCCAAGCACGCAGGTAGCAAGCCGGCATCCAAGTCGGGCAAGTCGGAAAAACCGAGCAAGCACCGTAAAGGGCCGCCGAAAGCCGGCTCCGCGTCACGTAAACCCAAGGCCAAGTCATGAGTCAGTTGGAAAAGATCTACGGCGTGCATGCCGTGGAAGCCCTGTTGCGTCATCACCCCAAGCGGGTCAAGCAGATCTGGTTGTCCGAAGGGCGCAGCGAGCCGCGCCTGCAGCCACTGCTTGAGCTTGCTGCGCAGAACCGCGTGGCGGTCGGCCAGGCCGAGCGCCGCGAGATGGATGCCTGGGTTGAAGGCGTGCACCAGGGCGTGGTGGCTGAAGTCAGCCCGAGCCAGGTCTGGGGCGAGGCGATGCTCGAAGAGCTGCTCGACCGTACTGAGGGCGCGCCGCTGATCCTGGTGCTCGACGGCGTCACCGACCCGCACAACCTCGGCGCCTGCCTGCGCACCGCCGATGCTGCCGGCGCCCTGGCGGTGGTGGTGCCCAAGGACAAGTCGGCGACCCTGACCCCTGCGGTGCGTAAAGTGGCCTGCGGTGCGGCGGAAGTCATCCCCCTGGTGGCGGTCACCAACCTGGCGCGGACCCTGGAGAAACTCCAGCAACGTGGCCTGTGGGTGGTGGGCACGGCGGGCGAGGCCGAGCAGGAGCTGTATCAACAGGACCTGACGGGCCCGACCATCCTGATCATGGGCGCCGAAGGCAAGGGCATGCGCCGCTTGACCCGCGAGCACTGTGATTTTCTGGTCAAGCTGCCGATGGCCGGTAGCGTCAGCAGCCTCAACGTATCGGTGGCGACGGGCGTGTGCCTGTTCGAGGCCGTTCGTCAGCGGCAGGCCAAGCGCAAGGCTTGATATCGGCGCTGCATCTATCGCGGGTCAAGCCCGCTCCCACAAGGACTTGTAGGAGCGGGCTTGACCCGCGATGCTTTTCTAGCTGCTCAATAATTCACCAATTGCCTTGCTTGTCTTTCGGCGCTTCTCTACAATTGCGCCCCTTGCCATGTTGGCAGGCGTTCATGCGCCTTTTCCCAGGGCAAGACATACAAGTGTCCTTCACTCCTTGTCTGACCACTCTGGTGGCAGACTACAACCCGTAAGGAGCATTCATGCGTCATTACGAAATCATCTTTCTGGTCCACCCTGACCAGAGCGAGCAAGTCGGCGGCATGGTTGAGCGTTACACCAAGCTGATCGAAGAAGACGGCGGCAAAATCCACCGTCTGGAAGACTGGGGCCGTCGTCAACTGGCCTATGCAATCAACAATGTTCACAAGGCTCACTACGTGATGCTGAACGTTGAGTGCACCGGCAAGGCCCTGGCCGAGCTGGAAGACAACTTCCGCTACAACGATGCCGTGATCCGTAACCTGGTCATCCGTCGCGACGAAGCCGTTACCGGCCAGTCCGAGATGCTCAAGGCTGAAGAGAACCGCAGTGAGCGCCGTGAGCGTCGCGACCGTCCTGAGCATGCTGACAGCGCCGATGGCGATGACAGCAACGACAGCGACAACAGCGATAACGCTGACGAGTAATCCACGGACCTTTTGAGGAGCCTATTACATGGCACGTTTCTTCCGTCGTCGTAAATTCTGCCGCTTCACTGCTGAAGACGTGAAAGAGATCGATTACAAAGATCTCAACACCCTGAAAGCTTACGTATCCGAAACCGGCAAGATCGTTCCAAGCCGTATCACCGGTACCAAAGCTCGTTATCAGCGTCAGCTGGCTACCGCTATCAAGCGCGCCCGCTTCCTGGCCCTGCTGCCCTACACCGACAGCCACGGCCGCTGAGACCGGGTCGTCGACAAGTAGCAAAGGATAAAGTGCATGCGAGCGCTAGCTGATTACATCATGCGCGGACGTGTGCAGGCCACGCTTGTCGTGGCCGGATCGGCGGCATTGCCGCTGTTGTTCTGGTTGAGTGCCGCTGCGGGATGCCTTGTGCTTCTGCGGCGCGGTTCGGACGCATTGAGCGTCCTTGGTCTGGGATTGCTGGCGACGTTGTTGAGCTGGCACTTCCTGAAGGACCCGACAGCGTTGCTGGTGCTGGTGGGGTCTTGCAGCCTTGCGTTGGTTTTGCGCGCAGGCCATTCCTGGAACCGCGTGCTGCTGGTCAGCGTGGTAGTGGGGTTGTTGTTTGCGGTGAGCCTGGGGACCTTGCTGGGTCCTTACATCGATTCACTCGCCAAAGCGTCGCAAGATGCCTTGCCGTTAGTGATGGGTAAAGCCTACGAGACTATCTCGGCGGACCAGAAGGCAATGCTCGCCTCAGTGATGGCCCCAATCTTGATCGCTTCAATAGCGATAACGCTGCAGGTCTTTAGCGTGTCATGTCTGATTCTTGGGCGTTATTGGCAGGCGTTGTTGTACAACCCAGGTGGTTTCGGTCGCGAATTTCGCGCGATTCGGTTCCCCAAGGGCGTGATGCTGGCATTGCTGGCCGTCATGTTTGTAGCACCGTTCATGGGGCTGCACGCATTGATTCTGTTGCCGCTGTGCAGTGTTGCGTTCATGTTCGCCGGGCTGGCCCTGATTCACGGGCTGGTCGCGCAGAAACGCCTGGCCAATTTTTGGCTGGTGGGGTTATACGTCACGCTGTTGCCTTTCATGCACTTGATCGGTCCATTGCTCGTGGTTCTGGCCATTGTCGACAGCCTGATTGATTTTCGTGGTCGTTCAGCATCCAAGGATGCCGATGACGCGAACGGTGAAGGTTAAAAGTTAAGAGGTTAATACCAAATGGAACTGATCCTGCTGGAAAAAGTCGCCAACCTGGGCAACCTGGGCGACAAGGTAAATGTTAAGGCCGGTTACGGTCGTAACTTCCTGCTGCCATTCGGCAAAGCCACCGCTGCGACCGCTGCCAACCTGGCTGCGTTCGAAGAGCGTCGTGCTGAGCTGGAAAAAATCGCTGCAGAGAAAAAAGCTTCGGCCGAAACTCGCGCTGCCCAACTGGCTGAGCTGGAAGTGACCATCACTGCCACCGCCGGTGACGAAGGCAAGCTGTTCGGTTCGATCGGCACCCACGACATCGCTGACGCCCTGACCGCCTCCGGCGTTGAAGTGGCCAAAGCTGAAGTTCGTCTGCCGAACGGCACCATCCGTAACGTCGGCGAATACGACGTTGCCGTGCACCTGCACAGCGACGTTGAAGCCACCGTTCGCGTGGTTGTTGTCGCAGCCTAAGCTGTACCGATCGGCTGGCACCTTGGGTGTCAGCCGGTTAACATCGGGCACGATCCTGCTTTGCAGGTCGTGCCCTTTGTCTTTTTCATCACCCTGATTCCTGCGTGGCCATGAACGAGATAACCGCCCCCGAGCAATATGATCTGCAAACCGCTGCCCTGAAGGTGCCGCCGCATTCCATCGAGGCCGAACAGGCCGTGCTCGGTGGCTTGATGCTGGACAACAACGCCTGGGAGCGGGTGCTCGATCAAGTCTCCGATGGCGACTTCTACCGGCATGACCACCGCCTGATCTTCCGCGCTATCCACAAGCTCGCCGACCAGATGGCCCCGTTCGACGTGGTCACCCTGCACGAGCAGCTGGACAAGGAAGGCCTGAGTTCGCAAGTCGGCGGCCTTGGTTACCTGGGCGAGCTGGCCAAGAACACCCCGTCGGTGGCCAACATCAAGGCCTATGCCGCGATCATCCGCGAGCGGGCGACCCTGCGCCAACTGATCAGCATCAGCAACGAGATCGCCGACAGCGCCTTCAACCCCCAGGGGCGCAATGCCGCGGAGATCCTCGACGAAGCCGAACGGCAGATCTTCCAGATCGCCGAAGCCCGACCGAAAACCGGCGGCCCGGTGGGCGTCAACGACCTGCTGACCAAGGCCATCGACCGCATCGATACGTTGTTCAACACCGACAGCGCGATCACCGGCCTGTCCACCGGCTACACCGATCTCGACGAGAAAACCAGCGGCCTGCAGCCCGCCGACCTGATCATCGTCGCCGGTCGTCCATCGATGGGTAAGACCACCTTCGCCATGAACCTGGTGGAGAACGCCGTACTGCGCAGCGACAAGGCGGTACTGGTGTACTCCCTGGAGATGCCAGGCGAATCGCTGATCATGCGTATGCTGTCCTCGCTCGGGCGCATCGACCAGACCAAGGTGCGTTCCGGCCAGCTGGAAGACGACGACTGGCCGCGCCTGACCTCGGCGGTCAACCTGCTCAACGACCGCAAGCTGTTCATCGACGATACCGCCGGCATCAGCCCGTCGGAGATGCGTGCGCGTACCCGCCGCCTGGTGCGCGAGCATGGCGACATCGCCATGATCATGATCGACTACCTGCAGCTGATGCAGATCCCGGGCTCCAGCGGCGACAACCGCACCAACGAGATTTCCGAGATCTCCCGCTCGCTCAAGGCCCTGGCCAAAGAGTTCAACTGCCCGGTAGTCGCCTTGTCGCAGCTCAACCGCTCCCTCGAGCAGCGGCCAAACAAGCGCCCGGTGAACTCCGACTTGCGTGAATCCGGTGCGATCGAGCAGGACGCCGACGTGATCATGTTCGTTTACCGCGACGAGGTCTACCACCCGGAGACCGAGCACAAGGGCATTGCCGAAATCATCATCGGCAAGCAGCGGAACGGCCCGATCGGCTTTATCCGCCTGGCCTTCATCGGCAAGTACACACGCTTCGAAAACCTCGCGCCGGGCAGTTACAACTTCGACGACGACGAGTAAGTCGCTCAGCCGTCACTGGCGGCTCTGAACAGTTCGCGCGCTGCCTGAGGGCTGAAGGCAGCACGCCAGATCGGCACATGGGCTTGCCCCTCCCGCTCGGCCTGGGCCTGTGATGCCGCGCCCAGGCGGCTTTGCGCCAGGGTCTTCAAGTGCGCGCCCTTGAGTTGGAACTGCTCCATGGCGGTCGTTGTGGCATCGTAGTGAAAATGCGCTTCCCACAGTGTCGAGCGGCTGCCCTGGACATCGCGGATCTGGTAAATGTCGAGGAAGTGCTTGTTCCGGCCTTTACCGCGCGGCGCTCGCATCAGTGTCTTGTGCACGCTCACTTGCCGGTGCTCGATCAGGTACAGCAGGCGATTGATGTCGAGCGTTTCCGGTGATTTGTACAGCATCAGGCGCAATGCTTCGCCGTGCTGGCGCAAGCGCTGGGCGCCGCCGCGCAGGCGATCGAGCAGTGTTCGCTGTTCAGCCTCGGTGCTGGATGACTCAATGCCCTGTGCCAAAACCTCCAAGGCCCCGGCGTGACGCTCAAGGGCCTCGACGATGTTGGTCGGGTTTTGCTGTTTCTCGGCATCCTGGTGTGCGCTGTCCAGTTGCTGCTCGACTTTGCCCAGTAACGTATTGGCCTGGGACAGTTGCGTTGCCAGTGACGCAGCGGTGCCAACTCTGCGCTCAACGGCAAGTGGCTGCCAGTAGCCGGCCACCGGATTGACGTAGCGCTGCACCCGGGGCCCGGCAACGATGCCGGGGCTGATGATATCGACCACTTCCCGGCCCTGCTCGTCGGTATGTGCTTGCCCTACCTTAAATGCCGTAGTGCCCTGCTGCCTGACTTTGATCACCCGCTTGCGTGGCCCGGCGACAGGCCGCTGCAGTGGTTGGGCGGGCAGAAAATCAGTGTCCAGGGCCTGCGAATCAAGGCTCAACAAGGTGTTGCTGGTCAGGTCCCGATACATCGACTCAAGTCGCTGCTGTATCTGCCGCATGAGGCTGACCAGCACCTGGTCGATATCGCGCAGGTGGGCTTTATCCAGCGTGGCAGCGGTGTCCTGCATGGATCTTAGCCCTTGCTGGTGGCTGTCGAACTGGCGTTGCAGGTCATCGAGCAGTGAGAGCTGATAGTTTTCCGGGAGGCTGTCCAGGTCGGTGTAGGTGGTCAGGGCGTCGTGCAGTTGCACCAGGCGCAGCGCCGCCTCGGTATTGAACTGGATCGGGGCTTGCGGGTCCGGAGTGTCGCTGATCACCAGCAAGTCCAACTTGAACAGGATCACCGCTGCTTGGCGCATCAGCGGGGTTGCAGGGAAGTCTTCCCTGGCTCGGGCGAGATAAGTGTCGGTCTGAGTGCCTGGAAAACCGCTGGACAGGGCCTCGATATAGGCGGCGTGCTTGTCGAGGAAGGGGCGTTTTTCTTCCAGGTGCTGGAGGATGCGCCGGTGTTGCAGGCGATAGCGGCCATGCTCGCCTTGATGCGGGTCGGCCAGCATTTCCCCGGTTTCACCGGTGAAGGCGAGGTCCTGGCTGAGCATGATTTTTTCCAGGCAATGAAGCCGATACACGTGCATCTCTCGTTGCTGGGGCAGTGTTTGCGGATCGCCCAGGATTGCAAGCAGGTCGATCTTCGTCGAAATGTGTTTGATGGCTTTCCAGTAGGTCACCACCAGGGCGGCGATGGCTTGTTGCTGTGTGTCTGAGCCTCCAATCGCGGCGTTGACCCGGGCAGTGACTTGGGTCATCTGGTCGGCGGTCGTCAGCAGTGCCTGGTTGACCTCAAGCAGTTGCTGGCGAGTGTTGTGCTGCTGTTGAAATTGGGCAGCTCGCTCGGCTGTGGCTGCTGCGCGGTTCTGCTCCTGCATTTGCGCCAGACGCCCTCCTCGGCGGGGCATGCCGGCGGCGCCAGGAACCCGGGCGTAGTACCAGTGCTGGCGATACAGCACAATCGCCGGGCTATCGGCGCGCGGGCCGTCTGCCAGCCGCCATACCCGCCATTCTGGCGTTGATGCCGGGGCGTCAGGCACTATCGGGTATGCCGCGCCCTCGATCATGGCGTAGGTTGTCCCTTGGTAATGATGAATTCCGCTGCCAGGCGTGCCGGCAGTACTGGCCAATGGATGGGCGCTGACCCTCAATCGCCCGGCTGAGACCGCTTGCAGAGGGGGCTCGGCCAGCAGTTCCGGCAGCAGTTCGCGGTTGCGCAGGGCGATGTCGAGCAGTTGTGCGCGCAACATGGCAACACTAACGTCCTTGCGCAATGGGTTGTGTGGATGCTCGTGCAAGGCTTGCAGGAGTGCAGCGCCTGGCATGTCCTGGAAGTGATAGTGGCTGCCGGTGCGGGTCAGGTTCAGGTAGCCCGTGGCGTCGGGAGCAGCGAAGTACTGAACGGGCGATGCGGGGGCGAAGCCTGTAGCGGGTGGGGCCTGAAGGTTCTCTTCGATGCGGATGCCTGATGTGGCTGGCCACTCAGGGTGGCTGGCGAGCAATTGACAGCACAGGGCTTCGACATCCCGGTCGGGGCCCGCCAGTTCATCGTCCAGCTTGCACAGCGCCAACAGGCTGCGGCTTTCTTGCGCAAGCCCGAGCACGGTCGCAATGGGGCCGGGCTCGATGAGGCTGTTCGCTTGTAGCTGCATCAGCTCGGGGTGGCGGTGCAGGGCTTCGCGCGCGGCCGCAACAGACAGACCGGGGAAGCGCAGGGTCAGGGCGGCAATGGCCGGGTTGCCCTCTGCGTTGGTCGGTTGTTGCCTTTCAATCACGCAGCGCAGTTGCCAAGGCAGGTCCGCTGCGACGCTCCATGCCGCCTCCAGCTGTTCGCGCTGCACACCGCTCAGGCGCAACACTGAGGTTATCGCCTTGGCTGGGAGCTGAGGCAGCAGGTGTTCCAGCAATTTGGCGGCGCTCCAGCTTCGCGAATCCAGTTGCTGCGCCACGCGTGCCTCAATTGCCGGTGCACGGCCAAGGGCCGTCACCAACTGCCTTGAGCGGCGCGCCGAGAGCCGTGCGCCGAGGCCCTGAAGCCTGGCGCTGATTATCAGGTCGGCGATATCAGCCGCTGCCTGGACTGCTTCGCTGGTGCGGCCGGACAGCAGTGCGTTGGCTGCGCAAATCGACTGGAAACCGAGGCTGGCGAAGGTGGCGGTGAGCATGGCGCGGTTGAGACCGGTAACGCCGCCGGGAACCGACAGCGTCAGCAGCTCCAGCACTTCGCTGACCACGAACAGCGCACCTTTCTGGAAGGTGTCGAAATCCACGCTGTTGTTGCTGATCGCCATCAGCGAAAGGTCGGCGGCGATCCCGTGCTGCTGCTCCTGGGCGATAGCCTGGAGCAGTGATTGCGATTTCCACGGGCTGTTCGGGTTCTCGACGACATCGAGCAGGGCGGTGGAGGGCTGGGTGGCGAAGGTGTCGTACAGCCATTTGGCCAATGCATTGAGCTGGTTGCGGTCAACGTTGTCAGGCTTGAGCAGTGCCGAGAGTTTTTGTTGTAGCGCAAGCGGCAGCCATTGATAGAGCCAATGCAACGCGCTGGTGTTTTGGCTCTGGTGGATCTGCTGGCGCAGCGAGTCCACAGCGTCGACGGCCGAGACGTGAGAGCGCCAGGCGCCGCCCGGGCGTTCGGGAAAATAGCTGAAAACCCCATCGCCCAGGCGCACCACGAAGAATGGCAGAGGAATCAGGTTGCCCATCAGGGTCTGGGTCATGCGCTGGCTGGCCAGTGCATCCAGTGCCTGCTTGATCGGCCTGAGCAGTGGCTGGGCCTCGGCCAGCCGAAGCAGGTGCTCGATGACCCCGTCCGGCAACTTAAGGCTGAAATACGTCCACTGCAGGCCCCCTGGTCGCTCGCAGGCCGTTTGCAGGCTAGCCAGTTGCTCACGGTTGAATTCGTGGTCGTCGGTGCTGCGATAGGCTTCCAGCAGGGCAAATTGCAGCAGGGCACGCTGGTAGTCGCTGACCGCTTGTGCGCTCAGGGCAGGTAGCTTCTGCTGCAACGCGTCTTGCAAGCGCTTGCCCAGGTTCAGCTTGCGCACGATATCGACGAAGGTGCTGACCGGGATCAGCGAATGACGCCCACCTGACTCGCGGGTGTTGATGCTGCTGGCCCTGAGGAAGTCCTGTCCTGAGCCGCTTTGCAGGGCAATGTTGAAGCCAAAGTTGTCCTGGGCTGCCTGCCAGAGGCTGCGAGTCTGCAGGTGTTCGACTTCCTGGTGGGGGAACTCGCGCTGAATCTCCAGCGAATAGGTGTGCAGGTAGGTGCTCAGGGGGTCCAGCGCCTGGCCGGATGCCAGGGCAAGTTGTTGGCGCAGGTCCTCCAGGGCCTGGTGCTCGAAAGTCCGTTGAAACTGACGCAGGGCATCGCTCAGGCGCTGGCGCAGTTGCGGGCCGAGACGGGCCAGTTGCAGGTAGCGGCGCTGTTCTTGTTCATCCAGGGTTTGCAAGGTCTGGTTCAGATGCTCTTCAATCAGCTCCAGGGTCAGTCGATCCGACCAGCGTTGCTGGTCGTTGGCTGCCAGTGGGTCCTGCTCGACAGTTGAGGGGGGCATGGTGTGCGTCTCCATTGGTGGAAAACGCAGATCAGAGCGCGGCACTGGCGGCGACGGGCGGTAAATAATTGTTGTGGGTTGATTCCGACCACCACCGTCGGATTTGGTCAATTTTTGTGCTATATTCCGCGCCCGCGATTTTTCATCGATTAGCCACCGGTCACTGACATGCAAGCAGCCAAACCACTTTTCGACTATCCCAAGTACTGGGCCGAATGCTTCGGGCCAGCACCGTTCCTGCCGATGAGCAGGGAGGAGATGGATCAGCTCGGCTGGGATTCCTGCGACATCATCATCGTGACCGGTGATGCCTACGTCGACCACCCGTCGTTCGGCATGGCCATCATCGGCCGCCTGCTGGAGGCCCAGGGCTTTCGCGTGGGCATCATTGCCCAGCCGAACTGGCAGTCCAAAGACGACTTCATGAAGCTCGGCGAGCCGAACCTGTTCTTCGGCGTCGCGGCCGGCAACATGGACTCGATGATCAACCGCTACACGGCCGACAAGAAGATTCGTTCCGACGATGCCTACACCCCGGGCGGTATGGCCGGCAAGCGTCCGGACCGCGCCAGCCTGGTTTACAGCCAGCGCTGCAAGGAAGCCTACAAGCATGTGCCGATCGTCCTCGGCGGCATTGAAGCCTCCCTGCGCCGTATTGCGCATTACGACTACTGGCAGGACAAGGTGCGTCATTCGATCCTGATCGACGCCTGCGCCGACATCCTGCTGTACGGCAACGCCGAGCGGGCCATCGTCGAAGTGGCCCAGCGCCTGTCGTTCGGTGAGTCGATCGAGAACATCACCGACATTCGCGGCACTGCCTTCGTACGCCGTGATACCCCGCAAGGCTGGTACGAGGTTGACTCGACCCGTATCGACCGCCCGGGCAAGGTCGACAAGATCATCAACCCGTACGTCAACACCCAGGACACCCAGGCCTGCGCCATCGAGCAGGAGAAGGGCGAGGTCGAAGACCCGAACGAAGCCAAGGTGGTGCAGATTCTCGCCAGCCCGCGCATGACCCGCGACAAGACGGTCATCCGTCTGCCGTCGTTCGAGAAGGTTCGCAACGACCCGGTGCTCTATGCCCACGCCAACCGCGTGTTGCACCTGGAAACCAACCCGGGCAACGCCCGTGCCCTGGTGCAGAAGCATGGCGAAGTGGACGTCTGGTTCAACCCGCCACCCATTCCTATGACCACCGAAGAAATGGACTACGTGTTCGGCATGCCCTATGCGCGCATCCCGCACCCGGCGTACGGCAAGGAGAAAATCCCTGCCTACGACATGATCCGTTTCTCGGTGAACATCATGCGCGGCTGCTTCGGCGGCTGCACCTTCTGCTCGATCACCGAGCACGAAGGGCGCATCATCCAGAACCGTTCGCACGAGTCGATCATTCGCGAGATCGAAGAGATCCGTGACAAGGTTCCCGGTTTTACCGGGGTGATCTCCGACCTTGGTGGCCCGACCGCGAACATGTACCGCATCGCCTGCAAGAGCCCCGAGATCGAATCGGCGTGCCGCAAGCCATCGTGCGTGTTCCCCGGCATCTGCCCGAACCTGAACACCGACCACTCGGCGCTGATCAAGCTGTACCGCAGCGCCCGTGACCTGCCAGGGGTGAAGAAGATCCTCATCGCCTCGGGCCTGCGTTACGACCTGGCGGTGGAATCGCCGGAGTACGTCAAGGAGCTGGTGACCCACCACGTCGGCGGCTACCTGAAGATTGCCCCGGAGCATACCGAGGAAGGCCCGCTGAACCAGATGATGAAACCGGGCATCGGTAGCTACGACCGCTTCAAGCGCATGTTCGAGAAGTACTCGAAAGAGGCGGGCAAGGAGCAGTACCTGATCCCGTACTTCATCGCCGCGCACCCGGGCACCACCGACGAAGACATGATGAACCTGGCCCTGTGGCTCAAGGGCAACGGCTTCCGTGCCGACCAGGTGCAGGCGTTCTACCCGTCGCCAATGGCGTCGGCCACGGCCATGTATCACTCGGGCAAGAACCCGCTGCGCAAGGTCACCTACAAGAGCGACCCGGTGACCATCGTCAAGAGCGAGCAGCAGCGCCGCCTGCACAAGGCGTTCCTGCGCTATCACGACCCGAAGGGCTGGCCGATGCTGCGTGAAGCCCTGGAACGCATGGGCCGTGCCGACCTGATCGGCCCGGGCAAGCACCAGTTGATCCCGCTGCACCAGCCGGCGACCGACAGCTACCAGAGTGCCCGGCGCAAGAACTCGACCCCGGCCGGCAGCCACAAGGTGGCCAAGGAACAGAAGATCCTCACCCAGCACAACGGCTTGCCGCCGCGTGCCAGTGACGGTTCCAAGCCTTGGGACAAGCGCGAACAGGCCAAGGCTGCGGCGTTTGCCCGCAACCAGGAAGCGGCCAAGGCGCGCAAGGATGCCGCCAAGGGCGGCAAGGGCAAGAAGAAGCCCGCCCGCCAGCCGGTTCTGCCGCGCTAACTGAAACGCCAGCCTTCGGGCTGGCGTTTTTGTTTGCGTCGCTGGCAAAGCCTCAAATCTGTGCAAGGCTTGCACGGCGGCCTCGCTACGGTGCGTTTTGAGTGCGACGGTACGGGCTGCATGCAAGGAATCGCAGGCCTGGGGCCATGGCACAAGTCTTGCGCGGTTCCACTACCGCCCAGGCTCGCAGGAGGCCCGCCGTGTCGATTCATGTCGCCTTGCACCATGTCACCGAATACCGCTACGACCGTGCGGTTGAACTGGGCCCGCAAATCGTGCGCCTGCGTCCGGCGGCCCACAGCCGCACGCGGATCCTTTCCTACGGACTGAAAGTGCAACCGGGTGGGCATTTCATCAATTGGCAGCAGGACCCACAGGGCAATTACCTGGCGCGCCTGGTGTTTCCGGAAAAGACCGACAGCCTGCGTGTCGAAGTCGACCTGGTCGCCGAGATGGCGGTGTTCAACCCTTTCGACTTCTTCCTTGAACCCTACGCCGAGCAGATTCCCTTTAGCTATGGCCGTGACGAACGCCATGAGCTGATGCCCTACCTGGAACAGCTGCCGCTGACGCCGATGTTCGCCACCTACCTGCAAAGCATCGAGCGCGCGCCGCAAGCCAGCGTCGATTTCCTGGTGGCGCTCAATCAGCGCCTGAGCGAAGACATCAGTTACCTGATTCGCCTGGAGCCTGGCGTGCAAACCCCGGAGCAGACCTTGGAACTGGGCTCCGGCTCCTGCCGCGATTCGGCCTGGCTGTTGGTGCAACTGCTGCGCCACCTGGGCTTGGCGGCGCGGTTTGTCTCCGGTTATCTGATTCAGCTGACGGCCGACATCAAGTCGCTGGACGGGCCGTCCGGCACCGAAGAAGATTTCACCGACCTGCACGCCTGGTGCGAGGTGTACCTGCCAGGTGCTGGCTGGGTCGGCCTGGACGCCACCTCAGGGCTGTTTGCCGGTGAAGGTCATATTCCATTGGCCTGTAGTTCCGATCCGACTTCAGCGGCGCCGATCAGTGGCCTGGTCGAGCCCTGCGCATGCACCTTCGAACATGACATGAGCGTCGAGCGCCTGTGGGAATCGCCACGGGTGACGTTGCCCTACAGCGATGAGCAATGGCAGGCCATCGTTGCCCTCGGGCGGCAGGTGGATAGCGACCTGAAAGCGGCGGATGTACGCCTGACCATGGGCGGTGAACCGACCTTCGTGGCCATCGACGACCCTGACGGCGCCGAGTGGAATACCGCCGCGTTGGGTGCGAACAAGCGGCGCCTGGCGGGCGAACTGTTCCAGCGCCTGTACAAGCATTACGCCCCCAGCGCTCTGGTGCACTTCGGCCAGGGCAAGTGGTATCCGGGGGAGCAGCTGCCGCGCTGGTCGCTCAACTGCTTCTGGCGCCGCGATGGTGTGCCGTTGTGGAGCAACCCGGCGTTGATTGCCGACGAGCAGGAGGACCTCGGTGCCGACAGCAACCTGGCCGGGCGCTTCCTGGCCAGCGTTGCCGAACGGCTGAAGCTGCCGCCACGCTATGTCTTCGCCGCTTATGAAGACCACCTCTATTACCTATGGCGCGAGGGCGGCTTGCCGTCCAATGTGCGCGCCGACGATGCGCGCCTGAACGACGAGATGGAACGGGCGAGGCTGCGCAAGGTGTTTGGCCAGGGCCTGGACCAGGTCATCGGCCAGGTTCTGCCGCTGGCCCGCAGCGCCGACGAACAACGCTGGCAGAGTGGGCGCTGGTACCTGCGTGATGAACATTGCCGGCTGGTGCCTGGCGACTCGCCGCTTGGCTATCGCTTGCCGCTGGCGGCGCAGCCTTGGGTCAAAGCCGCTGAATACCCCTATGTGCACCCCGCCGACCCGAACCAGACCTTGGGCGACTTGCCCGGTTGTGAAGAGTTGCTCAAGGCCAGTGCGCAGCAGGCAGTCGACCAGCAGGAGCGCGCAGCCCCCGAGATCGATGCTTCGGCAGACTGGCTGACGCGCACGGCGCTGTGCGCCGAGCCGCGTGAGGGGCGGTTGTACCTGTTCATGCCGCCGCTGTCACGGCTGGAGGATTACCTCGAGCTGCTCGCAGTGATCGAAGCCACCGCGGCCGAGCTGCATTGCCCGGTCATCCTCGAAGGCTACGAGCCACCGGCCGATCCGCGCCTGGCCAATTTCAAAGTCACCCCCGACCCCGGCGTCATCGAGGTCAACGTGCAGCCTTCGGCCAGTTGGGATGAATTGGTGGAGCGCACCGAGTTTCTCTACGAACAGGCGCGGCTGACGCGCTTGAGCTGCGAAAAATTCATGATCGACGGCCGTCACACCGGTACCGGTGGCGGCAACCATTTCGTCCTTGGTGGCGCGACGCCGGCCGACTCCCCCTTCCTGCGCCGCCCCGACCTGCTGCGCAGCCTGATCAGCTACTGGCACAACCATCCGTCATTGTCCTACCTGTTTTCCGGCCTGTTCATCGGCCCGACGTCCCAGGCGCCGCGGGTTGATGAAGCGCGTAACGATGCCCTGTATGAGCTGGAAATCGCCTTCGCGCAGATGCCCGAGGCCGGTGAGCAATGCCCGCCGTGGCTGGTCGACCGGCTGCTGCGCAACCTGCTGATCGACGTTACCGGCAACACCCATCGCGCCGAGTTCTGCATCGACAAACTGTATTCCCCGGATGGTCCGGCCGGGCGCCTGGGTTTGCTTGAGCTGCGTGCCTTCGAGATGCCGCCGCATGCACGCATGAGCCTGGTCCAGCAACTGCTGCTGCGTGCCTTGGTCGCGCGTTTCTGGCGTGAACCTTATGCGCCCAAGCGCCTGGCCCGCTGGGGGACCGAACTGCATGACCGGTTCATGCTGCCGCACTTTATCGAGCAGGACTTCGCTGATGTGCTGGTCGAGCTCAACGCCGCAGGTTACCCGCTGCGGGCCGAGTGGTTCGCCGCGCACCTGGAGTTTCGCTTTCCCAAGGTCGGCGACTTTGCCGTCAATGGCATTGAACTGGAACTGCGCCAGGCCCTGGAACCCTGGCATGTACTGGGCGAGGAGGGCAGTGGCGGTGCCACCGTGCGTTATGTCGATTCGTCGCTGGAGCGCCTGCAGGTCAAGGTCAGCGGCCTGTCGCCGGAGCGCTATCAACTGACCTGTAACGGTCGGGCGCTACCCTTGCAGGCAACCGGGCGGGTCGGTGAGTTCGTCGCCGCCGTGCGCTATCGCGCCTGGCAGCCGGCCAATTGTTTGCAGCCGACCATCGCGGTGCATGTGCCGCTGGTGTTCGACCTGCTGGACACCTGGATGGGCCGTTCGCTAGGCGGCTGCCAGTACCATGTCGCCCATCCGGGCGGGCGCAGTTACCAGACCCTGCCGGTCAATGCCAACGAAGCCCAGAGCCGGCGTCAGGCGCGCTTCTTCCGCCTTGGGCACAGCCCGGGCGTGATGGCGATCGCTGAGCCGCAGGTGAACCCGGAACTACCCTTTACCCTGGATTTGCGCCGCAACTGAGCGCTACTCTGAACTGACTTGTGGCCTTCGAGCATTGCCATGCCTGACCTGTTTGATGCTTACCCGCTGAGTGCGGGGACCTATCACGAGATGCTCGAAGGCCAAGGCGCCGTGCGTGGCCATTGGCAACCGCTGTGCGCCTACCTGCAGCGCAGCGGGCCGGCGCAACTGGCTCAACGCCAGGCCTCGTTGACCCGCCAGTTACGCGAGAACGGCGTCACCTACAACGTTTATGCCGACCCCAAGGGCGCCGACCGGCCGTGGGAGCTGGACCTGTTGCCGCACCTGCTGCCGGCCGCCGAATGGCAGCAGCTGGCGGCCGGAGTTGAACAGCGCGCGCGTTTGCTCAATGCGGTGCTGGCCGATATCTACGGGCCGCAGCAGTTGATCCGTGAAGGCCTGCTGCCGGCCGAGCTGGTCTATGGCCATAACAATTTTCTCTGGCCCTGCCAGGGTATCGCCGCGCCGGAAGGGACTTACCTGCATATCTACGCCGTGGACCTTGCTCGCGCCCCGGACGGTCGCTGGTGGGTAACCGCCGACCGTACCCAGGCGCCGTCGGGTGCAGGTTTCGCGCTGGAAAACCGCACCATCGTCTCGCGGGCCTTGCCCGAGCTCTACCGCGATCTGCAAGTGCAGCACCTGTCCGGGTTTTTCCGCACCCTGCAACAGACCCTGGCGCGTCTGGCGCCAAGCGACAAGGACGCGCCGCTGGTGGTGCTGCTGACTCCGGGGCGCTTTAACGAGAGCTATTTCGAGCACCTGTACCTGGCTCGGCAACTGGGTTATCCACTGGTCGAGGGCAGCGACCTGACCGTGCGCGACGCCACGGTGTACCTCAAGACTTTGAGCGGCTTGCGTCGGGTGCACGCGATCATGCGCCGCCTGGACGATGACTTCTGCGACCCGCTGGAGCTGCGCACCGATTCGGCCCTGGGCGTGCCCGGTTTGCTTGATGCGGTGCGCCAGGGCCGGGTGCTGGTGGCCAATGCACTGGGTAGTGGGGTGCTGGAATCGCCTGGCCTGCTCGGCTTTTTGCCCGCGATCAACCAGCGTTTTTTTGCTGAAGACCTGAGCCTGCCGTCGATTGCCACCTGGTGGTGTGGTGAGCCTCCGGTGATGGCCCGCGCCCTGGAGCAGTTGCCCATGTTGGTGGTCAGGCCGGCGTTTCCCTCGCAGAGTTTCAGCCCGGTGTTCGGTCGCGACCTCGACCCGGCCCAACGCCAGGCCCTGGCCGAGCGCATCCAGGCCCGGCCCTATGCCTACGTGGCCCAGGCGTTGGCGCAGTTGTCCCAGGCGCCGGTGTGGCAGGCCGAGCAGGGCCAGTTGCAGGCGCGGGCCATTGGCATGCGCGTGTATGCGGTGGCCACGGCCGAGGGGTATCGGGTGTTGCCCGGTGGCCTGACCCGGGTCGCGGCCCAGGCCGATGCCGAAGTGGTGTCGATGCAGCGCGGCGGCGCCAGCAAGGACACTTGGGTACTTGGCGAGGCGGCACCACAGGGTGAACAGTGGCGGGCCCAGCGCACTATCGGTGTGGCCGAATTGATCCGTCAGGACCCTTACCTGCCATCGCGCGTGGTAGAGAACCTGTTCTGGTTCGGACGCTACTGCGAGCGTTGCGATGCCAGTGCGCGTTTGCTGCGGATCATCCTAACCCGTTACCTGGACGGCGACGATCCGCTGGCCTTGCAAGCAGCGGTGGAGCTGGCCGATGAGTTGTCGCTGCTGCCGGAGGAGGGCGACTTGCCCGGGCGCTTGCGCGCGGCGCTGGATGATGCGGACTGGGCGTTCAGCCTGCGCGCCAACCTGCTGCGCCTGCAGTGGGCGGCGTCGCAGGTGCGCGGCAAGCTCTCACGGGAGAACTGGCAGGCGCTGGTCGAGCTGCAGCGGGAGGCGCAATGCCTGGAGGATGGCGAGGCGGATTTCGGCGAACGGGTGGATGTTCTCAACCGCCTGGTGATGTCGCTGGCGGCGCTCTCGGGGTTTGCCCTGGACGATATGACCCGCGACGAGGGCTGGCGCTTTTTGATGCTTGGCCGGCGCATCGAGCGTCTGCAATCGCTGTGCAGTAGCCTGGCGGCGTTTCTGCGCGGGCCGGCGGTGTACGATCAAGCCGGGCTTGAATGGTTGCTGGAGCTGGGCAACAGCAGCATCACTTATCGCTCGCGTTATCTGGCCGTTGCGCAACTGATCCCGGTGCTCGATCTGTTGTTGCTCGATGAACAAAACCCCCACGCGGTGCTGTTCCAGCTCAAGCTGCTGGTGCGTGCCAACCAGCGCTTGAGCGAAGAGTTCGACAGCCCTCGCGATCCGGCCCTGGCCCTGCTGGCTGAGCAA
Organism: Pseudomonas donghuensis; assembly: GCF_000696345.2. Lineage (NCBI taxonomy): Bacteria > Pseudomonadati > Pseudomonadota > Gammaproteobacteria > Pseudomonadales > Pseudomonadaceae > Pseudomonas > Pseudomonas donghuensis. The sequence continues at coordinate 721,059 of NZ_CP071706.1, forward strand.
TTGCGCCACTTCGACCTGCGCAGCCTGGAGCATCCACTGTTCGGCAACGCCAGCGTGCAGGCGGTGTTGGCCGGGCTGGCTGATCTGCTGCAAGCGGTCGCCATCGCCAGTGGCGAGCTCTCCGAGCGCCTGGCCCTACGCCATTTCGCTCATGTCGATGATGTCAGCCAACAGACGGTGTCGCTGTGATGAGTGCCCGCTACCAGATTGTTCACGACACCCACTACCGCTACGACAGCCCGGTGTCCCTGGCCCAGCAGCTGGCGCACCTGTGGCCGCGGCCTTGTGCCTGGCAACGCTGTACGGCCCAGGCCCTGCAGGTCAGCCCGCAGCCGACCCAGCGCCGTGATGAGTGGGATGTGTTCGGCAACCCGCTGACCCGCCTGGCATTCGAGCGCCAGCATGAGCAGTTGCGGGTGGTGGCGCGCTTGCAAATCGAAGTGCTGGAGCGGGCCGCGCCGGACTTTGCCGCGGCGCCCGCGTGGGAGCAGGTACGCGATGCCCTGACCTATGCCAACCAGCCGCTTTCGAGCGAGGCTCTGGAAGCCTGTCGCTACCGCTTCGAGTCACCTTATGTGCGGCTCAAGCAGCGCTTCGTTGTCTTCAGCGAGTCCTGTTTTCAACCCGGGCAGGCATTGCTGGCGGGCGTGCAGGCGCTGATGGAGAAGATTTTTACTGAGTTCACCTTCGACGCCGACGCTACCCAGGTCGCCACGCCGCTGGTGGAGGTGCTGGAGCGCCGTCGTGGGGTGTGCCAGGACTTTGCCCACCTGATGCTCGCCTGTCTGCGTTCGCGTGGGCTGGCGGCGCGCTATGTCAGCGGCTACCTGCTGACCCGGCCGCCACCCGGCCAGCCACGGCTGATCGGTGCCGATGCCTCGCATGCGTGGGTTTCGGTATTTTGCCCGGGGCAGGGCTGGATCGATTTCGACCCCACCAACAACCTGCGCCCGGCGCTGGAGCACATCACCCTGGCCTGGGGCCGGGACTTTTCCGATGTGTCGCCGTTGCGCGGGGTGATCCTCGGTGGCGGCTGCCATGACCCGCAGGTGCAGGTCACGGTGATGCCGCTGGATGAAGCCGCTGCCTTGTAGGAGCGGGCTTGACCCGCGATAAGGCCCATCAGGTGTTGCCTGGATTGCGACCGCTACGCGCTCGATCGCGGGTCAAGCCCGCTCCCACAGTCAGTCAGGCTTTTTGTCGACCCACTTGGGCAGGACCGGGGCTTCGAAGCTGTCCATGGCGTCGAGCAGCTCGGCGGGCGAGTCGGCCAGTTGCAGCATGGCGCGGTGTTGCGGGCGTACGAAGCCCTCTTCCACCACATGGTCGAGAAAGCTGCCCAGCTTGCTGTAGAAGCCGTTGACGTCGAGCAGGCCCAGCGGCTTGGCGTGGTAGCCCAACTGGCCCCAGGTCCAGACTTCGAACAGTTCTTCCAGGGTTCCCAGGCCGCCCGGGAGGGCGACGAAGGCGTCGCTCAGTTCAGCCATGCGTGCCTTGCGCGCGTGCATGCCGTCGACCACTTCCAGGCGGGTCAGGCCGGTGTGGCCGATCTCGGCGTTTTTCAGCGCTTCGGGGATGATGCCGATCACCTCGCCGCCCGCAGCCATGGCCGCATCGGCAACGATGCCCATCAAGCCCACGGCGCCACCGCCGTAGACCAGGGTCAGGCCGCGCTCGGCGATGGCCTGGCCGAGGGCGATGGCCGCCTCGCGGTAGGCCGGGTTGACGCCGGTGCTGGCGCCACAGAATACACAAACGGAACGTACGGGCATTGCTTCTCTCCGGTTACAAGCGCACACAGAGTAAGGCGCTGGCCGCTCGCTTCCAAGCCCGCAGTGTTCACTCCGGCCGGGCAAACTCGCAGGAGGCGCCAGCAGCGCCGCAGGCGTAGGCGGCCAGGAGGCTGTTCAGGAAAGTACCAAAGGACATGATCATTTACTCCTAAATGAGAGGTTGTCTCATCCTCCCTCAAAGGTGCATGATGGGCACTTAGATTTCCTGTATACAATCCATAGAACAAATTCACTGCCTGGCTCTTCGGCCAGCGCTTGACCCACATCATGGGCCGGCCTTGCGGTTTCAGGCAGTCTTCAAACTGATAAAAACCCCTGCCATGGAGATTCACGATGTTTGCCAAAGTTGTAGCAGTATCCTTGCTGACCCTCGCCAGCACTCAGGTATTTGCCGCTGAGTGCAAGGCGACGATCGACTCCACCGACCAGATGTCCTTCAACACCAAGGCCATCGAAATCGACAAGAGCTGCAAGACCTTCACCGTCGAGCTGACCCACTCCGGTTCGTTGCCGAAGAACGTCATGGGCCACAACCTGGTGATCAGCAAAGAAGCTGACATGCAGCCAATCGCCACCGACGGCCTGGCGGCTGGCATCGACAAGAGCTACCTGAAAGAAGGCGACGCGCGCGTGATCGCCCATACCAAGATCATTGGCGCTGGCGAGAAGGATTCGCTGACCATCGACGTGTCCAAGCTCAAGGCAGACGAGAAGTACGGCTTCTTCTGCTCGTTCCCTGGCCACATCTCGATGATGAAAGGCACTGTTACCCTGAAGTAATTGCCCTGGGGCTGCTTTGCAGCCCATCGCCGGCAACGCCGGCTCCCACACCGATTACTGCGGGAGCCGGCGTTGCCGGCGATTCAATCAGCGCCTCAAGGCGCGAACGGCATCTCGCGCTTGTGCTGGGTCTTGCGGTACGTGGCGCTGATGATGTCGAAGGCTTCCTGGCTCACCGGCTCGCCATGCAGGAACGCATCGATCTGCGCATAGGTCACCCCATGGGATGCTTCGTCCGGCTTGCCGGGCGCCAGGTCTTCCAGGTCCGCCGTCGGGACCTTTTCCACCAATGAGTGCGGCGCGCCAAAGCTGCGCGCGATGGCCCGTACCTGGTTCTTCACCAGGCCGCTGAGCGGTGCCAGGTCGCAGGAACCATCACCAAACTTGGTAAAGAAGCCCATCACCGCTTCGGCGGCGTGGTCGGTGCCGATCACCAGGCCCTGACGGGCGCCGGCGATGGTGTACTGAGCAACCATGCGCATGCGCGCCTTGGTATTGCCGACGACAAAGTCGACCATTGCCGGCGTGCCGTTCTCCAGGGCCTCGACCTCGGCTGCCAGGGCCCGCACGGCCGGGGCGATGTCGACGGTGTGCACCTCGTCTGCCTTGATCACCTCCAGGCAGGCCTGGGCATCGTGCTCGTCGTGCTGCAGTTGGTAGGGCAGGCGCACGGCGATGAAGCGGTACTGCTCGTCACCGGTCTCGCGGCGCAGTTCGTTGATCGCCCGTTGCGCCATCAGCGCCGCGGTCAACGAGTCGACGCCGCCGCTGATGCCCAGCACCAGGGTCTTGAGCCGTGCGTTGCTCAGGCAGGTCTTGATGAACGCCACGCGCCGGGCGACTTCGGCGTCGAGCGCGGCGCTGTCGGTAAACGGCGGCTGGACCTTGAGCGCTTGCGCAATCTCTCGCTGGACGGCTTGCATGAATTACTCCTTGGACACTTTGAAGACGTGGCGCAGGTAGGCGACGAAGTTTTCGTCGCGGCATTGGGTCTTGGCCGCCTCATCGGAAATCTTGGCGACGGGCTGGCCGTTACAGTCGGTCATTTTAAGCACGATGCTCATCGGCGCCACCCCGGGCAGGTCGCAGGTGAGGTTGGTGCCGATGCCGAAGCTGACGTTGATCCGCCCGCGCAGGGCACGGAAGATCTCCAGCGACTTGGTCAGGTTCAGGCCGTCGGAGAACACCAGGGTCTTGGTCATCGGGTCGATCCCCAGCTTGCGGTAGTGGGCGATGGCCTTTTCCGCCCACTGCACCGGGTCGCCCGAGTCATGGCGCAGGCCGTCGAACAGCTTGGCAAAGTACAGGTCGAAATCGCTCAGGAAGGCATCCATGGTGATGCAGTCGGTCAGGGCGATGCCAAGCAGCCCGCGGTATTCGCGCACCCAGCAATCGAGCGCGGCGATCTGGCTGTCGATCAGCCGCGGCCCCAGTTGTTGATGGGCCATGATCCATTCATGGGCCATGGTCCCCAAGGGCTTGATATCCAGCTTCCGTGCCAGGTGCACGTTACTGGTGCCGACAAAGCGCGCCGGGAAATCTTCCTTGAGCACCCGTACTACTTCTTCCTGAACCTTGTAGGAGAAGCGTCGGCGGGTGCCGAAGTCGGCGACCTGCAACTCGGCCAGCTCGTCGCTGCTGGCATTGGCCTTGAGCCAGTCGAACTTGCGGTACAGCTGGTCGCGTGCGTCGCTGAGCTTTGCCTGCGGATGACGATGGCGGTTGCGTACTTCGCTGATGATCGCAAGCAAAGGCACTTCAAACAGGATCACGTGCAGCCAGGGCCCGCGCAGGCGCAGGTACAGCTGATCGTTCTCCACCCCCAGTTGCAGGTAGCGCAGGTTGAAACGGAACAGCCCGAGAAAGCGCAAGAAGTCCGGCTTCATGAAGCTGATCTGCTCAAGAAAACCCAACTGGCCATTACCCAGGCTCAGTTCGCACAGTTGCTCAATCTGTTCGCGGATCTGCGCCAGATAAGGGCGCAGGTCTTCACCATTGCGGCAGCGGAACTCCCATTCAACGTCGACGTTGGGGTAGTTGTGCAGCACGGCCTGCATCATGGTCAGCTTGTAGAAGTCGGTGTCGAGCAGGTTCTGCACGATGCGATCGGCAAATGCACTCTCGCTCATAAAGGGCTCCAAAGGGGGCGCACGCCATCACCAGCCGCGACGACGCACAGACCTGCGCATTGTGCCAGCCTTTATCGCTGCGGGGGCAGGCCAGGCCTGGGGTAATTCAGTAGCAGGCTACAGGTAGCGGCGCTTTTAGCGCTCAGCGGCTAGCCTGTAATGGTGCCCGCTGTAGCAGTCGCGCACCACGGATGTGCAGTTCGGTTACGCATCCTGTTACAGGCCGGTTGCACGTAACCACAACCAAGGGTTGCAATGATGGCACTTCGCGGTTGCTCTTTTTTGCTGGAACGGGTGGCGCTTGCCGTGAGGCAGACGGTTGCACGACCAATAAAAAAAGGCCGCGAATCCTTGCGCTGCAACTTGTTCACGAGTTTTTCCAGAATAAAAAACCACTGGCACGGCGCTTGCTCAGAGCAATTGCTGAAAGTTGTAGTGCCAACCAAAAAAAACTCCAGGAGCACCACCTCATGTCGCAGACGTTTTACAAGAAAGGCTTTCTGGCCCTTGCCGTGGCTACGGCGCTGGGCGTTTCTTCGTATGTTCAGGCCGACATCAAGATCGGCGTAGCAGGCCCGATGACCGGTGCCAACGCAGCGTTTGGCGAGCAGTACATGAAAGGTGCACAGGCGGCGGCCGACAAGATCAACGCCGCAGGCGGTGTCAACGGCGAGAAGATTCAGCTGGTCAAGGGTGACGATGCCTGCGAGCCGAAGCAGGCCGTGGCCGTGGCCAACCGCCTGGTTGATCAGGAAAAGGTCGTCGGTGTGGTCGGGCACTTCTGCTCGTCCAATACCATCCCCGCTTCGGAGGTGTACGACGAAGCCGGTGTCATCGCCATCACCCCGGGTTCGACCAACCCGCAAGTTACCGAACGCGGCCTGACCGGCATGTTCCGCATGTGCGGGCGTGATGACCAGCAGGGCATCGTCGCCGGCGACTACATCGTCGATGTGCTCAAGGGCAAGAAGGTCGTGGTCCTGCACGACAAGGACACCTACGGCCAGGGCCTGGCCGATGCGACCAAGGCTCAACTGGTCAAACGCGGCGTGACACCAGTGCTGTATGAAGGCCTGACCCGTGGCGAGAAGGACTTCAGCGCTGTGGTCACCAAGATCCGCGGAACCGGTGCCGACGTCGTCTACTTCGGTGGCCTGCACCCGGAAGCCGGCCCACTGGTCCGGCAACTGCGTGAGGCGGGTCTGAAAGACGTCAAGTTCATGTCCGACGACGGCATCGTCACTGACGAACTGGTCGCCACCGCTGGCGGCCCGCAGTACGTCGATGGCGTGTACATGACCTTCGGCGCCGACCCGCGCCTGCTGCCAGACAGCAAGGCAGTGGTTGAAGAGTTCCGCAAAGGCGGCACCGAACCTGAAGGCTACACCCTGTATGCCTACGCCTCGGTTCAGGCCCTGGCCGCCGCCTTCAACGGCGCCAAGTCGAACAAGGGCGAAGACGCTGCCAAGTGGCTCAAGGCCAACCCGGTGCAAACCGTGATGGGTGAGAAGAAGTGGGACAGCAAGGGTGACCTGACGGTCTCCGACTACGTGGTCTACCAGTGGGACAAGGACGGCAAGTATCACCAACTGGAAAAACAAAAATAACAACGGTAGGCGACCCGGGCCTGTGCCCGGGTCGCTGCCCGGTTTTGCGCCGTACCTGTCTTTTCTCGTAGATCTGCACAACCCTGCGCTGCGAGAGCCGCTTCATCCAGGGCTCACCGTAGTCGGCGCTTGTGCAATCTCAAATACGTGAGATTGCGTTATGGATGGTATTTTCCTGCAGCAACTGGTCAATGGGCTGACCCTCGGGTCTGTCTATGGCCTGATCGCCATCGGCTACACAATGGTCTATGGCATCATCGGCATGATCAACTTCGCGCACGGCGAGGTGTATATGATTTCCGCGTATCTGGCGGCAATCAGCCTGGCATTGCTGGCGTATTTCGGTATCGAATCCTTCCCCTTGCTGATGCTCGGGACGCTGATCTTCACGGTGGTGGTCACTGGAGTCTACGGCTGGACCATCGAACGCATTGCCTACAAACCCCTGCGCAACTCCACCCGTCTGGCACCGCTGATCAGTGCCATCGGTATCTCGCTGATCCTGCAGAACTACGCGCAGATCAGCCAGGGCGCACGCCAGCAAGGCGTACCGACCCTGCTCGAAGGCGCCTGGCGCGTCGAGGTGGGCACCGGTTTCGTCCAACTGACCTACACCAAGATCTTCATCCTGGTGGCTGCCTTCGTCGGCATGGCCGCACTCACCTACATCATCAAGTTCACCAAGCTTGGGCGCATGTGCCGGGCCACCCAGCAGGATCGCAAGATGGCCTCGATCCTGGGTATCAACACCGACCGGGTGATCTCCTATGTGTTCGTCATCGGTGCGGTAATGGCGGCCCTGGCCGGCGTACTGATCACCATGAACTACGGCACCTTCGACTTCTATGCCGGCTTCATCATCGGCATCAAGGCCTTCACCGCCGCGGTGCTCGGTGGCATCGGCTCGTTACCGGGCGCCATGCTCGGCGGGATCATCCTCGGTATTTCCGAGTCGCTGTTCTCCGGGCTGATCAACTCCGACTACAAAGACGTGTTCAGTTTCTCGCTGCTGGTGCTGATCCTGATCTTCCGTCCCCAAGGCCTGCTGGGTCGCCCACTCGTGGCGAAGGTGTAAGTATGTCTGCTGCCAAAACAACTACATTCGATATCAAGCGCAGCCTGATCGATGCGATTCTCGCCGGGCTGATTTCCCTGATCGTGTTCGGGCCCATCGTCGGCGTGGTGCTCGACGGCTACAGTTTCAACCTGGAACCCACCCGTGTTGCCTGGCTGGTGGCCGGGGTGATGGCCGGGCGCTTTATCCTCAGCCTGTTCCTGCAGACGCCCAAGGGCCAGTCGATCCTCCAGGGCTTCGAGGGCAGTGGTTCCGGCGTGCACGTGCTGGCGCCGGACTACAAGTCGCGGCTGCGCTGGATCATCCCGGCACTGATCGTGATTGCCATCGTCTTTCCGTTCTTCGCCAACAAGTACTTGCTCACCGTGGTCATCCTCGGCCTGATCTACGTGCTGCTGGGCCTGGGCCTGAACATCGTGGTCGGTCTGGCGGGGCTGCTCGACCTGGGCTACGTGGCCTTCTATGCCATCGGCGCCTATGGCCTGGCGCTGGGTTACCAGTACCTGGGGCTGGGCTTCTGGACCGTGTTGCCGCTGGCGGCGCTGGCCGCGGCGCTGGCCGGGTGCATATTGGGCTTCCCGGTGCTGAGGATGCATGGTGACTACCTGGCCATCGTGACGCTGGGCTTTGGTGAAATCATCCGTCTGGTGCTCAACAACTGGCTGTCGTTCACCGGTGGTCCCAACGGCATGCCGGTGCCTTCGCCAACCTTCATGGGCCTGGAGTTTGGCCGGCGGGCCAAGGACGGCGGGGTGCCGTTCCACGAGTTCTTCGGCGTTGATTACAACCCCAACCTGAAATTCCTGTTCATTTACATCGTGCTGTTCCTGGTGGTGCTGGCGGTGCTGTACATCAAGCACCGTTTGACCCGCATGCCGGTCGGTCGCGCCTGGGAAGCGCTGCGCGAAGACGAGATCGCTTGCCGTTCCATGGGCTTGAACCATGTGCTGGTGAAACTCTCGGCCTTCACTCTCGGCGCCTCCACCGCCGGCCTTGCCGGGGTGTTTTTTGCCAGCTACCAGGGCTTCGTCAACCCGTCGTCGTTCACCTTCTTCGAGTCGGCGCTGATCCTCGCCATCGTTGTGCTCGGCGGCATGGGCTCGACGGTCGGTGTGGTGATCGCGGCGTTCGTGCTGACCGTGGCGCCCGAGCTGCTGCGCAGTTTCTCCGAGTACCGGGTGCTGCTGTTCGGCGTGCTGATGGTGCTGATGATGATCTGGAGACCGCGCGGCCTGATTCGCATCAGCCGTACCGGTGTAGTCCCGCGTAAAGGAGTAGCGCCATGAGCGATGAGGTGATTCTCTCGGTCGACAACCTGATGATGCAGTTTGGCGGGATCAAGGCGCTCAGTGACGTCAGCCTGAAGGTCAAGCGCAACTCCATCTTCGCCCTGATCGGCCCCAACGGTGCGGGTAAGACTACGGTGTTCAACTGCCTGACCGGCTTCTACAAAGCCAGTGGCGGCAACATCGAACTGAACCTGCGCGGCACCCGCACCAACGTGATCCAGCTGTTGGGCGAGCGCTTCCGGCTGGGCGATTTCGTCTCGCCCAAGCGCTTCATCAACCGCCTGCACTACAAGATGTTCGGCGGCACCCACCTGGTCAACCGCGCGGGCCTGGCGCGGACTTTCCAGAATATTCGCCTGTTTCGGGAAATGTCGGTGGTCGAGAACCTGCTGGTAGCCCAGCACATGTGGGTCAACCGCAACCTGTTGGCTGGCGTGCTCAACACCAAGGGCTACCGCAAGGCCGAAAGCGATGCCCTGGACCATGCCTTCTACTGGCTGGAAGTGGTCGACCTGGTCGACTGTGCCAACCGCCTGGCCGGTGAGCTGTCGTACGGGCAGCAACGTCGCCTGGAGATTGCCCGGGCCATGTGCACGCGCCCGCAAATCATTTGCCTGGACGAACCGGCCGCCGGCCTCAACCCGCAGGAAACCGAAGCGCTGAGCAAGATGATCCGTGTACTGCGCGACGAGCATGACCTGACCGTGGTGCTGATCGAGCACGACATGGGCATGGTCATGAGTATTTCCGACCATATCGTGGTGCTCGACCACGGCAAACTGATCGCCGAAGGCGCGCCACAGGACATCCGTCACAACCCGACGGTGATTGCCGCTTACCTGGGCGCCGATGAAGAGGAACTGGTATGAGTACAGCGATCCTCGAACTGAAAGAGATCGACGTGTTTTACGGGCCGATCCAGGCCCTGAAAAAAGTCTCGCTGCACATCGATGAAGGTGAAACGGTGAGCCTGATCGGCTCCAACGGTGCCGGCAAGTCGACCCTGCTGATGTCGATCTTTGGTCAGCCGCGGGCGGCGGCCGGGCAGATCGTCTACCGTGGCACCGACATTACCCACAAGTCTTCGCACTATATCGCCTCCAACGGCATCGCCCAGTCGCCGGAAGGCCGGCGGGTGTTCCCCGACATGTCGGTGGAAGAGAACCTGATGATGGGCACCATCCCCATTGGCGACACGTTCGCCAGCGAGGACATGCAGCGCATGTTCGAGCTGTTCCCACGGCTCAAGGAGCGGCGCAACCAGCGCGCCATGACCATGTCCGGCGGCGAGCAGCAAATGCTCGCCATCGCCCGGGCGCTGATGAGCCGTCCCAAGTTGCTGCTGCTCGATGAGCCGTCGCTGGGCCTGGCGCCGATCGTGGTCAAGCAGATCTTCGCCACCTTGCGCGAGCTGGCGCAGACCGGCATGACCATCTTCCTGGTGGAGCAGAACGCCAACCATGCGCTGAAGCTCTCGGACCGCGCGTATGTGATGGTCAACGGCCATATCCGCATGACTGGCACTGGCCAGGAGCTGTTGGTCAACGAGGAGGTGCGTAACGCTTATCTGGGCGGGCACTGATCTGTAGCTGGAAAAAGCGCCCCGCCTGACGGGGCGTCTTTTTTTGTCCACAGTTTTGTGGAAAACCTTGCGGTAACGTTCTTTTGGGCGCGACAGAAAGTCGCTTTAACTGGCTGTTTTATCAGCTTTTGAGTTGTCCACCATTGGTGTGGAAGCGACTGTGGGTAACTTGGGTGCAGCTTGCTGTAGGCCTTTATTTACAAGGCCTTCAGGCTTGTGGTTGTTTTTTGATCAGGTTTTTTTCCGGCGTTCGCATCAGGGTTTGTCAAGTGTTTTGTCCTTAGTGCAAATAGCGATTAACGGGCTCCAAATGCCTGTGGATAACTCTGTGGGCAAGCCTTGGAAAGATCGACGTACACAGCGTAGTTACAGGCCTGGAGCCATCATGGAAATCCGCGCCGTGAGCGCGCGCCACGGCCCTGAGGTCAAGGCCAGCGCCCAAGGTCAAGGAAAATACTTGCGCAAGGCCCGGATTACATGGCTTTCAGGGTTTTCAAGTTGCCCCCGGATTTTGTGGAAGGGCTTGTGGATAAGATGAGCAAAGTTTGCCGCAGGCCTTCTATACCGGGCCTTTCCAAGGTTTGATCGATTTTTGTACAGTAAACCGAATGGCTTGCTGCCGGATGCGATGGTGGGCATGCTGAAAACCCTGTGATCAGCCTCATCAAGGAGACCCGCATGACCTCTACCGTTTTCATCACTGGCGCAACATCCGGCTTCGGTGAAGCCTGCGCCCGTCGTTTTGCTGAAGCCGGCTGGTCGCTGGTGCTCACCGGTCGCCGTCAGGAGCGCCTGCAAGCGCTGTGCGCCGAGCTGTCCCAGCTGACCGAAGTGCACGGCCTGGTACTTGATGTGCGTGACCGCAAGGCCATGGAAGAAGCCATCGCCAACCTGCCGCCGTCGTTCGCCAAGCTGCGCGGGCTGATCAACAACGCCGGCCTGGCCCTGGGCGCGGACCCGGCGCCCAAGTGTGACCTGGATGACTGGGAAACCATGGTCGACACCAACATCAAGGGCCTGATGTACAGCACCCGCCTGCTGCTGCCACGGCTGATCGCCCATGGCCGTGGTGCGACCATCCTCAACGTCGGCTCGGTGGCCGGTAACTATCCGTACCCGGGTAGCCACGTGTATGGCGGCACCAAGGCGTTCGTCGGGCAGTTCTCGTTGAGCCTGCGCTGCGACCTGCAGGGCACTGGCGTGCGGGTGAGCAACATCGAGCCGGGCCTGTGCGAGAGCGAGTTCTCGCTGGTGCGTTTCGGTGGCGACCAGGCGCGTTACGACGCCACCTATGCCGGGGCCGAGCCAATCCAGCCGCAGGATATCGCCGAGACCATCTTCTGGATCATGAACCAGCCGGCGCACATCAACATCAACAGCCTTGAGCTGATGCCGGTCAGTCAGGCGTGGGCGGGTTTCTCTATCGATCGTTCGGGCAAGGCGTGAGGGCCTAATCGCTGGCAAGCCAGCTCCCACAGGGGGGGCTGGCCACCAGGGCCGTTGTGGGAGCCGGTCTTGCCGGCGATAGCGTCAGACCTGACGCTGCAAGCCTTCCAGGCACGTCGCCAGATGGTAAGGCGTAGTCGATGGCATATCGAAGCGGCTGACCTTGCCACTGGCATCCCGGCACTCATACCAGCCACCGGCATGCAGGAAGTTCTGTTGCAGCGCCTTGAGCTGGGCCAGCACCGTGGCGGCGCTCTCCGGGCGCAAGGTCAGGGCGCGCAGGTATTCAGCCTGGGCCCAGATGCGCTGGGTAGCGTCGCGCACCTGGCCATCGGCGCTGAGCATTGCCAGCACCGCGGTGTCCTTCACCCCGCATTGCTCGGCATAGGTGAATGCCCGGCTGAGCGACCCATGCAACTCACCACCGCGTAGCCGCGGCGAAGACTCCAGCAAGTAGAACCATTCGAACTGGTGACCCGGTTCGAACCAGTTATCCACAGCGCCGCGCGGTTTTTCCAGCATCACCCCGTGATCGGGATCGATGAAGTGCATCTGCATGGCCGCTGCCAGGGTTTCCAGCGCGTGTTGAACGGCTTCATCGTCACGCACTGCCAGGGTGGCAAGGAAGGCTTCGGCCAGGTGCATCAGCGGGTTTTGCAGCGGGCCGCTGGCCAGGTCCGACCAATCTTCGCCAAGGCTCGCTTCGTACAGGCCGTCATCGCGGGCGAACTGCACGGCCACCACTTCCAGCGCGGCATTGAGGGTCGATTCGACCAGTGGCTCACGAACCTTGCCCCAGTAATGCGCGCAGGCGAAGACGATAAAGGCGTGGGTGTAGAGGTCCTTGCGCCGGTCCAGCGGCTTGCCCTGGGCATCGATACTGTAGAACCAGCCGCCGTGTTCGGCATCATGGAAGTGCCGCTGCAACGAGCGAAACAGAGCCGCGGCGCGCTCGCTGGCGCCGGGCTGCTCGATGCGGCTGCTGAACAGGTACAGCTGGCGCGCGCAGGCCATGGCCCGGTAGCGCTGCGCAGGCAATGGCTGCTGCTGCGAGTCGAGGGCTTCGAAGGGCAGGGCCATCTCTGCATTCCAGCCCGGGCCTTGCCACAGCGGCACGATGCGCTGGGCAAAGTGCGCCTGGACCTCGGCGAGCAGGGCGGGCAGTTGAGGCTGGGCAGTACGAAGGTCGGGCATGGAGAAAGTTCGTCGCGGTCAGTGCGTTTGCGCGCAATGGTAGCAGGAAACGGCGGGGACTTTGCCGGCCTCATCGCTGGCTGTAGGAGCGGGCTTGCCCCGCGATGAGGCCAGTACAACCAGCACAACAGACTGCCTACAGGGTGCTGAGCCCCTGCCAGTGCTTGGCGCCGACAAAGATGAAGCGCAGCTGCTGGGTGATTTTTTCCTGGGCGCTGATTGGCACGGCGGTATTGTCGCTCGGCTCATCGATCAGTTCCGGCAGGGTGGCGAACACGGTTTTCACCACCAGGTCGGCCATCACCGCCAGGGCTGCGGCGTCCAGGTGCTGCCAACGCGGCATACGCGCAAGGTCGGTAGCCAGGTCCGAGCTGATGCCTTGACGCAAGGTACCGATGGCCTGGCGCACCGGTTGCGAACCGCCATATTGCTCGCGGGCCAGGAACAGAAACTGGGCGCGGTTGGCCGCTACCACATCGAGAAAGATCCGCACCGAGGCGTCGGTGATGCCGCCGAGCTCGAATTCGTTCTGGCGTACCAGGCGGATGGTCTGGCGAAAGGTTTCGCCGACTTCATTGACCAGGGCCAGGCCCAGTTGGTCCATGTCGGAGAAATGCCGGTAAAAGCCGGTCGGGACGATACCTGCGGTTTTCGCCACTTCACGCAGGCTGATGCTGCCGAAACCTCGACCGCTTTCCATCAGGTGGCGGGCGGCATCCAGCAGGGCGTGGCGGGTCTGTTGCTTTTGTTCGGCGCGCGGCAGCATGGCAAGTATCGGCAGGCAGTGAAACAGCCCTGCACTCTAATAGGCTGGCGCCGGAAAAACAAAGCCCGGTCAATGGACCGGGCTGGGAGGGGAGCCGCTACAGCATTGGTGAGTCTTGTTGTCTGGCATAGGCTTCAGCTCGCGCGTTGGATTTCGATCAGGCGATCAGCGCCACCTTCTGCGACCTCGAAGCGTGCTTTCAGACGGTCAGAACCACCTTCGGCTACTTTGTAATACTGTTTCAGGCGATCAGAGCCACCCTCGGCAACTTTGACCCGGTCATTCAGGCGATCGGCGCCGCCTTCGGCGACACGGTTGTTACGCTCCAGTACGCGATCGGAGCCGCCTTCAGCGACACGGTTGTTGCGTTCCAGTACGCGATCCGAACCGCCTTCAGCCAGCGGGTTCAGTGGCTGCGAAATCACCGTCGAGCTCGAGCGCGATTCGGCGCTCAGGGCTTGGTCGGCGGCGGGAACGGCAAAGGCGTTGGCGGCCAGAATGGACAGGGACAGGCTCAGCAGTAATTGGCGTTTCATGATTCGGTGCTCCTCGGAGGGGCTGGAAAGTGGGTACGGAGCCAATGCTACGCCGGGACACGCCAGATAAAAGTTCATAAAGATAATGGTAACAATCAACGGAATTGATGTTTTACCGCGACCGCTCTAGCTAGCTGGTTACGGCGCGATGAGCAGCGCTGCTGAGGCCGTTGGCGGGGCTGGCGGATGGGGTAACGATCAACAAAAGTTGAGAGAGAGGTCAGAAAAAACCTCGATATCATGGCTGATCCATTAAACCCCTCGGCTTTTCATCAGTCCGAAGAGATAAGTGCCATCAACGCGCCCGCTTTTTGCCATGCAGTCATCAGGAGAATCGTGCAATGACGCGCCCCGCCAAACTCATCACCTGGACCCTCGCCAGCCTGCTGCTGGTCCTGGCCGTACTGGTGATCGTCATCGCCACGTTCGACTGGAACCGGGTCAAGCCCACCCTCAATGCCAAGGTCTCCGAAGCGCTGCACCGGCCCTTCGCTATCAACGGTAACCTGACGGTGCGCTGGCAGCGCGAGCTGGAGCAGGGTGGTTGGCGCGCCTGGTTGCCATGGCCGCATTTCATCGCCGAAGACCTGACCCTGGGCAACCCGGACTGGCTCAAGGAGCCACAGATGGTCGGCCTCAAGCGCGTCGAGTTCCGCCTGGCGCCGCTGCCGCTGCTGGTGCAGCGGATCGTCATTCCGCGCATCGACCTCAACCAGCCGACCGCCAGCCTCAAGCGTCTGGCCGACGGTCGTGCCAACTGGACCTTCGACTTCGGCCCCAAGGATGAGCAGGCCCAACCATCGGAGTGGGTGCTGGACATCGGCGCCATCGGCTTCGACAAGGGCCAGGTCAGTGTTGATGACCAGACATTGAAAACCCGTCTGGACGTACTGATCGACCCGCTGGGCAAACCGATTCCGTTCAGCGACATCGTCGGCAAGGCTTCAGCGCAGAAGGCCGGCAGTGCCCAGGACTACGCCTTCGGCCTCATGGTCAAGGGTCGCTATAAAGGCCAGACATTGGCCGGTACCGGCAAGATCGGCGGTTTGCTGGCCCTGCAGGACGCCTCGCAGCCGTTCCCACTGCAGGCAGACATGGCCATTGGCGATACCCGCATCGCCGTCGCTGGCACCCTGACCGACCCGCGCAACCTCGGTGCCCTCGACCTGCGCCTGCGGCTGTCGGGCGCGAGCCTCGGTAACCTGTATCCGCTGACCGGCGTGACCCTGCCTGATTCGCCGCCCTACGCCACCGACGGTCATCTGACCGCCAAGCTGCATGAACCGGGCGGCGCGGTATTTCGCTATGAAGGCTTCAATGGCAAGATCGGCGACAGCGATATCCATGGCGACCTGGCGTTCGTCGCCAGCCAACCGAGGCCCAAGCTGACCGGCAAGCTGGTGTCCAACCAGTTGTTATTCAAGGACCTGGCGCCGCTGATCGGCGCTGACTCCAACGCCCAGCAGAAAGCCCGCGGCGGTGCCAGCAAGCAACCGGCGGGCAAGGTGTTGCCGGTCGAGGAGTTTCGTACCGAACGCTGGCGGACCATGGACGCCGACGTGACCTTCAGCGGCAAACGCATCGTGCACAGTGCCGAGTTGCCGTTCACTGACCTGTCCAGCCACTTCGTCCTCGATGACGGTGTGCTGCGCCTGGAGCCGCTGCGCTTTGGCATCGCCGGCGGCAAGCTCGACGCCCAGGTGCGCCTCGATGGCCGCAGCGTGCCGCTGCAGGGCAGGGCGCAATTGAGTGCGCGCAACTTCAAGCTCAAGCAACTGTTCCCGACCTTCGAGCCGATGAAGACCAGCTTCGGCGAGATCAATGGCGACGCCGACATCAGCGGGCGCGGCAACTCGGTTGCGGCCTTGCTGGCCACCGCCAATGGCGACCTGAAAATGCTCATCAACGATGGTGCGATCAGCCGCGGACTGATGGAGATCGCCGGGCTCAACGTCGGCAACTACGTGGTCGGCAAGCTGTTTGGCGACAAGGAAGTGAAGATCAACTGCGCGGCGGCCGATTTCGGTATCAAGGATGGCCTGGCCACGACCCGGGTGTTCGTCTTCGACACCGAGAACGCGATCATCTACATCGATGGCACGGCCAACTTTGCCAGCGAGCAGCTGGACCTGAAGATTAACCCCGAGTCCAAGGGCGTGCGCCTGTTCTCGTTGCGCTCGCCGCTGTATGTGCGCGGGCCGTTTGCCAAGCCCAGTGCTGGCGTGCAGGCGCTGCCGCTAGCGCTGCGGGGGGCGGGGATGGTGGCGTTGGGCGTGGTTGCCGGCCCTGCAGCCGGTTTGCTGGCGTTGATTGCGCCAAGTGGCGATGTACCCAACCAGTGCACGCCGTTGCTGGAGCAGATGAAGGCTGGCAAGGCACCGCGGGCGGTGAAGGCGGGGTAATTGTGTGGGGCGGGGCCGCTTCGCGGCCCTTTGGCGGGAGGTGATCAGAGGCCTTGCAGCAAATCCGCCATGTCGTCGGCGTGCTCTTCTTCCTGGGCCAGGATGTCTTCGAAGATGCGCCGGGTGGTCGGGTCGCTCTCGCCGATGTACTGGATGATCTCGCGGTAGCTGTCGATGGCGATCCGCTCGGCGATCAGGTCTTCCAGGACCATTTCCTTGAGGTTGCTGCCGGCGACGTACTGGGCATGGGAGTTCTTGCTCAGGTTGTCCGGGTTCAGGTCCGGTTCGCCGCCCAGCTGGACAATGCGCTCGGCCAGCTTGTCGGCGTGCTCCAGCTCCTGGGTGGCGTGCTCGAGGAACTCGTCGGCGGCGACACTGGCCTTGATCCCGCTGGCCATGTAGTAGTGGCGCTTGTAGCGCAGGGCGCAGACCCACTCGGTGGCCAGCGACTCGTTGAGCAGGCGCAGGATTTTCTCCCGGTCGGCGCTGTAGCCCTCGGTCACCGCGCCCTGCTCGACATGCTGGCGGGCGCGTTCACGCAAGGTTTTAACATCGGTCAGTTCAACGTTGCTCATCATCATCTCCAGGCTGAAAATGGATAGATCTTCACGCTCTGTCGGCGCGCTGGTTACTTAAGCTGTGAGTCCCCGGCAGGCGGAAAAGTTTTATAGCTTGGCCTTGGCCTTCTCGACGGCATCGTCATCGACCTGACGCTGTTCGCAGGTCTTGAAGCCCTTGGCGTCGACATGGCCAGTGGCATCGAAGCGTACGTAGTAGGCCTGCTGCTTGCCGTCACGGTTGAGGATGTAGTTGTTGCAGGTGCCGCCGTGGGGCAGGTCGATCACCGTCGACGGGCTGCCGCCAATGGCGATCACCCGCTGCATGGTCATGCCGTTCTCGACCTGTTTGACCAGCGGTTCCTCGTGGTAGGTGACGTAGTCCACCGGGTTCTCAGGACGGCTGCCGCAGGCGGCCAGGGTGGCGGTGGTCAACAGAATGGCCAGGGTATGTTTGTACATGGTTGAGCTCCTTGCTGAGGGTCTATTGGCTTGGAACCCCAGCGAGCGGCGGGAGTTCGATTGCGATTGCCATCGAATTGCCTGTAGGGTTGGCCGACTGTCCACGGAACGGGGAATGCAGCCATGGCCCAAGGGCTCGCCACGCGTTATCCACTGGTGTTGGTGCCGGGCATGCTCGGGTTTGTTCGCTTGCTGTTGTATCCCTACTGGTTCGGTATCGTTTCGGCGTTGCGCCGGGGCGGCGCCAAAGTGTTTGCCGTGCAGGTGTCAGCGCTCAACTCGAGTGAGGTGCGCGGCGAGCAGTTGCTGTTGATCATCGAAGGTATTCGCCAGCGTACAGGGGCCGACAAGGTCAACCTGCTGGGCCACAGCCAGGGCGCCCTGACCGCGCGCTACGCTGCGGCCAAGCGGCCGGAATGGGTTGCCTCGGTTACCTCGATCGCCGGCCCCAACCATGGCTCGGAACTGGCCGATTACCTGCTCGAACACTACCCGGCCGATTCTGTTCGTGGCCGCCTGCTCACAGCACTGTTGCATGGCTTGGGGGTGTTGATGGGCTGGCTGGAGACTGGCTGGCGTGGGCCGAAACTGCCGATCGACGTGCACGCTTCGCACCACTCCCTGACCAGCGCCGGGGTGGCGTTGTTCAACCAGGCTTATCCACAGGGCCTGCCAACCACCTGGGGCGGTGAGGGCCCGGCCGAGGTCAATGGTGTGCGTTACTACTCCTGGTCCGGCACCCTGCAACCGGGGCGGACCGACCGCGGCCTCAACCGCCTGGACGGCAGCAACCGCTTTTGCCGCCTGTTCGCCCGCACGTTCGTGCGGGAAAAGGGCCAGTGTGACGGTATGGTCGGGCGCTTCAGTTCGCACCTGGGCCAGGTGATCGGTGATGACTATCCGCTCGATCACCTGGACATCGTCAACCAGTCGCTAGGGGCGGTGGGCAAGGGCGCGGAGCCGGTGCGGCTGTTCACCGAGCATGCCGCCAGGCTCAAGGCTGCGGGGCTATAGTCGCGCGGCGCAGGGGTGTTTTCCAGCGTTCGGCAAGGATCACCCCGACCAGGGTCAAGACCCCGCCCACCAGGTGATAAAGGGCCAGTTGCTCACCCAGCACCCCGGCGGCGATCACCGCCGTCACCGCTGGCAACAGGTTGAAGAACAGGGTCGTGCGGCTCGGGCCCAGGCGGCTGACCGCCTGCATCCAGGCCAGCGGCGCGATCATCGAGGCCAGAACGCAGGCATAGACCACCAGACCGATGTTGCCCGCGCCCAGGCCGGTCTTTGCCGAGAACAGGAACAGCGGGAGCAATACGATGATCGCCACCAGCACCTGCAGGTACAGCAGTTGCAACGGCGGGATACGCAGCTGCCACTTTTTCAGCAGGGTGCTGTACACCGCGTAGGCCAGGGTGGCGATCAGCATCAGCGCATCGCCGCCGTTGACCCCGTGTTGCGCCAGCACCGCCAGATCGCCCGCCGACACCACCACCAGCACACCGATGAACGACACCAGCGCCCCGATCAGCGCGCCGATGGTCAGCCGCTGACCGAGGCTGATGATCGCCAGGGCCAGGGACATCAGCGGCATCAGCGAAAGGATGATGCCCATGTTGGTGGCGCTGGTGATGGCGGCGGCGAAGTAGGCCAGGCTCTGGTACACCGCCATGCCCAATATGCCGAGGATGAAGACCTTGCCCAGGTTCGGGCCAATGGCCGCCCAGTTGCGCAGCACCGGGCGCAGCAGGAACGGGGTGAACAACAGGCCTGCCAGCAGCCAGCGATAGAAGCCGATTTCGGCTGGGAAGATCGCCCCGGCAGACATCTTGGTGACCACGGTATTGCCGGCCCAGATGAAGATCGCCAGCAACGGAAACGCATAATTCATGAAACAGAAACTCTTGAGGGAACAGGCGGCCATTATCCGCTTGTCTGTCCTGTTGCTTATACTTGCATCCAGACAACCTGCGCATAGATCCAGACAGCATGGCGATAAAGTACGTAGAAATCCCGCAATTCGAGGTCTTGCCGGCCCCGGTGTACTTTCGTTACGACGAATTCGGCGCCGACACCCACAGCGCCGCGCACCGGCACGCCTGGGGCCAGCTCAACTATGCGGCCCATGGCATCATGCACCTGGAGATCGACGGCCAGCGCTTCATCTCGCCACCGCACTATGCGGTGTGGGTGCCGCCGGATACCGAGCACAGCTGCTACAACCCGCAGGCCATTGTCTATCGCTCGGTCTATCTGGATCGCGAGCTGTGCCAGGGCCTGCCTGATGCCCCTTGCACCCTGGTGATCAGCGAGATCCTCAAGGCCATCCTCGGCGACTTCGCCGCCCGTGACGTCAAGGTGGCGCAGGATCAGGCCGACCAGCGTCTGGCCCAGGTGCTGGTCGACCAGTTACGCCGCGCACCGACCCAGACCTGCTACCTGCCATACGCGCGCAGCGCCGGCCTGAGCGAGGTGCTGCAGGCCCTGCATGCCCAGCCCGGTGACAATCGCCCGCTCGGCCATTGGGCCGCCAGCCTGCATGTCAGCGAACGCACCCTGGCCCGCCAGTTCATCCGCGAGCTGGGCATGAGCTTTGGCGAGTGGCGCCTGCGCCTGCGCTTTTTGCGCGCCATCGAGGCGCTGGAACAGAACCTGCCGATTCAGCAGATTGCCTTCGACCTGGGCTACAGCAGCGCCTCGGCCTTCATCGCCATGTTCCAGCGCCAGGCCCACTGCACGCCCGAGCAATACCGGCGGCAAGCGCGGGCCGAAGAGCCGCGTGCTGGAGGTTTGTAACCATATTTGTCTACACTCTCGCCAGAGCTGCGCGTGGTGCGCGGCGACCAGGAGAAAACGCCATGAAGATGGTGCGTGTGCCGTTGCTGTTGCTGGGTTTGCTGATGTGTTCCCAAGGATTTGCCGCCACGGCGCAACAGGAAAAAATGAAAACCTGTAATGCCGATGCCACCACCAAGGCGCTCAAGGGTGACGAGCGCAAGGCGTTCATGAGCGACTGCCTGAAAGCCAAGCCGGCGACCCAGCAGGAGAAAATGAAAACCTGCAACGCCGACGCCACCACCAAGGCGCTCAAGGGCGATGAGCGCAAAGCGTTCATGAGCGACTGCCTGAAGAAAAAGTAACCTTCGTCAGTTGGCGTAAGTCACCGACTCGAGCCGGTCCAGGCCCTCGCCGATAAACAGCGAGAATGGCCGGCCGGCGCGGTTGGCCAGCTCCCGGCAGTCGCCCTGGAGCATGCCGATACGCAGGTCCTTGCCCGGATTCAAGTTCAGCCTCTGCTTGCCCAGCGAGCCGATCTCGAAGGCCATCTCGAAGGGGCGCCACGGGCTGCGCTGCGGCGTCCCCTCGGCTTGCCAGGCCTTGACCTGGCCGTTGTGAATTCTCTCCCGCAGGGTCGGGTCCTTGAAGTCGAAGCGTGCCGGCAGTTGGGCGAAATGCATCGGCGCGTACTCGATAATGACCTGCGCGCGTTCCGGTGGGCCATCGTCGCGCTGCACGATCGACCTGAACTTGAACGGCCCACCGGAAACCTCGGCCAGCACGTGACAGGTGATGATGCTCGACACTTCACTGTTGTTCTCGGCGGCAAGCGTGCGCTCGCGCAGCGTGGCACTGGAAAGCGCTTCGATACGATTGCCAAGCTTGAGCTGCAGGGTGACTGGCCCCTGGATGCTTTTGACCGCCTCGCTAAAACCGTCGAACCTGGCGCCCGGCGCGTGCGGTTCAAGGGTGACATCGACTTCCCAGGAAGCGGCGGCGCGAGCCCGGGGAATTTCATCGAACAACTCGCGCAGGGCTTGGCGCTTACCGGCATCGAGCGAGCGTGAGACGTTGATCAGCAAGTTCTGCCGGTGGTCATCGTCAAGCTCGACCTCGATGTCTTTTGGATCGATTTTCAGTGCCAGGATGGCCTGGTACAGGTCATCGCCGTATTGCGGCCTGAGGTCGCCATAGTAGGCGCTTACCGGCTGCGCGAAATGCAGGGTGGCGAAATCTTCCGAACAGCCGCCAAGCAGCATCAGCGGAAGCAGGACAAGCAGTTTGCACATGGTCTGGAGCTCTTTGCCTTGAAGGTGGGAAGGCACAGAGGGACTCCTGTTTCGCTTACCTGCGAATGCGCTGCGAGACGCCACCATTCCATCGGGGGGCGGCAATCATAGAAACATCACAACGGCATTGCCAGCCGCAGTGCCGCTGCATGCCACTATGCCTGCCGGGCGAAGGCTGGCAGACTGCCGGTTTTCCATGCCGTCGCCTTTCGAGGTTGTATGACCTTTACTCCGCGCCAGATCACCCTGGCCAGTTGGATCATCGTCTTCTCCGGCCTGTTGCTGGTGTTGCCGCTCAAGTTGTTGCCGAGCCTGCTGGCCGGTCTGCTGGTGTTCGAACTGGTCAACATGCTCACCCCCAAACTGCAGCACCTGATTGCCGGGCAACGGGCGCGTTGGCTGGCGGTGGCGTTGCTCGGCACCCTGGTGGTCAGCACCCTGACCCTGCTGTTCGCCGGCGCCATCAGTTTCTTGCTGCATGAAGCGGAAAACCCCGGGGCATCCCTGGACAAGTTCATGCTGCTGGTCGACCAGGCCCGCGGGCAGTTGCCGCCGTTCATCGATGCCTACCTGCCGGCCAGCGCCTCGGAGTTCAAAGTGGCCATCGGCGAATGGCTCAAGACCCACCTGGGTGAGCTGCAACTGGTGGGCAAGGGCGCGGCGCACATGTTCGTCACCCTGCTGATCGGCATGATCCTCGGCGCCATTGTCGCCCTGCAGCGCATCCCCGACATCTCCAAGCGCAAGCCTCTGGCGGCGGCGTTGTTCAACCGTCTGGCGCTTTTAGTGCAGGCGTTTCGCAACATTGTCTTCGCGCAGATCAAGATTTCCCTGCTCAACACCTTCTTCACCGGCATCTTCCTTGCCGTGGTACTGCCGCTGTTCGGCGTGCACCTGCCGCTGACCAAGACCCTGATCGTGCTGACCTTCCTGCTCGGCTTGCTGCCGGTGATCGGCAACCTGATGTCCAACACCCTGATCACCATCGTCGGCCTGTCGTTGTCGATCTGGGTGGCGATGGCGGCGCTCGGTTACCTGATCGTTATCCACAAGGTCGAGTACTTCCTCAACGCGCGGATCGTCGGCGGGCAGATCAGTGCCAAGTCGTGGGAATTGCTGCTGGCGATGCTGGTATGCGAGGCGGCGTTCGGCTTGCCGGGGGTGGTGGCGGGGCCGATTTACTACGCCTACCTGAAGAGTGAGTTGCGCCAGCAAGAGCTGGTGTGAACTGAAGGCTAGCGCCGGCGTTGCCGGCGAAAGGGCCGCAACGCGGCCCCGGCTATCTCAACCGTAACGCTTGCGCGCCTCGATCGCCAAGCCGCTGCCAATGCTGCCGAAGATATTGCCTTCGACATGGCGGGCATTGGGCAGCATCGCCGCCACGCTCTGGCGCAAGGCCGGGATGCCGCTGGAACCGCCGGTGAAGAACACCGTGTCGACCTGCGCGACGCCGACGCCGGCCTTGGCCAGCAACTCGCTGACACTGCCGCGCACGCGCTCGAGCAGGTTGTCGATCGACTCCTCGAACAGCGCCCGGCTCAACTCGACGCTGAGGCCTGGCTCGACCCGCTTGAGGTCGACCAGGCGGCGCTCGTTGTGGGTCAGCTCGATCTTGGTTTCTTCCACTTCCATCGCCAGCCAGTGCCCGGCGCGCTGTTCGATCAGCTTGAACAGGCGGTCGATGCCGTCGGTGTCTTCGATGTCGTAGCGCATGCTGCCCAGGGCCAGCTGGGATTTTTGCGAGTACACCGAGTTGATGGTGTGCCAGGTGGCCAGGTTCATGTGGTGGCTGGTGGGCATGAAGGCACCGCTTTTCATCCGGCTGCCGTAGCCGAACAGCGGCATCACGCCCTGCAGGCTCAGCTGCTTGTCGAAGTCGGTACCGCCGATGTGCACGCCACCGGTGGCGAGGATGTCTTGCTGGCGGTCATCGAGCATGTGCCGCTCGGGGGCCAGGCGCACCAGGGAGAAGTCCGAAGTACCCCCGCCGATGTCGACGATCAGCACCAGCTCTTCGCCCTGGATGTTCGACTCATAGTCAAAGGCCGCGGCAATGGGCTCGTACTGAAACGACACGTGCTTGAAACCGATCTTCTTCGCGACTTGCGCCAGGGTGTCTTCGGCTTCCTGGTCGGCGGCCTGGTCGTCATCGACGAAATGCACCGGGCGGCCCAGTACGACCTCGTCGAAGGCCCGGCCGGCATTGGCTTCGGCGCGCTTTTTCAGTTCGCCGATGAACATGCCCAGCAGGTCCTTGAACGGCAGCGCGGTACCCAGCACGCTGGTGTCGTGCTTGATCAGCTTGGAACCCAGCAGGCTCTTGAGCGAGCGCATCAGGCGGCCTTCATAGCCTTCGAGGTATTCGTGCAGGGCCAGGCGGCCGTACACCGGGCGGCGCTCCTCGATGTTGAAGAACACCACCGACGGCAGGGTGATCTTGCCGTCTTCCAGGGCGATCAACGACTCCACGCCCGGGCGGTGCCAGCCGACGGTGGAGTTGGAGGTGCCAAAGTCGATACCGCAGGCACGGGCCGGGGATGCGTCACTCATGGGTTGTACTTCCGGGGGAAAAACGGCCGCGCAGTTTATGCCAGCCGTCAGCAGAATCAAGACCGATTATCTGCTTTGCAGCAAACCCATGGGCACCTTGAAAGGCTATGCTTGACCCCAATCTACACAAGCATTCGATTAACCCATGGTGATTCCTTAGATGGACTTCAAAGACTATTACAAGATTCTTGGCGTAGAGCCGACGGCGGATGACAAGGCGATCAAGACCGCCTACCGCAAGCTCGCGCGCAAGTATCACCCCGACGTCAGCAAAGAGCGTGACGCCGAGGAGAAATTCAAGGAGGCCAACGAGGCCTATGAAGCCCTGAGCAGCCCGGAAAAACGCGCCGAGTACGACGAACTGCGCAAATACGGCCAGCACGGTCGGCCATTCCAGGGCCCGCCAGGCTGGCAAAGCCGCGGTTCGGCAGGTGCTGGCGGCTTTGGTGACGGTGGCGATTTTTCCGATTTCTTCAGCTCGATCTTCGGTTCGCGCGGTGGCAATGGCAATCCATTTGGCCGCGGCCAGCAACGCAGTGCCGGACGGCGGGGGCAAGACGTGGAAATGGAACTGGCGATTTTCCTTGAAGAGACCCTGTCCAGCGAGTCCAAGCAGATCAGCTTCCAGGTGCCGCAGCACAACGCCAGTGGTCAGCGCACCGGCTTTACCACCAAGACCCTGAACGTGAAGATCCCGGCCGGCGTCAGCGACGGCGAGAAGATCCGCCTCAAGGGCCAGGGCGCACCGGGCGTCGGTGGCGGGGCCAATGGCGACTTGTTCCTGACCATTCGCATGGCACCGCATCCGCTGTTCGATGTCGAAGGTCATGACCTGATCATCACCGTGCCGCTGGCACCGTGGGAGGCCGCGCTGGGCACCAAGGTGGCGATGCCGACCCTGACCGGCAAGGTCAACTTGACCATCCGTCCGGACAGCCAGAACGGTCAGCGCCTGCGGATCAAGGGCATGGGCCTGGGCAACAAGCACGGCCAGCGCGGCGACCTGTTCGCGCAATTGAAAGTGGTGATGCCGAGCCAGTCCGATGCCGCCGCCCGCGAGCTGTGGACCAAGTTGTCGGAAAAGGCCGCATTCAACCCGAGGACACAATGGAGTAGCTGATCATGAGCAGTACCCTGGTCGTTCAACTGGACATGCAGACCCTCTGTCAGGAAGCCGATCTGCCGGCGGCCTACGTGATCGAAATCGTCGAACACGGCATTGTCGAGCCTTCCGGGCGAACGCCGGAAGACTGGCTGTTTGACGATCAGGCGCCGGTGCTGGCCAAGCGCGCGGCCAAGCTGCACCACGATCTGCAACTGGAGTGGGAAGGGGTCGCGCTGGCCCTGGAGCTGCTGGAGGAAGTGCAGCAACTGCGCAGCGAGAACAGCATGCTCAGGCAACGTTTGGGGCGGTTTGTGCAGGGCTGAGTTCATTGCCTGCGCTGCGCGACCGATCGCCGGCAAGGCCGGCTCCCACACTGGCCCTGTGCATGCAGTACCCTGTGGGAGCCGGCCTTGCCGGCGATTGGCCCTGAAGACCTAGAGCAATTTGTAGTACAGCGCCGTTGCCCGATAGATCCCGTCCGGCCCACAGGCATAATCAGGAATCTCCCCGGCCTTGCTGTACCCCTGCGACCGATAAAAAGCTTCGGCCCCCGAGCCTGCTTCGGTATCCAGGTACAGCATGCCGCGCTGCTTCTGCCGCGCCGTCGTTTCCAGCGCCTGCATCAGTTGCTGGCCAAGGCCCCGGTGCCGTGCCGCGCTGTGCACCAGCAGCTTTTGCACTTCAGCCCGGTTCAAACCATTGGGCTTAAGGCACAAGCCCAGCTGGACACTGCCCAGCACTTCCTTGTCCTTGCCCACCACCCACAGCAACAGCTCACCGCTGACCAGGCGCTGGCGCACCTCCTCGAAATAGCCCTCGGCCTGCTGCGCATCGATATCGGCCAGAAACCCCACCGAGGCGCCGTGTTGCACGGCATCGAGCAGCAACGCCACCAGGCCGTCGCGGTAGTAGGCAAAGCTTTCATGGGTCACACGATTAAGCTGCGCAGCATTCACAGGCGTCACTCCATTGTCGGGGGCGGGGCATCGGGGCTGAGGATCAACTGCATGAAGGTCAGGTCCAGCCAGCGACCAAACTTCACCCCGACCTGGGGCATCTGCCCGTTGAAGGTGAAGCCCAGGCGCTGATGCAGGCGAATCGAGGCGGCGTTGCCGCTTTCGATGGCGGCGACCATTACGTGTTTGTTGCAGGCGCGGGCCCGTTCGATCAGCGCCTGCATCAGCTTGGGCCCCAGGCCGTTGCCGCGCTGGTCACTGCGGATGTACACCGAGTGCTCGACGGTATGGCGAAAACCTTCGAACGGCCGCCAGTCGCCAAATGAAGCATAGCCGAGTACCTCGTTGGCAGCGTTCACCGCCACCAGGATCGGATAACCCTGGGCCTGGCGAGCATCGAACCAGGCTTGGCGGTTGCCCAGATCGACCGCTTGCTCGTTCCAGATCGCCGTGGTGTTGAGCACGGCGTCGTTATAGATATCGCGAATGCCCGTCAGGTCGGCAGGCACTGCATCGCGCAACAGGTAAGTCATGGCAGGTTCTCGAACAGGGGCACGGTGATCGGCTCAGGTTAAATGGTTACCAGGCCGCGCACACCCTCGGCTTCCATATTTTCGCCACGCCCGGCCTGGATGATTTCACCGCGTGACATCACCAGGTACTGGTCGGCAAGCTCCGCGGCAAAGTCGTAGAACTGCTCGACCAGCAGGATCGCCATGTCGCCACGGGCGGCAAGCGTGCTGATGACCGCGCCGATCTCCTTGATGACTGAAGGCTGAATGCCTTCGGTGGGCTCGTCGAGGATCAGCAGGCGCGGCTGGCTGGCCAGGGCGCGGCCGATGGCCAGTTGTTGTTGCTGGCCACCGGAGAGGTCGCCGCCACGGCGCTGTTTCATCTGCAGCAGCACCGGGAACAGCTCGTAGATGAACGCCGGCACGCTGTGGGCCTGGCTGGCGCCAAAGCGCGACAGGCCCATCAGCAGGTTCTCCTCGACGCTCAGGCGCGGGAAAATCTCGCGGCCCTGGGGCACGTAGGCAATGCCGGCGTGCACCCGCTGGTGCGGCTTGAGTGTGGTGATCGCCTGGCCTTCCCAGTGCACGCTGCCTTCGCGGGTGGGCAGCAGGCCCATCAGGCAGCGCAGCAGGGTGGTCTTGCCGACGCCATTGCGGCCTAACAGGCAGGTGACTTCACCGACCTTGGCCTCGAACGACAAGCCGCGCAGGATGTGGCTGCCGCC
Source organism: Pseudomonas donghuensis (assembly GCF_000696345.2). NCBI lineage: Bacteria > Pseudomonadati > Pseudomonadota > Gammaproteobacteria > Pseudomonadales > Pseudomonadaceae > Pseudomonas > Pseudomonas donghuensis. Next base: position 748,589 of record NZ_CP071706.1, read on the forward strand.
GTAGTATTGGTGCAGTGAGTCGATTTTCAGCATGTTGTCGTCCTTTGTTGGCCTCATCGCCCGAGGTAGACCTCGATCACCCGGTCATCCGCCTGCACCTGTTCCAGCGACCCTTCGGCCAGCACACTGCCCTGGTGCAGCACGGTGACGTGGTCGGCGATGCTGCCGACAAAGCCCATGTCATGCTCGACCACCATCAGCGAATGCTTGCCGGCCAGGCTTTTGAACAGTTCGGCGGTGAATTCGGTTTCGGCATCGGTCATGCCCGCCACCGGCTCATCCAGCAGCAGTAACTGCGGGTCCTGCATCAGCAGCATGCCGATCTCCAGGAACTGCTTCTGGCCGTGGGAGAGCAAACCGGCCGGGCGCTGGGCCGAAGCGCTCAGGCCAATGGTCTGCAGGATCTCGTCGATGCGCTCGCGCTGCTCGCCGCTCAGGCGCGCCAGCAGGCTGGCCAGCACCGACTTGTCGGCCTTCTGCGCCAGCTCCAGGTTCTCGAACACGCTCAGGGCCTCGAACACCGTCGGCTTCTGGAACTTGCGGCCGATTCCGGCCTGGGCGATCTGTACCTCGCTCATGCGCGTCAGGTCCAGGGTGTCGCCGAACCAGGCCTTGCCGCTGGTAGGGCGGGTCTTGCCGGTGATCACATCCATCAGGGTGGTCTTGCCGGCACCGTTGGGGCCGATGATGCAGCGCAGCTCACCGACGCCGATGTACAGGTTGAGGTTGTTCAGCGCCTTGAAACCGTCGAAGCTGACGTTGATGTCTTCCAGGGTCAGCAGCGTGCCGTGGCGCACCTCCAGGCCTTCGCCGCGGCGCTGGCCGAGGCCGATGGCATCGCGGCCGCTGCCAGCGTCGAGGATCGGTTCGAGCATGAATTCCGGGTGCACCGGCGGTAGTGGGATGGCTCTCATTGTTCGCCCCTTTTGTTCAGCAGACCGACCACGCCCCGTGGCAGGTACAGGGTCACCAGGATGAACAGCGCTCCGAGGCAGAACAGCCAGTACTCGGGAAAGGCCACGGTGAACCAGCTCTTCATGCCGTTGACCAGGCCGGCCCCCAGCAGCGGCCCGATCAGTGTGCCGCGTCCGCCGAGGGCGACCCACACGGCAGCTTCGATGGAGTTGGTCGGCGACATCTCGCTAGGGTTGATGATGCCCACCTGCGGCACGTACAAGGCCCCGGCCAGACCGCACAGCACCGCGCTCAGCACCCAGACGAACAACTTGAAACCGCGCGGGTCGTAGCCGCAGAACATCAGGCGGTTCTCGGCATCGCGCAGGGCGGTCAGGACCCGGCCGAACTTGCTCCGGGCCAGGCGCCAGCCCAGGTACAGGCTGGCCACCAGCAAGGCGACGGTGAGCAGGAACAGCACCGCGCGGGTGCTTTGCGCGGTGATTTCAAAGCCGAGGATGCTGCGAAAATGGGTGAAGCCGTTGTTGCCGCCAAAGCCGGTCTCGTTGCGAAAGAACAGCAGCATGCCGGCGAAGGTCAGGGCCTGGGTCATGATCGAGAAGTACACGCCCTTGATCCGCGAACGGAAGGCGAAGTAGCCGAACACCAGCGCCAGCAAACCCGGCGCCAGCACCACCAGGCACAGGGCCCAGGCAAAGTGCTGGGTGCCGGCCCAGTACCAGGGCAGTTCGCTCCACGACAGGAAGGTCATGAACGCTGGCAGGCCATCACCAGACGCTTCGCGCATCAGGTACATGCCCATGGCATAGCCGCCGAGGGCGAAGAACAGGCCATGGCCCAGCGACAGCAACCCGGCATAGCCCCAGACCAGGTCCAGGGCCAGGGCGATGATGGCGTAGCAGAGAATCTTGCCGACCAGGGTCAGGCTGTAGGCCGAGACTTGCAGGCTGTGCCCGGCGGGCAGCAATGACAGCACTGGCAGGGCCAGCAGCACCAGTAGCACCGTGGTGCCGATGGCCAGGGTCCAGCGCGGGCCGGCCTTCTGGCTGGCGGTAACAAGCAGAGGCTGGTTCATCAGTCGATTACCCGTCCCTTGAGCGCGAAGAGGCCTTGCGGGCGTTTCTGGATGAACAGAATGATCAGCGCAAGGATGAGGATCTTGCCGAGCACTGCACCGATCTGCGGCTCCAGCAGTTTGTTGGCGATGCCCAGGCCAAAGGCCGCCCAGAGGCTACCGGCCAGTTGCCCGACGCCGCCCAGCACCACCACCAGGAACGAGTCGATGATGTAGCTCTGGCCCAGGTCCGGGCCGACGTTGCCGATCTGGCTCAGGGCCACGCCACCGAGCCCGGCGATACCGGAGCCGAGGCCAAAGGCAAGCATGTCCACACGCCCGGTCGGTACGCCGCAGCAGGCGGCCATGTTGCGGTTCTGGGTGACGGCACGCACGTTCAGGCCCAGGCGCGTGCGGTTGAGCAGCAACCAGGTCAGCAGCACCACGAACAGCGCGAAGGCGATGATCACCAGGCGGCTGTAGGGCAGCACCAGGTTGGGCAGCACCTGGATGCCACCGGAGAGCCAGGCCGGGTTGGCCACTTCGACGTTCTGTGCGCCGAACAGCAGGCGGATGGCCTGGATCAGGATCAGGCTGATGCCCCAGGTGGCCAGCAGGGTTTCCAGCGGGCGGCCATACAGGTGGCGGATCACCGTGCGCTCCAGGAGCATGCCGACCCCGGCACTGACGGCGAAGGCCACCGGCAGGGCGATCAGCGGGTAGAACACGATGGCCTCGGGCACGTAGCGTTGCACCAGGACCTGCACGACATAGGTGGCGTAGGCGCCGAGCATGAGCATCTCGCCGTGGGCCATGTTGATCACCCCGAGCAGGCCGAAGGTGATGGCCAGGCCCAGGGCCGCGAGCAACAGGATCGAACCCAGCGACAGGCCGCTGAAGGCCTGGCCGAGCAGCTCGCCAAACAGCAGCTTGCGCTTGACCTGGGCCAGGCTGGTTTCGGCTGCGGTACGCACGCCGGCGTTGCTCTCGACACCGGGTTCGAGCAGCGCCTCCAATCGGGTGCGGGCCATCGGGTCGCCGGTTTCGCCGAGCAGGCGCACCGCCGCCAGGCGCACGGCCGGGTCGCTGTCGACCAGTTGCAGGTTGGCCAGGGCCAGGGCCAATGCCGCATGGACGGCGGCATCGGCTTCGCTGGCGAAGCGCCGGTCGAGGAAGGCGACTTGGGCCGGCTGGGCGCTTTTCTGCAATTGCTGGGCAGCCGCCAGGCGCACTGTGCTATCTGCGCTGAGCAACTGATGGCTGGCCAGGGCGTTATCCACAAGCCCGCGCAAGCGGTTGTTCAGGCGCAGTTTGCGGGTGTCGCCGGCGGCGATGCGGCCTTGTTGCAGAGCGCTCAGCAGTTCAACGCGGGCCGGGTCCGGTTGCGCCGCCCAGTCCTGGAGCAGGCGCGCCTGCTCATTGGCCTTGGCGGCGATGAAGTAGTCTGCGTCGGCTGCCGGGGCGGCTAGCGGCAGCAGCAGGAGCAGACCGAGGAGGAGGCGCTGGAGGGCCTTGGGCATAGCGGGATCCGTCGCGGTTGTGGAGTTTCTCAGGGCCTCATCGCTGGCAAGCCAGCTCCCACAGGTACATGCAGTGTCTGTGGGGAGACGCGGTCCTTGTGGGCGCTGGCTTGCCAGCGATGGGCCGCCAAGCGGCCCCGGTGGCTCAGTTGCCCTTCACCGCATAATCCGGCCGCTTGTCGTTGCCCGGGATGAACGGGCTCCATGGCTGCGCACGCAGCGGCTGCCCGGTTTCCCAGACCACGTTGAACTGACCGTCATCCTGGATCTCGCCGATCATCACCGGCTTGTGCAGGTGGTGATTGCTCTTGTCCATGGTCAGGGTGTAGCCCGACGGCGCCTTGAAGGTCTGCCCGGCCAGGGCTTCGCGGACCTTGTCGACATCGGTGGACTTGGCTTTCTCGACCGCCTGGGCCCACATATGAATGCCGACGTAGGTGGCCTCCATCGGGTCGTTGGTCACCGCCTTGTCGGCGCCTGGCAGGTTCTTGGCCTTGGCGTAGGCTTTCCAATCGGCGACGAACTGGCTGTTGACCGGGTTATCCACCGACTCGAAGTAGTTCCACGCCGCCAGGTGCCCGACCAACGGCTTGGTGTCGATGCCGCGCAGTTCTTCCTCGCCCACCGAAAAGGCCACCACCGGCACGTCGGTGGCTTTCAGGCCCTGGTTGGCCAGTTCCTTGTAGAACGGCACGTTGGAGTCGCCGTTGACCGTGGAGATGACCGCGGTCTTGCCGCCGGCGGAGAACTTCTTGATGTTGGCGACGATGGTCTGGTAATCGCTGTGGCCGAACGGCGTGTAGACCTCTTCGATGTCCTTGTCGGCCACGCCCTTGCTGTGCAGGAAGGCGCGCAGGATCTTGTTGGTGGTGCGCGGGTAGACGTAGTCGGTACCCAGCAGGAAGTAGCGCTTGGCGCCGCCGCCGTCTTCGCTCATCAGGTATTCCACCGCCGGGATCGCCTGCTGGTTGGGTGCGGCACCGGTGTAGAAGACGTTCGGCGACATCTCTTCGCCCTCATACTGCACCGGGTAGAACAGCAGGCCATTGAGCTCTTCGAACACCGGCAGTACTGACTTGCGCGACACCGAAGTCCAGCAGCCGAACACCACCGCGACCTTGTCCTGGGTCAGCAGCTGGCGGCCCTTTTCGGCGAACAGCGGCCAGTTCGAGGCCGGGTCGACCACCACCGGCTCCAGCAGCTTGCCGTTGACCCCACCCTTGGCGTTGATCTGCTCGATGGTCATCAGGGCCATGTCCTTGAGCGAGGTCTCGGAAATCGCCATGGTCCCCGACAGCGAGTGCAGGATGCCGACCTTGATGGTCTCGGCGGCCTGGATGCTCCAGCTCAGGCCCATGGCCGCGATGGACGCGCTGAGGGTAAAGGCCTTGATCAGACTGCGACGCTTCATAGTGCTCTCTCCATGGAATCGGATGTTCTGTTGGGCAGATGGCGACTTCGCCCAAGAGCGTTAGCAAGGGCTGTGCCGGGTAGCGCGAGGTTGTCTGGGACAGGGGTTTCATGGGGATTTGCGATGGCAATGAAGCGTGCCTGCACCGTGATGGCGCCGGGACCTGTGCGCTGCAAACTTGTCTGCACAGCTTTGGTTCGCGCGGGTATCATCGCCGCCTTCAACACCGTTCAGGGACGATGACAGTGAACAGACACGTGCGTGCAGGGATGCTGGTGGCCGGCTTGTGGACCGCAGTGGGGCAGGTGCAGGCCAGCGAGCCGTCCTCGCTGTATTTTCGCTGCAACATGACCGCTGCCCAGTACGCCGAGGTCAAGGCCGCCCCGCCGGGCGGGGCGCCAGCCTTCGATGATTGGCAGCAATGGTTCGACAGCCATGGGATGTATGGCCCGGGCAAGGTCAGGAGTGAAGACCTGCGGCCGCTGGTGGCGCGAAACCTTAGAGAGCTGGTCGGCGTCACTGGTTGGGGCACGTACTCGGAGTACGACGAGAAGGCGGGCGCCTGGCGTTTCGCCCTGTTGCAGTTCAGCGATAACTACGGCGAGATGATCTCCCTGCTGGCGCCGCTACGCAGCGTCGCACCCTATTGCGCGGCCGACTCCGACAGTTTCATGCTGGTCTACTCGTACATCTGGGGCAACGGCGACGACGCCTACCTGACCCTCAACGGTCGCAGCCAGTTTGCCAAGGCACCGACGCCGGCCCAACGTCAGGAGGCCGATGCAGTGCTGGCCGAACTGTTCAAGGCGGCACAACGCTGAGCTGCCCTGCGCTCGTTTTAATCAACCCTCACCCACGGAACAAGGACAGACCCGATGGAAGCTTCGTCGCTGTACATTCGCTGTAACCTCAGCCCCGCTGCCTATCAGGCGGTTATGAGCGCGCCGGTGGCCAACCCGCGGCAGTTCGATGATTGGCAACGCTGGTATGACAGCAAGGACGCCTACGGGGCGGGTGAGCTGTCCGCCCATGACCTGGATCGATCCACTACCTGCAGCCTGGGCGACCTGATCGCAGGTTGGGTTGAGTTCTCCCCGGGTAGCCGCAGTCATTACGATGAGCAGGCCGGGGTGTGGACGTTCGCCGTGCTGGAGTTCACTGACAATTATGGCGAGATGCTGCAACTGCTGGCGCCCCTGCGGCAGGTCGCGCACTACGCCGACGTCGATTCGGACAGTTTTCTGCTGATCTATTCGTACATCTGGGGCAATGGCATCGATGCCTGCCTGAGCCTTGGCCAGGGCCGCAGTGAGTTCATCGACGGCCCGAGCGAGGCACAGCGCGCCGAGGCCGCCGCCGTACTGGAACAGCTGTGGGACAGTGTGGCGGCGGCGTACGAGCAGGGCGGCCTGTAGTTCGGCTGATCAGCTGTCGGCGCTGGCCATCAGCAGCGCGCGGTTACGCCGCACGAACTGGTAGGTCACGGTCAGCAACACGAACCACAGCGGCGTGACGATCAGCGCCTGGCGGGTATCGTGCTCCAGGCCCAGCAGCACCAGGATGAAGGCGAAGAACGCCAGGCACACCCAGCACATCAAGCGCCCGCCAGGCATCTTGTACTTCGAGGCCTGGTGCAGCGCCGCGCGCTGCTTGCGGTAGCTCAGGTAAGACAGCAGGATCAGGGTCCAGACGAACATGAACAGGATCGCCGATACCGTGGTCACCAGGGTGAAGGCTTCGATCAGGTCGGGGACCACATATATCAGTGCGGCGCCCAGCAGCAGGCAGGTGCAGGAGAAGTACAGGCCGTTGGCCGGCACCTTGCGGCTGGAAAGGTGTTCGAAGCTGCGGGGTGCATCACCCTGCTGGGCCAGGCCGAAGAGCATGCGGCTGGTGGAGAACACGCCGCTGTTGGCCGACGAGGCCGCCGAGGTCAGCACCACGAAGTTGATGATGCTGGCCGCCGCCGGCAGGCCGGCGAGCACGAACAGTTCCACGAACGGGCTCTTGCCGGGCACCACGTCGCGCCATGGCGTGACCGCCATGATGGTGATCAGCGCCAGCACGTAGAAGACGATGATGCGCACCGGGATCGAGTTGATTGCCCGCGGCAGGTTGCGCTCCGGGTTCTTCGCTTCGGCGGCGGTGGTGCCCACCAGTTCGATGCCGACGAAGGCGAACACGGCAATCTGGAAACCGGCAAAAAAGCCCATCAGGCCATGGGGGAACATGCCCTGGTCATTCCACAGGTTGGCAATGTCGGCGGTGCGCCCGGCGGGCGACTGGAAGCCGGCCATGACCATGTACAGACCGGTGCCGACCAGGGCGACGATAGCGACGATCTTGATCATGGCGAACCAGAACTCGATTTCGCCGAACATCTTCACCGTGATCAGGTTCAGTGACAGCAGCAGGCCGACACAGGCAATCGCCGGCGCCCATTGCGGCAAGTCAGGGAACCAGAACTGCGAATAGGCCGAGATCGCGATGACATCGGCGATGCCGGTGATGATCCAGCAGAACCAGTAGGTCCAGCCGGTAAAGTAGCCGGCCCAGGGCCCGAGCAGGTCGGCGGAGAAATCGATGAACGACTTGTAGTTGAGGTTCGACAGCAGCAGTTCGCCCATGGCACGCATGACGAAGAACAGCATGAAACCGATGATCATGTAGACGAAGATGATCGACGGACCGGCCAGGCTGATGGTCTTGCCCGAGCCCATGAACAGGCCGGTGCCGATGGCGCCACCGATGGCGATCAGTTGGATATGGCGGTTGGACAGGCTGCGTTGCAGGTGGTCATGGTCATCGGGAACGGGGTGTTGCGGGGGCAGGTTCACAGTCATCGGCAGGCATTCCGTTGAGTTCAGTCTTTTTGTGCGCCGCTAGGCTAACACGCGCCTTCCTGGCGCTAGCGCGACAATACGTCTCAAGGCGCCGGCGGTGTTGACCGCGATCAACGTCGGCGCATCAGGCCGATAAAGAACAAGCCACCAATGGCGGCGGTGGCGATGCCGATGGGCAGGTCCTCGGGCGAGATCAACGTGCGCGCGGCGACGTCGACCCAGATCAGGAACAGGCTGCCCAGCAGCAGGCACACCGGCAGCAGGCGGCTGTGCTCGGCACCGACCAGGCGCCGGGCGATGTGCGGCACCATCAAGCCGACAAAGCCGATCGAGCCACTGATCGCCACCAGCACGCCGGTCAACAGCGAACAGATCAGAAACGCCAGCAGACGGACCTTGCGCGCATTCAGGCCAAGGGTCACGGCGGTCTGCTCACCGGCCATCAGCGCGTTCAGCGAGCGGGCCATGCCCAGCAGCAAGGCCAGCCCCAGCAACACGCTGATGGCCGGAATCGGCAGCAGCTCCCAGCGCGCCAGGCCCAGGCCGCCGAGCATCCAGAACATCACCGCCGAGCTTGCCCGGTGATCACCGAGAAACAGCAGCAGGTTAGCCGCTGCCATCATCACAAAGGCCACCGCCACGCCGCAGAGCAGCAGACGGTCGCTGTCCAGGCGGCCGTGGCGGCTGGCGATGGCCAGCACCAGCAGCATGCTGCACAGGGCACCGATGAAGGCCGCCAGGGGCAAGGTCAACACACCCAGCAGTTCACCGATATGCAGCACCACCAGTACTGCACCGAGTGTTGCCCCGGAGGTGACGCCGAGCAGGTGCGGGTCGGCCAGCGGGTTGCGGGTCACGGCCTGCAGTACGGCGCCAATCATCGCCAGGCCGCCGCCGACCAGCGCCGCCAGGAGCATGCGCGGCACGCGAATCAACCAGACGATATGCTCCTGGCCGGTGCTCCATGCAGGCGCTTCGCCGGTAACGCCGAACAGCTTGAACAGCAGGACCCGCCAGACCACCTCGACCGGCACCGGTGCCGAGCCGAAGCCCAGGGAGACCACGCAGGAGACCAGCAGCAGGGCGAACAGCCCGAGCAGCAACAGGCGATGACGGGCGCTTGCGGACCTCATGCGCCGTGCAGGCTCTTGGCGATGGTCTCGATGGCTTCGACGTTCTCAAGGCTTGGCGTGGCCGCTACGTAAGGAATGACCACGAAGCGCTTGTTGCGGATCGCATCGACCGATTGCAGGGCTGGGTGCTGTTGGAGAAACGCCTGCTTCTGCGCGGCGCTGACTTCGCCATAGTCGACGATGACGATCACCTCGGGGTTGCGTTCGACCACGCTCTCCCAGTTGACCCGGGTCCAGCTGGCCTCGATGTCGTCGAGCACATTGCGCCCGCCCGCTGCGGCGATCAGCGCCTCGGGCATGCCCAGGCGCCCGGAGGTCATGGCCCGGTCTTCGCCGCTGTCGTAGAGAAACACCCGTGGGCGCTGTGCCGGCAAGTGCTGCTGGACCACGGCGACGCGCTGTTGCATCTCACCGATCAGTCGCTCGGCGCGTTCCTGCACGTCGAAGATCCTGCCGAGGTTGCGCAGGTCGGTATAGGTGTCATCCAGGCTCGCGGCCGGGCGCTTCATGACAAAGGCGCAGGACTCGGTCAACTCATAGACCGGGATGCCCAGCGGCGCCAGGCTCTGTGGCGTCAGGTCGCCACCGACGCGCATGCCGTAGTCCCAGCCGGCGAACAGGAAGTCGACATTGGCGTTGAGCAGGGTTTCCACCGACGGGTACTTGGCCGCCAGTTCCGGCAGGCCGTCGAGTTGCTTGCGCAACTGCGGGGTCACCGCCTTCCAGCCGCTGACGCCGCTGTAGCCGACCATGCGCGAGCGCAGGCCGAGGGCGAGCATCATCTGGGTCATGTTGATGTCATGGCTCAGGGCATGCTCCGGGGCTTGGGTGAAGGTCACCTGGCGGTTGCAGCTCTGCACGGTCAACGGGTATTGGGTCGCCTCGGCGAAAACGCCGGGGCTGGCCAGCAGCAAGGCCAGGCCGAGCAGCAGGGTGGATCGAATCATCGCTGGGTTATCCAGGTAAGGCGTGGGTGGTCAGCCAGAGGGTGGCGGTCGATCAGCGCTTGCACGCCGAACACCTCCTGCAGCAACTCGGCAGTCAGCACCTGGTCAGGCGTGCCGCTGGCGACGATGCGCCCGTGATCGAGCACATACAGGCGATCACAGAAGGCCGCAGCCAGGTTCAAGTCATGGATGCTCGCCAGGGTGCCAATGCCCAGGCGCCGCACCTGCTGCAACAGCTCCAGCTGATAACGGGGGTCGAGGTGGTTGGTCGGCTCATCGAGGATCAACACCTGGGGTTGCTGGACCAGGGCGCGGGCGAGGATCACTCGCTGCTTCTCGCCGCCGGACAGGCTGGCGAAGGTGTGGTCATCAAAACCCTGCAGGCCGACCGCCTGCAAGGCCTGTTGCACCAACTGGCGATCCGCGTGACTGTCGCCGTCGAACAGGCCTTTATGGGGCGTGCGGCCCATGGCGACGACTTCCTCGACATTCAGGCCGAAGGCATCGGGAAACTCCTGCAGCACCACGGCAATGCGCTGGGCGCACCAGCGCGAAGACTGCTGCCACAGGTCATGTGCGCCCAGGCGCACCTGGCCGCGTTCCGGCTTGTTGAAGCGGTAGGCGCAGCGCAGCAGGCTGGTCTTGCCGCTGCCGTTGGGGCCGATCAGGCCGACGAACTCGCCGACGCCGACCTGCAGCTCAACGGCGCGCAGCTGGAACTGGTGGTGGCAGTGGCCGTGGCCCAGGGGCGACCAGTACAGGTCGCTGATACTCAGGGTACTCATCAAGGTCCTGCGGGCCTGAAAAAGCGGGGGCCTATGTTAACGGATTTGCTGTAGGAGCGGCGGCGTGGCGATTCGCCTTGCCCCGCGATAGCGGTTCTTCAGTCGCAGGGTCTCGCGGGGCAAGCCCGCTCCCGTGTTGCCTGGGGAAGGCGCGATCAGTAATCGCGCCCGGGGTGGGTCAGAAACTCAGGTCGACCTTGGTCCAGAACGTACGCCCCGGCTCATTGATCGGCTGCGGGTCGCTGGCCGGGAAGCCGAAGCCGGCATTGCCCGCCAGGTTCAAGTGCTCGGCGTACGCCTTGTCGAACAGGTTGTCGACCCCGGCACTGAGTTTGAGGTTGTTGCTGACCTTGTAGGCGCCGTTGAGCGAGAACACGCCGAAACCGCCGCTCTTCTCATAGTCCTTGCCCACCACGTTGCCGGAATTCTCGGCGATGCGGTTTTGTGCCGCGACCAGGCGCCACAAGGCGCCGGCGCTCCACACATCACGGCTGTAGGTCAGGCCCAGGCGGCTTTCCAGCGGTGGCATCTGCGGCAGTGCCTTGCCGTCGCTGCTGTTCTTGCCCCACGCGTAGGCGAGGGTGGCGTCGGCTTTCCAGTTGCTGGTCAACTTGTACGCCGCGCCCAGTTCGCCGCCCATGATCCGCGCGTCGATGTTCTGCGCGCGCGAGCTGGGCATGCCCATCATCCCCGGCCGGTAGTCGAAGAGGATGTAATCGCGAATCTGCCCGACATAGCCCGAGGCCCAGGCGTCGATGGTCTCGGTCTGGTACTGGATGCCGAAGTCGAGCTGGGTGGTTTTCTCCGGCTTGATACTGTCGAAGGCGTTGACTGAACCGGCCGGACCGGACTTGGGCGAGAACAGCTCCCAGTAGTCGGGAAAGCGCTGGGCGTGGCCGAGGCCGACGTAGGTGGTGGCGGGAACGTCCACCAGGTCATGCTCGTAGCGGATAAAACCGCTGGGCAGGGTATCGGCGCGGGTATTGTCGCGAGTGGCGCTGGTGGCTCGGTAGTCCTTGGCCGAGGCACGGTCCAGGCGCGCGCCGGTGATCAGCCGGTCCTGTTCGGCGGCGTACCAGGTCAGTTCGCCGAACACCCCGTAGTTGTGGAAGTCGGCGTCCTTGGTCCAGGCCATGTGCTTGTGCGCATCGATGCCCATGCCGCCGCGTTGGCGGTGTTCGTTGGTCTGCGCGTCGATGCCGCTGATCAGTTGCAGGTCATCCCAGCGCCAAGTGCCCTTGATTCGCCCGCCAAGGGTCCGTCGGTCGACGTTGCTGACCATCGGCATGCCCATCATGCCCATGCCCGAGGGCGTGCGCAGGCTGTAGTTGTCCATCACGTGGTCGGCATAGTTGTAGTAGACCTGGGCTTCGAGCTTGTCCCAGACCTCGCCGATGTTGGACTTCTCGAAACGCAGGCCAAGGCTTTCGCGCTTGAACTGCGAGCCGTCCATGCCGCGCCCGGCGTAGCGGGCTTCACCGTCGCCCTTGCCGGCGGTCAGTTCCACCAGGGTGTCGGCGTCCGGCGTCCAGCCCAGGGCGACGTCACCGTTCCATTTGTCCCAGCGCGACGGCACGGTGTCGCCATTACCGTCTTCATAGTCATCGGAGCGCGACTGGTTGCCGACGAAACGCGCATAGCCGTAGCGATTGCCGGCGGCGGCATCCAGCACCTTGTCGAAGCGGCCGTTGGAGCCACCCAGCAGGCTGGCGTTGACGCGGCTGCCGAGCTCGCCGAATTTTTCCGGCTCGCGGTCAAAGAGGATGGTCCCGGCCGAGGCGCCCGGGCCCCAGATCACGCTTTGCGGGCCCTTGATCACGGTCAGGCGGTCGTAGGTTTCCGGCGAGATGTACGAAGTCGGGGCATCCATGCGGTTGGGGCAGGCGCCGAGCATCACGCCGCCGTTGGTGAGGATGTTCAGGCGTGAGCCGAACATGCCGCGCAGGACCGGGTCACCATTGGTGCCACCAGCGCGAATGGCCGAAAAGCCCGGGATGGTTTTCAGGTAGTCGGCGCCATCACTGGCCGGTACCGGCTGGCGTGGGTCCTTGGGGTTGGTGACGATGGTCAGTGGCGAGCTGGGAGCCACGGCGGTGATCACCGTCGGGCTCAGTTCGGCCTGGTCATGGACATGCGTGTCCTGGGCCTGGTTGGCGGCCAGGGCCAGGGGGCTGAGCAGGGTGCCGCAGATCACGGCGATGGTCCCTTGCAGGGACAGACGAAAAACAGCGGTGCAGCCGGACATAATGATTCCAACATCGATCAGTCATAAGGGTGCGCGCAGTCGACGGCAGTTGCCGGACTTCGGGCGCAGGTAGTGGGCTCAGACGACGATGGGGGAAGGCGGCGCGCGGCTGCGGGCGCCGGGGAATACCGTCTGCCGGGCATGGCCCTGGCGCGGGTGGACGAGCAGTCGGTGGCTGGCGGGAACGGCTTCGGTGTTGAGCAGGCTCAGGGCCTGGGGCAGCGCCGGGCAATGGAAGAACAGGCTGCAATAGCCGCATTTCTCCCAGATCACCTTCAGCGCCGGGCTGCCACCGTGGTGGCTGTCGGCATGGCAATAATCGGCAGCGCTGTCCATGCTCATGCCGGCCGGCATGGCACGGTGATCCATCGGCATCGACTGGGAAACCAGTGGGCCGATAAAGATCATCAACATGGCGAACAGGCTCAGCCAGCTGCCGCGAACCGTCCTCGACTCAGGACGCGCGGTGTGGCTGAACCTGCTGCGGGCGATCGTCACGCCGGGCAGCCTTCAGCGATCAATGGCTGTGGGCGGCTTCCTCGGGTGCCTGCTTCTGTACCGCGACCTCGACGGTGATATCACCGGCGTTCTTGAAATGCAGGGTCAGCGGGAAGCGCTTGCCATCAGCCAGCAGGCTGCGGTCCTTGGGCTGCATCAGCATCACGTGGTAGGCACCGGGGGCGAACTTCAGGTCGCCACCGGCAGGGACGTCGACGCTCTGTACCTGCTGCATTTTCATCAGGCCGTCCTTGTGCACATGCTCGTGCAACTGGGCATCGTCGCTGATCGGGCTGTTGACGCTGAGCAGGGTGTCGGCCGTCTTGCCGTTGTTATGCACGACGAAATAGGCCGCCACGTTGGGCGCGTTGGGCGGCAGTTCCTGCGACCACGGGTGAGCGATATGCAGCTCGCCTACGGTGTATTCATGGGCATTGGCAAAGGTCGCCGGCAGCATCAGTGCGGCCAGCAGCAGGGCGTTCTTGAACATGGTGATTCTCCAGTCGATTCAGGTTCGCAGCAGGTAGCGCAGTGAACTCAGACCAGAGGGGAGGCGCGTGGGTTGAGGGCCGGCCACTGTTGCCGGGGTGTTGGCTGGTGGATGGCAAGCAGCGCAGGCGCACGGGCGAAATCCTGGCTGGGCATCAGCAAGCGTGGTGGGTGGCCAGGCAATGCCAGCAAGGGCGCTGCGCCAGAGCAGCACCAGCAGTGCTGCATGCTGGAGTGATCATCGCCTTGCTGGCCGAGGTCGATCTTGCCCAGGGCAATGATTTGCGCCTTGGCCTTGCCGCCGACACTCGAACAGAAGGCGCCCCATAGCAGTTGTTCGGCCGGCCCCTTGGGGGCTGCGGACGCCAACGGCATGGCCAGCAGATTGAACAGCACTGCGAAGCAGGCGATCCAGGCAATGGCGGGCCGATATGGGGACATGGAAAGATCCGGTCAGGAATCAGAGGTGGCTATTGTAACGCCCAGTATAGGGAAAATTACCGGGGGTGCGGTGAAGTGCCGCACACCCGGCCAGCATCAGGCCTGCTTGTTGCGGCCCATCAGCCCGCGCACGGTTTCCTGCAGGTCGGCGGGCAGCACCACGACCTTGGCGTTGTCGCTGCTGGCAAGGCTCTCCATGGCGCCGATGTAACGCTCGCCCAGCAGGTACATTGCCGGGGTGATCTCGGTACCCACCGCGTCCTTGACCAGGGTGATCGAACGCGCCGAGGCTTCGGCGAGGTTGATCTGCGCTTCGGCGTCGAGCTTGGCTGCCTGCTGGCGCGCTTCGGCTTCAAGGATGGCGGCCTGCTTGGCGCCTTCGGCCCGGGTGACGTCGGCTTTACGTTCACGCTCGGCGGCGGCCTGGCGCTCCATGGCCGCCTGCATGTTCTGCGACGGCTTGATGTCCTGGATCTCTACCGAGCGCACGGTCACGCCCCAGTCTTCGGTCTGCTCGGACATGGCTTCGCGCAGGCGCGCCTTAATCTGTTCGCGGCTCGACAGCGCTTCGTCCAGGTCCATGGCGCCGACGATGGCGCGCAGCGAGGTCATGGTCAGGCTGGTCACTGCGAAGGTGAAGTCCTGGACACCGTAGGCGGCCTTCTGCGGGTCGACGACCTTGGCGAAGCACAGGGCGTTGGCGACGATCACCGCGTTGTCGCGGGTAATGATTTCCTGCTGCTGTACATCGAGGATGATGTCCTTGGTCGGCAGGCGGTAGGCGACCACGTCCATGTACGGGATCAGCAGGTTCAGGCCTGGCTTGAGGGTGCTGTGGTAGCGGCCCAGGCGCTCGACGATCCACTCCTCGCCCTGGGGCACGATGCGCACGCCCTTGAACAGGGTGAGGAGGGCGAATGCGGCGATCGTGCCGACGACGATAAGGCTGGTCATGAGTCAAAGCTTCCTTTTTTGCTGATCAGGCCCGGGTAACCCGGGCGGTATTGCCTTCGATGGCGGTGATGCGCACGCGCTCGCCCGAGGGGATCTCGGCATTGGCAACGCAGATCCACTCCTCGTTGCCCAGGATGGGTTTCTGGAAGCGCACGCGGCCTTTCTGGAATTCAGAGACTGTGGCGGTGAGCAGGCCGACCTCGCCGATCACGCTGTCGGCGGTCCAGCGGGTGTCTGGCTGCTTCTTGCGAAACACCTTGAACCACAACAGCGTGGTGATGGATGAGAACACCACCCATAGCAGCATTTGCATGTCGAGTTGCAGGCTCGGCGCCAGAAAGGCGATGAACGAAACCAGCACGGCGCCTATGCCGAACCAGAGGATGAAGAAGGTTGGCAGGACCAGTTCGAGCACTACAAGGCCGAAACCGAATACCAGCCAGATCCACCATTGCATTTCCATATGGGTGAAGTCTTCCGGGGTGAGGAGGGGCGTAGTGTAAGGCAGTGGGGTGGGGATGGGGCAAATCAACCCAGTAAGAAACCTCCTAAAATATAGCTCGCCTTCTGTGGGGGCTGGCTTGCCAGCGATGAGGCCAGGCTAGGCGATAAAGCTGTGTTGTCTGGATTGCGACCGCTCTGCGGTCGATCGCTGGCAAGTCCCGCTCCCACAGGTTGTGGTGCAAGCAAATCCATCAAGGCAGGTCTGCCAATAACTCTGAAGGGCTGAAGAATTCTCTGTCGACTGGCGGCAGTTCCGGTCGCTTGAGGATCAACACCGGCACTCGCCGTTGCCTGGCGATTTCAAGTTTGGGTTCGGTCGCCCCGCTGCCACTGTTCTTGCTGATCAGCACATCGATCTGCCGCCGCTCGAACAGCGCGCGTTCGTCGTCCAGGTGAAACGGCCCGCGTGCGCCGATCACTTCGCAGCGCTCATTGCCAGGGCAGGCTTCAAGGGCGCGCAAGGTCCAGAACTGATGGGCGGGAATTTCCTGCAGATGCTGCAGCGGCTCACGGCCGAGGGTGAACAGCGGCCGCTGGAACGGGCGCAGGGCATCGATCAACTCGGCCCAGTCGGCCACCTCGCGCCAGTCATCGCCGGCCTGGGCTTGCCATGCCGGGCGGCGCAAAGCCCAGCACGGCACGCCGGTGAGCTGCGCGGCGCGAGCGGCGTTGGCGCTGATCCGGGCGGCGTAGGGGTGGGTGGCGTCGATCAGCAGATCGATGTTGTGCGCAAGCAGGTAAGCGGCCAAACCCTCGGCACCGCCAAAGCCTCCGACCCGCACCTGGCACTTCAGGTCAGTGGGCACCCGGCCAATTCCGGCCAGGCTGTAGACGTGCTGCGGGTCCAGGGTGCGGGCAATGGCCAGGGCCTCGGTGATGCCGCCGAGCAACAGGATGCGTTTCATGCAAAGCCCCCCGCATGGCCAACGATGCCACCCTGGCGATCGATGGCAAACACCTCCACCTGCACCTGCGCCGGTACTACGCTGCGGGCAAAGGCCAGGGCATGGGCGCAGACCGCGTCGCCCAGGGCAACGCCGGCGGCGCTGGCCAGGGCCAGCGCCTGCTGGCTGGTGTTGGCCTGGCGAATCGCGTCTTGCAAGGCGTCGTCGGCACCGATCGCTGCCGCCCAGTCGGCCAGTTGCGGCAGGTCGATGCTCGAATGGCGGCTGTGCAGGTCCATGTGCCCGGCGGCCAGCTTGCTGATCTTGCCAAAGCCACCGCACAGGCTGAGTTTATCCACAGGCACTTTGCGCAGGTGCTTGAGCACCGCGCCGACAAAGTCGCCCATTTCGATCAGGGCGATTTCCGGCAGGTTGTAGACTCGGCGCATGGTGTCTTCGCTGGCGTTGCCGGTACAGGCGGCGATGTGTTGGTAACCGTTGGTTTTCGCCACGTCGATGCCCTGGTGGATCGAGGCAATGTAGGCCGAGCAGGAGAACGGCCGGACAATCCCGCTGGTGCCGAGGATCGACAGGCCGCCAAGAATGCCCAGGCGCGGGTTCATGGTTTTCAGCGCCAGGCTTTCACCGTCCTGGACGTTCACCGTGACCTCGAACCCGCCTGCATAAGCGTGTTCGGCGGCCAGGCGCTGCAGGTGTTCGGTCATCATCCGCCGGGGTACCGGGTTGATGGCCGGCTCGCCAACCGCCAGTACCAGCCCGGGGCGGGTCACCGTGCCGACGCCCTTGCCAGCGACAAAGCGTACGCCAGGCTCCGCCTGTAAACGCACGCGGCTGTAAAGCAGGGCGCCGTGGGTAACGTCCGGGTCATCGCCGGCATCCTTGAGGGTGCCGGCCTCGGCGCCATCCTCCAGCAGGCGGCAGAACTCCAGGCGCATCTGCACCACCTTGCCCTTGGGCAGGGTGATGTGCACGGCGTCATTGCCCTCGCCGGCAAGCAGCAGGCGGGCCGCTGCGAGGCTGGTAGCGGTGGCGCAGCTGCCGGTGGTCAGGCCGCTGCGCAGCGGGGCGGGTTGTTCCCGGGTCTCGTCACGCATCGACAGGCTTGACCGCTTCTAGCAGGGTAATCGGCAGGGCCTGGCGCCAGGTATCGAACTCGCCCAGCGGTTGCGCCTGGGCGATATGGATGCGGGTCAGCTCGCCGCCATGCTGCTCGCGCCAGTTGACCAGGGCCAGCTCGCTTTGCAGGGTCACGGCATTGGCCACCAGACGCCCGCCCGGGCGCAGTTGCTCCCAGCAATGCTGCAACACGCCTGCGCGGGTCACGCCGCCGCCGATGAAAATGGCATCAGGGCGCTCCAGGCCCTGCAGGGCCATCGGTGCGCGGCCGCGGATCAATTGCAGGCCGGGCACGCCGAGGGCATCGCGGTTGTGTTCGATCAACTGCTGGCGCCCCTTATCGGACTCGATGGCCAGCGCCCGGCAACTGGGGTGGGCGCGCATCCACTCGATGCCGATCGAGCCGCTGCCAGCGCCGACATCCCAGAGCAGTTCACCCGGTCGCGGCGCCAGGCGCGCCAGGGTAATGGCACGCACATCGCGCTTGGTCAGCTGGCCATCGTGTTTGAAGGCGCTGTCCGGCAGACCGGCCAGGGGCGACAGGCGCGGCGCATCGGGTGCGGCCAGGCATTCGATGGCGATCAGGTTCAAGTCGGCAACCTGTGTGTGCGCAAAGTGCTCGGCAGTGCCCTCGAGTCGGCGTTCGGCGTTGCCGCCAAGGTGCTCGAAGACCTGCAGCCGGCTCGGCCCGAAACCGCGCTCACGCAGCAATGCGGCGATGGCAGCCGGGCTGCTGCCATCGTTGCTCAGCACCAGCAGGCGCATGCCGCTGTACAGATGAGCGTTGAGCGCCGCGATCGGCCGCGCCACCACCGAAAGGCTCAGTACCTCCTGCAACGGCCAGCCCAGGCGGGCGGCGGCCAGGGCGCAGGAGGAGGGCATCGGCAGCACGTTCATTTCACTGACATCGAGCTGCCGCGCAAGGCTTGCGCCAACGCCATAGAACATCGGGTCGCCGCTGGCCAGCACGCACACCGGTTCGCCACGCAGGGCCAGGACCGGCGCCAGGGAAAAAGGGCTGGGCCAGAGCAGGCGTTCGCCAGTGATGCAGTGCGGCAGCAGATCCAGCTGGCGCTGGCCGCCAAACACCCGTGAGGCGCCCAGCAGTGCGCGCCGGGCATTCTTGCCCAGGCCACTGAAACCGTCTTCACCGATACCTACTACTGTCAGCCAGGGCGACATGGATTTCCTCAATTCAACGCAATCCGACCGGCAGGCTTTTCATGCCTTCGGACAAAGCAGGCATAATACCGCGCCTTCTACACTGAAGTGCCTTTTCACGATTGCCGGGTGACCTTTTGAACCAGCCTGTATCGGCCCACCAGCCCCAAGCTTCGCTGCGTCCCTCGGCCTGTCCAGGGTTGTGGCGCATCGTCCAGGCGCTGGACGGCGGCATCTGCCGGATCAAGCTGGCAGGCGGAGCGCTGACGGCGGATCAGGCCGAGGCCGTTGCGGCGGCGGCCGAGCGTTATGCCAGTGGTGAAATTGAAGTCACCAACCGTGGCAACCTGCAGATTCGCGGCATCGGCTGCGACCATAGCGGGCTGATCGAGCTGCTGCTGGCTGCCGGCCTTGGGCCACGCGAGGCCGCCGGCGACGATGTGCGCAACCTGATGCTCAGCCCCACCGCAGGCATCGATCCGCAGATGCTGCTCGACACCCGGCCACTGGCGCAGCAGGTGCTGCAGTCGCTGGAAACCACCCCGCGCTTTCATCAGCTCTCGGCCAAGTTCGCCGTGCAGCTGGATGGCGGCGAGGCCCTGGCGATGCTCGAGCACCCCCATGACCTGTGGCTCAGCCCGCTGAAGCTTGACGACGAACTGTGGCTGGCGTTCGGTCTGGCCGGGTGCCCGGCCAAGGATGCGCCATTGGGCGCTGTGCCCCTGAGCCAGGGCCATGAGCTGGTGCTGGCGGTGCTCAACCGTTTTCTCGACCTGGCCCGCCCAGAGCAAACACGGATGCGCCAGTTGCTGGCCGAGTATGCACCGCAGGCCATTACCGCCGGGTTGGGCTTGCCGATCCGGGCTGACGCAGCGGTCTGTCAATGGCGCCGCTCGCTGACAGCGGCTAGCTATCTGGGCATTTATCCCCAACTGCAAACCGGCCTGAGCGCTGTCGGTGCCGCAGCGCCGCTGGGCCGCCTGAACCCTTCGATGCTGCGCGGCGCGGCCCGGCTAGCACGTGAACAGGGCGACGGCACCCTGCGCATGACACCCTGGCAAAGCCTGTTGCTGCCCGCTATTGCCCAGCGCCATGCCGAGCGGGTCAGCGAGAGTCTGGCCCAACTGGGGCTGCTGGTCTCGGCGAGTGAACAACTGTCCCGTCTGGTCGCCTGCACCGGTTCCGCCGGCTGTGCCAAGGGCCAGGCCGAAACCAAGGGCGATGCCCGCCTGCTGGCGACTCTGCTGGCCCCCGGTGCCCCGGCCAGCGTGCACCTGAGTGGCTGTCCGCGCTCTTGTGCCATGGCCCACGTGGCGCACGCCACCTTGCTGGCGCAAAGCCCCGGCCACTACGACTTGTACCTGCGTGACGCAACCGAGCCGGGCTTCGGCCGCCTGCGCGCACGCAACCTCACACTAAAAGAAGCCGGCGCACTGCTAGACGCCGGCTCACGGAGCACCCTTGATGATTGATTACATCCGCGATGGTCAGGAGATCTATCGCAATTCCTTCGCGATCATTCGAGAGGAAGCCCGGCTCGATCGCATCCCGGCCGATCTGGAAAAGCTCGCGGTCCGCGTGATTCACGCCTGCGGCATGGTCGATGCGATCGATGGCCTGCAGTTCTCTTCGGGTGCCGGCAAGGCCGGGCGCGATGCCCTGGCCGCCGGCGCGCCGATCCTCTGCGATGCGCGGATGGTGTCCGAGGGTATTACCCGTGCACGCCTGCCAGCCAACAACCTGGTGATCTGCACCCTACGCGACGAGCAGGTGCCGGCGCTTGCCCGCGAGCTGGGCAACACCCGTTCGGCGGTGGCCCTGGAGCTGTGGCGGCCGCACCTGGAAGGCAGCGTGGTGGTGATCGGCAACGCGCCGACTGCGCTGTTCTACCTGCTGGAAATGCTCGACGCCGGCGCGCCCAAACCCGCGCTGATCCTCGGCTTCCCGGTGGGCTTTGTCGGCGCTGCCGAATCCAAGGCGATGCTCGCCGCCGACAGCCGTGGCGTGCCGTTCGTGATCATGCAGGGGCGCCTGGGCGGCAGCGCCATGGCCGCTGCGGCGGTCAATGCGCTGGCCACGGAGGTCGAATGATGCAGGCTCATGGACGTTTGCTGGGCCTGGGCGTCGGACCCGGCGACCCGGAACTGATCACCGTCAAGGCATTGCGCCTGCTGCGCGAGTCGCCAGTGGTGGCCTACTTCGTTGCCAAGGGCAAGCGCGGCAACGCCTTCGGCATCATCGAAAGCCATCTGCAGGAAGCCCAGACCTTGCTGCCATTGGTGTACCCGGTGACCACCGAAGTGCTGCCGGCGCCGTTGTCTTATGAACAGGTCATTAGCGATTTTTACGATGCCGCCAGCCTTGAGGTTGCCGCGCACCTGGATGCCGGCCGCGACGTGGCGGTGATCTGCGAAGGCGATCCGTTCTTTTACGGCTCCTATATGTACCTGCATGACCGTCTCTCCGAACGCTACGAAGCCCAGGTGATCCCGGGGGTCTGCTCGATGCTCGGCGGCGCCTCGGTGCTCGGTGCGCCGCTGGTGTATCGCAACCAGAGCCTGTCGGTGCTCTCCGGCGTGCTGCCCCATGATGAACTCAAGCGCCGCCTGGCCGATGCCGATGCCGCGGTGATCATGAAACTTGGGCGTAACTTCCCCAAGGTTCGCGATGTGCTGGCCGAGCTCGGCCTGGCCGAACGGGCCCTGTATGTGGAGCGGGCGACCATGGCCAACCAGAAGATCGTCGCCCTGGACGAGGTCGATCCGCAGTCCTCGCCATACTTCTCGCTGATCATCGTGCCCGGTGAAAGGTGGCAAGGTTGATGACCCGTAAAGCCCCGGCCATCGTCATCCTTGGCAAAGGCAGCCTGGCCACTGCCCGTAAGATCCAGCAGTTGTACCCGGATGCGCTGATCCATGGCCTTGAAGGCCGGGTCGAAGGCGCCGACCGCAGTTACCAGGCGTTCGGCGCTACCGTGCGCCAGCTCTATCAGCAAGACACGCCAATCATCGCCCTGTGCGCTGCCGGCATCGTCATCCGCACCCTGGCCGGCCTGTTGCTGGAGAAGGGCGCCGAGCCGCCGGTACTGGCGGTGGCCGAGGATGGCAGTGCCGTGGTGCCGCTGCTCGGCGGCCTCGGCGGGGTCAATCTCATGGCCCGGGAAATCGGTGCCGGCCTGGGTGTGGCGGCGGCGATCACCACCAGTGGCGAGCTGCGTTTCGGTGCCTGCCTGCTCAACCCGCCCAGCGGTTATGCCCTGGCCGACCTTGAGCTGGGCAAGCGTTTCGTTTCCGATCTGCTGGCCGGTGAAAGCGTGCGCATTGACGGCGCCGCGCCCTGGCTTGAACAGGCGCAGCTACCGCAAAGCGAGCAGGCGCAACTGGCGATTCATGTCGGTTGTGACGCCCGTGAAGCCTCTGCCAATGAGCTGGTGATCTATCCGCGCTGTGTGCTGGTGGCAGTCAGCGAGGTGCTGCCGGAGCTGGCCCAGGCCATTCGCACTGCTCTGCAGGCAGCACGGATTGCCGAGCCGGCGCTGGCCTGCCTGCTGGCAGCAGAGCAGCACATGGCCAACCCAGACCTGCACGCGGCTGCAGCCGAGCTGGGCGTGGCCCTGCGCTTTGCCCCGGGTGCCGGCGATGCCAGTGCCCTGGCCGCTCAGGCAATGCCGCAATTGCTGCCACCGCAGCCGGTGAGCGATGGCCTGGCCATCGTGGTCTCGAACCAGCCGATCGACCCACAGCACATCGGCCGCGCCCGCGGGCGCCTGGCGGTGATCGGCCTCGGGCCTGGCGCTGCCGACCTGATGGTGCCGGCGGTCAAGGCGGAGCTTGCGCGAGCCAACGATGTGCTCGGCTATGAAACCTATGTGCGCATGGCCGGGCCGTTCCGTGCCGATCAGGTGCTGCACTGCACCGACAACCGCGAAGAGATGCAGCGTGCCCGGCACGCCTTCGAGCTGGCGGCGCAAGGACGCTCGGTAGTGGTGGTGTCTTCGGGCGACCCAGGTGTGTTTGCCATGGCTGCGGCGGTGCTCGAAGCATTGCACGAGTCGAGCGATCCACACTGGCATGCAGTGGAGCTGGAAATGCTGCCCGGTGTTTCCGCTTCCCTGGCGACTGCGGCGCAGGCCGGCGCTCCCTTGGGCCATGACTTCTGCGTGCTGTCGCTGTCGGACAACCTCAAACCCTGGTCGATCATCGAGAAGCGCCTGGACCTGGCCTGCCAGGCCGACCTGGCGCTGGCCTTCTACAACCCGATCTCGCGCTCGCGCCCGTGGCAGCTTGGGCGGGCCCTGGAAATCGTCCGCCAGCATCGCACCGCCCTGACCCCTGTAGTCCTTGGCCGCGACATCGGTAGGCCGGGGCAGACGCTGAAAGTGGTCAATCTCGGTGAGCTGCAACCGGACATGGTCGATATGCGCACCATGGTGCTGGTCGGATCCTCGACGACCTGCGAGTTTGCCCGTGCTGACGGTGGGCAGTGGGTCTATACCCCGCGCTGGTATCCGGCGCAGGGTTGATGCTGGCGTGGAAGGCTTTCGGCCCTGACCGAAGGTCGTGTCTCGAATAGTGTGAAGTTCCCGCCGATGTCGAGCGGGGCTTCATATAAAGGATTATTCGAGATGAACGACGTCGCTAAAAAAGAAGAGCCCTCTAAAGATCTGGCTATCGCTATTCCAGGCGCGCTGCTGGCCATTGCCGGCAAGATCAAAGATCCAACCCGTGAAGATGTAATTGACTCCTATCAGTTTTCCTCCGAAGTTGCCGGGAAACTCTTCAACCCTAATACCCAGTGTGAAGAGTGGTTCAAGAAGTTTCTCAGCGTCATGCAGGACTGTGGCTGGGTCGTCGTCCGTCAGAAGTACCAAAAAACTGAGTCGGGATCCCAATCGCTCAAGATCGGCGCCATTGCCTCCAAAGCCGTGAGCGGAATTGGCAGCGCTGTTCTGGGCGGGCCGGCGGGTACGGCCCTGCGCAAGCTGGCTGACGGGGCGCTGAAAAAGCTTGGCCTTAGTGAAGAGGCTCAGCAAATAATCAAACGTAAGACCGACAATAGCAAAACCGGCTCTGTAGGCCTCGCCGCTTGCCTGGTGACCGAAAGCGACGACGTCGTGCTGGTGACAAGTGCTGTGCAGACGAGCAAGTCGGGTAAAGATGCTGACTGGGCCTTGTTCGAATGGGCGGGCAGCTCTTCTGATACCTACGAGGCAGCGGCAGCGTTAATGCTGAACCGCAAGCTCTATCACAGCATTCGCGATGCCATTATCGACAAGCTGAAACAACACAAGCAGAGCCGTGTCCTCCTCCACGATATCTGATTGGACGGTCGGGATGGCTGGAGGCTTTAGCCATCCTGACATTCAAGCTTCTACTGGACCAGGAGGGATCATGGAAGACTATTGTGTATGGGTGAATGGTGGCTCGTTGTTGCTTATCGCCCCCGACGTACTGCCGGATCAACGCCAGGCGGTACTCGACTCTGTGTTGTATGCGCAACTGGTGGCGAACAAGTTCGCTGGCTCGCGTTTTTTGAATTACCAGACGTGGTACGAACGCTATCGCAACACCCTGACTGAACGCGACTGGATCTTCACCAAGTTCCATCATGAGAGCAAATCCGCATCTGATTGCTCGCTACTCTCTGCGATCCAACCTCTGCAACTCTGGCTGGAAACCCGATATACCGGCGCAAGTGCAATCATCGATCAAGGGATTGCGGCGTTGACTCGGGATGCACAGGGCCTGGAGTGTTTTGGTGGGTTTACTTTCGAGGCACGCGATACGGGTGCAGTTCTGATCATGGAAATCGGGCTGGTACACCCCGGTCCTGTAATCGACCTGTGCAGTATCTCCATTACCCTCGTACAGGCGCCTGAAGTGGCCGGAATCGAGCAGTCGTTGGCCGGCGAAGTGTTATGCAACGAGGTTGTGATTAACGGCGGGGCGGCTGTGTTGGATGGCAAGATGTTCGAGGGTTCGCGCGCCGATCTGCGCAGTTTGATGGCGCGCAAGCAGCAGGAGCACAACTATGTGATGGCGCTCGACAGTCAACCTGAAGGTGATAATCATGAGTAAGCTAACGGGCGTGGTCGCCGACTCGAGCATCCTGTCATTTCATCCCGAGGTTAGCGCAGCGCAGCGCGATTCGGTGCTACTGGCCATATCGGCAGCCGAGATGGTTACCCGTGATGCCTACGAGCAGGGACTGATCGACGACTGGTTCAACTATTACCGTCGGCAATTGATGTTCTACGGTTACGACCCGCTTCAGGCAAGCGAGGTGCACTGGCCCGGCGGTGAACGACCGAACATCGTCGACAAGGCTCTGCGCAGCATTGCGGCGGTCAGCGGCGGTAGTGAACTGGCACTATCGATGGGGGGGACCCTGGAGGCCCTCAGGGGCGCACGCGACGCGCTGGCGCATTTTGAGCAGCGGGTGCAAAAAACGGGGGTTTTTCAATTGCTACCCTGTGCTCCAGGCAAGGCCGGGCAGGTAGACATGGTGCTGTATCACGAATCGATGGCGCTTACGCAGACGCGTGCCGGCTTTCTGTTCCGCGAGCGCCAGACCCGGCAGGTCAAGGCCGAGCTGGTGCGCTTCAACGTCGCGCTGTTCGATCAGGAGCTGCGCGCCAAGGTGGAAAAAATGCGCCAGGCCGGTCGTATGCGCAACCTGGGCACATTTCTGGTCTAGGGCACCAGGTAACCCTTGATCCCGGTAAAGATGATCTGTGCCGCCAGGGCGCAGACAAACAAACCCATCAAGCGGCTGACAATCTGCAACCCCTGGTCGCCGAGAATCCGCTCGATACGGTTCGACAGGTACAACACCAGGCCGACGGTGAAACTGGCCAGGGCGATACTGACGATGGCCAGCAGTTTGTCATCCCAGTGCGGCTGGCCAACCCCCATCACCAGCAGCGCACCGATGGTGCCGGGGCCGACGGTTAGCGGTATGGTCAACGGTACGATGGTCACGTCCTGCTGCACATTGTCGGTTTGCACCGCCGATTTTCCCTGGGCCATGCCCAGCGCCGAAATGAACAACACGCTGCCGGCGCCGATGCGAAACGCATCCACCGTGATGCCGAATATGCCGAAGATCACCCGGCCGAACAGGTACAGCAGCACGCTGGCGATCAGCGCGGCGATTGCCACACGCCAGGCCAGTTGCTTGCGCTCCTTGCTGGAGTAGCCGCGGGTCAGGCTGATGAAGCACGAGAGCACGAAGAACGGGCTGTAGAGCACGAGCATTTTCAGGTAGACGCTGAACAACTCATGGAGCATGGTCGAGGCTCGCAGCAAGGGTGAAGTGAAGCAAGTGTATGCGAATTATGGGGTCGGAATCTGGCTTGATTCGGCTTCGCGACGCGCCACCCAGTGTTCGATCAATTCACGCAACTGCGACAGCTCCACCGGCTTGGACATGTGCCCGTCCATGCCGGCCAGGCGCGCACGCTCCTTGTGCTCGGCGAGGATGTGCGCGGTCAGGGCGACCACCGGCGTACGCCGGCGCTGGTTGCTGACTTCCCAGATGCGCAGCTGCTGGGTGGCCGAGAAGCCATCAAGCACCGGCATTTCGCAGTCCATCAATACCAGGTCGTAGTGGTTGTCCTTCATCGCCTGCAAGGCTTCTTCGCCATTGCTTGCGGTGTCCGGTTCCAGGCTAAGCTTGCCGAGCATGCCGCGAATCACCTTGGTCGAGATGTTGTTGTCTTCGGCCACCAGGATGCGGAAATCGCTGGGCAGGTTCAGTGGCGCCGACAGCCCGGCCTGCACCGGGATGTTCGGCTGACCCTTGCTGCGCTGGGACAGCTCTTCGGCCAGGGTGGTCTTGAGGGTATAGCCGGCCACCGGTTTGGCCAGGATGCGTTTGACCCCGGCATTGCGGGCGATGACCTTGCTTGGCGCGTTGCTGATACCGGTGAGCATCACCAGCAGGATGTCGTGGTTGAGGCTCGGGTCTTCCTTGATTTTCGCCGCCAGTTGCATGCCGGTCATGCCGGGCATGTTCTGGTCGAGCAGTACCGCGTCGAAGTAGTCGCGCAGGTGCGCCTTGGTACGCAGCAGGGCCAGGGCCTCCTTGCCCGACGGCACGGCACTGACGTTCATGCCCCAGGCGCTGCATTGCTGGACCAGCACCTTGCGGCAGGTGTCGTTGTCGTCCACCACCAGCACCCGGGCACCGCGCAGCGGGCCGTCGAGATCGGCAGGCGGCTGTTCGAGACGGTGCGGGTCGAGCGGCAGGGTCATCCACAGGGTATTGCCCATGGTGTGGCTGGTCTTGATACCGAACTCGCCCTGCATCAGGGTGATCAGTTGCTTGGCGATCACCAGCCCCAAGTGGCCGCCGAGCTTGTTGCTGGAAAGGAAATGCTTGCTGTGCAGCTCTGCCTGCAGCAGCGCTTCGCGTTCGCCTGGCGGGATCGGCTCGCCGCTGTCCTGCACGGCAATGCGCAGGCGCGGGCTGTCGCCGCGTTGGTCGAGGGCGACCACCAGCAGGATTTCGCCCTGGTCGGTTTTTTTCAGGGCGTTTTCCAGCAGGCTCAGCAGGGCCTGGCGCAGGCGCGTCGGGTCGCCACTGATGACTCGCGGCACCTGTGGCTGGGTGAAGCTGATCAGCTCGATGTTCTGCTGCTCGGCCTTGGCCCGGAAGATACTCAGGCAGTCCTCGATCAGCGCATTGAGGTCGAACTGCACGTCATCCAGTTCGATCTGCCCGGACTCGAGCTTGGAAATGTCGAGAATCTCGTTGATCAGGGTCAGCAACTCGTTGCCGGCGCTGTGGATGGTCTGCACGTAGTCGCGTTGCTTGACCGACAGCGGGGTGCCGAGCAGCAGCTCGGTCATCCCCAGTACGCCGTTCATGGGCGTGCGGATCTCGTGGCTGATCTTGGCCAGGAATTCGGCCTTGGCGTTGATCTCGGCGTTGCTGGCGGCCAGTTCACGGCTGGCGCTGAAGCGCTCTTCGCTGATGCGCCGCAAGCGCTCGCTGACCGCCAGGTTGAGCAGCAGGCCGCTGACGCTGGTCAGCCCGAGGAGAATGAACAGCAGCCATTGAGTCGGCGTGCGGGTCAGTCCGAGCAGGGCCGGCAACACCACCAGGCAGCCGATATTGAACGCCAGCATGGCCACGGCGAACAGCCGCGCCGGAGCGTAGCCCTTGTACCAGTGGTAGCTGGCAACCAGCAGCATGGTCAGGCTACCCAGGGCCATCAATGCATAAGTCATCAGGTTCAATGGCAGGGTATCAACGAACAACAGCAGCAGGCCGCAGAGCGCGATCACCAGCATCTCGCCCTGCAGCAGGCGGCTCAGGCGCGGTTGTTCGCAAGGCGTGAAGAAGCGCAGGGTAAAGGTCAGGCCGGCCAGCGACGCCAGCAGGGCAGTAAGGTAGGCCGCCGGTGTTTGTGCCGAGTGCCAGAGGCTCCACCAGGGGCCGCTGAGGTTGAGCAGAATCAGTGCGCTGAGCAGCATCAGCGCGTGGTAGACCGCCAGGGCCAGGCTGGTACTTGAGCGTGAGTAAGCGAAGCGGATCAGGTTGTGCAGCATCAGCATCAGCAGGCAGCCGAACAGCAGGCCGAAGAACAGCGGCTGGCGCTGGTCGGCGGCGGCCTGGGCGGCAGGCTCCAGGCTGATGGCCGGGCGCAGCTGGTGCTCTGATACCAGGCGCAGGTAGATGTCCAGCGCGTGCGCACTGTTGGGCAGGGCCAGCACATGGTCGCTGCTGCGCAGGTAAGGATCGTCGCTGTCGTTCAGGCGACCGTTGTGGATCTGCTTGATCAGCCGATCGCCGTCGAGAGCGTACAGGTCCAGGCGCGACAGGTCGGGGGCGAAGACCCGCAGCAGTTTTTCCTGCTGCCCGGGCTCCAGCCGGTAGTGCAGCCACAACGCCTGGTCGGGCGTGGCAGCGTTGAGTTCGTTGAGTTCGAGGGGGCTGAACTGGTTGCGGTAGCGTTCCGAGCGTACATCGCTCAATTGCAGGCTGGCCTGATCGTCAAGCAATACCGCCCAACCACTGCCTTGTTCGGCCGCAGCCGGGAACAGGCAGAGCAGGGTCAGCAAGCTGACGGTGAGGCCAATGGCAATCCTGAGCCAACGCACGACGAAATCCCTTCTTAGCTGAATGCCGGATGGTAACTATGCGCGGCGCGCCAAGCCGAAGGCAAGGCCCATGGCGGGCCTTGTCGACAAGCCGGAGGCAGGACGCTTGCGGCGTCGCGGCCTCCAGGCACCTGCTTATTGCTGGTGTTCACCGCGTTCGCGGGCAATGGCGCGGTAGCCGATGTCCTTGCGGTAGAAGCTGCCGTCCCAGTTGATCTCGGCAGCCAGGCGGTAGGCTTGTTGCTGGGCAGACTCGACGCTGTTGCCCAGGGCAGTGGCGCAGAGTACGCGGCCACCGGTGGCAACCACCTGGCCGTCCTTGAGTGCGGTACCGGCGTGGAAGACTTTACCTTCCAGCTTCGCGGCAGCATCCAGGCCGTTGATCGCGGCGCCTTTGCTGTAGTCACCCGGGTAGCCACCGGCAGCCAGGACCACGCCCAGGCTCGGGCGCGGATCCCACTGCGCTTCGACCTTGTCCAGGGCCTTGGCGAAGGCGGCTTCGATCAGCAGCACCAGGCTTGATTCCAGACGCAGCATGACTGGCTGGGTTTCCGGGTCGCCG
Organism: Pseudomonas donghuensis; assembly: GCF_000696345.2. Classification (NCBI taxonomy): domain Bacteria; kingdom Pseudomonadati; phylum Pseudomonadota; class Gammaproteobacteria; order Pseudomonadales; family Pseudomonadaceae; genus Pseudomonas; species Pseudomonas donghuensis. The sequence continues at coordinate 778,178 of NZ_CP071706.1, forward strand.
AAGCGGCAGTTGAACTCGATGACTTTCGGGTTGCCGGCTTTGTCGATCATCAGACCGGCATAGAGGAAACCGGTGTAGACGTTGCCTTCCTCGGCCATGCCACGCACGGTCGGCCAGATCACCTGGTCCATCACGCGCTGGTGCACGTCGGCGGTGACCACCGGTGCTGGCGAGTAAGCGCCCATGCCGCCGGTGTTCGGGCCAGTGTCGGCGTCGCCGACACGCTTGTGGTCCTGGCTGGTAGCCATTGGCAGCACGTTCTGGCCATCGACCATGACGATGAAGCTGGCTTCCTCGCCGTCAAGGAACTCCTCGATCACCACGCGCGAACCTGCATCACCAAAGGCATTGCCGGCGAGCATGTCGCGCACGGCGTCTTCGGCTTCGGCCAGGGTCATGGCGACGATCACGCCTTTACCGGCGGCCAGGCCGTCGGCCTTGATCACGATCGGCGCGCCTTTTTCCCGCAGATAGGCCAGGGCCGGCTCGATCTCGGTGAAGTTCTGGTAGTCGGCGGTCGGGATCTTGTGGCGCGCCAGGAAGTCCTTGGTGAAAGCCTTGGAACCTTCCAGCTGGGCTGCGCCCTTGGTTGGGCCAAAGCAGTCCAGGCCGCGGCTGCGGAACAGGTCGACGACACCGGCGACCAGCGGGCCTTCAGGGCCGACGATGGTCAGGGCGACGTTCTTTTCGGCGAAATCGGCCAGTTGCTCCAGGGCGGTGACGTCGATATCGACGTTCTCGCACTTGGCTTCGGTGGCGGTGCCGGCGTTGCCCGGGGCAACGAAGACTTTCTCAACCCGTGGGTCCTGAGCGACTTTCCAGGCCAGGGCGTGTTCACGACCGCCGCTACCGATAATCAGAATATTCATGAAGGCTCCTTCGGAGAAGCTGCAAGCTGCAAGCTACAAGAAAAAGCAGCCAGTGCTGCCTTTTGCGTAGCTTGCAACTCTGAAATTTAAGGGGCTGCAACTGCAAGAGGATGCGACGCGATGCGCTTTTTCTTGCAGCTTGCAGCTTGGAGCTTGTCGCTGCTTCACTCAGTGACGGAAGTGACGCATGCCGGTGAAGACCATGGCGATGCCGGCTTCGTCAGCGGCCGCGATGACTTCGGCATCACGCATCGAGCCACCTGGCTGGATCACCGCAGTGATGCCCACCTTGGCGGCGTTGTCGATGCCATCGCGGAACGGGAAGAACGCATCCGATGCCATGACCGCGCCCTGCACCTGCAGGCCCGCGTGCTCGGCCTTGATGGCCGCGATACGGGCAGAGTTGACGCGGCTCATCTGGCCGGCGCCGACACCGATGGTCTGGCGGTTCTTGGCGTAGACGATGGCGTTGGACTTGACGAACTTGGCCACTTTCCAGGCGAAGATCAGGTCGTGGATCTCTTGTTCGGTCGGCGCGCGCTTGGTGACCACTTTCAGGTCGCCCTCGGTGATCATGCCGATGTCGCGGCTCTGCACCAGCAGGCCGCCGGTGACGCGCTTGAAGTCCCAGGCAGCGGCACGCTCAGCCGACCACTCGCCGCAGGACAGCAGGCGGACGTTGGCCTTGGCAGCCACCACGGCGCGGGCTTCGTCGCTGACGCTCGGGGCGATGATCACTTCGACGAACTGACGCTCGACGATGGCCTTGGCGGTTTCAGCATCCAGCTCGCGGTTGAAGGCGATGATGCCGCCGAACGCCGACTCGGTGTCGGTAGCGTAGGCCAGTTCGTAGGCCTGGCGGATGCCGCCTTCGGCGTCCGGGCTGACGGCCACGCCGCACGGGTTGGCGTGCTTGACGATGACGCAAGCCGGCTTGACGAAGCTCTTCACGCACTCCAGCGCGGCGTCGGTGTCGGCCACGTTGTTGTACGACAGCTCTTTGCCTTGCAGCTGTACGGCGGTGGCGATGCCGGCTTCAGCGGGCTTGGCCTCGACATAGAACGCCGCGCTCTGGTGCGGGTTCTCGCCGTAGCGCATTTCCTGGGCCTTGATGAACTGGCTGTTGAAGGTGCGCGGGAACTCACTGCGGCCTTCGGTGCTCAGGGTTTCACTGGCCTGGTTCACGGTGCCCATGTAGTTGGCGATCATGCCGTCGTAGGCGGCGGTATGCTCGAATGCCTTGAGCATCAGGTCGAAACGCTGGGCGTAGGTCAGGCCGCCGGCCTTGAGGCTTTCCAGCACCTGGCCGTAGTCGCTGGCGTTGACCACGATGGCGACGTCTTTGTGGTTCTTGGCCGCCGAGCGAACCATGGTCGGGCCGCCGATGTCGATGTTCTCGATGGCGGTCGGCAGGTCACAGCCAGGTTTGGAGATGGTGGCTTCGAACGGGTAGAGGTTGACCGCGACCAGGTCGATCGGCTTGATCCCGTGTTCGGCCATGATGGCGTCGTCGGTACCACGACGGCCGAGGATGCCGCCGTGGATTTTCGGGTGCAGGGTCTTGACCCGGCCGTCCATCATTTCGGCGAAGCCGGTGTAATCGGCAACTTCCACCGCGGCAACGCCATTGTCCTGGAGCAACTTGAAGGTGCCGCCGGTGGACAGGATCTCGACGCCGAGCTGTTGCAGCTCACGGGCGAATTCAAGGATCCCGGTCTTGTCGGAGACGCTGATCAAGGCGCGGCGGATCGGCAGGCGGGTAGTCTGGTCGGTCATTTCAGATTCCATAACGCGGTGGAGTCAGCAAAAAAGGCGACCTCATCGAATGGGAGCCGCCTTTTCTGGTTTGGATGCTTGCTTACAACAAATCGTACTGCTTGAGTTTCTTGCGCAAGGTGCCGCGGTTGAGCCCGAGCAGCTCGCTGGCCTTGGTCTGGTTGCCCTTGACGTAGTTCATTACGCTTTCGAGCAACGGCGCTTCGACTTCCGAGAGCACCAGGTTGTACACGTCCGTGACGGCCGCGCCCTCAAGATGGGCGAAATAGTTGTGCAGCGCCTTTTCCACACTGCCGCGAAGGGTCTGGCCCTCTTCGCTCGGTGTATTCAGGTGCTGTTTCAGGTTGACGTTGTCGCTCACGGGCGTTGTTCCACTCACTAAAGTCTCGGTCATCATCGTCATGCGGCCACCCCTTGTCCGTCCTCTGTCTCAAGGCTCTGTTCACGTTCGCTGAAGAAGCTGCGAACGTTGGCGCACTGCGCTTGCGTGTCTTCCAAACGGTTGAACTGGGCGCGAAACTCCCTGGCGCCCGGTAGCGTTGCCAGGTACCAACCGACGTGCTTGCGGGCGATACGTACGCCCATCACATCGCCGTAAAAGGCGTGCAACGCGGTCAGGTGCTCCAGCAGAATTCGTTCCACTTCGTCCAACTGCGGCGCCGGCAGTGTTTCGCCGGTGCGCAGGTAATGCTCGATCTCGCGAAAGATCCATGGCCGCCCCTGGGCAGCCCGGCCAATCAGCAGACCGTCGGCACCGGTGGCAGCCAGCACCGCTCGGGCCTTTTCTGGCGAAGTGATATCGCCATTGGCAAAAACCGGGATCGACACCGCCTGCTTGATTGCCGCGATGGTGTCGTACTCGGCTTCGCCGGTGTAGAGGTCGGCGCGTGTGCGTCCATGTACCGCCAGTGCCTGGATGCCAGCCTGCTCGGCGATCCTCGCCACAGTCAGGCCGTTCTTGTTGGCCCTGTCCCAGCCGGTGCGGATCTTCAGCGTGACCGGCACGTCCACGGCGGCAACCACCGCGTGGAGGATTTCGCTGACCAGGGCTTCATCTTTCAATAAAGCAGAGCCTGCGGCCTTGTTGCAGACTTTTTTTGCCGGGCAGCCCATATTGATGTCAATGATCTGGGCGCCGGCCTCGACATTGGCCCGGGCCGCAGCTGCGAGCATCTGCGCGTCACCGCCGGCGATCTGCACCGAGCGCGGCTCGGGATCACCTTCGTGAATCATGCGCAGACGCGACTTGCGGCTGTTCCACAGGCTCATGTCACTGCTGACCATCTCCGACACCACCAGGCCTGCACCCATTCGTCGGCACAGCTGACGAAATGGCTGGTCCGTGACCCCGGCCATCGGCGCGAGGATCAGGGCGTTCTGCAGTGTGTATGGGCCGATGCGTACCGCCGACATAGGAGTTCCCTGTTGTGGGGCCGGATCATTAGAGTTCGAAAAAGGGTTGGCATGATACCCGCTCTCGGTGACCGGATAAAGATGGATTTGGATAAAATCTGAACAGTTGGCTTTAAGCCTCAAGCTGCAAGCTTCAAGCCGCAAGCAAAAACGGATCAGCGTATGGGGCTGCTTTTTCTTGTAGCTTGAAGCTTGCAGCTTGCCGCTCGCCTGTTATTCCGGGGACCGGAATGACAGGCTGTAATTGACCGCTTTGGGGCCCGGATCGAGGATGTCCAGGGCAATGTGGATCGGTGTCTGGCTGGGCATTTCGCCCTTGCCGGCCAGCTCACCGCTGAGGTACTCGGTGGGCTTGAAGCGGCGGCTGGCGATCAACTGGCCGTTCAGGTCGGCAAAACGCAGCTCCAGCAGCGGGAACGGCTGGGAGAACGGCGCACGGTTGTAGATGATTGCATCGACGATCAAGGCTCCGTGGAAGTCCGGGTGGCTGCGCACCACCAGGTTGCTGCTCTTGATCCGGGCGATGTCGACCCGTGACGGCACCTGGCAACCGACGGTCGGGCAGATCGTCTGAAACCAGGGGCGGTAGCGGTCCTGGCGGGCCAGTTCGTCGAACTGGTACCAGATGTACTGGCCAGCCAGCGCCGCGGCGGCCAGCAGGATCAGCAAGAGCCACAGCAGGCGCTTGCCCCAGTTGACCTTGGGCTTCTGCCAGCCGAGCTGGATCGGGTCGTCGACCAGGTCGAGCAGCGGCTCCTTGCGGGCAGGGCGGCCGCTGGCGGGGCCCAGGCCCGGCTCGCGGCGCTCGTCCAGTCCGGGCTCGGGGCGGTCCAGGTCGTCGTCAGGCTCACGGGCCGACAGGCGCTCGCCGGGCAGTTCGTCATCATCGGCATGCAGCGCAGACGCGGGCGCAGCCGGCGCATCGAGGTCGTCGTCGAGCACATCCAGCGACAACGATGGTTCGGTGCGCTCACCGGGTGCCGGGGCGAGGTCCAGGGCTTCCTGCTCGATCAGTGGCGGCTGCGGCTCGTCGAGCTCGGCGCTCAGTTGCTCGCGCTCTGAAGCCGGGCTGCTGAACAGGCTGTCGGGCCAATGCTGGTCGTCCTGCTCGGGGCTGTCGCGGTGCGCGCTGAGGTTGTCCTGGCGCGGTACGGCGGCCTTGAACTCGGTCGTTGGCTGGATTTCACGCTGTTCCAGGCGCGCCAGTTCCTGATCGAGGTCGAGCTGGTCCAGGTCCAGCTCGGCGGCGCTCCACTCATGCTGGCTGGGTGCCTGCGCAGGCTCCACCACAGGTTCGACAGGCGCCGGTTGTGCAGGTGGGTTCTGCGCCGCGCTTTGCTCCAGCAGTTGCCGGGCGGCGTTGAACACTTGCAGGCAGGCGCCGCAACGCACCACACCGCGGGCCACGCTCAACTGATTGTGGCTGACGCGAAAGCTGGTCTGGCAATGCGGGCACTGGGTGACGAAACTGTCGGTCATGCGGCGGTCCGGGTTATGCAGAAGGTTATTCTAGGCGCACTTAGCGGCGGCGACCACTGATGCGTACCCAGCCATCGCGTACGGCGATCGGGTCGAGGTCGAAGTCCTTGGCGTAGGCCGCGGCGACTTCATCGCCCTGTTCGGCGAGGATCCCCGACAGCGCCAGCAAGCCGCCCGGACGCACCAGCGCCGACAGTTGCGGGGCCAGCGAGACCAGCGGGCCGGCGAGGATGTTGGCGACCAGCACGTCGGCCTGCATGGCCGGCATGTGCTCGGGCAGGTACAGGGCGAATTTCTCGTCGGCGATGCCGTTGCGCCGGGCGTTGTCGCGCGAGGCTTCCAGGGCCTGCACGTCGATGTCGGTACCGACCGCTTCGCGGGCGCCGAGCAGCAGCGCGGCGATGGCGAGGATGCCCGAGCCGCAACCGAAGTCGAGCACCTGGGTGTCTTTCAGGTCCTGGCCGTCGAGCCATTCCAGGCACAGGGCGGTGGTCGGGTGGGTGCCGGTGCCAAAGGCCAGGCCCGGATCGAGCAGCAGGTTGACCGCCTCGGGCTCGGGCGCCGCATGCCAGCTTGGCACGATCCACAGGCGCTGGCCGAAACGCATCGGCTGGAAGTTGTCCATCCAGCTGCGTTCCCAGTCCTGGTCTTCGATGACTTCAGCCTGGTGCTCGGGCAGTTCGGCGCCGGTCAGCAACTGCAGGTGGGCGAACACCGCGTTGGCGTCGGTATCGGCTTCGAACAATGCCAGCAGGTGAGTGTGCGACCACAGCGGGGTGGTGTTGAGGTCCGGTTCGAAGATCGGCTGATCTTCGGCATCCATGAAGGTGACCGAAACGGCGCCTACTTCGAGCAGGGCATCTTCATAGGTTTCGGCTTGTTCCGGGCTGATGGCCAGACGTACTTGCAGCCAAGGCATGGCGGGCACCTTTGGAAAAATCTACAGGGGCAGCCCGAGGCTGCGAGAAGCCCGCCAGTTTACTTGAGTGCGAAGGGTTTGTGGGATCCCTGTAGTCCCTAGAGCCTGGCCGGCGAGACGATGATCTTCACATTCTCCTCCTTGTTGTTCACCAGTTCCTCGAAGCCCTGGCCGACAATCGCCTCAAGGCCGATACGGCCGGTGACCAACGGGCTGATATCCAGGCGCCCATCGGCAATGAAGGCGATGACGTCGGCAAACTCGCCGTTGTAGGCCAGGGCGCCGAGCACCTGCTTTTCGGTGGACACCAGTTCGAAGAAGTTGAACGCGCTGGGCTCCTCGAAAATGCCCACCAGCACGCATTTGCCGGCCTTGCGGATGATATCGATGGCCAGCTTGGCGGTGTGTTTGTTGCCGATGCATTCAAAGCTGACATCGGCACCGAGGCCCGCAGTCAGGGCGCGAATCTCTGCCAGCACGTCGCATTGCTTGGGGTCGAGCACTGCCGTGGCGCCGACCTCCAGGGCCTTGGCCTTGCGCGCAGTGGACATTTCCAAGGCTATTACCTGGGCGGCACCGGCTGCCTTGGCGCACATGATGGTGCACAGGCCGATGGTCCCGGCACCGACCACCACGACGTTCTGGCCGAGCAGGTTGCCGGCCTTCTTCACCGCATGCATACCGACCGCCAGTGGCTCGATCAGCGCCCCGGCTTCGCGCGGGAAGCCTTCGGGCAAGCGATACAGCAGGTTGGCCGGTACGTTGACCCGCTCGGCGAAGGCGCCGTTGTTCATCAGGCCGGTAAAGGCCAGGCGTTCGCAGATGTTGTACAGGCCATGGGTGCAGTAGTAGCAGGTACCGCAGTGCTGGCAGGCATCGGCAGCCACCGGGTCACCTATGGCATAGCCCTGCACGCCGTCACCGAGCTTGAGGATTTCGCCGCAAAACTCATGGCCAAGAATGCACTGGCCCTGAATGCCGGTCAGCGGATGCGGCGCCTCCACCGGAATGAACACGGGGCCGGCGACATACTCGTGCAGGTCGGAGCCGCAAATGCCGCACCAGTCGACCTTGATCTGCACCCAGCCCGGCGGCGGGTCGGCGGGCAACGGCACATCTTCGACGCGAATGTCCTGGCGGCCGTGCCAGACCGCTGCGCGCATGCTGGCGGCGGGGTTGGAAAGATCATTCATTGTTGTTATCTCCCTGGCGTACACGAAAGCGCCGCCGTGGTGACGGCGGCGCGGGTTGGTTCAATGGCTGGCGAGGAAGGCCGCCAGCCGCTGGTTGATTCGCTCGGCGGCCTCCATCTGCACCATATGGCCCTGGCCCGGCAGGATCTCGACCTCGGCCGGCAGGCCCTCGGCATGGATGGCGGGGATGATTGCGTCGGCAGCGCCCCAGATCACCAGGCTGGGCTGCTGGGCAACCACCGCGCGCAGGTCGTGGCGCTGCACACTGCCGTCAGCCAGGGCCGCGGCAAGTTGGCGCAACGCCGAGTCGACACCCTCCAGGCGCTTGAACTTGAGCATGTCTTCGAGCATCTGCCGGGTCACCAGGCCAGGGTCGGAAAACAGCTGCGTCAGTTGCGGCTTGAGTGCGTTGCGGTTGCTGGCGTCGACGAAACCTTGCAGGTAGTCGCCATTGATTTCGCGACCGAGGCCGGCGCTGGCGATCAGGGTCAAGGTGCGCACCCGTTGCGGCGCCAGGCGTGCCAGGTTGAGCGACACCGCCCCGCCCATGGAATGCCCGGCCAGGTGCGCGTGCTGGATATCCAGGTGGTCGAGCAAGGCGATCACTGTCTGGCTCAGTTCATCGAGGTCGCCCCGTTGCAGGGTTTTGCCCGACTCGCCATGCCCGGGCAGGTCGAGGGCGATGACCCGGCGCTCGGCGGCCAGGGCCTGATGGTTGAACAGCCAGTTGTTCAGGTCGCCGCCAAAGCCGTGCACCAGCAGCAGTGGCGTGCCGCCCTCGCCGAGGTCGAAGTAGCGCAGGGTGCGCCCGCCCAGGTCGATTTTCTGCGGCGCCGGGCCGCTGTCCTGTTCACCGTCGCCGCCGGGGACGAATTCGGCCTGGAAGCGCTGCACCACCGCGTCGATCTCGGCTTCGTCCGCTTCGCCTTCGACCACCACCGCCAACAGGGCGCCCACCGGCAAGGTTTCATCCGGCTGGGCGATCAGGCGGCGCAGCACGCCGCTGAACGGCGCCTCGACGCTGCTGGAGATCTTGTCGGTCTCGACATCCAGCACCTCGTCGCCCTTGTTGATCTGCTCGCCTTCCCGCTTGAGCCAAGTGTCGATGCGCCCTTCGGTCATCGACAGGCCCCACTTGGGCATGGTCAGGGTATGGATCTGGCTCATGCGGCACTCCTCGCGCCAATCACCTTGTGCACCGCGGCTTCGATCTTCGCCGCGGTGGGGATGTACAGGTCTTCCAGGGCGTCGGAGAACGGCACCGGGGTGTGCGGGGCAGTGACCATTTCGATCGGCCCCTTGAGGGCGGCGAAGGCTTTTTGCGCCACCAGGGCACTGATGTCGGTAGCCATCGAGCAACGCGGGTTGGCTTCGTCGATTACCACCAGGCGCCCGGTTTTTTCCACGCTCTCAAGGATGCTGTCTTCATCCAGCGGGCTGGTGGTGCGCAGATCGAGGACCTCGCAGTCGATGCCCTGGCGCGCCAGGTTGGCGGCAGCCTCCATGGCCAGGTGAACCATGCGCCCGTAAGTCACCAGGGTGATGTCGTCGCCGTCGCGCAGGTAATTGGCTTCGCCGAACGGCACGGTGTAGAGCTCTTCCGGCACCTCGCCCTGCATGCTGTAGAGCAGCTTGTGCTCGCAGAAAATTACCGGGTCGTTGTCGCGAATCGCCTGGATCAGCAGGCCCTTGGCGTCGTATGGCGAGGACGGGCAGACCACTTTCAGGCCGGGAATGTGTGTCCACAGCGAGGTGAGCATCTGCGAATGCTGTGCGGCGGCGCGCAGGCCGGCACCGACCATGGTGCGCATCACCAGCGGGGTGACCGCCTTGCCGCCGAACATGTAGCGGAATTTCGCCGCCTGGTTGAGGATCTGGTCCAGGCAGCAGCCGGCGAAGTCGACGAACATCAGTTCGCACACCGGGCGCAGGCCCTGGGTGGCGGCGCCGACCGCCGCGCCGACATAGCCGATTTCCGACAGTGGCGCGTCGAGCACGCGGCCGGGGAACTGCTTGTACAGGCCTTTGGTCACGCCGAGTACACCGCCCCAGGCGTCCTCTTCACCGGGCGCCCCGGCGCCGCCGGCGACGTCTTCACCGATGATGAAAACGCTGCTGTCGCGGCGCATTTCCTGGGCCAGGGCTTCGTTGATGGCTTGCTGGTAGCTGATTTTTCTCGCCATGATGCTTCTCCACTTGTTCTTGTTGTCAGGCAGGCTCAGGGGTACGACACGTACACATCGCTGAGCAGGGCGGCAGGGTCGGGTTTCGGGTCGGACTTGGCCCGGCGCACCGAGTCTTCGATCAGGTCCTCGACCCGAGCATCGATCTGGTCCAGTTGTTCGGCGCTGAGCAGGCCGGCGCGGGTGCTGCGCTGGCGGAACTGCATCAGGCAGTCGCGGGTTTCGCGCAGGTTCTTCACTTCATCCGGTGCGCGGTAGGTTTGCGCGTCACCTTCGAAGTGGCCGTAGTAGCGGGTCAGCTTGACCTCGATCAGCGACGGGCCCTGACCCGAGCGCGCACGTTCGATGGCCGCGCCTGCCGCTTCGTGCACGGCGAAGAAGTCGTAGCCGTCGATGGTCACCCCGGGCATGCCGAAGCCAGCGGCGCGGTCGGCGATGTGATCGCAGGCCACCGACCAATTCGACGCGGTGGCCTCGGCATAACCGTTGTTCTCGGCAACGAAGATGCACGGCAGGTTCATGATCGAGGCCAGGTTCATCGCCTCGAACACCGCGCCCTCGTTGGAGCCACCGTCGCCGAAGAACACCACGGCGACGTCATCGGTGCCCTTGATTTTCGCTGCCAGCGCCGCCCCGGCCACCAATGGCGCACCGGCACCGACGATGCCGTTGGCGCCGAGCATGCCTTTCTCCAGGTCGGCGATGTGCATCGAACCGCCCTTGCCGCCACACACACCGGTCTTCTTGCCGTAGATCTCGGCCATCATCCCGTACACGTCGACGCCCTTGGCGATGCAGTGGCCGTGGCCGCGGTGGTTGGAGGCGATGCAGTCGCTGTCGCGCAGGTGGGCCATGACGCCAGCGGCCGAGGCCTCTTCGCCGGCATACAGGTGAACGAAACCGGGGATCTCGCCGGTGGCGAACTCCACGTGCAGGCGCTCTTCGAAGGCGCGAATGGTGCGCATGACTTCATAGGCATGCAGCAATTGCTCGGTAGACAGGTGAGTGGACATCTTGTTGTTCTCCGGGGTTGTCTCAACACGGTTGGTTCGCAGGGTGTTGCGGGTGTTCGCGGCCGACCGCCAGCAGGCGATGGTGCGCGGCATAGGCCAGCACCGCCTCGACGTCGATGCTCAAGGGGCCGAAAGCGTCGAGGCAGATGCTTGGCTGGTCGCGTTCGCTGAACTCGATTTCGCGCTCGCCGTCCAGCGCCAAGGTGCCGCTGGACAGGCTCAGGGAGTAGGCAACGCCAGGTATCAATAGCCCTGAGGCGGTCACCCCGCAGCCTTGCAACAGGCCGGGGGCGAGCGGTGCCAGCAAGGCTTGCTCAGCCTGTGGATGCAGGCGAATCCAGGCGCCTTCGGGTGCTGTACGCGACACCGGGCACCACAGCCCGCACAGTGCCGAGAGGCCAATGGCGTGAGGTTCGGCGAAGGTGGTGAAGACTTCCGCGAGGTCCTCGCCGCGGCTGATGGCGCGGGCGCCGATGAAGCGTTGCGGCGACACCGCGACATCCACCAGGGCCCATTCGCAGAGCTGTTGTTCCGGTACTCGCACCACTAGGCGCTTGTTGTGGCGCAGGCCAATTGGCGCCGGGACGCGGCCGCTGGCGAACAGACCGCCCGCCAGGCCGGCGCTGGTGGCTTCGCGCAGTTCCGGGAAGGCGTTGTTGGTGCCGGTGGACAGGGTCAGCAGCGGGATGTCGCCGACTTCGGCGGCGACCGCCTTGTGCGTGCCGTCGCCGCCGAGCACGGCGATCAGGGCCACACCCTGGGCGGCCATCAGGCGCGCGGCGTGGCGGGTGTCTTCAACGGTTTGGCGCAGCGGCATGTCGAGGATGGTCAGTTGCGGCCAGCGCTGTTGCTCGGCATGCGGGCCGAGGCTGGCCCTGAGCACGGCGGCGGCGATGCCGGTCATGTCAGGCGGCAGCAGCACCTGTTCGATACCGGTGGCGGCAAACGCGGCGAGCAGGCGCTGCACCGCCGAGGCCTTGTCGGTGCTGGAGTAGAGCCCGGCATTGGCAGTCAGTCGGCGCAAGTCGCGGCCGCTGGCCGGATTGGCGATGATCCCCACGGTCAGGGCGGGTTGGCGCATGGCACACCTCTGGTTCTTGTTTGCCAGGGGCAGGAGCAAGGCCGGTGCCAAGTTATGCGGATGTCCACTCTAGAGCGGTTTGTGCGGTGTTGGCCCGGGCAGGGGCAAGACGCTCGGTGTCAGCGCTGCTGGCTATGGGCGAGACGCTGAGACGCAGCGTCTCAGCCGGCCGGGAATCCACAGAGTGCTTGTTCACCCTTGGCATTCGGCGCTTAATGAGGCCCATAACGACAAGAACACGAGAACCGGAGGCCCCATGCTTGCCGCGAACTCCAAAGCCCACGTCGACTGTGTCAGCCGCGTGCTGAAGAACGCCGAACGCCTGCCTCAGGTGCCGGTGCCGCCGCTGATCCTCGACTCCTGGCGTCGCTCGATGGAGCAGCACCGGCTCGACCCTGCGTCCCAGCAGGGGCCGCGCATCCTCTCGCAAAGCCTGCTCGACGAATGCCGCGAACGTTCCGAGCTGTTCCTGCGCATTGCTGGCGATGCGGTGGCGCGTCTGCACGGACGGGTGCGCGATGCCGACTATTGCGTGCTGCTGACCGATGCCCAGGGGCGGACCATCGATTACCGGGTCGAGCCGACCATACGCAACGACTGTCGCAAGGCCGGGCTGTACCTGGGCACCTGCTGGTCGGAGGGCGAGGAGGGCACTTGCGGAGTGGCGGCGGTGCTGACCAGCAAGGCACCGGCGACGGTGCACAAGCGCGATCATTTTCGTGCCGCCTTCATCGGCTTGACCTGCTCGGCGGCGCCGGTGTTCGACCCCCGGGGCGAGCTGCTCGGCGTGGTCGATGTCTCGGCGCTGCAATCACCGGACGATCGGCGTAGCCAGCACCTGATCCGGCAGATGGTGGTGCAGAGCGCGCGGGAGATCGAGAACGCGTTTTTCATGCACAGTGCCGAACCGCACTGGGTGCTGCGTGCCCACAGCACGCCGGGTTATGTCGACAGCCAGCCGGATTACCTGCTGGCCTGGGATGCCGATGGCCGATTGCAGGCGCTCAACAGCCAGGCGCGTAAGGTGCTGCTGGAACGTTACGGGCAGCTGCCGGAACATATCGGCGAGCTGTTCGACCTCGATGCCCTGCGCGCCGCCACCGATGAATCGGCCCAGCGCCTGCGCTGGCGCGGTGAAAGCGGCGAACTGCATGTGCGCATCAGCTCGCCGCGGCGCAAGCTTGGGCGGCGGAGCGCGGCCATTGCCCGCCAGCCGGTTGATGAGCGGGTCGAGCACAGCCTGCGCCTGGCGACCCGGGTCAAGGACTGCAACCTGGCCGTGCTGGTGTTGGGCGAAACCGGTTCGGGCAAGGAGGTGTTTGCCCGCCAGTTGCATGCCATGAGCCAGCGCAGCCGCAAGCCGTTTGTGGCGCTGAACTGCGCCGCCATCCCCGAGAACCTGATCGAGAGCGAGCTGTTCGGCTATGTCGCCGGAGCCTTTACCGGCGCCTCCAGCAAGGGCATGCAGGGCCTGCTGCAACAGGCTGATGGCGGTACGCTGTTTCTCGATGAGATTGGCGATATGCCATTGAACCTGCAGACCCGCTTGCTGCGTGTGCTGGCCGAAGGCGAGGTGGCGCCCTTGGGCGCTTCGGCGCGCCAGCGGGTGGATATCCAGGTGATCTGCGCCACTCACCGCGACCTGACGGCAATGGTCGCGGCCGGCAGTTTTCGCGAAGACCTGTACTTTCGTCTGGCCAATGCCCGTTTCGAACTGCCGCCATTGCGTGAGCGCAGTGACCGGCTGGCGCTGATCAACCAGTTGCTGGGCGAAGAAGCCAAGGGCTGTGGCGTTGATGTCGGCTTGAGCGACGGTGCGCTGCAGGCGCTGCTCAATTACCCCTGGCCGGGCAATTTGCGTCAGCTGCGCCAGGTCCTGCGTTATGCCTGTGCGATCTGTTCCGGCAGCACCTTGCAGCTTGATGATTTGCCGCTGGAGATTCGTGGCGGGCAGGTCCAGGCGCAGGTTCAGGCCAGTGTCAGCCCGGCGCGTCAGCAGTTGCTCGATGCGCTGATTCGCCACCGCTGGAAACCGGGGGAAACCGCCAAGGCCTTAGGGATTTCGCGGGCGACGTTGTATCGGCGGGTGCATGAGCACCGGATCGAGATGCCGCGGATGACCAAAAGCTGATTCTCTGTGGGAGCGGGCTTGACCCGCGATGCGATTTGCCTGAAAACCGCCATCGCGGGTCAAGCCCGCTCCCACAGCAGCCCCAAAAAAAGACCCCGGTCACAGGACCGGGGTCTTTTTCACATCACTGCCGAATCACTCCTGGTTAGCCAGTTTGTGTTCCAGGTAGTGAATGTTGACGCCGCCTTTGCAGAAACCTTCATCACGCACCAGGTCGCGGTGCAGCGGGATGTTGGTCTTGATGCCGTCGACGACGATCTCGTCCAGGGCATTGCGCATGCGCGCCATGGCTTCGTCGCGGTCCTTGCCGTAGGTGATCAGCTTGCCGATCAGCGAGTCGTAGTTCGGTGGAACCGCGTAACCGCTGTACAGGTGCGAGTCGACGCGAACGCCGTTGCCACCCGGGGCGTGGAAATGCTTGACCGTGCCTGGGCTCGGGATGAACTTCTTCGGGTCTTCGGCGTTGATCCGGCACTCCAGGGAGTGACCACGAATCACCACGTCATCCTGGGTGAACGACAGCTTGTTGCCAGCGGCGATGCTGAGCATCTCCTTGACGATGTCGATACCGGTGACCATTTCCGAAACTGGGTGCTCCACCTGAACACGGGTGTTCATTTCGATGAAGTAGAAACGACCGTTCTCGTAGAGGAACTCGAAGGTGCCGGCGCCACGGTAGCCGATGTCGACGCACGCCTTGACGCAGCGGGCGAAGACTTCCTGGCGGGCTTTCTCGTCGATGCCCGGTGCTGGCGCTTCTTCGAGGACCTTCTGGTGGCGGCGCTGCAGCGAGCAGTCGCGGTCACCCAGGTGCACGGCGTTACCCTGGCCGTCGGACAGGACCTGGACTTCCACGTGACGTGGGTTGGTCAGGAACTTCTCGAGGTAGACCATCGGGTTGCCGAAGGCGGCGCCCGCTTCGCTACGGGTCAGCTTGGCCGAGGAGATCAGGTCCTCTTCCTTGTGCACCACGCGCATGCCGCGACCACCACCGCCACCGGCGGCCTTGATGATCACCGGGTAGCCGACTTCACGGCCGATGCGCAGGGCTTCTTCTTCGTCTTCCGGCAGCGGGCCGTCGGAACCCGGCACGGTTGGAACACCAGCCTTGATCATCGCGTCCTTGGCCGAAACCTTGTCGCCCATCAGGCGAATGGTGTCGGCGTTCGGGCCGATGAAGGCAAAACCGGAGTTCTCGACCTGCTCGGCGAAATCGGCGTTTTCCGCGAGGAAACCGTAGCCCGGGTGAATGGCGGTAGCGCCGGTCACTTCGGCCGCGGCGATGATGGCCGGGATGTGCAGGTAGGACTGGCTGGCCGAAGCAGGACCGATGCAGACCGACTCGTCTGCCAGGCCCAGGTGCATCAGTTCGCGGTCAGCCGTGGAGTGTACGGCGACGGTCTTGATGCCCAGCTCTTTGCAGGCACGCAGGATCCGCAGGGCAATTTCCCCGCGGTTGGCGATCAGGACTTTTTCCAGCTTCGCAGACATCGTTGGCTCTCCGCGGTTCAAACGATGGTGAACAGCGGCTGGTCGAACTCAACCGGCTGACCGTCTTCTACCAGGATGGACTCGATCACACCGCTGGTTTCAGCTTCGATGTGGTTCATCATCTTCATGGCTTCGACGATGCACAGGGTGTCGCCTTTCTTCACGGTCTGGCCGACTTCAACGAAGGCTGGCGAGGTAGGCGAGGCTTTGCGGTAGAAGGTACCGACCATTGGCGAACGGGCAACGGAGCCGTTCAGTTTCGGTGCGGCGGCTTCGGCGGCTGGCGCGGCGGCGGCAGGTGCGGCTGCTGGTGCGGCAACAGGAGCGGCGACTGGAGCCGGAGCGTAGTACTGCTGGGCTGGAGTCTTGCTGTGGCGGCTGATCCGTACGGATTCCTCGCCTTCCTTGATCTCCAGCTCGTCGATGCCAGACTCTTCCAGCAGTTCGATCAGTTTCTTGACTTTACGGATATCCATTAATCATCAACTCCCAAGGTTCGGTCAGGGGCGTAAATATAAAAACGTGTTAGCAAACGTTTCTTGTGAGCCCAGGCCCGTAGGCCAGGGTCTCGTCATCAGGGCTTTGCGTTAGCAGCCAGGTGTTCCAAGGCAGACTCCAGGGCCAGGCGATAACCCGTGGCACCCAGGCCGCAAATCACCCCTACGGCGACATCAGAGAAGTAGGAGTGATGGCGAAAAGGTTCGCGTTTGTGCACGTTGGACAGATGCACTTCGATGAATGGGATGCTCACCGCCAGCAACGCGTCACGTAATGCGACACTTGTATGTGTGAAAGCCGCCGGATTGATCAGGATGAAGTCCACGCCTTCACCGCGCGCAGCATGGATGCGGTCGATCAATTCGTACTCGGCATTGCTTTGCAGGTACTGCAGGTGATGGCCGGCGGCGCGGGCGCGCTGCTCCAGGTCCTGGTTGATCTGGGCCAGGGTCACGGCGCCATAGACGCCCGGTTCGCGGGTGCCGAGCAGGTTCAGGTTGGGGCCGTGCAGCACCAGTAGCGTTGCCATCTGTGGTTCCTTTTTATCGTTAGGAAACTTTGCGCGGCGACTATGCCGTAAACCGGCGGGCACTGTCCAGTTACCGGCAATAGCCAGCACGATGACCGATATTCACGCTAAATATGTGACTACTTTATTAATTTCGGTCATTGATTTTGGCTTTTTAGCGGCCAGAGGAAGTTATAGACCCAGATTGGCGCGAATGCGCGTCAGATGCTCGGCAAATTCGCCGGCGTTTATCTCGCCAACCACACGATCAGCACTCATTTCGCTGCCGTTCGCAGCAAAGAACAGCAGCGCGGGCGGGCCGAACAGCTGGTAACGGTCGAGCAGGGCGCGCTGTTCGGCGTTGCTTTCGCTGATATCGAAGCGCAGCAGCTTGTACTCCTTGAACTGCGCTTGCACCGCCGGGGCATTGAGCACTTCATGCTCGATCACCTTGCAACTGATGCACCAGTCGGCGTACCAGTCCAACAGCACCGGCTGGCCGGCAGCCTTGGCGGCGGCCAGGGCGCTGTCCAGCGCCGCCGGGGTGGTGAGGGTCTGCCAGTCGCTGGCGCTGCTGGCCTGGACGCTTGCGCCGGTGCTGGCAATGCCTGCCTGAGGCAACGGGCGCAGCGGGTCGGTCTGGCCGCTCAAGGCGCCGTACCAGCAGGCCAGGGCATAGAACAGCAGGGCCAGGCCGAACAACTGCGCCAGGCGCTGGCGGGTGGTTTTCAGGGTGAACTCCAGGGCGCCGAGGAACACCGCGGTGCCAGCGGCCAGCAGGCCGACCAGCAACAGCGTGACCTGGCCCGGCAGCACGCGGCTGAGCAGGCCGATGGCCAGGCCCAGCAACAGCACGCCGATTGCGTTTTTCACCGTCACCAGCCACGGCCCGCTCTTTGGCAGCCAGGCTGCGCCGCCGGTCGCGATCACTAGCAGTGGCGCGCCCATGCCCAAGCCCAGGGCGAACAGTTTCAGCGCACCGCCCAGGGCATCACCGCTGGCGCTGATGTACAGCAGCGCGCCGGCCAGTGGCGCTGACACGCACGGCGACACCAGCAGGCTGGAGAACACTCCGAGGATCGCCGCGCCGATCAGCGAACCGCCCTTGGTCTGGCCCACCAGGCGCTCCAGGCGGCTGCTGATGGCATGGGGCAGTTTCAGCTCGAACAGGCCGAACATGGCCAGGGCGAACAGCACGAAGAACAGCGCAAACGGCACCAGCACCCAGACCGACTGCAGGCGCGCCTGCAGGTTAAGGCCGGCGCCGAACAGGCCCATCAGCGCCCCCAGCAGGGCGAAGCAGGCGGCCATCGGCAGCACGTAGGCCAGCGACAGGGCAAACCCGCGCCAACCGCTGGCCTGGCCGCGCAATACCACCCCGGAGAGGATCGGTAGCATCGGCAGCACACAGGGCGTGAAGGTCAGGCCGACGCCGGCGAGAAAGAACAGCAGCAGGCTTTGCCAGTCCCACCCGGCTTTGCCGACGGCCGCAGCGCCTGGCAAAGCGCTGCTCGCAGTGCCATCGACACTCAGGCGCGCGGTTTCCGGCGGGTAGCACAGACCCTTGTCGGCACAGCCCTGGTAGCCGACCAGCAGGGTGAAGGGGCGCTGTTCGTTGGCCGGGCGGGGGATTTCGATGTCGAGGATGCCGTGGTAGACCTCGACGTCGCCGAAGAATTCGTCGTGCTTGGCTTCACCGGGCGGGATCTGTGCCGTACCCAGGGCGATGTCGGCAGGTTCGCTGCGGAACTGGAAGCGGTGGCGGTACAGGTAGTAGCCATCGGCGGCGACGAAGCGCAGCTTCAGGCTTTGCCCTTCATCCTGCACCAGGCTCAGCTTGAAGGCTTCGTGCACCGGCAGGAAATCGGCGCTGTTGTTCAGCGACGCCGCGCCCAGGGTGGCGCTGGGGCGATTGTCGAGCAGGCCGGCACCGGCGGCGGGCAAGGCCAGGAGCAGAAACAGGAGGCAAAGCAGGCGGCGCATGGCGGTCTCGCAGTACAAAAGTGCCTGCATGATAGCGGACTGCGCCGTTACGTGCAGTTACGCGGCGCCTGCATCGCTGGCAAGGCCAGCTCCCACAGGGCCGGTGGATGCAGATCTACTGTGGGAGCCGGCTTTGCCGGCGATGGTGGCGCCACCGTCTTGGATCAGAGCCGAAACGCCCGCACCGCCGTGTTCAACTCCCCCCCAAGCCGGAGCAATTGCTCACCCTGCTCACGGCCCTCGCCAATACGCTGCAGGTTGTCCTCCCCGAGGCCATGAATCCGTTCGCTGTGATCGCGAATCTCGCTCACCGCGCCACTTTGCTGGGCCGTGACATCGGCAATCCGTACCGCGGTGGCGGAGATGGTCTGGATCGCCGCGACAATTTCATCCAGCGCGCCATCTGCCGCCTGGGCCTGATCGGCGGTGATTTGGGCATGTTCGAGCTGGGCGCGCATGCCTTGCACCGAGTCGCGTGCCGCCTGTTGCAAGCGGCCGATCAAGGTCTGGATCTCGCCAGTGGCACCGGTGGTGCGCTGCGCCAGTGAGCGCACCTCTTCGGCGACCACGGCAAAACCACGGCCCATTTCCCCGGCCCGCGCCGCTTCGATCGCCGCATTGAGGGCCAGCAGGTTGGTCTGCTCGGCAATCGAGCGGATGACCGTCAGCACGCTGCCGATGGTTGCCGACTCCTGCGCCAGTTGTTCGATCATCTGTGCGTTGCCCTGCACCTCATCGACCAGTGCTCGCAGCCCGGTCAGGCTTTGGCCGATCACCGCCTGGCCCTGCTCCACGGCGCGCCCGGCGTCATGACTGGCGTCGGCGGCCTGGCTGGCATCGCCGGCCACCTGCAGGATGGTTGCTTCCAGTTCCCCCAGGGCATCACGGATTTGCGCGGTATCGCCGGCCTGGCGTTCGGCGCCATCGTGCAGGGCGCTGCTCATGCCGGCCAGGGCGTGGCTGCTGCCGGCGACTTGTTCAGCGTTATGGCGAATGGTGCCGACCAGCTCCACCAAGTAGGCGCGCAGGCGATTGAGCGAGTCCTGGATGTCATGCATCTCGCGGTTGCTCCGCCCCAGGGCAATGGCCTGGCCGAAGTCACCCTCGGCCCAGCGCGACAGCGCCGGCGCCAGGTTGGTCAGCACCCGTGCCAGGCGCCGCTGCAGGGTGTCGATGAGCAGGGCGATGAGCAGGATCAGGCCGATCATCAGGCCCTGGATCACCCGCACTTCGCCCTGGATGGCGGCATGTTGGCTGCGCACGCCGGGTTCGAGCTCGGCGATGGCCTGCTGAACGGCGGCGATGCGCTCGAAGGTACTGTTCGCCAGGGCGCTGCGCTGCTGGATCTGTTCGCGGGTACGCTGCAGTTCGCCCGGGTAGCGCTTGATCAGGCTGTTGAGCTCGCGCTTGAGCGCCACGCCACGGTCTTCGGCCTCGGTGCTGGCCTGGGTTTCCAGGCCCATCAGCGCGGCAAAGTCATCGGCGCTGGATTCGCGGGCGGCGGTTACGCCCAGCAGCGGCAACTGCTCAAGTACCTGGGCCTGAGCGGCGATCTGCTGCAGTTCGCGCTCGACTTCATCTGCCAGTTCGCTCCGGCCGCTGCTGACCAGCTTGTCGCGGGCCAGGGACAGCCGTGACAGGTGCAGGGAGGCGTTGAACAGCGCCGGTGCATAACGCCCGGCATCGCTACGGGTACTGCTCTGGGCATAATTGGCCAGTTGTTCGAGGCTGGCGCCCAGCTCGCGTTCGGCCTGGAGCAGCAGGGCCTGGGGATCGCCGGCCAGCTTGCCGGCACCGAGCAGTTCGTTGGCGGTGAAGCGCTGCAGGTTGTCCAGGCTCGGGCGCAGCCGGGCTGCAAGCGCGGCTGGCAATTGTTCGAGTTCGGCCTGCAGGGCGGCGGTGGCTTGCACCGCCGTGGCATGGCGCAGGGCGTCGCCGCTGCTCAGGTAGTCCTGGATGTTGCGTGCGGCCTGGTTCTGGAATTGCTGCGACAGCGACAGGTAGCGCTCCATTAATAAGTAGGGGCGCTCCAGGGCGCGCTGCGACCACCACAGGGTCGCGCCCAGGGCGATGCACACGGTAACCAGCAACAGGGTATTGAAATTGGTAAGCAGCTTCAGGCGCATGTCCGGGTCTACCAACGGCCGAATGGTAAGCGCCTGAAGTTATTGCGTTTTTATGACCGGGTTATGACGAGACGGGCGGTTTTGCGAAAAAAACTGGCACTTTGCCTTTATGCTTCCACCCGTTGTACGCAGTTGCGTCCGGCGCCTTTGGCGCGGTACAGCGCCTCATCGGCGGCGGTGGCCATGCTCAGGGCATCCAGACCTTCGCTCAACTGTACAACGCCGGCGCTGAAGGTGCAGGACAGGTCGCGAGGTTGGGCGGGGTAATGGATCTCGGCGAAGCGCCGGCGAATCTCATCGAGCACTTTGTGCGCGGCACCCAGGTCGGTGTTGGGCATGACGATGGCGAACTCTTCTCCGCCGTAACGGCCGATGAAGTCGGTCTTGCGCAGGCGCTGCTTGAGGAACAGCGCCAGGCTCTTGATCACCCGGTCACCCATGGGGTGGCCATGGCTGTCGTTGACCTTCTTGAAGTGATCGATATCGAGCATGGCGAAGCTCAGCGGCTGTTCTTCGCGGCGTGCGCGGAAGCTGCAGTCTTCCAGCAGTTGCAGGATATGGGTGTGGTTGTACAGCCCGGTCAGGCTGTCGCGCACCATCCGTGCCTTGAGGTTGCGCGCACGGGCGGCGCGGTTGCGCACGGTGGTGATCAGGTGTCGCGAGCGGATCGGTTTGGTTAAAAAATCATCACCACCCTCGCTCATGGCGTCGAGCTGTTTATCCAGATCGTCTTCGGCCGACAGGTAGATGATCGGCACACTGACATAACGGTCGTTGTGGCGGATCACCTTGGCCAGTTCCGTGCCGGTGCAGGCCGGCATGTACATGTCGAGGATGATCAGGTCGGGCTGGAAGTCGGCAAGCTCGGCCATGGTCTGGATCGGGTCGATCAAGGTGCGGGTGACGATCCCGGCGCTGTTGAGCAGGCGCTCGGTGTGCAGGGCCTGGGCCCGCGAGTCGTCGATGATCAGCACCTTGAAGGGTTCGTACTGGGTGACGCTGGTCAGCAGCTCGACTTTCTCCAGCAGGCTCGAGGCTTCCAGGGTGCCGGTGAGAAATTCCTGACCGCCGGCGCGTACGGCGGCCAGGCGCGTCGGGGTGTCGGTCTCGTGCAGGCTGAAAAACAGCAACGGTAACCGCTGTTCCAGGCCTTGCTGGGCCTGGGCCGCCAGTTGCAGGCCGACACCGGGGCCGGTGAAGTCGACGTCCATGACGATCGCCGAAGGCAGCCGTTCGCTCATGGTCGCCTGGAATGCGGCTGCGCTGTACAAGGCCTGTACACCCAAGCCGAAGAATTCCAGCTGTTGGGCCAGGCGCTCAGCGCGGTCGTGGTCCTGGAGCATGATGTACACCGGCTTGCGCAAGGGGGGCAGCGGCACTTGCTCAAGCTGGTCACCCTGGCGCAGGCCGGTGCGCGACAGACGCTGCATCAGCCGGTTGAGTTCGCTGATCAGTTGGCTGCTCAGGCGCGCACTGTTGGCCTCGACCGCCTCCAGGGTATGGCCGATGGCTTCGGCCAACTGGCTGTGCTCGGGCTGCTCGAAGCGCTCGGCATAGCGTTGCAGGCGCAGGTTGGCCTCGCACAGCTCACCCAGGTCGCCAGTGGACCACTCGCTGCGCTGCAGGCGCTGCCAGATTTCGAGGATTTGCCGGGCCTGATGAATGACCCGCTGGGCAAAGTGTTGCTTGAGGCGCTCACGATTGGGGTCTTCTGGCTCGGTCATGTCCTGACTACTTATAAGGGTGAGGCTGAGGTCGAGTGATGGCTCTATGCTAGCACCACTTTCCCGGCAATCGAGTGCCTTGTATCAATAAACTGTACAAGTCCGTTTATTCATTTGCTGACCCAATAGTCGCTTATGCGAACCGCCGTGCTTGATTTATAGTGCAGCGATACTTGCCGACCCCGGCAGGTGGCGCGCGGCACAAAACGCCATCGCGCTGGCACGAAGCCCGGGGGTTGCGGTCGAACCCCTTGAACCGACGTGACTGAAAGGACAACGCCATGCTGGACTGGAAAAACCGTACAGGCAAAGCCGAGGCGCGTGAGCGGGTCGAGCCGCGCACCGCCGCCACCCGCAGCTATTTCGGCGGGTTGCTGTTCAGCCGCGCCCTGGGCTCGCTGATCGGCCTGTACCTGCTGGTGTGCGTGGGCCTGGGCTGGTACTGGAGCGCCGAACCCGACTTGTTCCCGGTACAGCAGAACGCCCAGGCGGCCGCCGAAAAAACCGGCAAGCAGATGGTCGTCGGCTACACCACCATCGAGACGCTCAAGACCGTGGCCGGCACCTTGCTCAACAAGCCCGGCGGCTACATTTCCAACGACCGCTTCCCGCCAGGCCTGTGGATGGACAACATGCCCAGCTGGGAATACGGCGTGCTGGTCCAGGTACGTGACCTGAGCCGTGCCCTGCGCAAGGACTTTGCCCGCTCGCAGTCGCAGTCCACCGAAGATGCGGACCTGGCCAAGGCCGAGCCGCGCTTCAACTTCGACAACAAGAGCTGGATCCTGCCGTCGAGCGAATCCGAGTTCCAGGAAGGCATCAACTCCCTGACCCGCTACCAGAACCGCCTGGCCTCGCCGGACCAGCAGGGCGCGCTGTTCTACACCCGTGCCGACAACCTCAACAACTGGCTGGGCGACGTCGCCACCCGCCTGGGCTCGCTGTCGCAGCGGCTGTCGGCGAGCGTTGGCCGGGTCAAGCTCAACAGCACCCTGAAGACTGAATCGGTGGTGCCGGGCCAGGTGCCGCAGGTTGACGAGGAAGTGGTCGAAACCCCATGGCTGCAGATCGACAACGTGTTCTACGAAGCCCGCGGCCAGGCCTGGGCGCTGTCGCACCTGCTGCGCGCCATCGAGGTCGACTTCGCCGACGTGCTGGCGAAGAAGAATGCCACGGTCAGCGTGCGGCAGATCATCCGTGAGCTGGAAGCCTCGCAGGAACCGCTGTGGAGCCCGATGGTGCTCAACGGCAGCGGTTTTGGCATGTGGGCCAACCATTCGCTGGTGATGGCCAACTACATCTCGCGGGCCAACGCTGCGGTGATCGACCTGCGTCAACTGCTGACCCAGGGCTGAACCGGTGTCGATCTCCAAGCAGGAGGCGGCGCACCGCGCCGCCTCCGACCGCGAACGTATCGCCTGGGTCGACGAAAACGACCGGTTGCTCGGCGCCTTGCCCCGCGCCGAGCTACGTGAACGCGGCCTGATCGGGCGCGGTACCTACATCCTGCTGTTCAACTCCGTTGGTGAGCTGTGCGTGCACCGGCGCACCGAGAGCAAGGCGATCTACCCGGGTTACTGGGATGTCGCCGCCGGTGGCATGGTCCAGGCCGACGAAAGCTTTGCCGAGTCGGCGGCCCGCGAGCTTGAAGAAGAGCTCGGGGTGGCCGGGGTCGAGCTCACGGCCCACGAATGCTTTTTCTTTGACCAGCCTGGCAACCGGCTCTGGTGCGCGGTGTTTTCGGCGGTCTGGGACGGGCCTTTGCGCCTGCAGCCGGAAGAGGTCAGCGAAGCGCGTTTCATCCCCGTCGAACAGGCCCTGGCCGACAGTCGGCAGCAGCCATATTGCCCCGATTCGCTGGCTGCTTTGCAGCGCTATATCGACCGTCAAGCCTGACGTCGCGATTCACATGCAAAATGGCGCAGTTTTGTACTTAGCATTCGCGACATTTATCGTTACACTGCGCGGCCTTTTAAGGCTGCCGCACGCTTCATGCGGCAGTTGCGCTGCCCCTGCCAGAGTGGGGCTTCGCGGTCGGTACCCCGCCAGGGGCGTCGACCAGTTTTTATCCTCACCGTAGAGGATCAAAAGTGGCCAAGAAAGCCGCATCATTCGCCGCCCTGGGTGGCCTGGTGTTCTCCACTGATGCAGGCCGGCATTGCCCGGACTGCAGCAAACCCATAGATGCCTGCATCTGCAAACAGACGCTCATCCCCGAAGGCGATGGCATTGCTCGCGTGCGCCGCGAAAGCAAGGGCCGTGGCGGCAAGACGGTGACGACCATCAGCGGCGTGCCGCTGCCCCTGGAACAGCTCAAGGATCTGGCCAGCACGCTCAAGCGCCGCTGCGGAACCGGCGGCGCGTTGAAAGACGGGGTCATCGAAATCCAGGGCGATCATGTCGAGCTGTTGTTGGCCGAGCTGATCAAACAGGGCTTCAAAGCGAAAAAGTCCGGCGGCTGAAGACTGCATCGCGATTTTTTGCAGTTCGCTTTCTAAACTCGTTCCCGTAGGAAGGGTCTATCCCTGAACACGGATAATCGTCACTTTCAGGTTTTACACTGCGCCCGCCCCATGCAGGCCGGTGTTTTTCGACTTTCTATATAGGGGACTTCAATGTCCGTACGACGCACACGCAAAGACGATGGCAGCCAATGGACAGTTGCGGACAGCCGCAGTGTTTACGGCATTCGCCATTGGGGGGCCGGTTACTTCGCAATCAACGAGGCCGGGCGCGTCGAAGTCCGCCCGAACGGGCCAGGCAGTGCGCCGATCGACCTGTTCGAGCAGGTTGACGAGCTGCGCAAGAGTGGCCTTTCGCTGCCGCTGCTGGTCCGTTTCCCGGACATCCTCCAGGACCGCGTGCGCCAGCTGACTGGCGCTTTTGACGCCAACATCGCGCGCCTGGAATACCAGAGCCAGTACACCGCGCTGTACCCGATCAAGGTCAACCAGCAGGAAGCGGTGGTCGAGAACATCATCGCCACCCAGAACGTGTCCATTGGCCTGGAAGCCGGCTCCAAGCCCGAGCTGCTGGCGGTGCTGGCGCTGGCGCCGAAAGGCGGCACCATCGTCTGCAACGGTTACAAGGACCGCGAGTTCATCCGCCTGGCGCTGATGGGGCAGAAACTTGGCCACAACGTCTTCATCGTCATCGAAAAAGAGTCGGAAGTGGCCCTGGTGATCGAGGAAGCCGCCGAGCTCAAGGTCAAGCCGCAGATCGGCCTGCGCGTGCGCCTGTCGTCGCTGGCCTCGAGCAAGTGGGCCGATACCGGTGGCGAGAAGTCCAAGTTCGGCCTCTCGGCCGCGCAACTGATCTCGGTAGTGCAGCGCTTTCGCGATGCCGGCCTGGACCAGGGCATCCGCCTGCTGCATTTCCACATGGGCTCGCAGATCGCCAACCTGGCCGACTACCAGCATGGTTTCAAGGAAGCCATCCGTTATTACGGCGAGCTGCGCGCACTGAACCTGCCGGTCGATCACATCGACGTCGGCGGCGGCCTGGGCGTGGACTACGACGGCACCCACTCGCGCAACGCCAGCTCGATCAACTACGACATGGATGACTACGCCGGTGTCGTGGTCGGCATGCTCAAGGAGTTCTGCGATGCCCAGGGCCTGCCGCATCCGCACATCTTCTCGGAAAGCGGCCGCTCGCTGACCGCGCACCACGCCATGCTGGTGGTGCAGGTGACCGATGTCGAAAAACACAACGACGAAGTGCCGCTGATCGAGAACAAGGAAAACCTGCCCGAGACCGTACAGTGGCTGGTCGACCTGCTCGGCCCGACCGATATCGAGATGGTCACCGAGACCTACTGGCGCGCCACCCACTACATGAGCGACGTGGCGGCCCAGTACGCCGACGGCAAGATCACCCTGGCCGAGAAAGCCCTGGCCGAGCAATGCTACTTTGCCGTTTGCCGGCGCCTGCACAACTCGCTCAAGGCCCGTCAGCGCTCGCATCGCCAGGTGCTGGACGAGCTCAACGACAAGCTGGCCGACAAGTACATCTGCAACTTCTCGGTATTCCAGAGCCTGCCGGACACCTGGGCGATCGGCCAGGTCCTGCCGATCCTGCCGCTGCATCGCCTGGACGAAGAGCCGCTGCGCCGCGCCGTGCTGCAGGACCTGACCTGCGACTCGGATGGCAAGATCAACCAGTACGTCGACGAGCAGAGCATCGAGACCAGCCTGCCGGTGCACGGGATCAACGAGGGAGAGGACTACCTGTTGGGTATCTTCCTGGTCGGTGCCTACCAGGAAATCCTTGGTGACATGCACAACCTGTTCGGTGACACCGACTCGGTGAACATTTACCAGAACCCGAACGGCAGCGTGTACCACGCCGGTATCGAGACCCACGACACCATCGAAGACATGCTGCGTTACGTGCACCTGTCGCCGGAGGAGTTGATGACCCACTACCGCGACAAGTGTGCCAGCGCCAAGATCACTGCCCGTGAGAAGACCCAGTTCCTCGACGCGTTGCGTCTGGGGCTGACCCGCTCGTCTTACCTGTCGAGCTGATCAGTGGTGCGGGTCGCGTGCAGTCGCTGGCTGCGCGTCGACCCCATCGCCGGCAAGTCCGGCTCCCACAGGTGCAGTGCCGCACTCTTGTGGGAGCTGGCCTTGCCAGCGATGGGCTGCGCAGCAGACCCAGAAACTACCGCACAAACCACCCATCCCGCCGCTGCAACCGCCAGCCCATCACCCCCAGCGTCACCCCGCGCAAGGCCATGAACAGCAGAAACCCCAACCACAAGCCGTGGTTGCCCAGGTCGCGGGCGACATAGGCGACCGGCAGGGCGATGAGTACGCTGAGCAGCATGCCGTTGCGCATCTCCCGCGCCCGCGTGGCGCCGATGAACAAACCATCAAGCAGATAGCTCCACACCGCAATCAACGGCAGCAGTGCCAGGTACGGCAGGTACTGGTAGGCGGTTTCGCGTACGTTGGCGATGTCGGTCTGCATGTTGATGAACAGATGCCCTGCCAGCAGGAACAACACGGCAAAGCCGCAACTGGCCAGCAACGACCAGCCGCAGGCGACGGTCAATGAACGTCGTAGCGCCTGGCGATCACCCGCGCCAATGGCATGCCCGCACAGCGCTTCGACCGCATGGGCCAGGCCATCGAGGGCATAGGCGGTGAGCAACAGGCCATTGAGCAGCAGGGCGTTGGCCGCCACCGTCGCTTCACCCAGGCGTGCACCTTGTACGGTGATCAGGAAGAACACCGCCTGCAGCGCCAGGCTGCGGATGAAGATGTCGCGGTTGACGCTGAGCAGCGGCCGCCAGCTTTGCCAGCGCGCCAGCAACGCCCAGGCGATTTTCCCGGGGTAGGCGCGCAGGGCCGGGCGGGTCAGGGCCAGGCCGAGCAGGGCGGCGCTCCACTCGGCAATCACCGAGGCGCGGGCCGAACCGATCACGCCCCACTCCAGGCCGAGCACGAACCACAGGTTGAGGGCGATGTTGAACAGGTTGGTGGTCAGCAGGATGGCCAGCGGCGCCCTGGCGTTCTGGGTGCCGAGGAACCAGCCGACCAGGGCGAAGCTGGCCAGCGCCGCCGGCAGGCCCAGCAGGCGGGTCTGGAAGAAGTCGTGGGTCGATTGCTCCAGCGCCGCCGTGGGCTGCATCAGTTGCAGGGCCAAGTGGCTGAACGGCAGGGCCAGCACGCCCAGCAGCAGGGCAAACAACAGCGCCAGCAACAGGCCCTGCAGCAACACCTGGCGCAACGCCGCACCGTCGGCACGGCCCGCCGCCTGGGCGGCGAATCCGGTCGAGCCCATGCGCAGAAAGCCCATGACCCAGGCCAGGAAAGTGTACAGGCTGGCGCCCACCGCCACCGCACCCAATTGATGGGCATGGGGCAGGTGGCCGATCACGGCGGTGTCGACCAGGGCCACCAATGGTACGGAAATATTCGAAAGGATCATCGGCGCGGCCAGCGCCCAGACCTTGATATGGGTCGGGCGGTCGCGCCAGTCGGTCAGCAAACGGGACATGGAGGCTCCTGGCAAGCCGGCATTGTAGCCGCTGCGCTAGTAAATCGTGCGAAGGCCGTCTCACATCCGTTCGCCGTATCACCGTTGCGGCGCGGTTGATATATAGTGCACGCCTAAGATTCCGCTGCCCGAGAGTTACTACTCCCATGCTCAACAAAGGATTGTTGCTGGCCTGCGCGCTGGCCTTGCTCAGTGCCTGCGATTCGTCTGCCCCGGATAAACCGGCGCCGGCCCCCGTCGAACCGCCTGCGCAGACCCAGGACCAACCCGCAGCCCCGGCTCCGGCCGCCCCGGCGGCGCAAGTGGAAGCGGCAAAACCCGCTCCGGTCAAGGACGATGCCGCGACCCTGGCCAAGCGCTATGCCGGCCGCGAACTGAGCGTGGTGGATGTCTCGGAGGTGCAGGTCGATGGCGCCAGCGCCCTGGCCCTGACCTTCTCGGTGCCGCTGGATGACCAGCAGAACTTCGCCGACAAGGTGCACCTGGTCGATACCGTCAAAGGCAAGGTCGACGGCGCCTGGGAACTCTCCGCCAACAAGATGGAGCTGCGCCTGCGCCACCTGGAGCCGCAGCGCAAGCTGGTGCTGACCATCGACGCCGGCCTGCTCGCGGTCAACGGCAAGCGCCTGCCCGCCGAGTCGATCAGCCGCCTGGAAACCCGCGACATGCAGTCGACCATCGGCTTCGCCAGCCGTGGCTCGCTGCTGCCGACCCGCCTGGCCGAAGGCTTGCCGGTGATCGCCCTGAACGTCAACAAGGTCGATGTCGAGTTCTTCCGCATCAAGCCTGACAAACTCTCGCCGTTCCTCGCCGCCTGGGGCCGCAACAGCAGCCTGTACTACTACCAGTCCAAGGAAACCCTGGACATGGCCGAGCTGGTCTACAGCGGCCGCTTCGACCTCAACCCGGCGAAGAACACCCGCGAGACCGTACTGCTGCCGATTGCCGGGATCAAGCCGCTGCAAGAGCCCGGCGTGTACCTGGCGGTGATGCGCGCGTCCGGCACCTATGACTATTCGCAACCGGCGACGCTGTTCACCCTGAGTGACATCGGCGTCTCGGCGCATCGCTACCAGAACCGCATGGATGTCTTCACCCAGGGCCTGGAAGGCGGCAAGGCGCTGAGCGGCGTCGAGCTGGAACTGCTCGACGGCGAAGGCCGCGTGCTGGCCCAGGCCAAGACCGACAGCGACGGCCACGCCCAGTTGCCAACGCCGCCCAAGGCTGAAACCCTGCTGGCCCACCAGGGCGTGCACACCACCATGCTGCGCCTGAACAGCGCTGCCCTGGACCTGGCCGAGTTCGACATCACCGGCCCTCAGGCCAACCCGCTGCAGTTCTTCGTGTTCGGCCCGCGTGACCTCTATCGCCCGGGTGAAACCGTGCTGCTCAACGGCCTGCTGCGTGACCAGGATGGCCGCCCGCTCAAGCCGCAACCGGTGACCGTGGAAGTCCGCCGCCCGGATGAGCAGATCAGCCGCAAGTTCGTCTGGGAAGCCGATGCCAATGGCTTCTATCAGTACCAACTGCAACTGGCCGATGAAGCGCCGACCGGGCGCTGGCAGTTGTTGTTCGACCTCGGTGGCGGCAAGAAGCAGGTGTTCGAGTTCCTCGTCGAAGACTTCCTGCCCGAGCGCCTGGCCCTGGAGCTCAAGGGCAGCGACAAGCCGTTGAGCCCGGAGCAGACCGCGCAGATCAAGGTCAATGGTCGCTACCTGTATGGCGCCCCGGCCTCGGGCAACCGCCTGAGCGGCCAGGCTTATGTGCGCCCGTTGCGTGAAGCGGTACCGGCGCTGCCTGGCTACAAGTTCGGTTCGATCACCGAGGAGGAACTGAGCCAGGACCTGGAGCTGGACGAGGTTACCCTCGATGCCGCGGGCAAAACCACGCTGAACATCGAAAGCAAATGGTCCGAAGCCCGTTCGCCGCTGCAATTGACCGTGCAGGCGAGCCTGCAGGAGTCCGGTGGCCGGCCGATCACCCGCCGTCTTGAGCAACCCATCTGGCCGGCCGGGCGCCTGCCTGGCCTGCGCGGCCTGTTCGACGGTGAAGAGACCGACGGCGAAGGCCCGGTGGAATTCGAAGTGCTGGTGGCCGATGACGCAGGCAACAAGCTGGCCGTCAACAACCTCAAGGTTCGCCTGATCCGTGAGCGTCGCGACTACTACTGGAACTACTCGCAGAGCGATGGCTGGAGCTACAACTACAACGAGAAGTACCTGACCCAGAACGAAGAGACGGTCAATGTCAAAGCCGGCTCGACCGCGCGGGTCAACTTCCTGGTTGACTGGGGCCCGTACCGCGTCGAGGTCGAAGACCCGCAGACCGGTCTGGTGTCGAGCGAACGCTTCTGGGCCGGCTACCGCGCCCAGGACAACGCCGACGGCGGCGCCGTGCGTCCCGATCAGGTCAAGCTGGCCCTCGACAAGCCGTCCTACGCCGATGGCGCCACCGCCAACATCACCGTCACGCCGCCTGCCGCAGGCACCGGTTACCTGATGGTCGAGTCCAGCGAAGGCCCGCTGTGGTGGGAAGAAATCGACGTGCCGGCCGAAGGCAAGAGCTTCGCCGTCAAGCTCGATCCGAAGTGGGCGCGCCATGACCTGTATGTCAGCGCCCTGGTGATCCGCCCGGGTGAGCGCAAGGTCAACGCCACGCCGAAGCGCGCCGTAGGTGTGCTGCACCTGCCGCTGGATCGTCACGAACGTAAGCTGGCCGTCACCCTCAGCGCGCCGGAGAAGATGCGTCCCAAGCAGCCGCTGACCGTCAAGGTACAGGCGCGCAATGCCGACGGCAGCGTGCCCAAACAGGTGCATGTACTGCTGGCGGCAGTGGACGTGGGTATCCTTAACATCACCGAATTCGCTACCCCCGACCCGTTCACCGGTATGTTCGGGCGCAAGGCCTATGGCGCCGACCAGCTGGACATCTATGGCCAACTGATCGAAGCCGGGCAGGGCCGTCTGGCCAGCCTGGCCTTCGGTGGTGACGCCGCCATGGCCAAGGGCGGCAAGCGCCCGAACACCACGGTGACCATCGTCGCCAAGCAAAGCGCCCCGGTCACCCTCAATGACAAGGGCGAAGGTGAAGCCACGGTCGATATCCCCGACTTCAACGGTGAACTGCGGTTGATGGCCCAGGCCTGGACCGGCGAGCGCTACGGCATGGCCGAAGGCAAGACCGTGGTTGCCGCACCGTTGATCGCCGAGCTCTCGGCACCGCGCTTCCTCGCCGGTGGCGACCGCACCACCCTGGCCCTGGACTTGTCCAACCTGTCGGGCAAGGCGCAGAACCTGACCGTGCGCCTGAGCACCGAAGGCCAGTTGAACCTGCTCGGCGCCGCCGAACAGACCCTGAACCTCACCGAAGGCAAGCGCGTCACCCTGCTGGTGCCGGTGCAGGCCAGCGGTGGCCTGGGCCAGGGCAAGGTCAAGGTCGACGTGCAGGGCCTGCAACTGCCGGGCGAATCGGCCACGGCCTTCAGCCGCGACTGGACCCTGGGCATTCGCCCGGCCTACCCGGCGATGCTGCAGCACTATCGCGTCGCCCTCAAAGACCAACCCTGGACCTTGCCCGACGCAGATCTTGCACTGTTCGAACCCGCCGGCCTTGAAGCCTCATTGGCCCTGTCGAGCCGCCCACCGCTGAACCTGGCCGAACAGATCCGCGCCCTCGAAGCCTATCCGTATGGTTGCCTGGAGCAGACCACCAGTGGCTTGTACCCATCGCTGTACGCTGATGCCGCGACCCTCAAGCGCCTCGGTATCAAGGGTGAAGCGGCGGACGTGCGCAAGCGCAAGATCGAGATGGGCATCGAGCACCTGTTGGGCATGCAGCGCTACAACGGCAGCTTCGGCCTGTGGAGCGCCGATGACCAGGAAGAGTTCTGGCTGACCGCCTACGTCACCGACTTCCTCCTGCGCGCCCGCGAGCAAGGTTATGCGGTACCGCCCGAGGCCCTGAAAAAGGCCAGCGAGCGTCTGCTGCGTTACCTGCAGGAGCGCAACCTGATCGAGGTCAACTACAGCCAGAACTCCGAGCACAGCCGCTTCGCCGTGCAGGCCTACGCCGCCCTGGTGCTGGCGCGTACCCAGCAGGCGCCGCTGGGCGCCCTGCGCAGCCTGTTCGAGCGGCGCAGCGATTCGCGCTCGGGCCTGCCGTTGGTACAACTGGCCATCGCCCTGGACAAGATGGGCGACAAGCCGCGTGGGCAACAGGCGCTGCAGGCCGGCCTTGCCGTCACCCGCAACGAAAACACCTGGCTGGGCGACTACGGCAGCTCCGTGCGTGACCAGGCGCTGATCCTGTCGCTGCTCACCGAGAACAACCTGGCCAGCGACAAGGTCGATGCACGGCTGTTCGAGCTCTCCGATCAGATGGCGGGTAACCGCTGGCTGTCGACTCAGGAGCGCAACGCGCTGTTCCTTGCCGGTCGTGGTCTGCTGGGCAAGCCGGAAAGCAAATGGTCGGCGCGCCTGGACAGCGCCGGTGAAGTGCGCGAGTTCAATCCCGAGCAATCGGGGATGAAACTCGAGGGCCCACTGCTGGCTTCGCCGCTGACCATCCAGAACGAAGGCAGCGAGACTCTGTTCCAGCAACTGACCCTGTCCGGTTATCCGCGTCAGGCCCCGGTTGCCCGTGGCAGCGGCATGACCATCCGCCGCGAGTTCCTCGGTATGAATGGCCAGGCACTGGACATCAAGGCGCTCAAGAGCGGTGACCTGGTGCTGGTGCACCTGGCCGTGACGGCCAACACCCAGGTGCCGGACGCCCTGGTGGTCGACCTGCTGCCGGCGGGCCTGGAGCTGGAAAACCAGAACCTGGCGCAAAGTGCGGCCAGTCTGGAGAACGCCAGCAGTGCAGTGAAGGAATGGCGAGAGTCGATGCAGAACGCCAACGTGGTGCATCAGGAGTTTCGCGATGACCGCTACGTAGCGGCGCTGAACATCGACTACTACTCCACCACCCACCTGCTGTACCTGGCCCGCGCGGTGACCCCGGGGACCTACAAGGTACCGCCGCCGCAGGTCGAGTCGATGTACCGGCCGAACTACAACGCGGTGGGCGAGACGCCTGCCGAACTGGTAGTCAAAGGCCGCTGACAGAGGGCTTTGTGGGAGCGGATGAATCCGCTCCCACATGCTCTAATTGCTCAGTGAATGATCCAGCTCAGCACCCACAAACCCAGCACCAGCCAGATGATGCCGAGTATGATCGAAGCGCGCATGAACGCGCGGATCGCCGAGTACAGCAGCATCAGGCCGATGATCAGGGCGAGGATGCTGACCAGCGAAGTGTCCATGCCCAGGGTGCGTGACAGGCCCTCGATGAAATTGCTACCGGCGTTGGCCAGCAAGTTGAACAACCCGCTCAGGCCGTCGACGATAAAACGGATCACTGCCCCCAGTGCCTGGCCGAGCCACTCGAAAAAACCTTCTACATGCATAGTTGCTTCCTGATGATCAATTCGGCGAATGCGCCGTTGCCAAGCCTTTGGCCGTGCCTTGGCCGGGTCGGTTCCCTGCGTAGCTGTTACGCCAGGAGGACTTGATGCACATCTTAACTTGCCTGCGCGGCGCCATCAGAAAACCGCTGGGCTTGCTGCTCGGTATCCTGTTGCTGCTTGTTGCCTTGCTAGGGCTCGCCGACCGCCTCTGGCCGTTGCCGATGCCGGCGGATGATCTGGCCCGGGTAGTGCTGGCCGAAGACGGCACGCCGCTGTGGCGCTTCGCCGATGCCGAGGGTGTATGGCGCTATCCGGTCAGCGCCGAACAGATTTCGCCCTATTACCTGGAGGCATTGCTGACTTACGAAGACCGCTGGTTCTACCATCACCCCGGGGTCAATCCGCTGGCGCTGGCGCGGGCGGCCTGGCAGAACCTGCGCGGTGGCCGGGTGTTGTCTGGCGGCAGTACGCTGTCGATGCAAGTGGCGCGTCTGCTCGACCCACATTCGCGCACGCTGCCCGGCAAGCTGCGTCAGTTGTGGCGCACGGCACAGCTGGAGTGGCACCTGTCGAAGGCGCAGATCCTTGAAATCTACCTCAACCGCGCGCCGTTCGGCGGCACCTTGCAGGGCGTCGCCGCAGCCAGTTGGGCGTACCTTGGCAAGTCGCCGATGCACCTGACGCCGTCGGAGGCGGCGCTGCTCGCGGTGCTGCCCCAGGCACCAAGCCGTCTGCGCCCGGATCGCCACCCCGAGCGTGCCCAGGCGGCGCGCGACAAGGTCCTGCAACGCCTGGCCGAGTACCAGGTATGGCCGCAGCAGCGGGTTGCCGAGGCAGCAGAAGAGCCACTGTTGCTGGCACCGCGTCAGGAGCCGGCGCTGGCGCCGCTGCTGGCGCGCCGACTCAATCGTCCGCTCAGCCCGCCGTTGATTCGCACCACCCTCGATGCCTCCTTGCAACGGCGCCTGGAAGACCTGTTGCTGGGCTGGCGTGCGCGGCTGCCGGAGCGTACCTCGGCGGCGATCCTGGTGGTCGAGGCGCAGAACATGGCGGTACGCGCTTACCTGGGTTCGATTGATCTCAATGACGAGCGCCGTTTTGGCCACGTCGACATGATCAGCGCCCTGCGCTCACCCGGCTCGACCCTCAAGCCGTTTCTTTACGGCATGGCCATGGACGATGGCCTGATCCATTCCGAATCCTTGCTGCAGGATGTGCCGCGGCGCTACGGCGATTATCGTCCGGGCAACTTCTCCATGGGTTTCAGCGGGCCGGTGGCGGCCAGTTCCGCCCTGGCATTGTCATTGAACCTGCCGGCGGTGCAACTGCTTGAAGCCTACGGGCCGAAGCGCTTCGCCGCGCAGATGCGCAGTGGTGGCGTGCCGCTGATCCTGCCGCCGTTGGCCGAGCCGAACCTGTCGCTGATTCTCGGCGGCGCCGGTAGCCGCCTGGAGGACCTGGTGGGTGGTTATGCGGCGTTTGCCCGAGATGGCTTGAGCGCGCCGATCCGCTTGCAGCCGGATGAGCCGTTGCTTGAGCGGCGCCTGCTGTCGCCGGGCAGCGCCTGGATCATCCGGCGTATTCTCAGCGGCCAGGCGCGCCCGGATCGCGACCCTCACGCCGAACTGGTGCAGCGTCCGCAGTTGGCCTGGAAGACCGGTACCAGCTATGGCTTTCGTGATGCCTGGTCGATTGGCGTGGGGCCGCGCTACCTGATCGGCATCTGGATCGGCCGCCCGGATGGTACGCCAGTGCCGGGGCAGTTCGGCCTGGCCTCGGCGGCGCCGTTGATGCTGCAGGTGCATGACGTGCTGAGCAACCGCGACAGCCAGCGCGGTATCGCCACTCCCGTGACGGCGGTGCCGGCCAATGTCGGGGTTGCGGCAATCTGCTGGCCGCTGGGGCAACCCATGGCCCGCCAGGACCCGAACTGCCGTCGCCAGCGCTTCGCCTGGACCCTGGACGGCACCACGCCGCCGACCTTGCTGGCCCAGGACCAACCGTTGAGCGTCGGCCTGCGCGAGACCGTCTGGGTCAACACCCAGGGCTTGCGCGTCGATGCCACGTGCCCCGGCGCCCAGGCGCGGGACATCGCCCTATGGCCGTCGCCACTGGAACCCTGGCTGCCACGGGTGGAACGCCGCGAGGCGCGCTTGCCCAAGGTCGATCCGGGTTGCCCGCCGCAGGTGCCGCCCAGCGCGCCGCCGTTGTCGATCGTCGGTGTGCGTCAGGGCGATCAGTTACGCCGTCCGGCCACCAGCAGCGAGCCGTTGCGTTTCAAGGTCTCGGCCCTTGGCGGTAACGGTCGGCACTGGTGGTTTCTCAACGGTGCGCCGCTGGGCGAAACCAGCGGCCAGGAAAACCTTACGGCGAGCTTCGACCAGGCCGGGCGCTTCGAGTTGAGCGCCCTGGATGAAAGCGGCGAAACCGCCCGGGTCGAGTTCCAGGTCAACGAGTGACAACGCGCATTAGACGATGCCGGGGCCAGCACCTACGCTTGGGGTGACGAGGCCGCTGCCCTGGCGGCTGCGTACTGATCGGGATCATGGAGTGTCCGATGCGTCCGTTGGCTGTCGCAATTGTTGGATTGTCCTGGGCGAGCGTGGCCAGCAGCGAACCCCTGCCGCGCTTTCTCGACAGCCACGAAATCGAACGAAACCTGCCCGCCCCCAACCTGCCGGCCGATGCCTATCGGCCGAGCAACCCGGGTGTGCAGGTGCCCATTGCGGTCACCCTGGCCCAGCCATTACTGCGTGATACCCGGATATTCCTGCGCAAGGTGCGCTTCGAGGGCGGCAGCATCTATCCGTTGAGTGACCTGCGCGACAACTATCAAGGCCTGGTCAACCGCGAGGTCAGTCTGGGCGAACTGATCGACGCCACCCAGCGCCTGACCCAGCGCTACCAGCAGGACGGCTACCTGCTGTCCCATGCTTATCTGCCCGAGCAGGACTTCGCCGATGGCCGGGTACGGGTGGTGCTGGTCGAAGGCTACATCGACGATCTTGAGCTGCATGGCAAGGTTGGCCCGGCGGCAGCCTATGTGGAGCAACTGGTGGGTTGGCTCAAGGCCGAACGCCCGCTGACCCGTACGACCTTCGAGCGCTATGTCGCCCTGATGAGTCGCCTGCCGGGTTTCAGCGTGCAGGCGCGGTTGTCGCCTGCCGATGCCAGCAATGGTGCCAGCCGCCTGATCATCGAGGCCACGCGCCGGCCGTTCAGCACAACCCTGGTCATCACCGATGGCACCCGCGATGACCCCCAGGCGCTACTCACCGTGAGCAGCAACGCACAGACAGCGCTCGCCGAACAGTTCAGTGTCACCACCCTGGCGCCACGCGGGGAAGATCACGAAAGCTATTTTCGCCTGGATTACGCCCAGTACCTGGACGACCAGGGCAGCCAGCTGCACTTGTCGGCGTCGCGTTACGACAGCAACCCCAGTGCCCAGGTGTTGCTCGGCGATGGCACCCAACTCAAGGCCCATCGCGAGAATGACCGCTTCTCGGCCGGCTTGAGCCAGGTACTGCTCGCCGCGCCCGGCGAGTCGCTCAACGTTGCCGCGCGCTTCTACATGGTCAACGACGATGTGCTGTACCGCGCAGTCGGCGCGCCCATGCGCCTGAGCAACCGCACCGATGTGCGCGCCCTGGGCTTTGAGGGCGAGTGGCGCAAGGCCAATGCAGACCAACTGCGGATCGTCAGTGGTGGCGCCTACCAGGGCCTTGATTATCTGGGGGCGAAAACCAACAGCGATTTCGACCTGGATTTCTTGCGCCTGCGCCTGTCCGGGTTGCAGAGCGACCGCCTGTTCGGCAACTGGCAGGGCGTGGTGTCGGCGGCCTTGTACTGGAGTGGCGACAGCCTGCCTGACAGTGAGCGGGTGGTATTCGGCGGGCAAAGCTTCGCTCGCGGCTATCCCGCCGATCAGGCTCTGGGCGACAAGGGCTGGGGCCTGGCTTATGAGGTCAACTACAGCTTCAACGGCGATGGCCGCTGGCTGAAGCTGCTGCAACCTTATGCCGTGCTGGATACCGCGCGCACCTGGTTCAATGAAGTGGACCTGCGTGATGCGCACCTGTCTTCAGCAGCATTGGGGCTGCGCATCGGTGACGGGCGTTTCTACAACCTTGCGCTGGAGCTGGCCAAGCCGCTGTCGGATGTCGCCCTCGACAGCTTTGACCGCGAGCCGCGGGTCAGCTTGAGTTTCAGTGTGCAGTTATGAACGTGCATCGCCAGGTATACGCAGGTCTATCGTGGGAGCTGGCGTTGCCAGCGATGGGCTGCGCAGCAGACCTGAAAGGTTCACTGCACCAGTTGCATCCGCGGCTTGGGGAACAGGTTGTCCAGGGTTTCCAGCAGGCGGTTGTGGTAGATCGGCTTACGGAACAGGTCCAGCACCTGCAGACGCAGCAAGTCGCTGACGTCGTCCATGTCGGCATGCCCGGAGGTGACGATCACCGGCAGGTGTTGACGCGCGGTGTGCTCGCGCAGACGCCTGATCAGTGAAATGCCGCTTTCCTCGGGCATGCGCAGGTCGGTGATGACCAGGGCCACGTCCGGGTGGCGGGTGAGCTGTTGCAGGGCGAGTTTGACCGAGGTAGCCGTGTGACAGCAAAACCCCTCACCCTCCAGCAATTCGGCAAGCTCCAGCAAGGCGTCCTCTTCGTCATCCACCAGGAGCAATTGTTGACGGGGGGAAGAGGTCGGCATGAGGTAGTCCTATGGCAGCGTGATTGAACAAGAGACCCAAACGGTACAGCAGTGATGCTGGCCTACTCTGAAGGCGTCGTGGCTTGAGCCTTGGTCATCGCCCCCTGAACCTTGGTCATGACCGAAGACACACTACCGGAAATAGGGGTGATGAACGCTGTCAGCACCACCGCCACCATCGCCGCGGCAATCGCATACTCGATGCCCGAGGCACCCTCTTTGCGGTAGAAGAATTCTTTGCAGCTTTTGAGGACACGGGAAAGACGCATGGCATTTCTCCTTGCGCCGCAGGCGCAGGTGGCAGGGGTATTGGATGATTCCCCTTTGCCATCACAGCATTGTCAACGGGTCATACTTCGGCAAATGTAAGAAGGTATTAATACTAAAGTTATAACCCAATGCCGGCGCCAATAAGCTGTTGTTTTATGGTGCTGCCGGTTTTGCGACGGAAAAAAATCTGACGGGTAATGGCATTTTGTCTTAGCTGCGCTACCGTCAAATAGCGAAATAGTTGTTTCCGACTGCAGTGCTGTAGGCCATTTCACATAAAGGGCCGAAAGAACGCTGAGGGGAAGGAGGATCGGCATGAGCAGTCGCATTACCATCATCCTCGCAGGCTTCTTTCTGCTCGGTGCGTTGCTGGCCGGTTACTGGGGCCTGGTCCTGAGCCGCCCACCCAGTGAACCGCTTGCCGCACCTGTCGCTGCACCTGTACCGACGCCCGTTGAGCAAGTGGCAAAAGACGCCGCTGACCAACTGCGCAAGCCGGTGGTGGTGTTGCGTCGTGACGTTGCCGCGTATGTGCCGCTGACGGCAGACGACCTGGTAGTAGAACGCTTGCAGGTGGCTCCGCCCGGCAGTTTCCAGACCCTTGAGCAAGTGCTCGGGCGCAGCAGTTGGCGCGCGTTGAGTGCTGGAACCTGGCTGGAGCAGGGCAGCTTCGAAGCCGGTGGCCCGCTGGCACGGATGATCCACCCCCATGAGCGCGCGCTGGCGGTAGCTGTGGATGAGGTGGTGGGCGTCGCCGGGCAGTTGAGTCCGGGCGACTATGTCGATGTCTTGCTGTATCTGCGCGAAGAGACCCGCAACCCGCAAGCGTCGGCTCAGGTGGTACTGCCGGCATTGCGTCTGCTCAGTGTCGGCGAACAGTTGGGCCTGACCAATGACGGCAAGCCCGCGCAGCCGCCAGTGAATGAAAAGAGCCAGCCGCAGCAACCGCCCAATGCTGCGCGCACGGTAGTGCTTGCCGTTCCCGAGGCACTGGCCAGCCGCTTGCTGCTTGCCGCCCAGGCCGGCAGTTTGCGCCTGGCCGTACGCAGCGCCGAAGAGAAGCGCCTGGCCCGCTATTGGGCGGACCCCAAAGCCAGCAGCAAGGAAGTCGATAGCGCCAATCGCAAACTCTATCGCTTCAGTCAGCTTGCCCTGGTACCCGCTGCCCAGCCGGTGGCCAGCGTCGCACCGTCGCGCGGCATAGAGATCATCCGCGGAAATCAAGCCATGCAGCCCACCCCCTGACCAAGCAAGGATGCCCTTCAATGAGCAGTCGTTCCGAGCGGGTAACCAAGCAGATGCGCTGTGCCTTGCCGTGCACTGCGCCGCAGGTGCCAATGGCGCTGGCACCGCCCTCGAAAACGGCGACTTCGAACGTCGCAGCGGGTTATCCCCATGAGTGAAAGCCTGAGCCAGACCTTCCTCGCCATCACCCGCAACGATGGCGACTTGCAGTGGCTGCAAGGTGCGCTGGCGCCACTGGGGCAGGTGGTGGGCGCCGGCAGCGGCAGCCTTGACGAGCTGCTGGCGCTGGTCGATGTCACCTTTGCCGGTTTGGTGTTCGTGGGGCTGGATCGTGAGCAGGTGGTCAATCAGTGCGCACTGATCGAGGGGGTGCTGGAAGCCAAGCCGATGCTGGCAATCGTTGCCCTGGGCGATGGCATGGACAACCAGTTGGTGCTCAATGCCATGCGTGCCGGGGCGCGGGACTTTGTCGCCTATGGCTCGCGCTCCAGTGAAGTCGCAGGGTTGGTGCGGCGCTTGAGCAAACGCCTGCCGCCAGTAGCCAGCAACCCCAGCCTTGGGGGGCTGACGGTACTCTATGGCGCCCAGTGCACCGCTGATGGCGCCTTGCTGACCACCCATATGGCGCGGGTGGTGCAAACCAGCGGCCAGCAAACGTTGCTGCTGGACCTTGGCGTGCCTCGTGGTGACAGCCTGGCGTTGCTCGGCCTGGAAGCCTCGTTTCATTTCGGCGATGCCCTGCGCCACCTGCGCCGGCTCGACAATACCCTGATCGACAGCGCCTTCACGCGTGAAAGCTCGGGCCTGCGCCTGCTGGCCTACGCCGAGACCGACGAACCGCTGGAACGCACCAGCGCGGCGGAGCTGTACATGCTGCTCAGCGCCTTGCGCCAGCATTTCCAGCACATCGTCGTGAACCTGACCGGGCAGGTTGACAGCGAAGCCCTGCGCACCTTCGTCAGCCATTGTGACAAGCTGATCTGGTACACCGACCAGAATGTCCTCGATTGCCGGCGCAACCTGGAGGTGCTGACCCAATGGCGCGAGAAGGGCATGAAGCTCGAACATGCCAGCCTGCTGGTCGACCGCTACCTGCGCGGCGTCGCACCGGACTCCGAAGCCCTGGGCAAGCGCTATGGCTTGCCGGTTCTGCGGGTTTTGCCCTACAGCCCAGAGGTGCGCCTGAATGCCAAGAACCAGGGCCTGACCTTGTTCGAACTGGCACCGCGCGAGCAGCTCACCCAACATTTGAAAGCGCTCGGTGAACGGCTGGCGCGCCGCTCCGAGAGCAACCCTGCGGTCAGCGCCAACTGGCTCAATCGGTTATGGGGGCATAAATGAGCGGTGACGAACTGTTCGGCGGCCCGCGGCACAACCTGGGGGCCGACCCGCAAGGGCTCAAGCGCGCCTTGCATCGTTACATCATCGATGCCATCGAGGACAGCGGGCGCAACCTGCTCGAAGGCTCGCGCCCGGCCCTGGCGCAATTCGTGGTGGAGCAGGTCGGCGACTATATCGCCCGATTGCACCTGGCCCTGTCGCGCTACGAGATGGAACGCCTGGCCGAGGAAATCGTCGACGAACTGACCGGCTTCGGTCCGCTTGAAGTGCTGTTGCGCGATGCCAGCGTCACCGAAATCCTGGTCAACGGCCCGTACCGGGTGTTCATCGAGCGGGCTGGCCTGCTGCAGCAGACGGATCTGCGCTTTATCGATGCCCACCATGTCGAGCGGGTCATGCA
The DNA here is from genome assembly GCF_000696345.2 of Pseudomonas donghuensis. Taxonomy (NCBI): domain Bacteria; kingdom Pseudomonadati; phylum Pseudomonadota; class Gammaproteobacteria; order Pseudomonadales; family Pseudomonadaceae; genus Pseudomonas; species Pseudomonas donghuensis. The sequence continues at coordinate 819,986 of NZ_CP071706.1, forward strand.
ACGGATTCTCGCGCCCTTGGGCAGGCGCCTGGATGAATCGTCACCGATGGTCGATGCGCGCATGCCCGACGGCAGCCGGGTCAACGCGATCATTCCGCCGGTGGCGCTGGACGGTCCGTGCCTGTCGATCCGCAAGTTTCGCAAGGACATGCTCAAGAGCGCCGACCTGCTGGCCACCCGGACCATCGACCAGGGCATTCTCGACTTCATCCAGTTGGCGGTGGCACGGCGCTGCAACATCCTGGTCAGTGGCGGCACCGGCACCGGCAAGACCACCATGCTGAATATCCTCAGCCAGTTGATTACGCCCCGCGAGCGCCTGGTGACCATCGAAGACGTGGCCGAGCTGCAACTCGATCACCCTCACGTGGTGCGCCTGGAAACCCGTCCGCCGAATGCTGAGGGGCATGGCGAGATCAAGGCCAGCGAGTTGATCCGCAACGCCTTGAGGATGCGCCCCGACCGCATTCTGCTCGGCGAGATCCGTGGCGTCGAAGTGCTCGATGTGCTCACCGCGATGAACACCGGTCACGACGGCTCAATGAGTACCGTACATGCCAACACCGCCCAGGACGCCTTGCTGCGTCTGGAAACCCTGGTCGGCCTGACCGGCCGCCAGGTGGCCGAGAAAACCCTGCGGCAGATGATCTGTGCGGCACTGGATGTGGTCATTCAATTGACCCGCCTGGCCGATGGCCGCCGCTGTGTCAGCGAGGTGTTGGAGGTAGTCGGGGTGCGCGATGATGTGTACGTCACCAATACCCTGTTCCGTCTCGATCGGCACAACGGCGAGGGTTTCTTGCGGGAGGCACCGAACCCTGCCGGCGACAAGCTGCGCCGCGACTATTCGGAACTGCAGCCGTGATTGCTGCGGTACTTGGCTTGATCTGCCTGGCCTTGCTGGGGGTATCGGTGCGCTTGTTCTACAGCGGCATGCGCAAGTCGGGTGAGGAGCGGATCCTGCAGCGTCTTGGCCAGGTTCAGGTGACCTCGGCGCTGACGCCCAGTAGCCGTGACTGGCTGGACCGCCTGTTGCAGCGCGCCGGTATCGAGCGGCGCAATGACCGGTTGCTGATATGGCTGGTGATCGGCCTGCTGACAGCGCTGCTGTGTGGCCGGATCCTGGGGTGGGCAGCAGGCGTCGGGCTGGTGCTGCTTGCACCGTTGCTGATCTGGTTGTTCCTGGGCTGGCGCTATCGCCGACGGCTGCAGCGGATGATCGAACAGTTGCCGGTGTTGCTCGATCACAGTGTGCGCAGCCTCAAGGCCGGGCGAACCTTGAACGATGCCGTGCTGGGCGCCATCGATGCGTCGCGTGACCCTTTGCATGGCGCTCTACAGCGGGTGCGGCGCAATGTGCAGATGGGCGTCAGCCTGGACGATGCCATGAGCGACCTGGCCGAACTGTATGAGCAGGATGAGCTGCGCCTGTTCGCGTTGGGCTTGCGTATCAATCATCGCTACGGCGGCAACGCCAGCGAGCTGCTGGAGAACCTGATCAAGCTGATTCGCGAGCGTGAGCAGGGTAGCCGTCAACTGCGCGCCATGACCGGTGAAACCCGCATGACCGCGACTGTCCTGGGCCTGTTGCCGGTGGGGATGGCCGGCTATTTCCTGATCAGCAACCCCAACTATTTGCTGGCTATGTGGCAGGACGGCAACGGTCAGTTCCTGCTGCTCGGCGCCTTTATCCTGCAAGTGCTGGGCTGCCTGGTGTTGTGGCGCATGTTACGGAGTATCTGAAATGGCCTGGTTGCTCTGTGCCCTGATGTTCTTCGCCGCATTTGTCTTGCTGGCAGGCCAGTTGCTGCACCAGCGTCGTCGTCAGCGCCTGGTTGCTCGGCGTCTGCAGGGCCAGCTTGGCAGTGAGAACCGCTTGGGCAACTGGCTGCAACAGATCGGCAGCAGCCGGCTGGGCCAGCGTTCGCTGAATCTGGATAGCGAGACCCGTCTGCTGCTTGACCGCATGGGCTGGCGGCGGAGTCGGCAACGGGCGCTGTTTGCCGCTTGCCAGGTTGGCGTGCCGTTCCTGGCCCTGGGGTTGGGCATAGCGCTGCAGGAGACCCTGTACCGCGATAGCCAGGTACCGTGGCTGGTAGTGCCGTTTTGCGCCATGGGTGCGGGCTATCTGCTGCCCAAGCGCCTGCTGGCGTGGGCCGCTGTGCGTCGCCAGCAACAGATCGCCGGCGAAGTTTCGACCTTCATACCCTTGCTGAGGATTCTCTTCGAGTCGGGCCTGGCGGTGGAGCAAACCTTGCGTGTGCTGAGTCAGGAGTCGCGACAACTGTTGCCAGTGTTGAGTGAGGAGTTGCGGGCGATTCTGCTGCGGGTCGACTCCGGTATGGCCTTGGCTGCGGAGCTTGAGAAAACCGCGCAGTTGCTCAGCGTCGACGAGTTCAGCGACACCTGCGTGATTCTCCAGCAATTGCTGAGCCAGGGCGGTGGCGCAATGAAGTCGCTGTTGGCGCTCAAGCAACTGCTCGATGACCGTCGGCTGACACGCATGCAGGAACGGATTTCGAAGATGTCCGGGAAGATGTCGATGGTGATGATGGTGTTTCTGTTTCCGGCCTTGCTGATCGTATTGGCCGGCCCCGGCCTTAGCGCCCTGGGCAGGGCATTGGGCTCATGAGCGGGAACAAGGCACGAAGGCAGCGACGACAATCTCCAGGCGCAGGTCAACCTGGTGAGCCGCCTGCACCTGACACCGGCGCTGCACTCAGTGCGCCGTGACACGTTGATGAAGGGGCGAGGAGCTGGGAGACAGCGCCAGCGCCAGTTGGGTGCGGTTGTGCATGTGGGTCAGGCGCAGCACCTGGGACACGTAGAGCTTGACGGTGTTTTCGGTGATGCCCAGTTCGCAGGCGATCTGGTAGTTGGTCTTGCCCTTGCTGACCAGCCGCGCCACATCCAGCTGGCGCGGTGACAGCTTGTTGAACAGGGTCGGCAGGTTGTCGGGTTCCACTTCGGGGTCGACGTCGGTGGCGCGGCGGTGGGCGCCGAGCCCGCGGGCCTTGTCCAGGTCCTGGTAGAGGTCGTCGATCGAGTCGGCCAAAAACTGCAGCTTCTGGTTCAGGTCACCCAGGTGCTGGTAGCTTCTGCGTCGTTCCAGCACGGCAGCCTCCTGGCGTTGCACGCCTTCGAGCAGTTCGCTGAGGTCGACCGGCTTCTGGTAGTAATCGGCAAAGCCTTCGCGCAGCGCCTTGATCACGTCCTGCTTGTTGGCGCGGCCGGTGAGCATGATCGCTTCGAACAGCCGCTGCGGCCCGGCAATGGCCTTGAGCGCACGCATCAGTTCCAGGCCATCGTAGTCGGGCATGTGCAGATCACACAGCACCAGCGCGATCTCCTGATCGACACTGAACTGTTCGATAGCCTGGGTACTGGAGTGGCAGGGCACGCAATGGTAGCCACTGCTCTGGAGAAATTCGCACAACTCTTCGACGATCAGTGGCAGGTCGTCCACCACCAGCACCTTTAATTCACTGACTGATTTGTTCACAAGCAACTCCCTGCTGTTCGCCTTTGTGTTCCCTCGACCAGGCTGAGCCTGGATCCATCCGGCACACATTAGAAAGTAGTCGCACTTTTGGGCTATGTACAAGGTGGGTACATCCATTTGCACGTAGCATTCGACTAATGGATCCAGACCGCAGCCAGTAAAAATCCGACCAGCAGGAACGGCGCGAAAGGCTGTTTTTTTGACGACTCTTCGTTCAGTTGCTTCAGGCGGTTCTTAACCTTCTGACTTAACAGGGACCACAGCCAGCGACGGCCCAGCAGCCAGGCAACGACGGCTACACCGGCACCGATAAACGTACCCAGCAGGTGCATGCGATCGGTGGCCAGGGCCAGGGCACCGAGCAATTTCACGTCGCCGGCGCCCAGGCGGCCGAGCATGTAGCCGGGGAGGGTCAGGAGCATGACGATGGCCAGCGCCCAGCCACCTTCGCTGGCGTCGGCGCCAATCCAGGTGTGCCCGGTCACGAACAGATAGGCCAGGGCGCAGGCGGCGGCGCCGAGGGTCAGGGTATTGGCGATCTGGCGTTCGCGCAGATCTTGTTCAGAGCACAAGGCAAGCCACAGCAGCAGAACAATGCTTTGCATTGGCGAAAGGTCATCCCTTTGTGGTGAATGATTCTATGCTGTCTTTCAGGTGTCTCTGTCAGGGTAGACGCGATCATGCAAGCAAGCCTGTGCAAGCGGCAAAAAGGCGCGGCAGCCCTCGAGTTTGTCGCGGTATTCGTGATCTTCTTCGCGGTCTTCTACGGGGTGCTCAGCTACGGACTGCCCATGCTGATGCTGCAGTCGTTCAACCAGGCCAGCAGCGAAGCGGTGCGCCGCTGCGTGGCGCTGGACCCCGCCAGTGCAACCTACAGCGCTGACATCAATGCTCTGGCCAAACGTGTGCTCGGTGAACAGCTGGCATGGATGCCGACGTCGTTGGACTTCCAGGTCAACAGCGATGCCAGTGTCACGCTCACCCCCGGCAAGCTGCTGACAGTGAAGATCGACTACGCCAAAGCCAAGCTGACCTCGGTGTTGCCGGTGCTGGACCTGCCGGGTATCGGTGAAGTCCCGCGCTTGCCCGCCAGCCTCAAGGCCGAAGCGAGCCTGCAACTGTGAGTGGCGGCCCGGGCTTGTTCGAGCGCTGGCGTGGGCGCGCGGCGCCGGCCGAGGAGCCATTGCCGCAAGCGCCCGAGGTACCAGCGGTAGGCCTGCAACTGTGGCTGGATGCATCGGCCAGGGTATTGCGCCTGGCCGGCCCGCTGCGTTCGGTGCTGGCGCTGCCGACCCAGCCCAGCGCGCGCCTGCACGACTATGTGCAGCCCTACAGCTTGCTGGTGCTTGAAGGTGAGCCGATCGACTGGCAAGGCCAGTCGCTGGAACTGGACTTCAAGGCGGCCGGTGGTCACACCCTGCACACCCGTGGCTGGTTGCTGGCCCAGCGTGGCGGCTGGCTGCTGCAACTGTTCGATATCGGCGACCTGCTGCAGCATCGTCAGCAAGCGCTGGCTGCCGAGCGCCAGCAGCACCTGACGGCGCATCTGGCTTGCGCACTGCGTGCCTGCAGCATCGAACGCCTGCAAGCGGTGGCTGAAGAACAGCTCAACTGGCTGGTGCGGCACTGGCGGGCCCTGGGGGCGAGCGTGCTGGTGCAAACCGATCAGGGCTGGCAGACCTATGCCTGCAGCGGCGATGCACGGCACTGGCCGCGAGATGAACAGATGGCGCCGGTGCTGGATCGCCAGCTACCCGCCAGCATGATCAGCAGCACCACCGAGCCTGCGTTGCAGGCCTTGTTGCCGGGGCTGTCCACCTACCTGTTGGCTTTTGCGCAAGGCCAGGTCAATCAGGCCTGGCTGGTCTGCGTCGAGCCGCAAGAAGTGCTGCAGGCCCAGGATGCCCTGCTGGTTGCCGCGGCCTTTGTCGAACCGCTGCTCGGTCGCTTGGCTGCCCATCAGTTGCAAGTGCAGAGCGAACGCCTGGACAGCCTGCAACTGCAACTGGGGGCCGGCTGGTGGCAATGGCACCTGGCCGATCCCCAGCTGCACCTGGACCCGGCGCTGGCTGAGAGCCTGGGCGTGCCTGCGGCGCTGACGGTCAATCAATGGCTCAGCCGCGTGCATCCTGCAGACCGGGAAGCGACGCAACTGGCCTTTGGCGACCTGCAGCGCGAGGGCTGCGCTTTGCAGTTGAGCCTGCGCCTGCTGGACCACGATACCCAGGCGCAGCCGCGCTGGTATCGCTTGTGCGGCCAGGTGCACGGCAGTGGCAGCAACCGCCGGGTACAAGGCTTCATGCTCGACATCAGCGATATCAAGGCCCAGCAGGCGCAGGCCAGCGCAGCCCAGGCGCGTCTGGAAAACCTGATCGCCAGTTCACCGGCGGTGATTTATATCCAGCGCTACGCCGAAGGCGCGTTGCTGACCGAATTCTGCAGTGCCAGCCTGGCGCCGATGCTCGGCTGGCAGCCCCTGGCCGGCGAGCCCCTGCAACCGGCGCAGTGGCTGCACCCCGAGGAACAGCCGCTGTGGCTGGAACGTACCCGTACGCTGCTGCGCCAAGGCCAGAGCCGCAGCCGCTATCGCCTGCGTGATCATCATGGGGGCTATCACTGGGTACTCGATGAAGCGCGCCTGCTGCGCGATGACCTGGGCCTGCCGGTGGAGGTGGTGGGCATCTGGCTGGACGTCAGCGAGGCGACCGAGGCTGCGGAAAAAGTGCGCCAGAGCGAGGAGCGTTATCGGGTGCTGGTCGAGGATTCGCCAGCGATGATCTGCCGCTACCGGCCGGACCTTAACCTGGTGTTCGGCAACCAGCCGCTGGCCGATTACCTGGAGTGTTCAGCCGCGCAACTGGCCGGCTTGAACCTCGGCCAGTGGATGTCCGCAGCGCAGCGCCAGGCCTTTGTCGAGCGCCTGGCGGGGTTGACCCCGGAGCAGCCGGTCAGCAGTGCTGAAATCTGCCTGCAATTGCCCGGGCGTGAGCATGCCTGGTGGGTGTGGTCTGACCGCGGCTTGTTCGACGAGCACGGCCAACTGCAGGAAGTCCAGGCGGTGGGCCGCGACAACACGCAAGTCAGGCGCAGCCAACAGCAACTGCTGCAAAGCGCGAAAATGGCCACCCTCGGTGAAATGGCCACCGGCCTTGCCCATGAGATCAACCAGCCGCTCAACGTCATGCGCATGGCCGTGGTCAACGCGCTCAAGCGTCTGGAAAACGGTGATGTCCAGGTCGACTACCTGCAAGACAAGCTCAAGCGTATCGATGCCCAGGTGCTGCGTGCCTCGAAGGTGGTCGATCACATGCGCGTGTTCGGTCGGCGTTCGGAGGTCGAGCAGCAACTGTTCGCGCCCTGGCAGGCGGTGGAGGGGGCCTTGTCGCTGCTGGCTGACGGCTTGCGCGGCAAGGGTGTGGAGCTGCGCGTGCAGCCCGCTGAGCACGACGTGCAGGTCAGTGGTCATCAGGATCAGTTGGAGCAGGTGCTGATCAACCTGCTGGTCAACGCCCGCGATGCCCTGCTGGCCCGGCGGGAGCAGCAACGCGACCTGCAGCCGTGGATTGCCCTGGGGCTTGAGTGCGATGCGCGGCAGGTGCGGCTATGGGTCGAGGATAACGGCGGCGGCATCGAACCGCGTTTGCTCGAACGCATTTTCGAGCCGTTCTTCACCACCAAGCCGGTGGGGGGCGGCACTGGCCTCGGGCTGTCGGTGAGCTACGGCATCATTGACACCATGGGCGGCTGCCTGAGTGTCGAGAACGGTGAGCTGGGCGCGCGGTTCTGCATCGAGCTGCCACGGGCTCAGATCATCAGTTGAGCGCGACCACTGTGGCAGCTGAGGTTGGCACCAATCACCACCTGATTCAGGTCGATGCCCAGCAGCATCAGCAGGTTGTTGATGATTGGATCGAGCAGCGCCCCCAGCAAACCGCCGATCAAGCCTGAAACCGTATTGAGCAACAGGCTGACCAGCGCGACCTTCGGGGTCAGCTCCACGCTCTGCAGGGTATTGCGGACACTGGCCACGATGTTTGTCGAGCTGAGCAGGTGGTTGGCCGAGTCCTGTTCAAGCTCAGGTGGTTTGAGGTAGGTGAAGGTTTCGCTCTGGCTGAAGACCGGTGAGTTTGTGCCCAGCCCGATATTGATGCCCAGCACCCTCAGCAGCACCAGTGGGGCGGCATCGACCGGCTTGACCGCTGAGAAAAAGTTGTTGCTGTCGATCGTGCCGATCAGCACTTTTACCGCCGCGGCTTCGTTGTGCACGGTCAGGCTTTTGCTGGCGGCCGAGGCGCAGTTGTAGCCGGTGACATGGCTGCTGGCACTGGCAACCTCCAGGCCCAGGTCAAGGCTGGGGTCGGGTAGCACCTGGATGATCCCCAGGTTGATCCCGCCGAGCAGCGGGCCCAGGTCGACCTTGATCAGGATGCGTGTCTGGGCGGTGCGGACATAGATCTGCTCGGGGTCTTTGGGGTTTGCCGTGGCTTTGGCCGGATTGCCCAGGGCGGAAAATTGCGGCGGTTCGATGATCTTGACCCTAGTCGAGATATTGGCCAGGCCCAGCAGGTTGACCGGCAGGCTGACTTCGGCACCATGGGCGCTGTTGGCCAGTTGCACCATGCCCTGGACCAGTTGCAGGGCTTGCAGTTTGGCGTCCAGCCCGGCACTTGAGCCGCCATTGTGGATGTCCAGTAAATCGCCGAGGACGATCCCCCCGGCATTCTGGGCCTGGACACTGAGCTGGGTCAGGCCGCTGACATCCACCAGCGGGTTGTTCTGTGCAGCCACCGTGGCCATGACCGCCAGCGCCTCACCGACATTAACGGTCTTGCCCAGCAGTTCGGTGTAGTTGCCCGCGCTGACCTGGGCCTTGATCGCCAGGGCATCGAGGTAGTTGAGCAGGTTGACGTCAGCCTGCAACAAGCCCTGCCATTGGGCCAGGCTCAAGTTGACCTGGCTGCCAAGCAACGTGCCCATCAGTGCGTTGAGCTGCGCCGAGCGTGATGAGTCGATGTTCAACAAGGTGCTGCGGATGTTCAGGCGGGCCAGCGGCGGACCGGGCTGGGCCGCGGTTGCCTGGGCGCTGAGGCGGGTGCTGGGGTCAAAGGTGGCGGAGGCCACCAGCGAGCGGATACCGGCGGCAATACTGGTCTGCAGGGTAATGCCGGCCGTCACCCGGACTGCATCGGCCTTGCTTGCATCGGCAGTGAAAACCCGCAAGCTGGCGGCGCCGGTCTGCAGGCTGCCGCACTCCACCTGCAGGCTGCGATCGGGCCCTGGGGCATGGTCATTGCGGGTCGCCGCCTGGGTCGCCAGGGCCTGCGCGCTCGGGCCAGTGGCCAGGCACGTGCCCTTGCCATTGACAGCCTCCAGCGCCGCCATGTCGGCAACCCGCTGCAGTTTGCGCTGTTCCAGAAACAACCTGCCGGTGTCGACCACCATGAGCACGAACAATAGGGCCATGCCCAGGGTCAGGGCTGCGATCAAACCGATAGCGCCACGTTGTCGTGCTGGAAAGCGAGAAGCCACGAGCACTCCTTTGCCGGCCGATGGCCGCGCGGGGCAGCAGTGCAAGGGAGTGTAGCCAAGATAATGGCCAGTCGCCTTTATGGCGACTGACCCGTGAGACTCAGCGGGGCGGGTAGTTGCCCATCAGTTTGGCGACGGTGTTGTGGATCGCCGTATTGCGTTCTTCCGGGCTTGGCGGGTAGTTGTTCATGATCTGCTCGGCACTGCCGCGCCACACCAGCTTGCCGTCGCGGGCGTCGAACATGTCCACCTGGATGGTTGCCACCTTGTAGTCGACACTGCGGGTTTCGTTGTACATCGGCCCGCCCCAGTAGCCACCCCAGTAGCCCCCCCAACCGCCGCCATAGTGGGTGGTGATCTGTTGCTGGCGGTTCTCGACGATCAGGTAGGCCTGGACCTTGAGGTCGCCACGGCTATTGCCCTGGGCCGGGCGCAGGCCGCGCTGGTCAAGCTGGCCGGCCACCGCCTGGCGGATGCGCTGTTCGGTGAGGTCGCTCTTGATCCGCGGATCATCCGGGCGATATTGCAACCCCGGCTCCTGCCAGACCCAGCTACGGTAGGCGGCAAAATCGCGGCTGGCATCGAAGTCCTGGGTGACGTTGCCGCTTTGGCAGGCACCGAGCAACAGCATTAACGAAAGTAAAGCGAGACGGCGCAACATGGTGGTTCTCCGATTGCCTTTAACTGGGAGGATAGCTGGCCAGCGCCTTTTGCACTGACTCTCGCAGGGCATCGGCGCGCTTGCCCTGGGAGTCCTGGCTGGCGGTTTCGGCGCTGGCGCTCCACACCGGCTGGCCGTCGCGCGCGTCATACAGGTCAACGCGCACCACCATTACCTCGACTTCGTAGGTACGCACCAGCGGCACGCTGGTGTAGACCCCGTAACCATTGTGATAGCGCCCGTAACTGCCATAGCCGCCATAGGGATAGCGGTCATAGGCGGAATAATCTTCGCGAACCTGACGCAGGCGCCGTTCCAGGCGCAGGTCGGCGCTGACCAGCAGGTCGCCTTCCTGGCCATTGCGGGCCGGGCGCAGGCCGCGCTGGTCGAGGGCATTGCTGACGGCATCGGCCAGCTGGGCGGGATCGGCATAGGTGCTGCCAGCCGGCAGCTGGCCATTGCGCCAGGCCCAACTGCGGTAGCGGGCGTAGTCGCGGGGAGCTGCGGGGTAGGCGCTGGCATCGAAGGTCGTGGCTGCCTGTGCTGGGGCCGGTGGCAGCGGGCGGGAGCTGGCGACATAAGGGTTGCTGCCCTGGCAGGCGGCCAGGGCCAGGCCCAGCAGGGCCAGGGTCAAACGGTACGGCATGTCACCCTCCCGGCGGGCGCGGTTCAGCGCGGTCGACAGATCCAGTGCAGGTAGCGGCCCAACCCGGCGAAGGCCGGATGACGACGATGCGCCAGTTCCATTTCCAGCAGCTCGGACAGTTCGGCCTTGGCCTGGAAATCGCGGGGCATGTAGTCGTGGAAAACCCGCACACCACTTTCACTTTCGACCTGCCACAAGTCTTCAAGTTGCGCCTTGAGCGTACGCGGATCAAGTGGTTTTTGCGGGGTCAGGCTCTGCTTCTCGCCGGCCAGTTCATTGCTGCGCAACTTACGAAAATGACCCTTGAGCAGGTTGCGGTACACCAGTGCGTCGCGGTTGTAGAACGCCAATGACAGCATGCCGTCAGCGCGGGTCAACTGATGCAGCACCGGCAGGATGGTCTCGGGTTCGGCCAGCCATTCCAGCACCGCATGGCATAGCACCAGGTCATAGGGTTCGGTCAGCTGGCCGAGCAGGTCCTGCCAGGGCGCCTGGATGAAGGTGGCCTGCTGGCCGGCGTCGGCAAAGCGCTCGCGGGCGCCGTCGAGCATCGGCGCGGCGGGTTCGGCCAGGGTGACCTGATGCCCGCGCTGGGCCAGCCACAGGGCCATATGACCCAGGCCGGCACCGATATCCAGGACGCGCAAGGGGCGCTCGGGCAGGGCTTCGGCGAGGTCGGCCTGAAGCACCGCCAGGCGTATCGCGCCCTTGGCGCCGCCGTAGATTTTCTCGGCAAAACGGGTAGCCAGTTCATCGAAATGACGGTCGTTCATTTGGCAAAACGCCTTTCGCTGTCGGCCAGCTTGCTGTTGACCACCTGTTCCATGTCCAGGCCCAGTTCGCTGCACAGCAGCAACAGGTAAAGGACGATGTCGCCGACTTCCTGGCCGGCGTGTGCCAGCTGCTCGGGCGGCAATTGGCGCGACTGGTCTTCAGTCAGCCACTGGAAGATTTCCACCAGTTCGGCCATCTCGACACTGGCAGCCATGGCCAGGTTTTTCGGGCTGTGAAAGCCGCGCCAGTCGTTGTTGTCGCGAATACGGTGCAGGCGTTGGGTCAGTTCTTGCAAGTTCATCGGCGCTCTCCTCAAGCGGCATAGCTTCAGGCGGGCGCCGTTGCAACGCAAGAGGGCGCTGTCAGCGCAATGACCGCCAGGCCCCGCGCATGTGCACCAGCTCGCCATGGCCGTCGAGTTGCAACTGGCCTTCGGCTGCCGTCGGGCTGGTGTTGAGGATTACTTCGCTGGGCAGGCGCACCGGTTTGAGAAAACCCACTTCGAGTTCATAGCCGCTGACCGGCAAGTGGCCGCGCAAGGCTGCCAGGGCCATGGCCTTGCTCCACATGCCGTGGGCGATGGCGGTGGGAAAACCGAACAGCCTGGCGCTGGCGGCGCTCAGGTGAATCGGGTTGTAGTCGCCGCAGACCTTGGCGTAACGCCGGCCGATATCGCTGTCGGCGTACCAGCGGGTCAGTTCGCTCAGGGCCAGGGCTTCGGGCGCATCGGCAACTGCCGGCTCGCCGCCCAGCTTCAGGCCACGGCAGAGCATGCGGCTGGTTTGCGACCAGAGCAGGCCGAGGCCGTCTTCGGCTTCGGTGATCAGCTCGAAGGTGGCGCCTTTTTCGTGCGGCTGCAGGTTATCCACCGATACGCTGAAACGCAGGCGACTGATACCGCCCAGCGGTCGCAGCACACGAATGCTGTTGTGCAGGTGCACCAGCCCCAGCAGCGGGAAGGGGAAGTCCGCGGCGGTCAGCAACTGCATCTGCAAGGCGAAGGCCATGACGTGGGGAAAGGTAGGCGGCAGGCGCCCGTCGTCGCTGAAGTGACAGAGTTTGCGGTAGGCCTCCAGTTGTTGCGGGTCGACGCCAAGGTGGCAGCGCAAGCCGCTGGCCGGCAGGCTGTCGCCGCTGATCTTGCGTTTGCGTGCAGCGCGCAGGTATAGCCCGGAGAGCGCCGTGGTGCTGCTCAGCTCAATCCATTTACGGGTCATTTCAGGCCCCCATCACGGCTTGGCCGCAAACCCGCAACACCTGGCCATTGACTGCGCCACTGCCCGGTTGCGCCAGCCAGGCCACCGCTTCGGCGACATCCTGGGGTAAGCCGCCCTGGCCCAGCGAGCTCATGCGCCGCCCGGCCTCGCGCAGGGCGAAGGGGATGGCCGCGGTCATGCGGGTTTCGATAAAACCGGGGGCCACGGCGTTGATGCTGGCGCCGCGCGCGGCCAGCTTCGCTGCCCAGGCCTGGGCCAGGCCGATCAGCCCGGCTTTGCTGGCAGCATAGTTGGCTTGGCCACGGTTGCCGGCGATGCCGCTGATCGAGGCCAGCAGCACGATGCGCGCGTTGTCGTGCAGGGCGCCGCTGTCGAACAACGCCTGGGTCAGCAGTTGCGGGGCCTTGAGGTTGACCGCCAGCACCGAGTCCCAGAATTCCGGGGTCATGTTGGCCAGGGTCTTGTCGCGGGTGATGCCCGCGTTGTGCACGACGATGTCGATACCGTCCGGCAAGGCTTCGAGCAACTGCGCCGGGGCATCCGCCGCGCAGATGTCCAGGGCCAGGCTGCGCCCGCCCAAACGTGCGGCGAGGGCTTCGAGGTCGGCCTTGGCGGGCGGCACGTCGAGCAGGATCACCTCGGCGCCATCGCGGGCCAGGGTTTCGGCAATCGCCGCACCAATGCCACGGGCAGCGCCAGTGACCAGTGCCTTGCGCCCGGCCAGTGGCCGGCTCCAGTCCTGCACCACGGCGCCACAGGCTTCCAGGCGCAATACCTGGCCGGAGATAAACGCGCTTTTCGGTGAAAGGAAGAAACGCAACGCACCTTCGAGCTGGTCTTCGGCCGCTGGGTTGACATACAGCAGTTGCAGGGTGCCGCCCGCGCGCAGCTCCTTGGCCAGCGAGCGGCTGAAACCTTCGAGGGCGCGCTGGGCAACGCGCGCCAGCGGCTCGTCGAGCTGTTCCGGGGGGCGGCCGAGTATGACGACATGGGCGCTGGGCGCCAGGCTGCGCAGCAACGGCTGGAAGAATTCGCGCAATTGCTTGAGCTGGTCGATATCGCCCAGCTCGCTGGCATCGAACACCACTGCCTTGAGCTTGGGCCCCAGCCCGGCCACCCACTCGCTGGCTTCGAGTTCGGGGCTGGCAAAGCTGTACAACTCGTCGGTCAGGCGCTTGGCGAAGGCTTCGACAGTCTTTGCCAACGGCCCGCCGCCAAGCAACAGGGCGCCTTCGATCGGCCGCAGGCGGCCGGCTTCCCAGCGCTCCAGGCGGGCCGGGCTGGGCAGGCCGACAGCTCCTACCAGGCGGTGGCCGAGTTTGGAGTTGGCGAAGTCGATATAGCGGTCGCTCATGTGCGGTTCTCCCTGAAATAGCTTCAAAGTGTGGACCATGATTGGCCATTGGTCGTTCGAATGTGCAAAAAACACCTACGCTGTAGCGGACCATTGGGGAAAAAGAGGACAGCACGCATGCGCTCACTGCGCCGGGTCGCAATCATAGGCGGCAATCGAATTCCTTTCGCCCGTTCCAACGGCCCTTATGCCACCGCCAGCAACCAGGCGATGCTCACCGCCGCGCTTGAAGGCCTGATCGAACGCTACAGCCTGCATGGCCTGTGCCTTGGGGAAGTGGCGGCGGGGGCGGTACTCAAGCATTCGCGCGACATGAGCCTGGCCCGCGAAAGCGTGCTCAGCTCGCGGCTGTCAGCGCAAACGCCGGCCTACGACCTGCAGCAGGCCTGCGGCACGGGCCTGGAAACCGCCCTGCTGGTGGCCAACAAGATCGCCCTGGGGCAAATCGACTGCGGCATTGCCGGTGGCGTTGATACCACGTCGGATGCACCGATCGCGGTGAGCGAAGGCTTGCGGCGCATCTTGCTGCAGGCCAACCGTGGCAAGAGCACCGCCGACAAGCTCAAGGCCTTCCTCAAGCTGCGTCCCGGCCACCTTAAACCCGAGCTGCCGCGCAACGGCGAGCCGCGCACCGGCTTGTCGATGGGCGAGCATTGCGAGCAGATGGCCAAGACCTGGCAGATCGACCGCCAGGAACAGGACGCGCTGGCCCTGCGCAGTCACCAGAACATGGCTGGCGCCTTTGTCGAGGGTTGGCATGACGACCTGCTCACGCCCTTCCTGGGCCTGACCCGCGACAACAACCTGCGCCCCGACCTGACCCTGGAAAAACTCGCCAGCCTCAAGCCGGTATTCGACCGCAGCGGCCAGGGCACCCTGACCGCCGGCAACTCCACGCCATTGACCGATGGCGCCTCGGTGGTGCTGCTGGGCAGTGAAGACTGGGCTCGCGAACGCGGTTTACCGGTGCTGGCCTACCTGGTCGATGGTGAAACCGCTGCGGTGGATTTCGTCAAAGGCCAGGAAGGGCTGTTGATGGCCCCGGCTTACGCGGTGCCGCGCTTGTTGGCGCGCAATGGCCTGACCCTGCAGGATTTTGACTACTACGAAATCCATGAGGCCTTCGCCGCACAAGTGCTGTGCACCCTCAAGGCCTGGGAAGACCCCGAGTACTGCACGAGCCGCCTGGGCCTGGATGCGCCACTGGGTTCGATCGACCGCAGCAAGCTCAACGTCAAGGGCAGCTCGTTGGCCGCCGGGCATCCCTTCGCGGCCACCGGCGGGCGCATTCTGGCGAACATGGCCAAGTTGCTGGCCAGTGCCGGCAAGGGCCGTGGCCTGATCTCGATCTGCGCTGCTGGCGGTCAGGGCGTGACGGCGATCATCGAGCGTTGACCCGTGCCGGCTGACTCACCACCGGGGCCGGGCGACTGGCGTTCCACCTCGGCCTACATCGGCGCGTTCAAGGGCCTGTTCGGCGTCACCCCGGGCGAACTGCGCCTGTAGTCGTCAGGTACGAAAGCGCCGTACCAGCGCATCCAGTTCGTTGGACAAACCGGCCAGACTCTGCGAGTCCTGGCGCGCCGAGTTGGCCAGCTCCGCCACCAACTGCGCATCGCCGTGGATCTGGCTGATATGGCGGTTGATGTCTTCGGCCACCTGGTGCTGTTCTTCAGCGGCGGTGGCGATCTGGGTGTTCATGTCGCGGATGATGTCCACCGACTCGCGGATCTGCCCGAAGCTGCTGCGCGCCAGGCTAATGCGGCTGACTGACTGCTGCGATACTTCGAGGCTGGCGTGCATCTGCTGGGCCACTTCACTGGTGCGCTTGGCCAGGTTGCCGAGCAGGTTGTCGATCTCGGCGGTGGAGTCGGCGGTGCGCTTGGCCAGCGCCCGCACCTCGTCAGCAACCACGGCAAAGCCACGGCCTTGCTCACCGGCGCGGGCGGCCTCGATGGCGGCGTTGAGGGCCAGCAGGTTGGTCTGCTCGGCAATCGAGCGGATGGTGCCGAGGATCGATTGAATGGCGTTGCTGTCGCGTTCGAGTTGCTGCATCGACTGCGCTGATTGCTCGATCTCCTGGCTCAGGCGATCGACGCTCTGCACCGCCGCATCGATCTGCTGTTGGCCTTCGCGGGCCTGTTGCTGGCCACTGTCGGCCGAATCGGCGGCTTGGCTGCAGGAGCGTGCGACTTCGTTGGCGGTGGCAACCATTTCGTGGAAGGCGGTTGACACCATGTCCACCGCTTCACGCTGGCGCCCGGCGGCTTCGGCCATGTCGTGGGACACCTGGGTCGAGCTGCTGGAGGTGGCGAGGATCTTGTTCGCCGCCTGGCCGATGCTCTGGATCAGGTTGCGGATCGCGGCCAGGAACTGGTTGAACCAGTTGGCCAGTTGCGCGGTTTCGTCGCGGCCGCGCACGTCCAGGCTGCGGGTCAGGTCGCCTTCACCTTGGGCGATACCTTCCAGGCCGCTGGTGACGCTGTGGATCGGGCGCACGATGAGCTTGGCGAAAGTGGCCCCGACCAGGGCAAACACCGCCGCCAGCACGATGGCGATGGCGGCCACCAGCCAGGTCAGCTGGGTCGCGGTGTGCATCACTTCGTCATGGCGGATCAGGCCGATGAAGTTCCAGCCCAGTTGCTCCGAGGGCCAGACGTTGGCCATGTAGCGCTCGCCATCGAGCTCGACTTCGACCAGGCCCTTGCCGGCCTTGGCCAGTTCTGCATACCCGGCACCGAGACTGCCCAGCGGCTTGAAGTTGTGCGCCGGAGCGCGCGGGTCGACCAGCACGTTGCCATTGTCTTCGAGCAGCATCAGGTAGCCGCTTTCGCCAAGCTTGATCTGCTTGACGATCTCGGTCAGCTGCTTGAGCGAGACGTCGATACTGACCACGCCGCCGGGGTTGCCGAGCTGGTTGGGCACTGCCCGCACGGTGCTGACCAGCACCGCATCGTCACCGGCCCAGTAGTAGGCGTCGGTGCGCAGGGTTTTGCCCGGGGAGGCCATGGCCGCCTGGTACCAGGGGCGCTGGCGTGGGTCGTAGTTGGCCATTTTCGCGTCGCCCGGCCACATGGCGTAACCGCCGTCGCTCAGTCCGTAGGACAAATATGAGTAGGCGGGATGGCTGGCGGCGAGGCTGGCGAAGAAATCGTGGAGTTTCTTGTCAGGTTCACCCAAGGCGATCTGTGCGGCATCTGCGCTCATGTACTTTTTCAGCTCGTTGCCGGTGGCGCTGACCAGTGGCTGGGCAGCCAGGTAGTCGACGTTCTGGCTGATGCCTTCGAAGAACAGTTGCATGGCGTTGGCCACCTGGCGGATCTCGCGGCTGCTGCCGTCGACGAAGCCTTCGCGGGCTTCACTGCGCAGGTTGAGGACCACCAGGGTAGCGACCAGGATCACTGGCAAGCCGGCGATCACGGCAAAAGCCCAGGTCAGTTTTTGTTTTATGTTCATCCGCGCTCCAGAATTTTTCTTGTAAACGTACGAGGCTGCTGCAGACTACATCGGCCGTGGACTCTGGAAATAAAGTGTTACTCGGGAAGAATCCCCCGTATTTATTGATGATTGGCGATTTTTGTGACCGATTGGTCGCCATCGGGCAGAAAAAGAATGGCAAGTCAGGCGGATTGCCGTTACAACGCAGTGCGGTCTTGCTTCAGCGACAAGCAGGTTCCAGGACCTGTGACCTATAACAATCACGTGTTTGGCCAGACAGGACCCCCGACAGAAACCGATGAAGACTCCAAAACGCATTGAACCGCTGGTTGAAGATGGACTGGTCGACGAAGTACTACGACCACTGATGAGTGGCAAGGAGGCTGCGGTGTATGTGGTCCGCTGCGGTCGGGAGCTACGGTGCGCCAAGGTCTACAAAGAAGCCAACAAGCGCAGTTTCCGCCAGGCTGCCGAGTACCAGGAAGGCCGCAAGGTGCGCAACAGCCGTCAGGCCCGGGCCATGGCCAAGGGCTCCAAGTTCGGCCGCAAGGAGGCCGAAGACGCCTGGCAGAACGCCGAAGTGGCGGCGTTGTTCCGCCTGGCCAATGCCGGTGTGCGGGTGCCCAAGCCTTATGATTTTCTCGATGGTGTGCTGCTCATGGAACTGGTGGCCGACGAGTACGGTGATGCCGCGCCACGCCTGAACGACGTGCACCTGGAGCCTGAGCAGGCGCGGGAGTACCACACCTTCGTGATCCGCCAGATCGTGCTGATGCTCTGCACCGGCCTGGTCCATGGCGACCTCTCGGAGTTCAACGTACTGCTCGGGCCCGACGGCCCGGTGATCATCGACCTGCCGCAAGCGGTCGATGCCGCGGGCAACAACCATGCGTTCAGCATGCTCGAGCGCGATGTCGGCAACATGGCCGCCTACTTCGGGCGCTTTGCCCCGGAGCTCAAGCAGACGCGTTACGCCCGCGAGATGTGGGCGCTGTACCAGGCCGGCAACTTGCTCCCGGAAAGCCCGCTGACCGGGGTATTCGCCGATGATGAGCACAGCGCCGACGTTGATGGGGTGATGCGCGAGATCGACGCGGCACGCATCGATGAAGCCCGTCGACGTGCGGCCAAGGCCGACGCCGAACGGGGCATGGTCAAGGACGAAGAACCGGCGCCGCCCTGGCTCCAGTAAACGCCGTCAGTGACAGCAACTGCCGCCGGCTGCCAGGTCCTTGAGGATCGGGCAGTCCGGGCGGTCGTCGCCCTGGCAGTGGGCAACCAGCTCGCTCAAGGTGTCACGCAAGCTCACCAGCTCCTCGATGCGCCGGTTGAGGTCATCGATATGCTGGCTGGCCAAGGCCTTGACGTCGGCGCTGGCGCGCTGACGGTCCTGCCACAAGGTCAGCAGGCGGGCGACTTCTTCCAGTGAAAACCCCAGGTCCCGCGAGCGCTTGATGAATGCCAGCTGGTGCAGGTCTTCCTGCTGGTACAGGCGATAGCCGCTGTCGCTGCGCAAGGCCGGCTTGAGCAGGCCGATCGACTCATAGTAGCGGATCATCTTCGCGCTCAGGCCCGAGCGGCGGGCGGCTTGGCCGATATTCATTGGGCATCGTCCTCAGGCGGGGTGGCCGGTTTCCAGGTTTTCAGCAATAGCGCGTTGCTGACCACGCTGACACTCGACAGGGCCATGGCGGCGCCGGCCAGCACCGGGTTGAGCATGCCGAAGGCGGCCAGGGGAATGCCGATCAGGTTGTAGATAAACGCCCAGAACAGGTTCTGGCGAATCTTGGCGTAGGTCTTGCGGCTGATCTCCAGGGCTGCCGGCACCAGGCGCGGATCGCCGCGCATCAGGGTGATTCCGGCTGCCTGCATGGCCACGTCGGTGCCGCCGCCCATGGCGATGCCGATGTCCGCAGCGGCCAGTGCCGGGGCATCGTTGATCCCGTCGCCGACCATCGCCACTACGCCGGACTGCTTGAGCGCGGCAACGGTGGCGGCCTTGTCGGCGGGCAGTACCTCGGCGTACACGTCGGTGATGCCTAGGGCTTCACCCACCACCTTGGCGCTGCCGCGGTTGTCGCCGGTCAGCAGGTGGCTGCTGATGCCTTGTCCGGCCAGTTGCCGGACCGCTTGCCCGGCGCCAGGTTTGAGGCTGTCACCAAATGCGAACAGGCCCAGCACCCGCGCCTGCGGGCTGCGTTCGATCAACCACGACAGGGTGCGGCCTTCGGCTTCCCAAGCCTGGGCGCTGGCGGCCAGCTCGCCGGGTTGCAGGCCGCTTTCATCCAGCAGGCGACGGTTGCCCAGGGCCAGTTCGCGGCCATCGAGGCTGCCGGCGATACCGCGGCCGGTCAGCGACTGGCTGTTGCTGATAGCGGCCACAGGCAGGCCTTGTTCTTCACAGGCATCCAGCACCGCCTTGGCCAGCGGATGTTCGCTGCCGCGCTGCAGGGCGCCGGCCAGTTGCAGCAGGTGCGCCTGCTCGCCCACCAGTGCCTGGCTGTGGACGATGCGCGGGCTGCCGGAAGTGAGGGTGCCGGTTTTGTCGAATACCACGCGGTTGACCGCATAGGCACGTTCCAGGGCTTCGGCATCCTTGATCAGGATGCCGTGGCGGGCGGCGACACCGGTGCCGGCCATGATCGCCGTCGGTGTAGCCAGGCCCAGGGCACATGGGCAGGCGATCACCAGCACGGCAACGGCGTTGATCAGTGCGTACTCCATCGGCGCGCCATCGAGCAACCAACCAACCAGGGTGATCAGCGCCAGGACCAGTACGGCCGGTACGAACACCTGGCTGACCCGGTCTACCAGTTTCTGGATCGGCGCCTTGGCAGCCTGGGCGTCTTCGACCAGACGGATGATACGCGCCAGCACGGTTTCTGTGCCCAGAGCCAGGGTGCGGACCAGCAGGCGGCCTTCACCGTTGATCGCGCCGCCGGTGACCTTGTCGCCCGGCTGTTTCGGTACCGGCAGGCTTTCGCCGCTGATCAGTGCTTCGTCGGCGTGGCTCAGGCCTTCGATCACTTCACCGTCGACCGGGAAGCGTTCGCCAGGCTTGACCAGCACCAGGTCATGCAGGCGCAGTTCGCTGATGGCGACATCGCGCTCCTGGCCGTCGACCAGCAACAGCGCGCGTTCCGGGCGCAAGGCTTCCAGCGCGCGGATGGCGCTGGCGGTTTGCCGTTTGGCGCGGCTTTCCAGGTACTTGCCGAGCAGGATCAGGGCAATCACCACGGCCGAGGCCTCGAAGTACAAGTGCGGAACAATGCCGTCCCTGGTCGTGACCCATTGGTAGATACTCAGGCCGTAGCCGGCGCTGGTGCCGATTGCGACCAGCAGGTCCATGTTGCCGGCGCCGGCGCGCACGGCTTTCCACGCGGCGACATAAAAACGCGCACCGAGAATGAACTGCACCGGCGTGGCCAGGACGAACTGCACCCAGGCCGGCAGCATCCAGTGGATGCCAAAGGGTTGCAGTAGCATCGGCAGCACCAGCGGCAAGGCCAGCAACACCGCCAGGGCCACCGACCAACGCTCTTTGCGCAGTCGCTGTTCGGCCTCGGCCTGGTTGACCTTGGCGCTCTGCGGCAAGCTGGCGGTGTAACCGGCCTGGCTGACGGCATCGATCAGCACGCTGCTGTCGATCTGGCCAAACAGCTGCAAGTGCGCGCGTTCGTTGGCCAGGTTGACGGTCACCTGCTGCACGCCCGGAACCTTGGCCAGGGCACGTTCGACGCGGCCGGCACAGGAGGCGCAAGTCATGCCGCCGATCTGCAGTTCGAGGGTCTGGGATGGCACGCTGTAGCCGGCTTGCTCAACAGCTTCGACCAGCGCTGGCAGGCTATCGGCCGGGGCCTGGACCCGGGCCTGTTCGGTGGCCAGGTTGACACTGACCTGTTCGGCGCCGACGACCTTGCGCAGGGCGCGCTCGACCCGGCCAGCACAGCTGGCGCAGGTCATGCCGGCAATCGGCAGGTCGAACGTGGTAGATGCGGACATGGGGCACTCCTCCTTGGACAGGCCTCAAGCATCAACCTTGCCATGCGGGGAAGGTCAATAGCCCAGGCCGGCCCTGATCAGCTTGAGGCCATTCTGATCCACGGCAATGCGGTATTTATTGATCTCACCGGCCCTCAGGGTCAGCTTTTGGTTGCGCTGGTTCTCCAGGCCGTTCTGGCACCCGGGGGCCTGTGCCGGCAGCAGGCGCAGGCGCACCGCGACCTGGCCCGGCGGCAGGTTGAACGAGGTCGACTGCTCCTGAAACAGCCGCGCCGAAAGCTGGTCATCGAGGTACACGCCGATCTCGCACGAGGTCGCCACTTCCAGGCGCTCGCGGGAAATGGTCAGAATGCTGTAGTCGGCATTGCCCTCGGCACTGGCCGGGGGGATCAGGCTCAATGCTCCCATCAGGCCGAAAAGGCCCAAAGCTGCCCTGCGCATGAATTCAAACTCCTGCAAATCGATTCTAAGGCTTGCAGCTTGGCGGAGCGGCGCGCCGATTTCCAGCCCGGCAGGCAATCCTCGTACTTGACCTTGCCCCGGTGGCAAGCTTGAGACTGCGCTCAAACCCCACAGGAGGCTGTTGCAATGCAAGTATTCACTGTTCAAGGAATGACCTGCGGCCATTGCGTCAAGGCTGTCACTCGCGCGGTTCAGGCCCAGGATGCAGACGCCAGGGTTGAGGTCGATCTGGGTCAGAAGCAGGTAAAAGTGCAGAGCGAGTTGCCGGCCGAGGAAATTCTCTCGGCGATTCGCGAAGAGGGCTACACGGCTGAAGCCGTCTGACCTCTGACGCCCGCGCGGTGGATAAAAGATTCATCGCGCAGGCGTAACTCTGTCAGCGAAACCCCGGCAGGGCGGTTAGACTAGCGGACTTGCTTAGCCTGCTACGGATTTCCGATGAACCTGCGAACCATCCTGATTCTCGGCGCCTTGAGTGCGTTCGGGCCCCTGGCGATCGACTTCTACTTGCCCGGTTTCCCGGCCATGGCGCTGGCCTTCGGCACCGACGAGAAGCATATCCAGACCACCCTCGCGGCGTACTTTCTCGGCCTGTCGATTGGCCAGCTGGCCTATGGACCAGTGGCCGACCGCTTTGGCCGGCGCATTCCGCTGCTGGTCGGGGTGACGCTATTTACCGTGGCGTCGCTGGCCTGTGCCTTTGCCCCGAGCCTCGACACGTTGATCGTGGCGCGCTTCGTCCAGGCCCTTGGTGGTTGCGCCGGGATGGTGCTGTCGCGAGCGATTGTCAGCGACAAGTGCGATGCGGTGGGGTCGGCCAAAGTCTTTTCGCAACTGATGCTGGTCATGGGCCTGGCGCCGATCCTGGCACCGATGCTCGGTGGCCTGATGGTCAACCTGTACGGTTGGCAGTCGATCTTTATCGCCCTGACCCTGTTCAGTGCCCTGTGCACCCTGGCCGTGGCGCTCGGCCTGCCGGAAAGCCTGCCGGCCAACCAGCCGCGCCAGCCGTTGTCCGGTGCCTTGCGCCAGTACGGGAGGCTGTTCAAGGAGCGCATCTTCCTCGGCCACGCCTTGACCGGTGGCATCGCCATTGCCGGGATGTTTGCCTACATCGCCGGTTCGCCGTTCGTCTTCATCAAACTCTATGGCGTGCCGGCCGAGCACTATGGCTGGCTGTTCGGCAGTAACGCCGCAGGGTTCATCCTGGTGGCGCAGGTCAACGCGCGGCTGCTGGCCAAGCGTGGCCCGGCCTTCCTGCTGGCGCGTGCGGTATGGGTTTACCTGGCGGCGGGGCTGACCCTGCTGGGGATCAGTGCATTGCACCCGACGGCGTTGTGGCCGTTGTTGATTCCGCTGTTCATCTGTATTGCCAGCCTGGGCTGCATCATCCCCAACGCCTCGGCCTGTGCCATGAGCGGGCAGGGCGCCCGGGCCGGCAGCGCTTCAGCACTGCTGGGTTGCCTGCAGTTCAGCGTGGCCGCCGGTGCCGCGGCGCTGGTGGGGGTGCTGCACGATGGCACGGCGGTGCCGATGGCCATCGTCATCAGCTTGTGCGGCCTGGCGGTGGTGAGCGTGGCGATGCTGACCCGGCGCTTGACTCTCAGCCGCTGCGTTTGAGCGGGTGCGGGGCCTGGAGCCGGGCTTGCAGGGTGTTGACGAAGGCGCGGGCCTCGGCCTCGCTGCGAAAGCTCACCACATGCTGGTCGAGCTGAACCTGCCATGGGCAGCCGGGCTTTTTTGCTGATGCACTGACCTGGATATTCATATCTGCATACCTGAGGTTGGCGTTGGCTGATGCATTGTAGCGCTGGCCACGGGGAGCGGAATGACCTGGGTCAGTTGTCGGACTGACGGTCGCGTGCGCCGCGAAAACGCGGCGGGCGCGGGGTTTCAGAAACCTTCGAGAACGATCTTGCCCTTGGCTGCGCCGCTTTCCAGCAGGGCATGGGCGCGGCGCAGGTTGGCGGCATTGATGGTGCCGAAGTGCTCGCCGAGGGTGGTCTTGAGGGTGCCGTTATCGATCAGTTCGGCAACCCGCTCGAGCAGGTTGTGCTGCTCGATCATGTCGGCGGTTTCGAACAGCGAGCGGGTGTACATGAACTCCCAGTGCAGCGACAGGCTCTTGCGCTTGAGCTTGGTGACGTCCAACTGCTTGGGGTCATCGATCAGTGCCAGTTTGCCTTGTGGCGCCAGGGCTTCGACCAGTTGATCGAGGTGCTGGTCAGTCTGGGTCAGGCTGGCGACATGGGTGACCTGCTCGATGCCCTGAGCCTTGAGCGCGGCAGCCAGCGGCTGGCTGTGATCGACCACCTGATCGGCGCCCAGCTTGCGCACCCAGTCCTGGGTTTGTGGGCGCGAGGCGCTGCCGATCACGGTGAGACCGGTCAGCGTGCTCGCCAGTTGGGTGAGGATCGAGCCGACACCGCCGGCGGCGCCGACGATCAGCAGGCTCTGGCCCTGGTCCTGCTGGCCTTCGGCGATTTGCAGACGTTCGAACAACAGCTCCCAGGCCGTGATAGCCGTCAAAGGCAGCGCCGCAGCCTCGGCAAAGCCCAGGGTTTTCGGCATGTGCCCGACGATTCGTTCATCCACCACGTGCAGTTCACTGTTGCCGCCAGCACGGGCGATGGAGCCGGCGTAGTAAACCTTGTCGCCCGGCTGGAACAGGCTGACCTCGCGCCCCACCGCCTTGACCACCCCGGCCACGTCCCAGCCCAGCACCTTGGCGGCGCCGCCTTCTGGCGACACGTTCTGGCGAACCTTGGTATCGACCGGGTTCACCGAGATCGCCCGCACCGCCACCAGCAGGTCGCGTGGGCCTGGCTCGGGGGCTGGCAGTTCGATGTCCTGCAGGGCTGCCGGGTCGGTGATGGGCAGGGAGTGATAGTAGGCAATGGCTTTCATGGGGTGGTCCTTGGCAGATAGGGCGTGACCCCATGATTGGCGCTTTCACTTGTCGTTAAAAGCCGATAAAACTACAGAATCTTTCAATATTTTTTTGATAATGGCGAGTGTCTCGGATGCGTATCGATGATCTGCAGTTGTTCGTTCGTGCCGCCGAGCTGGGCAGCCTGTCTGCGGCCGCACGCTTGCTTGACCTGTCACCGGCAGTGGCCAGTGCTTCGCTCAAACGTCTGGAGCAGCAGTTGGGCGTGCGCTTGCTGGCGCGCTCGACCCGCAATCTGCGCCTGACCGCCGAGGGTGAGGGGTACTTGCAGCATGCCCGTTCCGCCCTGGCGAGCCTGGAGGAGGGGCAGCGAGTCCTGGCCCATGGGCAGGATCAGGTCAGCGGTACCCTGCTGTTGTCGGCGCCCTCGGATTTTGGTCGTAACGTACTCTTGCCGTGGCTCGACGAGCTGCAGGATGAACACCCGCAGCTTAACGTGCGCTTGCTGCTGGGCGATCGCAACGCCGACCTGTTTCGCCAGGCGGCGGACATCGCCCTGCGCTATGGCGCCCCGGAAGACTCCAGTCTGGTGGCCTTGCCGTTGTGCCCGGATAACCGCCGGGTGCTGTGTGCATCACCTGCCTACCTGGCCCGCCACGGTGAGCCGGCCGAAGTGGCGCAACTGGCCGAGCACAATTGCCTGCTGTATCAGTTGGGCAGCCGTGTGCATGACCATTGGCGCTTTGGCGAGGGCGCCAGTGAGGTCGGTGTGAGCGTCAACGGTGATCGTTTTTGTGATGATGCCGATGTGGTCCGGCGCTGGGCA
This sequence comes from Pseudomonas donghuensis, assembly GCF_000696345.2. Lineage (NCBI taxonomy): Bacteria > Pseudomonadati > Pseudomonadota > Gammaproteobacteria > Pseudomonadales > Pseudomonadaceae > Pseudomonas > Pseudomonas donghuensis. Next base: position 845,287 of record NZ_CP071706.1, read on the forward strand.
CTGGCCGGTGTCGGTATTGCTTACAAGTCCTGGCTGGATGTGGCCAACGATGTGCAGGCCGGACGCCTCAAGTTGCTAATGCCACAACTGCGTGGTGAAGCGGCGCCCCTGAACCTGATGTGCACCCACCGGGCGCAGTTGGGCAAACCCGTGCAGTTATTGCGAAATATGCTTCGAGCGCGTTGTCAGATAATGCTCGAGAAACTGCTGGGTTAAACTGCCCAAGAAGTTGCTATTACGTGACACTCCTACATGACTGGCATGCAATTCTTGTGAGTTTCAGCATAATTTGTTGTAGGTTTTATCGGGCGATCTGAACTTGATAATAATCCGTCAATTGCTAGCAAGATATGTAACATGGGGGTTGGGGTGTTCATGTCCAAACGTATCTTCAGTCTTGTGCCTGGTGGCCATTGCTGAGGTTGCCAATACCTTGGAAATCGACCGGATTACGTTGGCGCAACGCGGCTTATAATGGATCCAGCAGTCATTTCCAGCGAGAGATACTTCCATGTCCAGGTCGGCAAGTATTACCTCTCACTCAGACATCGCCTGGCCCTGGCCCGGGCTGACTGCCGGTGAGGTGCTTGACCGCAAGTAGCCTGAATAACTTTTGTATGTTCGTGTTGCAGGAGGAACACGATGACTTGATAACTTCCACTTCCTGCCTTTCTGGCATCGGACACCTCGCAGTAAATGCTGCCGACATGGTTAATCAATCGATATCAGACATGATCTCGCAGGGAGTTGAGATATGAAACCAGTAACGAGTATCAGCCAGATCGCCAGCTTGTTGGCAGACCCGAAACGCAGTGCGATGCTCTGGGCCTTGATCGATGGCATGGCGCGACCTTCCGATGAGCTCGCCAGCATGGCAGGGCTGACGCCTTCTTCGGCCTGCGCTCACCTGGCCAGGTTGTCGGCCAGTGGCTTGCTGAAGCTGGAACCGCGGGGGCGCAAACGTTATTTCAGGTTAGCCGCGCCGGAAGTTGGGGCGGCTGTCGAGGCGCTGGCCAGTGTCCAGGTCAAAACACCCGAAGACAGTCGCGAGCAGGAGGTGGGTGGCATTCCGTTGTCCATGCGCCGGGCACGGCTGTGTGGCGATCACCTGGGCGGCGAGCTGGCGGCCGATCTCTATCAGCGCCTGTTCGATGCCGGCTGGCTGGAGGGCAGCGAGCAGCACATCGACGTCACCCCGCACGGCCGCGCACAGTTCGCCGCTTACGGGATTTTCATCGAGGCCCTGGCCCAGCATCAACGTCGAAGCTTCAGCAGTTGCCGGTGCTGCAGCGAATGGAGCGATCACCGCCCACATCTGGGAGGCGCGCTGGGCAGCAGCCTGCTCAAGCTGTTTCTGCAGTCCGGCTGGATACGTGAGAGTGAAACATCGCGCATGTTGCAGATCAGCGCGACGGGTTTGGCACACATCAACCGCATAGCCCAGGTTCCAGTGCTGAAGACTGCCGGCTGAACCGAGGAGAGGCGCCTGCTTGGCAGGCGTCGTTGCGGCATTTGGCGAGGTCGCTGCTGACAACTCGCCCGAAGGCAGATGCCGTGACACTCGGGGTTGGCACAACTGCGGGGGATTCTTGCATGGCAGCTCAGGACTACAGTGCGGCGCAGCGTCTGGAACGCTTGCCGATCAGTGGTTACCACCGTCTGATTTTCATCATCATCGCCCTGGCGTTCTTCTTCGACTCCATGGACCTGGCGATGATGACCTTCCTGCTCGGCTCGATCAAAGCCGAGTTCGGCTTGAGCACGGCCCAGGCCGGGTTACTGGCCAGTTCGAGCTTCTTCGGCATGGTGCTGGGCGCATCGCTGTCCGGAATGCTCGGTGACCGCTTCGGGCGCAAGCCGGTGTTCCAGTGGAGCATCGTGCTCTGGGGCCTGGCCAGTTACCTGTGCTCGACCGCGCAGTCGGTCGAAACCCTGACGTTGTATCGAGTAGTGCTGGGGATCGGCATGGGCATGGAGTTTCCGATTGCCCAGTCGATGCTTTCGGAGCTGATTCCGGCCAAGCGCCGCGGCCGCTACATTGCCCTGATGGATGGTTTCTGGCCCCTGGGTTTCGTGGCCGCCGGGGTGCTGTCGTATTTTCTGCTGCCGCTGATTGGCTGGCGCGACATCTTCCTGGTGCTCGCGGTGCCTGCGGTGTTCGTTTTGGCCATTCGCTTTTTTCTGCCCGAATCGCCGCGCTGGCTCGAGCAATCCGGTCGTCTGCTGGAGGCTGATACGGTGCTACGTGGCATCGAGGCAAAGGTGATGAATTCGCTGGGGCTGCAGCAATTACCCGTACCGGTGCCATTGGCACGAACGGCGCCGCAGACACCGGGCTTTTTCTCGGCGTTCGTTGAGCTCTGGTCGACGCAGTACCGTCGCCGCACCCTGATGATCTGGAGTGTCTGGTTCTTTGCCTTGCTGGGCTTCTACGGTCTGACCTCGTGGCTCAGCGCGTTGCTGCAGCAGTCAGGTTTCGCTGTTACCCAGTCGGTGTACTACACCGTGCTGATTTCCCTGGGCGGGATTCCCGGGTTTCTCGTCGCGGCCTGCCTGGTGGAGGTGTGGGGGCGCAAGCCGACCTGCGTGATGACCTTGCTGGGTGGTGGTGTCATGGCCTACCTGTACGGGCAAAGTGCGGTGTTTGGCGGGCAGGTGGAGCTGTTGATCGGCACGGGGCTGCTGATGCAGTTTTTTCTGTTCGGGATGTGGGCAGTGCTCTACACCTACACTCCCGAGCTCTATCCCACTTCGGCGCGGGCTACCGGTTCGGGGTTTGCCTCGGCGGTCGGGCGTATCGGTTCGCTGCTCGGGCCGATGGTCACCGGCTTGCTGTTTCCGTTGGCCGGGCAGGGCGGGGTGTTTGCCCTGGGGGCACTGTGCTTTGCCGTGGCGGCGCTGGTGGTTGGGGTGTTCGGGGTCGAGACCCGCGGCAAGACCCTGGAGGAGCTGAGCGAGATTCAGGATTAACCTGTAGGAGCGGGCTTGCCCCGCGATCGAGCGCTACCCGATGTGCAGGCTGCACTGGCCTCATCGCGGGTCAAGCCCGCTCCTACAGGTCCAGCTCCAATGTCAGGGTTTGACCAACCGCGCATCCAGGCTGTTCTGCGCCAGGCGCCGCGCCTGGTCTTGGGTCATGCCCAGGTGCTCATGCAGGGCCTGGAAGTTCTCGGTGACGTAACCCCCGAAGTACGCCGGGTCATCGGAGTTGACCGTGACCTTCACGCCACGCTCGAGCATGTCGAGGATGTTGTGCTGGCTCATGTGCTCGAACACGCACAGCTTGGTGTTGGACAGCGGGCAGACGGTCAGCGGGATCTGCTCGTCGATGATCCGCTGCATCAGGCGCTCGTCTTCGATGGCGCGTACGCCATGGTCGATACGCTGGATCTTCAGCAGGTCGATGGCCTCCCAGATGTATTCGGGCGGGCCTTCTTCGCCAGCGTGGGCAACGGTCAGGAAGCCTTCGCTACGGGCCCGGTCGAACACCCGCTGGAACTTGCTCGGCGGGTGGCCCATCTCCGAGCTGTCGAGGCCGACGGCAATGAAGGCATCACGAAACGGCATGGCCTGGTCGAGGGTCTTGTGGGCTTGCTCTTCACTGAGGTGGCGCAGGAAACTGAGGATCAGGCCGCTGCTGATGCCCAGTTGCTGCTGGCCATCCTTGAGTGCCGCTCTGATGCCATTGACCACAACCTCGAAAGGGATGCCACGATCGGTGTGGGTCTGCGGGTCGAAGAACGGCTCGGTGTGAATCACGTTCTGCGCCTTGCAACGCTGCAGGTAGGCCCAGGTCAGGTCGTAGAAGTCCTGCTCGGTGCGCAGCACATCGGCGCCTTGGTAGTAGAGGTCGAGAAACTCTTGCAGGTTGTTGAACGCATAGGCGCTGCGCAGGGCTTCGACATCGTTCCAGGGCAGGGCAATCTTGTTGCGCTCGGCCAGGGCGAACAGCAACTCGGGCTCCAGCGATCCTTCCAGGTGCAGGTGCAATTCTGCCTTGGGCAGAGCGTTAAGCCAGTCGTACATAGTGGTGGAATCTCATCAGGTGCGGTTGCCGCCATTCTACAGAGGTTGCGCTGTCTACGCGGAGAAAGCTGACCAGGCGGTTCCTGCGGGTAACCTTCAACGATGGCGAAACCAACGCGATCGAGGGCATGACCCTCTTCGTGCGCTTCGCCACCGTCATCATGTTGGCATTGCTTGCCTTTGAGCTATCAGCCCGCGATCAGTTGTGCGGCGGCCTGACGGTGATCAGCGATCAGCGCCTGGACATCCAGCCCCTCGATCTGGCCATCGACAACCCGCCACTGGCCGCCGACCATGACCCGGTCGGCGCGGTCGGCGCCGCACAGCAGTAGGGCCGAGAGCGGGTCGTGGCTGCCGGAGAAGCGCAGCTCGTCGAGTTTGAACAGGGCCAGATCAGCCTGTTTGCCCACCGCCAGCTCGCCGATGTCGGTACGCCCGAGCAACTGCGCCGAGCCGCGGGTGGCCCAGCCCAAAACCAGTTCCGGCGTAATCGCTTCGGCGCCGTAGCGCAGCCGTTGCAGGTACAGGGCCTGGCGCGCTTCGAGGATCATGTTGGAGGCATCGTTGGAGGCCGAACCGTCCACGCCCAGGCCCACCGGCGCCCCGGCCCGGGTCAGTTCCAGGGTTGGGCAGATGCCCGAGGCCAGGCGCATGTTCGAGCTTGGGCAATGGCAGATGCCGGTGCCGGCGGCGCCCAGGCGGGCGATCTCGTCCGGATTGAAATGGATGCCATGAGCCAGCCAGGTGCGCGGGCCGAGCCAGCCGACACTGTCGAGGTAATCGACCGTGCGCAGGCCGAAGCGCTGCAGGCAGAAGTCTTCTTCGTCGAGGGTTTCGGCCAGGTGAGTGTGCAGGCGCACGTCCAGCGCTTTGGCCAGATCGGCGCTGGCGCGCATGATTTGCGGCGTGACCGAGAACGGCGAGCAGGGCGCCAGGGCGATCTGGACCTGCGCACCGTCGCCACGCTCATGGTAGCTGTGGATAAGTCGCTGGCTGTCCGCCAGGATCACTTCGCCCTGTTGCACCGTCTGTTGCGGCGGCAGGCCGCCGTCGGCTTCGCCCAGGCTCATGGAGCCGCGGGTGAGCATGGCGCGCATGCCCAGTTTGCGTACCGCTTCGACTTGCACGTCGATGGCGTTTTCCAGGCCATCGGGGAACAGGTAATGGTGGTCGGCGGCGGTGGTGCAGCCCGACAGCAACAGCTCGGCCAGGGCCACGCGGGTCGCCAGTTCAAGCTTGGCCGGGGTCAGCCGGGCCCAGACCGGGTAGAGGGTTTTCAGCCAGGGAAACAATGGCTGGTTGACCACCGGCGCCCAGGCGCGGGTCAGGGTCTGGTAGAAGTGGTGGTGGGTGTTGATAAGTCCTGGCAACACCACGTGTTCACGGGCATCGAAGACTTGTCCACAGGGGCTGCCCGGGCTTTGCCCCAGGCCAAGTACTTGCTGGATACGGCCGTCTTCAATCACCAGGCCGCCACGGGCGTCGAGGCTGTTGGCTGTGAAGATGGCGAGGGGGTTTTTCAACCAGATGCGGGTCGCAGGCATGGTGCCGGCTCCTCTGAAAGTGGGTTCAGGTTAGCCAGCTCAGTGTTGCCCTGTCTGCTGATCCAGGTCCGCCGCGGTGGGCGAGGTGTCGAGTCTACACCCACCGCGCGGGGTTTCACCAGATCAGGCTTTCGCCCTTGTAATTGATGAATTGCAGGCCGCCTTTGCCACTGTGGGCGTGAACCTGATCGACCATGCCGCGGGTGCTGGTTGGCACATCGATGTCGGCGCCTTCACCGCCCATGTCGGTCTTTACCCAGCCCGGGTGCATGGCCAGCACGGTCAGTTGCGGTTCGCCGAGTTGCACCACGAAGCTGTTGATCATCGAGTTCAGTGCGGCCTTACTGGCCTTGTACAGGCACAGTTCCGGCGCATCGGGAATGCTCACGCTGCCCAGCACCGAACTCATGAAGGCGATCACCCCGGTGTCTTTGCGCAGTTGCGGGGCGAAACGCTGGGCCACGCGAATCGGCGCCACGCTGTTGGTCATGAACAATTCGCCGACGTCAGCGAGCCTGGCCTGTTCCGGGTTCTGCTCCTCCGGGCCCTTGACCCCGGCGTTGACGAACAGCAGGTCGAAGGTGTGTGCAGCGAGACGTTCCTGCAGTGCATCGAGCTGGCGGGCGTTGTTCATCTCAAGGGTTTGCACCTGCACCCGGGGCAGGGTGCTCAGGGCTTCGGCCTTGGCCAGGTCGCGGACAGTGGCAACCACATTCCAGCCATCTTCCACCAGGCGCTGCACCAGGCCAAGGCCCAGGCCGCGCGAGGCGCCGATGATCAGGGCGGTCTTGTTCGTGGACATAGGGAACTCCTTTCAAGGGGGCATCAATCGTTGATCAAAGAATAACCAGTCTAGCCAAGCCGTGGCCCAGCAAGCCGTTGGCGCAGGGGTGCACGGCTTATCCACAGTTTGCTCCACAGTATTTGTGTGCAAGCGTGAACGCTGGACACAAGCCTGTCAGGGCCGCTGTGCCCTGGCAATAACTGGGGATAACTCGCTGATTTTTCGACAGTTGAAGCACTGTCATCAGATCTTGATCAAAATATGATCGTTCTTCTGCAGGCCCCGTGGTTAAAGGCTCACAGCCGAATGCTCAGAGCTTATCCACAGCCGGGCCCACAGTGAATGTGGGCAAATGTTCAGGCGCGTTCCAGCAGGATTCGGCCACGGCTGAGGTCGGCCAGCTGACGCTGCAGCACTTCGATCTGTTCTTCGCCAAGGGCCAGGCGCAGGTCGACGCCATTGGCGGTGAACTGTTCGTCCAGTACCAGGCCATCGGCCTCGGCCACGCGCAGCTTGAGCAGCGCCAGTTCGCTGAAACTGCAGCTGCAGGTCAGTTCGCTGCGGCTGACCAGCAAGCGTTTTTCTGCTTGCTGCAGGCATTTATTGGCGCCACCGCCGTAGGCACGAGCCAGGCCGCCGGTGCCCAGTTGGATGCCGCCGTACCAGCGGATCACCAGCACCACCACCTGGTCGCAGTCCTGGGCCTCGATTGCAGCCAGGATCGGCCGCCCAGCGGTGCCGCCGGGTTCGCCGTCGTCGCTGCTGCGGTATTGTCCGCCGAGTTTCCAGGCCCAGCAATTGTGGGTGGCAGCGAGGTCGCTATGGGTTTCGATGAAGCTCATGGCGTCGGCCGGGCTGCTGATCGGCGCAGCCAGGGTGATGAAACGGCTCTTGCGAATCTCTTCGCGAAACTCGCAGGTGTCGAGCAGGGTAAAAGGCATAAGGCAGGTTCAGTCGCGAGGTGTCAGGCCACAGCCTTTGAGAATGATGTGGATAAGATTGTTGCTGGCGTCTTCCATGTCCTGCTTGGTCAGGCGGCTGCGGCCGGTGACCTGGCAGATCTGGGTGGCGAAGTCGGCGTAGTGCTGGGTGCTGCCCCACAGCAGGAAAATCAGGTGCACCGGGTCGACCGGGTCCATCTTGCCGGCGTCGATCCAGGCCTGGAACACCGCGGCACGGCCCTTGAACCAGGCGCGGTAGTCTTCGCTGAAATAATCGCTCAGGCACTGCCCGCCGCTGATGATCTCCATGGCGAAGATCCGTGATGCCTGCGGGTTGCGCCGGGAGAATTCCATTTTGGTGCGGATGTAGCTGCTCAATGCCTGGGCCGGATCATCGTCGACGGTCAAGGCGTTGAAGGTGCTGTCCCACAGCTCGATGATGTTGCTCAACACCGCCACATACAGGCCAAGCTTGTTGGTGAAGTAGTAGTGCAGGTTGGCCTTGGGCAACCCGGCCTTGAGGGCGATGGTGTTCATGCTGGTGCCCTTGAAGCCGTGGCGGGCGAATTCGTCCTCGGCGGCCTGGATGATGGCCTGCTCGTTCTTCTGGCGAATGCGGCCGGCGGGCTTGCCCGAGACTTGGAGGCGATGCGCAGGGACTTCAAAGGTCATGAACGATTCCAGACAAGGCAATGGGTATCTCTTATGACTGGCTAACCTACCAGCATTAGTTCTCAGCGAGTAGCCGCCAGGCTTTCAAGGAAGCTTTCCAGTACCAGGTGCGGGCGTCGGCCTTTGCGCGTTACCCAGCACAGGCTCAGGTCGTAGAAGCGCTCGGCGGGCTTGAGCGCGCGCAAGCGGCCTTGCTGCACCCAGAACGTCGCGTAGTGGTCCGGCAGGTAGCCGATGTAGCGCCCGGTCAGAATCAGGAAGGCCATGCCTTCGCGGTCGGAGGCGCTGGCGGTGCAGTTCAGCGCCTGGTAATGGGCCTGGATATCGGCGGGCAGGCGGAAGGTCGGCGCGATGGCGTCCTGGCTGTTGAGACGCTCGTCGTCCAGTTGCCGATCGTCGGCATAGAACAGCGGATGGCCGACCGCGCAGTAGAGCAGCGAGCGTTCGCTGTACAGCGGCTGGTACTCAAGGCCCGACAGCGGGCTGGTCTGCGGCACCACGCCAACATGCAGGCTGCCATCGAGCACGCCCTGTTCGACCTGGCTGGGGGCGATCATGCGAATCTGGATGCGCACGTCCGGGCCGCGATCCTTGAGCTGGGCCAGGGCATGGGTAATGCGCATGTGCGGCAGGGTCACCAGGTTGTCGGTCAGGCCGATGTTCAGTTCGCCGCGCAAATGCTGGTGCAGGCCGTTGACCTCGGTGCGAAAGCTCTCCAGGGCGCTGAGCAACTGCAGCGCCGAGTGATACACCTCGCGGCCTTCTTCGGTCAGCGAGAAACCGGCGCGCCCGCGCTGGCACAGGCGCAGGCCCAAGCGCTGCTCAAGGTCGCTCATCTGCTGGCTGATGGCCGAACGGCCGATGCCCAGCACGTTCTCGGCAGCCGAAAAGCCGCCGCACTCCACCACGCTGCGGTAGATCTTCAACAGGCGGATATCGAAATCGCTGACCTGGGCCAGGGGTTGTGGACGTTTCACGCGATGCCTCTGCGTTCAGGGACATGAAAGGCACACAACATACGCTGATCAGACATTCTCGCGCCAGCGACGGGCCTGAACGATCAGGGCCGGGGCGAAGTGCAACAGCAGCATTCGCACCAGGTGATGAGACAGCACGAACACCACATTCAGCCCGCCGCTGAAGGCGACGATGGCGATGGTTTCGATGGCGCCGGGCATGTAGGCCAGCCACAGGGTGAAGGGGTCGCTGCCCAGGACCTTGGCGGCCACTCCGGCAAAGGCTGCGGCGACCAGCAGCATCAAGCCCACGGACATCAGCCCGGCGCTGCCGTGACGGATGAGCTCCTTGAGGCGGATTTCCCTGAACCTGGCGCCGATCAGCACACCGAGGATCAGCGCGGCGAAGTCCACGCTCCAGCCGGGCATGTGAAAAGCCTGCAGCAAGCCAAGCTTTACATAGGCCGCCGTGGCGATGATCGCCGTGAGCATGAAGGGCGCGGGAACACCAAGCTTGAGCAGCAGGCGCCCCAGCAGGATGCACAGGGCAAGCAGCGATGCCAGGGTCAGCAACAGGCTCGGGGTGAGCGAGGCGCTCGCGACTGCAGGTGCATCGCTACCTGCGCGAATGCACAGGCTGACCAGCAGGGTGATCGACACCAGGCGCATCAGGTGCACGACGATCACCTTGCTGGAAGCCCGTTCCGACTCCAGCAAGTCGAACACCGCAGCCAGGGCGCCGGGGTAAACCGCCAGCAGCGAATCCTTGAGGCTCCAGCCGCAGCCCTTGAACAGCCACAGGCCGGCAACGCTGATCTGCGCACTCAGGCACAACAGCAGAAAACCCAGGCTCGGCAGGATGCTGGCCACTGTGGCGCTATCCCAGGCCTCGAACATCAGCCCGGTGGCGATACCCATGACCAGTTGCACATATTCCAGGCCAAAGCGCAGGTTGGGAGTAAAGCGCAGCCGGCTGACCAGCGTGGCACTGGCGACGATGGTGCCCAGCAGCAGCCCGTGAGGCACACCAGCAAACTGTACGGCGGCGCCAACCAGGGCGCAGATCATTAAACACAGGATGGTTTTCATGGTGGGCGTGCTTGCGCGTCCTGCGCCAAGTCTCCTGAAGGGGGCCGCCGGCATCATGCGCCTTGCCGGGATGCATGGAAACACTTTGTAACATCCTTGCGACTGCAAGTTTTGAATGAATGTTTAACTAAAGTTGATCTGAAGATTAGAAAAGCCAGGTTTTCCAAACTTTATGCTCATGCCAATTTAGCTGCAACAACACTTGTCGCTGCCCAATTGCCTTGCGAGGACTTGTCCGATGAATCTGCCTGAAAACGCTCCTGTCGGTCTGGCCAGCCAGCTCAAGCTGGACGCCCACTGGATGCCCTACACCGCCAACCGCAATTTTCAGCGCGATCCACGGCTGATCGTCGCCGCCGAAGGCAGCTACCTGACCGACGACAAGGGGCGCAAGATCTATGACGCGCTGTCCGGCCTGTGGACCTGCGGCGCCGGTCACACCCGCAAGCAGATCCAGGAGGCGGTCTCGCGCCAGTTGGGCGTGCTCGATTACTCGCCGGCCTTCCAGTTCGGTCACCCGCTGTCGTTCCAGCTGGCCGAGAAGATCACCGACCTGACCCCGGGCAACCTTAATCACGTCTTCTATACCAACTCCGGTTCCGAGTGCGCCGACACCGCGGTGAAGATGGTCCGTGCCTACTGGCGCCTGAAAGGCCAGGCCACCAAGACTAAGCTGATCGGCCGTGCCCGTGGCTATCACGGGGTGAACATCGCCGGCACCAGCCTGGGTGGCGTCAACGGTAACCGCAAGCTGTTCGGCCAGTTGCTCGACGTCGATCACCTTCCGCACACCCTGCTGCCGGGCAATGCCTTCACCAAGGGCATGCCGGAAGAGGGCGGTATCGCCCTGGCCGATGAAATGCTCAAACTGATCGAGCTGCACGATGCCTCGAACATCGCCGCGCTGATCGTCGAACCGCTGGCCGGTTCCGCCGGCGTGCTGCCGCCACCCAAGGGTTATCTGAAACGCCTGCGGGAAATCTGCGACCAGCACAACATCTTGCTGATCTTCGACGAAGTGATTACCGGCTTCGGCCGCATGGGTTCGATGTTCGGTGCCGATGCCTTCGGCGTTACCCCGGATTTGATGTGTATTGCCAAGCAGGTCACCAACGGCGCCATCCCGATGGGCGCGGTGATCGCCAGCAGCGAGATCTACCAGACCTTCATGAACCAGCCGACCCCGGAATACGCGGTGGAATTCCCCCACGGCTACACCTACTCGGCGCACCCGGTGGCCTGCGCCGCCGGTATCGCCGCGCTGGACCTGCTGGAGAAGGAAAACCTGGTACAGGCTGCCGCCGAACTGTCGCCGCACTTCGAGAAGGTGCTGCACGGGGTCAAGGGCGCGAAGAACATCATCGACATTCGTAACTACGGCCTGGCCGGGGCGATCCAGATTGCCGCCCGTGACGGCGATGCCATCGTGCGTCCGTACGAGATTGCCATGAAGCTGTGGAAAGCCGGCTTCTATGTGCGCTTCGGCGGCGACACCCTGCAGTTCGGCCCAACCTTCAACAGCCAGGCACAGGAACTGGATCGTCTGTTCGATGCGGTGGGTGAGGCCATCAACCAGGTCGATTGATCGTTCCTCTCTCTATATAAGAAGCGGGCGCGAGTGATCTCGCGCCCAGGCATACCCCCTTTCTGGAGTTCTGCATGAGCACTGTTCAACACCTGATCAACGGCGAACTGGTTGCTGCCGACGCGCGCACCGCCGATGTCTTCAACCCGTCCACTGGCCAGGCTATCCACAAGGTCGCCCTGGCCAGCAAGCAAACCGTGCAGCAAGCCATCGATTCGGCCAAGGCCGCGTTCCCGGCCTGGCGCAATACGCCGCCGGCCAAGCGCGCCCAGGTGATGTTCCGCTTCAAGCAATTGCTGGAGCAGAACGAGGCGCGTATCTCCCAACTGATCAGCGAAGAGCACGGCAAGACCCTGGAGGACGCCGCCGGTGAACTCAAGCGCGGCATCGAGAACGTCGAGTTCGCCTGCGCCGCCCCGGAAGTGCTCAAGGGCGAGTACAGCCGCAACGTCGGCCCGAACATCGATGCCTGGTCCGATTTCCAGCCGCTGGGCGTGGTGGCCGGTATCACCCCGTTCAACTTCCCGGCCATGGTGCCGCTGTGGATGTACCCACTGGCGATTGCCTGCGGTAACTGCTTTATCCTCAAACCGTCGGAGCGTGACCCGAGCTCGACTCTGCTGATAGCCCAGTTGCTGCACGAAGCCGGCCTGCCGAAAGGCGTGCTCAACGTGGTGCATGGTGACAAGGAAGCGGTTGATGCGCTGATCGAGGCGCCAGAGGTCAAGGCCCTGAGTTTCGTCGGTTCAACGCCGATTGCCGAATACATCTATGCCGAAGGCACCAAGCGCGGCAAACGCGTCCAGGCCCTGGGCGGGGCGAAAAACCACGCGGTGCTGATGCCTGATGCCGACCTGGACAATGCCGTCAGCGCGCTGATGGGCGCAGCGTACGGTTCTTGCGGTGAGCGTTGCATGGCAATCTCCGTGGCCGTATGCGTCGGCGACCAGGTGGCTGATGCACTGATCGCCAAGCTTGAGCCGCAGATCAAGGCGCTGAAGATTGGCGCCGGCACTTCCTGCGGCCTGGACATGGGCCCGCTGGTTACCGCGGCGGCCCGTGACAAGGTGGTTGGCTACATCGACCAAGGTGTGGCTGCTGGTGCGCAGTTGGTGGTCGACGGCCGTGGCTACCGGGTTGCCGGTAACGAAGACGGCTACTTTGTCGGCGGCACTCTGTTCGATCGCGTAACCCCCGAGATGAGCATCTATAAAGAAGAGATCTTCGGGCCGGTACTCTGCGTCGTGCGTGTGGACAGCCTGGAAGAAGCCATGCGCCTGATCAACGAGCACGAGTACGGTAACGGCACCTGCATCTTTACCCGTGACGGTGAAGCGGCGCGCCTGTTCTGCGACGAAATCGAAGTGGGTATGGTCGGCGTCAACGTCCCGCTGCCGGTACCGGTGGCTTACCACAGCTTCGGTGGCTGGAAGCGTTCGCTGTTCGGCGACCTGCATGCTTATGGCCCGGATGGCGTGCGTTTCTACACGCGCCGCAAAGCCATTACCCAGCGCTGGCCACAACGTGCCAGTCATGAAGCCTCGCAGTTTGCATTTCCGAGCCTCTAAGGCGTTAGCTGCAAGCTGCAAGTTGAGCGCGGTGCTAGCGCTTCTACTTGCAGCTTGAAGCTTGTGGCTTATAGCTAAAACGCCGCCGCTGAAACAAAGTTGAAATAAGTCCTTGACGCGCCATTTAATCTCTCTATAATTCGCCCCACTTCCGGCGCAGTCGGAACTGAAAACTCCTTGAGTTTCAAAGAGTTAGCGGTTCCAGAGTCATCCGGAAGGGCTTCGATCGAAAGATCGACAGCGGTGAAAAAGGCAGTTGACAGTGGTTTGAAACGCTGTAGAATTCGCCTCCCGCTGACGAGAGATCGCAGCGAGTCAAGTGGTTGAAGTTGAAAGAGAAATTCTGAAAAACTTCAAAATAAACGCTTGACAGGCTCTGAGGAAAGCGTAGAATGCGCGCCTCGGTTGAGACGAAAAGCTCTTAACCAACCGCTCTTTAACAACTGAATCAAGCAATTCGTGTGGGTGCTTGTGAGCTCAGACTGATAGTCAAAAAGATTATCAGCATCACAAGTGGCTACACGAAAAATCGAAAGATTTGAAAGTAAGTCATTTGAGATTGCTGAGCCAAGTTTAGGGTTTTCTCAAAACCCAAGCAGTATTGAACTGAAGAGTTTGATCATGGCTCAGATTGAACGCTGGCGGCAGGCCTAACACATGCAAGTCGAGCGGATGAGAAGAGCTTGCTCTTCGATTCAGCGGCGGACGGGTGAGTAATACCTAGGAATCTGCCTGGTAGTGGGGGACAACGTTTCGAAAGGAACGCTAATACCGCATACGTCCTACGGGAGAAAGCAGGGGACCTTCGGGCCTTGCGCTATCAGATGAGCCTAGGTCGGATTAGCTAGTTGGTGAGGTAATGGCTCACCAAGGCGACGATCCGTAACTGGTCTGAGAGGATGATCAGTCACACTGGAACTGAGACACGGTCCAGACTCCTACGGGAGGCAGCAGTGGGGAATATTGGACAATGGGCGAAAGCCTGATCCAGCCATGCCGCGTGTGTGAAGAAGGTCTTCGGATTGTAAAGCACTTTAAGTTGGGAGGAAGGGTACTTACCTAATACGTGAGTATTTTGACGTTACCGACAGAATAAGCACCGGCTAACTCTGTGCCAGCAGCCGCGGTAATACAGAGGGTGCAAGCGTTAATCGGAATTACTGGGCGTAAAGCGCGCGTAGGTGGTTCGTTAAGTTGGATGTGAAATCCCCGGGCTCAACCTGGGAACTGCATCCAAAACTGGCGAGCTAGAGTAGGGCAGAGGGTGGTGGAATTTCCTGTGTAGCGGTGAAATGCGTAGATATAGGAAGGAACACCAGTGGCGAAGGCGACCACCTGGGCTCATACTGACACTGAGGTGCGAAAGCGTGGGGAGCAAACAGGATTAGATACCCTGGTAGTCCACGCCGTAAACGATGTCAACTAGCCGTTGGAATCCTTGAGATTTTAGTGGCGCAGCTAACGCATTAAGTTGACCGCCTGGGGAGTACGGCCGCAAGGTTAAAACTCAAATGAATTGACGGGGGCCCGCACAAGCGGTGGAGCATGTGGTTTAATTCGAAGCAACGCGAAGAACCTTACCAGGCCTTGACATGCAGAGAACTTTCCAGAGATGGATTGGTGCCTTCGGGAACTCTGACACAGGTGCTGCATGGCTGTCGTCAGCTCGTGTCGTGAGATGTTGGGTTAAGTCCCGTAACGAGCGCAACCCTTGTCCTTAGTTACCAGCACGTTATGGTGGGCACTCTAAGGAGACTGCCGGTGACAAACCGGAGGAAGGTGGGGATGACGTCAAGTCATCATGGCCCTTACGGCCTGGGCTACACACGTGCTACAATGGTCGGTACAGAGGGTTGCCAAGCCGCGAGGTGGAGCTAATCTCACAAAACCGATCGTAGTCCGGATCGCAGTCTGCAACTCGACTGCGTGAAGTCGGAATCGCTAGTAATCGCGAATCAGAATGTCGCGGTGAATACGTTCCCGGGCCTTGTACACACCGCCCGTCACACCATGGGAGTGGGTTGCACCAGAAGTAGCTAGTCTAACCTTCGGGAGGACGGTTACCACGGTGTGATTCATGACTGGGGTGAAGTCGTAACAAGGTAGCCGTAGGGGAACCTGCGGCTGGATCACCTCCTTAATCGACAGACATCAGCTGTCTTATGAGCTCCCACACGAATTGCTTGATTCATTGAAGAAGACGATTGGGTCTGTAGCTCAGTTGGTTAGAGCGCACCCCTGATAAGGGTGAGGTCGGCAGTTCGAATCTGCCCAGACCCACCAATTACATGTGGTGCAGCCTGTAGCAATACGGGGCCATAGCTCAGCTGGGAGAGCGCCTGCCTTGCACGCAGGAGGTCAGCGGTTCGATCCCGCTTGGCTCCACCACCTTACGTCAAAGCTTAGAAATGAATATTCGGATCGAATATTGATTTCTGAACTTTTTCAGAATCGTTCTTTAAAAATTTGGGTATGTGATAGAAAGATAGACTGGACAGCACTTTCACTGGTGTGTGTTCAGGCTAAGGTAAAATTTGTGAGTCATTACAAATTTTCGGCGAATGTTGTCTTCACAGTATAACCAGATTGCTTGGGGTTATATGGTCAAGTGAAGAAGCGCATACGGTGGATGCCTTGGCAGTCAGAGGCGATGAAAGACGTGGTAGCCTGCGATAAGCTTCGGGGAGTCGGCAAACAGACTTTGATCCGGAGATCTCTGAATGGGGGAACCCACTCAGCATAAGCTGAGTATCTTGTACTGAATACATAGGTGCAAGAGGCGAACCAGGGGAACTGAAACATCTAAGTACCCTGAGGAAAAGAAATCAACCGAGATTCCCTTAGTAGTGGCGAGCGAACGGGGACTAGCCCTTAAGTGGCTTTGAGATTAGCGGAACGCTCTGGAAAGTGCGGCCATAGTGGGTGATAGCCCTGTACGCGAAAATCTCTTAGTCATGAAATCGAGTAGGACGGAGCACGAGAAACTTTGTCTGAATATGGGGGGACCATCCTCCAAGGCTAAATACTACTGACTGACCGATAGTGAACCAGTACCGTGAGGGAAAGGCGAAAAGAACCCCGGAGAGGGGAGTGAAATAGAACCTGAAACCGTATGCGTACAAGCAGTGGGAGCCTACTTGTTAGGTGACTGCGTACCTTTTGTATAATGGGTCAGCGACTTATATTCAGTGGCGAGCTTAACCGAATAGGGGAGGCGTAGCGAAAGCGAGTCTTAATAGGGCGTTTAGTCGCTGGGTATAGACCCGAAACCGGGCGATCTATCCATGGGCAGGTTGAAGGTTAGGTAACACTGACTGGAGGACCGAACCGACTACCGTTGAAAAGTTAGCGGATGACCTGTGGATCGGAGTGAAAGGCTAATCAAGCTCGGAGATAGCTGGTTCTCCTCGAAAGCTATTTAGGTAGCGCCTCATGTATCACTGTAGGGGGTAGAGCACTGTTTCGGCTAGGGGGTCATCCCGACTTACCAAACCGATGCAAACTCCGAATACCTACAAGTGCCGAGCATGGGAGACACACGGCGGGTGCTAACGTCCGTCGTGAAAAGGGAAACAACCCAGACCGTCAGCTAAGGTCCCAAAGTTATGGTTAAGTGGGAAACGATGTGGGAAGGCTTAGACAGCTAGGAGGTTGGCTTAGAAGCAGCCACCCTTTAAAGAAAGCGTAATAGCTCACTAGTCGAGTCGGCCTGCGCGGAAGATGTAACGGGGCTCAAACCATACACCGAAGCTACGGGTATCACTTAGGTGATGCGGTAGAGGAGCGTTCTGTAAGCCTGTGAAGGTGAGTTGAGAAGCTTGCTGGAGGTATCAGAAGTGCGAATGCTGACATGAGTAACGACAATGGGAGTGAAAAACTCCCACGCCGAAAGACCAAGGTTTCCTGCGCAACGTTAATCGACGCAGGGTTAGTCGGTCCCTAAGGCGAGGCTGAAAAGCGTAGTCGATGGAAAACAGGTTAATATTCCTGTACTTCTAGTTATTGCGATGGAGGGACGGAGAAGGCTAGGCCAGCTTGGCGTTGGTTGTCCAAGTTTAAGGTGGTAGGCTGAGATCTTAGGTAAATCCGGGATCTTAAGGCCGAGAGCTGATGACGAGTTGCCTTTAGGCGACGAAGTGGTTGATGCCATGCTTCCAAGAAAAGCTTCTAAGCTTCAGATAACTAGGAACCGTACCCCAAACCGACACAGGTGGTTGGGTAGAGAATACCAAGGCGCTTGAGAGAACTCGGGTGAAGGAACTAGGCAAAATGGCACCGTAACTTCGGGAGAAGGTGCGCCGGTGAGGGTGAAGGACTTGCTCCGTAAGCCCATGCCGGTCGAAGATACCAGGCCGCTGCGACTGTTTATTAAAAACACAGCACTCTGCAAACACGAAAGTGGACGTATAGGGTGTGACGCCTGCCCGGTGCCGGAAGGTTAATTGATGGGGTTAGCTAACGCGAAGCTCTTGATCGAAGCCCCGGTAAACGGCGGCCGTAACTATAACGGTCCTAAGGTAGCGAAATTCCTTGTCGGGTAAGTTCCGACCTGCACGAATGGCGTAACGATGGCGGCGCTGTCTCCACCCGAGACTCAGTGAAATTGAAATCGCTGTGAAGATGCAGTGTATCCGCGGCTAGACGGAAAGACCCCGTGAACCTTTACTATAGCTTTGCACTGGACTTTGAATTTGCTTGTGTAGGATAGGTGGGAGGCTTTGAAGCGTGGACGCCAGTTCGCGTGGAGCCATCCTTGAAATACCACCCTGGCAACTTTGAGGTTCTAACTCAGGTCCGTTATCCGGATCGAGGACAGTGTATGGTGGGTAGTTTGACTGGGGCGGTCTCCTCCTAAAGAGTAACGGAGGAGTACGAAGGTGCGCTCAGACCGGTCGGAAATCGGTCGTAGAGTATAAAGGCAAAAGCGCGCTTGACTGCGAGACAGACACGTCGAGCAGGTACGAAAGTAGGTCTTAGTGATCCGGTGGTTCTGTATGGAAGGGCCATCGCTCAACGGATAAAAGGTACTCCGGGGATAACAGGCTGATACCGCCCAAGAGTTCATATCGACGGCGGTGTTTGGCACCTCGATGTCGGCTCATCACATCCTGGGGCTGAAGCCGGTCCCAAGGGTATGGCTGTTCGCCATTTAAAGTGGTACGCGAGCTGGGTTTAGAACGTCGTGAGACAGTTCGGTCCCTATCTGCCGTGGACGTTTGAGATTTGAGAGGGGCTGCTCCTAGTACGAGAGGACCGGAGTGGACGAACCTCTGGTGTTCCGGTTGTCACGCCAGTGGCATTGCCGGGTAGCTATGTTCGGAAGAGATAACCGCTGAAAGCATCTAAGCGGGAAACTTGCCTCAAGATGAGATCTCACTGGAGCCTTGAGCTCCCTGAAGGGCCGTCGAAGACTACGACGTTGATAGGTTGGGTGTGTAAGCGCTGTGAGGCGTTGAGCTAACCAATACTAATTGCCCGTGAGGCTTGACCATATAACACCCAAGCAATTTGCGTCGAATGACCAGATTGCGGTGTTGTGAAGACTGCAAAGCCGAGAATTTGTAACTCACAAAACATCACATACCCGATTCGCTGGAGTGTCTTAAACAAGACCTTCTGGCAACAGAATTTCTTGACGACCATAGAGCATTGGAACCACCTGATCCCATCCCGAACTCAGCAGTGAAACGATGCATCGCCGATGGTAGTGTGGGGTTTCCCCATGTGAGAGTAGGTCATCGTCAAGATTAAATTCCGAAACCCCTATCTGCATACGCAGGTAGGGGTTTTGTCTTTCTGGCTGTTGCACAACACAGTCAGGCTCCCCGAGCATGATAAGGTTTCCCCCTGCCCGCACAGCCTCAAGGATGCCCAATGCCGCACGCAAACCCACTCATACCAGGTTTCATGGTGGTTCACGGCAACCGCCTGGATGAACTGCGCAGCCTGGTGGTGAGCTGGATGCGGCGTTACCCGCTGGCACCGTTGGAAAACGAAATCGCCCTGGTGCAAAGCAACGGCATCGCCCAGTGGCTGAAGCTGGCCTTGGCCGAAGACCCTCAAGACGACGATCAAGGCGGCTGCGGTATCGCCGCCGCAGTCGAGGTGCAGCTGCCCGGCAGTTTCATGTGGCAGCTGTACCGCAAGGTGCTGGGCCGCGAAGAAATCCCCGAGGTATCGCTGCTCGACAAGGCGCCGCTGACCTGGCGTTTGATGCGCCTGCTGCCGGAGGTCATCGACAAACCGCACTTCGAGCCCTTGCAGCGCTTTCTCACCGACGACAACGACCTGCGCAAGCGCTACCAGTTGGCCGAACGCCTGGCCGACCTGTTCGACCAATATCAGGTGTATCGTGCCGACTGGCTCAAGGACTGGGCAGCCGGTCGCCATGTGCTCAATACCGCCCGTGGCGAATCAAAACCACTGCCGCCCGCCAACTGCTGGCAGGCCGAATTGTGGCGCGCCTTGCTGCTGGATGTCGGAGAAGAGGGCATGGCCCAGAGCCGCGCCGGTGTCCATCAACGCTTCATCGAGCGCATCAACAGCCTGGAGCAGGCACCGCCTGGCTTACCGTCACGGGTTATCGTTTTCGGCATTTCCTCGCTGCCCGCCCAGGCGCTGGAAGCGCTGGCCGGCCTGGCTCGTTTCAGCCAGGTGCTGCTCTGCGTGCACAACCCCTGCCGTCATCACTGGGCCGACATCGTTGCCGACAAGGACCTGCTACGTCATCAATACAAGCGCCAGCAGCGCAAGCAGGGCATGCCCAGCCTGATCGACGCCGAAACCCTGCACCAGCACGCTCATCCCTTGTTGGCCGCCTGGGGCAAGCAGGGCCGCGACTACATCAACCTGCTCGACAGCTATGACGACCCTGGCAGTTATCGCGCAGCCTTCAGCGACGGGCGCATCGACCTGTTCAGCGACAACGAGCCCAAGAGCCTGCTCAACCAGTTGCAGGACGACATTCTTGAATTGCGTCCGCTGGCTGAAACCCGCGAGCGTTGGCCAGACGTCGACCCAGGCAAAGATCGCTCGGTACGTTTCCATGTCGGCCACAGCCCGCAGCGTGAAGTGGAAATCCTCCACGACCAGTTGCTCGCCCGTTTCAGTGCCGACCCGACGCTGCGCCCCCGTGACATCATCGTCATGCTCCCGGACATCAATACCTATGCGCCGCACATCCGCGCCGTGTTCGGCCAGCTGGACCGCAACGACCCGCGCTTCATCCCCTTCACCCTGACCGACCAGGGCCAGCGTGGTCGCGACCCGCTGCTGATTGCCCTGGAACACCTGCTGAAGTTGCCCGACAGCCGTTTCGCGGTCAGCGAGATCCTCGACCTGCTGGATGTGCCCGCCTTGCGTGCGCGCTTTGCCATCAAGGAAAGCGACCTGCCAACCCTGCACCGCTGGATCGAAGGCGCCGGTATCCGCTGGGGGCTGAACGCCGAGCAACGCGCCGGCCTCGGCTTGCCGGCAAACCTCGAACAGAACAGTTGGCGATTCGGCTTGCGACGCATGCTGCTGGGGTACGCCGTCGGTGTCGGTGAAGGGTGTGATGGTATCGAGCCATTCGATGAAATCGGCGGCCTGGATGCTGCCTTGATCGGCCCGCTGGTGGCCTTGCTCGACGCTCTGGAAATCGCCCACGAACAACTGTCTCAAGCGGCAACGGCGGCCGAGTGGGGTGAGCGCCTGCATGCCTTGCTGCAAGTGTTCTTCTTCGCAGAAACCGAGCATGACGACTATCTGCTGGTGCAACTGCAGACCTTGCGTGAAACCTGGTTGCAGACCTGTGAATCAGTCGGCCTGCAAGACTTGCTGCCGCTCACCGTGGTGCGTGAAGCCTGGTTGGCCGGGCTCGACCAGGGCCGCTTGTCCCAGCGCTTTCTTGCCGGTTCAGTGAACTTCTGCACCCTGATGCCGATGCGCGCGATCCCGTTCAAGGTGGTCTGCCTGTTGGGCATGAACGATGGCGACTATCCTCGTGCGCAACCGCCGCTGGACTTCGACCTGATGGGCAGTGACTACCGTCCGGGTGATCGTTCGCGGCGTGAGGACGACCGTTACCTGTTGCTCGAAGCGCTGCTTTCGGCCCGTGACCAGCTGTACGTCAGCTGGGTCGGGCGCAGCATCCGCGACAACAGCGAACGCCCGGCCTCGGTGCTGATCGGCCAGTTGCGCGACCACCTGGCTGGCGGTTGGCGTCTGGCCGGCGCTGCCGCTGGCGGCAAGCTCAATGCCGGTGAGCAGTTGCTGCATGCCCTGACCGTGGAGCATCCATTGCAGCCCTTCAGTGCGCGCTACTTCCACAAAGGCAGCGGCCTGTTCAGTTATGCCCGCGAGTGGCGCACGCTGCATCTGCCTGACGAACAACAGCTCAAGCCAGAGGATGAGCTGCCGCCGTACAGCAGCGATGAACCGCTGACCCTGACCTTGCTGCAGGATTTTCTCCGCCATCCGCTTCGGCACTTTTTCAGCCAACGCTTGAAAGTGTTCTTCGAGTCGGTGGAAGCGCCGTTGACCGATGAAGAGCCGTTTGTGCTCGATGCCCTGCAGCGCTACAGCCTGAGCGAAAGCCTGCTGGCCGCAGCCCTGGCCGACCCGCAAGACAGCGAGCGGGCACTGACCACCCAGGCCCGGCGTTTGCAGGGCTACGGGTTGTTGCCGCTGGCAGGCTTCGGAGATTGCCTGCAGGCCGAACTGATCGAGCCGTTGCCCGGCGTGCTGCAGCGTTATCAACAGTTGCTGCAGCAATGGCCGATGCCTGTGGACAACGCCCTGCCAATCCGTTTCGAGTACCGCCAGCTCAAGCTCGAAGGTTGGTTGGGCCGGGTCTATCAGCGTGAAGATGATTCGCTGCTGAGCATCACGACCTTGCCCAACGGCATCAGCAATGGCCGCACCCTCAAATGGCACCGTCTGACGCCGACCTGGGTCATGCACCTGGCGGCCTGTGCGGTTGGCCTGAAGCTGCATAGCGCGGTGGTCGCCACCGACATCACCCTATTGCTCGCGCCCCTGGAGCAGGCCCGCGCCGCCGAGCTGCTGGGTGATCTGTTGCTGGCCCGCCAGGCCGGTATGAATGCGCCCCTGCCGGTAGCCGTCAAGACCGCCTTTGCCTGGCTGGCCCAGAGCGATCCAGACAAGGCCCTGGCCGCGGCGACCAAGGCTTACGACGGCGATGGCCAGAATACCTTTGGCGAGCGCAGCGAAAGCACCGCGCTGGCCCGGCAGTTCAGCGATTTCGCGGCACTCAGTGCCAGTGAAGAGTTCGAAGGCTGGTGCGAAGCCCTGTACCGCCCGATGTTCGAAGCGCCCTGGCAGACGCTGGGCAAAGAGGAGAGCGCTCGATGAGCCTTGCTGTTGCCCCAGCCCCCCTGGCCCTGACCTTTCCCCTGCACGGCAGTCAGCTGATCGAAGCCAGCGCCGGGACCGGCAAGACCTTCACCATCTCGGCGCTGTACCTGCGCCTGGTGCTTGGTCATGGCGGCGAGCAGGGCTTTGGCCGCGAACTGTTGCCACCCCAGATCCTGGTGGTGACCTTCACCGACGCCGCTACCAAGGAACTGCGGGAGCGTATCCGCACCCGCCTGGCAGAAGCCGCGCGCTACTTCCGTGGTGAATTGAGCGAAGCCGATCCCTTGCTCCAGCAACTGCGCGATGACTATCAGCCGTCGCTGCGGGCCGCCTGTGCCAACCGCCTGGACGTGGCCGCGCAGTGGATGGACGAAGCTGCGGTGTCGACCATCCACAGTTGGTGCCAGCGCATGCTGCGCGAGCATGCTTTCGACAGCGGCAGCCTGTTTACCCAGACCCTGGAAACCGACCATAGCGACCTGCTGGGCCAGGTCATGCGTGATTACTGGCGACGCTTCTGCTACAGCATGCAGGGCGATGCGCTGGCCTGGGTACGCAGCCATTGGGTCAGCCCTGAAACCTTGCTGCCCCGGGTGCGCGCGCTGTTCGGGCGCCAGCACATCGACAGCAATGAAGAAGAGCCGCAGGCGCTGATCGACGCGGTGCTGGAGCAACGCGCTGAATTGCTGCGCACACTCAAGGCGCCCTGGGCGCAATGGTCCGGCGAGTTGCTGCAGATCTGTCGTGAGGGCCTGGCCGCCAAGCAGGTCGACGGGCGCAAGATGCAGGCGCGCTACTTCGAGCCCTGGTGTGAAAAGCTCAAGGCCTGGGCCGAGGACGATCAGGCGTTGGAGCTGGACCTGGGTACCGGCTTCAGTCGCTTTACCCGCGCCGGCATGGCTGAAGCCTGGAAGGGCGAAGCGCCAAGTCACCCGGCATTGCAGGCAATGGAAGGTTTGCGTGATCAGCTCCAGGGGCTGCCCACTCCCGATGCCTGTCTGCTCGAACATGCCGCCGCCTGGGTTGGCGCACGCTTCGAACAGGAGAAACGCCGCCGCGCCGAGATGGGTTTCGACGACATGCTCCTGCGCCTCGACCATGCGCTGCATGGCGATGCTGGCGAGCGCCTGGCCGGGCTGATCCGCGAGCAGTTCCCGGTGGCACTGATCGATGAATTCCAGGACACCGACCCGGTGCAGTACCGGATCTTCCAGCGCATCTACCGGATTGAAGAGAACGTTCGCGACACCGGCCTGTTCCTGATCGGCGACCCCAAGCAGGCGATCTATGCCTTCCGCGGCGCCGACATCTTCACCTACCTGGGGGCACGACGGGCCACGGCCGGGCGCCTGCACAGCCTCGATACCAACTACCGCTCAAGCCAGGCCATGGTCACGGCGGTCAACCATGTGTTCATGCAGGCCGAAGTGCGCGAGCAGGGGCGTGGCGCCTTCCTGTTTCGCGACGGCAGCGACAACCCGGTGCCGTTTCTCGAGGTCAAGGCCAAGGGCCGTAGCGAGCAGTTGCAGGTCGATGGCTCGCCGGTACCCGCACTGAATCTCTGGCAACTGAGCAGTGAAGAGCCGGTGTCCGGCGCCGTTTATCGCCAGCAACTGGCCGCCAGCTGCGCCAGTCAGATCGTCGCCCTGCTCAATGGCGGGCAGCAGGGGCGCAGTGGTTTCGTTCAGGCTGATCAGCCACTGCGCGGCTGCCTGCCGTCGGACATCGCCATTCTGGTACGCGATGGCCGCGAGGCGCAGTTGATCCGAGCCGAGCTCGCGGCTCGCGATGTACGCAGCGTGTACCTGTCGGACAAAGACTCGGTGTTCGCCGCCCAGGAGGCCCATGACCTGCTGGCCTGGCTCAAGGCCTGCGCCGAGCCGGACGCCGAGCGCCTGCTCAAGGCCGCGCTGGCAAGCATCACCCTCAACTTGCCGCTTAGCGCCCTGGCACAATTGAACCAGGATGAGCGGGTCTGGGAGCGCTGGGTCATGCAGTTCCGCCAGTACCGGCTGATCTGGCGCAGCCAGGGGGTGTTGCCGATGCTGCGGCGCCTGCTGCACGACTTCGACCTGCCGCAGGTGTTGATCGCCCGCAGCGATGGCGAGCGGGTGCTGACCAACCTGCTGCACCTGGCCGAGCTGCTGCAACAGGCGGCTACCGAGCTCGATGGTGAGCAGGCGTTGATTCGTCATCTGGGCGAACACCTGGCCAGTTCCGGGCAGGCCGGCGAGGAGCAGATCCTGCGCCTGGAAAGCGATGAGCAACTGGTCAAGGTGGTGACCATCCACAAGTCCAAGGGCCTGGAGTATCCCTTGGTGTTCCTGCCCTTCATCTGCACCAGCAAGCCGGTGGATGGCTCGCGCTTGCCACTGGCCTGGCACGACAGCGAAGGCCAGGCACACCTGACCCTGACCCCGGATGCCGACCAGATCGCCCTGGCCGACGATGAGCGCCTGGCCGAGGACTTGCGCCTGCTGTACGTGGCCCTGACCCGCGCCCAGCATGCCTGCTGGCTTGGTGTCGCCGACCTTAAGCGTGGTACCGGCAAGACCTCGACCTTGCACCGTTCGGCCCTGGGTTACCTGTTGGGCGGCGGCAGCGCCTTGCCAGCCTCGACCCAGTTGGGCGATTGGCTGCAGGCTTTGCAATCCGGTTGCCCATCCATCGCCAGCATCGCTTTGCCAGTGCCCGATGAACAGGCCTACAGCGCCCCACGCAACCAGACCGAACTGCTGCCCGCACGCCAGCCCAAACGCCGGGCAGCGGAAAACTGGTGGATCGCTTCCTACAGCGCCTTGCGTATCGGCGAAGAGGCCATGACCCTGGCGGCCGACAGCTCCCAGGCGCAACAACTGCTTGATGACGAGCGGCCCGATCTGCAGCAGTTGCGTGAAGTCATGCCCGGCAGCGGTGATATTCATCGCTTCCCCCGTGGGCCGAACCCCGGCACCTTCCTCCACGGCCTGCTCGAATGGGCCGGGCATGAAGGTTTCGCCCAGGTCAGCGCTGCCCCCGAGCAATTGACCCGCACCGTTGGCCAGCGCTGCAACCGCCGCGACTGGACCGGCTGGATCCCGACCCTCAGCAAATGGTTGCAGCAATTGCTCGAGCAACCCATGGCCCTGGCGCCCGACAGTTCGCCGTTGTCCTTGAGCCAGTTGGACCAGTACCAGATTGAAATGGAGTTCTGGTTTGCCAGCCACAAGGTCGATGTCGGCAGGCTCGATCAACTGGTGTGCGAATACACCCATCAGGGCGTCGCACGCCTGGCCGCGCAACCGGCGCTGCTCAATGGCATGTTCAAGGGCTTTATCGACCTGGCCTTCGAACATGACGGCCGCTACTACGTGGCGGACTACAAATCCAACTGGCTCGGCCCTGATGACCAGGCCTACAGCGAACTGGCCATGGAAGGGGCAATCCTCAGCCACCGCTACGACCTGCAGTACGTGCTCTACCTGTTGGCCCTGCACCGCCAGTTGCGCGCACGGCTACCCGGTTATGACTACGACCGGCATGTCGGCGGCGCGCTGTTCATCTTCCTGCGCGGTGTCGATTCGGCATCCCGCGGCTTGTATTTCGCCAAGCCACCGCGTGAGCTGATCGAGCAGCTCGACGCCCTGTTCCGCGGTGTCAGCACCCCGCAACAACACGACCTGTTTCTCGGAGACGCACCATGAGCCGTAGCCTCGACGACCTGTTGCCGACGCCGCTGGATGCCCGCCACCTGGCGGCGTTGGAGCCGTTGGGCAAGAGCGCCGACCTGCTTGCCTTGCTTGATCGCTGGGTCGAACGGGGCTGGCTGCGTGCGCTGGATCGTGCCTTTGTGAGTTTTCTCGGCGAGCGCGACCCGGGCGGCGAACCCCTGGTGTTGCTGGCGGCGGCCCTGGCCAGCCATCAACTGGGCCATGGCCATGTGTGCCTGGACCTGGGCGAAACCCTGGCCGAACCGGATTTCGCCCTGTCGCTGCCGCCCGAAGGCGATGCCCTGGCCGGGCCGTTGCTGTTGCCATCGCAACTGCTTGAGCGCCTGGCGCTCGACACCTGGCTGCAGCAACTGAGCCGCAGTCGCCTGGTGGCCCATGGCGGCAGCGATGAAGACAGCGCGCGCCCGCTGGTGCTCAACGGCCAGCGCCTGTACCTGCGCCGTTATTGGGCCTACGAGCGGCGGATCGACAACGCCTTGCGCGAGCGCCTGCAGCAGGTCGAGCCAACCCCGGTGGACCTTTGCGCGCGGTTGGCGCAACTGTTCGACGGCGGTGCGCCCACTGGCCAGGTGGACTGGCAAAAGCTCGCTTGCGCCCTGGCTACGCGCAGCGCTTTCAGCATTATCACCGGCGGGCCGGGCACCGGCAAAACCACCACGGTGGTGCGTTTGCTGGCTTTGCTGCAAGCGCCCGCCGTCGAGGCCGGCCGCCCGCTGCGCATCCGCCTGGCAGCGCCGACCGGCAAGGCCGCCGCGCGCCTGACCGAATCCATCGGCCAGCAGGTCGAGCGCCTGGCGGTGGCCGCCGAGGTTCGTGAGAACATTCCCACCGACGTCTCCACCGTCCACCGCCTGCTCGGCAGTCGCCCGGGCTCGCGGCATTTCCGTCACCATGCCGGTAACCCACTGCCGCTGGATGTGCTGGTGGTCGACGAAGCCTCGATGATTGACCTGGAGATGATGGCCAACCTGCTTGGCGCCTTGCCACCTCACGCACGCCTGGTGCTGTTGGGCGACAAGGACCAGCTGGCCTCGGTGGAGGCCGGTGCGGTATTGGGTGACCTGTGCCGCGATGCCGAAGCCGGGCGCTATAGCCCCGAGACGCAGGCCTGGCTGGAGCAGGTCAGTGGCGAAGCCCTGGCCGCCAGCGAGCTGCTGCCTGGCAGCGCCGGGCAGTATCCCCTGGCGCAGCAAGTGGTGATGTTGCGCTACTCGCGGCGCTTCGGCGAAGGCAGTGGCATCGGCCAGCTGGCGCGCCTGGTCAACCGCCAGGATGCCGAACAGGCACGGGCCCTGCTCAACCAGAAGCAGGACGATGTGTTTGCCCTGAGCCTGCGCGGCGAGCAGGATCGCAACTTCGATCGCCTGCTGCTCGAAGGCCTGGGCCGCGGCAACGCCGGGCCCCAGGGCTATCGCAGCTACCTGCAGACCCTCCGCCAGCAGCGCCCGCCACTCGGCACGCCGGTGGAGGATCCGCGTTGGGAGACCTGGGCCATGCAGGTGCTGCAAGGCTTCGAGACCTTCCAGTTGCTCTGCGCCGTGCGCAAGGGGCCCTGGGGAGTCGAGGGCCTGAACCAGCGGGTTGGCCGGGTACTCGGCGCCGCCGGGCTGATCGACAGTGAACAGCCCTGGTATGAAGGCCGTCCGGTGCTGATGACCCGCAACGACTACGGTCTGGGCCTGATGAATGGCGATATCGGCATCGCCCTGCGCCTGCCGGACGAGCAGCATGACGGGCAGCACGTGCTGCGCGTGGCTTTCGCCCGCAACGACGGGCACGGCGGTGTGCGTTTCGTACTGCCCAGCCGTCTCAACGAAGTCGAAACGGTATTCGCCATGACCGTGCACAAGTCCCAGGGCTCGGAGTTCACCCATACTGCGCTGGTGCTGCCGGACGCCCTGAACCCGGTGTTGACCAAGGAGTTGATCTACACCGGTATCACCCGGGCCAAGACCTGCTTCAGTTTGATCGAGCCGCGCCAGGGCGTGTTCGAGGACGCGGTGCGGCGCAAGGTCAAACGGATCTCCGGGCTGATGCTGGAGCAGGTATAACCACGGCGATTCGGCCTTTTACCGGATCATCGGCGGGCTGCTGCCTCGCTGGAAAATCGGCCTCTGTGCTATCGTTGCGGCATCATCCTGCATGGTCTTAAGAGATTTCCTTCATGAATCTGGCCGCCCCGACATCGGGACGCGTGAGGAGCCTGACGCGTTCGCTGCTGACCGCATTGTTGTTGCTGTTCGCGTCGCAGGCCGGTGCCGAGGCTGGATCCACTTCGAACTTGGCCGAGCAGCGGGCCAAGGCCGTCACCCAGGTGGTGCTGGGTATCCTCAGCTATGCACGCTGGCCGGTTGAACCGGTGCAACTGCGCTTGTGCCTGATCGGCCCGACCGAATACGCCGACGACCTGGTCAAGGGCACTACCCAGGCCACCGGCCGCCCGGTACAGGTGCGCCGCTTGCTGGCCGACGACCCGCGTATCGCCAATGAATGCGATGCGATTTATATCGGCAAGCTCAGCCAGGACGAACGCGCCCGGCTGTTCACTGCAGTGAGCGGCCATCCGGTCCTGAGCATGAGCGAAGCCGACGACCCGTGCACGGTCGGCAGCCTGTTCTGCCTGCGGGTCAGCGACCGCCAGGTGGCCTTTGACGTCAACCTCGACTCGGTGGCGCGCAGCGGCGTGCGCATTCACCCCAGTGTGCTGCAGCTATCGCGGCGACGGGCGGCGCAACCATGATTGGCTTTGGCAAGGGGCGCGAGCGCCCGACCCTGCGTGCCGTCCTCGGACGCCGCCACCTGAGCGTCGCGCTGCTGGCGGTCGGCCTGGCCGGCGTTTCCCTGACCGTGCTCGGCGTATTGGCCTTGCGCGTGTACGCCAATCACAACCTGCACCTGATTGCCCGTTCGATCAACTACACCGTGGAAGCGGCGGTGGTGTTCAACGATGCCGGTGCGGCCAACGAGGCGCTGGCACTGATCGCCACCACTGAAGAGGTGGCCGATGCCAAGGTTTTCGATGATGGCGGTGTACTGTTGGCCCGCTGGCAGCGCAGTGAGAGCGGCTTTCTGGCGCAGACCGAGCAAGTGATTGCCCGCAGCCTGCTGGAAGAACCGATCATCTTGCCGGTGCTGCACCAGGGCCAGCAGGTCGGGCACATTGAACTGGTGGGCCAGGGCGGTAGCCTGGTGCGCTTCCTGCTCAGTGGCCTGGCCGGCATCCTCCTGTGCACGGCACTCAGTGCTTTTAGCGCCCTCTATCTGTCGCGGCGGATGTTTGGCGATATTGTCGGGCCTCTGCGCAGTCTGGCCAATGTCGCTCATGCCGCGCGCCGTGAACGTAGCTTCGACCGCCGCGTGCCAGCGGCGCAGATTGCCGAGCTCAATGAACTGGGCAATGACTTCAACGCCCTGCTTGACGAACTGGAGTCCTGGCAAAGCCACCTGCAAAGCGAAAATGAAAGCCTTGCCCACCAGGCCAGCCATGACAGCCTTACCGGTCTGCCGAACCGGGCGTTTTTCGAGGGCCGCCTGAGCCGCACCCTGCGCAATGCCGACAAGCACCAGGAGCATCTGGCACTGTTGTTTCTCGACAGTGATAACTTCAAGGAGGTCAACGACAGTTTTGGCCATGCTGCGGGCGATGAAGTGCTGATCAGCGTAGCCATGCGGGTGCGCGCGCAACTGCGCGAAAATGACCTGGTTGCCCGTCTGGGTGGGGACGAGTTCGCGGTGCTGCTGGCGCCGCTGCACACGCGCGAAGATGCCTTGCGCATTGCCGAGAAGATTGCCGCCAGCATGAAGTTGCCGATCCGCCTGAGCGAAGGGCGGAGCATCATTACCTCGCTGAGTATCGGCATCGCCTATTTCCCCGATGACGGCCGCAGCCCGTCAGATCTGCTCAATGCCGCCGATGCGGCGATGTATCAGGCCAAGCGCAACCTGCGCGGGCAGGGGCAAATGGCAGAGACGGAGCGCTCTGCCCATCACGTAAAAAACAGGAGCTGAACCGTGATTCACCTGAGCCAACGTCTACGTTTTCACGTTATCTGCCTGGTCCTGGCGCTGTTCGCCCTGGGCGGTTGCCAGAGCGTGCCGCCCAAGGGCCTCACTGCCGAACAGATTGCCTTGCTCAAGCAAGAGGGCTTCCAGCTCACCGATGAAGGCTGGGAGTTCGGCCTGTCGAGCAAAGTGCTGTTCGGCAGCGATGTCGACACCCTCAACGCCCAGAGCCGGAGCATTGTCGAGCGCATCGGCAAGTCGCTGCTGTCGGTGAACATCCAGAGCGTGCGGGTCGATGGCCACACCGATGCTTCGGGCCGCGCCGCTTACAACGAGCAGTTGTCCACGCGCCGGGCACAGAGCGTGGCCAAGGTGCTGATTGCGATTGGCATGCGTGCCGAGAACGTCGAAACCCGTGGCCTGGGCAGCAGCGAGCCGGTGGCCAGCAACGACACCCGCGCCGGACGCCTGGAAAACCGCCGGGTGTCGATCGTGGTCGCCTCCGACTGAATCAGTCGGCAAAGCTCATCGTGCGCGACTCGCCCATCAGCAGCGGGGTGTTGCGCTCGGTGACATTGCGGATGTAATCCCATAGCAGGGTAATCCGCTTCAGTTTCCTCAAGTCTTCGCGGCAGTACATCCAGAACTGCCGGGTAATCGCCACCTCCTCCGGCAGAATCGCCACCAGGCGCGGATCCTGCGCGGCCAGAAAACACGGCAGGATCGCCAGGCCGCGCCCCTGCTGGGCCGCGACGTACTGGGCGATCACGCTGGTGCTGCGCAGGTTGGCGCTGGCGGCCGGGATCAGGTTGGCCAGGTACAGAAGCTCGGAGCTGAAGGCCAGGTCGTCGACATAGCTGATGAACTGATGCCGGGCCAGGTCGCTGCTGCGGGTGATCGGCTCGTGGCTGTCCAGGTATTCCTGGGTGGCGTACAGGCGCAGGCGGTAGTCGCACAGCTTGCAGCATACGTACGGCCCATGTTCCGGGCGCTCCAGGGCGATGACGATGTCGGCCTCGCGCTTGGACAGGCTGATGAAGTGCGGCAGCGGCAGGATGTCCACCGAGATCGCCGGGTAGGCGTCGACGAAATGGCTCAGTTGCGGGGTGACAAAGAAGCTGCCGAAGCCCTCGGTGCAGCCCATGCGCACATGCCCCGACAGCGCCACGCCGGAGCCCGACACCTGTTCGCAGGCCATGTGCAGGGTGCTCTCGATCGACTCGGCATAGCTGAGCAGGCGCTGGCCCTCGGCGGTAAGGACAAAGCCGTTGGTCCGTGATTTTTCGAATAGCAGGGTGCCCAGTGCCACCTCCAGCGAACTGATCCGCCGCGACACGGTGGTGTAGTCGACACCCAGTCGTTTGGCCGCGCTGCTGGCCTTGCGGGTGCGCGCCACTTCGAGAAAGAACTTCAGGTCATCCCAGTTCAACGACCCCAGGGAAGTGATGTTTTTTTGCATGTTGGTCCGGCTTTTATGTGCGTTCTTATTAGATGTTTGCACATCTATACTCCAAAAAAGCCCTGGACCCAAGCGCCCGCTGTGGCTGACCCGGCGGCGTCGATCTCTCCCTAACAACAATTTCAGGAGAACGCACATGAACGCATCCCTTACTTCCGGCCAGACCAAGGTCGAGCAGGTCAAGCTGCTGATCGATGGCCAATGGGTCGAATCGAAAACCAGCGAATGGCGTGATGTGGTCAACCCGGCCACCCAACAAGTGCTGGCCCGTGTACCCTTTGCCACCGCCGAAGAAGTCGACGCCGCGATTGCCGCCGGCCAGCGTGCGTTCAAGACCTGGCGCGACACCCCGATCGGCGCGCGCATGCGCATCATGCTCAAGCTGCAGGCGCTGATCCGTGAACACTCCAAGCGCATTGCCGTGGTCCTCAGCGCCGAACAGGGCAAGACCATCGCCGACGCTGAAGGCGATATTTTCCGCGGCCTGGAAGTGGTCGAGCATGCCAGCAGCATCGGCAGCCTGCAGATGGGCGAATTCGCCGAAAACGTCGCCGGTGGCGTCGATACCTATACCCTGCGCCAGCCGATCGGCGTTTGCGCCGGTATCACCCCGTTCAACTTCCCGGCGATGATCCCGCTGTGGATGTTCCCGATGGCCATCGTCTGCGGCAACACCTTCGTGCTCAAACCGTCCGAGCAGGACCCGCTGTCGACCATGATGCTGGTGGAGCTGGCAATCGAAGCCGGTGTGCCGGCCGGCGTGCTCAACGTCGTCCATGGTGGCAAGCAGGTGGTCGATGCCCTGTGCACCCACAGCGATATCAAGGCCATCTCGTTCGTGGGTTCCACCGAAGTCGGCACCCACGTCTACAACCTGGCGAGCCAGCACGGCAAGCGTGTGCAGTCGATGATGGGGGCCAAGAACCACGCAGTGGTGCTGCCGGACGCCAACCGCACGCAAACCCTCAACGCCCTGGTCGGTGCCGGTTTCGGGGCGGCCGGTCAGCGCTGCATGGCCACCTCGGTGGCGGTGCTGGTGGGCAAGGCCCGCGAGTGGCTGCCGGAGCTCAAGGAGCTGGCCTCCAAGCTCAAGGTCAACGCCGGTAGCGAGCCGGGCACCGATGTCGGCCCGCTGATTTCCAAGCGCGCCAAGGAGCGGGTGCTGGGCCTGATCGAAAACGGCATCAAGGAAGGCGCCACGCTTGAGCTCGATGGCCGCGAGGTCAGCGTGCCGGGCTACGAGCAAGGCAACTTCGTCGGCCCGACCCTGTTCTCCGGGGTGACCACCGACATGCAGATCTACACCCAGGAAATCTTCGGCCCGGTACTGGTGGTGCTGGAAGTCGACACCCTCGACGAAGCCATCGCCCTGGTCAACCGCAACCCCTTCGGCAACGGCACCGGCCTGTTCACCCAGAGCGGCGCGGCGGCGCGCAAGTTCCAGACCGAGATCGACGTCGGCCAGGTCGGCATCAACATCCCGATTCCGGTGCCGGTACCGTTCTTCAGCTTCACCGGCTCGCGCGGCTCCAAGCTCGGCGATCTGGGCCCGTACGGCAAACAGGTGGTGCAGTTCTACACTCAGACCAAGACCGTCACCAGCCGCTGGTTCGATGATGACAGCGTCAACGATGGCGTGAACACTACCATCAGCCTGCGCTAAGGAGTTCATCATGCGTATCGCATTCATCGGCCTGGGCAACATGGGCGCGCCCATGGCCCGTAACCTGATCAAGGCCGGGCATCAGCTGAACCTGTTCGACCTGAACAAGACCGTGCTGGCTGAACTTGCCGAGCTCGGCGGACAGATCAGCAGCTCGCCGCGTGACGCCGCGCAGCAGAGCGAGCTGGTGATCACCATGCTGCCAGCTGCTGCCCACGTGCGCGGTGTGTACCTCAACGAAGACGGTGTGCTGGCCGGTGTCAAGGCCGGTACCCCGGTGGTCGACTGCAGCACCATCGACCCGCAGACGGCCCGCGATGTAGCGGCTGCTGCGGCCAAGCAGGGCGTCGACCTGGCCGACGCACCGGTGTCCGGCGGGACTGGCGGCGCCGCAGCCGGCACCCTGACCTTCATGGTTGGCGCCAGCGACGCACTGTTCGCCACCCTGCAGCCGGTGCTGGCGCAGATGGGCCGCAACATCGTCCACTGCGGCGATGTCGGCACCGGGCAAATCGCCAAGATCTGCAACAACCTGCTGCTGGGCATCTCCATGATCGGCGTGTCCGAGGCCATGGCCCTGGGTAACGCGCTGGGGATCGACACCAAGGTACTGGCCGGGATCATCAACAGCTCAACCGGCCGTTGCTGGAGCTCGGACACCTACAACCCGTGGCCAGGCATCATCGAAACGGCCCCGGCATCGCGTGGCTATACCGGTGGCTTCGGTGCCGAGCTGATGCTCAAGGACCTGGGGCTGGCCACCGAGGCGGCCCGCCAGGCGCACCAGCCGGTGATTCTTGGCGCGGTGGCCCAACAGTTGTACCAGGCCATGAGTCTGCGTGGCGAGGGTGGCAAGGATTTCTCGGCGATTGTCGAAGGTTATCGCAAGCCCGAGTAAAAAGAGTATCGCCAGCAAGGCTGGCCCCCACAGGTACTGCGCACACCTAATTCTGTGGGAGCTGGCCTTGCCAGCGATGGGCTGCCAAGGCAGCCCCTGCTGTCAGGCAAAAACGAAATACTTGCGCACCGTCTCCACCACCTCCCAGGTGCCTTTCATCCCAGGTTCGATGACGAACACGTCACCGGCCCGCAGATGCACCGGTTGTTCACCTTCCGGGGTGATCACGCAATAGCCATCCAGAAAGTGACAGTACTCCCACTTCTCGTAATTGACCTGGAAGGTGCCCGGCGTGCAGATCCAGGTGCCCATGATCTTGCTGCCATCGGACGACACATAGGCGTTGAGGTTGACGGTGTGCGGGTCGCCGCCGATGCGTTGCCACTTGGTCGCATCCAGCACGGGGGTAGGGCAGGTCTCGCGCAGCACGGTGATGAAATCGGACATTCCAGGCTCCAGAGGGTTGCTCAAAGGTCTGTCACCATAGGGGCGATTGGCTCTCGGCAGATGTCTGGTCTCGACCTTTGGGTGTCTGGGAGCGCAAACCTGTGCTTATCGGTCGAGGTTGTCGCCAAAGCTGCGGATCACCTCCAGTAGCGCCTTGACCCGCTGCGCTAGCGTGCCGGCCGGGTACACCGCGTGCATTTGCGGGCTGTCGCCGTTGCTGGCGGTCAGCCGGTACTCGGGGCACACCCGCTGCAGGCGCCCGGCCTGTACCTCGGGTTCGGCCAGCCAGTCAGCCAGGCGGGCGATGCCGACACCGGCCAGGGCGGCCTGGAATACGGCCACTCCTGAGCTGAAGCGAAACCTTGGATGCACCCGCAGGCTGACGGCCTGATCGGCGCTGCGAAACTGCCACTCCTTGAGAATCCGTGGCGCGGTATGCAGGATCAATGCGTGTGTTTCCAGCGCCTCGATCGATTCGGGTGCGCCATGCCGTTGCAGGTAAGCGGGGCTGGCATACAGTGAGCGAGAATAACGCCACAGCGGATAACCGATCAGTTCGCTGTCCCGGGCGAAGGCGCCGCGAATCGAGAAGTCCAGTTTGCTTTTACCCGGGTCGATCGGCTCGTCGCTGAAGATCACATCGACGTTCACCTGTGGATAGCGCTCACCATACTGCGCAATCAATCCGGGCAATACCTGGGCCAGCGATTCCGGGGCGGAAAACCGCACCCATCCGGACGCCAGGCCGCTGAGCCCGGCCAGCTCTTCGTCGGCCTCGCGTTGCAGATCGAGCATTTTCTCGGCGTAGGGCAACAGGCGCTCCCCAGCCTCGGTCAGGCTCACGGCGTTGGCCGAGCGATTCAACAGCTTGGCCCCGGCGCTTTGCTCCAGGGCTTGCACGGCACGGGTCACCGCACTGGGCGAGCGCCCCAGGGCACGCGCCGCAGCGACGAAACTGCGCTTGCGGGCAACCATCGCCAAGGCTTCCAGCTCTGCCAGCATATTCAGGGCCATGCACTACCTCGTTGCAGTTTTCGCAATATGGCATTGCAACACAAAAGCCGCACGTTGGTTAACCTTGGCGCGTCCATCCATCATCGTCAGAGCCTGAATCCATGGTCGATCTCGTCATTCTTTGCGTGTTTGCCTTTGCCGCCGGCCTGATCGATGCCGCGGTGGGCGGTGGCGGGCTGATCCAGATCCCGGCGCTGTTCAACGTCCTGCCAGCCTCGCCACCGGCGGCCCTGCTGGGCACCAACAAGGTTGCTTCGGCATGCGGTACGGCGTTTGCCGCACGCTCGTTCGTGCGCAAGGTGGTGATCGACTGGAGCCTGGTGATCCCGGCGGCCTGTGCGGCCTTTGCCATGGCCTTCGTCGGCGCGGCGACGGTGTCGCTGGTGCCGCAATCGCTGATGCGCCCGGCGGTGCTGGTGCTGATCGTACTGATGGCGATCTACACCTTCTGGAAAAAGGACTTCGGCGCCCTGCACAAGCCGATGCGCATCGGCACCCGCGAGAAACTGCTGGCGATCGTCATCGGCGGTGCCATCGGTTTCTATGATGGCCTGTTCGGGCCGGGCACCGGCAGCTTTCTGATCTTCCTGTTCATTCGCTGCTTCGCGTTCGACTTCCTCCATGCGTCGGCGTCGGCAAAGCTGGTGAACATCGCCACCAACGTCGCCGCGCTGATGTTCTTCATCCCCACCGGCAACGTGCTCTACCTGATCGCCATTCCGATGGCCGCCTTCAACATCCTCGGCGCGCTGACCGGTACCTGGCTGGCGGTGCGCAAGGGCGTGCCGTTTGTTCGCGCGCTGTTTCTGGTGTTGCTGCTGATCCTGATCGGCAAGCTGTCCTACGACCTGTTGCTGTAACGGTCACACCCACCAGTAGCGCACGAAGTGGAAGAACACCGGTGCGGCGAAGCACACCGAGTCCATGCGGTCGAGCATGCCGCCGTGGCCTTCGATCATATGGCCCCAGTCCTTCACGCCGCGGTCGCGCTTGATGGCCGACATCACCAGGCCGCCGGCAAAGCCCATGAGGTTGACGGTCAGGGCCATCAGTGCCGCCTGCCAGAAGCTGAACGGGGTGATCCAGCACAAGGTGGCACCGATCAGGGTGGCCAGCGCCACACCACCGACCAGGCCTTCGACGGTCTTTGACGGTGACAGCTTGGGCGCCACCTTGTGCTTGCCGAACAGCTTGCCGCAGACGTACTGCAGCACATCGGAGATCTGCACCACGAGGATCAGCCAGGCGATCAGCAGCAGGTTGCGGCCTTCGTATCCGGGGATCTCCAGGGTCATCAAGGCCGGTACCGAGGACAGGCAGTAGACCGCGATCATCAAGCCCCACTGCACCTTCGAGGCGCGCTCCAAAAAGCGCGTGGTATCGCCGCCGAAGCTGGCCAGGATCGGCAGCAGCAGGAACAGATAGACCGGGATGAAAATGCTGAACAGCCCGTACCAGTCCATGGCAATCAACAGGTACTGCACCGGCAGGGCGACGTAGAAGGCCGCGACCAGTGCCGGGTAGTCGCTGCGCCGGGTCGGCGTCAGCGTCAGGAACTCACGCAGGGCGTAGAACGACACGCAGTAGAACAGCAGGATCACCCCCAGCTTGCCGAACAGGAAGGCCAGGCCGATGACCAGGACCATCACCCACCAGGCGTTGATCCGTGCATTGAGGTTGTCGATGACAGCGTGGGGCGCCGGGCCCGCGCGCCATTTGAGAAGGCGGCCGATCAGGCTGGCGAGCAACAGCAGGCCGCCGATGCCGGCGAACAGCGAAAGGGTGTTGTTGTCCATCTCAGGATTCCTTCGTGGCCAGGGCTAACAGGGCCTGGCGGGCCCGGTCGAGAAACGCGTGCTTGCTTTCGTCCGCTTGCAGGTGCAGCGGCTCGCCAAAGCTCAGGGTGCACAGCAAGGGCAGCGGCAGGGCGCGACCCTTGGGCATGACCCGGTTGAGGTTGGCGATCCACACCGGGATCACCTCGACCTGCGGGTGGGCGCTGGCCAGGTGGAACAGTCCGCTCTTGAACGCCAGCAACGGCTCGTCGCTGAGGTTGCGCGTACCTTCGGGGAAGAAAATCAGCGAGTCGCCCTGGGCCAGCGCCTCCTGGATCGGCTGCAAGGGGTTGCTTATGGCATCGCTGTGCTGGCGGTCGATCAGCACGCCATTGAACACCCGCTTGATCAGGAACTGGCGGATGCCCGGCTTTTGCCAGTAATCGGCACCGGCTACCGGCCGCGTGTGCTGGCGCAGCGGCTGGGGCAGCGAGGCCCAGATCAGCACGAAGTCGCCGTGGCTGCTGTGGTTGGCGTAGTACAGCCGTTGCACCGGTTGCGGCGTGCAACCCAGCCACAAGGCGCGGGCGCCAGTGATCAGGCGGGCGACCGAGGTGATGGCAAAGGCGGTGAGGGCAGCAAGCATGGGCAAGGTCCTTATCCGGCAACGTGAAGCAAGGGCAAAAGCAGGATGCTGGCCAACGCCAGCACGGCTTGTACGGCAAAGCACAGCAGTTGTTTGCGCAGCAGGCCCATGGCCGCCAGGCTGCGTGCCTGCCAGTCGCGCTGATCGAGCGGGTTGGCCTTGAGCCCCAGGCTGAACAGCGACTGGTCCAGTACCTGGGTGTGCTGCGTGAGCTGATCGCTGCGGACGGCCAGGTGCGCAAACAGATCGGCATCCAGCGCTACGCGCAGGGCGAAGAACTTCTGCAGCAAGCCGGCCAACAGCAACAGGCTGCACAGCACAGCGCTGAACCAAGGGGCGGGCGCGTCGATCAGCAGCGCCGCCAGGCCAAAAAGTACCGCCAGCAGGCTGATCCCGTCGGCCAGGCGCTCAACCTGCCGACCGCGCTTGAGTAGGCTGGCGACCAGGGCCAGTTGGGTTTCGCCGCTCACAGGCAAGGCTCCGTTTGCAGGCGTTCAATCACCTGCAGGTGCTGCGGATGCAGGACCACCCCGGGGCGTGCCTGGCTAATGCGTTGCTGCGCTTGCCCGGCATCGGCGCAGCGCCCGCTGAGCACCAGCCAGGCAGCCACGGCGCTGGCGCTGCGTGAGTAACCGAGGGCGCAGCAAACCAGTACCGGGCCCTGGGGGCGCAGCTGTTCGATGGCCGTTGCCGCTTCCCGGCAGCGCTCGGCCGTGGGCACGATCAAGTCGAGGCTGGGCAGGGCGCAGTAGGCCTGGCCGGGGGCGAGCGAGGCCGGCAGTTCGGCGCACAGATCGACAATGGCGGCGAAGTGTGCGGCCTGCCCCTTGCCCGGAATTCGCCCGAGGTACACGCCATCGCACACTTCATCCGCTTGGGGATGACGCCGCGTCCACCCGCGTGAGTTGAGCCAGGCGCCAATCAGGTAGGGCGCCAGCAACCCGCGCGCGGCATACGAGAGCCGGCCATCGGCACCTTTCTGAAAGCCCTCGGCGCCCAGTTGCGCATAGTTGAGCGCCACCAGCAGCAACGCAACCGCCGGCCACATCAACCACAGGGCAGCACCGCCGAGGTACAGCGCCAGCCCCACCAGCAATGCCGCTCCGGCCCCATAGCGCAGCGCCAGGCGCCAGCGCTGCGGGTCGCGGGCAAGTTGCAGATGGCGCAGCACCGGCCTGCCCTCGACCGGCCACAGCCAGACGCACAGCACGCCCACCAGCGCGCCGCTGGGCAGGTCGATAAAGTGATGTTGCCAGGTGGTCAGCACCGATACGCCGATCAGTGCCATCCAGCCATGCACCAGCAAGCGCGGCAGCCTTGCGTGGATATGCCGGGCAAACATCGCCCAGATGATCACCAGCAAGGCGATGTGCAGCGACGGCGCCTGGTTGAACGGTTTGTCGAAGCCCATCAGCACATCGAACAACCAGCCGAACAGGCCATCCAGCGCTGGCCGTTCGACGGTA
The DNA here is from genome assembly GCF_000696345.2 of Pseudomonas donghuensis. Taxonomy (NCBI): domain Bacteria; kingdom Pseudomonadati; phylum Pseudomonadota; class Gammaproteobacteria; order Pseudomonadales; family Pseudomonadaceae; genus Pseudomonas; species Pseudomonas donghuensis. The sequence goes on from NZ_CP071706.1 coordinate 884,889, forward strand.
AAACGCAGTGGCCAGAGCAGAAAACCGAGGATGCAGATGAGCTGCGCGCTGAGCAGGCGCAGGGCGTGGCGGTCCATCTCCCGGCGGCTCAGCGGCAACAGGAACGACAGGCCGTAGAGCAGGTCGATCGACCAGTACGGGATGATGGTCCAGGGCCACAGCGGGATGTCGCCTTCCCAGGCGAACACCAGGCTGCCGACGTCGTTGCGCCCGGCGGTGTAGGTGTTGGTCAGGCCATAGCTGAGAAAGAACAGCGGGCCGAGCAACAATAGCCAGAGCACCCCGCGCTTGATCAATCCGGGCTCGCGCACAGTGCTCATCAAGCGACCCGCTGGGCCAGGCTGACGCTGAAGATGCCCCACTCATCGATCCGCTGGCAGACCTTGCGAAAGCCTGCCGCCTCCACCAGTTGATCCATCTCCACCTGGCTGCGCCGGCGCATCACCCAGGCCTGGCCTGCGCGGTGGCTGGTCAGGGCGCGGGCGATCATCTCCAGCTGCGGGTGCCAGGGTTGGCCGGTGTACACCAGGTAACCGCCGGGCTCCACCGCCTGGGCCAGGCCGCCAAGGGAGTCGCCAACCATCTGGTTACTGGCGAACAGTTCATACAGGCCGGAAACCACCGCCAGGGTCGGGCGCGGGTCGAGGCTGGCCAGGCTCTGGGCATCGAAGGCATCGCCCTGGACGAAGCGGGCAATCTCGGCCAGGCCTTTTTCGGCGATCAGCGCGCTGCCCTGCTGGACATTGAGCTCGCTGTAGTCGCGCAGCAGGATCGACTCCGGTTTGCGCTCAAGGCCCTGCAACGCTTCAAGGATGTAGCGGCCATGGCCGGCGGCGATATCGACGATATCCACCGGCTTGCCCTGTTCGCGCAGGCGCTCGATGGCCAGGCGCAGCAGTTCCTCGACATGCAGCTTGCGCTGGCGGATGCCGCGCCAACCGATGGCGTTGAGGTAGTTCTGGTCGATCATGCGTCCGATCGCGCCCTTGCCGGTGGGCTGGTTGCGGTAGATGTAGTCCAGGGTGCTGCCGGAGTCGAAGCCGGTGTCGAAGCCAAGCTTGACCCCGTCCGACAAGCCTTTGCCAAGGCGCAAGCCGGCGCGGGTGGCGCGCCAGTAGAGGTCCGCTGGCGAGTTGCGTGGCAGCGGCGCGGCCAGGCTTTCGGCCTCGGCGCAGCTGGCGCCCAGTCGGTCGGCATCGAGCAGCGAAGGGCGCTGCGGCGCCTGGCTGAAGCAGTGCTCGATAAAGCGCCGGATCCGCGCCAGGGCATGGCTGCGGTCCCGCTCGCCAAGGGTGTCGTGGAAGAACCCGGGGAGGATGTGTTTCTCTTTATGCACGCTACCCAGGCGCTCGAAGAACTGCTCCTGGGGTTTGCGCTTGACCACGAAGTCTGCGCCGGAAATGAGCACCTGGGTCGGCACCTGGATCGCCTGGGCATCGGCCACCACGCGGTCGGCGGCTTCATACAGGCCAAGCAGCATGGTCACTGAGATCGGCCGGCTGATCAGTGGGTCGCTTTCATACGAAGCGATGCGCTCGGGGTCGTGGCTGAGCAGGCGCGGCTTGACGTAGCTGTTGACGAAGAAGTTGCCGCGCCAGGCGCGCATCAGCTTCAGCCCCGGGCGGGCAAACGGCACGTACAGCTTGACCTTGAAGGCCGGCGAGGCCAGTACCAGGCAACGCACCTTGGGCGCGTAGTCGTGGGCCCAGGTGGCGATCAGTACGGCTCCGACGCTTTGCGCCAGCACTGCCATGTCCTCTTCGGCGATGCCGTGCTCGCGGGCGATATGTTCGATGAAGGTCTGCACGTCGCGCACGCTGCAAGCGAAGCTCGGGCTGTCGCCCCGGGCCCCGGGCGACTGGCCGTGGCCACGGGCGTCCCAGGCGAAGATGTCGTGGTCGGGCAGTTGCAGTTCATCGGCCAGATGCGCCATGCGCCCGCCGTGTTCGTGGCCGCGGTGGAACATCACCACGGCGCGGCGCGGCTGGTCGTCAGCGACGTCGGCGGGCCAGTGGCGGTAATGCAGTTCGACGCCGTCGTGGGTAGTGAAATGCAGCGATTGCGCGTTGCGCATGGCAAATATCCTTATCTGGCACAAAGAGCTTCAGCGGGTTTGCGCCAGACCGCGGCTGACCCGGTTGTAGAGGGTATAGAGCGAGAGCAGCAAGATCACCAGCAGCACGCCGTTGATCCAGCTGGCCGGCAACAGCCCGCTGGCAACGCCGGCGCCCAGCACGCCGAAGGCAAAGGCACGGTCGCTCTTGCCCATGGGCCCGTCGTAGCGGCGCTCGGCACCGACCAGCGGGCCCATGACCCCGGCGTATTCACTGATCAGCGCCGCCAGCACGACGATCACCAGCAGCGCCGCCGAGACGCCCGGCAGCAGCGCGAAGGGCAGGTACAGGGCGCTGTCGGCGATCAGGTCGCAGAGTTCGTTGTAGTAGGCGCCGAGCTTGGATTGCTGGCCGAATTCACGGGCGAGCATGCCGTCGATGGCATTGAGGGCCATGCGCAGCAGCATCCACACCGGCACCAGGGCGAACAGCCAGGTGACCTGCGGGAGCCAGGCCAGCAACAGGCCAAGCAAGACGGAAACCACGGCGGCGCTCAGGGTCACCTGGTTAGCGGTGACACCGCGTTGGTACAGGCGCTCGACCGTCGGGCGCAACAGCGCCTGAAAGCGGGGTTTGAGCTGGTAGATCGACGGCACGGTGAAACTCCCTTTACGACTCGGTTGGCGATCAGTGCAGCAGCAACTAGGTCCGCGGGGGCGATTGTCGGTGGATTGCCCCTGCCGGAGCAATAGCGCCGGCACTCAGGCAGTCGAGCAGGGCCCGTGCATGCCCGGGCAGGCTGGCAAAATCCCGGCTGCACAGGCGCAACTGGCGGTTGGCCCACGGCTCGTTCAGCGCCAGGCTGCGCAAGGGCAGCAGCCCCTGCCAACGCTGCACGGCGGCCATCGGCACGATGCCCAGGCCGGCGCCATGGGCGACCATGCGGATCACCCCGTCAAAGCCGTCGGCGCGCACCCGTACCTGCAGGCGCCGGCCCAGGTGCAGGGCTTGCTCTTCAAGGTGCAGGGCGAGGGCACTGTCGGCTTGCAGGCCGACATAGCCGTGGCCGAGGGTGTCGGCAAAGCGCAGGCTGGCGTGGCTGGCCAGCGGATGCCCGGGCGGCATGATCAACATCAGCGGGTCGTCGCGAAACGCCAGGGTCTGCAGGTGCTCGCTGGCCACCGCGCTGGAGATGATGCCGATTTCCGCCATGCCTTGGGTGATCGCCTGGACGATGCGCAGGCTGGGCAGTTCGTGGATATCGAGATCGATGGCCGGGTGCTGTTGGAGAAAGCCTGCGAGCAATTCCGGCAGGTATTCGGTCAGCGCCGCGGTGTTGCACAACAGCCGGACCTGGCCCTGCAGGCCCTGGGCGTACTGCCCGAGGTCGAACTGCAGGCGCTCGACCTGCTGGCCGATCAGCCGAGCATGCTGCAGCAGCGCCTGCCCGGCAGGCGTGGCCTGCACGCCTCGGCGGTTGCGCTCGAGCAGCGGCGTGCCCAGTGAGCTTTCCATGGCGCGGATGCGCGCGCTGGCGGCCGGCAGCGACAGGTGGCTGCGCTGGGCGCCGGCGGTGATGTTGCCGCACTCCAGGGTGTGCTGGAACAGTCGCAGGTCAATCAGATCGAAATGCATCAGCCTCTACCTGAGCAATAGTCTGGCTGAGTATATGGCAGATTTTCAGCTTCGCAGGCCAGGTGCAGGATAGCGCCATGACTACCTTGTTCGGCTTCTATCAGAATATCGGTCCAGCGCTGACGCTGCTGGTCCTGGCGACCTTCGTGCTGGCCGGCGCGGTCAAGGGCGTGATTGGCCTGGGCCTGCCGACCATAGCCATGGGCCTGCTCGGTATGGCTATGTCCCCGGCGCAGGCAGCGGCCTTGCTGATCGTGCCCTCGACCCTGACCAACCTCTGGCAACTGGCCTTTGGTGGACACTTGCGGGCCCTGCTGAAAAGGCTGTGGCCGATGCTGGCGATGATTTTTGTCGGCACCTTGCTGGGCAGCGCCTGGCTGGGCATCAACAGTGGTGAATGGGCGGCGCGTGCCTTGGGTGGGGCGTTACTGGCGTATGCGTTGTACGGCCTGTTCGGCCGAGCAGTGCGCCTGGCGGCTGCACATGAACCCTGGCTTGGGCCGCTCTGCGGGCTGAGCACCGGGGTGATCACCGCTGCCACCGGGGTGTTTGTGATTCCTGCGGTGCCTTACCTGCAGAGCCTGGGCCTGAGCCGCGACGAAATGGTCCAGGCCCTGGGCCTGTCGTTCAGCGTCTCGACCCTGGCCCTGGCGATCGGCCTGGCGGGCCAGGATGCGCTTGGCGCGCAGGCCCTGGGCGCGTCATTGCTGGTGCTGGCGCCGGCGCTACTGGGCATGCTCGGTGGCCAGTGGCTGCGTCAGCGCATCAGCGCCGAGCTGTTCAAGCGCTGCTTCTTTATCGGCCTTGCCCTGCTCGGCGCGCACCTGTTGCTTAACGGCTAGCCGAAGAGGGGCTGAGCATGTCGATCAACTGGATGTCGAAGTCGCGCTCCAGATAATCCATGCGCTTGTCGAAAAACGCCTGCATGTGCGGCAGGGCCGAATGCACATCCAGCGCCGCCTTGCTGGCCCAGATCTCGTAGAACACGAACAGGCTGGGGTCTTGCTTGTCGCGCAGCATGTGGTACTCGATGCAGCCTGGCTCTTGGCGACTTGGCTCGACGTAGGCGCGAAACAGCGCTTCGAACGCTTCGGACATTTCCGGACGGGTCTTGGCTTTGAGAATGAAACCGTACTGCTCGCTCATGAAGAAGCCTCTGAAAGGAAGGGGTTAAACGATTCTAAGGCAACAATAAGCGTTGGATTCGTGCTTTTTGATCAAATGTATTTTTCCCCGGCGCGGCTGTTTCCCCGCGAGGCCGATCTCTATTCTGCCGCCATCAAATTCACTCGGTCACAGGCTTGCTTGCCCCTGATCGAACACAGATGAGGCACCTATGAAAAAAGTCCTGTTGCTCAACGGTGGTAAAAAGTTCGCCCACTCCGATGGCCGCTTGAACGAAACCCTGCACGAAGCCGCGCTGGTATTCCTTGATCGCGCCGGGTTCGATGTGAAGACCACCTACATCGACGGCGGCTACGACAACGCCGAAGAGGTGCAGAAGTTCCTCTGGGCCGACGTCATCATCTATCAGATGCCTGGCTGGTGGATGGGCGCGCCGTGGACCGTCAAGCAGTACCTGGACGAGGTCTTCACCGCCGGCCACGGCAGCCTCTACGCTAACGATGGTCGCACCCGTTCCGATGCCTCGCAAAAGTACGGCAGCGGTGGCCTGATCCAGGGCAAGCAGTACATGCTGTCGCTGACCTGGAACGCGCCGCAGCAAGCCTTTGATGACCCCAGCGACTTCTTCGAAGGCAAGGGCGTGGACGCGGTGTACTTCCCGTTCCACAAGGCCAACCAGTTCCTCGGCATGAGCGGCCTGCCGACGTATCTTGCCGTGGACGTGATGAAGCGCCCCAACGTCGAAGCCGCCGTGGCCGCCTACGAGCAGCACCTGGCCGAGGTTTTCCAGGCTCAAGCCTGATGAAGCCTTGCGCTGGCCGCGCCAAGCGGCTATCTATCACGGCTGTTGCCAACCCCGGGGTACAGCCGTGAAAGCCAAGTCCGATGAATTGCAGGTGTTCGTCTCGGTAATCGAGTGCGGCTCGATTACCGCGGCTGCCGAGCAGGGCGGGCAAACGCCATCGGCGATCAGCCGGACCCTGTCGCGCCTGGAAGCCAAGCTTGGCACCACCCTGATCAACCGCACCACCCGGCGCATGGACCTGACCGAAGAAGGGCGGTTTTTCTTCGAGCGGGCCAAGTCGATCCTGCAGCAGATGGACGAGCTCGAAGAGCATCTGTCGGTGCACCACCAGACGCCGTCCGGGCGCCTGCGCATCAATGCGGCCTTGCCGTTCATGTTGCACGCCATCGTCCCCTGGGTCGGCGAGTTCCGCGCGCTGTACCCGCAGATCCAGCTGGAACTCAACACCAGCGACCTGATCATCGACCTGATCGAGCAGAGCACCGACGTTGCCATCCGTATCGGCGAACTGGCCGACTCCAGCCTGCATGCCCGCGCGCTCGGTTGCAGCCCGTTGAACGTGCTGGCCAGCCCCGAGTACCTGGCCCGCCATGGCACCCCTGAACGGGTCGAAGACCTGCAAGGGCATGTACTGCTCGGTTTCACCCAGACCGAAACCCTCAACCACTGGCCGTTGCGCCATGCCGAGGGCGACCGCCTGCTGATCCGTCCGGGCCTGTCGGCCTCCAGCGGTGAAACCCTGCGTGAGCTGGCCCTGGCCGGTGAAGGCATCGTCTGCCTGTCGCACTTCATGACCCATGAAGACATCCGCAGCGGGCGCCTGCAGGTGATCCTGGCCGAGCACAACAGCGGCTATCGCCAGCCGATCAATGCGGTGTACTACCGCAATACCCAACTGGTGTTGCGCATTCAGTGCTTCCTCGACTTCATTCAGAACAAGCTGGCGGTCTACGCCTGCTGATCACTCCATACGCGACAGCTTCTGTCTATGCGCGGCGAAATCCCCCACGGTGTTTGATAACTCGTCGGACATCAGCCTTAATGGCTGTTCAACGAAAACAACACTAAGGAAGCTCTCATGCGCGTTGTGATGTTCCGATCCCTGGCCCTGGGCGCCGCGATCTTCGCCAGTAACGCGGCTTACGCGGTGACCCTGGAGGGTGGTGCGGTGGCTGCACCTGATCAATATGGTGCACAGGTCGCCGCCGATATCCTGAAAAAAGGCGGTAACGCGGTGGACGCGGCCGTGGCCACCGCCTTTACCCTGGCGGTCACCTACCCTGAGGCAGGCAACATCGGCGGCGGCGGTTTCATGACCCTCTATGTCGACGGCAAGGCCTACTTCCTCGACTACCGAGAAACCGCGCCGAAGGCCGCCAGCCGTAACATGTACCTGGACGACAAGGGCGAGATCATCGAGAACCTCAGCCTTGTCGGTGCCCGCGCGGCCGGCGTGCCGGGCACGGTGATGGGGCTCTGGGAGGCGCATCAGAAATTCGGCAAGCTGCCGTGGGCCGAGCTACTGACCCCGGCGGTGGGGTACGCCAAGAGCGGCTTCAAGGTTGCGTCCAAACAGTACCAATACCGCGAAGATGCCCTGGGCCTGTTCAAGGACAGCACCAACTTCAACGACTATTTCGGCAGCATGAAAGTCGGCGAGACCTTCAAGCAGCCGGAGCTGGCGCAAACCCTGGAGCGCATCGCCGACAAGGGCGTCAGCGAGTTCTACCAAGGCAAGACCGCTGACCTGCTGGTCGCGCAGATGCAGGCCGACAAGGGCCTGATCAGCAAGGACGACCTCAAGGCCTACAAAGCCGTATGGCGCGAGCCGATGAAGATCGACTGGCGCGGCAACACCGTCTATACCGCGCCGCTGCCAAGCTCCGGCGGCATCGCGTTGGCCCAGTTGCTGGGTATCAAGGAAGCGCGCGCCGCGGACTTCAAGGGCGTCGAGCTGAACTCGGCGCGCTACATCCACCTGCTGGCCGAAATCGAAAAACGCGTGTTCGCCGACCGCGCCGACTACCTTGGCGATCCGGCGTTTTCCAAGGTGCCGGTGGAGCAGCTGATTGCCAAGGACTACCTCGCCAAGCGCGCCCAGGAGGTCAACCCGACGGCCATCTCGGACACCGAGAAAGTCCGCCCGGGCCTTGAACCACACCAGACCACGCACTTCTCCATCGTCGACAAGGACGGTAATGCGGTCAGCAACACCTACACCCTGAACTGGGACTACGGCAGCGGTGTGGTAGTCAAGGGCGCAGGCTTTTTGCTCAACGACGAAATGGACGACTTCAGCTCCAAGCCGGGCGTGGCCAACGCCTTTGGTGTGGTCGGTGGCGATGCCAACGCGATCGAGCCGGGCAAGCGCATGCTCTCGTCGATGAGCCCGAGCCTGGTGACCCGCGATGGCAATGTCACCCTGGTGCTGGGTACCCCGGGTGGTTCGCGGATCTTTACCTCGATCTTCCAGGTGCTGAACAACCTCTATGACTACAACCTGCCGCTGGAAAAAGCCGTGGCCGCGCAGCGCGTGCATCACCAGTTGCTGCCCAAGGACACGATCTATTTCGATGCCTTCGCGCCGCTTAACGGCGAGGTCGCGCAAGCGCTGAAGAAGATGGGCTACACCCTGGAAGATCAGGGTTGGGAGATGGGCGATATCCAGGCCATCCGCGTTAATGGCACGGCGCTGGAAACTGCTTCCGATCCGCGTGGGCGGGGAGTGGGGCAGATCGTTAAATAAGGGGTGAAGCTATCGCTGGCAAGCCAGCTCCCACAGGGGTCGGTGTAAACAGATCCATTGCGGGAGCCGGCCTTGCCGGCGATGGGCTGCAAAGCAGCCCCGGTTTCAGCGGGTCAGACGCGGAAGTGGCTGACCATGGTCTGCAACTGGTTGCCCAGGCGCGCCAGTTCAACACTCGACGCTGCGGTCTCATCGCTGGCAGCCGCCGTCTGCTCGGATACGTCACGTACGTTCAGAATGCTGCGGCTGATCTCCTCGGCCACCGCGCTCTGCTGCTCCGCCGCCGCCGCAATCTGCTGGTTCATCGACTGAATGTTCGACACCGTGCGGGTGATGCTTTCCAGCGAGGCACCGGCCTTGCGGGTCAGCTCGACGCTGCTGTCGGTCAGGTTGCGGCTGCCGAGCATCACATTGGCGACCTGTTGGGTACCGCTCTGCAGGCCGGCCACCAGTTCTTCGATTTCTTCGGTGGACTTCTGCGTGCGCTGGGCCAGGCCACGGACTTCGTCGGCGACCACGGCAAAACCACGCCCGGCTTCACCGGCACGGGCCGCTTCGATGGCGGCGTTGAGTGCCAACAGGTTGGTTTGCTCGGCCACCGACTTGATCACGTCCATGACGCTGCCGATCTTCTGGCTTTCCTGCTGCAGCAGGCCCATGGCTTCGGTAGAACGGTGCACTTCTTCGGCCAGGCGTTCGATCTGGCCGATCGCTTCGGCGACAACCTGATCACCGGCACGGGCCTGGCTATCGGCTTCAGTGGCGGCTTCTGAGGCGTGCTCGGCGTTGCGTGCCACTTCCTGTACGGTGGCGGCCATTTCATGCATGGCGGTCGCTACCTGGTCGGTTTCAACTTTCTGGCTGTTGACCCCGGCGCTGGTTTCTTCGGTAACGGCCGACAGCTCTTCGGCGGCGCTGGCGATCTGCGTGACGCCGTCGCGGATGCCGGTGATCAGGTCACGCAGGGTCGAGCCCATGCGCTGGATGCCTTGTTGCAACACACCCAGTTCGTCGCGGCGGGTGACGCGCAGGTTGTGGGTCAGGTCGCCGGCGGCGATCTTCTCGACCACGGCCAGGGTTTCGCGCAGCGGGCGGGTGATCTGGCGGGTGATGATCACCGCCGCCAGTACGCCAACCAGCAGCGCCAGCAAGGTGGCAGTCAGTTGCAGGGAGCGGGCCTGGGTGCTTTCGCTGTCGCGACGGTCAAGCTGGATCTGGTACAGGGCGTCGCTGGTCTTGACGATGTCGGCACCTTGAACGGTCATTTCCTGACGCGCTACGGCGATATCGGCAGTGGCGTCGCGGAACTGGCGCACGGCGTCACGGTAGGCCATGACGGCGGTTTCGAACTGCTTGATGCGCGCGGCTTCGCCTGGCAGCTGGCGGTTCAGGCTGGCAATTTCGGCCAGGGCGGTGTCGAGCTGACGCAAGGCCAGTTGCTCGGTTTCGCTGCTGATGTCAGCGATGTAGCTGCGCACGGCCAGGCGTACCAGCAGCAGTTGCTCCTTGGCCTGGGTGATGGTGCGAAACTGCTCCAGGCGGCTGGCGTCACCCTCGGGCAGCGCCAGCACGTCGCGGTTGATCGTTTCGATCAGCTCGATGGCGCGGGCCGCGGCCTGGTTCATCGAATCGCGTGCGGCCAGGCTGGTCTTGTAACCGGCGCGCATCTTGTTGATCGACACCTGGTATGCGCTGATGGTCTGGCCCAGGTCCTGGAGCAGCTTGATGTTCTCGGGGCTCTTGAAGTTCTTCAGCAGTTTTTGCTGCTGTTCGCTGAAGGCATTGAGCTTGACCTGGACGTTGCCGGCCGCCGCATCGTCGCCGTTGGTCAGCATGTACTGCAGGCGGGTGATGCGCAGGTTGGTCAGGTCGCTGTTGAGCTGGGTGATATCACTCATCCAGTTACTGCGATCGATCAGACTGCCCAGGCTGTTCCAGCCGGTGAGGGCCAGCAGGCCGGTAAGCAACAGCACCAGGCCAAAGCCCAGGCCGAGTTTCAGGTTGACGCTGATGTTGGCAAACCAGCTATTCATGCAATCCCTCCAGGAACGTTGTGCTTCTTGATCCGAATCGGTGGAAGGTTGTTGTTATTGATGGCCAGCCGATGTTCTGAGCAGGGTTTATCGGCGGCTTGCGCCGGAGCTGAAACGCTTTTTCAGCAAAAATGATCAGCGGTAGGTAACAGGGCGTTTCCGCGGCCACCCTGAGGTTTCAGGTGGCCGCGAAACCGTGGTGAGACGGGTCAGAGCGTGCGTGCGCTGAAGGTGTCGCACTGGTTGATATCGCCCTTGGCGAAGCCGGTCTTGAACCAGCGCTGGCGCTGTTGCGAGGTACCGTGGGTGAACGAGTCCGGTACCACCCGGCCTTGGCCCTGCTGCTGCAGACGGTCATCGCCGATGGCGTTGGCGGCGTTCAAGGCTTCTTCGACATCGCCCGGTTCCAGCCAGTTCAGGCGTTTTTGCGCTTGGTAGGCCCAGACCCCGGCCAGGCAGTCGGCCTGCAGTTCCTGACGCACCAGCAAGCCGTTGTCGCCCTCCATGCGTTCGCCGCGCTGGCGTGCGGCCTGGACCTTGGCCGAGACGCCGAGCAGGGTTTGTACGTGATGGCCGACTTCGTGGGCAATCACGTAGGCCTGGGCAAAATCGCCGGCGGCCGAGAAGCGCTGGTCCATTTCGCGGAAGAAGCTCATGTCCAGGTAGACCTTCTGGTCCGCCGGGCAATAGAACGGTCCGACCGCCGAAGAGGCGAAGCCGCAGGCCGAGTTGATCTGGCCGCTGAACAGGATCAGGTTGGGGTCTTGGTACTGGCGGCCGGCCTGGGCGAAGATGGCCTTCCAGGTGTCTTCGGTGTCGCCGAGCACGGAGCGTACGAATTCGGCCTGCTCGTCATTGGCCGGTGGCGCCTTGCCCGTGCCGTTGGTGGCCGGCGCGGTCTGCTGCTGGTCCATCTGCCCGGCCAGTTGGCCGAGGATCTGCAGTGGGTCCTGGCCGGTGATCCAGCCAATCCCGACAATCAACAGGATCGCCCCCAGGCTCAGGCCTTTGCCACCGCCGAAGCGCATGCCGCCACCGCCCTCGCCACGGGCATCGACCACATTGTCGCTACGCCTGCCTTTTCGCCATTGCATGAGTGCTCTCCGGAGCTTGGAAACATGAGCACAAAGATTAGATCACCGCACGGGGCTCTGTCAGATTCCTGATTTACACATAACCATTTGGTTATGTATGGCGCTGTTCTTTTCAGTATTCGCCGGGCCCCGCATACCGGAAACTGCAAGCTCGCCTGCCACGCCCAGGCCCTCCAATAATTCCAAACACAGGAGAACGGCATGTCTGCGCAAGACAACAGTCGCTTCGCTATCCGTGACCGTAACTGGCACCCGAAAGCCTTCACCCCGGACTACAAGACGTCCGTCGCCCGTTCGCCGCGCCAGGCCCTGGTGAGCATCCCGCAGTCGATCAGCGAAAGCACCGGCCCGGATTTCTCGCACCTGAAGTTCGGCCCGCACGACCATGACCTGCTGCTCAACTTCAACAACGGCGGCCTGCCGATCGGTGAGCGCATCGTCCTCGCCGGCCGCGTCTGCGACCAGTACGGCAAGCCGATTGCGCATACCCTGGTGGAGATCTGGCAAGCCAACGCCGGTGGCCGCTACCGGCACAAGAACGACCGCTACCTGGCGCCGCTGGACCCCAACTTCGGTGGCGTCGGCCGTGCCCTGACCGACCGCGAAGGCTACTACAGCTTCCGCACCATCAAGCCGGGCCCGTACCCCTGGCGCAATGGCCCCAACGACTGGCGCCCGGCGCATATCCATGTGTCGATCAGCGGCCCGTCGATTGCCACGCGCTTGATTACCCAGCTGTATTTCGAAGGCGACCCGTTGATTCCGATGTGCCCGATCGTCAAGTCGATTGCCAACCCTGACGCGGTGCAGAGCCTGATCGCACGCCTGGACATGAGCAATGCCAACCCCATGGATTGCCTGGCCTATCGCTTCGACATCGTGTTGCGCGGGCAGCGCAAGACCCACTTCGAAAACTGCTGAGGAGGCGCTACCAATGCCTATCGAACTGCTGCCGGAAACCCCTTCGCAGACCGCCGGCCCCTACGTACATATCGGCCTGGCCCTGGAGGCTGCCGGCAACCCGACTCGTGACCAGGAGATCTGGAACCGCATGGCGCGTGCTGATGCCCCGGGCGAGCACATCCTGGTGTTCGGCAATGTCTATGACGGCAACGGTCACCTGGTGCGCGACTCGTTCCTGGAGTTCTGGCACGCCGACCACAATGGCGACTACCAGGGCGACTTCGACCTGGAAAAACCGTTCAACAGTTTTGGCCGTACCGCCACGACATTCGATGCCGGTGAGTGGACCTTGCACACCATCAAACCGGGCGTGGCGAAAAACGCCGCAGGCGTGCCAATGGCGCCGCACATCAACGTCAGCCTGTTTGCCCGCGGCATCAATATCCACCTGCAGACCCGCCTGTACTTCGATGACGAGGCCCAAGCCAATGCCCAGTGCCCGGTGCTCAACCTGATCGAGCAGCCACAACGGCGCGAGACCCTGGTGGCGAGCCGCTGTGAAGTGGACGGCAAGCTGGCTTACCGCTTTGATATCCGCATTCAGGGTGAAGGCGAGACGGTGTTCTTCGATTTCTGATGCTTTCTTGGGGCTGCCTTGCAGCCCATCGCTGGCAACGCCAGCTCCCACAATAGACCTGCGTGCGCCCGACCTGTGGGAGCCGGCTTGCCGGCGATGGGCTGCGCAGCAGCCCCAAGAGCTCCCTCATTCGTACGTTGTCACCCCGGCAATATGCCGCCCGGCGATGTAACCAAAGGTCGCCGCCGGCCCCAGATTGATTCCGCCCGCCGGATAATGCCCGCCCATGATGCTGACCATGTCGCTACCCACCGCATACAGCCCGGTAATTGCTTGCTGGTGCTCGTCCAGCACCTGCGCATTGGCGTTGGTCCTGAGCCCGGCAAAGGTGCCGAAGCAGCCCGGCTCGACTTTCACCGCATAAAACGGCCCCTGCTCGATCGGCGCCACGCACGGATTAGGCCCGTGCAGGGCATCGCCCTGTTTGCGGTTGTAGGGCGTCGAGCCGCGGCCGAATTGCGGGTCTTCGCCGTTGCGGGCATGCCGGTTGTACTCGGCGACGGTCGCGACCAGGCCCTGAGCGTCAATCCCGCAGGCCCGCGCCAGGGCTTCGATGCTGTCGCCAGTTTTCAGGTAGCCGGATTTGATCAACGGCTGCACCGGTAAAGGAAACGGCCGCGAGATGCCCAGGCCATAACGACGCTGGAAGGCATGGCTGCAGATCAGCCACGACTCGACCTTGTCCCCCGGCGCCTGGGCGACCATGGCGCTGACGTAGTCGTAGTAACCGTCGGCTTCGTTGACGAAGCGCTTGCCGTTGGCGAGCACGCCGATGATGCCGGGCTTGGCCCGATCGATGATGTGCGGGAAATGCCCAATGCTGCCGTCCGTGTGCGGCACCCGCGACACCGGCGCCCAGGCCACCGGGCTGTGCAGGTCATCGGCAACCTGGCCGCCAACGCTTTCGCCCAGGCGCAGGCCGTCACCGTTGACGCCCAGCGGCGGCAGGGCCAGGTGCTCGTGGCCGGTAGGTGTACGTGGGAACAGCACCTTGCGCCGTTCGACGTCATTGGCAAAGCCGCCGGCGGCCAGCACCACGGCCTTGCGCGCATTGATTCGGATCGGCCCGCGTGCGGTTTCAATCAGCGCACCGCTGACCCGGCCATGCTCGCGGATCAACTGGCGAGCCGCTGCCGATTCCCAGAGCAACACGCCGAGGTCTTCAGCCGACTTGGCCAGCCGCGCGACCAGGGCTACGCCGTTGACCAGTTGCAGGGCCCGGCCGTGGGTTGCCAGATCGAGCAGGTGGCGACTGAAGCGCTTGCTCACATGCAGCAACGAGCGCCAGGAACGGGTCAGGGTAAGGAAGGCACCGAGGTCCTTGCCGGCCATGATCGGCATGCCCATGAACGAGGTTTCGCGCATGGTTTTGCGCAGGCGCGTGAGCAACTTTTTGCCCAACTGGCGGCCATCGTAGGGTGCAGCAATTACCGAACGCCCGCCGGTGCCGGCGCCAGGGGTATTGCCGTGAATGTCGGCAATGCCATTGCCGTCGGCAAATTGCAGGGCGGTATGGCGCTCGAAGAACGACACCATGTTGGGTGCCGCCTCGAGAAACGCATCGATCATCTGCCCGTCGAAACGTTCGCCCAGTTCATGTTCCAGGTAAGTACGTGGCTGCGAGCGCTCCTCGATGATCCCGGTGCGCTGCGCCAGCGGATTGCACGGCACCCACATCCAGCCGCCGGACCAGGCCGTGGCGCCGCCGAACACCGGGTCTTTTTCGACCACGATGACTTTTTCACCATGCCAGGCGGCGGTCACCGCAGCGGCCAGTCCGGCGGCGCCGGAGCCGATGACCAGTACATCGCATTCGACCAGCGGGGTGTCGACGGGCATGGGCAGTATCCTCCAACAAGTTTTGTTATATTTTGGAACTTGATTCCATATTATACGGTTCGAGAGATTGCGCAGCCAAGGCGTGCCACGACAAAGTGGGCGAAGATCGGACAGTGATTTGCGCTTTCGCCGGGGCTCTTTAGAATCGGCACAAATTTCAGGGACCATGACCATGGCCGGCAGTCAGATCGAACGCGCGTTCAACCTTCTCGAACGCCTTACCAGCGCCCCGCGCGGGCTGCCCCTGCAGACCCTGGCCGAAGAGCTGGACATCCCCAAGAGCGCCACCCATCGCATGCTCGCCGAGCTGATGCGCCTGGGTTATGTGCGCCAGAACGTCGAGAGCAGCCGTTACCACCTGAGCACTCGCCTGGTGGCGATGGGCTTTCGCTACCTGGCCAGCAGCGGTGCCGATATCGTCCAGCCGATCCTCGATCAGCTGGCGCAGCAGACCGGTGAACTGGTGCGCCTGGGGGTGATCGACGGTGAGCGCCAGACATGGATCGCCAAGGCCCAGGGCGCCCGTTCCGGCTTGCGTTACGACCCCGACATGGGCCGTGATGCGCCGTTGTTCTACACCGCCTCCGGGCATGCCTGGCTGTCCAGCCTGAGTGATGCCCAGGCCTTGTTGCTGGTGGAACGCCAGGGGATTGCCGACCCGGCGGATTTCGGCCCCAATGCGCCGAAATCCAATGCCGAGTTGCTGGAGCGCCTGCGCATCGCCCGCGAGCATGGTTATGCCTGGGTGGTGGAAAGTTCGGCAGTGGGTACTTCGGCATTGGCGGCAGTAGTGCGTCACCCGCTCGACGGTCACGCGCTAGGAGTGCTCAGCGTTGCCGGGCCTAGCGCGCGGATGAGCGAGGCGCGCATGCACGAACTGGCGCCGGTGTTATTGGCGGCGGTGGCGGAGTTGTCGGCGGCGAGCCCTGCGTCCGAGTTGTTCGTTTAAAAGCATCGCCGGCAAGCCAGCTCCCACAGGTACTGCATACACCGAACCTGTGGGAGCTGGCTTGCCAGCGATGGGTGTCGTTTTTTTGCTTGCATTGAAATTGGAACTGGGTTCTAAATATTTCCAAGTTCAACCCGCCGAGACAACAACAATGACGCAACGCGTGATGTCCCTCGCCGCCCTGACGGTACTCGAGCTGTCGCCTGTGGACATGGTCGAGGTCGCCGCCCGTGCCGGCTACAGCCATGTCGGCCTGCGTCTGGAGCCGGCCACGGCCGAGGAGCACCACTTCCCGCTGGTGGCCGACGCTGGCCTGCGTCGCCAGACTGCCGCGCGCCTGCGCGACACCGGCATCAAGGTGCTGGATGTGGAGATACTGCGGCTCAAACCCGACACCCGCGTGGCCGACTTCGAGACCTTGCTGGCGGTGGGCGCCGAGTTTGGCGCCAGCGAGCTGCTGGTCGCCGGCAACGACCCCGACGAACAGCGCCAGACCGACAACTTCGCCGCCCTCTGCGACCTGGCCGGGCAATACGGCCTGCACCCACACCTGGAGTTCATGCCCTGGACCGACGCCAAGAACCTCACCCAGGCCTGGCGTATCGTCGAACAGGCCGGGCGCGACAATGGCGGGGTGTTGGTCGACGCCTTTCACTTCGACCGCTCGGCGTCCTCGCTGGAAGAACTGCGCCAGGTCCCGGCCTCGCGGCTACGCTATGCGCAGTTGTGCGACGTGGCCGGCCCGCGCCCGGACGACATGGCTGAAATCCTGCGCCAGGCGCGCAACGAGCGGCGTTTTCCCGGTAACGGCAATTGCGATTTGCCCGGCCTGTTGCGTAGCCTGCCGCAGAACATTGCACTGAGCCTGGAAATCCCTGTCCGCGACCAGGGCCTGAGTGCCTTGCAGCGGGCGCAGATGGCCCTGGACAAGACCCATCAGTTGCTCCGTCAACTCTGAACCTGCGAGCTTTTATCGATGCCCCGTCCCACTGCGCTCGACGCTGTCAGCCAACCGCTCAAGGGCATTGCCCTGGTTGTGCTGGCGACTTTTCTGTTCGCCAGCCACGACGCCTTGTCGAAGTACCTGGCGGGGTTCTACCCGATTCTCTGGGTGGTGTGGGCGCGCTACCTGGTGCACACCCTGCTGATGATGGTGATCTTCCTGCCGCAGTCGGGCCTGCGCGTGCTGCGTACCCGGCGGCCGGGGCTGCAGACCTTGCGGGCCTTGTGCCTGCTGGGCACCAGCCTGTTGTTTACCACGGCCTTGCAGTACATACCGCTGGCCGAGGCGACGGCGGTCAACTTCCTCGCGCCGTTGCTGGTCACGGCGCTGTCGCTGCCACTGCTGGGCGAGAAGGTCACGCGTGGGCAGTGGGTGGCGGTGCTGGTGAGTTTCGTCGGGGTGACGGTGATCATTCATCCGGGTGGGGCGTTGTTCACCCCGGCGGTATTGCTGCCGTTCGGCTCGGCGCTGTGCTTCTGCTTCTACCAGTTGCTGACGCGCAAACTCAGCGGCACCGATAGCCCGACCACCAGCAACTTCTTCACTGGCCTGCTCAACACCCTGGTAATGAGCGCCGTGGTGCCGATGTTCTGGCAGACCCCGAGCCTGATCCACGGCCTGATGGCCGTAGCCCTGGGCACTTGTGGGATGACTGCGCACCTGTTCCTGACCCAGGCCTTTCGCCATGCGCCACCGGCCATGCTGGCGCCGTTCAGCTACTGCCAGATCGTGTTCGCCGGGATTCTCGGCCTGGTGCTGTTCGGACACAGCCCGGACATGGCCGGGCTGGTGGGGATTGCCTTGATCTGCCTGAGCGGCCTGGGCGCCGCCTGGTTGCAGAGGCGCCGTTAGGCCTCGACTTTTGGCACCTTGCGTGGGGCCATGAAGTACATCCAGGTCAGGGCGATGAAGTACATGGCCGGGATCATGGTGAACAGCAGGGTGTAGTTGTTGTTGGTGGTGGTGAGGATGTAGCCGACCAACTGGGTCATGAACATGCCGCCGATCGCCGCGCACATGCCGCCGAAACCGAACACCGTGCTCATCATGTGCTTGGGTGTGTAGTCCATTACCAGGCTCCAGATGTTGGCGGTCCAGGCCTGGTGCGCGGCGATCGCCAGGGAAATCGCCAGTACCGCGACCCACAGGTTGTTGGCGCCGGCGGCGAAGATCACGCCGATGATGGTGGTGGCAAACAACAGCATCGACAGCAGTCGCGCCTTGACCGGGGCCATGCCGCGGCCGATCAGGAACGAGGAGAGAATGCCGCCGCCGACACTGCCGAAATCCGCACTCAGGTAGATGACGATCAGCGGGATACCCATCTGCGTCACGCTGATGCCCAGGCTGTATTGCTGATTGAGGAACGGCGGCAGCCAGTATAGGTAGAACCAGAACACTGGCGCGGTCACCGAGTAAGCCAGGGCGAAGGCCCAGGTACCGCGCATGCGCAGGATGCGTGAGAACGGCACGCGAGCCTGATCCGGTTCTGCTTCGCCTTGCACATAGGCCAGTTCTTCCTTGCTGACGCTAGGGTGGTCTTCGGGGTTGAAGTACTTCAGGCCCCAGAACACCACCCACACCAGGCCCAGCGCGCCCATGCCCATGAACGCTGCTTGCCAGCCCCAGACGGTGAGGATCAACGGCAGCAGCATCGGCGTGAACATGGCGCCGACGTTGGTGCCGGCGTTGAAGATGCCGGTGGCCACCGCCCGTTCACCGGCCGGGAACCACAGGCGGGTGGTCTTGACGCAGGCCGGGTAGTTGGCCGCTTCGGTAAGGCCAAGGATGAACCGGCAGACCATAAAGCCCACTGCCGAGGTCGCCAGGCCGTGGGCACCGGTGGCCAGGCTCCAGAGCAGCACGGCGCAGAAGAACACGCGCTTGACGCCGACCCGGTCGATCAAGCGGCCCTGGAGCACGAAGCCGATGGCGTAACCGACCTGGAACCAGAAGTTGATGTTGGCGTAATCCATCGCCGTCCAGCTCATTTCCTTGGCCAGGATCGGCTGCATCACGCCGAGAGCGGCGCGATCGATGTAGTTCAAGGTGGTGGCGAAGAACACCAGGGCGAGCATGACCCAACGGGTCTTGCCGACGGCCATGGCGCCACGCAGCTTGTCGCCGATGCCTGCGTGCGGAGTACTGCCCAGAGGCTGGGCCATGCGGGTGGGTTGAGAGTGGATCATCGCGGGTTACCCGTATTTTTATGTTTATGGGTCAAGCCTTGGGGTGGAACGCAACGCAACGGTCGCCGAGGTGTTCGGCAGTCGAGTAGTTGGCAGGTGGCGGGGAGCTTTTGGCTCGTGGGTCACTTGGCCCGTGTCGAAATGGTGCGCCTGTGGTCAAAAAAGGGTCAATTCATCGAACGCTATTTTGGGCGATAATCGAACACAAAACTAACTAGTTCGTACCTTTTTCATTGAGCAAAAATTGCTCAACGCCAATAATTCCTCTACCCGGTTTTTGCCTGCCCATCGGAGCCAGAATAATGCAGCGTTCGATCGCCACCGTATCCTTGAGCGGTACTTTGCCAGAAAAGCTCGAAGCCATCGCCGCCGCGGGCTTCGATGGGGTCGAGATCTTTGAAAATGACCTGCTGTACTACGCCGGCAGCCCGCGTGAAATTCGCCAGCGCTGCGCCGACCTGGGCCTGGCAATTACCTTGTTTCAGCCGTTTCGCGACTTCGAGGGCTGCCGCCGCGATCGCCTGGCGCGCAACCTGGAGCGGGCCGAGCGCAAATTCGATTTGATGCAGGAGCTGGGCACCGATCTGGTGCTGGTGTGCAGCAACGTCGCTGCCGACTCCCTTGCAGAGCGCCAGGTGCTGGTGGACGACCTGCGCCTGCTGGCCGAACGGGCCGGTGCCCGTGGTTTGCGCATCGGCTACGAAGCCCTGGCCTGGGGCCGCCATGTGAACACTTGGGAGCAGGTCTGGGACATCGTCAAAACCGCTGACCATGCCAGCCTTGGGATGATCCTCGACAGTTTCCACACCCTGTCGCTCAAGGGCGACCCAAGGGCCATCGCCCAAGTGCCGGGGGACAAGATCTTCTTCGTGCAGATGGCCGATGCCCCGATCCTGGCCATGGACGTGCTGGAGTGGAGCCGGCATTTTCGCTGCTTCCCGGGGCAGGGCGAGTTCGACCTGGCAGGCTTTCTGGCACCGATCCTGGCCAGTGGTTACAGTGGCCCGTTGTCGCTGGAAATCTTCAACGATGGATTCCGCGCCGCGCCGCCACGGGCCAATGCCGCCGATGGCCTGCGCTCGCTGTTGTATCTGGAAGAAAAAACCCGTCAGCGTCTTGAGCAAGAGCGCGTAGCGCCCGCCAGCGAGGACCTGCTGTTCGCCCCACCGCCTGCCAGTGCCTATGACGGTATCGAGTTCCTTGAGTTTGCCGTCGACGATGCCCTGGGGGCCAAGCTGGGTATCTGGCTGGAGCGTCTGGGCTTTACCCGCGCCGGCGTGCACCGCTCGAAGAATGTCAGCCTGCTGCGCCAGGGCGACATCAACCTGATCCTCAATGCCGAACCCTATTCGTTCGCCCACAACTTCTTTGAAAGCCATGGTCCGTCGCTGTGCGCCACGGCGATCCGGGTCAAGGACAGCGCCCAGGCCCTGGCCCGTGCCGTGGCCTACCATGGCCAGCCTTACCGTGGCCTGGTCGGCCCCAACGAGCGCGAGCTGGCCGCGGTGCGCGCACCGGACGGCAGCCTGATCTACCTGGTTGACCAGGACGCCCAGGGCCGGACCATCTATGACACCGATTTCAGTGTGCAGGTACAACCGGGCAACAGCCTGGGCCTGACCCGCATCGACCATATGGCCCTGGCCTTGCCGGCCGACGGCCTGGACAGCTGGGCACTGTTCTACAAGAGCGTGCTGGATTTCAGCGCCGATGACGAAGTCGTGCTGCCGGACCCTTATGGCCTGGTCAAGAGCCGCGCCTTGCGCAGCCGCTGCAGCTCGATCCGCCTGCCGCTGAACATTTCGGAAAACCGCAACACAGCGATTGCCCATGCCCTGTCGCATTACCGGGGCTCGGGCGTGCACCACATCGCTTTTGATTGCGCCGATATTTTTGCTGCGGTCAAACAGGCCAAGGAGTCCGGCGTGGCCTTGCTCGACATCCCGCTCAACTATTACGACGACCTTGCCGCGCGCTTTGATTTCGACGACGAGTTTCTCAGCGAGCTGGCCTACTACAACGTGCTGTACGACCGCGATGCCCAGGGTGGTGAACTGTTTCATGTGTATACCGAGCCGTTCGAGGAACGCTTCTTCTTCGAAGTGCTGCAGCGGCGTAACGGCTACAGTGGCTATGGTGCGGCCAACGTCGCCGTGCGCCTGGCCGCCATGGCCAAGGCCCGTGCCGGCGCGCCGGCGCAGGCCAAGTTGTAGAGCACAGGCGGCGAGGCTTCCTTACTCAGCACCCGGGGCTCATAATTGCCGGGTTAACCGATGGCCATGAGTCCCGTATGACGACTACCCCAGCACTCTGCGCAGCCCCTGAACAAGCGCCGCGCAAGGGCCGCAAGAACAACCCGGAAAAGACCCGCGAGAACATTCTCCAGGCGGCAATCAGCGAGTTCGTCCAGCAGGGGCTGGCTGGCGCCCGGGTCGATGCGATCGCCGAGCGCACGCAAACCTCCAAGCGCATGATCTACTACTACTTCAACAGCAAGGAGCAGTTGTACGTCGAGGTACTGGAGAAGCTCTACGGCGATATCCGCAGCACTGAAAGCAACCTGCACCTGGCCGAGCTCGAGCCACGCCTGGGCATCCGCCGGCTGGTGGAGTTCACCTTCGATCACCATGATCGCAACGTCGACTTCGTGCGCATCGTCTGCAACGAGAACATGCACCACGGCGAGTACGTCAAGCGCTCGTCGACCATTCGCTCGATGAACAAGACGGTGCTGACAGCGCTGGATGAAGTGCTCAAGCGCGGGGCTGCCGAGGGCGTCTTCCGCCAGGGGCTGGAGGCGCTGGATGTGCACCTGTTGATCAGCTCGTTCTGTTTCTACCGGGTGTCGAACCGGCATACCTTTGGCGAGATCTTCCAGGTGGATTTCGAGGACAAGGCGGTCAAGGACCGGCATCGGCAAATGATTTGCGAGGCGGTGCAGAGGTTCTTGCAGGCCTGAGGATCCGGGGCCGCTTTGCGGCCCATCGCTGGCAAGCCAGCTCCCACAGTTGCGGCGCATGCAGATCCATTGTGGGAGCCGGCGTTGCCGGCGATGCTTTTCAGTCACCCAGGCTGTTGAAGTGCTCGATCATCCGCGCCGCATCCGGCTTCACCCCGCTGAACAGTTCAAACGCTTTCACCGCCTGGAACACCGCCATGTTCGCCCCGCTCAAGGTGCGGCAACCCAGGGCCCGGGCTTCGCGCAGCAGCTCGGTTTCCAGCGGGAAATAAACGATCTCCGCCACCCATAGTTCAGCCCGCAACAGCGCCTTGGGCACCGGCATGCCCGGCAGCTTGGCCATGCCCATGGGCGTGGTGTTGACCAGGCCGTCGGCGCTGGCCATGGCGCTCTGCAGATCATGGCCGACCCTGGCGCGGCTGCCTGCAAAGTGCTGGTTCACGTTATCCACAAGGGCCTGGGCGCGGGCCAGTTCGACATCGAACACCGTTAGCTGCTCGACACCTTCTTCCAGCAGCGCATGGGCCACCGCAGCCCCGGCGCCACCTGCGCCCATCTGCACTACCTGGCGGCGCGGCGCATCGGCCAGGCCGCGACGAAAACCTTCGGCAAAACCCAGGCAATCGGTGTTGTGGCCGATGCGTTTGCCATCCTTGAACACTACGGTGTTCACCGCGCCGATGCCCCGGGCTTGCGGCGACAGTTCATTGAGCAGTGGCAAGATCGCCTGCTTGCACGGGAAGGTGATGTTAAGGCCGGTGAAGCCCATGTACTGGGCCGCAGTCAGTAGCTCTTCGAGGGCGCTGCTGTCGAGCTTGAGCTGATCCAGGTCGATCAGCCGGTACAGGTAGTGCAGGCCTTGCGCGGCGCCTTCGTGCTCGTGCAGCGCCGGGGTGCGCGAGGCCTGGATGCCGGCGCCGATAAGGCCGGCGAGGATGCCGGAAGAGGAGGCCAAAGCCATGCTGAAAACTCCGTTGTTGTTCTTGGTAATGAAGAGGGAGCGCGTCAGTTAGAAAATGTACCGAATGGTTAATTTGGTCAATTGGCCGTAGGCCCGCAGATGTGTTTTCTGTGCGCTGATCGCACAGCCTGTGCTACACATGTTGCTTTGCACCTGACCACGGAGGGAGACATGGCAACGCCGATCAATGAGCTGCAGTCGCTGGGTGAGACCTGGCCAGGCCTGGCCAACCTGACCCAGTCGATCTTCGCCGCCTTGGGTGGCCATGGTTTTCGCAATGCCTTTCGCCTCGATCATTCGCGCAGCACCTGCCTGCTACTGATCGATGGCCTGGGCTGGAACCTGCTGCAGGCGCATGCCCGGCATGCACCGTTTCTTGCCTCATTGATGCAGCCGGACAGCCACTTCAAGGTCGGGTTTCCGGCCACCACTGCGACCAGCCTGGCCTCGGTGACCTCAGGGCTGGGCAGCGGCGCCCACGGCATCGTTGGCTGCGGGTTTGCCCTGGATGAACAGACCGAACTGTCGCCGCTGACCTGGACCACGTCGCCCTTGCAGGTCGAGGCGCAGGCCAGCGTCGCGCCGCCGCCGGAGGCCTTTATCGTGCCCGTCGATGCCTGGAGCCAGGCCGCCGCGCAGGGCGTCGCCATCAGCACGGTGATGCTCGGGCGCTATGCCAACTCCGACTTCAGCCGGGCGATCTACAAGGCCGGCACGATCCTCCCGGCACCGGCCTATGACGCTTATCCGCAATTGATCAACGCCGCCCTGGCGGTGCCGGGGCCGGCGTTCTGTTTTGCCTATTTCGGCGACCTGGACTTTGCCGGGCACTTGTTCGGCCCAGGCTCCGAGGGTTGGCTCAAGCAACTGGCGATTGCCGATCAGTTGGCCCAGGCCATCGCCCGACGCTTGCCCGAACAGGCCCGGATGATGGTGATTGCCGATCACGGCATGCAAGCGCTGGACAGCGAACAGGTGCATGATTTTGACCTGGACCCCGTGCTCCAGGAAGGCGTGCGGGCGATGGCCGGGGATATTCGTGCGCGTTATCTGTATACCCACGAGCACCAGCAGGATCGTGTGCACGAACGTTGGCAGAATCGTCTCGGGGATCAATACCGGGTATTGAGCAAGGCCCAGGCAATTGCCAAGGGGCTGTTCGGCGATGTGTTGCTCAGCCAGGCGGAAGCGCGGATTGGCGATTTGATCGTGATCCCGAGCGGGGCCGGCGGGATCATTCGCAGCGAGGTGGAGAAGCACGCCAGCCAGTGGCGGGGGCACCATGGGGCGTTGACCGATGAGGATCAGCTGGTGCCGTTGTTGATGTGTTCGGGGCATGGCTGAAGGGCCCTGATCGCGGGTCAACGCCGAACCAGCAACACCCCACTCTCCATGTGGTGGGTATACGGAAACTGGTCGAACAACGCGCAACGCTCGATGCGATGGGTGTCGTGCAACTGGGCGATATTCGCCGCCAGGGTTTCCGGGTTGCAGGAGATGTACAGGATGTTGTCGAAGCGTCGGGTCAGCTCGCAGGTGTCCGGGTCCATGCCGGCGCGCGGCGGGTCGACGAACACGCTGGCGAACTGGTAGCTCTTGAGGTCGATGCCTTCCAGGCGGCGGAATGGCCGGACCTCGTTCAGTGCTTCGGTCAGCTCTTCAGCCGACAAACGCACCAGGCGCACGTTATCCACAGCGTTGTCGTCGAGGTTGTGCAGGGCGGCATTCACCGAGGTCTTGCTGATCTCGGTGGCCAGTACCTTGCGTACCCGGGTGGCCAGCGGCAGGGTGAAGTTGCCGTTGCCGCAGTACAGCTCAAGCAGGTCGTCCTCGCGCTCGCCCAGGGCCTCATACGCCCAGTTGAGCATCTTCTGGTTGACCGCGCCGTTGGGCTGGGTGAAGGCGCCTTCAGGCTGGCGGTAGCGGAAGGTGCGCCCGGCAATCTGCAACTCTTCGACGGCGTAATCGCGACCGATCACTACGCGCTTGCCCTTGGAGCGACCGATGATGCTCACGCCCAGGTCGCTGGCCAGTTGTTGCGCGGCGGCTTCCCAGTGCTCGTCCAGCGGGCGGTGGTAGCACAGGGTGATCATTGCATCGCCTGCCAGGGTGGTGAGGAACTCCACCTGGAACAGCTTGAAGCTCAGCGCCGAACTGGCCTGCCAGGCGGCCTTGAGCCGTGGCATCAGGTCGTTGATCTGCTGGCTGGCAATCGGGAAGTCTTCGATCAGGATCGGCGTGTACTTCTCGCCCGGGGCGAACATTGCGTAGAAGCGCTGCTCGTTTTCGCGCCACAGGCGAAACTCGGCGCGCAGGCGATAGTGCTCGCGCGGCGAGTCGAACACCGCAGGTTCGGGAGCCGCGAACGGCGCCAGCAGCTCGCGCAGGCGCGCGACCTTGGCGTCGAGCTGTTGGGTGTAGGTCGAAGGATCGAAGACAGCACTCATGCGTTGAACCAGCCCAGCTTGATGACGAACAGGATCGAGAGGATCACCAGCGCCGCGTTGAGGTCACGGGCACGGCCAGAGAGCAGCTTGATCGCGGTCCAGGCAATGAAACCGAAGGCAATGCCGTTGGCGATCGAGTAGGTCAGCGGCATGGCCAGGGCGGTAACCACCACCGGCGCGGCTTCGGTAATGTCGTCCCAGTTTATTTCAGCCAGGCCCGAAGCCATCAACACGGCGACGAACAACAGCGCAGGGGCGGTGGCGAAGGCCGGCACGCTACCGGCCAGCGGTGCGAAGAACAACGCCAGCAGGAACAGAATGGCCACGACGATGGCGGTCAGGCCGGTACGGCCACCGGCACTCACGCCGGCAGCGGATTCGATGTAGCTGGTGGTGGTCGAGGTGCCCAGCAGGGAGCCGGCCATGGCGGCGGTACTGTCGGCGATCAGCGCACGGCCCATTTTCGGCATGTGGCCGTCCTTGCGCATCAGGCCGGCGCGCTTGGCGACGCCGATCAGGGTACCGGAGTTGTCGAACAGGTCGACGAACAGGAAGGCGAAGATCACGCTGATCAGGCCGACGTCCAGCGCGCCCTTGATGTCCAGTTCCAGGAAGGTCGGCGCCAGCGACGGCGGCATCGACACCACGCCGTTGAACGGGGTGAAGCCCAGGCCGATCGAGGCCACGGTTACCGCCAGGATACCGATCAGCACCGCGCCACGGACTTTCATGGCCTCCAGCGCAACGATCAGGAAGAAGCCCAGGGTGGCGAGGATCGGCGCTGGCTTCTTCAGATCGCCCAGGCCCACCAGGGTCGCCTGGTTATCGACGACGATGCCGGCGTTGTGCAGGGCGATCAGCGCCAGGAACAGGCCGATACCGGCGGCAATCGCCGAGCGCAGCGGCAACGGGATGCTGTTGACGATCCATTCACGGATGCGAAAGATCGACAGCAGGAAGAAACACACGGCCGAGATGAACACCGCGCCCAGGGCCACCTGCCAGGTGTGGCCCATGTGCAGGACCACGGTGTAGGTGAAGAAGGCGTTCAGGCCCATGCCCGGTGCCAGGGCGATCGGGTAGTTGGCGATCAGGCCCATGGTGGTCGAGCCGATGGCCGCGGCCAGGCAGGTCGCGACGAACAGCGCGCCCTTGTCCATGCCGGTCTCGCCGAGGATGCTCGGGTTGACGAACAGAATGTAGGCCATGGCCAGGAAGGTGGTCACGCCCGCGAGAATCTCGGTGCGGACATTGGTGTCGTGTGCTTTTAGTTGAAACAGCCTTTCCAGCATGCCTGCTCCCCGTGGCGCTCCCGGCGCCGTGAATGTATCGACCCAGTTAGCAAAGCACAGACTGTACCGGGAGACTGTGGTTTTTCCCTGGGTCGGAAAAAAGCCGCGCATCATACCAGCATGCTCAGGCAGCGGTAATTAATGTCGCGATACACTGCAGATATCTGCAGGTTCTGCGCCGTTCCCCCCTTACGAGACCACGCTGTGCAACTGATCGACTACCGCGACCTCACCCCGGCCCAGCGCGATCGGCTGATCGACATCCAGGTGCAGCCCGAGCAGCAGCGCTATGCCGGTGATATGGCCGGCGCGCTGTACATCCTGCACAGTAAAGACAGCCCTGACCTGCGCGGCGTGGCGCTGCTGGTGGAGGCCGTGCCGCGTGCCTTCCTGTTGCTCCAGCGCGGGGCGTTCCTGGCGCCCTGGGCCAGGGTCGATGCCGCGACGGTCAATGCCTTGCAGGTGGATCGACGCCTGCAGGGGCGTGGTCTGGGGCGATTCTGCATGCAGGCATTGCCGGGCCTGGTGCGCGACCTGTGGCCCGCGGTGCGCTGCCTGCAGCTATCGGTGGACCCGGGCAACCACGCCGCCCTGGCCTTGTACCGGGCCACCGGCTGGGTCGACAGTGGTGATGGCTACCGCGCGCGCAAGGGGTATGAGTGTCAACTGACCCTGGCGCTGTGAGCGACTACGCTTGTTAGATACCCCGGCGGAGAGCAGTTGATGACCCACAGAGCCCTGATCGTCGTCGCCGAAGGCGTGGATGACTTGCAAAGCGTGACCCTGATCGACGTGCTGCGCCGCGCCGAACTGGAAGTAGTGGTGGCCAGCATTGAAGGCCGGCGGATGCTCACCTGTGCCCGTGGCACGCGTTTGACCGCCGACGGCATGCTGGTCGACCTGCTGGCCCAGCCGTTTGACCTGATGGTCTTGCCCGGGGGCGAAAAAGGCGCACAGCACATGACTGCCCACCAGCCGCTGGCGCAGCAGGTGAAGGATCAGGCCAAGGCCGGGAAGTTTTTTGCCGCGATCGGCGAAGGGCCCTTGGCGCTGCAGGCCTATGGCGTGTTGCGTCAGCGGCGCATGACCTGTGATCCAGGTGTCAGCCAGGGCTTGTCCGGGTGCAGTTTTGTCGATCAGCCGGTGGTGGTGGATGGTAATTGCATCACCGCGCAGGGCTCGGCGGCGGCGCTGGAGTTTGCCTTGGTGCTGGTTGAACAGGTGGCGGGGCGGGCGCTGCGCAAGCGGGTGGCAGGCCTGTTGCGGGTGTGACAGTGCTGGCCCTATCGCTGGCAAGCCAGCTCCCACAGGTTTTGCATGCACCGGACTTGTGGGAGCTGGCTTGCCAGCGATGAGGCCCCTGAGGTCAATCCTCGGGCCTGTTCTGCATATGATCGCGCCCAGCCAAGGTCGGGAACAGCTTGATCCACACCCCGGTCACCAGCAGCGTCCCGACCCCGCCCAGCACCACCGCCGGCACCGTGCCGAACCAGTGCGCCGTCACCCCCGACTCGAACTCACCGAGCTGGTTCGACGCACCGATGAACAGCCCGTTCACCGCACTCACCCGGCCCCGCATCTCGTCCGGGGTCTCCAGTTGCACGAAGGCGCCGCGAATCACCATGCTGATCATGTCGGCGGCACCCAGCACCGCCAGCACGGCCAGGGAAAACCAGAACGAAGTGGACAGGCCAAAGGCGATGGTCGCCACGCCAAACACGCCGACGGCAGTGAACATCACCCGCCCGACCTTGCGCTCCACCGGGAAGCGCGCCAGCCATAGCGACATCAGCAAGGCGCCCACCGCCGGCGCCGAGCGCAGCAGGCCCAGGCCCCATGGGCCGGTGAGCAGGATGTCCTTGGCAAACACCGGCAGCAGTGCGGTGGCGCCGCCCAGCAGCACGGCGAACAGGTCCAGGGAGATGGCGCCGAGAATGTCCGGGCGGCTGCGGATAAAGCGAATCCCGGCCATCAACGATTCGAGGCTGGCGCGGCCCTGGTTGCCCGGTTGCTGACGGGAGACCAGGCCCAGGGTCAGTACACAGGCGATCAGGTACAGCGCCACCGTCGGCCCATACACCCAGACGCTGCCGAAGGCATACAGAAAGCCGCCTACCGCCGGCGCCACGATCGTTGCTGCCTGCATCGCCGAGGCAGAAGCGGCCACTGCACGCGGGAACAGCTCGGAAGGCACCACGTTCGGCAGCAGCGCCTGAGTTGCCGGCATTTCGAACGAGCGTGCGCTGCCGAGCAAAAACGCCAACAGGAAGATCAGTTCGCGGCTGACACTGTTGGTGCTGCTGGCAACCACCAGCACCAGGGCGATCATGGCCTGGGCGCTCTGGCACAAGGCCGCGACCCGGCGCCGGTCATAACGGTCGGCAACGTGCCCGGTGTGCAGCATGAACAGCACCCGCGGGGCGAACTCCACCAGTCCCACCAGGCCCAGGTCGAGGACATTGCCGGTCAACTGGTAAAGGTGCCAGCCGATCGCCACGGTGAGCATCTGGAAACCACTGGCGGTAAACACCCGGGCCAGCCAGAAGGCCAGGAAGGGACGGTGATGACGCAGTAGCAGAACAGGGTCTGACATCGGCGAAACAGAGCCTCGGCGAAGGGATCGGCGGTGCAGATTATCATCACTTTGTAACAGTAGGTTGCGAGGAGTTCGGCCTGCGTGCGGTTAGCGCACTGTTTTAGGGCGCGGTAAAGGGGGTGAGACAACCGGTCACGCGGCAATCAACCACACAAGCGCGCAGTCCGTTCAGGACTATCCTTTCAGGCAACCGTTGATCTGGATCAATTGTTTCATTTGCAACGGTAGGGCCAGACGGCCGAATTCCCTGCGATGTGATGTTTACAGAACAATTCCAACTTGCCGCACTCAACTACCGTGGGGGCAGTTGGCGCCAAGGCCATCGCCTGACGCCGGATTACCTGACAGAGGAAGCACTATGTTCGGATTAGAGGCTCTAGATCTCGCCCGAATTCAGTTCGCGTTTACCGTGTCCTTTCACATCCTGTTCCCGGCCATCACCATTGGCCTGGCGAGCTACCTGGCTGTTCTCGAAGGGTTGTGGCTGAAAACCAACAACAGCGTCTACCGTGACCTTTACCATTTCTGGTCGAAAATCTTTGCCGTCAACTTCGGCATGGGGGTGGTCTCCGGCCTGGTCATGGCTTACCAGTTCGGCACCAACTGGAGCAAGTTCTCCGACTTCGCCGGCTCCGTCACCGGCCCGCTGCTCACGTATGAAGTACTCACGGCCTTCTTCCTCGAGGCCGGTTTCCTTGGCGTCATGCTCTTTGGCTGGAACCGTGTCGGCCGTGGCCTGCACTTCTTCGCCACGGTCATGGTGGCCATCGGCACCTTGATCTCGACCTTCTGGATCCTTGCTTCCAACAGCTGGATGCAGACCCCGCAGGGCTACGAAATCGTCAACGGCGTGGTCGTTCCGGTGGACTGGTTCGCAGTGATCTTCAACCCGTCGTTCCCCTACCGACTGGCGCACATGGCGACGGCCGCCTTTGTGGCTACGGCGTTCTTCGTCGGCGCTTCGGCAGCCTGGCACCTGTTGCGCGGCCGCGATAACCCGGCGATCCGCAAGATGCTGTCGATGGCCATGTGGATGGCCCTGATCGTGGCCCCGGTACAGGCAGTGATCGGCGACTTCCACGGCCTCAACACCCTCAAGCACCAGCCGGTGAAGATTGCTGCGATCGAAGGCCACTGGGAAAACGTGCCGGGCGAACCGACCCCGTTGATCCTCTTCGGCATCCCCGACATGCAGGCCGAGACCACCCGCTTCAAGCTGGAAATCCCGGCGCTGGGCAGCCTGATTCTGACCCACAGCCTGGACAAGCAAGTGCCGGCGATGAAGGAGTTCCCGAAAGAAGACCGGCCTAACTCGACCATCGTGTTCTGGTCGTTCCGGGTCATGGTCGGCCTCGGTATGCTGATGATCTTCGTCGGCCTCTGGAGCTTGTGGCTGCGCAAAAGCGACAAGCTCTACAGCTCGCGGCCGTTCCTGTACCTGACCCTGTGGATGGGGCCGTCCGGCCTGATCGCGATCCTCGCCGGCTGGTTCACCACCGAGATCGGTCGCCAGCCCTGGGTGGTCTACGGCCTGATGCGTACCGCCGATGGCGCTTCGAACCACAGCTACGGCCAGCTCGGCCTGACCCTGGTGATGTTCGTGGTGGTCTACTTCGCGCTGTTCGGCACTGGCCTGGGCTACATGATGCGCCTGGTGCGCAAAGGGCCGAAAACCGGTGAAGGCGACGAGACCAATCCCGGTGGCCCTGGCCAGCAACGCACCCCCGCCCGGCCGCTGTCCGCCGCCGATGACGACCATGACAATGGCGAGCCCGCCAGCCTGAACAAGGGGAACTGAATCATGGGCATTGATCTTCCGCTTATCTGGGCCATCATCATCATCTTCGGCATCATGATGTACGTGGTCATGGACGGCTTCGACCTGGGCATCGGCATTCTCTTTCCCTTCGTCAAGGGCGAGCAGGACCGCGATGTGATGATGAACACCGTGGCGCCGGTCTGGGACGGTAACGAAACCTGGCTGGTGCTCGGTGGTGCGGCGCTGTTCGGCGCCTTCCCGCTGGCCTACGCAGTGGTGCTCTCGGCGTTGTACCTGCCGTTGATGCTGATGCTGGTCGGGCTGATCTTTCGCGGCGTGGCCTTCGAGTTCCGCTTCAAGGCCACTGCGGCCAAGCGCCACCTGTGGGACAAGGCGTTCATCGGCGGCTCGCTGGCGGCGACCTTCTTCCAGGGCGTGGCGCTGGGCGCCTTCATCGAAGGCTTCGAGGTGGTCGATCGCAACTACGCTGGCGGCAGCCTCGACTGGTTGACCCCGTTCAGCCTGTTCTGCGGCCTGGGCCTGATCGTCGCCTACGCCTTGCTCGGCTGCACCTGGCTGATCATGAAGACCGAAGGCAAACTGCAGCTGCAGATGCATGACCTGGCGCGCCCGCTGGCCCTGGTGCTGCTGGCGGTGACCGGTATCGTCAGCATCTGGACGCCGCTGGCCCATCCGGACATTGCCGAGCGCTGGTTCAGCCTGCCGAACCTGTTCTGGTTCCTGCCGGTGCCAATCCTGGTGCTGGTGACCCTCTACGGTTTGCTCCGGGCGGTGGCGCGTAATGCTCACTACACCCCGTTCCTGCTGACCCTGGTGCTGATCTTCCTTGGTTATAGCGGCCTGGGCATCAGCCTGTGGCCGAACATCATCCCGCCGTCGATCTCGATCTGGGATGCTGCTGCGCCACCGCAGAGCCAGGGCTTCATGCTGGTCGGGACCTTGTTCATCATCCCGTTCATCCTCGGTTACACCTTCTGGAGCTACTACGTGTTCCGCGGCAAGGTGACCCACGAAGATGGTTACCACTAGGGGAGCATGGCAATGACTGGCAAAGGCACGATTGACGAAGAGAAGAAACCGCTCTGGCAGCGCCTGGGCTGGTTGGCGCTGATCTGGGTGGGCAGTGTGCTGAGCCTGGCCCTGGTGGCCTGGCTGATGCGCCTGTTCATGAGTGCGGCCGGACTGAGCACGCACTGAAACGATATTTCCCATCCCGCCTTGCGGCGGATTTACAGCCCTTCGCAGCGTCAGCTGCGGAGGGTTTTTTTTAGGGCCTCATCGCTGGCAAGCCAGCTCCCACAGGGCCAGTGGACACCGGTCTATGGTGGGAGCTGGCTTGCCAGCGATGCAGGTGACGCGGTGCTGGTTTATTTACGCGCCTTGAGCACCACGAACTTCGGCGTCGCCGCCACCTGCTCGACCCCGCGGAACAAGCGCGCCAGCTTGCTGTGATACCCCAGGTGACGGTTGCCGACGATGTACAGTGCGCCGCCGACCACCAATGCCTCACGAGCCTGCTGGAACATCCGCCAGGCGAGGAAGTCACCGACCACCTGCTGCTGGTGGAACGGCGGATTGCACAGCACCACATCCAGCGACTGTGCCGGCTGCCCGGCCAGGCCGTCGTCAGCGCGTACAGTGACTTCACGCTGGCCCAGCGCCACCTGCCAGTTCTCCAGTGCCGATTGCACCGCCATGTACGATTCATCGACCAGGGTGTACTGCGCCTGCGGGTTGGCCAGGGCGCTGGCGATCGCCAGCACGCCGTTGCCGCAGCCCAGGTCCGCGACCCGTGCATCGCCGAGGTCTTTGGGCAGGTGCGGCAGGAACGCCCGGGTACCGATATCCAGGCCTTCGCGGCAGAACACGTTGGCGTGGTTGAGCAGCTCAAGGTGTGGCGCGTCGAGTTGATAGCGGGTCGGGTAAGGGGAGGTGAACGCCGGCTTTGGCTCGAAGGTGGCAATCAGCAGCCGGGCCTTTTTCTTCGCCAGCGATGCCTGCACCGGGCCGATATACTTCTCCAGCAGATCACCCGCCGCGCGGGGCAGGTGCTTGATCATGGCGCCGGCAACCACTTGCGCGCCGGGCGTCAGTTGGCCCTGCAAGCGGATCAGTTGCTCCTCGAGCAACGCCAGGGTCTTGGGCACACGTACCAGCACCCGGTCGAACGGCCCCTGCCACGGCTTGCTGGCCGCCACGAACGGTACTGCATCGAAGGCCAGGCCGTTACGCACCAGGTTCTTTTCCAGGGCCAGATGCGCCAGGTGCGAATCACCGCTGCTGAGCACCGCTACATGGGGGGCCAGGCTGGTGGCCAGGGCACCGAAGCTGTCATTGAGCACCAGCACCCGGGTACTCGCCGTCGGTGACTGTTCGGCCAGGTGCTCCAGCAAATACTCGTCGGCAGCATCGAAGGCTTGCAGGGGGTCGTTGGCTTGCTCGGGCTGGCGAAGCAGGTCGAGTTCGGCGAAAGGGCTGGTCAGCAGGGGCATGGTGTAAGGCTCTGGGGCATTGATGTGCGCGCGTGGCGCGCTCTACAGGGCCGTGATTCTACCGTGCTTTGCAGGGGGACGGGGCTGTTGGCTCAGATCAGGCCACGCATCGCCGCAATGGCGATCGCGCCGGCTTTGTTGCTCGCGTTGGTTTTGCTGATGATGCTGCGGATGTGAAAGTTCACCGTGCTCTGCGACAGCGAAAGGATGCAGGCGATATCGGCGGCGGTCTTGCCGGCGGCAGACCATTTCAGTACTTCGGTCTCCCGCGCGGATAAATTGCAGGCCGGTGTTTCGTGCCCCGGCTGCCGGTCAATCATCAGCGTATGCAGCAGGTTGCACAGCCAGATCGTCTGGCCGGCCTTGTCGTAGAGCTCTTCGAGGCTGATTGCTTGTTGGCTGCGGGCGACGCTGAGCATGCTTTCGTTGTGACGCATATCGTGTGCCGACTGGCTCCAGCCATGGCGCAGACCGTGGGATTGGGCGTCTTCCCAGAATTGAGGCGTCTCTCGGAACAGGTCATCGCACCACAGGATCGGCATTAGCGAACGATGGCCGTGGGCGACGATTGGGTCGATGTCCAGGTAGTTGCAGCGTTGGTAGTGTTCGTTCCAGGCGTCGGGATAATTGTTGAAGGTTCTTAGTTGAGGCGCCAGAGTCGCGATCTGCACGCGCATGCCGAAGGCCAGGTACTCCATGCCCAATTGCTGGGCCAGGGAAACCGCGAGCTCAAACATCCGTTGTTCGTCGGTTTCACCCAGCAACTGCTCTAGCTGCTGTTCTTTCCAGTGCGGCATGGGGCCAGTCTCTCGTTGATGGATCCAACAACTGAATAAAGGTGGAAAGTAGTGTAGGAAATGTCCCACGATTTTGTTGGGTTTTTTGGCTATAGAAATGTGAACATTTCTACAGGGATGTTCTTTAGCACACAGTGGCGTAGTTGTTTGATATCAGTTTGAAATCAATGGGCTATCACTGGTACTGACCACGCCACTGGTCGATGCCACTACAAACCAACGGTGTTTATCCCGCAGCGTTTGCGCGACACTGGGCCATCTTTTCTTTGGAGCGAGTCATGACTGCCAGTGCTGAAAAGTTCACCCGCCAGACGCTGCTCGACGTCCAGCCACTGACCCCCAGCCTGTTCAGCCTGCGTACCAGCCGCGACCAGGGCTTTCGTTTTCGTGCCGGCCAGTTCGCCCGCCTAGGGGTGACCAAGGCTGACGGCAGCGTGGTCTGGCGCGCTTATTCGATGGTGTCCTCGCCATTCGACGAGCACTTGGATTTCTTTTCCATCGTGGTGCCGGGCGGTGAGTTCACCAGTGAACTGAGCCGACTGGGCGAAGGCGACAGCCTGCTGATCGATCGCCAGGCCTTTGGTTACCTGACCCTCGACCGCTTTGTCGACGGCCGCGACCTGTGGCTGCTGGCAACCGGCACCGGTATTGCGCCGTTCCTGTCGATCCTCCAGGACTTCGAGGTGTGGGAGCGCTTCGAATCGATCAAGCTGGTCTACTCGGTGCGCGAAGCCCGGGAGCTGGCGTACCTGGAGCTGATCGCGGGCCTTGAGCAACGCGACTACCTGGCGGAATTTGCCGGCAAGCTGCAGTTCATCCCGATCGTTACCCGTGAACAGCATCCCGGCGCCCTGAACCTGCGCATCACCACCCTGATCGAGAATGGCGATCTGGAACGCGCAGCAGGCCTGGCGCTGACCCCGGAACATTCGCGGGTGATGCTCTGCGGCAACCCGCAGATGGTCGATGACACCCGCAAAGTGCTCAAACAATGCGACATGAACCTCAGCCTCAGCCGCCGCCCCGGCCAGGTAGCCGTCGAGACCTACTGGTAAGCCGCAAGCAAAACGGCGCCCGCAGGCGCCGTTTTTTTATCCCTGCACTCAGGGTTGCCGATTCTGCGCCTTGAGCAGGTCGCGGATCTCGGTGAGCAGCTCTTCTTCTTTGCTGGGTACCGGCGGCAGGGTGGGTGCGGCGGCTTCTTCGCGTTTCAGGCGGTTGATGACCTTGATGCCCATGAAGATCGCGAAGGCGACGATGATGAAGTCGAGGATGGTCTGAATGAATTTGCCATAGGCCATTACCACGGCCGGTATGTCGCCTTCGGCGGCTTTGAGGGTTACCGCCAGGTCACTGAAATCGACGCCGCCGATCAGCAGACCGATCGGTGGCATGATCACATCACCTACGAAAGATGAAACGATTTTGCCAAAGGCGGCACCGATAATGATACCGACGGCCATATCGACGACATTCCCTTTGACCGCGAAGGCCTTGAATTCACTGAGCACGCCCATGGTTTATTCCTTGTAACAGATGAGATTGGTAAACGCAGTGTAAATCAGCTATGCGCTTCATGCTCCGCGCTGCTGCAACAGACTGCGGTTATACCGAATAGTTTTGTGGTTTTCTGTGCCCGCCCAGGCTGTCGAGGTCGGCTATGATGGTGCCTTTTTCCAGAGGACCGTCCCATGGCCAAGGCCAAGCGCATGTACGGCTGCACCGAGTGCGGCGCCACCTTCCCGAAATGGGCCGGGCAATGCGCTGAATGCGGCGCCTGGAACACCTTGGTCGAGACCGTGCTGGAAAGCGGCGCCGCCGCGGCCCCCAGCGGGCGCACCGGCTGGGCTGGGCAACAGGCGCAGATCAAGACCCTGGCCGAAGTCAGCGTCGAAGAAATCCCGCGCTTCACCACCGCCAGCGCCGAACTGGACCGGGTGCTCGGCGGCGGCCTGGTCGATGGCTCGGTGGTGCTGATCGGTGGCGACCCGGGGATCGGCAAGTCGACCATCCTCCTGCAGACCCTGTGCGCCATCGCCACGCGCATGTCGGCGCTGTATGTCACCGGCGAAGAGTCGCAACAACAGGTGGCGATGCGTGCCCGGCGCCTGGGCCTGCCCCAGGACAAACTGCGGGTGATGACCGAAACCTGCATCGAAACCATTATCGCCACGGCGCGGGTCGAGAAGCCCAAGGTGATGGTCATCGACTCGATCCAGACCATCTTCACCGAACAGTTGCAGTCGGCTCCCGGCGGCGTTTCCCAGGTGCGCGAGAGTGCGGCGTTGCTGGTGCGCTATGCCAAGCAGAGCGGCACGGCGATCTTCCTGGTCGGTCACGTGACCAAGGAAGGCGCGCTGGCCGGGCCGCGGGTGCTCGAGCACATGGTCGATACCGTGCTGTATTTCGAGGGCGAGTCCGACGGCCGCCTGCGCCTGTTACGCGCGGTGAAGAACCGTTTTGGCGCGGTCAACGAGCTGGGTGTATTCGGCATGACCGACCGTGGCTTGAAGGAAGTTTCCAACCCGTCGGCGATCTTTCTCACGCGTGCCCAGGAAGAGGTGCCGGGCAGTGTGGTCATGGCCACTTGGGAAGGCACCCGGCCGATGCTGGTGGAGGTACAGGCGCTGGTCGATGACAGCCACCTGTCCAACCCGCGGCGGGTTACCCTCGGCCTGGACCAGAACCGCCTGGCGATGCTTCTGGCGGTGCTGCATCGCCATGGCGGCATCCCTACCCACGACCAGGACGTATTCCTCAACGTGGTCGGCGGGGTCAAGGTGCTGGAGACAGCCTCCGACCTGGCGCTGATGGCGGCGATCATGTCCAGCCTGCGCAACCGCCCGCTGGACAACGGCCTGCTGGTGTTTGGCGAGGTCGGCCTGTCCGGCGAAGTACGCCCGGTACCCAGTGGCCAGGAGCGTCTGAAGGAAGCGGCCAAGCATGGCTTCAAGCGTGCCATCGTGCCCAAGGGCAACGCACCGAAGGAAGCGCCGCCCGGATTGCAGGTGATTGCCGTGACCCGGCTTGAGCAGGCACTGGACGCGCTGTTCGAGTGACCTGCGCACCCCGGCGCGTGCAAGGCGTGCCGGGGTGAAGTTGCAAGTGATTCTCACTAACGAGTAGCATACCGCCTTCTTCCGGCCATCCACAGGGAGTTCGCGTGGCGGAGTCCGACTTGAAGCGGCTGTTCCTCAAGCACGCGAGAACCTTGCAGGGGGTGTTGACGCGCAAGGTGCGTGATCCGCAACTGGCTGCCGACCTGGTGCAGGAGAGCTTTCTGCGCCTGGCCGAGCAACAGGGCCATGAACGGATCGACAACACCCCGGCCTATCTCTATCGCACTGCGCACAACCTGATGATCGATCATGTTCGTCAGCAGCAACGGCGCAAGACCGATTCGGTGCCTCACGAGGCACTGGAAACCATCGTCGAAGACCGCCCGGGCCTGGATGAACATGCCGCCACTGAACAGCACATGCGCCGCCTGCGCAGGGCGCTGGCCGACTTGCCGCCGCGTACCCAGGACGTGTTCCGCCTCAACCGCCTGGAAGGCATGACCCACGCCGAGGTGGCGCGCGCGATGGACATTTCCGACAGCTCGGTGCAGAAGCATCTGGCCAAGGCCTTGGCCTATGTGATGCAGTGTCTGCAGGAACCAGGATGACGAACGGTTTACTGGGAAATGCGCCTTCAGACGTCAGCACTCATATAACCAGAACTCGAGAGAACCGTGTGACCAGCCAGAACTCGCCAGAGCAAGCCATTCGCGAGCAGGCCGCCGAGTGGGCGGTGCTGCTCAGCGCCGGCCCGTTGAGAACCGAGCAGGAGCAGGCGCTGGCGCGCTGGTTGGCCAGTGATCCGCGCCATGCCCAGGCGCTGGCGTTTGCCCAGGCGACCTGGGCCGACCTTGGCCGTCTTGGCTCGCTTGACCAGGGTGCGCCAAGGGCGTCGCTTGCCGTGGCCCGTCCACTGGCCGGGCGCCGACGCCGTTCACGCTTGCGCTGGGCATTGAGCGCTACGGCTGCATGGGTGCTGGCGGTTGTCGCTGTGGATCAGTTGCCCAGCGTTTCCTTGGCATTGCACGCCGATTACGCAACGGCCAAAGGTGAAGTGCGCCGGGTGAGTTTGCCCGATGGCAGCCAGGTCGACCTGGACAGTCACAGTGGCATCGAGCTGGCCTACAGCGACAGCGAACGTCGTGTGCGCCTGTTGGCCGGTGAAGCGGTGTTTACTGTTGCGCCGGTCTCCGGCACCGAACAACGGCCTTTCGTGGTCGAGCGGGCAGGGGGCAGCAGCCGTGCCCTGGGCACGCGTTTCGTGGTGGGCCCCGAGCCTGATGGCGGCACCTGGGTCGGCATGCTCGAGCACAGTGTTGCGGTTACCTTGCAGGACGCCGCGCAAACGGGCAGCGGCGAGCAGTTGCTCAAGGAAGGTCAGAGCCTGCGCTACGACACGACCCACGGTATTCGCCTGTGGCCTGAGCAGGACGTGCGTCGTGCCACCGCTTGGCAGCGCGGCGTGCTGGTGTTCGAGCGCGAACCGCTGGCTGAGGTGGCCGCGCAACTCAATCGCTATCGTAGCGGGCACCTGCTGATCACCGATCAGGCCCTGGCACGGCGTGAAGTCAGCGGCATGTTTCGTCTGGATAACCTGGACGCCGCGCTGGGCCTGCTGACCGATGAACTCAAGGTCAGTCGGCTGGATCTGCCGGGGCTGACCCTGATCTATTGAGTGCCTTGGCGGGCGATTGTCGGCAGCGGTTTTTTCCACGAAACTGGCGTTTTCACGATGATCTGAAGGCAGGGATATGGCCAGTGGTTTTCTCGCGTGTATTGCTTCATCCCTCTCCGGCGCCTTGCTGCTCGGATTGTGCAGCACTCAGGTGCTGGCGGCCGACGACAACCTGGTGCAGTTCGACCCCGCCACCTGCGAGTTCGGTGCACCGCTTGAGCCTTACTTCGACAAGGCGATTGCCAAGCGTCAGGCCCTGCCTGCCAAGGCGCAGGAAGAGGAGGTGAGCTACCCGGTCGACCTGCCCTTCCATGGCATCAAGGTCACGGCGGTATTCATCGGCTATGAATGGCACGGGATCTATTTTGATGCGCCGCCCGATCAGGTGCGTACGCTGTTTCGCAAACTGGGCTACCGGGTGGCCGAAGACGGTGACATGTCGGCCAGCGGCGATGAGGTTGCGGTGACGGCATCGATCATCGAAAACAGCGGCAAGGACCGTAAACAAGGGCAATCGGCGCTCACCTGCGGCGTCTGATGTTCACGGGTTAAATTTCTTTTGAAATTTCTTTACTGACTTTCCCCACGTTGCACGTCTGTTTGTTGAGATTGATTTTCATTACTAGAAAACGCCAACACAGCGAGCAACAGACGTGAGCAATCCACACCAACGACGCACCCGACCGCTCGGTCGGGTAGCCCTTGCCAGCAGCCTGATGCTGGGCGCCTGGACCTTGCCGATGGGGATTGGCAGCGTCCAGGCGGCCGAGCCCGCGACACCCAGCCAGCGCACCGCGCTGATCCACTTCGACATTCCCGCCCAGGCCCTGGACAGTGCTGTGCTGGCCTTCGCCGAACAGGCCGGGGTGCAGGTGTTCTTCGACAGCCGCAAGCTGGCAGGCCTGCGCAGTGAAGGCTTGCGCGGCGAGCATTCGGCACAGGAAGGGCTTGGCCTGTTGTTGCGCGGCTCGCCCGTGCGCTATCGCTTCAGCGGCTCCGACCGGGTCGGCCTGGAGCGGGTGAGCGACGACGGCCAGGCGCTGGAGCTGGGCGCCACGCATGTCGACTCGAACAGCGATGCCGATTGGGTTTATCAGACTCCCCGTTCGGTCAGCGTCATCACCCGCGAGCAGATCGACAAGCGCCCGCCACGCCATGCCGCCGACATGCTCGAAGAAACCGCCGGCGTCTACACCGCCGTCAACCAGCGCGACCCGGGCCTGTCGGTGAATATCCGCGGCGTGCAGGACTACGGCCGGGTCAACATGAACATCGACGGGATGCGCCAGAACTTCAACGTCAACGGTCACCAGCAGCGCAACGGGGTGATGTTCGTTGACCCGGAGTTCATCAGCAGTGTCGAGATCGAAAAAGGTTCGCGCTCAGGCATGGGCGGCGCCGGGGTCATCGGTGGTATTGCCAGTTTCAACACCGTGCAGGCCAGCGAGTTTCTCGGTGCCGGCAAGGAATACGGCGGCCGCCTGCGCGCCGGTCACGGTATCGGTGAACTGGGTAACGGCACGTACTTCAATGGCAGTGCGCTGTTCGCGTTCGGCAATGAAGTCGGCGATGTCTTGCTCGGCGTCAGTGAGCGCCATTTCGGCAACTACCGGGCGGGCAGCAACAATGAAGACAACCTCGGCACCGAGATTCGCCTGAAGAACCAGTTTCCCGCCGCCTGGGACGACTGGCTCAAGGGTGAAGTCGAAGACATGGGCAGCGTCACCCGTTCGCAGATGATCAAACTGGGCCTGAACCTGCCCCAGGATCAGCGCGTGCAGTTGAGCTACATGGAGACCGACACCGACAGCAAGGATGCCTGGACCTGGCTCAACGACACCGAGGACCAGTACTTCTACCAGCGCTCCGGCAGCAACGACATCAATGCCAAGAACGTCGCCCTCGACTACAGCTTCAGCCCCGACAGCGACCTGATCGATTTTAGGGCCAAGCTCTATTTCGTCAGCACCCGCCAGGATCGCTGGAATGCCGGCAACAATGCCAGCCCGCAAAGCGGAAACTACTATGCGGCCTACAGCGATCGCTTCCAGACCGATACCTGGGGCCTGCAGTTGCAGAACACCTCGCGCTTCTACTTTGGGGCGAGCGACCAGCTGACGTTCGACTACGGCACCGAGCTGTTCCAGGACAAATTCAAGCCGCGCACCGATCGCGTGCCGGCCAGCAACGAAGAAGCCTACCCCTACGTTCAGGGGTCGACGCCGGGCGGCAAGCGCGTCATGGCCAGCCTGTTCGGGCAAGTGCAGTACGAACACGGCAACTGGCTGACCCTGGATGCCGGCCTGCGCTATGACCGCTACCGGCTCACGGGTGAAACCGGCATGACCGTGTGGATGTACCCGGACGGACCGTTTGAGGCCGACCTGGGCAAGCCGGCGACGCACCTGCTGTTTGACGAGGCACAGGAAGAAGGGCGCTTCTCGCCGACCTTCGGCATTGCCGTCAAGCCGGGTGTCGACTGGCTGCAGCTGTACACCCGTTGGGGCCGTGGCTGGCGGCCACCCTCGGTCACCGAAGTGTTCATGTCCGGCCGTCCCCACGGCGGCGGTGGCGCCGAGATGGTCTACCCCAACCCGTTCCTGCAAGCCGAACGCTCCCACGACTGGGAGCTGGGGGTGAACATCTTCAAGGAGTCGTTGTTCCGTGAAGGCGATCGGCTGGGCATGAAGGTCGCTTACTTCGACACCCGGATCGACAACTTCTCGTTCCTCGATATCAACGTCGATGTGCCGGGCCTGACCGCAGCAGGCACCTCGACCGGACGCATGGCGTACCAGAACAACCAGCAGCAGACCCAGTTCCGTGGCGTGGAATACGCCGTGGATTACGACGCCGGGCGGTTCTACAGCAAGCTCAGCTACACCCACATGATCGGCAGCAACGAGTTCTGCTCGCCGCAGTTCTACCTGGGGGGAGCCAAGGATCTCAAGCGCGTGGGCACGGTGCTGCGCCCGCTCAAGGTCGGCAATCGCATCATCATGCGGCGGGTGCCGGTGAGCGAGGCGTTCGACAATGCAGAGCTCAACAACTACAGCCGCTGCGGCGACATCATGGGTAACGCCACCTACATGCCGGCTGATCGCGGTTCGCTCACCGTCGGTTTGCGTTTTCTCGACAACCAGCTCGATGTCGGTGCCCGCCTGCGTTACAGCAAAGGCAACGGCACCAACCTGGACACCCACAACTACTCCTACCTCGATCAGGCCCTGTGGCCGCAGTACAAGGTCTACGACCTGTACGGCAGCTACTGGATGACGCCGCAGCTGAACCTGGCCCTGAGCCTGGAAAACCTCACCGACCAGGCGTACTTCGTGGCCATGGGCGACAGCAACAACCTGTCCCTGGCCCGTGGCCGGACCCTGACCGGGATGCTCGAGTACAAGTTCTGACCGAATTGCCCATACCGGGCAACACCGAAGGCATGGAACACGCCTTCGAACCACAACCCTCAACTATTTAGAGGATGAGACATGAGCCTTTCCGTTTCTTACGATGCAGCGTACGCCTCCTACACCGTTGACGATTACCTGGCCACCTGGGCGGCCGGTTTCGCCACCGCAGGTCATGGCTACAGCAACACCGGCGGTTTCAACAAAGGCGGCTTCAACGGCGAGCAGTATGCGACCCACGGTGCCAATGGTTCCGACTACGCCTTCGTAGCCAGCAGCGATACCACCAACGGCCTGCACTATGTGTTCAACCCGGGCCAACCGGCCAGCAGCAACATGAACCACTACCTGTGGGGCGAAGTGGACAGCGTTTCGCTGGGTTACAAGCTCGGTGGCGGCAATGGCAGCAACTTCACCCTGGCCGAAGAAGTGGTCACGTTCAATGGCCTGGACCTGGAGGCGGCGCTGGGCGCCGGTCGCGCCGGCAACGAAGTGCAGAGCGTGATCTACGGCCTG
The DNA here is from genome assembly GCF_000696345.2 of Pseudomonas donghuensis. NCBI lineage: Bacteria > Pseudomonadati > Pseudomonadota > Gammaproteobacteria > Pseudomonadales > Pseudomonadaceae > Pseudomonas > Pseudomonas donghuensis. Next base: position 927,885 of record NZ_CP071706.1, read on the forward strand.
ATGCAGGGCAACACCTCGGCCCTGGAAGGCGTGCTGGACAACCTGCTGGCCGGTTACGGCGTATCCACCGACGACACCTTCGACGCCATCAGCGCTGCCCTGGCCGGTGGCCCGCTGAATGTCGCTTCGGCTGATGTGGTGGGCGTTCAAGCCCTGGCCGAGGACTTTGCCCTGGCCGCCTGACCCCAGGCAAAAAAAAGCGAATGGAAGATCACTCCTCCATTCGCTGCTGGCTTACCCCGCCGCCTGCGTCTTTGCCGGGCCCAGGCGGCGGTGGTGCGAATTCTGCGAGCCTGCGCCGGCGAGGTCAACCGCCCGCGGGCTCGCCCTGTTGAGGTCCTTCATGAAAGCAACCCGCTCCCGCCCTGCGAACGAAGTATTGCAGGCGCTCAAGGCCTGCCGCGCCGGCTTTGCCAACATCGGCCTGTTCACTGCGGTGATCAACCTGCTGATGCTGGCACCAGCGCTGTACATGCTGCAGGTCTACGACCGGGTGCTGTCTTCGGGCAATGAGATGACCCTGCTGATGCTCAGCCTGATGGTGCTGGGCCTGTTCGCCTTCATGGGCCTGCTGGAATGGGTGCGCAGCCTGGTGGTGATCCGTCTCGGCACGCAGATGGACATGCGCCTCAACCCGCGCGTGTTCGAGGCCGCCTATCAGGCCAGCCTGGCCGGCCACAAGGGTGCGGCGACCCAGGTGCTCAGCGACCTGACCACCTTGCGCCAGTTCGCCACCGGCCAGGCGCTGTTCGCCTTTTTCGATGCGCCATGGTTCCCGGTGTACCTGCTGGTGATGTTCCTGTTCAGCCCCTGGCTGGGGTTGATGGCGCTGGTTGGCGCCGTGTTGTTGACGATCCTCGCCTGGATCAACGAGCGCCTGACCCAGGCGCCATTCGCCGAAGCCGGGCAGCTGTCGCAGCAGGCCGGACAGCAGGCTGGCGCCAACCTGCGTAATGCCGAAGTCATGGAGGCGATGGGCATGCTGGCGGCGGTGCGTCAGCGCTGGGCCAGGTTGCACCACGGTTTTCTCCTGCGCCAGAACCTCGGCAGCGAACGCACGGCAGCGATCACCGCAGTGTCCAAGGGCCTGCGCCTGGCCCTGCAATCGCTGGTACTGGGCCTGGGCGCATGGCTGGCGATCGAGCAACTGATTACCCCGGGGATGATGATCGCCGGCTCCATTCTCATGGCCCGGGTGCTGGCGCCGATCGACCAGCTGATTGCCGTGTGGCGCCAGTGGGGGTCGGCACGCCAGGCCTATGAGCGGTTGTACAGTTTGCTCAGCGAGCAACCGCCGCGCGCGGCCGGCATGCCGTTGCCGGCACCGAGCGGGTGCTTGCTGGTGGAGCAGCTCAGTGCGATGCAGCCGGGCACGCGCAAGCCGTGCCTGGTCAATCTCGGTTTCGAGCTGGCGGCCGGCGACAGCCTGGGGATTATTGGCGCGTCCGGCTCGGGAAAGTCGACGCTGGCGCGTTTGCTGGTTGGCGCTGCCTTGCCGGCTGCCGGCAAGGTGCGCCTGGATGGCGCCGAGCTGCAGCACTGGGACAAGGGCCTGCTCGGCACCCACATCGGTTACTTGCCGCAAGACGTGCAGCTGTTCGCCGGGAGCATTGCCGAGAACATCGCCCGCTTGGGTGCGGTCGACTCGCAACAGGTGGTGGCCGCCGCACAACGGGCCGGTGTGCACGAGCTGATCCTGAAACTGCCCAATGCTTATGACACCCAGTTGGGTGAAGGCGGGGCGGGGCTGTCCGGTGGCCAGCGCCAGCGCATCGGCCTGGCCCGGGCGTTGTACGGCCTGCCGGCGCTGATCGTGCTCGATGAACCCAATTCCAACCTGGATGATGTTGGCGAGCGCGCTTTGCTTGAGGCTATCAAGCAGATCAAGGCGCAGCAGCGCACGCTGATCCTGATTACCCACAAGTCCAGCCTGCTGGCGGCTGTGGATAAGTTGCTGGTGCTACAGAACGGCCAGATGCAGGCCTTCGGTCCGAGCGCACGGGTGCTGCAGGACCTGCAGCGCAGCCATAAGCCGGCCGGCATTCCCACCCCCACCCCGGCGCTACGCAGCGCGGCCAGCGTCAGCATGAGCTACGGCACCCCGAGATCCTGATCATGACCGTCCCTCAGTCGCTTCACGCGCATGCCATTCCCGACAACCTGCTGACCCTCGATGCCCGCCGCCACAGCCGTTTGGGCCGCTGGCTGGTGATCGGTGGTTTTGGCGGTTTCATCCTCTGGGCCGCCTTGGCACCGCTGGACAAGGGCGTGCCGGTTTCGGGCAACGTGGTGGTCGCCGGCAGTCGCCAGGCTGTGCAGCATCCCACGGGCGGCACCATCGAACGTCTGCTGGTGCGCGACGGCGACCGTGTCAGTGCCGGGCAGGTGCTGGTGCAGATGGACGCCACCCAGGCTCAGGCCCAGCATGATTCGTTAAGGGTTCAGTACGTTAACGCCCGGGCCAGTGAAGCGCGCCTGCAAGCCGAGCGTGACGGGCTGGCATCGATCACCTTCCCGACCGAGCTGCAGGCCCTGGCGGCCGAGCCCTGGGTGGCCACCGCCCTGGAACTGCAGCGCCAGTTGCGTAACAGCCGGCGCCAGTCGCTGGACATGGAGCTGGCCGGCCTGCGCGAGAACATCGCCGGCGCCGAGGCCATGCTGGCCGGCGTGCAGGGCTCGATGAGCCACAAGCAGGAGCAACGCGCCGCGCTCGATGAGCAACTGCAGGGCCTGCGTGAACTGGCCCGCGACGGTTACATCCCGCGCAACCGCTTGCTCGACAGCGAACGCCTGTACGCGCAGATCAACGGCGCGATTTCGGAGGACCTGGGCAATATCGGCCGCACCCGCCGCCAGGTTCTGGAGCTGAAACTGCGCATGGCCCAGCGGCAACAGGAGTACCAGCGCGAAGTCGGCCAGCAGTTGAGCGAGATGCAGTCCAGCGCCGAAGACCTCGGCAACCGCCTGCGCAGCGCCGCCTTCGAACTGGCCAACACCCAGCTGCGCGCCCCGGCCAGCGGCACGGTGGTGGGCCTGAGCGTGTTCACCAATGGCGGGGTGATTGCCCGTGGCCAGCAACTGATGGAGATCGTTCCCAGCGATGCGCCGTTGCTGATCGATGCCCGTGCGCCGGTGGAGTTGGTCGACCGCCTGCACCCGGGGTTGCCGGTGGAGATCATGTTCGTCGCCTTCAACCAGAGCAAAACGCCACGGGTCGAGGGTGAGCTGACCCTGGTCTCGGCCGACCGCCTGGTCGATGAGAAAACCCAGCAGCCCTACTACCAGGTACGCGCCAAGGTCAGTGACGCCGGTTTGCAGCAACTGGCCGGCCAGGACATCCGCCCCGGCATGCCGGTGCAAGCCTTCGTGCGTACCGGCGAGCGCTCGCTGCTCAATTACCTGTTCAAGCCGTTGACCGACCGGGTGCATGTCGCCCTGGCGGAGGAATGATGTCGATGCGAGTGTGGTCATGCCTGCTGTTGTTGGGCACCAGCCTGTCGGCCGCTGCAGTGGACCTGGGCGATGCCTATGCCCTGGCCCTGCGCAACGATCCGGCCTTCCATGCCGCCATCGCCGAGCGCGATGCCGGCCTTGAGAGCCGCGCCATCGGCCGGGCAGCGTTGCTGCCGAACCTGTCCTACCGCTACAACAATGCCCGCAACGATTCCGAAGTGACCCAGACCAACGCCCGTGGCAACGTCACCAGCCAGCGTGACTACCGCAGCTACACCTCGACGCTGACCGTGCAACAGCCGCTGTTCGACTATGGTGCCTGGGCCGAGTACCGCCAGGGTGTGGCCAAGGCGTTGCTGGCGGACGAGCGTTTTCGCAGCCGCAGCCAGGAGCTGGCGGTGCGGGTGTTCGCCGCCTACAGTGAGGCGCTGTTCGCCAACGAGCAGATCGCCCTGGCCCAGGCCCAGCGCCGTGCCTATGCCGAGCAATTGCAACTGAATCGGCGCTTGCTCAAGGGCGGCGAGGGTACCCGTACCGACCTGCTGGAAACCCAGGCGCGCTATGAGCTGGCCCAGGCCCAGGAAATCGAGGCCAGCGACAACCTCGATGCGGCCCTGCGCGCCTTGCAGGCAATCATTGGTGAGCCGCTGGAGGTTGCCGACCTGGCGCCGTTGAATGGTGATTTCCGCGTTCAACCCTTGCAGCCACTGCGCTTCGAAAGCTGGCGGGATCTTGCCGTGGCCCACAACGCCGAACTGGCGTCCCAGCGTCACGCCCTGGTTGCCGCCGACTACGCCGTCGAGCGTCAGCGCGCCGGCCACCTGCCGACCCTGAGTGCCTATGCCAGCACCGGCAAATCCAGCTCCAGCTCCGAAAGCAGCTACGACCAGCGCTATGACACCGACAGCATCGGCATCCAGGTCAGCCTGCCGTTGTTCGCCGGCGGCGGCGTGTCGGCGGCCACCCGCCAGGCGGCTGCCGAGCGCGACAGTGCGCGCTTCAGCCTGGATGGGCAGATTGCCGACACGCTCAATCAGTTGCGCAAGCAGTTCAACCTCTGTGCCAGCAGCACGGCGAAGATCCGCGCCTATGAGTTGGCGGTCGAGTCAGCCAGCGGCTTGATCACGGCCACGCGCAAAAGCGTGGCCGGTGGCGAGCGGGTCAACCTCGACGTGCTCGATGCCGAACAGCAGTTGTACAGCGCCCGCCGCGACCTGGCGCAGGCGCGCTACGATTACCTGCGCGCCTGGTTGCAGCTGCGTTATCTGGCTGGGGTGCTGGAACCGCAGGATTTGCAGCAACTGAATGGCTACTTTGCCAGCGGCCCGGGGGATTTGGCTGCAGGCTGAGTTCAGCTTGCCATTTGACTTGCAGTAACCAAGCGTTTGACTTGGCTACTCGCCGTGTTTTGACATAATTGCTTAAGCGCTTTCTTATAAAACCCAGTATTTACAGGGCTTTCATGTGCTATTTTTTGACTTACTGAAGAAGTGCTCTTGAGATAATTCGACATGCCGACTTTCAAGCACCACGAACTGGCACTGCTTAACCCTTCCTTCGACTCGCCATTGGTGGATGTCTTGACGGAGCTTGAGCACTTACGTCGCTATCGGCTTGCTGGCACCACACCTTCCAGTCTGTTCTTCCAGCTCAAGAGCATTTTCCACCTTCTAGAGAGCTTGGGTTCGGCACGTATCGAAGGTAACCACACGACACTTGCGGACTATGTCGAAAGCAAAGTGGAGGGGGCTGACTCTGCATCGGACCAGCTTCGCGAAATATCCAATATCGAAAAAGCCATGACTTTTGTCGAGGACCATTTCAATGAGGCGGATGACGTCGGTTTGCATCTGCTGCGAGAGTTGCATGCCATTACCGTCGACGACCTCGACAGGGAAGGGGATCGAACCCCTGGCAGTTTCCGCGCTGGACAGGTGCATATCGCCCAGTCGAGCCATTTCCCGCCCGATCCGGTGCAGGTCCAAGGTTACATGGAGGAACTGGTTGCTTTCATCAATCGCAGGGATCCCCAAAAGTACGATCTGATGAAGGTTGCCATCGCTCATCATCGATTCGGTTGGATTCACCCGTTCAGCAATGGCAATGGCCGCGTGGTGCGGTTATTGACCTATGTGATGTTGATCAAATATGGATTCAACGTCGCTGCAGGTGGGCGTTTGCTCAACCCGACCGCGGTGTTTTGCAATGACCGCGAACGCTATTACGAAATGCTTGCCCAAGCGGATGCCGGTACGGCTGAAGGGCAGGAGCGGTGGTGCGAGTATGTTCTGCGGGGCATTCTGGACGAACTCAGGAAGCTTGATCGATTATTGGATTACCGTTATTTGAAACAGGCCATCCTGTCTCCAGCACTGGCCCATGCCCGTGAGCGGGCGTTGCTTACCGAGCTTGAGTACGGAGTGCTCCGGTTGCTGCTCGATAGTGACAGCGCAATTGCCAGATCGAGTGACCTGGCAGCCGCGATGCCGGGACTGAATGGCCCTCAACGTACGTATCAGATCAAGAAACTGGTTGAGCGCGGCATGCTGGTCCCGATCAAGCCCAATGCCCGCCAATACACCTTGGGCTTTTCCCACAGCTACCTTTTGCGTGGGGTTATCCGTGCGCTGACCGCCGAGGGATTCATTACCCAGCAGCTGTCATCGGCGCATCAATAACGGCGCAATAGAAAAGGCCGGTGCATAAGCACCGGCCCTGTTGAATCAAGCGCAACCCAATCAGTGCTCCGAAATCGCCTCTCGTCGCGCCGGCGGCTCTCCATGCTCGCCCTCGCTCATCACCGGTACCTCCTTGCCTTCGGCGTTGAACAGCTTGCCGTCTTCGAAGTAGTCACCATCGCGCAGGGCGGAAATGTCCGAGTAGTGGAGGGTGCGTTCGTAGGCGGCGGCGAATACCGACTGCTGGTCGGAGTTGCCGGCGGTGAAGTGGTTGAACACCAGGTTGAGCACGATCGCCATGATCGCAGCCGAGCTGATGCCGGAGTGGAAGATGGTCTCGAACCAGTTGGGGAACTGCGCGTAGAAGTTCGGCGCGGCAATCGGGATCATGCCGAAGCCCAGGGAGGCGGCAACGATGATCAGGTTGACGTTGTTCTTGTAGCTGACCTTGGACAAAGTGCGGATGCCGCTGGCGGCAACGGTGCCGAACAGCACGATGCCGGCGCCACCCAGTACCGAGGTCGGCACCGCGGCAATCACCCGGCCCATGATCGGCAGCAGGCCGAGCACCACCAGGATCACCCCGCCAGTGGCCACCACGTAGCGGCTCTTGACCCCGGTCACGGCTACCAGGCCGACGTTCTGGGCGAAGGCGCTCTGGGTGAAGGAGCCGAAGATCGGCGCCAGGATGCTCGAGGCCATGTCGGCGCGCAGGCCATTGCCCAGGCGTTTGGAATCGACCTTGGTGTCGATGATTTCACCGACGGCGAGGATGTCCGCCGAGGTTTCCACCAGGGTCACCATGATCACGATGCACATCGACAGGATGGCGGCGATGTGGAAGGTCGGCATGCCGAAGTGGAACGGCGTCGGCAACGCCACCAGCGGGCCGTCGAGAACTTTGCTGAAGTCAGCCATGCCCAGCGACCAGGCGATCAGGGTGCCGATGACCATCGCCAGCAGGATCGACAGCCGCGAGATGGTCGCGCTACCCAGCTTGCTCAGGACCAGGACGATGACAAAGGTCAGGCCAGCCAGGCCGATGTTGGCCATGCTGCCGAAATCCGGCGCCTTGCTGTTGCCTCCCATCACCCAGCGTGCGGCCACCGGCATCAGGGTCAGGCCGATGGTGGTGATGACGATACCGGTGACCAGCGGCGGGAAGTACTTGGTGATCCGCGAGAACACCGGGGTAATCAGAAAACCGATCAGCGACGCCGCCATGACCGCGCCCAATACCCCGGGCAAGCCGCCACCGCCTTCACTGCTGAGGATCGCGCCCATGGTCGCCACACCGGCGAACGACACCCCTTGCACCAGCGGCAACTGGCAACCGAACCACGGCAGGCCGAGAGTTTGCAGCAGGGTTGCCAGGCCACCGGCAAACAGCGACGCGGCGATCAGCAGGCCGATATCGGCGGGGCCCAGGCCGGCTGCCTGGCCGAGGATCAGAGGCACGGCGACGATACCGCCGTACATGGTCAGAACATGCTGCAGGCCATAAGCCAGGTTGGCGCCAAGGCCCAGGTTCTCGTCTTCGGGACGCTGGGCTGAAGACGTGCTAGGGGAGGACGTATTCATGGGGCAAGTTCTCAGTTTTATTGTTGTGGCGCTACTGTAGACAAGTCCTACACATGAATGCCAGAACAATTGTATACAATTTTTAGATTTGCGTAGGAACAGTCCTACCTATGGTTTGGCTTCAGGGCTGGATGCAGAGATCGTTCCAACAGCTGCGCGCAGCCCTCGCAAGGCTGCGTGAGAAATGACAGGGAGGCTGAAAAAGCTGTCCAGATGGACAGAAAAGCAAGGGGTAGGCTGGTGGTTAGGGTGCTAACAGATTCTAATCTTCGATCAATTCCCGCAGTTCACGCATCATTTCGGGGTTGTCGGCCAGGTTGAGTTCGACCAAACGCCGCAAATGGCACGATGAATCGATATCAGTACGCAGGCAAACAAAACCCAGTCGATTGCCTTCCTCATGGCGCAGTTCCACCTGCATCCATAGCGTTACTTGCTCCCCCAGGTGGACAAGGGCCTCGAAGTCCTGGGTCAGGTCGGGGTCCCAAGGTTCTGGGCACTTGATCAGCAAGCCCTTGAGGGACAGGTCAATCAGCTCGACCGGCCAGTACCGATCGCCCTGACGCAGTTCGGTGGGGCTATCGAAGGCTACTCGCTGGAAACGTCGACGTTCTTGGGGGTCGCTCATGTTCAGGCACTCCGGGGTTCTTCCTGACTATAGCTCAGCACTTGCCAAGGCCCGCGCAAGGGCGCATAACGAGGTTTGTCCAACCCACGCTGGAGGGCTCTAGACCAACGTGGGGGCTGGCCTTTCCTGCCAGTATCGCTAGACTCGAAAGGCTGTCTTTTATCCACTAGCTGGAAGCAAACCATGAACAACAATAATAGCCTGCTACGCCACATTCCGTGGTTGGCGCTGGCAGTCATAGGAGCCTGTGCGCTGGGTGTGGTCGCCCTGCGTCGTGGCGAGGCCATCAACGCCTTGTGGATTGTCGTCGCTTCGGTGGCCATCTATCTGGTCGCCTATCGCTACTACAGCCTGTTCATCGCCACCAAGGTGATGCAGCTGGACCCACGTCGGGCCACTCCGGCGGTGCTTAACAACGACGGTCTGGACTACGTGCCGACCAACAAACACATTCTTTTCGGTCACCACTTCGCCGCGATTGCCGGTGCCGGTCCCTTGGTCGGTCCGGTGCTGGCGGCGCAGATGGGGTACCTGCCGGGCACGCTCTGGCTGATTGCCGGGGTGGTGCTGGCCGGTGCGGTACAGGACTTCATGATCCTGTTCCTCTCCACCCGCCGCAACGGCCGCTCGCTGGGCGACATGGTCCGCGAAGAAATGGGCCGGATTCCGGGCACCATTGCCCTGTTCGGCTGCTTCCTGATCATGATCATCATCCTTGCGGTGCTGGCGCTGATCGTGGTCAAGGCCCTGGCCGAGAGCCCATGGGGCATGTTCACGGTGATGGCGACCATCCCGATCGCGATGTTCATGGGCATCTACATGCGCTACATCCGCCCGGGCCATATCGGTGAGATTTCGCTGATTGGCGTGGTGCTGCTGTTGCTGTCGATCTGGCTGGGGGGCCAGGTTGCCGCCGACCCGGTCTGGGGCCCGGCGTTCACCTTCACCGGCGTGCAGATCACCTGGATGCTGGTGGGCTACGGTTTCGTTGCCGCGGTACTGCCGGTGTGGCTGGTGCTGGCACCGCGTGACTACCTGTCGACCTTTCTCAAGATCGGCACCATCGTCGGCCTGGCCATCGGTATCCTGATCATCGCTCCCGAGCTGAAAATGCCGGCGCTGACCCAGTTCACCGACGGTACCGGCCCGGTCTGGAAAGGCACCCTGTTCCCGTTCCTGTTCATCACCATCGCCTGCGGCGCGGTATCGGGCTTCCACGCGCTGATCTCTTCGGGGACCACGCCGAAACTGCTGGATAACGAAGTCAACGCCCGTTACATCGGCTACGGTGGCATGCTCATGGAGTCGTTCGTGGCGATCATGGCCATGGTTGCCGCCTCGGTGATCGAGCCAGGCGTGTACTTCGCCATGAACAGCCCGGCCGCAGTGGTTGGCGCCGACGTCGTGTCGGTGGCGCAGACCGTCAGCAGCTGGGGCTTTGCCATTTCCCCGGACGCCCTCGAAGCGGTGGCCAAGGACATCGGCGAGCACACCATCCTGGCTCGTGCCGGCGGTGCGCCGACCCTGGCGGTGGGGATCGCGCAGATCCTCCACCAGGTGCTGCCGGGTGAAAACACCATGGCCTTCTGGTATCACTTCGCGATCCTGTTCGAGGCGCTGTTCATCCTCACCGCTGTGGACGCCGGTACCCGTGCCGGGCGCTTCATGCTTCAGGACCTGCTGGGCAGCTTCGTACCTGCACTCAAACGCACCGAATCGTGGGGCGCCAACCTGCTCGCCACCGCCGGTTGCGTGGCGCTGTGGGGCTACCTGCTGTACCAGGGCGTGATCGATCCGCTGGGCGGCATCAACACCTTGTGGCCGCTGTTCGGCATCTCCAACCAGATGCTCGCCGGCATCGCCCTGATGCTCGGCACCGTGGTGCTGATCAAGATGAAGCGCCAACGCTACATGTGGGTCACCCTGGTGCCTGCGGTATGGCTGCTGATCTGCACCACCACTGCCGGCTTCATCAAGCTGTTCGACCCGAACCCGGCAGTCGGCTTCCTGGCCCTGGCCAACAAGTACAGCGCGGCGCTCGACGCCGGGCAGGTGCTGGCCCCGGCCAAGGACATCGGCCAGATGCAGCACGTGATTTTCAACGCCTACACCAACGCGGCCCTGACCGGCCTGTTCCTGTTCGTGGTCTTCAGCATTCTGTTCTTCGCCCTCAAGGTCGGCATCGCTGCCCTGGGCAAAAAAGAGCGGACTGACAAAGAGTCCCCGTTCCAGGCCCTGCCGGATGCGTAACCGAAGAGGAATGCAGTGATGTTCAACGATCTCGGTCGACTGGGTAAGTACCTGGGGCAGGCAGCCCGCCTGATGGTCGGCATGCCCGACTACGACAACTACGTCGAGCATATGCAGACCAAGCACCCGGACAAGCCGGTGATGACCTACGAGGAGTTCTTCCGCGAACGCCAGGAGGCTCGTTACGGCGGCAAGGGTGGGCCCAAGTGCTGTTGAAAAGCGGCATGCAAGGCAAGTGACAAAGCTGTGGGAGCCTGGTTCGCGCCGGGCTCCCACAGTCATTTTCAGCGTTCAGGAGTATTCGGTTTGTTATCTCCCATTCCCGTCACCGTACTCAGTGGCTTTCTCGGCGCCGGCAAGACCACCTTGCTGCGTCACCTGCTCAAGGCCGAGCATGGCCTGAAGATCGCCGTCATCGAAAACGAATTCAGCGATGCCGGCATCGATTCGCAGTTGCTGGGCGATGAACCGGTGCAGGTCATGACCCTGGCCAACGGTTGCGTGTGCTGCAGCATCCACACCGACCTGACCAAAGCGCTGTACCTGCTGCTCGAGCGCCTGGACAGCGGCGAGATCGCCTTTGACCGCCTGGTAATCGAGTGCACGGGCCTGGCCGACCCGGCGCCGGTGGCGCAAACCTTCTTCATCGACGAAGAACTGCGCGAGCGCTACCTCCTCGACGGCATCATCACCCTGGTGGATGCGGCGCACGCTGAGTTGCACCTAACCCAGACCATTGCCCAGGCGCAGATCGGCTTTGCCGACCGCCTGCTGGTGAGCAAGACCGACCTGGTCGATGGCGCCAGCTTCCAGGCCTTGAGCGAGCGCCTGGGGCGGATCAACCGTCGTGCGCCGATTCGGGTGGTGGAGCATGGCAAGATCGACCTGGCCGAATTGCTCGATGTGCGCGGCTTCAACCTCAATGCCGACCTGGGTGGCGGTTTGAGCCTGCGCCCGGTCGTGCAGACGGCGACGCCGGATCGGATCTCCAGCCTGGTGCTGCGCACCGATACGCCGCTGGACATTGATCGCCTCAGCGACTTCATGAGCCAGTTGCTGGAGGAGCACGGCAAGCAGCTGCTGCGCTACAAGGGCGTGCTGAACATTGCCGCAGAGGAGCGGCGCCTGGTGTTCCAGGGCGTGCTCAAGCTTTATGGCTTTGACTGGGATACTGAGTGGGCAGAGGGGGAAGTGCGCGAGAGTGTGATGGTGTTCATTGCCGACGATTTGCCGGAGGCGAAGATTCGCGAAGGGTTTGAGGCTTTGACTCTGTAGGAGCGGGCTTGCCCCGCGATGCGATGGTGCGATCACTATTGCATCGCGGGGCAAGCCCGCTCCTACAGGTACAAAAAAGCCCGGCTCTTGAGCCGGGCTTTTTCACATCATGACGCTGTGCTTACTTGCCGTATACCGGCAGCTTGGCGCAGATGGCCTTGACCTTCTCGCGAACGGCGTCGATCACCGCTTCGTTGTTCAGGTCGGCGAGGATGTCGCAGATCCAGCCAGCCAGTTCTTTACACTCGGCCTCTTTGAAGCCACGAGTGGTCACGGCCGGGGTGCCGAAGCGCAGGCCGGAGGTGACGAACGGCGAACGTGGGTCGTTTGGAACCGAGTTCTTGTTGACGGTGATGAAGGCGCGACCCAGGGCGGCGTCGGCGTCTTTACCGGAGATTTCCTGCTTGATCAGCGACAGCAGGAACAGGTGGTTCTGGGTACCGCCGGAAACCACGTCGAAACCGCGCTCGATGAACACGCCGGCCATGGCCTGGGCGTTTTTCACCACTTGTTGCTGGTAGGCCTTGAACTCAGGCTGCAGTGCTTCCTTGAAGCAGATGGCCTTGGCGGCGATCACGTGCTCCAGTGGGCCGCCCTGGGCGCCCGGGAATACCGCGGAGTTCAGCTTCTTCTCGATCTCGGCGTTGGCGCGGGCGAGGATCAGGCCACCACGTGGACCGCGCAGGGTCTTGTGGGTAGTGGTGGTGACCACGTCGGCGAATGGCACCGGGTTCGGGTACACGCCTGCAGCGACCAGGCCGGCAACGTGGGCCATGTCGACGAACAGGTAGGCACCGACCTTGTCGGCGATTTCGCGGAAGCGTGGGAAGTCGAGGATCTGCGAGTAGGCCGAGAAGCCGGCAACGATCATCTTCGGCTTGTGCTCGAGCGCCAGGCGCTCGACTTCGTCGTAGTCGATCAGGCCGTTGGCGTCGATGCCGTACTGGATGGCGTTGTACAGTTTGCCCGAGGAGCTGACGTTGGCGCCGTGGGTCAGGTGACCACCGTGGGCCAGGCTCATGCCCAGGATGGTGTCACCGGCCGACAGCAGGGCCAGGTAGACGGCGCTGTTGGCTTGCGAACCGGCGTGCGGCTGGACGTTGGCGTAATCGGCGCCGAACAGTTCCTTGGCACGGTCGATGGCCAGCTGCTCGACCACGTCGACGTATTCGCAACCGCCGTAGTAGCGCTTGCCCGGATAGCCTTCGGCGTACTTGTTGGTCAGCACCGAGCCTTGGGCTTCCATGACAGCGGGGCTTGTGTAGTTTTCCGAGGCGATCAGCTCGATATGTTCTTCCTGGCGCTGAGCTTCTTGCTCCATGGCGGCAAAGAGATCGGCGTCGTACTTGGCAATGGTCAAATCACGGCTGAACATGGCGGTCCTCAAGGATCGTGCTGAAATAGGCGGGCATTCTACCTCATCAGCTTTTGTCTGGCATATGAAAGGGCATCATGTCGCAGACAAATGGGGCTCATGAGCGACAAGCTGCAAGCTTCAAGCGGCAAGTCAAAGGCCGAACGCGTAACGCTTCTAACTTGCCGCTTGTAGCTTAAGGCTTGCAGCTTCCTGCCTACTCGAACATGAACAAGGTTTCGTTGCTGAATTGCGCCTCGAACTGATGCGCCGGCATCGGCCGCCCGAACAGGTAACCCTGCACCTCGTCACAGCCGTGCTCACGGAGGAACTCCAACTGCTCGTGGGTTTCCACGCCCTCGGCGATCACCGCCAGGTTCAGGCTGTGGGCCATGGCGATGATCGCCCGGGCAATCTGCGCATCCTGTTCACCCTCGGGCAGGCCGTCAACGAAGGTGCGGTCGATCTTCAGCACGTCGATGGGGAACTGCTTGAGGTAGTTGAGCGACGAATAGCCGGTGCCGAAGTCGTCGACCGCGATGCTCAGGCCGAGGTTCTTCAGGCTGTCGAGGATCACCATGGCCTCGTTGACCTCGCGCATCAGGATACTTTCGGTCAGCTCCAGCTCCAGGCACGCCGGCGGCAGGCCGGTTTCCTTGAGAATGGTTGCGATGCGCTCGCCCAACTGGCCGTCGGAGAACTGGCGCGCCGAGATGTTCACCGAGACCTTCGGCACCCGCACCTTGGCCTGGTGCCAGGCCTTGAGCTGGCGGCTGGCCTCCTTGAGCACCCAATCGCCGACATCGACCACCAGGCCGAGCTCCTCGATCACCGGGATGAAGTCCCCTGGCGGCACCAGCCCGCGCCGCGGATGGCGCCAGCGCAGCAGCGCCTCGGCGCCGGTCAGGCGCTTGCCGTCGCCGCTGAACTGCGGTTGGTAATAAAGGATGAATTCGTTCTGTTCCAGGGCGTGGCGCAGGTCGCTTTCCAGCTCCAGGCGCTCCAGGGCACTGGCGTTCATGTCGGCCTGGTAGAACTGGAAATTGTTCTTGCCGCGCTCCTTGGCGTGGTACATGGCGGTGTCGGCGTTCTTCATCAGCTGACTGAGCTCGCTGCCATCCTGCGGGCTGAGGGCGATGCCGATACTGGCGGTGACGAAGAACTCGCGGTTCTCCAGCACGAACGGTCGCACCAGGCTGCCGAGAATCTGTTCGGCCACGTGAATGGCGCGGTTCAAGGCCATTTCCCGGGTGGCGCGCGGTTGCAGCAGCAAGGTGAATTCATCGCCACCCATGCGCGCCACGGTGTCGTCGTCATCGACGCAGTCGAGCAGGCGCTCGGCCATGTCCTTGAGCATGCGATCGCCCGCGGCATGGCCGAGGGAGTCGTTGATCGGCTTGAAGCGGTCGAGGTCGAGGAACATCAGCACCACCCAGGCCTTGTGCCGATCGGCTTGCTGCAGGGCCGTGTGCAGGCGGTCCTGGAACAGGGTGCGGTTGGGCAGGTGGGTCAGGGCATCGTAGTAGGCCAGGCGGTGGATGCGCTGTTCACTGGCCTTGCGCTCGCTGATGTCGGTAAAGAAGCACACGTAGCTGGCCAGGTCGCCTTCATCGTCGAGTACCGCGGTGATGCCGACCCAGGCCGGGTAGTGTTCACCGTTGCGGCGCTTGAGCCACACTTCGCCTTCCCAGGTGCCGCGCTGGTGCAGCTGCTTGAGCACGTAGCGCAGGTGGGCATCCTGGTGCTCATCGACGGTCAGCAGGCTCGGCAACTGGTCCAGTACATCGGCCACGGCGTAGCCACTGACGCGGCTGAAGGCTTCGTTGGCCTGGACGATGTAACCGGCCGGGTCGGTGATGAGGATCGCCGAGGTCGAGTGCTCGAATACCGTGGCGGCCATGCGCAGGTCTTTCTCGGCGCGGCGTTGCTGGCTGATGTCGCGGCCGACGCCAAGGATGCCCTCGAAGCGCTCCTGGTCATCCCAGACCAGCACCAGGCGCAGCTCGATCGGGATCTTGCGGCCATCGGCGCGCAGGCAGTCGAACAAAAACAGCTGGGTCGGCAATTGGGTGCGCAACTGCTCCAGCTGTTCGGGGTCGCCGAGGGCCTTGTTGACCCGCTCGACCAGGCTGTAGATGCCGGTGAGCTGGGCCGGGTTGGCGATGGTCGAATGCCAGCCGTTTTCGATGATCCACTCCACTTCAAAGCCCAGGACCGCCTGGATCGACGGGCTGACGTAGTTCAGCTGCAGTTGGCTGTCGGTGGAGAAGATCACGTCGCTGATGCTTTCAGCGAGCATGCGGTAGCGTTGTTCGCTGTCGCGCAGGGATTCGCTGGCCTCGATCTGCTCGGTAACGTCCTTGCCGACGCCGATGATCCGCGTCACGCAACCTGCGCTGTTGCGGGTCAGGGCCTGTTCGCGAATGTCGAAGCGGCGCCAGCACTGGTCGTGGTGGCGCAAACGCAGCTGGCAATGCAGTTGCTCGACATAACCCGAGTGGCGTTGTTGCTGGCGCAATTGCCGGTACAGCTGGGCATCGTCCGGGTGCAGCAGCAACTCCCAAAAATGATCGCCCATCTTCGCCAGCTCCGCGCGGCTGTAGCCCAGGGTCTGGCCGAGGTTGCGGTTGCTGAAGATCATCAGCTGGCTTTGCACATCCTGCACGTACAGCTGGTCAGGCACGGTGCGCACCACGTCCGACCAGAAGCTTTCGCGTTCGAGCAACGACAGCTCGACCTGCTTGCGGCTGGTGATATCGCTGATGCTGAGGATCACCGCCTGGTAATCACGGCGCTGCTGCGGGAAGCGCACCATCAGCCACAGGTGCAGGTCCTCGCCATCCGCCGTCGGCAGGCGTACCTCCAGCTCCAGCTGTTGCTGGTTGTCGAGGATCGCCCCGAGCAGCTGGACGCCGATACCGTCGCTGTCGGTCTGCGAACCTTCGACCAGGCGCTGCCAGGCACTGTCACAGCAATTGACGCCGAGCAGTTGCAGGGCCACCTGATTGACTTCGGTGACTTTCAGTTCTTGCAGCAGCACCCGGCGCAAAGGCTGGTCGAACGCCAGGCGCTGTTCCAGGGCCGGGCGGCTGCGCAGGCGATACCGCTCGAGCTGACCGGGCAGGCCGGAGAGGTCGAGCACGCACAGGGCGACCCCGGTACCTTCGAAAATGTCGTGGTAGCGCCGACGGCTTTCCTGCAACAGGCGATGCCGGCGGCGCATGTTGATCAAGGCCAGCAGCGGTATCAATGCGCAGAACAGCCCCAGTACGCATTTGCCGATCAGTGCCGGCAACAGTTGCTGGCGGGCAAGGCCTGCATCGAACAGGCCGCGCAGCTGCCAGGTGCTGTTGTCGAGAAACGCCAGCATCACGCTTTGCAGCGGCTCATCGCTGCCGGGAGTCGGTTGATGGCGGTTGATGATGTCGCCGGTACGGCTGTTTTCCAGCAACCACAAGGGGTGGTTGGGCCGGTCCAGGTGGGTGGTCAGGTCGCTGTAGTAGCTCGGCGCCAGGCGCAGGAACCAGTAGCCGCTGGGCGCTTCGCCCGGCTGGCGCAGCAACAGGTAGACCTGCTGGTTATCGGCGCTGTTGCTGTAATAGTAGTCGCGCCCCTGGTTTAGCCGCAGCAGCTCGTCCAGCACCTGGTAATCGGGGCTGGCGTTCAGGCTGTCGGCCTGTAGACTGCCGTCGGCGCCGATCCAGGCGACACTGAGCAGGTTCGGCTGTTGCTGGCGTAACTGGGCGATGACTTTTGGCAGGTGTTCCGGGCCAGGCGACACGCCGTATTGCTGGAACTGATTGAGCGCCACCTGGGCCTTGAGCGCCATGTTCAGGCTCATGTGATCGGCGAGCTCGGCACTGTCGTTCAAGCTTTGCTGATACTGGTCAGCCTGGGTATGACGGAACTGGGCAATCAACTGCCACAGCAGCAGGCCGAGCAGCAACAGCACCAACAGGGCCAGCGCGCCTTTCAATGAACCGCGCAGCGGCGAGCCTGACGCAGTGGCCGGCTTGCGCAGGGATGACGGCTGAGAGAGATTGGTCAAACGTTGATCCTGCGGTATGGCTGGATGGCAGGTTTAGAGCTGCTGGTTGGCAAGTGCCGCGTTCCTGGCGACGGCTCCGGTTGCGCACTATAAGCCGGACGCCCGAAGGGCGGCTAGCATGCCCGCAAACGTGGCAAAGTGCCAGCCCTGTTCGTCGGCGGTTTGCCCAACCCGGCGCATTACGGTAGCTTTGGCCCTTTCCTGGGGGCTACGGCTTCCTTCATCTGTATCGTCCTTATTTTTTCGTCTCTGACGCTAGGTTTATCCATGGCTCAATACGTCTATACCATGCATCGGCTGGGCAAGGTTGTCCCGCCGAAGCGGGAAATCCTGAAGAACATCTCCCTGTCGTTTTTCCCCGGCGCCAAGATCGGCGTGCTCGGCCTCAACGGCTCGGGTAAATCCACCCTGCTGAAAATCATGGCGGGTGTAGACACCGAGTTCGACGGCGAAGCCCGTCCGATGCCCGAACTGAACATCGGCTACCTGCCGCAGGAGCCCCAGCTGGACCCGGCCAAGACCGTGCGTGAAGTGGTCGAGGAAGCGGTCAGTGTGATCAAGGACGCCCAGGCCCGCCTGGACGAAGTCTACGCCGCCTACGCCGAGCCGGATGCCGACTTCGACAAGCTGGCTGCCGAACAGGCCAAGCTTGAAGCCATCCTCCAGGCCAGCGATGGCCACAACCTCGAGCGTCAGCTGGAAGTGGCCGCCGACGCCCTGCGCCTGCCGGCCTGGGAAGCCAAGGTCGAGCACCTGTCCGGTGGTGAGAAGCGCCGTGTGGCCCTGTGCCGTCTGCTGCTGTCGGCCCCTGACATGCTCCTGCTCGACGAACCGACCAACCACCTGGATGCCGATTCCGTCGCCTGGCTGGAGCATTTCCTCCACGACTTCCCGGGTACCGTGGTTGCCATTACCCACGACCGTTACTTCCTCGACAACGTCGCCGGCTGGATCCTCGAACTCGACCGCGGCGCCGGTATTCCGTACGAAGGCAACTATTCGGGCTGGCTGGAAGCCAAGTCCGATCGTCTGGCCCAGGAATCCAAGCAGCAGTCGGCCCACGAAAAGGCCATGAAGGAAGAACTGGAGTGGGTGCGCAAAGGCGCCAAGGCCCGTCAGTCCAAATCCAAGGCCCGTCTGCAACGCTTCGAAGAAATGCAGTCGCAGGAGTTCCAGAAGCGCAGCGAGACCAACGAGATCTACATCCCGGCCGGTCCACGCCTGGGTGACAAGGTCATCGAGTTCAAGAACGTCACCAAGGGCTATGGCGATCGCGTGCTGATCGACAACCTGTCGTTCTCCATGCCAAAAGGCGCCATCGTCGGCGTGATCGGTGGCAACGGTGCCGGTAAATCGACCCTGTTCCGCATGCTGATGGGCAAGGAACAGCCGGACTCGGGCAGCATCGAGATCGGTGAAACCGTGCAACTGGCTTGCGTTGACCAGAGCCGCGAAGACCTCGACGGCAACAAGACCGTGTTCCAGCAGATCTCCGACGGCTCCGACCAACTGCGCATCGGCACCTACGAGATTCCGTCGCGCACCTACGTGGGCCGTTTCAACTTCAAGGGCGGCGATCAGCAGAAGTTCGTCAAGGACCTCTCCGGTGGTGAGCGCGGTCGTCTGCACCTGGCCCTGACCCTGAAAGAGGGCGCCAACGTCCTGCTGCTCGACGAACCGTCCAACGACCTCGACGTTGAAACCCTGCGTTCGCTGGAGGAAGCCCTGCTGGACTTCCCGGGCGCCGCCATCGTGATCTCTCACGATCGCTGGTTCCTGGACCGTGTGGCCACCCACATCCTCGCTTACGAAGACGATTCGCAGGCGGTGTTCTTCGAAGGCAACTACACCGAGTACGAAGCCGATCGCAAGAAGCGCCTGGGCGAAGCCGCTGCTCAGCCGCACCGGGTACGGCACAAAAAACTGGCATAACCCTCAGGGCTGTGCACTGGAACGGGGCCTTCGGGTCCCGTTTTTTTTTGCCTGGATTTGTGTCGAATTCATCGCTGGCAAGCCAGCTCCCACAGATTTAGCGCTGAAAGATGAAGTGTATACACTTATACAAATGCACCATTTAATTTCATAAAAACGACATTTCGCCCTGTTGCGGTGCGGTGGCTTCTTGGTAAAGTCGGGGAAAAAACCAATAAGCCCACTCCATCTGGTGAATGTCTACATGATCGAATCTGTCGAAGATTTCCTCGCTCGCCTCAAGCAACGCGACCCGGCCCAGCCTGAGTTCCATCAGGCCGTCGAAGAGGTGCTGCGCAGCCTCTGGCCGTTCCTCGAAGCCAATCCTCATTACCTGCAGGCCGGTATCCTCGAGCGTATGGTCGAGCCGGAGCGGGCGGTCCTGTTCCGCGTGTCGTGGGTCGATGACCAGGGCAAGGTCCAGGTCAACCGCGGCTACCGCATCCAGATGAGCAGTGCCATCGGCCCGTACAAGGGCGGCCTGCGTTTCCACCCCTCGGTGAACCTCGGCGTGCTGAAGTTCCTGGCTTTCGAGCAGGTGTTCAAGAACTCCCTGACCTCGCTGCCCATGGGCGGCGGCAAGGGCGGCTCGGACTTCGATCCGAAGGGCAAGAGCGATGCCGAGGTCATGCGCTTCTGCCAGGCGTTCATGAGCGAGCTGTACCGCCACATTGGCGCCGACCTCGACGTGCCGGCCGGTGATATCGGCGTCGGCGCCCGCGAGATCGGTTTCCTGTTCGGCCAGTACAAGCGCCTGGCCAACCAGTTCACCTCGGTGCTGACCGGCAAGGGCATGACCTACGGCGGCAGCCTGATCCGCCCGGAAGCCACCGGATACGGCTGCGTGTACTTCGCCGAAGAGATGCTCAAGCGCCAGGACCTGCGCATCGACGGTCGCCGGGTGGCCATTTCCGGCTCCGGCAACGTTGCCCAGTATGCCGCGCGCAAGGTCATGGACCTGGGCGGCAAGGTGATCTCGTTGTCCGACTCCGAAGGCACGCTGTACTGCGAAGCCGGCATGAGCGATGAGCAGTGGGATGCGCTGATGGAGCTGAAAAACGTCAAGCGTGGCCGGATCAGCGAGCTGGCCGAACGTTTTGGCCTGGAGTTCCGCAAGGGCCAGCGCCCCTGGACCCTGGCCTGCGACATCGCCCTGCCATGCGCGACCCAGAACGAACTGGACGCCGAAGACGCCCGCACCCTGCTGCGCAACGGCTGCATCTGCGTGGCCGAGGGCGCCAACATGCCGACCACCCTCGAGGCTGTGGATATCTTCATCGAAGCCGGCATCCTCTTCGCTCCGGGCAAGGCCTCCAACGCCGGTGGCGTGGCCGTCAGTGGCCTGGAGATGTCGCAGAACGCCATGCGCCTGTTGTGGACCGCCGGTGAAGTGGACAGCAAGCTGCACAACATCATGCAATCGATCCACCATGCCTGCGTGCACTACGGCGAAGAGAACGGCCGGATCAACTACGTGAAGGGCGCCAACATCGCCGGCTTCGTCAAGGTTGCCGATGCCATGCTGGCCCAGGGCGTGGTTTAAGCTTCCGGCTCGATGGCGACGATCTCGATTCGCAGATCCCCTGCCGGTCGTCGCCACAGCACCTCATCACCGGGCGCGGCTCCCAGCAACGCCCGGCCCAGAGGTGAACCCCAGTTGATCAGGCCGCTGGCGGCATAGGCCTGGTCTTCACCGACCAGTTGCACCTGATGCTGCTGGCCCTGCTCATCGACGAACAGTACCCGGCTGCCGATCTGCACCTTTTCATGGGAAGTGGCGGGGGCGACGACCTGGGCGCTTTGCACCCGGGCGCTGAAGTAGCGCAGGTCGCGTTCGATTTCGGCCAGGCGCTGCTGGTCAGCCTGATCGCCCTGGCTCAGGAGTTCGCTGCGCAAGCTGTTCAGCTCGGCGAGCCGTTGTTGCAGCAGGGTCAGGCCGCAGGCGGTAACATGGTTGGGCTGCTCGCTGATCCGGCGTTCCACCGGCTGGCTGGCCTGGGCGGCGGCCTGGTCTTCGTTGACGAATGCTCGGCTCATGAGGGCCTCCTTTCATGGGAGACCATGCTGACAGCCCGGTGGTTGCATCGGATGTCCGATTGCGACCTACTTGCGTCGATAGGCGCGCGCGGCATCCCGATCCTTTTCTTCCTGCCACTGCTCATCGCGGTCATCCCAGTGTCGGGCGCGGTATTCCTGCAGGTCCTGGTTCTCCTGCATGGCGTGGCACTGGCGAAAGCCATCGTCCCAGCCGGACTCGTACTGACGGTTGTGCAGGTAGCGCGGCACGTCCTTGCGAAAATCCCCGGCCATCACTCCGGCGGCCTGGCGACCGCTGCTGCAACCGTCCTGGAAACCATCGGCGTAGGCCGGTGGATAACCCTGATTGATCAGTTGCTCGTGGGTTGTCTGGCAACCTGTGAGCACGCCCATTACCACCATGACCAGCCAATACCGCCGCATGTTCAAACTCTCCGCTTGCCAGGGAAAGTCTAGGTGGGGAATTGTCGCTGGCGTGTCAAAAGGATGTGATCAGGGCATTGGCGCTGCTGCGCAGCCCATCGCCGGCAAGGCCGGCTCCCACACTGGACCGTGTACACCTGACCTGTGGGAGCTGGCTTTGCCAGCGATGCAAGGCGCAGCCTTGCTAATACTGGTACCACTTCAATTCCAGCATCACCTCGTTCTGCGCCGACGCCAACTTGCTGAAGTCGCGGCTGGCACTGAGCCGCAGGCCCAGATCGCGGAACAATTCCCACTGCTGGTTCAAGCTCAGGCTACGCCGCACCTCGCCGTTGGTGAAGTAGTCGGCCTTGGCCTCGACACTCAGGTTGCCCAGCGGATTGCGCCACAGCAGCCCTGTATTGAACCCCGCTGCCGGGGCGATGAAACCGGAAAAGTCATTGTTGTGCTCGACCCGCACCGTGCCCAGGGCAAAACCAAGCAGGTCATCGGCCAGCTGCCAGGTACCGCCGGCGCCGCCGTTGACGTGGCTGACCAGCACCTCATCGCCATGCTTGCCCAGCACCCGCTCCAGCCCTCCGGCGACCTGCCACGACCAGGGTTGCAGCAAGGCATTGCGCGGGGTCAGCGAGCGGATGGTGGCCAGGTCCAGGCGTTGCACCTGCCAGTCGTTGCCTTCGTACTGGCGCAGCTTGAGCTGAAGGATCTCGATCTGCGCGCCGAGGGGAAAGCCGTAGGCGTTGTCGTTGAGGTCGTGATAGGCCATGCGCAGGCCATACTCGGCATAGGCGCGATCATCGCGGCTACCCAGGCCCAACTGCCAGGTGCGCGACTGATGGCCGTCTTCAGGCAGTCCCGGGCGTTCGATTTCAAGCTCCGGCGGCGGGTTGCGGTTAATCGCCCGCAGCAGCTCGAAGCTGCGTTTGCTGCGTGCCGGGTCGCGCTCCTGGCCGTTGGCCCGGTAACGCTCCAGGCGATAGGCGGCGTCCTGTACCAGGGCCTGGCGCTCGCGCGGCAGGGCGGTGAATTCGGGGCTTTGCAGTTGGGCGGTGTCGGCACTGACCGCCAGCACCTGCTGTTGCTCGCCGGCATCCAGCGGTTTGGCCCGCTCCAGCAGCTCACGTTCGCGTGACGGCCGGTAGTCGATGCGTTCGACCAGGCCGGACTGCTTGACGGCCTTGACCGTGTCGGTGGGAATCGCGGTCAACGGGAACTGCGAGGTCAGGTCCAGGCTCGGGCGTGCCACTTGCAGCAGTTCGAGCAAGCGATAGGAGCAGTTTTCGTCGAAGAAGAAATAGTCGAACTGGATCTGCTTGAGTTCCCAGACATGCTCGACCATGCGCCCGGTTTCTTCCGGGGTCAGGTTCAGCCGGTATTCCCACAGGTCGCGGTTTTCCAGGCTGCGGTACTCGGAGAGCTTTTCCTGGTAGGGCACCAGGGCGAACAGGCCCGGGTAGCCGCCCATCAGGCCCTTCCAGGCATAGAGGATGCTGTTGTCGCTGCCCTCGATATAGGCGCCGAAGTTGATCGCATAGCTGAGCAGGGCGGTTGCGTTGCTCTGCACGTCGGCCTGGTCGATCCGCAACAGGGTGTGGCCGAACATCGACGACGGGCTGTTCAGGTAGGCGGCCGGAAAGATCATCACCGCGCTGTGCGGTGAGACGTCCTTGAACCACTGAGTGTATTCCTGGCAGTCCGGGGTTGGCAGGTCGCTGAGTTGCAACTGCTCGCGCAACCAGCGGGTACGCGCCGGGAACACGCACTGGGCGTGTTTGTTGCCGAGGCTCGCCGGGGCATACAGCGCCTGGACGGTGGCGCGCAGCTCCTGGTCCGGGTGATGGGCGCCGTCTGCGGCGAGAAAGAAGCGCTGGTCGTCGACGTAGCTGCGCCAACCGCCAAGCTTGGCCGTCTCGTAGTGACCGAGGGCGATCCAGTAGCGCTCGGCCGCCAGTTGCTTCAGGCGTGCGTCATCGAATGTAGGGGCAGCATGCAGCGGGGCGCAGGCACAGAGCGCCAGGTAGGCAAGGCGTTTGAGCATGTCGGGCAACTAAGTCTGAATGATGCCGATAGAGGCGGACAACAACCCGCCCCGGTGACGGGGCGGGTGGGCTGAGCTTAAGCCTGGGTGGCGTATTTGGCCAGGCGCGGGTCGCTTTTCAGCACCGCGAGGGTGTTGCTGTGCACGTCTTCAGCCGTGACATCGGCGGTCTTGAAGATGTCCTGGAAGTGTTGATGGGTAACCGCGGCGAAGTGCGCGCGATCTTCCGGGGCAACGCCCAGCACCACGGCATAGGTGGTCAGTGCTTCACCTTGACCCTTGGCCATGTCCTCGGAGAGTTCGTTCATCATACCGTTCATGGCGAACCATGATTTACCGCCATAGGTCAGCGCAGAGTTGGTCGAGCAGCCGTTGGTGCCCGAGGTCATGCCGAAAGTGGCGTTGCCGGACGTGCCGTTGGTGGTGGAGGCCAGGAAGTGGGCCGGTGTCCCGCGTTGGCCCTCGAACAGCATGTTGCCCCAGCCGCAGTCCGGTCCGCCAGGCGCCTGGGCCATGGCATTGAGGGAAACCGCAGTGAACAGAGTACCCAGAAGAATCCGTTTCATAGCATTGTTCTCTTTCTAGAAGTACATACCAAAGGTCAGGGTTGTCTGGCATATCTGTAGGACCAGTTGCCAGGGCGGGTCGGTTATTTACCCAGCCGCGCAGTTTGGAGTTTAGGCACGATCTAAGGGTTGCGTGATTTATTGCGAAAGATTGCCTGAAAATGTTGACGTAGATCGGCTTTTCGCCCCTGCGACAATTCGCAGCGATGAGCCTTGCAAGGCGTACGCGCACGGCGCCAGAATGCTGACATCTGCCCCGCCGAAGTAAGGAAGCCCGATGCCCGATCCTGTCGCTGCGAGCCTGCGTCTTGCGCCCGAAGCCCTGACCCGGCCGTTTTCCGCTGAACAGTTCGCTTTTTCCACCACCAATGATCTGGAGCCTTTTCGCGGTGTGCTTGGCCAGGAGCGTGCGGTTGAAGCCTTGCAGTTCGGCGTCGCCATGCCGCGCCCTGGTTACAACGTATTTGTCATGGGCGAGCCCGGCACTGGCCGTTTCTCGTTCGTCAAACGCTACCTGAAGGCGGAAGGCAAACGCCTGCATACGCCCTCGGACTGGGTTTATGTCAACAACTTCGACGAGCCACGCGAGCCGCGCGCCCTGGAGTTGCCGCCAGGCAGCGCCGGGGCGTTCATCAGCGACATCGGTGGCCTGATCGACAACCTGCTGGCGACTTTCCCGGCGGTCTTCGAGCACCCGTCCTACCAGCAGAAGAAGAGCGCCATCGATCGCGCCTTCAACCAGCGCTACGACCGCGCCCTGGATGTGATCGAGCGCGCCTCACTGGAAAAGGACGTAGCCCTGTACCGCGACAGCAGCAACGTCGCCTTCACCCCGATGGCCGATGGCAAGGCGCTGGACGAAGCCGAATTCGCCCAGTTGCCGGAAGCCGAGCGTGAGCGTTTCCACGACGACATCGCCGCCCTGGAGGAGCGCCTCAACGAAGAGCTGGCGAGCCTGCCGCAATGGAAGCGCGAGTCGAGCAACCAGCTACGCCACCTCAACGAAGAAACCATCACCCTGGCCTTGCAGCCATTGCTGGCGCCGCTGTCTGAAAAGTACGCAGAAAACGCCGCCGTTTGCGCTTATCTGCAGGCCATGCAGGTGTACCTGCTGCGCACCGTGGTCGAGCAATTGGTCGATGACAGCAAGACCGATGCCCAGGCGCGCAAGCTGCTCGAAGAGCAGTACTCGCCAAGCCTGGTGGTCGGCCATCACGCCAGCGGCGGCGCGCCGGTGGTGTTCGAGCCGCACCCGACCTACGACAACCTGTTTGGCCGTATCGAATACAGCACCGACCAGGGGGCGCTGTACACCACGTACCGGCAACTGCGCCCCGGGGCCTTGCACCGGGCCAACGGCGGTTTCCTGATTCTTGAGGCCGAGAAGATGCTCGGCGAGCCGTTTGTCTGGGACGCGCTCAAGCGCGCCCTGCAGTCGCGCAAGCTGAAGATGGAATCGCCCTTGGGCGAGTACGGCCGCCTGGCTACCGTGACCCTCAATCCGCAGATGATCCCGCTGAATATCAAAGTGGTGATCATCGGCGCGCGGCAGCTGTACTACGCCCTGCAGGATCACGATCCGGACTTCCAGGAAATGTTCCGGGTACTGGTCGATTTCGACGAAGACATCCCCATGGTCGACGAGAGCCTGGAGCAGTTCGCCCAGTTGCTCAAGACCCGCACCAGCGAAGAGGGCATGGCGCCGCTGAGCGCTGATGCGGTGGCGCGCCTGGCCACCTACAGCGCGCGCCTGGCCGAGCACCAGGGGCGTTTGTCGGCGCGCATCGGCGACCTGTTCCAACTGGTCAGCGAGGCGGACTTCATCCGCCACCTGGCCAACGACGAAATGACCGACGCCGGGCACATCGAACGTGCCCTCAAGGCCAAGGCCACCCGCACTGGCCGCGTGTCGGCGCGGATTCTCGACGACATGCTGGCCGGCATCATCCTGATCGACACCGACGGTGCCGCGGTGGGCAAGTGCAACGGCCTGACCGTGCTCGAAGTCGGCGATTCGGCATTCGGTATCCCGGCGCGGATTTCCGCCACGGTCTACCCGGGTGGCAGCGGCATCGTCGACATCGAGCGCGAGGTCAACCTTGGTCAGCCGATCCACTCCAAGGGGGTGATGATCCTTACCGGCTACCTGGGCAGCCGTTATGCCCAGGAATTCCCCCTGGCGATCTCGGCGAGTATCGCCCTTGAGCAGTCCTATGGTTACGTCGACGGTGACAGCGCTTCCCTGGGCGAGGCCTGCACGCTGATCTCGGCGTTGTCGAAGACGCCGCTCAAGCAGTGCTTCGCCATTACCGGTTCGATCAACCAGTTCGGTGAAGTGCAAGCGGTGGGTGGGGTCAACGAGAAAATCGAAGGCTTCTTCCGCCTGTGCGAAGCACGTGGCCTGACCGGTGAACAGGGCGCGATCATCCCGCGTGCCAACGTTGCCACGCTGATGCTCGATGAGCGGGTGCTGCAGGCGGTGCGCGCCGGTATGTTCCACGTCTATGCGGTAAGCCAGGCCGACGAGGCCCTGAGCCTGCTGGTCGGTGAGCCTGCCGGTGAACCGGATGAAGAGGGCCAGTTCCCTGAAGGCAGCGTCAACGCCCGGGTGGTGGAGCGCCTGCGGGTCATCGCCGAGATGATCAGTGAAGAGGACCTCAAGGAGGCAGAGAAGGAACATGCCGAGCAGGCCCTGGCGCAGGTAAAAGCTTCTTGAACTGAGTGGTACGAGTCAAAAAAACGGCGCTAAATGGGGTGTGACCATTCGGCGCCGGTTTTTCCACGCCTGGGTGGAATTCTTCTATTCTTCAGATCAGGGACAGTCGTAGGTACAGGAACGAGACAGCCTTCACCTGAGGGCTGAACAAGGGTTTACCGAGGACCTTCGCCATGCCGCGCAGCCTCAGCCTCACCCGTCAATGCCTGGGCCTGGTGACCCGCATTGAATGCAGTATCCGCCCACTGGCCGGTGACAATGGCATGTGGACCTTGCTGTTTGCCGCCGGCATGGCTGGCGAGCAGCCCTCTGCGATCAAGGCCCAAGGGCCGTTTCACGGGCCGTTCGTGGCCGAGTCGGTGCTCAATGCCATTGTCGACAGCCTGACCTTGCACGGTTATCAGCTGGCCGATGATCCGCAGATCTGGTGTGTGCACCTGCAAGCCCAGCTGCGCCGGATCAACGGCGAGCGCGTCCATCACGTCGGCGACTTCCAGTTCCATCCGGAAACCTGAGTCGCAGGCGCCACGCCTGTGGCAGCGTGCCACGGGCTTTTTCTGTCATGGGTGGCTGTTATACTCGCGCTCGCTTTTTTGCCAACCTGACGAGTTTTCAATGGAACGTATTATCGAAAATGCGATGTATGCCTCGCGCTGGCTGCTCGCGCCGATCTATTTTGGTCTGTCGTTGGGCCTGTTGGCGCTGGCACTGAAGTTCTTCCAAGAGATCTTCCACGTCCTGCCCAACGTTTTCGCCCTGGCCGAAGCCGACCTGATCCTGGTGCTGCTGTCGCTGATCGACATGGCCCTGGTCGGTGGTTTGCTGGTGATGGTGATGATTTCCGGTTACGAGAACTTCGTCTCGCAACTGGACATCGACGAGGACAAGGAAAAACTCAGCTGGCTGGGCAAGATGGACTCGTCTTCGCTGAAGATGAAGGTCGCCGCCTCGATCGTGGCGATTTCCTCGATCCACCTGCTGCGGGTGTTCATGGACGCGCGCAACATCGAGCCCCAGTACCTGATGTGGTACGTGATCATCCACATGACCTTCGTGGTCTCGGCCTTTGCCATGGGTTACCTGGACAAGGTCACCAAGCACTGATCAGGCGTTTTGCCCAGTCAACAACCGCCCGTGCGTTGCAAAACGGACGGGCGGTTGCGGTTTTGCCTTGTGCTTTGTGCGCGGCTGTACAGAGAATGAACGGTCACTCGAAGTTCCGGTAACGAGGTATCGCAATGAACCTTCACCAACTGAACACCGAGGCCAGAGCCGGTCATGTCGAAGAGCTCAACCTGATCGCCATCGAGGGCGGTGATTTCATTATCGAGGCACGGGTAAAAGGCCACGCCCATCCGCTCTCGGACACCCATGGGCAGCGCCTGAAAGTGCATTCGGTAGTCGATGCGCAACGCCTGCTCAGCGGTTTGCCAGCGGTGCCAGTGCACCTGGTGCACTGGTCGATGGATGATGAGATGTGCGGCGGTGGCGATGCCGGCGATGGCGACCTGAAAATACCGATGCCACGACGTTCGGCCTGGTAGCTGATCTGCGCCAGCGCAGTGTGCTAGGCTGCTCGCCCTTTTCATAAAGGGCGCGGCTGTCATGCGCCCTGCAGCGGAGCAAGCAAATGTCCGAACTCAACCTGTCTACCGACGAAACTCGCGTCAGCTACGGCATCGGCCGTCAGCTGGGTGGCCAACTGCGTGACAACCCGCCACCAGGCGTAAGCCTGGACGCCATCCTGGCCGGCCTGACCGACGCCTTCAACGGCCAGGACAGCCGCGTCAGCGAAGCCGACCTGTCGGCCAGCTTCAAGGTCATCCGCGAAATCATGCAAGCCGAAGCTGCTGCCAAGGCCGAAGCTGCCGCTGGCGAAGGCAAGGCCTTCCTGGCTGAAAACGCCAAGCGTGACGGCATCACCACCCTGGCTTCGGGCCTGCAGTTCGAAGTACTGACCGCAGGTGAAGGCGCCAAGCCAAGCCGCGACGACAGCGTGCGTACCCACTACCACGGCACCCTGATCGACGGCACCGTGTTCGACAGCTCCTACGAGCGCGGCCAGCCAGCAGAATTCCCGGTCAGCGGCGTGATTGCCGGCTGGACCGAAGCCCTGCAACTGATGAATGCCGGCAGCAAATGGCGCCTGTACGTGCCGAGCGAGCTGGCTTACGGCGCTCAGGGCGTTGGCAGCATCCCGCCGCACAGCGTGCTGGTGTTCGACGTCGAGCTGCTGGACGTTCTGTAAGACGTTCTTTAAGAACGTCAGAGGGCCTTTCGGCCCTCATCGCTGGCAAGCCAGCTCCCACAGGATTCGCTTCACACCGGTCCATTGTGGGAGCCGGCCTTGCCGGCGATGCGGTTTCAGTTCCAATCGGTCCCCCCACCCGGGCGCAACGCCCGCGCATAGCAGAACAGGAACAGGTTCCTCACCAGTTCCTTGAGCACACCCGGCTCACTCGAATTCAAACCATTGAGATCCAGGTCACCCTGGTCGCGCAGTTCGTCCAGTGCTTCTTCTTCAAGCACGGCACAGACCTCGCCGGTTTCCCGGTGCAGGATGCGCAAGTATGGATGGGGGCGGTCAAGCCAGGCGTCTATCAGATAAGTCATGGCTATTCTCCTTGAAAGCGTTCAATGAGAATAATTCTTATTATC
The DNA here is from genome assembly GCF_000696345.2 of Pseudomonas donghuensis. Classification (NCBI taxonomy): domain Bacteria; kingdom Pseudomonadati; phylum Pseudomonadota; class Gammaproteobacteria; order Pseudomonadales; family Pseudomonadaceae; genus Pseudomonas; species Pseudomonas donghuensis. The sequence continues at coordinate 957,561 of NZ_CP071706.1, forward strand.
AAAATAGCAAGTGCCTATTGGCGGTTTTTTCCAGGTTGTGGGCTGTCGAGGCCGCAGGGCGGCCCCGAACCCACCAGAATCAGACCTTGCGGACGAATTCAGATTTCAGCTTCATCGGGCCGATGCCATCGATCTTGCAGTCGATGTCGTGGTCGCCATCGCACAGGCGGATGTTCTTGACCTTGGTGCCGACCTTGACCACCAGCGAGGTGCCCTTGACCTTGAGGTCCTTGATCACGGTGATGGTGTCGCCGTCCTGCAGGACGTTGCCCACTGCATCCTTTTTTACCGCCTCATCGCTGGCTGCTTCGGCATCACCGGCAGCCGACCACTCGTGGGCGCACTCGGGGCAGACCAGCTGGGCGCCGTCTTCGTAGGTGTATTCGGAGTTGCATTTGGGGCAGGGTGGCAAAGTGCTCACTAAGGTTCCTCAAGACGTACAGGTACAAAACCTACATTGTATAAGGTTTTGTTGTCGTGGGGCGAATGCAATCGCGGGGCAAGCCCGCTCCCACCGTGTGGGAGCGGGCTTGCCCCGCGATTAGGGAAGTGGCGAATCAGTGCGTGCGGGCGACGGCGAATTCGCTGAGTTCGACCAGTGCGTCGCGGTATTCGCTGGCTGGCAGCACGTCCAGGCAGGCGATGGCGCGGGCCACGTAGTCGCGGGCCAGTTTGGCGGTGTAGTCCAGGGAGCCTGAGGCTTCGACGGCCGCGCGGATGCTCTCGAGGTCTTCGATGCCGCCCTTCTGGATCGCCTGGCGCACCAGCGCGGCCTGTTCGGCGGTGCCTTCGCGCATGGTGTAGATCAGCGGCAGGGTCGGCTTGCCTTCGGCCAGGTCGTCACCGACGTTCTTGCCCAGGGTCTGCGCATCGCCCTTGTAGTCGAGCAGGTCGTCGACCAGTTGGAAGGCCACGCCCAGGTGGTCACCGAAGGTGCGCAGGGCTTCGCTCTGTTCCTCGCTCGCCTGGGCCAGGGCCGCGGCGCTGTGGGTCGAGGCCTCGAACAGCATCGCGGTCTTGCCGCGGATGACGTCCATATAGACTTCTTCGGTGGTGCTGGCGTCGCGCACCTTGGACAACTGCAGGACTTCGCCTTCGGCGATGACCCGGGTGGCCTTGGAGAGGATCTGCATGACCGGCATCGAGCCCAGTTCGACCATCATCTCGAACGAGCGCGAGTACAGGAAGTCACCGACCAGCACGCTTGGCGCGTTGCCCCACAGGGCGTTGGCGGTGGAGCGGCCACGGCGCATGCCGGACATGTCGACGACGTCGTCGTGCAGCAGGGTGGCGGTGTGCAGGAACTCGATGGTGGCGGCCAGCAGGCGCAGGTCGTCGCCTTCGCGGCCCAGGGCCTTGCCGCACAGCAGCACCAGCAGTGGACGCAGGCGCTTGCCGCCAGCCGAGGTAATGTAGTCGCCGATTTTCGATACCAGCGGTACACGCGAAGTCAGCTGTTTCTTGATAATCTCGTCAACGGCGCTGAAGTCGTCCGCTACCGCACGGTAGAAAGCTTGGGGTTGCATCGGCCACAGGTGCTCCATAAAGGTTGCGCGGCATGCTAGGTCGCGGGTCCCGGCGTGTCAAGGCGCGCTGCCCGCGGGCCGGGGGTGGGACTTGCAAGCAAAGCAGGGCTTGCGTACAATCGCGCACCCTGAACTTCCTGGGCAGCACCTGCCTTACGCAATTGCACTGGGCCGTTCCAGCCCTATGCAGCCATGCCAGCCAATACTCTTCCTATAAAGAGCTGGGTGAGCAGGATTATCGGAGAAATACCCATGTACGCAGTAATTGTTACCGGTGGCAAGCAGTACAAAGTCGCCGAAGGTGAATACCTGAAAATCGAAAAACTGGAAATCGCCACTGGCGAATCCGTGACTTTCGACCGCGTTCTGTTGGTTGCCAATGGCGACGACGTGAACATCGGCGCTCCAGTCGTTGCTGGTGCCAAAGTTGTTGCTGAAGTGATCTCCCAAGGTCGTCACGACAAAGTGCGCATCATCAAGTTCCGCCGCCGTAAGCACCACATGAAGCGTATGGGCCACCGCCAGTGGTTCACCGAAATCAAGATCACCGGTATTTCGGCTTAATCGCCTGAATCCATTTCTGGAGAATTGAACCATGGCACACAAAAAAGCTGGTGGTAGTACCCGTAACGGTCGCGACTCAGAAGCCAAACGCCTTGGCGTGAAGATGTATGGCGGCCAGGCTATCATTCCTGGCAACATCATCGTGCGTCAGCGCGGCACCCAATTCCACGCTGGCTACGGCGTTGGCATGGGCAAGGATCACACCCTGTTCGCCAAGATCGCGGGTAAGATCAAGTTCGAAGTAAAAGGCGCCTTCGGTCGTCGTTACGTGAGCGTTGTCGCCGAGTAATCGCGCGAACGCTGGAAAAGCCCTGTCTCGCGACGGGGCTTTTTCGTTTGTGGGGTGAGTCTCTTGCAAAGCTGTTTGTATGGGCTGCCGGCGTGGGTTGTTACTATCGTGACGGGGCCGCCGCGCTCACTTTTGCAAGAGCCTTATGTCTTTGTGTCACTCAGCTCGTCCAGCTGACGAGAGGCGGTTTTTATGAAGTTTGTTGACGAAGTATCGATCCGGGTCAAAGCCGGTGATGGCGGTAACGGTTGCATGAGCTTCCGCCGCGAGAAATTCATCGAGAACGGTGGCCCCAACGGCGGTGATGGTGGCGACGGCGGCTCGGTGTACATGGTTGCCGACGACAACCTCAACACCCTGGTCGACTACCGTTACACCCGTCACTTCGAGGCCCAGCGCGGCTCCAACGGCGGCAGCACCGACTGCACCGGCAAGAAGGGCGACGACCTGATCCTGCGCGTGCCGGTCGGCACCACGGTGATCGACTCCGCCACCCAGGAAGTCATCGGCGACCTGGTCAAGCCGGGCCAGAAGCTGATGGTGGTCCAGGGCGGCTGGCACGGCCTGGGCAACACCCGTTTCAAATCCAGTACCAACCGTGCGCCACGCCAGACCACTCCGGGCAAACCGGGTGAGCAGCGTGACCTGAAACTGGAAATGAAAGTACTGGCCGACGTCGGTCTGCTGGGCCTGCCGAACGCCGGCAAGAGTACTTTCATCCGCTCGGTATCGGCCGCCAAGCCGAAAGTCGCCGACTACCCGTTCACCACCCTGGTGCCGAACCTGGGTGTGGTCAGTGTCGACCGCTGGAAGAGCTTCGTCATCGCCGACATTCCCGGCCTGATCGAAGGTGCCTCCGACGGCGCCGGCCTGGGTATCCGCTTCCTCAAGCACCTGGCGCGTACCCGCCTGCTGCTGCACCTTGTCGACCTCGCGCCGCTGGATGAAAGCAGCAGCGCCGATGCCGCCGAAGTCATCGTCAACGAGCTGACCCGCTTCAGCCCGTCGCTGGCCGAGCGTGACCGCTGGCTGGTGCTGAACAAGACCGACATGCTGATGGACGACGAGCGTGACGAGCGGGTCAAGGAAGTGGTCGAGCGTCTGCAGTGGGAAGGCCCGGTCTACGTGATCTCGGCGATCTCCAAGCAGGGCACCGAGCAGCTCAGCCGCGACATCATGCGCTACCTCGAAGACCGCGCCGACCGCCTGGCCAACGACCCGGCCTACGCCGAAGAGCTGGCCGAGCTTGACCAGCGCATCGAAGACGAAGCCCGTGCTCAGCTGCAGGCCCTGGACGACGCCCGCGCCCTGCGCCGCAGCGGCGTCAAGAGCGTGCACGACATCGGCGACGACGATGACGATGATTGGGACGAGGACGACGAAGACGGCCCGGAAATCATTTACGTGCGCGACTGATTCGTTGCAGTACACTAAACGCCGCTCTCAGGAGCGGCGTTTTGGTATCTAAAGATCTGAATAGGTTGGAAGAAGATGCGGAGCAAGGTGACGGGTGCGCAGCGCTGGGTCGTGAAAATCGGCAGTGCCCTGCTGACAGCAGATGGCAAGGGCCTGGATCGCGCGGCCATGGGTGTCTGGGTCGAGCAGATGGTGGCGTTGCATGAGGCGGGTGTCGAGTTGGTGTTGGTGTCGTCCGGGGCGGTTGCCGCCGGGATGAGCCGTTTGGGCTGGACCAAGCGACCGAGTGCGATGAACGAGCTGCAGGCCGCGGCCTCGATCGGCCAGATGGGCCTGGTGCAGGCCTGGGAATCGAGCTTTGCCGAGCATGGCCGGCACACCGCGCAGATCCTCCTGACCCACGACGACCTGTCGGACCGCAAGCGCTACCTCAATGCCCGCAGCACCCTGCGCACCCTGGTGGAACTGGGTGTGGTGCCGGTGATCAACGAGAACGACACGGTGGTCACCGACGAGATTCGCTTCGGCGACAACGACACCCTGGCGGCGCTGGTGGCCAACCTGGTGGAGGCCGACCTGCTGGTGATCCTCACCGACCGCGACGGCATGTTCGATGCCGATCCGCGCAACAACCCTGATGCGCAGCTCATCTACGAAGCCCGTGCCGACGATCCGAGCCTCGATGCCGTGGCCGGTGGCACCGGTGGCGCCCTGGGCCGTGGCGGCATGCAGACCAAGCTGCGTGCCGCGCGCCTGGCAGCGCGTTCCGGTGCCCACACGATCATCGTCGGTGGCCGCCTGGAGCGCGTGCTCGACCGCCTCAAGGCGGGCGAACGCCTGGGCACCCTGCTGTCGCCTGAGCGCGGCATGCTCGCCGCGCGCAAGCAGTGGCTGGCTGGCCACCTGCAAACTCGCGGTACCCTGGTGCTCGACGATGGCGCAGTGAAGGCCCTGCGCAAGGACAACAAGAGCCTGTTGCCGGTCGGTGTGAAGACCGTGCAGGGCAGCTTCCGGCGTGGCGAGATGGTGGTCTGCGTTGGTCCGGATGGCCTCGAAGTCGCCCGCGGCCTTGCCAACTACAGCGCCCTGGAAGCACAAAAAATCATTGGCCAGCCGTCCGACGCGATCGAGGCCCTGCTGGGCTACATCGCCGAGCCGGAGCTGGTGCACCGCGACAACCTGATTCTGGTCTGAGGAAATACGTGTGTTCAAAGGGATGATTGCAGCGGCGCTGCTGGCGTTGCCGGTACTGGCGTCGGCCGAGGAGATTGGCCAGGTATCGACGGTGTTCAAGATCGTCGGGCCGAATGACCGCATCGTTGTCGAGGCGTTTGACGACCCGAAGGTCGAGGGCGTGACCTGCTACCTGTCGCGGGCCAAGACTGGCGGTCTGAAAGGCGGCCTGGGCCTGGCTGAAGACCGCGCCGAGGCGTCGATCGCCTGCCGTCAGGTCGGGCCGATTCGCTTCAAGGAGCAGCTCAAGGACGGTGACGAGGTGTTCAAGGAGCGCACCTCGCTGGTGTTCAAGACCATGCAGGTGGTGCGCTTTCTCGACAAGAAGCGCAATACCCTGGTCTATCTGGTGTACTCGGATCGTGTGATCGAAGGCAGTCCGCAGAACGCGGTAACGGCGATTCCGATCCTGCCGTGGGCTCAGTAAAACCGAGTTGAATGCATCGCTGGCAAGCCAGCTCCCACAAGGACCACCGTGATCCCTGTGGGAGCCGGCCTTGCCGGCGATGGGGCCTGAAAGGCCCCTGGAGAGGCCTCAAGCCGAAGCTTCTTCCTCTTCTACCCGCACCACCGCCTTCTCCACATCACGGCGGCTGATGTACTTCCAGTCCGCCTCGTCGATGTAGATGCCGTTCGGCCCGCTGCCGCCTTCCAGGTCGATGGCGACATGCGCCGAGACCTGCGGCTTGACGCTCGCCAGAATCGGTACGAAGCCCAGCTGCAAGCTGGTTTCCAGCAGCGCTGCCTGGTTGCGTTCGTCGATGTCGGCCGCCTCGTCCAGGTAGTACGGCAGGCGCACGCGACCGGCCAGGTCGCGGTCCATCAGGTGCAGCAACAGGTACATGTTGGTCAGCGCCTTGATGGTCATGGTGGTGCCGTTGGACGCCGCACCGTCGATGTCAGTGTGGATCACCGGCTGGCCACCGACCTTGGTGATCTCGAAGGCCAGTTCGAACAGGTCCTTCAGGCCCAGCTGGTTGTGGTTGGCCGCCACCAGCCGCGCCAGGTACTCCTTGGCCTCTTCGTTCTTGTTGTCCTGCTCGGCGCTCTGGCTCAGGTCGAACACCGACAGGGTCTCGCCTTCCTCGTACTGGCCGGCGCTGTGGATGATCTGGTCGATGTGCTTGAGCGCTTCCTTGTTCGGCGCCAGGACGATGCGAAAGCTCTGCAGGTTGGACACCTGGCGCTTGTTGATCTCGCGGTTGAACAGCGCCAGCTGGTGCTCGAGGCTGTCGTAGTCGCTGCGGATGTTGCGCAGGGTCCGGGCGATATCGGTGACCGCGGCGCGGCGTGCCTTGCCCAGGGTCAGGGCTTCTTCGGTGCGGTGCGAGTAGGCGTTGATCAGCAGTTGCAGGCGGCGTTCCATGTCGTCTTCGCTGTCGAACTTGGCCACGCCCTTGAGGCGTACCTGGGCGTACAGCGCTTCGATCTGGCCATCGACCCGCAGCAGGCCCTGCCAGCTGTCCTGGTAGTCGTTGAGCAGCGGCAGCAGGTTGTCCATGCTGTCGTCGACCGGCTCCATGAACGGCGTGCCGAACGGCAGGTCGGCGGGCAGCAGCTGGCGACGGCGCAGGGCGTCGTCGAGCGTGCGCTGCTTGGCTTCCATGTCGGCGATCTGGCGGCCGACCAGTTGCAGCTTGGCCGACAGTTGCTGGACGCGTTCGGTGAAGGCGTCGCTGGAGCGCTTGAGCTCGTCCTGGGCGGCTTCCATCTGCGCCAGCTGTTCGAGCTTGTCGCCTTCTTCGGCGGACAGGGTCTCGCTGCGGCGGAAGTCTTCCAGGGCCTTCTGCGCATCCAGTACCTGCTGGTACAGGGCTTCGGTCTGGGTCTTGCTCGCGGCGCGGTCGGCGGCCACGGCCTGCTGGGTCTTGAGCTGCTTGAGCTCTTTCTCCAGGCGTTCCTTCTGGTCACGCAGGGCGGCGCGGTCGGCCAGGGCCTGCAGGGCAGGGGGCTCGATGTGCGAGAGGTCGATGGACAGGCCCGGGGCTTCGAAGCGCTCGCCCTTGAAGCCGTCGAGCACCGCTTCCAGGGATTTGACCCAGACATCGCTGTCGTCCAGCTCGATGCCGCGCTCGCCCAGCGGCAAGCTGAACAGCGCGCCGTTGAACAGGCGCATCAGGCGCTCGACGTCCTGCTGCGAGAACTCTTCACGCAGGCGTGCATAACTGTTGTTGTCGGCATGATCGAGTTGCTGCTTGACCGACTTCAGGCGTTTTTCCAGCTCGCGCAGACGCTCTTCGAGGTCTTCGGCGCTGAACTGGCGCGACTGCGCCAGGGCGCCGGCGAGTTCGTCGTGGGCGTCCTTGGCGGCCAGCAGTTGCTGTTCCAGGACCTTGACGTCGTCGACCAGGGCGAAGCGGTGCTTGAGCACCGACAGCTCACCGAGCCAGCGTTGCACGCCAGTGATCTCGCGCTCCAGGCGCATCAGCTCCTGGGTGCCGCCACGCTGGTCGTTCTGCAGGCTGTCCTGTTCGTTTTTATAGTGCTCGGCCTGGATCACCAGTTCTTCTTTGCGCGCACTGGCGTAGTCCTGCCAGGTGCCGAGCAGCGAGTCGAGCAGTGGCGACAGGCGATGCAGCTTGCCGCGCAGGATGTCGCGCTGGGCCACGCCGTTGGCCAGGGCCTCGACCAGCGGGCCGGCGGCGACCAGCGAGTTGTAGTCCTGCTCCATGCGCCGTACGTCGCGGAAGGCCTCTTCGCAGGCGGCGATGTAGTCGACGCTGCCCGAACGCAGGCTGTGCTCGAAGGCATCGAGGAACAGCTGCTTGAGCTTGGCTGCGGTGATCTCGCGCATGTGCAGTAGGTTGATGAACAGGGCGCGGAAGGTTTTCAGGCTCTGTTCGCTGGTGGAGCGCAGCGGGATCAGGGTCAGGTCCAGCGGGATCGAGGTGTGGCCGCCGACCAGCAACCGGCGCAGCTCGTCAGGCTTGAGCTCATAGGCTTTCAGGCCGTTGCGCTCGAGGTTGCTGAACAGCTCTTTCTGGCGCAGGCAGGTGTCGTTCTTCTGGTAGTGGGCCAGGTCCAGCTCGCCGGCATAGGCGAAGAACTGGTGACCGAAGCCACCCCCCGGGCCGCGGCCGACCACGCCGATCACGTGCGGGCCGTGGGGCAGGTTGACCTCGCAGAGGATGTAGCTGGTGTCGCTGGCAAAGTAGAAGCGCCGCGACTGCTCCAGGCTGTACTTGCCGAAGCTCATGTCGGACATGCGCGCCAGGATCGGGAACTGCAGGGCGTTGATCGAGGCACTCTTGCCCAGGTTGTTGGCACCGTAGACCGACAATGGGTGTTCCAGGGGGAACAGACCCAGGCTGTAGCCGGCGGTGTTGAGCAGTGCGAAGCGGCGAATGCCGTAGCGTACCTGGCTCATGCGTCAATCTCCTGTTGCTCTTGCGCAATGGCTCGGGCCAAGGCGTCTTCTTCGCTTTCTTCGAACGGGCTGAGGTCGAGCGGGTCGTCGGTACGGTTCAGCTCTTCCGGGCTCTCTTCCTCGACCAGCACCGGCGTTGGCAGCGGCAGGGCGCTGTGCAGGCTGGCGGCCAGGTCGCGGTCCTGCTGGACCGACAGGCAGACGTCGAGGAAGCGGTGCATCGGCGGCAGGAAGCGGTAGATGCCGTTCTCTTCGTGGGCAAAGCCGAGCTGGGTCATGCGGCGCATGATCTTTTCTTCCAGCTCGTCCGGGGTCTGCACTTCGGCCTGGATGAACAGGTCGCGGTACTTTTCCAGCAGCGAAGGCAGCTCGTCGCGGCCAAGGCTGCCGCCGTCGAGCACCGACATCGGGTCGCGGCCCTGGTCGGCCAGGTGTTCGACCAGGATGAAGGTGAACAGCGACAGGCGCTGGGCGGTCTTGTTGACCTGGGCGGCGGCCAGGTCCGGGACGAAGTAGTAGAAACCGCGGGTGTCGCACACCAGTTCAAAGCCCAGGGCCTTGAACAGGCCACGGTACTGGTCCTGGAAGTTCGACAGTTGGGCGTACAGCTCCGGGTCGCGGCGGCTGATGTGGAAACCCTTGAACAGCTCGCGGAAGATCGGTGCGAGCTGGGACAGTTCGGAAAGATCAAGATGCATGGGCGGGGCTCGCAGTTGGCTCAGGCGATGGTTCGCGGCTCGATGTCAGAGCGAAGGAACGCAGGCTGACCAGGTGTTCGCGGGTGGTGTATTCACGGCGCTCGAGGCGCTCGCGGGCAAAGCGTTTTTCCCGCGACAGGCGCGAGAACCAGTACAGCAGCTCGTCGGTGGCGCCTTCGGGCTCCTGGTCGAGCAGCCAGACCATCAGGTCCGGCAGCGGCAGGGCGTCTTCGCAGCGTTCGAGCATTTCCTTGACCGTGCGCGGTGCGCGCGGGGCGTCGCCCTTGTGGCTTTTGTGGGCCTTGGGGAACTGCGCAGGCTTGGGCTCGAAACGGGCCAGGGCATAGACATAGGCTTCGACCTGGCTGGCGCTGCCGAGGAAGGTGCTCTGCGGGCGGGTGAACAGCGGCATGGCCGCCTGCGGCACGGCATCGAGGCCCTTGCGGCGGATCACCGACAGGGCCAGGGCGGCGCCACGGGTCACGGCGTTGTGGCGGCGCGCTTCTTCACGCAGCGGCAGCAGCAGTTCGCGGGCATGGCGCAGGGTCAACTGGGCGCTGGTCTGCATCTCGAGGATGCGCGCATGGGTACGCAGGAGCATGTCGTCGTCGACCAGATGGCCGAGGCGCGCCTGCTCGCCGAGCAAGCGCAGCAGCACGGTCTCGACCTTGCGCACGCCTTGCTCGAAGGCGCCGTCGGCGTTGACCAGCTGGATCATCGGTTCGACATATTCGTCCCAGGTCGCCAGGACTTCGGCGTAACGCTGGCGCAGGGGGATCTGCCGGTCGCTGGTCTTGGCTCGTTCGGCCACGGCGACCAGCGCCTGTTCGTCGTTGTCGAGCTTCTTCAGGACGTCGCGCACGCGCATGTCGAGCAGGCGCAGCTGGCGCGCCAGGTCGTTGCCGTCGCGAATCTCGAAGGCGTCCTGGATATGCCCGGCCAGGCGCTCGAGGTGGCGCAGGTAGGCTTCGATCTCCAGGCACAGGCCCAGGCGGTGCTCACGGCGCAGGTAGGCAAGAAAGTCATGGATCTGGGCGTTGAGCTCAAAACGGTTCGGGCTTTTGGCCACCGGCACCAGGATATCCAGGCGGATCCACACGTCGAGCAGGCTGGTGATGTCCTGGGGGGTACTCTCCAACTGCTGGGTGGCCAGTTGCTGGCGCAGTTCGGCCAGGCTCAGGGTGCCCCCGTCGAAGCGCTCGCACAACGGCTCGAGCAGGGCCCAGTGTTCGGCTAGGGCGCGCAGGACGCGCTTGGGTTCGATCATTGGCGGGTCGACTCGTTGCCAAATAAAAGCGCCGATTGTACTGCATCAGACGCCTGTCGATTCACCCCCTGATCGCTTGATCCTGCTGTCGAGCGGTTTTCTGCCGATCAACAGCGGCGCCAAACGGCGAACAACGTTAGAATATCGCCCCTGACTTATCCACAGATGGCCGATCCTTCTTGTTAATCGAGTCCCGCCGCCGCGCTTACCTCAACGCCATGCAAGTGGTGCACTGGCTGCCGCGTGCCGAACTGCCGTTCGCTGCACCGTCGCGCCCGGAGCTGTTGTTGCCGGTGGCGGCGCTGGAGGAACCGGCGTTCGAGCCGCAGGAGCAGGCGCCTGTTGCCGCTGCCGTAGCAGCGAGCGCGCCGGTAGCACGCACCGTTGAGCGACCGAAGATCGAGATCCCGCGCCCGGGCAGCATGCCGAAAGTGGCGGCCAAAGCAGTGGAAGAGGCCGAGAAGGCGCCAGTGCTGGCCAGGCCGGCCCCGGTGCCGCCTCCACGCTTTGCCCTGCAACTGCTGCGCGCCGGCAATTGCCTGCTGCTGGTGGAGCTTGCCACCGGCGAGCCATTCCAGAGCCGCGACCCCTCCTATCTGTTGCTCAAGGACATGCTGCGCGCCGCCGGCCTGCCGGACAGCCCGCAGATCATCGGCGAGCCGGTGCGCTGGCCGTTGCTGGTGCGCGGCAACCTCGATCAGGGGCCGCAGGCGGCGACCGATTTCGTCCAGGGCTTTATCCAGGCCCGGCTTGAAGAAGCGCCGTGCGTCTGCCTGTGGCTGATCGGCCTGCCTGCTGTGCGTTTTGCCGGCGAGGCCGACGCCGATGCTTATTACCGCGAGTTGCCGGTTGAAGGGCTGGGCGCTGCCTGGGCCTTGCCGGGGCTCGAACTGTTGATGGACGAGCCGCAGCGCAAGGCGCACGTCTGGCAAGCCATGCGCCGGCTGATGGCGCGCTGGAAACCAAGTGATGAGTGACACGATCAGCTTCCGCCGGATGACCGAGGCGGATCTGGATGCCGTACTGAAGATCGAATACGCCGCCTTCAGCCACCCCTGGACCCGCGGGATCTTCCTCGACGGTCTCAAGTCCTATGAAATCTGGCTGATGTTCGAAGGCGAGCAGCAGGTCGGCCATGGCGTGATCAACGTGATCATCGACGAGGCGCACCTGCTCAATATCACCGTCAAGCCGGAAAGCCAGGGTCGCGGCCTGGGCCTGCGCCTGCTGGAGGAGCTGATGAGGCGCGCCTATGCGCTCAACGGTCGTGAGTGTTTCCTCGAAGTGCGTGCCAGCAACCAGTCGGCCTATCGCCTGTACGAGCGCTACGGCTTCAATGAAATCGGCCGCCGGCGTGATTACTACCCGGTTGCTGGCGGTCGCGAAGACGCCCTGGTCATGGCCTGCACCCTGTTCGAGTAAGGGGTCAGCGCTCCGGCTTGCCGTCCAGCGGGTCGCGGCGTGCCAGCTCTGCTTCATCCAGGCCTTTGCCGCCGCCGATGTCACCTTGGTCGACTACGCTCAGGTCCCAGTCCGCAGGGTGATTTGCTCCCGGCTCGTTGGCGGAGCGGGCGCCGTCTTCGGGGATCAGGGTTTCCGGCTCGAGGTCATCGTCGGTTGGGTCGAAACCGACATCAACGTTGGGGGTATCCTCGTCAAAGTGCAATTCTTCAACCGAGCCCATGGGGTCTTCGTCTTCGTCTTCATCGCTCGGGGCGGGCTGCGGGGCGTGAAGCGGGCGGTGTTTCTGGCTCATGGTCGATCCTCCTGCAGAGGGGCCTAAACGGTTGACCTGCCGTTTGCCGGAAGATTCAAAGGCGTGACCTGAACAGGCCGGCGCCTGTCACAGGATGGGCATCAACCATGAGGCTTGAACATGCACGATCTACAAGAACTGATTGATAACAACGCGCGCTGGGCCGATGCGATCAAGCAGGAAGATCCGGATTTCTTCGCCAAGCTGGCGCGTCAGCAGACACCGGAGTTCCTCTGGATCGGGTGTTCGGACGCCCGGGTACCGGCCAACGAGATCGTCGGCATGCTGCCGGGCGACCTGTTCGTTCACCGCAACGTTGCCAACGTGGTGCTGCACACTGACCTGAACTGCCTGTCGGTGATCCAGTACGCGGTGGACGTGCTCAAGGTCAAGCACATCCTGGTCACCGGCCATTACGGTTGCGGCGGGGTGCGGGCATCCATGCAGGATCGTCAGCTGGGCCTGATTGATGGCTGGCTGCGTTCGATTCGCGACCTGTACTACGAAAACCGCGTGGAGCTGGCCAAGCTGCCGACCGAGGAAGAGCGGGTGGACCGCCTGTGCGAGCTGAACGTGATCCAGCAGGTGGCCAATGTCGGCCATACCACTATCGTTCAGAATGCCTGGCACCGCGGGCAGAGCCTGTCGGTGCATGGCTGCATCTATGGCATCAAGGATGGGCGCTGGAAGAGCTTGAACGCGACTATCAGTGGCCTGGACCAGCTGCCGCCGCAGTACCGGTTGCGTCCGCAGGACTGAGCCTATCGCGGGGCGGCCAATCGCTGGCAAGCCAGCTCCCACAGGATCTGTATGAACCGGTCCATGTGGGAGCGGGCTTGCCCCGCGATGGATACCCCTCAAGCTTTCTGCAAATCACGCAACGTGCGCGTCACCTCCCCGGTATTGCACTTGGCACTGGCCTGCTCCGGGGTCATGTTGCGAATCGTGCGGAAATACAGCTCGCACGTCTGCTTCTTCGCTGTCACCTGCCACTTCTGCGTACAGGCACCCAGGGTGGCCTTGGCATCCGCCGCCGGGTTGCGGCCCATGCCCGACTGCCAGCAGGCGGCGCTCAAGTCCTGGCCCATCATCTTCAGCCCGGCCTGATCGGCTTTGTCCTGGTCGCCGTCATAGTTGGTTTTATCCGCCGCATACCAGATTGCGCTCGGGTGGTTGGCACCCAGCACCGACACCTTTTGCCCGGGCGTCGGGCTGATGGTCGCCAGGCCCAGAACGTAGAGCTTGGGCCCATACTGCTGCTCGATCCAGCTGCGCACCGGCGAACCGAAGGCAACCATTGGCAAGGATGCGCCATTGCCGGTTCGGGTCACCTCCTTGACCATCTGCACCTGATAGTCCTTGAAGTAGCCATACACGCCTTCAAGGTCTTTGCCGGCGCTGGCTGGCGCCGCGATCGGGGCGATGTCGACGATGGTCTGGTAGGCCGGGGTTTGTTCCGCGGGGATGCCGTTGAAGGTCAGCAGCGTGGCCCAGCGGTCGGTAGTGTTGGAGCGCAGGTAGTCCTGGGCCTGGGTCAGCGAGTAGTCCGGCGGGAAGTGCAAGAGCTGAATGCTGCGGCGATTTTCCAGGGCCATGCCGAGCGGCAGGAACAGGTTCCAGCTGTAGGCCCATTTGCCTTCGCGGTTGAGCTGGTTGGCGCCTTGATAGGCCAGATCGCCGGTAGTGAGCAGCGCTTGCAGGGGTTTGCTGTAGTCGCTTGGCACACCCTGGATGTCAGCATGCAGTTTGTCGTTGTCGCGATTGACCTTCACGGTCGCGGTGGCGTAACCGTCGCGCTGCACGCTCTGGGTCAGGTAGTGCTCTACTGTTCGTTCCAGGCTCCAGTCACGAAAGCAGATGACATTGCAGTTGTTGGGGTAGGCAAACAGCCGGGTCACGCGTTCCTGGCTGCCCAGGTCGATGCGGGTGTCAGCCAGGGCGGCGCTGCTCAAGGTCAGGGCGGCCAGGGCAAAGGTCAATGGAGCAGTCTTGTGCATGATTAACTCCTTGTCAGTTTCTCCCTGCAGTCGGGAGGCTTACCATACTGGAGGAATTTCCCGGGGGTTGGGAAGGGGGGGCAAGCTGATGAATCCGTGGCGTAAGGCTGGTATTGGTGCAGGACTTTTGCTGACAGTGCTGGGCACTGCGCAGGCCGAGGAGCGTGACCTGCATCGGTTTGCCCAGTGGGCGGGCGATCATCAGACCCGGCCCTTTCGCCAGATGCTGGTGGATGCGCGCCTGTATGGGGTGGTGCCAATCCACCAACTGCTGCGCTCGGCCAGTGACTGGCGTCTGTGCAAGGCCGAGCCGTTTGCGGTGGCGCCAGCGGTGCAGTGGCCGGCAGTGCGTTCGACCTTGCAATTGCTCAAGACCCTGAACGATCAGGGCGTGCTCAAACGTTATGAAGTGGTGTCGGCCTACCGCAACCCAGTGCTCAACCGCTGCGCTGGCGGCGCCGTGGCCAGCGCCCATACCCGCGCCTTTGCGGTCGACTTGCTGTTGCCGGGCTGGGCCGACCCGGCGCCGCTGTGCCGCTTCTGGCAGGCCCGCGGCAAGGGCTGGAACATGGGCCTGGGGCGATACCCATCGGGGCGCATTCACATCGACACGGCAGGCTACCGCACCTGGGGGAGCGACTTCAGCAGCGGTTCCTCCTTCTGTGCCCCGGCGATGGCCGGCAAGGCTCAGGCCAGGTGAGCCAGGCAAGCGTGTGATTGCTCGATCACCCATTCGGCGAAGCAGCGGCTTTTGTCATCGTCAAGAATCGCCTGGGGGCTGAGCAGGTAGTAGGCTGATTGATCCTGGATGAAGCCGCGTGGCGCCTGCAGTTGGCCGCTGTCGATTTCGTCCTGGACCATCAAGCGCGAAGCCATGGCTACGCCCAGCCCGGCCGCCGCCGCCTGGATGCACAGGTAAAAGTGCTCGTAATCGGCGCGGCTGCTGCCCTTGGCCGATTCGCCGCTTCGGTGTAGCCAGGTAGCCCAGGCATTGGGCCGCGAAGCACTGTGCAGCAGGCGTTGGCCGGCCAGACCAGGTTCGGGCAGGGCATGGCCGGCACTGCACACCGGCCCGACCCATTCGTCGCAGATCTTCAGTGCATGCAGGTTGGCATCCCAGCGAAAATCATCGCGGCGCAGGGCCAGGTCGACACCGCTGCGGGCGAAGTCGATCGGCCCGCCGGCCGCCACCAGGTGCAGGTGGATATCCGGGTGGGCGGCATGAAAGGCCGGTAACCGGGGGATCAGCCAGCGCATGGCGATGGTCGGCTCGCACGACAGCACCAGCACGTTCTCCCGCGCCTGTTGCTGCAGGCGGTACACCGCGCCCTCCAGCTGTTCGAACACCGACAGGGTGGTGCCGTGCAGGGCGCGCCCGGCGGCGGTGAGAAAGATCGCCCGGTTGCGCCGCTCGAACAGTTGCACCCCCAGCGACTCTTCCAGCAGGCGTACCTGCCGGCTCACGGCGCCGTGGGTGACATTGAGCAGCTCGGCAGCGCGCACGAAGCTCTGGGTTTGTGCGGCGACGTCGAAATAGCGAAAGGCAGAAAGCGCGGGCAGCTTCATATCTGTGAGAAAAACTAGCGGATTTCACTCACTATAAATCGCTTTTTGCCTTGCCAGAAGCTTTCGATAATGGCCGCGCGCAGACGTATCTGTGCATTGGCCTAGCAGATCGAGGAGCTTTACGTGAATGAAATCATCGCCGTTGCCCTGTTCACCGTGTTAGCGGTGATCAGCCCGGGCGCCGACTTTGCCATGGTGACCCGCAGCAGTTACGCCTTCGGCCGGCGTGCGGGCCTGGCTGCGGCCCTGGGCATTGCCCTGGGGGTGCAGGTGCATGTGTTGTACACCGTGTTGGGCATTGCGGTGATCATCAGCCAGAGTCCGGCGCTGTTTCTGGCCATGAAGGTGCTGGGGGCGGGGTACCTGATTTATCTTGGCTACAAGTCGCTGACCAACACCACACGGATTTCCCTGGACGGTACCAGCGCCCGTCAGCTCGGGGTGCTGGTGGCTTTGCGCTCGGGCTTTCTGACCAATGCCCTGAACCCCAAGACCATGCTCTTTGTGGTCAGCGCCTACACCCAGGTGGTGCAACCGGGCAGCTCGCTGGCGATCAACTTCGGCTATGGCGCGTTCATGTCGTTCGCCCATTGGCTGTGGTTCAGCCTGGTGGCGGTATTCTTCTCGAGCGCGGTATTGCGCCGGGCCATGCTTGAGCGCCAGCGCCTGGTCGATCGGGTGATTGGCGTGGCCTTGATCGGCCTGGGGGTGGCAGTGGTGTTTGCCAATGTACGTTAAGCGGGCGGGGTAAAAATCGCAGGCAAGAAAAAAGGGCTTACCTTGCGGTAAGCCCTTTTTAGTACTTGGTGGCTACACAGGGACTTGAACCCCGGACCCCAGCATTATGAATGCTATGCTCTAACCAACTGAGCTATGTAGCCAAGTGGCGCGCATTATTCGCCTGAAACAGATTTGTGTCAACACTCTTTTTCAAAAAAATTAACGCGCGATCAACTGCTTAGCCATTTATGGGCTCAGTACGATGATCCATTGCCCGGCCAGGCTGCTTACGCTCAGGTTCTGATTGCGGGCCAGAGCATTGATTGCGCTGCTGGCCTGGTCGAGGTTGAAGCTGGCGCTGACCGGGCGCTGACCGAGCTGTCCGTCGATGTACAACAGGCGGCCGCCCTGGTATTCGGCAAGCTGTTCCAGCACCTGGCGCAACGGCACGTCGCGTACCCGCAGTTGGCCCTCGCGCCAGGCCAGCCGGCGTTCGGCATCGACCTTCTCGACCTGGCCCAGGCGGCTGCCGTTCAGGGTCACGCGCTCACCGGGGGCGAGCATGCGTTTGTCGCCGCCGCTGCTGACCTCGACCTTGCCTTTGAGCAGCACCACTTCGTCATGATCGCGGCCGCGGCTGACGGAGAAGCGCGTACCCAGCACCTGCACCTGCGCCTGATCGATGTTGACGACAAAAGGCCGGCCATCGTGGGTCACTTCAATGAACACCTGCCCTTGCACCAGGCGCAGCGTACGCACAGGCCCACGCAGGTCGACATCTACGGCGCTGGCGCTGTCGAGGGTCAGCCGCGAGCCATCGGCCAGCTGGATCTGCCGGCGTTCGCCAACGGCGGTGGCGACATCGCTGTTCAGGCGCTGCAGCAATGGCAGTTGCAGCATCACCAGGGCGCTGATCAGCAAGAGGCTGGCCGCCACTGCCCAAACGCCCCAGGAGCGTGGCGCCACGCGGCGTTCGATCTTGTGCAGGCGGCGCGCCGGCAGTTCCAGTTGGTTTGGCGACGGGGTCATGGCAGGTCAGCGGGCATGGCGTATGCAGGCCTCGGATAGGCGGGCAGTGGGGGTGGTGAAAGCGCACTGACTATATCGTTATTGATAATCATTAACAAGAACGTCAAAAGTACGTTGGTCGAAAAGAATAGTGCGCTTGCTAACGAATTCTGGATAATTGGATCCCGCCCACCGGATGGAAGCTTTTGTCATGGCTGTGAGCACTGCCTCGTCGTCACCCGCCAGTACCGCCACTGCCCAGAGCAGCCCGCTGGTGATGCGCATCATCGCCGCCTGTGCCCTGGCGCATTTGATCAACGACCTGATCCAGTCGGTGCTGCCGTCGATCTACCCCCTGCTTAAGGCCAACTATGGCTTGAGCTTCGCCCAGGTCGGGATGATCACCCTGACCTTCCAGATCACCGCCTCGTTGCTGCAGCCCTGGGTGGGTTTCTATACCGATCGCAAGCCGATGCCGAACCTGCTGCCGCTGGGCACCCTGTGCACCCTGGTGGGTATCGTCATGCTCGCGTATGTCGCCAGCTTCCCGATGATCCTCCTGGCGGCGGCGCTGGTGGGCATTGGTTCGTCGACCTTCCACCCGGAAACCTCGCGTATTGCCCGGCTGGCCTCGGGTGGGCGTTTTGGCCTGGCGCAGTCAAGCTTTCAGGTTGGTGGCAATGCAGGCTCCGCCTTCGGCCCGTTGCTGGCGGCGGCGATCATCATCCCCTTCGGTCAGGGCAATGTGGTGTGGTTCGGCCTGTTCGCTGTCTGCGCCGTGCTGGTCACCTATGGCCTGAGCCGCTGGTACAGGGCACACCTGAACCTGTTCAAGGCCAAGCAAGGCCAGCGCGCGACCCATAGCCTTTCCCGCCAGCGGGTGATCGGCGCCCTGGTGGTGCTGGGGTTGCTGGTGTTCTCCAAGTACTTTTACATGTCCAGCTTCACCAGCTACTTCACGTTCTACCTGATCGAGAAGTTCGACCTCTCGGTGGCCAGCTCGCAGCTACACCTGTTCCTGTTTCTCGGCGCAGTAGCGGCCGGAACCTTTTTTGGCGGGCCGATCGGTGACCGCATCGGGCGCAAGGCGGTGATCTGGTTCTCGATCCTGGGTGTCGCGCCATTCACCCTGTTGCTGCCTTACGTCGACCTGTTCTGGACCAGCGTGCTCAGCGTGATCATCGGCTTTATCCTCGCCTCGGCGTTTTCGGCCATTGTTGTATATGCCCAGGAACTGGTGCCGGGTAACGTGGGGATGATCGCTGGCATCTTCTTCGGCCTGATGTTCGGCTTTGGCGGCATCGGCGCAGCGGCGCTGGGCTATCTGGCCGACCTCAAGGGCATCGAATACGTCTACAGCCTGTGCTCGTACCTGCCGCTGTTCGGCCTGCTGGCAATCCTCCTGCCGTCCACCGGCAAGCGTTGAAGCTGCCTAGCGATGCCGGTGGGCGCAGCTCATCGGCTGCCCGGCCAGTTCGCCGATCAGTGCCGCCAGGCGTTCGGTTTCGGCGCGGTTGAGGCGGTCGCTGCGCAGGACCTGCTCGCCAACGCCGAAGCTGAAGTCCCAATCCAGATCCATCAGGTAGTACGTCGTTTTGTCGACGGGGCTGCACCAGGTGGTGTGCGGCGCCTCGATAGCGTCGCCCATGAACTGCATGAAGGTCTCTTCGGCCACCTGTGCCTGCAGGTATTGCCCTGGCAGGCTGAAGTTCTCGCCCGCGCAGACAAACGGCTGGCCGGGTTCGAACTCGAACAGGCGCACGACCTGCGCGGGGTCCGCTTCGACCCTGAGCCTTCGGAACAACTCGGCACTCGGTCGGTACAACGGGCTGCACCAGAGGCTGTCGTCACTGTCGCCGGTTTCATCCAGGGCATCGGCCGCAGCGGGCTCGAGCCAGCCCAGGGTCAGCAGCTGTTGCTCCAGGCTTTTCCAATCGGGCGCGGGCAGGTGGCGATAGCGGGGGAAAATGAACTGATGATGTTCGGACATGCGCTGATCCTCTTCCATGATGGCGCGAGAGTAGCACAGCGAGATTGACGTCTGGCCCGGGCTTCCCCTAGAGTGCCGGCCTGCCTTTTTCCTGTAGTCGACCCATGAACCGCTTTTCCCGTCCTTGCGCCATCCAGCCGGCTGTTATCCAGGCCGTCGTGTGCGACTGGCCGTGTGACACGGTGCTCAAGCGTCGGCGCAGCGTGTTGTTCGCGTTTACCTTCTCGCCGCACCTTCACACCTCCTGACCCTGCGGCTGTGTGCCCGGCGTTCTGCCGTGGCTGAGCTCGCCGCTAACCGAATCCTTTTACGGTCATGTATGCGCCTGCGCAGGTGCGATGTCGTGCCTGCGCCGGTGAGTCTGGAGTTGTGATGAATATGCGTTTGTTGCTGGGCTTGTTGTTTGCGGTGTCGGTGGTCGGTTTCAGTCTCGGGGCGAGCTTGCCGCTGGTGTCCCTGCGTTTGCTCGACGCCGGCGCCAGTACTTTGCAGATCGGTATCGTCTCGGCGATTCCGGCCGCGGGGATGATGCTGTCGGCGTTCATGGTCGATGCCTGTTGCCGGCACCTGACCCGGCGCACCATCTACCTGTTGTGCTTCGGCCTGTGCACCCTGAGCATCGGTTTGCTTGAGTGGGGCTTCTCTTCGATCTACTTGCTCGGGCTGTTGCGGCTGGGGCTGGGGATCGGCATGGGCATCGCGATCATCCTCGGCGAGTCGTGGGTCAACGAGCTGAGTCCGGAGCACAACCGCGGCAAGATCATGGCCCTGTACGCCACGGCGTTCACCGGTTTCCAGATGCTCGGCCCGGCAATGCTGGCGCTGCTCGGGGCACAGAGCACTTGGGTGACGACAGTGGTGACCGCCTGCTACGGCCTGGCACTGCTGTGTATCGTGCTGACGGTGCCCAATGATCATGTCGAGCATGGCGAGGAGGGCGGCAAGAGCTTTTCCCTGGCGGGCTTTTTCCGCGTGGCGCCGGCCTTGTGCATGGGCGTGCTGTTCTTCTCGTTCTTCGATGCAGTGATTCTTTCGCTGCTGCCGGTGTACGCCACCAACCATGCCTATGCGGTGGGGGTGGCGGCGTTGATGGTGACGGTGATCCTTACCGGCGACATGCTCTTCCAGCTGCCGATCGGCTGGCTGGCCGACCGCTGCGAGCGCACGACGGTACACCTGGTGTGCGGCGTGGTGGCGATGTTGATCGGCCTGGCGCTGCCGTGGCTGATCGGCATGCAATGGTTGCTATGGCCAGCACTGGTGCTGCTCGGTGCGGTGGCGGGCGGGGTCTATACCCTGGCGCTGGTGCTGATCGGCCAGCAGTTCAAGGGCCAGGACCTGGTCACCGCCAATGCCAGCGTCGGCTTGCTCTGGGGCGTCGGAAGCCTGCTCGGGCCGCTGATCAGCGGCGCGGCCATGGATGTTGCGCCCCATGGCCTGCCAATGGCCCTGACGGCCATGGCGGCACTGTTCGTGGTGTTCGCCCGCAGTGCCCGGCGGCGGGCCTTCAGGGCCCAGCGCGCCGATCAGGGCACTCTGTAGCACACTTGCAGCGGTGCCGCGCGCCAGGTGTCTTTCAGAAGCGCTCGGGAACCATGCGCGATGTGTAGCTGGTGCTTTTGTCGCGCCCGATCTTGCCGCGCTTGGGCAGTTCGATCTTCTGCTTGTGGGTGATGTCCTCGTAGGGCACCTGCTTGAGCAAGTGGCTGATGATATTCAGGCGCACCCGTCGTTTGTCCTCTGAAGGGGCCACGTACCAGGGGGCCCATGAGGTATCCGAGGCGGCGAACATCTCATTGCGCGCGCGGGTGTAGTCGTCCCAGCGGGTGAAGGACTTGAGGTCCATCGGGGTCAGTTTCCAGATCTTGCGACCGTCGGTGATGCGCTCTTTCAGGCGCCGTTCCTGCTCCTGGGGGCTGACTTCCAGCCAGTACTTGATGAGAACGATGCCGGACTCGACCAGCATCTTTTCGAACGATGGCACCACCGAAAGAAACTTGCGGGACTGCTCTTCGGTACAGAACCCCATCACCCGCTCAACACCGGCGCGGTTGTACCAACTGCGGTCGAAGATCACCACTTCGCCGGCCGAGGGCATGTGCTGGATGTAGCGCTGGGCGTACATCTGGCTTTTTTCCCGTTCGGTCGGTGCTGGCAGCGCCACTACGCGAAACACCCTCGGGCTGACGCGTTCGGTGATGGCCTTGATCGTTCCGCCCTTGCCGGCACCGTCGCGACCTTCGAAGACGATGCAGACTTTCAGGCCCTTGGCTACCACCCATTGCTGCAATTTGACCAGCTCGACGTGCAGGGCCTTGAGTGCTTGCTCGTACTCTTTACGGGGGAGGCGTTCGCTGTTGCTTTGTTTTTCCTTCTTTTTAGCCATGCGCCGATACCTGGTCTGTGGACGAAAGCCGTTTGAGTGCGGCTTTGAGTATAGACCTGGGTTTTGGCCAGCATTTGTGCGCAACGCAGGCAAAGAAAAACCCCTTGAAGCATAGCCTCAAGGGGTTTCGGGCTCATCAGGGAGCGGATCAGACGTTGAAGCGGAAGTGCATCACATCACCGTCTTTGACGATGTAGTCCTTGCCTTCCAGGCGCCATTTACCGGCTTCCTTCGCGCCGCCTTCACCCTTGTACTGGATGAAGTCGTCGTAGCCGACCACTTCGGCACGGATGAAGCCTTTCTCGAAGTCGGTGTGGATCACGCCGGCCGCTTGTGGAGCGGTGGCGCCGACGCGTACGGTCCAGGCGCGTACTTCCTGCACACCGGCGGTGAAGTAGGTCTGCAGGTTGAGCAGCGAGTAACCGGCGCGGATCACGCGGTTCAGGCCTGGCTCTTCGAGGCCCAGGGCTTCGAGGAACATGTCCTTCTCTTCGCCGTCGTCGAGCTCGGCAATCTCGGCCTCGATCTTGTTGCACACCGGCACCACGAGCGCGCCTTCTTCTTCGGCGATGGCCTTGACCACGTCCAGGTGCGGGTTGTTGTCGAAGCCGTCTTCGGCAACGTTGGCGATGTACATCACAGGTTTGCTGGTCAGCAGGTGGAAGCCGCGGATCAGCGCCTTCTCGTCAGCGCCCATGGCCTTCATCAGGCTGCGCGCAGGCTTGCCTTCGGTGAAGTGCGGGATGAGTTTTTCGAGGATGGCTTTCTGCGCCAGGGCGTCCTTGTCACCGCCCTTGGCGTTGCGCGCAACCTTCTGCAGTTGCTTCTCGCAGCTGTCGAGGTCGGCGAAGATCAGTTCCAGGTCGATGATCTCGATGTCGCGCTTGGGGTCGACGCTGTTGGAGACGTGAATCACGTTCTCGTCTTCGAAGCAGCGCACCACATGGGCGATGGCGTCGGTTTCGCGGATGTTGGCCAGGAACTTGTTGCCCAGGCCTTCACCTTTCGAGGCGCCAGCCACCAGGCCGGCGATGTCGACGAATTCCATGGTGGTCGGCAGCACGCGGTTCGGCTTGACGATGGCCGCCAGGGCGTCCAGGCGCGCATCAGGCATCGGCACGATGCCACTGTTCGGCTCGATGGTGCAGAACGGGAAGTTCTCAGCGGCGATGCCGGATTTGGTCAGGGCGTTGAACAGGGTGGACTTGCCGACGTTGGGCAGGCCGACGATGCCGCAATTGAAACCCATGGTGAATCCCTCTTCGTGGAGTCAGGCCTTTTGGCTGTGCAGCTCTCTCATCGCACGCGTCCAGTCGCCGGCGAGGATGTCCGGCAGCACGCCGAGGGCAAAATCGATACTGGCGTCCAGTTTCTCCTGCTCGGCGCGTGGCGCCTTGCCGAGGACGAAACTGGAGACCTTGCTGCTGTCACCCGGGTGGCCGATGCCAAGCCGCAGACGGTGAAAGTCATTCTGGTTGCCGAGCTGGGCGATGATGTCGCGCAGCCCGTTGTGCCCGCCGTGGCCGCCGCCCTTCTTGAGCTTGGCGACGCCGGGAGGCAGGTCGAGTTCGTCGTGGGCCACCAGGATGGCATCTGGCGGGATGCGGAAAAAATTCGCCAGTGCAGCAACGGCCTGGCCGCTGCGGTTCATGTAGGTGGTCGGAATCAGAAGACGAACGTCGTTGCCCTGATGGCTGAATTTTGCCGTCAGGCCGAAATACTTGCGATCAGCAGTCAGGTTGACGCGCTGGGCGCTGGCAATGCGTTCTACGAAAAGAGCCCCTGCGTTATGCCGGGTCTGTTCGTATTCGGGGCCGGGGTTTCCCAGGCCGACGATCAGTTGGATGGCGGTCACGTCAGGGGCTCTTCCTTGGAGTTGTGGGTTACAGCGCTGGGCGCTGTAACCCGATCAACGCCGGCGTGCTGAGTGGATTACTCGGCAGCGCCTTCTGCAGCTTCAGGCGCAACACGCGGAGCGTGAACGTTGGCGATAGCCAGGTCGTTACCGTGAGCCAGAGCGACGAACTCAACGCCTTTCGGAGCTTTGAGGTCCGACAGGTGGATGATCGCGCCGACTTCGGCGTTGGCCAGGTCGACTTCGATGAACTCAGGCAGGTCTTTGGCTTCGCAGGAAACTTCGATCTCGTTGGCGGTGTGGGAGATCTCGCCGCCTTTCTTGACCGGAGCTTCTTCGTTGATGAAGTGCACAGGTACTTTGGCGGTCAGTTTCTGGCCAGCAACAACGCGGACGAAGTCAGCGTGCATGATGAACTGCTTGGCAGGGTGACGCTGCATGGCTTTAACAACGACGTTTTGTTTCTTGCCGTCGATGTTCAGTTCGATAACGTGGCTGAAGGCAGCTTCGTTGTCGAACAGCTTGGTGATTTCCTTGGTCAGGATGGTCACGGATTCAGCAGCTTGGCCACCACCGTAGACAACGGCAGGGATGTTGGCGGAATGACGCAGGCGGCGGCTCGCACCTTTCCCCAGGTCAGTACGCGCTTGGGCGTTCAGAATGAAATCAGTCATGTTGTATCTCCAAAATAGCCATTCCCGAGTGGCGTTTGCGACCAGCGCCAAAGCGGGATGGGCAAAAAAGCCCCGCCCCAACAACCAGTGTTGGGGCGGGGCGCTTTACGTCAACGTGAGTTCGCGAGGGTAAAACCCTCAGCGGAACATCGCGCTGATCGATTCTTCATTGCTGATGCGGCGAACCGCCTCGGCAACAACCGGTGCGATATCCAGTTGACGGATACGGTCACAGGCTTGTGCTGCAGCGGACAGCGGGATGGTGTTGGTCACCACCAGTGCGTCCAGCACGGAGTTCTCGATATTCTCGATCGCCCGACCCGACAGGACAGGGTGCGTGCAGTAGGCGTAAACCTTGGCAGCGCCGTGTTCTTTCAGGGCCTTGGCCGCGTGGCACAGGGTGCCGGCGGTGTCGACCATGTCGTCGACGAGAATACAGGTACGTCCTTCGACGTCGCCGATGATATGCATCACTTCGGAGTGATTAGCCTTTTCACGGCGTTTGTCGATGATGCCCAGATCAACGCCCAGGGACTTGGCAACAGCACGTGCACGCACGACGCCGCCGATGTCCGGGGACACGATCATGAGGTTCTCGAAACGCTGGTCTTCGATGTCATCCACCAGAACGGGGGAGCCGTAGATGTTATCTACCGGAATATCGAAGAAACCCTGAATCTGGTCAGCGTGCAGGTCGACGGTGAGAACACGGTCGATACCTACGACGGTGAGCATGTCAGCGACGACTTTGGCGCTGATAGCTACACGCGCCGAACGCGGACGGCGATCCTGGCGGGCATATCCGAAGTAAGGAATCACGGCAGTGATTCGGGAAGCTGAGGAGCGGCGGAAGGCATCGGCCATCACTACCAGTTCCATCAGGTTATCGTTGGTTGGCGCGCAAGTCGGCTGAATGATGAAAACGTCCTTACCGCGAACATTTTCATTAATCTCAGTGCTGATTTCGCCGTCGGAAAATTTTCCGACAGAAACATCACCCAGTGGGATATGCAGCTGACGTACGACACGCCGAGCCAGATCGGGGTTGGCGTTCCCCGTAAAGACCATCATCTTGGACACGCGCAGTACCTGAAGGCTGAGGGTATACCTGGATGAGTATAAGGAAAATGGCAGGGGCGGCTGGATTCGAACCAACGCATGGCAGGATCAAAACCTGCTGCCTTACCGCTTGGCGACGCCCCTGTATCTGTTGCTGCGAGCACCTGGTGCTCGATTCCTAGAGCAGGCTCTGCAGCGTGCGATGCAACATCGAAACGTTGCTTCCCTTAGCTACAAACCCTGTTTGGGTCTCTGCAAGAAGGGCCAAAACTTTATCAGCTTCAGCTTTGTTTGGGAAGGCCCCAAACACACAACTTCCAGTTCCGGTAAGCCGAGCGTCAGTGAATTCGTTTAACAAATTCAATGAATTGCGTACCTCTGGGTAACGCTGCTCTACCACCGGTTGGCAGTCATTTCGACTGTTTCCCTTGGGAACGGGGCGCATCTTAAGGGGCAAGGAATCACGTGTCAACAGCGGATCTGAAAAAATTTCTGCTGTGCTAACAAATACTTGCGGGACCAGCACGACGTACCAGGGCTCTTCGGGGTCGACCGGGGTCAGCTTCTCACCCACACCCTCAGCGAATGCCGCATGGCCGCGGACGAAAACCGGCACGTCGGCGCCCAGGGTCAGGCCCAGCTCGGCCAGTTGGTCTTCGCTCAAGCCCAGTTGCCATAAATGATTGAGGCCGAGCAGGGTGGTGGCGGCATCGGAGCTGCCGCCACCAATGCCGCCGCCCATCGGCAGGATTTTCTTCAGCCAGATATCCACGCCCTGGCTGCAACCGCTCAAGGCCTTGAGCTTGCGCGCGGCCTTGACGATCAGGTTGCTGTCGTGGGGGACATTGTCGATCTCGCTGTGCAGGCGAATTTCACCGTCTTCGCGCAGGGCGAAGGAAAGCTCGTCGGCATGGTCGAGAAACTGGAACAGGGTTTCCAGCTCATGGTAACCGTCGGGGCGGCGGCCAAGAATGTGCAGCATCAGGTTGAGCTTGGCCGGTGCCGGCAGGGTCAGGGTTGCAGTGTTCATAGATCAGTGGCCCAGTTGCCGTGGTTGCCAGTCCTTGACCACCAGGGTCACGTCGAGGTTCTGTCCGTGCAGCTTGATGCGTTCGGGCAGCCAGTAGCCGTTTTGTTCGGCGTAGCTCAGGTACTGCACGTCCCAGCCGTCCTGCTTGAGGCTGGCCAGGCGACTGTCGCCGTCGAGGGTCAGCTGGCTCTTGCTGTCGGGGGCGGGCAGGCCACGAATCCACCAGACCAGGTGCGAGACCGGTAGCTCCCAGCCCAGTTGCTCTTCGAGCAGGGCTTCGGGGCTATTTGCCTCGAAGCGGCCCTGGTTGGCGACTTCCAGGGTGACGCCACCGGGGCGCCCGGTCAGGCGCGCGGCGCCGCGGCCCAGCGGGCCGGACAGGCGGATATCGTAGTAATCCTGGCGCTGCAGCCAGAACAGCGTGCCGCTGCCGGAGTCTTTCGGCGCGCGGATGCCGACCTTGCCGTTGATCTGCCAGCCATCGAGGGTGCTCAGCTGTTGCTTGTGCTCGCGCCACAGCTGTGGGCTGCCCTCGCCCCGCAGGGCCTCACGGGAGCCGAAGCCGGCACAGCCGGCAAGCAGGGCGATCAGGGTGAAGGTGATGCAGTGGCGCAAAAACATAGGCTTATAGAGTCTCGGATCCGGTCAGGCGCAGGACGGTCTTGCGCAGGATGGGGCTGTCGGGCTGGGCTTCAAAGCCCTTGGCCCAGACCTGGCGGGCTTCGCGGCGCTTGCCGTTGGCCCAGAGTACTTCACCCAGGTGGGCGGCCACTTCGTGATCGGGGAACCGCTCAAGGGCCTGGCGCAGCAGGCGCTCGGCTTCGTCAAGGTTGCCCATGCGGTAGTTGACCCAGCCGAGGCTGTCGAGCACCGCCGGATCCTCCGGGGTGATCTGGTGTGCCTTGTCGATCAGCGCCTTGGCTTCGGCGTAACGGCTGGTGCGGTCAGCCAGGGTGTAGCCAAGGGCGTTGAGGGCCATGGCATTTTCCGGCTCGCGGCTGATGATGTTGCGCAGATCCTTTTCCATCTGGGTCAGGTCGTTGCGTTTTTCCGCCAGCATGGCACGGGTGTAGAGCAGGTTGAGGTCGTCCGGGTACTGCTTGATCGCCTGCTGCAGAACCTGCTCGGCCTGGGCGTCCTTGTCGTTGTTGCCCAAGGCTTCGGCTTCGATCAGGTACAGCTGGATGGCGTAATCGGGCTGGCTTTCCCGGGCTGCGGCCAGGCGCCGCGAAGCCTCGGCGCTACGGCCGTTGGCGATGAGGATATCGGCCTGGCGCAATTGTGCCGGCAGGTAGTCGGTGCCGGGGCCGACCAGGGCGTATTCGTTCAGCGCGCTTTCGGGGTCGTTGCGTTCTTCATGGATGCGGCCCAGGTTCAGGTGTGCGGCATCGACATGGCTGTCGCGGGCGATCAGCTCTTCGAGGTAGCCGGCGCCTTCGTCCCAGTCCTTGGTTTCCAGGCTGATCAGGGCCAGCGAGTAGCGCAGCTCGTCGTCATCCGGATACTGCTGGACCAGGCTGACGAACTCGGCCTTGGCATCGGCCAGGCGGTCCTGTTCGACCAGCATGCGCGCATAGGTCAGGCGCAAGCGTTTGTCGTCCGGGTACTGGCGAATGGTTTTTTGCAGCAGCGGCAGGGCCTCTTTGCCGCGGTCCAAGCCCTGCAGCAGGCGGGCACGCAACAATACCGGAGCGATCTCGCCGTCTTCGGGCGGGTGCGCTTCGAGCAGGTCGAGGGCGGCCTGGGCCTTGCCGTCCTGTTGCAGCAGCAACGCCTTGCCGAACACCAACTGACTGTTGTCGGGGTATTTCACCAGCAGGCGGTCGAAACTCTTTTGCAGGCCCTCGCGGGTGTCCTGGTCGGTTTCCAGGGCCGACAGGGCGAGGAAGTCGAAGTGGGTGTCGCCCTGGCCCTGAAGGACTTTTTCCATGTGGGCCATGGACTCGTCATAGCGACCGCCGCGGGCCAGCTGGATGGCGGCGGCACGCTGGGCGTCGAGGCTGTCCGGGGCGTTCTTTGCCCAGATCAGTGCGGTGTCCAGGGCAGCCTGGTCGGCACCCAGGTATTCGGCGATGCGGTAGGCGCGCTCGGAGATGCCTGGGTCCTGGGTCTTGATCGCCTGGCTGACGTAGTTGTCCAGGGCGATGTCGAAGCGGTCGCGCTGGCCGGCAAGTTCGGCGGCCAGCAGGCTGTAGACGGTGTCCTGGCTGAACGACCCGTAGACGGTGGGCTTGGCCGGTTGCACCGGGGCAGCCTCTGCAGGCGACTTGGCATCCGGTGAATGCGGAGCCAGGGTCTGGCAGCCCTGGAGCAAGGCAAGGGCAAGGAGCAACGCGTAGGATCTATTCATAATCGGGATTTGGGCGGCTTACCAGCGGTCGGATCATCATGACACAAGCGCCGGGGCAAACCCATAAGCGAAGGTCTCGGTAGAGGTAGACTATAGAGACAATAGCGAGCAGTGGTTGTTCTGCGCCTTGCGAAGTAGGACAATTATCGGCTTCTCGTCACAATCAGCGACCTTGCATGGCCTTTCTTGCCCTCGGTATCAACCATAAGACTGCCTCGGTAGACGTACGCGAGCGCGTGGCGTTTACCCCTGAGCAGCTGGTGGACGCCTTGCAGCAGCTCTGCCGACTGACCGCCAGCCGCGAAGCCGCGATCCTTTCGACCTGCAACCGCAGCGAGCTTTATATAGAGCAGGACCACCTGGGCGCAGAGAGTATTCTGCGCTGGCTGGCCGAATATCATCAGCTGAGCCTGGATGAACTGCGCGCCAGCGCCTACATCCATGAAGATCACGATGCTGTGCGGCACATGATGCGGGTAGCCTCCGGGCTCGATTCGCTGGTGCTGGGCGAGCCGCAGATCCTCGGGCAGATGAAGTCGGCCTATGCCGTGGCCCGCGAAGCCGGCACCATCGGCCCGCTGCTCGGGCGCCTGTTCCAGGCCACCTTCAGCGCCGCCAAGCAGGTGCGTACCGATACCGCCATCGGCGAAAACCCGGTGTCGGTGGCCTTCGCCGCCGTCAGCCTGGCCAAGCAGATCTTCAGCGACCTGGGCCGTAGCCAGGCACTGCTGATCGGCGCCGGTGAAACCATTACCCTGGTGGCCCGTCACCTGCACGAGCAGGGCGTACGGCGCATTGTCGTCGCCAACCGGACCCTGGAGCGCGCCAGCACCCTGGCCGAACAGTTCGGCGCCCATGCGGTATTGCTGGCCGACATTCCCCAGGAGCTGGTCAACAGCGATATCGTCATCAGTTCCACCGCCAGCCAATTGCCGATC
Source organism: Pseudomonas donghuensis (assembly GCF_000696345.2). NCBI lineage: Bacteria > Pseudomonadati > Pseudomonadota > Gammaproteobacteria > Pseudomonadales > Pseudomonadaceae > Pseudomonas > Pseudomonas donghuensis. The sequence continues at coordinate 987,250 of NZ_CP071706.1, forward strand.
CTCGGCAAGGGTGCGGTGGAAAGCGCCCTGAAGCAGCGCCGGCACAAGCCGATCTTCATGGTCGACATCGCCGTGCCGCGGGATATCGAACCGCAGGTTGGCGAGCTGGACGATGTGTACCTGTACACCGTCGATGACCTGCACGAGGTGGTCGCCGAAAACCTCAAGAGCCGCCAGGGTGCTGCCCAGGCCGCCGAAGAGCTGGTTTCGGTGGGCGCCGAAGATTTCATGCTGCGCCTGCGCGAGCTGGCTGCGGTGGATGTACTCAAGGCTTACCGTCAGCAGAGCGAACGCCTGCGCGACGAGGAGCTGCAAAAGGCCCAGCGCCTGCTGGCCAATGGCGCCAGCGCCGATGACGTGCTGGTGCAACTGGCCCGTGGCCTGACCAACAAACTGCTGCATGCGCCCAGCGTGCAGCTGAAAAAGCTCTCTGCCGAAGGCCGCCTCGATGCGCTGGCCATGGCCCAGGAACTCTTTGCCCTCTCCGAGGGTTCGACGGATAAAACCCCGCAATGAAAGCGTCGCTGCTGAATAAACTGGACACGCTCCAGGACCGCTTCGAGGAACTGACCGCCCTGCTGGGCGATGCCGAGGTCATTTCCGACCAGACTCGCTTTCGCGCCTATTCCCGTGAATACGCCGAAGTCGAGCCGGTCGCCGTTGCCTACGCCCAGTGGCGCAAGGTTCAGGATGACCTGGCCGGTGCCCAGGCGCTGCTCAAGGACAGCGATCCGGACCTGCGCGAAATGGCGGTGGAAGAAGTTCGCGAGGCCAAGGAGCAACTGGCTGTCCTGGAAAACCAGCTGCAGCGCATGCTGTTGCCCAAGGACCCCAACGACGGGCGCAATGTGTTCCTGGAAATCCGCGCCGGTACCGGCGGTGACGAAGCGGCGATCTTCTCCGGCGACCTGTTCCGCATGTACTCGCGCTACGCTGAAAAGCGCGGCTGGCGCCTGGAAATTCTCTCGGAGAACGAAGGCGAGCATGGCGGTTACAAGGAGATCATCGCCCGGGTCGAAGGCGACAGCGTCTATGGCAAGCTGAAGTTCGAGTCCGGTGCCCACCGCGTCCAGCGCGTACCGGAAACCGAATCCCAGGGCCGTATCCACACCTCGGCCTGCACCGTGGCGGTGCTGCCCGAGCCGGACGAGCAGGTGGCGATCGAGATCAACCCGGCGGACCTGCGCGTCGATACCTACCGCGCCTCCGGTGCCGGTGGTCAGCACATCAACAAGACCGACTCGGCGATCCGCATCACCCACTTGCCCACCGGCATCGTCGTCGAGTGCCAGGAAGAACGTTCCCAGCACAAGAACCGCGCCCGGGCGATGTCCTGGCTGTCGGCCAAGCTCAACGACATCCAGACCAGCGCGGCGCAGAATGCCATGGCCAGCGAGCGCAAGCTGCTGGTTGGCTCCGGCGACCGCTCCGAACGGATTCGTACCTACAACTATCCACAGGGGCGGGTAACCGATCACCGCATCAACCTGACCCTGTATTCCCTGGATGATGTGCTGGCCGGTGGGGTGGATGCGGTCATCGAGCCATTGCTGGCCGAGTATCAGGCTGACCAACTGGCTGCACTGGGTGAGTAAATGACGATTATTGCCAGCTTGCTCCGCGGCGCGGAGCTGCCGGATTCGCCGACGGCGCGTCTGGATATCGAACTGCTGTTGGCTGCGGCCATCGGCAAGTCGCGCAGCTACCTGCACACCTGGCCGGAGCGGATTGTCAGCAGCGAAGCGGCGCTGACCTTTGCCGATTACCTGCAGCGTCGGCGCGCCGGTGAACCGGTCGCCTATATCCTCGGTCAGCAGGGGTTCTGGAACCTCGACCTGGAGGTGGCGCCGCACACCCTGATCCCACGGCCGGAAACCGAGCTGCTGGTCGAAACCGCTCTGCAGTTGCTGCCGGCAAGTGCGGTCAAGCTGCTCGACCTGGGCACCGGTACCGGCGCGATTGCCCTGGCCCTGGCCAGTGAGCGCCCGCAGTGGCAGGTCACTGCGGTTGACCGGGTGCTGGAAGCCGTGGCCCTGGCCGAGCGTAACCGCCAGCGCCTGCAACTGAACAACGTGACGGTGCGCAGCAGCCACTGGTTCGATGCCCTGGGCGGCGAGCGCTATGACCTGATCATCAGCAACCCGCCGTACATTGCCGCTGCCGACCCGCACCTGGTGGCCGGTGACGTGCGCTTTGAGCCAAGCAGCGCGCTGGTCTCCGGCGACGATGGCCTGGACGATCTGCGCAGCATCGTCAGTCAGGCGCCGGCGCACCTGCTGCCCGGCGGCTGGCTGCTGCTCGAGCACGGTTACGATCAGGCCGCCGCCGTGCGCGAGCTGCTGGCCCGGCATGATTTCGAACAGATCGAAAGCCGCCTTGACCTTAATGGCCACGAGCGCATCACCCTGGGCCGGCTGTCGTGCTGACCGATCAGGAGCTGTTGCGCTACAGCCGGCAGATCCTCCTGGCGCAGGTGGATATCGACGGTCAGCTGCGCCTGAAAAACAGCCGGGCGCTGGTTGTCGGCCTGGGCGGCCTGGGTTCGCCGGTCGCCTTGTACCTGGCGGCTGCCGGTGTTGGCGAACTGCACCTGGCCGATTTCGACACGGTGGACGTCACCAACCTGCAGCGCCAGGTCATGCACGACAGCGCATCGGTGGGCATGAGCAAAGTCGATTCGGCACTGCTACGCCTCGCGGCGATCAACCCGGAAATCACGTTGCTCGCCCATCGCCACGCCCTGGACGAAGACTCCTTGGCCGAGGCGGTCAAGGCGGTGGACCTGGTACTGGATTGCTCGGACAACTTTGCCACCCGCGAAGCGGTCAATGCCGCCTGCGTGGCCCTGGGCAAGCCGTTGGTCAGCGGCGCGGCGATTCGCCTGGAAGGGCAGTTGTCGGTGTTCGACCCACGCCGCCCTGAAAGCCCGTGCTACCACTGCCTGTACGGCCATGGCAGCGAAGCCGAGCTGACCTGCAGTGAAGCCGGTGTACTCGGCCCGTTGGTCGGTCTGGTCGGCAGCCTGCAAGCGCTTGAGGCACTGAAGCTGCTGGCCGGGTTTGGCGAACCGCTGGTAGGGCGCTTGTTGCTGATCGATGCCCTGGGCAGCCGTTTCCGTGAGCTGCGGGTCAAGCGCGACCCGGGCTGCAGCGTCTGTGGCAAGGATCATGGCTGACGGCGCGGCGGCGCCGGTCGGCGTCTTCGATTCCGGTGTTGGCGGCCTGTCGGTACTGGCCGAGATCCAGCGCCTGTTGCCCAATGAGTCGCTGCTGTATGTCGGCGATTGCGGGCACATCCCCTATGGTGAGAAGTCACCGGCATTCATTCGCCAGCGCTGTCGCATCGTCGCTGAGTTCTTCCGTGAGCAGGGTGCCAAGGCCATGGTCCTGGCCTGTAACACGGCGACGGTGGCCGCGGTGGCTGATTTGCGCGAACAGTATCCGCAGTGGCCACTGGTGGGGATGGAGCCAGCGGTAAAGCCTGCGGCTGCCGCTACCCGTAGTGGCGTGGTCGGTGTGCTGGCCACCACCGGCACCCTGCAAAGCGCCAAGTTCGTCGCCTTGCTCGATCGTTTTGCCAACGATGTGCAGGTTGTTACCCAGCCTTGCCCAGGCCTGGTGGAGTGCATCGAAGCTGGCGACCTGAACAGCCCGGTGGTGCGCGAACTGCTGCAAGGCTATGTAAATCCCTTGCTCGACGCTGGCTGCGACACGCTGATCCTGGGCTGCACCCATTACCCCTTCCTCAAGCCTCTGCTGGCGGAAATGGTCCCGGCCTCGGTGGCAATTATCGATACCGGCGCTGCGGTTGCCCGCCAATTGCAGCGCCTGCTTGGCGAGCGTCACTTGCTGGCCGCGGGACCGGCACAGGACGCGCAATTCTGGACCAGTGCCAGCCCCGAACATTTGCGAAAGATCCTTCCAATGTTGTGGAATAAATCTGACAGTGTGCGAAGCTTCACGATGTAAAAAGAGTGTGAAAAGCACTCAACATTGACTGAGCTAACGCAACGCCGCCGATTTTGATTTTATTGTCTGGTGAGACAGAGAAACCAACAACAGCATTAGGAAAAAGGATGTTTCTCATGAAGAAACTGCTTTGTTTGGCTGCGCTTGCAGCCGTTACCCTGGGGCAATCTTTTACCACTCAAGCAGCGGACGTATCGTTGTCGGTCGGGCAGACCGGCGATTCGACCATGACCTATCGGCTGGGCCTGCAATCGAACTGGGACGCCAGTTGGTGGCAAACTAGCGTAGGGCGCATTACCGGTTATTGGGATGGTGCCTACACCTATTGGGATGGCGATGAAACCGCCAGCAACCACAGCCTGTCGTTCTCACCCGTGTTCGTTTACGAGTTCGCCGGTGAGTCGGTTAAACCCTACATCGAAGCCGGCATCGGTGTGGCAGCGTTTTCCAGTACCGAACTTGAGAGTAATGAACTCGGCTCCTCCTTCCAGTTCGAAGACCGTATCGGCTTCGGCCTGCGTTTTGCCGGCGGACATGAAGTAGGTGTACGCGCGATCCACTATTCCAATGCCGGGCTGAAGATGCCCAACGACGGTGTGGAAAGTTACTCGCTGCACTATCGTATGCCGCTCTGACCTCTGCAACGACAGCCCTGGGTTTTACACAGAGCTTGAAGGTTGTTCGGGCAAGGGCCAGAGGCTGTTGAGATTCAGGGCTTCGAGCAGCAACTCCGGGGCCCGCTCAGGTAGCCGCTGGAGCAACACATCGGCGGCACTTTCTGCAGTCCACTCTTGCGGCATGACCTGCGTCGCCACCAGCGGCACTTTCAGGGCCTGGGGCGCGACCAGGGTCAGGTCGATACCTTTGCTTGCCAAGTGCTGGCACTCGCTGCGAAACACTTCTGCCAGGCTGTTGTCCGGTGTTGCCGGCTGACTTGGTTCGTAGAGCTGCAGCGCTGAATAGCGACTGAGCACTGCCATGATCTGCGGCGACTGGCCGTTCTCCAGCAGTGGCAGCGCATTGTGCAGGCAGTGGACCGAAGCGCTCAGGTTGCTGCTGGCGATCGCTTCGAAAATTGCCGTCGGCGGGATACTCGCGTCGAGATAATCGCAGGTTCCGGCATTGACCAGCAGGCAATCAAGGGCACCCCACTGCGCCTGGAGTCGCTGGCTGGCCTGCGCCGCCTGGGCGGCATCGGTCAAGTTGCCATCGAGCAGTAACAACTGCTGCGGGTTCAGTTGCGACAGCCCCTGTAGTTCGGTTGATGCCCGCCCGCTGGCGGCGACTTTCCAGCCCTGTGCAAGCAGTTGTTGCACCAACGCCAGACCCAGGCCGGAGCCTGCACCGGTGACCCACACCTTGCGCGCGATGGGTTCGATCACGTTACTGCCCTCTCTTCCTGCCGCGTGGGTAAATTCTTGAATGCATTCAACGCACGTTGGCGACTGCTACCGAGGTCCACAATAGGTTGTGGATAAAGATTAGTAGCAAAAAGATCGTCAGCAGGCACGGGATTGTGGATATTTTTTTCATCCAGGCTAGCCAGTTCAGGGAGCCACTGTCGAATGAAGTGGCCGGCGCGGTCGAAACGCAGAGACTGGCTCAGGGGATTGAAGATGCGAAAATAGGGCGCTGCGTCGGTGCCGGTCGAGGCACTCCACTGCCAACCACCATTATTGGCGGCCAGGTCACCGTCGATCAGGTGACGCATGAAAAAGCGTTCGCCTTCGCGCCAGTCGATCAGCAGGTTCTTGGTCAGGAACATGGCGACAACCATGCGCAGGCGGTTGTGCATCCAGCCAGTGGCGAGCAATTGGCGCATGGCGGCGTCGATGATCGGGATCCCGGTTTGCCCCTGCTGCCAGGCCTTGAGCTCATCCGGCGCGTGACGCCAGGGCAGGGCTTCGGTTTCCGCGCGAAAGGCGCGGTGTTTGGATACGCGCGGGTAGCCCACCAGAATGTGCTTGTAGAACTCGCGCCAGAGCAGCTCGTTGATCCAGGTCAGCAGGCCCTGGTTACCGCTGTCGAACTCGCCGAAGTTGTTGCTCAACGCCGCGTGCAGACATTGGCGTGGCGAAATCACCCCGGCCGCCAGGTAAGCCGACAGTTGGCTGGTACCGGCGACGGCGGGAAAATCGCGCTGCTTCTGATAGTCCTCGGCACATTCGTCGGTGAAGCGTCGCAGGCGGCGCCGGGCTTCTTCTTCACCCGCAGGCCAAAGTTCGCGTAAAGGCTGTGCGGGGAGAGGGAAGCCGGCAGCTTCAGCCGGCACCGGGTCGCTTGCCACACCCGTCGGTGCTTGCGCCTTGGGCGCTTTGACCTGGTGTGGCAGCCCTAGGTGCAAACGCTCGTAACAGACTTTGCGGAACTGACTGAAGACCTGGAAGTAGCCACCGCTGCGGGTCAGGATGCTACCGGGCTTGAACAGCAATTGGTCGAGGTAGGCGTGAGCGGCAATGCCTTGCTGTTCCAGGGTGGAGCGCACAGCCTGGTCGCGGGTGCTTTCGTTGACGCCATATTCGTCGTTGAAATGCACGGCCTGTACCCGATGTTCCTGACACAGTTGCAGCAGGGCCTCGGGTACCTGCTGCCAGGTATCGGCGCGACGGATCAGTAACGGAATGTTCAACTGCGCCAGTGCTGTGCTCAGGCCTTGCAGGTTGCGCAGCCAGAAGTCGACCTTGCACGCGGCATCGTCATGGGCTTGCCACTGCCCGGGGCTCAGCAGCCACACTGCCAGGCTCGGGCCCCGTTCGCAGGCCGCTGCCAGTGCGGTGTTGTCGAGTACGCGCAGGTCGCTGCGCAGCCAGATCAGTTGCATGGGAATCCTTGGCCGTTGTCGGTGGTGTTCAGGGCGCGTCCGCTGAGTTGCTGCAGGCAGTTAAGCGCCGCCTGGGGCGAGTCGAGGGCAAACAGCGTCTCGTCGCTCCAGGTTTGCAGCGCTTGGTTATGAATGCTGACTGCGCGGCCACATAGGAGTTTCGGTATTTCAATGTTGGCCAGGTTTCGCTGCAGGCGCGCCAGGTCGAGCGTTTTGTCGACGCTCAGCAGCAGCGCCCAGGGTTGCAGGCGGGCAATGGCCAGGGGCAGCTCATTGCCCGGCAGTTGCCAATCGAAGACCTGCACCGGGTAGCCGGCATTGCTCGCCAGCCAGGCGCTCAGCCATAGCCGCGGGTCGAAGGCCAGGTCAGAGGCGTTGACCAGCAACAGCGGGGCGCCGCCCAGCTGATGATTGTTGTGGTACACCCGCGCGCCCAGTTTGCTGCGCAGCCAGGAGTGAAAGAACACTTGCTCAAGGTGTGCGGCGAACTGGCTTTGCCAGCGCAGTTCCAGGTCGGCAAGCAGCGGCATCAACAGCTGTTGGCACAGCGTTGCTGGCGGGTACAGGGCCATGGCCTGGTTCAGATGTTGCTCAAGACGGCGCTCGGCGAGTGCGCCGATGGCTTCCGTCAGTTGCTCACGCAAGGTTTGCCAGTCGCTGCCGGGCGGCGCTTGCGCTGCACTGGGCGCAGCCTCCAGCAAGGATCTGACCTGGCTCACTGCAACGCCACAATTGAGCCAGGTGAGGATCTGCCGGATGCACTGGACGTCATCCTGACTGTAAAGGCGATGCCCCTTGCCAGTGCGTTGCGGCACGATCAACCCGTAGCGCCGCTCCCAGGCGCGCAGGGTGACCGGGTTGACGCCGGTCAGGCGCGTCACTTCACGGATCGGCAGCAGCGCTTCAGATGGCATTACGCAGGCTCAGGCTTTGCGGGTGTGGCTGCAGGTAGACCTGCTGCAGCAGGTACGGGTCGGGGTGATTGCGCAGGTGATGCTTGAGCAGCGTCAGCGGCACTACCAGCGGTACTTCGCCGGCGTGGTACTGGGCGATCAGCTGCTGGATTTCCTGTCTGTCGTTGCCGCTCAGGGCGTTGCGCAGGTAACCGCTCAGGTGCAGCAGCACATTGCTGTGGGTACCACGGCTGGCGCAGCGGCTCAGGGCCTGCATCAGCTGGCTGAAGTAGCGCGCAGCGAGTGCTGCTGGATCGTCGTCACGGGTCATGCTGCCCAACAGCTTGCCCAGGGTTTTGTACTGCTGCGGATTGTGGGCCATCAACTGGTACTTGTAGCGGGCGTGGAACGCAATCAGGGCCCCGCGGCTGACCCCTGCGGCGAGCAATTGCTGCCAGTCGGCATAGGCGTAGACCCGGGTGATGAAGTTCTCCCGCAGCACTGGATCACACAGCCTGCCGTCTTCTTCCACCGGCAGGTCGGGGCGCTGTTGACAGAACGCGGCGGCGAACAGCCCGCGGCCACCTTCTACTGCGGGGTAGCCATTGGCCTGATACACCTTGACCCGCTGCAACCCGCAGGACGGTGATTTGTGCATGAAGATGTAGCCGCAAATGTCATTGAGGTCATTGGCCATTTGCTGACCATAGGCGCGCAACGGGCCGGACAGGTCCAGCCCTGGATCGCGGCTGCACACCGCCTGCGGGTCGGCGGGGTCGCCCACCAGGCGGATGGCCGGGCGAGGCACGCCCAGGCCAATGGCCACTTCCGGGCATATCGGAACAAAATCGAAATGTTTGCTCAGGACCTCGTTGCACAGTCGTGATGCCTTGTGGCCGCCGTTGAAGCGAACCTCCTGGCCGACCAGGCAGGCGCTGACGGCAATTCTAGGTTTGCACGGCAGGTCGCACGCGTCCATGAATAGATCCTGTATTAGTTGTACAGAAATAAAATCTTGTACAGGTAAATCTCATCATAGAGATAAACCTATGCAAGTCAATTTTCTTGTACAGCTTTTCAGCAGGGTCTTGAACGGCGGCGGGGCTGAACGAGGGTAGCTCCGCTGATTTACTCCAGGTGTTCCAGCAAGCGCCGAGCCGCTTCCTGGCCACTGAGCCAGGCCCCTTCGACGCGGCCGGACAGGCACCAGTCGCCACAGGCATACAGGCCCAGGTCGGCGTCGGCCAATGCGCCCCACTCATGGTTGCTGGAGGGGCGTGCATACAGCCAGCGATGGGCGAGGGAGAAATTCGGGGCAGGGACCACGCAGCCGACCAGTTCGGCAAAGCTGCCCCACAGTTGCTCGATCACGGCCTCCTTGGGCAGGTCGATGTGTTGCTTGCTCCAACTGGAGGTGGCATGCAGCACCCAGGTATCCATATGTTCGTCGCGCCCGGGTTTGCTGCGGTTGCGTGCCAGCCAGTCGAGGGCGCTGTCCTGGACGAAACACCCCTGCATCGGGGTGTCGAGCGGGGTGTCGAAGGCCAGGGCGATGGCCCAGGTCGGGTCCATTTGTACGCCCGCAGCGGTGGCGGCGAGCTTGGGGGCAGCACTGAGCAACTGGGTGGCCTGGGGCGCCGGTACAGCGACCACGACCCGGCTGAAGGGGCCGTGGCTGCAGCCGTCTGTGTCCTGCAAATGCCAGTATTTCTGGCCGCGATAGACCTCGGCGATGCGGCAGCTGAAATTCACCGTGACGTCCTTGAGCAGGCCGCGGGTGATTGCACTCATGCGCGGCACGCCGACCCAGCGCGTCTGTTCGTCGGGCGAGGGGCTGAGCACGCCGTCCTGATAGTGGTAGAGCTGCGGCTTCCATTCGGCCGCCCAGCCAGCGGCCACCCATTGCTGGAGCTGGTCGACAAAGCGCCGGTCGCGGGCGGTGAAGTACTGGGCGCCGAGATCAAGGGCGCCAGCATCGCTACGCTTGCTGGCCATGCGTCCGCCGCTACCGTGGCCTTTGTCGAACAAATGAACGGTCTGCCCGGCCTTTTGCAACGCCTGGGCCGCGGACAGGCCGGCAATACCGGCCCCGATGATGGCAATAGGTACAGTCATGATGGCCTCTTCGAACCTTAGGGTTGCAGACTATGCTGCCCGGCTAACCTGTACAATGCATGGATCATGTATAAGATGATTCCGCTCGTTACCACAGGTTGGCCTATGTTTATCCGAGAGCGATCGGTCAAAAAAGTGCCTTGTTGTTAAAAATAGACCACTGGCGCGCCATGTGAGGACACAGCCATGCATATATTGCTGACCGGCGGTACCGGGTTGATCGGCCAACAGCTGTGTCAGCACTGGCTGGCCCAGGGGCATCGGTTGACGGTCTGGAGTCGCCGCCCTGAACAGGTGGGCAGGCTGTGTGGTGCCAGTGTGCGCGGCATTGCCCGGCTTGAAGACCTGAGCAATGACGACACCCTGGATGCGGTGATCAATCTGGCCGGTGCGCCGATCGCCGACCGCCCCTGGAGCTCCGGGCGCCGCGCGCTATTGTGGGCAAGCAGAATCACCCTGACTGAACAGTTGATAGCCTGGCTTGAGGCGCGCCAGCAACGTCCGCAGGTGCTGATTTCCGGATCGGCGGTCGGTTGGTACGGCGATGGCGGCGAGCGTGAATTGACCGAGGCTTCACAGCCGGTCAAGGAGGATTTCGCCAGCCAGTTGTGCATCGCTTGGGAAGAAACCGCAATGACAGCCCAGGCCTTGGGTATTCGGGTGGTACTGGTGCGTACCGGTCTGGTGCTATCGAGCGAGGGCGGCTTTTTGTCGCGCCTGCGCCTGCCGTTCAAACTGGGGCTGGGCGGGCCTATCGGCGATGGTCGGCAGTGGATGCCGTGGATTCATATACATGACCAGATCGCCCTGATTGATTTTCTCTTGCAGCACAAGGATGCCAGCGGTCCTTATAATGCCTGCGCCCCGGAGCCGGTGCGCAACCGCGAGTTCGCCAAGCGTCTGGGCCGGGCCTTGCACCGCCCGGCGTTGATGCCGTTGCCGGCGCTGGTGCTCAAGGCCGGGCTTGGCGAGCTGTCGACCCTGCTGCTGGGTGGGCAACGGGCGCGGCCGGTACGTTTGCTGGCGGCCGGTTTTACCTTCCGCTTCAATGATCTGCAATCGGCCCTGGACGAACTGTCCAGCCGCCTCTGAAATAGGACGTTGCATGACCGATCACGCTTTGCTGCTGGTCAACCTGGGTTCACCGGCCTCCACTTCTGTCGCCGACGTGCGCCGGTACCTCAATCAGTTTCTGATGGACCCTTATGTCATCGACCTGCCGTGGCCGGTGCGGCGCCTGCTGGTGTCGCTGATCCTGATCAAGCGCCCGGAGCAGTCGGCCCATGCCTATGCCTCGATCTGGTGGGACGAGGGTTCGCCACTGGTGGTGCTGACCCGCCGCCTGCAGGCAGCCATGCGCGAGCAATGGACACACGGCCCGGTGGAAATCGCCATGCGCTACGGCGAGCCTTCGCTGCCGACGGTGCTGGCGCGCCTGGCAGCCCAGGGGGTGAAGAACGTCACCCTCGCACCGCTTTATCCACAATTTGCCGACAGCACCGTGACCACGGTTGTCGAGCAGGCTAAACAGGTAATTGCCGAGCAGAAGCTGCCGATCGAGATGGCGATTCTGCAGCCGTTCTACGATAAGCCCGAGTACATCGATGCCCTGGTGGCCAGTGCACAGCCTTATCTGCAGCAGGATTACGATCACCTGTTGTTGAGTTTTCATGGGCTGCCCGAGCGGCACCTGAAAAAACTCGATCCGACCGGCAACCATTGTTTCCAGGACGCTGATTGCTGTCGCGATGCTTCGCCCGAGATGCTTGCGGTCTGTTACCGCGGCCAGTGCCTGCGCACCGCCCAGGCCTTTGCGCAGAAGATGGGTATCGCCGACGGCAAGTGGTCGGTGTCGTTTCAGTCGCGGCTGGGGCGGGCGAAGTGGATCGAGCCCTATACCGAAACGCGGCTGGACGAGTTGGGCAAGTCTGGGGTGAAAAAGCTGCTGGTGATGTGTCCGGCGTTTGTCGCCGACTGCATCGAGACGCTGGAGGAGATCGGTGATCGTGGGCGCGAGCAGTTTGTCGAGGCGGGCGGCGAAGAGCTGGTGCTGGTGCCGTGCCTGAATGATCACCCGCAGTGGGTACAGGCCTTGAAGGGGATGTGCGAAGAGGCTTGAGGGCCTCATCGCTGGCAAAGCCAGCTCCCACACAAATGGCATGCATTGCCATTGTGGGAGCCGGCGTTGCCGGCGATGGGCCGCGCAGCGGCCCTGACTGGCATTCAGATCAAGGCAACTGATCGTCCAGCGCCTTGTTCTTCCAGCTGTCGTTACCCGGCAGCAGCAGGTTCAGGGCAATAGCCACCACCGCGCACAGGGCGATGCCCTTCAGGCCCCAGTCATCGGGGCCGGTGCCGCTACCGATCAGCACGCCACCGATTCCGAACACCAGGGTCACCGAAACGATCACCAGGTTGCGCGCCTCGCTGAGGTCGATCTTGTGGCGGATCATGGTGTTCATGCCTACCGCCGCGATCGAGCCGAACAGCAGGCAGAGAATGCCGCCCATTACCGGTACCGGAATGCTCTGCAGCAGCGCGCCGAACTTGCCGATGAAGGCCAGGGTGATGGCAAAGATTGCCGCCCAGGTCATGATCTTCGGGTTGTAGTTCTTGGTCAGCATCACCGCGCCGGTCACTTCGGCATAGGTGGTGTTGGGTGGCCCGCCGAACAGGCCGGCAGTGGTGGTGGCGATGCCGTCCCCGAGCAGGGTGCGGTGCAAGCCGGGCTTTTTCAGGTAATCGCGGCCGGTCACGCTGCCAACGGCAATCACGCCGCCGATGTGCTCGATCGCCGGCGCCAGGGCCACCGGTACGATGAACAGGATCGCCTGCCAGTTGAACGCAGGTGCGGTGAAGTGCGGCAGCGCCAGCCATGGCGCGGCGGCGATCTTGGCGGTGTCGACCACGCCAAAGTAGAACGACAGGCCAAAGCCCACCAGCACGCCGGCGATGATCGGCACCAGGCGGAAGATGCCTTTGCCGAACACGGCAACGATCAGGGTGGTCAGCAGTGCCGGCATGGAGATCATCATCGCGGTGCTGTAGGGCAGCAGCTCGGTGCCGTCACCGGCCTTGCCCATGGCCATGTTGGCGGCAATCGGCGCCATTGCCAGGCCGATGGAGATGATCACCGGGCCAATCACTACCGGCGGCAGCAAGCGGTCGATAAAGCCGGTGCCTTTGATTTTTACCGCAAGGCCGAGGAAGGTGTAGACGAAACCTGCCGCCATTACCCCGCCCATGGTCTCGGCCAGGCCGAACTGGCCCTTGGCAAGGATGATCGGGGTAATGAACGCGAAGCTCGAAGCCAGGAACACCGGCACCTGGCGACCGGTAACCACCTGAAACAGCAGAGTTCCCAGACCCGCCGTGAACAGCGCGACGTTGGGGTCAAGGCCGGTAATCAGCGGCATCAGTACCAGCGCGCCGAAGGCGACGAAGAGCATCTGCGCGCCAGAGACGACCTGGCGCCAGAGCGGGTCGTTGAACTCATCCTGCATGTTCAGGCGTCCTTCTGCTTGGTGCCGAAAATCTTGTCACCGGCATCGCCCAGGCCAGGGATGATGTAACCGTGTTCGTTCAGGCGCTGGTCGATCGAGGCGGTGTAGATCTGCACGTCCGGGTGGGCTTTTTCCACCACGGCGATGCCTTCGGGCGCGGCGACCAGGACCATGGCGCGGATGTCCTTGCACCCGGCTTTCTTCAGCAGGTCGATGGTGGCGACCATCGAGCCGCCGGTGGCCAGCATCGGGTCGATAATCAGGGCCAGGCGTTCGTTGATTTCCGGGGCGAGTTTTTCCAGGTAGGTGTATGCTTCGAGGGTTTCCTCGTTGCGGGCCACGCCAACGGCGCTGACCTTGGCGCCCGGAATCAGGCTGAGCACGCCATCGAGCATGCCGATGCCGGCACGCAGGATCGGTACTACAGTGATCTTCTTGCCAGCGATTTTCTCGACCTGGACCTTGCCGCACCAGCCATCGATTTCATAGCTTTCCAGGGGCAGGTCTTTGGTGGCTTCGTAGGTCAGGAGCGTACCGACTTCCTGGGCGAGCTCGCGAAAATTCTTGGTGCTGATGTCGGCGCGACGCATCAGGCCGAGCTTGTGGCGGATCAGCGGATGACGGATCTCACGGGTAGGCATAGGGAAAGGCTCCGGGGGGCGGGCAAAAAAACCGCGCTAGATTAATCTATTCAGCCATGCATGTCCTCAGACTTACTGGACGTTAGTCCAGAAATGCTTGATCTGATGCGACGGGATGCGTACCTTTGCCCGCTTTTCTCAATTGCCGCCCCTTGGAGAGCGCCATGTCCGCCGATCTCGAGCACATCCGTCAAGTCATGCGCGAGGCTGACTGCCTGCACACCGAAGCCGAAGTCGAGGCAGCCATCGCCCGCGTGGGCGCGCAGATCACCGAAGTGCTGGCCGATAGCAACCCGGTAGTGTTCTGCGTGATGAACGGCGGCCTGATCTTCGCCGGCAAGCTGTTGACTCATCTGCAGTTCCCGCTGGAATCGTCCTACTTGCACGCCACCCGCTACCGCAACCAGACCAGCGGCGGCGACCTATTCTGGAAGGCCAAGCCGGAAGTTTCGTTCATTGATCGTGATGTGCTGATCATCGACGACATCCTTGATGAAGGTCATACCCTTAGCGCTATTATCGACTTCTGCAAGCACGCCGGTGCCCGTGCCGTGCATACTGCCGTACTGATCGACAAGGACCATGATCGCAAGGCCAGCGCCGACCTCAAGGCCGACTTCTGCGGCTTGAGCTGCGTCGACCGCTACGTGTTCGGTTATGGTATGGACTACAAAGGTTACTGGCGTAACGCCAACGGTATCTACGCGGTTAAAGGACTCTGACTTCCAATCGCGGGGCAAGCCGAGGCGCCGCAGCGCCGCTCTCACATAACCAGTGAGAGCGGCTTGCCCCGCGATCATCGGCCCATGCTAGAGTGCCAGGCTGCCCCCAAGGAGCCTGACATGCGTGCGATCTTCCCCCTGTTGTTCCTGCTGAGCATGCCGCTGGCCGCAGCGCCCCTGCATAGCCAGTTCCTGCCGCCCGATGATCTTGGGCTGCGCAAGGAAGCTGCTGAGTCACAGCAGCTGCTGCAGGTCACCAGCTACTCCGTAGTGGTCGGCAACCAGCGCCAGTCCAACCAGCAGCCTATCCCGGTGACCTCACCGTTGATCCTGCGCCTCAAAGGCAAGCCGCTGAGCAAGGGCGCGACCATCAGCCAGGTGTTGATCAGCTTCGATGCCGAAAGCAAAAGCCTGAAAAAGCCGGTGTTCGATGACAAGAGCAAGACCCTGACGCTGAACTACCCGCTGGCCCAGTACCGGGTCATGCTCGATCTGCTGCGCAACGATACGGTCTATGTGCAGTTCCTCAGCTACCCCAATGGTCACATCTGGGCCGATCTGCACACCGGTAGCGTACGCGCGCGTTGAGTGCCGGCGCTGCCCGGGGGTAAACTGCCGACCCGTGAAAATGTCCGTGATGGTTCAGTTGGAGTCGGCAATGCGTAAAGACAAGAAGCAAGTGATTGGTGATGAGATCAGCGACGACTACGTCAAGTCGTTCCTCCAGTACGAGCCGGCTGATAACGTCACTTCGCCGTCGCTGCACAAGCTGATCAAGGGCTACCGCGGCCTGCGCATCGATGACTTCGAGCGCTATGTCGGCTTCTTCGTCGAGGCTGGCTTTGACCTGGACGGCAAGGACGAGCACGGCCAGACTTTTGTCGAGATCATCAAGGATCAGCGTAACGCCGCCGACTACATCGAGATCATCGACAAGGCCCGCAGCTGAAAACAGCGCCCATAAAAAAACGCCCCGAAGGGCGTTTTTTTATGCCGGCAAGTTACGCGTAGCTCTGCGCCGGGCTGTTCTCGACCAGGCCCAGGGCCTCGTCGTTGTACGCACTGATCTTGTGGTACAGGGCAGCGTCGGTGGCCAGGACCTTTTCCCGGGCCGGGAAAATTTCCTTGAGCTTGGCAGCCCAGGCGCCTTTGGCTTGCTCGGGGAAGCAGCGCTCGATCAGTTCCAGCATGATCGACACGGTCACCGAAGCACCTGGCGAAGCACCGAGCAGGGCGGCCAGGGAGCCGTCCTTGGCCGCAACCAGTTCGGTACCGAACTGCAGGATGCCGCCTTTTTTCGGGTCTTTCTTGATGATCTGCACGCGTTGGCCAGCCACTTCCAGGCGCCAGTCCTCGGCTTTGGCTTCGGGGTAGAAGCGGCGCAGGGACTCCAGGCGCTGCTCCATCGACTGCATCACTTCGCTGACCAGGTACTTGGTCAGGTCCATGTTGTCGCGGGCCACGGCCAGCATCGGGCCAATGTTGCCCATGCGTACCGACAGCGGCAGGTCGAGGAACGAGCCGTGCTTGAGGAACTTGGTGGTGAAGCCGGCATACGGGCCGAACAGCAGCGAGGTCTTGCCGTCAACTACGCGGGTATCCAGGTGCGGTACCGACATGGGTGGCGAACCGACCGCGGCCTGGCTGTAGACCTTGGCCTGGTGGTGCTTGACCACTTCAGGGTTGTCGCAACGCAGCCACTGGCCGCTGACCGGGAAACCGCCAAAGCCCTTGCTCTCCTCGATACCCGACAGTTGCAGCAGCGGCAGGGCCGCGCCACCGGCGCCGAGGAACACGAAGCGGGCGTCGACTTCACGGCTGCTGCCGCTGTTGACATCCTTGATGCTGACGGTCCAGCCGCTGCCGTTACGGCGCAGGCCGGTGACCTTCTTGCAGTACTTGACCTGCGCCTGGGGCGCGTTGGCCAGGTGCTTGAGCAGCTTGTTGGTCAGCGCGCCGAAGTTGACGTCGGTGCCTTTCATGACGCGGGTGGCGGCGATCTGCTGGTCGGCGGGGCGACCCGGCATCATCAGCGGCATCCACTCGTTCATCACCGCCTTGTCTTCGGTGTATTCCATCTCGGCGAAGGCATGGTGCTGCTTGAGCAGCTCGAAACGTTTCTTGAGGAAGCTGATGCCCTTTTCGCCTTCGACGTAGCTCAGGTGTGGCACGGGGTTGATGAACGCCCGTGGCGAGCTGAACGCGCCTTTTTTGCTCAGGTAAGCCCAGAACTGCCGGGAAACCTCGAACTGGGTGTTGATATGCACCGCTTTCTTGATATCGATGCTGCCGTCGGCGGCCTGTGGCGTGTAGTTCAGTTCACACAGCCCGGCATGGCCGGTCCCGGCGTTGTTCCACGGGTTGGAACTTTCCGCGGCACCCGAATCCATCAACTCGACGACTTCCAGCTTGATCGCCGGGTCGAGTTCCTTGAGCAGTACGGCCAGGGTGGCACTCATGATGCCTGCCCCTACCAGTACTACATCGACTGCTTCGTTCTGCGCCATTAACGCGTCTCCAAAATCTTCAGCACCAAATTGACAGCATAGGATCCCTGGCTTGCCAGGATCGCCATGTCCGATTCTTCGCAGTTCTTGCAACTTCAGCGGACACCACCAACCGGGCTTTGCGCTGCCTATGAACGCATTTTACAGCCGGTGCGGCAATTCGACTTATGGTCAAGGTATCCGTCGTGCGTTATGGACCGGTTTCAGGCACCCATTGCAAATGAGCGCTGTTGCCAGCTGTTCAGGGCTGTTCGGGACACTTTAGGTGCTTTTGCACATGCCAGACTGTTCATTGCTCGCCACACTCTCGTGAAGTTGTGAAAACCCGTTTTTTCACGCTCTTTTGGAGACGTGAACCTCAAAATGGACTGCGCGATGGCAGACCCGGCAGGTTCAGGCAGGGCAGAGGGCCGAATGACGCAGGCACACTGGCTGGTGCAAGACCTGTGTGGAAGGCTCTCTGTGGGCGGTGCGGGGGATGCGCAATGCTGTGCATTGGCGGTACTGCGAGGCCCGATCAGGAGACGTCCTTATAATCGGGGGGAGATTATAGCGATGTCGCGGGCAGAAAAACTCTTTATTAGCGACTTTTATTGAGGCAAAACTCAGGCGGCGAGGGTGCGTTGCAGCCAGTTTCCGCTGACACGCTTTGAAACACGGGCGTTGGCGGGCAGTGGACGGTTGAGCCAGGCCAGGCGAATTTCGTTGATTTCCACCCAGCCGCTGGTCGCGGGGGCCTGCGCGCACTGCTTGAAGGCCTGGCAATGGCCCTGGGCGTCGAGGCGGGCAAAGCAGCGTTGTGGATTGCGTTTGAACAGCAGGGCCAGGAGCGAGGGCATGGCGGTATCCCTGTGAAGATTTGAGGCAAGGATAACCGGGCAGTGATGAAACGATTGTGACAGCGAACCGTGGCCGCTGCGGCCTGTCTTATTCACTAATGGCACGCCGATAGCTGGGCTGCCTTGTGCTGGTTATACTGGCGGCCTTTGCTGCCTATTCTGGAGAGATGAGCATGTTGCAACGTTTGTTGTTCGGTTTGATCGCGGTGACCAGTCTGACCCTGGCCGGTTGTGCCCACAGCCCGCAACAACTCAGCCCGCAACCGAAACTCACCGCTCAGCTGGCGCCGGTCGGTCATGGCCAGCCGGTGGTGGTCAAGGTGGTCGATGGCCGTGCCTCGCAAACCCTGGGCACCCGTGGCGGCCTGTACCCGGAAACCAGTGCCATCACGGTGACCAGCAACGATATCCTGCCAAAACTGCAGGCCCAGGCCGAAGCGGCTTTGCGGCTGCTGGGCTTCACGCCGACGCCGAATGCCTACAACGCGCCGCAACTGACCGTGACCCTGACCGAGCTCAAGTACCAGTCGCCAAAAGAAGGCATGTACGTGACCGAAGCCACCATCGGTGCGACTTTCAAGGCTGACGTGGCCAACGCCAACCGTCGCTACAGCGGCCGTTACGGCGCCTCGCTCGACCAGCGTTTCGGCATGGCGCCGAACCAGGAAACCAACACCAAGCTGGTGGGTGATGTGCTGAGCGACGCCCTGACCCGTCTGTTCAAGGACCAGGCCGTCGGCCAGATCCTCGGCGAGTAAGCCCAGACAGTAAAAAGCCCGATGCCTGCAGGGTAGGCATCGGGCTTTTGCGTTTCTGGACGCTCAGGCGGCTTCGACGTAGAAATCCAGTACGCTGATACCGGTAGGGCCGTCGACTTCGGGCAGATCATCATGGGCATGTCCGCCCAGGGCGCAGTACACCAGCCATTGGCGGTCCTGGACGTTGAACGCCAGGCCGTCGATCAGCGCCTGCTGCTCGTCGCTCTGGGCGATCAGGTAGAGGCGGTCCTGGTTTTCGGCGTGCAGCATGACAAGCTCCGGTGGGTGGCGACGGCCGATAGAGTGGCGTGTCCAGATGACGAGCGTGTGACGCTGCGAATTAATCGTCGTTGGTCGCAAAGGGCAGGCACGGGCGCGGCGCTTGGGTAGAATGCCCGCCGTGTCGAAAGTATCGATGTACTTCTTTTTGAGGTTTTGCGATGTCGTTGCAAGTGATCTGGGGGCTGTTTGCCGCCCATCCGGCCAAGCTGATCAACCTGCTGGCCCTGCTGCTGACCTGCCCGGGCGGCCTGCTGCTGCACAGCGCCCGGCGTCGCGCGGCGCAAACCCTGGCGGGCATGGCCGCCGATGAGGCAGTGGTCGATGGCATGAGCCTGCGCATCAACCGTTTTTACTACATCCTCGGTTTCGCCTTCCTGGCGCTGGCCTTGTTGCTGTCCTGGTTCAGTACCTGGGTGTGATCGGGGCTGCTTCGCAGCCCATCGCTGGCAAGCCGGCTCCCACAGAGTGTTCCTGTGGGCGCTGGCTTGCCAGCGATGCAGGCGACGCGGTGCGACCTAAAGCGCCAACCCCGCCTTGACCCGGTACTGATTGCGTACCGGCGTCGCATACTGCTGCACCAGGAACGGCCGATGCTCGGCCGGGCAAGCGTCCAGGCGGCGCTGCCATTCGGCCTGGGCGCGGGCCAGTTCATCGGCCGGAAACACCTTGGCCGCCACCGGTACTGCCAGCGTCGGGTCGGCATCGGTCCACTGCGCATACGCCAGATAATGCACCGGGAACAACCGGTAACCGGCCAGAATCTGCCGGTCGATCTCGGCTGCCAGTTGCTTGGTGTCCTCGACGAACTCGCTCACCGGCGGGGCAAAGTTGATGTGTACGCGGCCTTTGTAGCCGGTGATGCCCTGGGCAATGCTGACGTCATCTTCACCTGGCGCCTTGCTGTAGGTGCCGGTGGTGGCGCGGATGTACAGCTCGCGGGCCTTGGCCTGATCGCACGGGTCGTACTCGTAACTGATCGACACCGGGCTCAGGTTCAGCGACTGGATCACTGCGCCGAACGGCTCGTCCTTGCGGCTCATGTGGAACATTTTCAGGATCGCCGAATCGGTCCGGTCATCACCATCCTTGGCCCGGCCTTCGGCCTGGGCGATCCAGATCGACTGGCAGTCATTGCGGATCGAATGGTTGATGTAGGCCGACAGCAACTGGTAAGCGGCAAGCTTTTCCCGGCGGCCGGTGATCGAGCGGTGAACGATAAAGCTCTTGTTCAGGCGCATCATGTCGCTGACGAACGGCTTTTGCAGCAGGTTGTCGCCAATGGCAATGCGCGGGGTCGGCAGGCCGGCGTGGTAGACGGCATAGTTGACGAACGCCGGATCCATGACGATATCGCGATGGTTGGCCAGGAACAGGTAGGCGGTACCGGCCTTGAGCTGCTCTACACCGGTATAGGTCACGCCGTCGGTTGCCCGCTCGATGGTGTGGTCGACGTAGTATTCGACCTTGTCCTGCAGCGTCGAGACGCAGCTGACCCCGGCAAACTCTTTGCGCAGGCGTCGGGCGATCAACGGCTTGAGCAGCCAGCCGAAGGCCCCGGCCATGCGCGGGAAGCGGAAGTGGGTGAGGATATCGAGGAATGCCGGGTCGCTGAGCAGCCGTGCCAGAACGGCAGGGACTTCAGCGTCGTCGTACGGTCGGATGGCATCGAATTCGCCCATCATGCTCTCTTGTTGGAAACGGCTAGGGTAATAGGTAGGGCCGGGGTCTGAAAAACGGCTCAGACACACTCAGGGCCTGTAAATAGACCGGCAATTATACGCACAAGTCACTCGGGAGGCCGCGATGCTGGAGACAGCGATCTACGATTGTCCTTATTGTGGTGAAGAAGTCGAGACGACGGTGGACCTGTCGGGCGGTGATCAGGAGTACATCGAGGACTGCCAGGTGTGCTGCAAGCCGATCCGCTTCGTGCTGCAGGTGCATGGCGAGGAATGGATGCTGGACGTTTATGGTGAGAATGACTGATGCAGCGAATTTACGAGCCTGAAAGCCTGCTGGAAGCGCAAATGCTTATCGGCATGCTCGCCAGTGAAGGCATCACCGTGCACCTGGTCGGCCGCGACCTGATGGGCGCCATGGGCGACCTGCCGATGCACGGTCTGTTGGGCCTGGCGGTGGCCGATGAGCAGGCCGCCTGCGCACGCGAGCTGATCGCCGCGTACAATAGCGCCCAGCCACTTGTGGGCGACGAACCGGAGAACCTCCCCGGAACCCTGATTTGCTAGGTTTTTGCCCCTCATGTGTGGACGTTATGCGCTGTTTCGCTGGTCTCCCGCCTTTGCTGCGTTGCCGGGATTTCCCGGTGACCAGCAGGCGCAATGGAACATCTCCCCCGGTGCCTCGGTGCTGATCCAGCGCCGTCTCGACGATGGCCAGATGGAACTGGCGCGGGCGCGCTGGGGGCTGACTCCGGCCTGGCTCACCGACTTGTCACGCACCCCGGCCCATGCCCGGGCCGAGACCCTGGCCGAACAGCCGATGTTCCGTGAGGCCTTTCGCCTGCGCCGCTGCCTGTTGCCGGCCAACGGTTTTTACGAATGGCGTGGCACCCAGCGCAAGCGCCCCTACTGGTTGACGCCGGGGGAGGGCTCCTCGTTGTTTTTTGCCGCGATCTGGGAGGCGTATCCGGTGCAGGATCAGGTCTGGCTGAGCACCGCGGTGGTGACCCAGGCGGCGATGACCCAGCGACGGCCGCTGATTCTTGATGCCGCCGGGCAAGCGGCGTGGCTTGATCCCCAGACCCCGCCGGCGCGCTTGTACGAATTGCTGGCGGGCGGCCAGGCACCGCTGCGCGAGCGGGTGCTGGCCAATTTCGTCAACGATCCCAAGCTCAATGGGCCGGAGTGCTTGACCCCTGCTTGAGGGGGCTGGAAAGGGCTTCGCCGGCAAGGCCGGCTGCCACAATGGAGTGTGTACTGACCCTGTGGGAGCTGGCCTTGCCAGCGATGGGCTGCGAAGCAGCCCCAAGACCTCACACTCTGAACTGGTTGATCAACCGCCGCTGCTGCTCGGCCAGCTTGGTCAGCTCGGCACTGGCGGTGCTTGACTCATCGGCGCCGCCCGCCACTTCGTTGGCCACCTGGCCGATATTGATCACGTTGCGGTTGATATCCTCGGCTACCGCGCTCTGTTCTTCGGCTGCACTGGCTATCTGCGTGTTCATGTCGTTGATCACCGATACCGCCTGGGTGATGCTCTCCAGGGCTTCGGCGGCGCGCGCCGCTTGCTGCACGCTGTCGTCGGTCTTGCCCTGGCTGTCTTCCATGACGCGCACCACATCGCGGGTACCCTGCTGCAGTTGCTGGATCATCTGCTGGATTTCTTCAGTGGCCTGCTGGGTTTTCTGCGCCAGGTTACGCACCTCGTCGGCCACCACGGCAAAACCACGGCCCTGTTCACCAGCGCGCGCTGCCTCGATCGCGGCGTTGAGCGCCAGCAAGTTGGTCTGTTCGGCAATCGCGCGGATGGCGATAAGGATGGCGTTGATGTTCTCGCTGTCGCGGGCCAGGGTTTGCACCACGCCGACAGCGCGGCCGATTTCCTCGGCCAGGGCGCTGATCGAATGGGAGGTGTTGCGCACGATTTCCAGGCCCTGGTGGGCGGCCTGATCGGCGTTGCTGGCGGCCTGGGCCGCATGGGTGGCGTTGCGCGCAACGTCCTGGGCGGTGGCGGTCATCTCGTGCACGGCGGTGGCCACCAGGTCGATTTCGGCCATTTGCTTGTGCACGCCCTGGTTGGTGCGGATGGCGATGTCGGCGGTGTGCTCCGAGGAGTCGCTGACCTTCTGCACCGAGGCCACCACCTGGCTGATCATCGCCTGCAGCTTGCTCAGGAAAGTGTTGAAGCCCTTGGCGATCGAGCCCAGTTCATCGGCGCGGTCGCTGCTCAGGCGGCGGGTCAGGTCGCCTTCGCCCTGGGCGATGTCATCGAGCATCGCCACCATCTGCCGCAGTGGTCGGGCGATGCCGTGGGCCAGCAGCCAGATCACCAGCAGGCCCAGCGCGGCGATGCCCAGGCCTACCAGGGTCATGCCGGTGATGTCGGTGCTGCGCTGGGCGCTGAGGTCGCTTTGCAGTTTTTCCACATCGGCCATCACTGCGCTGATCGGCAGCTCCAGCAGTAGGGTCCAGCGGGCGTCGGTATTGGCAATCTTGAATGGCAGGTACAGCTCGATGCGGCCAGCGCTCTTGTCGACTTCGTAGTGCAGGTTTTCGCCGCTCAGTTGCGCCAGGGTGCCGGCGGCATTGGCGTCGAGAGCGTCGCTGGCTTTTTCGCCGAACTTGCCCGGGTCCTTGGTAAAGGCCACCAGGCGGCCGTTGCCGGACACCAGCGCCAGTTCGCCGGCCCCGTCATAGAGCTGGCGGTCGGCGGTATTGAGCAGTTCCTGGATGAAGTTCACCGACAGGTCGGCGCCGGCAATGCCCTGGAACTTGCCGTCGATCATGATCGGCTCGACGAACGAGGCGAGCATCACCACCTTGTCGCCTACCTTGTAAGGTGCCGGGTCGATAACGCAGGCTTTTTTCGACTCCCGTGGGCACAGGTAGTACTCACTGGCGCGCACGCCGGTGGCGAGGACGGTCTGGTCATTGACGTCGGCCAGCTTGTCCAGGCCCAGGCTGCCGTCTTCGTTGCGGAACCACCAGGGCAGGAAGCGCCCGGTGGCACTGTCGATACCGGTGACCGAGGTGCCGACGAAGCGCGCGTCATCGTGGTCCAGGGCATTGCTCTCCCAGCCCAGGTAGGTGCCGAGAATCAGCGGGTTGGTCAGCGCCGTCTGCTTGAGCAGGGCAATCATTTGCTCGCGTTCGATCTTCAGCAGGGCATTGCCGTTGCTGTCCTGCATGCCAAGCATGGCGTTGCTGGTAGCCAGGCCGCGGGCGATCAGCAGGGGCGCTTCCAGGCCGCGCTGGATTTCGCTGACCTGGGTCCGCGCCAGGGCGGTCAGGCGCTGCTCGATCACCGCCTCGAACTGCTGCTGAGTGCGGGTTTGCACCAGTTCCTGGGTGCGTTCGCCGGCATACACGGCGTAGAGCACCAGAGCGGCAACAATGCTCAGGACAATGGCACCAGCCAGGGCTGCGACGGAAAACTGGATCGACCGGAACTTCATGTGGGGCTCCAAGCGCAAGGAAAGGCGTCTGCCTTGCGTTATCGGCCCGGCGGGGCGAAAGCATGAGCACCGTCTGGAGAAATCTTCATCAGGGATATGGCGGGCTCAAGCGAGTCGGCCTAGGATACGCGGCATGTTCGAAGGGAGTGTTTTCATGCGTAAGTCATTTGTAATCGGTGCATTGAGCGCCAGCGTCCTGCTTGCTGGCTGCCAGGCGGTGAACACCACCAGCGGCGGCGCCGTGGGTGTCGAGCGTAAGCAATATATGTTCAGCATGCTGTCGACCGATGAAGTCAACCAGATGTACGCCCAGTCCTACCAGCAGACCCTGGGTGAGGCTTCGAGCAAGGGTGTGCTCGATAAGAGCAGCGCCAATGCCAAGCGCGTGCAGGCCATCGCCAATCGCCTGATTGCCCAGGCACCGCAATTCCGCCCGGATGCGGCACAGTGGAACTGGGAAGTGAACCTGATCAAGAGCGACGAGCTCAACGCCAACTGCGGGCCTGGCGGCAAGATCTTCGTGTACAACGGCCTGATCGACAAACTCAAGCTGACCGATGACGAGCTGGCTGCGGTGATGGGCCATGAAATCGCCCACGCCTTGCGCGAGCATGGCCGTGAAGCGATGTCCAAGGCCTATGGTGTGCAGATGGCCCGCCAGGGCGCGGGAGCCTTGCTGGGCCTGGGCCAGGACAGCCTGGCAATTGCCGACACCGTGGTGCAATACAGCCTGACCCTGCCCAACAGCCGGGCTAACGAGAACGAAGCCGACCTGATCGGCCTGGAACTGGCCGCCCGTGCCGGTTACAACCCGAATGCAGCCATCAGCCTGTGGGACAAGATGGCCCAGGCCTCGGGCGGTTCGCAGCCGGAGTTCATGAGCACTCACCCGGCCTCGGCGAGCCGCCAGGCGTCGTTGCAGGCGGCGATTCCGAAGGTGATGCCGTTGTACGAACAGGCCCGCAAGTAAGTTATAGCCGGGGCCGCGCTGCGGCCCATCGCCGGCAAGACCGGCGCCCACAGGGTCCTGTGTATACAAGGCCTGTGGGAGCTGGCTTGCCAGCGATGAAGTCACCACCGATCAGCCTATCCAGCCACTGACCTGCATTGCCGAATACACCGCCACAGCGGCCAGGACGAAGAACGCGGCCGAAGCCAGGCGGCGGATCAGGGTCAGCGGCAGTTTCTCGGCGGCGAAGTTGCCCGCCAGCACCACCGGTACGTTGGCAATCAACATGCCCAGGGTGGTACCGATAATCACCATGATCAGGTGCGGATACTGTGCCGCCAGCATCACCGTGGCGACCTGGGTCTTGTCGCCGATTTCAGCGATGAAGAACGCGATCAGGGTGGTCAGGAACGGGCCGAAGCGCCGGGCGGTGCTGGCTTCGTCATCGTCCATCTTGTCCGGGATCAGCGTCCACAACGCCGTGGCGGCAAAGCTGGCCGCGAGAATCCAGTGCAAGGTGGCGGCGCTGAAGAAGGTGCTGACCCAGGCGCCGACCGCGCCTGCAGCCGCATGGTTGGCCAGGGTCGCAGCAATGATGCCGGCAATGATCGGCCAGGGTTTGCGAAAGCGGGCGGCAAGGATGAGCGCGAGCAATTGGGTCTTGTCGCCAATTTCGGCGAGGGCCACGATCGCGGTGGGGACGAGCAATGATTCCAGCATCAGGATTCCTACGGGGGCGGGTCGACACGGCTATGACACGTACAGCCTTCCCGCCCCGGGTAAGGTGTTCGTGTCATAGGTCTTGTCAAACCCTGGGTCCGTCTGTGCGGACCGTGGGTCGCACGCGCCATGGTCTGTGGACCAAGTATGTTGACGCGTACCGGGCGAGCTGGGTGCTCGCGGGAGACTACTCCCCTAGGACGGAGCGGATTCTGCCTAGGCAAATCCGTTTCGGCAAGCGCTGATTTTAACCGCGTGTTGCCTGGTAGATGCGAAAGCCTTGCCCTTCGTCGCGGATCCGGCAGTTGCCCAGGGCCTCTTCGATCAGCGGTTGGTAGCGCAGGAAGCTATTGGCCACCAGGCGCATTTCTCCGCCTTTTTTCAGATGA
The DNA here is from genome assembly GCF_000696345.2 of Pseudomonas donghuensis. NCBI lineage: Bacteria > Pseudomonadati > Pseudomonadota > Gammaproteobacteria > Pseudomonadales > Pseudomonadaceae > Pseudomonas > Pseudomonas donghuensis. Next base: position 1,013,491 of record NZ_CP071706.1, read on the forward strand.
TCGGCTGATTTTCGCAGCAGGTTTTCTGAGGCCTGGTAATTGGTGTGCACCCCGGTATGAAACGGCGGGTTGCTGATGATCACGTCAAGCTCGCGCGGTGCGGCATCGATGCCGTCGCCGCTGATCACCTCGCCGTCCAGACCATTGGCGGCCAGGGTCAGGCGGCTGCTGGCGACCGCGAAGGCATCGACATCGAGCAAGGTGATGCGGTTTTGCGGATAGCGACGTTTGATGGCCGCGCCGAGGACGCCCGCACCACAACCAAAATCCAGCACGTGGCCGGTGGGCAGTTGATCGAGGTTTTCCAGCAGCAGGGCGCTGCCGCGATCCAGGCGGCCGTGGCTGAACACACCCGGCAGGCTGACGATCTGCAGCGGGCCATCGGCCAGCGCCAGTTCGAAATGCTCGGCCAGGCTTTGCAGCGATTTGGCTTGCGGTGCGTGCTCCACGGTGACCTGCCACAACTGGCAATGGCGGGCGCTGTCGAGCTTGCGGGGCTTGCCGAAGGCGTGCAGCTGCTTGGCCGCGCCTTCGATGCCGCCGCGTTTCTCGCCGACCAGGTACAGCTCGCGGCCGGCCAGGCGCGAAGCCAGGGTGTTGAGCAGGTAATTGGCCAGGTCACGGGACTTGGGCAAAAACACTACGGCGGCGTCGAAGGCCTGGGCCGGTGCTTCTACGCCGAAGTGGCTGCGCCCGGCGAAGCGCGCATCGAGCGCCGCATGATCGCCGGCATGCCAGCTCCAGCCATGGGCCGCTGGCAGCTTGCCGAGCAGGTCGTCAGCAGGCAAACCGGCCAGCAACAGCGAGCCCTGGAAAAGATCAGCCTGACGAAGCAACACTTCACTGCGCGGGTCCATGGACGGCGACTCCTGAAAAAAGTGGCGCAGTTTACCAGAGCCGGGCCTGGCTTAGACCTGGCGGCGCGGGCTGCCGGCGAAAAACGCCTCGGCGTTTTCGCTCAACTGCTCGACGATACGCTGGCGTGATTCGACCGCGCCCCAGGCGCTGTGCGGGGTAATGATCAGGCGCGGGATGTCCGTCGCCAGCAGCGGGTTGCCATTGACTGGCGGCTCGACACTCAGCACATCGGTGGCGGCACCGCCCAGGTGGCCGGCACGCAAGGCATCGGCCAGGGCCTGCTCGTCGATCAGGCCGCCGCGGGCGGTGTTGATCACGAAAGCGCCCGGCTTGAGCAGGGCCAGTTGGCGGGCGCCGATCAGGTTGTGGGTGTGCTCGTTGAGCGGGCAGTGCAGAGTCAAGACGTCGACTTGCGGCAGCAGCTCATCCAGCGCCAGGCGGTCTTCGCGCGGCGGACGGCCGGGCAATTGGCCTAGCAGCACGCGCATGCCGAAAGCTTCGGCCAGGCGCGCCACGGCGCCACCCAGCTCGCCATGGCCGAGCAGGCCGAGGGTCTTGCCTTCCAGCTCGACGATCGGGAAGTCCAGCAGGCAGAACTGCTTGGCCTGGCCCCAGCGGCCGTCGGCGACGGCCTTTTGATAGTCGCTCAGGCGGGTGGCCAGGGCCAGCAGCAGGGCCAGGGTGTGCTGCGCCACTGACGGGGTGCCGTAACCCTGGCAGTTGCTGACGACGATACCTTGAGCGCGTGCCGCCTGCAGGTCGACATTGTTGGTGCCGGTGGCGGCCACCAGGATCAGCTTCAGTTCGGGGCAGGCCGCCAGGGTGGCGGCGTCGATCATGACCTTGTTGCTGATCGCCACGGTTGCGCCCTGCAGGCGTTCGGCGACCTGCTCGGGAGCGGTTGCCGGATACAGCTGCAAATCATCGAAACAGGCCTTGAGGCGATCCAGCGCCAGGTCACCCAGGTCCAGGGAACTATGGTCGAGAAATACGGCGCGACGGGAGATGGACATTAGGATGACTCCTGTGAGGGCTCAGGCGTTGTAGACGAAGCAATCGTAATGGCTTTGCTCAAGACTGCTTTCCAGTTCGAGCAGGCCTTGATGTTGTTGCTGCAGCGCCTGGATCTGCGCCTGCAACTGGGCTTTCTTGCCGGCAATCGCTTGGCGCACGCGCTCCATCGGCAGCCCGGCCTGATCATCGCCGACCAGCGCCTGCATTTCCTTGAGGCTGAAACCGAGCTTTTGCGCGCACTTGATCAGGCTCAGCAGGGCGACGCTCTGCTGGTCATACAGGCGATAGCTTCCCTGGCGCCTGGGCGCCGGCAACAGGCCGATGCGCTCATAGTGGCGAATGCTCTTGATGGTCGCCCCGGACAACTGCGCGGCTTTGCCAATGTACATCGAACGTCCTTTTAATGCCGGCGAGCCAGTGTGCGCGCCTGTTGCAGCCAGGTTTCGCGTTGCCGTTCGCTTGAGCTGATGACAGGACCGAACGTTAACGTCTTTTTGGCCCTGATTCCACAGAAGCCAAGGGTGGTGCGGCGCATTTGCTCAAGGGCCGGCATGCGATAGACCCAGCGGTAATACCAGGGCGGCGTGTCCATGCTCACCAGCAGGTCGGCGCTGCGGCCCTTGAGCAGTTGTTCGGGGAAGGGCGAGCCGCTGCGGTATTTGAAGGCAAAGCCGGGCAGCAGGATGCGATCGAGAAAGCCCTTGAGCAACGCCGGAATGCCGCCCCACCAGACCGGGAAGATGAACACCAGGTGCTCGGCCCAACTGATCAGTTGCTGGGCTTGCAGCAGGTCGGGCTCCAGGGGTTGCACCTGTTGATAACCGTCATGCAGGATCGGGTCGAAGGCCAGGTTGCCGAGTGCCAGCAGGCAGACGCTATGGCCTTTATCCCGGGCACTATTGATGTAGCTGTCACTTAACGCGGCGCAGAAGCTGTTGCGCGCAGGGTGGCCGAGTATCACCAGGATTCGTTTACTCATCGAAGGCAGGTCCAGGGGCAAAAGCGCTGAGGCTAACCCCTGCCCTCAGGAGGAGAGTCAAGCCCGCTCCTACCAGAGACTGTTGCCCGAAAGGACGAAAGCGTAATGTAGCGCCCCCGATTGCCTTCTTTGCCGCAAGGAGCCCCCATGTACTGGGCTGAATTTCTGACTGTCGCGTTGATTCACCTGCTGGCGGTGGCCAGCCCCGGCCCGGACTTTGCCGTGGTGGTACGCGAGAGTGTTACCCACGGCCGGCGCGCCGGCACCTGGACGGCCTGCGGTGTCGGTACGGCGATTTTCCTGCATGTGGGCTATTCGCTGTTGGGTATCGGCTTGATCGTGTCGCAGTCGATCATGCTGTTCAACGTGCTGAAATGGCTGGCAGCAGGTTATCTGCTGTATATCGGTTTCAAGGCCCTGCGCGCCCGCCCTGCGGCGCCTGGCAGTGACGCCGTGCAGGTCTCGACGGTCGAGCGCACGCCGCGTGCCGCCTTTGTCGCAGGCTTCATGACCAACGGCCTGAACCCCAAGGCGACGCTGTTTTTCCTGTCGCTGTTCACCGTGGTGATCAACCCGCACACCCCGTTGGCCGTGCAGGCCGGCTACGGCGTCTACCTGGCACTGGCCACCGGCCTGTGGTTCTGCCTGGTGGCCAGGCTGTTCAGCCAGCAGCGGGTGCGCGCCGCCTTTGCGCGCATGGGCCACTGGTTCGACCGCAGCATGGGGGCGGTGCTGATTGCCCTGGGCGTGAAGATTGCCTTCACCGAGATGCACTGACAGTGATGGTTAAACGCCGCTGGTCCCTGTACCGGTCAAATCATTCCTTTGGCTGATTTGGCCGCTGCTGTGGCGTTCTAGAGTAGGACATGTCTTGCTTAGCTTGTGCACACTAGAAAAGGGACTCCTATGTTGCAGACTCGCGTCATTCCTCCCGCCGAGGGCGCCTATCAGTTTCCGCTGTTGATCAAGCGTTTGCTGTTGTCGGGCAGTCGCTACGAGAAAACCCGCGAAATCGTCTACCGCGATCAACTGCGCTACAGCTACCTGACCCTCAACGAACGCATCGCGCGGCTGGCCAACGTGCTCACCGCGGCGGGGGTCAAGGCCGGTGACACCGTGGCGGTGATGGACTGGGACAGCCATCGCTACCTCGAATGCATGTTTGCCATCCCGATGATCGGCGCAGTGGTGCACACCATCAACGTGCGCCTGTCGCCGGAGCAGATCCTCTACACCATGAATCACGCCGACGACCGCTTCGTGCTGGTCAACAGCGACTTTGTCGGCCTCTACCAGGCTATCGCCGGGCAACTGACCACGGTCGAGAAAACCCTGTTGCTGACCGATGGTGAGCAAAAAACCGCCGACCTGCCCAACCTGGTCGGTGAGTATGAGCAACTCCTGGCGGCGGCCAGCCCGGTGTACGACTTCCCCGATTTCGACGAGAACTCGGTGGCCACCACGTTCTACACCACCGGCACCACCGGTAACCCCAAGGGGGTGTACTTCACCCACCGGCAACTGGTGCTGCACACCCTGGCGGCGGCGTCGGTCACCGGCAGTATCGACAGCGTGCGCCTGCTCGGCAGCAACGATGTGTACATGCCCATTACCCCGATGTTCCATGTCCACGCCTGGGGTATTCCCTACGTGGCGACCATGCTTGGCATCAAGCAGGTTTACCCGGGGCGTTACGAACCGGAGATGCTGTGCGAGCTGTGGCGCAAGGAGCAGGTGACCTTCTCGCACTGCGTACCGACCATCCTGCAGATGCTGCTCAACGCCAAGGGCGCCCAGCAGCAGGACTTTGGCGGTTGGAAGATCATCATCGGCGGCAGTGCGCTGAACCGCGCCCTGTATGAGGCGGCCAAGGCCCATGGCATCCAGTTGACCGCGGCCTATGGCATGTCGGAGACCTGCCCGCTGGTGGCCTGTGCCCACCTCAACGACGAATTGCTGGCCGGTAGCGAAGATGAATGCATCACCTACCGGATCAAGGCCGGGGTGCCGGTACCGTTGGTGGAGGCGGCGATCGTCGACGGTACTGGCAAGTTCCTCCCGGCCGATGGCGAAACCCAGGGCGAACTGGTATTGCGGGCGCCGTGGCTGACCATGGGCTACTTCCGCGAGGCCGAGAAGGGCGCCGAACTCTGGCACGGCGGCTGGCTGCACACCGGCGACGTCGCCACCCTTGACAGCATGGGCGTGATCGATATCCGCGACCGGATCAAGGATGTGATCAAGACCGGCGGTGAGTGGATCTCTTCACTGGAGCTCGAAGACCTGATCAGCCGTCATCCGGCGGTCCGCGAAGTGGCAGTGGTCGGCGTCGCCGATCCACAGTGGGGCGAGCGGCCGTTTGCCCTGCTGGTGCTCCACGAAGGCCAGAGCATCGATGCCAAGGCGCTCAAGGCGCACCTCAAGCCGTTCGTGGAGCTGGGGCACATCAACAAGTGGGCAATCCCCAGTCAGATCGCCCTTGTTACTGAAATTCCCAAGACCAGCGTCGGCAAGCTCGACAAGAAGCGAATCCGCGTGGATATCAGCCAATGGCAAGCCAGTAACAGCACCTTCCTCTCGACCCTGTAACGTCAGGCGGGTCGTGCCCATTCGGGCGCGACCCGCACGCCAGACGCATGGCTGCCTTGTCAAATGACGAAATTCAGCCATTCTTCCCCCTGCCAGCATAGTGGCCGGTCATGCAGACCACGGCAGAGGGGTTGGGATGCAAATCACACTTTAGAGGGATCAAGCAGTTCAACCTGCTGGCTATAGTCGGTTCAGGGGATTTTCAGGAACGGGGGATCGCACATGCATGTGCCCAGCCACTCGCTCGAGCAAAAGGTGCGCTCACACCGCTCGAACGATGCGTTTCTGCAAAGGACTCACTGCCATAAAAATAAAGTACATGGAGTAGCGTCGATGACATCAGCAAATCTGTTCTGGCGCCGGGCGAAACTGCCCCTGGCCGTCAGCCTCGCTTCTACGCTCGCCGGTCCTGCTTTCGGCGTCAGTTTCAATATCGGTGAAATCGAAGGCTCGTTCGACTCGTCGCTGTCGGTGGGGGCGAGCTGGTCGACAGCCAACCCGAACAAGAACCTGATCGGCGTCAACAACGGCGGCAAGGGCCTGTCGCAAACCTCCGATGACGGCCACCTGAACTTCAAGCGCGGTGAAACCTTCTCGAAGATCTTCAAGGGCATCCATGATCTGGAGCTCAAGTACGGCGATACCGGGGTATTCGTCCGTGGCAAGTACTGGTACGACTTCGAACTCAAGGACGAGCATCGCGAGTTCAAGGACATCAGCGATTCCAACCGCAAAGAGGGCGCGCAATCGTCCGGCGGGCAGATCCTCGACGCCTTCGTCTATCACAACTACTCCATCGCCGATCAGCCGGGCTCGGTGCGCCTGGGTAAGCAGGTGGTCAGTTGGGGTGAAAGTACCTTCATCGGTGGCGGCATCAACTCGATCAACCCGATCGACGTCGCCGCATTCCGTCGCCCGGGCGCCGAAGTGAAGGAAGGCCTGATTCCGGTCAACATGTTCTATGTGTCCCAGAGCCTGACCGACAACCTCTCGGCCGAAGCGTTCTACCAGATCGAATGGGACCAGACCGTCGTCGACAACTGCGGCACCTTCTTCTCCCAGCCGGACATCATTGCCGACGGCTGTACCGACAACCTGCGCGTGCTCAACAGCAGCCGTACGGTGCCGGGCGCTGCCCAGCAGTTCCTCGCCACCCGCGGGGTGAACATCAACGAAGAAGGCGTGCTGGTACGCCGTGGCCCGGACCGCGATGCGCGCGACAGCGGCCAGTTCGGTGTGGCCTTCCGTTACATGTACGACCCGCTGGGTACCGAATTCGGCGCCTACTTCATGAATTACCACAGCCGTGCGCCGATCTTCAGCGCCACCGGCGCCGCGCCATCGGTCTATGCCGGGTTGGCTGGCTTGCCGGCATCCCTGCGGCCGCTGGCGCCGATGATCGTTGCGGGCAACTCGCAGTACTTCGTCGAGTACCCTGAAGACATCCGCCTGTATGGCCTGAGCTTCTCCACCACCCTGCCTACCGGTACCGCGTGGAGCGGTGAAATCAGCTACCGGCCGAATGCGCCGGTGCAACTGAACACCACCGACATCCTGTTTGCTGGCGTGCGTCCAATTGGCGGGACCCTGGCTAACGCCTCGTTGCTCAATGGTGTTCCTGGCCAGGACCTGCACGGTTACCGGCGCAAGGAAATCACCCAGTTCCAGACCACCCTGACGCACTTCTTCGACCAGGTCATGGGCGCCAGCCGTCTGACCGTGGTGGGTGAGCTGGGCGTGACCCATGTCGGCGGCCTGGAAAGCGCCCACGAAGTGCGTTATGGCCGTGACCCGGTCTACGGTCCTGGTCCATTGCCGGCAACCGGCGGTTTCGATACCTGCTCGCAGATCCTCAACAGTGGCACCATCACCGGCGCAGGCCCCGGCACCTCGGGCGACAACCGCAGTCGCAAGTGCGAAAACGACGGTTACACCACCAGCACCTCCTGGGGCTACCGCGCCCGGGCGATCTGGGACTACAACGACGTGTTCGCCGGGGTCAACCTCAAGCCGAACATCGCCTGGTCCCATGACGTCTCCGGTTACTCGCCAGGCCCTGGCGGCAACTTCGAGGAAGGGCGCAAGGCGATCAGCCTGGGCCTGGACGCCGAGTACCAGAACACCTACACCACCAGCCTGTCGTACACCAACTTCTTCGACGGCAAGTACACCACCGTGGATGACCGCGACTTCATCGCCCTCAGCTTCGGCGTGAACTTCTAAGAATTCGGATTCAGGACGACCATGAAGATGAAAACAACCAAGACTCTGCTGCAAGCCGGTGTACTGGGCCTGTCCCTGTTGGCGACCAGTGTCATGGCGGCGGTTTCCGCCGACGAGGCGGCCAAGCTGGGCGCGAGCCTGACGCCGATGGGGGCGGAAAAGGCCGGTAACGCCGACGGCTCGATCACCGCCTGGAAGCCGCTGTCCACCGGCGCCGGTAGCGTCGACGGCAAGGGCTTCCTTTCCGACCCGTACGGCAACGAGCAACCGAAGTTCACCATCACCGCGCAGAACGTCGACCAGTACAAGGACAAACTGTCCCCAGGCCAGGTCGCTATGTTCAAGCGCTATCCGGACACCTTCAAGATTCCGGTGTACCCGACCCACCGCGGTTCCACCGTGCCGGATGCAGTGTTTGCCGCGATCAAGAAAAACGCCACCAGCACCAACCTGGTCGGTGGTGGCAACGGCCTGGAGAACTTCGACAACGCCGTACCGTTCCCGATTCCGAAAAGCGGCGTGGAAGTGATCTGGAACCACATCACCCGCTACCGTGGCGGCAGCGTGACCCGTCTGGTAACCCAGGCCACGCCGCAGCAAAACGGCTCGTACAGCCTGGTGTACTTCCAGGACCAGTTCGTCTTCCGTGACCGGATGAAGGATTACGATCCGGCCAACCCGGGCAACGTACTGTTCTACTTCAAACAGAAGGTGACGGCGCCAGCGCGTCTGGCCGGTACCGTACTGCTGGTGCATGAAACCCTGGACCAGGTCAAAGAGCCTCGCAAAGCGTGGGTCTACAACGCCGGCCAGCGTCGGGTACGGGCTGCGCCACAGGTTTCCTATGACGGTCCGGGTACTGCTGCCGACGGCCTGCGCACCTCCGATAACCTGGACATGTACAACGGTGCGCCGGATCGCTACGACTGGAAGCTGGAAGGCAAGAAAGAGCTGTACATTGCCTCCAACAGCTACAAGCTCGACGATCCAAAGCTCAAGTACGCCGACATCATCAAGGCCGGGCACATCAACCAGGACCTTGCCCGTTACGAGCTGCGCCGGGTATGGCATGTGGTTGCGACCCTGAAACCGGGCCAGCGCCATATCTACGCCAAGCGTGACTTCTACATCGACGAAGACACCTGGCAAGCCGCGGTGATCGACCAATACGACGGCCGCAACCAGCTGTGGCGCGTGTCCGAGGCCCACTCCCAGGACTACTACAACGTCCAGGTGCCGTGGTACGCCCTGGAAGTCATCTACGACCTGCAATCGGGTCGTTACCTGGCTCTGGGCATGAAGAACGAGGAAAAGAGAGCCTACGACTTTGGCTTCACTGCCTCCAAGGCTGACTTCCAGCCTGCCGCGCTTCGCCAGGAAGGTGTGCGCTAAGCTTTAAAACCTCCGTGTGATCTCCCAGAACGCCCCGGCTTGCCGGGGCGTTTCTGTTTGCGCAGCGTGACCCGCTCAGGTTTGTCGTTTTTTGTTGTAGTCTTTTTTCGGCATAAAGGGGCAATCATCTTCAAATGTGCGGTTTAACCCGTTAGTCTGCCTTGATCCGTACTGCCGAAGATTCCCTAACTAGAACGAGCCGGCCATGACTGATCTGTCCCGTACGCAAGGGTTCGCCAGCCAGGCCATGAGCGTCCTGGAGGGCCGCTTCTTTCGTCCGCCATTGCCCGAAGGCTATGTACCGCGAGCACGCTTGTGCCAGCGTTTGCACGCGGGGCTCGGTGGGCGCTTGTTGCTGGTCAACGCACCGGCAGGCTTCGGTAAAAGTTCATTGGCGGTGGAGTTCTGCCAGGGGTTGCCCAACCATTGGAGCAGCCTGTGGCTGGGGCTGAGCCGGCGCGACAACGACCCCGGGCGCTTTCTTGAGCGCTTGCTCGAAGGCTTGCAGCAGTACTGCCCGGCGCTTGGCGGCCAGGCCCTGGGCCTGCTGAAAATGCGCCAGCGGCATCAGCCGTTCGCCTTCGAAGAATGGCTCGACGGCCTGCTCGATGAGCTGGCCCGGCACCTGCAGCCGCACAACCCCTTGCTGCTGGTGCTGGATGATTACCACCTGGCCCAGGGCCCGGTGCTCGATCGCTGCCTGCAGTTTTTCCTCAATCACCTGCCGCCTGGCCTGGTGCTGCTGGTGACCAGCCGGCAGCGGCCAGACTGGCACCTGGCGCGCCTGCGTCTGTCGCGCCAGTTGCTCGAACTCAATGAGCAGGACTTGCGCCTGACCACCGATGAATCCCTCGCCGTGCTTGGCCAGCAACCGAGCGTGCTGCGCGGACAGGCGCTGGACAACCTGATCCAGCGCAGCGATGGCTGGGTCGCCGGTTTGCGTTTCTGGTTGCTCGCCGCCAACGAGGCGGGGGCCGACAGTGCCTTGCCTCAGGCCCTGCATGGCGGCGAAGGGCTGATTCGTGACTACCTGCTCGAAGAAGTGATCGAGATGCTGCCCGCCGAAGTGCAGGGGTTTCTATACGACACCGCCTGCCAGGAGCGCTTTTGCGCCGAGCTCTGTGACGCCCTGCGCGAAAGCCATGACAGTGCCGAGATCCTTCGATACCTGCAGGCACACCAGGTGTTCCTGGTGCCGCTGGACGAGCACGGGCGCTGGTTCCGTTATCATCACTTGTTCTCCGACCTGCTGCGCACCCGCCAGGCCAGCCTGCCGTTGTCGAGCCTGCACCTGCGCGCTTGTCGCTGGTTCCATGGCCAGGGCCTGCTCGATGAAGCCGTCGAGCAGGCCTTGCGTGCCGGGCACCTGGATGTGGCCGCCAACCTGGTGCAGAACCTGTCCGAGGAGCAACTGCTGGCCGAGCAGAACGTCGGCATGCTCCTGCGCTGGAAGATGGACCTGCCCGACAGCCTGCTGATCAGCACGCCGCGGCTGATCGTGCTGTACAGCTGGGCCCTGGGCCTGGCCGGGCAACTGGATGCCGCCGAAGAGCTGGCCAGCCACCTGAGCCGTTTTTTGCCGGCGCCTTCAGCCACCGCACAGAAATCCATGCTGGCCCAGTGGCTGGCGTTGAGCGGGGTCATTGCCCGTGGTCGCGGCGACCGCCAGCGCACCCTCGAATACTGCTCCGAGGCGCTGCACAGCTTGCCGTTCAAGCGCTATGGGCAGCGTCTGGTATGCCTGTCGACCTTGTCCAACCTGGCCATCGCCGATGCCGATTTCTGGCGTGCCCGCGGCTGGAACCGCGAAGCGCTGGAGCTGGCCCAGCGGGTCGGCAATCCCTTGTTCGAAGCCCTGGCCCATTACGACCGCGCGCGGGTACTGCACGCCCGTGGTGAGGTGCTGCGCGCCCTGGATGAAGTGCGCCAGGGCCTGCAGCGCCTGCAGGGTTTGTCGGCGCAACGGCTGTACGCGGCACGAGCGCGGTTGACCCTGTACGAGGGCTACCTGCTGGCGGCACGGCTAAAACCGGAAGCCGGCCGTAGCCGCCTGCGCGCCGGGCTGATCGAGGCGCGCGCCTGTCGCGACATCAGCGTACTGATCGGTCATTGCGTGATCGCTTCGCTGGATGGCCGCGAAGGGCGTTTCGCCGAAGCCTTTGCCGAGCTTGCCGAAGCCGAGCGGCTGATGCACATCTGGGACGTGCCGCCGATTTTCTATCTGGCGATGATCACCCTGGTCAAGTGCGAGCTGTGGCTGGCCCAGGGCCGCACCGACCTGGCCGAGTCCTGGCTGTTGCGCCTGGGCCAGACCTACGGTGGCGAACAGGCGGCGGCTGCTCCCGAGTTCCACCCGTTGTTGCCGCTGCATATCGAACTGCAGCAGGCCTTGCTCGAACGCACCCAAGGTCGTCTGGAACAGGCCGGGTGCCGCTTGCAGGCACTGGTGGAGCGCGGCCAGGCCAGCGGCGGGCAGATGCTCTGCGTCACTGCGCTGTGCCAGTGGATGGTTCTGCTGCTGGCCAGCAATAACGAGGCGCAGGCGCGAGACCTGCTGGGCCTGGCCCTGGAGTCCGCGCGCGGCGGTGTTCTGCAACCTTTCCAGCGCCTGCTGCAGGACCACCCGAAATGGCTGCGTGAGCAGTTGCTGCAACACCCTCAGGGGGCCGCCCAAAGCAGCTTGCTGGGGTTGCTGCCGACGCCTGAATCGGTCGAATCGATGGCTGGCAACGAATCGTTGAGTAGCCGCGAGATGGCAGTGCTGGAGCTGATTGCCCAAGGCTGCTCGAACCAGGAAATCAGCGAGCGCCTGTTCATTTCCCTGCACACGGTGAAAACCCACGCCAGCCACATCAACAGCAAGCTGGGCGTCGAGCGCCGGACCCAGGCGGTGGCCCGGGCCAAGGCCCTGGGGATGCTGCAATAGTGACACCGGGTGATTGCAGCGCAACCGTCCTTGACGTAAAAGGATGGGAGCCGCTTGCCCCGTCGACCATTGCTGGCGTGGGACTTGCTTGAATCGGGATACCGATCCGGAGCAGCCGATGAGCCCGCAACAAACAACAACGATCGCACTCCCTCCCAGTACACGCCTAGCCCGGGAAATACTCGCGGTGGACGGCCAGGTGCCGGAAGGCGTGTTGCGTGCCGAAATCGACGCCTCCTGGCGCCGCAGCCTTGATCATGGCGTCGGCGTGCACAGTCAGCATGACCTCGGCCTGGCCCCGGTGGCCAACCTTGATCTGTTACTCGCCAACAACCGCTTGCTGCTCGATGCCGCCACCGCGGAACTCGATTACTTGAGTGGGCATCAGGGCCAGGACGCCCTGATCATCCTGGCTAACGCCGATGCGACCATCCTGGCCGTTGAAGGCCCGGCCGACGTTGTGCGCCACAGCACCGAGGCGGGGATTGTCCCTGGCACCCGCTGGAGTGAAGCCGAATGCGGCACCAATGCCCTGGGGACGGCGCTGGTGGAGGCGCGCACGGTGCAGATCGATTGTGGCGAACATTTTCTCGAACGGCTCAGCGATTATTCCTGCACCTCAGTGCCGATCCACTGCCCGCAAGGTGACCTGTTCGGCGTGCTCGACCTGACCCGCCAAGGGCCCTTGGGCCGCTTGCAGGACCGCACTGCCTTGCTCGCCCTGGCGGTCAGCCAGATTGAGGGCAAGCTGTTCAACAACAGTTACCCGCAGCAGATCGTGCTGGCGTTTCACAGCCGCCGGCAATACCTCGGCTCCCCTTGGCAGGGCCTGCTGGCACTGGGCCTGGACGGGCGTATCCTGGCCGCCAGCAACCAGGCCTGCCAACTGCTCGGCAGTCAGCGCGAGGCGCTGCTCGGCCAACGTTGCGACAGCCTGCTCGGCATGCGCCTGGAGCAATGGCTGGCGCGCGTGCAACCAGGCAGCGTCGAAAGCACCGAGACAGCCAAGGGTGGTTTTTTCTACAAGGCCCTGCAGGTGCCGCAGCGGCCACTGAGCGTTGTCGTGCCGGCTGCACGGGCGCCTCGGCAAAGCACTCAACAGCCGGACCTGGAGCGCCTTGGCGCCGGCAACAGCCGCCACGCCAGGGCCCTGCGCATGGCGCGTCAGGGCTTGGCCAACGGCCTGCCGGTGGTGCTGCTGGGCGAGACCGGCAGCGGCAAGGAAGTGGTAGCGCGCGCCCTGCATCAGGACAGCGCGCGCGCCGGCAAGCCCTTTGTGGCGGTGAACTGCGCGGCGATCCCTGAAGGCCTGATCGAGTCGGAGCTGTTCGGCTACCGTGAAGGGGCGTTCACCGGCTCGCGTCGCGGCGGCATGATCGGGCGCCTGCAGCAGGCCCATGGCGGTACGCTGTTTCTGGACGAAGTTGGCGATATGCCGCTGGCCTTGCAGGCCCGCCTGCTGCGGGTGTTGCAGGAGCGCAAGGTTGCGCCGTTGGGCGCGGGCCAGGAGCAAGACCTGGATATCGCCCTGATCTGCGCCACCCATCGCGACCTCAAGGCCCAGGTGCAAAGCCAGCAGTTTCGTGAAGACCTTTTTTACCGTATCCATGGCATCAGCGTGCAGTTGCCCGCGTTGCGGGAGCGCGAAGACCTGCCGGCGCTGGTGCGCAGCCTGCTTGATCGCCTCGGTGGCCAGGGCGTCGAGCTTTCGAGCGAGCTGAGTGCATTGTTCGCCGGCTATCACTGGCCGGGCAACATCCGTCAGCTGGAAATGACCTTGCGCTTGCTGCTGGCCATGCGTGAAGCCGGTGAACAGGAACTGGGCCTGGATCATCTGCCCGACAACCTGCTCGACGAATTGCGCGACAGCGCCCAGCCGCCCAGCACACGCATGCGTGACAGCCAGAGCGTGCTGATTCGCCAGGCCCTGGAACGCCATGCTGGCAATGTCACTGCGGCAGCCGAGGCCCTGGGCATCAGCCGTGCAACCCTGTACCGCAAGCTCAAGCAGACGCCGCCTTGATCCAGCGCCTGCTGGCCTCGACCGCCCGTTAGGCGAGCGCGGCCAGCAACAGCGCATTGCCACTCTGAGGGTTACAGCTTGATCAGCACCGACTTGAGCTCGGTGTAGTGCTCGATGGCCGCTGCGCCCATTTCCCGACCGACCCCCGACATCTTGTAGCCGCCGAACGGCAACGCCGGGTCGAGGGCGCTGTGGCAGTTGACCCATACCGAGCCCGAGCGGATCTGCGGGATCATCCGGTGCACCGCGCCCAGGTTGTTGGACCAGATGCTCGCACCCAGGCCGTAGGGGCTGTCGTTGGCCATGCGCACCGCGTCAGCTTCGTCATCGAACGGAATGGCCACCAGCACCGGGCCGAAGATTTCTTCCTGCACCAGCGGGTGACGCTGGTCGACATCGACAATCACCGTTGGCTTGACGAAGTAACCGGGGCCGAATTGCTCGCCACCGCAGGCGATGGTCGCACCGCTGCTGCGGCCTTGCTCGATGTAGTCGTAGACGCGCTTCTGCTGGCGCGCGGAGATCAGCGGCCCCATTTCCACGCTGGGGTCCAGGCCGTTGCCGAGTTTCATGGCATTGGCGATGCCGGCGATATCGGCCACCACATTGTCGAAATGCTTGCGCTGTACGTACAGGCGGGAACCGGCACAGCACACTTGGCCCTGGTTGAAGAAGATCGCGCTGGCGGCGCCGGCGGCGGCGCTGGCCAGATCGGCGTCGGCCATGACGATGGTCGGTGATTTGCCGCCCAGTTCCAGGGTGACCCGGGTCATGGAGTCCATGGCGATCTTGCCAATGGTCTTGCCCACGGCGGTGGAGCCGGTGAAGGTCAGTTTGTCGACCAGCGGGTTGCGGGTCAGGGCATCGCCGGCGACCAGGCCGGTGCCGGTCACGACGTTGAAGACCCCCGCCGGGTAACCCGCTTCCAGTACCAGTTCGGCCAGTTTCAGAGCACTCAGCGGGGTTTCATCGGCAGGCTTGAGGACCATGGTGCAGCCGGTGGCCAGGGCCGGGCCGAGCTTCCAGCAGGCCAGCAGCAGGGGGAAGTTCCAGGCGACGATGGCGCCGACCACGCCGACCGCTTCACGGCGCACGAACCCGTGGAACTGATCGGCGGGCATCAACGGCATCGACACCTCGACGGTGCTGCCTTCGATCTTGGTGGCCCAGCCGGCCATATAGCGCAGAAAGTCGATCGACAGCTGCACGTCCATGGCCCGGGCTACCACGGCACTCTTGCCGTTGTTCAGGCATTCGAGCTGGGCGAGGATTTCGCCGTCGCGCTCAAGCAGGTCGGCCAGGCGCCACAGCAGGTTCTGCCGCTCGCGTGGGCGGGTGCGGCTCCAGGCGGAGTCATCGAACGCCTGGCGGGCGGCGTGTACCGCGCGGTCGACATCGGCCGGGGTGGCGGCGGGCACCTCGCAGAGGTTCTCGCCGTTGGCCGGGTTGCGCAGGGTCAGGCGGGCGCCATCGCTGGAGTCGACCCAGTCGGCGCCAATCAGCATGCGTGGGGCGCGGCGAATGAAGGCTTCGACGTCGGGGTGCAGGGGGGCAGTGGTGGACATGGCAAACCTCATTGTTGTGAGTGAGTGCCGGGTGTTCGCAACGCGTGTGCCAACGTGGCGAAGTCCCTGTTTTCAGGCGCTGTCGGGCAACGTTGGCAGCCTGTCGCCGGGATGCTCCGTCTCATTTTGAGACAGTGGTGAGACGGGTCGGTATGTATCGTCACCTCAGCACCGTTGTCCGCAACAGGGGCGCGGCGCTTTACTCTGTGCTTGGCATGAACAGTGATAGCATAGTGCTATTGTTTGCGTCATTGCTGGTACGATCGTGCGCCAAATATGCGCAGCGCAAGCCTCAAGCTATCGCCCTGTGTGGCCGATACTCTGCGAGTGCGGCCCGATTCATTGCCGCAGCGAATCTACCCGCGAAGCCGAGCCTGTCCGTGAAGGTGCCTCTGCGTCTATTTTTTCATTTGCCATGACAGGTTTCGTGGATGCAGGTCTACAGCCAAAAAAGCTTTCTGATTGTCGATGACTTCTCCGATTTTCGCAGCTCGGCCCGCTCGATGTTGCGCGAACTGGGCGTGCGCGATGTCGACACCGCCGACAGTGGCGAGCAGGCACTGCGCATGTGCGCGCAGAAACGTTACGACTTTATCCTTCAAGACTTCCACCTGGGCGATGGCAAGAAGAACGGCCAGCAGGTGCTCGAGGACCTGATCCTCGACAAACTGATCAGTCATGAGTGCGTGTTCCTCATGGTCACTGCCGAAAGCAGCCAGGCGATTGTCCTCAGCGCCCTGGAGCACGAGCCCGACGCCTACCTGACCAAGCCGTTCAACCGCATCGGCCTGGCTCAGCGCCTGGAAAAACTGGTGCAGCGCAAGACCTTGCTCAAACCGATCCTCCAGGCCCTGGACCGCGGCCGTCCGGCCGAGGTGCTGGCGGCCTGTGCCGAGCTGTGCAAGAAGGACCCGCGCTTCGCGCCGCTGTGCCTGCGTTATCGCGCCGATGCCTTGCGCGACCTCAACCGCGTCGACGAGCTGGAGAAGTTCCTCACCACCATCATCGCCAGCCGCGCCACGCCCTGGGCCTATGCCGCCCTGGGCAACCTGTTGTACAAGCGCAACCAGTTGGCCCAGGCCCAGGGCGTATACGAACAAGCACTCAAGGCTTTCCCGATGATGCCCGGGCTGTACGATGGCCTGGCCGAGGTGCTGGTGGCCCTGGGTGAAAGCAAGCGCGCCCAGGGTGTGCTGGAAGAGGCCGTGCGCCTTTCGCCGTTGGCCGTACGCCGGCAGATGATGCTGGGCAAGCTGGCCCTGAGCAACGACGACTACGACACCTCGTCCAAGGCCTACCGGCACGCCGTCAACCAGGGCCAGAGCTCGCGTTACAAAGACCCGGAGAGCAACCTCGGGCTGGTGCAGGCGCTGATGAACAAGAACGCCGGCAACGGCCTGGATGCACGTACCCGGGTCGAGATCAACACCGTGCTCAGCGAAGTGGCCAAAGAGAACGTCGAAGACCAGGGGCTGCAGGTGCGCGCACGGTTGATGAAAGCCGCCAGCCTGCAGCAGGCTGGCGACGCCGAAACCGCCGCCAAGCTGACCGAACAGGCCATGGCCCGGCTGGAGAAAATGGACCAGTTTTTCTCGGTGGAAGCCGCGTTGGTGGTGGCCACGCAGTTGCAAAAGCTCGGTCAGGAGGCTGCCGGCACCTCTATTCTCAAGGGCTGCGTGGAGACCTACGGCGACGACCCCAAGGTCATGCAGAGCGTGGCACAACTGACCGATGATCCGAGCGTGTTGGGCGCGGTGACCGAAGCGGTCGACCTTAACCGCCAGGGCGTTCGCAGTTACCAGGCCGGCCAGCTCAGCGAAGCGCTGGCGCAGTTCCGCCGGGCCCTGACGCTGCAGCCGAAGAACATCAGTATTGCCCTCAACACCGCCCAGGCGCTGCTGCGCATCGGTGGCGAGGCACCGCCGCCGGCGATCATGGACGAGTGCCGTGCCTGCCTGGGCAGCGTGACCGGCATCCCGAAAAGCGACAACCGTTACGATCGCTACCGCAAACTGCACATCCGGGCCTTTGGCGCATGAACCAGGACAACCAGGGGCTGGATTTCTCCACGGTGATCGCCTCCACCGTACACGACATGAAGAACTCCCTGGCGGCCCTGACCCAGGCCCACAGCCAGTGGCTGGCGCGCCTGCCCGAAGCGTTGCGCAGCGGCAGCGAACAGGGGGTGATGGAGCACGAATTCAGCCACCTCAACGGCATGCTGGTGCAGTTGCTGGGCTTGTACAAGCTGGGCGTCAACCAACTGCCCATGTGCCCCGACTATCACGAGCTCGACGATTTCATCGAAGCCCAGCTGGCGGCCCAGCAGAACCTGCTGCAGCACCGCGACATCCTCGCCAGCTGGCGCATTGAAACCGCAAGCCCGCTGGGTTTCTTCGACCGCGAACTGGTTGGCTCGGTAGTGGCCAACATCCTCAACAACGCCATTCGTTATGCCGGGCATACCTTGTTGATCAGCGTCAGCGACGAAGGCGAACAACTGCTGCTGAGCATCAACGATGACGGACCGGGCTTCCCGGCGCGCATGCTCGAGCGTCAGCAGGAGTATGTGCAGGGTATCGACGGCAAGAGCGGCAGCACCGGCCTGGGGCTATACTTCGCGGCGCGGATTGCCGCTCTGCACGAGCGCAACGGCGTCAAGGGGCGGATCGAGATTGCCAACGGCGGGGTGTTGGGCGGGGGGCTTTTCAGGCTCTATTTGCCGTGAAGTGGTTATCCCGCGGGCTGTTGGCCGGGCTGTTGCTGCCATTGAGCGGGTGTCAGATTGCCCTGTACCCGATTACCCTGGTCAGCTGCGCTTTGCGTGCGCAGCCGACGCTCTCCCCTGAAGCCTTGCCGCTGGCGAGGGTGGGGCAGCCCTATCAGGCGCAGATCACGCTCATCGCCAGCAGTTCGCCGGTGAGTGGCTTCTATGCCGAACCCTTACCGCCAGGGCTGACACTGCAGCACCAGGGCCGCAGGCCTGACGCGACATTGGTCGGCACACCGCAACGTGAGGGGGTCTATCACTTCGTGGTGTCGGTGGGGGCGTTTGGTACGCAGTGTGCTGGCTTGAGTGCGGATCGCGAGTATCGCCTTGAGGTGAAGTGACGAGTGTCGTCGCCGGAGGTGGAAGGCTGTGCGACACTCCACCCTTTGCTCCACAGGATTGCCCCATGAACCCGGCTAAACCCGCCCTGATCCGCGAAACCTTCCCCGTCGGCCCGTTGCAGTGCAACTGCACCATCATCGGTGACCCGATCAGCAAAAAGGCCATCGTCGTCGATCCGGGTGGCAATCACGAGCAGATCCTCGCCCGCCTGGATGCCCATGGCCTGAAGGTGGTGAGCATCATCCATACCCACGCGCATCTGGATCATTTCCTCGCCTCCGGGCAGTTGAAGGAGAAGACCGGCGCCACCCTGCACCTGCATAAGGACGACCAGTTCCTCTGGGACAACCTGGAAATGCAGTGCCAGATGTTCGGCGTGCCCTACACTCCAGTGCCGGCGCCGGACCGCTGGCTGGCCGATGACGAAGAACTGGCCTGCGGCTGTGGCGTGGCCTTGCACACCCCGGGGCACACGCCGGGCTCGATGAGTTTCTGGTTCGCCGAGGCCAAGCTGCTGATTGCAGGCGATACGCTTTTTCGCCGTGGGATTGGTCGCACCGATTTGTGGGGTGGTGATCAGGCGACTATCGTTCGTTCTATCAAGCAGCGCTTGTACAGCCTGGATGAAGAGGCCACGGTGGTGACCGGACATGGGCCGGATACCCGCCTGGGTGATGAGATGCGCCAGAACCCGTTCGTGCGCGCGTGAAGTTTCAGGGAATTTTTCTGCTTTGCTGCAATCCAAGGCTGGCATAGATCCGAATCAGATCCGCTGCACTTTCGAATTACAGTAGGAGCTTGTCCATGTTCACCATGCGTCGTTTGATTATCGTCGCTACCGCTGCCGCGCTGATGTCCGGTTGTGCCAGCCCCAACCCGTATGACAGCCAGGGTCAGGCGCAGCAGGGTTCCACAGGGATGAGCAAAACTGCCAAGTACGGCGGCCTGGGCGCGCTGGCCGGTGCCATTGCCGGTGCGGCCATCGACCATAACAACCGCGGCAAGGGTGCGCTGATCGGCGCTGCCGCGGTGGGCGCCGCCGCCGCAGGTTATGGCTACTACGCCGACAAGCAGGAAGCTGCCCTGCGTGAGAGCATGGCCAACACCGGTGTCGAGGTTCAACGCCAGGGCGATCAGATCAAGCTGATCATGCCGGGTAACATCACCTTCGCCACCGACTCGGCCAACATTGCCCCGAGCTTCTACTCGCCGCTGAACAACCTGGCCAACTCCTTCAAGCAGTTCAACCAGAACACCATTGAAGTGGTCGGCTACACCGACAGTACCGGCAGCCGTCAGCACAACATGGACCTGTCGCAACGTCGGGCGCAATCGGTGGTCAGCTACCTGACCTCCCAGGGTGTTGACCCGAGCCGCGTCAGCGCCCGTGGCCTGGGCCCGGACCAGCCGATCGCCAGCAACGCCGACGCCAACGGCCGCGCGCAGAACCGTCGGGTAGAGGTCAACCTCAAGCCGATTCCTGGGCAGCAGTATCAGTAAGTTGCAAGATGTAAGAAAGGGGAGCCTGGCTCCCCTTTTTTGTGCCTGCAGTGGCCTCATTGCTGGCAAGCCAGCTCTCACAGAGGCCTGGTTAGCATCCTGCAACAGCCTTGGACTGGTAGTTTGAGCGTCCTAGGACCTATCCTACGAATTCTGTCGCCCTGCAGATGATTGCTCCGGGGGAAGTACACCACTAGGCTCACTGGGTCGCTGATGTATCAGCGATCGGGTTTGGCGACCTGGAGCAAACAAAAGACTGCACCATGTGAATGCTTGTCGGCGTTAAGTTGCGCTGACTTCACTTTATGGTGGCTGTGCGCGGGAGGGCTTCGGCCCTGCCGGGTTTCCCTTTTGGCTCGGTTCGCCAATCCGCGTACAGCCGCCACCCCTTCGTTTGGCGACGAGTCGGTGGCTGCTCCATTCCAAAAGGAGCTTCATCATGAAAAAAATCGTTCCAGACCCACCTGAATTCCACCTTCTCGAAACCACAGAAACCCCATTCGGCCTCTGCGATGCTGGTCATCCACAGTTATTCGCCGTGCGCGCCGGGGTCAATGTCGAAGATGCGCTGGTGCATGCATCGCTGTATTTGAAGTGCGCAAGCCTGACCGGGCCGCTGGCGGTCGAGCATACCTGTGAGCCGGGGCGAGGGTTTCTTCAGGCGACCCTGCATTCCCATGAAATGGCCAAGGCATTGATTGATGCGTTGCTCGATGGGCTGGAGAGCCGTGTGATCAGGATGCCAGGCGGCGCCTGAGTTGCGAGCGCGTTGCGCTCGATCGCTGGCAAGGCCAGCTCCCACAGGTCCGGTGTGTGCCCAGATTAATTGTGGAAGCCGGCTTTGCCGGCGATACGGTAGGTCAGGCGACTCAGCTTGGGCTTCTGGTAGTGATTGTCAGCACATCGGTATAAACGATGACCACAGACTGGCCGACCTTGAGATTTTTCATGCGCGCCTGAAGGTCAGGGTCTTCGACCTTCACCACCTTTTGCGGGCCCTCAGGTGGCGTCAGCGTTACCTCATGGGTTTTCAGGTCGATCTTGGTGATCTTCGAGGTGACCTTGATCTGCCGAAATGCCTCACCACCTGGGTTAGGGTTGTCCTTGGTGGCGCGAATGACACCGGCCTCCTTGCTGATGCCCGGGGCCTTGGTGAGGTCGGTTTCGAGCACAGTAGCAACCGAGCGGTTGACTGTGATGTTGACCAGGTCGCCGACCTTGAGGTTATGCAGGGCCTTGGCCTGTTCGCTCACCTGGATCGGCACCTCAGAGTTCTCAGGCCCTGCCACCGTAACGATGCGCTTATCGAGGTCAACGGCAAGGACTTTGGTATTCACCACATCCTCAGTGGCGACAGCGTCGATCAGGATGTCTTCTGCCTGCACCGTGAAACTGGCTGCAGACAGAAGTGAAACAACAGCAAAAGCATGGGCAAAGCGGCGCAGCGGTTTCATAGGCTTACGTTCCTTGTGATTGCTAGTTAAATCATCGTAGGAAGTGAGCATAGATGCTGTCCGGCAAATTACCCGTCGGCGTTTTGTCGCAGCCGTTCGAGCAAGGCGTCCTTATCGCTCCACAGCTGGTTGATCCATTGCTGGAAGGCCAGGCGATAGGTTTCATCCTGGTCGTAGTTCCTGCCCAGGAACTCGGCCGGAATCGCCAGTTCCTCGAAGTGCACGACAATGTGCCTGACCCGCCCGCACAGCAAGTCCCAGAAGCCTGGCGCCCCGTTTGGATAGTGAATGGTGACGTTGATGATCGACTGCAGTTGCTCGCCCATGGCATCGAGCACAAAGGCAATACCGCCGGCCTTGGGCTTGAGCAAGTGCTTGAACGGCGACTGCTGCTGGCGATGCTTGGCCTGCGTGAACCGCGTGCCTTCGGCGAAGTTGAAGATTGCCGTCGGCTTGCCGCGAAACTTGGCGCAGGTGCGGCGGGTGGTTTCCAGGTCCTTGCCGGCCTTTTCCGGGTGCTTGGCCAGGTACGCCTTGGAGTAGCGCTTCATGAACGGGAAGCCCAGCGCCCACCAGGCCAGGCCGATCACCGGCACCCAGATCAGTACTTGCTTGAGGAAGAACTTCAGCGGGCGGATACGGCGGTTGAGCACGTACTGCAGTACCAGGATATCGACCCAGCTCTGGTGGTTGCTGGTGACCAGGTAGCTGTGCTGGTAGTCCAGCCCGGCCAGGCCCTCGACCTGCCAGCGGGCCTTGCCCAGCAGGTTGATCCAGGCGTTGTTGTTGCTGATCCAGGTTTCGTGGATGTGGCGCATCAGTTCATCGGTGAGCCGCTGCGCCGCGGCGAACGGCAGCAACAGCTTGAACAGGCTGACGATGAACAACGGGGTGCAGCAGACGATGGTG
Organism: Pseudomonas donghuensis; assembly: GCF_000696345.2. Lineage (NCBI taxonomy): Bacteria > Pseudomonadati > Pseudomonadota > Gammaproteobacteria > Pseudomonadales > Pseudomonadaceae > Pseudomonas > Pseudomonas donghuensis. Next base: position 1,036,035 of record NZ_CP071706.1, read on the forward strand.
TTGAGCCCCAGCAGCAACGAGGCGATAACCCCGCGCAGCGGCGCGGGTAGCAATCCGAGCATGTTCAACTATCCAGTGAGCGGTTGGCCTGAATGGCGGTCAGGGCGATGGTGTAGACGATGTCGTCGACCTGGGCGCCGCGCGGCAGGTCGTTGACCGGCTTGCGCAGGCCTTGCAGCATCGGCCCCAGGCTTACGCAATCGGCGCTGCGCTGCACGGCCTTGTGAGTGGTGTTGCCGGTGTTCAGGTCGGGGAACACGAACACGGTGGCGCGGCCGGCCACTTGACTGTTGGGCGCCAGTTGCCGGGCGATGTCCAGGTTGGCCGCAGCGTCGTACTGCAAGGGGCCGTCGATCAGCAGGCCGCGCTGGGTTTCCTGGGCCAGCAGGGTGGCTTCGCGAACCTTCTCGACCTCTTCGCCACTGGCCGAATCACCGCTGGAGTAGCTGATCATCGCCACCCGCGGGGCAATACCGAAGGCTTCGGCGGAGTCGGCGCTCTGCAGGGCGATTTCCGCCAGCTCATGGGCCGTTGGGTGCGGGTTCATCACGCAGTCGCCGTACACCAGCACCTGCTCGGGGAACAGCATGAAGAACACCGACGACACAAGGCTGCAGCCCGGCGCGGTCTTGATCAGTTGCAGGGCCGGGCGGATGGTGTTGGCGGTGGAGTGCACCAGGCCCGACACCAGGCCGTCGACCTCGTCCAGGGCCAGCATCATGGTGCCGATCACCACCGGGTCTTCCAGTTGTTGCTCGGCCATCGGTGCATTGAGGCTCTTGCTCTTGCGCAGGCTGACCATCGGCTCGACGTAGCGCTCGCGGATCAGGTCCGGGTCAAGAATCTCCAGGCCTTCGGGCAAGGTAATGCCCTGGGCGCGGGCCACGGCCTGAACGTCGTCGGGCTTGGCCAGCAGCACACAGCGGGCAATACCGCGGGCCTGGCAGATGGCGGCGGCCTGCACGGTCATCGGCTCGGCGCCTTCGGGCAGGACAATGCGCTTGTTGGCCTGCTGGGCGCGCTGGATCAACTGGTAGCGGAACACGGCTGGCGACAGGCGCAGCTCGCGCGGGGTGCCGCAGCGCTGGTGCAGCCAGTCGGCGTCCAGGTAGCTGGCGACGAAATCGGTGATCAGCTCCGCGCGCTCGCGGTCATCCACCGGGATTTCCTTGTTCAGGCCGTTGAGCTGGTTGGCGGTGTCGTAGGAGCCGGTGCTTACCGACAGGACCGGCAAGCCGGCCAGCAGCGCGCCCTGGCACAGTTCGAGGATGCGCGGGTCGGGCTTGCTGTCGCTGGTCAGCAGCAGGCCCGCCAGCGGTACACCGTTGATCGCCGCCAGGCTCACGGCGAGGATGATGTCGTCGCGATCCCCCGGGGTCACCACCAGCGTGCCGGGCTTGAGCAGCGGCACGGTATTGGCCACGGTGCGGGCGCAGATGATGATCTTGTTCATCCGCCGGGTTTCGTAGTCGCCGGCATTGAGTACCTGGGCGCCGAGCAGTTCGGCCACGTCGCGGGTGCGTGGGTCGTTGAGGCCGGCCTGGAAGGGGATGCAGCCGAGCAGGCGGAAGTCGCCGCCGCGCAGCAGCGGCGAATGCTCGACCAGGCGCGCGGCGAAGGCGCTCATGTCCTCGTCGGTGCGCACCTTGTTGAGAATTACCCCGAGCACTTTCGGGTCGCGTGGCCCGCCAAACAGCTGGGCCTGCAGTTCGACGCGCCCGGACAGCTCGGTGAGCACCTCGTTTTCCGGTGCCGACACCAGGATCACTTCGGCATCCAGGCTCTTGGCCAGGTGCAGGTTGACCCGCGCGGCGTAGCTGGCGTGGCGGGTCGGGACCATGCCTTCGACCACCACCACGTCCTTGCCGATGCAGGCCTGCTGGTAGAGAGTAATGATTTCCTCGAGCAGCTCATCCAGCTGGCCGTCGCCCAGCATACGCTCGACATGGGCCAGGCTCAGCGGCTGCGGTGGCTTGAGGCCATGGGTGCGGGCAACCAGTTCGGTGGAGCGTTCCGGGCCGGTATCGCCCGGGTGCGGCTGGGCAATCGGCTTGAAGAAGCCAACCTTCAACCCGGCACGCTCCAGGGTGCGCACCAGGCCCAGGCTGATGGAGGTCAGGCCGACGCCAAAGTCGGTCGGCGCGATAAAAAATGTCTGCATGCGAGCTTCTCGAAATGAGCTGTGCAAAAGAATCAATTGCCAAGGGTATCGCTATCGACCCCCCGAGCGCACCCGTCGCAAATATCCGGCAACCCGTTTGTCCGGGTTGCGTTCGCTTTCAGGCGAGGCCTTGGTTACACTTGTTCGTTCTACATTCTTATGCAAAAGGTCTCGCCCCATGCTGATCGCCGCCAAAAAGGCTGTCTCCATCGACTATACCCTGACCAACGACGCTGGTGAGGTCATCGACAGCTCCGCCGGCGGCGCTCCGCTGGTCTACCTGCATGGCGCAGGCAACATCATTCCGGGCCTGGAAAAAGCCCTGGAAGGTAAAACCACCGGTGACGAGCTGGACGTTGCCGTCGAGCCGGAAGACGCCTACGGCGAATACCTGGCCGAGCTGGTCAGCACCCTGAACCGCAGCATGTTCGAAGGTGTCGACGAGCTGGAAGTGGGCATGCAGTTCCACGCTTCGGCGCCGGATGGCCAGATGCAGATCGTCACCATTCGCGACCTGGACGGCGACGACGTCACCGTCGACGGCAACCACCCACTGGCTGGCCAGCGCCTGAACTTCAAGGTCAAGGTCGTCAACGTGCGTGATGCCAGCGAAGAAGAAGTAGCCCATGGCCACGTCCATGGCGAAGGTGGCCATCACCACTGATTTTCTGCGCTAAGCTCAGAGAGTCGCGAAGGCGCCCGGGCAAGTCCGTCGCTCCAGCAGGGGAAGACGGCTTGGCAGGGCGCCTTTTTGATGGGCTGGTTTTACTGATTGCAGCTCGCAGCGGCAACCGGGATCTGGAAAGGGGAGTACGTCATGAGTGCATTTCACGACCTGAAGCTGCAGGCACTGAATGGCCAGGAGTTGCCTCTGGCGCCGTTCAAGGGCCAGGTGGTGCTGGTGGTCAATGTCGCCTCCAAGTGTGGCCTGACCCCACAGTATGCGGCGCTGGAAAACCTCTATCAGCAGTACAAGGGCAAAGGCTTCAGTGTGCTGGGCCTGCCGTGCAACCAGTTTGCCGGCCAGGAGCCAGGGACTGAAGAAGAAATCCAGAAGTTCTGCAGCCTGAACTACGGCGTGAGCTTTCCGTTGGGCAGCAAGCTTGAAGTCAACGGCCACGACCGTCATCAGCTGTATCGCTTGCTGGCGGGTGAAGGCGCCGAGTTTCCGGGCGATATCACCTGGAACTTCGAGAAGTTTCTGGTCGGTAAGGACGGCCGCGTGCTGGCGCGTTTCTCGCCACGTACCGCGCCGGATGATCCGACAGTGGTGCAGGCGATCGAGAAGGCTTTGGCCTGATCGGCCCTATCGCGGGGCAAGCCCGCTCCTACAGAAGTGTAGGAGCGGGCTTGCCCCGCGATGCTGTTCAATCACCCAGATCAATAGTACTGGGCCACCCGAACGGCTCCCCCTATCCTCAGGCGCATTCCCCATTCCCTGGAGCGCCCCATGTCCGCCAACGCACTCTTCACTCCCTTCCAACTGGGCACCCTCGCGCTGCCAAGCCGGGTGGTCATGGCACCGATGACCCGTACCTTCTGCCCTGGCGGCGTACCGCACGCGCAAGTGGTGGAATACTACCGCCGCCGCGCCGCGGCAGGCGTCGGCCTGATCATCACTGAAGGCACCACGGTCGGCCACAAAGCCGCCAATGGCTACCCGAATGTGCCGCGTTTTTACGGGGAAGACGCCCTGGCCGGCTGGAAAAAAGTCGTCGAAGCCGTGCATGCCGAAGGCGGACGCATCGTTCCGCAGCTCTGGCACGTGGGTAGCGTGCGCCGCCTGGGCACCGAGCCGGATGCCAGCGTGCCGGGCCATGGTCCGAGCGAGAAGCTCAAGGATGGCCAGGTGGTGGTGCACGGCATGACTAAGGCCGATATCCGTGAAGTGATCGAGGCTTTTGCTCAGGCTGCCCGCGACGCCCAGGCCATTGGTATGGACGGTGTCGAGATCCATGGCGCCCATGGCTACCTGATCGACCAGTTCTTTTGGGACGCCAGCAACCAGCGCAGCGACGAGTATGGTGGCGACCTGGCTGGCCGTTCGCGATTTGCCATCGAGCTGATTGAGGCGGTGCGCGCGGCGGTGGGCCCGGACTTCCCGATCATTTTCCGCTTCTCGCAGTGGAAGCAGCAGGATTACAGCGCGCGCCTGGTGCAGAGCGCCGAGGCGCTGGGGGCGTTCCTGCAGCCGTTGGTCGACGCCGGTGTGGATATCTTCCATTGCTCGACCCGGCGCTTCTGGGAGCCGGAGTTCGAAGGCTCGGACCTCAACCTGGCCGGCTGGACCCGCCAGCTCACCGGCAAGCCGACCATCACCGTCGGTAGCGTCGGCCTGGATGGCGAGTTCCTGCAGTTCATGGTCGCCACCGACAAAGTGGCACAGCCGGCTAGCCTTGAGAACCTGCTCAAGCGCCTGAACAACGACGAGTTCGACCTGGTGGCGGTCGGCCGGGCGCTGCTGGTGGACCCAGACTGGGCAGCCAAAGTGCGTGATGGCCGCGAGCAGGACATCCTGCCGTTCAGCCGTGAGGCGTTGACGACTCTGGTTTGATTGCAAGTGCTGCCGGGCTCGGGCGCGCAACGTTGCCCTGGCCCTGGCGGCAGGCTGCCTGCAAGTGCGCTTCGAACTGCTCGACAATCGCCGGCCAGCCCTGGCGGCTGGCGTGCTGGCGGGCATTGAGGCGCACCCGGCGCAGGGTTTCCGGCTCTTCGAGCAACCAGGCGGCGGCATCGATAAAGGCCGCTTCGTCACCCGGCATGGCCAGTGCGCCGCTGTGCCCGTGGCGGATGTGCTGGGCTGCTGCCGCTTCATCGTAGGCGACCACGCCCAGGCCTGAAGCCAGGGCTTCAAGCACCACATTGCCGAAGGTTTCGGTCAGGCTGGGAAACAGGAACACATCCCCCGAGGCATAGTGCTCGGCCAGCGTTTCGCCACGCTGGGCGCCGCAGAACACTGCGCCCGGCAGGTGTTGTTCAAGCATGCTGCGCTGGGGCCCGTCACCCACTACGATCAGCTTGATGCGCCGCTGTGGATACTGCTGCTGCAGGGCCTCCAGGCACGGCTGGAGCAAACCGAGGTTCTTCTCGGCGGCCAGGCGCCCGACATGCAGCAGGGCGATATCGTCATCGCCCAGGCCCCATTGTTCACGCAACGCCTGATTGCGCCGTGCCGGGTTGAACAGCTGGCTGTCGACCCCGCGGGCCATCAGGCTGAGGTTATCGAAGCCGCGCCGTTCCAGCTCCAGGCGCTGGCTGAGGCTGGGCACCAGGGTGGTGTGGGTGCGCCGGTGGAACCAGCGCAGGTAGTGGGTCAGCAGGCGCGCCAGCAGGCCCAGGCCGTACTCGCTGGAGTATTGCTGGAAGTTGGTGTGAAAACCGCTGACCACAGCAATCCCCAGGCGCCGCGCGGCGCGCAGGGCGCTCAGGCCCAGCGGGCCTTCGGTGGCGATGTACAGCACGTCGGGGCGTTGCCGGCGCCAGCGGCGGATCAACTTGTGCATCGACACCTGGCCCCACTGCAAACCCGGATACCCCGGCAACGGCCAGCCCCGGCACAACAGCAGGTTTTCATCGCTGGCAGAGGGCTGTTCGGCCAGTTGCCGCGGGCGCACCAGCTCGACCCGGTGACCGCGCGAGCGCAAGCCATCGCTGAGGCGGCCAAGGGTATTGGCCACGCCGTTGATTTCCGGTGGGAAGGTTTCACTGATCAGGGTGACATGCAGGGACGGTGTGCTCATGAAGCCAGTGTCGACCGCCCGGATTGCCGCTCTGTGACCAATAAATGACAGATCGATGACGCCTGATTACCGGCGGTTTTCAGCGCTTAAATATTTCCCAGCAAGTGACTCAAGATTGCCTGGCCAGCAGCCGATGCAGAGGCATTCGAATGACTGGTTTCGCTCCGGGAGAGCGTCATGTTCAACAGCAAACTCAAGAAAGAAATCCTCCAGCTGCGTGAAGACCTGCAGTCCATGGAACAGGTCAAAAGCAGCCTCGACAGCGAGATGCTGGTGTTACAACTCGACCCTCAAGGGCGAATCGAATCGGTCAACAGCAACTTCGAAAAAGAGATGCTCTATAGCGGCCATCAACTGATTGGTCGCAACATCGAGGAAATCGTTCCCCCGCACGTCAAGCAGCTCGACTTTTACCAGCGCATGAAGCACGCCATCACCCGTGGCGAGCACCTCAATGGCGCCTTCCGCCTGCTGCGCGGCAATGGCCAGGAAGCCTGGTTGCGGTCGATCCTGCAGCCGGTGAAAAACAGCGAAGGGCGGATCAAGTACTTCTCCCTGCATTCGAGCGACCTGACCCGCACCATCGAAACCTCCCGCGAGCACGAAAGCCTGATCAAGGCGCTGATGCGCTCCACGGCGGTGATCGAGTTCAACCTCAATGGTGAAGTGCTGACCGCCAACGACCGCTTTCTGCAGACCATGGGCTATAAGCTCGATCAGGTCGTGGGCAAGCACCACCGCTTGTTCTGCGAGCCTGAGGAGTACAACTCGGTGGCCTATCAGGCCTTCTGGGACAAACTGCGCCATGGTGAGTTCGTCGCCGAGCGCTTCAAGCGGATCGATGCCCATGGCCGTGTGGTGTGGCTGGAGGCGTCCTACAACCCGATCATCGATGCCCACGACGTGCTCTACAAAGTGGTCAAGTTCGCCACGGTGATCACCGACCAGGTCAACCAGGAAACCGCCGTAGCCCAGGCTGCCGACATCGCCTACAACACCTCGCTGGAAACCGACGCCTGTGCACGCAAGGCCACTGAGGTGGTGACCCAGACCGTGGACGTCATGCGCGGCCTGGAAACCTACATGCAGGAAGCCGCCGAAGGCATCGAGGCGCTGGACAAGCAGTCGCAGGTGATCGGTTCGATCATCAAGACCATCAGCGACATCGCCGGGCAGACCAACTTGCTGGCCCTCAACGCCGCCATCGAAGCCGCCCGTGCCGGCGAGCAGGGGCGCGGCTTTGCCGTGGTTGCCGACGAGGTCCGGCAACTGGCCTCGCGCACCAGCACCGCCACCGAAGAAATCGCTCGCGTGGTGCAGCAGAATGAGCAATTGGCCAAGGCGGCGGTGGATATCATCGACAGCAGCAAGCGCCAGGCCGAGCAGGGCCTGTCCCTGGCCGGGCAGACCGGTACGGTGATCGTCGAGATTCAGGACGGTGCGCAGAAGGTAGTCAATGCGGTGGGGCAGTTCTCCAACCAGCTGTCGAACTGATGGCTGCGCCGCGTAGCCGGGCGGCTACGCGGCCAGGGCTCAGGTGCGTTCGCGCACCCAGAACAGCGTGGCGCCGGCCACTGCGGCCGGCATCATCAGGATGTTGAGGAAGGGCACCAGCAACACCAGGTACACCGAACCGCCAAAGCCCAGGCTCTGCCAGCGTTTTTCGCGCAGCCAGGCGAGCATGTCCTGCCAGCTCATCTTGTGGTTATCCGCCGGGTAGTCGATGTACTGGATAGCCATCATCCAGATACCGAACAGCAGCCACAGCGGCGCGGCGATGATGTTCACCACCGGGATCAGCGAGAGGATGAACAGGCCGATCGCCCGTGGCAGGAAGTAGCCGAGCTTGCGCGCCTCGCGACCGAGGGTGCGTGGCACCATGGCCATGAGCTCCGCCCAGCTGAAGGCCGGGAAGTCATCGGTGCCGCGCACCACCACTTCGACCTTTTCTGCCAGGAAACCATTGAACGGCGCGGCAATGACGTTGGCCAGCATGGTAAAGGTGAAGAACACCATCAGCCCGACCAAAACCACGAACAGCGGCCACAGCACGTAGTTGAGAAAGCTCAGCCAGCTCGGCAGGCTGGGCATCAGCGAATCGACCCAGAGGCTGAACTGATGGCCGGCAAAGTAGATCAGGCCGACGAACAGCAGCAGGTTGACCGCCAGCGGCAGCAACACGAACAGGCGCAGGCTCGGGCTCAGGACCAGTTTCAGCCCTTCGCGCAGGTACTGTGGGCCAGAGAGGACAGGGGCTTGCATAAAGGGGAAGGCTCCGGGTAAAGGCAAACGCGCTGACCTTACCGAGTTTGTGCGCCTGGCGAAAGCGCGGTGCAGAGCGAGAAACGGGCTGTAACAAAACCTCGGCAGCATCCCGGGCAGGGCTTCATAGATAAACCACGAGCGCTTTTGTTGATAAATAGAGCAGGCCTATAAGGTGGATTGTCTAAGGATATTTCCTTAATCTCTGCCACCTCGCTAAAGTGCGCACATCTTTTCAACGCCTTCGAATTCTGATTTTCAAGGAGTTTCCATGAGCATTCTGGTCAACAAGCAAGCCCCTGATTTCGATGCGGCGGCGGTGTTGGGCGACGGTTCGATCGTCGACAGCTTCAAGCTTTCTTCCCTGCGCGGCAAATACGTCGTGCTGTTCTTCTGGCCGCTGGACTTCACCTTTGTCTGCCCGTCGGAAATCATTGCCCACAACAATCGCATGGACAAGTTCCGCGAGCTGGGTGTGGAAGTGGTCGGTGTGTCCATTGACTCGCAGTTCACCCACCACGCCTGGCGCAGCACCCCGGTCGAGAAGGGCGGCATCGGCGCGGTCGAGTTCACCATGGTAGCCGACGTCAAGCACGAGATTACCCGTGCCTACGGTATCGAGCACGATGACGGCGTGGCCCTGCGTGCCTCGTTCCTGATCGACCAGCAAGGCGTTGTCCAGCACCAGGTGGTCAACAACCTGCCGCTGGGCCGCGAAGTCGACGAGATGATCCGCCTGGTCGAAGCCCTGCAGTTCACTGAACAGCACGGTGAAGTCTGCCCGGCCGGCTGGCGCCCTGGCCAGAAAGGCATGAAGGCCGACGCCAAGGGCGTTGCCGACTACCTGGCCGAGAACGCCGCCAGCCTGTAAGGCTGCGATTCAACGTTTTTCAGGACCTGCGGCCAAAAGCCTTCCCCAAGTGCTTCGCAGGTTCTTTTTTATTCCAGCCGGTGATCCCGGCGATACGATGCGGGCAATTGAACGCCCGCTCGACAGGAGTGTGACATGTCTGAAGTACGTCATTCGCGAGTGATTATTCTCGGTTCCGGCCCTGCCGGTTACAGCGCTGCCGTGTACGCCGCGCGCGCCAACCTCAAGCCGCTGCTGATCACCGGCATGCAGGCCGGCGGCCAGCTGACCACCACCACCGAAGTCGACAACTGGCCGGGCGACGCCCACGGCCTGACCGGCCCGGCGCTGATGCAACGCATGCAGGAACACGCCGAGCGTTTCGAGACCGAAGTGGTGTTCGACCACATCAATGCCGTTGACCTGGCCAGCAAGCCGTTCACCCTCAAGGGCGATAGCGCCACCTACACCTGCGATGCATTGATCATCGCCACCGGTGCCAGCGCTCGCTACCTGGGCCTGCCATCGGAAGAAGCGTTCATGGGCAAGGGCGTTTCCGCCTGCGCGACCTGCGACGGCTTCTTCTACCGCAACAAGCCGGTGGCCGTGGTCGGTGGGGGTAACACCGCTGTTGAGGAAGCCCTGTACCTGGCCAATATCGCCAGCAAGGTCACCCTGGTTCACCGCCGCGAGACCTTCCGCGCCGAGAAGATCCTGGTCGACAAGCTCAACGCCCGCGTGGCCGAAGGCAAGATCGAGCTGAAACTCAACGCCACCCTGGACGAAGTGCTGGGTGACAATATGGGTGTCACCGGCGCGCGTCTGAAGAACAACGACGGCAGCTTCGACGACATCAAGGTCGATGGCGTGTTCATCGCTATCGGTCACACCCCGAACACCTCGCTGTTCGAAGGCCAGCTGACCTTGAAAGACGGCTACCTGGTGGTGAATGGCGGCCGTGACGGCAACGCCACTGCGACCAACGTTGAAGGTGTGTTCGCTGCCGGTGACGTGGCTGACCATGTTTACCGTCAGGCCATTACCTCGGCCGGTGCCGGTTGCATGGCGGCGCTGGATGTCGAGCGCTACCTGGACGGCCTGCAGAACGCAGCGCTCTGATAGAGTCAATCTAAAAAAACCGGCCCTAAGGCCGGTTTTTTTATACCTGCAGTCAGCCTCAGAGGCTAAGGCGCATCGACAGATCCACCGCCTTTACATCCTTGGTCATCGCCCCGATCGAGATGTAGTCCACACCCGTTTCAGCAATCACCCGCAGGGTGCTTTCAGTCACGCCGCCACTGGCTTCAAGCTTGGCCTTGCCGCCGTTCAGGCGCACCGCTTCGCGCATGTCGTCCAGGCTCAGCTCATCGAGCATGATGATGTCGGCGCCCGCATCCAGGGCTTCTTTGAGCTCGTCCAGGCTTTCTACCTCGATCTCCACCGGTTTGCCTGGGGCAATGCGGTGCGCGGCGGTGATTGCCTCGGCGATACCGCCACTGGCGGCGATGTGGTTTTCCTTGATCAGGAACGCGTCGTACAGGCCAATGCGGTGGTTGTGGCAACCGCCGCAGGTGACCGCGTATTTCTGCGCCAGACGCAAGCCGGGCAGGGTCTTGCGGGTGTCGAGCAACTTGACCTGGGTGTCGGCGACCTTGTCGGCGAGAAATTGCGCGTGCGTGGCAACGCCCGACAGCATCTGCAGGAAGTTCAGCGCCGAGCGCTCGCCACTGAGCAGCGAACGCGCCGGGCCTTCAAGGTTGAACAGCACCTGGTTGGCGCTGGCGCGGTCGCCATCCTTGACCTGCCAGTGCACCGCCACCCGCGGGTCGAGCTGACGGAACACCGCATCGACCCAGGCCGTGCCGGCAATCACGCAGTCGTCGCGGGTAATGATGGTGGCCTTGGCCAGGCGCTCGGCCGGGATCAACTGGGCGGTGATGTCGCCGCTGCCGATGTCTTCGAGTAACGCACGGCGCACGTTGGCTTCGATTTCGGCGGTCAGGTCGGCGAGGCGTAAATTCGGCATGGCGGGCTCCACAAGCTAAGTGCCCGGGATTATAGGGCAGGGCAGCCTGCGCTTGCAGCAAACACTGCAGGGGTGGCCAACGCTTGACCTTTGGTCAGGCCGAATGAGCGTTTTACCCGGACCTGGGTCTATCGGCAGCGGCGTGCCGTGCACTGGCGAGTGAAGGGTTTTTACTCGATAATGCGCCTTGTATTTGGCGTCATAGCTTTGACGAGCGTTCAAGCGCTCAAAACCGAACCGGCAAGGAGACCAGGATGCACAACGACGGGAAGGTGGTGCCGATCAAGGCCATCACCGAACAGGCGCACAATGCGCCCCTCGCTCGTCTGCCGGTGGTGCTTCTTCAGGTCCGTGACAAGGCCGCGCTGCAGCTGCGCCAAAGCCTGCAGGCGCTATTCGACAACGCTGACGATACGCTGTTCGAGATGGCCGACAAGGCCGCCAACAATGTTGAACAGAACATCCTTTTCGAAGCCATGCGCGACCTGCGCCTCAAGCGCAAGAACATCGAGCGCGGCTATCTCGACCACTTCTATGAAGCCTTCGTGCAGATCGGTCAGTCCGATGCACTGCCGGCCCTGCATAGCGATGCCAGCGAGCGCCTGACCCTGGTGGCCAACGATGAGCTGGAGCGCAACATGGCCCTGGATGCCATGGTCGCGCGGGTACTGGCGCGCGACGGCATCGCCCTGAACCAGTTGACCTTGCGCTTCGGCGCCCTGGTGGGCCAGACGCTGGACGATGCGCGCAACCCGCTGGGCCCGGCGATGCTCTGTGATTATTTTTTGCGCGCCGGGCGCAGCCTGGGAGTGGGGATCAAGGTCAAACTGATCATTCTCAAGCTGTTCGAGCGTTATGTGCTGCAGGATGCCGACCCGTTGTACGGCGAAGCCAACCAGTTGTTGATTGCCACCGGCGTGCTGCCCGAGCTCAAGGCCGTGCCGCGACGCCGGGCTCGGGAGCGGCCACTGGCCGAATGCGAGCCGTCGGCCAGCCAGGGCGACAGCAAACCGCACAGCAACCCGCTGGATGCCAACGGCCAGGCGGTGTTCGCCTCGCTGCAGGCCTTGCTCTCGCCGGTACGCGGGCGTGTTGCCCCGCGCCTTGAGGCCTGCGAGCAGGTGCAGGCGATCAGCACCCGTGACCTGTTGCGCCTGCTCTCGCACCTGCAGCACTACGTGCCGCCTACCTCTGAGAGTGACGATTTCGACCTGCACCAACAGCTGCAACAACTGCTGACCCGGGTCAGCGTCAAAAGCGGCACCTACCGCAAGATCGAGGTGGTCGACGAGGATGTCATCAACCTCATTGCCATGCTCTTCGAGTTCATCCTTGGCGATCGCAACCTGCCGCACTCGCTGCGAGCCCTGATTGGTCGCCTGCAGATCCCGATGCTCAAGGTGGCGGTGCTCGACAAGAGCTTCTTCAGCCGCAGCAACCACCCGGCCCGGCGCTTGCTCAACGAGATTGCCACGGCGGCCATGGGTTGGGGAGCCAGCGATGATTGCCAGCGCGACAGCCTGTACCTGCGGGTGGAAAAAATCGTTCAGCGCCTGCTCAGCGACTTTGTCGATGACCCGGCGATCTTCTCTGAACTGCTCGCCGAGTTTCTTGCCTTCAGCAGTGACGAGCGACGCCGCAATGAGTTGCTTGAGCAGCGCACCCGCGATGCCGAAGAAGGCCGCGCACGTACCGCACTGGCGCGTCAGCGGGTGCAGCAGGAATTCAATCAGCGCCTGCTTGGCCGTTCGTTGCCGCGGGTGGTGGTGCGCTTTCTCGAACAGGCCTGGAGTCAGGTGCTGTTGCTCGCCTGTCTCAAACACGGCGACACCTCTCGCCAATGGCTTGAAGCGCTGGAAACCATGGATGAACTGATCTGGAGCGTGCAGCCGCACGGTGACGAGCAGGCACGCCTGCGCCTGCTGGAACTGGTGCCGGGGCTACTCAAGGCGTTGCGCGATGGCCTCGCCGGCGCCGCGTTCGATCCCTTTGCCACCAGCGAGTTCTTCGCCCAGCTCGAAACCCTGCATGTGCAGCTGTTCGATACCGCGGTGGAGGGCGGGCGCGTTATCCCTGTCAATGCCAGCGAACGGGTGCTGGTGCTCGATGAAATCGTCTTGCGTGCCCCCGAAGGCGGTGAGTCGGAAGCTTCCCTGGTGCGCCTGGCCGATGACGACCCGGCGTTGTTGCAGGTCGAGCGTCTGCGTATTGGCGCCTGGGTCGAGTTGATCGGCGACGATGAAGTGCAGCGCTGCAAGCTGATTGCCCAGATCGACAGCACCGACCGTTTCATTTTCGTCAACCGTACCGGGCTCAAAGTCCGCGAATGGTCGCGCATGGCCCTGGCCGTGGCCTTGCGCCGCGGCCATGTACGCTTGCTGGACGACACCCTGTTGTTCGACCGGGCACTGGACTCGGTGCTCAGCCAGTTGCGCCAGGCGCAGGCACGCTAGATTCCTACGCGTTTTAACGATGCAACTATAGCCACCACGGGGCATACTGAGCCGGTGCCCCCGTGTCTCAGGATTTTCTATGCAACTGGACCGCGCTACTGGCTGGTTCGCCGGCGTCTGCCATTGTCCTTCGCCCAATTGCAATGCCCGCGCCGAAGGCGAAGTCATCTCCCTGCTGGTTATCCACAACATCAGCCTGCCGCCGGCGCAATTTGGTACCGGTAAGGTCCAGGAGTTCTTCCAGAACCGGCTGGATGCCAGCGAGCACCCCTATTTCGAAGGCATCAAGCACCTGCGCGTGTCGGCGCATTTCCTCATCGAACGTGACGGCAAGGTCACGCAGTTTGTCTCCTGTCTGGAGCGTGCCTGGCATGCCGGGGTGTCCTGTTTCGAGGGGCGCGAGGCGTGCAACGACTTTTCCATCGGCATCGAGCTTGAAGGCACTGACGAGCTGCCCTTCACCGATGCCCAGTACCAGGCACTGCAAGCATTGACCCGGCAGATCCAGGACGCCTGGCCGGCCATTGGCACTGAACGGATTCAGGGCCACAGCGACATTGCTCCGGGACGCAAGACCGACCCCGGTGGCGCTTTTGACTGGCTGCGCTACCGCGCAAGCCTCAAGGACAAGGAGGACGAAGCATGAGTTTTCTGGTGTTGTTGCTGGTGTTGTGGTTCGAGAAGTTCTCGGCCCTGCGCCAGCGTCTGCAACGCGACGGTTTTTATGTCACCGAACTTACCCGCCTGGAGCGTGACGGCAGGCGCCATCCCAGGTGGGTGCTGACCATCCTGGTGGTGCTGCCGGTGGCCTTGCTGGCCTTGCTGCTGCACGTGCTGGAGCCGGTGGCCTATGGCTTGCTGGCCTTGCCGGTGCACCTGCTGGTGCTGATCTACAGCCTCGGCCGGGGCGACATCAAGGCCGCCCAAGGGCCGTTTCGCGATGCCTGGCGGCGCGGTGACGAGCAAGCAGCGGTGCATGTCGCCGAGCGCGACCTGGGTTTGACCGCCGACAATGCCCAGGCCCTGCTGGAGCGGGTGCAGGGCAACCTGTTGTGGCAGGCCTACCAGAGCTTTTTTGCGGTGATTTTCTGGTACTTCCTCCTCGGCCCGGCCGCAGCCCTGGCGTATCGGCTGCTGGCACTGACCGCCGAGCATGGGCGTACCCCTGTGCTGCGCGACCATGCCTTGCAATTGCGCCACGCCTTTGACTGGGCACCGGTACGCGTGCTGGGCGTAAGCTTCGCCCTGGTCGGCAACTTCGTTGCAGTCAGCCGGGTGATGTTGCACGAACTGCTGAACTGGCACATCAGCGCGGCCGGCTTGATCGACTCGCTCGGCCGCGTCGCCGCTGAACTGCCCGGCAACGCGTCGGCAGGCCCCGATGGCCTGCTCGGCCTCGACAACCTGTGGGAGCTGCTGCTGCGCTCGGCAGTGCTCTGGTACGCCTGTTTCGCCCTGTGGACCGTGCTCGGCTAAAGCCCATCGCGGAGCGGCCGTTGGTCGCTCCGCTGCCGGTTAACCTTAAGTTACAAACCCCCGATCCGATATGCGCTATACAGGTGTTGCTGAATACGTTCGGTGGCCTTGTGCCACTGTGGGGGCGCAAACCGCAATCGCGGGGCAAGCCCGCTCCTGCAGAGGATGGTGCAAAGGCAGGAACCGTAAAAACAATAAGAATCGGAGGGCACCACCCTTGAAGAGCCTGTTGTATCCGGCCATCGCGCTGATGAACCGCCTGAGCTTCGGGATGAAGTTCAGCCTGATCAGTATTCTGTTTTTCCTGCCCATGCTGGTCACCAACTACTACCTGGTCCGCGATTCCTATGCGCAGTTCCATGCCACCCGCACCGAACTGCAGAGCCTGGAACTGCTCGGCAGCAGCCTGGCCTTGCGCGGTGACGTGGAAACCCTCGGCAACCTGGTGCAGATCAACGCCGTGCTCGGTCAGTCGGGCAAGGCCGAGGATGTCGAGGCGCAGATCGCCAGCGTCGAGCAACAGGTGCAGAGCCGCTTGTCCGGCTTGATTGCAGTGAGCGGTGACGAGGCCCAGGCCAAGGCTTTCGATGGCAAGCGCGCCGAGATGCTCGAGACGCTCAAAACCGCCCAAAGCGAGACCTCGCTGTTGAGCAAGGTGGCGCTGTTCGACAAGCTGCTGGGCCAGGCCCAGGTACTGAGCAAGGTGATTGCCAGCCAGGCCGGGCTCAGCCAGGACAGCGACTCGGCGATCCGCCAGCTGAGCGAACTGATGACCACGGTGACCCCGCAAGTTACCCAGACGCTCGGCGAAGGGCGGGCCATCGGCTCGTATTCGCTAGGCCAGGGCTTTGTCAATTCGGCCTCCAGCGCGCGCTTCGATGACCTGTTGTTGAAACTGGAAAAACTCGGCGCCGACTATGCCATCCGCCTGGATGAGGCGCTTGCCACCGAGCCCGGCGCGCAGGTCAGGCTTGGCAGCCTGGGCAACAGCAGCCAGGCGTCGCTCAAGCAGGCCAGCGAGCTGATCGAAGAACAGGTCGTGGTGGCCGACACCCTCGATGCACCGTGGCCGGGGTTCTACAAGCAGATTAGCGGCTTGATGGCGCAGACCTACACGCTCAATACCGCCATTGGCGAGTTTCTCGGCCAGCAGCTCGAGCAGCGTCTGGCCGAGCACCGGTTGCACATGATTTTGCTGGTGTCGGCGCTGGCGGCCGTATTCCTGCTGATCGTCTACCTCTATAGCGGCTTTTACGCCTCGACCCGCAATACCCTGAAAAGCCTCGGTGCGGTGATGGACAAGGTTGCCGCCGGCGACATGACGGCGAATTTCCAGGCCAGCAGCCGCGATGAACTGGGTGAGTTGGGCCAGGTGTTCAACGGTACGGTGCGGCGCATCCATGACCTGATCGAGCAGGTCGGCCATACCGTCGCCGAGGTCGAGCGCCAGGCCGAGCAGGTGCATGCGGTATCGGCGCGCAGCAACCAGGCGGTCAGTGGCCAGCGCGGGCAGATCGAGCAGGTGGCCACGGCCATGAACCAGATGTCGGCAACTGCCCAGGAGGTAGCGCGCAGCGCTGCGGCGGCAGTCAGCAGCGCCCATAGCGTCAACCAGGAAACCGTCAGCGGACGTGGCCTGGTGGAAACCCAGCAAGGCAATATCGCCCGCCTGGCCGGCGAGATCGATCAGTCGGTGGCGGTGATCAACCAGCTGGCCAGCGACAGCCAGGCCATCAGCCGGGTACTGGAGGTGATCAAGAGCATCGCCGAGCAGACCAACCTGCTGGCCCTCAATGCCGCCATCGAGGCGGCCCGGGCGGGCGAGCAGGGCCGCGGTTTTGCCGTGGTTGCCGATGAGGTGCGCACCCTGGCCAAGCGCACCCAGCAGTCCACCGAAGAGATCGAGCAGATGATCTCGCGCCTGCAGGGTGGGGTAGGGGCCGCAGTCAAGGCCATGGACAGCAGCCATCAGATGGCTTCGGGCACGGTTGGCGAATCGCAGCAGGTGCAGCAGGCGCTGGAGAACATCCTTGGCGCCATTGGCAGCATCGTCGACCAGAACCAGCAGATCGCTGCGGCGGTGGAGCAGCAGACGGCGGTGGCCCACGACATCGACCAGAACATCGTCGAGATCAACCGGGCGGCGGAAAACACCACCCAGGGCGCGCACCAGACCGAGGACGCCAGCCGCCAGCTGTCGACCCAGGTGCTGGAACTCAAGCGCCTGATCGGTGCGTTCCGGGTCTGAGATCAGCGGTTGCTGAAGTTTTCCACGCTGTGACAAAGTAGCGCCCTGAAGGATTCCAGGGGGCCGGATGTGTCGGCAACGCTGCGGGTGTAGTCTCACCCTCACAGCACACGGAACCTCGAGTCCAAGCGATTCGGCTCCCTCAGCAAATTCACTGACGAGGTACAGACATTGGCCATTATCCATCCCAAAGTCCGCGGTTTTATCTGCACCACTACGCACCCGACCGGTTGCGAGCTGAACGTACGTGATCAGATCGAAGCCACCCGCAAGCAGGGCGTGCGCGAGGATGGTCCGAAAAAGGTCCTGGTGATCGGTGCTTCCAGCGGTTACGGCCTGGCGGCGCGCATCACCGCCGCCTTCGGCTTCAAGGCCGATACCCTGGGCGTGTTCTTTGAAAAGCCGGGCACCGAGACCAAGGCCGGTACTGCGGGCTGGTACAACGCTGCCGCTTTCGACAAGTTCGCCAAGGCCGAAGGCCTGTACAGCAAGTCGATCAACGGCGACGCCTTCTCTGACGAAGCGCGGGCCAAGGTCATCGAGCTGATCAAGAACGAAATGGGCGGCCAGGTCGACCTGGTGGTCTACTCCCTGGCGTCGCCGGTGCGCAAGCTGCCACAGACTGGCGAGCTGGTACGCTCGGCCCTCAAGCCAATTGGCCAGCCGTACAAGTCAACCGCCATCGACACCAACAAAGACACCATCATCGAGGCATCCATCGAGCCTGCCAGCGAGCAGGAAATTGCCGACACCGTCACCGTCATGGGTGGTCAGGACTGGCAGCTGTGGATCGACGCCCTGGACGCCGCCGGTGTTCTGGCGCCGCAAGCGCGCACCGTGGCCTTCAGCTACATCGGCACTGAAATCACCTGGCCGATCTACTGGCACGGCGCCCTGGGCAAGGCCAAGATGGACCTGGACGAAACCGCCAAGCGCCTGGAGCAGAAGGTCGGTGGTGGCGCCAACGTCGCGGTACTGAAATCCGTGGTCACCCAGGCCAGCTCGGCCATCCCGGTGATGCCGCTGTACCTGTCGATGGTCTTCAAGATCATGAAAGAGAAGAACGTTCACGAAGGTACCCAGGATCAGCTCGACCGCCTGTTCCGTGACCGTCTGTACCGTGCCGATGGCGCGCCGGCGGCGCTGGACGAAGAAGGCCGCCTGCGTCTGGACGACTGGGAGCTGCGCGACGACGTACAGGATGCCTGCAAGGCACTGTGGCCGCAGGTGACCACCGAGAACCTGTTCGAAATTACCGACTACGCCGGTTACAAGAAGCAGTTCCTCAACCTGTTCGGTTTCGAGCGTCAGGATGTTGACTATGACGCCGATGTGGCTACCGACGTACGGTTCGACTGCATAGAGCTGTAAGTAGCACTTGCCAAGTGTTTGTTGCTGCACCTGTTTTTAACCGGGTGCGGCAACAGTTTCAGTCTTGAAACAATTTGAAACAAGTCCGTTTCTGGCCCTTTGCTACTCCCGCGCCGCCACTGTTCTATACCACTCTCTACATGCCCTTTTAAACCGTCAAGGTTTCGACAGGAGGCACCATGAGTGGGCTACAAAAACTAAAAGAGCGGATCAGGCAAAAGGGTCTGCAAAAAGTCCTTAAAACCCTCTATGAGCGTTACATCTTCTTCCATTGGGAGTTGCTGTGGATGGAACGCGACCTGGTCAGCCCGGTACCGCCGCACAACCTGCGCGACCATCCTGCGGTACGCCTGGTGGACATCACCGCGGAAAACGCCGATGCCTTCGCCCGCTATTTTGGCGACCGCGTGCAGACCATGCGCGAGCTGGCCGCCGAAGGCCATACCGGGCACATGTACCTGGATGAACAAGGCGATGCCGTAGGGTTCATCTTTGCCAGCATGCGCGACTATCACGACCGTCATTATTACGGCTGCACCTTCCCGGTGAAGCCCGGTGAGTTCTTTGAATTCGGCGGCGAAATGACCCGCGCCTACTTTGGCACTCGTTTGTCGGCAGATGCCCAGGTCAGCCTGTGGGAGACCATGCGCGCCAAGGGTTGCCACACAGTGGTGGATGTCTGTGAAACCCACAATATCCCGGCGCTCAAGATGCATTTGCGCATGGGTTATCAAGAGCAGGGCCGGGTGACGCACGTGTATGGGGTGTTCGGGCGCTGGCGCCTGTTCCGCGAAACCCGCTACGATGGCTCGCGACTGAGCGACTTGCGCAAGGTCCCTGCACCGCAGGTAGCGGCTTCGGCGTGACAGAGGTCGATGAGCAGTCTCGAAGCATTCCCGGCTTTGCCCGTAGCCAGCAACAGCGGGCACGCCTTCCGTGAGACAACCGCCGACGGTTATTCCCTTGGCGGTTTCTGTTGGCGCCACCAGGTGCCGGCCCCCACGCGCCCGTTGGTGATCATCAACGCCGCCACCTCGGTGCGCTGCAGCTATTACGCCCGCTTTGCCCAGTACCTGTTTGCCCATGGTTTCGACGTCATCACCTATGACTATCGCGGCATCGGTGAGTCGCGCCCGGCCTCCATGCGCCACTTCAAAGCCTCCTGGACCGACTGGGGCGCGCTGGATTTCGAAGCCATGTTGCAACGCGCCCGGCGCGAGTTTCCTGGCCAGCCTATCGATGTGGTCGGTCACAGTTTTGGTGGCTGTGCAGCGGGGTTGGCGCCGTCGGCCGATCAACTGCGCCGGTTGGTGACGGTCGGCGCTCAGTTTGCCTACTGGCGCGATTATGCCGCTGACAGCCGCTGGCAACTGTTCGGCAAATGGCATGTGCTGATGCCGCTGCTGACCCGGGTATTCGGTTACTTTCCCGGCAAGCGCCTGGGGTGGCTGGAAGATACCCCGGCCGGGGTGGTGCAGGACTGGAGCACGCGCACTGCAAGCTATGAGCATCGCCCTAGCGGGCGGGCGCTGAATGGGCTGAATGGATTGCCGTTCGCCCGGGTCAAGGCGCAAACCCTGGCCATCAGCCTGACCGACGACCCGTTCGGCACGGTTGCTGCCATCGAGCGTTTACTGGGGTACTTCCAGGCCAGTGAGCGCAGTCACCTGCGCATCGCCCCAGGTGATATCGCCGAGAACCGTATCGGTCATTTCGCCTTTTTCCACAGCCGCTTCCAGCCCAGGCTGTGGCCAATTGCCCTGCACTGGCTGCGCCACGGGCAATTGGCCGAAGGCACGCCGGGGCGTTTGATCAGGCCAGGCGCTTGAGCGGCTGCTCGGCGAACTTGACCGCAGCCAGGCCGTGTTCGATCAGCGCGCGGATGTTGCCGTGGTCGCTGCCTTGCGGGGTGGCCAGCACCGAGCGGTAGTGCTCGCCGAACGCCAGCAGGGCTTCTTCATCGCTCAGGCCTTCGAGCAGGGCCAGGCCCAGGGTCTTGCACGAACCTTCGTTCTGCCCGGCAGCATTCTCTACGCCGCCATTGTTGAAGGCTTGTGGCTGATAGGTGTAGTGCTCGGCGATGAAGGCCAGGGTGTCGGCGAAGACGTGCTCGCCGGATTTCAGGCTGGCGCGCAGGGTGTTCAGATCAGTCATGGGGCTTTCCTTTGGCGAACGCCGCTTGTTGTTCGGCGCTGGCTTCTTGCTGGTAAAGGGATTTCCATTCGGCGTAAGGCATGCCGTAGACCACTTCACGGGCTTCATCCATGCTCAGCTCGATCTGTTTTTCGTCGGCGGCGGCCTTGTACCATTTGGACAGGCAGTTGCGGCAGAAGCCGGCAAGGTTCATCAGGTCGATGTTCTGCACGTCCTTGCGGCTGTCCAGGTGGGCAACCAGGCGGCGGAAGGCGGCGGCTTCGAGTTCTAGCTTCTGTTGATCGTTCATGGACGTTCTCGTGTCAGCGGTAGGTCAGTCTACCGCGAGGCGGTTTTTCAGGTGACGGCCACCGTTGATGACCAGATTGCTGCCGGTGCTGTACTGGCTGTCGAGCAAGAAGCGCACGGCATCGATCAACGGCTGGGCGCCGGGTTCGAATTCCAGCAGGGCCTTTTTCAGGGTTTGCTGGCGGTAGGCCTCGTCGCTGTTTGCCTTGAGGATCAGCAAGCCCGGCAGAATCGCGTTGACGCGGATGTTCGGCGCGTACTTGGCGGCAAACGACAGCACCATGTTCTGCAATGCAGCCTTGGTGGCGGCATAGCCGATATGGCTGCCGCTGCCGCGTGAGGAGGTCTCGTCGCAGATGTGGATGATGTCGGCCTTGTCCACCTTGGCCAGTTGGGCGCCCAGGGCCAGGTTCAGGTGATAGGGCGCCTCGACGTGCAGCTTGAACATAGTGTTGAGGTTGGCCAGGTCATCGTCGAGCCACAACGAGGCGTTGTGGACGATGGCGCGCAAGCCGTCGTAGTGGCCTTGCAGGTGCTCGATCAGGGCCAGGCGATCGTCTTCCCGGCACAGGTCGGCCTGGAACTGGACGATGTTCGGGTGTGCGGCCTCGGGGTTTTTGCTGCGGCTGGCGCTGACCACGGTATGGCCGGCCTGCGCCAGGTTCAGGGCCAGCGCCAGCCCGACTCGCTGGCTGGCTCCGGTGACAAGAATTGGGCTGTTCATGGTGGGGGCGGTCAACTTTTACTGGTTCGCTTGGATAACCCCCAGCATACCCGAACTAGGCGGGATTGCGCGCGCCCTGCGGTCTCGGGCGGGCAGGGCTGGCGTTCAGCCAGTTGGCCAGCAGGCGGGTCGACAGTGGAATGAGGAAGTACACCATCAACGGTGTCAGGCCCAAGGTGCTGAGCAGGATGCGCGGCACCAGGTCCAGCGCGCCCAGCCAGTGGCCGAACAGCAGATTGAACAGCAGCGATACCGGAAAGAATGCCAGCCAGATCGCCACCGCCTGCTTCCAGCGCGGCGGGCGCTGTACCGGGTTGTTGCCGAACCAGCCTTCCAGGCCGCTGACCCGCTGTTCCGACGGCTCGGCGAACAGGCCATTGCCACGGGCCAGCCAGGCCTTGCGCGAGGCCGAATGCTCCCAGGCGTGCATGGTCTGCTCGTTGGCGAAGCGGAAGATGATCTGGAACTCATCGCCTTGCGGCGGCGGGGCGAGCACGCCCGAGCCCAGGTAGCCGGGAAAGTCGGTGGCCAGCTGTTCGCCTTCGTGCAACCAGGCCATCAGGTCCTGGTAGCGACCATCGGCGACGCGGCGGGTAACCATCAGGGTTACGGGTGGGGTAGACATGGTATATCTCCTGGCAACTGGGCGTGGCCGGTAGGCCTGCCCCTTGAACGCCGCCCGGGGTGTTGGACGGTATTCGCTTCTTTGCAAGAATCGATGCAAGAATCGGGCGCGGATTATTCCCTAAATCGGCTGACTCGTCAGTGCTGGCGGTCGCCGACCTGACAGAAATGCCAATGGTCGCGCTTGCAGCAGCCGGAGTAGAATGGCTGTTGGCCCATAAACCCGCGGTTTCCTGGCAATGATCGAACCTGACCAGCCTTCATTGAGTACTCATCAGCTCGACCACGAAGAACTGTTCCCGATCCGCGAAGTGTCCCGCCTGACCGGTATCAACCCGGTCACCCTGCGTGCCTGGGAGCGCCGATATGGGCTGATTCAGCCCACGCGCACCGAAAGTGGGCACCGTTTGTACTCACAAGCCGATATCGACGAGGTGCGCAGCATCCTCGGCTGGATCGAACGCGGTGTGGCTGTCAGCAAAGTCGGGCGCATCCTCGCCAAAAGCCAGAACCTCAAGGCCGAAAGCCAGCCGCAGCGCAGCGACGAATCCCTGGCCGACTTCAATCAATGGCAGGCGCACGTGCGCCAGGCCGTCAGGGCGTTCGACGAGCGTCGTCTGGAGCAACTGTACGGTCAGGTGTTCAGCAGTTATCCACAGCTGGTGGTGTTCCAGGACATCCTCATGCCGGTCTGGCAGGCGCTGCGCAGCACCCACGAGGCCTTTGGCCAGGCCAGCGAATGGCTGTTTCTCGACAACTTTTTGCGCGGGCGGGTGTTGCAGCGTTTGCAGCTGGCCCGTGAGCAGCAGGAAGTACGCGTGGTGCTGGCGGCAATTCCCGGCCAATGCCGCGAGCTGGAGTTGCTGGTGGCAGCGCTATTGCTCGGCACCAGTGAAATTGCCATCAGCGTGCTCGGCCTTGGCCAGCCATTGGAAGAGTTGAGCCTGGTCTGCGAGCGCATGACGCCTCATGCCCTGGTGCTGTTTTCCAACCTGCCACCGACCAGTGACTTGCCCAAGCGCCTGGCGCGCCTGGCGCTGGGGCTGGAGTGCCCGTTGCTGCTGGCGGGGGAGGCCGCAGACCTAGCTCAGGACAGCCTGATCGGATCGCAGGTGGCCTGCCTGGGTAGCGACGGGCGATTGATGCGCCGGCGGCTGCAGCAATACCTGGCCGGTCACCTGGACTCTTAAGGGTGCAGTTCGGGGTGGGCGCGGCGGTGGGCCTGGAGGATGTACTCGCGTAAGCGCTCGATTTCAGCCGGCAGGCTCTGGCCCAGGTTGTAGGCGGCCAGACGATCGCCGGTGCGCCGTTGCAGGGTGCCATGCAGGGCAATGGGGGCATCGCCGTCGGGGCTGAACCAGAGCTCGAAATGCTTGGGTGGCTCGGGTTGCTCGCGCATTTCCAGCAGCACACCCTTGAAGGAGATTTCCCGCACCCACAAACCGGTGCTCAAGCCCAGTTCGTCTTCCAGGGCCACCGGCTGCTCAAGGGTCAGGCGCCAAGGGCGGACCACGGCACCTTCTTCGTAGATGTTCGGCACGCCCAGTTGCAGGTGCAGGGCGTGGAACTCGTCTTCGACCAATTGCAGCGGGAAGGTCATCTGCTGGTTGTTGAACTGTGCCTGCAGGGTCACCTGCTCGTCGGCGATCAGACGGGTCAGCAGGTTCTTGATTTCGCTGCCGCCATTGACCATCAGGCGCGACGGCGGTTCAGCCGGGTGGGGCTGGGGCGCGTGCTGCATGGAGCGGATGAAGTCCAGCTCATCCTGGGTCAGAAGGGCATCTGCTTGCATGGTCGAACTCGAAGTTGCAGTCGTGAGTGCGTTTTTTCACCGTCATGGACAACCAAACGGCGGGTTTGTTAAGACCGTTGGTCGGCTTCCAGCGCAGCGATGCGCGCACGGGCTTCAGCCAGCTGGCGCTCAAGCGCGATCACCCGCTGTTCGGCTTCGACCTGGCGGCTGACGTCTTTCTGGATACCGATGAAATACTTGCGCTTGTCGGCCTCGTTGAGCACCGGGGTGATCGACAGTTCGTTCCAGAATGCGCTGCCGTCCTTGCGGTAGTTACGCAAGATTTCCCGGCTTGGCAGGCCATCCTTGATCGCCTGGCGGATCAGTGCCCGGGCGCTTTGGTTGCGATCGTCGTTCTGCAGGAAGCGGCAGTCGCGGTAGAGGATTTCGTTGGCGTCGTAGCCGGTCAAGCGCTCGAAGGCCGGGTTCACGTAGATCAGGATGGTGTCGTCGTCGCCCTCCTGTTCGGCCACTACGATCCCGTCATTGGAGGCGTCAATCATGCGCTGCAGCAATGTGGCATTGATCATCTTGTTAGGTCCGCAAGGGCTGTAGATCGGGCATGTTGGCTGATTCTAGTAGATTGACCGTCGCTGTACAGCTGCCGAATAAGGCCTTTTGCCAGTGCCGGATGCTAGTATCCTACGTTTTTACTCAGTTTCGGAAACCTCTATGAAAGTCGCGATCCTTTCCGGTTCGGTCTACGGCACCGCCGAAGAAGTTGCTCGGCACGCCGAGAAGTTGCTCAAACAAGCAGGTTTCGAGGCCTGGCACGCGAACCGGGCCACCCTGCAGGACATCCAGGGCTTTGCCCCGCAGGCATTCCTGGCCGTGACCTCGACCACTGGCATGGGCGAGCTGCCGGACAACATCATGCCGCTGTACAGTGCCATTCGCGACGTGCTGCCCGCCGAGTGGCGTGGACTCAAGGGCGCGGTCATCGGCCTGGGCGATTCCAGCTATGGCGATACGTTCTGTGGTGGCGGCGAGCAACTGCGTGAACTGTTCGCCGAGCTGGGCCTGGAGGAAGTGCTGCCGATGCTGCGCCTGGATGCCAGCGAAACCGTTACTCCGGAAACCGACGCAGAGCCCTGGATTGCCGAGCTGGTGGAAAAACTGCGCGGCTGATCACGGCGGCTGTGGTTGCTCGCGCAGCAGTTGCAGCCAGGCCTGGGCTGCGCGTGAAAGGTAGGCGCCCTGGCGCCAGATGAAGGCAATGTCCCAGCGCAGGTCCGTCGGTTCGCTCAGTGACAGGCGAACCACCCCCGGCCGCTCCAGGCCACGGGCGACCACGCTGGGCAGCAGTACGACCCCTTGGCCCGCCGCCACCAGCGCGGCGAGAAAGTCGGCCTGACCACTGCGCCCGCCTTCGCGCGGGGTAAATCCCAGCTGCTGGCAGGCACTGAGCAAACGATCATTGAGCACGAAACTGCGCTGATAGAGCAGGAACGGCGTGTCGGCCAGTTGCGCCAGGCTGACCTGGCCGGCGTTCGCCAACGGGTGATCGGTGGGCAGCAGGGCGTCGAGGGGCTCGTTGCAAAACGGCTGGTAGGCAAAGGCCGGGTCGTTTGGCGTCAGGCTGCCGCCCAGTTCCAGCTCGCCGCTGAGCACGGCGTGCTCGACACTGCGGCTGCCGCCTTCAAACAGCTGGATGCTGATATTCGGGTAGCGCCGCCGGTACTCGGCGAACAACCGGGCGAACAGCGCATCGCTGCCCAGCAGCGGCAGGCCCAGGCGCAGCTCGCCGCGTGTCAGCTGGCTGAGGTCATCCAGTTCGCTGAGCAGCTCCTGGCGCAGGCGCAACATGGCTTCGCCGCGTTCCAGAACAATTTTACCGGCGGCGGTCAGGTGCAATTGCGAGCCTTGGCGCTCAAGCAGCGCAACGCCAAGATCCTGCTCCAGTTGCGCGACCTGCTTGCTCACTGCGGACTGGCTGATGTGCAAGGTCAGCGCGGCCTGGGTAAAACCGCCGCGGTGCACCACTTCGAGAAAACTGCGTAGCTGTTTGAATTCCATTCGCGAAATTCCAATCTGGAATAGCTGGCAGTCTAACAATTCGCTTTTGGCGTGGGGAGCTGGCTTTTAAAATGAAGGCCTGAGAGGACCCCCGCGATGAAACCCCCTGCGTTTAACCGATTTGTCCGCCTGCTCGCCGAGCTGGCGGTGTTGCTGGCTCTTTATAAGGTCGGTGGTGTGCTGGCCGCCTGGTTGGCCTGGCCGATTCCAGGCGGGGTCATTGGCCTGGCCCTGCTGTTGCTGTTGTTCGCCGCCGGCGTGCTCAAGCCGGCCATGTTGCAGCTGGGTGCCGGGGTACTGATGGCCGAGATGCTGTTGTTTTTCATTCCGGCGCTGATGAGCCTGCTCGATTATGGCAGCCTGTTGCGCGATGAAGGCTGGCGGATCTTGCTGGTGATCGGCGTGAGTACCTTGCTGGTAATGGTGGTTACGGCGGTAACCGTGGAGTGGGTCTGCCGCTGGAGGCTGCGCCATGACGCTTGAGCCGATGCCGCTGTTCTGGCTGCTCATCACCCTGTTGGCCTATCTGGGCAGCCGCTGGTTGTACCGGCGCACCGGGCGCTACCTGCTGTCGCCATTGATTCTGGTGCCGGCAGTGCTGTTGGCGATTGCCGTGCCGTTGCATACCGCCTACGCCGAGTATGCGCGCAATACCCATTGGCTGATGACGGTGCTGGGCCCGGTGACCGTGGCCTTTGCCGTACCGATCTGGCAACAGCGGGCCTTGCTCGCCCGCCACTGGCCGGCCCTGACCCTGGGTATGCTGATGGGCAGCGCGGCGTCGATCGGCAGCTCCTGGGGCCTGGCGCACCTGCTGGCACTGGACAGCTCGGTCAGTCTGTCGCTGGTGCCGCGCTCGATCACCACGCCCTTTGCCATGCCGCTGGCCAAGGACCTGGGCGGTGTGCCGGAGCTCACCGCCGTATTCGTGATGTTTACCGGTGTATTGGGGGCGATGTTGGGGGGCGTGCTGCTCAAGTACCTGCCGCTGCGCACGCCATTGGCCCGTGGCGCGCTGTTTGGTGTCGGCGCTCACGGAGCGGGCGTCAGCCGCGCCCATGAAGTGGGTGGCGAGGAGGGCTCGGTGGCCGGCCTGGTCATGGTCCTGACCGGTTTGCTCAACCTGTTTGCCGCGCCGTTGCTGACCTTGCTGCTGTGATTCACCACGCTATTTTGCGCGCTGACTCCCAAGGTCAATAAGCTGGCTGCTAACGCAACTCTCGGCACGGGCCTGCCTGACTAGACTGTTGAGTCAGTAGAGCACACGAATGTGCCGAGGTGATTGCAATGATCGCAGCCGATGCCTTGCCCAACACGAACAGCTACAACCTACCGGGACCACTGTGATGCCTTTGGCCGAGATTCCATTGTGCGTCTGGCGGACCCGGGGCTTGAATTTCTCCTTCCGTGGCCTGGCCATCCGCTACTGGAGCGCAGGGCAGGGCGAACCGCTCCTGCTCATCCATGGCTTTCCCACCGCCAGCTGGGACTGGCATTACCTCTGGGCCCCCCTGACCCAGCGTTTTCGGGTGATTGCCTGTGACATGCTTGGCTTTGGCGATTCGGCCAAGCCGCTGTCTCACGACTACAGCTTGCTGGAGCAGGCCGACTTGCTGCAGGCGCTGCTGGCGCACCTGCAGGTCGAGCAACCGGTGCATTTGCTCGGGCATGACTATGGCGGCAGCGTCGCCCAGGAATTGCTCGCCCGCCACCATGAGGGCCGTGCGCAAATCGCCAGTTGCGTATTCCTCAATGGCGGCCTGTTTCCCGAGCGTCATCGGCCGCTGCTGATCCAGAAACTGCTGCTCAGCCGCCTGGGTTGGTTGGTGGGGCGTTCGTTCGGGCGAGACGACCTGGTGCGCAACGTGACCCAGATCTACGGCCCCTGCACCCATCCCAGTGAAAGCGCACTGGACGATTACTGGAGCCTTGTCGCTTCCAACCGCGGTACACGAATCCTGCACAAGCTGATCACTTACCTGCCCGAACGGGTTGCCCATCGTGAGCGCTGGGTCGGGGCGTTGCAGGCCGAAGGCGTGCCGCTGCGGCTGATCAACGGCGCGGTCGATCCGATTTCCGGCGCACACATGGTTGAGCGCTACCAGGAACTGGTGCCCAACGCCGACACCGTGATGCTCCAGGGCATCGGCCACTATCCGCATACCGAAGCACCGGTACAGGTGCTGCGCCATTACCTGGCGTTTCGCGAGCAACCCCTGGTGAATATGCCGCAGAAGGTCGCCTGGTCCTGAGCGGCCAGGTGTGCGCAATTATCGCCCGGCCTTATCGCCTGCCATTCAGCGTCTGCCCGCTTGATTGTGTGCCAGCCAGTGCTGGCCGACACTCGGGCATCCCTCCCTTGTTCTGCTGGAGAAATGAGCATGACGATTCGCTTGGACGAAAAAGTGGTGATTGTCACCGGAGCCGGCGGTGGCCTGGGCCGCGCCCATGCCCTGCTGTTCGCCCGACATGGCGCCAGGGTGGTGGTCAACGACCTGGGCGGCTCGACCCATGGCGAAGGCGCCAGCGTCTCGGCCGCCGACCGGGTGGTGGCGCAGATTCGCGAAGCCGGCGGCACTGCGGTTGCCAACCATGACTCGGTCACCGATGGCCAGCGCATTGTCGAACAGGCCCTGGACAGCTTCGGTCGGGTCGATGTGGTGATCAACAACGCCGGTATCCTGCGTGACAAGACCTTCCACAAGATGGAGGACAGTGACTGGGAGCAGGTTTACCAGGTGCACCTCGAAGGTGCCTACAAGGTCACCCGCGCCGCCTGGCCACACCTGCGCGAGCAGAACTGGGGACGGGTGATCTTCACTGCCTCGACCTCGGGGATCTATGGCAACTTCGGCCAGGCCAACTATGGTGCGGCCAAGCTCGGCTTGTATGGCCTGACCCGCACCCTGGCCATCGAAGGGCGCAAGCACGGCATCCTGGTCAACGCCATTGCCCCCACCGGCGGCACGCGCATGACCGAAGGGCTGATTCCTCCGCAGGTGTTCGAACAGCTCAAGCCGGAACTGGTCAGCCCGCTGGTGGTGTACCTGGGCAGTGACGATTGCCAGGACAGCGGCGGCCTCTACGAAGTGGGCGGTGGCTGGGTCGGCAAGGTGCGCTGGGAGCGCAGCCTGGGTGTCGGTTTTGACCCGCGCGAGGGCTTTTCACCCGAAGATATTGCGGCGAACTGGCAGCAGATCGGCGACTTCGACAACGCTGTGCACCCGCAAGACAGCCTGCAAGCCTTACAGCAGATGATGGCCAATCTGCAGAAGTATCCACAGGGCTGAACCTGCCCCAAGGTTGTGGTCGTCGGCTGAAGTTGCCTATGCTGGACGGCCACCCAGGTTGCAGGAGCACAGTGGATGTACGAATCCAGAACGGATGCTGTCATCTCTACCCGACAGTTTGGCTACCGCCTGATGTGGCACGGCTTCGCAGCCTGCCTGTTGCTGATCGGCTCGATTCTGTTTGGTGTGGTCGGGCATCTGTATTTCGAGCCGCAGGTGCCTTGGCATGATGCGCTGTTCAATGCCACCTTGCTGCTCGGCGGAGTGGGGCCGGTAATCCTCCCCGAGTCCATCGGCGGCAAGTTGTTCTTCGCCGGTTACGGGCTTTATGTGGGATTGGTGTTCGTCGCCAGCATCGGCTTGATCCTGGCGCCCATCGCTCACCGATTGTTGCACCGATTTCACTTTGACGACGCCGATGGCGATTGAATCACGGGCATAAAAAAGGCCGCTGCAGTGCAGCGGCCAAGTAAGACGCAGATCAAGGAGCTTCAAAATCAACGTCGGTGAACCTGGGCTTACAGGTCGCGGGGGGCGGGGTGTTCACGCCGCAAAGGCCCGGAATAGACAGCTGGCTTGGGGCTTTGCCTGCTGCTGTGTAAGTGCGTTCAGGATAAGCCGCTGATCGGTGAGGAAAAATAGCCGATTGTGACATTCACTGTTACAACTCTAGTAACAGTGCCCGGTGGTCAGATTAAGCGCTGGCTTGATGAAAGACTGTGATCGTGTGTAAACAAGTTTATCCCGCCGGCGCTTCCTCATACCCCATACGCCAACTGATCAGCTTCGCCGCAGCCAACAGCCGTTGTGCTGCCGGCCCCTGCTCGTCGGCATGGAAGATGGAGGTCGGGCCGACCACGGTCAGCACCGCGGCAATCTTGCCGACCGCGTTGAACACCGGCGCCGACAGTGCATCGACGCCCGGCATCAGCAGGCCATGGACATGGTGCAGGCCGCGCTGGCGGATCGTGGCGAACAAGGCTTCGTAGTCGCTGAAGCGGTGTCCAGAAGTGGCCAGCTCCTGCTCGCGCAGTTCGATGGTTTCACGCTCTGGCAGGTAGGCGCCGAACACCAGGCCCGTCGAGGAGGTGAGCAAGGGCAGTACCGAACCGATCTGGGTAACTACGGTGACCGCGCGTACCGCCGGCTCGATACTGACCACGGTTGCGCCCTGGTTGCCCCATACGGCAATGAAGCAGCTTTCGTTAAGCTCATCGCGCAGTTGCGACAGCGGCAGCGCCGCCTCTTTCAATACGTCCATCCCGCCCAGCGCGGCCAGGCCCACGCGCAAGGCTTCGCGGCCCAGACCGTAGTGGTTGGTGGCCGGGTTCTGCTCGGCAAAACCGCTGGCAATCAGCGCCTGCAGGTAACGGTGGACCTTGCTCGCCGGCATGTCCACATGCTCGGCCAGGCGCGACAGCGAGGTGGACGGCGACAACTGCGCCAGGGCCTTGAGGATGTCGGTACCGACCTCGGCCGAGCGGACCTTCTGTTTGCCGGAGCTGTCGGCGGGGGAGCTGGCTTTGGCCATGGTGGAGTCGATCCGGGGAGTTCAGTGGGCGTCTTTATAGCTTGACGGTCTTCGTCAATCAAATTACGTTATGCGTAATGTAATTACGATAAAAATAACGCAGAAGCGCTGCCACCCCTTCAAGGCCTGCAGCCAACTGCCATTGACCGGCCTGCACTGGGCCCGGAGGCTCGATGAACCTCGATAACACCCCTGTCCTCGGCTACCAGAGCGGCTTCGGCAACGAATTCGCCAGCGAAGCCTTGCCTGGCGCCCTGCCTGTCGGGCAGAACTCGCCGCAAAAAGCCCCGTACGGCCTGTATGCCGAACTGTTTTCCGGTACCGCCTTCACCATGGCCCGCAGCGAGTTGCGCCGCACCTGGATGTACCGCATTCGCCCTTCGGCCCTGCACCCGCGCTTCGAGCGCCTGGAGCGTCAACTGGCCGGTGGTCCGCTGGGCTCGGTGACGCCCAATCGCCTGCGCTGGAGCCCACAGCCGATCCCGAGCGACGCGACCGACTTCATTGACGGTTGGGTGGCCATGGCGGCCAACTCGGCGGGTGAAAAACCGGCGGGCATCAGCATCTATACCTATTGCGCCAACCGCTCCATGGAACGGGTGTTCTTCAACGCCGACGGCGAACTGCTGCTGGTGCCGGAGCAGGGCCGCCTGCGCATCGTCACCGAGCTGGGCGTGCTGGACGTCGAGCCGCTGGAGATCGCGGTACTGCCCCGTGGCCTGAAGTTCCGCGTCGAACTGCTCGACGCCCAGGCCCGTGGTTATCTGGCCGAAAACCATGGTGCGCCGCTGCGCATCCCGGACCTGGGGCCGATCGGCAGCAACGGCCTGGCCAACCCGCGCGATTTTCTGGCGCCGGTGGCCCATTACGAAGAAATCGACGGCCCGGTGCAGTTGGTGCAGAAATTCCTCGGCGAGTTGTGGGGCTGCCAACTCAACCACTCGCCACTGGACGTGGTCGCCTGGCACGGCAACAACGTGCCGTACAAATATGACCTGCGCCGCTTCAACACCATCGGCACGGTCAGCTTCGACCACCCGGACCCTTCGATCTTCACCGTGCTGACCTCGCCGACCAGCGTGCCAGGCATGGCCAACCTCGACTTCGTGATTTTCCCGCCGCGCTGGATGGTGGCCGAGAACACCTTCCGTCCGCCGTGGTTCCACCGCAACCTGATGAACGAGTTCATGGGCCTGATCAAGGGCGAGTACGACGCCAAGGCCGAAGGCTTCCTGCCCGGCGGCGCTTCGCTGCACAGCTGCATGAGCGCCCATGGCCCGGATGCCGAGACCTGCAGCAAGGCCATTGCCGTGGAGCTTGCACCGAACAAGATCGACAACACCATGGCCTTCATGTTCGAGACCAGCCAGGTGCTGCGCCCGAGCCGTCATGCGCTCGAATGCCCGCAATTGCAGGCCGACTACGATAGTTGCTGGGCCTCGTTGCCGAGCACCTTTACCCCGAATCGGAGATAACCCATGAATCAGTCCGCCCTTGCCCGCAGTTGGGTCGAACACGCCAACGGCCACGGCGACTTCCCGCTGCAGAACCTGCCTCTGGGGATCTTCAGCCGCAAGGACCAGGCGCCGCGCTGTGGCGTGGCTATCGGTGATGCCATTCTCGACCTGGAAGCCGTGCTGGCTGCCGGTCTGTTCGACGGCCAGGCACGCGCTGCGGTTGAAGCCACCCGCGGCGGTGCGCTGAACGCTTTCTTCGCCCTCGGCCGTAGTGCGCGTGTCGCCCTGCGTGAACGCCTGCTGGAGTTGCTCGGCGAGCACAGCGAGTACCAGGCCGCGCTCAAGCCGCTGTTGTATCCGGCCAGCGAGTGCCAACTGCACCTGCCGGCGCGTATCGGCGACTACACCGACTTCTATGTCGGCATCGAACACGCCAAGAATGTCGGCAAGCTGTTCCGCCCCGATAACCCGCTGCTGCCCAACTACAAGCACGTGCCGATCGGCTACCACGGCCGCGCGTCGACCATTCGCCCGTCCGGTACCGACGTGCGCCGGCCAAAAGGCCAGACCCTGCCCGCCGGCCAGAGCGAACCGAGCTTCGGCCCGTGCGCGCGCCTGGATTACGAGCTGGAGCTGGGCATCTGGATCGGCCAGGGCAACGACATGGGCGATTCGATCCCGGTCGCCGAAGCCGCTGAACACATCGCCGGCTTCTGCCTGCTCAACGACTGGTCGGCGCGCGATATCCAGGCCTGGGAATACCAGCCGCTGGGTCCGTTCCTGTCCAAGAGCTTCATCTCGACCATTTCTCCGTGGGTGGTCACCGCCGAAGCTCTGGAACCGTTCCGCTGCGCCCAGCCGGCGCGCCCGGAAGGTGATCCGCAGCCACTGCCGTACCTGCTCGACAAGCGCGACCAGGCCAACGGCGCCTTCGATATCGAGCTGGAAGTGCTGCTGCTGACCGAGCGCATGCGCGAGCAGAAGCTGCCGGCCCATCGCCTGACCCTGAGCAACACCCTGAGCATGTACTGGACCGTGGCGCAGATGGTTGCCCACCACAGCGTCAACGGTTGCCAGCTGCAGCCGGGCGACCTGTTCGGTTCCGGCACCCTGTCCGGTGCCCAGCCGGGCCAGTTCGGCAGCCTGCTGGAAATCACCCAGGGCGGTAAGGAGCCGGTCGAACTGGCGTCGGGCGAGGTGCGCAAGTTCCTCGAAGACGGTGACGAGATCATCCTGCGCGCCCGTTGCAAGCGCGATGGCGTGGCCTCGATCGGCTTCGGTGAATGCCGCGGCAAGATCCTTGCGGCTCACTGAGAGGGCAGGGCCATGGAACTCTTTACCTACTACCGCTCGACCTCGTCCTACCGGGTGCGGATTGCCCTGGCGCTCAAGCAGCTGGAGGTCCGGCAACTGCCGGTCAACCTGCTCAAGGGCGAGCAGCGCGAGGCGCACTTCCTGGCCCTCAACCCGCAAGGGCGGGTGCCGGCGCTGAAGGTCGACTCCGGTGAGGTGCTGGTGCAGTCGCCAGCGATCATCGAATACCTGGAAGAGGTTTATCCACAGCCGGCGCTGCTGCCGCAAGATCCGCTTCGGCGGGCCCAGGCCCGTGGTGTTGCGGCGTTGATCGGCTGCGATATTCATCCGCTGCACAACGTCAGTGTGCTTAACCAGTTGCGTGGCCTGGGCCACGATGACGCCCAGGTCAACCAGTGGATCGGCCACTGGATCAGCCAGGGCCTGGCTGCTGTCGAGCAGTTGATCGGCGATGAAGGCTTCTGCTTTGGCGACGAGCCGGGGCTGGCTGATGTCTACCTGATTCCGCAACTGTATGCCGCCGAACGCTTCAACATCGACCTCAGTGGCTTCCCGCGCATTCGCCGGGTCGCCGCGCTGGCCGAGCAACATGCGGCGTTCGCCCAGGCTCATCCGTCGAGGCAGCCCGATACGCCATAAACCCCGCTGCCCGCACCTGATACCCATAACAATAAAAGGTACCTTGCGATGCACAATCAGATTGCCAGCTTTCGCACGGCGCTGGATGCCCGGCCCGTGTCGCGTTATCAGTGGTTATTGCTGTTGTTACTCGCCTTATTGCTGGTTACCGATGGTTATGATGCTCAGGTGCTGGGCTATGTGATTCCTTCTCTGGCCCAGGACTGGGGCCTGGAGAAGGCCGCATTCGGGCCGGTGTTCAGCGCCAACCTGCTGGGCCTGACCCTCGGTTCGCTGGCGGTGACGCCGCTGGCGGATCGTTTTGGCGTGCGTCGGGTGCTGCTGTGCTGTGTACTGCTGTACTCCAGCCTGACCGTGATGATGGTGTTCGCCAACTCCCTCAACAGCCTGATGCTGGCGCGCTTTGTGTGTGGCATCGGCATGGGCGGGGCGATGCCCAGTGCCATGGCGCTGATGTCCGAGTATGCGCCGCCGCGCTTGCGTACCCTGATGGTCACGCTGGCCGCTTGCGGTTTCTCGCTGGGGGGCGCTGCGGGCGGTTTCGTCGCTGCCGGGTTTATCGACAGCTTCGGCTGGCAGGCGGTGTTCCTCGCCGGCGGTATTGCGCCGCTGCTGTTGTTTCCGTTCCTGGTCTTGTACCTGCCTGAATCCTTGCCCCGCTTGCTGCGTGATGCGCCGCCCTATGCGCGCCTGCTCAAGATCACGGCGAAGATGCTCCCGGGCTGGCAGCCGCCTGCAGCCAGTGCGCAGGCCATGGCAGACAACCAGAACAAGCTCACTGTCGTGGCGCTGTTTCGTGATGGCTACGCCAGGCCGACCCTGTTGATCTGGTCGACCTTCTTCGTCAGCCTGATCCTTTTGTATTTCATGATCAGTTGGCTGCCCTCGCTGCTGCTTGAAAGCGGTCTGGCCCTGAATCAGGCCAACCTGGTGACCTCGATGTTCCTGTTTGCCGGCACCCTGGGTGCGGTGTTCATGGCCTGGTTCGCCGACCGCCTCAAGCGCAAGGTGCGCCTGCTCAGTGCCGTGCTGCTGGCGGCGGCGGTGTTTACCGTGCTGGTCGGCCTGAACCACAGCAACCCGCGCTGGCTGGTGGTCTGCGTGTTCGCCGCCGGTTTCTGCATCATCGGCGGGCAACTGACGCTCAACGCCTTTACCAGCAACTTCTATCCAGCCCAGGTGCGCGCCACCGGCACGGGGTGGGCGCTGGGGGTAGGGCGCTTTGGTTCGATCCTCGGGCCGCTGTTCGGCAGCCTGCTGTTGGCCATGCACCTGCCGGTCGAGCAGATATTCTTCTTCTGCGCGATTCCGGCGGTGCTGGCAGCGTTGTTGATCATTCAGGTGCGCAGCCCGGCCGAGGCGGTCAATGCACCGATGGCGACGCCGGTGGCAAATGACTCAGGCGTTCCGTCAGGCGCAAGCGCTGGATTGGATCGTCACTGAGCAGCAGGGCGTGCTCCAGGTCGAAGCGTTCGGCCTGGGGGCATTCCAGGTGCTGATACAGGGTGGCGCGTGCCATGTAGTCGGCAGCCGTGCCCGGGCCCAACTGCAACACCCGTTCGGCATCCTTCAGGGCTTCGAGGTAGTCATCGTGGCTGGCGTGCAATTGGCGCAGGTTGCGTGACAGGCGCTGGAGCATCTGCATAGGGCTGGCGGTCAGCAGGTGGTCGGCGCTCAGGGCCAGTTGCGGGCCGAACTGACGGCCCAGCAGTTCGCGGCAATCGGCCGGGTACAGGCGCCGCCCGCCACAAGGATCGAGCAGGTGATCGGCGCCTGGCACCCGCAAGAGGAAATGCCCGGGGAAGTTCACGCCCTCAAGGGGGATCGACAGGCCACGGGCCAGTTCCAGGGTCAGCAGGGCCAGGGCCAATGGTTGACCGCGGCGACGCTGCATGACTTTGTCGAGCAGCGCCGACTGGGGCCGCAGGGGGTGGTACTCGTCCTGCTGGAAACCCAGGGCGTTGAGGCGGCGCAACAAGGGTTGGGCCAGTTCGCTGAGCGGCAGCATCGGCAGCCCGGCGCTGACCTCCTGCTGCAATGCCTGAACCTCGGCCAGGACCTGCGCCGGCACCACGCTCTCATCGTGCTCGGCAGCAATCCACAGTGCCGCTTCCAGCAAGGCGACCGGGTCACGTTCAAGGCAAGCCAGGCAGGCGCTACGTGGGTTCATGACAATCTCCGCTCAAGCTTCTGTTGTAGCGCTGGCGCGGCTTTTCGTCCAGTGGTCCGAGTGTTGTCATCAGGCGTGAAAGCGCGACCTATACTGGGATCAGCACCTCATCGAGGAGCCCGTTGATGTTCGCTCTCATGCAAAGCACCCGCACGCAGTCGCTGCACCTGTGCATCGATCCGCCGACCGGCCTCAAAGCAGTGGTCGCCATTCATAGCGAACACCTGGGCCCGGCCATGGGAGGTTGCCGCTACCTGGCTTACCCGGACGACGACAGCGCCATGATCGACGCCATCCGCCTGGCCCAGGGCATGAGTTACAAGGCTGCGCTGGCAGGGTTGCCGTTGGGCGGGGGCAAGGCGGTGATCATTCGCAACCCCCATGTGGAAAACCGTGCAGCCTTGTTCGAGGCGTTCGGGCGCTTTGTCGATACCCTGCAGGGGCGCTTCATTACGGCCGTGGACAGCGGCACCTCGACCCTGGACATGGACTGCATCGCCCAGACCACCCAGCATGTCACCAGCACCACCGCTGCCGGCGACCCCTCGCCGCATGCGGCCATGGGTGTGTTCGCCGGCATTCGCGCTACCTCGATGGCACGCCTGGGCAGCGATAACCTCGAAGGTTTGCGTATTGCCGTGCAGGGCCTGGGCAATGTCGGTTATGCGCTGGCTGAGCAGTTGCATGCAGCGGGTGCCGAGTTGCTGGTCAGTGATCATGACCCGGGGCGGGTGCAACTGGCCATTGAGCAGTTCAATGCCCGGCCGGTGGCCAACGAGATGTTGATCAGCACACCCTGCGACATCTTTGCCCCGTGCGGGATAGGGCCGGTGCTCACGGGGCAGAGCGTGATGCAGTTGCGCTGTGCGGCGGTGGCGGGGGCGGCCAACAACCAGTTGACCACCTTGCAGGTGGCCGATCAGCTGGAAAGCCGCGGCATCCTTTATGCCCCGGATTACGTGATCAATGCCGGCGGGTTGATCTACGTGGCGCTCAGGCACCGTGGCGAGGACCTGAGCACCATTACCGCGCACCTGGCGCGCATCCCCTTGCGCCTGACCGAGGTCTTCGCTCATGCCCAGGCCGAGAAGCGCTCGCCGGCGCGGGTGGCGCAGATGCTGGCCGAGCAGTTGATCTACAACTGAAGACGGTTACTCGGCGGTACTGTCGTTGAGCAACTCGGACAGGGCGTCGGGCTGGCTCTTGAAGGCCTTGGCGAACACATCACGGTTTTTCGCCATATAGATACCGGCATCCTCGACCTGCTGTTCGCTCAGCGAAGGCACGGCTTTCTTCAGGACCTCGGCCAACAGCTCGGCCAGCTCGAGCATCTTGTCGTGACGGTCTGCTTCGGCTTTATCCATGAACAAGCGCTCCAGGTCGCGGCTGCTGCGGTATACCACTTCGACGGCCATTCATCACCTCACATGCCTTTGGTAATCGATGTATTCGATACTGTTTATTTGTACAGTGTTAATGATAGGGTAATCCACAGGACTAAGATAGTGGCAAATCAGTATTCTGCTCTTCGCTTCTCTCCACGAGGGCCTGGCGCGGCACTTTTGCCGCTCTCTATGGTCTGCTTCAGCGTGTAGAATTGCGTATCGGCAGTCGAGCCATCCAGTCTACGAAGGAACAGCAATGAACGAGCAAACATCGCGCCTGAATCGGGAACGGCGCTTTCTGGTACTGCTGGGGGTGATCTGCCTGGCCCTGATCGGCGGGGCGCTGTACATGCAGATCGTGCTGGGCGAGGCGCCATGCCCGCTGTGCATCCTGCAACGCTATGCCTTGCTGCTGATCGCGCTGTTTGCCTTCATCGGTGCGGCCATGCCCGGCAAACGCAGCCTGACCGTGCTCGAAGGCCTGGTGGTGCTCAGCGCCATCGGCGGTATCGCCGCTGCCGGTAATCATGTGTACATTCTGGCCAATCCAGCGGTCAGTTGCGGCATCGATACCCTGCAACCGATCGTCGACGGCCTGCCGCTGGCGTCGGTGCTGCCACTGGTGTTCCAGGTCGATGGTTTCTGCTCCACGCCGTACCCGCCGGTCATGGGCCTGTCCCTGGCGCAATGGGCCCTGGCGGCCTTTATCCTGACCGCCGTTCTGGTGCCTCTGGGCATCTACCGCAACCGCCGCCAGGCTTAGACAAAAGTCATGTATTGACGCAAGTCCGTTGCGCAATGAGATTTGCAAAGTTTGTCGCACCAGACTTGATCCTGATCAAGTCTCGGCCCTTGTAAAACGGGCGTTCCAGGGGTATTGGAAGGGGTGCGACAAACTGTCGCGAAACTGATTTTTCAGGCGCTATTGTTACGTAATCGGTAAAGGACTGTTGCTCAATAAGTCATAGTCAACGATTGGTTACCTATCTACAATCGCCCCCAATTTCCGTTCGGCACCGCTTGCGAGTCGCAGGATTAAAGGAGCCCAGGCTCTTTTCGCTGACTCTGACGAGCATCGCCTGCGGCGATGCCGGGCTGACCCCCCTCCGTGATTTCCCGCACCAAATGGAATTGGTCTGAAGACAGGCCTGTTGCCTACTGAAGTCAAAACAATAAACACCGTAATACCCGGTTTATGCCGAGCCGCCGCAGCTGGCCTCAAGGCATGACCGTATTCGATCCCATAAATGCTGACGCTTGGCAGGACGAAGTGTTGGCGACCAAAACACAAATTGCATTGAAGCAAGCTGCTCTAGAGGTCGTGAGATGAGTAAAAAGCGTTACCCCAGACTGTTTGGCATTCTGCCCTTTTTAGGCATGCTTTTACTCAGTGGGTGCAACTGGACCCTGCTCGACCCGAAGGGCCAGGTCGGCATTGAGCAAAAGAACCTTATCCTGATCGCTACCGGCTTGATGTTGCTGGTGGTGATTCCTGTCATTTTCATGACCCTGGCGTTTGCCTGGAAGTATCGCGCTTCCAACAAGGCAGCCACCTACACCCCGGACTGGTCGCACTCGACCAAGATCGAAGTGGCGGTCTGGACCATCCCGGTGCTGATCATCATTGCCCTGGGTTACGTCACCTACAAGACCACCCATGAGCTGGACCCGTATCGTCCGCTGGTTTCCGACGTGAAGCCGGTGCAGATCGACGTGGTCGCCCTGGACTGGAAATGGCTGTTCATCTACCCGGAACAAGGCATCGCCACGGTCAACAAGATCGTCTTCCCGGCCAACACCCCGGTCAACTTCCGCGTGACCTCCGATTCGGTGATGAACTCCTTCTTCATCCCGGGCCTGGGCGGGCAGATCTACGCAATGGCTGGCATGACCACCAAACTGCACCTGATCGCCAACGAGAACGGTGAGTTCGACGGTATCTCCGCCAACTACAGCGGTGCTGGTTTCACCGGTATGAAGTTCAAGGCAACCGCCACCTCCCAGGCTGATTTCGAAGCATGGGTGAACGAAGTCAAGCAATCGCCTAAACAGCTGGATGCGGCTGAATACGCGGCATTGGCCAAAACGAGCGAAAACAATCCAGTCGCGCTGTACAGCGTGGCCTCGCCTGAGCAGTTCCAGTCCATCGTCGACAAGTACGAAGGCATGAACCGCGGTCGGCCGGTCCACGAAAAAGAGCAGAGCAAAGAAGCGGCCGGTACCGAAGGGATGGACGTGACTATGCATTCAGCTGCTGGGGCAGAGGAGTAAGAGATGTTCGGTAAACTAAGTCTGGATGCGATTCCGTATCACGAGCCGATAGTCATGGTGACACTTGCCATGATCGCGCTCGGCGGTATTGCGTTGATCGGTGCAATCACCTATTTCAAGAAATGGACCTACCTGTGGTCCGAGTGGCTGACTTCGGTCGACCACAAGAAAATCGGGGTGATGTACATCATCGTCGCGATGATCATGCTGCTGCGCGGCTTTGCCGACGCCATCATGATGCGCACGCAGCTGGCCATGGCCACCGGCGGTTCCGAGGGCTACCTGCCTCCCGAACACTATGACCAGATCTTCACCGCTCACGGTGTGATCATGATCATCTTCATGGCAATGCCATTCTTCACCGGCCTGATGAACCTGGCCCTGCCTCTGCAGATCGGTGCACGTGACGTTGCCTTCCCGTTCCTCAACTCCCTGAGCTTCTGGCTGCTGGTGTCCGGCGTCGTGCTGGTCAACGTCTCCCTGGGTGTTGGTGAGTTCGCCAAGACCGGCTGGGTCGCCTATCCACCGCTGGCGGGTATCCAGTACAGCCCTGGCGTGGGTGTCGACTACTACATCTGGGCGCTACAGCTATCGGGTCTGGGTACGACGCTAACGGGTGTCAACTTCCTCGCCACCGTGCTGAAAATGCGCGCCCCTGGCATGAAGCTGATGGACATGCCGATCTTCACCTGGACCTGCACCTGGGCCAACGTGCTGATCGTCGCTTCGTTCCCGATCCTGACCGCTGCACTGGCTCTGCTGACTGTTGACCGTTATCTGGACTTCCACATTTTCACCAACGAGCTTGGTGGGAACCCGATGATGTACGTCAACCTGTTCTGGGCCTGGGGTCACCCTGAGGTTTACATCCTGATCCTGCCGGCCTTCGGTGTGTTCTCGGAAGTCACCTCGACCTTCGCCGGCAAACGCCTGTTTGGCCACAAGTCGATGATCTACGCTTCGGGCGCGATCGCGGTACTGGGCTTTGCGGTATGGCTGCACCACTTCTTCACCATGGGTTCGGGCGCCAGCGTCAACACCTTCTTCGGTCTGGCGACCATGCTGATCTCGATTCCGACCGGGGTGAAGCTGTTCAACTGGCTGTTCACGATCTACCAGGGCCGTCTGCGCTTCACCGCACCGGTGCTGTGGACCCTGGGCTTCATGGTGACCTTCTCGATCGGTGGTATGACCGGCGTACTGCTGGCTGTTCCAGGTGCTGACTTCGTCCTGCACAACAGCCTGTTCGTAATCGCTCACTTCCACAACGTGATCATCGGTGGTGCGGTGTTCGGCTACATTGCCGGCTTCGCCTTCTGGTTCCCGAAAGCCTTCGGTTTCACCCTGAACGAGAAGTGGGGCAAAGCTGCCTTCTGGTTCTGGATCTCCGGTTTCTACGTGGCCTTCATGCCGCTGTACGCACTGGGCTTCATGGGTATGACCCGTCGTCTGAACCACTCCGACAACCCACTGTGGGAACCCTACCTGTACGTAGCCGTGTTCGGCGCCGTGCTGATCCTGTTCGGTATCGCTTGCCAGCTGATCCAGCTGTACGTCTCGATCCGCGACCGCAAGGACAACATGGACGTGACCGGCGACCCATGGGGCGGCCGTACCCTGGAATGGTCGACTTCGTCGCCACCGCCGTTCTACAACTTCGCCAGCATGCCTGAGAATGTCGATCTGGATGCATGGCACGAAACCAAGCAAGCCGGTAAGGCTTACAAGGTTCCAGCCAAGTACGAAGCGATCCACATGCCGAACAACACCTCTACCGGTGTGTTCATGGGTGCCTTGCTCACCGTATTCGGTTTCGCCTTCATCTGGCACATCTGGTGGCTGGTCGGCGCAAGCCTGATCGGTACCATCGCGGTCTTCGTCGCCCACGCTGCTCGTGACGACCAGGGCTACATGGTTTCAGCCGAGGAAGTGGCGCGCATCGAAGGTGAGCGCATGAAGTCCCTGGGCCTGGCTACCGGTACCCCGGTTGGCGCACGTGTCGAATCGTTTGAACGGGTTTAATCAATGTCCAGTCATGTAATTAACGCTGATACTCATGCTCATGGTCACGACCATGGGCATGACGACCACCACCACGACTCGGGCCAGATGACCGTATTCGGTTTCTGGCTGTACCTGATGACCGACTGCATCCTGTTTGCGTCGCTCTTCGCCACCTACGCGGTGCTGTCCGGCAGTTTTGCCGGCGGCCCGTCGGGTCACGACATTTTCCAGCTGGACTTTGTCGCGGTCGAAACCGCACTGCTGCTGTTCTCGAGTATCACCTTCGGCTTCGCCATGTTGCAGATGTTCAAAGGCAACAAGGGCGGCGTGCTGGGCTGGTTGGCTGTCACCTTCCTGTTCGGTGCCGGCTTCATCGCGATGGAAGTCTATGAGTTCCATCACCTGATCGCCGAGGGCTTCGGCCCGCAGCGCAGTGGCTTCCTGTCGGCGTTCTTCGCGCTGGTCGGTACCCACGGCCTGCACGTGACCGCAGGTCTGATCTGGATGGCGGTGATGATGTACCAGATCAACAAGCACGGTATCACCGGTACCGCCAAGACCCGCATGAGCTGCCTGAGCCTGTTCTGGCACTTCCTGGACGTGGTCTGGATCTGCGTGTTCACCGTCGTGTATCTGCTGGGGGTTCTGTAAATGGCTAACGCACATAACAGCCACGCCGAGGGCAACCACGGTAGCGTCAAGTCCTACGTGATCGGTTTCATCCTGTCGGTGATCCTGACGGCGATTCCGTTCGGCCTGGTGATGTTCCCGAGCATGCCGAAGGACATCACGATCATGATCGTGGTGGCCCTGGCGGTCATTCAGGTCGTGGTTCACCTGGTGTACTTCCTGCACATGGACCGTTCCGCCGAGCAGCGCTCCAACGTGTCGACCTTCCTGTTTACAGCGATGGTCATTGCACTGTTGGTCGGCCTGTCGCTGTGGATCATGTTCAGCATCCACACCAGCATGATGGCGAAGTGAGGTAAGACGACATGTCCGTTAAGCACTTTATCCAAATCACCAAACCGGGGATCATTTTCGGTAACGTGCTTTCTGTGGCAGGCGGTTTTTTCCTTGCCGCGCAAGGGCATGTCGACTTCATGCTGTTCCTGGCCACGGTGATTGGCACTTCGCTGGTGGTGGCGTCCGGTT
The DNA here is from genome assembly GCF_000696345.2 of Pseudomonas donghuensis. Taxonomy (NCBI): domain Bacteria; kingdom Pseudomonadati; phylum Pseudomonadota; class Gammaproteobacteria; order Pseudomonadales; family Pseudomonadaceae; genus Pseudomonas; species Pseudomonas donghuensis. Next base: position 1,079,436 of record NZ_CP071706.1, read on the forward strand.
GCGTGTTCAACAACTGCATCGACCGTGACATCGACATCAAGATGGAGCGCACCAAGAACCGTGCGATGGTCCAGGGCCAGATCTCGCTGAACGTCGCGCTGGCCTACGCCACCCTGCTCGGGGTGGCCGGCCTTGGCCTGCTGTATGTGCAGGCCAATGCCCTGGCGGCGCTGTTCGGCCTGATCGGCTTTGTCATCTACGTCGGCTTCTACAGCCTGTACCTCAAGCGCAAATCGGTGCACGGCACCCTGGTGGGCAGCCTGTCCGGTGCCATGCCTCCGGTGATCGGCTACTGCGCGGTGAGCAACAGCTTCGACCTGGCTGCACTGACCCTGCTGGTGATGTTCAGCCTGTGGCAGATGCCGCATTCCTACGCCATTGCGATCTTCCGCTTCAACGACTACCTGGCCGCATCGATTCCGGTGCTGCCGGTCAAGCGTGGGATCCTGGTGGCGAAGAAGCACATCCTCTGGTACATCGTGGCGTTCCTGGTCGCGACCCTGATGCTGACCCTGGGCGGCTACGCGGGCATGAGCTACATGGCCGTTGCCGCCGCCATGGGCATGTACTGGCTGTACATGGCCTGGACCGGCTACAAGGCAGTGGACGATCGCCTGTGGGCACGCAAGCTGTTCGTGTTCTCGATCTTCACCATCACTGCCCTGAGCGTGATGATGTCGCTGGACACCAAGGTGCCGACCGAGCTGTTGCTGACTTACGCGCACTGATTCATCCGCGTGTAACAAAAACGCCCCAGGCTGCAGAGCCTGGGGCGTTTTTGTTTGTGCCGGTGGGCTCATCGCGGGTCAAGCCCGCTCCCACAGGAATTGCATCAACCCTGTAGGAGCGGGCTTGTCCCGCGATCGATAGTGAACGCCACAACGACCGAATCTGCTGTTGACAAGTACCCGGGGTTTGCCGGATTTTAGCGCGGCGCGGGTAAGGAGTATCTGCGTATGGCCAGAGGATGCTGGCCGTGATTGACCACACAAGGGATTGTCCATGACCGAGCCAAACGCCGTTGCTCAACGGGCGTGCCTCGCGCTGCTGCGCGAACGCCATACCTCTGCGCACCTCGATACCGCCTTGCAGGTGCTCGACTGCCTGTTCCGCCGCCGCAGCCTGGCACCGGGCCAGGACGACGAGTTGTCGGCTGAAGTGCTCGAGCCGCATCTGGATAAAGTCCTCAGCGCGATCGAGGCCGGCCAGCGCATCGAAATGGTCCTGCCAGCCTTCCCGGGCAAGTCGCCGAACCGGCAGAAAACCCTCAGCCACCTACCGGACCTTGCCGAGCGTCACGCCATCGACGAACTGCAGCACCTGTGCGCTGAAATCCAGGCGCTGTATGCGCCGGGCGCGTTGATTCACATCTGTTCCGACGGCTACGTGTTTTCCGACCTGGTGCGTGTGCCCGATGCCCACGTCAAGGCTTACACCGACGAAATCCAGCGTTACGCCGAGCAGCATTATCCGCACAGCTTCGCCTTGTTCGATCTCAAGGATGCCTACCCGCAACTGGGCTGCCTGGACTCCATGCGCGAGGAGCTGATGATCGAGTATGGCCAGTCGCTGATCGCACTGGGCCAGCGCTTTCAGGATGAGCCGCACATGATGCTGATGTACTGCGGCATTCACCGTTTTCTGTCCGAGGATTACTCGGGGCTTGCCGAGTTCGCCGGCATGAGCCTCAACGCCGTGAAGAAGATCGCCAAGCCGGCGTCGCAACGGGTGATCCAGCGCAGCGAAGCCTGGAGCGCGCTGTTGCAGGCGCGCTACCCACAGTGCCTGCGGTTGTCGATTCACCCGCAGTTGGCCGTGTCACAGAAGATCGGCATCCGCCTGGTGCCCACCAGCGACCTGTGGCGTACGCCCTGGCACTCGGTAGCGATCAAGCGCCGCGGGGTGGTGATGCTCGACAAGCGCAGCAATATCGACGAGCGCTACAGCCGCCTGGTGTTCCGCCAGGGCCGCCCCTGCCACTACGCCAGTGCGCAATGATGCTTCCAGCATTGACGGCAGATGCCGTGATTTTCGACCTCGACGGTACCTTGGTCGATACCTTGCCGGACATCGTCTGGTGCCTGAACCGGGTGCTGCAGGATCAGGGCTATCAGCCGCTGCCACGGGAGACCATCAGCGCCTATGTCGGCGGTGGAACCGGGGCGATGCTCGAGCGTGTCGCCGCGCGCCTGGGCATTGCCGATGACAAGGCCCTGCATACCCATTACATCGCCTGCTACCAGCAGCACCTGGTGCAGTTCTCGCGACCGTTCGAGGGCGTGCTGGAAATGCTCGAGGGCTGTCGCCAATTGCAATTGCCGATGGCCATCGTCACCAACAAGGCCCACGACATGGCGTTGCAGGTGGCTGGGCAGCTGTTCCCCTCAAACACCTTCGAAATCGTTCTTGGCCAGCGCCGTGGCCACCCGCTCAAACCCCAGCCGGATGCTGCCCTGGAAGCGGCCCGGCATCTGGCGGTGGAACCCTCCCGCTGCCTGTTCGTCGGCGATACCGTCATCGACCTGATGACCGCACGCGCAGCCGGCATGCACGCCGCTGGCGTGACCTGGGGCTACGGTCGGGCCTATGCCTTGCAAGCACAGACGGCGGACCTGTACTGCGATCAACCGGCAGACCTGCTGCATGCCGTGCAGCGGGCCAACCCAACCTGCGTGGCTGGCGCTATTGCCAGCCCGCTCTGATACACCACCTCTCAAGGAAGAAAGGTCATGCAACACAAGGACACCTGGATCAAGGCGGTCAGCGATGTGCTGGCAGGTTATCTGCTCAAGGACAACGACGATCGGTTCGACAGGGCAGGTCGGGCCAGCCTGGCCACCAGCCTTGCCCACTTCTACGATCAACAGGCGCCGGTACGCCTGGTGTTGCCGGGCTTCCCGTGCAAGTCGCCGAATGCCCGCGACCAGACGTTCGGTGTGCTGCCAGATTACGGCGAAGCCATGGCCATCGAGCGTCTGGACCAACTGGGCCAGGAGATCGCGGCGCTGTACGCGCCAGGTTGCGTGGTATCGATCCTGAGTGACGGCACGACCTTCAACGATATCGTCGGCGTGCCCGACGACGTGCGCAAAGCCTACAACCAGGCATTGCGCGAGTTGTGCACCACCCACACGATCAACTGGGTAAGCATGGAAGACCTGTTCCCCCAGGCCAGCAGCGCCGATGCCGTGCGCGCCACGCTGGTCAAGCAGGCCCGGCTGCCGTGGAAGAACGTCGAGGCGCTGATCGCGCAGAGTCGCCATGACGAGACCCTCAGTCATGCCCACGACAAGCTCTGCAGCCACCTCTACAACGACCTGCGTCTGTGCCGCGAAGCGGGGCAGAGCGAAGACGAGCACCTGCTGCAGATCGGCTACAAGGCCTATCAGATGATGTTCCGCGGGCAAGCGCTGAATGCCGCGGTCAATCGCTTCTTCCCGGACGACATTCGTCTGTCGGTGCATCAGTACGACAATGCCGGGCCGAAGTTCACCCTGGCCTTGGCTGATGGCCTGACACGGGTTTCCAGCCCCTGGCATGCGGTGCCGGTGCGTCATCTGGATGGCAGCCAAACGCTGCGCACCCGGGCTGAAGTGGATATCGACCGGCACCTGCTGGTGCAGTACCAGGGGCGCCCCTGGCTGTACCACGAAACCACCGGCGAGGCGCTGCAGGGCTTTGAATTCGAGCTCCAGAAGCGCCCGTTGTTCGGCTTGCTGGTACGCGCCCCCTTGGGCCTGGGCTTTGAGCGTTTCTCGACGCAATTGCTCGAAGCCTTGGTGGAAACCTTCGGTTTTGTCTGCCTGCGCGGCTGCACCTTCGAAGACCGCGACAGCTTCGCCCGCGATTGCGAACGTTTCGGCACCATCTACCAATGGGCCTTCGGCAAGGTGCATGTGGTCAAGCCGGCGGACAAGCCCGAGGGCGTGGTGCACTCGCTGGAGAAGACGCCACTGCATTGGGACCTGAACATGCTGCCGGCCAGCGATGCCCAGGTGCAGCGTGATCCGAAGTTCTGCGCGAGCAAGTTCATGCTCTATTGCAAGACCGCGCCGCAGCCGGGTGAAGGCCAGACCACCATCGTCGACAGCCGCAATGCCCTGCGCAAGGTCGGCAGCCAGGTAGCCCGGCAATGGCAGGCCGTGGACATTACCTATTACACGCGCATGACCTACTTCGGTGGCTCGCCGCGTAGCTACAGCCTGGTGGACCTGCACCCGCGCACCGGTGAACGTATTTTGCGCTACCAGGAAGGCACCGAGTCGACCCTGCAGACCTTGAGCCAGGAAGTGCACGGGTTCGAGGCGCAAGCCCAGCAGGCTTTGCTCGAGCAGCTCAATGCGCTGGTCTATGACGAGGATTGCCTGATCGCCCATGAGTGGGTCGAGGGCGATCTGGTATTGATCGACAACTACCAGACCCTGCATGGTCGCTTGCCGATGTCGCCGGCTTCGGCTTCGCGCGAGCTCTGGCGGGTTCAGGTCTACTGAGGCGCTGACCCTGGCAGCGGGGTGCCCGCTGTCAGGGTTTCTTTCCGTCTGTCGGTGGCGCTCGGGCTGCAATAGCGTGTGCTGGTCCTCAACCTGACAGGATCATGACATGAGCATTTTGACCGTTTACTTTTGTGGCACCGGCTCTCATCGTTTCGACGACAAGAACCCCAACTTCTGGAATGGCGAGCTGGTTTCGACCCTGGCCTCCAACGACCAGGGCAAGGAGTATGCCCACTGGATTGCCGTCGACGGCCCAGGCAGTGGCAACCTGCAGGCCGATGAGTTGTTCGTGGAGCCAGGTGGCTACTACAACTGGAACCAGACCCTGTTTGGCAAAGGCTGGGAGGAAAATGTCCAGCATGCACTGCAGATCATCAAGGGCGAGAGCAACTGGCAGCGCACGGAACTGAGTGAGGAGGAGTATCAGCGCCTGAAAGCCGCTGGCGTCCCAATCCCCAACTCGACGGCAACGGCTTCCTGGTTCTGGCGCACCTACAACTACGGCAACCGCAAGATTACGCCGCAAATGCTCCAGGAGCAGATCATCAAGCAATTTCGCAAGGACGGCATCATCCCCACCCAGGTCAACCTGGTGGGGTGGAGCCGAGGCGGCGTCAGCTGTCACATGCTGGCCAATGCCCTGCTTGGCGATAGTGAGTTGAAGAAGCTTGCGGTGAATATTTTCGCCATCGATCCGGTACCAGGCATTGGCAACTTCGACCACCACCGGGTGCAACTGGGCGAAAACGTCAAGCAGTACGTTGGCTTCTTCTCCCGCGACGAACGCTCCAAAGGTTTCTCCTGCGTGATCCCCAAGACCCATGCCAGCACCCGTTGCCATGTCTACCCGATGCCCGGGCGCCATGCCACTCTGGTGGGCAATGCTGCAGCCGATGGTGCCGCCGGTGGCAAGGTGCTGGCCGAGCCGGGCCTGATCGTTCGCCATTTTGCTGAAGTGTGCCTGACCCGTTGGGGAGTGAAACTGCAGAAAATGCTCAACCTCGGCGAGCGCGACCTGCAGGCCTATCACCAGGTGCTCGCGCGCGACGACAGCAAGTACCAGGCAATGCGCACGCATTCCTACACCGTGCTGACCGAGTCGGAGAAGGGCGAGCGGGCTGTTTCGCTGGGCAGCCAGGGCGCTGGCTTCTCTGCGGTGAAGGGCGGCACCTTGATGCCGCCTGCCGGGTTGGCAGCGCCTATCACCTGGCAGGCATCTTCCTACCAGGAAATTCGCTGAGACATGGCTTAGAAATCGTAGCGAGCGCTGACACTCACGTTGCGTGGGTCGCCGTAGTAGTAGGAGTTATAGAAGCCGACGTTGGTGAAGTACTTCTTGTCGAACAGGTTGTTCAGGTTGACCTGGCCGCAGAGGCTGTCGGTGAACTGATACCGGGTCATCAGGTCGACCAGCCAGTAGGCTTCCTGGGTGTAGTCTTCCCGGCCGCGAACCGGGTTGTTCACCGCTTGCCATGACTTGCCCTGCCAGCGCGCGCCACCCCCAACGGTCATGCGCTCCAGCTCGCCGGGCAGCTTGTAGCTGGTGAACAGGCTGACCTGGTCCTCCGGTTCCCAGGTAGAGATCTTGTCGCCATCGTCATCGCGAATGACCTTGTGGGTATAACCGGCCTGCACCTGCCAGCCGCGGGCCAGCTCCCCGGAAATCTCCGCTTCGTAGCCTTTGGACTTGGCCTTGGTCGCCACATAGGGGCTCAGAACCTGTGACGGTTGCCCGCTGCGGTCCTGTTCGGCGCGGTTGTCTTCATGGATCTCGAAGTAGGCCAGGCTGGCATTGAGGCGCCCGTCGAACCATTCGCCCTTCAGACCGACTTCATAGTTGTCGCCCTCGTTGGGCTCCAGGGTCTTGCCAAAGCGATCCTGGCTGGACTGCGGGTTGAAAATGCTGGTGTAGCTGGCATAGACGGCGTAGGTCGGATTGAGATCGTAGACCACGCCCGCGTAAGGCACGGCGCGTCCGCTTTCCTTCTGATCGCTGTCGCCGGAGCGGGTGAAGTTGGCAAACCGGCTCCCGAGGATCAGTGCCAGATCATCAGTGGGCTTGAAACGCGCAGTGATGTAGCTGGCAGTCTGGCGGGTGGTCAGGTCGTCGGTGCGCGACAGCTTCCAGTCCGGTTCGGCAATGTTGCCGTTCCAGGTGTAGAAGTTGTCGACCCGGTTGTTGTAACCCGCCGCCGCGTCATAGGCCTTGGCATCGAACCTGGCCCGCGAATAGCTGGTGCCGACCACCAATTCGTGCTCGCGCCCGAACAGCTCGAAAGGGCCGGTGGCATAGAGCTCTGCGGTGTCGGTTTTGGTTTCGCCGGTGAACTTGCCCGAGTACAGGGCGCTGCCGCTGCCCGTGCGAGGGTTGGGGGCACCGCCGCTGAGAGAGCCGAGCCTTGCGTGGTAACCGTTGAGCTTGTGGCTCAGCTCGAACTTGGCGACCCAGTCGCTGGCAAAGTGCCGTTCCAGGCTGGCAAATGCGGTACGGGTGTATTGCTCCCAACGGCTCCACTGCGCCCCCGGATTGAACGAACGCGAAACCTTGTTCAGGTTGCCATCGCTGTTGAATATCGGGATGGCCGCCCAACTGGAGCCCCTGGGGTCGTTGTCCTGGTAGTCGGCGCCCAACGTCAGCAGGGTGTCGTCATCCAGGTCCATTTCGACAATGCCGTAGTAGACGCTGGTCTTGCGTTCATAGTGATCCTGGAACGAGTGTTTGTCCTGGAAGGCGGCCACGGCCCGAGCCCGCACGCTGGCGCTGTCGTTGAGTGCGCCAGAGACATCGAGCTCGCTGCGGTAGTTGTCCCAGGAGCCACCGCTGGCGCCGATATGGGCATTGAAGTCGGCGGTGGGTTTCTTGCGTACGAAGTTGATCGCTGCACCAGGTTTGCCGGCACCGGAAAGCAGGCCGTTGGCGCCCTTGATCACCTCGATGCGGTCGTAGATGGCAGTGTCGCTGAGGTTGTTGCCGGCGGCGTTGACGCCGTTATCCAGGGTGGGAATGCCGTCGTACTGGTAGTTCTGGATCGAATAGCCACGGGAATAGTAGGTGGTGCGCTCGCTGTCCAGTCTCGATACCGTGATGCCCGGTGTATGGCGCATCACCTCGTCGATGGCGTTGAGATTGAAGTCATCCATGAACTGGCGGGTGACCACCGAGATCGACTGCGGAGTCTGCTTGGGGGTCAACACCAGGCGGGTGGCAGTGGCGATGGTGCCCGGGGTGTAACTGCCGTTGCCTTCGGTGATGGTCCCCAGTTGGTTACTGATGACCCGGGTTTCGCCAAGTTCCCACACATGATGGTGATGAACGTCGACAGGTTCAGTGTCGTCTTCTGGCGTGGCTGCGTGCAGCCCGGCACTGGCGGCACATAGCGCGATGGCAAGAAGTGTCGGTGTGAACGGGAGGTGCTGGGGGAGGGGGGGAAGCATTGCAGTTCCTTTGAATGCTGGCTAATTAATAAATGTGATACAAATGATTCTCATTATGGTGTCAGGACTGTAATGCAAAAGAAAGGCTTGGCGAGGTATTTTTCTGCAGTTACTGGACACCCGGCGGGCAAAGGCTCTATGGTTTGCCTCGGCCACCGCAGTGGCCAACGTCGCTCGGACGGTTCCGGGCGCTTACGTCTTCGAGGAAGCCATGGCTGACCAAGGTTCGCCGCGCCGCTTTGCGCGCATTGATCGTCTCCCCCCCTACGTCTTCAACATCACTGCCGAGCTCAAGATGGCCGCGCGCCGTCGTGGCGAGGACATCATCGACCTGAGCATGGGCAACCCCGACGGCGCCACGCCGCCGCACATCGTCGAGAAACTGGTGCAGGTCGCCCAGCGTGAAGACACCCACGGCTACTCGACTTCCCGCGGTATCCCACGCCTGCGCCGGGCGATCTCGCGCTGGTACAAGGACCGCTACGAGGTCGAGATCGACCCGGAAAGCGAAGCCATCGTCACCATCGGCTCCAAGGAAGGCCTGGCGCACCTAATGCTCGCCACCCTTGACCATGGCGACACCGTGCTGGTGCCCAACCCCAGCTACCCGATTCACATCTACGGGGCGGTGATAGCCGGTGCCCAGGTGCGTTCGGTGCCGTTGATTCCGGGGGTGGATTTCTTCAACGAGCTGGAGCGGGCAATCCGCGAAACCATCCCGAAACCGAAGATGATGATCCTTGGCTTTCCCTCCAACCCGACCGCGCAGTGCGTCGAGCTGGACTTCTTCGAACGGGTGGTGGCCCTGGCCAAGCAGTACGACGTGCTGGTGATCCACGACCTGGCCTACGCCGACATCGTCTACGACGGCTGGAAAGCACCGTCGATCATGCAGGTGCCGGGGGCCAAGGACATTGCCGTGGAGTTCTTCACCCTGTCCAAGAGCTACAACATGGCCGGCTGGCGGATCGGCTTCATGGTCGGCAACCCCGAGCTGGTCAGCGCCCTGGCACGCATCAAGAGCTACCACGACTACGGCACCTTCACCCCGCTGCAGGTCGCGGCCATTGCCGCGCTGGAAGGCGATCAGCAGTGTGTGCTCGATATCGCCGAGCAGTATCGCCAGCGTCGCAACGTGCTGGTCAAGGGCCTGCACGAGTTGGGCTGGATGGTCGAGAACCCCAAGGCGTCGATGTACGTCTGGGCGAAAATCCCCGAAGAGTACGCGCACCTGGGGTCGCTGGAGTTTTCCAAGAAGCTGCTGGCCGAGGCCAAGGTCTGCGTGTCGCCGGGCATCGGCTTTGGTGATTATGGCGACGACCATGTGCGCTTTGCCCTGATCGAGAACCAGGACCGCATCCGTCAGGCGGTGCGCGGCATCCGGCAGATGTTCAGGGCTGATGGTGTGGGCAGCAAGCCGGCCCAGAAATAAGCGTACAGGCCATCGCGGGTCAATCCCGCTCCTACAGTGGGAGCGGGATTGCCGCAGCGAAACAACCGTCCGTCAGCGGCGATTTATTTCTGCAATACCCCCCTTCTCAAACATCCGGCAAAGCATAGAATGGCGGCGGGTTTCTCCCTATAACGATAATCAACCTCCCCCCTTCTGATCATGTCCGAACATAATCCTTGTTTGAACTGCGGCGCCTGCTGCGGGTATTTCCGTGTGTCTTTCTTCTGGGGTGAGTGCACGTCGGCGGGTGGTGTCGTGCCCGACGATCTGGTGGTCCAGATCAGCCCCAGCCGCGTGGCGATGATCGGCACCGACAGCAAGCCCTGTCGCTGCATCGGGCTCGAAGGCGAGATTGGCAAAGGTGTGAGCTGCACCTTGTATGAACAACGCTCCAGCCCGTGCCGGGAGTTCGACGCGGCCTGGGTCAATGGCGAAGCCAACCCCAGCTGCGATGCGGCCCGCGCCGCCTATGGGCTGCCACCGCTCGAGGCCAACGAACCGATCTGGCCGGACGAGGGCGCTGAAGTCGCCTGAGGCGCGGCTTGAGGGGTACACTGGCGGGTTCATGAATCGGACAGGAGGTCCCGCGTGACCCGCATGTACAGTTTTCCCGCTGACCTGTGCCTGGAAAGCCCGCGCTTGCAACTGCGCCCGATGGTGCTCGAGGATGCCGACGCATGGTTTGCCATCATGGCCGACCCGCAGGTCATGCGTTACTGGCACCACCGTCCCTGGCAAGCGCTGACCGAGGCACGGGCGGCATTGGCCGAAGACCGCGCCGCCTATGCCGCTGGGCAGATGCTGAAGCTGGGCATCTACCGGCGCGACACCAGCGAACTGATCGGCATGAGCCAATTGTTCAACCTGGAGCCCACTTCGCGCCGCGGGGAAATCGGCTACTGCCTGGCCAGTGCTGCCCAAGGCCGTGGTTTCATGGACGAGGCGCTGACCTGTTTCATTGACTACCTGGCTCACGGCCTGCACTTGCGGCGCCTGGAGGCCGAAATCGACCCGCGCAACCACGGCTCGGCACGCACCCTGGAGCGTCAGGGGTTTGTGCTCGAAGGGTTGCTGCGCCAGCGCTGGTGTGTCGCCGGTGAGCTGTCGGACTCGGGGCTATACGGGCTGCTGCTCGATCAGGCGCCAATGGAAGGTTGAATACTCAAGCGCGACAGCGCAGTCTGCGCTATTGTCGCGCGCTCTTTGACCAGCCAAATGGATTTACTGGTGCCCCTGAACTACCTGACCCTCAGCCTCGCCTGCTACCTGACCTGCCTGTTCCTTGAGGCTTGTGCCCGTGAGCACGATGTGATGCGTGGCATGCACGCCCTGGCCCTGGGGGTCTTGGGCGGCTCCTTCTGGTATGCCAATCCGCTGTATTTCGCCGCCCTGGTGATGCACCGCAAACAACCACGGGTGGCCCTGTACCTGGGGTGCGCTGCGCTGTTGCTCAGTGGCTCGATGGTGCCGCTGGGCTGGTTCGACTTGACCCCGGTACCCGATTCGCCCAACGGTCCGGGGCTGCTGATCGGCTACTACGTGTGGTTGCTGGCGATGGCGCTGTTCATCCTTGGCCAGTGGCGCTACCGCCAGGAACCTGCGGGTAGCAGCAGGGTACCGCTGCTGGGCTGGCCGGGCTGGGTGCTGGTCGCTGGCATCGTAGTCAGTGTGCCGCTGGCATTCACGCCCTGGAGTAAAGTGCCGTTTCGGTCGGTCCCCGAGCAGGTACCGTGCATTGAGTGCGGAGGCAACTGATGGCCCGTTTCTACGTTGCAATCACCCTGGCGTTGTACCTGTTGAGCCTGTGCTTCAAAGCGATCTACCTGTCGGCTGACGGCTCTCTGCATGCTTTGCAGGTGCTGCTGCTCGGGCCTTGGGGCATTGTCATGCAGATCTACGGCTGGTTTGCCAACCCGTTGCTGGGGCTGGCGATCCTGATGCACCGGCGTTGGCGCTGGCTGGCCCTGGTGCTTGGCCTTGGCGCGCTGTACCTGGCACTCAGCGCGCTGCAAGTCGAGCGTCTGCCAGACAATCACAGCTACAGTTTTCTCGACGTCACCGGCTTTGGCCCCGGTTATTACGTCTGGCTGCTATCGATCGGCTTCTTCTGCGTAGCGCAGGCCTGGTGGTGCCGACAGGGGGTCAAAGGCGCGCAGATGCCGGGTTGGCACTGGCTTGATGGCGGCCTGGCAATCGTGCTCAACATTGCCATCGTCTACGCGATCCAGACGCCTAGCCTGCACTTTCAGCTAAAGAAAGTGATCGAGCCACCGACGCCGGTCCAGATCGACAAGGGCGCCATCTAGCATGCCGACCACGATCAGCCCGCTCCCACCCAAGACGGAGTCCGCAGCATGAACCGCCCATTTTTGCTCCTCGGCCTATTGGTCTGTGGTTCCTCAATAGCCCAGGCCCAGGACGAGTACTCCCCGGCCTACACAGCCTGCATGAAAACCGCCGAGTCCACCCTGGCCATGAACAACTGCAACGGCGCCGAGATCAAGCGCCAGGACAGCCGCCTCAACAGCGCCTACAAAAAGGCCATGGCCGCTTTCGAAGGCCCTCAGCAAACCCAGCTGCGTGAGGCCCAGCGGGCCTGGATCAAGTACCGCGACGCCAACTGCAACCTGTATTACAGCCTCACCGGCGGCACTATCGACCAGCTCAATGGCGCCGGGTGCATCCTCGGCAGCACCCGGGACCGGGCAGACGAACTGCAGGCATTGCTGCAGCCCTGAGATCAGCGCCGGGCGGCGCGCTCGCGCAGGTACTCGCGCACTTCGCGCTGATCGCCGGCAAACTCGATGCGCTGGGCCTTGCTGTCGCGCTGGTAGGCGTACATCGGGTCATAGTATTCGCTGAGCAGGCCGCTGATCCAGGCGCGGTGCAGCTCCACCGCGCCACTGCGCAGTTGTTCCTGTAGCGCTTGCTGGAGCAACGCCGACAGTCGCTGGTAGCGCTCGCCGCCCAGGCGTTTGAGGATATTGGCCATGCTCCGGGTCAGGCGTTCGGCAAACAGCCTGAAGCCGTTTTCATCACCGTGCAGGGCAACGAACTCGGCGCACAGGTTGATCACGTAATCGCCGAGAATCCGCTCGACGCGGTTGTCAAAGCTGTCTTCCAGCCACACCAGCGGGTAACCCTGCATGCCCTGGTACAGCTCTAGCGGCACCGTGCAGCTGCCGACGATGCGGCCCTCATCTTCCAGCACAAACTGCTCGATGCCCCGGGCGCGTTTCTTCAGCATATCGATGGCCAGGCCGTTCTCGAAGTCAATCTGCCCCGGCTGGCCGGTGGCGCGCTTGCCAAAGCTGGAACCGCGGTGGTTGGCGTGGCCTTCCAGGTCAATGGTGTTATCCAGCAGTTGTAGCACTTCGGTCTTGCCGGTACCGGTGAGGCCGCCGATCAGCACGAAGTCGCACTCCGCCACGGCCTGCCGGGTGGTCTCGATCAGGAACGTGCGCATTGCCTTGTAACCGCCGACCACTTTCGGATAGTCGATGCCGGCTTCAGCCTTGAGCCACTGCTGGACGATCTGCGAACGCAGGCCACCGCGAAAGCAGTAGAGGTAACCTTCTGGGTTGGCCCGGGCGAACGCGGCCCAGGCGGCAATGCGCTGGTCCTTGGTCTGGCCGCTGACCAGTTGATGGCCGAGGGCGATGGCGGCCTGCTGGCCCTGCTGCTTGTAGCAGGTGCCGACCTTTTGCCGCTCAAGGTCGTTCATCAGCGGCAGGTTGCTGACATTGGGGAAGGCGCCCTTGGTGAATTCGACCGGGGCGCGCAGGTCCATCATGGCTACATCGTTGAGAAACAGCTGGCGGTAGTCGGTGCAGTTGTCGCGCATCAAAGCACCTCAACCGCATGGCTCTGTCGCTCTACCAGTTCGCCGATCGGCGCCAGGTTCAGGCCCAGTTCGGCGGCGACGGCGAGAAACTCCGTTTCACCTTCCGGGGTCACCGCCACCAGCAGCCCGCCGCTGGTTTGTGGATCGCACAGCAGGTGCTTCTGCTCATCGCTCAGGGGCGCGATCTTGTCGCCGTAGCTGTCGAAGTTGCGCAGGGTTCCGCCGGGCACGCAGCCTTCGGCCAGGTAATGCTCGACGCTCGGCAGGCGGGGCACCGCGTTGTAGTTCAGGCGTGCGCTCAGGCCGCTGCCGTCGGCCAACTCCACCAGGTGGCCAAGCAGGCCGAAGCCGGTGACGTCGGTCATGGCCTTGACCGCGGCCAGCTTGCCGAAGCGGCTGCCGGGGGTGTTCAGGGTGCACATCCAGTCGCGGGCCAGGCCCTTGTCCTGATCGCGCAGCTTGGCCTTTTTCTCGGCGGTGGTGAGGATGCCGATACCCAAGGGTTTGGTCAGGTACAGACGGCAACCTGCCGTGGCGGTGTCGTTACGCTTCATGTGACGCTTTTGCACCACGCCGGTTACCGCCAGGCCAAAGATCGGCTCGGGGGCGTCGATGGAGTGGCCGCCAGCCAGGGGAATGCCGGCCTCGGCGCACACGGCACGGCCGCCGCGGATCACTTCACGGGCCACTTCCGGGGCCAGCACATTGACCGGCCAGCCGAGAATGGCGATGGCCATCAGCGGGTCGCCGCCCATGGCGTAGATATCGCTGATGGCGTTGGTGGCGGCAATGCGGCCGAAGTCATAGGGGTCATCGACGATCGGCATGAAGAAGTCGGTGGTCGAAACCACACCGCGTTCGTCATCGAGGGCGTAAACTGCCGCGTCATCGCGCGAAGCGTTGCCGACCCAGAGTTTCGGGTCCAGCGCCTGGGTACCGCTTTCGGCGAGAATCACCTCGAGCATCTTCGGAGAGATCTTGCAGCCACAGCCGGCACCGTGGCTGTACTGGGTCAGGCGAATCGTTTCGCTCATACGCACCTCGAAAAATCGTCAAGGCCCGAGTGTAGCAAAGCTGGCCTTTGCGCCGATGCCTCTTATAATTTCCGGGGTGGCCCGTACCGGCCCTTTCCCCGCTATTGAACCGGAGAATCCCCATGCTCAAACGTCCCCTGGCGCTGTTTGCCGGTCTGCTATTGTCCTGCACGTCTTACCTGGCCCAGGCGGCCGATACCCTGCGGGTCAGCGCGATCCCTGACGAAGCGCCCACCGAACTGCTGCGTAAGTTCAAGCCGTTGGGTGAGTATCTGGAGCAGAAGCTGGGGATGAAAGTCGAGTTCGTGCCGGTGGCAGACTACCCGGCGGTGGTCGAGTCGCTGGTCGCCAACAAGCTGGATATGGCCTGGCTGGGCGGTTTCACTTTCGTGCAGGTGCACCTCAAGGATCCGACAGCCACGCCTTTGGTACAGCGTGAACAGGACGCCAAGTTCACCAGCAAATTCATCACCGCCAACCCGGATGTGAAGAGCCTCGCCGATCTCAAGGGCAAGACCTTTGCCTTCGGTTCCATTTCGTCCACCTCGGGCAGCCTGATGCCGCGCTACTTCATGCTCAAGGATGGCATCAAGCCTGAAACCTACTTCAGCCGCGTCGCCTATTCCGGTGCCCACGATGCTACGGCGGCGTGGGTCCAGGCCGGCAAGGCCGACGGTGGGGTACTCAACGCCAGCGTCTGGGAAAAGCTGGTGGCCTCGGGCAAGGTCGATACCAATAAGGTGAAGGTGTTCGCCACCACCCCAAGCTACTTCGATTACAACTGGACCGTGCGCGGCAGCCTCGACCCGGCGCTGAAAGACAAGATCAAACAGGCGTTCCTCGACCTCGATCCGGCCAAGCCCGCCGACAAGGCCATCCTCGACCTGCAGGCCGCCAGCCGCTTTATCGAAACCAGCCCGGACAACTACAAGGGCATCGAAGAGGCCGCGCGCGCCGCCGAACTGCTGAAATGACCATCCGTTTGACCGGCGCCAGCCTGCGCCATGGCCAGGTCCAGGCCCTGCACGGCATCGACCTGCAGATTGGCGCCGGCGAGCGGGTGGCGATCATCGGCCCTTCGGGGGCGGGCAAGTCGAGCCTGTTGCAGTTGCTGGGCACTGCCCTGGCCCCCAGTACCGGCGCCGTCGAGCTGCTCGATGTGGCGCCCTGGCGCTTGTCGGCCGGGGCGCGTCAGCGCCTGCGCGCGCGCATCGGCCTGATCCATCAGGCGCCGCCGCTGCCACCGCGCCAGCGGGTGGTGACGGCGGTGCTGGCCGGGCGCCTGGGGCAGTGGAGCACCTTGCGCGGGCTGCTCAATCTGCTGCACCCGGCGGACGTTCCGGGTGTACGCGAAGTGCTGACGAGCCTGGGCATGGCCGAGAAGATTTTTGTCCAGTGCGGGCAACTGTCCGGTGGCCAGTTGCAGCGGGTCGGCATTGCCCGGGCACTGTATCAGCAACCACAGATTCTGCTGGCTGACGAGCCGGTTTCGGCCATGGACCCGGTGCTGGCCGAACACAGCCTGAAAACCCTCAACCAGCATGCCAATGAGCGCGGCGTGACCCTGATCGCCAGCCTGCATGCGGTAGAGCTGGCGCTGGCGCATTTCCCGCGGGTGATTGGTGTTCGAGAAGGGCGGATCGTCTTTGATCGCCCGGCGAGCGAGGTCTCCAGCGACATGCTCGATGGCTTGTATGCCAACGAACATCTGGTGTCGCCGCCGCTACCGCTGCCAGCGTTGAACCTGCAGATTCCCCGATGCTGAAGGTCGATAGCCGCGACCCGGCGGCACTGCCCAGGGTGCTGCTGGCGCTGCTGGCGATTGCCCTGTTGTGGCCGGGCATCCGCCTCAGCGAACTGAACCCCGGCGTATTGCTGCAGGCCGACAACCGCCGGGAGATGGCCACTTTCCTCAGCGCCTTCTGGCCGCCGGCCCATGAGCCTGACTTCCTTCGGCTGCTTTTGGATGCCACCTTGCAGACCCTGGCAGTGGCTACTGCCGGCATGACCCTGGCCTTGCTGCTGGCGATCCCGGCTAGCCTGCTGGCCAGCCGGGCGCTGTCGTTGCGCGCTGCCTCACGGGGCGGGCGCCTGGGCTTCTGGTCGCGCACCTTGCGTCTGCCGGTGCGCGCCTTTTTGATCTTCCTGCGTAGCGTGCCGGAGATCGTCTGGGCGCTGTTGTTCGTCCGCGCGGTCGGCCTGGGCCCGACCGCCGGGGTGCTGGCCATCGCCATTACCTACAGCGGCATGCTTGGCAAGGTCTACGCGGAGATCTTCGAATCGGTCGACCAGCGCCCGGCCCATGCCCTGTTGCAGGCCGGCAGCAGCCGCTTGAGCGCGTTTTTTTACGGCATCCTGCCCGCTGCGGCGGCGGAGCTGGTGTCCTACACGGTGTACCGCTGGGAATGCGCGATCCGTGCCTCGGTGGTGATGGGCTTTGTCGGCGCGGGCGGGTTGGGCCAGCAGATCGACCTGTCCATGCGCATGTTCGCAGGCGCCGAGGTAGCAAGCATGCTGCTGACGTTTCTGCTGCTGGTATGGCTGGCCGACCAGCTCAGTCGCCTGCTGCGCGGGAGGCTGGCATGAGAGCGTTGGTCAACACGGCGCTGGTGCTGGCGCTGTTGGCGGCGGTGGCAGCTTCGTTCGCTTATTTGAGTCTTGATCTGCAGGCGCTGTTTGGCGATGGCGGGTTAGGGCAGATGGGTGCATACGCGCTGCGATTCCTCAGCCCCGACCTGAGCCCCGATCACCTGCGGGCGGTTGGCAAAGGCGCACTGGAAACCCTGGCGATGTCAGGGCTGGGTACCTTGCTTGCGGTGGTGCTCGGCCTGTTGCTGGCCTTGCCGGCAGCCGGGCGTTTTGGCTGGCCGTTGCAAGGCGTAGCGCGCCTGCTGCTCAACGCATTGCGAGCGATTCCGGAGCTGGTGTGGGCGGCCTTGACCGTCCTGGCCGCGGGCCTTGGACCGAATGCCGGCACGCTGGCCTTGGCCTTGCATACCTCAGGCGTACTCGGCCGCCTGTTCGCCGAAGCGCTGGAAAACACCCCGCCAGAACCGGCTGCGGCCATTCGCCTGCAAGGCGGCAGCCAGGTCACGGCGTTCTGCTTCGGCACCTTGCCCAACCTCTGGCCGCAGTTGCTGGCCTACAGCCTGTACCGCTGGGAGAACAACATCCGCATGGCCAGCGTACTGGGTTTTGTTGGTGCCGGTGGCCTGGGGCAGATGCTCTACACCACCCTGAGCCTGTTCCAGGAAGCCCAGGCCAGCACGGTGATCATCGCCATGCTGGTGCTGGTGTTGCTGGTGGATGCCTTGAGTGACGTGCTCAGGCAGCGGTTTGTGCGGGCTTGATCAGTCCGCTGGCTTTGTTTACCGCGATGTGCCCGGATCAGAAGTCCCAGCGGGTGCTCAGCATGAAATTGCGTGGCTCACCATAAGCCGCCGAGTTATAGAAACCGACGTTGGTGTAGTAGTACTTGTCGAAAAGGTTGTTGATGTTGAGCGTTGCCGACAGGTGTTCGCTGAACTGGTAACGGGTCATCAGGTCCACCAGCCAGTAGGACTCCTGGGAGATGTCTTGGTAATGCCCGAGAGGGGCGTTGTAGATCGATTGCCAACCCACGCTTTGCCAGCGCGCGCCGGCGCCGACGGTCAGGTTTTCCAGGCGACCGTTGAGCTTGTAGCTGGTGTACAGGCTGACCTGGTCCTCCGGTTCAAAGGTCGAGATCTTTTGATCATTGTCATCGCGCACGATCTTGTGGGTGTAGCCGGCCTGCAACTGCCAGCCCGGGCTGAGCTCCCCGGAAATCTCCAGCTCATACCCTTTAGTCACCGCCTGGGTGCCTTTGAAGGCGTAGTTGGGTGGCGTGGGTTGCAGGTTGTTGTAGTCATCATCGGGCATGGAGCGGTTGTCTTCATGCACCTCGAAGTAGGCCAGGCTGCTGTTCAGGCGGCCTTCGAAAAAGTCCGCCTTCAGGCCCAACTCGTAGTTCTGCCCTTCGTCCGGTTCGAGCAGCTTGCTGTCGCGGTCTTTGTTCCAGCTTTCCTGGGGCATGAAAATGTCGGTGTAGCTGGCGTACACCGAATAGGTGTCGTTGAGGTCATAGACTGCGCCGACGTAAGGCACGAAGCGTCCCGACTCCTTGTAGGACGGGTTCAGGCCTGTCAGGTGATAGTTCACGACGCGACCGCCAAGAAAGACTTTCAGGTCATCGCTGAGGTTCAGCCGGGTGGTCATGTAGGCGCCGGTCTGGCGCACCACATCATCGCTACGTTGGGACACCGGGCCCCAGTCAGGCTCGGGGAAATTGCCGTTCCAATGATTGAAATCGACAATGTTGGGACCGCGATGGGTCACGTCCCAGTAGCCCTTGCCTTTCCAGTGCGAGGTGCCGATCGAACCACCCAGCACCAGCTCATGCTCGCGTCCCAGTAACGTGAAGGGCCCGCTGACATAGAGATCGGCCGAGTCGCTGGTGGTTTCGCCAGTGTACTTCTGCGCGTTGATGCTGGCGGTGCCATCGGGCTTGGGCTGGTCGAACTGAATCGAGCCAAGCGCGGCATGGTAGCCATTGATCTTGTGGTCCAGTTGCAGCTTGGTGACCCAGCCATCGCCCAGCTCATGTTCGAGGGTGGCGAACACGGTGCGGGTGTATTGCTCCCAGCCGCTCCAGTCGGTGCCGTTGTTGAACGAGCGCGAGACGCTGTTGTGACCACCCGCGGAGTTGATCAGCGGGAAGCTCCCCGACCAGCTCGAGCCTTTGGGGTTGCTGTCCTGATAATCGCCGCCCACGGTCAACATCGTGTCAGGTGACAGATCAAACTCGAGGATGCCGTAGTACACCGAGCTTTTACGCGAGTAGTGGTCCATGAACGAGTTCTTGTCCTGGTAGGCCGCCACCGCCCGGCCACGGACATTGCCGGTGTCGGTCAGGGGCCCGCTGAGGTCCAGTTCGCTGCGGTAGTTATCCCAGGAGCCCATCCCGGCGCTGGCGTGGCCCTGGAAATCAGCGGTGGGTTTTTTACGCACCAGATTGATGGTGGCGCCCAGGGACCCGGCACCGGTCAACAGTCCTGTGGCGCCTTTAAGTACCTCGACACGGTCATAGATGGCCATGTCGCTCAGGGTATTGCCCGCCGAATAGGCGACGTTGCGTACGGTGGAGGGAATGCCGTCGTACTGGAAGTTGTTGATGGAAAAACCACGGGCGTAATAGTTGGTACGGTCGCTGTCGAAGGCCGAGACGGTGATGCCGGGTGTATGGCGCATCACGTCATCAACGTTGTTGAGGCCGAAGTCATCCATGTGCTGGCGAGTGATGACGGTGATCGACTGCGGGGTTTGCCGGGGTGTCAGGACCAGGCGCGTTGCCGTGGCGATAGTGCCTGGGGTATAGGAGCCCGTACCTTCGGTAACCGTGCCTAGCTGGTTACTGATAATACTGGTGGCGCCCAGCTCCAGTGCCGAACCCGGGGCAGGGCGGCGCACGAGCATGACTGCATTCGCGCCGTTGGGCTCGAAGCCCAGCTGTGTGCCTGCCAGCAGTTGGGCCAGCGCTTGTTGGCTGGTCATCTGGCCACTGACGCCGGACGATTGCACACCTTGGGCCAGATCTGCCGAATAGGCGATCTGCAAGCCACTCTGCTCGCTCAATTGATCGAGGGCGTTGGCCAGTGGTTGTGCGGCAATGGCGAAATCGTGGGTGCTCAGCACCTGGTTGCCAATCGGTGTGTCGATGATCTCGGCGGCTATGGCGTTACTACAGGCCAGGTAGATGGCCAGTGCCAGGATGCTATGGGCGTGGGTTGGGTGGAGTGCTGGAAGGTGCATGCGAGCCCCGTTCTGAATAGGAATTATTTGCAAGCGCAAAAACCTTGACGGGTTGAAAGCTCGAAAGCCGTAAAACTTTTTTCACCGGTGTGATCGGCTGGTGTCGCTCAGCGAACCACAAGGGTTCCGCCGGGCAGGCGGGTGACCTGTGTGGCGGTAACTTTGCTCAGCGCCTGGACAATCGCCAGGGGCTCATCCAACTGGTAATTGCCGCTGACGCGCTGAGTGGCGGCAGTGCTGTTGAACAGCAGGATGGGCGCCGGGTAGTAGCGGCGCAACTCGCTGAGAACGTCGGCCAGCGGCGCATCCTGGAACGACAGGCGGCCATTGATCCAGGCCATCTGCCGTTCGCCGCCTTCCTGGTGCGCAGGTTGCAGGTGCCCGGCCTTGAGTTGTTGCCAGTTACCGGCCAGCAGCAGGTTGTTGTCACCGGCGTTGTTGGCGAAGCGTACCCGGCCTTCGCGTACGGCAACGGTGACTTGCTTGTCACGCTTGCTGACGCTGAAGCGAGTACCGACCACCGTTACCCTGGCTTCGCCGGTATCGATGATCAACGGGCGCGCAGCGTCGTGAAAGGCTTCGATGTAAAGGTCGCCACGCAGCAAGCGAATATGCCGGGATTGACCGTCAAACGTGGTGCTGATTGCGCTGTTGCTGCCCAGGACGATATGCGAACCGTCAGCCAGCTCCAGGTGTTCGACCTGGGCAATGGCGGTCAGGTGCTCGGCTTGCAAGCGCATCGGCACATCGGCCATCCAGCCGGCACCGAGCATCAGCAGTACGGCAGCGGCGGTGGCCAGGTATTGGCGCATTGGGCGTCGCCAGGAGCGCTGGACAGGCGCGGGTGGCAACCCCAGATCGACTTCCAGGCTTTGCAGAGCCTGCTCGAACGCGCGGTTGTTCCACAGTGCTTCTAGCTCGGCATAGGCTGCGTCATGTTCTGCATCGGCACCGCGCCACTGCTCGAAGCGCTGGCGGGTTGCCTGATCACTGGCGATCTGGGCACGGTGGGCGAACCAGTAGCTTGCCTGCTCTCTGGCCGATTCGCCGGGAATGAGGAGGGGGGATGCTTCAGTCATGGGCGGTCTGCATGTCGGTGGCTTTAATGCAGGCAGTGAGCGCATTGCGTAGGTCTTTTTCCACCGTGCTCAGAGAAACCTGCAGGCGCTGGGCAATCTCAGCTTGGGCAAGGCCATGCAGTTTATGCAATATCAGGATTTGTTGCTGGCGTTTGGGTAAGGTTGCGAGCACTTGCTGAAACTGTTGCAACTGTTGCTGGCCCTGGGCGTGACTGTCCGGGCCAGGCGCGCTGGTCGGCACTTCCACCACAAGGTTTTCATCCGCGTACGGGTCTTCGAAGCGACGCTTGCTTCGTTGACTGCGCAAGTGATCGAATGCCAGGTACTGGGCGGTTTGGTAGAGGAACGGGTGCAAATGCTCGATCGGTCGGGTGTTCAGTGCTTTAGCCACTTTCAGATAGGTTTCCTGCGCCAGGTCCTCGGCCAGGCTGGCGCAGCCGACGACTCGCGACAGCATGCGGATCAAGGCACTGCGCTGCCCGATAAAAAGCGTGCTGAGCTTTTGTTGATTCGTCTCCACGGCCACAGCCCCCGCCACCCTGATTTCGCCCCACGCGAGTCGCGCATACTAATAAGAGTGAGTCTCATTTCCAAGGGGTTTCACGAGCGGGCAGATCATGGCTGGCCCATTCCAGGTAGCGGATGATCCGTTCCTTGTAATGCAGGTGATCGCGTACCACTATCAATCCGAGCCACAGCACCAGTAGGACGGCGAAGGTCAGCAGGATGACCAGGTTGCCTTTGCCGAACGCCCACAGCTCGGTCAACTTGGCCTTTTCGGCGGCAATGGTGGCGAGGAAGGTCATGATCGCCACGAACATCGCGTTCTGGGTCAGGTTCAACGACTTGGGCGGGTTCTCGGAAATCTTCGCAAACGCTACGATCTCGGCCGCCTGGGCCGCACTGACAGCGTTCTGTTCAAGCATCTGCAGGAAATGTGCATAGCGCAGGTAGCTGTCGCGCTGCAGCAGCGGCTGGCTGGCGATGGCGTGGCGTTGATACAGGCTTTTGAACTGCTCGGCGACAAAGTACTCACGGGCCAGCAACAGCGCCCACATGCACAG
This sequence comes from Pseudomonas donghuensis, assembly GCF_000696345.2. Lineage (NCBI taxonomy): Bacteria > Pseudomonadati > Pseudomonadota > Gammaproteobacteria > Pseudomonadales > Pseudomonadaceae > Pseudomonas > Pseudomonas donghuensis. The sequence goes on from NZ_CP071706.1 coordinate 1,101,667, forward strand.
GCTGGTACTGAACATCACCGTAACCGGTCCCAGCGGGTGCTGTTGCACGCTGAAGGACGCGCTGACCACCAGAATGATTGCCAGCACCACCAGCCAGGTCGGCAACAGGTGCGCTGCCAGCGGATTGTGGCGAATCGCGTGCCAATAGTTCGGGCGGCTGCGTTTGTAGAGCTGCAGCATTTCGCTCCATTGTTGAAACATCGTTACCTCGGGCGCAGGGTCTTACCTTGAGGATAACGGCCGCGCGGGCGAAATCCTCACTGGGTTTTACCTGTTGCGTGCTCGGCCTGCTGCAAACCCAGGCCCATGTCATCAACAATCGCCTTGCCATCTCGCCCAGAAGGTGCGCGGCCCAGGCCAGGGTGGGGTCTTCTTCGCTGGCACCTAGCGAGGCGTGCTCCAGTGCCTGTTCGCTGGGGATGCCCGGGTCGGCTGCGCCGCCCATCGCCGGCAAGTCCGGCTCCCACAAACGATCGGCATGCGCCGAGCCCTGTGGGAGCAGGCTTGCCAGCGATCGAGCGCAAAGCGCTCGTAATCAGTGGGCTACCTGAACGCAGGCCAGCGCCTGTTCAACCCGCCAGCGCGCCGTTTCCATCTCGTGCAGGGCAGTACGCACCAGCGCCTGCCCATGCCTATCGGGATGCAACAACACCGCTTGCTGGCCGACAGCCAGGGCACAGGCCAGATGCTCGCCGGCATGAACCAGGATGTCTTCAAGGCAATGAGGGGAATCGGTGGAGAGAAGCGGGGGATCGGGGACTATTTTCAGCATGGTCAGCTCCTGTATCGGTCGAGCCGCCACAAACCCGCTGTCAAACAGGAGGGTGGCAGCAGTACGTGGGTTGACAGACCGGTGATACAGGAACCGGCGCACACGAATGTGCCCCACGCACAGCTGCCATAGAGCAGTGCGACTGTATCAACAGCGGTCTGTCAAAACCGGTCGTTGATTTGGCAACGACCGGCCAAGACTAGGCAGCTAGCGATGCAGGCGCAACAGCTGAAGTGCTTGGGGATTATGCTTGGGAAATGGACTACACGAAACAGCGAAGCAGCGGTATCCAGCAACCTTTCTCTCGGTGTCATTGTTGCCATCTTCAGGCATCTGCATAACCCGGCCAAATTTCTGGCCAGGCGATGAGAGGTGTGGGTTGCTGGTTGCTTGCTTGTATCCAAAGGGATACATTGGTGTGAGCCTTGAAATACAGTGTTTTGCAAACGCCCAGATTCACCTCTTGGTTGATTTCCGTACGCGACATGCGTGCAAGGGTGGCAATCGCACGGCGAATAGAGCGTGTAACGGCGGGAAATCTGGGAGATGTGAAGTCCGTCGGTGGTCAGGTCTGCGAGATGCGCATCGATGTGGGGGCGGGTTATCGGGTGTATTTCACGGCTCGGGACGGTGTAGTCATTGTTTTGTTGGCAGGTGGTGATAAGTCATCGCAATCTGTTGATATCCAACTGGCCAGGAAGCTGGCCAAGGAAATTTGATATGAGTTTGTCACTTACTACGTTTGATATGGCCGCGTTGCTCGATAGCGATGAGACAATCAGCGAGTACCTTTCTCAAGTGCTGGCGGATGGTGATCATGACGAACTGATTCGCGCCCTCGGCTATATCGCCAAGGCTCGCGGCATGAGCCAGATCGCAACTGCCAGTGGATTGGGGCGCGAGAGCCTGTACAAGGCGTTGACCCCCGGTGCGAAGCCTCGTTTTGACACTGTACTGAAGGTCATCCGGGCGCTAGGGATTGATCTTCTGGCCCACCCTCATGCTTCGTCGAGACTCTGAGTCGCCCGCACTCGATTGCACGTCAATGGGTAGATTCGCCAACCAGCTCCCCACACTGCGCATCCCGTTGCATCGACTCCAAATTCCTTTCGATGGTCTCACAAATCGCATCCATCTGAATCTGATGCTCACTGATCCGGAACGGGCTCTGCAAACAGAACAGCGAAATAAACAGCCGCGGGAAATACACGTAAGGGTAGGGCAGGGGCGTGTTGGCGATGCGCTCCATGCCGCCCTGGCTGTTGGACAGGTCGACCAGGGTCGATTCCAGCCGCGCCAGGCGAATGCTGTCCAGGCGCCCGGCCTTGTATTCGCGGGTTAGCAGCGCCGCAGAGCCGGTGAGGATGTCGTTGGCGAAGTTGTTCGAGCGGCTGCGCCGGTCGAATTCTTCGGGCGGGATGAAGGCCATCAGTTCATCCGGGCACGGTTCGCCGCGAAGGTGTGCGGCCAGGCAGTTCACATAGGCGATATGGCGGCGCAGCAATGTCGTCTTGATCGGGTTGACGCCGTCATCCAAATCATCGATCAGCGTCAGCACCTAGCGGGCAAAGCTGCGTGAACTGTTGACCAGCCCGCCCCACAAGGTGCGCGCTTCCCACCAGCGGTTGTAGGCGCTGCTGTTGCGAAAGCTGACCAGCACCACCAGCGCACGGGATCGAACGCCGTCGCACGCTCAAGGTTCGTTGCAGCCCATCGATCGGCTACAGCGCCTGCTTCATCTGCACCAGTGCGACCCGCGTATTGCCGGGGCCCTCACGTTCGACGATGGCGAAGGGCTCAAAGCCCAGCTGTGGATAAAGCAGCAGCCCGGCGGTGTTGCTGTTGAAACATGACACCTGCACCTCGCGAGCCTCGAACTGACGGCGCGCCAGCTCGATCATGCTCTGCACCAGATAGCGCGCTACGCCATGGCCGCGCGCGGCGGGGGCCACCACCACATTGCCAAGGGCGCAAACGCCACCATGCTCTGCCTTGTAGAAGTTAGCGAAGGCCAGCACGGTCCCGTCGCCCTCGACCACGGTCGAGCCGCTGCGCTGGGCGATGGCCTCGCTCAGTTGCGCGGGTGTCAGCGGGTACCTGGCCTTGGGGAACATGTAGAACAGCTCGTCCGGGCCCTGGGGGAAGCAGCAAATGGCAGCGATGTCGTGGGGCTGGACGGGGCGGTGGGTCAATTGCATGGCGCGACTCGATCTGCAAATGAGGGGGGGACAGTGATCCTACACATTTTGACAAAGCCGGTAATGCAATCCCCACGCCGGACCAAGGGTCTCCTTGATAAGGTGCCCTTCGGCTGCATCGACCCACAAGGAGCAACACCATGAAAGCACTCTTGTTCACTGCCGCCCTGGCAACAGCGGGCGCCGCCCAGGCCCAGACTGTGGAACTGGCCCTGGTGGGCGCCGACGGCAGCGCCAAACCGGTCGGTACCATCACCCTCGAGCAGAACCAATACGGCACCCTGCTCACGCCTGACCTGCGCGACTTGCCGCCGGGCGTACACGGTTTTCACCTGCATGAACAGCCTTCCTGTGCACCGGCAACCGCCGATGGCAAGACCACACCGGCAGGTGCCGCGGGCGGGCACTGGGATCCGCAACAGAGTAAAAAACACCTGGGCCCATACGACGATGCCGGGCATAAAGGCGACTTGCCGGCCCTGTATGTCAGCGCCGACGGCACCGCCCGCTATCCGGTCCTGGCGCCACGCCTGAAGGCCGAGGAGTTCAAGGGCCATGCGCTGATGGTGCATGGCGGCGGTGATAATCACAGTGATCATCCGCAAGTGTTGGGTGGTGGTGGGGCGCGGATTGCGTGTGGGGTGGTGCAGTAAGGGGCTATCCACTGCGCAATGCGCTAGGCCTGCACGTGTTGCAATAACGGGCTTTCACTGAGGTGCATCATGATCTGCAAAATCGCCATGCGTCCGGTACACCCAGGGGAAGTCCTGCGCGAAGATTTTCAGAGTGAGATGGGTGTTAGCGTCGCCGCTTTGGCTCGCGCGTTGAGCGTGTCTGCCTATGCGATAAATGCAGTTCTTTCTCGGCGTCGCGGAGTTTCGGCAGAAATGGCATTGCGCCTGGCTACTTGCCTGAGCACAACACCAGAGTTCTGGCTCAACCTGCAGACAGCGTTTGACCTGCGCACTGCCGAGCTCAAGCACGGCGATGAAATCCACCGGCAGGTGCAGCGCCTGGTGGCTTGCGCCTGATCTGCCGGGCACAAAAAAACCGACCCTAGGGTCGGTTTCTTGTTGCGTTTGGTGCCGAGGGGGACTCGAAGAATAGGTTAAGCATTTGATTAATATCTATAAAAGCACATGTACACTTTTTAATATACGGAAAAGTGTAAATTTGAGTGATTTATATCAATGGAACTTGGTGGATGGAAGACTCCAGATTTCGCCTTTCTGATTTCCGACGAGATGCATGTTGTGTGAGTCATTGCTGTCAACAAAGCAATCGGGTTCGGTGGAGTCTGGCCTGCCGCTATAGGCAACTGTCGACCCAAACATGTCAGTCATGACAGGCAGAAAACGACCGAGGCTGTGTAAAAACGGTTTAGAGCAGGTTTGACAGTCAGAACCAGAACGAAAATCGCGTTCCTACACAAATTTCAGGTCCGCTGATACACCAATCATTGGCAGATTTTACGTAGCGACACAGACTTCAAGACAGTGTCTGCGTTTTTACACAGCCTGGACCCAAAGCTGACGGTAGTGACAGGCAGAAGTCGGCTAGGAGCAGTCACTCAGCGCGCTTACAAAAGGAAGGAGGATTCAGTTTCCCATTCAACTGACCTTGCTGCGATACCAGACGGCAGTAGGTTCGTTATCAGCTTGGGATTTTCGTATTTCGAACTGCCGTGATTCGTACAGGGCATGCCTCCAGCTTTTGCAACCGTAGCGCTTGGGCGTCTGCTCTGGATAGGTATCACCAATCCAGCAGATGGCTGCTTCCAGTCGAGTCCAGCCATCTTCGGCAAGTTTGTTTTCTGCTTCACGTAAACAGCGGCATATCCCATTGCCAGGCCAAAAGACTGAACTGTCCTCCCTGATACCGTCGACGAGCGCATCTTCAAATGCCTGGCTCTGCATAAGCGAAGCCAGTTTAGCTCGTGCCTCACTCATGTGTTTGGCCCAGGATTGCAGATTTAGGCAATGCCGATTGATGGTTTCGTAGCTTTCCTCCAGAAAACCAACCGCCGCCTGGCAGCCTGATTCAGACCAGAGATCGAAACGCTCAATAAAGTGGTGAACCACTTTATTGCGCAGGTCAACCAGCTCCTTGAGGTCGGCCTTCATTGCCTCATAGTTCTCGGCTGTCATTTCCAACTGGTATCGATACCTGAGCCAGATCTGGTCACCGAGATCGGCTTCCGTCTGTGACTCTTCTTCATTTGGGGGCGGCGGGGACAGAAAGCTTTCGGTCAACATCCCCATCAACGTGCCCATCGTCTTGTTCTGGGTACGTGCGACCTTCTGCTCACGGATGATAGGCAGCCGATCCGCAGGACTGCTCAGCTCACCATGCGCGACAATGGCTTTCAGCTGCCGTTCGTATTGTTGCAAGCGCAACAGACAGCGTCCGAGTTTGCGCTGCACTATATGTTGAACAGCAGGTACATCATCCGAGGGCATGGTAGTGACGTCCTCCATGATTAACGACTCAGGCATAAGTGGTAGGGCTGGAGCGATTCACTGCAATACTCTCGCCCTGCTAGGAGCACGAGCAACGCGTAAATCGGACGCTTTTCAAGCTCAGTGTAGGTTGAGTCAATCCGCTCGGACTTTTTCAACAGAATCGGTCGACAGCTGCCGCTGGCGAGTGACAGCTATGGGGCGAGGCTGTGTAAAAACATTTTAAGGCAGACGCGGCAATGAAAATCGGCGCGAAAAGCACGCACCTACGCAAAATCCAGGTCTGCTAACTAACCGGACGTTTGCAGATTCAACGTAGAAGCGAGGACTTCAAAACGGCGTCTGCGTTTTTACACAGCCTGGGTCGTTTTCAGCCTGTCGCGACAGGCGGCAATCCACAGCCAAAAGCGGTCAGTCAGCGTCTACGAAATAAGGGGCGACTTAGTGACGACGTGGTCTGGGTACTCTGCTGCCCTGATGTTTTGTACAGACCTTGGAAGTTTTCATAGTGGCAACCTAGGCTCTTTGGTAAGGGAAAAGAATTTCTAGACAGGGGTTGACCACGTATTTTAATGCTGTAGTATTCGCCTCCCGCTAACGAGCAGCTTGATGCTGGTTTTGGCTTAAGTAGTTGATTTTATTATTAAAATCAGAAGCTTTTAAGGGTGCTGCTTAATGGGGTTTGCTGTAGAGTGCACGCCTCGGTTGAGACGAAAGATCTTAACCAACCGCTCTTTAACAACTGAATCAAGCAATTCGTGTGGGTGCTTGTGGAGTCAGACTGCTAGTCAACAGATTATCAGCATCACAAGTTACTCCGCGAGAAATCAAAGATGTAACCAACGATTGCTGAGCCAAGTTTAGGGTTTTCTCAAAACCCAAAGATGTTTGAACTGAAGAGTTTGATCATGGCTCAGATTGAACGCTGGCGGCAGGCCTAACACATGCAAGTCGAGCGGATGACAGGAGCTTGCTCCTGAATTCAGCGGCGGACGGGTGAGTAATGCCTAGGAATCTGCCTGGTAGTGGGGGACAACGTTTCGAAAGGAACGCTAATACCGCATACGTCCTACGGGAGAAAGCAGGGGACCTTCGGGCCTTGCGCTATCAGATGAGCCTAGGTCGGATTAGCTAGTTGGTGAGGTAATGGCTCACCAAGGCGACGATCCGTAACTGGTCTGAGAGGATGATCAGTCACACTGGAACTGAGACACGGTCCAGACTCCTACGGGAGGCAGCAGTGGGGAATATTGGACAATGGGCGAAAGCCTGATCCAGCCATGCCGCGTGTGTGAAGAAGGTCTTCGGATTGTAAAGCACTTTAAGTTGGGAGGAAGAGCATTAACCTAATACGTTAGTGTTTTGACGTTACCGACAGAATAAGCACCGGCTAACTCTGTGCCAGCAGCCGCGGTAATACAGAGGGTGCAAGCGTTAATCGGAATTACTGGGCGTAAAGCGCGCGTAGGTGGTTTGTTAAGTTGGATGTGAAAGCCCCGGGCTCAACCTGGGAACTGCATTCAAAACTGACAAGCTAGAGTATGGTAGAGGGTGGTGGAATTTCCTGTGTAGCGGTGAAATGCGTAGATATAGGAAGGAACACCAGTGGCGAAGGCGACCACCTGGACTGATACTGACACTGAGGTGCGAAAGCGTGGGGAGCAAACAGGATTAGATACCCTGGTAGTCCACGCCGTAAACGATGTCAACTAGCCGTTGGGAGCCTTGAGCTCTTAGTGGCGCAGCTAACGCATTAAGTTGACCGCCTGGGGAGTACGGCCGCAAGGTTAAAACTCAAATGAATTGACGGGGGCCCGCACAAGCGGTGGAGCATGTGGTTTAATTCGAAGCAACGCGAAGAACCTTACCAGGCCTTGACATCCAATGAACTTTCCAGAGATGGATTGGTGCCTTCGGGAACATTGAGACAGGTGCTGCATGGCTGTCGTCAGCTCGTGTCGTGAGATGTTGGGTTAAGTCCCGTAACGAGCGCAACCCTTGTCCTTAGTTACCAGCACGTTATGGTGGGCACTCTAAGGAGACTGCCGGTGACAAACCGGAGGAAGGTGGGGATGACGTCAAGTCATCATGGCCCTTACGGCCTGGGCTACACACGTGCTACAATGGTCGGTACAGAGGGTTGCCAAGCCGCGAGGTGGAGCTAATCTCACAAAACCGATCGTAGTCCGGATCGCAGTCTGCAACTCGACTGCGTGAAGTCGGAATCGCTAGTAATCGCGAATCAGAATGTCGCGGTGAATACGTTCCCGGGCCTTGTACACACCGCCCGTCACACCATGGGAGTGGGTTGCACCAGAAGTAGCTAGTCTAACCTTCGGGAGGACGGTTACCACGGTGTGATTCATGACTGGGGTGAAGTCGTAACAAGGTAGCCGTAGGGGAACCTGCGGCTGGATCACCTCCTTAATCGACGACTCAGCTGCTCCATGAGTTCCCACACGAATTGCTTGATTCATTGTAGAAGACGAGAGGCCAGCCTTTAAGGTGGTCTGCTTCGTTAGAGTTTAGAAATGAATATTCCAGTGTGAATATTGATTTCTAGTCTTTGACTAGTTCGTTCTTTAAAAATTTGGGTATGTGATAGAAAGATAGACTGAACGTTACTTTCACTGGTAACGGATCAGGCTAAGGTAAAATTTGTGAGTTGCTCTTAGGAGCTCAATCGAATTTTCGGCGAATGTCGTCTTCATAGTATAACCAGATTGCTTGGGGTTATATGGTCAAGTGAAGAAGCGCATACGGTGGATGCCTTGGCAGTCAGAGGCGATGAAAGACGTGGTAGCCTGCGAAAAGCTTCGGGGAGTCGGCAAACAGACTTTGATCCGGAGATGTCTGAATGGGGGAACCCAGCCATCATAAGATGGTTATCTTGTACTGAATACATAGGTGCAAGAGGCGAACCAGGGGAACTGAAACATCTAAGTACCCTGAGGAAAAGAAATCAACCGAGATTCCCTTAGTAGTGGCGAGCGAACGGGGACTAGCCCTTAAGTGGCTTTGAGATTAGCGGAACGCTCTGGAAAGTGCGGCCATAGTGGGTGATAGCCCTGTACGCGAAAATCTCTTAGTCATGAAATCGAGTAGGACGGAGCACGAGAAACTTTGTCTGAATATGGGGGGACCATCCTCCAAGGCTAAATACTACTGACTGACCGATAGTGAACCAGTACCGTGAGGGAAAGGCGAAAAGAACCCCGGAGAGGGGAGTGAAATAGAACCTGAAACCGTATGCGTACAAGCAGTGGGAGCCTACTTGTTAGGTGACTGCGTACCTTTTGTATAATGGGTCAGCGACTTATATTCAGTGGCGAGCTTAACCGAATAGGGGAGGCGTAGCGAAAGCGAGTCTTAATAGGGCGTTTAGTCGCTGGGTATAGACCCGAAACCGGGCGATCTATCCATGGGCAGGTTGAAGGTTAGGTAACACTGACTGGAGGACCGAACCGACTACCGTTGAAAAGTTAGCGGATGACCTGTGGATCGGAGTGAAAGGCTAATCAAGCTCGGAGATAGCTGGTTCTCCTCGAAAGCTATTTAGGTAGCGCCTCATGTATCACTGTAGGGGGTAGAGCACTGTTTCGGCTAGGGGGTCATCCCGACTTACCAAACCGATGCAAACTCCGAATACCTACAAGTGCCGAGCATGGGAGACACACGGCGGGTGCTAACGTCCGTCGTGAAAAGGGAAACAACCCAGACCGTCAGCTAAGGTCCCAAAGTTATGGTTAAGTGGGAAACGATGTGGGAAGGCTTAGACAGCTAGGAGGTTGGCTTAGAAGCAGCCACCCTTTAAAGAAAGCGTAATAGCTCACTAGTCGAGTCGGCCTGCGCGGAAGATGTAACGGGGCTCAAACCATACACCGAAGCTACGGGTATCACTTAGGTGATGCGGTAGAGGAGCGTTCTGTAAGCCTGTGAAGGTGAGTTGAGAAGCTTGCTGGAGGTATCAGAAGTGCGAATGCTGACATGAGTAACGACAATGGGAGTGAAAAACTCCCACGCCGAAAGACCAAGGTTTCCTGCGCAACGTTAATCGACGCAGGGTTAGTCGGTCCCTAAGGCGAGGCTGAAAAGCGTAGTCGATGGAAAACAGGTTAATATTCCTGTACTTCTAGTTATTGCGATGGAGGGACGGAGAAGGCTAGGCCAGCTTGGCGTTGGTTGTCCAAGTTTAAGGTGGTAGGCTGAGATCTTAGGTAAATCCGGGATCTTAAGGCCGAGAGCTGATGACGAGTTGCCTTTAGGCGACGAAGTGGTTGATGCCATGCTTCCAAGAAAAGCTTCTAAGCTTCAGATAACTAGGAACCGTACCCCAAACCGACACAGGTGGTTGGGTAGAGAATACCAAGGCGCTTGAGAGAACTCGGGTGAAGGAACTAGGCAAAATGGCACCGTAACTTCGGGAGAAGGTGCGCCGGTGAGGGTGAAGGACTTGCTCCGTAAGCCCATGCCGGTCGAAGATACCAGGCCGCTGCGACTGTTTATTAAAAACACAGCACTCTGCAAACACGAAAGTGGACGTATAGGGTGTGACGCCTGCCCGGTGCCGGAAGGTTAATTGATGGGGTTAGCTAACGCGAAGCTCTTGATCGAAGCCCCGGTAAACGGCGGCCGTAACTATAACGGTCCTAAGGTAGCGAAATTCCTTGTCGGGTAAGTTCCGACCTGCACGAATGGCGTAACGATGGCGGCGCTGTCTCCACCCGAGACTCAGTGAAATTGAAATCGCTGTGAAGATGCAGTGTATCCGCGGCTAGACGGAAAGACCCCGTGAACCTTTACTATAGCTTTGCACTGGACTTTGAATTTGCTTGTGTAGGATAGGTGGGAGGCTTTGAAGCGTGGACGCCAGTTCGCGTGGAGCCATCCTTGAAATACCACCCTGGCAACTTTGAGGTTCTAACTCAGGTCCGTTATCCGGATCGAGGACAGTGTATGGTGGGTAGTTTGACTGGGGCGGTCTCCTCCTAAAGAGTAACGGAGGAGTACGAAGGTGCGCTCAGACCGGTCGGAAATCGGTCGTAGAGTATAAAGGCAAAAGCGCGCTTGACTGCGAGACAGACACGTCGAGCAGGTACGAAAGTAGGTCTTAGTGATCCGGTGGTTCTGTATGGAAGGGCCATCGCTCAACGGATAAAAGGTACTCCGGGGATAACAGGCTGATACCGCCCAAGAGTTCATATCGACGGCGGTGTTTGGCACCTCGATGTCGGCTCATCACATCCTGGGGCTGAAGCCGGTCCCAAGGGTATGGCTGTTCGCCATTTAAAGTGGTACGCGAGCTGGGTTTAGAACGTCGTGAGACAGTTCGGTCCCTATCTGCCGTGGACGTTTGAGATTTGAGAGGGGCTGCTCCTAGTACGAGAGGACCGGAGTGGACGAACCTCTGGTGTTCCGGTTGTCACGCCAGTGGCATTGCCGGGTAGCTATGTTCGGAAAAGATAACCGCTGAAAGCATCTAAGCGGGAAACTTGCCTCAAGATGAGATCTCACTGGAGCCTTGAGCTCCCTGAAGGGCCGTCGAAGACTACGACGTTGATAGGTTGGGTGTGTAAGCGCTGTGAGGCGTTGAGCTAACCAATACTAATTGCCCGTGAGGCTTGACCATATAACACCCAAGCAATTTGACTACTCGAAAGAGCATCAGATTGCGGTGTGTGAAGACGAAACGAACCGAAAGTTCGAAGGCTTACTCACAAAAGCAACACACAAATCTATTACATACCCAATTTGCTGAAGCGAGGCCAACCGGTCACGACTCAGTACCCGAATTTCTTGACGACCATAGAGCGTTGGAACCACCTGATCCCATCCCGAACTCAGCAGTGAAACGATGCATCGCCGATGGTAGTGTGGGGTTTCCCCATGTGAGAGTAGGTCATCGTCAAGATTAAATTCCGAAACCCCAATTGCGAAAGCAGTTGGGGTTTTGTTTGTCCTCGAAAAAGCATCCTGAGACTGGTGCGGAGGTTGACCGTCAACCACGTTAGAGTAGGTCCATGGTGACCATGGAATCAGCCATACGGTAGCCCATCGCTTTGTAACCCGCCTGGCGCTTATCCCACATCCTCAGCAGTGCGACATTACCCCCGTCAACGAAGTCGATCACTCGCACGTCGACCTTATCGGCATGCGATCGATGCAACCGTCCCGCATATTGCTGAAGGATTCCCTTCCATGAGATGGGCATTGCCAGCACCAGCGTGTCCAACGGCGGATGATCGAAGCCTTCACCTACTAGTTTTCCTGTTGCCAACAGCACTCGTGGAGCATCAGGGGGAAGGGACTCAAGCTCATGCATACGGGAAATGCGCTGTTTCTTAGGCACTCGCCCATGAAGCGTGAACAGGTTATGCACGCGCTGCTTCAATTCTAATTCAAGGGCATCCACATGTTCCGTCCGCTCCGTTAGCACTAGAATTTTTCTACCCTCGTTGTACGCCAGCTCAATCTCCGACACGATTTTGGCTGTCCGCTCAGAGTCGTCGGCTAGACGCCGAAAAATGTCCTGAATCCCAAAGCCGTCGGGGACCGCTATTGGTTTGGGCAGCAATCGAGGCACGACAGATAGGTCATGGGGCGCACTCGCTGGTCGAGGCGCAGAATGTCGGATCGGTCCGCACTGCATGAAAATAATGGGCTGCTGCCCATCTCGGCGCACTGGGGTTGCTGTGAGTCCCAGTACGTACCGCGCGGTCGCGCTCCTCAGTAGTGCCTCGAATGACACTGCTGATAGGTGATGACACTCATCAACGATGATCTGGCCGTAGTTTTTTGCCTGATCGCTGATCTCGCCTTTTCGCGATAACGACTGCATTACGGCAATGTCGATGATGCCTGTAAGCTTCGCTTTTCCGCCCCCAAGAGTACCAACGACACCATTCCCGACTCCCAAGAACGCCTGCAAGCGCTCTTGCCACTGCCTTAACAGCTCCGTCCGATGCACAAGCACCAACGTGTTAATGCCACGTGCGGCAATCAACGCAGCAGCACTCACCGTTTTACCGAAAGCTGTCGGTGCGCAGAGGATACCGGTGTCATGACTTAGCATTGCGCTGACAGCAGCCTCTTGGTCAGAACGCAGGGTCCCGAGAAAGCTCACGTCGATGGGGTCGCCCGCGAAGCGTTCGTCTTTAAGAATAGGGGTAACCCCGTTTTCCTCTAAAAGCTCCAGCGCAGCATCCAAACAGCCACGTGGTAACGCAATATGTTTGGGGAAGTTCTGGGCACAGCCGATAATCCTTGGCTTGTTCCATACTGACATGCGCATGGCCTGAGCTTTGTAGAACTCGGGATTTTGAAAGGCAGCGAGCCGGACAAGCTGGTTTGCCAATGGCTGTGGCAATTCCGACTTTTCAAAGTAAATTAAGTTAGCCAGCGTGATGTTGACAGCAGCAGGCAACGGGCATGTCAATTTACGTGATCTCGATTCACGATCTTTCCAGGGTTCTGCATCACCTTCGTCATCGACATAGGCGACCCCTAGAGGGTCCCGATTACCCATCGCCTGGATAATAACGGGCTGGATATCTTCTGGACTCATGCGCTGAATCGATGCCAGGAAGGCCCATTGATCAGGATGAGGCTCAAGCGAGTCGTCTACAAAAACGCTATTGTTTTGGGCCCTGGCGCGCTTTTGTAAAGGGAGCGCGATGAGATTTCCAAAGCCGCCTTTGGGCATATAGTCCTGGTTTGGAAACAGTCGATCATAGGAGCTGAGCGCCAACTGCCGGGTGCGCTCACAGGCATGACTGATGATTGCGGCACCGAGGCGGCGCGCATCGCAGGCAGGAACATTACGCTCAAAGAAAATCCAGCCATGAGCCCCTTGGCCTGAACGCGATATTTCCAGCGCCACCGGGACGTTCAGCTCATGGCATGACTGCACAAAAGCTTTGGAATCATCACGCCATTCGGCCTCATCGAAGTCGACCGCCAAAAAATAACAAGTGTCATCAGAGAGTAGGGGGTAGATACCAGCGACCACTTCGCCCGCCAGATGGCGATAGACCACCTCATCGGTCAGCGGAAGCAGCTGGCGGTTACCGCAGTCGCCACATTTAATTCGGGGCTTCTCACAAACGCCAGGCCTCCATTCGTTTGCGCAAGCGGGTGCGTATCCTGATTTGCCTGCCTTGCTTTCCCAGCGGATGGGATAAACGTCCGTCCTGCCACGAAACAAGCTTCGGAATAGGGCAAGCTTTCCTTCAGTATCGAGTTGCTGTGATTGCTCTGCTTGGACAATCGCTATTTTGACTGGCTCAGCAGGCGGGCGCCATTCGATGCCATGAGCATCCAGCAAGGCAACCAATCTTGCATTCTCAGCCCTTAGCTTCGCCACCAGACTAGTGTCTATCACCGCCTTCAGCCTCTACGTCTCAGGTGAAGCCTGTAGCCTCGAGCTACAACCCTCAGTCCATCAGTAAAACATAGAGGTTATCAAACAACAGAGGTTCGGTTCAGGAGCTCAAGGGGTCCGCCCTAGTCCCAATCAAATCGTTGGCTGGCTCAATCTGCCAGTGAGGGATACAGAGCGCGCAGTTGCTGGCATTCGGCTAGCGTGGAAAGTTCCAGGATTTTCCTAGGCGCAGAGTGATCAGGTTTGTAGTCAGCAGGTAGTAGTAGCGCGTCGATTTCGAGTTTGAGTTCATGTGGTCGTTCAAAAACCAAACGAGATGTTTTCTTTGCCATGTCCATGGATTATCTCGGTTCCAGCGTTCAGAAATGGCTGCTTGAATAGTCTTGGCCTGGCGGATGTGACATTCGCGTGTGGCATGTGCTCCAGTCAGCACCCCAGCCAAGAAGATCTCCATATCGAATGGTTTATTCATACCCGACCACCGATATACGCCGATACCACGTCGATTCGACCATGTCCCAGCTCATAGCTGATTTGTAAGCGTGCCTCTCGATCAAGGCGTGGATCGAGGCGCCTGCACCTGCCCCCGTTAATGGGTGCTAGGTGATGGGTGATCTGCTCATAGCGTTCGCACGCATAAGCCGCACGCAGTTCGTGGAAGCCTTTGAGGTCGTGCGTATGGAGGATATCTCGGGCGGGGCGGACGATTTCCCGTTGGAAATCGAGGTAGCTCTCGTTCGGTGCCAGCAGGTTGCGGCTACCGTCGGGTGAGACCTGTTCGGCGTACCTGAGCGCTTCGCGAATATGGTCATCCACGGTGATCCAACGAGGCGCGGTTGCGCCGCCGCGGCCACCTTTGTTGCCGTCCTGGATGTTGATTTTGTCGTAGTGTTCGGCTTCACGTTTTAGGCGGGGAAGGTCGGCCAAAATGGCCTCGCGCAAGCGCATGCCAGTGGCTCGCGCCAACTGCACGATGGCCGCGGCGCGCGGCTGCTGGTGTTCGCAAAGCACGTCGACGATCCGTTTCACGTGTTCGCGATCTTGGCCTTGCGGCACTGAGCAACGAACGCTGGTGCGCTGCATTCCTAGTGCCTTGCTCGGGCTCGGTACTTTCACATTCAGATCACCGCGAAGCGCGGCCATGGTTCGGTTCACGCTGGACAATCGGTTTTGCGCGGTGGCGATGGCGAGCTCACCTTGTTCAACTTGCTGCCGCAGATATCTGGCGTAATCGAGCAAAGTCCGCCGAGCAATCTGCCGAGCATCGTTAAACCCTGGCCCATCCTCCGACCGACACCAGCGCACAAACGCCTGCCAGCGATCACTGTACGCTTTGACCGTCCCGTAATGCCCGCCGCCAAACAGATCACGTAGCGCCTGTGGCCCGGCATAACTCAGTTGCCGTCCATAGCCAAAGTTCCGCGCGTCCCGTCTACCGACCAATGCCATGATCAAACTCCTCTCGAAGCCAAACCATTAAAACCTTCCCCACGTCATCCCGCCATGAATGCTGAGTGTTATCAGGGATCAAGGCCCCTGCGACCTGTGAGGGTTGTCCACTAACGCGGGACTGGCGACACCTTACGACCGGGAGCTTGGGCATCTCATGATCTGGCCTCCTGAACACTTCCGAGGAAGTGGGCGGGTGGAGGCTGCGCTGGCTGACGAGACCGGCGCCGCGAGATCCTGAGTCGGGTGAAGGCAGTGATTCGATGACCGGGGCATGCCTGACTGTCAGTCAGGTGCAGTCCATTCCCTGGGCTGCGGCACCTTCATCTGCATCGCTGTTGCTGGTGACTTCGGTGTTTGTCACGCCAATTGTCACGAAGGGGAATGCCGCAAAGCCCTGTACGAGTTGGGCTGCAGCAGCGGTTGGAGCGCCCGTCTCTTTCCGGGAGAAAGAGACGGGCGCAGGTTGGCGCACGGGAGTGGCCAAGCGGATTGGTTGCTGCAGGGCAGCTATGAAAGGGGATGAGTTGCCGCAGTGGGCACACTGGTAAAAGTAGGCATCCATCACATCGCTGTGACCGTGCGAGCCGCCGGACGCTAATCACACTTTGGGAGAACCACCACGGTGTGGCGTAGCCTTAAAGGTTCTGGCTACCTGGGTTGCTGTCAACGACAGCACTTGCACGATCTTTTCTACGCTCGCCGATAGACAGGGTCAAGGCTCGACTTTTCGAGAATTCTGCGGCTGCGAATGGCATAAGCCGTCTATGGAAATCCGTGGTTTCTAGAAGACGGTTACACTGATTTTTAGGTTTTTCAAGTGAGGCCCTTCCAAGCAGGGCGGCTTTGCCGCCCTGCTTGGAAGGGCCTGCGTGGAAGGCAACGCTGTGGAGATTTCACTGGCGTGTTAGCGCTGGAATGCGCCACGCTCATCTTCCAAGGCGCTGATGCCGCCATCGACCGCGTTGACCCCGAGAAGCTCCGAAGACTTGCGCGACAGAAACTGATTAACCCGCGTATCAAACTGATCCCGCAGGCTCGCCGTAATCCCAACCCTGAGCGCATCGAGATAATCGGCATACCACTGCATCATGATCCGCCGTTGTGTCAGGTACAGCGCTTGGTTGTACTCCCCAGCAATGCCACCCTCGACATGCGCCAGTTGGCTTTCAACATGATCCTTCAGCCACCCATGTTCGCGCAGCAGCGTGCTCGCGGTGTGGCGAACGCCATGGCTCACCATCCGCCCTTTGTAGCCAATCTTGGCAAACACCAGATTGATCGTGTTCTCGCTGATGACGGGCCGTTTCTCACCACTACCCGGAAACAGGTAGCGGCTGCGCCCAGTGCATTGGTGCAGCTTGATCAGCATCGCGATCAGTTGATGGGGCAGGGGGCTGACATAGTCCCGGCGCATCTTCATGCGTTCAGCTGGTATGGTCCACGTCCCTTCTTCAAAATCGATTTCATCCCACGTCGCATACCGAACCATGCCGGGTCGGCTCGCCGTCAGTATTGCCATCCACGAAGCAATCCTCGACGGCAACCGGCTGGTGGTCTTACTCAGCGCCTGAAGAAACTCCGGCAGCTCGCTTTCACGCAAATGCGGATAGTGCTCAGGGGGAGGCGGCACCAACGCGATGGCATGAAGTTCTGAAGCCGGATTGTGTTCGCACAACCCCCGCGCAATCGCCTGACTGAAAATCTGCTTGAGCCAGGTCCGAGCCTTGTCTGCCACATTGAACGCCCCACGCTTTTCGATGCTGGCCTGCAACTTCGCGCAGTCGGCGCGAGTGATGTGCTCCAGCTGCATCTCGCCGAGTGCCGGTAGCAGATCCTTGTCGAGGTAGTCGCGAATCTTCTTTAGCGTCGCATGGCTGCGGCCGGAGTCGGCCTTGAACTGATACCAGTACTCCGTTGCTCGCCTGAAGGTGTTGAGCCCAGCCTCCCGTTGCTGCTGCTTGTCATCCCGCCGCTTGGCGCCAGGGTTGATGTCGTCCTTGAGCAGCTTCCGGCATTCAGCAGCCCGTTCACGAGCCTCCTGCAAGGAGATGCTCGGATAGACACCAAGCGACACCCGCGCCGGCCGACCAAGGTACGTATAGCGGAAATGCCAGTACTTGTGCCCGTTCGGCTGAACCAAAAGGGCAAGACCCGAACTATCACCCAATGTGTATTGCTTGTCGGTAGGCTTGGACGCTTTGACTTGCAAGGCGGTGAGGGGCATGGCTGTACACCTCCGGTTCTCGAACTGGAATCTGTACAGAAAATGTACCAAAAAGAGGCTGGCTTGCAAGGGACGGGGATGGAACCCCAGAGACCAAAAAGCCCGCAGTTAGCGGGCTCTAGAGGTGTTGCGTAGACGCTGGTAGTCGTCTATGTACTGCAAATGGTGCCCCGAGGGAGACTCGAACTCCCACTCCTTTCGAAAACGGATTTTGAATCCGCCGCGTCTACCAATTCCGCCATCAGGGCTTGTGGCGGCGAAGTATAAAGAGGCGCCTACCGTTGGTCAATCAGGTTTCATGGTCAATTTTCACGGTTTCGGCTAAACTTTCCGGCCCTGTCGAACCGAACACCATCATGCGCGTCGCCGATTTTTCTTTTGAGCTTCCTGATTCCCTGATCGCTCGCCATCCGCTGGCGCAGCGCCATAGCAGCCGGCTGCTGACCCTGGACGGGCCGAGCGGGGCACTGGCGCATCGCCAGTTCACCGACCTGCTCGAGCATTTGCGCCCGGGCGATCTGATGGTGTTCAACAATACCCGGGTGATTCCGGCGCGTCTGTTCGGCCAGAAGGCCAGCGGCGGCAAGCTGGAGATCCTCGTCGAGCGCGTACTCGACAGTCACCGGGTGCTGGCCCACGTGCGTTCGAGCAAGGCGCCCAAGCCGGGCACGCTGATCGTCATCGACGGCGGTGGCGAGGCCGAGATGGTCGCCCGTCACGACGCGCTGTTCGAGCTGCGCTTTGCCGAAGAGGTGCTGGCGCTGCTCGATCGCGTCGGCCATATGCCGCTGCCGCCGTACATTGATCGTCCGGACGAGGGCGCCGACCGCGAGCGCTACCAGACGGTATATGCCGAGCGCGCCGGGGCCGTGGCCGCACCGACCGCCGGCCTGCACTTCGATGAAGAGCTGCTGGCCAAGATCGCCGCCAAAGGCGTGGAAACCGCCTTCGTCACCCTGCACGTGGGGGCTGGTACTTTCCAGCCAGTGCGGGTCGAGCGCATCGAAGACCACCACATGCATAAAGAGTGGCTGGAGGTCGGCCAGGACGTGGTCGACGCCGTGGCGGCCTGCCGCGCCCGTGGCGGGCGGGTGATTGCCGTGGGCACCACCAGCGTGCGTTCGCTCGAAAGCGCCGCCCGTGATGGTGTGCTCAAGGCGTTCAGCGGCGATACCGATATCTTTATCTTCCCGGGCCGGCCATTCCATGTGGTCGATGCCCTGGTGACCAACTTCCATTTGCCTGAATCCACGCTGCTGATGCTGGTTTCGGCCTTCGCCGGTTATCCCGAGACCATGGCTGCCTATGCGGCGGCGGTCGAGAACGGATACCGCTTCTTCAGTTACGGTGATGCCATGTTCATCACCCGCAATCCGGCGCCACGCGGCCCCGAGGATCAAGCATGAGTCGCACCTGTCGTATGTCCTTCGAATTGCTGGCCACCGACGGCAAGGCCCGTCGCGGCCGCCTGACCTTCCCCCGCGGCGTGGTCGAGACCCCGGCGTTCATGCCGGTGGGTACCTATGGCACGGTCAAGGGCATGCTGCCGCGCGACATCGAAGCGATCGGCGCGCACATGATCCTTGGCAATACCTTCCACCTGTGGCTGCGCCCGGGCACCGAGGTGATCAAGGCCCATGGCGACCTGCATGACTTCATGAAGTGGCAGGGCCCGATTCTCACCGACTCCGGTGGTTTCCAGGTGTTCAGCCTGGGCGCCATGCGCAAGATCCGCGAAGAGGGCGTGACGTTTGCCTCGCCGGTCGACGGCTCCAAGGTGTTCATGGGCCCGGAAGAGTCGATGCAGGTCCAGCGCGACCTGGGCTCGGACGTGGTGATGATCTTCGACGAATGCACCCCGTACCCGGCCGATGAAGACGTCGCCCGCGTGTCCATGGAGCTGTCCCTGCGCTGGGCCCAGCGCTCGAAAAACGCTCACGGCGACAGCACTGCGGCGCTGTTCGGCATTGTCCAGGGCGGCATGCACGAAAACCTGCGCATGCGCTCGCTCGAAGGCCTGGAAAAGATCGGTTTCGACGGCCTGGCCATCGGCGGCCTGTCGGTGGGCGAGCCCAAGCACGAAATGATCAAGGTGCTGGATTACCTGCCAGGGCGCATGCCGGCTGACAAACCTCGTTACCTTATGGGGGTAGGCAAGCCGGAAGATCTCGTTGAGGGTGTGCGCCGCGGCGTCGACATGTTCGATTGCGTGATGCCCACGCGCAACGCGCGCAACGGTCATCTGTTTGTCGATACCGGCGTGCTGAAAATCCGTAACGCGTTCCATCGCCACGATGATTCGCCCCTGGATCCGACCTGCGATTGCTATACCTGCCAGAACTTCTCCCGTGCTTATCTGCATCACCTGGATAAATGCGGCGAAATGTTGGGCAGTATGTTGAATACGATCCATAACTTGCGCCATTACCAGCGGTTGATGGCTGGTTTACGCGAGGCTATTCAACAAGGTACATTGGCCGCCTTTGTCGATGCCTTTTACGCCAAGCGCGGGCTGCCTGTGCCGCCCTTGGATTGATGTATTGTCGATCCCTAACAAGTACTGATTTGCAACTGGAGTGCTAAATGAGCTTTCTGATCCCTGCCGCATACGCGGACGCAGCTGCCCCAGCCGCCGGCCCAGCCGGTACTGGCTTCGAGTGGATTTTCCTGGTCGGTTTCCTGGTCATCTTCTACCTGATGATCTGGCGCCCGCAGGCCAAACGTGCCAAAGAGCAGAAAAACCTGCTGAGCAACCTGCAAAAAGGTGACGAAGTTGTCACCAACGGCGGTATCGCCGGCAAGATCGTCAAAGTTGCCGACGACTTCGTGGTTCTGGAAGTGTCCGACAACGTCGAGCTGAAGTTCCAGAAGGGCGCCGTAGCCGCGACCCTGCCTAAAGGCACGCTCAAAGCGATCTAAGTTTCAGTTTTTTACCAATCGACGGGGCGCGCAAGGCGCCCCGCGTCTTGAACGGGCGGCGTGATGCTGAACAAATACCCTCTGTGGAAATACGCACTGATCCTGGTGGTACTGGCGATCGGTTTTATTTATTCCGCTCCCAACCTCTACCCTGATGATCCGGCCGTTCAGGTCAGTGGTGCCAGCACGGCGCTGCAGGTCAATCAGACTGATCTGGACCGCGTGAGCAAAGCGCTCGTTGAGGCCGGAATCCAGGTCAAGGCCGCGAGCCTGGGCGAGAAGGGCAAGGTTGGGCTGGTGCGCCTGACCAAACAGGAAGACCAACTGCCAGCCAAGGATGTAGTGCGCAAGGCACTGGGCGACGACTATGTAGTAGCGCTCAACCTGGCCCCGACTACCCCGCAATGGTTGCGCAACCTGGGCGCCAGCCCGATGAAGCTGGGTCTGGACCTTTCCGGTGGTGTGCACTTCCTGCTTGAAGTGGACATGGACAAGGCCATGTCGGCCCGCCTGAAAGTCTACGAAGGTGAAGTCAAAAGCCTGCTGCGCAAAGAGCGCGTGCGCTACCGCAGCCTGCCGCAACAAGATGGCGGCATTCAGCTGGGCTTCTCCGATGATGACTCCCGCGAACAGGCCCGTAGCCTGATCCGCAAGAATTTCAACGATTTCGAGCTGACCACCACCGAGCGTAACGGCCTGTCCGTGCTGCGTCTGGCGATTACCCCGGCCAAGGTCGCGGAAATCCGTGAATACTCGATCAAGCAGAACCTGACCACGGTACGTAACCGGGTCAACGAACTGGGTGTAGCCGAGCCACTGGTTCAGCGCCAGGGTGCCAACCGCATCGTGGTCGAGCTGCCAGGCGTGCAGGACACAGCCGAAGCCAAGCGGATCCTCGGCAAGACCGCCAACCTCGAATTCCGCCTGGGTGCTGAGCCAGGTGCCTCGAAAGCCACCACCGAAACCTTCGAATTCCGCGAGGGCGGTCGTGCGGCTGCGGTCGAGCGTGGCCTGATCATCACCGGTGACCAGGTCACCGACGCCCAGGCCAGCTTCGACGAGCAAGGCCGTCCGCAAGTGAACATCCGTCTGGATGGTCATGGCGGCGAGCTGATGAGCCGTGCTACCCGTAGCAACGTCGGTCGCAGCATGGCGGTGATCTTCATCGAGCAGCGTCCTACCACGCGCTACGTCAAGCAGATGGTCGACGGCGTCGAAAAAGACGTTGCCGTGCAGACCTTCACCGAAGAGAAGAAGATCATCAGCCTGGCGACCATCCAGTCGCCACTGGGCGGCCAATTCCGTATCACCGGCCTGAACGGTCAGGGTGAATCGTCGGAACTGGCCCTGCTGCTGCGTGCCGGTGGTCTGGCGGCGCCGATGTACTTCGCTGAAGAGCGCACCATTGGCCCGAGCCTGGGTGCCGACAACATCACCAAGGGTATCGACGCTTCCCTGTGGGGCATGCTGTTCGTTTCGCTGTTCATCATGGCCATCTACCGCTTCTTCGGTCTGATTGCGACCATCGCCCTGGCCGGTAACATGGTCATGCTGCTGGCGCTGATGTCCCTGCTGGGGGCGACACTGACCCTGCCGGGTATCGCCGGTATCGTGCTGACCATGGGTATGGCGGTCGACGCCAACGTGCTGATCTTCTCGCGGATCCGCGAAGAGCTGGCCAACGGCATGTCGGTGCAGCGCGCCATCCACGAAGGCTTCAACCGTGCCTACACGGCGATTGTCGATGCCAACCTGACCACCTTGCTGGTCGGTGGCATCCTCTTCGCCATGGGTACCGGCCCGGTCAAGGGCTTTGCGGTTACCATGTCCCTCGGGATTTTCACCTCGATGTTCACGGCCGTCATGGTTACCCGCGCAATGGTCAACCTGACCTGCGGCGGGCGTGATATCAAGAAGCTGTGGGTATAAGGGGCTGCCATGTTACGTACCATTAACTTCATGGGTGTGCGCAACGTTGCGTTCGGCATCACCCTGCTACTGACCGTGCTGGCGTTGTTCAGCTGGTTCTACAAGGGCCTCAACTTCGGCCTGGACTTCACCGGCGGTACGCTCATCGAGCTGACCTACGAGCGTCCGGCCAACCTTGGCGAGGTCCGCGAGGAACTGGTCAAGGCTGGCTTCGAGGATGCGGTGGTGCAGAGTTTCGGTGCTACCACCGACCTGCTGGTGCGCATGCCAGGCGATGACCCGCTGCTGGGTAATCGTGTGTCCGAGGCGCTGCAAAAGGTCAGTTCCGACAACCCTGCAGTGGTCAAGCGCGTCGAGTTCGTTGGCCCGCAAGTCGGTGAAGAGCTGCGCGACCAGGGCGGCCTGGGCATGTTGCTGGCTCTTGGCGGCATCATGATCTACCTGGCCTTCCGCTTTCAGTGGAAGTTCGCCCTGGGTGCGATCCTGTCGCTGATCCACGACGTGGTCGTGACCATGGGGATCCTCTCGTTCTTCCAGATTACCTTCGACCTGACGGTACTGGCGGCGGTGCTGGCGATCATCGGTTACTCGCTCAACGACACCATCGTCGTGTTCGACCGGGTGCGGGAGAACTTCCGGGTACTGCGCAAGGCTTCGCTGATCGAGAACATCAACATCTCGACCACCCAGACCCTGCTGCGTACCGTGGCAACATCGGTATCGACCCTGTTGGCCATTGCCGCGCTGCTGTTCTTCGGTGGCGACAACCTGTGGGGCTTCTCCCTGGCGCTGTTCATCGGCGTCATGGCGGGTACCTACTCGTCGATCTACATCGCCAACGTGGTGCTGATCTGGCTGAACCTGAGCAGCGAAGACCTGATCCCGACCGTAAAAGCCGAGGGCGTGGACGACCGTCCATAAGGGTTTTCCCACGCGGTTGGCCGTACAAAAAGGCGCGAGTGTTGAACTCGCGCCTTTTTTTATGCTCCAAGGCAGGGAGAAGGCGGGCTTTGTCCTGCAGGTACGATCAGGAGGTTCAGGTGAACAAGTCGATGCTGGTGGGTGCGGTTCTGGGTGCTGTCGGTGTAACAGCCGGAGGTGCTGTTGCCACCTACAACCTGGTCAAGGGTGGACCGGAGTTCGCCGAAGTGTTGGCGGTGCAGCCGGTCAAGCAGACAGTCAAGACACCTCGTGAAGTGTGCAAGGATGTCACCGTGACGCGTCAGGCGCCGGTAAAGGATCAGCACCAGATCGCCGGTACTGTGGTTGGCGCGCTGGCGGGTGGCCTGCTGGGTAATCAGATTGGCGGCGGCACCGGTAAGAAAATCGCTACCGTGGCCGGTGCTGTCGGTGGTGGCTATGCCGGTAACAAGGTGCAGGAGGGCATGCAGGAGCGTGATACCTATACCACCACGCAAACCCGCTGCAACACGGTCAATGACCTGAGCGAGAAGGTTGTCGGATATGACGTGAAGTACTCGATCGGCGACAAGGTCGGTCAGGTGCGCATGGACCGTGATCCGGGTTCGCAGATTCCGCTGGATAAAGAAGGCAAGCTGGTGCTCGGCCAGGCCCAGCCCGGTCAGTAACGGCGCGGTCTCTGTAGGAGCTGGGCTTGCCGGCGATCGAGCGCGAAGCGGTCGCAGTCCAGGTGCCGGCTACAGTGTTGGCTATACCGGCCTCATCGCTGGCAAGCCAGCTCCCACAGAGAGAAGGTGGTCCATAAGGCCAAAAAAAAGCACCCCGAAGGGTGCTTTTTTGTGCCCGGTCGAAACTCAGCGTTTGATCGAAGCAGGCAGGTGCGGCTGGATAGCAGTCAGGACGGCCTTGAAGCACTTGGTGTTACCGGCAACGATGTGACCCTTCTCGAGGAAGTCGTGGCCGCCGGTGAAATCGCTCACCAGACCGCCGGCTTCCTGGATCAGCAGGGCGCCTGCAGCCATGTCCCACTCCGACAGGCCCGATTCCCAGAAGGCATCGAAACGACCAGCGGCAACGTAGGCCAGGTCCAGGCTGGCAGCGCCGGCGCGGCGGATGCCGGCGGTCTGGCCGACCAGGGCGCGGAACATGCCCAGGTAGTTGTCCAGGTCGGCCATCTGGTTGTCACGGAACGGGAAGCCGGTACCGAGCAGGGCGCCTTCCAGGCTGGTGCGAGGGCTGACGCGCAGGCGGCGGCCGTTCAGCTGGGCGCCACGGCCACGGCTGGCGGTGAATTCTTCCTGGCGGACAGGGTCCAGCACCACGGCGTGCTCAAGGCGGCCACGGTATTTGCAGGCAATGCTGACAGCAAAGTGCGGAACGCCACGCAGGAAGTTGGTGGTGCCATCCAGTGGGTCGATGATCCACAGGTAGTCCTTGCCTTCTTCGCCGCTACCGGCATGCAGGCCGGTCTCTTCGCCGTAGATGGAGTGGTTCGGGTAGGCCTTGCGCAGGGCATCGATGATTTTCTGCTCTGCGGCGCGATCGACTTCGGAGACGTAATCCTTGGCGTCTTTTTCATCAACCTTGATGCTATCCAGGCGCTCGATGGAGCGGAAAATCAATTCACTGGCGCTGCGGGCGGCGCGCAGCGCGATATTCAGCATGGGCTGCATGGACGTTTCACCTGGGTCGTTAAAGAAAGCCGAACATTCTAGCAGAAAACTTTGCGCGAAGAAGGGTGACATTTGCTTTCGTAGCGTAAAGTCGGTCGCTTCTGTAAGATTTGCTCCCCCTTCGCAACGTCTGTGAGCGCTCGCCTTGCTGCAAAATATTCGTGTTGTTCTGGTCAATACCAGCCACCCGGGCAATATCGGCGGCGCAGCGCGTGCCATGAAAAACATGGGCTTGTCGCGGCTGGTGCTGGTCGACCCGCAGGATTTTCCGTCCCACGAGGCCGATGCCCGTGCGTCGGGTGCCGATGACGTGCTGGCCGGTGCGCAAGTGGTCGCCACCCTCGAAGACGCGTTGGTCGGCTGCAACCTGGTGTTCGGCACCAGTGCCCGCGAGCGACGCATCCCCTGGCCGCTGGTCGACCCGCGCGAGTGCGCGAGCAAGGTCATCGAGCATGCCGTTCAGGGCGAGGAGATCGCCCTGGTGTTTGGTCGCGAGCATGCGGGCCTTACCAACGAAGAACTGCAGCGCTGCCATTTTCATGTGCACATCCCCTCGAATCCGGACTTCAGCTCGCTGAACCTCGGTGCTGCGGTGCAGGTGCTGGCCTATGAAGTGCGCATGGCCTGGCTGGCGCTGGAGGGGCAGCTGTCGAAGACGGAAAACACTGAAGTGGCGCCGGAGCGCAGCAGCGAGCTGGCGACCATGGATGAAATGGAGCTGTTCTACGAGCACCTGGAAAAGACCCTGGTCGACATCGGTTTTCTCGACCCGGAGAAGCCCAGGCACCTGATGCCGCGTCTGCGTCGGCTGTACGGGCGCAGCTCGGTCAATCGTTCGGAAATGAGTATTTTGCGCGGCATTCTCACGGAAACCCAGAAAGTGGCTCGTGGCGAACCGCATAAGCGGAAGGATCAATAGATGTTCGAGCGTCTGCGTGAAGATATCCAGAGCGTTTTCCACCGTGACCCGGCGGCGCGCAATGCCTTTGAAGTGCTGACCTGCTACCCGGGCATGCATGCGATCTGGCTGCATCGCGCGGCGCACGCCCTGTGGTTGCGGGACTGGAAGTGGCTGGCCCGGCTGGTGTCGAACTTCGGGCGCTGGCTGACCGGGATCGAGATCCACCCCGGCGCCAAGGTTGGCCGGCGATTTTTCATTGACCATGGCATGGGCATCGTTATTGGCGAAACCGCTGAAATCGGCGACGACGTCACCCTGTACCAGGGTGTAACCCTGGGGGGCACCACCTGGAACAAGGGCAAGCGTCATCCGACCCTGGAAGACGGCGTGGTGGTGGGCGCCGGGGCCAAGGTGCTGGGGCCGTTCACCGTCGGCGCCGGGGCCAAGATCGGCTCCAATGCGGTGGTGACCAAGGCGGTGCCGGCCGGTGCGACTGCCGTGGGTATTCCGGGGCGGATTATCGTCAAGACCGATGCCGAAGTCGAAGCCCGGCGCAAGGCCATGGCCGAGAAGATCGGCTTCGATGCCTATGGCGTCAGCGAGGACATGCCCGACCCGGTGGCTCGCGCCATTGGTCAGCTGCTCGACCACCTGCAGGCCGTCGACGGGCGCCTGGAGGACATGTGCGGCGCGCTGAAGAGCCTGGGCAGCGACTACTGCGCCAAGGAGCTGCCGGCCCTGCGTGAAGAAGACTTCGCCCAGATCAAGGACGAGGCCCGTAGCGACGCGTCGACGCATTGACAGAAGGGGCGTGCGCAAGCGCCCCTTAGTTTGCTATCATTCGGCCGCCCTCTCGCGGTAAACCCGACTAAAGCACTAGGTCTTATAGTTGACTTAAATGCTCGGGAATAGCATACTCGCTCCCATTCCGTAACCCCGTGGTACCTACTAGCCATGCGACTGACTACAAAAGGCCGATACGCCGTGACCGCCATGCTCGACCTGGCGTTGCATGCGCAGAATGGGCCGGTGTCTCTGGCCGACATTTCCGAGCGCCAAGGCATTTCCCTCTCTTATCTGGAGCAGCTGTTTGCAAAGCTGCGCCGTAGCAGCCTGGTTTCCAGTGTGCGCGGCCCCGGCGGCGGCTATCAGCTGTCGCGAAGCATGGAGAGCATTCAGGTCGCCCAGGTCATCGACGCGGTCAACGAATCGGTCGATGCCACGCGTTGTCAGGGCCTGGGTGATTGCCACGCCGGCGACACCTGCCTGACCCACCACCTGTGGTGCGACCTCAGCCAGCAGATTCACGAATTCCTCAGCGGCATCAGCCTGGCTGACCTTGTCACTCGCCGTGAGGTACAAGAAGTCGCCCAGCGCCAGGACCTGCGTCGTATCGCAGGCCGGGCACCGCAGCTGGACAAGATTGAGACGTCCGCCGTCGAATGACCGTTTCGATGCGCGGCGCGACCGCCTGATAGGAGATATTCAATGAAGTTGCCGATCTACCTCGATTACTCCGCGACCACACCGGTCGACCCACGCGTCGCCCAGAAGATGAGCGATTGCCTGCTGGTCGACGGGAACTTCGGTAACCCGGCGTCGCGCTCCCACGTCTTTGGCTGGAAAGCCGAGGAAGCGGTCGAGAACGCCCGTCGCCAGGTCGCCGACCTGGTCAATGCCGACCCGCGGGAAATTGTCTGGACCAGCGGTGCAACCGAGTCCGACAACCTGGCAATCAAGGGCGTCGCGCACTTCTACAGCACCAAGGGCAAGCACCTGATCACCTCCAAGATCGAGCACAAGGCTGTTCTGGACAGCACTCGTCAGCTGGAGCGTGAAGGTTTTGAAGTCACCTACATCGAACCAGGTGCCGATGGCCTGATCACCCCGGCCATGGTTGAAGCGGCCCTGCGTGAAGACACCATCCTGGTGTCGATCATGCACGTGAACAACGAAATCGGCACCATCAATGACATCGCCGCCATTGGCGAACTGACCCGCGCCCGCGGCGTCATGTTCCACGTCGATGCCGCGCAGTCCACCGGCAAGGTCGAGATCGACCTGCAAAAGCTGAAAGTCGACCTGATGTCGTTCTCGGCGCACAAAACCTACGGCCCTAAAGGCATTGGCGCGCTGTATGTCAGCCGCAAGCCTCGCGTGCGCCTGGAAGCCGCCATGCACGGCGGCGGTCACGAACGCGGCATGCGTTCGGGCACCCTGGCCACCCACCAGATCGTCGGCATGGGCGAAGCCTTCGCCATCGCCAAAGAACTGATGGCCAGCGAAAACGTGCGCATCAAGGCCCTGAGCGACCGCTTCTACAAGCAGGTTGAAGGCCTCGAAGAGCTGTACATCAACGGCAGCATGACCGCGCGCATTCCGCACAACCTGAACCTGAGCTTCAACTACGTCGAAGGCGAGTCGCTGATCATGGCGCTCAAGGACCTGGCCGTTTCGTCCGGCTCGGCCTGTACTTCGGCTTCGCTCGAGCCGTCCTACGTACTGCGCGCCCTGGGCCGCAACGACGAACTGGCACACAGCTCGATCCGCTTCACCTTCGGTCGTTTCACCACCGAAGAAGAAATCGACTACGCCGCGCAGAAGGTTTGCGAGGCCGTGACCAAGCTGCGCGAATTGTCGCCGCTGTGGGATATGTACAAAGACGGCGTCGACATCTCCAAGATCGAGTGGGCTGCGCACTAAGTAGTCGCCGGCAAGAGCGGCTCTCTGATGAGGAAGGAATTGCACCATGGCATACAGTGAAAAGGTCATCGACCACTACGAAAACCCGCGTAACGTCGGCAAGATGAATGCCGAGGACCCGGATGTCGGCACCGGCATGGTCGGCGCCCCGGCGTGCGGCGACGTCATGCGTCTGCAGATCAAGGTCAACGAGCAGGGCGTCATCGAAGACGCCAAGTTCAAGACCTACGGCTGCGGTTCGGCCATCGCTTCCAGCTCCCTGGCCACCGAGTGGATGAAGGGCAAGACCCTGGACGAAGCCGAAACCATCAAGAACACCCAGCTGGCCGAAGAACTGGCGCTGCCGCCGGTGAAGATCCACTGCTCGGTACTCGCCGAGGACGCCATCAAGGCGGCCGTGCGCGATTACAAGCAGAAGAAAGGTTTGCTCTAAGGTCGCCTGTTGCAGGTAAGGAGTCTCGATGGCTATCAGCATGACAGAAGCCGCCGCCAAACATGTGCGGCGCTCCCTCGACGGACGTGGCAAGGGTGAAGGTATTCGCCTCGGCGTGCGCACCACCGGCTGCTCGGGCCTGGCCTATGTGCTGGAGTTCGTCGATCAGCCGGACAGCGAAGACCTGGTCTTCGAGAGCCATGGCGAGAAGGTCATCATCGATCCGAAAAGCCTGACGTACCTCGACGGTACCGAACTGGATTTCGTCAAGGAAGGGTTGAACGAAGGCTTCAAGTTCAACAACCCCAACGTGCGCGGTGAGTGTGGCTGCGGCGAAAGCTTCAACGTCTGAGGCTGCGCGTGGGTACTCCTTGTCATTTCGCCCTGTTTGACCTGCAACCTGGCTTCCGTCTGGATCTCGACAAGCTGGCCGTTCGCTATCGCGAGCTGGCCCGCGAGGTCCATCCGGATCGCTTCGCCGATGCCTCCGAACGTGAGCAGCGCATTGCGCTGGAGCGTTCGGCTGCGCTGAACGAGGCCTACCAGACTCTCAAGAGCGCGCCCCGGCGTGCACGCTACCTGTTGGCGATCGGCGGTCATGAAGTGCCGCAGGAAGTCACCGTCCATGATCCCGAGTTCCTGCTGCAGCAGATGCAGCTGCGTGAAGAGCTCGAAGACCTCCAGGACAGTGCCGACCTCGATGGCGTGGCCGTCTTCAAGCGTCGCTTGAAAACTGCCCAGGAAGCACTCAATGAGAACTTCGCCGCCTGCTGGGATGATGCTGCGCAGCGTGAACAGGCCGAGCGCCTGATGCGCCGCATGCAGTTTCTCGACAAGCTCGCCTACGAAGTGCGCCAGCTGGAAGAGCGCCTCGACGATTAACCCGGCGCTGCTTCTGGCGGCGCCCCTGGTATTCAGATAAGCATGGCCCTACTGCAGATCGCCGAACCCGGTCAGAGCCCCCAGCCGCACCAGCGTCGCCTGGCGGTGGGTATTGACCTTGGTACCACCAATTCCCTGGTTGCTGCCCTGCGCAGTGGCCGGAGCGAGCCCCTGCCGGATGCCCAAGGCCGGGTCATCCTGCCGTCCGCGGTGCGTTATCACGCCGACCGCATCGATGTCGGCCAGGGGGCCCGCGACGCCGCCTCCAGCGACCCGCTCAATACCGTGCTGTCGGTCAAACGCCTGATGGGCCGTGGCCTGGCGGACGTCAAGCAACTGGGCGAACAGCTGCCGTACCGCTTTGTCGGCGGCGAGTCGCACATGCCGTTTATCGACACCGTCCAGGGCCCGAAAAGCCCGGTGGAAGTCTCGGCCGATATCCTCAAGGTGCTGCGCCAGCGCGCCGAAGAGACCCTGGGTGGCGAGCTGGTCGGCGCGGTGATCACCGTGCCGGCCTATTTCGACGACGCCCAGCGCCAGGCCACCAAGGACGCCGCGCGCCTGGCCGGGCTGAACGTATTGCGCCTGCTCAACGAGCCGACCGCGGCGGCCGTGGCCTATGGCCTGGACCAGAATGCCGAAGGCCTGGTGGCCATCTATGACCTGGGTGGCGGTACCTTCGATATCTCGATCCTGCGCCTGACCGGCGGTGTCTTTGAAGTGCTGGCCACTGGCGGCGACAGCGCCCTGGGTGGCGACGACTTCGATCACGCCATCGCCAGCTGGATCGTCGAGCAGGCTGGGCTGTCCTCGGACCTCGATCCCGGTGCCCAGCGCCAGCTGCTGCAAACCGCCTGTGCAGCCAAAGAGGCCCTGACCAGCGCTGATGCGGTGACGGTTGCCTATGGCGGCTGGCAGGCCGAGTTGACTCGCAGTGCCTTCGATGCCCTGATCGAACCGATGGTCGCCCGCAGCCTCAAGGCCTGCCGCCGCGCCGTGCGTGACAGCGGCGTGGAGCTCGAAGAAGTCGCTGCGGTGGTCATGGTCGGTGGTTCGACCCGCGTGCCGCGTGTGCGCGAGGCTGTCGGTGCGCTGTTTGGCCGTACCCCGCTGACCGAAATCGACCCGGACCAGGTGGTCGCCATCGGCGCCGCTATCCAGGCCGATACCCTGGCCGGTAATCGCCGCGATGGTGGCGAACTGCTTCTGCTCGACGTGATTCCGCTGTCCCTGGGTCTGGAAACCATGGGCGGGCTGATGGAGAAGGTGATTCCGCGCAACACCACCATCCCGGTTGCCCGTGCCCAGGAGTTCACCACTTACAAAGATGGCCAGTCGGCCATGATGATCCACGTGCTGCAGGGTGAGCGCGAACTGATCAGTGACTGCCGCTCCCTGGCGCGCTTCGAACTGCGTGGCATTCCGGCGATGGTCGCCGGTGCCGCGAAGATCCGCGTGACCTTCCAGGTCGACGCCGATGGCCTGCTCAATGTCTCGGCGCGCGAACTGGGTTCGGGCGTTGAGTCGAGCATCCAGGTCAAGCCGTCCTACGGTCTGACCGACGGCGAAATTGCCCGCATGCTCAAGGACTCCTTCGAACATGCCGGTTTCGACAAGGTGGCGCGCCAGCTGCGCGAGCACCAGGTCGACGCCGAGCGCCTGCTCGAAGCGGTGCAGGGCGCCCTGGACGCCGATGGCGAGCGCCTGCTGGACGCCGAAGAGCGCCTGGCGATCGAGCAACAGATGCAAGACTTGCGTGATTTGATCACCGGCACCGATGGCGTGGCCATCGAGCAGCAGACCAAGCGTCTGTCGCAGGTGACCGATGCCTTTGCCGCCCGTCGCCTTGATTCGACGGTAAAAGCCGCTTTGGCCGGGCGCAACCTGAATGAGATCGAGGAATAACTGATGCCGCAGGTGATTTTTCTGCCCCACGAGAAGTTCTGCCCGGAAGGGCTGGTGGTGGAGGTGGAACCAGGAACCAACATCCTGGAGCTGGCCCACGAGCACCACATCGAGATGGAAAGCGCCTGTGGCGGCGTGTGTGCCTGCACCACCTGCCACTGCATCGTGCGTGAAGGCTTCGATTCGCTCGAAGAAGCCGACGAACTCGAGGAAGACATGCTCGACAAGGCCTGGGGCCTGGAGCCACAGTCGCGCCTGGCGTGCCAGGTGATCGTTGGTGAGCAAGACCTGACCATCGAGATTCCGAAGTACACGATCAACCTGGCCGCCGAAGCGCCGCACTGATTCAGGGAGCCATCATGAGTCTGAAATGGGTTGATGTACTTGAAATTGCAATCCAGCTTGCCGAAAGCAAGCCGGAAGTCGATCCTCGTTATGTGAACTTCGTCGATCTGCACCAGTGGGTGCTGGCATTGCCGGATTTCAGTGACGATCCGCAGCGTGGCGGCGAGAAGGTTCTCGAAGCCATCCAGGCGGCCTGGATCGAAGAAGCCGACTGAGCGCGCTCGGCAGGTTAGGCAATCCCCCGGAACCCGCGTATAATTCGCGGGTTTAATTTTTCGCTTCACTCAACGTTTCTGGAGTTTTCCATGGCTGTTCAACGTACTTTCTCGATCATCAAGCCTGACGCAGTTGCTAAAAACGTGATCGGCGAGATCACCACCCGTTTCGAAAAAGCCGGCCTGCGCGTCGTTGCTTCGAAACTGAAGCAACTGTCCAAAGCCGAAGCCGAAGGCTTCTACGCTGAGCACAAAGAGCGCGGTTTCTTCGGTGACCTGGTTGCTTTCATGATCTCCGGTCCTGTTGTTGTTCAGGTTCTGGAAGGCGAAAACGCTATCGCTCTGAACCGTGAGCTGATGGGCGCTACCAACCCTAAAGAAGCTGCTCCAGGCACCATCCGCGCTGACTTCGCTGAATCCATCGACGCCAACGCCGTTCACGGTTCGGACTCCGAAGCCGCTGCTGCTCGCGAAATCGCTTACTTCTTCGCAGCTACCGAGGTAACCACTCGCTAAGCGAAAGCTTACGGGTGAGGGTGAATCCATGACGACATCGACTGGCAAAACTAACCTGTTGGGGCTGACCCAGCCGGAAATGGAAAAATTCTTCGACTCTATCGGGGAGAAGCGTTTCCGTGCCGGTCAGGTAATGAAATGGATTCACCACTTTGGCGTCGATGATTTCGACGCCATGACGAATGTCGGCAAGGCCTTGCGCGAAAAGCTCAAGGCGGTTGCCGAGATTCGCGGTCCGGAAGTGGTCAGCGAGGACATCTCCAGCGACGGCACCCGTAAATGGGTGGTGCGCGTGGCGTCCGGCAGCTGCGTCGAGACCGTGTACATCCCCCAGGGCAAGCGTGGCACCCTGTGTGTCTCGTCCCAGGCCGGTTGCGCCCTGGACTGCAGCTTCTGCTCCACCGGCAAGCAAGGATTCAACAGCAACCTCACCGCCGCCGAAGTGATCGGCCAGGTGTGGATTGCCAACAAGTCGTTCGGCAGCATTCCCGCCACCATCGACCGCGCCATCACCAACGTGGTGATGATGGGCATGGGCGAACCGCTGCTGAACTTCGACAACGTGGTCGCCGCCATGCATTTGATGATGGACGACCTCGGCTACGGTATTTCCAAGCGCCGGGTGACCCTGTCCACCTCTGGCGTTGTTCCGATGATCGAAGAGCTGGCCAAGCACATCGACGTTTCCCTGGCCCTGTCGCTGCACGCGCCGAACGATGCGCTGCGCAACGAACTGGTGCCGCTCAACAAGAAGTACCCGCTCAAGGTATTGCTCGAGGCGTGCATGAACTACATGTCGCAACTGGGCGAGAAGCGCGTACTGACCATTGAGTACACCTTGCTCAAGGACGTCAACGACAAGCTCGAGCACGCCGTGGAAATGGCCGAGCTGCTCAAGAACGTACCGTGCAAGATCAACCTGATCCCGTTCAACCCGTTCCCGCATTCCGGTTACGAGCGCCCGAGCAACAACGCCATCCGCCGCTTCCAGGACCACCTGCATCACGCCGGTTACAACGTCACGGTGCGTACCACCCGTGGTGAAGACATCGACGCGGCGTGCGGCCAGCTGGTTGGCCAGGTAATGGACCGCACCCGTCGCAGCGAGCGCTATATCGCCGTGCGTCAGTTGAACGCCGACGCTGACGTGCAAGAAAGCGCCGCGCGTAACTAAAGAGAGGACCTCCATGACCCTGCGCTTCGCGCTGTCGATCCTGGCGCTCGCCCTGCTTGCAGGTTGCGTGTCCGGCGGGAGTTCGGACGCGCTGGGCAGTCGTGAAGGGCGCGAACAGGCGCGGCAGGCCTATGTGCAGTTGGGCCTGGGTTATTTGCAACAAGGTTTGACCGAGCAGGCCAAGGCGCCGCTGAAAAAAGCCCTCGACCTCGATAGCCAGGATGCCGCAGCCAATGCGGCCCTGGCTTTGGTGTTTCAGGCCGAAGACGAGCCGGAACTGGCCGAGGCGCACTTTCGCAAGGCCCTGGCCAGCCGCCCGGACGACAGCCGAATTCGCAACAATTACGGCAGTTTCCTTTATGCTCGTGGGCAATACGCCCAGGCGCAGCAGATGTTTGCCCAAGCGGCGGCCGATACCCTGTATCCTGAACGCTCCCGGGTGTTCGAGAACCTCGGCCTGACCGCGCTCAGGCAAGGCCAGCGCGCGCAAGCGCAGGAATACCTGGTAAAAGCTTTGCGACTCAACCAGCAGCAACCGCGCGCGTTGCTGGAAATGGCTGAGTTGTCTTACGAAGACAGGCATTATGTGCCGGCCCGTGACTACTACGATCGTTTCAGCCAGCTGAGCGACCACAGTGCCCGCAGCCTGCTGCTGGGCAGTCGCCTGGCCAATGTCTTCGAAGAACGGAACAAGGCCAGCGAGCTGGGCCTGCAATTACAACGACTTTATCCCGGTACGCCGGAATATCAGCAATACCTGTCGGAGCAATGATGAAAGCGGCGCATCCCGAAGCAGCAGCAGCGACTCGCGAAAATCCCGGTGAAATCCTGCGTCAGGCCCGCGAGAGCAGGGACTGGTCCCAGGCCGAAGTGGCTCGCAAGCTCAACCTCACCGTGAGTTCCCTGAACAATCTTGAAGCCGGCGCCTTCGACAAGCTGCCGGGGCATACCTTTGCCCGAGGCTACATCCGCGCCTATGCCAAGCTGCTGGACATGGATCAGGCCACTCTGGTGCAGGCCTTCGACCAGTGCACCGGTACCCACGCCCAGGGCAGCGACGTGCACGCCCTGGGCCGCATCGAAGAACCGGTACGCCTGTCGCACAATATCCTGCGCATCGTCAGCCTGGTGCTGCTGGTGGTGGTGATCGGTGGTGGCTTCTTCTGGTGGCAGGACCAGACCAGCTTGCGCGGCAAGGACCTGGCCAACATGGCCCTGGAGCACGTCGAAGTCGAAAGCGCCGACGGCACTACCCAGATTCACCCGCTGGACGAGCCTGAAGACCAGGCCGTGACCGCGGGTCAGCAACCGCAAAGCACGACGCTGAACCTTGAGCAGGCCTCGACGCCCGCCGAGCAGGCCGGCGCAGCACCAGCTGAACAAGTAGCGACTGAACAAGCACCCGCCGCGCAAGCACCGGCCAGCCCGGCTGCCGCACCTGCTGCCAGCGCTGCGCTAGCGCCAGCGGCTCCGGTGGCCCCGGTTGTGCCTGCTCCGGCGCCAGCCCCGGCTGCACCGGTGGTCAATAGCACGGTTGCCGCAGCACCGGCAGCACCTGCTGCTCCAGCCCCGGCTGGTAGCGGCCAGCTGCACTTGCAGTTCAACGCCGATTGCTGGACTTCGGTCACCGATGGCAACGGCAAGGTGCTGTTCAGCGCCATCAAGCGCAAGGGCGACAGCCTGGACCTGACCGGCAAGCCGCCATTCGCGGTCCGCCTGGGCTTTGCCCGTGGCGTGCAGGTCAGCTACAACGGCCAGCCTGTCGACGTTGCGCCGTTCACCAGTGGCGAGACCGCTCGCCTGAAGTTGGGACAATAAGTCATGCACGGCGAATCTCCGATCAAACGTCGCGAATCCCGGAAAATCTGGGTAGGTAATGTGCCTGTTGGCGGCGATGCTCCCATCGCGGTCCAGAG
Organism: Pseudomonas donghuensis; assembly: GCF_000696345.2. Lineage (NCBI taxonomy): Bacteria > Pseudomonadati > Pseudomonadota > Gammaproteobacteria > Pseudomonadales > Pseudomonadaceae > Pseudomonas > Pseudomonas donghuensis. Next base: position 1,137,584 of record NZ_CP071706.1, read on the forward strand.
CATGACCAACACCGACACCAATGACGTGGCCGCGACTGTGGCGCAGATCAACCGCCTGGTCGATGCCGGCGTCGACATCGTGCGCGTCTCGGTACCGGACATGGACGCTGCCGAAGCCTTCGGCAAGATCAAGCAACGGGTCAGCGTACCGCTGGTCGCCGACATCCATTTCGACTACCGCATTGCCCTGCGCGTAGCCGAGCTGGGCGTTGACTGCCTGCGCATCAACCCGGGCAACATCGGTCGCGAAGACCGCGTGCGTGCGGTGGTCGATGCCGCCCGCGACCGCGGTATCCCGATCCGGATCGGCGTCAACGCCGGTTCCCTGGAAAAAGACCTGCAGAAAAAGTACGGCGAGCCAACCCCGGCGGCGCTGGTCGAATCGGCCATGCGTCACGTCGAGCACCTCGACCGCCTGGATTTCCAGGATTTCAAGGTCAGCGTCAAGGCCTCCGACGTGTTCATGGCCGTCGAAGCCTACCGCCTGCTGGCCAAGCAGATCATCCAGCCGCTGCACCTGGGTATCACCGAAGCCGGCGGCCTGCGCTCGGGCACGGTGAAATCCGCAGTGGGCCTGGGTATGCTGCTTGCTGAAGGGATTGGCGATACTATTCGCATTTCGCTGGCAGCTGACCCGGTCGAAGAGGTCAAGGTCGGCTACGACATCCTCAAGTCCTTGCACCTGCGTTCGCGTGGCATCAACTTCATCGCCTGCCCGAGCTGCTCGCGGCAGAACTTCGATGTGGTCAAGACCATGAACGAGCTGGAAGGGCGCCTGGAAGACTTGCTGGTGCCGCTGGACGTGGCAGTGATCGGGTGCGTGGTCAACGGTCCGGGCGAGGCCAAGGAAGCCCATGTCGGGCTCACCGGCGGCACGCCGAACCTGATCTACATCGACGGCAAGCCTGCACAGAAGCTGACCAATGACAACCTGGTCGATGAGCTGGAAAAACTCATCCGCCAGAAAGCGGCTGAAAAAGCCGAGGCCGACGCGGCGCTGATCGCCCGTGGCTGACTGACACAGAATTGTTAAGGGATTTTCCGTGAGCAAATCGCTGCAAGCCATCCGTGGCATGAACGATATCCTGCCCGATCAGACGCCGCTGTGGCGCTATTTCGAGAGCACCGTGGCCGGTCTGCTGGATACCTATGGCTATCGCCAGATCCGCACGCCGATCGTCGAGTTCACCGAGCTGTTCAAGCGCTCGATCGGTGAAGTCACCGACATCGTCGAAAAAGAGATGTACACCTTCGACGACCGCAACGGCGACTCCCTGACCCTGCGCCCGGAAGGCACCGCCGCCTGCGTGCGGGCTGTGCTCGAACATGGCATCAGCGGTAGTGGCCAGGTGCAGAAGCTCTGGTACATCGGCCAGATGTTCCGCCACGAGCGTCCACAAAAAGGCCGTTATCGCCAGTTCCACCAGATTGGTGTCGAAGTCTTCAACCTTGACGGTCCGGACATCGACGCCGAGCTGATCATGCTCACCTGGCGCCTCTGGGGCCTGCTGGGCATCCGTGACGCGGTCAAGCTCGAGCTCAACAGCCTGGGCACCAGCGAAGCCCGTGCCCGCTACCGTGACGCGCTGGTCGAGTTTCTCTCGGCGCGCCTGGAGCAACTGGACGAAGACAGCCAGCGCCGCTTGAAAAGCAACCCGCTGCGCATCCTCGACAGCAAGGACCCGAACACCCAGGCGGTGCTGGTCGACGCGCCAAAACTCGAAGACTACCTGGACGAAGAGTCCCGCGTGCACTTCGACGGCCTGAAAGCACGCCTGGATGCCGCCGGCATCCCGTTCGTGATCAACACCAAGCTGGTGCGTGGCCTGGACTACTACAGCAAGACCGTTTTCGAATGGGTCACCGACAAGCTCGGCTCCCAAGGCACCGTGTGTGCCGGTGGCCGCTACGACGGCCTGGTCGAGCAGATGGGCGGCAAGCCGACCCCGGGCGTTGGTTTCGCCATGGGCATCGAGCGCCTGATCCTGTTGCTGGAAACCCTTGAGCAGGTGCCGGAATCGATCAACCGCCAGGTCGACGTTTACCTGTGCGCCTTCGGCGAGCAGGCCGAGCTGGCTGGGCTGACCCTGAGCGAGCGCCTGCGTGACCGTCTGCCGAACCTGCGCCTGCAGGTCAACGCCGGTGCTGGCAGCTTCAAGAGCCAGTTCAAGAAGGCCGACAAGAGCAACGCGCTGTTCGCCTTGATCCTGGGGGACGACGAACTGGCGCAACAAGTGGTAGGTTTCAAGCCCCTGCGCGGTCAGGGCGAACAACAAAACATTGCCTGGGATGCTCTGGCAGAGCACCTGGAAGCCTCGCTCGCGCAGGCGTGAGGCGAGTCAACAGCCGATTTGGTGAAAAGGAGTATTGGGGTGTCGAGTACCGATGATGAACAACTGGTCGCGATGAAGGACTGGTGGGACCGCAATGGCAAGCCGCTGGTAACCGGTGGCCTGCTGGCGCTGGTCGTGGTGTTCGGCTGGCAAGCCTGGCAGAAATACCAGACCAACCAGTCGCAAGGCGCCTCGAACCTCTACCAGGCCCTGCTGGAGACTACCCTGACGCCAACTGGCGAGCCTGACGCGGCCAAGGTCGCCGAGCTGTCCGGCAAGCTCAAGAACGAATTTGGCGGCTCGGCCTATGCCCAGTACGCCAGCCTGTTCGTGGCCAAGGTGGCCGTCGAGAGCGGCAAGCTCGATGACGCCGCCGCCGAGCTCAAGCTGGTGATGGACAAGCCGGCTGACGCAACCTTGGGCGAAATCGCCCGTCAGCGCCTGGCCCGTGTCCTGGCTGCGCAGAAAAAGGTTGAAGAGGCGCTGAAGCTGCTCGAAGGCGATGCCGACCAGGCCTTCCTGGCCAGCCGCGAAGAGCTCAAGGGTGACCTGCTGGTACAACTGGGCCGCGCTGGCGAAGCCCATGCCGCTTACGAAAAAGCCAAGGCCGCGCTGTCTGACGATGCCGCGATCGGTGGCCTGCAACTCAAGCTCGACGACCTGGCCAAAGGGGATGCGTGACGTGATCGGTTGGAAACATGCAGCAGTGCTGACCCTGGCCCTTCTGGCCGTGGGTTGCAGCAGCAACAGCAAAAAGGAATTGCCGCCGGCCGAACTCACCAAGTTCACCGAAGAGGTGGTCCTCAAGAAGCAGTGGAGCCGCTCGATCGGTGACGGTCAGGGCGAGACCTTCAACATGCTGGTGCCGGCGATCGAAAACGACCGCATCTATGCCGCCGATGTCACCGGCGTGGTGATGGCGCTGGATCGCAACAACGGCGACGTGGCCTGGAAGAAGGACCTCGAACTGCCGGTGTCCGGCGCCGTTGGCGTCGGTTACGGCATGGTCATGCTCGGTACCCTCAAAGGCGAAGTGATTGCCCTGGATGCCAGCACCGGTGAAGAACGCTGGCGCTCGCGCGTTACCAGTGAAGTACTGGCTCCGCCGGCCACCAACGGTGACGTGGTGGTGGTGCAGACCCAGGACGACCGCGTGATCGGCCTGGACGCCAGCACTGGCGACCGTCGCTGGATCTACGAAAGCACGCCAGCGGTACTCACCTTGCGTGGTACCGGCGCGCCGATCGTGACCAACCGTCTGGCCGTTGTCGGCCTGTCGACCGGCAAGGTGATTGCCCTCGACACCCAGAACGGCGTGCCGGTCTGGGAGCAGCGCGTGGCCATCCCGCAAGGTCGCTCGGAGCTCGACCGGGTGGTGGATATCGACGGCGGCCTGCTGCTGTCCGGCGGTACCCTGTACGTTTCCAGCTACCAGGGCCGCGTCGCCGGCCTGGACTTGGAGAGCGGCCGGGTACTGTGGCAGCGTGATGCTTCCAGCTACACCGGTGTGGCCCAGGGCTTCGGTAACGTCTACGTGAGCCTGGCTTCGGGCACCGTGGAAGGCATCGACGAGCGCTCCTCCAGCGCGCTGTGGAGCAACGACTCGCTGGCACGCCGCCAGCTGTCGGCGCCGGAAGTGTTCTCCAGCTATGTGGCGGTGGGTGACCTGGAAGGTTACCTGCACCTGCTCAGCCAGGTCGATGGTCGTTTCGTCGGTCGTGAGCGTATCGACAGCGATGGCCTGCGCGCCCGTCCGTTGGTGGTGGGTGACACCATCTATGTGTACGGCAACAGCGGCAAGCTCGAGGCGCTGACCATCCGCTGAGGCTATGCTTGAGGCCATGCCGGCCTCGGGCTGCGGCACTTCGGGTGCCGCTCGAACTCCGGCCGCTGCAGTGCAGCGGCCTTTGTATTTTCTGAATTTACGCAGTGGAGAGCCGAATGGTTCCCGTAATCGCCCTGGTGGGCCGACCGAACGTCGGTAAATCCACCATGTTCAACCGCCTGACCAGGACCCGCGACGCTATCGTCGGCGACCTGTCCGGGCTGACCCGAGACCGCCAGTACGGTGAAGCGCGCTGGCAAGGCCGCTCGTACATCCTGGTCGACACCGGTGGTATTTCCGGTGACGAGCAAGGCATGGACGAAAAAATGGCCGAGCAGTCGCTGCTGGCCATCGAAGAAGCCGATGTGGTCTTGTTCCTGGTCGATGCCCGTGCTGGCCTGACCGCCGCCGACCAGATGATTTCCGAGCACCTGCGCAAGCGCAACAAACGCTCGTTCCTGGTCGCCAACAAGATCGACAACATCGATCCGCTGGCGGCCATCGCCGAGTTCTCGCCGCTGGGCATGGGTAACGCCATTGGTGTCGCCGGCGCCCAGGGCCGTGGCGTCAACAACCTGCTGGAAGCCGTGCTCAGCGACTTCCCGCGCGACAAGGACGAGGAAGAGATCGACACCGACGTCGCCGAAGGCGAGGAAGCGGTGCGCATTCCTGGCCCGAGCGAAAAAGACGGGATCAAGATCGCGATCATCGGCCGGCCGAACGTCGGCAAGTCGACCCTGGTCAACCGCATGCTTGGTGAAGAGCGGGTCATCGTCTATGACCAGCCCGGCACCACCCGCGACAGTATCTACATTCCCTTCGAGCGCAACGAAGAGAAGTACACCCTGATCGACACCGCCGGGGTGCGCAAGCGCGGCAAGATCCACGAAGAAGTCGAGAAGTTCTCCGTGGTCAAGACCCTGCAGGCGATCAAGGACGCCAACGTGGTGATCTTCGTCATGGACGCCCGCGAAGGCGTGGTCGACCATGACCTGAACCTGCTGGGCTTTGCCCTGGAAGCCGGTCGCGCCATCGTCATCGCCCTGAACAAGTGGGACGGCATGCAGCCGAGCGAGCGCGACTACGTGAAGACCGAGCTGGAACGCCGGCTGTTCTTCGTCGACTTCGCCGACATCCACTTCATCTCGGCGCTGCACGGCACCGGCGTGGGCAACCTGTACCAGTCGGTACAGAACTCGTTCAAGTCGGCGGTCACCCGCTGGCCGACCAGCCGCCTGACCCAGATCCTCGAAGACGCAGTCAGCGAGCATCAGCCGCCGATGGTCAACAGCCGCCGGATCAAGCTGCGCTATGCCCACCTCGGTGGCGCCAACCCGCCGATCATCGTGATCCACGGCAACCAGGTCGAGAAGGTACCCAAGTCTTACTCGCGCTACCTGGAAAACACCTACCGCCGCGTGCTCAAGCTGGTCGGTACGCCGATCCGTATCGAGTACAAGGGCAGTGACAACCCGTACGAAGGCAACAAGAACACCTTGACCGACCGCCAGGTCAACAAGAAGCGTCGCTTGATGTCGCACCACAAGAAAGCCGAGAAGAAGCGTAAAGACAAACGCTAACAAGGCTTGAGGGCCTCTTCGCTGGCAAGCCCGCCCCCACTATGTGGGAGCAGGCTTGACCCGCGATTGGCCTGCGACTGTTACAACCTTTTTCCTGACCGATCAATCCGCTATGCTCGGTCCCAGACCGCGCCGCCTCGAGCCGGATAGTGCTGCAGGAAAGAGGGCTCCATGATCAGTAGCAAGTTGCCGAACGTCGGCACGACCATCTTTACCACCATGTCCCAGCTCGCCGCGCAAACCGGCGCCTTGAACCTGTCCCAGGGTTTTCCCGATTTCAACGGCCCGCAAGCACTGCTCGATGCGGTAGGCCGGCATGTCAGTGCCGGACACAACCAGTACAGCCCCATGACCGGCTTGCCGGCATTGCGCCAGCAGGTGGCGAACAAGATCGCCCGCAGCTATGGCGTCAGCGTCGATGCCGAGCATGAAGTCACCATCACTCCCGGTGCCACCGAAGCGATCTTCTGTGCCATTCAGGCGGTGATTCGCACAGGCGACGAGGTCATCGTCTTCGACCCCAGTTACGACAGCTATGAGCCCTCGGTAGAGCTGGCCGGTGGCCGTTGCGTGCATGTGCAACTCACTGACGGCGAGTTCGCCATCGACTGGCAGAAACTCACCGACGCGCTCAGCCCGCGCACGCGGATGATCATCCTCAATTCGCCGCACAACCCCAGCGGCGCGTTGATCAGCCGCGACGACCTGGACAAGCTGGCGCTGCTGATCGCCGAGCGCGATATCTACCTGATCAGCGACGAAGTCTACGAGCACCTGGTGTTCGACGGCGTGCAGCACGCCAGTGTGTTGGCCCATGAGGCGCTGTACCCGCGCGCTTTCGTGGTCAGCTCGTTCGGCAAGACCTATCACGTCACTGGCTGGAAAACCGGCTATGTGGTGGCGCCGCCAGCCCTCAGCGCCGAGCTGCGCAAGGTCCACCAGTACGTCAACTTCTGCGGCGTGACGCCGCTGCAATGGGCGCTGGCCGATTTCATGGCGGCGCACCCGGAACATGTCGAAGAACTGCCGGCCTTCTACCAGGCCAAGCGCGACCTGTTCTGCGATCTGTTGGGCAGCTCGCGCTTGGAGTTCAGGCGCAGCGCTGGCACTTACTTCCAGCTGGTGGATTATTCGCAGATTCGCCCGGACCTGAACGACGTCGACATGTCGCTGTGGCTGACCCGTGAGCATGGCGTGGCGACCATTCCGGTGTCGGTGTTCTACCAGCACCCTATTCCCGAGCAGCGCCTGGTGCGCCTGTGCTTTGCCAAACGCGAGGAGACGCTGCGTCAGGCAGCGGAAAAACTATGCGCGATCTGAGTAGCCTGCCGAACCTGAACATCGCGTTGGTGCAGACCAGCCTGGCCTGGCAGGACCGCCTGGCCAACTACGAACATTTCGAAACCCTGCTGGAGCAGGCCCGTGGCGCCGACCTGATCATTCTCCCGGAGATGTTCACCACTGGTTTTTCCATGGACTCCGAAAGCCTGGCCGAGCCCGAGAACGGGCCGACCTACAAATGGCTCAAGAGCCAGGCCAAAAAGTTCGATGCCGTGGTTACCGGCAGCGTGATCATCCAGGCCGCCGACGGTAGCCACCGCAATCGCCTGCTGTGGGCGCGGCCCGATGGCGAGATCCTGTTCTACGACAAGCGCCACCTGTTCCGCATGGCCGGTGAGCACAAGCACTACACCCCAGGCGAACGCCAGGTGCAGTTCGAGATCAAGGGCTGGCGGGTCCGGCCGTTGATCTGCTACGACCTGCGGTTCCCGGTATGGAGCCGCGATGCCCAGGACACCGACCTGCTGCTGTACACCGCCAACTGGCCGGCCGCCCGTCGCCAGCACTGGAACCGCCTGTTGCCGGCGCGGGGCATCGAGAACCTCTGCTACGTGGCGGCGGTGAACCGCGTGGGTACCGACGGCAAGGGCTTTGCCTACACCGGCGACAGCCAGGTACTGGACTTCCAGGGAGAGAGCCTGCTGAGTGCAGGGGAGGCTGACGGGGTGTTTACCGTCGTGCTCAGCGCGACGGACCTTGCGGCCTACCGCGCGCGGTTTCCGGCCAATCTGGATGCCGATACCTTCGATCTGCATTGATCGCAATCGCAGGCAAGCCCGCTCCCATACCAGACCTGTGGGAGCGGGCTTGACCCGCGATGGGGCCCTCAAGGCTTAGTACACATCCCGCCGATAGCGCCCCAGCTCGATCAGCCGTTCAACCTCGGCAGCCCCCAGCACCTCGTTGAGCACCTCATCGACGCCACTGGCCATGCCCTGCAAACTGCCGCAGATGTAGATCGACGCGCCCTGATCCAGCCAGCGCCGCAGCTCTGGCGCCTGTTCGCGCAAGCGGTCCTGCACGTAGACCTTGTGGCTCTGATCGCGAGAAAAGGCCAGGTCCAGCCGCGCCAGATCAGCGCTGCGCTGCCAGCCCTGCAGCTCATCCCCGCAGAGAAAGTCATACGCCTGGTTGCGTTCGCCGAACAGCAGCCAGTTGCGCTGCTCGCCGGCCACGATGCGGCCCTTGAGCAGGCTGCGCAGCCCGGCCAGCCCGGTACCGTTGCCGATCAGGATCATTGGCGTTGCCGGTGCCGGCAGGTGGAAACCGCTGTTGCGGCGCAGGCGCAGGCTGACGCTGTTATCCACAGCCAGGTGCTCGGTCAGCCAGCCCGAACCCAGGCCCAGGCTGCCGTCAGGGTGGCGTTCCTGGCGTACGATCAGCTCTAGCACGCCGTCACTGGCGATCGAAGCAATCGAGTATTCCCGAGCAGCCAGCGGGATCAGCGCATCGACCAGGGCCTGGGCGTGCAGGCCGACCAGGTGCTCGCGGCTTTTCGGCAACTGGCGGCTGGCCAGGGCCTGCAGCAGGCTCTCCTGCAGGCCTTCGACCTGCACGCAAGTTTCGCCATCAAGCCCCAGGCCCTTGAGGAACAGCTCAAGGCTCCGGGTATTGTTGCGGGGGAGGATCTCCACCAGGTCTCCAGCTTCCCACTGCGCGGGTTGCTCAGGCGTGAGGCCGAGCAGATAGACCGCCGAGCCCTGGCTGCCCGGATTGATCAATTCTCGACTGACAAGGGTCCAGTTGCCGAACTCGGGTGCTTGCCAGGCAACAGGCGGCGTGCTTGCGGTGATTTTCGCAAGTTCTTGTTGCCAGTGCTGCAAGGCCGCCGGGTCAGCGCTGTCGACTTCTACCGGGGTGAAGGCGCTAGTGGCACCGCGCTCGCCTAGCCAGGCCTGCAGGCGCCGGGCAAAGCCGCAGAAATGCGGGTACTGGCGGTCGCCCAGGGCGAGCAGGGCATAGTTCAGATTACCCAGGGCCCAGGGCTGTCCAAGCACTTTACGTTCAAAGCCGCGGGCGCTGTCGGGAGCTTCGCCGTCACCGAAGGTGCTGACCACGAACAGCGCTTGCCGGGCCTGGTTCAAGTCCTGCTCGGTCAGCTCGGCCAGGGGCCGGACCTGTACCGCGACGCCGGCAGCCTGCAGTTGCCCTGCGCTTTGCCAGGCCAGTTGCTCGGCAAAGCCGCTCTGGCTGGCAAAGCCTACCAGCCAGCCGCCGTCTTGCCCGTTCGCAGGCGCGAGATTGCCTCGTGCAGCGCGAACCTGGCGCTTTTTACGCCGGCGGTCCAGGTACAACAGCCAGCCGGTGACGAAGAACAGCGGCATGCTCAAACTGGCGATAGTCACCAGAATCCGCCCGGTCAGGCCAAAGTAGCTGCCCACGTGCAGGGCATAGACGCTGGCCAATAGCTGTGCCTTGAACGACTTGTCGGCGTAGCGCTCGTTGGTCTTCACCTGGCCGCTGGCCGGGTCGATGCTCAGGGTGTTGAGCGCGCGTTCGTGTTCGGCGCCTTCAAGCAGGTAGAAGATCGTTGCCGGTTGCCCGCCGGCTGGCGGCAGGCGCAGGTTGTAGCTGGTCATGTCGGGGCCGGCAGCGGCCTGCAGGCTGGCCCAGACGGCGTCGTAGTCGACCACCAGCGGCTTGGCGTCCTTGCCCAGGGCACCACCCGGGCGCCCGCCGCGGCCTTCGCCGCGCTTGTGTTGCTGACCAGCAGCCGGGCTGTCGGCGAGCAGCTTGTTCAGGCCTTCGCGGTACCACTCGTAGCTCCAGAACAGGCCGGTGAGGGCAAACAGCAGATAGAACAGCAAGCACCAGGTACCGGCCACGGCGTGCAGGTCCCAGTTGAAGGCGCGGCCTTTTTTCGCCCAGTCCAGGGTCAGCCAGGTCCGCCAGTTCAGTGCCTTGCGCGGCCAGCGCAGGTAGAGGCCCGAGAGGCAGAAAAAAATCAGCATCAGGGTACAGGCGCCCGTGATCTGTCGGCCGCTATCACCCATGGCCAGGAAGCGGTGCAACTGCAGCATCAGGTCGAAAAAGCCCTGACCGGCTACCTCGCCCTGCAGCTTGCCGGTGTACGGGTCGGCATAGCGCAACACGCCCCGACGCTCGCCGGGAGGAGGGGTGAAGAAAACCCGCGCGGCCCTGTCGCTACGCGGCTGGACCCAGAGCATGGCGACCTTGTCGCCTTGCTCGGTCTCGATCCTGCGCACCAGCTCAGGCATCGGCAGTACGCCTTGCTGACGTACCTCGACGGTAAGTACCTCGGGGTTGAACAGTTCCAGCAGCTCATCCTGGAACGACCAGATGGCACCGGTAATGCCCATCAGCGCCAGCACCAGGCCGGCAGTAATGCCGAAGAACCAGTGCAGTTGAAACAGGGATTTCTTCACCACATCAATCACCTTGTCGTGTCGCAAATGCGAATGCGACGCGCATTATGCCTTGATACACAAAAGCCCAGCTCACCTAAATGAACGGGGCTTGCTGCACGCACCAATCTGAAGTGGACGTTCGCACTCAGGCCATGTTCGATCCTGATAGTGCCCCTTCGGCCGAAAGAGCTTGTAGAGAGTCAATGGGAATCAATACCATTGGCATCCTTTCACCTTCAGGTGCTGTGCCATGCTGCTACCTATTTCCGGCCTGTTTTCCACCGAGGAGGTTCAGCGTATTCGTGAGGCGCTGGAACAAACCGAATGGGCCGACGGCAAGATCACCGCGGGTTACCAGTCGGCCAAGGCCAAGCACAACCTGCAGTTGCCCGAAGGCCACCCGCTGGCCAAGGAAATTGGCACGGCGCTGATCGAACGCTTGTGGCAGCATCCGCAATTCATGTCGGCGGCCTTGCCGCACAAGGTGTTCCCGCCGCTGATCAATTGCTATCGAGAGGGCGGCAGCTTCGGTTTTCACATCGACAACGCCTTGCGCCAACCCCAAGGCAGCCACGAGCGGGTGCGTACGGACCTGTCCTCGACGCTGTTCCTGAGCAACCCCGAGGACTACGACGGCGGTGAGCTGGTGATCCAGGACACCTATGGCGTGCAGCAGGTGAAGCTGGCAGCGGGCGACCTGGTGTTGTACCCGGGCACCAGCCTGCACAAGGTCAACCCGGTGACCCGTGGGGCGCGTTATGCGGCGTTTTTCTGGACCCAGAGCCTGGTGCGCGAAGACAGCCAGCGTGCGTTGCTGTACGAGATGGACCAGGCCATCCAGCAGCTGGGCGCCGATGTGCCTGATCACCCGGCGCTGATCCAGCTGACCGGCACCTACCACAACCTGTTGCGCCGCTGGGTCGAGGTCTGAGCCATGACTTTCGCCTTGCGCAACCGCCAGGAACTGGACTGCGCACAGATCGCCCAGATGCTCGAACACAGCCCGGGCAAAGCTGCCCAGGCATTGCTGGCCGCCGCGGGGCAGGACATCGTCGAGGCGCAGGTGCTGCTTGGACAGATCCTTCTCGACGGGCGTGGCATCGAGAAAGACCCGGCCCTGGCCCGGCGCTGGTTTGCCATCGCCGCCAAGCGTGGCAGTGCCATGGCGCACAACATGCTCGGGCGTTGCCTGGAGCATGGCTGGGGAGGGGCGCCAGATGTCTCGACTGCAGCCACGGCCTATCGCCGGGCTGCTGAAATGGGGCTGGACTGGGGCTTGTACAACTACGCCAACCTGCTGGGTACCGGTCGTGGGGTGGTTCAGAACCATCCCTTGGCATTGCGCTGCTATCGACAAGCCGCCCATATGGGCCATGCCAAGTCGATGAACCTGTATGGCCGTTACCTGGAGCAGGGGCTGGCCTGTGAAAGCGACGTCGGCATGGCTCTCGACTGGTATCGCCGTTCAGCCGAGGCGGGGGATTTTCGCGGGCAGTTCAGCTATGCCACGGTGCTGATGGAGCGCAATCAGTTCGATGACGCAATGCTCTGGTTTGACAAAGCTCTGCAGGGCGGCAATCAGAATTTCCTGCTCAGTAGCGTATCCACCTTGCAGCAGGTCCAGCGCTCGCGCCTGCTGCCTGTCCTGCGTGCCTATGAGCAGCGTCTGGCGCTCATGCAGTTTCACCGTTAGACGGGAAGTCTTCGATGAGTTTCCAGGGAATCAATGCAGTCTGCGCTGCTTGTGACGGAACGCCCAAGATCGAGTACCTGGCCTAAATCTAAAAGGACTTTAGAATGGTTGATCACGTTGATAAATCGTTTATCGCGACCCTGTACTCAACAAAATCCGGCCGTTCAGGTCAGATTGGCATCAGTGCACAGCGTACCGAGTTTGATTTTGCAGAAAGTGGCTGGCTACAGATTGTTGGGCATGGGCAGCGGGTACGGCCGATCAACTTTCGTTTTCAGTTCGTTGAAGATCAAGGTGACCGGATTCATTACGACATTACCTGTGCATCCAAGGTTGACGGTTACCTGGGGAAGACGCTGGGAAGAAGTAGTGGCGGCTATCTCGGGTTATACGGAAAAAACGAAATTACCTTCTTCTGGAAAGTTCAGCCGCTCGCAGAGTGGTACGGTGGCAGTGAACGCCACTTCATCCTGCGTGACTACGAGGGCCACGAGGTAAAGGACTACTACAGTCATCGGGACGGCGACAGGTTTTTAAATGCTTATGAAGGTAAGCCACTGAGCTTCGCGGTCAGGGTCAAGGCGCTCCTGTAAGCGTTGCTTAATATACTGATAACCCCAGCCGTGCGTGAATGATAGATGCGCAAAGCTTGGCGGTGGTGATGCCCCAGGTTTTGCATTACGGCGCAAATCGACACCGCGCGGACTTGATGAACGAAGGTTTCCCCTTGAGGAAAGCCTGCGTGGTGGGGCTAGGCACTGGGCAGGGATAAGGTGGGCGGAGGTCGTTTCCGTTGACCGTCTACCCAGGCCAGGAGGCCATTATGAAAGACCCTCGAAAGCACTCATTCCATGCGTATCTGAACAGCACGACCCCCGGACATCAAGGGCAGGTCGGCATCTCGCGCACCAGCCGAAGCATCATTGTCGACCTTGCCACTAGCGGCTGGTTGCAGGTGATCACCGCCAGGAACAGGCGCGATGTCAGCGGTGCGAGATTTCGCTTCGACTACCTGGAGACGCGAGGTGATCGAATTCACTACCGCATCAGTTGCGATTCGAACGTGGAAAACTACTACGGTCGCAAGTTGGGCGTCAGCCGTAATGGCTACATCGGATTGTATGAAAACGATGCCTCGCCATTCTGGAAACTCGAGACCATCGGTGATTGGGACGGCAGCAATCGGCTGCAGTTCTATTTGCGTGACCATAGAGGCCATCTGGCGGGAAACTACGAGTCCTTCAATGGCGACAAGTTTCTCAATGTCGATGAGGGGAGCCGCTTGAGCATGGTCGCCACTGACATCTATCTGCTCTGACATTTGCTCTTGTGCCATTGATGAGGGCGGCGCTTGTCGCCGCCCTCGCTCAGGTACTACCGGTCATAGGCTTTCAATGGCGCGAAGCCGTTGAACTCCACCGCGTTGTAGCGGGTGGTGTAGGCACCGGTCGACAGCTAGTACAGGCGGTCACCGATCGCGGCAGGCGGTACTTACAGTGCTCGTACATGCTGTCGGCCATCTGCAGCAGGCAAACGGGGAAAGTGTGCAAGCTGATAGCGAGCGAGAGGTTGACCTAACGTCGACTGGGCTGCCTATCTCGGCAATGCAGAAAGAGCACTCGATCATGACGACTTACTTGCAGCATCTGTCTTTTCTCGCCTCAATAGCATGTACCTCGCCCGGTTATCGGGGGCGCGTCGAAGCGAGTGAACTCAAACCTGTCCGTCCCGGTGGAAATCCTTTCCAACCAGGCGAAGTGTTGCCCAATCAAACAGGTTGGGTGACGGCTACTGATTTTCCGTTATCACCGCAGCCGTTCTGGTTCGGCTGTTTTCGCCATGCCGATGGAAGCCTGGGATACGAAATCAGACGATGGGCTCGCCATGAGGCTTATCACAACTATCGCCTGGACCTGAGTCAGAATAGCTATGTCGGACTGTATGCGCCCGGTAGCGAACCGCTTGCCCATTGGTGGATGGGCGACGTCCAATTCAACGGGTTTACTGTAGAGCCCGGACTCCACTCACGTATGCACCTGTTGGCAAATCGCAAAAAACCTTTGCGCGCACACACCCGGCGACAGGTGCGCGATCACTGGTACTGCTTTTTGAATGCCGAAAACGGAGACGTGCTTGAATTCACACTGGATATTCAATCCGTTGGCGAAGAGCGTCGTTGACGCTCAAGGGTTGCGATGGCGACAGGAGGTGTCGCCATCGCGGCTAGATTACAAGTAGTAGGCCTTCAACGGCGGAAAGCCGTTGAATTCCACCGCGCTGTAGCTGGTGGTGTAGGCACCGGTCGACAGCCAGTACAGGCGGTCACCGATTGCCAGGTTCAGCGGCAGGCCGTACTTGTAGTGCTCGTACATGATGTCGGCGCTGTCGCAGGTAGGGCCTGCGATCACCACTTCTTCCATCTCGCCTTTCTTCTCGGTCCAGATCGGGAACTTGATGGACTCGTCCATGGTTTCGATCAGGCCGGAGAACTTGCCCACGTCGGTGTACACCCAGCGCTCGACAGCGGTACGCGATTTACGCGCCACCAGCACCACTTCACTGACCAGGATGCCGGCGTTGGCAATCAGCGAACGGCCTGGCTCGAGGATGATTTCCGGCAGGTCGTCGCCGAAGTCTTCCTTGAGGAAGCGAATGATCTCTTCGGCGTAGGTTTCCAGGCTGTTGGTACGGGTGATGTAGTTGGCCGGGAAGCCGCCACCCATGTTGATCAGCTTGAGTTCGATGCCGTCTTCTTCTTTCAGGCGCTCGAAGATCACTTTCACTTTGGCGATGGCTGCGTCCCAGACGCTGATGTCGCGCTGCTGCGAGCCGACGTGGAACGACACGCCGTATGGCACCAGGCCCAGGTCGCGGGCGAGGATAAGCAGGTCCATAGCCATGTCGGTCTGGCAGCCGAACTTGCGCGACAGTGGCCAGTCGGCGGTGGTCGAGCCTTCGGTGAGGATGCGCACGTAGACTTTCGAGCCCGGGGCGGCCTTGGCGATATTGCGCAGGTCGGCTTCGGAGTCGGTGGCGTACAGGCGCACGCCCTTCTCGTAGAAGTAGCGAATGTCCTTGGATTTCTTGATGGTGTTGCCGTAGCTGATGCGATCGGCGCTGACGCCGCGGCCCATCACCTTGTCCAGCTCGTAGATCGAGGCGATGTCGAAGCTCGAGCCCTTTTCCTTGAGCAGGTCGATGATCTCCACGGCCGGGTTGGCCTTGACCGCGTAGTAGACCTTGGCGAATTCGAAACCGGCGCGCAGGTCGTCATAGGCCTGGCTGATCATCTGCGTGTCGATGAGCACGAACGGGGTTTCTTGCTTGTCGGCGAACGCCTTCATTTTCTGGAAGGTATCGCGCGCGAAGTAGTCTTCGACCTGAATCGACATGCTTAGGGACTCCATGGGCAAACTGAAAAAATAAGTGGCTGCAACTGAACGTCCTCCGTATCCCCACTTTGGTTCGCCTACTTCCCAAGGCATGTCGCCGAAAGCAAAAAGGTCATCCGTGCGTGATAAAGCGAGCTACGGGTGACCTTGCTGTCTCGTCGTCAGTACTTGAGCCGGATGGATCGTTTCCAGCATGGACGTTCGGCGCGAACTTTAGGACCTGAGGGGCTTGAGATCAACAAAAAATGTCGCGTTTTTGCACACGTCCGTCGCCCCGGGGCGGCCAGCCACTTTGTTACCGACCCAGGTAAACAGTAGATGTTCAATTTGATGACAAAAGCGTTAAAAATACCGGTATACGCCTGGATCTCCCGTAGAACACGCAAATGGATGCAATGGTCGAAGTTGGTGGCGAAAGTGCGGTAAATAT
The DNA here is from genome assembly GCF_000696345.2 of Pseudomonas donghuensis. Taxonomy (NCBI): domain Bacteria; kingdom Pseudomonadati; phylum Pseudomonadota; class Gammaproteobacteria; order Pseudomonadales; family Pseudomonadaceae; genus Pseudomonas; species Pseudomonas donghuensis. The sequence continues at coordinate 1,153,546 of NZ_CP071706.1, forward strand.
CGGTCATTTGGGGGCGCAACGACGCTCAAGCGCAGCATGCGTTTCATCGGTGGCCGTTCATATTTTTTTCCGCCCTGACAGCTGGTCGTCGACACACTTTTTCGTCGATTTTTTTCCCGCCGGGCGCTTCGTCGGCAGCAGCGATCTTCGATTGCCGGTCTTAATAAGAAACATTACTATTCGCGCCACTCCTCCTCCTCGCCTGCGAAGACCTGTGCATCGTGTCGCGACACAAAGGCTTTCTCGACCACTACCATGAGCTGATCGGTACCTGGACGCGCAAACTGCGCAGTCGTCAGCAGGCCGAGGACCTGGCACATGACGCATTTGTGCGGGTACTGGAAAACGACCGGGCCGGAGTCGAGCAACCGCGGGCCTACCTGCACCAGACCGCGCGCAACATTGCGGTGGACGGCTACCGCCGCGAAGACCGCCGCCAGGCCCTTGAGCAGGACACGTTCGAAGCGGGCGGCAGTGCCAGCGGTGATCCGGAGGCATATATGCATGCACTGGAGCTGGCCGACAGTGTCGAACGTGCCCTGGCCGAGTTGCCCCTCAACTGCCGGCGGGTGTTCATCTGGCAGAAGCTCGAAGGCCTGACCCAGGCGGAGATCGCCGAGCGCATGGGCTTGACCAAGAACATGGTCGAAAAGTATATGATCCGCACGCTCCGGCATCTGCGTGAGCACCTGGATGTGTCGACGAGATGAGTCAGGCGAATGTTTTCATGAATCAGGACGCGTGCCGTTGCGGCAGCGAGCGCGTGCGCGAGCAGGCGGCCCAATGGTTTGCCCGCAGCCGTGATGGCGCGCTGGCGCCGGCGCAACAGGACGAACTGCAGCGCTGGCTGGCCGAGCACCGGCAGCATCAATACGAGTTCGATCTGCTTGGCACGCTCTGGGGCGCTGCCGGGCACGTGCCGCGCGCGCATCTTGAGGCCCTTTGCCAGGCCGATCCGGTCAGCCGGTTGCCACGTCGGCGTTTTGTCCGCCAGGCGCTGGCGGCTGGTATCGCGACCCTGGCGCTGGGCTTGAGCTGGTTTGGCTGGCAAGAGCATCAGCTCAATTACCAGGAGCAATTGCAGACGGCCCTGGGCGAGCGGCGCCAGCTGAACTTGCCCGACGGTTCGCAGCTTGAAGTCAACGGCCGAACGCAGTTGGCGGTGCAGTTCAGCGCCGGTCAGCGGTATATCCAGTTGCTCAAGGGCGAGGTGATGTTCAGCGTCGCCCACGACAGCGAGCGGCCATTCGTGGTCAGCACCGGCAACGGCACAGTGACGGTGACCGGCACCCGCTTCGATGTTCGCCAGGACCCGGAGCAAACCCGTGTGACGGTCGAAAACGGCTCGGTGCGGGTCGAAGGCCGCGATGCCTCCAGGGCTCTGCTGACCGCCGGGCTCGGTTCGCATATCGATGCCCAAGGCCAGGTGGCGGCGCCCTACGCGGTAGATGCCGCAGCAGTGACCGCGTGGCGCAAGGGCAAGCTGGTGTTCAACGATGCGCCGCTCAGCGAGGTGGTCAAGGACGTCTCGCGCTACCGTGAGCAGCCCCTGCGTGTCGCCCCAGGCAGTGTTGCCGCGCTACGCCTGAGCAGCACCTTCAATGCCAACGATACCGACGCCTTGCTGCGGGCGCTGCCGAGCATCCTGCCAGTGGCGATCAAGACCCATGCCGATGGCTCCAGCGAAATAATCGCAAAATAGATTCAGGTTTTTTTCCAGTTGTTCGTCTTCCTGTCCAACTGCAACTGCCAAGCATTTCCATTTGCATGGCATTGACATCTATGTGGACCCTTAGGACCTCTCGACGACGTGAACAACAACAAGTTTTCCCCGCGTTCTAGCCGCTGGTTGCCTCTGGCCCTGGCCCTGGCTGTCAGTGGCGGTGTTGCCAGCAGCTATGCTGCAGCGGCACCGGCCAGCATCCAGATCCAGGCTCAACCCCTGGCTTGGGCCTTGAGCCAGTTGGGCCAGCAGACTTCGCTGCAGCTGTTCTTCAGCCCCGAACTGGTGGCCGGTAAACAGGCACCGGCAGTGTCCGGCAGCCTGCAGCCGGAAGAAGCGCTGCAAGCCTTGCTTGAGGGCAGCGGCCTGACCTATGAAATCTCCCAGGGCACCGTCGTCCTGCACCCGCTGCAGACTGCCGGGACCTTGACCACCGGCAGCCTGGAGCTGGCGCCCACCGACGTCAAGGTGGTCGGTGACTGGCTCGGCAGTGCCGAAGAAACCGTGGTCCACAACCATCCCGGCGCCCGTACCGTGGTGCGCCGCGAAGCAATGATCGAGCAGGGCGCGCTGAACGTTCGCGATGTACTGCGCGGCGTGCCGGGTGTCCAGGTGCAGGACTCCAATGGCACTGGCGGCAGTGATATCGCCTTGAACGTCGGCGTGCGCGGTCTGACCTCGCGTCTGTCGCCACGCTCCACGGTGTTGATCGACGGCATCCCGGCGGCGTTTGCGCCCTACGGCCAACCACAACTGTCGATGGCACCGATCTCTTCCGGCAACCTCGACAGCATCGACGTGGTGCGTGGTGCCGGCTCCGTGCGCTATGGCCCGCAGAACGTCGGCGGGGTGATCAACTTCGTCACCCGGGCGATCCCCGAGAAAGCCACCGGCGAGCTGTCCACGACGATGGAAACTTCCCGCCATGGTGGCTGGAAGCATATCGAATCGGCTTTCCTCGGCGGCACCGCCGACAATGGCCTGGGGGCAGCCTTGCTGTACTCCGGAGTCAATGGCAACGGCTACCGCAGCAGCAACAACGACAACGACATCGATGACGTGTTGCTCAAGACCCATTGGGCAGTCACCGACAGCGACGAGTTCTGGCTCAACTTCCATTACTACGACGCCAAGGCCGACATGCCCGGCGGCCTGACCCAGGCCCAATTCGACGACGACCCGTACCAGTCCGACCGCGATTACGACACGTTCAGCGGCCGACGCAAGGACGTATCCTTCAAGTACCTGCGCCAGATCGACGACGTCACCCAGTTCGAAGTGCAGACCTACTACACCGACAGCTTCCGTGGCAGCAGCATCGCTGCCCGCGACCAGAAGACCCTGTCGTCGTACCCGCGCAGCTACCACACCTTCGCCATTGAGCCACGGGTTTCACGGATCTTCTTCGCCGGCCCCACCACTCAGGAAGTCAGCGTCGGTTACCGTTACCTGAAAGAGGCGATGCACGAGCAGTCGACCCGCCTGGCGCTGATCAACAACGTGCCGACCGTCACCCCGACCTCCGACGGCCATGTGTTCCAGGACCGAACCGGCGGTACCGAAGCCAGCGCTTATTACATCGATGACAAGATCGATGTCGGCAACTGGACCATCACCCCGGGCATTCGCTTCGAGCACATCAACACCGACTGGCACGAGCGCCCGGTGCGCGGCACCAACGGTGTGCCGGTGCAGGAAAAGAACCGCAGCGTGACCAGCAACGAACCGCTGCCGGCACTGAGCGTGATGTATCACCTGTCCGATGAGTGGAAGCTGTTCGCCAACTACGAAACCTCGTTCGGCAGCCTGCAGTACTTCCAGCTTGGCCAGGGCGGCAGCGGCGATCAGACCGCCAACGGCCTGCAAGCCGAGAAAGCCAAGACCTATGAAGTGGGTACCCGCTACAACAACGGCACTTGGGGGGGTGAGCTGACCGCGTTCTACATCGACTTCGATGATGAGCTGCAGTACATCAGCAACGACATCGGCTGGACCAACCTCGGGGCGACCAAGCACCAGGGCATCGAAGCCTCGATGCATTACGACCTGTCGGGGCTTGATCCGCGTCTGCAGGGGCTGAGCGCCAATGCCGGCTTCACCTACACCCGTGCCACCTATGAAGGCGAGATCCCGGGCTTCAAGGGGCGCGACCTGCCGTTTTACTCGCGGCAGATCGTCAATGCCGGGCTGCGCTATGAGATCAATCGCTGGACCTGGAACCTGGATGCCTACGCCCAATCGAAACAGCGCGCACCGGGTACCGGCATGAATGCCGACGGCAGCTTCAACGGCAACTACATCACCGAGCCGAGTGCCGATGGCCAGTACGGCGACATTCCGGGCTACGTGACCTGGGCGGCGCGCGGCGGCTATGACTTCGGCAAGGAACTGTCGAACCTCAAGCTGGCGGCCGGGGTGAAGAACATCTTCGACAAGCAGTACTACACCCGCTCCAGCGACAACAACGCGGGGATCTACCTGGGTGAGCCGCGCACCTTCTATGTGCAGGCCAGTGTAGGGTTTTAAGCAGCAGGGGCCGCTGGCAAGACCGGCTCCCACAGGGTAGGTGGACACCGGACCCTGTGGGAGCTGGCTTGCCAGCGATGCTTTTCAGTGTCAGGCCAGCGCTTGTGCCGGCGAGACAATGCAGGTCTTGCCCCCACGCGAACGCCCCGAACTCAGGTAGGCGGCAATCGATTCCTGGGTCACCTCGCCGAGGAACACCTGCTCGGCATCCAGCACCGGCAACCACGAGCGATTGAATTCGTACATCCGCGACAGCAGGATGCGCAGGTGCTCATCGTGCGAGGCGGTGGCGTTGAAGGTACGCAGGAAGTCGGCGCAGGTGCCTTGCTGGCGATGCAGGTCGCGACGGCGCACATAGCCCATGGCTTTGTTCTGCCCGTCGGTGACCACCAGGTAGCGACGGTCATGTTCGTCCATCAGTTCCAATGCATCGGCCACCGGCGTTTGCGGGCTTACCGCCGGCGCGTTGTCGGCGGCGTCTTCGGCACGCACCAGCAGCAGGCGCTTGAGGGTGCTGTCCTGGCCAACGAAGTTGCTGACAAAATCGTCCGCAGGATGGGCCAGCAGGGTGTCCGGGTGGTCGATCTGGATCAGCTTGCCGGCGCGGAAAATCGCAATCTTGTCACCCAGCTTGATCGCCTCGTCGATGTCGTGGCTGACCATGATCACGGTCTTGTTCAACGCCCGCTGCATCTCGAAGAACTCGTTCTGGATCATCTCGCGGTTGATCGGGTCGACCGCGCCGAACGGCTCGTCCATCAGCAGCAACGGTGCTTCGGCGGCCAGGGCGCGGATCACGCCGATGCGCTGTTGCTGGCCACCGGACAACTCTCGGGGGTAACGCTGCAGGTACTGCTTGGGTTCGAGCTTGATCATGCTCATCAGCTCGCGGGCGCGATCGTGGCATTTTTGCGGGTTCCAGCCGAGCAGGCGCGGGACCACGGTGATGTTCTCCTCGATGGTCATGTTGGGGAACAGGCCGATCTGCTGGATCACATAGCCGATGCGCCGGCGCAGGGTCACCTCGTCGAGGCCGGTGGTGTCTTCGCCGTTGATCAGCACCTTGCCGGAGGTCGGCGCAATCAGGCGGTTGATCATCTTCAGCGTGGTGCTCTTGCCGCAACCGGACGGGCCGAGGAACACGCAGATCTCGCCTTCGTTGACGGTCAGGCTCACGGAGTCGACGGCTTTGACGTCCTTGCCGTTGGCGTGGAAGGTCTTGCTGAGGTTCTGGAGTTCGATCATTTGCGCAGTCCTTCTGGAGTCAGGGCACGTTGCAGGATTTGCAGCAGCAGGTCGGCGATGATGGCCAAAAGGCTCACCAGCACGGCACCGACCAGCAGCATCGACATGTCGCTGCGGCTGATGGAGGTGAGGATGAGTACGCCCAGGCCACCGGCGCCGATGGTCGCGGCGATGGTCATGACGCCGATGTTCATCACCACGGCGGTACGTACACCGGCGAGGATCACCGGCACGGCGATGGGCAACTCGACCATGCGCAGGCGCTGGCCGAAGGTCATGCCGATGCCGCGGGCGGCTTCCCGGATGCCCGGCTCGACGTTGGTCAGGGCCAGGTAGGTGTTGCGCAGGATCGGCAACAGCGAATACAGAAACACCGCCGTAATCGCCGGTAGTGGCCCCAGGCCCTGGCCGAACGTGGAGTAGAACGGCAGCAGCAGGCCGAACAGGGCGATCGAGGGGATGGTCAGCAGCACCGTGGCGGCGGCTTGCAGCGGGCCGGCGAGAGCCGGGAAGCGGGTCATGAGGATGCCCAGCGGCACGCCGACGACAATCGCCAGGCTGACGGCGATGCCGACCAGGGTGATGTGTTGCCAGGTCAGGTGCAGGACCTGGGCCCAGTCCAGGTGGGTAAAGGTATCGAGCATGTTATGGCTGCTCCTGTGCGGGAGGATGCTGGCGCAGGTACTCGGCGGCGACTTTGCCCGGGCTCTGGTGTTCGACATCGACCTTGGCGTTGAGCTGGCGCATGGTTTCGTCGTCGAGCTGTTCGGCCAGGGGCTTGAGCAGGCTGGCCAGTTGCGGGTGGGCGTCGAGCACGGCCTTGCGCACCACCGGGGCTGCGGTGTAATCGGGGAAGTAGTGCTTGTCGTCTTCCAGCAGCTTGAGGTCAAAGGCGCTCAGGCGCCCGTCGGTGGTGTACACCAGGCCGCTGAACACCTGGCCGTTGCGTAGCGCGGTGTAGACCAGGCCGGCGTCCATCTGGCGGATGTCGCGGCGGGTCAGCTGCAGGTCGTAGGTTTCGCTCAGGCCCACCAGGCCATCGGGACGGTTGGCGAACTCGGTGTCCAGGGCCACCACGTGGATGCGGCCCTGCTCGTCGCGCAGCACCTGGTTCAGTTCGCTGATGCTGTTGACCTGCGGGTATTGCTCAGCGACCTTGCGCGGCAGGGCCAGGGCATAGGTGTTGCTGAACTTCGACGGCGTCAGCCAGATCAGGTCTTTCTTGGCATCCAGTTCCTTGACCCTGGCGTAGGTGGCGGCGGCGCTGGGCATGCGTTCGTCGATATGGTTGTAGGACACCAGCGAAACACCGGTGTATTCCCAGACCATGTCCAGCTGGCCGGTTTCGTGGGCGCTGCGGGCAAGGTTGCTGCCCAGGCCGCCGGTGATACGCACGTCAAAGCCGTTCTGGTTGAGGTACTGGGCAGTGATTTCAGCCAGCACCGTCTGTTCAGTGAAGACCCGCGCACCGAGGCGGATCACAGGTTTGGTCGCGGCCTGGGCAAATCCTGCGAACAGCAGGGCCGCGCCCAGCAACAAGGCGATTCTTTTCATGGGAGCTCCTTCGCTTAGTGGGCCAGGCCGCGTTCAAGCCAACGGCGGCTGGACTGCGCCACCAGGGCGTCGAGCACCAGGGCGAGCAGGGCGGTACAGGCAGCGCCGAGCAGCAGTTGCGGCTGATTGTTCAGGGCAATGCCGGGGAAAATCAGGCTGCCCAGGCTATTGGCGCCAATCAGGAACGACAGCGGCGCGGTACCGACGTTGATCGCCAGGGCCACCCGCACACCGCCGACGATGATCGGCACGGCGTTGGGCAACTCGACCCGCCAAAGGGTCTGGCGCGGGGTCATGCCGATACCGGTGGCGGCTTCCTTGAGCGAGGCGGGAACGTTTTTCAGGCCTTCGTAGGTGTTGCGTACGATGGGCAGGAGGGAGGCGAGGAACAGCGCGAAGACGGCGGGACCGGCGCCAATGCCCAGGAAACTCAGGGCGATGGCCAGAACGGCCAAAGGGGGGATGGTGTTGCCAATGTTGAAAAACTGCATGAAGCGTTCGGCGCGGTCGACCCGATGTGGTCGACTCAAGGCAATCCCAGCGGGTATGCCCACGGCTAGCGCCGCCACCATCGACAGCAACACCAGCATCAGGTGCGCTTGCAGGTAGAACCACAGATCGGCGCGGTAGTGCGCGATCGTATCGATGCCGATCCAGTGGATCAGCAGGGCCAGGATGACGAGCACGAAGGCACATCCCATCAGCCCCTTGCCATAGCTTTTAGCCACAGGCGGACTCCTTTTGTTGTCGGCGAACACACTCCCGTGGCAGCCACCATTCCAGGCGGCAGGCAGTGTGATCGCGATAAGCAGCGCGTTGTCCGAAAACGGAGCGGAACACGCCATAAGCGAAGCCTCGTCAGGCTCGTAGTGCCGGTGAAACCAACCCTGACGAACGGTCATGACCGATTGCGGATCAGGGGAGTGGACGCCTCCACAGCCTTAAAGGTTCCCATCTGAAGCGGCATTTGGCCAGCGCTGATTAACCCAACGGTTCAGTTCGAGGGCAAATTTGGGCTATAATCTGCGCCCTTTTTTTGAATCACCTGCCAGGCGATTTCCCATGACCAACCAGGCCGCCGAAGTCGCGAAACGCCGCACCTTCGCCATTATTTCCCACCCCGATGCGGGTAAGACCACCATCACCGAGAAGCTCCTGCTGATGGGCAAGGCGATTGCCGTTGCCGGTACGGTGAAATCGCGAAAGTCCGACCGCCATGCCACCTCCGACTGGATGGAAATGGAGAAGCAGCGTGGTATCTCCATTACCACCTCGGTGATGCAGTTCCCCTATCGCGAGCACATGATCAACCTGCTCGACACCCCGGGCCACGAAGACTTCTCGGAAGATACCTACCGTACCCTCACCGCCGTCGACTCGGCGCTGATGGTGCTCGACGGCGGTAAAGGGGTCGAGCCACGGACCATCGCCCTGATGGACGTCTGCCGCCTGCGTGACACGCCGATCGTCAGCTTCATCAACAAACTTGACCGTGACATCCGCGACCCGATCGAACTGCTCGATGAAATCGAAGCGGTCCTGAAGATCAAGGCCGCACCCATCACCTGGCCGATCGGTTGCTACCGCGATTTCAAGGGCGTGTACCACCTGGCGGGCGACTACATCATCGTCTACACCCCGGGCCACGGCCATGAGCGCACCGAGGTGAAGATCATCGAGAAGCTCGACTCCGATGAAGCCCGCGCCCACCTTGGCGACGAGTACGAGCGCTTCCTTGAGCAGCTGGAGCTGGTGCAGGGCGCCTGCCACGAGTTCGACCAGGGCGAATTCATGCGTGGCGAGCTGACCCCGGTGTTCTTCGGTACCGCGCTGGGCAACTTCGGTGTCGACCACGTGCTCGATGCCGTCGTCGACTGGGCGCCACGCCCGCTGCCGCGCGAGGCCAACGAGCGCGCCGTCGAGCCGACCGAAGAGAAGTTCAGCGGTTTCGTGTTCAAGATCCAGGCGAACATGGACCCCAAGCACCGCGACCGTATCGCCTTCATGCGTATCTGCTCGGGCCGTTACGAAAAAGGCATGAAAATGCGCCACGTGCGCACCGGCAAGGACCTGCGCATCGGCGATGCGCTGACCTTCTTCTCCTCCGAGCGTGAGCAACTGGAAGAGGCCTGGGCCGGCGACATCATCGGCCTGCACAACCACGGCACCATCCAGATCGGCGATACTTTCACCGAAGGCGAGGCCCTGGGCTTTACCGGTATTCCGCACTTCGCTCCGGAACTGTTCCGCCGCGTGCGCCTGAAAGACCCGCTCAAGTCCAAGCAACTGCGCCAGGGCTTGCAGCAACTGGCTGAAGAGGGTGCGACCCAGGTGTTCTTCCCCGAGCGCAGCAACGACATCATCCTCGGCGCCGTCGGTGTGCTGCAGTTCGATGTGGTCGCCAGCCGCCTGAAGGAAGAGTACAAGGTCGAGTGTGCCTACGAGCCCATCACCGTCTGGTCGGCGCGCTGGATCAGCTGCGACGACAAGAAGAAGCTTGAGGAATTCAAGAACAAGGCCGTGGAAAACCTGGCCATCGACGGTGGCGGTCACCTGACCTACCTGGCCCCGACCCGGGTCAACCTGGCGCTGATGGAAGAGCGCTGGCCGGATGTGAAGTTCCGCGCGACCCGCGAGCATCACTAACTTAAGCCTCAAGCCTCAAGCTTCAAGCGTCAAGAAAGAGCAGACCGTGCGCGGTCTGCTTTTTTTTTTTGCAGCTGGAAGCTTGGCGCTTGCAGCTGGCCGAAGGCTTAGTTTCCCGCTTTGATGCTGGTCCAGATCCGGGTGCGGATGCGGTCGATCTTGGCCGGCATCGCTTCCAGGGCATAGAGCTTGCCGAGCATCTGGTCGCTGGGGTAGATCATGCCGTTGGCTTTTAGCGCCGGGTCGACCAGGGTGTCGGCCGTGAGGTTACCGTTGGCGTACTGCACATGGTTGCTGATGTTGGCCATCACTTCAGGCTGCAGCAGGTAGTTCATATAGGCGTAGCCGGCTTTCTCGTCTGGTGCGTCGGCCGGCATGGCGACCATGTCGAACCACATCGGAGCGCCTTCCTTGGGAATCGAATAGCCGACCTTCACGCCATTTTTCGCCTCTTCTGCCCGGTTCTTGGCCTGCAGCACATCGCCGGAGAAGCCCACCACCACGCAGATATCGCCGTTGGCCAGGTCGCCGGTGTACTTGGAGGAGTGGAAGTAGCTGATGTACGGGCGCACGGTCATCAGCAGTTGCTTGGCCTTGTCGTAGTCTTTCGGGTCTTGGCTGTGGTGCGCCAGGCCCAGGTAGTTGAGGGCGATCGGCAGTAGTTCCGGGCCATTGTCGAGCACCGCCACGCCGCAGCTTTTCAGCTTGCTGATGTACTCGGGCTTGAAGATCAGGTCCCAGGAATCCACCGGGGCGTTGTCGCCCAGCACCGCCTTGACCTTGTCGATGTTGTAGCCGATCCCGGTACTGCCCCACAGGTACGGGAAGCCGTACTGGTTGCCCGGGTCGTTGACCTCCAGGGCCTTGAGCAGCACCGGGTTGAGGTTTTTCCAGTTGGGCAGCTGGCGCTTGTCCAGTTGTTTGAGCGCCTTGCCCTGGATCTGCCGGGCCATGAAGTGGTTGGAGGGGAACACCACGTCGTAGCCGGAGTTGCCGGTCATCAGCTTGCCGTCGAGGGTCTCGTTGCTGTCGAACACGTCGTAGGTCGGCACGATGCCGCTGGCCTGCTGGAAGTGCTTGAGGGTGTCGGGGGCGATGTAGCTGGACCAGTTGTAGATTTTCACCGTATCGGCCGCCTGGGCGATGGAGGCGGCCAGCAATAGTGGTGCAAAGAGCAATGGGCGCATGTCTGGATTCCTTGCTTGGTCTGTTTTTTATCGAAGGAGGCAGGCGATCAAATGATCAGAAAATCAGCACGTAGGTCTTGCGCACGGTCTCCTGGATATCCCAGGTGCCGGTGCTGTTGGCCGGTAGCAGGATGGCGTCGCCGGCTTCGATGCTCAGCGGTTCGCCACCGTCAGGGGTGAAGGTGCAGCGGCCCTTGATGAAATGGCAGAACTCCTGCTGGACGATCTGCCGGCGCCAGCGCCCCGGGGTGCATTCCCAGATGCCGGTTTCGACGCCATCGCTGCGCTCGACGCAGGTTACCGAGGCGATCGAGACCGGCTCGCCGAGCGGTACGGCCACCGGGTTGGAGTCGTCGAGGGTGACGCTGTCGGTGTTCTTGAACTGGGTAATGCTCATACCGGTGAGTCCTGTGCAGGGGGAACGAAAAGTCAGCGCATGAAGCCTTCCATGAAGTCCGCCACGCCGCTGGCCAGGCGTCGGCGCCAGGGGGCGCTGGAGGGGGCGGCGAGGGTCTGGTCCTCATGGACGAAACTCTTGATGATTGCGTTGTAACCCAGCCAGCGGCAGGGTTCAGGCTCCCAGCCGGGCAGGCTGTGCAGGGCCCGGTCGTGGTTGGCCCAGGGCTGTTCGGTAAGCACGCTGCGCCGCTCCAGGATCAAGTCGGCCAGGGTTCGCCCGCCCAGGTTGCTGGCGCCGACGCCTTCGCCGCCGTAGCCACCCGCCAGGGCAATCCGCTGTTTGCGGTCGCAGAACATGTGCGGCTGGAAGCGCCGGGCCATGCCCAGGTTGCCGCCCCAGGCATGGGTGATGGCGACGTTCTTGAGCTGCGGGAACAGTTCGCCGAACAGGTAGCGGCGCAGTTCGATTTCACTGTCGGTGAGGTCGAAGTTGTCACGCAGGCGCCCGGCGAAGCGGTAGCCGCCACGGGCGCCAAACACCAGGCGGTTGTCGAGGGTGCGCTGACCGTAGGTGACCTGACGGCTGTTCTCGCTGAAGGCTTGGCCGCGGTTGAGGCCGATCTGCTCCCAGGTCTGTTCGGGCAGCGGTTCGGTGGCCACCAGCAGGCTCTGTACCGGCATTTGATAGCGGCCCAGTGGCGGCAGATTGACCGAGTAGCCCTCGACCGCCGGCACCAGCCACTGGCATTTGACCCGTGCCTGCAACGTACGCACCTCGCCGGCGCGCCACTGGGTGACGGGGCTACTCTCAAAGAGTTTCACGCCCATGGCCTCCACCGTACGGGCCAGGCCGCGTACCAGTTTGGCCGGCTGGATGGTGGCGACATTGGGGTTGAAGATTGCGCCATAGGGGCGGCTGATACGCAGCTGGAGCGCCAGCTCATCGGGGCTCAGCCAGCGGTAGTCGGCTTCGCTCAGGCCCTGTTTGTAGCATTTGTTCAGGTAGGTGCGCAGGCTGGTTTCCTGCTCGGGGTAGCGTGCTGCGCAATACAGCACGCCACCTTTGCGGTAGTCGCAGTCGATGCCTTCGCGCTCGAGCACTTGGGCAACTTCATCGGGGATGCCGTGCAGCAGGTCATAGCTGGCGCGTCGCTGTTCGGGCGTGCAGCCGGCGAGCAGGCGGTCTTCGCCGAGCAGGTTACCCATCAGCCAGCCGCCATTGCGCCCGGAAGCACCGAAGCCTGCGATCTGCGCTTCGACGATGGCGATGTTCAGTTGCGGCGCCAGGCGTTTGAGGTAGTAGGCGGTCCACAGCCCGGTGTAGCCAGCGCCGATGATGCAGACGTCGACGTCCAGGTCCTGTTGCAGCGCCGGGCGTGAGGCCAACGGCTCATCGAGTTGGTCCATCCACAGGCTGATACTGCGCCATGCCAGCATTGTTCGGCTCCACATCGGTAACGGTCTGTGGCGATCCTAGAAGCTTGCGGGGCGCTGTGTCTTACGTGCGTGCACGCAGAGAATTCTGCTTCACGTAGGCCTTGGGCGACAGGCCGGTGTGCTGACGAAAACACTTGTAGAACGCCGACAGCGAGTTGAAGCCGGCGGCAAAGGCCAGCTCGTCGACACGCGCGACTGTGGTGCTGGCCTCCAGGCTGGTCAGCAGGTGTTGCAGGCGGGCCTGGTTGACGTAGCGGTAGAAGCTCTGGCCGAGCACCTGGTTGAGCAGGTAGGAGATCTGGTTACGGCTGTAGCCACTTTCGCGGGCGACGCACTGTAGGTCCAGCTCCGGGTCGAGGTAGGGTTGCTGGTGCCGGAAGTACTGTTCCAGGTCCTGGGCCATGAAGCTCAGCTGGCGCGGCGACAGGCCCAAGCGGCTGACTGCCGGGCGCAGGTCGTTGTGGCCGGGGGCCTGGCTGGGGGCACGGACCAGCGAGGCGTACTCGTTGACCCGCCAGATCAAACCGTCGCGCACGGTGATCGCTTCGCTGGACTGGAACGCCACCAGGCCTTCGCCACCGCGCAGGGTGACCTGGTACTGAATGAAGGCGGTGCAGCCGTCGACGCGGATGCGGTCACTGTGGACGATGTCTTCATCGGCTTCGCGGGGCATGCTCACGCGCACGTATTCGCGCAGCTGGTCGAGGTGCAAGACGCGGTTCTGGAAGAAGTCGTTGTAGTGGATATCGGGGTGATACAAGGCCATGACCCCGTCGAGGTCGCGATGCTTCCAGCACAGGTGGTAGCGCAGGACGGTGGCGGCGGTTTCCGGGGTTTGTTCCGGGCCGTCGGGGATTGGGTCTGGGGTCATTGCTGGATAGTGATGGAGGGGCCAATCGCGGGTCAAGCCCGCTCCCACACAGTGCACTGTGGGAGCGGGCTTGACCCGCGATGCGGTTACAGGAACTGCTCGGCGTAATGGCACGCCACCTGCCGCGTCCCCACCTGCCTGAACGCCGGCTCCTCGGCAGCACAACGCTCAGTGGCATACGGGCAGCGCTTGTGGAAGGCACAGCCAGGTGGCGGATTCAGTGGGTTGGGCAGCTCGCCGGCGATCTTGATTTTCGGCTTGAGCGGGTCCGGATGAATGGTCGGTGTCGCCGACAGCAGCGCCTGGGTGTAAGGGTGCAGCGGCTTGCTGTAGATATCCTCCTTGGGGCCCATTTCCGCTGGCCGGCCCAGGTACATCACCAGCACCTGATCCGCCACATGGCGCACCACCGCCAGGTTGTGGGAAATGAACACGTAGGCGGTGTTGAACTCCTTCTGCAGGTCCATGAACAGGTTCAGCACCTGGGCCTGGATCGACACGTCGAGGGCCGAAGTCGGTTCATCGGCCACCAGCACTTTCGGTTGCAGCATCATCGCCCGGGCCAGGGCAATACGTTGGCGCTGGCCACCGGAGAACATGTGCGGGTAGCGCTGATAGTGCTCGGGGCGCAGGCCGACCTGTTGCATCATCGCCTGCACCTTCTCGCGGCGTTCGGCCTTGCTCAGGTTGGTGTTGATCAGCAGCGGTTCGCCCAACTGGTCGCCGATCTTCTGCCGCGGGTTGAGCGAGGCGTAAGGGCTCTGGAAGACCATCTGCACGTCCTTGCGCAGTTGCTTGCGCTCGGCCTTGTTGGCCCCGGCGACTTCCTGGCCGGCGATCTTCAGCGAACCGGAAGACGGCTCTTCGATCAGGGTCAGGGCCCGGGCCAGGGTCGACTTGCCACAGCCGGACTCGCCAACCACAGCCAGGGTCTTGCCGGCTTCCAGTTCAAAGGACACACCGTTGAGTGCGCGCACCAGGGCATGGCCCTTGAACAGGCCACGGGAAACTTCGTAGTGACGGGTCAGTTCACGGGCGGTAAGGACGACGGTCATTACGCCACCTCCTGGTTCAGCGGGTAGAAACAACGCACCTGGCTATGGGCCTGGGGGTCGAGGGTTGGCCGTTGCCGGCGGCAGTTGTCCTGCGCGTACGGGCAGCGCGGCGACAGCAGGCAGCCTTCGGGGCGATCGTAGCGCCCGGGGACGATGCCCGGCAGGGTCGCCAGGCGCTCGGCGCCTTGGCTGTGCTCGGGGATCGCCGCTAGCAACGCTTCACTGTAGGGGTGCGCCGGTACGTCGAACAGTTCGGGCACCTGACCCACTTCCACGGCCTGGCCTGCGTACATCACGCACACCCGTTTGGCTGTTTCGGCCACTACGGCAAGGTCATGGGTGATCAGGATCAGGGCCATGTTCTGCTCTTTTTGCAGGTTGAGCAGCAGTTCCATGATCTGCGCCTGGATGGTCACGTCGAGGGCGGTGGTCGGTTCGTCGGCGATCAGCAGCTTGGGCTCGCCGGCAATCGCCATGGCGATCGCCACCCGCTGGCTCATGCCGCCGGAAAGCTGGTGCGGGTAGGCGTCCAGGCGGCTTTCGGCGCCAGGGATTTCAACTTTTTTGAGCAGCTCCAGGGCACGCTGGCGGGCAGCCTTGCCGCGCAGTCCGAGGTGCTGGCGCAGGACTTCCTCGATCTGGAAACCCACGGTGTAGCTGGGGTTGAGAGCGGTCATCGGGTCCTGGAAGACCATGGCCATATCCTTGCCGACCACCTTGCGTCGTTGCCGGCCGCTGAGCTTGAGCATGTTGGTGCCGTCGAAGGTCAGGGCGTCGGCGGTAATACGCCCGGGGGCGTCGATCAGACCCATCAACGCCATCATGGTCACCGACTTGCCGGAGCCCGATTCGCCGACGATGGCCAGGACTTCACCTTCATTGACCGACAGGTCCAGTCCGTCGACCACCGGTACCGCATTGGCGTCGCCAAAGCGCACATTCAGATTCTTGATTTGCAGAAGTGACATGGCGATCTCCTCAGGCGGCATTCTTGAGTTTCGGGTCCAGCGCATCGCGCAGTCCGTCACCCATCAGGTTGATTGCCAGCACGCTGAGCAAAATGGTCAGGCCAGGCAGGCTCACGACCCACCAGGCGCGTTCGATGTAGTCGCGGGCCGAGGCCAGCATGGTGCCCCACTCGGGGGTTGGCGGCTGCACACCAAGGCCGAGGAAGCCCAGGGCGGCAGCGTCGAGGATCGCCGAAGAGAAGCTCAGGGTGGCCTGGACGATCAGCGGCGCCATGCAGTTGGGCAGCACGGTGACGAACATCAGCCGTGGCAGGCCGGCACCGGCCAGGCGTGCGGCGGTGACGTAGTCGCGGTTCAGTTCACCCATGACTGCCGCGCGGGTCAGGCGCACATAGGATGGCAACGAGACGATGGCGATGGCGATCACGGTGTTGATCAGGCCAGGGCCGAGGATGGCGACGATCGCGACCGCCAGCAGCAGCGAGGGCAGGGCCAGCATCACGTCCATCAGGCGCATGATCGACGGCCCGAGGATGCGCGGGAAGAACCCGGCCAACAGACCGAGGAAGATCCCCGGGATCAGCGAGATCACCACCGACGACAGACCGATCAGCAGCGACAGGCGCGAGCCCTGGATCAAGCGCGAGAGCAGGTCGCGACCGAGTTCGTCGGTGCCGAGGATGAACTGCCAGTTGCCGCCTTCGAGCCACACCGGCGGGGTCAGCAGGAAGTCACGGTACTGCTCGCTGGGGTTGTGCGGCGCCACCCAGGGTGCGAACAGCGCGCAGAACACGATCAGGCTCATGAACATCAGCCCGGCGACCGCACCCTTGTTGCGCGAGAAGGCTTGCCAGAACTCCTTGTACGGCGAAGGGTAGAGCAGGCTCTGGTCGACAGCGGTGGCCGGGGTGGTGACAGATTTCGGAAGTGGGGTAGTCATGACGAGGCCCTCAGCGCTGATGACGGATGCGTGGGTTGGCCAGGCCGTAGAGAATGTCCACGACGAAGTTGACCAGGATCACCAGGCAGGCAATCAACAGGATGCCGTTCTGTACCACGGGGTAATCACGGGCGCCGATGGCTTCGATCAGCCACTTGCCGATGCCCGGCCAGGAAAAGATGGTTTCGGTCAGTACCGCACCGGCCAGCAGGGTGCCGACCTGCAGGCCGAACACCGTCAGCACCGGGATCAGCGCGTTGCGCAGGCCGTGCACGAACACCACGCGGGCCGGTGACAGGCCCTTGGCGCGGGCCGTACGGATGTAGTCTTCGCGCAGCACTTCGAGCATGGAGGAGCGGGTCATCCGGGCGATCACTGCCAGCGGAATGGTGCCCAGGACAATGGCCGGCAGAATCAGGTGCATCAGCGCGTCCTTGAAGGCGCCTTCCTCGTCGCTGAGCAAGGTGTCGATGAGCATGAAGCCGGTTTTCGGCTCGATGTCGTAAAGCAGGTCGATGCGCCCGGAAACCGGGGTCCAGCCCAGGCTTACGGAGAAGAACATGATCAGGATCAGGCCCCACCAGAAGATCGGCATCGAGTAGCCGGCCAGCGAGATCCCCATGACCCCGTGATCGAACAGCGAACCGCGCTTGAGCGCGGCGATCACCCCGGCCAGCAGGCCGATCACCCCGGCGAAAAACAGCGCCGCCATGGCCAGCTCGAGGGTCGCCGGGAACAGGGCGAGGAACTCGGTCCAGACACTTTCACGGGTACGCAGCGATTCGCCAAGGTCACCCTGGGCAAGCTTGCTGACGTAGTCCAGGTACTGTTCGGGAAGCGGTTTGTTCAGCCCCAGGCGCTCCATGGCCTGGGCGTGCATTTCCGGGTCGACCCGCCGTTCACCCATCATGACTTCAACCGGATCGCCGGGTATCAGCCGTATGAGCGCAAACGTCAGCAAGGTGATGCCGAAGAAGGTCGGGATCAGCAATCCCAGGCGCCGGGCAATAAAACTAAACATCTTCTGGAGTACCTCATCAGCCGGTCAGGCATGCCCGCCGACACCCGGGTAGGGTGTCGGCGGTCGTTCTTGTTCTACTTCACCTGGGTAGTGGCGAAGTTGTTATTGGTGAGGGGGTTGATGTGGTACCCCTCAACGTTGTCGCGCATGGCGGTGAACATCTTCGGATGCGCCATGCTGATCCACGGTTGATCTTCATCGTACACCGCCAGAGCCTTTACATAGAGCGCTGCGCGCTCATTGGTGTCGGTGACTTCACGGGCCTTGGTGATCAACTGCTGGAAGGTTTGATTGCACCAGCGGGCATAGTTCTCGCCACTTTTCACCGCGTCGCAGCTAAGCAGCGGGCTGAGGAAGTTGTCCGGATCGCCGTTGTCACCGGCCCAGCCTGCGGAGACCATGTCCGCTTCGCCCTTCTTGGCACGGCGCAGCATTTCGGCCCATTCCATCACCCGAATATCGACTTTCAGGCCGATCTTGGCCAGGTCCGCCTGGAGCATTTCGGCACTCAGGCGCGGGTTGGGGTTGGTCGGGCCGCCGCCGTTGCGGGTGAACAGGGTCAGCACCGCGCCCTCCGGCACGCCGGCTTCCTTGAGCAGGGCACGGGCTTTGTCGAGATCGCGGGGCGGGTTCTGATTGTCGGTGTTGTAGCCAATCAGGGTCGGTGGGTAAGGGTTGACCGCGACCAGCGCGTTGCCTTTGCCAAACAATTGGTCGACGTGGGTCTGGCGGTCGAAAGCGATGTTGATGGCTTTGCGCACGCGCACATCGCTCAGGTACTTGTGTTCGGTGTTGAGCGAGATGTAGCCGGTGGTCAGCGCTTCCATCTCGGCCACTTTCAATTTGGGGTCGGCCTTGATGCTGGGGATGTCGTCGGGCTTGGGATACAGCGCCACCTGGCACTCGTTGGCCTTGAGCTTTTGCAGGCGCACGTTGTTGTCGTTGGCGATGGCGAAGATTAGGGCATCGGCTGGTGGCTTGCCGCGAAAGTATTCCGGGTTGGCCTTGTAGCGGACCTGAGCGTCTTTGTTGTAGCGCTGGAAGATGAACGGGCCGGTGCCGATCGGCTTGCTGTTGAGCTCGGCGGTCTTGTCGGCCTTGAGTAACTGGTCGCCGTATTCGGCGGAGTAGATCGAGGTGAAGGCCATGGCCAGGTCACGCAGGAAAGGCGCTTCGGGGCGATTGAGGGTGAAGACCACGGTGTGATCGTCGGTCTTCTCGACGCTTTTGAGCAGGTCCTTGAAACCCATGCTCTCGAAATAAGGGAAACCGATGCTGGTCTTGTTGTGCCACGGGTGATTCGGGTCCAGCTGTCGTCGGAAACTCCACAGCACGTCGTCCGCATTCATATCGCGAGTGGGTTTGAAGTAATCCGTGGTGTGGAACTTGACCCCTTCGCGCAGGTGGAAGGTGTAGGTCAGGCCGTCTGCGCTGATGTCCCAGCGTTCGGCCAGGGCTGGCTGGATATCGGTGGTGCCTGGCTTGAAGTCGACCAGGCGGTTGAAGATGGCCTCGGCCGAGGCATCGGCGGTCACGGCAGTGGTGTACTGGACGATATCGAAGCCTTCCGGGCTGGCCTCGGTACATACCACCAGCGGCTTGGCCGAGAGGCCCGCCGCAGTACTCAACAGGACGGCTGCCAGGGCAGCCTGTAGTGGTAACAGTTTCATGAAACCTCCTGCAATCGATTAACCAGAGTAGCCGTCCCGGCCGGTTCGGCGAACCGACCGGGAAACCGCGTTCTAGAGGAAGTTGAAAGGAATGGTGGTGACAATCCGCAGCTCGTCCAGGCTACCGTCGGCCTGGGCCTTGCTGGCCCGGTGGGCGGTATAGGTCGCGCGGATGGTGGTGTCCTTCAGGGTGCCGCTCTGCACCGCGTAGGTGGTGCCGATGCCCCACTCGTAGTGGTTCTCGTCGTCCAGGCCGCGGACGTCGTAACCGGTGCCCTTGTAGTGGGTACCGTCGATGCCCCAGCCACGGGCGTTGTACAGGTTGAACTTGAGCCCCGGCACGCCGTATTGGGCCATGTTCAATACATAGGCAATCTGCATCGACTTCTCGTTCGGGCCGTTGAAGTCCGAGAGCAGGGAGTTGGCCAGGAAGATCGCGTTGGTGTCGTGCAGGTAGTCGAAGTATTCGTTGCCGTTGACCTGCTGGTAGGAGAATGTCAGGTTGTGAGCCTGGTGGGTCAGGCCGAACGACAGACTGTAGGTGTCGTTATCAATGTCGCCGAGCTTGCTTTTGCCTTCGTCCTTGGTCTTGTAGTAGTTCAGGCCAGTGGTCAGGCTCAGCACCGCGCTGTCGCCCAGCTCATGGCTGGCGCCGAAGTAGTACTGGTTCCACAGGTCTTCGACGTTGGACACGTAGAAGCTGGTCTTCAGGCTCTTCAGTGGCTGGTAGCTGACGCCGGCGATGTTGACGTGATCGGCTTCAAAGGCGCGATCACCATACTCGGCAACGAACTTGCTGGTGCCCTGTTCGGTCCGGGTCGAGAGCCGGTCGAAGGTACCGAAATCAAAGGACAGGTTGTCGAACTCTTCGCTGTGGATGCTCACACCCTCGAAGCTCGACGGTAAGGCACGGTTGCCAATGAACGCCAGTACCGGGGTGTCCATCGACTGGCGGCCGGCGGTCAGGGTGGTGTTGGAAACCCGCGCCTTGACGTTGGCCAGGCCCATCTTGCTCCACTGGCCGATGACGTCGCCATCGCCGTGGGTCAGGGTCCGGTTGTTCGGCCCGGCCACTGCGGCACGGCCGCGCTGCAGGGCAATGGCGTTGTAGGCGGCGACTTCGGTGCTGAAACCAACAGTACCTTCGGTAAAGCCCGAGGTGTAGTTGAGGATGGTGCCCTGGACCCAGTTGTCCCGGCTGTGGGTGTCGTGGCGGGTACCATCGCTCTTGTAGTACTTCCACATCGGCGCGCGGGTGGCGCGTTCGCGGGCGTACCAGTTGCGGGTCGAACCGGACAGGCTCTGCCCTTCGATGAAACCCTTGGCTTCGCTCTGGGCGCTGGTGGATTTGACGCTGACCGGGACGAAGTCCTGGCTGGCGGGTTCGGCCTGGGCCACGGCTGACAGGCCACTGAGGGACAATGCCAGTACTGCGGTTTTGGTTCGTTTCAAGGTAAAGCTCCCTTTTCTTTTCTTTTTTTAGTGATCGCCTGGCTTTTTGAGCTGGGCGTCTTGCCGGATGGAACAAGGGTTGCAAACGTTTGCTGTAGGGCAATCGAGCATCTTCAGGCTGAGCTCTCCTGCGAGGGCGATGCGCACCCCCGAGGGAGAAGTCGGTTTTTATTCGGTACTGACGCCTGAAAAGTTGTTGCGCCCGAAAGGACTTACCTTGAAATCCACGACCTTGGCACTGAGCGGCTGGTTGACCGTCGAGTGGGCGATCGGGGTGATGGGCAACTGTTGCTTGAGGCGCTGCTGCGCCTGTTTGTAGAGCACGGTGCGTTGCTCGCGGTCGGTGATGGTCTTGGCTTTCTTGACCAGGGCGTCGTACTGCGGGTCGCACCACATGGAGTAGTTGTTGCTGCCAATCGCGTCGCAGCTGTACAGGGTGCCCAGCCAGTTGTCCGGGTCACCGTTGTCGCCGGTCCAGCCGATCAGCGAGATGTCGTGTTCGCCGTCCTTGGTGCGCTTGAGGTATTCGCCCCATTCGTAGCTGACGATCTTCACTTTCAGACCGACCTTGCCCCAGTCGGCCTGGAGCATTTCGGCCATCAGCTTGGCATTGGGGTTGTACGGGCGTTGCACGGGCATGGCCCACAGGGTGATTTCGGTGCCTTCCTTGACCCCGGCAGCCTTGAGCAACTCGCGGGCCTTGTCCGGGTTGTAATCGGCATCCTTGATGCTGTCGTCGTAGGACCACTGGGTCGGCGGCATGCTGCCCACCGCCAGCTGCCCAGCCTCCTGGTACACCGCTTTGACGATGGCCGATTTGTTGATCGCCATGTCCATGGCCTGGCGCACCTCGAGCTGGTCGAAGGGTTTGTGCCGCACGTTGTAGGCGATGTAGCCGAGGTTGAAACCGGGCTTTTCGATGACCTGCAGCTTCGGGTCGCTCTTCAGGGCGTTGAGATCGGCGGGGCGCGGGTGCAGGGTGACCTGGCATTCATTCTTGCGCAGCTTCTGGATGCGCACCGACGGGTCGGTGTTGATCGAGAAGATCAACTGGTCGATCTTCACCTGGCTCGGGTCCCAGTAGTCCTTGTTGCCGCGGTAGCGGATCTGCGAGTCCTTCTGATAACGCTGGAACACGAACGGGCCGGTGCCGATCGGCTTCTGGTTGATGTCGCTGGGGCGCCCCGACGTCATCAACTGCTCGGCATATTCGGCCGAGAGTACAGAGGCAAAGTTCATCGCCAGGTTTTGCACAAAAGCGGCATCGACGCTGTTGAGGGTAAAGACCACGGTCATCGGGTCGGTCGTCTCGATCCGCGCGATGTTCTTGTCCAGGCTCATGCTGACGAAGTAGGGAAACTCGGTGGGGTAGGCCTTGCGGAACGGGTGGTTGCGGTCGAGCATCCGGTTGAAGGTGAACAGCACGTCGTCGGCGTTGAAGTCGCGGCTGGGAGTGAAAGCCTTGTTGCTGTGGAACTTGACCCCTTCGCGCAGGTGGAAGGTGTAGGTCAGGCCGTCGTCGGAAACCTTCCAGCTTTTCGCCAGGGCTGGCTTCACGGCCGTCGCCCCGCGTTCGAATTCCACCAGGCGGTTGTAGATCGGTTCGGCGGCGTCGTTGTCGGTGGCGCTGGTGTATTGCGCCGTGTCAAAACCGCCCGGGCTGCCTTCGGAGCAGAACACCAGGTTGTTGGCCAGGCTGGTAGGGGCCTGGGCGAGCAGGCCAAGGCCCAGAAATGCCGCATAAATCGGAGTGTGGCGCATGACAATCCCTTCTCTCTTGTTGTTTTTCACGTGGTCCATGGCGCACAGCTGTACGAATCGCGCCGACTACGCTGCACCCTTGACGGTAGGTCCATCAGGGCGTTGCAGATAGGTGCGATTGCGCAGAGGTGTGTAGGAGGTATCCGATAGAGCGGGCGACGTTTCCTTGTCGATGCGCTAGCGGTTGACCTGCCAGGCCATCAGGTTGCGGCCCCGGGTGCCGTGTGGCGTCGCGGGGCCGATCCGTTTGGCTGCTACTTGGTCACGCTGACCCCATAGAAGGAGTTCAAGCCAAAGGGGCTGATCTTGAAGTCCTGTACGGTTGAACGCATAGGTTGATACACCGTCGAGTGAGCGATGGGTGTCATCGGAACCTGTTCTTTGAGGATGTGTTGCGCTTGCTTGTACAACTCGGTGCGCTTGGCCTGGTCGGAGGTGGCCTTGGCTTGCTTGACCAGGTCGTCGTACGGCTTGTAGCACCATTTGGAGAAGTTGTTGCCTTCCAGGGCATCACAACCGAACAGGGTGCCCAGCCAGTTGTCCGGGTCACCGTTGTCGCCGCTCCAGCCAATCAGCATGGCGCCGTTTTCGCCGCCTTTGGAGCGCTTGATGTACTCACCCCACTCGTAGCTGACAATCTTGGCCTTGATGCCGACCTTGGCCCAGTCCGACTGCAGCATCTCGGCCATCAGCTTGGCATTGGGGTTGTACGGACGTTGCACCGGCATGGCCCAGAGGTTGATCTCGGTGCCTTCCTTGATGCCGGCTTCCTTGAGCAGTTGCCTGGCTTTTTCCGGATCGTACTTGGCGTCCTTGATGGTGGTGTCATAGGACCACTGGGTCGGCGGCATGGCGTTGACCGCCAGCTGGCCGGCGCCCTGGTACACCGAGTCGATGATCTGCTGCTTGTTCACCGCCATGTCCAGCGCTTCGCGGACCTTGAGCTGGGCCATCGGGTTGGGCTGGTTGCTGCCCTTGATCTTGTCCATCACGTTGTAGGCGATGTAGCCGAGGTTGAAGCCGGCCTGGTCAGGCATCTTCAGGTTGGGGTCGTTCTTCAGCGGCTCGATATCGGCCGGGCGCGGGAACAGGGTGACCTGGCACTCGTTCTTCTTGAGCTTCTGCATGCGCACCGAGGCATCGGTGGTGATGGCGAAGATCAGGTTGTCGATCTTCACATCGTCAGGCTTCCAGTAGTCCTTGTTGCCCTTGAAGCGAATCTGCGCGTCTTTCTGGTACTTGCTGAACACGAACGGGCCGGTGCCGATCGGTTTCTGATTGATGTCGGCGGGCTTGCCCTGCTTGAGCAACTGGTCGGCGTATTCGGCGGACTGGATCGAGGCGAAGCTCATGGCCAGGTTCTGGATGAAGGCGGCGTCGACGCCATTGAGGGTGAACTTGACCGTGTGATCGTCGAGCTTTTCGACCTTGGCGATGTTCTTGTCCATGCCCATGTCGGTGAAGTACGGGAACTCGGTGGGGTATGCCTTGCGGAACGGCATGTCCTTGTCGAGCATCCGATTGAAGGTGAACAACACGTCGTCGGCGTTGAATTCGCGGGTCGGCTTGAAGAAATCGGTGGTATGGAACTTGACCCCTTCACGCAGGTGGAAGGTATAGGTCAGGCCATCCTCGGAAATGTCCCAGCGAGTTGCCAGGCCCGGGATGACCGCAGTGCCGCCACGCTCGAACTGGCTCAGACGGTTGAAGACTGTCTCGGCTGAGGCATCGAAGTCGGTTCCGGTGGTGTATTGGCCAGGGTCGAAGCCCGCAGGGCTGCCTTCGGAGCAAAACACCAGGTTAGTCGCCGCAAGGGCAGAGGGGGCGCCGGCAAGCAAGCCTGCGCCGACCAGAAACGGAATGACCGCGTGTTTGAGCATGGTGGCCTCATTGTTGTCATTTTTGATTTGAGGGGGCCTTGTGAGCCGACCTGCGGATACTTATGCAGGCCCCATACCCAATGCAACACTCAAAGGGATGTGTGACGGAAAACAGTGGGACGAACGTACAAGATTGTCGCATCCGTATAATTTTTTATGGAGTTGATCGTTTGCGAGGGGGTGTTTCAGTGTATTTCGAAGACGTTGTCTCTATATCGAGTCAGTCTTTGCACTAAATTGGGGCGTGAGGTGCTACGAGTAACAGGGTTCGCGGCAGCCGAAGCTGCCGCGAAACAGCAGAAAAGTAACGTTGTTTACGGCATCTGGACTTCGATGGTGCCGTCGGCGCTGAGGGTCACCTGGCTGGTGCCCGCCTCGATTTCTGGAACGGCAGCAGCGTCTTCGGCCATGCCGGCTTTCATCATCATCGGCGCGCTACGGGCATAAGGATGCGGGTAGCCGCTGCTGTTGAGGTTGAGGTTGACCACTTTGTAGCCTTTGCCGCCCAGCGCTTCGGTGGCCAGTTGGGCGCGGGCCTTGAAGGCGCTGACGGCATCCTTGAGCAACTCGTCTTCGCTGGTCTTGCGCGTGGCCGGGGCGATGGAGAAGTCCATGCCGCCCATTTTCAGGTCCTGCAACAGGGTACCGGTGAGTTGCGACAGGGCCGGGAAGTTGGCGCTTTCCAGGCGCAGTTCGGCGCGCTCACGCCAGCCGGTGATCCTCTGGCCCTTGTTGTCGTAGATCGGATAGCTGTTGCGGCTGCCCTGGCTGATCTTCACGTCCTTGACTTCGCGGGCCTGTTTCACCGCCTTGTTCATGGTTTCGGTGATTTGCGTGGCAAGCTTGCCCGGGTCGGTATTCTGCGCTTCGCTGTACAGGGTCACGACCATCAGGTCGCGGGCCACTTCCTTACTGACTTCGGCGCGCAGCGAAATCTGGTTGTAGCGAGGGGCTTCTTCAGCCAGGGCCGGAAGGCTGGCAAGCAAGCTGGTGGCCATGACCAGGGCGGCGCTGCTGCGGGTGATAGACATGTATGACTCCTTGAAATTGAGGCGCGAACACTGAACAGAAGCAGTGTGCGCAGGCCCATAAGACTGGCAACAGTGTAGTGAGGTTCAAAATGGCCATCATTGTTGTGTAAAAAAGTGTGGCGCTTTGCCGCATCACTGCAGACCAGGCCACAGCTTCGGTATACTCGCGACGATTCGCCTGGAGCACTCATCAGGAGAGCTCATGCTCGCCCCCGTACAAATGTTGTCTGCAACCCGTCAGAACCTCTGGCGCCTGACCTTCATCCGCATCCTGGTGCTTGCCGCCCAGGCCGGCTCGGTCGGTGTCGCCTACTGGACCGAACTGCTGCCGCTGCCGTGGCTGTCGCTGGTCATCACCCTTGGCCTGTCGATGCTGCTGTGCGCCTTCACGGCCTTGCGCTTGCGTCTTACGCTGCCGGTCACCGAGCTGGAGTATGCCTTCCAGCTGGCCTGTGACCTGCTGATCCACAGTGCCTTGCTGTATTACTCGGGGGGGTCGACCAACCCCTTCGTGTCCTACTATCTGGTGCCACTGGCCATCGCCGCGGTGACCTTGCCCTGGGTCTATTCGCTGATCCTTTCCGGTATCGCCCTGGCGGCCTACAGCCTGCTGCTGGTGCAGTTCTACCCGCTGGAAACCTTCCCCATGGCCCGGGAGAAGATGCAGGTCTACGGCATGTGGCTGAGTATCGCCCTGGCCGCCGCGGTGATTACCTTCTTCGCCGCGAAGATGGCCGAAGAGCTGCGCCGCCAGGAACAACTGCGCGCCGAGCGCCGGGAGGAGGGGCTGCGTGACCAGCAACTGCTGGCCGTGGCTACCCAGGCGGCGGGCGCCGCCCATGAACTGGGCACGCCTTTGGCGACCATGAGCGTGTTGATCAAGGAAATGCGCCAGGACCACAGCGACCCGCTGCTGCAGGAAGACCTGGCGGTGCTGCAGGATCAGGTCAAACTGTGCAAGGAAACCCTGCAGAATCTGGTGCGCGCCGCCGAAGCCAACCGGCGCCTGGCCGTCGAGAACCAGGAAGTGACCTTCTGGCTCGACGAGGCGCTCAACCGCTGGCACCTGATGCGCCCGGAAGCCAGTTACCGCTTCCAGCGCCTGGGCCAGGGTAGCGTGCCACGTCTGGCGCCGCCGCCGGACCTGACCCAGGCCCTGCTCAACCTGTTGAACAACGCCGCCGATGCCTGCCCGGATGATCTGGAAGTACGCCTGGATTGGGATGCCCAGGACATGGTGATCAGCATCCGTGACCATGGCCCCGGCGTGCCGGCGGCGATTGCCGAATCGATCGGCAAACCCTTCTTTACCACCAAGGGCAAAGGCTTCGGCCTGGGCCTGTTCTTGAGCAAGGCCAGCGTGACCCGTGCTGGCGGCTCGGTAAAACTCTATAGTCATGAAGAAGGCGGTACGCTCACCGAGCTGCGCCTGCCGCGTGACGCGCGAGGAGATGTGTGATGAGTGATGAAATCCAGGTTGAAGGCGAAGAGCTGCCGCACCTGTTGCTGGTTGACGACGACGCCACCTTTACCCGGGTGATGGCCCGGGCGATGAGTCGCCGCGGCTTTCGCGTGAGCACCGCAGGTTCTGCCGAGGAGGGCCTGAAAATCGCCCAGGACGACGTGCCGGACTACGCCACGCTGGACTTGAAGATGGACGGCGATTCCGGCTTGGTACTGCTGCCCAAGCTGCTGGAACTGGACCCGGAAATGCGCGTGGTGATCCTCACCGGTTACTCGAGCATCGCCACGGCGGTTGAAGCGATCAAGCGCGGTGCCTGCAACTACCTGTGCAAGCCGGCCGATGCTGACGATGTGCTGGCCGCATTGCTCTCCGAGCATGCCGACCT
This sequence comes from Pseudomonas donghuensis, assembly GCF_000696345.2. Classification (NCBI taxonomy): domain Bacteria; kingdom Pseudomonadati; phylum Pseudomonadota; class Gammaproteobacteria; order Pseudomonadales; family Pseudomonadaceae; genus Pseudomonas; species Pseudomonas donghuensis. The sequence goes on from NZ_CP071706.1 coordinate 1,180,762, forward strand.
CGACAGCCTGGTGCCGGAAAACCCGATGTCGGTCGACCGCCTGCAGTGGGAGCACATCCAGCGCGTGCTGACCGAGCATGAAGGCAATATCTCCGCTACGGCCCGTGCCCTGGGCATGCACCGGCGGACCTTGCAGCGCAAACTGCAGAAGCGCCCGGTGCGGCGCTGAGCGCAAATCGCGGGGCAAGCCCGCTCCTACAGGTCCTGCGCCAACCCCAGGAGCAGCGCCTTATCTGTGGGAGCGGGCTTGCCCCGCGATGAATCTACTTGCCGCCGAGGATCGTTCGATCCACCCTCACTGCCAGCTGCCCGGCCCCGGGCGCGGCGTCAAACACCACCTTGCCCGTCTCGGCCAGCTTGGCCCGGCCGATCACTACGCCATCGCGCAGCAGTTCCAGGGGGACATCCTTGAGTGACTGGCCCGACGCCAGCTCAATGTTCAGGGTAATGCTCATGAGTGATTTCCTTATCACGGGTGTTGATCGATGTAGGTCGTGGTGCTCGCATCCAGCGAGGCGATCAGTTCCGGCGAGCCACCGCGGAACTGGCGAAACAGGTTGCGCGAAACTGACTTGCCGGAGGTGTCCACCGGCACCGTCAAGGTCGGCTGGAAGCGCTCGGTCAGTTCGGCATAGTCGCTCCACGGGCCGATGTACGATTCATTCAGGCCGTTGACCACACTGACCGCATACCGCACGGCATGGCCGGGCAGCCAGTTCGGCTGGCTCGGTACCTGGGTCTGCCAGCCGTCGGCGCGCACGCTCGGTGCACCGGCAGGGGCCTGGAGGTAGCCGGCGGGTGTGTTCGGGGTGTAGTCCTTGAGCAGCAGGTAGGTGCTCCAGCCCCACCAGTTGTCGATCTGCGCCGGGTCATTGAGGTTGTTGACGTCGGCGCGGCGCATCAGTTTGCCGTTGCGCAGGGCGAACAGCGGCGCGAAGTTGCCCGGCACTTGCCCCTCTACCGCGGCCTGCAGGTCGGCGGCGATGCGCAGGGCGCCATAGGCTGTCGGCGCGGGCAGATTACCGCTGTCGAACGCCTGGAAGATCTCATCGGCAGACTTCTGCACCGCCAGGCCCACCTGCTTGCGGTTGGCCACATCGATGCTGTCGAAGTAGCGCTTGTCGCCATAGCCACGCCAGGTATCGCCCTGGGCGTTGCGCAGCACCAGGCCGTACTTGCTGTCTTCATCGTGCATGAAGCGCGAGATCAGCGAGCCGAGGTCGGCCGGGGTGACGTTGTCCTTGATGGCCTTGCGCGGCACCCGCACATGGCCGGCCGAGAACAGGTCGGTGAGGAAGTGGTCAGCGAAGGCGTTCATCGCGTAGGCCAGTTCCAGCTGCCCGTCATCGCCGCTGGCCCGTGCTTTCACGGCCTGGCGCAGAGCGGCGGTGTGGCCGGCGATATAGGCCAGCAGCGCCCATTCGCCAAAGTGGTCCCAGTTGCTCGCAGCCAGTTTCAGGTAGCGGCCAAGTGGGAACATCGGCGAGACGAAGCTGCCACCTCCGGTGATCTTGTTCCATTCTTCCGAGAGGGTGTCGCCCAACTGATCGTAGGCTTCGTGGGGCTGGCGACCGTCTTTGATCGCCTGGTTGGCCGCGGCGATTTCCCGTTGCATGACCGCGAGGATCTTGCCGGCTTCTTCCCGGGAGGCGGGAAGCACGGCCAGCGAATCAAAGGCGGCGGCAAAGCGCTGGACGCGTTCTTCAGCATTGGCGCCATCGGCAATCGGCCGCTCGGGAACACCATAGAAGTCGCCGCCCAGGGCAACGATCTGGCCATAGCTGAGGGTCAGGCCGTTGGGCAGGTGCAGGGCGACTTTCCAGGCGGGGATCGGCGCGCTGTCCTGGCTGAAGCGCAGCAGGGTGTTGTCGCCGATGGCGGTGTGTTCACCACCTTCGAAGCGCAGCACCGGCTTGCCGCTGGTTGGCGGTTTGGCGGGCAGGCCAAGGCGGTGGTATTTGATCGTGTGGTGACCATCGAGCACCAGCACGATACGGGTATCGGGGCCGGGGATCTTGATACCGTCGACACTGAACAGGGCATCGAGGTCGGCGACCACGGTGGTGGCGAGCGCCTTTTGGGCGTGCAGTCCGGTTTGCATACCTGACATATTCAACTCCTTTGAGATGTCATGGATTTCCGTAAACAACTGTATGTATATACAGTTGTTTGGATCATATCCAATCTGTCTCCTACGTCAACAATTCTTTTTTCTTACGTCAGAATGCGATTCATCAACTTGCGGCTGACGTATCATTAGCCCCCTAACGACAGCCATCGGGACCACCCTGCATGCTCGCCCTTTTTATCCAGACGCTGAACATCACGGCGCCGGTGTTCGCCATGCTGTTCATGGGCGTGCTGCTCAAGCGCATCAAGGCCATCAACGACGGCTTCATCCACACCGCGTCGTCGCTGGTGTTCAACGTCTGTATGCCGGCGCTGCTGTTTCTCGGGATTTATCACGCTGACCTGACGGCGGCGGTCAAACCCGGGTTGCTGGTGTTTTTCGTGGTCGCCACGCTGGGCAGTTTTGCCCTGGCCTGGGGCTTTGCCCTGTGGCGCTGCCCGCGCGAGGATCGTGGCATCTACACCCAGGGCGGCTTTCGTGGCAATAACGGGGTCATTGGCCTGGCCCTGGCGGCGAGTATGTATGGCGATTACGGCATCTCGCTGGGGGCAATCCTCGCTGGCCTGGTGATTCTGTTGTACAACTCGCTGTCATCGGTGGTGCTGGCGGTGTACAGCCCGAGCATGAAGTCCGACCCCTGGAGCATCTTCAAGAGTATCCTGCGCAACCCGCTGATCATCAGCGTGTTGCTGGCTACGCCCATGGCCTACGGGCAAGTGCCGCTGCCAAACTGGCTGCTGACCTCCGGCGATTACCTGGCGCAGATGACCCTGCCGCTGGCGTTGATCTGCATCGGCGGTACCCTGTCGCTGGCTTCCTTGCGTGAAAGCGGCGGCCTGGCGGTCAGCGCCAGCCTGGTGAAGATGATCTGGCTGCCGGTGATCGGTACCCTGGCTGCCTGGCTTTGCGGCTTTCGCGGGGCGGAACTGGGCATCCTGTTCCTGTACATCGGTAGCCCGACCGCCGCCGCCAGTTATGTCATGGCCCGGGCGGCCAACGGTAACCATGAACTGGCCGCCTCGATCATCGTGATTACCACGCTGATGGCCGCCATAACCACGAATATCGGCATTTTCCTCTTGCAGTGGGGCGGCTGGATCTAGATTCTGTGCCGACAATAAAGCCAACACTGCCTTCCACCTTCAAGGACACTTCATGCAAGAACAGATCCCCCCAGAGCGATTACAGCGCGGGTTGAAAAATCGCCATATCCAGTTGATTGCCCTGGGTGGCGCCATCGGTACCGGCCTGTTTCTGGGCATTGCCCAGACCATCCAGATGGCCGGCCCGGCCGTGCTGCTGGGTTACGCGATTGCCGGCCTGATGGCGTTCTTCATCATGCGCCAGCTGGGCGAGATGGTGGTCGACGAGCCGGTTGCCGGCAGCTTCAGCCACTTTGCCCACCGCTACTGGAACGAGTTCGCCGGTTTCGTCTCTGGCTGGAACTACTGGGTGGTCTATGTACTGGTCGGTATGGCCGAACTGACAGCGGTAGGCATCTATGTGCAGTACTGGTGGCCGGATTTTCCGACCTGGGCCACGGCGGCGATCTTCTTCGTGGTGATCAACCTGATCAACCTGACCCAGGTGAAGGTCTATGGCGAGATGGAGTTCTGGTTCGCCCTGGTCAAGGTGATCGCCATCGTCAGCATGATCGGTTTTGGCGCCTGGCTGCTGGCCAGTGGTAACGGCGGGCCGGATGCCAGCGTGGCCAACCTCTGGCAGTACGGCGGCTTCTTCCCCAACGGCTTCACCGGCTTGCTGATGGCCATGGCGGTGATCATGTTCTCTTTCGGTGGCCTGGAGCTGGTCGGTATCACCGCTGCCGAAGCCGACGATCCGCGCCACAGCATTCCGCGCGCCACCAATCAGGTGGTCTATCGCATCCTGATTTTCTACATCGGTGCACTGGCGGTACTGCTGTCGTTGTATCCGTGGCAGAAGGTGGTGCAGGGCGGCAGCCCGTTCGTGATGATCTTCCACAACCTGGACAGCAACCTGGTGGCGACCATCCTCAACGTGGTGGTATTGACCGCCGCGCTGTCGGTGTACAACAGCTGCGTATACTGCAACAGCCGCATGCTGTTCGGCCTGGCCAGCCAGGGTGACGCGCCGCGGGCCCTGCTCAAGGTCAACCGCCGTGGCGTACCGCTGACCGCCCTGGGCGTTTCTGCCCTGGCCACCGGTCTGTGCGTGCTGATCAACTACCTGATGCCGGGCGAGGCCTTCGGCCTGTTGATGGCCCTGGCGGTCTCGGCACTGGTGATCAACTGGGCCAGCATCAGCATCACCCACCTGAAGTTCCGCCGCGCCAAGCAGGCGTCGGGCGAGTCGACCTTCTACAAGAGCTGGGGGCATCCGCTGACCAACTACCTGTGCCTGGCGTTCATCGGCCTGATTCTGGTGGTGATGTACCTGACCCCGCCGATCCGCATTTCGGTCATGTTGATCCCGGCCTGGATCGCCACCCTGGGCGTGGCCTTCTGGCTGAAGAAAAAGGGCCAGAAGGCCCCAGTCGTCAGCAACTGACGGCCTTGGCGCAAGTGATCGTTCAGCCCTGCTGGTAGCTGTCGATCACTTCCTGGGCGGCGCGGAAGGCATCGATGGCTGCCGGGACACCGGCATACACCGCGCAGTGCAGCAGCGCCTCACGAATCTCCTCGACCGTACAACCGTTGTTCAAGGCGCCGCGCACGTGGCCCTTGAGCTCTTGCGGGCACTTGAGTGCGGTGAGGGCGGCGAGGGTGATCAGGCTGCGGGTTTTCAAGGGCAGGCCTTCGCGGCTCCAGACGCTGCCCCAGGCATGCTCATTGACGAAGTCCTGCAGCGGCTGGGTGAAGTCGGTGGCGTTGTTCAGTGCGCGATCGACGAAGGCATCACCCATGACCTGGCGGCGAACCTGTTCGCCGGTTTTGTTGTTGTCGCCCATTTTTGTTTTCCTTAGTGTTGGCGGCGCCAGGCACGCAGGGTGGTGTACAGCAGCAACGCCCCCAGTGCTGGCAATGCGTAGAACAGCATCAGTTTTTCAAGTCGGCTGGCCAGTGGCATGCCGGTGGTAAAGGCCACCACGTGCAGACCATAAGCCAGGTACAGGCAGAGGAACACCAGACCTTCGGCGCGCGTCACCCGGTAGCCGGAGTAGAACACCGGCAGGGCCAGCACCGCGACCCCGAGCATCACCGGCAGGTCGAAGGCCAGGGCGTTGGGTGAGATCGACAAGGGCTCGGGGGCGACCAGCGCGGTCAGGCCGAGCACCGCCAGCAGGTTGAACAGATTGCTGCCGATGACATTGCCCACGGCGATTTCGCGCTCGCCGCGCAGGGCGGCGATCAGCGAAGTGGCCAGCTCCGGCAGCGAGGTACAGACGGCGACCACGGTCAGGCCGATGACCCGTTCCGACAGGCCCAGGTCCTGGGCGACCTCCACCGCCGCCTCCAGCAGCAGATGGCCGGCCATGCTCAGCAGGCCAAGCCCGGCCAGCATCAGCAGCACGCTCCCCAGCCAGAAGCGGCCGCCACGTTGCGGGCGTGGGCCGGGGGCCGGGTAGGTGCGGGCATGATGACGGGACTGGTGCCAGAGCATCGCCAGGTAGCCGAACAGGCCGCACAGCAATAGTGCGCCTTCCAGCCGGCCCAGCAGTTCGTTGAAGGCCAGCAGATACACCGCCAGGCTGGCGGCGATCATCAGCGGGATATCCAGGCGCACCAGTTGCCGGGAGACCCGCAACGGAATGATCAGCGCAGCCAGGCCCAGGGTTACCAGGATGTTGAAGATATTGCTGCCGATCACGCTGCCGACGGCCACGTCGGGCGCGCCGGTGTAGGCGGCCTGCAGGCTGACGGTCAATTGCGGCGCGCTGCTGCCGAATGCCACCAGGCTCAGGCCGATGATCAACGGCCGTACTTGCAGGCTGGCGGCCAGGCGCAGGGCAGCGCGTACCAGCAGTTCGGCGCCGGCGATCAGCAACAGCAGGCCGATGCTCAGTTGCAGCAGGCTGAAGGTGGGTAAAGCGGCCAGGTCGAAAATGGTCGTGCTCCGGGGGCAGGTCAGTCGCTGAGACTTTGTACCCGTACGCGCGCGGTTCCGCTACGGATCATCCCGAGTTTTTCCGCGGCAGCGCGTGACAGGTCGATCAGCCGGCCGCGGGTATGCGGGCCGCGGTCGTTGATGCGGACCACGACGCTGCGATCGTTGTTCAGGTTGGTGACCTTGACCTGCGAGCCAAACGGCAAGCTGCGGTGGGCGGCGGTCATACCGTGTTGATTGAAGGGCTCGCCACTGGCGGTACGTTTGCCGTGGTGACGGGAGCCGTAATAGGAGGCGGTACCGGTCTGGTCGTAACCGCGCGGGTCGATATCGTGGCTGGCGCAGCCGGCCAGCAGGGTGAAGAGCGCGAGTGCGCTGAGGGGACGCCACATCAAATCAGTTGCTCCGAGGTGAAGTGATCACCTGTGGGAGCCGGCGTTGCCGGCGATGGGCTGCTCGGCAGCCCCAGAAACTGGCAAGGCTTCGCCTTGCATCGCCGGCAACGCCGGCTCCCACAGGGTAATGCGAACTACCCTTCGAGCTTGCTCTTGAGCAATTGGTTCACTTGCTGCGGGTTGGCCTTGCCCTTGGAGGCTTTCATGGCCTGGCCGACGAAGAAGCCGAACATCTTGCCGCGCTTGGCCTCGTCGGCAGCGCGGTACTGCTCGACCTGCTCGGCATTGGCTGCCAGGACTTCGTCCAGGACCTTCTCGATCGCACCGCTGTCGGTGACCTGTTTCAGGCCCTCGGCTTCGATGATCTGGTCGGCATCACCGTCACCGGCGGCCATTTTCTCGAACACTACCTTGGCGATCTTGCCGCTGATGGTGTTGTCGAGGATGCGCTTGAGCATGCCGCCCAGGTGCTCGGCACTGACCGGCGACTGGTCGATTTCCAGGCCCAGTTTGTTGAGCAGGCTGCCCAGCTCGACCATGACCCAGTTGGCGGCAAGCTTGGCATCGCCGCACACGCCGACCACCTGTTCGAAGTAGTCTGCCTGCTCACGGCTGGTCGCCAGCACGTTGGCATCGTAGACCGACAGGCCGAACTGGCTCTGGAAGCGCTCGCGCTTTTGCGGTGGCAACTCCGGCAGGGTGGCGCGGGTGGCTTCGAGGAAGGCGTTCTCGATGACCACCGGCAGCAGGTCCGGATCGGGGAAGTAACGGTAATCGTTGGCTTCCTCCTTGCTGCGCATGGAGCGGGTCTCGTCCTTGTTCGGGTCGTACAGGCGGGTTTCCTGGATGACCTTGCCGCCGTCTTCGATCAGTTCGATCTGGCGTTGCACTTCGGTGTTGATGGCGCGCTCGATGAAGCGGAACGAGTTGACGTTCTTGATCTCGCAGCGGGTCCCGAACTCGGCCTGGCCCTTGGGGCGTACCGAGACGTTGCAGTCGCAACGCAGCGAGCCTTCGGCCATGTTGCCGTCGCAGATGCCCAGGTAACGCACCAGGGCATGGATGGCCTTGACGTAGGCGACCGCCTCTTTGGCGCTGCGCAGGTCAGGTTCCGAGACGATCTCCAGCAGCGGCGTGCCGGCGCGGTTGAGGTCGATGCCGGTGGAGCCGCTGAAGTCTTCGTGCAGGCTCTTGCCGGCGTCTTCTTCAAGGTGCGCACGGGTGATGCCGATGCGCTTGACCGTGCCATCTTCGAGGGCGATGTCCAGGTGGCCCTTGCCGACGATCGGCAGCTCCATCTGGCTGATCTGATAGCCCTTGGGCAGGTCGGGGTAGAAGTAGTTCTTGCGCGCGAACACGTTGTGCTGGCCGATTTCGGCATCGATGGCCAGGCCGAACATGCAGGCCATGCGCACCGCTTCCTGGTTCAGCACCGGCAGTACGCCGGGCATCCCCAGGTCGATCAGGCTGGCCTGGGTGTTTGGCTCGGAGCCGAAAGTGGTGGCGCTGCCGGAGAAAATCTTCGACTGGGTGGCGAGCTGGGTGTGAATCTCCAGCCCGATGACAACTTCCCATTGCATGTGGTGGTCCCTCAGAAGCCGTTAGGTGCGCGAGTGTGCCAGTCAGTCAGTTGCTGATAGCGGTGCGCGACGTTGAGCAGGCGGCCTTCGTGGAAATACGGCGCGAGCAACTGCACGCCAACCGGCAGACCATCGACGAAACCGGCCGGCATCGACAGGCCTGGCAGGCCGGCGAGGTTGGCGGTGATGGTGTAGACGTCTTCCAGGTATTCAGCGACCGGGTCGTTGTTCTTGGCGCCGATCTTCCAGGCCAGGTTTGGCGTGGTCGGGCCGAGAATCACGTCGACATCGTTGAAGGCAGCCATGAAGTCGTTCTTGATCAGACGGCGGATTTTCTGCGCCTGCAGGTAGTAGGCATCATAGTAGCCGGCCGACAGGGCGTAGGCACCGACCATGATCCGGCGCTGCACTTCGGCACCGAAGCCTTCGCCACGGGAGCGCTTGTACAGGTCGGTGAGGTCGACCGGGTTCTCGCAGCGGTAGCCGAAACGCACGCCGTCGAAACGCGACAGGTTGGACGAGGCTTCAGCCGGGGCGATCACGTAGTAGGCCGGAATCGCGTGCTGCATGTTCGGCAGGCTGATTTCCTTGACCACGGCGCCGAGTTTTTCCAGCTCCTTGACGCTGGCCTGGACCAGCTCGGCGATGCGCGGGTCGAGGCCGGCGCCGAAGTATTCCTTCGGCAGACCGATGCGCAGGCCTTCGAGCGAGGCATTGAGGCTGGCGCTGTAGTCCGGCACCGGTTCATCGATGCTGGTGGAGTCCTTGGCGTCGAAACCGGCCATGCCTTGCAGCAGCAGTGCGCAGTCTTCGGCGGTGCGGGCCAGCGGACCAGCCTGGTCGAGGCTCGATGCGTAGGCAATCATGCCCCAGCGCGAAACACGGCCGTAGGTCGGTTTCAGGCCAGTCAGGCTGGTGAGTGCCGCCGGCTGGCGGATCGAGCCGCCGGTGTCGGTGGCGGTGGCCGCCGGCAGCAGGCGCGCGGCAACCGCGGCAGCCGAACCACCGGAGGAACCGCCAGGCACGTGCTCGAAATTCCACGGGTTTTTCACCGCGCCGTAGTAGCTGCTCTCGTTGGCCGAACCCATGGCGAATTCGTCCATGTTGGTCTTGCCCAGCGTCACGGTACCGGCTTCGGCCAGCTTGCTGACCACGGTGGCGTCATACGGCGCCTTGAAGTTGTCGAGCATCTTCGAGGCGCAGCTGGTGCGGATGCCCTGGGTGCAGAACAGGTCCTTGTGGCCGATCGGCGCGCCCAGCAGGGCGCCGCTCTCGCCGGCAGCGCGACGGGCGTCGGCAGCACGGGCCTGGCTGATGGCCAGTTCGTCGGTGACACTGATGAAGCTGTTGATTTGCGGATCGAGCTGGTGGATCCGCGCCAGCAGGGCACGGGTCAGCTCTTCGGAAGAAAACTTCTTGTCGGCGAGTCCGCGGGCGATCTCGGCCAGGGTCAATTGATGCATGGCAGGCTCTATTCCCTTACTCGATGACTTTCGGAACCAGGTACAGGCCGTTTTCCGTCGCCGGGGCGATGGCCTGGTAGCTGTCACGGTGGTTACTTTCTGTTACCACATCGGCGCGCAGGCGCTGAGTGGCTTCCAGTGGGTGGGCCAGTGGCTCGATGCCAGTGGTGTCGACTGCTTGCATCTGGTCGACCAGTCCCAGAATACTGTTCAGGGCATCGGTAGTGCGTGGCAGATCGCTTTCATTCAGGCCAAGTCGGGCCAGATGAGCGATCTTTTCCACGTCGCAGCGTTCAAGCGCCATGGGGATCTCCTGGGGAAACAAAAACGGATTTGGTCCGCGATGAGGAACATGCTGGCAGTATTACGGTCATAAGGCCGCGATCATGTGCAGGCTTGCTCGGAAAAACCACCAATTTAACATATTGGTGCCTTGCCCAAAATCCCCGCCGTTGTTAGAGTTTGCCGCACTTTTTTACCCACGCGTTGCCTAGGGTCACTTTCCCATGTTCAAGAAACTGCGTGGCATGTTTTCCAGCGATCTTTCCATCGACCTGGGCACTGCCAACACCCTTATTTACGTGCGTGAGCGCGGTATCGTCCTGAATGAGCCATCGGTTGTGGCCATTCGTACTCACGGCAACCAGAAAAGTGTCGTCGCTGTCGGTACTGAAGCCAAGCGCATGCTGGGCCGTACGCCTGGCAACATTGCTGCCATTCGTCCGATGAAAGACGGCGTGATCGCCGATTTCAGCGTTTGCGAGAAAATGCTGCAGTACTTCATCAACAAGGTTCACGAAAACAGCTTCCTGCAGCCAAGCCCGCGGGTGCTGATCTGCGTGCCGTGCAAATCGACCCAGGTCGAGCGCCGGGCCATTCGTGAATCGGCGCTGGGCGCCGGTGCCCGTGAAGTGTTCCTGATCGAAGAGCCGATGGCCGCCGCCATCGGTGCCGGCCTGCCGGTTGAAGAGGCTCGCGGTTCGATGGTCGTCGATATCGGTGGTGGTACCACTGAAATCGCGCTGATCTCCCTGAACGGTGTGGTTTACGCCGAATCCGTACGGGTCGGTGGCGACCGTTTCGACGAGGCCATCGTCACCTACGTGCGTCGCAACTACGGCAGCCTGATCGGTGAATCCACCGCTGAGCGCATCAAGCAGGAAATCGGTACCGCCTATCCGGGCGGCGAAGTCCGTGAAGTCGATGTCCGCGGCCGCAACCTGGCCGAGGGCGTACCACGTGCCTTCACCCTGAATTCCAACGAAGTGCTTGAAGCCCTGCAGGAGTCCCTGGCGACCATCGTCCAGGCGGTCAAGAGCGCCCTGGAGCAATCGCCGCCGGAGCTGGCTTCGGACATCGCCGAGCGTGGCCTGGTGCTGACCGGTGGTGGCGCCCTGCTGCGCGACCTCGACAAGCTGCTGGCCCAGGAAACCGGCCTGCCGGTGATCGTCGCCGAAGACCCGCTGACCTGCGTGGCGCGCGGTGGTGGCCGTGCCCTGGAAATGATGGACAAACACACCATGGACCTGCTCTCCAGCGAATAAGCTGGAACCTGCAGTTCACGCCGCCCGGTTTACAGGTAGTGCTCACAGTGCTACCTGTATGTGCTGGGCTGACGTCCGTGTGGGCGTCATTTTCCGTCAATCCGCAAGCAGGCCGGTGCGTTGCCGTATGAATGACCTCTTGAATCGTCGTCCACGAGGAGCGGCCCATTAAACCGCTTTTCGCCAAGGGCCCTTCGCTGGGCGTACACCTGCTCGTGCTGGTTGTGCTGTCGATCACCCTGATGGTGGTCGATGCACGCTTCACCCTGCTCAAGCCTCTGCGCAGCCAGATGGGCCTGGTGCTGATGCCGTCCTACCTGGTTACCGATCTGCCCCAGCGCTTGTGGCAGGGGGTTGCCAGCCAGTTTGGCAGCCGTACCGAACTCGCTGCCGAAAACGAGAAACTCAAGACCGAAGCCTTGCTGCTGCAAGGTCGCCTGCAGAAGCTGGCGGCCCTGACCGAGCAGAACGTGCGCCTGCGCGAGTTGCTCAACTCGTCGGCGCTGGTCAACGAGAAGGTCGAAGTCGCCGAATTGATCGGCGTCGATCCCAATCCCTTCACCCACCGGATCCTGATCAACAAAGGCGAGCGCGATGGCGTGGTCCTCGGTCAGCCGGTGCTCGACGCGCGTGGCCTGATGGGCCAGGTGGTCGAACTGATGCCCTACACCTCGCGGGTGCTGCTGCTGACCGACACCACCCACAGCATTCCGGTGCAGGTCAACCGCAACGGCTTGCGGGCGATTGCCAGCGGTACCGGCAACCCGGAGCGCCTTGAGCTGCGCCACGTTGCCGACACCGCCGACATCAAGGAAGGCGACCTGCTGGTGAGCTCGGGCCTCGGCCAGCGCTTCCCGGCCGGTTACCCGGTGGCCACGGTCAAGGAAGTGATCCACGACTCCGGCCAGCCGTTTGCCATCGTCCGGGCGATCCCGACTGCTGCGCTTAACCGCAGCCGCTACCTGCTGTTGGTGTTCACCGACAGTCGTTCGCCCGAGCAACGTGCCAGTGATGCGGCGATTGCCCAGGAACAGGCGGATCGCCAGGGCCTGCCTGCTTCGGCGGTGGGTGCTGCGCCTGCCGCGTCCCCGGCTGCGCCTGCTGCGGTCACACCGGCAGCGGCCGCTTCGACGCCGGCAGCACCAGCGCCTGCCGCACCCGCCACACCGGCAACCAGTGCCCATCCGCCCGCCACGGCAGCCCCCGCAGCCCCTGCTGCAACGCCGGGCGCGCCAGTCATTTCCCGGGAGAGACACTGATGGTAAGCACCCGCAGTCGTAATGGCTGGGTCGTCTGGCTGACTTTTCTGATCGGTATGCTGCTCAGCGTATCGCCGATGCTGCCCTTCGCCGAAGTGTTCCGGCCGATGTGGCTGGCACTGCTGCTGGCCTTCTGGACCCTGGCCCTGCCGCACCGGGTCGGCATGACCACCGCGTTCGTCCTGGGCCTGGCCGAAGACGTACTGTACGGCACGCTATTGGGCCAAAATGCTCTGGTGCTGACCCTGATCACCTTCCTGGTGCTGTCGTTGCAACAGCGCCTGAGGATGTTCCCGATGTGGCAGCAGAGCCTGGTGATCCTGGTGATCTTCGGCCTGGCCCAGTTGATCCAGCTGTGGCTCAGCGCCCTGACCGGCAACCGCCTGCCGACCCTGGCGCTGATCTGGTCGGCGGTCATCAGCGCCTTGCTCTGGCCGTGGATCAGCTATGGCCTGCGTGGTCTGCGCCGCCGCCTGAGCATCAACTGAGCACTCACATTCGACGCTGACAGGGAGACGTCAAGATGACCCTGCTGTACCTGGCCTCTGGCTCGCCACGCCGCCGTGAGTTGCTGACCCAGATCGGCATTCCCTTTTCTTCGCTGAGTGCCGCGATCGACGAGACGCCGCTGCCCGCCGAGTTGGCCGAGGCTTATGTCGAGCGTCTGGCGCGGGAAAAAGCCTGCGCCGGCCTGGCGTCGTTGCCCCAGGGCAACAACAGCCCGGTAGCGGTGTTGGGGGCCGATACCGCCGTGGTGCTCGAAGGTCGAATTCTCGGCAAGCCACAACACCGCGAAGACGCCCTGGCGATGCTGGCAGCCCTTTCCGGGCGCCAGCATCAGGTGCTGACCGCAGTCGCCGTGGCCGATCATGAGCGTTGCCTGAGCGTCAGTGTCAGCAGCCATGTGCTGTTTCGCCCCATCAGCGCCGAGGAAGCCGAGGCCTACTGGGCCAGCGGCGAGCCGGCCGACAAGGCGGGCGGCTATGCCATACAGGGCCTGGGTGCCGTTTTCGTACAGCGCCTTGAAGGCAGCTATTCGGCGGTGGTCGGCCTGCCTCTAAGTGAAACCGCTGGACTGCTTGGCCAATTCGGCATCCCCTGCTGGCAGCGCCTGTCGGCCCGTTGAGCGAGGATAAGCCAGAACTGCCCTAGCCAGTCGCCAACGCGCGATCCATCATTACTGAAGTCATTTGACGAGAGCCTGCCATGAGTGAAGAGATTCTGATCAACATCACACCGATGGAATCACGCGTGGCGGTGGTGGAAAACGGTGTACTGCAGGAGGTGCATGTCGAGCGCACCCAGCGCCGCGGCATCGTCGGCAACATCTACAAAGGCAAGGTGGTGCGGGTGCTGCCGGGCATGCAGGCGGCGTTCGTCGACATCGGCCTGGACCGCGCAGCGTTCATCCACGCGTCGGAAATCTCCCTGCGCGAAGGTTCGTCGGTCGAGAGCATCAGCGCCCTGGTGCATGAGGGCCAGAGCCTGGTGGTGCAGGTGACCAAGGACCCGATTGGCTCCAAAGGCGCGCGCCTGACGACCCAGCTGTCGATCCCGTCCCGTTACCTGGTGTACATGCCGCGCACCAGCCATGTCGGCATTTCCCTGAAGATCGAAGACGAAGCCGAGCGTGAGCGCCTCAAGCAGGTGGTTACCGACTGTATCGCCCAGGAGAACATCCAGGACGCCGGCGGTTTCATCCTGCGTACCGCCGCCGAAGGTGCCGGCGCCGATGAGATCCTCATGGACATCCGCTACCTGCGCAGGCTTTGGGAGCAGATCGGCACTCAGATCAAGACCGTCGGCGCGCCGACCGAAATCTATGAAGACCTGGGCTTGGCCTTGCGCACCTTGCGCGACCTGGTCAACCCGAAGATCGAGAAGATTCGCATCGACTCGCGGGAAACCTTCCAGAAAACCACGCAGTTCGTCGCCGAACTGATGCCGGAGATCGCCGATCGCCTGGAGCATTACCCGGGCGAGCGACCGATCTTCGACCTCTACGGCGTCGAAGACGAAATCCAGCGTGCCCTGGACCGCAAGGTGCCGCTCAAGTCCGGCGGCTACCTGGTGGTCGACCCGGCCGAGGCGATGACCACTATCGATGTCAATACCGGGGCCTTCGTCGGCCACCGCAACCTCGAAGAAACCATCTTCAAGACCAACCTTGAGGCGGCCACCGCCATTGCCCGGCAACTGCGCCTGCGCAACATCGGCGGGATCATCATCATCGACTTCATCGACATGGAAGATGAAGAACACCAGCGCCAGGTGCTACGCACCCTGGAAAAACAGCTGGAGCGCGACCACGCCAAGACCAACATCATCGGCATCACCGAACTGGGCCTGGTACAGATGACTCGCAAGCGCACCCGCGAAAGCCTCGAGCAGGTGCTGTGCGAGCCCTGCTACTGCTGCCAGGGGCGCGGCAAGCTGAAAACCCCCGAGACAGTCTGTTACGAGATTTTCCGCGAGATCCTTCGTGAAGCCCGTGCGTATCAGGCCGAAGGCTATAGAGTACTGGCCAACCAGAAGGTGGTAGACCGCTTGCTGGACGAGGAGTCGGGCAATGTTGCCGAGCTTGAAGCCTTCATCGGTCGAACCATTCGCTTCCAGGTCGAGTCCATGTATTCCCAGGAACAATACGATGTGGTGCTCCTCTGACTCGTTCTGAACAACATTGCGCCGTGCGTCGGCTGGCAAAGCGCCGGGTTGCGGCCATAGTTAAGCCACGATCTGGAGGGCCACTGGCATGGAACGACTAATACGCGTTCTTGGCGCCTTGACCCGCTGGGGGCTCGGCTTCAGCGCCTTGCTGGCGGTGCTGGTGGCGCTGTATGTCAGCCTCGGTCGGCAGTTCATTCCGCTGGTGGCCGAGTACCGCGCCGAAGTCGAGACCAAGGCCGAGCAGGCCCTGGGCATGCCGGTGCATATTGGTGCCCTGGAAGGGCACTGGAGCGGCCTGGCGCCGATTGTACGGGTGCGTGATATCCAGGTCGGCGAAGGGGCAACGGCCCTGCGTCTGGACGGCGTCAAGCTGGTGCCCGACCTCTGGGCCAGCCTGGTCGAGCGTCAAGTGCGCCTGGCCAACCTCGAGGTCGGTGGCCTGCAGCTCAGTCTGCGCGAAGATGAAAATGGCGCCTGGGCTCTGGAAGGGCTGCCGAAAAAAGACGACAAGCCGCTGGACCCCGAGCAACTGCTCAAGCAAATCCAGGTGGTGTCCAAGGTCACGGTGGTCGACAGCCAGGTGACGCTGCAGGCGTTCCAGCGCGAGCCGATGACCCTCACCTACGTCAGCCTTGGCCTGCAGACCGGCAGCGTGCGTCAGCGCCTGGATGCGCGGGTGACCCTGCCCGATGGCCAGCCGCTGGCGTTGAGCCTGCGCAGCCGCATCCGCCCAAGCCAGTGGCGCGACGGTGAAGTCGATGCCTACCTGAGCTTGCCGCAAAGCGACTGGGCGCGCTGGCTGCCACCTCGCCTGCTGGGCCGGTGGCAGGCCACCGAGCTGCGCGCGGGTGGCGAGCTGTGGGCGAACTGGGGCAAGGGCCAGTTGCAAAGCGCCATGGTGCGCCTCAATGCGCCGCAGCTGCGCGGCAACTATGCCGAACGCAAGCCGGTGCAGGTCGATAACCTGGCCCTCAATGCCTGGTTCCAGCGAAGCGAGAAGGGGCTTGATGTGCTGGTCGACTCCCTGGCCATGAGCCTGGGCAAGACCCGTTGGGAATCCCACGTGCAGCTCAAGCAGACGGCAGCGACCGAGTCGAGCGATGAAACCTGGGCGATCCAGGCCGACCGCCTCGACCTGACGCCCGTCACGCCGCTGCTCGATGCCTTGGCACCGCTTCCGGAAAAACTCATGGCGGTAGTCGATGGCCTCAAGGTCACGGGGGCCTTGCGCAATGTGCGTCTGGATATCCGGCCTAAAGCCCAGGGTGACCAGCGCCTGAGCTTCGCTGCCAACCTGGAGCGGGTAGGTTTTGATGCCTATCACGGCGCCCCGGCGGCGGGGAATGTCAGCGGCAGCATCAGCGGCGACCTCGGCCAGGGCGAGCTGCGCCTGGATACCGATGCCTTCATGCTGCACCTGTACCCGATCTTCGAGAAACCCTGGCACTACCAGAAGGCCAATGCACGGCTGACCTGGCGCCTGGACCAGGAAGGCTTCACCTTGATCGCGCCGTACCTCAAGGTGCTGGGCGATGAGGGCAAGATCGCCGGCGACTTCCTGATTCGCCTGCTGTTCGATGAAACCCGCGAAGACTACATGGACCTGCGTGTCGGCCTGGTCGACGGCGATGGTCGCTACACTGCCAAGTACCTGCCCGAGGTGCTCAGCCCGGGGCTGGATGAATGGCTGCGCACGGCAATCCTCAAGGGCGCGGTTGATGAAGGGTATTTCCAGTATCAGGGCTCGATCAATCACGGTGCCCCGGCGCAGGCCCGGAGCATCAGCCTGTTCTTCAAGGTGCACGATGCCGCCCTGGACTTTCAGCCGGGCTGGCCGCAGGTGCAGAAAGTTGCCGGTGATGTGTTCATCGACGACGCTGGCGTGCGCATCAAGGCGCAAAGCGGGCAGTTGCTCAATACCCAGGTGCGTGACGTTGAGGTCAACATTCCCCATGTCGTGGCCGGTGAACACAATCACCTTTATCTGGACGGTGAGTTCGACGGCGGGCTCGGCGATGGCCTGAAGATTCTCCAGGACGCCCCGATCGGCACCGGGCCGATCTTCGCCGGCTGGGAAGGCGAGGGCAGCCTCAAGGGCAAGCTGAAGCTGGATATCCCCTTGGCCAAGGGGCAGAAGCCCAAGATCGTGGTCGATTTCGCTACCGGCGATGCACGGTTGAAGATCGCCGCGCCAGCCTTGGAGCTGAACCAGCTCAAGGGCGATTTCCGCTTTGACTTCGACAAGGGCCTGAGCGGCGAGAACATCAGCGCACGGTCCTTCGACAAGCCGATCACCGCGCAGATCTTTGCCGAAGGCAAGTCCGGCCAGTTGCAAACTCGCGTCAACGCCAAGGGCCAGATGCCTGTCAAGGCGCTGACCGACTGGCTGCAGGTCAAGCAGGCCCTGCCGCTGTCCGGCGAATTGCCTTATCAGTTGCAGGTGAGCCTGGGCAGTCGCGAAAACCTGCTGACGGTCGATTCCAGCCTCAAGGGCTTGACGGTGGACTTGCCAGCACCCTTTGGCAAGGCTTCCAGTGAAACCCGCAACAGCCAGTTCAGCATGACCTTGCAGGGGCCGGAGCGGCGTTTCAATGTCACTTACGCCGATGTCGCCAAGGCGTTCTATGCCGCGCCCATGGACAAGCTCGACCAGGGGCGTGGCGAATTGCTGTTCGGCGCCGGGACCGCCCAGTTGCCACCGGGCCAGGGCCTGCGGGTGCGTGGCCGCCTGGCAGAGCTGGACCTGGAGCCCTGGCAGAAGCAGCTTGATCGCTTTGCCGGCAATGACCCGAGCGGCAGTGCCAAGCAGATGCTGCGCGGCGTCGACCTGAGTATTGGCCAGCTCAAGGGCTTTGGCCTGAACCTGGCCCAGGCGGTGGTACGTGTGGACCGCAGCGGCAACCTGTGGGCCTTGCGCCTGGACAGCAAGGAACTCATCGGCAACGCCCGCATCCCTGATGCCAAGGGGGCGCCGATGGTGATCAACCTGCAGACCATTCACCTGCCGCCCGCCGACCCCGCTGAAGTCTCTTCCGATGACGGTCCGGATCCGATGGCCAACATCGATCCGCGCAAGATTCCAGCCGTCGACCTGACCATCGACAAGCTGTTCCGCGGTGACGACCTGCTCGGCAGCTGGGCGGTAAAAGTTCGCCCGACCGCCAAAGGTATCGCTCTCAACGACCTCGACGTCAGCGTCAAAGGCCTGCAGATCGACGGCAACGGTGGCTGGGAAGGCGCGCCGGGGGCCAGCGCCAGTTGGTACAAGGGCCGCCTGGAAGGCAAGAACCTGGCTGACATCCTCAAGGCCTGGAACTTTGCCCCGACGGTCACCAGCCGTGATTTCCGCCTCGATGTCGATGGTCGCTGGCCCGGCTCGCCTGCCTGGGTCGGGCTCAAGCGTTTCTCCGGCAGCCTCGATGCTGCCTTGCGCAAAGGTCAGTTCGTTGAAGTGGAAGGCGGCGCCCAGGCGCTGCGGGTGTTCGGCCTGCTCAACTTCAACTCGATTGGTCGGCGCTTGCGCCTGGACTTCTCCGACCTGCTCGACAAGGGTCTGAGCTACGACCGGGTCAAGGGCCTGCTGGTGGCCAGTGAAGGGGTCTACGTGACCCGCGAGCCGATTACCCTGACGGGCCCGTCCAGCAACCTGGAACTGGATGGCACCCTGGACATGGTCCGTGAC
The DNA here is from genome assembly GCF_000696345.2 of Pseudomonas donghuensis. Lineage (NCBI taxonomy): Bacteria > Pseudomonadati > Pseudomonadota > Gammaproteobacteria > Pseudomonadales > Pseudomonadaceae > Pseudomonas > Pseudomonas donghuensis. The sequence goes on from NZ_CP071706.1 coordinate 1,199,509, forward strand.
CGGGTCGACGCCAACCTGTTGGTGACCTTGCCGGTGACCAACAACCTGCCGATTGCCGCCCTGATTGTCGGGGCGCCGGCCATCGGCGGGGCATTGTTCCTGGTTGACCGGCTGCTCGGTGATCGGGTGGCGCGATACGCCAGCGTGCATTATCGCGTCGAGGGTCCGTGGAAAGAGCCTAAGATAAGCTTTATCAAACCTTTCGAAAAAACACGCTAGGAGCCGGCATGAAGTCAGCGGTTATCCAGATGGTCAGCCAGAGCGACGTTCTGGCCAACCTGGAGCGAGCCCGGCACCTGCTTGAGCAGGCGGCCGCAGGTGGCGCGCGGCTCGCCGTGCTACCGGAAAACTTCGCCGCCATGGGCCGGCGCGACAGCGCTGCAATCGGTCGCGCCGAAGCCCTGGGCGAAGGCCCGATCCTGCCCTGGTTGAAACAGACTGCCCGCGACCTCAAGTTATGGATAGTGGCCGGGACCTTGCCGCTGCCGCCGGTCGGCCAGGCCGAGGCCAAGTCCCACGCCTGTTCCTTGCTGATCGATGAACATGGCGAGCAGGTGGCGCGCTACGACAAGCTGCACTTGTTCGATGTCGATGTGGCGGATAACCGCGGCCGCTATCGCGAATCCGATGACTATGCCCACGGCGGGCAGGTGGTGGTTGCCGATACCCCGGTGGGTCGTCTGGGCCTGAGCGTCTGCTATGACCTGCGCTTCCCTGAGCTGTACAGTGCGCTGCGCGAGGCCGGGGCCGAATTGATCAGCGCCCCGTCGGCCTTCACTGCGGTGACCGGTGCAGCGCACTGGGAAGTGCTGATACGCGCACGGGCCATTGAAACCCAATGCTATGTCCTGGCCGCAGCCCAGGGCGGCACCCACCCGGGGCCACGGGAAACCTATGGCCATGCGGCGATCGTCGACCCCTGGGGGCGCATCGTCGCCGAACAGGCCAGTGGCGAGGCCGTGCTGCTCGGCGAGCGCGACAGCAGCGAACAAGCGTCCATCCGGGCGCGGATGCCGGTGACCTTGCACCGGCGCTTTTTCTCGCAGGACGCCTTGCGGCCTGCGCACACCTCGGAGTGACTATGAGCCAGATGTTATCCACTGTCAGCGAACACCTGCTGGCGCCGGGCGGCCTGACCCTCGACAGCCTGCAGTCAGTGCTGGGCGAGCTGGCAGGGCCAGGCATCGATGCCGCCGACCTGTACTTCCAGGGGCAGATTTCCGAATCCTGGGCACTGGAAGACGGCATCGTCAAAGAAGGCAGCTTCAACCTCGATCAGGGCGTGGGCGTGCGTGCCCAGTCCGGCGAGAAGACCGGGTTTGCCTACAGCAATGCAATCAATCTCGAAGCCCTGACGTCGGCGGCCCGCGCGGCCCGGTCGATCTCCCGTGCCGGGCAGAATGGCAGTGTGCAAGCGTTCAACAGCCAGGACGTCGTCCAGTTGTATGGCACCGACAACCCGCTGGAAGTCATCAGCCGCGCCGAAAAGGTCGACCTGCTCAAGCGGGTAGACGCCGCCACGCGCAAGCTTGATCCACGCATCCAGCAAGTCACCGTCAGCATGGCCGGGGTCTGGGAGCGCATCCTGGTGGCCGCTGCCGACGGCAGCCTGGCGGCCGACATTCGCCCGCTGGTGCGTTTCAACGTCAGCGTGATTGTCGAGCAGAACGGTCGCCGCGAGCGTGGCGGCCATGGCGGTGGCGGGCGTACCGATTACCGCTACTTCACTGACGAGCGGGTCATGGGCTTTGCCCGCGAGGCCCTGCGCCAGGCGCTGGTCAACCTTGAAGCGATCCCGGCGCCGGCCGGTACCTTGCCGGTGGTGCTCGGTTCGGGCTGGTCCGGCGTGTTGCTGCACGAGGCGGTGGGCCATGGCCTGGAAGGTGACTTCAACCGCAAGGGCAGCTCGGCCTATAGCGGCCACATGGGCGAAAAGGTCGCTTCAAGCCTGTGCACCATCGTCGATGATGGCACCCTGGAAGGGCGTCGCGGCTCGCTGAGCGTCGATGACGAAGGCACTCCGACCGAGTGCACCACCCTGATCGAGAACGGCATCCTCAAGGGCTACATGCAGGACAAGCTCAACGCCCGTCTGATGGGCATGGCGCGCACCGGTAATGGCCGCCGCGAGTCCTATGCGCATCTGCCGATGCCGCGCATGACCAACACCTACATGCGTGCTGGCGAGAGCGACCCGGCAGAGATCATCGCCTCGGTGAAAAAGGGCATCTACTGCGCCAACCTCGGCGGCGGACAGGTGGACATCACCAGCGGCAAGTTCGTGTTCTCTACCAGCGAGGCGTACCTGATCGAAGACGGCAAGATCACCGCTCCGGTCAAAGGCGCAACCCTGATCGGTAACGGTCCGGAAGCCATGAGCCGGGTATCGATGGTCGGCAACGACCTGGCGCTGGACAGCGGTGTCGGTACCTGTGGCAAGGATGGTCAGTCGGTGCCGGTGGGCGTCGGCCAGCCAACCCTGAAGATCGATGCGATCACCGTCGGTGGCACGGGCGCATGAAGGTGAAACCGGGCAGGCAGGGCGCCTGCCCGTGTGCGGGGCTCAACGCAGGCCGCGTTGGATCTCGTCGAGCTCGCGGATGTATTTGAAGATCTTGCGGCTCGCGGTTGGCGCTTTGTTGCGCGCCAGCTCGTGCTGGGCCTGGCGGATCAGCGAGCGCAGCTGCTGGCGATCGGCATCCGGATACTCCTGGACAAATTTCTCCAGGACTTCGTCGGTGCCGTCGATCAGCCGGTCGCGCCAGCGTTCGAGATTGTGGAAGCGCTCGTTGTATTGGCGCGAGGAGGCGTCGAGCTGGTCAAGAAGCGCATTGATCGCGTCGATGTCCTGGTCACGCATCAGCTTGCCGATGAACGATTTATGACGTCTTTTCGCCTCGTTCGCGGTATGCCGCTTGTGTTCTTCCAGGGCCATGCGCAGTTCGTCGGTCAACGGCAGTTTGGCCAGGGTATCGGGCTTGAGCGTAGTGAGGCGCTCGCCCATATCAACCAGCGCCTGCATCTCGCGCTTGATCTGGGTTTTGCTTTTTTCGCCGTCAAAGGCGGTGTCGTAAGAATCAACCATGGGGGCAGTCCGCTGAGAATCGCCGCCATGATAACCAGTCGGGGGCCGCTTGTCCGGTCCGGTCGTAGATTGACCCGCGCCGAACGCAGAATTTGAGTGGAGAAAACCATGAGTGCAGTCCAGAGCGTAGGTCCACAGGCCCTGCCGGCGTTGCAGGAGCAGGTCGAGCAGATCATCGCCGAAGCCCGGCGCCAGGGCGCCAGCGCCTGTGAAGTGGCGGTATCGCTGGAGCAGGGGTTGTCGACCTCGGTGCGCCAGCGCGAAGTCGAAACCGTGGAGTTCAACCGCGACCAGGGCTTCGGCATTACCCTGTACGTGGGGCAGCGCAAGGGCTCGGCGAGCACGTCGGCCAGCGGCAGCGAGGCGATCCGGGAAACCGTCGCCGCCGCCTTGGCGATTGCCAAGCACACCTCCGAAGACGAGTGCGCCGGGCTTGCCGATCCGGCACTGATGGCCCGTGAACAGCCGGATTTCGACCTGTACCATGCCTGGGACATCACCCCCGAGCAGGCTATCGAGAAGGCGCTTGAGTGCGAGGCTGCGGCCTTCGACGCCGATGCACGGATCAAGAACGCCGACGGCACCACCCTTAACACCCACCAGGGCTGCCGCGTTTACGGCAACAGCCATGGCTTTATTGGCGGCTACGCTTCGACCCGGCACAGCCTGAGCTGCGTGATGATTGCCGAAGCCGACGGGCAGATGCAGCGCGATTACTGGTATGACGTCAACCGCCAGGGCGAATTGCTGGCCGACCCGCGCAGCATCGGCATTCGCGCCGCGCAACGGGCGGCCAGCCGCCTCGGCGCGCGCCCGGTGCCGACCTGTGAAGTACCGGTGCTGTTCTCCGCCGAGCTTGCTGGCGGTTTGTTCGGCAGCTTCCTCTCGGCGATTTCCGGCGGCAACCTGTATCGCAAGTCATCTTTCCTTGATGGCGCCATGGGCCAGCGCCTGTTCCCGAGCTGGCTGACGCTGGATGAGCGTCCGCACCTGCAAAGGGCGTTGGGCAGTGCGGCCTTCGACGGTGATGGCCTGGCAACCTACGCCAAACCGTTCGTCGAGAATGGCCAGCTTGTGTCTTATGTGCTGGGCACCTATTCCGGACGCAAGCTCGGCTTGCCGAGCACCGCCAACGCCGGTGGCGTGCATAACCTGTTCGTTACCCATGGCGTCGAAGACCAGGCGGCCTTGCTGCGGCGCATGGGCCGCGGGCTGTTGGTCACCGAGCTGATGGGCCATGGCCTGAACATGGTCACCGGTGACTATTCTCGCGGTGCCGCAGGCTTCTGGGTTGAAAACGGCGAGATTCAGTTCGCTGTTCAGGAGGTGACGATCGCCGGCAATATGAAGGACATGTTCCAGCAAATCGTCGCGATCGGTAATGATCTTGAAACCCGCAGCAATATTCACACAGGTTCGGTATTGATTGAGCGGATGACCGTAGCGGGCAGTTAAGCCCCTACCGACCTCATCGCTGGCAAGCCAGCTCCCACAATGGTTCGATGTAAGCTGGACCTGTGGGAGCTGGACTTGCCAGCGATCGAGCGCGCAGAGCCCGTTCCTACACCCCCTGCAAAGCCCGGCCCTGTGTCGGGCTTTTTGTTTTTCTTTTTACTCGTCCTTGAACTGATTCTGATTATCACCTAATAATGAATATCATTATCTCGGCGATGATGTTCATGAAACCAGTCCTCCACGAATTGCCCTACCTGGAAAACTGGCGCTGGCTGAGCCGGCGCATTCGCTGTGCCCTGGACCCGGACGAGCCGCGCCTGATCGAGCACTACCTCACTGAAGGCCGCTACCTGGTGTGCTGCACCGGTACCAGCGCCTGGACCGTCGCCCTGACTTCATTTCGCCTGTTGCTGGATACCGCCTGCGATCGTGCACTGCCCTGGCATTGGCGCTGCCTGTGCCTGGACCAGGCCTGGCGCCCGCTGCTGGAGCTGCGCAACCTAGATCGCCATGAACACAACCAGCGCTGGCAGCCCTTCGCCCTGCAATTGGCGAACTGCGTGCTGCTGCCTTCGATTTCCTACGATGAACTGATGCAAGGACTTGATGATGAGTAATACCCGTATCGAGCGCGACAGCATGGGTGAACTGCTGGTGCCGGCCGAGGCCCTGTATGGCGCCCAGACCCAGCGCGCGGTGAACAACTTTCCGATCAGCCAGCAACGCATGCCGACCCAGTTCATTCGCGCGCTGCTGCTGGCCAAGGCTGCCGCGGCCAAGGCCAATATCGAGCTCAAACAGCTGGACCCGGCCCGGGGCGAGGCGATCGTCAACGCCGTGGAGCAACTGCTGGCGGGCGATTTCATGCAGCACTTCCCGGTGGATATCTTCCAGACCGGTTCCGGGACCAGCTCGAACATGAACGCCAACGAGGTGATCGCCACCCTGGCCAGCCGCGTGCTGGGCGACACGGTCAACCCCAACGATCATGTCAACTGTGGGCAAAGCAGCAACGACATCATCCCCACCACCATTCATGTCAGCGCCGCGCTGGCCTTGCATGAGCAGTTGCTGCCGGCACTAAACCATCTGGTCAAGGTCATCGACGCCAAGGCTGAACAGGTGCATCCGTTCATCAAGACCGGCCGCACCCACCTGATGGACGCCATGCCGGTGCGCATGAGCCAGGTGCTGGGTGGCTGGGCGGCGCAGATCAAGGCGGCTATTACTCACCTGCAAGCCACCTTGCCAAGCCTGCAGGCGCTGGCCCAGGGCGGTACCGCGGTGGGCACCGGCATCAATGCCCACCCTGAATTCGCTGCCCGCTTCAGCCGGCAACTGACCGCGCTGACCCGCGTCGAGTTCGTCCCTGGGGATAACCTGTTTGCCCTGATCGGCTCGCAAGACACCGCAGTGGCCGTTTCCGGCCAGCTCAAGACAACGGCGGTGGCGCTGATGAAGATCGCCAACGACTTGCGCTGGATGAACTCCGGGCCACTGGCGGGCCTTGGCGAAATCGAGCTCGAAGGCTTGCAGCCGGGCTCCTCGATCATGCCGGGCAAGGTCAACCCGGTTATTCCGGAGGCTACCGCCATGGTTGCCGCGCAGGTGATCGGCAACGACGCGACCATCGCCGTGGCCGGACAGTCGGGCAACTTCGAGCTCAACGTGATGCTGCCGATCATTGCCCAGAACCTGCTCAGCAGCATCGAGCTGATGGCCAATGCCAGCCGCCTGCTGGCCGACAAGGCGATTGCCAGCTTCAAGGTCAACGAGCCAAAACTCAAGGAAGCGTTGGCACGCAACCCGATCCTGGTGACCGCGCTGAACCCGATCATCGGCTACCAAAAGGCCGCCGAGATCGCCAAGACCGCCTACAAGCAGGGTCGCCCGATTATTGACGTGGCCCTGGAACATACCGACCTGCCGCGCAGCCAGCTTGAAGCGCTGCTCGATCCGGAAAAGCTCACAGCTGGCGGGATCTGAGCCGGTCCACCGCTCTGGAGGTTAGTCATGCAGCACTGGAAACGCACCACCGAAATTGCCAACCGCTTGTTCGAGCAGGGCGAGCTGGTCGATGCCCGCGAGTTGTATCTGCAGGCCCTGGCGCTTGCCCAGGTGTTGTTCGAGCGCTGGCATGACGCCGACGAAGCGGTGGCCGCTTGTGTCATCGCCCACCATAACCTGGCCGACTTGCACCTGCGCCTGAATCAGCCGCAGGAAAGCGCCGAGTACCTCTGCGCCATTCACCAGCGGCTGCTGCAGAGCGCCCAGGACCCACGCCTGGCGCCGAGGTTGCGTGAAGCTGCGCTGCGCCACAGCAGCAAGACCTACACCGAGTTGCTGAGCTTTATCAGCGAGTACGGCCAGTACCCGCGCACCGAACGTCTGCTCTACCGGCACGAGCCGCAGCCGGCCCTGCATGCCGGCCAGGAAAGCACCGCGCCTTCAGCCCTACGATATGGAATCCAGTGATATGCCTTATACCTTGCCTGCATTGCCTTACGCCTACGATGCGCTGGAACCGCACATCGATACCCAGACCATGCAGATTCACCACAGCAAGCACCACCAGACCTACATCAACAACCTCAATGCGGCGGTAGAAGGCAGCGAGTATGCCGAGTGGCCGGTGGAAAAACTGGTCGCCAGCGTTAAACAGCTGCCGGAAAAACTGCAGAACGCCGTGATCAACCAGGGGGGCGGACACGCCAACCACTCGCTGTTCTGGACGGTGATGTCGCCCAAGGGCGGCGGCTTGCCACAAGGCGCCGTGGCCAAGGCCATCGAGGAGCAATTGGGTGGCTTCGACGCCTTCAAGGAGGCCTTTACCAAGGCTGCGCTGACCCGTTTCGGCAGCGGCTGGGCCTGGTTGAGCGTGACCCCGGCCAAGACCCTGGTGGTCGAAAGCAGTGGTAACCAGGACAGCCCGCTGATGAACGGCAATACGCCGATCCTCGGCCTGGACGTCTGGGAGCACGCTTACTACCTGCTGTACCAGAACCGCCGTCCGGAATACATCAACGCGTTCTACAACGTGATCGACTGGTCCGAGGTAGAGCGTCGTTACGCAGCCGCGCTTGTGTGAGTCGCGCTGGTATGCGTTCGGATGTGATGTCCATTGCCGGAGTGCGGCTGTTTCGCCTGGCGCTCGGTACCCTGTTGCTGCTGGTCGGCTTCGCGCTGCTGGTGGCTCAGGGTATCGCCTGGCTTGATCTGGAGCCGCGCATGCTGCGGGCACTTGAAGGCGGTGCGCTGTGCGCCCTGGGCACTGCCCTGGGCGCCGTGCCGGTGCTGGTGATCCGCAACATGCCGGTGGCGCTCGCCGATACCCTGCTGGGCTTCGGTGCCGGGGTGATGCTGGCGGCCACGGCTTTCTCGCTGATCATTCCCGGGCTGGATGCCGCCCAGGCCATTGGCCTGGGTAAATGGGGCGCGGGTGGCTTGATCAGCTTCGGCTTGCTGTTCGGGGCCTTCTGTCTGTACCTGGTGGACCTGAAGGTCTCCGGCGCTTCACCGGAGGCGCTGGTCGGTACTGCCCAGCAGCCGGTGATCGCCGCGCGGATCTGGGTGTTCGTCATCGCCATCATTGCCCATAACATTCCGGAAGGGATGGCCATTGGCGTGTCTGCCGGCGGCGGCATGCCTGATGCCGACAGCCTGGCCATGGGTATCGCCTTGCAGGATGTGCCCGAAGGCCTGGTCATCGCCCTGGTGCTGGCAGGGGCGGGGATGGCCCGTTTCAAGGCGTTTCTGATCGGTGCGGCTTCAGGTCTGGTCGAGCCGCTGGCGGCAGTGGTGTGCGCCTGGCTGGTTAGCGTGGCGGAGTTGTTGCTGCCATTGGGGCTGGCCTGCGCGGCAGGTGCGATGTTGCTGGTGGTGACCCAGGAAATCATTCCGGAATCGCGCAGCAATGGCCATCACCGGCTGGCCAGTCTTGGCCTGTGCATCGGCTTCTGCCTGATGATGGTGATGGACACGGCGCTGTCTTGAGAAAACGGGGGCGGGTTACTCGCCCTCGTCGAAGTAGTTGTTGATCAGCTCGACCAGTGCAGCCAGTGCTGCGTCGTCTTCTTCGCCTTCGGTGTGCAGGTGCACCTGAGTGCCCTTGCCAGCTGCGAGCATCATCACGGCCATGATGCTCTTGCCGTCGACCAGGCTCTGGGGTGTACGGCCCACTCGGACCTGGCAGGGAAAGCGTCCGGCTACACCTACGAATTTCGCCGCCGCCCGGGCGTGCAGCCCCAGCTTGTTGATGATGGTGATTTCACGAGCGGGCATCGAGGCGGGGATCCTGTGGGCTAGAGGTCGCGGTGGCGAACCTGGACGTTCTTCAACGATTGTTGCAGCAGCTGTCCCAGTCGCTCGGTCAGGTACACCGAGCGGTGGTGACCGCCGGTGCAGCCGATGGCAATGGTGACATAGGCGCGGTTGCTGGCGGCAAAGCGTGGCAACCATTTGAGCAGGTAGCTGGAGATGTCCTGGAACATGTCCTCGACATCCGGCTGTGCTGCCAGGTAGTCGATCACCGGTTGCTCCAGCCCTGAATGGTCGCGAAGTTCCGGCTTCCAGTAAGGGTTGGGCAGGCAGCGCACATCGAACACCAGGTCGGCGTCTACCGGCATGCCGCGCTTGAAGCCGAAGGACTCGACCAGGAAGGCCGTGCCTGGCTCCGGCTGGTTCAGCAGGCGCAACTTGATCGAATCACGCAACTGATAGAGGTTCAGGTTGGTGGTGTCGATCTTCAAGTCAGCGAGGTCGGCGATCGGCCCGAGCAAATCGCTCTCGACCTTGATGGCTTCGGCCAACGAGCGTTCGGCATTGGTCAGCGGGTGGCGGCGACGGGTTTCCGAGAAACGCTTGAGCAGGGTTTCTTCGTCGGCGTCCAGGTACAGGACATCGCACTGGATGTGCCGGCTACGGGCTTCCTCAAGCAGTTCGGGGAAGCGCGTGAGGTGGCTTGGCAGGTTGCGCGCGTCGATCGACACCGCCACCTTGGGCTGCATCAGTTCGGTATTGATCAGGGCGTTTTCGGCCAGCTGCGGCAGCAAGCCCGCCGGCAGGTTGTCGATGCAGTAGTAACCGTTGTCCTCAAGTACATCGAGGGCGGTGCTCTTGCCGGAGCCGGACCGGCCGCTAACGATGATCAAGCGCATGTTCAGTGCCCGTTCTGTACGTCCAGTACGACCTGGTACAAGGATTCGTTACTGGTGGCCGCACGCAGTTTGTCGCGTACGTCCTTGCTATCGAGCATGCTGGCGATCTGGCGCAGCAGCTCCAGGTGCGCATCGGTAGCCGCTTCCGGGACCAGCAGTACGAACAGCAGGTCGACCGGGGCGCCATCGATGGCGTCGAAATCGATAGGGGCGTCAAGGTGCAACAGTGCGCTGACCGGCGATTCGCAGCCCTTGAGGCGGCAATGCGGAATGGCAATGCCGTTGCCGAAGCCGGTAGAGCCCAGTTTTTCCCGGGCGATCAGGGCTTCGTACACGTCCTGGGTGTCCAGCTCGGGCACTTGTTTGCCGATCAGATTGGCGATCTGTTCGAGCGCACGCTTTTTACTGCCGCCCGGCACGTTCACAAGGGAACGGCCGGGGGTCAGGATGGTTTCAAGTCGGATCATGGATGAGGGGGATCAGCGGGCCGCTGCACCTTGCAGCAGGCTTTGCTGTTTTTCCTTGTGTTTTTTCAGTTGGCGGTCGAGCTTGTCAGTCAAGGCATCGATCGCTGCATACATGTCTTGGTGTTCGGCATTTGCAACCACTTCGCCGCCGGGAATGAACAGCGTTGCTTCAATCTTCTGCTGCAACTTCTCGACCTTCATGATTACCGTCACATTGGTAATCTTGTCGAAATGCCCCTCCAGCCGTTTCAACTTCTGCTCGACGTACTCACGCAGGGGCTGAGTAACTTCTACATGCTGTCCACTGATATTGACTTGCATACAGCTTCTCCTTTGTTGCCGGTGCATAAGAGGCAGGTGTTGCGCCTGCCACTGAACTGCGGTGGCACACCTCAGGAGCCGTTACATCAATCGCTTGCGCTCGCTCGACGGTGCAATGCCGAGGGACTCGCGGTACTTGGCGACGGTGCGACGTGCTACCTGGATGCCTTGTGCCTCCAGTAAACCAGCGATCTTGCTGTCACTCAATGGCTTTTTCTGATTTTCCGCTGCAACCAGTTTTTTGATGATCGCGCGGATCGCCGTGGACGAGCACTCGCCGCCTTCGGAGGTGCTGACGTGGCTGGAGAAAAAGTACTTCAGCTCGTAAATACCGCGAGGGGTGTGCATGTATTTTTGCGTGGTGACCCGGGAAATGGTCGATTCGTGCATGCCCACCGCTTCAGCGATATCGTGCAGCACCAGCGGCTTCATCGCCTCATCGCCGTGATCGAGGAAGCCACGCTGGTGCTCGACGATCTGGGTGGCGACCTTCATCAGGGTCTCGTTACGGCTTTGCAGGCTCTTGATGAACCAGCGCGCCTCTTGCAACTGGTTGCGCATGAAGGTGTTGTCGGCGCTGGTGTCGGCGCGGCGAACGAAGCCGGCGTACTGCGGGTTGACCCGCAGGCGCGGTACCGCTTCCTGGTTGAGCTCGACCAGCCAGCGCTCGTTGTCCTTGCGCACGATCACGTCCGGCACCACGTATTCGGCTTCGCTGGACTCGATCTGCGAACCTGGGCGCGGGTTGAGGCTCTGCACCAGTTCGATGACCTGGCGCAGTTCATCTTCCTTGAGCTTCATGCGGCGCATCAGCTGGCTGTAGTCGCGGCCACCGAGCAGGTCGATGTAGTCGCTGACCAGGCGCTGGGCCTCGGCCATCCACGGGGTGCCTGGCGGCAGTTGGCGCAATTGCAGCAACAGGCACTCGCTGAGGTTGCGCGCGCCGATGCCGGCCGGTTCGAACTGTTGAATACGGTGCAGCACGGCTTCGACTTCATCCAGCTCGATGTCGAGCTCGGGGTCGAAGGAGTCGCAGATTTCTTCCAGGGTTTCGTCGAGGTAGCCCTGGTTGTTGATGCAGTCGATCAGGGTCACGGCGATCAGCCGGTCGGTGTCGGACATCGGTGCCAGGTTGAGCTGCCAGAGCAGGTGGCTCTGCAGGCTTTCGCCAGCGGAGGTGCGGGTGGTGAAGTCCCACTCGTCATCGTCGTTGCTGGGCAGGCTGCTGGCGCTGGTCTGGTAGATGTCTTCCCAGGCGGTATCGACCGGTAGCTCGTTGGGGATGCGCTCGTTCCATTCGCCTTCTTCGAGGTTGTCCACCGTCGGGGCGGTCTCCTGGAAGCTGGTTTCCTGAACTTCGGCGACGGGTTTGCTCTCGGCGTTGTCGGCCATCGGGTCGCTGTTGTCGAAGTCGTCGCCGTCTTCCTGGCGTTCGAGCATCGGGTTTGATTCCAGCGCTTCCTGGATTTCCTGCTGGAGGTCCAGGGTAGAAAGCTGGAGCAGACGTATGGCCTGTTGCAACTGCGGGGTCATCGTCAGTTGCTGGCCCATTCTTAGGACGAGCGATGGTTTCATGGCAGGGGCTTAACACCTTATTTGCCGGCGCACATGCGCCATCCACTACAAGGGCACCGAAGCGCCAACTTTAAGCAAATTATATGCCTGAAATTGCAGCGTTTGCCTAGAGCGCCGTAACAATTAAGCCATGAACTGGCTTGATCGAGAGCGCTCTGGCAGCGCCTTACACCTTGAGCCTACAGGCGGAACTCATGGCCGAGGTAAACCTCTTTGACCAGATCGTTGGCCAGGATGGTCTCTGCATCGCCTTCGGCGATCAGTTGGCCATCGTTGACGATGTAAGCGGTTTCACAGATATCCAGGGTTTCACGGACGTTGTGGTCGGTGATCAGAACGCCAATGCCCTTGGCTTTCAGGTGGTGGATGATCTGCTTGATGTCGCCGACCGAGATCGGGTCGACACCGGCAAAGGGTTCGTCGAGCAAAATGAACTTCGGCGCAGTGGCCAGGGCGCGGGCGATCTCGACGCGGCGACGCTCGCCACCGGAGAGGCTCATGCCGAGGTTGTCGCGGATGTGGCTGATGTGGAATTCCTGCAGCAGGCTTTCCAGTTCCTTGCGCCGGCCATCGCGGTCGAGGTCCTTGCGGGTTTCAAGGATTGCCATGATGTTGTCGGCCACCGACAGCTTGCGAAAGATCGAGGCTTCCTGCGGCAGGTAGCCGATGCCGGCGCGCGCGCGGCCGTGCATGGGCTGATGGCTGACATCGTGGTCGTCGATCAGGACGCGGCCCTGATCGGCCTGGACCAGGCCGACGATCATGTAGAAGCAGGTGGTCTTGCCGGCGCCGTTGGGGCCGAGCAGGCCGACGATCTGGCCGCTGTCGATCGACAGGCTGACGTCGCGGACCACTTGCCGGCTCTTGTAGCTCTTGGCCAGGTGCTGGGCTTTGAGGGTTGCCATTTACTCGGCCTTCTTCTTCGGCTGGATCACCATGTCGATGCGTGGGCGCGACTCGGTGACTTTGCCACCGCGACCGGCGGTAGCGATCTGTTTCACCGTGTCGTAGACGATCTTCTCGCCTTCGGTGGTGTTGCCTTCGTTGATCACTTTGGCGCGGTCGATCAGGACGATGCGGTTTTGCGGCGCATTGTACTGGATGGTCTTGCCATAGCCTTGCATCTTGTCTGGCTTGGCCGCGCTCTGCTGCTGTTCGAAGTAGGCCAGGTTGCCCACCGAGGTCACCACGTCGATGTCGCCACCGGCAGTGCGGGTGATGGTCACGGTGTTGCCTTTGATCATCATCGAGCCCTGGGTGATGATCACGTCACCGGTGTAGGTGGCGACGCCTTGTTTGTCATCCAGTTGAGCATGGTCAGCCTGGATACGGATCGGCTGGTCACGGTCGGTCGGCAGGGCCCAGGCGCTCGCGCTTCCCAGTGCTGCGCTCAGGCTGAGCAAAAAGGGGAGGGTTTTAACGAGCCTCATACTGTCCTCTTACGTTGGACAGCAGGTCCATCCTGCCGTCTTTCAAATACGCTTTCATTCCATTGCCCGTAGTTACGCCACCGGCGCCGTCGATTCTAACGGCTTGCTCGGTTTGCGCATATTGCTTCTGCGGGAATACCGTCATGCGGCTGGTGGTAATGATCATGGTGCGGTTTTTTTCATCGGTGCGGGCAACCCGTACCGAGTCGATCAGTTCGACTTCGCTGCCATCGGGGTTGACCTCGCCGCGCTCGCTTTGCACGTGCCACGGGTAAGTGGTGCCACGGTACATCTGCAGGTCCGGCGTGGTCAGCAAGGTCACTTCGCTGGCCTTGAGGTGCTCGACCTTGTCGGCAGTCATCTCGTACTGCATCTTGCCGTCGGGCAGGAACTGCACGCTGCGGGCGTTCACGGCGTAATAGTCAATGGCGCTCTGGTCGGGCCCGACAACAGGCTTGTTGTCGAGGAAGCTCTCAGGGCTGATGTTCCAGTAGCCGATCGCCACCAGCAAGGCGGCAATCACACTGAACAGCGCAATATTGCGGATTTTCTTACTGAACATGTGTCGCTCTACAGGTAATGGCTGTTGGCCGCTTCAAGATTGCCCTGGGCTTGCAGGATCAGTTCGCAGAACTCGCGAGCGGCACCTTCGCCGCCGCGCGCCAGGGTCACCCCATGAGCGTGCTCGCGAACGAAGGCGGCGGCGTTGGCCACCGCCATGCCCAGCCCGACCCGTCGGATCACGGGCAGGTCAGGCAGGTCGTCGCCCAGATAGGCAACCTGTTCATAGCTTAGGTTGAGCTGGCCAAGAAGCTCGTCCAATACCACCAATTTATCTTCGCGGCCCTGGTACAGGTGAGGAATGCCGAGGTTCTTTGCCCGGCGCTCGACCACCGGGGTCTTGCGCCCGCTGATGATGGCGGTGGTCACGCCCGAGTTCATGAGCATCTTGATGCCCTGGCCGTCGAGGGTGTTGAAGGTCTTGAATTCGCTGCCGTCTTCGAGAAAGTACAGGCGCCCATCGGTGAGTACGCCGTCTACGTCGAAAACCGCCAGTTTGATGGCTTTGCCGCGCTGGAGCAGGTCCTGGGTCATTTACATCACTCCCGCACGCAACAGGTCGTGCATGTTCAGGGCGCCAACCGGGCGCTCGTCCTTGTCGATCACCACCAGGGCGCTGATCTTGTGGTCTTCCATGATCTTCAGGGCCTCGGCGGCGAGCATCTCGGCGCGGGCGGTCTTGCCGTGGGCGGTCATGACTTCCTCGATGAGGGTCTTGTGCACATCGATGTTGCGATCGAGGCTACGGCGCAGATCGCCGTCGGTGAAGATCCCGGCCAGCCGTCCGTCGGCTTCGAGTACCACGGTCATGCCCAAACCTTTGCGAGACATTTCGAGGAGCGCGTCCTTGAGCAGGGTACCGCGTTGAACCTGCGGCAACTCGTCGCCAGCGTGCATGACGTTCTCGACTTTGAGCAGCAGGCGTCGGCCGAGGGCGCCGCCGGGGTGCGAGAACGCGAAGTCTTCAGCGGTAAAGCCGCGGGCCTCGAGCAGCGCGATGGCCAGGGCATCGCCCAGTACCAGTGCTGCGGTGGTCGAGGAGGTCGGTGCCAGGTTGAGCGGGCAGGCTTCCTGGGCGACACGGGCGTCGAGGTTGACCTCGGCGGCCTTGGCCAGCGGCGAGTCGGGGTTGCCGGTGAGGCTGATCAACTGGATGCCCAGGCGCTTGATCAGCGGCAACAGGGTGACGATCTCGGCCGTCGAGCCCGAGTTGGACAGGGCCAGGATCACGTCATCACGGGTGATCATGCCCATGTCGCCATGACTGGCTTCGGCCGGGTGGACGAAAAACGCCGGCGTACCGGTGCTGGCCAGGGTGGCGGCGATCTTGTTGCCGATGTGCCCCGACTTGCCCATGCCGACCACCACTACCCGGCCTTTGCTGGCCAGGATCAGCTCGCATGCCTTGACGAAATCGGCGTCGATGTGGGCCAGCAGGCCCTCAACCGCCTCGAGTTCGAAACGGATGGTGCGCTGCGCGGATTGGATCAGGTCGCTGGATTGGCTCATGTCGAAAATCGGATTGCCTGATGAAAAGGCGGCGATTATAGCGGTAAAGGGCAAAAGCCTCACCTTGTGATTGTCATACAGTCGTCCACTTAGCTTAACCATACCTGAACAAGCACCGTGGCGGCCTTGGGGCGGCCCTATCAGCGGTGCTATAGTTCGCTGCTGTTCGGCCCGCTCGGTGCGGGCGTGCCTCCACGAAGGGGGCGCGCGTCTGAGTGAGAAGGCTGCATCGCAAGGAGTCTAGATGAGCGTTGATAACGCCTACGCGGTCGAATTGAAGGGCGTAACCTTCAAGCGCGGTTCGCGCAGCATCTTCAATAATGTCGACATACGCATTCCGCGCGGCAAGGTTACCGGTATCATGGGGCCTTCCGGGTGCGGCAAGACCACGCTGCTGAGGCTGATGGGCGCACAGTTGCGTCCGGCCAGCGGCGAAGTCTGGGTGGCAGGGCAGAATCTGCCGACCCTGTCGCGCAGTGACCTGTTCGATGCCCGCAAGCAAATGGGCGTGCTGTTCCAGAGCGGCGCGCTGTTCACCGATCTCGATGTGTTCGAGAACGTCGCCTTCCCGCTGCGGGTACATACCCAGCTGTCCGACGAGATGATTCGCGACATCGTCCTGATGAAGCTCCAGGCCGTTGGCCTGCGCGGCGCCATCGAGCTGATGCCCGACGAGTTGTCCGGTGGCATGAAGCGTCGCGTCGCCCTGGCCAGGGCCATCGCTCTGGACCCGCAGATCCTCATGTACGACGAGCCGTTCGTCGGCCAGGATCCGATTGCCATGGGGGTGCTGGTACGGCTGATCCGCCTGCTCAACGACGCCCTGGGCATCACCAGTATCGTGGTTTCCCATGATCTGGCCGAAACCGCCAGCATTGCCGACTACATCTACGTGGTGGGTGATGGTCAGGTCCTGGGGCAGGGCACGCCAGAGGAACTGATGGGCTCCGATAACCCGCGCATTCGTCAATTCATGAAAGGCGATCCGGATGGTCCGGTGCCCTTTCACTTTCCTGCGCCGGATTACCGCGCCGATCTTCTGGGGAAGCGTTGATGCGCAAAAAATCCATGCTCGAACGTATTCGTCGTTTTGGCCGTTCGGCCATCGACGTGCTGGCCGTACTCGGCCGCTCCTTTTTGTTCCTGCTGCATTCGCTGGTAGGGCGCAGCGGCACCGGCGGCGGCTTCCAGCTGCTGGTCCGGCAGCTGTATTCGGTTGGCGTGCTGTCGCTGGCGATCATTGTCGTTTCCGGGGTGTTCATCGGCATGGTGCTGGCCCTGCAGGGGTTCAGCATCCTGACCAAGTACGGCTCGGAACAGGCGGTGGGGCAGATGGTTGCCCTGACCTTGCTGCGTGAACTCGGGCCGGTGGTTACCGCCTTGCTGTTTGCCGGCCGTGCAGGCTCGGCGCTGACCGCCGAGATCGGCAACATGAAGTCCACCGAGCAGTTGTCCAGCCTGGAAATGATCGGTGTCGACCCGCTCAAGTACATCGTTGCCCCTCGGTTGTGGGCCGGTTTCATCTCCCTGCCGTTGCTGGCGCTGATCTTCAGCGTGGTCGGCATCTGGGGTGGCTCCTGGGTTGCCGTGGACTGGCTGGGCGTCTACGAAGGCTCGTTCTGGGCCAACATGCAGAACAGTGTTTCCTTTACCGACGATGTGCTCAACGGGGTGATCAAGAGCCTGGTTTTTGCCTTCGTCGTGACCTGGATTGCCGTATTCCAGGGCTATGACTGCGAGCCCACTTCAGAGGGGATCAGTCGTGCCACTACCAAGACCGTGGTCTATGCCTCATTGGCAGTCCTGGGTCTGGACTTTATTCTGACCGCCTTGATGTTTGGAGATTTCTGATGCAAAACCGCACCCTGGAAATCGGTGTCGGCCTGTTTCTTCTGGCCGGGATCCTGGCGCTGATCCTGCTGGCCCTGCGTGTCAGCGGCCTGTCGGCGAGCCCGAGCAGCGATACCTATAAACTTTATGCCAATTTCGACAATATCGCCGGTTTGACTGTCAGAGCTAAAGTGACCATGGCCGGTGTGACCATCGGCAAGGTCACCGCCATCGATCTGGATCGTGACACCTTTACCGGTCGGGTGACGCTGCAGCTGGAAAAACGGGTAGACAATCTGCCGGTCGACTCCACTGCATCTATCCTCACCGCAGGGCTGCTCGGCGAGAAGTACATCGGTATCAGCGTGGGCGGAGAAGATGCGGTGCTCAAGGATGGTGCAACCATTCACGACACCCAGTCGGCGCTGGTACTGGAAGATCTGATTGGCAAGTTCCTGCTCAATACCGTTGGCAAAGAAGCTAAATAAGGAGTTTCCATGATTTCTATCCTGCGACGCGGCTTGCTGGTGTTGCTGGCAGCGCTGCCACTGATGGCCGGCGCGGCTGCTCAGTCCCCCAAAGAGGTGATCGAGAAGACCACCAGCCAGTTGTTGTCTGACCTCAAGACCAACAAAGAACAGTACAAGGCCAACCCGAGTGCGTTCTACGATGCGCTCAATGCCAACCTGGGCCCGGTCGTCGATGCCGACGGCATCTCGAAAAGCATCATGACCGTCAAGTATTCGCGCCAGGCCAGCCCGGCGCAGATGCAGCGCTTCCAGGAGAACTTCAAGCGCAGCCTGATGCAGTTCTACGGCAACGCCCTGCTCGAATACAACAACCAGGGCATCACTGTCGGCAATGCCAAGCAGGACGGTGATGAGCGTGCCAGCGTCGACATGACGGTCAAGGGCAACAACGGTGCCGTTTACCCGGTGCAGTACACCCTGACCAAGCTCAATGGTGAGTGGAAAGTGCGTAACGTCATCGTCAACGGCATCAACATCGGCAAGCTGTTCCGTGACCAGTTCGCCGACGCCATGCAGCGCAACGGCAACAACCTGGACAAGACCATCGACGGCTGGGCCGGCGAAGTGGCCAAGGCCAAGGAGTCCACCGAGCAAGCGGCCGAGAAGCAAGCGCAATGACCGACAACGCCGTGACCATGAGCGAGCCGGGTGTATTGAACCTGGCCGGGGTCCTGGATTACCGCAGCGGGCCTGCCTTGCGCAAGGAAGGCAAGGCCCTGATCGCGGCGTGCAAGGCCCAGGCTTTGGTGCTGGATTGCTCGAAGGTCGAGAAATCCAGCAGCGTCGGCCTGTCCCTGCTGCTGGCGTTCATGCGCGATGGCAAGGCGGCGGGCAAGGCCGTGCAGGTCCGCTCCATGCCCCAGGACATGCGTGAAATCGCCGAAGTTTATGACCTCGATGAGGTGCTGGCCGGTCAATGACCGCCAGCCAGCGACTGGCCCCTCTGTCAGAGTCTCCGATTACGGGGTTCGCAGGCGAGGGGCTTTTTTGTATGATGGCCGACCCGCGCGCACAGGGCGCCGATTGAGGTTGAGCATGCAGGCCGTAGAAGTTAAGAACTTCCTTGAAGAAAAGTTGCCGGGAACCCGGGTCGAAGTTGAAGGCGAAGGCTGCAACTTCCAGTTGAACGTGATCAGCGATGAATTGGCGGCCCTGAGCCCGGTCAAGCGTCAGCAGCAGATCTATGCTCACCTTAACCCGTGGATCACCGATGGCAGCATCCATGCGGTAACCATGAAATTTTTCAGCAGCGCAGCCTGGGCTGAGCGCACCTGAGCCAACTTGGCGGCGAGACTCTAATGGACAAACTGATTATTACTGGCGGCGTTCGCCTCGATGGCGAAATCCGCATTTCCGGGGCAAAGAACGCTGCCCTGCCGATTCTGGCGGCGACCTTGCTCTGCGATGGCCCGGTCACCGTGGGCAACCTGCCACACCTGCACGACATCACCACGATGATCGAGCTGTTCGGCCGCATGGGCATTGAGCCGGTGATCGACGAGAAGCTCTCGGTCGAAATCGACCCACGCACCATCAAGACCCTGGTCGCGCCGTACGAGCTGGTGAAAACCATGCGCGCCTCGATCCTGGTGCTGGGCCCGATGGTCGCCCGTTTCGGCGAGGCCGAAGTGGCCCTGCCTGGCGGTTGCGCCATTGGTTCGCGTCCGGTCGACCTGCACATCCGTGGCCTGGAAGCCATGGGCGCGAAGATCGAGGTCGAAGGCGGCTACATCAAGGCCAAGGCCCCTGAAGGCGGCCTGCGTGGCGCGCACTTCTTCTTTGATACCGTCAGCGTGACCGGTACCGAGAACATCATGATGGCCGCAGCCCTGGCCAAAGGCCGCAGCGTGCTGCAAAACGCCGCGCGCGAGCCGGAAGTGGTCGACCTCGCCAACTTCCTCAACGCCATGGGCGCCAAGGTTCAGGGCGCCGGTACCGACACCATCACCATCGACGGCGTCGAGCGTCTGGGTTCGGCGACCTACCGCGTCATGCCTGACCGTATCGAAACCGGTACCTACCTGGTGGCTGCTGCCGTTACTGGCGGCCGCGTCAAGGTCAAGGACACCGATCCGACCATCCTCGAAGCCGTCCTTGAAAAACTCAAGGAAGCTGGTGCCGAAGTCACCACCGGTGAAGACTGGATCGAGCTGGACATGCACGGCAAGCGGCCCAAAGCCGTCAACCTGCGTACCGCTCCGTACCCAGCGTTCCCGACCGACATGCAGGCGCAGTTCATCTCCCTCAACGCCATTGCCGAAGGCACCGGCGCGGTGATCGAGACGATCTTCGAAAACCGCTTCATGCACGTCTACGAAATGCACCGCATGGGCGCCCTGATCCAGGTCGAAGGCAACACTGCCATCGTGACCGGGACCAAGACCCTCAAAGGCGCTCCAGTAATGGCCACCGACCTGCGGGCTTCGGCCAGCCTGGTGCTGTCGGCGCTGGTTGCCGAAGGCGATACGCTGATCGACCGCATCTACCACATCGACCGTGGTTACGAGTGCATCGAGGAAAAACTGCAGATGCTCGGCGCCAAGATCCGTCGCGTACCGGGCTAGTCTGTGAGTGGCGCAGGGACGCGCCAGCCAATTGCTGCACCGAATTAATGCGGTCGGGCCTGTTGAGTGCCCGGCCGGCTGTAGCCGCATAAGGACCGACGTTTCCCATGTTGACCATCGCGCTATCCAAAGGTCGGATTCTCGACGACACCCTGCCGCTGCTGGCGGAAGCCGGTATCGTTCCGACCGAGAACCCGGACAAGAGCCGCAAGCTGATCATTCCTACGACTCAGGAAGACGTACGTCTGCTGATCGTGCGCGCCACCGACGTGCCGACCTATGTCGAGCATGGTGCCGCCGATCTGGGCGTGGCCGGCAAGGACGTGCTGATGGAGTACGGTGGCCAGGGCCTGTACGAGCCGCTGGACCTGCAGATTGCCCAGTGCAAGCTGATGACCGCCGGCAAGATCGGCGCTGCCGAGCCTAAAGGCCGTTTGCGCATCGCCACCAAGTTCGTCAACGTTGCCAAGCGCTACTACGCCGAACAAGGCCGTCAGGTCGATATCATCAAGCTGTATGGCTCGATGGAGCTGGCGCCGCTGATCGGCCTGGCCGACAAGATCATCGACGTCGTCGACACCGGCAATACCCTGCGTGCCAACGGCCTGGAACCCCAGGAACTGATTGCCACCATCAGCTCCCGGCTGGTGGTCAACAAGGCTTCGATGAAGATGCAGCACGCCCGCATCCAGAGCCTGATCGACACCCTGCGCGAAGCGGTCGAATCGCGACACCGCGGCTAAGACTTTCTACCTCCTGCGCGCGGCCTTCGCTGTCGCGCCCGTCTATCCGCGTCATAGCCAATTTTCTCGGGTGCCCGCGCGGATGGACTGGTAGCTTAGGGCGCCTGAGCATTCGCCATTTATTGAGGCCCTCGCTATGACCACGTCCACTGCAATCGCCCGACTCAATGCCGCTGACCCGGATTTCGCCCGACATCTGGATCATCTGCTGAGCTGGGAAAGTGTCTCTGACGACGCGGTCAACCAGCGCGTGCTCGACATCATCAAGGCCGTGCGCGAGCGCGGCGATGCGGCGCTGGTGGAGTTCACCCAGCGTTTCGATGGCGTGCAAGCCACTTCGATCAACGACCTGATCCTTGGTCGCGAGCGCCTGGAGCTGGCCCTGACCCGCATCACCCCGGCCCAGCGTGAAGCGCTGGAAAAAGCCGCAGAGCGGGTGCGCAGCTACCACGAACGGCAGAAGCAGGATTCCTGGAGCTACACCGAAGCCGACGGCACCGTGCTCGGCCAGAAGGTCACGCCACTGGACCGCGCCGGCCTGTATGTGCCAGGCGGCAAGGCGTCGTACCCCTCGTCGGTACTGATGAACGCGATTCCGGCCAAGGTCGCCGGTGTCGGTGAAGTGGTCATGGTGGTGCCGACCCCGCGTGGCGAGGTCAACGAGCTGGTCCTGGCCGCCGCCTGCATCGCCGGTGTCGACCGGGTCTTCACCATCGGTGGCGCCCAGGCGGTTGCCGCCCTGGCCTATGGCACCGAAAGCGTGCCACAGGTCGACAAGGTGGTTGGCCCGGGCAACATCTACGTGGCCACCGCCAAGCGTCATGTGTTCGGTCAGGTAGGTATCGACATGATCGCCGGCCCGTCGGAGATTCTCGTGGTATGCGACGGCCAGACCGACCCGGACTGGATCGCCATGGACCTGTTCTCCCAGGCCGAGCACGACGAAGATGCCCAGGCGATTCTGGTCAGCCCTGACGCCGCGTTCCTCGACAAGGTTGCCGCCAGCATCGACAAGCTGCTGCCGACCATGGAACGCGCCGAGATCATCAAGACCTCGATCAACGGCCGTGGTGCGCTGATCCAGGTGCGCGACATGCAGCAGGCGATGGACGTTGCCAACCGTATTGCGCCGGAGCACCTGGAGTTATCGGTGGCCGATCCGCAAGCCTGGCTGCCGCAGATTCGCCATGCCGGTGCGATCTTCATGGGCCGCCACACCAGCGAAGCCCTGGGCGATTACTGCGCAGGCCCCAACCACGTACTGCCAACCTCCGGCACTGCGCGCTTCTCGTCGCCGCTGGGGGTGTACGACTTCCAGAAGCGTTCGTCGATCATCTTCTGCTCCGAGCAGGGCGCTTCCGAGCTGGGCCACACCGCCTCGGTACTGGCCCGTGGCGAATCGCTGACCGCCCACGCCCGCAGCGCCGAATACCGCATCCTTGCCGATAACAAAAAGGGGAACTGAACATGAGTAAATTCTGGAGCCCCTTCGTCAAGGATCTGGTGCCTTACGTGCCGGGCGAGCAGCCAAAGCTGGCCAAGCTGGTCAAGCTCAACACCAATGAAAACCCCTACGGCCCATCGCCCAAGGCGCTGGAAGCCATGCGTGGCGAGTTGAACGACAACCTGCGCCTGTACCCGGACCCTAACAGCGACCTGCTCAAGCAGGCGGTGGCCGAATACTACGGCGTGCAGGGCAACCAGGTATTTCTCGGCAACGGTTCGGACGAAGTGCTGGCGCACATCTTCCATGGCCTGTTCCAGCACGATGCGCCGCTGTTGTTCCCAGACATCAGCTACAGCTTCTACCCGGTCTACTGCGGCCTGTACGGCATCCCGTTCGAGGCGGTGGCGCTGGATGAGCAGTTCCAGATCCGTGTCGACGATTACCGCAAGGCCAATGGCGGGATCATCTTCCCCAACCCCAACGCACCGACCGGTTGCCTGCTGGCCCTGGAGGCCATCGAGCAACTGCTCAAGGCCAACCCGGATTCGGTGGTGGTGGTCGATGAAGCCTACATCGACTTTGGCGGCCAGACCGCCATCAGCCTGGTGGATCGCTACGACAACCTGCTGGTCACCCAGACCCTGTCCAAGTCGCGCTCGCTGGCAGGTCTGCGGGTCGGTCTGGCGGTGGGCCACCCGGACCTGATCGAGGCCCTGGAGCGGATCAAGAACAGCTTCAACTCCTACCCGCTCGATCGCATGGCGATTGTTGGTGCGGCGGCAGCGTTCGCCGACCGCGCGTACTTCGACGAAACCTGCCGCAAAGTGATCGACAGCCGCGAGTCGCTGGTCAAGGAATTGAGCGCCCGTGGTTTTGAAGTCCTGCCGTCGGCGGCCAACTTCATCTTTGCCCGCCACCCGCAGCAGGACGCCGCCGAGCTTGCGGCCCGCCTGCGCGAGCAAGGGGTGATCGTGCGGCACTTCAAGCAGGCGCGGATTGCCCAGTTCCTGCGCATCACCATCGGTACGCCGGAGCAGAACCAGGCGTTGCTTGATGCGCTGAACTGAAACTGCTCAGTCCTTATCGCGGGGCAAGCCCGCTCCCACTGTGGGAGCGGGCTTGCCCCGCGATGCTTGTTACCGGTAATCTTTCCCTTCTGAATTCATCCGATGATTGGATGTCATGACGTTATTGATCAAACGCTCCCTGGTCGAACAAGCCGTCGAGCAACTGCGCCAGCGCGTGGCCAGCGGTGCCTGGGCCGTGGGCCAGCGCCTGCCCACCGAACCGGAACTGGCCAGCGAACTGGGCATCAGTCGCAACACCGTGCGTGAAGCCATGCGCGTGCTGGCGTTCAGCGGCCTGGTCGAAGTCCGCCAGGGGGATGGCAGCTACCTGCGCAGCGCCGTCGACCCGCTGCAGGCGCTACAGGCCTTGTCGCGCTGCGATCTGGAGCAGGCGCGCGAGACTCGCCATATTCTTGAAGCCGAAGCCATTGGCCTGGCCGCGCTGCGCCGTACCGACGCGGACCTGCACGCTCTTCGCGAAGCGCTCGAACACAGCGGCGCGCATTTTCATGCCGACCTGGAGCAGTACATTCGTTGCGATCTGGTGTTCCACCAGCGCCTGGTCGATGCCGCGCACAACCCGGCCCTGAGCGAGCTGTATCGGTACTTTTCCGGTGTGGTGGCCGCCACCTTGCACCACAACCTGTCCCACGCGCCCCGCTGTCAGCTGGTCTTCGACCTGCACGGGCAGATTCTCGATGCCATCGAACAACGCGATCCGGACCGGGCCAAGGCCCTGAGCCGGACCCTGATCAACGAATCCTGACCTTGCGAGACTGCCATGGGCCATGACACAACCCGAACTGCGGCGCCAGCCAATGGGCCGGAGCTGGAAGAACTGCTGATCGACGCCGAGGCCGACGACGAACAGGTGCAACAGCAGCCGGTGCTGCTCAAGCGGCCCTGGCTGTTGCTGCTCGGCCTGGTGCTGGTGGCGCTGAACCTGCGGCCAGCGTTGTCGAGCATGGCGCCGCTGCTTAGCCAGGTTTGCGACAGCCTCGGCCTGACAGCGTCGCAGGCCGGTTTGCTGACGACCTTGCCAGTGCTTTGCCTGGGCCTGTTCGCGCCGCTGGCACCGTTGCTGGCGCGGCGCTTTGGCAGCGAGCGGGTGATCCTCGGTATTCTTTTGGTGTTGGCAGCGGGTATTGCCGTGCGTAGCGCCTTCGGCAGTACTGGCGTGTTCGTCGGCAGCATCATGGCCGGGGCCAGCATCGGCGTGATCGGCGTACTGTTGCCTGGCATCGTCAAACGTGATTTCCCCAAGCACGCCGGGACCCTGACCGGTGTCTACACCATGGCTTTGTGCCTGGGCGCGGCCATGGCGGCCGGCGCCACCGTCCCCCTGAGCGAGCGCCTGGGTGACAGTTGGTCGCTAGGTCTGGGTTTCTGGTTGATCCCGGCATTGCTGGCCGCGCTGATCTGGTTGCCCCAGGCGCGCGAGGGACACGGTGCGCATCACGTCGCCTATCGGGTGCGTGGCCTGCTGCGCGACCCGCTGGCCTGGCAGGTGACCTTGTACATGGGCCTGCAGTCGTCGCTGGCCTATATCGTCTTTGGCTGGCTGCCGTCGATTCTCATCGGTCGCGGCCTGAGCCCGACCCAGGCGGGGTTGGTGCTTTCCGGCTCAGTCATCGTGCAGTTGATCAGCTCGCTCAGCGCCCCCTGGCTGGCGACCCGCGGCAAGGACCAGCGCCTGGCCATCGTGATCGTCATGCTCATGGCCCTGGCCGGTTTGTTCGGCTGCCTGTATGCGCCCCTGGATGGCCTGTGGGGCTGGGCAATCGTGCTTGGCTTGGGGCAGGGCGGCACTTTCGCCCTGGCCCTGACCCTGATCGTGCTGCGCTCCAAAGACGCCCATGTGGCGGCCAACCTGTCGAGCATGGCTCAAGGCATCGGCTATACCCTGGCTTCGATGGGGCCATTCGCGGTCGGCCTGGTGCATGATTTGACCGGCGGCTGGAGTGCGGTAGGCTGGATTTTTGCGGTGCTGGGGGCTGGCGCCATTGGTTTTGGCCTCAAGGCCGGGCGCAACTTGCATGTGCAGGTGGTCAGCGAGCGGGTTTGAGATTGCGTTGAGGCTATTGCCGGCAAGGCTGCGAAGCGGCCCGGGTTTAAGCAGACATTCGCCAGGTAAATGTCCATAGCTTTTTGCCACTCCAGCGGACTATCGTTCAGGTCTATTCCCTTCGAAACGGACCCGCCCATGAGCGACGCCAACACTGCCTTGATCACCCGCTTCTACCAGGCCTTCCAGCGCCTGGATGCCGAAGCCATGGTTGCCTGCTACAGCGACGATATCATCTTCAGCGACCCGGCCTTCGGCACCTTGCGCGGCAAGGACGCGGGTGACATGTGGCGCATGCTCACCACCCGTGCCAAGGATTTTTCCCTGACCTT
Source organism: Pseudomonas donghuensis (assembly GCF_000696345.2). Classification (NCBI taxonomy): domain Bacteria; kingdom Pseudomonadati; phylum Pseudomonadota; class Gammaproteobacteria; order Pseudomonadales; family Pseudomonadaceae; genus Pseudomonas; species Pseudomonas donghuensis. Next base: position 1,225,646 of record NZ_CP071706.1, read on the forward strand.
CGACAGCGTGCGTGCCGATGAACGCAGCGCCAGTGCGCACTGGGTCGCCCGCTACCTGTTCAGCCAGACCGGCCGTACCGTGGTCAACGACATTCAGGCGCGTTTCGTCCTGCGGGACGGCAAGATCTGCGAGCACCACGATAGCTTCGACCTGTGGGGCTGGTCGCGCCAGGCATTGGGCACCAGCGGGTTGTTGCTGGGCTGGTCACCACTGGTGCAGGGCAAGGTGCGTGCCCAGGCGCAGAAAGGCCTGCGGGCGTTTCAGGCCGGGCGCTGAAGCGCTAAGCTGTGCGCTTTGCCGTTGATAGTAGCCGTCGTGTCCGAGCCCACTCCCGAACCCCTGAACAAACCCTGGTACGTCTACCTGGTGCGCGCCGCCAATGGCTCGCTGTATTGCGGGATCAGTGACAACCCCGCACGGCGCTTCCTGGCCCATCAGAAGGGCCAGGGCGCACGCTACTTCAGTACCAGCCCGGCAGTGGCTTTGGTCTATGTCGAAGCCTGGCCGGACAAGACCAAGGCCCTGCAACAGGAGCGGCTGGTGAAGAAGCTGCGCAAAAGTGCCAAGGAAGCGCTGGTGGCCTCCTGGTCGGGGCTCAGTCCTTGCGACGCTTGAGCTGATCGGTCAGTTGCGTCGGCAGGCCCTTGATGATCAGGGTACCGGCTTCCTCGTCGTATTCGATCTTCGAGCCCAGCAGGTGGGCTTCAAAGCTGATCGACAGGCCCTCGGCGCGCCCGGTGAAGCGGCGGAACTGGTTGAGGGTGCGTTTATCGGCCGGGATTTCCGGCGACAGGCCGTAGTCCTTGTTGCGGATGTGCTCGTAGAAGGCCCGAGGGCGGTCTTCGTCGATCAGCCCCGAAAGCTCCTCAAGGGTCACCGGCTCGCCGGCCTTGGTCTGGCTGGTGGCGTAGTCGACAAGGGTCTGGGTTTTCTCGCGAGCGGCTTCTTCGGGCAGGTCCTCGCTTTCGACGAAGTCACTGAAGGCCTTGAGCAGGGTACGGGTTTCGCCCGGGCCGTCGACACCTTCCTGGCAGCCGATGAAGTCGCGGAAGTACTCCGAGACCTTCTTGCCGTTCTTGCCCTTGATGAACGAGATGTACTGCTTGGAGGCTTTGTTGTTCTGCCACTCGGAGAGGTTGATGCGTGCAGCCAGGTGCAGCTGGCCCAGGTCCAGGTGGCGCGACGGGGTCACGTCGAGGTCGGCGTTCACCGCCACGCCTTCGCTGTGGTGCAGCAGGGCGATGGCCAGGTAGTCAGTCATGCCTTGCTGGTAGTGGGCGAACAAGACGTGGCCACCGACGGACAGGTTGGACTCTTCCATCAGTTTTTGCAGGTGTTCGACGGCGACCCGGCTGAAGGCGGTAAAGGTGCTGCCTTCCTCCAGGTATTCCTTGAGCCAGCCGCTGAACGGGTGGGCGCCGGATTCTGCGTGGAAGAAGCCCCAGGCCTTGCCCTGTTTGGCGTTGTAGCTGTCGTTGAGGTCGGCCAGGAGGTTTTCGATGGCACCGGACTCGGCCAGTTCCGAGTCGCGTGCGTGCAGCACGGCGGGGCTACCATCGGGTTTCTTGTCGATCAGGTGGACGATGCAATGACGGATCGGCATGGGATTCTCGGTCGAAAATGGGCGGTGCTGGCCGCGTTGCAAAGTCGCCAAGTGTACCTCAGCCCAGGGGTGATTCAGTGGCCAGATGTTGGCAGATATGTCGGTTGTTCGTTTTTTGTTCAGAATTTTGCGTTTTTTCGCGCAAACCCCCGAAAAACCTGCACATTTGCCTTGAGGGAGGCGGATATTTATCTATTCCTGTGGTAGTTTTGCCCGGTCTTGCGCCCCGTGTGTGGCGCATTGCTGGCAGACCGCTCGCGTCACGTCGAACCAAACGTCGTTTTACGTATCTACATACGCGATTGACGTGGCTGTAACACCGGACCGCCGGATCCCCCGCAGGTCTGGCTCGATGACTGACGTAGCACTCTGCATACTCACTGAATTTGATAGGGAAGGAACACCACCATGGCATTGACCAAAGACCAACTGATCGCCGATATCGCTGAAGCTATCGACGCGCCAAAAACCACCGCGCGTAACGCTCTGGAGCAACTGGGTCAGATCGTTGCGGATCAGCTGGAAAATGGCAGCGAAATCACCCTGCCAGGCATCGGCAAACTGAAAATCACCGAGCGTCCTGCCCGTACCGGCCGCAACCCTTCGACTGGCGCTGCCATCGAAATCGCTGCCAAGAAAGTCGTCAAGTTCGTGCCAGCCAAAGTGCTGACCGACGCTGTAAACAAGTAATTGTAAACAGCTCGAAAAAACCGCGTCCGGGTTGCCCGGACGCGGTTTTTTTATGCCTTGGTTTTGCTCCAGCGCTGCTGGCGCCAGGCTTGGCGCGCTGCAGCATCCTGGAAGGTCCAGGCGATCATGCGGCTCTGCTTCTGCCCCTGGCCCATCTCCACCACTCGCTGATCGAGCGCACCGGCCTTTTTCAGCGCCGCCTGGATGCCGGGCAGGTTGGAGGCTTTGGACACCAGGCTGGTGAACCACAGCACCTGCTGGCCAAGGCTGGCGCTCTCCGTCACCAACTGGCTGACAAAGCGGATCTCGCCGCCTTCGCACCACAGTTCGTTGTTTTGCCCGCCAAAGTTCAGCACCGGCAGCTTGCGCTTGGGGTCGGCCTTGCCCAGGGCTCGCCATTTGCGCTGGCTGCCACGGGTGGCTTCTTCGCGCGAGGCGTGGAAGGGCGGGTTGCACAGGGTCAGGTCGAAGCGCTCGTCACTGTTCAGCAGCCCCAGCAGGATGTGCTTGCGGTTGCCTTGCTGGCGCAGGTTGATGGCCTTGCCCAGGCCGTTGGCCTGGACGATGGCGCCGGCCGCAGCCAGCGCCGTGGCGTCGATGTCCGAGCCGAGAAAGCGCCAGCGGTAATCGCTGTGGCCCAGCAACGGGTAGATGCAGTTGGCGCCGACGCCGATATCCAGGGCCTGGACGTGCGCACCCCGGGGGATTTCGCCGTTGTTTTCTTGCGCGAGCAAATCGGCCAGCACATGCACGTAATCCGCCCGGCCAGGGATCGGTGGGCATAGATAGTCGGCCGGGATGTCCCAGTGCTGGATACCGTACTGAGCCTTGAGCAAGGCGCGGTTGAAGACCCGCACAGCCTCGGGGTTGGCAAAGTCGATGCTGGGCTTGCCATGGGGATTGGTGATCATGAATCGGCCCAGCTCAGGGCTGCTCTTGATCAGTTGGGGGAAGTCGTAGCGGCCCTGGTGGCGGTTGCGCGGGTGCAGGGTCGGTTTGTTGGCTGTGGTCATGTTGATGTCCGGTGGAAAGCATCGCGGGTCAAGCCCGCTCCTACAGGGTTGTGTAGGAGCGGGCTTGACCCGCGAAAGCATCACTGAGGTCAGCGAGTGTTACAAGGCGGCAATCCGCGCATGCTGCTCGGTGAAGTTGGCCAGGGCCTGTTCGGCTTCAGCCAGCTTGGCGCGCTCCTTGTCGATCACCGCAGGCGGTGCCTTGTCGACGAAGGCGGCATTGGACAGCTTGCCGCCGACGCGCTGGACTTCACCCTGCAGACGCTGGATTTCCTTGTTCAGGCGAGCCAGTTCGGCATCCTTGTCGATCAGGCCGGCCATCGGCACCAGCACCTGCAGATCGCCAACCAGGGCGGTGGCGCTCAGTGGCGCTTCGTCCTGTTCGCCGAGCACGGTGAAGGACTCGATCTTCGCCAGCTTCTTCAGCAGCGCTTCGTTTTCCTGCAGGCGACGCTGGTCTTCGGCGCTGGCGTTTTTCAGGAACAGTTGCAGTGGCTTGCCCGGGCCGATGTTCATTTCGCCACGGATGTTGCGCACGCCGAGCATCAGCTCCTTGAGCCACTCGATGTCGCCTTCGGCAGCGGCGTCGATGCGGCTTTCGTTGGCCACTGGCCATGGCTGCAGCATGATGGTCTTGCCTTCGGCCCCGGCCAGCGGCGCCAGGCGCTGCCAGATTTCTTCGGTGATGAACGGCATGAACGGATGGGCCAGGCGCAGTGCCACTTCCAGTACCCGCACCAGGGTGCGGCGAGTGCCACGGGCGCGTTCGACCGGCGCGTTCTCGTCCCACAGGACCGGCTTGGACAGCTCCAGGTACCAGTCGCAATACTGGTTCCAGATGAACTCGTAGAGCGCCTGGGCGGCGAGGTCGAAGCGGAACTGATCGAGCTGGCGGGTGACTTCGGCTTCGGTGCGCTGCAACTGCGAGATGATCCAGCGATCGGCCAGCGACAGTTCGCAGGCTTCGCCGTTCTGGCCGCAGTCCTCGCCCTTGTCCAGCACGTAGCGGGCTGCGTTCCAGATCTTGTTGCAGAAGTTGCGGTAGCCTTCGACGCGGCCCATGTCGAACTTGATGTCGCGACCGGTGGAGGCCAGCGAGCAGAAGGTGAAGCGCAGGGCGTCGGTGCCGTAGCTGGCGATGCCCTCCGGGAACTCGGCCTTGGTCTGCTTGGCGATCTTCTCGGCAAGTTTTGGCTGCATCATGCCGCTGGTGCGTTTTTCCAGCAGTTCGTCGAGGGTGATGCCGTCAACGATGTCCAGCGGGTCAAGGACGTTGCCCTTGGACTTGGACATCTTCTGGCCCTGGCCATCGCGCACCAGGCCGTGAACATAAACGGTCTTGAACGGTACCTGCGGGGTGCCGTCCTCGTTCTTCACCAGGTGCATGGTCAGCATGATCATCCGGGCAACCCAGAAGAAAATGATGTCGAAGCCGGTGACCAGCACGTCGGTGGAGTGGAATTTCTTCAGGAATTCGGTCTGCTGCGGCCAGCCCAGGGTCGAGAAGGTCCACAGGCCCGAGCTGAACCAGGTATCGAGAACATCGTTGTCCTGGTTCAGGACCACGTCTGCGCCGAGGTTGTGCTTGCTGCGCACTTCTTCTTCGCTGCGCCCGACATAGACCTTGCCGGACTCGTCGTACCAGGCCGGAATACGGTGGCCCCACCACAGCTGACGGCTGATGCACCAGTCCTGGATGTCGCGCATCCACGAGAAGTACATGTTTTCGTATTGCTTGGGCACGAACTGGATGCGGCCGTCTTCAACGGCAGCAATCGCCGGCTCCGCCAGCGGCTTGGTCGACACGTACCACTGGTCGGTCAGCCACGGCTCGATGACGGTGCCTGAACGATCGCCTTTCGGTACTTTCAGGGCGTGGTCGTCGACGCTGACCAGCAGGCCCGCGGCGTCGAAGTCGGCAACGATCTGCTTGCGCGCGACGAAGCGGTCCAGGCCGGCATACTGGGCAGGCAGGGTGGCGTCGATGCTGTCGTTGACGCTGCCGTCGAGGTTGAACACCTGTGCGGCCGGCAGGACGAAGGCGTTCTTGTCGAAGATGTTCAGCAGCGGCAGGTTGTGGCGCTTGCCGACTTCGTAGTCGTTGAAGTCGTGGGCCGGGGTGATCTTCACGCAGCCGGTGCCGAATTCAGGGTCGCAGTAGTCGTCGGCAATGATCGGGATGCGCCGACCCACCAGGGGCAGCTCGACGAACTTGCCGATCAGCGCTTTGTAACGCTCGTCTTCCGGGTTCACGGCCACGGCGGCGTCGCCGAGCATGGTTTCCGGACGAGTGGTGGCGACGATCAGGTAGTCCTTGCCGTCGGCGGTCTTGGCGCCATCAGCCAGCGGGTAGCGCAGGTTCCACAGGTGGCCCTTCTCGTCGTGGTTTTCCACTTCGAGGTCGGAGATCGCCGTGTGCAGCTTGGTATCCCAGTTGACCAGGCGCTTGCCGCGGTAGATCAGGCCGTCTTCATGCAGGCGCACGAAAGCTTCTTTAACGGCTTCAGAGAGGCCGTCGTCCATGGTGAAGCGCTCGCGGCTCCAGTCGACTGACGAGCCCAGGCGGCGAATCTGGCGGCTGATGTTGCCACCGGACTGATCCTTCCATTCCCAGACCTTTTCCAGGAACTTCTCGCGGCCCAGGTCGTGGCGGCTCTGGCCCTTGGCTTCAAGCTGGCGCTCGACCAGCATCTGCGTGGCGATACCGGCGTGGTCGGTGCCAGGCTGCCACAGGGTGTTGCGGCCCTGCATGCGACGGAAACGGATCAGGGCGTCCATGATCGCGTTGTTGAAGCCATGACCCATGTGCAGGCTGCCGGTGACGTTCGGCGGCGGGATCATGATGGTGTAGGAATCGCCCGCGCCTTGCGGAGCGAAATAATTCTCGGACTCCCAGGTGTTGTACCAGGAAGTTTCAATAGCGTGCGGCTGGTAGGTCTTATCCATGCGCGGCGGGACCCTTAGGCATTTATTCAGGAAAGCCGGAGAGTATAACGAAGCGGCAAGCTTCAAGCGACAAGCGACAAGCGACAAGCTCAGAGCGCCGCACGGCTCTTGCAGCTTGTCGCTTGAAGCTTGTAACTGCTTTTTATTGGTTAAGCAGGCGCTCGAGGCGGGCATCGAGCCGGCGCTTGATCTCGCTCTCGATATGCGGGGCGAAATCGTTGATCACGTCTTGCATGATCAATTGCGCGGCTGCGCGCAGCTCGGCGTCCAGGTGCAGCAGGGTTTCCTGGCGCTTGGCCTGTGGGTCGGCAGGGGCTTCAGGCACGGGCGCTGGCGGCACTTCGGCCTCTTCGAGCAGCAGCGGGATCTGCTCCTCGACGGTGTCGGTCAACAGCGGTGGCTCGAGGGATGCATCGCCAAGCAACTGACGGATCGACTCCAGGTCGTCCAGCAGGTGCGCGGATTGGGGCAGGGGAGTGGATTTGTCCATCGTCTTCAGAGTCGCTGTAAGCGGTGATCTTGCAGAGCATAGCCCTGTTCGCGGTAGAAACGGAAACTCTCTCGGGCCGCCAGACGAATCGCCGGCTCTTCGACCACGATCTCGGCGATCCGGGCAAAACCGGCAGCGAAGGGCGGTACCTTGAGGTCCAGGTTGATCAGCAGGTCCTGATGGCTGCCGGCGTCATCGCCAAGGCCAAGGGCCACGCTGGCCTGCGGGTCATCTTCAGCCGGGCTGTGGGGCACGAAGGCCTCGCCCTTGAACGCCCACAGGCGTGCGTCCAGTTCATCGCGCTGGGCAGCGCCGCTGCAATGCAGGTAAACCCGGTGCCCGAGGCGCCAGGCCTTTTCGCACAGCTTGCAGGCGAAATCCAGGCGCGCCGAGGGCGCGGCGCTGGGCAATATGTAGAAATCGACTTTGGTCATGATCGGCCTGCCGGCCGGCTACGCCAGAAGGCGCTGGCGGCCAGCGTCATCTCAGGCGTTGGCGCGGTCGAGCAGGTACTGGGTCAGCAGCGGTACCGGACGGCCCGTGGCGCCCTTGTCCTTGCCGCCGCTGATCCAGGCGGTGCCGGCGATGTCCAGGTGGGCCCAGTCGTAGGCCTTGGTAAAGCGCGAGAGGAAGCAACCGGCGGTGATGGTGCCGGCTTTCGGCCCGCCGATGTTGGCGATGTCGGCGAACGGGCTGTCGAGCTGCTCCTGGTATTCATCGAACAGCGGCAACTGCCAGGCGCGATCGTCGGCGCGCTTGCCGGCATCGAGCAGTTGCCCGACCAGCGCGTCGTTGTTGCCCATCAGGCCGGACGTGTGGCTGCCCAGGGCGACGATGCAGGCGCCGGTCAGGGTGGCGATGTCGATCACCGCCTGCGGCTTGAAGCGCTCGGCGTAGGTCAGGGTATCGCACAGCACCAGGCGGCCTTCGGCGTCGGTGTTGAGAATCTCGACGGTCTGCCCGCTCATGGTCGTGACGATGTCGCCCGGACGGGTGGCACCGCCGCTTGGCATGTTCTCGGCGCAGGCCAGCAGGCACACCAGGTTGATCGGCAGTTGCAGTTCGAGCACGGCGCGCAGGGTGCCGAAGACGCTGGCGGCACCGCCCATGTCGAATTTCATTTCATCCATGCCGGCGCCGGGCTTGAGGCTGATGCCGCCGGTGTCGAAAGTGATGCCCTTGCCCACCAGCACGAAAGGCTTCTCGCTCTTTTTGCCGCCCTGGTAGTTGAGCACGATCAGCCGTGGTGGCTGGTCGCTGCCCTGGCCCACGGCGTAGAACGCGCCCATGCCCAGGTCCTTGATTTTCTTCTCATCCAGCACCTCGACCTTCAGGCCTTTGAATTCCTTGCCCAGGGCCTTGGCCTGTTCGGCCAGGTAGCTCGGGTGGCAGACGTTCGGTGGCAGGTTGCCCAGGTCGCGGGTGAAGCCCATGCCGTTGGCGATGGCGACAGCGTGCTTGACCGCGCGCTCGACGTCGCTGACGCCAGCCTTGGCGCTGAGCAGGGTGATTTTCTTCAGGGCGCGGGGGTCGGCCTTCTTGCTCTTGAACTGGTCGAAAACGTACTGGCCATCGAGCAGGGTTTCGGCCAGCAGGCGGGTCTTGCCATAAGAGGCCTCGCGGCCGGTGACGGCGACGTCGTCCAGGGCCAGCACCGCATCGCTGCCGTTCAGGCTCTTGAGCACCGCCAGAACGCTGGCGACCACTTTGCGCCAGTTGCGATCACCCAGTTCGGCATCCTTGCCGGTACCGACCAGCAGCACGCGCTCGGCCTTGAGGTTGGGCAGGCTGTGCAGCAGCAGGGTCTGGCCGACCTTGCCGGTCAGGTCGCCGCGCTTGAGCACACCGGCCAGGGCGCCGCCGGTAGCCTCGTCGATGGCCTTGGCGGTGGCGCCGAGTTTGCCGCCTTCAGCCACGGGCAGCACCAGCGTGGCGGTTTTCAAGGATGCAGCGGCTACGCTTTTTACAACCAGTTCCATGTCAGGTTCCCCGAATGATCTGTCAGTGCGCACACGGTATGCCGGCGCGCCAAGGCTCCTGGCCGCGTGGTCGCGTACCAGTGATAAAGCCCCCAGTTTGAGCCTGCTTCGCCCGCCCTGACAACCCCGAGATGAAGCATTGTGCGGCGCCAAGTGACAGGCACGGTCAATCACAGGATAATGCGCCAACTTTTACCCGGGTCCGCTCTGGCGAGCGGGCTACTATCTTGGCTGTTATGGATTCCTTGTTCGGCTGTCCGAGCCTGACAACCCAGGAGTGTCTGGTTTGATCGTCTTTCGTTATCTGTCCCGCGAGGTCCTGGTGACCTTGAGTGCCGTCAGCGCCGTGCTGCTGGTCATCATCATGAGTGGGCGCTTCATCAAATACCTGGCGCAGGCTGCCCAGGGCGTGCTCGATCCGAGCGTACTGTTCCTGATCATGGGGTATCGCCTGCCGGGCTTCCTGCAACTGATCCTGCCCCTGGGCCTGTTCCTCGGCATCCTCCTGGCCTATGGCCGGTTGTACCTGGAAAGCGAGATGACCGTGCTCTCGGCCACCGGCATGAGCCAGCAGCGCCTGCTGGGCATGACCATGGCCCCGGCTGCGCTGGTCGCTGTCCTGGTCGCCTGGCTGAGCCTGGGGCTGGCGCCTCAGGGCGTCACCCAGGTGGCGCAGATCATCAACCAGCAGGATGCCCTGACCGAGTTCGACACCCTGGTGCCGGGGCGCTTCCAGACCCTGCGCGATGGTTCGCGGGTGACCTACACCGAACAACTGTCGGAAGACCGCGCCAACCTTGCCGGCGTGTTCATCTCCGAGAAGCGCTTCAGCCAGGACAAGACCAAGGATCGTGGCCCGTCGGTACTGGTTGCCGAAAAAGGCCACCAGCAGGTCAACCCCGATGGCAACCGTTACCTGATCCTGGAAAACGGCTATCGCTATGACGGCAACCCTGGCCAGGCCGATTACCGGGCAATCAAGTACGACACTTACGGCGTGCTGTTGCCCAAGCCCGAGGTCAGTGAAGAAGTCACCGAGCGCGAAGCCATCCCGACCTCGCAACTGATCGGCAGCGACGGCTTGCGCGAGCGCGCCGAGCTGCAATGGCGTCTGTCGCTGCCGTTGCTGGTGTTCATCGTGACCCTGCTGGCAGTGCCGCTGTCGCGGGTCAACCCACGCCAGGGCCGTTTCCTCAAGCTGCTGCCGGCGATTCTTCTGTATATGGCGTACCTGACAATGCTGATTGCCGTGCGTGGCGCCCTGGAGAAAGGCAAACTGCCGATCGGCCTGGGCATCTGGTGGGTCCATGGCCTGTTCCTGCTGATCGGCCTGGGGCTGATGTACTGGGAGCCGCTGCGCCTCAAGCGCGCTGCTCGCCGTGCGGAGGTGGCCCATGGTTAAGCTCGATAGTTACATCGGCAAAAGCGTGCTGGTGGCCATTCTGGCCGTACTCGGGATCATTCTCGGCCTGGCCTCGCTGTTTGCCTTCATCGATGAAATGGGTGACGTCACCGATACCTATACGTTGATGGACGCTGGCAACTTCGTCTTGCTCACCGCGCCGCGGCGCCTCTACGACATGCTGCCGATGGCCGCGCTGATCGGCTGCCTGATCGGCCTGGGCAGCCTGGCCAGCAGCAGCGAACTGACCATCATGCGCGCCGCGGGCGTGTCCATTGGCCGGATCGTCTGGGCGGTAATGAAACCGATGCTGGTGCTGATGCTGGCCGGTATCCTGATTGGCGAGTACCTGGCCCCGGTCACCGAGAACAAGGCCCAGGCCGAGCGTTCCCTGGCCCAGGGCGGTGGTGAGGCGCAGAGCTCCAAGCGCGGTATGTGGCACCGTCAGGGTGACGAGTTCGTGCACATCAACTCGGTGCAGCCCAACGGCTTGCTGTACGGCGTGACCCGCTACCGTTTCGACAACGAGCGGCACATGCAGACCTCAAGCTTTGCCCGCCGCGCCCAGTACAAGGACGATCACTGGCTGCTCAGCGACGTCACCACCACGTATTTCCGTGGAGACCACACCGAAGTGGTCAAAACCCCTGAAGAGCGCTGGGACGTATCCGTCACTCCGCAACTGCTCAATACCGTGGTCGTAGCGCCAGAGTCGCTGTCGATTACCGGGCTCTGGGACTACATCCACTACCTGTCCGACCAGGGCCTGAACAACGCCCGTTACTGGCTGGCGTTCTGGACCAAGGTGCTGCAGCCGATGGTCACCGCCGCGCTGGTGCTGATGGCCATCTCCTTCATCTTCGGCCCACTGCGTTCGGTTACCCTCGGCCAGCGGGTATTTACCGGGGTGCTGGTGGGCTTTGTGTTCCGTATCGCCCAGGACTTGCTCGGGCCTTCGAGCCAGGTGTTCGGCTTCCCGCCGTTGCTGGCGGTGGTGCTGCCGGCGGCAATCTGTGCGGTGGCGGGGTTGTGGTTGTTGCGGCGCGCTGGATAGGCCGCGGCAGACAAGAAAAAGCCGACCCTTGGGTCGGCTTTTTTCTGCCTGCTATTTCTTGCGCTTGGGGATCCGCACCAGCTGGGTATCGGAATAGATGTCGTGCCAGCTGCGCTTGCGCTTGTCGAACAGGGCCCAGATAAACCCCAGGCCCAGGCACAGCCAGGAGGCGATGGCGACGACGAAACGCAGCAGGGCCTGCCACAGGCTGATGGCACTGCCATCGGCGTTCTGTACACGAATACCCCACACTTGCATCCCCAGGGTCTGGCCGCCGTGGGTCCAGAACTTGGCGAAGAAGCCGAACAGGGCGAACAGCAGGATGGTCGACAGCAGCGGATCGCCATCCAGCGCGCCAGCCTCGGTCAGCTCGCGCATGCGCGCCTCGCCGATAATGGCCATCTGGATCATCTTGTAGGCGCCGGCAGTGACGATCAGCAGCGCGGTGCACAGCAGAAAATCGTAGAACATGGCGGCCAGGCGGCGGCCCAGGTCGACCGGGGGGAAATCACCCTGGGGCTGCAACAACTGCTTGGGCATACATGGCCCTCCTTGGGCAAAACCGCCATTCTACGAAATTGCGCGCACAATGCGTTGCCCTGCGACACGGTTTACGCATCAGGCCGCACTCAGCGAGCGCGCACAAAAAAGCCCCTGCTGTTGCCAGCAGGGGCTTTTCTATCGGGAAATCAGGCTTCCGCGATAACTTCGTCAGCCTGCATGCCTTTCTGGCCCTGCACGGCGATGAAGGTGACTTTCTGGCCTTCTTTCAGGCTCTTGAAGCCGTTGCCCTGAATAGCGCGGAAGTGTACGAACAGATCCGGACCGCTTTCTGGAGTGATGAAACCAAAACCTTTCTCGTCGTTAAACCACTTGACGGTACCGCTCTGACGTTGGGACATTGTCTTATTTCCTTTGAAACTTAGAATTAGTAACAGCTTCTTCCAAATGAAAGAGTACTGGGCTGGGTTGCAGGAAAGTAAGAGACGTCGAACGGGTGTAGCAAACATCAGAGCTACTGCCCAGGTCACGAACCATAGCGACCCATGCAAACACAGTGCACAGACAATACGCTAACTTTGAAGACAAAAACAAGCCCTGCAGACCGCTGCGGCTGTGCCTTTTAGCGGCCGTTCGGTCGATTGCTTCCGGCTCATTCCAAGCGGTGTTGCAAGGCTTTTCGAAAGTTATAAACCACGTTCGGATTCGAAAATCCGAACGCGTCATGACACCCAGTTTCAAGTAACGATTCAGCCGCGATAGTAACGCTGGGCAACAAACGGCATCTTGCTGACTTTCATCGCTACGCGCTTGCCGCGAACAATGGCCCACAGCGGAGTTTCCAGGGCGATATGGGCCGCATCCAGGTAGCCCATGGCCACCGGCGCATTCAATGACGGACCAAAGCCGCCACTGCAGACGCTACCGATTACCGTGCCCGCTTCATCGACGATTTCAGCACCTTCACGGACCGGGGTGCGTTCCTGCGGCAGCAGGCCCACGCGTTTACGGGCAACGCCGCTTTGCTGCTGGGCGAAGATCGCCTCGGCACCGGGGAAACCACCGGCACGTTCGCCATCGGCCCGGCGCACCTTGGAAATGGCCCAGAGCAGGCTGGCTTCGATTGGCGTGGTCTGGCTGTTCATGTCGTGGCCGTACAGGCACAGGCCGGCTTCCAGGCGCAGCGAATCGCGTGCGCCCAGGCCAATGGCGGCGACCTCCGCTTCGGCCAGCAGGCGGCGGGCCAGTGCTTCGGCGTTTTCGGCCGGCACGGAAATCTCGAAACCGTCTTCACCGGTGTAGCCCGAACGGCTGACGAAGCAGTCGCTGCCCAGCAGTTGTACCGGCTGGAACTGCATGAAGGTCATTTTTGCCACTTCTGGCGCCAGGCGTTCCAGCACCTTGACCGCTGCCGGGCCCTGCAGGGCCAGCAGGGCGCGCTCTTCAAACAGAGGCTGGATCTGGCACTGGTCGCCGATGTGCTTGCGCAGGTGCGCCAGGTCCTGCTCCTTGCAGGCGGCGTTGACCACCAGGAACAGTTCGTTGTTGCCCAGGTTGGCAACCATCAGGTCGTCGAGGATGCCGCCGTGTTCGTTGGTGAACATGGCATAGCGCTGCATGCCCACTGGCAGGTCGATGATGTCGACCGGCACCAGGCTCTCCAGGGCCTTGGCGGCACCGGCGCCGCTCAGGCGGATCTGGCCCATGTGCGAAACGTCGAACAGGCCGGCCTGTTCACGGCTGTGCAGGTGTTCTTTCATCACCCCCAACGGGTACTGAACCGGCATGTCGTAACCGGCGAAAGGCACCATGCGGGCGCCCAGTTCCAGGTGCAGGGCGTGCAGCGGGGTCTTGAGCAGTGTTTCGGTGGACATTGATGACTCCTTGGGGCTTGAGAGGGTGTCAGCATTCGATGATGTTGACGGCCAGACCGCCGCGGGCGGTCTCCTTGTATTTGCTTTTCATGTCGGCGCCGGTCTGGCGCATGGTGCGGATGACTTTGTCCAGCGAGACGAAGTGCTGCCCGTCACCGCGCAGGGCCATGCGCACCGCATTGATCGCCTTGACCGAGCCCATGGCGTTGCGTTCGATGCAGGGCACCTGGACCAAGCCGCCGATCGGGTCGCAGGTCAGGCCCAGGTTGTGTTCCATACCGATCTCGGCGGCGTTCTCGACCTGCTGCACACTGCCGCCCATGACTTCGCAGAGGGCGCCGGCGGCCATCGAGCAGGCGACGCCGACCTCGCCCTGGCAACCGACTTCGGCACCGGAGATCGAGGCGTTCTCTTTATAGAGGATGCCGATGGCGGCGGCCGTGAGCAGAAAGCGCACCACGCCGTCGTCGTTGGCGCCCGGGATAAAGCGCATGTAGTAGTGCAGCACTGCCGGGACGATACCGGCGGCGCCATTGGTCGGCGCGGTGACCACGCGTCCGCCAAAGGCGTTTTCTTCATTGACGGCCAGGGCATACAGGTTGACCCAGTCGAGCACCGACAGCGCGTCGCGCAGGCTCGCCTCCGGGTTGCTGCACAGCTGGCGGTACAGCGCTGCGGCCCGGCGCTTGACCTTGAGCCCGCCGGGCAGGATGCCTTCGTTGCGGCAACCGGCGGACACGCAGTCCTGCATCACTTGCCAGATGTGCAGCAGGCCGCTGCGGGTTTCGCTTTCCGGGCGCCAGGCCGCCTCGTTGGCGAGCATGATCTGGCTGATCGACAGGTTCTGTGCGGTGCAATGGCCGAGCAGCTCTTTGGCGGTCTTGAACGGGTAGGGCAGCACGGTGCTGTCTTCGACGATGCGATCGGCGCCGGCTGCGTCCTCATCGACTACAAAGCCACCGCCCACCGAGTAGTATTCGCGGCTTCGAATCTGCAAACCGGCGGCGTCGAAGGCACGGAAGATCATGCCGTTGGGGTGAAAGGCCAGGGGTTTGCGGATCATCGCCAGGTGCTGTTTTTCGACGAAGTCGATCGCGTGCTCGCCGAGCAGCGTGAGCCGGCCGCTGCTGCGGATGGCCTGCAGGCGGGCGGGAATGCTTTCGGTATCGACCGTGTCCGGATGCTCGCCTTCCAGGCCAAGCAGCACGGCCTTGTCGCTGCCGTGGCCCTTGCCGGTGGCGCCGAGCGAGCCGTAGAGCTCGACCTTGACGCACGCCGTGACGGCCAGCAGGTCGTCGCGGCGCAGGCCTTCGGCAAAGCGCGCGGCGGCGCGCATCGGGCCAACGGTATGGGAGCTGGAGGGGCCGATGCCGATCTTGAACAGGTCGAAGACGCTTAGTGACATGGTCGTACCCTCATTGTTGGGGAGAAGCATCGCCGGCAAGGCCGGCTCCCACAGGGTTCTTTGGTATTTCCAGAACCTGTGGGAGCTGGCTTTGTCAGCGATTAGGCCATCAGGCCGGACTCAGACGTCCTGATAGCTCTCGATCGACGGGCAGGCGCAGACCAGGTTGCGGTCGCCGAAGACGTTGTCGACCCGGCCAACCGGTGGCCAGTACTTGCCTTCCACCAGCGACGCCAGCGGATACACCGCCTGCTCGCGGCTGTACGGGTGGCTCCATTCACCGGCGATTTCCGCGGCGGTGTGCGGGGCGTTCTTCAGCGGGTTGTCGTCCTTGTCCAGGCTACCGCTTTCCACCGCGCGAATCTCTTCGCGGATGCGGATCATCGCCTCGCAGAAGCGGTCCAGTTCTTCTTTAGACTCGCTTTCGGTCGGTTCGATCATCAGCGTGCCGGCCACCGGGAAGGACATGGTCGGGGCATGGAAGCCGAAGTCGATCAGGCGCTTGGCGACGTCATCGACGCTGATCCCGCTGCTGTCCTTGAGGGGGCGCAAATCGAGGATGCACTCGTGCGCCACCAGGCCGTTGCTGCCGGTGTACAACACAGGATAGTGCTCTTCCAGGCGGCGGGCGATGTAGTTGGCGTTGAGGATGGCCATCTGCGAAGCGCGCTTGAGCCCGGCACCTCCCATCATACGAATGTACATCCAGGTGATCGGCAGGATACTGGCGCTGCCGAACGGTGCGGCGCAGACCGCGCCCTGCTTGTTGTCCATGTGCGCATGGCCGGGCAGGAACGGCGCCAGGTGCGATTTGACGCCGATCGGGCCGACGCCCGGGCCGCCACCGCCGTGAGGGATGCAGAAGGTCTTGTGCAGGTTCAGGTGCGAAACGTCGCCACCGAACTTGCCCGGTGCGCAGAGGCCGACCATGGCGTTCATGTTGGCGCCGTCGATGTACACCTGGCCGCCGTTGTCGTGGATGATTGCGCAGATCTCGCCGATGGCTTCTTCGAACACGCCGTGGGTCGAGGGGTAGGTGATCATCAGCGCAGCGAGGTGTTCGCGGTGCTCGATGGCCTTGGCGCGCAGGTCGTCGATGTCGACGTTGCCACGGGCGTCACAGGCGGTGACCACCACGCGCATACCGGCCATGTGCGCGGTAGCCGGGTTGGTGCCGTGGGCTGAGGAGGGGATCAGGCAGATGTCGCGGCGCGCTTCGCCACGGCTCTGGTGGTAGGCGCGGATCGCCAGCAGGCCTGCGTACTCGCCCTGGGAACCGGCGTTGGGCTGCAGCGACACGGCGTCATAGCCGGTGGCGGCGCAGAGCATGGCTTCCAGTTCGCTGGTCAGTTGCTGGTAGCCCTGGCTCTGCTCGGCCGGTGCGAACGGGTGCAGGTTGCCGAACTCGGCCCAGGTCACCGGAATCATTTCGCTGGCAGCGTTGAGCTTCATGGTGCACGAGCCCAGCGCAATCATGGTGCGGTCCAGGGCCAGGTCCTTGTCGGCCAGGCGGCGCAGGTAGCGCATCAGCTCGGTTTCGCTGTGGTAGCGGTTGAACACCGGGTGCTCGAGAATCGCCGACTGGCGCAGCAGGGCTGCAGGCAATTGCACCTGAGCGCGGGCCGCGAGGGCGGCGAAGTCTGGCGTGGCCTTAGCATCGGCGAACAGCTGCCACAGCGCTTCGACGTCGGCCTGGGTGCTGGTTTCATCCAGCGACAGGCCCAGGCGCTGGGCGTCGATTTGGCGCAGGTTCAGGCGCTGGGCACGAGCCTGGTCATGGAGGGCGGCGGTGGCGCTGCCGGTGGCCAGGGTCAGGGTGTCGAAGAAGTGCTCGACTTCGACCTTCACGCCCAACTGCTGCAGGCCGGCCTTGAGGATCGCGGTCAGTGCGTGGGTGCGTTCGGCGATCTGCTTCAGGCCCTGCGGGCCGTGGTACACGGCGTACATGCTGGCGATGTTGGCCAGCAGCACCTGGGCGGTGCAGATGTTGCTGGTGGCCTTCTCGCGGCGGATATGCTGCTCACGGGTCTGCATGGCCAGGCGCAGGGCGGTCTTGCCGAAGCGGTCGATCGACACGCCGACCAGACGGCCCGGCATGTCGCGCTTGAACGCGTCGCGGGTCGAGAAGTACGCCGCATGCGGGCCACCGAAGCCCAGTGGTACACCAAAGCGCTGGGCGCTGCCGATGGCCACGTCGGCGCCGAATTCGCCCGGTGGGGTCAGCAGAGTCAGGGCCAGCAGGTCGGCAGCCACGGCGACCAGGGCATTGGCTGCGTGCAAGCGCTCGACCAGCTCCCGGTAATCGAACACTTCACCGTTGCTGGCCGGGTATTGCAGCAGGGCGCCAAAGAAGGCGCTGACATCGCTCAATTCACGCTCATCACCCACCACTACCTCGATACCCAGTGGTTCGGCACGGGTGCGCAGTACGTCGAGGGTCTGCGGGTGGCAATGCACGGAAGCGAAGAAGGCGTGGCTGCCCTTGTTCTTGCTCAGGCGCTTGCAGAAGGTCATGGCTTCGGCGGCGGCGGTGGCTTCGTCGAGCAAGGATGCGTTGGCGATCGGCAGCCCGGTGAGGTCGCTGATCAGGGTCTGGAAATTCAGCAGCGCTTCCAGGCGGCCCTGGGAAATCTCTGGCTGGTACGGGGTGTAGGCGGTGTACCAGGCCGGGTTTTCCAGCAGGTTGCGCAGGATCGGTGCCGGGGTGTGGCAGTTGTAGTAACCCTGGCCGATGAAGCTCTTGAACAACTGGTTGTTGCCGGCGATGGCCTTGAGCGAGGCCAGGGCGTCGGCTTCGCTTTGCCCTGCGCCCAGCTCAAGGACGCTGGTGCCCTTGATGCTGTCAGGAATGACCGCAGCGCTCATGGCCTCCAGCGAGTCGAAACCGAGGGTGGCGAGCATGTGCTGCTCATCGCGCTGGCGTGGGCCGATGTGGCGGGCGATGAATTCGTTGGCAGTGCCGAGGTTGATGGTCATGGCGGTTCCTCAGGCGTCAGCGTTGGCTTTGATCAGGCGGTCGTAGGCGTCCTGGTCGAGCAGTTGCGCGACGGCACCGGCGTCGGCCGGGATGAAACGGAAGAACCAGCCTTCACCCAGCGGGTCTTCGTTGACCAGCTCGGGGTTGCCTTCGAGCTGGTCATTGACCGCTACCACTTCGCCGGTCAGGGGCATGTACACGCCGCTGGCGGCCTTGACCGATTCGACGGTCGAGGCTTCGGCACCTTGCTCGTAGCGTTGCAGCTCCGGCAGTTGCACGTAGACCACATCGCCCAGGGCGTTCTGGGCGAAGGCGGTAATCCCGACGGTGACGCTGCCGTCCGCTTCGCTACGCAGC
This sequence comes from Pseudomonas donghuensis, assembly GCF_000696345.2. Taxonomy (NCBI): domain Bacteria; kingdom Pseudomonadati; phylum Pseudomonadota; class Gammaproteobacteria; order Pseudomonadales; family Pseudomonadaceae; genus Pseudomonas; species Pseudomonas donghuensis. The sequence goes on from NZ_CP071706.1 coordinate 1,243,938, forward strand.
CATTCGTGATCTTCGGTAAAACGCAACTCGCTCATGGAAACTCCTCAAGGGCCGCAGGGGACGGCTGTGGGCGTGGCTCAAATGAGCCCAGGGATGAGTAATGCCATAGCAATATTGCGGCCATCTATTAAATATCGTTATAAAACAATAAGTTATGTATTTGTAAGGGCGAGCGTTTCGGTTGGCTGTAGCGAAATCGCTACACCAGAAGGCGGGAAAAAAAGCGCAAGTGGATCAGAACCTTGCACTGCGGCCCTGAAACTGTGATGTATTGATATCGTTACGGTGTAGTGATTTCGATACGGGTGCTCAGGGCTTTGCCGGAATGCCGTATTTGCGCAGGCGATGGGCAATGGCGGTGTGCGAGGTTTGCAGGCGGCTGGCCAACTGGCGGGTTGAGGGGTAACTGATATAGAGCTTGGTCAGCAGGTTGCGTTCGAAGTCATCCACTGCCTGTTCCAGGCTATCGACTTCAGCGTCATGCCCGCGGGCCACCGAGGTGCCGGCGATGTCCAGGTCGCCGATGTCCACCAGGCTGCTTTCACTGATGGCCGCGGCACGGAAGATCACGTTCTGCAACTGGCGCACGTTGCCCGGCCAGCGGTTACCCAGCAGCGCAGGGTAAGTGGCCGGGGCCAGGCGGCACAGCGGGCGCTGGATCTGGGTGCAGGCCTGTTGCATGAAGTAGCGCGCCAGCAGGAGGATGTCCTGGCCGCGCTCGCGCAGTGGCGGCACCTGCAGGTTGAGTACGTTCAGGCGGTAGAACAGGTCTTCGCGAAAGGTGCCTTCGGCGACCATCTTTTCCAGGTCGCGGTGGGTGGCGCTGAGGATCCGTACGTTGACCTTCACTTCACGGTCGCCGCCGACCCGGCGAAAGCTGCCATCGTTGAGAAAACGCAGCAGCTTGGCTTGCAGGTACGGCGACATTTCGCCGATCTCGTCGAGAAACACCGTGCCCTGGTTGGCCAGCTCCATCAGCCCCGGCTTGCCGCCCCGTTGTGCGCCGGTAAAGGCGCCGGGGACGTAGCCGAACAGCTCGCTTTCGGCCAGGTTCTCCGGCAGCGCCGCGCAGTTGAGCGCCAGGAAGGGCGCGTTATGACGGCTGCTGATGGCGTGGCAGGCGCGCGCCACCAGCTCTTTGCCGGTTCCGGTTTCGCCGTGAATCAGCAGCGGCGCATCCAGGGCTGCGACGCGCAGGGCGCGGGCCTTGAGGGTGCGGATCGGCGGCGAATCACCCAGCAGCGCATCGAAACCTTCGGCGTGATCATGGTGCAGCGCCGACAACCGTTCACCGATGCGGTTGGGCTGGTACAGGGTCAGCAGGGCGCCGGCGTTGGTGATCGGCGTGGCATCGAGCAGCAGGGTCTGGCCGTTGAGGGTCACTTCGCGCAAGGGCAGATGAAAGCCCTGTTCGATCAAGGCGTCGAGCAAACCGGGGTCGCCAAACAGGTCGGCCACCGAACGGTCGGACGGTTCCTGCCCGCACAGTGCCACCAACGCCGGGTTGGCCAGCAACACGTGGCCGGCGCTGTCGAGGGCCAGCACCGGGTCGCTCATCGCCGCCAGCAAGGCATCGAGCTGCAGGTGGCGACGCTGGCCGGGGAGGATGTCGACCACTTGTACGGTTTGCACGCCGTGCACGTTGAACAGCGCGTCGTGCAGCTCTTCGAGCACGTGGGGGCTGAGGGTCGGGGCGTCGATGTAGACGTTCGGCGGCACCATCTCCACAGCGTCCAGGTTGAGGTTGCGGGCGCCGAGCAGGGCCAGCACTTCCTGGGTGATGCCGACGCGGTCGATGAAACTGACGTGGATGCGCATGGGGGGAGGGGTTCAAGGCTGCCGAAGGCACCAAGTATGCCTTGCGACCGCTTTGCGGTCGAATCGCCGGCAAGCCAGCTCCCACAGGATCGGCGCATGCATTTCCCTGTGGGAGCTGGCTTGCCAGCGATGAGGCCCGAAGGTTATTCCAGATGTTCTGGCTTGACCGAGTCGCCAGACTTCATATTCAGCTGAGTCCGAATATCTTCGAACATCAGGTCATAGATCTTGTGTGGCGACCCGAGGCTCTCGAACTTCTTCGGCGCTGGCAGGTAGCTCTGGGCCTTGCGTGTGGTAAGGCTGAGAAAACTGGGGAGGACCTGATCTTTGGCCAGGAAGAATTTTTCGTCCACCGGCTTGCCTTCGATGTTGCCATGCATGTGGAACTGAATGCCTCGACCTTCCCTGGGGTCCTGCGCCACTTCGTAATTGATGTTCAGGTCGTAGCTGTGATCATTCTGGTTCAGTGCGGTGCGCTCGATATGGACGTGACCAGGTTGAAACTGGGCCATGGTGCAATCCTCCGGAAGGTTGAAAATGGCGGGCCCTCAAGCCCGCCCACTGCATTCAACGGTAGCTGATTCCAGGCTTCGAGGTGCTCACCCGGGTACCGGCGGTCCCCTTGACGATATCCTCGATGTCAGCCAGCGAACCGATGACCGCCACTTTGCCGGTATGGCGGGCGAAGTCGCAAGCGGCCTGGACTTTCGGGCCCATGGAGCCGGCGGCGAAACCGAGGCGTTCGAGCTCGTCCGGATGCGCCTGGGCAATGGCCTTCTGGCTCGGCTTGCCGTAGTCGATGAATGCGGCATTGACGTCGGTGGCGATCACCAGCAGGTCGGCTTCGAGCTGTTCGGCCAGCAGCGCCGAGCACAGGTCCTTGTCGATTACCGCTTCGATGCCCTTGAGCTTGCGCTCGGCGTCATACATGGTCGGAATGCCGCCGCCGCCCGCGCAGATGACGATGCTGCTCTTTTCCAGCAGCCATTTGATCGGGCGAATCTCGAAGATGCGCTTGGGTTTGGGGCTGGCCACCACTCGGCGGTATTTATCGCCGTCGGCCTTGACCACCCAGCCTTTCTCCTTGGCCAGACGCTCGGCGTCTTCCTTGCTGTAGACCGGGCCGATGAACTTGGTCGGGTCCTTGAAGGCCGGGTCGTTGGCGTCCACTTCCACCTGGGTCAGGAGGGTGGCGAACGGCACTTCGAAGTCCAGCAGGTTACCCAACTCCTGTTCGATGATGTAACCGATCATGCCTTCGGTTTCAGCGCCGAGCACGTCCAATGGGTAGGCTTCGTCCGGCTTGTAGGATTGCGCCTGCAACGACAGCAGACCGACTTGCGGGCCGTTGCCGTGGGCGATGACCAGCTCGTTGCCCGGGTGGATCTTGGCGATCTGCTCGGCGGCGATGCGGATATTGGCGCGCTGATTGTCTGCAGTCATGGGTTCGCCACGGCGCAGCAGGGCGTTGCCGCCCAATGCAACAACGATACGCATGATGATGTCCTTCTAGGAAAGGGAGATGCCACCCTGTAGGAGCGGGCTTGCCCCGCGATGGCGGTGCATCTGCTGCACCGCGGTGACGCTATCGCGGGGCAAGCCCGCTCCCACAGAGATTGGCAGCTGGATTACAGGTCAGCCAGGGTCGAGACCAGGATCGCCTTGATGGTGTGCATGCGGTTTTCCGCTTGCTCGAAGGCGATGCAGGCAGGCGACTCGAACACGTCGTCGGTCACTTCGATACCGTTGGCCAGGTTCGGGTACTGCTCGGCGATCTGTTTGCCGACCTTGGTGTCGGAGTTGTGGAACGCTGGCAGGCAGTGCATGAACTTGGTCCGCGGGTTGCCGGTGGCTTTCATCAGCTCGGCGTTGACCTGGTACGGCAGCAGTTGCTGGATGCGTTCGCCCCAGGCTTCAACCGGCTCGCCCATCGATACCCAGACGTCGGTGTGGATGAAATCGACGCCCTTGACCGCCGCTTTCGGGTCTTCGGTGAGGGTGATGCGTGCGCCGCTTTCTTCCGCGTATTTCTTGCAACGGGCGACCAGGTCGTCGTGCGGCCACAGGGCTTTGGGCGCGCAGATGCGCACGTCCATGCCAAGTTTGGCGCCGACCAGCAGCAGCGAGTTGCCCATGTTGTTGCGGGCATCGCCCAGGTAGGCGTAGCTGATGTCGTGGATCGGCTTGTCGGCGTGTTCACGCATGGTCAGCACGTCGGCGATCATCTGGGTCGGGTGGTATTCGTCGGTCAGGCCGTTGAACACCGGGACGCCGGCGAACTTGGCCAGCTCTTCGACGATTTCCTGCTTGAAGCCACGGTATTCGATGGCGTCATACATGCGCCCAAGCACCCGGGCGGTGTCCTTCATGCTTTCCTTGTGGCCGATCTGCGAGGAGTTAGGGTCGATGTAGGTGACGTTGGCGCCCTGGTCGTAGGCAGCCACTTCAAAGGCGCAACGGGTGCGGGTCGAGGTTTTCTCGAAGATCAGCGCAATGTTGTTGCCTTTGAGGTGCTGCTGCTCGGTGCCGGTGTACTTGGCACGTTTCAGGTCGCGGGACAGGTCCAGCAGGTAGCGCAACTCGCGAGGGGTGTGGTGTTCCAGGCTCAGCAGGTTACGGTTGTGGATGTTGAACGCCATGATGATTCTCCTGTTCGTGTGAACGGAAAGCGGTGATCGGCCCGCCTGCACCCGTGGGTGCAGACGGTTGGATGGTCGTTTTAGTAGTCGATAGGGTCACGCACGATCGGGCAGGTCATGCAGTGACCGCCGCCGCGACCGCGGCCCAGTTCGCCGGCGCTGATGGTGATGACTTCGACACCGGCCTTGCGCAGCAGGGTATTGGTGTAGGTGTTGCGGTCGTAGCCGATGACCACGCCAGGCTCTACCGCCACCACGTTGTTGCCGTCATCCCATTGCTCGCGTTCGGCGGCGAAGCTGTTGCCGCCGGTTTCCACTACGCGCAGCTGCTTGAGGTTGAGGGACTCGGCGACCACGTCGAGGAACGACTTGTTCTCGCGGCGCACGTCCATGCCGTACGGCTTGCTGCTGTCCGGACGGATGACGAACGGGACGATTTCCTTGACCACTTCCGGGAAGATCGTGACCAGGTCGCGGTCGCAGAAGCTGAACACGGTGTCCAGGTGCATCGCTGCGCGGGATTTCGGCAAGCCGGCCACCACGACCTTCTCGACCGCGCCTTTGGCAAACAGCGATTGCGCCAGTTGACCGATGGCCTGGCGCGAGGTGCGCTCGCCCATGCCGATCAGGACCACGCCATTGCCGATCGGCATGACGTCGCCGCCTTCGAGGGTGGCTTTGCCGTGGTCATGGTCCGGGTCGCCGTACCAGACTTCAAAGTCGGCACCGCTGAACTCGGGGTGGAACTTGTAGATGGCGGTGGTCAGCAGGGTTTCCTGACGTCGCGCCGGCCAGTACATCGGGTTGAGGGTCACGCCGCCGTAGATCCAGCAGGTGGTGTCGCGGGTGAACTGGGTGTTGGGCAGTGGGTCGAGCAGGAAGCTGGAGTGGCCCAGGTAGTCGCGGTACATCTTGATGACGCTGGCGCCTTCGCTGTCGGGCAGGTCTTCACCGGCCACGCCGCCGATCAGGAATTCGGCGAGCTTTCGTGGCTCCAGGCCTTCGAGCCAGCTGCGCACTTCGTTGGTCAGTCCGACTCCGACGGTGTCCGGGGTGATCTTGCGGTCGAGGATCCATTTCAGCGCTTCGGGGTTCTGTACGGTCTCGGTCAGCAGGTTGTGCATTTCCAGCACTTCGATGCCGCGCTCGCGCATTTTGGTGACGAAGTCGAAGTGGTCGCGCTTGGCCTGGTTGACCCAGATGACGTCATCGAACAGCAGTTCGTCGCAGTTGCTCGGGGTCAGGCGCTGGTGCGCCAGGCCAGGGGAGCAGACCATCACTTTGCGCAGTTTGCCGGCTTCGGAATGTACGCCGTACTTAACTTTATCCGTGGACATGGTTCATTTCCTCCAAGTTGCGAAAACGGGTGGTTACAGAGTCAGGAAGCCGTCGTACAGGCCGTAGGCCGCCACCAGGGCGCCAAGGACCACGGCGGCGAAGATCAGCTTCTCCACGTTGGTAAAAATCGGTTGGCCGACCTCGCGCTTGGCCTTGGCGAACAGGATCACGCCAGGGGCATAGAGCAGGGCCGAGAGCAGCAGGTATTTGACGCCGCCGGCATACAGCAGCCAGACCGCGTAGAGCAGGGCGATGGCGCCGATGATCAGGTCTTTCTTGCGTTCGGCCAGGGCCTGTTCGTAGGTTTCACTGCGCAGGGCGAGCAGGAAGGCATAGGCTGCCGACCACAGGTAAGGCACCAGGATCATCGAGGTGGCGAGGTAGATCAGTGACAGGTAGGTACTGGCCGAGAACAGGGTGATGACCAGGAAGATCTGCACCATGGCGTTGGTCAGCCACAAGGCATTGGCCGGTACGTGGTTGGCGTTCTCGCGGCGCAGGAACTCCGGCATGGTGTGGTCTTTGGCGGCGGCGAACATGATCTCGGCGCACAGCAGCACCCAGGACAGCAGCGCGCCGAGCAGCGAGATGATCAGGCCGACGCTGATCAGGACCGCGCCCCAGTGACCGACCACGTGCTCAAGCACGGCAGCCATCGACGGGTTCTGCAGCTTGGCCAGTTCCGGTTGAGTCATGATGCCCAGCGACAGCACGTTGACCAGCACCAGGAACAGCAGCACGGTGATGAAGCCGATGACCGTGGCCTTGCCCACGTCCGAGCGTTTTTCCGCCCGGGCCGAGAAGATGCTCGCGCCTTCGATGCCGATGAACACCCAGACGGTGACCAGCATCATGTTGCGCACCTGGTTCATCACGCTGCCCAGGTCCGGGTTCATCGAACCCCAGATGTCAGCGGTGAAGATGTCCAGCTTGAAGGCGAACAGCGCGATCAGCACGAACAGCGCCAGCGGCACGACCTTGGCCACGGTGGTGACCAGGTTGATGAAGGCCGCTTCCTTGATGCCGCGCAGCACCAGGAAATGCACGGCCCAGAGCAGTACCGAGGCGCCAATGACCGCCGCCGGGGTGTTGCCCTCGCCAAAGATCGGGAAGAAGTAGCCAAGCGTGCTGAACAGCAATACGAAGTAGCCGACGTTGCCGAGCCAGGCACTGATCCAGTAGCCCCAGGCCGAAGAAAAGCCCATGTAATCGCCGAAACCGGCCTTGGCGTAGGCGTACACCCCGCCGTCCAGGTCAGGCTTGCGATTGGCCAATGTCTGGAATACGAAAGCCAGGGTCAGCATGCCGATGGCAGTGATGCCCCAGCCGATCAGAACAGCGCCTACATCGGCACTTGCGGCCATGTTTTGCGGCAGCGAAAAGATCCCGCCGCCGATCATCGAGCCGACAACAAGTGCAACCAGCGCACCAAGTCGTAGTTTTCCGGGAGCGTCTGACATTGAATAACTCCGTACCAGGAGAAGAGATGGCGCTAGAATAAATCCAGCGGCGAATTCATTAGCTGATTCAGGTCAGTTCATGAGGACATTCCATTGCAAATCAATGACTGAAACAGCTTCCCGGAGTACGCCGACCACAGTGCTGCAAGCCTTGTCCACCGGCACCTCCATGGCGTTTTAGAGCAATCGCTCTTGCGGGGGCTGCGAGAATTGAAGCTAGTCCGTTTTGGGGGAATCGCAAATTTTCACTGAGAAAATTTCTTATTAGCTTGAAGAGGCGGAAATTGTGCCCAAAACTCACCGTTTAGTTCGTCAGGCATAGACGCACTAGTTATGAGCAGGGGGCGCTTAGTGGTTTAATATATATAGACGCTAAGACTGAGCTTGTATTTAACTCAGGGTGTACCTCTGGCGTTACAAACACGAGACAGAAGGGGATCTGCATGTCCGAACCTGGACAGAAATTGCGCCTGGGTGCGTTGATCGCCTTGGTGGTCGGCTCGATGATCGGCGGTGGGATTTTTTCGCTGCCGCAAAACATGGCCGCACGTGCTGACGTCGGCGCGGTACTGATCGGCTGGGGGATTACGGCGGTGGGCATGTTGGCGCTGGCCTTCGTGTTCCAGACCCTGGCCAACCGCAAACCTGAGCTCGACTCCGGGGTGTATGCCTACGCCAAGGCCGGCTTTGGCGATTACATGGGCTTTTCTTCGGCCTGGGGCTACTGGATCAGCGCTTGGCTGGGCAACGTCGGCTACTTCGTGCTGCTGTTCAGCACCCTGGGTTTCTACTTTCCGGTGTTCGGTGAGGGCAATACGCCGATTGCCATTGCCTGTGCCTCGTTGCTGCTGTGGGCGGTGCACTTTCTGGTGCTGCGCGGAATCAAGGAGGCGGCGTTCATCAACCAGGTCACCACCGTGGCCAAGATCGTGCCGCTGGTGATGTTCATCGTCATTGCCGCCGTGGCGTTTCGCGCCGACATCTTCACTCGTGATATCTGGGGCATGAGCAACCCGAAGTTCGGCGGGGTGCTGGACCAGGTACGCAACATGATGCTGGTGACGGTGTTCGTGTTCATCGGTATCGAGGGTGCCAGCGTCTATTCGGGGCGCGCGGCAAAGCGCTCGGACGTCGGCAAGGCCACGGTGGTCGGCTTTCTTGGCGTGCTGGCCCTGCTGGTGCTGGTCAACGTGCTGTCGCTCGGGGTGATGACCCAGCCGGAACTGGCGGCCTTGCAGAACCCGTCGCTGGCCTCGGTGCTTGAACATATTGTCGGGCCCTGGGGGGCCTTGCTGATCAGTATCGGCCTGGCGGTGTCGCTGCTCGGCGCCTTGCTGTCGTGGGCCTTGCTGTGTGCCGAGATTCTCTTTGCCACCGCTCGCGACCAGACCATGCCGCGCTTTCTGGCCAGGGAAAACGCCAACCACGTTCCCTCCAATGCGCTGTGGCTGACCAACGTGATGATTCAGCTGTTCCTGCTGATCACGCTGTTCTCTGCCGGGACCTACACCAGCCTGATCTACCTGGCGTCGTCGATGATCCTGGTGCCCTATCTGTGGTCGGCGGCTTATGCGGTATTGCTGGCGGTGCGCGGGGAATCGTACGAAGGGCACCCGGGGGCGCGACGCAAGGACTTGGTGATTGCCGGTATCGCCCTGGTGTATGCGATTTGGCTGTTGTACGCCGGCGGGCTCAAGTACCTGTTGTTGTCGGCGCTGCTGTACGCGCCGGGGGTGATCCTGTTCGCCAGGGCCAAGCATGAGCAGGGGCAGGCGCTGTTTACCACTTGGGAGAAGCTGATCTTTGCTGCGGTGCTGGTGGGCGCGGGGTTGGCGGCTTATGGCTTGTACAGTGGGGTGTTGAGCCTTTAATCAGGGCTGCGGCGCAGCCCATCGCCGGCAAGGCCGGCTCCCACAGTAGACCGGTGTGCAGCACACTCTGTGGGGGCTGGCTTTGCCCGCGAGAGGCCCTCGCATTCACCAACAGGCAGCAGCAGAACCCAGCTCACAAGCCCCCCGCTCCCAAACCAGCGGCGCCCCTGCAACCCGCAGCGGCGCTTTTAGCCGTCGCGCCGTCCCCCAGGGCGTCTGCTCCAGTAGCGGGTTCAGATCCGCCGCCGTCTCTACCTGCAACGGCACATCCGCTACCACGGTGCCCTGATCGATCAACAACTTCGCCGTGCGCGCCAGCGACAGGCGCAAGGTTGCCCCGCAACCGCTGCCCAGGCGATCGCTGTACGCCTTGATCGCCGCAGCCGCCATCAGGTAGCCGGTGCCATGGTCCAGCGCCTGCACCGGCAGCGGCACGGGCTGGTCGGCCTGTTGCCAGCGCATGCCTTCGCAAGCGATGCCGCAACTCATCTGCACCAGGCTGTCGAAGCCCCGGCGCTGCTGCCAAGGGCCGCTCCAGCCGTAGGCGTTGAGGCTCACATCGATGAGCCCGGGGTTGAGCTGGCGGCGCTGTTCGCTGGCATACCCCAGTCGTTCGAGGGCATCGGCGCGGTAACCATGCAGGAGAATATCGGCTTCACTGAGCAGGCGTTCAAACACCCGTCGATCATCCCCATCGTGCAAGTCCAGGTGCGCACAACGTTTACCCAGGGTCACCTCGGCAACCACCGCCGGTTCCTCCCAGCCTGGCGGGTCGATCCGCAGTACCTCAGCGCCGAAGCCAGCCAGCAGGCGGCTGGCTGTGGGGCCGGCGAGGATGCGGGTCAGGTCCAGCACCTTGACCCCGGCCAGAGGTCGGACGGCGTTACCGCTCCAGCGTCTGCTTGTAAAGGCTGGAGCCAGTTGGCGGTGAATCAACGGCTCGGCATTCACTGCCAGGCCCTGAGGATGGGCCGACCATTCGGACCCGCTGTGCATTTGCGCGGCGCAACCGCCAGCGGTGACTATCGCGCTTTCCAGCTCGCTTGCGCGCCAGCGCGCAACCAGGTCAGCCATTTGTGCGCGATCAGCCGCACGGCCCACTACCTTCTCGGCGGCGGCGCGATGATGAGCTGCGTTGGTATGCAGGCGAATCCAGCCGTCCTCGGCGCGGTAGTCACCGGCAATCGGGTCCCACAAGGGCGGTGTGCTCCAGCCTTGCGGGCGCAGGCTGGTGGCGAACCAGAACGAGCTCAGGCGGCGGTCAACTTCAACGGCAGGCTGTTGCTCAAGCTGGCGCCGCAGCAGTTCGGCGATTGCCAGGCCACAGGCGGCAACGCTGCTGCTGGCAAGCGCGGTGACGGCGAAAGTCGAAGGCAGGGCGCCGTTGCCGTGAAAGCGCAGGGTATTGCGCAGTGCCGTTGGCAGCTGCAGTTCGGCGACAAGGGTGTCGAGTAGCGCGGTCATCAATGGCCCTCCAGCAGAAGGGCCATTGCAGACCATCAGCGGCGCCAGGTCAAACCCTGAACTGATCCATCAGGGCCATCTGCTGCGACGACAGGGTGTTGAGCTGGCTGCTCACCTGCGCCGATTCGGCGGCCTGGCCGGTCAGGGTCTCGGTCACGCCACGGATCGCCGAGACGTTGCGGTTGACCTCTTCGGCCACGGCGCTTTGCTGCTCGGCGGCACTGGCGATCTGCAGGTTCATGTCGCTGATCACCGTGACCGCCTCGCTGATTTTGTCCAGCGCTTGCACCGCCTGGTGGATCTGCCCGGCGTTTTCCTGGGCCTTGCCGTGGCTCGAATGCATGGTCGCGACCACCTCGCGGGTGTTGCTCTGGATGCGCTCGATCACCTGGCGGATCTCTTCCACCGAGTCCTGGGTGCGCCGTGCCAGATTGCGCACTTCATCGGCCACCACGGCAAAGCCACGGCCGCTTTCGCCGGCGCGGGCCGCTTCGATCGCGGCGTTGAGGGCCAGCAGGTTGGTCTGTTCGGCGATGCTGCGGATCACTTCCAGCACCGAGCCGATCTGCTCGCTGTTCTGCGCCAGGGTTTCCACTTCGCCGACGGCCTTGCTGACCTGTTCGGCAAGCACGGTAATGTCGCGGGTGCTGCGCTCGATGATTGCCATGCCGTCCTTGGCCGAGCGGTCGGCCCCTCGGGCGGCATCGGCAGCACTGGCGGCGCTGTTGGCGACGTCATGGGCGGTGGCGCTCATCTCGTTGGAGGCGGTGGCCACCTGGTCGATCTCGCGAAACTGCACCTGCATGCCTTCGCTGGTGCGCTGGGCAATCGCCGAGGACTGGTCGGCGGTGGCTCGGGCCTGGGTGATGCTCTGCTTGATCTGGGCGATGGTCGGCTGCAGCTTGTCGAGGAAGCGGTTGAAGCCGCCGGTCAGCCGGCCCAGTTCGTCCTTGCGCGCGTAGCGCAGGCGCTGGGTCAGGTCGCCGTCGCCGCTGGCGATGTCTTCGAGCATGCTCGCCACGCTGTTCAGCGGGCGGGTCACGCCGGTGGCGGTCAGCCACATCAGCAGCAGGCCGCCGAGGCCGGCGAGGGTGGCGAACAGCAGCACCTTGACGGTGCCGCTGGTGCGGGCGTCCTCGAGGGTAGCCTGAAGGCTGGTGGCGTCGGCCAGCAGTACCTGCTTGGGCAGGTCGATCAGAATGCCCCAGGGTTTGCTGTCGGCAATCGGTTGCACCGGGTTGACGGCACGGATGGTTTGGCCTTGCTCAAGGATCAGCGGCTGGTTGGCGGCGAGCTTTTGCAGTGCTTGCTGGCCGTCCTGGTCGATGGGTTTGCCGACCTTGCCGGCATCGTTGCTGTTGGCGGCCAGCAGGCCGCTGGGGGCGACGATCATCAAGCGCCCGGCGCCGTTGAACAGCTCCTGCTGGGCTTTGGCGGCAGCGGATTGCAGGGCATCGAGGGAGATGTCCACGCCGGCCACGGCGATCACCTTGCCGTTGTGCAGCACCGGCATGGTGATACTGGTCATCAGCATCTGCTTGCCGCCGACGGTGTCGGAGTAGGGTTCGAGCAGGCACGCCCGGGCGCTGTTGCGCGAGCAGGTGTACCAGACGTTGTAGGGCGTGCCGCTGAGGTTGATCTCGGTCTTGTTCAGGTCGACATCGCTGATCACCGTGTTCAGGGCCTGGCCCTGGGCGCGGCTCCAGTAACTGGCAAAGCGCCCGCTTTCGTTGCTCAGGCGCTTGGCGTCGTTGGCAAAAGCACTGTCGCCGCCCTCCAGGCCATCGGCCTCGAAGGCCAGCCAGATGCCGAGCACGTCGGGGTTGCGCTTGAAGCTGGTGGCCAGGCTCTGGTTGATCGCTTCGCGCAGGTCGCCGCCGCTCAGGCCGCGGTCACGGGCCAGTTGTTGCAGGTCCTGGACCTGGTCGGCGAGGGCGGTGATGACGGTCTGGCTGTCGCTGAAGGTGCGCCGCAGCATCTCGGCTTTCTCGCCCGCGCGGGCCTGCAGCAGGGCCTGGACGTTGCGGGTGAGCATGGTGGTGCTGGCGTCAGCGACCAGTTCATCGCTCTGGTGCGATTGATACAGGTTGATACCGACGACAAGTGCGACCACGCCAAGCAGGCAGAGGCCGGAGAGCAGGACGATTTTCAGGCGGATCGAGAGCGTGTCGAACATGGACGTACTCGCTAAAAGGCAGGCCGGCAGGGACCGAGCCACCGTACGGGCTCGATTCGCTACATCCATTTAGCGATAACAGTTCATCGGCCTTATAGCCTTAGCCATGAGTGTGTGCCGATGAACGGTCGTCAAGGCTCAAGGGCGCGGCTTCTGGCCGCGACCAGATCCACAGGTTGCCCAGGGTCATGCCGGCAATGGCGAGAAATACCGGCCAGCGATGGTCGAGGAACACCAGCATGAGGCTGGCGCACAGCAGCATGCTGAGCGTGGCGCTGACCTTGGCCCGGCGCTGGATCACCTTGCCGTTGCGCCAGTTGCTCAGGATCGGCCCGAACAAGCGATGGTTTTCCAGCCAGGCGCTCAGGCGCGGCGAACTGCGGGTGGCGGCCCAAGCGGCAAGGAGGATGAATTCGGTGGTGGGCAGGCCGGGAATCACGATTGCCACCAGGCCGATGCCGAGGCTGACGTAAGCCAGCAGGCCAAACAGCAGGCGTGAGAGTTTTGAAGCGGCTGGGCGGGTCATGGGCTTGTCGGTGTGCACGGGCAAGGCCCGGTTACCGCGAGGGTAACCGGGTACGACGCATCAGGCCAGTTCGGCTTTAGGCGCAGTTGCATAGGCGTGTTTGAGCAGTTCGGTGAAGCGCTCGAAGGCGGCCACGGCGCCTTGCTCGGCCTTGGCTTCTTCTTCGGCGCTCAGTTGCAGGCCGTCGAGGATGCGGGTGAACTGTTTCCAGCCTTCGGCGCGGCCACCGGCCGGTTCGCCCAGGTGACGGGCACCGAAGCTGTCCGACAGGCCCAGGCCTACGGCACGTTTGATCAGGAACGCGGCGCCAAGCTTGGAACCTTCGGAAACGAAGATCCAGCCCATGGCTTCACCCAGGCTTGGGTTCTGCAGGGCGCCGGCGAAGTCGGCCGGGATCTCGGTGTTCAGGTCCGCCAGGTCCAGGCCGGCCTGTTCGGCGCGGCAGCGTTCGGCCAGATCCGGGACGATGGCGATCAGTGCCGGATCGGTGTACAGCGCTTTGAGCTCGGACTGGAACAGGTACTGGGCAACCACGAAGCGGGCGAAACTCTCGCGGGTTTCGAACGGCGCGTGGGATTTGACCAGGGCGTCCAGTTCGCTGTGCGGGGCGTGGGTCAGCTGGTTCAAGCGTTGCGAGCGCAGGCTGGCGCGTTCGGCGGTGGTAGCGGCGGTCATGGTGATTCCTTGCGAAATGGGCGTGCCTGATGACTAGACGAATGAGAAGACGCGTGACAGTAAAAAAACCTCACCTGCGGGGGGCTGCATTTGCAGCCCCCCGCAGGTTCTCGGTCAGATGTCCCAGACCAGGTTGATGGCGACGTTGCGGCCCGGCATGGTCAGGCGGTCGAGGTTGGCCGGGGCGGTCACTGCCGCTTCACCGAGGCCGTCGTAGCCGCGCACGTCATCCCACTGCCAGTACTTTTTGTCGGTCAGGTTGTAGAGACCGGCGTTGACGCTGATGTCGTCAGTGACCTTGTAGAAACCGGTCAGGTCGAGCACGCCGTAGCCGGGGGTGCGGAACTGCTTGCTGGTGCCGTCGGGGGCAAAGAAGGTGGTGTCGTCGACGCGGTCCTTGCGCTTGACCAGGGTCCAGCTCAGCAGCGCGCCGTATTGTTCCTGCTCGTAGCCCAGGCCCATCACCGCGGTCAGCGGGTTGACGCTGTTGAGTGGCTGGCCGCTGTCGTCGTTGCGGCCGTGGGCGTAGGCCAGCGAGCCCTGGGTGTACACGCCGTGCGGAGCACCGAAGGCGTCGAGGTTCAGGCGGCCCTTGAACTCGGCACCCTTGATGGTCGCGTGCTTGATGTTGTTGGCTTCGAAGGTCTGGCCCAGGTTGCTGCCCTGCACGGCGTCTTCGTTGATGAAGTCGCGGTACTTGTTGTAGAACACCGCAACATCGAAGTTACCCGCTTCGAAGTTGCCGCGCAGACCGGTTTCGTAGCTCTTGCTCTTTTCCGGTTCGAGGTTGGAGTTGCCACGCACGCTGTAGCCCAGCCCCGGGTTCTCGAAGCGGCCGTACAGCGCCTTGGCGGTTGGCGTGCGGAAGCCTTCGGCGTACTGGCCGTACCAGGTGTAGTTGTCGTTGAAGGCGTAAGTCAGGCCGAACTTGGGCGAGACCCGGTGCCATTTCTTGGCGTCGTCATCGACAGGGTCGGTGGCGCTGGCGCCAACCCCGCGGAGGAACTCGTCGGTCATGTGCGGCTTGAGTTCGGTGTAGTCGTAGCGCACACCCGGCAGGAAGGTCCACTGGTTCCAGCGGATCTCGTCCTGGGCGAACAGGCTGTAGGTGTTGACGGTCGGATCGGGGAAATCGCTGACCAGGGCCTGGCTGTCTTTGGCACTGGCCTGGCCGATGAATTGACAGTCGCCACCAACGTTCAGGCAGGTGCCGGTGCCGCTGCGCGAGCCGGTGACCTTCTGGTGCTTGAGGGTGGTGCCGTAGGTCAGCAGGTGCTCGGTGGCGCCGACGCTGAAGGCTTTGTCCAGTTGCGCGTCGAACAGCCACTGGCGATCCTTGTAGGTGGTCTGGCGGTCACGGAACACCTGGCGGCCCGATGCGAAGTAGAGCTCTTCGGTGCGCTGGTCGGTCTTGCCGATCTGGTAGTTCAGGCTCCACTTCATGTTGTCGGCCAGTACGCTGCCCAGGGCGAATTCGTGGTTGATACCGAAACGCTCGCGGGTCACGGTGTCGTTACCGGTGCGGTCGCGGTACGAGTTCATGGCGCCAAAGCCTGGAATGAACGGCCCGCCCACGGCGCTCTTCTGCTTCAGGTCGCGGTCGTCCTTGTAGCTTTCGTAGGTGAAGGCCAGGCGCGCGTCGTCAGCGTAGTTCCAGCCGGCCTTGGCGAGGATGTTGGTGGTGCGTACGTCTTCGGGGTTGGCGGCGGTACGCGCCAGGCCTGTGCCGCCGTGGCTGCTGTAGGACTCGGTTTCATGGCCGTTGCGCTGGCTCAGGTGCAGCAGGCCGTCGAACTCGCCCTGGCGGCCGGCGACGGTGGCCGAGTTCAGCCAGCTTTCGTCTGCCGAGCTGTAGCCGGTCTTCAGGCGTGCGCCGACGTCCTGGCCAGGCTTGATGATGTCGTCGGGGTCGAGGGTGAAGTAGCTGACCGCGCCGCCGATGGCGTTGCTGCCGTACAGCACCGAGGCCGGGCCACGGAGGATCTCCACGCGCTTGACGATCTCAGGGTCGACGTAGTTGCGCTGGGTCTGGGCGTAGGGGCCGAAGAAGAAACTGTCGGGGATCGACACGCCGTCGATCTGGGTCAGTACCCGTTCACCGTCGATACCACGGATGTTGTAACCGTTCAGGCCGCTGCGCTGCCCGGTGCCGCTGACCGACACACCCGGCTCGTAACGGACCAGGTCCTTGATGCTGTTGACGTTCTGCCGGTCGAGCTGCTCACGGGTCTGCACGCTGACGGTGCTCGGCACCTGGCTGATGTCCTGGGCGCTGCGGGTGGCACTGACGGTGATCTGCTGCAGGGCGATGGCCTTGCTGGCGCTGCGTTCAATCACCACGTTGCCGCTGCCGAGGGTGCGGTAGCTCAAGCCGGTGCCGGCCAGCAGTTGCTGTAACGCGGCTTCCGGCTTCAGCGAACCCTGCGCCCCCGGGGAGGCCACGCCTTCGGCCAGTTCAGCGGAGAAGCCCACTTGCCAGCCGGTCACCACAGTAAAGGCATTGAGCGCCGACACCAGTGGTTGCTGGCTGATGGCGAAGCGGTAGTCGCCCATCCGCGGGGCACTGGCCTGGGCCGGTTCCGCGGCCAGCGCCGGCAGGCTGCAGGCGCCGCTGGCGAGCAGGGCCAGGGTCAGCAGGGAGAACGTGCAACGCTGCAGGCCGGGGGTAGGTGAAGTGGCTGAAGACCGACGAGTGAAACCAGTGGGCATCGAAAGCGCTCCCTGTCGCGCAAATGTTATAGGTGCTGGCTGACTCAAAAATAAGAATCAGTTGCATTGGCTATAACGAGACGTAACAGCTTCAGGGATCGCGTAAAAAAACTTTTGCGTCAGTTGAGAATGACCAGTGCCGGGTATTCGTGCAACTGCGCCGAGGTGATGTGGGCAAGGGCGCGCAGGGTTTCCAGGGGTTGGTCGAGGCGGTAGTTGCCAGTGACCGCGACGTTTGCCAGGTGCTCATTACCGTTGATGATCCAGCCGGGGTAGTAGCGGCGCAGTTCGGCCAGCACCTGGCTCAACGGACAATTTTCGAATACCAGGCGGCCCTGGACCCAGGCCAGGTCCTTCTGCGCGTCCAGGCGCCCGCGTTGGCTGAAACCGTTGGGCCCGACGCTGATACTGTCCCCCGCCGACAGGCGAATGCGCTGGTCGCTGCTGGCCTGCAGGTCGACGTCACCGCGTTGCACCCGCACCTGGGCTTCGCCGTTGAGGTAGCGCACGGCAAAATCGGTGTCGCGCACGCTGGCCCGCAACGGGCCGGCCTGCAGCTCCAGGGGCGGTTGGGTACCGGCGGGCACTTCGAAGTAGGCCTCGCCCTGCAGCAGCCGGGCCACCTGACGGTTGTCGCGCAGGTCGCTGGCAAAGGCCGAATTGGTGTTGAGCAACACCCTGGAGCCGTCGTCCAGCTGTAGCCGCTGGCGTTCACCCACCACGGTCAGGTGGTCGGCCTGCAGGCGCAGCGGCAGGTTGCCAAGGGTGAAAATCCCTACCAGCAGCACGGCGGCTGCGGCCAGGGGCTTGTAGTGCGGGCGGATGCGTGAGCGTAGCGTGCGGCGCTGCCCCTGTTGCAACTGGCTGGCAACCTGACGCAACGGCGCGCCGTTCCAGATCGCTTCGGCCTCGACGTAGGCCCGGGCATTGGCCGGATCGGCTTCCAGCCAGGCTTCGAAGGCCTGGGTATCTTGTTCCGACGCGCATTGCAGGCGAATCAGCCAGTCCAGAGCCTGGTCCATGGCCTGATCACTGGCACCTTGGCCAGGTGGCGAGGGGCGAGGGGCGGGACGGTCGGTCACGGGTGGGTCCTTGGCGGGTTGGCGCTTTTGCGCGAATGATCGGGGGTATCCATGGGGATGGCAAGGGTTTAGCTGCGATCGACGACAGGCTGTTTACTGCAGCCGGTCGGCTACCCCCACACAGATGGCCATGATCAGTTTCAGTTCCTTCTGAACCGTGCTTGCCGAGACGTTCAACTGCTCGGCGATTTCCAGGTAGCTGGCGCCATGCAGGCGGCTGAGGATGAAGATCCGTTGTTGGCGCTCGGTCAATTGCGCGAGGCTGACGCTCAGGCGCTTGAGCAATTGTTCGGCGTGGGCGGCGTCTTCGGCGCTGCTGCTGGGCGCGGCGACGTTGTGCAGGATCTGCTCGGGTACATCGTCGACCAGGTTGCGCGACTGCGCCCGGCGTGCGCGCAAGTGATCGAGGGCGAGGTTGCGCGCAGTCTGGAACACGAAGGGTTCAAGGTGTTCGATGGGGCGTTCGCCAAGGGCGCGGGTCACCCGCAGGTAGGTCTCCTGCAACAGGTCCTCGGCAGTGCTGGGGTTATCCACCATGCGCTGCAGGGTACGCAGCAGGCTGACGCGCTGCGCGAGGAAAACGGCGTTGAACTGGGACTGACTCACAGCGGTACCCGACCATGGCGTGGCGAATGATAATGCTTATCATCAACGCCTTGGTCAAGTATTGGCGTTTTTTAACCTGCGACACTGGACCTGTGGGAACTGGCTTGCCAGCTCCCACAGCGATCGTCAACGGGCGTTGCACAGCGCCAGGCAGTTATCCAGCATGCGATTGGAGAAGCCCCATTCGTTGTCGTACCAGGCCAGCACCTTGAGCATGCGCCCGTTGGTGCGGGTGTGATTGGCATCGAAAATCGACGACAGCGGGTTATGGTTGAAATCACAGGACACCAGCGGCAGGCTGTTGTAGCCCAGCACCTTGGAATGCCGGCTGGCTTCCTTGAACAACTCATTGACTGCCGTGGCCGTGGCCTCGCGCTCAAGGTTGACGGTAAGGTCGACCAGCGACACGTTGATCACCGGCACCCGCACGGCCATGCCGGTGAGCTTGCCGGCCAGCTCCGGCAGCACCAGGCCCACCGCTTCGGCCGCGCCGGTCTTGCTCGGGATCATCGACTGGGTCGCCGAGCGGGCACGGAACGGGTCGCTGTGGTAGACATCGGTCAGGTTCTGGTCGTTGGTGTAGGCGTGGATGGTGGTCATCAAGCCTTGTTCGATACCGTACTCGCGGTGCAGTACCTGGGCCAGCGGCGCCAGGCAGTTGGTGGTGCACGAAGCACTGGAGATGATTTGGTGCGAAGGGCGCAGGATGTCATGGTTGACCCCATACACCACGGTGGCATCAGCACCCTTGGCCGGTGCCGAGATAATGACTTTGCCAGCCCCGGCAGTAAGATGGGCGGCCGCCTTGGCGCGTTCGGTGAACAAGCCGGTGCATTCGAACACCACATCGATGGCTTCGGCTTTCCATGGCAACTCCGCCGGATTGCGGATGGCGCTGACGGCAATGCGGTCGCCGTTGACAGTAATGCTCTCGTGATCGGATTCAACCGTGGCAGCAAAGCTGCCGTGGACGCTGTCGTGTTTGAGCAGATGGGCATTGATCGCACTGTCGCCCAGGTCGTTGATGGCGACGACCTGCAGGTCCTGGCGGTAGCCTTGGGTATAGAGTGCACGAAGGATGTTGCGGCCGATGCGGCCAAAGCCATTGATTGCGATACGAAGGGTCATGGAGCTACCTCTGGCAGACCGGGTGAAGCCCGTGGCAATTGAAGTTTTGCTTCACTGCATCTGTTTTTGTTGTTGGAATTACAAGATTATTCGTAAAAAAATAGAAAACAAGCCTTTTTGCTGGCAGTATTTTGTTCAATCTACAACGAGCGATCGGCCAAGCCGTTCCTCCCGCAACGCATCGCCCCTGTTTTTGAGCCTAGGCCGCGATCGTTGATAAGGGAAACCGCCGCAGAGGTCGCAACCACCGATAGCCTGGAGTCCAGTACATGCATCCGCGCATTCTTGAGGTCACCCAACGGCTGATCGCCCGCAGTCGCCCCACCCGTGAACGCTACCTTGAACTGATTCGCGGGGCCGCCAGCGACGGGCCGATGCGCGCCAAGCTGCAATGCGCCAACTTCGCTCACGGTGTCGCCGGCTGTGGCAGCCAGGACAAACAGAGCCTGCGAATGATGAACGCGGCCAACGTCGCCATCGTCTCCGCCTACAACGACATGCTCTCGGCGCATCAGCCCTATGAGCATTACCCCGAACAGATCAAACAGGCGCTGCGCGAGATTGGCTCGGTCGGCCAGTTCGCCGGTGGCGTGCCGGCCATGTGCGACGGGGTCACCCAGGGTGAGCCAGGCATGGAGCTGGGCATCGCCAGCCGCGAAGTGATCGCCATGTCGACCGCCATTGCCCTGTCGCACAACATGTTCGACGCGGCGCTGATGCTCGGTATCTGCGACAAGATCGTCCCCGGCCTGCTAATGGGCGCGTTGCGCTTCGGCCATCTGCCGACCCTGTTCGTCCCGGGCGGGCCAATGCCGTCGGGCATCTCCAACAAGGAGAAAGCCGATGTGCGCCAGCGTTACGCCGAAGGCAAGGCCAGCCGCGAGGAGCTGCTGGAGTCGGAGATGAAGTCCTATCACAGCCCCGGCACCTGCACCTTCTACGGCACCGCCAACACCAACCAGTTGCTGATGGAAGTGATGGGCCTGCACCTGCCGGGCGCCTCGTTCGTCAACCCGTACACGCCGCTGCGCGATGCCCTCACCGCCGAGGCCGCCCAACAGGTCACGCGCATGACCAAGGCCAGCGGTAACTTCATGCCCCTGGGCGAGATCGTCGACGAGAAAGCCCTGGTCAACTCCATCGTTGCCTTGCACGCCACCGGCGGCTCGACCAACCATACCCTGCACATGCCGGCGATTGCCCTGGCGGCGGGCATCCAGCTG
This sequence comes from Pseudomonas donghuensis, assembly GCF_000696345.2. NCBI lineage: Bacteria > Pseudomonadati > Pseudomonadota > Gammaproteobacteria > Pseudomonadales > Pseudomonadaceae > Pseudomonas > Pseudomonas donghuensis. The sequence continues at coordinate 1,264,653 of NZ_CP071706.1, forward strand.
ACCTGGCAGGACATGGCCGAGCTTTCGGAGGTGGTGCCGACCCTGTCTCACGTCTACCCGAACGGCAAGGCCGACATCAACCACTTCCAGGCCGCCGGCGGCATGGCCTTGCTGATTCGCGAACTGCTCGATGCCGGTTTGCTCCACGAAGACGTCAACACCGTCGCTGGCCACGGTCTGCGCCGTTACACCCAGGAGCCGTTCCTCGAGGGTGGCAAGCTGGTCTGGCGCGAAGGCCCAAAGGCGAGCCTGGACGAGGCAATCCTGCGTCCGGTCGCGCGGCCGTTCTCGCCCGAAGGCGGCCTGCGGGTGATGGAAGGCAACCTCGGGCGCGGGGTGATGAAAGTTTCCGCCGTCGCTCCCGAACATCAGGTGGTCGAAGCCCCGGCGCGGGTCTTCCATGACCAGCAGGCGCTGGCCGATGCGTTCCAGGCCGGCGAGCTGGAGCGCGATTTTGTCGCGGTGATGCGCTTTCAGGGCCCGCGCTGCAACGGCATGCCCGAGTTGCACAAGATGACCCCGTTCCTCGGCGTGCTGCAGGATCGTGGCTTCAAGGTGGCACTGGTAACCGACGGGCGTATGTCCGGCGCTTCGGGGAAAATCCCCGCGGCCATTCATGTTTGCCCTGAAGCCTTCGATGGCGGCCCGCTGGCACGCCTGCGCGATGGTGATATCGTCCGCGTCGACGGTGTGGCCGGCACCTTGACCGTGAAGCTCAGTGCGGCCGAACTGGCTGATCGTGAACTGCCGGCGGCGCCGAGCGGCAATGACCTGGGCTGCGGCCGCGAGCTGTTTGGCTTCCTGCGTACCGCCCTGAGCCCGGCGGAGAAGGGCGCCAGCGCCTTCACCTCGGCACTGGAGACGCTCAAGTGAAGCGCGCACTGGTCGGCGATATCGGCGGCACCAACGCGCGCTTTGCCCTCTGGGAAGACAACCGCATGCACGCGGTGCAGGTCTTTGCCACGGCCGACTACACCAGCCCGGAACAGGCCATCGGCGCCTATCTGGCCGATCATGGCCTGGCCCGCGGTGAGCTGGGCGCGGTGTGCCTGGCGGTGGCCGGGCCGGTCGATGGCGATGAGTTCCGCTTTACCAACAACCACTGGCGCCTCAGCCGTCAGGCGTTCTGCAAGACCTTGCAGGTCGAGCGCTTGCTGCTGATCAACGACTTCACCGCCATGGCCCTGGGCATGACCCGTCTGCAGGCGGGCGAGTACCGTACCGTTTGCGACGGCACGCCCGATGCCGGCCGCCCGGCCCTGGTGATCGGCCCGGGCACGGGTCTTGGCGTCGGCACCTTGCTGAGCCTGGGAGAGGACCGCTGGATGGCCTTGCCCGGCGAGGGCGGGCATGTCGACCTGCCGGTGGGCAATGCCCGCGAAGCGCAGATTCGTCAGCAGATCGAGAACGAAATCGGTCATGTCAGCGCCGAATCCGTCCTCAGCGGCGGCGGCCTGTTGCGTTTGTACCAGGCCATCTGCGCGCTGGACGGCCAGCCCGCACCGCTGCAGAGCCCGGCGGCGATCACCGATGCGGCGCTGGCCGGTGAGCCTGTTGCCCTGGCGGTGATCGAGCAGTTCTGCTGCTTCCTGGGCCGAGTAGCGGGCAATGATGTCCTGACTCTCGGCGCACGCGCCGGGGTGTATATCGTCGGCGGCGTGATTCCGCGCTTTGCCGAACTGTTCTTGCGCAGCGGCTTTGGCGCCAGCTTTGCCGACAAGGGCTGCATGAGTGGCTACTTCAAGGATGTCCCGGTATGGTTGGTAACCGCTGAGTTCTCCGGTTTACTCGGGGCTGGCGTAGCTTTGCAACAAGCCGGCTGATATCTGGGGGCGGGCTTGCCCCGCGAGGCCCTCTCCCTGATAGACAAGGAGTGATGCGTGAGCAAGTCGATACTGATGGTCGACGACGACCAGGACATCCGTGAGCTGTTGCAAACCTACCTGAGCCGTGCCGGTTTCAGCGTCCAGGCGGTGGCCGACGGGCGCGGCTTTCGCCAGGCTCTGGATGCCAGCGATTGCGACCTGGTGATCCTCGATGTGATGCTGCCCGACGAAGACGGTTTCAGCTTGTGCCGCTGGGTGCGTCAGCATCCGCGCCTGGCGCAGGTGCCGATCATCATGCTCACTGCCAGCTCCGACGAGGCCGACCGGGTCATCGGCCTGGAGCTGGGCGCCGATGATTACCTGGGTAAACCCTTCAGTCCGCGTGAACTGCAGGCGCGGATCAAAGCCCTGTTGCGCCGTGCCGGTTTTGGCCAGGAGCGCAATGGCGGTGATGTGCTGGCCTTCGATGACTGGCGCCTGGATACCATCAGCCACCGCTTGTTCCACCGCGATGGTGAAGAGGTGATCCTTTCCGGCGCCGACTTTGCCTTGCTCAAACTGTTCCTCGATCACCCGCAACAGATCCTCGACCGCGACACCATCGGCAATGCCACCCGCGGTCGCGAGCCGATGCCCCTGGACCGTATCGTCGACATGGCGGTCAGCCGCCTGCGCCAACGCCTGCGCGACACAGACAAACCGCCGCGTTTGATTCGTACCGTACGCGGCAGTGGTTACCTGCTGGCGGCCAACGTTGCGCCTGCGCACTGACGGGCGCTGGCGACTGCCGCTGCCGCGCTCGCTGCTGGGGCGGATGCTGCTGTTGACCCTGCTGGTGGTGCTGCTGGCGCAGGGCCTGTCGAGCCTGATCTGGCTGTCGCAACTGCGCGCCAGCCAGATGGAGGGCCTGGTCGCCAGCGCGCGCAGCCTGGCCCATTCGATGAGTGCCAGCGTCAGTTACTTTCGTTCGCTGCCGGTGGCGTACCGGCCGATGGTGCTCGACCAGTTGCGCAGCATGGGCGGCACCCGTTTTGTCGTTTCCCTCAATGACAAACCCCTGGGCATGCAGGTGCTGGCGGCCACGCCGCGCAAGCAAGCGGTGATCGATGCCGTCGGCGACGTGCTGCACCAGCGCCTTGGCGCGCAGCTGGAAATCTCCATCCAGTTCGTCAGCCCGCAGGATCTGCGGATCTTCAACAGCGGCCTGAAACTCGATGAGCTGCCGCGCTCCTGGGCGCACTATGCGTTGACCCTGGAGCCGATCAACCCGCCAGTGCTGGTGACCCAGATCCGCCTGGATGAAGACGAATGGCTGTACATCGCCTCGTTGCTGCCCGAGCCCTACACCAGCCTCGAAGAACAGGGCCTGCCGAGTCAGCAGCTGTGGTTCATCGTGCTCACCAGCTCGTTCCTGCTGTTGTTCATCGGTTTACTGGTGCACTGGCAGAGCCGCCCGCTCAAGCGCCTGGCCCTGGCTGCCAGGGAAATGTCACTGGGGGCCGATGTCGAGCCGGTGACGGAAGGCGGTGGCAGCGAAGTGGAGGAGGTGGGCCGGGCCTTCAATGCCATGCGCGAGCGCATCAGCCGCTACCTGACCGAACGCAGCCAGTTGTTCAGCGCCATCTCCCACGACCTGCGCACGCCGATCACGCGTTTGCGCCTGCGGGTCGAGCTGCTGGATGACGAGCCGTTGCAGGCCAAGTTCGGCCGCGACCTGGATGAGCTGGAGATGTTGGTCAAGGGCGCACTGCAATGCGTGAAAGACACCGACATCCACGAGAACATCGAGCGTATCGACCTCAACCAGGTGCTCGAATGCCTGGTCGAGCCGTACCTGGGCAGCGGCCAGATCACGCTTGAAGGTCGCGCGCTGGCGCCGTATCCCGGCAAGCCACTGGCGCTCAAGCGCTGCATCGGCAACCTGATCGACAACGCCCTGAAGTATGGCGAGCGTGCTCACCTGCGCATCCTCGACAGCGACAGTGACTTCGTTTTGCAGGTCGACGACGAGGGCCCGGGCGTGCCTGAGCAGCGTCAGGAACAGGTGTTCGAGCCGCACTTTCGCCTGGCCGGGCAGCAGCAGGGTTACGGTCTGGGGCTGGGTATCGCGCGCAACATCGCGCACAGCCATGGCGGTGAAGTGAGCCTGCGCAACCTGCGTGAGGGCGGCTTGCGGGTGACCCTGAGCCTGCCGCGCAGCAGTGACTGATAGCGAATGTCACCAGCCTGTGACATTCGCGCATCCCTTCGTTACCTCCGGCATAGGTGCCGCTGGTTAGACTCTGATGCAAGCGCAAGCACCACGACTTGCACCTGCATAACAACAAGAAAAGGTTCCTCTCGATGAATGCGATCAATCGCCTCGCCGCTGTCATTTCTCTCGCCTCCTTGTTGCCCTTGAGTGCTGTTGCTGCCGCTAACGGTACGGTCGAAGTCACCCACTGGTGGACCTCCGGCGGTGAAGCCGCGGCGGTGAAAACCCTCAAGGAACAAGTCGAGAAAGACGGCTTCACCTGGAAGGACAACGCCGTCGCCGGTGGCGGTGGCGCCGCGGCCATGACCGTGCTGAAAAGCCGCGCGGTCGCCGGCAACCCGCCGGGCGCCGCCCAGATCAAGGGGCCGGATATCCAGGAATGGGGCGCGCTGGGCCTGCTCACTGAGCTCGATGATGTCGCCAAAACCAACAACTGGGATGCCCTGCTGCCAAAGAAAGTTGCGCAGCTCATGCAGTACGACGGCCACTATGTAGCGGTGCCGGTGAACATCCACCGGGTCAACTGGTTGTGGATCAATCCGCAGGTGTTTGACAAGGCCGGTGCCAAGGTGCCGACCACCCTCGACGAACTGTTCGCTGCCGCCGACAAGCTCAAGGCTGCCGGCTTCACCCCGCTGGCCCATGGTGGCCAGCCGTGGCAGGACAGCACCGTGTTCGAAGACCTGGTGCTGAGCATCCTCGGGCCCCAGGGCTATCACCAAGCCTTTGTCGAACTGGACGAAGACACCCTGACCGGCGAAAAAATGATCGAGGTGTTCAAGACCCTGCAACGCCTGGGCACCTACATGGACCCAAACCGCGCCGGACGTGACTGGAACATTGCCGCTGGCGAGGTCATCAACGGCAAGGCCGGCATGCAGATCATGGGCGACTGGGCCAAGAGCGAATGGACTGCCGCCGGCAAGGTCGCGGGCAAGGACTACCAGTGCGTGGCCTTCCCCGGCACCCAGGGCAGCTTCGCCTACAACATCGATTCGCTGGCGATGTTCAAGCTCAAGAACGCGAACGACATCAAGGCCCAGAACGACCTGGCCAAGGTCGCCCTGGAGCCGCGGTTCCAGACCGTGTTCAACCAGAACAAGGGCTCCCTGCCGGTGCGCCAGGACATGGACATGAGCCAGTTCGACGCCTGTACGCAGAAGTCGGCGGCGGACTTCAAGGAAGCGGAAAAAGGTGACGGCCTGCAACCGAGCATGGCCCACAACATGGCGACCTCCCTGGCGGTGCAAGGGGCGATCTTCGATGTTGTCACCAACTTCTTCAACGACCCGAAAGCCGACCCGGCGACGGCGGTCAAACAGCTGAATTCGGCGATCAAGTCGGCCAAGTGATGGTGTAGGCAACGACTCTGCGGGGCTTCATCGCTGGCAAGCCAGCTCCCATAGGGTCGGTGCATGCAGTCCATTGTGGGAGCTGGCTTGCCAGCGATGCGGTGCGCAGCGCCGCCCTTCAACCGAGACTTTCTGATGAGCACTGTTGCCACAATCAACAAGGCCTCACCCCTGGACGCCCTGCAGCGCTGGCTACCGAAACTGGTACTGGCGCCGAGCATGCTGATCGTCCTGGTGGGCTTTTACGGCTACATCCTCTGGACCTTCGTCCTGTCCTTCACCAACTCAAGCTTCATGCCCAGCTACAAGTGGGTGGGCCTGGCGCAGTACGCGCGGCTGATGGAGAACGACCGCTGGTGGGTGGCGAGCAAGAACCTGCTGCTGTTCGGCGGTATGTTCATCGCCATCAGCCTGGTGATCGGCGTGCTGCTGGCGGTGCTGCTCGACCAGCGCATCCGCCGCGAAGGGTTCATTCGCACCATTTACCTGTACCCGATGGCGCTGTCGATGATCGTCACCGGCACCGCCTGGAAATGGCTGCTCAACCCCGGCCTGGGCCTGGACAAGATGCTCCGCGACTGGGGCTGGGAAGGCTTTCGCCTGGACTGGCTGGTGGACCCCGACCGGGTCGTCTACTGCCTGGTGATCGCCGCCGTGTGGCAGGCCTCGGGCTTTGTCATGGCGCTGTTCCTGGCCGGCCTGCGCGGCGTCGATCAATCGATCATTCGCGCCGCGCAAGTCGATGGCGCCAGCCTGCCGAGCATCTACCTGCGTATCGTCCTGCCGAGCCTGCGTCCGGTATTTTTCAGTGCGTTGATGATCCTTGCGCACATCGCGATCAAGAGCTTCGACCTGGTCGCGGCGATGACCGCGGGCGGCCCGGGCTATGCCTCGGACCTGCCGGCGATGTTCATGTACTCCTTCACCTTCAGCCGCGGGCAGATGGGCATGGGCTCGGCCAGTGCGATCCTGATGCTCGGCGCGATCCTGTCGATCCTGGTGCCTTACCTGTATTCGGAACTGAGGAACAAGCGCCATGACTAGGTCCCTCGCTCCCCGCTCATTGAGCCTCAGCCGCCTGGCCATCTATTCGACCCTGATCCTGGCCTGCGCGCTGTACCTGATCCCGCTGATCGTGATGCTGCTGACCAGCTTCAAGTCGCCGGAAGACATCCGTACCGGCAACCTGCTGAGCTGGCCCGAGGTGATCACCGGCATCGGCTGGATCAAGGCCTGGGACACGGTCGGCGGCTACTTCTGGAACTCGGTGAAGATCACCGTGCCGGCGGTGGTGATCTCGACCCTGCTCGGTGCGCTCAATGGCTATGTGCTGTCGATGTGGCGCTTCAGGGGCTCGCAGCTGTTCTTCGGGCTGCTGCTGTTCGGTTGCTTCCTGCCGTTCCAGACCGTGCTGCTGCCGGCCTCGTTCACCCTCGGCAAGCTTGGCCTGGCAAGCACCACCACCGGCCTGGTGCTGGTACACATCGTCTATGGCCTGGCCTTTACCACGCTGTTTTTCCGCAACTACTACTGCAGCGTGCCGGATGCCCTGGTGCGGGCGGCGCGGCTCGATGGCGCGGGGTTCTTCACCATCTTCGGGCGCATCCTGCTGCCGATGTCGGTGCCGATCATCATGGTCTGCCTGATCTGGCAGTTCACCCAGATCTGGAACGACTTTCTCTTCGGCGTGGTGTTCGCCAGCGGCGACGCACAACCGATCACCGTGGCCCTGAACAACCTGGTCAATACCAGCACCGGGGTCAAGGAATACAACGTCGACATGGCGGCGGCGATGATCGCCGGGTTACCGACCCTGTTGGTCTATGTGCTGGCTGGCAAGTATTTCCTGCGCGGGCTCACGGCCGGCGCGGTCAAGGGGTAAACACAATGGCAACGCTTGAACTGCGCAACGTCAACAAGAGCTACGGCAGCGGCCTGCCGGACACCTTGAAAAACATCGAACTGTCGATCGACTCCGGCGAGTTCCTGATCCTGGTCGGCCCGTCCGGTTGTGGTAAATCGACCCTGATGAACTGCATCGCCGGCCTCGAACAGATCAGCGGCGGGGCGATCCTGGTGGACGATGCTGACATTAGCGGGATGAGCCCCAAGGATCGCGACATCGCCATGGTGTTTCAGTCTTACGCGCTGTACCCGACCATGAACGTGCGCGACAACATCGCCTTCGGCCTGAAGATGCGCAAGATGCCCGCCGCCGCCATCGATGAAGAGGTGGCACGGGTGGCCAAGCTGCTGCAGATCGAGCACCTGCTGACGCGCAAGCCCGGTCAGCTGTCCGGGGGGCAGCAGCAGCGCGTGGCCATGGGCCGGGCCTTGGCGCGGCGACCGAAGATCTACCTGTTCGATGAGCCGCTGTCCAACCTCGACGCCAAGTTGCGGGTGGAGATGCGCACTGAAATCAAGCTGATGCATCAACGCCTGAAGACCACCACGGTGTACGTCACCCACGATCAGATCGAGGCCATGACCCTGGGCGACAAGGTGGCGGTGATGAAGGACGGGCTGATCCAGCAGTTCGGCACCCCGCAGCAGATCTACAACGATCCGGCCAACCTGTTCGTCGCCAGCTTCATCGGTTCGCCACCGATGAACTTCATTCCCCTGCGCCTGCAACGCCAGGACGGCCGCCTGCTGGCGCTGCTCGACAGTGGCCAGGCGCGCTGCGAGCTACCCTTGGGTATCGAGACGGCGGGCCTGGAGGACCGTGAAGTGATCCTCGGCATTCGCCCGGAACAGATCGCCCTGGCCCCGGCCCAGGCCAATGGTTTGCCGAGTATTCGTGCCGAGGTGCAAGTCACCGAACCCACCGGCCCGGACCTGCTGGTGTTCGTTACCTTGAACCAGACCAAAGTCTGCTGCCGCCTGGCTCCGGATGTACCGACCCAGGTGGGCGACACCCTGAACCTGCAGTTCGACCCGGCGCGGGTGCTGCTGTTCGATGCCGCCACTGGCGAGCGCCTGGGCGTCGCTGCGCCGGTACTGGCCCAGGCGGGCAAGGATAATGTCGCCCAATTCAAGGGCCGCTGAATTCGTTAGAGAACGTAGAAACCCATCGAGAACAATAAAACGAGGAAACAAGGGATGGATCACTTCAAGCGTATCAAGCCGCTGGCGCCATTGACCCTGCTGGCGGCCCTGGGCGTCAGTTGCGGGGTGCAGGCGGCCGGCGCCTTTGCCCCGGAGTCGAAATGGATGAGCGGCGATTGGGGCGGTACCCGTACCGAATTGCTGGAGAAGGGCTACGACTTCACCCTCGATTACGTCGGTGAGGTGGCCGGCAACCTCAACGGTGGCTACAACGACGACAAGACTGCCCGCTACAGTGACCAGTTCGCCCTCGGCGCGCACCTGGACCTGGAGAAGATCTTCGGTTGGCAGGATGCCGAGTTCAAGCTGGCGATCACTGAGCGTAGCGGTCGCAACCTGTCCAACGACCGTATCAGCGACCCGCGCGCCGGGCAGTTCAGTTCGGTTCAGGAGGTCTGGGGCCGCGGCCAGACCTGGCGCCTGACGCAGATGTGGGTCAAACAGAAGTACTTCGACGGCGCCCTGGACGTGAAGGTCGGGCGCTTTGGCGAAGGCGAGGACTTCAACAGCTTCCCCTGCGACTTCCAGAACCTGGCGTTCTGCGGCTCGCAAGTGGGCAACTGGGTGGGTGGCATCTGGTACAACTGGCCGGTCAGCCAATGGGCGATGCGGGTCAAGTACAACATCACCCCGGAGTTCTTCGCCCAGGTCGGCGTGTATGAGCAGAACCCCTCCAACCTCGAGACCGGCAACGGCTTCAAGCTCAGCGGCAGCGGCACCAAGGGCATGATCCTGCCGGTGGAACTGGTCTGGTCGCCGCAGGTCAATGGCCTGCCGGGCGAGTACCGCCTGGGTTACTACTACAGCACGGCCAAGGCCGATGACCTGTATGACGATGTCAATGGCCAGCCCCAGGCGCTGACCGGCGCCGCCTTCAAGTCGCATTCGAGCAAGCATGGCTGGTGGGTGGTGGCCCAGCAGCAGGTCACCGCGCACAACGGCGATGCCAACCGCGGCCTGAGCCTGTTCGCCAACTTCACCGTGCACGACAAGGCCACCAACGTGGTGGACAACTACCAGCAGGTGGGCATGGTCTACAAGGGGGCCTTCGATGGCCGGCCCAAGGATGACATCGGCTTTGGCGTGGCGCGCATTCACGTCAACGATGATGTGAAGGATCGCGCGCAACTGCTCAATCAGCAAAGCGGCATCGAGGATTACAACGACGCCGGTTTCGTGCCGATCCAGAAGACCGAATACAACGCCGAGCTGTACTACGGCTTCCACGTCACCAACTGGCTGACCGTGCGGCCGAACCTGCAGTACATCAAGAGCCCGGGCGGGGTCGATGAGGTGGATAACGCGCTGGTCGCCGGGTTGAAGATTCAGTCGTCGTTCTGAGGTGATATGTTGTAAATTTACGCATATTGCGACCGCTGTGCGGTCGATCGCTGGCAAGCCAGCTCCCACATGGGTTGCGCAGATCCTGTGGGAGCTGGCTTGCCTGCGATAGCGTTCCCACTGAATAACAAGAGTTCCCAGCCATGCCAGAGCACCCGCTACAACGTTTCTTCACCTCGCAGAGGCCGCGGCCGACCTTCGAGTGGGAGCGTTACCAGCAGCGCGATGTGCTGATCATCGATCACCCGCAATGCCAGGCGGTGTTCAGCCGTCAGGGTGCGCAATTGTTGCACTTCCAACCGCAGGGCGAGCGCCCGTGGCTGTGGTGTGCGGCGCAGTGGCCGCAAGTTGGCGCCATCCGTGGCGGCGTGCCGGTGTGCTGGCCCTGGTATGGCCGTCATCCCAGCGAGGACATGTGGCCGGCCCACGGCTGGGCGCGCTTGCTCGACTGGAAGCTGATCGACAGCAGCGAAGATGAACACGGCGTGACCCTCAAATGGCGCCTGCAACTGTGCGACTGGCAGGTCGACCTGTTGGCCAGGCTGGGTAAACGCATGGAGCTGCAGCTGAGTACCGAACACCAGGACAGCCAGCCTTGTCAGTTGAGTCATGCTCTGCTGGCTTACTGGCGTATTAGTGACGTTTCTGAGATAGCGCTATCTGGGCTGGAAAACATTGAAGGTTACGACCGTTTGAACCGTCAATCCTGTCGCCAGAAGGGCGCTTTGAAGGTCCACGGCGGTTGCCAGCGGGTGTTTCCCAATGCGGCGACCCTGCAGTTGCACGATCCGGCTTGGCAGCGCCAGCTGTGCATCGATACCGGTGACAGCGAGGATACCGTGGTCTGGCACCCCGGCAGTCGGCCGTTGATGGGTGTCAGTGGCAGCGAAACCCTGGGCTTCGTCTGTGTCGAGGCGGCCAGTGGCAGCAGTGACAGCCTGAGCCTGGCGCCAGGGGAGCAAGCACACCTGCGTTTGCAGGCGCACCTGCTCAGTTGAGTTCGTCGTCGATCGGGTAACGGCTGGCGTTGAGGCTTTCCTTGATTTTGCGCAGGTGCGGCTGGAAGTCGACGCCGCGGCGCAAGGTCATGCCGGTGGCCAGCACGTCGAGCACGGTCAGCTGGATGATTCGCGAGGTCATCGGCATATAGATGTCGGTGTCTTCCGGCAGCGGGATGTTCAGGCTCAGGCTGCTGGCCTTGGCCAATGGCGAGTCGGCGGCGGTCAGGCCGAGTACCGAGGCGCCGTTTTCCCGGGCCAGGCGCGCGACTTCAACCAGCTCGCGGGTGCGCCCGGTGTAGGAGATGATCACGAACAGCTCGCCGGTGTGGGCCACCGAGGCCAGCATGCGTTGCATCAGCACATCGGCGTGGGCCGACACCGCCAGGTTGAAGCGGAAGAACTTGTGCTGGGCATCCAGCGCCACCGGGGCCGAGGCGCCGAGGCCGAAGAAGTGGATCTGCCGGGCCTGGATCAGCATGTCGACGGCGCGGCTGATCAGCTGCGGATCCAGTTGCTGGCAGGCACTGTCCAGCGAGGCGATGGCGCTGCCGAAGATTTTCTGGGTGTAGGACGCCGGATCATCGTCGGCTTCCACTGCCCGGCTGACGTAGGCAGCGCCGCTGGCCAGGCTCTGCGCCAGTTGCAGCTTCAGTTCGGGGTAGCCGCTGACGCCGAACGAGCGGCAAAAGCGATTGACCGTCGGCTCGCTGACCTTGGCGGCCTGGGCCAGGGCGGCAATGCTGAAACGGGTGGCTTGCTGGGGGTTGAGCAGGATGACTTCGGCGACTTTACGCTCAGCCTTGTTCAGCTCTTCGAGGCGGCCCTGGATCTGCTCCAGGAGGTTTCGCACGCGGTCCATGGGTGTTTTCCTTGGGTCGATGAGGCACCCGGCTGGTGACAGCTGCGGGCTTTTGACACGGTGGCCTATCGTACTGATGGCATGGGTGGCACACCACTTGAATCTGTCCACTGGGTAAAATGTTGTGGTTTTTACTACATTATTCCTTGAAAACTGCGATTGAAAACGGTATTTCTACGTCAACTTGATAAAAGAACCAACATCATGGCTTCGATCAGCGTTGAACCCTGCACCTTTGCCCTGTTTGGCGCCCTTGGCGACCTGGCCTTGCGCAAGCTATTTCCGGCGCTTTATCAGCTCGACCGGGCCGATTTGCTGCACGCCGACACCCGCGTGCTGGCCCTGGCCCGCGAGGCGGGCAGCGTTGAACAACACCTGGCGTCGATAGAAGCGCATCTGCGGGAGTTCGTGCCCGCCGGGCAGATCGAGGCGCCGGTGTTGCAGCGCTTCCTGGCCCGCCTGAGCTACCTGCACGTGGATTTTCTCCAGGCCGATGACTATCAGGCCCTGGCCGAGCAGGTTGGCAGCGACAGCCAGTTGATCGCCTACTTCGCCACCCCGGCGGCGGTGTATGGCGGCATCTGCGAGAACCTCGACAAGGTTGGCCTCAGCGCCCGTACCCGGGTGGTGCTGGAAAAACCCATCGGCCATGACCTGGAATCCTCACGGCGGGTCAACGACGCCGTGGCCCAGTACTTTCCAGAAAACCGCGTCTACCGCATTGACCATTACCTGGGCAAGGAGACGGTGCAGAACCTCATTGCCCTGCGTTTTGCCAACAGCCTGTTCGAAACCCAGTGGAACCAGAACTCGATCTCCCACGTGGAGATCACCGTCGCCGAAAAAGTCGGCATCGAAGGGCGCTGGGGCTACTTCGACAAGGCCGGGCAACTGCGCGACATGATCCAGAACCACCTGCTGCAACTGCTCTGCCTGATTGCCATGGACCCGCCCAGCGATCTCTCGGCCGACAGTATCCGTGACGAGAAGGTCAAGGTGCTCAAGGCCCTGGCGCCGATCAAGGGCGAGGGCTTGAGCACGCAAGTGGTGCGCGGCCAGTACATTGCCGGTTACAGCGAAGGCAAGCCGGTGCCCGGTTACCTGGAAGAAGACAACGCCAACGCCCAGAGCGACACCGAAACCTTCGTCGCTCTGCGCGCCGATATCCGCAACTGGCGCTGGGCCGGGGTGCCGTTCTACCTGCGCACCGGCAAGCGCATGCCGCAGAAGCTGTCGCAGATCGTCATCCACTTCAAGGAAACCCCGCACTACATCTTCGCCCCGGAACAGCGTTTGCAGATTGGCAACAAGCTGATCATCCGCCTGCAACCGGACGAAGGTATCTCGCTGCGGGTGATGACCAAGGAGCAGGGCCTGGACAAAGGCATGCAACTGCGCAGCGGGCCCTTGCAGCTGAATTTCTCCGATACCTGGCGTAGCGCGCGGATCCCCGATGCCTACGAGCGGTTGTTGCTGGAAGTGATGCGCGGCAATCAGAACCTGTTTGTGCGCAAGGATGAAATCGAATACGCGTGGAAGTGGTGCGATCAGCTGATCGCCGGCTGGAAACAGTCGGGCGACGCGCCCAAGCCCTATGCCGCCGGTTCCTGGGGGCCGATGAGCTCGATTGCACTGATTACCCGCGATGGGAGGTCCTGGTATGGCGATATCTGAACTGCAACTGCCGGCAACCGTCACGGCACATGATTTCAACACCGCGCCGCAATTGGCCGAAGGGCTGGCCAAGGACGTGGCCGGGCGCCTGAATATGGCCATTGCAGCTAAAGGCCAGGCCACCCTGGTAGTGTCCGGTGGACGCAGCCCGGTGGCTTTCTTTGCGGCGCTGCTCAAGCAGCCGCTGGACTGGTCGAAGGTGCTGGTGACCCTGGCTGACGAGCGCTGGGTGCCGGTCGAGCATGCTGACAGCAATGCCGGCCTGCTCAAGCGCCATTTGTTGACCGGTCCTGCTGCCAAGGCGCGTTTCCTCAGCCTCTATCGCGCCGCAGGCAGTCTTGAGGCCGCTGCGCAGGAAGCCGATCAGGCCCTGGCCGAACTGCCAGGGATCGACGTACTGGTGCTGGGCATGGGCGACGATGGCCATACCGCCTCGCTGTTCCCCAACAGCCCGAACCTTGCCGAAGGCCTTGACCCAAGCAGCCCGCGTCGCTGCCTGGCGATGCGGGCGCCGGCGGTGCCGCATCAGCGCTTGAGCATGACCCGCGCACTGCTGGCCCGTGCCGGCTTTACCGCCTTGTCGGTGCAAGGTGCGGGCAAACTCGCTACCCTGCGCGCCGCGCTGGCCGGCGACGACTCGGCGCAAATGCCGATTCGCGCCTTCTTACAAGACCCTCTGGATATTTACTGGTGCCCATGAGCCAAGGATCTGCCGTTATGACCACGCATGAACTGAAACAGCCGGGAGCTTCCATGGCCGACAAGATTGCCCGGATCGATCAGATCTGCACCCAGGCGCGCATTTTGCCGGTGATCACCATCGCTCGCGAAGAAGACATTCTGCCCCTGGCCGACGCTCTGGCCGCCGGTGGCATCAAGACCCTGGAAGTGACCTTGCGCTCCGCCCACGGCCTCAAGGCCATCCAGGTGCTGCGTGAGCAGCGCCCGCAGCTGTGTATCGGGGCGGGCACGGTACTGGACCGCAACATGTTTGCCGCCGTGCAAGCGGCCGGCGCGCAGTTCGTGGTCACCCCGGGCATCACCCAGGACTTGCTCGAAGCGGGCGTCGACAGCGACATTCCGCTGCTGCCCGGCATCAGCACGCCGTCGGAAATCATGATGGGCTACGCCCTCGGCTACCGGCGCTTCAAGCTGTTCCCGGCCGAGATCAGCGGCGGCGTGGCGGCGATCAAGGCCTATGGCGGCCCGTTCGGCGACGTGCGCTTCTGCCCCACCGGTGGGGTCAATCCGGGCAATGTGAAACAGTACATGGCCCTGGCCAATGTGATGTGCGTGGGCGGTACCTGGATGCTCGACAGCAGCTGGATCAACAACCGCGACTGGGCCCGCATCCAGGCTTGCAGCGCCGAGGCCCTGGCCCTGCTGGACTGAAACCGAATTCGTTGTGTGCTACACGGCTTTGAGGTGCGCTTGGTCGGCGCACCTTTTTTTTTGCCTGTGATTTTGTCGAGGGTGTTGACGCTCAAGGGAAGCATGTCCGGCTGTCGAGATGATCGACCGCGCCGTACGGTTAAAAGGCTGAACGACTTTTAACTGAGGTGCGTTATGCAAGACGAAGAAGTACATGAGGCAGTCGGGTTCCCGCTCAAGTGCGGGTCATACGAAATTGAACGCTATTTGATCGGTGATCAGAACTTCACCCGGGGCTGCTGGCTTGACGGGCAGTCAATCTACGGCGACGTCAACTTCAAGGAGCGCAAATGGCCGACCATCAGCCGGCCGGTTTTTGCCTATCTGGCTTATGTTGATACGCGGGTGATACAGGGTACTGGCAATCAGACCATGGAAGTCACCGCTGCTCAGGGGCATCACCTTTGGTTCTTCAAGGGCACGGCCAAAGACTGTTCCGTGGCGCCGGCGATTGATCAAGTCAATGCGTTTTCAAACCTTCAAACCGGGATGAATTCCGAGCAGGCCTGGGCACCCGCACGGCCGCAAAAACAATCGTTACTCGTCCCGGGTGGCGAGACCTACCTGGTTTATCAGGTGGCACTGGTCTATGCCCATCGCGCATTCGGTGCTGCTGACACTATCGGCAGCCTGTTCAGCTCCAATCATACCTGCGTCACGCGGACTGAGGGGCGAAAGGACTTGTTGTTCCTTTCCTCGGTGACAACCAATCGGCTTTGCGCCCGCGAACTGGATCGAGAGGTGGAACAGCCTCTGTCCAGAGACGATCTGTTCAAATTGATATTGCTCGACAAGTACTCCGCGGCTGTCAATGCCGGCGCCTGGAGTTTTGATATGGACGCGCTTAACGATCCGCGTAAACGCTACTGATCAGCAGGCGTGCCTGGACATTACCGACGTTACCCGTTTTGACAAGGAGTTCACCGATGAATCAGCAACCGGCAATACGCGACTTGCCTTTTAAAGAAGGCGCCTATGAAATTGATCGCTACTTGTTTGCAGAAGGCGCATCCAGTTATGGATGCTGGGTAGAGGGCCTGACAGTAGAAGGTGGTGTCAGCTACCTGGGTTCTTCTTGGAACGTTCAGACACGACCCATCTTTGCTTACCTTGAGTACCTCAGGCCGCTGGTCAACAAGCTCAGTGTTGAACAGACCTTTAAAGTCACTACCCAGCAGGGGATGAGCAAAAGTTATGCGACCGCCGTCTCGAAAACCTACGGCGCTGGGGTAAAGCTGGGGGCGATCAAAATAGGTGCGGAGATCACTGAGGCCAGCGTCTACGGCGAGGCCTTTTCCGAGTCCAGCACTGACGAGTGTTCATTGTCTGTTCCGGCCCATGCGACGAACTATGTTTATCAAGTCAACATGGTCTATGCGCACAAGATGCTGGCGGGCGGCAAGCTTAAACAGGCGGCGGATAACAATCTCGTCGACCTGGTCGTTGATGAATATAATCGCGTGGTTCGAGAAGACCTGGTCTTTCTCACGTCGTTTGCTACGCAGAAAATTGTCATGTTGCCCAGCGACGCATCCATCAATCCCTTCAGCTGGGAGCAGATCAAAAAAGCGGTCCTGTTTGAGGGCTACCAGCACTATAACGAAGAGCAGGGCGATATCGGATTCTGGAGTTTTTGACCACCTCAGAGGCTGATGGCCTGTACGCCAGCCACGCCTGAAATCCGGGCGTGGCTGGCTGGGTACTCAAAAGCTGTCGCTGGTGCTGAAGCCCCCACCACCGCTGCTGCTGGAGCTGGAAAAACCGCTACTGCTCGAACTTGAACTACTGGAGCCTGAGCTCGACCAACTGCTCGACGAAGAGCCGCTGGATGACGAGCTGCGCGGCACCAGGCGCCGGCCACTTTGCAGCAGGGTTTCCAGGGCGTGCAGGCTGAGATCGCGCGTCATGTAGTCGGCCAGCAAGCGGTCGAAGCTCAAGCTGGTGTTATAGCTGTAATCGCTGTCCCGGTAGTAATCGGTGCGCAGTGCCCGCTCCAGTTCCTTGGCTCGTTCGTAGTCACGCAGGGCGCGGTCATGCTGGTCGCGCAGGTCCGGCAAGCGCGCCTGTACATCCTGCAGGCGCGGGTACAGTTCCTTGAGCTGGGCGGCGATCTTGTCATCGTTGCTGTCCGGGGTTTTTTGCACTTCGACCAGCAGTTGTTCGATCGTTTGCGCCTGCAGGCGCTCGGTGATGTTCTGGCGGATCCGCAGGTAGTGCGGGTCCTGCTTGCCGGCAAAAGCGGCCAATTGCTGGTGCTGCTCGTTGGCCCGCGCCTTGGCAGCGGCGATATGTTTGTTCAGCGTGGTGTCTTCGCAGGTCAAAGGGTCCATGCCCGCCGCCGTTCGCGCCTGGGCCAGGTGCTGGTCAACCGCGGCTTGCCGCGTGGCAATCAGGGCCAGGCGCTCGCCTTGCTGTTCTTCGTTGCGCGTCTGCATGGCGCGCAGGATCAGCTCGTTGCTGCGGTTACCCTGGTAGTTGACGCGCTTGGCCAGCTTGTTGTCGAGCCAGCGGTGCAGAAAGTTGTAGCGGTACTGGTCGGTGCCGTAATCACGTTTGAGCAGGTGGTAATAGATCGGGTTGGCACTGTAGGAGGGCAGCTTGTCGACGCACTCCTGGCGGATCTCGGCGTAGCCGGTAATCGCTTCGCGATTGGCCTCTTGCGCGGCGAGCAGTTGCTCCTCCAGCTCGCACCAGGCAGGTTCGAGCGCCAGTTGCTCCTTCACCTGGCGCTCGATGCTTTCAATACGCTCGCGCACGGTGTGCTGGCTGGTCAGCGAGGCGGCAATATCGCTTTCGACCTGGGCAAGCTCCGCGCGCAGTTGCACTTCGGCCTCCTGGCGTGCCTGCAATTGCAGCAAGGTGTCCTGGTCGAGGGCCGGGCGATGTTCAAGCTTGAGCGTGACGATATTGCTCAGGCGCGTGAGGATGTCCTGCTCCAGGCGTGCTTCCTGATCGCTCAGGGCCGACAACATCTGTTCGGCACTGCGCAGCAAGGCCTCGCTGCTGCGGGCGTTCTGTGCCACGGTGCTGGTGAGGGTACTAGGCGTCATGTGTTCACCAGTCCAGGATCATGTCAGGGTTGCTTGTGGTGCGCTGGTTGAAGCGCAGGGTCAGCGAATTGGCAGCCTTGCTGCCCATCATGCGCTCATCGACATGGCCGTCGTCGAGCTTGTCCTGCTTGACCTTGAGGTATTCGGCCTGGCTGACGCGCACGCCGAACAAGCGGGTCCAGCGTTGTTTGCCGGTTTCAGAGCTGGTGACCGGGACATTGGCGCTGATGCCAGCCGGGTCGGTGGCCTCGACCACCAGGAACCAGCTCTTGCCTTTGTCGGTGGCCTCGCCGCGGTTGCAACCGGCGGCGTCGTAGCAACGCTCGACCCCGGACTTGATCCCGGTGCGGTCCACGACCTGGATCGTCAGCGCAACGGCCGCGAAGTCGAGCATCTGCTCAAGATGCTTAAGCTGACCTTGGGCCTGG
The DNA here is from genome assembly GCF_000696345.2 of Pseudomonas donghuensis. Classification (NCBI taxonomy): domain Bacteria; kingdom Pseudomonadati; phylum Pseudomonadota; class Gammaproteobacteria; order Pseudomonadales; family Pseudomonadaceae; genus Pseudomonas; species Pseudomonas donghuensis. Next base: position 1,282,977 of record NZ_CP071706.1, read on the forward strand.
AAGGTGTCCTGGGTGTCCAGGCTGTTGCTGGCTTGCGCGAACAGCGCTTGCAGTTGCGCACGATCGCCAGCGGCCAGGGGCATCGCCTTGAAGCGCTGCAGCAGTTGCTCGCGCAGGGTGAACTGCTCCAGCAAGCTGCTGGTATAAAGGATCTGCTCAGCCAGTTCGTTGACCTGCCGGGTGGCTGTTTTCAGCGTTTTATCGTCCTTGACCTGCAGCAGTTGCTGGTCGGCCAAGCTGGCAAGCTCCTTGAGCTTGGCAAACCGCTTGATGCCTTCCAGGTAGGTCGGTGTGGCCAACAGGCTGGCCAGCTCATCGCGCTGTTTGTAGATGCCCTCGACCGTGGCTAAGGCGTACCGGCTCTCGTACAGGTTGTCGCGGGCCTGCTCGAGCTGCGCCTCACGCTGCTCGACCAGCGCCTTGACGCTGTCGCGGTTGGTCTTGTGGATGAAATCCGGCACATCGCTGGCAAAGCTCTGATCCAGTGGCGGCAAGGTTTGCCGGACGTACTCGAGCAGGCGGCTGACAGCGGCATCGGGCTGTGCCACAGCCTTTTGCTGCAATTGCTCAAGCTTCTCGTGCTGCTGCTGGATGTTGCTGCGCAGGTCTTGATCACGACGAAGCAGCTCACGGGCACTGTTCTGGACTTCCACCGTCACGCCGGTGTCATGGGCGATGCGTGTGCACTGGGTGATCAGCGCCGCGGCAATGAGCGCCAGAAATAGCTTGTAGAGCTGGCTGCGCGCCATTGATGCCTTGCTCAGCAGCCTTTGCCACCCGCTCAGCGGCGGGGCTTCGAACATCAGCCGACGGGCGAAGAACTCGCGCACGCCCTGGTCGATCAGCGCCTCGTCGAAGGCGATGTTGTGGCTCTGGTAGTAGTCACGAATACGCGCCGCGACTTCGGCGCGGCGCTTGGGCAGGTTCAGGTGTTCCTGGAGCTGCATCTGCTGGTGGCGCAATTCGTCGACGAACGCCATCGCTCCGAGCTGTTCGGAGAGTGGAATGCTACTCATCAGGCCGCCTTGCTGAGCAGCGCGGCGAATTTACGTTTGGCATCCTCGACCGCGGCGGCGATGTCGCGCGAAGCGTTGCTCGATTCTGCCCGGTAGGTTTCGGTGAGGCTGTTCATGTCGGTCTGGAACGACAGCGTGGCATCGGCCAGGGCGCGCACCGAATCGACCTTGATGGTCGAGCCGTAGCTGGCCTTGACCGCGGCTTCAAGCTGCTGGTTGCCGGTGCTGCCCAGGGCTTCGAGGCCCTTGCTGATACCGTCAGTGGTGGCGTTGAGGGTATGGGTGGCCTCGGTCAGGCCGCTGTTGGCGGTGAACGACACGGCCAGGCCGGTGAGTACCACTTCGTTGGTCGAGAAGAACGAGACCATGCGCTGGTACTGGCGCTCCTTGATCACGTGCACCTGGTTGATCCGGGCGAAGACCATCTCGGCAGTGTTGTAGCCGACCTTGAGGTCATCGGCGATGTCCTTGACGATCTGGTAGCGCTTGTCTTCATCCTGCAGGGCGCGCACGGCTTCGTCGCGGCGCAGTTCCAGGGCCGCGCGTTGGGCCGGCTCGGACGATTCGGCGGCGGCGACCTGCTGGTTGGCCTCATTCAGTTCGGCGGTGCGCTGTTCCAGGGCCTGGCCGGCAATGGCCAGCACCTGCTGGGCTTCGACCTCGGCGGCTTTCATGGCCATGCGAAAGTCCATATAGGATTCGAGGATCACCGTCTCGCGGCTGATCTGGTCGTTGGCTGACTTGCACACCTGCAGGTAGTTGTCGCGAATGTCGTTGAAGCGGCTGGGGATCGAGCCGCGGCGCATGTTCATCCAGGCCAGCTTGAGTTTTTCCATGCTGTCCAGGCGCCCGTCGTCCATCCAGCCGGCCATGGCGGCAGCGTCTTCACGGATCGAGGTGAAGCTCTGGGTGATGTCCATGAAGCGGGTGGAGATGTCCATGCCCTCGATCTGCTCGCGAACCATGCTGTTGAAGGCGGTGGACTGCTGCAGAACCGTGGCGATGGAGGTGACCTTGGTGGTGTCGTATTGTGCAACGCGGTCCAGCAACACCAGGACAGGCGCGTCCTGAACGGGGCGAACGAGGTTGATGCCGATGGTGCGCAGGCCGCTCAGTGCCCGCTCGAGGTAGTTGCTCATCGAGTGTCCTTTCATGATGTGCGCGCAGCGCAAGGTAAAGCGAGGAGGGGAGTATACCGGGGCTTGTCGGTAAGCTGACCGACGATTTTCACAGGCGCAAACGAAAGTGCCCGCCTCGGGAAGGAGGCGGGCACTTCAGTTGCAGCGTACAGCTCAGGCTGTGGCTCAGGCGGCCTTGGCTGCTTGTTGGCTCAGCGAGCGGTTCAGGGCACTGAACAGTGCCTTGAAGCTGGCCGTGGTGATGTTTTCATCGATACCCACGCCGTGCACTGGGCGGCCACCAGCGACGCGCAGTTCGATGTAGGCCGCCGCCTTGGCGTTGGTGCCGGCACCAATGGCGTGCTCGTTGTAGTCCATGATTTCCACGGCGATCGGCAAGCCGGCCACCAGGGCTTCGAGGGCGCCGTTGCCCTTGCCGCGCCAGTGCAGGGTGGTTTCGCCCTCTGCGGCGACTTCCACCTCCACCGCGCTGTGGCCGTTCTCTTCCTGCAGGCGATGGCTGACCAGGGCGTATGGCGAGTTGGCCTGCAGGTACTCGCGGTGCAACAGCGAGTGGATCTGCTGGGCGGTCATTTCCAGGCCCAGGCGGTCGGTTTCGCCCTGCACCACCTGGCTGAACTCGATCTGCATGCGCCGTGGCAGGCTGATGCCGTATTCCTGTTCGAGCAGGTAGGTGATGCCGCCCTTGCCCGACTGGCTGTTGACGCGAATCACAGCTTCGTAGCTGCGGCCGATGTCAGCCGGGTCGATCGGCAGGTACGGCACTTCCCACTTGGCGTCTTCTTTCTGCTGGGTGAAGCCTTTGCGGATGGCGTCCTGGTGCGAGCCGGAGAACGCGGTGTGCACCAGGTCACCGACGTACGGATGACGTGGGTGCACGGGGATCTGGTTGCACTCCTCGACCACCTTGCGCACGCCGTCGATGTCGGAGAAATCCAGCTCAGGGTCGATGCCCTGGGTGTAGAGGTTCAACGCCAGGGTCACCAGGTCGACGTTGCCGGTGCGCTCGCCGTTGCCGAACAGGCAGCCTTCGACACGGTCGGCGCCAGCCATCAGGCCCAGCTCGGTGGCGGCTACGCCAGTGCCACGGTCGTTGTGGGTGTGCAGGCTGATGATCACGCTGTCGCGGCGGTTGACGTTGCGGCCGAACCATTCGATCTGGTCGGCATAGATATTCGGCGTCGAGACTTCGACGGTAGCCGGCAGGTTGAGGATGATCTTGTGCTCAGGGGTCGGGTTCCACACCTCGATCACTGCGTCGCAGACTTCCTTGGCGAACTCAAGCTCGGTGGCGCTGAAAGTCTCCGGCGAGTACTGGAAGGTCCACTGGGTTTCCGGCTGCTGGGCGGCGTATTTGACGAACAATTTTGCCGCGTTCACCGCGATGTCTTTCACGCCTTGCTTGTCCTGGTTGAAGACAATGCGGCGGAACGACGGGCTGGTGGCGTTGTACAGGTGAACGATGGCCTTTTTCGCCCCGCGCAGGGATTCGAAGGTGCGCGCGATCAGGTCTTCACGGGCCTGGGTCAGCACCTGGATGGTGGTGTCGTCCGGAATGTGGCCATCTTCAATCAGGGTACGCACGAAGTCGAAATCGGTTTGCGACGCGGACGGGAACGAGGCTTCGATTTCCTTGACGCCAACGCTGACCAAGGTCTTCCAGAAGCGCAGCTTCTTCACCGCATCCATCGGTTCGATCAACGACTGGTTGCCATCACGCAGGTCCGAGCTGCACCAGATCGGCGCCTGGGTGATGGTCTTCGAAGGCCAGGTGCGGTCCGGCAAGTTGACGGTCGCGAAGGCGCTGTATTTTTTCGAAGGGTCTTTGAGCATGGTCATGAAGGCAATCCTTGAATGTGCGGCCTTGAAAGGGGCCCGCCGAACGAAAACGAGATGAAAAGGCGAGGCGACGCGATTCAGCTTGGTAGTCGTGCACTGACCAGGCAGAGGCTGCGGTGTTGACGAAGCAGGATGAGGGTCTGAAAGGTTTTCATGGCTTCAACCCTAACCAGTGGGGTTAAAGATGGCAAGCCTTGCAAAAAGATTGAGAGAAATGCTTAAAAAATGCAGATTGTCGAGATTTTATGGCGGGTAATTTATGAAAAGACCGCGCCAGTTGCGCGGTCTTTTTGAATGGCGCAAACCAGGCATCAGGGCTGGAAGGCACCGATGAAGATCGCCGGATCGACCCGCGCATCGTTGAGGCTGACGTTCCAGTGCATGTGCGGACCGGTGGCGCGGCCGGTCGCGCCGACGCGGCCAACCACGGCGCCGCGGCTGAGCTGCTGGCCGGGCTTCACGTCGATCCTGGACATGTGGCAGAACATGCTGATGAAGCCCTGGCCATGGTCGACGAACACCGTGTTGCCGTTGAAGAAGTAGTTGCCGATCAGGATCACCTTGCCGTTGGCCGGAGTCTTGATCGGCGTGCCGGCGGGTACGGCGAAGTCCAGGCCGGCGTGCGGGTTGCGCTCCTCACCATTGAAGAAGCGGCGCACGCCGAACTTGCTCGACAGCGGGCCATTGACTGGTTTGTCGAGGATCAGGTTGCTCGGCAGGGTGGGGCTGAAGCTGCGATAGGCCTTGATCTGCTCGGCAAGCTCGGCATCGATGCGCTTGAGGTCGGCCGGGTCGGGATTGACCTGGCGTTTGTTCTTCAGGGTGATGCGCTGCTCCGGGTACTTCTTGCTGCCCACGGTGAAGCTAAGGGTGCGGCTGCCCAGGGTGAGCTGTGCAGTGCCGGGCTTTTGCGTCAGCGGCAGGCCGACGATGGCCAGCCAGGTGTCCTGTTCCCTGACCACCAGCACCGGCTTGCCATCGAAGCGGGCGCTGGGTGCCGTGGCGGCCGGGCCCAGATCGATCACGGCGACGCCGCCGGGTACCGGCTTGTTCAGTTGGCGGGTGATGTAGCTGGCCTGGGCATTGCTGGCGAACATCAGGCATAGCAGTAACAGTGGGGCAAACAGACGGCGCATGATTCAGTCCAGTAAAGAGAGCGTGACCGGAGTCAGGTGGTTGTCTTCGACCCGCACCTGCAGTTCGCCTTCGCCCAGGCGGGCGGTCAGGCGCTGGCCATTGTGGGTCTGGGTGGCAGTGCGGATGGCCTGGCCACGCTCATCGAGCAGGATGCTGTAGCCACGGCCCAGGGTCGCCAGGGGACTGACCACGTGCAGGGTTTGGGCCTGCGCTTGCAGGCGTTGGCGACGATCCTTGAGCGTCTCGCGCATGGCCCGCGGCAGGCGTTCGGCGAGGCTGTCCAGACGCTGCTTGAGCAGGGCCAGGGTGCGCCCGGGGTGTTGCGCGGCCAGGCGTGTGTCCAGGCGCGCGAGGTGCTCGCGACGCTGGTTCAGGCGCTGCGCGAAGGCGCGGCGCAGGCGCATGTCCAGATCGTCCAGGCGCTGGGCCTGCTGGCGCAGGCGTTCGCCCGGATGACGCAGGCGCCGGGTCAGGCTGTCCAGGCGCAGGCGCTCGTGCAGCAGGCGGCTCTGGATGCGTAGCAGCAGGCGGCGCTTGAGGCTGTCGATGCGCCGTTGCAGGTCGCTGCTGTCCGGCGCCAGCAGCTCGGCGGCGGCAGACGGCGTCGGGGCGCGGACGTCGGCGACGAAGTCACTGATCGAGACATCGGTTTCATGCCCGACAGCGCTGACGATGGGGGTCTTGCAGGCGGCGATGGCGCGGGCCACGGCCTCTTCGTTGAAGCACCAGAGGTCTTCCAGCGAGCCGCCGCCGCGGGCCAGGATCAGTGCGTCGAAGCCGCGGCTGTCGGCCAGTTGCAGGGCGCGGACGATCTGGCTGATGGCTTCGCGGCCCTGCACGGCGGTGGGGATCAGGGTCAGCTCGACTTGCGGCGCACGGCGTCGGAACACGCTGATGATGTCGCGGATCACCGCGCCGGTGGGCGAGCTGACGATGCCGATGCGCTGCGGGTGAGCGGGCAGGGCGAGCTTGTTTTCAGCACTGAACAGGCCTTCGCCACCGAGCTTTTCCTTCAGCGCTTCGAAGGCCAGGCGCAGGGCACCGTCGCCGGCCGGCTCGACGGTGTCGAGGATCAGTTGGTAGTCGCCACGGCCTTCGAACAGCGAGACCTTGCCGCGCACCTTGACCGCCAGGCCGTCACGCAGGGCCTGGCGGACCCGAGCGGCGTTCTGGCGGAACAGTGCGCAGCGCACCTGGGCGCCGCTGTCCTTGAGGGTGAAGTAGACATGACCGGAGGCCGGGCGGGCGAGGTTGGAAATCTCGCCTTCGACCCAGACATTGCGGAACACGTCTTCCAGCAGCACCCGGGCGCGGCCGTTGAGTTGGCTGACGGTCAGGACTTCGCGGTCCAGGCCGAGTCTTTCGAAGGGGTCTTTGATCATGGGCTGCATCATAAAGGATTGTGGCTTGGGGGTGTCAGTGGGGGCAGTGGTGTCTGCATCGCTGGCTTGCCAGCGATTGGGGCCCTTAGCCTTGAATATGACTCACAAACTGCTCAACCAAAGCCCCTGCATCGCGCCGATAGGCCATCGCCACCGTGCTGCGGCAACCCTCATCGGCCAGCGCAATGAAGCGCAGCGAAGGCGGGGCAATCTGCGCCATGCATTGCGGCAGCAAGGCCACCCCAAAGCCTGCCTGGATCAACTGCAACTGGGTGGTCTTGCGCGATACCACCCGCGCCGCCCTGGGAAAGAACCCTTCACGCATGCACAGTTCGGCTGACAGGTAACTCAGGCCGCCACGCTGGCGATGGGGGATGGAAATAAACGCCTGCTCACGCAACTGCGCCAGGCGCACGCTGGTTTCCCGCGCCAATTGATGATCCTCGGCGACCGCCAGCAGCAACGGCTCTTCGAACAGAGGTTGCACGCACAGGCCTTCATGTTGACGCAGGACCGGCAAGCGCAGCAGGCCGACTTCCAGGCGACCTTCAGCCAATTCCACCAACTGCGCCTCGGACGACTGTTGGGCGATTTCCATGGACACGCCCGGGTTGTCGTGCAGATAGCCGCTGAGCCGTGCCAGCAACTGCCCGGTCAATGGTACGGTGCTGGAATGGTTGAGGCGCAGGCTGCCACGCACGCCCTGGCCAACCTCACGGGCCAGGCGTTCGGCTTTTTCCAGGTCCACCAGCAAGGTCCGCGCCCTGGGCAAAAAGGCCTGGCCCGCTGCGGTGAGGCGCGGCTGGCGGGCGGTGCGCTCGAACAGCAGGGTGTCGAGCTGCGATTCCAGCTCCTTGACCTGCCGGCTCAGGGCCGACTGGGCGATGAACAGGCGTTCGGCCGCAGCGCTGAAGCTACCGCTTTCGGCGATTTCGACGAAGTAACGCAGCTGACGGGTAGAAATCATTGGTGCTATGCCGTTTCAAGATGGCTGATCAGGTAATTGCATATTAGTCGGCATGGCTTGCCTCTGGCTAAAGTTTCCCGACCTCCTCTGATGAAAGCCGCCATGATCCCGACCCTGTTTGCCCAATTGCCCTTTACCTCCCTCGACTGGCTGCCGATCCTGCTCGGCGTGGCCGCAGCCTATGTCGTCTTCGGCATCGCCGGTTTCGGCACCGCGTTGGTGGCCGGCCCCGTGCTGATCAACTTCATGCCGCTGTCGCGGATCATCCCTTTGCTGGTGTTGCTGGACTTTGTCGCCGCCTTCGGTAACTGGCTGCCGGCGCGCAAAGCGGTGGCGCGCCCGGAACTGATGCGCCTGCTGCCGTGCATGGCGTTGGGCTGCACCCTGGGCGTGGTGTTTTTGCTCAACCTCAAGTCCGACCTGTTGCTGTTGCTGATGGGTTTGTTCATCAGCGCCTATGCCCTGTACAGCCTGGCGGTGAAGGTCAAGCCGACGCAGTTGTCTGCCGCCTGGTCGGTGCCGATGGGGACGGCAGGCGGCCTGTTCGGTGCCTTGTTCGGCAGCGGTGGCTTTCTATACGCCCTTTACCTCAATGCCCGCCTGCCTTCCAAGGAACAGGCGCGGGCAACCCAGAGCGCCTTGATCAGTTGCAGCACGGTGGTGCGCCTGAGCCTGTTCCTGATTGCCGGTGTGTATGCCGACCGGCCGCTGTTGCTGCTGGCGCTGTGCTTGTTGCCGATGATGGCGTTCGGGGTGTACCTGGGCCGGCGCCTGACCCTGAACATGTCGCGCGACACCTTCGTACGCCTGGTCACCTGGCTGGTGCTGGCCAGCGGCATTGCCCTGATCGGCCGCTACCTGAGTGCGGTAAACTGGTACCTTTGAACCTGTTTGGCCGCTGTCATGACAACCCAGAGCATTATTGTCCCGAAGATTTCCACCGTCCCCGTGCATGAGGCCCGCGCCCGGGCAATCCTGCGCTGGCTGGTGCGCGAGAAGGTCGTCGAGGAGCAACTGAGCACCTGCGGCAGCACCGGCAACCGCATGGCCTACGCCATCGCCGAAGGTGCGCGCAAAGTGGTCGAGCATCCCGAGTTGCTGCCGTATGGTCAGCCGGTCAATGGCCTTGAGGTCATTACCAAGCGCTGCATCTATACCCCGACCGAAGGGTTTCTCGAAGAAGCCGGCTGCGCCGAGTGCCGCAAGGAAGTCGGCGTGGCGCTGTTCGAAAGCCTGGAGGACTGGATGCCCGGGCGAACGGAAAACTTCATCTGCCCATTGTGTGGTCATGAAGACGACATCAACGGCTTTCTGTTCCTGCAACCGTGCGCATTTTCCAATCTCGGTTTCATCTTCAATAACTGGAGCGCAGCGGGGTTCAAGCAGGCTTTTCTGGATAACTTCGCCGATTGGCTGGACCACCCGGTAGCCGTGGTGCAGGTAACTCGCGCAGGCAACTGACCGAAGGCCCATCTTTGCATTGAGCGAAGGGCACTGGATGAGTATAATGGCGCGCTTCCATTTTTCCCGCCCGGGAGCCCCCGCGATGCTGCGTATCAGCCAAGAAGCCCTGACCTTCGACGACATTCTCCTAGTGCCTGGTTATTCAGAGGTGCTACCCAATGAAGTCAGTCTCAAGACCCGTTTGACCCGTGGCATCGAGCTGAATATTCCGTTGGTTTCCGCCGCCATGGATACCGTGACCGAAGCCCGTCTGGCCATTGCCATGGCCCAGGAAGGCGGCATCGGCATCATTCACAAGAACATGACCATCGAGCAGCAAGCTGCCGAAGTGCGCAAGGTCAAGAAGTTCGAGGCTGGCGTGGTCAAGGACCCGATCACCATCGAGGCCGACGCCACGGTACGTGACCTGTTCGACCTGACCCGGCTGAACAACATCTCCGGCGTACCGGTGCTGCACGATGGCGACCTGGTCGGCATCGTCACCTCCCGTGACGTGCGCTTCGAAAACCGTCTGGATGCCACCGTCCGTGAAGTGATGACGCCTAAAGAGCGCCTGGTCACGGTCAAGGAAGGCGCCGACAAGAACGAAGCCCGCGAGCTGCTGCACAAGCACCGCATCGAGCGCGTGCTGATCGTCGACGACAACTTCGCCCTCAAGGGCATGATGACCGTCAACGACATCGAAAAAGCCAAGGCCTACCCGCTGGCCAGCAAGGACGACCAGGGTCGCCTGCGCGTCGGTGCTGCGGTCGGTACCGGCAAAGACACCGGTGACCGCGTTGCGGCGCTGGTTGCCGCTGGCGTTGACGTGGTGGTGGTCGACACTGCGCACGGTCACTCCAAGGGCGTGATCGATCGCGTTCGCTGGGTCAAAGAGAACTTCCCGCAGGTTCAGGTCATCGGCGGCAACATCGCCACCGGCGCTGCCGCCAAGGCCCTGGCCGAAGCCGGCGCTGACGCGGTCAAGGTCGGTATCGGCCCGGGCTCGATCTGCACCACCCGTATCGTCGCCGGTGTCGGTGTGCCGCAGATCAGCGCCATCGCCAACGTCGCTGCGGCCCTTGAAGGCACTGGCATCCCGTTGATCGCCGACGGTGGCATCCGCTTCTCCGGTGACCTGTCCAAGGCCATCGTTGCCGGTGCTTCGGCCGTGATGATGGGCTCGATGTTCGCCGGTACCGAAGAGGCTCCGGGCGAGATCGAACTGTTCCAGGGTCGCTCCTACAAGGCTTATCGCGGCATGGGTTCGCTGGGCGCCATGTCCCAGGCCCAGGGTTCCTCCGACCGTTACTTCCAGGACTCCTCGGCCGGCGCCGAGAAGCTGGTACCGGAAGGTATCGAAGGCCGCGTGCCGTACAAGGGCACCCTGACCGCGATCATCCACCAGCTGATGGGCGGCCTGCGCTCCTCGATGGGTTACACCGGCAGTGCCAACATCGAAGAGATGCGCACCAAGCCTGAGTTCGTGCGCATCACCGGTGCCGGCATGGCCGAGTCCCACGTGCATGACGTACAGATCACCAAAGAAGCGCCAAACTATCGGGTCGGCTAACGCCTCCAGCGGCAAGTGACAAGCTTCTAGCTCCAAGCGGTAGTTGCTCTGCAGCGGCTACCGCGTAATTCCCGAACAACTTGCGGCTTGCAGCTTGAAGCTTGCAGCTGCATCAGAGATTGAGTCATGGCCCTCGACATTCACGCTCACCGCATCCTGATCCTCGACTTCGGTTCCCAGTACACCCAGCTGATCGCCCGCCGCGTGCGCGAAATCGGCGTGTATTGCGAACTGCACCCGTTCGACATGGACGATGAAGCGATTCGCGAATTCGCCCCGCGCGGCATCATCCTCGCCGGTGGCCCCGAGTCCGTGCACGAAGCCGACAGCCCGCGCGCGCCACAGGCCGTCTGGGACCTGGGCGTACCGGTGTTCGGTATCTGCTACGGCATGCAGACCATGGCCGAACAGCTGGGCGGCAAGGTTGAAGGCTCCGAGCTGCGTGAGTTCGGCTATGCCCGCGTCGATGTAGTCGGCAAGAGCCGCCTGCTCGATGGCATCGAAGACCACGTCGATGCCGACGGCGTCCTCGGCCTGGACGTGTGGATGAGCCACGGTGACAAGGTCACCCGCATCCCGGAAGAGTTCCACATCCTGGCCAGCACCCCGAGCTGCCCGATCGCCGGCATGGCCGACGACACCCGCGGCTACTACGGCGTGCAGTTCCACCCGGAAGTGACCCACACCAAGCAGGGCGGTCGCATCCTCTCGCGCTTCATCCTCGACATCTGCGGCTGCGAAGCACTGTGGACGCCGTCGCACATCGCTGAAGACGCCATCGCCCAGATCCGCGCCCAGGTTGGCAGCGACAACGTCCTGCTCGGCCTGTCCGGCGGCGTCGACTCCTCGGTGGTCGCAGCCCTGCTGCACAAGGCCATCGGCGACCAGCTGACCTGCGTGTTCGTCGACAACGGCCTGCTGCGCCTGCATGAAGGCGAGCAAGTGATGGCCATGTTCGCCGAGAACATGGGCGTCAAGGTAATCCGCGCCAACGCCGAAGAGCAGTTCCTGACCAACCTGGCCGGCGAGGCTGACCCTGAGAAGAAGCGCAAGATCATCGGTCGCACCTTCATCGACGTGTTCGATGCCGAGTCGAACAAGCTGCACAACATCAAGTACCTGGCCCAGGGCACCATCTACCCGGACGTGATCGAGTCGGCTGGCGCCAAGAGCGGCAAGGCCCACGTGATCAAGTCGCACCACAACGTCGGTGGCCTGCCGGAAGAGATGAACCTCAAGCTGGTCGAGCCGCTGCGCGAGCTGTTCAAGGACGAGGTTCGCCGCCTTGGCCTAGAGCTGGGCCTGCCGTACGACATGGTCTACCGTCATCCGTTCCCGGGCCCGGGCCTGGGTGTGCGCATCCTCGGTGAAGTGAAGAAGGAATACGCCGACCTGCTGCGTCGCGCCGACCACATCTTCATCGAAGAACTGCGCAAGGCCGACTGGTACCACAAGGTCAGCCAGGCCTTCGTGGTGTTCCAGCCGGTGAAATCGGTGGGCGTGGTCGGTGACGGCCGTCGTTACGCCTGGGTCGTGGCCCTGCGTGCGGTCGAGACCATCGACTTCATGACCGCCCGTTGGGCGCACCTGCCTTACGAGCTGCTGGAAACCGTCAGCGGCCGGATCATCAACGAGATCGAAGGCATCTCCCGCGTCACCTACGACGTGTCGAGCAAGCCGCCAGCGACCATCGAGTGGGAATGATCCCGCTGCGTGAAGCGCTGTAGCGCGTGAAGCAAACGCCCCGACATGTCGGGGCGTTTGTTTTTTCAGGCCTCGGTCATCCCCATGAGCTTGAGCGCCGCGGCCAGTTCGCGCAGGTCGTTGAAGCGCCGCCTGTGGACGCGCGGCCAGGAGGGGCGGTCGATTGAGACATGGTCCTCGGTAACGCGAATAACGGTGCGTACGATCGAACGGTCGATGCTGCGATGGAACAGCAGGGTTTGGTCGCCCTGGCGTTCGATCAGGAACATACCGGTCCGCGGCAGGCGAGCTTCGTGGGTAGCCACTACATCGGCAGCCCACGAGCCCGGAGTCACCATTCGCAGGACCAGGTCGTTCTTGATGAAGCGTGGTGGCCCGTTTTTGGACAGCTCGCCAAACCTGCCTTCATCGACAAACAGGCCGACAGTGGTTCCTGCCTCGGCATCGGCTACCCGCAGGCCAATGGCCTGGTTCAACTCACTGAGCCCTGGCACCTGCTCGAAGGTATTGGCGTGGGTTTCGCCTACCAGTGCAATCCAGCGTCCCGGGCTTTGCTGTTCTACAGCACTGATGATTGAAGTGGCATAGCGATTCATCATTTCGATGCGCAGGGTGTCTTTCGGATCCACCAGGCCCGTCTGACGGTAGCTGGCCATGCAGTCAATTGCCTGGATACGCAGGTGGTTGCGCTGCGCGGTCTTGACCAGGTTGAGAAAGGTGAACTGGCCTGACGGGTCGGTTCCGAACCCGCTATCAAGGCTCTCCAGGTATTTGTTCAGGCCTTGGGGCATCGTCCCTGTGCGCATGAAAGTATCCAGGTCGGCCTGATGGAAGTCGGTCAGTAAATGCTCCATGTACAGCGTGCGAACTCTTTGCTTGGCAAGCACCTCCATGTTCTCGATCAGGAACTTCTTGCTCGCAATCGAGCTGTGACGCTCACCAATCACCAGCCCTTCGGCGCGCTGAAAAGCCTCCTTGATAATTGACTTGGGCGTGCTGTTTGTCGGTAGCGACGGGATCTCTACACGGGGCGGCACCTGCACCCTACGAAGGTACGTACGGCTTTCCTCAGCCAACTGCTGGCGTATCCGAGTGAAAGAGGCGGCCGCTGCGTTGAGCTCGCGATCATCCATGTCTGTGTAGCCGCTGAGGAACCGGTCGCCCGGCTTGTTGGCGGCGTTTTGCAGTTTTACGCGTAATTCGACGGGTACTTCGTAGGGCGACGGGGGCAGTACGACGGGTGTTGGCGCTACGGGGCTCGAGCCCCAGGGATGTTTGCTCCAGAACTTGCCTCCCCCTCGCAGGCCGGGCCTGGGTGGCAGTTCCCACTGGCCATTGGCGTTGAGCCTCACGGGTTGACTGCGGTAGAACGCGTACGGGTTCTGTTCATCGACGATCACCCAGGTTTTCATTTCACCAACGTAGCGAACTGCATAAGGATCACCGTTGAGGGTGATGTAGGTCTGCCTATTGAGCAGGTACGTGCCGCGCAGCTTGCCCTCCAGTTGTGGGTGTTGCCCATCGACAATGACGTTGGCGATCGGCCGCTCCAGGGGCAGGTCCAGCACCTGCGGCAGTGGACGGGTTTCACTGGCGAAGGGCGGTCGAGGTGTGCCTGCAGCGCTGGCGCTGCGTTCGGCTTCGAGTGGGTCGATGATTTCCGCGACTTCGCCGGCGGGGCTGGCACCGAATACCAGGGTGGCGTCGAAGGCGGCACTGACCGCGCTGACGATGGCGCCAGTGACACCGGCCTTGCGTTGCGCCGTGGTGTCGCCGTTCACCGCCTGATCAATGTTCAGGCCCAGGCTGGCCAGGTCCGCGCCTACCACCGCCAATGCCACTGGCCAGCACATCGCACCGATGACACCAAAGGTGTTGGTAAAGGCATTGAGATACCCGATCCACATCTGTTTGCGCAGTTCGGTGTTCGAGCGCAGTGCCGTATCAGCGTCGGCATACATGCGTTCGCGGGCCTGGTCTCGCAGGTAGCTGAACAGATCTCCGGCGATTGGCCGGTCGAGCTGGTTGATCAACGAATGGTCACCATGACCGTAACTGGTTACTAACAGTTCGATAAGGCTGTTCAGGCCGACACCCGAGCCCCGTGGCGGGTGGGCCGACAATGGAAAATGCGATTCGAAGCGGGCGAGGCTGACCAGGTCGGTACAGGCCTGTTGCAGTACCCAGATGTGCAGGTCGTTGTTGGTTTCGAAGCTGTGCAGGCTGGTTGTTTCCCCGGGCATATAGACAAACTGATGGCCTTCAGGGGAGACAATACGCACGATATCGCTGGCCAGGTAGCCGCCAATGTCGAATGTTCGAACGCTCCAGCCTTGCGCCGCCTGCACTTCAACCGCCAGTTGCTTGCGGGTTATCGGGGCGCGCAAGTCGCCTGCCACTGCCTTGAAGATCGCCTGGCAGTGCTGCGGGTACAGAGTGCCGCTTTGATAATCCTCATACGCTTTGGCGAGAAAGTTGACCTTGGCCATCAGGCGAAAATCATCGGCATGGGCTTGCCAGAAGGCATCGAGCTTGTGGTTGAACAGCGTACTGAAGTCGATCTGCCAGAATTCATTGAGCACATCCTGGCCCAGCATACGTATTTCATTGGTTTCGTTGAAAACCGGGCTGTGTGGCCCGGCCCGATAAAAGCCACCGTTCTGTTGCAGCAGATCGCTGTTGTCCTGGTCGTGGCTGTTGAAACGGCGCATGACCAACTGCGGCAAGGTCATCGACTCAAGCGGTGGGCCGTAATGTTCCCAGCCGGTGAAACTTCGGATGCTGCTCACCGCGCCAGCGAAGCGGTGCCAGTAGATTGTGTCTGGTTCCGGCGTCTTTCCGGTGAATTTGAGCAACAGATTTCGGGCAACCTCGCGGGCCATTTCCCACATGTCCGGGCATTTAGTCACCAGCGTGGTGGCGATCGTGTTGAGCGCTTGCTTCTGAGCTTGGCTGGAGGCCAGCGAATTGGAATGGACATTTAATTGATAGGGCATGTGCATCTCCTTGTAGACGAATGCCCATTGAGAAGGTCTGCGTCGTACCTGCTGTCATAGGTATTTGTTGATACAACGAAATAGATTTTTCTGGCGTTGCACTGAGCCGTTTCGCTGTCTAGCTGATGGCTGTCAGGGATACTTATTTAGGACTGATGACATCGACGTATAACCCAGGCTGAGGGCTTCTTATGCAAAGGAACTCATGTCATGGAACATTTGCAGTCTGTTGATCAATCCAACCTGCACCTTGAGGCGGCGCGTGCATCGCTGCGCCAGCTTGCCGAAACGGTGGTCAATGCCTTCCCGGACCTGCATGCCAGCGCTCGCTTGGCGGCGATGCAACTGCTGGTCACACAAACCAACCAGCACGGGGATCCGGACAAGATTTACTGGAATCGTTTTTCCCACGCCGCCAGCAACGACCGCAGCTACACCGGTTGGGAGCACTATGGAACGCCTTATCAGTCTTGGACCTTGACCGAGTTAGTCATGCGCCGCTTTCGCGTCAGTGACCAGGACAACGCCGACCTTCTGCAGTTGTACGGCGGTTTCTACACCGAGGGGCCAGAGGCGCGGCGTTTCGATGAAAGCAATGAAGTGCGTCTGGATCCGCAAAAAGTCCTTAACGCCTTGTGGGCGATGGACTTTGGTGCCGGGTTTCAGCGCCAGCGTACGGCGTTCTGGGTCGAGCACGGTGCTGACGTGCGCGCGCTCAGCAAGCTCAATTACCTGGCGCAAGCGTTGCAGGCAGGCCTCGGTGGGCATCTGAACGAGCAGCAGTTGCAACTGGTGTTCGACGCTGTCGGCTTCGACAGCAGCGTTGCTGTGCATCTGCAGCATTTTGAACAAGTGCAGCAACCTGCTGCCGGCATTCAGCTTGCGACCTTGAGCCTGGCCGGGCAGGTGTCGTCGGCGCTGGTGTGGTTGCAGGGGCCGGGGGCACAGCCACAGCATGTGCTCTACATGCCCGGTGCGGTGCCGTCGTTCCAGGCTTTCAGTAGCCAGCGGGAACTGTTCGAATGGCTGTTTGGCTGGCTGCAGGTGGCCGCCAGCCGCGAGCAATTGTTGGCTTATTTCTCCAGCGCTCCGCAGCAGGTGCAGGGGTTGCGTGATCAACTCGCCTCCTGGGCGCAAGGCTCGGTAGAGGCATTTGCCGCTCAGGTGCAGCGTGCGCCGATCAACGGCGAGGTCTTCACCTGGATGCGCGACAACGCCCGGCAGCACATGGAACTTGAAACCGATGCGGCCCTGCGCACCAATGCCGAACTGCGTGCGCAGTTGTGGGTGGGCTACCTGGGCGTGGCTTCGCGCCTGCTCGGTGCCGTGGCGCCTGCCGGTTGGCCGTTGGCACTGCTGGCGGTCGCTGTAGGTACTGCCAGCCTTGCGTTGAACATCGAGCAGGCGGTCGATGGCGACAACCCCGAAGAGCGTCGGGCGGGCTTGCTTGGGGCCATCCTTGCCGGTGTCGATCTGCTGCTCAACCTGCCGTTTCTGCTGCCACTGGGGCGGGGGGCGGCGCAAGAGCTGGGCCCGCTTGAAGGCAATGTGATCATCGATGTGCCAGCGGCCACGAGCGGCCCCTTGCAAGGTGTCAGTAGCCTGGCTGATGGCGCCCAGTACATCGAGCTCAAGGGGGTGCCCTACCGGGTTCGCTATGACCAGGCCTTGCGTACCTGGTTGATTGTTCCTGAAGACAATCCGTTTGCCTTCAATGGTGTAATACCCGTGCGCCTGGACGAGCAGGGGCAGTGGATCGTGCTTGAGTCCGCCTGTTTGCGCGGGGGCGGCCAGTGCCTGGGAGGGCTGACGCCCGAGCCGGCGGTCGCGATGGTGGATTATTCGCCCTTCGAGGCCGTTCCAGGCCGCTATGAAGTCCCCGAACCGGCCCGGCCTGCGGTGCTGGAACTGCTCAGTGCGAGGAACCGGCGGGCAATCGGCGGTGATTACTACGACCCGGAGTCGCCGCTGATGGAAGTGCGCGATAGCCTGGAGCAGATTCGGCAGCAATTGCGCACCGATGCCGAGACTTTCTTCACCCGGATAACCCTGCCCAGGTTCAGGATTCACCCGCCAGCGGCCTCGATCAGCCCGCAGCGGGCATTCATCGAATTGTTCGACGAGCACGCCGGCGTGGTCATTGGCGAATCACACGCCTCGATCGCCAGCAAGCGTTGGCTGCTGGAAAACCTCACGCCGATGTATGCCAAAGGCGTACGCACGCTTTATCTCGAGCACCTGATGACCGATCTGCACCAGGCAGACCTGGACCTGTTCCATCGCAGCGGGCGCATGAGTGCGCAATTGCGGCGCTATCTGGAGCGGCTGGATGTCGGGCATCGTACCGATCCCACTGGCCGCTACACCTTCCTTGAACTGGTAAGAAAAGCCCGGGCCAACCGTATCAGGGTACAGGCTGTGGATTGTGTGGCGAGCTATCAGTTGGAGGGCCTTGAGGTTGAGCAACCGTTCAATCCGCTGCGCCAGAAAGTCATGAACTACTATGCCAACCGGGTTATTACCGCCAGGCAAGCGGAGCCTGGCGCAGGCAAATGGGTGGCGCTGGTCGGCAACACCCACAGCAACCTGTACAAGCGCGTACCAGGGCTGGCGGAACTGCAAGGGGTGCCAGGCTTGCGCCTGGTCGATGCCGGGCCGGGGCAGGCGACCGGCATTACCCTGGATGCGGGTGAATACTACTTGCCGAGCATGGGCAACCCCGACGGTATCGTACAGGGTGACTTGCGCCTGGCATTGCAGACGCAGGATCAGCCCGTTGCGTTTCGTGACGCCATTACTGCCCCGCCAGGCGTGATAAGGCCAGGTGAGTAGGCCCTGCGGCAACTCTTCACTTAATATTTCTCAATTGCAGGTGTATCGTATTCGCCCTTCATCGCCGGTACCTTGGCGCTTTTTTCGCCGGGTGCCGGCATGTTGTTCCTGGCATTACGAGGTACCTGCTGCATGTCCTTTACCCGGCGACAAATTCTCGGTGGCCTGAGCGGCCTGGTGGCGATTGGCCTGGGCGCGGGTGGTGCGTCCCGTTACTGGCTGGGGCGCACCGATCCGAATGCCGGGCATGACTACGAGCTGATCGCCGCACCGCTGGATGTCGAGCTGGTCTGCGGGTTCAAGACCGAGGCCTGGGCCTTCGGTCCGTCGGCGCCGGGTACCGAACTGCGGGTGCGCCAGGGCGAATGGTTGCGGGTACGTTTCATCAATCACCTGCCGGTGGCCACCACCATCCACTGGCATGGCATCCGCCTGCCGCTGGAGATGGACGGTGTGCCATACGTCTCGCAGCTGCCGGTGTTGCCGGGCGAGTACTTCGACTACAAGTTCCGCGTGCCGGATGCCGGCAGCTACTGGTACCACCCGCATGTGAACAGCTCCGAGGAACTCGGCCGCGGCCTGGTCGGCCCGCTGATTGTCGAGGAGCGCGAGCCTACCGGCTTCAAGCATGAACGCACCCTGAGCCTGAAGAACTGGCACGTGGACGAGCAGGGCGCGTACCTGCCCTTCAGCATCCCGCGCGAGGCCGCCCGTGGCGGCACTGCGGGCCGGCTGATCACCATCAATGGCCAGGCCAACGCCGTGGTCGACATGCCTGCCGGACAAATCGTGCGGGTGCGCTTGCTGAACCTCGACAACACCCTGACCTATCGCATCAACCTCAAGGGCAACTTCGAGGCGAAGGTCTACGCGCTGGACGGCAATCCCATCACCCCGCGCCCGCTGGGCAAGGACTACTGGCTGGGCCCGGGCATGCGTATCTGCCTGGCGATCAAGATGCCGCCGGCCGGTGAAGAGCTGTCGTTGCGCGATGGTCCGGTGCGCCTGGGGACCCTGCGCTCGGTGGCCAGCAGCGAAGGGCCGGGCGACTGGCCGCCGGCGCTGCCGGCCAATCCGATTGCCGAGCCGGACCTGGCCAATGCCGAGAAGCTCAACTTCAATTTCGAGTGGGTCGGCTCGGTCTCGGTGAACACCGAGAACGGCAAGCCGCCAAGCTTGTGGCAGATCAACGGCAAGGCCTGGGACATCACCGACAAGACCTGTGCCGATCGGCCGATCGCCACGCTGCAAAAGGGCAAGAGCTACATCTTCGAGCTGAAGAACATGACCCAGTACCAACACCCGATTCACCTGCACGGCATGAGTTTCAAGGTGATCGGCTCGAACAAGCGCAAGATCGAACCGTACTACACCGACACCTACCTGCTGGGCAAGAACGAGCGCGCACGGGTGGCGCTGGTGGCCGATAACCCGGGTACCTGGATGTTCCACTGCCACGTGATCGACCATATGGAAACCGGCCTGATGGCCGCGATCGAGGTGGCGTGATGCGCCAGCCGCAGATCATCGATCGCAGCCGCGATCAGCAATTCATGCGCCTGGCGCTGGAGTTGGCAGCGCAAGGCGCGGCCATGGGCGAAGTGCCGGTGGGCGCGGTAGTGGTTCAGCACGGTCAGGTGATTGGCCGTGGCTTCAACTGCCCGATCAGCGGCAGCGATCCCAGCGCCCACGCCGAGATGGTCGCCATTCGTGCCGCCGCCCAGGCAGCGAGCAACTACCGCCTGCCGGGTAGTACGCTCTATGTGACCCTGGAGCCGTGCAGCATGTGCGCCGGGCTGATTGTCCATTCGCGGATCAGCCGGGTGGTGTATGGCGCGCTGGAGCCCAAGGCGGGCGTGGTGCAAAGCCAGGGGCAGTTCTTTACCCAGGGGTTTCTCAATCACCGGGTGATGTTCGAGGGGGGCGTGCTGGCGCAGGAGTGCGGGGCGATTCTGTCCGAGTTCTTCAAGGCGCGGCGGGCGAAGGCCTGAGGTGGCCTTGATCGCGGGGCAAGTCGGGTCGCCGCACCGCCGCTCCCACAGGAGCCTGTAGGAGCGGGCTTGCCCCGCGAAACAGTTCAGAGTGGCGGGGTCTGCTCGGTTGGCTTGGTCTTGTTCACGCCCGGCACATGCAGGTTGCTCTCGGCCACCTGGCTGCCTTCAAGCTGCGGCTGGGTCACCCAGGTGAGGATGTCGTAGTAGCGGCGGATGTTGGCGACGAAGTGCACTGGCTCGCCGCCGCGGGCATAACCGTAGCGGGTCTTGCTGTACCACTGCTTCTGCGACAGGCGCGGCAGCATCTTCTTTACGTCCAGCCACTTGTCAGGGTTCAGGCCCTCGCGCTTGGCCAGCTTGCGCGCGTCGTCCAGGTGACCGCTGCCGACGTTGTAGGCGGCCAAGGCAAACCAGGTGCGGTCCGGCTCCTTGATGCTGTCATCCAGCTCGGATTTGACATACATGAAGTATTTGGCGCCGCCGCGGATGCTCTGCACCGGGTCCAGGCGGTTGGACACGCCCATGGCCTGGGCGGTGCGCTGGGTCAGCATCATCAGGCCGCGCACACCGGTCTTGGAGGTGACCTCGGCCTGCCACATGGATTCCTGGTAGCCGATCGCAGCCAACAGGCGCCAGTCGACCTGCTCCTTCTTGGCCGAGGCCTGGAAGGCCTTCTCGTAGCGCGGCAGGCGCTGCTGCAGGTGCTGGGCAAAGGTATAAGCGCCTACGTAGCCCAGTACATCGACGTGCCCGTAATAGCGATCTTTCAGACGCTGCAAGGTGCCATTCTTCTGCACCTTGTCGAGAAATTCGTTGATCTCGTTGAGCAAGCTGTTGTCTTCGCCTGCGGCCACGGCCCAGCGTTGGTCGCGGGCGTCACCAAGGTCGAAGGCCACCCGTACCTTGGGGAAATACACCTGGTTCATCGCCAGTTCGTTGGAGTCGACCAGGGTCAGGTCGATCTGCCCTTCGTCGACCATGCGCAGCAGGTCGACCACTTCAACGGCGTCAGATTCTTCGTATTCGAGCGCCGGATACTGCTTTTTCAGCTCGGCCATCTGCTCGGCATGGGTACTGCCCTTGAGCACCATGATCTTCTTGCCGACCAGGTCCTTGGCGTCAGTGGGCCGTGGGCGGCCGTTGCGGTAGATGATTTGCGGGGTGACTTCCAGGTACGGGTGGGAAAAGCGCACCTGCGATTTGCGCTGCTCGCTGCTGACCAGGCCCGCTGCCGCGAGCACCGGGCCGGAAGGCTGGCCGAGCTGGTTGAAGAGGTCGTCGAGGTTGTCGGCGGTCTCGATCTTCAGCTCCACGCCCAGATCGTCGGCGAAACGCTTGACCAGCTCGTACTCGAAGCCGGTTTCGCCGTTGCGGTCCTGGAAGTAGGTGGCCGGGCTGTTGCGGGTAATCACGCGCAGCACGCCATCCTCCTTGACGCGCTCGAGGGTGCTGGGTTTTTCAACACAGGCACCGAGCATCAGGAAGAGTCCGGTTGCGATGAGCCATCTGGCGCACCGCTGGCGCAAAGCGGTTTGGGCGAACATAGGTTGCAGTATACGCAAAGGACCGGTTGCGCCATATCTCGACAACGGTTTGCTTGTCTGCTAGCGATCTTTGCGTTAAAGGCAAAATGCAGGTCGAAACAGGCGGTTTTTTTTGACCCCTGAGTCCGCTTTGCCGGGCCGACATGTCCAGGTGTCGCAATGCTGTGTTTCGGGTGCCGGAAGCGCTGGAATTAGGCTAGAATGCACGGCCTCTAAGCACACCCCCTTCCTGAGGCTGTCCCGACGATGTTGATCCTGCGCGGCGCTCCTGCCCTTTCTGCCTTTCGCCACGGTAAGTTAATCGAGCAACTGAGCCAGAAAGTCCCCGCTGTTAGTGGTTTGTATGCTGAATTCACGCATTTCGCCGAGGTTGACGGCGATCTGAGTGCCGACCAACAGCAAGTGCTCGCGCGCCTGCTCAAGTACGGCCCGAGCGTACCGGTCCAGGAGCCAAGCGGGCGCTTGTTCCTGGTGGTTCCGCGTTTCGGCACCATCTCGCCCTGGTCGAGCAAGGCCAGCGACATCGCCCACAACTGCGGCCTGGAAAACATCCAGCGCCTGGAGCGGGGCATTGCCTACTACGTCAGCGGTGAGCTGAGCGACGCCGACGCCGCCGTCGTTGCCGACATCCTCCACGACCGCATGACCCAGCTGGTGCTGGCCAAGCTTGAAGAGGCCGCCAGCCTGTTCAGCCACGCCCAGCCCAAGCCGCTGACCGCCGTCGACATCCTCGGCGGTGGCCGCGCCGCCCTGGAAAAAGCCAACGTCGAGCTGGGCCTGGCCCTGGCCGAAGACGAGATCGATTACCTGGTCACCAGCTTCCAGGGCCTCAAGCGCAACCCGCACGACATCGAACTGATGATGTTCGCCCAGGCCAACTCCGAACACTGCCGCCACAAGATCTTCAACGCCAGTTGGGACATCGACGGCCAGAGCCAGGAAAAAAGCCTGTTCGGCATGATCAAGAACACCTACCAGATGCACAACGAAGGCGTGCTGTCGGCTTACAAGGACAACGCTTCGGTGATCGTCGGTTCCGTGGCCGGGCGCTTCTTCCCGAACCCTGAAACCCGCCAGTACGGCGCGGTGCAGGAGCCGGTGCACATCCTGATGAAGGTCGAGACTCACAACCACCCGACCGCCATCTCGCCGTTCTCCGGTGCTTCCACAGGTTCCGGTGGCGAAATCCGTGACGAGGGCGCTACCGGCCGCGGTGCCAAGCCCAAGGCTGGCCTGACCGGTTTCACCGTCTCCAACCTGCGCATCCCGGGCTTCGAACAGCCATGGGAGCAGGCCTACGGCAAGCCGGACCGCATTGTCACCGCCCTCGACATCATGGTCGAAGGCCCGCTGGGCGGCGCCGCGTTCAACAACGAATTCGGTCGTCCGGCCCTGACTGGCTACTTCCGTACTTTCGAGCAGTCGATCAACACCCCGCACGGTGAAGAAGTACGCGGTTACCACAAGCCGATCATGTTGGCCGGTGGCCTGGGCAACATCCGCGAAGACCACGTGCAAAAGGGCGAGATCACCGTCGGCGCCAAGCTGATCGTGCTCGGTGGCCCGGCCATGCTCATCGGTCTGGGTGGCGGCGCGGCTTCGTCGGTGGATACCGGCGCCAGCTCCGCCGACCTCGATTTCGCCTCGGTGCAGCGCGAGAACCCGGAAATGGAGCGCCGTTGCCAGGAGGTTATCGACCGTTGCTGGCAACTGGGTGACAACAACCCGATCGCCTTCATCCATGACGTCGGCGCCGGCGGTATCTCCAACGCCTTCCCGGAACTGGTCAACGACGGTGGCCGCGGTGGCCGCTTCGAGCTGCGCAACGTGCCCAACGACGAGCCGGGCATGGCCCCGCACGAGATCTGGAGCAACGAATCCCAGGAACGTTACGTGCTGGCGGTCAGCGCCGGCGACTTCGAGCGCTTCCAGGCCATCTGCGAGCGCGAGCGCTGCCCGTTCGCGGTCGTTGGCGAGGCCACTGCCGAGCCGCACCTGACCGTGACCGACAGCCACTTCGGCAACACCCCGGTGGACATGCCGCTCGACGTGCTGCTGGGCAAGCCGCCGCGCATGCACCGTTCGGTGACCCGCGAAGCGGAGCTGGGCGATGACTTCGACCCAAGCACCCTGGAACTGAACGACTCGGTCGAGCGCGTCCTGCGTCACCCGGCCGTTGCCAGCAAGAGCTTCCTGATCACCATCGGCGACCGCACCATTACCGGCCTGGTTGCCCGTGACCAGATGGTTGGCCCGTGGCAGGTACCGGTGGCCGACTGCGCCGTCACCGCCACCAGCTTCGACGTCTACACCGGCGAAGCCATGGCCATGGGCGAGCGCACCCCGCTGGCCCTGCTCGACGCCCCGGCGTCCGGGCGCATGGCCATCGGCGAGACCCTGACCAACCTGGCCGCCGCGCACATCGGCAAGCTGTCCGACATCAAACTGTCGGCCAACTGGATGTCCGCTGCCGGCCACCCGGGTGAAGATGCCCGTCTGTACGACACCGTCAAGGCTGTCGGCATGGAACTGTGCCCGGAGCTGGGCTTGACCATTCCGGTGGGCAAGGACTCGATGTCGATGAAGACCAAGTGGAGCGAAGAGGGCGCGGAGAAGAGCGTCACCTCGCCGATGTCGCTGATCGTCAGCGGCTTCGCCCCGGTCCTCGACGTGCGCAAGACCCTGACCCCGCAACTGCGCATGGACAAGGGCGAGACCGACCTGATCCTGATCGACCTGGGCCGCGGCAAGAACCGCATGGGCGCCTCGATCCTGGCCCAGACCCACGGCAAGCTGGCCGCCGTAGCGCCAGACGTCGACGATGCCGAAGACCTCAAGGCCTTCTTCGCCGTGATCCAGGGCCTGAACGCCGACGGTCACCTGCTGGCCTACCACGACCGTTCCGACGGCGGCCTGCTGACCACCGCGCTGGAAATGGCCTTCGCCGGCCACTGCGGCCTGGACCTGGAACTGGACACCCTGACCAGCAAGCGCGAGAAAATCGCCGCCATCCTCTTCAACGAAGAGCTGGGTGCGGTGATCCAGGTGCGTCAGGACGCCACCCCGGACGTGCTGGCCCAGTTCAGCGCTGCTGGCCTTGGCGAAGACTGCGTCGCGGTGATCGGCCAGCCGATCAACAACGGCGAAGTGCTGATCAAGCTGGCCGGTGAAGAGCTGTTCAAGGGCGACCGTCGCCTGCTGCAACGCCAGTGGGCCGAGACCAGCTACCAGATCCAGCGTCTGCGCGACAACGCCGACTGCGCCGACCAAGAGTTCGACGTGCTGCTGGAAGAAGACAATCCTGGCCTGAGCGTCAAGCTCGGCTTCGACGTCAACCAGGACATCGCCGCGCCCTACATCAAGAAGGGCGTGCGCCCGCAGGTGGCAGTGCTGCGCGAGCAGGGCGTCAACGGCCAGGTCGAAATGGCGGCAGCCTTCGACCGTGCCGGCTTCAACGCCATCGACGTGCACATGAGCGATATCCTTGCCGGTCGCGTTGACCTCAACGACTTCAAGGGCCTGGTGGCCTGTGGCGGCTTCTCCTACGGTGACGTGCTCGGCGCCGGTGAGGGCTGGGCCAAGTCGGCGCTGTTCAACGCCCGTGCCCGTGATGCGTTCCAGGGCTTCTTCGAGCGTACCGACAGCTTCACCCTGGGTGTGTGCAACGGTTGCCAGATGATGTCCAACCTGCACGAACTGATTCCGGGCAGCGAGTTCTGGCCGCACTTCGTGCGTAACCGTTCCGAGCAGTTCGAGGCCCGTGTGGCCATGGTCGAGGTGCAGAAGTCGAACTCGATCTTCCTGCAGGGCATGGCCGGTTCGCGCATGCCGATCGCCATCGCCCACGGTGAAGGCCATGCCGAGTTCGCCAGCGAAGAAGCCCTGCTCGAAGCTGACCTGTCCGGTTGCGTGGCCCTGCGCTTCGTCGACAACCACGGCAAGGTCACCGAGAGCTACCCGGCCAACCCGAACGGCTCGCCGCGCGGGATCACCGGCCTGACCAGCCGCGACGGTCGCGTCACCATCATGATGCCGCACCCTGAGCGGGTCTTCCGTGCCGTGCAGAACTCCTGGCGTCCGGATGACTGGAACGAAGACGCGGCGTGGATGCGCATGTTCCGCAACGCTCGGGCGTGGGTGAACTAAGGGTGTACAAGCTCGCCTTCTTCGTCCCGCCAAGCCATGTGGAGGTGGTCAAGGCCGCAGTGTTCGCCGCCGGCGGCGGGCGCATCGGCGACTATGACTGCTGCGCCTGGCAGGTGCTGGGCCAGGGCCAGTTCCGCCCGCTGGACGGCAGCCAGCCGTTTCTCGGGCAGGCCGGCCAGGTCGAGGTGGTGGAGGAGTGGAAGGTCGAACTGGTAGTGGCCGATGGGCTGGTTGGGCAGGTCGTCACTGCATTGAAGCAGAGCCACCCCTACGAGACCCCGGCGTACGAGGTCTGGCCGCTGGCTGACTTCTGAGGGCCTTGACGCCTCGCTGCTACAAAACGACAAGCCCCGGCAGCCTCCTGCCGGGGCTTGTCGTTTTTACAGGCGCTTATCTGAACAACCCACGGATGCGCTCCCAGACGCTGGTGTCGATGTCCGGGTGCTCATGCCCGTGCGGCGTGTCGAACACGGAGGCTTTGCCGGCCCGCTTTATCTCTGCGCTGTGCTCGCTTGCCCATACGCTGACCAGTTCGTCCTGCCAGTCGCTGTCGTTGGGGTGGGTGAAGTAACTGCGTGCGACCTTTACCGGGTCGAGGAGCCGCCCGCCTTCCCAGTGCTTGTACATGGCAAGGCCCACGTTCCGTACCGCAACGCGCGCCATCAGACTGGCCAGGGTATGCAAGGGGTGGACGTCATGGTCCTTGGCGAGCTGGGAATGGGTCGGGTTGGTCGAACCGGATGTATTGGGGTTGTCTTTACGCAGGGTTTGCAGGTCGTCGACGGTGTTGCCGATCAGGTTGAGGACGGCCTGGTAGCCCATCTTCATCAGGTCCTGCGTATGGCGAATGGGCGAGCTGCTGATCCAGGAGACCCGCCTCAGCCCATTGAACCCGGGAATGTCCGCCAGGGCGTCGCGCACTTCCAGAGACGTCTGCAGATACGCCTGCCACTTCGGGTCGGGATGGTCGCGTAGCAGGATCAGCAGGGCGAGCTCCGAGTCCGCGCGCTGCCCGGGTGTGATGCTCTCGAAACTGCCGGAAGTCTTGAACAACACCTTCGCCATCGGCTCGGCCAGGCTGGCGATCACGTCGGTGCCGGCGAACATGCCCGTGACGACGGGCCAAGCGTGCCTGCAATCGGTTTTCCCGGTCCATGGCAACACCGCCTTGTGCCCCTGTTTGCGCAGGCTGAGTTCGGCGTAGTTGGAGTGAGCGAAGTAATCCTCCAGCACGTGCAGGGCCGCGCCAAACTCGCGCAGGCCTTTGGGGGTGGGGCCCGTTGCCATGGCATCGCGCAGGCGCTCGCACATGTAGTCGACCGAGGTGAAGATGTGGCGCTTCATGGAGGTTTTCGGGTCGACCTGAAGCAGCGGGTCGTCGTGGGCGACCGGCGCTTCGAAATCCGGGTCGATGGTGCGTGGGTCGAAGGTCGATGCGCTAGGGTTGTAGGGGTTGTCGATGTGTTCGCTCGGCCGATACACCCCAAGCATCTGCGGGGTGACCACATAGTGGCTGCGCTCCTGCGGTGTGCCTTGCAGGCTGGGGAAGGTCTTCAGCGCCAGCAGGTCGACGAGCTGTGTCAGGACCTCCCTTGAAAACTTGGCGGGGAAGTCTTTCGGCGCGTCGGGTGCGCGGACCAGCTTGGGGTCGAGCAACTGCGAATAGTCGCGCAACCAGTTGCCAAAGTAGATCGCCTTGCGTTGCTGTTCGTTGAAGCCTGCGTACTTGAGATCCTCCTCGATCGACCCGTGGCCCCAGGACCGCTCGGGATGCCGCTTGTCACCGCCCCCCGCAGAAAAGCCTTCGTGGCGGGCGTTGTGGCTATCGGCGCGTTGGGCATCCTCGCCCTGGCTCAGGCGGATGAAGCGTCGTAGCGCAGGGTGGTCCACCTGCAAGTGGGTATCTCGAACACCCGCGCACAGCCTGGCGACTGTCAGCTTGCCCGGCTCGAGGGGCGCGACGTTGCAGAACAGGTAGGCAAAGCGGGCACCCTCTTCGCCCTGGGCGTCTTCGGCGACGCTGGCACGGCCATCGGCCAGGCGAGGTGCGAAGTCCTGGCGCAGGACGTTGTCCAGGTGGTGGCCGAACTCGTGCAGCAGGATGGTGGCCAGCTCGCAGGCGGCCTGCGGTTGTCGCAGCGCGTTCTCGATCACCTCGGGGTGCAGGTGGATGATGCGGGTGGCATTGTCGTAGCTGGCTTTGCCTAACGCCTGTGGGCCGATCTGGTGGTCAGGGCTGGCCAGCGCGCCGTCGCGCAGTGCGTCGTGCAATCTTTGGTAGCAGGTCTCTGGCAGGTCGTCTCCGAATACCGGGGCGAGCATCGAGCGCAAGGCTTGCGGTGAAAGCGACTCGGCAATTTCGGTCAGTCGATCCAGCGCGAAGGTGGTTGTCAGGGTCGCGGGTGAAGAGGTCATGGCGGGGGCTCATCGAGGATGGAGCCCCCAGCATGCTAGCGCTCACGCTCCTGTTGGAGCGGGCAACGCCTCCCGCTGGGGCTGTCAGATTTTGTGTGGGTGGGCCGATAACGGCCTGCCATCCCGGTCTCGGGGAATACCCAGCCGCAGCGGGCCGTCACCGGTTAGCACCGTCTTGCCCCGCGATGCTTTTCAGCCCTGCAACGCCTGGCTCAAGGCAGCAGCACGCTTGCCCAGCAGCAAATGCCAGGTCCCGTCCGCCAGCGGACTGACCCCCTGGCACCCCAACGCCAGCAGGCGCTCGCGCACCACCTTGCGCGCATCCTTGAGCTCGACCCGCACCCGGGTCAGAGCCACGCAATCCACTTTCAACAAGTTGTCCTTGCCACCCAATGCACTCAGCCAGTCTTCAGCAGCCATGCTTTCGCTCGCCTCGGCTTTCACCTGCGGTTGCTCGACGACATTCGCCAGGGCATGGGGCAACTGGTTGCGGATCTCGTCGGCAATGGTGTCGGCCAGCGGCCCGACCACTACCTGCAGGCTGCCACCTGAACCCGGACGCACCACGGCCATGGCGCCGAGGGTTTTCAGCACGCCGTCCTGGGCCAGGCCACGGTCCTTGAGCAGCAGGCGCAGGCGCGTGGTGCAGGCGTCCACCGACAGCAGGTTGCCGGCACCGCCGAGGGCATCGATGTAGCGCGTGCCGCGTGGTGCGCTAGCGTCCTGGACTGGAGCTTCTTCGCTGGGCTGGTCTTCGCGGCCCGGGGTTTTCAGGTTGAAGTGGCGGATACAGAAGTCGAAAACGAAGTAGTACACCAGCGCATACAAAAGCCCTACCGGGAGCACCATCCAGCCGTTGGTCGAGCGGCCCCAGCCCAGGGCCATGTCGATGGCGCCACCGGAGAAGGTAAAGCCCAGACGGATATTGAGCAGGTCGCACAGGGCCATGGACAGCCCGGTGAGCACGGCATGGATCAGGAACAGCAAGGGCGCGAGGAACATGAAGGCGAATTCGATCGGCTCGGTAACGCCGGTCAGGGCCGAGGTCAGGGCCATCGACAGGAGGATGCCGCCAATCAGTTTGCGCCGCCCCGGCAGGGCATGACGGTACATGGCCAGGCAAGCGGCAGGCAGGCCGAAGATCATCATCGGGAACATCCCGGCCATGAACTGCCCGGCTTGCGGATCGCCGGCGAAGTAGCGGGTCAGGTCACCGGTTACAACCAAGCCGTTGGCGCCCTGGAAGCTGCCGAACACGAACCACACCAGGTTGTTGAGGATATGGTGCAGGCCAGTGACGATCAGCAGGCGGTTGAGCACGCCGAAGAAGAACGCGCCGATGCTGCCGCTGTCGAGCATCAGCTTGCCCAGGCTATTGATGCCATCCTGCACATGCGGCCAGATCAAACCGAACAGCAGGCCCAGGCCCACCGCCGACAAGCCGGTGGCAATCGGCACGAAACGCCGGCCACCGAAGAAGGCCAGGTACTCGGGCAGTTTGATGTCCTTGAAACGGTTGTACAGCGCACCACCCAGCAGTCCTACGATAATCCCGGCGAGCATGCCCATGTCGATGTGCGGGTCGATGACCTTGAGAGTCGAGACCAGTACCAGGTAACCGATGGCTCCGGCCAGGCCCGCCGTACCGTTGTTGTCGCGGGCAAAGCCGACGGCGATGCCGATGGCGAAAATCAGCGCCAGGTTGGCGAAGATCGCGTTGCCGGCATCGTGGATCAGGGCGATGTTCAACAGGTCGGTATCGCCCAGGCGCAGCAGCAGGCCGGCAATCGGCAGGATGGCGATGGGCAACATGAGGGCGCGGCCGAGCCGTTGCAGGCCCTGGATGAAGTGCTGGTACATGGTGCTCTCCGGTTATTGTTCTGTGCTAAGTGGGGAGTGGCGGTGGTGTAGCGGGCGTGCGGCGAAATCGCGGCAGGCCTGGCGCACGGCGCGGGCGCTGGACAGGCCCAGCAGCTGCTGGCTGAAGGTGCGGCATTCGCTGCTGTCGAGCTGGCGCACGCGCTCCTTGATCTCGCCGACCTGCGGGGCGCTGACCGACAGCTCGCTGACCCCGAGGCCAACCAGCACTGCGGTGGCCAGCGGCTCGGAGGCCAGGGCGCCGCACACCCCGACCCAGCGGCCATGGCGGGCGGCGCCCTGGCAGGTCAGGTCAATCAGGCGCAGCAGCGCCGGGTGCAGGGCGTCGACGCGGGCGGCCAGGCCCGCGTGGTCACGGTCCATGGCCAGGGTGTATTGGGACAGGTCGTTGGTGCCGATCGAGAAAAAATCGGCGTGTTCGGCCAGGCGCTCGGCGAGCAGGGCGGCGGCCGGAACTTCGATCATCACCCCAAGTTCGGCGCGCTGGTTGATGCCCAGTTCGCTGGTCAGGTGGTCCAGGCGCTGGCGGATTTCCAGCAGCTCATCGACCTCGCTGACCATCGGCAGCATGATCCGGCAGCGGCGCTGCGGGCTGACCTGCAGCAGGGCACGCAATTGCAGGTCGAGCAGTTCGGGGCGCACTTGGCCCAGGCGAATGCCGCGCAGACCGAGCACTGGGTTGGTTTCGTGGGGCAGGGGCAAGTAGTCCAGTTGCTTGTCGCCGCCGACATCGATGGTACGGATGATTACCGGACGATCGCCCATGGCATCCAGCACGGCCTGATAGGCGCCGCGCTGCTCTTGTTCATCCGGGGCGGTGTGACGGTCGACGAAGAGGAACTCGGTGCGTAACAGGCCGACGCCGTCAGCGCCCAGGCTCAGGGCCTGGGCAGCTTCGGCCGCCGAGGCGACATTGGCGGCGACTTCGATCAGGCGCCCGTCACGGGTCTGGGCGCTGCCCTGGGCGGCGGCTTGTTGCTGTTGGCGGCGTTGCTGCTGGTGCTGGCGAAGCTGCGCGACTTCGGCCAGGCGTTCGGCATCCGGTGCGGTTTCCAGTCGGGCCTGCTCGCCGTCCACCACCAGAACCTGGCCGGCTTGCAGGTTCAGCAGCTCCGGGCCCAGGGCAACCAGGCACGGCAGGCCACGGGCGCGGGCGAGGATGGCAACGTGCGAAGTGGCGCCCCCGGCGACCATGCACAGCCCGGCTACCGCGTGCTTGTCGAGCAGCAGCAGGTCCGAGGGCGTCAGTTCATGGGCGACGACAATCGCCGAGGGTGGCAACTCGAGCTCGCGGGTTTCGCCGAGCAGGGCGCGCAATACCCGTTGCTGCAAATCCTGCAGGTCGTTGGCGCGCTCGGCCAGCAGCGGCTTGTCGAGTGCCTTGAGGATTGCGCACTGGGTGTCGATGGCCTGGCTCCAGGCGTGGCTGGCGGCGCTGCCCTGGTCGATGCACTGGCGCGCGGCGTCGATCAGCGACGGATCGTCGAGCAGTGCCAGGTGCGCTTCGAAGATGGCCGCGGCATCGCCCTGTTGCAGGTGCTGCAGGTCAGCTTCAATGGCGGCCTTGACGCTGGCTAGCGCGGCGTTCAGGGCTTGATGCTGCGGGCCGGGTTGATGGCCGCCGGAGTCGTGCGGCAGGCGAATGGCATCCAGGCGCGCCAACGGACCGCTGGCCAGGCCAGGTGATGCGCATACACCATTGAGAATGCCGGGCTCCAGGTTGGCGACGGGTTTGGCCTGGACGCTGACGGCAGGGCCGGCATGCTGTTCACCGACGGTCGCTGTGGCGACTGCCGCCAACAAGGCGTGCAAGGCTGGCGTACTGTCGGCACCGCTGCAGACGATTTCGACTTCATCCTGCTCACCCACCCCCAGTCCCATGATCGCCACCAGGCTGTTGAGCGCGGCGACCTGGCCGTTGAAGTGCAGTTCGGCGTGGCTGGCGAAACCTTGGGCGGTCTGGCGCAGTAATGCTGCAGGGCGCGCATGCAGGCCGCCGTGATGGGCTACCTTGGTGCTACCGCGCACTGTCTCACCTGCGCTGGCAGCTTTGACTGCGCCGACGCCAGCGTTGGGAATGACATCCAGCAATGGCGCACCCAGGGCCACCGAACGGGTCGTGCGCGGCAGCAATCGGTATTCGCTGCTATTGCTCAGGATTATGACGGTGATCAGGCTGGTGCAGTGTTGTGCGACCAGGTCCAGGTCAAAACGAATCAGCGGCTGAGCCCGTTCGACGCGCTCGCCATTGGCCACCAGCGCTTCGAAGCCGCGGCCCTGCAACTGCACGGTATCAAGGCCGATGTGCATAAGGATCTCGGCGCCGTTGTCGGCACGTAGGGTCAGCGCGTGCAGGGTTTTCGCCAGGTGGATGACGGTGCCGGCGCAGGGGGCCTGCAAGCAGTCGTTGAGCGGGTCGATGGCGATGCCGTTGCCCAGGGTGCCGCCAGCGAACACCGGGTCGGGCACCTGGTCCAGTGGCAACAGCGGGCCTTCGAGGGGGGCATGGAGGGTGATGTTCTTGTTGTTGGGCATACGCAAGGTCCTCGGTGCCTCAGTGAGTTCGGGTCACTTTGCTCAAGTGACGGGGCTGATCCGGGTCCATGCCACGTGCCTCGGCCAGGCCTGCAGCCATGACATAGAAGCTCTGGATCGCCAGCAACGGATCAAGGCCCGGGTGGGCGGCGCTGCTCAAGGTCAGGTTGCGCCGGGGGACGTCCGCCGGCGCCGCCAGCAGCACCGTGGCGCCGCGCTGGCGCATGTCTTCGGCCAGTTGCAACAGGCCCGCCTGCTCCACGCCACGAGGCGCCAATACCAGCAACGGGTAATGGGCATCGATCAGTGCCATCGGGCCGTGACGCACTTCGGCGCTGCTGAAGGCTTCGGCCTGGATTGCCGAGGTTTCCTTGAACTTGAGTGCTGCTTCCTGGGCGACGGCAAACCCGGCGCCCCGGCCGATGACCATCAGCCGCTGGCAATCGCGCAGTTGCTCGATGGCCAGGCTCCAGTCCTGTTCTGCCGCTTCACGCAGTTGCCCGGGCAGGGCGAGGCCGGCTTCGAGCAGCGCCGGGTCTTGCTGCCAGTGGGCGATCAGACGGGCGCTGGCGCTGAGGGTGGCGATAAAGCTCTTGGTCGCGGCAACGCTCAACTCGGGGCCGGCACACAGCGGCAGGTGGTACTGGCAGGCATGCTCTAGTGGTGAGTCCTCGGCGTTAACCAGCGCCAGGGTGGTGGCGCCGCGCTCGCGCAGGGTGCGCAGGCTGTTGACCAGGTCCGGGCTCTGGCCCGACTGGGAGAAGCCCAGGGCCACTTGGCCGCGCACCTGCAGGGGCGAGTTCTGCAGGGTCACCACCGACATCGGCAGCGAGGCCACCGGCAGGCCAAGCTGCTGCATGGTCAGGTAGGCAAAGTAACTGGCGGCGTGGTCCGAGCTGCCACGGGCGACCGTCAGGGCTACCTGCGGCGCGAGGCTACGCAGCTGTTCGGCGACGCTGGCAATACGCGCGTCGCAGCGCTGCAACTGGGTCTGCACAACGGTGGCAGAGGCCAGGGCTTCGGCAAGCATCTTAGAGCTCAAGGTGTTCTCCTTCGACCATTACGCCGATCAGGTTGAGGTTGCGATCCAGGGTCACGGCGTCGGCCCAGCTACCGGGCTGCAGGCGCCCGCGCGCTTGCAGGCCGAGGTAGTCGGCGGGAAACTGCGACAGGCGCTGGGAGGCTTCGGCCAGGGGCAGGCCGATCTTCACCAGGTTGCGCAGGGCCTGGTCCATGGTCAGGGTGCTGCCGGCCAGGGTGCCGTCGGGCAAGCGCACGCCGCCCAGGCATTTGGTCACGGTGTGGCTGCCAAGCTTGTACTCGCCATCGGGCATGCCCGCGGCGGCGGTGGAGTCGGTTACGCAGTACAGGCAGGGGATCGAGCGCAGGGCCACACGGATGGCGCCGGGGTGCACATGCAGCAGGTCGGGAATCAGCTCGGCAAAGCGTGCGTGAGCCAGGGCTGCGCCGACGATGCCTGGTTCGCGGTGGTGCAGCGGGCTCATGGCGTTATACAGGTGGGTAAAACTGGTGGCGCCGGCTTCCAGGGCCGCCACGCCTTCTTCGTAGCTGCCCAGGGTGTGGCCGATCTGCAGGCGCACGCCGCGTTCGCTCAAGGTGCGGATCAACGGCAGGTGGCCGGCGACTTCCGGGGCGATGGTGATGACCTTGATCGGAGCCAGGGCCATATAGGCGTCGACCTCTTCGAGCAGCCCCAGGTGAGCGAAGTTCGGCTGCGCGCCGAGTTTGCCGGGGTTGATGTACGGGCCTTCCAGATGCACGCCGAGGACCCGGGCGCCGTCGCTGCGCGGCTGGCGAACGTACTCACCGAGGGCCGCGAGCACCTGGGTCAGCTCTTCCTTCGGCGCGGTCATGGTGGTGGCCAGCAACGACGTGGTGCCGAAGCGCACGTGGGTACGGGCGATGGTGGCGAACGCCGCGGCGCCTTCCATGATGTCGCTGCCACCGCCGCCGTGCACGTGCAAGTCGATGAAACCCGGCAGCAGGTAGGGCAGATCGTTGCTCTGCGGGTCGCACGGCTGGCCGTCGATGGCGGCGACGCGGCCGTCACGCAGCAACAGGCGTCCGCGTACCCAGCCCGTCGGGGTGAGTATGTTGTGTTCGCTCATGGGGGCTCCGCTAGCGTCGCAGCTCGGCGACAAAGTCGTAGTAGTCGTCCCGGCAGTAGGTGTCGGTCAGTTCGATGGGGGTGTTGTCGTCGAGGTAGCCGACCCGGGTCATCAGCAGCATGGCGGTGCCGGGCTCGATGCCGACCCGCGCCGCCAGCTCGGCGCTGGCATTGATCGCGCGAATGTGTTGCAGGGCGCGCACCACCGGCTTGCCGATCTGGTCGAGGTACTGGTACAGCGAATCGCCGATAGCTTCCGGGTTGCCCAGCAAGTGCGCGGGCAGGGTGCTGTATTCGACGGCCATGACGATGTCATCGGCCTTGCGCAGGCGCTTGAGGTGTACCACCTGTTCGTTGGGCGACAGGCCCAGGCGCACCAGCTCATCGGCCGACGGCGCGTCGACGCTGCGCTCCAGCCACTGCGAGCTTGGGGTAAAGCCCTTCAGGCGGAGCATTTCGCTGAAGCTCGACAGGCGTGAGAGCGGTTGTTCCAGGCGCGGGGTGATGAACGTACCAGAGCCCTGGATGCGGCGGATCAAGCCTTGTTCGAGCAGCACTTCCAGGGCCTTGCGCGCGGTAACCCGGGAGATGTCCAGGGCTTCGCTGAGGCTTCTTTCCGAAGGCAGGGCCTGTTCGGCTTTCCACTGCCCGGCGTGGATGGCCTGTTCCAGATTGCGCGCCAACTGAAGGTAAAGCGGGGTGGCCAGGGTGTCGTCGGGGCGCAGGGCGGTCAACGGAGGCATGGCGGTGGCTTCAGGTGGCGAGTGGTATTAAAAATTTAATACCACTTGAATACCACGTCAATACCACTTGTCAGTTGTTGCAGGCGATTTCCTGGTTGCCCTTGCGCTCGACCGCAGCACAGGCCAGTAATCCGACTTCAAACAATATCCACATCGGCACCGCCAATAGGGTTTGCGAGAACACATCCGGCGGGGTCAGCAGCATGCCAACCACGAAACAACCGACGATCACATAGGGGCGGCTTTTGCGCAGGGTACCGACGTCGGTGACCCCGGCCCAGACGATGATGAAGGTCGCCACCGGGATTTCGAACGCCAGGCCGAAGGCCAGGAACAGGGCGAGGATGAAGTCCAGGTACAGGCCGATGTCGGTCATCATCGCCACGCCATCCGGGGTGACGCTGGCAAAGAAGCCGAACATCATCGGGAAGACCACGAAGAAGGCGAAGGCCATGCCCGAGTAGAACAGCACGATGCTCGACACCAGCAACGGCAGGGCGATGCGCCGTTCCTGGCGGTACATCGCCGGGGCAATGAAGCTCCAGGCCTGGTGCAACAGCACCGGCATGGCCACGAACAGCGCCGCCATCAGAGTCAGTTTGAACGGCGCGAGAAACGGCGAGGTGACGCTGGTGGCGATCATGCTCGCGCCTTCGGGCAGGTAATGGCGCAGCGGTTCCGAGACCTGGGTATACAGGGTCTGGGCAAACGGGAACAGGCCGAGGAATACCACGGCGATGGCCAGCAGGCAGCGCACCAGGCGCCTGCGCAGTTCGCGCAGGTGAGCGGTGAGCGGCATGCCCGGGTCTTGGCTTGCTGTGTTCATCAGGGGTTTCCGCTGGTTGGGCTGTGGTCCGGCTGCAGGCTGACGCCGCGGCGCAGGTCCTGCTCAAGGCGCTGCAACGCCACGGCATCGAGTTCCTGGCTCAAGGCCTGGGTGTCCAGTTCGCGGTCGACCTGGGCCTTGATCGCGGCCATGGTGCGCTTGGCCTGGCCCAGGCCGCGGCCCAGGGTGCGCGCCGCCGTCGGCAGGCGCTCGGGGCCGAGCACCAGTAAAGCGACGATGCCCACCAGCAGCAGCTCGGTAAAACCGACTTCGAACATCAGCGCTGGCGTTCCGTGTGCTGCACGCTGTCTGCCTGCAGCGGCGCCTGGGGTTTGACCGGGCTTACGGCTTCGTCCGTGGCCGGGCCGTTGCCCATGGATTTGCGAAAACCCTGGATCGCATCACCGACGTCCGCACCCAGGCCCTTGAGGCGCTTGGTGCCGAACAGCATGAAGACGATCACCAAAACGATGAGCAACTGCCAGATCCCGATACCACCCATGAAAAACGCTCCAAGCTCATGAAAAAGAAGGCCTTATCCTGCCTGCGCTTTGTGACGCAAAAGTGACGTGCAGATGTATTTGCCATGTGCCTGCAACATCCGTTGTGTTGACTGACGGCTCATTGGTTCGGGATGTGCAGTTCATGAGTGCGAAGCGGCAACAAGGGGCGGCGCTGTTGATGGTGCTGGTGGTGCTGGCGATGCTCGCAGGCGGCCTGACCTGGCTGGTGCAGGACGGCCGTCAGCAGATCGACAGCGTGCGCCTGGTGCAGCAACGGGTGCAGGCCAGGGCCATGGAAACCGCCGGCCTGGCCTTTGCCGAGCAGGCGCTGAAAGACCCGGCCTGGCGCGCCAGCCCGCTGTTCTGGCAAGCGCTGCGCGGGCAGCCGTTGTCTTATGCCTTTGCCGGCGGTTCGGCGGCCTTGCGCATCCGCGACCTGCACAGCTGCTTCAACGTCAACGCGCTGATTGGCGAAGAGAGCGAACGTGCCGCGCGGCAATTGCGCTACCTGCTTGGCGATGACATGGCCGCGCAACGCTTGACCGATGCCCTGGCCGACTGGATCGACAGCGACGGCCAAGCCCGACTCAGCGGCGCCGAGAGCGACCAGTACCTGCGCCAGTCACCTGCGCGCCTGGCGGCCAACCAGATGATGGTCGACATGAGTGAACTGAACCTTTTGCTTGAGCCCGATGCCAGCCGGCAGCAACGCTATCCGCAGTTGTGCGTCTTGCCTCAGACCAGCGGCTGGCGCCTTAACGCCAATGCCTTGAGTCTGGAGCAGTTGCCATTGCTTGAAGCGCTGTACGAAGGCGAGGTGTCGCGTTCGCTGCTGACCCGGATTATCACTGGCCGGCCTGCTGGCGGTTATCACGATGCAGGGGCGTTGCGCCAGGCACTGGGGGCGATGGACGACGCAACATTCGCGCGGTTGAGCGAAGGCTTGTTGCTTAACAGCGGTGACTTTGCCTTGCAACTGGAGTTCGAACAGGACGGGCAGAAGATGCGCAGCGAGTTTCAGCTGCGGGCACGAGGGATCGTGCAATGGCACGCGCTGGTGCCGGCCCAGCAGGTGCAGGTGATCAGCCGTACAGCGCAGCCTTGGTAAGGGCTGCGCTGCGCTGCGCTTAGGTTACCCGCTCTGGAGTTACACGCCGATCTCACCGCCATCGGCACGCTGGATCACCACGGTCGATGCCCGTGGGCGCACCTTGGTGCCGGCCGGGGTAACGGTGGTGGCAACATCGGTGGACGGCCAGTTGTCCGGGTGCTGGATGTTGACGAAGATCGACTTGTTGTCCGGCGTGAAGGCAATGCCGGTGACTTCGCAGCCGTTGGGGCCGACGAAGAA
The DNA here is from genome assembly GCF_000696345.2 of Pseudomonas donghuensis. Lineage (NCBI taxonomy): Bacteria > Pseudomonadati > Pseudomonadota > Gammaproteobacteria > Pseudomonadales > Pseudomonadaceae > Pseudomonas > Pseudomonas donghuensis. Next base: position 1,321,068 of record NZ_CP071706.1, read on the forward strand.
GCGACGCAGGTCGACCTGGTTCTGGGCGTTGACCGGGACCTGCTTGCCAGCGGCATTCACCAGGTCGGTAGGGATCACCGCCAGCATCTGGTCGTTGGTGTAGTCGGTCAGGGTTTTTTCGCCGTTGTCGGTCTGGAACCAGAGGATGCCGCGGCTATCGAAACTCATGCCGTCGGGGCTGGCGAACTGGTTGAGTTCGGTCAGGCCCGAGCGGTTGATGTCGGCGGTACCGGCGGCGTTGGCACCAAACACGAAGATGTCCCAGGTGAAACTCAGGTGATTGTCGCTGTCGTGCCAGCGGATGATATGACCATGGCGGTTCGGCCCGCGCGGGTTGGCGGCATCGACCTTGGCGGCGGTGCGCGCGCTGTTGTTGGTCAGGGTCAGGTAGACGTCGCCATTGAGCGGGTTGACCGTGGTCCATTCCGGGCGGTCCATCGGCGTTGCGCCCAGCGCGTCGGCAGCGCCGCGGGTGTTGAGGATAATGCCCGGCAGGTCGCCGTAGATCGAACCCAGGGTCTTGCCGCTGCTGGTCGGGGTGTTGACGTCGAGCAGCAACCACACCCCTGAGCCGTCGGCATTGAAGCGGGCGACATACAGCTTGCCCTGGTCCATGTACTTGTTGCCGGTGGCCAGGCGGTCGGCCGGGGTGGCATCGGCCGCTTCCCACAGCGCGGTGGAGACGAACTTGTACAAATATTCGTTGTTCGAGTCGTCGCCCATGTACCAGACCAGCGGCTTGCCCACTACCGGCAGGCCCGGGCAGCAGCCTTCATGGCGGAAACGGCCGAGCGCCGTGCGTTTCACCGCCAGGGTGCTGGCGTTGTACGGGTCGATCTCGACAATGTAGCCGTAGGTGCTGGCCTCGTTACGGAAGTCGTCGGTGGCGCTGGCGCCGCTCGGGGTGACGTTGAAGCGGCTGAATTCGCCATCCACTTCGGTCGGATCGCCCGCCACGCTTTCCCACTTGTAGTTACCGGCCTTGGTGCTTACGCCGATGCGCTTCTGGTCGGCCGGCAGGGGGGTGCTGGTGTTGACGAAAATCCCCGGCCAGTTCTCTTCGCAGGTCAGGTAGGTGCCCCACGGGGTGTAGCCGTTGCCGCAGTTGTTGTTGGTGCCGCGGGCCTGGGTGCCGCTCTTCGAGAAGCGCGTCTTGACGTGGTCGCTGCCGCGCAGGGGGCCGGCGATGTTCATCACCGTGGCGGTAGTGAAGCGGCGGTTCAGTGGGTCATTGTCGACCACCTGCCAGCGGCCGCTGACTTTCTTCAGGCGGATCACCCCGGCGCCGTGGGCGTTGATCTCCTTGCGTACTTCCTCGACCGGACGCTTGCCGCTGCCGTCGCTGGTCGGGCCGTTGGGGTGCAGGGCGTCGGCGTCGATGTACTCGTGGTTGATCGCCAGCAGACCGTCTTCGGAGCTGCCGTTGATGGGGAAGAAATGCATGCCGTCATGGTGCATGCCCACCGAGTTGGCCTGGTCGGCGGCGGTGTTGCTGCCGTCGGCTTTCCACGGGTTGGCGCTGGTGTTCAGCGGTGTGCCCCAGGGCGCCAGGACATAGGCGGTGTAACCGGCGGCGACCACGCAGGCGTCAGTGCGCGAGCCGGGGATGGAGGTAAAGCCCAGTTTCAGTTTCGGCGGGGTTGGCGGCTCGACCACCGGATCGTCGTCATCCGAATCACTGCTGTCAAAGCAGCCCGTCAGGCCAGTCCCGGCAATCATCGCGATCGCGGCGCCCAGGCCACCGCGTACCACGCTGCGGCGGCTCAGGTAAGACTCCAGAACGCTGTCCATGGGCAGGTTGCCACTTGGGTTGCGGTTCAGGTTGTCGCCGGTGTCTCGACTCATCAGTTCAGTTCCTTTTGTTCAATGATGCGGCGTGAAAGAAACCGGGACTTTAGTGAGCAAGTGTGATGATTGATTGGCAGTTTTGTTAAAAGGCGTTGAAGAAATAAATCGTTACCACCTGATTTGCCTGAGGTTTTGCCTGGGCTGTCGATTAACTGCCATCAAACTGTAATCCAGGCGCCCCAATATCCCGGCCCGACAACCAACAAGCGCGAAGGCGACGGGACAGGCTGAACATGCACAGACGGGAAGTGTTGAACTGGATTGGCGTTGGCGCTGCGGCGCCGCTGCTCACGGCCTGTGCGGGTCTGGGCGGGACGTCGACCGGCAACGATGCTTGGCTGGATGTGCTGTATTTCGCCGACACCCTCGACGCCCGCCAGGCGGGCAAACCGGTGGTCCCGGCCACGCGCCTGGGGCCGGTGACCCACCTGGGCCAGGCACCCTGGATGACCGGCGCCAGCGCCCGCCAGGCGCGAGCCGAACTCAACCCGCTGCTCGATGCCAACCTGGCCGATGGCGTGCGCACCGGTGGCTATGCGGTGCTGGCGGCTGTGCTGGAGCAACTGCGCCAAACCGCCGGGGCCGGGAACTGCCTGACCCTGGAGAACGGCCAGGGCTGGAACGGCAGTGGCCTGGCCTACCTGACCCAGGGTGGCAGTGGTGTTGAAGGCAGCCAATTGCTGGCCAGCGACGTGCGCGTCAGCAGCGATGAGCGGGTGCTCTGGCCGCAGCGTTGCAGCGGGCTTTATCGGCAATATGGGTAGGCTGTGCTGGGCGCAGGTCTTGCCCCGGAGCAGTCCGCTGCGCTGGGTGTTACGCCGTTGACGGTCATTCGCCGTGGCGGGGTACGGGTTGCAGTGGTCGGCATCACCGACCCCTATGCCCAGGACCAGAAAGCCTCGCTCAAACAGTGGTACCAATCGCTGTTGCCGGCCTTCGAGCAGGCCCGCGGCCAAGCCGAACTGGTGATCGCCCTGGCCGATGTCGGCACCGGCCCGGGCTTGTGGCTGGCCGAGCGTTTGAGCGACGCCGACCTGTTGCTCTGCGCCCGTGGCCAGGACTTCTGGCCCGAACCGGTCAGCGTGCTGCAAGCCAGTGGCAAGCGGGTGCCAGTGCTGTTTGCCGGCAGCCGGGCCAGCGGCGCCTTTCAAGTCCGCTGCCAACGCGCTGGCGGGCAATGGCAGTTCAGCGCTCACTTTCACCCAGCTTTCGACAGCAGCCTGACGCCCACCGCCCAGGCCCGTGCGGCGCAGTTGCGTGGGCTGTTGGCGCAGCAACGCGCCGGTCACGCCGCCTGGCTCGATCAACCCCTGGCCCGGGCACCGCAGGCACTGTGGCGCCGCGATACGCGTGGCGGCAGTTGGGACCGCGTGCTGCATCAAGCGCTGTCGGCCGACAGCGACTACCCGGTGCTGTTGCCAGGCCTGCGTTACGACAGCCCCCTGGCCGCCGGCCAGGCCATCACTCGCGAACACCTGATCAGCCTGACCGGCAGCTACCCGGCGCCGGTGGTCGAAGCGCCCGCCCGGCAAGTCGAACAGGTATTGGAAAACGCCGCCGAGCAACTGTTTGGCGACCCGCTGTTACTCGACAACAGCCAGGACCTGCCGCGCTGGCTGGGCCAGCCCTGGCAGCTCAGCTACAGCCCGAGCGGCAAGCGCGTGTCCGGTTTCAGCGAAGTGCAAGGACAGTGCCGCACCTTCGGCCTGCAGTACGCCTCCAGCAGCGGCGAGCCACTGTGGCAACGGGTCGAAGCCTGGCTGTCGAAACAGCCAGCCGACTGGCAACTGTCGGCATTGCAATTGCCGCAGCTGCGCTATGTCCAGGGCCATCCCGGCTGGCATCCGCGTGAGTTGAACGCGTGATCAGCGTCTCGCGCCTGTTCAGCGGCGCACTGCTGACCCTGGCCGCCTGGCTCGCCGCCCAGTGCGTGCTGCAGCTCAGCCGGGCACCTGTGCCGGCAGTGGCCCAGGTACAGGACGCTACGCCATTGCCGGGCCTGATGCTCGGCCACTGGCAGGCCGAGGCCGACAGCGGCGGCGTGCCGCTGACCCGTTTACCGCTGCAGTACCTGGGCGGCCTCAGGGCCGTGCCGCTGAGCGCCACCGTAGTGGTGCTGCGTTACGGCCAGGCCACGCGCACCGTGCGCCGTGGCCAGCGCCTGGCCCCGGGCATCGTCCTTGAGAGCATCGACGACCAGGGCCTGATTTTCGACAACCAGGGGCGGCGCGAACGCCTGCCCTGGCCGCCACGGCCCGCCGTGACCGGCTTCAAGCGCCAAGGATGAATGATGATCGCAAGACTCTGCCTGGCCAGCGTGCTGAGCCTGGGCCTCAACCTGGCATGGGCCGAAGAGCCGGTGGCGCTGGATGACAACGAGACGCCGTTGTACGAAGTCAATTTCGTCGACACCGAACTGAGCGAGTTCATCGACAGTGTTTCGCAGATCACCGGCACCACCTTCATCGTCGATCCGCGGGTCAAGGGCAAGGTCACTGTGCGCACCGTCGATCGTCACGACAGCGAAGCGATCTACGACATCTTCCTGGCCCAGCTGCGGGCCCAGGGTTTTGCCGCCGTCGACCTGCCCAACGGCAGCGTCAAGATCGTCCCCGACCAGGCTGCACGGCTTGAGCCGGTACCGGTGGAGCGCGCGGGCAAATCGGCGCAAGGCAGCGACGGTGTCGCCACCCGGGTGTTCAATGTGCGCAATGCCGCCAGCGAGCAACTGCTGGGGATTCTCAAGCCGCTGATCGATCCACGGGTTGGGGTGATCACTCCGTATCCGGCGGCCAACCTGTTGGTGATCACCGACTGGCGCAGCAACCTGGAGCGCATCGACAGCCTGTTGCTGCAGCTCGACCAGGTCAGTGACGAACCGATGCAGGTGATGCCGCTGCAACATGCCAGCGCCAACGACACCAGCAAGTTGATCAGCCAGTTGCTGGCCCGCGAGCAGGGCGCCGACAGCGCCCAGGTGGTGGCCGATCCGCGCAGCAATGCCTTGCTGGTGCGCGGCAGTGCCGACAGCCGTGAGCGGGTGCGGGCCTTGCTCGCGCAACTGGATCGCCCCGGCGATAACCTGCGCAGTTCCAACACCCAGGTGATCTACCTGCGTCACGCCAACGCCAGCGAAGTGGTCAAGGTGCTGCGTAGCCTCAGCCAGGACAGCCTGCCAGCCGGAACGGGCGAAGGTGGCAAGGATGACAAGGCGCTGCCGCCAGTGAGCAGCTCGGGTATCCGCCTGGAGTACGAAGAAGGCACCAACGCCGTGGTCATGGTCGGCCCCGACAGTGAGCTGGCGGCCTATCGCAACATCGTCGAGCAACTGGATGTGCGCCGGGCGCAGGTGGTGGTCGAGGCGATCATTGCCGAAGTCTCGGATTCACGCGCCGAAGAGCTGGGCGTGCAGTGGCTGTTCGCCGATGAGCACTTCGGCGCCGGCACGGTCAATTTCGGCACCGGCGGCGCGAGTATCGCCGCCATCGCGGGCGCCGCCGCAGCCAAGGACAATGCCGCACTGGGCAAGCTGCTGTCCGGGACCAACGGCCTGACCGCAGGCTTTGGCAACTTCGGCGGCGGCTTCAACTTCGCCGTGCTGGTCAACGCGCTGAAAAGCAAAAGCGGTTTCAACCTGCTGTCGACCCCCACCTTGCTGACCCTGGACAACGCCGAGGCTTCGATCCTGGTTGGCCAGGAGGTGCCCTTCGTCACCGGCTCCGTGACCCAGGACAACACCAACCCCTACCAAACCATTGAGCGCAAGGAGGTCGGGGTCAAGCTGCGCATCAAGCCACAGATCAACATCGACAACACCGTGCGCCTGGATATTGTCCAGGAGGTCTCCTCGATTGCCGACAATGCCTCGGCCAGCGACGTGATTACCAACAAGCGCGAGATCAAGACCAAGGTCATGGTCGAGGACAACGGCCTGGTGATCCTCGGCGGCCTGATCAGTGACGAGGTCACGTCGAGCAAACAGAAGGTGCCGTTGCTCGGCGATATTCCCTGGCTGGGGCGGCTGTTCAGCTCCTCCGGGCACCAGGGCGTGAAACAGAACCTGATGGTGTTCATTCGCCCGCGGATCCTGCGTGACGGCCCGAGCCTGGCCAGCCTGAGCACCGAGAAGTACCGCAACCTGCAACAGGACACCGCCCTCAAGCTGCCGGCCATCAGTGACGACGGCAAGCTGTTGCAGGCCTTCCCGGCCAGCCGCCAGCGCCTGGATGAGGGTGTCTGGTGATGGAACTGTTGCCCTATCGCCTGGCCCGCCAGGCCGGCCTTGCCGTGGCGCCTTCGGCGACTGGCTGGAGCTTGTGGCTGCGCAGTGATGCCGATAGCGATCAATTGCAGGAACTGCTGCGCGTACAGGGCCAACCGGATCAGGTCTGCCACCTGGACAGCGCCAGTTTCGACAGCCAGCTGGGGCAGCTGTACCAGGCCGGCGAAGGCGCCACCGCAGCGCTGATCGAAGGCATCGGCGAGCAGGTCGACCTCGACGGCCTGATGAGCGAAATGCCGCGCATTGAAGACCTGCTCGAAAGCGATGACGAAGCGCCGGTAATCCGCCTGATCAATGGCCTGTTTGCCCAGGCCCTGCGCTTGCAGGCATCGGACATTCATATCGAGACCTTCGAGCAGAGCCTGGTGGTGCGCCTGCGCGTCGACGGTCATTTGCGCGAAGTGCTGCGCCCACCGCGAGCGCTGTCGGCGATGCTGGTGTCGCGGATCAAGGTCATGGCCCGGCTGGACATCGCCGAGAAGCGCCAGCCCCAGGATGGCCGTATCACCCTGCGCTCGGCTGGGCGTGAAGTGGACGTGCGGGTGTCGACCCTGCCGGGCATCCATGGCGAGCGGGTGGTGATGCGTGTGCTCGACAAGCAGGCCAGCTTGCTGGCGCTGGCCAACCTCGGTATGCCGCAGGCCGTGGAGCAGGGCTTGCGCGCTTGCCTGGCGCGGCCCAATGGCATCGTCCTGAGCACCGGGCCGACCGGCTCGGGTAAAACCACCACCCTCTACGCCAGCCTCAACAGCCTCAACGACGGCAGCCGCAATATCCTCACCGTCGAGGACCCGGTCGAATACGCCATTGCCGGTATCGGCCAGACCGCAATCAACCCGCGCGCCGGGCTGACCTTTGCCACCGGCCTGCGGGCGATCCTGCGCCAGGACCCGGACGTGATCATGCTCGGCGAGATCCGCGACCGCGAGACCGCGCAGATCGCCGTGCAGGCCAGCCTTACCGGCCACCTGGTACTTTCGACCCTGCACACCAACAGCGCCGTCGGCGCGGTGACGCGTCTGCGCGACATGGGCATCGAGCCGTTCCTGATTGCCTCGTGCCTGCGCGGGGTCATGGCCCAGCGTCTGGTCCGGCGTCTGTGCCCGTGTGCCCGAGCGCAGCCCTTACAGGCGGCCGAGCGGCAGCTGTGGCCGGAGCTGGCCGAGTTGAGTGAGACATTTCATGCCGTGGGTTGCGAGCAGTGCCAGGGCTCGGGCTATCGTGGTCGGCTCGGCCTTTATGAATTCATCGAACTGGACGCCGGCTTGATCGCCTTGCTCTACGACGGCGCCAGCGAAGTGGCCATGCACGAACACCTGGCCGGGCGTCGGCAGAGCCTGGCCGGCATGGCCAGCGAGTGCCTGCGCCGCGGCGACACCAGCCTCGCCGAAGTGCTGCGCGCGGTGCAGGGCTGAGCCATGCCGACCTTTCGCTACCAGGCAGTGGACCTCAGCGGGCGGGCGCACAAGGCCAGTATCCAGGCCGACAGCGAGCGCCATGCCCGCCAGTTATTGCGTGAGCAGGGGTTGTTCACCCGGCAGTTGCAACGCCACGAAACCGGCAACGCCCAGCCGCGACGCCAGCGCGTCAACCGCGCCCAGTTGTGTGAACTGACCCGGCAACTGGCGACCCTGACCGGCGCCGGCATTCCCCTGGTGGATGCCCTGGCGACCCTGGAGCGGCAACTGGTGGAGCCGGCCTTGCGCAATTTGCTGGTGGCGGTGCGCGGTTCGCTCGCCGAAGGCCTTAGCCTGGCCCGCAGCCTGGCGCGCCAGGGGGGCTTGTTTTCCGGTTTGTATTGCGCGCTGGTCGAAGCTGGCGAGCGCTCCGGGCGCCTGGCCCAGGTGCTGGAACGGCTGGCCGAACACCTGGAGCAGGTCCAGCGCCAGCAGCACAAGGCACGTACGGCACTGATCTACCCCTGTGTGCTGATGGGCGTGTCGCTGGCGGTGGTGGTTGGCCTGATGACTTTCGTGGTGCCCAAGCTCACTGAACAGTTTGCCCACTCGGGGCAGAGCCTGCCGTGGATCACCTCGCTGCTGATCGGCATCAGCGACCTGCTGGTGCTGCTCGGCCCGTGGTTGCTGATCGGCGGGGCGCTGGCGGCCCTGCTCGGCGCCTGGCTGTTGCGCCGCCCGCACTGGCGTTTGCGCCGCGACGACCTGCTGCTGCGCCTGCCACGGATCGGCAACCTGCTGGCGGTGCTGGAGAGCGCGCGCCTGTCGCGCAGCCTGACGATTCTGGCCGGCAGCGGCGTACCGTTGCTCGAAGCCCTGCAAGTGGCCACGGCCACGGTCAACAACCGGCGCATTCACCTGGCCCTGCAACGGGTCAGCACTGATGTGCAGGGCGGGGTCAGCCTGCACCGGGCGCTGGATGCCAGCGGCCACTTCCCGCCGTTGCTGCTGAACATGGTCGCCAGTGGCGAGGCCAGCGGCACGCTACCGGACATGCTCGAACGGGTCGCCGACAACCAGGAGCGCGGCTTCGCCCGCCAGGTGGACAGCGCCATGGCGCTGTTCGAACCGCTGATGATTCTGGTCATGGGCGCGGTGGTGTTGTTCATCGTCCTCGCCGTGCTGTTGCCGATCATGCAGCTCAACCAGGGCCTGACACTTTGAAAAGGAGCAAGACCATGCACAGCCCACGCGCGCGTCAGCGCGGTTTCACCCTGATGGAAATCATGGTGGTGATCTTCATCATCGGCCTGTTGATCGCCGTGGTCGCCCCCAGCGTGCTCGGCAGCCAGGACAAGGCCATGAAGCAGAAGGTCATGGCCGACCTGTCGACCCTGGAGCAGGCGCTGGACATGTACCGCCTCGACAACCTGCGTTTCCCGTCGGCCGAGCAAGGCCTGTCGGCGTTGGTCAGCAAACCGACGCTAGAGCCGCTGCCACGCGCCTGGCGCGCCGACGGTTACATCCGCCGCCTGCCGCAAGACCCGTGGGGCACGGCGTATCAGTACCGTGCCCCCGGCCAGCACGGGCGCATCGACATTTACTCGCTGGGCGCCGATGGTGTCGAGGGCGGCGAAGGCATCGATGCCGACCTGGGTAACTGGGAACTCTAGGCATGCGCGCCGAGCGTGGTTTTACCCTGCTGGAAATGCTTGTGGTGCTGCTGATTGCCGGGCTGATGAGCACCTTGAGCATTGCCTGGCTCGACAGCGGCAAGGCGCCGGTGCACCAGGCCCTTGAGCGCCTGGCCAGTGCCAGTCGCCAGCAGGCGGAGCTGGCGCTGCATGGCGGGGAGATTCGTGGCCTGCGCTGGAATGGCAGCCGTCCCGAATTTGTCCGCCTGATCGATGAGCGTTGGCAGACCGAGCCCGTTGCCTTGGGCGACTGGCCGCCAGTTTTGCAAGCCGACTGGCCAGCCAGCCGCGAGCCACGCCTGGTGTTCACCCCCTCCGGTGTTGCCCGCAGTGCTGCCTTGAACTGGCATTGGCCGGAGGGGGCCCAGCGTTGGCAGTGGAACGGCGCCGGCCAGTTGCACAGGGCACCGCGGTGAGGCGCGCACAGCGAGGTTTCACCCTGCTGGAGGTGACCGTGGCCTTAGGGATTGCCGCAGCCTTGGCCATCATGACCAGCCAGGTGCTGCGCCAGCGCCTGGCGGTGCAGCAGAGCGTGCAGCAACACCGCCTGGGCGTGTTCTGTGCCCGGGAGCTGCAGGCGCGTTTTGCCGTCGAGCAGTACTGGCCGATGGACAACAGTGTTGGCGGGCAATTGCAGCAGGGCGATGGCCTCTGTCATTGGCAGCTGCAACTGACGTCCACGGGCGTGCGCAACCTGCGCCGTGGCGAGTTGCGCCTGTTTACCGACCGTGACGGGCGCGACCCCCTTGGCCAGTACCGCATCTTCCTGGTGCGCCCATGAAGCGCCGTCAGCAGGGCCTGACCTTGCTCGAACTGCTGGTGGCCCTGGCCCTGACTGCTGTGCTGGGGGTCTTGCTGGCAGCGCTGGTCAATGCCTGGGTGGGTGTGCGCGAACGCCTGCAACAACCTGCCCAGGCCTCGCCGGTACTGAATTTTTGCCTGGCCCTGGAGCGGCGCTTCGACTCGACGGTGTTGCGTCAGCTCTACGAGCAGCGCCTGCCTCTGGCAATCAATTGGCTGGACTGGCAACCCGCCGCCTTGCAACTGCACTGGGTGGCCCGCAGTGCCTGGCCGCAAGCTGAAGGCGGTTCACGCGTGCAGCGCCAGCGCCTCAGTTACGACCCACGCGGCCAACGCCTGCTGCTGGAAACCTCCGCCGACCTGTATGCGGTGGGGAAACCGCAGTGGCATGAGCGCGATCAGCTCGATCAGGTTGCGGCGCCGAGCTTCTCCTTTTTTCACTCGGGCCGCTGGCTGGCCTTTCCTTCTGCCGAGCGATCCGCCCCGGATCGCGGCATACGGCTTGAGTTCAAGCGTGATGGAGCACCTTATGTCTGTACCTTCGCCCTGCCGGAGGCGCCCTGATGAAATGGCTTGAGCGCTGGCAATCTCCACGCGCGAGCAACTGGCTGCTGCTACGGCCTGGCCTTGGGCACGCGCCCTGGAGCTGGCTGCGCCTGGCAGACGGCAGGCGCGAAGCCGGCGAGGGACCGCCACCCAGCCCTGACGGCGCTTGCGTGGCGCTGGTCCTGCCGGGCAACCAGTGCAGCCATTGCCAGCTTGCGGCGCCACCGGGGCTCAAGCGTGACGAGTGGCCGCTGCTGCTTGAAGAGCGTTTGCTGCAGCCCGCCGAGTCCATCCGTTGTGGCTGTGTGTCGCGCCAGGGCAATCAGCTGGAGCTGGTCAGCGTCGATCAGGCGCTGCTCGGCCAGTGGTTGGCCCAGTGTACGGACTGGGGGCTAGTCGTGGAGCGTTGCTGGGCCGAGTTTCAGTTGATGGCGGATACGCCGGCAGGCACGGCCCTGTGCTGGCAGCGCAGCCCTGATCTGTTGTTGCTCAAGGGCGTAACCGAACAGTCCCGACAGCACTGGCTGGCTTGGCCGACCTTGCTCGGGCCGAACCTGCCGGCACCTTGGCCGGGCCTGCAACGCGAACAGTTCGAGGGTGCCTGGCCACCCCGACTGGTCGCGCTGGAGCGTTTGCCCAGCCTGTTTGACCTGCGCCCGGCACGTGAGCTGCGGCTGCGGCTTCCAATGGCCCCCGGGCAATGGCGACTGATTGGCGCGTGCGCGCTACTGGGCCTGCTCTGGAGTGGCTTGTGGCTGACCCAGCAATGGCGCCAGAGCGAGGTCTACAAGGCGCAGGTGGTCGCCGTGACCGGGCCGCTCACTTCACCGCGGCAGGCCGCCCAGGTCCTCAAGCGCCTGCGTCAGGCCGAGGAAGATCGCCAACTGCGCCTGCGCCAGATCGAGCAGCTGCAGGCGGCGTTGCAGCAATGGCTGCAAGCGCAGCCTGCCTGGCACATAACCGCCACCGGCTTCGACGGGCAACGCTGGACGCTGCGCCTTCGTGGCGATCAGCCGCCTGCGGCCGCGACCTGGGAGGCCATCGCCAAGCAGGTCGGTGTGCTGGTTGAAGTCGTCGGTGGCGAAGATCAATTGCAACTGGTCTTCGACCTGGGAGCGGTGTCATGAGTGAGTGGATACAGCGCCGCTGGTTACTGCCGGCCGCCTGGGCAACGGTCGCGTTGTTACTGCTGACCCTGGTGATGCGCGAAGGCATGGCCCGCTGGCAGGCCGCGCAGCAGTGGCAGGCGCTGGCGCGGTCGGCGGCCAGCGTGCCGGTCGACGCGCGCTTCAGTGTCGAGCAACTGCAACAATCAGCCCAGGCAAACAGCATCGTCCTCAACCAGGTACTGGCGGAAAATCACAGCTGGCAGATCAAGGGCCGCGCAGCCGATGAGCAAGGTTTGCAGCGCTGGTTACTGGCCGTGCAGGGCGAAGGCCTGCGCCCGCTGCGCTGGTCACTGGAGCAGGCTGAGTCCGCCATGACCTTCGAGCTGGAGTTGCAACAATGAAGCGCATCGGCTGGTTCAGCCTGGTGTTCTTGGTGAGCGTGTTGGCCGGGTTACCGGCGAACTGGTTGCTCGCGCCCATGGCCGCCCAGGGTGTCTCCGGCAGCCTCTGGCAAGGCCAGGCTCAGCGACTGGGGCAGGTGGGGCCGCTTGCCTGGCACTGGCAGCCCTGGCGTTTGCAGGCGCAGGTCAACCTCGGGTTTCAGGGGCAGGACTGGCAGCTCAAGGTGGCTGGCTGGCCGTGGAACTGGACCGCCGCTGTCGAGCCGTTGCAGCGCACGTTGGCAATGCCTTTGTCCTATCGCCTGACGGGCGAGTGGACAGGCCGGATCGAAGTGCAGGGTAGCGGTCGGCAGTGCCAGGGCAGCCAGGGTGAGATCGCTGGCCACAACCTGGCACTGGTTGCGCCATGGTCAGTGCCGTTGGGCGCCACCCGGGTGCGGGTTGATTGCTCGGTCGGCATGCACCTGTTGGCGCAGTTGCAGTTGCAGGGGCAGCATCAGTTCGAACTGGACGCCGACCTGCGCCAGCGCCGCGGGCGTTTGCAAGGCGCTGTCGAACCCGGCGCAACCTTGGCCCCGGTGCTGCTCAGCGCCCAGTGGCTCAAGCCCGATGATTCGAGGCTGAGCCGCAGGCTCAAATGGTGACGGAGCTCAGGGCCGGATTTCGATCATGGTGCCGTCCGGCACCATGTTCCACACCTCGCGCATGTCGCGGTTGGTCATGGCGATGCAGCCTTCGGTCCAGTCCAGGGTGTGGAACACCTCTTCCGGGTACTCCTCGCTCAGGGGCGTGCCGTGGATCATGATCATGCCGCCTGGCGGGACGCCTTCACGACGGGCGCGGGCGGCGTCGCTGATGTTCGGGTAGGACACATGCATGGCCAGGTTGTAGCGATCGCTCTGCTTGCGCCAATCGATCCAGTAGAAACCTTCGGGGGTGCGCTTGTCGCCTTCCTGCACCTTGGCGCCCTTGGGCTGCTTGCCCAGGGAGATGCGGTAGGTCTTCAGCGGCGCGCCGTCACTGATGAGCTGCAGGCGGCGTTCGGACTTGATCACCAGGATCTTGTCGATCATCGCAGGCTTCGGCTGTTGCGGTTGCAGTGGCGAAGGCGCGGTCTTGTCGACCGGCCGGGTAATGATGGTTTCGGTGAAACCCGCCTGGGACATCGAAGCCACACTGAGGCAGAAAAGGGCAAGCAACCAGCGCATGAAACGATATCCCTGAAAATGCTAGGTGTTGGGTGACAAGACGAGCATGGGCGAAAGGCATTCGTTGCCAATCGGGAAGCGTTGCTCGATGCGGTCACGATAATAGCATTCTAGGGTACGACTGACGGTGCGGAAAGCCAGCTCGTCCCAGGGGATTTCACTTTCGTCGAAAAGCCGCACTTCCAGGCTCTCGACGCCGACGGCGAAGTCCAGGTCGGCGAGTTCGGCGCGAAAGAACACGTGCACCTGGTTGATGTGCGGCAGGTCGAACAGCTGATACAGGCTCATGGTCCCGACCCGGGCGCAGGCTTCTTCGATGGTTTCCCGGCGGGCGGCCTGGTCCATGGTTTCACCGTTCTCCATGAAACCGGCCGGCAAGGTCCAGTAACCACGGCGCGGTTCGATGGCGCGGCGGCACAACAGCACCTGGCTGCCCCAGATCGGCAGCACCCCGGCGACGATATTGGGGTTCTGGTAATGAATGGCCTTGCAGTGATCGCAGACAAAACGCAGGCGGGTATCGCCCTCGGGAATACACTGAATCACCGGATTGCCGCACGCGCTGCAGAATTTCATGCTTTTATTCCTGTTAGGTGCGCCTATCTTGGCGCCACTGTCACCGCCGCCGCAAGCCGGATCGTCGTCGGGGCTTGGGCGGTTCGCGGCTTTGGTGCATCATGCAGGACAGGCTTTGGAATCGAGAGAGAGCAATGCTGGACGAGCTACTTCGCCGCGTGAGCAGTCATACGCCGAGTACCCTGGAGACGGACCGACGTTTTCCCGAGGCCGCTGTGTTATTGCCCATCACCCGCAGCGAAGAGCCGGAACTGGTGTTGACCCTGCGCGCCAAGGGGCTGTCGACCCACGGTGGCGAGGTTGCCTTCCCGGGCGGTCGCCGTGACCCGGAAGACCCCGACCTGATCTTCACCGCCCTGCGTGAAGCCGAAGAAGAGATCGGCCTGCCGCCAGGCCTGGTGGAAATCATCGGTCCGCTGAGCCCGCTGATCTCCCTGCACGGCCTGAAGGTCACGCCTTTCGTTGGCCTGATCCCGGATTTTGTCGAGTACCAGGCCAACGATGCCGAGATCGCCGCGGTGTTTACCGTACCGCTGGAGTTCTTCCGCCAGGACCCGCGCGACCATACCCACCGAATCGATTACCAGGGCCGTAGCTGGTACGTGCCCAGCTACCGCTACGGCGAGTACAAGATCTGGGGCCTGTCGGCAATCATGATCGTCGAGCTGGTCAACTTGCTTTACGATGCCAACATCAGCCTGCATCAGCCACCTGAACGTTTCACCCCCATTTGAGCGGGTGCACCCGCCAGCCACGCCGCACCGTGAGGAACCACGCATGAAATACCGTCTGGGCGACCTGCGGGTCGAAACCCATCCGCGCAGCTGGGTTGCGCCGACCGCCACGCTGATCGGCAAGGTCCGCCTGCAGGCGGGCGCCAACGTCTGGTTCGGCGCGGTGTTGCGCGGCGACAACGAGCTGATCGATATCGGCGAGAACAGCAACGTCCAGGATGGCACGGTGATGCACACCGACATGGGCTCGCCGCTGACCTTGGGCAAGGGCGTGACCGTCGGTCACAACGCCATGCTCCACGGCTGCACGGTCGATGATTACAGCCTGATCGGCATCAACGCGGTGATCCTCAACGGTGCACGCATCGGCAAGTACTGCATCATCGGCGCCAATGCGCTGATCCCCGAGGGCAAGGAGATTCCCGACGGCTCGCTGGTCATGGGCTCGCCGGGCAAGGTGGTGCGCGAACTGAGCGACGCGCAGAAGAAAATGCTCGAAGCCAGCGCCGCGCACTATGTGCACAATGCCGAGCGCTATGCCAGCGACCTGGCACCCCAGGAGGATTGATGAGCAGCCCTGAACGTCCGGTTGCCTCGCCTTGCGTGCAGATCTGCGCGCTGGACGACGCTGATATCTGCACCGGCTGCCAGCGCAGCGCCGCTGAAATCACTCGCTGGGGGCGGATGGACAACAGCGAGCGCCGCCAGGTGCTCACGCTGTGCCATGAGCGGGCAGTCGCCGCCGGGCTGGTCTTCAGCGTCGGCGCGTGATCCGCCCCTTGGCCGCCGGCAGTCGCTGCAGTACCCTGTAGCGCTTGCCCAGCGGTCGATCCCATGTTCTTTCTGATTGCCTATATCAGCAGCGTAGTGCTGATCAACTACGCCTTCTCCAGTGCCCCGCACCTGGACGTCATCTGGTCCGCCTGGGGCGGGCTGGTGTTCATCCTCCGTGACATGGTCCAGACCCGCTTCGGCCACGGCGCGCTGATTGCCATGCTGGCGGCCCTGGTGCTGTCCTATATCACCTCGGAGCCGGCCATCGCCCTGGCCAGTGCCACAGCCTTTGCCGTGTCCGAATGCATCGACTGGCTGGTGTTCACCCTGACCAAGCGGCCGTTGCATGATCGCCTGTGGTTGAGCTCGGCGCTGAGTATCCCGATCGACACCTTTATCTTCTTCGGCATGATCGGCGCCCTGACCCCGGCTGTGGTCGGCACCGCCCTGGCGTCGAAATTCGCCGGGGTTACCGTGGTTTGGCTGGCCATGGCCTGGCGCGCGCGCAAGCGGGTGGTCACCGGCTGAGGCCGACGGCCACGGTTCATGTAAAATGGCGCTCCTTTTCACCGGGTTGCACCGAGTACGGGGCGGCCCAGGATGTTCTTCCCTCTGAGGACCTGAAATGACCCGTATCGGAACCCCATTGTCGCCGACCGCGACCCGCGTACTGCTTTGTGGCTGCGGCGAGCTGGGCAAGGAAGTGGTGATCGAGCTGCAACGCCTGGGTGTTGAAGTGATTGCCGTGGACCGTTACGCCAATGCCCCGGCCATGCAGGTGGCTCATCGCAGCCATGTGATCAACATGCTCGACGGCGCCGCCCTGCGGGCCGTGATCGAAGCCGAGAAGCCGCACTACATCGTCCCGGAAATCGAAGCCATCGCCACCGCGACCCTGGTCGAACTGGAAAACGAAGGCTTCACCGTGGTGCCGACCGCACGTGCCGCGCAATTGACCATGAACCGCGAAGGCATCCGTCGCCTGGCCGCCGAAGAGCTGGACCTGCCGACCTCGCCGTATCATTTTGCCGATACCTTCGAGGAGTACTCCAAGGCCGTCGAAGACCTGGGTTTCCCGTGCGTGGTCAAGCCGGTAATGAGCTCGTCGGGCAAGGGCCAGAGCCTGCTGCGCAGCGCTGACGATGTGCGCAAGGCCTGGGACTACGCCCAGGAAGGCGGGCGTGCCGGCAAGGGCCGGGTGATCATCGAAGGCTTTATCGATTTCGACTACGAAATCACCCTGCTGACCGTTCGTCATGTCGGCGGCACCACCTTCTGCGCGCCGGTCGGTCATCGCCAGGAAAAGGGCGATTACCAAGAATCCTGGCAGCCGCAAGCCATGAGCCCGGTGGCCCTGGCCGAGTCCGAGCGGGTGGCCAAGGCGGTGACCGAGGCGCTGGGTGGCCGTGGCCTGTTCGGGGTCGAGCTGTTCGTCAAAGGCGATCAGGTGTGGTTCAGCGAAGTCTCGCCGCGCCCGCACGACACCGGTCTGGTGACCCTGATTTCCCAGGACCTGTCGCAGTTCGCCCTGCATGCGCGAGCAATCCTGGGCTTGCCGATCCCGCTGATCCGCCAGTTCGGCCCGTCGGCTTCGGCGGTGATTCTGGTGGAAGGCCAGTCGCAGCAGACCGCGTTCGCCAACCTGGGCGCCGCCCTGAGCGAGCCGGATACCGCCATTCGCCTGTTCGGCAAGCCTGAGGTCAACGGCCAGCGGCGCATGGGCGTGTGCCTGGCCCGTGACGAGTCGATCGAAGCCGCCCGGGCCAAGGCGACCCGTGCTTCGCAGGCGGTCACGGTAGAGTTCTAAACCCAAGGCCGGCTCCCACCATGGATCTGCATTGCGCGAACCCTGTGGGAGCTGGCCTTGCCAGCGATGGGCTGCGCAGCAGCCCCGCTTGTCAAAGCTCCGAGTGCCGCGTCTCTTTCAGGCACAGCACCGCAATCAGGCTCAATACAGCCGCCGCCGACACATACCCGCCGACCCAGCTCAGGCCGCCCATGGCCACCAGCTTCTGGGCAAAGAACGGCGCCGCCGAGGCCCCGACAATCCCGCCCAGGTTATAGGCTGCCGACGCCCCGGTGTAACGCACGTGGGTCGGAAACAGCTCAGGCAGCAGCGCCCCCATCGGCGCGAAAGTCACGCCCATCAAGAACAGCTCGATAGCCAGGAACAGCGCCACGCCGGTGGTCGATCCCGAGGTCAGCAGCGGCTCCATGGTAAAGCCCGAGGCAATCGCCAGCACGCCGCCGACAATCAGCACCGGCTTGCGCCCGTAGCGGTCGCTGAGCCAGGCCGACAGTGGCGTGGCCAGGGCCATGAACAGTACCGCGAAGCACAGCAGGCCGAGGAAGGTCTCGCGGCTGTAACCCAGGGTCGAGACGCCATAGCTGAGCGAGAACACCGTCGAGATGTAGAACAGCGCATAGCACACCACCATGGCCGCAGCGCCCAGCAGGGTCGGGGCCCAGTATTGGGCGAACAACTCGACCACCGGCATTTTCACCCGCTCGTGACGGGCCACGGCCTTGGCGAAGATCGGGGTTTCTTCCAGCTTCAGGCGCACATACAGGCCGACGATGACCAGGACGGCACTGAGCAGGAACGGGACGCGCCAGCCCCAGCTGCGAAACTGCTCGTCGCTCAGGACCATGGCCAGGGTCAGGAACAGGCCGTTGGCCGCCAGAAAACCGATGGACGGGCCCAGTTGCGGGAACATGCCGAACCAGGCGCGCTTGCCTTTGGGCGCGTTCTCGGTGGCCAGCAGGGCCGCGCCGCCCCATTCGCCGCCCAGGCCCAGGCCTTGGCCGAAGCGCAATACACAGAGCAGGATCGGCGCCCAGGCACCAATGCTGTCGTAGCCGGGCAGTACGCCGATCAGGGTGGTGCAGACACCCATCAGCAGCAGCGAGGCCACCAGGGTCGACTTACGCCCGATGCGGTCGCCGAAGTGGCCGAACAGCGCCGAGCCCAGGGGCCGGGCGAGGAAGGCGATACCGAAGGTCAGGAATGCCGAGAGCATCTGCGCGGTGCCGGAGGTCTGCGGAAAGAACACCGGACCGATTACCAGCGCGGCTGCGGTGGCGTACACGTAGAAGTCGTAGAACTCGATGGCAGTGCCGATGAAGCTGGCGGTGGCGACCCGCGCCGGCGAATTGCCGGGGCTGGCCTGGGCGGTTTCGGAGTAGGTGCTGCTGGTTGTCATACGATTATCCCTGACAGTCGAATGCTCCATGGGCATGGCCCCAACCTGTTTGAACAGGCAGGCAAAGGCGCGCGCCGAAGCGAATTGTTATGGTCGCGTGGCTGAACATACGCCTTTTTGGGATAGGGGCGGGCGCGGGCAAGGTTCGGGGTGTGAACCAGTACCGCTATTGCGCGCAATGTGCAGCCAGGCTGACGGGCCGTGTGACGCCGGTGCGGGTAGCGGGCGAGACGGCTGGGGCTGGGTAAGCGAGCCTCAGTATAGCTAGCGCTTGAGCGTCCAGACCAGTATGCGACTGGCACAATTGTCCTCGGTTTCGAGGATCTCCAGGCGATAACGGCCGATTTTCAGGCATACCGCGCTTTCCGGGATGCTTTCCAGGGCTTCGGTGACCAGGCCGTTGAGGGTTTTTGGACCGTCGCTGGGCAAGTGCCAGCCCAGGGTGCGATTGAGCTCGCGGATCGACACGTTGCCTTCGATGACGAAGCGTCCGTCGGCCTGGGGGTGGATGTGCGGGTTGTCGAGGCTGTGCTCGTCTTCGAATTCGCCGACGATTTCTTCGAGGATGTCTTCCAGGGTAACGATACCGAGCACTTCACCGTACTCGTCGACCACCACCCCCAGGCGCCGCTGCTGCTTGTGGAAATTCAGCAATTGCAGCTGCAGCGGGGTGCTTTCCGGCACGAAGTAGGGTTCGTAGCAGGCCGCTTGCAGCGTTTCGCGGGTCAGCTCGGCATTGGGCAGCAGGTGGCTGATCTGCTTGGTGTTGAGGATCGCTTCAACCTGGTTGATGTCGCTGTGGTAGACCGGCAGGCGGGTGTGGCGGCTGATGATCAACTGCTCGATGATCGCCTCGATCGGCTCATCGAGGTTGATGCCGTCAACATCGTTGCGCGGCACCAGGATGTCGTTGACGGTGATCTTGTCCAGCGCCAGCAGGCTTTCGGGCAGGTTCAGGCGCTGTTCGGTGTCAGGCGCATCGGTGTCATAGCGGTCGGCAGCGTCGTTGTCGTGCACCGCCACGGCATGGCTTTGTACGCGAAACGGGCGCAGCAGTAGGCGCGCGCAGCCATCGAGCAGCCAGGCCAGGGGTTGCAGCAGCTTGAGCGGCGCCTTGAGCAGGCTGTTGCCCAGGCCGATAAAGGCCTGGGGGTTGCGCCGGGCCAGTTGCCGCGGCAGGTATTCGGCGACGATCAGCAGCACGGCTGCGGCGCCCAGGCCGGCCAGCCAGAAGCCATGTTCGCCGCTGTAGCGCTGGCCCATCAGGCAGGCCAGGGCCAGCACCAGCAGTTTGCCCAGGGTCGAGCACAGCACCAGGGCCTGGGGGGGGACGGCAAGTTCCGGGTGTTCGCCGCTCTGGGCGTTGCGCCGTGCGCCGTTCAGCTGCTGGGCGGTGTCCACCGCAGTGAACAGCGCCGACCAGAGCAGTGCCAGTGCCAATACGCCGAGTAGCGGTCCTAACGGCAGAGCGTCCATTTACCTGTGCCCGTCAGATATGCAGGATGAATTCGCGTACCAGCTTGCTGCCGAAATAGGCCAGCATCAGCAGGCAGAAACCGGCCAGAGTCCAGCGAATCGCCTTGTGCCCGCGCCAGCCCAGGCGCGTACGGCCCCACAGCAGCACGCTGAAGACGATCCAGGCCAGGCAAGCCAGCAGGGTCTTGTGCACCAGGTGCTGGGCGAACAGGTTGTCAAGGAACAGCCAGCCGGAAATCAGCGACAGCGACAGCAGGCCCCAGCCAGCCCAGAGGAAGCCGAACAGCAGGCTTTCCATGGTCTGCAGCGGCGGGAAGTTCTTGATCAGCCCGGACGGGTGCTTGTGCTTGAGCTGGTGATCCTGCAACAGCAGCAGCAAGGACTGGACCACGGCGATGGTGAACATGCCGTAGGCCAGGATCGACAGCAGGATATGGGCGAGGATGCCCGGCTCTTCGTTGATCAGCGGTACCGTGCCGGACGGCGCAAACTGGGCGATCAGGGCCGTGGCGGTGCCTAGCGGGAACAGCAACAGCAGCAGGTTCTCCACCGGGATGCGCAGGCAGGCCAGCAAGGTCAGGGCGATCACCGCCGTGGCAATCAGGCTGGCGGCGCTGAAGAAGTCCAGGCTCAGGCCCAGGGGCGTGAGCAACTGCCAGAACAGCGCGGTGCCCTGGGCAATGACCGCCAGCGCGCCAAGCAGGCCGAGCAGGCGTTTGTCGGCCTTGGTGCCCTGGGCCAGGCGTGAGCCTTGATAGAAGGTCGCGGCGGCATACAGGCAGGCGGCGATGAGATTGGGTAGCAAGCTGGGTGACAAGGGGAGCATAAGTCCTGTTAGGCAAGCCCGAAAGGGACTGAGTTTGGCATAGATCGCGCCCGCCTAGGAAGACTGCCAGCCGACGGCATGGTGTGCGCTGGGCCAAGTCTTCGTTATAATCGCCGGCCTGCCCCTGCCCAAGGCCGGCCGAATACGCCAGAGGCAGCTGATAAACCTCGGTTCTACAGAGCCCGAAAGGATCACCATGTTTGAAAACCTGACCGACCGTCTGTCACAGACGCTGCGCCATGTCACCGGCAAGGCCAAGCTGACCGAAGACAACATCAAAGACACCCTGCGCGAAGTGCGCATGGCGTTGCTCGAGGCTGACGTCGCCCTGCCGGTGGTCAAGGATTTCGTCAACAAGGTCAAGGAGCGTGCGGTCGGCACCGAAGTGTCACGCAGCCTGACCCCGGGCCAGGCGTTCGTGAAGATCGTCCAGGCCGAGCTCGAAGGCCTGATGGGCGCCGCCAACGAAGACCTGGCGCTCAACGCCGCGCCGCCTGCGGTGGTGCTGATGGCTGGTCTGCAGGGCGCGGGCAAGACCACCACCGCCGGTAAGCTGGCGCGCTTCCTTAAAGAGCGCAAGAAGAAGACCGTGATGGTGGTGTCGGCCGACGTCTACCGTCCGGCGGCGATCAAGCAGCTGGAAACCCTGGCGGGCGACATCGGCGTGACCTTCTTCCCGTCCGATATCAGCCAGAAGCCAGTGGCCATCGCTGAAGCGGCGATCCGCGAGGCCAAGCTCAAGTTCATCGACGTGGTCATCGTCGACACCGCCGGTCGTCTGCACATCGACGCCGAAATGATGACCGAGATCAAGGACCTGCACGCCGCGGTCAAGCCGATCGAGACACTGTTCGTGGTCGACGCCATGACCGGCCAGGACGCCGCCAACACCGCCAAGGCGTTTGGCGATGCGCTGCCGCTGACCGGTGTGATCCTCACCAAGGTCGACGGTGATGCCCGTGGCGGTGCCGCGCTGTCGGTGCGTGCGATTACCGGTAAGCCGATCAAGTTCATCGGTATGGGCGAGAAGAGCGATGCGCTCGAACCGTTCCACCCGGACCGCATCGCCTCGCGCATCCTCGGTATGGGCGACGTGCTCAGCCTGATCGAGCAGGCCGAGCAGACCCTCGACAAGGAAAAGGCCGACAAGCTGGCCAAGAAGCTGAAGAAGGGCAAGGGCTTCGACCTCGAAGACTTCCGTGACCAGCTGCAACAAATGAAGAACATGGGTGGCCTGGGCGGCCTGATGGACAAGCTGCCGAGTATCGGCGGCGTCAACCTGGCCCAGATGGGCAGCGCCCAGGGCGCCGCCGAGAAGCAGTTCAAGCAGATGGAAGCGATCATCAACTCGATGACCCCGGCCGAGCGCCGCGACCCTGACCTGATCAGCGGTTCGCGCAAACGCCGTATCGCCCTCGGTTCCGGCACCCAGGTGCAGGACATCGGCCGTCTGATCAAGCAGCACAAGCAGATGCAGAAGATGATGAAGAAGTTTTCTGCCAAAGGCGGCATGGCCAAGATGATGCGCGGCCTGGGTGGCATGATGCCCGGCGGCGGCATGCCCAAGCTGTAACCCCATTCGGATCGGCGGCCTGGAAACGGGCCGACGATCGGAACCCCGCCTCGGCGGGAACGCCGCAGCCTTTATATAAAGGCTGCACAAACCGCAGATCGGCAGGCTGGCCTTTTTACCCGGCGTAAAAAGGCATTTGCAAAAGTCCGTGTATTCCTTGAGAATATGCGGCCTTTCGGGCACCCGTGTGCCCGCTGTGCATTATGATTTGCAGCACCGACTACAGGAACGATGTTCAATGCTAACCATCCGTCTTGCCCGTGGTGGCTCTAAAAAGCGCCCATTCTACACCCTGACCGTGACCGACTCGCGTAACCCGGTTACCGGTTCGCACATCGAGCAGGTTGGTTTCTTCAACCCTATCGCTCGTGGCCAGGAAGTTCGCCTGTCCGTTAAAGAAGACCGCGTTGCTCACTGGCTGAGCGTTGGCGCACAGCCGTCTGAGCGCGTTGCTCAGCTGCTGAAGGAAGCTGCCAAGGCTGCTGCCTGAACAGTATGAACGCGACGCCAGAAAATGCAGATGACCTGATCGTCGTCGGCAAGATTTTTTCGGTTCACGGCGTTCGCGGCGAGGTGAAGGTCTTTTCCTTTACCGATCCGATTGAAAACCTGTTGGATTACCGTCACTGGACGCTTCGGCACGAAGGGAAGGTAAAACAGGTCGAGCTGGTCAGTGGCCGTTCCACTCAAAAGGACCTGGTCGCCAAGCTCAAAGGCCTCGATGATCGTGATGAAGCCCGTCTTCTGAGCGGTTATGAGATTTGTATCTCGCGTAGCCTTTTGCCCAACCTGTCTGCTGACGAGTACTACTGGTACCAGTTGGTGGGTCTGAAAGTCATCAATCAGGACGAACAGCTGTTCGGCAAGATTGATCACCTGTTGGAGACCGGCGCGAACGATGTAATGGTGGTCAAGCCCTGCGCGGGCAGCCTGGATGATCGAGAACGCCTGTTGCCCTATACCGAGCAATGCGTGTTGAAGATCGACCTGGATGCAGGCGAAATGAGGGTCGAATGGGATGCGGACTTCTAAGCAATGGCCAGCCTGCGCGTAGACGTCATCACGCTGTTCCCCGAGATGTTCTCGGCCATCAGTGAGTACGGCATTACCAGCCGCGCGGTGAAACAGGGGTTGTTGCAACTGACCTGCTGGAACCCGCGGGACTACACCACAGATCGTCACCATACGGTGGATGATCGGCCGTTTGGCGGTGGTCCGGGCATGGTGATGAAGATCAAGCCTCTGGAAGACGCCCTGGTGAGTGCCAGGCAGGCAACCGGAGAGGCGGCGAAGGTGATTTACCTGAGCCCACAAGGCCGCAAGCTGACCCAGTCGGCGGTCAAAGACCTGGCGAAGCATGAATCGTTGATTCTGATAGCCGGTCGATATGAAGGCATCGACGAGCGCTTTATTGAAGCTCATGTCGATGAAGAGTGGTCGATTGGAGACTATGTCCTGTCTGGCGGCGAGCTGCCGGCGATGGTCCTGATCGATGCGGTTACACGACTGCTGCCTGGAGCTTTAGGGCATGCGGACTCGGCGGAGGAAGACTCCTTCACCGATGGTCTGCTGGATTGCCCGCATTACACCCGACCTGAGGTGTATGCGGATCAGCGTGTTCCCGACGTGTTGCTTAGTGGCAACCATGCACACATCCGGCGATGGCGTTTACAGCAGTCCCTTGGGCGGACCTATGAACGACGCGCCGATCTTCTGGAAAGTCGCTCACTTTCTGGAGAAGAGAAGAAGCTGCTCGAGGAGTACCTCCGAGAGCGGGACGATAGTTAACGTATCGATGGTAGATCCGACGATTTACCTTAGGAGCACAGCATGACCAACAAAATCATTCAGCAGATCGAAGCTGAGCAGATGTCCAAAGAGATCCCGACCTTTGCCCCGGGCGACACCATCGTCGTTCAGGTGAAAGTGAAGGAAGGCGATCGTTCGCGTCTGCAGGCTTTCGAAGGCGTTGTAATCGCCAAGCGTAACCGTGGTCTGAACAGTGCTTTCACTGTTCGCAAGATCTCCAACGGTGTTGGCGTTGAGCGTACTTTCCAGACCTACAGCCCGCAAATCGACAGCCTGGCCGTGAAACGTCGTGGTGACGTGCGTAAAGCCAAGCTGTACTACCTGCGCGACCTGTCCGGTAAAGCCGCTCGCATCAAGGAAAAACTGTCCTGAGGACAGCTTGACCGGTGGCTGCGGCCACCATGCGAAAAAAGCAGCCTTCGGGCTGCTTTTTTGTTGTCTGAATTTTGTCGTCCTATGTGAAGCCATGAGCCCCAGAGAGCAGGAAATCGAACGCCGCACCGAACTGTCGGTGACCCGCGTGACCAAGGCGGTATTCCCGTCCACCACCAACCACCACAACACCCTGTTCGGCGGCACCGCGCTGGCCTGGATGGACGAAGTGTCGTTCATCGCCGCCACGCGTTTCTGCCGCTTGCCGCTGGTGACCGTGTCGACCGACCGCATCGACTTCAAGCACCCGATTGCCGCAGGTTCCATCGTCGAACTGGTCGGGCGGGTAGCGACTGTGGGTAACACCAGCCTCAAGGTCGAGGTCGAGGTGTTTGTCGAAAGCATGAGCTGTGACAGCCGCGAGAAGGCCATTCACGGCCTGTTCAGCTTTGTCGCCATTGATGAAGACAAGCGCCCGGTGCCGGTGTTGCCCGGGTTCTGACGTCAGCAGGTCAGGCCTCATCGCCGGCAGGGCCGGCTCCCACCGTTAACCAGATGACAGACAGTTGTTCCCACAATGGATCGGCTTGCACCGGCCCCTGTGGGAGCTGGCCTTGCCAGCGATGAGGCCCTTGAGGTTAGCCTTGATCTGGTTGAATCAACGCCACCAACGTCCACCCAGGCCCAGGTTTCAGCGCAGTGTCCGGCCCGAACACATGCACCCAGCCACTGCCATCGCGGGCAAACAGCAGGTTCGCCCGCTCGCCATGCAGCGCCTGATAATCGGTCCAGCCAAAGGCCTCGGTCAGGTTGGTGCTATACAGCTCGGCACCTTTGTTCAGTAAGCCGGCCAACTGCCCGTAGGTCAGCGGCTGGTTCCCCAGCGTCTGCCCGCGATGTTCATCACTGGCCCGGTGCTTGTCGCTGCGCTTGGCCTCCAGGCCGCTGGCCAGGACGAACAGCCGCTGTGCGCCAAAGTCATGGCGAAAGCGGGTGCAGGCCAGGGTATTGAGCTCGCCTGCAGGTGACAGCCCCAGCAGATGGCCCAGCCCGACCAGGTCCAGGTGGGCATCGGCATGTTGCGAAGCCGGGTGGCCAAAGTAAGTCGGCAAGCCCTCCATGCGTGCGGCGCGGATGTTCTCCCAGCTGGAGTCAGCCAGCAACACTCGGCAATCGAGTTGCTGCAGGGCCTTGGCCACGGCGCGGGCCGGCGGGTTGGCGCCGACGATCAGAAAGCCGCTGGGCGCGGGTTCGGCGACCTTGAGCAGGCGCGCCAATGGTCGCGAGGTGGCGCTCTGCAGCACCACGGTGCCGATGATCACCGCGAAGGTCAGCGGCACCAGCAGCAGGGCGCCTTCATGCCCGGCTTGATCCAGGCGAATGGCAAAAATCGCCGATACCGCCGCCGCTACAATGCCGCGCGGGGCGATCCAGGCGAGCAGGGCGCGTTCACGCCAGTTCAGGTGCGAGCCCGCAGTCGACAGCGCGACGTTCAAGGGGCGGGCAATGAACTGGATGATCAGTAACAAGGCCAGTACCGCCGGGCCCAAGCCAATCAAGGCATCGAGGTCCAGGCGTGCGGCCAGGAGGATGAACAGCCCGGAGATCAGCAGCACGCTGAGGTTCTCCTTGAAGTGCAGGATCTGCCGGACATCCACCCCTTTCATATTGGCCAGCCACATGCCCATGAGGGTGACCGCCAACAGCCCGGACTCATGCATCACCTGGTTGGCGGCAATGAAGATCCCCAGCACCGCCGCCAACGAAGCCAGATTGTGCAAATACTCGGGCAACCACTGGTGACGCATTACCTGGCCCAGCAGCCAGCCGCCGGCCACACCGAAAGCGCTACCGCAGACAATCACCCCGGCAAAGGTAACCAGGCTATGGCTCAGGCCATCACCGGCGGCGCTGGCAATGATGAAGCTGTAGACCACTACCGCCAGCAGTGCGCCGATCGGGTCGATGACGATGCCTTCCCAGCGCAGGATGTTGGCGATGGCCGCTTTCGGTCGCACCACCCGCAGCATCGGGACGATCACCGTCGGCCCGGTGACCAGGGTCAGGGTGCCGAACAGGGTCGCCAGCAGCCAGTCGAAATCCAGCAGCCAGTGGGTCGCGAGGGTGATCACCAGCCAGGTCGATAGCGCGCCGAGGGTGACCATGCGCTGCACTACGCTGCCGATGTCTTGCCACTGCGACAGGTGCAGGGTCAGGCTGCCTTCGAACAGGATCAGCGCCACTGCCAGTGATACCAGTGGCATCAACAGCGGGCCGAACAGTTCCTGTGGGGCGAGCCAGCCGAGCACGGGGCCGGCGAGAATGCCGCTGAGCAGCAGGAAAAGGATTGCCGGCAGCTTCAGGCGCCAGGCCAGCCATTGGCAGCACAGCGCCGCCAGACCTATCCCGCCAAATGCCAGCAATATCTGTTGTTCGTTCATTCGGGCTCCCTATGCCGGCAGTGTTATGGAAGACTAGCGGCAATTCTTCGTTTTCGTCGCCTGCCGCAGAGTTGTCATGCCCGCTATTGAACATCCGCTTATCGATCAGTTTCTTGACGCCCTATGGCTGGAAAAGGGCCTGGCCGACAACACCCGCGATGCCTACCGCAGCGACCTGGCGCTGTTCAACGGCTGGCTCAAGGAGCAGGGCGTCGAGTTGCCCAATGCCGGGCGCGAACTGATCCTCGATCACCTGGCCTGGCGCCTGGAACAGGGCTACAAGCCGCGTTCGACGGCACGCTTTCTCTCCGGTGTGCGAGGATTTTATCGCTACTTGCTGCGGGAAAAGCTGATCGGCCTCGACCCGACCCTGCAGGTGGAAATGCCGCAACTGGGTCGGCCGTTGCCCAAATCCCTGTCGGAAGCCGACGTCGAGGCGTTGTTGCAGGCGCCGGACCTGAGCGAGCCGATCGGCCAGCGCGACCGCGCCATGCTCGAAGTGCTGTACGCCTGTGGCTTGCGCGTCACCGAACTGGTCAGCCTGACCCTGGACCAGGTCAACCTGCGTCAGGGCGTGCTGCGGGTGATGGGCAAGGGCAGCAAGGAGCGCCTGGTACCCATGGGTGAAGAGGCGGTGGTGTGGATCGAGCGCTACCTGCGTGACGGGCGTAACGAGCTGCTCGGTGGGCGCCCCAGCGATGTGTTGTTTCCCAGCCAGCGCGGTGAGCAAATGACCCGCCAGACCTTCTGGCACCGCATCAAGCACCAGGCGCTGGTGGCCGGTATCGACAAGAGCCTGTCGCCGCACACCCTGCGCCATGCCTTTGCCACGCACTTGCTCAACCACGGCGCCGACCTGCGGGTGGTGCAAATGCTGCTGGGCCATAGCGACCTGTCGACCACCCAGATCTACACCCATGTGGCCAGGGCGCGGCTGCAGGAACTACACGCTTTGCATCACCCCCGGGGTTGACGCTCGGGCGATCATCCAGCAGATTCCGACACCTCAAACGCTCGATATGGAAATCAAGCATGACCAGGTTCAAGTGCCCTGTAGCCGTGCCGTTGCAGGTCAGTAATGTCTGACGCCTTGTGGGCCGCACGCCAGGGCGACGCCCTGATGCACACCTCGATGATGGCCGACATCGTCAGCGGCGTGCTGGAGGTGGCCGCCAACGTCGCCATCGGCGTCCTGGCCACCGCCGCGGTGACTGCGGCACTGGGCCTGACCGTGGCCACCGGTGGCTTGGGTTGCTTCGTGCTCGGCGCGGTGGTGGGCATCGTGGTCGGCGTGGCCATGAGCAAGACCGGGGCCGACAAAGGCTTGAGCAGTTTATGCGAGGGCATCGGCAACTTTTTGTTCCCGCCCTCGGTGCAGGCCAACATCCTCACCGGCTCGAAGAACACCCACACCAATGGCAAGCCGGCCGCCCGCGCCGCCGGTGTCATCGTTGCCGCCGCGGCGCCCGCCGGCAGTGATGCCGCTCAGCCGCCGGCCGAGGAGGAGGAAGAAAGCTTCCTCGACATGGCCAAGGGTTTTTTCTCGCAGATGTGGCGGCCCACCGTCGCCAGCCCGGCGCCGAACACCGAGCCTGCCGACGACGACAAGATCCTCTGCAGCAAGCACCCGCCGATGCCGCCGCAGTACCTGGCCGAAGGTTCGAGCAAGGTCACCATCAACGGCCATCCGGCCTGCCGCAGCGGCGATCGCAGCACCTGCGAGGCGGTGATCGTCGACGCCGGGCTGATCTCCGATAACGTGCGCATCGGCGGCGGCTCGATCGTGGTCCGCGAGATTCGCAGCGGCAAGACCCCGGGCATCGGCCTGGCGATTACCGCCTTGATGATGCTGCGCGGGCGCGGCGGCAAGTTCTACAGCAAGTTCGGCTGCATGGCGATTGGCGGCATTGCCAGCGCCGTCACCAGCCAGGTGACCGGCGCGATCACCAGCGCTATTGCCGGCTCACCCAACCCGGTGCATGTACCCACCGGGGCGAAGATTCTCAGCGGCGAGGAAGAACTCGATTTCGGCCTGCCGGGGCTGATCCCGTTGGACTGGCAACGCTACTACAACAACCGGGATGAGCGCCGCGACGGCCTGTTCGGTGCTGGCTGGAGCGTCGATTACGAAGTCTTCGTCGCCATCGAAGCGCATCCTGAAGGCGGCGAGCGCCTGCTGTTCACCGACGAACAGGCGCGGGTCGTCGACATGGGCAACATTCCCCGGGGTGATGCGGTATTCAGTGCCGGCGAAGGCCTGAGCGTGCGGCGCGCGCACAATGGCGAGTTGCTGATCGAAAGCGTCGACGGCCTCTATCGCCTGTTCCAGCCAACCCCGGGCGACCCGCAGCGCCTGCGCCTGGCGCAACTGGGTGACCGCAACGACAACCGCATCTACCTAGACTACGACACCAACGGCCGCTTGCTCAGGCTGCGCGATACCTTCGATGTGGTCCGGGTGCAGTTGGTTTACAGCAGCCAATGGCCAGCCCGGGTCAGCCATATCGAGCGATGGTACAGCGACGAGTCGAACGAGCTGCTGGTTAGCTATGCCTATGACAGCAACGGCGACCTGGCGGAAGTGCGCGACGCCAGCGGCCAGCTGCAACGGCGCTTCGCCTATGACCAGGGCCGGCGCATGGTCGAGCACCAGTTGCCCAGCGGCCTGCGCTGCTTCTACGAATGGACTCGTGCTGCAGACGACTGGCGCGTGGCCCGGCACTGGACCGACGACGGCGACGAATACCGCTTCGACTACGACCTTGAAGCCGGCATCACCCGGGTCACCGACGGCCTGCAGCGGGTCAGCAGCCGCCACTGGAACCCGCAGTACCAGATCACCCAGTACACCGACGCCCTCGGCCACACCTGGCATTTCGAGTGGAACGACGAACGCCAGCTGCTGGCCGCTACCGACCCGCAGGGCGGGCAATGGCAGTATCTGTACGATGAATCCGGCAACCTCTGCGAAAGCATCGACCCACTGGGTCGCAGCGAGGCGACCCAATGGCTGGAACACTGGTCGCTGCCCCGGGTACAGACCGACAAGGCCGGCAAGCGCTGGAGCTATCGCTACGATCAACGCGGCAACTGCAGCAGCGAAACCGACCCGCTGGGCCACACCACTCGCTACCGCCATGACGAACGCGGCCAGGTGGTGGAGATCATCGATGCGGCGGGCAAGCACAAGCACCTGCGCTGGAACGAATTGGGCCTGCTGATTGAGCAGGTCGATTGCTCAGAGTATCCGACCCGCTTCAGCTATGACCGGCGCGGGCATCTGCAGGCTGTCACCGATGCCCTCGGCGAACGCACCGAGTATCAACACGACTCGAAGGGCCGCCTGCTCGGTTCGCAACTGCCGGACGGGCGCAACCAGCACTATCAGCATGATCGCAACGGCCAGCTCAGCAGCTATACCGACCCCGCCGGGCACACTACCCAGTACCGCTATAACCGGCGTGGTCAGGTGCATCAGCGCATCGACCCGCATGGTCGGCGGGTGCAGTTCAGTTATGACGCCTACGGCCGCCTACAGGCGCTAAGCAACGAAAATGGCGAGAGCTACAGGTTCAGCTGGGACCTGGCTGATCGCCTGGCTGAACAGCAGGACCTGGACGGTAGCGCAAGCCGCTATCACTACGACCGGCTGGATAACCTCAGTTGCGTTGAGTACCTCCCCACCCCGCGAGGCGGTGCTGAAGCGATCATCCATCAATTGCACCGGGACGCCGTCGGGCGCTTGATCAAAAAGCACACCGACGATGGCGAAACCCTGTACAGCTACGATCCTCTCGATCAACTGACGGCCATCAGCTTCACCGACAATGCGGGCAACACCGAACAGCTGGCGTTCGCTTACGACGCCCTTGGCCAACTGCTGGAGGAACACAGCGCCAGCGGAGTGCTGCAGCATCACTACGACGAACTCGGCAACCTGATCCAGACCCAGCTGCCCGATGGTCGCTGGCTCAACCGCCTGTACTACGGCAGCGGTCATCTGCACCAGCTCAACCTCGACGGCAAGGTGATCAGCGACTTCGAGCGCGACCGCCTGCACCGCGAAGTGCTGCGCAGCCAGGGCCGTATCAGCACCCGCAGCGAGTACGACCGCTGCGGCCGTTTGCGCTCGCGCCTGCGCCGCCCAAGCCACCAACCGCCACAACTACCGGCTCAGGTACAGCAACGCTTCGATTTCGATCCGGCAGACAACCTGATCAGCCGCTACAACCAGCAGCCCGGCAGCCAGTACCAGCAATTGCTGCACTACGATGCCAGCGGGCGGATCATGGCCAGCCAGGACGCCGGCCAGGGCCAAAGTGAAGCCTTCGCCTACGACGCCGCCGCCAACCTGCTCGATGGGCCGCAAGCCGGCATCGGCCTGGTGCGCCATAACCGCGTGCTCACCTACCAGGACAAACGCTATCGCTACGACGGCTTCGGCCGCCTGATCGAGAAACGCAGCAGCCGGCGTGGCATCCAGCACTTCAGCTACGACGCCGAGCACCGCCTGATCCAGGTGCGCAGCCAGCACGGTGGGCGCGAACGGGTACTGAACATGCGCTACGACCCGCTGGGGCGGCGTATCGAAAAGAGCGAGCACGACGATCAGGGCAATCTGCTCGACCAGACCCGCTTTGCCTGGGATGGCCTGCGCTTGCTGAAGGAGCATCGATACAGCCAGACCAGCCTGTACCTGTATGTTGAAGGCAGTCACGAGCCATTGGCGCGGGTTGACGGCACGGGGCTGCACCAACAGGTGCGCTACTACCATAACGATCTCAATGGCCTGCCCGAACAGCTGACGGATGACAGTGGCGAAGCAGTCTGGCAGGCGCGGTATCAGGTCTGGGGCAATACCCTGCAGGAAGTGCGTGAGGCGCATTTCATCGAGGAACAGAACCTCAGGTTCCAGGGCCAGTACCTGGACCGTGAGACGGGCCTGCACTACAACACGTTCCGGTTTTATGACCCGGATATCGGGCGGTTCACGCAGCCGGATCCGGTAGGGCTTGAGGGCGGGCTGAATCTATACTATTACGCGCTTAATCCTTTTACCTGGCTTGACCCGCTCGGTTTGACCAGTTGCGGCACTCCGAGGAAGTCCGCGAATCCGTCAAAAGTCATTAATGATCTTAAGGCATTCAGCGGTAGGCGTTTCCGTTTCGGCGGTAATACATTCAAACTTGACAAGAGTGGCATGAAGCATATTCTTGAGCGTCATCATCCTAAATACTGGGATGGCTCAGTCAAGGCGCGTCAAAGTTTCCTGTCTCCGAAATTATCGATCAAAGATGTTTCGAATGTTGTTCGCGATGTCATGAGGCAGAATAGAGGTGTGTTGGTCGGTAAGGGTGCTGTTGGTAAGTATCAGATCAGTGGTACTTCTGGGGGCGTAGAGTACGTGGTAGGGCTTAATAACGGCAGAGTAGGGCAATTGTATCCAAAATGAAGAATAGAATTATTATTGAAACCTATGTGAAGACGGGTGAACGGTTTTCCGACTTCTTCGAATATCAAGGAGGATTCAATGGTCAGGCGTCTATCGAAGGGGCGCTGGTTCTTACGATTGATGGCACACCGCTTATTGACAAAAGCATGTTTGATTACGTCGATGACCTGTGGAGCTATTTGTCAGAAGGATTGCTACAGGTCAGTGAAGGCAAATCGTTTAGCTGTTTTTTTCCTGACCAGCCCATCGAAGTCAAGCTGACCCCCAGCAACGGTCGACTGCAGGTGAGCGTCACCTGCCACAGTGAGGTTTCTGTTGCAGTCGATAAAGATGAGTTTGTCAGGGTCATGAGCGAGCACGCACGCAAATTTTTCACCCGGTTGCAGGCGATAGAGCCTGGCGCCAAAGGTACGTGCGACTACGCATTGGGACACCTGAACAAGATTCGTCGGTAAATGTCGATCAATGGAGCCTGCCGCACTAGTGGTGTTAACCCATAAGGGGCTCGCAGGAGAGCTTGTTGAGACCGATAGAATGGAAAAGAGCGTCGAAGTCAAAATTCATTGGGTTGGGGATCAGTTCGGCGGAAAACGCGTCCTCCCTCACGAAACACTCTGCTATGTTATGACCGAGTTGCTTAAAGGGGCGTCAGGGGTAGAGGCGAACTGGAGCCTGGTGTTGCAAGTAGAGGGTAATGCCGAGTTTTGCGGCAACAGAGTCGGTTTTGGTAAAGCTTGGTTTCTCACGAAAGACGCGCCATTTTATCTCCTGAAGAAAGGGTATTCATTGGCTGTGCATGAGGGATCAAAGTTAATTGCGACACTTGAGGTGATTTGACATTGTTGTCTTTTCTTACCCAACTAAAGAAACGACACCCCGGCCCCCAAGGCGCGTGCAACTATGCCTTGGGCCATCTCGACAAAATTCGTCGGTAAACGCCGACCCCTGACACACGCAGCCTTGTTCTCCCGATCGAGCACGCCTCCGACCGCCGCCGCTTCTGTGGTAGGCTTGAGCGGTTTGCACCGAGGGCCGCAATGACACCCCGTTTTTCAGGACGGGCGTGCTGCATCCGGCCCCCTGTCCGCCTTCAGGAGTTCCCATGCGCGTGACCCAGATTTTCGCCGCCGCCGCCCTGGCGCTGGTCAGTACTTTTGCCGCTGCCACCGACAACGCCGAGCAGGCGATCCGCAAGACCCTGCAGTCCCTGGAACTGGGCGTGCCGGTCGACAGCGTTGCCACCAGCCCGCTCAACGGTCTGTATGAAGTCAAGCTCGAAGGCGGCCGCGTGCTGTACGCCAGCGGCGACGGCCAGTTCGTCATGCAGGGCTACCTGTTCCAGATCCAGGACGGTAAGCCGGTCAACCTGACCGAGAAGACCGAACGACAGGCCATCGCCAAGACCATCAATGCCATTCCAGCGGCCGAGATGGTGGTTTATCCTGCCAAGGGCGAAACCAAGTCGCATATCACCGTGTTTACCGACACCACCTGCCCGTACTGCCACAAGCTGCACGCCGAAGTGCCTGAGCTCAACCGTCGCGGTATCGAAGTGCGCTACGTCGCCTTCCCGCGTCAGGGCCTGGGTTCGCCGGGTGACGAGCAGTTGCAGGCGGTCTGGTGCTCGAGCGACCGCAAGGCGGCGCTGGACAAGATGATCGACGGCAAGGAAATCAAGGCCGCCAAGTGCGCCAACCCGGTCGGCAAGCAGTTCGCCCTGGGCCAGTCGATCGGCGTCAACGGTACGCCGGCCATCGTCCTGGAAAACGGCCAGGTGATTCCGGGCTACCAGCCGGCACCGCAAGTGGCCAAGCTGGCCCTGGCCAAGTAATTCAATCTGAAGCCGTCACCTTGGGGTGGCGGCAGTTTCACGATCGGCTGCCAGCCGGTCGTTTCATGGGGAGTTCACAGTGAAACCGGTCAAAGTAGGCATCTGTGGGTTGGGGACCGTCGGTGGCGGTACCTTCAATGTACTTCAGCGTAACGCCGAGGAGATCGCCCGCCGTGCCGGGCGTGGTATTGAAGTGGCACAGATTGCCATGCGTTCGCCAAACCCGAATTGCCAGATTACCGGTACCCCCATTACCGCTGATGTGTTCGAGGTCGCAACGAACCCGGAAATCGACATTGTCATCGAGCTGATCGGCGGCTACACCATCGCCCGCGAACTGGTGCTCAAGGCCATCGACAACGGCAAGCACGTGGTCACCGCCAACAAGGCGCTGATTGCCGTGCACGGCAACGAGATTTTCGCCAAGGCCCGCGAGAAGGGCGTCATCGTCGCTTTCGAAGCGGCCGTAGCCGGCGGTATCCCGGTGATCAAGGCGATCCGCGAAGGTCTCTCGGCCAACCGTATCAACTGGGTGGCCGGGATCATCAACGGCACCGGCAACTTCATCCTCACCGAAATGCGTGAAAAAGGCCGTGCGTTCCCCGACGTGCTGGCCGAAGCCCAGGCCCTGGGTTACGCCGAAGCCGATCCGACCTTCGACGTCGAAGGCATCGATGCCGCGCACAAGCTGACCATCCTGGCGTCCATCGCCTTTGGTATCCCGCTGCAGTTCGACAAGGCCTACACCGAAGGCATCACCCAGCTGACCACCGCTGACGTGAACTACGCCGAAGCGCTGGGCTACCGCATCAAGCACCTGGGCGTGGCCCGCAGCACTGCCAACGGCATCGAACTGCGCGTGCACCCGACGCTGATCCCGGCCGATCGCCTGATCGCCAACGTCAATGGCGTGATGAACGCGGTGATGGTCAACGGTGACGCTGCCGGTTCCACCTTGTTCTACGGCGCCGGCGCCGGCATGGAACCGACCGCTTCGTCGGTGGTGGCTGACCTGGTCGACGTGGTTCGCGCCATGACCTCCGACCCGGAGAACCGCGTACCGCACCTGGCCTTCCAGCCGGACTCGCTGTCGGCCCACCCGATCCTGCCGATCGAAGCTTGCGAAAGCGCCTACTACCTGCGCATCCAGGCCAAGGATCATCCGGGCGTGCTGGCCCAGGTGGCGAGCATCCTCTCCGAGCGCGGCATCAACATCGAATCGATCATGCAGAAGGAAGTCGAGGAACAGGACGGCCTGGTGCCCATGATCCTGCTCACTCATCGAGTGGTCGAACAGCGCATGAACGATGCCATCACCGCCCTGGAAGCCTTGCAGGATGTGGTCGGCAACGTCGTGCGTATCCGCGTCGAACAACTCAATTGACAACAGCGGCAAGCGGCAAGCTACAAGCTGCAAGATCACAGCGGGACTGCGGTGACTTGCAGCTTGAAGCTTGAAGCTTGAAGCTCAAACCGAAGGTTTGCAAAAATGCGCTACATCAGTACCCGCGGCCAGGCACCGGCCCTGAATTTTGAAGACGTGCTGCTGGCCGGTCTCGCCAGCGACGGCGGCCTGTACGTGCCGGAAAACCTGCCACGCTTCACCCAGGAAGAAATCGCTTCCTGGGCCGGCCTGCCATACCACGAGCTGGCTTTCCGGGTGATGCGCCCGTTCGTCACCGGTAGCATCGCCGATGCCGATTTCAAGAAGATTCTCGAAGAAACCTACGGCGAGTTCGCTCACGCCGCGGTCGCGCCGCTGCGTCAGCTGAGCAGCAACGAATGGGTACTGGAGCTGTTCCACGGCCCGACCCTGGCGTTCAAGGACTTCGCCCTGCAACTGCTCGGCCGCCTGCTCGACCACGTGCTGGCCAAGCGTGGCGAGCGCGTGGTGATCATCGGCGCCACCAGTGGCGACACCGGCTCTGCCGCTATCGAAGGCTGCCGCCGTTGCGACAACGTCGACATTTTCATCCTCCATCCGCACCAGCGCGTGTCGGAAGTTCAGCGCCGGCAGATGACCACCCTCTTCGGTGAGAACATCCACAACATCGCCATCGAAGGCAACTTCGACGACTGCCAGGAAATGGTCAAGGCCAGCTTCGCTGACCAGGGCTTCCTCAAGGGCACCCGCCTGGTCGCGGTGAACTCGATCAACTGGGCGCGGATCATGGCCCAGATCGTCTACTACTTCCACGCAGCCCTGCAGCTGGGCGGCCCGGCTCGTTCGGTGGCGTTCTCGGTACCGACCGGCAACTTCGGCGACATCTTTGCCGGCTACCTGGCGCGCAACATGGGCCTGCCGATCAGCCAACTGATCGTCGCCACCAACCGCAACGACATCCTGCACCGCTTCATGAGCGGCAACCAGTACGTCAAGGAAACCCTGCACGCGACCCTGTCGCCGTCGATGGACATCATGGTCTCGTCGAACTTCGAGCGCCTGCTGTTCGACCTGCACGGTCGCAACGGCGCGGCCATCGCCGGCCTGATGGACAACTTCAAGCAGGGCGGCGGTTTCAGCGTCGAACAGGACCGCTGGACCGAAGCACGCAAGCTGTTCGATTCGCTGGCGGTCGATGATGCGCAAACCTGCGAAACCATCGCCGAAGTCTTCGCCCAGACGGGCGAGGTGCTCGACCCGCACACCGCAATCGGCGTCAAGGCCGCCCGCGAATGCCGTCGCAGCCTGGACACGCCGATGGTGGTGCTGGGTACCGCGCACCCGGTCAAGTTCCCGGAAGCGGTGGAGAAGGCCGGTGTCGGCAAGGCCCTGGAATTGCCTGCACACCTGAGCGACCTGTTTGCCCGTGACGAGAAGTGCACGGTCCTGGCCAACGACCTGAAAGCCGTTCAGGCCTTCGTCAGCCAGCACGGTAATCGCGGAAAGCCGCTCTGATCGACTGATCGGCACATGAAAGCCCGTCTCTGACGGGCTTTTTTGTTTCTACACTGGCATTGGTTTGCAGCAACGGATCAGGGGTATCAATGAGCACAGGACGTCGTCGCGCAGCAGGGCTGCTATGGGTTTGCCTGCTGGGGCTATGTACCGGACAATGGGCCCAGGCCGCCCAGAGCCTGCCCTTTACCCTGGTGCCGCCGTTTACCGAGCTTGGTCCAATGCCGCTGACCTCCGCCCAACAACAGTGGCTGGGCCCGGCACGGGTGTTGCGGGTGGGCATCTCGTTTGCCGATTACGAGCCGGTGGATATCACCATCGACCGCAATCGCTACCAGGGTATCAGCGCCGACTACCTGAGCCTGGTCGCTGAACGCCTCGGGGTGAAAACCCAGGTGCTGGCCTTTGCCAAGCGCGAGCAGGCCATCGAGGCCCTGCGCCAGGGCGATATCGATGTACTGACCAGCGCCAATGGCTTCGAGCGTAGCGTGCCGGGCCTGGCGTTCTCCGACGATTACATTCCGGACCGCTCAATGGTCGTGGTGCGCGGCGGTGCGCCGATTCCGCCGGCCTCACTGGCGGGCATGAAGGTGGTCCTGCTCGACGGTTACGCCGACACCCAGGTTATGCACCGGGTTTATCCCGATAGTCAGGTGCTGCTGGCGCCCAACCTGAGTAGCGCACTGGAAGCGCTCAATCAGGGCGAAGTGGATGCGTTTATCGGCAACGAAATCATCATCCGCGCTTTCAATGCCCTGCGTCCGTACCTGGGGTTGCAGGTGGTCGGCCCCAGTGCCTTGCCGCCGATCGGCTTTGCCTTTGCCGTGCGCAACGAGGACCGGCTGCTGCAGGCAATGTTCAACGACGCGCTGGCCAGCATTGATGAGTCGGTGCGCCGCGAAATTCTCGGCCGCTGGACCTCCGGGCTAGGCTCGGACGTGGCACATAACCGGGTTGAACTGAGCGTGGCCGAGCGCCAATGGATCGCCAACCACCCGAGCGTGAGCGTAGTCGGCAGCCAGTACCCGCCTTACCTGTTCCGCACGCGCCAGGGGGCCTGGGTTGGCCTTAACAGTGATGTGCTGGCGACCATCGCGCAGATGACCGGGCTGCGGTTTGTCTACGCGCCATCCTCGTCGATTGCCCAGAGCCTGGAACTGCTCAAGAGCGGGCAGGCTGACATGAGCACGACCCTGAGCGAGACCCCGGAACGTCGCGAGTTTCTCGACTTCACCCATTCCATTGGTGGCCAGAGCTGGGTGTTCATCGTGCGCAAGCCGCAACTGGGCCTGGCGTCGCTGGATGAACTGGCCGGGCAGACCCTGGCACTGCCAGCGCAGCACGCGCTGGAAAACACCATTCGCCAGGATCACCCCGGTATTCGCCTGATGTTGGTGGACTCACTGGAGCAAGCTCGGGAAAAGGTGCGCAGCGGCGAAGCGTTGGCGACCATCGATAGTGAAATCGGTGCCTACAGCGTGGTCGGCAATGACCCGGTGCTCAAGGTCGGGCGCGGGGTGGAGGGCAAGTGGGCGCCGGACCGCTTCTCGGTTCGGCGCACTGCGCCGGAGCTGGAGAGCATCCTGAACAAGGCGTTGGAAGCGTTCCCGGTCGCCGAGTTGCGCGCCGTGCGCATGAAGTGGCTGGGTGCGCTGGCACCGCCCGCACCCGCCTGGCAGCGGATTGCGCCATGGATCTACTGGACCGTGGCTGCTGCTGTGTTGTTCGGGTTGGTGTCGCTGGTCTGGAGCAGCCGCCTGCGTGCGCAGATCAGCCAGCGGCAAAAGGCTGAAGAAGCCCTCAACGACCAATTGGCCTTCAAGCGCGCATTGCTCGACGGCATCCCCAACCCCATCTATGTACGCGACCTGGAAGGGCGGCTGATCACCTGCAACAAGAGCTATGAACAGGTGTTCTCGTTGCGTCTGGAAGACGTCAAGGGCCAGCGTCTGACCGATATCGAGGTCATTCCCGTCGAACTGGCCGAGCAGCTGCATGGCGATTACCTGGAGCTACTCAAGGATCCCAAGCCGGTATTCGTCGATCGGCATATTGAGTTCCAGGGCCAGCGTACCGATGCCTACCAGTGGACCGTGCCGTTCTACCGTGCCGATGGACAGCTGCAGGGCTTGCTCGGTGGCTGGATCGACATCACTGAGCGCAAGCAACTGGAAGAAGCGTTGGTGCATGCCCGGCAGCAGGCCGAACAGGCCAACCAGGCCAAAAGTGCGTTTCTGGCCACCATGAGTCACGAAATTCGCACCCCCATGGCGGTCATCATCGGCTTGCTCGAACTTGAACGGGAAACCACCCTTGCCCGCGGCGCGCAACCTTCCCAAGGATTGGAAACGGCCCATCAGTCGGCCCGTGAGCTGATTGCCCTGATCGGCGACAGCCTGGATCTCGCTCGCATCGAGGCCGGTAGCCTGCAACTGGAGCCCCAGGCACGGGCGCTCAAGCCGTTTCTCAGCGCAATCGTTGAGCAGTTTCACGCCCAGGCCCAGGCCCAGGGCCTGGATTTGCGCCTGCAACTGGCAAGCGATGTGGATGGGGTGTACTGGTTCGACCCGCTACGCTTGCGCCAGGTATTGACCAACTTGCTGGGTAACGCCCTGAAGTTCACCCACCTGGGGCTGGTGGAGTTGCAGGTCGGCCGCAGCGGGCACGACAGCTTGCACGGCGTTGGCCTCAGGCTGTGTGTGTGCGATACCGGCATCGGCATCAGTGCGCAACAGCAGAGCGAACTGTTCCAGCCGTTCTCACAGGCCGATGCTGGCGCCGACTATGGCGGCTCGGGCCTGGGCTTGAGTATTTGCCGGCAACTGGTCGAGTTGATGGGCGGCAGCATTACCTTGCACAGTGTGCTGGGCAAGGGCACCGAGGTCTGTGTTGAGCTGACCCTGGAAGCCCTGGCCGCCGAGCCTGCGCCGACGGAGGATGCCGCCGGCCTGTCCGGTGGGCCAGCGCGGCGGATCCTGGTGGTCGACGACCTGTCTGCCAGTCGCTTGGTACTCAGCCAGCAACTTGAGTTTCTCGGCCATGAAGTGCTGGCCGTGGAGAACGGCCAGAGCGCGCTGCAGGCCTGGCAGAACGGGGCGTTCGACCTGGTGCTCAGCGACTGCAACATGCCGGTGATGAACGGCTATGCACTGGCCCGTGGCATTCGCCGGTTGGAGCGCAGCAGCCAGCGGCCAGCCATCGCCATCGTCGGCTGCACCGCTAACGCCATGAAGGAAGAACGTGCTCGCTGCCTTGAGGCCGGTATGGACGAATGCCTGGTCAAGCCGGTTGCGCTTGCCCAGCTGGTGGCTGTTATCGAGAAGCTGGCTCCCCGCCACAGCTTCAAGATGCAGACCCTGCAGAAGATGACCCAGGCCAAACCTGCAGTGCTGCAACGCATGCTGGAAGAATTACGGAAAAATCTGGCCGAAGAATCGATCCTGCTGGCAGCGGCCGTTGAGGCGCAGGGCTGGGAGCGAATCGGGGTGTCATTGCACCGTCTCAAGGGCGTGGCCTGCCTGATCGATGCGCTGCCCCTGGCACAGGCCTGTCGGCAACTTGAAAGCGCCAGCCAGGCTTGTTCTACGCAGGCGGCGCACTCGGCGTGGTCAGCGTTGCAGGTGGTGATCGGCCAGTTGAGTCAGGATATTGAACAGGAGCTGTGGAAATTATTGCCTGAACTTTAGGACATGTCCTATGGGCGTTTCAGGTCGATTTTCCTAGAGTTGCACAGTGCTGTCGTTCAGATCGGCTACTGCGGGGAAATTTTCATGCGCTCACTTAAGGTTCTGATCCTTGAGGATCATCCTTTTCAACTGATGGCCTTGCATCAGATGCTCAACGCCAATGGCGTCTTCGATGTGCTGACGGCGGAGTCGGTCGAGGGTGCCCGGCAGACCTTGTCGCGACGCGGACGTGTCGACATCGCCATCTGCGACCTGCACATGGACGGTCAGGACGGCCTGGAGCTGATCCGCCACCTGGCCGACAGCGGGCTTGCTGCAGCGCTGATTATCCTCAGCAGTGCCGAACGCGGGGTGCTTGATAGTGTTGCCGACCTGGCTCGGCAACTGGGCTTGCGGGTTCTCGGCAGCTTGCAGAAACCAGCCTGCAGCGTTTCTCTGCACAAGTTGCTGCGCCGCTACCTGGATGAGCCTGGTGCTCCCCCCCAGGCGGTCGCCGCACCGGCCCATGCCGAACTGTTGGCCATGTCGCCGGCCGAAGTGGCGCAGAGCAAAGCGCAATGGGTGGTCCATTACCAGCCCAAGGTCGCTTTCGACGGCACCCTGGCCGGGGTCGAGGCGTTGGTGCGCTGGCAGCATCCGAGCCTTGGCTTGCTCGGCCCGGGGCAGTTCTTCCCGCTGGTCGAGGGC
Source organism: Pseudomonas donghuensis (assembly GCF_000696345.2). Classification (NCBI taxonomy): domain Bacteria; kingdom Pseudomonadati; phylum Pseudomonadota; class Gammaproteobacteria; order Pseudomonadales; family Pseudomonadaceae; genus Pseudomonas; species Pseudomonas donghuensis. The sequence goes on from NZ_CP071706.1 coordinate 1,362,693, forward strand.
GCCGGTTTGCTGGAGACGCTGAGCTGGCATGTGCTCGACCAGGCCTTGGCTTTCAGCGCCAAGGTCAGGCTGCACAGTGGCCAGCCACTGCCGGTGGCGGTCAACATTGCCCCGCAGATGCTGGTTCACGACGATTTTGCCGAGCGGGTCGTCGCTGCCCTCAAACGTCATGACGTGCCGGCCAGCGCCCTGACCCTGGAGGTCATTGAAACCCATGGCTGCCAGCTCGACAGCAACCAGCTCGAAGGCTTGCTGCACCTGCGCATTCAGGGCTGCCAACTGTCGATCGATGACTTCGGCATGGGCGTATCCAACCTCCAGCGCCTGCTCGAACTGCCGTTCAGCGAACTGAAGCTGCCCAGCGAGTTCGTCCGTGGCATGGCCGACGATGGTCGCAAGGCGGCGGTGGTCGCTGGTGCCCTGATCATGGCCCGGCGCATGGACCTCAAGGTGGTGGTCGAAGGGGTCGAGACGGTTGACGACCTGATGGCGATCAAGGCCCTGGGCAGCCCAGTCATGCAGGGTTACTTCATTGCCCGGCCGATGGCAGGGGTAGAACTCTGCCAATGGATGCTGGAGCGTGAGCCGGGCGAAGCCAAGCAGCGGCGCAGGGCGTGAGCCACTTTCAGCCCAGGCCATGTTCCTGCATATAGAGGTACAGCGCAGCGTCATTGGCCAGGCCCAGCTTGCGCATGGCACTGACCTTCTGGCTGCTCACCGTCTGCTTGCTGCGGTTGAGCAGGGCGGCGATCTGGCCGACCGTGTGGCCGGCGGCAAGCAGGCGGGAAACTTCCAGTTCCCGCGGCGACAAGGCCGTCTGGGCACGGGCCAGGTCTTCGCGCACCGCGCCCTCCTGCAGCAGTAACTGCTGCACCGAGTCGGCCAGGTAGATCTTGCCGCGTTGCAAGCGTGCGATGGCCTGGGGCAACTCGTCAGCCAGGCTGGCTTTGCTCAGCAGGCCATTGACGCCCTGGGCCAGCATTGCCCGGAACAATCCGGCGTTGTTGAGCATCGTGACCACCAGGATGGGTAACTGCGCAGAGTGCCGCCGTAGCTGCTCGAGCAGTTTCAGACCATCGTTCTGTTGCTCGACGGGCATCATGAAATCGGTCACCAGCACATCGCAATCCTGCGACTGCACCAGCTGCATCAGCTCCAGCGGGCTACCGGCCTCTGCGACCACGCGTACCGATGGAATCTGTTCGAGCACGGCGCGCAGGCCAATGCGAAAGATCGGGTGGTCATCGGCAAGGATGATGCGCAGTTCGCCAGAGGCAGGATCCGTCACAGGCAGGCTCCGATCAATCGGCTGGATTTCAATCTGTCATTTTTGCCGGGCATGCTGGGTCGAGGAAATCGCACAGTGAGAACTTTTCCGGCTGCCGCAGGGTCAGTGAAAGACCCCTTCTCGACAGGTAGGTGAACAATGAATGAGATGGAATGTATCAGATTGTTGCTCGGCGAAGCATTGGCACCTTACCGGGTCAGGTTGGTGCGCCTGAGCACCGGTTGTGATTTTGACCTGTGCCTGAGCGATGAAGCGAACCGCACCGTGCTGCAGCGTACGGTAAAACCCAGCCAGTTGCAGGACCAGCGCCTGCTGGTCGACCTGGTCGATGGTTTGCAGTGCGACTTGCTCATCGTCGAGGGGCGTTTGCAGCCCTGCGTGATAGCGGCCCAGCGCCACTTGCAGCAAGGGCGGCCGATCAGCGCCGGGGTGTGACGGAACCTTTGCCGATGAGCGCAATCAGATCTTACAAGGACAGCTGATCGGGATTTTGCTCCGATGTCGTGATGCTGTCGTGCGAAGCCCCGATGGGCTTCTGTTTAGCCCCGGGCGGCCTCCCCACCGTTCGGGGTTTCTTTTTGCCCGGGATTTGTCTCGGCCCGGGTCAGTCGTGCTCGCCAAACAGACGCAGGCTGTCATGCACGTACTGCTCGCGCATTTGCGGGGCCAGCCACTGGGCGTAGAGGTCGGGCAAGGTATCGTTGCGCAACGGCAGCAGCAGTTTGTTGATATGGCTGATGGCTTCGCGGCCTAGCGGCGTGTCGGAGCAGCCTACCCGTAACAACTGGTATTGCTCGACGCCCTGGATCGGGAAGAAGGTGTAGTCATCGGTCGGCCAGCCTTGTTGTTGCAGCAAGTAGCGCACCTCTGGCCAGTAGCCAAGCACCAGTTGCAGGCGGTCATGCTGCTGCATCTGCAACAGGCTGGTGACTGCATCGTTACCGTAGTGGCGGCTGAGGGTAGTGTCAGGCAGAGTCTTGAGCAGTTCATCAACCGCAGTGCTATAGCTGCGCTGGGCTACCACACCGAGCTTGAGTGCAGTGTTGCCCAGCAACGCCGGCAGGTCGACCTGATTGCCCTGCAGATAGGGTTCGAGCAGGTGCTGGTCTTTGCGCCGAACCACCAGGCCACTGCTCAGCACGCCCAGGCTGGGAATCGAGAAGTGCACGTAACGCGCTCGCTCGGGCGTCCACAGCAAGGTGGGGTCGCAGGTGAAGGTGGGCTCCTGAAGCATCTGGATGCCCCGGGCGCGGTTGACCCGGACAATGCTGTGATCGTATTCGGGCATCTGGTCGATCAGCAGCGCCAGCAACTGGTCGATCGCCCCCTGGCCTTTGCCGGTGCCTTCGAAAATGGTCAGCGGCGGCAGGTCACGCAATAGCCAGAACAAGCGCTCCTTGGCCCAGGCCGAAGTCGGCATGCCCAGGCTCAGCAGCAAACCGAGCAACAACGGCCAGCCACGACGCAGGCTGGTTTGCCAGTGAAAGGTCATGTTCGGCTCTCCACCATTGCCACGGGATTCAGGCAAGGCCTTGTTCAGACCGCCCCTTGGCTGCGTAGCCGGGCAATAGCGGCGGCGTCGTAACCCAGCCCGCCAAGCAATTGATCGGTGTGTGCTCCCAGCTGCGGGCCGACCCACTCACTGGAGCCCGGAGTATCCGAGAGCTTGGGGACGATCCCCGGCATTTTGAACGGCTTGCCGTCCGGCAGTTTGGCCTGGAGGAACATCTCGCGGGCGAGAAACTGCGGGTCGCTGAACATGTCCTCGGCGCTGTAGATGCGGCTGGCTGGCACTTGCGCGTCATTGAGCACCTGCATCAGGTCGTCCAGCGGCAGGGTCCGGGCCCAGCGGTCGATCACCCCGTACAGTTCATCGCGGCGCACGTCGCGGCCGTCGTTGCTGGCCAGGGCCGGATCGTCGGCCAGGTCGTTGCGGCCGATGGCCTGCATGAAGCGCTTGAAGATCGCATCGCCATTGGCGCCGATCTGCACATGCTTGCCGTCGGCACTGGTGTGAATCGAGGAGGGGGTGATGCCGGGCATGATGTTGCCGGTACGCTCGCGAATAAAACCGAACACGTCGAACTCAGGCACCATGCTCTCCATCATGGCGAAGATCGCCTCGTACAGGGCCACATCCACCACCTGGCCCTGGCCGCCGTTGACCTCGCGATGACGCAGGGCCATCAATGCGCCGATGACACCCCACAACGCAGCAATCGAGTCGCCGATGGAGATCCCGGTACGTACCGGCGGGCGGTCCTCGAAGCCGGTGATATAGCGCAGCCCGCCCATCGACTCGCCAACCGCGCCGAAACCCGGTTGGTCCTTCATCGGCCCGGTCTGGCCGAAGCCGGACAGGCGCACCATCACCAGTTTCGGGTTGAGGGCGTGCAGCACGTCCCAGCCCAGGCCGAGCTTTTCCAGCACCCCGGGGCGGAAGTTCTCGATCAGGATGTCGGCTTCGGCCAGTAGCTTCTTGAGAATCTCCAGCCCTTCGGCATGCTTGAGATTGAGGGTCAGCGACTGCTTGTTGCGGGCCTGCACGAACCACCACAGCGACGTGCCTTCGTACAGCTTGCGCCACTTGCGCAGCGGGTCACCGCCATCGGGCGACTCGACCTTGATCACGTCGGCGCCGAATTCTGCGCAGATGCGCGAGGCGAACGGGCCGGCGATCAGGGTACCGAGTTCGATGACTTTGAGGCCGGCGAGAGGTTTGCTGGGCGTAGGCATGAGGCGTCCGTGGCAGCGGGTCAGGGCCCCCGTTTTTATCATAGCTGGGGCCGCTCAGATACTGCCGCGGCGCAACGAACATGCGGATCGGTTAGACTGGGCGACTTTCCTTGCCGCAAGAAGCCCGTCCATGGCCCAGCCGTCCACCACCTACAAGTTTGAACTGAACCTCACCGACCTTGACCGCGGCGTGTACGAAAGCGTCAAGCAGACCATCGCCCGTCACCCCTCGGAAACCGAAGAGCGCATGGCCGTGCGTTTGCTGGCCTACGCCCTGTGGTACAACGAACAACTGGCTTTTGGCCGCGGTCTGTCGGATGTAGACGAAGCTGCTGTGTGGGAAAAGAGCCTGGACGACCGCATCCTGCACTGGATCGAAGTTGGCCAACCGGATGCCGATCGCCTGACCTGGTGTTCGCGCCGTACCGAACGCACCAGCCTGCTGGCCTATGGCAGCCTGCGCGTGTGGGAAACCAAGGTGGTGCCGGCGGTCAAGAACCTGAAAAACCTGAACATCGCCGCCGTGCCCCAGGAAGTCCTGGAAACCCTGGCCAAGGATATGCCGCGCGCGATCAAGTGGGATGTGATGATCAGCGAAGGCACGGTGTTCGTTACCGACGATCGCGGCCAGCATGAAGTCCAGCTTCAATGGCTGATGGGCGAGCGCGGCTGAAGCCGCGATTGCACCGCCATCACATTTTCCTGATTCACGAGAAGCCTCAATCGCCCCATGCGTATCGATCCCCGCCCGTTGCCGTCCACGCTGCCGTTCCTTGGCGACCTGCCGCCGTTGCTGACCCGCCTGTATGCCGCCCGCGGCGTGCAATCGGCAGCCGAGCTGGATAAAAGCCTGGCGCGCTTGCTGCCTTACCAGCAACTCAAGGGCATCGAGGCGGCGGTCGACCTGCTGGTGACCGCACTGGCCGAACGTCAGCGCATCCTCATCGTCGGCGACTTCGACGCTGACGGCGCCACGGCCAGCACCGTCGGCGTGCTCGGCTTGCGCCTGCTCGGTGCCGCCCATGTCGACTACCTGGTGCCCAACCGCTTCGAGTACGGCTACGGCCTGACCCCGGAGATCGTCGAGGTGGCCCTGCAGCGCCAGCCGCAACTGCTGATCACCGTCGACAATGGCATCTCCAGCGTCGAAGGCGTGGCAGCCGCCAAGGCGGCGGGCTTGAAAGTGCTGGTGACCGATCACCACCTGCCAGGCCATGAACTGCCGGCGGCCGATGCCATCGTCAACCCCAACCAGCCGGGCTGCGAGTTTCCCAGCAAGGCGCTGGCCGGGGTCGGGGTGATCTTTTATGTACTGATGGCCTTGCGCGCGCGGTTGCGCAGCCTGGGCCACTACGACAATGCAGCGCAACCGAACATCGGCGAGTTGCTCGATCTGGTGGCCCTGGGCAGCGTGGCCGACGTGGTGCCGCTGGATGCCAACAATCGCATCCTGGTCCATCAGGGCCTCGAGCGGATCCGCGCCGGGCGGGCACGGCCGGGGCTCAAGGCAATCCTCGAAGTAGCCCGGCGCGATCACGCGCGCATCACCTCCACCGACCTTGGTTTTATCCTCGGCCCACGGCTCAATGCCGCCGGTCGCCTGGACGACATGAGCCTGGGCATCGAGTGCCTGCTCAGTGACGATGCCAACCTGGCACGGGAAATGGCCGGCCAGCTCGACGAACTGAACCAGGACCGCAAGTCCATCGAGCAGGGCATGCAGCGCGAAGCCCTGGCCCAGCTCAAGGACTTGCCGCTGGAATCGATGCCGTTCGGCCTGTGCCTGTTCGAGCCGGATTGGCACCAGGGCGTGATCGGCATCCTCGCTTCGCGCCTCAAAGAGCGTTATCACCGCCCGACCATTGCCTTTGCCGATGCTGGCGAGGGCATGCTCAAGGGCTCGGCGCGTTCGGTGCCGGGCTTTCATATTCGTGATGCGCTGGATGCCGTGGCCGCCCGTCACCCGCAACTGATCAGCAAGTTTGGTGGCCACGCCATGGCTGCCGGCCTGTCGCTGCCGGCCGAGAACTTCCCGGCCTTTGCCCAGGCGTTCGACGAAGAAACCCGGCGTCAACTGCGTGAAGAGGACCTGACCGGGCGCCTGCTGTCCGACGGCACCCTGGCGGTCGAGGAGTTTCACCTGGAACTGGCCCGCGCCCTGCGCCATGCCGGGCCCTGGGGGCAGCACTTCCCCGAGCCGCTGTTCCATGGCGTGTTCCAGTTGGTCGAGCAGCGGGTGGTGGGTGAGCGGCACCTGAAGGTGGTGCTCAAGAGCGAATGCGGCTCGCTCAAGCTCGATGGCATCGCCTTTGGCATTGACCGCGAAGTCTGGCCCAATCCGACCGTGCGCTGGGTCGAACTGGCCTACAAGCTCGACGTCAACGAGTTCCGCGGCCAGGAAAGCGTGCAACTGATGATCGCCCATATCGAGCCGCGCTGAACTCACGGGGCAAAGTGGTCTAGGCTTCGAATGATCGGTCGAAGAACCTGCGGGGAAGATTCAGTAGTCGGCCTGTCAACTATCTGGAGCCTTACCACTTGATTTGAGAGGTGCCCCATGAGCCTGCTGCTTGAGCCGTACACCTTGCGCCACTTGATCCTGCCCAACCGTATTGCCGTGTCACCCATGTGCCAGTATTCCAGTGTCGACGGCCTGGCCAACGACTGGCACCTGGTGCACCTGGGCAGCCGCGCGGTGGGCGGCGCCGGCCTGATTTTCACTGAAGCCACCGCCGTGACTGCCGACGGGCGCATTACCGCGCAGGACCTGGGCTTATGGGACGATGCGCAGATCCCGCCGCTGCAACGCATCACCCGCTTCATCACCGCCCAGGGCGCAGTGCCAGGCATCCAGTTGGCCCATGCCGGGCGCAAGGCCAGCACCCATCGGCCCTGGCTGGGCAAGCATGGCAGCGTCAAGGTGAGCGATGGCGGCTGGGTACCGGTGGGGCCCTCGAAGATTGCCTTCGACCCGGAGCACACGGCACCGACCGAACTGACCGAAGCGCAGATCGGCGAGATCATCCAGGCGTTTGTCGATGCTGCCCGGCGGGCCCTGGTGGCGGGTTTCAAAGTCGTTGAAGTGCATGCCGCCCACGGTTACCTGTTGCACCAGTTTCTCTCGCCATTGAGCAACCAGCGCCGTGACCAGTACGGCAGCTGTTTCGAAAACCGCATTCGCCTGACCCTGCAAGTAAGCGAAGCGGTGCGTGACGTCTGGCCGGCTGAACTGCCGGTGTTCGTGCGCCTGTCGGCCACCGATTGGGTCGAGGATGGCTGGAATCCCGATGAGACTGTCGAGCTGGCCAAGCGCTTGAGACAGTTGGGCGTGGACCTGATCGATGTGTCCTCCGGCGGTACCTCGGCGAAGGCCGAGATTCCCACCGGGCCTGGCTATCAGACACAGTTTGCGGCAAAAGTCCGGGAAGAATCGGGGATTGCCACCGGGACGGTGGGCTTGATTACCGACCCGATGCAGGCTGAAACCATCTTGCGAACGGCGCAGGCCGATATCATCTTCCTCGCCCGCGAGCTGCTGCGCGACCCGTACTGGCCGCTGCACGCCGACGACGACCTGGGGGGCAACAAAGCGGTGTGGCCGGCGCAGTATCAACGCGCGACCAGTCGCGAGCAGCCGATTCACGAGTCTGATTTGCGCGATTGAAGCAACCCATCGCGGGTTGTAGGAGCGGGCTTGTCCCGCGATGACGCCAGTGCAGCCGGCACATCAGGCGCAGACTGGATTACGAGCGCTTTGCGCTCGATCGCGGGACAAGGCCCGCTCCCACAGGTTAGGCACCGTTCTCAGGGCGGGTGTATGAACTGTGGGAGCGGCAGTGCGATGATTCGATTTACTTAAACCAGCTCCCCCACCGCCCGCCAGGCCTCATCAATCGCTGCATGGGCATAAGCACTCCAGGCCGCATCCGAATTGGCGATGCTGACCTTGCCCACGGGCTTGCGCGCCAGTTCCTGCCATTGCTCGGTCTGCTCGGGATCGTCGTAGAGGGTGTTGGTAAAGCAGGCGTAGCCGTGGGGCCAGCGGTTGACGGTGATCGCCAGGATGTCCTGGTTGTGGTCAAAGCCGCCCGGGCCCAGCATGCGTTGCAACTGTTCGCGCAACTGGCTCTCCAGCACCTCGAATGAGGTACCGTACAGGCGCCCACGCCCGGCGCGGGCCTGGTCGCGGCTGTTCATGCCGCTGTCGGGGCTGGTCGGCACGTAGACCATGTGCAAGCCGATAGGCTGCGCCGGGTCGCGCGGGTGCTCGTAGCCACCCAGGCTTACCGGGTAGTCGAGCTTGATCCGGCTGTAGGGCTGGGTCGCGGCGTAGATCTCGTGCACGCCAAGCTTCTTGAAGGCCTGCCAGTTGCGCACGATGACCTTGGTGTACACCAGCGGGAATTTGACGTTCTGGCTCAGGGCATGGGCCTGGTCGGCCGACAGGTCGCGCAGCAGGTAGGGGATCATCATGTTGTAGCAGGCCAGGATGCAGTGCTTGCCACGCACCTGGGCCAGCTGCCCGCCACGGCTGAAGCCGATATTTACGCCGCCGTCGACGTTGCGCACGCTGACCGCCGTGCTGTTCAGGCGCAGGCGTACCGGTTGCCCGGCGCGGTCGAGCTGGCTGTAGTCGAAGTTGGCCAGGACGATGTCTTCCATGTCCTTGCCCGGCGCCACCGTCGGCACCAGGCTGCGCACCAGCAGGCGCGCCAGCGAGGCGTTGCCGTCGGGGAAGTGGTAAATGTACGGCTCTTCCATCTCCGCCTTGGCTTCTTCGCTGATGGGTTCCAGGTTCATTGCGCCAAAGCCCGGGAAGCCGGTGTTGTAGGCGTCGGCGGCGGCCACTGCATCAATGCTCAGGGCCATGAAGTCGTTGGTGCGGCCCTGGAAGTACTTGACTGCCTTGGCCGACAGGCCGACGTCCTTGAGGAGGAAATCGCGGTAGCTGGTGCGCTCAAGGTAGGCGTTCTTGTCCTCCAGCGATTTGCCGGCCAGGTAATCCCGGGGCGCTTCGTGCAGGTCGATCAGGGCCTTGCGGTCGCTTTCGGGCAGGGGGAAATCGTTGATGAAATCGCCGATCGAGCGGGCGTTTAGCTGCGCGGGGGCAATGTCATCGGCGACCATTGGCGTTGGGTCGCCGCTGACCAGCTTGTCTTCGCCGAAGGTCTCGCGGTCGAAGAACACCGCGCGCGACAGGCCCAGGTCCGGGTAGAAGCTGCGGTCAAAGGCGCTCTCGAAACGCTTGATGTCCACCCCGAGTTTTGCCAGCAGGCCGTTGACCTCTTTGCTGTACAGGTGGTTGGGCGACTGGAAGGCTTCGCTGCCACCATAACCGAGGATCATCCGCCCGCCGGCGCTGAACTCGTTGCGCTTGGCGTGGCCGCCGAAGTCATCGTGGTTCTCGAGAATCAGGATCTTCGCTGCGGGGTGCTTCTCGCGGTAGAAGAAGGCTGCCGACAGGCCGCTGATGCCGCCGCCGACCACCACCAAGTCGTACGCCTCGCTGATCGGCAAGGCGTCGGTGGCGAAGGTCTGTTTTTCCCAGCCCATCTGGTGGGCGACTTCGAAGGCGCCGACATGGCTGCCGCGCAAGCCGGTCAACGCCGGTGGGTAGTAGCGCCCGCTGGGGGCAGCCTGAAGCAGTTGCAACGGGGTCAAGCCCGCTGCAACGCCGATGGCGACTCCGTTGATGAAGTCGCGTCGGGTGATTTCCATGGGTGTCCTTACCTTAATGTTTGAACATCACATGCCGGATGCAGGTGTAGTCCTCCAGCCCGTACATGGACATATCCTTTCCATAGCCGGACAGTTTCTGACCGCCGTGGGGCATTTCGCTGACCAGCATAAAGTGCGTGTTGACCCAGGTACAGCCGTACTGCAGGCGCGCCGAGATGCGGTGGGCGCGGCCGACGTCAGCGGTCCACAGCGACGACGCCAGGCCGTAGTCGGAATCGTTGGCCCAGGCCAGGGCCTGAGCTTCGTCGTCGAAACGGGTCACCGAGACCACAGGCCCGAACACTTCGCGACGCACGATCTCGTCATCCTGCTGGGCATCGGCCAGCACCGTCGGTTCAAAGAAGAAGCCGTCACCGGCCACTGCCTTGCCACCGGTCACCAGGCGGATATGTGGCTGGGCAATCGCCCGTTCGACCATGGCCGCCACCCGGTCGCGGTGCTGGGCGCTGATCAGTGGGCCGAGTTCGGTGTTCGGGTCGTTCTGCAGGCCATGCTTGATACTGGCCACGGCCTTGCCGAGTTTTTCAACGAATGGCTCGTAGATGCCGCTCTGGGCATAGATCCGGCAGGCGGCGGTACAGTCCTGGCCGGCGTTGTAGAAACCGAAGGTGCGGATGCCGTCGACCGCGGCGTCGATATCGGCATCATCGAAAATGATCACCGGTGCCTTGCCACCCAGCTCCATGTGCATGCGTTTCACGCTGTCGGCGGTGCTGGCGATGATGTTGGCCCCGGTGGGGATTGAACCGGTCAACGACACCATGCGCACTTTCGGGTGGTTCACCAGCGGCATGCCGACACTTGGGCCACGGCCGAAGAGGATATTCAGTACGCCGGCCGGGAATATGTCGCTGGCCAGTTGGGCCAGGCGCAACGCCGTCAGTGGCGTCTGCTCCGACGGTTTGAGCACCACGGTGTTGCCGGCGGCCAGGGCCGGGGCGATCTTCCAGGCCACCATCATCAGCGGGTAGTTCCATGGCGCAATCGAGGCGACCACGCCCAGCGGGTCGCGGCGGGTCATCGAGGTGTGCCCCGGCAGGTATTCACCCGCGGCCGAGCTGCCGAGGCAGCGGGTGGCGCCGGCAAAAAAGCGAAACACATCGGCGATGGCCGGGATCTCGTCGTGGAGTGCGGCGGCGTACGGCTTGCCGCAGTTGTCCGATTCCAGCCGGGCCAGCTCTTCACCGTGGGCCTCGATGGTCTGGGCGAGTTTGAGCAGCAGCAGCGAACGCTCCTTGGGTGTGGTCTGCGACCAGCTCTGGAAGGCGTGGTCGGCAGCGCGCACGGCGGTATCGATCTGGGCCTCGCTGGCTTCGTTGACTTCCACCAGCACGCTGCCCAGCGCCGGGTTGAGTACCGCACAGCTTGCGCCTTCGCCTTCAACCAGTTGGCCGTTGATCAACAGTCGGGTTTGCATGGTCTAGTCCTCCAGGAGTTATTTGCCGTTACCGGCGACGCTTTCGCCGCCGCGGGTCAGGTAATAGGCGCCGAGGATCGGCAGCATGGTCACCAGCATCACCAGCATGGCCACCACGTTGGTCACCGGCACATCGCGCGGCCGGCTCAACTGGTTGAGCAGCCAGATCGGCAGGGTGCGTTCGTGGCCGGCGGTGAAGGTGGTGACGATGATTTCATCGAACGACAAGGCAAACGCCAGCATGCCGCCGGCCAGTAATGCCGAGCCGAGGTTGGGCAGGATGATGTAGCGAAAGGTCTGCCAGCCGTCGGCACCGAGGTCCATCGACGCCTCGATCAGGCTCTGTGAAGTACGTCGCAGGCGGGCGATGACGTTGTTGTAGACGATCACTACGCAGAAGGTGGCGTGGCCGACGACGATGGTGAAAATCCCGGGCTCGATACCGAGGGTCTTGAACGCCGAGAGCAGGGCGATCCCGGTGATGATCCCAGGCAGGGCGATGGGCAGGATCAGCATCAGCGAGATGCTTTCCTTGCCGAAAAAACTGCGCCGGTACAGCGCCGTCGAGGCCAGGGTGCCGAGCACCAGGGCGATCAGCGTGGCCAGGCAGGCGACCTGCAGCGACAGCTTGATCGACTCCAGCACGTCCGGGCGCGAAAACGCCACGCTGAACCATTTGAGGGTAAAGCCCTGGGGTGGAAAGCTGAAGGCGGCGTCTTCGGTGTTGAAGGCATAGAGGAAGATGATCAGGATCGGGAAGTGCAGGAACACCAGCCCGCCCCAGGCCGCCAGGCGCAGGCCGATCGAGGCGCGCTCAGAGTGCATCGAAGGCCCCCAGGCGTTTGACGATGGACAGGTAGATGGCGATCAGCACGATCGGCACCAGGGTAAAGGCGGCGGCCATGGGCATGTTGCCGATGGCGCCCTGCTGGGCGTAGACCATGCTGCCGATGAAGTAGCCGGGCGGGCCGACCAGTTGCGGGACGATGAAGTCGCCCAGGGTCAGCGAGAAGGTAAAGATCGAGCCGGCGGCAATGCCCGGCACCGACAGCGGCAGGATCACCTGCATGAAGGTCTGCCGCGGCCTGGCGCCCAAGTCCGCCGAGGCGTGCAGCAGCGAGGGCGGCAATCGCTCCAGCGAGGCCTGGATCGGCAGGATCATGAACGGCAGCCAGATGTAGACGAACACCAGAAAGCGCCCCAGGTGCGAGGTCGACAGGGTGCTGCCGCCAACCCCGGGAATGCCGAGGATGAACAGCAGCACTGGCCCCAGGTTCAGTTGCTGGACGAACCACTGGGCCACGCCGCCTTTGGCCAGCAGCAAGGTCCAGGCGTAGGCCTTGACGATATAGCTGGCCCACATCGGCATCATTACCGCGATGTAGAAGAACGCCTTGGTCTTGCCGCTGGTGTATCGGGCCATGTAGTAGGCGATGGGGAAGGCCAGGGTGGCGCTGGCGATCGATACGGCGATGGCCATGCCCAGGGTGCGCAGGATGATGTCGAAGTTCGACGGGTTGAACAGCGCGCTGAAGTTGGCCAGGGTCAGCTCCGGGCTGACCGCCATGGTGAAGTCGTCGAAGGTGTAGAAGCCCTGCCACAGCAGGCTCAGCAGCGAGCCAAGGTATATCGCGCCGAACCAGGTCAGTGGCGGCACTAGCAGCAGCGCCAGGTACAGGTTGGGCCGCCGGTAGAGCAGGTTGGAGAAGCGCCGCATGGCTGTCGGCGCGGCTGTTGCCGGGGCCTGGCTCATCTCAGCGGCCCTCGCCGGGCACGGTTTCCAGCAGCGCGGTCATCGCCTCGCGGGCCCAGCGTGCCTGCAGGCGTTGGCCGGGCTGCCAGGGCGCGGCGTGTTCCTGCCATTGGTTGTTGGCCTGGCTGATGCAGAGCAGTTGGCCGTTGTCCAGTTGCAGCTCGTAGCGGGTGGCGCTGCCCTGATACTGGATATCGTGGAGCAGGCCGCTGACCTGGATTTCGTTGCTGGCGGCCGGTTGGTCGCCAAGGCGGATGTGTTCCGGGCGGATCGAGAAGGGCAGCTCGCTGCCATTGAGCTGCTGCGCCAGTGTGCCGCGCAGCACATTGGAGGTGCCGACGAACTCGGCAACGAAGGTGGTCGCCGGCTTCATGTACAGGTTGCGCGGGGTGTCGACCTGCTCGATGCGGCCGCGGTTGAACACCGCGACCCGGTCCGACATCGACAGCGCCTCGGTCTGGTCATGGGTGACGAAGATGAAGGTAATGCCCAGTTGGCGTTGCAGCTTTTTCAGCTCGCCCTGCATTTGCTCGCGCAACTTCAGGTCCAGCGCGCCCAAGGGCTCGTCGAGCAGCAGCACCCGCGGGCGGTTGACCAGTGCCCGGGCCAGGGCCACGCGCTGGCGCTGGCCGCCGGAAAGCTGCACCGGCTTGCGCAGGCCGTAACCGCCCAGGGCGACCATGGCCAGGGCTTCTTCGGCGCGGGTGTGGCGCTCGGCCTTGGCCACGCCCTTGACCTTCAGGCCATAGGCGACGTTGTCGCGCACGTTCATGTGCGGGAACAGCGCGTAATCCTGGAACACCGTGTTGACGTCGCGCTGGTAGGGCGGCAAGCCCGCAGCCTCTGCGCCATGGATGCGGATCGAACCGGTACTGGGTTGCTCGAAACCGGCGATCAGGCGCAGGCAGGTGGTCTTGCCCGAACCCGAGGGGCCGAGCATCGAGAAGAACTCGCCGTCGTGAATGTCGATCGACACCTGGTCAACGGCCCTGACCTCGCCGAAGGCGCGCGAGACATTGGTGAACTGGACTGCAAGGGTCATGCTCAGGTGCTCCACAGGTCAGTGGGGGCGAAACCCATCGCTGGCAAGGCCAGCTCCCACAGGCTGGTGTACATCGGTCCATGGTGGGAGCCGGCCTTGCCGGCGATAGGGCCTTACCTCCCACCCATGATCGCAATGTAGTCCTGGGTCCAGCGGCTATACGGCACGAACTTGCCGCCTTCAGCCTGCGGGGTTTTCCAGAAGGCGATCTTGTCGAACTGGTCAAAGCCATTGGTCTTGCAGCCTTCGGCGCCCAGCAGCTCGCTGCCGGTACAGGCCGCCGGCACCGCTGGCAACGAGCCGAACCAGGCCGCTACATCACCCTGGACCTTGGGCTGCAGCGACCAGTCCATCCACTTGTAGGCACAGTTGGGGTGTTTGGCCTCGCTATGCAGCATGGTGGTGTCGGCCCAGCCAGTGGCGCCTTCCTTGGGAATGGTCGAGGCCACCGGTTGCTTGTCGGCCTGCAGGCCATTGACCATGTAGCCCCAGGAGCTGGAGGCGACTACGCCTTCGTTCTTGACGTCGCTCATCTGCACCGTGGCGTCATGCCAGTAGCGGTGGATCAGCGGCTGTTGCTGGCGCAGCAGGTCGAGCACCGCCTTGTACTGGGTTTCGTTCAGTTCATAGGGGTTCTGGATGCCGAGCTCAGGCTTGACCGATTTGAGGTACAGCGCCGCATCGGCGATGTAGATCGGCCCGTCGTAGGCCTGGACCCGGCCCTTGTTCGGCTTGCCGTCCGGCAGGTTCTGCGGCTCGAACACCACGCCCCAACTGGAAGGCGCCTGTTTGAACACGTTGGTGTTGTACAGCAGCACGTTCGGGCCCCACTGGTAGGGCGTACCGTAGACCTTTTTATCGACCACGTACCAGGCGCCATCCTTGAGCCGTGGATCGAGGTTTTTCCAGTTGGGGATCAGCGCGGTGTTGATCGGCTGTACGCGCTTGCCGGCGATCAGCCGCAGCGAGGCGTCGCCGGAGGCGGTGACCAGGTCATAGCCGCCCTTGGTCATCAGGCTGACCATTTCGTCGGAGGTGGCGGCGGTCTTGACGCTGACCTTGCACCCGGTGTCCTTCTCGAAGCCGGTCACCCAGTCGTAGGCCTTGTCGCTTTCGCCGCGCTCGATGTAACCCGGCCAGGCGACGATATCCAGCTGGCCTTCGCTGGCGCCCACGGCTTTCAAGGGATCGGCGGCCTGCAGGCCGGCGCTGGCCAGCAGGGCGGTGCTCAGGGCGCAGAGCGTGGCGGTCTTGTGCACGAACATGGTGTTCCCTCTTGTTGAAATTATCTCGGGGCAGTGAAAGTGCAGGTATAGCTGCTTTAAGCGTAGTTGCTGTTGCCTGGGTCCAGCGTAGCCCGGTCTTGGGCAACATCTGGAAGCAAATGCATTCAGCTTCGCTTCAGCCAGCGGCAGTACTCTTGGGGTTTCTTTCCTCCCTTGGAGATGCCCGATGAACACCCGAGGCTTGCTCGATCAACTGCTCAAATCCGGCCAGGACCTGCTGCAGAACCAGGCCGGCAAAGGTTCCGCCGACAAAGCCGGCGGTATTGGCGACCTGCTCGGCGGCAAGGGCGGCGGTGGCCTGGGCAGCCTGCTTTCCGGTGCCGGAGGTGGTGCCCTGGCAGCCGGGGCGATGGGCTTGCTGCTGGGCAGCAAAAAGGCTCGCAAATACGGCGGCAAGGCCCTGACCTATGGTGGCCTGGCGGCCCTAGGGGTGATCGCCTACAAGGCCTACGGCAACTGGCAGGCCAAGCAGGGGGCCGCCGTGCAGGGCGAGCCGCAGACCCTCGACCGCCTGCCGCCGGCCCAGGTCGAGCAGCACAGCCAGGCGATCCTCAAGGCCCTGGTGGCCGCGGCCAAGTCCGACGGCCACGTCGATGAGCGCGAACGGGCGCTGATCGAGGGCGAGTTCGTCAAGCTGTCCAGCGACCAGGCGCTGCAGCACTGGCTGCACGCCGAGCTGAACAAACCCCTGGACCCGGCTGACGTTGCCCGCGCTGCCAGCACCCCGGAAATGGCCGCCGAGATGTACATCGCCAGTGTCATGCTGGTGGACGAGGAACATTTCATGGAACGCGCCTACCTGGACGAACTGGCGCGCCAGCTCAAGCTTGATCCTGCGCTCAAGAGCGAGCTGGAAAGCCAGGTAAAACTTGCCGCCAGTCAATGAAATCGGGCTAAAGGCCAGTATCTAGCCCGTTTGGCCTGGTCCAGCGGTTAAGTCAGCCGCAAATGCGCGCAGCCGCTGGGCTATACTCTGCCCATTTTTCCTGCTCGCGTAGAACATTTGAGGGCTGACTGTGAAAAACTGGACCTTGCGCCAACGGATCCTGGCGAGTTTCGCCGTGATTATCGCCATCATGTCGCTGATGGTGGTCGCCGCCTATTCGCGACTGGTGGCAATTGAGGCCGGCGAGGAAGCGGTGCGAACCGACAGCATTCCCGGGGTCTACTTCAGCTCCATGATCCGCAGCGCCTGGGTCGACAGCTACGTGTTGACCCAGCAATTGGTCGGCTTGAGCGATCATCGCGAGATCAGCTCGGCCGACATGGAGCTGTACAAGGGTTTTGAAGAGCGCCTCAAGCAGCACATGGCCAGCTACCGGTCGACCATCCGCGACAAGGACGATCTGGCCACCCTCGACCAATTCACCCAGCTTGAGACGGATTACCTCAAAGCGGTGGACATCGTGCTGGATGCCTACCGCAAGAAGGATTACCCCGAAGCCCAGCGCCTGCTCGCCGAGGTCCTCACGCCTGCCTGGATCAACGGACGCAAGCACTTGAACGGGGTGATCGAGCGCAATCGTCATGCCGCCGAAAATGCGACCGAGTCGATCGTCAGCGCCGTGTCCACGGCGAAGTTCAGCATGGTCATCTCGCTGCTGTTGGCCATTTTTGCCGCGACCACCTGCGGGCTGGTGCTGATGCGCGCCATCACCGCGCCAATGCAGCGGATTGTCCATGCCCTGGACAAGCTCAGCGGCGGCGACCTCAGCGTGCGCCTGAACCTGGACCGCAAGGACGAGTACGGCGCCGTCGAAACCGGCTTCAACGAGATGATGGGCGAGCTGACCAACCTGGTGTCCCAGGCGCAGCGCTCGTCGGTGCAGGTCACCACCTCGGTGACCGAAATCGCCGCCACCTCCAAGCAGCAGCAGGCGACCGCCACCGAGACCGCTGCCACCACCACTGAAATTGGCGCAACTTCCCGGGAAATCGCGGCGACTTCCCGCGATCTGGTGCGGACCATGACCGAAGTTACCTCGGCTGCCGACCAGGCTTCGATCCTCGCCGGTTCCGGCCAGCAGGGCCTGGCGCGCATGGAAGAGACCATGCACCAGGTGATGGGCGCGGCGGACCTGGTCAACAACAAGCTGGCGATCCTCAACGAGAAGGCCGGCAACATCAATCAGGTGGTGGTAACCATCGTCAAGGTCGCCGACCAGACCAACCTGCTGTCGCTCAATGCCGCCATCGAGGCGGAAAAAGCCGGTGAGTACGGGCGCGGCTTTGCCGTGGTCGCCACCGAGGTGCGGCGCCTGGCTGACCAGACTGCCGTGGCCACCTATGACATCGAGCAGATGGTTCGCGAGATCCAGTCGGCGGTATCGGCCGGGGTCATGGGCATGGACAAGTTCTCCGAGGAAGTGCGCCGTGGCATGTTCGAAGTGCAGCAGGTCGGCGAGCAACTGACCCAGATCATTCATCAGGTCCAGGCCCTGGCGCCGCGGGTGCTGATGGTCAACGAAGGCATGCAGGCCCAGGCCACCGGCGCCGAGCAGATCAACCATGCCCTGGCGCAGTTGGGCGATGCCAGCAGCCAGACCGTCGAGTCGCTGCGCCAGGCCAGCTTTGCCATCGACGAACTGAGCCAGGTGGCCACCGGCCTGCGTGGCGGCGTGTCGCGGTTCAAAGTCTGACCTGCCGATGAACGACCTTCAGCCCCGCCGCAACCAGGACGCGGCCTCCCACGGCACCCTGTACCTGGTATTCCGTATCGGCGAGCAGCGCTTTGCCCTGGACGCCCATGAAGTTGCCGAGGTGCTGCCGCGCCTGCCGCTCAAGCCCATCGCGCAAACCCCGCCATGGGTTGCCGGGGTGCTGGCCCATCGCGGCGCGCTGGTGCCGGTGATCGATGTCGGCGCCTTGAGTTTTGGCTTGCCGGCGCCGGTGCGCACCAGCACGCGCCTGGTGCTGGTGCACTACCGCGCCGACCCGTTGCGCCCGGCGTTGTTACTGGGGCTGATCCTTGAACAGGCCACCGATACCCTGCGTTGCGACCCTGCCGAGTTCCAGCCTTATGGCCTGGACAATCGGCAGGCACCGTACCTGGGCCCGGTGCGTGAGGATGCCCATGGTTTGCTGCAGCGTATCGGTGTGCAGGACCTGCTCGGCATCGAAGTACGCGAGCTGCTGTACCCGCCCGACGTTACGGCAGGTGGCGAGGGGCAAGCATGAGTGGCGAGCAGCGCTTTTTTCGCTTTTTGCAGGATCGCATCGGCCTGGACGTTGCCTCGGTCGGCGCACCGATGGTCGAGCGCGCCTTGCGCCAGCGATGTGCGATCCTGGAGGCCCGGGACCTGGATGACTACTGGTTGCGCCTGCAGCAGTCGAATCAGGAGCAGCAGGCACTGATCGAGGCGGTGATCGTCCCGGAAACCTGGTTCTTCCGCTACCCGGAGTCCTTCAATGCCCTGGTGACCCTGGCGCGCAAACGCCTGGCCGAGCTTGGCGGCCTGCGCCCGCTGCGCATCCTCAGCCTGCCGTGCTCCACCGGAGAAGAGCCGTATTCGATTGCTATGGCCTTGCTCGACGGCGGCTTTGCCGCCCACAGCTTTCGCGTCGATGCGATGGACATCAGCCCCAACTCCATTGGCCGGGCCGAACAGGCGCTTTATGGGCGCAACTCGTTTCGCGGTGTGCACCTGGACTTTCGTGAGCGGCATTTCAGCGAGAGCGCCGAGGGCCATAGCCTCGATGATCGGGTTCGCCAGCAGGTCAACTTGCAGGTGGGCAACGTGCTCGATCCGGCATTGAATTCCCGCGAAGGCAGCTACGATTTCGTCTTTTGCCGCAACTTGTTGATCTACTTCGACGTACCCACCCAGCAACGGGTGTTCAAGGTGCTCAAAAACCTGATTCACGAACAGGGCGTGCTGTTTATCGGCCCGGCCGAGGGCAGCCTGCTGGCGCGCATGGGCATGCGCCCGGTGGGTATCGCCCAGTCTTTTGCCTATGTGCGCCAAACCGAGATGGAGCCTGCGCCGCCGAGCAAACCGTTGGCCATTCCAGTGCCCTTGACGGTGCCGCTGACGGTGGCCAGCGTGCCGCGCCCGGCGCCTGCCCTGGTGCGCAGGATCAAGCCTTTTGCCCCACCGCCTGCCAGGCCCGCCGCACAAGAGTCGGCGAGCGAATTGCTGGCGCAGATTGCGCAACTGGCCAATGCCGGTAGCAGCGCCCAGGCCCAGGCTGCCTGCGCACGTTATTTGCAGCAGTACCCGCCCAATGCCCAGGTGTTCTACTGGCTGGGCTTGCTCAGTGACACCGCCGGCGACAGCAGCGATGCGTTGAGCCATTACCGCAAGGCGTTGTACCTCGACCCCCAGCATCCGGAGGCACTGGTGCACCTGGCCGCGTTGCTGGCTTCTCAAGGTGATGTCGCAGGCGCCCGGCGCCTGCAGGAACGGGCCGCACGGCGCGCCGACCGGGAGTCTGAACAATGATGGGTGACAACGACGTGCAACTGGTCGCCAGTGACGCCGCCAGCATCGACGACTGCTGGAACCGTATCGGGGTCCATGGCGACAAGCGCTGCCCGCTGCTCGAGGCGCATATCCATTGCCGAAACTGCGAGGTGTATGCGGCCGCAGCCACGCGCCTGCTGGACCGTTACTCGCTGTCCCAGCAAGCCCACGAGCAAAGCGCGGCCCTCGAGCAAGCCAGCAGTGGCCGCTCGTTGTTGCTGTTTCGCCTGGGCGAGGAGTGGCTGGCGCTGGCCACCCGTTGCCTGGTCGAAGTCGCACCGTTGCAGCAGGTGCATTCCCTGCCGCACCAGCGCTCGCGGGTGCTGCATGGGGTGGCCAATGTACGTGGTGCGTTGGTGCCGTGCCTGTCGCTGAGCGATCTGCTCGGCCTTGAACCCCAGGCCGCGGCGGCGACCTCGGCGCGGGTCATGCCGCGCATGCTGATCATTGCCGCTGCGGGTGGTTCGGTGGTGGTCCAGGTCGATGAAGTGGATGGTATCCATGGCCTGGACCCCGACCGCCTGGCTGTGGAGCAGGGTGAAACACGTTTTACCGCAGCGGTGCTGCAATGGCGCGGGCGCAGTGTCCGCGTGCTGGATGAAGAACAAGTGCTGTCTGCCGTGAACCGGAGCCTGTCATGACCCCAGAGCAAATGCGCGATGCCTCGTTGCTCGAGCTGTTCAGCCTGGAGGCCGAAGCCCAGACCCAGGTGCTCAGCGTCGGGTTGCTGGCGCTGGAGCGCAACCCGACCCAGGCCGATCAGCTTGAAGCCTGCATGCGCGCGGCCCACTCGCTCAAGGGGGCGGCGCGGATTGTTGGCGTCGACGCCGGGGTGAGCGTCGCCCATGTGATGGAAGACTGCCTGGTCGGCGCCCAGGAAGGCCGCGTGCTGCTGCGCCCGGAACATATCGATGCCTTGCTGCAAGGTACTGACCTGTTGATGCGTATCGCCACCCCCGGTGACGTCAGCATCGATGCGGCGGTGCAAGCCTTTCTGGTGCAGATGGCCGCGTTGCTCGACCCGGGCGCGGCACCGCCGCCGGCTATGGCGCCGCCAGCCGTTGCCTTGCCCGAACCCGAACCCCTGCTGGTCGAGCCGGCCATGCTGGAACCCGAGCCGGAGGTCGAAGCAGCGCCTGTGCGCAGCGGCAAGCGCACGAGTGAGGGCGGCGAGCGGGTCTTGCGCGTCACTGCCGAGCGCCTGAACAGTCTGCTCGACCTGTCGAGCAAATCGCTGGTCGAAACCCAGCGTTTGAAACCCTATCTGGCCACCCTGCAGCGCCTCAAGCGCATGCACGGGCAAAGCATCCGCGCCCTGGACGGCCTCAAGCAGCAACTGGAAAGCAGCGGCCAGAGCCCGGAAGTCCAGGATGCCCTGGCCCAGGCTCAACGTTTGCTCGGGGAAACCCAGCAGATTCTGTTGCAGCAGGCCTCGGACCTCGACGAGTTCGGCTGGCAAGCCAGCCAACGCGCGCAACTGCTGTATGACACCGCGCTGGCCTGTCGCATGCGCCCGTTTGCCGATGTGCTGACCGGGCAAAGCCGCATGGTCCGTGACCTTGGCCGCTCGCTGGGCAAGCAGGTGCGCCTGGAAATCGAAGGCGAGAAGACCCAGGTCGACCGCGACGTACTGGAAAAACTCGAAGCGCCCTTGACCCATCTGCTGCGCAATGCCGTCGATCACGGCATCGAGTCGCCCGAACGGCGCCTGGTGGCCGGCAAGCCGCTGGAAGGGCTGATCCGCCTGCGCGCTTCGCACCAGGCCGGGCTGCTGGTGCTGGAGATCAGCGACGATGGTGGCGGCGTCGATCTGGCGCATTTGCGCCAGAGCATCGTTGAACGCCAGTTGTCGCCTGCCGAGACCGTGGCGCAGATGAGCGAGGCCGAGCTGCTGACCTTCCTGTTCCTGCCAGGTTTCAGCCTGCGTGACCGGGTGACTGAAGTCTCCGGGCGCGGTGTCGGCCTGGATGCCGTGCAGCACATGGTTCGCCAGCTGCGCGGCTCGATCGAGCTGACCCAGGCCAGCGGCCAGGGCAGTTGCTTTCACCTTGAAGTACCGCTGACCCTGTCGGTGGTGCGCAGCCTGGTGGTGGAGGTCGGCGCCGAGGCCTATGCCTTCCCGCTGGCGCACATCGAACGCACGCTGGAGCTACCGGCCGAGGCCATCGTGCAGATCGAAGGCCGTCAGCATTTCTGGCATGAGGGCCGGCATATCGGCCTGGTTTCGGCCAGCCAGCTGCTCAATCGCCCGCCGAGCCAGGGCGAAGGGCAGAGCATCAAAGTGGTGGTGATTCGCGAGCGCGAGATGCTCTATGGCGTGGCGGTCGAACGCCTGATCGGCGAGCGAGTGCTGGTGGTGATGCCGCTGGATGCGCGCCTGGGCAAGGTCCAGGACATTTCCGCCGGGGCCTTGCTCGACGATGGCGCGGTGGTACTGATCATCGACGTCGAAGACTTGCTGCGCTCGGTGGAAAAGCTCCTCAGCACCGGTCGCCTGGAACGTATCGAACGCGGCCAGCGCAGCGTGCGCGAGGCGGCGCGCAAGCGCGTGCTGGTGGTCGACGATTCGCTGACCGTGCGCGAATTGCAGCGCAAGTTGCTCAGCAACAAAGGCTATGAAGTGGCCGTTGCAGTAGACGGCATGGACGGTTGGAACGCCTTGCGCAGCGAGGACTTCGACCTGCTGATCACCGACATCGACATGCCGCGCATGGACGGTATCGAACTGGTCACCTTGCTGCGCCGTGACAGCCGCCTGCAATCGCTGCCGGTGATGGTGGTTTCGTACAAGGACCGCGAAGAAGATCGTCGCCGTGGACTGGACGCCGGGGCCGACTACTATTTGGCAAAGGCCAGTTTTCACGATGATGCCTTGCTCGACGCCGTCGTCGAGTTGATCGGGGGAGCGCAGGGATGAAAATCGCCATCGTCAACGACATGCCCATGGCCGTGGAGGCCTTGCGCCGGGCGTTGGCCTTCGAACCGGCCCATGAGGTGATCTGGGTCGCCAGCAATGGCGCCGAGGCGGTCAAGCTGTGTGCCGAGCAACTGCCGGACCTGATCCTCATGGACCTGATCATGCCGGTCATGGACGGTGTCGAGGCAACCCGGCGGATCATGGCTGAAACCCCTTGCGCCATCGTTATCGTTACCGTCGACCGCCAGCAGAATGTCCACCGGGTGTTCGAGGCCATGGGCCATGGCGCTCTCGACGTGGTCGACACCCCGGCCCTGGGGGCTGGCGACCCGCGCGAGGCCGCCGCGCCGCTGCTGCGCAAGATCCTCAACATCGGCTGGCTGATCGGCCAGCAGCGCAGCAGCCCGACCCGGGCCATGGCCGCGCCGGTCCGTGAGGCTGCCCAGCGCCAGGGCCTGGTTGCCATCGGCTCCTCGGCCGGTGGCCCGGCCGCCCTGGAAGTGCTGCTCAAAGCCTTGCCCAAGAGCTTTCCCGCAGCGATCGTGCTGGTTCAGCACGTTGATCAGGTGTTCGCCGCCGGCATGGCCGAGTGGCTCAGCAGTGCGTCGGGCCTGGCGGTGCGCCTGGCCAGCGAAGGCGAGCCGCCACAGCCGGGGCAGGTGTTGCTGGCCGGGACCAACCACCACATCCGCCTGCTCAAGAACGGCAACCTGGCCTATACCGCGGAGCCGGTGAACGAGATCTACCGGCCCTCCATCGATGTATTTTTCGAAAGCGTGGCCCGCTACTGGCGCGGCGACGCGGTCGGCGTGTTGCTCACCGGCATGGGCCGCGATGGCGCCCAGGGCTTGAAGCTGATGCGCCAACAGGGCTTTTTGACAATTGCCCAGGATCAGCACAGCAGCGCGGTGTACGGCATGCCCAAGGCAGCCGCCGCGATAGACGCCGCCGTGGAGATTCGCCCGCTGGAGCGAATCGCCTCGCGATTGATGGAAGTTTTTCCAAAATGACGATATGTATTGAGCCATGCCGGCTGGCCGGCAGTGACCAGGTGACAGCGCATGAATGATTTACCGCTCGACGGTTTTCCGACCATGAATGAAAATTCGGCGATGGTCCTCTTGGTCGACGATCAGGCAATGATCGGCGAAGCGGTGCGGCGTGGCCTGGCTCACGAAGAGAACATCGACTTCCACTTCTGCGCCGACCCGCACCAAGCGGTGGCCCAGGCGGTGCGGATCAAGCCCACGGTGATCCTCCAGGACCTGATCATGCCCGGCCTGGACGGCCTGACCCTGGTGCGCGAATACCGCAACAACCCGGCCACCCAGGACATCCCGATCATCGTCCTGTCGACCAAGGAAGACCCGCTGGTCAAGAGCGCGGCCTTTGCCGCCGGGGCCAACGACTACCTGGTGAAGCTGCCGGACAACATCGAACTGGTGGCGCGCATCCGCTACCACTCGCGCTCCTACCTGACCCTGCTGCAACGCGACGAGGCCTACCGGGCCCTGCGCGTCAGCCAGCAGCAGTTGCTTGACACCAACCTGGTGCTGCAACGGCTGATGAACTCCGATGGCCTCACGGGGCTTTCCAACCGCCGCCATTTCGACGAGTACCTGGAGCTGGAGTGGCGCCGGGCCATGCGTGAACAGGCGCAGCTGTCGTTGCTGATGGTCGATGTCGATTACTTCAAGTTGTTCAACGACACCTTCGGCCACCTGGCCGGGGATGAAGCACTGCGCAAGGTGGCTGAAGCCATTCGCGCCTCCTGCGCGCGCCCCAGCGACCTTCCGGCCCGTTACGGCGGCGAGGAATTCGCCCTGGTGCTGCCCAACACCTCGCCGGGCGGGGCACGCCTGGTCGCGGAGAAACTGCGCCAGACCGTAGAGGCCATGAACATCGCCCATACCATGCCCAACCCCGATTCGGTCCTGACCGTGAGCATCGGCCTGGCGACCCTGACCCCAGGCATCGGCAGCCATTGCCGGCAGTTGATCTCGGCGGCGGACAAGGGCCTGTACCTGGCCAAGAACAATGGGCGCAACCAGGTTGGGGTGGATTGACAGCAGCCACAAGCGGCAAGCTTCAAGCGGCAAAAAAAACCGCGGCGCCCGGCATTTCTCCGGCCTCTTGTCGCTTGTAGCTTGCCGCTTGAAGCTGTAACTCAGCTATACTCTCCGGCTTTTCTACAGAATACGCACGAGAGCTGCCCGCCCATGGAAATCCAACCGATCCTGAACACCATCAAGGACCTGACCGAGCGCTCCGAGTCCATTCGGGGGTATCTTTGACTACGATCACAAGCATGACCGCCTGATCGAAGTTAACCGCGAGCTCGAAGACCCGAACGTCTGGAACAAGCCCGAGTACGCCCAGGAACTGGGCCGCGAACGCGCCATGCTGGCGCAGATCGTCGAGACCCTGGATGAACTGTCCGGTGGCCTGGTCGACTCCCGCGAGCTGCTCGACATGGCCGTCGAAGAGAACGACGAAGCCGCCGTCAACGACGTCGTCGAAGTGCTCCAGGGCCTGGAAGAATCCCTGGCCAAGCTCGAATTCCGACGCATGTTCAGCGGCGAGATGGACATGAACAACGCCTACCTGGACATCCAGGCCGGTTCCGGCGGTACCGAAGCCCAGGACTGGGCCAACATCCTGTTGCGCATGTACCTGCGCTGGGCCGCCAAGCGTGGCTTCGACGCCACCATCATGGAGCTGTCCGAGGGTGAAGTCGCCGGCATCAAGGGCGCCACCGTGCACATCAAGGGCGAGTACGCCTTTGGCTGGCTGCGTACCGAGATCGGTGTGCACCGCCTGGTGCGCAAGAGCCCGTTCGACTCCGGCGCCCGTCGCCACACCTCGTTCTCGGCGGTGTTCGTGTCGCCAGAGATCGACGACAAGGTCGAGATCGAGATCAACCCGGCAGACCTGCGCATCGACACCTACCGCTCCTCGGGCGCTGGTGGTCAGCACGTAAACACCACCGACTCGGCCGTGCGTATCACCCACGTACCGACCAACACCGTGGTCAGCTGCCAGAACGAACGTTCCCAGCACGCCAACAAGGACACCGCCATGAAAATGCTGCGGGCCAAGTTGTACGAGCAGGAAATGCAGAAGCGCAACGCCGCTTCCCAGGCCCTGGAAGACAGCAAGTCGGACATCGGCTGGGGTCACCAGATCCGTTCGTACGTGCTCGACGCCTCGCGGATCAAGGACCTGCGCACCAACATCGAGCGCAGCGACTGCGACAAGGTGCTCGATGGCGATATCGACGAATACCTGGAAGCCAGCCTCAAGCAAGGGCTGTAACCGCGCGGCCCCGGCCCGCCCCCTGTCGGGGCGGGCTTGCCCCGCGATCCCTTGCCCAAGGCGAGGGACAATGAACCCGTGATGGAAAATGTGACGACATGAGCGACTTACAACTCGACCCGCAAGACCTGCAACAGGAAGAAAACAACCTGATCGCGCTGCGCAAGGAAAAACTTGCTGCCGAGCGCGCCAAGGGTAATGCCTTCCCCAACGACTTCCGCCGTGACAGCTACTGCAACGACCTGCAGAAACAGTATGTCGACAAGACCAAGGAAGAGCTGGAAGCTGCAGCGATTCCGGTCAAGGTTGCCGGGCGCATCATGCTCAACCGTGGCTCGTTCATGGTGATCCAGGACATGACCGGTCGTATCCAGGTCTATGTCAACCGCAAGACTCTGTCGGAAGAAACCCTGGCCGCAGTCAAAACCTGGGACCTGGGCGACATCATTGCCGCCGAAGGTACCCTGGCGCGTTCCGGCAAGGGCGACCTGTACGTCGAAATGACCAGCGTGCGCCTGCTGACCAAGTCGCTGCGCCCGCTGCCGGACAAGCACCACGGCCTGACCGACACCGAACAGCGCTACCGCCAGCGCTACGTCGACCTGATGGTCAACGAAGAGACCCGTCACACCTTCCGCGTCCGCTCGCAGGTCATTGCGCACATCCGCAATTTCCTGATGGCCCGCGACTTCCTCGAAGTCGAGACGCCGATGCTGCAAACCATCCCCGGTGGTGCCGCCGCCAAGCCGTTCGAAACCCACCACAACGCGCTGGACATGCAGATGTTCCTGCGTATCGCCCCGGAGCTGTACCTCAAGCGTCTGGTGGTGGGCGGTTTCGAGAAAGTCTTCGAAATCAACCGCAACTTCCGTAACGAAGGCGTATCGACCCGGCACAACCCCGAGTTCACCATGCTCGAGTTCTACCAGGCCCACGCCGACTACGAAGACAACATGGACCTGACCGAGGAGCTGTTCCGCGAGCTGGCCCAGCTGGTCCTGGGGACTACCGACGTGCCGTACGGCGACAAGGTGTTCCACTTCGGCGAGCCGTTCGTGCGCCTGTCGGTGTTCGATTCGATCCTCAAGTACAACCCTGAGATCAGCGCGGCCGACCTGCAGGACATCGACAAGGCCCGCGCAATCGCCAAGAACGCCGGTGCCAAGGTCCTCGGCTTCGAAGGCCTGGGCAAGCTGCAGGTGATGATTTTCGAAGAGCTGGTCGAGCACAAGCTGGAGCAGCCGCACTTCATTACCCAGTACCCGTTCGAAGTCTCGCCGCTGGCCCGCCGCAACGACGAGAACCCGAACGTCACCGACCGCTTCGAGCTGTTCATCGGTGGCCGCGAAATCGCCAACGCCTACTCCGAGCTCAACGATGCCGAAGACCAGGCCGAGCGCTTCATGGCCCAGGTGGCCGAGAAGGACGCCGGTGACGACGAAGCCATGCACTACGATGCCGACTTCGTCCGTGCCCTGGAATACGGCATGCCGCCAACCGCCGGTGAAGGCATCGGCATCGACCGTCTGGTGATGCTGCTGACCAACTCGCCATCGATTCGCGACGTCATCCTGTTCCCGCACATGCGCCCTCAGGCCTGAGCGAACTGAACAAGCCGCCTTCCGGGGCGGCTTTTTCATGCCTGCAATAAATTCTTCGATCGGATCCAACGTTTGGGGTAGACCAGCAGTGACTCCTGCAATGACTCAACAAGGCGCCGCCGGCGTGGCTACAGCGGTGGCCGAAAGCGTGCAGTACCAGGGCCGCAAGGCCAGCCGCGAAGGTAGCGAACTTCGCCGCCAGCAAATCCTTGATGCGGCCATGCGCATCGTCGTGCGTGATGGCGTGCGTGGCGTACGTCACCGTGCGGTGGCCGCCGAGGCCGGGGTGCCGCTGTCGGCGACCACCTATTACTTCAAGGACATCGAAGACCTGCTCACCGACACCTTCGCCCAGTATGTCGAACGCAGCGCGGCCTACCTGGCCAAACTCTGGGAAAACACCGAGGTGGTGCTGCGCCAGTTGTTGTCCCAGGGCGATGGCAGCCCGCAGTCGCGGGCGCGCCTGGCCGACGAAGTGGCGAAGATGACCACCGACTACGTGCAGCGCCAGTTGCACAACCGCCGTGACTTTCTCATGGCCGAGCAGGCCTTCCGCCAGGAGGCGCTGTTGTGCCCGCGGCTGGCCGAACTGGTCAAGTCGCACGAGCAGATCCTCCTGCGCGGCGCCGTGCAGATGCTGCAAGTGGTAGGCTCGCATCAGCCGCAACAGGATGCCCTGGTGTTGACGGCGATTATCGAGCAGATGGAATATCAGGGCCTGCTCGACGGCGAACACGCCCAGGCTGAAGCGCCGATGCTCGCTATTCTTACCCGGTACCTGCATCTGGTATTGGCGTCGGTGTAAGGCGCGAACCTAATTCAAGGAGAGGTTGATGAAAGCCAGAACCCTGCTGTTGGCATTGTCGTTCTTGCTGCTTGGCGGTTGTCTGGTCACCTTCAACGAGCCGATCCCGGCCAATAAGCCCGCGCCCAAGGCCCTGTTGGGCACATGGACGAGCAAGGACGCCTGGGGTGAACCATTGACCCTGCAGATCAGCCGCAGCGGTGGCAACGCCTACAAGGCGGTGGCCATCGGCAAGGACAAGAAGCGCGACGAGTACGCCTTCACTGTGTCCCAGCACGGCAATCGCTGGTACCTCTCGGCCGGCGTGCCCAAACGCCTGGGCGGCAATTTCCTGATCGGCGGTTTCGAAGTGCTCGATAACAAGGAACTGGTGGTCTACAACCTCGATGTCGAGCAGGTCAACCAGGCCGTACGCAAGAAAGAACTCAGTGGTCGCACCATCGAGGTGCCGGAAGACAACGGCGAAGGCATCCTGATCGACAGCCCGGCCGAGCGTGTCCTGGCCTATCTGGACGACCCGGCCAACTCCGACCTGTTCATCGAAGTGGCGCGCTTCACGCGGGCCGGCAAGTGATAGTTGCAACTCAAGGAGTGTAGGGTGGACGAGTACCAGCAGACGATACGCGCCCTGTCTGATCGCATTGTCCTGGCGCAAACGCCCATTCGCGTGCTCGATGCGGTGAAGTGGGACGACAGCATTCGCCAGGGTTTCCTCATGTCCAAAGGCAAGGAGCCGCCAGCGGTAGACCGCGCCTATTACCAGGGCCGGCCCTTGTCGTTCGATTCGGCGGCGGTCAAGCTCGAGTTCCAGAACATCGAGCGCGACATCACTCGCCAGCTCGGCCAGTTCAACCCGGTCGGGCAGATCATGCGGCGCATGTGCAAGGAATACCGCATGGTGGTGCGCATGCTCGAAGCGCGTGGCACCGAGGATTTCGGCCTGATCTCCCAAGAGCTGTATGGCGCCGCCTCCGACGCCTTCCATGCCGGTGACCCGACCCTGGCCGACCTGGGCCTGATGCTCTCGGATTACCTGAACAACATCGACGGCCGCGGCGACCTCAAGGACGAGCCGAAGAACCTCACCGCCAAGCAGGCCGTGGAGATGCTCCAGGGCCGCCTGAACAAAGTGTTCAATGAGGCTGAAGACACCATCCGCGTGTTCGAGTCCGACGGTATCGTCGCCGACGCCGCCGCCGGTGCCGACTACATCAAGATCCGCGCCGACGCCATGTTCAACAGCCGCGACGTACGGGCGCTGGAGGTGCATGAAGGCCTGGTGCACGTCGGCACTACCCTGAACGGCCTCAACCAGCCGATTTGCACCTTCCTGGCCAAGGGCCCGCCCTCATCGACCGTGACCCAGGAGGGCCTGGCGATCCTCATGGAGGTGATCGCCTTTGCCTCCTACCCCAGCCGCCTGCGCAAGCTGACCAACCGTACCCGGGCCATCCATATGGTCGAGGAGGGCGCGGATTTCATGCAGGTCTATGAGTTTTTCCGCGCCCAGGGCTTCGAGATGGCCGAAAGCTACGGCAACGCCAGCCGGGTATTCCGCGGGTCAGTGCCCAACGGCCTGCCGTTTACCAAGGACTTGTCCTACCTCAAGGGCTTTATCATGGTTTACAACTATATTCAGTTGGCCGTGCGCAAGGGCAAGCTCGAACAGATCCCCTTGTTGTTCTGCGGCAAGACCACCCTTGAAGACATGCGCACCTTGCGCCAACTGGTCGATGAAGGCCTGGTGGAACCGCCCAAGTACCTGCCGGAGCAGTTTCGCGATCTCAACGCGCTGTCGGCCTGGATGTGTTTCTCCAACTTCCTCAACCACCTGAGCCTGGACCGGATTGAAGCCGATTATTCGAACATTCTCTGATGCATGGCGCAGGCCCCTGGGCCTGCTGCTGGTGCTGCTGAGTCTGGGCGGCTGCAGTTCACTGTTGTTCTTTCCCGAGCCTGGCCAGCCGTTCACCCCGGAAAAAGCCAGGCTCGAGTACCGCGACGTTACCCTGACCGCGGCCGACGGCACCCGCCTGCACGGCTGGTGGCTGCCGGCCAAGGCCGGTGTCGAGGTCAAGGGCACGGTGCTGCACCTGCATGGCAATGGCGGCAACCTGGCCTGGCACCTGGGTGGCAGCTGGTGGTTGCCGGAGCAGGGTTATCAGGTGCTGTTGCTCGACTACCGCGGTTACGGCCTGTCCGAGGGCAAACCGCAGTTGCCCGAGGTCTACCAGGACATCGCCGCAGCGCTGGACTGGCTGGACCAGGCGCCCGAGGTGCAGGGCAAACCACAGGTCCTGCTCGGTCAAAGCCTGGGCGGTTCAATGGCCATTCACTACCTGGCCGAGCATCCCCGGCAGGCCGAGCGCTTCAAGGCCATGGTCTTCGATGGCGTGCCGGCCAGCTATCGCCAGGTCGGGCGGTTTGCCCTGAGCAACTCCTGGATGACTTGGCCGCTACAGGTGCCGTTGTCGTGGCTGGTGCCCGATGGCGACAGTGCGATCCATTCGATTGCTCGGATCAAGGCGCCGCCCAAGTTGTTTTTCCACAGCATCGACGACCCCATCGTGCCGCTGGCCAACGGCATCCAGTTGTACCAGGCTGCGCCACCACCGAGGGTGTTGCAGCTGACCCGTGGCGGGCATGTGCAGACCTTTGCCGACAAGACCTGGCGCCAGGTCATGTTGCGCTTTCTGGACGACCCGAGCCATTTCAACGGGCTGCGGCGCCTGGCCGAAGTCCCCAATTACCCTGACGAGAAGTCGCAATGAGTGAAGAACGCAACGCCGTCCCGCTGATCATTACCGGTGTCTGCAGCATCATCGGTACCGTCGCGGCCCTGTGGTACTACGGTTACCTGCATTTCGCCAAGCCTGAGGATGCCTTGCTGTTGTCCGATTTCACCATGCTCAAGACCATTCCGGGCGAGGACTACAAGATCTCCCTGCAGCCGGCCAACCAGGTGGCGCAATGCGTTGATGGTGTGCTGGTGTTGTTCGACACCGCGCAGAAGGGCCTGACCGGCGTTCTTGTGAACAACAAGAAGCAGGCCGTGCGCTGCCTGGGGCAGGAGACCCCGCAAGAAGTCCAGTAAGCCCCGGGCTGCTTTGCAGCCCAATCGCCGGCAAGGCCGGCTCCCACAGAAGGGGTAAATGCAGGCCCTCTGCGGGAGCGGCGGTGCGACGCCTCGACTTGACCCGCGATGAGGCCCGCAACACAAACAAGAATCCCGCCAGACTCGGCGGGATTTTTGTTACTGCGCAGCGAACATCAGTTCAGCTGGCTCACCGAGCGCGGTGCCACTGGCTGGTTGTCATTGGAAATGGTCACTTCCACCCGCCGGTTCTGGGCACGGCCCGAGTTTCTGGTGTTCTCGGCAACCGGATACTCCTTGCCGTACCCCTGGGCGACGATCCGCGCCGGATCCACCCCGGCACGTACCAGCGCCATGCGCACGGCGGCGGCGCGACGCTCGGACAGCGACTGGTTGTAGTTGGCGCTGCCTTTGCTGTCGGTGTAGCCCTCGACGATCACCTTGCGGTCAGGGTTCTCCTGAAGGAACTGCGCCAGTTTGGTGATGTTCGGATAGGCGCTGCTCTTGAGGTTGGCCTTGTCGAAGTCGAACAGCACGTCACCGAAGGTCACCAGGGTGCCGCGGTCGGTCTGTTTGGCATTGAGGCTATCCTGCAGCTTCTTGATCTGCGCATCGCGGGCATCAAGACGGGCCTGGGCACGCTGGGCGGCAGCGTTCTTCAGGTTGCCTTCGGCGGTACGCAGGGCAATGGTCTGCTTGGCCACTTCAACTCGCTGGTTGGTCAGGTAGGCGAGCTGGTCGACCTTGTTCTGGTCTTCCTTGTCCATGTAGGCCTGGTCGGCCTTGTTCAGCCAGTCCTGGGCGTCCTTGGTTTCAAGGGCCGCGACCTTGGCGGCCTGCGGGTTGCTCTGCAGGGCGGAGAAGTTGCTCCGGGCCGACTCCAGGTTGGCGTTCGGCTGCGTCGCGCAGGCGGCCAGGCCAACGCTCAGGGCCAGAAGGGCTGGGATCATCACGTGATTACGCATAATGGTTCATCCTTTGATCGATTACGAATGCACGGGTCGGCGGGCGGGCGTCACTCGACGCTGCGCATGCCTTCCTCACGCAGGTCCTGAACGCCCTGGCGGGCATCCTGTACGGCTTTCTCGGCCTTGGCGGCCTGGGCCTTGCGCTCGGCGACGCGGGCGTCCCACTCGGCCTGTTCGGCCAGGCGCTTGGCGTCGTCGTACTGCTTGTCGTGCATGGCGATTTCCGCCTGTTTGAGCTTGTCCTGCGCGGCCTTCATTTCAACGGCGGCAAACTCGGTAGCGCCGGCGCTGACAGCGGAATTGACCGCCGATTGCGTCACAGCGTACTGCTCGCTGGGTGGATTGCCGGCACAGCCGGCCAGGACCAGGCTGCTGCCCAGTGCCAGCGCGGCCAGTTTGAGCCCGCGCAGGTGAGTGGATGAGGTGTTTGCGGTACGGGTCTGCATGGTGGTCAACTCCATTGGATCACTCCTGATGAACAACGAATTCCATAACAGTCCATCGGCGTGCCCCATCAGCGTCGGGAGTGCTTTTACCCGGTTCTGAGAGGGTTTTGCCGTAATGGCTATTGGCTGTGACCGAAGCGTTTTTTCAATAGTTCAGAAAAATGTGCCGCGTGGTTACGGTTTTTTCTGACTGATCGGTCAGTGGTTTTTTCGTTGAACTTTC
This sequence comes from Pseudomonas donghuensis, assembly GCF_000696345.2. Taxonomy (NCBI): domain Bacteria; kingdom Pseudomonadati; phylum Pseudomonadota; class Gammaproteobacteria; order Pseudomonadales; family Pseudomonadaceae; genus Pseudomonas; species Pseudomonas donghuensis. The sequence continues at coordinate 1,395,786 of NZ_CP071706.1, forward strand.
AGCTGTGTCCGCGGTACGCGAGCGCCTGCGCAGGCGCTCGGAACGCAGCTGCAGACGGGGTGAATCAAGCGCTGATGTCGCCTTTGGCGCTGCTCATTTCCTGTAGGTAACGGCGAGACAGCGCAAGAAAACGCGGGGTCGGCCCGATGTCTTCGTAGAGCGGATCGCCTTCTTCATCGGTGGCAATCACCTGCGAGCCCTGGACATAGGGGAAGCTCGCTTCCAGCTCCTCAAGCGCTGCCCCCAGCAGCTCGCCGAGCAGCTCTTCGGGCTGGCGCTTGGGGTACATTTCGGCCAGGGCCGCCAGGCGCGCCGCTGCTTCCATGTCCAGGTGCAGGACATGGCCAGTGGGGCTCAACGGGCCTTTGGCGTTCTGTTCCCAATGCTGGGCAAGATCACGGATTTTCATGATGTTCTCCTGTGGGCCTGAGTTGAGCGCTGAGCTGAGTCCGAAGTTGAGCCCTAAGTTGAGCGTAGTTCAGCCGTGGCTCTGCCTTGAAGCTCGACCACTACTGGGGCACTCTGGGCCCAGAGCGGTTTTCCCGAATGCCGGAGACAGGGCTGATGACTGATATCGATGTGCGCTTGCGTGAAGATGTTCATTTGTTGGGTGAGTTGTTGGGCGACACCGTGCGCGAGCAGCACGGCGAAGCGTTTTTGCAGACCATCGAGGACATTCGCCGCAGTGCCAAGGCCGACCGCAGCGGCAGTGCCGAGCAACTGAGCTCGACCCTCAACGACCTGGCCGAAGACGAACTGCTGCCGGTGGCCCGGGCTTTCAACCAGTTTCTCAACCTGGCCAACATCGCCGAGCAGTATCAGCTGATCCGCCGCCGCGACGCCGGCCAGCCCGAACCTTTCGAAGCCCGTGTGCTGCCCGAGTTGCTGGCGCGGCTCAAGGCTGCCGGCCACAGCGACGATGCCCTGGCCCGGCAACTGGGCAAACTGAGCATTGAACTGGTGCTGACCGCTCACCCGACTGAAGTGGCCCGGCGCACCCTGATCCAGAAGTACGACGCGATTGCCGCGCAGCTGGCCGCCCAGGATCACCGCGACCTGATCCCCGCCGAGCGCGAGCAGATCCGCGAACGCCTGCAACGCCTGATCGCCGAAGCCTGGCACACCGAAGAAATCCGCCGCACCCGGCCAACCCCGGTGGACGAAGCCAAATGGGGCTTTGCGGTGATCGAGCATTCGCTGTGGCAGGCGATCCCGCATCATTTGCGCAAGGTCGACACGGCCCTGCACCAGGCCACCGGCCTGCGCCTGTCACTGGAGGCGGCGCCGATTCGCTTTGCTTCGTGGATGGGCGGCGACCGCGATGGCAACCCCAATGTCACCGCGCCGGTTACCCGCGAAGTGTTGTTGCTGGCGCGCTGGATGGCCGCTGACCTGTTCTTGCGTGATATCGATGCCCTGGCTGCCGAGCTGTCGATGCAGCAGGCCAGCGAGGCGCTCAGGGCCAAAGTGGGTGACTCCGCCGAGCCCTATCGGGCCGTGCTCAAGCAGTTGCGTGAGCGCTTGCGGATCACCCGTGCCTGGGCCCACGCCTCGTTGACCGCCGCGCAGGCTCCTGCCCCCGAAGTGCTGCAGGACAACCGCGAACTGTTCGAGCCCTTGCAGTTGTGCTTCGAGTCGCTGCACGCCTGTGGCATGGGCGTGATTGCCGATGGCCCGCTGCTTGACTGCCTGCGCCGGGCGGTGACCTTCGGCCTGTTCCTGGTACGCCTGGATGTGCGCCAGGACGCCGCCCGGCACACCTCGGCGCTCAGCGAAATCACCGAATATCTGGGTCTTGGTCGCTATGCCGAGTGGGATGAAGACGCACGCGTCGCCTTCCTGCAGCAGGAACTCAACAGCCGTCGGCCACTGTTGCCAAGCTACTTCAAGCCCCAGGCCGACACCGCCGAAGTGCTTGCCACCTGCCGCGAGATTGCCGCAGCGCCAGCGGCCTCGCTGGGCTCCTATGTCATCTCCATGGCCGGTGCCGCCTCTGATGTGCTGGCGGTGCAACTGCTGCTCAAGGAAGCCGGCGTACTGCGGCCCATGCGCGTGGTGCCGCTGTTCGAAACCCTCGCCGACCTGGACAACGCCGGGCCGGTGATGGAGCGCCTGCTCGGCCTGCCGGGCTACCGCGCCGGCTTGCATGGCCCGCAGGAAGTGATGATCGGCTATTCCGACTCGGCCAAGGATGCCGGTACCACGGCGGCGGCCTGGGCTCAGTACCGCGCCCAGGAAAGCCTGGTGCGCATCTGCCGCGAGCAACAGGTCGAGTTGCTGTTGTTCCACGGTCGCGGCGGTACCGTCGGGCGTGGCGGCGGCCCGGCCCACGCGGCGATCCTGTCGCAGCCGCCGGGGTCGGTGGCGGGGCGTTTCCGTACCACCGAGCAGGGCGAGATGATCCGCTTCAAGTTCGGCCTGCCGGACATCGCCGAGCAGAACCTCAACCTCTACCTGGCCGCGGTGCTGGAGGCGACCTTGCTGCCACCGCCGCCGCCACAACCGGCCTGGCGCGCGCTGATGGACCAGTTGGCCGCCGACGGCGTCAAGGCTTACCGTGGCGTGGTGCGTGACAACCCCGAATTCGTCGAGTACTTCCGTCAATCCACCCCGGAGCAGGAGTTGGGCCGCCTGCCGCTGGGCAGCCGCCCGGCCAAACGTCGCGCCGGCGGGATTGAAAGCCTGCGGGCGATCCCGTGGATTTTCGGCTGGACCCAGACGCGCCTGATGCTGCCGGCCTGGCTTGGCTGGGAAGCGGCACTGAACAATGCCCTGGCCCGTGGCCAGGGGCCGTTGCTGGCCGAGATGCGCGAGCAGTGGCCGTTTTTCCGCACACGCATCGACATGCTGGAAATGGTCCTGGCCAAGGCCGATGCCGATATCGCCCGCTCCTACGACGAACGTCTAGTGCAACCAGAACTGCGACCTTTGGGTGCACATTTGCGCGACCTATTGTCGCAGGCGTGCCAGGTGGTACTGGGGCTGACCGGGCAGCCGGTGCTACTGGCACACAGCCCCGAGACCCTGGAATTCATCCGCTTGCGCAACACCTATCTGGACCCGCTGCATCTATTGCAAGCCGAACTGCTGGCGCGTTCGCGCGGGCGCGAAGCCGCTCTGGATAGCCCGTTGGAACAGGCCTTGCTGGTTACCGTGGCCGGTATCGCGGCGGGTTTGCGCAATACCGGGTGAGTGCAAAACCCGGCCCGCCGATCCGTTGCACAGGGCGGGCAGAATGCTTGTAAAGCAACAGGTTGCGCCCAGCGCAACCTGTGCTCAAGACGGCCACTGTGCACGGGTTTTTCCGACTTTCGACCGCTTGTGTGGCTTGCGGGCGCTGTGTATCTTGAGCAGCCTTTTGATCGAAATTACGATCATCACCCAAATTCCGGGATTGGCCCTGCGTGGCAAACCCACTGATTTGCTTACAAAAAAATGAGGAGCACGAGATGCGCGTAATTCTGCTGGGAGCTCCCGGGGCCGGTAAAGGTACTCAGGCAAAGTTCATCACCGAGAAGTTCGGTATTCCACAGATTTCCACTGGCGACATGCTGCGCGCCGCAGTCAAGGCCGGCACCCCGCTGGGCCTGGAACTGAAGAAGGTCATGGACGCCGGTCAGCTGGTCTCCGACGAACTGATCATCAGCCTGGTCAAAGAGCGCATTGCCCAGGCTGACTGCGCGAACGGCTTCCTGTTCGACGGCTTCCCGCGCACCATTCCTCAGGCTGAAGCCATGAAGGAAGCGGGCGTGACCATCGACAATGTTGTGGAAATCGCCGTAGACGACGAAGAGATCGTGGGTCGTATGGCCGGTCGCCGCGTGCACCTGGCTTCGGGTCGTACCTACCATATCCAGTACAACCCACCGAAGGTGGAAGGCAAGGATGACACCACTGGCGAAGAGCTGATCCAGCGTGATGACGACAAGGAAGAAACCGTACGTCATCGCCTGTCGGTCTACCACACCCAGACCAAGCCTCTGGTTGACTTCTACCAGAAGCTGGCGGCCGCGGAAGGCAAGCCGAAGTACAGCCATATCGAAGGCGTCGGCTCGGTGGATGCGATCACCGCCAAGGTCCTGGCCGCACTGAGCTGATCGACGCTCGGTAGTGCAGACAACGGCCCGCTTGCGGGCCGTTGTTGTTTATAATGCCGCTCTTTTTTCTTGCCCCTGGAACCCCCGATGACCACCTTGCTGGCCCTCGATACCGCCACTGAAGCCTGCTCCGTTGCCTTGCTGCATGACGGCAAGGTTTCCAGCCATTATGAGGTGATCCCGCGCCTGCACGCGCAGAAGCTGCTGCCGATGATCCAGCAACTGCTGGCCGATGCCGGCGTCACCCTGCAACAGCTCGATGCCATCGCCTTTGGCCGTGGCCCGGGTGCCTTCACCGGCGTGCGCATTGCCATTGGCGTGGTCCAGGGCCTGGCCTTTGCCCTGCAACGGCCGGTATTGCCGGTGTCCAACCTGGCCGTGCTGGCCCAGCGTGCCCTGCGCGAGCAGGGCGTACAGCAAGTGGCGGCGGCAATCGATGCGCGCATGGACGAGGTCTACTGGGGCTGCTATCAGAATGTCGACGGCGAAATGCGCCTGCAGGGCACCGAGGCAGTGCTGCCACCGGAGCAGGTTGCGCTGCCGCTTGGCGCCAGCGGCGACTGGTTCGGTGCCGGCACCGGCTGGGGCTATGCCGACCGCCTGGCGGTCAAGGTCAACGCTCAGGATGCCAGCCTGCTGCCCCATGCCCAGGACCTGCTGAGCCTGGCGACGTTCGCCTGGCAGCGTGGCGAGGCCATTGCCGCAGACCTTGCGCAGCCTGTGTACCTGCGCGACAAAGTGGCCACGCCGAAAGCGCGCTGAGTGCAACTCGTCGACTATTCCCAGGCCAAGTAAAACCTTTTGCCCGAACTGTGGTCCAGTTATCAATCGGGCATTAGCGAAGGATCAACGATGCTGCTAAATTGCCATCATTGCTCTTGAGTAATCGCCATGCGTATCGACGGTTTTTCCTCGCAGTCCTACCCCATCAAGCGTGCCCCGCGCAAAGCGCCGGTGCGCAGCGATGATGTGGACGACGAGGATCTGCCGGGCGAGTTCGAAGTGCAGCCGCAAGCCAGCGCCAGCCACGGCCAGGCGCGCCCTGGCGGCCTGCCGGCACGGCCCCAGGACATGATCTTCCCGCGGGCCCGCAACAAACGCACCGCCCATGCCCTGGCCAGCTACCTGACCACTGCCGGTTTCGTTGACTGGGAGATGGAAGTACTGGGGCTGGACCTGTACATTTGATGGATGAGTCTGTCCACGCTTCCCTATTTTGTCGGTTGTCCGTCCTGGAGTGAAAACGCCTGGCGCGAGTACCTGTACCCGGCTGACGCCAAAAGCGGCGAGTTTCTCGGCCTCTACAGCCAGGTCTTCAATGCCGTAGAAGGCAACACCACCTTTTATGCCCGCCCGGCACCGGCGACGATCGAGCGCTGGGCGCAGGTAATGCCCGCGCACTTTCGTTTTACCGCCAAGTTCCCCGGCGATATCAGTCATAGTGGTGACCTGTACGGTCAATTGGCGGCTGCGCAATCCTTCATCGACTTGCTCAAGCCCTTGGGCGCACGCGTAGCCCCTTACTGGCTGCAGTTGCCGGCAACCTTCGGTCCGGCGCGCCTCGGTGAGCTGGTGAATTTCCTCGACGAGGCCGCTGTGCCCATCGCCGTGGAGGTACGCAATGCAGCGTTCTTCAGCAAGGGCGATGAAGAGCGCATGCTCAACCGCTTGCTGCTCGATCGCGGCGTCGAGCGCATCTGTCTTGATCCCCGGGCGCTGTTCAGCTGCACGTCGCGCAGCCCCGAGGTGCTTCACGCCCAGTCGAAAAAGCCGCGCGTGCCGCCACGCCCGACCGCCTTCACCCAGCACCCGCAGATACGGTTCATCGGCCACCCCGAGCTTGCTGCCAACGAGCCGTTCCTGCAGCCGTGGCTGGACAAAGTCGCGGCCTGGATCGAGGAGGGGCGCAGCCCCTACGTTTTCTTGCATACTGCCGACAACCGCCTGGCCGCCGCCCTGGCCCAGCGTTTCCATCAGGGCCTGATGGAACGTCTGCCGGGGCTTGCAGCCTTGCCTGAACTGGACAGGACACCAGAAGCCGAACAGCTCGGCTTGCTCTGACCTGCCCTGCCGCCTGCCCGGGAGTCATGATCATGGATGTGCAAACCCTGCGTGCCGAAGCCTTCAAAGCCCTGCATGAACGCGATGGCGCCTTCGTCATTCCCAACCCCTGGGATGCCGGTTCCGCCAAGTTGCTGGCCAGCCTCGGCTTCGAGGCGCTGGCCACCACCAGTGCCGGGCTGGCGTTCTCCCTGGGGCGTCCGGATGCCGAAGGGGCCATGAGCCTGGATGAAACCCTCGATAACGCCCGTTGCATTGTCGACGCCACGGCGTTGCCGGTGGCCGCGGACCTGGAGAATGGCTTCAGCGACGATCCCAAGGGGTGCGCCGAGGCGATCCTGCAGGGCGCCGCCGTCGGCCTGGTCGGCGGTTCCATCGAGGATGCCAGCGGCAACGCCGAAGACCCGATCTACAGCTTTCATCACGCCGTGGAGCGGGTCGAAGCGGCGGTGGCCGCCGCCCGTAGCCTGGACTTCCCGTTCATGCTCTGTGCCCGCGCGGAAAACCTGCTGCACGGGCGCATGGACCTGGATGACACCATCGCCCGCCTGCAGGCCTTCGCCGAAGCCGGCGCCGATGTGCTCTATGCCCCGGGCCTGCGCACCGCGCAAGAGATCCGCCGTGTGGTGCAGGCGGTAGCGCCCAAGCCGGTCAACGTACTGATGGGCCTGAGCGGTGTGCAGCTGAGTTTTGCCGATGTCCAGGCCCTTGGTGTCAAGCGCATCAGTGTTGGCTCGTCGTTGGCGCGGGCGGCCTACGGGGCGTTTTTCTACGCCGCGCAACGGATTCACGATCAAGGCCGTTTCGACTACGCCGACCAGGCGTTGTCGTTCGACCAGCTCAACCAGTTATTCAGGCGTTGATCGACCATGCGCAAAGGACTGCTCGCTGTGCTGTGCCTGATGTCGATTGCCGTAAGCGTCGTTGCCTGGCGCATGGGCTGGCGTTTGCCAGATGCCTGGAACCCCTGGGCGGCGCTGGATGTGCGCCAGCCGCCGAACCTGCTGACACCGTATAAGCTGGGCCGTCTGCAGGATGATCCGCAGCTGTGCGAGCAGGCCCTGGCAACCTCGAACCTGCGCTATCGCAGGCAGTCCGACAGCCCGGCCAACGCGCCGTGCCCGCTGGAAAACGTGGTGCGGGTCGAAGGCTCCTCGGTGCGCCTGAGCAGCAGCTTTCTCGCCAGTTGCCCGATGGCGGTGGCTTATGCGCTGTTCGAACGCCATGCCCTGCAACCGGCGGCGCAGCGTGCTTTTGCCCAACCGGTGGTGCAGGTCGATCACCTGGGCAGCTTCGCCTGTCGCAACATGTACAACCGCAAGAATGGCCGCCTCAGCCAGCACGCCACGGCCAATGCCCTGGACATCGCCGGCTTTCGCCTGGCCGACGGGCAGCGTATTCAGTTGCTCAAGGACTGGCCGGGGGAGGGCGTCAAAGCGAAGTTCTTAAGGGATGTGCACGCCAGTGCCTGCGACAGCTTCAATACGGTGCTGGGGCCCGACTACAACGGCGCGCACCGTAATCACTTTCATCTGGACATGGGCTTCTGGCAGATCTGCCGCTGAGGCTCAGGCGGCGATGCGAACGTTGTTCAGCACCACCGGGCGGGCCCAGCGATTGTCGAAGTCCAGCTGCGATTGCTGCACGGCCATGGTGGCTTCGTCGAAAGGTTCGGGTGCCTTGTCCAGCAGGTCCATCTCGAATTCGGCGATCGGCAGATACAGCGGCTTGGCCTGTGGTGCCGGGCCTGGCTCAGGCAATGGCTGACCCTGGCTCATGACGATCGGGCGTACCCAGGTGTTGCTGATGTCCAACTGACGCTGCTGCTCGATCAGTTCGGCGGCGCTGAACGGCGGCGCGAGTTTTTCCAGCAGTTCAGGTTCGAGTTCGGCAATCGGCAGGAACAGCGGCTCGGGCGGGGCCAGTTCGGTGTCATGCACATCGCACAGGCGCTGGCTGTGAATCTGCGCCAGCACCTGGCTGCCGCCCAGCGGTTCGCCGGTGACCTTGTCGAATTGCTCGGCGGCCATGGCCTTGGCTGCGTCTTCCTGACCTTGCTGCTCAGCCAGGGCGCGGGCAAAAAAGTCCTGCCACAGGTGGCTGACGCCGCCCAGTGCCTGGGTATTGTGCCGGCCATAGTCGCCGACGGGCGAGATATAACCTGAGTTGAGCTGAAGAATGTCGGTCATGGCAGTCGCAGAGGGTTCTGGTCTGGCAAAATAGCGAATACTTCGTATATCGGCCGTGGCCGACGATCATTTAATTTTTTTGAGTACAGGATTTGATGGTGGAGCAACTGGCGGACGGCGGCATCCGGGTCGAGGCATTGACGGCCGATTTTCAGGCCCAGGCTGTCGAGTGGGCACAGCGCCTGGAGTTGCCGCTGAGCGACGATAGCGCAGGCTTTGCCGTGCAGGTCGGTGCCAGTGGCCTGCAGATCCAGCAGCTCGGCCCGCAGGCGCCGGGGCCGGTGCGGGTGGATTTCGTTGAAGGCGCGGCGGCCCACCGGCGGGTGTTCGGCGGCGGTAGCGGGCAGATGATCGCCAAGGCCGTGGGTATTGCTCAAGGCGTACGCCCACAGGTGCTCGATGCAACGGCGGGGCTGGGCAAGGACGCTTTCGTGCTGGCCAGCCTTGGCTGCCAGATGACCCTGATCGAACGCCAGCCACTGGTGGCGGCCTTGCTCGAAGATGGCCTGGCCCGCGCCCGCAATGATGCCGAGGTGGGCCCGATCGTCGCGCGCATGCACCTGCTCACCGGCAATGCCATCGAGCACATGCACAACTGGCAGGGCGAACCGCCGCAGGTGATCTACCTCGACCCGATGTTCCCGCACCGCGACAAGAGCGCCCTGGTGAAAAAGGAAATGCGCGTGTTCCGCCCGCTGGTCGGTGACGACCTCGACGCCCCGGCGCTGCTCGCCGCCGCCCTGGCCCTGGCCAGCCACCGGGTGGTGGTCAAGCGCCCGCGCAAGGCGCCGATCATCGACGGGCCCAAGCCCAGCCACTGCCTGGAAGGCAAATCCAGCCGCTACGACATCTACCCGAAAAAAGCCCTCAAGCCTTAGGGGCGGTAGGCGCGCATGAACAGCGCCACCACTTCCTGGACATGGGCCTCGGCGGCCTCGGCATCCAGCGCCGGGGCATAGCCGAGCAACAGGCGGAAGTTGGCCGCGCCCTTGAGCAGGCAGAAGAAGTGCTCGGCGGCGTTGGCCGGCAGCTCGATGCGCAGCAACCCGCGCGCATCCGCCTGGCGCAGCAGCGCCTCCATCTCATGCAGGACCCGCATCGGGCCGGCCTCGAAGAAGATCTGGCTGAGCTTCGGGTCCTGATTGCCCAGGGCCATGATCAGCCGGTGCAGCTTGACCGACAGGTCGCTGCTGATCAGCGCCTGAAAACCGCGACCGATCTTCAGCAGCACCTGCTCCAGCGGCACACCTTCAGGCAGCTCGAAGATCAATTCGGGCAATTGCGCCGTGCAGGTGGCGACCACCGCCGAAGAGAACAGCGTCTCCTTGTCGGTGAAGTGGCTGTAGACCGTGAGTTTTGACACACCTGCCGCTGTCGCGACCGCATCCATGCTGGTGTTGGCATAGCCAAGGGTTAGAAACAGCGCCTTGGCTGCCTCGAGAATGGCCTGGCGTTTTGCCAGGTCCTTGGGCCGGCCGGGGCCGGTAGCAGCAGTGACTTTGGGCATGAGTGAAAAGTTACATATTCCAGTAAGTGCACATGGTACATCGCGACCGGTATTTCGGCGGGCAAATATCGACGTGCTGCGCCCGGCATAAATGTCGGAATTCTCTCGCACGCCTGCTTCCCCGGTCCGGCTCCCTGATTTAATATACCCATCAGTATAAATATTCAAAGCGCCATTCGCGAAAGGTCATTCATCATGTTGCGCCATGCCTTGCCCCTCGCTTTGCCCGTCGGTCTTGTGTTGCTGCTTGCTGCCTGTGGGCAGGAAAGCGCACCGCAGACTTCCCTTCGTCCGGCCATGGTGGTGCAGCCGCAGCCGGCCAGCGCCGCTGCCGACAGTTACCCCGGCGAGGTGCGTGCGCGCTTCGAGCCGGAGCTGGCATTCCGTATCGGTGGCAAGGTCAGCAAGCGCCTGGTCGAGGAAGGGCAGCGGGTCAAGGCCGAGCAGGCGCTGGCCGAGCTCGACCCTCAGGATGTGCGCCTGCAACTGGAAGCCAGCCGTGCACAACTGGCCGCCGCCGAAGCCAACCTGAGCCTGGTCAAGGCCGAACGCGACCGCTACAAGACCCTGCTCGACCGGCAGATGGTCAGCCGTTCGCAATATGACAATGCTGAAAACCTTTACCGCGCGGGTCTGGCCCGGCTCAAACAGGTGCGCGCCGAGTTTGATGTGGCCGGCAACCAGGCGGAATACGCCGTGCTGCGGGCCTCTCAGGATGGGGTGATTGCCAAGCGCCAGGTCGAAGTGGGGCAGGTGGTGTCCGCTGGCCAGACGGTGTTCACCCTGGCCACCGATGGCGAGCGTGAAGTGCTGATCGGCCTGCCGGAACAGCACTTCGGCCGTTTCAAGGTAGGTCAGCCGGTGTCGGTGGAGCTCTGGTCGCAACCGGATCAACGCTTCAATGGCCGTATTCGTGAGCTGTCACCTTCGGCCGATCCACGCTCGCGAACCTTTGCGGCGCGCATCGCCTTTACCGCCGGCAAGGTGCCGGCCGAGCTTGGCCAGAGCGCCCGGGTGTTCATCCAGCACACCGAGCAGATTCCCCTGGCGGTACCGCTCTCGGCCCTGACCGCAGAGAACGGCCAGACCTACGTCTGGCGTGTCGATGCCAACAACACCCTCAAGCGCGTGCCGGTGCGGGTCGGTGCTTACGGTGAAAGCAGCGTGCCAGTGCTCGAAGGCCTGAATGCCTCGGACTGGGTGGTAGCGGCCGGCGTGCATGTGCTCCAGGAGGGGCAACAGGTGCGTCCGGTGGATCGGTCCAATCGTGTGGTGAATCTGGCGGTCAAGGAGTAAGTCCCGATGGGTTTCAACCTTTCCGCCTGGGCCCTGCGCAATCGGCAGATCGTGCTGTTCCTGATGATTTTGCTGGCCGTGGTCGGCGCACTGTCCTACACCAAACTGGGGCAGAGCGAAGACCCGCCCTTTACCTTCAAGGCCATGGTCATTCGCACCCTCTGGCCCGGCGCCAGTGCCGAGGAAGTCTCGCGCCAGGTGACCGAACGCATCGAAAAGAAGCTGATGGAAACCGGCGAGTACGAGAGGATCGTCTCGTTCTCGCGGCCTGGTGAATCGCAGGTCACCTTCATGGCCCGCGACTCGATGCATTCGGCCGACATCCCCGAGCTCTGGTACCAGATCCGCAAGAAGGTCGCCGATATCCGCCACACCTTGCCCCAGGGTATCCAGGGGCCGTTCTTCAACGACGAATTCGGCACCACCTTCGGCAATATCTATGCGCTGACCGGCGATGGCTTCGACTACGCCGTGCTCAAGGACTACGCCGACCGCGTGCAGATCCAGCTGCAGCGGGTCAAGGACGTCGGCAAGGTCGAGCTGCTGGGCCTGCAGGACGAGAAGATCTGGATCGAGCTGTCCAACCTCAAGCTGGCCACCCTTGGCCTGCCCCTGGCGGCGGTGCAACAGGCGCTGGAAGAGCAGAACGCGGTGAGCACCGCAGGCTTCTTCGAGACGCCGAGCGAGCGCCTGCAACTGCGGGTCAGCGGGCGTTTCACCACGGTTGAGCAGATCCAGCAGTTCCCGATCCGGGTCGGCGACCGGACCTTCCGTATCGGCGATGTCGCCGATGTGCGCCGAGGTTTTAACGACCCACCGGCACCGCGCATGCGCTTCATGGGCGAAGACGCCATTGGCCTGGCGGTGTCGATGAAGGCCGGTGGCGATATCCTGGTGCTGGGCAAGGCCCTGGAAGCCGAGTTCGCCCGCATCGCCCACAACCTGCCGGCCGGCATGGAGCTGCGCAAGGTGTCCGATCAGCCGGCGGCGGTGAAGACCGGTGTGGGCGAGTTCGTCCAGGTGCTGGTCGAGGCGCTGGCCATCGTTTTGCTGGTGAGCTTCTTCTCCTTAGGCATGCGCACCGGCTTGGTGGTGGCGCTGGCGATCCCGCTGGTGCTGGCGATGACCTTTGCCGCCATGTACTACTTCGGCATCGGCCTGCACAAGATTTCCCTTGGCGCGCTGGTGCTGGCCCTGGGCTTGCTGGTGGATGACGCGATCATTGCCGTGGAAATGATGGCGATCAAGATGGAGCAGGGCTTCGACCGGCTCAAGGCCGCCAGTTATGCCTGGACCAGCACCGCCTTCCCGATGCTGACCGGCACCTTGATCACCGCCGCAGGCTTCTTGCCGATTGCCACCGCGCAGTCCGGCACCGGTGAATACACCCGCTCGATCTTCCAGGTGGTAACCATCGCCTTGCTCGCCTCGTGGATTGCCGCGGTGGTGTTCGTGCCCTATCTGGGCGAGCGCCTGCTGCCGGACCTGGCCAAGCTGCACGCGGCCAAGCATGGCACTGCCGAAGGTGGACCAGATCCATATGGCACACCGTTCTACCAGCGCGTGCGGCGCCTGGTCGGCTGGTGCGTGGAGCGGCGCAAGACGGTGATTCTGGCAACCATCGCCCTGTTTATCGGCAGCATTTTGTTGTTCCGCTTCGTGCCCCAGCAGTTCTTCCCGGCCTCCGGGCGCCTGGAGTTGATGGTCGACCTGAAGCTTGCCGAAGGCGCCTCGCTGAGTAACACCGCCGAGCAGGTCAAACGTCTGGAAGCACTGCTCAAGGAACGCGCCGGCATCGACAACTATGTAGCCTATGTGGGCACGGGTTCGCCACGCTTCTACCTGCCATTGGACCAGCAACTGCCGGCGCCAAGCTTCGCCCAGTTCGTGGTGCTGGCGAAAACCATCGAGGAGCGTGAACAACTGCGCAGTTGGCTGATCGCCACCCTCGATGAACAATTCCCCGACCTGCGCTCGCGGGTCACGCGCCTGGAAAACGGCCCGCCCGTGGGCTACCCGGTGCAGTTCCGGGTCACCGGCGAGCATATCGAGCAAGTCCGCGCCCTGGCCCGCAAAGTGGCGGCCAAGGTTCGTGAGAACCCCCATGTGGTCAACGTCCACCTCGACTGGGAAGAGCCGAGCAAGGTGGTTTACCTGAACATCGACCAGGACCGCGCCCGCGCCCTGGGAGTGAGCACGGCGAACCTGGCGAAGTTTCTGCAAAGCTCGCTGACCGGCTCTGCGGTCAGCCAGTTCCGTGAGGACAACGAGCTGATCGAGATCCTCCTGCGCGGTACCCAGCAGGAGCGCAGCGAGCTTGCCAACCTGCCAAGCCTGGCGGTGCCGACCGACAATGGCCGTAGTGTGGCGCTGTCTCAGGTGGCGACCCTGGAATACGGCTTTGAGGAGGGCGTCATCTGGCACCGCAACCGTCTGCCCAATGTCACCGTGCGCGCCGACATCTACGGCAAAGAACAACCGGTGACCCTGGTCCAGCAGATCCTGCCGACCCTGGACCCGGTGCGTGCCGAACTGCCCGATGGCTACCTGCTGGAGGTAGGCGGCACGGTGGAAGACTCTACCCGCGGGCAGAAGTCGGTGAACGCCGGGGTGCCGTTGTTCATCGTCGTGGTGCTGACCCTGCTGATGCTGCAATTGCGCAGCTTCTCGCGCACGGTGATGGTGTTTCTCACCGCGCCCCTGGGGCTGATTGGCGTGACCCTGTTCCTGTTGGTGTTCCGCCAGCCGTTCGGCTTTGTCGCCATGCTCGGGACCATTGCCCTGTCGGGCATGATCATGCGCAACTCGGTGATCCTGGTCGACCAGATCGAGCAGGACATCGCCGCTGGGCTTGACCGCTGGCAGGCAATTATCGAGGCGACGGTAAGGCGCTTCCGGCCGATCGTGCTGACCGCTCTGGCGGCGGTGCTGGCGATGATCCCGCTGTCACGCAGCGTGTTCTTCGGGCCGATGGCGGTGGCGATCATGGGCGGCCTGATCGTGGCGACGGCGTTGACGCTGTTGTTCCTGCCGGCCTTGTATGCGGCGTGGTTCAGGGTCAAGAAAGCCTGAGGGCGGTGACACAGATCTATTGTGGGAGCCGGCCTTGCCGGCGATGGGCTGCGCAAGCAGCCCTTTGGAGCGAGAGGCTCAAAGCGCGCCAAACACCTTCTTGGCGATGCTGGTAGCCGCAGCAGCCGGGTTCTGGCGGATGGTTTGTTCCTGCTTGCCAATCATCTCGAACAGGCCGTTGAGCGCCTGTTCGGTGACGTAACCTTCGACGTTGGCATTCTTGGCATCCAGCACGCCCAGGGTCGCCGCTTGCCCGGCAAAGTTGTTGTACTGCTGGGCCAGGCCGACCTGGTCGGTGGCCTTCTTGACGATCGGCAGGAACTTGGCGCGGATCTGTTCGCGGCTGGTCTTGCTCAGGTACTGGGTGGCCGAGTCATTGCCGCCGCTGAGGATGCCCTTGGCATCATCCACGGTCATTTTTTTCACCGCATCGACCAGCAGCGCCTGGGCTTGCGGCACGGCCGCTTCGGCGGCTTTGTTCATGCTGGATTCCAGTTGCTCGACCTGGGCGCCCATGCCGAACGTCTTCATCTTCTTGGCCACCTTGCCAAGGTTGCCCGGCAGCTCGATGCGCACATCCGGGTTATTGCTGAAACCACCGGGGGTGCCCAGTTGTTTGACCGCGACCTGGGCGCCCTGGGTCAGGGCGTCCTTCAGGCCAGTGGAGGCATCTTTTTGCGAGAGGTCGCCGAGCGACAGCGCCAGGGCGCTGGCCGACAGCAGCAGGCCGGCGCACAGGCCGGTGAAGGTTAGAGCTGGGCGAAACATGGCAGCATCCTTATGCGAAGGAAAAACAATCAATCAACGAACGGCATCGACCTTGATGCGCACCGGCTGCGGGTCGTTGCCATCGAGCTGTACGCCGTGATGCTCGGTATTGATGAACAGCAGCTTGCCATCTAGTTCGATCCGCGCACTGACTGCATAGCGGTGACCGGGCTTGACCTGCGCCGGGTCGTAGCTCAGGTGGAAGGGCAGCGGCACATTGCCTTTGACCGGGCCGCTCTGGCTGGCCAGGGTGACGGCGGGGGCGTCCATCAGCGACACGTCCTGCAGGGCGACGCTCAGGGTGGCGGCGGGCGGCAGGGCGATGCGCTGCAGGTAGAACACTTCGCCATCCAGGCTGGCCTTGGACGCTTCAGGGGTGCTGCTGCACGCGGCTAGCAGGCTGCCCAGAAGGATCAGGGACAGTTTTTTCATCAGTAGCTCCTTTTCGGTGGCGCCGCTGGGGCGGTCGCCAACCGGGTCAATGGGTATAGCTCCAAAGGCACAGGCCAGTATGGCCTATGCCGCAGTCTCGGTGGTTTCTTCGCTGCGATGCAGGGCCACCTGGCGGATCGACAGGCGCACCTCTGCCGACAGCACCCGCTTGGCTGCGCCTTCGGCCAACTCGCTGAGCTTCGCGTGATAGCCAAGCTTGCCGTTGGTATCCGGGTGCAATACGCCTTGCTCGATCTGGGTCTGGATAAAGTGGCGGAACAGGGTCTTGTCGAAGAACTCCGGGGCGTTCAGGCCATGCAAAATCGACAGGCGCTGGGCCATGATCACGCACAGGTCTTCCAGCTCTTCGGCGCTCAGGGTGTGCTGGCCGCTGTTGAGCAGCAGGGCGGTGGCCATGTAGAAGCGCTGCAGGGTCTGGGTGATGGCACGGGCCAGCAGGGTCAGCAGCACGAACTGCCGCGAACTCGGTGCCGGGCGCAGGTACACGCCGTTTTCGAAGCGCAGCAGGCCTTGCTCGACGAAAGCCTCCAGCCACTGGTCGATGACCGCGTCCAGCTCATCGAGCTCCCAGCGAATGAACAGCTCCGATTGCAGGTACGGGTACAGCGCCCGGGTGTACTGCAGAATCAGCTCGCGGCTTATGCGCGAGCTGCTCTGGAAGAAGCTCGCCAGCAAGGCCGGCAGAGCGACGATGTGCAGCACGTTGTTGCGGTAGTAGGTCATCAGGACAGCATTTTGCTCGTCCAGGTAGAGGATCTTGCCCAGCGCATCGCTCTGTTCGGCCAGCAGGTCCATGCCCTTGACGTGGCTGATCAGGGCCAGGCCATCACCTTCGGGCAAGGTGGTGTGCGGCGAATAGGGCACCGTGCGCAGCAGCGCCAGGTACAGGTCCAGCACCCGCGCCAGAGCACGTTCATCCAGGGCCAGGCGGCTGGTGGAGAGCAGCGCCAGGGCCACCAGGTTGACCGGGTTGATCGCCGCCGCCTCGTTCAGGTGCTGGGCGACTTTCTCGCCCAGGCGCGAGGTGGTCTCGTTGAGCCAGGCCGGGCGGAACTGCGGGCCGTGTTCCTGTTCGCGCCAGCCAGGTTGCTGCTGATCGAGGAAGGCGCCGAGGCGGATCGGCTCGCCGAAGTTGACCGCGACCTGGCCGAAGCGCTGCTTGAGTGCGCCGATGACCTTGAAGATGTCGAAGATCGATTCTTTCTTCTTGCTCGCACCGCGCAACTCGCCCAGGTAGGTGCGGCCTTCGAGCACGCGTTCATAGCCGATGTACACCGGGACAAAGACGATTGGCGTGCGCGAAGAGCGCAGGTAGCTGCGCAGGGTAATGGCGAGCATGCCGGTTTTCGGTTGCAGCATGCGTCCGGTGCGCGAGCGCCCACCTTCGACGAAGTACTCGACCGGAAAACCCTTGGTGAACAGCGTGTGCAGGTATTCGTTGAACACTGCGGTGTACAGCGGGTTGCCCTTGAAGGTGCGGCGCATGAAGAACGCCCCGCCGCGGCGCAGCAGGCCGCCGATCACCGGCATGTTGAGGTTGATCCCGGCGGCGATATGCGGCGGGGTCAGGCCGTTGCGAAACAGCAGGTAGGAGAGCAGCAAGTAGTCGATATGGCTGCGGTGGCAAGGTACGTAGATGACTTCATGGCCGGGGGCGATGCCTTGCACCTGCTCGATGTGGTTGACCTTGATGCCGTCGTAGATCTTGTTCCAGAACCAGCTCAGCACCACTTCCAGGAAGCGGATGGCGGTATAGGTGTAGTCCGAGGCGATCTCATTGCCGTAGCGCAGGGCCTGGGCTTCGGCTTTGGCCAGCGGGATCTTCTCGCGCTCGGCCTCATCGGCGATGGCCTGGCGCACCAGCGGGTCGTGGATCAGGCCTTTGACCAGGTTACGGCGGTGGGAGATGTCCGGGCCGATGACGGCGGTCTTGAGGTTGCGAAAATGTACGCGCAGCAGGCGCTGGGCCATGCGCATGGTGCGCTCGTGGCCCTTGTTGTGCTGCACCAGCTCGCGCAAATGGATCGGCGCCGAGAACTGCACGCGGGTCTTGCGCCCAAGGATCAGCACGGTGAGCAAGCGCCGCAGGCGCCCGGTAACCGCCCAGCTGTCAGCGAACAGCAGCTTCCAGGGGCTGGATTCGCTGGCCGGCGACTGGCCCCAGAACACGCTGACGGGGATGATCTGCGCGTCTTCCTCGGCATGCTGGCTGATGGCGTTGACCAGCCGTGCCAGGGTGGGCGGGGCGCCGCGCTTGTCGTGACGGCCAAGCCAGTCTGGCTCCGGGGTCAGGTAAAAGAACGCGGCAGGTTCTTGCAGGGTCCCGACGGCTACGGGCAGTACCGGGCGAGGCAGCCCGGCTTTGGTGCACTCGCGATCGAGTACCGCAAGGTCGGTCAGCGATGGCGATTGCAGGGCGTAAAACACTGGCCGGCTGCGATCCAGGTTCAAGGTGAAGGATGACTGGTTGATGGTCTCGGAGCGAACCCACAGGTACAACAGGCGACGCAGGGCGCCGAAGATCAGGCGGCGCAGGGGAGAACGGGTCATACGGTGTGTGCTCTGGATGAGATTTTCGAGTAATTGCTCAGTGGGCTAGTGTGCCGTATCTGCGCAAGTTCAGCAAAAAGCGCCCCGGTCATGAAAATTAATTTAAGTGTGTCATATACTCGGTCCGCCGCTTGCAAGAGATTTCGGCAAGCTGCGTCGGCAGGGGGTGGTGACCTCTCTGCATGCAAGGCGATTCCAAAATAAAAATCCGGAGTAGTTCAGATGTCGTCTCGTGAGACTGGAAGTGTAAAGTGGTTCAATGACGCCAAAGGTTACGGCTTCATTCAGCGTGAAGGTGGCGCGGACGTGTTCGTTCACTACCGTGCCATCCGGGGTGAGGGGCATCGCACCCTGCTCGAGGGGCAGCAGGTCGAATACAGTCTGACTCAGGGCCAGAAAGGCCTGCAGGCAGAAGACGTAGTCGGGCTGTAAGCGCCGGGCCACAAGCCTCGAGCCTGGGCCCAGAAGCGAAAAGGCCCGCCGCCGGACGACCGGGGCGGGCCTTTTCGAAAAAGTTGTTTCAGCTGGTGCGCCAGGTGATTTCTTCTTCGCCGTCGGCACTGATGCGGATCCAGCGATCGGCGTCCTCTTCACCTTCTTCCTCGACCCAGCTGCCCGGTGCGCAACGCACTTCGACGTTCAGCGCGGCAAAGGCGGCGCGAGCGCATTCAATGTCGTCTGCCCACGGCGTCTGGTCGCTTTCCAGGTAAAGACTGTTCCATTTGCCCACAGCTTTCGGTAACCAGGTAACTGGAATGTTACCGGCCTTGCACTTGTAGGTCTGGCCTTTCTGTTGCCAATCGCTGCACGGGCCGAGTGCCTCGGTGAGCCAGGCGGCGATCTGCTTGTGGTCGACGTCGGCGTCTTTCAGGTAAATCTCGATATCGGGTTGGCGCATAGGGGCTCCGGGTGCGCTCAGTCTTGGCGCACAAAGTAATCGTAACGCATCGATACCGTGACCTCGAAAGGCTCGGCCTGGTCGATGACGCGCGCGCGTTTATCGGCGCTGGCGCGCCAACCATGCGGGGTCATGGCCAGCAGGTCGGCGCGGGCCTTGCTATCGGCAAGGCTGAGGTGGAATTTCAGGGTTTCGCTATGGGCGTGCTGCATGCCCGCTGGCACCAGTGCCAGGTGTTTGTCGTCGGCGTAGTCGCGCACTTCATCGTAGAGCTTGTGGCGCAACTCGATCAGGTGCTCGTTGGTCGGGCCGACGCGCATCAGGCCGCCGCCGGGGCTCAGCAGGCGCAGGGCCTCTTGCCAGTCCAGCGGGCTGAAGACACTGGCCAGGAGCT
This sequence comes from Pseudomonas donghuensis, assembly GCF_000696345.2. Taxonomy (NCBI): domain Bacteria; kingdom Pseudomonadati; phylum Pseudomonadota; class Gammaproteobacteria; order Pseudomonadales; family Pseudomonadaceae; genus Pseudomonas; species Pseudomonas donghuensis. The sequence goes on from NZ_CP071706.1 coordinate 1,415,071, forward strand.
GACAGCTGGCATCGGCCAGCGGCACCCGGGCCATGCTCGCCACCAGCCAGGTCACCGCCGGGTTGCGCTTACAGGCCCGCTTGACCGCCTCGCGGGAGATATCCAGGGCGTAACCATCGGTCTCGGGCAGCGCTTGGGCGATCTGTGCGGTGTAGTAACCCTCGCCACAACCGATATCCAGCCAGCGCTCGGGTGCGCGTTCAGCGGCAAGCTCGGCCAGGCGCCGGGCTACCGGGGCGTAATAGCCAGCGTTGAGAAAGTCGCGGCGGGCCTCGACCATCGCCTGGTTGTCGCCCGGGTCACGGCTGTTCTTGTGCTGCACTGGCAGCAGGTTCAGGTAGCCCTGGCGAGCACGGTCGAAACGATGGCCGGCCGGGCAGGCCACGCCATTGTCGAGCGTGCTCAGCGCGGCGCTACAGATCGGGCAGGTGAGCATCAGGCAAGCAACCGGGTCAGGGTCTGGTAGTAGATTTCGGTCAGCACATCGAGGTCACTGGCCAGGATCCGCTCGTTGACCTGGTGAATCGTGGCGTTGACCGGGCCCAACTCGACCACCTGGGTGCCGAGGGTGGCGATGAAGCGCCCGTCGGAAGTGCCGCCGCTGGTCGATGCCTTGGTCTCACGGCCGGTAACCGCCTTGATGCTGGCCGATACCGCGTCGAGCAAATCGCCCGGCTCGGTGAGGAACGGCAGGCCCGACAGTGCCCAGTCCACGTGCCAGTCCAGCTGGTGTTTGTCGAGGATGGCGGCAACCCGCTGTTGCAGGCCCTCGACCGTCGACTCGGTAGAGAAACGGAAGTTGAACAGCGCAGTCAGCTCGCCCGGCACGACGTTGGTGGCACCGGTACCGGAGTTGAGGTTGGAGATCTGGAAGCTGGTCGGCGGGAAGAACGCATTGCCTTCGTCCCAGTGTTCGGCTGCCAGTTCCGCCAGGGCGGGAGCTGCCAGGTGGATCGGGTTCTTCGCCAGGTGCGGGTAGGCCACATGGCCCTGGACGCCGCGCACGGTGAGCTTGGCGCCGAGCGAGCCGCGGCGGCCGTTCTTGACCACGTCACCGACCAGGCTGGTGCTCGACGGCTCGCCGACGATGCACCAGTCCAGGCGCTCGTTGCGTGCCGCCAGGCGCTCGACCACGGCCTTGGTGCCGTGGTGGGCCGGGCCTTCTTCATCGCTGGTGATCAGGAAGGCGACCTTGCCGCGATGGTTGGGGTAGTCGGCGACGAAGCGCTCGGTGGCCACCACCATGGCCGCCAGGCTGCCTTTCATGTCGGCAGCGCCACGCCCGCAGAGCATGCCGTCGGCATCGATCAGGGCGTCGAACGGATCGTTCTGCCAGGCCTGCACCGGGCCGGTCGGGACTACGTCGGTGTGGCCGGCGAAGCACAGCACGGGACCTTCCTGGGTGCCATGGGTGGCCCAGAAGTTGTCGACGTCTTCGATCCGCATCGGTTCGAGCATGAAACCGGCATCGCCCAGGCGCTGCATCATCTGTTTCTGGCAGTCGAAGTCCAGCGGGGTTACCGACGGACGGCGAATCAGGTCGCAGGCCAGTTCAAGGGTAGGCGAGAGGTCGGCTGGGGCCGTCATGAGGAACTCCGGGGCAAGGCAGGGCACGAATTCGAGGGGGGTTATCTTATAGCAATTCAGAGCCCTGTAGGAGCGGGCTTGTCCCGCGATTGCGGACTTTCGGCCGGCATCGCATCGCGGGGCAAGCCCGCTCCTACAGGTTATCTCAGGATCAGGAGGCCTGGGCCGGCTGCGCTGCATCCACAGGCTTAGGCAGCGACGACAGCATGGCCATGATCAGCGCCGCCAGGTACGGCAGCGACTGCACCAGCAGCATCGTCACCCAGAAGCGCATGTCGTTGCTCGGCAGGCCCTGGACCAGGTAGATCCCGGCCGCCGCGCCCCACAACAGCAACATGATGAACAGCTCCTCACGCGCCTCGGAAAGCGCCACCAGCAAGCCATGGCTGTCGGCGTTCTTCGGCGTACGGAAGAACGGAATGCTGCTGGTGAAGAAACCGTACAGCACCGCCTTGGCAATCGTGTGCGAAAGCGCAAGGCCCGCCAGGGCCGCGGCGAAAGCGTCCTTGAGGTTCACGCCCACCGCGCGGCGGTAGAGGAACACGATCTTGCCGACCTTGAACACGAACAGCGCCAGTGGCGGAATAGCGAAGATCAGCAGCGGCGGGTCGACCCGTTGCGGCACGATGATCATCGCCGCCGACCACAGCAGGGCGCCGACAGTGAAGAAGATGTTCATGCCATCGGCGATCCACGGCAGCCAGCCGGCCAGGAAGTGGTAGCGCTGGCCACGGGTCAGCTCCGAGTCCTTGCCGCGCAGCAGGCTTGCGGCATGGCGCTTGATGATCTGGATGGCGCCGTAGGCCCAGCGGAAGCGCTGCTTCTTGAAGTCGATGAAGGTGTCGGGCATCAGGCCCTTGCCATAGCTCTCGTGGGAATACGCCGCTGAGTAGCCCTTTTCGAACACGCGCAGGCCGAGCTCGGCGTCTTCGCAGATGCACCAGTCGGCCCAGCCCAGCTCTTCGAGCACCGAGCGCCGGGTCATGGTCATGGTGCCGTGCTGGATGATCGCATCACGGTCGTTGCGGGTGACCATGCCGATATGGAAGAAGCCCTTGTACTCGCTGTAGCACAGCTTCTTGAAGGTGCTCTCGTTCTGGTCGCGGTAGTCCTGGGGGGATTGCACCACGGCGATTTTCGGGTCGGCGAAGTGCGGCACCATGTGCTTGAGCCAGTTGCGGTCGACGCAGTAGTCCGAGTCGATCACCGCGATCACTTCGGCGTCCTTGGCGGTATGCGGGATCAGGTAGTTCAGCGCACCGCCCTTGAAGCCGGCCAGGGGCGCGACATGGAAGAACTTGAAGCGCTCGCCGAGCATCTCGCAGTGGGCCTTGATCGGCTCCCAGACCGCCGGGTCCTTGGTGTTGTTGTCGATGATCAGGACTTCGTAGTCCGGATAATCCAGCGCCGCCAGGGCGTTGAGGGTCTGTTTGACCATCTCTGGCGGCTCGTTGTAGCACGGCACATGCACCGAGACTTTCGGCCGGTAGGCGGCGTCGGCCTGTACCGGCAAAAACTCCCGGCGGCGCTTGTGAATCCATACAGCTTCGGCCAGTTCATGGGCCTCGGTCAGCAGCACGATAAACACGCCAAGGGCGCCAAGGGCGAGCAAAAAGCCCACGGTCAGGCTGAACCAGGTGCTGTATTGCTGGCTATAGTCGTAACCGATCCATACCAGCACCGAGCCGCAGAGGAAGGCGATGAAGGTCAGGAAGGTGCGGCCGCGCTGGCGCAGGGCCGAGCCGTCGATCAGCAGCAGGGTCAGCGAGAGCATCGCCAGTACCACCGAACCGACCGCCAGTACGCGCCATTGCGGAATGGCCACTACTGGGCCTTCGAAGTTGAACTTCTGCTGGCGGGCGGCGTTGAACACGCCCCAGTAGGCGCCCACCGAGCCTTCGTCACTGGCTTTCCATGGCTGGTCGTAGGCTTCGATGACGAAGTAGTTGTAGCCCTGGCGGTTGAGCTTGTTGACCAAGGTGCGCAGGTAGATGGCCTGGTCGGCCTGGGTGGCCTCGGCGCCGCCACGCATGCGGCCGTTGCTCGGCCAGCCGACTTCAGACAACAGCAAGGGTTTGCGTGGGAATTGTTGCTTGAGGTCGCGGGCACGGTCCAGAACGAACTGGCCGGCATCCTTCATCGGGATGAACTCCCAATACGGCAGGATGTGCGCGGCGACCAGGTCGGCATGCTTGGCCAGCTCCGGATGTTCCTTCCAGATGTGCCATTGCTCACTGGTGGTCACCGGTACTTTTACCGCGGCGCGTACCCGGTCCATGTACTGGATCAGCGCCTGCGGGGTGATCTCCTTGCGGAACAGCGCTTCGTTGCCGACCATGACCCGCACGACACTGCGCGAGCTGTTGGCCAGTTCGATGGCTTTCTCGATTTCCCGCTCGTTGCGCTCAAGGTCCGGGCTGATCCACACCCCCAGGGTCACGCGTAGGCCGAACTCTTCGGCCAGGCGCGGGATTTCCGCCTGGGTGCCTTCCACGGTATAGATCCGGATACTGTCGGTCAGCTTGCTGAGCTGCTCAAGGTCCTGGCGCAGCTCGTCCTCGCTCGGGTATTGGCCCTTTTGCGGGCTCTCGCCCTGGCGGAACGGCGAATAGGAAAAGCCGGAAATCTGCTCCGGCCAGTTGGGGGCGGAAACCGGGCGGTTGATCAGCGCCCAGAACCCGGTGAATAGCGCGGCGATTGCCATGACTATCACCAGGTTGATACCAAATTTACGCGATGACATAGATAGTTCGGGTTCCGAAAGGTGGAACGGGCGGGCGCCAGAGGGCGCGAATCCTGCGTACTTCCTGCCCAGGCAGTGTGGGAACAGGTCGGTGGCAGAAGATTGGATTAGCTTCAGGCGCTGAAGTTCTTAGCCCGTACTTTTGTCGTCCAAGTCTTTGGATTGCATAGGACATTAAAGCAGGATTACAACTACCTTTACCAATGCATGGCTCGGGCGGCAGGTACTGCAGGGTGCCTTCGCGCCGCAAGAGGCCTATAATGCGCGCCGGTTTTTTCGGGGTTGGGCCATGAGTACAGAAGATCCACGCTTTGCCGGTGTCGCCCGGTTATACGGTGACAACGGCCTGCAGCGCCTGCGCGAGGCCCATGTGGCCATCGTCGGTATCGGCGGGGTCGGCTCCTGGGCGGCCGAAGCCATGGCCCGTAGTGGCGTCGGCGAAATCTCCCTGTTCGACCTCGATGATGTCTGCGTCAGCAATACCAACCGCCAGTTGCATGCCCAGGAGGGCAATATCGGCCGCGCCAAGGCCGAGGTCATGGCTGAGCGCCTGCGGGCCATCAACCCGGCCTGCAAAGTGCATGCAGTGGTGGATTTCGTCACCAAGGAAACCCTGCCCGAGTACATCGGCGAGCACATCGATTGCGTGATCGACTGCATCGACAGCGTCATGGCCAAGGCCGCGCTGATTGGCTGGTGCAAGCGCCACAAGGTCACCATCATCAGCACCGGTGGTGCCGGCGGGCAAATCGACCCAACCCAGATCCGCGTTGCCGACCTGAACAAGACCTTCAATGACCCGCTGGCCTCGCGGGTGCGTTCGACGTTGCGCCGCGATTACGGTTTTTCTCGCACGGTGACCCGCAACTACAGCGTGCCCTGTGTGTTCTCCACTGAACAGCTGCGCTATCCCAAAGGTGACGGCAGCGTCTGCTTGCAGAAGAGTTTTGTTGGCGAGGGGGTGAAGCTGGACTGCTCCGGCGGCTTCGGCGCGGTGATGATGGTCACCGCGACCTTCGGCATGGTCGCCGCCAGCAAGGCGGTGGAAAAGCTTGTGGCTGGCGCCCGCCGCCCGTCCGAGCGCAGCAAGGCTCAGGCACCAGCGGCAAGCTGAGCCATGCGTTGCAGGACGGCGTTCAGGCCGTTGCTGCGTGAAGGCGAGAGCTGGCGGCCCAGGCCCAGCTGATTGAACCAGGCGGGCAGGTCCAGTTGCGTCAGCTCAGCGCTGGACAACCCTTCGACCCGCACCAGCAACAGTGCCAGCAAGCCGCGGATGATCCGTGCATCACTGGCCCCCTTGAAGCGCCACTGGCCGTCCTGCTGCTCGGCCACCAGCCAGACCTGGCTTTCGCAGCCGTGTACACGGTTGGTTTCGGACTGTTCCTCTGCGCTCAAGGGCGCCAGACGCTCGCCCCATTTCATCAGCAAGCGTGCGCGCTGTTCCCAGCCGGTCGCCTGTTCGAAAACATCCAGCGCTTGCTGCGCAGCCAGGGGCAGGCTCATCTCAGCAACTCCAGGGCTTGGTCCAGGGCTTCGAAGAAGCGCTGCAGGTCGTCGGAGTCGTTGTACAGGCCCAGGGACACGCGGATCGCGCCATCCAGGCCGAGGCTTTTCAGCAACGGCATGGCGCAGTGATGGCCGGCGCGCACGGCGATGCCTTGCTCGGTGAGCATATGGGCGAGATCGGCATTGTGCACCCCCTCGACCACGAAGCTGGCCAGGGCCAGTTGCGGTTGGCCGAGCAGGCGGATGCCTTCACGGTCGTTGAGGCCGCGCAGCAGATGCCGGTGCAGGCCGGCTTCATGCTCGGCGACCGCATTGGCATCGAGACCTGCGAGGTAATCGAGGCTGGCACCGAGGCCGATCACACTGGCAATCGGCGGGGTACCGGCTTCGAAACCCAGGGGTGCCGGGCGAAAGCTGGCGCTGTGGTAGTCGGCGATTTGCACCATCTCGCCGCCGAACTGCCAATGACGCAGGCGCGCCAATGCTTCGCCGCGGCCGTAGAGCACGCCGACGCCGTCAGGGCCGTAGAGCTTGTGGCTGGAGAATACATAAAAGTCGCAACCCAACTGGCGTACGTCGTGACGGCCGTGGACCACGCCTTGGGCGCCATCGACCACAGTCAGCGCGCCCTGGGCCTGGGCATGGGCCAGCAGGGGCTCCAGTGGCTGCCAGGCGCCGAGCACGTTGGACAGCTGGCTGACCGCCAGCACCCGTGTGCGTGGGCCGATCAGTTGCAGGGCGATGTTCAGATCGATCAGGCCGCGGCTGTCCAGTGGCAGGACCACCAGCTTCAGCCCGCGGCGCTGCGCCAGCTGTTGCCAGGGCAGCAGGTTGGCATGGTGTTCCAGGGCGCTGATGACGATTTCGTCGCCGGCTTCGAACAGTGGCTCAAGCCCGTAGGCGAGCAGGTTCAAGGCCGAGGTGGCGCCATGGGTGAAGACGATCTGCTGGCTGTCGGCGATATTCAGCCAGCCGGCGACCTTTTCCCGGCTGCGTTCGAAGGCTTGGGTAGCCAGGGCGCCGGGCAGGTGTTGGGCACGGTGCACGTTGGCAGCACCATGACCGTAATAGTGGCTCAAGGCATCGAGCAGGATTTGCGGTTTTTGCGTGGTAGCGGCGCTGTCCAGGTAGGTCTGGTGCTGGCGTTGCAGGGCGTCGATGGCTGGAAAGTCAGCGCGCCAGGGGGAGGGCTGGAACATGATGATCGGACCTGAAAATCGGGCCTGGCGTTAGGCCAGACCCGATGGTACCACTTAGTTGTGGGCGTGCAGCGCTTCGTTCAGCTCGATGGCCGACTTGTGGGTCTTGCACTCCACGGCGCCGTTGAGCGAGTTGCGGCGGAACAGCAGGTCGGTCTGGCCGGCCAGGTCGCGGGCCTTGACCACCTTGACCAGCTGGTTGTTCTCGTCCAGCAGGTTTACCTTGGTGCCGGCAGTGATATACAGGCCGGCTTCGACGGTGTTGCGGTCGCCCAGCGGGATGCCGATACCGGCGTTGGCGCCGATCAGGCAGCCTTCGCCAACCTTGATGACGATGTTGCCGCCGCCGGACAGGGTGCCCATGGTCGAGCAGCCGCCGCCCAGGTCTGAACCCTTGCCGACGAAGACGCCCGCGGAGACGCGGCCTTCGATCATGCCCGGGCCTTCGGTGCCGGCGTTAAAGTTGACGAAGCCCTCGTGCATGATGGTGGTGCCTTCGCCGATGTAGGCACCCAGGCGCACACGGGCGCTGTCGGCGATGCGAACGCCGGCAGGGACCACGTAGTCGGTCATTTTCGGGAACTTGTCCACCGAGAACACTTCCAGCAGCTCGCCCTTCAGGCGCGCTTCCAGTTGCTGCTCGGCAAGTTCCGCCAGGTCGATGGCGCCCTGGCTGGTCCAGGCCACGTTCGGCAGCAGCGGGAAGATGCCGGCCAGGTTCAGGCCGTGCGGCTTGACCAGGCGGTGCGAGAGCAGGTGCAGCTTCAGGTAGGCTTCCGGGGTGGACGTCAGTGCGGCGTCTTCGGCCAGCAGGGTGGCGACCAGTGGCTTGTTGCTTTCGGCCAGGCGGGTCAGCAGTGCGGCCTGGGCGGTGTCGACGCTCTTGAGGGCTTCGGCAAGCTGCGCGGCCTGGCTGGTGCTGAAGGCGATCGCCTGGTTGCCGCCTTCATAGCCCAGGACCGGGGCGATGGCCGCAACCAGTTCGGCAGCCGGGTTGATCAACGGTTGTGCGTAGAAGACTTCCAGCCAGGCGCCTTGACGGTTCTGGGTGCCGACACCGAAGGCCAGGCTGAACAGGGTAGTGGACATGCAGTTACCTCTTGCGAATTGAATGAAAGCTCGGCGCCGGTTTACTGAAGGGCGGCCGCGTACAGATCAGGCTTGAAGCCGACCAGGGTCCGCTTACCGAGGTCGAGCACAGGGCGCTTGATCATCGACGGTTGGGCCAGCATCAATTCGATGGCCTTGGCCTGGTCGAGATCGGCCTTCTGGGCGTCTTCGAGTTTGCGGAAGGTGGTGCCAGCACGGTTGAGTACTGTTTGCCAGCCATGTTCATCGCACCAGCGCTCAAGGCTTGCACGGTCGATGCCCTGGGTCTTGTAGTCGTGGAAATCGTAGCCCAGGCCTTGGTCTTCAAGCCAGGTACGGGCTTTCTTCATGGTGTCACAGGCCTTGATTCCATAAAGGTGCAATGGCGTGTCGCGTTTGGTCATGTCTTGCCCCTCCTGGGAAAAAATGGTGAAGGATTATGCCATGGTCGGCGGCTTTGGGTTGCCGTTGCCATGGCTCTTTGTAGCATTGTGTTACAGGTTCTGGGCGGTTCTGCGACTTTTGTGCAGCGGTGCGCCGGCAGCCTAAGCGGCTAATATGTCGTTTCAATGGCAATGCCGTGCCCAGGCCAGCATAAGTCGTTGAATGCGTTTGAATTGAACAGGACTCGCCGAATGCAATCAGCCTACACCGTTCTCATCCTGCTGATGCTGGTGAGTGTTTCCAAACTGGTCGGGCGGATGATCCCGCTGCCCTTGCCGCTGGTGCAGATTGCCGCCGGCGCCTTGCTGGCATGGCCTACCCTGGGCCTGCACGTGGCCCTGGACCCGGAATTGTTTCTGTTTTTGTTCCTGCCGCCGTTGCTGTTTTCCGATGGCTGGCGGATGCCCAAGCGTGACCTCTGGCGGTTGCGCGGCCCGATTCTGACCCTGGCGGTCGGCCTGGTGCTGTTTACTGTGGTCGGTGCCGGCTATTTCATTCACTGGATCCTGCCCGGCATTCCGTTGCCGGTGGCCTTTGCCCTGGCCGCGGTGCTGTCGCCGACCGACGCCGTAGCGGTCTCGGCCATCACCCAGGACCGCCTGCCGACGCCCTTGATGCACATGCTCCAGGGCGAGGCGCTGATGAACGATGCCTCGGGCCTGGTGACCTTCAAGTTCGCCCTGGCGGCGGCGATCACCGGGGTGTTCTCCCTCGCTGAGGCCAGCCTGACCTTTGTTCTGGTCGCTGTCGGCGGCCTGGCCATTGGTGTGGCCCTGAGCTGGCTGGTCGGGCGCTTGCGCGCCTGGATGATCGCCCGCGGCTGGGACGACCCGGCCACTCACGTGGTGTTCATGTTGCTGCTGCCGTTTGCCGCTTATGTGCTGGCCGAGCGCCTGGGCGCCTCCGGCATTCTCTCGGCGGTGGCGGCGGGGATGATGCAGAGCTGGCTCGACCTGTTGCCGCGCCAGACCAGCACGCGCCTGCTCAACCGCAGCGTCTGGTCGTTGTTGGAGTTCGCCTTCAACGGTCTGATCTTTCTGCTGTTGGGCTTGCAGTTGCCCGACATCATCAAGGCGGTGACCAGCCACGAAGCCTCGCTGTGGCCGACCTTGCTGTGGCGCTGCCTGGATGTGGTGGCGATCTTCGCCGTGCTGCTGGCCTTGCGTTTTATCTGGGTGCAGAGCATCTGGCGCCTGATCGGGGTGATCCGCCGCTGGCGCGGCAAGGAAGACCTGGTGCTGGTGCCCAACGCCCGTTCCTGCTGGTTGTTGACGGTTGGTGGGGTGCGCGGGGCGGTGACCCTGGCCGGTGTCATGTCGGTGCCGCTGCTGATCAGCGCCGGCAAGGACTTCCCCGAGCGAGACTTGCTGATTTTCATCGCGGCCGGGGTCATTCTGCTGTCGCTGGTCGCTGCCTGTATCGCTTTGCCACTGCTATTGCGCGGTGTTACCAAGAGCCCCGACGACGCCCTGCGCCAAGAGGCCCAGGACGCCTGGCGGCGCACCGCTGAAGCGGCGATTCACGCCCTTGAGGCAGAAGACCTGAGCGAGGCCGGTACGCCGCTGGATGCCTCCCAGGCGGCGCTGGCGGCCGAGCTCAAGGCGCGGTTGATGGCCGAGTACCGGCATCAGCTCGATACCTTCAACGACAGCGCCGAAGCCCAGGCCCTGGCCGCACAGATGGACCACCTTGAGCGGCGCTTGCGCCTGCGCGCGCTGCGGGCCCAGCGCCTGGAGCTGTACAACCTGCACCGCCAGCACCTGATTGGTGATGACGTGGTGCGTCAGGTGCTGGGGGAGCTGGATATGAGTGAGGCGAACCTGGGGCAGGTCAGGTAGGTGTGTTGGCTAGGGGGTAGGCTCGGCGCATGAATGCCAGATCATATTCGCTCAACTTCTTGTTTGCCCCCACTTCCCAGTCACCCAGGGTCATCCACTGCGCAATTTGATAATGCATGATCGACTCGCGGTCGTAGGTTGTGAAGAAGGTATTTGCTTCAGTTTGCTTCTCAAGAAACTGGCTGCGTACATCGGCCTCGCTCCATCCCCGCTGCTTGGTCATGACGTTCATGAGCTCGTCTTCATTCCAGGGAATGTCAGCTAACGGGTTTTGATGTTCGTGGGTCGCGCCAAAGACATGGCCGAACTCATGCAGGACGATCGGCTCGAAATTTTCGCTGTCCGGCAGGACATTCAGGGTCATTGTTTCGTTTGTTTTGATCAGCAGTGCGTCAGTTCCAAGGGCGGACTCATTGTGCAGGGCCTTGGGGTCGACTTTGATCCTGATATCGGCCTGCAGGTAGTTGTCGTGGTACAGGGCTATGCCAAGGTTGGCGCCAGACTGCGACACCCATTGGCTCCCTGTATTGAGAATTTTCAACTTCAGTTCAATGCTGGGCGAACCCAGAAACGAAAATTTCAGGGTGCGCCCTGGCTGCCAGAGACGGGTGGAACCATAAATTGCGCGTTTTTTGCGCGACCCTGAATGACTGGGAGCATTGGCAGGGTTTTCCGCGATGGCTGCTTCGTAGGAAAGCTGCGGATCGACGTCGTGGCGGTAACGGCAAAAGATCAGATCGCTCATGAGGGAGTCCTTCTCGTTCGTGAGCGTGAAGTGTCTCCAGTCAGGCGCCGGATCTAGTGGTAGATAAAGCTTTAGTTGCAGCTTTTTTATGGCAGGCGGCACCGGCTGTTCCGATGCCGCCGATCCATCAGCGGGTGAGGAAATCTCGAATCCGCCCGGCTGCCTCGACGCACTCGGCCAATGGCGCTACCAGCGCCATGCGCACCCGACCGGCGCCCGGATTGACGCCATCTACCTCGCGCGACAGGTACGAACCCGGCACTACGGTCACGTGCTGGGCTTCGAACAGGTCGCGGGTGAACTCGGCGTCATCGCCTGGCACCTTGGCCCACAGGTAGAAACCACCGTCCGGGCGCTGCACATCCAGTACCGGGGCGAGGATCTTCAGTACTGCATCGAACTTCTCGCGGTACAGGTCGCGGTTGGCCAGCACGTGTTCTTCGTCGTTCCAGGCGGCAATGCTCGCCAGCTGGGTTTGCACCGGCATGGCGCAGCCGTGGTAGGTGCGGTAGAGCAGGAACGGCTTGATGATCTCGGCGTCGCCGGCCACGAAGCCCGAGCGCAGGCCCGGCAGGTTGGAACGCTTGGACAGGCTGTGGAACACCACGCAACGCTTGAAGTCGCTGCGCCCAAGCTCGACGCAGGCGCTGAGCAGGCCGGGCGGTGGGCTTTGTTCGTCGAAGTACAGTTCGCTGTAGCACTCGTCGGCGGCGATCACGAAATCGTATTGGTCGGCCAGGGCGATCAGTTTTTTCAGGGTCTGCATTGGCACCAGGGCGCCGGTCGGGTTGCCTGGGGAGCAGAGGAAAAGGATCTGGCAGCGCTGCCAGGTCTCGGCCGACACGGCGTCGAAGTCCGGGTTGAAGCCGTTGCTGTCCAGGCAGGGCAGGTAGTGCGGGGTAGCGCCGGCCAGCAGCGCTGCGCCCTCGTAGATCTGGTAGAACGGGTTGGGGCTGATGACCAGGCCGTTCTCGGCGCGATTGACCACCGCCTGGGTGAAGGCAAACAGCGCTTCACGGGTGCCATTGACCGGCAGTACGTGTTTGTCGGCATCCAGCCAGCCGGCCGGGACGCTGAAACGGCGTTCGCACCAGCGAGTGATGGCTTGACGCAGCGCCGGCAGGCCGGCGGTGGTCGGGTACACGGCCATCTGCTGCAGGTTGTCGGCCAGGGCCTGGGCGACGAACGCCGGCGACTCATGCTTCGGTTCACCGATCGACAGGGCAATGGCGCGTTTGTCCGCCGCAGGCGTCACGCTGCCGAGCAGCGCACGGAGTTTCTCGAACGGGTAGGGCTGAAGCTGGTTCAAAGCGTTGTTCATCGGCGCAAGGTCTCGTCAAACGGTCAAATGGTCAGGCGGGTCAAAGGCACCCCGGTCGCCTGGTCGACGCGCAGTTGCTCGACGATCGCATCCTGCAGGCGGCTGCACAACTGCGGGTCGGACAGGGGCTGGTTGTCGGCGTCGGTGATGAAGAACACGTCTTCGACCCGTTCGCCGAGGGTGGCAATCTTGGCATTTTGCAGCGACAGGTCGAACTCCAGGAAGATCTTGCCGATCCGCGCCAGCAGGCCGGGGCGGTCGGGGGCGCTGAGTTCGAGGATGGTCACCGGGCGCTGGGCATCGTTATGGATGGTCACCTGCGGGGCAAAGGTGAAGTGCTTGAGCTGGCGCGGTACCCGGCGCTGGATGATGGTCGGGTAGTCGTCGGGGTTGCGCAAGGCGTCGGTCAGGCCGTCGCGAATTTGCTTGACCCGCACGGGATTGTCGCCGATCGAGTCGCCATCGTTATCGAGCACGATATAGGTGTCGAGGGTGAACTGGCTGCTCGAGGTGATGATCCGCGCGTCATGGATGTTCAGGTTGAGCTGGTCCATGGCCGCCACCGTCACGGCGAAGAAGTCGTGCTGGTCGGGGGCATAGATGAAGATCTGGGTGCCGCCTTCGAATTCGCGCTGGGTGGTTTCCTTGATCAGCACCAGCGGCCCGCCGTCGGCCGGCTGCTGGAGGATGGCATCGCTGTGCCAGGCCACGTCGGCGGCGGTATGGCGCAGGAAGTAATCGTCACCCAATTGCGACCACAGTTGCTCGACGTCGTCCGGGTCGGTGCCCTCGCGAATGAGGATGTCCAGTGCTGCGCTCTGGGTCTGGCGGATCTGCTCTTCGCGGTCCAACGGGTTTTCCAGGCCGCGGCGCAGGGCACGCTTGGTCTCGGTGTAGAGCTGGCGCAGCAAGCTGGCGCGCCAAGAGTTCCACAGGCTCGGGTTGGTGGCGTTGATGTCGGCCACCGTTAGTACATAAAGGTAATCCAGGCGGGTTTCATCGCCCACCAGTTGGGCGAAGTCGTAGATTACCTGCGGGTCGGACAGGTCCTTGCGCTGGGCGGTGGTCGACATCACCAGGTGATGCTGCACCAGCCAGACAATCAGCCGGCTGTCCCAGCTCGGTAGCTGATGACGCGCACAGAAGGCCTGGGCGTCCACCGCGCCCAACTCGGAGTGATCACCCTGACGACCCTTGCCGATGTCGTGATAAAGCCCGGCGAGATAAATCAGCTCTGGCTTGGGCAGGCGGCCCATGAGCTTGCTGGCCAGCGGGAATTTTTCCGAAACCGGGGTGTACTGCAGTTTGCGCAGGTGCTTGATCAGGTTAAGGGTGTGCGCATCGACGGTATAGATGTGAAACAGGTCGTGCTGCATCTGCCCGACGATCAGGCCGAACTCCGGCAAATAACGGCCGAGAATGCCGTAGCGGTTCATCCGCCGCAGATTGCGGTGGATACCGATCTCGCACTTGAACAGCTCGATGAACAGGCTGGTGTTGCGGATATCATTACGAAAATCGTCGTCGATCAGGTGCCGGTGTTCGCGCAGCAGACGAATGGTGTCGGCGCGCACGCCCTTGATTTCCGGGTGCTGGGCCATCAGCACGAAGATTTCCAGCATGGCGAACGGCGTGCGCTTGAAGACGTTGGTGCGTACTGCCTCGATATAGCCGTCATGCAGTTGGAAACGTGCGTTCAGCGGCTGGGCACTGGCGCTGTCGTCGTCGAGGATGACTTCTTCGAAGTGCTGGATGATCAGGTCGCTGAGCTCGGCGATGCTCATCACCACCCGGTAGTACTGCTGCATGAACTGCTCGATGGCGCGCTTGGGGTTTTCGTCGCCAAACCCGAGCAGGGCGGCGATGCTGCGCTGGTGGTCGAACAGCAAGCGGTCCTCGGCACGCCCGGCCAGCATGTGCAGGGCGTAGCGCACTTTCCAGAGAAATTCCTGGGACGAGGCCAGCAGGTTGTTCTCGCTTTCCAGCAAGAAGCCTTCGCCGGCCAGAGCGTGCAGGTTGAGGGTGCCGTACTGGCGCCGGGCGATCCACAGTACCGTCTGGATATCACGCAGGCCGCCTGGCGAGCCCTTGACGTTGGGCTCCAGGTTGTACTCGGTGTCGTTGTACTTGTGGTGCCGGGCTTTTTGCTCGGCACGCTTGGCCAGGAAGAATTCCTTGCTCGGCCACATGTGCGCGGTGCTGGTGACCTCGAGCATGCGCTGGCGCAGGTGCTCGGGGCCGGCAATAGTGCGGCTTTCCATCAGGTTGGTGACTACCGTCAGGTCGGCGCGGGCCTGTTCTGCGCATTCATCGACCGAGCGCACGCTCTGGCCGACTTCCAGGCCGATGTCCCAGAGCAGGGTCAGAAAGCGTTCGATCGAGTCGCGAAAAACCTCGTGGTCGGCACTGTCGAGCAGGATCAGCAGATCGATGTCGGAGTAGGGGTGCAGTTCGCCGCGCCCGTAGCCACCGGTGGCGATCAGGGCGATATCGGCGTCTTCGCTCCAGGTGAACTGGTTCCAGGCCTGTTGCAGGATGTTGTCGACGAACCAGGCGCGGTCCTCGATCAGCCGGCGGATCTCGCGGCCGCTGCGAAAGCGGTTGTCGAGCACCTCGCCGGCCTGGCGGATGGCTTTCTTGAAGGCAGCGATAGGGCTTGCCTTGAGGGCCAGTTCCGCCTGGAACTGACCGCGATCGAACAGCTCGGGATCCACCTGGGGCATCGAGAGGCTTTCCTGTGACAATCAGGCCGACGTGCGGGGAATGGTGTCGTCTTTACGCAGGGTGAAGATTTCGTAACCGGTCGCGGTCACCACCAGGGTGTGTTCCCACTGGGCCGAGAGCTTGCGGTCCTTGGTGATGGCGGTCCAGCCGTCGCCCAGCACCTTGGTGTCGGCTTTGCCCTGGTTGATCATCGGCTCGATGGTAAAGGTCATGCCTTCCTTGAGCTCCATGCCGGTGCCGGCGCGGCCGTAGTGCAGGATCTGCGGCTCTTCGTGGAACACCTTGCCGATGCCGTGGCCGCAGAACTCGCGCACCACCGAGAAACCGTTCTTTTCCGCGTGCTTCTGGATCACTTCGCCGATGTCGCCCAGGCGGCAGCCTGGCTTGACCAGTTCGATGGCCTTGTACATGCACTCCTGGGTGATCTGGGACAGGCGCTCGGCCCATACCGGTACGGTGCCGACGTGGAACATGCGGCTGGTGTCGCCGTGGTAGCCATCCTTGATCACGGTGACGTCGATGTTCAGGGTGTCACCGTCCTTGAGCGGCTTGTCGCCCGGGATGCCATGGCAGACCACGTGGTTGACCGAGGTGCAGATCGACTTGGGGAAGCCCTTGTAGTTGAGCGGCGCCGGAATCGCTTGCTGGACGTTGACGATGTAGTCGTGGCACAGGCGGTCGAGCTCCTCGGTGGTGACACCGGGCTTGACGTGCTCTTCGATCATCTCCAGGACTTCGGCGGCCAGGCGGCCGGCGATGCGCATCTTTTCGATGTCTTCGGCGGTTTTGATGGTAACGGTCATTACAGGCTCTCTACGGCGCAGCAAGGCGCAAATAATCTGGGGAAAGGCCGGATTCTAACAGAGCCAGGCCCGATTCAGGCGGCCATGGCGCTGATACAGCCTTTATATAAGGGCCATTCTGGCGCTAATGGGCGATGTGTGCAAAAGCCTGTGACGTTCAATGGTAATTCTGGTTTCGCTTGGCGGGCTTGTGTGGTATAAAATGCGCCGCTTTCCGGGGATAGCTCCGGAAGCACTAAACCCACACACGTGTCGACACGATGACCTGGGTGCCTTCGATCCACGGATCGCGGGTTGGTCATTGGGATACGTGGAGGCCCAACCCGACTTATCAAGGAACTATCATGTCCCAAGTCAACATGCGCGATATGCTGAAGGCCGGTGTGCACTTCGGTCACCAAACCCGTTACTGGAACCCGAAAATGGGCAAGTACATTTTCGGTGCGCGCAACAAGATTCACATCATCAACCTTGAAAAAACCCTGCCAATGTTCAACGAGGCACTGACCTTCGTAGAGCGTCTGGCCCAGGGCAAAAACAAGATTCTGTTCGTCGGCACCAAGCGTTCCGCTGGCAAGATCGTTGCTGAAGAAGCAGCACGTTGCGGTTCGCCGTACGTCGATCACCGCTGGTTGGGCGGCATGCTGACCAACTACAAGACCATCCGCGCTTCGATCAAGCGTCTGCGCGACCTGGAAACCCAGGCCGAAGACGGCACTTTCGCCAAGCTGACCAAGAAAGAAGCCCTGATGCGCTCGCGTGATCTGGAAAAACTGGATCGCAGCCTGGGTGGTATCAAGGACATGGGCGGCCTGCCTGATGCCCTGTTCGTGATCGACGTTGACCACGAGCGCATCGCTATCACCGAAGCCAACAAGCTGGGCATCCCGGTCATCGGCGTTGTCGATACCAACTCCAGCCCAGAAGGCGTTGACTACATCATCCCAGGTAACGATGACGCCATCCGCGCTATCCAGCTGTACATGGGTTCGATGGCTGACGCCGTGATCCGTGGCCGCAACAACGTTGCTGGCGGTACCGAAGTGTACGCCGAAGAAGCAGCACCAGCTGCTGAGTAATTGACGCCTGGCGTCTACTCGGCACGCGAAAAGGGGGCTTTGCCCCCTTTTTGCCACCTTGAAATCCTCTTGTCAGCATCGCCGTTGCAACCTTGTTACTGCATGAGTGCTGGTGAGTGGATTTACAGAATTGAACGCCCGTCAAGTATCGGGTGGAATGGTTGAAAACCTATCCAAGAGGAATTTGAAATGGCAGCAATTACTGCAGCGCTGGTCAAAGAACTGCGTGAGCGTACCGGCGAAGGCATGATGGATTGCAAAAAGGCCCTGGAAAAGGCCGGCGGCGACATCGAGAAAGCCATTGACGACATGCGCGCTTCGGGCGCCATCAAGGCCGCTAAAAAGGCTGGCAACGTTGCCGCTGAAGGCGCAATCGCCATCAAGGCCGACGACAAATCCGCCGTCCTGCTGGAAGTCAACTCGCAGACCGACTTCCTGGCTCTGCAAGACGACTTCAAAACCTTCGTCGCTGAAAGCGTTGACCAAGCTTTCGCCGAGAAACTGACCGACGCCGCTCCGCTGATCGCTTCCCGCGAATCGGCTCGTGAAGCGCTGGTTGCCAAGGTTGGTGAGAACGTCAACATCCGTCGCCTGGTGCGCGTTGAAGGTGACGTTGTCGGCACCTACCTGCACGGCAACAAGATCGGTGTTGCTGTTGTCCTGAAGGGCGGCGACGTCCAGCTGGCCAAAGAAATCGCCATGCACGTGGCGGCAAGCAACCCAGAGTTCCTGCTGCCGTCGGAAGTTTCGGCTGAAGCAATCGAGCGCGAGAAGAACGTCTTCCTGACCCTGAACGAAGAGAAGATCAAGGGCAAGCCTGAGAACATCGTCGAGAACATGGTCAAAGGCCGTATCTCGAAGTTCCTGGCCGAAGCCAGCCTGGTCGAGCAAGCGTTCGTCATGAACCCGGAAATCAAGGTCGGTGAGCTGGCCAAGAAAGCCGGTGCTGAAATCGTTTCCTTCACCTACTTCAAAGTAGGCGAAGGCATCGAGAAGCCAGTCGACAACTTCGCTGAAGAAGTTGCTGCTCAGCTGGCTGCTGCCAAGCAATAAGACAGATTCACCTCTGTCGCCCCGAAGAGGCTGCCCGCTCACGCGCGCAGCCTCTTTGTCAAAGCGGGAGCGGCTTACAAAGCCGCCTTTCGTTGGCGCAGTAGCTGCGCCACGCTAGAGTTACGCGCAGGCTGAAAACAGCCCGCCAGATTTTTTTACAAACGCCGCAGGAGAGATTCGCAATGGCTCAGCAGGGCAGTGGTTATCAAGCTCGCTATAAACGCATTCTACTCAAGCTTAGCGGCGAGGCCCTGATGGGCTCGGAAGAGTTCGGGATCGACCCCAAGGTCCTGGATCGCATGGCATTGGAAGTCGGCCAACTGGTCGGCATTGGTGTTCAGGTCGGTTTGGTAATCGGCGGGGGCAACCTGTTCCGTGGCGCGGCGCTCAGTGCAGCCGGCATGGACCGCGTCACTGGCGACCACATGGGCATGCTGGCGACCGTAATGAATGGCCTGGCCATGCGCGACGCGCTTGAGCGCGCCAACATTACCGCGATCGTCATGTCGGCCATCTCCATGGTTGGCGTTACCGATCACTATGATCGTCGCAAAGCCATGCGCCACCTGAACTCCAAAGAAGTCGTAATCTTCGCTGCCGGTACCGGCAACCCGTTCTTCACCACCGACTCCGCGGCTTGCCTGCGCGCCATCGAAATCGATGCCGACGTGGTATTGAAGGCAACCAAGGTCGATGGTGTATACACTGCAGACCCATTCAAAGACCCGCATGCCGAGAAGTTCGATCATCTGACCTACGATGAAGTACTGGATCGCAAGCTGGGCGTGATGGATCTGACGGCAATCTGCCTGTGCCGCGATCACAAGATGCCGCTGCGCGTCTTCAATATGAACAAGCCCGGCGCCCTGCTGAACATCGTGCATGGCGGCGCTGAAGGAACTCTGATCGAGGAAGTTCAAAAATGATCAACGAAATCAAGAAAGACGCCCAGGAACGCATGGTCAAGTCCCTGGAATCGCTGCAGCACGCGTTCAGCCGGATTCGTACCGGTGCGGCCAACCCGCAGATCCTGGCCGGTGTCCAGGTGCCTTACTACGGCGCTGACACTCCGATCAACCAGGTCGCCAACGTGACTGTTAAAGATGCCCGTACCCTTCAGGTCGTGGCGTTTGAGCGCAACATGCTGGCCGCGGTGGAAAAAGCCATTCTCAACTCGGGCCTGGGCTTCAACCCGACCAACCTGGGTGAACTGCTGCTGATCTCGATGCCGGCCCTGACTGAAGAAACCCGCAAGGGCTTCACCAAGCAGGCGCGCGATGCGGCTGAAGATGCCCGTATTGCCGTGCGTAACATTCGTCGTGATGCGCTGAGCCAGCTCAAAGATCTGGTCAAAGAGAAAGAAATCAGCGAAGACGAAGAGCGTCGTGCAGCTGACGATGTGCAGAAGCTGACCGACAAGGCCGTAGCTGACATCGAAGTCGCTGTGAAGGCAAAAGAAAAGGACCTGATGGCCGTTTAAGGGTCGGGACTTTTTTCAATGGAAAAGACCAAGCAAGGTGTGTCCCCATCGGTGCCGCGCCATGTCGCGATCATCATGGATGGGAATAATCGCTGGGCGAAGAAGCGCCTGTTGCCCGGTGTTGCCGGGCACAAGGCCGGCGTGGACGCAGTGCGCGCGGTCATCGAGGTGTGCGCCGAGGCCAAGGTCGAGGTGCTGACCCTGTTCGCCTTTTCCAGTGAAAACTGGCAGCGCCCGGCCGAAGAGGTCGGGGCATTGATGGAGCTGTTCTTCTCGGCCCTGCGCCGGGAAGCCAAACGCCTCAACGACAACAACATCAGCCTGCGTATCATCGGTGACCGCTCGCGCTTTCATCCTGAGCTGCAGGCTGCCATGCGTGAGGCCGAAGCGGCGACCGCCGGCGCCAATCGTTTCATCCTGCAGATCGCCGCCAACTACGGTGGTCAGTGGGATATCGCCCAGGCCGCCCAGCGCCTGGCGCGGGAAGTCCAGGCCGGCCACCTGCGTCCGGACGACATCACCCCCGAGCTGCTGCAGACCTGCCTGGCCACAGGCGACCTGCCGCTGCCCGACCTGTGCATCCGTACCGGTGGCGAGCACCGCATCAGCAATTTCTTGCTGTGGCAGCTGGCCTACGCCGAGTTGTACTTTTCCGACCTGTTCTGGCCGGACTTCAAACACGAGGCCATGCGTACCGCGCTGGCCGATTTCGCTTCGCGCCAGCGCCGCTTCGGGAAAACCAGCGAGCAGGTCGAAGCTGGAGCCCGTGCTTAATGCTTAAACAACGCATCATTACGGCGCTGATCCTGCTGCCGATCGCCCTGTGTGGCTTCTTCCTGTTGAACGGCGGCGACTTCGCCCTGTTCGTCGGCGTAGTGGTGACCCTGGGGGCCTGGGAATGGGCGCGTCTGGCCGGCCTGGTCGGCCAAGCCCTGCGTGTGGCTTACGCTGCCGTGGTCGCCGGCCTGCTGATGCTGCTCTACCTGATGCCGGACCTGGCGCCCTGGGTGCTGGGGGCTTCGGTGTTGTGGTGGGCGCTGGCAACCTGGCTGGTGCTGACGTACCCGCGCAGCAGCGAGCTGTGGGCCAGTGCTGCCTGCCGCCTGCTGATCGGTCTGCTGATCCTGTTGCCGGCCTGGCAAGGCCTGGTGCTGCTCAAGCAGTGGCCGCTGGGCAACTGGCTGATCATGGCGGTCATGGTGCTGGTCTGGGGGGCGGACATCGGTGCGTACTTCTCCGGCCGCGCCTTCGGCAAGCGCAAGCTGGCCCCGCAGGTGAGCCCGGGCAAGAGCTGGGAAGGCGTCTACGGTGGCCTGGCCCTGAGCCTGGTGATTACCGCAGTAGTGGCTATCTCTCGTGACTGGAGCGCGGGTGAGCTGGTGCTCGGCCTGTTCGGCGCTGCAGCCGTGGTTTTCGTCTCGGTAGTTGGCGATCTGACCGAAAGCATGTTCAAGCGCCGCTCGGGGATCAAGGACAGCAGCAACCTGTTGCCGGGTCATGGCGGCGTGCTGGACCGTATCGACAGCCTCACCGCAGCCATTCCGGTGTTTGCCGTGCTGCTCTGGGCAGCCAATTGGGGCGTAATGTGAGCGGCGTACAGCGTATTACCGTGCTGGGCGCGACCGGCTCGATCGGCCTCAGTACCCTGGATGTGATCGCTCGTCATCCGGATCGTTACCAGGTGTTCGCCCTGAGCGGCTACTCGCGCCTGCAAGAGCTATTGGCCCTGTGCGTGCGCCATGCCCCGGCGTTTGCCGTGGTGCCTTCGGCCGAGGCTGCACAGCAGCTGCGTGAAGGCCTGGCAGTAGCGGGTTTGGCCACCCAGGTGCTGGTCGGTGAAGAGGGCTTGTGCCAGGTCGCGTCAGCTGCCGAGGTCGATGCCGTGATGGCTGCGATCGTCGGCGCTGCCGGCCTGCGTCCGACCCTGGCAGCAGTCGAAGCAGGCAAGAAGGTGCTGCTGGCAAACAAGGAGGCGCTGGTGATGTCCGGCGCCTTGTTCATGCAGGCGGTGCGGCGCAGTGGCGCCGTGCTGCTGCCGATCGACAGCGAGCACAATGCGATCTTCCAGTGCCTGCCGGGTGATTACTCCCGCGGCCTGGCCCAGGTTGGCGTGCGCCGTATCCTGTTGACCGCCTCTGGCGGGCCGTTTCGCGAAACGCCGATGGCCGAGCTCATGGATGTCAGCCCTGAACAGGCTTGCGCCCACCCGAACTGGTCCATGGGCCGCAAGATCTCGGTCGATTCGGCAAGCATGATGAACAAGGGCCTGGAGCTTATCGAGGCGTGCTGGCTGTTCGATGCACGGCCCAGCCAGGTCGAGGTGGTGGTGCACCCGCAAAGTGTGATCCACTCGCTGGTCGATTATGTCGACGGTTCGGTATTGGCCCAGTTGGGCAATCCGGACATGCGCACGCCGATCGCCAATGCCCTGGCCTGGCCGGAGCGTATCGATTCGGGGGTGGCGCCACTGGACCTGTTCGCGGTTGCCCGCCTGGACTTCAAGGCGCCGGACGAACAGCGCTTCCCTTGCCTGCGCCTGGCCCGCGAGGCGGCCGAGGCGGGTAATAGCGCGCCGGCGGTACTTAATGCGGCCAACGAAGTGGCGGTGGAAGCATTTCTCCAGCGGCGCATCCGCTTCCCCGAGATCGCGAGTATGATCGAACAAGTGCTCGATCAAGAGCCGGTGGTTGCAGTCGAGTCGCTCGATGCGGTGTTTGCCGCCGACCAGCGTGCGCGGCAGCTGGCCGGACAATGGTTGGCTCATCACGGCCGCTGAGGTCTGGCGCAGCAGTGCGTCAGGCCCGGTGCCGCTGAACGTCATTCGGAGAAAGACATGAGTGCGCTCTACATGATTATCGGCACCCTGGTGGCATTGGGTGTGCTGGTCACCTTTCACGAATTCGGTCACTTCTGGGTGGCCCGGCGTTGCGGCGTCAAGGTTTTGCGATTTTCCGTTGGTTTTGGCATGCCGTTGCTGCGCTGGCATGACCGGCATGGCACTGAGTTCGTGGTAGCGGCGATTCCGCTGGGCGGCTACGTGAAAATGCTCGACGAGCGCGAAGGTGCGGTGCCCCCCGAGCAGCTCGAACAATCCTTCAACCGCAAGTCTGTGCGTCAGCGCATCGCGATTGTCGCGGCGGGCCCGGTGGCCAACTTTCTCCTGGCGTTTTTCTTCTTCTGGATCCTGGCCATGGTCGGCACCCAGCAGGAGCGTCCGGTCATCGGTGCGGTCGAAGCGGGGAGTATCGCCGAAGTGGCCGGGCTCACGGCTGGCCAGGAAATTGTTTCCATTGATGGCAAGCCAACCAGTGGCTGGGCGGCAGTCAACCTGCAACTGATCCGCCGTCTGGGTGAAAGCGGCCAGTTGCACATCAGTGTGCGCGAGGAGGGCGCGTCGGTCGACAGCCCGCACGTGCTGACCCTCAATAACTGGCTCAAGGGCGCCGACGATCCGGACCCGATTCGCTCGCTGGGCTTGCGCCCGTGGCGCCCGGTATTGCCGCCGGTGCTGGCTGAACTCGACCCGAAGGGGCCGGCAAAGGCTGCCGGGTTGAAAACCGGTGACCGTTTGCTGGCGCTCGATGGCCAGGCGCTGAACAACTGGCAGCAAGTGGTCGATACCGTACGTGGCCGGGCTGGCAGCAAGATCGTCCTGCGCATCGAGCGCGACGGTGCGCCGCTGGAGTTGCCGGTAACCCTGGCCAGCCGTGGCGAGGGCAAAACGGCCGCGGGATATCTGGGCGCCGGGGTCAAAGGGGTGAAGTGGCCGGATGCCATGCTTCGCGAGGTCAGCTACGGGCCGCTCGAGGCTGTAGGGGAGGGACTTTCACGCACCTGGAACATGAGCGTCCTGACCCTCGAATCGTTGAAGAAAATGCTGTTCGGCGAGCTCTCGGTAAAAAACTTGAGCGGACCGATAACCATTGCTAAAGTGGCGGGCGCTTCGGCCCAGTCCGGTGTTGGGGATTTCCTGAATTTCCTCGCCTACCTGAGCATTAGCCTGGGGGTTCTTAATTTGCTGCCCATTCCTGTACTGGATGGGGGGCATTTGCTGTTCTACCTGATCGAGTGGGCGCGTGGTCGTCCGTTATCGGATCGGGTGCAAGGTTGGGGGATCCAGATCGGTATCAGTTTGGTAGTCGGGGTGATGTTGCTTGCCCTGATCAACGATTTGGGTCGACTGTAAAGCTTCGCTCAATTGCGAACCTGCCGCGTCCCGCGGCGGGTCGTTTATTGCCAGTTGGAATAAGAAAGGACTTCATGAAACGTCTGCTGCTAACTGCGGTTCTCGCCGTACTGATGATCGCTGAAGTTCACGCCGAGTCCTTCACCATCTCCGATATTCGTGTCAATGGTCTGCAGCGGGTCTCCGCGGGCAGCGTTTTTGGTGCCTTGCCATTGAACGTCGGCGATGAGGCCGATGACCGGCGCCTGGTGGAATCCACCCGGTCCCTGTTCAAGACCGGTTTCTTCCAGGACATCCAACTGAGCCGGGACGGCAACGTCCTGATCATTACCGTGGTCGAGCGTCCTTCGGTGTCCAGCATCGAGATCGAAGGCAACAAGGCGATCAGCACTGAAGACCTGATGAAGGGGCTGAAGCAGTCCGGTCTGTCCGAAGGCGAGATCTTCCAGCGAGCCACCCTTGAGGGCGTGCGTAACGAACTGCAACGCCAGTACGTTGCCCAGGGCCGCTACTCGGCCGAGGTCGACACCGAAGTGGTGCCGCAGCCGCGCAACCGCGTGGGCCTGAAGATCAAGATCAATGAAGGCACCGTTGCTGCAATCCAGCACATCAACGTGGTCGGCAACACCGTCTTCCCTGACGAAGACCTGATCGGCCTGTTCGAGCTCAAGACCAGCAACTGGCTGTCGTTCTTCAAGAACGACGACAAGTACGCCCGGGAGAAACTCTCCGGTGACTTGGAGCGCCTGCGTTCCTACTACCTGGACCGTGGCTACATCAACATGGACATCGCTTCCACCCAGGTGTCGATCACCCCGGACAAGAAGCACGTCTACATCACCGTCAACGTCAACGAGGGCGAGAAGTACACCGTTCGTGACGTCAAGCTCTCCGGTGACCTCAAGGTGCCGGAAGACCAGGTCAAGTCGCTGCTGCTGGTGCAGCCAGGCCAGGTGTTCTCGCGCAAGGTGATGACCACCACGTCCGAGCTGATCACCCGTCGTCTGGGTAACGAAGGCTACACCTTCGCCAACGTCAACGGCGTGCCACAACCTCATGATGACGATCACACGGTCGACATCACCTTCGTGGTCGATCCGGGCAAGCGCGCCTATGTCAACCGCATCAACTTCCGTGGCAATACCAAGTCCGAAGACGAAGTGCTGCGTCGCGAAATGCGCCAGATGGAAGGTGGCTGGGCTTCGACCTACCTGATTGACCAGTCCAAGACCCGTCTGGAGCGCCTGGGCTTCTTCAAGGAAGTCAACGTCGAGACCCCGGCTGTCCCAGGTACCGACGACCAGGTCGACGTCAACTACAGCGTTGAAGAGCAAGCTTCCGGTTCGATTACCGCCAGTGTCGGTTTCGCCCAGAGCGCCGGTCTGATCCTCGGTGGTTCGATCAGCCAGACCAACTTCCTCGGTACTGGTAACAAGGTTTCCATCGGCCTGACCCGCAGCGAATACCAGAGCCGCTACAACTTCGGCTTCGTTGACCCCTACTGGACTGCCGACGGCGTCAGCCTGGGCTACAACGCCTTCTACCGCACCACCGACTACGATGACCTCGACGTCGACGTGGCCAGCTATGCGGTTGACAGCCTCGGTGCCGGTGTCAGCGTCGGTTACCCGATCAGCGAGACCTCGCGCCTGACCTTCGGCCTGACCGTACAGCAGGACGAGATCAAGACCGGCAAGTACACCGTTGACGAGATCTTCAAATTCGTCAACGAGGAAGGCGACAAGTACCTGAACTTCAAGGCCTCGGCCGGCTGGTCCGAGTCGACCCTGAACAAGGGCGTACTGGCCACCCGTGGTCACTCGCAAAGCCTGGTACTGGAAGCGACCACTCCGGGTAGCGACCTGTCGTTCTTCAAGCTGGACTACCGTGGCCAGATGTTCAAGCCGATCACCAACGACTACACCCTGCGCCTGCACACCGAGCTGGGCTATGGTGATGGTTTCGGCGGTACCTCGGGCCTGCCGTTCTACGAGAACTACTACGCCGGTGGTTTCAACTCGGTACGTGGCTTCAAGGACAGCAGCCTAGGGCCACGCAGCACCCCGAGTACCGGCAAGAACCCGGGTACCATCGCCGACCCGGATCAGGATCCACTGCCGTTCGGTGGTAATGTCCTCGTCCAGGGTGGTGTAGAGCTGCTGTTCCCGCTGCCGTTCGTCAAGGACCAACGCTCGCTGCGCACCTCGGTCTTCTGGGATGTGGGTAACGTTTTCGACACCAACTGCGGTTCCAAGCCCGATTGCGAAAAGGTCGGCCTGTCGGGCCTGGCCAGCTCCGTCGGCCTGGGCGTGACCTGGATTACCGCTCTCGGCCCGTTGAGCTTCAGCCTGGCAATGCCGGTGAAGAAACCGGACGAAGCCGATACCCAGGTGTTCCAATTCTCTCTGGGTCAGACCTTCTAAGGTCTGCCCCTTGCTAACGACAACGGATTCTGTAGGAGTGCATCGTGCGTAAGTTGACTCAACTGGCAGTACTGGCTGCGGCCCTGGTCGCAACCCCGGCTTTCGCCGAAATGAAAATTGCCGTCCTGAACTACCAAATGGCCCTGCTCGAGTCGGACGCGGCGAAGAAGTACGCCGTCGACGCCGAGAAGAAGTTCGGCCCACAGCTGACCAAGCTGAAGAACCTGGAAAGCAGCGCCAAGGGCATTGCCGACCGCATCCGTGCCGGTGGTGACAAGATGGCCCAGCCTGAGCGCGAGCGCCTGGAGCTTGAATACAAGCAGAAAGCCCGTGACTTCCAGTTCCAGTCCAAGGAACTGAACGAGTCCAAGGCCGTGGCCGACCGCGAAATGCTCAAGCAACTGAAGCCGAAACTGGACGGCGCGGTTGAAGAAGTGATCAAGAAAGGCGGTTTCGACCTGGTGCTTGAGCGTGGCGCGGTCATTGATGTCAAACCTCAGTACGACATCACCCGCCAGGTCATCGAGCGCATGAATCAGTCCCGTTGATCATGACCGTGACCATGAAACTCGGTCAGTTGGCCGAGTTCCTCGGAGCCACCCTGAGTGGCCCCGAGGAGCTGGAAATCACTGGCCTGGCGACCCTTCAGGAAGCCGGGCCGGGGCAGTTGAGCTTCCTGGCCAACCCGCAGTACCGCAAGTACCTGGGTGAAACCCACGCGGCAGCGATCCTGCTCAAGCCGGCCGACGCCGAAGGCTTTGCCGGTAACGCGCTGATCGTTCCCGACCCGTACCTCGCTTACGCACGCCTCTCCCACCTGTTCGATCCGAAGCCCAGGGCTGTAGCGGGAATTCATCCCAGCGCCGTGGTTGCCGCCGATGCCCAGGTTGATGCCAGTGCCAGCGTTGGTGCCTGCGCGGTGATCGAAAGCGGTGCGCAGGTCGGCCCGGGCGTGACCATCGGTGCCCAGTGCTTTATCGGCGCGCGTTGCGTGATCGGCGAGGGCGGCTGGCTGGCCCCGCGGGTGACCCTGTACCACGACGTACGTATCGGTAAACGTGTGGTTATTCAGTCTGGCGCGGTGATCGGTGGCGAAGGCTTCGGCTTTGCCAACGACAAGGGTGTCTGGCAGAAGATTGCCCAGATTGGCGGCGTGAGCATCGGTGATGATGTCGAGATCGGCGTCAATACTGCGGTTGACCGTGGTGCCCTGGCTGACACTCGCATCGGTGACGGGGTCAAGCTCGACAACCAGATCCAGATCGCCCATAACGTGCAGATCGGCGATCATACGGCGATGGCGGCATGTGTCGGGATTTCCGGCAGCACCAAGATTGGCAAGCATTGCACCATTGCCGGCGGTGTCGGCATGGTTGGACACATCGATGTCTGCGACAACGTTTTCGTCTCCGGGATGACCATGGTGACACGCTCGATCACCGAGCCAGGCGCCTATTCTTCCGGTACGGCAATGCAGCCGCTGGCCGAGTGGCGTAAAAGCGCCGCACGGATTCGCCAGCTGGACGAGATGTCAAAACGCCTTCAACAACTGGAAAAGCGTCTCGCCGCCGTGACCTCTGGCGATAAAGCTTCATCAGAAGGCTGATACCATTTCCTGATCAAGAGTGAACAGCCCTAGACTGACTCTTTGATTTGCTAAAGGAGCGCCGTGTGAAAACCGGCGCTCCCTATCTTTACTACAGGCTTCCCCCCGAAATGATGGACATCAACGAGATTCGCGAATACCTGCCTCACCGTTACCCGTTCCTGTTGGTGGACCGGGTGGTGGAACTGGACGTCGAGGCCCAGCGCATTCGTGCCTACAAGAATGTCAGCATCAACGAACCTTTCTTCAATGGTCACTTCCCCGCACATCCGATCATGCCGGGCGTGCTGATCATCGAGGCGATGGCCCAGGCGGCCGGCATCCTCGGCTTCAAGATGCTCGACGTCAAACCTGCGGACGGTACCCTGTACTACTTCGTCGGCTCCGACAAGCTGCGCTTCCGCCAGCCAGTGCTGCCGGGTGACCAACTGATCCTCGAAGCCAAGTTCATCAGCTGCAAGCGCCAGATCTGGAAGTTCGAGTGCCAGGCGTCGGTCGACGGCAAGCCAGTATGCTCGGCCGAGATCATCTGCGCGGAACGCAAACTATGAGTTTGATTGACCCTCGGGCAATCATCGATCCGTCGGCCAAGCTCGCCGACGGTGTCGAGGTAGGCCCTTGGTCGATCGTCGGTGCCGGGGTCGAGATCGGCGAGGGGACCGTTATCGGTCCGCATGTGATTCTCAAGGGGCCGACCCGCATCGGTCGGCACAACCGCATCTACCAGTTTTCCTCGGTAGGCGAAGACACCCCAGACCTCAAGTACAAGGGTGAAGCCACGCGCCTGGTGATCGGCGATCACAATGTGATCCGCGAGGGCGTGACCATCCACCGCGGCACCGTGCAGGACCGCTCGGAAACCACCCTGGGTGATCATAATCTGATCATGGCCTATGCCCACATCGGCCATGACAGTGTCATCGGCAACCATTGCATCCTGGTCAACAACACCGCACTGGCGGGCCATGTACATGTTGACGACTGGGCGATCCTTTCCGGTTTCACCCTGGTGCATCAGTTCTGTCGCATCGGTGCCCACAGCTTCTCCGGCATGGGGACCGCCATCGGCAAGGATGTTCCGGCTTACGTCACTGTATTCGGTAATCCGGCCGAGGCGCGCAGCATGAACTTCGAGGGCATGCGCCGTCGGGGTTTCAGCGAGGACGCCATTCACGCGCTGCGCCGGGCCTACAAGGTGGTCTACCGCCAGGGCCTGACCATCGAGCAGGCCATTGCCGAACTGGCGGAGCCTGCGACCCAGTACCCGGAAGTCGACGTGTTCCTCCAGTCGATCCAGAACTCCACCCGCGGCATCACCCGCTGATATGGCCGAGTTTTGTGTAGCGCTGGTGGCGGGTGAGGCCAGCGGCGATATTCTCGGCGCCGGGTTGATGCGTGCGCTCAAGGCACGCCACCCGCAGGTACGCTTCATTGGCGTCGGCGGGCCGTTGATGCAGGCCGAAGGCCTGACCTCGTACTTCCCCATGGAGCGCCTGGCGGTGATGGGTCTGGTCGAGGTGCTAGGGCGCCTGCGCGAGTTGCTCAAGCGCCGCAAGGAGCTGATCCAGACCCTGATCGCCGAACGCCCGGATGTGTTCATCGGCATCGATGCCCCGGACTTCACCCTCAATATCGAACTGAACCTGCGCAAGGCCGGGATCAAGACCGTGCATTACGTCAGCCCGTCGGTCTGGGCCTGGCGGCAGAAGCGCGTGCTGAAGATCCGCGAAGGCTGCGACCTGATGCTCACGCTGTTTCCGTTCGAAGCCAGGTTCTATGAAGAGAAAGGCGTGCCGGTACGCTTTGTCGGCCATCCGCTGGCTGACAGCATTCCACTGGACGCCGACCGTGACGCTGCGCGCGAACAGCTCGGGCTGGGTGAAGGGCCGTTGGTTGCCTTGATGCCCGGCAGTCGGGGCGGCGAAGTCGGCCGCCTGGGCGCGCTGTTTCTCGATACCGCCCAGCGTCTGCGCGAGTTGGTGCCCGGGGTGCGTTTCGTCTCGCCGTGCGCCAATGCCGAGCGTCGGGCCCAGCTTGAGCAGATGCTTCAAGGCCGCGACTTGCCGGTGACCCTGCTTGACGGTCGTTCGCACCAGGCCCTGGCCGCTTGCGATGCAGTACTGATCGCCTCGGGTACCGCGACCCTTGAGGCCTTGCTGTTCAAGCGGCCAATGGTCGTGGCGTATCGATTGGCACCGCTGACCTACTGGATTCTCAAACGCCTGGTAAAAAGCCCGTACGTGTCACTGCCCAACCTGCTGGCCCAGCGCATGCTGGTGCCCGAGTTGCTGCAGGAAGCGGCCACTGCCGATGCCCTGGCCCAGACCCTGGCGCCGCTGGTGCATGGCGGTGTGCAGCAGACCGAAGGTTTTGACCAGATTCACCGTACCTTGCGCCGCGATGCCTCGAACCAGGCAGCTGACGCGGTGTTGGCCCTGCTGGAAAACCGATAGATGCAAATGGGATTGGACTTCAACCTGGTCGAGGAGCTGGTCGCCGGCGTCGACGAAGTGGGCCGTGGCCCGCTGTGCGGCGCGGTGGTGACCGCTGCGGTTATTCTCGATCCAAAGCGGCCGATTCTGGGGCTCAACGACTCGAAGAAGCTCACCGAAGCCAAGCGTGAAAAGCTTTTTGACGAAATCTGTGAAAAAGCCCTGAGCTTTTGCATCGCCCGTGCCGAGGTCGAGGAAATCGACCAGCTCAACATCCTTCACGCCACCATGCTGGCCATGCAGCGTGCTGTCGAAGGCTTGAGCATCACGCCGAAACTGGCGCTGATCGACGGTAACCGCTGCCCGCAGTTGTCGGTACCGGCGGCGCCGGTGGTCAAGGGCGATAGCCAGGTGCCAGCCATTGCCGCTGCATCGATCCTGGCCAAGGTCACCCGTGATCGCGAGATGGCGGCGTTCGAGCTGATCTACCCCGGTTATGGCATCGGTGGGCACAAGGGCTACCCGACGCCGGTGCACCTCGAAGCCCTGGCGCGCCTGGGGCCGACGCCGATTCACCGGCGCTCGTTCGCACCGGTGCGCGCCGCCTTCGAAGCCCGCGACGCCATCAATGGCGGGTTTGCCGAGGTCTGACCAGGTGCGGCGGGCGTCAGTAGTCAGGATCGTCCCGCACTGGCTGTTGTTTTGATCAAGGCCCGGTACAATCCGGGCCTTGTTGTTTTGTGCTGCTATAGGATCATCATGTCGGCTTCTTTCGTTCATCTTCGCCTGCACACCGAATACTCGCTGGTCGATGGCCTGGTGCGGATCAAGCCGCTGGCCAAGGCATTGGTGGCGATGAACATGCCGGCGGTCGCGGTCACCGACCAGAGCAACATGTGCTCGCTGGTCAAGTTCTACAAGAACGCCATGGGCGCCGGCATCAAGCCGATCTGCGGCGCCGACCTGTGGCTGGCCAACAGCGACCCGGATGCGCCGCTGTCGCGCATCTGCCTGCTGGCGATGGACGCCAAGGGCTACCGCAACCTTACCGAGTTGATCTCCCGCGGCTGGGTCGACGGCCAGCGCAATGGCCTGGTGATCATCGAGCGGCCGTGGATCGCCGAGGCCAGCGAGGGGCTGATTGCCCTGTCTGCGGCAAAGGAAGGCGACATCGGCATGGCGTTGCTCAATGGCAACCCGGATGAAGCCGAAGCGTTGCTGCGCGACTGGCTGCAGATGTTCCCGGAGCGCTTTTACGTCGAGGTGCAGCGCACCAACCGCGCCGGTGACGAAGAATACCTGCACGCCGCCGTGGCCCTGGCCGACAAGCTGGACGCGCCGCTGGTGGCGACCAACGATGTGCGCTTCATCAAGCAGTCCGACTACGATGCCCACGAAACCCGTGTGTGCATCGGCGAAGGCCGTGCCCTGGACGATCCGCGCCGCTCGCGCAACTACAGCGATCAGCAGTACCTGAAAAGCCCTGAGGAAATGGCCGAGCTGTTCAGCGACCTGCCCGAGGCGATTGCCAACACCGTCGAGATCGCCAAGCGCTGCAATATCCAGGTACAGCTGGGCAAGCACTTCCTGCCCGACTTTCCGACGCCCAACGGCATGGGTATCGACGACTACCTGCGCCATGTTTCCCACGAAGGCCTGGAAGAGCGCCTGGCGGTGCTGTGGCCCAAAGACACCACACCGAATTACGAAGAGAAGCGCCAGGTCTACCTCGACCGCTTGAAGTTCGAGCTGGATATCATCATCCAGATGGGCTTCCCCGGTTACTTCCTGATCGTTATGGACTTCATCAAGTGGGCCAAGAACAACGGCGTGCCGGTTGGCCCGGGCCGGGGCTCGGGTGCCGGCTCGCTGGTCGCCTACGTGTTGAAGATTACCGACCTCGACCCGCTGGCCTATG
Organism: Pseudomonas donghuensis; assembly: GCF_000696345.2. Lineage (NCBI taxonomy): Bacteria > Pseudomonadati > Pseudomonadota > Gammaproteobacteria > Pseudomonadales > Pseudomonadaceae > Pseudomonas > Pseudomonas donghuensis. The sequence goes on from NZ_CP071706.1 coordinate 1,447,247, forward strand.
ACCTGCTGTTCGAACGTTTCCTCAACCCGGAACGGGTATCGATGCCCGACTTCGACGTCGACTTCTGCATGGATGGTCGTGACCGGGTCATCGAATACGTGGCCGACGCCTACGGGCGCAATGCCGTGAGCCAGATCATCACCTTCGGCACCATGGCCGCCAAGGCGGTGGTGCGGGACGTGGCGCGGGTGCAGGGCAAGTCCTACGGCCTGGCTGACCGTCTGTCGAAGATGATCCCCTTCGAAGTCGGCATGACCCTGGAAAAGGCCTACGAGCAGGAAGAGATTCTGCGCGATTTCCTCAAGAGCGACGAAGACGCCAAGGAAATCTGGGACATGGCCCTCAAGCTCGAGGGCGTCTGCCGCGGTACCGGTAAGCACGCCGGTGGTGTGGTTATCGCTCCGACCAAGCTTACAGACTTTTCGCCGATTGCCTGTGATGAAGAGGGCGGCGGCCTGGTCACCCAGTTCGACAAGGATGACGTTGAGGCTGCGGGCCTGGTGAAGTTCGACTTCCTCGGTCTGCGAACCCTGACGATCATCAAGTGGGCGATGGAAACCATCAACCGCGAGCAGGCCAAGAAAGGCCTGGATGACCTGAACATCGACTTCATCCCGCTGGATGACAAGAAAACCTACGACCTGCTGCAAAAAGCCGAAACCACGGCGGTGTTCCAGCTTGAATCGCGGGGCATGAAGGAGCTGATCAAGAAGCTCAAGCCCGACTGCCTGGAAGACCTGATCGCACTGGTGGCGCTGTTCCGTCCCGGCCCGTTGCAATCGGGCATGGTGGATGACTTCATCAACCGCAAGCACGGTCGTGCGGAACTTGCCTACCCGCATTCGGATTATCAGTACGAAGGCCTCAAGCCCGTTCTGGCGCCGACCTACGGCATCATCCTGTACCAGGAACAGGTGATGCAGATTGCCCAGGTCATGGCCGGTTACACCCTCGGAGGTGCGGACATGCTGCGTCGAGCCATGGGTAAGAAAAAGCCCGAGGAAATGGCCAAGCAGCGCGGCGGTTTCATCGAAGGTTGTGCCACGAACAACATCGATCCGGACCTCGCCGGTAACATTTTCGACCTGGTGGAGAAGTTCGCCGGTTACGGCTTCAACAAATCCCACTCCGCCGCCTATGGCCTGGTTTCCTACCAGACCGCCTGGCTCAAGACCCACCACCCGGCGCCGTTCATGGCTGCGGTGCTGTCGGCGGATATGCACAACACCGACAAGGTCGTGACCCTGATCGAGGAAGTGCGCAGCATGAAGCTGCGCCTCGATGCGCCGGACGTGAACACCTCCGACTTCAAGTTCACGGTCAATGACGATGGCCGCATCGTCTACGGCCTGGGGGCGATCAAGGGCGTGGGTGAGGGGCCGGTCGAGGCCATCGTCGAAGCCCGCGCTGCTGGCCCGTTCAAGGACCTGTTCGACTTCTGCGAGCGGGTCGACCTCAAGCGCATCAACAAACGCACCCTCGACGCACTGATCCGTAGCGGTGCGCTGGATCGCCTGGGCCCGTACTTCCATGACGAGCTCAAGGCCTACCAGGCCAATATCGACCGCAACCGGGCGGTACTGCTGGCGGCGATGGAAGAGGCCATCAAGTCTGCCGAGCAGACCGCGCGCACGGCCGATAGCGGCCATGCCGACCTGTTCGGCGGGTTGTTCGTCGAAGCGGATGCCGACGTTTATGCCAACCACCGCAAGGCTCGCGAGCTGACCCTCAAGGAGCGCCTGCGCGGTGAAAAAGACACCCTGGGCCTGTACCTGACCGGTCACCCGATCGATGAGTATGAAGGCGAGATCCGCCGCTTTGCCCGCCAGCGCATCATTGACCTGAAGCCTGCGCGCGACACCCAGACCGTTGCCGGGATGATCATTGCCCTGCGGGTGATGAAGAACAAGAAGGGCGACAAGATGGGCTTTGTCACCCTCGACGACCGCTCCGGGCGCATCGAGGCGTCGCTGTTCGCCGATGCCTTCATGGCTGCCCAGGCGCTGTTGCAGACCGATGCTATGGTGGTGGTTGAAGGCGAGGTCAGCAACGACGATTTCTCCGGTGGCCTGCGCCTGCGGGTCAAGCGGGTGATGAGCATGGAAGATGCCCGCACCAACCTTGCCGAAAGCCTGCGCCTGAAGGTGCATGCCGATGCCCTCAAGGGGGACCGGCTGAGCTGGCTGGGCGAGTTGTTCAAGCGCCATCGCGGCGCCTGCCCGATCACCATGGAATATACCGGCAGCGATGCCAAGGCCATGCTGCAGTTCGGCGAAAGCTGGCGTATCGACCCGGCCGATGGCCTGATTCAGGCCCTGCGTGACCAGTTCGGACGTGAGAACGTCTTTTTGCAATATCGATGAATTTTTAATCTCGACCTGAATGCGCCTGATCCCTTAAGGTAGGGCGCCAAACGGATCAACCGGCCGGCCGCCTGGCCGTAGACCCAAGACGGATGCCTATGAACCCGAATTTTCTGGATTTCGAACAGCCGATTGCTGACCTGCAAGCCAAGATCGAAGAGCTGCGCCTGGTCGGCAATGACAACTCGCTGAACATCGGCGATGAGATCGCCCGTCTGCAAGACAAGAGCAGCACCCTGACCGAGAGCATTTTCGGCAACCTGACCAGCTGGCAGATCGCCCGCCTGGCCCGTCACCCGCGCCGTCCGTACACCCTGGACTACATCGAGCACATCTTCACCGAGTTCGACGAGCTGCACGGCGACCGTCATTTCGCCGATGACGCTGCCATTGTCGGCGGTATCGCGCGCCTGGACGACAAGCCGGTGATGGTCATCGGTCACCAGAAAGGCCGCGAAGTACGCGAAAAGGTACGCCGCAACTTCGGCATGCCGCGCCCTGAAGGCTATCGCAAGGCGTGCCGCCTGATGGAAATGGCCGAACGCTTCAAGATGCCGATCCTGACCTTCATCGACACCCCGGGCGCCTACCCTGGCATCGACGCCGAAGAGCGCAACCAGAGCGAAGCCATTGCCTGGAACCTGCGAGTCATGGCGCGCCTGAAAACCCCGATCATCGCCACCGTTATCGGTGAGGGTGGTTCCGGTGGTGCGCTGGCCATTGGCGTGTGCGACCAGTTGAACATGCTGCAGTACTCGACCTACTCGGTGATTTCGCCGGAAGGTTGCGCCTCGATCCTGTGGAAGACTGCCGAAAAGGCCTCGGACGCAGCCGAAGCCATGGGTATCACCGCCGAACGCCTGAAAGGCCTGGGCATCGTCGACAAGGTCATCGCCGAGCCTCTGGGCGGTGCGCACCGTGATCCGGCGAAGATGTCCGCCACCGTTCGCGGCGAGTTGATCGAGCAGTTGGACATGCTCAAGAAGTTCGACAACGACGCGCTGCTCAAGCGCCGTTATGACCGTCTGATGAGCTACGGGCTCTGATCTGAGGTCCATCGCCGGCAAGGCCGGCTCCCACAGGCATTGGGTTCACTACCGGACCTGTGGGAGCTGGCCTTGCCAGCGAACGAGTGCGCAGCACTCGTAAAAGAGGTCCATCCGATGCTCGATCTCTACCCAAGGCTGTCCCCCTGGCTAACCGCCCCCTCCTGGTGCATCGCCCTCTCCGGCGGCCTGGACTCCAGCGTCCTCCTGCATCTGCTGGCAACCCTGTCCCGCCAACAACGCTTGCCGCCACTGCGCGCCATCCACATCCATCACGGCCTGCAAGCTGCGGCTGATGCCTGGCCGGAGCATTGTCAGCGCCTGTGTGACGATCTGGGCGTCGATCTGCAGATCATTCGGGTCAAGGTCGCCCCCGGTGCCAGCATCGAGCAGGGCGCCCGTGACGCGCGCTATGCCGCACTCGCCGATTCGTTGCGCCGTGATGAAGTCCTGTTGACCGGCCAGCACCGCGAGGACCAGGCCGAAACCCTGCTGTTTCGCCTGTTGCGCGGTGCCGGCCTGCGCGGCCTGAGCGCGATGCCCGAGTGGCGTCCGCTCGGGCAGGGCATGCTGGTGCGGCCGTTGCTTGGCGTTTCGCGCCATCAGCTGCGGTGCTATGCCCAGGAGCAGCACCTGGCCTGGATTGAGGACCCGTCCAACAGCGACACCCGGTTCTCCCGTAACTACCTGCGTCACCAGGTGTTCCCGGCGCTGCTGCAACGTTGGCCGCAGGCGGCGCAAAACCTGGCGCGCAGCGCCGAGCACCTGAGCGAAGCCCAGGGCCTGCTCGATGAGCTGGCGCAGGCGGACCTGGCCCAGGCGGCGACCCCGGCACCGTTCGCCTGGCTTGGCCTCGACTCGCTGGACCTCGAGGTGCTGCGCCAGCTATCCCCGGCTCGCCAGCGCAACGCCCTGCAGTACTGGCTGGCGCCGCGCACACGCTTGCCCGATAGCCGCCACTGGGCCGGCTGGGAGACCCTGCGCGACGCGGCATCCGACGGACGGCCACTGTGGCGCCTGACCGACGGTGAACTGCAGCGCGCCAATGGACGAATCTGGTGGCTGGCCGGTGATTGGCTGAAGCCGCCGGCTGGCCAGCCGATCTGGCCTGATCCGGCCCAGCCGCTGGCGTTGAACCATAACGGCAGCGTCAGCCTCAGCGGCACGTTGCCGCAGGGCCCCTTGCACATTGCCTACCGCCAGGGCGGCGAAACCCTGGCAGTCAGCGGCCGTGGCCAGCGTGACCTGAAGCGCCTGCTCAACGAGTCGCAGCTGCCGTCATTCGCCCGTTCGCGCCTGCCGTTGCTGTATTGCGCCGAGCAATTGCTGGCGGTGGCCAACCTGCCGGGGCTGAGCCAGGGCGACTGGCAATTGCATTGGCATGCGCCGACGAGCGAGCAAGGTTTGAGATGAAAGGCACATTCGGGTAGACTACGCTCCCTTCTTGATACAGCTTCTGTGGCTTCCCCGAAATCACAGCAGTTGCCGATTACCAAGCAGTTTTTTGCTGGGCGATTCTAAAAATGTTTAGCGAGCTCCTAACCGGGTATCCAACCCCCGGTGTGACCAGACGCGGCAGTTTTTTAAGATGCACTGTGATTGACGCAGGTGATCGGGGGCTTCGGCCTTCCTTCGCTTTCCCCGGCGGCACTGACCGCTTTAACGCAGACTTCTAGGGTTTTTCATGACGCGCTACATATTCGTCACGGGCGGTGTTGTTTCTTCATTGGGGAAAGGCATTGCCTCGGCTTCATTGGCGGCCATCCTGGAGGCGCGGGGGCTCAAGGTCACCATGCTCAAGCTGGACCCGTACATCAACGTCGACCCGGGCACCATGAGCCCGTTCCAGCACGGTGAAGTGTTCGTCACCCACGACGGCGCCGAGACCGACCTGGACCTGGGCCACTACGAGCGGTTCATCCGCACGACCATGACCCAGAACAACAACTTCACCACTGGCCGTATCTACGAGCACGTGCTGCGCAAGGAGCGCCGTGGTGATTACCTGGGCGCGACCATCCAGGTCATTCCGCACATCACCGACGAGATCAAGCGCCGCATCATCAAGGGTGCCGGCGATGCCGACGTGGCCCTGGTGGAAATCGGCGGTACCGTGGGCGACATCGAGTCGCAACCGTTCCTCGAGGCTATCCGCCAGCTGCGCGTCGAAGTGGGCTCCAAGCGCGCCATGCTGATGCACCTGACCCTGGTTCCGTACATCGCCACCGCTGGCGAGACCAAGACCAAGCCGACCCAGCACTCGGTCAAGGAGCTGCGCTCCATCGGCCTGCAGCCTGACGTACTGATCTGCCGCTCCGACCATCCGGTGGATGTCTCCTCGCGCCGCAAGATCGCCCTGTTCACCAACGTCGAAGAGCGTGCGGTGATCTCCCTGGAAGACGTCGACACCATCTACAAGATCCCGGCCGTATTGCACGCCCAGGGCCTGGATGACTTCGTCGTCGAGCGTTTCGGCCTGCAATGCAACGGTGCCGACCTGTCCGAGTGGGAAAAGGTCGTCGACGCCAAGCTCAACCCCGAGCACGAAGTCACCATCGCCATGGTCGGCAAGTACATGGAGCTGCTGGACGCCTACAAGTCGCTGATCGAAGCGATGAGCCATGCCGGCATCCAGAACCGCACCAAGGTCAACCTGCGCTACATCGACTCCGAAGACATCGAGAACCAGGGCACCAGCCTGCTCGAAGGCGCCGATGCGATCCTGGTTCCAGGCGGTTTCGGCCTGCGTGGCGTCGAAGGCAAGATCACTGCCGTGCAGTACGCTCGCGAGAACAAGGTTCCGTACCTGGGTATCTGTCTGGGCATGCAGGTGGCGGTCATCGAATTCGCTCGTAACGTCATGGGCTGGAAAGACGCCAACTCCACCGAGTTCGATCGCAACAGCGGTCACCCGGTCGTTGGCCTGATCACCGAGTGGGAAGACGCCACCGGTGCGGTCGAAACCCGTACCGAAGCCTCTGACCTGGGCGGCACCATGCGCCTGGGCGCCCAGGAGTGCCAGCTGGAAAGCGGCTCCAAGGTCCACGATTGCTACGCCAAGGACGTGATCGTCGAGCGTCACCGTCACCGTTACGAAGTGAACAACAACCTGCTGCCGCAACTGGTCGAAGCCGGCCTGAAAGTCTCCGGTCGTTCCGGCGACGGCGCGCTGGTCGAAGTGGTCGAGTCCCAGGATCATCCATGGTTCGTCGCTTGCCAGTTCCACCCAGAGTTCACCTCGACTCCGCGTGACGGCCATCCGCTGTTCAGCGGCTTCGTCAAGGCGGCACTGGCTCAAAAGAACAAGGCCTGATACATGACCCAGAAGATCATTCGCGTCGGTAACATCGAGATCGCCAACGACAAGCCGTTCGTCCTGTTCGGCGGCATGAACGTGCTGGAATCCCGTGACCTGGCCATGAAGGTCTGCGAAGAGTACGTGCGGGTTACCGAGAAACTCGGTATCCCTTACGTGTTCAAGGCCAGCTTCGACAAGGCCAACCGTTCGTCGATCAACTCCTACCGTGGCCCGGGCCTGGAAGAGGGGATGAAGATCTTCGAAGAGATCAAGAAGACCTTCAACGTGCCGGTCATCACCGACGTGCACGAGCCAGAGCAGGCTGCCGCGGTGGCCAAGGTCTGCGACATCATCCAGTTGCCGGCGTTTCTCTCGCGCCAGACCGACCTGGTGGTGGCCATGGCCAAGACCGGCGCGGTGATCAACATCAAGAAAGCCCAGTTCCTCGCACCCCAGGAGATGAAACACATCCTGACCAAGTGCGAAGAGGCCGGTAACGATCAGTTGATCCTCTGCGAGCGTGGTTCGAGCTTTGGTTACAACAACCTGGTAGTGGACATGCTCGGCTTCGGCATCATGAAGCAGTTCCAGTACCCGGTGTTCTTCGACGTGACCCATTCCCTGCAGATGCCGGGTGGTCGCGCCGATTCCGCCGGTGGTCGCCGCGCCCAGGTCACCGATCTGGCCAAGGCGGGCCTGAGCCAGGGCCTGGCCGGCCTGTTCCTCGAGGCGCATCCGGATCCGGACAACGCCAAGTGTGACGGACCATGCGCTCTGCGCCTGGACAAACTGGAGCCTTTCCTGGCCCAGCTCAAGCAACTGGATGACCTGGTGAAGAGTTTTCCGACGGTAGAAACCGCGTAATCCTCGATTCTCCGGTAAAGTACCCCCCGTTCAACCTCTGACCCTCGGGTCAGGGGTCTGCTTTCGCCGGGCCTGCCTGTTTTACATTGCCCGGCGAGCGGCAAGATTTTTCTCAGCTGCGTTGTTTTCGTCAATTCTGGAGTGCTTACAACAATGGCAAAAATCGTCGACATCAAAGGTCGTGAAGTTCTCGATTCGCGTGGTAACCCTACCGTAGAAGCGGACGTGCTGCTCGACAACGGCATCATCGGCAGCGCCTGCGCGCCGTCCGGTGCTTCCACTGGCTCGCGCGAAGCGCTGGAGCTGCGTGATGGCGACAAGAGCCGTTACATGGGCAAGGGCGTACTCAAGGCAGTTGCCAACATCAACGGCCCGATCCGCGACCTGCTGCTGGGCAAGGACCCGGTTGACCAGAAAGCCCTCGACCGCGCCATGATCGAGCTGGACGGTACCGAGAACAAGGCCAAGCTGGGCGCCAACGCCATTCTCGCTGTGTCCCTGGCTGCCGCCAAGGCTGCTGCCCAGGACCAGGACCTGCCGCTGTACGCGCACATCGCCAACCTCAATGGCACCCCAGGCCAGTACTCGATGCCGGTTCCGATGATGAACATCATCAACGGCGGCGAGCACGCCGACAACAACGTCGACATCCAGGAGTTCATGGTTCAGCCGGTGGGTGCCAAGACCTTCTCCGACGCGCTGCGCATGGGCACCGAGATTTTCCATCACCTCAAGGCTGTGCTGAAGGCCCGTGGCCTGAACACCGCTGTCGGTGACGAAGGTGGTTTCGCGCCTAACCTGGCATCCAACGAAGACGCGCTGTCGGCCATCGCCGAAGCCGTCGCCAACGCCGGTTACAAGCTGGGCACCGACGTGACCCTGGCCCTGGACTGCGCGGCCAGCGAATTCTTCGAAGACGGCAAGTACAACCTGTCCGGCGAAGGCAAGTCGTTCGACGCTGCCGGTTTTGCCGACTACCTCAAAGGCCTGACCGAGCGTTTCCCGATCATCTCGATCGAAGACGGCCTGGACGAGTCCGACTGGGCTGGCTGGAAGATCCTCACCGACAAGATCGGTGACAAGGTGCAACTGGTCGGTGACGACCTGTTCGTGACCAACACCAAGATCTTGAAAGAAGGCATCGACAAGAAGATCGCCAACTCGATCCTGATCAAGTTCAACCAGATCGGTTCGCTGACCGAAACCCTGGAAGCCATCCAGATGGCCAAGGCTGCCGGTTACACTGCGGTGATCTCGCACCGTTCGGGCGAAACCGAAGACTCGACCATTGCCGACCTGGCCGTGGGTACCGCTGCCGGCCAGATCAAGACCGGTTCGCTGTGCCGTTCCGACCGCGTCTCCAAGTACAACCAGCTGCTGCGTATCGAAGAGCAACTGGGCAGCAAGGCTGTGTACCGTGGCCGTGCCGAGTTTCGCGGCTAAGCAAGAGATGGTAAAAAGACCGCAGCAAAGCGGCGCCGAACGGTCATACTGATCGTTCAGAAGCCTTTGCTGCAGGTGTCTGAACACAAAGCCTGGCTTCGGCCAGGCTTCGTGCCATCAGCGACCTGCAGATATGGCGGTCTTTTCCACTGGATACCCTGATGCGCAGTCCTTATTGGTTGTTCCTCGTCTTGCTCCTGCTGCTCGGTGGCCTGCAGTATCGTCTGTGGGTGGGCAATGGCAGCCTGGCCCAGGTCGCCGAACTCAAGCAACAAATCGCTGACCAGCACGCCGAAAACGAGCGTCTGCTGGAGCGTAACCGCGTGCTTGACGCCGAAGTGCTGGAGTTGAAGAAAGGTATGGAAACCGTCGAAGAACGGGCTCGCCACGAACTGGGTATGGTCAAGGAGGGTGAAACCCTCTACCAGCTTGCCCAATGAACCAGACCTTGCCGGCCTTCTGGGCCGTGATTCCCGCCGCGGGTGTTGGCGCCCGCATGGCTGCCGACCGTCCCAAGCAGTACCTGCAACTGGGCGGGCAGACCATTCTCGAGCATAGCCTCGACTGTTTTCTTGACCATCCCTGTGTCAAAGGGGTGGTGGTCAGCGTTGCCGCTGACGATCCTTACTGGCCCGGTTTGCGCTGCGCCAGCGATCCACGTATCCAGCGCGCCGAAGGCGGTCGGGAGCGTGCCGACTCGGTGCTCAATGCCTTGCTGCTGCTGCACGCCCAGGGCGCGGCGGACAGCGACTGGGTGCTGGTGCATGACGCCGCGCGGCCGAACCTGGCACGCAGTGACCTCGACCGTCTGCTGGCCGAGCTTGCCAATGATCCGGTCGGTGGGCTGCTGGCGGTGCCGGCGCGCGATACGCTCAAGCGCGCGGATGCCAATGGTCGGGTCAGCACCACGATCGATCGCAGTACCGTATGGCAGGCCTATACGCCGCAGATGTTCCGCCTCGGTGCCTTGCACAGGGCCCTGGCCGACAGCCTGGTGGCTGACGTGGCGATCACCGATGAGTCTTCGGCGATTGAATGGGCCGGGCAGGCGCCGCGCCTGATCGAAGGGCGCAGCGACAACATCAAGGTCACCCGCCCGGAAGACCTGGAGTGGCTGCGCCAGCGCTGGGCCAAGCGCGGTTGAGCACTCTTCGCGGGGCAAGCCCGCTCCTACTGTAGGAGCGGGCTTGCCCCGCGAAGCTTTTCAGGCACCTCGATACTCAGGCAACCCCGCCAACCCCTCGCGCAGATAGTCCACCAGCTTGCGCACCTTCGGCGACAGGTGCCGCTGCTGCGGGTACAGCGCCCACACTGCTGTATTGGGCGGTTGATGAGCTTCTAGCAGCGACACCAGCGCGCCACTTTTGAGGTGTTCGAGTACGTAATAGTCTGGCAGCTGACACAAACCCATCCCCTGCAACGCTGCATCCAGCACCGCCTGGCCACTGTTGCAGCGCCAGTTACCCTGAACCCGCTGGCCGATTTCCCGCCCATCCAGTTGCAAAGCCCAGCTGTCGGAGCTGCCAATCAGGCAGTTGTGCCGCGCCAGCTCCGAGAGGCTGTGCGGCCGGCCGTAGCGTTCCAGGTAGGCGGGCGATGCACACAGGTACATGCGCCGCGGCGCCAGGCGCGTTGCCACCAGCCGCGAGTCTTGCAAGCGGCCCAGGCGAATGGCCAGGTCCATACCTTCATGCACCAGGTCCAGGGTGCGGTTGCTCAGTTCGATATCCACCCGCAGTTGTGGGTACTGCGCCATGAAACGGGTTACCAGGGGCACGATAAAACGCTCGCCGTAGGCCACGGCGCAAGTCATGCGCAGCAGGCCCTTCGGTTCGCTGGTCAGGTCGCCCATGGCGCGCAGGGCTTCCTCGCGGCCATCTTGCAGGCGTTGGCAGTGTTGCAGGAACGTCTGCCCGGCCTCGCTCAGGGTTACCCGCCGGGTGCTGCGATAGAGCAGGCGGGTTTGCAGGCGTTCTTCAAGGCGGGCGATCTGCCGGCTGACGTGGGACGACGATACCCCCAGGCGCTCGGCGGCCGCAGTGAACTGCCCGGACTCGGCGACGGCGACGAACTCGTCGATGCCTTCCCAGCGGTTGCTCATTGATTATCCCTGTGTGGCAATAATGTTTTGTCTTTGTCTGGATTATTCATCAAATATCGATGAATTACACTGCCAGCTTGAACTGACCCTTTGCTGGAGAAGATTGATGATCAAGTCCCGTGCCGCCGTTGCCTTCGAGGCCAAGAAACCGCTGGAGATCGTCGAAGTCGACGTGGCCATGCCCAAGGCCGGCGAAGTGCTGCTGCGTGTGGTTGCCAGCGGCGTCTGCCATACCGATGCCTACACCCTGTCGGGTGCCGACCCGGAAGGCATCTTCCCGTCGATCCTCGGCCATGAAGGCGGTGCCATCGTCGAGGCCATCGGTGAGGGCGTGACCTCGGTTGCCGTTGGCGATCATGTGATCCCGCTGTACACCCCCGAGTGCGGCCAGTGCAAATTCTGCCGCTCCGGCAAGACCAACCTGTGCCAGGCCATCCGCGCCACTCAGGGCAAGGGCCTGATGCCCGACGGCACTACGCGTTTCTCCTACAAGGGCCGGCAACTGTTCCACTACATGGGCACCTCGACCTTTTCCGAGTACACCGTGCTGCCGGAAATCTCCGTGGCCAAGATCCAGAAGGAGGCACCGCTGGAGAAGGTCTGCCTGCTCGGTTGCGGCGTGACCACCGGTATCGGTGCAGTGCTCAACACCGCCAAGGTCAAGCCGGGTGACACCGTGGCCATCTTCGGCCTGGGCGGCATCGGCCTGTCGGCGATCATCGGTGCGGTCAAGGCCAAGGCCGCGCGAATCATTGCCGTGGACATCAACCCGGGCAAATTCGAGATCGCCAAACAGCTCGGCGCTACCGACTGCGTCAACCCGAAAGACTACGACCGTCCGATCCAGGAGGTGATTGTCGACCTCACCGACGGCGGTGTGGACTTCTCCTTCGAGTGCGTGGGTAACGTGCAACTGATGCGCGCGGCGCTGGAATGCTGTCACAAAGGCTGGGGTGAATCGGTGATCATCGGCGTTGCCGGTGCTGGCCAGGAAATCTCCACTCGTCCGTTCCAGCTGGTTACCGGCCGGGTCTGGCGCGGTTCTGCCTTCGGTGGCGTACGTGGCCGCAGCGAGCTGCCAAGCTACGTGGAAATGGCGGAAAAAGGCGAAATCCCGCTGGATACGTTCATCACCCACACCATGGGCCTGGAAGACATCAACAAGGCATTCGACCTGATGCATGAAGGCAAGAGCATTCGCAGCGTCATCCACTTCTGAGGTCTGCCATGAGCCTGGAAAACATCTCCTGTCAGAAGAGCTTTGGTGGCTGGCATAAACGCTACCGTCATCGCTCCCAGGTGCTCGGCTGCGACATGGTGTTTGCCGTCTACCTGCCGCCGCAGGCCGAGCAGGGCGGCAAGCTGCCGGTGCTGTACTGGCTGAGCGGCCTGACCTGCACCGATGAGAACTTCATGCAAAAGGCCGGCGCCCACAAGCTGGCGGCCGAACTGGGGCTGATCATCGTCGCCCCCGACACCAGCCCGCGTGGCCCGCAGGTTCCGGGCGATCCGGAGGGTGCCTGGGACTTTGGCCTGGGTGCCGGTTTCTACCTCAACGCTACCGAACAGCCGTGGGCGCAGCACTACCGCATGCACGACTATGTGGTTGAGGAGTTGCCGGCTTTGGTCGAGGCGCATTTCCCCGCGTCCGCGCAGCGCGGTATCAGTGGTCACTCCATGGGCGGCCATGGTGCGCTGGTGTGTGCCTTGCGTAACCCCGGCCGCTATCGTTCAGTGTCGGCATTCGCGCCGATCAGCAACCCGATGGATTGCCCCTGGGGGCAGAAGGCTTTTAGCCGCTACCTGGGTGAAGACCGCTCCCGCTGGCGCGAGTGGGATGCCAGCGTGTTGCTTGCCCAGGGCAGCGAGCGCTTGCCGTTGCTGGTCGACCAGGGCGATCGCGATGATTTTCTCGACAACCAGCTCAAGCCGCAGGTGCTCGAGCAGGCGGCCAAGGCAGCGGGCCATCCGCTGACGTTGCGGCTGCAGCCGGGGTATGACCACAGCTACTACTTCATCGCCAGCTTCATCGATGACCACTTGCGTCATCATGCCGCAGCGCTGATCGGTGCGGGTAACTGATCCTACAAATCAAGCCCAAGCACCGGCAAAGCAGGTAGAATCACGCCCTGACTCAATCAGGGCGTTTTTTTATGCGTATTGGCCACGGCTACGATGTGCACCGTTTCGCGGAAGGCGATTTCATCACCTTGGGTGGGGTGCGCATTGCGCACAAGTTCGGGCTGCTGGCCCATTCCGATGGCGACGTCCTGCTGCATGCCCTGAGCGATGCCCTGCTGGGCGCTGCGGCGCTGGGCGATATCGGCAGGCACTTCCCCGACACCGATCCGCAGTTCAAGGGTGTAGACAGCCGCGTGTTGTTGCGCCATATCGTCAAGATCGTCCAGGCCAAGGGCTGGAAGGTCGGCAATATCGACGCCACCATCGTTGCCCAGGCGCCGAAGATGGCCCCGCATATCGACACCATGCGCCAGTTGATCGCCCAGGACCTGCAGGTCGAGCTGGACCAGGTCAACGTCAAGGCCACCACCACCGAAAAGCTCGGCTTCACCGGGCGTGAGGAAGGCATTGCCGTTCACGCCGTTGCGCTGTTGCTGCCGGCATGACCGAACTCGAACTGCTGGGCCCGCGTGCCGCGGGCGAAGCGCTGGGCAGCGCGATTCTCAAGGCCACCGCCGAAGACTTCCAGGTCGATGAAGTGCTCGACATTCCCCTGAGCGGGGCCGGTGAGCACTTGTGGCTGTGGGTCGAAAAACGCGACCTCAACACCGAAGAGGCTGCCCGCCGTCTGGCCCGCGCCGCGGGTGTGCCGGTACGCAGCATCAGCTATGCCGGCCTCAAGGACCGTCAGGCCCTGACCCGCCAATGGTTCAGCCTGCATTTGCCGGGCAAGGCCGACCCGGACCTGAGCGCCGCTGAAAACGAAACCCTGAGCATCCTCAAGCAAACCCGTCACTCGCGCAAACTGCAGCGGGGCGCGCATTCGGCCAATGGTTTTACCTTGCGCCTGACGGGCCTTAAGGCCGAGCGCGCGGCGCTGGATGCGCGGCTTGAGCAGATCCGCAGCCAGGGCGTGCCGAACTATTTCGGCACCCAGCGTTTCGGTCACGGCGGCGGCAATGTTCACGATGCCCGCGACTGGGCCAGTCGCCAGGCGTTGCCGGAGCAGCGCAACGTCCGCTCGCGGCTGCTCTCCAGCGCCCGCAGCTACCTGTTCAACCAGGTGCTGGCCCAGCGCGTCGCCGACGGCAGCTGGCAGCAGGCGCAGGTCGGTGATCTGCTGGCGTTTACCGACAGCCGCAGCTTTTTTCCGGCAGGCGAGGCCGAATGTTCCGATCCGCGCCTGGCCATTCTCGATCTGCACCCCACTGGCCCGCTATGGGGCGAAGGGCAGTCGGGCGCCACGGGAGCGGCCGGCGCGCTCGAGCAACGCATCGGTGAACAGCACGCTGCCTTGTGCCAATGGCTGGCTCGGGCGGGCATGAGTCACGAACGACGCATTCTGCGACTGCCCATTAGCGGGCTGACGTGGCATTATCCTGAGCCTGATATCCTGCAACTGGAATTCGTCCTTCCGGCCGGATGCTTCGCCACCGTGGTGGTGCGCGAGCTTGTTGATCTGGTGCCGGCAGGGCAGACGGACAGCCCATGCGTATTCTGATTTCGAACGACGACGGGGTTACCGCACCCGGTCTCGCCGCGCTGCATGCTGCGCTGGCGGATTATGCCGAATGTGTGGTGATCGCCCCGGACCAGGACAAAAGCGGCGCCAGCAGTTCGCTGACGCTCGACCGGCCGTTGTGCCCGCAAACCCTGGCCAATGGTTTTATCAGCCTCAACGGCACGCCGACCGATTGCGTCCACCTGGGGCTCAATGGCCTGCTGGAGCACACCCCGGACATGGTGGTTTCAGGTATCAACCTGGGCGCCAACCTGGGCGATGATGTGCTGTATTCCGGCACGGTGGCTGCGGCGCTGGAAGGGCGCTTTCTGGGTGGTACCTCGTTTGCCTTCTCGTTGCTCTCGCGCTTGCCCGACAACCTGCCGACAGCCGCCTATTTCGCGCGTAAACTGGTTGAGGCCCACGCCAGTCTCGAACTGCCGCCGCGTACGGTGCTCAACGTCAACATCCCCAACCTGCCGCTGGAGCACATCCGTGGTATCCAGTTGACCCGCCTGGGCCATCGCGCTCGCGCGGCGGCGCCGACCAAGGTGGTCAACCCGCGGGGCAAGGAAGGTTACTGGATCGCCGTGGCCGGTGATGCCGAAGACGGTGGCCCGGGTACGGATTTTCATGCGGTGATGCAGGGCTATGTCTCGATCACGCCGCTGCAGCTTGACCGGACCTTCAACGATGCCTTCGAGCGCCTCGATGGCTGGCTGGAGGGGCTACTCTGATGCGCGAACAGGATGATCTGATGCGCCATGGTATCGGTTTTACCTCTGAGCGAACCCGTGAACGGCTGATCAAGCGCCTGATCGAGGAGGGGGTATCCAACCCCAAGGTGATCGACGTGCTGCGCCGTACGCCGCGGCACTTGTTTGTCGATGAGGCCCTGGCCCACCGCGCCTACGAAGACACGGCCCTGCCGATCGGCAACAACCAGACCATTTCGCAGCCGTTCATGGTTGCGCACATGAGCGAGCTGCTGCTCGAAGCCGGCCCGCTCGACAAGGTGCTGGAGATCGGTACCGGCTCGGGATACCAGACCGCGATA
Source organism: Pseudomonas donghuensis (assembly GCF_000696345.2). Taxonomy (NCBI): domain Bacteria; kingdom Pseudomonadati; phylum Pseudomonadota; class Gammaproteobacteria; order Pseudomonadales; family Pseudomonadaceae; genus Pseudomonas; species Pseudomonas donghuensis. The sequence goes on from NZ_CP071706.1 coordinate 1,463,101, forward strand.
CTGGCGCAACTGGTCGAGCGGGTGTTTTCCGTTGAGCGCATCAAGGTGTTGCAGGATCGCGCCAAGGAGCGCCTGATCGAGCTGAACCTGCGCAACGTGGTGTTTCGTTGGGGCGATGGCTGCGAAGGCTGGCCGGCGCTGGCACCGTACAATGGCATCATCGTTACTGCCGTGGCGCCAGAAGTGCCACAGGCCTTGCTCGACCAGCTCGCCCCGGGCGGGCGCATGGTCATTCCAGTGGGGCCGGCCGGCGAAACCCAGCACTTGATGCTGATCGTGCGCGAAGAGCACGGCTTCTCGCGGCGGGTACTGGGAGCCGTGCGTTTTGTGCCGTTGCTCACCGGGCCACTGGCCTGACCGGGCTTTTTTTTCGCCTGGGCGAATTTCGGCGGCATTGCCCTGTCTATCTGGCGGGCTACCATAGTCTGTTGCAGATCACCTTTGGCAATTGCCTGACGTCCGCATGGCGGTGCGCTCGGGTATAATTGCAACAATATTGCATTTTTTTCATCGGTCACCATTAGAGGGAGCGGCGGGTGGGTCACACAATCATTCGGCAGCGCAGGGATCCATCACGCTTCAAGCTTCTGCTGATTGCACTGGCCGTGGGTACGCTGGTGACGGGGTGCTCCAGCACGTCTTCCAACAGTGTCCGGGTGGTCGATCGCAACAACGCTGCCCCTAAGCGCCCTGTGGTCACCACCGGCCAGTACGTGGTGCGTCCCGGCGACACCCTGTTCTCCATTGCCTTTCGCTATGGTTGGGACTACAAGGCCCTGGCTGCACGCAATGGCATCACCCCGCCCTACACCATTCGCCCGGGACAGGCGATCCGTTTCGACGGCCGCTCCAGTGGCCCGGCGCCGGTAGCGGGCAGCACGGTGGTTGCCAGCACGCCGTCGTCCTCAATCAAGACCACTATCATCAAGCGACCGCTCGATAGCACTGGCAAGCCGATAGCGGCCCCTGCCACCACAACGCCTGCAACCACGCCAACCACCCCGTCCGTTGCTCCGGTGGTGGCTACCACTGCGCCTGCGCAAGTCCCTCCTGCAGGGCGCTCGACGGCCGGTTGGGCCTGGCCGGCCAACGGTGTATTGATTGGGAAATTTGCTTCAAACGGTAGTTTGAATAAAGGCGTTGATATCGCCGGTGATTTGGGACAGCCTGTTTTTGCTGCATCTGATGGTTCGGTTGTCTACGCCGGGAGTGGCTTGCGGGGCTACGGCGAGTTGGTAATCATCAAGCACAACGATACCTACGTCAGTGCCTACGGCCACAACCGCAGGCTTTTGGTTCGGGAGGGACAGCAGGTCAAGGTAGGGCAGACAATTGCCGAAATGGGGTCCACGGGTACAGACCGGGTGAAGCTTCATTTTGAAATTCGCCGCCAGGGCAAACCTGTCGATCCACTGCAATTCCTGCCACGTCGTTGATTGCTAGGCCCAGCCTGTTCCTCGCGTAGAGGGGACGGGCTCCAGCGCTGCCAAGGATTAAGGCGTCGCTTGAGTCTGAGTTCGAACTCAGCAAAGGACTATAACAATGGCTCTCAGTAAAGAAGTGCCGGAGTTTGACATCGACGATGAGGTTCTCCTGATGGAGACCGGCATTGTTTTGGAAACGGATGTGATGTCAGACGAACCTGCTGTACCTACGGTTCGGACCAAGGCTAAACAGAGCTCTACGCTCAAACAGCACAAGTACATCGACTACACTCGGGCACTTGATGCGACCCAGCTTTACCTCAACGAAATCGGTTTTTCACCACTGCTCTCGCCGGAAGAAGAAGTGCACTTTGCGCGCCTGTCGCAACGTGGCGACCCGGCCGGGCGCAAGCGCATGATCGAAAGCAACCTGCGCCTGGTGGTAAAAATCGCCCGGCGTTATGTCAACCGGGGGCTTTCGCTGCTCGACCTGATCGAGGAGGGCAACCTCGGCCTGATCCGTGCGGTCGAGAAGTTCGATCCGGAACGTGGTTTCCGCTTTTCTACCTACGCCACCTGGTGGATCCGGCAGACCATTGAACGGGCGATCATGAACCAGACCCGTACCATTCGCTTGCCCATTCATGTGGTCAAGGAGCTCAACGTCTACCTGCGCGCCGCCCGCGAACTGACCCAGAAGCTCGATCACGAACCGTCCCCGGAAGAAATTGCCAGCCTGCTGGAAAAACCGGTCGGTGAGGTCAAGCGCATGCTTGGGCTCAACGAACGGGTCTCGTCGGTGGACGTATCCCTGGGGCCTGATTCGGACAAGACCCTGCTCGATACCCTCACCGACGACCGTCCAACCGATCCGTGCGAACTGCTTCAGGATGACGATCTGTCCCAGAGCATCGACCAGTGGCTGAGCGAGCTGACCGACAAGCAGCGTGAGGTGGTCATTCGCCGCTTCGGCCTGCGCGGTCACGAAAGCAGCACGCTGGAGGATGTTGGCCTGGAGATTGGTCTGACGCGGGAGCGCGTACGGCAGATTCAGGTAGAAGGGCTCAAGCGCCTGCGTGAGATCCTCGAGAAGAATGGGTTGTCCAGCGAGTCGCTTTTCCAGTAAAAAGCCGCGATATCGCAGTGAAGAACGCCCCGACCTTTCGGGGCGTTTTTGCATCTGGCTCAAGCGGAATACCTGAGAATGGTTTCCCGATGACGTTCTTGAAACATCAGGGTTTGGACGAGGTCCGACGGCGATGTTGGTACTGTTCTAGTTCGTGTAAGTCATCGCTTACCCGTGATGTAAGCCATAGCTGTACGCTGTAGTAAATCGTTGTCGTTTTCAGTGTGCGCTTTTGTTTAAGCTATTGATATATAACGACTATTTTGTTTGTGACAGTATGGTTACCGCAGCTTTTTGAGAGCTTTATGCGGTTGTCGTAAATCTTGGACGCGTTAGTATTTGTCCTGTGTCTACGGACTGACACAGGCTTTCAAGGATGAGGGCCAAGGACATCGCAGGATGCGATTCATCAGGATGATGAAAGGGAACAAAGGGACTACGGAAAAAATGTGGGCGGGTTAAACCGCCCCTTTTTTTTGCCCGCAACAAACATGAAAAAAGGCCCTTGAAGGGCCTTTTTTGTTGATCCTTGCGCTTAGCGCTCCAGATCGGCGATCTTGCCTGGCTTGCCATCCCACTCTGCGGCATCTGGCAACGAATCTTTCTTTTCAGTGATGTTCGGCCAGATTTCCGCCAGTTCAGCATTGAGCTCGATGAAGTTTTCCATGCCCGCAGGCACTTCGTCTTCCGAGAAAATGGCGACGGCGGGGCATTCAGGCTCGCACAGTGCACAGTCGATGCACTCGTCCGGGTGAATGACCAGGAAGTTCGGGCCTTCGTAGAAGCAGTCCACCGGACAGACTTCTACGCAGTCGGTGTACTTGCACTTGATGCAGTTGTCGGTGACGACGAAGGTCATTTCTAATTCTCTCCTCAGGCGACGGCAGCGGTGCCCTTCCAGACAGGGCCGCTCGGTTTGGTTGTTCGGCTGCAGGCCAGGCTAGTAACCTGCAGCGCCACCAAACCGCGCGGGATTCTATCAGCTTGTGCGGGCGCGCGTTATAACAGAGTCTTCAGTGTATAGAGCATTTCGATAGCATGACGCGGCGTCATGTTGTCCAGGTCCAGCTTTCCGAGCTTCTCGATGGCCGGATGCGGGAGGCTGGCAAACAGGTCGCTCTGGTGCGGAACGGCTGGCGCACCTTGCTGCAAGGCGGGTGTTTCGTGGGGCAGGCTGGCGGTTTCCAGCCGGCCGAGATGTTCGCGAGCACGCTGGATCACCGGCGACGGTACACCGGCAAGCTGCGCCACGGCCAGGCCGTAGCTCTGGCTGGCAGGGCCTGGCAGCACGTGGTGCAGGAACACGATGCGATCGTTGTGCTCGGTGGCATTCAGGTGCACGTTGGCCACCAGCGGTTCGCTCTCCGGCAGTACCGTCAGCTCGAAGTAGTGGGTGGCGAACAGGGTATAGGCACGCAGCTGCGCCAGGCGCTCGGCGGCGGCCCAGGCCAGCGACAGGCCATCGAAGGTACTGGTGCCGCGGCCGACTTCGTCCATCAGCACCAGGCTGCGCTCGGTGGCGTTGTGCAGGATGTTGGCGGTTTCGCTCATCTCGACCATGAAGGTCGAACGGCCACCGGCCAAGTCGTCGCTGGAGCCGATGCGGGTGAAGATGCGGTCGACCAGCGACAGCTCGCAGGCCGCGGCCGGGACGAAGCTGCCGATATGCGCCATCAGCACGATCAGCGCGGTCTGGCGCATGTAGGTGGATTTACCGCCCATGTTCGGGCCGGTGATCACCAGCATCCGGGTGTTGTCATCCAGCGCCAGGTCGTTGGCCACGAACGGCGTGGTCAGCACTTGCTCGACCACCGGGTGACGACCTTGGCTGATGCGCATGCACGGCTCGTCGACGAAGCTTGGGCAGTTCAGGTCCAGGTTCAGCGCGCGCTCGGCAAGGTTGCTCAGTACGTCGAGCTCGGCCAGGGCTGCAGCGGTGTCCTGCAAGGGGGCCAGGTGGCCGATCAGGTTTTCCAGCAGCGCGTCGTAGAGCATCTTCTCGCGGGCAAGCGCGCGACTTTTGGCCGACAATGCCTTGTCTTCGAAGGTTTTCAGCTCTGGAGTGATGAAGCGCTCCGCGCCCTTGAGGGTCTGGCGGCGGATATAGTCGGCTGGCGCCTGCTCGGCCTGTTTGCTCGGCAGCTCGATGAAATAGCCGTGCACGCGGTTGTAGCCGACCTTGAGGTTGGCCAGGCCCGTGCGGGCTTTTTCACGCGCTTCCAGGTCGATCAGGAACTGCCCGGCGTTCTCGCTCATGGCCAGCAGTTCGTCCAGCTCGCTGTCGTAGCCGGTCTTGAGCACGCCGCCGTCGCGGATGACCGCCGGCGGGTTGTCGATGATGGCTTTTGCCAGCAGGTCGGCCAGCTCCGGGTAGGTGCCGGCGATGGCTGCCAGGCGCGCCAGGTGGGGCGCCTCAAGCTCGGCCATGGCGCTCTGCAGCTCGGGCAGGGCGCCGAGGGCATCGCGCAGGCGCGCCAGGTCCCGTGGACGGGCATTGCGCAGGCCTATGCGGGCGAGGATACGCTCGATGTCGCCGATTTCCTTGAGCTGCGGTTGCAGCTTCTCGAAGCGATAGCCGTCGAGCAGGCAACGAATCGAGCCCTGACGCGCCTGCAGCACTTTCAGGTCGCGCAACGGGCGGTTCAGCCAGCGGGTCAGCAAACGGCTGCCCATGGCGGTCTGGCAGCGGTCGATCACCGACTGCAGGGTGTTGTCGCGGCCACCGGCCAGGTTCACATCCAGCTCGAGGTTGCGCCGGCTGGCGCCGTCGAGCACCACGGTATCGTCCAGGCGTTCATGCTTGAGGCTGCGCAGGTGCGGCAGGGCGGTGCGCTGGGTTTCCTTGGCGTAGCCGAGCAGGCAGCCGGCGGCGCCGATGGCCAGGGTCAGTTTCTCGCAGCCAAAACCCTTGAGGTCCTGGGTGGCGAACTGTTGGCAAAGGCTTTTGCGTGCCGAATCGCGATCGAAATCCCAGGGCGCACGACGGCGCGCGCCGCGACGTTTTTCCGCTGGCAGGCCCTGGGGCCAATCATCGGGGATCAGCAACTCGACCGGGTTGATGCGTTCGAGCTCAGCCAGCAGGTTTTCCCAGCCCTTGATCTCGAGCACGCTGAAGTTGCCGCTGGTAATGTCCAGCACGGCCAGGCCGAACAGGCGCTCGTCACCCAGCACGGCGGCGATCAGGTTGTCGCGACGCTCGTCGAGCAGGGCTTCGTCACTGACTGTGCCGGGGGTGATGATCCGCACCACCTGGCGCTCCACCGGGCCCTTGCTGGTGGCCGGGTCGCCGATCTGCTCGCAGATCACCACCGACTCGCCCAGCTTCACCAGCTTGGCCAGGTAGCCCTCGGCCGCATGGAAGGGGATACCGCACATGGGGATCGACTGGCCCGCCGACTGGCCGCGGGCGGTCAGGGTGATGTCCAGGAGTTTGGCGGCCTTCTTCGCGTCTTCGTAGAAGATCTCGTAGAAATCGCCCATGCGGTAGAACATCAGCTGGTCCGGGTGCTGGTTTTTCAGCTTCCAGTACTGCTGCATCATCGGGGTGTGTGCGGAAAGATCGCTCATTGCAAAAACTTGGCTCGCAGTGTCGTTGTAGACCAAAGGCAAGCGGGCAATGGTACAGGGATTTTGCCTGGGCTGCCGAGGGCAAACGGGCGGGCGCGACCATTTGTCCGTGCATATCCATGCATAACGGTGTTTGCATTCTATTTAAGTCCCCGGCATTATGCATTTTATGCAAAAACGCAACGTAGCATCCGTCCTCAGAGCACTGCTCGATCGCCACGGTCTCTCCCCCACGGAGCTGCACCGGCGTACCGGCGTGCCGCAATCCACCCTGTCGCGCATTCTCAGCGAGAAGATCGTCGATCCGTCCGATAAGCATGTGTCGAAGATTGCTGAATATTTCGGCGTCAGCACTGATCAGCTACGCGGTCGCGTCGAGCTCGGTGAAAGCCGCGAAGCCGCGCCCGCGCGCAGCCACGCCGAGTTGCGCGACATCAGCCTGTGGGATGACGACACCCCCGTCGAGGACGACGAGGTGTCCATTCCGTTTCTTCGCGAGGTCGAGTTGGCAGCAGGATCAGGAAGATTCGTCATCGAAGAAAGCGAGAAGGCCAGCCTGCGTTTTGGCAAGCGCAGCCTGCGCCACAATGGCGTGCAGTTCGACCAGGCCAAGTGCGTGACGGTACGCGGCAATAGCATGTTGCCGGTACTGCGTGACGGTGCCACGGTCGGCGTCAACGCCGGCAAGAGCGGCATTGGCGACATCGTCGACGGTGACCTGTACGCCATCAACCACAATGGCCAGCTGCGGGTTAAGCAGCTCTATCGCCTGCCTACCGGCATTCGCCTGCGCAGCTTCAACCGCGACGAACACCCGGATGAAGACTACAGCTTCCAGCAGATGCAGGAAGAACAGATCAGCATCCTCGGCCATGTGTTCTGGTGGGGCATGTACGCGCGCTGAGTAGTCCGTGCCTTCTGAAAACCCGCTTCGGCGGGTTTTTTTTCGCCTTCAGAAAACCTCACCAACCCAGGCAGATCAAGGCTTACATGCGTAGGTGCATTTTCCTATGCATAAATATTTCCACAAATGCATTGACTGCATATGCATCAATGCATAATATTTGTCTCAAGCCGGTCGACACCGGTAGTGACAAAGGCAGCGATGAACAGGCCTGAACTGTTCAGAGGGTTGGCAACTGGCCCAGGTGTGCAGCGTAAAGCACCAGAAGCAGTTATCCGGCGGGCAGGTGGCCGCGGCCGGAGGAACAATTTGAAGCGGAGTCGCCCAGCGCACCAGTCGTGGCGGGCGGTTCGACAACGCATTACTGAAAAGCCTGGGGAGGCCGGGCTTTTTGGAATGCCGAGTGATCGGCGCTTGAACATCAGAACAACCCTGCGGGTCCTCGGGGCTATGTGGGATAACAAAAAGGAGACAGGACAGTGACAAACGAACAACAGACGTTGCTGGAAATGCCGATCTGGTTGGTGGTCGTCCTGGCGTTGCTGGGCGGAGTGTCCGGTGAGATGTGGCGTGCCGACAAGGCCGGTGCGCATGGCTGGGCATTGTTTCGGCGGTTGGTATTGCGCTCGGGAGCCTGCATGGTCTGTGGTGTTTCGACCGTGATGCTGCTGTATGCCAGCGGGTTGTCAATCTGGACGGCCAGTGCTTTTGGCTGCCTGACGGCGATGGCCGGTGCTGATGTCGCCATAGGCCTGTATGAGCGATGGGCGGCCAAGCGCTTGGGCCTGGAGCAACCGGCAGTGGGGCAGGCGGGCGATTGTGAGCGGGAGGACCGACAGTGAGCGAGTTACAGACGTTACACGAGGCCATCACCGCGACCATCACGGCCGCCATGCCTCAGCTTGAAACCGTTGCCGCCTATACCGCAGCGGATCAGAACCCAGCGCTGCCGGCGCTGTACCACGCCATGACCAATCTCAAGCCCGGAGCTGATCCGGGCGATGGCCGCTGTTGCCTCCTGGCAACCTTCGAAGCGCGCATCCTGGTCGATGCCAGTGTTGCGCAGGCGCCATTGCAGGTGGCGACTTTGGCAACGCAACTGACGGTTTTGTTGCGCCAGCAGTACTGGCAAATGAACTTTGTCGAAGCCGCGAAAAATGTCCTGGCTTCGGTGGTTCAACCCCCAGCAGGCTCGCCTTCACCGATTAGTTGGCTGGTGCAGTGGGAGCAGGTCCTGTACCTGGGGGCTGAGCAGTGGCCATGGCCCAATGAACCAGGCCCGCTGGCCTTTGCCTTCAGCCCCGACACCGGCCCGGGCTTTGAGGCGGATTACCAATCGCCGGAGGACATGCCATGAGCTACGCCAGCGCCATGCACGACCGTATGCTCGCCGGTCTGGTGATTCCCTGTCGAGTGGTGGCCGTTGACCTTGCCGCCGCCCGAGTGCGGGTGTCCGACGGCGCCGGTTGGACCAGCGCCTGGTTGCGCTGGCACAGCCAGGCCGCCGGCAAGGCCCGCCACTGGCGTGCGCCCAGCCTCAACGAACAGGGGGTGCTGATCAGCCCGAGTGGCGAGCCGGCGCAAGGTACTTTTGTGCCGGGCCTGTACGGCAATGCCGGCGATCAGCCGGACAACCGCGAGCATGTCGAGGTCTGGCGCTTCGACGATGGTGGCTCGCTGGTCTACGACTGGCAGGCCCGCAGTTACAGCATCGAGTTGCCCAGCGGTACCGTCAGCATCAAGGTTGGCAGCAGTTCGGCAGTGGTGACCGACCAGGCCATCACTGCGAATGCCGCGAGCATCAGCCTGACCGGTGAGGTGCAGATCAGCGGGCCCCTACGGGTAACCGGTGACATCCTCGGCGGCGGCAAGATCATCGACACCGGCGGCAACACCGCCAATCACAAACACTGAAAACCAGCCCGCCCACTGCGGGCTTTTTTACGCCTGGAGAACATCAATGATCGGCATGGATCGCCGGAGCGGCCAGCCGTTATCCGGCATTGCACATTTGCGCCAATCCATCGAGGACATCCTCAGCACACCGCTCGGCAGCCGGCGCATGCGCCCGGAGTACGGCAGCAAGCTGCGCCGCTTCGTCGATTTGCCGGTCAATGAAGGCTGGAAAAGCGCGGTGCAGGCGGAGGTGGCGCGCGCACTGGGGCGCTGGGAGCCGCGTCTGAAGCTTGAGCGGGTCAGGGTGACTGGTGTGGTTGGCGGGCAGATCACTTTGCAGCTGAGCGGACGGTACCTGGGAGCCAACCAGACCTTGGAGGTAACGGCATGAGTAGTGTGGATCTTTCGGCGCTGCCCGCGCCGCAGGTGCTGGAAGACCTCGATTTCGAGGCGCTCTTCCAGACCGACCTGGCGACCTTCCGGTTGCATATGGGCGACAACTGGGACGCCGCAGTCGAAAGCGACCCGGTGAACAAACTGCTGGAAGTCGGTGCCTACCGCAAGCTGCTCAACCGCGCACGGGTCAACGACGCCGCCAAGGCGCTGTTGCTGGCCTATGCGCAGGGTTCCGACCTGGATCAACTGGCGGCCAATGTGCAACTGCAGCGGCTGGTGGTGCAGGCCAGGGACACAAACACGGTGCCGCCAACGCCGCAGGTGCTCGAAGCAGACGATGCTCTGCGTGAGCGGGTGCAACTGGTCTATGAAGGGCTGACCACCGCGGGCCCGCGCAACAGTTACATCCTGCATGCCCGCAATGCGTCCGGCCAGGTGGCTGATGCCACGGCCGAAAGCCCGTCGCCGGCTCAGGTCGTGGTGACGGTACTGGCGCTCGAAGGCGATGGCAGTGCCGCAGCAGAGCTGCTGGAAACCGTGCGGCTCAAGCTCAATGACGATGACGTGCGCCCGGTTGGCGACCGCTTGACGGTGCAAGGTGCGCAAATCCTGCGCTATCGCATTGATGCGGTGGTGCACATGAGCGGTAGCGGTCCGGAAATCGAAGCGACGCTTGCCGAGTGCAAACGCCGGTTGCAAGCCTGGATCAATCCGCGCCGACGTCTGGGTGCTGAAGTGGCCCGCTCGGGCGTGGATGCCCAGTTGCATATCAACGGCGTCAGCCGGGTCGACCTAAGCAACTGGACCGACATCCGCCCGACCCAGGCGCAAGCGGCCTGGTGCGACGGGATCACCGTGACCCGGGGGAGCTGACATGGACAGCCTGCTCCCGCTCAACAGTACCGATCTCGAACATGCCATCGAGGCCGCCGGCGTTGAAACCACCGAAGTCCCCCTGCGTGCGCTGTACAACCCCGACACCTGCCCGGCGCACCTGTTACATCAGTTGGCCTGGGCCTGGTCGGTAGACCGCTGGGACGAAACCTGGCCTGAGGCAATCAAGCGCTCGGTAATCCGCTCGGCGTTCTATGTGCATGCGCACAAAGGGACCATCGGTGCGCTTCGCCGGGTGGTGGAGCCGCTGGGCTACCTGATCGACGTGAAGGAGTGGTGGCAGACGGTACCGCAAGGTGTGCCGGGCACCTTTGCGCTTCAGGTCGGGGTACTGGAGAACGGAATCTCCGAAGAGATGTACCTGGAGCTGACCCGGCTGATCGATGACGCCAAGCCGGTCAGCCGCCATCTGACAGGGTTGGCGATCACCCTCGCGAGCACCGGACATCTTCGCTTGGCGATGAGCTTGTCCGAAGGCGATGAAATTGACGTGTTTCCTCCGGCGTCTCGTGACATTGAAGTCAAGGGCGGCTTCGGCCCGGTCGGCCGCACACACCACATTGAAACTCTGGACGTTTATTTATGACTGATCAAAACAGCCAGTTCTTTGCCATTCTCACAGCAGTAGGAGAGGCCAAACAGGCCAACGCCGATGCCCTGGGGGTGCCTTGGACTTTTGCGCAAATGGGTGTTGGTGACGCCAACGGCACCGATCCAACGCCATCCCGAACCCAGACCCGACTGATCAACGAGCGCCGCCGCGCGCCGCTCAATCAGGTCAAGGTTGACCCTGCCAATACAAACATCATCATCGCCGAACAGGTCATCCCTCCCGACGTTGGCGGCTGGTGGATTCGGGAAATAGGGCTTTACGACGCTGATGGTGACCTCGTGGCGGTGGCCAACTGTGCACCGAGCTTCAAACCGCTGCTCAACCAGGGTACCGGCAAGACGCAAGTCGTGCGCATGAATTTCATCGTCACCAGTGCGGCTAACGTGACCTTGAAGGTTGACCCTGCGGTAGTGTTGGCAACACGAGAGTTTGTAGAGCTGCGGCTGTCCGAGGAAATCGGCAAGCTGGATAGTAAAAACAGTGTGCGGGTAGCAACTACAGGTCCAATCGATCTGGGTGGGTTGCCGGTATTGGATGGTATTGCAATCCGGGCAGGGGACCGGGTGCTAATCAAGGACCAGGTGCAAGCCAGGGATAACGGTATCTACATTGCTGGTGCAGGGGCATGGGTACGAGCGCAGGATGCAGACGGCAATGCCGAAGTGACGCCGGGTCTTACGGTGATGGTGGAGCAAGGGGCTCAGCTTGCGGACACTCGATGGACACTCGTCACCGACGGCCCCATTGTGCTGGGCTCCACTGCTTTGCAGTTCCAAAATCTTGCCGCTGGATACAGTGGCGTTACCGCTCGAAATACCAGTGGGCAAATCGGCGCTGCTGATGCGGGAAAGATGTTCTATTTCTATGGCAACTCAGCCGATCAGGTTTTGACCTTGCCGCGCGCGTCCGAACTGTATCCAGGCGCAAAGCTGAACCTGCAGAATATGGGCTCAGTGCCGGTTGAGATATTTCCATCTGAAGGGGAGAAAGTTTGGGTTGGCGGCAGCAACTCACTCCCGTCGCTAACGATGCACCCATGTACAGAGCTGGAACTGGTCCGCATTCATCCAACCGAGTGGTTTGCTCAGGGCACCGGCACGGTGTACAGGATGAGGAATCTACCGACCTTGCCCATTGGATCGAATGATGGACGATTGGCGAGCACTGGTTTTGTACAGCAGGAACTGTTAGCAGAGCGAGGCAGCGTAGTACCGTTGATGGATGGTGCAGCGGTTGCTGGTATGTCGGCGAAGAAGTCGCGGGAGGATCACCGCCACCCGACGGACAGCACTCGGGCGCCGGTAGATTCGCCAATCTTTACGGGGATACCCAAGGCGCCCACAGCGGCAGCCGAGGCAACGGGTAATCAAATCGCAACGTTGGATTTTTGCCGGCTATTGGTAGCTGCATTGGTTGACTCGGCGCCGGCTACGCTGGACACCATCAATGAACTAGCCGCAGCTTTGGGCAACGACCCGAACTTTGCTACGACCATGCTTAACCAGCTGGCCACTAAAGCCGACCGAGCAACGACCCTTACTGGATACGGGATCACCGACGCTATCCCGATTATCAACCCACTGCCGGGCGGAAGTCTGGATGTTCACGGTGGGCCATATGCATTTCTGACATCACCGTATGAGTCGGCAGTTTGCCAAAACTGCTACTGGAACGGGAAAGACTGGATTCGGCATAGTGAAAGTACCCCAGCGATTTGCGTAGTGGCATCCAATGGAGCGGTCACTGTTCGTCGTGCACCCGCTGGCGCCAATCCGATTGTTTGGGCTTCCAATTCTCCAATTCTTGATACTTCAAATATTCTGTTCAGCTATCTGCGGCAGTTGCCCTCGAAAGTATCAGAGCATGGCATCACCGACGTTTACACCAAAACTGAAACCCAGCAGCGAATAACTTCAGCTATTGCTGAGCTTGTGGGGTCAGCTCCTGGTGCCTTGGATAAGCTTGATGAGTTAGCAGCGGCACTCAACAATGATCCAAGCTTTGCCACCACTATGCTTAATCAACTGGCCACTAAAGCCAATCGCTCCTCAACTCTGGCTGGTTACGGCATTACCGACGCTATCCCGAACCACAATCCGTTGGCGGCGGGAAGTCTTGATGTTCACGGTGGGCCTTATGCATTTCTGACGTCACTGTCTGAGTCGACGGTCGCACAGAATGCCTACTACGACGGAGCATCATGGGTCAGACATGATCCAACCAAGAGTTCTGTTGCCCTCGTAGCGGCAGGCGGTCGTGCCATGGTGCGCAGGTGGCCTGCCGGAGCGCCGGTAGGCGATGTTGGGCTCGGGCATGAGGTTGTAGATTTTGGCATGCAGGCCACAGAGCCGGAAATCGATGCAGGTACCACCTCGCTCAAGTGGATGAGCGTCGCAGGCGTGGCTCGGTTCGTTGCCCGAACAGTGAAACAGGCCACGGAAGCGCTGGCCGGCCTTGCGCGCATCGGTACACAAGCCGAAGTGAATGCAGGGACGGATGACACCCTGATTGTGACGCCGAAGAAACTGCGTTTCGGCGTAGCTTATAGCTTGACGCAGAACGGCTATGTTGCACTTCCCTACTGGCTTGGGGGCTTCATTTTTCAATGGGGTTACGTTTACGAGTCCCAAGGTGTCTCGGACTATCGCAATTTCACCATCCCGTTTCCCAACAACGTTTTCGGTATGAACATCACTATCGAGGCGGCCACCACAGGTGGACATGCCGGTAGCTTTGGGCATGTGGTGCAAGTGGTTAACCGAAATGCTTTCTTGTGGTCCGTTGGCGGTTCGCTGGGCGGAGCGGGATATGGATATTATTGGGCGTGGGGGAACTAACAATGTCTGATCGATACTGGTTCGTTATTGCTGAGGATGGACGCTTGATTGGCCGTCTTGATACGGTTGTGAATCAAGAAGTACCAGAGGGTGCTGTACCTGTCAGCAGTAAGTCATTTGAGCAAAGCCTTACTCTTCAGCGGGGGCAGCAGTGTTACTACGTTAATGGCACCGTTGAGTATCGGGCGCTTGAAGGGCTGGCGGCCGTTGAGCAACGCGCTTGGCGAAATTCGGAGTTATCGAGGGTCGAATGGTTACGCAACCGGCATCGTGACGAACTGGATTTGCAGCGTAAGCCTACTTTAACCGTGACGCAATTTACCGAGCTGTTGGGCTATATGCAGCAACTGCGTGATTGGCCGCAAGCTGAGGTTTTCCCGGCGAATGAGTATAAACCCGTAGCGCCGCCGTGGATCGCTACGCAAACCCAATAAAGCCCCGCACCGCCGGGGCTTTTTCATACCCGCAACAATCCCTTTGAAGGCCCCGCACCGCGGGGCCTTCGCATTTCTGGAGACTTACCCATGAGTGGATTCTTCCACGGCGTTACCGTAACCAACGTCGACACCGGCGCACGCACCATCGCGCTGCCTTCTTCCTCGATCATCGGCCTGGTCGATACCTTCACTGAAGGCCCGGGTGCAAGCGCCAAGGCCAATGACCTGGTGCTGATCACCAGCGAACGTGAAGCCATCGCCGCGTTCGGCGCCGATGCGCCGATCACCCGGGCCTGCCAGGCCATCTACAGCCGCGCCAAGGCGGTTATCGTCGCCTGCGGCGTGGCCAAGCTCGAAGAGGAGGCGGCGCAGACCTCGGCAATCATCGGCGGCGTGCTGGCCGATGGCAAACGTACCGGCCTGCAGGCGCTGCTGGACGGCAAAAGCCGCTTCAACGCCCAGCCACGCCTGCTGGTAACGCCCAAGCACAGCTCCACCCTGGCGGTTGGTACCGCCCTGGTGGCCCTGGCCGACAAGCTGCGCGGCCTGGCCATTATCGATGGCCCGAACAGCACCGACGAAGCGGCGATCGCTTATGCCGAGAACTTCGGCGCCAAGCGCGCCTACCTGGTCGACCCGGGCGTGCAGTACTGGGACACCGGCAAGAACGCAACCCTAGATGCACCGGCTTCGGCCTGGGTTGCCGGCCTGTTCGCCTGGACCGACAGCGAGTACGGCTTCTGGGCCTCGCCGTCGAACAAGGCGTTCGTCGGCATCACCGGTACCAGCCGCTCGATCGAGTACCTGGATGGCGACGCGACCTGCCGGGCCAACCTGCTGAACAACGCCAACATCACCACCGTGATCCGCGATGACGGCTTCCGCCTGTGGGGCAACCGCACCCTGAGCAGCGACCCGAAGTGGGCCTTCGTTACCCGCGTGCGGACCATGGACATCGTCATGGACGCGATCCTCTACGGCCATAAGTGGGCGGTCGACCGCTCGATTACCGCGACCTACGTCAAGGATGTGACCGAAGGCCTGCAGGCGTTCATGCGTGATCTGAAAGCCCAGGGCGCGATCATCAATTTCGAAGTGTTCGCCGACCCCGAGCTGAACACCGCCAGCCAGCTGGAGCAAGGCAAGGTGTACTGGAACATCCGTTTCACCGACGTGCCGCCAGCCGAGAACCCGAATTTCCGTGTCGAGGTCACCAACCAGTGGTTGACCGAAGTCCTCGACCAAGCCGCTTAAGGAGCAATAACCATGGCAATGATTCCCGAAACCCTGGCGAACCTGAACCTGTTCGTCGATGGCGTCAGCTTTCAAGGTGACGTCCCCAGCCTGACCCTGCCGAAGCTCACCCTGAAGGTGGAGGAGCACCGTGCCGGCGGCATGGACATGCCGGTCGAGATCGACATGGGCATGGAAAAGCAGGAAGCCGGTTTTGTCACCACTGGCGTTCGTCGTGAGTCGCTGAAGTTCTTCGGCCTGGCTGACGGCTCGGCGTTCAACGGTACCTTCCGCGGTGCCTTCAAAGGCCTCAAAGGCCAGATCACCCCGGTCATCGTCACCTTGCGCGGGGCGCTGAAAGAAGTCGACATGGGCGACTGGAAGCCGGGCGACAAGGCCGAGATCAAGCACAACGTGGCCGTGACCTATTACAAGCTCGAAGTCGATGGCCGCCTGGTCTACGAAATCGATCCGATCGGTATGAAGCGGGTCATCAATGGCGTCGATCAGCTCGCCGCCCAACGTTCGGCCCTGGGCCTGTAAGGAGCTGTCATGAATCAAGCAAACAAGACCCCGAGTTGGCTGGCCGTGAGCACCGAACGCGTTGTCGTGACGCTCAGTAAACCGTCCGAGGCTAATGGCGTGCAAGTCGACAGCCTGTCGCTGCGTGCACCGACCGTACGCGACATTCGTGCCGCGCAATCGGCCTCGAACAGTGACGATGAGCAACGGGAACTGAACCTCTTCGCCTCGCTGGCCGAAGTGGGAGTCAAGGACCTCGAAGGGCTTGCCCTGAAAGACTATGGCCGCTTGCAGGCCGGGTATTTTCGCCTGGTGCAAGACGACGAGGTTTGACCCCAATGGGCAGAAGGCGGCGGCAAAGCGATTGGCCAGGGAGCTGAACTTTTCCGCCGCCGAAATCATGAGCATGTCGTTCAGCGACATGCTCTGGTGGCTCACGGATTAAGCCTGTGGCGTGGCTATAGGGGGAATCAGATGACGAGCAATTCGGCATTGAAACTGGAACTCGGTGCCGCCGTCGCATTTACGGTAGGTATTGCGTTCAAGTCGATCGAAGACCGTATCAAGGAAAATACCAACGTTCTGGAGAGCAATTACGCTGAAGTCTTCAGCTTGCGCAACGGCGCAACGCCTGCACCGCAAGGCAGCCTGGACTGGCTGGGCGAGTTGCGCCCTTACCTGCAGGCAACGCTCAACCTGCTTGAGCGGCAGGTCGTTGCGCTGGGCAGGTTTCGTCAGCAGCAGATCGTGGTGGCTGTGGGCAAGGCCGGGCCGCCGGCAACGGATACAGCACCCAAACGGGACAACCTGAAGGTCATTGAGGACATTCCGCTCGTTGGCGAGGTATTGAAACGTTCGCGGGTGTTGCTGCTACCCACCCAGATCAGCGCTGAGTATCAGAAGATCACCCGCGATCTTGCCATTAGCGCAGGGGTGGCCGATGGTGCGGAACCTTCGGCGCAAGAGCAGGCAATCATCGCCAAGGTGACGACGATCACCGACGCAACAGGGATGGAGCGTAATCAGGCAGCTGAGCTGATCAAGCAGTTGTTCGACACGGGGATGGGCTTGAATAAAGCCCTTGCTTACGCCCCCGTGGCGGCCAGATTCGCGGTTGGCCAGGATGTGTCAGCCAAGGAGGCGGCACGCCTGGTCGGCGAGGTTCAGAAAAAACCTCAGGTGAGCGGGCCGGATGAGCTGGAGAAAGCGCTGGAGCACATAGTGTTTCAGCGCAAGGGAACGGGCGAAGGCGCTGCCGACAGTCTGTCCGCAGCGCAGAACCAAACGTTGGACAAGGCACTAGGCAGTACCGAAGCCTCGGGTGCCAAGGGCGTGCTCGACAGGGATTTGCTTGCACGCCGTGGAACTTCTGATCAGCGTTTGAGCGAAGCGTCCAACGCGGTCGATGAGGCGCTACGCAGCTTGGGTGATTCCCTGCGGCCGTTGGCGGATGGCTTGGCCTTGGGCGTGGCTGCCAAGGCCAAAGAATTCACGGCCGCTCCGGATGCGCTCAAGTGGTTGGTAGCGGGTGCCACGGTGCTCGGTACGACCTTGCTGGCACTCAAAGGTGGTGAAGCTGCCAAGGGCCTTTTGAACAGGCTCAAACGCAAGCCGACGCCGGAGGGGGCTGCGGGCGGTCCAGGGCAGGGCACTGACCTGTCGAACGTAAATGTGCTCAATAACCCGCTCAATGTGTTTGTCGTCAATGCCAGTGACATTGGCTGCTGCGTGAGGACGCCGGGTCAGCGCCGCAAGCCGACCCGCAACGGGCGAAAGGCGCCGCAAGGCCGGACGTCGCAACGCAGGGCTCCGCAACGCCAGCCTCGCGCATCGACTCGGCGGGCTCCGACGCGCCCGGCGCCTGCGCCACGTCCGTCCACACCGCCGCCAGCGCCTCCCGCCAGCCCGGTGGGTGCTGCCGGCAAGATTGGTGCGGCGATCAAGGGCGTTCGTGGCCCGGCCTTGCTCACGGCGGGTATCAATACTGTCGCAACGTTCATGACTGCCGACACCCCGGAAGAAAAAGCCGAGGGTTACGGTGCGGCTGCTGGCGGTCTGGTGGGGTCGGTCATTGGTGGCGTGGTGGGCTCGTTCGTCCCGGTAATCGGAACATCCATTGGCGCCATGCTCGGTGGGATGGCGGGTGATGCAATCGGTGGCTGGCTGGGCAAGCGCATGGTGTCTTGCGCTGAGGGAGAAAAGCCTGCCGACACCCAGGCGCAACCCACTAGACCGGTGGCTGCACAACCGGGTGAGGTGGCGCGTTCACTGGTGAGTGCAACGCCTGCAAACGACACCCTGCCAGCGCCGATAAAGCCGGTGGGCGAAGGGCTTGGCCAGCCGCAATCGGTTACCCAGCAATTCACCTTTACCCCCAGCATGCCAATCACGGTCCAGGGCAGCGTCACCGACCCGATGCTGCTCGCCCAGAACCTGCAGGCCATGGTCCGCCGTGAATTCGAGGAACTGATGCGCATGGCGAACTCTCGGCAGTTGTCCGACGTTCCCCATGTTTACGTTTAAGGAGAGTCCATGACCTACATGCAGCAGCTACAGTCGGCGCTGCGCTTCGTGGTGGCGGCAGGGCAGGCGGGGCGGCGTAGCGCCGATGACATGCTGGCACCGATGAACGGCGCTGTCAGCGACATCAGCGGCGCTGTTGCCGAGCTTGAGGCCATCCCTTTTGTCGGGCCGGTTATCGGGGCAAAGCTGCAACGTACGATGCGCGCCATCCATAGCGCACAAGCGGCCGTCAACCGCGTCTCGGCCAAATACGATCAGGGATTGGCAGTAGTGGTGCAGGTTCAGGAGCGGGTTCAGGCATTCGGCGAGCAGGCGGCCAAGGCAGCAGCGACGATCAACCGAATTGCCGGCAAGATCAGCCCATCGCTGGGCAATATTCTACCCACCGGCAGTTTCGCCCCTACCGTCACCCCAGCCGCGGAGGCGGTCAAACCTTTCCCGCACCTGTTGATCCTGCAACCGCTGGATGGTGAGTCGCCGGGTTACTACTTCAACCTCGACACGGCAGCCTTCGAAGAATTGCGGCGCCAGACCAGCTTTCGCTGGGTCGGCCAGGAGCGTCTCACGCGCAGTGCCGCCCAGCAGGCGGTGAGCCTGGGCGAGGAAAAAATCAATATTCGGGGCGTGATATTTCCCACCTTCAAGGGCGGCCTGGGTCAGTTACAGACGTTGCGCAGCATCGGACGGTTGTTGCGCCCCTTAAGTCTGATCACCGGTTACGGCGAGGTCCTGGGTAACTGGTGCCTGCTCAGCATCGATGAAGATCAGAGCAACCTGTTGGCGGGGGGCATCCCCAGAAAGCAGGGCTTTACATTGGAGTTTGTGAGCTATGGCGACGACCTGCAGAACCTCTGAAGGAGACGTGCTCGATACCCTTTGCCAACACTACTACGGGCATCTCAATGGCAGCGTCGAGGCGGTGCTCAATGCCAATCAGGGGCTGGCCGGCGAACCCCAGCCTTTTCGCGCCGGGGTGCTGGTTCAATTGCCAGACCTGATCGCCGCTACCGATGTCACGGTACAGCTATGGGACTGACACCCCGGCCTGCCGTGCAACCAGCAGCCCCCGCCCCGTGCGGGGGCTGCTTTTCTGGAGCATGAGCCATGCAACCTGTTTTTCGTGTTGTCGCCGATGGCAACGACATTACCACCGTGATCAATGATCGCTTGTTGCTACTGCGCACCTCGGACAAGCCTGGCATGGAGTCGGATGATTTCGAGCTGCGTATCGATGATCGCGACGGTGCGGTGACCTTGCCCGCGCGTGGCGCGCTGATCGAGATTCACCTGGGGTACGCCAGCCAGACGTTGACCCGTCTGGGGTGCTACACCGTGGATGAAGTCGAGTTGACCGGGCCGCCCGACAGCGTGGTCATTCGTGGCAAGGCCAGCGATATGCGCGGTACCGGCAAGACCACGCGCAGCGGCAGCTGGGAGAACATCCCGTTGCAGCAGATCGTGCGTGATATCGCCGCGCGTAACGGCTGGCAACCGGCGTGTCCGGTGTTGACCAGGGTGTTGCGGGTCGATCAGTTCAACGAATCGGACTTCAACTTCATCACGCGTTTGGCCAAACAGTACGACTGCACGGCCAAGGTCGGCGACGGCATCCTGCTGGTGCTACCGCGTCAGGGTGGTAAGAGCGCTAGTGGCAAGGCGCTTGGCGTTGTCGGCGTGCGTCGGGCGGATGTCACGCGTTGGCAGTTTCGCCTGGCCGACAAGGGGACCTACAAGGCGGTCCAGACTCGTCATCAGGACAAGCGTAGTGGCCAGCTCATGGTGGTCGACCTGGCGAGCGCCGAGACACCGCAGGGGCTGGCGCCGGTTCACACCGATCGCCACCTTTACCCCGACAAGGCCTGCGCCGAGCAGGTGGCCAAAGCCAAGCTGGCGGCGCTCAACCGCAGTACCGCCAGTGTCCGACTGGATATGCCCGGGCGTACAGATCTGTTCACCGAACGGAGCGTGGAGTTGAAGGGCTTCAAGATCGGGCTCGATGGTGAGTACCTGGTGGAGTCGGTGGAGCAAGTGTTCACGGCGTCCGGCTGGACGACCACGGTCGAATGCAATGGTGGCAAGCAGGGCAAGGCTCGGGCCAAGGGCGCCAGGCCGCGCAAAGGCGGTGTCTCTCGTTGAATGGATTAAGCAATACGTATGAGGTATCAATGGCGCTAACTGAAAAAACGCTGCAGTTGATGTTCCCCAACGCCCGCCAGCAAGCGGGCGTTTTTGTTTCTGCGTTAAATGCCGCCATGGCCCGTTGGGAAATCGATACCCCGCGGCGTCAAGCGGCCTTCCTCGCCCAGGTCGGCCATGAGTCCGGCCAGTTACGCTACGTCAAGGAGCTGGGCAATGACCGCTACCTGGCGCGCTACGACACTGGCACCCTGGCCCTGCGCCTGGGCAATACCGCCGAGGCGGATGGCGACGGTCAACTGTACTGCGGCCGGGGCCTGATCCAGGTCACCGGGCGCAACAACTACCGGGCCTGCAGCATGGCCCTGTTTGGCGACGAGCGCTTGCTCAAGCAGCCGCAATTGCTGGAGCAACCGCAATGGGCAGCCGAGTCTGCTGCCTGGTTCTGGCACTCGCGCGGCCTCAATCAACTGGCTGACCGCAGCGAGTTCAACCGCATCACCCGGCATATCAACGGCGGGCTCAATGGCCTGGAGGATCGCCTGAAACTCTGGGCGAGGGCCCGTGAGGTGCTGTGTTGAGCCGCTTGCAGTCGGGGGCATGCCTGCTGCTGACGCTGCTGGCCTGTGCGCTGACCTGGCAGGTCCAGGGCTGGCGCATGGGCCGGCAAATGGCGGAGCAAGCCGAACAGCATGGTCGGGAGTGGCAAGCCCAGGCCGAGTCCGCTGCCGCGCAACTGGTCGCCGAACGCCTGCAACGCCAGGGGCTGGCGCAACGGCTGGAGCTCAGTGAGCAACAACATTATCAGGAGCTACTCGATGGCCAACAGACTCAGGCACGCCTGCGTGATCGCCTGGCTACTGCTGACTTGCGGCTGTCGGTCCTGGTCGAGCGCGACGCCGCCGGTTGCGCCGGCGTGCCTGCCGCCGCCGGCACCGGCAGCCTGGATCATGACCCCGTACGCGCCCGACTTGACCCGGCGCATGCTCGACGAATTGTCGCCATCACCGACGACGGTGACCGCGGACTGATCGCCTTGCGCGCTTGCCAGGCCTATGTGCGGGCGCTGGCGCAATGAGGCTGTGTAGCTGATCGCGGCTGGTGTAGGGTAGGCGGCAGACTTTCAAGGAGCCTGCCATGGACCCGATCACTGCGCTTTCCGCCCGCCTGGGGGAACATTTGCGCCGCTTCAATGCCCAAGTGAGCACTGCCGAATCCTGCACCGGGGGCGGCATCGCCGAGGCCATCACCCGCACTTCGGGCAGTTCGGCGTGGTTCGAAGCCGGTTACGTGACCTACTCCAACAGCCAGAAGACTCGCCAACTGGCGGTGCCCGAGGCGTTGTTCGGCCAGGTCGGGGCGGTCAGCCAGGAAGTGGTCGAGGCCATGGTCCGCGGCGCCCAAGCGGCCAGCGGCGCGCGCTTTGCCGTGGCGGTCAGCGGCGTGGCCGGGCCCGATGGCGGCTCGCCGGCAAAACCGGTGGGTACCGTATGGCTGGCCTGGGCCGACGGCAGCCATGTCAGCAGCGAGCGCCGGCACTTCGACGGCGACCGTGATGCGGTACGCCGACAAACGGTAATCGCCGCGCTAGAGGGCTTGTTACAGCTTGGTGCAGAGTAAATGCACATCGGGGGTAGGCGGGAAGAAAACCCTGTGGAATAATACTGGCTACTTATACAGGTGTTCTGGCCGTCAGGCCCTATCGATTACGTGAGGACTTCAATGGACGACAACAAGAAGCGCGCCTTGGCTGCGGCCCTGGGGCAAATCGAGCGTCAATTCGGTAAAGGCGCGGTCATGCGCATGGGCGACCACGAGCGCCAGGCGATTCCGGCCATTTCCACCGGCTCCCTGGGCCTGGACATTGCCCTGGGCATTGGCGGTCTGCCTAAAGGCCGTATCGTCGAAATCTACGGCCCTGAGTCGTCCGGTAAAACCACCCTGACCCTGTCGGTGATCGCCCAGGCGCAGAAGATGGGCGCTACCTGTGCCTTCGTTGACGCCGAGCACGCCCTGGACCCGGAATACGCCGGCAAGCTGGGCGTCAACGTCGACGACCTGCTGGTCTCGCAGCCGGATACCGGCGAACAGGCTCTGGAAATCACCGACATGCTGGTGCGTTCCAACGCCGTTGACGTGATCATCGTCGACTCCGTGGCGGCCCTGGTACCCAAGGCCGAAATCGAAGGCGAAATGGGCGACATGCACGTGGGCCTGCAGGCGCGTCTGATGTCCCAGGCGCTGCGTAAAATCACTGGTAACATCAAGAACGCCAACTGCCTGGTAATCTTCATCAACCAGATCCGCATGAAGATCGGCGTGATGTTCGGCAGCCCGGAAACCACCACCGGTGGTAACGCGCTGAAGTTCTATGCTTCGGTCCGTCTCGACATCCGCCGTACCGGCGCGGTGAAGGAAGGCGACGAAGTGGTCGGCAGCGAAACCCGGGTCAAGATCGTCAAGAACAAGGTTGCGCCACCATTCCGTCAGGCTGAATTCCAGATCCTTTACGGCAAGGGCATCTACCTCAACGGCGAGATCATCGACCTCGGCGTGCTGCACGGCTTCCTGGAAAAATCCGGTGCCTGGTACAGCTACCAGGGCAGCAAGATCGGTCAGGGCAAGGCCAACTCGGCCAAGTTCCTCCAGGAGAACCCGGAGATCGCTGCCACCCTTGAGAAGCAGATCCGCGACAAGCTGCTCAACGCCGGTGCTGTCGAAGCCGCCGGTAAAGCGGCAGTAGCCGAGGCTGAGCCGGAAGACCTGGCTGACGCTAACGCTGATTATTGATCGCACCCATGTCCGCCGTACTCGATACTCCCGTCGCCGTAAGGCGGACAGCCATGGACCTGCTCGCACGTCGCGAGCACGGTCGAGTCGAGCTGACGCGCAAGTTGCGTCAGCGCGGTGCTCCCCCCGAACTGATTGACCAGGAGCTCGACCGTCTGACGGAAGAGGGCCTGCTCAGCGAAGCCCGTTATCTGGAAAGCTTCATCAGCTACCGTTCACGTTCGGGCTATGGTCCGGCGCGTATTCGTGAAGAGCTGGGCCAGCGCGGGCTGCACCGTGGCGATATCGATCAGGCCCTGCGTGAATGTGGTGTGGACTGGTCGGCGCGGTTGCTGGACGTCTGGCAACGCAAGTTCGCTGGCCAGTTGCCGACCGATCCGCGCAGCCGCGCACAGCAAACCCGTTTTCTGGTTTACCGTGGTTTTTCCATGGAAGCTGTCGGCCGCTTGTTAAGCGGCCGAGGGCTGGATGACTGACCCTAGGTAACTTTCAGCGCTTCACGTGCGCGCTGGGTGGTGTGCATGGGTTCAGGCTTGGCCCAGTTTTCCGACAGGTTGATGTAATCCACCAATTCACGCAGGCGGCCCTGGTCGCGACCGTTGAAGGCAAACGCCAGACGCGTCAGGTGGCTGAAGCGCGCTTCGTCATGGTGTTCGCCGCCATAAGCGTGCTGATGGAAGTGGCCACTCAGGCGCAAGTCCGCAAAACCTTCCTGCAAATCAAACAGCGCTGCTTCGCTGAGCGGATGCTGCATGCGGATCACGAACTGGTTCTTCAGCCAACGGCTGGAGTGATAGTTGCTGTAGAACTGGTTGATTTCCTCCACGGCCTCGTCGGCGCTGTACACCAGGCGTAGCAGCTTCATATCACTGGGCAGGATGTAGCGATTCTCTTCCAACTGGCGGGTGATGAAATTCAAGGCATCCTGCCAGAAGGTGCCGCCTGGTGAGTCCAGCAGCACCACTGGCACCAGCGGACTTTTGCCGGTCTGGATCAGGGTGAGTACTTCCAGCGCTTCATCCAGCGTGCCGAACCCACCCGGGCACAGCACCAGGGCATCGGCTTCCTTGACGAAGAACAGCTTGCGAATGAAGAAAAAGTGGAACGGCAGCAACTTGTCGGTGCCATCCACGGTGGGATTGGCATGTTGCTCGAACGGCAGGGTGATATTGAAGCCCAGGCTGTGCTCCACGCCTGCGCCTTCATGGGCGGCGGCCATGATGCCGCCACCGGCGCCGGTGATAACCATCAGGTCGGAGCGCGCCAGGGTTGCGCCCAGTTCGCGGGCCAGGGCATACATCGGGTGTTCGATTGGGGTGCGGGCCGAGCCAAACACCGTGACCTTGCGTCGACCCTTGTACTGTTCCAGGGTGCGAAAGGCGTGATCAAGCTCGCGCAGGGCCTGCAGGGTAATCTTGGCGTTCCAGCGGTTGCGGTCGTCGTGGGCCATGCGCAGGACCGTCAGCATCATATCGCGGTACAGCGGCAGGTTAGGGCTGTTGGGCGCAACCAGGTCCAGTTGTTCTTCAATCTTGCTCAGGTCGATTCCGTTGTCCTTGAAGTGGTTCGAAAGCAGTTCGTTCGGTTGGTAAGGCATTCAAGCGTCTCCTTCTGCAGCAAAACCTCTGACCGGGCTTCAATGGGCTGCCCGGCCGCGACACTGCATGTGTCGCTGGCTGCCGTGGCTCGAGTGTGACCCCCGAGCAGTGCAGTAGACCTGCAAGGTCTCAGTGCAGTGGTAATGGGTCCATACAACTTATTGTTCTTCATGTGCGCAAAGCGTCGCTGGGCAACCCCCTTTGCTTGCCCGAAAAATGAAGGGTGGTTGCTATCAATCTAGACCCTGGCACGCGTTTATGCCGAATGATACGAGCGAGACACGCCGTCAGGCCGCGCTTAAGCACAGACCGCTCGTCAGCTGGGATCCAATCATTGCGCGAGGGTGGTTAACTGAAGTTCAGAGCGACAGTCGCGGTGCAGGGAGGCTGCAATATGCAACGGCTTGATCTAGAGCTCGACGAGCAGCTATACCAGTTGCTGGAGCGTGCAGCCCAGGCCAATAACCTGAGCCTTGAACAGGAGTGCCTGCGGCGGTTGGGGGGAGGGGAGCGGCACTCGCGGTACATCCAGGCCCTGGTGGCCGAACTGCGCGCCGATGAAAAACAACGGCGCGACAGGGAGCGGGTTGCCTAAGGCGGTTACTTCTTGACGGTCAGGCCACAACTGGCGGCATTGAACGCTTGTTCACCCACCATGCGGTTGCTCTTGTACTCGGTGAAGCGATAGGTCAACACCGCGCCTTTGGCCAGCAACTGGCGAAAACCGCTGTTCTTGCACACGCTGGCGCCTAACTGGTCGCGAACCTTGTCCGGGTTGGCCTGCATTTGCTGGGCGTGGCTGGCGCGTACGCTGAGGTGGTTGATCAGTTGTTTGCCTTCAACGGTGTAGCCTTGGTCGAGGATGTCTTCGTTGATCGCCCGCGGCGTGCCCACGCTGCTCTGCGTGGCAACTTTTTGCAGCATCTGGCTCAGCTCGTATTCCTGCTTGGACGCGGCATTGGCCGCCAGGGGCAGGGCGAGCAACAGGCTCAGGGACGGGACGATGAAACGCAGCATGTATCTCTCCTGGTTCGGTAACTGGCAATTGGACCAACAACGGCGCACGGTGTTCCGTCACGGCGCAACGGCAATGCCAGCGGGTAGCGACAGGTTGAAGATTATAGGGAGTCGCCGCTATAGCTGCACGGCAATTCCCCTCAACCCGTAAGCAGGCTCTGATAAACTGCGTGGGTTTCCCGTCTTGCCGAGTCCGTGCAGTGCCATCCCTTTCTTGCTTACGTTGCGCCCAGTCATGAGCCATGCCGTATCGCGCCTGCGCGCCGAACGCTTGGCACGCAGTGTCAAACCCTTCGTTGCCCGCGGTTCTCGGGCGCCACGCTGCCCGCAGTGCCGGGTCATTTTCAGCTATTGCCTGTGCGCCTGGCGCCCGCAAGTACCGGCCGACTCGGGCATTTGCCTGTTGATGCATGACACCGAGCCACTCAAGCCGACCAATACCGGTTGGCTGATCGCCGACCTGATTGCCGACACCTCGGCATTCGGCTGGCAGCGAACGGCCGTCGACGAGTCACTGCTGGCCTTGCTCGATCAGCCGTACTGGCAGCCTTACATCGTCTTCCCCGGCGAGTTCGTCGAGCCTGGGCGGGTGGTCAACGAGGTGGTACGTACGCCGGGCAAGCGTCCGCTGTTCATTCTGCTGGATGCCACCTGGACCGAAGCACGCAAGATGTTTCGCAAGAGCCCGTACCTCAACCGCTTCCCGGTGCTGAGCCTGCAACCTGAGCAGATATCGCGCTATCGCCTGCGCCGCTCCAAGCGTGACGATCACTTCTGCACCGCCGAAGTGGCGGCCATGTGCCTGGAACTGGCTGGCGATCAGCGCGCAGCGCAAGCGCTGGACGCCTACCTGGATGTGTTTACCACCCATTACCTGAGTGCCAAGCATCAATTGCCGCTGGATGAGCAGGATACCGTGCACCAGCGTTTGCATACCTTCCTATAGTACA
Organism: Pseudomonas donghuensis; assembly: GCF_000696345.2. Taxonomy (NCBI): domain Bacteria; kingdom Pseudomonadati; phylum Pseudomonadota; class Gammaproteobacteria; order Pseudomonadales; family Pseudomonadaceae; genus Pseudomonas; species Pseudomonas donghuensis. The sequence goes on from NZ_CP071706.1 coordinate 1,489,964, forward strand.
AGGGGCAGGCGCGGGACTTTGTTGCATAATGGGCAGATTGGTGGCCAGGGTCGGCGAGCGCGGCGGGTATTGAACTTGACCACCCGGTCCGGGCTCGGCATCCTTGGCGCCGATTCGGGCACGACGAAGGCTTGAAACGCTGTTTTTCCTGGCCTCGATGTGCCTGTTGGGCATACGGCGTCGCCGTAGCCCCGAGTTGCCCGCCAGGCGCCTATTCTTCCTTCCTGCGCCTGCACAGAACAGGATCATTAGATCGATGGCCACATACGAAATCCTGATTGCCGATGACCACCCGCTGTTTCGCAGCGCGCTGCGCCAGGCCGTTACCCTGGGCCTGGGCCCGGATGTACGTCTGGTTGAAGTGGCAAGCATCGCCGAACTGGAAACCCGCCTGACTGAAAAGGCCGACTGGGACCTGGTGCTGCTGGATCTGAACATGCCTGGAGCCTACGGGTTCTCCGGACTGGTCCTGCTGCGCGGTCAGTATCCGCAGATTCCGGTGGTGATGGTTTCGGCTCAGGAAGAAGCCGCGGTCGTGGTGAAGTCCCGTGAATTCGGCGCCAGTGGCTTCATTCCCAAGTCCAGCCCCCTGGAAGTGATTCAGGACGCAGTGCAGAAGGTCCTCGACGGTGAAGTCTGGTGGCCGCCGCAGGCTTTCGAGAAAGTCGATGTGTCTGCTGAGGCCAAGGCCGCCAGTGAAGGCCTTGCGAGCCTGACGCCGCAACAGTTCCGGGTGCTGACCATGGTCTGTGATGGTTTGTTGAACAAGCAGATTGCCTACGAGCTGAGCGTCTCGGAAGCCACCATCAAGGCCCACGTCACGGCGATCTTCCGTAAGCTCGGCGTACGTACCCGGACCCAGGCCGCCTTGCTGCTGCAACAACTGGAATCGGTTTCAGCCGGTTAAGGCCTTTGGCCTTCACGCTTTTTTAACCCCGCCTACACTAGGCTGCAGCGTTTTCAGTGGATGAAGTGACCTTCTATGTCGTCGCCTTTCAAGGGCCAGACCGGCCTTAAACGTATTTTCAATGCCGCCGGCTATTCGTTCGATGGCCTGCGCGCCGCGTTCACCGGCGAGGCAGCGTTCCGCCAGCTGGTGCTGCTCAACGTCTTGTTGATCCCGATGGCGTTCTGGCTGGATGTCAGCCGCGCCGAGCGGGCGATCCTGATCGCCGTATGCTTGCTGGGGCTGATTGTCGAATTGCTCAATTCAGCGGTAGAGGCAGCGATCGACCGTATTTCCCTCGATCGCCACCCCTTGTCGAAGAACGCCAAGGACATGGGCAGTGCCGCCCAGCTCGTCGCCCTGAGCATGGTCGGCCTGGTCTGGGCGGTGATCCTGCTTTAAGCGATGGTCGGCAGCACGATCTCGTCGCTGCGGCTGACACCGGCAGTAAAGCTTCTGCACAGTTCGAGAAACTCGCGCATGGCGGAGGTCTGGTACTTCTGCTTGTGCCAAATGAAGAAGAACTGTCGGGCCAGGTCCAGTTCCGGGGTTTCCACCGGCACCAGGCTGCCGCGACGAAAGGCATCGCGCAGGGCCAGGCGCGAGATGCAGCCGATGCCCAGGCCCGACTCGACCGCGCGCTTGATCGCCTCGGTGTGCTCCAGTTCCAGGCGAATGTTGAGGTTGGAGCGGTGGTGACGCATGGCCTGGTCAAAGGTCAGGCGGGTGCCCGAGCCCTGTTCACGCAGGATCCAGGCCTCGTGGGTGAGCTCCTCCATGCTCGCCTGGCCGCGTTTGGCCAAGGGGTGCTGAGGCGCGCAGAACACCACCAGCTCATCTTCGACCCAGGGCTGGACCTCCAGGTCGGGGTGGTTGCAGTCGCCTTCGATTAGACCCAGATCAATTTCGTAGTGAGCAACCTGTTGCACGATATGCGCAGTGTTCTGTACATGCAGCTTGACCTGGCTTTCCGGGTGGATCTGCATGAAGCTGCCGATCAACAGGGTGGCCAGGTAATTGCCGATAGTGAGCGTTGCACCCACTGCCAGCGAGCCGAAACCGGACTTGCCATTGAGCAGGTCCTCGATTTCCTTGGCCTGGTCGAGCAGGGCTACCGCTTGGGGCAGCAGTTGATGCCCCAGGGCGTTGAGGCTCAGGCGTTTGCCGGCGCGGTCGAACAGCTGGCAGCTGGACTGGCGCTCAAGTTCAGTGATCGATGTACTGGCGGCCGATTGCGATAACGCCAGTATCCCGGCGGCCCGCGAGACGCTTTGGTACTGGGCCACGGCAACGAACACCTGGAGCTGACGAAGGGTAAATCGCATATCTATATAACCGATAAGACATATCTTGATAATTCATTTAACAGATATTGTCGCTGGCACTAAACTATTGCGCAATCGCGCTCTCGCTTAGCGCCGCGTTTTTCTTCAGGAGCCCGTACATGAGCAACATGAACCACGAACGTGTCCTCAGTGTTCACCACTGGAACGACACCCTGTTCAGCTTCAAGTGCACCCGTGATCCGGGCCTGCGCTTCGAGAACGGTCAGTTCGTGATGATCGGCCTGCAACAGCCAAACGGCCGCCCGCTCATGCGCGCCTACTCGATCGCCAGCCCTAACTGGGAAGAGCATCTGGAGTTCTTCAGCATCAAGGTGCCGGATGGCCCGCTGACCTCCCAGCTGCAGCACCTGAAGGAAGGCGATGAAATCATCATCAGCAAGAAGCCTACCGGCACCCTGGTGCTCGACGACCTGAACCCGGGCAAGCACCTGTACCTGCTGAGCACCGGCACTGGCCTGGCGCCGTTCATGAGCGTCATCCAGGACCCGGAAACCTACGAGCGCTTCGAAAAAGTCATCCTGGTCCACGGCGTGCGCTACGTCAACGAAGTCGCCTACCGCGAATTCATCACCGAGCACCTGCCGCAGAACGAGTTCTTCGGTGAGGCCCTGCGTGACAAGCTGATCTACTACCCGACCGTGACCCGCGAGCCGTTCGAGAACCAGGGCCGTCTGACCGACCTGATGCGCAGCGGCAAGCTGTTCAGCGACATCGGCCTGCCACCGATCAACCCGCAGGACGACCGCGCGATGATCTGCGGTAGCCCGAGCATGCTCGACGAGACCAGCGAAGTGCTCGATAGCTTCGGCCTGAAGATTTCGGCACGTATGCGCGAGCCAGGCGATTACCTGATCGAGCGTGCATTCGTCGAGAAGTAAGCGGCGCTGAAAACAAAAAAGCAGGCTTCGGCCTGCTTTTTTTGTGCCTGAAGTAGCGGGTCTGCATGCCGCGGACTTGTGGGCGCGGGCCTTGCCCCGCAATCCAGGCGATACCTGATGTGCTGGCTGTACTGGCCTCATCGCGGGTCAAGCCCGCTCCCACTGGCTCGCCAGCCAGGCCCAATGAAGCGCAGGACGCTACCTACAGGTCCATCACCACTTCCAGCACCCGGATCTGATCCGGCTGCGGGTAGTGCCAACGCACCTGCACATCCCAGAACTTCACCCCGTACACGCGCTCGGGTGGTGGTACCTGGTAGGCGGGGCGCGGGTCCTGGGCCAGGCACTGCTCAATCAGCTCCACCAGCGGCTCGGCAAGGCGCAAGGCGTGCTCGCGGGCCTGGGGCAGGGCAGCATCACTCCAGTATACCGCTATCGCCTCAGGCGGCGCGTCGGCCATCTGGTTGACTGCCCCGGCCACGGCGTCGGCGTAGGGGACATAGGGCTTGATGTCGAGCACCGGCGTGCCATCGAGCAAGTCGATGCCAGACAGCCAAAGGCGCCCTGCCTCGACTTTCTCCAGCTTTACCACGGACTGGCCTATGCCATTGGGCCTATGCGTCGCACGGGTAGCGAACACGCCCATGGACTTGTTGCCGCCCAGCCGTGGCGGGCGCACCTTCAGCCGTGGCTTGTCTTCCAGGGCCTGGTGGAACAGGAACAGCAGCCAGACATGGCTGACCTGCTCCAGGCCGGCCACCGCCTCGCCGTTGTCGTAGGGTGGCAGCAGCTCCAGCACCCCGCGGGCAGCCGGCGCCAGCTGTGGCTGGCGCGGAATGGCGAATTTTTCCTTGAAGCAGGAGCGGACGTAGCCGATCGGTGCGACGCTGTAGTTCATCGCCGCTTCAGCCACGAACCCGCAGGGTCAAGCCCTTGAGGAAGTTGCGCAGCAGCTGGTCGCCGCAAGGGCGGTAATTGTTGTGCCCGACCTTGCGGAACAGCGCGCTGAGTTCCGGCTTGGACACCGGGAAGTCGGCGGCCTTGAGAATAGCGTGCAGGTCGTCTTCCTTGAGCTCGAAGGCCACGCGCAGCTTCTTCATGACGATGTTGTTGGTCACCGGCAGTTCGATCGGCAGCGGCGGGCGGCAGTCGTCCTTGCCACGCTTGAAAATCACCAGGCCGTCGAGGAAATAGGCGATGACCTCGTCCGGGCAGCGCACGAAACCTTCTTCGTCTTCCTTCTTGAGGTAGGCGGCGATATCGGCAGTGGACACCTCGAAGCCGGTCAGCTTGATGATATCGGTGAGCTTGGCGTCGTTGACGTCCAGCAGGTAGCGCAGGCTGCGCAGTACATCGTTGTGAATCATTGGGACAATCCTGTTCAGGGGCGCCGCCCGGGTGACGGCGCCGTGTTGCTTAGAATCTTTCGCTGGTTGCCAGGTAGCGCCACTGGCCTAGTGGCAGCTTGCTCATGGCGACGCCGCCCAGGCGGATCCGGCGCATGCTCACCGGGGTGACCCCGACGCTGCTGCAGAGCAGGTTGATGAGCCCGGCGGGCGGGTTCTTCAGGACCATGCGCAAGCGCGTTTCGTTCTGCCAACTGGCCTTGATCTTTGGCAGTTCATTGCCCTTCCAGTTGAAGCCACGGTTCAGCCGTTCGAGGCCGTGGGCAATCATCTCGCCGCTGACTTCGACGATGTATTCCTGCTCGAGCTTGGCCAGGTCGGCATTGAGCTTGCGGGTCACGCGCCAGTCCTGGGTGAACACCTGCAGGCCGCTGGCGCCTTCTTGCAATGGCGCGGCGCAGCTCAGGCGGGCGAAGTGGCCCTTGAGCGGGCGACGGCTGTAGCTGTGCTCTTGCGAGAGGGTGTCGGCGCTGATGCTGGCACAGGCGCTGTCGACGTCCAGTTCGGCGGGCTGGTTGAGCAGCAGGGTGACCGGCTCCAGGGCTTCGGCTTTGGCACCCTGGCGCAGTTCGACCTTGTGCTCGGTGACCTTGAACTGCGGCTCGTCGATCACGGTGCCGTTCACCGTGACCCAGCCGCCCTCGATGTACAGCTCGGCCTCCCGCCGGGAGCAACCGACCAGTTCGATGAGGCGTTTGGAAAGGCGAATGGGTTCAGACATGACGACAGCCGTAGGCACAGGGAAAGGTGCCTATTGTAACTGCCCCGGCTGGCTTGGGGCCGGGAACATTCGTCGATCCGACCATTAATCTGCTGTTTCGCGGCATTTCAGAGGAAGATTACACAAGCCTTCAGCCGGAGCGGGCAGACTGCGTACGAATTAGCCTCATATGAAGTAGGGGGTAGGGCTGGCCCATGCCGTCCGTTTCCGAGCGGCCGACCACCTCAAAGCCCTGGTGCAGGTAGAAGCCAAGGGCCTGGGCGTTCTGCTCATTGACGTCCAGTTGCTCGGCGTGCAGCTCGTCAATGGCCACCCGCAGCAGCCGTGAGCCCAGGCCCTGGCCGCGTGCCTCGGGGTCGATGAAGAGCATCTCCACCCGCCCGCAGGCGACCCCGGCAAAGCCGCGGATACGCTGCCTGGCGTCTTTGCAGCAAATCAGCATCACCGCGTCCAGGTACTGGGTCAGCAGCAGCTCGCGCAGCAGGCAGATGTAACTGTCGGGAAGAAAGTCATGGGTGGCACGCACGGAGGCTTCCCACACCCGCGCCAGCTCCGGGTAGTCGCTGAGGCTGGGCGTCTGCACGGTCATCTGCCTGCGCATGGCGGTGCTCTCCTCGGGGCAATTGAGGAAACGATAGTTGCAAAAAAAAGCCCCGCCATTGCTGGCGGGGCTTTTTTACCGGCGCCGAATCAGATCGGTTCGGCCCACATGTCGTACTCGTCGGCGTCGGTTACCCGGCAACGAACCGTGTCGCCCGGCTTGAAGCCGTGGTTGCCGTCGATGAACACGTTGCCGTCGATTTCCGGGGCATCGAAGAAGCTGCGGCCAACCGAGCCTTCTTCTTCGACTTCATCGATCAGCACGTCGATTTCCTTGCCGATGCGCAGTTGCAGGCGTGCGGTGCTGATGGCCTGCTGGTGGGCCATGAAACGGTCCCAGCGCTCCTGCTTGATGTCGTCCGGCACTTCGTCCAGGCCCAGGTCGTTGGCCGGGGCGCCTTCGACCGGCGAATACTGGAAGCAGCCGACGCGGTCGAGCTGGGCTTCGGTCAGCCAGTCGAGCAGGTACTGGAAGTCTTCTTCGGTTTCACCCGGGAAGCCGACGATGAAGGTCGAACGGATCACCAGCTCAGGGCACTGCTCGCGCCAGTTCTTGATGCGCGCCAAGGTACGGTCTTCGAAGGCCGGGCGCTTCATCGACTTGAGCACTTTCGGGCTTGCGTGCTGGAACGGGATATCCAGGTACGGCAGGATCTTGCCGGCTGCCATCAGCGGGATCACGTCATCGACGTTCGGGTACGGGTACACATAGTGCAGGCGCACCCAGGCACCCAGGCTGCTGAGGGCTTCGCACAGCTCGAGCATGCGCGTCTTGACCGGGCGACCGTTCCAGAAGTCGGTCTTGTACTTGACGTCGACGCCGTAGGCGCTGGTGTCCTGGGAGATCACCAGGATCTCCTTGACCCCGGCCTTGACCAGGCGCTCGGCCTCGCTCAGCACTTCACCGACCGGACGGCTGACCAGCTTGCCGCGCATCGACGGGATGATGCAGAAGCTGCAGCTGTGGTTGCAGCCTTCGGAAATCTTCAGGTAGGCATAGTGGCGCGGGGTCAACTTGACGCCCTGAGGCGGTACCAGGTCGATCAGCGGGTTATGGTCCTGGCGCGGCGGCACGACTTCGTGCACGGCATTGACCACCTGCTCGTACTGCTGGGGACCGGTCACCGACAACACGCTCGGGTGCACATCGCGGATGCTGCCTTCCTCGACACCCATGCAGCCGGTGACGATGACCTTGCCGTTTTCCTTGATGGCTTCGCCAATCACTTCCAGGGACTCGGCCTTGGCGCTGTCGATGAAGCCGCAGGTGTTGACCACCACCACGTCGGCGTCCTCGTAGGTGGGCACGACTTCATAACCTTCCATGCGCAGCTGGGTCAGGATGCGCTCGGAATCGACCAGGGCCTTGGGGCAACCCAGGGAAACGAAGCCGACCTTGGGCGTGGTGGGCGTAGGGGTGGTGGACATGACTAACCTCGGTGTTGAAGGGCTTGCGGGGCCGGGCAGGCGGGCAAACCTGATGGGCGCTTTGGGCGCCTCTGATCAAAAAGTGCGCAATTCTAGCGAGCGCAAAGTCACTTGACCAGCAGAAATACGACGAACGCTCAGCTATGCTTCGCGGCAGTGTGCCTGTGTCTGGTGCAAGGGGCCTGGTGGCGGGAGTGATGGATGGTTCAGGCAAGTAGTCAGGCCGATTCCGGGCATTCGGTGGCAAAGCCGTTGAGCCTGCTGGTGGCGGCGGTCGGAGTGGTTTACGGCGATATTGGCACTAGCCCCTTATATACCCTCAAGGAGGTGTTTTCAGGCGGTTATGGCGTACCGGTCAATCATGATGGGGTGCTGGGCATCCTCGGCCTGATTTTCTGGTCGCTGATCTGGGTGGTGACGATCAAGTACGTGGTGTTCATCCTGCGCGCCGACAACCAGGGCGAGGGCGGCATCATGGCTTTGACCGCCTTGGCCCGGCGCGCTTCGACGCCGTACCCGAAGCTCAAGGCGCTGATGGTCGGCTGCGGCCTGATCGGCGCGGCGCTGTTCTACGGCGACAGCATGATCACCCCGGCGATTTCGGTATTGTCGGCGGTAGAGGGCCTGGAGCTGGCCTTCGACGGCATCGACCACTGGGTGATACCGGTGGCGTTGATCGTGCTGGTGGCGCTGTTCCTGATCCAGAAGCATGGCACGGCGCGCATTGGCATCCTCTTTGGTCCGGTGATGGTCACCTGGTTCGTGGTGCTCGGCGCCCTGGGCGTGCATGGCATCGCCCAGAGCCCGGAGGTGCTCAAGGCTTTCAACCCGGTATGGGCGGTGCGCTTCTTTATTGTCCACCCGGGCATGGGCGTGGCGATTCTTGGCGCCGTGGTGCTGGCCCTGACCGGCGCTGAAGCCCTGTATGCCGACATGGGCCACTTTGGCCGCAAACCCATTGCCCGCGCCTGGTTTGCCCTGGTGCTGCCGGCGCTGGTGCTCAACTATTTCGGCCAGGGCGCGCTGTTGCTGCAAAACCCGGAGGCAGCGCGCAACCCATTCTATCTGCTGGCGCCGAACTGGGCGCTGATACCGTTGGTCGGTTTGTCCACCCTGGCCACAGTGATTGCCTCCCAGGCGGTGATTTCCGGGGCCTTCTCCCTGACCCGCCAGGCCATTCAGCTTGGCTATGTGCCGCGCATGCAGATCCAGCACACCTCCAGTGACGAACAGGGGCAGATCTATATAGGTGCGGTGAACTGGTCGCTGATGGTCGGGGTGATTCTGCTGGTGCTGGGCTTCGAGTCTTCCGGGGCGCTGGCCTCGGCCTATGGCGTGGCGGTGACTGGCACCATGTTGATGACCACCCTGCTGGTGTCGACGGTGATGTTGCTGCTGTGGAAATGGCCGCCGCTGCTGGCGGTGCCGATTTTGCTGGGTTTTCTCTTTGTCGATGGCCTGTTCTTTGCCGCCAACGTGCCGAAAATCGTTCAGGGCGGGGCTTTTCCGGTGCTGGCGGGGATTGTCCTGTTTGTCTTGATGACCACCTGGAAGCGCGGCAAGCAGATTCTGGTAGAACGCCTGGACGAGGGCAGCCTGCCGTTGCCGTTGTTTATCAGCAGCATTCGCGTGCAGCCGCCGCATCGGGTCGAAGGCACGGCGGTGTTTCTCACCGCACGTGCGGATGCCGTGCCTCACGCGTTGTTGCATAACATGCTGCACAACCAGGTGCTGCACTCGCAGGTGGTGCTGTTGACCGTGGTCAGCGAGGACACCCCGCGGGTGCCGGCGCAGCAGCGCTTTGAAGTCGAGGCGTATGGCGAGGGTTTCTATCGGGTGCTGTTGCACTTTGGCTTTATGGATGAGCCGGATGTGCCAGCGGCGTTGAAGCTCTGTCATCTGGAAGGGCTGGATTTCAGCCCGATGCGTACCACCTATTTCCTCAGCCGCGAGACGGTGATTGCGTCGCGGCTGGTGGGCATGGCGCGTTGGCGGGGGCTGTTGTTTGCCTTTTTGCTGAAGAATGCCAACGGCAACTTGAGGTTCTTCAATTTGCCGTTGAACCGGGTGATCGAACTGGGGACGCAGGTAGAGATCTAGGGAGCGGCAAGCCTCAAGCGTCAAGCTGCAAGCTAGAGCAAATCGCGCACGGCTCTAGCTTGCAGCTTGAGGCTTGTAGCTTGCAGCTGCGCGCAAAGGCGCGCTTCAATCCTGCTCGGCGATGCTGGTCTTGCCCTGGCGGTTTTCGATGTCACCGATCAGGCGCTTGGCCAGCGCCGGGTAGTTTTCGTCGAAGTGATGCCCGCCAGGCAGCTTCAGGCGCTCGCCGACCGCAGTATGGTCGGTACAGCCGCTCTCGTCCGCCTCTTCCTCGCCATACACGCAGACCACCTTGGCGGCCGGCAATTTGGCCATCTCCGGTCCGGTCGGTGCTTCCTTGCCGGCATTGCCCAGCCAGCCCTCGACTTCGATTTCGAAGCTGCCGCTGCGGGCAAAGGCCAGCAGGATCACCGCATCGATGCGCTTCTGGTCTTCGGCTGGCAAGCGGTTGTAGATCGCCGGCAACACGTCGGCACCGAAGGAGTAGCCGGTCAGCACGAAGCGTTTGGTGCCCCACTTCTGCCGGTAGTGCTGCATCAGCTCGGAGAGGTCGATGGCGCTCTGCTCCGGGGTCTTGTGTTGCCAGTAGTAGCGCAGGGTGTCGATGCCGACCACCGGGTAGCCGAGCTTGGCCATCTCACCGGCCACGTCGCGGTCTAGGTCACGCCAGCCGCCATCGCCAGAAAGAAACAGGGTCACGGTATCGGTGGTCTGCCCGGCAGGCACCTCGACCACCGGGATGCTCATGGCGTTGCCATCCTCCCCCACCAGCGCCTGGGTCAGTTGGGCCTTGAGCACCTGTGGCAGATGGATGTCATAGTCGCTGATGCTGGTCTCGGCGTTCGGCTGGTCGCGGACGAACGCCGCGCTGGCGTCATCCGGGTTGTCGTTCCAGGCCACGCTCCAGTGGCCGTGGGCGGCAGACTTGGGCAGCGGCGTGGCGCAGCCGGGTTGTTCGAGCGTGAAGTCCACCGAGATTGCCTGGGCCTTGTCATCGGTCTGACTGGCGAGCCAGTTCCAGGCCTGGGCCGCTCCAGGACCGATCCCGGCCACCAGGGTCGGGGTACCCTGGAGTTGTTGCAGTGCTTGCTGCAGGGCTTGCTGCTGCTTGCTGCAATCGGCAGGTGGAAGGATCACCTGGACCATCTGCGCTTCACCGCTTTGGCTCAGGTCGAGCAGTTGCTTCTCGCTCAGGGCCTGGTCCTGGGGCACGGCGATGGCCACTCGCGCCTTGGTACGGGTGCCCGGGTTGACCCGGATCAGGCTGCTGCCATCGCTCAGGCTCAGGTGTTCCAGGCTCGCCTCGGGAGCCGGGCGGGTCCATAGCCAGAAGCCCAAAGCGGCAGCCAGCAAGGCCAACAGCAGGGGTACCAGTAGATACAGCCAGTAACGTCGAATCATCAGCGTTTCACCAATCCAGTCAGGCCGCCCGCGATCAGGGCGGCGGTGTCGGCCAGTGCCACCAGCGGATCGAGTCCGGCCGGCACGGCCATGTAGCGAGGTTCCCAGTCCGGCTGGAACTTGTCCTTGAAGCGGCGCAGCCCCTGGAAGTTGTAGAGTTGCTCGCCGCGCTGGAACACCATCGAGCCCAGGCGCTGGGTCAGTGGCGCGCCGCGCCGTGGTTGCAGCCCGGAAAGTGGCACCATACCCAGGCTGAAGCGCCCATAGCCGTGCTGCTTATAGTGCTGGATCAAGCCGATCATCATGTATTCCATGGTCAGCTTCGGCGCTTCGGGATGGGCGCGCATCAGGTCGAGGCTGGCCAGTTCCAGGCTGCGGGTTTCCAGCAGGTTGGCAAACGCTACCGGGCGCCCTTCGAAGCGGATCAGGGCAATGCGAAAGTGTTGCAGGTACTCAGGGCTGAAGCGGCCAAGGGAGAAGCCTTTCTCGCGCACGTTCTTGCCGCTGAGCCAGGCATCGGAGATGGCCTTGAGTTCTTCCAGCGGGGCTTGCCCCGGCTCGTGCACTTCGAGGCTGAGACCGTCGCGGCCGCCGCGGTTCCAGGTGTAGCGCAGGTCTTTCATTTCCTTGCCTTTGGCGTCGAGGTCAAAGCGCTTGAGGTCGACTCGGGCCTCTTCGCCCAGTTTGATTGCGGTCAGGCCGATGTCCATATAGAAGGGCAGGTTCTCCGCGCGCACCTGGTAGAACACCGGGCGGGCGTGATGCACGTCGCACAGGTCGCGGAACTGCCAGATCATCTCGGCGCGCTCATGTGCCGGGCCGATCGGGTCATACAGCGCCACCAGGCTGCGACCACGGCGGGCATACATGAGGAAGGCATCGTCATTGGGGTGGAACAGCAAGGCCTTGTCGCCGGTCAGTGCCAGGCCGCCGTCGGGTTGATCGGAGGCTTGCAGGATAGCGTTGGCGCGTTGCAGTTCTTCGCTCGTGGGCAGGTGGATGACTGGCCGTGCAGTGCGCAGCAACCAGGTCAGGGCGACGATCACCAGCAGCACCGCGCTGCCCAGTGCCGAGCGCAAGCCGCGTGGGGCATCGGCATCGAGGGTGAACTGCCACCAGAGTTGATGGCTGTACGGCACATCCTGATAGGCAAACAGCAGTAGCCATACCGACGCGCCCAGTACGCAGGCACTGGCGACAAGATAAACCGGTGAGAACGGCAGTTCCAGCAAGCGGCTGGGGCGGTAGAAGGAGCGCCGGAAGACGGCCAGCAGGCAGGCGGTAAAGGTCAGGATGCTGGCCTCTTCCCAGTCGAAGCCCTTGAGCAGCGAGAGCAGGGCGCCGACCAGCAAGAGGATGGTGGTCAGTATCCAGGCGGCCGACAGGCGCCGCCGCAGGCCCTGGGCCAGCAGCAGGCACAGTACGCCAATCAGGCTGGCGCCGAAGTGCGAGGCGTCGATCAATCGGTGCGGCACCAGGAACCCCAGGTGTTCCAGGCGCTCATCAATTTCCGGCGTGGCGCCTGAAAACAGCAGCACCACGCCGGAGAGAAACACCAGCACCGCCAGCACCGGGGCTGCCAGCCCGGATGCCGCCCTGATCGCCTGCTGGGCAAACAGCAGGCGCCTGGCTTCGCTGGCAAGCAGCAGGACGCAGGCCAGCAGCAGTGGCAATACCACGTAGATCAGGCGATACAGCAGCAGGGCGGCGGCCAGCGGCGCGGCCCCCAGCTGGTCGGCAAAGGCCGCCAGCAGGATCGCCTCGAAGACCCCGACGCCGCCGGGCACATGGCTGAGTACCCCGGCTGCCAGCGCCAGCAGATACACCAGCAGGAAGGCGCCAAACGGCGGCGCCTGCGGCAACAGCAGGTAAAGCACCGTGGCGGCAGCGGCAACGTCCAGGGCGGTAATCAGCAGTTGCAGCAGGCTCAGGCGCGCGCCGGGCAGGCGCAAGGTGCGCCGGCCTGCTTGCACCAGCAGGTTGTCAGCCAATGGTTGTTCGGGCAGTCGCCGACGGTACAGGCCATAGACCAGCGCCGCGCTCAGGCCAAGTACTGCCAGGGCGATCGCTGCCAGCAGCGCAGGCGACAGGTGCAAGGCTGAAGCGGTGGCAGGCAGGTTGCTCAAGGTTGCCAATGCCGCCAGGGGCGGCAAGGCGCAGCCAAGGGACAGGCTGGCAAACAAGGTCATCCGTGCCACTTCTGCGGCCCCGATACCGTGGCGGGCGTACAGGCGATAGCGCACCGAGCCACCGGACAGCAGCGACAGGCCGATGGCGTTGCCGATGGCAAAGGCACTGAAACCGCCCATGACCAGGGTGCGCGTCGGTAACTGAACGCCGGCGTAGCGGCTGGCCGACCACTCATAACCGAGCAGTATGACGAAGCCGGCAACCGTGGCCAGCAACGCGCCGGCCAATGCTGTTGGCGGCACGCTGAGCAGCGAATCGTGCAGGGCATAAATGTCCAGCTCGCTGAGCAGATGACGGCAGGCGATCAGTGCGACAGCGAACAGCAGCAAGGTCACGCCCAGGCCGATGGGCTGGCGGTACTTGCTCAGGCGTTCGAGCCAGCGCAGGCGATGCTCGGCATTGGGCAGTGCGGCAGTAACAGGAGCGTGTGTTTCGGGTGGCTGGGTGCGCATCAACCACCTCGTGGCTTGCGCGCGACAAGCAGGGTGTATCCGGTCAAAGTACCAATCCCTATGGAGACGTAATGGCCGGTATGATCGGGCCGCTGAGCACCTTGAGGATAGTTAAAGAAGTTTCATATTGCCTGAGCGGCAGGGGGAGGGCGCGGTAAGGGGAATTGCTTGAGGTACAGACGCAAAAAAGGCCACTTTTTTCAAAGTGGCCTTTTCTGTTGTTTGGTTGCGGGAGCCGGATTTGAACCGACGACCTTCGGGTTATGAGCCCGACGAGCTACCAGACTGCTCCATCCCGCGTCTGTGGGGCGGATTCTACAGCGTTGGGCTTGGCTGTCAACGCTTAATTGTTGATTTACAATAAAAAATTGCCTGGAGCTTTATTCCGGGCAAAGAAAAAGGCCACTCGTGAGAGTGGCCTTTCCTGAATCTGGTTGCGGGAGCCGGATTTGAACCGACGACCTTCGGGTTATGAGCCCGACGAGCTACCAGGCTGCTCCATCCCGCGCCTGTGGAATGAGATTCTACAGTTTTGCCCGTGGCTGTCAATAGCTCATTTACAGAAATCCTTTTTCCTTCAATCGCTTAGCGCGCCTGAAAAGGGCTGCAGGCTAGCTGGGGCGGGCCTTGCAGGGTATCTGGCGGAGAATAAATTAGTTGTGATGCGTGGGCCGCTATCGGGTGAGATACTGCTTACATCACTTTAAACCTGTTCTTACGCTACCTATGTCTCAACGCAAGATCATCCATATCGACTGCGATTGCTTCTACGCCGCCATCGAAATGCGCGACGACCCGCGTCTGGTCGGGCGGCCGTTGGCGGTGGGCGGTGCGGCGGAGCGGCGTGGGGTGATCGCTACCTGCAACTATGAGGCGCGGGCGTTCGGGGTGCGTTCGGCGATGTCCTCGCGGCATGCCCTCAAGCTGTGCCCGGACCTGTTGATCGTCAAGCCGCGCATGGATGCGTATAAGGAAGCCTCGCGAGAAATTCACAGTATCTTTCGCGAGTACACCGATCTGATCGAGCCCTTGTCACTGGATGAGGCTTACTTGGATGTGTCGGACAGTTCCTGGTTCGCCGGCAGCGCCACCCGTATTGCGGGGGATATTCGCCGTCGGGTTGCCCAGCAGTTGCATATCACCGTGTCAGCCGGCGTCGCGCCGAACAAGTTCCTGGCCAAGATCGCCAGCGACTGGCGCAAACCCAATGGGCTGTTTGTGGTCACCCCCAATGAGGTCGAGGACTTTGTTGCCGCCTTGCCGGTCAGCAAGCTGCACGGGGTAGGCAAGGTCACCGCTGACAAGATGGGCCGCCTGGGCATCAGCAATTGCCTGGAGCTGCGTGACTGGAGCCGTCTGGCCCTGGCCCGTGAATTCGGCAGTTTTGGTGAGCGGCTGTGGGGGTTGGCGCGAGGGATCGATGACCGACCGGTACAGAACGACAGTCGTCGTCAGTCGGTCAGCGTGGAAAACACCTACGATGCCGATCTGCCGGACCTGGCCAGCTGCCTGGAGAAACTCCCGGAGCTGATGGAAACCCTTGCCGGGCGTATGGCCCGTATCGACGACAGTTATCGCCCGGGCAAGCCGTTCGTTAAAGTGAAGTTCCATGATTTCAGCCAGACCACGCTTGAACAGTCAGGGGCGGGGCGTGACCTTGGCAGCTATCAGCAATTGCTCAGCCAGGCCTTTGCCCGTGGTGGCAAGCCGGTGAGGCTGTTGGGGATCGGCGTGCGCTTGCAGGATTTGCGCGGCGCCCATGAACAGCTGGAACTGTTCACTCAGGACTGAGGAGGGCAGCGCCAGCAGGCTGGCGCTATCCGGGTAACGCGCAGGTCAGTGTACGCCGGGGTCGGCAACCAGGCGGCCAGCGTCCTTGGTCAGCGACTTGAGGAATTCCTGTTGCAGTTCCGGATCATTGCGGGTCAGCTCGATCAGGCTTTGCTCCAGTTCACTGGCTTCTTCTTCCAGGCCCAGCTCCGACAGACGCTTGACCCGATGCACCCACTGGCTGACTTCATCGTCTTCCAGGTCATCGAAAATCAGTTCGTGGGCTTCCACCAGTTTGCCGCGCAAGTTGCTGCTGATCAGCAGGCTGGCATCGCCACGCACATTGGTGTCTTCATCCGCCACCTGCAGGTGCAGGGTGCCGATATGGGTCAGGTTCTGCTCGCTGAACGGGCTGTCGAGCAGGTTCAGCTGCAGTACGCCATTACGGTCGGTGGTCAGCTCGTGATTCACCTTGCCAGCCATGACCGTTACCGGCCGCTCGCTCCACGGCACGCTGGCGTACTCCTGACGCTTGTCCTTCTGCACCTCGGTGATGCCTGCCAGGTTCTGCTGCGCACGACCGTTGGACTGGGCGTTCATGAACGGGTTGAGGCCGTCGAAGCCATAGCTCAACCAGTCACGGGTAACGCTGTCGGGCAGGTTGCCCAGGGCAAAGACGTTGACCACGTTGGCGCCGACACCGGCAACCACCGCCACCGCGCCCAGCGGAATCTCGTAGACTTCGCGCCAGGGCTGGTAAGGCGTGTAGCGATCGTAGCGACGAGTCACTTCGAACTCGGTGACTTCGAAGTTCTTCTGCTCATGGATGCGCACACGCCGCTGCGGCAGTTCGAGTACCTTGGGGTCTCCGACATCGATCTGCAGGCTGTGTTCGAGCAGCTTGCGCTCGATGCGCTCCTCATGTTCGCTGCGCTGGGACATCTGGTTGGCGCAACCGCTGAGGAGCAGGGCGCCGCACAGTGCGGCGCCCCCCAGGTTGATGGTACTTCGCTTGAACATGATTACTCTTGCGTTGGCTTAGCGACGAATGCGGGCTTGCAGGAACGACAGCACCTCGGCCACTGGCAGCGGCTGTGCGTCACGCTCGGTACGGTGCTTGTATTCCAGGTTGCCGTCAGCCAGGCCGCGGTCGCTGACCACGATGCGGTGTGGAATGCCGATCAGTTCCATGTCTGCAAACTTGATCCCCGGGCTGGTTTTCTTGTCGCGGTCATCCAGCAGCACTTCAAAACCGGCGGCAGTCAGTTCGGCATACAGCTTGTCGGTGGCTTCGCGAACCTGTTCGGTTTCGTAGCGCAGCGGTACCAGGGCGATCTGGAACGGTGCCAGGGTATCGCTCCAGATGATGCCGTTCTCGTCGTAGTTCTGCTCGATGGCTGCGGCAACCACGCGCGATACGCCGATACCGTAGCAACCCATGCTCAGGGTCACTGGCTTGCCGTTCTCGCCCAGCACCTGGCACTTGAGTGCTTCGCTGTACTTGGTGCCGAGCTGGAAGATGTGCCCGACTTCGATGCCGCGCTTGATCACCAGGGTGCCCTGGCCATCCGGGCTTGGGTCGCCTTCGACGACGTTGCGCAGGTCGGCCACTTGCGGAACCGGCAGATCACGCTCCCAGTTGACGCCGAAGTAGTGCTTGTCGTCGATGTTGGCGCCAATGCCGAAGTCGCTCATCAGGGCGACCGAGCGGTCGATGATGCATGGCAGCGGCAGGTTCAGCGGGCCGAGGGAACCGGCGCCGGCGCCAATGGCGTTGCGCAGTTCTTCATCGCTGGCCATGACCAACGGGCTGGCAACCTCTGGCAGGTTGGCGGCCTTGATTTCGTTGAGTTCGTGGTCGCCACGGACGATCAGGGCAATCAGCTTGCCTTCTTCGGCGGCGTGGACGATCAGGGTCTTGACGGTCTTTTCGATCGCCAGTGCATAGTTTTCGACCAGTTGGGTGATGGTTTTGGCGTCCGGAGTGTCGACCAGGCGCAGCGCTTCGGTCGGCGCAGGGCGCTCGGTTTCCCGTGGGATGGCCTCGGCCTTCTCGATGTTGGCGGCGTAGTCGGAGCTGTCGCTGAAGATCACATCGTCTTCACCTGACTCGGCCAGCACGTGGAACTCGTGGGAGTAGCTGCCACCGATCGAGCCGGTGTCAGCCTGCACTGGGCGGAAGTCCAGGCCCAGGCGGGTAAAGATGTTGCTGTACGCCTGGTGCATGCGATCGTAGGTTTCCTGCAGGGAAGCCGGATCGGCATGGAAGGAGTAGGCGTCCTTCATGATGAACTCGCGACCCCGCATCAGGCCGAAGCGCGGACGGATCTCGTCACGGAACTTGGTCTGGATCTGGTACATGTTCAGTGGTAGCTGTTTGTAGCTGTTGAGTTCGTTGCGGGCCAGGTCGGTGATGACCTCTTCGTGGGTCGGGCCCACGCAGAACTCGCGACCGTGACGGTCCTTGAGGCGCAGCAGCTCGGGGCCGTACTGTTCCCAGCGGCCGGACTCTTGCCACAGCTCGGCAGGCTGGATGGCCGGCATCAGCACTTCAAGGGCGCCAGCGGCGTTCATTTCCTCGCGGACCACGGCTTCGACCTTGCGCATTACCCGCAGGCCCATCGGCAGCCAGGTATAAAGGCCGGATGCGAGCTTGCGGATCATGCCGGCACGCAGCATCAGCTGATGGCTGATGACGACCGCGTCGGAAGGAGTTTCTTTCTGGGTAGCGAGCAAATATTGACTGGTGCGCATGGTAGGCCGTTGTCGGTTGCTTAAGACTTTAAATGACCCCGCATTGTACGGGGGCGATTCGGTGACGTACAGGATGCCGGAGCGCGAAGGCATTGTCAGCCCGAATCGAGACAAGAAAAAGCCCGGCAGTGCCGGGCTTTTTCGTACTGGGGATACTGAAAGCCTAAGGCTTACAGGATGCTCAGCGGGTACTCGACGATCAGGCGCAGTTCGTCGATCGATGGCGAACCGTAGTAAACGCCGTCGCCGGAACGGTAGGTGGCTTGACGAATGCGGAAGCTCAGGTCTTTGGCCGGACCTTCCTGCAGGACGTACTTGGCCTCGATATCGCGTTCCCATTCCTTGCCGTTGTCGGTGCCTGTGACGTTGGCGCCGGTACCTTTGACATAACGGGTCATGAAGGTCAGGCCTGGAACGCCGTATTCGGCGAAGTTCAGGTCGTAACGTGCCTGGTAGGATTTCTCGTCTTCGGCGTTGAAGTCGGAACGGGCGATGGAGTTGGCCAGGAAAATGGTACCGCCGCCGTCGATGCCGTAGGCATAGTCGCCGTCACCGGTAACTTTCTGGTAGGCCAGGGTGAAGGTGTGCGCGCCAATGTTGTAGGCGCCCGACAGGCTGAACGCACGGTTATCAAGTTTGTCACCATCGAATGCGGTAACGTTGGCCGCGCCGTCGCTCTTGGTGTCATAAATGTTGAAGTCGAACACCAGGCCTTGCTTGTCGCTGATCGGCAGTGCCCAGTTGACGTTGGCGTAGTATTTGCGCCAGTAGTCTTCGACCTTGGAATAGTAGAGGCTGGTGCTCAGGGTGTCGGTGAAGGCATAGGTGCCGCCGAATACGTCGGCCTGGGTCAGGCCTGGGTTCTTGACCCAGGTAGTGCGGTTCTTGCCACCGATGCTGTCGTGGTAGGACTGCGATTGAGCATTCAGTGCTGTGAAGTGACCGGCGTTCAGCTCAAGGCCTTTGATTTCCTTGCTGGTAACCAGGAAGCCTTCGACGGTTTCCGGCAGCAGACGGCTGTCGTCGGTCGCCAGAACTGGCAGGGCGGTGAACTGGGTGCCGTATTTCAGCACGGTGTCGGAGATGCGGAACTTGACCGCCGCGCCACCTTCGGAGAACGAGTCTTGCGAACGGCCATCCTCGCCCAGCGGGAACTGGCCGGTGCCGGCGCGACCCTTGCCACTGTCCAGTTTCAGGCCGAGCATGCCGATGGCGTCGACACCGACACCTACGGTGCCTTGGGTAAAGCCCGACTGGAAGGTGCCGAGGAAGCCCAGGCCGGTTTCTTCAACGCGGCTTTGTTCATCATTAGGCACGTTACGGAAGTCACGGCTAAAATACAGCATGCGGGTTTTGACATTGAGCTTGCTGTCTTCAACAAAACCCTTGGACTCATCCTGAGAAGAGGCCACTGCCAATTGCGAGGTGCCGGCTGCAACAGCCAGGGCGATTATGCTCCACTTCATCACGCGCATCGTGATTTGCTCCTTTGGTTTTTAGGAAGAGTACTGCCGTCGCTGTTTGATTTTTTTATACAGCGCGGCTCTTTCTTTTTGTGTCGGCGGAAATGTATATCACGCTGACCATCGTTGGCGATATGGGGGCAAAGAACCTTTCGGTAACTTTACGGTCATGTCGCTAACCGTTATGTCCTTGTCGCAAATCACGCCCCGTTTTTTGCGGGCCGTACAACTCCAGCGCTGTTTCAGGCGGTTTAAGGATAGGTAAAAAACGCTAGCCCGCACCTTCTGAAACTCCCTGGTTACCCCATGCAGCTGTTGTTAATTTGTCGCCGCTCACCGCTTCAATGCAGATGGCGTGCCGACTGTGGTGGATGACAATGCAACAAGCGTGCACAAAATCGAACAGGGTTCACGAAATTTTCACTTTTCTGCAGTGCAGGGCGGCCAGGTGCCGAGAAACCGGGGGTCAAAGAACCTTTGGTTAGCCGTCGGCGCTTACCATGGAATAACTGAAAAAGTTGCCCGTAAAGTCAAAGCGTTACCGCTGAAGGCTAAAGCTGAGTAGTTTGTGGATGTTCGGTGGGCGAGGAGGGGATGGGTGGCTTCATTTTGGTGCGAAAAGTAGCGTTTTATCGATCGGGCACCGTAACACCCGTTCGTCTGCAGGCCTTTTTTCAGCCGGTAGGGGGCCAAAACAGTGCGTCTCTTCATTTATACGGCAGCAGGCAATGCCGCGGCAGCCGATCAGGAGTATCCTGCTGGCTGTGGCTCGCGGTGCTTGCGTGGGCGAGGTATTGTGCTGTTGTAGGAGATTTCGCTGTGTTTGTTCTGGATCAACGTCTTCAACAAGACACCTTGTGCCTGGGTGACTTTCCACTATGTCGCCTGCTGCTGAGCAAGGATGCCAACTATCCCTGGTTTATCCTGGTGCCGCGCCGTGCGGATATCAGTGAATTGTTTCAACTTGATGACAAAGATCAGCAGCAACTCTGGAAAGAAACTACAGCCTTGGCGCAGGTGCTCAAGGATACCTTTGCCGCCGACAAGATGAATGTGGCGACCCTCGGCAATGTAGTTAGCCAGCTACATATGCACGTCATTGTTCGTCGTCGCACTGATCCGGCCTGGCCGGCGCCTGTTTGGGGCAATAAGCCTGCGATTGAATATTCGCCACAACAGTTGGCCGATGTTCGTTTGCGCCTGGCCGAGGTCTTGGTTGACGATTTTCAGTTCATGGAGGCTTGAATCATGACCCTTGAAGCGCGGGTGACCGAGTTGGAAAGTCGGCTGGCCTTTCAGGACGATACCTTGCTGGCCTTGAACGATGTGCTGGTCGAGCAGCAGCGGGTCGTTGAGCGCCTGCAGTTGCAAATGGCGGCGCTGCTCAAGCGCTACGAAGAAATGGTCGGCCAGTACCAGGCCAGTGAAGAAGAAGCACCGCCGCCCCATTACTGATTCTGGGGTGTAAAAAAACCGCGATGGGCAGTGATGCCGTCGCGGTTTTTTTGTGGCTGGCGATCAGCGTCGTGGCGCGGCAATCACATCTTCGGCCTGCAGGCCCTTGTCACGGTTCATGACCGAGAACTCGACACGTTGACCTTCGACCAGGACACGATGGCCCTCGCCGCGAATGGCGCGAAAGTGAACGAAGATGTCATCGCCCGAGTCGCGGGAGATAAAGCCGAAACCCTTGGACGTGTTGAACCACTTCACGGTACCGGTATCACGATTGGACATGTCGTACTGGGTGTTCTGGCTGCGTGAGGCCGTGTTTTTGGCGAAGCCGGCAATCAGATGCAGGACGCTGGCCAGCAGGGCGCAGGCCAGCGCTGGCAGGTTGCCGAGCTCTGGACGGGCCAGCAGGGTCACGGTCTGCAGGATCACGGCAAGCACCAGCAAGGCGCTGGCAGCACGCTGCAGATGTTGCCGTACGCCCCGGTAATGCTGGGGAAGCACGGGAGCAATGACCAGGTTGAGCAGGCCGAAGAGTGCCAGATAAACGGCCTCCGGTTGCTGCAGGAAGGGAATGGCTTCGGTTCTGAGGCTGGGTATGAAGGACAGCAGCAAAGCTGCAACGCCCGTCAACAGGTGGACGATCTTGAACATGTTGGTTGGCTCACATTGATAAGGCGGATCACAGGAAGAGCTGACTTCACGGCGCGCACGGGTCAAAAAGCGCAAAAACGTGAAAAAGGTCAGCCTATGCGCCCGCGCAATGACAATCGGCGCGGGCGGCACGCTGCCTATTTAACAGCAAAGCCCCGGGCTTCTCAAATCAGTGGCCCACCGTGTGTCGCGCGGCCTGCAGCCCTGTGTCGCAGGCACGAGGCTGCAGGGGCTGAAAACTCTTGGTACAGTGGTTTGTACCCGCTTGATCAGCAAGCACTAAGCAAAGGGGAACTGCATGGCAATCGATATCGGTATCAGCGAAGAAGATCGCAAGTCCATCGTCGAGGGTTTGTCGCGCCTGTTGTCGGATACTTATGTACTTTATTTGAAGACCCACAACTTCCACTGGAATGTCACCGGCCCGGCGTTCCGTACCTTGCACCTGATGTTTGAAGAGCAGTACAACGAACTGGCCCTGGCCGTCGATTCAATTGCCGAGCGTATTCGCGCCCTCGGCTTCCCGGCGCCCGGCGCTTATTCGATCTATGCGCGGCTTTCCTCTATCAAGGAGGAGGAGGGCGTGCCGGCCGCCGACGAAATGATCAAGCAACTGGTAGAGGGCCAGGAGGCGGTCACCCGCACGGCGCGCAGCATCTTCCCGGTGCTCGACAAGGTCAGCGACGAGCCGACCGCCGACCTGCTCACCCAGCGCATGCAGGTGCATGAAAAGACCGCCTGGATGCTGCGCTCTCTGCTCGAAGGAAAGTGATCTTCGCGTTTCTCGAGCCCACTGCAAACGCCCGAACTTGTTGTTGAGTTCGGGCGTTTTAGTTCGTGTGGAAGTGGTTTCCGGTGTTTCAAGTACCGGGTTTATTACCGAGTCTTCCTACAGGCAGAGTGAGTGAGTCTGCTGGCACCGACCGACGGCACGGCGCTTTATTAAGGGCATGTTCCGGCGTGCACAGCGCACGCGGGTTTGTTTCCCGGTTAAAACAGTGGCGTGGTACGACTATGTCGGCATGGATGAACCATACAGGGCGCACAGGTGGTGCGCACAAGGAAGGCGTCGATCCGTTCGAGGCAGATTTCAATATGGGCCTGGCCCAGCCGTTATCGCGTTCGGTGCGCCTGAACGGCTTTGCCACCTGCCTGCGCCTTGAGGAGATCTACTGGACCATTCTCGAGCGCATCGCCGAGGCCAACCAGTGCACGGTCAACGCGGTGCTGTCGTATGTAGACCGTGAGGTTCACTTGCGTCATGGCGGGGTTAAAAATTTCAGCGGGCTGATCCGCGTGGTCTGCGTGGTCTACCTGTTGGGGGCGAAGGTGACACGCTAGTCGGTTGCCGGGCTGCACAGCACTCCTTAACCATATATAATCCCGCGCTTTACTGCCTGAACCAGCCTGCGCTGTGGTTAACGAGACACGCCTATGCCCATGTACGACTATCAATGTGCTTCCTGCAACCGCCAGATGGAAGCCCTCCAGAAGCTCAGTGCCGCACCGCTGACCGATTGTCCGGCGTGTGAGCAGCCTGCGTTGAAGAAGCTGATCTCGGCCCCGGGGTTCCGCCTGGGCGGTACGGGCTGGTACGAAACCGACTTCAAGACCGGTGCGAAAAAGAACCTGGCAGGCGGCGACAAGGCCGACTGAGTTGATTGCCCCGGCAGGGTCTTGCACTATTAGCCCTTTGGGGCTGCAGGGCCTCCACTGAACATACGAATGACGAGAAGCGAAACCACCATCATGATGCGCAGCCATTATTGCGGCCAACTGAACGAGAGCCTGGAAGGTCAGGAAATTACCCTTTGCGGATGGGTCCATCGTCGCCGCGACCACGGCGGGGTGATTTTCCTCGATATCCGTGATCGCGAAGGCATGGCCCAGGTCGTCTTCGACCCGGATCGCGCAGCAAGCTTCGCCGCCGCCGATCGCGTGCGCAGCGAATACGTGGTGCAGATCACCGGCAAGGTGCGTCCGCGTCCGGCGGGTGCGGTCAACGCCAACATGGCGTCTGGCGCCATCGAAGTGCTGGGTTACGAGCTGACCGTACTGAACGAAGCAGAAACGCCGCCGTTCCCGCTCAACGAATACTCCGACGTTGGCGAAGAAACCCGCCTGCGCTATCGCTTCATCGACCTGCGTCGCCCGGAAATGGCCGAGAAGCTGCGCCTGCGCTCGCGGATCACTACCAGCATCCGCCGCTTCCTCGATGAAAACGGCTTCCTCGACGTCGAAACGCCGATCCTCACCCGTGCCACCCCCGAGGGCGCGCGTGACTACCTGGTGCCAAGCCGTACCCACGCCGGCAGCTTCTTCGCCTTGCCGCAATCGCCGCAGCTGTTCAAGCAACTGCTGATGGTGGCCGGCTTCGACCGCTACTACCAGATCGCCAAGTGCTTCCGTGACGAAGACCTGCGCGCCGACCGTCAGCCGGAATTCACCCAGATCGACATCGAGACCAGCTTCCTCGATGAGTCCGAGATCATGGGCCTGACCGAAAGCATGATCCGCAAGCTGTTCAAGGAAGTCCTGGACCTGGAATTCGGCGAATTCCCGCACATGACCTTTGAAGAAGCCATGCGTCGCTACGGCTCCGACAAGCCGGACCTGCGTATCCCGCTGGAACTGGTCGACGTTGCCGACCAGCTCAAGGAAGTCGAATTCAAGGTCTTCAGCGGCCCGGCCAACGATCCGAAGAGCCGCGTTGCCGCCCTGCGCGTGCCGGGTGGCGCGAGCATGCCGCGCAGCCGCATCGACGAGTACACCAAGTTCGTGGGCATCTACGGTGCCAAGGGCCTGGCGTACATCAAGGTCAACGAGCGCGCCAAGGGCGTCGACGGCCTGCAGTCGCCGATCGTCAAGAACATCCCTGAGGCCAACCTCAACGTGATCCTTGATCGCGTGGGAGCGGTCGATGGTGACATCGTGTTCTTCGGCGCCGACAAGGCCAAGATCGTCAGCGAGGCGCTGGGCGCCCTGCGCATCAAGGTCGGTAACGATTTCAACCTGCACACCTGCGAGTGGGCTCCGATGTGGGTGGTTGACTTCCCGATGTTCGAAGAGAACGACGACGGCAGCTTCACCGCCCTGCATCACCCGTTCACCGCGCCAAAATGCAGCCCCGAAGAGCTGGAGGCCAATCCGGCCACCGCGCTGTCGCGTGCCTACGACATGGTCCTCAACGGTACCGAGCTGGGTGGCGGTTCGATCCGTATTCACCGCAAAGAGATGCAACAGGCGGTCTTCCGTCTGCTGGGTATCGAAGCGGCTGAACAGGAAGAGAAATTCGGCTTCCTGCTCGACGCCCTGAAGTTCGGCGCACCGCCGCACGGCGGCCTGGCCTTCGGCCTGGACCGTCTGGTGATGCTGATGACCGGCGCCCAGTCGATTCGCGAAGTGATTGCCTTCCCGAAAACCCAGAGCGCCGCGTGCGTCATGACCCAGGCCCCGGGCCTGGTCGATGCCAAGGCCCTGCGTGAGTTGCATATCCGTCTGCGCGAACAGCCCAAGGCTGAGTAAGCGGACCCCGGGCGCATCCACATGGATGCGCCTTTGCGTTAAGGCGCATGAATTTCAAGGTCTCGGTCGGGCATGAGCGCGGCCGGGGCGTGGCATTGTTACAAAGGATTCGGAGTGCGTTATGGCTGGTCATTCCAAGTGGGCAAACATCAAGCACCGCAAAGAGCGCCAGGATGCCAAGCGAGGCAAGATCTTCACCAAGTGGATTCGTGAGCTGACCGTTGCCGCCAAGCAGGGCGGTGGCGACCCGGCCTCCAACCCGCGCTTGCGCCTGGCCCTGGACAAGGCGCTGGGAGCGAACATGAGCCGCGACATCATCGACCGGGCGGTTGCCCGTGGTGCTGGCACGGCCGAAGCCGACAACGTCGAAGAACTCAGCTACGAAGGTTACGGCCCCGGTGGCGTGGCGATCATGGTCGAGGCCATGACCGACAACCGCAACCGTACCGCAGCTGCGGTGCGTCATGCCTTCAGCAAATGCGGTGGTAACCTCGGTACTGATGGCTCGGTGGCCTACCTGTTCGAGCGCAAGGGGCAGATCAGTTTTGCCGCTGGCGTCGACGAAGATGCGCTGATGGAAGCGGCGATGGAGGCCGATGCCGACGACGTGGTCAGCAACGACGACGGCTCGTTCGATGTCTTCACCTCGTTCAACAGCTTCTATGCCGTGCGTAATGCCCTGGAAGAGGCCGGTTTCAAGGCTGCCGACGCCGAAATCGTCATGCAGCCGACCACCAGTGCCGAACTCGACCTGGACGGCGCGCAGAAGGTACTCAAGCTGATCGACATGCTTGAAGACCTGGACGACGTGCAGAACGTCTACTCCAATGCCGAAATTCCTGACGAAGTCATGGAGCAGCTCGGCTAAGCTTCGCTTCTGGTTTGTCCGAGGCCGGATCCGCCTGCAGATGCATTGCACCTGCGAGCCGGTCCGGCTTCTGTTTTTAGTACGGCGCGATCACGCGTCATTGAGTATGCAGGCGTTATGACTCTGATTCTTGGCATCGACCCTGGCTCGCGCATCACCGGCTATGGCGTGGTGCGCCATACTGGGCGCGGCTGCGAGTATGTGGCGTCCGGCTGTATCCGTACCGGCGCGGGCGAGCTGCCGGAGCGACTGCAGATCGTGTTTCGTGGCGTGCGCGAGATCATTCGCCAGCACGGCCCGGTGACCATGGGCATCGAGCGGGTGTTCATGGCACGCAACGCCGATTCGGCGCTCAAGCTCGGCCAGGCCCGCGGCGCGGCCATCGTCGCCGCCATCGAAGAAGGCCTGGAGATTGCCGAGTACAGCGCCACCCAGGTCAAGCAGGCGGTTGCCGGCACGGGGGGCGCCAACAAGGAGCAGGTGCAGATGATGGTCATGCATCTGCTTAAACTGACGCAGAAACCGCAGATCGACGCCTCCGACGCCCTGGCCATCGCCTTGTGCCACGCCCATACCCGCTCAAGCCTGGTGCCCCATGGCCTGGGGGCGGCGCGCAGTCGCAGTGGGCGTTTGCGGCTCTGATAGCATCATCTGCTGAAACACATTTTGCCCGGGCAATGCCATCGGCCATTGCATTTGCTGTTAGGGTTGACCGGTCGTTTGCCGGTGCCCAAGAGGAAGGATCGGAACGTGATTGGACGTTTGCGCGGAACCCTGGCTGAAAAGCAGCCGCCGCACCTGATTGTCGATGTCAACGGCCTGGGCTACGAGCTCGAAGTGCCGATGACCACCCTGTACCGTCTGCCCAAGGTCGGTGAAGTGGTGACCTTGCACACCCACCTGGTGGTGCGCGAGGACGCTCATCTGTTGTATGGCTTTCATGAAAAGCGCGAGCGCGAGCTGTTTCGCGAGCTGATCCGTCTCAATGGCGTGGGTCCCAAACTGGCCCTGGCATTGATGTCGGGCCTGGAGGTCGACGAACTGGTACGCTGTGTCCAGGCCCAGGATGCTTCGGCCCTGGTCAAGGTCCCGGGGGTTGGTAAAAAGACGGCTGAGCGCCTGCTGGTCGAGCTCAAGGATCGTTTCAAGGCCTGGGAAACCTCTCCGGCCATGTTTGCCCTTGTGCCCAATGGTCCGCTACCGATTGCCAGCGTCTCCAGCGCCGAAGCGGATGCCGTCAGCGCGCTGATTTCCCTGGGCTACAAGCCTCAGGAAGCCAGCAAGGCCGTGGCCGCGGTGGATGCCAAGGGTCTGAGCAGCGAAGAGCTGATTCGTCGCAGTCTGAAGGGAATGATCTAAGTGATTGAAGCTGACCGCCTGATAGCCGCCACCGGACGTGACCGTGAAGAGGTCCAGGACCGGGCGATCCGCCCCTTGCGCCTGGCCGAATACATCGGCCAGCCGGTGGTGCGTGAGCAGATGGCCTTGTTCATCGAGGCTGCCCGTGGGCGCAACGAGTCCCTCGACCACACCCTGATCTTCGGTCCGCCGGGGCTGGGCAAGACCACCCTGGCCAACATCATCGCCCAGGAAATGGGCGTGTCGATCAAGAGCACCTCAGGGCCGATCCTCGAGCGTCCGGGGGACCTGGCCGCTTTGCTGACCAACCTCGAGCCTCACGATGTGCTGTTCATCGACGAAATCCATCGCCTGTCGCCCATCGTCGAAGAAGTGCTGTACCCGGCCATGGAAGACTTCCAGCTCGATATCATGATCGGTGAGGGGCCGGCGGCGCGCTCGATCAAGCTCGACCTGCCACCCTTTACCCTGGTCGGCGCCACCACTCGGGCCGGCATGCTGACCAACCCGCTACGCGACCGTTTCGGCATCGTCCAGCGCCTTGAGTTCTACAACACCGAGGACCTGGCGACCATCGTCAGCCGTTCCGGTGGCATTCTCGGCTTGCCGATCGAAGACGAAGGCGCCTTCGAGATCGCCCGCCGGGCCCGTGGCACGCCGCGGATCGCCAATCGCCTGCTGCGGCGGGTGCGCGACTACGCCGAGGTGCGCGGCAAGGGCCATATCACCAAGCCGGTCGCCGACATGGCGCTGAACCTGCTGGATGTCGACGAGCGCGGCTTCGACCACCAGGACCGGCGCCTGCTGCTGACCATGATCGAGAAGTTCGATGGCGGCCCGGTCGGGGTCGACAGCCTGGCTGCGGCCATCAGTGAAGAGCGCCACACCATCGAGGATGTGCTCGAACCCTACCTGATCCAGCAGGGCTACATCATGCGCACGCCACGGGGGCGGGTGGTTACCCGTCACGCCTACCTGCATTTCGGCCTGAACATCCCCAACCGCCTGGGCGAATCGATCAGTGGCGAGGGTTTTTCTGCCCAGACCGATGAATGACAGATTTATCCAGCGTTTCTGTGGTCCTAACCGCGGGCATGCCTCAGTCGCGCTGGCAATACGACATAATCGATGAAAAACAGTTGCCGGGGCGGATTGGCAAGCTGAGGAGTTAGCACTAGAGTATGCGCGCGCAAAATGAGCTAGAGCCGTTCGCACATCGTTGTCGTGTCTATTACGAAGATACCGATGCCGGCGGCGTGGTGTATTACGTCAATTACCTGAAATTCATGGAACGTGCCCGCACCGAGCGGTTGCGTGACCTGGGCTTTGCCCAGTCGGCACTGGCGCAGGACAACCTGCTGTTCGTGGTCCACTCCAGCGAGGCGCGCTATCACGCGCCAGCGCGATTGGACGACGAATTGCGGGTTACCGCGCACGTGCTTGAATTGAACCGCGCCAGCCTGCGCTTCGTGCAGCAGGTATGGCGCGAAAAAGATGCAACGCTGCTCTGTGAGGGGCAGTTCCTGGTGGCCTGTGTGCGCGCCGATACTTTCAAACCCCGGGCCATCCCCCAAGCGCTGCGCGCGGCCTTTGCCGAGGCGGGCGATCCGGGTACTCATTCAAATGCAGGAGATTAAGCGTGGAAGCTAACGTCGTCGACCATACCTCCATGTGGAGCCTGGTCAGCAATGCCAGCATCGTGGTACAGCTGGTCATGCTGATTCTGGTGGCCGCATCGGTAACGTCATGGATCATGATTTTTCAGCGCAGCACCATGCTGCGCGCCGGTCGTCGTGCGCTGGACAGCTTTGAAGAGCGCTTCTGGTCGGGTATCGACCTGTCCAAGCTGTACCGTCAGGCTGGCAGCAACCCGGACCCGGATTCGGGCGTAGAACAGGTGTTCCGCGCCGGCTTCAAGGAATTCTCGCGTCTGCGTCAGCAGCCGGGCGTCGACCCCGATGCGGTCATGGAAGGCGTTGGCCGGGCCATGCGCGTCGCCATCTCCCGTGAAGAAGAGAAGCTCGAGCAGAGCCTGCCGTTCCTCGCCACTGTCGGTTCGACCAGCCCGTACATCGGCCTGTTCGGTACTGTCTGGGGCATCATGAACTCGTTCCGCGGCCTGGCCTCGGCGCAGCAAGCGACCCTGGCCACCGTGGCCCCGGGTATCGCCGAAGCCCTGATCGCCACCGCGATCGGCCTGTTCGCCGCGATCCCTGCGGTTATTGCCTACAACCGTTTCGCTGCCCGCAGTGAAGTCTTGATCGGCCGCTACTACACGTTCGCCGACGAGTTCCAGGCCATCCTGCACCGTAAAGTGCACACCAGCGAAGAGTGATCAGGTAAAAGCCCATGGCCCGAGTTCGCCACAAACGCAAGCCGGTCGCCGAAATGAACGTGGTGCCATACATCGACGTGATGCTGGTACTGCTGGTGATTTTCATGGTGACCGCACCGATGCTCAACCAGGGCGTGAAGGTCGACCTGCCCAAGGTTTCCAGCGAAGCCTTGCCGCAGGACAACAACACCCAGGTCCTGACCATTTCGATCAAGGCTGACAAGACCTACTACTGGAACCTTGGCAGCGAAGTCGACACCGACAAGCAGATGGACAAGGCCATGACCTTGCCGCAAATGACCGACGCCGTGACCAAGATCATCGGCGCCGGCCGTGACCAGGGCAAGCAGACCCAGGTCTTCATCCGTGGCGACAAGTCCGTCGACTACGGCGCGGTCATGGGTGCCATGGGCGGGTTGCAGAAGGCAGGTGTCGGTAACGTTGGCCTGATTACCGAGGCGCCCTGATGCAACAGCGAGAGCCATCCGCCTCGGAAAGCTATTTCTGGCCCAGCGTCTGGGCCATTGCGCTGCACGTTCTGGTGTTCGGCATGCTGTTCGTCAGTTTTGCCATGACCCCGGAACTGCCGCCGGCCAAGCCTATTGTCCAGGCAACCCTGTACCAGCTCAAATCCAAGAGTCAGGCCACCACCCAGACCAATCAGAAGATTGCCGGTGAAGCCAAGAAGACTGCTTCGCGTCAAACCGAAGAAGAGCAGATGGAGCAGAAGAAGGTCGAGCAGCAGGCAGTGAAGGCTGCGGAACAAAAGAAAGAAGAAGCGGCTCAAAAGGCCGAAGAGGCGCGAGCCGAAGCCGAAGCGAAAAAAGCCGAACAAGCCGAGAAGGCTGAAGAAGCGAAGAAAACCGCCGAAGCCAAGAAGGCCGAAGAGGCGAAAAAGGCCGCCGAGAAGCAACAGGCCGACATCGCCAAGAAGAAGGCCGAAGAGGAAGCCAAGAAAAAGGCTGACGAAGAGGCCAAGAAGCAGGCGGCTGAAGAAGCCAAGAAAAAAGCAGCCGAGGACGCCAAGAAGAAGGCGGCCGAGGATGCCAAGAAGAAAGCAGTGGCCGAGGAAGCGAAGAAAAAGGCCGCTGAAGACGCCAAGAAGAAAGCTGCAGCCGATGCGGCCAAGAAGAAGGCACAGGATGCAGCCCGCAAGGCGGCGGAAGACAAGAAAGCCCAGGCCCTGGCCGAGCTTCTGTCCGACACCACCGAACGGCAGCAAGCCCTGGCTGACGAGCAGGGTGATCAGGTAGCCGGCGACTTCGACGATCTGATTCGTGCACGTGCGGCCGAGGGTTGGGCACGTCCACCTTCTGCGCGCAAGAACATGACGGTGGTCCTGCAGATCGGCATGTTGCCGGATGGCACCATTACCTCGGTGAGCGTAGCCCGCTCCAGTGGTGACGGTCCGTTTGACAGCTCGGCTGTGGCAGCGGTCAAGAACATTGGTCGTTTAACCGAAATGCAGGGCTTGAAACCGAGCGAATTCAATCCCTATCGTTCATTCAAGATGACATTCACACCTGAGGATCTAGCCTTGTGATTAACCTTCTTCGAGGACTGCTGGTCGTTCTCTGCTGCGCAGCAGGGTTGGCCGTAGCAGATGAAAAGAACATTCTGGTCACCAGCGGTAGCGATCGCGCCACGCCGATCGCCGTCGTGCCGTTCGGTCTGCAGGGCGGCAGCGTGCTGCCTGAAGACATGGCTGACATCATTGGTAATGACCTGCGCAACTCCGGTTATTACTCGCCGATCCCTCGGCAGAACATGATCAGCCAGCCGAGCCAGGCCAGCGAAGTGATCTTCCGCGACTGGAAAGCCCTGGGCGCCCAGTACGTGATGGTCGGCAGCATTGTGCCAGCGGGCGGTCGCCTGCAGGTGCAGTACACCCTGTTCAACGTCGCCACCGAGCAGCAAGTGCTGACCGGCAGCGTCTCGGGCGGCGTCGATCAACTGCGCGACATGTCGCACTACATCGCCGACCAGTCGTTCGAAAAACTCACCGGCATCAAGGGTGCGTTCTCCACCCGCATGCTCTACGTGACCGCCGAGCGCTTCTCGACCAACAACACCCGTTACACCCTGCAGCGTTCGGACTACGACGGTGCGCGGGCGGTAACCCTGCTGCAATCGCGTGAGCCGATCCTGTCGCCGCGCTTTGCACCAGACGGCAAGCGTATTGCCTACGTGTCGTTCGAGCAGAAGCGTCCGCGCATCTTCGTTCAGCACATCGATACCGGCCGCCGTGAGCAGATCACCAACTTCGAAGGCCTCAACGGTGCGCCAGCCTGGTCGCCGGATGGTTCGCGCCTGGCGTTCGTGCTGTCCAAGGACGGTAACCCGGACATCTACGTGATGAACATGGGCTCGCGCCAGCTGTCGCGCGTGACTGCAGGTCCTGGTATCAATACCGAACCGTTCTGGGGTAAAGATGGCTCGACTATCTACTTCACCTCCGACCGTGGTGGTAAACCACAAATCTACAAAACCAATGTTTCCGGCGGTGGTGCAGAGCGGGTAACTTTTGTGGGTAACTACAACGCCAACCCTAAACTGTCGGCGGATGAAAAGACCCTGGTGATGATTCATCGCCAACAAGGTTTCACCAACTTCAAAGTGGCTGCACAAGATTTGCAACGCGGTAGTGTAAAGATTCTCTCCGAGACCAGTCTTGATGAGTCACCCACTGTTGCGCCCAACGGCACCATGCTAATCTACGCCACCCGCCAGCAGGGCCGGGGAGTCTTGATGCTCGTCTCTCTCAATGGACGCGTGAGGCTCCCGCTTCCTACCGCTCAAGGCGAAGTCAGAGAACCGTCCTGGTCCCCTTACCTGAACTGACGCGGCGCTTTACGTTTTACTTAACACACTGGGGTTCATTAGGAGTTTCACGATGGAAATGCTGAAGTTTGGTAAGTTTGCTGCGCTGGCTCTGGCCATGGCCGTAGCTGTAGGTTGCTCCTCCAAGGGCGGTGATGACGCTGGCCAAGGCCAAGTCGATCCTAACGCTGGCTACGGTGCCAACACTGGCGCTGTTGACGGCAGCCTGAGCGAAGAAGCTGCTCTGCGCGCAATCACCACCTTCTACTTCGAATACGACAGCTCGGACCTGAAGCCAGAAGCCATGCGCGCTCTGGACGTTCATGCCAAGGACCTGAAAGGCAACGGCGCTCGCGTCGTGCTGGAAGGTAACACCGACGAGCGTGGTACTCGCGAATACAACATGGCTCTGGGCGAGCGTCGTGCGAAAGCCGTTCAACGCTACCTGGTTCTGCAAGGCGTTTCTCCTGCCCAGCTGGAACTGGTTTCCTACGGCGAAGAGCGTCCAGTTGCTACCGGCAACGACGAGCAGTCCTGGGCTCAGAACCGTCGCGTCGAACTGCGTAAGTAATTCGATATGCGAACGTGCCGTCGTGCTGTAACCGTCCTGGCTCTCACCCTGCCTCTCATGGCCTGGGCTGAGGTTCCTGTTGTTGATGACAACGCAGGCTATAGCGGCGCAAGCAGCTATCCACCTGCGGGTTATGGTACGAACGGCGCCTATGCCGGGGGAGGGGTTACGGCCCCTGCCTCGGCACAGGGCCAGCTGTTCATGCAACTGCAGCAAATGCAGGAGCAGATTGCGCGTCAACAAGGCATCATTGAAGAGCTGCAAAATGATGTATCACGCATGAAACAGGAGAGCCTGGAGCGTTACCAGGACCTGGATCGGCGTATCGGAAGCGGTGTAGCACCTGCCGCGACTCCGACCAATTCCCCAACCGGTGGCGAAGCCGCTGCCGGTGCTGCTGCAGGCGCCGCCGCCGGTGCTACCGCCGGCCAACAGCCTGCCGCCAGCAGCGAACCTGGTGATCCGGCGAAAGAGAAGCTCTACTACGACGCTGCTTTCGACCTGATCAAAGCCAAGGATTTCGACAAGGCCAGCCAGGCGTTCAACGCCTTCCTGCGCAAGTACCCGAACAGTCAGTACGCCGGCAACGCCCAGTACTGGCTCGGTGAAGTAAACCTGGCCAAGGGCGACCTGCAAGCTGCAGGGCAAGCCTTCGCCAAGGTCAGCCAGCTGTATCCCAAGCACAACAAGGTGCCGGACTCGCTGTACAAGCTGGCCGATGTAGAACGCCGCCTGGGTCACACCGACCGGGTCAAGGGCATTCTCCAGCAGGTGGTTACCCAGTACCCGGGGACCTCGGCTGCACAACTGGCCCAGCGTGACCTGCAAAAGCTCTGAACCAGCCGTTTTAGAAGAAACCCGCGCTAGTCGCGGGTTTTTTCGTTAGAATCATTGCCCTTTTATGAAACACGCTGCTGCGAACTACGCGATGACGGGTTCTCAGCGGTGCCTGACGGAGGCGGACAGCCTGTTTAGCTGTTACGCCCGTGGCGACTATGCAAGACACATTACGTATCACCGAAGTTTTTTACTCTTTGCAGGGTGAAACGCGTACCGCTGGGCTGCCCACGGTATTCGTCCGCCTCACCGGCTGCCCGTTGCGTTGCCAGTATTGCGACAGCGAATACGCCTTCAGCGGCGGCAGCATCCGCACCCTCGATTCGATCCTCGACCAGGTCGCCGGTTACAAGCCGCGCTACGTGTGCGTCACCGGTGGTGAGCCGCTGGCCCAGCCCAATGCCATTCCTTTGCTCAAGCAGTTGTGTGACGCCGGTTACGACGTTTCGCTGGAGACCAGTGGCGCCCTGGATATTTCCAAGGTCGACACCCGGGTCAGCCGCGTCGTCGACCTCAAGACCCCAGGCTCGCAGGAAGTGCACCGCAACCGTTACGAGAACATCGAACTGCTGACCCCCAACGATCAGGTCAAGTTCGTTATCTGTTCCCGTGAAGACTATGACTGGGCGGTGTCCAAACTCATTCAGTACGGCCTGGAAAAACGCGCCGGCGAAGTGCTGTTCTCGCCAAGCCACCATCAGGTGAACGCCACCGACCTGGCCGACTGGATCGTGGCCGATAATTTGCCGGTTCGCTTTCAGATGCAGCTGCACAAGCTGCTGTGGAACGACGAACCGGGACGCTGACAGGAGTGATGCAATGACTGAGAAACGTGCGGTAATTCTGCTTTCCGGCGGCCTGGACTCGGCCACCGTGGTTGCCATGGCCAAGGCCGAAGGCTATAGCTGCTACACCATGAGCTTCGATTACGGCCAGCGCCATCGCGCTGAGCTGAACGCCGCCGCGCGGGTTGCCCGTGACCTGGGCGTGGTCGAGCACAAGGTCATTGGCCTGAACCTGGACGGTATTGGCGGTTCGGCCCTGACCGATAGCAGCATCGATGTACCCGAGGCGCCGAGCGAGGGCATCCCGGTCACCTACGTGCCTGCGCGCAATACGGTGTTCCTGTCCCTGGCCCTGGGCTGGGCAGAGGTGCTTGAGGCCCGCGATATCTTCATCGGCGTCAACGCCGTGGATTATTCCGGCTACCCGGATTGCCGTCCTGAGTTCGTCGAGGCTTTCGAGCGCATGGCAAATCTTGCCACCAAAGCCGGTGTCGAAGGGCGAGGCTTTCGCATCCAGGCACCGCTGCAGAACCTCAGCAAGGCGCAGATCGTCCAGGCCGGCATGGCCCGTGGGGTCGATTACAGCCTGACCGTTTCTTGCTATCAGGCCGATGGTGAAGGCCGTGCCTGCGGTAAATGCGACAGCTGCCGCCTGCGCGCCGAGGGCTTCAAAGCCGCCGGTGTAGAGGACCCGACCCGATATTTTTAAATTATTTTGCGATGGGGTGTTGATTTCCTGTTAGAAATCAGTATTATACGCGCCATCCAACGGGTCGTTAGCTCAGTTGGTAGAGCAGTTGGCTTTTAACCAATTGGTCGTAGGTTCGAATCCTACACGACCCACCATACGCTGTAAGAGAAAGCCCGCGTCCTGCAAAGGTCGCGGGCTTTTTCGTTTCTGTGGGAGCGGGCTTGCCCCGCGATTGCGATATGAAGGACATACGCAATCGCGAGGCAGGTTGCACCCTCGCTCCTACCAATCAGAACGCGTAGGTCGCCGAGAGAATCGCCGAACGCGCATCGCCATACTCGATTGCCGAAGAACGTGCCCCGGTACCGTTTTGCTGACGAACACGTTCGACATAGTCCTTGTTGAACAGGTTGTTGACGTTCAGCTGCAGATCCAGGTCCTCGTTGACCCGGTACGCCACCATCGCATTGTGCAGCCAATAGGCGTCAAGCTTGGCGCTGGTGCTGGAGGTCACGTTGCGTTCGCTGACGTAGCGCGCGCCATAGCCCAGGGTCCAGCCAGCAGGCAGCTCGTAGGTGGTCCACAGGTTGAGCGAGCGTGGCGGGGTGTTGCCCAGCGCCTGGCCTTCACGGGCAATACCGGCTGCGGTGTCGGCGGCCTTGAGGGTTTCACTGTCGAGGAAGGTGTAGTTGGCGAACACATCCCACTGTTCAGTGATGTGCCCGGTCACGCCGACTTCCACGCCCTGTACGCGCTGCTTGCCGGCCAGTTGGGTCGAGCCGTCGGCCATGGTTTCGCGCGCGTTGGTCTTCTCGACGCGAAACAGGGCGGCGTCCAGCTCCAGGCGTTTGTCGAGCAACTCCCATTTGGTGCCCAGTTCCCAGGTCTGGTTTTTCTCCGGGGCGAGGTTTTCAGTGGTAGCACTCAGGCCGCCACCGGTGGAGGCCAGGCTTTCGGCGGAGGGGTTGAAGGAGTTGCCCCAAGCCAGGTAGATGCGCCCATTCTCAGTCGGCTTGTAGACCAGCCCGGCGCGGCCACTGAGTTTCTCGTCGCTCGATTCGAAGTCGGAGGTGCGCACACGGGCGGCGTCGTACCCCTGGGCCTCGCCTTTGAACATGTCGTAGCGCAGCCCCAGGTTCAGGTCCCATTGCTCATGCAGGGCAATCGTGTCGAACACGTATAGCGCCTGGTTGTTCAGCTCGGTCTCGGTGTAGCCGCTGGTGGCCTTGTTGGCCGGCCCCGACCAGTACCCCGGCGGGTTGCTCAGGTCGTAGCCGTTGGCAGGGTACAGGGCGTTGCTCAGCCCATAGCCGTAGGTTTTCAGGTCCAGGGTTTCACGTGACACTTCAATGCCGCTGACCAGGTCGTGACGCATGCCCAGCAAGTTGAAGTTGCTGATCAGGTTGGTCTGGTTGATCCACATTTCGGTGGTCGCGTCGCGGCCATAGCCTTGCGGGCCTGCGGGGCGGTAACGGCCCGGGGGGACGCCGGTGGTATTGACGTGGGAAGCGGATACCGTGGTATCGCGGGCGATATGGCTGTAGCGCGTGAGGTTCTGCAGGCGCAGGTTGTCGTTGAAATCATGCTCGAAGTTGGCGGTCAGCGAGCTCTGCTCGATCTCTTCCTTGTCGAG
Organism: Pseudomonas donghuensis; assembly: GCF_000696345.2. Lineage (NCBI taxonomy): Bacteria > Pseudomonadati > Pseudomonadota > Gammaproteobacteria > Pseudomonadales > Pseudomonadaceae > Pseudomonas > Pseudomonas donghuensis. The sequence goes on from NZ_CP071706.1 coordinate 1,526,949, forward strand.
GTTCCTCCAGCCGAAATAGTCGTCGCGGTTAACCCCTGCCAGGCGTTTGCCGTCCAGGGCCGGTACGCCGTAGTCAGGCAGGTTGTCATCGACCTGGTGGAAGGCGCTCAGGGTCAGGCGCGTGGACTCGCTCAGGCCCAGGCGCAGGGACGGCGCGACACCCCAGCGTTCCCGGTCGATCTGCTCGCGACCGGCGACATCGTTCTGGTGGCCCATGAGGTTGATGCGAAATGCGCTGTCTTGCCCCACGCCTTCCAGCGGCTGGTTGCTGTCCAGGGTCATGCGGTAGTAGTTGTCGGTACCGACGCTGCCGCCCAGGCGGGTAAATGCCTGGTTCTGGGGCTGCTTGCTGATGATGTTGATGCTACCGCCGGTAGTGCCGGCACCGCCGAACACCGAGTTGGGGCCCTTGATGACTTCGACCTGCTCGATGTTGAAGGTGTCGGTGCGGTTGGTCTGCGCACTGTCGCGCAGGCCGTCGATCTGGATGTTGCTGTTGGCCGAGAAGCCGCGGATGTTGATGCTGTCGCCCGAACCACCGCCGCCTTCGCCAGCGTTGAAGGTGATGCCGGAGACGTTGGACAGCACCTGGCGCAGGCTCAGGGCCTGCTGCTCCTTGATGACCTGGGAAGGCACCACGGTGATGGTTTGTGGCGTGTCGAGCAGTGATGTGGCGTACTTGCTCGAGGCCGAATGTTCGGTCTTGTAGTCACCGCCAGCCTGGGCGTCGACGTTGATGTTGTCCAGCTGTAGGGGGGAGGACGGTGCTTTGTCGGCGACGGCATAGCTTGAGACCGAGGCGACAGCCAGGCCGATTGCCGAAGCCATGAAGGGGCGGGAGGAACGACCGGGGGTGAGTTCGCGTGTCATGGGCGGAGCTACCTACACAAATAAAAACGCTGTTGTTTATGAGAATTATTAACAGATACGTTTTTATGATAAGCGCCCTTGAAGCTTCAGTTTCACGCTCAGTTGTAACAAATAATTTCAAAAAACGGCTGCCCACGACCTTCAGCTGTCGCGGGCCCGTTCAAGGCCTCAGTGCACGTGCTGGCGCAGAAATGTTTCCATGCGTTCAGCTTCGGCCAGGTACTGTTCGAAACCGAGATTGCTGTACAGCTTGCCAGCCTTGATCCGCTTGGCGTCGCGACGCTGCTGCTCGGCGCGCTCGACCAGCGCTTTGCGCAACGCGTCGGCACTGGCCTGCGATGCTTCAAGCAGTGGTCGGGCCATGACTTCGGCGCTTTCCATGTGGCCCTGGGCAACGGCGCTCAGCACGGCGTTGGGGTCGCTCAAGGCACCCATGTCCAGCAAGCGGCAAGCCAATGCCGGAGTCACCTGGGCAGCCGCCACCAAGAGCGTGTCGGCTTGCACCGGGATGCCCTGGTCGAGCAACCAGTTGGCCGCTGCCAGGTGCCCGTGCTGCAGGCAGCACTCCAGGCTGGCGGCGTGCCCGCGCAGCGCCTCGCTCAGGTCGCAGCCGGCTTTGCGCAGGGCGTCCAGACGCTCGATGTCGCCGTGTTCGGCGGCATCGAGCATCGCCAGTTGGCGCAAGCGGGGCTGGTTGGCGAGGCTGCCGTCAGCCAGTGCCGGGCGCCAGTCCAGCACCCGTTGACGCAGCAATGCCGCCAGTCGGGCCTTGAGCGCCATGCCCGCTTCGCCGTCATTGTCCAGTTCATCCAGCGCTTCAAGCAGTTCGCTGGCGCTGCTGTATTCAGTCTCTGGGTCGAAGGGATCTGCTTCGTAGGCCAGCAGGCGCAACAGCGCGCCGACGTCATCGGCGATGCGGGCAAGGCTGTCCTGGTGCAGGCTGCCGGCCCAGGCTGGCGGCAGTCCACGGCTCCAGGCAATCACTGCGCCGTACTCGGGCCCTGGGGTGACGCACACGTACAGGCGTTCCAGGTACTCGAAACCACCGAACGGCAGGTAGTCCAGCTTGCCGCTCCATGGGTGCCCCGCTGCGCGGGCGGCTTCTTCGGCCTGCTCCAGTTCGTGCTCGATCCAGCCCCAAAGGTCGCGATAACCGTCGCTGCCCGGATAGAACAGTTCGCTGAAGGAAAACGGATGACGGTGGCCGTTGTAGACCACCTCCAGGTCATAGCCCACGCGACCGCCAAAGCAGGTTTGCCACAATCGCAGCAGTTGCTCAGGCACTGGGCCGTTCAGGTGGGTTTCGAGTCGGGCCAGGTTGGCTGCGTCAATGGGCGGTTGAGTGTCGAAGATCACGCAACCCTCGAACAGGGCCAGATGGTGGTCCTGCAACAGCTGACGTTCGGCGGGGGAGAGGTCCATTCGTGGTCCACCTTCAGATTGGGCCGCAGACTCTAGCACGCTATTAAACCGTCATTGTATTGCCCGCGTCCGTCACGCCGAATCGATCTAAACGCCACGGATGAGCGGGGTAAAATGGTATCGACGCTGTAGCGCAGGAGTCATGGCAATGAAATCCTTCAGCACACTTGCGTTAATCACTGCACTGGCCGCGGTACTGCAGGGCTGGCCTGCTCTGCAATTGCAGGCTGCGCAGTACCAGGAGCCGATTGACACGTCCGGGGTCAACCTGCAGCCTCAAGAGCAGAATGGCGTGAGCTACCTCACCGGCGGTATTGGTCTTGATGAGTCTCGGGCTATTCAGCAGGTCCAGGGCTACAACCTGCATCTGACCTTCTCGACCGGCCCGCAGAACGAGTATGCGCCGGACGTCGACCTGACGATTCAAGGGGGGCAGGGGCAAGCCCTGCTGCAACTGAATCAGGTTGGGCCGATGGTCTACGTCAAGCTGCCGCCGGGCAGATACAACCTGGTCGCCTCGCGTAATGGCGAGCAGCAGTTGAGCACAGTCACCCTTGTTCCGGGCCAGACTGGCAAGGTGAACCTGCACTGGAACCAGGTAAACTGAGCGGCGCCGGCACCCGGTTGGCCAGCAGTATGCCAAGGATCACTAGGGTGCCGCCGGCCAGCATGGCACCGGTCAGTTGCTCACCCAGCAGCAAGGCGCCGGCGACCACGGCGGTCAGCGGGTTGAGGGCGATGAAGCTGCCGGCCCGGGTCGGACCGATTTTAGCGATGGCATCGTAGTACATCACGTATGCCAGCGCGGAACCCACAGCCCCGAGATAGGCCAGGCAGAGGAGGTCGCGCGCCGTCAGCGCGCGTAGCGACGCGATGCTCATGCTGCCGTTGAGCGTAGCGTGCACACTGAGCATCGCCGCCCCGGCGAACACTGCATAGGTCACGGTGTGCAGCGCACCGATCTGTGTCACCACGCGGGTGCAGAAGACACTGAAGATCACCCAGCTCAGTACACAGCCGAAAATCAATCCATCGCCGATCCCGTTGCCCTGGCCGAGCGCCCCGGGGGCTCGGGCCAGCACCACCCAGCCGGCGCCCAGCAGGCACAGGGCGACGCCCAGCAGTTGGGCCCTGCCCAGGCGTTGCCTGAAGCACAGGTAGGCGACGATCGCCATGACGGCAGGATTGGTCGCAACGATCAGTGAGGCTCTGGAGGCGTCCGTGTACTGCAAGCCGTGGAAGAAGAACAGGGTATAGGCATAGATCCCGAAAAAGCCCAGCCCCACGATGTGCACGAGCTGCGCTGTGTTGACCCGCACCAAGCCTTGTTTCGAAACCATCAGGATGAGCACCAGCACCGCACTAGCGAGGATGAAGCGCAGGCTGCCGAGAAACAGCGGGTCGATACCGCTGGCAAGGGCGCGTCCGGCGACGAAGGTGCCGCCCCAGATCATCGCGACCAGTGCGAGTTTCAGAAAGGTGCAAGCGTGAGTTGGCATGGGCGGCCCTGGCTGACGATGTGGCGTCGATACGCCATACTTGATCGAATGCCAACTCATAGGGAAATGAGCAAACGCTCATGGGGCTGCTACCGATGACCTTGACCCAGCTGGAAATTTTCGCCGTGGTGGCGGCGCGTAAAGGCTTTACCCTCGCGGCGGCGCAACTGAACATCTCGCAATCCGGTGTTTCCCACGCTATTCGCGCCCTGGAGCAGGAGCTGGGCGTGGCCTTGTTCGAACGCCAGCAGGGCCGGATCGAACTGACAGATATTGGCAGCCGCTTGCTGCAACGGGCGCAAGCGATGCTTGGCCTGGCCGAAACCATGCGCCAGGAGGCCCTGGATGCGCGAGGGATGAAGCAGGGCACGCTGCGCATCGGTTCGTTCGGGCCGACGGCGTCGGTGCGTTTGTTGCCGGCGATACTCAAGGCTTACCGCCAGGCCTACCCTGGCATCGAAGTGCATGTCGACGAGGGCCCGGATCGCCAGGTGTTGCAATGGTTGCAGGAGCGGCGCATCGATATCGGTTTCGTGGTGCTGCCTGAAGAGCAGCTCGACACCTATCCGTTGCTGGAAGACCAGATGGTCGCGCTGCTGCCTGTTGATCATGCGCTGGCGCAGCAACCGGCGGTGACCCTCCAGCAGCTTTGCCGCGATCCCTTCGTGCTGACCGAGGCCGGGTCCGCCGAGATCGTCTCGCGCCTGTTTCTCAGCGCCAGGCTGCAACCACGCATTCGCTACCGCACCTCACAACTGCTCAGCACCCTGGAGATGGTCGCCAGCGGTGAAGGCTTGAGCATCGTGGCCCAGGCGTCCCTGCCGCTGAGCACGACCCTGGAGTACGTGCAACGCCCGCTCGATCCGCAGGTCAGGCGCACGGTGGGGCTGGCGGTGGTCGATGAGCGAATCATCTCGCCAGCGACCCGCGCCTTTATCGAACTTGCACGGACTTTGCCGCGTAATGTCGCCGACTGATTTATAGTAGCGCCCTCGTCAATGGCGTCTCCGGGAAAAGGAAGTGGTGTGTTTTTCAGGTTTGTTCTGATCGCCGTAATGCTGGCGATGTCCGCATGCAGTTCGCATTCCCCAAGCCCCGGTCCTTCTGCCAACAAAGTCGTGGCCGGCACCTACAAGGTCAAGCGCGGCGATACCCTGTATTCGATCGCTTCGCGTCATGGCTGGAGCTTCAAGGAGTTGGCGCGTTACAACGGCATCAGCGCGCCCTATGCGGTGAATGTCGGCCAGACCATCCGCTTTGGCGGTGCAAGAACCGCCACACGGACCACCACGAGCACCGCTAGCGCCAGCAAGGCAAGACCCGTGGCGCCCGCCACCAAGGTCACCTTGCGCGGGTGGGCGTGGCCGCTGCAGGGCACGGTGATCCGCCGCTACTCGTCCGCCGACAAGCTCAACAAGGGCATCCGCATCGCCGCCACACCGGGCCAGCCGGTGTACGCCAGCCTCGGCGGCAAGGTAGCGTTCGCGACGAACATCCGTGGTTACGGCAACCTGATTATCCTCCAGCACGGCACCTCCCATGCCAGCGTCTACGGTCACAACAGCAAGTTGCTGGTCAAGGAAGGCCAGACCGTCAGCAAGGGCCAGAAGATCGCCGAAGCCGGCGACCTGGATACCGACCGGGTGCAGCTGTACTTCGAGATCCGCCAGAACGGCAAGCCGATCGATCCGCTGAGCGTGTTGCCGGCGGCCGGCTGAGTCAGCCCAGCACCTCACGCAGGCGGTACCAGAACATCCCCAGGGCCAGCAGTGGCGAGCGCAGGGCCTTGCCACCGGGGAAGGTCAGGTGCGGTACGGCGCTGAACACATCCAGGCCCTGGCTGTGCCCGGCATGAATGGCCTCGGCCAATAGCCGCGCGGTCCAATGGCTGACGTTCAGGCCATGGCCGCTGTAGCCCTGGGCGTAGAACACGTTCGGGTGCTGTTGCAGGCGGCCGACCTGGGGGAAGCGATTGGCGGTGATGCCGATCTTGCCACCCCATTGAAAGTCGATGCGGGTGTGCGCCAGTTGCGGGAATACCTTGAGCATCTTCGGCTTCATGTAGGCGGCGATATCCACGGGGTCGCGCCCGGAGTAGTGGCAGGCGCCACCGAACAGCAGACGCCGGTCGGCAGACAGCCGATAGTAGTCCAGACCGACCTTCTGGTCGCACAGCGACAGGTTCTGCGGGATCAATTGCTCAGCCTGCGCCTGTGACAACGGCTCGGTGGCGATGATGTAGCTGCCGGCGGGCAGCACCTTGCCGCTCAGGCGCGGCTCCAGTTCCTCCAGGTGGGCGTTGCAGGCCAGCACCAGGCTGCCGGCGCGCACCGTGCCGTGGGTGGTTTTTACCTGCACGGTGGCGCCATGGCTGATTTCCACCACCGGGCTCTGTTCGAAGAGGCGTACGCCGAGGGACGCGGCCACGCGCGCCTCGCCAAGCACCAGGTTGAGCGGATGCAGATGGCCCGAACCGCGATCGATCAGGCCGCCGGCATAGACGTCGGAGGCGACCACCTGGTGCATTTGCTCGGGTCCGACCAATTGCGTTTCATGGCGATAGTTCAGCTCGGCCAGGCTCTGCTGCTCGGCACGGAAGGCGACAAACTGCGCCGGGGTGTTGGCCAGTTCGCAAAAGCCCCAGCGCAGGTCGCAATCGATGCCGTGCGCGCGGATGCGCTCGGCCACTACTTCGACCGATTCGATGCCGGCGCGTTGCAGGTACTTCACCCCGTCCTGGCCGACGTAGCGGGCAAAGCCCTCGACCTCGTGGCCGATACCGCGAATCAGCTGGCCGCCGTTGCGACCGCTGGCGCCCCAGCCGATGTGCCGGGCTTCGAGGAGGATCACCGAGAGCCCGCGCTGGGCCAGTTCGATGGCGCAGTTGACCCCGGTAAAGCCGCCGCCGATCACGCAGACATCGGCCTGCAGTTCGGCGCCCAGGGCAGGGTAAGCCGCCAGGTTGTGGGCCGTGGCGCTGTAATAGGAGCGGACGTGTTCATAGGTGTGCTGGTTCATTTGTTCGACTTCACTTTGCTCCAGGAGCGGGTCATCAGGCGCATGATCGCCGGCGTCGGGGTGGTGGAGACATACAGCTTGTCCAGCACCTCTTGCGGCGGGTACACCTCGGGGTTGTTGACCAGTTCGGCATCCATGTACTGCTTGGCCGGCGGGTTGGCGTTGGCGTAGCCGACCACGCCGCTGACCTTGGCGATCACTTGCGGGTCGAGCAGGTAGTTGATGAAGGCATAGGCCTCTTTGCGGTTGCTGGCGTCGGAGGGGATGGCCAGCAGGTCGAACCACAGGTTGCTGCCTTCCTTGGGAATGGCGTAGGCGATGTTGACACCGTTCTTGGCTTCCTTGGCGCGATTGGCGGCCTGGAACACGTCGCCTGAGTAACCGAAGGCCACGCAGATATCACCGTTGGCCAGGTCCGAGACGTATTTGGAGGAGTGGAAATAGGTGATATAGGGGCGCAGGGTCAGCAGTTTCGCCTCCGCCTTCTTGTAGTCTTCAGGGTTATTGCTGCGTGGGTCCATGCCCATGTAGTTGAGGATGGCCGGGAACAGCTCGTCGGCCGAATCCATGAACGACACGCCACACTGGCTGAGTTTTTTCAGGTTCTCAGGCTCGAACATCACTGCCCAGGAATCGACGTGATCGACGCCCAGCACCTGCTTGACCTTGTCGACGTTGTAGCCGATGCCGTTGGTGCCCCACAGGTAGGGCACCGAATGCTGGTTGTCGGCGTCGTTCTCTTGCAGGGCCTTGAGCAGTACCGGGTCGAGGTTCTTCCAGTTCGGCAACTGCTCGCGGTCCAGTTTCACAAAGGCCCCGGCTTTGACCTGGCGGGCCAGAAAGTGGTTGGACGGCACCACCACGTCGTAGCCGGTGCGACCGGCCAGCAACTTGCCTTCCAGGGTTTCGTTGGAGTCGAACACGTCGTAGATGACCTTGATACCGGTGCTGCCCTGAAAGTCCGCCAGGGTGGTTTCACCGATGTAGTCGGTCCAGTTGTACACGCTGACACTGGGCTGGGCCTGGGCCGCGGCGCTGACCAGCAGCGCCAGGGTTGCAGTAACGACTGTTTTCATGGGACGCATATCGACACCTTTTCGAATTGTTGTTTTCGATACTTGTTACAAGGTCGAGCTCAAACGCTGAGCAGCAGGAACTCACGCTCCCAGGAGCTGATCACTCGTTTGAAGTTCTCGTGCTCGGCACGCTTGACCGCCACATAGCCACGCACGAACTTGCTGCCCAGGTACTGCTCGATGGTCGGGCAGTCCTCCATGTGCGCCAGGGCGTCTTCGATGGTGATGGGCAGGCGCAGGTTGCGCCGCTCATAAGCGCGGCCCTGCACCGGCGCGCTGGGGTTGATCTTTTCGACCATGCCCAGGTAACCGCACAAAAGGCTGGCGGCAATCGCCAGGTAGGGGTTGGCGTCGGCGCCTGGCAGGCGGTTTTCCACGCGCATGGCCTCGGGGCTCGAGGTCGGTACGCGCAGGCCCACGGTGCGGTTCTCTTCGCCCCATTCGACGTTGACCGGCGCCGAGGTGTCGGGCAGGAAACGGCGGAACGAGTTGACGTTGGGTGCGAACATCGGCAGCACTTTGGGGATGTACTTCTGCAGGCCACCGATGTGGTGCAGAAACAGCTCGCTCATCTCCCCGTCGGCGTCGACGAAGATCGGCTTGCCGGTGGCGATATCGACCACGCTCTGGTGCAGGTGCATGGCGCTGCCCGGTACGTCCCCCACAGGCTTGGCCATGAAGGTGGCGGTGACGTTGTGCTTGAGCGCCGCCTCGCGCATGGTGCGCTTGAACACGGTGATCTGGTCGGCCAGGTCCAGGGCGTCGCCGTGACGGAAGTTGATTTCCATCTGCGCCGGGCCGTCTTCATGGATCAGCGTGTCGAGGTCCAGGCCCTGGGCTTCGCACCAGTCGTAGACGTCTTCAAACAGCGGATCGAATTCGTTGGCGGCATCGATCGAGAACGACTGCCGACCGCTTTCGGCCCGGCCCGAGCGGCCCAGCGGTGCTTGCAGCGGCAAGTCCGGGTCTTCGCAGCGCTGGGTCAGGTAGAACTCCATCTCCGGGGCGACGATCGGCTGCCAGCCCTTGTCGGTGTAGAGCTTGAGGACTTTCTTGAGCACGTTGCGCGGCGACAGTTCGATCGGCTTGCCCTGTTTGTCGAAGGTGTCGTGAATGACCACGGCGGTTGGCTCGATGGCCCACGGCACCACATACACCGCGGCCGAATCCGGGCGGCAGACCATGTCGATGTCGGCGGGATCGAGCAGGTCGTAGTAGATATCGTCGTCGACAAAGTCCCCGGTTACCGTTTGCAGAAGCACACTTTCCGGCAGGCGCATGCCTCGTTCATGCAGGAACTTGTTGGTCGGTGCGATCTTGCCGCGGGCGATACCGGTCAGGTCACTGACCACGCACTCGACTTCGGTAATCTTGTGCTCTTTCAGCCACGCAGACAGCTGATCGAAAGGGGCATTCATAAAGACCTCGTTGTTGGTTTTATCCACGCCAGGACCGGCAGTTGCGACCGGCTTGCCACCCGAGCGGCTTCCCCTGTAGCGCGTTGAGGTCTATCTTGGGTGACGCGTGCGCATTCGATCTATCCACTTTCAGCAAGACTAAAATGCACCAAAAGAGTGCATAAAGAGCAGCTCATGACAGCGTCAACGCCTTTGCGGGTCCAGGCTTTCAACACCGCCGATGTCACCGAACAGGTCCGCGCCACCCCAGGCTGGACCCAGCATTACCAACAGATGTCTCCCGGGCATTTCGCCGGCCAGTTGCGCTGCCTTGACCTGCAGGGCGTGGAGATCTACGAAGAGTGCATGAACACCCGGATCGAGCAGAATTTCAGTGCGCCGGCCGGCTCTCTGGCGTTTTGCTTCGACCGCAGCGACCACAGCCTCTACGTGCTCAATGGCGAAAGCCGCAACATCTGGATCACCCCGGAGAACTACCAGGAAGTAGCCGTGGTGTTCGGCCCGGAATTCGTCCAGCGCCACGGCCTGGACATCGCCCGCCTCGACGGGCTGTTCATGGCGCCGCTGAACTCGATGCAGAACGAGCTGTTCAGCCGCTGGCTGAGCGGGACGCTCACGCGCATCTCGCAGACCATCGACCCGCCAAGCCAGGATGCGCTGGCCGGGCAACTGCTCGAAGACTGTCTGTTCATTCTCGATAACGCGTGCATCTGCCTCGATCGCGGGGCGTTGTGGCGGCGTACCGAAGAGCGCGCGATCATGCGAAAGGTCGGCGAATGGGCGGCCGATTGCCCGGAAGAAACGCTTAATCTGCTGGAGCTGTCGCAGGTCGCCGGGGTGTCCTTGCGCCAGTTGCAGCACGCCTTCAAGGCCTTCACCGGCATGGCCCCGGCACAGTGGCTACGCCTGCGCCGGCTCAACAGTGCCCGGCGTGAACTGCTCAGTAGCGGGCCTAGCGACACCACCGTGGCCGAGGTGGCCATGCACTGGTCGTTCTGGCACCTAGGACGGTTTTCCGACAGCTACCGCAAGCTGTTCAGGGAGCTGCCCAGCGAGACCCTCAAACGCGCGGCGCTGTCAGTCAGATAGCCAGCAGTGGTAATGTTCGACCTACTAAATGAAGTCGATAGCCTGGAAAGACCATGCCAAGAGCCTCCCACCAAGACCTGCGTCGCGCGTTCCGCCAACTGCTTGCCTCACCTGCCTGCTACCACACCGCCTCCGTATTCGACCCGATGTCGGCGCGCATTGCCACCGATTTAGGCTTTGAGGTGGGCATCCTGGGGGGCTCGGTGGCATCCTTGCAGGTGCTGGCCGCACCTGACTTTGCCCTGATCACCCTCAGCGAATTCGCCGAGCAGGCAACGCGGATCGGCCGGGTGGCCCAGTTACCGGTGATTGCCGACGCCGACCATGGTTATGGCAATGCGCTCAACGTGATGCGCACGGTGACCGAGCTTGAGCGTGCCGGGATTGCCGCGCTGACCATCGAGGACACCTTGCTGCCTGCCCAGTTCGGGCGCAAGTCCACCGACCTGGTCAGCATCGCCGAAGGCGTCGGCAAGATCCGCGCGGCACTGGAGGCACGGGTCGACCCGGAGCTGTCGATCATTGCCCGCACCAACGCGGCGCTGATCCCGACCGAAGAAGTCATCGCCCGCACCGTGGCCTACCAGAACGCCGGCGCCGACGCGCTGTGCATGGTCGGTATCCGCGACTTCGACCACCTTGAACAGATCGCCGCGCACCTGAGCGTGCCGCTGATGCTGGTGACCTACGGCAACCCGCAGCTGCACGACGATGCGCGCCTGGCCGAGCTTGGCGTGCGTATCGCCGTCGATGGTCATGGCGCCTACTTTGCCGCGATCAAGGCCACCTACGACTGCCTGCGCGAACAGCGGCGGATCACCAGCAGCGCTTCGGACCTGAGCGCCACCGAACTCACCCATACTTACACCGTACCGGGCGACTACATCGTCTGGGCCCGTGAGTACATGGATGTCAACGAATAAGCCACAAGGCTTAACCAAAGCAACAACTCTCTACAAATGGAAGCGAAACAATTCATGAAGAAATCTACAGGCGTACTCGGCCTCGCAGTGGTAGTGGCAGCGGCATGCACCGCGGGTGCCTGGTACACCGGCAAGCAATTGCCCGGCGTGCTCGAAACCACCATCGCCGAATCCAATGCCCAGACCAAGCAGGCGCTGCTGGGCATGGAAACCACTATGGAGCTGCAACTGGTATCGCTGGACAGCCGTCTGTTCAGCAGTACCGCCAAATACCGCCTCAAGGTGCAGAACCTGCAGGTTGGTGAAGAAAGCAAAAGTTTCGAGCTGAATTTTGTCGACCAGATCGAACACGGGCCGTTTCCGCTGTCGCGGGTCAAGGCACTGAAGCTGATGCCGGTCATGGCTGCAAGCCACTACGCCCTGGAAAAAGACGCTGCCACCGCTGACTGGTTCGCCCTGACCAAGGACGTTTCGCCGCTGCAAGGCCAGGTCGCCTACGGCTACGATCGCTCGATGGACAGTGCTTTCCAGGTGGCGCCGATCGAGTGGAGCAAGGACGGCTCGTCGCTGAAGTTCTCCGGGTTTGAAGTCAGTGGCCACGGCAACGAAGGCGCCGAACATGTGCAACTCACCGGCCAGTCGGCCGGCCTGAGCCTGAACCTGGTCGACCCCGACAGCAAAGTGCTGAAAGTCGAGATCAAGGGCCTGAGCCTGACCGGCGACATGACCAAGACGCCGTTCGGCTTCTATGTCGGCAAGATGGACATGGCCGTGGCTGACACGGTCGCGACCTTCGGCGACGAGCAGAAGGTCCTGGTGCTCAAGGGCCTGGCGCAGAACAACGAGTACAAGAACGACGGTGACAAGCTCTCGGTGCGCATGGAATACAAGGTTGCCGACATCAACTTCGACGGCAAGGCCATCGGTGCCGGCGAGATGGTCTGGAGCCTCAAGCGTCTCGACATCCCGGCCATGCAAGCGCTGATCGGCTGGTACCAGAGCCGCCTGCCGGAGTTCCAAAAGGCCGCTGCCGAAGGTGAAGGCATGCCGGACCTGGCGATGACCGAGGCCGAAACGGCCCAGGTGCGCAGCGATGTGCAGCGTCTGCTGGCGGCCAAGCCGCAGATCGCCCTGGAGAACCTGTCGTTCAAGACTGCCAATGGCGAAAGCCGTTTCAACTTCAGCGTTGACCTGGCCAACCCGAGTTCTCTGGAGTTGCCACCGCAGGAGCTGTACAAGCAGTTGATCACCCAGCTGCAGAGCAAGCTGTCGCTGTCCAAGCCGATGATCGGTGACCTGGCGACCCTGCAGGCGCAGTTCGAAGGCCAGACCGATGCTGCCATCGTCTCCCAGCAAGCGGCTCAGGCCGGGGAAATGGTCAGCATGATGGCGGTGCAAAGCCAGATGGCCAAGGTCGAGGGCAACGACATCGTTACCACGCTGCATTATGCCGATGGCATGGTCGACTTCAACGGCCAGAAGATGACCGTTGAGCAGTTCGCCAGCGTGATCATGGCCAACGCCAGCGCAATGCAGGCGACAGGCGGTTGATGTTCAGGCCCGGGGCGCCCGCCCCGGGCTTGTTTCACTAAAAAAACCTTTTGAATTCATCCGATTATCTGTAGCCTTCGGCATCCTATAAAAACCCGAGGCCGCAGCTGGTCCGTGGTTCTGTGTGCAAGGCTGAGTTGCCCTGCCTGCGGAGCCTGTAGCCGATTTGCCAGGGCTCGGTGATACACTCGACTTACGCGCTCAAGCGCCTGCAGGTCCAGCGATCATGACCCAGATTTCCGAACGCCTTCTCGTCCAGGCCCACCTCGATGCCAAGCAGCCCAAGCCGCTGACGCCCGAGCAAGAGGCCGACTACCGCGCCGCCATCGCTGCCGAACTCAAGGCACAAAATGCGGTGCTGGTTGCCCATTACTATTGCGACCCGGTGATCCAGGCCCTGGCCGAAGAAACCGGCGGCTGCGTGTCCGACTCGCTGGAAATGGCCCGCTTTGGCAAGAACCACGCGGCCACGACCGTGGTGGTGGCCGGTGTGCGCTTCATGGGCGAGACGGCCAAGATCCTCACTCCGGAAAAGCGCGTGCTGATGCCGACCCTCGAGGCGACTTGCTCGCTCGATCTCGGCTGCCCGGTAGAAGAGTTCTCGGCGTTCTGCGACAAGCACCCCGAGCGCACCGTGGTGGTGTATGCCAACACCTCGGCGGCGGTCAAGGCCCGGGCTGACTGGGTGGTGACCTCCAGTTGCGCGCTGGAAATCGTCGAAAGCCTGATGGACAACGGCGAGACCATCATCTGGGGGCCGGACCAGCACCTGGGCCGCTACATCCAGAAGCAGACCGGTGCCGACATGCTGCTGTGGGACGGTGCCTGCATCGTTCACGAAGAGTTCAAGTCGCGTCAGCTCGCCGACATGAAGGCGCTGTACCCGGATGCGGCGATCCTGGTGCACCCCGAGTCGCCTGAGGCAGTGATTGACCTGGCCGATGCGGTGGGTTCCACCAGCCAGCTGATTGCTGCGGCGCAAACCCTGCCGAACAAGACCTTTATCGTCGCCACCGACCGCGGCATCTTCTACAAGATGCAGCAGTTGTGCCCCGACAAGGTCTTCATCGAAGCCCCCACCGCCGGTAACGGCGCGGCCTGCCGCAGTTGCGCGCATTGCCCGTGGATGGCGATGAATACCCTGGAGCGCACCTTGCAGTGCCTGCGTGAGGGCAGCAACGAGATCTTCGTCGAGCCAGCGCTGATCCCCCAGGCGATCAAGCCGCTCAAGCGTATGCTCGACTTTACCCAGGCGGCGCGGATGAAGTTGTCCGGTAACGCCTGACGACGCCTTCGCGGGGCAAGCCCGCTCCTACCGTAGGAGCGGGCTTGCCCCGCGATGCTTTTTGCGGTGTTAGCGCATCATGTCCTTGACCATCCGCTGCTGCTCCATCAGCTCGCGCTGACGCGCATCGATCTTCGACGCCAGGACAAAGTTGTTGCCGGCCCGCTGTTTAGCGTAATCGAGCTGTTGCAAGGCCTGGTCGAAGTCGCCCACCAAGGCGAAGTACTCGGCGCGGGCCTGGTGCAGGCCAATGGTGTTGCCGGACAACCCGCGCACTTCCGCCACGTCATACCAGACATCCGGGTCTTGCGGGCGATTCTTGAGCAGCGCATCCAGCGCCTTTTCCGCCTCGGCGGGGCGGTTCTGCTTGAGCAGCAGGTCAATGCGCGCCTGTTGCAACGGGTAGTTGCCCGGGTACAGGCCACGCATCCGTTCGACGCGCTGCTGGGCATCGGGCAAGCGGTTGTTGGTGATGTCCAGGTCGATCTGCGCCAGGTTGTAGGTGATGTCGTTGGGCGCCTTGGCCAGCAGCGGCTTGAGGTTCTCGCGCGCCTCGTTCAGGCGCCCGCCCTTGATCTGGGCCAGGGCCAGGCCGTAGCGGGCGGCGTCCTGTTGCGGGTTTTCGTCGAGCTGCGCCTGGAAGCGCTTGGCCGCAAGCCCTGGGGTGCCTTCGTAGATCAATGCCACCCGCGCACGAATCAGTTGATAACGCTTGCTGTCTTCAGTGCCGCCCTTGGGCGCCTGTTCGGCGCGGTTACGGGTATCGGCGATCCGCGATTCGGTGACCGGGTGAGTCAGGAGGAATTCCGGCGGCTTGGCGTCATAACGGTATTGGCGCATCAGGCGCTCGAACATGGTCGGCATGTTGCGCGGATCGTAGCCGGCCTTCTCGAGGTTGAGGATACCGATGCGGTCGGCTTCCTGTTCGTTCTGCCGGGAGAAGCGCCGCTGTTCCTGGATGGCTGCGGCCTGGGTGCCGGCGATCGCGGCAATACCGGCATCACCGGCCCCTGCTGCGGCGGCGACGATACCGATCAGCAGCGCGCCCATCATCGGCAGTTGCATGCGTTGCTGGGCCTCGACGCCCCGGGCGAAGTGGCGCTGGGACAAGTGCGCCAGTTCGTGGGCCAATACCGAGACGTACTCGCCCTCGGTCTGGGCATTGAGGAACAGCCCGCCGTTGACCCCGACGATCCCGCCGGGGGCGGCGAAGGCGTTGAGTTCGCGGCTGTCGATGAGGATGAACTCCAGGCGCCGGTCCTGTAGCTGGCTGGTCTCGGCCAGGCGGTAGACGCTGGTTTCGACGTAATCCTTGAGCTGGGGATCGTTCAGTTGGTTGACATTGCCCCGCAGCAGGCTGAGCCAGGCGCGGCCCAGCTGGTGTTCCTGTTGCGGGGAGACAATGGCAGAACTGGCGTCGCCGAGTGACGGCAGGTCGTCGGCATGGCTGGGGAGCGCCATCAAACAGGCCAGCGTCAGCAGGGTAGGGCGCAGAAAATTCATGCACGAAGCTCTGGTCGACAAAGAACCTTACTGTAGCCCGCTCACACGTTGGCGACCAGTGGCGGTATCCTACCGGGCTTGTTCAAAATGCTACCTGTGCCCGCATTCCTGCCTGGAGAACCCCATGAGCGCTACCCCGACCCATGACGCCGAACTCGACGCCAGCGGGCTGAACTGCCCGCTGCCGCTGCTCAAGGCGAAGATGGAGCTCAACCGCCTGGACAGTGGCGCAGTGCTCAAGGTGATTGCCACCGACGCCGGTTCCCAGCGCGATTTTCGCACTTTTGCCAAGTTGGCCGGTCATACGCTGCTGCTCGAAGAGGCCGAGGCCGGTGTGTACACCTACTGGTTGAAGAAAGCCTGAGTTTTCTCTGTTAAAGGATCGTCAATGTTCAAGGTGCTTCGCGACTGGATGCAGCGCTACTTCTCCGATGAAGAAGCGGTGGTATTGGCGGTCTTGCTGTTTCTGGCGTTCACCGCCGTCCTGACCCTGGGCGGCATGCTTGCCCCGGTGCTGGCGGGGATGGTCCTGGCGTTCTTGATGCAGGGCCTGGTCAATGCCCTGGAGCGCCTGCGGGTGCCGACCCGATACGCGGTGGCGCTGGTGTTCACGTTGTTCATGGGCGCCCTGGCGGTGTTCCTGCTGGTGCTGGTGCCGCTGCTCTGGCACCAGTTGATCACCCTGTTCAACGAGCTGCCGGGCATGCTCGGCAAGTGGCAGTCGCTGTTGCTGCTGTTGCCCGAGCGCTACCCGCACCTGGTCTCTGACGAACAAGTGCTGCAGGCCATCGAGGTGATGCGCGGCGAGATCGGCAAGTTCGGCCAGTGGGCGCTGACCTTCTCGTTGTCGAGCCTGCCGCTGCTGGTCAACATCATGATCTACCTGGTGCTGGTGCCGATCCTGGTGTTCTTCTTCCTCAAGGACCGCGAGCAGATCGCCCACTGGGTCAGCGGTTACCTGCCCAAGGAGCGGGCGCTGATGACCCGGGTGGCCGAAGAGATGAACCGGCAGATTGCCAATTACATCCGCGGCAAGGGCATCGAGATCCTGATCTGTGGT
Organism: Pseudomonas donghuensis; assembly: GCF_000696345.2. Classification (NCBI taxonomy): domain Bacteria; kingdom Pseudomonadati; phylum Pseudomonadota; class Gammaproteobacteria; order Pseudomonadales; family Pseudomonadaceae; genus Pseudomonas; species Pseudomonas donghuensis. The sequence continues at coordinate 1,543,663 of NZ_CP071706.1, forward strand.
GTGGCCACCTACATCGCCTTCATCAGCCTGGGCCTCAACTATGCGGCGTTGCTGGCCCTGCTGGTCGGCCTGTCGGTGGTGGTGCCCTATGTCGGCGCGGTGGTGGTGACCGTGCCGGTGACCTTGATTGCGCTGTTCCAGTGGGGCTGGGGCGATCAGTTCATCTACCTGATGGCGGTGTACGCGATCATTCAGGCCCTGGATGGCAACGTGCTGGTGCCGTTGCTGTTCTCCGAGGCGGTGAGCCTGCACCCGGTGGCGATCATCTGCGCGGTGCTACTGTTTGGCGGCTTGTGGGGGTTCTGGGGGATTTTCTTTGCGATCCCGCTGGCGACCTTGTTCAAGGCCGTGCTGGATGCCTGGCCGCGGCGCGAGCCGATGGTGGCGCCGCTGCTGTGAGCTTTTTTGGGAGCTGGCTTGCCAGCGATACAGGCGCATTGGCCCTTGCGGCTAGCGCGGTGATGCAATCGCTGGCAAGCCAGCTCCCACAGGTAAAGCGCTATCAGGCCTTGTTAAGCGCCTGCGCTTGCGCCAGTACGGCATCGACATGCCCGGGCACCTTCACCCCACGCCAGGCCTTGCGCAGCACGCCGTCCTTGTCGATCAGGAAGGTGCTGCGGTCCACGCCCAGGTATTCCTTGCCATAGAGCTTCTTCAGCTTGATCACGTCGAACAGCTGGCACAGGGCCTCGTCCTTGTCGCTGATCAGCTCGAAGGGGAAGGCCTGCTTGGCCTTGAAGTTCTCGTGGGACTTGATGCCATCGCGCGAAACGCCAAACACCAGAGTGTTGGCCGCGTCGAATGCCGCATGCTGGTCACGGAAACCCTGGCCTTCGGTGGTGCAGCCCGGGGTGCTGTCCTTGGGGTAGAAGTACAGCACCACCTGCTTGCCCTTGAGCTCAGCCAGGCTGATGCTCTGGCCGCTGGTGGCCAGGGCCTGGAAATCGGCGACGGGTTGGTCGAGTTCAACGGCCATGAAAGCTTCCTTACATCGGGTTCTGTGGGCGCCACGGTTCGATCAGCGCATCCAGGTTCAGCGCATCGGAGAAGTCCAGGAACTGGTCACGCAGCCAGCTGATCTGGGTACCGGCCGGCAAGGTCACGGTAAAGGTGGCGTTGAGCATGGTGCCGCCGGTCTGCGGCGCCTGGTAGGTGTCGCAGGTCAGGTTCTCCAGCTCCACGTGGTGGTCGATGAAGAACTGGCACAGCTCGTTGATGATGTCCGGGCGATAGGCGGCGCTGACATAGGCCACGTACGGCAGCGACAGCGGGCGTACCTCCAGCTCGGCGCTGCGCACCACGTTGACGGTGAAGGTGTGCTTCTTGGCCAGGCCCGGCAGGGCGGCTTCGAAGCGCGCCAGGGCGTCCCAGCTGCCGGTGACCTGCAGCACCAGGGCGCTGCACTCGCCGTGGCGGGTCAGGCGCGAGGTGACGACCGAGCAGCGATTGTCGTTGCTGGCCCGGCACAGGATGTTGGTCAGCTCCATGGGATTGGCACCCAGGGCGCTGATGACAAGGAATTGTTCGCGAACGGTGGGGGTGGACATGCAGCATTCCTAAAGCGATGAGCGGTCGGTACCTGACGTGGCAAAAAGGCCGGCAGGCAAGAGCCCGGGGCTCAGGATCGAGGCTTCGGGCGCTGGCTACGCGCGTTGTCGGCAGCCCGGCGGGCCACTATGTACCGATCAAAGACAGAAGGGTAGCGAAAATGGCCGCCGAGGGGAATGCTCCGCCCGCCTGCTTCGCTTGTGCAAGGCCGATGGCGCCAGTACCATTACCGCTCTCTTTTTCCGGCAGGAGCAGATTCATGATTGCGGGCAGTATGGTGGCATTGGTCACACCCATGGATGCACAAGGGCGTCTTGATTGGGACAGCCTCGGCAAACTCGTGGACTTCCACCTGGAGAAGGGCACCCATGCCATCGTCGCCGTCGGTACCACCGGCGAGTCCGCCACCCTGGACGTCGATGAACACATCAAGGTCATCGAGTTCGTGGTCAAGCGCGTTGCCGGCCGCATCCCGGTGATCGCCGGTACCGGCGCCAACTCCACCAGCGAAGCGGTGCACCTGACCCGCAACGCCAAAAAAGCCGGCGCCGATGCCTGCCTGCTGGTGGTGCCGTACTACAACAAGCCGACCCAGGAAGGCCTGTACCAGCACTTCAAGCACATTGCCGAAGCCGTCGACATCCCGCAGATCCTCTACAACGTACCCGGCCGCACCGCCTGCGACATGCAGGCCGAGACCGTGATTCGCCTGTCGACCGTGGCGAACATCATCGGCATCAAGGAAGCCACCGGCGACGTTACGCGCGCCAAGGCCATCCTCGATGGCGTCAGCAAGGACTTCATCGTCCTGTCCGGCGACGATCCGACCGCCGTTGAGCTGATCCTGATGGGCGGTAAAGGCAACATCTCCGTGACCGCCAACGTCGCCCCGCGGGAAATGGCCGATCTGTGCGAAGCCGCCCTTGAGGGCAATGCCGAGAAGGCTCGCGCGATCAACGAAAAACTCATGCCGCTGCACAAGAACCTGTTCATCGAAGCCAACCCGATTCCGGTGAAGTGGGCTTTGGTCGAAATGGGCCTGATGCAGCAAGGCATCCGCCTGCCACTGACCTGGCTGAGCGAATCCTGTCACGATACGGTACGCCAGGCGATGCGCCAGTGCGGCCTGCAGTTTTAATTGAGGACGTACACCGCATGAAGCGATTGGCTGGTCTTTCCGCCCTTGCCTTGATCATCTCCAGTACCAGCGGTTGTGGCTGGCTCTGGGGCGAAGAGGGTTACTTCCGTGACCGCGGCAGCGATTATCTGGAGGCCACCCAGAAGCCGCCGATGCAGCTGCCACCGGACGTCAGCAGCGCCAAGCGGCTCGATCCGCTGCTGCCGATCCCGCGCAACGTCGCCGACGACAACGTCAAGGGCGAGTTCGAAGTGCCACGTCCGCAGCCGCTGAGCGCGGGCGCCGACATCAGCGATTTCAGCCTGCAGAAGAGCGGCAGCGCGCGTTGGGTCCTGGCCCAGCGTTCGCCGGCTGAAGTCTGGCCGGTTGCCCGTCAGTTCTTCGAAGACAATGGCTTCCGGATTGCCGAAGAGCGTCCACAAACCGGCGAATTCAACACCACCTGGCAGCGTTTCGACGAGCTCTCGGCGTCCATGGCCAAGCGCCTGGGCAGTGCTTCGAGCAGCAGCGACAACGAAGTCCGTGCACGCATCCGCATCGAGCCGGGCGTGCAGCGCAACACCAGTGAGGTCTACATCGTTACCGTCGAGCGTCCGGCCGGCAGCACGGCCGAGCAGGACTTCCCGGCGCGTTCGGCCAACACCGGTGTCGACGCCATCCTGGTCGACGAAATGCTCGCCAGCATGACCCGCAGCGCCGAGAAGGGTGGTTCGGTATCGTTGCTCGCCGCTCGCGACTTCGACGCCCCGAGCCGCGTCAGCCTCAGCGAAGACGGCAGCGGCAACCCGGTGCTGAACCTGGGCGCCGACCTCGATCGCGCCTGGTCCAGCGTCGGCCGTGCCCTGGAACAGGGTGATTGGCGCGTCGAGGACATCAACCGCAGCCTGGGCCTGTACTACATCAACCTCGCCGAGAAGGCCGAGACCAAGGAGCAGCCAGGCTTCTTCAGCCGCCTGTTCGGCAGCGCACCGAGCAAGGAAGAGCGTGAAGCCCGTGCCGAGCGCTATCAGGTTCGCCTGAGCAAGGTGGGCGAAAGCGTCCAGGTGACCGTCGAGAAGAACATCAACACCGTGGCCCCGGCAGACGTCGCCCGCCGCGTGCTGAGCGTGATTCAGGACAACCTGGGTTAAGTGCGCTTCGCCGTACTTGGAAGTGGAAGCCAGGGAAATGGCACGCTGATCGCCAGTGGCAACACCTTGCTCCTGGTCGATTGCGGCTTTTCCCTGCGTGAAACCGAGCGGCGCCTGGCGCTGCTCGGCGTTTCTGCGGCGCAATTGAGCGCGGTGCTGGTCACCCACGAACATGCCGACCACGTGCATGGGGTCGGTTTGCTGTCGCGGCGCTACAATGTACCGGTCTACCTCAGCCGTGGCACCTTGCGCGGCATGCGCAAGCCGGTCGAGGCCGCAGGCTTTCTGGCCGCCAATGACACGTTGCAGCTGGGCGACTTGAGCGTTACTGCCGTCGGCGTCACCCACGACGCGCTGGAGCCGCTGCAGTACGTATTTGGTGATGGTCGCCGGCGCTTTGGTGTGCTGACCGACCTGGGCTCGTATGACGCGGCCCTGCTCAGCAGCTACCAGGGCCTGGATGCCCTGCTGATCGAGGCCAACCACTGTCGCGACCTGCTCGGACGCGGGCCTTACCCGATGTTTTTAAAGCAGCGGGTGGGCGGCGACTACGGACATTTGAACAACCATCAGGCCGCGCGCCTGGTGTCGGAGCTGGACTGGCAGAACCTGCAACACCTGGTGCTGGCCCATCTCAGCAGCAAGAACAACCAGCCACAGCTGGCCCGGCAATGCTTCGTCGATACCCTCGGCTGCGACCCGGACTGGCTACAAGTGGCCAATCAGGATTCCGGGCTCGACTGGCGTGAAATCGCCTAGCCCATCATTTAGCAAGCGGAGCCCATCATGGAAAAACGTGAAGAACTCTACCGCGGCAAAGCCAAGTCGGTTTACAAGACCGACGACGCTGACCGCTTGATCCTGCTGTTTCGCAACGACACCTCGGCGTTCGACGGCAAGCGCATCGAACAGCTCGACCGCAAGGGCATGGTGAACAACAAGTTCAACGCCTTCATCATGCAAAAGCTTGAAGAAGCCGGCATCCCGACCCAGTTCGACAAGCTGCTGGGTGACAACGAGTGCCTGGTCAAGAAGCTCGACATGATCCCGGTCGAATGCGTCGTGCGTAACTATGCTGCCGGCAGCCTGGTCAAGCGCCTGGGCGTCGAAGAAGGCATCAAGCTCGAGCCTTCGACCTTCGAACTGTTCCTCAAGAACGACGAGAAGGGCGACCCGTTCATCAACGAATCCCACGTGGTTGCCTTCGGCTGGGGTACCGCGGAGCAGTTGGTGAAGATGAAAGCCCTGTCGCTCAAGGTCAACGAAGTGCTGAGCAAGCTGTTTGACGACGCCGGCCTGCTGCTGGTCGACTTCAAGCTTGAGTTCGGCGTATTCCACGGCGAGATCGTCCTGGGCGACGAGTTCAGCCCGGACGGCTGCCGCCTGTGGGACAAAGAGACCCGCAAGAAGATGGACAAGGACCGCTTCCGCCAGGGTCTGGGCGACGTTATCGAAGCCTACGAAGAAGTTGCCAAACGCCTGGGCGTGCCGCTGTAAGCGACAAGTTCACGCAAGCGCCTGATACCACGCGAATTTTTTTCGCAAACAGGCTTTGCCTTTCGGCAAACTGCTGGTATCATGCGCGCCACTGGAGAGATGCCGGAGTGGCCGAACGGGACGGATTCGAAATCCGTTGTACTGGCAACAGTACCTAGGGTTCAAATCCCTATCTCTCCGCCATACATACGAAAGCCCCTGAAACCAATGGTTTCAGGGGTTTTTTGTTTTTCGATTGTCATGAATTGACGGTCTGCACGCTCAACCAGCCCCGACCAAGGCAGTGATACAACCAGCGTCGCCACGTTAAGATGTGAGCGGGTCGACCAGGGAGGTACACATGACCATCAGTTGGACGTGGACAGCAAAAGACAAGGCCGAGGCGGTACCGTCTATTGGTGATCAGTACATTTCCATGGACGGAAACGTTTTGTGCCTGCGCAATCCCATGCCGGCGGATTCAGCGTTCATGGCAAAGATGTTCTCTGCCACGATAGTCATTACGCTACTGCTGTGGGTATGGATGTTCTGTGCCGTGATCAATGACACGCCATCCGCTGAAGTCTGGGTGCTTTTCATTCCCCTGCTCATGCCGCTGGGCGTTTCGTTGTTCCTTTTCTACCGAATCCACTTGATCAGCAGTCAATCGAACTTCTATTTCAATCGCCACACCCAGAAAATCTACTACCTCAAGGGCAAGACACTGCTTGTCGGTGACTGGGGGAATGTCAACGCCGGCATAATCGGGCGAACCGAGTTTTCCGGCCGGTCGTTCAGTAGTACTACTTCATTAATCCTGAATGCATTCGATAGCCATCAAGACAGCCTGCAAGCCCGGCAGAATGCCAAATCCTGGGCACCCACCTATAGCATCTGTATAGACAGCAATGAACCCAGCGATCCACGGCCGATCTTCGTTGCTCAGGTGTGGGAATACATTCGTCAGTTCATGGCCCATGGCCCGGATACACTGCCCGTTCCTGAAGAACCCCACTGGTGGTCTGTACCGCATAACGCAATCTGCCTGACACCCCGTCAGGCATTGTGTCATTACGTGCCTTGGCGCACGGGAGAGCCGGGGGAAGAGCAGGGCAAGAAATGGTGGCTGATGCCTCTCTGGTTGGTGTTCTTCCCGTACAACGTCTTCGTTGCGCTTTGCTGGTGGATGACCTGTCGTCTGTTGCGCGTACGTCCGGCGGCGGTACCGCAACAAGCGTTTGAAGGTGAGCCCGGTACAGCAGCGGCCATGGACCTGACAGCCAGGACTCTTGGGCCCTAGCGTTTTGCCGACAGGCTGGCGTAGCAAAACGTTGCCATGCATGAAAAAGCCCTTGAATCGCAAGATTCAGGGGCTTTTCGTTTCTGCTGTTTGAGGTAGGGCAATTGTGCCACTACGCCGCGCTTTACTTTTTCTGACGCCAGAATACTATCAACCACCATTGGCCCAGGCCTGAATTCAGCGTGCTTTGCAGCGCACGTGCCTTTATTCGTTCGAAGCAATCAGAGAAAACATGATTACCATCCAAGAGCTCAACGACTTCATCAGCAATCCGGAATTGAATGACAGTATCGGGCAGGTCTGGGCCTTGATCGGCCAGCACTTCGAACAAGCGCAGGCGACCCTGCCGGCCGAGCAGGCAATGCCGCGCCGCGAATTGTCCTTTCATGATCATGTGCGCCTGCTGGGCTATCTGTCTCTGCTGATTGCCGAGGTGCCGGGTGATGTGGTGGAAATCGGCGTGTGGAAGGGCAAGTCGCTGGTGCTGATGAATGAGGTGTGCAACCGCGAGCGCCGCATCATTGGTATCGACCCGTTCGCGCTGCCAAACCAGTTCGAAGAGTTCAGCCACTACAAGCAACTGATGTTGCCTAATGCCGAAGTGATCCGCGGTTTCTCGGAGCTGTGTGCCGAGCGCTTCTACAGCCTCGCACCCAAGGTCGCGCTGTTGCATATCGACGGTGGTCATGCCGGCCGCAACGTGTTGCTGGACTTCCTGCTGTACTCACCGAGCGTGGTGCCTGGCGGCTTTATCGTGTTCGATGACTATGGTGATTTCCAGCATTCGCCCGAGGTCGGACCGGCTGTTGACCTGCTCAGGGCCACGGGCTACTTCAACGGCTTCCATGTACTGGGCTGTGTGCATGGCTTCGAGAACAGTTACGTGCTTCAACGCATGTAATCGATCCAGGCGGGTGTGCCGTGCTCAGGGCTGGCACACCAGGCGCTGTCGCTCATAGTTCAACGCCTTGTCGCGCTCAGGCAAGTTGTATGGTGCGCTGCACTGGCGCTCCCCCCACTTGATTGTCAGGCTGCCCTGGTCTTCTTCCAGTAGTACCAGCGCCTTGCCGTTGGGGTCGGAAATCGCCAGTTGTTTGCCGCTGGCATCTTCCAGTGAAGCGCCGAACGGGATCATCCCGCCCTGTTCGTCGAACAGCTCGAACTGTACCCGCCGCCCGCTCTTGCCGGTGTAGCGGGCCACCACCACGGCGCCACGGCGTGGCACCAGTTGCTGGGTGGCGTTGTCGATTTCGATGTCACCGCCCAGCTCGCGGGTGTCCAGGCTGATCCAGTTGACCCGGTAAGGTTGCGCGCTGGGGATCACCGCGTAGCCGTTGCGCCCGGTTTCGACGCCGCTGTAGCTGCTGATCTTGGCGCCTTTGACCCCTGGCACCTGGGCCAGGGCGAAGGTTTCGCCGACGGTCTGGCCCAGGTTGATGCCGCCTTCGTGGGCGACCACGGATCCGGCAACGTTGAGGTTCTGCGAGTCGTAGCCGCGGCCCTGGCTGTAGCCCAGGGTAATGTCGGCCACCGAGGTGCGGGTGTTGAGGTTGGCCGACGCGGAGTTGCCGCCGGAGCTGCTGTTGCCGCCCTGTACCGAATAGAACGTGTCGCTGGTCTCGGACAGGTAGCCGTTGACGCCGACCTGGGTGCTGTCGCCGCCTTTTTGCGTGCTGGTGGTGATGAATGCACGCGGCGCGCGGGCGCGGCTGCCCAGTGGGAAGGACACTGACAGGTTGAGCTGGGTATCGCTGCTTGAGCCGCCAAAACCATCGCCCAGGTCTTTGCTGCGGGTGACGCCGATGTTGTAGCTGGCTTCGCCCCAATTGTTGCTGTAGCCGGCCGAAAAGCTCTGCGAGCCGCCGCGGTTCCAGTAGCGCTGGTCGCTGGCGTTGACGTACAGGCTGCCCAGTTCGCGGTTGCGGCCCATGCTCTGGTTGATGGTCAGGTCGGTGCGGGTCTTGGAGTTGCCCGGGCGCCGTTCGAGGTCGCTGCTCAAGTCCTGGACGTGGTCGGTCAGGGTGCGGAAACCTTCGGTGGAGTAGCGGTACGCGGCCAGCGTGAAGTTGGTGTCGGTGCCGGTGAAGGTCTTGGCGTACAGGGCGCGCACACTATTACCCTGGGTGGTTTGCCCCTGTGCGCGGCTGCTCGAGTGGGTGACGTCGAATGACACGGCGCCCAGCGCAGTGTTCTTGCCGGCGCCCAGCGACAGCGCCTTGTAGTTGTCGCTGGCCTGTACACCGATGATGCCGGTGAGGTTGCTGCTGATGCCGTAGGCCAGGGTGCTGCTGAGAATGTTCGGCGTGGCCATGCCGTCGGTGTTGCTGTTGTATTGGCCGGCCGAGACGCTGTATTTCACCTGGCCTTCACGGACCATGATCGGCAGGCTGGAGAACGCCTGGGTGGTCACCCGGCGGCGACCGTCGGCTTCGATGATGGTGATCTGCAGGTCGCCGTTGGAGCCGGACGGGTAGATATCGCTGATCTCGAACGGCCCCGGTGGCACGCTGGCGGTATAGAGGATGTAATTGTTCTGGCGGATCTCGACAGTGGCGTTGGTCTGCGCCACGCCACGGATGATCGGCGCGTAGCCGCGTTCGCTGTCGGCGCGCATGCCTTCGTCGGACGCAAGCTTCACGCCACGGTAGCGCACGCTGTCGAACAGGTCGGTGTCGCTGAAGATATCACCGGCGCTGAACTGGCCCTTGATCGCCGTTACGTCATGTTGCAGGTAGCTGCGGTTGCTCTTGAAGGTGCTCGGGCGGCCGGTGCTGCTGGTGAAGTTCGACTCGTTGCGAAAACGCCAGGCACCGAGGTTGATGCCGTTACGCAGGCCCAGGTTGTTGGCGATGCGGGTGTCGGTCTCGCCGGCGCTGCGGCTGCTGTTGAACTGGTAGTTGATAAACGCCGCAGGCACGCCGTCGTCCCACAACGCGGGGTCGACGTAACCGCGAATACCACGCTGCATCGCCACTTGCGGTACGCTGGCCGCCAACTGCAGGCGGGCGGCGTCATAACGCAGGCTGGCCTGTTCGATCATGGCGGGCAGGTCGTAGCAGCTTTGCGGGGCGTTTGGGTCGAACTTGCCTTGGGCCTGCAGCTTGTTCATGTCGATGCCCAGCTGTTGCAGCAGTTCCAGGGTCAGGCAGGGCTCGACGCGGCCGGTGGCCGGGTTGCGGTTGAAGTCGACGTCACGCCGGCCCACCAGCACTTCGTTGCTGTACAGGTCAACCCGGTAATTGCCCGGCAGTACGCTGTTGGCCGACAGCAACAGTTGCAGGTCAACCGACGACGGCGCGCCTTGCAAAAAGGTGGTGTTGAAGGCTTCCAGTTGTTGCGCATCGCTGGCGTGCTGTTCGGCCAGGGCCGGCAGCGCGGCAACTACCGCCAGCGACAGGGCGCTCAACTTCAACAGGCTGGCAGTTGCAGTGTGGGCGCGCAGGCGTTGGCCGGCGCAATGAGTTGGCCTGTTACCGGAAGAAAAAGACATGCAAAGGAACCTGTATCATCGTCAATGACGACTGGGCGCGGCGAGGGGCGCAATCACGCGCAGGATTAAAGCCTTGGCCTCAATCGTTATTGTTTCGTCGGCGCTTCGGCAGCAGTACTGGCGTGGCCGCTGGACAGTGTCGCGGTGTACTGACTTTGCGCACCGTAGTCATTGATGCTGGAGAACATCAGGCGCACGTTGTTGTCGGCGCTTAGCGATTTAACCGGGAACGTTTTTACTTCACCGGGCGCCACCATGGTCGAATCCACGGCCAGCTCGCTGTGTTTGCCCGCCTCAAGTTTTATATCCGCCATCGACACGTGATACAGGCTCGGATTATTGACCTGCAACAGGGTCTTGCCGCTTTGGCGAAGCAGTTGCCATTGCAGTTCGGTCGGCGCCAGCAGGGCATTGCCTGGCAAGCCGGCGGGGCGGAAGAAAATCTTGATGCGCTGGCGCACAGCCAACTGCAAGGTGTTGGCCGCCGCCGCAGCCTGAGGGATTTCCTGTACGTTGAGCCAGACCACCGACTCTTTGTCGGCGGGCATGCCCGTGCCTTCGTACAACACCCGCAGCAATTGCTGTTCACGGGCGAACACCCGTGCCAGTGGCGGGGTGACGGCAAAGGGCACGCTGCGCTGGGTATCGTTGTCGTCGACCCAGGATTGAATCAGCACATCCTGGTTGCCATTGCGCACGGTGACGTTGGCTTCCTTGTGGTTGCCATCAAAGACAATACGCGTGGCACTCAATGAAATACTGGCCATGGCCTGGCCGGCCATGAGCATGCCGAGCAACCCCAGGCATGCGGGAATAGAACGACGCAACATGGTGTGTACCGTTTGATTCAGGGCTTTTGATTCAGCGTCAATGGCGAGGCCGGGCGGCCTCGCACATAGCAGTTCAGGCGCTACGCGTTATTCGTATTGCAGGATGAACGGCAGGGTGGCGTCACCGCGACCGGCAGTGGCGGTGCCGGCTGCGCCAGTGGTGACGTAGGCGGCGGAGAAGTTGAGGATCGCGTCGCCACCGGCAGCACTGGTACCGTGCATGTCGCTCTGGATCTTGGCGGTGGTTTTCGAGCTCAGGTCGATCAGCGCGCCGTTGCTGTCGAGCAGGGCGATACCGACGTTGGCTGCAGTGCCGGTGCCTTTGGTCAGGGCCAGGACTTTCTTGCCGGTGACCAGGCCCGAACCGCCGCTGGCAGCGTCAAAGATCATCGAGACTTTGGTGCCCAGGTTGCAGTTGACGTTGAGGTTGAAGTCTTTACCGGTCACACGGCCCGAGGATGGGCTTTCGGCGGTGCCCATGTCCTTGATCGACACAGTGCCCATATCGACGGAAATCACTCGGTCGGCGTTGGCGCCGTCAACCGAGCAGGCGTCGTTGTTGATCACGCCGGTGAAGGTGATCTTGCCGCTGCCACCTTGAACAGGGGTCGGATCGGCAGCCAGGGCACTGCCGGAGGCGGCAATGACGGACAGGGTGATAAGGGCCAGTGAGAACTTCTTCATGGTGATGTCCATTTGTATTGGTTGGAAAGTGCTGCATGAAAATGCCAATACACAATAGGTCGCGGGGTGTTTGCCGAACATCAGACGATTCTTATAAGGTCTGTGCTGAAGAAGTGGCGGCTACTTGCGCAACAAAGCCATTGTCGACGGATGACGTTGTTGCCATACCGGTTAGTTGAAGATGCTGCGCTCCAAACAATAAGTCAGTAAATCCTGATCACTATTAACCTCCAGTTTGCGCATGGCCGAAATCTTTTGCGCGCTGATGGTTTTGGCACTTCGGTTCTGGCTGCGGGCAATATCGCTAACACTTTTACCGGCAACAAACAGGCGCAGTATTTCGAACTCCTTGGGTGACAGGGTGGCGAACCGATCCTCGATCGCCGCCGTGGTTTCGATGACCGAGGTTTTCGCCGGCTCCAGGCTGCGATACTGGCTCTGTTGGGCAACGGCCTTGAGTGCCAGCTGGATTTCCGTGTGCAGCTGGCTCTTCTGGATTACCCCGACCACGCCCAGCTCATGCAGGCGGGTGAGAATCAGGTGGTTGGAGATCATCGTCAGAATCAGCACCTGCAACTGCGGAAAGTGCCGTTTCAGGTAATCGACCAACTTCAGGCCGTCGCCGTAAGGTGAATCGGCCGGCATGTTGTAGTCAGTGATCACCAGGTCCACCGGTTGTTGCTCAAGCAGTTCGATCAGCCCTTTCGAGCACACGGCCTCGCCGACCACGCAAAAACGCTCGTCACGTTCTACCAGTTCGCGCACGCCAAGCAGCACGATAGGGTGATCGTCCGCGATGATGACTTTGAGTTTGTCCATAAAGGCCGTCCGTAGTACCGGTATAGAGGGTTAGAGGGTGTCCATACGGCCGCAGGTAAGCCTGATTGTTGTTACTCGAGCGCATCCACAACAGCGGCAAGTCGGCTCAGTATCTGCTGCACTTTCAGGTTCAGGGATGCATCGAGCACCCCGCCCGCCAGCTGACACTCCAGCGCCGTGCAGTGTTCGGCCAGGTTGATGGCCTGTACCGCGCCCAGGGCACCGGCGATGCTGTGCAGCCTTTGGGCAACGATTCTACCGTCACTTTGTTCCAGCGCGCAGCGGATCAGTTGCAAGTCATCGCGCATGGTGCTGATAAACAGCGGGCGCATCTTCTCGGAAAGCTGCAGGTTATCACTGGCCTGGACGGCTGCGGGGGCGGTGAGGGTATCCGGCTCGACCCTCGCGGCGGCGCTGTGCAAGGCCGGGCGACAGAGCTTGAGCAGATGGCCGCGCAGGGTTTGCAGGCTCAGCGGTTTGACGATCCAGGCGTTCATGCCCACGGCAATGCAGCGCATGCCTTCTTCGCGCATGGCATTGGCGGTAACACCGACAATCGGCAATTGCGGGTCATGCTCGCGCAGGGTGCGGGCCAGTTCATAGCCGTTCATGACGGGCATGTTGACGTCAGTCAGCACCAGGTCAAAGACCTCGGGTTGCCACAGGTGCAGCGCCTGTTCACCATTGCTGGCCACCACCGCGGTGCAGCCCAGGGCCTCGAGTTGCTCCTTGATGATGGCCTGGTTGATCGGGTTGTCTTCGGCCACCAGGATGCGCAGTTGCAGGTTGTCGGCCGGTTGTTCCGGGGTTTGCTGCTCAGCCAGCGGCTTGCCTTGCCGGGCCAGGGCGACCGCCGCGGCGATTGCGCGCACGCTGTGCAGGTCGACGTCCCAGCCCTGCGCGCTGTATTCAGGCGGGTTGCGCCCGCCCGCAGTGCACAGCACCCGTGGCCCGGGCCAGGCCTGCTCGGCGGCGGCCGGCAGTGCATCGACCAGAATTGCCGGCGCATGTTTGGCTTCCAGCGGCTGCGGCGCCAGCGTGGCAGGGACGCCCAGGCGGACAAGCCAGTCGAGCAATGATTGCGCCAGCTCCTGTACCGGCGCGCGCACATATACCGGCACTGTGTAGGTTGCGCCTGGCGTACTGGCGGTCGCTTCGGCTGGCAGCACCGGCAAGCTCATGCGCAGGGCAAAACTGCTGCCCAACCCGGGTTCGCTGACCACTTTCAACTGCCCGCCCATCATTTCGCTGAGCCACCAGCAGATCGGCAGGCCCAGCCCGGCACCGCCTTCGCTGCAGGCATCCTGGACCTGATAGAACAGCTCGAACAGCTTGGCCTGCTGCGCCGTGGAGATGCCGATGCCGGTATCGGTGACCTGCCACTCCAGGCTGACACTGGCGTCTTCGTGGGCCAGCACCCGGGTGCGCAACACCACGCGCCCGGTGTCGGTGAACTTGATGGCATTGCTCACCAGGTTGTTGAGGATCTGGCGGATGCGCATCGGGTCGCCCAGCAGGCGCTCGGGCAGGGTGGCGTCGGTGCAGGCATAGAGCTGCAGGCCCTTGCGCTGGGCGAAGGCGGCATAGGTGTGCAGGGTATCTTCGATCAGGTCCAGGGGGCAGAACTCGATGGCCTCGATGGCCATCTGCCCGGACTCGATCTTCGACACGTCAAGTACGTCGCTGATCAGTTGGAACAGGGTCGCCGAGGAGCGCTGGATGGTCTGCAGGTATTCCTGCTGGCGTGGCTCCAGGCGGGTCAGGCCGAGCAGTTCGAGGGTCCCGAGTACGCCGTACAGCGGGGTGCGGATTTCATGGCTCATGGTCGCCAGGAACAGGGTCTTGGCTTCGTTGGCGGCATCGGCGGCGCGTCGGGCTTCTTCCAGGGCGGTGGCATCCTCGATGTGCCGAGTGATGTCGTTGAAGGCGTACAGGCGTACGTCCTGGCCCTGGTAGCGGGTCGAGACAAAGCCCACCTGCAGGTGACGGCCGTCGATTTCCAGGTGGGTTTCGCCCGTTTCACCCTGGTCGTGGCGGTGTTCCAGGGCATTGATCAGCTTGGCGCTGCCCGGCGATTGCTGGGCACGCTGGTTTTCCACCAGTACCTGGTTATCGGTGCGGCGCACCACGCATAATCCGGTGGGCGCGGTATCGATGACCACGCGGCTGAAGGCTTCGCTTTCGGCGATACTGGCATGGGCCTGGCGGGCCGGCAGGATCACTTGCCGGCGGTACCAGCGGTTGGCACCCCAGCCCATGGCGATGACCCCGAACAACAAGGCACCAAGGCTTGCCAGTGGCCACAGGGCATAGCGGAAAAAGCTGCTGTAGTTGAGGGCATAAATGGCGGTCCAGCCCGGGCCCGCGTGGTTGACCAGCTTGAACACCAGGCCTTCGGGCTTGAAGTTGATCCCTTCATGCAGCGGCGATTGCGGCCACAGCGATCCAATCAGCACCTGGCCGGAAGGCGCCACCAGGGTGAAGTGGTCATAGATCGACCATTCCATGGTGCGTTCGTAATCATTGGCCTGGGACAGGTCTAGCACGCTGGCGATCATCACCTGGGTGTCGGCGCCTTTGATGTGTATCTCGTCTGCGGCCAGCTCGATGCCGATATACGCCAGCAGGCGCGCCGGGCCAGGGCTCTCGGCGCTCGGGCCATAATGCTGCCAGCAGACCTCCCCCTCGTTGAGCAACTGATGATCGCGCGGCAGGCGGTCGACCACGGTCTTGACCATGTCGATGAAGGTTTCATTGAGCGGTACGGTCTTGGTCCGTGAATGGCCGGCGGCCGGCACAGTAATGTCGAAGTTGCCGTGCTGGTTGAACAGAAATACATGCGGCGACTGGTAATGTGAAGTCGACCAGAAGGCACTGTAGAACGTCGCCAGGTGCACGCCGAGGGAAAAGATCTTGGCATGTTCGCTGGCGGCGATTTTTTGCGGGTCGATTTTTGCGCTGAAGGGCATGGAGTAAGAAAACGCCTGGCCCTGATAAATATTCGGGCCTTCTTCCGGCAAGGCTTTCAACAAGCGAACTTCGGCATTCTCGCCCTTGAGCAACTCGCCCTGGTGGCTGCGTTGCGCCAGGTTGCGCAAGAACACTTCCTGCTCGCGGATGTTTTCCATCAGCCGGGCAAAATGAAAGCGCACGGTGTCGTGCTCCTCTTCGACCAGGCGCTGAAACGACCAATAGCTGGTGCCCACCAACAACAATGCCAGCCCGAGCAGCACCATCATCCCTTTGTTCAGGCGCAACGAGCTGCGGGTGAGTTTGTCCAGCAGGGCGTTGTCGTGCTTCATCAGGAACTTCCGCAATAACGGTAATGTAGGTGGCTGGATGGAGTTTACCTCTGCTGGCAATTAAAGGCTGCGCGGCACATCAATAGAAGGTTGCCGGCCCGTCATGGTTCAGCAGTTGCTGGAACTGCTCGGACGACACCGCATGTGAAATCAGAAAGCCCTGGGCCTGGGTACAGTCGATCTTGCGCAACAGGGCAAGCTCCTGGGGTGTCTCGACGCCTTCGGCGACCACGGTCAGCCCCAGCTTGCGGCCCAGGGCGACGATGCTGGTCAGCGCCGAGGTCATGCCTTCGTTTTCATGGCAGCCCTGAACCAGGGCGCGGTCGATCTTCAGTTCTGTGAAGGGCGTGGAGACCAGGTTCATGTACGAGCTGTAGCCCTTGCCGAAATCATCCTGCGACAGGCCGAAGCCCTTGATGCGCAGGCGGCAGGCACCGGCGTAGAAGTTGCTGATGTCCTGGGGCACCGAGCACTCCATCAGCTCGAAGCAGATCTTGCCCGGGATGCCCTGGTGATGCAGGACGAACTCCAGCAGGCGGTCAGCCAGGTCATGGCTGTTGAGCAGGTGGGTTGGCAGGTTGATCGATACCGGAATGTCGTAACCCTGCTGGCGCCAGCGCGCCTGGGCGTGGATGGCCTGCTTGAGCATCAGCCACAACAGGCGCTCTTCCAGCTCGAAGGTCTTGAAGGCCGGCAGGAACGAGCCAGGCAACAGCACGCCTTGCTCGGGGTGCATCCAGCGCACCAGGGCTTCGGCGGCGACGATGCGGCCATTGCTGAGGGATTTTTTCGGCTGGAACCAGGCCTGGAACTGGCCGTTGCTCAGGCCGTGAATCAGCGCCTGGTAGTCGAACTGCGCCACTGCCGGCGGTACCTGCGGCGCACTGCGGTTCTTGCCGCCGAGCTGTTCGGTGAGGTTGCGCAGGGCGGCCGGCTTGACCGGCTTGGAGATCAAACCGATCACTTCTACGCCGAGGTTCTTGGCCACCAGGCTTGCGGCCATCAGCATGCGCTTGGAGGCGGCGCTCATGATCGCCAGGTCCGGCTTGCTGCGCAGCCTGGCCAGGCCCTGGATGAATTGCACGCCGTCCATGCCCGGCATCAGCAGGTCGGTGAGCACCAGGTCGAAGTCACGCCGCTGCAGGTGTTCCAGCGCTTCCTTGCCGTCCTGGGCCGCTTCGAAATGGAAATCGCCCAATTCGCTGAACAGGTGCTGCAGGTACATGTGCTGGAACGGGTGGTCCTCGACGATCAAGATGTTATAGGGCTTCATGGGAGGTCTCTTGATAAGGCGCCAGATAGTTGAACAGGGCCCGCAACGCGAAAGGTTTGACCAGGCAATGGTTCATTCCGGCAGCAAGGCACAGTTCTGCTTCGCCGCGCATGGCATTGGCCGTCGCCCCGATGATCGGGATCGAACAGCCTTGGCGGCGCAGCTCTCTGGCCAGTTCATAGCCATTGAGTTTGGGCATGTTCACATCGGTCAGGACCACATCGAAGTGCCCGTTTTTCCACAACTGCAGGGCTTCGTTGCCGTCCCCCGCCAACTCGACGGTGCAGCCGAGCTCCTCAAGCTGATCACGCAGGATGAGTTGGTTGATGATGTTGTCTTCGGCCACCAGGATGTGCAGGTCGAGCTTCTGTATTTCGCGCTTTTGCGGGTTATCGGTGCGGGCGATCCACAGTCCCTGGGCTTGTCTGACGGCCTGGTATAAGGCGCTCAGGTGGTTGAGATTGACCTGCCAGCGACCGTCTTCGAGCTGTGGCTCGCAGCAACCGTGGGCGCTGGCCAGGATCAGCGGGCCGGTCCAGTCGGCCACCAGCGGCTGTTCGGCGCTGCCAGGGTGCAGCTCCAGCAGCAGGCAGCCGCTGGCTGAGTCCGCGGGCGTCGGCCGCCCGACCTGGGCACGTGCGCCCCAGCGGCGCAGCCAGCCGCTGATCGACTGCGCCAGTTCGCGAATCGGCGAGAGCACATAGATCGTCTCGGGCAACAGGCCGCCCTGGGCGGGCAGGTCGGTGCTGGCCGACGCTTCTTCCAGCGGCAGGGTCAGGGTGAAGCTGCTGCCCAGGCCCAATTCACTGACCATGCGCAACTGGCCGTTCATCAATTGGGTCAGGCGCTGGCAGATGGGCAGGCCCAGGCCGGTACCGGCCACCACATTGGTGTTGCCTTCGGTCTGGTAGAACGGCTCGAAAATGTACGCATGGTCTTCTTCGGCGATGCCCTTGCCGGTGTCCGACACTTGCCACATCAGGCTCGAGCGTTCGCCATCACGGTTGATCAGCTTGACCCGCAGCACCACCCGGCCACTGTCGGTGAACTTGACCGCGTTGCTCAGCAGGTTGTTGAGAATCTGCCGGATCCGCGTCACATCGCCGATCAGCCGTTCCGGCAGTTGTGGATCGAAGCAGGCATACAGTTGCAGGTCTTTGCCCAATGCTGCGGCGCTGTAGCCCTGGATGACTTCGTGAACCAGCTCCAGCGGCGAGAATTCGCTCAGTTCCAACGCCAGTTGCCCGGCTTCGATCTTCGACACATCCAGTACGTCGCAGATCAACTGCAACAGGGTCGCCGAGGAGCCCTCAATGGCATGCAGGTAGTCGCGCTGCTGGGCATCGAGCTGGGTCCGCGCCAACAGTTCCAGGGTGCCCAGTACGCCGTACAGCGGGGTGCGGATCTCATGGCTCATGGTCGCCAGGAACAGGGTCTTGGCCTCGTTGGCGGCATCGGCCGATTGCCGCGCCTCTTCCAGCGCCGCTTCCACCTGCTTGCGCGCACTGATGTCGCTGAAGGCGCAAAACAGCACGTCTTCACCGTTGTAGCGGGTTGGGGCGCTGCTCAGGTACAAGTGACGGCCATCGGCGGTGGCAAAGTAGTCAGTGCGTTCAGGTTGCTGGCTGGCGAAGGCCTGGTTGATCCAACCGGCACACAGCACATCGCGCTCCAGGCCGTCCCCCAGCCATTGTTGTGCCAGGGTGTTTTCCAGCACCACCTTGCCGTCGGTACGGCGCAGTACGCACAAGGCCACGGGCGCGGTCTGGATGACATCGCGGCTGAACGCCTCGCTTTCGATCAGGGCCTGGATGCGGTTGATCGCCGGGGCAATGAAACGATGCTCGATGCGGCGCATCAACAGCAGGACCAGGGTCACGGTGAACAGGCAGAACAGCAGCGAGCCGACCAGTTGCTGCCACAGCCCGGTCATCACTGCCAGCAGGTCAATCGAGTACACCAATTGCCAGTCCGACGATTGCAGGTGTTTGCGGATCACCAGGTGGTCGGGTATCCAGCCGTCGCCGACAAAGCCGAAAAAGTTTTCGCCCTTCGAGTTGAGCAGCATCTGTCCCAATCGTGTGTCGTGGCTGTTGGTGAACACCAGCATGCCTTCGGAGTTGAGCATCATGAACTCGCCGGCGCTCTGGTCACTGAGCGCAGTGGACACTTCGCGGCTGTCCATCTCCAGGCCCAGCCAGCCCGACTCGACGTCACGTTCATCAAGCCGGATGAAGATGTACAGGTACGAACGTTGCTCGGTCTGGTCGGTCAGCCACAGCTCGGCGCTGGGTGACGGGTTGTTGTCCTTGAGCGCCTGCAACTGTTCGAGCATGCGCGGCGAGAACCCGGGCACGCCGGGGGCGGAGTTGTACAAGCGCCTGACTTGCGCGTTCGGCCCGGTGTCGACATACAGCAGGCTGACCTGCTTGTCCTTCATGTAGTCGCGCATGCGCTGGGTCAGCCAGATGCTCCAGCGGTTGTCGGTGGTGCTGCCCAGTTGCAGGTGCACTTCTTCGGTCGATGGCAGGTAGACCAGGGGCTTGGCCTGCTTCGACTTGCGCACCGCCGACAGGCTCAGGCTTTCCAGCAAGGCTTCGCGATTGGTGAAGAAGGTGTGCGCTTCGGCAATCGCGCTGCTCATGTAGCCGCGACGCTGGGAGATGTCGTTGTTGAAGGTGAACAACAGAAAGTTGTACACGCCGCTGAGAATGCCGATCAGCAACACCACGGCGAACAAGCGCAGCAAGCGGCGGGCGGCTTCGGGGCTGGAAAGAAGGGGGCTGATTTGCAGCAGGTAGCTTTTTAATCTCATCCGCGGACTCTAGTGAGTCGCGTGCGCTACAGACATCAGACGATCCTTAAACATAGGCGTTGTCGACCCTGTTGGCCAGCCAGGTGCCGCTCATTTACCCGGTTCTGCGACCTGCTTGGCAAAGTGCGGCTTTGACTATCAGACAATCCTTAAACAATGCGCCGTCTGGTCGACACTCAAGGTATCAACCGCTATCGCAGGAGTGTCGGCATGAACGGGAAGTATGTTGCTATCGCTGCAGGGTTGCTGTTCGGCCTGAACGGGGCCTGTGTGGCCGCCACGCCGGTCGCCCAAGGGGTGATCAATTTCACCGGCAGTATTGTCGAGTCGCCGTGCACGCCTTCGACCCAGGCCGGTGCCTTCAACCTCAACGATTGCCCGGCGCAGGTGCGGGGTACCCGTATCGGCCTGCAGCGGGTTGACTCGCAAGCGTCGGTCAGTGCGCCCGATCAAACCCCGGTCAACGTCAGGCTGGTGGCCGATAGCGGCAAGGCCGGGCGCTATTATCACCAGCAGTACGCGCTGGTGGATGCTGCCGGCAAGGCGGTCAGTTCCGGCGCCTACCTGATCACCCTGACCACGCCTTAAGCCTTCGGCGTAAGGGCGTTTGAGAATTGTCTTAGAGTCTGCGCCCACGACCAACGGTAACCTTGCCAATACTTCAGCGAGTCGCAGTGTCTATAAAGACTCGCGGAGCCCATCTGTCAGGTTTACCGAATGTCAAACACAGCATTGCGCATCGTCATCGCTGATCGGCAGCAGGATCAGCGCAGCAAGATAGAGAACATGCTCAACCGCCTGGGGTATTGCCGCGTTGCCCACTTGAGTAGCTTTCAAGCGTTGCAGGCGGCTACCCGGACGCAGGGCACCCCCTTCGACCTGTTGATCGTCAACACGGTGCTGGTGCCTTCCCGGCAGTTCAACCTGTTGAAGTTCTGCCACGACAACCCGCGCATCCGTCATGCGCTTATCTATGAAGGGCAGCGCGCCGACTCTTCGCAGGTGTCGGTGCCCGTCAATGGCAGGATTCAACTGTGCCTGTCACAGGCACCGGACTTCGATTCCATCAAACGATGCCTGCACAGTGTCGATCCGCTGTTTGCACGTTAATCACTGATCCCGCTCCCCCGCACGCCCTTTTTTTTTCAAACGCCAACTGGTAGCGTGCAGCACCTCGCTGTATTGCCCGATCCCTTTCGCCATCGTTGCCTGCCCAGGGCAGACGTACGCGGGTATCCGTTGGCCCATCAAGGGCGCCGGCGCAGGACGCATCGGGCGATGCACAGTCATTCGCAAAGGGAGTTCACAATGACGCAAAACAGCACCGTGCTGTCCGGCATTCAGCTGGATCAATTCATGGACCGTCTTGAGGTCGAGCATCAGGAACACGGTGCCGATTACCTGCTGAGCCAGCTGCGCGGCCAGCCGCTGAAGGCTGCTTCGCTGGAATCGATCGACCGCCTGCACGTGCTGTGGGTCAACGCCGGTGACGTCGATGCCGCCAGGGCGGTACTGGCCGAAGACGGTCAGGCGCTGCTCGAGGCCTGCGCTGACGACGCGCGCAACGAACTCAAACTCAACCTGCTGGTTTACCAGCTGCGCCTGGCCAACTACCTCAAAGACGAGGAGGGCCTGCTGCAGGGGCTCGACAGCCTGCAGCAACTGAGCAACGAGCGGCTCGACTTCGACGTCGAGCAATACCGGCGCTATCGCATCTTCGACGAGCTCGAACACACCACGCTCGACGTCGCGCTCAAGGCCATCGAGGTGCGCCACACCCTGGCGCTGATCAACCCCGGGCGCCACGCCCTGCGGGCCTGGGACGATGCCGACCAGCACCGGCGCCGGGCCCGGGTGCTGGCCGCCCACGAGCAAGACGAGCAGGCCCGCGAAGCCGCCTTGAGTGCGATTGCCGCCTTGCGCACCGCAGGCGAGGATCAGGACGTCGACGCTAACGACTGGCTGTGGCTGGGCGACGGGCTGATCGAAATCGTGCCGCTGCGCCTGGCGATGTTCGAGCAGCCCGTCGTGCAGTCGATCGCCGAGTTGTCGCTGCCCCGGCGCCGTGAGTGGGAAGTGCGCCTGGCGCGGCTGGCCGCCCGTGCATTGCAGGCCCAGGGCGACCTGCCCGGGGCCCTGAAGATCTGTGAAGTGGCGAGCCGCAGCCTGGACTCGGATGGTGGCGATAACTTCATTAATTTCGAATTGCCCTGGTTGCTCGAAAGCGGGCGGATCGAGGAGGCTGGGCAACGGGCGTTCATGGATGTCTATGAAATGCTCGAGCAGATGTGGCCCGGCACGCCATTCTGGATTCACGACCGGTTGCTCGAGGCCGAGGACAACTCGGTGTGGTGGCCGCTGTGCGTGATGCGCGCCTGCGACAACGCCGCTTTGCTGGAGCGCTTTGTTGCCTGCCTGCCCGAGCGCAGCGAGGCGACACCGGCCTTGAACCCGTTGCTCGAAGCGCTGCACGCGACCCGGGAGAACCCCGAACTGCGCGACGCGCTGTTTGCCCAGGCGCGCGAAGAAGCCCAGCGCCGTGCGCCGAATCACCCATGGATCACCCGCCTGGTTGCGGTGCGAGAGGGCGATGCCGGCCTGATCGACGCCAAGACTGAGCTGGCCATGTTGCAGGACGCCGTAAAAGCCGGCGGCCTGCAGGATCGACGTAGTGCCTACAGTGTGTTCTGCGCGCACGTCAAAGCCTTCGGCGTCATCGATGCCCTCAAGCAGCCGATGCCGCAACTGGCCAGTGGCATGTACTGTTACGAGTACGCCGGGTATGTCGAGGACAAGGTGGAAGAGCAGGTCAAAAGCCTCGATGAAGCCACCACCAACGAAGCCTGGTCGCTGCTGCGCTTCCTGCAGCGGGCTGCCTACGAGCAGGGCCGGGTGCGCATGGAACAGTGCTTTGCCAGTGGCAGCGGCCACCGGTATGACGGCTGCGCCCACCTGTACTCGATGCTGTGCAACAACCTGGCAATCAACTACCGCTGCTACAACGACCAGCAGATGTATGACCAGGCCCTTGAACTGCACGCTTGCGGCATCGCCGCCAGTTCGTTTGCCGAGCACTATCACGGCGTGCTCAATGCACGTATCTGCCAGAAGGATTACGCGGCTATCGCTGAGGCGGCGGAGCAACTCTGGCACTACGCGGCGGATTACGGCTACAGCCGCCATGAGCCGGATGACTACCTGCAAGACGTCACGTTTGCGCTGTATCGCCTGGATCGCGACCGGGAAATGTTGATCTGGCTGGAACGTATCTTGAAGTGGCAGGAAGAGCGCGGGGTCAGTGACAAGGACCTGGAATACTCGCCGCTGTTCGCCCGGCTGAAAGTCGCCATGTACCTGGCTCACAGCCTGCCTGAGGCGGCCACCGGCCTGTGGCAGCGTTACGCGTCGCAGGTCAACGAAAGGGACGAAAGCTCGCTGCTGGGCTGCGCTGGCGATGTGCTCAAGGACCTTGGGCGCAAGGAAGAGGCCCTGGCCTATTATCAGCGCGCCATCCTGCGCAGCGATCCGGACAACGCCGTCGACCAGAGAAACAATAAAGTCTTCAACGAGATGATCGCCGAGCTGCAGGCACCGCAAAAACCGGCAGGCAAGGCCTGGTGGCAGATATGGAAGTGACACCGGAGCTGCGACAGTCCGGTTACGCCCCGCGCAATGCGCTCAATGCCGATCAGCTCAAACGCGGTATTGCCGAGCGCAGCAAGGCCCGCAGTGATGCCCCAGAGGTGAGTAAATGGTTGCTCAACCATTTCTACCGTCATCTGGTCGGCAACTTCGAGCCGGCGCGCCGGATCCTGACCCTGGAGCAGGCCGTCGAGGTACTGGGAACGGAGCCACCGCCATGGGTGGCCAGGCACTTGAGCGACGTCGGTAAAGTGTCGCAGCAGGTGCTTGCCCCCCTGGTATGGGTCGACCCGGAGCAAGCCTCACTGCTGGCGCAGGAGGCCTTGCTGGTGGAGTTTCTCACCTCGCGCCAGGGCACTGCGCTGGCCGGCAAGCTTGATCGGATCAACTGCCCGCAGGCGCTGGCGCTGTGGGAAAAAGAACACGCGCAGATGGCCGCGCGGGTTGACCAGGGCTGGCGTCAGAGCCAGCCTGAGGCCTTGGCCACGGTCGTGACTACCGGCGAACATGTATTGCAGGAGCTGCGGCCCGACAGCCCGTTGTTGCGCGCCGAAATGGCCTTTGAAAGCTATGTGATGCGCCATTGCCTCGGCCAGTTCGCCGACCGCCGCGCCCTGAGCGGTGGCTACGGCGAGCGCTATGCCGAAGCGGTGGAACAGCGGCGCATGCGTGTGCTCAGTTTTCGCGACGGCCAGGGCCAGCCGCACATCACCATCAGCCTGATTGTCCAGGCCGACGGCACCTTGACGGTCGAGCAGGTCAAGGGCAAGCAGAACCGGCCGCCGGTCGAGCGTTACTACCAGGACCTGCTGCAGTGCCTGAATGCTCTGGGCACCGACCAGCAGACCCCCGCTGACTGTCTCGCCATCGGCATCGTGCGCACCGAGTCCGCCTGGCTGCGTATCGAAGAGGTCACTGATGCTACCGCCCAGACCCGTCTGGTAGCCCGCTACCCGCAACTGTACGAGCGCCTCGATGCACCGTCGGCCATGGTCGAGTGGCTGGTGGCCGGGCGTCAGCCGCAGCAGTTCTTGCAGGCTGCCCCGCAAGCGGTGTCGGTCAAGTACGCCACCCGGCATATCCTCAGCAAGCGCGCTGAGCGTCAGCTCAATGATCCTCTGTATCAGACCGAAGGTGTGCCGTGGCCGGACATGACGCCGGCCGAGGGCGAGGAAATCCAGGCCTGGCAAGCCCGGGCAAGGTAAGGAGAAGCGCATGTTTTTACTGATCGCGGCGGTTGTTTCAGCCTGGTTGTTGTGGCGGGCGTTGCGACCGCGCGCCGCGCCGTTGTTCAGTCAGCGCAAGCACTGGTCGCTGTTGCTGGCCAGGCCCATGGCCGATGCGATGGGCGTCGAGGGCTTCTACTCGCCGGCCTGCGATCACTTCAACGAGCAAGCGCAGAAGATCGTGCGGGCAGCGTTGCTGCACCAGGCCGGGGTTCGCAGCAACTGCGATGATGAGGCGGTGCGCGCGCACTTCAGCGCGACCCTCGAACAGCAATGGTACAGCCTCGACCTGCAGGCGCTGACGGCCAGCGATGAGCCGCGTGCGGCGATGGCCTTTGCCTGTGCGCGGGTGGCGTTTGTGGCCCGTTGCGCGCTGCTGATGCGCTGGCTCGAACCTGATCTTGCCTGGCGTGTGCTGCTGCTCAATGCGCAGCGGGCGCAAGACTGTTTCGACAGTTGGGAAGATTTCGGCAAAGCCTATAAGCTGGGGCGCGAGCAGTGGGTCGCGGCGTTTCGCGTCGACTCGCTGGGCGAAGCGTTCCACGAGCAGCATCTGCGCCAGTTGCTGGCCCCCGGCAGCGGTGCCTGGGCCGATATCCCCTGGCATACGCCCGCGGCGTTGAGCCCGGCGCTGGCGGGGTAACTGCGCGACTGTTGGTTTCAGCATTCCAGAGGGGCATTGCGATGATCGGCTTCACCTTTCGCCAGTTGGAGTATTTCGTCGCTGCCGCCGAGCAGGGCAGCGTCAGTGCGGCGGCGCGCACCAAGCATATTTCCCAGCCGTCGGTATCGCTGGCGCTGTCGCAGCTGGAGGCGAGTCTGGGCGAGAAGCTCTTTCATCGCCAGGTCAGCCGTGGCCTGGAGCTGACTCCGGCCGGGCGCACCTTGCTGGAGCAGGCGCGGGAGATGCTCAACCTGGCCTCGGCAATCAGCGGCAAGGGCGAAGAGCAACAGGTGGTGCGCGGGGCCTTGAGCCTGATCTGCTTCCAGGACCTGGGGCCGTATTACGCGCCACGGCTGCTGAGCGGCTTTCGCCGGCGCCATCCGGAAGTCACTATCACCCTGTTCGAGGCTGACCTTGCCGAGGTCAATCGACGTCTGGCCGATGGCAAGGCGGAGTTGGCGCTGACCTATGACGTGGGGCTCGATGCGCCGATCGAAAAACGCGTGCTGGCGCAGTTGACGCCTTATGCCTTGCTACCGGCCGACCATCCACTGGCGCTGCAGGAGCGGGTCTCACTGGTGGACCTGGCCAATGAATGCCTGATCCTCGAAGACATCGCCCGGACCCGCGAATATTTCCTGTCGTTGTTCTGGGCCCATGACCTGCAACCGGCAAGCCTGCAACTGACCCAGACCTTCGAGATGCAGCGCGGGCTGGTCGCCCATGGCTATGGCGTGGCGCTGTCCTGTACCCGGCCGGTGGCCGATTGCAGCTACGACGGCCAACCCCTGGCTTGCAGGCCGCTGCTGGAAACGGTCAGCCCGCAGCCGGTGGTGCTGGCCCAGTCCAGCGCCATGCGCCCGTCGCCTGCGGCGCAGGCGTTCCTCGATTGGGCCAGCGAGCAGTTTCCGGCCTGATCAGCGGCTGACCGGATCTGCCAGGGTTGCCAGCGGTTGGCGGGCGACGAACAGCCAGTAGCCCAACGACAGCAAGGCCAGCCAGCCGATGCCCACGTACAGGGCCATGCGTGTGTCCGGGAACCAGGCCAGCACGCCGAAGATGAACAGCATGAACACCACCGCACACGCCGGGCCGACCGGCCAGAACGGTACCGGGAAGTGCAGCCTGGCGACCTCGTCGGCGCTCATGCCACGGCGCATGACGATCTGCGACAGAAGGATCATCAGCCACACCCAGACGATCGAGAAGGTCACCACGGCGGCGAGGATCAGGAACAGGTTGTCCGGGGCCAGGTAGTTGAGCACCACCCCCAGCAGCAGGGCGACGGCCATTACCACTACAGTCATCCACGGCACGCCAAAGCGCGACAGCTGGGCAAAGCTGGCGGGCGCCTGGCCGTTGTGGGCCATGCCGTACATCATCCGCCCGGCGCTGAAGATGTCACTGTTGATCGCCGACACGGCCGCCGAGATCACCACGATGTTCAGCAGTGTGGCTGCCGAGCCGATCCCCAGGCCGCTGAAGATCTGCACGAAGGGGCTGCCTTCGCTGCCGATCTTCGTCCAGGGATAGATCGACATCAGCACCAACAGGGTGAACACATAGAACAGCAGGATGCGCAGCGGCACCGAATTGATCGCCCGGGGAATCACCCGTTGCGGGTCCTTGGCTTCGCCGGCGGTGATACCGATCATCTCGACGCCGCCGAAGGCGAACATCACCACGGTGAACGAAGCGATCATGCCGCCCACGCCATTGGGGAAGAAGCCGCCATGGCTCCACAGGTTGCTCACTGCCGCCAGCGGCTCGCCGGCGCCGCCCAGCTGGATACCGAACATCAGCACGGCGGCACCTGCGAGGATCATCGAGACGATGGCGGTGACTTTCAGCAGCGACAGCCAGAACTCCAGTTCGCCAAACACCCGCACGCTGCACAGGTTCAGGGCGCCAATGAAGAAGACGATGCCCAGCACCCAGATCCAGCGCGGCGTATCGGGGAACCAGAAGCTCATGTAGACGCCGAAGGCGGTGACATCCGCCAGGCACACCACCAGCATCGAGAAGGCGTAGCTCCAGCCGGTGAGAAAACCGGCGAAGCGCCCCAGGTACTGGCTGGCGTATTGCCCGAAGGAGCCGGACACCGGGTTGCGCACGGCCATTTCACCCAGGGCGCGCATCATCATGTAGATCGCCGCGCCACCGATCAGGTAGGCGAGTAACACCGACGGGCCGGCCAGTTTGATGGCCGCTGCCGAACCATAGAAAAGCCCGGTGCCGATGGCAGAACCGAGCGCCATGAAGCGAATGTGGCGGGTACTCAGACCGCGCCGCATGGCGGTGCTGTTTTCGTTCATCCCAGGTAACTCCTCGTTGTTCTTATTCTTGGATAGCAAGGCGCCGTAGGACACAGGCAGGGCCATTAACCGGCCAAAGGCAGGAGGCTGACAACCCGCGCGCCATACAGATTGCCTATAGTGGCGAATAGGTAATCTGTGGTTTACCGGCTGCGTGGGGCCGCCCAATACTTTTGTTCATTACAACAAGAGAGGGTGATCGCGATGAAGGCCGATATCGAACAGTTCCAGCGTGACGGTGCCGTGGTGCTGCGTGGTGTGTTCCGTGACTGGATCGAACCGCTGCGCGAAGGTTTTGAACAGAACCTGGCCGCGCCCAGTGCCTTTGCCATCGAGAACGTCGGCAGTGGTGAAGGCGGGCGCTTTTTCGAGGATTACTGCAACTGGCAGCGCATCCCGGCGTTCAAGGATTTCGTGCTCAATTCGCCGGCGGCGGCGATTGCCGGAGCGTTGATGCAGTCACGGCAAGTGCAGGTGTTCCATGAACACATTCTGGTCAAGGAGCCGGGCACCTCCAAGCCCACGCCCTGGCACCAGGACCTGCCGTACTACTGCGTCGACGGCCTGCAGACCGCCAGCTACTGGATACCGCTGGATCCGGTCACCCGCCACAACACCCTGAGCGTGGTGCTTGGCTCCCATCGCTGGCCCAAGCCGGTGCGGCCCAAGAGCTGGGCCAGCAACAAGGATTTTTATGGCGCCAGCGATGCAGGGTCCGGGGAAAGCCTGTTCATGGACATGCCGGATGTAGAGAACGGCGAGTACCAGATCCTCTCGCCGGAGCTGGAACCGGGGGACGCGGTGGTGTTCGATTTTCGTACCGTGCATGGCGCCGCCGGCAACATCGGCAGCAATCGCCGGCGAGCCTTCTCGACCCGTTTCATGGGCGATGATGTGCGCTATATCCAGCGCCCTGGGCGGACCTCGCCGCCGTTTCCGGGGATTGACCTGAAGACCGGCGATCGCATGCGCGAGGACTGGTTTCCGGTGGTGTGGGCGCAGCCATAAGGGCTGCCCGTAGGAGCGAGCTTGCCTCGCGATGCGATGGGGCAGGTAGATCGCAATCGCGGGTCAAGCCCGCTCCCACAGGGGCTACTTCAGGTGGGCGACGATCTCGTCCTTGATCTTCAGGCGTTCCTTGCGTAGCCGGGTGACCGTGTCATCGGCGGCGCTTTTGTTCTCGGCATCGACGACTTCGGCGTCTTTGCGGTTGTACTCTTCATGCAGCTGACTCAGCCGCGGGTCACTTTGTTTCTTCGCGAGAAATTGATCCTTGGTCAGATTCAGGTCTGCGAGTAAATCGTGCTTGACCGGCATTTCTTCACCTCTCCGGGGGTGTGGGGTGGAAGTCATGAACTTAGAGGATAGTCGTCTTTGCCGGGTTTCGCGGCTGGGGTAGTCTGTTGCAACATTTGCCCACCCCAGGACTTTGTGCAATGCCTCACCTTCATGTGGAATACAGCGACAACCTGAAAAACCTTGAGGTCGATCGCCTGCTGCTGCGTCTTAACCATGCCCTGGTGGGCAGCGGCCAGTTTGCTGAAGAGCTCGACATCAAGAGCCGCGCCGTGGCCCTGGCCAGCTTTCGCGTCGGCGTGGCGCCGGTGGAACGCGGGTTCGCCCACATCAAGCTGGCGATCCTCAGCGGCCGCTCGGCCGAGATCAAACGCCAGTTGTCGGCGAGCCTGCTGGAGGTGCTCAAGGACGCGCTGCCGGGCGCCCCGGGGCTGGACATCCAGCTGTGCGTCGAGGTGATCGATATTGATCGCGATTCTTATTCAAAAGTGCATCTGCCGGGGTAAACAGACGCCGGGCTGAACACAGGCTGAACAGGCGTATTAAATAGACGCCAGTCGACTAATTGTTGGCGTCTTTTTCACAAAAAATTGATGACTCGCTACTTACAGTTCGGGCAGTTTCCAGGCCGTGCCGCAAGGGCACTGTTCCCGACGTTTAACTAAGCGAATTATCATGTTCAAGGTCAAACCCCTGCGGGCCGAATGGGTCACGTTGCTTGCCAGCCTGTACCTGTTGATCGGCTTCAACTCATTATTGTGGCAACACCTGGCGTCGGTGCTTTCCAACGATGGCCATGGCCTGCTGCTGCGCGTGGCGTTTGGCGTGTTGATCCTCTGTGCGTTCAACCTGGTGTTGACCCTGCTGGCCTTCAGGCCCGTGCTCAAACCGCTGTTGATCAGCCTGTTCATGGTCAGCGCCGGGGTGGCTTACTTCATGAGCCAGTACGGCGTGATGGTTGATGTGGGCATGCTCCGTAATGCCATGGAGACCAATGCCACGGAAGTACGTGACCTGCTCTCGATGAAACTTTTTTTATATATCGTAGTGTTAGGTGTATTGCCTTCTTTATTGTTGTATAGCACCCCGGTTCTGTACCGTAACTGGGTGCGTGAGTTAGTCGGCAAGTTGCTCGTCAGCGTTGCCTGCATTGTCGTGTTGGCGGCGGTGGCGTTGGTGAACTATCAAGGCTTGGCTTCGCTGTTTCGCAACCACCATGAAATCCGCCTGTTGCTGGTGCCGAGCAATGTCGTCGGCGCTTCCCTGGGGTATGTGGGCGAGCGGGTCGGCAGCGCCGCCAAGCCGTTTCGCAAGATCGGCGAGGACGCGAAACTGGACGTGGCCTGGCAACAACGCACGCGCAAGTCGCTGACCGTGCTGGTGGTCGGCGAGAGCGCCCGCGCGCCGAACTTCGGGGTGCTCGGCTATGGGCGCGATACCACCCCACAGCTGAGCAAGGAAAAGGGCCTGATCGCCTTCACCGACGTGCACTCCTGTGGCACCGAAACCGCCGTGTCGGTGCCGTGCATGTTCTCTGGCTTCACCCGCAAGGATTACGACGCCAGCACCGCCAAAAACCAGGAAGGCCTGCTCGATGTGCTGCAGCGGGCCGGGCTGGCGGTGCGCTGGCGCGACAACCAATCCGGCTGCAAGGGCACTTGCGACCGGGTTGTGTTCGAGAATGTCAGCAACGTCAAGGACCCGGCACTGTGCGCCGATGACGAGTGCCGCGACGACATCCTCCTCAAGGGCCTGGACAGCTTCATCGACAACCTGCAACAGGACACCGTGCTGGTGCTGCACCAGATGGGCAGCCACGGCCCGGACTACTACAAACGTTACCCGAAAGAATACGAGCGCTTCACCCCGGTATGCCGCAGCAATGCCCTGAACCAGTGCAGCCAGGACAGCATCGTCAATGCCTACGACAACACCCTGGTGTATACCGACCATGTCCTGGCGTCGCTGATCGACATCCTGCGCAGCAAGCAGGACAAGGTCGACACCGCCATGCTGTACCTGTCCGACCATGGCGAATCCCTTGGGGAATACAACCTGTTCCTGCACGGCACGCCCTACATGCTGGCACCGGAGCAGCAGAAGCACGTGCCGCTGCTGGCGTGGTTTTCCGACAGCTACAAGGCCAGCTTCGGCGTCGATAGCGACTGCCTGCAAAAGGCCCGCAATGCGCCGTTGAGCCAGGACAACCTGTTCCACTCCATGCTCGGCCTGCTGCAGGTGCACACCGCCCTGTACAAGCCGCAGCTGGACCTGTTCGCCAGCTGTCGGCCAATGCTGGCCAGACACTGATCACAGGCGCGGTAACGGCGGCAGGGATAGCGGTCGAGTGGTTTCCCGACGATGGCCTGCGCCGTATATACTGCGCGCCATTGTTTGTGGGAGAGCCTTGTGGCCATCGATATTCACTGGATTTGTGACGACCGCAGCCTGGCAGAGCATTGCCAGCAGTGGCGCACGCTGCCCTTCGTGGCACTCGACACCGAGTTCATGCGGGTCGATACCTTCTATCCGAAAGCCGGTTTGATCCAGGTCGGTGACGGGGCGCGGGCCTACCTGATCGACCCGCTGCGGATCGGCGACTGGCAGCCGCTGGCCGGACTGCTTGAAGATCCGCAGGTGATCAAGGTCCTGCATGCCTGCAGCGAAGACCTCGAAGTGCTGTCGCGCCTGACCGGCAGCCTGCCGGCGCCATTGTTCGACACCCAGCTGGCCGCCGGTTACCTCAACCTGGGTTTCTCCATGGGCTATTCGCGCCTGGTTCAGGAGGTGCTCGGCATCGACCTGCCCAAGGGCGAAACCCGTTCCGACTGGCTGCAACGCCCGTTGTCGGAAACCCAGGTCAGCTACGCTGCCGAAGACGCCGTGCACCTGGCCGAACTGTACGAGCGCCTGCGCCCGCAGCTGTCCGCCGACAAACACGCCTGGGTCCTCGAGGACGGTGCCGAGCTGGTTGCCCAGTTGCGCCGCGAAACCGACCCGTACGAGCTGTACCGCGAGGCCAAGCTGGCCTGGAAGCTGTCGCGCGCGCAACTGGCGGTACTGCGCGAGCTGTGCGCCTGGCGCGAACGCGAAGCCCGTGCCCGCGACCTGCCGCGTAACCGCATCGTCCGCGAAAACGCCTTGTGGCCCATGGCCCGCACCCAGCCGGATTCGCTGTCGGCGCTGGCCAAGATCGAAGACATGCACCCGCGCACCATCCGTCAGGATGGCGAGTTCCTGCTCGGCCTGATCAAGCAGGCTGCCAGCCTGCCGCCGGAGCAATGGCCGCCAGCGGTGCCCGAGCCGCTGCCGATCGAAGCCTCGGCGCTGCTCAAGCAACTGCGCGCCATCGGCCAGGCCGAGGCCGAACGCCTGAGCATCGCCCCCGAGCTGATGCTGCGCAAGAAACCCCTGGAACTGCTGCTCAAGAGCGGTTACCCCAACGGACCCTATCAACTCCCCGAGTCGCTGCGCGGCTGGCGCCGTGAGCGCATGGGGCAGGCGCTGCTCGATTGCCTGGCGGGCGCCGGAGACCCTTCATGAAACGTATCTGCTCGATCTACAAGAGCCCCCGCAAGAACGAAATGTATCTGTACGTGCTCAAGGCTGACGGCCTGGAGCGTGTGCCCGAAGGCCTGCTGCCGTTCTTCGGTACCCCAGTGCATGCCTTCGACCTGGTGCTGAGCCCGGAGCGCAAGCTGGCCCGCGAAGATATCGCCAAGGTTCTGGAAAACCTCGAGCAGCAGGGTTACCACCTGCAGATGCCGCCCGCCGAGGACGAGTACATCGAGCACCTGCCCGAAGAGCTGCTGCGCCGCAACGATCCGGTCTGACCTCCCTATCTGATACGCCGCCAGCCCCTGGCGGCTTTCGCCGTTACCCAAGGTTGTTATGAACATGCGTGTTTTGATCGCTGAACAGGATCATGCCCTCTACGCTCGCCTGTTGCGCGAAGCGGCACCGGACCTGGAGGTCCTGAACAGTGGCGACTCGGCGGAACTTGCGCGGCTGGCCGCTGACAGCCCGGTATGGCTGGGCCAGCCGGACCTCTTGGCGACCTTGTTGCGCCAGGGCCATCAGCCCCAGTGGTTGCAATCGACCTGGGCCGGGATCACGCCGTTGCTGGCTGACGGCCTGCAGCGCAATTATCGCCTGACCCGGGCGGTGGGGATCTTTGGCCAGGTCATGGCCGAGTACGTGCTTACCTACATGCTTGGCCACGAGCGCGAGGTGCTGGCACGGCTGGTCAGCCAGGTCGAGCGCAAGTGGGATGACCGCCCCGGGCGCAGCCTGGAAGGGCGCCGGGCGCTGATCGTCGGCACCGGCGATATCGGTCAGCGGGTGGCGGAGTTCCTGCTGCCGTTTGGCGTACAGTTGTACGGCATTGCCAGCCAAGCGCGCGAGCAGGCGCCGTTTATCGAAGTGGCAGGCCTTGAGGACCTTGGCCGTCTGGTCGGGCAGGTCGATTATGTCATCAACCTGCTGCCCGACACCCCGGCGACCCATGACCTGTATGACGCCGCGCTGTTCCAGCGCTTCAACCCCGAGGCCTTGTTCATCAATGCCGGGCGCGGCGTCGCGGTGGTCGATGCCGACCTGGTCGAAGCCTTGAAGAAGGGCCATCTGGCCGGCGCGGTGATCGATGTCTGCCGCCAGGAACCGTTGCCCCAGCGCCATCCGTTCTGGACCGCCTGGGGCTTGCTGTTGACCGGGCACAGCTCGGCACCGACCTCGCCGGCGGCGATGGTGCGCGTGTTTGTCGAGAATCTGCGAGCGTATCAGGCGGGTGAAGCGTTACGCGGGGAAGTGGACTTTCAGCGCGGCTATTAAAAGCGTCGCCGGCTCCCACAGGTTTTGTAGGCACCGCTGACCCTGTGGGAGCTGGCCTTGCCAGCGATGGGCTGCAGAGCAGCCCTGAAAATCAAAGGCTGAAATCACCCTCCGCCGCCAACTCGCTCAATGGCCGCCGCGGGCTTGGCACTTCCCGCGCCTGCAGGCCTTCAGCGAGGGTCGACTTGTCGCCCAGCTTGCCGATCGCCACCGCCGCGTGCAGGGCATAGCCTTCAGGAATCTTCAGCTCCCTGCGGGTCAGTTCCTGGTCGAAACCGGCCATGCCGTGGGTGTGCCAGCCGCTCAGGCTGGCCTGCAACGCCAGGTGGCCCCAGGCCGAGCCGGTGTCGAAGGTGTGCCACAACGCCGGGGTTTCTTCGCTGGCACCAGGCGCGGTGAAGGTGGTCTTGGACATGATGATCACCAGCGCCGAAGCGTGCTGGGCCCAACTGCGGTTGAATTCGTTGAGCAAGCCGAGGAAGCGTTCCCAGTTCGGCGTGTCGCGGCGGGCGTAGAGAAAGCGCCAGGGCTGCGAGTTGTAGGCCGAAGGGGCCCAGCGTGCGGCTTCAAGGAAGCTCAGCAGGGTGGCCTGGTCGATCGGCTCGCCGGTGAAGGCGCGCGGCGACCAGCGCTGGATGAACTGTTCGTTGATGGCGTGATCGGCAACGCGAGGATTTGCACTCATCTTGAGTTCCTGAGGGTTGGGGTGGTGACCGCTGGTCAAACTACTGTGTCATATGAGCGCTGACAAGCGGTCTGGCAATGGCCGGTGACAGGCCCTAGACTGGCGCCGCCGCGCCGCCGCGCACGAATTGAAACAGGACACCCGCTACATGACTGCCAACGCCGCTCCATTCTGGATGCGTAAAACCCTCGAGCAACTCGACCCGCAGGAGTGGGAGTCGCTGTGTGACGGCTGTGGCTTGTGCTGCCTGCAAAAGCTTGAAGATGAAGACGACAACAGCGTCTATTACACGCGTATCGCCTGCAAACTTCTGGACATGAAGACCTGCCAGTGCAGCAACTACCCGAAGCGGATGCAGATCGTGCCTGACTGCATCCAGCTGACGCCGGGCAAGGCCGATCAGTTCAAATGGCTGCCCACCACTTGCGGCTACCGCCTGGTCAGCGAGGGCAAGGACCTGCCCGACTGGCACCACCTGGTGTGTGGTGACCGTGAGCAGGTGCACAAGCAACGGATTTCACAATCCGGGCGCATGCTCAGCGAAGACAGCGTCGATGAGGACGACTGGGAAGACTATCTGATTTTCCGCGCCGGTTGAGCTGCAGAGGCTTGTCGGGGATCGCGTTTGGGGGAACGAGGAGTTTCTGTATGCGTGTGCGTTGCCATGGGTGGCTGGTGCTGGGCCTGCTGGCCAGTTCGCCGGCCTGGGCGAAAAAAGTCGATCTGGATTACCACGTGCGCTTGCTGCCACAAAGCGAGCAGGCCGAAGTGCGCCTGACCCTGGCAGACGGCGCCAGCGTGCGCAGCCTGGACTTCGACCTGGGCAAGGACGGCGCCTACAGCGACTTCAAGGCCGACGGCCAATGGCAGTTGCAGGGCGGCGATCAGCGCGGCCACTGGCAACCGGCGCCAGGCAAGAGCCAGCTGAGCTATAAGGTGCGCCTGAGCCAGCGGCTCAAGGGCGGCGCCTATGAAACCCGCATGACCCCGGGCTGGGCGCTGTTTCGCGGTGACGACCTGGTGCCGCCGGCGCGCCTGGACCAGCACGACGGTACCGAACTGGTGGCGCGCCTGAGTTTCGAGCTGCCCAAGGGCTGGAAAAGCGTCGAGACGCCGTGGCCGCGCATTGGCAAGCACCGTTTTCGCATCGACAACGTCTCGCGGCTGTTCGACCGCCCGACCGGCTGGATGCTCGCCGGCACCATCGGTACCCGTCGCGCGCGCCTGGGCGAAACCGACGTCAGCGTCGCCGCGCCGCAAGGCCAGGCCATGCGCCGCCTGGACAACCTGACCTTGCTGACCTTTGTCTGGCCGCAGCTGCAGGCGGTGTTCCCGCGCAATCCGCCCAAGCTGTTGCTGGTCGGCGCCCGGGATGAGCTGTGGCGTGGCGCCCGCGCCGGGCATCACTCCATTTACCTGCACAGCAGCCGCCCGCTGGTTGGCGAGAACGGCTCAAGCCCGGTGCTGCGCGAACTGGTGCATGTGTTTGCGCAGATCAACGACCGCGAGGACAGCGACTGGATTGGCGAGAGCCTGGCCGAGTATTACGCCAGCGAACTGCTGCGCCGTGCCGGTGGCATGACCGAGGAGCGCTATCAGGCCCAGCAGGCGAGCCTTGAGCGCAGTGGCAAGAAGGTCAGCAGTTTGCGCGGCGAGCAGGTCGACAGCGCGGTGATCGCCCGTGGCGTGCTGCTGTTGCGGGCGCTGGACCAGGAAATCCGCCTGCACACCCACAACCAGCGTTCACTGGATGATGTCACCCGGGCGATGATGCGCCTGAACAGCGTTAGCACCGCGGAGTTCATCCAGCTCAGCGAAAGCGTGCTGGGCAAATCCTCCGAGGTGCTGCAGAGCCCGCTGTTGCGTTAAGGCCTGGGGTCTTTCAGGGCGTCGTTGCCGGTCACCGTGGTGCCACGGGGGGCGGCTGCGGCGTTGGCCTTGAGTGCTTGCAGCTCGGCACCGCTGCGTTCGACCTTGGCGCGGAGGTTGTCCAGATCGCTGCGGCCGCGCTCGATCAGGCTTTTCACCGAGCTGTGGCCGGTAATGCCACGGGCCAGGGCAACCCCGCCGACCGCCACCTGAATCATCCCCAGCAAGCCACCACGGCGCAGGCCCTTGCCGACCATGATTACCCCGGTGGCGACGGAACCTGCGCGTTCCCAGCCGTGGACGTTATGTTCACTGGCCATCTGCGCTGAGTTGGCCGGGATAAGCGTCTGTTTCTCGGACATGGTCATTCTCCAGTAGGGGCGATGGTCTACAGCAGACCGCCGGGCAGGCCGGGCTGTTCAGTCGAGTTACTTGAACTTCGGCCCGGAGCGGGTGTTCAGGCCTTTGGCCAGGCGGTCATAGAGCACCACGTTGACGGTGGCGGCCAGGTTCATGCAACCGTTGGTCGGGATGTAGATGGTCTCTTCGCACCAGGCACGCACGCTCGGGTCGAGGGAGCCGTCTTCAGGGCCGAAGATATAGATCGCGCGGTCCGGGTGGGTGTACTCGGGCAGCGGCCGGGCGCCGTCGACCAGCTCCACCGCCACCGGCGTGCAGCCCAGGGGGATGATCTTCTGCAGGTCGTCGATGCCGATCAGCGGGATGTCGTAGTGCACACGCTTGGTGTCGGTGACGAAGTCGCGGGCGCGCTCATAGCGCTTGCCGGTGTAGAACACCGAGTTGACGCCGTAGCAACCCGCAGCGCGCATCACCGAACCTACGTTCTCTGCTGACTTGGGGTTGAACAGACCAATGCAGCTGTACCGTTTGTTCGCCACGTGCCGGGGCCCTTCGCAAAAAAGACGCGATTATACGGGCTTGCCGGCACCTGTGGGGGCGCGCTTGGGCAGTCAGTCCTTTTTCAGCATGCCGGCCAGGCCCGCGAACGGGTTGTGGGTGGCCTTGGCGATGGTCGGGCTGCTGGTCGAGCCTTCGCTGAAGTACTGCTGGTCGGTGTAGCGGGCGTGTTCGTTGTCGTGACAGTACAGGCACAGCAGCTCCCAGTTGGAGCCGTCCTGGGGGTTGTTGTCGTGGTTGTGGTCACGGTGGTGCACGGTCAGCTCGCTCAGGCGCTTGCCGGCGAACTCGCGGGCGCAGCGGCCACACACGTGCGGGTACATGCGCAGGGCCTTGTCACGGTAGCCCATTTCCTTGTCGCGCTTGGCGTCGGCGAGGATGCGGTCTAGCCGTGCGGTGGCGGCGGCAGAGGATGACGAACTCATGGGATTACCTTTTCTCGGGCTTGTTACGGTTATGCCTTGAAGTTTAGCCCGATGGCGGGCAATTCGGACAGGCAAACCGTGCGCGGTGGGAGTAGCCTGTAGCCAGGACCCTCAAGGAGCCTGTGCATGCGTTACGCGATCATTGCGGTATTGATCTGTGCCAGCCTGCAACCTGCCATGGCCGCTGATTTGCAGCCACGGCTGATCACCCCGGTGCCGGGTGCGCCGGGCACGGCGACGCCAACGCCGTATCCGCAGGTGACGCCGAGTACGCCGCCGCGCGCCGGTGATGCGCAACCGGGCGCGCCATTGCTGCCGCCGATGCCGGTGCCCAACCCGCCCAAGGATCAGCCATTGCCTGGTTTGAACCCGGACAACAGCAAGGCCAAGGGCGACTAGACCTGCTGGGCCAGGCGCTGACCGTCCTGCATGCGCAAGCGCCGGGACAGGGCCACAGCCAGGGCGCGGATGATCTTGGCGGCGATCTTCGGGGCGTCGTTGAGCATCTTTTCCAGCGAGTCCTTGCCCAGGTTGAGCAACTGGCAGTCGCTGGCGGCAATGCAGCTGGCCGAGCGCCGTTCACCGTCGAGTACGGCCATTTCGCCGAAGGCGCGGCCCTTGCGCAGGGTGGCGATTTCCACCTGGCGCTGCTCGGCGTCGGTCTTGCGCACTGAAACTACGCCGTGATGGATGATGCACATGAAGGTGCCGGCATCGCCTTCGCGAAAAATCTGGGTGCCTTCGCTCATGTTGCTGATGCTGAAGTAGCCGGCGGCGGCCTGGAAGTCGCCGGGCAGCAACTGGTCGAACAGGCCGCAGTCCATGAGCATGTCGCGGATTTCGTTGTTGAGGTGGGTGGGTTCAGGCATTTGCGTCGTTCTTTTAGTTTTGTGGTGTCTGTTCTGGGGCTGCTGCGCAGCCCATCGCTGGCAAGGCCAGCTCCCACAGGATTTGTGGCAGCCGGCCTGGCCGGCGATTCGCTTGATCAGACAACAAATTTTCCGATTTACACCACGCCCAGCACGTTAAATACGAACGCGTACTCCAGCGCCACGTCGCGCAGCCCCTGGTAGCGCCCGCTCATGCCGCCGTGGCCGGCCCCCATTTCGGTCTTGAGCAGCAACAGATTGTCGTCGGTCTTGGTCACCCGCAGCCGCGCTACCCACTTGGCCGCTTCCCAATACTGCACGCGGCTGTCGTTGTAACCGGCAACCACCAGCAGGGCAGGGTAGGCCTGGGCACGGACGTTCTCATAGGGGGCGTAGGCCTTGATCCGCTCATACACCTCGGGCTCTTCGGGGTTGCCCCACTCGTCGTATTCGGTGACGGTCAGCGGCAGCTCGGGGTCGAGCATGGTGTTGAGCACATCGACGAACGGCACTTCGGCAATTGCGGCCTTGAACAGCTCCGGGCGCTGGTTGAGCACCGCGCCGATCAGCAGGCCACCGGCGCTGCCGCCGCTGATCGCCAACTGCTCGGCGCCGGTCACGCCCTGGGCGATCAGGTGTTCGGCACAGGCGATGAAGTCGCCGAAGGTGTTGTGCTTGTGCGCCTGCTTGCCGGCGTGGTACCAGGCTTCACCCAGTTCACCGCCGCCGCGCACGTGGGCAATGGCAAAGGCCACGCCGCGCTCGAGCAGGCTCAGGCGGGCGTGGGAGAACCACGGATCGAGGCTTTCGCCGTAGGCGCCGTAACCGTACAGGTACAGCGGCACCGGCTTGCCAACGTCGGCACGGCGCTGCACCAGGCTGATCGGTACCTGGGTGCCATCGGCGGCGGTTGCCCACAGGCGCTGGCTGACATAGGCGTCCGGGTCGAACGGGCCGAGCACCGGGGTTTCCTTGAGCACTTGCTGGGCGCCGTTGGCCAGCTCCAGCTGGCGCACCTGGGCCGGGCGGTTGAGCGACTGGTAACGCAGGCGGATGCGCGTGCTGACGAACTCCAGGCTGTCCTGTACGTACAGGCTGTAGGCGGCGTCCGGCAGCTCCACGCGGTAGGCCGGCAAGCCCTGCGGGTGCACCTCGATGATCGGCAGGCCGCCTTCGCGCAGGCTCAGGCTCAGGGCGCTGGCGTTGAGGGTCAGGCCCTCGAGCATCACCGTGTCGCGATGGGCCACCAACAGTTGCCATTGCTCGCGGGTGGGCACTACGTCGGCAACAGCCTGGTACAGGGCGAAGTTGATGCCGTCCTGGTTGCTGCGGATGAACCAGCGCCACTGGCCTTCGAGCTGGCCGTGGTCAGGGTAGTACTCATGGCCCTCGACCCGGGGCGCCAGGCAGGTAAAGGCCTGCTCGGGGTGTTCGGCATCGAGCACCCAGGCTTCGCTGGTGGTCTTGCTGTTGAGCAGCAGGATCAATTGGCGCTCGGAGCTGGCGCGGTAGCAGTGCAAGAAGAAACGACCGTCGGTTTCTTCATAGACTGCTTCGACACTGGCGCTGCCCAGGCGGTGGCGCAGCAACTTGTGCGGGCGGTGGGTGTCGTCCAGTTCGGCGAAGAACAACGTCTGGTTGTCGTTGGCCCAGGTCATGCTGCCGTCGCAGTCCTCGAACGGCAGTTGCTCGATGGCGCCGCTGGCCAGGTCCTTGACGTACAGGGTGTAGATCTCGTCGCCCGTGGTGTCCAGGCTGTAGGCCAGGCGCTGGTGGTCGGGGCTGATGCTGAAGGCGCCCATGGACAGGAAGCCGCCCTTGGCCAACGCATTGGGGTCGAGCAGCAGCTCCTCGCGCGCTTCATCGACGGTATTGGCATCATCGGCCGGGCGCGGGCAGCGGTAATGGCGGGCGTACTCGTCACCGGCGGTGGTGCGGGTGTAGTACAGGTACGGGCCCCAGGGCGAAGGCAGCGACAAGTCGGTTTCAAGGATGCGCGCCTTGATCTCTTCGAACAGCTGTTCGCGCAGCGGCGCCTGATCGGCCAGTTGCGCTTGCTGATAGGCGTTCTCGGCGTTCAGGTAAGCCAGCACCTCGGGGGTGTCGCGTTGCTGCAGCCAGGCATAGGGATCGGCACCTTCGGCCTTGTGGGCAATCGGGGCACGGGGAGCGGTGGCGTCTGCGGACATGCGGGGTTCTCTTGGCTGGGGGGCGCCTGCGCGCGGAAAAGTGTTTATCATAAGCGTCTATTTGCCTAGCTTGCCACGGACACCATGACCGAGAACGACTATCTGCTCGCCTGGGGCCTCTATGCCCTTGCCGCCTTGGGATGCCTGCTGGTGGGCTTTCGCCTGACTGGCTGGATGTGGCGCTGGCTGCGTGAACCGCTGCGGGTACTGATGGCGGTACTGCTGCTGACCCCGACCATCGTCGACCCGGTCAAGGAAAAATTCGCCCCGGCCATCGCCATTGCCGCCCTCGATACCCTGTTCAAGGTCGGCAACAACGCCCTGCGCGCCGCAGCCGACCTGGCCATGTACGGCATGATCGCGTTCGCCTTGTATGCACTGTTCGTGTTCATCCGCTGGCCGCTGGAGCGGCGCGCCAAGGCCCGCCGTGAGCAGGCCGAAGCGGCCGCCCAGCGTGAAGCCCAGGAGCCTGTGAGCGATGAGCCGTTCGCCGCCGACCGCAGCGACCGCTACCGTAACCCGCCACCTGCAGCGCCGCTGGGCGGCAGCGGCACGCGGGTCGAGCCGCGTCTGTAGGATTTGCCCGGAGCAGCCAAGCATGTGTGAACTACTGGGCATGAGCGCCAATGTGCCGACCGACATCGTTTTCAGCTTCACCGGGCTGATGCAGCGTGGCGGGCGCACCGGCCCGCACCGTGACGGCTGGGGCATCGCCTTCTACGAAGGCCGTGGCCTGCGCCTGTTCCAGGACCCGGCGGCGAGCTGCGAGTCGGAAGTCGCCAACCTGGTGCAACGCTACCCGATCAAGAGCGAGGTGGTGATCGGCCACATTCGCCAGGCCAATGTCGGCAAGGTCAGCCTGTCCAACACCCATCCGTTCGTACGCGAGCTGTGGGGCCGCAACTGGTGCTTTGCGCACAACGGCCAGCTCGGTGAGTTCAAGGGCCAGGCGAGCTTCTACCGACCGATCGGCGACACTGACAGCGAAGCGGCGTTCTGCGACCTGCTCAACCGTGTGCGCGAAGCCTTCCCCGAGCCGGTTGAGGTCGAGCAACTGCTGCCGGTACTGGTCGCGGCCTGCGCCGAATACCGTGGCAAGGGCGTGTTCAACTGCCTGTTCAGCGATGGCGACTGGCTGTTCTGCTTCTGCTCGACCAAGCTGGTGCACATAACCCGCCGTGCGCCGTTCGGCCCGGCACGGCTGAAGGACGTCGACATGATCGTCGACTTCCAGGCTGAAACCACCCCTAACGATGTGGTCACGGTGATCGCCACCGAGGCCCTCACCGAGAACGAAACCTGGCACCGCTACGCGCCTGGCCAGTGGGCCTTGTGGCGCCGTGGCGAGTGCATCGCCGAAGGTCAGGCCAGCTAAGGATCAGCCCCATGTTCAGAAGTTACCTGCGCTTGCTGTTGTTTACCTGCGGTTTACTGGTTGGCCTGCAAGTGCCGGGCTATATCGTCGATTATGGCCAGCGGGTCGAGGCGCACCTGCTCGAATCGCGCGAAGGCCTCAAGGGCTTTGAAGACACCGCCAAACGCTTTTTCAACGGCGACCTGCAGGCGCTGCTGGGCCATTACCGCAGCAGCGACGACCCGGTGTTCACCAGCGATGCCAACAGCATCGAAAGCCTGTTGATCCGCAACCGCCAGTTCGAGCAGGAATGGCAGATTCTGCAAGGCCCGTGGCTGGCGAAAACCTGGCATGTGCTGGTCACCGCCAACCCGCAACTGCGCGAAGAAACCCTCAACGGCTACCGCTACCAGATCCTCCTCAACCCCGAGGCCCTGGCCTGGGGCCTGAGCTGCGCGCTGGTGTTGGCGCTGGTGGTCGAAAGCCTGCTGCTGTTGCTTGGCTGGGTCGCACTTGGCGGGCGGCGCAAGGCGGTGCAGGAGAGCTGGCGCTAAACCAGCACGATGCGCTGCGGCCCGGCATCGCGGGCGTAGCGCTCCAGCACGTTGCGGCACAGTTGCACCACCTCATCGACCAGCTCGACACCGGTCTGCCAGGCCACCACCAGCTCCAGGCTCGGTGGTTGCTGGGCCAGCGGCAACAGGATCAGTTCGCCACGGGCCAGTTCTTCGCTGACCAGCGCTGGCGGCAGGGCGCCGATGCCAAAGCCGTCACGCAGCAAGCGGGTAATCGCCGCCACCGAATTCACGCAGTTCAGCCGTGGCGCGCCGACGCCTTCGGCCTGTAGCAGGCTGAGCACTTCCTGGTGCGGACGCGAGTTCTTCGAGAAGGTGACGATGCGCTCGCGGGCCAGGTCCGCCAGCGAGGCGTAGTCGCGGTTGTAGATCGACTGGCGGGCGACGA
Source organism: Pseudomonas donghuensis (assembly GCF_000696345.2). Taxonomy (NCBI): domain Bacteria; kingdom Pseudomonadati; phylum Pseudomonadota; class Gammaproteobacteria; order Pseudomonadales; family Pseudomonadaceae; genus Pseudomonas; species Pseudomonas donghuensis. The sequence continues at coordinate 1,586,713 of NZ_CP071706.1, forward strand.
TCCAGCCCATGGGATAGCGCGCCAGGTCCAGGCTGCGGATCGATTCCTGGCGCAACAGGTCGGTTTGCAGAATCACATCGAGAAAGCCTTTTTGCAGCTGTTCGCGCAAGTTAAGCGCGGTATCGGCGATCAGTTCGATTTCCACCTGCGGGTAGCGCTCCATCAGCTCCGACACCAGCGGGCTCATCCAGGTGTGGATCACCGTGTCCATCACGCCGATGCGAATGCGCCCGACCTTGGCCCGGTCGCTGTCCAGCGATTGTTTGAGGGCCTTGGCGGTGTCGAGCATCTGTTCGGCGTATTCCAGCACCTTGCTGCCTTCCGGGGTCAGGCTCACGCCGCGTGAGTCGCGCAACAGCAACCTGACCCCGAGGTCGGCCTCCAGCGCCGCGATACGGCTGGAGATCGACGCCTGGGTGGTGAAGAGCTTTTCGGCGGTCAGGCGAAAGCTCTTGAGCCGGGCCACCCAGACGAAGGTTTCGAGGAATTTGAGGTTCATGGCGCGCTCACTGATCAAGTTTTTCTTATGCCAGACAGCTGGTTTTTCTCGTTGGACGACAACCTGCGCCCGTCGAAAAATGATCCTCAGGCCGCGACATATGCTGTCGTCGTTAAAACAATACCAACAAGCTGAGGCAACCATGAACCCATCGGGCGTGCAGCAACAGGTCAAACCCAGGTCAGTGGCGGGACCATTCGACTGGTACCGCAACATCAACAAGCAGGAACGCCGGACCTTCTGGAGCTGCAAGATCGGCTACGGCCTGGATGGCATGGACACGCAGATGCTCAGCTTCGTCATCCCCACCCTGATCGCCCTGTGGGGCATCACCACCGCCGAGGCCGGGCTGATTCACACCAGCACCCTGATCGCCTCGGCCCTGGGCGGCTGGATCGCCGGCATTCTCTCCGACCGCATCGGCCGCGTGCGCACCCTGCAACTGACGGTGTTGTGGTTTGCATTTTTTACCTTCCTCTGCGGCTTTGCCCAGAACTACGAACAACTGCTGATCGCCCGTACCCTGATGGGCTTTGGCTTTGGCGGTGAGTGGACGGCCGGCGCAGTGCTGATCGGCGAGGTGATCCGCGCCCAGGACCGTGGCAAGGCGGTCGGCATGGTGCAGTCCGGCTGGGCCATTGGCTGGGGGCTGACGGCGATCCTGTATGCCGTGCTGTTCTCGCTGTTGCCGCCGGAAGACGCCTGGCGTGCGCTGTTCCTGCTGGGCATCGTACCGGCGGTGTTCGTGATTTTTGTCCGGCGCCTGGTCAAGGACCCGGAGATCTACCAGCAGGCCAGGGCCGCCGAGAAAACCGAAGCACCTTCGCATTTTTATGAGATCTTCGCTCCGGGCATGCTCTTCACCACTATTCGCGCTTCGTTGCTGACCACCGGCGCCCTGGGCGGTTACTACGCCATCACCTCGTGGCTGCCGACCTTTCTCAAGAACGAACGGGGCCTGAGCGTGCTGGGTACCGGCGGCTACCTGGCGATGGTGATCTTCGGCTCCTACATCGGCTACGTGATCAGTGCCTACCTGACCGACCTGTTGGGCCGGAAAAAGAACTTCATCCTGTTCGCCGTCGGCTCGTTCATCATTGTCCTGCTTTACACCCAGATGCCGGTCAGTGACGGCGTGATGCTCTGGCTGGGCTTCCCCCTGGGCTTCTTCGCCTCGGGGATCTTCAGCGGCATGGGCGCGTTTCTTACCGAACTGTTCCCCACCCGCATCCGCGGCTCGGGCCAGGGCTTTTGCTACAACATCGGCCGCGCCCTGGCGGCGTTCTTCCCGCTGCTGATCGGTTTGCTCAGCCAGAAGATTCCGCTGGGCCTGGGTATCGGCGGATTTGCCGCAGTGTCCTACGGAGTGGTAATTCTGGCAGCACTGAGCCTGCCGGAAACCCGCGGCAAACAACTTGAAGCCCGTTAAGGCCGAGCCTGAAGGAGTATCACTCGTGAGCCGCCTGTTACTGAATTGCGATATGGGTGAAAGTTTTGGCAGCTGGACCATGGGCCTGGACGCCCAGGTCATGCCCAATGTTGATTGCGCCAACATCGCCTGCGGCTTCCACGCCGGCGACCCCGGGATCATGCGCAAGACCGTGGCCCTGGCCGTGGCCAACCAGGTGCGCATCGGCGCCCACCCGGCCTACCAGGACCTGGTCGGCTTCGGCCGTCGCTCCATGGCCTGCAGTGCCGAAGAGATTCGCGACCTGCTGCATTACCAGATCGGCGCCCTGGACGGCATTTGCCGCACCCAGGGGACGCAGGTTGCCTACGTCAAACCCCACGGCGCGCTGTACAACGACATGATGGCCGACCCGCTCAAGCTGCGTGCCGTGCTGGAAGCTGTGGCCGCCTATGACCGGCAACTGCCGCTGATGCTGATGGCCACCGCCGACAACAGCGCGGCCCAGGCCCTGGGTGATGAGTACGGCGTGACCCTGTGGTTCGAGGCTTTTGCCGACCGCGCCTATGACGCCAGCGGCCACCTGGTGTCGCGGCGCTTGCCGGGGGCGGTGCATCACGATCCGGCGCTGATCGTCGAACAGGCTTTGCGCTTGGCCCGGGGCGAGCCGCTGATTGCCAGCGATGGCAGCGCGCTGCTGCTGCAGGCCGATACCTTGTGCGTGCATGGTGACAACGACAGCTCGATTGCTGCCGTCCGGCAGATCCGTCAGGCCCTCGATGCCCAGGCGGTGCCATGAACTACCGTATTGAAGTGGTAGCCATCGACTGCCTGATGGTGCGCCTGTTCGATCGCATCGACGAAAGCAACATGCCGTGGATGCTCGCCGCCAGCCAGCGCTTGCGCAGCGCGTTTGCCGAATGTCTGGTTGATCTGGTGCCGTCCTATACCACGCTGATGGTGCAGTTCGACTTGCTCCAGATGTCGCCAGCCGAGGCTCAGGCCTGCATCCGCGAAGCGCTCAGCGACCTGCAAGCGGACGCTGGCAGCGGCGGTCGTGAGCATGAGATCCCGGTGTGGTACGACCTGAGCGTCGGCCCGGAACTGAAATTATTGGCCGAGCGTTGCCAGACCTCGCTGGCAGACATCATTCGCCGTCACAGCGAGCGTGAGTACCAGGTCTTCGCCCTTGGCTTTGTCCCCGGCTTCGCCTTCATGGGCCTGGTCGAAGAGGCACTGGCCGCGCCGCGCCTGGCCACCCCGCGCAAACGCGTGGCGGCCGGCAGCGTGGGGATTGCCGAGCGGCAGACCGCCGCTTATCCAGCGGTTTCTCCTGGCGGCTGGAACCTGATCGGGCGCACCCCGAGCAAACTCTTTGACCGTCAGCGCGAGGGCTACAGCCTGCTGCAGCCGGGTGACCGGGTGCGCTTCGTGGCGGTTGAGCGTGCGACCTTCCTTAACCTGGGCGGCGACGATACGCCGCTGGAGGCACAGGCATGAGCCGGTTGTCGATCGAGGCCAGCACGCCGCTGTGCCTGTTGCAGGATGCCGGGCGCTTTGGCGTGCGCCACCTGGGTGTGACTCAGGGCGGGGCGCTGGACTGGGTGTCGATGCGCTGGGCCAACTGGCTGCTGGGCAACGCGCCCGAGGCTGCGGTGGTCGAGGTCACCCTCGGTGGTTTCAGCCTGATTGCCGAGCAGGACTGCTGCCTGGCCCTGGCCGGCGCCGACCTCGACGCACGCCTCGATGGCCAGCCGCTCAAGCCCTGGCGCAGTTTCAGCATGAGCAAGGGCCAGCGCCTGCGTTTGAACTCGCCGTTGCACGGGGCCCGCGCATACATCGCCGCGCCGGGCGGGTTCAAGGCGCCGCAGGTGCTGGGCAGTTGTGCCAGCGTGGTGCGTGAAGAGCTCGGCGGGCTGGATGGTTTGGGCTCGCCGCTGGCCAAGGGGCAACCGCTGGAATATGCCGGCGTGGCGAAAGCGCTCAAAGAAGTGCCGGAGGCGTTGTGGCCGGACTTTACCGACAGGGCGCCGCTTGATCTGTTGCTCGGCGCGCAGATCGGCGATTTTAGCGGCCTGAGCCTGTTCGAGGTCTTCAACCGCGACTGGACCCTCGACAGCCGCGCTGATCGCATGGGCATCCGCCTGTTGGGGCCGGCCTTGCAGTACCAGGGCCCGGCGATGGTCTCCGAGGGTATCCCGTTGGGCGCGGTGCAGGTGCCGCCGGATGGCCAGCCAATCGTGCTGCTCAATGACCGGCAGACCATTGGTGGTTATCCGCGCTTGGGGGCGTTGACGCCGCTGGCGCTGGCGAGAATGGCGCAGATGCTGCCGGGGCACGTGGTACGGTTCCGGCCGGTGGTGCAGGAGATGGCGTGGCTTGAGCAGCGGGCATTTCTTGAGAGGTTTGTTGGCTGAGCGGGCCTCATCGCTGGCAAGCCAGCTCCCACAGGTGAATGCAAACCTCTGTGGGAGCCGGCCTTGCCGGCGATGGGGCGCGTAGCGGCCCCGTGTCTACTTGGACAAAAACCGCATCCCTTCCTCCAGCCCGCGCAAGGTCAACGGGAACATCCGCTCCTCGACCAGCTCGCGAACGATGTTGGTCGATGCCGTATAGCCCCAGGTGTCCTTTGGGTAGGGGTTGATCCAGATGAGCTTCTTGTACTTCTCCATGAACCGCTGCATCCACACGTAACCGGCTTCCTCGTTCCAGTGCTCGACGCTGCCCCCCGGCTGGGTGATTTCGTAGGGCGCCATGGCCGCGTCACCGACGAACACCACCTTGTAGTCGGCGCCGTACTTGTGCAGCAGGTCCAGGGTCGAGGTGCGCTCGGAGGTACGGCGCAGGTTGTTCTTCCACACCGACTCGTAGACGAAGTTGTGGAAGTAGTAATACTCCAGGTGCTTGAACTCGGTCTTGCAGGCCGAGAACAGCTCTTCGCAGATCTTCACGTGGGCGTCCATCGAGCCGCCGATGTCGAACAGCAGCAGCAACTTGACGCTGTTGCGCCGCTCCGGGCGCATCTGGATGTTGAGCAGGCCGGCATCGCGGGCGGTGTGGTCGATGGTGCCGTCGATATCCAGCTCTTCGGCCGCACCCTGGCGGGCGAACTTGCGCAGCCGGCGCAAGGCCAGCTTGATGTTGCGCGTGCCCAGTTCGACCTGGTCGTCGAGGTTCTTGTACTCGCGCTGATCCCAGACCTTGACCGCCTTGCCCTGGCGCTTGCCGGCATCGCCGACGCGGATGCCCTCGGGGTTGAAACCGCCCGAGCCGAACGGGCTGGTGCCGCCAGTGCCGATCCACTTGTTGCCGCCGGCGTGGCGTTCCTTTTGCTCTTCCAGGCGCTTCTTGAACTCTTCGATGAGCTTGTCGAGGCCGCCCAGGGACTGGATCTGCGCGCGTTCTTCGTCGCTCAGCGAGCGCTCGAACTCCTTGCGCAGCCAGTCCTCGGGAATCAAGGCTTCCAGGTGCTGGTTGAGGTTCTCAAGACCCTTGAAATAGGCCGAGAAGGCCCGGTCGAACTTGTCGAAATGGCGCTCGTCCTTGACCAGGATGGCCCGCGACAAGTAGTAGAACTCGTCCATGTCGGCAAAGGTCACGCGCTGCTTGAGGGCATTGAGCAAATCAAGCAGCTCGCGCACCGACACCGGCACCTTGGCCGCGCGCATTTCATTGAACAGATTGAGCAGCATGGCTATTGCTCCCGGCTCAGCGGTTACCGCGACGGCTCATGAAGGCCAGGCGCTCGAGCAACTGCACGTCCTGTTCGTTCTTGACCAGGGCCCCGGCCAGCGGCGGGATGGCCTTGGTCGGGTCGCGTTCGCGCAGCACCGCTTCGCCGATGTTGTCGGCCATCAGCAGCTTGAGCCAGTCGACCAGTTCGGAGGTGGACGGCTTTTTCTTCAGGCCCGGCACCTTGCGCACGTCGAAGAACACGTCCAGCGCTTCGCTGACCAGGTCCTTCTTGATGTTCGGGTAGTGCACATCGACGATCTGCTGCAGGGTGTCGCGGTCGGGGAAGGCGATGTAGTGGAAGAAGCAGCGGCGCAGGAAGGCGTCCGGCAGCTCTTTTTCGTTGTTCGAGGTAATGATGATGATCGGGCGCTGCTTGGCCTTGATCGTCTCGTTGGTTTCGTAAACGTAGAACTCCATCCTGTCCAGTTCCTGCAACAGGTCGTTGGGGAACTCGATGTCGGCCTTGTCGATTTCGTCGATCAGCAGAATGACCCGCTCGTCGGACTCGAAGGCCTCCCAGAGCTTGCCTTTCTTCAGGTAGTTGCGCACGTCGTGCACCTTGTCGACGCCCAGTTGCGAGTCGCGCAGGCGGCTGACCGCGTCGTACTCGTAGAGCCCCTGGTGGGCCTTGGTGGTCGACTTGATGTGCCAGGTGATCAGCTTGGCGCCAAAGGATTCGGCCAACTGCTCGGCAAGCATGGTCTTGCCGGTGCCCGGTTCACCCTTGACCAGCAGCGGCCGCTCCAGGGTGATCGCTGCGTTGACTGCCAGTTTCAGGTCGTCTGTTGCGACATAAGCGCTGGTGCCTTCGAACTTCATGAACCGATCCTCTAACGTAGCGCCGGGGGTACATGGCCCCAGGCGGAAAAATTGTCATGCACGACTATAACGCGGGCTCCGGGCGACTGGGAACGCAGACGGCCCATTCAGTCTCTGAATGGACCGTCACTCGGTGACTCAGTCAACCTTGGGTGGCGTTTGTTCATAGTTGGCGTTGAAGGCCTGGACAAAGCCATTGCGCAGGATCTGCAAAAACGCCTCGAAGGCGCTGATATCGCGTTTATGCACGCTGCCTCTGAGCGCTACGCGGGTGGCGAACTGGTTCTTGCGCTGGTTCTTGAGCGCGGTTTCGCTGCCGCCGACCAGAGCTTCCCAGATCGAGCGGAAAAAGCCCTTGTCCTTGCTCTGAACGTCCTGTTGCCAGTTGAACACATCGACGTCGCGCAGCAACGGCTTGATGTAGCCGTTGAGCTGGCCGTTGCTGGCTTCGGCCTCGATCACCAGGTCGCCATGGCCGGCATTGAAGTCGAACTTGCCATAGGCACTGGCAAAATCGTTAAGCCGGCGCAACTCGATATCGGTGGCGCGCAAGCGAAACTTGAAGTCTTGGAAATCGCTGAAGGGGTCGAAGGTGGCGCTGCTTTCGACGCTGGCATCGCCGAGCAGGCGGGCCTTGCCGTCGAACGTGGCGTCGCGCCGGCCCTTGCGGTCCTCGACGTTGGTCAGGTTGCGGATGCTGGCATCGAGCCGGGTGGCCTTGAGGTTGACCGGCGGCGTGGAATTGAAGTTGCGAAAGCTCAGGATACCGTCGTCGATGCGGACTTCGTTGAGGGTGATGGGCAGCAGCTTTTCCAGTTGCTGACGCCAGTCGGTGCCCTGGCCGGTCTGCGAGGTCTGTTTGCTGGCACCGTCGACGAAGTTCAGTTGCGGCTTGAAGAAGGTCACTTGCGCCACTACCGCCTGGTTGTGCCACAGCGAATGCCAGCTGACCGACAGGTCGATCAAGGGTGCTTCGAGAAACGGCACCGGAACCTTGCCGCTGGTCTTGACGATGTTCAGGCCGTTGATCTTGTAGGCGCCGCGCCACAGGGCCAGGTCGACGTCGGCGATCTGCCCGCGGTATTCACCCATGTCGGCGAGCCTGTCGTTAAGGTAGTTGCGTACCAGCAGCGGCAGGGTCAGGTGCAGGGCCAGCAGTAACAGGGCGATGCTCAACAGCCCCCACAGGGGCCAGCGGTAGCGACGTTTCATCGGCGACGGTTTCCGGCAGGGTAGTGATCGGTTGACCCCCGTCAGCTTCAGGGGTTCGCCGGTTGTGGACGCATTGGCGCTGCAGGCTTACCCTTGAAGTTTTCCGCCCGGTGCATAAAAGGACCCCGCCATGAGCCGTATCTTTGCTGACAACGCGCATTCCATCGGCAATACGCCGCTGGTGCAGATCAACCGCATCGCCCCTCGCGGCGTCACCGTGCTGGCCAAGACCGAGGGCCGTAACCCCGGTTATTCGGTCAAGTGCCGGATCGGCGCGAACATGATCTGGGACGCTGAAAGCAGCGGCAAGCTCAAACCGGGCATGACCATCGTCGAACCGACCTCGGGCAACACCGGCATCGGCCTGGCCTTTGTTGCCGCCGCCCGGGGTTACAAGCTGCTGCTGACCATGCCGGCGTCGATGAGCATCGAGCGGCGCAAGGTGCTCAAGGCCCTGGGTGCGGAGTTGGTGCTCACAGAGCCGGCCAAGGGCATGAAAGGTGCAATTGAAAAAGCCAATGAAATCGTTGCTGGCGATCCGTCGGCTTACTTCCTGCCCGGCCAGTTCGAGAACCCGGCCAACCCGGCGATCCATGAGAAGACCACCGGCCCGGAAATCTGGAACGATACCGACGGCGCGGTCGATGTGCTGGTCGCCGGTGTCGGCACCGGCGGCACCATTACCGGGGTGTCGCGCTATATCAAGCGGACCCAGGGCAAGGCGATTCTCTCGGTAGCGGTCGAGCCGATCGTCTCGCCGGTGATCACCCAGGCCCGTGCCGGTGAAGAGATCAAGCCCAACCCGCACAAGATCCAGGGCATCGGTGCCGGTTTTGTGCCGAAGAACCTCGACTTGAGCATGGTCGATCAGGTCGAGCTGGTCAGTGACGAGGAGTCCAAGGCCATGGCCCTGCGCCTGATGCAGGAAGAGGGCATCCTCTGCGGTATTTCCTCCGGAGCGGCCATGGCTGCGGCGGTGCGCCTGGCGGAAAAGCCGGAGATGCAGGGCAAGACGATCGTCGTGATTCTGCCGGATTCTGGTGAGCGTTACCTGTCGAGCATGCTGTTTTCCGACCTGTTCACCGAGCAGGAAAACCAACAGTAAGTCGCGGCGGTGCTGATCCCGGGCAATAACCGGCGCCGCTGTTTGTTGCACAATCCTTAACACTGATTCCCGGTCCCGCAGGTTTTCACTGGGACCGGATCGGTTAATATGTTCGATTAATTCGGCAGTGATGGCCTGATCGAAATTCCAAGGAGTGTTGCATGACTTTTTCCTTTGTCGCCAAGGCAGGTGTATTGCTGCTGTTTTTCGGCAGCACGTTGTATGTGCACCTGCGCGGCAAGGCGCGTTTGCCATTGTTGCGCCAGTTCGTCAACCATTCGGCGCTGTTTGCCCCTTACAACGCCCTGATGTACCTGTTTTCCGGTGTGCCGTCCAAACCTTACCTGGAGCGCAAGCGCTTCCCCGAGCTCGACGTGCTCAAGGACAACTGGGAAGTCATCCGCGAAGAGGCCATGCACCTGTTCGACGAGGGTTACATCCGCGCAGCCGAAAAAGACAACGACGCCGGCTTCGGCTCGTTCTTCAAAAAGGGCTGGAAGCGTTTTTACCTGAAGTGGTACGACAAGCCGCTGCCCTCGGCCGAGGCGCTGTGCCCCAAGACCGTCGAGCTGGTCAACAGCATCCCCAACGTCAAGGGCGCGATGTTCGCCTTGCTGCCCGGCGGCAGTCACCTGAATCCGCACCGCGATCCGTTTGCCGGCTCCCTGCGTTATCACCTGGGCCTGTCGACGCCGAACTCCGACGATTGCCGGATCTACGTCGATGGTCAGGTGTATGCCTGGCGCGACGGTGAAGACGTGATGTTCGACGAAACCTATGTGCACTGGGTCAAGAACGAAACCGAAACCACCCGGGTGATCCTGTTCTGCGACGTCGAGCGGCCGCTCAACAGCCCGCTGATGACCCGCATCAACCGCAAGGTCAGTGCGTTCCTCGGCCGCGCCACCGCGCCGCAGAACACCGATGACGAACGCGTGGGCGGCATCAACCAGGCCTATGCCTGGAGCAAGCGCTTCAGCAACGTCATCAGCAACCGGGTCAAGCAGTTCAAACGGGCCAACCCCAAGGCCTACCGGGTGTTGCGTCCGGTGCTGGCGGTGGTGGTTGCCTATCTGCTGTACCGCTGGTTGTTCTGATTGTTTCGGGCCGCTTTGCGGCCCATCGCCGGCAAGGCCGGCATCTGCATTCACCACCGACTTGCCAGCCTGAAACAGGCTGGTCTATAGTCACCCCACTTCACCTCACCGAAGACCTGCTCATGCCAGCGTCCTGCCCATCCACCGTATTCGCTACCGCGCCTGACGCGGTTGTCGTTGTGCGTGGGAATCAGCAGCCGGCCATGATCAGTCACTACCCACCACCTGTCAGTAGCGTGGTCGTGTGCGTCGTCGCACCGCCAGCAGTGGTAGTGCTGGGCTAAGCGGCCAATCGCTGCGTCCCCACACACCTGCACCCTACTGAATACGGTTGGCTGCCCCTCGCGGGTAGCACCGTTCGGCTTATCTGCCCGAATTACAGGTGGCATTCATGTCTGTTCTATCGAAACAATCCGTGGTCTCGGCGGCCACTACCAGCCTGTTCGTCCTGCTCTGGAGTAGCGGGGCGATCGTCTCCAAGCTTGGCTTGGCTCACGCCAGCCCCTTTGCCTTCCTGCTGCTGCGTTCGGCCCTGGCCCTGGCGGGCCTGCTGTTGCTCAGCCCCTTGCTCAAGCTGCACTGGCCGCGCACCCGCCCGGCGGTGTTGCAAGCCCTGGCCACCGGTTGCGTGCTGCTGGGCGCTTATCAGATCTTCTACCTGCTGGCGCTCAACACCCACGTCACGCCCGGGGTCATGGCCACGGTCATGGGCGTGCAACCGATCCTCACCGTGGTGCTGATGGAACGCCAGCGTTCCTGGAGCCGGTTGTTCGGCCTGGGCCTGGGCTTGAGCGGCTTGATCATGGTGGTCTACCAAGGCATCAACCTCGGCGGTGTGTCGCTGGCCGGGATGCTGTTTGCCTTGCTGGCGCTGATGAGCATGACCTTTGGTTCGATCATGCAAAAGCGCATCACCAGTAACCCCATGGGCACCTTGCCACTGCAATACCTTGCCGGGCTGATGATGTGTGCAGTATTTGCGCCGTTTCAGCCGCTGCAGGTGGAACTGACCGACAGCTTCATCGGCGCCTTGCTGTGGATGGGCCTGGTGGTGTCGCTGTTGGCGACTTTGCTGTTGTACCGGTTGATCGCCAAGGGCAACCTGGTCAATGTCACCAGCCTGTTCTACCTGGTGCCGGCCGTCACTGCGGTGATGGACTACCTGATCTTCGGTAACCGCCTGGCGGCGCTCAGCTTGTTGGGCATGGGGCTGATCGTCATTGGCCTGCTGTTCGTGTTCCGCAAGCCCGCTGCCGCGCAGGCGCAACTGCAAGCTGACTAGCACTGCTTGCCGCCCGGCAAAACGCCGGGCGGCAAACCTGCGCCCTCAGGGCTACGGATTAACCTGTCAGGCGCGAACCGGCTTGCCAACCGCCGCAGGCTTGAGCACCAGCCACAACGCCACGGCAATCAACAGCCCGCCGTACAGATGCGCCAGCGACAACGGCTCATCCAGCAGCCAGGCGCCCCACAGCACACCGAAGGCCGGGATCATGAAGGTCACAGTGCTGGATTTGACCGGGCCGATCTCGCTGATCAGGCGAAAGTAAAGGATGTAGGCAAAGGCGGTACACACCAGCCCCAAGCCCAGCAGCGACCCCCACACCTCCCAACCGCCCCAGCTTGCCGGTGGTTGGGTCAGCACGCTGTAGCCGAACAACGGTAACAACAGCAAGGTCGCGCCCATCATGCTGCCCAGCGCCGACAAGCGGCTGTCGAGGCCGCCCTGGTGATCGAGCCAGCGCCGGGCCAGAAAACCGGCCAGGCCATAACAGGCGGTTGCCGCCAGGCACGAGAGGGCGCCTTGCAGCAGTTTCGCGTCAAACGCCACCGGGCCCGCGCCACTGAGTATGCCGACACCGAACAAACCAAGGAAAATGCCGCTGAGCTTGGCCAGGGTCAGTGGTTCACGAAAGCACAGCGCGCCAATCAGCACGCCCATCAACGGCGTGGTGGCATTGAAGATTGCCGAGTAGCCGGCCGGCAACACTTGGGCCGCCACTGAATACAGCGTGGCTGGAATCCCTGAGTTGATCATGCCCAGCACCAGACAGGCCCTGAGCTTGCCGTTGAAGTCCCAGCGCACCCGCAGCAGGGCAAGAATCACCAGCAGGCCGAGGCAGGCGATGGAGACACGGAAAAACGCCGTGGGCAAGGTGCCAAGCACCGGCGCAATGATGCGCATGAACAGAAAGCTCGCCCCCCAGACAGCAGCGAGTATCAACAGGCGGGTAATGGCGATGGGGCTCATGGGCTCTCCGGGTCCTTTGGGGGCAGGGCGCGAGTTTACGTTACAAACCGGGCCATGCTCTCTCCCTTTCTTGCGCTCAAATTCCGCGCTCGGCGAGTTTGGCCGATACACCCGCGCCAACAGGCTTTCCCTGCCCGTGGCGACTGGCTAAGCTCAGGCTTTGACATTCCCGCAGAGGTCTGACGTATGCCCCAGCAATGGCCGGCCGCCGATATCGCCCGGATGATCCTCGATGGCTTCGATGATTATCGTGAACATTTCCGGCAGATCACCGACGGCGCCCGCGAGCGGTTCGAGCAGGCCCAGTGGCAACAGACCCAAAGCGCCTCGGCGGCGCGCATCAACCTCTATGAGGAAAAGGTCAGCGAGGTCAGTGGCTGGCTGCGTCAGGGTTTCGAGGACGAGGTGCTGCTCGACGTCTCGCTGTGGCCGCTGGTCAAGAGTGCCTATATCGGCCTGATCGATCCGCGCCTGGACGATGAACTGTCGGAGACCTGGTACAACTCGATCTTCTGCAGCCTGTTCAGCCATGACCTGATCAGCGATGGCTGCATGTTCATCCACACCACCCGGCCATCGCTGCGCAGTCACGAGCGGGCGGCGCAAACCCGAATCTATCGGCCGCAAAGCGGCCTTGGCGCGTTGCTGGCGCAGGTCTTCGCCGACTACCGCTTCGATGTGCCGTACGCGGACCTTGCCGGCGACCTGGCGCGCCTTGAAGCGCAGCTGCGGGAAAACCTGCCGGACTGGGTGTGCAAGGACCCGGCCCTGGCCGTCGAGCTGTTTTCTTCGGTGCTGTACCGCAACAAGGGCGCCTACCTGGTCGGGCGCCTGTACACCCAGGACGAGCAATGGCCGCTGGTGATCCCGCTGTTGCACCGCGAAGGCCACGGCATCGAGATCGACGCGCTGATCACCGACGAAGCCGAGGTGTCGATCATCTTCTCCTTCACTCGTTCCTACTTCATGGTCGATGTGCCGGTACCGGCCGAGTTCGTCGGTTTTCTCAAACGCATCCTGCCGGGCAAGCACATCGCCGAGCTGTACACCTCGATCGGGTTCTACAAACACGGCAAATCGGAGTTCTACCGGGCCTTGATCAACCACCTGGCCGGCACCGATGACCGTTTCATCATGGCCCCGGGCGTGCGTGGCATGGTCATGAGCGTGTTTACCCTGCCGGGCTTCAACACCGTGTTCAAGATCATCAAGGACCGCTTCTCGCCGTCCAAGAGCGTCGATCGCGCTACGGTGATCGAAAAGTACCGCCTGGTAAAAAGCGTCGACCGCGTCGGGCGCATGGCCGATACCCAGGAGTTTGCCGATTTTCGCTTCCCCCTGAGCAAGTTCGAGCCTGAGTGCCTGGCCGAACTGCTGGAAGTGGCGCCGTCCACCGTCGAAGTGCACGGTGACACGGTGCTGATCCGCCACTGCTGGACCGAACGGCGCATGACCCCGCTCAACCTCTACCTGGAAAACGCCAACGACGCTCAGGTGCGCGAGGCCCTGGAGGACTATGGCCTGGCCATCAAGCAACTGGCAGCGGCGAATATCTTTCCGGGTGACATGCTGTTGAAGAACTTCGGCGTCACCCGCCACGGGCGCGTAGTGTTCTATGACTATGACGAGATCTGCTTTCTCACCGAGGTGAACTTCCGCTACATCCCGCCGCCGCGTTTCCCCGAGGATGAAATGGCCTCCGAGCCTTGGTATTCGATCGGGCCGTTGGATGTGTTTCCCGAGGAGTTCCCGCCGTTCCTGTTTGCCGATAGCGGTCAACGCCGCTTGTTCAGCCAGTTGCATGGCGAGTTGTACGATGCCGACTACTGGAAAAGCCTGCAGGCGGCGATCCGCGGCGGCAAGGTGATCGATGTGTTCCCGTATCGGCGCAAGTGCCGGGAGAGCTGAACAACATCGCGGGGCAAGCCCGCTCCCACAGGAATGAGGGTGAATCTGTGGGAGCGGGCTTGCCCCGCGATGCTTTCAGGCCGAGAAAATTCGTTGTACACCCACCCCATCAAGCACCGCATCGATCAGCGCACGAGCAATCTCGATATGCTGGCCGGCACCGGCGACGATGGCGCGGTCGTTGAGGGTGAGATGATCCAGCGATCGCTGACCGTGGCTTCAGCGCATCGCAGCAGTTGGCCGGCGTGCAGCAGGGCTTCTTCGGCGGGAATACCTTCGCGAACGTTGAACATGCGGTTGGTGCCGAACGGAGTGTTGGCGGTGGTTGCGTTGGATAGGCCGAGACTGGGGGGATCTGGGACAAGCTTTTTCATGATTGACCTCAAGTTATGAAGCAACCACGCCTCGCTGCTAAACGATGGGTGGCAGCTGTACGCGGGTTAGCAGACCGGTAACTCGAGGAACCCGGCGCACCCGAAGGCGCCCCACGTACAACCGCCATATAGCGTTGTGCCGTCGACATCGAGTAATGAGCCGGACTGCTAAATCCGATCGTTGGATTTTCCAACGACGGCAGCAGCCTAGGTTCTTGACGGGGTTGGCACAACAGAGCAACGGCGGCGAAAGTATGATTCAGAACGGTCTGACAGAAAACACTTACAACATTTCGATTTGTCGCTGTGTGAGCAGCCTGCACCGGACCTTGTGGGAGCGGGCTTGCCCCGCGATCGAGCGCGTAGCGGTCGTATGCCAGGCAACTCCTGGTTTGCTGACTGTACTGGCCTCATCGCGGGTCAAGCCCGCTCCTACAGCTGAATGCGGCCGCTACCCCTTCAAGCATTTCAACTCGCTGAAACTCTGCCGCACCTGGCCAAGCTTCTGCTCCAGGTGCTGGCGCTGTTGCTCGCTGCTCTGTGCCATCACATCCACCAGCAACCGCCGCGCCTCCTGCTCGGTGCGCTGGAAGGCGATCCGGTACTCCGGTGTCCACAGGCTTTCGCGCTTCTTCAGGAGGATTTCCAGGCGCGGCTCGAAGCTGTCGCTGTAACGCTGGTCCATGGCCGCGCTGAACTGCGCCTGCCAATGGGCGCGGTTGGCGATCCACTGGCGGTTCTGTTCACCCAGGCTTTGTGACCAGGTCATGACCCGCAGTTTCTGTTGCGCGCTGAGCTCGCCGAGCCAGGTGCTCAGGCGTTTTTCCATGCGCTCGGCGCGGCGTTCGATTTGCCGTGCAAGCGGTGTATTGACATATTTGGCCTGGCGCTCGCGGATGTCGTCGGCAAAGGCTTCGCGCATTTCCCGCACCTGCTCATCATCCATGCTGCGCAACAGTTCGGCGGCCGACGGGGTGATCTGCTCGGCAACCTTGGCAATGGCCTGGCGGGCTTCCTGGGTGCGTACCTGCAGTTGCTGGTCGGTCACCGCATTGCTGGCGACCATCGCCTGGATTTCGTCGATCCAGGTCAGGTAGCCGGGCAATTGCGTACGACAATGCCAGGCCAGTTGCTGTTTGAGTCGATCGTTGAGCCAGGTTTTCTGCTGGCGGTTCATGCTCAGGTAGTCGTTCAGCGACCAGGGCACCAGCATGTCGAGGTTGCGGTAGGCCAGGTCGACACGGTTGCAGGCGATGACCAGCAAGGCCGATATCACCAGCAACAGCACGGTGCGCAGGTACTTGGACAGGCAGGCGTACATGAGCGGATCCTTGCGAAGGCTTGCTTGTCTTTATAGAACAGGGCGCGCCTTCACGGTTCATTTTGCTGACGGGCCGTCATCGGCAACCGGGCGCAATCGCCGCGTGAGGTGTAGAATGCCCAGCTCGCAACGAGGATTTCCGGAAATGGCTTTAGTTGGGCGTTACAACACTTTGCAAGTGGTCAAGCACACGGACTTCGGTCTGTACCTGGACGGCGGGGCGGACGGCGAAATTCTCCTGCCTAACCGTTACATCCCCAAGGATACGCCCACCGAGGTTGAAGACTGGCTGAACGTCTTCGTCTACCTCGACAGCGAAGACAAGCTGATCGCCACCACGGAAAAGACCAAGTTGCAGGTGGGTGACTTCGCCAGCCTCAAGGTCAAGGAAATCAACAGTATCGGCATTTTCCTCGACTGGGGCCTGCCCAAAGACCTGCTGATGCCGTACTCCGAAGAAAAGCGCCAGATGAAGGCCGGCGAGTACTGCGTGGTGCACGCTTACCTCGACAAGCGCACCCGCCGCATCACCGCCACCGCGCGCCTGGACCGTTACCTGGACAAGGTGCCGGCGAACTACAAGGTTGGCCAGGAGGTTGACTTGCTGGTGGTCGAAGAAACCCCGATGGGCTTCAAGGCGATCATCAACAACAAGCACTGGGGCCTGATTCACAAGAATGAAGTGTTCAAGTTTCTGCGTTCGGGCAAGCAGGAGAAGGGCTACATCAAGGAACTGCGCAGCGACGGCAAGATCGCCCTGAGCCTGCAGCCCATCGGCCAGGACCTGGCCAACAGCCTGCACGACAAGATCCTCGCCAAGCTCAAGGACGCCAACGGCGTGCTGCCGGTCAGCGACAAGAGCGACCCGCAGTTGATCAGCGACCTGTTCGGGGTCAGCAAGGGCAACTTCAAGAAGGCCATCGGCGCCTTGTACAAGGATGGCCGCATCGTCATCCACGCCGACCGCATCGAACTGGCCTGATCAGACCTGCTTGAAGCCTGCGAAACTCAGGTTCTCACCGCCTGGGCGCAGGTCTTTGAGCAGCGAATCGCGATCGGCACTCAGCGCCAGGCTGATGGTCGAGCGGCGCTTGCCCGGGTGGCGGATTTCCATTTTTTCCTGATGGGCCTGCAGGTAGTTCACCGGCACCTTCAAATGCTGCAGCTCGTCAGTTTCCGGGGTGTGCAGCAGCAGGTTGACCCAGTCGGGCTGGCCCTTGCGCAGCAGCTTCACCGGCACATCGAACCACCACAGGCTGCGCTTGGTGTCGAGCACGGCAAACAGGGTGTTGTCGCTGTTGAGCACTGGTCGTTCCAGTTCCTGGTTGCGGCGGGCAATGGCGGTGGGTTTGTCGAGTTTCATGCAGGTTCCTACGGGTGACGCTTGAAAGGTCGCTTATTGTGCTGGCAACTCGATGAAACATAAAGCGACGTTACTCGCCGGCGTATCGATTGCCCCGAAGGCATGGCTAACGAGAACGTTGGCAAGGTCAAGGATGCGCTGCAGAAGCCTTGAACCCTGAGAACACGGACAGGACGACGGCCATCTTCGGGTGGCCGTTGTGCTATCTGCCGTAATCAATCGCAACTTTGAGGCGATCGTCGATTAGACTTCAGGACGTACCTGCCTGATGAGTGCTGTGAGGAGCCTGCCAATGACCCTCGAGCGGCGAAAGGAGACGCTATGATTTTCCCCGACCTGCGCGGCTTGCCGTTGCACCGTGTGCTGGTGCGCACGGTCAAGGAATTTCTCGATGACGAGATGTCCACCTATGCCTCGGCGCTGGCCTACCAGATGCTGTTTTCGTTGTTTCCCTTCCTGCTGTTCCTGATCGCCCTGATCGGCTTCCTGCATTTACCGGACTTTTTCTCCTGGTTGCGCCTGCAGTCGGAACTGGTATTGCCGCCCCAGGCGCTGGAGCAGGTCAACCCGGTAATCGACCAGTTGCAGCAGTCCAAGGGCGGTTTGCTCTCGGTGGGTATCGTCATTGCCCTGTGGACCGCATCGGCCGGTGTGCGGCTGATGATGAGCGCGATGAACGCAGCTTACGACGTGGTCGAGGGGCGCCCGGTGTGGAAGCGCTTTCCGCTGTCGGTGATCTACACCGTCGGCATCGCCGGCATGCTCCTGGCTGCCGCCGCGCTGATGGTGCTGGGGCCGCAGGTGATGGAGTGGATTGCCTCGCAGATTGGCATGCAGGAGTTCATCGTCACCCTGTGGACCGTGCTGCGCTGGCCGGCGATCATCATCCTGATGATGGTCGCGGTGGCGTTGATCTATTACGTCATGCCCGATGTGAAGCAGACGTTTCGCTTGATTACCCCGGGCTCGGTGCTGGCGGTGGTAGTGTGGATCATCGCTTCGCTGGGGTTTGGCTACTACGTCAAGACCTTCGCCGACTACAACGCCATGTACGGCAGTATCGGAGCGATCATTGTCCTGCTGTTGTACTTCTATATTTCCGCTGCCGTCTTGCTGTTGGGGGCTGAAATGAATGCGGTGATCGAACGCATGTCGGAGGAAAGCAAAGAGCCCGGCGAAAAAGACGTTGATGGCGTCGCCCATGAGCATGAAAAAAAGCATGTCTCCGGGCTTGGCCGTGATCATTCGCTTGATCATCAAACCACACCTGCCAGCGAACCCCTGAGTCGAAGCCATGATTCATGACATCCTGAAAATGGGCGATGAGCGCTTGCTGCGCATCGCCCCGCCCGTGCCGCAACACATGATCGGCAGCGCCGAGCTTGAACGGCTGATCGCCGATATGTTCGAAACCATGGAACATGTCGGCGGGGTGGGCCTGGCCGCGCCGCAGATCGGTGTCGACCTGCAATTGGTGATCTTCGGTTTCGAGCGCAGTGAACGCTACCCGGAGGCCGAGGCGGTGCCGCGGACCATTCTGCTCAACCCGCTGATCACGCCGTTGAGCACCGAGGTCGAGGACGGCTGGGAAGGCTGCCTGTCGGTGCCGGGGCTGCGTGGCGTGGTGCCGCGCTACCAGCGGATTCGCTACGAAGGCGTTGACCCGCAAGGGCAGCCAATTGTGCGCAACGCCGAGGGCTTTCATGCCCGGGTGGTGCAGCATGAATGCGATCACCTGATCGGCCGCCTTTATCCCTCGCGCATCCACGACTTCAGCCGCTTCGGTTATACCGAGGTGCTGTTCCCCGGGCTGGACCCGGCCAGCGACGACTGACCCCGCAGCATTGCCAACAAGGGCTTGCTGCGCTGGTAGCGGGCCAGGCGCTCGGCCAAGGGCGCGGGCAGGGCGCCGGTGCTGCTGAACGCCTGGCGGGCATAGAAGCCCTCCAGGGCCGGGTGGCAGAACAGCCAGATATTCCCTGGCAGTTCGGCCGCTGCCGCTTCGATCAGTTGGCGGGCGACCTGCTGGCCGCGCCACGCGGGGGCGACGAACAAGCCGGTCAGCCAATGGCCGCCGGGCACGTCACTCAGGCACAACGCCGCGACGATTTCCTCGGCTCTGGCCACCCACAGCTGGCCCTGGGCAGCCGCGCGCATGGGCGAACCGTGGTTTCGGTAGAATTTATTCAGCAAGGGCCGCTCGGGCGCAAGCAGCCGGCAGTAGCGTAATCGGGTCACTGGTTTGATCTGGCAAAGGCTCTACACCGGGCTTTTACACCGGAAGGCAAAAACTGTCGAGAGCGTTGTCCCGAGGCTATTGTTGCAAAAGCAGTAACAGTGAATGTCCGGCTTCGTGATTTAACCGCCCGAAGTACCTTGTAGACTAACCACATCCCACACAGAAAGTTACAGTGGGGTCGGTACTTCGTGTTATGTCCCCTTGTTTGATATAACAACTTCTCCGCGCCGTTCAAGGTAAATGAAGTCAATCGATTAGTTTGATTGCTTTGCAGGCCTATTATCATGAAACGTTTATTTGCACTTGCCCTGGTGGCTGTTTCTTCGTTCGCCCTGGCGGATGAAATCAATACTGCGGCTGCGCAACCTGTTGTTGAACAGTATGACTACAGCAGCAACCTGGATATTGCCAAAGTCATCAGTTTGTCGACCATTCCCAATGTTTGTGAAGTGGTACCGGCAACCATGACCTACGAAGACCACCAGGGGCAGCGCCACACCATCGAGTACCGCGCCATGGGTGACGGCTGCAGCAACGGCTGATACCGTTCGGCACCTCTGGGTTGCGCATTGCAGGGCTTGAGCTAGGGTCAATCGTGTCCAGGGTGGACAGTTTTCCTATCTCACATGGAGTGAATGCAATGAACAGCCCTGAGAAAAACCTGCGGCACGGCCGCGTTATTTCACCGGCCAGCCGTGGTTCCAAGACCGTTGAACTGGGATTGCTCGGCAACTGGCAAGTCAATGAAATGGAAGGCGGTAAAAACTTCCCAAGTTTGGTGGCCGGGCCAGTGCCTGCGCCCTTCCAGACGGATGCCCCCAGTGTCGTGCCACCCGCGGATGGATATATTCTAAGTGGTGGCAAACAGGACGCTCGCGACGTCGTCAATTACACGAACGCGGAAATGTCCGCCAAACTCGGCACGCCCTTTAACTGGCCGTTGTTGAATGTGACGCCGGGCCAGACCTTCCAGGTGAAGTGGGAATATACCGCAGCACATACCACCCGGGGCTATCGCTGGTTTATTACCAAAGATGGCTGGGATGTGAACAAGCGCGTCAGTCGCGCCCAGCTCGAGGCTGCGCCGTTTGCCGAAGACCTCTATCCCTACACGCCGTATTACGAGCATAAGGACAAGCTCAAGGCCAAGGTCGAACACGAGGTCAAGCTACCCACCAACAAGCACGGCCATCATGTGATCGTCCTGCTGTGGCTGGTCGCCGATACCGGCAACGCCTTCTACCAGGCCTTCGACGTCAACTTCCAGTAACCCGCCTCACTGGCTCTCGCGCGCCAGTAGCTCACGCTTGCGCTCCACGCCCCAGCGGTAGCCCGAGAGGTTGCCATCGCTGCGCACCACCCGGTGACACGGGATGGCCACAGCCAGGGCGTTGGCCGCGCAGGCCTGGGCCACGGCGCGCACAGCCCTGGGGGAGCCAATCCGCTGGGCGATCTCGGCATAGCTGGCAGTGCTGCCGGCCGGGATCGCCCGCAAAGCCTGCCAGACCCGCTCCTGGAACGCTGTGCCGCGCAGGTCCAGTGGCAAGTCCAGGCCGATGCCCGGCACCTCGATAAAGCCCACGACCCTGGCCACCAGGGTTTCGAACCCGGCGTCGCCACCGATCAGGTTGGCCTTGGGAAACTTGTCTTGCAGGTCATTGAGCAGCGCCTGCGGGTCGTCACCGAGCAGGATTGCGCAGATCCCCCGTTCGCTCTGCGCCACCAGAATCGCCCCCAACGAACACTGGCCGATGGCAAAGCGGATGTCGGTGTTGGCGCCACCGTCACGATAGGTGCCCGGGGTCATGCCCAGGCGGGCATTGCTCGATTCGTAGAAGCGGCTGTTGGAGTTGAACCCGGCCTCGTACAAGGCGTCGGTGACCGTTGCCGACTGCTGCAATTGAACGCGTACCTTGCGCGCGCGGTGGGCCGAGGCGTAGGCCTTGGGCGTCAGCCCGGTCACCGCCTTGAACACCCGGTGAAAGTGGAATGGACTCATCTTCAGCTGTTCGGCCAGCTGGTTCAGGCTCGGCGCCGGGTCGGCGCTTTCGATCAAGGCACAGGCGCGGGTGACCTGGGCCCGGTGCTGTGCGGCGACATGGGTCTGGTCGGCGCCGCGGCGCTTGCTCGGCCGGTAGCCGGCGGCTTCGGCCTGTTCGGCGCTGTCGAAGAACTCGACATTGTCGATGCGCGGCAGGCGCGAGGTGCTGCTCGGCCGGCAGTACACACCGGTGGTGCGCACGGCGTAGACAAAGGCCTGGTCAGCGGCCGGGTCGCGGGCCAGTATGGCCTGCCAGCGCGGGTCGGATTCGCTGATCCGTGGTTTGCCTGTACTCATGACGGGGTGCTCCTGGCGTTGATCGATGGGTTCAGGCTACGGCTGCGGCTCACGGGAAGAACTCCGGGTCTTGCGTTCAAACTCGCTTGGCCGGTACCCGCCACAGGTACCAGGCGGCCACGGTCCGGTAAGGGCTCCAGCGCTTGCCCAGATCGATCATCTGCCGGCGCGTCGGTTGCTTCTCCAGGCCCTGCAAGCGGCGATAGCCCTCGCGCACGCCGAAGTCGTCGGCCGGCAGGATGTCCATGCGTTCCAGGGTATAGATCAGCAGCATCTCGACAGTCCAGCGGCCTACTCCACGCAGGTTGACCAGGCGCTCGATCAGCGCTTCATCTGCCAGTGCCGAGGCTTGTTGATAGTCTGGCACCAGCCCTTCGACCCGTGCCCGGGCGATGCCCTGGATGGTCGCCAGTTTGTTCGCCGAGAAGCCGCAACCGCGCAATTGCTCAGGGGTGGTTGCCAGCACCTGCTCGGGGCTGGGAAACCCGGTGTCCGGGTAGAGCGCCAGAAAGCGCCCGAGAATCGCATCGCCGGCCTTGGCGTGCAGTTGCTGGTAGGCGATGGCCCGCACCAGCGCCTGATACGGGTCGCGGGTGGGTTTGGGTTGATGCAGGCAAGGACCGACTGCCTCGATGTGCGCGGCCCATCGTCGGTCCAGGGCGGCGAGGTAGGTTTGCGCCTCGGCATACAAAGCGTGCTTGCTCATCAGGCCTCCAGCGCCTTTGCCACGTGCTCCAGTGCCTGTTTGAGTTCGGCCCGGCTGCCGGCCGCCGACAAGCTGATGCGGATCGCCTCCAGGTCATGCTGTTTTACCGCAAACACGTCGCCTGGCACCACCGCCACGCCGCTGGCCCGGCAGGCCTCGGTCAAGCGGGCGGCGCTGTGCCCGGCCTTGACCCAGATGTGTGGGGAAGGCTGCTGGCTATTGACCAGGTGGCTACCCAGAATTCTGCAGGCCAGGCGCCAGCGCTGGAGGACTTCCTCGCGCTGCCAGGCCAGGCGCCGCTGCGCCGTGCCATCGGCAATCCAGCGACATGCGATCTGCAGGTTCAGTGGCGACACCTGCCAATGGGTGGCCTGGGCATGGGGATCGACCTGTGCCAGCAGGGCTGGATCAGCCACGATCCAGCCCAGGCGCAGGCCGGCGCCAACGGTTTTCGACAGGCTGCTGATCAACACGCCGCGGTGCCCGAGCAGCCGCCACAGCGGTGGCTGGTCGGTCAGCGCGCCGTAGACATCATCTTCGATCACCCGCAGGTCATGGCGCTCGACCACCTCGGCGATCGCCTGTTGGCGTGCGCTGCTCATGCACGCACCGGTAGGATTGTGCAGGCTCGGGGTCAGCACCATGATGCGGGCGCCGGTGGCACGGGCGACCCGATCGAGGTCGTCTGGCACAATGCCCTGATCGTCCAGGGCGATACCATGCAGCGGCAGGCGCAACTGCCGGCAGGCGGCCTTGATACCGGGTGCGGTGAGGGCTTCGACCAGCACCGCTTCACCCGGCTGGCACAGCGACAGCAACACCGTGAACAAGCCCTGCTGGGCACCACCGCACAGCAGCAACTGCCGGTCATTGAGCTCAAGGCCACGGTTGGCCAGCCAGGCGGCACCGTGCACACGGCCGCGCAGCAACGCTTCGGCGCTCAGGTAATGGTCCAGGCAACCCGCCTGGCCGTCCTGCAACAGCACCTGCAAGGTGGTTTCGCTGTCGCGGTTGGCCGGGTCGATCACCGGTACATTGGTCGACAGGTCGATCAGGCTCGGCTGCAGGTCCTTCTGCTTGAGGCGAAACAGTGTGGCCTCCTTGCTGCCGGCCAGCACATAAGTGCCACGCCCGACTTCCCCCGAAACCAAATGCCGGGCTGCAGCTTCGCGGTAGGCCTGCTGGGTGGTGCTGGGGTTGAGCCCCAGGTTCCAGGCCAGGCGTCGTTGTGGCGGCAGACGTTCACCGACTTTCAGTTCGCCGCGCTCGATGGCGGCGGCAATGGCGTCGACCAGGGCCAGGTAGCGCGGCTGGGCATCGGCGCTGAGGGTAGGGGTCCACATTTATTGTTGGCCATGCAATATAAGAATTTACCCATACAATGCGCGGCGACTAGGATCAGGTCAAATCCGATCCTGCCGAGGTGTTTCATGTTCGACCTGCCTGCCCTGCGAGATGCTGCCCGCCTGGTTCATGCCAGCGTTCCCGCCACCGCGCAATACGCCTGGCCGCGCCTGGCCGAACGGCTGGGCTGCGAGGTCTGGGTCAAACATGAGAACCACGCGCCGACTGGCGCCTTCAAGGTGCGCGGCGGTCTGATGTATGTGCAGTGGTTGCGGGAACAGAAGCCCACGGTACGTGGCCTGGTCACCGCGACCCGTGGCAACCACGGCCAGAGCATGGCCCTGGCCGCGCGCACTGCCGGGCTGGCGATCATCATCGTGGTTCCCGAGGGCAACTCGCGGGAGAAGAATGCGGCGATGCGCGCCCTTGGCGCCCAACTGGTCGAGCACGGCGCCGACTTTGACCAGGCCCGCGAAGAGGCCGCGCGCCTGGCCGAGTTGCACGGCTTTGAGAGCGTGCCGCCGTTTCACCCCGAGCTGATTCGCGGCGTCGCCACCTATGCCCTGGAGTTGCTGGAGGCGGTGCATGCGCTCGATTGCGTCTACGTGCCGATCGGCATGGGCTCGGGCATCTGCGGGCTGATCCAGGCGCGCAACCTGCTTGGCCTGCGCACAGAAATCGTCGGCGTGGTGTCCAGTGCTGCGGACGCATTTGCCCAGAGCCTGGAGCAGGGCCGCATCGTCACCACCGCCACGGCCAATACTTTCGCCGACGGCATGGCCTGCCGCATGCCGTTGCCCGAAGCGTTCGAAATCATCCGCCAGCATGCCGCGCGCATCGTGCGCGTCAGCGATGAGGAAGTGGCCCAGGCCATGCGCATCTACCACGAAGACACCCACAACACCGCCGAAGGCGCAGGGGCCGCCGGGCTTGCCGCGCTGATCCAGGAGCGCGAGCGCCAGCAGGGGCGCAAGGTGGCGGTGATTCTCAGCGGGGCGAATATTGATCGGCAGCGCTATGCGCAGGTATTGGCGGGCTAAATCAAGGCAATTTCTTCCAATACAGCCAAGTGAAAAACCGTTTTAATAGCGCCTGCCTTCAACACCGGTTACGGAACGTCGATGCCTTTTTCAAACGGATTTCTGCTGAGTTTGTCGTTGTGCCTGGATATCGGCATCGCCAATATCGCCATGATTACCCTGGCCATGCAGCGGGGGTTCCTGCAGGGCTTCTGGCTAGGGCTGGGCACCTGTGTCGGTGATCTGCTGTATGCCATTGCGGCGTTGGCGGGGATGACCGTGCTGCTGCAATTTGAAACGGTGCGCTGGGTGCTGTGGCTGGGCGGTTCGGTATTGCTGGTGTGGTTTGCCATCAAGATGCTGCTGGCGGCGCTGCGCGGCAACGCCCACCTGGAGACCCGCGGTGAGGTGGTCGTGGAATCGGGCTGGCGCGAGTTCATGCGCGGGATCTTCCTGGCCATGTCGTCGCCCAGCGCCATCCTTTGGTTTGCCGCGGTCGGCGGGGTGCTGATTTCCCGTTCCGGTGGCGGCAGCCTGTTCGAAGCCGGGCTGTTTCTCTCCGGCTTCTTTGCCGCCGGGCTGATCTGGTGCCTGTCGTTGTGCGGCATTGCCAGCCATGGCGGGCGGTTGTTGGGTGACCGCTTGCTGACCTGGTCGTACCTGCTGTCGGCCGGCATTTTCTGTTATTTCGCCGGCTACGTGATTCTTTCCGGTTACCGCGAGTTCATCCTCTCCGTGCCTGCGGCCACCCCGGGTCTATAATGATTCGAGACACCGGTGCGCAGGTGCCGTCAGGCAGGAGGATCTTCGATGAAAGGTCTTGATGCAAAAAAGGCGACGAAGAAAAAACCACTGAAAACCGCCAAAGAAAAACACGCCGCCAAACGCGCCAAACGCTCAGGCGGCAGTTTTCTTTCGCAGTAAGCCTAAGAGCTCCGCAAGGGGCTCTTTTGTTAGGTATGTCCCATGGTCGAACGCTGACAACAAACCGATGGGCTTGAGGCCAGGCCCGTGGCCAAGGGCTGATTTTTTCGGGCTGTCGATTTCAGCCGCTGCCATTCGACCATCTGTGAACGCGCCGAATGGTTCGGCGCCTGATCGCGCAGAGGACACGACCATGAACAGTGCCGCCGAGAACGAAATCCGCCAACTCATCGAACAGTGGATTCCGGCTGTTCGCGCCCGTGACATCAAGGCCATCACCGCCCCTTACGCCGATGACATCCGTGCCTTCGATGCGGTCAAGGCACTGCAGTTCAAGGGCAAGGCTGCCTACCGCGCCCACTGGCAGGCCTGTATGGAGCATTGCCCGGGCGAGATGGTCTTCGAGGTCGAGCAATTGCAGATCCAGGCTACCCCGGAGCTGGCACTGGCGCATTGGCTCAACCGTTGTGGCCCGGCCAACAGCGAAGGCGGTGAGGATCAAAGCTGCTACATGCGGGTTACCGTCGGCTACCAGCGCATCGGCGGGCAATGGAAGGTCATTCATGAGCACTGGTCGGCACCGTTCGACATGGAGTCCGGTGCCGCGCTGTTCTCGCTCAAGCCTTGAGCTGAAAAACCCGAGAGTTATGCCGAATCGCGCTTTCTAAGGCGGTGCGATCTGCCGCCATAGTATCCCCAGCTGTGGAGACGACGATGAAATACCTGTGCCTGGTCTACTGTGATGAAAGTCTGCTGCACAGCCTGCCCGACAGCCCGGCCGACGCCGAGTGCATGGCCTACGCCGAATCGATCCAGGGCAGTGGTCGCATGCTTGCCGCCGAGGCGCTCAAGCCGGTGCAGACCGCGACTACCGTGCGCGTGCGCGGCGGGCAGATGAGCCTGACCGACGGCCCCTTTGCCGAAACCAAGGAGCAGTTGGCCGGCTTCTATCTGGTCGATGCGCGAGACTTGAACGAGGCCTTGAACATTGCCAAGGGCATTCCCGCTGCGCGGGTCGGCAGTGTCGAGGTGCGGCCGATCCGAGAGTTGCAACCCTGAAGCGAAGGAGAACAACACCATGAGCCTTCTACCCCCCGAGCAGCCCAAGGCGCAGCACGAGCTGTCATTGACACGCCTGATCGACGCGCCGCGGAGCAAGGTGTATCGGGCCTGGACCGAGCCGCAACTGCTTGCCCAATGGTGGGGCCCCAACGGCATGACCACACCGGAATGTGAGATGCAGTTGTGGGTGGGCGGCTTGTTTCGTACGGTGATGCGTGCCCCCGACGGCAGCGAGTACCCGAATCAGGGGGTGTTTCTGGAGATCGTGCCGCCAGCGCGGATCGTCTTCACCGATGCCTTTGGCCCAGGCTGGGTGCCTTCGAACAAAGCCTTCATGACGGCGGTGGTGACCTTCGACGACGTCCATGGCAAGACCCAATACACCGCCCGCGCCTGGCACTGGAGTGCTGCCGATTGCCAGGCCCATGAAGAGATGGGTTTTCACCGTGGCTGGGGTGAGAGCCTGGATCGCCTGGTGGCGGTGGTGACCACGCAGATGCCCGACTGATGGCCGCGCTGGCACAGGTACGGGCGCAACTGGAGGCCGTTTACCGGCAGGAATCGCGGCGTATCCTGGCGACGCTGATTCGCCTGCTCGGCGACTTCGACCTCGCCGAAGAGGCCATGCATGAGGCGTTCTTCATCGCTGTCGAGCGTTGGCAGCGCGACGGCATTCCGGCAAGCCCCAGGGCCTGGCTGGTGTCCACCGGGCGCTTCAAGGCAATCGATAGCCTGCGCCGGCGGGCGCGTTTCGACCGTTCTCAGGCGCAGTTGATGCAGGCGCTGGCGTCGCTCCAGGAGGTTCAGGTGAATGACCAAGAGCTGGAGGATGACCGTCTGCGCCTGATCTTCACCTGTTGCCACCCGGCGCTGGCCGCCGATGCCCAGGTACCGCTGACCCTGCGCGAAGTCTGCGACCTGACCACCGAAGAAATCGCCCGCGCGTTTTTGCAGAGCCCGGCGACCATCGCCCAGCGTATTGTCCGCGCCAAGGCCAAGATCCGCGATGCGCGGATTCCCTATCAGGTGCCGTCGCTGGCCGAACTTCCGGAGCGGCTTGATAGCGTGCTGCGGGTGATCTACCTGGTGTTCAACGAAGGCTATTCGGCGTCTTCGGGGGAGAGCCTGATGCGCCATGACTTGAGCGATGAAGCCATCCGCCTGGGGCGTTTGCTCCAGCAATTGCTACCCGATCCGGAGGTGCTCGGCCTGCTGGCGCTGATGCTGTTGCAGGCCTCGCGGCAGCAAGCGCGCAGCGATGCCCAGGGCGAGCTTGTTGTGCTCGATGAACAGGACCGCAGCCTGTGGAACCGCGAGCTGATTGCCGAAGGCTGCCAACTGGTGCAGCAGGCCCTGCGCAGTCAGCAGTTCGGCGTCTATAGCTTGCAGGCAGCGATTGCCGCCGTGCATGCGCAGGCGGACAGTGCCGAGCAAACCGATTGGCATGAGATCGTCGGTCTGTACGATGTGCTGCTGCAGCACTGGCCGTCGCCGGTGGTCGAGCTCAACCGCGCGGCCGCCCTGGCCCGGCGCGATGGTGCCCAGGCGGGATTGGCGGCGGTGGAGGCGATTCTGGCTCGTGGGCAGTTGCAGGACTATCACCTGGCCCATTCGGCCCGCGCCGAACTGTGCCGCCAGCTAGGCCGGCTGGATCAAGCCCGCGAGGCCTATCGCAGCGCCCTTGAACTGACCCGCCAGGGCCCCGAGCGGCGCTTTATCGAGCGCCGTCTGCGCGAGCTGTGAGGCTCAGCCGATGGTGATGGGTGGCGGGCTGACCAGGTCGACGGTCTGCTGCTTGCGCGGGGCGAGAATCTCGGCCTCGCCGTCGACTACCAGCTCGTCGTTCTGATTGAACACGCGCGTGGCGATGCGCACCTTGAACTTCGGCAGTTTCTCGAGGATTTCCAGGCGCACGGTCAGGGTGTCACCGAACTTGACCGGTTTCTGGAAGCTCATGGTCTGGCCCAGGTAGATGGTGCCAGGGCCAGGCAACTCGCAGGCCACCGCGGCGCTGATCAGCGCGCCACTGAACATGCCGTGGGCGATACGCTCCTTGAACATGCTCTTGGCGGCGAACTCGGCATCCAGGTGCACCGGGTTGTGGTCACCGGACATCGCAGCAAACAGCTGAATGTCACGTTCTTCGACAGTCTTGCTGAAGCTGGCGGTCTGGCCGACTTCAAGGGCTTCGTACGGCGTGTTGGTGACCTGGGTCATCACTTGTTTTTCCTTCTATCGTGGCGGCCGGCCGGTCATTCGCTGCGGGCGGGGCGAGCAATGGTCAGCGCCTGCTGCAGCCAGTCGATGATCGCGGCCGTGACCTCGTCACGGTTGGTTTCGTTGAGCAACTCATGCCGCGCCTGGGGGTAGAGCTGCAACTGTACGTGCTGATTGCCGGCCAGGCGCAAGGCACCGGCCAGATCCTTGAGACGCTTGCCGGCACTGACCGGATCACATTCGCCGCCCATTACCAGGATCGGCAGGTTCGGATCGATCTGCGCCAGGTTGCGGGGCTGGCTGATTTGTTCCAGGCCCATCAGCAGGTCGATCCACAAACGGTTGCTGCAGCGAAAGCCGCACAACGGGTCGGCAGCATACTTGTCGACTTCGGCGTTGTCGCGGCTGAGCCAGTCGAAGGCCGTGCGGTTGGGCTTGAAGGCTTTGTTGAACGAGCCGAACGACAGCCATTCGATCAGCGCGCTGTGCCCCAGCGGGCCCTGGCGCCAGGCTTCGAAGCGGGCGATCAGGCACGCGGTGCGGTACAGGGCCGGGGGCTGGAAGTTCGAGCCGCTGAGAATCGCGCCCTGCAGGCTGGCGCCATGGTGCATCAGGTAGGCCTGGGCGATATAGCTGCCCATGCTGTGGCCGAACAGGAACACCGGCGTGCCCGGAAACTGTTGACCGATGTGCTGGCTGAGCAGGCCCAGGTCATTGATCACGCTGTTCCAGCCATTGTGTCGGGCGAACAGGCCTAAAGTGCCAAGTTCGGCGGTGCGTCCGTGGCCACGCTGGTCGTGGGCGAGCAGGGCATAGCCGGCGTTGGTCAGGGCTTCGCCCAGGCGTTGATAGCGCCCGGCATGCTCGGCCATGCCATGGGCGAGCAACACCACCGCTTTGATCGGCGTGTCCGGCAGCCATTGGTAAACGTAGAGGCTGCAGTGATCGCTGGCCGCAAGCCAGAACGCGTCGTGGTGCATGGCGAGTCCTTGTCACACAAGTCGGAGAATCAGCTCAGTGTATAACCCAGGCGAACAATCGCAGGGTCCTCAGCAATAAGATTCACAATGTTAATGACAGCGCTTGGCGTATTTGCCACCTGCGACATACCTGCTAACGTCGGCAGAGCACCTTCTTCGCCAAGCAGGCAAGGGGGCCGGAACGGCTCAGGTATGAGGACAAGAATAAATGCAAGCTGATTTCTGGAATGACAAGCGCCCGGCAGGCGTTCCTTCGCAAATTGACGTAAATGCTTACAAGTCCGTGGTCGAAGTCTTCGAACGCTCCTGCAAGAAGTTCGCTGACCGTCCGGCGTTCAGCAACCTCGGGGTAACCCTGAGCTACGCTGAGCTCGAACGCTATTCTGCGGCCTTTGCCGCTTACCTGCAGCAGCACACCGACCTGGTGCCGGGCGACCGCATCGCGGTACAGATGCCCAACGTGCTGCAGTACCCCATCGCCGTGTTCGGCGCCTTGCGCGCCGGGCTGATCGTGGTCAATACCAACCCGCTGTATACCGCCCGCGAAATGCGCCACCAGTTCAAGGATTCCGGCGCGCGGGCCCTGGTGTACCTGAATATGTTCGGCAAGCTGGTGCAGGAAGTGCTGCCCGACACCGGCATCGAGTTTCTCATCGAAGCGAAGATGGGCGACATGCTGCCGACGGCCAAGGGCTGGTTGGTCAATACCATCGTCAGCAAGGTCAAGAAGATGGTCCCTGACTACCGTCTGCCCCAGGCAGTGCCGTTCAAGAGCGCCCTGGCCCAGGGCCAGGGCCAGTCGCTCAAGCCGGTAGCGCAGAGCCTGGACGACATCGCCGTGCTGCAGTACACCGGTGGCACCACGGGCCTGGCCAAGGGCGCGATGCTGAGCCACGGCAATCTGGTGGCCAACATGCTCCAGGTGCTGGCGTGTTTCTCCCAGCATGGGCCCGATGGCCAGCGCCTGATTAAGGAAGGGCAGGAGGTGATGATTGCACCGCTGCCGCTCTACCATATCTATGCCTTCACCGCGAACTGCATGTGCATGATGGTGACCGGTAACCACAACGTGCTGATTACCAATCCGCGGGACATTCCTGGCTTTATCAAGGAACTGAAGAAGTGGAAGTTTTCTGCGCTGCTGGGGCTCAACACCCTGTTCGTGGCACTGATGAACCACCCCGAGTTCAAGAACCTCGACTTCTCGGCGCTGAAAGTCACCAACTCCGGTGGTACCGCACTGGTCAGCGCCACCGCCGAGCGTTGGGAGAGCATCACCGGTTGCCGCATTGTCGAAGGCTACGGCCTGACCGAGACCTCGCCGGTCGCCAGTACCAACCCTTATGGCCAGCTGGCGCGCCTGGGGACCGTGGGCATTCCGGTGCCGGGCACGGCGTTCAAGGTCATTGACGACGAGGGCGTCGAGCAACCCTTTGGCGAGCGCGGCGAGTTGTGCATCAAGGGCCCGCAAGTCATGAAAGGCTACTGGCAGCACCCTGAGGCGACCGCCGAGGCGCTGGACAGCGAAGGCTGGTTCAAGACCGGCGACATTGCAGTGATCGACCCGGATGGCTTTACCCGCATCGTTGACCGCAAGAAGGACATGATCATTGTCTCGGGTTTCAACGTGTATCCGAACGAGATCGAAGAGGTGGTGATGGGTCATCCGCAGGTGGCCAGTTGCGCGGTGATCGGCGTTCCTGACGAGCGTTCGGGCGAGGCGGTGAAGCTGTTCGTGGTACCGCGCGAGGGCGGGGTGACCCTTGAAGAGCTGAAGGCTTATTGCAAGGCCAATTTCACGGGCTACAAGGTGCCCAAGCACATTGTGTTGAGGGAGTCGTTGCCGATGACGGCGGTGGGCAAGATTCTGCGCAGGGAGCTTCGGGATATAGCCTGACGGCGGCGCTGAGTCACTGTGGGAGCGGGCTTGCCCCGCGATGTGCTGTGCCAGACAGGGCGCTATCGCGGGGCAAGCCCGCTCCCACAGTGCGCTTTAGAATTTTTACTCTAAAAATGACTACGTGATAATCAAGAGTCATTTCCGTGACTGTTTGGGCTACTTTAGCTCTAGGCGGCCCTTGGCAAAGCTGCTACTCTCGGCCCGCTTCGGATTATCAGGTTTGCAATAAACCGTAATCTTATATCAATAATAATCGCATCGACTGCGGTGAAGAATTCGCTGCTGCTGGAGGAGTGGGCTTCCATGATCGAAAATTTTTGGAAGGATAAGTACCCAGCCGGGATTGCCTCGCAAATCAATCCTGATGAGTATCCGAATATTCAGGCGGTATTGAAGCAGTCTTGCCAACGCTTTGCCGATAAACCGGCCTTTAGCAACCTGGGCAAAACCCTTACCTACGGCGAGTTGTATGAGTTGTCGGGGGCCTTTGCCGCCTACTTGCAACAGCATACCGACCTGCAGCCGGGTGATCGTATTGCCGTGCAGCTGCCCAACGTCCTGCAATACCCCGTTGCCGTGTTCGGTGCCCTGCGGGCGGGCCTGATCGTGGTCAACACCAACCCGTTGTATACCGCGCGGGAATTGGAACACCAGTTCAACGATTCCGGCGCCAAGGCGCTGGTCTGCCTGGCGAACATGGCGCACCTGGCCGAGAAGGTGGTGCCCAAGACCCAGGTCAAGCACGTTATTGTCACCGAAGTGGCCGACCTGTTGCCACCGGTTAAACGCCTGTTGATCAACAGCGTGATCAAGTACGTGAAGAAAATGGTCCCGGCCTATCACCTGCCCAAAGCGGTGAAGTTCAACGATGTCTTGAGCAAAGGCCGCGGCAAGACTGTTCAGGAAGCCAATCCGGGCAGTAATGATGTGGCCGTGTTGCAATACACCGGCGGCACTACCGGGGTGGCCAAGGGCGCGATGCTGACCCACCGCAACCTGGTGGCCAACATGCTGCAATGCCGGGCGCTGATGGGCTCGAACCTCAACGAAGGTTGCGAGATCCTGATCACACCGCTGCCGCTGTACCACATCTACGCGTTCACCTTTCACTGCATGGCGATGATGCTGATCGGCAGCCACAACATCCTGATCAGCAACCCGCGTGACTTACCGGCGATGGTCAAGGAACTGTCGAAGTGGAAGTTCAGCGGCTTTGTTGGTTTGAACACCTTGTTCGTCGCCCTGTGCAACAACGAGAATTTCCGCAAGCTGGATTTCTCCGGCCTGAAGATCACCCTGTCGGGCGGTATGGCGCTGCAGATGAGTGTCGCCGAGCGCTGGAAGGCAGTGACCGGATGCGCCATCTGCGAAGGTTACGGCATGACCGAAACCAGCCCGGTGGCAGCGGTCAACCCGGCCGAGCAGAACCAGATCGGCACCATCGGTATTCCGATGCCCTCGACCCTGTGCAAGATCATCGACGACGCCGGTGTGGAACTGGCACTGGGCGAAGTCGGCGAGTTGTGCGTGAAGGGGCCGCAGGTGATGAAGGGCTACTGGCAGCGTGAAGATGCCACCAACGAGATCCTCGACAGCGAAGGCTGGCTGAAGACCGGTGACATCGCCCTGATCCAGCCGGACGGCTACATGCGTATCGTCGACCGCAAGAAAGACATGATCCTGGTCTCCGGTTTCAACGTCTATCCGAACGAGCTCGAAGATGTGCTGGCGGCCTTGCCAGGCGTGCTGCAGTGTGCGGCCATCGGCGTGCCGGACGAGAAGTCCGGTGAAGTGATCAAGATCTTTATCGTGGTCAAGCCGGGCATGACCGTGACCAAGGAGCAGGTGATGGAGCATATGCGCGCCAATGTCACCGGCTACAAAGTGCCACGCTTTGTCGAGTTCCGTGATGCGTTGCCGACTACCAACGTTGGCAAGATCCTGCGCCGTGAACTGCGTGATGAAGAGCTGAAGAAGCTGGGCCTTAAGAAGATCGCCTGAGTTTCAGGCGAGCGCTTCGCGCTCGATCGCTGGCAAGCCAGCTCCCACAGGTACGGTGTAATTGGCCCTTGTGGGAGCTGGCTTGCCAGCGATGGTTTCAGCGCAATTTTTCGAGCATCTGGTAGTACCACATCCCCGCCGCCAGCAACGGATTGCCCAACACATCGCCCATTGGCACCTTGATGTGTTTGCAGCCGGCAAAGGTATCGAATTTCTCCAGTGTCCCGGTCAGTGCTTCGGCCATGATCTCGCCCATGATATGGCTGGTGGCGATACCGTGCCCGGAATAACCCTGGCAGTACCAGACGTTATCCGACAGCTTGCCCAGCTGCGGAATGCGGTTGACCACAATCCCCATCGCACAACTCCACTGGAACTCGATCGGCACGCCCTTGAGCGCCGGAAACGTGCGCTCGATGCACGGGCGCAGTTCACCGGCGATATCCCGTGAGTCGCGCCCGGAATAGTTGGCGCCACCGCCAAACAGCAGGCGGCCATCGGCGGTCAGCCGGTAGTAGTCGAGGACGAAGCGGCAGTCGTACACCGCAAGGTCCTGCGGGTTGATCTGCGCGGCCAGCTCACCCAGTGGCGCGGTGGTGACGATGCCGCCCATGGCCGGGAAGATCTTGCCCTTGAGCTGGCGCTGTTCCAGTTTGTGATAGACGTCGCCGGCCAACAAAACCTGCTTGGCTTCGACCCGGCCGTGGGCCGTTACCACCGCCGGCTGGTCGCCGTGAATGATGTCCAGTACCTCGGAGTTCTCGAAGATCAACGCGCCCAGGCTGTGCGCGGCGCGGGCCTCGCCCAGGCACAGGTTGAGCGGGTGCAGGTGCAGGTTGCGGCGGTTCTTCAAGGCACCCAGGTACAGCGGGCTTTGCAGGTGTTCGCGCATGGCATGCTGGTCGAGCAGCTCGACCTGATCGCCCATGCCGTGGCGCTCGGCCTCGGCGGCAAAGGCGCGCAGTTCGCCCATGTGCGAAGCTTTCATCGCCGCGTGCAGGTGGCCGCGCTTGAGGTCGCAGTCGATGCCGTAGCGTTCCACCCTTTGCTCGATGATCTGGTGGCCGCGCCAGCGCAGGTGCCATATGAAGTCATCGACGTCATCACCGAGCTTGTCGCGCATCTGCTTGCGCATCGCTTCATCGCCCGAGAGGCTGCCGGTGACCTGGCCGCCGTTGCGCCCGCTGGCGCCCCAGCCGATGCGATTGGTTTCGATAATGGCGACCTTCAGGCCGCGTTCGGCCAGCTCCACGGCGCTGGCGACACCGGTAAAGCCACCGCCGATGATTGCCACATCGACCTTCACCGTGCCCTTGAGCGTCGGGTACTGCGTGGCGTCATTGAGGCTTGCGGTGTAGTAGGAGGCACTGCGCTGGGCAGGGCCGGGATTTACGGCTGCATTCATGACAAAAATCCTTGGCGCAAAAAGAGAGAGTCAGGCCTGGGTCAGGTACCAGCGCCAGTCCTGCTCGCCGACTTCGGCCATGAACTGGCGGTACTCGGCGCGCTTGACCGCAAGGTACACGCCGAGGAACTCGGCGCCGAAGGCCTCCCGTGCCCAGCTCGAACGCTCCAGCGCAGTCAGCGACGTCAGCCAGTCGGTGGGCAGCAGTTCGGTGGCCTGGGCATAGCCATTGCCCTCGACCGGTGCGCCCGGGTCGAGTTGTTGGCGGATGCCGTGATGCAGGCTGGCAAGGATCGCCGCCGCGGCCAGGTAAGGGTTGGCATCGGCGCCGCAGATGCGGTGCTCGATATGCCGGCTGTTGGCCGGGCCGCCTGGCACGCGCAGGCTGACGGTGCGGTTATCCACCCCCCAGGTCGGCGCCAGCGGCGCATAGCTGTTGGCCTGGAAGCGTCGATAGGAGTTGGCGTTGGGGCAAAACAGCAGCAGCGAATCGAGCAGCAGCTTGAGCATGCCGGCCACCGACTGGCGCAGCAGCGGCGTGCCGGCCTTGTCTTCACTGGCATAGAGGTTGTTGCCCAGGGCATCGGCCAGGCTCACGTGCATGTGCATGCCGGTGCCGGCCAGGTGATCGAACGGCTTGGCCATGAAGCAGGCCTGCATCCCGTGCTTGTGTGCCACGCCCTTGACCAGGCGCTTGTAGCGCACTGCCTGGTCCATGGCCAGCAGCGCGTCGCCATGCTCCAGGGTGATTTCCACCTGGCCCGGGGCGTACTCGGAAATCGCCGTGCGCGCCGGAATGCCCTGGGCTTTGCAGGCAGCATAGAGGTCGGCGAGAAACGGCTCGATCTGTTCCAGTTCGCGCAGGCCGTAGACCTGGGTGCCACGCGGGCGGCCGCCGTCGCTGTCCAGCGCCGGTTGCGGCCGGCCCTGGCTGTCGCGCTTCTGGTCAAGCAGGTAGAACTCCAGCTCGCAGGCCATCACCGGGTAGTAACCGTCGGCCTTGAGCGCATCGATGACCTTGATCAGCAGATGGCGCGGGTCGGCAATGCTCGCCGGCAGGCCTTCGCTGGGGTGCATGCTGACCTGCAGCGCCGCTGTGGGAATCTGCCGCCACGGCAGACGCACCAGGCTGTTTTCCAGGGGATAGGCGCGACAATCAATGTCGCCGACATCCCAGACCAGCCCGGAGTTTTCCACGTCGTCGCCGTTCAGGGTCAGGCCGAGGATGGTGCTGGGCAATGGCCGACCGCTTTCGTACACCGCCAGCAGCTCTTCGCGGTGCAGCAGCTTGCCGCGCGGCACGCCGTTGGCGTCGAGGATGAACAGCTCGATCATTTCGATATCGGGGTTGGCGGCCAGAAACGTTCGGGCCTGCTCGATGGGGGCAAATTGCATGGTGCGCTCGCTCGCGCCGTCAGGCGCACAGGACTGCCTAGCCGGTCAGGCGGCAGTCTTCGACAAGGAAGGTCGGCCAGAAGCTGGCCGCACGGTTCAGTGCAGAGCGAGGCGGGCGTCCGGTGGGCGGGCATGGCGGCAGTGCCACAAGGCCCAGAAGGCGAGAATGATGTGCACCAGCGGATTTTCCCCAGAGCGTGCCCGCACCTTCGGGAACGAAGGACGCAGCAGCGGATGGGGCAAACCGGGAGACGAAGTCATGCCTGGATACTCCCATGCCGGGGAAGGTTCATTAAATAAGCCTTTGTGCAACTTCAGGTAAGTCTTGACTAAACAATGCCCGGGCCGCCTGCAACCGTGCCGAGCGTCGGCAAATCTGCGACAATCGCAGCCCTTGAAAAAGCCGATCATGCAAAAGCAGGCTCACCTGCACGACTAAAAAGCCCCCATGACTGACCACGCGATTGATCAACTGCTGAAAAACCTCGACCACGCCATGATTGCCGAGCGTCACCGCCTGCGCCGGCAGCTGCACGAGCTGCGCAAGCGCCCGGACGAGGCCAAGCTTGCGCAATGGGTCGACAAGGTTCAGGCCTCCTGCGCCCAGGTCTCTGCGCGCAAGGCCAGCGTGCCGAGCATCCGTTACGACGACAGCCTGCCGATTGCGGCCAAGCGTGACGAGATCAAAAAGGTCCTGGCCGAGCACCAGGTGCTGATCATCGCCGGTGAAACCGGCTCGGGCAAAACCACCCAGTTGCCGAAGATCTGCCTGGAGCTTGGCCGCGGCCAGCATGGCCTGATCGCCCATACCCAGCCACGGCGGATTGCTGCGCGCAGTGTCGCTACCCGGGTCGCCGAAGAGCTGGGCACGCCACTGGGGGCGCTGGTTGGCTACCAGGTGCGCTTTGAAGACCAGAGCGATGCCAACACCCTGGTCAAGCTGATGACCGACGGCATCCTCCTGGCCGAAACCCAGCACGACCGTTTTCTTGAGCGCTACGACACCATCATTGTCGACGAAGCCCACGAGCGCAGCCTGAACATCGACTTTCTGCTCGGTTACCTGAAGACCCTGCTGCCACGCCGTCCCGATCTCAAGGTCATCATCACCTCGGCGACCATTGACCTTGAGCGCTTCTCCAAGCACTTCAACGATGCGCCGATCATCGAAGTGTCGGGTCGCACCTACCCGGTGGAAACCTGGTACCGGCCATTGACCAGTGAGCAGGACGAGGAGGGCAACCGCGTCGAGGACGACCTCACCGTTGACCAGGCGATCCTTGCCACCCTCGACGAGATTGCCGCCCACGAGCGCAGCCTGGGCAAAGGCCCGGGCGATGTGCTGGTGTTCCTGCCGGGCGAGCGCGAAATTCGCGACGCCGCCGAGATGCTGCGCAAGGCCCAGTTGCGCCACACCGAGATCCTGCCGTTGTACGCGCGCCTGTCACCGGCCGAGCAGCAGAAGATTTTCCAGTCCCATCCGGGGCGGCGTGTGGTGCTGGCCACCAACGTCGCCGAAACCTCGCTGACAGTGCCGGGCATTCGCTATGTGATCGACAGCGGCACCGCGCGGATCAGCCGCTACAGCTACCGGGCCAAGGTCCAGCGCCTGCCGATCGAAGCCGTGTCCCAGGCCAGTGCCAACCAGCGCAAGGGCCGCTGCGGCCGGGTCGAACCGGGCATCTGCGTGCGCCTGTACAGCGAAGAAGACTTCAACGCGCGGCCGGCCTTTACCGACCCGGAAATCCTGCGCACCAACCTCGCTGCGGTCATCCTGCAGATGCTGCACCTGCGCCTGGGCGAGATCGACGCGTTCCCGTTCATCGAACCACCGGATGGCAAGGCCATCAGCGACGGCTTCAACCTGTTGCAGGAGCTCTCGGCGGTCAACCGCGAGAACCAGCTGACGCCCCTGGGCCGGCAACTGGCGCGCCTGCCAGTGGACCCGCGGCTGGGCCGCATGCTGCTCGAAGGCGCCAAGCAAGGTAGTCTCAACGAGCTGTTGATCGTCGC
Source organism: Pseudomonas donghuensis (assembly GCF_000696345.2). NCBI lineage: Bacteria > Pseudomonadati > Pseudomonadota > Gammaproteobacteria > Pseudomonadales > Pseudomonadaceae > Pseudomonas > Pseudomonas donghuensis. Next base: position 1,625,348 of record NZ_CP071706.1, read on the forward strand.
CAGCGCGCTGTCGGTGCAAGACCCGCGCGAGCGTCCACCGGAGCGCCAGCAAGCGGCGGACCAGGCCCATGCGCAATGGAAAGATGCCGACTCCGACTTCGCCGCGCTGGTCAACCTGTGGCGCGGCTTCGAGGAGCAGCGCCAGGCCCTGACCGCCAGCCCGCTGCGCAATTGGTGTCGGAAAAACTTCCTCAACTACCTGCGCCTGCGCGAATGGCGCGATGCTCACCGGCAGTTGAGCCTGATCTGTCGTGATCTGCAGTTGAGCATCAATAAGGAGCCTGCTGACTACCCGCGCCTGCACAAGGCGATTCTGTCCGGCCTGCTCAGCCAGATCGGCCAGAAGACCGAAGACGGTGACTACCTCGGTGCCCGCCAGCGGCGCTTCTGGGTGCACCCGTCATCCGGTTTGGGCAAGAAGCGCCCGCAGTGGCTGATGACCGCCGAGCTGGTGGAAACCACCAAGCTCTATGCGCGCATGGTGGCCAAGATCGATTCGGACTGGATCGAGCCGCTGGCCGGGCACCTGATCAAGAAAAACCACTTCGAACCGCACTGGGAGAAGAAGCGCGGCCAGGTGGTGGCCTTCGAGCAGGTCACCCTCTATGGCCTGATCGTGGTCGGCCGTCGGCCAGTGCATTACGGCCCGGTCGACCCGGTGATGTCCCGCGAGCTGTTTATCCGCGAGGCGCTGGTCGGTGGCGAGATCCAGTCCAAAGCCAAATGCCTGAGCGCCAACCGGCGCTTGCTCGAGCAGCTCGACGAGCTGGAGGCCAAGGCCCGTCGGCGCGATATCCTCGCCGATGAAGAAACCTTGTACGGCTTCTATGAAGCGCGCCTGCCGGCCGAGATCCACCAGACCGCAACGTTCGACAGCTGGTACCGGGTCAACAGCCAGAAAGACCCGCAGTTGTTGATCATGCGCGAGGAAGACGTGCTGGCCCGCGAGGCCAGTGAAGTCACCGCCGCGCAGTACCCGGACACCTTGCGCCTGGGCGACCTGAGCCTGGCCCTGAGCTACCACTTCGAGCCGAACCATCCGCGAGACGGCGTCACCGTGCGGGTGCCGGCGCCCCTGTTGCCGAGCCTGCCGGGCGAGCGCCTGGAGTGGCTGGTGCCGGGCCTGCTGGAAGCCAAGTGCATTGGCCTGGTGCGCAACCTGCCCAAGGCGCTGCGCAAGAACTTCGTGCCGGTGCCGGACTTCGTCAAGGCCGCGTTGCAGCGCATGAGCTTTGGCGAAGGCTCGTTGCCCCAGGCGCTGGGTCGCGAGCTGCTGCGCATGACCGGTGCACGGGTCAGCGATGAAGCCTGGGCCGAAGCCGCTTCGCAGGTCGACAGCCACCTGAAGATGAACCTGGAAGTGGTCGATGGCCAGGGCAAGTTCCTTGGTGAAGGCCGCGACCTGGCTGAACTGACTGCACGCTTCGCCGCTGCCAGTCAGGCGGCATTGGCGGTGCCGCAGACTGCGCAAAGCCAGCAGCCGGTGCAGGCCAAGGCCTTTACCCAGGTGGCCGAGACCGCGCAACAGAAGTTTGCCGGGCTGTCGATGACGGTGTATCCGGCGCTGGTGGAAGACAACGGCACGGTCAAGGAGGGGCGTTTCTCGACCCAGGCCGAAGCCGAATTCCAGCACCGCCGTGCCTTGCAGCGCTTGTTGCTGCAGCAATTGGCGGAGCCGGCCAAGTTCCTGCGCAGCAAGCTGCCGGGGCTGACCGAGCTTGGCTTGTTGTACCGTGAACTGGGCCGGGTCGAGGCGCTGGTCGAAGATATCCTCCTGGCCAGCCTCGACAGCTGCATCCTTGACGGCGAAAGCACCCTGCCGCGCGATGGCGCAGGCCTGGCCTCGCTGGCCGAGCGCAAGCGCGGAAGCTGGGCTGAGCACGCCGAACGCCTGGCGCGCCTGACCCTGGAGATCCTCAAGCTCTGGCACGGCCTGCAAAAGCGCTTCAAGGGCAAGATCGACCTGGCTCAGGCCGTGGCCCTCAACGACATCAAGCAGCAATTGGCTAACCTGGTCTACCCGGGCTTTGTCCGTGAAACCCCGGGGCTGTGGCTCAAGGAACTGCCACGCTACCTCAGGGCCATCGAATTGCGCCTGGAGAAACTCGGTGCGCAGGTGCAGAAGGACCGGGTCTGGAGTGGTGAGCTGGGCAACCTCTGGAGCCAGTACCAGACCCGCCTCGACAAGCACGCCCAGGAAGGCAAGCGCGACGAGCAGCTGCAGCTGTACCGCTGGTGGCTGGAGGAATACCGGGTGTCGTTGTTCGCCCAGCAGTTGGGTACCAAGGTGCCGGTTTCCGACAAACGACTGAGCAAGCAGTGGAGTCAGGTGGAAGCCTAAACCCCTGCAGTTGTGGCACACTTGGCTGATATTCGCCGCGTACCCCGGAATTACCTGCCGGGCGTGCGCGGCTCTCGAATGCAGCACTGCGCAGGGGCCCTGCACGTCAGGGTCATTACCAGTCAAAGTTGGTACTTTGGTGCCAACTCAAACCGACCGAACAGGCCGTTGCCGGGCTGGCAATGGCCCCGAACAGAGGAACGACCGTGCATAACGTCGTCATCAGCGGCACCGGCCTGTACACCCCGGCCAACAGCATCTCCAACGAAGAGCTGGTGGAGTCCTTCAACGCCTACGTGCAGCAGTTCAACCGCGACAACGCCGCCGCCATCGAGCGCGGTGAGGTCCAGGCCCTGGCTGAGTCCAGCGCCGCCTTCATTGAAAAAGCCTCGGGGATCAAAAGCCGCTTCGTCATGGACAAGGACGGCATCCTCGATCCGCAGCGCATGAAGCCGCGCCTGCCGGAGCGCTCCAACGACGAACCGTCGATCCTCTGCCAGATGGCCGTGGCCGCCGCCGAACAGGCCCTGCAACGCGCAGGCCGCACGGCTGCGGACGTCGATGCGGTCATCGTTGCCTGTTCCAACCTGCAGCGCCCGTACCCGGCCATTGCCATCGAAGTGCAACAGGCCCTGGGCATCAACGGCTTTGGTTTCGACATGAACGTGGCCTGCTCGTCGGCCACCTTCGGCATCCAGACCGCCTGCAACAGCGTGCAACTGAGCCAGGCCCGCGCGGTACTGGTGATCAGCCCGGAAATCTGTACCGGCCACCTGAACTTCCGTGACCGCGACAGCCATTTCATCTTTGGTGATGCGGCCACCGCCGTCTTGGTCGAACGCGCCGACCTGGCGACCTCCAAGCATCAGTTCGACATTGTCAGCACCAAGCTGCTGACCCAGTTCTCGAACAACATCCGCAACAACTTTGGCTTCCTCAACCGCGCGGGCGAAGAGGGCATCGGCGCCCCCGACAAGCTGTTCGTCCAGGAAGGCCGCAAGGTGTTCCGCGAGGTCTGCCCGATGGTTGCCGAGCTGATCGGCCAGCACCTGACCGATAACAACCTCAACGTCAGCGACGTCAAGCGCTTCTGGCTGCACCAGGCCAACCTGAGCATGAACCACTTGATCGTCAAGAAACTGCTCGGCCGTGATGCCCTGGAAGAAGAGGCACCGGTGATCCTCGACAGCTATGCCAACACCAGTTCGGCAGGCTCGGTGATCGCCTTGCACAAGCATCAGGATGACCTGCCACAGGGCGCGCTGGGCGTGCTCAGCTCGTTCGGCGCCGGTTATTCGATTGGTAGCGTGATCCTGCGCAAGCGCTGAGCTTCAGTTAAGGGCGAAGTGTCCCACCGTGCTGGTGCACTTCGCTGATGGCGTTGGCTGTAACAAATCCGCCTAATCGGACTCTACCCGCAGAACGATGGATGGATGGCGATGACTGGCGAACAACAAGCCCGCTTGCTGGAGAGGTTGCTCAAGGGTGAGCAACAAGCGTTCAAGGAACTGGTCGACACCTATCAGGGCGCCATGCGCGCAGTCGCCTACGCGATTGTCGGCAGCCGGCACGCCGATGAGGCGGTACAGGATGCCTGGCTGGCGGTGGTGCGTAACCTCAAGGGCTTCGAGCAGCGTTCGAGCCTCAAGACCTGGCTGCTCACCATTACCGCCAACGCGGCCAAGACCCGCTACAAGCAGAATCGCCGCGAAGTGCTGCTCGATGACCTGCCTGGCCCTCATGGCACGGTCGGCGACGAGCGCTTCGCCACCGACGGGCACTGGCTGCACGGGCCCTCGGCCTGGCACGAAGACACGCCAGAGGCCATGCTCAGCCGTGAGCAGTTGCGCGAATGCCTTGAACATACTTTGCTGAGCCTGTCGGAACTGCAACGCAGTGTGCTGGTGTTGCGCGAGCGGCAGGGCCTGGAGCTTGAGCAGATCTGTAATCTTCTCGAGATTTCCCTCTCCAATGTCCGCGTGCTGCTGCACCGGGCGCGCCTCAAGGTCTTTGCGACCCTGGAACATTTCGAGGAAACCGGCCAATGCTGAGCTGCAAGCAACTCGTCGCCCGCTCAAGCGACTACCTGGATGAACAACTGACCCTGGGCGAGCGCCTGATGGTGCGTCAGCACCTGTTGTTCTGTCGCCACTGCCGGCGCTTTCTCAAGCAGATGCGCGTGGCCCAGGCGACGGTACGGGCCTTGCCGGAGGCGCCGGTGGTCGACAGCGATGCCCTGGCCGAGCGTCTGGCCCGGGAGCTGAAAAACTCCTGAATCACGCTTGGAAGGCTCTGCAACGGAGCTTTCCGGCTTATTTCATTTCGAAGTAAAAAAGTTCCCTTGTCACAAAACATTTATCTAAAAGCCACTGATCTGACATAAGCCCCCGCCAAGATTCCTCCCCAGCACAAGTGGCTTGAGCCGCGTGTTTTTCCAACATTATCAAGACCATAAAGTAGGGGAGCTTCTTCGATGATCCGTAAGCACTTCGCAGGTTTCGCAGCCAGCGCCTTGGCCATGGCCGTTACCGCCCAGGCTTTCGCGGGTACCGTGACCACCGACGGCGCCGATATCGTAGTCAAGACCAAGGGTGGCCTCGAGGTCGCTACCACCGACAAAGAGTTCAGCTTCAAGCTGGGCGGTCGGATTCAGGCCGACTACAGCCGTTTCGACGGTTTCTACACCAACAACGGCAACACCGCTGACGCCGGTTACTTCCGCCGCGCCTACCTGGAACTGGGCGGCGTGATGTACAAGGACTGGGCCTACCAGATCGCTTACGACTTCTCGCACAACTCCGGCGGTGACAACCGTTCCGAAGACGGTTACTTCGATGAAGCCTCGCTGGCCTACAACGGCTTCAGCCCGGTATCGATCAAGTTCGGTCGTTTCGACCCTGAGTTCGGCCTGGAAAAAGCCACCAGCTCCAAGTGGGTAACCGCTCAGGAACGTACCGCTGCCTACGACCTGGTCGACTGGACCAACGCCCACAACGGCGGCCTGGGCCTGCAGGTTTCGGGTAACGCCGGTGACTCGCTGTATGGCTCGGTCGGTGCCTTCGCCAAGGACGCCACCAACCAGGACAAGGACGGCGACAGCACCAAGCAGTTCAACCTGCGTGGCGTCTTCGCACCGATGCACGAAGCCGGCAACGTCCTGCACTTGGGTATCAACTATGCCCAGCGCGACCTCTCCGACACCGCGTTCGACGGCCGTATCCGCAGCCGCCTGGGCATGCGCGGCGTCAGCACCGACGGCGGCCAGGATGCCGGTACCAACGGCAACCGCCTGACCCTGGGCGGCCGCAACAACACCCCGGCCGGTGCCTATGACACCGACAAGGCCTGGGGGCTGGAAGCGGCCTGGGCCATGGGCCCGTTCTCGGTTCAGGGCGAATACGTCAAGCGTGACGTCCAGGCCGACAGCGCCGCGTTCTCCGACATCAAGGCTGACGGCTACTACGGTCAGCTGGCCTACACCATCACCGGTGAAGCCCGTGGCTACAAGCTCGGCAAGTTCGACAGCATCAAACCCTCGAACAAGCAGATCGGTGCCTGGGAAGTGTTCTACCGCTATGACCACCTGAGCGTCGATGACGACAATGGCGCGTTCGCCAACGTCAGCGATATCGAAGGCAAGGTGCATAACGTTGGTCTGAACTGGTACGCCAACGAGTCGATCAAGCTCAGCGGGGTGTACGTCAAAGCCAAGGTCGACAATGCCGAGAACGCTGTCGGCGACGACAGCGGCGACGGTTTCGTCATGCGCGCGCAGTACGTGTTCTAAGCAATACCGCTCCTCATCCGTTAGATCTTCAGCCCCGCTTGTGCGGGGCTTTTTTTCGTCTGCGCGACGAGGCAGACTGCGTCAATGCCCAAGCTCATCTTGCAACACCTTGCCGAACTCACGCCTGCCACCTGGGATGCCCTGGTGCCACAGGAGCAGCCGTTTTTGCGCCACGCGTTTCTGTCCAGCCTGGAGGACAGCGGCAGCGTCAGCCGCCACACCGGTTGGAGCCCGGCGCATCAGTTGCTCACCGACAGTGCCGGCCAACTGCGCGCGGCCTTGCCGGCCTATGTGAAGACCCACTCATTCGGCGAGTACGTGTTCGACCACGGTTGGGCCGATGCCTGCGAGCGGGCGGGGATTGCCTATTATCCCAAGCTGCTCTGCGCCGTGCCGTTCTCGCCGGTGACCGGCCCGCGCTTGCTGGGCGACCCGCATGCGGCGGCCGAGCTGGTCGATCAACTGACGGACGAACTGTTTGCACAGGGGATGTCCGGCGCGCATATCAACTTCACCGATGAGCGCGCCGATGCGCTGATGCGCGAGCGTGAAGGCTGGATGGAACGCCTGGGTTGCCAGTTTCATTGGCGTAACCAGGGCTACCGCGACTTCCAGGATTTTCTCGACACCTTGAGTTCACGCAAGCGCAAGCAGATGCGCAAGGAGCGTGAGCAGGTCGTGGGGCACGGCATCGAGTTTCATTGGTTTCGCGGTGATGAACTGAGCGAGGCCCAGTGGGATTTCGTTTTTGCCTGTTATGCCAATACCTATGCCGTACGCCGTCGTGCACCTTATCTGACCCGAGCGTTTTTCAGTCTGCTGGCTGAGCGCATGCCCGCAGCGATTCGTGTGGTCATGGCCCGTCAGGGCGGCCGCGATGTCGCCATGGCCTTCAGCCTGGTCGGTGGCGACAGCCTGTATGGCCGTTATTGGGGCTGCCTGGATGCGTTCGACCGGCTGCACTTCGAGACCTGTTTCTACCAGGGCATGGACCTGGCGATTGCCGAAGGCCTGCAGCGTTTCGATGCCGGGGCGCAAGGTGAGCACAAGCTGATTCGCGGTTTTGAGCCGGTGATCACCCGTTCCTGGCATTACCTGCTGCACCCCGGCTTGCGCCGGGCGGTGGAGGAGTTCCTGCAGCAGGAGCGGGCGGGGGTGTTGGCGTATGCCGAGGAGGCGCGTTTAGCGTTGCCTTATCGGCAAGGCTGAGGGCTTCATCGCGGGGCAAGCCCGCTCCCACTGTGGGAGCGGGCTTGACCCGCGATGAGGTTACTGTCAGTCGATCCCGACAAACCCCCCGGTCTGGTGATGCCACAAGCGCGCATACAAGCCTTGATGCGCCAGCAACTCCGCGTGGCTACCCATCTCGGCGATCCGGCCTTTCTCCAGGACCACCAGACGATCCATGCGGGCGATGGTCGACAGCCGGTGGGCAATGGCGATCACGGTCTTGCCCTGCATCAGGGTTTCCAGGCTTTCCTGGATCGCCGCTTCAACTTCCGAGTCCAGTGCTGAAGTCGCCTCGTCCATGATCAGGATCGGCGCATTCTTGAGCAGCACCCGGGCAATGGCGATGCGCTGGCGCTGGCCGCCGGAGAGCTTGACCCCGCGTTCACCCACATGCGCATCGAAGCCGGTGCGGCCCTGGGCATCGGACAGTTGCGGAATGAACTCGTCGGCCCGGGCCCGGCGTACCGCTTCCCACAGCTCTTCTTCGGTGGCGTCGGGGCGGCCATACAGCAGGTTTTCGCGAATCGAGCGGTGCAATAGCGAGGTGTCCTGGGTGATCATGCCGATCTGCGCGCGCAGGCTGGCCTGGGTCACCTGGGCGATGTCCTGGCCATCGATGAGGATGCGCCCGCTTTCCAGGTCGTACAGGCGTAGCAGCAGGTTGACCAGGGTTGACTTGCCCGCGCCGGACGGGCCGATCAGGCCGATCTTCTCGCCCGGGCGGATGTCCAGGTTCAGGCCGTCGATGATGCGGCTGCCCTTGCCGTAGTGAAAACTGACGTTGTCGAACTTCACCCCGCCGCGATCGACCTTGAGCGTAGGTGCGCTCGGCGAGTCGGTGACGCTCACCGGCTGGGCGATGGTCTGCAGGCCATCCTGGACCATGCCGATGTTCTCGAAGATGCCGTTGACCACCCACATGATCCAGCCGGACATGTTGACGATGCGGATCACCAGGCCGGTGGCCAGGGCGATGGCACCGACCGTGATCAGCGACTGGGTCCATAGCCACAGCGCCAGGCCCGTGGTGCTGACGATCAGCAGGCCGTTGAGGCTGGTGATGACCACGTCCATGCTGGTGACCACGCGGGCGGCCAACTGGGTTTTTTCGGTCTGCTCGCTGATCGCTTCACGAGCGTATTGCTGCTCGAAGTCGGTGTGGGCGAAGAGTTTCAGGGTAGCGATGTTGGTGTAGCCATCGACGATGCGGCCCATGAGCTTGGAGCGGGCATCGGAGGAGATCACGGCTCGGGCCTTGACCCGTGGCACGAAGTAGCAGAGTGCGCCGATGTAGCAGGCGATCCAGGTCATCAGCGGCAACATCAGCCGCCAGTCGGCCTCGGCAAACAGCACCAGCGAGCTGATCGCATAGATCAGTACGTGCCACAGCGCGTCCACCGCCTGCACCGCCGAGTCGCGCAGCGAGTTGCCGGTCTGCATGATGCGCTGGGCGATGCGTCCGGCAAAATCGCTCTGGAAGAAGTTCAGGCTCTGCTTGAGCACGAAGGTATGGTTCTGCCAGCGGATCATGCTGGTCATCCCCGGGCTGATGGTCTGGTGTACGAGAAGGTCGTGCAGGCCGAGAAACACCGGGCGCAGAATCAGCGCCACTACCAGCATCCACAGCAGTTCGGCAGCGTGATCGCTGAAGAAATCAAGCGAAGGGGTGCCTTGAGCCAGGTCGATGATCCGGCTCAAGTAACTGAAAAGGGCCACTTCGATCAATGCGCCGATGAATCCGATCACCAGCAGCGCGGCAAAACTTGGCCACACCTGGCGCAGGTAGTACACATAGAACGGCCATACCGTGGTGGGCGGCGCCGCAGTAGGCGCCTCACGGAAGATGTCGATGAGCTTTTCGAAGCGGCGAAACAGCATGAAAACGGTAACTCCTGTTCAGTTCGACCCGCAGGCCTGGTTCACGTCCCTGTGAAGCCCTGGGTCAGTCGATACGCTTGGCCGACTTGATGAACACCGGGTCGACCGGTACATCGCGCATGCCTTTGTTGACGGTGGTCGGCGAGTTGACGATCTGGTCGACCACATCCATCCCTTTGACGACCTTGCCGAACACTGCGTAACCGGCGTCACGGCCCGGGTCGAGGAAGGCGTTGTCGGCAACGTTGATGAAGAACTGGCTGGTGGCCGAGTTGGGGTTGGAGGTGCGTGCCATCGACAACGTGCCACGGACGTTTTGCAGGCCATTGCTGGCTTCGTTGCGAATCGGCGCCTTGGTGTCTTTTTGCACCATCTGCTCAGTGAAACCACCACCCTGGACCATGAAACCCGGGATCACCCGGTGGAAGATGGTGTTGTTGTAGAAACCGCTGTCCACGTATTGCAGGAAGTTCTTGCTGCTGATCGGCGCCTTGGTTTCGTTCAGTTCGATTTCGATCTGACCGAAGCTGGTTTCCAGCATTACATGAGGCGCTTTTTCAGCGGCCATCAGGCTGGTGGCGAAGACGACCGAGCAGGTGGCGAGCAGGAGTTTTTTCAGCATGGGCTCAATGATCCTTGAGAGGTGGTGGACGCGGCCAGGAACTGCAGCAGCGTCTGATTGAAGAGGTCAGGTTGGTCCAGGGGCGTAGCGTGCCGGGAATCTTCGATCACCGCCAGCCGTGCGTGTGGAATCAGGGCCACGTAGCGCTCTTTAAGTTGTACCGGGGTGTAATCCTGGTCGGCGCTGATGACCAGGGTAGGACAGCGAATCTGCCCCAGGCGTTCCGCCACGCCCCAGCCGACGATGGCGTCGAAACTGGCCAGGTACGCACGCTTGTCGTTCCTGGCCCAGCGCTCGGCCATCTTGCGCCGCAAGTCGGCCTGCTGTGGCTTGGGGAACAGCCGTTCGGCCAGGCCCTTGCCGATGGTTTCAAGGCTCAGCAGCCGCGCCAGGGCCCAGCGCTTGGCCCACCAGATCCAGTCGCTGCGGCTGCGGCGCTTGACCTCCGGGGCGCTGTTGACGATGCACAGGCTGCGCAGCCACTCGGGGTGATCGACGGCAAACTGAAAGCCGACCATGCCGCCCATGGACAGGCCGACCAGGTGCACCGGGCCGGTCTGCAGTTGCTCGAGCAGGGCTAGAAGGTCGGCGCTGAAGCTGGCGATGCTGTAGCGCTCGCGGGGCTTGTCGGAGCGGCCGTGGCCGCGGATGTCCATGAGGATCACCCGGTACTGGCGGGCAAGCGTCGGCACCTGCATTTCCCAGTCCTGGCAACTGGAACCCAGGCCGTGCAGCAGCACCAGCGGCTCGCCCTGGCCGTATTCCTCGTAGTGCAGCGAGCAACCTTCATGTTCGAAGTAGGCCATCGGCGTGATTCCTGTCAGGCTTGGGCGGGCGCGGCGAAGGGCACATCCAGCGGTGCGGTGTCGAAGTTGCGCAGCAATTCGACGAGGATCTGCGTCGCCGGGCCCAGGGGTTTGTCCTTGTTCGAGTAAAGGTAGAACAGTGGGTGGCGACTGCCACCCTGATCCAGTGGCAAAGGCTTGAGCAGGCCTTCGCGCAGCTCGCGTTCGATCAGGTGGCGGGGCAACCAGGCAAAGCCCAGGCCGCTGCTGACGAAGGTCGCGGCGGTGGCCAGGCTGCCGACCGTCCAGCGCTGTTCGGCGCCCAGCCAGCCGACGTCACGTGGCTGCGCGCGGCCGGAGTCGCGGATCACCACCTGCAACTGGCTTTCCAGGTCCTGGAAGCTCAGTTCCCGACCCAGGCGGTGCAGGCTGTGTTCGGGGTGGGCAACGGCAACGAACTCGACCGAACTGAGCTCCGTGCCCAGGTAGCCGGAAATATTGAAGCCGCTGATGGCAAGGTCGGCGACGCCTTCGTGCAGGACTTCCTCGACCCCGGACAGCACCTCTTCACGCAGGCGCACCCGGCAGCCACGGCTTTGCGGCATGAACGCACTCAAGGCGCGGACCAGGCGGGCGTTGGGGTAGGCGGCATCGACCACCAGGCGCACTTCGGCTTCCCAGCCCTGTTCCATATGGTGGGCCAGGTCTTCGAGCTGGCTGGCCTGCTTGACCAGTTGCCGCGAGCGGCGCAGCAGCACGTTGCCGGCCTCGGTCAGCACGGCCTTGCGCCCGTCGATGCGCAGCAGCGGCACGCCGAGTTGGTCCTGCATGCGCGCCACGGTGTAGCTCACCGAGGATTGCGAGCGGTGCAGGGCCTCGGCGGCTTGGGCAAAGCCACCATGATCGACCACCGCCTGCAGGGTCCGCCACTGGTCCAGGGTTACGCGCGGCGCTTTCATCTTCGGCTCCTGTTGTCCTAAGCTGGCGCTCTTTCATGGAGAGCGTCGTATGAAGAAATATTGTGCTGTATTGCTGGCCCTGCTTCCGCTCACGGCCCTGGCCTATCCCATCGACGTGGAAAAGGACATCGACGGCGTCAAGGTCGACTACACCACCTACGACACCGACCGTGACATTGGCTCGATCACCCTGAACAACTATGGTGACGTTGCCGCGCAGTGCAAGGTGTCCTTTCGCAACGGTCCGGAAGCGCCACGGGTGCGCCGCGTACTGGTGCCGGCGAAAAAAAGCGTCGATGCCACGGCCAAGTTCAACCGGGAAATCATCAAGCTGCGTATCGCCTTGAGCTGCAAACCGGAATAAAACAATTTAACTGATAGGTTGGACCCAGTTTTTACGCTTTTTTATCGATAGGTCAATCATTAATCTTGCCTCCATCGACTTACCGAACTCGCCGATGGAGGCAAGCCCCATGTCCCGTGTACTCGTCATCGAAAGCAGCGCCCGCCAGCAGGACTCGATCTCCCGGCAACTGACCCGTGACTTCGTCAGCCAGTGGCAAGCCGCCCACCCGGCCGACCAGGTCACCCTGCGCGACCTGGCCGTCAACCCGGTGCCGCACCTGGATGGCAACCTGCTCGGTGGCTGGATGAAGCCCGAAGCCCAGCGCAATGCCGATGAGCTGCAGGCCCTGACCCGCTCCAACGAGTTGACCGATGAAGTGCTGGCGGCCGACGTGCTGGTCCTGGCCGCACCGATGTACAACTTCACCATTCCCAGCACCCTTAAAGCCTGGCTGGACCATGTACTGCGTGCCGGCATCACCTTCAAGTACACCGAAACCGGGCCGCAGGGCCTGCTGACCGGCAAGCGCGCCTACATCCTCACCGCCCGTGGTGGTATCCATGCCGGTGCCAGCAGCGATCATCAGGAACCTTACCTGCGCCAGGTCATGGCCTTTATCGGTATCCATGACGTGACCTTCATCCACGCAGAAGGCCTGAACATGGGCGGCGATTTCCACGAGAAGGGCCTGAACCAGGCCAAGGCGCAGCTCGCTGCGGTGGCATGAGCCGGCAATGAATTTTCCCGCCTGACACCTGTTGCTCCTTTGGGTGTGCCTGCCCGGTCACTGCCTTGTGCAGGACCGGGCTTTTTTATTTCGCGATTGCATGCAAGCACTGTGGGAGCTGGCCTTGCCAGCGATACGGCCCGCAGGGCCTTCGACTATTGCCGGGTTTGCCGCTAACCGCTAAGGTCGCCGCCTCCACAGCAAGGGGCACACATGGGCTATTTATTGATTGTCGCGTTGATCCAGGCGTTTTCCTTCAGCCTGATCGGCGAGTACCTGGCCGGCCATGTCGACAGCTACTTCGCCGTGCTGGCGCGGGTGCTGCTGGCCGGGCTGGTGTTCCTGCCGCTGACTCGCTGGCGCCAGGTCGAACCGCGCTTCATGCGTTCGATGCTGCTGATCGGTGCGCTGCAATACGGCATCACCTATGTCTGCCTGTACCTGAGCTTTCGCGTGCTGACAGTGCCGGAGGTGCTGCTGTTCACCATTCTCACGCCCTTGCACGTGACCCTGATCGAAGATGCCCTGAACCGGCGTTTCAACCCCTGGGCGCTGGTGGCGGCGCTGGTGGCGGTTGCCGGTGCGGCGGTGATTCGCTTTGACCGCATCAGCCCGGACTTCTTCATGGGCTTTTTGCTCCTGCAACTGGCCAACTTCACCTATGCCGCCGGGCAGGTACTGTACCGCCACCTGATCGCGCGCAACCCCAGCGACCTGCCGCACTACCGGCGGTTCGGCTATTTCTACCTGGGCGCCTTGTTGGTGGTGCTGCCGGCGTTCCTGCTGTTCGGTAACACCCAGCACCTGCCGAGCACCGACGTGCAATGGCTGGTGCTGCTGTTTCTGGGCCTGTGCCCGACGGCGCTGGGTTTGTACTGGTGGAACAAGGGCGCCTGCCTGGTTTCAGGCGGCACCCTGGCGGTGATGAACAACCTGCATGTACCGGTCGGCTTGCTGCTCAACCTGCTGATCTGGAACCAGCACGAGCCGCTGGGCCGGTTGTTCATCGGCGGGGCGGTGATCCTGGCGTCGCTATGGTTCAGTCGTCTCGGCACTCAGCGCCCGCTGCTGGCTGGGCAAGGTCGAGGGTAACAGGCCGGCGCGCAGGTCGTTGCCGCTGGGTTGCTGGTACAGGCTCAGGCCGAACTCCGGCAACACCGCCAGCAGGTAATCGAAGATGTCGCCCTGGATGCGTTCGTACTCGGCCCACGCCGTGGTGCGGGTGAAGCAGTAGATTTCCAGCGGCACGCCCTGGGCGGTGGTCTGCATCTGGCGGACCATGCAGGTCATGTTCGGCTGGATGTCCGGGTGGCTTTTCAGATAAGCCAGGGCGTAGGCGCGGAAGGTGCCGACGTTGGTCAGCCGGCGGCGATTGGCCGACAGCTCGGCCACCGGGCCCTGGGCCTCGTTCCAGCTGTGCAGTTCGTTGCGCTTGCGGGCGATGTAGTCGGTCAGCAGGCGCACCTCGGACAGGCGCTGCTCTTCGGCGCTGGTCAGAAAACGCACGCCGCCGGCATCGATGAACAAGCTGCGCTTGATCCGCCGCCCGCCCGATTGCTGCATGCCGCGCCAGTTCTTGAACGACTCGGACATCAAGCGCCAGGTGGGAATGGAAACAATCGTCTTGTCGAAGTTCTGCACCTTGACCGTGTGCAGGGTGATGTCCACCACATCGCCATCGGCGCCGACCTGGGGCATCTCGATCCAGTCGCCGACCCGCAGCATGTCGTTGCTGGTCAGTTGCACGCTGGCGACGAACGACAGCAGGGTGTCCTTGTAGACCAACAGGATGACGGCCGACATCGCACCCAGACCTGAGAGCAGCAACAGCGGCGAGCGGTCGATCAGGGTGGCGACGATGACGATGGCGCCGAACACGAACAGGACCATCTTGGCCAACTGCACGTAACCTTTGATCGAGCGGGTACGGGCGTGCTCGGTGCGGGCGTAGATGTCCAGCAGGGCGTCGAGCAGGGCGCTCAGGGCCAGGGTCAGGAACAGGATGGTGAAGGCCAGGGCAACGTTGCCGAGGAAATGCTGGCTGGTGGCGCTGAGCTCCGGCACCAGCTTGAGGCCAAACTGCACCACCAGCGACGGGGTGGTCTGGGCCAGGCGCTGGAACACCTTGTTCTCGCGCAGGTCGTTGACCCAGTGCAGGGCCGGCTGGCGACCGAGCAGGCGGGCGGCGTGCAGCACCAGGAAACGCGCTACCCGGCCCAGCACCAGGGCAACCGCCAGCAGGACGCCAAGGCCGATACCGGCGTGCAGCACCGGGTGTTGATCGAGGGTGCCCCAGAGGTCCAGGGTGTTTTGCCACAGCTGTTGAATGTCCATAACGGTGTCGTAGAGGGTCCGCAAGTCGAAAACAAGGCCATTAGAGCGCGTATTGGCAAGAAGTTGCCAAAAGAAATTCGGCTCCGACGCCGGAAAACGTTACCCTATGCAACTGAATTTTTTGCACATGCCCGAGGTACACCCGTGTTTTCCCAATTCGCCCTGCACGAACGCCTGCTCAAAGCCGTGGCCGAGCTGAAATTTGTCGAGCCGACGCCGGTGCAGGCAGCGGCCATCCCATTGGCGTTGCAAGGGCGTGACCTGCGGGTGACGGCGCAAACCGGTAGCGGCAAGACTGCGGCCTTCGTCCTGCCGATGCTCAACCGCCTGGTTGACCTCAAGCAAAAACGTGTCGAAATTCGCGCCCTGGTGCTGCTGCCGACCCGCGAGCTGGCGCAGCAGACCCTCAAGGAAGTCGAGCGTTTCTCCCAGTTCACCTTCATCAAGGCCGGCCTGATCACCGGCGGTGAAGACTTCAAGGAACAGGCAGCGATGCTGCGCAAGGTGCCGGACGTGCTGATCGGCACCCCGGGTCGCCTGCTCGAGCAGCTCAATGCCGGCAACCTGCACCTGGAGCATGTCCAGGTCATCGTGCTCGATGAAGCCGACCGCATGCTCGACATGGGCTTTGCCGAAGACGTCGAGCGCCTGTGCAACGAATGCCCGAACCGTGAACAGACCATGCTGTTCTCCGCCACCACCGGCGGTGCCGGCCTGCGCGACATGATCGGCAAAGTGCTGAAAACCCCTGAACACCTGATGCTCAACAGCGTCAGCCAGCTGGCCGAAGGCACCCGCCAGCAGATCATCACCGCCGACCATAACCAGCACAAAGAACAGATCGTGCAGTGGCTGCTGCAGAACGAGACCTACGACAAGGCGATCATCTTCACCAACACCCGGGTGATGGCCGACCGCATCTACGGGCACCTGGTGGCCAAGGACTACAAGGCGTTCGTGCTGCACGGCGACAAGGACCAGAAGGACCGCAAGCTGGCGATCGAGCGCCTGAAGCAGGGCGGCGCCAAGATCCTCGTTGCCACCGACGTCGCCGCCCGCGGCCTGGACGTCGACGGCCTGGACCTGGTGATCAACTTCGACATGCCACGCAGTGGCGACGAGTACGTGCACCGCATCGGCCGTACCGGCCGTGCCGGTAACGAAGGCCTGGCGGTATCGCTGATCTGCCACGGCGACTGGAACCTGATGTCGAGCATCGAGCGCTACCTGAAGCAGAGCTTCGAGCGTCGGGTGATCAAGGAAGTCAAAGGTACGTACACCGGGCCGAAGAAGGTCAAGGCCTCGGGCAAGGCGGCCGGTGTGAAGAAGAAAAAAGCTGACAAGAAAGGCGACAAGAAGGTCGTAGCCAAGCGCAAGCCGACCGCCAAGCCGAAGCCTAACGCCCCGCTGGCCAGCGCCGATGGCCTGGCACCGCTCAAGCGCCGCAAGCCGACGCCGACTGCGGAGTAAGCGCCGGCCTCATCGCCGGCAAAACCGGCTCCCACAGGTTCTTTGCCGTCCTTGTGGGAGCTGGCTTGCCAGCGATAGCTTCACCCCAATCTCAAGTCTTCTTCTCAGCGGCCTTCAGTTCCTGCATCCGCTTGTCGATCAGCTGACACTTGTCCGGCAAGTCCTTGCTGGCGGTGCCCAGCTCCATTTTCTGCAACTCGTCGTTGATCTCCTTGGCCTTCTGCGGGTTTTGCTCGGTGAGCTTGCTCACTTCCTTGGCCAGTTCTTCGCGCTTGGCCGTCGCTTCCTCCAGCGTGCACGCCCAACTGGGTAGGGCCAGCATCAGGCTAGCGGCAGCGGCAATGTTCAACAGGGTCTTCATCGGCAGGCTCCTGTGCAATCAAGGTGAAGTCCTGCGGTTGAGCCCGGCCGGGCGGCGAAAGTTCAGTCGAACCGCAGCCGCGCGCACCGGTCACAATCTTATAAACCCCTGATTGAGGCTATGCCAATGACCACCTATGACTGGGACCTGATCGAACGCCTGTTGCACGAAGCGCAGAACAGCGCCGGGCACAGTTTTACCCCCAGGCCCTACGCCGAGCAGCATGCGGCCCAGCTGGCGGCCGAGGGTGCGGCCCCTGGCGATCTCGATCATCTGAAAACCAAGGCATGTGAGTACGAAAAGCTGCTGTTCGAGCGCGGTTATTTTGCGTCACGCCCGGAAGACGAGGGCGGCAACGGCGAGAACTTCATCCTCACCGAACGCGGCTCGCGGCTGTTGAGCCTGCTGGACAGCAGCATTCCGGGCAACGCTCACCCGCGTCAGGTACTGGATGAACAGGACGATCCCCTGGACGAAACGACCTTCGATCAATTGGCCTCCAGGGCGCAGATTGCCTGAAGCAGGCAACACAAGGCTGGCATTGAGCGGCCGCTGCCGCTGATAATCGGCGATGGATCCACTTCTGCCGAGAACCTGCCATGTCGATGCCTGATTCCGGGGGCGCCCGATGAGCGTCAGCCGCCGCAATACCGATGCCTTTGCCCTGCAAGTGATGCTGGTACTGTGCCTGATCTGGGGTATCCAGCAGGTCATGATCAAGTGGGCCGCGCCGGATATCGCCCCGGTCATGCAACAGGCCATGCGCTCGGGCATGGCAGCGGTGCTGGTCGGCCTGCTGATGTGCTTTCGCGGCGGCTGGGATCAGGTAGCCAGCACCTGGCGTGGCGGTCTGCTGGCCGGTGCGCTGTTCGGCCTGGAGTTTCTGTTCATCGCCGAAGGCCTGAAGCTGACCTCGGCGGCGCACATGTCGGTATTCCTTTACACCGCACCGGTGTTCACTGCCCTGGGCCTGCATTTCATGCTGCCGAGCGAGCGGCTGCGGCCCTTGCAGTGGCTGGGCATCCTGTTGGCGTTTGGCGGCATTGCCTTTGCTTTTGCAGGTGGTATCTCGTTGGCGCAGTTGGACGGGCGCATGTTGCTCGGTGATGCCTTCGGTGTGCTGGCGGGCCTGGCCTGGGGCGCAACCACCGTGGTGGTGCGTGCTTCGCGGTTGTCTGAAGCCCCGGCGACTCTGACGCTGTTCTATCAATTGGCGGTCGGTTTCGTCGGCTTGCTGCTGATAGCCGTCGCCAGTGGTCAGGTTACCCACGTGCAGTTCACCCCGCTATCGATCGGCAGCCTGCTGTTCCAGGGCCTGATCGTGTCGTTCTTCAGCTACCTGACCTGGTTCTGGCTGCTGCGCCGCTACCTGGCCTCGAACCTGGCGGTGTTCTCCTTTATTACCCCGTTGTTCGGGGTGACCTTCGGGGTGCTGCTGCTCGGCGAGCCGCTGAGCCTGAACTTCGTCCTCGGGGCGATCATGGTGCTGCTCGGGGTGACCCTGGTCAGCGCTGAGCAGTGGGTGCGCCGACGCCTGCGCAGCCTGCTCGGCTAGCCTGCGCGCGCAACAGCAGCATGCCTGCGAGTAACAGGCCGCTGGCCGCGATGACCAGCGCGGCTTGCAGGCTGCCGGCAAACTGATTGCTCAGCGCCGCCAGCAACGGCCCGCTGAGCTGGCCGAGGGCAAAGCAGGCGGTCAGCAACCCGGCATTGCGTTGGCTTGCCTGCGGCGCCAGCTCCCGCGAGCGTTGCATTACCAGTTGCATACAGGCCAGGAACGGGCCGCCACAGAGGACCACCCCGAGCGCCAGGCCCAGGCCGTTGCCCAGCAGACAAGCGAACACGCCGGCGGCCTGCAGCCACAGGGTTGCGATCAGCCAGTGTGAGGTACTGCCCATGCCCGGGCGGCGCAGGCTGACCAGCACCACGCCCAGCGCTGCCGCCAGGCCGAAGCCGGGCCAGAACAGATCAGCCAGCCAGTGCCCGTGAAAGCGCGCGCTGGCCATCTGCGACATGAAGGTCGCGGGGATGATGTAACCGATACCGTACAGCGCATACACCCCGCCCAAACGGCCCATCCCTTGTGCGGCGGGCTGGGCGAGCGCCGGGCTGCCAGCAGGCATGTCTGGCTGCGGACGTGGCAGCGCTGGCAGCACGACCAGCAGCATCAGCAGCGCAACCGCCGCGTAGATCAGCCACAAAGGTGCCGAACCCAGGCCCTTGAGGTTGGCGACCAGCGCCAGCATGCCGGTAAGCAAAATTCCCACGCCAGGCCCGGCAAATACCAGGGCGCCCAGCCGTGGCCGGTTGCTGGCCGCCGCCACTTGCTGGCTGAGGCTGGTGAGCATGACCAGCACCCAGGCGCTGGCCACGCCGGTGCCAAAGCGCAGCAGCAGGTGGGCCCAGAAGCCGCTGGCCCAGAACGACGCCAGGGTCAGCACTACACACAGCCACAGCCCTGCGTGCAGGCGCGCGCTGACCTGGCCCGGGCGGCGGGCGAACATGGCGTCCAGCGCACCGAGGAAATACCCCAGGTAGTTGGCGGCGGCGATCAGGCCGGCGGCGGTCAGGCTGATCTGGCCTTCGCTGATCAGGTGCGGCAACTGCGGGGTCAGGGCGAAGCGGCCAATGCCCATGGCCATCATCAGGGCAACGGCACAGGCGAGAAGGCGGGCAAGTGGCGACATGGCGGCGATTCCTGCACAGGCGTGGATGACCGTCAGGCTAAAGCCGGTTGACTTTCAATAAAATTGAATAATGATGAGGAACTTATTCTGTTTTGGAGAATGGCTCATGGAGCTCAGCCAGTTGCGGATTTTTCAGGCGGTGGCCGAGGAGGGCTCGGTGACCCGCGCTGCCGAGCGCCTGCACCGGGTACCGTCGAACCTGTCGACCCGCCTGCGCCAGCTCGAAGAGCAACTGGGCGTCGAGCTGTTCCGCCGTGAACGCCAGCGTTTGCAGCTATCACCGGCGGGCAAGGTGCTGCTCGATTACGCTGGGCGCATGCTTGCCCTGCATGATGAAGCTTTTGCCGCCGTGCAGGGCGGGCAACCCGCCGGGGAGTTCGTCCTCGGCTCGATGTACAGCACTGCGGCGATTCACCTGCCGGAGCTGCTGGCCCGGTACCACAGCGCTTATCCGGCGGTGAACCTGCAGGTGCAGGCGGCGCCCAGCGGCGAGTTGCTCGAAGGCTTGCTCAGTGGCCGCCTGGACGCGGCATTGGTTGATGGACCGCTAGCCCTGGCCGGGCTCGATGGGGTACCGCTGTGCGATGAAACCCTGGTGCTGATCACCGAGCCCGGCCATGCGCCAGTGCGCAGTGCCCGCGATGTCGCCGGGCGGGCGGTGTTCACCTTTCGTCAGGGTTGTTCCTACCGGATGCGCCTGGAAGCCTGGTATGCCCATGATCATGCGGCCATGGGCCGGGCCATGGAGATAGAGTCATATCCAAGCATGCTCGCCTGCGTAATCGCCGGAGCAGGGGTGGCGCTGATGGCCCAGTCGATGCTCGACAGCCTGCCGGGCAGGGAGCGGGTGGCGGTGCATCGCCTGCAGGCGCCGTTCGGCCAGGCCACCACCTGGCTGATGTGGCGCAAGGGCATGCGCGGGGCGAACCTGAGTGCCTGGATCGATTTGCAACAAGGGGAAACAGTTGCACAGGCGCCGGGGCTGGCGGTCAGTGCTTGAGGGAGATCAAACTTGGCTTTGGTCGTATGTTTTCAACATGCGCAATGTAAGACATCGGGCTATGATCTGTATGAAGCATCGCAGGATTTGTTCGCCGTGCAGGCTGACCCGTAAGGGGGAGTTATGAGAAACCATCTGTTCAACTGGCTCCACGACCTGGCCGCTGCCTTGGGCCTGATCCCGCCACCGCTACAGCCGGTGCCGATTCCAACCGACGAAGAACAGCGCAAGCGCCAGCCACGTCGCTAAAACACGTCGGCCGCCGCATCATTGCTGATGCGACGGCCGTGCTGCATCTGCAGGTCAGGCCAGGTTGACGGCGCCTACCGGGCGGCGCGACATCAGGCTGACGAGCACAAAACTCACCAGGCCGATCGCCAGGCTGTAGTAGATCGGCGTGTTGGCATCCATCCCGTCCTTGATCATGAACGCCAGAGCGGTGACGAAGCCCAGGCTCATACTGGTGATCGCCGCTGCGGTGGTGGCGCGTTTCCAGTAGATGGCACCGATCAGCGGAATCAGCATGCCGCCCACCAGCAGGTTATAAGCCAGGGTCAGCGCGCTGATGACATCGGTCACCACCAGGGCGATACCCAGCACGGCAATACCGGTCAGCAGGGTGAACAGGCGGTTGATGCCCAGGCTCGACTGCTTGCCGCCACGCAGTTTCGGCAGCAGGTCTTCGGTCAGTACCGTGGACGCTGCCAGCAGGCCGGCACTGGCGGTCGACATCATCGCCGCCAGCGCAGCAGCAATCACCAGGCCGCGGATGCCGTCAGGCAGGGCGGATTTGACGATTGCGGCAAAGGCGTTGTTGGCGTTGTCCAGATCCGGCAGGAGGATATGCGCCGCCATGCCGATCACTGCGCACACCAGGCCGTAGATCACGCAATAAACCCCAGCGGTGGTGCCAGCGTACTTGGCGACCTTCTCGTCACGGGCGGTGAACACTCGTTGCCAGATATCCTGGCCGATCAGGATGCCGAAGAAGTAGATCAGGAAGTAGGTGATGATGGTGTCCCAGCCGATGGTGGTCAGGCTGAAGTTGCTGGCGGGCAGCTTGGCCACCAGTTGATCCCAGCCACCGACCTTGTACAGGCAGATGGGCAGCAGGACGAACATCAGGCCGACGGTCTTGATCACGAACTGGACAATGTCGGTCAGGGTCAGCGACCACATGCCGCCGATGGTCGAGTACACCACTACCACGCCACCACCGAGCAGCACCGCGCCCCAGAACGGCAGGTCGAACAGCACTTGCAGGACGGTGCCGATGGCCAGGGTCGAGGTCACCGCGATCATTAGCGCGTAAGCGAGCATGATCACTGCGCTGGCCTGGCGGGCCATGGGGTTGTAGCGTTTTTCCAGCACCTGGGTGACGGTGAAGATCTTCAGGCGCAGCAGTGGTTTGGCCAGGAACAGGTTCAGGGCAATGATGCCCAGGCCCAGTGCGGCGCACAGCCAGAAGCCGGAAATCCCGTGTACATAGCCAAGGCGTACGGTACCGACGGTCGAAGCGCCGCCCAGGACCGTGGCGGCCATGGTGCCCATGTACAGGCTTGGGCCCAGGTTGCGCCCGGCCACCAGGTAATCTTCATGGGTTTTTGCCCGGCGCATGCCGAACCAGCCAAGCGCGAGCATGCCGGCCGCGTAGATCAGAACAACGAATATGTCCAAGGCCATGGGTGTCTCCAATTATCTTTATTATGGTGAGATCGACCCCGGCGCCAGGCAAGCCTGGCGCCGGGTCATTCGTCTACTCAGTGGGCCGTCGTTGCGGCCCGACTGTCATGGCTCCTGCCCTGTTGCAACTCCTGGTGTGCAACCGTTAGCGGCGAGCCACGCCCGGCAGTGCACAGAGCATTTCGTACAGCAGGTTGGCACCGAGCAACGAGGTGTTGCCGGTGGTGTCGTAAGGTGGCGAGACTTCCACCAGGTCGCAGCCGATCAGGTCCAGGCCCTGGCAACCGCGGATGATTTCCATCGCCTGGATCGTGGTCAGGCCGCCGATTTCCGGGGTGCCGGTACCGGGCGCCCAGGCCGGGTCGATACCGTCGATGTCAAAGCTCAGGTACACCGGGCCGCCGCCGACTTTCTCGCGCACTTCGGCCATCAACGGCGCCAGCGACTGGTGCCAGCACTCTTCGGCCTGAACCACACGAAAGCCCTGCTTGCGGCTCCAGTTGAAGTCTTCGGCGGTATAGCCCTGAGCGCGCAGGCCGATCTGCACCACACGGTCGCAGTCCAGCAGGCCTTCTTCGACGGCGCGGCGGAAAGTGGTGCCGTGGGCGATTTTCTCGCCGAACATGTGATCATTGACGTCGGCGTGGGCATCGATGTGCACCAGCCCGACCTTGCCGTGCTTCTTGTGGATCGCCCGCAGGATTGGCAGGGTGATGGTGTGGTCACCGCCCATGGTCATGGGGATGACGTTGTGTTCGAGGATTTCGTCGTAGGCTTCTTCAATTATTCGCACGGCGTCGAGCAGGTTGAAGGTGTTGATCGCCACGTCACCGATATCGGCAACCGACAACGAATCGAAGGGCGCAGCGCCAGTGGCCATGTTGTACGGGCGGATCATCACCGATTCGGCGCGGATCTGCCGTGGGCCGAAGCGGGTGCCGGAGCGCAGCGAGGTGCCGATGTCCAGGGGGATGCCGATGAACGCGGCATCCAGGCCTTCGGCGCTTTGCAGGTGAGGGAGACGGAGCATGGTGGCGATGCCGCCGAAGCGCGGCATTTCGTTGCCGCCCAGTGGTTGGTGCAGAATCTTGTCCACGGTCGGGCCTCATCGATTCGATTGTTCTAGTTGTTGGAACCTGTCTGGCTGGCCCGGGGCAACCCCTGAAATGCCGGCAAGCAGGTGCATTGCGGCAGAGTCTGCAAAAGGTAGTGGATGAAAAGAATCGCTACAGGCAAATACTTAGTTCAGGTTTTTCTGAACTAATGCCAGTGTTGGGGTTAGAATCCGGCCATCTGTCACTCAGCGGACCGCGATCAGATGGCCTCTGCCTTGCCTGACCTGAAACTCCTGCGCATCTTTGTCAGCGTCGTGCGTCATCAGGGTTTCGCCAATGCCCAGCGCGAGCTGAACCTGTCGACCTCGGCGATCAGTACCTACATGAGCCAGCTGGAGGCGGCGCTGGGCATCGTCCTCTGCCATCGCGGCCGCGGTGGTTTCAGCCTGACCAGCAAGGGCGAACTGTTCCACCAGGAGACTTTGCGCCTGCTGGCGGAAATGGACGGCTTCGAGCAGTACGCGGCGGCGCTCAAGGGCGAATTGCGCGGCACCCTCAACCTGGGCGTGATCGACTCCACGGTGGGTGATCGGGCCTTGCCCCTGGCCGAAGCCATTGGCGCCTACAGCCAGGAACACCCGGCGGTGCACTTGCACCTCTCGGTATCGAGCCCCTACGAGCTGCAACTGGGGGTACAGGACAACCGCCTGGACCTGGCCATCGGCGCCTTTTCCACGCGCATGAGCGGCCTGGTGTATCAGCCGTTGTACCGTGAGCAGCACTGGCTGTATTGCAGCAACCGCCACCCGCTGTTCAACGAGCGGCGCATTCCCGAGCAGGTGATCACCCAGCAGCGCATGGTCGGTCGCGGCTACTGGAGCCAGGCAGAGCTTGCCCGCCACGGTTTCAAGCACAGCGCGGCGACCGTGGAAAGTATGGAGGCGCAGCTGATTCTGGTGTTGTCGGGCGCCTATATCGGCTACCTGCCGGAGCACTACGCCCAGGCCTGGGCCGATAAGGGCGATTTGCGGGTACTATCGCCGGCGACCTTCGGCTATCAGGCGCCGTTCTCCATGATCATTCGCCGTGGCCGCAGCCGCGAACCCTTGATTCAGACCTTCCGCGATCTGCTCAAGGCGCAACTCACGTCTGCCTGAACGAAACAGTCACTGAAAAATTTAGTCACTGCTGCAAAAAATCCTGAAAGTATCGGCCGCAACCCCGTAATTGCTCTGCTAAACCTGTATTGGCTTGATGAAATTTCCCATCATTTCCTTTGCAGGGATCGCCCAGATGCGCATGAATTTGCCCGTCACTGAGCATGAAAGAACCTTTCCGAGCGAACAACGGCTGATTTCC
The DNA here is from genome assembly GCF_000696345.2 of Pseudomonas donghuensis. NCBI lineage: Bacteria > Pseudomonadati > Pseudomonadota > Gammaproteobacteria > Pseudomonadales > Pseudomonadaceae > Pseudomonas > Pseudomonas donghuensis. The sequence goes on from NZ_CP071706.1 coordinate 1,649,972, forward strand.
ACCACCGACCTCAACAGCCGTATCACCTATTGCAACGATGCCTTTGTCGCCATCAGCGGTTTTACCTACGAGGAATTACTCGGTCAGCCACACAATCTGGTGCGTCATCCGGACATGCCACCTGCAGTGTTCGGCCACATGTGGGACACCATCAAACAGGGCAAACCCTGGATGGGGGTGGTGAAAAATCGCTCGAAGAATGGCGATTTTTATTGGGTCAGTGCCTACGTCACGGCGATTTACGAGAACGGCCGGATCAGCGGCTACGAGTCGGTGCGTTCGGTACCGAGCCGCGAGCAGATCCGCCGCGCGACAAGTCTGTATGCGCGGTTGCGCCAGGGGCGAAGCCCGGTACCGCTGGCGGCGCGACTTGGCGCTAGCCTGGAACATGGCTGGCCACTGGTGGCGGCGGGTGTGCTTTCGGCGATCAGCTACCTGTGGCTACCGCAGTACGCTGCGCTGGGCGTATTGATGGCCAGTTTGCTCAGCGCCTGGTACCTGATCGAGGCACGCCAGAACCGGGTGATCCGCCGTACCCTGGGCGAGCACCCGAAAGCCTTCACCAGCCCTCTGGTGGCCCTGACCTATAGCGACAACAGCGGCCTGCAGGGCCAGTTGGACCTGGCAATCCTCAGTGAAGAAGCGCGCTTGCAAACGGCACTGACCCGGCTGGTGGATGCTGGCGTGGGGGTGAAGGCGCGTGCCGCGCAGTCGTCCGATTTGTCTGGCGCCCAGGCGCAGATGCTCGACCGCCAGCGCAGCGAAACCGACCAGTCGGCCACGGCCATCGCGCAAATGGCGGCGACCATCCAGGAAGTGACCCACAATGTGCAGAACACCGCCACCGCCGCTTCTGACGCCGACCACCTGGCTCAGCAGGGCAGTGACCTGGCGCAGCAGAGCCTGCGCGCCATGGGCAGCATGGCCGAGGCGGTCAGCGACATCGGTCAGGCGGTCAATGCCCTGGCCGACCAGACCCAGTCGATCGGCAGCGTGGTCGATGTCATCACCTCGATTGCCGAGCAGACCAACCTGCTGGCGCTCAATGCCGCCATTGAAGCGGCGCGGGCCGGCGAGCAGGGCAGGGGCTTCGCCGTGGTCGCTGACGAAGTGCGTTCGTTGGCTCAGCGTACCCGCACCTCGACCGAGGAGATCCACCAGATCATCGCCTCGTTGCGCGCCGGCGCCGAGCGGGCGGTCTCCAGTGCCAGCAAAGGCGAGCAGATTTCTCGCGACAGTGTGCACAGCGTCGAGGCGGTGCAGTCGGCGCTGGTGGGCATCACCCAGGCGGTCAGCCGCATCACCGGTATGAGTCAGCAGATGGCCACCGCCTCGGAACAGCAGAGCCATGTCGCCGAGGACATCAACCAACAGATCACCCGCATCGCCCAGCTCTGCGATCACAGCGCCGGGCAGGCCAAGCAGGGCGCCGAGATCAGCCAGGACCTCGAACGCATGGCCGATTACCTGTACAGCCTGGCTGAACGTTTCAACCGCTGACGCTTTGCGTCTCTCCCACAGGGAAGTGGGCTTTTTTCGGGGCTGCTGTGGCACACTTTGCCCGCTCAGGAGAACCCGATGTCCAGAATCCACTGCGAGCGCTGTTTGCGCCCACAAGCTCATTGTCTTTGTCCGTTGATCCCGTCCCTGGGCAGCCGCACCCGCGTGCTGTTGCTGCAGCATCCCAGTGAAGTGCGCCATGCCCTCAATACCGCCAAGCTGGCGGCGCTTGGCTTGCGTAATGCGCAGTTGCGGGTGGGGGAAGTGTTCGAGGACCTGCCTGAGCTGCTTGAGGCGCCGGGGTATCGCAGTGCGTTGTTGTTTCCGGGGGATGAGGCGTTGCCGCTGGAGGCTTATGCCGACGGCCAGGATGATCGCCCGTGGCAGTTGGTGGTGCCGGATGGCACCTGGCGCAAGGCGAGCAAGTTGCTGCATTTGAATCCGTTGCTGGGCGGATTGCCGCGGGTGACCCTGGCGCAAGTGCTGCCGTCGCGTTATCGCCTGCGCAAGGCACCGCAGCCGGGCGCGTTGTCGACCCTGGAGGCGGTGGTGCAGGCATTGAACGTGTTGGAGGCGCCGCAGGGTTTCGATGCGTTGTTAAAGCCGTTCGAGGCGCTGATCGAGGGGCAGATCGCGGCGATGGGGCGCGAGACGTACGAGCGTAATCATTTGCGCTGACCTGTTGCGAGTGCTTCGCGCTCGATCGCTGGCAAGGCCAGCTCCCACAAGACCGGTAGACACACTCACTGTGGGAGCCGGCCTTGCCGGCGATGAGCTGCACTCAGCAGTTCCCGAACGCCTCAGCGTTCGCGCATCGCCTCGGTCTGTGCCTTGAGCACCGGCTTGAGCAGGTAGTCGAGCACGCTCTTGTGCCCGGTGATGATGTCCACCGTGGCCGTCATGCCCGGGATGATCAGCAGCGGTTTGTTGTCACCGCCCAGATGGTTGCGGTCAGTACGTACCTGGATCAGGTAAAAGGCATTGCCCTTGTCATCGGTGACGGTATCGGCGCTGATCAGCTCGAGCTTGGCCTTGAGGCCGCCATAAATGGTGTAGTCATAGGCGCTGAACTTGACCATCGCCGATTGCCCGGGGTGCAGGAAGGCAACATCTTGTGGGCGTACCTTGGCCTCGATCAGCAGGTTGTCTTCCAGCGGCACGATTTCCAGCAGGTCGCTGCCGGGCTGGACCACGCCGCCGATGGTGTTGACCTTGAGCAGCTTGATGATCCCGTGTACTGGCGAAACCACCGTGGTGCGGGTCACCCGGTCGTCGATGGCGATGCTCGAGGCAGTGATCTTCGACAGGTCGGTGCGTTTTTCGTTGAGCTCCTTGGCGGCCTCCGAGCGAAACCCGGCTTCAGACTCTTCGATCTTGCTCTTGATTTCGGCCACTGCCGCTTCGGCGCGGGGGATCGCCAGGCTGGTGGCGTTGAGCGAGCCGCGGGCTTCCACAGTACTGCGCTTGAGGCGCAGGATCTCTACCGGCGAGATTGCCCCGGTGCCGACCAGGGGCGTGGACATGTTCAGCTCTTGCTGCAGCAGCGCCAGGGCCGAGCGGTACTGCTCGACCTTGGAGCGGAACTCGGCCAGTTCCTGGGTTTTCTGCCGCAGTTGTTCGTTGAGGGTCTGCTTCTCGCTGTTCAGGCGGCGCTGGCGCGACTGATACAACGCCAGCTCGTCTTCCGCCACCTGTGGTGCCTTGCTGCGTACCTCTTCGGAGAGCTGGAACGGCCGGCCTTCGGCTTCGGCCGAGAGGCGCTCGACCTGGGCGGTGAGGGCAAAGCGGTCGGCCTCGCTCTCGCCCTTGTTGGACAAAAAGCGCGTGTCGTCCAGGCGCAGCAGGGTATCGCCCTTGTTCACCATCTGCCCTTCGCGCACGAAGATTTCGGTGACGATGCCGCCTTCAAGGTTCTGGATCACCTGGACCTTGCTCGACGGAATGGCTTTGCCTTCGCCCATGGTCACTTCATCGAGCACGGCAAACTTGGCCCAGAGCAGCGCTACCAGCAACAACGCTGCGGCCAGCCATACGGTGATGCGTGACAGGCGCGGCGAATCCTGCAGCGTGGCGCCCGCCACGTCGGGCATGAACTCGCGTTCGGCGGTCTTGCCGAAACTCTGGAAGTAACTGCGCAGGCCTTGGCTTACGGACATGGATGGACCCCCTAGAGTGCCGCGCCAACGCGGCCTTTGCGCAGTGCATCGATGACCGCGTCCTTCGGCCCGTCGGCAACGATCTTGCCGTTGTCCAGCACCAGCAGGCGGTCGACCAGGCTGAGCAGCGAGGTGCGGTGGGTGACCAGCAGCAAGGTCTTGCCCTGCACCCAGCCATGCAGGCGCTGGCGCAGTTGGTCTTCGCTGCTGTTGTCCATGTGGCTGGTGGGTTCGTCGAGGATCATGATCGGCGGTTCGAGCAGCATCGCCCGGGCCAGCAGCACGGCCTGGCGCTGGCCACCGGAGAGCAGTTGACCGCGCTCGCCCACCGGGCGGTCGAAGCCTTGCGGGTGCTGGCGGGCCAGTTCGCTGACGCCGGTCAGTTCGGCGACTTCGAGCATGCGCGCATCGCTGACATAGCGGGCGCCGAGGGTCAGGTTGTCGCGCAGGCTGCCGGCCAGCAGCGGCAGGTCATGGGCGACATAGCCCAGTTGGTGACGCAGGTCGGCGATGTCCAGCTGGCGCAGGTCGATGTTGTCGAGCAGGATTTGCCCTTCATCCGGGGCATAGAAGCCCATCAGCAGGCGTGCCAGGGTACTTTTGCCGGAGCCGCTGCGGCCGATGATGCCGATGCGCTCGCCCGGCTTGACGCTGAAGTTGATGTCGTTGAGGGCGGCGGCGTTTTGCCCGTGGTAGCGAAAGTTCACGTGGTTGACGTCGAGGGCGCCGTGCAGGTGGGTGCGTTCCAGCGGCTGCTGGCCGGCCTGGCGTTCCTGGGGCAAGGCCATCAGCGCATCGGTGCTGCGCATGGTCAGTTGTGCCTGCTGGTAGCGGGTGATCAGCCCGGCGATCTGCCCCAGCGGTGCCAGTACCCGGCTGCCGAGCATGTAGCTGGCAACCAGGGCACCGACGCTGAGGTTGCCGGCAATGATGCTGTAAACCCCGGCAACGATGGTGGCCATGCCGCAAAACTGTTGGATGAACAGGGTGCCGTTGGTGGCGATGGCCGACAGGTTGCGGGCGTGGGCGTCGAGGCGGGTGAGGGCGCCATGGGTGCTTTCCCACTGGTATTGGCGCTCGCTTTCGGCGCTGCAGGCCTTGAGGGTTTCCAGGCCGCCGAGGGTTTCGATCAGCAGCGCCTGGCGCACGGCACCCAGGGCCAGGCTTTTTTGCACGGTATCGCGCAGGCGCACCTGAATGAACAAGGCGAAGAGGATGGTCAGCGGGAAGGCGATCAGCGGGATGACCACCAGCCAGCCGCCGAGCAGGCCGATCACCGCCAGCATCAGCACCACGAAGGGCAGGTCGATGACGCTGGTCAGGGTTACGGCGGTGAGAAATTCACGCAAGCCCTGGAAGTCGTGAATGCTCTGGGCAAAACCGCCAACGGTCGCGGGGCGGGCTTTCATCGACATGCCGGTGATGCGTTCGAACAGGGTGGCAGAGAGAATCAGGTCGGTCTTTTTCCCGGCCTGGTCGAGCAAGTGGGCGCGGACCACGCGCAGGGTCAATTCGAACAGGGTGCCGATGAGCAGGCCGGCAGTGAGCACCCAAAGGGTCGAAGTGGCCTGGTTGGGCACCACCCGATCGTAGGTCTGCATGACGAACAAGGGCACCATCAGCCCCAACAGGTTGATCAGCAAGCTGGCGAGTATGGCGTCGCTGTAGAGCCAGCGGGACAGCTTCAGGGTGTCGCGGAACCAGGCGTTGACCCGCGGCATCAACGGCGCACGCAGGTCTTCGAGTTCGTGGCGGGGGCGGGCGAACAGCGCTTCCCCAGCGTAGGCTTCAAGCAGTTCCTGGCGGCTGACCCACTGCTCGCCACCTTCGGCTTCACACGGCAGGATCAACGCCCGGCCGTCATCGCCCCAGCGGCGCAGCACTGCGCAGCGACCGTCCTTGAGCAGTAACAGCACAGGCAGGTTGAGCGCCGAGATCGCCCCCAGCTCACGGCGCAGGACACGTGCCTGCAGCCCGGCCCGTGCCGCTGCCCGGGGCAGCAGCTCAAGGCTCAGGCGTTGCTCGGGCAGCGGCAGGCCGGCACTCAGGCCGGCGCGACTGGCGGTGCAACCGTGCAGCTTGCAGAGGATCAGCAAGCCATCGAGTAACGGGTCATCGAAACTCTGGCGCGGATCTATTGCCGAGCTCGCAGATTGCATGCTGGTCACGGTCGCCTACTCCTGTAGCGGGTGGAGGGGATTAGCGCATATCGGGCAAGCGCGCCTCGCTCTTCACTTCGCTCTTGGCGATCGCTTCGGCTGGTAGCGAGATGCGCTGCTTGCTCAACAGCTCACCCATGTTGGCCAGTACCCGGTACATGGAGAACTCTTCGGTGTAGCGCACTTCGGTGTAGCGGCGGTTGGCGTTGTACAGCTCGTTTTCACTGTCGAGCAGGTCGAGCAGGGTGCGTTGGCCGAGGCCGAACTGGTCCTGGTAGGCGGCCCGCACGCGGGTAGTGGTCTCGGCGTATTCGCGCGCTGCTGGCAGTTGTACGCGGGCGTTGTTCATGGCGTTCCATGACAGGGCCAGGTTTTCGTTGAGGGTCCGCAGGGCATTGTTGCGGATGTCCATGGCCTGGTTGATCTTGTGTGCATCGGACTGCAGGCGGGCCTTGTCGCTGCCGCCGCGGAACAGGTTGTAGCTGAGCTCGACACCGGCTTGCCAGTCGTTGTTGTCGTGGCCGACCTGACCTGCGGTGTTGTTGTTGGCACCGGTGGCCAGCACCGCGTCCAGGCGCGGGTAGAACGGCGACTTGGCCACTTCGTATTGCTGCTCGGCCGCATTGACGTCGGCCTGGGCGGACTTCAGGTAAGGGTTGTTATCGAGCATGCCTTGGCGCGCGGCACCCAGGTCGGGAGGTACTTCGCCTTTGATGGTCACCGGGGTTTCCAGCTCATCGGCGGAACGGCCAACGACGCTATAGAAGTTGGCTTCGGCGTCGGCCAGGTCGACTTCGGCGGTGTACAGGTTGTTTTCTGCCAGGGCGCGACGGGCAGTGGACTGATCTCGGTCAGCGTTGCTGCCGACGCCGCGCTCGCTGCGCAGGCTGATCTGATCGTTGACCCGCAAGTGGGCTTGCAGGTTGTTCTTGGCCAGGGTCACCAGCTCGCGGCGCTTGAGCACTTCCAGGTACACCTCGACGGTGCGCAGGGCGATCGACTCGGCGGTGGCCTGGGTGTAGTAGGCGCGCGAGTTGACCACAGCTTCAGTACGGCCGACTTCGTTGGGGGTGTTGAAGCCATCGAACAACATCTGCCGCAGACGCAGGTCCGACTGGGTGTAGGTCAGCGTCTCTTTATTATGGTTGCGGCTGCCGTCGGTGTTGAAACCACGGGTATTGGTGTTGTCGGAACGCTGGCGACCATAACCGGCCACCAAATCGACCGTCGGGAAGTAGCCCCCTCTGGCGAACTTCACATCTTCATCGGCCGACAACCGGCTGTTCCTGCTGGCATTGATTTCCGGATGGTTATCCACGGCGCTTTGCACAGCTTCATTAATTGACATCGCCTGGGCACTGGAACATGCCATGGCCAACAGAATTGCGCTGGTGATGGGGGTCAAAACGCGCATGGGTTACATCTCCCTGATTTCTAGTAATGGTCCTGCGATTCGTCAAAAAAGTGACGAAAACCTGAGGTTAAACCGTATCAGGCTTGTAACAACAGAGCTAAGAACATTTACGCGTGCAGCTAAGAAGATTTTTTCATAAGAGTTATGCGAAAAAAAACTTATGCGGTCTAAGAAATTCGAGACATTGTTCATATCAAACCGCCCGTGGAATCAGCGCTAGGGTGCATTTTTTCGGGCGTCAGAGGAAGTTCCCGTGTTTTGCAGCAAAGGGCATGGATGTAGCGGAGGGGATGGAGGCGGGGCGAAGTTTGGCGACAATTTATTGGCACATGTCACTTGGCCACTTCGTTCAATCACGTTCACCACGGCACTGGCAGGCGAAGTTATTGATTTCATTGAAATCATAGCGCCTGCTGGGCTGTTTCAGCGCTAGCCCGGGGTAATCCCGCCGGGGTGGTCACGCAATGTTCAGCGCACGTTTGCTGCAATCAACCGACTTGCAGTGGAGGAGTGCGCTCATGGCTAAGTTAATCGGTATCGTCAGCAAGGTGGTGGGCGAAGTCTTCGTTGTAGGCAGCGATGGCAGCCGCCGGGCGCTGGTTGAAGGCGATCGGCTGTATGCCGGTGAGCAGTTGGACACAGGCCTGGCGGGCGCTGTCGCCGTCCACCTGCAGAACGGTGCTGAACTGACCCTTGGCCGCGGTAGCAGTCTGACCCTGACCCCTGAGCTACTGGCCAACCACGCGCCTCATGTCGACACACCGCAGGCGCTGACCCCTAGCCAGGCCCAGCTGACTGACGTGGAAAAACTCCAGCAAGCCATCGCCGCCGGTGCCGACCCGACCCAGGACGCCGACCCCACTGCGGCGGGCCCAGGTACTGGTGGTGCCCCGGGTGCACTGGGGGGCGGGCATACTTTTGTGATTCTCGATGAGGTGGCCGGGCGCGTTGATCCGCAAATTGGCTTTCCTACTGCAGGTTTCAATGGCTTTCCCGAGTTGCCGGAGCTGGACGTCGGCCTGATCAACACCAATAACGACGCACCGCCGCTGCCTGTGGTCGACAACCCGGTGAGCATCGAAGGGCTCGCCGTCGAGGGCGGCGAACTGTCGTTGAACGAGGCCCATCTGCCCCAGGGGTCGGCCAGCGATCCGGCGGCGCTGACCCAGGTGGGCAGTTTCACGGTGCAGGCGCCGGATGGGGTGTTCAACCTCAATGTCGGTGGCATCAACGTTGTTACTGCGGGTGCAGTGACGGGTGTCGGCCAGTCGATCACCACCGGCCTGGGCAATGGGCTGGCCATCACCGGCTACGACCCTGCGACCGGTGTGGTCAGCTACAGCTACACCCTCAACGGTGCCGAGCCCCACACGAGCGGCGCTGGCGCCAACGGGTTCGGCGAAACCATCGCGGTACTGGTCAGTGACACCGATGGCGACGTCGCCAGTGGCTCACTGGACATCGCAGTGATTGACGATGTGCCGCGGGCGCTGGCCGATACCAATGCCGTCACCGCGACCGAGAGCCAACTGACCCTGACCGGCAATGTGCTGAGCAACGACGTGCAGGGCGCAGACCGAGTACCGAGCGGGCCGATCACCGCCGGCACCTTCACCGGTACCTACGGCACTCTGGTGTTGGCGGCCGACGGTTCCTACACCTATACGCTGAACACTGCCGATCCGGACTTCTTCAATCTGCAGGGTGGTGGTAACGGCATCGAGACCTTTACCTACACCCTGACCGATGCCGATGGCGATGTGTCCAGCGCCAACCTGGTGCTGAACGTTACCAACCTCAATGATCCGGTGGAGCTCAACGGGCTGAGCATCAACGGCGGCGAGCTGGTGCTGTCCGAGAAAAACCTGGCGGCTGGCAGTAGCCCCGATGCCGGGGCGCTGACCCAGAGCGGCAGCTTTACCGTGACCGCAGCGGATGGCCTGCAATCACTGACGGTTGGCGGCATCAATGTGATCAGCGGCGGGGTGGTCAATGGCTTCCCGCAATCGCTCACGACCGCACTGGGCAATACCCTGACCGTCAGCAGCTACAACCCGGCTACCGGTGAAGTGACCTACAGCTATACCCTGAACGGCAGTGAGGCGCATGCCACGGCCAATGGCAGCAACTCGCTTGGTGAGAGTTTCAATGTGGTTGCCACCGACACCGATGGCAGCAGCGCGAGCATGAGTATCGATGTTTCCATTGTCGATGACGTGCCGACGGCAGCGGGTGATGCCAACGCCGCCATCGCCACCGAGAACCAGTTGACGCTGACCGGCAACGTACTGAGCAACGATGTGCAGGGCGCGGACCGCGTGCCGAGCGGGCCCATTACCGCCGGTACCTTCGTCGGTACCTACGGCACCCTGGTGCTGGCTGCTGATGGTTCCTACACCTATACGCTCAATACAGCCGATCCGGACTTCTTCAACCTGCATGGCGGCGGTAATGGTGTCGAGACTTTTACCTACACCCTGACTGACGCTGACGGCGATGTGTCCACCGCCAACCTGGTGCTCAACGTCACTAACCTCAACGATCCCGTTACCCTCGATGGTTTGAACGTCGAAGGTGGCGAACTGACCGTCTACGAGAAGAACCTGGACGACGGCAGCAGCCCGGATGCGCCTGCGTTGACTCAGACGGGTAGCTTCACGGTGACGGCGCTGGACGGCGTACAAACCCTGACCGTCGGCGGCATTACTGTAGTCAGCGGCGGGGTGGCCAGCGGCTTCCCGCAATCGGCGACCACGGCGTTGGGTAATACCCTGACCATCACCGGCTACGATGCCTCGACTGGCGTGGTGACCTACAGCTACACCTTGCTCGACAACGAAGCCCACGCCACGGCCAATGGCACTAACAGCCTGGGAGAGAGCTTCACGGTCAGTGTGACCGACACTGATGGCAGCACTGCCAGTGGCGTCATCGACGTCAATATCGTCGACGATGTACCGACGGCAGCGGGCGATACCAACGCCATCAGCGCCACCGAGAACCAGTTGACCCTGACCGGCAACGTGCTGAGCAACGACGTGCAGGGTGCGGACCGCGTGCCGAGCGGACCCATTACTGCTGGTACCTTCGTGGGTACCTACGGCACTTTGGTGCTGGCTGCTGACGGTTCCTACACCTACACGCTGAACACTGCCGATCCGGACTTCATTGATCTGTATGGTGATGGTAACGGTATCGAGACCTTTACCTACACCCTGACCGATGCCGATGGCGATGTGTCCAGCGCCAACCTGGTACTCAACGTCAGCAACCTCAACGACCCGGTGACCCTCGACGGCCTGAACGTCAATGGTGGTGAACTGACCGTCTATGAGAGCAACCTCAGTGATGGCAGCAGCCCAAGCAATGCGGCCCTGACCCAGAGTGGAAGCTTTACCGTGACGGCGCTGGACGGCGTGCAAACCCTGACCGTCGGCGGCATCAACGTGGTCAGTGGCGGAGTGGCCAGCGGCTTCCCGCAATCGGCGACCACGGCGCTGGGCAACACCCTGACCATCACCGGCTACAACCCTGCAACCGGCGTGGTGACTTACAGCTATACCTTGCTCGACAACGAGGCGCACCCGAATGCCAACGGTGCCAACAGCCTCAGCGAAAGTTTCACCGTAACCGCCACCGATACCGACGGCAGCAGCGCCACAGGCAGTATCGACGTCAACATCGTCGATGATCTGCCGAGCGCAGCGGGCGATACCAATGCTGTTATCGCCACCGAGAATCAGTTGACCCTAACCGGTAACGTGCTGAGCAACGACGCGCAGGGCGCAGATCGTGTGCCGACCGGGCCGATTACCGCCGGTACCTTCGCGGGTACCTACGGCACGCTGGTGCTGGCTGCTGACGGTTCCTACACCTACACCCTCGACACCAACGACGCCGACTTCAAGAACCTGCACGGTGGCGGCAACGGTATCGAGACCTTTACCTACACCCTGACCGATGCCGATGGCGATGTGTCCAGCGCCAACCTGGTACTCAACGTCAGCAACCTCAACGACCCGGTGACCCTCGACGGCCTAAATGTCAACGGTGGTGAACTGACCGTCTACGAGAGCAACCTCAGCGATGGCAGCAACCCAAGCAATGCGGCCCTGACCCAGAGCGGCAGCTTTACCGTGACGGCGCTGGACGGCGTGCAAACCCTGACCGTCGGCGGCATTACTGTAGTCAGCGGCGGAGTGGCCAGCGGCTTCCCGCAATCGGCGACCACGGCGCTGGGCAACACCCTGACCATCACCGGCTACAACCCGGCCACCGGGGTGGTGACTTACAGCTATACCTTGCTCGACAACGAGGCGCACCCGAATGCCAACGGTGCCAACAGCCTCAGCGAAAGTTTCACCGTAACCGCCACCGATACCGACGGCAGCAGCGCCACAGGCAGTATCGACGTCAACATCGTCGATGATCTGCCGAGCGCAGCGGGCGATACCAATGCTGTTATCGCCACCGAGAACCAACTGACCCTGACCGGCAACGTGCTGAGCAATGATGTACAGGGTGCTGACCGTGTGCCGACCGGGCCAATTACTGCTGGTACCTTCGTCGGTACCTACGGCACCCTGGTGCTGGCTGCCGACGGTTCCTACACCTACACGCTTAATACCGCTGATCCGGACTTCTTCAACCTGCACGGTGGCGGCAACGGCATCGAGACCTTCACCTACACCTTGACCGATGCCGATGGCGATGTGTCCAGCGCCAACCTGGTACTCAACGTCAGCAACCTCAACGACCCGGTGACCCTCGACGGCCTAAATGTCAACGGTGGTGAACTGACCGTCTACGAGAGCAACCTCAGCGATGGCAGCAACCCAAGCAATGCGGCCCTGACCCAGAGCGGCAGCTTTACCGTGACGGCGCTGGACGGCGTGCAAACCCTGACCGTCGGCGGCATTAGTGTAGTCAGCGGCGGGGTGGCCAGCGGCTTCCCGCAATCGGCGACCACTGCACTGGGCAACACCCTGACCATCACCGGCTACAACCCGGCCACCGGCTTGGTGACTTACAGCTACACCTTGCTCGACAATGAGAATCACCCTACGGCCAACGGTGCCAACAGCCTCAGCGAAAGTTTCACCGTAACCGCCACCGATACCGACGGCAGCAGCGCCACAGGCAGTATTGACGTCAACATCGTCGATGATCTGCCGAGCGCCGTTAATGACACTAACGCGGCCACTGCCAGCGAAGTGCAGCTGACCTTGACCGGTAATGTGCTGACCAATGACGTTCAAGGTGCCGACCGCGTAACCGGACCGATTACCCCAGGCACCTTCACTGGTACCTACGGCACTCTGGTACTGGCAGCCGATGGCTCCTACACCTACACCCTGAACCCTGGCGACCAGGACTTCATCAACCTGCATGGCGGTGGCAATGGCGTCGAGAGTTTCACCTACACCTTGCGCGATGCCGATGGCGATACCAGCACGGCGACGCTGAAACTCAATGTCAGCAACCTGGACAACCCGGTGACCCTTGACGGCCTGAACGTCAATGGCGGTGAGCTGACGGTCTACGAGAAGAACCTCAGTGACGGCACCAGCCCCGACTCTCCGGCCCTGACCCAGTCCGGCAGTTTCACCGTGACGGCCCCCGATGGCCTGCAGAGCCTGACCGTCGGTGGTGTCAGCGTCGTCAGTGGCGGCGTTGTCAATGGCTTCCCGCAGACGGGGACTACGCCGCTGGGTAACTCCATCACCATCACCGGCTACAACCCGGCTACCGGAGTGGTCAGTTACACCTACACCTTGCTCGACAGCGAAAACCACCCGAACGCCAATGGCATCAATAATCTGAACGAGAGCATCAATGTCGTCGCCACCGACACCGATGGCAGTTCAGCCAATGCGACGATCGATGTGAAGATCGTCGACGATGTGCCGAGTGCAGTGGGGGCCGAACGCTCGGTTACCCCGGGGCAGGTGGACTCCAACCTGCTGTTGGTGATCGACGTCTCCGGCAGTATGGGTGAAGCCTCTGGCGTGCCAGGGCTGACGCGCATGCAGCTGGCCAAGCAGGCCATCAATGCCTTGCTCGACAAGTACGACGAAATGGGCGACGTGAAGGTCCAGCTGGTGACGTTCTCGACGGGGGCCAGCCAGCCTTCAGCCGTATGGGTGACCGTCGACCAGGCCAAGGCTATCGTCAACGGCCTGAGTGCGGGTGGTTCGACCTATTACGACTCGGCAGTCAACTCGGCGCAGTCGGCCTACACCACGGGTGGCAAAATTACCGGTGCGCAGAACATCGTGTATTTCTTCTCCGATGGCGAACCGACCTCGGGCCATTCCATCACTGCGGTACGGGAAGCGGCTTGGGAGAGCTTCCTCGACAGCAACGGCATCAAGTCCTACGCCATTGGCCTTGGCGGTGGTGTCAACGCCGGCAACCTCAATCCGTTGGCGTACGATGGCAGTACCCACACTGACACCAATGCCACCGTGGTCACCGACCTCAACCAGCTCAATTCGGTGCTGTCCGGCACCGTACAGGGCGCGCCGATCACCGGCAGCCTGATGAGTGGCGGCGAGTTTGGCGCTGACGGCGGCTTCATCAAGTCGTTGGTGATTGACGGCACTACCTACACCTTCGATCCCGCGGGCAACAGCGGCGCAGGTTCCTATGCCGCCAGCGGTGCGGCGGACCGCGGCACCTTCGATACCGGTACCAACAGCATCACCGTGAAGACCGCGATAGGCGGCAGCATCGTGGTCGACATGGACACCGGCGATTTTACCTACACGCCACCTAAAGACAGCGGCAGCAGCCAGGTCGAGCAGATCGGTTTCGTGGTCAGTGACAACGATGGCGATACCGCCAGCGCCAACCTGGTGATCAATGTCTATGCCAATACCGCGCCAGTGGCCGGGGCCGACCATATCATCACCAACATCCTTTCGAGCAGCATCACCGTGCCAGCCGAGGCGTTGCTGGCCAACGACAGCGATGCCAACCATGACCGCCTCAGCGTGCCTTCGACTACCACCTTCAATACCGGCTGGGAGGCCACGGGCACGGGCTTTACGGTGGGCAGCGGTACACCGACGGTGAACTTCAACGGTACCAACAGCAGCAGCGGCAACCGGCTGCGGGATCTGCCGCGCAGCTCTTTCAGCGGCCCGGCCAATAGCATGACCGCGGCTTTGATCGTCAATGGTTACCTGGGGGCAGTGAACGGGGGCAACGCCAACGATGAGGACGTATTGACCGTCACCTTGAAAAAAGGCGAGACACTGACCCTCGATCACAACCTGGCGGCCGGCAACATCCTGATGGAGTGGAAGGATGACAGCGGCAGCTATCAGACCATCGCTGACGGTGGCGCCTTCACCGCCAGCCATGCTGGTGTCTACAGCATCCACCTGGTCAACCTGGCCAACAGTAACGGTTCCACCGCTGCGGAGAACTACGCGTTGACCATGACGGTCGACTATTCCAATACGCAGAACGAAACCGCCTACGGCACTTACACCGTCAGCGACGGGCATGGCGGCACCGGCACCGGCAATGTCGACATCACGTACCAGGTGGGCAACACCCTCACCGGTACCGGCGGCGACGACACCCTGCTGGCAGGTGCCGGCAACGACACCCTCAATGCCGGGGCGGGCAATGATGTGCTGATCGGTGGGGATGGCAACGATTTCCTCTACGGTGGCGATGGCAACGACCTGTTGATCGGTGGTGCCGGCAACGACCTGCTCGACGGTGGCGCGGGTATCGACACCGCCAGCTATGCCAGTGCAGGCAGTGCGGTGACGGTCAACCTGGGTACAGCCGGTGCGCAGAATACCGGTGGCGCGGGCACTGACACCCTGGCGGCGATCGAAAACCTGATCGGTTCGGACTACGACGACAGCCTGACCGGTAACGACAATGCCAACGTGCTCAATGGCGGCTTGGGTAACGACACCCTGATAGGGGGTGACGGCGACGATGTATTGATCGGCGGGCCGGGCAACAACACCCTGACGGGAGGCTCGGGCAGCGATACCTTCCTGTATCAGCAGGGCAACAGCGGCCATGACGTGGTCACCGACTTTACCCCGGGCACCGATCACCTGGACCTGTCGCAACTGCTGCAGGGTGAGAATGCGACGACAGCGTCGCTGGATGATTACCTGCACTTCAAGGTCACTGGCAGTGGCGCCAGCGTGGTATCGACCATCGAGGTCAGCTCGGTGGCGGGGGCGGCGCCAACCCAGACCATCGACCTGGAGGGCGTCAATCTGGCCCAGCATTATGGTGTGACGGCAGGGGCCGGCGGGGTGATTGCGGCAGGGCAGGACACGGCGACGATCATCAACGGCATGCTCAATGATAATTCGTTGAAGGTGGACACCGTCTGACTGTGTAGACCTGTGGGAGCTGGCTCAGGACGGACGCCGCAGGGTCTTTTGCCGCAAGATGTAAATGCTCACCAGCACCGCGCTGGTGAGCATGAACCCCCGCGCCCAGATCAGCGGCACCAGGTAGCAGGACAAACCGATGCTCAGCCACATCAGGCCGATGGCGTAGACCTTGCCTTTGAGGGGAATGCCTTCGCCACTGAGGTAGTCACGAATCCACGGCCCGAGCTTGGGGTGGTTGACCAGCCAGTGGTGAAAGCGCGGCGAGCTGCGCGCAAAGCACGCAGCGGCCAGGAGCAGGAACGGGGTGGTGGGCAGTACCGGCAGGAAGATCCCGATCACCCCCAGCGCAACGCTGAGCCAGCCGGTGGCCAGCAGCAGGTAGCGCATTGACGCCGACTCAGTGGTGGCGAGGCTTGAGCAGTGCCGGTTTTTCGTCCGGTGCGTGCAGCAACAGGTACAGCGCAGTCAGGGCTTCCGGGATCTGCACGATCATGTCGTCCATCAGGTTGGCGTCGCTGGCGATGTCGGCGAACTCTGGCTGTTCATCGAACAGGCCGGAACCGACCATGATCGGCAGGAGCATTTCACTGACTTCTTCTTCAGCGGTCTCGAACCAGGCTTCCTCGCGCATGAATACGCCTTCCATGAAGCCGATGCACCAGCCGCGCAGGTCGGAGTCATCCGGGTCGTCACCCAGGTCCAGGTCGCAAGGCAGCTCGAATTCCTCGTCGCTGGCCAGTTGGCGGGCAACGTGGGCTTTGAGCTGGATCAGCGTGGCTTCGATGTCCTGACGCTGGGCGTCGTCCTTGTAATGCGGCTCTTCGGCGAACAGGGCATCGATCCATTCGCGCTCGGGGATTTCCTCGGCACCAATCGACAGCGCGGTCAGGAAGCCGTGAGCGGCCACGTAGTCCAGCGCCTCTTCGTGCAGCTCGTCGGCGTCGAGGAAGGCTTGCAGGCGGGTCAGTTGCTCGGCGAAGGACATTACGGGGCTACCTTGGGAATAAACGATACTGAATTCTAGCACCTTGCAGCGCAAACGATGCAAAGGAAGACGTCTATCGCAGAGCATCCTGCAAGGTCGCAGGCTCCGGTATAATGCCCGGTTTTTATCCTAGGGCCCTCGCAACTCGGGGGTCGGGTAAAAGCCGCTTACGCATTTTTGCGTGTTGCCAGCGGGTTTTTCGTCCAGCCTGTGCCCAG
Organism: Pseudomonas donghuensis; assembly: GCF_000696345.2. Lineage (NCBI taxonomy): Bacteria > Pseudomonadati > Pseudomonadota > Gammaproteobacteria > Pseudomonadales > Pseudomonadaceae > Pseudomonas > Pseudomonas donghuensis. The sequence goes on from NZ_CP071706.1 coordinate 1,666,782, forward strand.
GATGGTTCTGCGATTTTTGGAGTTTTTATGCTCGAACAGGCTCAGCGCGTCCTCAAGGACATCTTCGGTTACGACAGCTTTCGGGGACGCCAGGGTGCGATCATCGAGTGCGTGGCCAAGGGTGGCGATGCGCTGGTACTGATGCCCACCGGCGGCGGCAAGTCGCTGTGTTTCCAGGTCCCGGCCCTGCTGCGCCCGGGCCTGGCGGTGGTGGTGTCACCGCTGATCGCGTTGATGGATGACCAGGTGGCGACCCTCGACGAGCTGGGCGTCGCCGCCGCCTCGCTGAATTCCACCCTCAGCGCCGAGCAGCAGCGCGAGCTGGCCGGGCGTATTCGCCGGGGCGAGGTGAAGATGCTCTACCTGGCCCCCGAGCGCCTGGTGCAGCCGCGCATGCTCGACTTCTTGCGCACCCTCGACATCGCCCTGTTCGCCATCGACGAAGCCCACTGTGTATCGCAATGGGGCCATGACTTCCGTCCCGAGTACCTGCAACTGGGGCAACTGGCCGAACTGTTCCCGAATGTGCCGCGCATTGCCCTGACCGCCACCGCGGACATGCGCACTCGCGAAGAGATCGTCACCCGCCTGCACCTGCAGAACGCCGAGCGTTTCCTGTCGAGTTTCGACCGGCCGAACATCTTCTACCGCATCGTGCCCAAGGAGCAGCCACGCAAGCAGTTGCTGGCGTTCCTCGGCGAGCGGCGTGGCAACGCCGGTATCGTCTACTGCCTGTCGCGCAAGAAGGTCGACGATGTGGCCGCCTACCTGTGTGAGCAGGGCTTCCCGGCCCTGCCTTACCACGCCGGCCTGCCTGCCGAGACCCGGGCCTCCAACCAGCGGCGCTTCCTCAACGAGGAAGGCCTGATCATGGTCGCCACCATCGCCTTCGGCATGGGCATCGACAAACCCAACGTGCGCTTCGTCGCCCACCTGGACCTGCCCAAGTCGCTCGAGGCCTACTACCAGGAAACCGGCCGTGCCGGTCGTGACGGCCTGCCTGCCGATGCCTGGATGGCCTACGGCCTGCAGGACATGGTGATGCTCAAGCAGATGCTGCAGAACTCCGAGGGTGACGAGCGCCACAAGCGCATCGAGCAACACAAGCTCGATGCCATGCTGGCCCTGTGCGAAGAAACCCGCTGCCGCCGTCAGACCCTGCTCAACTACTTCGACGAAGAGTTGCCCCAGCCGTGCGGTCATTGCGACAACTGCATCGATGGCGTGCAGACCTGGGACGCCACCGAGCCTGCGCGCCAGGCGCTGTCGGCGGTCTATCGCACCGGTCAGCGCTATGGCGTCGGCCACCTGGTGGATGTCTTGCTGGGCCGCGACAACGAAAAGATCCGCAACTTCGGCCACGAGAAGCTCGCCGTGTATGGCGTTGGCAAGGACCGTTCCGAGCACGACTGGCGCTCGCTGTTCCGCCAGCTGGTGGCACGCGGCCTGGCCGACATCGACCTCGAAGGCTACGGTGGCCTGCGCCTGTCCGACAGCTGCCGGCCGTTGTTGCGCGGCGAAGTCAGCCTTGAGTTGCGCAAGGACCTCAAGCCACAAACCAGCAGCAAGGGCGGCGCCAGCAGTGGCGGCAGCCCGGCCAGCCAGTTGGTGCGCGGCGACGAGCGCGAGCAGTGGGAAGCCCTGCGGGCGCTGCGGCGCAAGCTGGCAGAAGAGCACGGCGTACCGCCTTATGTGATCTTCCCCGACTCGACCCTGCTGGAAATGCTACGCAGCCAGCCCACCAGCCTCAGCGAAATGGGCCGGGTCAGCGGTGTTGGCGCGCGCAAGCTGGAGCGCTACGGCGAAGCCTTCCTCGAAGTGCTGGGCGGTGGCGTCGAGGCGCCGAAGATCGTCACCGACCTGCGCCACGAACTGGTCAGCCTGGCCCGTGCCGGCATGACCCCGATGCAGATCGCCGGGCAGTTGAACTGCAGCGAAAAGAACGTCTACAGCTTGCTCGCCGAAGCCATCGGCCGCCAGGAACTGTCGCTGGACCAGGCCCTGGACCTGCCGGAAGAGTTGTTGGGCGAGATACAGGATGCCTTCCTCGATGGTGAAGGCGAGCTGCCGCCGGTGTCAGCCATTGCCGAACAGTTTGGCGCACGGGTGCCCGAAGGCGTGCTGTATTGCGTGCGGGCTGCGCTGGCGGCTGAATTCGAGATGTAAACCCGGCTTTGTCATCATTTATAACGATTATCCAAGCACTGCCAGCCGTATGAGCCTTGCTTGCGGCTCACGGTCATGATTAGCTGACTAATAATTAGTTCTGATGATGAGTTTCTCTATGCCGTTGACCGACCAACACAAATTCGGGATGCAGCTGGCACACATGTCCCGCGGCTGGCGCGCCGAACTGGATCGCCGCCTGGCCGGGCTGAACCTGTCCCAGGCCCGTTGGCTGGTGCTGCTGCATCTGGCCCGATTCGACGAAGCACCGACCCAGCGCGAGCTGGCCCAGAGTGTCGGGGTCGAAGGCCCGACCCTGGCTCGCCTGCTCGACAGCCTGGAAACCCAGGGCCTGGTACGCCGTCAGGCGGTGCTGGAGGATCGTCGGGCGAAAAAGATCGTCCTCTGCCCGCCGGCCACGCCGCTGATCGAGCAGATCGAAACCATTGCCAACGCCCTGCGCGCCGAGCTGTTTGTCGGCGTCGACGAAGAGGAACTGCGCATCTGCATGCGCGTCCATGCACGAATCCTGGCCAACCTGGAAAAGTCCTGAGCCCCCTCAGAAGGTGTGACCCAGGTTCAGGTACATCGCCTTCTGATTCTCGCTATTGGCCCCGTAGCTGAAGTTCAGCGGCCCCAGGGGCGTCTCGAAACCGACGAAGATGCTGGCTGCATTGATGTAGCCACTGTCGAATTCGTTGTCGTTGTTCCAGGCCCGGCCGCGTTCCAGCGAACCGCCCAGGTACAGCGGGAAGTCCAGCGGCAGGTAGGCGCGCGGGGTCAGGCGGCGGTAATAGACCACGCGCATCAGGCTGACGTTCTGCCCGGACACCGAGTCCTGGCGAAAACCCGACAGTTGCCGGGCGCCGCCGAGCACGAAGCTTGAGGTGACCACCTCGGCATCATCCAGGGTCCTGCCGTAACGGCCACCCACCACCCAGGTGTTGGGGCCGCTGCTCATGGCTTTGTCCAGATTGAAATCCCACTGCCGGTAACGTTGGTCCGAGCCCAGGTTCGGGTCGTATTGGCGCAGGGTCAGGTTGATGTCTTCGCCGCTATGGGGGAAGTAGACGTTGTCGAGGGTGTCGAACGAATACTTGAGCTCATAGAAGCCTTCGTTGAAGTTGACCTTGGGCAGGTCCTGGTCGCCGATGCGCACCTCGGCCTGGCCCCAGGCCTGGCCAACGCCGAAACGCACTTCACCGTTGTTGCCGATCTGGCGCCCCAGGTTGAGGCCGAAGCCGTAGCGTTCCAGGCGGTACTCGGCAATCGGGTCGTCGTCCAGGGTGGCCTCGATGTTCTGCGAGCCCAGGTCGATGTATGGGGCGATGAAGTAACGCGAACCAGCGTCCAGCGGCTGATAAAACTCGCTGTAAAGCTCCTGCTGGTCGCCGATCTGGGCGCGGGTCAGCCATTCGGCGCCGAGCGTGTTGATGCCATTGACCCGGTAGCTGGCGCCGATATTGAAGGCGCTGTCGCCGCGCATGTCGTCCGACAGGTTCAGGCCCAGGCGCAGGTAGTCGGTGCCGCCGCGACGGCCACGGGCGTTGATCACCAGGGTGTTGTCGTTACCCTTGTGCACCACCCGGTATTGCACCCGGTCGAAGTAGTCCAGGCCGTAGAGGGTGCCCATGTCGGTCTGCAGGCGGCCCAGTTCCAGCGGCTCGCCGATGGGTTGGCGAATGTAGTAGCGGATTACGTCGTCGCTGACTTTCGAGTCGTTCTCGATGCGGATGGCGGTGATCACCGGGGTGCGCTGGCTCGGTGAACGGGCGGCCAGCAGCTCACCATCGGTAGTTGGCGGGCGCTTGAGCACCGCCAGGCGTGCATCCAGGGCGCGGGCCGCGCGGTAGCCGACGTCGATCATGTCCTGGGCGCGGCCGAAATCGGTGACGCCAAAGCTCGACAGCGGTGGCTGGATGAGGATATCGTCGCGGTGCAGGGCCGCCAGTTGCTCCTCGGAGTTGCGCCGGGTCATCAGGGTGATCGACTGGTTGAGGACATCGACCACGGTCGTCAGTTGCTTGCGGCTGCGCAGCGGGGTCCCGATATCGACGACGATGGCTACATCCACGCCCATTTCGCGGGCAACGTCCAGCGGGATGTTGTCGACCATGCCGCCATCGACCAGCAGCCGGCCATCGAGCTCGACCGGGGCGAATACCGCCGGGATCGACATGCTGGCGCGAATCACCTGGGGCAGGTGGCCACGGCGGAATACCACTTTCTCGCCGCTGGCGATGTCGGTGGCCACGGCGCGAAAGGGGATCGGCAGCTTGTCGAAGTCGCGGGTGTCGCTGGTGTGGGCGAGCATGCTTTCCAGCAGCAGCGCCAGGTTCTGGCCCTGGATCACCCCCAGTGGCAGGCCCAGGCTGCCGTCGTCGCGAAAGCTCAGCTTTTGTTTGACGAGGAAGTCGCGGTCATCCTGTTTGCGCCGGAACGGCACGTCCTTGCGCGGCGGAGCGTCGGACAGCGCCTGTTGCCAGTCGATGCCCAGCGCCAGTTTTTCCAGCTCCTCGACCTTGTAGCCGGAGGCGTACAGGCCGCCCACCACCGCACCCATGCTGGTGCCGGCAATGGCATCGACCTTGATGCCCTGTTCTTCCAGGGCCTTGAGCACACCGATATGCGCCAGGCCACGGGCAGCACCGCCGGAGAGTACCAGGCCGACTTTCGGTCGGGGCGCTTCGGCTGCCAGCAGCGGGAGGGAAACGAACAACAGCAGCAGGGATAACAGCAGGCGGTGCATCATGGCTCTCGGAGCGAAGGCTAAAGACCGCTAGTATAAGCATGCCCACCTGTCAGGAGACGTTCAGTGTATGTCCACGCCTAAAGCGGAAATTGTCATTACCTACTGCACCCAATGCCAATGGCTGCTGCGCGCCGCCTGGCTGGCCCAGGAACTGTTGAGCACCTTCAGCGATGACTTGGCCCGGGTGGCCCTTGAGCCTGCCACGGGCGGCACCTTCCGGATCACCTGCGATGGTGTGCAGATCTGGGAGCGCAAGGCTGATGGCGGCTTCCCCGAAGCCAAGGTGCTCAAGCAGCGCGTGCGCGACCAGATCGATCCGCAGCGCGACCTCGGTCACAGCGACCGGCCCTGATCCTTAACCCTCTACGGCCACGGTCTTGGCTGGTGGGTTGCTGGCCGCCAGACGGCTGGAAACAACGATCGCGAGGATGATCAGCACGCCACCGAGCAACATGCGCAAGGTCGGAGTTTCGGCAAAGATGACCCAGGCCATGGCGATGCCGTAGACCGGCTCCAGGGCAAACACTACGGCGGCGGTGCGCGCTTTGATCACCGCCAGGCTGGCGACGAACAGGCTGTGGGCCACGCCGGTGCAGAATACCCCGAGCAGGCCGATCCACAGCCAGTCCATGGCGCTGACGGCGCCCAGCGCGGGCGCCGCAGCTGGCAGCAGGCACAAGGCGACCACGGCGTTCTGGCACAGCGCTGCCTGCACCGCCGGGATGCGCCCGGAACCGGCGCGGTTGGTCAGCGACAGCAGCGCAAACAACAGGCCTGAAAGCAGGGCCCAGAGCAGACCGCCCGTGGCCTGGCTGGCCAGGTCGAAGTCCGGGGTCACCAGCACCAGGCCGATGCTCACCAGCAGCACCAGGATGATCTCGTTGCTGCGGATGCGTTCGCGAAACAGCAGCCCTTCAAGGATCACGGTAAAGGCCGGAAAGCTGGCAAAGCCCAGGGTGGCGATGGCGACGCCGGCAACTTTTACTGCGATGAAAAAACTCACCCAGTGCCCGGCGAGCAATACGCCACCCAGCGCCAGACGTTGCCAGTCCCGCGCTTGCAGGGGGTGCCAGGCCTGGCGGGTGACGCCTGCGAACACCCCCAGGGCCAGCACGGCAAAGGCGGCGCGGCCGAAGACGATGATCGCAGGCGCGGCGCTGGCCAGTTTGCCGAACACGCCGGTCAGGCCGAAGAACAATGCGCCAATGTGCAGGGCGCCGAGGGCAGTGCGGTGGTTCATGGTGGTCCTTGTGGTAGGGCAGGGCAGCGGCGTCAGTTTACGAGCCGGTCGCTGCCACTGTCTGTCGCGGTCCTCGCGTCAATTGTCTTCAGAGTCTCGCCGCAAGGCGCCGGGGGAGCGGCCAAAGGCCTTGAGCATGGCGGCGGCAAAGGCGCTTTGCGAGCTGTAGCCGACCTGGCAGGCGATCTCGCCGATCGGCAACTGGGTGTTGCGCAGCAACTGGCGTGCACGCAGCAGGCGGCGCTGGCGCACATAGTCCATGGGCGTGACCCCGCATTCGGCCATGAACCGCGCATGCAGGCGCGCGCTGGACAGCCCGGCCAGGCGCGCCAGGTCGGCTACCTGCAGCGGGTAGGCAGCGTTCTGCTCGATATGGGCGTCGAAGCGGGCGTACGGCAGTGACGGTGTCGCCGTTGTCGGTGCCGCGCTGCTGCTCAGGCTGGCCAGCAGCAATACCGCGCCCTGCTGGGCAATGAGCGGGTCGTTGATCGGGCTTGCCGCCAGCCAGTCCACCAGTTGCTGCTGGCGATGGTCCAGGTTCAATGACCCGGCCCGCTCCAGCAGGCGTTGACTGGCATCCAGGTGCGCGCCCAGGCGCTGGCTCAGCCAATCGTCGGCGGGGATATCCAGCACCAGGCAATCACTGCCGGCGGCACTGCCGCAGGTGTGGTGGCTGCCGGCCGGGACCACCATCAGGTCCTGGCGATCAAGCCGCGCACCGCGGCCTTCAACCTCGAACTCCAGGCGCCCGCGCAGGCCGAACACCAATTGCGGGTGTTCGTGGCTATGGGCGATCAGGTCGTGGCGATAATGGCGCAGGGAAAGAATCGGGCCGCTGCTCATCGAAAGGTCCTCCGGCAATCGCCGCAGTGTACAGGCTGAGCGGCGGGGCGGGCATGTCATCAGATCGACACTTGATGGTCACTTTCGATTAACCACCGCTTGGCAAGCTGGCGCAAACCTTCCCGGAGCCTGCCGATGACCCGTGCCGAGCTTGCCAGACCCTCGCGCAAACAGCGCGTACGCACCTTGTGGATATCGGACGTGCACCTGGGCACCCGGGATTGCCAGGCCGAGCACCTGTCGCAGTTTCTCAAGGGCTATCAGGCCGACCGCATCTACCTGGTCGGCGACATCATCGATGGCTGGAAGCTGCGCAGCGGCATGTACTGGCCCCAGGCGCACACCAACGTGATCCGCCGCTTGCTGACCATGAGCAAGCGTGGCACCGAAGTGATCTACGTCACCGGCAACCATGACGAGTTCCTGCGCCGCTACTCCCAACTGGTGCTGGGCAATATCCAGCTGGTCGACCAGGCTGAGCACCTGACGGCCGATGGCCGGCGCCTGCTGGTGATTCATGGCGACCAGTTCGACGTGATCACCCGCTATCACCGCTGGCTGGCGTTTCTGGGCGATTCGGCCTACGAGTTCACCCTGACCCTCAACCGCTGGCTCAACCACTGGCGTGCCCGCTATGGCTACGGCTACTGGTCGTTGTCGGCGTACCTGAAGCACAAGGTCAAGACCGCCGTCAGCTTCATCAGCGACTTTGAGGAGGCCATCGCTCATGAATGCGTCAAGCGCGGTTTCCACGGTGTGGTGTGCGGGCATATCCACCATGCCGAGATCCGCAAGGTCGGCGAGGTGGATTACCTCAACTGTGGCGATTGGGTCGAGTCGTGCACGGCGCTGATCGAGCACTGGGATGGCAGCATCGAGCTCTATCGCCTGGCCGATGCCCAGGCCGAAGCCGCCCGGCGCCAAGCCGGGCTTGCGGCGCTGGTTGACTCAGGCGGTGGCGGCGGCGGGCTGCTGTAGCGCAGCTCTGTAGATTGACTGCCGAGGGTGGGCGAACAGGCGCTGCAGCATGGGCTCGAAAAAGCTCAAGGGCAGGTTGTCGTAGGCCGGATCGAAGGCCGCTGCATCGTAGCGGGCGCAGAATTCGATGGTTTGCTGGTACTGCGGATGGTCCTGGAATTGCTCGCGCAGGTGCCGGTCCATGCCCAGGTGGTGGAAAAAGTAGTAGCCCTGAAAGATCCCGTGCTTCTCCACCATCCACAGGTTTTCCGGGCTGATGAAGGGCTTGAGGATGGCGGCGGCGATATCCGGGTGGTTGTAGCTGCCCAGGGTATCGCCGATGTCGTGCAGCAGCGCGCAGACCACGTACTCCTCGTCACGCCCGTCGCGCCAGGCGCGGGTGGCGGTCTGTAGCGAATGGCTCAGGCGGTCGATGGGAAAGCCGCCAAAGTCGCCATCGAGCAGGCGCAAGTGCGCCAGGATGCGGTTGGCCAGTTGGCTGGCATAGGCCCGAAAGTCATCGGCAATGATTGCCCAGTCCTGTTCGGTACCGTCCTGCATGTGAATGAAACGAGCCTGCTGATTCATCGGCGCTCCGAGACGCGGTGTTTCAAGGCACTCTACCCGCACCGCTGGTCGGGACAGTGGCCGCGCGGGACGGGTTTCTGGCCTTGCGGGCCGAAATCAGAAGCTGATCTTGCCGCGCAACATGTCGCGGTACATGGCGAAATCGCCGATCAGGCTGTACAGCGGGTGTGTGAAGGTGGCCGGGCGGTTTTTCTCGAAGAAGTAGTGCCCGGCCCAGGCAAAGCCGTAACCGGCAAAGGGCAAGGCCAGCAGCGACCGCCAGCTGCCGCTGCCCACGGCAAAGGCGAGCACGGCGATGACCAGGCTGGTGCCGACGAAATGCAGGCGGCGGCACATCGGGTTGCTGTGCTCGCTCAGGTAGTAAGGGTAGAACTCGGCAAAACTGCGAAACTGCTGAGGGCTGTTCACGACATTGCTCCAGAGGCTTCTCGACCTGACGAAGATACACGGCGTGGAGCCTGATCTGAGTCTAGAGTGAGTAACACGACAGAGCAGTGACAATAGGCGCCAATTGAGTATCCTTTGAGTTCGCCGCAGGAGCGGCTTGCCGGTAAGAAAAGAAGCCAGCCATGAGCGAAAGAACCACTTCAGCAAGCTGGGCATCAGGGATCGTCAAGGCACTCGAACTGGAAGGGCTCGATTGCCGTGCCATGTTCAAGCAACTTGGCCTGGATTTCGCTTCGCTCGACGACCCCGACGCACGTTTCACCCAGGATTCCATGACCCGCCTCTGGCAACTGGCGGTCGATCTTTCCGGCAACCAGGCGATCGGCCTGAACATGGCACGGGTGGTACGCCCGGCGTCCTTTCATGTGGTCGGTTACGCGCTGATGTCGAGCCGCACCCTGGCCGAAGGTTTCGAGCGGCTGGTGCGCTATCAGCGGATCATCGCTGAAAGCTCCGACTTGAGTTTTCGTCTGCAGCCCGATGGTTATGCGCTGATTCTTACCGTCCATGGCGATCACCTGCCGCCTACCCGGCATAGCGCCGAAGCCTCGCTGGCCTGCGCGCTGTCGCTGTGCAGCTGGCTCAGCGGGCGGGTGATCCAGCCGCGCCGGGTGCTGATCCAGGGGTTGCAGCCCAAGGACCTGACACCTTACAAGACTGCCTTCCATGCCCCGCTGGAATTCAGCGCGCCGCACGATGCGCTGGTGTTCGAGCGCGCCGACATGGAGGCGCCGCTGCCAACCGCCAATGAAGCCATGGCCGTGCTGCACGACCGTTTTGCCGGCGAGTACCTGGCGCGTTTCTCGGAAAGCCGCGTCACCCACCGTGCACGCCAGGTGCTGTGCCGGGTGCTGCCCCAGGGCGAGCCCAAGCGTGAAACCATCGCCCAGGCCCTGCACTTGTCGCAGCGCACCTTGCAGCGGCGCTTGCAGGAAGAGGGCACGAGTTTTCAGACGTTGCTGGACGATACCCGTCGGGAGCTTGCCGAGCAGTACCTGGCGCAACCCAACATGACCCTGCTGGAAGCCGCCTACCTGTTGGGTTTTGCCGACCCGAGCAATTTCTTCAGGGCATTTCGCCGTTGGTTCAACGCCACGCCTGGCGAGTACCGGGCGCGTTTGAGCGGGGCCGCGACAGCCCCGCTGGAGAATGGATCGGTCAGTGACGCCAGAACGCCGGCATACATAGCACCAGCACCGTAATGATTTCCAGGCGGCCAAGGAGCATGCCGAAGGCCAGGATCCACTTTGCCGCATCCGGGAGGGTGGCGAAGTTGCCCGCCGGGCCTATGGTTTCCCCAAGGCCCGGGCCAACGCCCGATACGGTGCTGGCGGCACCGGTCAGCGCCGTCATCCAATCGACGCCCAGCAGCGACAAGGCCAGGGCGATGACGCAGATGGTGATGGCGAAGAAGAACGAGAACGTCAGGATCGAACGCACGATCTCTTCATCGAGACGGTGACCGTTGTACTTCTGCTTGATCACCGCCCGAGGGTGAATCAGCTGGTTCAGGTTGGCCTTGAGCAGGATGTAGGCGACCTGGAAGCGGAAGATCTTGATCCCGCCGGCGGTCGAGCCCGAGCAGCCACCGACAAAGCCCAGGTAGAAGAACAGCATCAGCGAGAAGTTGCCCCACAGGCTGTAGTCGCCCAGGGCAAAACCGGTGGTGGTCACTACCGAGGTCACGTTCAGCGCCACGTGACGCAGGGCATCGAGCCAGTGCAGGTCGGTGGTGGCCCAGTACCAGGTGCCCAGCACCAGCCAGGTGGCCAGCAACATGGCCAGCAGCCCCTGCACCTGTTGGTCCTTGATCAGTGCCTTGCGGTTGCCGCGGATGGTCGCCACGTACAGGGCGAACGGCAAGCTGCCAAGAATCATCACCACCACCGCGACCCAGTGCACCGCCGGCATGTCCCATTTGGCCAGGGACTGGTCGGAGGTGGAGAAGCCACCGGTGGAAATCGCCGACATGGCATGGTTGATCGCATCGAAGACGTTCATGCCGGCCAGCCAGAACGCCAGGGCGCCGAGGGTGGTGATGCCGATGTACACCAGCACGATCGACTTGGCGACCATGTGCGAGCGCGGCATGACCTTTTCCGAGCGGTCCGAGGACTCGGTCTGGAACAGGCGCATGCCACCAATACGCAGCAGCGGCAGGATCGCCACGGCCATGGCGATAAAGCCGATACCGCCGAGCCAGTGCAGCAGCGAGCGCCACATCAGGATGCCTGGCGACATGCTGTCGAGGCCGCTAAGGACGGTAGCGCCGGTGGCGGTGATACCGGACATGCTTTCGAAAAAGGCATCGGTGTAGCTAATGTGCTGGGTCAGCAAGAACGGCAGGGCAGCGAAGATGCACACCACCAGCCAGCTGCTGACCGTCAGCAGGTACATGTCGCGGGGGCGCAGGTGCACGTGCTCGGGGCGGCCCTGGATGACCAGGGCAAGGCCGGCAACAAAGGTGATCATGCTGGCCCAGAGGAACGACGGCAGGTCGCCCGTGCGATCGAAGATCACCAGGGTGGCCATGGGCACGACCATGCTGATCGCCAGGGTGATCAGGAAGATGCCGATGATGAAACCAATGATCCTTAAGGTCGGCAACGCCATGTGATCTGCTCTGACTCGAAACGGAAGGGCGCCATTCTACCTATGGACCTTTTTAAGTAAACGCTAGAATAGCCTGACATTTATTCACAAGGGGTAGCCAATGGAGGCTCTCGACGCATTGCTCAACCGTGTTTCGGTTCCACGTCTGATGGACCCGGCACCTAATGCCGCACAACGCGAGGCGCTGTTTCGGGCCGCCCTGCGTGCGCCGGACCACGGCCAGTTGCGGCCCTGGCGCTTTCTGACGGTCGAGGGCGAGGCGCGCTTCAAGCTTGGCCAGTTGCTGGCCGACGCGGTGAAACTCAACGGTGACGCCAGCGACGCGGCCCTCGACAAGGCCCGGGCCATGCCCTTGCGGGCACCGTTGCTGGTGGTTGTGGTCGCGCGCCTGCAGGATCATTTCAAGGTGCCGCAGTCCGAGCAGCGCCTGGCGGCCGGTTGTGCGGCCCATGGCATTCTGCTGGCCGCCCATGCCCAGGGTATCGGTGCGGTGTGGCGCACCGGTGAGCTGTCGTACAGCAAGCATGTGGCCAAAGGGCTGGGGCTGGCGGATAACGAAGAGATCATCGCCTTCCTGTACCTGGGTACGCCGCAGCATGAGCCGCGCACGGCGCCGGTGCTGGCGACCGCTGACTTCGTCAGTGCCTGGGGGTAAGTTTTTGTAGGGGCTGTGCCGCCCCTATCGCCGGCAAGGCCGGCTCCCACAGTGGACCTGTGTGCACCGGACCTGTGGGAGCTGGCTTTGCCAGCGATGGGCTGCGCAGCAGCCCCGGCATTCTCAAGCCTTGCCCGGCCCGACTAGCGGCAATTCCAGCCTGGCCACAAACCCGCCTTCCGGGTGATTGCCCAGGCTCAGGTTGCCGCCATGGCGCTCCGCCGCCTTGCGCGCAATGGCCAGCCCCAGGCCGTGGCCCGCGGCGCTTTGCCCGGGCGCGCGGAAGAACGGTTCGCCCAGCTGCGCCAGATGCTCCTGGGCCACGCCGGGGCCATGGTCGCGCACGCTCAGTACAATCCTGTCGTTATCCCGTACCCCGGTGATTTCGATCGGCTGCCCGGCAGGATTGAAGCGCACCGCATTGCGCAGCAGGTTGTCCAGCGCCCGCTCAAGCAGGGTCGGCCAGCCTTGCAGGTACAGCCCGGTTTCATGCTGCAGCTGGATCTCCTGCTCCGGCGCGCCCAGTTGCGCGTCCTTGTGCACCGACGCCAACAGCGTATCGAGGTCCACCGGCTCAGCCCGTGCTTGTTCGGCGTCGACCCTGGCCAGCACCAGAATCTCGCTGATCAGCGCTTCCAGACGGTCGCACTCGCGGGTCAGGCGTGGCCACAGGGCTTGGCGCTGCTCGGGTCCGGCGCGTTCGGCCAGGGCCAGGGCGATGCGCAGGCGTGCCAGGGGCGAGCGCAGTTCATGGGATACATCGCGCAACAGCTGGCGCTGGCTGCCGATCAGGCTCTGCAGCCGAGCCCCCATGCGGTTGAAGTCATTGGCCAGCACGCCGAACTCATCACGGCGGTTGGCCAGGCGTGCCAGGCTGTTCTGCTGGTAGGCGGTTTGCCCCAGGTCATGCACGGCGCCGCGCAGGCGGCTCAGGGGGCGCGTGATCGACAGGGTCACCAGCAGGCTGAACAGGGTCAGCACCACCAAGGCAATCCCCAGCGCACTCAGCGGCCAGAGCAGGCTGTCGCGGTGCCAGGCGTCCAGCTCCGGGTGCGGAATGCGGTAGATAAACAGGTAGGTCTCACCGCTGTCGGGGCTGGTGTACTCCTCGGTCAGGCGTCGCCACGGCAGGTGCCTTTCGTCATTGTGGCGGCGTGCTTCGAAAGCGGCGGCGCGGCGCGGGAAGGTCCCAGGTACCACGGCATCGCCACTGTCATTGAGTACCTGCACGTCGATGTTGTAGCGGCGCTTGCGGTGTTCCAGGTAATGCTGGGCATGTTCCGGCCCTTGCTGCTCATAGCGTTGGGTCCAGTTCTTGGCCAGGGTGCTGAGGCCTGGATGGCGACTGAGAATCCAGGCGTCCTGGTTGAGCATGTGGCCGAGCAGGATCGACAGCCCGGCAACCAGGGCGATGGCCAGCCAGAAACTGGCCAGGATGCGCCAGAACAATGAACGCAAAAGAGACACCTCTAACGGAAAAAGCCCGGTCTGCTGGGGCAGGCCGGGCGGGCGACTGACAGCTTACTGGGCCTTTTTGGCTTTTTCAGCTTTCCAGGCTTTGAACTCGGCCCATTCGGCGCGGCGTTCATCCTGCTTCTTCTTCATTTCGTCGAACTGCTTTTGCTGTTCGGGTTTGAGCAGGGCACGAATCTCGGCCTGGGTTTTGTCTCGCTTGGCCTTGAGCTCATCTTTCAGGGCCTGCTGGTCGGCGGCCGGGAGTTTTTCCAGGTAGCGCTGGGTGATTTCGTGGCGGCTCTTCATCTGCTCGCCCATTAGCTTGCCGATCTGCTGGCGCTGTTCGCGGCTCAGGTCCAGCTGGGCGAAAGGCGCTCCACCGCGGTGGTGCTCGCCGCCACCGCGGTGGTACTCGCCTTGGTGCTCGCTATGATGCTCCCCGTGCGGAGGGCCGCCAGCATCAGGCATGGCCATGGCGACGGTAGGCAGGGCGGCAGCGAGCATCAGGGCGATAAGGGTCTTGCGCATGGTAACTCTCCTTTTTGAGGCCGGTGATTACCGGATGTACCCAGTCTAGAGAGATCAAGGTCAGTGGCGGTCAGGCAAGGGTAAAGCTTGAGTAAAGACGCCTGGTCGCCGTGCTGACATTACAGGCTGTAGTAGTAACCGCGGCTGCGCAGGGCAACGATGCGCGGGCGCCCGTCCGCGTGCGGGCCGATCTTCTTGCGCAGGTTGCTGACATGCATGTCCAGGCTGCGGTCGTACAGGGTCAATTTGCGGCCCAGGGCGAGCTGTGCCAGTTCCTGCTTGTCCAGCGGCTCGCCGGGCTGGCGTAGCAGGGCTTCGAGGATGCGGCTTTCGGAGAGGGTCAGGGTCAGTTCGTGCTCATCGATGCTGACCACGCCACGGGCCGGGCTGAAGCACAGGTCGCCAATTTCCACCTGGCTGGGCGTCGCACTCGGGTGGCTGCGGCGTAGCACGGCGCGCAGACGGGCGGTGAGCTCGCGCGGATCGCAGGGTTTGGCCAGGTAATCGTCGGCACCCAGTTCCAGGCCGAGAATGCGGTCCAGCGGCTCTCCACGGGCCGAGAGCATCAGCACCGGCAATTCGGTGTGCTCACTGCGCAGTTGCTTGAGCAGTTCCAGGCCGCTGCCGTCGGGCAGCATCACATCCAGCACCACGGCGGCCGGCGCTTGTTCAGCCAGGGCCCGGCGGGCACTCTGGCCATCGTGGCAGGCACGTACCACGAAACCTTCCTGGGTCAGCCAGCTGCCGAGCAGCTCGCAGAGTTCCTGGTCATCATCAATCAGTAACAGCTCGCTCATGACTCACTCAATTCAACCATTGCCGACGCTTTCTGTGTCCGCCACTGGCAAAGATACCGCAGAGTGCCGCAAACAGGGCAACTGCGCCACCAATCAAAAACCATTGTTGCTGGTCGGTGATGAGTTTCGGTGCGGCGCTGGCCTGTGATTCCTTGATCGCCAGTTTCAGGCGCTGGTTTTCCTGGCGCAGGCGGGTGAGCTGGGCGCTTTCGCGTTCGCTGTCGGCGTTGTGCAGTTGCTGGACCAGGGTTTCGCGCAAGCGCTCGCTTTCCTTCAGGCGCTGTTGCAGCTCGGTGATCTGGCTACCGGCACTGAGCGACAACGGGGTGCTGGAGCCGGCGGGCTCTTCGGCCTGGGCGAAGGGGGTCAGCAGCAACAGGCACAGCAGCAGGGACAACGGACCTTGACGCATCGGAACTCCTGATTCCATTGAGTGGTTCAGGAGGTTGTCGGCCATCAGGCGAGAATAATGAGCAGTTGCGCAGCGAAAGCTGCAAAGGGCGGTGTGCCTGCTCGGCCACCGCCCCAGGGGATTACGGCAGGACTTGCTTGAACGGCTTGACGATGACGTTGGCGTAGACGCCAGCGGCAATGTACGGGTCGGCATCGGCCCAGGCCTGGGCGGCGCTCAGCGAGTCGAACTCGGCGACGATCAGGCTGCCGGTGAAGCCAGCGGCGCCGGGGTCGTTGCTGTCGATCGCCGGGTGCGGGCCGGCCAGGACCACACGGCCTTGTTCCTTGAGCTGCAGCAGGCGTTCGATGTGCGCCGGGCGGGCGGCCAGGCGTTTTTCCAGCGAATCGGCTACGTCTGTGGCAATGATGGCGTAAAGCATGTCATTCCTCGTGCTTAGGGGTTGAAGGCGGGGTGCTGGGGTCGCTGTCGTGCAGGTGACGGGACAGGTAGACGCCCTGGGCCACCAGGAACAGCACGGTCATGCCCAGGCTGCCGAACACCTTGAAGTCGACCCAGATGCTCTGGAAGGTGAAGGCGACGAACAGGTTGGCCGCGCCGCAGAACAGGAAAAAGCCGATCCAGGCGATGTTCAGGCGCGTCCATACCGGCTCCGGCAGGGTCAGGGCGTGGCCCATGATGCGCTTGATCAGCACCCGGTCACCGATGAAGTGGCTGCCGGCAAAGGCCAGGGCGAACAGCCAGTTGACCACCGGCGCCTTCCATTTGAGGAAGGTTTCGCTGTGAAAGGCCAGGGTCAGGCCGCCGAATACCAGGCAGGCGACCAGGGTCAGCCACTGGCCCTTCTCCAGCTTGCGCTGGCGAATGAACAGGGCGCCGTAGACCACCAGCGAGCTGATGATCAGCATCGCCGTGGCGCTGTAGATGCCACCGAGCTCGACGCTGTGCCCGGCGAATTCGACGGCACGCGGTTCGAGCTTGTAGACGATGAAGAACAGGAGCAGCGGGATGAAATCGATGAATTGTTTCACAGTGGCAGCCAGAAGCAGGATGTGTCGGCATAATAACAAACATCAATGACAGCGAAAGCGCCACCTATGAATGTTGATCTGCACTGCCACAGTACGGCCTCCGACGGCGCCTTGTCGCCAACGGCACTGGTTGCCCGGGCCCATGAGCACGGCGTGCGGATGCTCTCACTGACCGATCACGACACCCTCGAGGGCCAACTCGAAGCGCGCGCCGCGACCCAGGCGCTGGGGATGCAGTGGGTCAGCGGCATCGAGCTGTCGTGCACCTGGGGCGGGGCGACCATCCACGTGCTGGGCTACAACTTCCCGCTCGACGCCGCGCCATTGCAGGCCGCGGTCGAGTCGCTGCACCGTGGTCGCTGGCTGCGTTCGGAAGAAATCGACCGACGGTTGGCGCTCAAGGGCATGAAGGGTGCGCTCGAGGGTGCCCGGGCCATTCAGCAGGAGCTGGGCGACAGCGGCAATGCCCCGGCGCGCCCGCATTTTGCCGAGTACCTGGTGCGCGCAGGCTATGTAAAAGACCGCGCCGAGGCGTTTCGCAAGTGGCTGGGGGCCGGCAAGCTGGGCGATGTGAAGCTGCATTGGCCAACCCTGGAGGACACCGTCCAGACCCTGCGCCAGTCCGATGCCTGGGTCAGCCTGGCCCATCCGATGCACTACGATTTAACCCGCAGCAAGCGCCGCCGGCTGATTGCCGACTATATTCAAGCAGGCGGCCAGGCGCTGGAAGTGGTCAACGGCATGATGCCGGCTGAACAGGTAGGCACTCTGTCGATCCTGGCCCGTGAATTCGGTCTGCTGGCCAGTGCCGGCAGTGATTTCCATGGCCCGGGCACCTGGGGCGAGATCGGTGTCTACCGGCCATTGCCAGAGGACCTGCCACCCCTGTGGCGCCGATTCAAATATGAGCAGCCTATCGCGGCAGTCTGAACAGGAAGAGAACGTGAGTCAGTTTTTCCAGATTCATGCGGAAAACCCGCAACCGCGCTTGATCAAACAGGCCGTCGAAATCATTCGCAAGGGCGGTGTGGTGGTCTATCCCACCGATTCCTCCTACGCCATGGGCTGCCAGATCGGCGACAAGAACGCCGTTGAACGGGTTCGCCGCCTGCGCCAGCTGGACAAGAACCACAACTTCACGCTGATCTGCTGCGACCTGTCGCAGATGGGCCTGTTCGCCAAGATCGATACCGCCACCTTTCGCCTGCTCAAGGCCCATGTGCCGGGGCCGTACACCTTCATCCTCAACGCCACCCGTGAAGTGCCGCGCCTGCTGCTGCACGAAAAGCGCCGCACCATCGGCCTGCGTGTGCCGTCCAACCCGATCGCCCTGGCCCTGCTCGAAGAACTCGGTGAGCCGCTGATGAGCGTGAGCCTGATCATGCCCGGCGAAGACGAGCCGATGACCGACCCCTACGAGATCCGTCAGGCCCTGGAGCATCACGTCGACCTGATCATCGATGGCGGCTTTGGCGACCTCAAGGCCTCGACCGTGATCAGCCTGGCCGGTGACGAGCCGGAAGTGATCCGCGTCGGCTGTGGCGATCCTGCGCCGTTCATGGTCGAAGCGTGAGCCAGGCGACCATCACCGAGCCGAGCATCGATCCGCAAGCAGGGGCTCAGCAGGAACTGCCGCTGGTGCTGGTGTATGGCGAAGCCATGACCGAGATGCCGGTGGACCTGTACATCCCGCCGGATGCCCTGGAAGTGTTCCTGGAGGCCTTCGAGGGCCCACTGGACCTGCTGCTGTACCTGATCCGCAAGCAGAACGTCGACATCCTCGACATTCCGGTGGCGGAAATCACCCGCCAGTACATGGGCTACGTCGAGTTGATGAAGACCGTGCGCCTGGAGCTGGCCGCCGAGTACCTGGTGATGGCGGCGATGCTCGCCGAGATCAAATCGCGGATGTTGCTGCCGCGTTCCGCCGAGGTCGAGGAGGAAGAGGCCGACCCGCGCGCCGAGCTGATCCGTCGCCTGCAGGAGTACGAACGCTTCAAGGCCGCCGCCGAAGGCATCGATGGCCTCAGCCGCGTCGGCCGCGAGGTCGTCGTGCCGCGCCTGGACGCGCCACAGGCCAAGGTGCGTAAACTGTTGCCCGAGGTCAGCCTGGAAGAGCTGCTGGTGTCGATGGCCGAAGTGCTGCGCCGTGGCGACCTGTTCGAAAGCCACCAGGTCAGCCGTGAGGCGCTGTCGACCCGCGAGCGCATGAGCGAAGTGCTTGAACGTCTCAAGGGCGGCGGTTTCGTGCCCTTCGTCGAGTTGTTCACGGCCGAGGAGGGCAAGCTCGGGGTGGTGGTGACCTTCATGGCGATTCTCGAATTGGTCAAGGAATCCTTGATCGAACTGGTGCAAAATGAGCCCTTTGCGCCGATCCATGTCCGCGCCCGCGCCGAGTAACAACTGAGCAAGCCCATGAACCTGAATGAACCGCGCGACCTGGCGCCCCTGCTCGAGGCCTTTTTGCTGGCCTCGGGCAAACCGCAATCCCTCGAGCGCCTGTATGAGCTGTTCGAGGAAGCTGAGCGCCCGGAGCCTGCGGTGTTCAAGAAGGCCCTGGAGGTGCTGCGCAAATCCTGCAATGGCCGCGCCTTCGAGCTCAAGGAAGTGGCCTCGGGTTTCCGCCTGCAGATTCGCGAGGACTACGCGCCCTGGGTCGGCCGGCTGTGGGAAGAGCGCCCGCAGCGCTACTCCCGGGCACTGCTGGAGACCATGGCGCTGATTGCCTACCGTCAGCCCATCACCCGCGGCGAGATCGAAGACGTGCGCGGCGTGGCGGTCAATACCAACATCATCAAGACCCTGCTCGAACGCGAATGGATTCGTATCGTCGGTTACCGTGAAGTGCCCGGCAAACCGGCGATGTTCGCCACCACCAAGGCCTTTCTCGACCACTTCAACCTGAAGAACCTCGACGAGTTGCCGCCCTTGGCCGAATTGCGCGAGATGGAGCCTGCGCCGGAACCTGTGCTGGAACTGGACGACGCGCCGGTGCCGGCGCACCTGCAGGCCCTGGCCGATGCCAGCGCCGAGCCGCAGGAGGCGCCGGAAGAAACCAGCTTCCGCAGCTTGCTGACCGAGCTGGACGCCATGGAAGAAGGGCTCAAGACCGACTTCGATGACTTGATCGACGAAACACCGCTCGACCTCGATGCCGAGCCGTTGGAAACCGAACCGCAGGCGCCGCATCAGTAACCTCGGCCTTCGGGCGCAGAGTCCCGGCAACTTTTGCAATTTCGACTAGTCTCAGGTGCGTTCACGCCGCGATCAGCGTATGATTCGCGACCCTTTTTGGCGCTTGTCCGCCATACCAGATTTTTGTCAATACACCGGGAGGTGCCCAGCATGAGTGAAAAAGACCTGCAAGAAGCCCAGCCATTGCCGCCATCAGGCGAGAAACTGCAAAAAGTGCTCGCCCGTATCGGCGTGGGCTCGCGCCGTGACGTCGAGGCCTGGATCAGCCAGGGCCGGATCAAGGTCAATGGCGTCGATGCCAGCCTTGGCCAGCGCGTCGACCTGCACGATGCGATTTCGGTCGACGGCCGCCTGATCAAGCGCGAAGAAGCCGCCGAAACCGTGCGCCGAGTGATCATGTACAACAAGCCCGACGGCGAAATCTGCACCCGTGACGACCCGGAAGGCCGTCCGACCGTGTTCGACCGCCTGCCACGCCCGAAAGAAGGGCGCTGGATCAACATCGGCCGCCTCGACATCAACACCACCGGCCTGCTGATGTTCACCACCGACGGTGAACTGGCCAACCGCCTGATGCACCCGTCCTATGAAATGGACCGTGAGTACGCGGTGCGTGTGCGGGGTGAAGTCGACGAAGACATGATTGCCCGCCTCAAGGCCGGTGTTGTGCTCGAAGACGGCCCGGCGCGTTTCACCGACATCCAGGAAGCACCTGGCGGTGAAGGCTTCAACCATTGGTACCACTGCGTGGTGATGGAAGGCCGTAACCGTGAAGTACGTCGCCTGTGGGAATCCCAGGGCCTGGTGGTCAGCCGCCTGAAGCGCGTGCGTTTCGGTCCGGTGTTCCTCAACTCCGACCTGCCGATGGGCCGCTGGCGCGAAATGAGCCAGCAGGAAGTCGACATCCTCGCGGCTGAAGTGGGCCTGACTCCGGTGGCCATGCCGGCGTTGAACCACAAGTCCAAGGACAAGCTCGAGCGCCTGCAGCGCAAGTCCACCCGTCCTTTGGGGCGTGGCGAGCGCGTGCGCACCTTGCGTCCGGCTCAGGATGCAGCCACTGCTGGTGAGCGCCCTGCACGTCAGCCCCGTGGTGAAGCCGAACGTCCTGCCCGTCAGCCGCGGGGCGAGGAGCGTCCAGCCCGCCAACCGCGTGGCGAAGCCCCGCGCAAGGACAGTGGCCGTGGCAGCAGCACGGTGGCCGAGCGCCCAAGCGACATGAACAAGCGCGGCAAGCCGGCACCCAAGCGTCCGGGCAGCACCCGCAACAAACCACGCCCGTAAGGTGGGTGGGTAGGCGCGGGCTTGTCCCGCGATTGCGTTGGATCGGATAAATCGTAATCGCGGGGCAAGCCCGTTCCTACAGTGTTGAAGAAGCCAACCTTCGGGTTGGCTTTTTTTTGCTCGAAATTTCCTTGTCTTACAGATACTTCCGTAAGGCGTGGAAAGAATTTAAACCACCTTGTAAATATTTCGTTACAAAGGCTTGCCGGTTATTGGGCTGTTCCTGCGATTTTTTTTCTGCTGTAAACAGAACTTTCCGAGTCGCCCGGGGCGGGGCGCTTTACGTAACCGTCAACAGCTTGCCCGCAGGTCTGCGCAGCGGTGAGATAGGCGCCATTGCGGTGCGTAGCCGGGCCGGAGAGCCAGGCATTGATAAGAACAAATGGAGGCGCTATGTACGCCAATTACCCCCCCAGGCTTGACCCTTTCCTCAGGAACGGTGCGTTTTGTCGTCAGACAGTCACGCAACGTGTTGACCCCTGCGCGTCTGCAGGGGTATACAATGCGCCGCGTTTTAACTGTGACCCCAATGCGTACCTCGCACTCTTGCTGACACCCGGTTGATGCGTCCAGGGCTCTTGCCCGCGACCTGAACCCTCGTCCAAGAACCTTCAAGGTAACCACCTTGTTAATTCCGCTGCGCCACGAGCGCGGTGGGTCCGATTCCGTCACAGATAAAAACAAGCAGGTGACTTCGTTCATGAGTGGACAAAACACGCATTCAGGCGAGCTGAAACGCGGCCTGAAAAATCGCCATATCCAGTTGATCGCCCTGGGCGGTGCAATTGGTACCGGGCTGTTCCTGGGATCGGCCGGGGTGATGAAATCGGCGGGCCCGTCGATGATTCTCGGCTACGCGATCTGTGGCTTCATTGCCTTCATGATCATGCGCCAGCTGGGTGAAATGATCGTTGAAGAGCCGGTAGCCGGTTCCTTCAGTCACTTCGCGCACAAGTATTGGGGTGGTTTTGCCGGCTTTCTCTCCGGTTGGAACTGCTGGATGCTGTACATCCTTGTCGGTATGTCGGAACTCACCGCAGTCGGCAAGTATGTGCACTACTGGTGGCCAGAGATTCCGACCTGGGCCTCGGCGGCAGCC
Organism: Pseudomonas donghuensis; assembly: GCF_000696345.2. Classification (NCBI taxonomy): domain Bacteria; kingdom Pseudomonadati; phylum Pseudomonadota; class Gammaproteobacteria; order Pseudomonadales; family Pseudomonadaceae; genus Pseudomonas; species Pseudomonas donghuensis. The sequence goes on from NZ_CP071706.1 coordinate 1,688,841, forward strand.
TTCTTCATCCTGATCAACGCGATCAACCTGGCCAACGTCAAAGTGTTTGGCGAGGCCGAGTTCTGGTTCGCGATCATCAAGGTTCTGGCCATTGTCGGCATGATCGCCCTGGGCAGCTGGATGCTGGTCAGTGGTAGCGGCGGCCCGCAGGCTTCGGTGAGCAACCTGTGGGAACATGGCGGCTTCTTCCCCAATGGTGTCAGCGGCCTGGTGATGGCCCTGGCGATCATCATGTTCTCCTTCGGTGGCCTGGAAATGCTCGGTTTCACCGCCGCTGAAGCCGACAAGCCGAAGACCGTGATCCCCAAAGCGATCAACCAGGTGATCTACCGCATCCTGATTTTCTACATCGGTGCCCTGGTGGTGCTGCTGTCGCTGACGCCATGGGACAGCCTGGTTACCAGCCTGGACTCGGCCGGTGGCACTTATGGTGCAAGCCCGTTCGTGCAGGTGTTCTCGCTGCTCGGTAGCGATGTTGCCGCGCACATCCTCAACTTCGTGGTGCTGACTGCGGCGTTGTCGGTGTACAACAGCGGTACCTACTGCAATGCCCGCATGCTCTACGGCATGGCCGAGCAGGGCGATGCTCCGGCCAGCCTGTCGAAGATCGACAAGCGCGGTGTGCCGGTACGCTCGATCCTGGCCTCTGCTGCAGTGACCCTGGTGGCCGTACTGCTCAACTACTTCATGCCGCAGCATGCACTGGAGCTGCTGATGTCGCTGGTGGTGGCTACCCTGGTGATCAACTGGGCGATGATCAGCTACTCGCACCTGAAGTTCCGCCAGCACCTGGACAAGACCGGCCAGACGCCGCTGTTCAAGGCGCTGTGGTACCCCTATGGCAACTACATCTGCCTGGCCTTCGTGGTGCTGATCCTGGGCATCATGCTGCAGATCCCGGGCATCCAGATCTCGGTCTATGCGATTCCGGTCTGGCTGCTGGTGATGGGCGTGTGCTATAGCCTGAAAACCAACCGCAGCAAAGCCACGGTCGCAGCCAGCCCTGCACCGCTCAAGCGCTGATTCAAATGGTTGAACGAACGCCCCGCTGCGCGGGGCGTTTTGCTTTACAGGTAGATGATTTCGAGGGTGCCTGAACCATCGAGCTGGATATCCTGGCGGTTGTCCAGTTCGTTGGTCGGGGCGATCACCGGCAGTATGTTGACTGTCGCGTTGAGGTTGCGAATGGCCACCGGTCCCTTCGCGGTCATGGCTTCATCGCTGAAGCCGAGTACGGTGGTATCGGCAATGCTCCTCGGCTCGCTGCCCGAATCGCTCCAGCCGATGCCGCCGGCAGTGGATTGGGTCAGGTAAACCGCCGCTAGCTGGTCGGCAGTGATCGACTGCGGGTCGAACTGTACTTCATACAAGCCGATCCTGTTCTCGGCGCCATCGCGTCCCAGGCCATAGAAAATCAGCGAGTTGACCAGCGAGCTGCCGTCACGGTTGTCGTGCATGCGCAAGGCATAACGCGCCGGGCTGTCACAATTGATCGACAGGTTCAATTGACGGGTGGGCAGGCGCGTACGCCGGTCGCTGTTCAGGCTTTGGCTGGTGATCCTGCCGTAGTCCACTACGCCTCCCTGGGACAGGCTCGGGGTACAGGCTGCTGGGATGATCTGCCAGTGTATGGCCAGTTCGGCTGTGCTGCCCGACGCTGGGGCGTGAAGTTGCCCGGTGCTTCTGAACTGCGTCGACTCACGCACGGCAAAGGCCTGGGCATCGAGTTCGCCCTCAAGCACCAGGGTCAGGTTGAGGTTGCGACCTTTTAGCGGTTTACCCGCCGCCACCGGGGTGATGCCGCTGCGTGGCTGCCAGTTCAGGTGGGCGTTGGCCGGGGCCGGAACTGCCCCGGGCTGATCGAGGCGGGCCAGGTCCACGCGCACGCCGTCGACAAAGGCATCGCTGGCTTGCAATCGATAGTGGCCCGAGCCCGCCAGCGCGAAGCGCTCCTTGTCCAGGCCGTTGGCGCTGTAGAACAGGCTAAGGTCGGCAGGGTCGTTGCAGCTCATGCTCAGTTGCGCGGTCTTTTTCGCCAATGCCAGGCCAGGGCTGCCGGCTTCCAGTCGGCTTCGATCAAGCGTCCCGTAGTCCAGTGGATCAGGGCTGACCTGTAGCCGGCATTCGGCCGCCATGGCCGACAGTGGCAAGACGAACAGCAATAGCAGGGGGGGGAGGGTGTTCATGTGCTGGCGCATCCTCTTCGGGCTGCCGAGTAGGCTGACGACACAAGGTCTGATTGCCAGGGGCAGGTCGTCGCTGGGGCTCAACTGCATGTGCGTTGAGCCTGGGTGTAGTAGCTGTCGGTGGTGTTGCCAGTGTCCGGTTCCAGAGTGACTCGGCACTCTTTGGCCTGATGGTCGCTGACGATCAGGTGGCCAATGTCATCGCTGTTATCGATGAACACCAGGCCGCCGGGCTGCACCAGGTTGATGAAGCGGCCGCGGTCATCGAATACCGAAGCACCGCTGGCCAGCGGCTGGCCGCTGTTGTCGAGCAGGGTCAGCAGCACCCGACGCGTGCTCCAGGCCCTGAAACTCAGGCGCGGCACCGCGCCACGGTGGGCGCGCAGCACGCCGGCACCCTCATCGACATTGATGTTGATCGGCAAGCTCTGGGTATCGATCTGGACCGGGCTGCGACCGTAGGCGGCCAGGGCGGGAATCACCGCATGCCCTGTATGGTCGGTCCACACCGGGCCGCTGGGGGTGCTGGCCTTGACCCCGGGGGTATCGGTGACCGAGAGGATGGCAAAGGTATCGCGGATCGGGTAGGGCGTTGGTGTGATGCCTGCGCCGTGCACTGCAACGCCTCCGCGCAGGCCCAGGTTGTAGTTGCTGTTATCACCGTCGCCGCTGTAGTTCAGGTCCAGCTGGGTATAGCGCGGCAAGGCCGAGAGGCCGGCGCTGGCCAGCGTACTGGAATCTCCCGAACGATGCTCGGCGCCCAGGCGATAGCCGAAGCTGTCGTTTACCTGTTCGTTGTAGGCCAGCGTGCTGTTGCTGTGCCCGCCGCTGTGGCGGACACTGCTGCGCAAACGGCGTTTGCCGTCCAGCGGAATGCTGGCGCTGAAGTACAGGGCATCGTCGTTGTAGCCATTGCTGCTGCCGACGGACTTTTCCATCGTGGCTGACAGGGTCAGCCCACCGTAGCTGTTGCCCCAGGACAGAAATAGGCGTTGATTGCTGTCATGCTCGTAATAGGTGGTTTGCGTGTAGCCGAGGTTGAAGCTGCCCAGGGCGGCGCTAGCCCAGCGCAAACTGGTACTGAGCTGATCACGGTAGCTGGACCAGTGCTCCTCGTTGTCCCGGTTGGTGCTGTCGAGCAGCTCCCGGTAACCACGGGTGCGATGATTGCCGGCCACCAGGCTCGACCATTGCTCATTCAGTTGCCAGTTGAGCTGACCGCCCAGTTGGGCGCCGCTCTTGTCCAGCGTGGTTGCTTGTGAGCCGAGGGTAAAGACTTCGCCGTTGAGCTGGGGGGTAAGTACTGTGCCCACGCTGGCCCCCAGTCCCCGGTACCCCTGGGCGAGGATCACGCCGCTGCTCAGGCTTGAGCGATCTCCCAATGCGCCTGTCTGGCCCAGGCTCACCACTGCTGGGTCGTCGCTGTCATGACCGTGGCTGCGCACAACCCCGGCGCCGACGCTGAAACCGGTTTGCGGGCGAACGCTGGCGGTCAGGTTGGCCGGTACGCGAAAGCGTCGTTGCTCACCGTTGGTCTCGATGACGGTGACCTCAAGGTCCGAACGCGAAGTGATGCGCGGAATGTTGCTGATGGTAAACGGCCCGGGCTGGACCACGGTGCTGTACAGCAATGCGCCGTTCTGGTGGATTTCGACCCGCGCCTGACTGTTGGCAATGCCTTGCACGCTGGCATTGTCCAGTTGCGAGAGCAGGCCATATTCGGGGGTTACCTGCGCCCCGATGATCTGCGCGCCGTTGAGCACCGGGTTGACCAGGCTGATTTCGCCAGCCTGGAACAGGCTGCGATGCTCGGCGAAGCTGCGCTGTACATAGGTGTCGAGCATTTCGCTGTGCACCTTGCCGTCGAAGCGGCTGTGCACCTGGCGGCTGCGCAGGATCCAGTTGTCCATGTTCAATCCCAGTTCGGTGTTGGCTGCCGCGTAACGGCTGGACTGGCCGTCGTAGCGGTTGAACGAGCTGAACAGGTCGTAGTTCAGCAGGCCGGCAACCCCGCCCTGGTTATAGTTTTGCGACAGTTGACGGTGCTGCACCAGGGCCTGGTCGGGGACGACGACCTGCACCCGGTGTTGCCCTGGCTGCAGCTCGACCTGCGCCTGAGGGAAGGCCTCGCCCAGTTCGAGGCAGGCCGGATCGACCGGGGCATCCTGCTCGTCCAGGGTAGTGGGCCAGTCGGCGGGGCGCTCGATCCCGGCAAATGCCAGCAACGCGTCATCGAAGCACAAGCTGCCGTCCTGGCTGAAGCGGGCCTGGGTGGCACCCTTGTCGCGGCCATTGACCGTCAGGCTGATTTGCTGGCGGCCGGGCGGGAAGCGCGTTTGTCGGCCGAACAAGGCCGCCAGCTTCGGATCGATGCCACGCTGGCGCAGCACTTCCTGGTCGAACACGCTGTGCTCGGCGTGAACGGGTTCATTGGCCGCCTGCGCAGGTTTCAGGGTATCCAGGCCCAGCAATGTCAGGCACAGGCCGAGTATCAGTTGCTCGCGCGGGCGCTTTTTGCCCAGGGCGTCATCGGGGGTGCTCACAGGATGCTTGCCTCGAAGGGGTCGACCGCAAAGCCATAAACCGTGGCCGGCTGAAAGCGCACGGTAGTGGCCGCGGCGGCGGCATCAGGCAAGTCGAGTGTGATGGTTTCGTGGGCCAGGACGTAGTTGCGGCCCAGGTCCAGTGAGTGCTGACCAGGCAGCAGTTGCAGCTCCTGGGCCAGGCGAACGACGTAAGGCGTGTTGTTCTCTACGCGCAATTGCTTGCCATCCACGCGCCAGACCAGCCCTTTCCAGGGCTCGCTGTTGCGTGCCAAGCCCTTGGGGTGAAGGATGACCGGAAGGTTCTGGCGCACGCCGAAGTTGACCCGCATGTTCTGGGTGCTACCGGGAGCGGTTTCGCGAATGCCTTCGAAGATCACCCGGCGCAGGCGCTGGCTGTGCAGAGGCTCCTTGCCCACATAGTGGAAGATCACCTGTTGTTCCTTGCCGGCTTCCACCCGGGCGACCGTGGGCTGGACCACCAGCAGGTTGTCGTTGTCTTCAGCTGGGTTCTCGATGAACACCGCCAGCAGGGCGGCTTATGGGTCGGTATTGGTCACCACGAATTCACTGCCGCTGGCGCGGGCTTCTTCGACGATGACCACTGAGGTTCTGGGCACCATACCGTCGGCGTATGCCTGGGGCAGGGGTAGGGTGCAGAGAAGAATTGCAGGCAGCAGGGGGCCTGCAACGAGTTTGCACGCTTTGATCATGGTCGCTGTTCAGTGCTGGGCGTCGGGCGCAGCTCCCCGGGCTGCTTCCATCAGGCGTGATCGGGGAGTGCGCGAGCCGGATGTCAGAGGTGGGCGGCGAGCGTTCCGTGTTCGCGCCCTTGGTCACGGATGACGATCAGAGGTACACGACCTCGAGGGTCGCGCTGCCGTCAAGCTGAGCGTTGTCGGTTAACGTCAGGCTCTTGTTGAGAAAGCCGTTGACTTCCAGGTTGATACTGACGCTGGTGACTGCACTGGGCGCCGACGGTGAAGGCTGGTTTGCAAAAGAGGCCCGGAAGCCCGAGTCCTTGCCAAAGTCGCTTAGGATGAGAGTCGACGCGGGGATCCAGCTGGTACCGCCGTCCAGCGAATCCAGGTGGTAGCCCGTTTCACCATCCACCAGGGTGCCGCCGTTTATCCAGCGTATAAAAAAATTGCCGAGTTGCTGGTCTTCATGCATGCCAAGTCCAAACCGGTTCGACTCTGAGGGCGCACTGTCGCGACGATTGTCGCTGGCAATAACGGCAATGCTGGTCGGCGCGCTGCACTCGATGGCGAAGGACAGGTTTTTGGCTGGAAGGAGGTAGTAGTTGCCTGTTTCCCCAAGGTTTGCCAGCGATACAACGCCGTAGTCCACCTGCCCGCCATTGCTCAAGGTCGGTGTGCAGGCGGTCGGGGTGATGGTGCCGGTGACTGTCAGGTCGGTAGTGGCGGCCATGGCGTGGGTGGTGGCCAGGCAAAGCAGTGCAGCAAGGGAGAGGACGGAGGTTTTCACAGCGATTTCCTTTCAGTGTGGGTATTGGCTGTCGCCCGTTTGGCAAACGGTCTGCTTGCTGCGCTACGGGCTGTCGTTTCAAGCGCTCGGGCAAGGTTCAGAGGTAGACGATCTCGATGGTTGCGCTGCCGTCCAGTGTTACGTTGTCGTTGAACGACAAGTCCTTGTTTATGTGGCCTGTTACATTCATGTTCATGGTTACGCTGGTGACTGCTGTTGGGCTGCTGACTGTCTGGTTGGAGAAAGAAATCCTTTCGTCCGGGCCCCGGCCGGCATCGACGAGGGTGGCGGTGCGGTGGCTGTCCCAGGTGTTGCCAGCATCACGCGAGATCAGGTTCATGCCGCTGCCGCCGTCGATCAGGGTTTCTTCGTCGTCCCAATGCATGTAGTAGATGCCGATTGGCTGATCTTCATACATGCCAAGGCCGAACAGCCAAGGGTTGGGCCCCGCGCTTTCGCGGCGATTGTCGTTGGCGATGACGGCGATGGCGGCCGGTGCACTGCATTCGATGGCAAAGTTCAGGCTTTTGGCGGGGAGCTTGTAGGTGGTTGAGGTTTCTTCAAGGTTTGACAGCGACTGCACGCCGTAATCAACCACGCCGCCATTGCTCAAGGTTGGCGTGCAGGCCGCCGGGGTAATGGTGCCGGTGACACTCAGGTCGGTGGTGGCGGCCATGGCGTTGGCGGTGGCCAGGCTCAATAGGGCCGCTAGGGTCAGTACGGACTTTTTCACAGTGATTTCCTTCTGGATGTTGGTGTTTTAAGTGTTGCTGTGACCCGTTTTGCGCGCGCAGTTGCCCGCTCCCTGTCGTTCGGCAGGCAGTGGCTTGGGCGTGTGCCGGGTTCTTGTCGGCCAGGCTTGGCTGTTATTAGGGTGTCGTGCCTATGGGTAGAAGCTCGAGTCCTCTTGAGGTCAGGCTGGTGAGAAGGTGCTGATCGACCACACCGGCGTTTTCCGAGCGAAGGCAGCCGTTCCCGGCTATTTCGAGTCTTGCCTGCTTTGCCGTCTTCAGAGGTACTGAAGCTCGATGGTCATGTGGCCATCCAGCAGGGCTTCATCGACGTGGGTTATGTCGTTGCGCAACCAACCCGTGACTTCCAGTCGCAGATTCAGTAGCTCTGCGGCTGACGGGCTGTTCTGGCTGCGCCGGGCAAAGCCCAGGCGTGAGTCTGGCTTGTCGCCCTGGTGCTCGAAGCCGCCACCGGCTATGCGAGTCCAGGTGCTGCCTTTGTCTTCGGAGTAGAGGGTGTCGGCTGGCAGATTGTCGAGGGTCGCATCACTGTCCGCCCATACGGCGCTGTAAAAGCCCAGGGACTCACCGCTGGTGGTGGTGCCTAAGCCGAATGCCTTGGGCATTGGCATCGAGGTGCTGTCGCGGCGATTGCCGGTGGCTATCAGGGCGAAACGGGTTGGCCGGTCACAGACGACGGTGAAGGTCAGGTTGCGCGGCGGCAGGGCCGAGTGATCGGGAATCACGGGCTGGGGCGGCAGTTCGGGCATGGAAATATTGCCGAAATCGACCTGGCCGTTTGCGGAAAGCGACGGCGTACACGCTGCCGGAGTAAGGGTGCCGCTGATATTGACGTCAGTGCTGCTGGCATGTGCGCCTGCACTGACGAAGGTCAGCAGCGCGGTCAGGGTACACAAAGGCTTGGTGTTCATTGTTCGGTCCTTTGAAAATGAATGAACCTCCGTGCCGTTGTGGGTCTTATGCAGGAATCGGCAGCGGATGGTTCTTCAGGCAGCGCAAGGCAAGCTTGCTCTGCCAGTTACCAGGGACGAATCCCTGATCCTGTGTCATCCGTGACGATTTTTCACACGTTTTTGTTAGACGATGGAACGTGCGAATGTTTGGTTTTATGTGCTTTGCTTGGCCTTGCCCGAGGTAAACAGCGGGAGCATAGTGCTCGGCAAGGCTGTCTGTGGTGTTCGGATGCCGATTATGCCCAAAAAAATGTTCGTGTAAAGGGGTTTTGTTTGAAAAATTGTGCAAATTCTGCACCGAAATCGGCAGAGAGCGGAGAACGATTGCGCCAGGAACGTACCCGTCTGGGCTTGCGTCAGGATGATTTCGCCCAGCTTGGCGGGGTCAACCGCAATACCCAGGGCAGTTATGAAAAAGGCGAGCGCAACCCGGACGCGGCGTACCTGGCGGCAGTTGCGGGGGCAGGGGTCGATGTGCGCTACGTGATTACCGGCGTGCGCACGATTGATGGCGGCGCTTCGTTGAACGAGCCGGAACAGCGCTTGCTGGCTCAATACCGGTCATTGGCTATCGCCGACCAAGAAGTTGTGCATAGAATTGTCGGGGCCATGCACGACGCAAAAGGTAGTGGCGTATAGCTATTATCTCAATTTTCCTACGAAACGCTCGGAACGGTCCTAGTGGGTTCGCAGAGAATTGCTCGTAACGTCGATGCATTCAGTCTCGCTAGGGAAGGGTGATCATGTCGGAGCATAAAACCTGCGCATTCAACACGGAAAGTGACGCTTCGCCTGTGCAACGCTTGAGTGAAGTCGAAAACGAGCTGCTGATTTTGTTTCGCCAGTTGTCCCCGGTGGATCAGGGCTGCGTACAGCGGGTAGCGCAAGTGTTGTGCCAGGGGGCGCAAGAGGCCGAGCGCGAGCGCTGCCGAATACCTGAGTCGGCCTGAATGTTTGATCAAAGGATGTGTGATGTTGCAGTTATCCAACGCGGTGCAGATCCCGGACGACGAGATCGAGTTGACTGCCATCCGCGCCCAGGGCGCCGGCGGGCAGAACGTCAACAAGGTCTCCAGCGCCGTGCACCTGCGTTTCGACACCCAGGCCTCATCGTTGCCGGCGTTTTACAAGGAGCGTCTGCTGGCGCTGAGCGACAGTCGCATTACCCGTGACGGGGTGATCATCATCAAGGCCCAGCAGTTTCGAACCCAGGAGCAGAACCGGGCCGATGCGCTGGAGCGCCTGCGCGAACTGATTCTCTCGGCGACCAAGGTCGAAAAGGCGCGGCGCCCGACCCGGCCGACCCTGGGCTCGAAAACCCGGCGCCTGGACACCAAGAGCAAGCGTGGAGCGATCAAGGCCGGGCGCGGCAAGATCGATTATTAAAGCAGGTGTCGTGGTGGCTGCAGACGGGCCTGGCGATACAGGTACAGGCTCAGCAGCAAACCGCAGAAAGACGCGCCAGCGGCAAAGACAAAGATCGAGGCAAAGCCGAATCCGGCAGCAATCGCCCCAGCCAGCGGCCCGGTGATCCCCAGCGACAGGTCGATGAACAGCGAATAGGCGCCCACGGCCGCGCCGCGATTGGAGGCGGACACCAGATTGACTGCCTCGACCCCCAGGGCCGGGAACACCAGCGAGAAACCAAAGCCGCTCAACGCCGCACCGGCCAGGGCCAGCTCGGCACTCGGAGCCTGCCAGAGCAGCAGCAGGCCGAGGGTTTCCACCGACAGGCAGGCGATCGCCACCCGGTAGCCACCGATACGGTTGATCAGGTTGCCGAACAGCAGTCGGGCACCAATGAAGCAGGCGCCGAACAGGCTCAGGCACAGCGCCGCGTTGTTCCAGTTGTGGCTGGCGTAGTACAGGGTGATGAAGGTGGCGATGGTGCCAAAGCCGATCGAGCCCAGGGCCAACCCCGAGCCGTGACCGAACACCCGGCCAAGCACGTGCAGAAACGGCAGGCGTTCACCGGCAACCACAGGGGCGGCGGTTTTCGGCCAGGCCAGGGCCAGGCCCAGCACGCACAGCAGCAAAATGCTGGCGCCCATGCTCCACAAGCCGAACTGCTGCACCAGCACCACGCCCAGCGGTGCGCCGATGGCCAAGGCGCCATAGCTGGCGATGCCGTTCCAGGAAATCACCTTGGCGGTGTGTTGCGCGCCCACCCGACCAATGCCCCAGCCGATGGCGCCGGAGCCGACCAGGCTTTCGGCGCTGCCCAGCACCAGGCGCCCGACCAGCAGGCTGGCCAGGCTCAGCCAGGGCGCATGCTGCAGCCACGCCGAAATCAACATGAACACGCCGCTCAAGCCGCAGCCGGCCAGGCCGTAGAGCACCGCGCGCTTGCTGCCCTGGTTGTCGATGATGCGGCTGGCATACGGACGGCTGAGCAGGGTGGCCAGGTACTGGACGCTGATCACCAGGCCCGCAACCACGGCGCCGAAGCCCAGGTCGTTATGCACGTAGCCGGGCAGCACGGCCAGGGGGATGCCGATGTTCAGGTAGCCGATGAAGGTAAACAGGACGATGGAGACGACTTGCAGGGTGACCGCAAGGGGGCGCGGTGAGTCGGGCATGTGCGGGCTTTCGTAGAAGAGGAATTCTTGACGGTGTGAAAACGTGTTGACGGGGTGGTCCCTGCATCAGCCGTTTTCACACAGTCTGATCGTTGCGCGATTATTCCTGGTCGGCGCTGGAGGTTTCGTCACCGTCGTGGTCAGCCTGGGCTGCTTCGGCGCTGTGAGTGGCAGGAGTCTGCTCTTCTGGGTTCAGGCTTGGGAAGGGAAGATTCGGGATTTCATGCATCTCGTCGTTCCTCGCAAGTGTGTGGAAAGGCTGCGCAAGGCGCGCATGGGCTTGTGAAAGCCTGTGCAGGATACAGGAGTCTGAATGACAGTATGAATTTTCCTGCTGATTGGTGTTGACGATCAGGGGATCTTCCGGGGCTGTAGCGCAGCCGATCGCTGGCAAGCCAGCTCCCACAAGGTCCGGTGTATGCATGACCTGTGGGAGCTGGCTTGCCAGCGATGCTTTTAGCGACAGACGTCGGCGATGGCGGCAGCCAGTGCTTCAAGGCGTGCCGCATCGGCGCCGGCGATGTTCGCCCGGCCAGTGCCGACCATGTACACGCTGTGCCGTTCACGCAGCTGCTTGACCTGCTCCGGCGACAAACCGGTGTAGGAGAACATCCCGCGTTGCTTGGCGATATGCGCGAAACGGTCGCTCAGGCCATGGGGTGCCAGGGCCTCGACCAGCCCGACCCGCAGCTCGGCGATGCGCTGGCGCATGGCCTCGACTTCTTCGACCCACAGGCGCTTGAGGTCGGCGTCGCCAAGAATCTGCGCCACTACCGCCGCGCCATGGTCCGGTGGCGTCGACCACAGGTTGCGCGCCAGCAAGGCCAGCTGGCTGCGCACATCCACCAGCTTTTCGGCATCATGGCTGCACACCAGCAGGGCGCCGGTGCGGTCACGATAGAGGCCGAAGTTTTTCGAGCAGGAACTGGTGATCAGCAGCTCGGGCAGTTCCGCGGCGAACAGCCGTACCGCCCAGGCGTCTTCTACCAGGCCATCGCCAAAGCCCTGGTAGGCGAAGTCGATCAACGGCAGCAGCTCGCGGCGGCGCACCACCTCGAGCACGGCGCGCCAGTCGTCCTGGCTCAGGTCGAAGCCAGTCGGGTTGTGGCAGCAGGCGTGCAGCAACACCACATCGCCCTTAGGCGCGACTTCCAGGGCGGCCAGCATCCCGGCGACGTTCAGACGGTTGTCCGTGCCGACATAGGGATAGTGGCTGACCTTGAGGCCGGCACCGGCGAAGATGGTCTCGTGGATCGGCCAGGTCGGATCGCTCAACCAGATGCCGCGGCCCGGCAGGCAGTGTTCGATGAACTCCGCCGCCAGGCGCAGGGCGCCGGTGCCGCCCGGGGTTTGGGTGGCGCCGGCGCGCTGGTTGCTCAGCAGCGACGAATCACTGCCCAGCACCAGTTCGCCGATCAGCCGGCCAAAGGCCGCATCGCCATGACCGCCGACGTAGCTCTTGCTGGTCTGCTGTTCAAGCAGGCGCTGTTCGGCCTGCTTGACCGCCGCCGGAATCGGCGTCAGGCCCTGGGCATCCTTGAACACCCCGACACCGAGGTCGAACTTGTTCGGGTTGCTGTCCTTGGCATACGCCTCCATCAGCCCGAGGATCGGATCGCCGGGTACGCGCCCAATGGCGCCGAAGTGCATTACTTGCGGCCTTCGGCGGTGCTGGCGACCTCGTCGGTGCGCGCGGCCATGATGAAGTCGTTACGGTGCAGGCCCTTGATCGAGTGGCTCCACCAGGTCACGGTGACCTTGCCCCATTCGGTCAGCAGGCCTGGGTGATGGCCTTCGGCCTCGGAGATTTCGCCAACGGCGTTGGTGAAGGCCAGGGCGTGCTTGAAATTCTTGAACAGGAAGACTTTTTCCAGCTGCATGATGCCGTCACGGACTTCGATGTTCCAATCCGGGATCTGCTTGATCAGTACCGGCAGTTCTTCGTCGCTGACCTGTGGCGCATCGGCACGGCAGGCTTCGCAGTGGGCTTGGTTCAAGGCGTTCATAAGGTTTTCCGCAAGTGGTTGTTATTGGTTTGCAAGGTCGCTCAAGCGGCGACCTTGGGTGGAAACTTCGGTGCGTGCAGGCCCATCTTCATCGCTGTGTGGACCATGCCCATGATGTCTTCGTGGGCCAGGTCGAACAGGCGCTTGAGGTTAGGCAGGGCAAAGTACAGCGGCTGCAGGATATCGATGCGGTATGGCGTGCGCATGGCCTCCAGCGGGTCGAACGGCTGGTGCTCAGGTTCGCCGGACAGGCTGTAGACGGTCTCTTTCGGTGAGGACAGGATGCCGCCGCCATAGATCTTGCGACCCTGCGGGGTATCGACCAGGCCAAACTCGATGGTCATCCAGTAGAGGCGGGCAAGGTACACGCGCTCTTCCTTGGTAGCCTGCAGGCCGAGCTTGCCATAGGTGTGGGTGAACTCAGCGAACCAGGGGTTGGTCAGCAGCGGGCAGTGGCCGAAAATCTCATGGAAAATGTCCGGTTCCTGCAGGTAATCGAGCTCTTGTTCGGTGCGAATGAACGTCGCCACCGGAAAGCGTTTGCTGGCCAGCAGTTCGAAAAAGGTCTGGAAAGGAATCAGTGCGGGGACGCGGGCAACTTGCCAGCCAGTGGTGGCACCCAGCACCTTGTTGATCTCGCCCAATTGCGGAATGCGGTCGTGCGGCAGGCCCAGTTGATCGATGCCGTCCAGGTATTCCTGGCACGCGCGGCCTTCGATCACCTTCAGTTGGCGGGTGATCAGGGTGTTCCACACCGCATGTTCATGCTGCGGGTAGTCGATAAAACCCTGCGCATCGGGCTCGCGAGCCACGTATTGCGTCTGTTTCATGCTGCTCTCCTGCTGGGGGCCATTCTTGTTATGTGATCAAGCCATTACCCCTAGTGTTACCCTGCTAGCGTGCCGGTTGTAGCGTCCTGGCGGCTGATGTGCCGTGATAGTTACTCGCATTTGTAACGATAACTTTACGAAATTGGCGGAATCCCGATAAATCAGGGGGTTTGCTCCTTGAAAGTCAGGCTGTCTGTCACATAATCTTTACGACAATTATTCGGTCGCTGCAAAAAAAATCGCTGTCGTGCCGCGTACCAGGCCTTCTAGTAGGACATTTCATGCGTATTAAAGTGCATTGCCAGAACCGCATCGGCATCCTGCGCGACATTCTCAACCTGCTGGTTGAGTACGGCATCAACGTCGCTCGCGGCGAGGTCGGCGGCGAGCATGGCAATGCCATCTATCTGCACTGCCCGAACCTGATCAACCTGCAGTTTCAGGCCCTGCGACCAAAATTCGAGTCGATTGCCGGGGTGTTCGGGGTCAAGCGTGTAGGCCTGATGCCCAGCGAGCGCCGGCACATGGAACTCAATGCCCTGCTCGGCGCCCTGGATTTCCCGGTGCTGTCGATCGACATGGGCGGTTCCATCGTTGCCGCCAACCGTGCGGCGGCGCAGTTGCTCGGGGTGCGGGTCGATGAGGTGCCGGGCATTCCGCTGTCGCGTTATGCCGAGGATTTCGACCTGCCGGAACTGGTGCGTGCCAACAAGTCGCGTATCAATGGCCTGCGGGTCAAGGTCAAGGGCGATGTGTTTCTCGCCGACATCGCGCCGTTGCAATCCGAGCACGATGACAGCGAGGCGCTGGCCGGCGCGGTATTGACCCTGCACCGCGCTGACCGCATCGGTGAGCGCATTTATAACGTGCGCAAGCAGGAGCTGCGCGGCTTCGACAGCATTTTCCAGAGCTCGCGGGTCATGGCGGCGGTGGTCCGCGAGGCGCGGCGCATGGCGCCGCTGGATGCCCCGCTGCTGATCGAGGGTGAAACCGGTACCGGCAAGGAGTTGCTGGCCCGCGCCTGCCACCTGGCCAGCCCCCGTGGCCAGGCGCCGTTGATGGCGCTCAACTGTGCGGGGTTGCCCGAATCGATGGCCGAGACCGAATTGTTCGGTTATGGCCCAGGCGCCTTTGAAGGGGCGCGGGCCGAGGGCAAGCTCGGATTGCTGGAGCTGACGGCTGGCGGCACCTTGTTCCTGGATGGCGTAGGTGAGATGAGCCCGCGCTTACAGGTGAAACTGCTGCGCTTTCTGCAGGACGGCTGCTTTCGTCGTGTAGGCAGCGATGAAGAGGTATATCTGGACGTGCGGGTGATCTGTGCGACCCAGGTCGACCTGTCCGAGCTGTGTGCCCGTGGCGAGTTCCGCCAGGACCTCTACCATCGTCTCAACGTTCTTTCCCTGCATATTCCGCCATTGCGCGAATGCCTGGATGGCTTGCCGCCGCTGGTCGAGCACTTTCTCGATCAGGCCAGCCGGCAGATCGGTTGCTCACTGCCCAAGCTTGCACCGCCAGCAATGGAGCGCCTGAGCCAGTACCACTGGCCGGGCAATGTACGGCAGTTGGAGAACGTGTTGTTCCAGGCGGTGTCGCTGTGTGATGGCGGGGTGGTCAAGAGCGAACATATTCGCTTGCCGGAGTACGGTGGGCGTCAGCCGCTGGGTGACTTCTCCCTTGAGGGCGACCTGGGGCAAATAGTCGGGCGTTTCGAGAAAGCGGTACTGGAACGTTTGCTGAGCGAATTTCCCAGCAGTCGGGCATTGGGTAAACGCTTGGGTGTTTCCCATACAACCATTGCCAACAAGTTGCGTGAACATGGCGTTGGCAAATCGGATTAATTAATCCGCTGTTAATAAAGTAAGGGGAATAACGGCAGGTTGTTAGTTGCACGCATGAGGCTCAATGAGTGCAGCGCGCCTCGTTGATTAACAACCGAGGCGCTGCAGGCGGTCGAGCCGTTGGCTCAGCCGTTCGAGCAACCGTTGCCCATCACCCGGTACTCGAGTATGTGGCGCTTGCCCTGGGAGTCTTCGTAGGTCATGCGCGCCGGGACCACTTCGCAGACATTCGGTACTTCGCTCATGGAAATGACTTTGGCGATGTCCAGGTGCTGCGAGTAACTGTACTGTTCAACCGGGATCTGCTCGGCGCCGCCTTGTGCAACTTCTTCGGCCATGGCCACGCTGCAAAGACTACCCAGTGCCAATACCAGTAAAGCTTTCATCTTCATTTTTACCTGTCTAAGGTCGTAAGGGGGCACGCAGCGCTTGTGGCGCCGCGTGTACAACAGGATCAACTATCACGATTAGTTGCCGATTAACTTCCCTTCGTGGGGGGCTACAAGAAAGTTAATCGTGGTGCCGTTGCTGGCGAGGTGAATTCTAGGAGTGCGGCCTGCGCTTAAACAGCCACGGTTTTGATAAACACTGTTGGCAGAAACTGTAACAATCGTCTGGCAGGCTGCCGGGATATTTTTATTTTTCGCCGTGCACGCCCGGCCTTGACGCTTCGCTGCTGGCCGCAGGGAGAAAAGACGAGGTCGTTACTACCAACGTCGAATGGCCGGCGCAGTCTGGTACAGTTACAACGAGGTCATACAAAAACAACTATTACACCGAGGTAACAAAGATGAGTGCGGCTCCCCTGTATCCCGTTCGTCCCGAGGTCGCGGCCAACACGTTGACCGACGAGGCGACCTACAAGGCCATGTACCAGCAGTCGGTGATCAACCCGGACGGCTTCTGGCGCGAGCAGGCTCAGCGCCTCGACTGGATCAAGCCTTTCACCAAGGTCAAGCAGACCTCCTTCGACGATCACCATGTCGATATCAAATGGTTTGCTGACGGCACTCTGAACGTTTCCTACAACTGCCTGGATCGCCATCTGGCCGAGCGTGGCGATCAAACTGCAATCATCTGGGAGGGCGACGACCCTTCCGAGCACCGCAATATCACCTACCGCGAACTGCACGAGCAGGTGTGCAAGTTTGCCAACGCCCTGCGCGGTCAGGATGTACACCGTGGTGACGTGGTCACTATCTATATGCCGATGATCCCCGAGGCCGTGGTTGCCATGCTGGCCTGTGCCCGTATCGGTGCGATCCACTCGGTGGTGTTCGGTGGCTTCTCGCCTGAAGCGCTGGCCGGGCGCATCATCGACTGCAAATCGAAGATCGTCATTACCGCTGACGAAGGTCTGCGTGGTGGCCGTCGTACCGCGCTCAAGGCCAACGTCGACCTGGCCCTGACCAACCCGGAAACCAGCAGCGTGCAGAAGATCATCGTCTGCAAGCGCACCGGCGGCGACATCGCCTGGCACCAGCACCGCGACATTTGGTACGAAGACCTGATGAAGGTTGCCTCCAGCCACTGTGCGCCGAAGGAAATGGGGGCCGAAGAGGCGTTGTTCATCCTCTATACCTCCGGCTCCACCGGCAAGCCCAAGGGCGTGCTGCACACCACTGGCGGCTATATGGTCTATGCCGCGCTGACCCACGAGCGGGTGTTCGACTACCGCCCGGGTGAAGTCTACTGGTGCACCGCCGACGTTGGCTGGGTCACCGGTCACAGCTATATCGTCTATGGCCCGCTGGCCAACGGCGCGACCACCGTGCTGTTCGAGGGCGTGCCGAACTACCCGGACATTACCCGCGTGTCGAAGATCGTCGACAAGCACAAGGTCAACATCCTCTACACCGCACCGACCGCGATCCGCGCGATGATGGCCGAAGGTCAGGCCGCCATGGCCGGTGCCGATGGCTCCAGCCTGCGCCTGCTGGGTTCGGTGGGCGAGCCGATCAACCCGGAAGCCTGGAACTGGTACTACCACACCGTCGGCAAGGAGCGTTGCCCGATCGTCGACACCTGGTGGCAGACCGAGACCGGCGGCGTGCTGATCAGCCCGCTGCCAGGTGCTACCGCGCTCAAGCCAGGCTCGGCGACCCGCCCGTTCTTTGGTGTGGTGCCGGCGCTGGTGGATAACCTCGGCAACCTGATCGAGGGCGCTGCCGAAGGCAACCTGGTGATCCTCGATTCCTGGCCGGGCCAGTCGCGTTCGCTGTACGGCGATCACGACCGCTTCGTCGATACCTACTTCAAGACCTTCCGTGGCATGTACTTCACCGGTGACGGTGCCCGCCGCGACGAAGACGGCTACTACTGGATCACCGGTCGCGTTGACGATGTGCTCAACGTTTCCGGCCACCGCATGGGTACCGCCGAGATCGAAAGCGCCATGGTCGCCCACCCGAAAGTCGCCGAGGCTGCCGTGGTTGGTGTGCCGCACGACATCAAGGGGCAGGGCATCTATGTCTACGTCACTCTCAACGGTGGAGTCGAGTCAACCGAGCAACTGCGCCTGGAGCTGAAGAACTGGGTGCGCAAGGAAATCGGCCCGATCGCCTCGCCGGATGTCATCCAGTGGGCGCCGGGGCTGCCGAAAACCCGTTCGGGCAAGATCATGCGCCGCATCCTGCGCAAGATTGCCACGGCCGAGTACGAAGGCCTGGGTGATATCTCGACCCTGGCCGATCCGAGTGTGGTGCAGCACCTGATCGATACCCACAAGGACATGAACAAGGCTTCGGCCTGAGTCTGAGGCTGCTTCGCAGCCTGTCGCCGACAAGTCCGGCTCCCACAGGGTGATGTTTCCACTGTGGGAGCGGGCTTGCCAGCGATGAGGCCCTCATGTGTTACTCAAATGCCCCGTCTGGCATCTGCCGGCGGGGCTTTGTTCATTCTGTTACTTCGACAATCATCGGTAACCCTTCTGTCACCGCTTTCGCACAAAAGCGGGGCAAAGCGAAACGCCAGGGGGCATTTTCGGGGCGTTTTGCCGGTGCTTTTCGGCCTGCTGAAACGCTACGCTTGCCGGATTAGAAGGCTTTGCCAATAATAGGCCCGCTTATTGCTTCATTGATTGGTTATTTGTCTTTTGCTTTTGCATATTCCGCGAAAGCTGTCAATATCTCCGGCCCTGCGTTCCTGCGCTTCTGTAACTAGTTGTCGCATTGAAGAAATATCGGCTTCGGAGCTGTCGTTAAAATGCCGATCACTCGCTCGTCGCGTCTGCTTCAATGCCGACCCTGCGCAGCTCGCGTTGTACCCATTCGCATATCGGGCAGTCGTCAACCCTGCCTTGTATTGCCCTTTACCGATGGAGTTCCAGATGAAGAAACTCGCACTGCTTGGCGCCTTGGCGCTGTCCGTGTTTTCCCTGGCAGCGCTGGCTGATGAGAAACCGTTGAAAATCGGGATCGAGGCCGCCTACCCACCGTTCGCATCGAAGGCGCCGGACGGCAGCATCGTCGGCTTCGACTACGACATCGGCAACGCCTTGTGCGAAGAGATGAAGGTCAAGTGCACCTGGGTCGAGCAAGAGTTCGACGGCCTGATTCCGGCACTTAAGGTGCGCAAGATCGACGCCATCCTGTCGTCCATGTCGATCACCGACGATCGCAAGAAGTCCGTGGACTTCACCGGCAAGTACTACCTGACCCCGGCTCGCCTGGTGATGAAGGAAGGTACTGCCGTCAGCGAAGGCCTGACTGAACTGAAGGGCAAGAAGATCGGCGTGCAGCGCGGCTCGATCCACGACCGCTTCGCCAAGGAAGTGCTGGGTGCGCAAGGCGCCACCATCGTTCCTTACGGCACCCAGAATGAAATCTACCTGGACGTCGCCGCTGGCCGTCTGGATGGCACCGTGGCCGATGCTACGCTGTTGGAAGACGGTTTCCTGAAGACTGACGCTGGCAAGGGCTTCGCCTTCGTTGGCCCGTCGTTCACCGACGCCAAGTACTTTGGTGACGGCATCGGTATCGCCGTGCGCAAAGGCGACAAGGCCAACCTGGATCGCATCAACGCTGCCATCGCGGCCATCCGTGCCAACGGCAAGTACAAGCAGATTCAGGACAAGTACTTCAACTTCGACATCTACGGCCCTGAAGCCAAGTAAATCGTCGACGTTTCACCTGTTCAATGGTGCAAGCAGCAGAGACTCTGAGGTTTGCACCATTTTTTCATCCCTAAGGTCGAGGACCTCATCATGTTGAAAGGCTACGGGGCAGTCATCCTCGACGGAGCGTGGCTGACGCTACAGCTCGCCTTGTCGTCCATGGCCCTGGCCATCGTGCTCGGTCTGATCGGTGTGGCGCTGCGTTTGTCGCCAGTGCGCTGGCTGGCCTGGCTCGGCGATCTGTATTCCACCGTGATCCGCGGGATTCCCGATCTGGTATTGATCCTGCTGATCTTCTACGGCGGCCAGGATCTGCTCAACCGCGTCGCGCCCTTGCTCGGCTTTGACGACTATATCGACCTCAATCCGCTGATGGCGGGTATCGGCACCCTGGGTTTCATCTTTGGTGCCTATCTGTCGGAAACGTTCCGTGGCGCGTTCATGGCCATTCCCAAGGGGCAGGCCGAAGCCGGCATGGCCTATGGCATGAGCAACCTGCAGATTTTCTTCCGGGTGCTGGTGCCGCAGATGATTCGCCTGGCGATCCCTGGCTTCACCAACAACTGGCTGGTCCTGACCAAGGCTACCGCACTGATTTCGGTGGTCGGCCTGCAGGACATGATGTTCAAGGCCAAGCAGGCGGCCGACGCCACCCGCGAGCCTTTCACCTTCTTCCTGGCGGTAGCGGCGCTGTACCTGGTGATCACCAGTGTTTCGCTGCTGGCCCTGCGTTACCTCGAGAAGCGCTACTCGGTTGGCGTAAAGGCGGCTGATCTATGATTTTCGACTACAACGTCATCTGGGAAGCGCTGCCGCTGTACCTGAGCGGCCTGCTGACCACCCTCAAGCTGCTGGCGCTGTCGCTGCTGTTCGGTTTGCTGGCGGCCATCCCGCTGGGGCTGATGCGGGTGTCCAAGCAGCCGCTGGTGAACATGAGCGCCTGGCTCTACACCTATGTGATCCGCGGCACGCCGATGCTGGTGCAGCTGTTTCTGATCTACTACGGCCTGGCCCAGTTCGCAGTGGTGCGGGAAAGCTTCCTCTGGCCGTGGCTGTCCAGTGCGACCTTCTGTGCCTGCCTGGCCTTTGCCATCAACACCAGCGCCTATACCGCCGAGATCATCGCCGGCAGCCTCAAGGCCACGCCGCACGGCGAGATCGAGGCGGCCAAGGCCATGGGCATGTCGCGGGTCAAGATGTACCGCCGCATCCTCCTGCCATCGGCCCTGCGCCGGGCGCTGCCGCAGTACAGCAACGAAGTGATCATGATGCTGCAGACCACCAGCCTGGCGTCGATCGTCACCCTGATCGACATCACCGGTGCGGCGCGCACGGTCAACGCCCAGTACTACCTGCCGTTCGAGGCCTACATCACTGCCGGCGTGTTCTACCTGTGCCTGACCTTCATTCTGGTGCGCCTGTTCAAGCTGGCCGAGCGCCGCTGGCTCGGCTACCTGGCGCCGCGCAAGCACTGAGGCCTGCGCCTATTATTTCGCCCTGAGCGTTAGCTCAAGACTGACTGCTTTGTGAGAATCGACAGCATGTACAAACTCGAAGTCCAAGATCTGCATAAACGCTACGGCAGTCACGAAGTGCTCAAGGGCGTGTCCCTGGCGGCCAAGGCAGGCGACGTGATCAGCATCATCGGCTCCAGCGGTTCGGGCAAAAGTACTTTCCTGCGCTGCATCAACCTGCTTGAGCAGCCGCACGCGGGCAAGATCCTGCTCAACAACGAAGAACTCAAGCTGGTGGCCAACAAGGACGGCGCGCTCAAGGCCGCCGATCCCAAGCAGTTGCAGCGCATGCGTTCGCGCCTGTCGATGGTGTTCCAGCACTTCAACCTGTGGTCGCACATGACCGCGCTGGAAAACATCATCGAAGCGCCGGTGCACGTGCTGGGCATGTCGAAAAAAGACGCCCTGGAAAAAGCCGAGCATTACCTGGCCAAGGTGGGTGTCGCCCACCGCAAGGACGCCTATCCTGGGCATATGTCCGGTGGCGAGCAGCAGCGCGTGGCGATTGCCCGGGCGCTGGCCATGGAGCCGGAGGTGATGCTGTTTGACGAGCCGACCTCGGCGCTCGACCCGGAGCTGGTCGGTGATGTGCTCAAGGTCATGCAGTCGCTGGCCCAGGAAGGCCGGACCATGGTCGTGGTCACCCACGAAATGGGCTTTGCCCGCGAGGTGTCGAACCAGCTGGTGTTCCTGCACAAGGGCCTGGTGGAAGAGAGCGGCAACCCGCGCGAAGTGCTGGTCAACCCGCAATCGGAGCGTCTGCAACAGTTCCTTTCGGGCAGCCTGAAGTAAGATTGCCGTTTTGCACCAAAATGGGTCATGCTGCATCGTACGCGCAGCATGACCAGGCTCTAACTTCTTGACCTTTTTCAGGTTTCGGACCGCACCCCATGACCACCCAGCGAATCGGTTTTCTCATCTGGCCCAGCACCAAGGCCCTGACCCTGGCGCTGGCGGAAGAGGTGTTGCGGGTTGCCCAGAAGGTTCATCCGGAAGTGGTCTACGAGCTGTCGTTCCTGCAGGCTGAAGCACCTAGCGAAGGTGCCTGGCGCCTGCCGGGCGAGCCGTGGGCCGGCAAGCTCGAAGGTTGCCAGAAGCTGTTTTTGCTGGCTGACGAGCCGCCCCAGGCCGTGGCGTCGAGCCTGGCCAGCGCACTCAAGCAGCTGGTGCGTGCCGGTTGCGTGGTCGGCGGCCTGTCGGCGGGGGTTTACCCGTTGGCGCAGTTGGGCCTGCTCGATGGTTATCGGGCTGCGGTGCACTGGCGCTGGCAGGATGACTTCGCCGAGCGCTTCCCCAAGGTCATTGCCACCAGCCACTTGTTCGATTGGGATCGGGACCGTTTGACGGCGTGCGGCGGCATGTCGGTCATCGACCTGCTGCTGGCGGTGCTGGCTCGCGATCATGGTGCCGAGCTTGCCGGTGCGGTGTCTGAAGAGCTGGTGGTCGAGCGAATTCGCGAAGGCGGCGAGCGCCAGCGCATTCCGCTGCAAAACCGTCTCGGCTCCAGCCATCCGAAGCTGACCCAGGCCGTGCTGCTGATGGAAGCCAACATCGAAGAGCCGCTGACCACCGACGAGATCGCCCAGCATGTGTGTGTATCGCGTCGTCAACTGGAGCGGATCTTCAAGCAATACCTCAATCGCGTGCCGAGCCAGTACTACCTGGAGCTGCGCCTGAACAAGGCACGGCAGATGCTGATGCAGACCAGCAAGTCGATCATCCAGATCGGGCTGTCCTGTGGCTTCTCCTCGGGGCCGCATTTCTCCAGTGCCTATCGCAACTTCTTTGGCGCAACGCCGCGTGAAGATCGCAACCAGCGACGTAGCAGCAGCCCGTTCGAACTGTCTTCGGTGCCCGCCGAGCGCGGTTGATCGCCGCTGCTATCGCCGGCAACGCCGGCTCCCGCTGTTGTTGTGTATGCAGAGTCCCTTGTGGGAGTCGGCGTTGCCGGCGATGGCTGCGCAGCAGCCCGAATACAGTTGTGTCCCCGCATCCCTCACACCGTTTAAACTGCGCCTTTGCGATCCTATTTGTCGCATTGCCGAAAGCCTTGGTAAAACAGGGTTTGGCGCTATAAGAAGTTGTCGCTTGGCGGCAAGGTCAGGCGCCGATCTGTCCTTACAATCCCCCCATCGCTCGCCAGTTCCAGGCAGGCGTTCCTCTTCAGGAGACTCCGATGTCCGTTGAGCAAGCTCCGGTGCAACGCGCCGATTTCGACCAGGTGATGGTCCCCAACTATGCACCGGCGGCTTTCATCCCCGTCCGTGGAGCGGGTTCCCGCGTCTGGGATCAGGCGGGCCGCGAGCTGATCGATTTCGCCGGCGGCATCGCCGTTAACGTCCTTGGCCATGCCCACCCGGCGCTGGTTGGCGCCCTGACCGAGCAGGCCAACAAGCTGTGGCACGTGTCCAACGTGTTCACCAACGAGCCGGCCCTGCGCCTGGCGCACAAGCTGGTCGACGCGACCTTCGCCGACCGCGCGTTCTTCTGCAACTCCGGCGCCGAGGCCAACGAGGCCGCGTTCAAGCTGGCCCGTCGTGTTGCCCACGACCGTTTCGGCCCCGAGAAGCACGAGATCATCGCCACCGTGAACAGCTTCCACGGGCGCACCCTGTTCACCGTCAGCGTCGGCGGCCAGCCGAAGTACTCCGACGGTTTCGGGCCGAAAATCACTGGCATCAGCCACGTGCCGTACAACGATCTGGAAGCGCTGAAAGCGCAGATCTCCGACAAGACTTGCGCCGTGGTCATCGAGCCGATCCAGGGCGAGAGCGGTGTGGTGCCGGCAGACGTTGCCTACCTGCAAGGCGCCCGTGAGCTGTGCGACAAGCACAACGCGCTGCTGATCTTCGACGAAGTGCAGACCGGCGTTGGCCGTACCGGCGAGCTGTTTGCCTACATGCACTACGGCGTGACCCCGGACATCCTCTCCAGCGCCAAGAGCCTGGGCGGCGGTTTCCCGATCGGCGCGATGCTGACCACCGAAGCACTGGCCAAGCACCTGACCGTCGGCACCCACGGCACCACCTACGGCGGCAACCCACTGGCCTGTGCCGTAGCCAATGCGGTGCTGGATGTGGTCAACACCCCTGAAGTGCTGGCCGGCGTCAAGGCCAAGCACCAGAAGTTCAAGGCGCGCCTGGAGCAGATCGGTGAGAAGTACGGCCTGTTCACCCAGGTGCGTGGCGTTGGCCTGCTGATCGGTTGCGTATTGTCCGAAGCCTGGAAAGGCAAGGCCAAGGACGTCTTCAATGCTGCCGAGAAAGAAGGCCTGATGGTGCTGCAAGCCGGCCCTGACGTGGTGCGTTTTGCCCCGAGCCTAGTGGTCGAAGATGCCGATATCGACGAAGGCCTGGACCGTTTCGAGCGTGCTGCGGCAAAACTGACTCAGGGCTGATTCAAGCCTTTGGTCCTTTCATCGGCCCTGCGGGGCCGGTGAAACCGAATTCCAGAGCAGGTGCCTGCGGGCGCCTGCTGTTTTTCTCTGAGCCGGCGGATGTCGGCCTGTTTTCCCGAAAGGAGTGACACCATGCTGGTGATGCGCCCCGCGCAAATGGCTGATCTGGGCGAAGTACAGCGTCTTGCCGCAGACAGCCCCATTGGTGTCACGTCCTTGCCGGATGATGCCGGTCGCCTGAGCGACAAGATTGCCGCCTCGGAAACGTCCTTCGCTGCCGAAGTCAGCTTCAATGGCGAGGAGAGCTATTTCTTCGTCCTCGAAGACAGCAGCACCGGCAAGCTGGTCGGCTGTTCGGCCATCGTTGCCTCGGCCGGCTATTCCGAGCCGTTCTACAGCTTTCGTAACGAGACCTTCGTGCATGCGTCGCGGGAGCTGAAGATCCACAACAAGATTCACGTCCTGTCGCAGTGCCACGACCTGACCGGCAACAGCCTGCTGACCAGCTTCTACGTGCTGCCGGAACTGGTCGGCAGCGGCTGGGCCGAGCTCAACTCCCGTGGCCGCCTGCTGTTCATGGCCGCCCACCCGGAGCGCTTTGCCGAATCGGTGGTGACCGAGATCGTCGGCTACAGCGACGAACATGGCGATTCGCCGTTCTGGGACGCCATCGGGCGCAACTTTTTCGACCTCAACTACGCCGAGGCCGAGCGCCTGTGCGGTCTCAAGAGCCGGACCTTCCTGGCCGAGCTGATGCCCCATTACCCGATCTACGTGCCGCTGCTGCCGGATGCCGCGCAAGAGGCCATGGGCCAGGTACACCCGCGGGCGCAGATCACCTTCGACATCCTGATGCGCGAAGGCTTCGAGACCGATCACTACATCGACATTTTCGACGGCGGTCCGACCCTGCATGCGCGGGTTTCCGGGATCCGCTCGATTGCCCAGAGCCGGGTGATGCCGGTCAAGCTGGACGATACCGCCAGCAAGGGTGGGCGCCCGTACCTGGTCTGCAACGGCCAGTTGCAGGATTACCGTGCGGTGCTGCTGGAGCTCGATTGGGCACCTGGCAAGCCGGTCAGCCTGAGTCTTGAAGCCGCCGAAGCCCTGGGCGTCGGCGAAGGCGCCAGCGTGCGTCTGGTCGCGGTTTGATCCCTGCGGTTCGATAACCGAGCACCCAGGTCGAGTTTTGCGGCAGGCCCAAGGCCGCCGCCCGAGGAGATAGCATGATCGTTCGTCCCGTACGCAGCAGCGATTTACCCGCGCTGATCGAGCTGGCGCGCAGCACCGGCACCGGCCTGACCACCTTGCCGGCCAACGAAGAGCGCCTGGCACACCGGGTCGGCTGGGCCGAGAAGACTTTCCGTGGCGAAGCCGAGCGTGGCGATGCCGATTACCTGTTCGTGCTGGAAAACGACGAAGGCGTGGTGGTGGGGATCTCCGCCATCGCCGGTGCGGTGGGCCTGCGTGAGCCCTGGTACAACTACCGGGTCGGCCTGACCGTCAGCGCGTCCCAGGAACTGAACATCTATCGGGAAATCCCCACCCTGTTCCTGGCCAACGACCTGACCGGCAACTCCGAGCTGTGCTCGCTGTTCTTGCGTGGCGATCACCGCAGTGGTCTCAATGGCCGCCTGCTGGCCAAGGCGCGCCTGTTGTTCATCGCCGAGTTCCCGGAGCTGTTCGGCAACAAGATCATCGCCGAAATGCGCGGCATGTCCGATGAGCAGGGGCGCTCGCCGTTCTGGGAAAGCCTGGGCCGGCACTTCTTCAAGATGGAATTCAGCCAGGCCGACTACCTGACCGGCGTTGGCAACAAGGCCTTCATCGCCGAGCTGATGCCCAAGTTCCCGCTGTACACCTGCTTCCTCTCGGAAGCGGCGCGCAGTGTGATTGGCCGGGTGCATACCGACACAGAGCCTGCGTTGGCAATGCTCAAGAGCGAAGGCTTCAGCTACCAGGGCTATGTCGACATCTTCGACGCGGGCCCCGCGGTGGAGTGCGAAACGTCGAAGATCCGCGCCGTGCACGACAGCCAGGCGCTGGTACTGGCCGTTGGCACCCCGGGCGACGACGCAACCCCTTTCATCATCCACAACCGCAAGCGCGAAGACTGCCGCATCACCGCCGCACCTGCGCGCCTGGCGGCCGGCACCCTGGTGGTCGATCCACAGACCGCCAAACGCCTGCGCCTGAGCGCCGGTGACCAGGTGCGTGCCGTACCACTGTCCGCTGCCCGGGAGGCCAAATAATGACGACTCACTTTATCGCCGGTAGCTGGCAGGCAGGGCAGGGTGAAGCGCTGCAATCGCTCGATCCGGTCAGCCAACAGGTTGTCTGGCAAGGCCAGGGCGCCAATGCCGAGCAGGTCGACAGTGCGGTCAAGGCCGCACGCCAGGCCTTTGCCGGCTGGGCGCTGCAGTCGCTGGACGCGCGCATCAGCGTGCTCGAGGCCTTTGCCGCCGCGCTCAAGGCCAATGCCGACGAACTGGCACGCTGCATCGGTGAAGAAACCGGCAAGCCGCTGTGGGAAGCTGCGACCGAAGTGACCAGCATGGTCAACAAGGTGGCGATTTCGGTACAGAGCTACCGCGAGCGCACCGGTGAAAAGAGCGGCCCGCTGGCCGATGCCACCGCCGTGCTGCGGCACAAGCCCCATGGCGTGGTCGCGGTGTTCGGCCCGTACAACTTCCCCGGCCATCTGCCCAACGGTCACATCGTGCCGGCGCTGCTGGCCGGTAACACCGTGGTGTTCAAGCCGAGCGAGCTGACCCCGAAAGTCGCCGAGCTGACGGTCAAGTGCTGGATCGAGGCCGGCCTGCCGGCGGGTGTGCTCAACCTGGTCCAGGGCGCCCGCGAAACCGGCGTGGCCCTGGCCGCCAACCCGGGCATCGACGGCTTGTTCTTCACCGGCTCCAGCCGCACCGGCAACCTGCTGCACCAGCAGTTCGCCGGGCGTCCGGACAAGATCCTGGCCCTGGAGATGGGCGGCAACAACCCGCTGGTGGTCGACGAGGTCAAAGACCTGGACGCCGCGGTGTACACCATTATCCAGTCGGCGTTCATTTCCGCCGGCCAGCGCTGCACCTGTGCGCGCCGCCTGCTGGTACCGCAAGGCGCCTGGGGCGATGCGCTGCTCAAGCGGCTGGTCGAGGTGAGCAAGAACATCTCTGTCGGTGCGTTTGATCAGCAGCCGGCGCCGTTCATGGGCTCGGTGATCTCTCTGGGCGCGGCCAAGGCATTGCTCGATGCACAGGCGCAACTGCTGGGCAACGGCGGTATCGCGCTGCTGCAAATGACCCAGCCGCAGGCCACGGCGGCCTTGCTGACCCCAGGCATCATCGATGTCAGCGCGGTAGCGGATCGCCCGGACGAAGAATTCTTCGGCCCGCTGCTGCAGGTGATTCGCTACAGCGATTTCGATGCGGCGATCGCCGAGGCCAACAACACCCAGTACGGCCTGGCAGCCGGCCTGTTGTCCGATTCCCACGCGCGCTATCAGTACTTCTGGCTGCAAAGCCGTGCCGGTATCGTCAACTGGAACAAGCAGTTGACCGGCGCCGCCAGCAGCGCGCCATTCGGTGGTGTGGGGGCCAGCGGCAACCACCGCGCCAGTGCCTACTACGCGGCCGATTACTGCGCTTACCCGGTAGCCTCGCTGGAGACCGCCAGCCTGACCCTGCCCGCCACACTGACGCCAGGCGTCTCCCTATAACAAAAGGTCCACGGAGCCTTGCCGATGAAATCGTTTGAAGTGAATTTTGATGGTCTGGTCGGACCGACGCACAACTACGGCGGGCTGTCCTACGGCAACGTTGCTTCGCAAAGCAACAGCCAGCAGGCGTCCAACCCGCGGGAAGCGGCGCGTCAGGGCCTGGCGAAAATGAAGGCGTTGATGGAGATGGGCTTCCAGCAGGGTGTTTTGGCCCCGCAGGAGCGTCCGGACGTGGCCGCGTTGCGTCGCCTGGGCTTTGCCGGCACTGACGCGCAAGTGATCGAGCGGGCAGCCAAAGAGGCCATGCCGCTGCTGGTCGCCAGTTGCTCGGCATCGAGCATGTGGGTGGCCAACGCCGCCACGGTCAGCCCGAGTGCCGACACCGCTGACGGCCGCGTGCATTTCACCGCCGCCAACCTCAACTGCAAATACCACCGCAGCATCGAGCACCCGACAACCAGTCGCGTGCTCGGCGCCATGTTCGCCAATTCGCAGCACTTTGCCCACCACGCGGCGCTGCCGGCCGTGGCGCAGTTCGGTGATGAAGGCGCGGCCAACCACACGCGCTTCTGCCGCAGCTATGGCGAGGCCGGCGTCGAGTTCTTCGTCTATGGCCGCAGCGCCTTCGACACCCGTTATCCGGCGCCGCAGAAGTACCCGGCGCGCCAGACCCTCGAAGCCTCGCAAGCCGTCGCACGCCTGCACGGGCTGAGCGAGGAGGGTGTGGTCTACGCCCAGCAGAACCCGGCGGTGATCGACCAGGGCGTGTTCCATAACGATGTGATCGCGGTGGGTAACGGCGAAGTGCTGTTCTACCACGAGGACGCCTTCCTCGAGACGGAGGCGATGCTTGCCCAACTGCAGGCTAAACTGGCTAAACGGGGCGGTAACTTCAAGGCGATCTGCGTACCGCGCTCGGCTGTCACGGTAGAGGACGCAGTGCGTTCCTACCTGTTCAACAGCCAGTTGCTGTCTCGCGCCGATGGTTCGATGCTGCTGATCGTGCCGGAAGAGTGCCGCAACAACGAGCGGGTCTGGGCTTATTTGAGCGCCCTGACCAGCGCCGGCGGGCCGGTTGGCGAGGTCAAGGTCTTCGACCTCAAGCAGAGCATGCAGAACGGCGGCGGGCCGGCGTGCCTGCGCTTGCGCGTGGCATTGAATGAAACGGAACTGGCGGCGGTCAATCCAGGCGTTATCATGACCGCACCGCTGTACGACACCCTGACCCAGTGGGTCGACAAGCACTACCGCGATCGCCTGAGCGAAACCGACCTGGCCGATCCGCAGCTGTTGCTGGAATGTCGTACGGCACTGGATGAGCTGACCCAGATCCTCAAACTGGGTTCGGTCTATCCGTTCCAACTCCAACCTTGAGAGAGAATTCGACTATGTCCGACGCCCTGCAGCTGATCCTTGAAGATGACGATGGTACCCAGCTGGAAACTTCCTGCACCCGCTTTGCGGTGGTCTGGCAAGGCAAGGAGGTATGGATTCAGCAGGATGGCCGTGGTCAGCTGCTGATCGGCGTCGACGTCGAAGAAGACGACACCGAGTACGCCAACCTGCTGCTGCGCCCACTGGCCACCAACCTGGTGAGCCTGCAGCTGGAAATGGAACCGGCCGATGCCGGCGACGATGATGATCACGTCCATGGTCCTGATTGCGGCCACCATCACTAAGGAATAGCCCATGCTCGCCCTCGGCAAACTGCTTGAACTGACCCTGGCCGGTCGCGAACCGGCAGAGAAGACCCAGCTGACTGTCGACGGCGTACGTATGCGCTGGCTCGGTGAGGGCGCCCTCGAAGTGCGCCCACCCGAAGCCCGTGACAATGGCCTGGACCTGCTGTTGTCGGCAGGCATCCATGGCAACGAAACCGCACCGATCGAGTTGCTCGATCGGCTGCTGCACGACATCGCCCGTGGCGATCTCAAGCCTTGTGCCCGTATTCTCTTCCTGTTCGGTAACCCCGAGGCGATTCGCCGCGGTGAGCGTTACATCGAGCAGGACGTCAACCGCCTGTTCAATGGCCGCCACGATCAGACCAGTGGTGCCGAAGCCCTGCGTGCCTGTGAACTGGAGCGCCTGGCGGCGACTTTCTTCAGCATCCCTGGGCGCAGTCGCCTGCATTACGACCTGCACACTGCCATTCGCGGGTCGAAGATCGAGCAGTTCGCCCTCTATCCGTACAAGGACGGTCGCCAGCATTCGCGCCGCGAGCTGGCGCGCCTGGGCGCGGCCGGCATGGAGGCGGTGCTGCTGCAAAGCAAGGTCTCGATCACCTTCACCGCTTATACCTATGAGCAGCTTGAGGCCGAAGCCTTTACCCTGGAGCTGGGCAAGGCACGGCCGTTCGGGCAAAACGCTCAGGTCAACCTCGAGCGCCTGGAAACCCGCCTGAAACAGATCATTGAAGGCACTGAGCCTGAAGCGCCTGAAGCACTGGATGGTTTGCAGCTGTTCAGCGTGGCTCGCGAAATCATCAAGCACAGCGAGCACTTTCGTCTGAACCTGCCCGCGGATATCGAGAACTTCTCCGAGCTTGAGCCAGGCTACTTGCTGGCCGAGGACATCGCCGATACGCGCTGGATCGTCGAGGAGCAGGGCGCCCGCATCATCTTCCCCAACCCCAAGGTCAAGAATGGCCTTCGGGCGGGGATCCTGATCGTCCCCGCCAACCCCGAACAGCTGGGCTGATTGAGTGGGGGCAGGCTTGCCCCGCGATTGCGATCTACCTGCTGCATCGCATCGTGGGACAAGCCCGCTCCTCCAGCGGCATTCTCAGCCGGCCATCTTCTGTGGCACTTCATTGCGGCGCAGAGCGCGCAACTTCTGCAAAGTATCGGCACAGGTCTTGGCCGCCTCGGCCCCCTTGACCAGGAAATGTTCGAAGTAGAAGTTCTGGTGCTCATCGCCGGCATGGAAGTGGTGCGGGGTCAGCACCACCGAAAACACCGGTACTTCGGTTTCCAGTTGCACCTGCATCAGGCCGCTGATCACCGACTGGGCAACGAACTCGTGGCGGTACAGGCCGCCATCGACCACCAGGCCGGCGGCGACGATACCGGCGTAGCGACCGCCACGGGCCAGCAGCTTGGCGTGCAGGGGGATCTCGAAGGCGCCGCCGACTTCGAAGAAGTCGATGTCGCTGGCCTGATAGCCTTGTTTACCCATTTCCTCGACAAAGGCCTTGCGTGCCTGGTCGACAATTTCCTTGTGCCAGCAGGCCTGGATGAAGGCGATGCGCTCGTGGGAAGGGTTCTTGCTATCGATTGCGGTGGGTTGCATTGAAACGGACTCCTGTTTGTATGAGAAACAGGGCGCTGGATCGAAGGGGATTTCGCCGTGCAGGTGCACAACGACAGGCGCGGCTGCACCTATCCCGTTCTCTCTTTATCCGGACTATGACCGTCGGCCCCGGAATCACACCGGGTCTGCTGACCTTGCAGGCTGGCCTGCAAGCGCTCGCGGGCTATGCGCGTTGCGCGCAATTACCGCCGGTGGGGAATTGCACCCCGCCCTGAGAACGTTGCCGTCGATACTCGGCGGCGGGGAATTATTAGCACAGATGTCAGGTAAACGTATAGGCTGCTAACGTTTTTTCCCGGATGAATGACATTTCATCCGGGAAACCTTGCCAATTGCTGTGTGCGGCCCCAGTAATACCGTGTCACCAGATCAAAATCAGGCCCGTAGAGGCCCGGCGGGGTGGCGGTGAGCGGTTTTTCGCTGTCGTTGTCGTTGCAGGCCGTCCAATTGACGGTTTCTATAGCATAAACACACTGCACCCAAGCCGAAGGCCCGATATAATGCGGCCCTTTGCCGTCGTTTCGTCAATTTGACGCAAGCATTTGCCTTAAGGCCGCCGTTTCCGTGGAAGAACCTATGAAAAGCGCAGAAATCCGTGAAGCCTTCCTTCGCTTCTTCGAAGAGCAGGGACACACCCGAGTTGCCTCCAGCTCCTTGATTCCGGGCAACGACCCGACCCTGCTGTTCACCAACGCGGGGATGAACCAGTTCAAGGACTGCTTCCTTGGTCAGGAAAAGCGCGCCTACACCCGCGCCACCAGCAGCCAGAAGTGCGTGCGCGCCGGCGGCAAGAACAGCGACCTGGAAAACGTCGGCTACACCGCCCGTCACCACACCTTCTTCGAAATGCTGGGTAACTTCAGCTTCGGTGACTACTTCAAGCGTGACGCCATCACCTACGCCTGGACCTTCCTGACCAAGGTGCTGAACCTGCCGGAAGAGAAACTCTGGGTCACCGTCTATGCCAGCGACGATGAGGCATACGACATCTGGACCAAAGAGATCGGCGTGCCGGCCGAGCGCATGGTGCGCATTGGTGACAACAAGGGCGCGCCATACGCCTCCGATAACTTCTGGACCATGGGCGATACCGGCCCGTGCGGCCCGTGCACCGAGATCTTCTACGACCACGGCGCCGACATCTGGGGCGGCCCACCCGGCTCGCCGGAAGAAGATGGCGATCGCTACATCGAGATCTGGAACAACGTCTTCATGCAGTTCAACCGCACCGCCGATGGCGTGCTGCACCCGCTGCCAGCGCCGTCGGTGGATACCGGCATGGGCCTGGAGCGTATCAGTGCGGTCATGCAGCACGTGCACTCGAACTACGAGATCGACCTGTTCCGCAACCTGCTCAGCGCTTCGGCCGCCGCCATTGGCTGCGCCAACCAGGAGCAGTCGTCGCTCAAGGTGGTGTCCGACCACATCCGTTCCTGCAGCTTCCTGATTGCCGACGGCGTGCTGCCGTCCAACGAAGGCCGTGGCTACGTGCTGCGCCGCATCATCCGTCGCGCCTGCCGCCACGGTAACAAGCTGGGCGCCACCGGCAGCTTCTTCTACAAGATCGTTGCCGCCCTGGTGGCCGAGATGGGCGAAGCCTTCCCTGAGCTCACGCAGCAGCAGGCCAACATCGAGCGCGTGCTCAAGGCTGAAGAAGAGCAGTTCGCCAAGACCCTGGAGCAGGGCCTGAAGATCCTCGAGCAGGACCTGGCCGAGCTCAAGGGTACCGTGGTACCGGGCGACGTGGTGTTCAAACTGTACGACACCTACGGTTTCCCGATGGACCTGACCGCCGACATCGCCCGCGAACGCGAGCTGACCATCGACGAGGCAGGCTTCGAGCGCGAGATGGAAGCCCAGCGTGAGCGCGCCCGTTCCGCCAGCGCCTTCGGCCTGGACTACAACACCCTGGTCAAGGTCGATGTGGCCACCGAGTTCACCGGCTACAGCGCCACCGAAGGCAGCGCCAACATCGTTGCTCTTTATAAGGACGGTAAAGTCGTCGAACAGTTGGGCGAAGGCGAGGAGGGCGTGGTCATCCTCGACCGCACGCCGTTCTACGCCGAATCCGGCGGCCAGGTCGGTGACACCGGCTACCTGCAGGCCGGCAATGTGCGCTTTGACGTGCGCGACACCACCAAGACCGGCGGCGCCTTCCTGCACCACGGTGTGGTGGCCAGCGGCACCCTGGTCGTCGGTACTCAGGTGCAGACCCGCGTCGATGCCGATGTCCAGCACGCCACCTCGCTGAACCACTCCGCCACCCACCTGCTGCACGCGGCGCTGCGCCAGGTGCTGGGCGATCACGTACAACAGAAGGGCTCGCTGGTCGATAGCCAGCGCCTGCGCTTCGACTTCAGTCACTTCGAGGCGGTCAAGCCAGAGCAGCTCAAGGCCCTGGAAGACATCGTCAACCGCGAAGTGCGCAAGAACTCCGAGGTGCAAACCGAAGAGACCGATATCGAAACCGCCAAGCAGAAGGGCGCCATGGCGCTGTTCGGCGAGAAGTACGGCGACAGCGTGCGGGTGCTGAGCATGGGCGGCGATTTCTCCGTCGAACTGTGCGGCGGTATCCACGCCAAGCGTACCGGTGATATCGGCCTGCTCAAGATCATCAGCGAAGGTGGCGTGGCCTCCGGCGTACGCCGGATCGAAGCGGTCACCGGCGCTGCCGCACTGGCGTACCTGAACGCTGCCGAAGAGCAGCTCAAGGAAGCCGCGCAACTGGTCAAGGGCAGTCGCGACAACCTGATCGACAAGCTCTCGGCCGTGCTCGAGCGCAACCGCCAGCTGGAAAAACAGCTGGAGCAACTGCAGGCCAAGGCCGCCAGCGCTGCTGGCGACGACCTGTCCAACGCAGCCGTCGAGGTCAAGGGCGTCAAGGTCCTGGCCGCGCGTCTCGATGGCCAGGACGGCAAGGCGCTGCTGGCGCTGGTCGATCAGCTGAAGAACAAACTCGGCCGCGCAGTGATCCTGCTCGGCAGTGTCCATGAGGAAAAGGTCGTACTGGTTGCCGGTGTGACCAAGGACCTGACTGGCCAACTCAAAGCCGGTGATTTGATGAAACAAGCCGCTGCCGCGGTGGGTGGCAAGGGCGGTGGTCGTCCGGACATGGCGCAAGGTGGTGGCGTAGACACCGCAGCGCTGGACAACGCGCTGGCCCTGACCGTGCCATTCGTGGAGCAGGGCGTTTAAGGCGTACATCGGCCCGCTGTCTAGTGGCGGGCCATGGCGTCGTTTGAATGTTTATTGGGTGCCCTTCATGGGCTGAGGCGGCTTTGAAATGGCGTTGATCGTACAGAAATTTGGCGGTACCTCGGTCGGCACAGTCGAGCGAATCGAGCAGGTTGCCGACAAGGTCAAGAAGTTCCGCGAAGCCGGCGATGACCTGGTGGTTGTACTGTCGGCGATGAGCGGTGAAACCAATCGCCTGATCGACCTGGCCAAGAAGATCAGCGATCAGCCGGTTCCGCGTGAACTGGATGTGATCGTCTCCACCGGCGAGCAGGTGACCATCGCCTTGCTGGCCATGGCCCTGATCAAGCGCGGTATTCCGGCGGTGTCCTACACCGGTAACCAGGTGCGGATCCTCACCGACAGCGCGCACAACAAGGCGCGTATCCTGCAGATCGACGATCAGAAAATCCGTGGCGACCTCAAGGCCGGCCGCGTGGTGGTGGTCGCAGGTTTCCAGGGTGTCGACGAGCACGGCAACATCACCACCCTTGGTCGTGGTGGCTCCGATACCACCGGCGTGGCCCTGGCGGCAGCGCTGAAGGCTGACGAGTGCCAGATCTACACCGATGTCGATGGTGTCTACACCACCGACCCGCGCGTGGTGGCCCAGGCCCAGCGCCTGGACAAGATCACCTTTGAAGAGATGCTGGAAATGGCCAGCCTCGGTTCCAAGGTGTTGCAGATCCGCGCTGTCGAGTTCGCCGGCAAGTACAACGTCCCGCTGCGCGTGCTGCACAGCTTCCAGGAGGGTCCGGGTACCCTCATTACCATTGATGAAGAGGAATCCATGGAACAGCCGATCATTTCCGGCATCGCCTTCAATCGCGATGAAGCCAAGCTGACCATTCGTGGCGTACCGGATACCCCGGGCGTTGCTTTCAAGATCCTCGGCCCTATCAGTGCCGCGAACATCGAAGTCGACATGATCGTGCAGAACGTTTCGCACGATAACACCACCGACTTCACCTTCACCGTGCATCGCAACGACTACGACAAGGCCCACAAGGTCCTGGACAAGACTGCCGCGGAGCTCAACGCCCGCGAAGTGGTGGGTGACACCAACATCGCCAAGGTCTCGATCGTCGGCGTCGGCATGCGTTCCCACGCCGGTGTGGCCAGCCGCATGTTCGAAGCGCTGGCCAAGGAGAGCATCAACATCCAGATGATCTCCACTTCCGAGATCAAGGTCTCGGTGGTTATCGAAGAGAAGTACCTGGAGCTGGCGGTGCGCGCCCTGCACACCGCCTTCGAGCTGGACGCCCCTGCCCGACAGGGTGAGTAAGGCGACTGCCTCAGGGGCGCGGCTTGGCCGCGCCCTTCGTTTTTCTGGCTGGTGTGAGAAATCTGTGCTTTTGCTCGCGCTAGTCAATACTTAGGCGTAGGTCGGCAGCCGTCACGGGTTGTAGGCTGAAGCCCTTTTTTTTGCAGACTGTTATCCCTGAACTGAATTGCGTGAGGAGAAAGCTATGTTGATTCTGACTCGTCGGTGCGCCGAGAGCCTGATCATTGGCGACGGCGAAATCACCGTGACCGTGCTCGGCGTCAAAGGAAACCAAGTGCGGATCGGGGTAAATGCCCCTAAAGAAGTGGCCGTCCACCGTGAGGAAATCTACCTGCGGATCAAGAAAGAGAAGGACGAAGAACCAACCCATTAATTTTTATCGAGTTTTTTTCAAAAAAGAGTTTGCAAACGGGGAAGGGTCTGGTTATTATACGCCCCGTGTTGCGGAGAGGTGGCCGAGTGGCCGAAGGCGCTCCCCTGCTAAGGGAGTATACCTCACAAGGGTATCGGGGGTTCGAATCCCCCCTTCTCCGCCATTATTCATGTAGGACGCTGTAATCTGCCTGAATCGCCTAAGTCGTTGAAATTAAACGAAAAAGTGGTTGGCAAAATGATTTAGCGGCCTATAATGCGCGGTAACAAATGCACTCATAGCTCAGCTGGATAGAGTACTCGGCTACGAACCGAGCGGTCGGAGGTTCGAATCCTCCTGAGTGCACCATACGACGAAGCCATTTTCAGTTTGAAAGTTGCTTCAGCTGCAACCAGAGGTGATCTGGTCCATCAAGCGCCAACCCTGCACTCATAGCTCAGCTGGATAGAGTACTCGGCTACGAACCGAGCGGTCGGAGGTTCGAATCCTCCTGAGTGCACCATACATCAAAGCCATTTTCAATTTGAAAGTTGCTTTAGCTGTAACCAGAGGTGATCTGGTCCATCAAGCGCCAACCTGCACTCATAGCTCAGCTGGATAGAGTACTCGGCTACGAACCGAGCGGTCGGAGGTTCGAATCCTCCTGAGTGCACCATACAACAGAAAGCCCGCCTATCAAGGCGGGCTTTTTGCTTTCCGGCGTTCATCTTCCGGTAAGGCGCGATACATAAACTGTCATCGTTGCCGTGCCTGCCCCGCGCCATTTTTTGCCGACCCCGATGTGTTTTTTTTCGCGTTGCCGCCGTCGCACTGTTGGCTGCACACGTTGTCACAACAATGTCTCGCAAACGATTGTTCTAGCCGCGATTTTTTCAGCACTCAGACAGCTC
Organism: Pseudomonas donghuensis; assembly: GCF_000696345.2. Classification (NCBI taxonomy): domain Bacteria; kingdom Pseudomonadati; phylum Pseudomonadota; class Gammaproteobacteria; order Pseudomonadales; family Pseudomonadaceae; genus Pseudomonas; species Pseudomonas donghuensis. The sequence continues at coordinate 1,725,847 of NZ_CP071706.1, forward strand.
AAGCGGTGTATGATTGCGCCCGTCAGCCCCGCCGGGGCTTGTGGAATCCCACCATGGACTTACCCAGTAGTTACTCAATAGCAAGTTTTGCCAATCAAGAATTGACTGATTGATCCTCCCGGCGTGCTCCGCTGCTGGGAGTGGAGTTCGCCTATGACTGAAATCGAAGTAAAAAAGACGCAAGAGAGCCTGCAGGATCGCCTGGCCCAGGTGGTCGAACTGCTGCACCGTCAACGCGTGGTCGAAGACCTGACCCACCGTCAGGAAGGTCATCACCATGACCTGGTAGAAAACCTGGTTCACCGCCAGAACCTGGTCGAGCTGCAGCGCAAGCTCGACGATCTGCACTCCGCTGACGTTGCTCACATCCTCGAGGCCCTGCCGCTGGACGATCGTTTGACCGTCTGGCAACTGGTCAAGGCCGAGCGCGACGGTGACATCCTCCTGGAAGTGTCCGACTCGGTCCGTGAGACCCTGATCGCCGACATGGACGATCACGAGCTGCTCGCCGCCGCCAAGGAAATGGACGCCGACGAACTGGCCGACCTGGCGCCAGAGCTGCCCCGTGACGTTGTCCACGAGCTGATGGAAAGCCTCGATGCCCAGCAGCGCGAACGCGTGCGTTCGGCTCTGAGCTACGACGAGGATCAGGTCGGTGCGCTGATGGACTTCGAGATGGTCACCATCCGCGAAGACGTCAGCCTCGAAGTCGTCTTGCGTTACCTGCGCCGGCTCAAGGAGCTGCCAGGCCACACCGACAAACTCTTCGTGGTCGATTACGACGGCATCCTCAAGGGTGTGCTGCCGATCAAGCGTTTGCTGGTCAACGACCCGGAGAAGAAAGTCGCCGAGGTCATGGCCAGCGATCCGGTGAGTTTCCACCCGGACGAAGACGCCTACGATGCCGCTCAGGCGTTCGAACGTTACGACCTGATCTCCGCGCCGGTGGTCGACAAGAGCGATCGCCTGATCGGCCGTCTGACCATCGACGAGATGGTCGACCTGATTCGTGAAGAGAGCGAAAACGAAGTGCTGAGCATGGCTGGTCTGCGCGAAGAAGAAGACATCTTCGCCTCGGTCTGGCGCTCGCTGCGCAACCGTTGGGCGTGGCTGGCGATCAACCTGATCACCGCCTTCGTTGCCTCGCGAGTGATCGGCCTGTTCGAAGGCTCGATTGAAAAACTGGTGGCACTGGCGGCGTTGATGCCGATCGTTGCCGGTATCGGCGGCAACTCCGGTAACCAGACCATCACCATGATCGTGCGCGCCATGGCCCTGGACCAGGTTAGCCCCGGCAACACCTCGCGGTTGATGCGCAAGGAGCTGGCGGTGTCGCTGATCAACGGCCTGATCTGGGGTGGGGTGATCGGGGTGGTCGCCTACCTGCTGTACGACAGCTGGTCGCTCGGCGTGGTGATGACCGGCGCCATGACCCTCAACCTGTTGCTGGCGGCGCTGATGGGGGTGTTGATCCCGATGACCCTGGTGCGCCTGGGTCGCGATCCGGCGATGGGCTCCAGCGTGATGATCACGGCAGTGACCGACAGTGGTGGCTTCTTTATCTTCCTTGGCCTTGCCACCATCTTCCTGCTCTGATTGGCCATCAGGCAAAAAAACACCCCTCGCGAGGGGTGTTTTTTTTGCCTGGCGTTTACTGCCCTGGCTGCTTTGCAACTGGCCAGGCGTGTGATCGGCGCGCCGCAGGCAAAAAAAGCCAATGCGCGAGCATTGGCCTTGGGGGATTGAGCCGCGGAATCAGGAAGCGTCAGCGGCCATCTCGGCGTCATGGGCAATCAACGACACCAGCGCATTCTGCTGGCGATGGGAAAGCTGGCGGAAACGTTGCAACAGTTCGCGTTCGTGCAGGGACAGTTCCGGGCTGTCCAGACGCATGCTCAGTTCTTCACCCAGTGCGCCTTCCTGAATAAGGCTTTGCTCCAGGCGAGCGATGATTTCCGAGTTCATGCTGCGGTGATGGTTGCGCGCTACCTCGGCAATGCGCTCACGCATTCCGTCGGGGAGGCGGACGACGAATTTGTCAGCGGTGCGGCTTGAGTAAATAGCCTGTTTCATTGGGCGCATATAATTGACCGGTTTTAGTTCAGGGGGAAGCGGTTCTCGAAATTGGCCGCACGATGTCACTACGACCATCCCGGCGTCAAAATGTTCAACCTGAATTGTGAATGAGGTGTGAATCATGCCTCATTATCGCCGGTTCCTTGGCGTCAATTCTGTGACAAATATTGAACCGGATAAAGGCGTTTTGCCAGTACCAATTATCAGAAATGAGCACTGGTTTGAAAAGTTTTCATTTTCTCGGTTTCCGGTTATTCAGACCTTCGTCGGCTACAGCATGCAACAAGCGGAAACAGCCACGGAAAGCGTCTAGAATGCGTGTGCTTTCCTACCATTGAGCATAGTGGCTATGCAGCATGACGCAAGCGCGACGCAGCGTACAGCAACCCCGGGCCGACTGGTGTACCTGATGGGACCCTCTGGGGCCGGAAAAGATTCCCTGATTGATGCGGCGCGCAACGAACTTCAACGCCATAACGTGCACGTTGCCCGGCGCGTGATTACCCGCTCGGCCGAGGCCAAAGGCGAAGATGCGCTGGGTGTATCTGCTGAACAGTTCGAGCGCCTGAGCACCGAGGGCGCTTTTGCCCTGCAGTGGCGGGCCAACGGCCTGGCGTATGGCATACCGGTGCAGATCGATGCCTGGCTGACCGAGGGGCATGCGGTGCTGGTCAATGGTTCGCGCGTGCATTTGCAGCAGGCCCGTGAACGCTACCCGGATCTGTTAGCGGTGCTGCTGCGGGTGGATCACCACGTATTGCGCCAGCGCTTGCTGGATCGCGCACGGGAATCTGCGCAAGACATCGAGCTGCGTCTGGCGCGTGCCCAGCAGGTGAGGGTAGAGGACGGCGAGGTACAGGTACTCGACAACTCCACGTCGCTGGCCGTTGCGGTACAGCGTTTGCTCGCGCTGTTGCGCGAACAAGGCTTGCTTGGCGCGAACTGAGCCCTAGAATACCAGCCGTTCGCTGCTGACCCTGGGTGCGTTCTGTACCGGCGCGGGCTGGGTAGCGAACACCGCCAGCTGCGCCTTCATCGATGGCGCCGCCTGCGCAGGCACGGCAATACCGTCAGGTTGCACAATCAGGCCAACCAGGGCGGCCAGAGCCAACGCATTGAGCACAAGCAGGGTGCTGTTCATGGGCATACTCCGCAAAAGTGAGGGCTGACCCCGAGCCACTTTCTATGAAGTAGACAATGCACACTGCATACCAGCTTTTATTATCATTTTTTCCTTTAAAAATCAGTGGGTTGTGTTGATTTTTGGTCGGCTTTTTCGTGCAGACTGCAATGATGGCTGACTGCCTCATTGCAGATTGCACGATCAGGGCATCCGGGCGGATAAAGCCCACAGGCAAAAAGCCCCACGGATGACATGACAAACGCCGGCCTGCTGGTTAACATGCACGCCGTCCTTGCCGCGCGACGCTCGTTGCCCGCTTTGCGTCTCAGTAGCTCAATTGGATAGAGCATCCCCCTCCTAAGGGGAAGGTTGGCAGTTCGAACCTGCCCTGGGACACCATAAATTTGAAAGCCCCACACAGAGTGATCTGGTGGGGCTTTTTTGTGGCTGTCTGCAGCGTTGGATTCAACTCCAGCCCAACATCAAGCCGTCAGCGTATGGTCAGCCTCCCCAAACCAGGTGCGCACCAGATCGGTACCGCTCGTGCCCGTGTTGGCAAGGACCGCCACATCGGCGAAGTTCGTACCATTGGCTGCGCCATCGACATCCACCTTCACGGTGATGTCGCTGCCGGACTGCGCCAGTTGGACAAAGTCGGACACCTGGCTGGTACCGCTAACGAAGTTGGCACTGAGCAATGCGCAGAGGTCGACTGTGTCACCTTCGGCGAAGTTGTAGTCGAGAATATGGTCGCCGCCTTCATTCACGTTGAAGTAGGCGAACACATCGGCTTCCGCGCCACCGCTGAGAGTATCCTCCCCGCCACGACCCACAATGATGTCGTTGCCGTCGCCGCCACTGAGTACGTCCGCCGCCATACTCCCCACCAGTGTGCCGCTGGATTCGCCGTGGTAACTGACCTGGGTGCCGGCCTCGCCGCCGTCGGTGGCCTGGAAGTCATTCACCGAGTAGTGCCCCAGCAGATTCACTTCAGCCCGGTGCACACCGTCATCCACCGTCAGCAGGCCGCCGGCGCCAGAGGCGTTGGCGTTGTAGCTGAGTTGGGTGTTGGCGCCGAAGGCGAGATCGCCGAAGGTCAGCATGTCATCGCTTTCCAGACCGAGGATGCCGACCAGCGAGCTCGCCGCTTCGGCCTGTGCGATCACCAGCGTGCCTGCACCTTCGCCGTGGAAGGCGACTGAGGTATGGGCGGTGCCATCGAAGCTCAGGGTTGCGTCGCCGTCGATGGTGGCATTGCCATTGCCGGTCACGTCGGCCAGCAGGTGCAGGTCGCCACCATTGGCCCACAGGTGGCCGGAGTTGTCGACCGCACTGGCCACCGTCATGCCGCCTGTACCCGTAGATTCCAGCACTCCGCTGTTGGTGATGGTGTGGGTGCCGGTGTCGAGCACCAGACTGTTCAGCCCGCTGGCCAGGATCAGCCCCGCATTGACCAGCACCATCTGCCCTGCGCCCAACTGGCCGGCACCGGAAATGCGGTTGTCGGCATTGGTCAGCACGGTGTCGGCGCTGCCACCGAAAATCACGTTCTGCGCGCTGTCGGATAGCTGCACCTGACCGCCACCGGTCAAGGTTGCGCCACGAAACAGAATCTCAAGGTGGGTCGCACTGCCGGCAGAGCCGAGCTCGATCGTGCCGGTGTTATGGATGCTGCCACCGAACGGCATGATCGCGCCGTCGGCAATGCTGAGGGTACCGGCGTTGTTGGTGAGCGGGTCCACATCGAACTGGAAGTTCGCTTCGCACAAGTCCGCCGCATCGACACCTTTCAGGGTGACCGTCTGGCCGGAGCCGATGTTGACCAGCGCATCGCCGTTTGCGTCGTTAGCGATACTCAAGTCAGCATAACCAGTGACACCGGTGAAGCCGATCAAGTCGATCTTGTCCGCCGCCGCATCGAAGCCATGGATGACGTTATTGCCGATCGGCTGGGCGAACACGAACAGGTCGGCGCTGCTGGAACCGGTGAGGTTGTCGTCCGCTGACAAGGCGAAGATTGGCGAGCCGGGGGCGTAGGCCTCGACGTTGTCACGAATGACTTCGCTTTCCACCGTGCCATCGGCATTGGTCCAGGTCATGGTGACTGGCAAAACCCTGGCGCCCACGAAATCCGCCGCTGTTGTGACCGTCAGTGTGTCCAGGCTGCTCTGGTCCACCGTCCAGGTGCCGTTGCCATTGTCGGTGCCCTGGTTCAGGGTCCAGCCTGCGGGAAGACCGGAAATGCTCACCGTGGTGACATCTGCGTGAGTCACCGCATCGGTCAGGCCCAGGTTAATCGGGCTGCCGGCAACACCGGCTGGACCGAGGATACTGTCATGGACAACGATGTCTGAGGCTGTGATGTTAGCGACCCCGGCCAACGTTGTAACGTTGTTCAGCGTTGCCACTTGTACCCGACTCGCCGTATTGCTCCAGTCTGTGTCAAACCAGATTTCGCCCTTGCCGGTCGTCGAGTTGAATACGATCACGTAGGTGTTGGTGGCACCGCCGCCAGTGCCGGTTGTGATCTGTGACGTCGTCTGCGAACTCGCGTCGATCAGATCAATCTTGTTGTCGTCATTGTTGTTGATGTTGCTGATGCTGTTGCGAGTTTGAAAGTCGGCGGAGAGCAGCGCTGTACCGGCCGAACTCCCTGCGGTTGTGAAGCCGACACCACCCGTCACGGCACCACCCAGGAAGCCAATCTTGTCGATGTTGTCCGTGTAGTCGGTGATCGTGTCCGTGCCACCGTTGGTGCGCAACCGGAATTGGTCAGCCCCGCCATTACCGGTCAGCGTATCGTTGCCCGCCTGGCCGTTGATGGTGTCGGCCCCGCTGCCGCCGCTGATGTTATCGACGCCGGATGAGCCATTGATATTGAAGGCTTCGGTCTGGTTGCCCAGGTTGAGCGTCAGCCCTGAAACCGTCAGCGTCACGTTTTCGATATTGGCGATCTGGGCGTTGCTGGTGCTGGTGAAGTTCGCGCTGACGTTGAGCGTATCGGTATTGGTTCCGCCGTCGAGCAGCGTGTCGTTCTGCGCACCGTTGATGATGTCGTTGCCACCCGCCGCGCTGATGCTGTCTGCACCTGTGCCGCCGGTGATGGTGTCGACACCCGAAGAACCGGTAATGGTGAAGCCTTCGGTCTGGTTGGAGAGGTTCAGGGTCGCTGCCGTTCCGATCAATACATTCTCGATACCGGTAATTTGCCCGTCGCTTGTGCTCGTGAAGTTGGGACCCGTACCCAGGGTGTCGGTGCCAGTACCGCCATCCAGCAGTGTGTCGTTGTCAGTGCCAAAGATCGTGTCATTCCCGCTGCCCGTGACGATTTGATCGGCACCCGAAGTACCAAAGATGGTGAAGCTTTCGGTTTGAGCGTTCAGGATCAGTACTCCTGACGCTGCGGTGAGTTGTATGCTTTCAATGTTCGCGATCTGGCTGTCGCTCGTATTGATGAAGACACTACCGACATTGAGGGTATCGGTTCCGGTGCCGCCGTCGAGCAGGCGGTCATTCGCCGCGCCAACGATCACGTCGTTGCCCGCGCCGCCAAAAATCCAGTCAGCACCGGCACCGCCGGACAGATTGTCCGTGCCACCGAAGCCGTAGATCGCCGTATCGGAACTGCCCGCCTGGAAGTTGTTGCCCGCGCTCGTGCCGAGATAGAGTTCCACCACGCTCGCCGCAACACTGCCATCTTTCACCTGCAAGGTACCCGACACCACGGAGCCTTGCTCCACGGGGGACAGATTCGTGCTGGCGCCGCTGGTGATCGAGGGGTTGCCGAATGCTGCGGCAAATGGACTCTGCAGCGACAGCGTCGCATTGTCCGGGTCGGCCGCGACGAAGCTGATCGACGTCTCGGTTATGGCCAAGCCAGAAGTCGTCGGTGCTTCGTTGACTGCCGACACCGTGACGGTCGTTGTTGCGACATTGCTGGCATGGTTGGCCGCCGTCCCATCATCCACCTGGAAGCTAATGGTGCGCGCCGTCGTTGAAGGGTTGTCGCTACTGTTGGAGTAGGTCACCGAGCGCAGCGCGGTCTGATACTGCGCCACCGTAGCAGCTCCGGTCAGTGTCAGCACGCCAGTGCCAGCGTTGTAGCTGCCGGTAATGCCGTTCTGGTTGGTGAACGCGAGTACGTCTTGACCCGTGGCGAAGTTACTGGTGATCGATACTGTCGCGCCCGTCAGGTTGCTACTGTCGATATCGGTGACCGTCAGCGCCGAGTTGATCGTCGTCGCTACTTGGTTTTCTGTGTATGACAGAGACCCACCAGCCGTCATTACCGGCGCGTCGTTGCTGCCAGTGATGTGGACGGTGACCGAGGTGAGGGTGCCATCGGCACTGCTCACCGCGAAGGTGTCGGTGTAGGTGGTGCCGGCGACGAACTCGTTGTGGGCGGAGTCGGCGACATAGCTCCAGGCACCATTGGTGCCGAGGGAGAACTGGCCGTAACTGCCGGCGGTGTTGGTCTGGGCGACGAAAGTTGCGGCACTGTCGACGTCGCTGATGGTCAGGGTGCCGTTGGTGGTCAGCGGGGCATCGGTTTCGGTCAGCGTGATGCTGGCCGAGGACAGCACGGCAGCGTCATTGCTGCCGGTGATGGTCACTGTCACTGCGGTCGCGGTGCCGTCGGCACTGAGTACCGTGAAGGTGTCGGTGTAGGTGGTGCCGGCGACGAACTCGTTGTGAGCAGAGTCGGCGACGTAGCTCCAGGCGCCATTAGTGCCGATGGAGAACTGGCCGTAACTGCCAGCGGTATTGGACTGGGCGACGAAGGTCGCGGCGCTGTCGACGTCGCTGATGGTCAGGGTGCCGTTGGTGCTCAGTGGGGCATTGGTCTCGGTCAGCGTGATGCTGGCCGAGGACAGCACGGCAGCGTCATTGCTGCCGGTGATGGTCACTGTCACTGCGGTCGCGGTGCCGTCGGCACTGCTCACCGTGAAGGTATCGGTGTAGGTGGTGCCGGCGATGAACTCGTTGTGGGCGCTATCGGCGACGTAGCTCCAGGCACCGTCAGTGCCGATGGAGAACTGGCCGTAACTGCCAGCGGTATTGGTCTGGGCGACGAAGGTCGCGGCGCTGTCGACGTCGCTGATGGTCAGGGTGCCGTTGGTGCTCAGTGGGGCATTGGTTTCGGTCAGCGTGACGCTGGCCGAGGACAGCACGGCAGCGTCGTTGCTGCCGAGAATATGCACGGTGACCGAGGTGAGGGTGCCGTCGGCACTGCTCACCGTGAAGGTATCGGTGTAGGTGGTGCCGGCGACGAACTCGTTGTGGGCGCTATCGGCGACGTAGCTCCAGGCACCATCGGTGCCGAGGGAGAACTGGCCGTAACTGCCGGCGGTGTTGGTCTGGGCGACGAAGGTCGCGGCGCTGTCGACGTCGCTGATGGTCAGACTGCCGTTGGTGGTCAGTGGGGCATCGGTTTCGGTCAGCGTGACGCTGGCCGAGGACAGCACGGCAGCGTCATTGCTGCCGGTGATGGTCACTGTCACTGCGGTCGCGGTGCCGTCGGCACTGCTCACCGTGAAGGTATCGGTGTAGGTGGTGCCGGCGATGAACTCGTTGTGGGCGCTATCGGCGACGTAGCTCCAGGCACCGCCCGTGCTGATGGAGAACTGGCCGTAACTGCCGGCGGTGTTGGTCTGGGCGACGAAAGTTGCGGCGCTGTCGACATCGCTGATGCTGAGGGTGCCAGCCGTGGTCAGCGGGGCATCGGTCTCGGTCAGCGTGATGCTGGCCGAGGACAGCACGGCAGCGTCATTGCTGCCGGTGATGGTCACTGTCACTGCGGTCGCGGTACCGTCGGCACTGCTCACCGTGAAGGTATCGGTGTAGGTAGTGCCAGCGACGAACTCGTTGTGGGCGCTATCGGCGACGTAGCTCCAGGCACCGCCCGTGCTGATGGAGAACTGGCCGTAACTGCCGGCGGTGTTGGACTGGGCGACGAAGGTCGCGGCGCTGTCGACGTCGCTGATGGTCAGGGTGCCGTTGGTGGTCAGTGGGGCATCGGTTTCGGTCAGCGTGACGCTGGCCGAGGACAGCACGGCAGCGTCATTGCTGCCGGTGATGGTCACTGTCACTGCGGTCGCGGTGCCGTCGGCACTGCTCACCGTGAAGGTATCGGTGTAGGTGGTGCCGGCGATGAACTCGTTGTGGGCGCTATCGGCGACGTAGCTCCAGGCACCGCCCGTGCTGATGGAGAACTGGCCGTAACTGCCGGCGGTGTTGGTCTGGGCGACGAAAGTTGCGGCGCTGTCGACATCGCTGATGCTGAGGGTGCCAGCCGTGGTCAGCGGGGCATCGGTCTCGGTCAGCGTGATGCTGGCCGAGGACAGCACGGCAGCGTCATTGCTGCCGGTGATGGTCACTGTCACTGCGGTCGCGGTACCGTCGGCACTGCTCACCGTGAAGGTATCGGTGTAGGTAGTGCCAGCGACGAACTCGTTGTGGGCGCTATCGGCGACGTAGCTCCAGGCACCGTCAGTGCCGAGGGAGAACTGGCCGTAACTGCCGGCGGTGTTGGTCTGGGCGACGAAGGTCGCGGCGCTGTCGACGTCGCTGATGGTCAGGGTGCCGTTGGTGGTCAGCGGGGCATCGGCTTCGGTCAGCGTGACGCTGGCCGAGGACAGCACGGCAGCGTCATTGCTGCCGGTGATGGTCACTGTCACTGCGGTCGCGGTACCGTCGGCACTGCTCACCGCGAAGGTGTCGGTGTAGGTGGTGCCGGCGACGAACTCGTTGTGGGCGGAGTCGGCGACATAGCTCCAGGCACCATTGGTGCCGAGGGAGAACTGGCCGTAGCTGCCGGCGGTGTTGGACTGGGCGACGAAGGTCGCGGCGCTGTCGACGTCGCTGATGGTCAGGGTGCCAGCCGTGGTCAGCGGGGCATCGGCTTCGGTCAGCGTGACGCTGGCCGAGGACAGCACGGCAGCGTCATTGCTGCCGGTGATGGTCACTGTCACTGCGGTCGCGGTACCGTCGGCACTGCTCACCACGAAGGTGTCGGTGTAGGTGGTGCCGGCGACGAACTCGTTGTGGGCGCTATCGGCGACGTAGCTCCAGGCACCGTCAGTGCCGAGGGAGAACTGGCCGTAACTGCCGGCGGTGTTGGTCTGGGCGACGAAGGTCGCGGCGCTGTCGACGTCGCTAATGGTGAGGGTGCCAGCCGTGGTCAGCGGGGCATCGGCTTCGGTCAGCGTGACGCTGGCCGAGGACAGCACGGCAGCGTCGTTGCTGCCGAGAATATGCACGGTGACCGACGTGAGGGTGCCGTCGGCACTGCTCACCGCAAAGGTGTCGGTGTAGGTAGTGCCAGCGACGAACTCGTTGTGGGCGCTATCGGCGACGTAGCTCCAGGCACCATCGGTGCCGAGGGAGAACTGGCCGTAACTGCCGGCGGTGTTGGTCTGGGCGACGAAGGTCGCGGCGCTGTCGACGTCGCTGATGGTCAGGGTGCCGTTGGTGGTCAGTGGGGCATCGGCTTCGGTCAGCGTGACGCTGGCCGAGGACAGCACGGCAGCGTCATTGCTGCCGGTGATGGTCACTGTCACTGCGGTCGCGGTACCGTCGGCACTGCTCACCGCGAAGGTGTCGGTGTAGGTGGTGCCGGCGACGAACTCGTTGTGGGCGGAGTCGGCGACATAGCTCCAGGCACCATTGGTGCCGAGGGAGAACTGGCCGTAGCTGCCGGCGGTGTTGGACTGGGCGACGAAGGTCGCGGCGCTGTCGACGTCGCTGATGGTCAGGGTGCCAGCCGTGGTCAGCGGGGCATCGGCTTCGGTCAGCGTGACGCTGGCCGAGGACAGCACGGCAGCATCGTTGCTGCCGTTGATGGTCACCGTCACTGCGGTCGCGGTGCCGTCGGCACTGAGTACCGTGAAGGTGTCGGTGTAGGTGGTGCCGGCGACGAACTCGTTGTGGGCGCTATCGGCGACGTAGCTCCAGGCGCCGTCGGTGCCGATGGAGAACTGGCCGTAACTGCCGGCGGTGTTGGTCTGGGCGACGAAGGTTGCGGCGCTGTCGACGTCGCTGATGGTCAGGGTGCCGTTGGTGCTCAGTGGGGCATTGGTTTCGGTCAGCGTGATGCTGGCCGAGGACAGTACGGCGACGTCGTTGGTGCCGCTGACGGTAACGGTCACCAGTTGAGTGTCCACGCCACCCAGGCCATCGCTGACCTGCACGCTGAACACTTCATCGTGACTCTCGCCCGCCTTCAGCGACTGCACCGCACTGGCGACGCCATCGGTGCCATTGGCCAAGGTGTAAGTCCATTTTCCGGTGCTGTCGACTACGATCGAGCCGTAAGTGCCGGTATCCGTACCGGCGATGCTCCAGGTCGCGGTGGCAGCGTGATCGATGTCGGCGGAACTGAACTGGCCGCTCACGCTGAGTGTGGTGTCTTCCTGCACTGCACCGGCATCATTGCCCGTTGCGAAGCTGAGTACGGGCGCGTCGTTAGTGCCGGTGATAGTGATGGTGACAGTCTGTGTCGACGAGGCAGCGTTAGCCGCGCCGCTATCGTCGGTCGCGACCACCGCGTACGAGAAAGCGATGGTTTCACCCGCACCGAGGAAGTCGAGGTTCTGATTGCTGCTGTAATCCCAGCTGTTCTGGTCGACCGAGAAACCGGTTACCAGCGCCGAGGCCACGCCCGCATTGAGCACGCCGGCGCTCCAGACGATGTCGTTGTTAGCGGTCTGCGACACGGTCACTGTGTCGGCGTTGTCCAGATCGGCAAAGCTCAGGGCACCGCTGTCACTCAGGGTGGCCGTGCCGTTGCCTTCGTTCATCGCACCAGTGCTGTCGACAATCGTCAGCGTCGGCTGGTCGTTGGTGCCGGTAATCGTAATGCTCACGGTCTGCACCGCGCCGTCGCCGATTACCACGTTATAGGTTTGGGTGACGCTCTGGCCTTGGCCGAGGAACTGCAATGCGGAGTTGTTCACCGCAAAGTTCCAGCCAAGAGAACCGCTGCCCGTGCCGGTGCTGTCGCTCAGTGGGTTAGTGGTGAAAGTGCCCAGATAGCCGGAAGCACCTGGCGTGACGCTGACGCTATGGGTGTCGATCAGGTCGACGTCAGTGAAGGTGATGCTGCCGCTGGCCGCGTAGTCGCCGCTGTCTTCCTTGGCATCGCCGGCCTGCACGCCACTGGTGATCTGTACTTGGTCGTTGGTGCCGGTGATGGTGATAGTTACATCCCGCGTTGTCGTCGAGCCATGCCCATCATTGAGGGTGACCACATAGGTTTCGGTAGCAGTCTGACCCTGAGCCAGGTGCTGGGCCGCCGCATTATTCAGGGTGTAAGTCCAGTTAACGGTGCCGTTTGCCGCGTTGGCCGCTTCACTCACTGGCGCAAGGACGAAGTTGCCCAGCGCTGTGGTGTTGCCTCCCGCAGCCACGAAAGAGGCGGTATGTGTGTCGCTCAGGTCTACATCGTTAAAAGCAATAGTGCCTGTCGTATTCAGCGAGTCGGTCGGGCTCAGCGTCGTAGCTCCCTCTTCGGTTACCGTGCCGGACTGTGCGCCGATGCTTATTGTCACAGCGTCATTCACGCCAGCGAATTGCACCTGCGCAGTGGCCCAGCTGAGCGTGCCGTTGCCCAGACGAATCGCATAGGTAAAGCTGTCTGTCAGGGTGCCTCCGGCAGCAAGCGACTGGAGTTGTGCCTTGAAAGCAGTCGACAACGTAGCGGCGTCGTAGCCGACCTTGCCATCCGACGAAATCCAGATCTTTGCCCCGTTGAAACTGGTGTCAGTACTCGTCGCCTCAATTCTGCCGGTGTCCTGGATCAGGAGGTCGGCCGGCGCATAAATCTTGGTGGCAGTAGAAAGACTGGTCGCGTCATCGAGTGACCAAAGTGTCTTTGCGTTGCCGCCGAGGTCATTGGACATGACGTCCAGGTATATGACTCTCAGCAGGTCTTCAGTGATGGCCGCGGTGCTCGCGCCAATTACACCGGTAGTGAAAATGTCGTCCTGCGCCTGCGGAGTGTTGGAAAGCGAAGTAACGGTGCCGCCGCTGGTCGTTGTGGTGGTAGCCATGTCTTTCTCCCGAAAATGCCATTTTTTATTTTTAGAATCGCTAGGGACTGCTAACAGGACGATGTCCCGTTCTTGCGCCGCTCAGGTTGTTCTTGGGCGGTGCGAGGCGGCCGTCGGACATCGTCGGCCAGCTGACGGGACAAGCGCTGCCGGCAGAGGCGCGCAGGTATTGCGGGGGTGGAAACGTTCGCCGCGCTTGAGCCGCGCATCGCAGGACAAGTCGGGCGAACGTGGACGCCAGCCTGGGGCTGCGCTGCGCATGGCACGCAATAGACTGAGAGTACCCATGTGGAAGGGTCTCCTGGAGAAAGGCTGGGTGAGGCCGTGTTTTGGGTAGCACCGACTCAGGGATACGGCCATTCCTGATATCAGTTTGATGTTTGTTTAGTTGTGGGGTCAGGCTTTGTAAAGGTGTTAAGCGCAGTTAACAGTGCGGCGTGCCAATATTCCGACGGATGGGTGTTTTGGTGTCAATATTATGTCGATTTGTTTTTGGCGAATGGACCGTGGGCGCTCAACAATGGCGTGTCTCGAATGAGCTGAAACCCCAATGGGACGTGGGCTGGCTGAGTCATAAAACGTTGGTACCCATCAAATCTCATCGTTCATCTATTAGAAAAGCCCCGCCGGAGTCTCTGCTTTTGCGGTATTTCCACCAGGCAGCGCCAGATCGACCATGCCGGTCTCGATGGCTGCTCGTGGCATACCGTCGAACTCGGCGTTTTCCGGCGCCTATATTATGAAGGCGCGCAGGGTAGGGGAGGTCGCACCTTTACGGCCTTGGGGGACTGCCAGTTGTTCGCCGTGCTCGTGGGCATCGGCCAACTAGCGGGCAGCTTCCTGCCGGGCCTGCTCGAGCGTCATCTTGCCGACACGGCCAAGGGTGACGTTCTTGTTCCGTGCCCAGGTGACCATATAGCTCATGTGCCCGCTGGGCAGCACGCGGATGAAAAGCCCGGGCTGATTGGTGTCGTGGACGCGGTAGGGCTTATTCTCAGGCTTCAGGCCGTTGAGCAACTTCTGGCTGAACTTGGTTTTCATGGCTCACCGTGACAGCAGCATGGCAGCAGAACTTACAACATCAGGCGGTTTTACCGGATGCAACCAAACTATAAGTGTCTGTTTTTAAGGGTAAGCTATTGATATTGAGTATGTTTATTTGGCCCTCCTAAGGGGAAGGTTGCAGGTTCAAATCCTGCCTGGGACACCATCCTTTCAAGGCGTGCAGCGTAATCCGCTGTCACTCGACCAGCCTGATGCACATCGGTTTGCGTCTCTGTTCTAAAGTTGCCCGGTTCCTGTTGGTCATTTTGCCTGGAGTCGTGCAATGGAGTTGAAGTTCAGCCATGTCGATGTGTTGGTCAAGAACCTCGACGAAGCCTGCGCCTACTACGCAAAGATACTCAAAGCCAGAATCTCCAGAACACTGGTGTGGGAGCGAGGTGGCCTGAGTGTACGGTACGCGATTGCGCTGATAGGTCAGGAGCGTTTCATGCTGGTGCAGCCATCGGCAGGGAACTTGAAGCAATTGCTGGATATCCAGGGCGAGGGCATGATTTATCGCCACTGTTACTCGACACCGGACATCGAGAAGGCCTACGACGAACTGCAGGCCGACGGCGTGCAGCCAGAAGACGAGAACGGCAATCCACTGGCCCGTAGCGACCTGCAATCCCCGTCCGGAACACGCATCATCTGGCTGCCCAAGCGTTTCGGGCATTTCTCTATCGAGATTCTCGAAGAAAAGGCGCTGGAGCTGTTCATCCAGGCCGCGTTCGATTGAGCGCTGTAGTTTCCAGCGATCTACCAATCCTGCCTCAATGGCAACGGCGCAAAACAGCGGCTCTATTGCGTTTCAGGGGCCCGTGGCGGGTGCCGGCAGGTGGATGCCGCGCTGGACGGCAGGGCGCTGACCGAGTCGTTCGTGCCAGGCGCTCAAATGTCGGTACTGGCTGAAATCAAACTCGATGATCCGGGCGATATGGGTCCAGCCGAAGGTGGCAATGTCGGCGATCGAGTACTCGCTGCCGGCAAGCCAGGGGTGTTCGGCCAGGCGTTGATCGAGGGTGCTGAACAGTTCTTCACTCAGGCGCCGGTAGCGAGCGATGGCATCGGGGCAGGGGTGTTTGGCGAACCGTTCGAAATGCACTCGCTGGCCGAGAATCGGTCCCATGCTCGCCGCGTGGAACTGCAACCAGGTGATTGCTGCCCAGCGCTCGCTCGGGTTGTCCGGCAGCAAGCGTCCGTACTTTTGTGCCAGGTACAACAGGATCGCCGCAGACTCGAACAGGGTGATGTCGTGCTCAGGGTCAACCAGCACTGGAATGCGGCCGTGGGGGTTGAGCTTGAGAAAATCAGCCTGACGATGCTCGCCACGGTCGATCTGCACGTGCTTGAGGGTGTAGGGAAGCTCCAGTTCCGCCAGGGCGATGGTGATCTTGAAGCCATTAGGTGAACTATCGCTATAAAGGATCAACTGCATGTCCCATCTCCTTGGTTACTGTTTTTGATGAGGGCTATGCTAGGCGGGCCTTGGCTGATTGAAAAACGATCAATCCTGCGTTTAGGCGATAGATTTTCTAAACCATGGAGAGGTAAAAATGGGCGCGGTCCTACCGTTACTGGCATTGCGGGCCTTCACTGAAGCGGCGCGTCTGGGCAGCCTCAAGGCGGCCGCCGAACGGATGGGGGTAACGCCGGGGGCGGTCAGCCAGCAAGTGCGCCTGCTCGAGGAGCGCATGGGCGTGGTGCTGTTCGTGCGCGGCCGGCATGGCGTGCACTTGAGCGAGGCCGGCGCGCGAGTGTATCCGGGGCTGCTTAAAGGCTTCGATCAGATCGAGGCATCGCTGGCATTGCTGGCGCAACTGGCGCCGGGCAAGACCTTGACCATCAGCACTGTGCCGTCTTTTGCGGCGTCCTGGCTGGTGCCGCGTCTGGGGCATTTCAATGCTCTGCATCCGCAGATTGAGGTGCGTGTGGAAGCCTCGGCCAAGCGGGTGGATTTTCAGCGTGAGCGCATTGACGTCGCCCTGCGCCATGGGCTGGGCCAGTATCCGGGGCTGGAGTCGATCCGGCTGATGGCGCCGGTACTGCTGCCGGTGGCCAGCCCCCGGCTACTGGCGCAGGGCCCGGTATTGAAGCGGCCTGCCGATTGTTTGAAGTACCCGTTGCTGCACGATGCCGATCGCGCCGACTGGCAGCTGTGGTTGCAGGCCCATGGCGTTGCTGATGATCCGCGGGCCATGCGTGGGGCCAGTTTCGAGGATGACCTTCTGCTGCTGCGCGCTTTGCCTATTACCTGGTGTGCCGGGCCGATGCCTTGCAGCGGCCCCAGGTGCTGGCGTTCATTGACTGGATCAGAGCTCAAGCGCGGTAGATGAAGAGCGGGTCTGTTCGGCATGGCAGGCCAGCGCCAGGTCGATGATCTGCTGTTGTATCTCGGTGGACAGCTGCGGATGAATCGGCAGGCACAGTACCTGACGCGATACCTGCCAGGCATGAGGCAGGCCGCTGAGGTCGGCGCTTGGCAGGCCCCGGTACATCGGGAACTCGTTGATCAACGGGTAGAAGTAACGGCGTACGAGGATGTCCTGGTCCCGATAGCGCTGGTACAGCGCGTCGCGGCTGCAACCGAAACGCTCGGCATCGATCAGGATCGGGCAGTAGGCGTAGTTCCATTCCAGGCCTGCCGGTGGCTCCAGCAGGCGCACGCCTGGTACGCCTTCAAGGGCCTGGCGGTAGCGTTCGAACACCGCCCGGCGGCGGACCAGGGCATCATCGATGTGACGCAACTGCAGCAAGCCGAAGGCCGCCTGCACTTCGTTCATCTTGCCATTGATGCCGGGCGCCATGACCGTGACTTCATCGGCAAAGCCGAAGTTCTTCAGGTAATCGATGCGCTGCTTGATCTTGGCGTCGGGGCAGATGATGGCGCCGCCCTCGAATGTGTTGAACACCTTGGTCGCATGAAAACTGAGGATCGACAAGTCACCATGGTTGAGCACGCTCGCACCATTGTCGCGAACGCCAAAGGCATGGGCGGCATCGTAGATGACTTTCAGGCCATAGGTGTCGGCGACCCGCTGGATGCCTTCGACATCGCAGGGAATGCCGTAGCAATGCACTGGCAGGATCGCGGTGGTTGCCGAAGTGATGGCTTCTTCCACGCGTTTGGGGTCGAGGTTGTTGGTCAGCGGGTCGATGTCGACGAAGACCGGCTTGAGGTTGTTCCACAGCAGCGAATGGGCGGTCGCGACGAAGGAGTAGGGCGTGGTGATGACTTCGCCGGTGATGCGCAGTGCCTGCAGCGCGGTGACCAGGGCCAGGGTGCCATTGGAAAACAGCGAGATGTGTTTCACCCCGAGGTAATCGGCCAGTTCCTGCTCCAGTTGCTCATGAAAGGGGCCGCCGTTGGTCAAGCGCTTGCTGTCCCAGATTTGCTGCAGGTAGGGAATGAACTCCTCCAGCGGTGGCAGCAGCGGGCTGGTGACGGGAACGGATTCGGCCATGGCAATGGGTGCTCGTGATGACTGAAAAATGGCACATGGCATTGCTGGGGCTACGCCACGGCACCGAGTCATGGTCTGGATCAACCGGCGTGGGCGCCATGAATCCGACAATTGACTGTGATTACCCTGGCTCAGCAAGAAGTCGGCCAACATTGGCTCGGTAGGGCGCTGCCGCCGCGCGCGGCAGCAGCGGGGAGGAGGGTCAGGCGCTGAAGTCTTTTTCCCGATGGTCATCGCCAGAGCCTTGGCTGGCACCTTGGGTCGCTGTCAGGTTGGCCACCAGTTTGCTCGACAGCTCAGGCGCTTGCAGATGAGCGTTGAGGCTGGCCAGGGACTCCAGCTCGGTTTGCTTCTTCATCTGCTCGGCGATCTTGCGTTCGATCTTGTCCTTTTCGGCAGGCGGCAAGGCCTCGAACTCTTCCTTGCTGATGCCCAGTTCGTTCAGCAGCTTGAGCTTGATCTTCTGTGCCGGGCTCAGGGCCATGTAGTCGCGAAATTCCTGGGCGGCGCTCTTGCCGGTTTCGCTGTTGCCGATACTGGCTTGCTCACGCATGTCCACATCCGGGTTCTGCAGCTGCACCTTGAGCTTGGCGAAGGCCTCCTCGCGGGCATCTTCGGCACTTTGCTGCGAGGTGTTGGCATGGCTGTGCTGCTGCCGGTCGGCGCTGCTGATTGGTACGGGCGGGCGGAACTGGGCCTGTTCGGCGGCAGCTGCTTCGGCCACGCCACGGGTCGGGTTGATGGCCAGCGGCTGAGCGCCGACTGCGTTGATGCTACTCACCTGATCACTCTCCTTGATGGATACAAGTTGACCTTCGGTCAGTGGCAAGTCTTGTGCCAGCTCTTCTGGCAGGGCCAAGAGCTAGTATTTTCGGGGGGTGGCGCTATACGCCAGGGAGGGATGCGGAGCATGCTTTGCCTCGAAGAGGACAACCCTTGCCGTCTGCGGCAAGTCAATTCAAATCGCCGCCGGTGGGCGAAATGAAAAAGGACCCGCTGCGCAGGGCAGCGGGTCAAATCGGCCTCAGCCGCTTCAGTGTCTACAGATGCAGGGCGTGACCCAGGGCACGCAGTGCCGCTTCCTGCACCGCCTCACCCAGGGTCGGGTGAGCGTGGATAGTCCCGGCCACATCTTCAAGACAGGCGCCCATTTCCAGTGACTGGGCAAAGGCGGTGGACAGCTCCGAGACGCCAACGCCAACCGCTTGCCAACCAAGGATCAGGTGGTTGTCACGACGGGCGACCACGCGCACGAACCCGTTTTTCGATTCCAGGGTCATCGCCCGGCCGTTGGCGGCGAACGGGAACTGCGTAACGATGCAGTCCAGGCCCTCCTGCTCGACCTGTTCCGGGGTCTTGCCGACCACCACCAGTTCCGGGTCGGTGAAACACACCGCGGCAATGGCGGCCGGTTCGAAGCGCCGCGACTTGCCGGCAATGATTTCGGCAACCATTTCGCCTTGGGCCATGGCCCGGTGGGCGAGCATCGGTTCACCGCTGATATCGCCGATGGCCCAGACGTTGAGCATGCTGGTCTTGCACTGCTCATCAATGGCAACCGCCGAACCGTTCATCTTCAGCGCCAGGCTCTCGAGGTTGAAGCCTTGGGTGCGAGGCTTGCGACCGACCGCGACCAGTACCTGGTCGGTGCTCAGTTGCAGCAGTTCGCCCTGCGGATCACGTACCTGCAATGCCTGCTTGTCGGCATCGAAACCTTCGACGCTGTGCTTGAGGTACAGCTTGATCCCCAACTTCTTGATCGACTCGGCCACTGGCGCGGTCAGTTCGCTGTCGTAGGTCGGCAGGATGCGCTCGCGGGCTTCGACCACGCTGACCTCGACGCCGAGCTTGCGGTAGGCGATGCCCAGCTCCAGGCCGATGTAGCCGCCGCCAACCACGGTCAGGTGCTTGGGCAGGGCTTTCGGTGCCAGGGCCTCGGTGGAGGAGATGATCGGGCCGCCGAGTGGCAGCATCGGCAGTTCGACGCTGCTTGAGCCAGTGGCCAGCAGCAGGTGTTCGCACTGGATACGCTGGCCGTCGACCTCGACGTGCTTACCGTCGAGGATCTGCGCCCAGCCATGGATCACCTTGACCCCGTGCTTTTTCAGCAGGGCGGCAACGCCGCTGGTCAGGCGATCGACGATGCCGTCTTTCCAGGCCACGCTCTGGTTGATGTCCAGGCTCGGCGGTGAAACCTTGATGCCCAGGTTCGACTGCTGGCTGTGCAGTTGGGTCTGGTGGAACTGCTCGGCGACATGGATCAGCGCCTTGGACGGAATGCAGCCGATGTTCAGGCAGGTGCCACCCAGGGCCTGGCCTTCGACCAGTACCGTGGGAATGCCCAGCTGGCCGGCGCGAATGGCGGCGACATAACCGCCGGGGCCGCCGCCGATGATCAGCAGGGTAGTGTTGAGCGTCTGTTGCATGGTCACTCCACAAACAGGCGGGCAGGTTGTTCGAGCAGGCCGCGAATGGCCTGGATGAAGAGTGCCGCGTCCATGCCATCGACCACTCGGTGGTCGAACGAGCTGGAGAGGTTCATCATCTTGCGAATGACGATCTGGCCGTTGATGACCATTGGCCGTTCAACCATGCGGTTGACTCCGACAATCGCCACTTCCGGGGTGTTGACCACCGGTGTGGTAACGATGCCGCCGAGGGCGCCAAGGCTGGTCAGGGTGATGGTCGAGCCCGACAGTTCTTCACGGCTGGCCTTGTTGCTGCGGGCGGCATTGGCCAGGCGCACGATCTCGCCGGCGTTGCTCCACAGGCTGCCGGCTTCGGCGTGACGCAGCACCGGCACCATCAGGCCGTTGTCGCCCTGGGTGGCGATGCCGACATGCACCGCGCCGTGGCGGGTGATGACCTGGGCTTCGTCGTCGTAGGTGGCGTTGATCTGCGGGAATTCGCGCAGGGCGACGACCATGGCGCGCACCAGGAACGGCAGCAGGGTCAGCTTGCCGCGGCTGTCGCCCCACTTCTTGTTCAGGTGCTGACGCAGCTCTTCGAGGGCGGTGACGTCGATTTCCTCGACGTAGCTGAAGTGGGCGACGCGACGCTTGGCATCCTGCATGCGCTGGGCAATCTTGCGGCGCAGGCCGATCACCGGGATCTGTTCGCTGTCGTTGCGTTTGGCGTAACCTCCAGGGGCGCTTTGGCTGCGGGTGGTTGGCTGGGCCAGGAACGCGTCGAGGTCGTCGTGAAGGATGCGCCCGGCTGGGCCGCTGCCGTGTACATAGCGCAGCTCGATACCGGCATCCAGGGCGCGCTTGCGTACCGCAGGCGAGGCCAGTGGGCGCTCGTGAGCTTCGCGCGGGACGATAGCGGCGGGCTGGTGTGCTGCGGCTGCGGGTGCTGCAACAGGTGCTGGTGCAGCCGGTTTGGCGGCAGGTTCCGGGGCCTTTGCGGTGATCGCCGGGGCCTCTTCGCGGGGCAAGCCCGCGCCTACGTTGCCGGCGCCTTCGACTTCGATGCGGATCAGCTCGCTGCCCACCGCCATGACTTCACCGGGCTGGCCGCCCAGGGCCAGGACCTTGCCGCTGACCGGCGAAGGGATTTCGACGGTGGCCTTGTCGGTCATGACATCGGCCACGACCTGGTCTTCGGTGACGGTATCGCCGACCTTGACGAACCATTCCACCAGTTCAACTTGTGCGATGCCTTCACCGATATCCGGCATCTTGATGACGTGCGTGCCCATTCAGACCTCCATGACCCGTTTCAATGCCGCGCCCACTCGCGAAGGGCCGGGGAAATACGCCCACTCCTGCGCGTGCGGGTAGGGGGTGTCCCAACCGGTGACGCGTTCGATCGGGGCTTCGAGGTGATGGAAGCAGTGCTCCTGGACCAGTGCGATCAACTCGGCACCAAAACCGCAGGTGCGCGTGGCTTCATGGACCACCACGCAACGGCCGGTCTTCTTCACCGACTCGACGATGGTCTCCAGGTCCAGCGGCCAGAGGCTGCGCAGGTCGATGACTTCGGCGTCGACGCCGGTCTCTTCAGCGGCCACCTGGGATACATACACGGTGGTGCCGTAGGTCAGCACGGTGACGTCCTTGCCCGGGCGGGTGATTGCCGCCTTGTCCAGCGGCACGGTGTAGTAGCCGTCCGGCACGGCGCTGGCCGGGTGTTTCGACCACGGGGTTACCGGGCGGTCGTGGTGGCCGTCGAACGGGCCGTTGTACAGGCGCTTGGGCTCAAGGAAGATCACCGGGTCGTCGTTTTCGATCGAGGCGATCAACAGGCCCTTGGCGTCGTAAGGGTTGGACGGCATCACCGTGCGCAGGCCGCACACCTGGGTGAACATCGCCTCGGGGCTCTGGCTGTGCGTCTGGCCGCCATAGATGCCGCCACCGCAAGGCATGCGCAGGGTCAGCGGGGCGACGAACTCGCCGGCCGAGCGATAGCGCAGGCGGGCCATCTCCGAGACGATCTGGTCGGAGGCCGGGTAGAAGTAGTCGGCGAACTGGATTTCCACCACCGGGCGCAGGCCATAGGCACCCATGCCCACGGCGGTACCGACGATGCCGCTTTCGGAGATCGGCGCATCGAAGACCCGCGACTTGCCGTACTTGGCCTGCAGGCCTTCGGTGCAACGGAATACGCCACCGAAGTAGCCGACGTCCTGGCCATACACCACGACGTTGTCATCGCGCTCTAGCATGATGTCCATGGCCGAGCGCAGGGCCTGGATCATGGTCATGGTGGTGGTCGCCATGGCGGTTTCCAACTGGATTGAAGTGTTGTGATCGTTCATGTCAGATCCCCAGTTCCTGGCGCTGCCGGCGCAAGTGCTCCGGCATCTCCTTATAGACATCCTCGAACATCGACGCCGGGCTCGGCATCTGGCCGCCGGCCAGGGTGCCGTATTGCTCGGCTTCCTTCTGCGCCTTGATGATCTCGGCTTCGAGCTCGGCGCTGACCGCCTGGTGCTCTTCCTCGGACCAGTGACCGATGGCGATCAGGTGTTGTTTGAGGCGGGCGATCGGGTCGCCCAGGGGGAAGTGACTCCAGTCGTCGGCCGGGCGGTACTTGGACGGATCGTCCGACGTCGAGTGCGGGCCGGCGCGGTAGGTGACCCATTCGATCAGCGTCGGGCCCAGGCCGCGACGGGCCCGTTCGGCGGCCCAGCGCGAGGCGGCGTAGACCGCGATGAAGTCGTTGCCGTCGACCCGCAGGGAGGCGATGCCGCAACCCACGCCACGACCGGCGAAGGTGGTCGATTCACCACCGGCGATGGCCTGGAAGGTGGAGATCGCCCACTGGTTGTTGACCACGTTGAGGATCACCGGCGCGCGGTAGACGTGGGCGAAGGTCAACGCGGTGTGGAAGTCCGATTCGGCGGTGGCGCCGTCACCGATCCAGGCCGAGGCGATCTTGGTATCGCCCTTGATGGCCGAGGCCATGGCCCAGCCGACCGCCTGGACGAACTGGGTCGCCAGGTTGCCGCTGATGGTAAAGAAGCCGGCTTCGCGCACCGAGTACATGATTGGCAACTGACGACCCTTGAGCGGATCGCGCTCGTTGGACAGCAGCTGGCAGATCATCTCCACCAACGACACGTCGCGGGCCATGAGAATGCTTTGCTGGCGGTAGGTGGGGAAGCACATGTCGCTGCGGTTCAGGGCCATGGCCTGACCGCTGCCGATGGCTTCTTCACCCAGGCTCTGCATGTAGAACGACATCTTTTTCTGCCGCTGGGCCACCACCATGCGGCTGTCGAACAGCCGGGTCTTGAGCATGGTGCGCATACCCTGGCGCAGGATCTCGGGGCTGACGTCCTCGGCCCAGGGGCCCAGGGCATTGCCCTTGTCATCCAGCACCCGGATCAGGCTGTAGGAGATGTCCGCGGTATCGGCGGCGTCTACATCGACGGGAGGTTTACGGACCTGGCCGGCATCGTTCAGACGCAGGTAGGAGAAATCAGTCTGGCAGCCTGGCCGGCCTGTAGGCTCGGGCACATGCAAACGCAGGGGGGCGTACTCGTTCATGCTTTTTTACGCTCGCTCTGTCTTGTGTTTTTGTTGAGCTTTGAAGCGGTCGCTACTGACATCTGGCTTGTGACCAGCTAGTCAGTCTTGCCCTACATGATATTCCGGCGCCTGAAGAATATTTTTCTCAAGTTCGTTGCCTTTGCTGCGGCTTGCGGATAAACATTCCTTATAAAGACAAAAAACAGGTGACTTTCTCTCATGCGCAAACTGGATCGTACGGACATCGGCATACTCAACAGCCTCCAGGAAAATGCCCGCATCACCAACGCCGAACTGGCGCGCTCGGTAAACCTCTCGCCGACACCCTGCTTCAACCGGGTCAAGGCCATGGAAGAACTGGGGGTGATTCGCCAGCAGGTGACCTTGTTGGCGCCGGAGGTATTGGGCCTGGATGTGAACGTGTTCATTCATGTCAGCCTGGAGAAGCAGGTCGAGCAATCCCTGCACCGCTTCGAAGAGGAGATTGCCGAACGCCCGGAGGTCATGGAGTGCTACCTGATGACCGGCGATCCGGACTACCTGCTGCGCGTTCTGCTGCCAAGCATCCAGGCCCTGGAGCGCTTTCTCGATTACCTCACCCGTTTGCCGGGGGTGGCCAACATCCGTTCGAGTTTTGCCTTGAAGCAGGTGCGCTACAAGACCGCCTTGCCGCTACCGGCGAATGGCCTGACCCTGCCGGGGACCGTGTAGCCAGGCGCCCATAACGCGCTGGCTTGGAACTTGCTTTGGCGCTAGGCGCGGCTCGCGGTGTCGGCTTTTTGGCTGTTCGGCGCGGGTGTCCTGTCTATTTGTCGGTGGTGCCTGAATTCCTATGCTTACGTCGAACCCGCTGGTCAGCGTTGTTATTCCCGCCTATAAGTCTGACTACTTCGAGGTAGCGCTGCAGAGCGCCTGTAACCAGACGTACGAAAATCTCGAGATCGTGATCTGCGACGATAATCGCAGCGGTGCGATCGCGGCGATCGTCGAGCGTTATCGCGACAGCAGCCGGGTACCGATTCATTACATCTACAACGAGCAGCCGCTTGGTGAGATCCCCAATGCCGTCGCCTGTGTCGAGGCGGCGCGTGGCAAGTACATCAAGACCCTGCACGATGACGACGAGCTGTTGCCCGATTGCGTTGCCACGCTGGTCGAGGTCATGGAGCGCGATCCCTCGATCGCCCTGGCATCCTCGCGACGGCTGGTGATCAACGAGAAAGGTGAAATCACCCCGCCGAAATTGCCGTACATGTTCCCCTTCGCTGACGATGTGGTGATCGATGGGCCGCAACTGGTCGCGTTCCTGGCGCGCTACCCGCTCAACTTCATCGGTGAGCCGAGCTGCATGCTGTGCCGACGCGAGGATCTGCTGGCATTCGGCGACCAGGTGATGTCGCTGCAGGGGAAACTGATCGTCGGCTTCGGTGACATGGCGATGGCGGCGCGCTTGTTCCAGCGGGGCAACCTGGCCTTGCTGGAGCGGCCATTGACCCGCTATCGGGTGTCGCAACAGCAGTTCAGTCGGGTCAATTGGGCCCAATTGGAGGCTGGCCAAGGGCAGAAGGACTTTACCCGCAGCGTCTATGAGCTGGGCTGGGCTGATCCTTCAGGCGGTGTGATGGTTGATGTGGCACCGCTGCAACCCGGCTCGCTGTTCCAGCCGGTCAACCTCATGAAGATGATCATCGATAACTCGATCCGTGTGCAAACGGCGCTGTTCACTGCCCACTGGATGGACGGGCGTGTGCTGGGTGCTGAACATCGCCGGTTGCTTGCCGAGCATTTGCAGGGCCGGGCACAGCAGCCGAACATCGGCATTATTGTCCTCGACCCTGACGCTGACCGCCAGGCGCTGCAGCTTACGCTTGACAGCCTGTATCGCCAGGATTCGGCCTATACCCCGCAGGTCATGGTGCTCAGCGCCGACCCGCAAGTGCAGGCTGGCCCTTCGCCTTGCACGTTGATGCAGCTGCTGCCGCACGCACTGGCTGCCCAGCTCAACCAGTTGCTTGAGCAAAGCCGCTGTGATTGGGTGCTGCTGGCCCGGGCAGGGGAGGAATTTACCGCCGCCGGCCTCACTTGCGTCGCCCTCGAGCTGCCGGGTGCTGCAGCCTGTGCGGCGGTGTTCGCAGATTACGCCACGCGTGATGCCAAGGGGCAGGTCAGCGTAGGGTTGCGGCCGGGCTTCAACCTGGACTTTTTGCTCAGCAATCCTTCGGTGATGGCTGGCCACTGGCTGTTCAGCCGAGAGGCACTGCTGGCCTGTGGCGGCTTTAGCGAAGGCTTCGCTGGGGCGATGGAGTTCGAGCTGATTCTGCGCCTGGTCAACCAGCATGGCATCAATGGTTTCGGGCACATTCCAGAACCGCTGTTGTTCAGCCGGCCGCCCGTTATTGAGGCCAATACCGGGCACTTGGCAATCACGCAGCACCTGGATGCGCGTGGCTACAGTGATGCCCAGGTGTCGGCGTTCGGTGAGGGCCGCTTTGCCATTGATTATGGGCATGTGCATCAGCCCCTGGTCTCGATCGTGGTCGTCGCCAACAGCGATCTGGCGGCACTGGAGCGCTGCCTCACCAGCGTGCTGGAGCATACACAGTACCCGCACTACGAATTGCTGGTGGTTGAGTGCGGTGACGCGCCGCAGGAGGTCAGCCAGTGGTTGCAGGATGTCGAACAGTTCACCCCGGGGCAATTGCGCATCGTGCGTGCCGAAAGCCTGTGCACTGCCAGTGCGGCAAGGAACCTCGGTGCCGAGTACGCCTCGGGTGAGTTGCTGTTGTTCTTCTCCAGCCAATCGGCGGTGATCGAGGGGCAATGGTTGCAGCACCTGCTCAATCACGGTTTGCGCCCGGAAGTGGCAGTGGTCGGCGGCAAGGGTTTTTCGGCGGACGGCAAAATTTCCCACGCCGGTTTGCTTCCCGGGGTGTTTTCCGGGGCCGGCCGGGTGTTTGCCGGTGACAGCGGCGAAGCGTCCGGTTACCTCGGTCGTCTGCAGCTGGACCAGAACTACAGCGCGGTGACACAGGATTGCCTGTTGGTGCGTACGGCCTTGTTTGCCGAGGCGGGCGGCTTCGATGCGTCGGCTTTCGCCGACGAAGGCGCCGATGTCGACCTGTGCCTGCGCCTGGGGCAGCATGGCTATCTGACGGTGTGGGCGGCGCGCTGCCTGTACATGAACACTGCCGAGCTCGCGCCGTTTGCCGGCACGACCCAGCGTGCACTGTGTGAGCGCTGGCTGGCGAAGCTTGCCCGCGACCCGGCCTGCAACGGCAATGTTTCGCTGGATGATCGCAGCGCCAGCATGCTCGGCTCGCTGGCCTTGAACTGGCGGCCGTTGTTCAGCCTCGGCGCGCCGGTCGTTCTGGCCCATGTCGATCAGCAAAGCTACAGCGCCTGGGATCGTCTGGGCCAGCCGCTGCACCGCCATCAACAACTGGCAACGATTCAGACCGCTCAGGTTGGAACCCTGCCCGGGGCTGTCGAGCTCGAACGCTTTGGTGCCCAGGTGATCGTCATGCACGGGCGTGCAGAGCCGGCCAAGCTCCAGGCGCTGCGCAGCATCAAGGCGTACTCCAGCGCTGCCCGGGTCTACGAGCTGGATGTGCTGCCCGAGTCCCGTGAAGACATGCAGTTGCTGCGTGAAATGCTGGCTGAGGTCGACCGGGTGGTGGTGGCGACTTCGATGATGGCCGAGGTCGGGCGGCATCTGCATGCAGATGTGCGCTTGATCGAAAGTCGTCTGGACCCTGAGCAGTGGCTGCTGCCGGAACCTGCGGCGCAGCGTCCGGCGCGGCCGCGGGTGGGTTGGTTTGGGGCGCCGGCGGAGGCGGACGATCTTGCCTCGATTGCCGAGGTGATCGAGGCCCTGTCGGCAGAGGTCGACTGGGTCATGTATGGCTGCTGTCCGCCCGCGCTGCGTGCGCATATCAAGGAGCTTCATCCCGTTGTTGCGCCAGCACAGCGTGCCCAGGCGCTGGCCCGCCTCAATCTGGATCTGGCCCTGGCACCTTTGCGGGCGAGCCTGGGCAGCGAGTTCAAGGGCCCTGAGCGTCTCTTGGAGTATGGTGCCTGCGGCTTCCCGGTGGTCTGCAGTGACATGCCTGGCTATCGCACGACGTTGCCGGTCACTCGCGTCAACAACAGTCCCGCTGACTGGGTACAGGCCATCCGTGCGCAGTTGGCTGACCGCTCCGCATTGCGCCAGGCGGGTCTGCAATTGCGGGCGGCGGTGCAGCGTGAGTGGATGCTTGACCAGGGGACTTTGGATGCATGGCGCAGCGCCTGGCTCGGCGACTGAGGCTTGTCTCTACAGGGCAATGCCAATGGCATTGCCCTGGTGTGAGTGCTTGATATTTTTAACACCCCGAGACTATGTTGAGGGGTCGCCGTTCGCGGCTTGTTAAAGATAACAAGGACCAAGTCATGACGAGCAATGGCCAACGTTCTCTCGCCGAGCGATTGACGGGCATTGATGAAATCGAGTGCATTACCCCGGACCTCAATGGCGTTGCTCGCGGCAAGGTGATGACCGCCGAAGGCTTTCTCGAAGGTCGCCGCCTGCAGATGGCCCGCGGCGTTCTGCTGCAATGCATCATGGGCGGTTACCCGGCGGCGCGCTTCTATGGCAGCGACGACGGCGACCTGGCGCTGGTGGCCGATCCACACCATATTTATCGCCTGCCCTGGAGCGATGAGCCCCGGGCCCTGGCGATTTGTGATGCGCTAGAGCTCAGTGGTGAAAGCTCGGGCTTGTCCACTCGCGGCCTGCTCAAGGCCGTGCTCGCCCGTTACGCTGCCCGTGGCCTGGCGCCAGTGGTGGCGACGGAGCTCGAGTTTTTTGTCTTCGCCCCCAACAGCGATCCCAGCCAGCCGTTTCAGCCGCCGCTGGGCAAGGATGGTCGCCGCGAGCAAGGTCATTCGGCGTTCAGCGTCAGTTCCAACAACGGCTTGCGACCGTTTTTCAACGAGGTCTATCGCTGCATGGCCGCCCTGGGCTTGCCGCGCGATACCTTCATGCACGAGATGGGCGTCAGTCAGTTCGAGATCAACCTGCTGCACGGCGACCCGCTGCTGCTGGCCGACCAGACCCTGCTGTTCAAGCACCTGCTCAAGGAAGTTGCGCTCAAGCATGGCCTGACCGTGGTGTGCATGGCCAAGCCGCTGGCGCACACGCCGGGCAGTTCCATGCACATTCACCAGAGCGTGGTCGAGGTGGCGGGCGGCGGCAATGTGTTCAGCGATGCACAGGGCAAACCGACGCCGGCCTTCTATCACTTCATCGGCGGCCAGCAGGCGTGCCTGGCGGATTTCACCGCCTTGTTCGCGCCGAACGTGAACTCCTATCAGCGCCTGTGTCACCCCTATGCCTCGCCCAACAATGCCTGCTGGTCCGAAGACAACCGCGCTGCCGGCCTGCGCATCCCGGCCAGCTCGGCGGAGGCGCGACGGGTCGAGAATCGCTTGCCGGGCGCTGACGCCAACCCGTACCTGGCGATCGCCGCAAGCCTGGCGGCGGGCCTGCACGGTATCGAGCGGCAGCTCGAACCCGCCCCGGCTATCCAGGGCGAGTTCGAGGTGCCGGATCAATTGAGCCTGCCATGTACCTTGCATGCGGCCCTGGAGCGTCTGAAGCGTAGCGACTTGGCGCGGGAACTGTTCGGCAAGGAGTTCATCGAAGGCTACATCGCCACCAAGACGCTGGAGTTGAGCAGTTTCCTCGATGAGATCACCCCGTGGGAGCGCCGCGTACTGGCCGCCCAGGCATAGCATCAAGGCAGGTGGCGGACATTTTTCGAAAACGCTCTGCCACCTGTTTTTTTATGCTCGCCGACGGCAAGGCGGTTTTTTTCACTTATGCTTTCAAGCAGTTTTTCCATCCGCTCAAGGAGCCAATCGGGACGCTGATGCGACAGATCTGGAAGTCTTTTCGCGCGCTGTATTTCGCGGCGCTGATGATGTTGATCGGCTCCGGCTTGTTGAGTACCTACCTGGCCCTGCGCCTGGCTGCCGATCATGTCGACAGCCTCTGGGTCGGTGCACTGATGGCCGCCAACTATTTCGGCCTGGCCCTGGGCGGCAAGATCGGCCACCGGCTGATTGCCCGGGTCGGGCATATCCGTGCCTACGCTACCTGCGCCGGTATCGTCGGGGCGGCGGTGCTCGGCCATGGTCTGGTCAGCTGGTTGCCGGCCTGGGTGGTACTGCGGGTCATCGTCGGCCTGGGGATGATGTGCCAGTACATGGTCATCGAGAGCTGGCTTAACGAGCAGGCTGACGCCAAACAGCGTGGTGCGGTATTCAGTGGCTACATGATCGCATCGTATCTGGGGCTGGTGCTCGGCCAGTTGATTCTGGTGGCGCACCCGCAGCTGGGCCTTGAGCTGCTGATGCTGGTGGCCATGTGTTTTGCCCTGTGCCTGGTGCCGGTGGCGCTCACTCGGCGGATTCACCCGGCGCCGCTGCGGCCTGCGCCGATGGAGCCGCGCTTCTTTATCAAGCGTGTGCCGCAGTCGCTGAGTACGGTGCTCGGTGCCGGGCTCATTGTCGGTTCCTTCTATGGCCTGGCACCGTTGTATGCAGCCAAGCAGGGGTTGAGTACCGAGCAGGTCGGTCTGTTCATGGGCTGCTGTATTTTTGCCGGGCTGCTGGTGCAGTGGCCGCTGGGCTGGTTGTCCGATCGCTACGACCGCGCCGTGCTGATTCGCAGTGTTGCGGTGGGCCTGGCGATTGTCGCCTTGCCGCTGGCGATCATGCCCAGCGTGCCGCTGGAGGTGCTGTTCGTAGTCGGCTTTGCCGTGTCATTGCTGCAGTTCTGCCTGTACCCGCTGGCGGTGGCGTTCTCCAACGACCACGTCGAGAGCGAGCGACGGGTTTCGCTGACGGCAATGCTGCTGGTGACCTATGGCGTAGGCGCGAGTATCGGGCCGCTGGTGGCCGGGGTGCTGATGAAGGTGCTGGGCAACCAGATGCTCTATGCCTTCTTCGTCTTCTTCGCCCTGGTGCTGGTCTGGCGCATCCGTCCGAAAGCGGTTACCGGCCTGCACCAGGTCGACGACGCGCCGCTGCATCACGTGGCCATGCCGGCGGCCGGTTCGCCATTGTCGGCAGCGCTGGACCCACGGGTTGACGAGCAGGTGGTGCAGGATCAGATGCAGACGCCGGTGGCAGCAGAGGATACCGAGGCGGAGGAGGGGGCTGAAGCTGAGGTTGTGGCTGAAGAGGTCAAGCCGATGCAGGTGTGATGCCATCGCGGGTCAAGCCCGCTCCCACACGGGGGAGCAGGCTTGACCCGCGATAGGGGTCGACTCAGTAGTCGTCTTTATCGAAGCGCCGCGCTTCACGCTGCAACTGATAGACAAAGGTTTCAATCTTGCGCTGCATCTGCCCGTTGAGGTTGTGAAAGCGTACGCCAGCGAAGGTGGCGTTGATACGCTCTTCGAAGTGCAAGTGGCGCAGTTCCACCTCAACCTGAGACAAGCCCAGCGGCACACCGGTGGCGAACTTTTCGTAGACCTGGCCCAGTTGCAGGCGCTCTTCGACATTGCCTTCGAAGCGCAACTTGCAGCCGGTGGCGGAAATGTCCAGCAGTTTGCCGCGCAGGGCACCATTGCCCTTGAGCTTGTCGCCGTCGAGGACAACATCCACTAGCTGGGTAAGCTTGAGTGCCGCGCGAAAGGCATTGCGGCGCTGGTGATAGGCCACTTCGCTGGGCAGGGTGCCGCGGTAGCTGCGATGGCCGTCGGCCTCGACAATGCTCAGTGGGGTGTTGCACTCCCAGGCGATGCGCACACCATCATGAAAGCCTTCGACGCGAAACGGTTCGCCATTCTGCAGGTAGCGTTCGCCGTCACGGGGGATCATTTCATCAAGGGCCAGGCGATTGCCTTCGCGGTCGACTTCGACCACATAGCTTTGAAAACGCTGGCTGCGTTCGTGGAAGGTGATGATCAGCGGGTCATGGCTCTCTTGCAGCGACCGCAAGTTGGCGGCAATTTCCAAAGGGGTAGTCAGCACCTTCGGAGGCTGCGGAGCTTCTGCTTCATTGAACACGGTTAATCAATCTCCAGGCAAAAACGTCACACGCAAGTTACGGCATTTTGCCAGTATGTTCCGTGCCTTGATACAGGGAATCAAGCCTGGCTGAGTGCCTGTGGCTTGGCAAGGGGAGAGGTTGACCCACGGCTGTCGTAAAGCGACGGTGTTTCGCCGCCCATGAGGATTTTGATCTGGTTGGCCGTGGTGCTCTGCTGGAGCAGGATGGCGCGGCCGTTGCGCTCATTGACTGCCTGGCAGTCGCCCAGCAATTTGCCCAGTGCGTCCAGTTGTTGCAGCAGCAGTTCACCCAGAGGCGACTGGCTGGCCAGTTGGGCAACACCCTCGCGGTCCTGGGAAAGACCCAGGCTGGCCAGCAGCTCGCTGCGTCGGCGGCCTTGCTGATCGAGCTGGATCACCAGCGACTGTTTGCGCGCCAGGATGTTTTCCAGCAGCGGCATGTCGCGACCGTGCAGGGCAGCGGCTTCGGTTTGCAGTAACTCGAGCAGATCTTGCGCTGGAGCAATATCGCTCTCGATCAGTTGCAGCAGAGTGGTGTCGTGCATGGCTGGCTCTTTGGTTCAAGCGTCCTGAAGTCAGCGCGCCAGGGGCTAGCGCTGGGCTTCGAAATTAAGCAGTTTGCTGGCGACGCGGTTGCTGTCGACCTGGTAGCTGCCGTCGGCGATAGCCTGTTTCAACTCGGCCACCCGGGCGCTGTTGACAATCGGCTGGTCGCGCAGCTTGTCGCTGACCTTTTGCAACTGCTGGGCCTCGTGGCTCAGGTGTACGGTTTCCCCGCTGGCGCTGTGCTCAACGGCGCTGCCGGCCTTGGCCGAAGCCGTGCTGGCAGTACTTTCCTGGCTGCTGCCAGTGCGCACGCCGCCGGCAACCGACGGGGAGTTATTCAAACGACTGAAGTCGATGACCATGATCAGAAAACCTCTGGGTATTTGGACGCTTGCCTTGTTTTCGGCCAACCCGAAAGAAACTTTAGGCGCAAATGCACGGCGGCCTGCGCGGCCAGTTCTGGGCACCCAATGGGACACAGTTTAGGAAAAGCAGTTCCTGATCGCCAGTGTTGTTCCTGATTCAAGTACTTACATGGCCACTTCCACCTGGCCCGGGCCGGTCACCCTGGCCTTGACCACCCGTTTGGAGTTGAGGTTGCGCACCCGGATCTGTTCGCTCAGGCCGCCCTTGCTCAGGGCTTCGCCGGGCATGCGCACGGCCAGGCTGCCGCTGCGCGCGGTAATCACCACCTGATCACCCTTGCGCACCACCTCGGCCTGCTCCAGGTGCTGGGGGGGGAGTACCTGGTCCATGACCGTTGGTCGGATAACCTTGAGCCCGACTGCCTGGTCGAGGTTGCCGAGAAAACCCTGGTTGAGCATGCCTACATCGCGCTCGCGCAGGGCTACGTCCTGTTCACCGACAATGCTGTCGCGCTTGAGCGGGCGGACCACGGTCACGACATTGCGAAACAGGCGTACCTGGGCGGGCACGAACACCGTCCACGGTGAGCTGCCGTCGCAGCGAACCCGCACGGTGACACGGCCCAATGGCTGCGCCGGGCTCTCCAGCGAGGCGCCCAGTTGCTGGTCGCACAGCGGCATGCGCAGGCGCGGGTCGAGGTTGTTGACCTGGATCTCGTAGCGGCCCTCGGTCTGGCTGGTGGCCAGATAGTCTTCTACGGTGAATTCAAGAAACCCCTGGGTGACACCGATAAGCTGTTCAGGCAAGGTGAAAGCGTCAGCCAGAGTTCGAACGCCAGGGGCCAGCAGGCACAGCGCAGCAAGGAAGCCGGGCAGGTGGCGGGTCAGGCGTCGGAAAAATGTCGTTTTCGTGTTCATACGATTAAAAAAAGCAAAGCGCGTGCCGACTGGGTACGAAGCTCGAAGCGTTTGGTGAAGGAGTCTGGCATGGCTGGTGTAATGGATTCGGTGAACCAGCGCACGCAACTGGTAGGGCAGAACCGCCTGGAGCTGCTGTTGTTTCGCCTCAATGGCGAGCAGCTCTACGGCATCAACGTGTTCAAGGTGCGGGAAGTGTTGCAATGCCCGAACCTGACGGTGATGCCCAAGTCCAGCCCGGTAGTGCGCGGGGTCGCGAATATTCGTGGGGCAACCATCCCGATCCTCGATCTGGCGATGGCGACCGGGATGCCCGGTCTGAGTGAAGAAACAAGCAAGAGCTTCGTCATCATCACCGAGTACAACACCAAGACCCAGGGGTTTCTGGTGCATTCGGTGGAGCGCATCGTCAACATGAACTGGGAGGAGATCCATCCGCCACCCAAGGGCACCGGGCGCGATCACTACCTGACGGCAGTGACCCGGGTCGACAACAAGATGGTCGAAATCATCGACGTGGAGAAAATCCTCGCCGAAGTGGCGCCGACCTCCGAGGCGATTTCCGCCGGTGTGGTCGATGCCGAGGTGCAGGACAAGGCGGTGATGCTGCGGGTGCTGACGGTCGATGACTCGTCGGTGGCGCGCAAGCAGGTCAGCCGTTGCCTGCAGACCGTCGGCGTCGAGGTGGTGGCGCTCAACGATGGCCGCCAGGCGCTCGACTACCTGCGCAAGCTGGTCGACGAGGGCAAGCGTCCGGAAGAAGAGTTCCTGATGATGATCTCCGATATCGAGATGCCGGAGATGGACGGCTACACCCTGACCGCCGAGATTCGCAGCGACCCGCGCATGCAAAAGTTGCACATCATCCTGCATACTTCGCTGTCCGGGGTGTTCAACCAGGCGATGGTCAAGAAGGTCGGTGCCGATGACTTCCTGGCCAAATTCCGGCCGGACGACCTCGCCCAGCGCGTTGTTGATCGGATCAAGGCCACGCACTAACGGCCAGGGGCGATCGCCCCTGGCGGTACATACGATTTAAGAGGCGGCATCATTGTCTACGGGTAATTTGGATTTCGAACAGTTCCGGGTCTTCCTGGAAAAAGCCTGTGGCATCCTGCTGGGCGAAAATAAGCAATACCTGGTCTCCAGCCGTCTCAACAAGCTGATGGAGCAGCAGGGCATCAAGTCCCTGAGCGAACTGGTGCAACGGATCCAGAGCCAGCCGCGCAGTGGCTTGCGCGAGCAGGTGGTCGATGCCATGACCACCAACGAAACCCTCTGGTTTCGCGACACCTATCCGTTTGAAGTGCTCAAGAACAAGGTATTGCCCGAGCAGATCAAGGCCAACCCCGGTCAGCGCCTGCGCATCTGGTCGGCGGCCTGCTCGTCGGGGCAGGAGCCGTATTCCATCTCCATGGCCATCGACGAGTTCGAGCGCAGCAATATCGGCCAGTTGAAGATGGGGGCGCAGATCGTTGCCACCGACCTGTCCGGCTCGATGCTGACCAACTGCAAGACCGGCGAGTACGACAGCCTGGCGATTGCCCGCGGTCTGTCCCAGGAGCGCCTGCAGCGCTACTTCGACGTCAAGGGGCCGGGGCGCTGGGCGATCAAGGCGCCGATCCGCAGTCGTGTCGAATTTCGCTCGTTCAACCTGCTCGACAGCTACGCGAGCCTGGGCAAATTCGACATCGTGTTCTGCCGCAACGTGCTGATCTACTTCTCGGCCCAGGTCAAGAAGGACATCCTCCTGCGCATTCACGGCACGCTCAAGCCGGGTGGCTACCTGTTCCTTGGCGCTTCCGAGGCGCTCAATGGCTTGCCGGATCATTACCAGATGGTCCAGTGCAGCCCGGGGATCATTTATCAGGCCAAATAGGCCTTAGCGGCAAGCCACAAGCTTCAAGCGGCAAGAAAGAGCAGATCGTGCACCGCCTGGCTTGTTCTTGCCGCTTGAAGCTTGCCGCTTGCCGCTCTTTTGCCACTTTTCTGGCATTGCCGCCAGCGGCAAACGCCTCAAAGCCCCGTATTTACGGGGTTTTGTTTTTTGGCATGGCTCTTGCTCTAGCTCAGTCAACGAAAAACCTTCGAAGGTTTCCCCGACATGAGCATCAGCTTCGACAAAGCGCTCGGCATCCACGAAAAGGCATTGGGCTTTCGCGCCCAGCGCGCCGAGGTGCTGGCCAACAACATCGCCAACGCCGACACGCCGAACTACAAGGCGCGCGACATGGACTTCGCTTCGGTCCTGGCGGCCCAGGCCGAGCAGACCAGCAAGGGCCATTTCTCGCTGGATCGTACCAACGCCCGGCACATCGAGGCCGAAGGCCTGAGCATGGGTGACGAGTCCCTGCAGTACCGTACGCCGATGCAACCGTCGATCGACCAGAACACCGTCGATGCCCAGCTCGAGCAATCGAGCTACGCGGAAAACGCCGTGGGCTTCCAGGCCAGCTTCACGCTGCTCAACAGTAAATTCAAAGGGCTGGTATCGGCCCTGCGCGGAGAGTAAGTCATGTCCCTCGCCAGTGTCTTCAACATTGCCGGTAGCGGCATGAGCGCCCAGACCACGCGTCTGAACACCGTCGCTTCGAACATCGCCAACGCCGAGACCGTCTCGTCGAGCATCGACCAGACCTACCGCGCCCGTCATCCGGTATTCGCCACCACCTTCCAGCAGGCCCAGGCCGGTGTCAGCCAATCGCTGTTCCAGGACCAGGACGCTGCAGGGCAGGGCGTGCAGGTGCTTGGCGTGGTCGAAGACCAGAGCAACCTCGAGGCGCGCTACGAGCCGAATCATCCGGCGGCGAACAAGGACGGCTATGTCTACTACCCGAACGTCAACGTGGTGGAAGAAATGGCTGACATGATCTCCGCCAGCCGCTCGTTCCAGACCAATGCCGAGCTGATGAACACGGCTAAAACCATGATGCAGAAGGTCCTGACCCTGGGTCAGTGATAAAGGACTAAGCCAATGGCTACTACCGTCAAAGACAGCACGCTCAGCCTGAACGACGTCATCAAGTCTTCCGGCAAGAAGACCACTGAGACCAGTTCCCTGGGCAGCACCGTCGCCGCCAAGGCCGGCAACAAGCAAACCCTGGGCAAGGATGCGTTCCTGCAGCTGCTGGTTACCCAGATGCAGCACCAGAACCCGCTCGACCCGCAGGACAACAGTGAATTCGTCGCCCAGCTGGCGCAGTTCAGTAGCCTGGAAGGCATTACCAGCCTGAACGAGTCGGTCAATGCGATCACCGGCAACTACAAGTCGTCCCAGGCCCTGCAGGCCTCGTCGCTGGTCGGCCGCTCGGTCATCACCCAGAGCGACAAGGCGGTGGTCGACACCACCAAGAGCTTCACCGGCTCCGTGGTGGTGCCACAGAGCATCAGTGCCGCGACCATCACCATCACCGACAAGGATGGCAAGGTGGTCAAGACCCTGCAGATGGGCGAAACCAAGGCGGGCAACGCCGAGTTCATCTGGGACGGTACCAACGACGCGGGCCAGAAAGTCGACCCGGGCACCTACAGCTTTGCCGCCAAGACCAAGGTCGAGGGCAAGCAGGTGGAGATGTACACCTTGCTGCCGGCCACGGTCAGCAGCGTCACTATCAGTCAGACGGGTGGCGAGCTGATGCTCAACCTCGCCGGCCTGGGCAGCGTTGCCCTGTCCAAAGTCCAAACCATCGGTATATAGAGCCGGCTAACGCGGCACAAGGAGTGGAAAGATGTCTTTCAATATCGGCCTTAGCGGTCTCTATGCAGCCAACAAGCAACTGGACGTGACCGGCAACAACATCGCCAACGTTGCCACCACCGGCTTCAAATCGTCCCGTGCCGAGTTCGCTGACGCCTATTCGGCGAGCAAGCTCGGCGTCGGCAGCAAGACCGTCGGTAACGGCGTGACCCTGGCGGCGGTGTCGCAGCAGTTTGGCCAGGGTGATGTCAACAACACCGGCAACGTGCTGGACATGGGTATTCAGGGGCAGGGCTTTTTCGTCCTCAGCGACAATGGCTCGCTGAGCTACACCCGTGCCGGTGCGTTCCAGACCAACAAGGACAACTACGTTGTCACCGCAGACGGTATCCGCCTGCAGGGTTACGCCGCTGACTCCACCGGCAAGATTGCCAAGGGCGTGCTGACCGATCTGAAGATCGACACCTCGGCGCTGGCGCCGAAGTCGACCACGCTGATCGACCAGGGTATCAACCTGAACTCGTCGGCATCGCCGATTCCGTTGACCAAGCCTGATCCGAGCAACCCGGCTGCCACTATCCCCAACGCGCCGTTCAACCCGACTGACGAAAGCACCTACACCAAGTCGTTCCCGACCAAGGTCTACGACAGTCAGGGTAACGAGCACGTCATGGAGCAGTACTACCGCAAGACCGACACCAACGAGTGGACCATGTACACCCTGGTCGACGGTCGCAACCCCTACGATCCGGCCAGCGCCACGCCACTGACCGGCACCATGAGCTTCAACTCCGATGGCAGCATCAAGGCCATGTCCACCAGTGCCGCCGGTGTGCCGACCACGCCGCCAGGTCAGTACGAGTTCAGTGTGGCCAACAACACCTTCACCATGAAGGGCTGGATTCCGGCGGTGTATAACAAGACTACCAATACGTGGGGTCCTAACGGTTCGAGCGGCAACCCGGATGGCATGCGTCTGTCGATGAACAGCACCACCTCCTACAACACCGAGACGGCGCGGATGTCCCAGTCCCAGGACGGCTATGCCACCGGCATTCTCTCCAGCCTGAGCATCGACTCCACCGGTGTAATGTTCGCCAGCTTCAGCAACCAGCAGTCTCGCGCCATTGGCCAGGTGGCCATCGCCAGCTTCGCCAACGAGCAGGGCCTGGAGCAGATGGGCGGTACGCGCTGGAAAGAAACCTTCGCCTCGGGCATTCCGGGTATCGATGCGCCGACCACTGGCACCCTGGGTGCGATCAAGTCCAACGCGCTGGAGGCCTCGAACGTCAACCTGACCAACGAGCTGGTCGAGCTGATCAAGGCGCAGAGCAACTACCAGGCCAACGCTAAAACCATCTCCACCCAGAGCACCATCATGCAGACCATCATTCAGATGACCTGATTCGGGTGGCGTGAGTTGAGTATGGACAGACCCCTTTCTCGGAAGGGGTCTGTCGTTTCAAGGGTAAGGATCATGCTGCGACGTTTAAGTGTTGCCTTGCTGCTCGCGGGAGTGCTGGGCGCTCAGGCCTGGGCCGATATGGCGCCATGGTATCGCTGGGAAAGCCAGGCCGACGGTCGCCTGGTGTGCGCGCAGTTTTCCCCGGGGCCGGGCTGGAAGCTGTTTGCCGGGCCGTTCAACAATGCCGGTTGCCGTGACTACTGAAACTTGCCGCTAGCGGCAAACCGGCGCCGTATTTTCGACGGCGCTTCTCTCGCGGTTCTCTTCGTGCGCCGCTCAAGCCCTTGTCTGCCGGGCGTTTTCCGTTGTTTGTAAAAGTTGGTTTGAAACTTGCTACAGGCACTGCAGAGCAGCGGCGGACGGCAAGTGTTCGCCAGCGCAGCGGAGGATGACTGTGGACAAGATGCTATACGTGGCCATGACCGGCGCCAGCCAGAACGCGCTGGCGCAAAAGGCCCATGCCAACAACCTGGCGAACATTTCCACCAGCGGTTTTCAGCGCGACCTGGAGCAGGCGCGTTCGATGCCGGTGTTTGGTGACAGCTTTCCGGCGCGGGCCTATGCCATGACCGAGCGCCCGGCCACCGATTTTAGCCCGGGCTCGATGCAGGAGACCGGTCGCGACCTGGATATCGCCATCGGCGGTGACGGTTTTATCGCCGTGCAGGCCCCTGATGGCAGTGAAGCCTATGTGCGCACCGCCAGCCTGAACATTGACGGTCTGGGCGTGCTGCGGGCCGGCAACGGCATGCCGGTGATGGGCAACGGCGGTCCGATTGCCGTGCCGCCAGAGCAGAAGGTCGAGGTCGGCCAGGACGGCACCATCAGTATTCGCGCCATGGGCGAAGGCCCGCGGGTGATGGCCGAGGTCGACCGCATCAAGCTGGTCAACCCGGACCTGAAGAAC
Source organism: Pseudomonas donghuensis (assembly GCF_000696345.2). NCBI lineage: Bacteria > Pseudomonadati > Pseudomonadota > Gammaproteobacteria > Pseudomonadales > Pseudomonadaceae > Pseudomonas > Pseudomonas donghuensis. Next base: position 1,765,534 of record NZ_CP071706.1, read on the forward strand.
ATGACCAAGGGCCTGGACGGCATGATCCATACCAAGAACGGCCAGCCTGCCGCTGCCGATGCCAACGTCCAGGTGGTCTCCGGTTTCCTGGAGTCAAGCAACGTCAATGCGGTCGAGGAAATGACCTCGGTGCTGGCGCTGTCCCGTCAATTCGAATTGCACGTCAAGATGATGACCACGGCCAAGGAAGGCGACGAAGCCATGGCTCGGGTTTTGCAAATCGGCTAATTACACAGACGTAGCGCCGTAAAACAGGCGCGCGAGGAGAACAGCATGCTTCCGGCTCTTTGGGTCAGTAAAACCGGTTTGTCCGCCCAGGACACCAACCTGACCACCATTTCCAACAACCTGGCCAACGTTTCGACCACCGGCTTCAAGCGTGATCGTGCCGAGTTCCAGGACCTGCTCTACCAGATCAAGCGTCAGCCGGGTGCCCAGTCGACCCAGGACAGCGAACTGCCGTCGGGCCTGCAAGTCGGTACCGGTGTGCGCATCGTCGGCACCCAGAAGAACTTCAGCACCGGCAGCCTGCAGACCACCGAGAACCCGCTGGACATGGCGGTCAATGGCCGTGGCTTCTTCCAGATTTTGCAGCCGGACGGCACTGTTTCGTACACCCGTGACGGTACCTTCCACCTGAACTCCGATGGCCAGATCGTCACGGCCAACGGCTTTGCCCTGGAGCCTGCGATCGTCGTGCCGCCCGAGGCGCAGACCTTCACCGTCGGCCAGGACGGCACCGTGTCGATCACCACTGCCGGCAACCCGGCGGCGCAGATCATCGGCAACATCCAGACCGCCGACTTCATCAACCCGGCCGGCCTGCAGGCCATGGGCAGCAACCTGTTCCTGGAAACCGCCGCCAGCGGCGCGCCGCAAATCGGTACCCCGGGCCTCAACGGTTTTGGCGTGGTGCAGCAGCAGACCCTGGAAAACTCCAACGTCAGCACCGTGGAAGAGCTGGTCAACATGATCACTACCCAGCGTGCCTACGAAATGAACTCCAAGGTCATCTCCACCGCCGACCAGATGCTCTCGTACGTTACCCAGAACCTGTAAGTGAAGTCTTCGAGGTCGCTTGAACGGCGCCTGTTACACCGTGAGGTCAGAGTCATGAGTCGTTTGTTTTGCATACTAGCCCTGAGTGGGGTCGCCTTGCTGGCCGGTTGCGTCGCGCCGACGCCCAAGCCCAACGATCCCTACTACGCGCCGGTATTGCCGCGCACGCCATTGCCGGCGGCGGCCAACAACGGCTCGATCTACCAGGCCGGTTTCGAACAGAACCTGTACAGCGACCGCAAGGCTTTCCGGGTCGGTGACATCATCACTATCACCCTCAACGAGCGCACCCAGGCGAGCAAGAATGCCAACTCGCAGATCGACAAGAACAGCAAGGCCGAACTCGGTCTGACCTCGTTGTTCGGCAGCAGCGTGACCACCAACAATCCGTTTGGTGATGGCGACCTCAGCCTCAGCGCCGGCTACAGCGGCGACCGCTCAACCAAGGGTGATAGCAAGGCGGCCCAGGGCAACACCCTGACCGGTTCGATCACCGTCACCGTTGCCGACGTGCTGCCCAACGGCATCATTGCCGTGCGCGGCGAGAAGTGGCTGACCCTCAACACCGGCGACGAGCTGGTGCGCATCGCCGGGATGATCCGTGCCGATGACATTGCCACCGACAACACCGTGCCTTCGACCCGTGTTGCCGATGCGCGCATTACCTACTCGGGCACCGGCTCGTTCGCCGATGCCAGCCAGCCGGGTTGGCTTGACCGGTTCTTCATCAGCCCGCTTTGGCCTTTCTAGGTTCGGATGACCATGTTCAACTTCAAGCAGCTGATTGCCGCTACGATTCTGCTGTCCACTGCGTTCGCCGTGCAGGCCGAGCGTCTGAAGGACATCGCCAGCATTTCCGGCGTGCGCACCAACCAGCTGATCGGCTACGGCCTGGTGGTGGGGCTCAACGGCACAGGTGACCAGACCACGCAAACGCCGTTCACCCTGCAGACCTTCAACAACATGCTCTCGCAGTTCGGCATCAAGGTGCCGCCGGGGTCGGGTAACGTGCAGCTGAAGAACGTCGCTGCGGTGTCGGTGCATGCCGACCTGCCGGCGTTCGCCAAGCCGGGGCAGGTGGTGGACATCACCGTCTCGTCGATCGGTAACTCCAAGAGCCTGCGCGGCGGCAGCCTGTTGATGACCCCGCTCAAGGGTATCGACGGTAACGTCTACGCCATCGCTCAGGGCAACCTGGTGGTCGGCGGTTTCGATGCCGAAGGCCGCGATGGCTCGAAGATCACCGTCAACGTCCCGTCGGCTGGCCGCATTCCTGGCGGTGCCTCGGTGGAGCGTGCCGTGCCCAGCGGTTTCAACCAGGGCAACAGCCTGACCCTGAACCTCAATCGCCCGGACTTCACCACCGCCAAGCGCATCGTCGACAAGGTCAACGAGCTGCTCGGCCCGGGTGTGGCCCAGGCCCTGGACGGTGGTTCGGTGCGAGTCACTGCGCCGCTCGATCCAAGCCAGCGGGTCGACTACCTGTCGATTCTCGAGAACCTCGAAATCGATCCGGGCCAGGCCGTGGCCAAAGTCATCATCAACTCGCGCACCGGCACCATCGTCATCGGCCAGAACGTCAAGGTCTCGCCCGCGGCGGTGACTCACGGCAGCCTGACGGTGACCATCACCGAAGACCCGATCGTCAGCCAGCCTGGGCCGTTCTCCAATGGTGAGACTGCCGTAGTGCCGCGCTCGCGAGTCAATGCCGAGCAGGAAGCCAAGCCGATGTTCAAGTTCGGCCCGGGTACCACCCTGGATGAAATCGTCCGCGCGGTGAATCAGGTGGGCGCCGCGCCCGGTGACCTGATGGCGATCCTCGAAGCCCTGAAACAGGCCGGCGCCTTGCAAGCCGACCTGATCGTGATCTGAGGGGGCGGACCATGGATATGCCGAAAAGCGCCTTCAATGCTGCCGACAGTGGCGCCTACACCGACCTCAATCGCCTGAACTCGCTGAAGGTCGGCGATCGCGACAGCGACGCCAACCTGCGCAAGGTGGCCCAGGAGTTCGAGTCGCTGTTTCTCAACGAGATGCTCAAGTCGATGCGCTCGGCCAGCGATGTACTGGCCAAGGACAACCCGCTCAACACCGAGACCACCAAGCAGTACCAGCAGATGTACGACCAGCAACTGGCGGTGAGCATGTCCCGCGAGGGCGGTGGTATCGGCTTGCAGGAAGTGCTGATGCGTCAGTTGTCCAAGCAGAAGGCCAGTGCCGCGAGCAACAACAGCCCGTTCCCGCGGGTGGATATCCAGCAGCGTCCGTTGTGGGCGGCCAAGGTGGCCGAGCCTGAGCGCGGTGAACACGCCACGGCCGCACGCAACGACATGGCCGCACTCAATTCGCGGCGCCTGGCACTGCCGGGCAAGCTGACCGATCGCCTGCTGGCTGGCATCGTGCCGTCGGCCGGTGCCGCCGCAGCCACCACCAACACCGCGGCCTTGCCGCAGCGCACCACGGCGATGACCGATGCCGTGGTCAAGGGTGACTGGCAGTCGGCGCAGAGCTTTGCCGCGCCGGGCTCGATGCGCATCTATGGTCGCGCCGTGGCCCAGCCGCCATTGGCGCCGGCCAAGCGCGCATTCGGCTCCTCCGATGAGTTCGTCGCCACCATGCTGCCGATGGCCGAGCAAGCCGCCAAGCGCATCGGTATCGATCCGCGCTACCTGGTGGCCCAGGCTGCGCTGGAAACCGGCTGGGGCAAGTCGGTCATGCGTCAGGCCGATGGTAGCAGCAGCCACAACCTGTTCGGCATCAAGGCCACCGGCAACTGGCAGGGCGGCCAGGCGCGGGCGATCACCAGCGAGTTCCGCGACGGCCAGTTCGTCAAGGAGACCGCAGCGTTCCGTTCCTACGACTCCTACCAGGACAGCTTCCATGACCTGGTCAGCCTGCTGCAGAACAACGCGCGCTATAAAGAAGCGGTGAAGTCGGCCGATAAGCCAGAACAGTTTGTGCGGGAGCTGCAGAAGGCCGGGTATGCAACCGACCCGGACTACGCCAGCAAGATTTCGCAGATCGCAAAACAGATGAAGTCGTACGAGAGCTATGCGGCTGTCGGTACTACAACGAAACTATAAGGTTTGAACCATGGCGAGTTTGATCAATATCGGCTTATCCGGTGCCAGCAATGCCCAGTCAGGTATGCACACCACGGGTAACAACATCACCAACGTCGATACCGCCGGTTACTCGCGCCAGCAGAATATCCAGAGCACAAAAGGCTCGATTCGCGAAGGCCATGTGTTCATCGGAACCGGTACCACCCTGGCGGACGTGCGCCGGGTGTACAACAACTTCCTGGAAAACCAGCTGCGGACCACCTCGTCGCTGAGCAGCGACAGCAATGCCTATCTGGACCAGATCGGGCCGATCGACAAACTCCTGTCGGACAAGGACACCGGTATTACCGGTGCCCTGAAAAGCTTCTTCTCGTCGCTGCAAAATGCCGCGGCCAAACCTACCGAAGATGCTTCGCGGCAGTTGCTGCTGACCAGTGCCCAGGCCCTGAGCAAGCGCTTCAATACCATCGCCGCGCAGCTCAACCAGCAAAACAGCAACCTCAACGGCAACCTGTCGTCGATGAGCACCCAGGTCAACAACCTGACCGCAGCCATTGCCCAGTACAACGACCAGATCTCGCGGGTCTCGGTGGTGCAGGGCAGCCCCAACGACCTGCTCGACAAGCGCAACGAAGCGGTGCGCCAGCTCAGCGAGCTGGTGGGCGTGGATGTGACCGAGCGCGAAGGCAACCTGGATGTCTACCTGAAAAACGGCCAGTCGCTGGTGTTGGGTACGAGCACCAATACCCTGTCCACGGTCGCCAGCCCGACCGATCCGACGCGGATGAACCTGCAGCTCAATCGCGGTACTACCAAGATCGATATCACCGCCAGCGTCACCGGTGGTGAAATCGGCGGCGTGCTGCGCTACCGCACCGATGTGCTCGACCCGAGCCTGAACGAGCTGGGGCGGGTCGCGCTGGTGGTTGCCGATCAGATCAACAGCCAGTTGGCCCAGGGGATCGACAAGAACGGCAACTTCGGCGCGTCGATGTTCAATGACATCAACAGCGCGGCCCTGATCAGCCAGCGCAGCATTGCCAAGGCCGGTAACAGTGCAGGCTCCGGCAACCTTGATGTGACTATCAAGAACACCGGCAAGCTGACCACCAGCGACTATCAGGTGACCTTCACCAGCGCGACCGGCTACAGCGTCAAGAAACTGCCTGACGGTACCGACATGGGGTCCTTCGACCTTAACGACAATCCGCCCAAGGTGATCGATGGCTTTAGCCTGAACCTCAATGGCGGTGCGGTGCAGGCTGGCGATTCGTTCAAGATCACCCCGACTCGCGGGGCGGCCGGCAGCATCGATACCGTGCTCACCGATCCCAAGCGCATTGCCCTGGCGGCGTCGCTCAATGCCACCAGTGGCGCGGGTAACCAGGGGACCGGGATCATCGGCCAGCCGAACCTGACGTCCAAGCTGGATATCTACGATTCGACCCAGCGCCTGGCGCTGGAGAACGGTCTGAAGTACTCGACGCCGGTCAAGCTGGTGTTCGGCGATGAGAAGACCGTCCCGCAGACCTACACCGTGCACAACGCCAAGGGTGATCCGATCGCGAGCGGGACCATCATTCCGGGGCAGGAAAACAAGCTGCAGATCAACGTGCCGATCGTCGATGCCAATGGCAACGCCGTCACGCCGGCGGCGACCTTCAGCTTCGACATGACCGTGGCCGGTGCGCCGAAGAAGGGTGACAACTACACCGTGGCCATGACCGGTGCCGGCTCTGCCGACAACCGCAACGGCCAGGCAGTCATTGACCTGCAGACCAAACAGACCATCGACCTGGGCGATAACGGCAGGGGCGTCAGTTTCACCGATGCCTACGGCAAGCTGGTCGAGAACGTTGGCGGCAAGACTGCCCAGGCCAAGCTCGACAGTGATGCGACCGGTGCCCTGCGCAAGTCGGCCAGCGAAGCCAGTAACTCGGTGTCGGGTGTCGACCTGGATGAAGAGACCGGCAACCTGATCAAGTACCAGCAGTATTACACGGCCTCGTCGCAGATCATCAAGATCGCCCAGGAAACTTTCAGCACGCTGATCAACAGCCTTTAAGGAGACGTAGACCGTGCGTATCTCTACCGCCCAGTTCTATAACAACAGTACTTCGAACTATCAGCGTAACTTCGCCAAGGCTGTCGAATCCCAGCAGCAAGCCAGTGACATGCTGCGCATCCGTACTGCCGCCGATGATCCGGTCGGCGCTGCTCGCCTGCTGCAACTCGAGCAGCAAAGCAACATGATCGACCAGTACAGCGGCAACATCGCCAGCCTTCGCAGCAGCCTGAGCACCTCTGAAACCACCCTCACCAGCATTACCAACGTGCTGGCGCGGGTAAAGGAGCTGGCGATCAGCTCCGGCAGCGGCAACATGACCGACAAGGATCGCCTGGCCAACGCGCAAGAGCTGACCCAGCTCGAAGAGCAGCTGTTCAGCCTGATGAACAGCCGCGACGAGAACGGCAAGTACATCTTCTCCGGCTCCCGTGGCGATACCAAGCCGTTCGAACGCAACGCCGATGGCACGTACTCGTACAAGGGTGACCAGGGCACCACCAGCCTGCAGGTTGGCGACATGCTCAGCGTTGCTTCCAACGAGAGCGGCTACAGCGTCTTCGAACAAGCGCTCAACACCAGCCGCAGCCAGACTACGATGACCGCGCCGACCCCGAATGACGGACGCGTCAGCCTGTCCAATGGCCAGGTGTCGGGCAGCACCATCTATAACGACCGCTTCCGCAGTGGTGAGCCGTACACGATCGAATTCACCAGCAGCACCCAGTTCAAAGTCACCGACGCCGGTGGTAATGACGTGACGCTGGAGGCCAGCAAAGGCGGTACCTTTGATCCCAAGGGTGACGACGACTACATCAGCTTCCGCGGTGTCGACCTGCGCCTGGGCATTACCTTCAAGCCGGGCGATGAAGCCAATCCGGATGCCGCCATCGCCGGGCATACCTTCACCCTGGGCTCGAAGCCGGACGAGATCGGCGGCTCGCGCAGCCCGGGCAACACCTCCATGGCCCAGCTGGGCAACGTGGTGATTGGCGACAAGGCCAAGTATGACGCCGCATTCCCAGGCGGTGGCGCGGTCATCAAGTTCAAGACCGCCACCACCTTTGATGTCTACGCTCAGCCGATGACCGCCGACAGCCGGCCCTTGGGCAGCGGCGATACAACGGTCAGCCCGACGCGGGTCATGGGTGTCGACTTCTCGTTCAGTGGCGCACCGGCAACGGGCGACCAGTTCTCGGTGCAGGTCAACAACCACCAGAACCAGAACGTCCTGGACACCATCAAGCAGTTGCGTACCGCGCTGGAAAGCCCGGTCGATAAGGATCCGGTCGCGCGTCAGAACTTCCTCGCGTCGATGGACTCGGCCATTGCCAACCTGGCCAGTGCAGCGGACAAGGTCGCTGAATCGATCAGTTCGGTCGGTGGGCGCGGCGCGGCGCTGGACGTCCAGGCGGAGACCAACGAAGCGCTGCAATCGGCCAATACCATCACCCAGAGTTCGATCCGTGAAGCCGATCCGGCTGAAGTGCTGATTCGTCTGAACCTTCAGCAGAACATGCTGCAAGCCTCGCAGTTGGCCTTCAGCAAGCTTGCCGGACTTGGCTTGTTCAACCGCCTCTGATTGATCCTTTCGCGTTGTATTCACCCGGGTGACGCCAGCCGTCACCCGGGGCCTTCTCCAGGTCTGTCCTCATGAACCAACTGCCTCTCGTCAGTATCGTCATTCCCGCCTTCAACCCCGAATTCCTGACCCGCACCCTGATCAGTGCCATCTCCCAGCGTTACTCCAATCTTGAGGTGATTGTCTGTGATGACAGTCCGGGCGACGAGGTCAAGGCCATTTTCGATGAGTGGGCCGGGCAGGCGAGCTGTGAGCTGCGCTATGTACGCAACCCGCGCACCCTGGGGTTTGCCCGTAACTTGCTGAGCGGCCTGGCGCAGGCGCGCGGGGCCTTCATCAAGTTCCTTTGCGATGACGACTGGCTGGTCGACGGCTGTATCAGCCAGCAGGCACAGACGCTGATCGATTGCCCGCAAGTCAGCCTGGTGGTCAACCATCGGCTGATCTGCGCCGCTGATGAAACGCTGCTGCCGCCGCGTCCGGCCAACTGTCTGCTATCGCAGTGCAGCGCGGTGATCAAGGGTGGGGACTTGCTTGAGGCCATCGAGGCCAACGTGTCGAACCTGTTCGGGGGTATCAGTCATGCCCTGATGCGTCGTGATCAGGTGCAAGAGCTCTTGCCAATGCTGGTCGAGGAGGGTGGTTTCCAGGCGCGCCTGGATTTCGCCCTGTTCATCTGCCTGTTGCGCCGCGGTCACCTGGGGTATCTGGTCTCGTTACTCAGCATGGAACGGATGCATCCAGGGCGTTTGAGCAACCATGCGAGCATGACCCTGGCGTTCAAGAGTGAAACCGAATGGCTTTCGCAGATGCTGCTCTCGCGCACCAGCGAACCGGCGCCAGCGGCCGGCTGGTTGCGCTTCAAGCCGATCGAGGAATATCAGGCTGGTGAAGAACAGGACTGGGAAGAGTTCGAGCTGACGCGGTTCTATGCCGGGCAGATTGCCGGGTTCCAGCAGCAGGTGGGTACGTACAGTACGAGCTTTGCCGAGCTCTATAGCGAGTGGCTGAGTTGCCGCACGCTGTCGCCGGCACAGACCCGTTTGCTGCCCAAGCGTATCGAGCAATGGCCACTGCAGCCGCGCATCGCCGTGGTGGTCTTCGATCCCCAGGATAATGCATCGGCGCTGAAAGCGACCTTGGCCAGCGTTGGCGAGCAGTCTTATGCCGCCAGCCAGGTCTGGGTTTTCGGTACTGGCCTGGCGCAACCCGGGGTTGAGCATATTGCCTTGCGCGGCAACCCTTTCGAGCAACTCAACCAGCGCCTCGCGCAGGCCAATGGCGTTGACTGGATCTTCCTGCTGCAAGCGGGTGATCGCCTGCATCCGCATGCCCTGGTGATCATGGCCGAGCGCATGGCCCTGCATGCTGACCGCTATTGCCTGTACACCGATGAAGGTACCGACGATGGCCTGCAGGCTGGCCAGCCCATTTTCAAGCCGGACTTCAACCTCGACCTGATGCGCACCTTCCCCTATGTCGGGCGCATGCTGGCTTTCGAGCGAAACCGCTTGCTTGAAGTGGGCGGGTTTGCCACTGAATTCGAAGGTTTGGCACCTCAAGACATGCTCTGGCGGCTGGTCGAAGCCCATGGCTTGCACGTTGTCGAGCATGTCGCCGAGCTGCTGGTGCAATGCCGTGACGGTTATGCCCAGTGGCAGGTCGATCCAGGCTGCATAGACCAGGCACCCAAGGTCCTCAAGGCGCATCTGCAGCGCCTGGGGGTGGCTGCCGAGGTGATCAGTGCCGAGGGCTCGATGCTTGCCCGGGTTCAGTATCTGCATGAGCAGACCCCCCTGGTGTCAGTCCTCATCGCTGCCGGGCAGGATTTGCGTGCCCTGATACGCTGTGTCGAATCGATATTCGAACATACCGCCTACGCGCACTATGAAGTGTTACTGGCGGTCACTGGCGATGAGCCTGCGGATGTCCAGGGATGGCTCGAGGCCATGCGTCACCTTGGTAGCGATCAGTTGCGGATCGTGCCGGTGGTCGCCAAAGATGGCCCGCAGATGTTCAACCAAGCCAGTGAGTACGCCCAGGGCAGTTATCTGCTGCTGACCGATGTCGGCAGCGTGTTCTTCGACAAGTATTGGCTGAATGAAATGCTTGCCCAGGCCCAGCGCCCGGAAGTGGGGGTGGTGGGGCCCAAGCAGGTCAGCACGGCAGGCTTTGTAGCGAATGCCGGGCTGGTGCTCGGTTTGTATGGGGCGGCCAGCACGCCATTCGTTGGTCAGTCGTCCGATGCCAGTGGCTACATGAATCGGCTGATTGCCGTGCAGAACCTGAGTGCGGTGAGTGCCGACTGCCTGCTGGTGCGTCGGGAAATCTTCGCTGAGCTTGGGGGGCTGGATGCCGCGGCGTTCGAGTCCACGCTGTTCGACGCCGACTTGTGCCTGCGGGTTCGCAACCATGGCTATCTGGTGGTCTGGACCCCGTATGCACTGATCGCCCGGCTGCCTGTGTCTGGGCTGTCGAGCCCGGTGCGCAAGGACCATGACCAGGACGCCTTCTATGAGCGCTGGTTGCCGAATGTGGCCAATGACAGTGCCTACAACCGCAACCTCAGCCTGAGAATGTCCAGCTACAACCTCGACCCCGGGTTACGCAGCGGTTGGGATCCGTTCAGCAAACGCATCCTGCCATATGTGATGGCACTGCCGATCAACAACACTGCCGTTGGCCATTACCGCGTCGCGCAGCCCTTTACCGAGCTGGAGAATGCTGGCTGGATCCAGGGGCAGATGGACTACGGAACGCCAAACACGATTGCGCTGGGTCGTCATCAACCCGACGTTATGATTCTGCAGTGTCGCTACATGCCGCGCTCACTTGAGGATTTTGAGCGAATCAAGCGCTTCTCCAATGCGCGGCGCATCTACGAGATCGACGATTACATCATTGATGTGCCGAAGAAGAACGCGCACGCCCGCCACATGCCGGGCAACATGCGTGAAATGGTCAGCCGCGGGATTGCCATGTGCGATCGGGTAGTGGTGTCGACCGCGCCGCTGGCCGATGCCTTGTCGAGCATGCACCACGATATTCGCGTGGTGCCGAACATGCTCGCCTCGCACCTGTGGAGCGGACTGAAAAGCCGCCGGCAGACCTCGATCAAGCCGCGCGTGGGCTGGGCCGGCGGCACCAGTCACCGCGGCGACCTGGAACTGATCGCCGACGTGGTCAAGGCGCTGGCCGACGAGGTGGACTGGGTGTTCTTCGGCATGTGTCCGGACCTGCTGCGGCCCTATATCAAAGAGTTTCATAGCGGTATCGCGCTGGCCTATTACCCGCAAAAACTTGCCGGCCTCAACCTGGACCTGGCAGTGGCGCCGCTGGAGTCGAACCTGTTCAACGACTGCAAGAGCAACTTGCGCCTGCTTGAATATGGCGCCTGCGGTTTTCCGGTGGTGTGTGCCGATACCAAGGCGTACCAGGGCTACCTGCCTTGCACCCGGGTGTTGGGTAATTCGCCGCAGGCGTGGCTGGAGGCGATACGCATGCACCTGGCCGATCCGCAGGCCAGCTATCGGATGGGGGATGAACTGCGCGAGGTCGTGTTGCGCGACTACGTGTTGACCCAGGACAACCTGCAGCATTGGGCCAACGCCTGGTTGGCCGATTGATGAATGCGGCCGGCAATTGTGCCGGCCCGAACCAGAACAACGAGAGTATTGGGTGCGCTATGGGCGAAAAAATGATCGATTCGACTGCCGGGGCGCAAGACCTCAGTATCGTACTGCTGGGCCAAGGCGACGCCAGTTACCGTGAGCGCGCCGGCTACTACTACCGGCAGAACTTCCCGGGCCATGCGCTGTTCGAGGTTGCGGTGCAAGGCACCGATGCCGAGGGCTGGCAGGCGCAACTGCTCGATACCCTGGAGCGCTTGAGCACACCGTTCGTGGTATTGACGCCAGACAGCGACTTTCTCCTGGCCGCTGCCACTGCATCGCTGGTGCAGTCTCTGCGTGATGCCCCGCACTGCCTGATGGCCCACGGCTATGCGCTGGGTTACCGGCCTGGTAACAGTGAAGTTGCCTACCATAAGCTGGGTGGCGCGATTGCGCCGGCGGCGGTGGTCGGCGACGCATGCGAGCGTATTGCCCTGTACGGTGACAACGGGCTGCAGGCCTGGCGCTCGGTCGTCAGGGTCGAGGCCCTGAAAGCGTTGCTGCGCAGTGTGCCGGTCGACCTGGGCTTCGAAGCCTGGTGTGTGGCGGTATCCTTTGGCCTGCTGGCCCAGGGTGTGGCCACGGTCGTCGAGCAAACCACCCTGGTCGCCGAGTACAGTCCCTCTGCGCTTTCGCAGCTTGCACGCGAAGAGCGGCAGGCCCTGGCCGTGCGTCAGATTCGTCAGTGGGATGCCCAGCAGGGCGCGGTGTGCGCTGACGCCAAGGGCTTTGAGGCGCTGACGGCATTCGTCGCCAGCACCTGGGCGGGGCTTGAGGCGCCGCGCGTGGTCACCTCGCGCTGGATCAGCATAGTGGCTGCGCCGCAGTGCGTATTCGAACCTGTGCAGTATGTCGAGATGCCGTACTACACCGCGCCGCTGTTCGAGCAGTTGCGTCAGCTGGAGTTTTTCCTCCACGCCTGGCCGGCTGGCAAGGTTCACACTGAGGCGCTGGAGGGGGTCTGGGTCCAGCAGCAGGTGCTGATGGTCCGGCATCCGAATGACAGCGCCGAAAGTCTCAAGGCGCGTTATTGGCAGGCCTTTGAGTTGGGCGTTTTCAATCCGGGCGTCTGCCACAACCTGCTCGGTGCATTGGGCAGTGATGAAGAGCAGGATTTCGTCCCCCATCTGCACCACTGGGTGGCGCAGCTCGATCAGTTGCCGGCGACCGATCTGCAAGCACGACTGGCGGCATCACCTTCGGGGCAAGTGCTCGCGGCCATTGCTGCTGCAACCCCGGACAGCGACGCTCGTCAGCGTATTCAGGCCCACCTGGGCTCGATCCAGTCGCCACAGATCGCCTTCCTGGTGGTGGATCTGGAGAACAACGACGCGGCCCTGCAAGCCACCTTCGACAGCTTGCTGGCCAGCGGTTTGCGTGATTTCAAGATAGTGGTGTTCAAGGCCGGTGCGTTGCCCGCCATTACCACTGCCAAGGATACGCTGCATTTCATCCGCGTCACTGCAAGCAATCTGGTCGCTCACCTCAATCAGGTGGTGGAGCAGTTGTCCAGCGCCTGGCTGCTGCAACTGCAAGCGGGTGATGTGCTGGCACCAGGCGGGCTGTTGCGTCTGCAGGTGGAGTTGTCTGCGGCGCAAGCCTGCCAGGCCATCTGTGCCAATGAAGTCCAGCGTGATGAGCAGGGCCGCTTGCTCAGTGTGGTGCGTCCGGGGGCCAACCTGGACCTGTTGCGCGCGCGTCCGGACTTGATGTCTCGCCACTGGCTGGTGCGTCGGCAAAGCCTTGTCGAGCTGGGTGGCTACAGCGAAACCTGCCAGGCGGCGCTGGAGTTCGATGTCCTGCTGCGCCTGATTGAGCGCAATGGCGTTGCAGGCCTGGCCCATCTGGATGAGTACCTGGTCATCGGCCAGCAGGCGGGCGAGGCGATGCAGGCCGACGCGCAGGCAACGCTCAAGCGTCACTTGAGCGTACTCGGTTACCGGGGGCAGGTCAGTGAGGGGCGAGATGGCGCCTTGCAGATCGATTTCCGTCACCCGACCACCCCTCAGGTCAGCATTCTGCTGTCGATCGACTCGGACCTTGAGCAGCTCAAGCGCAGCTTGGCGAGCATCGTCCAGCGGACCCGCTATGCCCGCTACGAAGTGATCGTAATGACCGATGCGGCCAGTGCTGAGGCGACGGCGGCAAGCCTTGGCAACCTCCAGGGGCTGGGTGGCCGGGTGAAGTTGATGGCCAGTGAGTTCGCCGGCACCCGTGCGCAAATGGTCAAGATGGCGGCCAAGCAGGCCCAGGGCGAGTACCTGGTGCTGATGTCCAGCCGCTGCCAGGTGGTCACGCCGGCCTGGATCGAAGCTTTGCTCAACCAGGCGCAGCGCCCTGAAGTGGGGGTCGTGGGTTGCCAGATGCATGACGCCGAGGGCTTGATCAGCCATGGCGGCTATGAGCTGTTGGCCAGCCAGCAGGTGCGTGGGGCCTGGCAAGGCGTGGCGCGCCAGGCTGCTGTGGCGGCGCTGGGGCTGGCGGCGGTGCGCAGTTGCCAGGCGGTATCCGATGATTGCCTGATGATCGGCAAGGCGTTGCTTGAGCAGTGCGCTGGCCTGGATGACATTGAAGGGGCCGATGTCGATCTGTGCCTGAAGGTCGGCCAGGCCGGTCAGCTGGTCCTGTGGACACCGCAAGCGCAAATGCTCAATGCGGGTGTGCCGACCCTGGATGCACAGGCGCTGAGTGCACGCTGGCCCGCCGCGTTCAGCACTCGGGTAGTGGTCGATGTGCGCAACGCGGTCGATATCTCGCGTTCGCCAACGGTCGGCAAGCCGGCTGAGCTGGAGTGGTTGGCCGAACTGGCCTGAACGCCGTGTACAGGAGCCGGGTCTTAGACCCGGCTTTTTCATTGCTGCTCGCCGCAGCAGGCAGTCGGGGTGCAATGCCCCGCGCAGATGCCGGCTGACAATGTTGCACATACGCCTTGGACTTCTGCGCGACACCTTTCCTTTTCGTGCTGTTTGGCCTGGTTTTTCCGGTTGGCCGTCGCTTTGTATTGAGTAATGATTGCGCAACAGTGACTTGGCAGTCGAAACGGGCATCTTTAATCTATTGAGTCGTCGGGCGGTACTGGCGAGCGGGGGCTGCGCAGGCTCGCAACACCCCGGGTTATCCGGTTCCAGTGCCCGTGAAAATCCGCATATCTATCGGGAAGCCACAATGATTGGCATCAAAAGCATTGCGAGTTACGTACCTGTCGAGGGTGTGGACAACTACGCCCAGGGTGCGAAGTTCGCCAAGGACCAAGAGTTCATTCTCGGCAAGATCGGTTCGACCTTTCTGCCGCGCAAAGAAGCAGGCCAGGAAACCTCCGACCTGTGTGTGGAGGCGGTCAAGGCCCTGTTCGCTGCCAATCCGAGCCTGGCGCCTGAGTCCATCGATGCCTTGATCGTCGTTACCCAGAATGGCGACGAAGAAGGGTTGCCGCACACCGCTGCCATCGTTCAGGACAAGCTCGGCCTGCCGACCCATGTCGCTGCCTTCGATATTTCCCTGGGCTGCTCGGGTTATGTCTATGGCCTCTACGCCATGAAAGGCTTCATGGAAGCGGCAGGGCTGAAAAACGGCCTGCTGATCACTGCTGATCCGTACTCCAAGATCGTCGATCCGGAAGATCGCAACACCACCATGCTCTTTGGTGATGCGGCGACCGTGACCTGGATGGGCGAGGGCGCCCCTTGGCAGCTGGGCAAGGCCAAGTTCGGTACCGATGGTGGTGGTGCCGCGCATCTGAAGGTCAGCGACGGGGTGTTCTTCATGAATGGCCGCCAGGTGTTCAACTTCGCCTTGCTCAAGGTGCCGGCGCACCTGCATGAGTTGCTGGGCGAAAGCCAGTTGGCACCGGCGGATATCGACCTGTTCTGCATTCACCAGGGCAGTGCGGCAATTGTCGATGCGGTGGCGCGTCGGTTCGAGGATGACCCGGACAAATTCGTCAAGGACATGGTCGAAACCGGTAATACCGTGTCGTCGAGCATTCCGCTGCTGCTGGAGAAGCATGTGCTGGGTTCGCAGCACCAGCGTGTTGCCCTGAGTGGTTTTGGCGTTGGCCTGTCATGGGGTTCGGCGATCATCGAGCGCAAGGGTTGATATAGAGCCTTGCGGTAAAAAAAGCGCTGCCGGTTTCACCGGTGGCGCTTTTTTTTTGGGGGGGGGCTTTACGGAATCCTGGGGACCATGATCCTTGGGTTGGGTTGTTCAGGCTGTGGACTTATCCATTCTGGAAGGGGGCGGCAGCAGCGCCATCCAAAATGGATAAGCCCGCAACCTCAACATCCCATCCCATCCCAAAAATCATAGTCCCCGAAATGCCGTGAAGAACCCTTTTTTCAACCCGGGTGTTGGCCAGTAAGCGATTTTTCTGGCGTCAAACCCTTGATTTCATTGGGGTGGCAGGGTGCCATTAAAAAATTTCTAAAAAGCCCTAAAGCAACCGCGCCAGACGACGATAACTATTACGAAGGTTCTCTAGGCCACACCCGGCGGATGCCAGGGCCGGAAGCCGCAGTATCCCAAACACGAGGAATTCGTCATGGCATTAACCGTTAACACTAACACTACCTCTCTGGGCGTTCAGAAGAACCTGAACCGCGCTTCCGACGCTCTGAGCACCTCGATGAGCCGTCTGTCCTCCGGCCTGAAAATCAACAGCGCCAAAGACGACGCCGCTGGCCTGCAGATCTCTACCCGTATGACCTCGCAGATCCGCGGTCAGACCATGGCAATCAAAAACGCCAACGACGGTATCTCGATCGCCCAGACCGCTGAAGGCGCGATGCAAGAGCAGGTCAACATCCTGCAGCGTATGCGTGAACTGGCTCAACAGTCGCGAAACGACTCGAACGACTCGACTAACCGTACCTCGCTGGACGGCGAGTTCAAGCAGCTGACTGCGGAACTGACTCGTATCGCCCAGTCCACCCAGCTGAACGGCAAGAACCTGCTGGACGGTTCGGCTAGCGTCATGACCTTCCAGGTCGGTTCCAACACTGGTGCTGAAAACCAGATCAAGATCGACCTGACCGGTAAGTTCCTGGCCAGCGACCTGGGTATCACCAGCGCCATCACCATCGCCGGTAGCGACAGCGCCACTGCCGAAACCAACTTCTCGGCTGCCATGGTTGCAATCGACAAGGCTATCGGCACCATCGGTGACTCCCGCGCTGCGCTGGGTGCTGTACAAAACCGTATGACCAGCACCATCAACAACCTGCAAAACATCAACGAGAACGCCGAAGCTGCTCGTAGCCGTGTACAAGATACCGACTTCGCCGCTGAAACTGCTCAGATGACCAAGCAGCAAACTCTGCAACAAGCTTCGACTTCGGTTCTGGCCCAGGCCAACCAACTGCCGTCGGCGGTACTGAAGCTGCTGGGCTAATCTCCTAGTGGTTATCGGCGGAGGAGTGCAACTACGGCGCTCCTCCGCCTTTTGCATTGAGAGGTGGTGACATGGATATGAGCGTCAAGCTGAACCTGTCGTACCCGACGGTGAAGCCGGTCGAAGCGACCACCGAACGCCCTGCGGCGAAGCCCGTAGCGGGTGTTGAAGCCATCACGCCGGCCAAGGATGCTGCCGACAAAGGCTTGTCCGAAGCTGAGAAGGTGAAGAACGCGGTCAAGGATATCGAGAAGTTCCTTGCTTCATCGCGACGTAACCTTGAATTTTCCACGGATGAAGAATCCGGCCGAATTGTAGTTAAAGTCATCGCCAGTGAGACCGGAGAGCTGATCCGCCAACTTCCTTCGGAAGAGGCGTTGAAGATCGCTCACAGTCTGAGCGATGTAAACAGCCTGCTGTTCAACGCCAAGGTCTGAAGCTGACCTGGCAGTTGAGTGGCAAGTTCGCTAGCCTGGCAAGGCTAGGGCGGCGCGTAACCATGAGGGAGTAGTTATGGCGAGTACAATTTTACCGAGTGTCGGTCTGGGTTCCGGCGTAGACATCAACAAGATCGTTGATGTGCTCGTCAAGGCGGAAACCAATCCCAAGGCGAATCAGATCAAGCGCCAGACCGCCAACAACACGGCCATGCTTTCCGGGGTAGCGTCGCTCAAGAGTGCGCTTTCTGTGTACCAGGAAGCGATGAAAAAGCTCAATGATCCGAAGGCTCCGTCCTTCAATGCCTATACCGCGACCTCCAGCAGCGACGCCACGGTCAAGGCGACCTCGAACAATACCGCAGTACCGGGTACCTACTCGGTCCTGGTCGAAAAACTCGCCACCTCGTCCAAGGTGGCCAGTCAGAACTTTACCGGCGGTGCCAGCACGTCGATACCTGAAGGTGACCTGACCATCACCCAGGATGGTGTGATCCATACCGTGAAGGTTGGCCCAGGGGCGACCTTGCAGACGGTGCGCGACTCGATCAACACCTCGTTGGCCGAGAAGGGCATCAGTGCCAACATCGTCAACGGCAAGGACGGCTCGCGCCTGGTGTTCAGTTCGACCAAGACCGGTGAGGGTACCGACATCTCGGTCGATGGCATTGCCGAGCTGAAGATCGACGGCACTGTCTCGATGGCGAGTAACGGTGCCGGCTATATCGACGGCGTTGCCCAGAGCGCCAAGCTGACCATCGATGGTCTGCCGGTTACCAGCAAGACCAATACCGTTGATGGTGCCATCAGCGGCATCAGCCTGGAGCTGCTCCAGGTCACCGGGCTTGATAAGGACAAGGCAATCAAGGTTACTGTCGGTGAAAACACCGAAGGCCTGAAGACATCGGTCAAGGCTTTTGTCGATGCCTACAATACGCTGGTCAAGGCCGCCAATGCGCTGAGCGCGGTGTCCAAGGATGCAGACGGCAAAACCGTACTCGGGCCGCTGACCAGCGATCCGACCACTCGCTCGCTGCTGTCCGAGCTGCGCAAGCAGCTGTCTACCCCGTCGGGGAGTGGTCGCCTGACCACGCTCAGTCAGCTGGGTATCAACACGGCCAAGGACGGTACCCTGGAGTTCAACTCCACCAAGTACGACGCGGCGATGAAGGATAAAAAGCTCGGCCCTGACGTGCAGGAGCTGTTCACCGGCACCAATGGCGTGTTCGCGAACATGACCAAGGCTGTCGAGCCGTACCTGCAGACGGGCGGCATCCTCGACTCGCGCAAGGCCGGCCTGGACAAGCTGCAAAAGGACCTGTCCGATCAGCAACTGGCGCTTGACCGTCGTATCACCTCGCTCACCGAGTCGCTGACCAAGCGCTATGTGGCCATGGATACCCTGGTCGGCAAGCTCGAGGCGCAGCGCAAGAACATCGCCTCGATGTTCGCCTCGATCGAGGCGCAGCAGAAAAACTCCTGATTCAGCGCGGTGACACAAGCCCGGCAGTATCCCTAGGGGGACTCCGGGCTTTTTGCCGTACGCGCTAAAGTTTTTTGACGCGCAGGCGATACAAGCGGTATATGAAACCTTTTTTGCGGTGACGAGGTAGAGCATGAATCCGATGTTGGCCCTTCGGCAGTACCAGAAAGTCAACGGCGTGGCCCAGACCTCCGTGGCCAGCCCGCACCGTCTGGTACAGATGTTGATGCAGGGTGGTCTGGATCGAATTGCCCAGGCCAAGGGCGCCATGGCGCGCAACGATGTGGCCCAGCGCGGCATCCTGATCGGCAAGGCCATAGGTATCGTTGGCGGCCTGCGCGAAGGCCTGGACCTGGAAAACCATGCTGACTCGCTGACCGACCTGGACAACCTGTATTCGTACATGAGCAAGCGCCTGGTCGAGGCGAACGTGCAGAACGACCCGGAGATCCTCAATGAGGTGGCCCGGTTGTTGATTACTGTCAAGGAAGGTTGGGACGCTATCGGCGAGCAGCCCGCCGACGTCTGAACAGGAGATTGCCATGAGTGTCGTGCTCGAACGTATCGAACAAACCCGCGAGGCATTGCTCGGGGCCCTGGCCAGTCGCGACTGGGAGGCGATCAGCGAGCTCGACGTCAGTTGCCGTCTGTGTGTCGATGACGTGCTGGCCGAGGCGTCGGTCGATGAGCTGACGCTGCGCAGCAAGCTTGAAGAGTTGCTGGGCGTGTACAAGGAATTAATCGAGGTTGCAAGCGGGGAGCGTCAATCAATAGTCGATGAGATGATGCAGATCCGACAAGCCAAAAACGCGGCAAAGGTATACCATTTGTTCAGCTGAAACTGGGCAAAACAAAAAGCAGTGCGCCATAAATTTGACTATGTACGGTTTTTTGACTTAACTAGTGGCTGTTTTCTAATTTCAGACGTCCGAACACTGACCGTTCAGTCGGAATGATGTCGAGCTTGCCCTTACAAGGGCGCCGAGATGACTAGGGAAGTTGTTATTGCATGTGGCGTGAAACCAAAATTCTCCTGATCGATGACGATAGCGCTCGCCGCCGTGATCTGGCAGTAGTGTTGAATTTTCTTGGCGAAGAAAATTTGCCCTGCTCGAGCCATGATTGGCAGCAGGTTGTCGAGTCGTTGTCATCCAGTCGTGAAGTGCTCTGTGTCCTGATCGGGGCCGTGAATGCTCCGGCAAGTCTGATGGGCTTGCTTAAGACAGTGGCTGGGTGGGATGAGTTCCTTCCGGTTCTGCTTTTGGGCGAAATTTCTTCTGCCGAGTTGCCGGAAGACCTGCGCCGTCGCGTTCTCTCCAACCTTGAAATGCCGCCGAGCTACAGCAAATTGCTCGATTCGCTGCACCGTGCCCAGGTCTATCGCGAGATGTACGACCAGGCCCGCGAGCGCGGTCGCCAGCGCGAACCCAATCTGTTCCGCAGCCTGGTCGGTACCAGCCGGGCCATTCAGCACGTCCGGCAGATGATGCAGCAGGTGGCGGACACCGACGCCAGCGTGCTGATCCTCGGCGAGTCGGGGACCGGCAAGGAAGTGGTCGCGCGCAATCTGCACTACCATTCCAAGCGCCGCGAAGCGCCGTTCGTGCCGGTCAACTGCGGCGCGATTCCGGCCGAGCTGCTTGAAAGCGAACTGTTCGGCCACGAAAAGGGCGCCTTTACCGGGGCGATCACCAGCCGCGCCGGGCGTTTCGAGCTGGCCAATGGCGGTACCCTGTTCCTCGACGAGATCGGCGACATGCCGTTGCCGATGCAGGTCAAGCTGTTGCGCGTGTTGCAGGAGCGCACCTTCGAGCGCGTGGGCAGCAACAAGACCCAGAGCATCGACGTGCGCATCATCGCCGCGACCCACAAGAACCTCGAAAGCATGATCGAGGTGGGTACCTTCCGCGAAGACCTGTATTACCGCCTCAATGTATTCCCCATCGAGATGGCCCCGCTGCGCGAGCGCGTCGAGGACATTCCGTTGCTGATGAACGAGCTGATCTCGCGCATGGAGCACGAGAAGCGTGGCTCGATCCGTTTCAACTCGGCGGCGATCATGTCGCTGTGCCGTCATGGCTGGCCGGGCAACGTCCGTGAACTGGCCAACCTGGTCGAGCGCATGGCGATCATGCATCCGTACGGGGTCATCGGTGTGTCGGAGCTACCGAAGAAGTTCCGCTACGTCGACGACGAAGACGAGCAACTGGTCGACAGCCTGCGCTCGGACCTGGAAGAGCGCGTGGCCATCAACGGCCATACGCCGAACTTCGCCAGCCACGCCATGCTCCCGCCTGAAGGCCTGGACCTCAAGGACTACCTCGGTGGGCTTGAGCAGGGTCTGATCCAGCAGGCGCTGGATGATGCCAACGGTATCGTCGCCCGCGCCGCCGAGCGCCTGCGCATTCGCCGCACGACCTTGGTGGAGAAGATGCGCAAGTACGGCATGAGCCGTCGCGACGGGGATGAACAGGCGGAGGATTGACGCCTGTGTCGCCATGATGAGTTGCGTAGCGCGCTCATCATGGCCAATAACCCTATCTTTCAAAGGGCTGTAAAGCCCGCCCCATCGGCCTTTGCCAGCGCCCTGCAGCGTTGCTCGCAGCCACTCTGAAACTATCCGGCACGGCTATTGCTATATCGCTGACACCATACCGTTTTATGACGGTCAGTCACGCGAGAGAGCACGATGCCCCAGGTCGCCACCATCTCCTGTGTCCCTGAACCGAAGGGGCCGAACGCCGCCGAGCAGGAAAGCCGCCTCGGTCTTGAGCAGGCCTTTGCCTTGTTCGATCAGGTGTCCACCCAGCTCAGTGAGTCTTATAACCTGCTCGAAGCCCGGGTCACCGAACTCAAGGGTGAGCTGGCAGTGGTCAGTGCCCAGCGCATGGCCGAGCTCGCCGAGAAGGAGCGCCTGGCCAACCGTTTGCAGAACCTGCTCGACCTGTTGCCGGGCGGGGTCATTGTCATCGATGGCCTGGGCCGTGTGCGCGAGGCCAATCCAGCGGCCTGTGACCTGCTCGGCGAGCCGCTGGTGGGCGAGCTGTGGCGCCAGGTGATTGCCCGCAGTTTTGCCCCGCGCGAGGATGACGGTCATGAGGTGTCGCTGCGCGATGGCCGGCGCCTGTCGATCGCCACGCGCTCGCTGGATGCCGAGCCTGGGCAACTGGTGCTGCTCAACGACCTTACCGAAACCCGTCGCCTGCAAGACCAACTGTCCCGGCACGAGCGCCTGTCGTCCCTGGGGCGCATGGTTGCCTCCCTGGCTCATCAGATTCGCACGCCGTTGTCGGCGGCCATGCTCTATGCCAGCCATCTGGCCGAGCAAAGCCTGCCGGTTGAAACCCAGCAGCGATTTGCCGGCAGCCTCAAGGAGCGCCTGCATGAACTGGAGCACCAGGTGCGCGACATGCTGGTGTTTGCCCGCGGTGAGTTGCCGCTGACCGATCGGCTGACACCCAAGGCGCTGTTCCAGGCGTTGCAGCAGGCGGCTCAGACCCATGTCCAGGGGCATGCCGTGCGCTGGCAGTGCGACAGTCACTTGGGCGAGTTGCTGTGTAATCGCGACACCCTGGTCGGCGCCCTGCTCAACCTGGTCGAAAACGCGGTGCAGGCCAGTGGCGAGCCTGCGCGGCTCAAGGTTCACCTGTATCGGCGCGAGCAGGTGCTGCACCTGTGCATCAGCGATGCCGGTGGCGGTATCGACAGCGCCTTGCTGGCGCGCCTGGGCGAGCCGTTCCTGACCACCAAGGCCACCGGTACCGGGCTGGGCCTGGCGGTGGTCAAGGCGGTGGTGCGCGCCCATCAGGGCAGTTTGCAATTACGTTCGCGACCGGGTCGCGGCACCTGTGCCCGGATCAGCCTGCCGCTGATCGGCGCGCAGCAGGCGGAGACAGAGTAATGAAAGCAATCAAGGTGCTGCTGGTCGAAGACGACCGCGCCCTGCGTCAGGCATTGGCCGATACGCTTGAGCTGGGCGGTTTTGCCCACCAGGCTGTGGGCTCGGCCGAGGAGGCGCTGGAGGTGGTTGCCAGCGAGGCGTTCAGCCTGGTGGTCAGTGATGTCAACATGCCGGGGATGGACGGGCATCAGTTGCTCGCCCTGTTGCGTGCTCGCCAGCCGTACTTGCCAGTGCTGTTGATGACCGCTCATGCCGCCGTCGAGCGTGCGGTCGAGGCCATGCGCCAGGGGGCAGCGGATTACCTGGTCAAGCCGTTCGAACCCAAGGCATTGCTTGAGCTGGTGGCGCGTCACGCCCTGGGGGTGGCCAGTGCCGCTGACAGCGAAGGGCCGGTGGCGCGCGAGCCAGCCAGTGCGCAGTTGCTGGAGTTGGCTGCGCGGGTGGCGCGAAGCGATTCGACCGTGCTGATCTCGGGCGAGTCCGGGACCGGCAAAGAGGTGCTGGCGCGCTACATTCACCAGCAGTCGCCACGGGCCAATCAGCCGTTCGTGGCCATTAACTGCGCAGCCATCCCCGACAACATGCTCGAAGCGACCCTGTTCGGTCATGAGAAAGGCTCGTTCACGGGCGCGATTGCCGCCCAGGCCGGCAAGTTCGAGCAGGCCGATGGCGGCACCTTGCTGCTCGACGAGATTTCCGAGATGCCCCTGGGGCTGCAGGCCAAGCTGCTGCGGGTGCTGCAGGAACGTGAAGTGGAGCGGGTCGGTGGGCGCAAACCGATTGCCCTGGACATTCGCGTGGTCGCCACCACCAACCGCGACCTGGCGGGCGAAGTGGCGGCGGGGCGTTTTCGTGAGGACCTGTTCTATCGCCTGTCGGTGTTCCCGCTGGCCTGGAAGCCGCTGCGCGAGCGCAGCGCCGATATTCTGCCGCTGGCCGAACGTTTGCTGGCGCGCCACGTCAATAAAATGAAGCACGCGCCGGTGCGCCTGTCGGCCGAGGCGCAGGCCTGCCTGCAGGGCTATGCCTGGCCGGGCAATGTGCGCGAGCTGGACAACGCCATCCAGCGGGCCTTGATCCTGCAGCAGGGCGGGGTGATCGAAGCGGCGGATTTCTGTCTTGCCGGTGCCTTGCCGGTATTTGCCGCAGCGCCCGTCATGACGGCTGCGCCGGTCGAGGCTGAGGTCGAGGCCGCAGGCGGGTTGGGCGATGACATGCGCCGCCACGAATTCCAGATGATCATCGACACCCTGCGCGCCGAGCGGGGCCGCCGCAAGGAGGCTGCCGAGCGCCTGGGTATCAGCCCGCGCACCCTGCGTTACAAGCTGGCGCAGATGCGTGATGCCGGCATGGATGTCGAGGCCAGCCTCTACGCGAGCTGACAGGGTGTTGAATTAGAGTTTTTGTTCGGGCCGCGGGCAGAGCTGGCACTCTTGTTGCTATGTCCTGCCTATCCGCTGCGTGAGTGTCAAAAAAATGCGGGCCGTCGGAGAGAGAAGTCCATGAGCCAAGGTGTTGAATTTAATCGATTGATGTTGGACATGCGGGCCATGCAAATGGACGCCATGTCGATGCCGAAGGCTGCGGCTGCGCCAGAGCTCGGTTCGAGCAATTTTGCCGACATGCTGGGGCAGGCCATCAACAAGGTCAGCGATACCCAGCAGGCCTCCACGCAGTTGGCCAACGCTTTCGAAATTGGTAAAAGCGGCGTAGACCTCACCGACGTGATGATCGCTTCGCAAAAAGCCAGTGTGTCGTTCCAGGCCTTGACCCAGGTGCGCAACAAGCTGGTGCAGGCCTATCAAGACATCATGCAGATGCCGGTATAAGGGCGAGATTGAGTCATGGCCGAAGCAGTCGTCGATAACGTGCCCGCCAAAAGCAGCGGGTCAGCGCCCAAGCCGCCGTTGTTCGGCATGTCGTTCCTGGAAAACATCTCGCAGATGCCGATGCTGCGTCAGGTCGGCCTGCTGGTCGGTCTGGCCGCGAGCGTGGCGATCGGCTTTGCCGTGGTGCTGTGGTCGCAGCAGCCGGACTACCGGCCGCTGTACGGCAGCCTGGCCGGCATGGACACCAAGCAGGTCATGGACACCCTGGCCGCTGCCGACATCCCCTACAACGTCGAACCCAATTCCGGGGCCCTGTTGGTCAAGGCCGACGATATTTCCCGTGCCCGCCTGAAGCTGGCTGCCGCCGGCGTGGCGCCGAGCGATGGCAATGTCGGCTTCGAGATCCTCGACAAGGAGCAGGGCCTGGGCACCAGCCAGTTCATGGAGGCCACCCGTTACCGTCGTGGCCTGGAAGGCGAACTGGCGCGGACTATCTCCAGCCTCAACAACGTCAAGGGTGCCCGCGTGCACCTGGCGATTCCTAAAAGTTCGGTGTTCGTACGTGACGAGCGCAAGCCCAGCGCTTCGGTACTGGTCGAGCTGTACCCGGGGCGCGCCCTGGAAGCCGGTCAGGTGATGGCCATTGTCAACCTAGTGGCGACCAGCGTGCCGGAGCTGAACAAGTCCCAGGTCACCGTGGTCGACCAGAAGGGCAACCTGCTGTCCGATCAGGCGGAAAACTCCGAGCTGACCATGGCTGGCAAGCAGTTTGACTACAGTCGCCGCATGGAAGGCCTGCTGACCCAGCGTGTGCACAACATCCTCCAGCCGGTGCTGGGCAACGATCGCTACAAGGCTGAAGTGTCGGCCGATGTTGACTTCAGCGCGGTCGAGTCGACCTCCGAGCAGTTCAACCCTGACCAGCCGGCGCTGCGCAGCGAGCAGTCGGTCAACGAACAACGCTCCAGCAGCATGGGGCCGCAAGGTGTGCCCGGTGCCCTGAGCAACCAGCCACCCGGCCCGGCCTCGGCGCCGCAGACCACCGGCGGCACGCAAACCGCTGCCAGCGCCATTCAGCCGGGTCAGCCGCTGCTCGATGCCAACGGCCAGCAGATCATGGACCCGGCCACCGGCCAGCCGATGCTCGCGCCGTACCCGGCCGACAAGCGTCAGCAGTCGACCAAGAACTTCGAGCTGGACCGTTCCATCAGCCATACCCGTCAGCAGCAGGGGCGCCTGACCCGCCTGTCGGTGGCCGTGGTGGTCGATGACCAGCTCAAGGTCGACCCGGCCACCGGCGATGCCGCCCGCACGCCGTGGGCTGCCGAGGACCTGGCGCGCTTTACCCGCCTGGTGCAGGACGCGGTGGGCTTCGACGCCAGCCGCGGTGACAGCGTCAGCGTGATCAACGTGCCGTTCGCCGCCGACCGTGGCGAGGTGATCAGCGAAATTCCGTTCTACTCGCAGCCATGGTTCTGGGACATCATCAAGCAGGTCATGGGTGTGCTGTTCATCCTGGTCCTGGTGTTCGGCGTGCTGCGTCCGGTCCTCAACAACATCACCGGCAATGGCAAGCAAGGCGCCGGTGCCGATGGCGACATGGAACTGGGCGGCATGCTCGGTCTGGATGGCGATCTGGCCAACGACCGCGTCAGCCTGGGTGGTCCGCAAAGCATTCTGCTGCCAAGCCCGAGCGAGGGTTATGACGCACAGCTCAATGCAATCAAGAGCCTGGTGGCCGAAGACCCGGGTCGTGTGGCCCAGGTCGTGAAAGAGTGGATCAACGCCGATGAGTGATAACCGAGCCCTTACCGCCAAACTGACCCGCGTCGACAAGGCCGCGATCCTGCTGCTGTCGCTGGGTGAAACCGATGCCGCGCAAGTGCTGCGGCACATGGGCCCCAAGGAAGTGCAGCGGGTCGGCGTGGCCATGGCGCAGATGGGCAACGTCCATCGCGAGCAGGTCGAGCAGGTGATGAGCGAGTTCGTCGAGATCGTCGGCGACCAGACCAGCCTGGGCGTTGGCTCCGACGGCTACATCCGCAAGATGCTCACCCAGGCCCTGGGCGAGGACAAGGCCAACGGCCTGATCGACCGCATCCTGCTGGGTGGCAACACCAGCGGCCTGGACAGCCTCAAGTGGATGGAGCCGCGCGCCGTGGCCGATGTCATCCGCTACGAGCACCCGCAGATCCAGGCCATCGTGGTCGCCTACCTGGACCCGGATCAGGCCGGTGAAGTGCTGGGCAACTTCGACCACAAGGTGCGCCTGGACATCATCCTGCGCGTGTCGTCGCTGAACACCGTGCAGCCGGCGGCGCTCAAGGAGCTGAACCAGATCCTCGAGAAGCAGTTCTCCGGCAACTCCAACGCCGCGCGCACCACCCTGGGTGGTATCAAGCGGGCTGCGGACATCATGAACTTCCTCGACAGCTCCGTCGAAGGCCAGTTGATGGATGCGATCCGCGACATCGACGGCGAACTCTCCGAGCAGATCGAAGACCTGATGTTCGTCTTCAACAACCTGGCCGATGTCGACGATCGTGGTATCCAGGCGCTGTTGCGTGAAGTGTCTTCCGACGTGCTGGTGGTGTCGCTCAAGGGCGCCGACGAGAAGGTCAAGGAGAAGATCTTCAAGAACATGTCCAAGCGTGCGTCCGAGCTGCTGCGCGACGACCTCGAGGCCAAGGGCCCGGTGCGGGTCAGCGATGTCGAGACGGCACAGAAGGAAATCCTCACCATCGCCCGCCGTATGGCCGAAGCCGGAGAAATCGTCCTCGGTGGCAAGGGCGGCGAAGAGATGATCTAAGACCTTATCGCGGGTCAAGCCCGCTCCTACAGAGGTCCTGTAGGAGCGGGCTTGACCCGCGATGCTTTACGAGTGCGTGAAATCATGTCAACCAACGAGCACCTCAGTGAGCTGATTCGCGCCAACGATCTCGAGGGCTTCGATCGCTGGGCGCTGCCCAGCTTCGATCCCGAGCCAGAACCGGAGCCAGAGCCGGAACCTGAAGAGGTTCAGGAAGAAATCGAAGAAGTACCGCTGGAAGAAGTCCAGCCACTGACCCTCGAAGAGCTCGAAAGCATCCGCCAGGAAGCCTACAACGAAGGCTTTGCCACGGGTGAGCGCGAGGGCTTTCACAGCACCCAGCTCAAGGTCCGCCAGGAAGCCGAAGAGGCCCTGGGCGCCAAGCTGGCCAGCCTTGAACAGCTCATGGGGCATTTGCTCGAACCCATCGCCGAACAGGACAGCCAGATCGAAAAGGCCGTTGTGCACCTGGTCGGGCATATCGCCCGCGAGGTCATTGGCCGCGAACTGCGCAGCGATTCCAGCCAGATCAGCCAGGTGCTGCGTGAAGCGCTGAAACTGCTGCCAATGGGCGCCGAGAACATCCGCATCCATATCAACCCGCAGGACTTCGAGTTGGCCAAGGCCCTGCGCGAGCGCCACGAAGAGCGCTGGAAGCTGCTCGAAGACGAGGCGTTGCTGCCGGGCGGCTGCCGCATCGAAACCGATCACAGCCGCATCGACGCGACCATGGAAACCCGTATCGAGAAAGCCATGGCGCAACTCTTTGATCAGCTCCATGACCAAGGCCTGCACCCGGCCGCGCCAGACCTGCAGGTTGACCTGGGCAACGCCGATGCGCCTTGAGCGAACCAGTTTTGGCAAGCGCCTTGGCGCCTACGCCGATGCCGTCAATTTACCGTCTCAGCCGGTGGTCGAAGGCCGCCTGCTGCGCATGGTCGGCCTGACCCTGGAAGCCGAGGGCCTGCGTGCGGCCGTTGGCAGCCGCTGTGTGGTGATCAACGACGACAGCTATCACCCGGTGCGGGTCGAGGCCGAAGTCATGGGCTTTGCCGGCGGCAAGGTATTTCTCATGCCGGTTGGCAGCGTTGCCGGCATCGCGCCCGGTGCGCGCGTGGTACCGCTGGCCGACAGTGGCCGCCTGCCCATGGGCATGAGCATGCTCGGGCGGGTGCTCGATGGCGCCGGTCGGGCGCTGGATGGCAAGGGCGGAATGAAGGCCGAAGACTGGGTGCCAATGGACGGTCCGACCATCAACCCGCTCAATCGCGACCCAATCAGCCAGCCGCTGGATGTCGGTATTCGCAGCATCAACGGTTTGTTGACGGTTGGCCGCGGTCAGCGCCTGGGCTTGTTTGCCGGTACCGGCGTGGGCAAGAGTGTGCTGCTGGGCATGATGACCCGTTTCACCGAGGCGGACATCATCGTCGTCGGCCTGATCGGTGAGCGTGGGCGTGAGGTCAAGGAGTTCATCGAGCACATTCTCGGTGAGGAAGGCCTCAAGCGCTCGGTAGTGGTGGCATCGCCTGCCGATGACGCGCCATTGATGCGCTTGCGCGCCGCCATGTACTGCACGCGCATCGCCGAGTATTTTCGCGACAAGGGCAAGAACGTCCTGTTGCTGATGGATTCACTGACCCGATTTGCCCAGGCCCAGCGGGAAATCGCCCTGGCCATCGGCGAGCCGCCAGCCACCAAGGGTTATCCGCCATCGGTGTTTGCCAAGCTGCCCAAGCTGGTGGAGCGCGCCGGTAACGGCGAGGCCGGAGGTGGCTCGATCACCGCCTTCTATACCGTGCTGTCCGAAGGCGATGACCAGCAAGACCCGATTGCCGACTCGGCGCGGGGTGTCCTCGATGGCCACATCGTGCTGTCCCGGCGTCTGGCCGAGGAGGGGCACTACCCGGCCATTGATATCGAGGCTTCGATCAGCCGGGTCATGCCGCAGGTGGTCAGCCCCGAGCAGATGACCGAGGCGCAGCAGTTCAAGCAGCTGTGGTCGCGCCTGTCGCAAAGCCGCGACCTGATCAGCGTCGGTGCCTATGTGGCCGGCGGCGATGCCGAGACCGACCTGGCCATTGCCCTGCAGCCACGCCTGGTGCATTTCCTGCGCCAGGGCCTGAACGAAAACGTTGGCATGCAACAGAGCCGCGAGCATCTGGCCAGCGTGTTCGCCCAGCCTGCGACTGGCGGCTGATAGGCCATGGCCCAGCCCAGTCGTGCCGCGCGCCTGGCGCCAGTGGTGGAAATGGCCGAAAACGCCGAGCGTCAGGCTGCCCAGCGCCTGGGGCAGTTCCAGCAGCAGGTGAACATGGCCCAGGCCAAGCTCAGTGAGCTCGACCGCTTTCGCGAAGATTACCAGTTGCAGTGGATCAACCGTGGCGGGCAGGGCGTGTCCGGTAGCTGGCTGGTCAACTACCAGAGCTTCCTTGGTCAGTTGGAAGCTGCCATGACCCAGCAGCGCCAAAGCCTGGCCTGGCACCAGAGCAACCTGAAGAACGCCCGGGGCACCTGGCAGCAGGCTTACGCCCGGGTCGAGGGCTTGCGCAAGCTGGTGCAGCGCTATATCGATGAAGCGCGAATGGCCGAAGACAAACGTGAGCAGAAGCTGCTCGACGAACTGTCCCAGCGTTTGCCGCGTCACGACCGCTACTGAGGCAGGTATTGGTCGCCAAGGGTTGCCGCTGGGTGGCTGGGCTGCTAAACCTTCTAGTTGTCTGTAATCGTCGTAACGGAAGGAATCGCCTACATGGCAGTTGAATCTGTGGTGTCCCAGGATGGGAAAAAGCTGACGATCAAGGTCAAAGGGCGTTTTGACTTTGGCAAGCATCAGGAGTTTCGCAATGCCTATGAGCACAAGCCAGCCAGGCCGGAGTCGGTAGTGGTAGACCTCAAGGAGGCGACCTACCTCGACAGTTCAGCGCTGGGCATGCTGCTGTTGCTGCGTGATCATGCCGGGGGTGACGAGTCGGATGTGCGGGTGGTCAATGCCAGTTCCGACGTGCGCAAAATCCTGGCTATCTCCAACTTTGACAAGTTGTTTGACATCAGTTGAACCAGGTCTGTGCTGATGTCGAGGCGCTCAGCGTACTGATCGCCGAAGATGGCGCGGCCGATCGCTTGCTGCTCGCCACCATCGTACGCAAGCAGGGGCACCAGGTGCTCACTGCCGAGAATGGCGAGCAGGCGGTTGCCCTGTTCGCCGAGCGGCGCCCGCATGTCGTCCTGCTCGATGCCATGATGCCGGTGATGGACGGCTTCGAGGCGGCCCGGAAAATCAAGGCCCTGGCGGGTGAGGCGCTGGTGCCGATCATCTTTCTGACGTCGTTGAGCGAAGAGCAGGCGCTGGTGCGCTGCCTGGAGGCGGGTGGCGACGATTTTCTGGCAAAGCCTTATAGCCCGGTGATCCTGGCCGCCAAAATCAAGGCCATGGACCGCTTGCGCCGGCTGCAGGCAACAGTGCTTGAGCAACGTGACCAGATTGCCCGGCATCACAATCACCTGCTCAACGAGCAGCGGGTAGCCAAGGCGGTATTTGATCAGGTGGCCCATGCCGGCTGCCTGAGTGCGCCGAACATCCGCTACCTGCAATCGCCCTATGCCTTGTTCAACGGTGATTTGCTGTTGGCCGCCTACACGCCGGCTGGCGACATGCATGTATTGCTGGGGGATTTTACCGGGCATGGCTTGCCGGCCGCGGTCGGCGCCATGCCCCTGGCCGAAGTGTTCTACGGCATGACGGCCAAGGGCTACGGCCTGGCCGAAACCCTGCGGGAGATGAATGCCAAGCTCAAGCGCATTCTGCCGGTGGACATGTTCTGTTGTGCGCTGCTGCTGAACCTGAGCTTCCAGAGGCGGGTGGTCGAAGTGTGGAATGGCGGCATGCCCGACGGCTACCTGTTACCGGCCAGTGGGGGCGAGCCGCAGCCGCTGGTGTCGCGGCACCTGCCGCTGGGCATCCTGGCGCCTGAGCAGTTCGACGACACCACCGAGGTGCTGCCGCTGGCGTTGGGAGAGCGGTTGTTCTTGCTGTCGGACGGGGTGGTCGATACCAGTGATGAAAACGACCAGTTGTTTGGCGTCGAGCGCTTGCGCCGGGTGCTGGCGGCCAATCGTCAGCCGGCGCTGTTGTTCGAAGAGGTGCTGCAGGCGCTCGACGGCTTTCGCGGGCGCTCGCGCGACGACGTCAGCCTGCTGGATATCGAGGTGGTGGAGCCGCAACTGTCGTCGCCGTTGCCTGTGATCTATTCTGATAGTGGCCAGTCCAGCCCGCTGGACTGGTCATTGCAGTTCGAGTTTCGTGCCGAGACGCTCAAGCGCTTCAACCCCTTGCCTTACCTGCAGCAGTTGCTGCAGGAAATTCACGGCCTGCGGGCTCAGGGCGGGGCGCTGCACAGCGTGTTGACCGAACTGTATTCCAATGCCCTGGAGCACGGGGTGCTGGGCCTGGATTCTGCGCTCAAGCGCGATGCGCGCAGCTTTGCCACCTATTACCAGATGCGCAACGAGCGTCTACAGGCGCTGAGCGCAGGCTTCATCCGCGTGCACCTGCGGGTTGAACCTCTTGGTCAGGGCGGGCGTCTGATTATCGAGGTCGAAGATAGCGGCAAGGGCTTCAATGTGAGTAAAGTGCTGGCCAGGCCTGTGTCCGAGCAAGGGTTGTGCGGGCGCGGGCTGAATCTCGTGCGCCGCTTGAGCCGGCGTGCCGAATGGGCCGACGAGGGGCGCCGCGCATGCGTGGAGTTCGCCTGGGAGGCTCAGGCATAATCCAACTTGATCAAGGAGTGAGCAAGTGTCCGACATTCACATCGATCGCAAGGTGCTTAGCGATTTGCAGGAGGTCATGGAAGATGGCTACCTGTACTTGCTGGAAACCTTTCTTGACGATTCCGAAAAACGCCTCAGCCAGTTGCATGAAGCGAAAAACGCCGACGAGCTGGCGCATGCCGCGCACAGCTTCAAGGGCAGTAGCAGCAACATGGGCGCCTTGGCGTTGGCCGAGTTGTGCCGGCAGCTGGAAGACCGGGTCAATAATGGGCCGCTGCAGGGGATCGAGGATCTGATCAATCAGATCGACCGCGAGTATTCGGCGGTGCGTCAGTTATATCGCGAAGAGCGTCGGCGCGTATCGATCGGCTGAGCAAATTGTGGCGTCAGTAATGGAACCTGGCGCGACTTTTGCGTGAACTTCGCCAACTTACGCTTTCGACCCCTGTAGTGGAGACGCCTACATGCCCGTCGCTTCCAATTCCCTGCTGCAAGCCAGTGCGCCGGCAAAGCCATCGCGCGTCGCTACCGGCGCGCCGGAAAAATCGCCGCAGGCCTCCAACGACAAGGCTGGCGGCTTTTCTCAGGTGTATGCCAAGGAGTCTCGCGAGGCGAACGCTACGGCTGGCGACCCGCCGCTGCGTGAAAACGCCAGCGCCACGCCTGCCTCCGTCAGCGACGGCAAGAAAACCGCCGGTGATGACGCGAAGGTTGCCGATAGCGGCAAAAAGTTGCCTGAGGAGCAGGATGGCGCTGAAGCGGATCCGGCGCTGAGCGCAGATCCGACCTTGCTCGACTCCAGCCTGGTGGCTGGCCAGGTGACCGATGCGCAGCCGGGCGCCCAACTGATTCAGGCCCAGGCCGAAGCGGTCGCGCCAGTGGTGCAGGCTGCTGCGCAGCTTCAGGTACAGCCTGCGGTCGTGGCGTCGCCGGCAGCAGAAGCTGTGCTTGAACCGCAGGCTGCTTTTGACCCTGAGGCAGACCCTCTGGCCGACCTGCCGGCCTTGCGCCTGGCCCTGGAGCAGAGTGCCCAGGCCCAGGGCACTACCTCCACCCACGCGGCCAAGCCTGCTGCTGCCCAGCCTGAGGCGATGCCTGCCCAGCCTGCCGTCAATACCCTGGCGGCCCTGCTGGACAAGCCGGGTGCCGATGCCGAGCAGGGTGAGCCGGGCGAAAAAGCCTTCAGCGGCCTGATCGATGATGGGCTCAAGGACCTGAAAAGTGCTTCGAGCGATACCCGCGTCGACAACTTTGCCGAGCGCCTGAGCAGCCTGACCCAGGCGGCCACGGCCAAGACTGCCAATGCCGTGCCGGTGGCGACGCCGCTCAACCAGCCGTTGGCGATGAACCAGGGCGGCTGGACCGAAGGCCTGGTCAACCGGGTCATGTACCTGTCCAGCCAGAACCTCAAGTCGGCGGATATCAAGCTTGAGCCCGCCGAGTTGGGGCGCCTGGACATCCGCGTCAACCTGGCGCCGGAACAACAGGCCCAGGTGACCTTTGTCAGTGGTCATGCCGGGGTGCGCGAAGCGCTGGAGAACCAGGTGCACCGGCTCAAGGAAATGTTCGCCCAGCAGGGGTTGGGGCAGCCGGACGTCAACGTCGCCGATCAGTCCCGTGGCGGGCAGCAGCAGGGCGCCCAGGATGCACCGAAGTTCAGTGGTGTGGCGGCGCGGCGCAATGAAGCTGGTGAATCCGCTGAAATTGCACCGGGCGCAATGCCGATCGAGCAGCAGTCGGTTGTGGGCTCCAGCGCGGTGGATTACTACGCCTGATTGGCTGCGGTCTTTGTGGGAGCTGGCCTTGCCAGCGATGCAAGGCGCAGCCTTGCCCTTCCAGGTTGGCATAACACTTGCTCAACCCTCGCCATGTGACTGAAATCTCCGATGAATGACGGATTATTGGCATGGCGAAGAGCGAAGCAGAGAAAGACCCCGCCGCAAAAGGCAAACTCAAGCTGATCCTGCTGTTGGTACTGGCGTTGTTGCTGGCCGTCGGTCTGTCGGTTGGTGCCACCTGGTTCTTCCTGCACCAGTCCGAGAGCAAGCCGGCCGTCGATCCGGCCCTGGCCAACCTTAAGCCTGCGGCCATCTACGAGCCCCTGGCGCCAGCGTTCGTGGTCAACTTCAACCAGAACGGCCGCCAGCGTTTCATGCAGGTGAGCATCACCATGCAAGGCCGCGACCAGGCTGCACTGGATGCCCTCAAGGTGCACATGCCGGTGATCCGCAACAACCTGGTCATGCTGTTCTCGGGGCAGGGGTTCGACACCCTGGCCAGCCCGGTCGGTCAGGAGATGCTGCGTCAGAAAGCCACTGCCAGTGTCCAGGAAGTGGCACAGAAGGAAGTCGGCAAGCCGGTCGTCGACCAGCTGCTGTTCACCAATTTCGTATTGCAGTAGGAGCCCCAGATGGCCGTGCAGGACCTGCTGTCCCAGGATGAAATCGATGCCTTGCTGCATGGCGTCGACGATGGGTTGGTGCAAACCGAAAGCAATGCCGAACCCGGCAGTGTCAAAAGTTATGACCTGACCAGTCAGGATCGGATCGTCCGCGGACGCATGCCGACCCTGGAAATGATCAACGAGCGCTTCGCTCGCTATACCCGCATCAGCATGTTCAACCTGCTGCGTCGCTCCGCCGACGTGGCGGTGGGCGGCGTGCAGGTGATGAAGTTCGGCGAATACGTGCACTCGCTGTACGTGCCTACCAGCCTCAACCTGGTGAAGATCAAGCCGCTGCGGGGTACCTCGCTGTTCATCCTCGACGCCAAGCTGGTGTTCAAGCTGGTGGACAACTTCTTTGGCGGCGACGGTCGTCACGCCAAGATCGAAGGGCGTGAGTTCACCCCGACCGAGCTGCGCGTGGTGCGCATGGTCCTGGACCAGGCTTTCGTCGACCTCAAGGAGGCCTGGCAGGCGATCATGCCGGTCAACTTCGAGTACATCAACTCCGAGGTCAACCCGGCCATGGCCAACATTGTCGGGCCGAGCGAGGCGGTGGTGGTCTCGACTTTCCACATCGAGCTCGACGGCGGCGGCGGTGACCTGCACGTGACCATGCCGTACTCGATGATCGAGCCGGTGCGCGAGATGCTCGACGCCGGTTTCCAGTCCGACCTGGACGACCAGGACGAGCGCTGGATCAAGGCCCTGCGCGAAGACGTGCTGGACGTCAGCGTGCCGCTCAGTGCCACGGTTGCCCGTCGCCAGCTCAAGCTGCGCGACATCCTGCACATGCAGCCGGGCGACGTGATTCCGGTCGAGCTGCCGGAAGAACTGATCCTGCGGGCCAACGGCGTGCCGTCGTTCAAGGCCAAGCTGGGTTCGCACAAGGGCAACCTGGCCCTGCAGATTATCGATCCGATCGAGCGCCGCTGAGGCGCTTGTGGTTCCAACTCCGAATTGATTGCCCGTCGAGGACAAAATGGCTAACGAAAACGATATCACCTCCCCGGAGGAGCAGGCCCTGGCCGATGAGTGGGCTGCGGCCCTGGAAGAAACCGGCGACGCCGGGCAGTCCGATATCGACGCCTTGCTGGCTGCCGATGCCGGCAATACATCGCCCAACCGCCTGGCCATGGAAGAGTTCGGCAGTTCGCCGCGCAGCAACGAGCCGGTCACCCTCGATGGTCCGAACCTGGATGTGATCCTGGATATCCCGGTGAGCATTTCCATGGAAGTGGGCAGCACCGAAATCAACATCCGCAACCTGCTGCAGCTCAACCAGGGCTCGGTGATCGAGCTCGACCGCCTGGCCGGTGAGCCGCTCGACGTGCTGGTCAACGGCACCCTGATCGCCCATGGCGAAGTGGTTGTGGTCAACGAAAAGTTCGGCATCCGCCTGACTGACGTGATCAGCCCAAGCGAACGCATCAAGAAGTTGCGCTGAGTGAGCAGGCTCCTGCGCAACGGCCTGGCCCTGTGTGGTGGCCTGTATGTGGATGTCGCCCTGGCCGCCGTTACGCAGCCGGCCGCTGCCGTGGTGGCGCCGACGGCGAGCGGCAGCGCGGCGGGGCAGTTGACCCAGCTGGTGCTGGGCTTGCTGTTGGTGCTGGGGCTGATCTTTTTGCTCGCCTGGCTGCTGCGCCGGGTGCAGAACGCCGCACCGGGCAGTGCTCAGGTCATCGAGATCCTCGGCAGCCGTGCGCTGGGGCCGCGAGATCGCCTGCTGCTGATACAGGTTGGCAAGGAGCAGATTCTCATCGGCCATTCGCCAGGCACAATCGAGGCCTTGCATGTATTGGCCGAGCCAGTCGAAGTGCCCGTCAGCGCGCGTCAGGCAACACCAGAATTCGCCCAGCGCTTGATGGAGCTGATGGGCAAGGATCAGAAGGGAAGATCGTGATGGGCGCGTTGCGCATGATGTTGACGCTGGCGCTGTTGCTGGCGGCGCCAATGGCTTTGGCGGCTGATCCGCTGTCGATCCCGGCGATCACCCTGTCCAGCGGGGCAGACGGGCAGCAGGAGTATTCGGTCAGCCTGCAGATCCTGCTGATCATGACGGCGCTGAGCTTCATCCCGGCGTTCGTCGTGCTGATGACCAGCTTCACCCGCATCATCATCGTCTTCTCCATTCTGCGCCAGGCCCTGGGCCTGCAGCAGACCCCGTCGAACCAGATCCTGACCGGCATGGCGCTGTTCCTGACGATGTTCATCATGGCGCCGGTGTTCGACCGGGTGAACCAGGATGCCCTGCAGCCGTACCTGAGCGAAAAGCTCAGCGCCCAGGATGCCATCAGCAAGGCCCAGGTGCCGCTCAAGGACTTCATGCTGGCGCAAACCCGCGAAAGTGACCTGGACCTGTTCATGCGCCTGTCCAAGCGCACCGACATCGCCAGCCCCGATCAGGCGCCACTGACCATCCTGGTGCCGGCCTTCGTCACTTCCGAGCTCAAGACCGCGTTCCAGATCGGTTTCATGATTTTCATCCCGTTCCTGATCATCGATCTTGTGGTCGCCAGTGTGTTGATGGCCATGGGTATGATGATGCTCTCGCCGCTGATCATCTCGTTGCCGTTCAAGATCATGCTGTTCGTCCTGGTCGATGGCTGGGCGCTGATCATGGGTACCCTGGCCGGCAGTTTCGGCGGCGTCTGACGTCGCGAGGAGAAGTAGTCCATGACCCCTGAAGTGGCTGTCGACCTGTTTCGTGACGCGCTGTGGCTGACCACCCTGATGGTGGCTATCCTGGTGGTGCCGAGCCTGCTGGTGGGGCTGGTGGTGGCCATGTTCCAGGCCGCCACGCAGATCAACGAACAGACCCTGAGCTTTCTGCCGCGCCTGCTGGT
This sequence comes from Pseudomonas donghuensis, assembly GCF_000696345.2. NCBI lineage: Bacteria > Pseudomonadati > Pseudomonadota > Gammaproteobacteria > Pseudomonadales > Pseudomonadaceae > Pseudomonas > Pseudomonas donghuensis. Next base: position 1,802,877 of record NZ_CP071706.1, read on the forward strand.
CATGCTGATCACCCTGATCGTGGTCGGGCCCTGGCTGGTGCAGAAGTTCATGGAATACATCCTGTCGTTGTACGGCAGCATTCCGCAACTGATTGGTTGACCTGGCCGTGCTCGAGCTCACCGATGCGCAGATCAGTACCTGGGTGGCCAGCTTCATCCTGCCGCTGTTTCGCGTCACCGCTGTGCTGATGACCATGCCGATCTTTGGCACCACCTTGGTGCCGGCGCGCATTCGCCTGTATTTCGCCCTGGCGATTACCGTGGTGATCGTCCCTGGGCTGCCGCCCATGCCTGAGGTCAATGCGCTGGACCTCAAGGCCCTGCTGCTGATTGCCGAGCAGATCATCATCGGCGCCCTGTTCGGGATGGCGCTGCAGTTGTTCTTCCAGATTTTCGTGATTGCCGGGCAGATCGTCGCGATCCAGATGGGCATGGCCTTCGCCTCCATGGTCGACCCGGCCAACGGTGTCAACGTCGCGGTGGTCAGCCAGTTCCTGACCATGCTGGTGACCTTGCTGTTCCTCGCTATCAACGGCCATCTGGTGGTCTTCGAGGTGTTGACCGAAAGCTTTACCACCTTGCCGGTGGGCGGCGGCTTGCTGGTCAACCATTTCTGGGACCTGGCCGGGCGCCTGGGGTGGGTGCTGGGTGCGGCGATGCTGCTGGTGTTGCCGGCGATTACCGCGCTGCTGGTGGTCAACATTGCTTTTGGTGTGATGACGCGTGCAGCACCGCAACTGAACATCTTTTCCATCGGCTTTCCGCTGACCCTGGTACTGGGGTTGGTGATCTTCTGGATTACCCTGGCCGATATCATTCCTCACTACCATTCGCTGGCCTCCGAGGCCCTGCAATGGCTGCGTGAACTGGCACGGGCGCGCTGAGCATGGCAGAGAGCGAAAGCGGTCAGGACAAGACAGAAGACCCCACCGAGAAGCGCAAGAAGGACGCCCGCGAGAAGGGTGAGATCGCCCGTTCCAAGGAGCTCAACACTGTTACGGTGACCCTGGCCGGGGCGGGTGCATTGCTGGCGTTTGGCGGTGGCCTGGCGCAAACCCTGATGGAGTTGATGCGCACCAACTTCACACTGTCGCGCGAGGTGCTCATCGATGAGCGCTCCATGGGGATCTTTCTCATGGCGTCCGGCAAGATCGCCCTGCTGGCAACCCAGCCGGTGCTGTTGGTGTTGTTGATTGCCGCGATCATCGGCCCGGTGTCGCTGGGCGGCTTTCTGTTTTCCAGCAGCTCGCTGGCGCCGAAGTTCAGCCGCATGAACCCGCTGTCGGGGATCAAGCGGATGTTTTCGGTCAACGCCTTGTCCGAGCTGCTCAAGGCCCTGGCCAAGTTCTTCATGATTCTCATCGTCGCCCTGGCGGTGCTCTCGGCCGATCGCGATGACCTGCTGGCGATTGCCAACGAACCGCTGGAGCAGGCCATCATTCACAGCGTGCAGGTGGTGGGCTGGAGTGCCCTGTGGATGGCCGCCGGCCTGCTGATCATTGCCGCCGTCGATGTGCCGATCCAGCTCTGGCAGGCGCACAAGAAGCTGCTGATGACCAAGCAGGAAGTGCGTGACGAGTACAAGGACTCCGAGGGCAAGCCCGAGGTCAAGCAGCGTATTCGCCAGTTGCAGCGCGAAGCTTCGCAGCGGCGGATGATGGCGGCGATCCCCGAGGCCGACGTGATCATCACCAACCCGACCCACTATGCGGTGGCGCTCAAGTACGACCCGGAGAAGGGCTCGGCGCCGCTGTTGCTGGCCAAGGGTGCCGACTTCATCGCCCTGAAGATTCGCGAGATCGCCAGCGAGCACAAGATCCAGGTGCTCGAATCGCCGGCGCTGGCGCGTTCGATCTACTACTCCACCGAGCTTGAAGAAGAGATTCCTGCCGGCTTGTACCTGGCAGTGGCCCAGGTGCTGGCCTATGTCTACCAGATCCGCCAGTACCGCGCCGGCAAGGGCAAGCCGCCGGAGCCGCTCAAGGACCTGCCGATCCCGCCGGATTTGCGTCGCGACTCCTGACCAAGTCTACGCAGATTCATTGTGGGAGCCGGCCTTGCCGGCGATGGCTGCGCAGCAGCCCCGGGCCACTCAAACCACCTCGTTCAGCAAAGTTGGAAAGCTTCTTGCAAAGGCAGCGCAGCGCGCCTCAAAGGCGTCAAAGTTTTGCTTGAGCTAACGAGGAATACCGGTGGATCGCTCTCAGTTAATCAACAGTGCCCGTAGCAACCTGGTCGGTCTAGGCCGGGGCAACCTGGGTGTGCCGCTGTTGCTGCTGGTGATGCTGGCAATGATGATGTTGCCGATCCCGCCGTTTTTGCTCGACGTGTTCTTCACCTTCAACATCGCCCTGTCGATCGTGGTCCTGCTGGTCTGCGTCTATGCCTTGCGCCCGCTGGACTTCGCCGCGTTCCCGACCATCCTGCTGGTGGCAACCTTGCTGCGCCTGGCGCTCAACGTGGCGTCCACGCGGGTGGTGATGCTCCATGGTCACGATGGCCACGAAGCCGCCGGTAAGGTGATCCAGGCCTTCGGCGAGGTGGTGATCGGCGGCAACTACGTGGTCGGTATCGTGGTCTTCGCGATCCTGATGATCATCAACTTCGTGGTGGTCACCAAGGGTGCCGGGCGTATTTCCGAGGTGAGCGCGCGCTTTACCCTCGACGCCATGCCCGGCAAGCAGATGGCCATCGACGCCGACCTCAACGCCGGTCTGATCGACCAGGCCCAGGCCAAGGCGCGCCGCGCCGAAGTGGCCGGGGAGGCCGAGTTCTACGGTTCGATGGACGGTGCCAGCAAGTTTGTCCGCGGTGACGCCATCGCCGGCCTGCTGATCCTGTTCATCAACCTGATCGGCGGCATGGCCGTCGGCATGTTCCAGCACAACATGACCTTTGCCGATGCCGGCAAGGTCTATGCCTTGCTGACCATTGGTGACGGTTTGGTGGCGCAGTTGCCATCGCTGTTGCTGTCCACTGCGGCCGCGATCATGGTTACCCGCGCCTCGGGCTCCGAGGACATGGGCAAGCAGATCAACCGGCAAATGTTCGACTCGCCCAAGGCCCTGGCGGTCTCCGCCGGCCTGATGATCGTCATGGGCCTGGTCCCGGGCATGCCGCACGTCGCCTTCTTGAGCCTGGGCCTGCTGGCCGGCGGTGGCGCCTACCTGGTCTGGCGCAAGCAGAACCAGGCCAAGGTCAAGGCCCTGGAAGAGGTGCAACGCCAGCAGGACCTGCTGCCGTCGCCACAGCGCGCCATGGAAACCAAAGAGCTGGGCTGGGATGACGTCACCCCGATCGACATGATCGGCCTGGAGGTCGGCTATCGGCTGATTCCGCTGGTCGATCGCAACCAGGGTGGGCAGTTGCTGGCGCGGATCAAGGGGGTGCGCAAAAAGCTCTCCCAGGACCTGGGCTTTCTCATGCCTACGGTGCACATTCGCGACAACCTCGACCTGGCGCCCAGCGCTTACCGCCTGACCCTGATGGGGGTGATCCTGGCCGAGGCCGAAATTTACCCGGACCGCGAGCTTGCGATCAACCCGGGGCAGGTGTTCGGTACCCTCAACGGCATTGCCGCTCGCGACCCGGCCTTTGGCCTGGAAGCGGTGTGGATCGACATCAACCAGCGCAGCCAGGCGCAGTCGCTGGGCTACACGGTGGTGGACGCCAGTACCGTGGTCGCCACCCACCTCAACCAGATCCTGCACAAGCACTGTCACGAGCTGATCGGTCACGAAGAAGTGCAGCAGTTGCTGCAGGTGCTGGCCAAGGCCTCGCCCAAGCTCGCCGAAGAATTGGTGCCGAGCGTCATTTCATTGTCGGGGCTGCTCAAGGTCCTGCAGGCATTGCTCGCCGAGCAGGTTCCGGTACGCGATATTCGCAGCATTGCCGAGGCTATCGCCAACAACCCGGCCAAGAGTCAAGATACCGCCGCATTGGTGGCGGTGGTGCGCGTCGGATTGTGTCGCGCTATCGTGCAAAGCATTGTCGGCGTTGAGTCCGAGCTGCCTGTCATCACCCTTGAGCCAAGATTGGAACAGATTTTGCTCAATAGTTTGCAAAGGGCTGGGCAAGGCCAGGAAGACGGTGTTCTTCTGGAGCCGAGCATGGCCGAAAAGCTTCAGCGTTCGTTGATCGAAGCCGCCCAGCGTCAGGAGATGCAAGGGCAGCCGGCGATCCTCCTGGTCGCAGGACCGGTACGAGCCATGCTGTCGCGCTTCGGTCGCCTGGCTGTACCGAATTTGCATGTTTTGGCGTACCAGGAAATACCTGACAACAAGCAAGTTACCATCGTCGCCACAGTGGGCCCGAACGGCTGAGGTAGTGGGTTATGCAAGTTAAGCGTTTTTTCGCCGCCGATATGCGTCAGGCCATGAAGCTGGTTCGCGATGAGCTGGGGGCCGAGGCCGCCATCATCGGCAACCGACGGATTGCTGGCGGTGTCGAGCTGACGGCTGCGCTGGACTACAAGCTGTCCGCCCTGGCGCCGCGGGTGCCGAACGTCGAGCTTGAAGACGAGCTGCGCAAGACCCAGTCGCGCATCGTCACCGCCCAGGCCGAACTGAGCAGTCGCAGCGAGAGCGAAGACGCCAACCGTCAGCTGTTTGCCGGCCTGCCGCTGACCGCTTCCGAGCCGTTGATCGACCCGCAGGTCGAAGCGCCGGTGGTGCCTGCTGCGCCGGCGGCTGCCCCGATCGATCCACGCCTGTTCGACTCGATGCGTTCGGAGTTGTCGGGCCTGCGCGAACTGCTTGAAGTGCAGCTCGGCTCGCTGGCCTGGAGCCAGTTGCAGGGCAACAAGCCACAGCAGGCCAACCTCTGGCGTCGCTTGCAGCGCATTGGCCTGTCCGGCCCGATTGCCCGTGAACTGCTCGAGCTGACCACCGAAATCGAAGAGCCGCGCCACGCCTGGCGCATGCTCCTGGCGCATCTTGCACGCATGATTGAAGTGCCGGAAATCGAACCTATCGAAGAAGGCGGTGTCATTGCCATGGTCGGTCCGGCCGGCATGGGCAAAACTACCACCCTGGCCAAGCTCGCGGCGCGCTATGTGCTCAAGTACGGCGCGCAGAACCTGGCCCTGGTGAGCATGGACAGCTTTCGCATCGGTGCCCAGGAGCAGCTCAAGACCCTGGGGCGGATTCTCAACGTCTCGGTCACTCACGTCGACCCGGGCCAGTCGTTGGCCCAGGCCCTCGACCCGCTGCTGCGCAAGCGCGTGGTGTTGATCGATACCGCCGGCCTGCAGGCCAGCGACCCGGCGCTGCGCATGCAGCTTGAAACCCTTGCCGGACGCGGGATTCAGGCCAAGAATTACCTGGTGCTGGCAACCACCAGCCAAAAGCAGGTGCTCACCGCCGCCTACCACAGCTACAAGCGCTGCGGCCTGGCCGGTTGCATCCTGACCAAGCTAGATGAAACCGCCAGCCTCGGCGAAGTATTGAGCCTGGCGATCAGTCACGAATTGCCGGTGGCCTATCTTACCGATGGCCCGCGCATTCCTGACGACCTGCACCTGCCGCGCCGGCACCAGTTGGTCAGCCGTGCCGTGAGTGTGCAGGTGCAGGACGAGCCCAGCGAAGAGGCCATGGCCGACATGTTCGCTGATCTCTACCACAGCTCCGGCAAACGCGTGGGCTGAGGTGAATATGAATACGTTGCAAAGTACCTACATCAATGGTCTGCCAGGCATTTTTCAGGTGTTGAAAGCGCAGCCCAGTCATGTGGCCTCGGTCTAAGTAAGACAAGGTAAAGAACAAACATGGGTAGCATGCATCCCGTACAGGTGATCGCCGTGACCGGCGGCAAAGGTGGCGTCGGCAAGACTAATGTGTCAGTGAACCTGTCATTGGCGCTGGCTGAGCTTGGCCGTCGGGTCATGCTGCTGGACGCCGACCTGGGGCTGGCCAACGTTGACGTGCTGTTGGGCCTGACGCCCAAACGCACCCTGGCCGATGTCATCGAAGGCCGTTGCGAGCTGCGCGATGTGCTGCTGCAAGGCCCCGGCGGTGTGCGCATCGTGCCGGCGGCTTCGGGTACGCAGAGCATGGTGCACCTGGCCCCGGCCCAGCACGCCGGCCTGATCCAGGCCTTCAGCGAGATCGGCGACAACCTCGATGTACTGGTGATCGATACCGCTGCGGGTATCGGTGACTCGGTAGTCAGTTTTGTCCGCGCCGCCCAGGAAGTACTGCTGGTGGTGTGCGACGAACCTACCTCGATCACCGACGCCTATGCGCTGATCAAGCTGCTCAACCGCGATTACGGCATGAACCGCTTCCGTGTCCTGGCGAACATGGCCCAGAGCCCGCAGGAAGGGCGCAACCTGTTCGCCAAGTTGACCAAGGTCACTGATCGCTTCCTCGATGTCGCCCTACAATACGTCGGTGCGGTGCCTTACGACGAATGCGTGCGCAAGGCGGTGCAGAAGCAGCGAGCGGTCTATGAAGCCTTTCCGCGTTCCAAGTGCGCGCTGGCGTTCAAGGCCATTGCCCAGAAAGTCGATAGCTGGCCGCTGCCTGCCAACCCACGGGGGCACCTGGAGTTCTTCGTCGAGCGTCTGGTGCAACCGACGAGTGCGGGTCCGGTGCTATGAACGCCAGCGGTTATCGGATGTACAGCAAGGCTTCGCGTGATGCCCAGTATGAGTTGATCGAACGTTACGCGCCGTTGGTCAAGCGTATCGCCTACCACCTGCTGGCACGGTTGCCGGCCAGTGTGCAGGTCGAGGACCTGATCCAGGCCGGGATGATCGGCCTGCTCGAAGTCGCCAACAAGTATGACGCGAGCAAGGGGGCCAGTTTCGAGACCTACGCCGGCATCCGTATTCGCGGGGCCATGCTCGATGAAGTGCGCAAGGGCGACTGGGCGCCACGTTCGGTACACCGCAATACCCGCATGGTCAGTGACGCGATTCGTGCAATTGAAGCAAAAACCGGCCGCGACGCTAAAGATCACGAAGTTGCTGCCGAACTTCAATTGAGTCTCGATGATTATTACGGGATTTTGAATGACACCCTGGGCAGCCGCCTGTTCAGTTTCGACGACCTGTTGCAGGACGGCGAACATGAAGGCCTGCACGAGGACGGTGCCAGTGCCCAGCTCGAGCCTTCGCGCGATCTGGAGGACGAGCGTTTTCAGGCAGCCTTGGCCGATGCAATCGCCAACCTGCCGGAGCGTGAGCGTCTGGTCCTGGCGCTGTACTACGACGAAGAACTCAACCTCAAGGAGATCGGTGAGGTCCTGGGGGTGAGTGAGTCGCGTGTCAGCCAGTTGCACAGCCAGTGCGCGGCACGTTTGCGTGGCCGCCTGGGGGAATGGCGGGCGCGTTGAACACCGGTTCGATGCAGTCGTGAAATGTAGTGCCGAATTGATTGAATGCGCGTTCCGCGCTGAACGCGTTAAAGACTGCTTGGAGGTCTAATTGAACAAAGACATGAAAATCCTCATCGTGGACGACTTTTCGACGATGCGGCGGATCATCAAGAACCTGTTGCGTGACCTGGGCTTTACCAACACCCAGGAAGCCGACGACGGCAACACCGCGCTGCCGATGCTTGAAAGCGGCCATTTCGACTTTCTGGTGACCGACTGGAACATGCCTGGCATGTCCGGTATCGATTTGCTGCGCAAGGTGCGTGCCGACGAGCGCCTGAAGCACCTGCCGGTGCTGATGGTGACTGCCGAAGCCAAGCGCGAGCAGATCATCGAAGCCGCCCAGGCCGGGGTCAACGGCTATGTGGTCAAGCCATTTACCGCCCAGGTGCTGAAAGAAAAGATCGAAAAGATCTTCGAGCGCGTCAATAGCTGAGGTACGCCACGGGGGCGCTATGGAGCAAACACAATCATCCTTGGGCGAGTTTGAGTCGACACTCAAGAAACACGCCAAGGAACTGGTCGACAGCCTGGAACGAGGCAAGTTCGGCGATGCGGTGCAACTGATCCATCAGCTGAACCAGACCCGTGACCTAGGCCTGTACCAGGAAGTCGGCAAACTCACCCGCGAGCTGCACAGCGCGATCGTCAGCTTCCAGATCGACCCGCACATGCCGCAGGCCGAGGAAGTGTCGCAGATCACCGATGCGACCGAACGGCTGTCCTACGTGGTCAAGCTGACCGAGGGCGCGGCCAACCGCACCATGGACCTGGTCGAAGCCAGCACGCCGGTACTCAACGAACTGAGCGACGAGGCCAAGGCGCTGAGCGTCGACTGGCAGCGCTTCATGCGCCGCGAAGTGGCGGCACCGGAGTTCCGTGAGCTGGCCAAACGCGTCGACAGTTTCCTGACGCGTAGCGAGGAGGGCAGCCGCAAGGTCGCCGGGCACCTCAATGACATCCTTCTGGCTCAGGACTATCAAGACCTGACCGGCCAGGTGATCAAGCGCGTCACGACGCTGGTCACCGAAGTAGAAAGCAATCTGCTCAAGCTCGTGCTGATGGCAAGCCAGGTCGACCGTTTTGCCGGTATCGAACATGACCACCAGCAGCTGCGCGCTGAAAAAGATCAAGAAAAACATCCGACTCGGGGTGAAGGTCCGCAGATTCATGCCGATAAGCGTGAAGACGTCGTGTCCGGTCAGGACGATGTCGACGATCTGCTGTCCAGTCTGGGTTTTTAGGGAGCACGTTTAATGAGCTTCGGCGCCGATGAAGAAATCCTTCAGGATTTCCTGGTAGAAGCCGGCGAAATTCTTGAGCAACTGTCCGAGCAACTGGTCGAGCTGGAAAGCCGTCCGGATGATGCCGACCTGCTCAATGCGATCTTTCGCGGTTTTCACACTGTAAAAGGGGGCGCCGGCTTCCTCCAGCTCAACGAGCTGGTGGAGTGCTGCCATATCGCCGAGAACGTGTTCGACATCCTGCGCAAGGGTGCCCGGCGCGTTGACGCCGAACTGATGGACGTGGTCCTGGAAGCCCTGGACACGGTCAACAGCATGTTCGGCCAGGTGCGCGAACGCACCGATATCACACCTGCCACCCCCGAGCTGCTGGCGGCGCTGTCGCGCCTGGCCGAGCCTGCCGGGGAAGACGAAGTGGCGGCACCTGCGGCTGAACCCGAGGTGGTTGAAGCGCCAGCGGCCGAGGCCGAGGCGGATATCACCGACACCGAATTCGAACAGCTGCTCGACTCGCTCAACGCGGTCAAGGCCGAAGCCGAGGCCCAGGTGGCCGAACCTGGCAGTGACGAAATCAGCGACGCCGAGTTCGAATCGCTGCTTGACCAGTTGCACGGCAAGGGCCAGTTCGCCGCCGACAACCTCGGTGCCGGCGCGCCAGCACCCGCCGCAGCACCTGCTGGCAGCGACGCCAGTGGCGATATCACCGATGACGAATTCGAAGCGCTGCTCGATCAGTTGCACGGCAAGGGTACCTTTGCCGTCGATGCACTGCCGGGCGCCGCTGCCGCCCCTGCGCCTGCCGCCGCGCCTGCCGCGGACGGCGAGCACATCTCCGAGCACGAGTTCGAAGCGCTGCTCGATGAGTTGCACGGCAAGGGCAAGTTCGCCCCGGATGCCGTAGCCGCTGCTGCACCTGCCGCCACCGCAGCGCCAGCCAAGGCTGCGGCCAAGCCTGCGCCGGCAGCGGTCGCCAAGGCTGCTGCGCCAGCCCCGGCTGCCAAAGCGGCTGCACCGGCACCTGCGCCTGCACCTGCACGCCAGGCCGCACCGGCTGCCGAGAAGCATCCAGCCAGCGAAACCGAGACCACCGTTCGGGTCGATACCGCGCGGCTCGACGAGATCATGAACATGGTCGGCGAGCTGGTGCTGGTGCGTAACCGCCTGGTGCGCCTGGGCCTGAACAGCGGCGATGAGGCCATGTCCAAGGCTGTGTCGAACCTCGACGTGGTCACCGCCGACCTGCAGACCGCGGTGATGAAGACCCGCATGCAGCCGATCAAGAAGGTCTTCGGGCGCTTCCCGCGCCTGGTTCGCGACCTGGCCCGGCAGCTGAAGAAAGAGATCAACCTGGAGCTGGTCGGTGAAGAGACCGACCTCGACAAAAACCTTGTCGAGGCCCTGGCCGACCCGCTGGTGCACTTGGTGCGCAACGCCGTCGACCATGGTGTCGAGACCCCGGAAGAGCGCGAAGCCGCTGGCAAGTCCCGTGGCGGCAAGGTGGTGCTCTCGGCCGAACAGGAAGGCGATCACATCCTGCTGTCGATCTCCGATGACGGCAAGGGCATGGACGCCGACGTGCTGCGCGCCATCGCGGTCAAGCGCGGGGTGATGGACAAGGACGCCGCCGACCGCCTGAGCGAGACCGAGTGCTACAACCTGATCTTCGCCCCGGGCTTCTCGACCAAGACCGAGATCTCCGACGTGTCCGGGCGTGGCGTGGGCATGGACGTGGTGAAAACCAAGATTTCCCAGCTCAACGGCTCGATCAACATCTACTCGACCAAGGGCCTGGGTTCGAAGATCGTCATCAAGGTGCCGCTGACCCTGGCGATCATGCCAACGCTGATGGTCATGCTCGGCAACCAGGCGTTCGCTTTCCCGCTGGTCAACGTCAACGAGATCTTCCACCTCGACCTGTCGCGCACCAACGTGGTCGACGGCCAGGAAGTGGTGATCGTGCGCGACAAGGCCTTGCCGCTGTTCTACCTCAAGCGCTGGCTGGTCAGTTCGGCCGCTCATGAAGAGCAGCGCGAGGGCCATGTGGTGATCCTTTCGGTGGGCACGCAGCGTATCGGCTTCGTCGTCGATCAGCTGGTGGGCCAGGAAGAAGTGGTCATCAAGCCGCTGGGCAAGATGCTCCAGGGCACCCCGGGCATGTCGGGCGCCACCATTACCGGTGACGGGCGCATTGCGCTGATCCTCGACGTTCCGAGCATGCTCAAGCGTTACGCCGCCCGGCGTATTTGATTCTGGTGGCGCGGCGCATATGCCGCGCCCCCTAATGGAGTGTTTATGGCAGTCAAGGTCCTGGTGGTGGATGATTCCGGTTTCTTCCGCCGCCGTGTCTCGGAAATTCTTTCAGCGGACCCGACTATCCAGGTCGTCGGTACCGCGACCAACGGCAAGGAAGCGATCGACCAGGCGCTGTCGCTCAAGCCCGACGTCATCACCATGGACTATGAAATGCCCATGATGGATGGCATCACCGCTGTGCGTCACATCATGCAGCGTTGCCCGACCCCGGTGTTGATGTTCTCCTCGCTGACCCATGAGGGCGCCCGCGTTACCCTTGACGCCCTGGATGCCGGTGCGGTCGATTACCTGCCGAAAAACTTCGAAGACATCTCGCGCAACCCCGAGAAGGTCAAGCAACTGCTGTGTGAAAAGGTTCATACCATTTCCCGCAGCAACCGTCGTTTCAGCGCCTACGCCAGCCCCGCGCCAGCCCCGGCACCGAGCCCCCAGCCGAGCGTCAGCAGCCTGGGCAGCACGCCTGCGCCACGCGCCGCAGCCCCGGCACGTGCCAGCGCAGCGGCGGCCAGTGCGTCGCCAGCGCCCAAGCGCAAGCCGTACAAGCTGGTGGCCATTGGCACCTCCACCGGCGGCCCGGTGGCCCTGCAGCGGGTTCTGACCCAGCTGCCGGCCAATTTCCCGGCGCCGATCGTATTGATCCAGCACATGCCGGCGGCCTTCACCAAGGCCTTCGCCGAACGCCTCGACAAGCTGTGCAAGATCAGCGTCAAGGAAGCCGAGGACGGCGACATCCTGCGCCCGGGCCTGGCCCTGCTGGCCCCGGGTGGCAAGCAGATGATGGTCGATGGTCGCGGCACGGTGAAGATCCTGCCGGGCGATGAGCGCCTGAACTACAAGCCGTGCGTGGACATCACCTTTGGCTCGGCGGCCAAGTCCTACGGCGACAAGGTGCTGTCGGTGGTGCTCACCGGCATGGGCGCCGATGGCCGCGAAGGCGCGCGCCTGCTCAAACAGGGCGGCAGCACGGTGTGGGCCCAGGATGAAGCCAGCTGCGTGATCTATGGCATGCCCATGGCCATCGTCAAAGCCAACCTGGCAGACGCGGTGTACAGCCTGGACGAGATCGGCAAGCACTTGGTCGAGGCCTGCGTCTGATGGATGTCTTGAGCCTAATCGGGATCATCCTGGCATTTGTCGCCATCGTTGGTGGCAACTACCTCGAAGGCGGTCACCTGTCGGCGCTGCTCAACGGTCCGGCGGCGTTGATCGTGCTTGGCGGCACGCTGGCGGCAGCCTTGCTGCAATCGCCGATGAGTGCCTTCAAGCGTGCGCTGCAGATTGTGCGCTGGATTATCTTTCCGCCACGGGTCGACCTGGCCGGCGGCATCGATCGGGTGGTCAACTGGTCGCTGACCGCGCGCAAGGAAGGCCTGCTGGGCCTTGAAGGGGTGGCCGATGCCGAGCCGGACCCGTACGCGCGCAAAGGTTTGCAGTTGCTGGTCGATGGCGCTGAACCCGAGGCCATCCGCAGCATCCTCGAGGTCGACTTCTACACCCAGGAAAGCCGCGATGTGCAGGCTGCCAAGGTGTTCGAAAGCATGGGCGGCTATGCACCGACCATCGGTATCATCGGTGCGGTGATGGGCTTGATCCACGTGATGGGCAACCTCGCTGACCCGTCGCAGTTGGGCAATGGCATTGCCGTGGCCTTCGTCGCCACCATTTATGGTGTCGCCAGTGCCAACCTGATCCTGCTACCGATCGCCAACAAGCTCAAGGCCCTGGCCCTGCGCCAGTCGCGCTACCGGGAAATGCTCCTGGAAGGTTTGCTGTCGATCGCCGAAGGCGAGAACCCGCGCTCGATCGAGCTGAAGCTTCAGGGCTTCATGGAGTAACACATGGCGCGCCGTCGACAACCCGAAGAGCATGAAAACCACGAACGCTGGCTGGTGTCCTATGCCGACTTCATCACCTTGCTGTTCGCCTTCTTCGTGGTCATGTATTCGATTTCCTCGATCAACGAGGGCAAGTACAAGGTCATTTCCCAGGCCTTGATCGGCGTGTTCAACGACCCCGAGCGAAGCATGAAGCCGATCCCCATCGGCGACGAGCGCCCGCTCAGCGTCAAGCCGGCCGAGCCGTTGATCAAGGACAGCGAGCAGGTCGATGCGGGCCTGGCGCAGGCCAGCAGCGACCCCCTCAAGACCATCACCGATGATGTGCGCGACGCCTTCGGCGACCTGATCAAATCCGACCAGATGACCGTGCGCGGCAACGAGCTGTGGGTCGAGATCGAACTCAATTCCTCGCTGCTGTTCGGCAGCGGCGATGCCATGCCCAGCGATGTGGCGTTCAACATCATCGAGAAGGTGGCGAGAATCCTCAAGCCGTTCGCCAACCCGGTGCATGTCGAAGGCTTTACCGATGACCTGCCGATTCGCACCGCGCAGTACCCGACCAACTGGGAGCTGTCGTCGGCGCGGGCGGCGAGTATCGTCCGTCTGCTGGCCATGGAAGGGGTGAACCCGGCGCGCATGGCCTCGGTCGGCTATGGCGAGTTCCAGCCGATTGCCGCCAACGACTCCGCCGAAGGCCGCGCGCGTAACCGACGGGTGGTGCTGGTGATCTCGCGCAACCTGGAGGTTCGCCGCAGCCTGACCGGTACTGGCAGCGCCAATGCCACCCCGGATGCGGCCATGAAGCGGGCTGGCACACAAACTGCACCGGCAGCGGTAGCACCGACGGTGGGCGACAATCGCGTCAATTCCCCGTCACCGACCCTATAACCGATCCCGGCAGGGCAGGCTGCCGTACCGGGAGGAAGCAACGCAATGAGAGTCTGGGCAGTAGCCAATCAAAAAGGTGGAGTCGGCAAGACCACCACGTCCATCGCCCTGGCCGGCCTGCTGGCCGAGGCGGGCAAGCGCGTGGTTGTCGTCGACCTCGACCCGCACGGGTCGATGACCAGCTATTTCGGGCATAACCCCGATGCGCTGGAGCACAGCTGCTACGACCTGTTCCTGCACAAGGGCACGGTGCCCGAAGGCTTGCCCGGGCAATTGCTGCTGCCGACCGGTGACGAGAAGATCTCGCTGTTGCCGTCGAGCACCGCCCTGGCCGTGCTCGAGCGTCAGTCGCCGGGCCAGAGTGGCCTGGGCCTGGTGATCGCCAAGTCTCTGGCGCAGCTGTGGCAGGATTTCGACTACGCCATCATCGACAGCCCGCCATTGCTCGGCGTGCTGATGGTCAACGCCCTGGCGGCCAGCCAGCAACTGGTGATCCCGGTGCAGACCGAGTACCTGGCGGTCAAGGGCCTGGAGCGCATGGTCAGTACCCTGGCGATGGTCAACCGCTCGCGCAAGCAGGCCTTGCCCTATCACATCGTGCCGACCCTGTTCGACCGCCGAACCCAGGCCTCCATGGGCACCTTGCGGGTGCTGCGCGACGCCTACCCCGAACATATCTGGCAGGGCTACATCCCGGTCGACACGCGCCTGCGTGATGCCAGCCGGGCCGGGCAGACGCCGTCGCAATTCGACGGCAAAAGCCGCGGCGTGGTGGCCTACCGTGCGTTGCTCAAGCACCTGCTGACGCAGAACCTTGCCTTGCAGGTGGCCTGATGAATCGCCCTCAACAGCTTGCCAGCCGGCCACAACTGGCCTTGCAGAGCTACCTCGATGGCTTGCTGCAGGAGGCCACCGAAGAACTCGACGAGGTGCTGCCGGTATCGGTCGAGCCGGACGAATTCCAGGCGGCGGTACGTGAAGAGCAGGCCCGTGATGCCCAGGTTGCGGCCCAGGCGGCGGTGACGCCTGCGCCACGGCCATTTGCCGAACCGCCGCGGCCGGTGTTGCCGCTGACCTTGCCACCGGTGGTCGAGCCGGTAGTCGAGCCCGTAGTCGAAGCGCCCCAGCCGCTGGCCGAGGTTGCCCAGGTTGCGCCGGTCGAGCCGCTGGTGGACGTGCACCTGCCGCCAGCCCCCAATCAACCGGTACCGCCGGCCACTATCGACGGCCGTCCGGCCTGGGCCGCCGAGCCGTTCGAATGCCTGTTGTTCGACGTCGCGGGGCTGACCCTGGCGGTACCGCTGGTGTGCCTGGGCTCGATCTACTCGCTGGCTGGCCACGAATTGACACCGTTGTTCGGCCAGCCGGACTGGTTCCTCGGCATCCTGCCCAGCCAGAGTGGCAACCTCAAGGTCCTGGACACCGCCCGCTGGGTCATGCCCGACCGTTATCGGGATGACTTTCGCCAGGGCCTGCAGTACGTGATTTCGGTTCAGGGCTACGAATGGGGGCTGGCGGTGCATCAGGTCAGCCGCTCGTTGCGCCTGGACCCCAACGAGATCAAATGGCGCAGCCAGCGCGGCCAGCGGCCATGGCTGGCCGGTACCGTAATCGAACACATGTGCGCGCTGCTCGACGTCGCCGAACTGGCCGAGTTGATCGCCAGTGGCGCAGTCAAGCAGCTGCACGACAACCATAAATAATCGGCCGCATCTGCCGCGACCGCACTGAGCACACCGCCGATGGCGGATTTTGAGGGATAGGGGAATGAAAAAATCGTCTGCACAAGGTTCCGAAGATCCGATCCTGCAGTGGGTGACCTTCAAACTGGACAACGAGTCCTACGGCATCAACGTGATGCAGGTGCAGGAAGTCCTGCGCTACACCGAGATCGCCCCGGTCCCGGGGGCCCCGAGCTACGTGCTGGGCATCATCAACCTGCGCGGTAACGTGGTTACCGTGATCGACACCCGCCAGCGCTTCGGCCTGCTGTCCAGCGAGATCACCGACAACACCCGTATCGTCATCATCGAGGCCGACAAGCAAGTGGTCGGCATCCTGGTCGACAGCGTTGCCGAAGTGGTTTACCTGCGTCAGTCGGAAATCGAGACCGCACCGAATGTCGGCAACGAGGAATCGGCCAAGTTCATCCAGGGCGTGTGCAACAAGAACAACGAACTGCTGATCCTGGTCGAGCTGGACAAGATGATGACCGAGGAAGAGTGGTCCGAGCTGGAGAACATCTGAGTTGATCCTTGAGGTTGCAGTCATATTTCTGGCGCTGCTGTGGGCGGTCAGCCTGTGGTTCTTCCTGAACTACAGCAAGCGCCAGCGTGAGCTGGCCGCGCAACAGGCCCAGGGCGATGCCGTGCGCGACCAGCGCATCAAGGACCTGGGCAAACGCCTGGACGACTACCAGAACGGCAGCGTGCGCATGGGCGAAGCCTTGCACGAGCTGCGGGCGGTGGTTGCCCCCTTGCCGGACAAGCTCCTGCAACTGGAGCAGCGTGACCCCAACAGCCTGTCGTTCGCGCAAGCGGCGCGGCTGGTGGGCATGGGTGCCAGCGTCGATGAACTGACCCAGTCCTGTGGCTTGACCCAGGCTGAGGCGGAGTTGATGAGCAAGTTGCACCGCAGCTGAGGGTTGCAGTGAATTGATCGCGGGGCAAGCCCGCTCCTACGGTACGTGTAGGAGCGGGCTTGACCCGCGATGCTTTTCAGGGCCCCGGCAATCTCAGGTCGGTAGGGGTGATATCGCGCTCCTGCGGGCCCTCGTCAACAAAGCCCACCGGCACCTTGCCCTTGAGCTGCCAGGCGAAGGCGATGATTTCGGCAATGGTCAGGTACAGGGCCTCGGGAATCTGGTCGCCTAGCTCCATGCGCGCTAACAGGCGCACCAGTTCGGCGTTCTCGTAGATCGGTACTTCGTGCTCGCGGGCAATCGCCAGGATTGCCTCGGCCAGCTCGTCGTCGCCCTTGGCACTGAGGGTCGGGGCCTGCTGGCCGTCATAGGTCAGGGCAATGGCCTGGCGTGGGCTTTTATCAATCATGCTTGTTCATCCACCCAGCGTTGTTCCAGGTGCGTGCGTGGTCCTTGGGGCGGTGTGCCGTGATGGCACTGCAGTTCGCCGACGTTCAGGCCGCGCGCCAGCAGACGCTCGCGCAAGTGGCCGAGCTGGCTTTCGATCAGCTGCGCGGTGCTCGGCAGTTCGGCCCACAGCTGGCTGGACAGGCTGCCTTGGCTGATTTGCGCCTGCACTTGCAGTGGCCCCAGCGGATGCAGGTCGAAAGACAGCTCGATGCGCCAGAGCATCTCCAGCGGGTCGCGGCGCTCGCGTTCCGGGTCGCTTTGCTGCTCCGGGGTTTCTTCGCGCTGCAGTTTCATTTGCAGGGGCATGAAGTCCTGGCCGGTGCGCAGCGGGATTTCCAGTTGCCAGGTGGTCTGCAGGTTGCCATCGGCGGTGGTGCCGGTCTGTTCCAGGCTTGCCAACTGATGGCTTTGCAGGCGCGAGATGGTTGCAGCGGCCAGGCGCAGCAAATGCTCAAGGTCACCTTCACCGTCCTGGCTCTGCAGCAAGCGCGAGGGCAGGGGAAAGCCACCGGGATGTGGCCGCGGGCTGACCTGGCCGAGCATGCCCAGGGCATTGCGGACCATGCCGGGCATCACCTGGGCCAGGGTGCTGGCGGCAGCGCCCGGGTTGAACGTGGCGTTGCCGGGCAGCCCCGGCAACAGTTGCGCCACCAGGCGCACCACCTGGGCCTTGAGGTCGGGGGCAAGCGCGGCTGGCAGCCCGGCCAGCAGCTTGGCCTCAAGAAACACGCCGCTGTTGTTCAAGGCCTGTGCCAGGCCCTTGGGGTCGCTGAGCTGGCGCACATCCGGCAGGCTGGCCAATAGTTTGTCTACCGTGGCGCGCAGTTCGTTGGGCTGGCTGTTGTCGCGTGGTAGCTGTTGCAGGGTATTGAGCAAACCCTGCAGGGACGCTTGGCGACTTTGCTGGGTGCTTAGCTGCTGGCTGATCGCCAGTTGCTCCTGGCGCCCGCTGAGCGGTACGAAGCTCAGTGATTGATCACTCTGCACCCGAGCGCTGAGTAAGCTGCCTACCGGCAATGGGCGCGGGCTGTCGATGGCCAGGGTAGCACCGGCCTGGGGGCCGCCGAGCAGGGTTACCAGCGAGCGGAACTGCGCCAGTTGGCCGGCGTTCTGCGGTAGTGCCTGGCTTGTCAGCACCTTGCCTTGCAGCAGGGAGCCCACCGGCAGTTCGCGGGTGTCGATGCGGGTCAGGGTGGCCACGTTGCTGGCAATGGCCTGCTGCACGCTGATGGTCAGGTTGGCGCTGCTGCTCTGGCTCACCGTCAGCTGGCTGCCCTGGGCCAGGGGCAGGGTGCTGCTGGCCTGGACGTTGGTCTGCTTGCCGTTGTCCAGGGTGAGCTTGAGCAGCATCTGGAAGTCCTGACCGACCTGGCGCAGGGTCAGCACTTCGGCCTTGGCGGTTTCGCCCGGGGCCAGCAGCGCCTGTTGCGGCTGCAGCAGGCGCAACAGTTCGGCGGTCATTGCCGCGCGTAGCGGCGGGTTGGCCGGGATCAGTGCAGCTAGGTTATTGATTTCGCCTGTCATCCGCTCGCAACCTGTTGAAATAGCCCTCTTTACAGTAGGACATCACATGTATAATGCCGCCCGATCTTTGGCGATCAGCGCGGCCGGGCCACATCGTCGTTGCCAGTATAACGGCAAGGCCGGGACCGACTTGAGACAGGCATCCCAAGCATAAGGCGAAACCGTGACCCCTCATCTCCAAGCCGTGGGCCTGGCCTGCGAGCGCGACTGGCGAATGCTCTTCGAAAACCTCGAGTTGCACCTGGGCGCAGGCGACATGCTGCAGATCAGCGGCCCCAACGGCAGTGGCAAGACCAGCCTGCTGCGCCTGATGGCCGGCCTCATGAGCCCGACGGCCGGGCAGATCCGCCTCGATGGCAAACCGCTGGCCGAGCAGCGCAACGAGCTGGCGCGCATCCTCTTGTGGATCGGCCATGCCGCCGGTATCAAGGACGTGCTCAGCCCCGAGGAAAACCTCGCCTGGCTCTGCGCCCTGCATCGCCCGGCAGCGCCTGCGGCAATCCGCGAGGCCCTGGACGCGGTCGGGCTGCGTGGCTTCGAAGACGTGCCTTGCCATACCCTGTCGGCCGGCCAGCAACGCCGCGTGGCCCTGGCCCGCCTGTACCTGGACAGCCCGCCGCTGTGGATTCTCGACGAACCCTTCACCGCCCTCGACAAGCAGGGCGTGGCCCAGCTTGAAGCGCACCTGGCCGCCCATTGCGAGCAGGGCGGCATGGTCGTGCTGACCACCCACCACACGCTGGAACGCAAACCGTCCGGTTACCGTGAACTGAACCTGGGGCAGTGGGCCGCATGAGTGTGTTTGTGCTGTTGTTGCGTCGTGAAGCGCGTCTGTTGTGCCGACGTCCCGCCGAACTTGCCAACCCGCTGGTGTTCTTCGCCATCGTCGTCGCCCTGTTCCCGTTGGCGGTCGGTCCTGAGACTCAATTGTTGCAAACCTTGTCTCCGGGACTGGTCTGGGTGGCAGCGCTTTTATCGGTTCTGCTCTCGCTGGACGGGCTTTTCCGCAGTGATTTCGAGGATGGCTCGCTCGAACAGTGGGTCCTTTCGTCGCACCCCCTGCCTCTTCTGGTGCTGGCGAAAGTGCTGGCACACTGGGCCTTTTCCGGCCTGGCACTGGTATTGTTGGCACCCTTGCTGGCACTGATGCTAGGTTTGCCTGCAGCCTGCCTGCCGGTACTGCTGGCATCGCTTTTGCTCGGCACCCCGGTACTGAGCCTGTTGGGCGCCGTGGGTGCGGCTCTGACAGTCGGTTTGAAACGTGGCGGCCTGCTGCTGGCGCTACTTATTTTGCCGTTATATATCCCGGTATTGATCCTGGGCAGTGGCGCCTTGCAGGCGGCATTGCAAGCTATGCCGGCGACCGGTTATCTGCTCTGGCTTGGCAGCCTGACCGCCCTGGCAGTAACTCTGGCACCCTTTGCAATAGCGGCTGGCCTGAAGATCAGCGTCGGCGAATAATGAGGTCTGGGCACTGCCCAGCAAAGACCCTGGATGTACCGTGATGAAAAGCAGCGCAATCAGCTGGACGTGGTTTCACAAACTGGGTTCACCCAAATGGTTCTATTCCATCAGCGGGCGGATGCTGCCGTGGCTGGCGATTGCCGCCCTGCTGCTGATCGGCGTCGGCATGGTCTGGGGCCTGGCCTTCGCGCCGCAGGACTACCAGCAAGGTAACAGCTTCCGGATCATCTACATCCACGTGCCGGCGGCGATGCTCGCCCAGTCCTGCTACGTGATGCTGGCGGTGGCCGGTGTGGTGGGCCTGGTCTGGAAGATGAAAATAGCCGACGTTGCCCTGCAGTGCGCGGCGCCCATCGGTGCCTGGATGACCGCCGTGGCGCTGGTTACCGGCGCCATCTGGGGCAAGCCGACCTGGGGCAGCTGGTGGGTCTGGGATGCGCGACTGACGTCGATGCTGATCCTGCTTTTCCTGTACTTCGGTCTCATTGCCCTGAGCCATGCAATCAGTAATCGTGAGAGCGCGGCCAAGGCCTGCGCGGTGCTGGCCATTGTCGGGGTGATCAACATTCCGATCATCAAGTATTCGGTGGAGTGGTGGAACACCCTGCACCAGGGCGCCACCTTCACCCTCACCGAAAAGCCGGCGATGCCCGCCGAAATGTGGCTGCCGCTGCTGCTGTCGGTGTTGGGCTTCTACTGCTTCTTCGGCGCCGTGCTGTTGCTGCGCATGCGCCTTGAAGTGCTCAAGCGCGAGGCGCGCGCCAGCTGGGTCAGGGAGGAAGTAATGAACAGCCTGGGTCGGGAGATGGCGCGATGAGCTTTGCCTCCTTCAGTGATTTTCTCGCCATGGGCCATCACGGCCTGTACGTCTGGTCAGCCTACGGCATCTGCCTGCTGGTGCTGGCCTTCAACGTCGCCTCGCCGGTATTGGCCAAGCGTCGTTACCTGCAAGAACAGGCGCGCCGTCTGCGCCGGGAGAACAAACCGTGAATCCGCAGCGTAAAAAGCGTCTGTTCATCATCCTCGGCCTGCTGGCCGGCATCGGCGTCGCCGTGGGCCTGGCCCTGAGCGCCCTGCAGCAGAACATCAACCTGTTCTACACCCCGACCCAGATCGCCAACGGCGAAGCACCGCTGGACACCCGTATCCGCGCCGGCGGCATGGTCGAGAAAGGTTCGCTGCAACGCTCTGGCGACTCGCTGGACGTGCGCTTCGTGGTCACCGATTTCAACAAGTCGGTGCCGATCACCTACCGCGGCATCCTCCCGGACCTGTTCCGCGAAGGGCAGGGCATCGTCGCCCTGGGCAAGCTCAATGCCGAAGGCGTGGTGGTGGCCGATGAAGTGCTGGCCAAGCACGACGAGAAGTACATGCCGCCGGAAGTCACCAAGGCCCTCAAGGAAAGCGGCCAGGCCGCCGCCACCGATGCCGGAGCCAAGCCATGAATGCGGCACTGATCATTCCTGAACTGGGCCAGCTGGCGATGATCCTGGCGATCTGCTTCGCCTGCGTCCAGGCCAGCGTTCCGTTGCTTGGCGCCTGGCGTGGCGACAGCCTGTGGATGGGCCTGGCGCGCCCGGCGGCCTGGGGCCAGTTCGCCTTCCTGGCATTTGCCTTCGCCTGCCTGAGCCACGCCTTCATGACCGACAACTTTTCGGTCGCCTATGTTGCCAACAACTCCAACAGCGCCTTGCCCTGGTACTTCAAGTTCAGCGCCGTGTGGGGCGCCCACGAAGGCTCGCTGCTGCTCTGGGCGATGATCCTCGGCGGCTGGACCTTTGCCGTGTCGATCTTCTCCCGGCAATTGCCACAGGTGATGCTGGCGCGGGTGCTGGCCGTCATGGGCATGATCAGCGTCGGCTTCCTGTCGTTCCTGATCATCACCTCCAACCCGTTCAAGCGCCTGCTGCCGCAGGTACCGAGCGACGGCGCCGACCTCAACCCGCTGCTGCAGGACATCGGCCTGATCGTCCACCCGCCGATGCTGTACATGGGCTACGTGGGCTTTTCGGTGGCCTTTGCCTTCGCCATTGCCGCCTTGCTCGGCGGCCGTCTGGACGCCGCCTGGGCCCGCTGGTCGCGGCCGTGGACCATCGTTGCCTGGGCCTTCCTCGGTATCGGCATCACCCTCGGTTCCTGGTGGGCGTACTACGAACTGGGCTGGGGCGGCTGGTGGTTCTGGGACCCGGTCGAGAACGCCTCGTTCATGCCCTGGCTGGTCGGCACCGCGCTGATTCACTCGCTGGCGGTCACCGAGAAGCGCGGCGTGTTCAAAAGCTGGACGGTGCTGCTGGCCATCGCGGCCTTCTCCTTGAGCCTGCTGGGCACCTTCCTGGTCCGTTCCGGGGTATTGACCTCGGTGCATGCCTTTGCCTCGGACCCCGAGCGCGGCATCTTCATCCTGATCTTCCTGTTGTTCGTGGTCGGTGGTTCGCTGACCCTGTTCGCCCTGCGCGCACCGGTGGTCAAGAGCCAGGTCGGCTTTGCCCTGTGGTCGCGGGAAACCCTGCTGCTGGCCAACAACCTGGTGCTGGTGGTGGCGGCTTCGATGATCCTCCTGGGCACCCTGTACCCGTTGATCCTCGACGCCCTGACCGGGGCCAAGCTGTCGGTCGGCCCGCCGTACTTCGATGCGCTGTTCATCCCGTTGATGGCGCTGCTGATGGTGGTAATGGCGGTGGGCGTGATCGTGCGCTGGAAAGACACCCCGAGCAAATGGCTGCTGGGCATGCTCACCCCGGTGCTGATCGCCAGCGCCGTGCTGGCGCCGATCGGCGGCCTGCTGGTGGATGATTTCGACTGGCAGGTGCTGACCACCTTCGCCCTGGCCGCGTGGATCATCCTCGCCGGTGCCCGCGACATCCTCGACAAAACCCGCCACAAAGGCCTGTTCAAGGGCCTGCGGGGCTTGAACCGTAGCTACTGGGGCATGCATGTCGCGCACCTGGGGCTGGCGGTGTGTGCCCTGGGCGTGGTGCTGTCGAGCAACAACAGTGCCGAACGCGACCTGCGCCTGGCGCCGGGCGAGTCGGTGGAGCTGGCCGGTTACCAGTTCATCTTCGAAGGCGCCAAGCACTTCGAAGGGCCGAACTTCACGTCCGACAAGGGCACCGTACGGGTGATCGAGAACGGCCGCGAGATCAGCGTGCTGCACCCGGAAAAACGCCTGTATACCGTGCAGCAGTCGATGATGACCGAAGCCGGTATCGATGCCGGTTTCACCCGTGACCTCTATGTCGCTCTCGGCGAGCGGCTGGACAACGGCGCCTGGGCCGTGCGGGTGCACGTCAAGCCGTTCGTGCGCTGGATCTGGCTGGGCGGCCTGTTGACCGGCCTCGGTGGCCTGCTGGCGGCGCTCGACGGGCGTTATCGAGTCAAGGTGAAAACCCGTGTGCGTGAGGCACTGGGCATGTCTGGAGCAACTGCATGAAGCGTTGGATCATGGTGCTGCCGCTGGCGGTGTTTCTGCTGGTGGCGGTGTTTCTCTACCGCGGCTTGTTCCTCGACCCGAGCGAACTGCCGTCGGCGATGATCGGCAAGCCGTTCCCGGCCTTTGCCCTGCAATCGGTGGACGGCAAGCCGCTGACCGAAGCCGACCTGCTCGGCAAGCCGGCGCTGGTCAACGTCTGGGCCACCTGGTGCCCGTCGTGCAAGGTCGAGCACCCGTACCTGAACAAGCTGGCCGAGCAGGGCGTGGTGATCCACGGGGTCAACTACAAGGATGACAACGCCGCCGCTCTCAAGTGGCTGGCCGAGTTCCACAACCCTTACCAGCTGGATATCCGCGACGAGCAGGGCAGCCTGGGCCTGGACCTTGGGGTGTACGGCGCGCCGGAAACCTTCCTGATCGACGCCAAGGGCATCATCCGCTACAAGCACGTCGGCGTGGTCGATGCCAGCGTCTGGCGCGAGCAACTGGCGCCGCAATACCAGAGCCTGGTCGATGAGGCCAAGCCATGAAGCGCTGGCTGGCAGCCGCTGTGCTCGGCCTGAGCCTGGCCGGGGTGACCCAGGCGGCGATCGACACCTATCAATTTGCCGATGAGGCCGAGCGCGCCCGTTATCACGAGCTGACCAAGGAACTGCGCTGCCCCAAGTGCCAGAACCAGGACATCGCCGACTCCAACGCGCCGATTGCCGCCGACCTGCGCCGGGAGATCTTCCGCATGCTCGGCGAAGGCAAAAGCAACCAGCAGATCGTCGACTTCATGGTTGATCGTTACGGCGACTTCGTCCGTTACAAGCCGGCCTTGAGTGCCCGCACCTGGTTGCTCTGGTTCGGCCCCGGCGTGTTGCTGCTGGGCGGCTTTACCGTGCTCGCGCTGATCGTGCGCAAGCGTCGTGGCCAGGCTGGCGCAGGTAACGCCGACCTTTCCCCCGAGGAGCGCGAGCGCCTCGCCAAATTGCTGGACAAAGAACACAACCATGACTGATTTCTGGCTTGCTGCAGGCCTGCTGTTGCTGGTAGCCCTGAGCTTTTTGCTGATCCCGGTGTTGCGCGGCCGTCGTGCGCAGCAGGAAGAAGACCGCACCGCCCTCAACGTTGCCCTGTATCAGGAGCGCGTCGCCGAGCTGGCTGCCCAGCAGGCCGCGGGTGTGCTCGATGCCGAGCAGTTCGGCAAGGGCCGCGACGAGGCCGCGCGCGAGCTGCTGGCCGATACCGAGGGCGCCGAACCGCAACGCCTGGGCCGCCTGGGCAAGCCCTTGCCGCTGCTGGCCGCGGTGCTGGTGCCGTTGATGGGCCTGGGCTTGTACCTGCACTTTGGCGCCAGCGAGCAGGTCGAGCTGACCCAGCAGTTTGCCAAGGCGCCGCAATCCATGGAAGAAATGACCCGTCGCCTGGAGCTGGCGGTAAAGGCCCAGCCGGATTCGGCCGAAGGCCTGTACTTCCTCGGTCGTGCCTACATGGCCCAGGAGCGTCCAGGTGACGCGGCCAAGGTTTTCGAACGTGCCGTGGCGGTTGCCGGACGTGAGCCGGAGCTGCTCGGGCAGTGGGCCCAGGCGTTGTACTTTGCCAACAACAAGCAGTGGAATGCCCAGACCCAGGCCCTGACCGACGAAGCGCTCAAGGCCGACCCGAACGAAGTCACCAGCCTCGGCTTGCTCGGCATCGCCGCCTTCGAGAGCGAGCACTATCAGCAAGCCATCGGCTACTGGAACCGCCTGCTGGCGCAATTGCCCGAGGGCGATGCGTCGCGGGCAGCGCTGCAGGGCGGGATCGAGCGCGCCAGCGAGAAGCTCAAGGCCGGCGAGGGCAAGGCCGCACCGGCGGTCGCCGAGCAGGCCACGGCACGCCTGAAGGTACGGGTGGAGCTGGCGGCGGCGCTCAAGGACAAGGTCAGGCCCGATGACACCGTGTTCATCTTCGCCCGCGCAAGTGCAGGCCCGCCGATGCCGCTGGCGGCCAAGCGGGTGACCGTGGCCCAGTTGCCGATCGAGGTCGAGCTGAGCGACAGCGACGCGATGATGCCGAACATGAAACTGTCGAGCTTCCCTGAAGTCCAACTGGTTGCGCGCATCTCTCGTGCTGGCCAGCCGACCCGTGGCGAATGGATCGGGCAGGGTGCTCCCCTGGCCAGCAGCACCACCACTGCGCAGCACCTGACCATCGACCGCCCGGACCAGTAAGAGATCGACTATGAACAGCATCGCCCGCCTGACCCTTCTATCCCTGGTTGTGGGCTTGAGTGCATGTACCGTTCATCAGCCCTCCGAACCCACCGCGCCGCCGATCGAGACCCTGCCGCCGGGCCCGAGCACCAAGCCTGCGCCCAAGCCGGGCGCGGTGCCGAGCAAGCCAGCCGTGACCCCGGTGCCCAAGCCGGTGCAGCGCACTTCACCGAGTTTTGCGCCACCGCCCGGTGGCGCCAGCCACTGGGACCCGCGCCTGGGCGTGTACGTGCTCGACGGCAAGCCCAACACTTTCTACCGCCAGCGCACCTACTACCGCTGGAACAACGGCTGGAGCTGGTCGACCAACCTCAACGGCCCGTGGCAGGAAACCGACAGCAGTGGCGTGCCGGGCGGCCTGGGCCGGGCTTTCGCCCAGTAGCCTGAAGTCCGCATAATGCCCCCTCGCGAATAGCCCGGGGGCATGGCATGACTCAGACGGTATTGGTGCTGGTAGAAACGGTCGACGACTACCTGCCGCTCTTGGAGAACAACGGTTTTCGCCTGATTCGCGCGCAGACCCCGGCCTTGCGCGCCGAGGCCATTGCCCGCCATGGCGGGGAGATCGACGCGGTACTGACCCGTGGTCCGCTGGGCCTGTATGCCGACGAGATCGACGCCTTGCCGGCACTGAAGATCATCTGCGTGATCGGCGCCGGTTACGAGCAGGTCGACCTGACAGCGGCTGCTGCGCGCGGCATCACCGTGACCAATGGTGCCGGCGCCAATGCCACGGCGGTCGCTGACCATGCCATGGCCTTGCTGTTGGCGGTGGTGCGCGACATTCCCCGCGCTGATGCCGCGATTCGCCGTGGTGAGTGGAACCGGGTGATCAGTCCGTCGGTCAGCGGCAAGCGCCTGGGGATCCTCGGTTTGGGCGCAGTCGGCCTGGCGATTGCCAAGCGCGCGGCGCAGGGCTTCGAGATGCAGGTGAGTTACCACAACCGAAATCCGCGTACCGATGCCGCTTATCACTACTGCGACAGCCCCTTGGCATTGGCCCGCGCATCGGACTTTCTGATCGTCGCCACCCCGGGCGGCGCCCATACCCGCCAGTTGGTCGACAAACCGGTTCTTGAAGCCCTTGGCGCGGACGGCTTTCTGGTCAACATCGCCCGTGCCAGCGTGGTCAATACGGCCGATCTGGTCGAGGCCTTGGCGTCGGGGGTGATTGCTGGCGCGGCGCTGGATGTGTTCGATCAAGAGCCCGCAGTACCTGATGCCTTGAAGGCCTTGGGCAATGTGGTGCTGACCCCGCACGTCGCCGGTCAGTCGCCGCAGGCTGCGTGCGATACCGTGCAGTTGGTGTTGAAGAACCTGCAGGCATTCTTTGCCGGCGCGCCGGTGTTGACCCCGGTCTGTGGATAACAGCTGCTAGACTTGCCGGCTACCTCTCCCAGCAAGGAGCCTTGACCATGTCCCTGGAAAAACACGGCCGCTGCCTGTGCGGCGCCGTCAAACTCAGCGTCAGCCTGGAGAAAGCCAGCGTCAACGCCTGCCATTGCAGCATGTGCCGGCAGTGGGGCGGCGGGCCGTTCCTGTCGGTGCATTGCGCTGAGCCGGTGCAGTTCACCCGCGGCCAGCCGGTGTTCCATGACTCATCCGACTGGGCCCAGCGCGGTTTCTGTGGCACGTGTGGCACGCACCTGTTGTACCGGTTGAAATCCGGCAACTTCGACGCGGTGTCGGTCGGTGTGCTGGAGGGCGATACCGACTGGATCTTCGATCTGCAGGTGTATGTCGACAAGAAACCGGGCTACTACTGTTTTGCCAACCGGACCGAGGAAATGACCGCCGCGCAGGTCGAGGCCATGTTCAGCTAAGCGCCAGTAACCATGCCTCGAACACTTGGGCCGCCGGCGAGCGCAGGGCCTGTTTGTCGTGCACCAGGTAGTCGGCTTGCCCGGTGTGCACGACAAACGCTGACACCTGGCGGATCGAACCGGTGTCGATCCGCTCGCGGGCCATGAACTCCCAGCCCAGGCCCACGCCCATTCCCTGCATGACCGCATCGAACACCAGGTTGACCTGGTTGAACGTCACCGCATTTGCCGGCGCCTGGTAGCGCAGGCCCTGATGGGCGAACCAGTCCTGCCAGTCCAGGCAGTTCCAGGCCGAGGCATCCAGTTGAATCAACGGCAAGGCCTGCAACTCGCTGAGTGAATGCACGGCGGGCAGGGCCCGTTTGACGCTGGCAATGGGGTAGATGGTTTCGTCGAACAGCTTGCTGGCCTTGAGCGAGCTCCAGTGGCCATGGCCGTAGAGAATGCCGAAGTCGTAGTTGCCGATATCGCTCTCGCTGATTTCGTTGCTGGCGTGAATGTTCACCGTCAGCTCCGGGTGCTGCTCGTTGAAGCGCAGCAAGCGCGGGAACAACCAGTACTGGGCCACCGCGTGGGTGCAGATGACGCTGACGTTGCGGCTGCCGTGGCCGCTTTTCAGGCGCAGCACATTGGCCAGCAGGCTTTCGAGCATGGGCTCGACGATGGCGTTGAAGCCGTCGCCTGCCGGTGTCAGGGCAATGCCCCGGGCACGGCGTTCGAACAGCACCGCGCCCAGGTGCTCCTCCAGCACCTTGATCTGTTTGCTCACCGCGCTCTGGGTCAGGTACAGCTCGCTGGCGGCACGGGTAAAGCTGCCGGTACGCACTACGGCCTCGAAGGCGATCAGGGTGTCCAATGGTGGCAGGTGACGGCTGAAGCGGCTCATGTGGCGATCCGGTCTGGGGAATGGCTGAATCATAAGGTCGATGCTTTCAGCGTTAAAGGTATTCCTCAGGGGAATGCCTGCATGCCGAATGATCTTTTGTCCAGGCGTTATCCAGGCGGTAGCCTGCGCACTTCTTTGAACAGGAGCAGGCACGTGAAACGGGGTGTGGTCTATGCCGGTACAGCCGGTGCGATGTGGGGGCTGGTGCTGATGGTGCCGCAGCTGTTGCCGGAGTTCAGCCCGGTGCTGCTCAGTTGCGCGCGCTTCGTGCTGTTCGGCCTGGTGACGCTGGTGTTGGCGATTCCCATGCGCAAAGCCCTGAAACGTCTGACCTTGAGCGACCTGTGGATGATCGGCCGCCTGGCCCTGATCGGCAACCTGCTGTATTTCATCTGCCTGGTGGCGGCGATCCAGCGGCTGGGCGTGGCGCCGGCGTCGTTGATCGTCGGCGTGCTGCCATTGACCATCACCCTGTATGGCCGCCACGACAGCGGCGGGGTGGCGCTGCGGCAATTGTTGCTGCCGCTGGGCCTGATCCTTGCCGGTATGCTCTGCATCAACCTGCAGACCTTTGCGCTGGAGCCCGGGGCGGTGGCCGACAAGCTTGCCGGTGTGCTCTATGCCCTGGGCGCGCTGGCCTGCTGGACCTGGTACGCGGTGCACAACAGCCGTTACCTCAAGCAGTGCGGGCATTTTGATAGCCATCAGTGGTCGGTGCTCAGCGGAGTGATGACCGGCGTGTTCAGCCTGGTACTGGTGGCGGTGCTGGCGCTGTGGCAGCCGGCCCCGTTGCAGGTCCAGGCGCCGCCTGAGCGTTGGGCGCTGTTCTGGCTGTACAGCCTGGGGTGCGCGGTGTTCGGCTCGTGGCTGGCGGCGGTGTTGTGGAATGCCGCGTCCAAGCGTATGCCGCTGACCCTGAGTGGCCAGTTGATCGTCTTCGAAACCCTGTTCGCTTTGCTCTACGCCTTCATCTGGCGCCAGAGCGGCCCGAGCCTGCTGGAGGGGGCGGCGATTGTCCTGGTGATCGGCGGCGTGTGTTGGTCGATGCGCCAGCATGAGCCGGGCAGGGCGCCAGCGACTGCCTGAGGCCCGTGTGGGAGCGGGTTTGCCCCGCGATGCCATGATGGTCATGGGCCTTGCAAAACCCCGCCAACCCTGCGAAAACGCTGCCCACCAAAGGCATATTCCGCTTCAACGAGGTCAAGCATGAGCAGCGAACTGCAAATCATCGATATCCAGCCAGGCGATGGCAAGGCCGTGGTCAAGGGCGCGCTGATCACTACCCAGTACACTGGCTGGCTCGCCGACGGCAGCGAATTCGATTCTTCCCACAGCCGCGGCAAGCCGTTCCAGTGCGTGATCGGCACCGGCCGGGTGATCAAGGGCTGGGACCAGGGCCTGATGGGCATGCAGGTCGGCGGCAAGCGCAAGCTGCTGGTGCCGGCGCATCTGGGCTATGGCGAGCGCAGCGTAGGCGCGATCCCGCCCAATTCGGACCTGACCTTCGAGATCGAACTGCTCGAAGTCCTTACCCGCGACGATTGATACAGGAGCACCCTGCATGGATGCAGTCATTCAAGAGCAGCCTTCTGGCTGCGGTATTGCCGCCTGCGCCGCCCTGGCGCAGATCGATTATGCCCAGGCCCGGCAGTTGGCCAATTCACTCGGTATTCATGCCGAGGACCCGCAATTGTGGTCCGACGCCACCTACGTACGGCGCTTGCTGAGCCACCTGGGCATTACCGCCAATGCCGAGCAGACCCTGTTCAGCAACTGGCAGGCGCTGCCCAACCGGGCACTGCTGGCGATCAAATGGCGCTTGCACAACGGTCGGCCCTTCTGGCATTGGGTGGTGTTCGTGCGTGAGGCCGGTGAGTGTTACGTGCTGGACTCCAAGAAGGCCCTCAAGCACAACCGCCGGCAGGATTTCGGCCGGATGAAACCGAAGTGGTTCATCGCCATCGGCACCTGACAGCCGTCTTAATTCAGCAACATCACCACGCTACAGTGGCCTCAGGCTCAGGGCCGAGCCTTCAGGGATCGAACCAATCGGCATTCTTGCACTCTGAAGCATGCCCGATTCCATGGACGGAACATCAGACAGGGATCCCCCCGCGGCTTCGGCCGCGGGGTGGCACAGGCGGGTCAGCCTCAACCCTTTTGCTGTGAAGAGCCCTATGAAGTTGCCGTCCCTGTTCATGCGTCACCGTCACGCCGCGTTGTCCCTTGCTCTGCTTGCCGGTGTCGGCCTGCTGGCCGTCGAGGCGGTGGAAAGTCGCGCCGAACCTGTGGACGGTGTGCAGACCCTGGTGTTCCTGCGTCACGCCGAAAAACCCGGCGAAGGCCTGGGGCAGCTCAATTGCCAGGGCCTCAACCGTGCCCTGGACCTGGCCACGCTATTGCCAGAGAAATTCGGCAAGGCCGACTACGTGTTCGCCGCCAACCCGTCCCGGCAGGTTGAAGAGGGCAGCAAGGACGACGCCTACAGTTACATCCGCCCGCTGATGACCATCAGCCCCAGCGCCATCAAGCTCGGCCTGCCGGTCAATATCGACTTCGCTGCCAATGACACCGGCGAGCTGGCCGACGAGCTGCTGCAGGACAAATACCGCAACGCCACCGTCTACACCGCCTGGTCTCACGGCTACCTGCCGGAACTGATCAACAGCGTGGCCGGCAAGGCGCTGGGGGAGAAACGGGTGATCACCGAGGACTGGGACGGCGGCGATTTCGACTCGATGTATGTGCTGACCCTGACCTGGCACGACGGCAAGGCCAGCCTGCTCAGCCGCAACTACAAGCAGGGCCTGAACAACGGCGAGCACACCTGTCCGAGCTGATCCTCAGTTCAGTGCTTCGAACTGGCCCTTGGCTTCGCGCCACTCAAATACCTTGCCCAGGCAATAGCTGCTGGCTTCCAGCAACACCTGGGTGCTGCCGCCCTCGAGCCGCACCTTGAGGGTGTCAATGCCCTGACTGTGGCAGTCGGGCAGATCGACCTCGAGGGTTTGCACGCGCTTGCCGCTGGCCTTTTCCATGACCTCGATGGTTTTCACCCGGTCATGGTCATCGGCCAGCGGGATCTGGAAATAGAAGCGCTCGGTGGACGCCGCCTGGGGTAATGACGGGGTGCCGGCAGGCCAGGCTTGCTGATGACCGAAGTCAGCCACCAGGCGCAACTCCAGGGGCAACTGCCTGGCATTGGCGTAGGCTGTCCAGGTGCCGAGCATGGGCTCTCTGGCGGCGTTGCCATCGGGGTTGTAGAACCTCAGTCGAGCGGTGGGCAAGCCGCCGCTGTCCAGTTCATCCATGAACAACTGGCGGCTGTAGTTCACCGAGCGCTTGAGGCGGATCGGCGTGCGATAGCGATCGTAAAAGTAGAAGCCGTGCTTGTAGTCGTTGGTTTTCTCGATCACCAGGGTGATCGCTTGCTTGCCCAAGGTGCCGTGGTACACCGACTGGTAGGCCTGGGCGCCAAGGCTCAGGCCGAGCAGCCCGACGGCCAGCAGGCACTTGCGTAGTGTGCTCATCGGTTGCGCTCCATGGCTTGCTGCTCAGTCTTGAGCGCGTAGCGATCGCTGGCCGGTTGATAGACGTAGTACTGCACGGCCTTGCCGGCAGCGCCACCGCTGGCCAGTTGGCCCACCGGGGTGGCCTTGAAGTCAATCACGCCATCGCCGTTGAAGTCGGCAAAGCTCAGGCTGGCACTGCCTTGAAAGAACAACGCCAGGTTGTCGATGACCTGCACGGGCTGGCCGCTGGTGCGATCAATGATACTGATGCTATCGACAGTGCCGACGTACTCGCCTGCGCCCTTGTGCGCGTGCACGCGAAATAGCCGGCGCCCGTCCAATGGC
The DNA here is from genome assembly GCF_000696345.2 of Pseudomonas donghuensis. Lineage (NCBI taxonomy): Bacteria > Pseudomonadati > Pseudomonadota > Gammaproteobacteria > Pseudomonadales > Pseudomonadaceae > Pseudomonas > Pseudomonas donghuensis. The sequence continues at coordinate 1,834,852 of NZ_CP071706.1, forward strand.
AGTTGCAGCAATTGGCCCTGCCAGGACGAATCCTGGCGGTCGCTGAAACGCGTAACACGTTTGAGCTGCAGGGTTTGCCGTTCGCGGGTGCGCAGGTTCACCCGGGCACCGCGCAGCTCGCGGTCGTGGGTAAAGACGAAAGGCTGAATCAGCAGTGCGCAGGAGGGCAGGTCAGGGTTGTTCAGGATGTTGATCAGCAGCGGCAAGCGATGGTCGTAGGGCGTGCGCTCAAGCGGGATCAGCCATTGGCGCTGCGGTTCCAGCCAGTAACCCTCGATGGTCTTGTGCTGGGCGTCGTAGGTCAGGGCGACTTCGATTTCGGTGTCGCCCTGGGTGCCCTGATAGACGTGCACGGGCGGCACAGCCAGGACGGCGGCGCTGCTCAGCAGCGTGGCAACGGTAATGAACAGGCGAACCATGCTGCGATCCTTGCAAGGGTAGGGGCGCAAGGATGGGCTGCTTGCCAGCGCTTTTCAAGGCATGGCTAGCGGCTGACCCGGGCGATCTGTTCATGGGCCCGCTCGCTGAATAGCCGCAACAGGTCGTCGAGGGTATGCGGCTGGCTCTCGTTGGCACGGGTCAAGGCATACAGGGTAATGGGCAGGGCGGGATTCAACGGCCGCACCAGCGTTTGCGCCGAGCCCTGGGCGGTAAACGGATCGATCAACGCCAGCCCTGCACCGGCTTCGACCATGGCCCGGGCCAGGGAATAGGTCTGTACGCGGATGCTGATTCGCGGTGCCGGCTCCAGGCTCTTCAGGTAATGGCCGACCTGGGCGGCCAGCGGGTCACTGCTGCTCAGGCCGATCAACGGCGCATCGGCCAGGGCTTCAACCGCCAGCGGTACGCCCTGGCGGTCTTCGCGCCAATAGCCCTTCGGCGCCAGTGCCACCAGCATGCCATGGGCCAGGGGCTGCACATTCAAGCCGGGATGTTCGGGATGGCGCAAGGTCAGGGCGACGTCGATCTCGCGCATCAGCAACTGCTGCACCAGCTCGCGGCTGTGCAAGCTCGACAGTTCGCACTCGGACTGTGGATGGCGCTCGGCCCACTGGCTGATCACCGGGGGGAACAGCGACAGGGCCAAGGCCGGCGTTGCCCCGATACGCAGGGTCATGCCCGGTTGTCGGCGCAGGCTGGCGGCCAGGCGGCGAACGCCCTCAACGCTGTCGCTGACCTTATCGACCTCACGTTCCAGCGCCAGGGCCTCCGGGGTGATCTGCAACTTGCCGCGCACGCGCAAAAACAGCGGGAAGCCCAGCTGCGCTTCGGCGTGCTGGAGAATCTTCGACACCGCAGGCTGCGTCACGTGCAGCAACTGCGCGGCGCCGCTGATGGAGCCGGTCTGGCGGATGGCCTGGAACACTTCGATATGACGCAAGCGCATGGGGCGGCCCATAACCTTTGTTTATGCTTTACCCATTTTTATTCATTATCGCCAGGCTGTCACCGGGCCTAGTCTGAAGGCCTTCGGATTGGCGGATGAAAGCACATGGCACAGCGGGTAACGGTGATCGGCGGCGGCGTCATTGGTCTGGCAACGGCCTACGCCCTGGTGCGTGACGGCTTTGCCGTCGACCTGATCGAGGCACGTGACAGCCTTGCCGGCGGCGCCAGCTTTGCCAACGGCGGGCAGTTGTCTTATCGCTATGTTGCACCCCTGGCCGATGCCGGGGTGCCGTTGCAAGCGCTGGGCTGGCTGCTGCGCCGCGACTCGCCACTGAAACTGCGCCCGCGTCTGGACCTGGCGCAATGGCGCTGGATGGGGGCCTTCATGGCCGCATGCCGCAGTTCGGTCAATCGTGCCAATGCCGCACACCTGCTGCGCCTGGCCCTGCACAGTCAGAGCACGTTGATGCAATGGCGCGAGGAAGACGCGCTGGATGGGTTCGCCTGGCGGCGTAACGGCAAGTTGGTGACCTTTCGTAACCGCGCAAGCTTCGCGCATGCCCGCCAGCACCTGCTCGACCCGCAAGGCCAGCGCGTGCTTGATGGGCAAGAGATCGGCGCGCTGGAGCCGGCCTTGGCCAATGCCCCTTTCATCGGCGGGGTGTTTACCGCCGATGAGGAGGTCGCCGATTGTCACCGCTTCTGCCTGGCCCTGGTCGAGCGCTTGCAGGCGTCGGGGCAATGCCGCATGAGGCTCGGGCAGACGGTGACGCGCATCCGTTACAGCGGCGCGGTGGTGCAGGCGCTGGAACTGGGTGAGCAGGTCTTGCCGGTGGAGCGCCTGGTGCTGTGTGCCGGGCACCGCAGTGCCAGCCTCGGCCTGCCCGGGTTGCACCTGCCAATCTATCCCCTCAAAGGCTACAGCCTGACCGCGCCGATCAAGGCCGGGCAGCAGGCGCCCCAGGTGAGCATCACCGACTATGACCGCAAGATCGTCTATGCCCGCCTTGAAGACCAACTGCGCATCGCCGCCATGGTCGATATCGTCGGCTTTGATGAAGCGCCCGATCCAGCGCGGCTGGCCAGCATGCGCCAGTTGGCCGTGGCGACCTTGCCCGAGGCCGCCGACTACCAACATGCCTGCGAGTGGGCCGGGATGCGTCCGGCAACCCCCAGTGGCGTGCCGTTGCTCGGTGCCACGGCGTACCGCAATCTGTGGCTCAACCTGGGTCATGGCGCCCTGGGCTTTACCCTGGCCTGTGCCAGTGGCCGGCTGCTGGCCGAACTGATAGGCGGCCGTACGCCGTCGATCGACCTGCACGGCCTTACCCCACGGGCGGCCTGAACTGAACAAGAACAACAACCGCAAGGAGTGTCCCGATGTCGATTACCCGTTTGCACCGTCCTGCTCTGCTTGCCCTGTCATTGTGCTTCGCGCAGCCCATTCTGGCCGAAACGCCGCCGCTCACCGGCAGCCTGAAGAAGATCGCCGAATCCGGCAGCATCACCCTCGGCTATCGCGACTCGTCCATTCCGTTTTCTTATGTGGGCGATCACAGCGGCAAACCCATGGGCTATTCGGTCGACCTGGCGGCTGAAATCGTCAAGCACCTGCAGGCCAAGCTGGCAGTGCCACAGCTCAAGGTGCGCTACAACCTGGTGACCTCGCAGACGCGCATTCCACTGGTGCAGAACGGCACGGTCGATCTGGAGTGCGGTACCACCGGGGTCACGGCCGAGCGGCAGAAACAGGTGGATTTCTCGTATGGCTTTATCTTCGTCAAAGGCCAGTTGCTGACCAAAAAGGACAGCGGCATTCAGGGCCTTGATGACCTCAAGGGCAAGAACGTGGTCAGCACCGCCGGCACCACCAATGAGAAGTACCTGAAAAACTACAACCTGGAGCACAACCTTGGCGCCTCGGTGATCAGCGCCAAGGACCATGGCGAGGCCTTCATGATGCTGCAGTCCGGGCGCGCGGCGGCGTTCTACATGGATGATGCGCTGCTGTACGGCGAGCGGGCCAAGGCGCGCAACCCCCATGACTGGGTGGTGGTGGGCGAGGCACAATCGAAGGAGATCTACAGCTGCATGGTGCGCAAGGGCGATGAGGGCCTGCTGGCGCTGGTCAACGAGGCGCTGGCGGATGTCTATCGCAGCGGGCGCATCGAGGGCATCTACAATCGCTGGTTCCAGCAGCCGATCCCGCCCAATGGCCTTAACCTGGAGTTTCCGATGACCAGTGAATTGAAGGGCCTGATTGCCAGGCCGTCGAGTGAGCCGGTGCAGTAACGCCGCCGGCCCTGCAGGGTACACACAACTCCACTGTGGGAGCCGGCCTTGCCGGCGATGAGGCCAGTGCGGTCAGCACAGGATCGAGTGCATACAGCTTCAGGCCATTGGCGGCAAGCGTCGTTTCACCGGGGTCTTCTTGACGATCGCGGTGTTGGTTTCGGCATGGCTGTTGAGCTTGTCCAGCACGGTGTCGAGCTGTTCCATCGAGCGCACGTGCAGGCGCGCGATAAAACAGTCGTCGCCGGTGACCTTGTCGCATTCGGTGAATTCGGGGATGGCCATGATCTGCCGCTCCACCTCCTGCAGTTGCCCTGGCAGCGGCCGCACCCGCACGATCGCCTGCAACTGGTAACCGAAACAGCGCGGGTCGATCTCCACCGTGTAGCCCGTGAGTACGCCACGCTCTTCAAGCCGGCGCAGGCGTTCACTGACGCTGGGGGATGACAGGCCGCTGAGCTGCGCCAGGGCTTTAAGCGAGCGCCGCGAGTCTTCCATCAGCGCCTTGATCAACAGCTGGTCGATGTCGTCGGTCATACTGGCCTCGTTAGGCAAAAAACCAAATCTGCCTTGATAGTAAAGGTAGAGGTTCAGTCTAGCCTGTTTTATCTACTGGAACCGGCGCTGGGGCCCTTGTCATAATTTGCCCATCGTCAAGGAGGTGAGTGATGGACAGTTCAATACGCCGTGGGTCGCTTGAGATGGTCGCCGCGATGTTGATTTCCGGGACCATTGGCTGGTTCGTGCTGGTGTCCGGGCAACCGGTGCTGGATGTGGTGTTCTGGCGCTGCGTGTTCGGCGCCGGCACCTTGCTGCTGATTTGCCTGGCCATGGGTTTTCTCAAGCCCAATCTCCTGACCTTGACCACCTTCGCCCTGGCGGTGCTCAGTGGCGTGGCCATCGTCGGCAACTGGGTGTTGCTGTTCGCCTCCTACTCGCGGGCCTCGATTGCCATCGGCACGGCGGTATACAACGTCCAGCCGTTCATGCTGGTGGGTCTGGCGGCGCTGTTTCTCGGCGAGAAAATCACCGTGCCGAAGCTGTTCTGGCTGGCGGTTTCCTTTGCCGGGATGCTGGCGATCGTCAGTGCCCATGGCAACCAGGGCGGCAGCGGCAACGACTACCTGCTGGGCATTGCCCTGGCCCTGGGCGCGGCGTTTCTGTATGCGCTGGCGGCGCTGATCATCAAGCGCCTGAGCGGCACCCCACCGCACCTGATTGCCCTGATCCAGGTGTGCACCGGCATCCTCTTGCTGGCGCCCTGGGCTAACACCCGCGGCCTGCCGGGCGATGCCGGCGCGCTGGCCAGCCTGGTGACCCTGGGCATCGTTCACACCGGGGTGATGTACGTGCTGCTGTACGGGGCGATCCAGAAGCTGCCGACCGCCTTGACCGGGGCGCTGTCGTTCATCTACCCGATCGCGGCGATCTTCGTCGACTGGTTCGCCTTCGGCCATCGCCTGGAGCCGCTGCAATGGCTGGGGGTAGCCGCGATCCTGCTGGCCGCGGCCGGTATGCAGCAAGGCTGGTGGTTCAAGCCCGCGCTCAAGGCTCCGGCGGTCAAGCCAGACTGACCGCCGCACGGTCGATCAGGGCTGCCACTTCGGCGGCCCTGGAGGCCAGCGAGGCATGGCTGGCGTCCAGCGTGAGCAACTCCTTGGGTTGCATGCGTTCAGCCATGAGTTTCTGGTTGTCCGGGTGGATCATCCGATCGTGGCTCGAGAGCTGGTACCAGGTGGGTTTGTGTTGCCACGCAGGGTCGCCGATGGTGTCGCCGAAGGTGCTGGCCAGCGGCGCCTTCTGGGTCACGCTCATGACCAGCCCTTCGTCCTTGCTCAGGTCCTGGCAAAAGCTTTCATGCATCTTGTCGGGTTTGATCCACAGGTAGCCATCGCCATCCGGCTGCAGGTTGGCTGCCGCTTCAGGCGGGTTGTTGGCAGTGATGCTGCCTGGGCTTTCGCCTTTTTCAGGGGCAAAGGCGGCAATGTAGACCAGGCCCGTAACATTGGCCTGGTTGCCCATCTGGGTAATCACCGCGCCGCCGTAGGAGTGCCCGACCAGCAGCACCTTGCCCGGAATCGAGGCGACCATCTTGCGTGTGCGTTCGGCATCGTCGGCCAGTGAGGTCAGGGGCATTTCCACGGCATGCAGGTTACGGTGGCCCAAGCGTGACAGTTCGAGGATGACCCGGCTCCAGTGGGCGGCGCCGCCCCAGAAACCATGGACCAGGACAATGGACGGGGTCTCGCTCATGATCGTTCTCCAGTGCAGGGGTGGAATGCTAGTGTAGATGCTTATGACTGCTTATGAAGGACCGCGCCGATGGCCCAGAACATCTACGACAACCCGGACTTTTTCCATGGCTACAGCCAGCCGAGGCACTCGCGCGCAGACCTCGACACCCTGGAATTGCCCAAGGCCGCCTTCGATCTTGCCTACAGCTCCCTGACCCTGCATTACATCGACGATCTGCCGCGTCTGTTCGCCAACGTGCACGCGGCCTTGCGCCCGATGGCGTGATCAAGTATCACCGCACTCCGGGCACCTTGCTCAATCAGCTGGTAGGCGCCGGCTTCACCCTGGCCCATGTGCAGGAGTGGGGGCCGAGCGCTGAACAGGTCCAGGCCTGCCCGGCATTGGCCGAAGAGCAGGAACGGCCCATGCTGTGCCTGGTGGCCGCGCAACGTTGAACGCGCATACAGGGAGGTAGGCATGTTTTCCAAAATCAGCCTCGAGCAGTGGCGTGCATTTGTCGCCACGGTCGAGTGCGGCGGCTTTTTGCAGGCTGCCGAGCATTTGTTCAAGTCCCAGTCGGCGGTCAGTCATTCGGTCAATCGCATGGAGGTGCTGCTCGGCCATGAGCTGTTCATCATCGAGGGTCGCAAGGCGGTTTTGACCCCCTTGGGCCAGGCGTTGCTGCCCCAGGCCAAGCATTTGCTCGGCGCGGCGCAAAAGCTTGAACAATTGGCCAATCAGTACCAGCCGGGGTTGTTCAACGAGCTGGCGCTGGCGGTCGATGTACTGTTCCCGCTCGAGCTGTTGCAAGAGGCTTTGCAGGGGTATTCGGCAACTTTCGCGGACTATCGTATTCGCCTGTATGAAACCGCATTGTCTGGTGCGGGCGAGCTGCTGGAAGACGGCAAGGTCGAGCTGGGAATTGCCAGCAGCCTGCCCGCTGGTTACCTGCAAGAATTGCTGCTGACGGTAAAACTGGTCTGCGTGGTCGGCGCCGATCACCCGCTGGCCGCCAGCCAGGGCGAGCTGGGCCTTGCGGATTTGCAGCCGCATCGGCAGGTGGTGATTCGTGACTCGGGCACCCGCCATCCGCAGAACAGCGGCTGGCTCGGCACCTCCCAGCGCTGGACGGTCAGCAGCCTGGCGGCGGCCTGCACCCTGGTCGAGCGCGGGATGGGCTTTGCCTGGCTGCCCGAGCATGCGATCAATGAATCGCTGGCTGCCGGGCGTTTGCGCCGCGTGGCGCTGCAGCATCAACGCCAGCGGGAAGTGCCGCTGTACATTGGCTACCCGCAAGCGCTGCGGCACAGACCCGACGTGCAACTGCTGGTGCAGGTGCTGGGGGAGCTATGCCAGCGCTGCAATAGCCGCTGCGCACCTTAAGACAAAATCGCCTCGGTCTTGTCCAGGTTGTCGCGGATGTCGCTGAGCACTTGGCGCAACTGCTTCAGGGTCAGGCATTCAGACAAGCGAAAGCGCTCGGCGATCACCAGCGAGGGCACCGAGCGCAAGCCCAGTTCGCGACCCTGGCGCAGATCCCGCTCCAGCAACGCAGGCGCATCGTGCTGCAAGCTGTGGGCGAAGGCCTGTGGATCGAAGCCGGCCTCTGCGGCGATTGCCAGCACAGTGGCCTTGTCACCGATGTTGCGGTTCTTGACCAGGTGCGCCCACTGCAGGCGGTCGAACATCAGTTCGTGACCGGCATTGCCAGCCAGCGCATGGGCTGCCTGGCAGGCAGTGGCGGCGAGCAGGCCGTTGGGGTATTCGAAGTCTTGCTCGCGCATGCCCGGGATGTTGATGCGTTTTTCGTCCTCGGCGCGGGCGCAGGCCTGCCAGTGATCAAGGATGGTTTCCTTGGCCTGGGGCATCGAGCCAAAGCGCTGGATCATCGCCTCGCGGCTGCTTTGCAGGATGAAACTGCGGTGCTGGATATCCAGCTCGAACTCGGCTTGCAACTGTTTTAGGCGCGGGGCCAGGACAAAGCACCAGGCGCAGACGACATCGTGGAAGAATTCGATTTGCAGGGTAGACATGGCAAAGATCCGCGAGTGAAGGTACGGGCACTATCGGCAACGGCGGCGGGCAAAAAAAGCGACAAAAACCGGCCACACTCACCCATCGTGTTCATCAATGGCCGAACGGCCTGCTGTCACCGGCGGGGCAGGGTAGAATAGGCAGCTTTACCCGATTGAATCTGCCCATGACCTCTGTGATCGACACCCTCCACCAGCACCTGCTCGCCGCCCTTGACCCGGCGCCGGCCGAAACCCGCCGCCTGTTTCACGGGCGCGGGCGCTGCTGGCCGGGGCTTGAGCAGATCACAGTGGACTGGTTGCAGGGCGTGCTGCTGGTGTCGCTGTTTCGCGAGCCGCCCGAGGGCCAGTTGCCGGCGCTGGAGCACATGCTCCTGGCCCTGGCCGAAGCACCCTGCTGGAGTGGCCAGGCGATTCTGCTCCAGCATCGCTACCTGCCGGACAGCCCCGGGCAGTGGTTGCTCGGCACACCCTGTGAGCACTGGCTGATCGATGAGGACGGCCTGCGTTATCAGTTGGACCTGGGCCTTAAGCAGAACACCGGGCTGTTCCTCGATATGCGTTATGGCCGGCGCTGGGTGCGCGAGCAGGCGGTGGGCAAGCGCGTGCTCAACCTGTTCGCCTACACCTGCGGGTTCTCGCTGGCGGCGATTGCCGGTGGTGCCGAGCAGGTGGTGAACCTGGACATGGCGCGTTCGGCGTTGAGCCGCGGGCGCGACAACCATCGGCATAACGGCCATGACCTGGGCAAGGTGAGTTTTCTTGGCCATGAGCTGTTCAAGTCGTGGGGCAAGGTGCGCAAGTCCGGGCCCTATGACCTGATCATCATCGACCCGCCGACCTTCCAGAAAGGCAGCTTCGTCCTGACCCAGGATTACCGCAAGATCCTGCGGCGCCTGCCGGAACTGTTGAACGACGGCGGCACGGTGCTGGCCTGCGTCAACGACCCGGCGATCGGCCCGGACTTCCTCGTCGACGGCATGGCCGCAGAAGCGCCGGGGCTGACCTTCGTCGAACGCCTGGCCAACCCGCCGGAGTTCCCCGATAGCGATCCGGCGGGCGGGCTCAAGGCGTTGGTGTTCAGGGACCTTGTGTAGGCGCGGGCTTGCCCCGCGATAGCATTCTGTCAGCCATCGCGCATCGCGGGGCAAGCCCGCTCCTACTTGGCTAACCGTCGCCAGCCGAGCACCACACCACTGACACTCAGCACCAACCCGCCCAGGCTGAAGGCGATCATCCAGGCATCCCACAGCGGGCGCTGTTGCAACAGCGGCAGCCAGTCCCAACTGTGCAGCAACGAGAACAACCAGCGCGACACGCGCCGCGGCTGGTCGAGCACGCCCAGTACCTCGCCGGTGTACAGGTCCAGATGCAGCCAGGTCTGCTGCGGGTCGGCAAAGCGCACGCGCAACACCGGCAAGCGTTTTTCCAGGTGCCCGAGCATGCTCTGTTCGGCCCTGGCGTAGTAGTAGAAGTCGTAGGCTTCTAGCTGCTCGCTGTGCATCTGGCCCTGTGGCAGTAACGCTTGCGCTGCATGCTCGAGCAGCTCCCTGGGCAGGCGCTCGAGCACCTGGCCGTCGGCCATCGACAGCACCCGGGTGCGCCCGGCGCCGTCATGAGCGACCAGGTATCCCGCGCCAGCGATCAAGCGCCACTCAAGTTCACGTGCGTTGAAGCCCTGTTGGTCAAAGCGCATCAGCGCTTCACTGGCAGACACCGGAAAAGCCGCCGCCGACAACGGCCCGCCTTGATACGCCGCAACGTTCAGCGGCACTGAACTGCTGAACAGCCGCCACGGGTTCATCGACATCAGGCCGCTGAAGATCCAGGTGATCGCCAGCACGCCGAACAGCAAGCCGCCGATATGGTGCCAACGGGCAAACCCACGGTAGGGCGAGCGCGAGCCACTGCGATAGGGCTTGCGCAGGCGCCAACGGAGGATGCCGATCACCGCACCGAGCACTGCCATCAGCGTGGCGGCCAGCGACAGGTAGATCACCAGATTGCTCCACAGGCCGTCCACGCCGATGCCACGCAACGGGTACAGCCAGTGCAGCCAGGCGCCGACCAGGTTCCAGCCGCGTTCCACGGCGCTGGCATCGCGCACCACTTCGCCGGTGTGCCCGGAGATGTACAGCAGGGTGCGCTCGCCATCGTCGAGCTGTACCCGCTGCAACGGGCGCTCGGCGTCGAGGGCGCGAGAGTGGCTCCACAGGTCCTCAAACACTGCGCCGCGATAGCTGGCCGTGGCCACGGCGTCGTACTGACGAGCACTGGCCAGGGCCTGTTCGCGCTCGATCGGTTGCAGGCGCTGGCCCGTGCGGGCATCCACCGCCACGCTGGCGCGGCCCGGATAGCTGAACAGGTAGCGCGGCTGCGCGGCCACCATGCTCAGGCGGATGCTCGCGGGGCTGCGTTCGGCATCGGCACTGCGCAGGGCAGTACCGAGGTCGACGCAGCAGTCTGTCAGGCGCAATGCTGGCAGATGAGCGAAGTGCTCGCGCGGGGTCAGCTTGGGGTAGCCGACATACAGCATGACCATGCCCGAGAAGAACCACAGCGCCATGAACAGGCACAAGCCGATGCCCAGCCAGCGGTGCCACAGGTACAGGTAACGTTTCATCGGTGGCGTCCTAGAAGTGCGTCTGCACGGCCAGCTCAAGGGTGCGCGGGGCACCGAGGTAGAGCATGCTCGAGGAGGTCCAGCGGGCGTACACCTCATCGGTCAGGTTGCGTACCCGGGCAGTGATGCGCGTGTCGTCATCGACCTTGAAGCCGACGAAGGCGCCGAAGACCGTGTACGACGGCGCGTAACGGGTGTTGGCCGCATCGGCGTACACCGAAGACACGTAGCGGCTGTCGGCACCGACTTGCCAGCTCGGGGCGATGTCGTAGGTCAGCCACAGGTTGGCAACCCGCTCGGGGATGTTGGTCGGCGTGTTGCCCTTGCGCGAGATCGAGCGACCGCCGACGTTCTCGTTGAACTCATCGTACTGGGCGTCGACATAGGCAAAGTTACCCTCGGCCAACAGCTTCGGGGTGACATGCAGCGAGGCGGCCACCTCGACCCCGCGCGAAGACTGCTTGCCCACCGGCTGGGTGACGCTGGGGTTGACGGCATCGGCGGTGGCCAGGTTCTTGCGCTCGATCTGGTAGGCGGCGACGGTGGCGGCGCCACGACCGTCTAGGAAGCTGAACTTGCTGCCCACTTCCAGTTGCTTGCCGGTGCTCAGGTCGAAGTCGCGTACCGAGGCAAAGCTGGCGGTGCTGAGCATGCCCGAGGGCGGGTCGGCGGCGGTGCTGTACTGCACGTAGACGTTGGCCGCCGGGGTCAGCTCGTAGACCAGGCCGATGCGCCCGGTGGTGGGCTCGTAGCTGCGCTGGAAGTCCAGCGGGTTGTTGGCATCGACCGTGCGGTAGTTATGCACATCGAGGTCGATATGGTCGTAGCGCAAACCAGTGAGCAGCGACAGGCGCTCAGTCAGTTGCAGACGGTTCTCGACGAAAGCCGCCCAGGTGTCGACGGTGTTCTCGCGGTTCTTCTGATAGCCCGGGACCATGCCGTTCAGATCATAGAAATGCCCGGGTTCGAAGGTGGCCGGGTCGACGCTGTCGAAAATGCCGGTGATCGAGCGCGGGTAGCTCATCTGCACGTTGTGGCTGTAGTCCAGGCCCGCCGACCACTGGCTGTTCAAGCCGAACAACTGGCCTTCGTGGAGCAGCTCGAAGCGGTTGCCGTTGAGTTCCTGGTCGTGGCGTTGCAGCAGCGCGTTGGAGCGGTTTACCCGGCTGTTGTCGGCGTTGTAGGCGTAGGTTTCGAGGTTACGGAAGTTACGCTCGGTGTTGTAGTGGTAGAGCGTGTTGCGCAGCGAGGTGGTGTCGTTGAAACGGTAGTCGGTGATCGAGCGCAGCCAGCGCACGCGCTGTTCGTAGCGGCCGTCCTCGACGTTGTAGTTCTCGAAGCGGCGGCTCTCGTCGACCTTCATTTCGCCACCCAGCGGGTTGAGCACCGGGCTGCCCCAATAGGGGCTGTCGACCGTTTCGTTCTGATACTCCACGGCCAGGGTGTGGGACAGCTGGTCGTTGATGTCGGTTAGCAGCGAGAACGCCACGGTCCAGGCATCGCGCTCTTCGCGATCGACATAACCATTGCTTTTGCTGTGGCTGAAATCCAGGCGCGCATAGTTGCGGATGCCGTCGCCGTCGTTGAGCGCATGGTTGAAACCGAACGAGGTTTCGCTGCTGTCGTAGGAGCCGTACGTGATCCGCCCTTCGTTGAAGTTCTCGTCACGACTGGCCAGCTTGGTGATGTAGTTGATCGAGCCGCCGACGGCACCGGCACCGAAGAGGAAGCTCGACGGCCCGCCGACGGCTTCGACCCGGTCATAGATCCAGCTGTCCACCGGGCGCGCGGCGATGGAGTCGTACTGCACGCTGATACCGTTGAACAGTTGGGTGATCTGCGCCCCGGAAAAACCCCGGTACGCCACCGAACCTGCCGAGCCGGGCGGCGAGGCAGCGGTCATGCCGGGCACGCCGTTGAGTACGTCCTGGGTGGTCTGGGCGCCGCGCTGCTGGATCTGCTGGCGGTTGACGATGTTCACCGAAGCCGGGGTTTCCCGTGGCGTCAGGCCAAGGCGCGAGCCGGTTTGCGAAGGGGTGTCGAGCAGTACGCCGTCTTCGGCGTCGGCGCGGCCGTTGATGCGCAGGTCAGGCAAGGTCAGCGGCGCCTCGGCCACAGCATTGAAGGACAGCGCGCACAGCAGTGCCGCGCAACCGGACAGGCGATAGGAGTAGGGCATGAATCACACTCTGGAAATTGAGCCAACGGCCGCCTGCACCTGTCAGGCAAGCGCAGCAAAAAAACGGCCGGTTTCAGGCAGCACGGGGAGCAGCCAGGAGGTTCAAGCCAGAAGCGGGGAGGCGCGGGGATTGGCGGCGGGCCAGCAATAACGCGGCGGCGCCTTGCTGCGCAGTTCGCGGTGATAGCGGCGTACACGGCTGACCGCCAGCAGCCAGCCGATAACCAGCGCAAGGCCCAGGCACACCACGGCGGCGGCGCACACCGGGCAGGTCTGCATGCTGTCCCAGCCGGCTACTGCCTGATCGCCGAAATCGCTTTTCAGTGTCGGCCCGGCGCTGCCCATGGCTGAGCAGTAGGCGCCGCCAATGCCATTGAGCTGCAAGCCCATCATCTGCCCGTGACCGAAACCGCAGGCGAACAGATTGAACAGGACACAGAAGTACAAGGTCCAGGCAATCAGCGGGCGGTCGGAGGGGGTGCGGTTCATGGCCGCGACTTTAGCACCGATGCCCGCAGGCGTTAAAGCCGAATCAGGCCTGTTGTTCGGTGACTTTCTGCGGCGGCGGGTTGTATTGCGCGAAGCTGTCGCGGGGCAAGCCCGCCCCTACACATTCAGTAGGAGCGGGCTTGCCCGGCGATGAGGCCCTTACTGTCCGGTATAGATCTGGTCGAAAACCCCGCCATCGTTGAAGTGGGTTTTCTGCACGGTGCGCCAGTCACCGAAAGTCTTCTCCACCGAGAGGAAGTCGACTTTCGGGAAGCGGTCGGTGTACTTGGCCAGTACCGCCGCATCACGCGGACGCAGGTAGTTGTTGGCGGCGATTTCCTGAGCCTCTGGCGACCACAGGTACTTCAGGTAGGCCTCGGCGGTGGCGCGGCTGCCTTTCTTGTCGACCACCTTGTCGACCACACTCACCGGCGGCTCGGCCTCGGCGGAAACGCTTGGGTAGATCACTTCGAACTGATCGCGACCGAACTCGCGGGCGATCATCTCGGCTTCGTTCTCGAAGGTCACCAGCACGTCGCCGATCTGGTTGGTCATGAAGGTAGTGGTGGCGGCGCGGCCACCGGTATCGAGCACCGGTGCCTGCTTGAACAGCTTGCCGACAAAGTCCTTGGCCTTGTTCTCGTCACCACCGTTCTTCAGCACATAGCCCCAGGCCGAGAGGTAGGTGTAGCGGCCGTTACCGGAGGTTTTCGGGTTCGGCACGATGACCTGGACACCGTCCTTGAGCAGGTCGGGCCAGTCTTTCAGGGCCTTGGGGTTGCCCTTGCGGACGATGAACACGGTGGCCGAGGTGAACGGCGCGCTGTTGTTCGGCAGGCGCGTGACCCAGTTATCCGGGACCAGTTTGCCGTTGTCGGCCAGGGCATTGATGTCGGTGGCCATGTTCATGGTGATGACGTCGGCCGGCAGGCCATCGATCACCGAACGGGCCTGCTTGCTGGAGCCACCGAAGGACATCTGCACGGTGATTTTCTCTTTGTGCTCGGCTTCCCAGTGCTTCTGGAACGCGGCGTTGTAGTCCTTGTAGAAGTCGCGCATCACGTCATAGGAGACGTTCAGCAACGGTGCCGGAGCGGCCTGGGCCAGGGAGCCGAAGGCGAGGCCGGCGGCCAGAAGCGAGGCACTGAAGAGTTTTTTCACTGCGCATTCCTTGTTCGAGTTGGCGTTAAAGGCATTATGCCAGCGACTATAGCGGTTGGGCTTTAGGCGCTAAAAGATTAAAAAGTGCTTTGCTTATAGCGTTTTCCTGAACAGCGCATTGCCGCAGCGCGAGCAGAACGCGGCGCCGTGTTCATGGCTGTTTTTCCGGCACACCGGGCAGTCGTGCTGCAGTTGCTCGCCGCGCATGGCGTTGGCAAGCTCCGCAGTGAAAATCCCGGTGGGCACGGCGATGATCGAGTAACCGGTGATCATCACCATCGATGACAGCACCTGGCCCAGCGGGGTCTTGGGCACGATGTCGCCAAAGCCGACGGTGGTCAGGGTGACGATGGCCCAATAGATGCCCTTGGGGATGCTGGTAAAGCCATGCTCGGGGCCCTCGACCACGTACATCAGGGTGCCGAACACGGTGACCAGGGTCGAGACGCTGAGCAAGAACACGATGATCTTCTGCTTGCTGCCGCGCAGGGCCGCGAGCAGGTAATGGGCCTGTTTGAGGTACGGGCTGAGCTTGAGCACGCGAAAGATCCGCAGCATACGGATGACGCGGATGATCAGCAGGTACTGGGCGTCGCTGTAGTACAGGGCGATGATCCCCGGCACGATCGCCAGCAGGTCGACCAGGCCATAAAAACTGAAGGCGTAGCGCAAGGGCTTGGGCGAGCAGTACAGGCGGATCAGGTACTCGACCAGGAAGATCGCGGTAAAACCCCATTCGATGGCCGCCAGTACCCCGGCATAGCGCTGGTGCACCTCGTCGATGCTGTCGAGGATCACCGTGACCAGGCTGGCAAGGATGATCAGCAGCAGGATGCTGTCGAAGCGCCGGCCGGCGACCGTGTCGGTTTGAAAAACGATGACGTAGAGCCGCTCGCGCCAGCTCGAAGGGGTGTCCATAGGCTCGTTCCAAAGGCAGATGGGCAGAGCCTAGGGGCTGCACCTCAGCTGTGCAAGCGACGCCGGCTGTGGGACGCCGGCAGGCGCAGCAGGCGGCCACCGCCGTGCAGCAGCCAGCAGGCGAGGATGAACGGCGCGGTCAGACCGGGCACTGGCAGCAGGCTGAACGCCGGTTGCAGGGCAATCGCCAGGACGATGGCCAGCAGCGGCAACCAGGGCCGCTGGCGCTCTTGGCTGAAGGCCAGGGCGGCAAGGGCAGCGTTGAAGCCGAACAGGCCGTTATAGGCCGCCATCGCTTCGCCACCGAGCAACGCCACGCTGCCGCCGATGGCCGAGCCGAGCAGGGCCCAGACTGCTGCGTAGCGATTGGAAATCAGCAGGCCGATGGCGATCAGCCCTCCGGCCAGGGGCTGGTCGAGCAAGAAGATCTGCCCGAGACCGCGCGCCAGGGCGAACAGCGGGTTGGCCTCGACGCTGGTGCTGGCGGCGCTGGCGGGTTCGGCCATGGCCAGCGCAGCCCAGCCGAGCAAGACGAACGGCGCCGTGTAGGCGGGCAGCAGTTGCCGGGGCCCGGCGCGCTTGAGCCACTGGTGCACGAGCATGCTGCTCAGGCCGCCGGCGGCGATGATCAGGGGCGGCAGGATCGCCGACCAGGGCAGGGCATGGCTGATCAACAGGCCGATCAGCACGCCGTTGTAGCTGTACAGGCCGGCCTGGCGGTCGCTGCGGTTGTAGCCGCGACGCTGGGCGGTCAGCAGCCCGGCGAGGGCACCGAGCAAGGCGCCACCGACCAGGTCGGGCGCGGTCAGGGTAATCGCCAGCAAGCAGCACAGGCCACACAGCGGATTGCGCTGCAGCAGCACCTGGCTGAAGCCGTTGAGCAAGGCCGTGGCCCAGTCGGGGCACGGGTTGACGAAATTCTTGGTGTACATGGGGGCAGTCTGGGTTGATGTGGAGTGGGGCGCCTCTTTGGGCCGGGTTGTCCCACCTGGGGTTTGTGTTGCACTCATCGCGGGTCAAGCCCGCTCCCACAGGCCTGTAGGAGCGGGCTTGACCCGCGATAGGCCTCACCTTCAGATCAAGGTCTCGATCCGCAGCGTGTTAGTCGACCCTGGCTTGCCAAAAGGCACACCGGCAGTGATCAACAGGGTATCGCCACGGCTGGCCATGCCTTGGGCCTGGGCGATTTCCAGCGCGGTGGAGCAGATTTCGTCGACCTGGCGCAGGCGATCGTTGACCACCGAGTGCACACCCCAGGCAACGCTCAGGCGCCGGGCGGTGGACAGGTTGGGGGTCAGGTTGAGGATCGGTGCCCGTGGCCGCTCGCGGGCGGCGCGCAGGGTCGAAGCCCCCGACTCGCTGTAGTTGACCAGCACCGCCACCGGCAGGATGCCGCTGATGCGGCGGATCGCGCAGCTGATGGCGTCCGACACGGTGGCTTCGGCTTTCGGCCGGCCGACGTCGAGTTGCGCCTGGTAGTCCGGGCCATTCTCCACCTGGCGGATGATCTTGCTCATCATCTGCACCGCTTCCAGTGGGTAGTCACCCGAGGCGGTCTCGGCCGAGAGCATCACCGCATCGGCGCCTTCGGCCACGGCGTTGGCCACGTCGGTGACTTCGGCGCGGGTCGGGGCCGGGGAGAAGCGCATCGATTCGAGCATCTGCGTAGCCACCACCACCGGTTTACCCAGTTCGCGGCAGGTGTTGATGATGCTTTTCTGGATCTGCGGCACGCTTTCGGCCGGCACTTCCACGCCCAGGTCGCCACGGGCGACCATGATCGCGTCGCTGAGCTCGGCGATGGCACGCAACTGGGTCACCGCCGAAGGTTTCTCGATCTTGGCCATCAGGTAGGCGCGGTCACCGATCAGCTGGCGCGCTTCGACGATGTCTTCCGGGCGCTGGACGAACGACAGCGCCACCCAGTCCACGCCCAGCTCCAGACCGAAGCTCAGGTCGCGGCGGTCCTTGGCGGTCAGCGGGCTCAGCTCCAGTACCGCTTGCGGCACGTTGACGCCCTTGCGGTCGGACAGCTCGCCGCCGTTGAGCACTTCGGTCTCGATGGCGTCGCTGTGCTTGGCGGTCACCCGCAGGCGCAGCTTGCCGTCATCGAGCAGCAGGTCCATGCCCGGCTCCAGCGCGGCGATGATTTCCGGGTGCGGCAGGTTGACCCGCGAGGCAGTGCCCGGGGTGCTGTCCAGGTCCAGACGCAGGGCCTGGCCGCGTTGCAACTGGACCTTGCCCTCGGCAAAGCGGCCAACGCGCAGCTTGGGCCCTTGCAGGTCCATGAGGATGCCCAGCGGGTAGTTGAGCTGGCTCTCCACCTCGCGGATCCACTGGTAGCGCAGGGCGTGGTCTTCATGTTCGCCGTGGCTGAAGTTCAGGCGAAAGATGTTCACCCCGGCCTCGACCAGCTGGCGGATGTCATCGATGCCCTTGATCGCAGGGCCGAGGGTGGCAAGGATTTTGACTTTCTTATCAGGCGTCATGTCGGGCACTCTCGAGAATCAGGATGGCGCGAAAATCGTTGACGTTGGTCCGCGTCGGCTCGGTGACGATCAAGGCATCGAGCGCGGCGAAGTAGCCGTAGCCGTTGTTGTTGTCCAGTTCATCGCTGGCCGACAGGCCCAATGCCGCGGCGCGGGCGTAGCTGTCCGGGGTCATCAGGGCGCCGGCGTTGTCTTCGGAGCCGTCGATGCCGTCGGTGTCACCGGCCAGGGCATAGACCCCGGGCAGGCCCTTGAGGCTTTCGGTCAGGCTCAGCAGAAACTCGGCATTGCGCCCGCCACGGCCATTGCCGCGTACGGTCACGGTGGTTTCGCCACCGGAGAGGATCACGCAAGGCGGCGACAGAGGTTGGCCGTGCAGGACGATCTGCCGGGCGATGCCGGCATGGACCTTGGCCACTTCGCGCGATTCGCCTTCCAGGTCGCCAAGGATCAGCGGGCTGAAACCGGCCTGGCGGGCTTTGACCGCGGCGGCTTCGAGCGACTGCTGGGGGCGGGCGATGAGCTGGAAGTGGCTGCGGGCCAGGGCCGGGTCATCGGCCTTGACTGTCTCGGACGCCGGGTTGTTCAGCCAGGCGGTGACCGCTGCGGGCGCTTCGATGTTGTAGCGCTTGAGGATCGCCAGGGCCTCGGCCGAAGTGCTCGGGTCGGCCACGGTCGGGCCGGAGGCAATCACCGTGGCCAGGTCCCCGGGTACATCGGAAATCGCATAGGTGTAAACGGTGGCCGGCCAGCAGGCCTTGGCCAGGCGCCCGCCCTTGATCGCCGAGAGGTGCTTGCGCACGCAGTTCATCTCGCCGATGGTCGCGCCGGATTTGAGCAGGGCCTTGTTGATCTGTTGCTTGTCGGCCAGGGTCAGGCCTTCGGCGGGCAGTGCCAGTAGCGCCGAACCGCCACCGGAGAGGAGGAAGATCACCCGGTCGTCAGCCGTGAGGTTGCTGACCATTTCCAGCACCCGTTTGGCCACGGCCAGGCCGGCGGCATCCGGGACCGGGTGGGCGGCTTCGACCACTTCGATCTTCGAGCAGCTGGCGCCGTGGCCGTAGCGGGTGACCACCAGGCCGGACACCGGGCCCTTCCAGGCACGCTCGACGACTTCGGCCATGGCCGCAGCGGCCTTGCCGGCACCGATGACGATAACGCGACCGCTGCGGTCGCTGGGCAGGTGGGCTTCAAGGACCTGGCGGGGATGCGCGGCATCGATGGCCGTGGCGAACAGCTCGCGCAGAAAGTGTTGCGGATCGACCGACATGGCAGGCTCCAATCTTATTGTTTTTCAGAATCGACAGCGCCCCGGGATCCGCCTCCGTGCAGGCATATCCAGGGGCGCTGGTAGCGACAAGCTTCAAGCTACAAGCTGCAAGAGAAAGCAGATCGATGCGCGGCCTGCTTTTTCTTGCCGCTTGAAGCTTGGGGCTTGCAGCTTATTTTTCGTCCCGGATCGAGAAGTTAGCCATGTGTTCCAGGCCTTTGATCAGCGCCGAGTGGTCCCAGTTGGCGCCGCCGATCGCGGCGCAGGTGCTGAACACTTGCTGGGCGTTGGCGGTGTTGGGCAGGTTGATGTTCAGTTCCTTGGCGCCTTGCAGGGCCAGGTTCAGGTCCTTCTGGTGCAGGCTGATACGGAAGCCCGGATCGAAGGTGCCCTTGATCATGCGCTCGCCGTGTACTTCGAGAATCTTCGAAGAGGCGAAACCGCCCATCAGTGCTTCACGCACCTTGGCCGGGTCCGCACCGTTCTTGGCGGCGAACAGCAGGGCTTCGGCCACCGCCTGGATGTTCAGGGCAACGATGATCTGGTTGGCGACCTTGGCGGTCTGGCCGTCGCCGCTGCCGCCGACGCGGGTGATGTTCTTGCCCATGACCTGGAACAGCGGCAGGGCGCGTTCGAAGGCATTCGGGCAACCGCCGACCATGATGCTCAGGGTCGCGGCCTTGGCACCGACTTCACCGCCGGAAACCGGGGCGTCGAGGTAGGTCGCGCCGGTGGCCTTGATCTTCTCGGCGAAGGCTTTGGTGGCGGTCGGCGAGATCGAGCTCATGTCGATCACCACCTTGTTCGGCCCCACGCCCTGGGCCACGCCGTTGTCGCCGAACAGCACCGATTCCACCTGTGGGGTGTCGGGCACCATGACGATGATGAATTCAGCTTCCTGGGCCACTTCTTTCGGGTTGGCCAGGGCCACGGCGCCAGCGGCGACCAGGTCGGCAGGCGCGGCATCGTGGTGGGTGGAGATGAACAGGCTGTGCCCGGCTTTTTGCAGGTTCTGCGCCATTGGCCGGCCCATGATGCCGGTGCCGATAAATCCGATTTTAGCCATGAGAAATGCCTCTTGTAATTATTCAATCTCGGCTGGCGGGCCGGGCCCCTGTGGGAGCTGGCTTGCCAGCGATGGGAACAATGCGGTGTAGCTGTGAGGGCCTCATCGCTGGCAAGCCAGCTCCCACAGGGATTGTCGAGGCCCGTCAGTGCGTCAGATCGCGTTATGGGTCTTCAGCCAGCCAAGGCCCGCTTCGGTGGTGGTCAGCGGCTTGTATTCACAGCCCACCCAGCCCTGGTAGCCGATGCGGTCCAGGTGTTCGAAGAGGAAGCGATAGTTGATCTCGCCGGTGCCTGGCTCGTGGCGGCCCGGGTTGTCGGCCAGCTGGATGTGGTTGATCTTGGCCAGGTTGCTTTCCACGGTACGGGCAAGATCCCCTTCCATGATCTGCATGTGATAGATGTCGTATTGCAGGTACAGGTTGCTGCTGGCAACTTGCGCCTGGATCTCCAGCGCCTGTTGGGTGGTGTTCAGGTAGAAGCCGGGGATGTCGCGGGTGTTGATCATTTCCATGACCAGCTTGATCCCGGCGGCCTGCAGCTTGTCGGCGGCAAACTTGAGGTTGTCGACGAAGGTCGTGCGCACCGTGGCGCAGTCCGGGCCTTGCGGGCGGATGCCGGCCAGGCAGTTGACCTGGGTGTTGCCCAGTACCTGGGCATAGGCGATGGCAAGATCGACACCGGCGCGGAATTCTGCAACGCGGGCCGGGTCGCAGGCGATGCCGCGATCACCCTTGGCCCAGTCGCCGGCCGGCAGGTTGAACAGCACCTGGGTCAGGCCGTGGGCATCGAGCTGCTGCTTGATTTCAGCCGAGCTGAAGTCGTATGGGAACAGGTACTCGACCCCGCTGAAGCCGGCGTCGGCAGCGGCCTTGAAACGGGCGAGGAAGTCCTGCTCGGTGAACAGCATGGACAGGTTGGCGGCGAAACGTGGCATGGTTGTCTCCTTGCAAAAAGGGGCCCTGTGCACCCGGCATCAGGGCCTTCGCAGCGATCAGTCGAGCAGGGAAATCGCGGTTGGCGCGTCGTTGCCGACCAGCGCCAGGTCTTCGAACTCGTTGACCGCGTTGATTTCGGTGCCCATGGAAATGTTGGTCACGCGCTCGAGGATAACCTCGACCACCACCGGTACCCGGAACTCTTCGGCCAGTTTCTGCGCCTTGAGCAGGGCCGGGGCGATCTCGCCAGGCTCGGTCACGCGCAGGGCCTTGCAGCCCAGGCCTTCGACCACGGCGACGTGATCGACACCATAACCATTGAGTTCCGGTGCGTTGACGTTCTCGAACGCCAGTTGCACGCAGTAGTCCATCTCGAAGCCGCGCTGGGCCTGGCGGATCAGGCCCAGGTAGGAGTTGTTCACCAGCACGTGGACGTAGGGCAGGTTGAACTGCGCGCCCACCGCCAGCTCTTCGATCATGAACTGGAAGTCATAGTCGCCGGACAGCGCCACGACCTTGCGAGTCGGGTCAGCCTTGACCACGCCCAGCGCAGCAGGAATGGTCCAGCCCAGCGGGCCGGCCTGGCCGCAGTTGATCCAGTGACGCGGCTTGTAGACGTGGAGGAACTGCGCGCCGGCGATCTGCGACAGGCCGATGGTGCTGACGTAGCAGGTGTCCTTGCCGAATACCTGGTTCATTTCCTGGTAAACGCGCTGTGGCTTGACCGGCACGTTGTCGAAATGGGTCTTGCGTTGCAGGCTCGATTTGCGCTGTTGGCAATCTTCCAGCCAGGCGCTGCGGTCCTTGAGCTTGCCGGCGGCTTTCCACTCGCGGGCCACTTCGAGGAATACATCCAGGGCGGCGCCGGCGTCGGAAACGATACCCAGGTCCGGGGTGAAGACGCGGCCGATCTGGGTCGGTTCGATATCGACGTGGATGAAGCGACGGCCTTCGGTGTAGACGTCAACGGAGCCGGTGTGACGGTTGGCCCAACGGTTGCCGATACCCAGTACCACGTCGGACTTGAGCATGGTGGCGTTGCCGTAGCGGTGCGACGTCTGCAGGCCGACCATGCCCACCATCAGCGGGTGATCGTCGGGGATGATGCCCCAGCCCATCAGGGTCGGGATTACTGGAATACCGGTCAGCTCGGCGAATTCCACCAGCTTGTCGCAGGCATCGGCATTGATGATGCCGCCACCGGCAACCAGCAATGGGCGTTCGGCGCTGTCGAGCATGGCCAGGGCTTTCTCGACCTGGACGCGGTTGGCCGCAGGCTTTTGTACGGGCAGCGGCTGGTAGGCGTCGATGTCGAATTCGATTTCCGCCATCTGCACGTCGAACGGCAGGTCGATCAGCACCGGGCCTGGGCGGCCGGAGCGCATTTCATAGAACGCCTTCTGGAACGCATACGGCACCTGGCCGGGCTCCAGAACGGTGGTCGCCCACTTGGTCACCGGCTTGACGATGCTGGTGATGTCGACGGCCTGGAAATCTTCCTTGTGCATACGCGCACGTGGCGCTTGCCCTGTGATGCACAGGATCGGGATGGAGTCGGCCGAGGCACTGTACAGGCCGGTGACCATGTCGGTGCCGGCAGGGCCGGAAGTGCCGATGCACACGCCGATGTTGCCGGCCTTGGTGCGGGTGTAGCCCTCGGCCATGTGCGAGGCGCCTTCAACGTGACGAGCGAGGACGTGATCGATACCGCCGACTTTCTTCAGGGCCGAGTACAGGGGGTTGATGGCTGCACCCGGGATGCCAAACGCGGTTTCCACACCTTCGCGGCGCATCACCAGAACGGCTGCATCGATTGCTCTCATTTTGCTCATGGTTTTGTGCCTCTTTGATTTTGTAATTGTATACAAATTGCTTTTCACCAGAGTGTATTCACGCCAAGCGACTCTGGTCAATCCATTTTCATCGGCGATCGGTGCTTTCGTCGGGAAGCCTTTAAAAATGGCATTTCGTCAGAATTGGTTCATCGCACTGAAAATATTGTATACAAATAAGTTCGCCATTGTGTTCTATTTGTTCTATTGATTTTTACACCTGCCCTCAGGGCTTCTAACAACAAGAGGACCTTTTCATGAACGCTTTGACCTTGAAAGTCGCTGTCAGCCTGGTGAACGCTGCGCTGGTGGCCGGGCGCAAGATCTCCTCCGCGCCGTTGACCGTGGCGGTGCTGGATAACGGTGGGCATCTGCTGGCCCTGCAGCGTGAAGACGGCGCCAGCCTGTTGCGCCCGCAAGTGGCGATGGGCAAGGCCTGGGGCGCGATTGCCCTGGGCAAGGGGTCGCGCCTGCTGGCGCTGGACGCGCAACAGCGTCCGGCATTCTTTGCCGCGCTCAATGGCCTGGGCCAGAGCCCGGTGGTGCCGGCGCCGGGTGGGGTGCTGATTCGGAATCAGCAGGGCGTGGTGCTGGGGGCGATCGGTATCAGTGGCGATACCTCGGATATCGACGAGCAGTGCGCGATCAGTGCGGTCGAGGAGGCGGGGTTGACGGCGGATGCCGGTGTAGCGGCTTAAGGCCTATCGCGGAACCTGTGGGAGCTGGCTTGCCAGCGATCGAGCGCAAAGCGCTCGCTGGCCTCATCGCTGGCAAGCCAGCTCCCACAGGGATCTCGGCAAATTTGCCTAAGCGTCCGGCTCACACCCCTTGAGCACCAGGCGAATGATGGTCTGCGCCGCCGCTTCATAATCGCTGTCATCGAGCTTGGCCTTGCCGGTGACCACCGAGATCTGCCAGTCGAAGTCAGCGTAGGTCTGGGTCGCCGCCCAGATGCTGAACATCAGGTGATGCGGGTCGAGCGGGGCGATCTGGCCGCGGTCGATCCAGGCCTGGATGCACTCGATGTTGTGCCGGGCCTGGTCGTTGAGCTGCTCGACCTGGCTCGGGCTCAGGTGCGGGGCGCCGTGCATGATTTCGCTGGCGAACACCTTGGACGCAAACGGCAGGTCGCGGGAGATGCGTACCTTGGAGCGGATGTAGGCGCTCAATACCTCTTTGGGGTCGCCGTCGGCATTGAACGGCGTCGACGCCTGCATGATCGGTTCGATGATGCTTTCCAGGACCTCGCGATAGAGGTTTTCCTTGGACTTGAAGTAGTAATAGACGTTGGGCTTGGGCAGGCCGGCCTTGGCCGCGATGTCGCTGGTCTTGGTGGCGGCGAAGCCCTTGTCGGCAAACTCTTCACTGGCCGCGCGCAGGATCAGTTCTTTGTTGCGCTCGCGAATGCTGCTCATGGTTGACGCTGTTCCTCGTGTCTGGCCGCTGGCGGCACCGGGCCTGGGAGGGCGGTTGCGCATGGTAGCACCGCGTTCGCAAGCGGCTCAAGGTGGCGACTTTGAGCTAGACTGTGGCCCTCTCAACCCGCTGGAATCAGGCAAACATGGCAGGAAGCAGTCTTCTGGTATTGATCGACGATATCGCCACGGTACTCGACGATGTCTCGGTAATGACCAAGGTCGCGGCAAAAAAGACCGCGGGGGTGCTGGGCGACGACCTGGCGCTCAACGCCCAGCAGGTTACCGGCGTGCGCGCCGAGCGGGAAATCCCGGTGGTCTGGGCGGTGGCCAAGGGCTCGTTCCTCAACAAGCTGATCCTGGTGCCGGCGGCGCTGCTGATCAGCGCCTTCATTCCCTGGGCGGTGACACCGCTGCTGATGGTCGGCGGTGCATTCCTGTGCTTTGAAGGCTTCGAGAAGCTCGCGCACAAGTTCCTCCACAGCAAGGAAGAAGACCAGGCCGAGCATGTGGCGCTGACGGAAGCGGTGGCCGATCCTGCGGTCGATCTGGTGGCTTTCGAGCAAGACAAGATCAAGGGCGCGGTGCGCACCGACTTCATCCTGTCGGCCGAGATCATCGCCATCACCCTGGGCACGGTTGCCGATGCGCCGCTGACTCAACAAATCATCGTGCTCTCGGGCATCGCCATTGTCATGACCATCGGTGTCTATGGCCTGGTGGCCGGCATCGTCAAGCTCGATGACCTGGGCCTGTGGCTGACCCAGAAGGCCTCGAGTGCGGCCAAGGCGACCGGCAACGGCATCCTGCGCGCGGCGCCATACATGATGAAAAGCCTGTCGGTGATTGGCACTGCGGCGATGTTTCTGGTCGGCGGCGGGATTCTGGTCCACGGCGTGGCGCCACTGCACCATGCCATTGAAGCCTTCAGCGAAGGGCGCGGCGGGGTGCTGACCAGTACGCTGCTCAATGCCGGGGTGGGGATTGTCGCCGGTGCTGCAGTGTTGGCAGTGGTTGCGCTGATCGGCAAGCTCTGGCGTGCTGTCAGAAGCTGATGGCCTCATCGCTGGCAACGCCAGCTCCCACAGGGTCAGGTGTTGAACCGCTCCTGTGGGAGCCGGCCTTGCCGGCGATCAAAGCCCGAAGGGCTTTGCCTCTTTGATCAGAAGTGCGCTTTGACCAGGAAGCTGGCAGTGTTCTGATCGGTATCGAAGGCGTCGCTGTCCTTGATGCCGTACTTGTTCTTCCAGTAGTCGTATTCGAAACCGACATACAGCTGCTTCTCGCCCCAGTTCAGCGCCTTGCCCAGGTCGTACTTGACCTGCGGGTTGAAGTGCAGGTTGGCGTGGTAGGTGCCACGACGGCTGGTGGCGTCGTTGTCCACGACCCAGTCCATGAAGCCATCGATGAGGATGTCGGACTTGCCCACAGGAATGGTGTAGGACCAGACCGGGGTGATCTGCCAGACGTTGTCACCGGCACGGCTGCCCTCGGTGTTGCGCTGGTAGAAGTTCAGCTGGAAGTAGTCGAAGCCTGGGATGTCCAGGTCGAAACCCGGGCCGATCAGGTAGGACTCGGTGTCGCCTTCGCCAAACTCGTAGGTCATCGCCAGCAGCACGTCCTTGACCGGGCCGAAGGCCAGCTTCTGGTCGAAGATCTTGCCGAACGACAGGCGTGGGCTGATCTCGCCGTAGTAGGTGTTGGGGCCGTTGTTGAAGTCCTTGCCACCGTTGTAGAAGATCTTGTCGACGAAGATGAAGTTGTCGCCGTACTTCCAGGCATCGGCGTGCTCGAAGGTCACGGTCTGCTGGATCGACGGGTTGACGGCAAAGTTCTTGCCCCACAGGTAAGTCAGGCTGTTGTTCTGCCATTGCAGCAGATCACCGGCAGTGGCGGCGGTGCTGGCCGCCAGCAGGCCGCTGGCAAGGATCAGGCTGTTGGTAATACGCATCGCGTAGTTGCTCCCTTGATGGATTCTTCGTGGTGCTCTGGTGTGGCACCTTTTGGGTAAATACTTGTCTTTCGGGTCAGTTTTTTTCGATTGGCCACAGACGTTTGGCAAGAGCTGGACCAACCTTCCGGGTCAGTCACAAGCAATCCTGCTCGACGTCTTTCTGAACAGTTGAAAAGGGTATTTCAGGTTGGCGTGACGCTTGCCAACCGCCCGAATTCATTGACTGAGCGGTCAGCAAACGCAGGCAGGATCCGTCCTGCCCTGATCGAGGGGGCGCGCAGATTACTGGCTTGCGCGCCGGTCCTCAAGTGCTCCGTCCTGGAGCGGGTGAGGCAAAAACTGTGCGTTTGGTCAGCTTTTAGAAGTGAACCTTAACCAGAGCGCTGGTAACACTCTGATTGGTGTCCAGCCGGCCACTGTTCTCGATGCCGTATTTGTCTTTCCAGTAGCTGTACTCGATACCCACGTACAACTGCTTGGCCCCAAGGTTCAGGGCCTTGCCCAGGTCGTATTTGACCTGCGGGTTGAACTGCAGGTTGGCGTGATAGGTGCCGCGCCGGCTTTGGTCGTTGTCCACCACCCAGTCCATGTAGCCGTCGATCAGGACGTCGGATTTGCCCACAGGGATGGTGTAGGAAAAGGTCGGGGTAATCTGCCAGACGCGATCACCCGGGCGGCTGCCTTCGGTGTTGCGCTGCATGATGTTGAGGGTGAAGTAGTTGAAGCCGGGGATCGCCAGGTCAAAGCCGGGGCCGATCAGGTAGGCCTCGTTGTCGCCTTCGCCAGACTCGTAGGTCATGGCCAGCAACACGTCCTTGATCGGACCGAACTCGAATTTGCGATCGAAGATCTTGCCGAACGACAGGCGCGGGCTGAACTCACCGTAGTAGGTGTTGTTGCCTTTGTTGCGGTCGGTGCCGCCGTTGTAGAAGATCTTGTCGATGAACAGGAAGGTGTCGCCGTACTTCCACTTGTTGGCATGTTCGAAGGTCACCGTCTGCTGGATCGCGGGGTTGACCTGGAAGTCCTTGCCGTAGAGGTAGGTGAGGCTGTTGGTGTGCCAGAGCAGCAAGTCCCCTGCGGCAGCTGGCAAGGTGGCCAGCAGACTGGTACCCAACAGGAGGGAAGTGGTGATGCCTTTCATGTTGTGATTCCCGGCTTTGTTATTGTTGGTTTTCGGTTTTTTTTGGCGCGAAGCGCCCCGGCCGACCCGCTCCCACGGGTCGACGGCCTTGCCTATGCTTCGGTGATGCCGGGCGGCAAGCGCCGCCCAAAGGCTCAGTGCTGGTGGACGGTATCGTTGTGGGCGGCGCGTTCGGCGCCACCGAGGATGTTGAACAGCAGGTTGAGGATCAAGGCGCTGACCGTGGCC
Organism: Pseudomonas donghuensis; assembly: GCF_000696345.2. Classification (NCBI taxonomy): domain Bacteria; kingdom Pseudomonadati; phylum Pseudomonadota; class Gammaproteobacteria; order Pseudomonadales; family Pseudomonadaceae; genus Pseudomonas; species Pseudomonas donghuensis. The sequence goes on from NZ_CP071706.1 coordinate 1,862,506, forward strand.
ATGGCAATGCCGCTGTGAGTGATCGGCTCCATCCACTGTGGCATCTGGGCAAAGAACTCCGGACGCACCACCGGGATCAGGCCCATGCCGACGCTGACGGCCACCAGCAACTGGTTGCGGCGGTCGGCGATGTCGGCTTCCTGGAGGATCTTGATGCCAGTGGCGGCGACCATGCCGAACATCGCGATCGACGCACCGCCCAGCACCGCAGGCGGAATCGAGGCAATCAGGAACGCCGCTTTGGGCAGCAGGCTGAGCAGGATCAGAAAGCCGCCGGCGACCACGGTGACGTAGCGGCAGCGCACGCCGGTCATCTGCACCAGGCCGATGTTCTGGGCGAAGGATGAGTGGGTGAAGGTGTTGAAAAAGCCGGCCACGAACGACGCACCGGCATCGCACATCAGGCCGCGGCGCAGCATGCCGGGGGTGACTTCGCGGTCGGTGACCTTGCCCAGGGCGAGGAACATGCCGGTGGACTCGACGAAGATGATCACCACCACCAGGCACATCGACAGGATCGGCGCCAGGCTGAAGGTCGGCATGCCGAAATGCAGCGGGGTCACCACCTGCACCCATGGCGCTTCACTCAGGCCCGAGAGGTCGACCATGCCGATGGAACCTGCAAGGATGTAGCCCAGGCCCATGCCGATCAGTACCGAGACATTGACCCAGAAACCACGCATGAAGCGGTTGATCAGCAGGATGGTGGCCAGCACCAGGCCGGCGACGATCAGGTAGACGGGGGAGCCGAAGGGCGCGGCATCGGCACCGCCGCCGGCCCAGTTGACCGCAACCGGGAACAGTGACAGGCCGATCGAGGTGATGACCGTGCCGGTCACCAGCGGCGGGAAGAAACGCACGACCTTGGACATGAACGGCGCAATGACCATGCCGAAGAAGCCGGCGGCGATGGTCGCACCGAAAATCCCCTGCAGGCCGACGCCAGGCATGCCGGCCATGGCCACCATACTGCCGACCGCGGCAAAGCTTGCACCCATCATCACCGGCATGCGGATGCCGACTGCGCCAATGCCGAACGACTGGACGATGGTGGCGACACCAGCGACCAGCAGGTCGGCATTGATCAGGAAAGCGACTTCTTCACGAGAAAGTCCGGCGGCTTGACCGATGATCAGCGGCACGGCAATCGCGCCTCCGTACATCAGCAACACATGCTGCAGACCCACCAGGAACAGTTGGAACAGGGGCAGTGGCTGTCGTGGGGGCGCAACAGGGATGTACGCCTTGCGTGACTCGGACATGCAACACCTCGGTTTTGTTTTTATTCTTGGAGCTGCAAGCTTCAAGCGCCAAGCTTCAAGGAGAAGCAGGAGGTTGCGCTTGGCTTGCAGCTTTTTGCTTGTCGCTTACAGCTGGCAGCGTGTGGCTGCCTCAGTGGGTCGGTGCTCCCTTGGCGACCCAGGCGCCAATCAGGTCACGTTCCTGCTGGGTCATCTGGGTGATGTTGCCCAGCGGCATGATCTGCGTCGCCACGGCTTGCGCCTGGATGCGCGCGGCCTGTTGCTGGATCTGCTGCGGGGTATCGAGCATCACCCCGGCAGGCGCGGCGCTGAACAGCGGGCTGGTCGGCTTGGCCGAGTGGCACACGGTGCAACGTTCCTGGATGACGCTGTGGATCTTGTCGAAACCGGCATCGTCGAGCTTGGCGGTGGCACCGGCGGGCGCTTGCGCAGATGCCGCAGGCTGGGCTGGGGCGGCGGCCTGTTCAGCCGCTTTCTCGGCAGCGGTCTTGCCACCCAGGGCGGTTTCCGGCAACGGCTGGTACTCGACCTTGGCGGCGGCCTGCTCAGGGGCGCTTGGCATCGGCGCTGGGCCGGTGACGTACGCCAGGCAGATCATCGCCAGGGCGCCGACCGGCAGGGTCCAGGCGTATTTGTTGCTGTCATGACGGGTGTTGAAGTAGTGACGCACCAACACCGCAGCCACCGCGATACCGGCCAGGATCAACCAGTTGTACTGGCTGCCATAGGTGCTCGGGAAGTGGTTGCTGATCATGATGAACAGCACCGGCAGGGTGAAGTAGTTGTTGTGCCGCGAGCGCAGCAGGCCCTTGGCCGGCAGCAGCGGGTCCGGCGTCTGGTTGGCTTCGATGGCGGCTACCAGCTGACGTTGGGCCGGCATGATGATGCGGAACACGTTGCCGACCATGATGGTGCCGATGATCGCGCCAGTGTGCAGGTACGCGCCACGGCCGCTGAACACCTGGCTGAAACCGTAGCAGGCGGCGATGACCAGCACGAACAGCACCAGGCCGAGCAGGCCAGGGCGCTTGCCCAGCGGCGAGTCGCAGAGGAAGTCATAGATGAACCAGCCGGCGATCAGCGAACCGACACCGATGGCAATGCCTTCACCGCCGCTCAGGGTGCTGCCAGGGGCCAGCAGGTAGAGGGTCGGGTTCCAGTAGAACACCAGGCACAGCAGGGCGATACCCGACATCCAGGTGAAGTAGGCTTCCCATTTGAACCAGTGCAGGTTCTCCGGCATTTTTGGCGGAGCCAGCTTGTACTTCTCCAGGTGGTAGATCCCGCCACCGTGAATGGCCCAGAGATCGCCGGACAGACCGTCGCGCGGGTTGGCCCGGTTGAGGTTGTTTTCCAGCCAGACAAAGTAGAACGACGCGCCAATCCATGCCACGCCAGTGATCATGTGAACCCAACGCACGCTCAGGTTCAGCCATTCCAACAGATGTGCTTCCACAGTCTTTACCTCTACCCTGGCACCCTGTAGCCGGGTGCTCAGGTCTTCTCTTATTGGTGGGGGGCGAGGATCAATTGCTCATCCTCATTGAAAAAATGCTCATCGCAGTTGTTGCCAGTGCCACTGCGATCAACCACCAGGAAGTCATCCCGCTTTTCGATCGTCAGCACCGGGTGGTGCCAGACGCCGCGATGGTAATTGATGCCCTGCCTTCCATTACTGATGAAGGCACGGACCAGGCCCGATACAGGTACATCGCCAAGTGGCGCGACCACGATCAGAAAGGGGTTGCCGAGCAGCGGAATGAAAGCCTGGCTGCCCTGCGGATGGCGCTCCAGCATGCGTACGGTCAGGGGCATGTCCAGCGCGTCGGCGCGGAAAATGCTGATGATCGCCTTGTCGTCGGGTTGTGCGGTTTCGACCGTGGCCAGACGATGGAAGCGCATGGTCGAGCCGTTGTTGATCATGAAGTGGTCGCTGCCGTCGGTTTCGATCACGTCACCGAAAGGGGCGAAGGCTTCTTTGCTCAGGGGCTCAATCACTAAAGTGCGCATGCGGATTCTCTTTATTCTGTGTTGTGGAGGGTGTCGTTGTTGCGCCGGTCAGGCCCTGGGTACGCTCGCGTAGCGCACTCGGGCCAGCCCGGCGGTCGACGCCCTTAAAGCTGCAGCAGGCGGAACAGGGCGATCAGGTTGATCTGCGCCAGCGCTTCCTTGAACTCGGCCTCGACCGAGTTGTGGATGCGCTTCTCAAAGGCGGCGAGGATCTGGTGCCGGTTGCTGCCTTTGACCGCCATGATGAACGGGAACTTGAATTTCTCTTTGTAGGCATCGTTGAGTTCGGTGAAGCGCTCGAACTCTTGCGCGGTGCACTGGTGGATACCGGCGCCGGCCTGTTCATGGGTGCTCGATTCGGTCAGTTCACCCTGGATCGCGGCCTTGCCGGCGAGGTCCGGGTGCGCGTTGATCAGCGCCAGCTGAGCGGCGTGGTCGGCGCTCAGGAGGATGTCGCTCATGCGCTGGTGGAGGGCTTCGATCTGCTCGATTTCCTGCAACTGGCCCAGGTCGTAGGCCTTCTCGGCAACCCATGGCGAGTGTTCGTAGATGTCGGCGAAGGCTTCGACGAACGCTGTGCGATCCAGGCTCGAAGGCTTCAGGGTCTTGAATGCGGTCATTGTGCTTTCTCGGCTTGGAAAGGGTGGGTGGCATGCCAGTGACGGGCGATGTCCACGCGCCGGGCGAACCAGACCTGGTCATGGCTCTTGGCGTACTCGACGAAGCGCTTGAGCGCGGCCAGGCGCGCCGGGCGGCCGATCAAGCGGCAGTGCAGGCCGATCGAGAGCATCTTCGGGGCCTCGGCGCCTTCTTCGTAGAGCACATCGAAAGCGTCCTTGAGGTACTGGAAGAACTGCTCGCCGCAGTTGAAACCCTGCACCTGGGTAAAGCGCATGTCGTTGGTGTCCAGGGTGTAGGGGATCACCAGGTGCGGCTTGCCGGTCGGGTTGTTCTGTTCCCAGTAGGGCAGGTCGTCGTCGTAGGTGTCGCTGTCGTAGAGGAAGCCGCCTTCCTCCATCACCAGGCGGCGGGTATTCGGCCCGGTGCGGCCGGTGTACCAGCCCAGCGGACGCTCGCCGGTGAGTTCGGTGAGGATGCGGATGGCTTCGAGCATGTGCTCGCGCTCCTGGGCCTCGTCCATGTATTGGTAATCGATCCAGCGGTAGCCGTGGCTGCAGATCTCGTGACTGGCTTCGACCATGGCGCGGATCACGTCCGGATGACGCTGGGCGGCCATGGCCACGGCGAAGATGGTCAGTGGCACACCAGTGTCCTTGAACAGCTTGAGCAGGCGCCAGACGCCAGCGCGGCTGCCATACTCGTAGAGCGATTCCATGCTCATGTTGCGCGCGCCCTGCAGTGGCTGGGCAGCGACCATTTCCGAGAGGAAGGCTTCGGACTCTTTATCCCCGTGCAGGATGTTGCGTTCGCCACCTTCCTCGTAATTGAGCACGAAAGACAAAGCAATGCGGGCATTCCCCGGCCAGCGCGGATGGGGTGGGGTGTTGCCGTAACCGATCAGGTCGCGAGGGTAATCAGCGCTCACTGCAGTCTTCCTTCTTGTACGTGAATGCGGAGGGCGTGGGCACCCGGGTAGGGTATCGGCCACGACGATGGAATGATTGTATACAACTTTGTTTGCGATTTGTAAGCCTGTTTTTTCGCTTTTCTTTGCCTTTTTACCCACTCCAGCCTCTATAAGGAGCCCTGCAAGAAACCTGCCTGATCGGTCAGCTAATGACGGGCACGTCGGCCAGTGGCGTGGTTTTGCGACTGATGGTGTATTTACAGGGGAGGGGCGGGGTGTCGGGAAAGAATACTGAATTATTGTGTACAATATTTAAGAAAAATGTCTTAATAATCCGACAGCCGCACGTTGTCGGGCGTTCTGAGCCTGGCGTGCGGGTATTTTTTGCCCACACATAGAACAGAGGCGAGCAAGCAATGGGACGTTTGACCACGCATGTACTGGATGCCGCGCATGGCTGCCCTGGCAGTTCGATCAAGGTCGAGCTGTACCGGGTCGAAGGCCAGCAGCTGGAACTGGTGAACACCACCCTGACCAACAGCGATGGCCGTTGCGACGCGCCGCTGCTGCAAGGCGATGATTATCGCAGCGGCGTCTACCAGTTGCAGTTCAGCGCCGGCGACTACTACCGTGCCCGCGGCGTGCAATTGCCCGAGCCTGCTTTCCTTGATGTGGTGGTGCTGCGTTTCGGCATCAGTGCCGAGCAGGATCACTACCACGTACCGTTGTTGATCTCGCCGTACAGTTACTCGACCTACCGTGGAAGCTAGTTGGTCGCTAGAAGAATCTTCGTAGGTCCTTGCCCGCTCACACTGCGGGCTTTTTTTATGGTTCTTCATGGAATCCTGGGGGGCTAGGATCCTTGGCTTGGCTTGGCTTGTTCCGGCTGCGAGCTTATCCATTTGCTGTGGCGCCGCTGCCGGCCCCTTCCGCCTTTACGGCGTCCTACTTTTCTCTTGGGAAAAGTAGGCAAAACCGCTCGCTCCCGCATACGGCCCTACGCTGCGCTTCGGGTTCCTTCGCTTCGGTGTCCTCCAGGGGCATCGCGGCCTACGACTTGCTACGCAAGTCTACGTCTCGCGTCTTCGGCTAACGCCGAAGGGTGCTGCGCACCAGCCCCCTCCAGACACCTACACTCAGCCTCCTGAAGTCGCGAAGTTACGGGCGGCGCCTGCACTGGCGTATCTGCGAAAGCAGATTATGGCGTAGCCAAACTGACCCCAAAGCGAGGACTGGCCTGCTTCATCTTGATGCTGATCTTGATCTTCATGCACGTAATTCCAGGCGCCGCCAAAAGCGACTTCAGGAGGCTGAGTGGAGGTGCCTGTAGGGGCAGTGCGCAGCACCTTCGGCGTCAGCCGAAGACGCGAGACGTAGACTTGGCGTAGCAAGTCGTAGGCCGCGATGCCCCGGAGGGCGCCGTAGCGAAGGGACCCGAAGCGCAGCGTAGGGCCGTATGCAGTAGCAAGCGGTTTTGCCTACTTTTCCCAAGAGAAAAGTAGGCCGCCGTAAGGGCGGAAGGGGCCAGCAGCGGCGCCACACCGAATGGATAAGCTCGCAACCAACCCCACCCCAAGGCTCATAGTCCCCGAAATTCCGTGAAGAACCTTTTTTTTTGCCTGTAATTCGAGATCCCACAGGGACCACTCAGGCATCAGCACTGTTTAGCCGACAACAAAAAGCCCCACCCGAAGGTGAGGCTCTGTTGTAGCAGTGTGCCGTGTTTAGAGGAACACGAACTTGGCAATGAAGATCGCCGTCAGCACCCACAGGCTTGCCGAGATCTCCTTGTAGCGCCCGGTCCCGGCCTTGAGCACCACATAGGTGATAAAGCCCAGGGCGATGCCGTCGGCGACCGAGAAGGTCAGCGGCATCATGATCGCGGTGACGATTGCCGGAATGCTGTCGGTGGCTTCGTCCCAATCGATATGGGCCATGCTGCCCATCATCAGCATCGCCACGTAGATCAAGGCACCGGCAGTCGCATAGGCCGGAATCATCCCGGCCAGCGGGGCGAAGAACATCGCGGCGATGAAGAACAGGCCGACCACCACGGCAGTCAGCCCGGTACGGCCACCGGCGGCGACCCCGGCAGCACTCTCTACATAACTGGTCACCGGTGGTACGCCGACCACGGCACCGAACACACTCGATGCACTGTCGGCCTTGAGCGCCCGCGACAGGTTTTCGATGCGCCCGTCGGCATTCACCAGGTTGGCCCGTTGGGCCACGCCCATCAGGGTGCCGGCGGTGTCGAACATGTGCACGAAGAGGAAGGCGAAGACCACGGCAATCATGCTGACGTTGAACACGCCGGCGACATCCATGGCCATCCAGGTCGGCGCCAGGCTCGGCGGCAGCGAGAACAATCCGCCGTACTCCACCAGGCCCAGGCCCCAGCCGGCGAGGGTGACGCTGATGATGCTGATCAGGATCGCGCCGAACACCCGGTGGTAGCTGAGCACCGCGATCATCAAAAAGCAGATGGCCGCCAGCAGCGGGCCAGGCTCGTGCAGCGAGCCGAGCTTGATCAGGGTCGCCGGGCTGTCGACGACAATCCCTGCGGTTTTAAGACCGATCAGTCCGAGAAACAATCCGACGCCGGCACCCATGGCATGACGCAGGCTGACTGGAATGCTGTTGAGCAGCCATTCGCGCACCCGCGACAAGGTCAGCAGCATGAACAGCACCCCGGAGACGAACACTGCGCCCAGCGCAGCTTCCCAGGTGTAGCCCATGGTCCCGACCACGGTGTAGGTAAAGAAGGCGTTGAGCCCCATGCCCGGTGCCAAGCCTACTGGCCAGTTGGCGTACAGGCCCATCAACAGGCAGCCGAGGGCGGCGGCGATGCAGGTGGCGACGAACGCCGCGCCGTGATCGATGCCAGCATCGGCCATGATGTTGGGGTTGACGAAGATGATGTAGGCCATGGTGATGAAGGTGGTCAACCCGGCGATCATTTCGGTTTTGACGGTGGTGCCATGTAGCTTGAGTTTGAAAATCCGCTCCAGCCAGCTCGTTTCGAGCGGTGGGGCAAGATCCAGCGTAGGGGCGTCGGATTTGCGGCTTTCCACAGCGTGTACTCCTCAAGTCTTTTCTTGTTTTCCAGAGCCAGTCCTGCGCACGCACTGGGGGGCTCTGTGAGGCGGATGGGATGGCAGGCCACCGGACCGTTTGTTGACTTCTGGGTCAGGAAGTTGCACGGATGGATTATGCGTTTGTATACAAAGAATGCAAATAATGTTTTCGTTGTTGTGCTCAGATAATTTGCCTGTGCAGCTATAAAGGCTATCGCCACCTGCAGAAATCCCTGCGGCTGTGTACAATGTGCCAATACCTTAATCGTTTAATTTTCTTACCAGGACTTGCCATCGCCCCTCTGGCTGGTATTACAGTCAGGGTCCGACTGGCGGATCTCCGTGCTCGAGTGCCCATGAACGAACAGCTGCAACCTCTCAAGAAACCAGTGCGTACCGGCAAGGCCGGTCGTAGCGGAACCCAGGACGATATCGTCTATGCGCACATTTTCGAGGCCATCCTCGAGCAGCGTCTGGCGCCGGGTACCAAGTTGAGCGAGGAAGCCCTGGGCGAGATCTTCGGCGTCAGCCGCACCATCATCCGCCGCGCCCTGTCGCGCCTGGCCCACGAAAGCGTGGTGCTGCTGCGGCCCAACCGCGGCGCGGTAGTGGCCAGCCCGACGGTCGAGGAAGCCCGCCAGGTGTTCTTCTCGCGGCGCATGGTCGAGCGCGCCATCACCGAGCTTGCGGTCGAGCATGCCACCGCCGAGCAACTCAACGAGCTGCGCCAGATGGTCCGCGAGGAGCGCGACAGCTTCTCCCGTGGCGATCGCGGCGCCGGCATTCGTTTGTCCGGCGAGTTTCACCTCAAGCTGGCAGAGGCTGCAGGCAATGCGCCGCTGATCAGCTTTCAGCGCAGCCTGGTGTCGCAAACCTCGTTGATCATTGCCCAGTACGAAAGCGGCAACCGTTCGCATTGCTCCTACGACGAGCACATGCAACTGATCGACGCCATCGAGGCCCGTGACGTCAACCAGGCGGTGAGCCTGATGATGCACCACATGGACCACATCGACAGCAAGCTCAACCTCGACGAAGACAGCGCGTCGGATGACCTGCATGCGGTGTTCTCGCACCTGCTGCAGACCAAGAAGCGTGGTGGGGTTGCACCGCTCAAGGGTTGAAGGCCAGTAACACCCAATCGCGGTGCGACGATTCGACTTGCCCCGCGATGCTTTCCGGCCACTGGCAGGTTATCCAGCCTCTGCTAGATTCTCACCTGATCCACCGCAAACCTTCATCAAGCAGTTGGGCTTGCGCGCTATGCGTAGAACTTCAACTACTTGAGGACAGGTATATGTCGATGCCCCTGAGCAAACGCATGGGTGCTGAACTGATCGGGACGTTCTGGCTGGTGCTGGGTGGCTGCGGTAGTGCGGTGATCGCCGCGTCGCTCCCCATCGGTATCGGCCTGGTCGGGGTGGCCATGGCCTTTGGCCTGACCGTGCTGACCATGGCTTTCGCCATCGGCCATATTTCCGGATGCCACCTCAACCCCGCGGTGTCGCTCGGGCTGGTGGTGGGCGGGCGTTTTCCGCTCAAGGACCTGCTGCCCTACGTCATCGCCCAGGTGATTGGCGCGATTCTCGGCGCAGCGCTGATCTACTTCATTGCCAGCGGCAAGGCGGGCTTTGAGTTGTCGGCGGGGTTGGCGTCCAATGGCTATGCCGAGCATTCCCCCAGCGGCTACTCGTTGGCGGCAGGCTTTGCCAGTGAAGTGGTGATGACCGCGATGTTCATCCTGATCATCATGGGCGCCACCGACAGCCGTGCCCCGGCGGGCTTTGCACCGATTGCCATCGGCCTGGCCCTGACGCTGATCCACCTGATCTCGATTCCGGTCACCAACACCTCGGTGAACCCGGCGCGCAGCACGGGGCCGGCGATTTTCGTCGGTGGCTGGGCGCTGCAGCAGCTGTGGTTGTTCTGGGTGGCGCCGCTGATCGGGGCAGTGATCGGCGGCGCCTTGTACCGGGGGCTGGCGCGCGAGCCTTAGCGCTGGTGTACGCAGCGGCCGGCGGCGAAGGTCTGCTTGACGGTACGGTCGTCGCCCAGGGTCATCAGCACGAACAGCGTCTCGTCGATGCTGTTCGACTGCTGGAGGCGGTAGTCCATCAGCGCCGTGGCCTTGTAATCGAGTACCACGAAGTCGGCATCGTTGCCGGGCCGCAGGCTGCCGATACGGTCGTCCAGGCTCAGCGCCCGGGCGCCGCCCAGGGTCGCCAGGTACAGTGACTTGAACGGGCTCAGGCGCGCGCCCTGCAGTTGCATGACCTTGTAGGCTTCATTCAGGGTGTTGAGCAGCGAGAAGCTGGTACCGGCCCCGACGTCGGTGCCCAAACCGACCTTGACCTTGAACTTCTCGGCTTGCGGCAGGTTGAACAGGCCGCTGCCGAGGAACAGGTTGGAGGTCGGGCAGAAGGCCACGGCCGAGCCGGTTTCTGCCAGGCGCTGGCATTCGTCGTCGCACAGGTGCACGCCGTGGGCGAACACCGAGCGCTGGCCGAGCAGCTTGAAGTGATCGTAGACGTCCAGGTAGCCCTTGCGCTCCGGGAACAGCGCCTTGACCCAGTCGATTTCCTTGAGGTTTTCGCTCAGGTGGGTGTGCATGTACAGGTCGGGGTATTCGCCCAGCAACTGGCCGGCCAGGGTCAGTTGCTCCGGGGTGCTGGTCGGCGCAAAGCGCGGGGTCACCGCGTAGTGCAGGCGGCCTTTGCCATGCCAGCGCTCGATCAGCGCCTTGCTCTGGATATAGCCGGATTCGGCGGTGTCGGTCAGGTAGTCCGGGGCATTGCGGTCCATCATCACCTTGCCGGCAATCATCCGCAGGTCCAGGCGCTCGGCGTGTTCGAAGAAGGCATTGACCGATTCGGGGTGCACGCTGCCGAACACCAGGGCGGTGGTGGTGCCGTTGCGCAGCAGTTCTTCGATGAAGATCTTTGCGACCTTGTCGGCATGCGCCTTGTCGGCAAACTGCTTCTCGCAGGGGAAGGTGTAGGTGTTGAGCCAGTCCAGCAACTGCTCGCCGTAGGAGCCGATCATGCCGGTCTGCGGGAAGTGGATATGCGTGTCGATGAAGCCCGGGGTGATCAGGGCATCCTGGTAATGCTCAACCTCGATGTCAGCCGCCAGGGTCGGCAGCAGGTCGCGGGCATGGCCCAGGGCGCTGATCTTGCCGTTGTCGATCAGCATCAGGCCGTCTTCGAAATACTGATAGGAGGCTTCGACGCCTACTTCGGCTGGGTCGGCGATGCTGTGCAGGATGGCGGCACGGTAGGCTTTGCGGGTTGCGCTCATAGGGCTCTCGTCATATGGCTTGGCTGCGCCGTGACGGCGGCAGCAATTGGGCAATGGGGCCGGCGTTGGCAGCGTTGTTGTGCTGGCCAAAGCTGGCGTTGTAGGTGGCAATGATTTCGGCGGCGATCGACACGGCGATCTCGATCGGCAGCTTGCCCTTGACCTCGGCGATGCCCATCGGGCAGCGCATGCGCTGCAGGCGCTCCTCGGCAAAGCCGCGTTCACGCAGGCGATGCTCGAACTTGACGCGCTTGGTCCTCGAGCCGATCAGGCCGAACCAGGTGAAGTCATTGCGTTTGAGGATCGCTGCGGTCAGTTCCAGATCCAGCTGATGGTTGTGGGTCATGACGATGCAGTAGCTGCCAGCGGGCAGGTCATCGACTTCATCCACCGGCTCTTCGCTGACGATCTTGCTGACCCCGGCCGGCATGTGCTCGGGGAATTCCTGCTCGCGCGAATCGATCCAGCGCACCTTGCAGGGCAAGGCGGCGAGCAAGGGTACCAGAGCGCGGCCGACATGGCCTGCGCCGAACACGGCGATCTGCGCCTGGACCTGGCCCATCGGTTCGAACAGCAGCACGGTGGCGCCGCCGCAGCACTGGCCGAGGCTGGCGCCGAGGCTGAAGCGTTCCAGGTGCGGCGCTTCACGGCGCTCGGCAAGCATCTGCCGGGCGATGTGCATGGCCTTGTATTCCAGGTGGCCGCCGCCGATGGTGTCGAACAGCTGCTCGGCGCTGACGACCATTTTCGAGCCGGCGTTGCGTGGCGTCGAGCCACGTTCTTCGATGATGGTCACCAGTACGCAGGGCTCGCCGCGAGATTGCAGGTCGGACAGGGCGTTGATCCAGGTGTGCATTATTCAGTTACCTCTACGGTGCCTGTTCTGGCCTCATCGCTTGCAAGCCAGCTCCCACAGGTCCGGTGTACACAGATCCTGTGGGAGCTGGCTTGCCAGCGATAGCGGACTCACGGTGTCACTGTCTCAACCTCGGTAGCAGGCTGTTGCGCCGCCACCGCTTTGCGCACCTGCTCGCAACCCCAGAGCACCCGCTCCGGCGTCGCCGGCGCATCGATCAGCGGGTGCACGCGGTAGTCGCCCAGGCTCGCCACGGCGTCCTTGATCGCGCACCAGGCGGCAATGCCGAGCATGAACGGCGGCTCACCCACGGCCTTGGAGTGGAACACCGTGTCTTCCGGGTTCTTGCGGTTCTCCACCAGCTTGACGCGCAAATCCACCGGCATGTCGGCCACCGCCGGGATCTTGTAGCTGGCCGGGCCGTTGGTCATCAGCTTGCCCTTGGCGTTCCATACCAGCTCTTCGGTGGTCAGCCAGCCCATGCCCTGGATGAACCCGCCCTCGACCTGGCCGATGTCGATGGCCGGGTTCAGCGAGGCGCCCACATCGTGAAGGATGTCGGTGCGCAGCATCTTGTATTCGCCGGTCAGGGTGTCGACGATCACCTCGGCACAGGCCGCACCGAAGGCGAAGTAGTAGAACGGCCGGCCGCGGGCCTGGCTGCGGTCGTAGTAGATTTTCGGGGTCTTGTAGAAGCCGGTGCTCGACAGCGACACCTGAGCAAAATATGCCTGTTGCACCAGGGCTTCGAAACTGAGGATTTCATCGCGCACACGCACGTGGCCGTTGCGAAACTCGACGTCTTCCTCGCTGACCTTGTATTGACGGGCGGCGAACTCGGTCAGGCGTTTCTTGAGGATCTCGGCGGCATTCTGCGCCGCCTTGCCGTTCAGGTCGGCGCCGCTGGAGGCGGCGGTCGGCGAGGTGTTGGGCACCTTGTCGGTGTTGGTCGCAGTGATCTGGATGCGTTGGAAATCCACCTGGAACACTTCGGCCACCACCTGTGCCACCTTGGTGTTCAGGCCCTGGCCCATTTCGGTGCCGCCGTGGTTCAGGTGAATGCTGCCATCGGTGTAGATGTGCACCAGGGCGCCAGCCTGGTTGAGGAAGCTGGCAGTGAACGAGATACCGAACTTCACCGGGGTCAGCGCCAGGCCTTTTTTGAGGATCGGGCTGTTGGCGTTGAAGCGGCGGATCGACTCGCGGCGCTCGGCATAATCGCTGCTGGTTTCGAGCTCGGCGGTGATCTCTTCGAGCATGTTGTGCTCGACGGTCTGGTAGTAATGGGTGACGTTGCGCTCGGTCTTGCCATAGTAGTTGGCCTTGCGCACCGCCAGCGGGTCGAGGGCCAGGTGGCGGGCGATGTGGTCCATGACCTCTTCGATGGCGACCATGCCTTGCGGGCCACCGAAGCCGCGGTAGGCGGTGTTCGACGCGGTGTTGGTCTTGCAGCGGTGGCCATGGATGGTGGCATCGCCCAGGTAATAGGCGTTGTCGGCGTGGAACATGGCGCGGTCGACGATCGACGCCGAGAGGTCCGGCGAGCAGCCGCAGTTGCCGGCCAGGTCGAAATTGATACCGTGCAGGCGGCCGTTGTCATCGAAGCCGACGTCGTATTCGATGTAGAACGGGTGGCGCTTGCCGGTCATGAGCATGTCTTCGACCCGCGGCAGGCGCATCTTGGTCGGCTGGCCGGTGAGGTGCGCGATCACTGCGCACAGGCAGGCGGGGCTGGCCGCCTGGGTTTCCTTGCCGCCGAAACCACCGCCCATGCGGCGCATGTCAACGACGATCTTGTTCATTGGCACGTCGAGGACTTCCGCCACCAGCTTCTGCACTTCGGTGGGGTTCTGGGTCGAGCAGTAGACGATCATTCCGCCGTCTTCGGTGGGCATCACCGAGGAGATCTGGGTTTCCAGGTAGAAGTGCTCCTGGCCGCCGATGTGCAGGGTGCCCTGCAGGCGATGCGGGGCGCTGGCCAGGGCGCTGACCGAGTCACCGCGCTGGTGGGTGTGGCTGTCGAGCACGAAGTGTTTCTTGCGCAGGGCCTCGACCACATCCAGCACTGGCTCCAGGTCTTCATATTCGATGATCGCGGCCATGGCCGCGCGGCGCGCGGTATCCAGGTCGCGGGCAGCGACGGCGACCACCGGCTGGCCAACGAACTCGACGGTGTCGATGGCCAGCAGCGGGTCACCGGGCAGCAGCGGGCCGATGTCCTTGAGGCCCGGTATGTCTTCATGGGTGATGGCGATGCGCACGCCTTCGAAGGCGTAGCAGGGGCTGGTGTCGATGCTCAGCACCCGTGCATGGGCGCGGTCGGACAGCCGCGCATAGACATGCAGCTGATTGGGGAACTCCAGGCGATCATCGATGTACACCGCTTCGCCCGACACATGCTTGTCGGCGCTATCGTGCTTGAGGCTGCGGCCAACCCCGGTGGTCAGGTCCTGGCTGAACAGTTCGGCCAGCTCTGCCTGGCTTTTGGCGACGTGATGGTTAGACATAAGCGGTCACCCGAGTTTCGATGTGCGGTGTTTGCAGTTCGATGAAGTATTTGCGCAGCAGGTTCTGCGCGCTGAGCAGGCGGTATTCTTTGCTGGCACGGAAATCCGAAAGCGGCGTGAAGTCCTCTGCCAGGGCCTGGCAGGCGCGCTCGATGCTGGCCTGGTTCCAGGCCTTGCCGACTAGCGCTGTTTCGCAGGCGCGGGCCCGTTTCGGGATCGCCGCCATGCCGCCGAAAGCAATGCGTGCAGCCTCGACCACGCCGTTGCTGATGCGCAGGTTGAACGCCGCGCAGACTGCCGAGATGTCATCGTCCAGGCGCTTGGACACCTTGTAGGCGCGGAACGCCCAGTCGGCACGGGCCCGTGGCACGACGATCTTCTCGATGAACTCGCTATCCTGGCGCGCGGTGATGCGGTAGTCGATGAAGTAGTCTTCCAGCGCCAGGGTGCGGGTGTTTTCACCCTTGCGTAAAACGATCTGCGCATCCAGGGCAATCAGCAGGGGCGGCGAGTCACCGATCGGCGAGGCGTTGCCGATGTTGCCGCCGAGGGTGCCCTGGTTACGGATTTGCAGTGAGGCAAAGCGGTGCAGCAACTCGCCGAAGTCCGGGTACTCGCGGCTCAGGGCGTCGTAGCAGTCGGTCAATGGCGTGGCTGCGCCGATTTCCAGGTGCTGGTCGTGAGTCTCGATGCGCTTGAGTTCGGCGACGTTGCCGACATAGATCATCACCGGCAGGGTCTTGTGGAACTGGGTGACTTCCAGCGCCAGGTCGGTACCGCCAGCCAGCAACCGGGCTTCGGGGTGCGAGCTGTAGAGGTCGGCAAGGTCGGCCACGGTCAGCGGCACCAGGCAGCGCTTGTCGCCACTGTTGAGCTCACCGGTTTCGCTTGGGGCGATAGCTTTGAGGCGGGCGATGGTCTGGGCTTCGCTGGCATCGAACTGATCAGGCTTGGCCTGGCAGCAGGACTGTTCGGCAGCGGCCAGGATCGGCCGGTAGCCGGTGCAGCGGCAGAGGTTGCCGGCCAGGGCTTCCTGGGCCTTGTGCAGGTCGGGGGCGTCGCTGTTCTTTTGCAGGGCAAACAGCGACATGACGAAGCCCGGGGTGCAGAAGCCGCATTGCGAACCATGGCAGTCGGCCATGGCCTGCTGCACGCTGTGCAGCTTGCCCTGGTGCTTGAGGCCTTCGACGCTGATCAGCTGTTTGCCGTGCAGCGAGGAGACGAAGGTCAGGCACGAGTTGAGGCTGCGGTAGCGGATGTGCTCGCGGCCGTCATCGTTCTGCGCCAGCTCGCCGACCACCACGGTGCAGGCGCCGCAATCGCCGCTGGCGCAGCCTTCCTTGGTACCGGACTTGCCCAGGTGTTCACGAAGATACTCGAGGACTGTCAGGTTGGGGTCCAGGGCATGCTCACTGCGCAGCTCCTGGTTAAGTAGAAACTGGATCACGGGAAGGCCTCACAAGCGACTTATTGTTGTTGAGCGGACTGTAAGCAGACTTGATTTTCAGGTCAACAATTTTCTGACCTTCGGGTCAGGAAATTTCTCGTGGCGCTTCCGCCCTTTTACAGGTGCTCAGTTATGAGCATAGTTGGCCCTGTGTGATCCGAATCTTTTGCGCTAATCGTGCCAACTTCTGCCAAATGGCCACTGCGCGGCGTGGGGGCAAGTGCGCTACAATTCGGCGCTTGTGCACAGTTCAATGATTTTGAAGGAAAACCATGACGTTCAAGGCGCCGGACAGCCTCTCCGAGCAAATTGCCCATTACCTGGCCGAGCGGATCATCCGCGGCGAGCTCAAGCCTGCCGAACGTATCCAGGAGCAGAAGGTTACCCAGGCGTTGAATGTCAGCCGTGGTTCGGTGCGCGAGGCGCTGCTGATCCTCGAGCGCCGCCATCTGGTGACCATCCTGCCGCGTCGTGGTGCCCACGTGACCGAGCTCGACGAGCACAACGTGCGCAGTCTGTGCACGTTGATGGGCGAGCTGTACACCTTGCTCGGCAACGCCGTGGCACAGCACTGGCGCAATGACGCTGACCTGCTGCCGTTCCTCAAGATCCAGCAGCGACTGACCAGCGCTTTTGAGCGTCAGGACATCCGTGCCTTCGTCGAAGACAGCTTCACGGTGATGCGCGCTGCCTATCCGTTTGCCGACAACCCCTACTTGCAGGAAACCGTCGAGAACCTGCAGCCGGCCATGAGTCGTGCCTATTACCTGGCACTGGACCAGCGCAAGGCCAATATGAACGACTTCCTGGTGCTGTTTGCCAACCTGCTCGAGGCCGTGGTGGCCCGTGACCAGCTGCGCATCCGCACGGTGCTGGCCGAGTACTGCCAGCGCAGCTGCGAGCTGGTGCTGGCGGCGCTGGCGACTGCCTGAGCATGCGCCTCAAGTGCATTCGCCTGGCCGGGTTCAAGTCGTTCGTCGACCCCACCACGGTCAACTTCCCCAGCAACATGGCCGCCGTGGTCGGGCCCAACGGCTGCGGCAAGTCCAACATCATCGATGCGGTGCGCTGGGTGATGGGCGAAAGCTCGGCCAAAAACCTGCGTGGCGAGTCGATGACCGACGTCATCTTCAACGGTTCGACCAGCCGCAAGCCGGTGAGCCAGGCCAGCATCGAGCTGGTGTTCGATAACTCCGACAGCACCCTGGTGGGCGAGTACGCGGCCTATGCGGAAATCTCCATCCGCCGCAAGGTGACCCGCGACGGGCAGAATACCTATTACCTCAATGGCGCCAAATGCCGGCGCCGTGACATTACCGATATCTTCCTCGGTACCGGCCTGGGCCCGCGCAGCTACTCGATCATCGAGCAGGGGATGATCTCCAAGCTGATCGAGGCCAAGCCCGAGGACCTGCGCAACTTCATCGAAGAAGCGGCGGGCATTTCCAAGTACAAGGAACGCCGGCGCGAGACCGAGAACCGTATCCGCCGCACCCACGAGAACCTCGAACGCCTGACCGACCTGCGCGAAGAGCTCGAGCGCCAGCTCGAACGCCTGCATCGTCAGGCCCAGGCGGCCGAGAAATACAAGGAATACAAGGCCGAGGAGCGTCAGCTCAAGGCACAATTGGCGGCCCTGCGCTGGCAGGCCCTGAACGATCAGGTGGGCCAGCGCGAAGCGGTGATCGGCGACCAGGAAGTGGCCTTCGAGGCCCTGGTGGCCGAACAGCGCAATGCCGATGCCAGCATTGAGCGCCTGCGTGATGGCCACCATGAGCTGTCCGAGCGCTTCAACCTGGTGCAGGGGCGTTTCTATTCGGTCGGCGGCGATATTGCCCGGGTTGAGCAGAGCATTCAGCACGGCCAGCAGCGTCTGCGCCAGTTGCAGGATGACCTCAAGGAGGCCGAACGCTCGCGCCTGGAAACCGAGTCGCACCTGGGCCATGACCGCACGATGCTCGCCACCCTGGGCGAAGAGCTGCAGATGCTCGAGCCCGAGCAGGAGCTGACCCTGGCCGCTGCCGAAGAGGCCGCCGCCACCCTGGAAGACGCCGAAACCACCATGCACGGCTGGCAGGAGCAGTGGGACAGTTTCAACACCCGCTCGGCCGAGCCGCGGCGCCAGGCCGAGGTGCAGCAGGCGCGTATCCAGCAGCTGGAAACCAGCCTCGAGCGCCTGGCCGAGCGCCAGCGCAAGCTCGGCGAAGAGCGCGATCAGCTCAGTGCCGACCCGGAAGACGCCGCGATCCTCGAACTGGGCGAGCAGGTCGCGACCAGCGAACTGCTGCTTGAAGAACTGCAGATAGAAGAGCTGCAGGTGGTCGAGCAGCTCGAAGCGCTGCGCGAACAGCTGCAGCAGGCGGTACAGGCCCAGCAGCAAGCCCAGGGCGAATTGCAGCGCCTGGGCGGTCGCCTGGCGTCACTGGAAGCCCTGCAGCAAGCAGCGCTCGATCCTGGCACCGGCACCGCACAATGGCTGCGCGAGCAGGGCCTGGAGCAACGTCCGCGCCTGGCCGAAGGCTTGCGCGTTGAGCCGGGTTGGGAGCTGGCGGTGGAAACCGTGCTGGGCGCCGATCTGCAGGCGGTGCTGGTTGACGACTTCAATGGGCTGGACCTGAGCGCCTTTGATCAAGGCGAGCTGCGCCTGCTCGACAGCCGCGGCCAAGGCGTGCGCATGCCCGGCAGCCTGCTCGACAAGGTCGAAGGGCGCATCGATCTGGCGCCCTGGCTCGGCCAGGTCAAACCGGTAGAGCGCCTCGAACAGGCCTTGGCCCTGCGCACTCAGTTGGCCGAGGGGCAAAGCCTGATCAGCCGGGACGGTTACTGGGTGGGCCGGCACTTTTTGCGTGTCAGCCGCGCCAGCGATGCCCAGGGCGGGGTGCTGGCCCGAGGTCAGGAGCTGGAGCGCCTGGGCCAAGAGCTGCAAGAGCACGAAGCGACGCTGGAACTGCTGGAGGCCAGGCTGCAGGAGCAGCGCGAGCAGCAGCAACAACTTGAAGAGCGCCGCGAGCAACTGCGCCGCCGCGCACAGGACGAAGCGCGCCAACAAAGCGAGCTCAACGCCCGGCTCTCGGCCGGCAAGGCCCGCGCCGAACAGTTGAGCCTGCGCCGCCGGCGCCTTGAAGAAGAGCTGGCCGAGCTGCTCGAACAACGCAGCATCGAGCACGAAAACCTCGGTGAGTCACGGCTGCAACTGCAGGAAGCCCTCGACCTGATGGCTCAGGACACCGAGCAGCGCGAGCTGCTGCTGGCTCAGCGCGACAGCTTGCGCGAACGTCTCGATCGGGTGCGTCAGGAAGCCCGTCAGCACAAGGATCATGCCCATCAATTAGCGGTGCGCCTGGGGTCATTGCGCGCCCAGCACGATTCCACCCGCCAGGCCCTGGAACGTCTGGAACTGCAGTCCGAGCGCCTGAGCGAGAAGCGCGAACAGCTGACCCTGAACCTGGAGGAGGGCGAGGCGCCGCTGGAAGAGCTGCGCCTCAAGCTTGAAGAACTGCTAGAAAAACGCATGAGCGTCGATGACGAAATGCGTCAGGCGCGGCTGCACATGGACGAAGCCGACCGTGAGCTGCGTGATGCCGAGAAGCGCCGCACCCAGGCCGAGCAGCAGTCGCAACTGCTGCGTGGCCAGCTCGAGCAGCACCGGCTGGAATGGCAAGGGCTGAGTGTGCGGCGCAAGACCTTGCAGGAGCAACTGCTCGCCGACGGCTACGACCTCGACGGGGTACTGGCAACCCTGGGCGAGCAGGCCAGCGAGCAGGAAGCCGAGCAAGAGCTCGAGCGCATCGATGCGCGCATCCAGCGCCTGGGCGCGATCAACCTGGCGGCGATCGACGAGTACCAGCAGCAGTCCGAGCGCAAGCGCTACCTGGATGCCCAGGACGCCGATCTGGTCGAAGCCCTGGACACCCTCGAAAACGTCATTCGCAAGATCGACAAGGAAACCCGCAACCGCTTCAAGGATACCTTTGATCAGATAAATGCCGGATTACAGGCACTTTTCCCAAAAGTTTTCGGTGGTGGCAGCGCTTACCTGGAACTGACGGGCGAAGATCTACTCGATACAGGGGTGACGATCATGGCGCGGCCACCGGGCAAGAAGAACAGCACCATCCACCTGCTCTCGGGCGGTGAGAAAGCGTTGACCGCCCTGGCCCTGGTGTTTGCCATTTTCAAGTTGAACCCGGCACCGTTCTGCATGCTCGACGAAGTCGATGCGCCGCTGGACGATGCCAACGTCGGGCGTTACGCCCGGCTGGTGAAAGAGATGAGCCAGACAGTGCAGTTCATCTATATCACCCACAACAAGATCGCCATGGAAATGGCCGATCAACTGATGGGGGTTACCATGCATGAACCGGGTTGTTCACGGCTGGTGGCGGTGGATGTGGAGGAGGCGATGGCCATGGTCGACGCCTGATTTGAAGCAATAAGGTGTGAACCAGCGGTAAATGGCCCTGTCAGTTGCGACAGACGGTGTAAAGTTATCTTTGGTCGTGCTAGCTTAATGTCACTTATTTTTTTGCGTGGGTAAAACGCCTGTCAGAACATAGAGTTGGCGCCACGTTTTAAAGGGGTTTAAACCCTTTATTTTTCAGCATTTTTTACAGAGGCACGGGATTACATGGAAATCGGTCTGCGCGAGTGGCTGATCGTCATCGGCATTATTGTCATTGCCGGTATTCTTTTCGACGGCTGGCGCCGCATGCGCGGCGGCAAGGGCAAGTTGAAATTCCGTCTGGACCGCAGCTTTTCCAACCTGCCGGACGATGACAGCAGCGGTGGCACCGAAGTGATCGGTGAGCCGCGCGTGCTCGACACCCACAAAGAGCCAGCGCTGGACGAACACGATTTGCCGTCGATGAGTGCGGGGCGTGAGCGTGAACCCAAGGTCGGCAAGGGCAAGCGCAACAAGCGCGGCAACGAGCCACAACAGGGTGACCTGAACCTGGCCGCCGAACCGCGTGAGCCGGACCTGTTCGGCAATGCTGACGATGACTTCCCCGACGAAAGCCCGAAAACCACTGGCTACGGTTCCAGCGAAGGCAAGGACCTGCCGCCGGTTGAAGAAGTGCTGGTGATCAGCGTGATTTCCCGCGACGAAGGCGGCTTCAAGGGCCCGGCGTTGCTGCAGAACATTCTGGAAAGCGGCCTGCGTTTCGGTGAAATGGACATCTTCCACCGGCACGAAAGCATGGCCGGTAATGGTGAAGTGCTGTTCTCGATGGCCAACGCGGTCAAGCCGGGCGTGTTCGACCTCGATGACATCGACCACTTCAGCACCCGTGCGGTGAGCTTCTTCCTCGGCCTGCCGGGCCCGCGTCATCCGAAGCAGGCCTTCGACGTGATGGTGGCGGCGGCACGCAAGCTGGCCCACGAACTCAACGGTGAGCTCAAGGATGACCAGCGCAGCGTGATGACCGCGCAGACCATCGAGCACTACCGCCAGCGCATTGTCGAGTTCGAGCGCCGGGCGCTGACCCAGAAGCGCTAACGGCATCGCCGGCCTTGCCGGCGATGAAGCCTCAACCGATATGTAGAGACATGCCCCAAAGAGCAGCCAAGGCTGCTCTTTTGCTTTGCAAGAGACGACACACCATGACCGCCGAATCCCGAATCCTTGAACTGCGCGCCGAGCTCGACCAGCACAACTACCGCTACTACGTGCTCGATGAGCCGAGTGTGCCCGACGCTGAGTACGATCGCCTGTTCAATGAACTCAAAGCCCTGGAAGCCGAACATCCAGGGCTGGTGACCGCTGACTCGCCGACCCAGCGTGTTGGCGGCTCGGCGTTGTCGGCATTCAGCCAGGTGCGCCACGAAGTGCCGATGCTCAGCCTGGGCAATGCCTTTGAAGAAAATGACTTGCGCGAGTTTGACCGTCGTGTGGTTGAAGGTCTGGACCTGCCGGCTGGCGACCTGCTGGGTGACGGCGCCGCAGTCGACTACAGTTGCGAGCCCAAGCTCGACGGCCTGGCGGTCAGCCTGCTGTACCGTGATGGGCAACTGGTGCAGGGCGCAACCCGTGGCGACGGCACCACGGGGGAAGACATCAGCGTCAATGTGCGCACTGTGCGCAACATCCCGCTCAAGCTGCAGGGCGAAGGCTGGCCGGCAGTGCTGGAAGTGCGTGGTGAAGTGTACATGTCCAAGGCCGGGTTCGAGCGCCTGAACCAGGCGCAGATCGACGCGGGCGGCAAGACCTTCGCCAACCCGCGCAATGCCGCCGCCGGCAGCCTGCGCCAGCTTGACTCGAAGATCACCGCCAGCCGCCCGCTGGAATTCTGCTGCTATGGCGTCGGCCAGGTATCGGCGCCGGTTGCCGACACCCACATCGGCACCCTGGAGCAGCTCAAGGCCTGGGGCATGCCGATCAGCCGCGAGCTGCGCCATGCCGCTGGCGTGGCCGAGTGCCTGGAGTACTACCGCGACATCGGCGCGCGGCGCAACGAGCTGCCTTACGAGATCGACGGCGTAGTGTTCAAGGTCAACAGCCTGGCTTCCCAGCGCGAGTTGGGCTTCCGCGCCCGTGAACCGCGCTGGGCGATTGCCCACAAGTTCCCGGCCATGGAGGAGCTGACCGAAGTGCTGGACGTCGAGTTCCAGGTCGGCCGCACCGGCGCGGTAACCCCCGTGGCCCGGCTCAAGCCGGTCAAGGTGGCGGGTGTGACGGTGTCCAATGCCACCCTGCACAACATGGACGAAGTCGCCCGCCTGGGCCTGATGATCGGCGACACGGTGATCATTCGCCGCGCCGGTGACGTCATCCCGCAAGTCATGCAGGTGGTCACCGAGCGTCGCCCGGAAGGTGCCCGCCCCGTGCACATCCCCACCGAATGCCCGGTGTGCGGCTCGCAGGTCGAGCGCACCCAGCTGGTCAAGCGCAGCAAGGGCAAGGAGACCGTCAGCGAAGGCGCTGTGTACCGCTGCGTCGGCCGTCTGGCCTGCGCCGCCCAGCTCAAGCAGGCGATCATTCACTATGTATCGCGCCGCGCCATGGATATCGAAGGCCTGGGCGAGAAGAGCGTCGAGCAACTGGTGGACGAAGGCTTGATCCGTTCGCCAGCTGATCTGTACCAGCTGACCTTTGAGCAGATCGTCGACCTTGAAGGCTTTGCCGAGCTGTCGAGCAAGAACCTGTTGGCGGCCATCGAAGCCAGCAAAAAACCGGGCCTGGCGCGCTTCATCTACGCCCTCGGCATTCCGGATGTGGGCGAGGAGACGGCCAAGGTACTGGCTCGCTCCCTGGGTTCGTTGCAGCGGGTCATGGCGGCGTTGCCGCAGGTGCTGACTTACCTGCCGGACATCGGCCTGGAGGTCGCCCACGAGATCCACAGCTTCTTCGAAGACGAGCACAACCGCACAGTGATCGCGCAGTTGCTCGAACGCGGCTTGCAGTTGCAGGACGAAGGGGAGCTGGGCGCCGAGTTCGCCGCCAGCACTACCCTGGCCGGGTTGATTGCCAAGCTGGATATTCCGTCGGTCGGGCCCACCGGCGCGGAAAAACTGGTGGCCAAGCTCGACAGCCTGGAGAAGATCATCGCCGCTGACGGCATCGACCTGCGCCAGGCCTTGGCGGCCAAGCCGGCCGAAGCGGTACGGGCCTTCTTCCAGGTCGCGGAAAACGCCGCCCTGGCCCTGGCCATCGAAGCGCAGCTGCGCGACTTCGGTATGCACTGGTCGAGCGAGAAGAAAGTCGCCGAAGGCTTGCCCCTGGCCGGCCAGACCTGGGTGCTGACCGGCTCGCTGGAACGCATGAGCCGCGATGTGGCCAAGGACAAGCTGGAAAGCCTCGGGGCCAAGGTCGCCGGTTCCGTCTCGGCCAAGACCCACTGCGTGGTCGCCGGCCCCGGCGCCGGTTCCAAGCTGGCCAAGGCCAGCGAGTTGGGCCTGAAGGTGCTGGATGAAGATGCCTTCGTCGGCTTCCTGGCCGGTCACGGCATCGCGGTATAAACACGGCACTGGCGACGGTAACCATGGTCTAGTCTTGGCAGGCAGCCAGGGAGGGATCGCCATGTACCGTTTTTTCGAACAGCTGGGCGCCAGGATCGCCGTGCGCTTCGTCAGCCAGCCGCAGCGTCCGGATCGGGTCTGGCAGTGCCAATGCGGGCAGTCGGTATTTTTTCGCAACAGCCAGTGCCTGGCCTGCCAGTCGGCGCTGGGCTATTGGCCGCCGAGCAACCGGGTGGCGAGTCTCTTGCCCGGGCCTGCACAGGGGCTCTGGCTGCTCGATGGTGAGCCTGAGGCCGGCCCGCTGCGGCGCTGCGCCAACCTCGATACCCCGGCCGCCTGCAACTGGCTGCTGGCCGACCACGAGCCGGATAGCCTGTGCCTGGCCTGTCGCCTGAACCGGACCATTCCGGACCTTTCCATCATCGACAACCACCTACGCTGGCGCAAGCTGGAAACCGCCAAGCGCCGGCTGACCGCGCAGCTGTTGCACCTGGGCTTGCCGGTGGAGCCGAAAGGCGAGGAGGGTGGCCCGGGCCTGGCCTTCGATTTCATCGGCGTCGACCTTGATGGCAAGGCCCCGGTGACCGGTCATGCCAATGGCCTGATCACCCTTGATGTGCGCGAGGCCGATGACGACTGGCGCGAGCGGGTACGCGTGCAACTGCACGAACCTTATCGAACCCTGCTGGGCCACCTGCGTCACGAAGTCGGCCACTACTATTGGGACCGTTTGATTGCTGGCAGCCATTGGCTCGACGGCTTTCGCGACCTGTTCGGCGATGAGCGCGAAAGCTACGGCCAGGCGCTGGAGCGTCACTATCAGCAGGGCGCGCCGAGTGATTGGGCGGCCGCCCATGTCAGTGCCTACGCCACCATGCACCCCTGGGAAGACTGGGCCGAAACCTGGGCGCACTATCTGCACATGACCGATGCACTCGACACCGCTCTGGCCTTGGGCATGAATGCCAGCAGCCTGGAGCTGGATTTCCCGCCCTTCACCCGTGAGGACCTGTATCGCCCGGATGACCCCGGGGCAAAAGATTTTCTCGCTTTTATCAATGCCTGGGTCGAGCTGTCAGCGATGCTCAATGAGCTGTCGCGCAGCATGGGCCAGGTGGATTTCTATCCGTTCGTGCTGCCGTCGGCGGTGGTGGCCAAGCTGCACTTCATTCATCTGCGCATGGCCGACTGTCAACTGGCGCCGGTGGCATAGCTATGTAGTGCAACTGCTGCCGGGCAATGCAATAGCCTCGTGTCTTTTGTGAAGCCCCAACATGACCCGCTCGAACATCTGCCGGGCTGGTCTGCCGGCGTGCTGCTGGCAAGTGCCGGAACAGACCGCTGGGGCCAGGTGCGTACCCTGGTCAAAAGCGCCGAGGGGCATTTCAGCGTCGAGGGGCAGGAGGGTAGCGATACCGACCGTAATCGCGCCCGGCGCCTGAGTGGCCAGGTAGTGCTGGAGGACCGGTTCAGGCCACCCGCACGCCTGGCCGATGGGCGGATCGGCTATCCCTTGAGTGGCCGTGGTGCGGCGGGCGAGTATTGGCAGTTCTATCGCGACCAGGCCAAGCAGTTGTTTCCGCGGCTCACGGATGCTGTCGATGTGCCCAGGCTGCTCAGGGAAAAAGCCGAGGAACTGGCCAGTTTGCGCAAGTCTTTGAGTCAATGGGTGCAGGATGATGCTGCGCCGCAGTCCAGTGGCGCGCAGCGGGCTGGAGGTGCTTGACCTGAGTAACAACCCCTTGGGCACGTCGCCGAGTACGATGCGGTGCGCACCGAGTTGTTCGACAGGGTCTGGCGCATGGTCGATGCTGCCAGCGCCGACAGTCAGTTGCGTGCCAAGTTGTTCAGGCTGGCGGGCCATCCGCGTACCTGCGGCAACAGTATTGCGCTGAACTTCAGCTACCTGGAAATCCAGGTCCAGGTCTTTCAGGCCCTGTCGGTAAGCGAGAGCTCCCAGGTTACCGCCCGGCTGCTGCGTCTGGGCCAGGGCCTGTTCCGCCTGGACAAGCTCGACAAGGTGGTGCTGGACGGTATCAGGCTGCGGCGGGAAAGCACCCAGGGGCGCTGGCGCGATGTCGAGGAAGTGGAAGTCAGCCTGGGTTATCGGGTCAGGCTGGCCGAAGTGCTGGACCTGCCGGGGCAGCCATCGGCAATGTTGTTCCCGGACCTGGTTCTGGTGCGACTGGTTGCGCCAGCGCGACACCCAGGCATTCCTTGCCCTGCGCAACTCGCTGGAGCAACAGGAGCAGGCGTTGGAAGAGCGTCGGGCCTCGATCAGCGATGCCGAGTACTACGCCGGGTACTCGAGCCTCTACAAAGTGTTCCAGGAAAAAACCGCCGAACTGATCCACAGCCTGAGCGAAGAGGCGGTGCGATGGAATCTGGGGGATGTTGCAAGGCTGCGTCGCCTGCACGGGTAGATATCTACCGCCAGGTGCCGCCGAGCGGCCGGTAGCGTGGCGCTTTCCCACTGTTCATACAGAGAAGACGCCATGCTTGAATCCCACGACCCCGCAGACGCTCTGAGCTTCCATGAAGCCTTGCAGCGTACTTTGCCCGCCTGGCTACTTCAGGCCCAGCCCAGTCATCTTGCAGAACTTGCCTACAGCATGGCTCAGAGCCGCCTGTACCGTGCCCGGGTGCAGTCGTTACTGAGCACGTTGCAGGCACTGCCGGGCTTTGTCCATGCAGAACTGAAAAAAGCGCTGGTGCCGGTCTTCGGGCAGGATTTCGACCCGCAGCGTGATCAGTTTTGCCGAGTCACCAGGGTCGCTCAATCCTCGCTGCAGATTCCACCGCAAAGAGTCAGCTACAAGCGCGTGGAAACCCGCCGCAGTATGCTGCAGGCTGCAATGGACAACTTCGAAGCAGAGGAAACCCTGGCTGATACGCTGGGCGAAAGTTACCTGATCGTTGGCAAGCGGGCCCGGGCAGAGGCTGCGGATTTTGCCCGGCGCTGCCGTGAGCTGGACCTGGGCGGGCGTTTTCAGGCGCACCTGGAAGCGCTCTTTACCCCTATGGACGGTCCCGGCCAAACCCAGGGGGCAGCGGCCCGTGAGGTGCACGAGATGCTCGAAGAGCAGCGCCGTTTTGACTTACGGGTAACGGCTTACCTGGCCTGGTTTCAAGGTGACCTGACCGAATGGGGGTTCCGTCTGATGCAGAACCTCACGGCGCAGGCCGGGCCGTTGCGTTTGAAGAACATCGACATCCGCGCCTTTGTTCCCAGCCTGATGGGCGTGGCCCTGCGAGAGGTGCTGGTTATCGGCCAGCATCCGCAGCGGTGCAACTCCCTCGAACAGGCCGCCAGCCTGTTCCTCTACATTCCCGGCGACGCTCAGGGCAGCCTCAAGGAGTTTGCCAGTGTCGCCGAACTGCGGGATGAATGGCAGCAGCGCCTCGGGCTGCCGGGCTATGCAGATTCATTGCTGCGCTTTGCCAGTGTGCAGGATCGCGGCAGGTTGCAGGCGCAGTTGGCAAGTCTACAACCCGCTGGCAGTGTCGAGCTGAGCATCAGCTACCAGGGCACCCCGCTGGCAGCCAACCTGTTTCGCGACATGGTTCGCGCACAAGTTGCCGCCTTGCGTGAAGATGCAGCCAGGCTGGCGGTTCCCACGGCCCAGGTCGATGCGCGGGTGCGTCAACGCAACTGGGAATGGTACGAAACGGCTGGCCTCGACTTGCTGGGCGTTGCCGGCTTGCTCATTCCGGTGCTTGGCGAGGTCATGCTGGGGGTGGCGGCCGTGCAACTGGCCGCTGAAGTCTTTGAAGGCTTCCAGGCTTGGCACAATGATCACCGGGACGAGGCGCTCGAGCATCTGCAGCGCGCTGTGGAACAGGTGGCCGGGGCTGTCGCGCTGGCGGCGGGCGGTCGTGTATTGCAAGAGCTGGCAGAGGCTTCGGGCTTTATGCAAGCCTTGCAGTCAATACGCCTTGTTGGCAACCAACAGCGCCTATGGCACCCCGACCTTGCACCATACCGCCAGGCGGGGCTGCGCCTGGCCGAGGGGCCAGGCGAGCACCCAGGGTTGTTCATGGCCTCAGGCGGCCAGTACTTGCGCATGCAGAAGCACGATTTTGCCGTGGTCAATCAGGGGGATGCCTGGCATATCCAGCCAGTGGACGAGCGCCACACCTTTGCGCCGGCACTTAGGCATAACGGCGATGGCGGCTGGCTGCACGCGGGTGAGTCACCCTGGCAATGGCAGCAATTGCACGTGCTTGGACGCCGCCTCGGGGCATGCGCCGAAGGCCTGGCCGATGAGCAGATTCACCAGGCGCTGGGAGTCTGTGGCTATGATCTTGCGTCCGTTCGCCAGCTGTTGATCGAGCAGCAGCCGCTGCCAGCGGTGATTGTCGATGCCTTCGAGCGGATGGGTGGGGCCAGATTGCCCTGGCCGCAACCGGTCTCCGTGCACGGTCAATGGTTGCTGCGGGACTTTCCCGGATTATCGGTGCGTGCCGCCGAACAAATTGCCGCATCGGCAACCGACGTTGAACTGCAGGTCATGAACCGCCGCCAGCGTGTGGCGCCGGCACTCGCCGAGAAGGCTGTGCGAACCTTGCGTGAACTGCGTCTCAATCGCGCGCTGATCGGCTTTTATCACCGGCAATCGGCAGGCATCGACACCGCTCGTCTGGCGCTGGGGTTACTGCCGCGGTTGCCGGGCTGGCCAGCAGGTGAGTCCCTGGCCGTCACGGCGCAAGAGCTGGTCGAGCAGATCGACCCGCACACGGATGTCATCGCGGCGCTTTTCCAGCGGCTTTCTGCGTCGTTGCAAGGGTCTTTCGCCGAGCCCGCTGAACTGGGTACAGAACTGGCCAGTGAGGCATTGCTGCAGCGCAGGCGGTGTGCGCAACTGCTGGGTTTGCAGAACGAGACAGCCTGGTTGCGTTCACCGCAGCGTCTGGATGCGGGGCGGCTCGGCTATCCGTTGAGCGGCAGGGGGCGCCTTTGGGCCATTCACCCTTCAAGGTCGGGCCAGGTGCGCGCTCTATATCCGAACATGACGGATGGTGAAATCAATCAACTGGTGGCGTATCTGGAGGCTCGCGGCACCACGCTGGCGAGCTACCTGGTGCAGCGCAAGGCCGAGCTCAGGCAACTTGAAAGTGACCTGCGCTACTGGGAAGGGGAGGCCATTGGCGAGGCGTCGACCAGTGCCAGGCGCCGGGTTTCCCGGCAGTTGCGCCGGGCCTGGGGGCGTCAGGCGGAGCGCGCCTACGACCCTCAGGGCAAGGCCTATGGCTTTCGCCTGGATTTGCATGGCGCGCGCATCGGTCGGCTGCCGGAGCTTGAAGCCTGCAACTTTGATGCGGTGGTCGAACTGACCTTGACCGATATGGCGTTGAGCGAAATCCCCCAGGGTTTTCTCGCTGCATTCCCCGATCTGGAGCGGCTTTCCCTCGATCATAATGACCTTCAGCGGCTTACGGCCGAGATCAGCGCCTGCACCGATCTCAAGTATCTCAACCTGTCGCACAACCGATTGTCCTTGACGGCGGAGCAGGCGCAGGCGCTGTCCGGCCTGACCCAACTGGAGGAGCTGAGGCTTGCCGACAACCCGTTGAGTACCGCGCCGAACTTGGAACGGATGCCCTACCTGCGGCGCTTGCAACTGCAAAACTGTGGGCTGCAAACCTGCCCCGAGGGCCTGGCGGGCAGAGCCTTTCTGGAGCTGGCCGACTTGCGCAACAACGCGATCGTGACGCTCCCCGCCGAGCTGTTGGCAATTGATTCACGGCTGGCGCCGCGGGTGCTGCTGGGTGACAACCCGTTCGACAGCGCTGCCCGTCAAGGGTTGCTGGAGTATCGCCAGCGTACCAACGTTACCCTGGGCGGGTTGGCCCCGCGTCAGCAGGCCACCTGGCATGCCTCCTACTACTGGCTGGACCTGTTGTCGGCGCCCCTGAAAGCGCAGCGTGAACTGCAGTGGGCCCTGGTGGAGCACGAAAGCGGCGCCGGGGCGTTTTTCGATCTGCTGGCGCGTCTCGGGGAGACCGCTGATTACCGTTTGCAACGGGGCGATCTCGAGTGTCGGGTCTGGGCCTTGTTCGATGCGGCCTGGGCAAGCGCAGGCTTGCGTAGCGAGTTATTCGATCTGGCGGTCAGTGATGTTACCTGTGGCGACAGCGTGGCCCTCAACTTCAGTGCCATGGAGGTCCGCATGTTGGCGCATCAGGTTGGCGCCCTGGCGCTCGATGCCAACGACAGCGCTCCATTACTCAAACTGGCCCGCGGATTGTTTCGCCTGGAGCAGTTGGACAGTTTCGCCGACCAGGAGCTGGCCGCCAGGCCTTTGCTGGTGGATCGGGCACGGGATCAGATCGAAGTGCGCCTGGCTTATCGCCTGGGTCTGGCCGATGCATTGGCGTTACCGGGGCAGCCGCGCACCATGCTCCATGACGATTGGGCCGGGGTAGGGCCGCAGCAGTTGGAACAAGCCCGGCTCCAGGTGTTGGCCGATGAGCAGGGTGAGGCCTTGCAGAAGTTCGTCTGTTCGCGGGATTTCTGGCAGGACTTTCTGCGGCGCAAGTACCCGGACCGCTTCACCGCCATGCAGAGGCCTTATCGCCAAGCGCTGGAGGCGGCCGCCGAAGAGGACGACAACTATTGGCAGCAGGCGGCGATGATCGGCGAAGCACGGCAGAACGCCTTCGATGCGTTGGTGCAAACCCTGACCCGCGAAGAGAGCACAGCGCCGGCAGATGCTGGCCAGGAACGCCAAGTCATTGAGTAACGATGAGTTTTTAGCAATTAAAGGTTGTAACTTGGCCTGATGCCGGTACAATGGCGCGGCTCGTCGCCAGATGAGCATGCGTTATGGTGACCCCATCGGTCCCCCCGCAACGATCAGCCGTGAACCCGGTCAGGCCTGGAAGGGAGCAGCCGCAGCGGTGACATTGTGTGCCGGGGTGTGGCTGGTGGGGTCGCCACCTATCTCGCCTTGTGCGTCATGCATCACCTCTTGTCTCATCCCTCGTCTCCTTGAATGCCCTTGGCTGCCATTGGCCAGCGAATGATGGCGCGCGCTCGGTTTTTTGCGGTTATGGCGTTGCAACGGTTGGCTGAGTGTAACGCTCGATGATCTGCTGGAGTTCCCCGGACGCCTTCAGGTGCAGCAACGCGCGTAAAATACCCTGTACCGGCAGGTCCGGCGCATTGCGAACAACGCACCCCAGGCTCTGCTCCTCGACCACGGCCAGAGGCCGCAGCCGTTGCCCGGCAGGCAACTCGCGGTTGAACCAGTCCAGCGATAGCTGGTTGCTGATTGCATAGCGGTAGCGGTTGGCGTTCAGCTTGTTCAGTACCAGCAATTGATTGCGGCTGTCTTCACGCTGCAACTGGCCGCTGGCAAACAGCGGCTCGATAGTTGAGTAGGTGTAGCCGAGCACGGTGCCAATGGCTTGCGGTGCCAGTTGCTTGGGTAGCAGCGGCTGCATCTCGCCGGGCTGGCCGACCAGCAAGTCGCGTTGCTGGAGCAGCGGCAAACTCCAGAGGTAGGTATTCTCGGGGATAGTGAGCCAGGACTGGGCAACATAGCAGCGTACATCGATATCGCCGTTCTCCATGGCGTGCTGCAAGCGCAGGCGCGGTAATACATGAAACTGCGCGCGATGCCCGACGTCTCGGGCCACGGCCAGCATCAGGTCGTGCAGAATACCTTCGACCGGTTGTTGCTGTTCAACGCGTATCAGTGGCATGGCCCAGCTTTCGGCCACCGAAAAGCGCAGTACGGGGTCGGCCGCCTGGCTGGCGGTGCTTGCCAGCAGCAACGCACTCAGTATTCTCCACACACCGCATCCTCCCTGATGCCCGCCTGACAGCTTAGCCGAGATCGGCGGGGTGCAATTTTGCCCCCGCTCCGCTACGATTAGCGGTCTTCAGCTTGCAGTCGCGACGGTTTTCGATGAGTTATCAGGTTCTTGCACGTAAATGGCGTCCGCGCTCGTTCCGCGAAATGGTCGGCCAGACCCATGTGCTCAAGGCCTTGATCAATGCGCTGGACAACCAGCGCCTGCACCATGCCTACCTGTTCACCGGCACCCGCGGCGTGGGCAAGACCACCATCGCGCGGATCATCGCCAAGTGCCTTAACTGCGAAACCGGTATCACCTCCACGCCCTGTGGTACCTGTTCGGTGTGCCGGGAAATCGACGAAGGGCGCTTTGTCGACCTGATCGAGATCGACGCCGCCAGCCGCACCAAGGTCGAAGACACCCGCGAACTGCTCGACAATGTGCAGTACGCGCCAAGCCGCGGACGCTTCAAGGTTTACCTGATCGACGAAGTGCACATGCTCTCCAGCCACTCGTTCAACGCCTTGCTGAAAACGCTGGAAGAGCCACCACCCTACGTCAAGTTCATCCTTGCCACCACCGACCCGCAGAAGCTGCCGGCGACCATCCTGTCGCGCTGCCTGCAGTTCTCGCTGAAGAACATGACCCCCGAGCGGGTGGTCGAGCACTTGAGCCATGTGCTCGGCGCCGAAAACGTACCCTTTGAAGACGATGCCCTGTGGCTGCTCGGCCGCGCGGCCGACGGCTCGATGCGCGACGCCATGAGCCTGACCGACCAGGCCATCGCCTTTGGCGAAGGCAAGGTCCTGGCAGCCGATGTGCGGGCAATGCTCGGCACCCTCGACCACGGTCAGGTGTACGGCGTGCTTCAGGCCTTGCTGGAAGGCGACGCGCGGGCCTTGCTCGAAGCCGTTCGGCACCTGGCGGAACAGGGGCCGGACTGGAATGGCGTGCTGGCCGAGATGCTCAACGTGCTGCACCGCGTGGCCATTGCCCAGGCGTTGCCGGAGGCGGTCGATAATGGCCAGGGCGATCGCGACCGGGTCCTGGCCCTGGCTCGGGCATTGCCGGCCGAAGACGTGCAGTTCTATTACCAGATGGGGCTGATCGGTCGACGCGATCTGCCGTTGGCGCCGGATCCGCGTGGTGGTTTCGAGATGGTCCTGCTGCGCATGCTGGCGTTCCGTCCCGCCGATACCGACGATGCGCCGAAGCCGGTGCTAAAGCCGGTGGGGATCAGCCAGGCCACAGCTGATTCTGCAAGCGCGGTGGCAGCAGCCCCCCAGGCTGCGCCGGCCGTGGCGGCTGCGCCCGTGGTTACTGAGCCTGAGCCTGTTGCGGAGCCAGAGCCAGAGCCTGTACCCGAGCCGGTCGAGGCCCAGCTACCTGAGCCGGTTGTCGACCTGCCCTGGAACGATCCCGTCGCTTCTGAGCCTGAGGTCGAGCCCGCGCCGGTTGCCGTAGAGCCGCCGCCCGCGCCTGCGCCGGCTCAGCAGGTCGCGCCGCAGCACGTGCCGCCGCCCGACGATGGCATCGGCTACAGCCCGGCCGGCATGGACCGCGACGACGAGCCGCCGCTGGACGAAGACTATTACGAGCCGGAAATGGACCCGGCCAGCTACAGTTACCTGGACGAGCTGGCCATCGAGCATGCTCACGAAGTTGATGCGCCGCCTGCCGAGCCATTGCCCGCCGCGCAGCCGGCCACGGGCCTGGCGCTGAAATGGCTGGAATTGTTCCCGCAGTTGCCGATTTCCGGGATGACCGGCAATATCGCCGCCAACTGTACGCTGATCAGTGCCGAAGGCGACGATTGGCTGCTGCACCTGGACCCGGCCCACAGCGCCCTGTTCAACAGCACGCAACAGCGGCGCCTGAACGATGCGTTGAACCAGCACCTGGGCCGTACGCTCAAACTGACCATCGAGCTGATTCGCCCTGAGCAGGAAACCCCGGCCCAGGCCGCAGCCCGCAAGCGCGCCGAACGCCAGGGCCAGGCAGAGGCCTCGATCCAGGATGATCCGCTGATCCAGCAGATGATCCAGCAGTTCGGCGCCATGGTCAGGCACGATACTATTGAACCTGTCGACGCTCCGGTTGCCCAGGGCGAGTAACGCAATAACACCAGCGGCCCGGGCCAGGCCCTCGCCGCACCCCGTAACGTAATACTTGAGGTGATCCCCATGATGAAAGGTGGCATGGCCGGCCTGATGAAGCAGGCTCAGCAGATGCAGGAAAAAATGGCCAAGATGCAGGAAGAACTGGCCAACGCCGAAGTGACCGGCCAATCCGGTGCCGGCCTGGTCAGCGTGGTGATGACCGGTCGTCACGACGTCAAGCGCATCAGCCTGGACGACAGCCTGATGCAGGAAGACAAGGAAGTGCTTGAAGACCTGATCGCCGCCGCCGTCAACGACGCCGTGCGCAAGGTCGAAGCCAACAGCCAGGAAAAAATGGGCGGCATGACCGCCGGCATGCAGTTGCCGCCAGGTTTCAAGATGCCGTTCTGAAGTCGTTGCACGGTTAAAAAAGCCAGGCTATTGCCTGGCTTTTTTGTGCTCAGTCGTAACTCATCAGGAACGTCGCCCGGCCTGGAGCAGAGCCGGGGGTTACCTGGGCGGTGGTCTGTACGTACTGTGCGCGCAAGGGGATCCGGTGCGTCACCGGGCCTGAACCCACGGTACCGCCTGGTTGCCGGGTGCCCAGCACGATTGGGGTGTTGTCGTTACGCAGCAGGCGAATACCGATACCACGCGCAGTAGCGTGACTGGCCAGGCTGATGGTTGAGGACTGGTTGCCCGGGTTGCTGGCGTCGGTGATGGTATAGCTGACGTTGAGGCGGCTGCCACTGCTGCCGCCGACACAGTTGAGACGGATCTCGAGCGGCTGGGGTGCGGTGACCTTGCCCACGGCGTCAAAGAATCTTGATGGATGATCCAGCAGGTTGACGGGGATCGTTTTCGAACCCGGGTCGACGGCGCAGGTGGGGTCGGCTGAGACAACCTCGACTCTGGTTTGCACCATCGTCAGCCTGGCGGTGTTGGCCGGGGTATGCGGCTCAAAGGTGTGGCTAATGATTGTCTGCGGGAAAAACAGGACCCCGCTGTTCACCGGTCCGGTCTTGATCAATTGCAGTCTGTACCAAGGGGTGACATCGGTAGTGCCGGCCGGATGCGTGATAGTGGGGACCGGCCAGCTATAAAAACGACTGGCGCCGGCTTCGGAGCCCGTGATCTTGATACCGATACCCTCCAGATTGGTTCGATGAATGCCTTCGCCGATGTGGGTGAAAACCTCGGTAAAACCGGCTCGCTGCCCATGGGCGGCAGAGCAGCGGTAGGCCATGCGTGTCGCGTATCGGGTGCCGCTGTCATAAATCACCTTGCCTACCGGATCTATTGCAGACACCGTCAGCTGCGAGTTTATGGTGATGTAGGCTTGGGAAGGGCTGGAGCCGATATGTACACAACTGGCGGTACTGATGCCGCTATGGGCCAGCAGCAGCAATCCTGTCGCGCCGGCGATGCGCGCGGGTAAAGAACAAAGCATAGGCAGGTCTCGACGGTTCAAGGGTGGGCTGGCGTTGCAAGGCAAACGGACTGAATGTTTTGCGGCGCGGCGCCCGCAGTTTTTTTCGCGGCGGCGGGCAGGGCATAGGTAATCCGGCAATTGCCTGTCGAGCCGTTGTCCCAGCGCACGATGATTTCACCTTCATCCTGAAGGCCGCGGGCGAACAGTTGGCTGCCTTGTCCGACGGCACCCAATTCATTGCCGTTGGTATCCAGCACCGCTGCGCCAAACGGCAATGGCTGGCCATCGACCTGGCGGGCGTGAATAACGGCCGAACGCCCGGAGCGGGTCTGGAATACCAGCAGTGGAATGGCGCCGGCCCGTGGCACGGTCTGCTGGCTGCTCGATTGCAGCTCGACGTCGGTCGACAGCCCCTTGGGGTCGATGGCAACCGTGTTGCGCCGGTAAGGCGTAAGGTTTGGTACTACGGCATAGCCACTGCTGTCGACTTTTAGCGCGGTGCCGGAGGTGACTCGTGCGCCATCGGCGTCTTTGGCGTGAATCAGGCCGAAGGTTTCACTCAAGGGTTGCGACAAGGTTAAACCGTCAGCATGGGCGACGATGGCGCCGCGCAGGCCAAGCGAGGCTTGCGAAGTGTGCCGTCCCTGGCTGAGTGAACCGCTGAGCTCGGCGGCCGAGCCGCGGTAGAGTAGGTTGCTGCTGAGTGTATGGTTGTTCTGGCCATGATGGCGGTCCTGGCTGGCGGTGATGCCGTAGCTCAGGTGCTGATCGTCACTGGTGGCGCCCGTAAGGGTGGCCTGGGCCCGGCTGTTGCCGTTGCTGTCCCTGGAAATACTGCTGCTGAGGCTGCGCACACGCTCGCTGCCCAGTGGTAAGGACAGGCTCAAATAGAGGGTGTTGCCGGCGCGCCCGAAGCGGTCACGTTCCCGAGTACTGCTGAGGGTGTAGCCCAGGGTCTTGTAGTGATTGCTATAGCCGATCGAGTAGCTCAGATCACTGCCGGCATGGTCCCAGTAGCTCGACGCCGAGGCGCTCAGGTGCAGTTGGCCGTAATTTAGTGCCAACGGTTGGGCTAGTGACAGGGTGGTGCGGCTGCGATGGCGCTGGTAGCGCTGATCGCCGGCATCGCGCAGGAACTGGCGGCTGAGCTGGGCGTCTTCCAGGCCATAGAAGCCGCGGGTGGAGTAGCGGTAGGTGGCCAGGGCGATCTGCGTGTCGGTTTCGCTCAGGGTCTTTGCGTAGCTCAGGCGCAGGCTCTGGCCTTGCTGACTGCCGAGCCCGGGCAGGTGGGTACGGGCCTGGGTAAGGTCGGCGCCGAACGCACCCAGCTCAGTGTTCAGGCTACCACCGAGCAAGGCTGAGCCATACCCGGATGCCAGGGTCATACCGCTGTAGGTGCTGACCAGGTTGTTCAGGCCATATTGCCAGGTGCCTTCGACGAACACCGGGTTGCTGTTCAGTTGCTGGTTGCGCAAGGTGCCCAGCGTTGCACTGTAGCGGCTGGCGCCGGCGCGCAAGGACAACGGAACGGCGGCGTAAGGCACGGAGAAACTATGTTCGCGGCCGTCCGCCTCGGTCACTGTGACCTCCAGGTCGCCGCCGTAGCCGGTTGCATACAAGTCATCGATTTCGAATGCGCCCGGTGCCACGGTGGTTTCGTGCAGGGTTACACCGCGTTGGCGGATCAGTACTCGTGCGTTACTGCTGGCGATACCGCGCACCACTGGTGCATAGCCGCGCAGCGAGGCGGGCAGCATGCGATCGTCGCTGGCCAGGCGTATGCCGGTGTAGCTCAATGAATCGAACAGCCCGCCCGAGGTGTAGCTTTCACCAAGTGTCAGTTGCGAGCGCCAGGGGGTGATATCACGCTGGGCATAGCTGGCAATGCTCTGGTAGCGCTGCTGGCCTTGGTCGCTCCAGTTCAGCGAACCATCATGGCGCAGGCGCCACGGCCCGATATTGAGCCCGGCACCGAGCCCCAGGTAGGTCTGGCGAAAATTGCCCTGGCTGCGATGCTGGGTGCTGTAGGTGTTGAGGTTGTAGTCGAGAAAACCCGCTGTTATGCCGCTGTCCCATTGTGACGGGTCAACCGTTTCGCGGGCGCTGCGTTTGACCGCGATTTGCGGCACCGACAAGTACAGGCGCTGGTTGGCAAAGTCCAGGCGGCTGCTGGCATCGTCCAGTGCTCCGTCGATGGGTATGCAGGCCTGGGCGGCAGAAAGTTGCTGTTGCGCTTGCGGGTAAAACTTGCTGCTATCCAGGCCGAGACGCTCTAGCAGGGCATTGTCGAAACAGGCCAGGGCTTCTTCGTTACCAGGCCGGGCCTTGAAACTGAGGTTGAAGCGCCCGTGCCACTCGTCGTTGACCACAACGTCCACATTGTAGATTCCAGGGCTTGCGACGTTGCGCCGCTCGAAGCGCGACAGGTCCACGGGCAGGTTACTGCCGTTGCCCAGGAATGCCGGTTCAAATTCAACCTGCGCGGATAAGGCGGTGTCGGCCATGACCGAAACGTGGCATGACAACAAACCGGACAGACCAACAGATAATCGGCTTATTGTTGAGACTGATTTTTTTCGGGGCGAGCGAAAGTGTAATGATATTAAAGTCATTTTCAGGGGTGCCAATATTAAACTTGGGCACGCACGAAAACTTCGAGAACGCCCGGAGTGTCGAGGAGGGAGAGTGGGCTAAGGGGGTGGAGTACTGGCAGGCCTAGAGCTCAATAGTTGGTTATGGTTATTCCCGGCGCCGTAGTCATTGATACTGGTGAAGTTGACCGTTGAGCGCGGGTTGACAGGTGACGAGGATATGAAATGTCCCAGCGAATAAGGCGCAATGTAGCCCGTGCCCAGTGAAGTCGACTTGCCGTTATATTCAATTTTTATTTCACCGAGATTGACGTAGTAGGCCGACGGGTTGCGGCCAACCAGCGTCTCAGGCTTGCCGTCTTGTCCAGGCGCTCGGTGCCAGGTCACCATGGCCGGTGCGTCCTCGGCCTTGCCCGGCAGGCCCTGCGGGCGGTACAGCAGCTTGATACGGGTACGGAAGGCCAGTTGCAGGACATTGCTGTCCTTGGTTTTTGGCGGGACCTCAAGCATGTTGAACCAGAACAGAGACTCTCGATCACTGGCCATTGGACTGCCGGTATGCAGCAGGCGAATACTTTGCCCTTGTGCAGGTTCGACACGGGCCAGCACTGGCGTCACGGTAAACGGCACCTGGATGGTCTCGGGCGCGGCACGAGTATCGCCATCGTCTACCCAGACCTGGACCAGGCTGGGGTCTTTGCCATTGTTGACAAGGTTGACGGTGGCTTCGCGCTCTTGAGCCGCAAAGATGATGCGGGTACCGGTAATTACAACGCTGGCATGCGCGGGCACGCTGGCCGCCAGTAGCGCGAGGGCTGCCAGCAGGGAGGGGGAAAAGCGAGTCATGAAAGCGACATCCGGCCTGATTAGGGGTAGCAGGCGCGCTGAGCGCGCCTGCCGGTTCATTACGGGAGATTGATCAGGTACTGAACGCGGGAGTTGGCGGCACCCGGTGTGACCGTTGCGGCGGTGGCGTAGTACTGGCTGGTGTAGCGCAGGGTTGCTGAGCCGTCTTCCAGAGCCACAGGGATGGTGTTCTGCGCACCGGTTGGCCCGCCGATAATGATCGGTCCGCCTTGTTGGTTGAGCAGTTGGTACTGCACGTTGGTTGCGCTGGCAGGGCCGGCATCCATGTTCAGGCGGCCGTTCTGCACCAGGGCGCCCCCCAGGAATTCGATGTCTACCTGTCCGCTGCTACCGGCGGCACAGTTGGTCAGGGAGATCTCGAAGGTGCGAGGTTGGGCAATGCTGCCGGCCCCTGAGAACTCGCTGGTGTGCGCCGGGCTCATGGGGACGGTGAAGTTCTGGCCGCCAGGGCCGCCGTTGATGGTGCAGGTGGTGCCCGAGATACTGCCGGTGAATTCGATCTGTCCATCAGTTGCCTGGGCATGGAGACTGATACCGGCCAGCAGCGGTAAAGACAGTGCAAAGCCCAAAGTACGTTTGTTCATTTGTTTTCCAATTAGATTGATAAAGGTTGTGCGTTAATAAGTAAATGAGTTGTTGTAGAGGCATATTTACTTGTTTTTGAACGCCGGGAAATTATGCGGTTTATTTGATTGGCTGGATGTAGGAAGGAGGGTGGTGGTAATGGGGGGATTTAGCCGGATGCTGTACGATTGGGGGACTTTAGATGGGGTGTGCTTCTGTAGGTGTTAGAGGGTGTGCCAATTGCTGTATGTTATGTAGGGAATGTTCCTGCTGAAGAAATAGAAATATTATCTTCTTACGATGCTAATCTAAATGTCTGTAAGATTTGACGTTGGCCAGTCTGGCAGGTATAAACCGCCTTCACTTGCATCAAGGCCTTTTCCCATGAGTTTCAGCCCACTTATCCGACAGCTGATCGACGCATTGCGCATCTTGCCTGGTGTCGGCCAGAAAACCGCCCAGCGCATGGCCTTGCAGCTACTTGAGCGTGATCGCAGTGGGGGTACCCGGCTGGCCCAGGCCTTGAACCAGGCCATGGAAGGGGTGGGGCATTGCCGCCAGTGCCGGACCCTGACCGAGCAGGAGCTGTGCCCGCAGTGTTCCGACACGCGCCGGGACGACACGCTGCTGTGCGTGGTGGAAGGGCCGATGGACGTCTATGCCGTTGAGCAAACCGGCTATCGCGGCCGCTACTTCGTGCTCAAGGGGCATCTGTCGCCGCTGGATGGCCTGGGCCCGGAAGCCATCGGTATTCCACAACTGATGGCGCGGATCGAGGAGCAGGGCACCTTTGCCGAGGTGATCCTGGCCACCAACCCAACGGTGGAAGGCGAAGCGACCGCGCATTACATCGCCCAGTTGCTGGCCGACAAAGGCCTGGTCGCTTCACGCATTGCTCACGGCGTGCCCTTGGGCGGTGAGCTGGAGCTGGTCGATGGCGGCACCCTGGCGCATTCGTTCGCCGGGCGCAAACCGATCTCGCTGTAGCCCTGGGTCTTTCTCGCGGGGCAAGCGCGCTCCCACAGAACCTTAGCCTGTGGGGGCGGGCTTGCCCCGCGATGCTGTCAATACTCGCTCAGCGAGAACTCGGTCAGGCAGAAGGTCGGCACACCCGCGTCGTTCAGGCGCTGGGTGCCGCCCAGCTCCGGCAGGTCGATGATTGCTGCTGCCTCGAACACCTGCGCCCCCATGCGCCGTACCAGGCTGGTAGCGGCCAGCAAGGTGCCGCCGGTGGCGATCAGGTCATCGAAAATCAGTACCGAATCGCCTTCACAGAGGCTGTCGGCGTGCACTTCGAGGAAGGCTTCACCGTACTCGGTCTGATAGCCCTCGGCGAGCACATCGGCTGGCAGCTTGCCTTGCTTGCGAAACAGGATCAGTGGCTTGTTCAACTGGTGGGCGATGATCGAGCCGATCAGAAAGCCCCGCGCATCCATGGCGCCGATATGGCTGAAGTCGGTTTCGACGTAGCGTTCGATAAAGGCATCGGCGACATGGCGCAGGCCCCGCGGCGACTGGAACAGCGGGGTGATGTCGCGAAAGATCACGCCAGGCTTGGGGAAGTCCGGTACCGGACGGATCAGGGCTTTGAGGTCGAAGGCGGCGCTGGGCATGAGGCGGGTATCCTGAAAAACAATGCCCGCCAGTATACCCGTTATCCGCAGGGTCAGCTTTCCAGCGAGCCACCGGCCAGGGCGCACAGCTGGATCGGGTCGAGGATATGGATTTCCTTGCCTTCGGCCTGGATCAGGCCGTTTTGCTGGAAGCGCGTGAACACCCGCGAGACGGTCTCGACCGCCAGGCCCAGGTAGTTGCCGATCTCGTTGCGCGACATGCTCAGGCGGAACTGGTTGGCCGAGTAGCCACGGGCACGGAAGCGCGCCGAGAGGTTGACCAGGAAGGTGGCGATGCGCTCGTCGGCGGTCTTTTTCGACAGCAACAGCATCATCTGCTGGTCGTCGCGGATTTCGCGGCTCATCACCCGCATCAACTGACGGCGCAACTGTGGCAGTTGCACCGACAGCTCATCCAGGCGTTCGAAGGGGATTTCGCAGACCGACGTGGTTTCCTGGGCCTGGGCCGAGACCGGGTAGGCTTCGGTGTCCATGCCCGACAGGCCGACCAGTTCGCTGGGCAGGTGGAAGCCAGTGATCTGCTCTTCGCCACTGTCGCTCAGGCTGAAGGTTTTCAGGGCGCCGGAGCGCACCGCGTAGACCGAGCCGAAATTGTCGCCCTGGCGGAACAGAAACTCGCCTTTTTTCAGCGGACGCCCGCGTTTGACGATTTCATCCAGTGCATCCATGTCTTCCAAGTTCAGCGACAAGGGCAGGCACAGAGGCGCCAGGCTGCAATCCTTGCAATGGGCCTGGTTGTGGGGGCGCAGTTTGACTGGCTCGGACATTTCTTCAATCCTTGTGGGAAAGCACACATAAGCCGTAAGGGTAACCCAGGCTAGGGTGTTTCGGCCAGCTTGGACGATTGTGCCGAGGCCAGGCAGGATAGGAGTGCGACAAAAAACCTCAGATAACCCGGGAGAAACGTTGGCGGTTATGCAGGTCCAGGTAGGCATCGAACACCATGCACACCGAGCGCACCAGCAGCCGTCCGGCGGGCAGCACCTTGATGCTGTCGTTGCCCAGTTCGACCAGGCCATCCTCGTGCATGGCCTGCAGGGCGGGCCACTGGTCGTTGAAGTAGCCGCGAAAGTCGATGGTGAAATCCCGCTCGATGGTCGCGAAGTCCAGTTCGAAATGGCAGATCAATTGCTGGATCACCGCCCGGCGCAGGCGGTCATCTTCGCTGCAGATCAAGCCGCGGCTGGTGGCCAGTTGAGCGGTGGACAAAGTGTCCTGGTAGGTGTTGAGGTCGCTGCTGTTCTGGCAGTACAAGTCGCCGATCTGGCTGATGGCCGAGACCCCCAGGCCAATCAGGTCGCAATGCCCGTGGGTGGTGTAGCCCTGGAAGTTGCGCTGCAGGGTCGACTCTTCCTGGGCAATCGCCAGTTCGTCATCGGGCAGGGCGAAGTGGTCCATGCCGATGTACACGTAACCAGCGGCGGTCAGTTGCTCGATGGTGTTGTGGAGCATTTCCAGCTTTGCCGCCGGGGCCGGCAAATCGGCGCTGTCGATACGCCGCTGGGGCATGAAGCGCTCCGGCAAGTGGGCGTAGTTGAACACCGAAAGGCGGTCCGGTTGCAGCTTGATCACTTCTTCGACGGTACGGGCAAAACCTTCCGGGGTCTGCTTGGGCAGGCCGTAGATCAGATCGAGGTTGATCGAGCGAAACTGCAGGGTGCGCGCCGCTTCGATGATCGCCCGGGTCTGCTCCAGGCTCTGCAGGCGGTTGATCGCCCGTTGCACCAGCGGGTCAAGGTCTTGCACGCCGAGGCTGACGCGGTTGAAACCCAGTTCGCGGAGCAGGCCCATGGTCGACCAGTCGGCCTCGCGCGGGTCGATCTCGATGCCGTAGTCGCCAGAGTCGTCCTCCAGCAGGTTGAAATGCTGGCGCAGGTGGGCCATCAACTGGCGCAGCTCGACGTGGCTGAGGAAGGTCGGGGTACCGCCGCCAAAGTGCAGTTGCTCGACGGTCTGCTTGGGGTCCAGGTGGCAGGCGATCAGCTGGATTTCTTGTTCCAGGCGTTGCAGGTAGGGCGCGGCGCGGCCACGGTCCTTGGTGATGACCTTGTTGCAGGCGCAGTAGTAGCAGATGTTGGCGCAGAACGGCACATGCACATAGATCGACAGCGGGCGTACGGCGCGACGGCTGTCACGCAGGGCGTGCAGCAGGTCGAAGGAGCCGACTTCGCTGTGCAATTGCACCGCGGTCGGGTAGGAGGTGTAGCGTGGGCCGGCCAGGTCGTAGCGGCGAATCAGGTCGGAGTCCCAACGAAGAACGTCGAGCATGCGGGCAGTCCCCAGAAAAAGCAGCAGTGTCCGGAGTCTAGGGAGCGCGGGGCAAACCCGTGTTGATTTGTATCAACGCCGCTTCAGTGGCCCATCAGCCAGTGCTGGTGCGGCCCTGGCAGGGTCCACAGGCCAAACAGCATCACCAGCACACCGCCGGCGATGCGCACACCGCGCTGGCGCAGCAGGGCGCTGGTGCGTTCGGCGGCAAGACCGGTGGCAAGCAGTACTGGCCAGGTGCCAAGGCCGAAGGCCAGCATCAGCAGCGCGCTGTCGGCGGCATTGCCCTGGCTCGCCGCCCAGAGCAGGGTGCTGTATACCAGCCCGCATGGCAGCCAGCCCCACAGGGCGCCAAGCAGTAGCGCGCGTGGCAGGCTGGAGACCGGTAGCAGGCGGTTGGCCACGGGCTGGATATGCCGCCACAAGCCCCGACCCAGGCCTTCGATGCGGGTCAAGCCGCTCCACCAGCCGGCCAGGTACAGGCCCATGCTGATCAGCAACAGTGCGGCCAGGACGCGCATGGCCGTCGCCACCGGGCTGTTGGCCACGGCCCAGCCAGCCAGGCCCAGCAACAGGCCGGCCAGGGCGTAACTGAGGATGCGCCCCAGGTTGTAGGCCAGCAGCAGGCGAAAACGACGGCTGCGTTGTTCCTTGGGAATGGCCAGGGTCAGCGCGCCCATCAGGCCGCCGCACATGCCCAGGCAGTGACCGCCGCCGAGCAGGCCGAGGATCAGAGCCGAGCTGAGCAGGGGTAGAAGTTCAGTCACGAGGCGGCGTACCGTCGTCGGGTTTCTTGCCGTCGGCCTCGTCCATCGCGGCCTGGTGCTGCGGGTCCTGGTCGTCGAACAGGATGCTGTGGGCCGGGCCGTCGAGGTCATCGTACTGGCCGCTGTCCACCGCCCAGAAGAAGATGTAGATGGCGATGGCGACGATCAGCAGGGCGGCCGGGATCATGATGTAAAGCGCGGGCATGGAGGCTCCTGGTCAGGCCGTCGCGGGATGCGTGGCAGTGGCTGGCGCATGGCTGGCCGGCAAGCCGCTGGCGCGGGTCAGGCGCAGGGCATTGAGGACCACGATCAGCGAACTGACCGACATGCCGACCGCCGCCCAGATTGGCGTGATCCAGCCCAGCGCGGCAAACGGCAGCATGACGCCATTATACGCCGTGGCCCACAGCAGGTTCTCGATAATGATCCGTCGGGTGCGGCGGGCCAGGCTGAAGGCCTGGACCAGGGCGTCCAGGCGGTTGGACAGCAGCACGGCGTCGGCGCTGGTTTTCGCCAGGTCGGTGGCCGAGCCCATGGCGATACTGATATCGGCGGCGGCCAGCACGGGCACATCGTTGACCCCGTCGCCGAGCATCAGCACCTTGCGCCCTTGCTGCTGCAAGGCCTTGAGTTTGTCCAGCTTGTCGTCCGGGCGCAGGCCGCCGATGGCCTGGTCGATCTGCAGTACGGCGGCCACGCTGTGGACCATCGGCGAGCTGTCGCCGGAC
The DNA here is from genome assembly GCF_000696345.2 of Pseudomonas donghuensis. Classification (NCBI taxonomy): domain Bacteria; kingdom Pseudomonadati; phylum Pseudomonadota; class Gammaproteobacteria; order Pseudomonadales; family Pseudomonadaceae; genus Pseudomonas; species Pseudomonas donghuensis. The sequence continues at coordinate 1,907,199 of NZ_CP071706.1, forward strand.
AACAGCAGGGTGTGCCAGCCACGGGCACGGCAGGCGGCCAGCAGGTCGGCGGCGTCGCTGCGCAGGCGGTCGTCGAGGACGAACCAGGCCAGCGGGCCTCGCTGGTCACCGAGCAGCAACCATTGCCCGGCTTCGTCCGGCATCGCCGGAGCGGTGGTGCCACTGAGGGCGCAGACGAAACCCGCTTCGCCGATGCGCAGTTGCTGTTGGCCAACCTTGCCTTCCAGGCCGAGGCCGGGCATTGCCTGGACCTCGTCGGCGGCCTGGCTGGCGCGGCCAAACGCGCGGGCGATGGGGTGCTCGGAGCGGTTCTCGAGGGCCGCGGCGAGCATCAGGCAGCGGTCGGCATCGGTATCGCTCAAGGGGCGAATCGCCCGCAGGGTCAGGCGGCCTTCGGTGAGGGTGCCGGTCTTGTCGAAGATTACCGTGTCGATCTGGTTCAGGCCTTCCAGCACATGGCCGCGGGTCAGCAGCAGGCCGAGCTTGTGCAGGGTGCCGGTGGCGGCGGTCAGCGCGGTCGGGGTGGCCAGCGACAGGGCGCAGGGGCAGGTGGCAACCAGCATGGCCAGGACGATCCAGAACGCCCGCGCCGGGTCGATCTGCCACCACAGCAGGCCGATGGCGGCCGAGGCGATCAGAGTGAACAGCAAAAACCATTGCGAGGCGCGGTCGGCGATTTCCGCCAGGCGCGGTTTTTCCGACTGCGCCCGCTCCAGCAGGCGGACGATGGCCGACAGGCGGGTGTCCTGGCCCAGGGCCTGGACCTCGACGGTCAGCGCGCTTTCGACGTTCAGGGTGCCGGCAGTGACCGCGTCGCCGGCGCTGCGCGGTTGTGGCAGGTATTCGCCGGTCAGCAGCGATTCGTCGATGCTCGACTGGCCGCTGACAATACGCCCGTCGGCGGGGATCACATGACCGGGCTGGATCAGCACGCAGTCCTTCAGGCGCAGCTCGCTGAGCAGGATCCGCTCGCTCTGCCCGGCCGCGCCCAGGCGCAGGCACGAGGCCGGCAGCAGGTTGACCAGTTGCGCGGTGGCGGCGGCCGTGCGTTCGCGGGCGCGGCGTTCAAGGTAGCGCCCGGCCAGCAGGAAGAGGGCAAACATGCCCACGGCGTCGAAGTACAGCTCGCCACTGCCGGTGATTGCGGTCCAGATCCCGGCGCCGTAGGCCAGGCCGATGGCCAGCGATACCGAGACGTCCATGGTCAGGTGGCGGGTGCGCAAGTCGCGGGCGGCACCCCGAAAGAACGGCGCGCAGCTGTAGAACACGATCGGCGTGGTGAGGAACATCGCTACCCAGCGCAGGATGGTGTGCAGCTCGGGGCTCAGGTCGATGTTGAATTCCGGCCAGGTGGCCATGGTCGCCATCATCGCCTGGAACCACAACAACCCGGCGACGCCCAGCTGGCGCAGCGCGGTGCGGTTTTCACTGGCCAGTTGTTCGGCGGCGCGATCGGCCTGGTAGGGGTGAGCGGCGTAGCCGATATGGCGTAACTCGGCGAGCAGCTTGGACAGCGGCAACTGGCTGTCGGCCCAGCTGACCTGCAGGCGGTGGTTGGACAGGTTCAGCCGCGCCTCGGCCACCGCCGGCAGGTTGCGCAGGTGTTTCTCGATCAGCCAGCCACAGGCCGCGCAGCTGATGCCTTCGATCAGCAGGGTGGTTTCGGCCAGCTCGCCACTGTGGCGCACGAAGGGCTTTTGCACATCGGCGCGGTCGTACAGGGCCAGTTCGTCGACCAGTTGCTGGGGCAGGGCGTCGGGGTTGGCGCTGGCTTCACTGCGGTGCTGGTAATAGCTTTCCAGGTTGCCGGCGACGATGGCTTCGGCCACTGCCTGGCAGCCAGGGCAGCAGAACGCCCGTGGCTGGCCGAGCACCTGGGCGGTGAAGTGGCTGCCGGCAGGCACGGGCAGGGCGCAGTGGTAGCAGGGCGTGGGGCTGGTCATGGTAGTCGTCGCAGGTTTTTAGGGTGGCCGCATCGCTGGCAAGCCAGCTCCCACAGGGATAGTGCAACCTGTGGGCGCTGGCTTGCCAGCGATAGGGGCGACTCATTTCTCGAGGTGTTCAGCCCCTTGCAGCGCCTCGTCCCCGAGTACCAGGGTCTTGTCGTGGGCGACTTCTTCTTCCTCGAACAGGCGCCAGACATGCTGGTCCTGGCTGCCCAGCAGCTCGACGAAACGACGGCCTTCGACCTTGTCGCTGAGTTGGCCAAGGTAACGGCCGGCTTCGCTGTCGCTGCGGGTCAGGGCGATCTTGCGGTCCTTTTGCGGCTGGGTCGGCGAGATCAGGTTCAGCTCCAGGGTCTGCGGCTGGCTGTTGCCGGTCAGGCGCACGTCGACTTCGCCGGTCAGCTCATCCAGGTGCACGCTGGCCTTGAGGTTGAGGGTCTGGGCCAGCAGCTCGCGGTCCAGCGAGCGGTTGATGCCTTTGCCGGCCTCGTAGTAGTTATCGTTGACCAAGTTGTCCGGGTTGTTCACCGCAATGGTCACCATGGTCAGGCTGAGGGTCACCGAGGTGGCCAGTACACCGATGATGATCCACGGCCAGAGGTGCTTGTACCAGGGGCTAGCGGCAGTTGCAGAAGGCATGGGCTCAGTCTCTTATCGAATTTGCGGGCCGATGAAGCGGCTCTTGGCTTCAACCTGGGTGGCGCTGTCGTCAGCGTCCTTGAGGGTGAAGATGACTTCGTTGGTGGTCGACGGCAGTTGTTCCGGCGCCATCGACAGTTGTACCGGCAGGCTGACAATGTCGCCGGCAGCGACGCGTATTTCCCGTGCGCCTTCAAGCTTGAGGTCGGGCAGGCCGCCAGCGTCGAGCACGTAGACGTGATCGCGCTGGTCCTTGTTCATGACCTTCAGGCTGTAGACGTTCTCGATCCGCCCCTGGGCGTTCTCGCGGTACAGCACGCGGTCCTTGCTGACGTCGAAACCGACCAGCGAGCGCATGACGAAGGCGCTGGCAAGCAGGCCGATCATGGTCAACAACACGACGGCATAGCCGATCAGGCGCGGGCGCACCATGTGGGTCTTCTGCCCTGAGAGGTTGTGCTCGGTGGTGTAGCTGATCAGGCCTTTGGGGTAGTTCATCTTGTCCATGATGGTGTCGCAGGCATCGATGCAGGCGGCGCAGCCGATGCACTCGATCTGCAGGCCGTCGCGGATGTCGATGCCGGTCGGGCACACCTGAACGCACATGGTGCAGTCGATGCAGTCGCCCAGGCCCTTGGCCTTGTAGTCCAGGTCTTTCTTGCGCGGGCCGCGGGTTTCGCCGCGGCGCGGGTCGTAGGAAACGATCAGGGTGTCCTTGTCGAACATCACGCTCTGGAAGCGTGCATAGGGGCACATGTACACGCATACCTGCTCGCGCAGCCAGCCGGCGTTGCCGTAGGTGGCCAGGGTGAAGAAACCAACCCAGAAGTACGCCCAGCCGTCGGCCTGGCCGGTAAAGAACTCAATCACCAGTTCGCGGATCGGCGAGAAGTAGCCAACAAAGGTCATGCCGGTGACAAAGCCGATGCTCAGCCACAGGCTGTGCTTGGCCAGCTTGCGCAGAAACTTGTTGCCGCTCATCGGCGCCTTGTCGAGTTTCATGCGTTGGTTGCGGTCACCTTCGGTGACTTTCTCGCACCACATGAAGATCCAGGTCCACACACTTTGCGGGCAGGTATAGCCGCACCATACGCGGCCGGCGTACACGGTGATAAAGAACAGGCCGAAGGCGGCGACGATCAACAACCCCGAGAGCAGGATGAAATCCTGAGGCCAGATGGTGGTGCCGAAAATGTAGAACTTGCGCTCCGGCAGGTTCCACCACACGGCCTGGTGGCCACTCCAGTTCAGCCACACCGTACCGAAGTACAGCAGGAACAGGACGGCGCCGCCGACCATGCGCAGGTTACGGAACACGCCGGTGAAGGCGCGGGTGTAGATCTTTTCACGCGAGGCGTAGAGGTCGACGCTGCTGTTGTCTTTACTGGCAGGCGGGGTGACGTCATGTACCGGAATCTGCTTGCTCATCATTGAGTCCCACGGCAGTGGAGAAGTGCCGCGGCCAGTACCTGCCGGCCGCAGTCGGAAGCTTGCTGCTCTAGGGCGCATGATACGCCTGTCCTGCGGGTAGGGGGGAGGGGTGCGACTTTTGGCCGCATTGGGGAATTGCGGGTAATAGTGTATTGGCCCGTGTCAATTGACATGGGTCATGCACAGGCGTGATCCGCACGGGCTCATCGCCGGCAAGCCGCCTCGACAGGGGCGCGCGAGTCCTTTGTGGGAGCCGGCTTGCCGGCGATCGAGCGCATAGCGCTCGAAAAAAAGCCCCGCCAGTCTGCACTGACGGGGCCTTTTGCTACACTCGCGAATTACTTCGCTTCAGCAGTCTTCTCAGGCTGGTGCGACAGGCTGTAGACATAGGCAGCCAGCAGGTGGACCTTGTCGTTGCCCTGGATCGCTTCCTGGGCAGGCATCTGGCCCTGGCGGCCGTAACGGATGGTCTGCTGCAGTTGAGCGAAGCTCGAACCATAGATGAACGCGGTCGGGTGGGTCAGGTTTGGCGCACCCATGGCCGGGGTGCCCTTGCCTTCAGGGCCGTGGCAGGCCACGCAGTTGGTGGCAAACAGCTTCTGGCCGTTGGCTGGATCGGCCTTGGCGTCCTTGGGCAGGCTGCGGCCATCGAGGTTGGTCAGCACGTACGCGGCCACGTCGGCAACGCCTTGTTCGCCAATCACTTCGGCCCAGGCCGGCATCACCCCGTGACGACCACCCATGATGGTGGCCTTGATGGTTTCCGGCTCGCCGCCCCAGCGCCAGTCGTTGTCGGTGAGGTTGGGGAAGCCGTAGGAGCCCTTGGCGTCCGAGCCGTGGCACACCGCGCAGTTGGAGGCGAACAGACGGCCGCCCATCTTCAGCGCTTGCGGGTCCTTGGCGACTTCTTCGATAGGCATCGAGGCGAATTTGGCGAAGATCGGCCCGAACTTGGCGTCCGAGCGGGCCATTTCCTTCTCCCACTCGTGCACGCCGGTCCAGCCGGCCTGGCCGTTGGCGAACTCGGTTTTCTTGTCGTTGTCCAGGTACTGGTAGCCCGGCAGCAGGCCTTTCCAGTTACCCAGGCCGGGGTACAGCACCAGGTAGCCCAGGGCAAAAACGATGGTGCCGACGAACAGCATGAACCACCATTTGGGCAGCGGGTTGTCGTATTCCTCGATGCCGTCGTAGGCGTGCCCCACGGTTTCTTCGGTGGTTTCGCTGCGCTGGCCCTTGCGGGTGGACAGCAGCAGCCAGGTCAGGGCGAAGATGGTGCCCAGACTCAAAACGGTGACGTACAGACTCCAGAAGGTAGTCATTCGTTGTTACTCCTAGACGCTTTCGCTTGCGCTTGCTCGACGTGCTTGCTGGCTTCGGGATCATCCGCGAAGGGCAGCATGGTCGCTTCGTCGAACTCTGACTTGCGCCGAGAACTGAACACCCACAACGCCAGGCCGATAAAGGCCACCATCACCACGACGGTGCCCAGGCCACGAATCATCCCGATATCCATCAATGTCACCGTTTGCTTTTGATGATGGTGCCCAGGCCTTGCAGGTAGGCAACCAGGGCGTCCATTTCAGTCTTGCCCTTGACCGCGTCGCGGGCACCGGCGATGTCTTCATCGGTGTACGGCGTGCCGAGGGTGCGCAAGACTTCCATCTTCTTCACCGTATCCTTGCCGTCGAGCTTGTTCTCCACCAGCCATGGGTAGGCCGGCATCTTCGACTCGGGCACGACGTTGCGCGGGTTGTACAGGTGAGCACGGTGCCAGTCGTCGGAGTAACGGCCGCCAACGCGGGCCAGGTCCGGGCCGGTACGCTTGGAACCCCACAGGAACGGGTGATCCCAGACGCTTTCACCGGCGACCGAGTAGTGGCCGTAGCGTTCGGTTTCGGCGCGGAACGGACGGATCATCTGCGAGTGGCACTGCACGCAGCCTTCGCGGATGTAGATGTCGCGGCCTTCGAGCTCCAGCGCGGTACGCGGCTTCATGCCCTCGACCGGCTTGTTGGTGACGTCCTGGAAGAACAGCGGGACGATCTGGGTCAGGCCGCCGATGCTCACGGCGATGACCATGAAGAAGGCCAGCAGGCCGATATTCTTCTCGACTACTTCATGCTTCATCAGTGAGCTCCAACTACAGCGATCTGAGCGGCGGCTTCAGCTTCGGCCGGCTTCGAGGCGCGTACGGTACGGAAAACGTTGTACGCCATCAGCAGCATGCCGGAGGCGAAGAACGCACCGCCCAGGGCGCGGACGATAAAGCCCGGATGGCTGGCTTGCAGGGCTTCGACGAAGGAGTAGGTGAGGGTGCCGTCGTCGTTGATTGCACGCCACATCAGGCCCTGGGTGATGCCGTTGACCCACATCGAGGAGATGTACAGCACGGTACCGATGGTCGCCAGCCAGAAGTGCGCGTTGATCAGGCCGGTGCTGTGCATCTGCTCGCGGCCGTAGACCTTCGGAATCATGTGGTACAGGGCGCCGATCGAGATCATCGCGACCCAGCCCAGGGCGCCGGCGTGGACGTGGCCCACGGTCCAGTCGGTGTAGTGCGACAGCGAGTTGACGGTCTTGATCGCCATCATCGGACCTTCGAAGGTCGACATGCCGTAGAAGGCCAGGGAGACCACCAGGAAGCGCAGGATCGGGTCGGTGCGCAGCTTATGCCAGGCGCCCGAGAGGGTCATCATGCCGTTGATCATGCCGCCCCAGCTTGGCGCCAGGAGGATGATCGACATGGCCATGCCCAGCGACTGCGCCCAGTCCGGCAGGGCGGTGTAGTGCAGGTGGTGGGGACCTGCCCAGATGTACAGGGTGATCAGTGCCCAGAAGTGCACGATCGACAGGCGATAGGAGTAGATCGGACGCTCGGCCTGCTTTGGCACGAAGTAGTACATCATGCCCAGGAAGCCGGTGGTCAGGAAGAAGCCCACGGCGTTGTGGCCGTACCACCACTGGATCATTGCGTCGGTGGCACCCGAATAAGCCGAGTAGGACTTGAACAGGCTGACCGGCAAGGAGGCGTGGTTGACGATGTGCAGCATCGCGGTGACGACGATGAAGGCGCCGTAGAACCAGTTGCCCACATAGATGTGCTTGGTCTTGCGCTTGACGATGGTACCGAAGAACACCACACCGTAGGTGACCCAGACAATGGCCAGCAAAACGGCGATCGGCCATTCCAGCTCGGCGTATTCCTTGGTCGTGGTGTAGCCCAGCGGCAAGGTAATGAGCGCACCGACGATCACCGCTTGCCAACCCCAGAAGGTGAAGGCCGCAAGGCTGTCGGAAATCAGTCGCGTCTGGCAGGTTCGCTGCACGACATAGTAGGAAGTGGCAAACAGTGCACAACCACCGAAGGCGAAGATCACCAGGTTGGTGTGCAGCGGGCGAAGGCGTCCGAAGCTCGTCCACGGCAGGTCCAGGTTAAGCTGGGGCCAGACCAGTTGCGAGGCGATGAAGACACCAAGCCCCATGCCAAGGATCCCCCAGACCACCGTCATGATGGCGAACTGGCGGACGACCTTATAGTTATAAGCAGTCGGACTGATTGCTGTGCTCATTCTAAGGTTCCACGGTTTGGGTGTTTTTATAGGGTAAAAATCGGCGCAAGTATGTATAAACCGTGTGGTTATTGCAACGCGATGGCGCCCGCGCCGATCCTTGCCAACGCCTGCCCCACAGCGGTTTCGAGCCTTTTCGGCGGTAAAATTGTACACAATTAATTAATTGATATGTGTACCAAAATTTGATTTTTCGTCTAAGGCAAAGGCTTCTGCCGAACGCTTGCTCAGTGCCGTTGATCACTCGCACATCGGCGCTTGAGTCGGCCCCATCAGCCTTTGCGCAGAACCGCTGACGAAAAATGCCCCAAAAAGGTGCAAGCGCGCCGGCTGTTTCAGTCGCTGTGGCAACAAGCTTAGTTGTGATCGAGGGGGGTGCAAGGCGGGGGCAGGGCGGGGTGCGACACTTGGTCGCAAGGGGCGAAGGGAACCGCCGCATCGGGTGCCGATGCGGCGGTTTGAGTCAAGGCTCAGTTACTCAATCGTTTTACTTGGCAGACAGGGTTTCGCCTTGTGCAGGTTCCTCCTGGGACAGGCTGTAGACATAGGCGGCCAGCAGGTGGACCTTGTCGTTGCCCTGGATCGCTTCCTGGGCAGGCATCTGGCCCTGGCGGCCATAACGGATGGTCTGCTGCAGTTGGGCGAAGCTCGAACCGTAGATGAACGCGGTCGGGTGGGTCAGGTCCGGTGCGCCCATGGCCGGGGTGCCCTTGCCTTGCGGGCCGTGGCAGGCTACGCAGTTGGTGGCGAACAGCTTCTCGCCGTTGGCAGGGTCGGCCTTGGCGTCTTGCGGCAGGCTGCGGCCATCGAGGTTGGTCAGCACGAACGCGGCCACGTCGGCAACGCCTTGTTCGCCAATCACTTCGGCCCAGGCCGGCATTACCCCGTGACGACCGCCCATGATCGAAGCCTTGATGGTTTCCGGCTCGCCGCCCCAGCGCCAGTCCTTGTCGGTGAGGTTAGGGAAGCCGTAGGCACCCTTGGCGTCCGAGCCGTGGCACACCGCGCAGTTGGAGGCGAACAGACGGCCGCCCATTTTCAGCGCCTGCGGATCCTTGGCCACTTCTTCCACCGGCATGGCGGCGAATTTGGCGAAGATCGGTCCGAACTTGGCATCGGCCTTGTTCATTTCCTTTTGCCATTCGTTGGTCTGGGTCCAGCCGTCTTCATAGCCCGGCAGGATGCCTTTCCAGTTGCCCAGGCCCGGATAGAGGATCAGGTAGCCGACCGAAAACACCAGGGTGCCGACGAACAGCCAGAACCACCACTTGGGCAGCGGGTTGTCGTACTCCTCGATGCCGTCGAAGCTGTGGCCCATGGTCTGGTCGGTGGTGCCTTTGGTTTCACCCTTGCGGGTGCCCAGCAGCAGCCAGGTCAGGCCGATCAGGCTGCCGATGGTCAGTACGCTGATGTACGTACTCCAGAAGGTGGTCATTGCCCGTTACTCCTCGGTTCGGGTTCGTTGGCGGCAGGTGCCAGGCGGTCGTCGGCGAACGGCAGCAGGCTGGCTTCGGCGAATTCACGGTCACGCCGGCCGTTGAACACCCACAGCGACAGGCCGATGAAGGCGATGGCCACCAGCAGGGTGCCCAGGCCTCGCAATTGGCCGATATCCAGTGTGAAGTCCATGGCGCTTACCTCTTGTTCTTGATCGCGGTGCCGAGCACCTGCAGGTAGGCGACCAGCGCGTCCATTTCGGTCTTGCCCTTGAGCGACTCCACCGCGCCGCCGATGTCGGCATCGGTGTACGGCACGCCGAGGGTGCGCATGGTGCGCAGCTTGGTCTCGGTGTGGCTGCTGTCGACTGGGTTGGCGACCAGCCATGGGTAGGCCGGCATCTTCGACTCGGGCACGACGTTGCGCGGGTTGTACAGGTGCGCACGGTGCCAGTCATCGGAGTAGCGGCCGCCAACGCGGGCCAGGTCCGGGCCGGTACGCTTGGAGCCCCAGAGGAACGGATGGTCCCAGACGCTTTCACCGGCGACCGAGTAGTGGCCGTAGCGTTCGGTTTCGGCGCGGAACGGACGGATCATCTGCGAGTGGCACTGCACGCAGCCTTCACGGATGTAGACGTCGCGGCCTTCCAGTTGCAGCGCGGTGTAGGGCTTCATGCCTTCGACCGGCTTGTTGGTGACGTCCTGGAAGAACAGCGGGACGATCTGGGTCAAGCCGCCGATGCTGACGGCAAACACCATCAACAGCACCAGCAGGAAGACGTTCTTCTCGATTACTTCGTGTTTCATCAGGGTCTCCTCAGGCCAGCTGCGCGGCGGCAGGGGCAGTCGCGGCCACCGGGGCACGCACGGTGCGCCAGGTGTTGTACGCCATCAGCAGCATGCCGGTAAGGAAGATCGCCCCGCCGACGAAGCGCACGATGAAGCCTGGGTGGCTGGCCACCAGGGTTTCGACGAAGGAGTAGGTCAGCGTGCCGTCTTCGTTGACTGCGCGCCACATCAGGCCCTGGGCGATGCCGTTGACCCACATCGAGGCGATGTAGAGCACGGTGCCGATGGTTGCCAGCCAGAAGTGCGCGTTGATCAGGCCGAGGCTGTACATCTGCTCGCGGCCGAAGATTTTCGGGATCATGTGGTACAGGGCGCCGATCGAGATCATCGCCACCCAGCCCAACGCACCGGCGTGTACGTGGCCGATGGTCCAGTCGGTGTAGTGCGACAGGGCGTTGACGGTCTTGATCGCCATCATCGGGCCTTCGAAGGTCGACATGCCGTAGAACGCCAGGGAGACCACGAGGAAGCGCAGGATCGGGTCGCTGCGCAGCTTATGCCAGGCGCCCGAGAGGGTCATCATGCCGTTGATCATGCCGCCCCAGCTTGGCGCCAGGAGGACCAGCGACATGATCATGCCCAGCGATTGTGCCCAGTCGGGCAGGGCGGTGTAGTGCAGGTGGTGGGGACCTGCCCAGATGTACAGGGTGATCAGCGCCCAGAAGTGCACGATCGACAGGCGATAGGAATACACCGGACGTTCGGCCTGTTTTGGCACGAAGTAGTACATCATGCCCAGGAAGCCGGCAGTCAGGAAGAAGCCCACGGCGTTGTGACCGTACCACCACTGGACCATGGCGTCGGTGGCGCCACCGTACAGCGAGTAGGACTTGGTCAGGCTGACTGGCACTTCCAGGTTGTTGACGATGTGCAGGATCGCCACGGTGATGATGAACGCGCCGAAGAACCAGTTACCCACATAAATGTGCTTGGTGGTGCGCTTCATCAGGGTGCCGAAGAACACCACGGCATAGGCCACCCAGACAATGGTGATGAGGATGTCGATCGGCCATTCCAGTTCGGCGTATTCCTTGGAGCTGGTATAACCCAGCGGCAGGCTGATCGCAGCCAGCAGAATCACCAGTTGCCAGGCCCAGAAGGTGAAAGCTGCCAGGCGTGGCGAGAACAGGGTGGTCTGGCAGGTGCGCTGGACCGAATAGTAGGAAGCGGCGAACAGTGCGCAACCACCGAAGGCGAAGATCACCGCGTTGGTGTGCAGCGGTCGCAGGCGGCCGAAGCTGGTCCAGGGGAGGTCGAAGTTGAGCGAAGGCCAGACGAGTTGCGCGGCGAGAAAAACGCCGAGCCCCATCCCGACGATTCCCCACACCACCGTCATAATGGCGAATTGGCGGACCACCTTGTAGTTGTAGGCGGTACTGCTGGTTGTGTTCATGTATGGGTTCCCATCCACGGTTATAGGCAGACTAAACAGCGAGGCAAGCATGAGTAATGGGCAACTGGCCGGTATTGACGGGGATCAATGGGCGCGGCTGGTCGAAAGCCGCGGCTGGCGGTGGAATGCCCCGCAAAATCAGGGGGATGGCCAGCAATCGCGGTGCCTGATCCTGGCCCATGGCGCGGGGGCGCCGATGGACAGCGGGTTCATGCAGGAAATCGCGCAAAGGCTGGCGGAGCAAGGGCTGGGGGTGCTGCGCTTCGAGTTCCCCTACATGGCCCAGCGGCGCATCGATGGTGGCAAAAGGCCGCCAAATCCGCAGGCCCAATTACTGGACTGCTGGCGTGAGGTGTATGCGCAGGTGCGACCATTGGTCACTGGGGCGTTGGCCATCGGCGGCAAGTCCATGGGCGGGCGCATGGCGAGTTTGCTGGCCGACGAGTTGGGCGCCGATGCGCTGGTGTGCCTGGGTTATCCGTTTTATGCCGCCGGCAAACCAGAGAAGCCGCGGGTGGCGCACCTGGCCGGGCTGAAGACACCGACCCTGATCGTTCAGGGCGAGCGCGATGCCCTGGGCAATCGGCAAACGGTGGAAGGCTATGAGCTGTCGTCAGCGATTGAGCTGTGCTGGCTGCAGGCGGGGGATCATGACTTGAAGCCGCTGAAGGCTTCCGGGTTCAGCCATGGCGAGCATCTGGCGACGGCGGCGGACAGGATTGTCGCGTTTCTGAAGTGAGGGGGCTGCTGCGCAGCCCATCGCTGGCAAGCCAGCTCCCACAAGGGTTGCAGTGAACAACTTGTGGGAGCTGGCTTGCCAGCGATGGGGTCGGCGCCTGATTCAGGCTTAGCCGCGATACTCGCACAGGTAGGCAGTATCAACCGCTACCTTGAGTTGGAACTTGCTGTTGGCCGGGACATTGAACTGGCTACCGGCGCTGAAGGTTTCCCAGTTGTCGCTGTCGGGCAGTTTGACGGTCAGGGCACCCGACACCACGTGCATGATTTCGCGCTGGGCAGTGCCGAACTCGTATTCGCCCGGGGCCATCACGCCAACCGTGGCCGGACCTTCAGCGGTGCCGAAGGCGATCGACTTGACCGTGCCATCAAAGTACTCGTTGACTTTAAACATGGGCGACTCCTGAAAAGGGGCTAAAAAGGCAGGCCAGTATGCCCAAGGCCCGCAGCGTCGTCATCCGCTTTCAGGTGCCGTTGGCCGGCAGCGACAGGGGCAGCAGACGGGCCGTATTGCGGGCGTCTTCCAGGGCCCGGTGCTGGCGCCCACTGAATTGCAGGCCGGCGAGTTGCAACGCGCCATTGAGTCCCAGCGGCCGTTGCAACTGGCGGGCTTTGGCGAAGCGTTGCTTGAGGTTGATGTGCGGCAACTCGGCGAGCAAGCTGTGGACCTGGTACTGCTGCCATTCCTGCAACAGTTGTTTGCGGTCGTAGTCACCCCAGCTGACCCAACCCTCAAGGTGCCCGGCGTGATGCTCGAGCCAGCGCTCGAACTGCGCCCACACCTGGGCGAAGGTCGCCGCTGTATCGACATTGGCCTGGCTGATGTGCGTCAGTTCACGGCAGAACGGGGTCAGTTGCGGCCGTCGCCTGGGGCGCACGAAACGCTGAAAATGACCAACTTCGCGGCCCTTGCGGTCAACCAGCGCCGCACCGATTTCGATGATTTCCATATCTGTGACCGGCCAGCCACCATCGTCGGTGGTTGCTTCAAGGTCGATCACCAGCCAATGGCCCATAGTAGGCTCCCATGCAAGACTGCTAAGAGCGTAGCCAAACTCGGACCAACCGGGTATCCCCTGGCATTTTGCCTGCTGCGCTTGGCGTAACCGACAGTTGTGCAACGCCTTGAAAACGCCTAGCTTAGCTAGATTCCGGTTTAATCCCGCAAAGAGTGTGTTGCTTTGAGTCCAGCGCCCATGCCACAGACGGTGCCCTTGTTGTTAATGCTTGCCGCGATATGGCTGGCCCCCTCGGCTTGGGCGGCAGCAGAGATCGAGGTCAAAGTCGGGGCCGCACACTTCCCGCCCTACACCGTGCGCCCGGAGCAAGGCGCCGACACCGGCCTGCTGCCGCAACTGGTCGAGGCGCTGAACAACGTCCAGCAACGTTATCGTTTCGTCCTGGTGCCGACTTCGATTCAACGGCGCTTCGGTGACTTCCAGCAGGGGCGCACCGACATGGCGATCTTCGAGAACCCCGCGTGGGGCTGGCAGCAGATTCCCCATGAGAGTGTAGACATGGGCCTGGAAGACGCCGAGGTCTTCGTCGCTCATCGCCAGCCCGGCCGCGACCAGGCTTACTTCAGCGACCTCAAGGGCAAGCGCCTGGCACTGTACAGTGGCTATCACTACGCCTTTGCCGATTTCAACGCCGACCCCAAGTACCTGGCCGACACCTACAATGCGACCCTGACCTATTCCCATGACAGTAACCTGCTGATGGTCCAGCGCGGCCGTGCCGAGGTTGCCCTGGTCACCCGTTCCTATTTCAGTGACTTCCTGGTGCGCAATCCGCAAAGCGCCGAGCAGTTGCTGGCGTCCGATCGCGTTGACCAGGTCTACCATCATTACGCCCTGTTGCGGCCCGGCGCCCCCATCAGTGGCCCGGCATTTGCCGGTTTGTTGCAGTCCTTGCGGGCCAATGGCGAGTTGCTGAAAATCTTCCAGCCTTATCGCATCACTGTCAGCACACCCAAGGCTGACTAAATTTGTCTGTGTTGGCGACGTTCACCAGGGTGAGCCGATCATTCCCTTGTGAGCCAAGATCATGCCATTCGATTCCGCTTCGCCGACTTTGTCCTTGCCTCGCTGGCGTAGCCTCAGCGCCGATGAAGGCGATTGTCATCTGAGCCTGGTGCTGGAAGGCAGCCCGTTGGTGCGTGTGCGCCTGCAGCGTGGCGAGACCTTGCAGGTTCAGCTTGAAGACTGTGCCCGCGACCGTGTGCAACAAGCCCTGTGGGCCGTTTGCTACTGGTTGTTCGCCCGTGACCCCGGTTGTCAGCGCCTGACCTGGCAGCTGGATCAGCCGCCACCGCAGGCGTTGAACAGTGGCCTGTTGGTCAGCACCGCGCGCCAGGGCCAGTACCTGTGTGAGCGCAGCTTGTTCTGGCAGTTGCCTCAACCCTGGCTCGGCCAGCCGTTCGCCGGCGTCTACCCGCAACAGATGCAGATCAGTGAAGGCAAGCGCCACCCCCGGCGCGCACCCAAGCCGCGCGGCGAGGTGTATCGACGCTTCGATGCGCGGCTGGGGGCGTGGGTGTCGTTACGCACCCTGGAAATCGACCAGGACCTGGAGCGGTTCAATCGCTGGCAGAACAACCCGCGGGTGCTCAACTTCTGGCAGGAGGGCGGCAGCCTCGAACAACACCGTGACTACCTCGGCAAGCTTGAGGCCGATCCGCACAGCCTGACCCTGATCGGGTGTTTCGATGATCAGCCCTTCGCCTACTTCGAGGCCTACTGGGCCAAGGAAGACCGTATCGCGCCGTTCTATGCGGTGGATGATTACGACCGCGGCATCCACATGCTGGTGGGGGAAGAGCAGCATCGCGGGCCGCACAAGGTCGCCAGCTGGTTGTCAGCACTGGTGCACTACCTGTTCCTGGATGATCCGCGCACGCAGCGGGTGGTGGCCGAGCCGCGAGCGGACAACGGCAAGATGATCGGCTACATGCACGACCAGTGCTTTCACTGCGAGAAGGAATTCGACTTTCCGCACAAGCGTGCGGCATTGATGATTCTGGGGCGGGAGCGGTTCTTCGAAGGTTGCAGGTTGCTCTGACCCTCAAGCGGCAAGCGGCATCACCACCCACTTGCCGCTTGAAGCTTGCAGCTTGTCGCGCTCAAGCCCTCTGGCTTGAGACTTTCCGACAATGCACCAGGGCATCGCGAATCATGAAGTTGACCAGGGTCGGCGAGACGCCGAGCTCCTTGGCGATGTCTTTCTGTGGCACGCCGTGCAGGCGGTACATTTCGAAGGCATAGCGGGTGCGTTGCGGCAGGTCGTTCAAGGCATCGGCGATGTGTTCAAGGGTGGCGAAGTTGATGTGCGTGGTTTCTGGCGAAGCCCCCTGGATCACCACGTTCAGGCCTTCCTCTTCGCTGCCGGAGTACTTCAGCTCCATGGCCTGCTTGCGATAGTGGTCGATGGCCAGGTTGCGCACGATCTGGAACAGGTAGCTAAGCTGGGCCTTGAACGAGGACGTGATCTGCGGCGCCGATCCGAGCCGGAAGAACGCATCCTGAACCACGTCTTCGGCCCGCGAGCGGCAGCCGGTGATGCGTGCGGCAATCTTGACCAGGATACTGCGGTTGTCGACAAACGCCTGGAGTAACGGTGAATCGCACTTACTTGTGGATAGTTGTTCCGCCATGGAAATCACCTTATCTCTAAGAGGGAAGTGGAAGTCTCCAGAATCGGAGGCCTCCTACGACGTGCGACAAGCTATTCTTAATGATAATTATTGTCAAATGCGAAAGTTAATAAGTATCTATGTCTTTTGTTTCTAAGCTCGCGCTTTGTGACCGGCTTCAAACTCCGCACTTTTTCGCCGCTGCCCCCGCCGTTCCCGCCGCTTAATTATTTCCTCCGGCCATCCGTTCCTCTGTGTACATCCTCGGCTCTGGCAAGGCGCACTTCGCTGCCTGGAAGCCCGCCCGGCGCGCCAACCGAGACCTGATTTCATGTACAGACTCTGGCAGGAACCCCCATGACGGACGCCTTCGAACTCCCGGTTACGCTGGTCCAGGCACTGGCTCAACGTGCAGCGCTCAGCCCGGATCGGGTTGCCTTGCGCTTTCTGGCCGAAGACCCGCGCGATGAAGCCGTGCTTTCCTATCGCGACCTTGACCTGCGAGCGCGGACCATCGCCGCTGCCTTGCAGGCGCGCACTGCAGTGGGGGATCGGGCGATCCTGTTGTTTCCCAGTGGCCCGGACTACGTCGCGGCGTTCTTCGGCTGCTTGTATGCCGGTGTGATTGCTGTGCCGGCCTACCCGCCGGAGTCTTCACGACGCCACCATCAGGAGCGCCTGTTGTCGATCATCGACGATGCCGAGCCACGCCTGTTGCTGACCATCAGCGCCTTGCAGGACAGCCTGCAGGCCCTCGACGTGCTGGCCGACCCCGCGGCGCCGCAATTGCTGGCGGTCGATAGCCTGGCAGCGGAGCTGGCTGGCGGTTGGCAGGCGCCGACCTTGCAGGCCGATGACATTGCCTTCCTGCAGTACACCTCCGGCTCTACTGCCTTGCCCAAGGGCGTGCAAGTCAGCCACGGCAACCTGGTGGCCAACGAAGTGTTGATTCGCCATGGCTTTGGTATCGATGCAAACCCGGACGACGTGATCGTCAGCTGGCTGCCGCTGTACCACGACATGGGCCTGATTGGTGGTCTGCTGCAACCGATCTTCAGCGGCGTGCCTTGTGTGTTGATGGCCCCGGCGTATTTTCTGGCGCGGCCGCAGCGCTGGCTGCAGGCGATCAGCGATCACGGTGGCACCATCAGCGGTGGGCCGGATTTCGCCTATCGGCTGTGCAGCGAACGGGTCAGTGCCGCGGCAATGGCCAGCCTCGACCTGAGCAAATGGCGGGTGGCCTATTCCGGCTCCGAGCCGATCCGCCAGGACAGCCTGCAGGCCTTTGCCGACAAGTTCGCGCCCTGCGGATTCGTCGCGGAACACTTTTTCGCCAGTTACGGGCTGGCCGAGGCCACCCTGTTTGTCAGCGGCAGCACCCGTGGCCAGGGGATTGGCGCGCTTGAGCTGGATACCCAGGCCTTGGCATGCAACCGGGCAGCGCCAGGCAACGGCTCGCTGCAGATGAGCTGCGGGCGCAGCCAGCCCGAGCATGCGCTGCAGGTTGTCGAGCCGCACAGCCTGGCCGTGCTGGCCGATAACCAGGTGGGCGAGATCTGGGCCAGCGGTCCGAGCATTGCCAAAGGCTACTGGCGCAACCCTGAGGCCACCGCCGCCACCTTCGTCGAACAGAGCGGGCGTACCTGGCTGCGCACCGGCGACCTGGGCTTTTTGCGCGACGGCGAGCTGTTCGTTACCGGTCGCCTCAAGGACCTGCTGATCGTGCGCGGGCACAACCTCTACCCGCAAGATCTGGAAAAGACCCTGGAGCGGGAGGTCGAGGTCCTGCGCAAAGGGCGTGTGGCGGTATTCGCGGTCGATGACAATGGCGAGGAGGGTATTGGCGTCGCCGTCGAGATCAGCCGCAACGTGCAGAAGATCATGACCCCGGCGAGCCTGATCAAGACCCTGCGTCAGGTGATCGCCGATGCCTGCCAGCAAGCCCCGGCGGTGGTGCTGCTGCTCAACCCGGGCGCATTGCCGAAGACGTCCAGCGGCAAGCTGCAGCGTTCGGCCTGCCGTTTGCGCATGGACGACGGCAGCCTCGATTGCTATGCGCGCTTCCCCGATCAGCAGGCGGCGGCCGTGGCCGAGCAAGATGCGTCGGCGACCGGCATGCAGGCCCGGATCGGCCGTCTGTGGCGTGAGCAGTTGGGCGTGGAGCAGATTGCCGCGGACGATCACTTCTTCCTGCTCGGCGGCAACTCGATTGCCGCCACCCAGGTCTGTGCGCGCCTGGGTGATGAACTGGGGCTTGAGTTGGGCGTACGGGTGCTGTTCGAGGCGCCGACCCTGGCCGACTTCAGCGCCGCGGTGACGGCGTTGCAGAACGATGGCGGTGTCGCCCGGGGTGCCATCAGCCGCCTCGGCCGCGAGCAGGCCCTGCCGCAGTCGCTGGCGCAAAACCGCCTGTGGCTGACCTGGCAGCTTGAGCCGCACAGCGCGGCATACAACATACCCGGTGCCCTGCGCCTGCGTGGCGAACTGGACGAAGCGGCGTTGCAGGCCAGCTTCCAGGCCCTGGTCGAGCGTCACGAGTCCCTGCGCACGGTGTTCGCCGAGGAGGATGGCCAGGCACTGCAACGCATCCTGCCGAGCCTGGCGTTTAGCGTGCAGCGCCTGGATCTGTCTGGCGCCAGTGACCAGGAAGTGCTGGCGCAGCGCGAAGCCGAAGCCATGCAACCCTTCGATCTGCACCAGGGCCCGCTGCTGCGCGTGACTCTGGTGCGCCTGGACAGCGAAGAGCATCAGCTGTGGGTGACGTTGCACCACATCATCGCCGACGGCTGGTCGATGAACATTCTCATCGACGAGTTCTCGCGCCTGTATGCGGCTCATTGCCAGGGCCAGGAGGCCAAGCTGGCGGCTTTGCACCTGGACTATGCCGACTACGGCAGCTGGCAGCGCCAATGGCTGGCCCAGGGCGAAAGCGCCCGGCAACTGGCGTACTGGAAGGATCGGCTCGGTGAGCAGCAGGCGGTGCTCGATCTTGCCACCGACTACCCACGTTCAAACCGCCAAAGCAATGCCGCCGCGCGCTTGAGCGTGCGCCTGCAGCCGAGCCTGGCCGAAGCCTTGCGCAGCCTCGCGCGCGCTCATGACGCCACGCTGTTCATGGTCTTGCTTGCCGGTTTCCAGAGCCTGTTGCACCGTTACAGCGGGCAAACCGACATCCGTGTCGGGGTGCCCAACGCCAATCGGCCGCGCCTGGAAACCCAGGGCCTGGTGGGCTTTTTCATCAATACCCAGGTGCTGCGCGCACAGCTTGATGGCCGCTTGCCGTTCAAGCAGTTGCTGGCCCAGGTGCGCCACACCACCTTGGAGGCCCAGGCCCACCAGGACCTGCCGTTCGAACAACTGCTCGAGGCCTTCCCCGAAGCGCGCGAGCAGGGCCTGTTCCAGGTCATGTTCAACCATCAGCAGCGCGACCTCAGCGCCTTGCGCCGCCTCCCGGGGGTGCTCGCCGAAGAACTGCCCTGGCACAGCCGCGAGGCCAAGTTCGACCTGCAACTGCACAGTGAAGAGGACCATCAGGGCAGGCTGACGCTGTCGTTCGACTACGCCGTGGAACTGTTCGAAGCGGCGACCGTGCAGCGCCTGATCGAACAGTTGACCGGCTTGCTGGAACAGGTCTGCGCGCAACCTGACGTCACCCTTGGCGCGCTGCAATTGCTCGATGCCGAGGGCCGCGCGCGGTTGCTCGAGTGGGGCCAGGCCCCGGCACCGCAGGCGCAGCATTGGCTGGTCGAGCAGCTCAACGAACAGGCACGCAAGACCCCGGAGCGTACCGCCCTGGTGTGGCAGGGCGGCTGTCTCGACTACGCCAGCCTGCACCAGCAAGCCAACCGTCTGGCCCATTACCTGCGTGACAAGGGCGTCGGCCCGGATGTGTGCGTGGCCATTGCCGCCGATCGTTCGCCGCAACTGCTGATTGGCTTGTTGGCCATTCTCAAGGCCGGGGGGGCCTATGTGCCGCTGGATGTCGATTATCCAGCCGAGCGTCTGGCCTACATGCTCGCCGACAGTGGCGCGAGCCTGCTGCTCAGTCACAGCGACGTGCTCGAGCGCCTGAGCCTGCCGGCCGAGGTCAGCGCCATTGCCATGGACCGCCTCAAGCTCGACAGCTGGCCAAGCCAGCCGCCGGGCCTGCACCTGCACGGTGACAATCTTGCCTATGTGATCTACACCTCCGGCTCCACCGGCCAACCCAAAGGCGTTGGCAACACCCATGCGGCACTGGCCGAGCGCCTGCAGTGGATGCAGGAGCGCTATGCATTGAATGACAGCGACGTGCTGATGCAAAAGGCGCCGATCAGCTTCGACGTGTCGGTGTGGGAATGCTTCTGGCCGCTGGCCAACGGTTGCCAGCTGGTGCTCGCCGGCCCTGGCGAGCACCGCGACCCGCAACGCATCGCCGAGCTGGTGCGCGAGCATGGCGTGACCACCTTGCATTTCGTTCCGGCCTTGCTCCAGGTGTTTGTCCAGGAACCGCTGGCCGCACAGTGCAGCAGCCTGCGCCGGTTGTTCTCTGGCGGTGAGGCACTGTCGGCAAACCTGCGCGAGCGGGTGCAGCAGGTATTGCCGCAGGTGGCTCTGCACAACCGCTACGGCCCGACCGAAACCGCCATCAACGTCACTCACTGGCAATGCAGCGCTGCCGACGGCACGCGCTCGCCGATCGGCCGGCCGTTGGCCAATGTGCTGTGCCGGGTACTCGATGCCGAGCTGGAACCGACGCCGCCTGGCGTACCGGGTGAGCTGTACCTGGGCGGTGCCGGCCTGGCCCGGGGTTACCTGGGGCGTGCGGGGCTTACCGCTGAACGGTTCGTGCCGCAGCCCGATGGCGACGGCCAGCGCCTGTACCGCAGTGGCGACCGGGCGCGCTGGCTGGCTGACCTGGGGGCGCTGGAGTACCTTGGCCGCCTCGATCAGCAGGTCAAGCTGCGTGGCTTCCGGGTCGAGCCCGAAGAAGTCGAGGCTTGCCTATTGAAGCAGGCCGGCGTCGAGCAGGCGCTGGTGATGATTCGCGACAGCGCCGCCGGCCCGCAGCTGGTTGGCTACTACAGCGGTATCGACGCGAGCGCGCAGTTGCTGGCAGCCCTGGCCGAGCAACTGCCCGCCTACATGGTGCCAGCGCAACTGGTTCACCTGGCGCAGATGCCGCTGGGCCCGAGCGGCAAGATCGAGCGCAAGGCCTTGCCCGAGCCGCAATGGCAATCGCGTGAACACATCGAACCGGGTACCGCCCTGCAGCAACAGATTGCCGCGATCTGGCGCGAGGTGCTGGGTATCCAGCGGGTCGGCTTGCAGGACGATTTCTTTGCCCTGGGCGGCCACTCGCTGCTGGCCACCCAGATCATTTCCCGTACCCGCCAGGCCTGCAACGTCGAGTTGCCGCTGCGCACCTTGTTCGAGGCCAGCGAGCTGGGCGCCTTTGCCGCGGCAGTGGAGGCAATCCAGCGCAGCGGTGCGCACAACCTGCAAGGCGAGATCCAGCGCATCGACCGTCGCCAGGCGGTGCCGCTGTCCTACTCCCAGCAGCGCATGTGGTTCCTCTGGCAAATGGAGCCGGACAGCCCGGCCTATAACGTCGGCGGCATGGCGCGCCTGAGCGGGGTGCTGGATGTCAGCCGTTTCGAGCAGGCGCTGCAAGCGCTGATCGTGCGCCACGAAACCCTGCGCACGACCTTCCCGAGCATCGACGGCGTGCCGTATCAGTGCGTGGCCGAGGACAGCAACCTGCAGATGAGCTGGCTGGATTTCTCCAGTGCCACAGCGCAGGTTCGCGAGCAACGCCTGCAGGCGTTCGCCGACGAGCAGGCGCACCAGCCCTTCGACCTGGAGCGCGGGCCACTGCTGCGCGCCTGCCTGGTCAAGGCTGGCGAGCGAGAGCACTACTTCGTGCTGACCCTGCACCACATCGTTACCGAAGGCTGGGCCATGGATATTTTCGCCCGCGAGCTGGGCGAGCTTTACGAGGCCTTTGTCGACGAGCGCGAATCGCCGCTGCCACCGTTGCCGGTGCAGTACCTGGACTACAGCGTGTGGCAGCGCCAGTGGCTGGAAAACGGCGAGCGCCAGCGTCAGCTGGATTACTGGCAAGCCCAGCTGGGCGATGAGCATCCGGTGCTCGAACTGCCTGCCGATCGTCCGCGCCCGGCGCTGCAGAGCCATCACGGTGAGCTCTATCGCTTCGACCTGAGCCCGGAGCTGGCCGCGCGGGTACGCGCCTTCAATGCCGAGCACGGCCTGACCCTGTTCATGACCATGACCGCCACGCTGGCGGTGTTGCTGTACCGCTACAGTGGCCAGACCGACCTGCGTATCGGTGCGCCGGTGGCCAATCGTATTCGTCCGGAAAGCGAGGGCCTGATCGGCGCCTTTCTCAATACCCAGGTGCTGCGTTGCCAGCTCGACGGGCAAATGCGCGTCGCTGAGTTGATCGAGCAGGTGCGCCAGACCGTGATCGATGGCCAGTCCCATCAGGACCTGCCGTTCGATCAACTGGTCGAGGCCCTGCAACCGCCTCGCAGCAGTGCCTACAACCCGCTGTTCCAGGTGATGTGCAACGTCCAGCGCTGGGAATTCCAGCAAAGCCGCGAGTTGGCCGGGATGCAGGTCGAGTACCTGGTCAACGACGCCCGCGCGACCAAGTTCGACCTCAACCTGGAAGTCACCGACCTCGACCGCTGCCTGGGTTGCTGCCTGACCTACAGCCGCGACCTGTTCGACGCGCCGCGCATCGCGAAAATGGCCGCCCACTGGCAGAACCTGCTGGTGGCACTGCTGGGTGATCCCGAGCAACGCCTGGGCGAGTTGCCGTTGCTGGCGGCGGTCGAGCAAAGGGCCTTGTGCGATTCGCTCAAGGGCGACAGCGCCCTGGCGCTGGGGCAGAACATTCACCAGCTGTTCAGTGAACAAGCAGCACGTCAGCCGGATGCCCTGGCCCTGACCTTTGCCGGTGAGCACCTGAGCTACGCTGAGCTCGACGCCCGCGCCAACCAGTTGGCCCGCGTGCTGCGTGAGCGCGGCGTCGGCCCGCAGGTGCGCGTCGGCCTGGCGCTGGAGCGCTCGCTGGAGATGGTGGTTGGCCTGCTGGCGATCCTCAAGGCCGGGGGCGCTTATGTGCCACTGGACCCGGAGTACCCGCTGGAACGCTTGCATTACATGATCGAGGACAGCGGCATTGCGTTGCTGCTGGGCCAGCGTGCACTGTTCGAGGCCCTCGGGGCGTTGCCCGCCGAGGTCGGCCGCTGGTGCCTGGAAGAGGACCGCGATGCGCTTGCCGCCTACAGTCGCGAAGCCTTGCCAGCGCTGACCTTGCCGGGTCATCAGGCCTACCTGATCTACACCTCTGGCTCCACCGGCAAGCCTAAGGGCGTGGTGGTCAGCCATGGTGAAATCGCCATGCACTGCCAGGCGGTGATCGAGCGTTTTGGCATGCGCAGCGACGACTGCGAGCTGCATTTTTATTCGATCAACTTCGACGCTGCCACCGAGCGCTTGCTGGTGCCGTTGCTCTGTGGTGCACGGGTAGTTTTGCGTGGGCAAGGGCAGTGGGGGGCGCAAGAGATTTGCAGCTTGATCCGCGAGCAGCAGGTGTCGATCTTAGGCTTTACGCCCAGCTATGGCAGCCAGCTCGCCCAGTGGCTGGCCAGCCGCAATGAAAGCCTGCCGGTGCGCCTGGTGATTACCGGTGGCGAGGCCTTGACCGGCGAGCACCTGCAGCGAATTCGCCAGGCGTTCACGCCGCAGCAGTTCTACAACGCCTATGGCCCGACCGAAACCGTGGTCATGCCCCTGGCGTGCCTGGCTCCCGAGCAACTTGAAGCCGGCGCCGGCAGTGTGCCGATCGGCCGCGTGGTCGGTGCCCGCACGGCGTACATCCTCGATGCCGACCTGGCCCTGTTGCCGCAAGGTGGCATTGGCGAGCTGTACGTCGGTGGCGCCGGCCTGGCCCAGGGTTACCACGAACGCCCGGGTTTGAGCGCCGAGCGTTTTGTCGCTGACCCGTTCAGCGACAACGGCGGGCGCCTGTACCGTACCGGCGACCTGGTGCGCCAACGTGCCGACGGTTTGGTCGAGTATGTCGGGCGTATCGACCATCAGGTGAAGATTCGTGGCTTCCGTATCGAACTGGGCGAGATCGAAACCCGCCTGCTCGAACACCCGGCGGTGCGCGAGGCGGTGGTGCTGGCCCTGGACATGCCTGGCGGCAAGCAACTGGCCGCTTATCTAGTGTGCGACCAGGCCCAGGCCGATGCCGCCGGGCAGGCCGAGCTGCGCGACGGACTCAAGGCGCAGTTGCGCCTGCACCTGCCGGACTATATGGTGCCGACCCACCTGGTGCTGCTGGCGCAAATGCCGTTGACCGGCAACGGCAAGCTTGACCGCCGCGCGTTGCCGGCGCCGGACCTGGAGCAGGGCCGTCAGCACTATGAAGCGCCGCGCAGCGAGCTGGAACAGCAGTTGGCGGCGATCTGGCGTGAAGTGCTGAATGTCCAGCAGGTCGGTCTGCAGGACAACTTCTTCGAACTGGGTGGCGACTCGATCCTGTCGATCCAGGTGGTCAGCCGTGGGCGTCAGGCCGGGCTGCACTTCACCCCGCGCGACCTGTTCCAGCATCAGACCGTCCAGACTTTGGCCACGGTGGTCAGTCGCAGTGAAACCACCCAGGTCGATCAGGGCCCGCTGAGCGGACGTGCGGCGTTGACGCCGATCCAGCACTGGTTCTTCGACAGCGATGTGCCGCAACCCCAGCACTGGAACCAGGCGGTCCTGCTGGCGCCGGTCGAACGCTTGCATGGCAAGAACCTGGAGCAGGCGTTGCAGCAGTTGCTGCAGCAGCATGATGCCTTGCGCTTGCGCTTCACCCAGGCCGATGGGCAATGGCAGAGCGAATACGCCCAGGCCGACCACCGCGAGTTGCTCTGGCAAGCGTCGGTGACCGATCTGGCTGACTGCCAGGCCCTGTACAGCGATGTGCAGCGCAGCCTCGATCTGGCGCAGGGGCCGCTGCTGCGCGCCTTACTGGTTGAGGACGGCGAGGGGCGCCAGCGCCTGTTGCTGGCGATCCACCACCTGGTGGTCGACGGCGTTTCCTGGCGCGTATTGCTGGAAGACTTGCAGGCGCTGTACCGCGGTCAGTTGCTGGCGGCCAAGACCCGCGCCATGAGCGACTGGGCCGCGCGGCTGGTGGCCTATGCTGGCAGTGATTCGTTGCGTGACGAGCAAACCTGGTGGCAGGCACAGTTGAGTACCGCCAGCCGCGAACTGCCCTGTGATCATCCGCAAGGGGCCAATCTGCACCAGCAGGCGCAAACCCTCAGCGTGCGCCTGGACGCGACCCGCACCCGGCAACTGCTGCAGGAGGCACCCGGTGCCTATCACACCCAGGTCAACGACCTGCTGCTGACCGCCCTGGCCCGCGTGCTGTGCCGTTGGAGCGGCGACAGTTCGGTGCTGGTGCAACTGGAAGGCCACGGCCGCGAGAACCTGTTCGAGGACATGGACCTGACCCGCAGCGTCGGCTGGTTCACCAGTGCCTATCCGCTGAGCCTGAACCCGTTGAACGTCGAAGGGGCTGCGGGGCAAGGCGTTTCGATCAAGGCCATCAAGGAGCAACTGCGCACTGTGCCGCACAAGGGTGTGGGCTACGGGGTGCTGCGCTACCTGGCCGACACCCCGGTGCGCGAAGCCATGGCCGCGCTGCCGCAGGCGCGTATCACCTTCAACTACCTGGGCCAGTTCGACCAGCAGTTCCAGGCCGGCGCGCTGTACCAGCCGGTGGATGAAAGTACCGGGCTGGCCCACGACCTGGAGTCGCCGCTGCCTAATTGGCTGAGCGTTGATGGCCAGGTCTATGGCGGTGAGCTGCAACTGCGCTGGACCTTCAGCCGCGAGCGTTACGACCTGCAGACCATCGAAACCCTGGTCGAGGCCTACCGCCTGGAACTGATCGGCCTGATCGAGCATTGCCTGAGCCCGGGCGCCGGCAGCTTCACACCCTCGGACTTCCCCCTGGCGCAGTTGAGCCAGGAGCAGATCGATGCCTTGCCGGTCGCCGCTGCGCAGATCGAGGATGTCTACCCGCTGACGCCGATGCAGGAGGGGCTACTGCTGCATACCCTGCTGGAACCGGGCACCGGCATCTACTACATGCAGGACCGCTACCGGATCAACAGCGCCCTCGACCCGCAGCGTTTCGCCGCAGCCTGGCAAGCGGTGGTCGGCCGTCACGAGGCCTTGCGCGCTTCGTTCTGCTGGAATGCGGGCGAGGCCATGCTGCAGATCATTCACAAGCCGGGGGCGACGCCGGTCGACTATCAGGACTGGTCCGCTATTCCCGAAGCTGAACAGGAAGCGCGCCTGCAAGCGTTGCACAAGCAGGAGCGCGAAGCCGGTTTCGACTTGCTCCGGCAGGCGCCGTTCCACCTGCGCCTGGTGCGAGTGGGCGCGGACCGCTACTGGTTCATGATGAGCAACCACCACATCCTCATCGATGCCTGGTGCCGTTCGCTGCTGATGAACGACTTCTTCGAGATCTACCTGGCCATGGGCGAGGGCCGTCAGGAGCAGTTGCCGGTGCCGCCGCGCTACCGCGACTACATCGGCTGGTTGCAGCATCAGGACCTGGACGAGGCGCGCCAGTGGTGGCGCAACAACCTCGAAGGCTTCGAGCGCAGCACCGCGGTGCCCAGCGACCGGCCATTGCTGCGTGACCACGCGGTGGAGAATGCCGGCATGGTCGTCGGCGATTGCTACACCCGCCTCGATGCCGTCGATGGTGCCCGCCTGCGCGAGTTGGCCCAGGCTCATCAGCTGACCATCAACACCTTTGCACAAGCCGCGTGGGCGCTGGTGCTGAGCCGTTACAGCGGTGAGCGCGACGTGGTCTTCGGCGTTACCGTGGCCGGCCGGCCGGTGAGCATGCCGCAGATGCAGCGCACGGTCGGGCTGTTCATCAACAGCATCGCCCTGCGGGTGAAACTGCCCGCAGCGGGTGAGCGCTGCAGCGTGCGCCAGTGGCTGCAAGGCCTGCTGGAACGCAACATGGAGCTGCGCGAGTACGAGTACCTGCCGTTGGTGAGCATCCAGGAGTGCAGCGAGCTGCCCAAGGGCCAGCCGCTGTTCGACAGCCTGTTCGTATTCGAGAATGCGCCGGTGGAGGTTGCCGTACTTGATCGAGCGCAGAGCCTTAACGCCAGCTCCGATTCCGGGCGCACCCACACCAACTTCCCGTTGACCGCCGTCTGTTATCCAGGCGACGACCTGGGGCTGCACCTGTCGTTCGACCAGCGTTACTTCGATACTGCCACGGTCGAGCGCTTGCTGGCCGAGTTCAAGCGCTTGCTGCTGGCCCTGGCCGAGGGCTTCCAGGGCGATGTCAGCGAACTGCCGTTGCTCGGTGAAGCCGAGCGGCGTTTCCTGCTCGATGACTGCAACCGCAGCGAGCAGGCCTACAGTCTGGAGCAGAGCTACGCCGAATTGTTCGAGGCGCGGGTGGCGGCGCATCCACAGCGTATTGCCGCGCGTTGCCTGGAGCAGACGCTGAGCTATGCCGAGCTCAACCGCCAGGCCAACCGCCTGGGCCATGCCCTGGTGGGCGCCGGTGTGGCGGTCGATCAGCCAGTGGCGTTGCTGGCCGAACGCGACTTGCCATTGCTCGGCATGATCGTCGGCTGCTTCAAGGCCGGCGCCGGTTACCTGCCGCTGGACCCTGGCCTGCCCGGTGCGCGCCTGCAACGGATCGTTGAACTGAGCCGCACACCGGTGCTGGTGTGCAGTGAAGCCTGTGCCGAGCAGGGGCGTGCCTTGCTCGACGAGTTGAGCTGTGCCGGGCGGCCGAAACTGCTGATCTGGGAGCAGATCCAGGCAACTGCCGGGCCGGATGGCAACCCGGGCATCTACAGCGGGCCGGACAACCTCGCCTATGTTATCTACACCTCCGGCTCCACCGGGCTGCCCAAAGGGGTGATGGTCGAGCAGCGCGGCATGCTCAATAACCAGTTGAGCAAGGTGCCGTACCTGCAACTGGACGAGCAGGACGTGATTGCCCAGACCGCCTCGCAGAGCTTCGATATTTCGGTCTGGCAGTTCCTCGCCGCACCGCTGTTTGGTGCCCAGGTGGCGATTGTGCCGAATGCCATTGCCCACGACCCGCAGGGCTTGCTGGTGCATGTGCAGGCTACCGGCATCAGCGTGCTGGAGAGCGTGCCGTCGCTGATCCAGGGCATGCTTGCCAACGACCACCAACAGCTCGATGGCTTGCGCTGGATGCTCCCGACCGGTGAGGCGATGCCGCCGGAACTGGCGTCGCAGTGGCTGCAGCGTTATCCGCACATTGGCCTGGTCAATGCCTATGGCCCGGCCGAGTGCTCGGATGACGTGGCGTTCTTCCGCGTCGATGCCGCCTCGACCCGGGGCAGCTACCTGCCGATCGGCACGCCGACCGACAACAACCGCCTGTACCTGCTTGGCGACGATCAGGCGCTGGTGCCGTTAGGGGCGGTGGGCGAGCTGTGCGTTGCCGGTACCGGCGTCGGCCGTGGCTATGTCGGTGACCCGGTGCGCACCGCGCAAGCCTTTATCCCGCATCCGTTCGGTGCGCCTGGTGAACGTTTGTATCGCACTGGCGACCTGGCGCGTCGGCGTACCGACGGTGTGCTCGAGTACGTCGGGCGCATCGACCATCAGGTGAAGATTCGCGGCTACCGCATCGAACTGGGCGAGATCGAAGCACGCCTGCATGAGCAGAGCGCGATTCGTGATGCGGCGGTCGGGGTACAGGACGGGGTCAACGGCAAGCACCTGGTTGGCTACCTGGTGGCCAGCAACGCAGGCGCCGATACCTCCGTGCAGCTGGAACAGGTCAAGCAGCGTCTGCGTGCCGAGCTGCCGGAGTACATGGTGCCGCTACACTGGGCCTGGCTCCAGCAACTGCCGCTCAATACCAACGGCAAGCTCGACCGCAAGGCCTTGCCGGCCATCGACATCGGCGCCCAGCACCGTCAGGCCTACCTGGCACCGCGCAGCGAACTGGAAGCGACCCTGGCCGGTATCTGGGCCGAGGTGCTCAAGGCTGAGCGGGTCGGGGTACGCGACAACTTCTTCGAGTTGGGCGGGCATTCATTGCTGGCCACCCAGATCGCTTCGCGGGTGCAGAAGGTGCTGCAACTGAACGTGCCGCTGCGGGCCATGTTCGAGTGCAGTACCGTCGAGGAACTGGCGACCTATGTCGAGGGCCTGAAGGCCAGTGAGCTGAGCGACGACAAGGTCGACCGCCTCAGTGACCTGATGGCCGAGCTGGAAGCGCTGTAGGGCTTCAGGCCGGGGCGGGGCGGGTACGCAGCAGGTCGTGCTTGAGCAAGGCGACCGATGCGGCAAGCAATACGGCGTCCTTGATCAGGAAGGACGTCGCCCCACCCATGGCCGGAAAGCCCCCGGCGCTGTTCTCCCAGCCGCCCGGGGTAGTGATGATCAGGGTCAGGGTGGTGGTGTAGGTGAGCACTGAACCCAGTGCTCCGATCACTGCCACCCGCGGTTGCCAGATACCGGCCAGCAACGCCGCGCCAGTCGCCCATTCTGCTACGCCCAGTGCATAGCTGGCGCCTTGGATGCCAAAGGCCAGGTGCAGCCAGGACAACAGCGGGCTGTTATCGATCAGCGGGATCAGCGCCTGGGCTTCGTAGTCGAACCACTTGGTATAGCCAAAGCCGAAGAAGATCAGGATCAGGCTCCAGCGCAGCAGCTGGATGTCGAGGGAGGAGTGGAGGAAACGGTCAAGGCAGGCAGGGCGGGTCATGGCGAGGTCCTGTGGTTGGATGAGGCAGGTATTCTCCAGACGCCGTGACCGCCCTGTTGTTACATCCGCCGGCTGTTCAACGTTTGCCGAGGATCTTGCCGAGCAGCTCCGGTCGCGGTGCGCCCTGTTGGGTTTGCAGCTGTTGCTGGTCGTCCAGGTAGAAAATGGCCGGCGTTGCTGACAGACCGAGCTCTTCCATCACCGCCAGGTTGGCGTCGAGCTTGCTTTGTACGGCTTCGGGAATCTTCTCCAGGGCCTTGAGGGTGCTAGCCTTGCCGGCCTGCTCATGTTGCGCCAGGGCCTTGGCCGGGTCATGGCTGGCCAGCAATGTGGCGGATTTACCCGGGCTGTCTTCGCGAATGATGCCGACCATGATATGGCGCAATTGCACCTTGCCGGACTCGACCCAGGGCCGCGCCTGCTGCCAGAACATATTGCAGTACGGGCAGTTGGGGTCGCTGAACAGGTAGACGATACGCGGTGCATCGGCCTTGCCGTCGGCGATCCAGGCGGTTTTTTCCATCTTCGCCCAGACCTCTTTGGCCATCGGCGCATACACCAGTTTTTCCAGCGGCGCCTGGCTCAGGTCCTGGCCCTGCTCGTCGAACAGGCTACCCACCAGCACGTGCTTGCCATCGGCGGTCAGGTACAGCGCCAAGCCGCGGTTCTGGTACTCGGCGGCATAGCCGCGCAGGCCGTTGGGGGCATCGAAGCTGCCTTTGATTTTCGCGCCTTTGGCTTCCAGCTGCTGGACGGCCTTGGGCAAGTCTTCGGCCAGCACCAGTGGGCTGGTTATCAGGCCCAGGGCCAGCGTGAGGGGCAGTTTTAGCAGAGATCGCATGCGACGTTCCTTGTGGGGGATGGGGCGGCAGGCGCGGGCGCGCGCTCGAAAGATTGCAGGGCGTGGCTGAGGCTGGCACGCGACAGTTCGCCCAGGTGGCTGCCGACCAGGCGGCCCTCGGCGTTGTAGAACAAGGTCGTGGGCAGGGCCATGGAGCCGACTTTCTGTGCCAGTTGGCCGCCACTGTCGAACAATACGTGGGAAAGGTTCAGGCCCGTGGTCGCGAGGAAGGTGACCACGGTTTGTGGCGCCTCGCCCTGGTTGACGAACAGGAAGGTGATGTCCGGGTAGTCGCCCTGGGCCTGTTGCAACACCGGCATCTCGCGCCGGCACGGCGGGCACCAGGTGGCCCAGAGGTTGATCACCAGCGGCTTGCCGCGGTACTCGGCCAATTGTACGGCCTGGCCGTTGGCCTTGCGCAGGCTCATGTCGGGCAGTTGTGTGCCCTGGTCATAGAGATGGCTGGCCAGGCTGCCGAGCAGCCAGAACAGGCCGCCACTGAGCAGTCCCCAGCCCAGCGGCCGGCGCAGGGCCGGCCGGCGATAAGCCAGGCAGAACGCTCCGATGGCGACCGCGAGCAGGCCTGGCCAGAGCAGGAAGCCGCCGTCGCGCAGGTCGATGATCTGCAGCAGGTCCCCTTGGTACATTGACCAGTAGCGGATGACAAAACCCACGCGAGCACTGAACAGGCCCAGCAAGAACAGGCCGAACAGCACTGATTCCGGGTTGTCGCCACCACGCTTGGCGACGCGCCAGCCGACCAGGCTGGCCAGGGCCAGGGCACAGATCAGCAGCAGGTGGTTCAGGGCCATGGTCAGCGGCCCGAGCGCGACAGTCAGCATCATCCTTGGCTCCGGGTGGCGGCCCAGTGTTGGAGAAAGTTCGCCGCATCGATTTCACCGGTGATGCGTCGGGCCCGGCGTTCGCTGCCCTCCGGGCCGATCCAGATCAGGCTGGGCGGGCCCGGGACCTGGTAGCGCAGCAGCAACTCGCGGCTGGACGCTGCATCAGCGGTTACATCCAGACGCAGCAGGCGCACGCCGCTCAGTGCCGCCAGCACGTCGGCACGGGCGAAGACCTGTTTTTCCATGACCTTGCACGACACGCACCAGTCAGCATAGTAGTCGAGCATCACCCACTGGCCCTGGGCCTTGGCCGCCTCCAGCTCACGCTGCAGGTCGGCTGGCTGGCTCACGGTGGTGAAGGCATCGCGGTGCTCGGCGAGGGTTGCCGGGCCGTTGCCGGCGGTAAACGGCTGCAGCGGTTGCCACGGGTCATTGCCACCGGCGGCAGCGCCAACGATCAACAGGCTGCCCCAGAACCCCAGCAGCAGCGACGCTGCGCGCAGCGCTCGCAGTGCCTGCAACGCCGGCCACGCGGCCCAGGCCAGGGCGATCAGCCAGGCGCCGGCAAGGCCGAGCCACAGCGACGGCTCCAGCACCGCGCGCAAGGTATACAGCGCCATGGCCAGGAAGACGAAGCCGAACAGGCCCTTGACCCGGTTCATCCAGGCGCCCGGGCGTGGCAGGTAGCGGTTGCCCAGGGTCACCAGCAACAGCAGCGGCAAGCCCATGCCCACGCCCAGGGTGAACAGCACCAGGCCACCATGCACGGCGTTGCCGCTCTGGGCGATATACAGCAGGGCGCCGGCCAGCGGTGCGGTCATGCACGGGCCCATCAGCAGGCCCGACAAGGCCCCGAGCAAGGCGGCGCCATACAGGTTGCCGCCACGGGTGCCGTGCCCGGCCCGCTCCAGGCGGTCACGAATCCACACCGGCAGCTGCAGCTCGAAGGCGCCGAACATCGGCAGGGCCAGCAGCACGAACAAGCCGGCCAGGGTGCCCAGCAGCCAGGGTTGCTGCAGCCAGGCCTGAAAGCTGGCCCCCAGCAGCGCGGCAACCACGCCCAGGGCGGCATACACCAGGGCCATGCTCAGCACATAGACACTGGCCAGCAACCAGCCGCGGCGGGCACTGGCACCGCTGCCCAGGACCAGCCCGGCGAGAATCGGCAGCATCGGCAGGGAGCACGGGGTGAAGGCCAGCAGCAGGCCCAGGCCGAGGAAGGCCAGCAGGCTCCAGGCCAGAGTGGACTGCTGCAGGCCACCGGCCAGGGCCTGGTCGCTGGCTTGCGTGTCGACGGTCGTGCCGCCCAGGCTGACCAGGCTGGTTTGTGGCGGGTAGCACAGGCCGGCATCGGCGCAGCCTTGCCAGCCCATGCGCAGTTCACCGCTGGCGCTGGCGGGCAGGATCAGTTCCAGTTCGCCACGGTATACCTGGGTTTCACCAAAATACTCGTCGCTGTGGGGCAGGGCGGCGGGCAATTCGGGCTGCTGCTCCGGCGCCAGGCCGTCGAATTTCAGGCGTTTCTGGTACAGGTAGTAGCCGTCGGTGATCTGCCAGTGCAGGCGCATCTGCCCGGTCTCCAGGCGTTCGCTGCTGAACACGAAGGCCTTGTTGACCGGCAGGAAGTCGCTCTGGGCAAACGGGTTGGCCTGGCTCAGGCCGCTTAGCAGGAACATCAGGGCAAACAGAAAAACGCGCATGTCGACGCCTTGGCAATGCGATGAAGGGCCAAGCTTGGCCCAGCCCGATTAACCGAAAGTTAACCCGGCGCCTGACGATTGTCGCCAAGGCCGCGACGGCTGTGGCCTGGCGCGGCATAATCCTCGGTTAATCCGCCTGGGCTTGAATAAGGCCTTTCATGACCGAGACCCGACCATGCACGTATTGCTCTGCGAGGATGATGACCTGATCGCCAGCGGCATCAGCGCCGGCCTGACCGCCCAGGGCATGACCGTCGACCGGGTGGCCAGCGCCAGCGCGGCCCAGGCCATGCTCCAGGCCGCGGCATTCGATGTCATGGTGCTCGACCTGGGCCTGCCCGACGAAGACGGCCTCAAGCTGCTGCAGCGCTTGCGTCAGCAGGGTCATTCATTGCCGGTACTGATCCTCACCGCCCGCGATGCGGTCACCGATCGGGTCGAGGGCCTGCAAGCCGGTGGCGACGACTACCTGCTCAAACCCTTCGACCTGCGCGAGCTCGCCGCACGCCTGCACACCTTGTTGCGCCGTGCGGCCGGACGGGCGGTGAACGTCATCGAACACGGCCCGCTCAGCTACGACCCCAGCAGCCGTGAAACCTGCCTGGGCGGCCAGCCGGTCGACCTCTCGCGCCGCGAGCAGGCGCTGTTGCAGGCGCTGTTGCACAACCGTGGCCGGGTGTTGTCCAGCGAGCAGCTCAAGGACAGCGTCTACGGCTTTGGTGACGAGGTCGAGAGCAATGCCCTGAACGTGCATATCCATCACCTGCGGCGCAAGCTGGGCAACGGTATCGTCGAAACGGTGCGTGGCCTGGGTTATCGCCTGGGGCCGGCGCAATTGCCGCAGGAGCCGCAACCATGACCCTGCGTTTGCGCCTGACCCTGATCCTGGGTACCGCCTTCATCGTCATCTGGGTGCTGGCGGCGGCGTGGATGCTGCGCGACCTGCGCATGCAGATGATGTTCTCCCTCGATCAACGCCTGGTGGCCTCGGCGCGCATGGTCGCAGGTCTCGTCGACCAGTTGCCGCAGCCGTTGTCGAGCAAGGGCGAGGGCACGCGCCTGAGCGCTGATCAACTGAGCGTCGACGGCATGGCCTGCCAGGTCAGCTCGCTGCGGGGTGAAATCCTCGCCCACAGCCACAACAACGAACAGACCCTCGACGACCAGCGCAGCGGTTTTCACGACCAGACCATCGATGGTGCGCGCTGGCGCAGTTTCACCTATGCCCATGGCGATGTACGCATCACCACCGCCGACCGCCACCAGGAGCGCGAGGCCCTGAATCGTTCGATCCTGCTGGCGGCCTCGGCGCCGGTGCTGATGGCCTTGCTCGGCAGTCTCGGTTTGCTGTGGATGGGGGTTGGCAAGGGCCTGGCGCCGCTCAACCGCATGCGCGATGCCTTGCGCCGGCGCAGCCCGGATTCCCTTGAGCCGCTGCAGGTGCGCGGCCTGCCCAGTGAGCTGCAACCGTTGCTGGAAACCCAGAACCAGCTGTTCCTGCGCATCGGCCAGACCATCGAGCGCGAACGGCGGCTGACCGATGATGCCGCCCATGAGCTGCGCAGCCCGCTGACCGCGATCAAGACCCACCTGCAGGTGGCCCGGATGACCGACGGCGAGGTCCGCGAGCAGGCGCTGGAGCATGCCGAACAGGGCGCTGATCGCCTGCATCGGACGCTTGAGCAATTGCTCCTGCTGGCGCGGGTGGAAGGTCGCCTGTCGTTCGAAGATGGCCTGCAATGCAATGCCGAGCAGATCGCTCGCCAGGCGATTCAGGACACCGGCATCGACAACGCCCGGCGTATTGATCTGCAGTTGGCACCCGGTGCGGCCCAAGTCTACCTCGGCATGCCCACGCCGCTGGCGGTGACGGCCTTGCGCAACCTGCTCGACAACGCCCTGCGGCATACCCGCGCAAGCGCACCCGTGGAGTTGGCGGTGCAGGTGGAGCAGGACCGGGTGGCGTTCCTGGTCCGCGATCACGGCCCGGGCATTGCCGACCAGGACCTTGAGCACCTGACCGAACGCTTCTGGCGCAACAGCCAGAGTGGCGGTTGCGGGCTGGGCCTGGCCATCGTCCAGGCGATCGTCCAGCGCTGCGCCGGCAGCTTGCGCTTTGACAGCCGCAGCGATGGCTTGCGGGTACTGCTGCAGATTCCATTGCGCACACGCGCGCAATGAGGGGCTGTGTACTGCGGGCCAGAAAAAAACCTCAGCGGTGACAGCCAAGCGGCTAAATCCTCGCGGCGCTGAAGCGTTTTTCAAGCGATAACAACCCGCACCCATCTGGTAACAGGCGCGTGACGGGCACATCCGCTTGCTTGCGAGGGTTTTCCCCGATGTCAGTCGCTATCAGCCTTGCCCAGGCGCACCCGGTGTCTTCGGACACCCTGGCTCCTGAAACACTTTACGCATTCGACGAATCGCCGTTACTGGCCCGACAGAACCAGCAGGAATCCAATGCCCGCAGCTACCCGCGGCGTATCCCGCTGGCGCTCAAGCGTGCCCGTGGCCTCTATGTCGAGGACGTCGAAGGGCGTCAGTTCATCGACTGCCTGGCCGGTGCCGGCACCCTGGCCCTGGGCCATAACCACCCGGTGGTGATCGAAGCGATCCAGCAAGTGCTGGCCGATGAACTGCCGCTGCATACCCTGGACCTGACTACGCCGGTCAAGGACCAGTTCGTCCAGGACCTGTTCAGCCTGCTGCCTGAGCAACTGCGCAGCGAAGCGAAAATCCAGTTCTGCGGGCCGACCGGCACCGATGCGGTGGAAGCGGCGCTGAAACTGGTCCGCACCGCCACCGGGCGCAACACCGTACTGTCGTTCCAGGGTGGCTACCATGGCATGTCCCAAGGGGCGCTGAGCCTGATGGGGAGCCTGGGGCCGAAGAAACCGCTGGCGGCCCTGCTGGCCAATGGCGTGCAGTTCCTGCCGTACCCTTATGACTACCGTTGCCCTTTTGGCTTGGGCGGCGAGGCGGGTGTGAAGGTCAACCTGCACTACCTGGAAAACCTGCTGAGCGACCCGGAAAGCGGCGTGCAATTGCCGGCGGCGGTGATCGTTGAAGTGGTCCAGGGCGAAGGCGGGGTGATTCCGGCGGATATCGAGTGGCTACGCGGTGTGCGGCGTATCACTGAAAAAGCCGGTGTAGCGCTTATCGTCGATGAGATTCAGAGCGGCTTTGCCCGCACTGGCAAGATGTTCGCATTCGAGCACGCGGGCATCACCCCTGACGTCGTGGTGCTGTCCAAGGCCATTGGCGGTAGCCTGCCGCTGGCGGTGGTGGTTTACCGCCAATGGCTGGACACCTGGCAGCCAGGGGCGCATGCCGGCACCTTCCGGGGTAACCAGATGGCCATGGCCGCAGGCTCGGCGGTGATCAATTTCCTCAAGGCGCATGACCTGTGTGCGCACGCCGAGGCAATGGGTGAGCGTCTAGCCGGCCATCTGCGGCGTCTGCAGCAAGACTTCCCGCAGTTGGGCGACATCCGTGGCCGTGGCTTGATGCTGGGTGTCGAGCTGGTCGATCCCAATGGCCGGCTCGATACCCAAGGGCATCCGCCAGTCTGCCCGCGTCTGGCACCGCTGGTGCAGCGTGAATGCCTCAAGCGCGGTTTGATCCTCGAATTGGGTGGTCGTCAGGGGGCGGTGGTGCGCTTCCTGCCGCCGCTGATCATCACCGCTGAGCAAGTCGATGAAGTGGCCGGACGGTTTGCCCGTGCCGTCGGCGCGGCGGTGGCGAGCTTGTAAACTTCCGTTATGGAAAAAAGCCAGGTGCAGTGCACCGGGCTTTTTTATGATTCTTCACGGAGTCCTGGGGACTATGATCCTTGGGTTGGGATGCTGAGGTTGCGGGCTTATCCATTCGGTGTGGCGCCGCTGCTGGCAGCGGCGCCACAGCAAATGGATAAGCTCGCAGCCGGAACAAGCCAAGCCAAGGATCCTAGCCCCCCAGGATTCCGTGAAGAACCTTAAATTTACCCTTTCAGGATACGTCCTAGCTTGGATAAAGCCTGCTTCATGGCTGATACGGGTAGGACGATGACGATTTCGCGACGAGGATTCATAGCTGGTCTGGCAGTGGCGGGCGCGACGGTGCCAGCCGCCTACTATGCGCACAAGCAACTGACCCATGATCCCGAGGACGATATCGTGACCCCCGGCGAGGCCAGCGTCGAGCTGGCCGATAGCGCTGGCCAGCAATTGGCCGATCAGTTGCGTGGGGTCTGGGAGCTGCGCTTTGACGGTGTCGATGGCGGCCTGGCCGGCTTACCTCGCGAAGGCGTGCTGATGTACCTGGACGTCGCCACCAAGGGCCGTGGCCTGCGCGGATATGTCGATCGCGAAAGCGTCCTGCGCAGTGATGGGCCGGCAGCTTACCGGGTGCTGGGTGACTTGCTGGCGGCCTCTACGGCCACGGTGCGCTGGCGACTGATGAGCAACCTGGGTGGGCCGGGCTACGAATGTTCGGCGAGCCTGGATGAAGTCTGGGGCAACTTCGGCAATGCCGGCAGCGGTACCCTCAGTGGCCGCTTGCAGCCGCTGGATCGTTCTATGGCGTTGCCCCTGGCCGACAGCCGTTTCGTTGCCGTCAAACGTCTGTTTCCCGAGGCCCGTGAGCGGTTGCCCTATACACCGCAATTGCAGGCCTGGCTGATCAGCCCCGAGCACCGGTTGTTCCATCAACTCTGGCATGCCACCCGTGACAAGTGGCACCGCTTGCCGAAAGAAAAGCACGGTGCCTTGCGCGGCCTGGGCTGGCAGCCTGGCCCGCGCGAGCGGGAGCGTGATGCCCGAGGCCCGCGCAAGCATCGCAATGGCTCGGGGGTGGACTTTTTGTTCATGCACCGACACATGCTGGGCACTGCCCGCTCCATGCAGGACCTGCCTTCCTGGAGGCATTTCCCCTT
This sequence comes from Pseudomonas donghuensis, assembly GCF_000696345.2. NCBI lineage: Bacteria > Pseudomonadati > Pseudomonadota > Gammaproteobacteria > Pseudomonadales > Pseudomonadaceae > Pseudomonas > Pseudomonas donghuensis. Next base: position 1,944,933 of record NZ_CP071706.1, read on the forward strand.
GCCGCAACCCAGTGTCGAGCACGACCGCCAGGGCTTTGCCCGCTACTACGATAACCACGATGGCTACTGCGTGCCGCCCGGGTGGCGGGCGCCGGGCGATGAGGCTTATGGCCAGTGGGTCTCGGCGATCAAGGCCGGGGAGACGTTCTGCAGTAACTTTCAGGTCTGGGAGTCGCAGTACCAGGACCCGCTGTACCTGTCGAAGCTGACCCTTGGCACGTTCGGTTCGGAGCTGGAGATGAACCTGCACGACTGGCTGCACATGGGCTGGGCCTCGGTGCCACGTGACCCGGTCAACGGTGCTCCGGTTCCCTTTGCGCGTGATCCGGCCGATTTTGCCGGGCGTTGGTTCGGAGCAGAAAACGACTTTCTCGGCGACCCGTTCTCGTCCCATGTGAATCCGGTGTTCTGGGGCTTTCACGGCTGGATCGATGACCGCATCGAGGACTGGTTCCGGGCCCACGAGCGCTACAACCCCGGGCAAGTACGGCGTCTTGAGGTCAATGGGGTGCAGTGGTTTGCCCCGGGACGCTGGGTCGAAGTCGATGACCCGTGGCTGGGGCCAGTGACCCATGGTTGCAGTACCACGCCAGGGATGTTCCCCGGCAAGTCGGTGGAAATGGATGTAGAGACCATGAAGCTGGCCTTGCGTATCACTTTTGGTGAGGACGACAAGATTGGCGACCTGGTCCGCCGGGTACCGCAACGGCCCTGGTATGCGCGGCATCTGTCATTGCGCGGGATTGTTTCCTGATTCCTTGTATTGGGCCTGCTTTGCAGGCCATCGCCGGCAAGGCCGGCTCCCACAGGGTTTGTGCAGGCAGGCCAATGATTTAGCGAACCACCTGCCATCCGCCACCCAATGCCTTGTACAGCGCCACGCTGCCTTGCAACCGGGCCAGGCGCAGTTGTACCTGCTGGTCCTGGGCTTGATACAGCGTGCGTTGGGTTTCCAGTACTGTCAGCAGGGTCTCGGCACCCGCCTGGTAGCGGCGCTCAGACAGTCTGAAAGCGATCTGCGCCTGCTCCACTTCCTCATCCTGCGACTGGCGCTGCTGGTCGACGCCACTGATGCCATTGATGGCCCTTTCGACATCGGCAAAGCCGTTGATGATGCTGCTGCGGTAATTCTCCAGCAGTTCATCCTGCTTAGCGCGGGCTTTGTCGCGTTCGGCGCGCAAGCGGCCGTTGTTGAAGATCGGCGCAGCCAACCCGGCACTCAAGGTGTAGTAGGGGCTACGCATCACCTGGGCAAAGGTATCGGCGCCTGAACCCAGGTCGGCGCCCAGGGTCAGGCTCGGCAGCATCGCCGCGCGGGCTACCCGTACGTCTGCCTGGGCAGCGGCCAGGCTGGCTTCGGCAGTGGCGATATCCGGACGGCGGCTAAGCAGCTCGCTGGGCACGCCGCTGCCGATTTGCGGCCAGTTCAGGCGGGTGATCGATTCTTCAAGGGCGGGCAGCGCCTGCACTGGCTCGCCGAGCAAGGTCGCCAGGGTGATGCGCGCCTCCTGCAACTGCTGCTCGAACAGTGGTACCTGGCGTTGCTGGCCGGCAACCAGGCTGCGTTGCTGGGCTAGTTCCAGGGCGGTGGCCGAGCCGGATTGATAGCGGGTTTCGACCAGGCGCAGGACATCCTCGGCATTACTCAGATTGAGGCGGGCAATATGCACCTGCTCTCGCAGGGCCAGGCTCTGCAGGTAGCTGTTGGCGACGCCGCTGAGCAGGGTCAGTTCGACGGTCTGGCGATCGAAACGGCTGGCATCCAGGTTGAACAGGGCGCTGTCGCGTGCGGCAGTCTTGCCGCCCCAGAAGTCCACTTCGTAGCTGGCGCTCAAGCGGGTGCCGAACGAGGTGCTGGTGCGTTCGCGGCTGCTGGCATCGAGCTGGTCGAAGCCGTTGCCATGCAGCAGGCGTTGGCGTCTGGCATCGAGGCTGAACTTGAGCTCGGGCAACAACGGCGCGCCGGCAATGACCGCCGAAGCCTGGGCCTGGCGAATACGCGCTGCGGCAGCGGCCAGGTCGAAGCTGTTGCGCCTGGCCTGTTCGATCAGTTGATCAAGCGCGGGGCTGGAGAATTGCCGCCACCAGTTCTCGTGGGGCAGCGGGGTGCTGGTCGCCTGGCCTTGCCACTGCGCTGGCGCCTGCAGGCCGCTTGAAAGTGTAGGGGCGGTCGACGTGCAGGCGGCAAGCACCAAACTGATCGAGAGGAAACTGAGACGGCAGGGCAGGTTCATGGATTATTCGCTGGTTAGGGCTTTGACCGGGTCGAGGCGGGCGGCTTTGCGGGCCGGCATGAAACCAAACACCACGCCGGTGATCACTGCACAGGCAAAGGCGCCGAGCACGGCGGGCAAGGAGAAGGCCACGGCAATATCGGCCAGGAGCAACACGCCGCCAATCAACAGCGCCAGGGCAATGCCGGTCACGCCGCCGACCATCGACAGCAGCACCGCTTCACTGAGGAACTGACGCAGGATGTCGCGCTGGCGGGCGCCGGTAGCCATGCGGATACCGATCTCGCGGGTGCGCTCGCGAACCGTCATCAACATGATGTTCATCACCCCGATGCCACCCACCAGCAAGGAGATGGCGGCGATCGAACCCAGCATCAGCGACAAGGTGTTCTGTGTCCGTGCTTCGGCCTGAATCAGCGCCGCGTCGTTGGTCAGCTCGTAGTCGTGCTTGCCATGGTGGAGTTTGCGCATCAGTCGGTCGATGGCCGCTTCAGTGTCGGCCACGCGCCGCGAGTCGGCGGCGGCAATGGTCACATACTCCGGGTCGCGGCTGCCGAACAGGCGGATTGCCGCAGCCGAGTAGGGCACCACGATGCGCGCGTCGCTGTCCTGGTCCCCGGAGCTGGCGCCTTTGCCGGCGAGCATGCCAATCACCTGGAAGGGCACGTTTTCGACCAGGATGTAGTGGCCGATGGGGTTGGTACTGGCGCCAAACAGCTTTTCGCGTACTTTCTGGCCAATCACGGCGACGGCTGCGGCGTGCTGTTCGTCGGCTTCGGTGAAAAAACTGCCCTCGACCACCGGCCAGTTGAAAATCTCGGGAAAATACGTGTTGTTGCCGCCGACATAGAACTGTTGGTTGTTGCTGCCGTAGCGCACCATCAGTTTGCTGCCGATCACTGGCATGATCATCTTCACCTGAGGCAGGCTGGAGACTGCGGCGACATCATTGAGGGTCACGACCCCGGCAGGTTCGCGCAGGGTCGGCGCGCTACCGCTGAGGTAAAGAATGTTCGAACCGAAGGCGGCCATCTGCGCCATGACCTGGCGCTTGCTGCCTTCACCGACGGCCAGCATGACCACCACCGACGCTACGCCGATGACGATCCCCAGCAGGGTCAGGGCGGTGCGCAAGCGGTTGATCCACATGATCCGCCAGGCCGCTTGCAGGGCTTCGACCAGCTCGCCTTTCCAGGCCCCGTTCAGGGTCGCGCCCTGGCTCAGGCGCTGGCGCAGGTCTTCGGCCCGCAGCCCGCGAGTGCCGGGTTCGGGGCAGGCCTGTTGCGCTGCCGAGTCGCTGAGCACCAGCCCGTCTCGAATCTCGATGACCCGATTGGCCCGTGCCGCGACTTCGCGGTCGTGGGTGATCAGGATCACCACATGGCCCTGGCTGGCCAGTTCGTCGAGCAGTGCCATCACCTCGGCGCCGCTCTGGCTGTCCAGCGCGCCGGTTGGCTCGTCGGCGAGGATGATGTGCCCGCCGTTCATCAAGGCGCGGGCGATCGACACCCGTTGCTGCTGGCCGCCGGACAACTGGTGTGGGCGGTTACCGGTGCGGCTGGCCAAGCCCAGGCGCTCGAGCAGGGCGGCGGCGCGGGCGTGGCGTTCGGTGGCGGGGGTGCCGGCATAGATCGCTGGCATTTCGACGTTTTCCTGGGCCGAGCCCGAGGCGATCAGGTGGTAACCCTGGAAGACAAAACCAAAGGCCTCCCGGCGCAGCCAGGCCAGTTCGTCAGTGTCGAGCTCGGCAACGTCCTTGCCCGCAAAGTAGTAGCTGCCTGAGGTGGGGCGGTCCAGGCAGCCGAGGATGTTCATCAGCGTTGATTTGCCGGAGCCGGAGGCGCCGACAATGGCAACGAACTCGCCCGGGTGGATGGCCAGGCTGATACCGCGCACCACCTCGACCTTGGGCGTATCGATGCCGCCATAGGATTTGCGGATATCGCGCAGTTCGATCAGGGGCGTGGACATTCAACCCCCGCTCGCGGCGGGTGCGCCGATCAGCAGGCGCTCGCCTTCGGTCAAGCCGTCGAGCACCTGTACCCGCAGACGGTCGCTCAATCCGGTGCGCACCTGGCGCTGGTTGACCGTACCGTTGCTGTCGAGTACCTGGGCGATGCGCAGGTCATTGCCATCGGCGTGTTCATCCAGTGCCGCCACCGGCACGGTCAGCACCTTGCTGGCGCGCCCGGCAACAAAGAACACCTGGGTGGTCATCTGCGCCATCAATGCGTTGTCCGGGTTGTCGACATCCAGCAGCACGGTGTAGAGCACCACCTTGCTGCTGGCGCCACTGCCGCTGGCACTGGCCGGGCTGCCACCGCCCTGGCTGGTTTGATCGAGGGGTTTGGGCGGCACCGGTAGAATCTGCCGCACACTGCTGGCCCAGCGCCGTTTGCCGCCGGCCAGGGTGGTGAAATAGGCCGTCATGCCAGGCTTCACGTGGCCGATATCGGCTTCGGAGACCTGCGCCCAGACGGTCATGGGCGACAATTTGGCAATGCGCAGGATCAGCGGGGTCTGCTGCTGGGCGTTGAGGGTCTGGCCTTCGCGAGCATCGACAGCGACCACGGTGCCGGACATCGGTGCATAGATGCGCGTGTAGCCCAGCTCGGCTTCATCGCTGCGCAGGTTGGCCTGGGCCTGGCGGATTTGTGCGCGATACATGTCGATGCGCGCCTGGGTCACCTTGAGTTGGGTCTGGGCACTTTGTAAGTCCTCTTCGCGGGTTGCCCCGCCAGCGGCAAGGTTGCGCTGGCGCTTGTACCGTTGCTCGGCCAACTGGTATTGGGCCTTCTGCTCATCGAGCTGGGCGTTGAGGTTTTCGATCGAAAAACGCCCGGCATCCAGTTTGGCCTGCTGGGTCGAAGGGTCGATTTCCACCAGCAACTGGCCTTCCTTGACCTGGTCGCCAACCTCCACATGCAGTTTGCGGATCTGTCCGGACGCCTGGACGCCAACGTCCACATAGCGCCTGGGTTGCAAGGTGCCCAGGGCGGTGACGCTGCTTTCGATATCCCCGCGGGTGACGGCCACGGTACTGAGCGGGTCGCTGCCGGCTGGCAGGGTTGTCCAGGCGAGCAGGGCGCCGAGGCTTAGCAGGCCGAGGCTGTAGAGGGCCGCGCGGCGGCGAGTGGAAGAACGTCTCATGCAGGGGTTCCAGCCAGAAGGTAGGGCCCGTGACTTCACCCTGGCGGTATGACTCGACAGGCACGGGAGGCTCCCAGGTAAACGAGGTGAAGGCGTTGGAATTTACCGGGGTGCGAGGTGCTTGCTGAGAATAATTATAATTTGTATTATTGCATTCTGCCATCATTCAGACCCGCTTAACCCAGAGCCAAGGGAATTCCCGCAGATGTCGCGGCCAGGTGTTGTGTTGGAAAGCTACTATCGCGAACTGGTGAGTTTCCTTTGTGCCCGCCTGGGTAACCGGCAGGCCGCTGAAGACGTTGCCCACGATGCCTATATCCGGGTACTGGAGCGCACTGGCGGGAATGACATAGAGCATCCGCGCGCGTTTCTCTACCGTACGGCCCTGAACCTGGTGATCGACGGTCATCGGCGCGGGCTGCTGCGCCAGGCCGAGCCACTTGAAGTGCTCGATACCGATGAGCGTTTCTTTTCTCCGGCGCCGTCCCAGAGCATGGACCTCAACCAGCGCCTGGACCTGATGCAGCGTGCCCTGGCCGAGCTCAGCCAGCCTTGTCGCGAGTGTTTCCTGCTGCGCAAGCTCGATGGCCTGTCGCACCCGCAGATTGCCGAGCGCCTGGGTATCTCGCGCAGTCTGGTGGAAAAACACATTGTCAATGCCATGAAACATTGCCGGGTGCGGATGCGCGAATGGGAGTCGCAGTAAGGCCAGGCGCGGGGCGGATGTGAAAAATTCGTGGTGACGTTGCTTGATTTCTGCCCGATTCCCGACAACTATCAATACAGACCCTTTATCTGGCGGGTGCTCGCCAATAGCCTGCAATTGATGAGTGGCGCAGTATGGTCAAGGAACATCGCTAACGCTGTTTGCCTTGGTCATAGACAATGCCGAACAAATCGCTGCGAATACTGATCGCCGACGAACACCCGATGCAGTTGCTGCAACTGGAGCGCATGCTCAATGGCATGGGCTACTACCGCATCGCCCCGGTCGAGAGTTTCGAAGATCTGCAGCGCCTGGTGCAAAGTGCATTGCAACCGTTCAACCTGCTGCTGGGCAATATCGACCTGGCCAGCCATGCCGGGGTCGACCTCGAGCGCTTTTGCCAGGTCAACCCGTTGATTCAGCACGCGTTGTTGTATGAATCGCAGCATTTGAAGATCCCCGCCATTCCTGACAGCCAGCGCCGGGCAGTGAGCGTCAGCCTGCCCAAGGTCCCGGACAACGAAACCATCCAGTCCTTCATGAACATCATCGATTCGCCGCAGGTGCTTGGGCGCTTGCCCGCCGTTGCCGAGCGCGCTGCCAACCAGGGCTATGCCCCGCGGCGGATGAACTTCGCCCAGACCGCGTTTTCCCGTCAGTCCTAGGCCTGTCCCGGCCTTTGCGCTGGGTACGGTCGGTCGGCATTTGCTATCCTCTTGCGTTTGCCCTGGCGCCCGGTCGCGCCGGCTTCTGTTCATTTGCGGATACCTCTATGACTGCCACTGACCCTGCACGCCCGTTGCAGCTGTCGCGCCGCGATCACAAGACCCTGAGCCTGGCGGCGTTGGGCGGGGCGCTGGAGATCTACGATTTCATCATTTTCGTGTTCTTCGCCCTGACCTTGAGCCAGCTGTTCTTCCCGCCGCAGATGCCCGAATGGCTGCGCTTGCTGCAGAGCTTCGGGATCTTCGTCACCGGCTACCTGGCGCGGCCGCTGGGCGGCATCCTGATGGCCCATTTTGCCGATCATCTGGGGCGCAAGCGGGTGTTCAGCTTGAGCATCCTGATGATGGCCCTGCCGTGCCTGCTGATCGGTGTCATGCCGACCTACGCCGATATCGGCTATGCGGCGCCGCTGATCCTGCTGGCCTTGCGTATCCTGCAAGGGGCAGCGGTGGGCGGCGAGGTACCGAGCGCCTGGACCTTCGTCGCCGAGCATGCGCCGCCCGGGCGGCGCGGCTATGCCCTGGGCTTCCTGCAAGCGGGGCTGACGTTCGGCTACCTGCTGGGCGCCTTGACTGCGACGGCGCTGGCGCAGCTGTTCAGCCCGCAGGAAATTCTCGATTACGCCTGGCGCTACCCGTTCCTGCTCGGCGGTGTGTTTGGCGTGATTGGTGTGTGGCTGCGCCGCTGGCTGAGCGAGACGCCGGTGTTTCTCGCCTTGCGCGAGCAACGTGAGCAGCCGCCGGCCTTTCCGCTGCGTACCGTCCTGCGTGACCATCGCCGCGCATTGATTCCGGCTGCGTTGCTGACGTGCGTGCTGACGTCGGCGGTGGTGGTGCTGGTGGTGATCACCCCGACGGTGATGCAGCAGCGTTTTGCCATGAGCGCCGGGCACACCTTTGCCTTGAGCAGCATGGGTATCGTCTTCCTTAACATCGGTTGTGTGCTGGCGGGTTTGCTGGTCGACCGTATCGGCGCCTGGCGGGCGCTGATGTTCTACAGCCTGTTGCTGCCGCTGGGCATTGCCGGTCTCTATGCCAGCCTGGTCAGTGGTTGGGGCTGGACCGGGCTGGCCTATGCGCTTGCAGGCCTGGCCTGTGGGGTGGTGGGGGTGGTGCCGTCGGTGATGGTCGGGCTGTTCCCGGCCCAGATCCGTGTGTCGGGGATTTCCTTTACCTACAACATTGCCTACGCCCTGTGGGCGAGCACCACGCCGTTGCTGCTGATTGCCCTGATGCCGTGGAGCCCATGGGTATGTGTCGGCTTTTGTCTGGTCATGGGCGCGGTGGGTGTGCTCACGGCGATGTACTTCGGCGCACGCGAGGTGCTGGCCTTCGAAGATCAGGCGGTACGCTGCTGAGTTCATCTGCTGTGACAATCGTTACTCGCTGAATGACCGCTGATCGGGCACCCTGAGTTGTTCGCAGAGGTCAGATTGGCCTGATGCAAAGCATAAAAAAGCCCCCTGGCCACAACGGCGAGGGGGCTTTTTTTAGCTGCCAGCGGACTTACATGTTCGGGTAAGTCGGGCCACCGGCGCCTTCCGGGGTGACCCAGGTAATGTTCTGCGAAGGGTCCTTGATGTCACAGGTCTTGCAGTGCACGCAGTTCTGGGCGTTGATCTGGAAGCGCTTGCTGCCGTCTTCCTGGGTGACCACTTCGTACACGCCGGCCGGGCAATAGCGCTGCGCCGGTTCGTCGTACAGCGGCAGGTTGGTGGCGATCGGGATGCTCGCGTCAGCCAGTTTCAGGTGGCATGGCTGCTCTTCTTCATGGTTGGTGCTGGAGAGGAACACCGAGCTCAGCTTGTCGAAGCTCAGCTTGCCATCCGGTTTTGGATAGTCGATTTTTTTCGAGTCGGCGGCCAGCTTCAGGCAGGCATAGTCCGGCTTGGTGTCGTGCAGGGTGAACGGCAGCTTGCCGCCGAACCAGTTCTGGTCGACATAGTTGAACGCCGCGCCGAAGATCGGACCGAACTTGTGCATGGCCGGGCCGAAGTTACGGCTGGCGAACAGCTCTTCATGCAGCCAGCTGGCCTTGAACGCTTCGACGTAGCTGTTGAGCTGGTCGCCGCCTTCGCTGCCGGCCAGCAGGGCATCGGCCACCGCTTCGGCGGCGAGCATGCCGGACTTCATCGCGGTGTGGCTGCCCTTGATCTTGGCAAAGTTCAGGGTGCCGAGGTCGCAACCGATCAGTGCACCACCGTTGAAGACCATCTTCGGCAGCGAGTTCAGGCCGCCTTTGCTGATGGCGCGGGCGCCGTAGCTGATGCGCTTGCCCCCTTCGAGGTACTTGCTGATCACCGGGTGGTGCTTGAGGCGCTGGAACTCATCGAACGGCGACAGGTAGGCGTTGCTGTAGGACAGGTCGACGATCAGCCCGACCACTACCTGGTTGTTTTCCAGGTGGTAGAGGAACGAGCCACCGGTATTTTCGGGGCTCATCACGTCCAGCGGCCAGCCGGCGGTGTGCACCACCAGGCCCTGTTCATGCTTGGCCGGATCGACTTCCCAGATTTCCTTGAGACCGATGCCGTAGTGCTGGGTGTCGGACTCGCTGTCGAGGTTGAAGCGCTTGATCAGCTGCTTGCCGATATGGCCACGGCAGCCTTCGGCGAACAGGGTGTACTTGCCGCGCAGTTCCATCCCTGGGGTGTACAGGCCTTCTTTGGGGTTGCCTTCACGGTCGACACCCAGGTCGCCGGTGATGATCCCGCGGACCACGCCGTTCTCGTCGAACAGCGCCTCCTGGGCGGCGAAGCCCGGGTAGATCTCCACGCCCAGGTTCTCGGCCTGCTGGGCCAGCCAGCGGCACAGGTTGCCCAGGGAGATGATGTAGTTGCCTTGGTTGTGCATGGTCTTGGGCACGAACAGGTCGGGGACCTTGATCGAGCTGCCAGCATCCTTGAGCACGTAGATGTCGTCGCGTTTGACTTCGGTGTTGAGCGGCGCGCCGAGCTCTTTCCAGTCCGGGAACAGTTCGTTCAGGGCGCGCGGTTCGAATACCGCACCGGAGAGGATGTGGGCGCCGACTTCCGAGCCTTTCTCGACCACGCAGACGCTGATTTCGTTACCGGCTTCGGCGGCCTTCTGCTTCAGTCGGCAGGCGGCGGACAGGCCAGCCGGGCCAGCGCCGACAATGACCACGTCGAATTCCATGTATTCGCGTTCCACAGGTTCTCTCCTACTCAAGGCTCATCGGTTTTTCTTTGTTGGCGGGTGTCAGGCGGTCATTTTTCAGACGCTCGGGTTGTAGCTCGAGCGATGACGGACTACACCGCTTTCTCTTGGCCGCGCATTATATCTACACCACTCACGGGGTCCAATACAAACGTTTGTTTGAATTTGCCCCAGCCCAGTAAAATCAAAGAAGCGCGGCTTGAAGCTGACCGGTTTGCCGTATTGACCGGATTGGGCGTTACGGTCAAGATACGAGCGGTTTTGCGCTCGCCGTAGGCTGACCGCCGGATGCAGGAGCACCCCTAAAAACCAGGCGAAAAGCAGGGTAGTTACGCCACAACCCGCTTTGTAGTGGAGTTTACACGCCACGACAAATAATGACCCACGGGTTTTGCAACTGACAGGCCGAATCGAGACTGCTGGGTCAGGGTTAAATTCGTCCACCTGTGATCGTTTTTAGAGGTGCCCTTGTACCCACGCGCAATCGCCGGGTTTGTCCCAGGCGACATTCTTTTCACCGGAGAGTAACGAGGAATCCATGAAGGTTCTTGTAGCTGTCAAACGAGTGGTCGACTATAACGTCAAGGTTCGCGTCAAGGCGGACAACTCCGGCGTCGACCTTGCTAACGTCAAGATGTCCATGAACCCCTTCTGCGAAATTGCCGTAGAAGAAGCCGTGCGCTTGAAAGAAAAGGGCGTTGCGAGCGAGATCGTCGTCGTTACCGTCGGCCCGGCCACTGCCCAGGAGCAACTGCGTACTGCCCTGGCACTGGGTGCCGACCGCGCCATCCTGGTCGAATCGGCTGAAGAGCTGACTTCGCTGGCCGTGGCCAAGCTGCTCAAAGCAGTGGTCGACAAAGAGCAACCGCAGCTGGTGATCCTTGGCAAGCAAGCCATCGACAGCGACAACAACCAGACCGGCCAGATGCTGGCGGCACTGAGCGGTTACGCCCAGGGCACCTTCGCCTCCAAGGTCGAAGTCGCTGGCGACAAGGTCAACGTCACCCGTGAAATCGACGGCGGCCTGCAGACCGTTGCGCTGAACCTGCCAGCCATCGTCACCACCGACCTGCGCCTGAACGAGCCGCGCTACGCGTCGCTGCCGAACATCATGAAGGCCAAGAAGAAGCCGCTGGAAACCGTTACTCCAGACGCGCTGGGCGTTTCCACCGCCTCCACCAACAAGACCCTGAAAGTCGAAGCGCCGGCTGCTCGCAGCGCTGGCATCAAGGTCAAGTCGGTTGCTGAACTGGTCGAGAAACTGAAGAACGAGGCGAAGGTAATCTAAATGACTATCCTGGTTATCGCTGAACACGAAAACGGTGCCGTTGCCCCGGCCACCCTGAACACTGTTGCTGCTGCCGCCAAGATCGGTGGTGACATCCACGTGCTGGTCGCAGGCGCAAACGTCGCTGGCGTCGCTGAAGCTGCGGCCAAGATCGCCGGCGTTGCCAAGGTGTTGGTTGCCGACAATGCCGCCTACGCTCACCAGCTGCCGGAGAACGTTGCGCCACTGGTCGCCGAGCTGGGCAAGGGCTATCGCCACGTGCTGGCACCTGCCACCTCCAACGGCAAGAACATCCTGCCGCGCGTTGCCGCGCTGCTGGACGTAGACCAGATCTCCGAGATCATCTCGGTTGAATCGGCTGACACCTTCAAACGTCCGATCTACGCCGGTAACGCCATTGCCACCGTGCAATCGAACGCTGCCGTCAAGGTCATCACCGTGCGTTCCACCGGCTTTGACGCCGTTGCCGCCGAAGGTGGTTCGGCTGCCGTTGAAGCCGTCGCTGCTGCCCACGACGCGGGCAAGTCGGCGTTCGTTGGCGAAGAGCTGGCCAAGTCCGACCGTCCAGAGCTGACCGCTGCCAAGATCGTCGTTTCCGGCGGTCGCGGCATGCAGAACGGTGACAACTTCAAGCACCTGTACGCCCTGGCCGACAAGCTCGGCGCTGCCGTTGGCGCTTCGCGCGCTGCGGTCGACGCAGGTTTCGTACCCAACGACATGCAGGTCGGTCAGACCGGCAAGATCGTTGCACCACAGCTGTACATCGCCGTCGGTATCTCCGGCGCGATCCAGCACCTGGCCGGCATGAAAGACTCCAAAGTGATCGTTGCGATCAACAAGGACGAAGAAGCGCCGATCTTCCAGGTGGCCGACTACGGCCTGGTGGCTGACCTGTTCGAAGCCATCCCTGAGCTGGAGAAGCTGGTTTAATCCAGCTGCTTCACTTATAAAAGAGCCCGGTCCGTTCGGGCTGTGCAGGCCTGCCTTGCACAGCCCGTCGGATCGGGCTTTTTCATTCGGGGTAAAAAGATCAGGGAGTCGTTGCATGGGAAGGCGTTGCCGGATAAACACGGCGCTGGTGTTCGCTGCGGTGTTGATGCCGTTGCAAGCCTGGGCGGTGGGTAAGTGCGAGCGGCTGGTGGCCACCGGCAGCCCCGATGCCCCGCCTTATTCGTGGCGCGACCCGCAAGATCCCAAGCACTTGATGGGTGCCAACGTTGATTTGTTCAAGCAGGTCGCCAGCGAGTTGGGGCTCAAAGTCGAAGTCCTCGACAGCGGCAGCCGCAGCCAGGCGCTGGAAGAGGTGCGCAGCGGGCGTGTCGACCTGCTGATCGACTCACCCTTCGCGGTGGCCGAGCTGACCACGGTCGACTATGTTCACCCCGCGTTGCTGAACAATGAATATGTAGTCTGGACCCGCCACGATTCGACGCTGGTGTACAACACCCTGGCCGATTTGCATGAGCATCAGGGCAGCGTCTCGGAAAAGGCGCGGATGACACCCGAATTTACCGCCTATGCCAGGAGTCAATTGCAGCTTGCGCCGGCACAGAACCTGACCCAGGCCTTCCAGAAGCTGCTGCTCGGCCAGGTCGACTATGTGCTGGCCGGTCGCTACGCCGGCATGGCCATGGCTCAGACCCTGGGCATGAGCAACGAGTTGATTGCCCGCGGCTTGCCCCTGGACCGTCCGGGGTTGTACCTGGCGCTGTCGCATAATTCGGCGTGTAATGACGCTTGGTTGCGCGGACAACTGGCAAAAAAACTGACAGAATTGCCGGCCTCCGGCGTGTCCCAGGCGGTACTGCAACGTAATGTCGAACGCTGGAAAGCGCAGATGCAGGCGCCGCTGGATGCCCCTAAACAGTAGGAAGATTGCGTGAGAACTCATTCACTATTCGCCGTTCTGGCGTTGCTGGCCCTGGCCGGGTGCGCCAATGACCCGGCCCCCAATGAACAGCTGCGCTTGTCCGAGCAGGCGCTGGAGCAGGCCAAGGCGGTCGGTGCCACCGATGAAGTGGCCGAGCTGAAGCTGGCTGAAGACAAACTGGCCCGGGCTCGTTCCAACATGACCAGTGAATCCTATCGCGACGCGCGCATGCGCGCCGAGCAGGCCGAGCTCGATGCGCGTCTGGCCGAGGCGCGGGTGCTGACGGTCAAGAGCAAGGAGCAGCTGGACTTGCTGCAGTCGCGGGTCAATCGCCTGCGTAAACAGTTGGGGGAGCAGCGGTGAGTTCGATCAAACCTTTGGTGGCACTGTTGTTGCTCGGCGTGGTGGGCTTGCAGGGTTGTGCCAGCCAGCGCAGCGAGGTGGCGCTGGATGAGGCTACGGCCAAGTTTCAGACGGTCAAGGACGATTCCGACGTGTTGCGCAGCGCGCCGCGTGACGTGATTCGTGCCGGTGAATCCCTGGCCCGTGCCGAGCGCCTGTCCAGTTATCTGGGCACCGGTGCCGATGTGCGTCATTACGCTTACTTGAGCCAGCGCTACAGCGACATCGCCCGTGAGCACAGCAACCTGGTGCTCAATCAGGAACGTCTGGCCAAGCTTGAGCTCGAGCGTCAGCGCCTGCAGCTGGCCCTGCGCGAAGCCAAGCTTGCCAGCGTGCAGCAGCAGGGTAAGTGGCTGGAGGCGCAGATTGTCAGCCTGGCCACCGAGCAGAGCGATCGCGGCCTAGTCATGACCTTGGGCGACGTGCTGTTCGATACCGGGCATGCGGAGTTGAAGAACTCGGCCAGCCGCACCGTGCTCAAGCTGGTGCAATTCCTTCAGCTCAACCCCAAGCGGGTCGTGCGTATCGAGGGCTACACCGACAGCACCGGTACGCCGGAAGACAACCTCAAGCTCTCCCGTGATCGGGCGCAGGCGGTGGCAGATATGCTGATCGATCTGGGCGTCGATGAAAAACGCATCCAGGTCGAAGGCTATGGCGACCAGTATCCGGTCGAGGCTAACGCCTCGGAGCGGGGCAGGGCGCAGAACCGTCGGGTCGAGATCGTCTTTTCCGACGAGAAGGGCAAGCTTGGCGCGGCGCGCTGAGTAATAGATGAAGAAACCCGGAGGCCGCACAGCTCCGGGTTTTTTTATGGGCGATCGCCTGGTTGTGAAAAATGGCACACGCCAGCCTCTGTCACGCAACTGTATTGTCGACTATTCTGCAATCTGTCCCAGTACACTTCGCAACTGTTCCGGTATTCTTGCTCAAAACAGCCGTACAAAAACAACTACATTGCCTGCGTGTCGAGAACTGATCATGACCAACCTGCTGCTTTATCAGCGCATCGCCCAGCAACTGGCCGAAGATATTCGCCGCGGTGTGTATCAGCCAGGGGAGCGCGTGCCGTCGGTGCGCAAGATGAGCTCGCAGCTCAATGTCAGCCATGCCACGGTGCTCCAGGCTTACGCCAACCTCGAAGACCAGGGCCTGATCCGCGCGCGGCCACAGTCCGGCTACTATGTGCACCAGACCCCGGCACTGACCGCGCAGACGCCGGATATCGCCCGGGTCGAGCGCCCCGGCCTGGTCACGCGCAGCAGCATCATCCAGCAGGTGCTGACCGAGGCTCGGCGCGACGGGGTGTTCCCTTTTGGCGCGGCGGTACCCCATGTCGATTACCTGCCGGTGCGGGCGCTGCACCAGCAGTTGGCCAAGGTCACCCGCTTTCATAGCCCACGGGCCTTCAGCTACATGTTCAGCCCGGGATTTGAGCCCCTGCGTCGGCAGATCGCCATTCGCATGCGCGATGCCGGTGTGGTGGTCGACCCCAGCGAAGTAGTGGTCACCCATGGCTGCGTCGATGCCCTGCAGATGTCGCTACGGGTGCTGACCCGCCCGGGCGACCTGATCGCCGCCGAATCGCCGACTTACTACGGCTTGCTGCAACTGGCCGATTTGCTCGGCCTGAAAGTCATCGAAATTCCCAGTGATCCGTCCACCGGCATCAGTCTTGAGGCCTTGCAGCTGGCCGCCAACCAGTGGTCGATCAAGGCACTGGTGTTGACCGCGCGCCTGAGCAACCCGCTGGGCGGCACCATCCCGGAAGACCGGCAGAAGCAGTTGCTGCGTCTGGCCTCGGACTTCGATATTCAGATCGTCGAGGACGATATCTACGGCGAGCTGATGTTCGAGCAAGGCAAGACCAAGTCCCTCAAGGCCTTCGATCGGCTAGGGCGGGTGATCTATTGCTCGAGTTTCTCCAAGACCCTGTCGCCAGGGGTGCGAATTGGCTGGATGGTTGCCGGCAAGTACCAGGCGGAAATCCAGCGCTTGCAGACCTTCACTACCCATTCGGCCTGCAGCGTGACCCAGATGGGGGTGGCGTCCTATCTGGAGAACGGCGGCTACGATCGGCATTTGCGCTACATCCGTCAGGAGTATCGGAAGAATCTCAGTGCTTATCAGTTGGCGGTGCAGCAGCACTTTCCTGAAGGTACGCAGATGACCCGGCCCACCGGCGGCTTCATCCTCTGGGTCAGCTTGCCGGGGCGGGTCAACACCCAGGAGTTGCATGTACGTGCGCTGCAGCAGGGCATCAGTATTGCGCCGGGGTTGATCTTCAGTAACACCGAGCAGTTCAACCACTGCATTCGCCTGAACTGCGGCATCCCGTGGAACCGTGAGGCGGAGCGGGCAGTAATGACCTTGGGTATGTTGGCCAGCCAGTTATGCCAAGAATCTGCCTCGGGCGCTTTTTTCTAGACTTGCCAGTCGTGTCAGGAACGGGGAGCATAAGCATTTTCAGGGATAGTCGTCGGTGCCTATGAAAGTGTTGCGTAGTATCGGGTTGTCCCTGTGTTTGCTGGGTGGATTGGCCTGTACCTCGGTAGCAGTGGCTGAAACCGCACCGGCGAGCAAGGCCCCTGCAACGAAAAGCGTCAAGCCTGCCGCCAAGCCAAAGCAGGTGAAAGCGGCACCGGTGAGAAAGAAGGCGACTACCAAGGCCGCCCAGCGCAGCACGCGCAAAAACGTCAAGGCGGCACCGCAGCCATTGCCCAAGGCCAAGCTGGACCTGAGCCTGCCCTCCGGCATGGTCAAGGAGCTCAAGCCCGATACCCAGGAACAGGCGCCGCTGCCCAAGCCGCTGTTGCCCTACCTGTTCGGCGAAAAGCCTCCGTCCGACAGCCCCTTCCAGCTCAATGGCCGGCTGATCAGCAACGAAATGCAGCTGCAGCTGCGAAACGAAAGCCGCAAGGATGTCGAGGGCGCGGCGATCGAGTTCGAGTTCAAGCAGTAGGGCGAAACTGACTGTTCGGTCATCGCATGTGCAGCTGATATTTCATCCCGTCAGTAATTTCAAACGCCTGTTTAAGCGGTTACTATCCGGGTTCATTCATCATTTGTTACTCCGAGGATTCTGTTGTCATGAACTGCCGTGAAGGTTGTGGCGCCTGCTGCATCGCGCCCTCCATCAGCTCGCCGATACCGGGTATGCCCAAGGGCAAGCCAGCCGGCGAGCGCTGCTTGCACCTATCGGTTGCCAATCTCTGTGGCTTGTTCGGCAAACCCGAGCGTCCGGCGGTGTGCGGTGGTTTCAAGGCAGAGGCCGAAATCTGCGGCAACGACCGCGACGAGGCAATCAGGATCCTGGGGTGGCTGGAGCAAATGACGGCAGCTTGAATCGCGGATCTTCGACAATAAGGAACAAGAGAATGGGATCGTTTAAACAAGTGGCACTGGTGTTGGGGCTTGGCGCGGTACTGGTGCCGCTGGCCCATGCCGAGGACTGGAAGCAGGCCAAGAACGAGGACGGGATCAAGGTCGAGCTCAGCGAGGTTGCCGGTTCCGATTACAAGGCCTACCGCGGCGTCACCTTTATCAAGGCACCACTGGCGAAGGTCAGGGCCCTGCAGGAAGATGTCGTCGGTGCCTGTGCCTGGATTCATGAGTGCAAGTCGCAAAAGCTGCTGAAAACCGAAGGCGACCAGAGCTGGACCTACACCCAGTTCAATACCCCGTGGCCGGTCACTGCGCGTGATTCGGTCATGCATGTCACCACCACCGAGGCCGCCGATGGCAGCCTGACCCGCAAGCTTGAAGGTGTGCCGAAATACCTGCCGGAAGAGAAGGGTTTCGTGCGGGTGGCCAAGGTTGATGGCTTCTGGAAGCTGCAGCCAAAAGACGGTGGTACCGAGGTGACTTACCAGGTGCATACCGAGCCGGGCGGCAGCGTGCCGTCGATGGTGGCCAACAAGTTTGTGGTGGATGCGCCGTTCAATACCTTGAAGGCATTGAAGGAGAGGGCTGAGAAATAGTCAGTACAGTTGTGGTGGGTGAGGGGTGCTGGTCAACTGTTAGATAATCGCGGGTCAAGCCCGCTCCCACAGGTTCTGTAGGAGCGGGCTTGCCCCGCGATGAGTCCCCCCCCCCCCAGGCCCCAATAAAAAAGGCTGCCCGAAGGCAGCCTTTTTCGTGTTCGGCCCAAAGGCTTACTTGCGGTCTTCCAGTTTGACGATGTCGCGCGACTCGTAGCCGGTGTACAGCTGGCGAGGGCGGCCGATCTTGTACGGGCTGGAGAGCATTTCTTTCCAGTGCGAAATCCAGCCGACGGTCCGCGCCAGGGCGAAGATCACGGTGAACATGCTGGTTGGAATGCCGATCGCCTTGAGGATGATCCCTGAGTAGAAGTCGACGTTCGGGTACAGCGAGCGCTCGATGAAGTAAGGATCGGTGAGGGCGATCTCTTCCAGGCGCATGGCCAGTTCCAGCTGCGGGTCGTTCTTGATGCCCAGCTCGCGCAGGACTTCGTCGCAGGTCTGTTTCATCACGGTGGCGCGCGGGTCGCGGTTCTTGTAAACGCGGTGACCGAAGCCCATCAGCTTGAACGGATCGTTCTTGTCCTTGGCCTTGGCGATGAACTTGTCGATGTTCGAGACATCGCCGATTTCATCGAGCATGGTCAGTACCGCTTCGTTGGCGCCGCCGTGGGCAGGGCCCCACAGTGCAGCGATACCGGCGGCGATACAGGCGAACGGGTTGGCGCCGGAGGAGCCTGCCAGACGGACGGTAGAGGTCGAGGCGTTCTGCTCGTGGTCGGCGTGGAGGATGAAGATCCGGTCCATTGCCTTGGCCAGTACCGGGCTGATCGGTTTGATCTCGCACGGGGTGTTGAACATCATGTGCAGGAAGTTTTCCGCGTACGACAGGTCGTTGCGCGGGTACATCATGGGTTGGCCCATGGAGTACTTGTACACCATCGCCGCCAGGGTCGGCATCTTGGCGACCAGGCGGACCGCGGAAATTTCGCGGTGCTGCGGGTTATTGATGTCCAGCGAGTCGTGGTAGAACGCCGACAGGGCACCCACCACGCCGCACATGACGGCCATCGGGTGAGCGTCGCGGCGGAAGCCGTTGAAGAAGGACTTCAACTGCTCGTGCACCATGGTGTGGTTCTTCACGGTGCTGACGAACTGGGCCTTCTGCTCGGCATTCGGCAGTTCGCCGTTGAGCAGTAGGTAGCAGGTCTCGAGGTAGTCGGATTTTTCGGCCAGCTGTTCGATCGGATAGCCGCGATGCAGCAGGATACCCTTGTCGCCGTCGATATAAGTGATCTTCGACTCGCAGGATGCGGTCGCCATGAAACCAGGGTCGAAAGTGAAGTGACCCGTGGCCCCCAACCCTCTAACGTCGATAACATCGGGACCAACGGTGCCGGTTAAAATGGGCAGCTCGACGGGGGCTGCGCCCTCGATGACCAACTGCGCTTTTTTGTCAGCCATGTGGCCTCCTATTAATGCTTGAAATCATCAGACAGACCCCCCACGCAGGGCCCGCACCACTATAGTGAGATAAATTCGAATGTCAATTTGCCTAAAGCACGGTTGTAAAGGGCTTTGGGCGCTGTTTTTCCTCGAAATTACCGCCCGTTTACGCCTTTTGTTCATTAAAGGCAATGCGCTATTTGGGCTAGGTGTCTGCGTTGTCATTAGTAGCCTAACTGTCTATAATCGGCCCCCGACCGCCAGGGGCTTGCAAGCCCGTGTTGCTGGGGTCGTCACTCCCTGGGTGGTGGGTACCTGACCAGTACACTTACCAACAACTTTGCCCTGCTTGCTAGGGGCTCTTCAGTGTGAAAAAAGCCGTGAAAAGCCAACGACCTGTAAACCTAGACCTAAGGACCATCAAACTCCCCATTACCGGCGTTACGTCATTTCTTCACCGTGTTTCCGGCATCATCCTCTTCCTGGGCCTTGGCTTCATGCTTTATGCATTGGGCAAATCCCTGGGTTCGGAGGAAGGTTTCGCCGAGGTGAAGGCATGCTTGACCAGTCCGCTGGCCAAGTTCGTGGCATGGGGCCTCCTGTCCGCCTTGCTGTATCACTTGGTAGCCGGTGTGCGCCACTTGATCATGGACATGGGCATCGGTGAAACGCTGGAAGGCGGCCGACTGGGCTCGAAAATTATCATCGCCGTTTCCGTGGTGGTGATTGTGCTGGCAGGAGTTTGGATATGGTAACCAACGTCACGAACCTCTCGCGTTCGGGCCTCTATGACTGGATGGCGCAGCGCGTTTCTGCGGTCGTTCTCGCGGCTTATTTCATTTTCCTGATCGGATACCTGA
The DNA here is from genome assembly GCF_000696345.2 of Pseudomonas donghuensis. Classification (NCBI taxonomy): domain Bacteria; kingdom Pseudomonadati; phylum Pseudomonadota; class Gammaproteobacteria; order Pseudomonadales; family Pseudomonadaceae; genus Pseudomonas; species Pseudomonas donghuensis. The sequence continues at coordinate 1,964,771 of NZ_CP071706.1, forward strand.
TCGCGCACCCGGGCATCGAGTTTGCCCAGTGGCACGCTCTGTTCTCCAACAACGCGATGCGTATCTTCAGTCTGCTGGCCCTTGTGGCCCTGGGCGCTCACGCCTGGGTCGGCATGTGGACCATTGCCACCGACTACCTGACGCCGATGGCGCTGGGCAAGTCGGCGACTGCCGTACGTTTCCTGTTCCAGGCGGTATGTGGTGTCGCGATGTTCGCGTACTTCGTCTGGGGTGTGCAGATTCTCTGGGGTATCTGATTCATGGCTAACATTCCTACGATTACATTCGACGCCATCATCATTGGTGGCGGCGGTGCCGGCATGCGCGCTGCGCTGCAGCTGGCCCAGGGCGGTCACAAGACTGCCGTGATCACCAAGGTCTTCCCGACCCGTTCGCACACTGTATCGGCCCAGGGTGGCATCACCTGTGCCATCGCTTCGGCCGACCCGAACGATGACTGGCGCTGGCACATGTACGATACCGTCAAGGGTTCCGACTACATCGGTGACCAGGACGCTATCGAATACATGTGTCAGGAAGGCCCTGCTGCCGTGTTCGAGCTGGACCACATGGGTCTGCCGTTCTCGCGTACCGAACAAGGCCGTATCTACCAGCGCCCGTTCGGCGGTCAGTCCAAGGACTTCGGTAAAGGTGGCCAGGCCGCCCGTACCTGCGCCGCTTCCGACCGTACCGGTCACGCGCTGCTGCACACCCTGTACCAGGGCAACTTGAAGGCAGGCACCACCTTCCTCAACGAGTACTACGCCGTTGACCTGGTGAAGAACCAGGAAGGCGCGTTCGTCGGTGTGATTGCAATCTGCATCGAAACCGGCGAAACCCTGTACATCAAAGCCAAGGCCACCGTTCTGGCGACTGGCGGTGCAGGCCGTATCTACTCCTCCACCACCAATGCCCTGATCAACACCGGTGACGGTATCGGCATGGCCCTGCGTGCAGGCGTTCCGGTCCAGGATATCGAGATGTGGCAGTTCCACCCGACCGGCATCGCCGGCGCTGGTGTACTGGTCACTGAAGGTTGCCGTGGTGAAGGCGGTTACCTGATCAACAAGCACGGCGAGCGTTTCATGGAACGTTACGCGCCTAACGCCAAAGACCTTGCTGGTCGTGACGTTGTGGCCCGTTCCATGGTTAAAGAGATCATCGCCGGCAACGGCTGTGGCCCTAACGGCGACCACGTGATGCTCAAGCTTGACCACCTGGGTGAAGAAGTGCTGCACAGCCGCCTGCCAGGTATCTGTGAACTGTCCAAGACCTTCGCTCACGTCGACCCTGTGGTCGCGCCGGTTCCTGTTGTCCCAACCTGCCACTACATGATGGGCGGCGTTGCCACCAACATCCATGGTCAGGCGATGACCCAGGACGCCGATGGCGTTGATCACATCATCCCGGGTCTGTTCGCGGTAGGTGAAGTGGCGTGCGTATCGGTTCACGGTGCCAACCGCCTGGGCGGCAACTCGCTGCTCGACCTGGTGGTCTTCGGTCGTGCTGCCGGCCTGCACCTGGAAAAAGCGCTGAGCGACGGTATCGAATACCTCGACGCCAGCGACACCGACATCGATGTTGCCCTGAGCCGCCTGAACAAGCTCAACGAGCGCAACACCGGTGAAGACGTGGCTACCCTGCGTCGCGAGCTGCAGAGCTGCATGCAGAACTACTTCGGTGTATTCCGCACTGGCGAATACATGCAGAAGGGTATCGAGCAACTGGCTGGCCTGCGCGAGCGTATCGCCAACGTCAAGATCAACGACAAGTCCCAGGCCTTCAACACCGCGCGTATCGAAGCGCTGGAGCTGCAGAACCTGCTGGAAGTCGCTGAAGCCACTGCAATTGCTGCAGAAGTCCGTAAAGAGTCCCGCGGTGCGCACGCCCGTGAAGACTTCGAAGACCGTGACGACGAAAACTGGCTGTGCCACACCCTGTACTTCCCGGGTGAGAAGCGCGTCGCCAAGCGCGCCGTCAACTTCGCGCCGAAAACCGTTCCGGCGTTCGAGCCTAAAGTCCGGACTTACTAAGGGTGGCCACAATGTTGCAAGTCGAAGTTTATCGTTACAACCCCGATACCGACTCGGCACCCAAGATGCAGGTGTTCCAGGTCGATACCGGCGGCAAGGACCTGATGGTTCTCGATGTATTGGCACTGATCAAAGAGCAGGACGAAGGTTTCTCGTATCGTCGCTCCTGCCGTGAGGGTGTTTGCGGTTCCGATGGCATGAACATCAACGGCAAGAACGGTCTGGCCTGCATCACGCCGCTTTCGGCCGTGGTCAAGCGCAACAAGCTGATCGTCCGCCCTTTGCCTGGATTGCCGGTCATTCGTGACCTGGTCGTCGATATGAGCATCTTCTACAAGCAGTACGAGAAGGTGAAGCCATTCCTGCAGAACGACACGCCGGCTCCGGCCATCGAGCGCCTGCAGTCGCCGGAAGAGCGTGAAAAGCTGGACGGTCTGTACGAGTGCATCCTGTGCGCTTGCTGCTCGACTTCCTGCCCGTCGTTCTGGTGGAACCCGGACAAGTTCCTCGGTCCAGCTGCACTGCTGCAGGCCTATCGCTTCCTGGCCGACAGCCGTGACACCAAGACCCAGGAGCGTCTGGCTTCGCTGGATGACCCGTTCAGCGTGTTCCGTTGCCGCGGCATCATGAACTGCGTGAACGTTTGCCCTAAAGGTCTGAACCCGACCAAGGCCATCGGTCACGTACGTAACATGCTGCTGCAAAGCGGTACCTGATTTTAAAAGTGTTGTACCCGTAGTACGCCAAGGTGCGGGCCGTTGCCCGCACCAAGGTGAAACCCGAGCTGGGGCCCACAAAGCCCAAGCTTTTACCTATGAAGATATGAGACCAGCAGGGGCTTCCGGGCTGGTACCCGGAAAATCTGTAGGATCCTTGGTGGCTTGGTTGGGTCGCTGCATTAGGACTTTTCCAGGCGTGCTGTGGCTCTTGCCGATCCGTCCCCTAACCGAGGGTGACCAAGCATGCAAGAAAGCGTGATGCAGCGCATGTGGGATAGCGCCCACCTTTCAGGTGGTAACGCTGCATATGTGGAAGAGCTCTACGAGCTTTACCTGCACGACCCTAACGCTGTGCCAGAAGAGTGGCGCACTTACTTCCAGAAGTTGCCCGCCGAAGGCAGCACCGCTACCGATGTATCGCACTCTACAATCCGCGACCATTTCGTACTGCTGGCAAAGAACCAGCGCCGCGCCCAACCGGTTTCCGCCGGCAGCGTGAGCAGTGAACACGAGAAGAAGCAGGTTGAAGTTCTGCGACTGATCCAGGCCTACCGTATGCGCGGCCACCAAGCTGCTAAGCTCGACCCCCTGGGGTTGTGGCAGCGCCCTGCGCCAGTAGACCTGTCGATCAATCATTACGGCTTGACCAATGCCGATCTTGATACGACCTTCCGTGCCGGCGACCTGTTCATCGGCAAAGAGGAAGCGAGCCTACGCGAAATCTTCGACGCTTTGCAGCAGACATATTGCCGCACCATTGGCGCCGAATTCACCCACATCGTCGACTCCGAGCAGCGCAGCTGGTTCCAGCAGCGTCTGGAGAGCGTACGTGGGCGTCCAGTCTTCTCCGCGGATATTCAGAGCCACCTGCTCGAGCGCGTCACCGCCGCTGAGGGTCTGGAAAAATACCTGGGTACCAAATACCCGGGCACCAAGCGTTTCGGCCTGGAAGGCGGCGAGAGCCTGATTCCGATGCTGGACGAGCTGATTCAACGCTCCGGTTCCTACGGCACCAAGGAAGTTGTCATCGGCATGGCCCACCGTGGCCGTCTGAACGTACTGGTCAACACCTTCGGCAAGAACCCGCGCGACCTGTTCGACGAGTTCGAAGGCAAGAAGAAGGTCGAGCTGGGTTCCGGTGACGTGAAATACCACCAGGGCTTCTCGTCCAACGTGATGACCGCCGGTGGCGAAGTTCACCTGGCCATGGCGTTCAACCCTTCGCACCTGGAAATCGTCTCGCCAGTGGTTGAAGGTTCGGTACGTGCCCGTCAGGACCGTCGCAACGACACCGTTGGCGACAAGGTACTGCCGATTTCCATCCACGGTGACGCGGCATTCGCCGGTCAAGGCGTGGTCATGGAAACCTTCCAGATGTCGCAGACCCGCGGTTTCAAGACCGGCGGTACCGTGCACATCGTGATCAACAACCAGGTTGGTTTCACCATCAGCAACCCGCTGGACTCGCGTTCCACCGAGTACTGCACCGACGTCGCCAAGATGATTCAGGCGCCGATCCTGCACGTCAACGGTGATGATCCGGAAGCGGTGCTGTTCGTGACCCAGCTGGCGGTTGATTACCGCATGCAGTTCAAGCGTGACGTGGTCATCGACCTGGTCTGCTACCGTCGTCGCGGCCACAACGAGGCCGACGAGCCGAACGGCACCCAGCCGCTGATGTACCAGCAGATCACCAAGCAGCGCACCACCCGCGAGCTGTACGCCGAAGCCCTGACCCAGTCGGGTCGTCTTGACGCCGAGCGCGTCCAGGCCAAGGTCGACGAGTACCGCAACGCGCTGGACAACGGCCTGCACGTCGTAAAAAGCCTGGTCAAAGAGCCGAACAAGGAGCTGTTCGTTGACTGGCGTCCGTACCTGGGCCACGCCTGGACCGCGCGTCACGACACCCGCTTCGATCTGAAGACCCTGCAGGAACTGTCGGCCAAGCTGCTGGAACTGCCGGAAGGCTTCGTGGTTCAGCGTCAGGTTTCGAAGATCTACGAAGACCGCCAGAAGATGCAAGCCGGTGGCTTGCCGATCAACTGGGGCTACGCCGAAACCATGGCCTACGCCACCCTCGCGTTCGAAGGTCACCCGATTCGCATGACGGGTCAGGATATTGGTCGCGGCACCTTCTCTCACCGCCATGCGGTGTTGCACAACCAGAAGGACGCCAGCACCTACATCCCGTTGCAGAACCTCTATGAAGGCCAGCCACGTTTCGACCTGTACGATTCGTTCCTGTCCGAAGAAGCGGTCCTGGCATTCGAATACGGTTACTCGACCACCCAGCCAAACGCGCTGGTGATCTGGGAAGCCCAGTTCGGCGACTTCGCCAACGGTGCCCAGGTGGTTGTCGACCAGTTCATCACCAGCGGCGAGCACAAGTGGGGCCGTCTGTGCGGTCTGACCATGCTGCTGCCACACGGTTATGAAGGGCAGGGGCCTGAGCACTCCTCGGCACGTCTGGAGCGTTACCTGCAGCTGTGCGCCGAGCACAACGTCCAGGTGTGCGTACCGACCACCCCGGCTCAGATCTACCACCTGCTGCGTCGTCAGGTCATCCGTCCGCTGCGCAAGCCGCTGATCGTGCTGACACCAAAGTCGCTGCTGCGCCACAAGCTGGCCATCTCGACCCTGGAAGAACTGGCCGAAGGCTCGTTCCAGACCGTGATCCCGGAAATCGATACCCTCGATCCGAAAAAAGTCACGCGCCTGGTCCTGTGCAGCGGCAAGGTCTACTACGATCTGCTGGAAAAACGCCGTGCCGAAGGCCGCGAAGATATCGCCGTCGTGCGTATCGAGCAGCTGTATCCGTTCCCTGAAGACGACCTGGTCGAAATCCTCGCGCCGTACACCAATCTCAAGGATGTGGTGTGGTGTCAGGAAGAACCGATGAACCAGGGCGCCTGGTACAGCAGCCAGCACCACATGCGTCGTATCCTGACCCGTCACAACAAGGACCTGGTCCTCGAGTACGCCGGTCGCGATGCTTCGGCAGCACCTGCCTGTGGTTACGCTTCGATGCACGCCGAGCAGCAGGAAAAACTGCTGCAAGATGCCTTCACCGTTTAATGCCATCGCGCACCAGAAACCGAATTTAAGGAACCACTGATAATGGCTATCGAGATCAAAGCCCCTACTTTCCCGGAATCGGTTGCCGATGGCACCGTTGCCACCTGGCACAAGCAGCCGGGCGAAGCCGTCAAGCGTGACGAGCTGATCGTCGACATCGAAACCGACAAGGTTGTCCTGGAAGTACTGGCTACCGCTGACGGCGTACTGGGTGCAATCGTCAAGGGCGAGGGCGACACCGTCCTGTCCGACGAAGTCCTGGGCTCGATCGTAGAAGGTGGCGTTGCTGGCGCAGCACCTGCCGCTGCTGCCGCGCCTGCTGCCGCTGCTCCTGCCGCCGCCGCTGCTGGCGACGAAGACGCCATCGGCGCTCCGGCTGCCCGCAAGCTGGCCGAAGAAAACGGCATTGCCCTGAACAGCATCAAGGGCACCGGCAAAGACGGTCGCATCACCAAGGAAGACGTGGTTGCTGCCATCGAAGCGAAGAAATCCGCTCCGGCTGCCGCTCCTGCCGCCAAGCCAGCCGCCGCTGCTGCCCCGGTTGTCGCCACTGGCGATCGTACCGAGAAGCGCGTGCCGATGACTCGCGTGCGCGCTACCGTGGCCAAGCGCCTGGTAGAAGCACAGTCGAACATGGCCATGCTGACCACCTTCAACGAAGTCGACATGACCGAAGTCATGGCCCTGCGTTCGAAGTACAAGGACCTGTTCGAGAAGACCCACAACGGCGTGCGCCTGGGCTTCATGTCGTTCTTCGTCAAGGCGGCCACCGAAGCGCTGAAACGCTTCCCAGCCGTCAACGCCTCGATCGACGGTTCCGACATCGTCTACCACGGTTATGCGGACATCGGCGTTGCCGTTTCCAGCGACCGCGGCCTGGTGGTACCGGTACTGCGCAACGCCGAGCAAATGAGCCTGGCTGAGATCGAGAACGGCATCGCCACCTTCGGCAAGAAAGCCCGTGACGGCAAACTGTCGATCGACGAAATGACCGGTGGTACTTTCACCATCACCAACGGTGGTACCTTTGGTTCGATGATGTCGACCCCGATCGTCAACCCGCCGCAGGCTGCGATTCTGGGCATGCACAACATCATCCAGCGTCCTATGGCCGTTAACGGTCAGGTCGTGATCCGTCCGATGATGTACCTGGCACTGTCCTACGACCACCGTCTGATCGACGGTAAAGAAGCCGTGACCTTCCTGGTGACCATCAAGAACCTGCTGGAAGACCCGGCTCGTCTGCTGCTGGATATCTGATTGAGCAGCTGCAAGCTGCAAGCTTCAAGCGGCAAGCCTGAACGGTTTGCGCTTGAACTTGTGGCTTGCAGCTTATCGCTTGCAGCTTTAAAGAGGATTTTCTGAATGTCGCAAAAATTTGATGTGGTAGTGATTGGCGCAGGTCCTGGCGGCTACGTAGCTGCCATCAAGGCCGCGCAGCTCGGTCTGAGCACTGCCTGTATCGAGAAGTACACTGACGGCGAAGGCAAGCTGGCCCTCGGCGGTACCTGCCTGAACGTGGGTTGCATTCCTTCCAAGGCGCTGCTGGACAGCTCCTGGAAATACAAGGAAGCCAAAGAGAGCTTCAACGTCCACGGTATCTCCACTGGCGAAGTGAAGATGGACGTCGCCGCGATGGTTGGCCGCAAGGCCGGCATCGTCAAGAACCTGACCGGCGGTGTTGCCACCCTGTTCAAGGCCAACGGCGTGACCTCGATCCAGGGCCACGGCAAGCTGCTGGCTGGCAAGAAGGTCGAAGTCACCAAGGCTGACGGCACCACCGAAATCATCGAAGCCGAAAACGTCATCCTGGCTTCCGGTTCGCGTCCGATCGACATTCCACCGGCTCCGGTCGACCAGAATGTCATCGTCGACTCCACCGGCGCCCTGGAATTCCAGGCCGTACCTAAGCGCCTGGGCGTGATCGGTGCTGGTGTGATCGGTCTGGAACTGGGTTCGGTCTGGGCTCGCCTGGGTGCGCAAGTCACCGTCCTGGAAGCCCTGGACACCTTCCTGATGGCCGCTGACGCCGCTGTCTCCAAGGAAGCGCTGAAAACCCTGACCAAGCAAGGTCTGGACATCAAGCTGGGCGCTCGCGTGACCGGCTCCAAGGTCAACGGCGCTGAAGTCGAAGTGACCTACACCGATGCCAACGGCGAGCAGAAGATCACCTTCGACAAGCTGATCGTTGCGGTCGGCCGTCGTCCGGTGACCACCGATCTGCTGGCTGCCGACAGCGGCGTGACCATCGACGAGCGTGGTTTCATCTTCGTCGACGATCACTGCGCGACCAGCGTACCGGGCGTCTACGCCATCGGTGACGTGGTTCGTGGCATGATGCTGGCGCACAAGGCCTCGGAAGAGGGCATCATGGTTGTCGAGCGCATCAAGGGCCACAAAGCCCAGATGAACTACGACCTGATCCCGTCGGTTATCTACACCCACCCGGAAATCGCATGGGTCGGTAAAACCGAACAGACCTTGAAGGCCGAAGGCGTTGAGGTTAACGTGGGCACCTTCCCGTTCGCGGCCAGCGGCCGTGCGATGGCTGCCAACGACACCGGTGGTTTCGTCAAGGTCATCGCCGATGCCAAGACCGACCGCGTCCTGGGTGTACACGTGATTGGCCCATCGGCTGCCGAATTGGTGCAGCAGGGTGCAATCGCAATGGAATTCGGCACCAGCGCCGAAGATCTGGGCATGATGGTTTTCTCCCATCCGACCCTGTCCGAAGCGCTGCATGAAGCCGCGCTGGCAGTGAATGGCGGTGCCATTCACGTTGCCAACCGTAAGAAGCGTTAAACAATAAGAAACCACGGCGGGTGGCCCGTCGTGAGTCTTGCGTGCATGACTCACCGCGGAAAGTCCGCCGGACTCGAACTCCCGGAGCATACCGGGGGCAAGTGGTCACAGGTGGCGCGGCACTCCTTTGGGGCGCAGCGCCGAAGCGCAGTACCTAACGAAGACGGTAAAAAGCATGAATCTTCACGAGTATCAGGGTAAGCAGCTGTTCGCTGAATACGGCCTGCCAGTTTCCAAGGGTTTCGCAGTCGACACCCCTGAAGCTGCCGCAGAAGCCTGCGACAAGATCGGTGGCACCGAGTGGGTTGTCAAAGCCCAGGTCCACGCCGGTGGTCGCGGTAAAGCGGGCGGCGTCAAGCTGGTTCGCAGCAAGGAAGACGCCAAGGCGTTCGCTGCGCAATGGTTGGGCAAGCGTCTGGTGACCTACCAGACCGACGCCAACGGTCAGCCAGTGACCAAGATCCTGGTCGAATCCTGCACTGACATCGCCAAAGAGCTGTACCTGGGCGCTGTAGTCGACCGTTCGAGCCGTCGTATCGTGTTCATGGCCTCCACCGAAGGTGGCGTGGACATCGAGAAAGTCGCTCACGAAACTCCTGAGAAGATCATCAAGGCTACTATCGATCCACTGGTTGGCGCTCAGCCATTCCAGGGTCGTGAACTGGCGTTCCAGCTGGGTCTGGAAGGCAAGCAAGTTGCTCAGTTCGCCAAGATTTTCGTAGGCCTGGCCAAATTGTTCAAAGAACACGACCTGGCCCTGCTGGAAGTAAACCCGCTGGTCATCAAGGCCGACGGCGACCTGCACTGCCTCGATGCCAAGATCAACATCGACGCTAACGCCATGTACCGTCAGCCTAAGCTGAAAACCTTCCACGACCCGTCGCAAGACGACCCTCGTGAAGCCCACGCTGCCAGCTTCGAGCTGAACTACGTGGCCCTGGAAGGCAACATCGGCTGCATGGTCAACGGTGCCGGCCTGGCCATGGGTACCATGGACATCGTCAACCTGCACGGCGGCAAGCCAGCCAACTTCCTCGACGTAGGTGGTGGTGCTACCAAAGAGCGCGTTACCGAAGCCTTCAAGATCATCCTGTCCGACAGCAATGTCGCGGCCGTTCTGGTCAACATCTTCGGCGGCATCGTTCGCTGCGACATGATTGCCGAAGGCATCATTGGCGCTGTGAAAGAAGTCGGCGTCAAGGTACCGGTTGTTGTTCGCCTGGAAGGCAACAACGCTGAACTGGGTGCTAAAGTACTGGCAGAAAGCGGTTTGAACATCATTGCTGCAACCAGCCTGACCGACGCTGCTCAACAAGTTGTCAAAGCTGCGGAGGGCAAGTAATGAGCGTCCTGATCAATAAAGACACCAAAGTCATCTGCCAGGGCTTCACCGGCTCGCAAGGTACTTTCCACTCCGAACAGGCCATCGCCTACGGCACCAAGATGGTCGGCGGCGTGACCCCGGGCAAGGGTGGCACCACCCACCTGGGCCTGCCAGTGTTCAACACTGTCAAAGAAGCCGTAGAAGCTACCGGCGCTGACGCGTCGGTCATCTACGTTCCGGCTCCTTTCTGCAAGGACTCGATCCTGGAAGCTGCCTTCGGCGGCATCAAGCTGATCGTCTGCATCACCGAAGGCATTCCTACCCTGGACATGCTCGATGCCAAGGTCAAGTGCGACGAGCTGGGTGTTACCCTGATCGGCCCTAACTGCCCAGGCGTCATCACTCCGGGCGAGTGCAAGATCGGCATCATGCCAGGTCACATCCACTTGCCAGGCAAGGTCGGTATCGTTTCGCGTTCCGGCACCCTGACCTACGAAGCGGTCAAGCAGACCACTGACGCCGGTTTCGGTCAGTCCACCTGCGTCGGTATCGGTGGCGACCCGATCCCGGGCTCCAACTTCATCGACATCCTGAAGCTGTTCCAGGAAGACCCGAAGACCGAAGCGATCGTCATGATCGGCGAGATCGGCGGTTCGGCTGAAGAAGAAGCGGCTGCCTACATCAAGGCCAACGTCACCAAGCCTGTGGTTTCCTACATCGCTGGTGTTACCGCTCCTGCGGGCAAGCGTATGGGCCACGCTGGCGCCATCATCTCCGGCGGCAAAGGCACTGCAGACGAGAAATTCGCTGCGCTGCAGGACGCTGGTGTGAAAACCGTGCGTTCGCTGGCAGACATCGGCAAGGCCCTGGCCGAGCTGACTGGCTGGGAAGTGAAGAAGTAATCACTGCCCAGTAAACAAGAAAGGCCACCTTCGGGTGGCCTTTTTTGTTTACTGGGCAGCAGCTTCAAGCGACAAGCTTCAAGCTGCAAGAGGGTGTTGCGGCAAGCTTGCGGCTTGTAACTTGCGGCTTGGAGCTGTCGCGCAAGCGACACGCATATTCACACATCGGACAAGCAGCCCTGCAACAGTGCGTTTCTATGACAAATTCGTTAACCTATGCACTCATTTTGTGCCCGCTCCCCAAAAGGGAACGACACGCTAAACGGGTCTGGCTCATCCAGCCAGGCAGCATTTCCCTCACCCAAGGGGAAATCCCTCTCTAAATCCCGATTTCAGCAGTGTGGTATTTCCTTAATGAAAGTTTTGAAAGGCCAGGACATCCTGGCACTTGGTTTTATGACGTTCGCTTTGTTCGTCGGCGCGGGCAATATCATTTTCCCTCCTATCGTCGGTCTGCAATCCGGTCCACACGTGTGGATGGCGGCGCTGGGTTTCCTGATCACTGCTGTGGGTCTGCCGGTCATCACTGTCATCGCCCTGGCCAAGGTCGGCGGCGGCATGGATGCGCTGAGCAGCCCGATCGGCAAGGTCGCCGGCGGCCTGCTGGCAGCGGTGTGCTACCTGTCGGTAGGCCCGCTGTTCGCCACCCCGCGTACCGCCACCGTATCCTTCGAGGTAGGTGTTGCGCCGCTGACCGGTGAAAGCCCGCTGGCCCTGTTCATCTACAGCCTGGTGTACTTCCTGGTGGTGCTGGCGGTGTCCATGTACCCGGGCAAGCTGCTCGACACTGTCGGCCGCTTCCTCGCGCCGCTGAAGATCATTGCCCTGGCCGCACTCGGCATCGCCGCGTTCATGCTGCCAGCCGGTGGTATCGGCGAAGCACAGCCAGCCTATGTTGCCGCGCCGTTCTCCCAGGGCTTCATCAATGGTTACCTGACCATGGATACCCTCGGTGCGCTGGTGTTCGGTATCGTCATCGTCAACGCCATCCGTTCGCGCGGCGTCGAGTCGCCGCAGCTGATCACCCGCTACGCGATCATCGCTGGCCTGATCGCCGGTGTCGGCCTGGCCCTGGTGTACATCAGCCTGTTCCGCCTGGGTGCCGGCAGCCATGAGATCGCCGCCGGTGCCAGCAACGGCGCCGCGGTGTTGCATGCCTACGTGCAGCACACCTTCGGCTCGCTGGGCAGCGGCTTCCTCGCCGTGTTGATCGCCCTGGCCTGCCTGGTGACCGCCGTCGGCCTGACCTGCGCCTGCGCCGAGTACTTCAGCCAGGTGCTGCCGCTGTCGTACCGCACCCTGGTGGTGATCCTCGCGGCCTTCTCGCTGCTGATTTCCAACCTGGGCCTGACCAAGCTGATCCTGTTCTCGATCCCGGTGCTGACCGCTATCTACCCGCCGTGCATCGTGGTGGTAGGCCTGAGCTTCTGCAAGGACCTGTGGAACTCGCAAGTTCGCATCCTGGCGCCAGTGATGCTGGTGTCGTTGCTGTTCGGCATGATCGATGCCATCAAAGGCACTGTGCTGGCCAGCAAACTGCCGGACGTGCTGGCGCATCTGCCGCTGAGCGAGCAGGGCCTGGCCTGGCTGGTGCCTTCGGTGGTGACCCTGGGTGTTGCGGTGCTGTGTGACCGCATGCTGGGCAAGCCGCGCGAAGCGCTGGCCTGAGTTAGCCATGTAACGGACACCGGCCACAAGCCAACAGGGTGTCCGTCACGGCAGATTCCAAGCCCCGCGTCCGAAAGGATGCGGGGCTTTTTCGTTTCTGCGGGCAAGACGTGTCTTTTTCTGCGGTAAAGCGTCGAAAGCCGGTCAATGGGCTTTATTGTGCTCGAAACTTCAATCAGGACCTTGCATGAGCTTCATTCAAAGCAATCTGATCCACCTGCTGGCCGCCTGCTGGTTTGTCGTCTGCTGGGGCGGTTATACCCGCTACGCGACCTGGAAGGGCCGTGATACTGCGTGCCTGGCCAGCGTACTGCACCTTTACCGCGAAGACTGGATGCGGCGCATGTTGTTGCGTGACAACCGCATCGCCGATGCCAGCGTGATCGGCAATCTGGAGCGCAATGCGTCGTTCTTCGCCTCCAGCACCCTGATTATTCTGGCCGGTATTCTCACCGTGCTCGGGGCTTCGGACCGCGCTGTATCGTTACTGGCGGATTTGCCGCTGGTCCAGCAGGCTTCCCAGGGGATGTCGGAAATCAAGTTGCTGTGCCTGGCGATGGTCTTTGTGTATGCCTTCTTCACCTTTAGCTGGTGCATGCGCCAATACAACTTTGCCGCGGTGCTGGTGGGCTCGGCGCCGATGATTGGTGAGCGCCATGTCAGTGAACTGGAGCGCAAGGCATTTGCCCTTAGAGCGGCCAGGGTTATTTCGCTGGCGGCCAACCAGTTCAACTTCGGCTTGCGTTCTTATTACTTCGGGATGGCCATGCTCTGCTGGTTTATCGGCCCCTGGTTGTTCATGCTGATGAGTACCGGGGTAGTGTTGGTGCTTTATCGTCGCGAGTTCCATTCGGATGTGCTCGATGTGATGGTTTACACCCCTACCGAGGCACCTGCGCCGGAGCCGGCTAAAGAGAACCTTGCCTGAAGAGTGACGACTGAATCGTTTAATCCAGTTTCGGCAGCCATAAAAAAACCCGACAGTGTCGGGTTTTTTTTATTCCGGCAGGCTTGCTTACTGTTTAGCAGGCTCAGCAGGAGTAACTGGGGCAGCAGGAGCGGCTTCTTTCGCAGCTTCTTCAGCGGCTTTTTGTTGCGCTTCGGCCTGATCTTTGGCGGCTTCGACGTTTTCTTTCGCTGCCTCGTTCACTTTATCCTGAGCTTCGTTCATTTTCTCTTGAGCGTTCTCGGAATGTTGCTGAGCATCTTGGGCTTTATTTTCGCTGGCTTTATCGCAAGCGGCCAGACCCAGAGCAGCGGCGAGCATAACGGCAAAAGCAAAAGGTTTACGCATGGGGTGTTTCTCCTTGTGGAATAAGTTACTTGTTCCTTTGAGCTCAAGTAACCGGTAGAAGTTCCGCGCACCATACAGATATATAACAAATGGATCTATATGGACATTTCCCTTTCTCTGTGCATGGCCTCAACGGCCTGAGAGTTTTTTGAAATGATCGACACTTCTTTGCAGGCTATGGCCCAACGCTTTCTCTCGGCACTGCGTCATTGTCAGGTATTACAGATGCGGGTGCATCACGCGGACGCGCAAGGCATGACCCTGATACTGCCGTATTCCACACAGATCGTTGGCAACCCGCAAACCGGGGCCGTGCATGGCGGTGCGATCACCACCCTGATGGACACCACCTGCGGCATGGCCACCCTCTGCGTGTTGCCTGAGTTCGAGGTATGCCCGACGCTAGACCTGCGTATCGACTACATGCACCCGGCCGAGGCCGGCAAGGATATCTTCGGCCACGCCTATTGCTACCGCGTCTCGCGGGATGTGATCTTCACCCGCGGGGTGGCCTACCAGGACGATCCCGAGCAACCGATCGCCCAGGTGGTCGGCACCTTCATGCGTCTGGGCAAGGGCATCAAGGGCGGTCTCAATTTCGCCAACACGCTCAAGGGGAGCGGCCAATGATCCCGCCAGAAGTGCACCAGCAACTGCGCCAGGCACATGCCGAAGGCAACTATGAACCCTTGCTGCGGCTGATTCCTTATGCCGGATTGATTGGTATCCAGTGCAGCCGCCAGGGCGACGACCTGCTGTTCTGCCTGCCAGCCAGCCAGGACAATATCGGCAATCCGTTGCTGCCAGCGATCCACGGCGGGGTAATCGCCGGCTTCATGGAGCTGTCGGCGGCGCTGTACCTGCTGATTTTCAGTGAGAGTGCGGCGATCCCGAAAATCATCGACTTTTCCATCGATTACCTGCGCGCCGGCCATTACCGTGACACTTACGCCCAGTGTCAGTTGTGGCGCCAGGGCCGGCGGGTGACCAACGTCGCGATCACCGCCTGGCAAGGCGACCCGGACGAACCGATTGCCACGGCGCGGGCGCATTTCAAGATCGAAGAAATGACCTCGCCCTTGAAATAGCCCGAGCCACCCCCATCTGTTGTGCATCCCGCCGTGAAAGCAGGCCGTCGGCCTGCCCAGCGACAACTGTCATCAGATCGGAGTGTTGAAGACCATGAGTGTGGAAACTCAAAAAGAAACCCTGGGCTTCCAGACCGAGGTGAAGCAACTGCTGCACCTCATGATCCATTCCCTGTATTCGAACAAGGAAATCTTTGTTCGCGAACTGATTTCCAACGCCTCCGACGCCGTCGATAAACTGCGCTTCGAAGCCCTGGCCAAGCCAGAGCTGCTCGAAGGCGGCGCCGAGCTGAAAATCCGCCTGAGCTTCGACAAGAACACCAACACTGTCACCCTCGAAGACAACGGCATCGGCATGAGCCGCGAAGAGGTGATCGCGCACCTGGGCACCATCGCCAAGTCCGGCACTGCCGACTTCATGAAAAACCTCACCGGCGACCAGAAGAAGGACTCGCACCTGATCGGCCAGTTCGGCGTGGGCTTCTACTCGGCCTTCATCGTTGCCGACAAGGTCGACGTGTTCAGCCGCCGCGCCGGCCTGCCAGCCGCCGAGGGCGTGCACTGGTCGTCCAAGGGCGAAGGCGAGTTCGAAGTCGCCACGGTCGACAAGGCCGAGCGCGGCACCCGCATCGTCCTGCACCTGAAAAAGGGTGAAGAAGAGTTCGCCGACGGCTGGCGCCTGCGCAACATCGTCAAGAAATACTCCGATCACATCGCCTTGCCGATCGAGCTGCCAAAACAGGTCGAAGCCGCCGAAGGCGAAGAAAAGCCGGCCGAAGAATGGGAAACCGTCAACCGCGCCAGCGCCCTGTGGACCCGTCCTCGCACCGAGATCAAGGACGAGGAATACCAGGAGTTCTACAAGCACATCGGTCACGACTTCGAGAACCCGCTGGCCTGGAGCCACAACAAGGTCGAAGGCAAGCTTGAGTACAACTCGCTGCTCTACGTACCGGCCCGTGCCCCGTTCGACCTGTACCAGCGTGAAGCGCCACGTGGCCTGAAGCTGTACGTACAGCGCGTGTTCATCATGGACCAGGCTGAATCCTTCCTGCCGCTGTACCTGCGCTTCATCAAGGGCGTGGTCGACTCCAACGACCTGTCGCTGAACGTTTCGCGCGAAATCCTGCAGAAAGACCCGATCATCGACTCGATGAAGTCGGCCCTGACCAAGCGCGTGCTGGACATGCTCGAGAAGCTGGCCAAGAACGAGCCTGAGCAGTACAAGGGCTTCTGGAAGAACTTTGGCCAGGTGATGAAAGAAGGCCCGGCTGAAGACTTCGCCAACAAAGAGAAGATCGCCGGCCTGCTGCGTTTCGCCTCCACCTTTGATGAAAGCGGCGAGCAGAGCGTTGCCCTGGCCGACTACCTGGCCCGTGCCAAGGAAGGTCAGGACAAGATCTACTTCCTCACCGGCGAGTCCTATGCGCAGGTCAAGAACAGCCCGCACCTGGAGGTCTTCCGCAAGAAAGGCATCGAAGTGCTGCTGCTGACCGACCGCATCGACGAGTGGCTGATGAGCTACCTGAGCGAATTCGACGGCAAGAGCTTCGTCGACGTCGCCCGTGGTGACCTGGACCTGGGCAAGCTGGACTCCGAAGAGGACAAGAAGGCCCAGGAAGAAGTCGCCAAGGAGAAAGAAGGCCTGGTCGAGCGCCTCAAGGTGGCCCTGGGCGAAAGCGTCAGCGAAGTGCGCGTGTCGCACCGCCTGACCGATTCGCCGGCGATCCTGGCCATCGGTGAGCAGGACCTGGGGCTGCAGATGCGCCAGATTCTCGAGGCCAGCGGGCAGAAGGTGCCGGACTCCAAGCCGATCTTCGAATTCAACCCTGGCCACCCGCTGATCGAGAAACTGGACAACGAGCAAAGCGAAGACCGTTTCGCCGACTTCTCGCACATCCTCTTCGATCAGGCCGCGCTGGCGGCGGGCGATAGCCTCAAGGACCCGGCGGCGTACGTTCGTCGCCTGAACAAGCTACTGGTCGAATTGTCGGCTTAAGTAGTTGCAGGAAAGCCCGCTTCGGCGGGCTTTTTTCATGGTGCAAGGAGGAGTGCATGAGCAAGGTTACCGTCGAATCGCTGGTCTATCATGTTGCCGGCAAAGCCTATGAGAGCCGTTTGTTCTATACCCAGGGCGCCCGTGAGCAGCCTGGGCTTTTGATGGCGCCAAACTGGATGGGGGTGGGCGAGGGCGCCGAACGGATCGCCCGCGAGGTTGCCGCCCAGGGTTATGTGGTGTTGCTGGCCGACATCTACGGCCAGACCCTGCGTCCGTCGGACATGGATGAAGCCGGTGCGGCGATGACGCCGCTGAAGAATGACCGCGTCGAGCTGCGCAAGCGCTTGAAGGCGGCGCTGGACCAGTTGCTGGGCCAATCGAGGGCGGTATTGGAGCCTGGCAAGCTGGCCACCTTCGGCTTCTGCTTCGGCGGCTGCTGTGCCCTGGAGCTGGCCCGTGAAGATGCCCGCCTGCTGGCCGCTGTATCGTTCCATGGCACCCTGGATACGCCGCTGCCAGCCGTGGAGGGCAGGGTCAAGGCTTCGATGCTGGTGTTGCATGGCGCCGCCGACCCGTTCGTGCCCAAGGAGCAGCTACCGGCTTTCGAAGCCGAGATGGACGCGGCCAAGGTCGACTGGCAGCTGATCAGCTATGGCGGCGCGGTGCACTCGTTCACCGATACCGCAGCGAATATCCCCGGCAAGATGAAGTACGACGCCCGCACGTCCAAGCGCGCGTTCCGGGCGATGTTCAATTTGCTCGATGAAGTGTTCCAGCGCTGAGTGGGGGCGGGGCTGCTGTGCAGCCCATCGCCAGCAAGGCTGGCTTCCACACTGGACCTGCATGCATCCACTCTGTGGGAGCCGCGTTGCCGGCGATCAATCTCAAGGCAACTCGATCCGTTCACTTTCCCCCGGTACCGTCGGCCAGTCTCCGGCCGCCCAGCGTGCCCGCGCCTGTTCGATCAATGCCGGGTCACTGGCAACGAAGTTCCAGTTCATCCGCCGTGGCCCGTCCAATGGCGCGCCACCGAACAGCACCAACTGGCTTTCGCTATCGGCATACAGGCTCATCTCCTCGCCGGGCGGCAAGATCACCAGGCTGCACGGCTCGACCGCCTGGTCGTTGAGGCTGACTTCGCCATCCAGTACATACAGCGCGCGCTCGGCGTGTTCGGTGGGCACCGTCAGGGTGGTGGCCGCCTGCATCTGCACCAGCGCATACAGGGTCGGTGACAGCACCGGCACCGGCGATTGCAGGCAGAAGCCGCTGCCGGCAATCATGCGAATGCTGACCCCGAGGTTGTCACTGACCGGCAGGCTCGCCGCCGGGTGATGGCTGTAGAGCCCCGGGCCTTGCTCGTGCGCCTTGGGCGAGGCCAGCCACACCTGCAAGCCGTGCAGGCGCGACGTGCTGGGCAGCAGATCGGCAGGCGTGCGCTCGACATGGGCAATCGCGCTGCCGGCGGTCATCCAGCTGACCTCGCCAGCCTTGACCCGTTGATCCGAGCCCAGACTGTCCTTGTGCTGGATCTCGCCCTCGAACAGGTAGGTGAGGGTCGACAGGCCGATATGCGGGTGCTGGCGGATGTTCATGCCACGGCCGGCCGGGTAGTCGGTCTCCAGCATATGGTCGAAGAACACGAATGGCCCGACGCTGCGGCATTGGGCCGAAGGCAGGGGGCGCAGGATAGGTTGGCCTTCGACCGATTCGGCGCGAGGGCGGATGACCAGGGGAAGGCTCACGGTGTGCTCCAGACCAAGGGGGACGTTTTTCTAGCATAACCTGCCGTGGCCCATATCGAGCGCATGCCCGCGCTATACCCGGGGTTGTGGCGGGCAAATAACAGCGCTGTCATCAGCCTGTCATGCCTGCGTCATAGCCTGCCGCCATCAACCTGATGGAGTTCACTATGTTTCCACGTCGTTTCAGCGCCCTGTGCGGGCTGTTGCTGGTCAGTGGCCTGGCCAGCGCCGAGGTTCGTCTCGAAGGGCCGGTCGAGTACGGTCTGTTTGAAACCCGCCACCAGAACTTCCAGCCGGGCGAGCGGGTGCTGACCCAGAGTAACCAGACGATTGAACAGACCGATGAGATCCCGGCGCGCCTGGGCAGCAAGTTCGGCATGCGCTATCGGCTGCAGGGCAAGGTCGCCGAAGACACGCCGCTGACCCTGCTGTACCTCACCCCGGGTGTGCGCACCCCGGATGGCAAGCGCCACGACAAGTTCGAAGTCGTGCAGAAGCTGGTGCCGGGCGCTGCCCAGGATGTGATGGCCTATGAGTTCACCGAAAACCACGAAATGGTGCCGGGGCAGTGGCATTTCATGGTCTTCCAGGGTGACCGGTTGCTCGCCGAGCAGCGCTTTACGGTGCGTTGAGTCAGGGCCACCGGGGCGTCGCGATCATAAGGCCTTTTGATATCACGTTTTCGTCTTACGCAAATTTTCGCCAGGCCGATACCGTCTAGAAGCAAGGACAGCTGCACTGTTGTGCAGCGCTTTTGGAGGGAGCCAGAAGATGAGCTTGAGAAGCATGAATATCGCGCCCAGGGCCGGCCTGGGTTTTGGCTTGGTGGCGGCGCTGGTGTTTGCCTTGGGCGCGTTTGCCCTGATGCAGATGACCAGCATGCGCCAGCAGTCCGAGCAGGTCGACAGCAACTGGTTGCCCAGCGTCATTTCGGTCGGCCAGATGACCCAGGACATGCTGCGCATCCGCGCCTTGACCCTGCGCCTGCTGGTCAATCGCGATGAGGCGGCGCTGGCGCAGAACAAGTCGCGCATCGAAGAGATCAAGGCGGGCCTGGGCAAGGCCCAGCAGAAGTACCAGGCGCTGATCGTGCTGCCCGAAGAGCAGGTCCTGTTCGACCGCTACCTGAGTCTGGAGCAGCGTTACCTCAAGCTGCAGGCGCAGGTGATGGAGCTGTCTGCCGAGCACCGGCTCGAAGAGGCGGTGGCCATGGTCAACGGTGAGATGAATCAGCTGGCCGACCAGTTGACGGCCAGCCTCAACGAGCTGATCGCGCTCAATAACCAGCATGCCAATACCGCGACCGACCTTGCCGAAGTCGTCTACAAGGAGGCGCGGATCTGGGTGATTGGCTGGCTGATTGCCGCCGTGGTGCTCACTGTGGTGCTGGCCCTGACCCTGACCCGCAGTATCGTCCGGCCGTTGGCGCAATCCCTGAAGGTTGCCGAAGTGGTGGCCACCGGCGACCTTACCCCGCAGATTTCGGTGCAGGGCAAGGATGAGCCGGCACGCTTGCTTGCAGCCTTGAAGCAGATGCAGCAAAGCCTGCGCGATACCATCGGGCGCATCTCCGACTCCTCCAGCCAGTTGGCCTCGGCCTCCGAGGAGCTCAGCGCGGTAACGGAAGATGCCACCCGTGGGCTGATGCAGCAAAGCCAGGAAATCGAGCAGGCGGCGACCGCGGTCAACCAGATGACCACCGCAGTGGAGGAGGTGGCGAGCAATGCCGTGGCCACTTCCGAAGCTTCGCGCGAGTCGGACCGCATTGCCCGTCAAGGACGCGAGCAGGTGCGCCTGACCGTGACGTCGATTGAGGGCCTGGCGGCCGGTGTTACCGCCAACGCCGAAGAGGTCGGGCAACTGGCGCAGCAGGTTAATGGCATCACCAAGGTGCTGGATGTGATCGGCGCGATTGCCGAGCAGACCAACCTGCTGGCCCTCAATGCTGCGATCGAAGCCGCACGGGCCGGTGATGCCGGGCGTGGTTTTGCTGTGGTGGCTGATGAAGTAAGGGCACTGGCCCATCGCACCCAGCAATCCACCCGTGAAATCGAGCAGATGATCGATGGCATCCAGCAAGGCACCCATCGCGCCGTTGAAGGTATGCAGCAGACCAACGAACGGGCTCGCGGCACCCTGGAGGGCGCTCATGCTGCCGGTGCGGCGCTGGAGGAGATAGCCGCGGCCATCAGCCTGATCAACGAGCGCAACCTGGTGATTGCCAGTGCCTCGGAGCAGCAGGCACAGGTGGCGCGGGAGGTGGACCGCAACCTGACCAATATTCGCGACTTGGCCATGCAGACCTCGGCGGGGGCCAATCAGACCAACGCGGCGAGCCAGGCATTGTCGCAGCTGGCGATCGAACTCAATGGGTTGGTGGGGCGGTTTTCGGTGTAGGAGGGGCTGCTGTGCGGCCCATCGCTGGCAAGCCAGCTCCCACAAGGGCTAGCGCCTGCAGTAACTGTGGGCGCCGGGCTTGGCGGTGATGGGGCGCGCAGCGGCCCTGGATGGCACAAACAAAAACGCCCCGACGAGTCGGGGCGTTCGAACATAAGGGGGGCTAGCCCTTATTTGCCTGCCCAGCGCTTGAGCACCAGGGTGGCGTTGGTGCCGCCGAAACCGAAGCTGTTGCTCATCACGGTATCGATCTTGGCATTTTCCTGAGTCTTGGTCAGGATCGGCATGTCGGCTACTTCCGGGTCCACTTCGTCGATGTTGGCGGAGCCGGCAATGAAGTTGCCTTCCATCATCAGCATGCAGTAGATCGCTTCGTGAACGCCGGCAGCGCCCAGGGAGTGACCGGACAGGCTCTTGGTCGAGCTGATGGCTGGAGCCTTGTCGCCGAATACTTCGCGAACGCCCTTGATCTCGGCAACGTCGCCGACCGGCGTCGAGGTGCCGTGGGTGTTCAGGTAGTCGATCGGGGTGTCGACAGTGGACATGGCCATCTGCATGCAGCGGATGGCGCCTTCGCCACTTGGAGCGACCATGTCGTAGCCGTCGGAAGTGGCGCCGTAGCCGACGATTTCGGCGTAGATCTTGGCGCCACGGGCCAGGGCGTGCTCCAGCTCTTCAACCACGACCATACCGCCACCGCCAGCGATGACGAAGCCATCACGGTCAGCGTCGTAGGCACGGGAGGCTTTTTCCGGGGTGTCGTTGCGCTTGCTGGACAGTGCGCCCATGGCGTCGAACAGGAACGACTGGCTCCAGTGCTCTTCTTCACCGCCACCGGCGAAGACGATGTCCTGCTTGCCCATCTGGATCTGTTCCATGGCGGTACCGATGCAGTGAGCACTGGTGGCGCAGGCGGAAGCGATGGAGTAGTTCAGGCCCTTGATCTTGAACGGGGTGGCCAGGCACGCCGAGACGGTGCTGCTCATGGTCCGGGTGACGCGGTAGGGGCCAACGCGCTTGACGCCTTTTTCACGCAGGATGTCCAGCGCTTCCATCTGGTTCAGGGTCGACGCGCCGCCTGAGCCTGCGATCAGGCCAGTACGCGGGTTGGAGACCTGCTCTTCGGTCAGGCCCGAGTCCTTGATCGCGTCGGCCATCGCCAGGTAGGCGTAGGCGGCGGCGTGACCGACGAAACGGAAGACTTTACGGTCGATCAGTTCTTCGAGGTTGAGGTCGATGGAGCCGGAAACCTGGCTACGCAGACCCATTTCGGCATATTCCGGGTTGAATCGGATGCCAGGGCGGCTTGCACGCAGGTTGGCGGAGACGGTCTCTTTGTCATTGCCCAGGCACGAAACAATGCCCAGACCAGTGATAACGACGCGGCGCATGCGGATAACCCTTAGAAGTTGTCAGTGGAGGTGAATACGCCGACCCGGAGGCCGTCGGCGGTGTAGATCTCGCGACCGTCGACGCTGACCGAACCATCGGCGATGGCCATGTTCAGCTTGCCTTTGAGGACGCGCTTGATATGAATGTTGTAGGTGACTTTCTGGGCGGTCGGTAGGACCTGGCCGAAGAATTTCACTTCGCCCGAACCCAGGGCACGACCACGGCCCGGCAAGCCTTGCCAGCCGAGGAAGAAACCGACCAGTTGCCACATGGCGTCCAGGCCCAGGCAGCCTGGCATCACCGGATCACCTTCGAAGTGGCAGGCGAAGAACCACAGGTCCGGGGTGATATCCAGCTCGGCGACCAATTCACCTTTGCCGTACTTGCCACCCTCGGCGCTGATATGGGTGATGCGATCCACCATCAGCATGTTCGGGGCGGGCAGTTGCGCGTTACCTGGGCCGAACAGCTCACCGCGACTGCAGCGCAGCAGGTCTTCCCGAGTAAAGGCGTTTTGTTTGGTCATGCGAGCTCCTCAATAGTCCCCGTGCGGCAGGGGGCAAATCTTCCCGGCCGTCCCAAAACATGTACGTTTGAGCCGGCAGCCTACACATAGACTATTGCGTTGTAGTGAAAGTCACAGCGCACGGGGCAAAGAAGTACACTTGTGCACTGAAATTTTATTTTCAAGCCCTTCGCGGCGCTTGTCCAGTCTCTAAGACTGCCGCAATTTAGCATTTATCGCCAGTCACAGCTGTCTGACCGGGCAGCCAGCGTTGCAGAATTTGCTGCAGATCAATGCGTTTGAACGGTTTGGCCAGGTAGTCGTTCATGCCCGCGTTCAGGCAACGCTCGCGGTCACCCTGCAAGGCGTTGGCGGTCAGGGCGATAATCGGCATGGCGGCGGCCTGCGGCAGCTGGCGAATGCGCCGGGTGGCTTCGTAGCCATCGATGATCGGCAGGCGGCAGTCCATCAGTGCCGCGGCAAAGCGCTGGCGCCCGGCCTGGGCCACGGCCTGGGCGCCGTCGACGGCGACGCACACCTCAAAGCCCAGGCTGCGCAGCATGGCTTCGATCACTGTCTGGTTCACCGGGTTGTCTTCGACCAGCAAGATGCGCCGGCCCTGGCCGTCGTCTTCGGCACGGGTCAGGCCACCGGGCAGGCGTGGCGTTTGCGCGGTGGACAAGGCCAGGGGCATTTCCAGGGTAAAGATCGAACCCAGGCCTTCACGGCTTTCGCCGCGCAGGGTACCGCCCATCCGTTCGGTCAGGGTGCGGGCGATCGACAGGCCCAGGCCGGTGCCGCCATAGCGGCGGGAAATCGAACTGTCGGCCTGCTGGAATGCCACGAACATCATTTCCAGGCGCGTGTTGTCGATGCCGATACCGGTGTCGCGTACCGCACAGGTGAACCAGATCAGCTGGCGGTCGAGCACCTGCCAGCGTGGTTCGATGTGCACACTGCCGTGTTCGGTGAACTTCAGTGCATTGCCGATCAGGTTGAGCAGCACCTGGCGAATGCGGGTCGGGTCGCCGACTACCTGCAGTTGCTCCATGCCCGGCGGCAGGTGCAACTGCAGGTCCAGCTCGCGCTGCTGGGCCAGGTGCTGGAACGACTGGACGCTGCTGCCGATCAGCTCGCCGAGGTTGAAGTCGATGTGTTCCAGCTCCAGGGCGGTACGTTCGATGCGCGAGAAATCAAGAATGTCGTTGATGACCTTGAGCAGGTGCCCGGTGGATTCGCTGGCCACGGCGGTGTATTCGGCCTGCTCTTCGTTGAGCGAGGTTGTTTCCAGAAGTTGCAGCATGCCCATGACGCCGTTCATCGGCGTACGCAGCTCGTGGCTCATCATCGCCAGGAAATCAGATTTGGCCTTGTTTGCCTGTTCGGCTTCCTCGCGGGCCTGGATCAGTTGCGACATGGCTTGTTGCTGTTCATGGCTGGCCTTGCCCAGCGCACTGGCAAGGTTGTTGATGTGCCGGGCCAGGTGCCCCAGTTCACTGTCATCGACCACCGGCAACGGCGCATTGAAATCGCCTTGCTGGATGGCCTTGACCGCATGGCCCATATCGCTGATCGGCTTGGCCAGGCTCAGGGCCAGGCGCCGGGCAAGTATGAAGGTGAACAGCAGGGCGAACAGGGCGAGGATCCCGGCCTTGACCACGATCTCCTGTTGCCGCTCGCTGAAGGCGTCGTCCGACATGCCGACGATGACCCTTCCGAGGTAGTCATCGCCGATGTTCTTGGTTGGCGCGTTATTGTGCAGAAAGTCGTTGTCCAGGCGAATCTGCTGCAGGCGGATCGGTGCCTGGAACACTTCCACCTGCTGCGCACGGTTGCTGCTCTCATCCGGCTGCTCGACATAGACGAGAATATGGTTGCTACTGTCCTGCACCTCGAGAAAGCGCACGTGGGGGATGCTCAAGGTAGCGCGCATGAGGCTCTCGAGCACTTCGTTGTTGCCGGCGATCACCCCGTATTCGGAGGCCGGGGCCAGTTGGTTGGCGATCAGTTGGCCGGTGTGGTTGAGCTCCTGGCGCAGGTCCTGGATGCGCACGAAGGTAAAGAAACTGATCAACAGCAGGGTCAGCAACAGGGCCGGGCCGAGGCTGATGATCTGCGTGCGGGTGTGAATGTCCCAGCTCAGGCGCCGACTCATGGTGTGCTTTCTCCTTCGGCCACGGCCAGGGCGGCGGCGGCCGGGTCAATCGCTTCGATGCCCAGGGCGCGGGCCACCTGCTGGTTGCCCAGGACGCTGAAATGATCAGGGTAGAGCGTTCGCGGCCAGCGGTTGGGTGGTTGCTCGAGCAGCCGATCGAGCACCGCCAGCCAGTCGTCCTGGTCACTCAGGGTGCTGGCCAGGGCACCGGCCTTGACGAACCCGGCATTCGGCCCGATCAACGCCATCTGTCGACCATAACTGCTGAGCAGAACATTCTTCGCCGACTTTGAGTTGTACAACTGCGGGTCATCGATGCCCAGCAGTACATCGCTGTTTTGCAGCAGGGTTTGCAATGGCCGGCTGTCGCGCAGGTCGGGCCAGGCTTCGGCGATGATTTCCAGGCCCAACGGGCGCGCCGCCTTGCGCAGCTCGTCGAGGAGAAACTGGCTATGTTCGGTATAGAGCACGCCCACCCGTTTGGCCTGTGGCAACAGGTAGCGGGTCAGGCGCAGCTGGCGGGCCGGGGGTGGGTCGCTCCACAGCAGGCTCAGGTACGCCGGGCGCAGGCTGCCCAGGCGTTGCTGGGCCTGCACCCGGCTCACGCGCAAGGCCAGCGCCGCAGGCCCGGCGGTTTCGCTCAGGCGCCATTCGAGGCTGGCGCCATCAAGCAGGATCAAGCGGGTGGCGGCTTTGATCTGGCTGGGGCGTGGCAGCTCGGCCACTGGCACGAAGTGCACCTGGTCAGCCGGGCGGCGTTCGCGTAACGCCTCGACGAAGCTGCGCACGCCGGGGCTGTCCTGGCTACCGGTGAGCAGGATTTCACTGGCGGACAGGGCACTCAGGGGCCACAGGCAGATCAGCAGCAGCCAGCGCCGCAGGTAACGCATCAGAACTCCAACTGCGCACTGAAAGACAGCACCTGGCGGCTGTCATAACGGTTGTCGTAGATGGTCGTCGGCTCGTCGTCCAGGCGCTGCTGGAGCATGCCCGCCAGCTCCAGGCTGGTGCGCTCCCAGCGCAGGCGCTTGGCAACGCGCAGATCAACCCGTTCGAAGCGGTACTGGTTGAGGGCGTCATCGCCGTAGTAGAAAAGAGCACTGGACCAACCCATGCCCCAGTCACGCAGCCAGCCGGCCGAGCCGCTGTTGCGCGCACTCAGGCGGCGGTCGGCCGGGTTGCTGGCCCAGGCGTCGACGTAGGCGTAGGTCAGGCGCACACGGTCGGCCTGGCTCAGGCGCCAGTCCAGTTGCGCTTCGCTGCCACTGAAGCGGGCCCTGTTGCTGTTGCTGGCAATGTACTGGTTGTTGCGCAGCGGCTCGCTGATCATGCCGGTGATTTCATCGTAGAACAGCTTGAGGTCGACGCTCAGGTCGGCATCGGCGAAGTATCCGTTATAGCCCAGTTCCCGCGAGCGCATACGCTCCTGTTCAAGATCGCCGGGGCCGCGGGTCTTGACGAAGTACTCGGCGTTGCGCTGGCCGAAGGCGCCGGGTACCAGGTTGTTGACACGATAACTCCAGTTGACGTTGTTCTCGAACATGTCCGGCGAGCGCACGGCTTCGGAGTACACCGCACGCAAGCCGTGGCGCGGGGTGATCAGGTAGTTGAGCGCCATCCGCGGGGTCAGGGAGCTGCCGGACAGGCGGGTATCTTCGTACATCGCCCCGCCCTGGACGATCCAGTGCTCGTCGGCGCGCCATTCCAGGTGGCCGAACAGGCGCCAGGTGCTGTCATCCAGGCTGCCATTGAAGTAAGTCTGCGAGTCGGCGCGGTCGTACCGGTAGTTGGCCCCGCTGACCAGGCGCAGGCTGTCGGACAGGCTCAGGGTGTCCTGCACCTCCAGGTCATAGCGGGTCTCGCGGGTGCTCTGGTCGATATCGCCGCATACTTGTTGCGCGCCGCCATTGCGCCACTGCTGCTGCACCTGTTCGGCCAGGGCGCGCTCCTCGGCGCTGCCTGCAGGCAGTGGCGAGGTGATGTTGCGGGCCACCTGCTCTGCGTAGTTCGGGTTCAGGCGCCAGAGCTGGGTCAGTTGCGGGCTGAAGGACAGCGCCGCGTCACAGGCACGCCACACTTGCTCGCGCTCCCAGTGCTGGGCCGAGCCCTGCACATAGAGGCTGTGGTCGGGGTTGAAGTCGATGTTCCAGCGCAGCGAACCGGCATAGTCCTTGGCGTTGAGGTCGGCGTTGTTGCCTGCCGCAGTGACATAGGGAAACACCGGTTTATAGGTATAGGGTCGTTGATCGCTGCCTTCTTTGGCCGAGAATTGCCAGTCCAGGCTCTGGTTGCTGGCCAGGCTGTGGCTGGCACTCAAACCCAGACGGTTGAGGCGGCGGCTGTCGCGGTAGTCCTGGCCCCAGCGGTTTTCGTCGAAGCCATCGTCTTGCATCCCCGAGAGCGACAGGCGCAGGTCGCCACCGTCCCAGCCCAGGCCCTGGCTTGCGTACCAGTCATTGATGCCGCGCTGGCCGCGGGTGACTTTCAGGCGCGTGCCATGGCTGTCGGCCGGGTTGCGGGTAAGGATGTTGACCACCGCCATCAGCGCATTGGCGCCATAGCTGACGGTGTTGGGGCCACGAAACACCTCGATGCGCTCGATGTCTTCCATCGCCAGCGGAATGTCGCTCCAGTCCACGGTGGCCAGGCCTGCGCGGTACACCGAGCGGCCGTCGATCAGTACCTGCATGCGCCGGGCATCGTTGACGTTGCTGCCGTGGTAGTTGACCGTCGGCTGGTTGCCGGCGCCATAGCCGATCATCATGCCTGGCACCAGGCGCAGCAGTTCGGGAATGTCGCGGGCGCCGCTGGCGCGAATCAGCTCGCTGTCGAGCACGGTCATGCTGCCCGGCACCGCCGCTGGCGATTGCTTGAGGCGGGTGGCGGTGAGCACCTGTGGCAGGGCCTGGCTGTCGACGAACAGGTCGTCAGCCATACTGGGGCCGCTGAGCAGGGCTGTCAGCAGCAACAAAGGGCGTGTGGAGGTCGGGCCAAAAGACACAGTGCGGCCTTGGTAGCGGGTTCAAGTCGGGCATGTTAACCGAGTGACGGGTATTTTCCAGTCGTGCTCAAGGCGATGCCAAGGCCGATTCGGTCATCTGCCACTGGCTCTGGCACTGGCGCTCCGTATAATGCGCAAGTCGCCACTTTAATTGGTTTTAACGGATTGGATATGACTGAACAGCAGCCTGTTGCAGTTCTGGGAGGCGGGAGTTTCGGCACCGCCGTGGCGAATCTACTGGCGGAAAACGGCGTTCGGGTGCGGCAATGGATGCGCGACCCCGAGCAGGCCGAGGCCATGCGCAGCAACCGCGAGAACCCGCGCTACCTCAAAGGCATCAAGCTGCATGCCGGGGTTGAGCCGGTCAACGATCTGCTGGCGACCCTCGAGGCCTGCGAGCTGATCTTCGTGGCCTTGCCTTCCAGTGCCCTGCGCAGCGTGCTGGCGCCCCATGCCCAGCTGTTGGGCGGCAAGATGCTGGTCAGCCTGACCAAGGGCATCGAGGCGCAGAGCTTCAAACTGATGAGCCAGATCCTCGAAGAAATCGCGCCTCAAGCGCGCATCGGCGTGCTGTCGGGGCCGAACCTGGCCCGCGAAGTGGCTGAACACGCCTTGACCGCCACCGTGGTTGCCAGTGAAGACGAAGCGCTGTGCCAGCGCGTTCAGGCCGTGTTGCACGGGCGCACCTTTCGCGTTTACGCCAGCGGCGACCGCTTTGGCGTCGAACTGGGCGGGGCGCTGAAGAACGTCTACGCGATCATCGCCGGCATGGCCGTGGCCCTGGGCATGGGCGAAAACACCAAGAGCATGCTGATCACCCGCGCCTTGGCCGAGATGACCCGCTTTGCCGTCAGCCAAGGGGCCAACCCGATGACCTTTCTGGGCCTGGCCGGCGTCGGCGACCTGATCGTCACCTGCTCCTCGCCCAAGAGCCGTAACTATCAAGTTGGCTACGCCCTGGGCCAGGGCCTGAGCCTGGATGAGGCGGTCAGCCGCCTGGGCGAAGTCGCCGAAGGGGTGAACACGCTCAAGGTGCTCAAGGTCAAAGCCCAGCAAGTGCAGGTCTACATGCCCCTGGTGGCCGGGCTGCATGCGATCCTGTTCGAAGGCCGGACCCTGACCCAGGTGATCGAGCTGCTGATGCGCGGCGAGCCGAAAACCGATGTCGACTTTATCTCCACCAGCGGTTTCAACTAAGCAGGAGCAGGACATGAACGAATCTTCCAACCAGACCCAGCGCGAATCGATCATCTTGCGCGTGTTGTGGATGCTGGTGTTCCTGGTGGTCTGGCAGCTGGCCGAACTGTTGCTCGGCGGCCTGGTGCTGGTGCAACTGATCTATCGGCTGATCTACGGCGCACCGAGCGCCAGCCTGATGAATTTCGGCGACAGCCTCAGCCAGTTCCTGGCCCAGATCGGCCGCTTCGGCAGCTTCCACAGCGACCAGAAACCCTGGCCATTCGCCGATTGGCCAACCCCGCGCGCGCCGGAAGGCGAAGCCGCGCACAGCGTGCCGCCTGCGCCGCATCCGGTGCGTGACGAAGAGCCAAAGCTGTGAAGCTCTGGGTCTTGCGTCACGGCGAAGCCGAGCCACGGGCCCACACCGACGCCGAGCGTCGGCTCACCGCCCATGGCCGCGAGCAGGTGCTGCGCAGCGCGGCGGTGCTGCTTGGCCAGCCGCCGCAGGTGATCCTCGCCAGCCCCTACGTGCGCGCCCAACAGACGGCCGCGCTGGTCCACGAGGCCCTCGGTTTTGCCAAGCCGGTGCAGACCGTGCCTTGGCTGACGCCGGACAGCGATCCGCAAGCGGTCATCGCCGAGCTGGACAAGCTGGGCCTGGAGGAGGTGCTGCTGGTCAGTCACCAGCCGCTGGTGGGCACGCTTGTGGGGCTGCTGGAGCACGGCCATTACCGCACCCCGGCGCCCATGAGTACCGCCAGCCTGGCACAGCTTGAAGGCGACTGGCCGCTGGCCGGGCTGATGACCCTCAAGAGTCTCAAGCACCCGTGAGTCACCCTCAATAACAAGCACAACAAGGAATTGCGCCCATGAGCCTGTGGCATACCCAGCCTGACATCGAACAACTCAACGCCTTGCAGAAGAACACCATTGGCGAAGTGCTGGACATCCGTTTTGAAGCATTCAGCGAAGACTCGCTGAGCGCCAGCATCGTCGTCGATCACCGTACCCACCAGCCGTTCGGCCTGCTGCACGGCGGCGCTTCGGTGGTGCTGGCCGAAACGGTCGGTTCGATGGCCAGCTGCCTGTGCATCGACCCGCAGAAATTCTACTGCGTGGGCCTGGAAATCAACGCCAACCACCTGCGCGGGATCCGTGGCGGGCGGGTAACGGCGACGGCCAAACCGGTACACATCGGCCGCAGTACCCACGTCTGGGATATTCGCCTGAGCAGCGACGAGGGCAAGGCCAGCTGCATTTCACGCTTGACCATGGCCGTGATTCCTCTCGGCCAGGACGTCCCCAGCCGCTGATCGACCTGGCATTTTTACCAGTTGTCGTGTCCCGTGCAGCTTGTTAGCGTGCGTTGAAGTTGCGGGGCAGGGGGTCCCAGGGAATTCGACTATGAGCAGTAGACATCTGGATCTGGTGTACTCGGTCGACGTGCGGTCCACGCTCGACAAGGTACAAAGGCATCAGGCACTGGATTTTGCCGAGTACCGCATCTTGCAAGACAGCGCCGATGCCAAGCTCGACTACCTGTTGCGCAAGTTCGAAGGCCAGTACGAGTTGGAACAGCTGCGCCAGGCCAGTATCCGCATGTCGCACCTGTTGCAGACCAGTTGCCTGGCCCTGCGCCGACTCGAACTCGATGTCGAAGACAGACGTCGCGCCCGCGAAGCGCTGGAGCAGCAATTGGCTTATATGCAGGCTTGCCTGCGCCGCTCGATGGCCAGTTTCGGCGAGTATTGACCTGATTGCCGTCGCCGATGGCTTTTCCGGACATTGCCGCCGCGGGTGCGGTTGCCGACAATGAGCCATCACTTCCCTCTGGATTGGCGGCCATGTCGCAGCAGATCTTCTTCGCCCATGCCAATGGCTTCCCCTCGGCCACCTACGGCAAGCTCTTTGCTGCGCTGGCGCCGGACTATCAGGTGACCCACCTGGCCCAACACGCCCACGATCCGCGCTTTCCGGTCAATGACAACTGGCAGAGCCTGGTCGACGAGCTGATCCATCACCTGGAACAACAGCCGGGGCCGGTCTGGGGCGTCGGCCATTCCCTGGGCGGCGTGTTGCACCTGCATGCCGCCATGCGCTGCCCGCAGTACTATCGCGGCGTGGTGATGCTCGATTCGCCGGTGTTGACCCGGGTCGATCAGTGGCTGATCCAGGCGGCCAAGCGCATGGGCTTTATCGATCGCATTACCCCGGCCGGGCGTACGCTGGGGCGCCGCGAAGCGTTTGCCGACCGTGACAGCGCCCGGGCCTATTTCGCCGGCAAGACGCTGTTCCGGCATTTCGACCCCGAGTGCCTCGACGCCTACCTGGAGCATGGCCTGCAGCCGGGCGGAGACGGTTTGCGCCTGCGCTTTGATCCGGCCACCGAAATCAGCATCTACCGCAGCCTGCCGCACACCAGCCCGAGCCCGGCCAAACTGCTTGAACTGCCCCTGGCCATGGTCCGTGGCAGCCACAGCCGGGTGGTCAAACGCCATCATGCCCTGGCTGTACGGGGCATGCCCCGGGGGGAGTACCATAGCCTGCCCGGCGGGCATATGTTTCCGCTGGAGCACCCAACCGACACCGCGAGCCTGATCAAGGGCTTGTTCGACCGCTGGCAGGATACGTCGGCATGACCACCGAAATGGAAGAAGTGCGCCTGAACCTCGGCCATATCGAACTGGCCGCGCACCTGTTCGGCCCGGTCGATGGCCTGCCGGTGATTGCCTTGCACGGCTGGCTGGACAACGCCAACAGCTTTGCCCGCCTGGCGCCGCGGCTCAAGGGCTTGCGCATTCTGGCCCTGGACCTGGCTGGCCACGGCCATTCCGAGCATCGCCCGGCCGGCGCCGGCTATGCCCTGGCCGACTACGCCCATGATGTGCTGCGGGTCGCCGAGCAGATGGAGTGGGAACGTTTTGCCCTGCTCGGACACTCGCTGGGGGCGATCATCTCGGTCGTGCTGGCCGGCGCGCTGCCCGAGCGGGTCACCCGACTGGCCCTGATCGACGGGGTGATCCCGCCCACCAGCGGCCCGCAGGATGCCGCCGAGCGCATGGGCATGGCCCTGCAGGCGCAACTGCGCCTGGACAGCAAGCGCAAGGCGGTGCACCCGACCCTCGACCAGGCCATCGAGGCGCGCATGAAAGGCCTGGTGGCGGTCAGCCGCGAAGCCGCCGAACTGCTCGCCCAGCGCGGGCTGATGCCGGTACCCGGTGGCTTCAGCTGGCGCAGCGACAGCCGTCTGACCCTGCCATCACCGACCCGGCTCAACGAAGCCCAGGCGATGAGCTTCGTGCAGCGCATCGCCTGCCCGGCGAAACTGGTGGTGGCCGCGGACGGTATGCTCGCGCGCCACGGCGAGTTGCTTGAGCAGCTACCCTTTGAGCGAGAACAACTGCCGGGCGGCCATCACCTGCACCTGAATGACGAGACCGGCGCAACCCTTGTTGCAGACTGTTTCAATCGCTTCTTTGGCATTTCTTGACTTGTGGCGGGCAACTGTCGAGGCTTGGCGGGTTGAACAGGGAGACAACCATGAACGAGCAAGACAACGCCACATCCGTTGACCACCTTGACGCCCCGCGCTCGGTGGCGAGCCTATGAGGCTCATACTTTTTATCCAGGCCGCGATGGCCGGGCTCGGCGTTCTTGCCAGCGCGCCGTTGCTGGCCGACAGCTTGCCGGTCCCGCTGGACGCCAAGGTGGTCGATCAGCGCCCGGCGCTGGTACAGGAACGGGTCTACCCGCTGGGTGGCCTGCGCAAGATCAGCAACCAGTTGCGGGTCGAAGGCAAGATCGAAAGCCGCGGCCAGGTCAGCTCGACCACCTATGAGCTGCCGCGCGAGCGCAGCGCCAATGAAGCCTTCACCGCCGCCCGGGAAGCCTTGCAAAAGGACGGTGGCTACCCGTTGTTCTGGTGTCAGGCCCGCGATTGCGGCGAAAACAGCCTGTGGGCCAACGAGGTGTTCAAGAACCGCCTACTGTCGGGCGCCGACGAGCAACAGGCGTTCATTCTGCTGCGCCGCTCCGCCGAGCAGAACAACACCCTGGTCGCCCTGTACAGCATCACTCGCGGTAACAAGCGCGCCTACCTGCACGTCGAGGAATTCGTCGCCGACGCGCCTTTGGGCGAGCTGCTGCCAACGCCGGCAACCTTGATGCGCGAACTGCTCGACACCGGCAAGCTCGACTACCCTGACCTTGATGGCGAGCCACCAGAAGCCTGGATCAACCTGCTCGGGCGCAGCCTGAACAACAGCACCACCTTGCGCGTGAGCCTGAGCGGGGCCAAGGCCGAAGCCTGGCGCGAGCAACTGGTCAAGGCCGGGGTACGTCCGGCGCGGCTGGAAGTGGGTCAGGCCGAGACTGATGGTTTCCACGTCGAACTGATTCGTTGATCGAGAAGCATGATGCCCAATAATGACCGCCTGTTGGTGCAAATCATCCTGCTGGCGCTGCTTGGCGCCGGCCTGTGGGTGATGGCACCGTTTATCTCGGCGCTGCTCTGGGGCGCCATCCTGGCCTATGCCAGCTGGCCGCTGATGCGCCTGTTGACCCGCCTGCTCGGCGGCCGCGAAACCCTGGCGGCAGGCTTGCTGACCAGTTTGTGGATCCTGCTGGTGGCGTTGCCGCTGGTGTGGCTGGGCTTCAACCTGGCCGATCACATTCGTGATGCCACCGCCTTCGTACGCGACGTGCAGGTCGACGGCCTGCCCGATGCGCCCGTTTGGCTGGGTAGCGTGCCGTTCGTGGGCGGGCGTCTGGTCGGCATGTGGGACACCATCGACCAGCAGGGCGCGGCGTTACTGACGGCGATCAAGCCGTACCTCGGCCAGGTCGGCAACTGGCTGCTGGCGCGCAGCGCGCAGATCGGCAGCGGCATTCTCGAGCTGACCCTGAGCCTGGTCTTCGTGTTCTTCTTCTACCGGGACGGGCCACGGCTGGCGGCGTTTGTGCTGCGCCTGCTGGACCGGCTGATCGGCGAGCGTGGTGAGTATTACCTGGACCTGGTCGCCGGCACAGTGCAACGGGTCGTCAACGGTGTGATCGGTACGGCAGCGGCGCAGGCCGTGCTGGCGCTGATCGGCTTCCTGATTGCCGGGGTACCGGGGGCACTGGTGCTGGCAATCGTCACCTTCATGCTCAGCCTGATCCCCATGGGCCCACCGCTGGCCTGGGTGCCGGCCACCGCCTGGCTGGCCTGGCAGGGTGAGTACGGCATGGCGGTGTTCCTCGGCCTCTGGGGGACTTTCATCATCAGCGGCGTCGACAACGTGCTCAAACCCTACCTGATCAGCCGTGGCGGCAACCTGCCGCTGGTGATCGTCCTGCTCGGGGTGTTTGGCGGCCTGCTGGCCTTCGGCTTTATCGGCCTGTTCATCGGCCCGACCTTGCTGGCGGTGGCCTACAGCCTGTTGCTGGACTGGTCGCGCAGCGGGCCGGTGGCGCCGCCGCGTACCTGATTGGCGGGTTTAGAGCTGCGGGGCGGTGTTCTTGACCACCGCCAACTCCGGGTGGGCGACCAGCTTGTCGATGTGCAGCTCGTCGTTGTTCATCCAGGTCTCGGTCAGCACCCGGTAGTGCTCCATGTCACGGCAGCGCATGCGCAGGCTGTAATCGAAGTGGCCACTGATCAGCTGGCAGTCGAACACCTGCGGACAGGCGCGCACGCAGGCCTCAAAAGCCTTTTGCGCGGCGCGCCCGCTCTGGTTGGAGAGGGCCACCAGCACCAGCAGTGACAACCCCGGCGAGACCATCTGCACATCGATGATTGCGCCATAGCCGCGAATCACCCCGCGCCGTTCCAGCTTGCGCACCCGTTCCAGGCACGGGCGTGGGGTGAGGTGCACCAGCGATGAGAGCTTTTCATAGGTGATGCGCCCGTTATGGCGCAACACATCGATGATCGCTTCGTCGATCCGGTCCAGGGGCGGCGTGGTCTGTGGGCTGTTGACCTTGGTATCCATGCAGGTTCGGCTTCACTTCAAACGGTTGGAAAGAAATTGCTGCAGGCGCTCGCTCTGCGGCTGGTCAAGTATCTCGGCGCTTCCCTGTTCCTCGACCCGGCCCTGATGCAGGAACAGCACCTGGCTCGACACCTGACGGGCAAAGCCCATCTCGTGGGTGACCATGAGCATGGTACGACCTTCCTCGGCCAGCGTCTGTATGACTTTCAGCACTTCGCCGACCAGCTCCGGGTCCAGGGCCGAGGTCGGTTCATCGAAGAGGATGATTTCCGGCTCCATGGCCAGCGCCCGGGCAATCGCCACCCGCTGTTGCTGGCCGCCGGAAAGAAACGCCGGGTACTGGTCGGCGGCGCGGGCCGGCAGACCGACCTTGTCCAGGTACTTGCGCGCCCGGGCTTCGGCTTCCTGGCTACTGACCCCGAGCACCCGCCGCGGTGCCATGCAGATGTTCTCCAGCACGGTCATGTGGCTCCACAGGTTGAAATGCTGGAAGACCATGGCCAGGCGCGTGCGCAGGTTCTGCAGCTGCGCCGGGTGCGGCGCCCGGGCACCGGCCCGGCCCTGGCGCATTTCGATCGTTTGGTTGTCGAGGGTGATGACCCCGGCATCGGGCTGCTCGAGAAAGTTGATGCAGCGCAGCATGGTGCTCTTGCCCGAGCCGCTGGCGCCGATCAGGCTGATCACGTCGCCTTTGCGCGCCTGCAGTGAGACGCCCTTGAGCACTTCATGCTCACCATAGCGCTTGTGCAGGTCGGCGACGCTCAGCTTGACCGTGGCATCGGCGCCAATGCTGGCAATGCGCGGGGTGGGGCGGCTGCTGTGGGTGTGCTCGGCGGTCGCCAGGGCATGTACGGTAGTGGTCATGAGTTAGCCTCGGGCAGGAACAAGAAAGCCCATCCAGCGTCGCTCGGCCAGGCGAAACAGCCCGACCAGCGCGAAGGACAGCAACATGTACAGCAGCGCCGCCGTTCCGAAGGCCTGGAAGGTCAGGAAGGTGGCGGCGTTGGCATCGCGGGCGACCTTGAGGATGTCGGCGATGGTGGCGGTGAAGGCCAGCGAGGTGGCGTGCAGCATCAGGATCAGTTCGTTGCTGTAGGCCGGCAGCGAACGCCGCAGGGCCGCTGGCAGCACCACGAACAGGTTCAGCTTCCAGCCATGCAGGCCATAGGCCTGGGCCGCTTCGATCTCGCCATGGGGGATGTTGCGAATCGCCCCGGCGAAAATTTCCACGGTATAGGCGCAGGTGTTGAGCACGAAGGCCAGCAGGGTGCAGTTCAGCGCGTTGCGAAAGAACTGGTCGAGCAGGGCGTGATCGCGCACCACCTCCAGCCCGTACAGGCCGGTGTAGCAGATCAGCAACTGGATATACAGCGGCGTGCCGCGGAACACGAAGGTGTAGAACTCCACCGGCCAGCGCAGCCACAGGCTGCGCGACACCCGCGCCAGGGCCAGCGGCAACGACAGGAAAAAGCCCAGGACCATGGTGATGACGAACAGCCACAGGGTCATGGCCAGCCCGGACATCCCGGCGCCATCGTTGTAGAGGTAGGCCTGGCCGTATTGCTCAAAGAGTTCGATCATCGTGCCAGCCCCTTGATGCCGGTGTTGTAACGCCGCTCCAGGTGCTTGAACAAGCGGTTGGAGAGGGTGGTGATCAGCAGGTACACAAGCCCGGCGATGATCAGAAAGTACAGGGTGTTGTTGGTG
This sequence comes from Pseudomonas donghuensis, assembly GCF_000696345.2. Lineage (NCBI taxonomy): Bacteria > Pseudomonadati > Pseudomonadota > Gammaproteobacteria > Pseudomonadales > Pseudomonadaceae > Pseudomonas > Pseudomonas donghuensis. Next base: position 2,001,728 of record NZ_CP071706.1, read on the forward strand.
GACTTGCCGGCGTTCTGCGCAGCCTTGACCAGGTCGGCCAGGCCAATGATCGACACCAGCGCGGTGGACTTGAGCAGCACCAGCCAGTTGTTGCCAAGGCCCGGCAGGGCGAAGCGCATCAGTTGCGGGAACAGCACCAGGCGAAAGCGTTGCGCGGTGCTCAAGCCGTAGGCCGTGGCGGCCTCCAGTTGTCCGGCTGGGACGCTGAGGATCGCGCCGCGAAAGTTCTCGGTGAAGTAGGCACCATAGATAAAGCCCAGGGTGATGACCCCGGCAGTAAACGGATCGATCTCGAAGTAGTCCCAGCCGAGCAGGTCGGTCAGGTCGTTGAGCCACAGTTGCAGGGTGTAGAAGATCAGCAGGATCAGCACCAGGTCCGGCACGCTGCGAATCAGGGTGGTGTACAGGGTTGCCGGCACCCGCAGCAACGTGTGCCGCGAGAGCTTGGCGCTGGCGCCGAACAGGCCCAGGGCCAGGCTCAGGGCTAGCGACAGCAGCGCCAGTTTCAGGGTCATCCAGGTCCCTTGCAGCAACAGCGGGCCGAAGCCCTGCAAGCTCAGGGCCTGCCAGCCATGGGAGTGAAGGAAGTCGTTCACGGGAAAAATCTCGGTAGGACGCAGGGCAAATGCGACCGTGATCAGCTCAGGGCGAACTGATCACGACGGCACGGCTTACTCGTTGTAGATATCCAGGTCGCCGACGTACTTCTTCTGGATTTCGGCGAAAGTGCCATCGGCGTGCACCGCGGCGATACCTTTGTCGAGCAGGGCCTTGAGCTCGCTGTCGTTCTTGCGCAGGCCCATGGCGATATCCAGTGGCAGGGTCGGGTCCTTGATCGCCGGGCCGCTCTTGAAGTCGGTGCCTTCGGGCTTGGTGAGGAAGTTCAGCTGCGCTTCGAGCTTGTCGGTCAGAGTGGCATCGAGGCGGCCGTTGATCAGGTCGGCGTAGTTCTGGTCCTGGGACTGGTAGGCCTTGACCTGGGCCCCCAGCGGCGCCAGCTTGGCGCGGGCGTAGGCTTCCTGCAGCGAGCCTTGCAGTACGCCAACCTGCTTGCCCTTGAGCGATTCTGGGGTTTCGCCGAAATCGGCGTTCTTGCGCACGATGACCGAGGTCGGGCTGAGGAACAGCCGGGCGCTGAAGTCGATCTGTTTCTGCCGCGCCGGGGTCACCGCCATCGACGACATGATCGCGTCGAACTTGCGTGCCCGCAGGGCCGGGATCATGCCGTCGAATTCATTGTGCACCCAGGTGCACTTGACCTGCAGCTTGGCGCAGATGGCATTGCCCAGCTCGATGTCGAAGCCTTGCAGGCTGCCATCGGCGGCAACGGATTCAAAAGGAGGGTATTCGGGGTAGACGCCGAAACGGATCTCGGTCCATTCCTTGGCCTGCACCGCACTTGCGCACAGTGGCAGGAGCAGCACGCTGAGGAGCTTTCGCAGCGAAGTCATATGAGTATCCCTGAGTTTTATAGTTGATGTAGGGCAGTGGTGCGCTTCTGGTCTTTTAGTGACTATCGGGTCGGGCTCAGAATGCGCGATGACGACGTTTTTTTTGTGTCGTTTGCGCCGGCGTCGGCTGCCGGATTTTGCTGTTAACGCGTGTATTGCAGCCGAATCGGCTGAAGCACCTCCTGTTTAGGCTTCGCATGCAGCAGTTTCCGATCTGCCGCGCCGTAGCGCAGCAGAATCGGTCGGCCTCAGGCGCGTTTTTTCTGCAGGTTTTCAACCGGTGCGCGCAGCAGCGCGAACAGGTCTTTGGGGTCCTTGAGTTCCGGCACCAGGGCGATCTCGCTGCCGATGTCCAGCGCCTTGGCCACATCCAGCACATAACGCAGCGCCGAGTAATCTTCGAGGGCGAAGCCGACCGAGTCGAACAGGGTCACTTGCACGGCGTTCTCGCGGCCGGCCACCTGGCCGTTGACCACCTGCCAGAACTCGGTGGTCGGCGAGTCGGCGGGCATTTGCTGGATTTCGCCTTCGATGCGGCTTTGCGGTTCGTACTCGACGATCACCCGCGCGCGTTCGACGATTTCGCGGTGCAGCTCGGTCTTGCCCGGGCAGTCGCCACCGACGGCATTGAGGTGCATGCCTGGCTCGATCATGTCCGGGGTGAGGATGGTGGCGTAGGCCTTGTCGGCGGTCACCGTGGTGACGATGTCGGCACCGCGCACCGCGTCGGCGACGGAGCCGGCGACGCTCACCTTGATTGCCGGGAAGGCGCTGAGGTTGGCCACCAGCTTGGCACTGGCTTGTGGGTCCAGGTCGTACAGGCGGATGTCGTCGATGCCTAGCAGGGCGTGGAAGGCCAGGGCCTGGAACTCGCTTTGCGAGCCGTTGCCGATCAGCGCCATGCTGCGGCTGTCCTTGCGCGCCAGGTAGCGGGCGGCCAGGGCCGAAGTGGCGGCGGTACGGATGGCGGTGGTCAGGGTCATTTCGCTGAGCAGTACCGGCGCGCCGGTATCGACGTCGCCCAGAGCGCCGAAGGCCATCACCGTGAGCATGCCGCGCTGGGTGTTTTTCGGGTGGCCGTTGACGTACTTGAAGGCGTACAGGTTGGCGTCGGACACCGGCATCAGCTCGATCACGCCATCGGGCGAATGGTTGGCCAGGCGTGCGCATTTTTCGAAGTCGTGCCAGCGCAGGTAGTCCTCACGGATGTACTCGGCCATCTCGCTGATGCAGGTGCTCAGGCCTTTGCGGACCACCAGGCGGCTGAGGTCGGTAACGTCGATATAGCGGGTCATGATGAACTCCTTTGTTGTAATCAGTGACGGACGGGCAGGTGCACTTCTGCGAGCATGCAGCGCGCGCTGCCGCCGCCGATGCGCTCGATGTGGTCGATGTTCACCACCACCGGGTGGCTGTGCTGCTCCACCTGCCGGCGTTGTTCGGGCCTGAGCGAGCGCCAGGCACTGCGCGACATCACCAGCAGCGGCTGGCCTTGCTTGTCATGGACTTCAAGCATGTTGCCGGCGAAGCCTTCGAGCTGGTCGAAGTCCAGGGCCAGGATGTCCTTGCCGGTGTCGCGCAGCGAATGCTCCAGGGCGCGGCGTTCATCGGCCTCGGGCAGCGCCTGCAGGCAGACCACCGAGAGCCCGCGGCCGACGCTCATCATCACGTTGCTGTGATAGATCGGTGCCTGGTGGCGGTCGACGGCGTGGAACAGGCACAGGCGATAGTCGAGCTGTTCGGCGAACAGGCGCAGGGCCTGGGTGTGGGTGCGTCCGGAATGGCAGGCGTAGCTGATCCGGTGCTCGCGATCCAGGACCATGCTGCCGGTCCCTTCCAGATACATACTCTGCTGTTCAAGGGGGCTCAGATCGATGGTCTGACGAACGGCAAAACGTTCCTCGAGCACCTTGAGTACGCCCTTGCTGCGCTCCAGGCGGCGGTTCTGGCCTTCCATCGGGTAGAGCACCAGGCTGCCGTCGGCGTGGCTGCTCCACCAGTTGTTGGGGAAGATCGAATCAGGGGTGTGCGGCGCCGGGGTGTCCTGCACCACCAGCACTTCGACGCCGTGCTGGCGCAGGGTGTCGACGTAACCATCGAACTCTTCCAGCGCTTTCTGCTGTGCTTGCTCCGGCTCGAGCAGGGCCTGCTGGAAGCGGTTGTTGAGGGCGGTATCCGGGTTGAAGGCGAACCGCGCCGGGCGGATCATCAAGACTGTATTTGTTGTTTGCATCGAGGCACGCATCCGGGGTTGGCTGTGTGCTTATTGTCGACGTGATCAATGATAAATCCCGGCTGAAGCGCGTTGGGCGCTCAGCCGGTAAAGCTGAAGTAGTGGGTTAGACAGCGGAATCTGCTGTGATGACTCAAGGTGGGTCTTGCTTGAAGGCCCGCAGCTGCCGCGCCAGGCTCAGCGCGGCCAGCAAGCTGGCGCCGAACCACCTCATGACACCTGGCCATTGAGCAGCAGATCGGGCACCGGCTGGCCCTCGATCAGGTGTTCGCGCACCAGCCGTTGCGCGTCTTCGGCGTTGGCCACCCGGTACCAGCAACGGTCCGGATACACCGTCAGCACTGGGCCGAGGTTGCAGGGGAACTGGCAATGGCTGCGGGTCAGCAGCACGCCGTCAGTGGTTTCGATACGATTGGCCACCAGCAGCTCGCGGCGCAGGACTTTCCACAGCGGCAGGGCACCGCGTTGCACGCAGCGAGGGCCGGTGCAGAGCATCACGTGGCGGGTATGCTCGGGGATCTGCGACCACTCGGGCTTGCTCTGGATTTCATCTTCGGCGACGCGGCCGCGGCGACGCTTGGGGGTTGTTGCTGTCATGGACTTCTCGAAAAACATTCGCGAAGCGCACAGGAGGGCCCCAGCCAACACGCGCCAGGCAGCCGGCTCGTGCCCGCCCTCCGCAGGTTTGCCTAAATGACTGCATGCAGTCGTGGGGCTTCAGGCCGGTCTCCGGGCTTGCGAGGCTTGAAGCCATTCGCCTTCCCATGCCTGTGGGCACAGTGGCGGGTTGAATGCTTCACTCGCTTACCGTTGCGGGGGCAGCGCCGGACTGGTCGATAACGACGCACCGGCTTCCCGTTTCACCTGACGCACGGCGGCGGCAGGCACCTGAAACTGGCAGGCATCTGACCATCAGCCCAGGCGTTCGTCAACTGTGCCGGCCTGGCCCTGGGCGTGCAGGCGCTTGTACAGGGTGGTGCGGCTGATGCCCAGGGCCCGGGCCAGGGCCGAGATATTGCCGTTGAGGCCTTGCAGGCGCTGGCCGAGGTCGTCAGCGCTAGCTGGCGGCAACACGGGGGCCTGTGGCCTGGAGGCGGGCAGGTCGGCAAAGAAACTGTCCGGCAGGTGCTCCACAGCAATCGGCTGCCCGCCCGCCAGCGCCAGCGCCACCTGAAGCACGCTGGCCAGCTGGCGCAGGTTGCCCGGCCAGGGATGCTGGAGCAGCAGTTCCAGCACCTTGCCGGGCAGTTGCGTCGGCGCCCCGGGCTCGCGGTACTGCTGGTGGAGCTGCTCGATCAGGGCCAGGCGGTCGCTGCGTTCGCGCAAGGGCGGTAGCATCAGGCTGAGACCGGCGATGCGGTAGTACAGGTCCTGGCGAAAGTGGCCCAGGCGTACTTGGTCGGCGAGGTTCTGGTTGGTCGCCGAGACCACGCGGATATCCACCGGGGTCGGTTCACCGCTGCCCAATGGCTGGATGTTGCGGGTCTGCAGAAAGCGCAGCAGGCGTGCCTGGGTCGGCAGCGGCATGTCACCGATTTCATCGAGAAACAGGATGCCCCGGTCGGCCTTGCGGATCAGGCCGATGTTGCCCTTGTGATGGGCGCCGGTGAATGCGCCTTTCTCGTAGCCGAACAGCTCCGACTCGACCAGCTCGGCCGGAATCGCTGCGCAGTTCACCGCAATCAACGGCTGGCCGGCGCGGCTGCTGGCGCGGTGCAGGGCATTGACGAAAACTTCCTTGCCGGCTCCGGTTTCGCCCTCGATCAATAGCGCAATGTCCTTTTCCAGCAACAACCCGGCCTGCTGCAGGGCCTTGTCGATACGCGGGTCGCAGGTGGTTTGTGCATGGCTGACCGGTGTGGCCCGCGGGGTTTGGGTGGGGGCATGCAGCAGGCAATGAAAACGGTTGCGCCCGGTCACCTGCACGGCGAACGGTTGCTCTGCGCTGTGGCCGAGCAGTTGCACCAGGGGCGTCCTGAACAACTGCTCCAGGTTCAGTTGCAACGGATTCTGGCCGAGCAAACTGTCGGCCCGGCGATTGGCCGCCAGCACCCGGCCCTGGTCATCGAACACCAGCAGCCCGGCCCATTGGCTGTCGAGGTTGTTGGCGCCGGTATTGAAGCTCAGTTGCCGGTAATCCCCGGCAAAGCGCGCCAGGATCAGGCGGTTCTCCAGGCTCTGGCTCATCATCCGCACCAGGCCCTGGGTTTGCGCCGCCGGCAAGTAGCTGTCGCTGGACACATCGAGTACGCCGATCAACTGGCGCTCGGCGTCGAACAAGGGGGCGGCGGCGCTGGCCATGAAGCGGTTGAGCTTGAGGAAGTGCTCATCCTGGCTGACATGCACCGCCTCGCCGGTAGCCAGGGCGGTGCCGATGGCATTGGTGCCCACCCCTTGTTCCCGCCAGCAGGCGCCGGCGACAAAGCCGTGGCGCTGGCGCGGGTCGATAAAGCGGCGGGTGCCCCAGGCATCGAGCAACTGGCCCAGATGGTCGCTGAGCATGATCAGGTAACTGGAGTTGCCGAGCAGGTGCGCGTATTGCGGCAGCACCTCGTCGCGGGTGGTGCCCAGCAGTGAATGCTCGCGTTCGAGCAGTTCGCTGACCTGGGCGGCGGATGCTTCGCCGAACTGCGGTTGTGACTGGTGATCCAGGCCGTAGGCGCGGCAGCGCTGCCAGGAGGCCTGGATCAGTTGCGCATGGGCGCTGGTGGATGCGGCCATGGCCCCGTCCTCTGCCGGTGGCAGTGTTGTTGTTTTTGTCTGATCCAGTGTTGTTCAGTCCTGTTCATTGTCAATGTCGCGGCTGTTCAACTGTGCAGCGAAAGCTGTTCATTTCTGTTCAGGTGTGAACCCTGGCCATCGGTCAATTCGCTGAAATGCTTTTGCCGGCAAAGGCTTGGCAACCGCTGGCACGAATCTGGCTCTGCCTTATGCGCCTGCTCGATAACAACAAGAAGGCCGCGCCATGTCGCTCACGCTCGAACATGTCAGCCGTACCGTGGATAACCAGGTGTGCATCGACGATGCCTGCCTGAGCTTCGAGCCCGGCTCGTTCAATGTGCTGCTCGGCCGCACCCTGGCCGGCAAGACCAGCCTCATGCGCCTGATGGCCGGGCTTGATCGGCCGGACCGTGGCCGGGTGCTGATGAATGGCGAAGATGTCACCGGCCGCCCGGTACGCCAGCGCAATGTGTCGATGGTCTATCAGCAGTTCATCAACTACCCGACCCTGAGCGTGTTCGAGAACATTGCCTCACCCTTGCGCCAGGCGCGCATGGCCGAAGCGCTGATCCGCGAGAAAGTCCAGCAGACCGCGCAGATGCTGCGTATCGAGCCGTTTCTGCAACGCTTGCCGCTGGAGCTGTCGGGCGGTCAGCAGCAACGCACGGCCATGGCCCGGGCACTGGTCAAGGACGCCGAACTGATCCTGTTCGATGAACCGCTGGTGAACCTCGACTACAAGCTGCGCGAAGAGCTGCGCCAGGAGATGCGCGAGCTGTTCGCCGCCCGCCATTGCATTGCCGTGTACGCCACCACCGAACCCAACGAAGCCTTGGCCCTGGGCGGCACCACCACCATCCTCCATGAAGGGCGCATCGTGCAGAGCGGGCCCACTGCCCAGGTCTATCACCAGCCGCGCACAGTGCTGGCCGCCGAGCTGTTTTCCGAGCCGCCGATCAATCTGATGCCCGGGCGTATCAGCGGCAATGAGGTGAGTTTTGCCGGTGCCGTGCATTTCGCCATGAACGCCGATCTGCGCCGCATTGGCGATGGCGACTACCGCTTCGGCGTGCGTCCGAGCCATATCAGCCTGGTGCCGTCCAACGACGATGACCTGGAGCTGGCAGTGCTGGTTGAACTGGCGGAAATCAGCGGCTCGGAAACCTTCCTGCATGTGCGCAACGAGCACTTTCGCCTGGTCCTGCACTTGCCCGGCGTGCACGAGTACCACGTCGATGCGCCGATCCGGGTGTTCATCCCCACCCACAAGCTGTTTGTCTTCGACACCGCCGGGCAACTGGTGCAGGCGCCGGGCCTGCGTGAAGCGAGGGTCGCCTGATGGCCGAGATTCGCCTGCAACAGCTGGCGCACAGCTACAGCCGTGACCCGCAGGGCGCTGACGACTATGCCTTGCGCGAGCTCGAACATGTCTGGGAGCAGGGCGGTGCCTATGCCCTGCTCGGGCCTTCGGGGTGCGGCAAATCCACGTTGCTCAATATCATTTCCGGGCTGCTCAGCCCGTCCCAGGGCCAGGTATTGTTTGATGGCAAGGTGGTCAACGCGCTGTCGCCGCAGGCCCGCAACATCGCCCAGGTGTTTCAGTTCCCGGTGGTCTACGACACCATGACAGTGTTCGACAACCTGGCCTTTGCGCTGCGCAACCAGGGCCTGGATGAAGCGCGCATCGGCAAGAAGGTGGCAGAGATCGCCGAGGTGCTCGACCTGGGTAACCTGTTGAAGAAGAAAGCCCGCAACCTCAGCGCCGATGAGAAGCAGAAGGTCTCTATGGGCCGCGGCCTGGTGCGCGACGACGTCTCGGCGATCCTCTTCGACGAGCCGCTGACGGTGATCGACCCGCACCTTAAATGGAAGCTGCGGCGCAAGCTCAAGCAGATCCATGAGCAGTTCAACATCACCATGATCTACGTCACCCACGATCAGCTCGAAGCCTCGACCTTCGCTGACAAGATCGCGGTGATGTATGGCGGGCAGATCGTCCAGTTCGGCACCCCCCGCGAGTTGTTCGAACGGCCGCGCCACACCTTTGTCGGCTACTTCATCGGCAGCCCGGGGATGAACCTGATCCCGGTGCAGGTGCAGCCCGGCGGGGTCGGCTTTGCCGGCATCCATCTGCCATTGCCTGGGGATCTGCAGGAGCGCCTGGCGGCGAGCAACACCACGCACCTGCAGGTGGGCATCCGCCCGGAATTCGTCCAGGTCTGGGACGCGCCGTTCGACGAAGGTTTCAGCGCCAGGGTGGTGGATGTCGAAGACCTGGGGACCTACAAGATCCTCACCCTCGACCTGCAGGGCGTGCCGCTCAAGGTGCGCCTGGGCGAGGACCGTGCGCTGCCCGAAGGCCAGGCCTGGATCAGTTTTCCGGCGCAGTGGCTGATGCTCTATGCCGATGACGTGCTGCTGGAGGCCCGGCCATGAACAAGGTGCCCAACAACAAGGCCTGGTGGCTGGTGCTGCCGGTGTTTTTGCTGGTGGCCTTCAGCGCCGTGGTACCGATGATGACCGTGGTCAACTACTCGGTGCAGGACATTTTCGACCAGTCCAGCCGCTACTTCGTTGGCGCCGACTGGTACCGCCAGGTGCTGCAGGACCCGCGCCTGCACGACTCCCTGCTGCGCCAGTTCATCTACTCGGCCTGCGTGCTGCTGATCGAAATCCCCCTGGGGATCGCTATCGCCCTGACCATGCCGACCAAGGGCCGCTGGTCGTCCTTGTGCCTGATCGTCATGGCCATTCCGCTGCTGATCCCGTGGAACGTGGTCGGCACCATCTGGCAGATTTTCGGCCGCGCCGATATCGGCCTGCTCGGTGCTTCACTCAACCAGCTGGGCATCAACTACAACTATGCCGCCAACACCATGGACGCCTGGGTCACGGTGCTGGTGATGGACGTCTGGCACTGGACCTCGCTGGTGGCGCTGCTGTGTTACTCCGGCCTGCGCGCAATCCCCGACGTGTATTACCAGGCGGCGCGCATCGACCGCGCTTCGGCCTGGGCGGTGTTCCGGCATATCCAGTTGCCGAAGATGAAGAACGTGCTGTTGATCGCGGTGATGCTGCGCTTCATGGACAGCTTCATGATCTACACCGAGCCGTTCGTGCTCACCGGTGGCGGGCCGGGCAATGCCACCACCTTCCTCAGCCAGACCCTGACGCAGATGGCGGTCGGGCAGTTCGACCTGGGACCTGCGGCGGCGTTCTCGCTGGTGTACTTCCTGATCATTCTGCTGGTGTCGTGGCTGTTCTATACCGCCATGACCCACGCCGACAAACAGTAGGGGCCGCCCATGAACCTGCGCAAGACGCTGCCGCTGCTGCTGTACATCCTGTTCCTGCTGGTACCGATCTACTGGCTGCTGAACATGTCGTTCAAGAGCAACACCGAGATCCTCGGTGGCCTGACCCTGTGGCCGCAGAACTTCACCTTCGACAACTACCGGGTGATCTTCACCGACCCCAGTTGGTACAGCGGCTACATCAACTCGCTGTACTACGTGTGCCTGAACACGGTGATCTCCCTGAGCGTGGCCTTGCCGGCAGCCTATGCCTTCTCGCGCTACCGCTTTCTTGGCGACAAGCACCTGTTCTTCTGGCTGCTGACCAACCGCATGGCGCCACCGGCAGTGTTTCTCCTGCCGTTCTTCCAGCTGTATTCGTCCATCGGCCTGTTCGATACGCACATTGCCGTGGCATTGGCCCACTGCCTGTTCAACGTTCCGCTGGCGGTGTGGATTCTCGAAGGCTTCATGTCCGGAGTACCGAAGGAAATTGACGAAACCGCCTACATCGACGGCTACAGCTTCCCGCGGTTCTTCGTGAAGATCTTCGTGCCGCTGATTGGCTCCGGCATTGGCGTCACGGCGTTTTTCTGCTTCATGTTTTCCTGGGTCGAACTGCTGCTGGCACGCACCCTGACCTCGGTGAACGCCAAGCCGATTGCCGCGGTGATGACCCGAACGGTGTCGGCCTCGGGGATCGACTGGGGCGTGCTGGCCGCTGCCGGGGTACTGACCATTCTGCCGGGCATGCTGGTGATCTGGTTTGTCCGTAACCATGTCGCCAAGGGCTTTGCCCTGGGCCGGGTCTGAGGAGCGCGCTATGGACTGGATGGCCTGGACTTTGCCAACAGCGATCTTCTTCGCCTCGATCGGCCTGTTGCTGCTGGGCATGACGCTGCATGAGCTGCGTCGGCCGTGCGTCGAACGTCGTGGTTTTCTGCCGATCGCCACCAGCCGTGGTGACCGGTTGTTCATTGGTTTGCTGGTCAGCGCTTACCTGCACCTGCTGGTAATCGGGCTCAGCGACTGGAACCTGTGGGTAGCCTCGCTGCTGTCCCTGGCCTGGCTGTTGGTGGTGATGCGCTGGGGTTAGCCGAGGGCAATCGGCACGGCTCCGGGAAAATACTCAATCGGGAGATCACAATGTTCGACAACAACAAGAACCGGCGACATTTGACCCTGGCAGCCCTGCTGGTGCTTGGCAGCTTTCACGCCAGTGCCTGGGCCGATGCCTATGAAGATGCCGCCAAGAAGTGGATCGGCAGCGAGTTCAAGCCTTCGACCCTGACTCCCGAGCAGCAGCTTGAAGAGTTGAAGTGGTTCATCAAGGCGTCCGAGCCGTTTCGCGGGATGAAGATCAACGTGGTGTCGGAAACCATCGCCACCCATGAGTACGAGGCCAAGGTGCTGGCCAAGGCTTTCAGCGAGATCACCGGGATCAAGCTGACCCACGACTTGCTGCAGGAAGGCGACGTGGTGGAAAAACTGCAGACACAGATGCAGTCGGACAAGAATATCTACGACGGTTGGGTCAATGATTCCGACCTGATCGGTACCCACCTTCGCTATGGTAAGACCGAATCCATCACCGACCTGATGGCCAACGAAGGCAAGGACTACACCTCGCCGACCCTGGACCTTAAGGACTTTATCGGCATCTCCTTCACCACCGCGCCGGACGGCAAGATCTATCAACTGCCTGACCAGCAGTTCGCCAACCTCTACTGGTTCCGCGCCGACTGGTTCGACCGCCCCGACCTCAAGGCCAAGTTCAAGGAAAAGTACGGCTACGAGCTGGGCGTGCCGGTGAACTGGTCGGCCTATGAAGACATCGCCAAGTTCTTCAGCGAGGACGTCAAGGAAATCGACGGCAAGCGTGTTTACGGGCACATGGACTACGGCAAGAAAGACCCGTCGCTGGGCTGGCGCTTCACCGATGCCTGGTTCTCCATGGCCGGTGGTGGCGACAAGGGCCTGCCCAACGGCTTGCCGGTGGATGAATGGGGCATTCGCGTCGAAGACTGCCACCCGGTTGGCTCCAGCGTTACCCGTGGCGGCGACACCAATGGCCCGGCTGCGGTCTACGCCACGCAAAAATATGTCGACTGGATGCGCGCCTATGCGCCGCCAGAGGCCCAGGGCATGACTTTCTCCGAATCCGGGCCGGTGCCATCCCAGGGCAATATCGCCCAGCAGATCTTCTGGTACACCGCCTTTACCGCCGACATGACCAAGCCAGGCCTGCCGGTGATGAACGCCGACGGCACGCCGAAGTGGCGCATGGCGCCATCGCCCAAGGGGCCGTACTGGGAGGAGGGCATGAAGCTTGGCTATCAGGATGCCGGCTCCTGGACCTTCCTCAAGTCGACGCCAGAGAAGCAGCGCCTGGCCGCCTGGCTATACGCCCAGTTCGTTACCTCCAAGACCGTCTCTCTGAAAAAGACCATTGTCGGGCTGACGCCGATCCGCGAGTCGGACATCAACTCCCAGGCCATGACCGATCTTGCGCCCAAGCTCGGTGGGCTGGTGGAGTTCTACCGCAGCCCGGCGCGGGTGCAATGGACTCCGACCGGCACCAACGTGCCGGACTACCCGCGGCTGGCGCAGCTGTGGTGGAGCCATATCGCCGAAGCGGCGAGTGGCGAGAAGACCCCGCAAGAGGCGCTGGATGGCCTGGCCAAGGATCAGGACCGCATCCTCGAGCGTCTGGAGCGCTCCAAGGCTCAGGCGACTTGCGCACCCAAGCTGAACAAGGAGCGTGATGCCCAGTACTGGTTCGACCAGCCGGGGGCACCGAAGCCGAAACTGGCCAACGAGAAGCCCAAGGGCGAGACCGTGAGCTACAGCGAACTGCTCAAATCCTGGGAGGCTGCACGCAAGTAACCACACAGGTTGTGTGTAGGAGCGGGCTTGACCCGCGATGAGGCCCTGACGCCAGGCACAAAAAAACGGCACCTTCACCGGTGCCGTTTCTTATCCCGCCATCAGCACTTACTTATGCAGCGCTTCGGCCGCATACAACGTGTTTTCCAGCAGGCACGCCCGGGTCATCGGCCCGACGCCACCCGGCACCGGGGTGATCCAGCCAGCGCGGGGCAGGGCGGTCTCGTAGACCACGTCGCCAACCAGCTTGCCATCGTCCTGGCGGTTGATACCGACGTCGATGACGATCGCGCCTTCCTTGATCCACTCGCCCTTGACCAGGCCCGGCTTGCCGGCGGCGACTACCACCAGGTCGGCGCGGCCGACGTGGCCGGCCAGGTCCTTGGTGAAGCGGTGGGTGACGGTCACGGTGCAACCGGCCAGCAGCAGTTCCATGGCCATCGGCCGGCCAACGATGTTGGAGGCGCCGACGACAACCGCGTTCATGCCGTACAGGTCCTGACCGGTGCTTTCCAGCAGGGTCATGATGCCTTTTGGCGTGCACGGGCGCAGCAGCGGGATACGCTGGGCCAGGCGGCCGACGTTATACGGATGGAAACCGTCGACGTCCTTGTCCGGGCGGATGCGCTCGAGCAGCAGCGAGGCGTCCAGGTGCGCCGGCAGCGGCAGCTGCAGGAGGATGCCGTCGATGTTCGGGTCATCATTAAGGCGATCGATCAGCTCGGTCAGCGCTTGCTGCGTGGTATCGCTGGGCAGGTCGAAGGCCTGGGAGATAAAGCCGACCTCTTCGCAATCCTTGCGCTTGTGCGAGACATAGACTTGAGAAGCGGGGTCGGTGCCGACCAGGATCACCGCCAGGCCAGGCGTACGCAGGCCTTGCTGGCGACGCTCCACGACACGTTGGGCGATCTGCTGGCGCAGGCTGGCGGCGATCGCCTTGCCGTCGATAAGGTGTGCAGTCATGACGCGTGATTAACCATCGAGAGGGAATAAAAAGAGCGCGCATTCTCGCATGAAGGGGGCCGAGGGCAAAGGCGCTTGGTCCGGCAATTGCCCTAAGCCCTTAAATAAAATGAATTTTTTTCAAAAAATAGTTGACGACCTTTCCGCTCGTCTATAAGATTCGTCGCACTTGTCGGGCAGAGCCTAGCACTGGTTAGCAAGGTCAGGCAGAATAAGCAGATTTATTAGCTTGTTCAGTACGGCTAAAGTTAATTTGTAATCGTAACAGAAAGCAGATTAAATATGCGCCCGTAGCTCAGCTGGATAGAGCATCCGCCTTCTAAGCGGATGGTCGCAGGTTCGAGTCCTGCCGGGTGCGCCAATAGGCAGCTTTGGCACAAGTAAAGCGATAAATGCAATATGGTGGACGTAGCTCAGTTGGTAGAGCGCAGGATTGTGATTCCTGTGGTCGTGGGTTCGATTCCCATCGTCCACCCCATATTCCAAAAGGCGCCCGATGAAAATCTGGCGCCTTTGCTTTAAAAGCTTCATGCGGACGTGGTGAAATTGGTAGACACACTGGATTTAGGTTCCAGCGGCGCAAGCTGTAAGAGTTCGAGTCTCTTCGTCCGCACCATCCAAACTTTCACCGCCCTTCGCTGAAGCGCGTGAATGTGCCAGCAGGTAGCTTTGACACAAGCCCTGCGGCAAATGCAATATGGTGGACGTAGCTCAGTTGGTAGAGCGCAGGATTGTGATTCCTGTGGTCGTGGGTTCGATTCCCATCGTCCACCCCATATTCCCGAAGGCGCCCGATGAAAATCTGGCGCCTTTGTTTTAAGCGCTTCATGCGGACGTGGTGAAATTGGTAGACACACTGGATTTAGGTTCCAGCGGCGCAAGCTGTAAGAGTTCGAGTCTCTTCGTCCGCACCATCCACGCTTTCACCGCCCTTCGCTGAAGCGCCTGAAAGCCTCGAAAAAGCCGCCTTGTGCGGCTTTTGTCGTTTCTGGGGTTTGACGCCTGCGCCTTACTTTTTCGCCAAATAGAAATTAGTTTCATATAAAACTGATTTTCATTTCCCTTTTTCGTTCCTTCGCGTGACCTCTCTTGCAAGATCATTTCATCTGCAAGGGAGCGCCTCGTGAAGAGCACACAGCCGGCCGCCGTTCAGCGGCTGCAGCACAACAACAAAAGCGGTGCATGGAAAGTTGCGTGCAGTGCGCTGACCGCACTGGCATTGGTGGGCGGGTGTAGCGGCGGGTCGTTGGCCTATGCAACTGAAAGGGCGGCGACCCAGCAAGCGCCGTTGCGCAAGCCTTACGACATTCCGCCAGGCCCGCTGGCACCTGCCTTGAATCAACTGGCTGGGGCTGCAGGGGTGACCCTCACCTTTGATCCGCAGCTTGGCGAAAATCGCAGCACCCAAGGCTTGAGTGGCGATTACACGCTCAAGGAAGCCTTCGACTTGTTGTTGATGGGCACCGGCCTGTGGGTCGAGCGGCTGAAGGATCGCACCTATGTGTTGCGCGTGAACGAGCGCAGCGATAGTGCCCTGGAGGTCGGGCCGACCATGGTCGGCGCTTTGGCTGAACGGCCCGGGGCGATCCAGAGCAGTCGCGAGGTGCATGCCGAGCGCCAGGACCTCAACAGCGTGGTGCGCTCGATACCGGGCACCTATACCCTGCATTCGCGCAGCCAGCCGGGGGTGTCGGTGAACATCCGCGGCCTGGCCGGGTTGGGCCGGGTCAATACCATGATCGATGGCGTCACCCAAACCTTCCGTAACAACGCCGGCCACGGTTCGGGCGGGCCGATGGCTTTTGTCGACGCCAACCTGCTGGCTGGGGTGGATGTACAGCGTGGTTCGGTGGATGGCGCCGAAGGGGCCAACACCCTGGGCGGCTCGGCGAACTTTCGTACCTTCGATATTGATGACATCGTCAAGCCGGACCACCGCGTAGGTCTGCGTACGACCTATCGCACCGGTAACAATGGCTACGGCAATACCCGCATGTTCGCCGCCGGTGCCCGTACCCGCCCCGAAGATGTCGAGGGCGTTTACGGCCTGGTCGCGGCAGTCAGCAGCACCCAGACCGGCGAGTACAAGACCACCAATGGCCAGTCCAACGAATACGACACCACCAAGCAGAGCCCGCGCTCCGGCTTGCTCAAGCTGCGCCTGCAGCCTAACGACATGCATCGCCTGGACCTGAGTGGGGTGAAGTACCGCAACGAGTTCTATCACAACTACCCCTGGCAGCTGGATAACGAGACCTATCGCGCCAAGTACGCCTATACGCCCTACAGCGAATGGCTGAACCTGACGGTCAATGCCTACCAGAACAAGACCGAGCTGGAGTATCCGCCGGTAGAAGACTCCCACTACATCGGTCGCAAGACCCGTGACGATGCCCACGGTTTCGACCTGACCAACGTCAGCCGTTTCAACCTCGGGCCGGTAGAGGCGAGCTGGAGTAATGGCGCGCGTTACTACACCGATGATTTCGTCGCCCAGACCCCGGAGAAGCGCGGGGCCAACCCCGAGGGCAAGCAGGCTACCCACAGCCTGTTCAGCACCCTGGAGTTTAACTACGACATCTATGCCCTGACCCTGGCCGGTCATTACGACGGCTACAAGGTCAGCGGTCATGTGCCCAAGTGCTCGATCATTGGCCAGTGCCGCGGTATCGACGGTGGCGACATAGACATTACCCGCCGCGAACACAGCTTCAACCCACGGGTTGGTTTCGCCGTCAGACCTTACGACTGGATGCAGCTCTACAGCAGCTGGTCGCGCACTTCGCGGGCGCCGCGGGTGCAGGAAATGTTCTTCGAGAAAGTGCCACTGGAGGCCGATGCCAGCGACGCCGACGGTGTCGGTGCCAACCCGTTCCTGCGCCAGGAGCGTTCGACCAACTACGAGTTCGGGGTCAATTTCAGTCGCAGCGGGCTGTTCACCGACGCCGACTACGGGCAACTGAAGATCAACCGCTTCATCAGCAAGATCGATGGCTACATCACGCCGCAGTCCTTCGACATCCTCGATGACGACGGCGAAGAGTCGGCGAAGATGAACTGGGTCAACTGGCCTGAAGAAGTGCGCATGAGCGGTTACGAGTTGGAAGGCCGCTACGACGCCGGCTTCTTCTACGCCAACCTGTCGTGGACCAAGGCCACGACCAAATCGCCGACCACCTCCGGCATCGAGCTGGAGGACATCAACAGCCAGCCGGACCGCTTCTGGACCCTCGACCTGGGTACCCGCTGGTTCGATGAGCGCCTGGTGCTGGGGGCCCGTGGTGAATACGCCGGGCCGTCGGAAACCAGTTGGGACTGGTACGAGACGAAAAAATCCAACGCCACCGGCGTGATCTGGGACCTGTATGGCAGCTACCGGGTGCAGGACAACCTGAGCCTGTTCTTCAACGTCGAGAACGTCGGCAACAAGGTCTACAACAACAGCGCCTCGGTGGACTACCTGATGTCGGCGGTGATGGACCAAGGCAACGGCCGTGGCCGCACGACCTCGTTCGGCTTCACCCTCGAATACTGACAGGACCCTTTATGTTCAAGTCTTCCTTTATAGGGATGGGGCTGGCACTGCTTGCGGGTTGCGCCAGCGTCAATGCGCCGGTGGCCGACAGTGCCTACACCCGGGTCGAATCGCACATTCCCGGATGGGGCGCGATCATCGAGCTGAGCAGTGGCAAGCAGATCTCGCCCACTCAACTGCTCGATGAGCTGGCGCCGGCCCAGACGGTGATGGTCGGCGAAGTGCACGACAACTTCGCCCATCACCTGATCGAACAATGGCTGGCCACTCACCTGGCGCAGCGTCGGCCCCAGGGCGCGGTGGTGCTGGAAATGCTCGACAGTGAGCGGCAGCGCCCGGTGAATGAAGTCCAGGCCTGGCTGGGGCAGGGCAACCAGGTGCGCAGCCAGCGGCTGAAACAGATCATCCACTGGGACGAGCGCTGGAGCTGGGAGCAGTACGGCCCCCTGATGGAGGCCCTGATGACGGCGCCGTCCACGCTGTTGGCCGGCAACCTGCCGGCCGCTGAGCGCAAGCGCTTGATGGCGGCAGCGGTACAGGACCCTGACGGCCTGTTCCCGTCACCCGGCATTGCCGCACGCCAGCGCCAGTACATCAAAGAGATGCATTGCGGGCAGATCGATGCCGTGCGCATGAACGGCCTGCTTGCCATCCAGCACGCCCGCGACCAGCGCATGGCGCAGGTGCTCGATAGCGCCGAAGCGCCCCGGCTGTTGTTCGCCGGCGTCCTGCACACGCTGAAAAGCCTGGGCGCCCCGCAGTACCTGGCGCAAGGGGCGAGTGATCCGGGGCTGAAAGTGCTGGTGATCAGCGAGCAGGGCCATAGCCTTACGACCCGGGATGCCGACTATGTCTGGCTGCTGCCAGCTGAGGATGCCGACGGTACCGCCCTGGTTGCCGACGCGGGCGGCTGCGATCAGCCCGCCCATTGAACCCTTCACTACAAGGAATTTATCCATGACTCAACTGACTGATAGCGGGTTCAAGTGCCTGGACCTGCCCGCCGTGCAAGTGGCCGCCCAACTGCATACCCTGGGCCCGGTGCGCACCCGCACACCGGCCAGCCACGCCTCGATCGAGCAACTAGGCCGTTATCCGCAGTCCGACGACATCAGCGAAGCGGGGTTGGTGATTGGCGAGGATGGCCTGGATCTGCGCTTGAACCTGCGCGCCTGGCACTGGGTCGGCATCTCGCTTGATCCTGAGGTGGGTGTCTACAGCCTCAGTGTCTTCGATCGCCACGGCAAACTGCTGCTGTGCCTGGCCTCGACGGAGCAATCGTCACTGGCCGGCTGGGCAGCGCTGTATGGACGGTGCGTCGAGAAACCGGCCGATTTCAGCGTGCAACCTTCCTTCAGCAAGCGCAATCCGCAGGTGCCCGGCCTGGTCGAAGAGTGGGCGGCGATGGCCAACGTCCATGAGCACTTTGCCTTGCTCAAGCGCCACGGCCTGACCCGCTTTGAGGGTAACGCCCTGGTGGCGCCGCAGTTCGCCCGGCAACTGGCGCAAACCAGCCCGGTCGCGGTGTTCCGGCAATTGGCCGCCAGTGCGCTGGAATTGATGCTGTTCGTCTACAGTGCCGGTAGCGTGCAGATCTTTACGGGCCGGCTGACGGGCATGAGCGAGGCGGGCGCTGAGCTGCTGTTTGATATGCCTGCCAGTGAACAGGCGGCGCCTACCGGCTTTAGAATCGCCGATGCGCCGGATGCGCAAATCTGGCGCGTCTATAAGCCTAATCAGGTCGGCGGCGTCACCAGCCTTGAGTTTTTTGACGCCGAGCAGCGTCTGATCGTCCAGGTGTTCGCCCGTCGCCCGGCGGGGCAGCCTGAGCAGTTGGTCTGGCGTGAATGGCTGGATGCTCTGGAGGCGGCGCGATGAAGCGCTTGCTCCTCGGCCTGCTGGCGGCGTGTACGGCAATGACCGTACAGGCCGAATCTGCCGACACCCTGGTGATCGGCAATGACCTGGCGGAAATCGTCGATCGCCTGGGCGGCACCTCGCGCCTGGTCGGCCGCGATGATTCCAGTCGTTATCCTGAAGCCATCGCCAACCTGCCATCGGTAGGCTACTTGCGCCAACTCTCGGCAGAAGGCGTGCTGACCCTCAAACCGCAACGGCTGCTGATCAGCGATGCCGCCCGCCCGACTAGCGTACTGCGCCAACTCGGCGGTCTCGGGCTTGAGGTCGTAAGTGTCGCCCGAGGCAAGGGTATTGGCGATATCCCGGGCAAGATCGAGCAGGTTGCACTGGCCATGAATCGCCAGGCACAGGCTCAGCCGTTGCTCGATGAGCAGCGCCAGCTAGCGGCGGCGCTGGCAACGATGCCGGCATTGAAAGGGCCAAAGGCGGTGTTCATTTTCAACCGTGCCGGCATGACGCCGTTGATCATGGGGCGTGGTACCGAAGCCCAGGCCGCGCTGGAGCAGGCCGGTATCGAAAACGGCGCTGGCTTCAATGCCTATAAGCAAGTAGCAGCGGAAGCCATGGTGGCGCTGGCACCGGACTTCGTCATTGTCAGCAAGGCCGGGCTGGCAGCATTGGGCGGTGAAGACAACCTGTGGAAGCTCGGCGGCCTGGCGCACACTCCCGCCGGACAGCATCGGCGCCTGGTGCTGGTCGATGACCAGGCGCTGCTCAACCTCGGGCCGCGCACGGTGCAGGCCATGTTGCAGTTGCGTCAGGATGCGGGAGCGCTGTTCCCATGAAGGGCGCCGGGAATGTCTCATTGCCGACCCTGGTGCTGATGCTGGCAGGGTTGTGCGCGATGCTGGCGACGTGCTCGCTGGTCGGCAGTATCGGCTTGTCGCCGCGGATTCTGCTCGGTGAGCTGCCAAGCGCGCTGGAGTGGCAGGTGTGGAGTGAAGTGCGCCTGCCTCGGTTGCTGCTGGCGGTGCTGGTGGGGTCGACCCTGGCCGCTGGCGGCACAGCCATGCAGGGCCTGTTTCGCAACCCCTTGGCCGACCCGACGCTGCTGGGCCAAGCCAGCGGCGCGGGGCTTGCGGTTTCGATCTGGGTGGTGCTGTTCAAGGGCCGCTTTGCCGGGTTGGAGCGCTATGGGCAGTTTCTCGCCGGTTTCATCGGCGCCTTGCTGGTGACCCTGGTGATTTTCCGTATCGGTCGTGGTTACAAGGGGCGTGAGTCGACCATTACCTTGCTGCTCGCGGGGTTGGTGATCAATACCCTGACGGGCGCTGTGGGCGGCATCCTTACCTACCTCGCCAGCGAAGAACAGCTGCGCCAACTGAGCCTGTGGGGGATGGGCAGCCTGAGCAGCGCCGAGTGGTCGACCCTGGCCGTGGCCTGCCTGGTCCTGCCATTGACCTTGTGGGTGTTGGCGCGTTGCGCCGCTGACCTGGACCTGTTCCAGCTGGGGGACGTGTCTGCCCACGCTGCCGGGCTGGATGGTGACCGGTTGAAGAGTCGCGTAGTCCTGGCTTCGTCGCTGGGGGTAGGCTTGTGTGTGGCCTTGAGCGGCATCATCGGTTTTATCGGCTTGCTGGTGCCACACTGCCTGCGTCTGTATTTCGGCCCGGGCCATCGTTTGCTGATTCCGGCTTCGATGCTCTGCGGCGCGATTCTGCTGCTGGTGGCCGATACCCTGGCGCGCAGCTTGACCAGCCCGGCGGAAATCCCCGTAGGCCTGGTCACCAGCATCATTGGCGGGCCGTATTTTCTCTGGTTGTTACTCGGTCGCAAGGTGCGGGAGTTCTGAGATGCTTGAACTGATCAATGTCAGCCTGGAACAGCCGTTCGCTCTGGCACCCATCAATGCGCAGATCAAGGCCGGTGAGCTGCTCGGGCTGATCGGTCCCAATGGCGCAGGTAAAAGCACGCTGCTTTCGCTGATTTCTGGTTACCTGCAGCCAGATTCCGGGCGCATCGAATTGCTGGGTCGTGAACTGGCTGCTTACCTGCCCGGACAACTGGCGCGCAGGCGGGCTCTGGTAACCCAGCAGATGGACAGTGCCTTTGATTGGCAGGTCGATGAGTTCATTCGCCTCGGTCAGCAGCATCCCGGTGAGCCCTGCGCGGGCATTGTCGACGCCCTGGATATCCGCCATCTGCTGGGGCGCGTGGTGTTGTCCCTGTCCGGTGGCGAGCTGCAGCGGGTGACCATTGCCCGGGCCATGAACCAGCTGGCAATCAGCCCCACGACTGACGCCTGGCGTGATGGCCAGGGTTGCCTGCTGTTGCTCGACGAGCCCACCAGTGCCCTGGACATCGGCCAGCAGCAGAACCTGATGCGGGTTTTGCGCAAGCTCGCCAGCTCCGCGCAGATTGCCGTGGTGTGCGTGCTACACGACCTGAATCTGGCGGCGCGTTATTGCGATCGCCTGTGGTTGCTGGAGAGCGGCCGGCTCTGTGCCAGTGGTGCGCCAGCCCAGGTGCTCAGCGAGCAGCGTATCGCCCGGGTATTTGCCGCCCAGGTGCATGTCAGCCCGATGGGCCGGCACCAGGTGCGCATCGAGCTGGCGCCATGAAGGTGCTTAACGAGCGCTCAAGGTCACCCAGTAGCGCGAGCGTCGCTGCACCTGCAGTGGCAATGAATGGGGCAGGGCGTCGAGCACCGCATCGGTATCGGCCAGCGGATAGACGCCAGAGATACGTAGCGCGGCAACCTCGTCGCTGCAGCGCAGCAGGCCTGGCCGATAGCGGCTGAGCTGCTCGACAAAGGCATCCAGGCGCATGTTGTCGGCCATCAGCAAGCCCTTGCTCCAGGCTGGCTCGGTCTGGTTAGCGGTAGCCGGCTCGATGCGCGTCGGGGTGAAGCGGGCGCGTTGCCCCGGTGTCAGGCGCAGGGTGCTGCCCGGCGACTGCTCGGTGCGTACCTCGATCACCCCTTCGAACAGCGCGACCTGGGTCAGGCCCGGTTGCAGTTCGACGCAAAAGCGTGTCCCCAATGCCCGCACCAGGCCCTGCGGCGTTGCCACGCCAAGTGGCCGCTGGGCGGCGTCCGGCGGGTGGCCGCTGCTGATCAGCACGCGCCCGCTGCGTAACTCGATGCGGCGTTGCTGGCTATCGAACTGCACTGCTACCTCGGTGTCAGCATCCAGGGTCAGCTGGCTGCCGTCCTCCAGGGTAATGTGCTGCGGCGCGCTGGCACCGTTGCTGTAGGTCAGAGTCTGACTAGGGCGCCAGACGTTGCGGTAGGCCAGTTGCCCGGCGCAGCCGAACAGGCCGAGCAGCACCAGGGTTTTCAGCGTTTGGCGGCGACTGCTCCGCTTGCCGAGGGACAGGCTCTTGTAGCCGGCCTGCGGCTCCAGCCCGGCCATCCGGCGGCGTAGCGCTTCGATGTGCTGCCAGGCGCGTTCGTTATCCGGATGGGCGGCGCGCCAGTGTTCCAGCGCTTGCTGCTGCTCGGGGCTGAGCCGGCCTTCCATGGTTTCGGTGAGCCATTGTGCAGCTTCGCGGGTGGTGCGCGGATTGAATGGCGAGGGGCTCATGACAGGTCGGCAAAAAAGCAGTGTTGGTTGGCTCGAACCAGGTAGAGCTTCACCGAGCGGCTGCTGACCTGCAGGCGCTCAGCGATTTCGGCGATCTTCAAACCCTGCAGGTGCGACAGCAGGAACGCTTCGCGGACCTTGCCCGGCAAGGCGTCGAGCATGCGGTCGAGCAAGGCCAGTGCTTCGAGTGCCAGCACGCGGACTTCGGGTGAGGGTTCCACTGTTTCGGGCAGGCTGGCCAACGCTTGCAGATACGCCTGTTCGACCAGGCGCCGGCGATAGACATTGGCCATCAGCCGCCGCGCCACGGTCGACAGGAACGAGCGCGGCTCGCGAATGCTGAACAGGTCCTTGGAGCTGAGAATGCTCAGGAAGGTGTCCTGGGCAATGTCGGCGGCATGTTCCGGGCAGCCGATGCGGTTTCGCAGCCATCGGTGCAGCCAGCGGTGATGGTCGTTGTAGAGTGTGCTCAGGCTGGTGTTGAGCGCGGCTGGAGAGTGGCGGGTGTCCATCGGGGGCGAGATCGGCATCGGGGTTTCGGGAACGCAGTATAGCGAGACTAATTATCAAATGTTAATGATTGTTATTAGTGTCTTTGTGGTGGCTTGAAACTGACTTGCCACTTGATCGCGCATGGCTAGTGACAAGCGATCAAAAGCTGATAGATTTCAGCCGGTTGAAACAGTGGCCGGGTTTGCGGTCGCGAAAAGGAAGAGCACCATGATTTCACCCGAACGTCAGGCCATTGCCCTGCAGCGCTATCTCCAGGCCCATCCGCAGATGCGCGAGGAGATCGCCGCGCTCAGCGAGCACGAGCAGGCTCAGCAGGTCCTCTGGGCCTTCGAGGATGCCGCGCAGGAGCAGGGGCTGGAACCCTGGGAGTTGACCTTGCAGTTGATCGCCGAGTCCCCCGGGGAGCTTGCGGCCATGCGCCTTGAGGTGCACCGCGAAGCGGCCGAGGCGCTGGGGATGGAGTGGGAAGAGTATTGCGCGTTCAATGACATCATCGAGGAGGCGCCGTAATGCGGCGACTCGGTTTTGTAGTGTTTTGACAATATTTTCTGCAGCCCCGGGGCTGGATCGTCATGCGTTCACGTGTGGGGTCCAGGCCAGGGCCTGTGTGTGTTGAGCGGCCCTCGGCGGGGTTTTTGCCGGGGTCTTTGAATGAAATGGACCGGCGTGCTTTCCCGTCGTCTTGAACGGGGTGACTTCTGGCCTTTGAGCCACTAGAATGCTTGCCCTTGATTCTGGAGTCGGGTATCGCCGGCTAACGTCTGTGCAACGAGGAATATCCATGCAAGTTTCTGTTGAAAATACTTCTGCTCTCGAGCGCCGCATGACCATCGCCGTTCCGGCCGAGCGCGTCGAGACCGAAGTCAACAAGCGTCTGCAACAGACTGCCCGTCGTGCCAAGGTCCCAGGCTTCCGTCCTGGCAAAGTGCCGATGAGCGTGATCCGTCAGCGCTACGAAGACGCCGCCCGTCAGGAAGCCTTCGGCGACCTGGTACAGGCTTCCTTCTACGAAGCCGTGGTCGAGCAGAAGCTGAACCCGGCTGGCGCCCCTGCCGTCGAGCCAAAATCGTTCGAAAAGGGCAAGGACCTGGAATACGTCGCCATTTTCGAAGTATTCCCTGAGTTCACCGTTGCCGGTTTCGACTCGATCGCCGTCGAGCGCCTGAGCGCCGAAGTGGCTGACGCCGACCTGGACAACATGCTGGAAGTGCTGCGCAAGCAGAACGTTCGTTTCGAAGCCGCCGACCGCGCTGCCCAGAACGAAGACCAGCTGAACATCGATTTCGTCGGCAAGGTCGACGGTGAAGTGTTCGCCGGTGGTTCGGCCAAGGGCACCCAGCTGGTGCTGGGTTCCGGCCGCATGATCCCGGGCTTCGAAGAAGGCCTGGTTGGCGCCAAGGCGGGTGAAGAGCGCGTTCTGAACCTGACCTTCCCTGAGGACTACCAGAACCTGGACCTGGCTGGCAAAACCGCCGAGTTCACCGTTACCGTCAACAGCGTTGCCGAGCCAAAGCTGCCTGAGCTGACCGAAGAGTTCTTCGCCCAGTTCGGCATCAAGGAAGCAACCCTGGAAGGTTTCCGCACCGAAGTTCGCAAGAACATGGAGCGTGAACTGCGTCAGGCGATCAAGACCAAGGTCAAGAACCAGGTAATGGACGGCCTGCTGGCTGCCAACCCGATCGAAGTGCCGAAAGCCCTGCTGGAAAACGAAGTGAACCGCCTGCGCGTTCAAGCCGTTCAGCAGTTCGGTGGCAACATCAAGCCTGAGCAACTGCCGGCTGAACTGTTCGAAGAGCAAGCCAAGCGCCGCGTCGTGCTGGGCCTGATCGTCGCCGAAGTGGTCAAGCAATTCGACCTCAAGCCTGACGACGCCCGCGTTCGCGAAATGATCCAGGAAATGGCCTCGGCCTACCAGGAGCCTGAGCAGGTCGTGGCTTGGTACTACAAGAACGACCAGCAGCTGAACGAAGTCCGTTCGGTTGTGCTGGAAGAACAAGTTGTGGATACTGTTCTGCAGAAAGCGACTGTGACCGACAAATCGGTCTCTTACGAAGAAGCTGTCAAGCCAGCCCAGGCACCTGCCGCTGACTGATTTCTTTCTTTCGTAGGAAAACACCACAAGCCAGCCTTCGAGCTGGCTTGTGCGTATTCAAGACATGACTATTTGGGAGTGAGTGCAGGACATGTCCCGCAATTCTTATTATCAGCAGAGCTCTGACATCCAGGCCGCAGGCGGCCTGGTCCCGATGGTTATCGAGCAATCCGCTCGTGGCGAACGCGCCTATGACATCTACTCGCGCCTTCTGAAGGAGCGGGTGATCTTCCTGGTCGGCCCGGTAGAGGACTACATGGCCAACCTGGTAGCGGCGCAGATGCTGTTCCTTGAAGCGGAAAACCCGGACAAGGATATCCATCTCTACATCAACTCGCCGGGCGGTTCGGTGACTGCCGGTATGTCGATCTACGACACCATGCAGTTCATCAAGCCGGACGTCTCGACCATCTGCATCGGCCAAGCCTGCAGCATGGGTGCTTTCCTGTTGGCTGCGGGTGCAAAAGGCAAGCGTCATTGCCTGCCGAACTCGCGGGTGATGATTCACCAGCCACTGGGCGGTTTCCAGGGGCAGGCGACGGATATCGAGATCCACGCCAAGGAAATCCTTTCCATCAAGTCGCGTCTGAACGAGTTGCTGGCCTACCACACAGGTCAAGACCTGGAGACCATCAAGCGTGACACTGAGCGCGACAATTTCATGAGCGCCGAGCGCGCAGCCGAATACGGCCTGATCGACTCGGTCTACGACAAGCGGCAACTGGCCTCCTGAATCCGGGTGCCAGAGCAGGCGGGCGCGCATTGCGCCTACTTGCGGACTTGAAAAAGCCCGCAATTGCCTTCATCTTGTGTTGCAAGCCTACCGGATTGGATCGATCGAATGACTGACACCCGTAACGGCGAGGACAACGGCAAATTGCTCTATTGCTCCTTCTGCGGCAAAAGCCAGCACGAAGTGCGCAAGTTGATTGCCGGCCCCTCGGTATTTATCTGCGACGAGTGCGTCGACCTGTGCAACGACATCATCCGTGAGGAGGTGCAGGAAGCCCAGGCCGAAAGCAGCGCGCATAAACTGCCTTCGCCGAAAGAAATCAGCACCATCCTGGACCAGTACGTCATTGGTCAGGAGCGTGCGAAAAAGGTACTGGCGGTAGCGGTGTACAACCACTACAAGCGCCTGAATCAACGCGACAAGAAGAACGACGATGTCGAACTCGGCAAGAGTAACATCCTGCTGATCGGTCCGACGGGCTCGGGTAAGACCCTGCTCGCCGAAACCCTCGCGCGTCTGTTGAATGTACCGTTCACCATCGCCGACGCTACCACCCTGACCGAAGCTGGTTACGTGGGTGAAGACGTCGAGAACATCATTCAGAAACTGCTGCAGAAGTGCGACTACGACGTGGAAAAAGCCCAGATGGGCATTGTCTACATCGACGAAATCGACAAGATTTCGCGCAAGTCGGACAACCCGTCCATCACCCGTGACGTCTCGGGCGAGGGCGTGCAGCAGGCGCTGCTCAAGCTGATCGAGGGCACGGTCGCTTCGGTTCCGCCGCAAGGTGGTCGCAAGCACCCGCAGCAGGAGTTCCTGCAGGTCGATACGCGTAACATCCTGTTCATCTGTGGCGGTGCGTTCTCGGGCCTCGAAAAGGTCATTCAGGCACGCTCCACCCGCGGCGGCATCGGCTTTGGTGCCGAAGTACGCAGCAAGCAGGAAGGCAAGAAGGTTGGCGAGTCGCTGCGTGAAGTCGAGCCTGACGATCTGGTCAAGTTCGGCCTGATTCCGGAATTCGTTGGTCGTCTGCCTGTGCTGGCGACGCTCGACGAGCTGGACGAAGCTGCGCTGATGCAGATTCTGACCGAGCCGAAGAATGCCCTGACCAAGCAGTACGCCAAGCTGTTCGAAATGGAAGGCGTGGATCTGGAGTTCCGCAGCGATGCGCTCAAGTCGGTGGCTCGCAAGGCCCTGGAGCGCAAGACCGGGGCTCGTGGCCTGCGTTCGATCCTCGAAGGCATCCTGCTCGACACCATGTACGAGATTCCTTCGCAGAAGGATGTCAGCAAGGTGGTGATCGACGAGAGCGTCATCGATGGCTCCTCGCAGCCGCTGTTGATCTACGAGAACAGCGAGCCGCAAGCCAAGGCTGCACCCGACGTCTGAGTCGCCCTGCGGCTCGATTCAAGCAAGGGGCCTTCGGGCCCCTTTGCTTTTCCTGTCGCAGCGCTTGTTTTTTTGCGGGCCTGCCCCCACATTAACTCCACGCTCAAATTCCATCGGTTTCCGGCCATAAGGCCGCTGTAGAGGCGAAATCATGAAGACCACCCTCGACTTGCCTCTCCTGCCATTGCGTGATGTCGTCGTTTATCCGCATATGGTCATCCCACTGTTCGTGGGGCGCGAGAAGTCCATCGAGGCCCTTGAGGCCGCGATGACGGGCGAGAAGCAGATCCTCCTGCTGGCCCAGAAGAACCCCGCTGACGACGATCCAGGCGAAGACGCCCTGTACCGCGTCGGTACCATTGCCACCGTCCTGCAACTGCTGAAACTGCCCGATGGCACCGTCAAGGTGCTGGTCGAAGGTGAGCAGCGCGGTGCCGTTGAGCGTTTCAACGAAGTCGACGGGCACATTCGTGCCGAGGTTTCGCTGATCGACGAGTCCCAGGCTGCCGAACGCGAGTCTGAAGTCTTCGTCCGTAGCTTGCTGTCACAATTTGAACAATATGTTCAGCTGGGCAAGAAAGTCCCGGCTGAAGTCCTGTCGTCGCTCAACAGCATCGACGAGCCTGGGCGCCTGGTCGACACCATGGCAGCGCATATGGCGCTGAAGATCGAGCAGAAGCAGGAAATCCTCGAAATCCTCGACCTTTCGGCCCGTGTTGAACACGTGCTGGCGCTGCTGGATGCCGAGATCGACCTGCTGCAGGTCGAGAAGCGTATCCGTGGCCGGGTCAAGAAACAGATGGAGCGCAGCCAGCGCGAGTACTACCTGAATGAGCAGATGAAGGCCATTCAGAAAGAGCTCGGCGACAGCGAAGAAGGTCACAACGAAGTCGAAGAGCTGAAAAAGCGCCTCGACGCCGCCGGCCTGCCCAAGGATGCCTATGCCAAGGCCCAGGCCGAGCTGAACAAGCTCAAGCAGATGTCACCGATGTCGGCTGAGGCCACTGTCGTGCGTTCCTACCTCGACTGGCTGGTGCAGGTGCCGTGGAAGGCCCAGAGCAAGGTGCGCCTGGACCTGGCCAAGGCCGAGGAAATCCTCGACGCCGACCACTACGGGCTGGAAGAGGTCAAGGAGCGCATCCTTGAGTACCTCGCCGTGCAGAAGCGGGTGAAAAAGATCCGTGGCCCGGTGTTGTGCCTGGTGGGCCCGCCGGGTGTGGGTAAAACCTCCCTGGCCGAGTCGATCGCCAGCGCCACCAACCGCAAGTTCGTGCGCATGGCCCTGGGCGGCGTGCGTGATGAAGCCGAGATTCGCGGCCACCGCCGTACCTACATCGGTTCGATGCCCGGTCGTCTGATTCAGAAAATGACCAAGGTTGGCGTGCGCAACCCGCTGTTCCTGCTCGACGAAATCGACAAGATGGGCAGCGACATGCGTGGCGACCCGGCCTCGGCGCTGCTGGAAGTGCTCGACCCCGAGCAGAACCACAACTTCAACGATCACTACCTGGAAGTCGACTACGACCTCTCGGACGTGATGTTCCTCTGCACCTCCAACTCGATGAACATTCCGCCAGCCCTGCTGGACCGGATGGAAGTCATCCGTCTGCCGGGTTACACCGAAGACGAGAAGATCAACATCGCGGTCAAGTACCTGTCGCCCAAGCAGATCAAGGCCAACGGCCTGAAGAAGGGCGAGCTGGAGGTCGATGTCACGGCCATTCGCGACATCATTCGCTATTACACCCGCGAAGCCGGTGTGCGGGGCCTGGAGCGCCAGATCGCGAAAATCTGCCGCAAGGTGGTTAAGGAGCACGCCGGCCTCAAGCAGGTGGCGGTGAAGGTCACGGGCGAGCAGCTCGAGCACTACCTTGGCGTGCGCAAGTACCGCTACGGTCTGGCCGAGCAGCAGGATCAGGTCGGTCAGGTCACTGGCCTGGCCTGGACCCAGGTGGGCGGCGAATTGCTGACCATCGAAGCGGCAGTTATCCCGGGCAAGGGCCAACTGATCAAGACCGGTTCGCTCGGTGATGTCATGGTCGAATCGATCACCGCCGCGCAAACCGTGGTGCGCAGCCGGGCGCGGAGCCTGGGTATTCCTGCCGACTTCCACGAGAAGCGCGACACCCATATCCACATGCCCGAAGGTGCCACGCCCAAGGACGGTCCAAGCGCCGGTATCGGCATGTGCACCGCCCTGGTCTCGGCCCTGACCCAGATTCCGGTGCGTGCCGATGTGGCCATGACCGGTGAGATCACCCTGCGTGGCCAGGTGCTGGCGATTGGTGGTTTGAAGGAAAAACTACTGGCCGCTCACCGTGGTGGAATCAAGACGGTGATCATTCCGGAAGAGAATGTGCGCGATTTGAAGGAAATTCCTGAGAATATTAAGCAGGATCTGCAGATTAAACCGGTCAAATGGATTGACGAAGTCCTCCAAATTGCGCTGCAATACGCCCCGGAGCCCTTGCCCGATGTGGCTCCGGAGATTGTCGCCAAGGATGAAAAGCGCGACAGCGATTCCAAGGAAAGAATCAGCACGCATTAGTACGTATTTGGCTGGGGGGCTTTCTTGACAGTATTTTCAGGCCCTTGTTATAAAGCGGCACTTAAGTGTCAACAGGCCACCCAGCGCTCGTTTAGCTTTTCATTACATACTTAGAAACAAACTCAATAGAGATATAAGGGGACTTAGAGTGAACAAGTCGGAACTGATTGACGCTATCGCCGCATCTGCTGATATTTCGAAAGCTAGCGCTGGCAAAGCGCTGGACGCAGTAATCGAATCCGTCACCGGCGCCCTGAAGGCAGGTGACTCCGTGGTACTGGTAGGTTTCGGTACCTTCTCCGTCACCGACCGTCCAGCGCGCACCGGCCGCAACCCGCAAACCGGCAAGACCCTGGAAATCCCTGCCGCCAAGAAGCCTGGCTTCAAGGCTGGCAAGGCTCTGAAAGAAGCCGTCAACTAAGTCGCTTCCTTCAGGCACACGCCTAACCGAGCCCGGTTCATGCCTGGCCCGGCTGCCGAGCGTCGGGAGGCCTGATACCAGGTTCCCGGCGCTCGGCCAGTTACGAGAAGGCGCATCCTCGGATGCGCCTTTCTTCTATCAGGACTCTACCCACGCTCCACGGTTGGTTCATTCAGTACAACCGTTTCTGGGGGACGCATGCTGCAGAATATCAGGGACAATTCACAAGGTTGGATTGCCAAGACCATCATCGGTGTCATCGTAGCCTTGATGGCACTGACCGGCTTCGATGCCATCTTCCAGGCCACCACCAACAGCCAGGACGCTGCCAAGGTCAATGGCGACACGATCAGCCAGAACGAGCTGAGCCAGGCCGTCGACATGCAACGTCGGCAGCTGATGCAACAGCTGGGCAAGGATTTCGATCCGGCCATGCTCAACGAGCAAATGCTGCGTGAAGCCGCGCTCAAGGGGCTGATCGATCGCAAGTTGCTGCTCCAGGGCGCCGAAGACGCCAAGTTCGCTTTCTCCGAGGCGGCCCTCGACCAATTGATCCTGCAAACGCCTGAATTCCAGGAAGATGGCAAGTTCAGCGCCGAGCGCTTCGACCAGGTCATTCGCCAGATGGGCTACGGCCGTCTGCAATTCCGCGAAATGCTGGCCCAGGAAATGCTCATCGGCCAACTGCGCACCGGCCTTGCCGGCAGCGGTTTTGTCACCGACGACCAGGTCAACGCTTTCGCCCGTCTGGAAAAACAGACCCGTGATTTCGCTTCGCTGACCTTCAAGGCCGACCCGGCCGCGGTCAAGGTTACCGACGAGCAGATCAAGGCGCACTACGACCAACACGCCAAGGAATTCATGAGCCCCGATCAGGTCGTCATCGACTACATCGAGCTGAAGAAGTCCGCGTTCTTCGACCAGGTTGAAGTCAACCAGGACGAGCTCAAGGCGCTGTACGAGAAAGAAATCGCCAACCTCGCCGAGCAGCGTCATGCCGCGCATATCCTTGTCGAAATCAACGACAAGGTGAACGAGGGGCAGGCCAAGGCCAAGATCGAAGAGATCCAGGCGCGTCTGGCCAAGGGCGAAGACTTTGCCACCCTGGCCAAGGAATTCTCCCAGGACCCGGGCTCGGCCAACAACGGCGGTGACCTCGGCTATGCCGGGCAGGGCGTCTATGATCCGGCCTTCGAAGAGGCGCTGTACGCGCTGAACAAGGACCAGGTCTCGGGGCCGGTGCGTACCGAGTACGGTTTCCACCTGATCAAGCTGCTCGGTGTCCAGGCGCCGGAAGTACCAAGCTTCGACAGCCTGAAAGACAAGCTGACCCGCGAGCTCAAGGCCCAGCAGGTCGAACAGCGCTTTGTCGAAGTGACCAAGCAACTGGAAGACTCGGCGTTCGAAGCCTCCGACCTGGCCCAACCGGCTCAGGAGCTGGGCCTGAAGGTGCAGACTTCGGCGGCGTTCGGTCGTGAAGGCGGCGAAGGCATCACTGCCAACCGCGCCGTGATCCAGGCTGCGTTCAGCACAGAAGTGCTGGAAGCGGCTGCCAACAGCACGGCCATCGAGCTGGATCCGGAAACCATCGTTGTGCTGCGCGTCAATGAACACCGCAAGCCTGTGCAACTGGGCCTTGAAGTCGTCTCCGAGAGCATCCGCAAGCACCTGGCCAAAGAGCAGGCGACTGCTGCACTGAAGACCAAGGCCGATGCCCTGATCGCCGGTCTGCGTGATGGCAAGATTGCCCTGGCGGCCAGCCAGGACGGTCAGGCCTGGAAAGTCCAGGAAGCGGTTTCGCGCAGCCAGGAAGGTATCGACCCGGTCGAGCTGCAGGCGCTGTTCCGCATGAGCAAGCCAGAAGCCAAGGACAAGCCGGTGTACGCCAGCGTCACCCTTAACGATGGTAGCCTGGTGGTACTGCGCCTGAACGGCGTCAACGAAGGCGCTGCGGCCACTGAAGAAGAGAAAGCGACCTATCGCCGCTTCCTCGCTTCGCGCGCCGGCCAGCAGGACTTCGCGGCGTACCGCAAGCAGCTGGAAGCCAAGGCGGATATCACTCGCTACTGAGTGCTTGATGCTTGAAACAGAAAAGGCCGCTGATGCGGCCTTTTTTGTTTTCAGGGTCTAGGGATGCACTGGCTCCTGTGGGAGCTGGCTTGCCAGCGATCGAGCGCGAAGCGGGCGTAATCCAGGCGACGCGACTAGGCCGGTGTTGGCGCCAGAAACGCGGCCTCCAGCAACTGCCGTGTATACGCATGCTGCGGGTCGGCAAAGATATCCGCCGCCACCCCTTGCTCCACCACCTGGCCCTGCTTGACCACCATCAACTGGTGGCTGAGCGCTTTGACCACCGCCAGGTCGTGGCTGATGAACAGGTAGGTGAGGTTGTACTTGCTCTGCAATGAGCGCAGCAGTTCCACCACCTGGCGCTGCACGGTACGGTCCAGTGCCGAGGTCGGCTCGTCGAGCAGGATCAGGGCCGGCTTGAGCACCAGCGCCCGGGCGATGGCGATGCGCTGGCGCTGACCGCCGGAGAACTCGTGCGGATAACGATGCCGCGCCTGCGGATCGAGCCCCACCTCATGCAAGGCGGCAATGATTGCCTGCTCCTGTTCGGCGGCGCTGCCCATGCGGTGGATGCGCAGGCCTTCGCCGACGATATCGCTGACGCACATGCGCGGGCTGAGGCTGCCGAACGGGTCCTGGAAGACCACCTGCATCTGCCGACGCAATGGCCGCACCTGCTGCTGGGTCAGGTTCTCCAGGGCCGTGCCCTGAAAGCGGATGCTGCCCTGGCTGCCAAGCAGGCGCAGGATCGCCAGACCCAGGGTCGACTTGCCCGAACCGCTTTCGCCGACGATACCCAGGGTCTGGCCCTGTGGCAGGCTGAAGTTGATGCCGTCCACGGCCTTGACGTAATCGACGGTGCGCCGCAGCAGGCCCTTCTTGATCGGGAACCACACGCGCAGGTCCTCGACCTGCAGCATCGGGGCGCCAGGCGGGTTGCCGGCCGGCCCGCCGCTGGGTTCGGCACCGAGAAGCATCTGCGTGTAGGGGTGTTTGGGGTTGCGGAACAGTTCTTCGCAATCGGCCTGCTCGACGATCTGGCCCTTTTGCATCACGCAGACCCGATGGGCGATGCGCTTGACCAGGTTGAGGTCGTGGCTGATCAGCAGCAGGGCCATGCCCAGGCGGGCCTGCAGGGACTTGAGCAGTTCGAGGATCTTCAACTGTACGGTAACGTCCAGCGCCGTAGTCGGTTCATCGGCGATCAGCAGGTCGGGCTCGTTGGCCAGGGCCATGGCGATCATCACACGCTGCCTCTGACCGCCTGAGAGCTCGTGTGGCAGCGCCTTGAGGCGTTTGTGGGGCTCGGGTATGCCGACCATCGCCAGCAGCTCCAGGGTGCGCTCGGTGGCCGCCTTGCCGCGCAGGCCCTTGTGCAGCAGGAGGATCTCGTTGATCTGCTTCTCGATGTTGTGCAACGGGTTGAGCGAGGTCATCGGCTCCTGGAAGATCATCGCGACACGGTTGCCGCGGATGCGCCGCATCTGTTTTTCGTCGAGGGTCAGCAGGTCGCGCCCCTCGAACAGGATGCTGCCGCTAGGGTGGCGGGCCAGCGGGTAGGGCAGCAGGCGCAGGATCGAGTGCGCCGTCACCGACTTGCCCGACCCGCTTTCGCCGACCAGGGCCAGGGTTTCGCCGCGGCGGATGTCGAAACTGACCCCTTCGACCACCCGCTGGCATTGATCGCCGGTGACGAACTCGACGGCCAGGTCGCGGACTTCGATCAAGGTTTGCTTGCTCATCTCATTTCCTCGGGTCGAAGGCATCGCGGGCGGATTCGCCGATGAACACCAGCAGGCTGAGCATCAGTGCCAGCACGGCAAAAGCGCTCATGCCCAGCCAGGGCGCTTGCAGGTTGGACTTGCCCTGGGCCACCAGTTCACCCAGTGACGGCGCCCCCGGCGGCAGGCCGAAGCCGAGGAAGTCCAGGGCGGTCAGGGTGCCGATCGCGCCGGTGAGGATGAACGGCATGAAGGTCATGGTCGAGATCATCGCATTGGGCAGGATGTGCCGGTACATGATCGCGCCGTTCTGCATGCCCAGCGCCCGCGCCGCACGCACGTACTCCAGGTTGCGCCCGCGCAGGAACTCGGCGCGCACCACATCCACCAGGCTCATCCATGAGAACAGCAACATGATCCCCAGCAGCCACCAGAAGTTCGGTTGCACGAAGCTGGCGAGGATGATCAGCAGGTACAGCACCGGCAGCCCCGACCAGATTTCCAGGAAGCGCTGCCCGGCCAGGTCCACCCAGCCGCCGTAAAAGCCCTGCAGGGCGCCGGCAATCACGCCGATGATCGAGCTGAGGATGGTCAGGGTCAGGGCAAACAGCACCGAGATACGGAAACCATAGATGACCCGTGCCAGCACGTCGCGGCCCTGGTCGTCGGTACCCAGCCAGTTCTGCGTCGACGGCGGGGCAGGGGCCGGGACCTTGAGGTCGTAGTTGATGCTCTGGTAGCTGAACGGGATCGGCGCCCACAGCACCAGGCTGTCCTTGGCCGCCAGCAACTCGCGGATGTACGGGCTCTTGTAGTTGGCCTCCAGCGGGAATTCGCCGCCAAAGGCGGTTTCCGGGTAGCGCTTGAGCGCCGGGAAGTACCATTGGCCGTCGTAACGCACCACCAGGGGCTTGTCGTTGGCGATCAGCTCGGCGCCCAGGCTCAGGCCGAACAGGATCAGGAACAGCCACAGCGACCACCAGCCACGGCGGTTGGCCTTGAAGCGCTCGAAGCGCCGGCGATTCAGAGGTGACAGGTTCATCTCAGTGCTCCCGGCTGTCGAAGTCGATGCGTGGGTCGACCAGGGTGTAGGTCAGGTCGCCGATCAGCTTCACCACCAGCCCGAGCAGGGTGAAGATGAACAGGGTGCCGAAGACCACCGGGTAGTCGCGGTTGATCGCTGCCTCGAAACTCATCAGGCCCAGGCCGTCGAGGGAGAAGATCACTTCGATCAGCAAGGAGCCGGTGAAGAAGATACCGATGAACGCCGAGGGAAAACCGGCGATCACCAGCAGCATGGCATTGCGGAACACATGACCGTAGAGCACGCGGTTGGGGCTCAGGCCCTTGGCCTTGGCGGTGACCACGTACTGCTTGTTGATCTCGTCGAGGAAGCTGTTTTTGGTCAGCAGGGTCATGGTTGCGAAGTTGCCGATCACCAGCGCAGTGACTGGCAGCGCCAGGTGCCAGAAGTAGTCGAGCAGCTTGCCGGTGGTGCTCAGCTCATCGAAGTTGTTCGACGTCAGGCCGCGCAACGGGAACCAGTCCAGGTAGCTGCCACCGGCGAACAGCACGATCAGCAGGATGGCGAACAGAAACGCCGGGATGGCGTAGCCGATGATGATCGCCGAGCTGGTCCAGACATCGAAGTGGCTGCCGTGACGGGTGGCCTTGGCGATCCCCAGGGGGATCGACACCAGGTACATGATCAGCGTGCTCCATAGCCCCAGGGAGATCGATACCGGCATTTTCTCGATGATCAGGTCGATGACCTTGGCGTCACGGAAGAAGCTGTCGCCAAAATCCAGGTGGGCGTAGTTCTTGATCATGATCCACAAGCGTTCCGGCGCCGGCTTGTCGAAGCCGTACATCTGCTCGATTTCCTTGATCAAGGCCGGGTCCAGGCCCTGGGCGCCGCGGTAGTTGGAGCCGGCCACCGAAACTTCGGCGCCGCCACCGGCGATGCGGCTGGTGGCGCCCTCGAAGCCTTCGAGCTTGGCGATCATCTGCTCCACCGGGCCGCCCGGGGCGGCCTGGATGATGATGAAGTTGATGATCAGGATGCCCAGCAGGGTCGGGATGATCAGCAGCAAACGGCGAAAGATATAGGCCAGCATGCTATTTCGCCCCTTCGGCCGCTTGCGCTTCGGGCGCCGGGTTCAGCGGCACCACCGGCTCGACATCGGGCTTGATCCACCAGGTGTTGATACCGATGTCGTACTTGGGCGAAACCTTGGGGTGGCCGATGTGGTTCCAGTAGGCCACGCGCCAGGTCTTGATGTGCCAGTTGGGGATCACGTAGTAGCCCCATTGCAGCACCCGGTCCAGGGCGCGCGAGTGCTCGATCAGGCTCTGTCGCGAATCGGCGTTGATCAGCTGCTCTACCAGGGTGTCGATGGCCGGGTCCTTCAGGCCGATGAAGTTGCGGCTGCCGGGATTGTCGGCGGCGGCGCTCTGCCAGAACTCGCGTTGCTCGTTACCCGGGGAGTTGGACTGCGGGTAGCCGCCGACGATCATGTCGAAATCCCGCGAGCGCAGGCGGTTGATGTATTGCGAGACATCGACCCGGCGAATCACCAGGTCGATACCCAGGTCCGCCAGGTTGCGCTTGAACGGTAGCAGGATGCGCTCGAATTCTGTCTGTGCCAGGAGGAATTCGATGGATACCGGCTTGCCCTGGGCGTCGACCATCTTGTCGTCGACAATGCGCCAGCCGGCTTCCTGCAGCAGCTTGTAGGCCTTGCGCTGTTGTTCGCGGATCATGCCGCTGCCATCGGTGACCGGGTTGGCGAAGGCCTGGGTGAACACCTGATCGGGAATCTTGCCGCGCAGCGGTTCGAGAATCTTCAGTTCAGCGGCGTCGGGCAGGCCGCGGGCGGCCATGTCGGAGTTCTCGAAGTAGCTGCCGGTGCGGGTGTAGGCACCGTTGAACAGCTGCTTGTTGGTCCATTCGAAGTCCAGCAGCAGGCTCAATGCTTCACGCACCCGGATATCCTGGAACAGCGGGCGGCGGATGTTGTAGACAAAGCCCTGCATGCCGGTCGGGTTGCCGTTGGGCAGCTCTTCGAGGATCAGGCGCTTGTGCCGCACTGCTGGCACGTCATAGGCAGTGGCCCAGCTCTTGGCTGCGGTTTCCAGGCGGTAGTCGAACTGGCCGGCCTTGAGTGCTTCGAGGGTGACCGCACTGTCGCGGTAGTAGTCGATGGTCATCTCGTCGAAGTTGTAGAAGCCGCGGTTGACCGCCAGGTCCTTGCCCCAGTAGTCCTTGACCCGCTCATAGCGGACCGAGCGCCCCGGCTTGACCTCGGCGACCTTGTACGGGCCGCTGCCCAGGGGGATTTCCAGGTTGCCCTTGGTGAATTCGCGGTTTTCCCACCAGTGCTTGGGCAATACCGGCAACTGGCCGAGGATCAGTGGCAGTTCGCGATTATTGCTGTGCTTGAACTTGAACAGCACCCGCTGCGGGTCTTCGGCGATCACTTCGGCGACATCGGCGTAGTAGCCGCGGTACAGCGGTGCGCCATGCTTGATCAAGGTGTTGAAGGTGAACACCACGTCGTCGGCCTGGATCGGCTGGCCGTCATGAAAACGTGCCTCGGGGCGCAGGTAGAAGCGCACCCAGCTGTTGTCCGGGGCTTTCTCGATCTTGCCGGCGACCAGGCCGTACTCGGTGAAAGGCTCATCCAGGCTCTGGGTCATCAGGGTGTCGTAGATCAGGCCGATGTCGTCGGCCGCTACGCCCTTGTTGATGAACGGGTTGAGGCTGTCAAAGCCGCCGAAACCGGCCTGGCGGAAGGTGCCGCCCTTGGGCGCGTCGGGGTTGACGTAGTCGAAGTGCTTGAAATTTGCCGGATACTTCGGCGCTTCATCGTAGAGGGTCAGGGCGTGTTGCGGTGCAGCCAGTGCCTGGCTGCCGAGGCAGGCCAGCAGCAGTGCGCAGGCCTTCAGGCGCAGGCGGGACATTGGCATCATTGGGCTTTCTCCGAAGGCTTGATCCACCAGCTGTTGAGCCCCAGGGTGTAGGGCGGCGTGGCCACAAAGGCAAAGCGATTGCGGTAGGCCAGGCGGTGGTTGTCGAGATACCAGTTGGGAATCATGTAGTACTGCCACAGCAATACCCGGTCCAGGGCGCGTGCCGCAGTCACCTGGTCCTCACGGCTCTGGGCGGCCAGCAGGGTGTCGAGCAGGTGATCGACCACCGGGTCTTTCACGCCAGCATAGTTCTTGCTGCCCTTGGTCGAGGCCTGGCTTGAATGGAAGTACAGCCATTGTTCAAGGCCCGGGCTCAGGGTCTGGTTCAGGGTCATCAGGATCATGTCGAAATCGAACTGGTCCAGGCGTTGTTTGTACTGGGCCCGGTCTACTGTGCGCAAGCGTGCTTCGACGCCAATGCTGGCAAGATTTTCGACATAAGGTTGCAGGATCCGTTCAAGGTTCGGATTGACCAGCAGCAGCTCCAGCTTCAAGGGTTGCCCGGCGCTGTTGAGCAGGCGCTGGCCGTTGAGCTTCCAGCCGGCCTGGCCGA
This sequence comes from Pseudomonas donghuensis, assembly GCF_000696345.2. Classification (NCBI taxonomy): domain Bacteria; kingdom Pseudomonadati; phylum Pseudomonadota; class Gammaproteobacteria; order Pseudomonadales; family Pseudomonadaceae; genus Pseudomonas; species Pseudomonas donghuensis. The sequence goes on from NZ_CP071706.1 coordinate 2,040,269, forward strand.
GCAGGTCAAGGGCCTGGCGCAGGGTCTGGCGGTTGATACCGCGGCCGTCGGTGTGGCTGACCTTGTACGGCTCGGTGAACAGCGCCGCCGGCAATTGCTTGCGGTAGGGCGCCAGCAGTAGCCATTCCTTGCCCACCGGCAGGCCGCTGGCGGCGAGCTCGCTGTTGGGGTAATAGCTGCTGGCACGTTGGTAGGCACTGCTGAACAGGGTGCGGTTGGTCCATTCGAAGTCGAGCATCAACCCCAGCGCCTGGCGCACCCGCACATCGCTGAAGGTCGCGCGGCGGCTGTTCATGAACAGGCCTTGGGTCTGGGTCGGGATCTTGTGCGGGATCTGCGCCTTGATCACGTCGCCGCGGCGCACCGCCGGGAAGTTGTAGCCGTTGGCCCAGTTCTTCGCCTGGTGCTCGATGTAGATGTCGAACTCGCCGGCCTTGAAGGCTTCGAAGGCCACTGCGCTGTCACGGTAGAACTCGAATTCGACGCGGTCGACGTTGTACTTGCCGCGGTTGACCGCCAGGTCCTTGCCCCAGTAATCCTTCACCCGCTCGAACACCAGGCGCCGCCCAGGCTGGACCTGGGTGATGCGGTACGGGCCGCTGCCTAGCGGCGGCTCGAAGGTGGTGGCCTTGAAGTCGCGGCCCTTCCAGTAGTGCGCCGGCAGCACCGGCATCTCGCCCAGGCGCAGGATCAGCAGCGGGTTGCCTGCGCGCTTGAAGACGAAGCGGATACGTCGCGGGTTGAGAATGTCGACGCGCTTTACTTCCTGCAGGTTGGTCCGGTAGATCGGGTGACCTTCCTTGAGCAGGGTGCGGTAGGAGAACGCCACGTCGCTGGCGGTTATCGGCTTGCCGTCGTGAAAGCGCGCCTCGGGACGCAGGTTGAACACCACCCAGCTGCGGTCTTCGCTGTACTCGACCGAGCCTGCGATCAGGCCATAGCTGGACGTGGGCTCATCACCGGAAGGGTCGTACTGGCCGGTGCCGACCATCAGGGTTTCGTTCAGCTCGCTCACCCCGTACTGCAAGAAGTTCGGCGTGGTGACCGGGCTTGAGCCCTTGAAGGTATAGGGGTTGAGGGTGTCGAAGGTGCCAAATGCCATGGCCCGCAAGGTACCGCCCTTGGGCGCTTGCGGATTGACCCAGTCGAAGTGGGTGAATTTGGCTGGATACTTGAGCGTGCCGAACTGGGCGTAACCGTGGCTTTCGCTGATTGTTGCGCCCGCGGGAAAGCTCAAGGCCAGGCTGAGTGACAGCAACAGGAGGGGACGTATCAAGTCGAGATCCGATCCAGGCGGCTTGGGCTTTATTCCGGCTACAGTAACAGCTTGTATCGACTGGAAAAAGAGTGCCGCATGGGGCGCTGCAGGGCGCTCCGGTCAGTGACCGGAGCGCGGGCCTCAATGATTGAGGTAGACGGTCAGGGTCTGGCCCGGCTTGAGGGCGTGGCCGCTGCGTGGATTCCAGCGCTTGAGGTGCTGCATCTCGACGTTGAAGCGCTTGGCCACCAGGTACAGCGAGTCGCCTTTGCGCACCTTGTACTGGGTGGATTTTTTCTGGTTCTTTGCGCCAGCCGGCTGGGTGCTCTGCATCGCCAGGGTCTGGCCGGTCTTCAGGCGTTGGCCGGAGAGCTTGTTCCAGCGCTGCAGGTCTTTGACGCTGACCTTGTTGGCCTTGGCGATGCTGGCCAGGTTGTCGCCACGCTTGACCCGGTAGCGGCTGTTGCGGGTCGTGCTGGTGCGCGGTGCGGCTTCGGCCATGGCAGCTTCGAACACGGCTTTTTTCGGCTGCAGGGTCAGCAGCTCTTCAGGCTTCATGTTCGACAGCGAGGCGGTCAGCAGCTGTGCCTTGGCGGTCGGCACCAGCAACTGCTGCGGGCCGTCGACAGTCATGCGCTTCTTGAAGGCCGGGTTGAGCTGGAACAGCTCGTCTTCGTCGATTTCGGCCAGGGCGGCGACACGTGACAGATCGAGGCGGTCCTTGATCGCGACCGCTTCGAAGTACGGTTCGTTGGCAATCGGGTTAAGGTTGACGCCATAGGCCTGCGGTGTCATCACCACCTGCGACAGGGCCAGCAGCTTGGGCACGTAGTCGCGGGTTTCCTGCGGCAGCGGCAGGTTCCAGTAGTCAGTCGGCAGGCCGAGCTTCTCGTTGCGCTCGATGGCGCGGCTGACGGTGCCTTCGCCGGCGTTGTAGGCCGCCAGGGCCAGCAGCCAGTCGCCGTTGAACATGTCGTGCAGACGGGTCAGGTAGTCCAGCGCGGCGTTGGTCGAGGCGGTGATGTCGCGGCGGCCATCGTAGAAACGGGTCTGGCGCAGGTTGAAGTAACGCCCGGTGGAGGGGATGAACTGCCACAGGCCTACCGCATGGGCCCGTGAATAGGCCATCGGGTTGTAGGCGCTTTCGATCGCTGGCAGCAGGGCCAGCTCCAGCGGCATGTTGCGCTCTTCGAGGCGTTCGACGATGTAATGGATGTACAGGCTGCCGCGGTCGCCGGCGTTTTCCAGGAACGAGGGGTTGCTGGCAAACCACAGGCGTTGCTGTTCGATGCGTGGGTTGACTGCAACGCCGTCCTGCAGCACGAAGCCCTGGCGCATGCGTTCCCAGACGTCCTGAGGCGCTTGCTCCACCGGTTTGACCGGTACGATCAGCGGTTTCTGCTTGGCCCGAGCCTGGTAGTTGTGCGCGCGAACGCTGTCGGATTCGTCGACTTGACGGGTGCTCTGGCAGCCCACAAGGGTGGCGGCCAGGGCCAGCGCACTGGCTTGGGCCAGGCGCGTCAGGGCGACGGAATTGAAGGTTCTGCGGCTAGTGGACGACATTGGCTGGGACAAAGTTCCGGGCAAAAATGTCGGGGGATTCTAGAAAGCGGCCCCTCAACGGTCAACCTTTCAGAACTTTCCGTCACCAACAGCGGCTGTTTAGAACCGATCTTTCCAAGCGCGCAACCCAGCAAAAACAGCACTTGGCGTGGGGTTTATCGGGCCATTCCGTTCGTCTAGTTTTTCTTTAACGGATGTTACGGAGGTCCGCAGAAAGGGGTTGGTGAGCTTTTCCAGGGCCAGGGTTGAAGGCAACGTGATGCGATCTTGTGATCTTAGCTCGGTAACGTCGGCGAAGCGTTGGGCAATGTGCGGGTTTTCAGGCTCGACGGCCTGGGCGAAGCGCAGGTTGCTCAAGGTATATTCGTGGGTGCAGTACACCAGGGTTTCGGCGGGCAGGGCGGCCAGGCGCTGCAGGGAATGGTGCATTTGCTCCGGTGTGCCTTCGAACAGGCGCCCGCATCCAGCGGCGAACAAGGTATCGCCACAGAACAGCACGGGCGTGGCTGTTTGCTGGCAATAATAGGCAATGTGTCCCAGGGTGTGTCCGGGGACGGCGATGACCTGGAAATCTAGGCCCAGAACGCGCACGCTGGCGTTGTCGTCCAGGGCCTGGTCACGACCGGGAATGCGTTCCTGGGCGGGGCCGTAGACGGTCGCGCCGGTCCGCGCCTTGAGCTGCTCGACGCCACCGACATGGTCGTGATGGTGGTGGGTGATGAGGATATCGCTCAGGTGCCAGCCGGGATGGCGTTCAAGCCAGGCCAGTACCGGTGCCGCATCGCCCGGATCGACCACCGCGCACCGCTGGCTGGCAGAATCTTGTAACAACCAGATGTAGTTATCGTTGAAAGCGGGCAGGGCATCGATCTGTATCATGGTGCGATTCGCCAAACGGTGGACATGGGTGCATCTTAGTAGCTATGTGCGCTGTCGAGAACCTTCAAGGGAGACTGCAATGACCGATCAAGCCTTCGCCCAGGCCGATCCGCAGTGGCTGGAGCTGATCAGCCAGGCCCGCGACTGGTTCGCCGGCCCCCTCGGGCAACTCATGCTCAAGGAGGAACAACGCCTGCTCGAAGAGGAGCTGGGGCGTTACTTCGGTGGTTACCTGGTGCACTACGGCCCCTGCGCCGAAGCGCCGCCCAAAGCCCCGCAGGTGCAGCGCAACGTGCGCTTGGGCGCGCCGCTGCCGGGGGTCGAGATCGTCTGCGAAGAACAGGCCTGGCCACTGAGCGAGCACGCCGCCGACGTTGTGGTGCTGCAGCACGGCCTGGACTTCAGCCTGTCGCCCCATGGCCTGTTGCGCGAGGCCGCCAGCAGTGTGCGTCCGGGCGGCCATCTGCTGATCGTCGGTATCAACCCCTGGAGCAGTTGGGGCATGCGTCGGGTGTTTGCCCATGATGCCCTGCGCAAGGCGCGCTGCATTTCCCCCTCAAGGGTCGGCGACTGGCTCAACCTGCTGGGCTTCGCGCTGGAGAAACGCCGCTTCGGGTGCTATCGTCCGCCGCTCGCATCCCCCGCCTGGCAACAGCGCCTGGCCGGCTGGGAGCGGGTTGCCGGTGGCTGGCAGAGTGGCGGTGGCGGCGTCTACCTGCTGGTGGCGCGCAAGATGGTGGTGGGGTTGCGACCCCTGCGTCTGGAGCGCCGCGAACCGATGGGCAAGCTGCTGCCGCTGCCGATGGCCAAGGTCAACCGGCGCCATTCCGAACCCTGAGTTCCGGGCCCCAAGGGCACGGGGTCAAATCATTGATGAAAAGGCTGTAAATGAGCGATAGCGTCGAGATATTTACCGATGGCGCCTGCAAGGGTAACCCTGGCCCGGGTGGCTGGGGTGTGCTGATGGTCTGCAAGGGCGTCGAGAAGGAACTGTGGGGCGGCGAGCGCGACACCACCAATAACCGCATGGAATTGATGGCCGCGATCAAGGGCCTGGAAGCGCTCAAGCGTGAATGCGAAGTGCTGCTGGTGACCGACTCCCAGTACGTGATGAAAGGCATCACCGAGTGGATGGTCAACTGGAAGAAGCGTGGCTGGAAGACCGCCTCCAAAGAGCCGGTGAAGAACGCCGACCTCTGGCAATTGCTCGATGAGCAGGTGGGCCGGCACAAGGTCACCTGGAAGTGGGTGCGCGGGCACGTCGGCCATCATGGCAACGAACGCGCCGACCAGTTGGCCAACCGCGGCGTTGACGAGGTCCGTAGTCTGCGTTGAGCACAGCGGCCGCCACTCACCCTTGAGCTGAGGTAGAATGGCCGGCTTTTCACCAGACTGTACGCGGCAGGAGACCCCCGGCGTGGAGATTCAGAACAACAGGTCGGTCGTCCTCGACACCGAAACCACCGGCATGCCGGTCACCGACGGCCACCGAATCATCGAGATCGGCGGTGTCGAGCTGATGGGCCGACGCTTGACCGGGCGACACTTCCACGTCTACCTGCAACCGGACCGCGAGAGCGATGAAGGCGCCATCGGCGTCCACGGCATCACCGATTCCTTCCTGCTCGACAAGCCGCGTTTCGCCGAGGTCGCCGATGAATTCTTCGAGTTCATCCAGGGCGCCCAGCTGATCATCCACAACGCAGCGTTCGACGTTGGCTTCATCAACAACGAGTTCGCCTTGCTCGGTCAGCGCGACCGCGCCGATATCACCCAGCACTGCACCATTCTCGACACCCTGATGCTGGCCCGATCCCGGCATCCGGGCCAGCGCAACAGCCTTGATGCCCTGTGCAAGCGCTACGGCGTCGACAACTCCGGCCGTGAGCTGCACGGCGCGCTGCTCGACTCGGAGCTGCTGGCCGACGTCTACCTGAACATGACCGGTGGCCAGACCAGCCTGTCGCTGGCCGGGCACGGTGCCGACGGCGAGGAGGAGGGGCAAGACAACCGCGCCAGCGAGATCCGCCGCCTGCCCGCCAGCCGACAGCCAGGGCGGATCATCCGCGCCAGCGAGCAAGAGCTCGAGCTGCACATGGCTCGCCTGGAGGCGATTGCCAAGTCCGCCGGTGGCCCGGCACTGTGGCAGCAGCTGGCCGACGCAAACTGAGGCAATTTGCCGCGCAGAGGCGCTGGCGACCTTCTACCCTGAGTTGACGCAGCTGTCACTCGGAGGAAGCGCCCGCCCATGTACAAGGACCTCAAGTTTCCCGTCCTGATCGTGCATCGCGACATCAAGGCCGATACGGTCGCCGGCGAGCGTGTCCGCGGTATTGCCCAGGAGCTGGCCCAGGACGGTCTCACCATCCTGCCGGCGATCGACTACGCCGAAGCTCGTCTGGTCGCCTCGACCCACCATGGCCTTGCCTGCATGCTGGTTGCCGCCGAAGGCGCAGGCGAAAACACCCATTTGCTGCAGAACATGGTCGATCTGATTCGCCTGGCCCGGGTGCGTGCCCCGCACTTGCCGATCTTCGCCCTTGGCGAGCAGGTGACGCTGGAAAACGCCCCCGCCGATGTGATGAGCGAGCTGAACCAGCTGCGCGGCATTCTTTACCTGTTCGAAGACACCGTGCCGTTTCTCGCCCGGCAAGTGGCACGGGCGGCGCACAGCTACCTGGATGGACTGCTGCCACCGTTCTTCAAGGCCCTGGTGCAACACACCGCGCAATCGAATTATTCATGGCATACGCCCGGTCATGGCGGTGGCGTGGCCTACCGCAAAAGTCCGGTCGGCCAGGCCTTCCATCAGTTCTTCGGGGAAAATACCCTGCGTTCGGATTTGTCGGTGTCGGTGCCCGAGCTCGGTTCGCTGCTCGACCACACCGGCCCCCTGGCCGCCGCCGAGGCCCGCGCGGCAAAAAACTTTGGCGCTGACCATACCTTCTTCGTGATCAACGGTACCTCGACGGCCAACAAGATCGTCTGGCATTCGATGGTCGGCCGTGATGACCTGGTGCTGGTCGACCGCAACTGTCACAAATCGGTGGTGCACGCGATCATCATGACCGGGGCCATCCCCTTGTACCTGTGCCCGGAGCGCAACGAGCTGGGCATCATCGGGCCAATCCCGCTGAGTGAATTCAGCCCGGCGTCGATCCACGCCAAGATTCAGGCCAACCCCCTGGCCCGGGGCCGGCCGGCCAAGGTCAAGCTGGCGGTGGTGACCAACTCCACCTACGACGGGCTGTGCTACAACGCCGAACTGATCAAGCAGGAACTGGGCAACAGTGTCGAGGTGCTGCATTTTGACGAGGCCTGGTACGCCTACGCGGCGTTCCACGAATTCTTCCGCGGGCGTTACGCCATGGGTACTTCGCGCAGTGCCGGCAGCCCGCTGGTGTTCAGCACCCATTCCACCCATAAGCTGTTGGCAGCCTTCAGCCAGGCGTCGATGATTCATGTGCAGGACGGTGGCGCCCGGCAGCTGGACCGCGACCGCTTCAACGAAGCCTTCATGATGCATATCTCCACCTCGCCGCAGTACAGCATCCTTGCCTCGCTGGATGTGTCTTCGGCGATGATGGAAGGCCCGGCCGGGCGCTCCCTGCTACAGGAAATGTTTGACGAGGCGCTGAGCTTTCGCCGGGCCATGGCCAAACTGCGCGAGCATATGGACAAGGACGACTGGTGGTTCAGCATCTGGCAGCCGCCGCTGGAGGAGAGCGTACGCCGGGTAGCGACCGAGGACTGGCTGTTGCAGCCGCAGGCCGACTGGCATGGCTTTGGCGATGTCAGTGATGATTACGTGCTGCTCGACCCGATCAAGGTCACCCTGGTGATGCCGGGGCTCAGCGCCGGCGGAGCCTTGAGCGAGCACGGCATTCCAGCGGCAGTGGTCAGCAAGTTTCTCTGGGAGCGCGGCCTGGTGGTGGAGAAGACCGGGTTGTATACCTTTCTGGTGCTGTTCTCGATGGGCATCACCAAGGGCAAATGGAGCACGCTGCTGACCGAGTTGCTCGAGTTCAAGCGCAACTACGACGCCAATACCAGCCTGGTCGAAAGCCTGCCGTGCATCGCTCAGCTCGATCCGCTGCGCTATCAGGGCCTGGGCCTGCGGGACCTGTGCGACCAACTGCACGCCTGCTACCGCAGCAATGCCATCGCCAAGCAGCTCAAGCGCCTGTTTACCCGCTTGCCGGAAGTGGTGATCAAACCCGCCGATGCCTATGACCGGATGGTGCGCGGGGAGGTCGAGGCGGTGCCGATCGGGCAGTTGCTCGGGCGCATCGCCGCAGTCATGCTGGTGCCCTATCCGCCGGGAATTCCGTTGATCATGCCGGGGGAGCGGTTTACCGAGGCGACCCGCTCGATCATCGATTACCTGGCGTTTGCCGCCGCCTTCGACAGCGGCTTTCCCGGCTTTGTCGCCGATGTGCATGGGTTGCAGCACGAAACGACTGCGCAGGGGCGGATCTATACCGTCGATTGCATCAAGGTGTGAGCACGGTCAGGGAATGCGGATGATTTCCACGCCGCTTTGCACCAGCTCGAAGCGATCCTCACCCAGATGATTGACCCGGTCGCCGATTGCCAGCTTATAGGTGGTAACCGGCAGGGCTGCGCCACTACCGTCGGCCTGCAGGGTGGCTTCCTGGAACTCATGAACGGGATAGATGCGGCCCTCTGCGTCCCGTGCATGAAACTGTCCGACCAGTACTGCTGTCATTTACCGTGCAACCTCTGAAGAAATAGGGATCTGTCAGGCATAGACCACTGTTTTGCCTGGTAAGTTTTGCCCGAACGGAAAAAAACTTCAGACCCGGGCGGGATCATCTATACCTACAACTCCCTTTCTTCTTCACGTCAGGAAATTGCCATGAGCCAGGTGTATTCAGTCGCCGTCGTCGTCGGCAGCTTGCGCAAGGAGTCCCTCAACCGCAAGGTCGCCCGTGCGCTGGCGGAGCTCGCGCCGTCCAACCTCAAACTGCACAGTGTCGAAATCGGCGAGCTGGCCTTGTACAACGAGGATATCGATGCCAATCCGCCCCAGGCCTACAAGACCTTTCGCGAGCAGATTCGCAGCAGTGATGCGGTACTGTTCGTCACCCCGGAATACAACCGATCGGTGCCGGGGGTGTTGAAGAACGCCATCGATGTGGGCTCGCGGCCCTATGGCCAGAGCGCCTGGAACGGCAAGCCGGGGGCGGTGATCAGTGTGTCGCCCGGTGCGGTGGGCGGCTTCGGCGCCAACCATCATCTGCGCCAGTCGCTGGTGTTCCTCGATGTGCCGTGCATGCAGCAGCCGGAGGCGTATATCGCAGGGGCGGCAACGCTGTTCGATGAGCACGGCAAACTGTCGGAGAAGACCCGGCCGTTCTTGCAGGCCTTTATCGACAAATTTGCCGTGTGGGTCGAGCGGCATCAGAAGTGAGGCAGCTAATCGCGATGCAAGCCCGCTCCTGCCTGTAGGAGCGGGCTTGCACCGCGAGGGTGGTTTTACACCGCCTGCGGCATCTCGCCTCGTGCCAGGCGCTTGTTGATATCAGCAATCACTTGCGGCAACTCGTTGATGGTGTCGATCAGGTAGTGCGGGCGCGAGCTTTCGAACAGGGCATGAATGCGCTTGCGTTCGCGTTCGAGCGTGTCCGAGGCCAGAGCGCGGTAGCCTTCGTAAGTCAGGCCCAGAGCGTTGCCCGAGCACACCAGCGCTACCGTCCACATGCCGGCACGACGACCTTCGAGGATGCCTGGCACGGTGTCGTCGACCTTGACACAGGCGGCGACGTCATCGATCCCCAGGGCAATCACGTTGGCCAAGGCCTGGGCCGGCCACGGGCGGCCGTTCGGGGTTTCGTCGGTGGCCACCACGTAATCGGCCACATAACCGTTCTGCGCCGCCAACGCCACCACCTTGTCCATCACCACTTTCGGGTAGCCCGAGCACGAGCCGATCTTCAGGCCGTCCTGGCGCAGCCCGGCCAGGGTGTCGAGGGCACCGGGAATCAGTGCCGAGTGCACGGCGATCTTCTCGATCTGCAGCGGCATGAAGCGTTCATAAATGGCGGTGACGTCGGCATCGCTCGGGGTGCGGCCAAACACCTTGCGATAGCGCTCGGCGATTTGCGGCTGGTCGCACAAGGTGCGGATGTGGTCCCACTTGCCCATGCCCATCGGGCCACGGGCTTCCTCAATGGACACTTCGACGTCGAACTCGGCGAAGGCCTCGACGAAGATCTGCGTCGGGGCGAAGGAGCCAAAGTCGACCACGGTACCGGCCCAGTCGAGAATCGCGGCTTGCAGGTGGGTCGGATTGCTGTAGTTCATGTTCAGGGTTCCTTGAGCGGGTGGTGGCGCTGGTCAGGTAAAAGGAATTCGTGGTGTCAGATGTCCAGCACTTCCATTTCCTGCAGGACGTGGGCGATGGCATTGACCGCAGCCTGCATGCCCTGCGGACCGACGCAGCCGATGCAACCGACGCGGAAGGTCTCGACCTGGGTCAGCTTGCCTGGGTAAAGGATGAAGCCCTTGGCCTTGACCCGCTCGTAGAAGTCCTTGAACTGGTAGCGCGGATCCTGCGGGGCATGGAAGGTGACAATGATCGGCGCCTGGATCTCAGCCGGCAGGAAGCTGCGCAAGCCGATCGCGGCCATGCCGTCGAGCAGCGTCTTGCAGTTGCTGGCATAGCGTTGATGGCGGGCGGGCAGGCCGCCTTCTTCGGTGTATTGCAGCAAGGCCTCGTGCAGCGCCGCTACCACGTGGGTGGGCGGGGTGAAGCGCCATTGGCCGGTCTTGGCCATGTAGGCATGCTGGTCCTGCAGGTCCATGGCCAGCGACGGCGAGTTGCCTTCGGCGGCGGCCAGCGACTGTTTGTTGGCAAACACGAAGCCCATCCCGGGCACACCTTCCAGGCATTTGCCCGACGCGGCGATCAAGGCGTCGAACGGCACGTGGCGGGCATCGATCGGCAAGGCGCCGAACGAGCTCATGGCGTCGATGATCAGACGCTTGCCGTGGCGGGCGATGACCTCGGCGATCTGCGCCAGTGGGTTGAGAATGCCAGTGCTGGTTTCGCAGTGAATCAGCGCCACGTGGGTAATGCTGCTGTCGGCGGCCAGCAGGCGATCGACGTCGGCGGCGGTGGTCGGCTGGTCTTCGGCGGTTTCGAAAGTGCTGCAGGCACGCCCCAGGACCTTGCAGATCTTCGCCAGGCGTTGGCCGTAGGCGCCGTTGATCAGCACCAGGACCTTGCCATCGCGAGGCACCAGGGTGCCTATGGCGGCCTCCACGGCAAAGGTGCCGCTGCCTTGCAGGGGCACGCAGTGGTGGCTGTCGGCGCCGTTGACGATGGCCAGCAGTTGCTCGCAGAGGCTGGCGGTCAGCTGGTTGAAGTCGCGGTCCCATGAGCCCCAGTCGACCATCATCGCTTGGCGGGTGCGGGCTGAGGTGGTCAGGGGGCCGGGGGTCAGCAGGATAGGGGCGTTACTCATTCCGGTAATCCTCACAAGCGGTGGGCTGAATCTATGGGGCCTAAGTTGCAATTCCGTGAGCTATCAATCAAATTGTTTGTTGTTATGCCAGCCATAAGTCAGGCCGATAAATATGAACCTGTTCCAGCTCCGCGCTTTCGACGCCGTGGCCCGTGAGGGCAGTTTTACCCGCGCCGCCAACCGCCTGTTCATCAGCCAGCCAGCGGTGACCGGGCATATCAAAGCCCTGGAGGAGCATTACCAGATCACCTTGCTGCGTCGCACCGCCCGGCGGGTCGAGCTGACCGAGGAAGGCATTCGCCTGGCGGCGATTACCCGCGCCATGTTCGGTTTGGCCGAAGAAGCGCAGGTGATGCTTGAGGCCAACCGGCAGTTGCTCACCGGGCGCCTGGAAGTGGCGGCCGATGGCCCGCACCGGGTCATGCCGATGCTGGCGCAGTTGCGTGAGGCTTACCCGGGCATCACCGTCAACCTGCGCCTGGGCAACGCCCAGGAAACCCTGGCAGCGCTGCTCTGCGAGCATGCCGATGTGGCGGTCCTGACCGAAGTCGAACCGCGCAAGGGCCTGTACCTGCAAAGCCTCGGTGATTCACGGATCTGCGCTTTGCTACCGGCCGGGCACGTTTGGGCGGGCAGTACAGGTGAGCTGCAGTTGAGGGAACTGGACGCACAGATCATGGTGCTGCGCGAACCCAGCTCGATCACCCGCCGCACGTTCGATCAGGCCTGCAGTGAGGCCGGTGTTCAGCCGCGGGTCCTGCTGGAGCTCGATAGCCGTGAAGCAGTGACTGAAGCCGTGGCTGCGCAGCTTGGCATCGGCATCGTGTCTTCGGCGGAAATCAGCCATGACCCGCGGGTGGTGGCACGGCCCATCGCCGGATCGGGGCTGGTCAACCAGCACATGATCGGCTGCTTGCAGCGGCGCCGCGAACTGCGCCTGATCCAGGCTTTTCTCAACCTGGCTCCGGTACGCTGAGCCAGGGCTGGTTTTTTCCCGGCAGGCTCCTAAGATGGCGATCAAATAACACAGGCAAGGCGAAATACTGCTGATGACGGAGAAAGACACCATCTCCATGCAACTGGTGCGTGAAGCGCTGCTGCAGAGTTATGCCCCGGGTGCAACCAGCCAGGCCTTGCTCGGCCGCGTGGGGATCGATCCCGGGCAACTGCACGAAGCTGACGCACGGGTGCCGGCCAGTGCCTACGCGCAGCTCTGGCGCTTGCTCGCTCGCCGTTGCCACGATGAATTCTTTTGCATGGACCCGCGCGGCCTGCGCACCGGCAGCCTGGCCTTCCTGTGCCGTTCTTCCATGGCCCAGCCAACCCTGGGCGCCGCGCTGGAGAGCGCCCTGGCGTTTCTCGGGCTGATGCTCGAGCACCTGCAGCCGGTCCTGGTACGCCAGCAGAGCCTGGCGGAAATCGTCGTCGGCGAGCCGCTGGATGAGCCGCGCCGGGCCTTCACTTATTTCACTTTCTGGATGATTGTCCATGGGGTTGCCTGCTGGCTGGCCGGGCGGCGCATTCCGATCCTGGCCATCGAGCTGCGTTGCGCTGAACCGCCATTTTGCGATGACTACCGGGTAATGTTTTCGGAGAACCTGCAGTTCGGCCGCCCGCGTACGCGGATGATCTTCGCGGCCGATTGCCTGGACCTGCCGCTCAAACGTACGCCGGAAGAGTTGCAGCGCTTTCTGGCCGAGGCGCCGGCCAACATTCTGGTCAAGTACCGTGACCCGGCCAGCCTCGCGCGACGGATCAAGGAAACGCTGCGCCAGCTACCCGCCGGCGAGTGGCCGGAAACCGAAACCCAGGCCCAGCAGCTGTGCATATCGGCCTCGACCCTGCGTCGCCGTCTGGCCGAAGAAGGCACGACCTATCAGGGCCTCAAGGACAGTGTGCGCAAAGAGCTGTCGATTGCCTGGCTGGCAGAGGCGCAGGTGAGCTTCGCCGAGATTGCCGAGCGTCTGGGGTTCGCTGACAGCAGCTCATTCTACAAGGCGTTTCGCAAATGGTATGGCTGCAACCCCGGCCACTATCGGACGCTGATCGGGCAGGGTGAAACCCATCCACCGGCGCGATGATCGCGGCTGCGGCAACGTCGGCAAACGGTCCACGCAATCCTTGAGGCCAAACCAGTCATCCAGATTGACAGCTTTGGCCATTGTCCCGTAACGGCTCTGGCGCGACTATCTTCAGATCAATCGTTTTATTCCAACAATAAAAAACGAGGAGTCTGGCGATGCGTGATTACCGTGCCGCGGCGCAAGGATTCAACTACCCGCAAACCGCTGCGGCCGCCCTGCAAGGCAGCCTTGAAGCGCTCAATGCCTGCGTCGAATGCTGCGACCGGCATGTTGGCGGCAATCGTATTGCACTGAACTGCGAAGGCCGCGAGGGTAGCAGCGCCCAGTACAGCTTCGAGCAACTGCAGCAATCTGCTGCGCGCCTGGCCAATGTGCTCAGGGCCCAGGGTGTAGGCGCCGGCGACCGGGTTGCCGGCTTGATGCCGCGTACGGTCGAGTTGCTGATCACCGTGTTGGCCACCTGGCGCCTGGGCGCAGTCTACCAACCGCTGTTCACTGCTTTTGGCCCCAAGGCTATCGAGCACCGGCTGGAACAGTCCGGGGCCAAGGTGGTGGTCACCGAGCCACTCAATCGCAGCAAGCTCGACGAGGTCCATGACTGCCCGACGATCATCTGTGTTGGTGCCGCCGACGACGCCAGCGATATCGACTTTCACACGGCGCTGGCAGCAGCCGATGATCATTGCCCGCCGGTGCTGCTCGGTGCAGATGCGCCGTTCCTGCTGATGTTCACCTCCGGCACTACCGGCCCGGCCAAGCCGCTGGAAGTGCCGCTGCGGGCGATCGTTGCCTTCCAGGGCTACATGCGTGACGCCATCGACCTGCGCCCTGAGGACAATTTCTGGAACCTCGCCGATCCGGGCTGGGCCTACGGGCTTTACTACGCGGTGACCGGGCCCCTGGCGCTGGGGCACGCCACGACCTTTTTCGATGGGCCGTTCAGTGTCGAAAGCACCTGCCGGGTCATCAACAAGTACGCCATCAGCAACCTGGCAGGCTCGCCCACCGCCTATCGCCTGCTGATCGCTGCCGGCCGCGCGTTCAGCACGCCGATCAAGGGCCGCTTGCGGGTGGTCAGCAGCGCCGGCGAGCCGCTCAACCCGGAAGTGATCCGCTGGTTTGCCGATGAGTTGCGGGTGACCATCCACGACCATTACGGGCAGACCGAGCTGGGCATGGTGCTGTGCAACCACCATGGCCTGGAGCACCCGGTGCACCTGGGCTCGGCCGGCTTCGCCATTCCCGGCCACCGCATCGTCGTGCTCGATGAGCAGCACCGTGAACTGCCGGCAGGGCAACCGGGGATTCTCGCCGTGGATCGCGAGCAGTCGCCGCTGTGCTGGTTTAACGGCTACCACGGTTTGCCGACCAAGGCCTTCGTCGGCAAGTACTACTTGAGCGGCGACACCGTCGAGCTCAATAGCGATGGCAGCATCAGCTTTGTCGGTCGCAGTGACGACGTGATCACCACCTCCGGCTACCGGGTCGGCCCGTTCGATGTCGAGAGCGCGCTGATCGAACACCCGGCGGTGATCGAGGCCGCGGTGGTCGGCAAGCCCGACCCGGAACGTACCGAGCTGATCAAGGCCTTCGTGGTGCTGGCCAGCGGCACACAGCCCTGCGAGGAACTGGCCGAGGCGCTGAAACAGCATGTCCGCCAGCGCCTGTACGCCCACGCCTATCCACGGGAAATCGAATTCGTCAGCGAACTGCCCAAGACCCCGAGCGGCAAGCTGCAGCGTTTCATCCTGCGTAACCAGGAAATTGCCAAACAACAAGCCGCGCAGGCTTCGACCGTCAGCGCCTGAGGAACGACCATCATGCAGATTGCCAACAAGAACTTCATCGTCAGCGGCGCAGCCTCCGGCCTGGGCGCCGCCACCGCACAGATGCTCATCGAGGCCGGAGCCCAGGTGATGCTGGTCGACCTCAATGCCGAGGCGGTCGCTGCCAAGGCCCAGGCGCTGGGCACCAAGGCACGCTTTGCAGTTGCCGATATCAGTCAGGAGGCCGCCGCCAAGGCCGCGGTCGATGCCGCCGTTGCCGCCTTCGGCAGTCTCCATGGCCTGATCAATTGCGCCGGTATCGTTGGCGCCGAAAAGGTTCTGGGCAAGAACGGCCCCCATGGCCTGGACAGCTTCAGCCGGGTGATCAACGTCAACCTGATCGGCAGCTTCAACCTCTTGCGCCTGGCCGCTGCGGCCATGGCCGAAGGCGAGGCGGGCGCCGACGGTGAGCGCGGGGTGATCATCAATACCGCGTCGATCGCCGCTTATGACGGCCAGATCGGCCAGGCCGCCTACGCCGCCTCCAAGGGTGCGATCGCCAGCCTGACCTTGCCCGCCGCCCGTGAACTGGCACGCTTCGGCATCCGTGTGATGACCATCGCCCCGGGCATTTTCGAAACCCCGATGATGGCCGGCATGACCCAGGAAGTACGCGACTCGCTGGCCGCCGGAGTACCGTTCCCGCCACGCTTGGGCCGCCCGCAGGAATACGCCGCGCTGGCCCGCCACATCATTGAAAACAGCATGCTCAACGGTGAGGTGATCCGTCTCGACGGCGCCTTGCGCATGGCTGCCAAATAATTTTCGGAGTATTCAATCATGACCCTTGCCAATGATCCGATTGTAATCGTCAGCGCCGTGCGCACGCCCATGGGCGGCCTGCAGGGCGACCTGAAAAGCCTGACCGCACCGCAGCTGGGTGCTGCGGCCATTCGTGCCGCTGTCGAGCGTGCCGGGGTAGCCCCCGACAGCGTCGAGCAGGTGCTGTTCGGCTGCGTGCTGCCGGCAGGCCTGGGCCAGGCCCCGGCGCGCCAGGCGGCGCTGGGCGCTGGGCTGAACAAGGCCACCACCTGCACCACCCTGAACAAGATGTGCGGCTCGGGCATGCAGGCGGCGATCATGGCCCACGACCTGCTGCTGGCCGGCAGCGCCGATGTGGTTGTGGCCGGCGGCATGGAGAGCATGTCCAATGCCCCTTACCTGCTGGACAAGGCCCGCAGCGGTTACCGCATGGGCCACGGCAAGATCATCGACCACATGTTCTTCGACGGCCTGGAAGATGCCTACGACAAGGGCCGGTTGATGGGCACCTTTGCCGAGGACTGCGCCCAGAGCAATGGATTTACCCGTGAGCAGCAGGACGATTTCGCCATCGCCTCGCTGACCCGCGCCCAGCAGGCTATCAAGGACGGCAGCTTTGCCAGCGAGATCGTTCCGGTCGAAGTGACCGAGGGCAAGACCCAGCGCCTGATCAGCGACGACGAGCAGCCGCCCAAGGCGCGCCTGGACAAGATCCCGCAGCTCAAGCCGGCCTTTCGCGACGGCGGCTCGGTGACCGCGGCAAACTCCAGCTCGATCTCCGACGGTGCTGCGGCGCTGGTGCTGATGCGTCGTTCCCAGGCACAGAAGCAAGGCTTGAAGCCGCTGGCGGTGATCCATGGTCACGCGGCATTTGCCGACACCCCGGCGTTGTTCCCCAGCGCACCGATCGGTGCTATCGACAAGCTGGTCAAACGCACCGGCTGGAGCCTGGCCGAGGTCGACCTGTTCGAAATCAACGAAGCCTTCGCCGTGGTCACCCTGGCGGCGATGAAGCACCTGGACCTGCCGCACGACAAGGTCAACGTCCATGGCGGCGCGTGCGCCCTGGGCCACCCGATCGGTGCTTCGGGCGCACGCATCCTTGTCACCTTGCTCGCGGCCCTGCGCCAGAAAGGCCTGCATCGCGGGATTGCCGCCATCTGCATCGGCGGCGGTGAAGCCACGGCCATGGCCGTCGAGTGTCTGTACTGAGGTGCACCATGCTAATCAATGACGAACAACAGCAAATCAGCGATGCGGTGCGCCAGTTTGCCCAGGAGCGCCTGCGGCCATTCGCCGAGCAGTGGGACCGCGAACACCGCTTTCCCAAGGAGGCCATCCAGGAGATGGCCGAGCTGGGCCTGTTTGGCATGCTGGTGCCGGAGCAGTGGGGCGGCAGCGACACCGGTTATGTCGCCTATGCCATGGCCCTGGAAGAAATCGCCGCCGGCGACGGCGCTTGCTCGACCATCATGAGCGTGCATAACTCGGTGGGCTGCGTACCGATCCTCAAGTTCGGCAATGAGCAACAGAAGCAGCAGTTCCTCACGCCGCTTGCCAGTGGCGCGATGCTCGGTGCCTTCGCCCTGACCGAGCCGCAGGCCGGCTCCGATGCCAGCAGCCTGAAGACCCGCGCCCGCCGAGATGGCGATCACTACGTGCTCAACGGCTGCAAGCAGTTCATCACCTCCGGGCAGAACGCCGGGGTGGTGATCGTGTTTGCCGTGACTGACCCCGAGGCCGGTAAACGCGGCATCAGTGCCTTTATCGTGCCCACCGACTCAGCGGGTTACCAAGTGGCGCGAGTCGAGGACAAACTCGGCCAGCACGCCTCCGACACCTGCCAGATCGTCTTTGACAACGTGCGCGTGCCGGTGGCCAACCGCTTGGGCGAGGAGGGCGAAGGCTACAAGATCGCCCTGGCCAACCTTGAAGGTGGCCGTATCGGCATCGCTTCGCAATCGGTGGGCATGGCCCGTGCCGCCTTCGAGGTGGCCCGTGACTATGCCCGCGAGCGCGAGAGCTTCGGCAAACCGTTGATCGAGCACCAGGCCGTGGCCTTCCGCCTGGCCGACATGGCCACCCGCGTTGCCGTGGCCCGGCAGATGGTCCTGCATGCCGCGGCGCTGCGCGATGCCGGGCGTCCGGCCCTGGTCGAAGCGTCGATGGCCAAGCTGTTCGCCTCGGAAATGGCCGAAAAGGTCTGTTCGGATGCCTTGCAGACCCTCGGCGGTTATGGCTATCTGAGCGACTTTCCGCTGGAGCGCATCTACCGCGATGTGCGGGTCTGCCAGATCTATGAAGGCACCAGCGACATTCAGCGCATGGTCATTGCGCGCAATCTTTGAAGGGAGCAGCTTGCATGTCATTTGAAACCATTCTGTTGGACATCCACGGCAAGGTCGGCCTGATCACCCTCAACCGCCCTCAGGCGCTCAATGCCCTGAACGCGCAGATCGTCGGCGAGATCAACCAGGCCCTGGACCAGCTCGAGGCCGACCCGAACATCGGTTGCGTGGTGCTGACCGGCTCCGCCAAGGCGTTCGCAGCTGGCGCCGACATCAAGGAAATGGCCGACCTGCGCTACCCGCAGATCTACGTCGATGACCTGTTCAGCGACGCTGATCGCATCGCCAACCGGCGCAAGCCGATCATCGCCGCTGTGTCGGGTTTTGCCCTGGGCGGCGGTTGTGAACTGGCGATGATGTGCGACTTCATCCTTGCCGCCGATAACGCCAAGTTCGGCCAGCCGGAAATCAATCTCGGTGTGCTGCCAGGCATGGGCGGCACCCAGCGCCTGACCCGTGCGGTGGGCAAGGCCAAGGCCATGGAGCTGTGTCTGAGCGGCCGCCTGATGGGCGCCGAGGAAGCCGAGCGCGCTGGCCTGGTCGCACGGGTAGTACCGCAGGCCGAGTTGCTGGAGGAAGCGCTGAAAGTGGCCGCGACCATCGCTAGCAAGTCGATCCCGATGACCATGATGGTCAAGGAAAGCGTCAACCGTGCCTTTGAGGTCAACCTGGCCGAGGGCGTGCGTTTCGAGCGCCGGGTGTTCCATGCGGCCTTCGCCACCGAAGACCAGAAGGAAGGCATGGCCGCGTTTATCGCCAAGCGTGAGGCGCAGTTCAAGGATCGTTGAAATGGATCGGGCGCTGCTGCCAGCGCCCGGTTTTCTACCGTCACTCCTTGAAAAACCATTGTCGAGCCGCCGCCAGGCTTATCGGCCCGCGGTGCACCACCTTGTTGCCTTCGACGAACTGCCCGCGGTCATAGCGCTGACTGGCAAGCTTCAGGTGCGCGGCCTTGAAGTCGTCGACCGGGGTGTTCTCGGCCGCGTAGTGAAAGTGCGCATACCACAAGGGTTTGTTGGCGTGCAGCACCACGTACTCATCCAGGTACTCCTGTGCCCAGCCCCGGGTACTGGCCAGCGGCTTGCGCTTGACCAGCCGCTTGAGTTTCACCTGGCCCTTGCCCAGCAGGTACTCCAGCTCGCGCATGCTCGGTGCTTGCGTCAGGGCCGCCTCTATCCTCAGTTGCTCGCCGGTGTGCAACAGTTCGCCAGCGACTTCATCCAGCTGTTTGATCTGCAGGGCTGCATCCGTGTTGCCAGCCGCCTGATCGGTCTGGTTGTCGCGGGTCAGGGTTCGCTCGATGGCCTGGCGCTGCGCAGTCAGCGCCAGCCGGCGGCGATCGGCTATTTCCTCGATTTCGATTGGCAGGTAGGTGCTTCTGCCCTGGTTCTTAAGGCGCTGGATATCTTGCCTAGCGAGTGCGGCAAGGCGCATGCCTTCACGCAGCAGGGCACTCAGATCGGCGTCTGTGACCTGTGGAGGTAGCGCTTGCTCGGGGGATATGGGCTCCCAGGTCCCAGTAAGCGGATCTTCACGGTAGGACGCACGGATACTGTCGTCCTGTGGGTTGTGGATGTCGACGATACCTTCACTGTCGCGTCGCTGTTGCCCTAGCAGCACGCCCTCGTCACGGGTTTCGATCAGCCCTGGCACTTGTCGGTGCAACTGACGCAGGCTGCTGCGCTCAAGCAGCGGCTGCGGGTATTCGTCGAGGTCGGCGCGGGTCTCCTTGAGCATCAAGGTCAAGTCGGTTTCGAGCCTGGACACCAGGCTGTCGGCGGCCTGCTGACCGGGCACCAGGTTTTTCAGATTGCCCAGTTGGCGCAGCGCCGTGCTGAAGTGGCGCTGGATATTGTCCAGTACGCGGGCATGAACCTCTGCCTGCTCACGGCTCAAGGCCTGCAGGTTCATGCGCTGCAGCATGCCCTGCTCGATATTGCGCCAGCTGTGCTCGAGCCAGTAATCGCTTTCGCTGGCATCCTCGCCTGCCTCCACCAGCCTCAAGCGGTTGCTCAGCACCTCGCTGCGCAGGGTGTACCAGTACAGCCGCGACGCAGGACCGACGGCAGGTTCGTTGAGGCTCAGTTCCATCATCTGGATAGTGGGTTGACGGATGCTGGACAGCTTGTGCAGTTGCTCGCGGGTAGCGCTCAGGGTCTCGGTATGGCTGATCAGTTTGCCGAGCAGGAGCTCGATCTGGTCGAGCAGATCGACCTGCATTGAATGTTTGCTTGAGCCTGGCTCAGGCAAGACTCCGTCGGTTTCCCTGACCGACTGGACAAAGCGCTGGCGCAACGGTTTGTACAGTTTGCCCAGGGTCGAAAGCATGGACAGCTGGCAACGTGCTCGTTCAAACAGGGCTTTTGCCTGCAGTGTCTTGTACTGATTGAGGGGGCGTTTTTCATTGCGTTCACGCA
The DNA here is from genome assembly GCF_000696345.2 of Pseudomonas donghuensis. Lineage (NCBI taxonomy): Bacteria > Pseudomonadati > Pseudomonadota > Gammaproteobacteria > Pseudomonadales > Pseudomonadaceae > Pseudomonas > Pseudomonas donghuensis. Next base: position 2,060,896 of record NZ_CP071706.1, read on the forward strand.
GCGTCTCTCGGTGTCGCTCGAAGTCCTGGGGCAACGTTTCCATCTTGCCCAGATAGCCTTGCAGGATGCGCGGGTCGGTGTCGTCAGTGAGCTGCCGGGCAAATGCCTGCAGACGTTGCTGGCTGGCCAGTGCCTCGGCTTGCTGCGTGCGTAATGTCTGATCCAGGTTGTCGATCGACTGCTCCAGGTCAGCGGACTTGAGGCGATTGCGCAGGGGCTGCCCGCCGCGCAGGCGCAAGCGCAGATCGAGTGTCCAGCGCAGGGCCTCATCTCTTCTCAGCCAGGGCCCGGCGATAATGCGCGGTTGGTCGATGGCGGCATCGAATTGCACTGGATAGGCGCGAGCGCCCTGGGCGAAATAGAGTTGTTCGTTGTGCAGGTACAGGCCCTGCAGCGTCCCGTCCGCGATGGGGGAGCCGAGCGTACTGGGTGATAGCGGGCTGGCCAGGCTTTCAAGGTGGGTTTTCTGCTGGGCTGTAAGCCGGTGGTCAGGACGCGCCCAGCTGAAGTTCAGCTCGGCCTGCGGTGCGGGTAGCGTCTGAGCGGTGGGTGTTCTTGCTGGCACAGAGGCGTGGGTGGGCGGCGTGGGCGCTTCTGGGCGGATGCCCAGCCTGCGGGTGGCGTGCACGAACAGGACCATGGCGATATTGATCAGCAGGTCGGCGAACGCCTGGCGATGCGCTGCCGGGCTGTCCTTTTCATCACTCTCGAGCAGGCGCTTGGCACTGTCGAGCACCTGGATCATCCAGGTGACCTTGGCCACGGTGCCTTCGAACAACGGCAGCAAAGTGTTGAACATCAGCCAACCCAGTTGCTTCCAGGCGTTCCAGCGCGATTGCGCGGTGCTGGTTGAGTGGCGCTTGGCCCGTTCGACCAGTTCTTCGGCACTGGCCTGGTAGATCAGCTCGCGTAGCGACCCTTGTGCCGGAGCCGTACCCAGGCTGGCCGGTGCAGGCGTCTGCAACTGTTCGAACTCGGCACCAGGGACGAAGCGGTGAATGTGTGGCTCATGCAGGCCGCCATTGGCATAGATCGGACGGGTTTGTTCAGGCAGGCGATCGAGCAGGTCATCCTGCAACGGGCCGCTGCTGGCAAGCGCGTCGAACAGGGCAGTCCGGTCGCGAAACTCCAGCAGCGCTTCGGTATGCAACGGACGATACAGCAAACAAGGGCCTTGCCTGACATCGCCAGGTTCGATCAGCCATGCATTGAGTGGCGTATCGGCAGTAGCGCCACTTGCACGCAGCAGGGTCAGGGGCCTGAGTACGAAGCCCCCTGGCGCTGACTGGCCAAACAGGGCGTCTACCGCCTGGCAGGCCGCCAGGCTGATGCGTTTATCGCGCAGATACAGCTCCAGTGCCAATAGCGGCAACTGGGTCTTGAGCTGCGCACTGAACAGCGTCCGCCGCGTCTTCGACTGATCGGGGTCGTCGAGCAATTGCCGTTGCAAGGTCTGCGGATATTGCCCACCAATGTCCAGTTCACCTACCAGAGTGCGCACATAGGCTTCATTCATCCAGTCGGGCAGGTCGGCACCGCTGAGCAAATGCAGGCTCACAGTGCCTGCGGCCAGCAGGCCCAGATTGTCGATGGCCAGTTGTGCGAGGGAAAAATTGACGACCTTGATTACGCCGTCGGTGATCACACTGTCGTGCCCGGCGCTGGCGCTGGCGATGACCTGATGATTAGTGACTATCACGTCGCTGGCCTTGAACCCGGCAGCAGGGTGATCGTGCTCGATCCTCGCGTCCAGGGCCTTGCAGGCGAAGGCCTCGGCGGTGTCGATGCCGTCACGCCAGGTTTTGCCGGCGGCCGCTTTGTGTGATTGGGCCTGATTGATCAGCAAGGTGCTGTAGCGGATGGCCAGCTCGTTGTCGAGTAGCCATGCCGGCAATAGTGAAGCGATCTTGTTCTGACGTTCCAGCTCTTGAGCCGTGCACAGGTCCAGCATCGAGGTCGAGCGGTCGATGATGGCGTTGAGCGCTGCCGCTTGCTCAGGCGTTCTCGATGCCTGGGCGATGACCTCGATCAAACGCAATTGTTGCTTGAGAAAACCGACGGCCTGGGCTTCGAATGCCGAGGTTGTCGGCTCGCGGAATCGAGCCTGGGGAGGTATGGATAACAACGACCTTGGCCAGTGCCGGGTGAGCATGTCGAGAAAACCCTGGGTGGAATCGAAGGGCGCCAGGGCGCCTACCAGGGTAAACAGCATCGCCACCTGGGCCTTGGGTGGGTCGGGAAAGTCTTCGACCAGCAAGGCACTGGACAGATCGGCATCAATGAGCTGGGCCGAGGTCAGGTCGACCGTTATCTGCTGGACGCTCAAGCCCTGCAGGTTGTCAAAGCGGCTGCGTTGCTGCGGTGTTGGAAAGGCCGGCACGATGCTGGCGATAGCCGCTTGCGCCGGGGTCAGCCGGCCAGCGTTGAGGCCGACAACGATCGCATCCTTCATCAGCTTTTGCAGGTAAGCGGCGTACCAGCCCCAGGGCGTTTCGCCATGTGCGTCACTCTGGCTCCAGAATTCGACCAGTGCCTGCAGGAACGCCTCGACGATCAAAGGACCACAGTCATTGACCAGCAGTTCAACGGTATGCAGGTCCACCTCAAGGTGTGCATCGGCACCTTGTTGAGGGTAGCGGCTGAGATAGTCTTCCCCGTCATTCAGGTTCAAGGTGCTGCCCAGGCAATATCGCTCGATCAGCACTTGAGGCAACTGGCGGATAAGAACATGAGGTTCGGTGTGGCTGATCAGATAGAGCGTCAGCGGATTGTGCTGCAGTGGCAGTTGCCGTTGGGCCCAGTGCTCAAGCAGGATCTGGCCGGCGATTTCGAGCAGGGCGGGACGCTTGACGAAGCGCTTGGCGACCGCGCAGCTCAAGGTCGCCTGTTCGGCTATGGACTGATGGAGGGAAGGGACGGTCATCTGGCGAGGCTTCCAAAAAAGAAGGGAGGCCACATAAGACGATTGCGCCCGCATGAGCAGGCGGTAGCCGGTTACCACCCAGGCGTTACTACCAATTGACGAGACGGCACCTGCCAAGGACCGATTCGCGCCTGCCATGCGGCTGCTTACCATCGGCTCAACTGCCTGTCATGCCGACAGGCCCGCACCGCACATGAGGCCCCCCATGATCTACGCGCCCCCTGGCTCACCTGATGCCCTGATCAGTTTCAAGGCTGTCTACGGCAACTACATCGGCGGCGAATTCGTGGCCCCGTTGACGGGCCAGTACTTCAGCAACAGCTCGCCGGTCAATGGCCAGGCCATTGCCGAGTTCCCGCGCTCCGCGGCCGCTGACATCGACCTGGCCCTGGATGCCGCCCACGGCGCGGCGCCAGCCTGGGGACGCACATCGGTGCAGGAGCGCTCGCGGATCCTGTTGAAGATCGCCGATCGCATCGAACAGCACCTTGAAGTGCTGGCCCTGAGCGAAACCTGGGACAACGGCAAGGCCATCCGCGAAACCCTGAATGCCGACGTGCCACTGGCTGCCGATCACTTTCGTTACTTCGCCGGCTGCATCCGCGCCCAGGAAGGCAGCGCCGCCGAGATCAACGAGCACACTGTCGCTTATCACTTCCATGAGCCGCTCGGCGTGGTCGGGCAGATCATCCCCTGGAACTTCCCGTTGCTGATGGCCGCCTGGAAACTCGCCCCGGCCCTGGCCGCAGGCAACTGCGTGGTGCTCAAGCCGGCCGAGCAGACGCCGCTGTCGATTACCGTGTTCGCTGAACTGATCGGTGATCTGTTGCCCGCTGGCGTGCTCAACATCGTCCACGGCTTTGGCCGCGAAGCCGGTGAAGCCCTGGCCACCAGCAAGCGTATCGCCAAGATTGCTTTCACCGGCTCTACCCCGGTGGGCTCGCACATCATGAAATGCGCTGCCGAGAACATCATCCCCTCGACGGTGGAACTGGGCGGCAAGTCGCCGAACATCTTCTTCGAAGACATCATGCAGGCCGAGCCCGCGTTCATCGAAAAAGCCGCCGAAGGCCTGGTGCTGGCGTTCTTCAATCAGGGCGAAGTGTGTACCTGCCCGTCGCGGGCGTTGATCCAGGAGTCGATCTACGAGCCGTTCATGGCCCAGGTTCTGAAAAAGATCAGCCAGATCAAGCGCGGCAACCCGCTGGACACCGAGACCATGGTCGGCGCCCAGGCATCCGAGCAGCAATACGACAAGATCCTCTCCTACCTGCAGATCGCCCGCGAAGAGGGCGCCCAGGTGCTGGCCGGTGGTGACTGTGAACGCCTGGGGGGCGACCTTGCCAGCGGCTATTACATCCAGCCGACCCTGCTCAAGGGCCACAACCAGATGCGCGTGTTCCAGGAAGAAATCTTCGGCCCGGTGGTCGGCGTGACCACCTTCAAGGACGAAGCCGAAGCCCTGGCGATTGCCAACGATACCGAGTTCGGGCTTGGCGCCGGGGTCTGGACCCGTGACATCAACCGCGCCTACCGCATGGGCCGCGGCATTCAGGCCGGGCGGGTGTGGACCAACTGCTACCACCTGTACCCGGCCCACGCCGCGTTCGGTGGCTACAAGAAATCCGGGGTCGGCCGCGAGACCCACAAAATGATGCTCGATCACTACCAGCAGACCAAGAACCTGCTGGTGAGTTACGACGTCAATCCGCTGGGGTTCTTCTGAAGGCCCGGATAACCTGAAAGAAACGGTTCCAAAGTAGCATTCGACCCGCACCGGCAACGGTGTATTAATAGGCGCACCGCAATCCTGTGGTGCCAGAAGAGGATGGACCTATGTGGAAAAAGCCTGCGTTCACTGATCTGCGTATCGGTTTTGAAGTGACCATGTACTTCGCCAATCGCTGATCCCTCTTGCGCCGGTCGCTGCTTGCAGCGGTCGGCGCTTCTGTTTCTGCCTGCGATGGTCTGATTGCAATCGAGGCGGGATGCTTTAGGCTGGCGCTAGTACAACAAGAATAGAGGCGTCCCATGAGCCCGAAGCTGAGCCAGTTGCGCAAGTTCGTCTCTCCGGAAATCATCTTCGGCGCCGGTTGCCGTCATCATGTCGCCAATTACGCCAAGACCTTTGGCGCGCGCAAGGTGCTGCTGGTCAGCGACCCAGGGGTGATCGCCGCCGGCTGGGTGGCTGATATCGAAGCCAGCCTGCAACAGCAGGCCATTGATTACTGCCTGTACACCGAGGTTTCGCCCAACCCTCGGGTTGAAGAGGTCATGGCCGGCGCCGAGCGCTACCGTAGCGAACAGTGCGATGTGATCGTCGCGGTCGGTGGCGGCAGCCCCATGGATTGCGCCAAGGGTATCGGCATCGTGGTTGCCCATGGTCGGCACATTCTCGAGTTCGAAGGGGTCGACACCATCCGCGTGCCGAGCCCGCCGTTGATCCTGATCCCGACCACTGCCGGTACCTCCGCCGACGTTTCCCAGTTCGTGATCATCTCCAACCAACAGGAACGCATGAAGTTTTCCATCGTCAGCAAGGCGGTGGTGCCGGATGTGTCGCTGATTGACCCGGAAACCACCCTGAGCATGGACCCGTTCCTCTCGGCCTGTACCGGCATCGACGCGCTGGTGCATGCCATTGAGGCGTTCGTCTCTACCGGACACGGGCCGCTGACCGACCCCCACGCGCTGGAGGCCATGCGCCTGATCAACGGCAACCTGGTGCAGATGATCGCCAACCCGGCCGACATCGCCCTGCGCGAGAAGATCATGCTCGGCAGCATGCAGGCGGGGCTGGCGTTCTCCAACGCCATTCTCGGTGCCGTGCATGCCATGTCCCACAGCCTGGGTGGCTTTCTCGACCTGCCCCATGGACTGTGCAACGCGGTACTGGTCGAGCATGTGGTGGCGTTCAATTACAGCGCCGCCCCCGAGCGCTTCAAGGTCATCGCGCAAACCCTCGGTATCGATTGCCGAGGCCTGAGTCACAAGCAGGTCAGCCAGCGCCTGGTCGAGCACCTGATTGCGCTCAAGCACGCCGTGGGCTTTCACGAAACCCTTGGCCTGCATGGCGTCGGCATGACCGACATTCCCTTTTTGTCCCAGCACGCCATGGACGACCCGTGCATCCTGACCAACCCACGCAGCTCCAGCCAGCGCGATGTCGAGGTGGTGTATGGCGAGGCCCTCTGAACCGGCGGGCGATGCCCTGGCCGGGCTGCTGGGGCTGAGCAATCACACCGTGCGCAAGAGCCACTACCCGGAACTGGCGGTGCGCCTTGAAGAGCTGGAAGCCGAACGCAATCGCTACAAGTGGCTGTTCGAGCATGCGGTACATGGCATCTTTCAGGCCAGTCTCGAGGATGGCATGCGGGCGGCCAATCCGGCGTTGGCGCGCATGCTGGGGTACCCGGACGCCCAGGCACTGGTGTTGTCGCGCAACGATCTGGCCAGCCATCTGTTCGCTGGTGGCCAGGATGAGCTACTGGCCATCGCTCAGGTGCTGCAGCGCGAGCAGGCGCTGATTGGCTATGAAACCCAGTTGCGCAGGCGTGATGGTAGCCGCATCGATGTACTGATGAACCTGTTGTTGCGTCCGGACGAAGAGGGGGTGGTCGAGGGCTTTGTCGCCGACATCACCGAGCGCAAGCTGGCCCAGGAGCGCCTGCAGCAACTCAACGACCAGCTCGAACAGCGGGTCGCCGAGCGCACCAATGAACTGATCGAAGCCCGTGATGCCGCCCAGGCGGCCAACCGCAGCAAGGACAAATACCTGGCAGCGGCCAGTCACGATCTGTTGCAACCACTTAATGCTGCACGGCTATTGATCTCGACCTTGCGCGAACGGCCTCTGCCCACGAGCGAGCAGCAACTGGTGGAGCGAGCGCATCAGGCCTTGGAGGGCGCCGAAGATCTGCTGACCGACCTGCTGGACATCTCCCGTCTGGATCAGGCGACGATCAAGCCGGACCTGGACCTGTACCGCCTGGATGAAGTGCTGGCGCCCTTGGCCTCGGAGTTCCAGCCGGTCGCCGAGGCCGCCGGGCTCAGCCTGCGCATGCGCAGCGCGCGCCTGGCAATACGCACCGACCTGCGCCTGCTCACGCGAATCCTGCGTAACTTCCTCAGCAATGCCTGCCGCTATACCGAGCATGGACGCATCCTGCTCGGTGCGCGGCGGCGCGGCGAATCCCTGCGTCTGGAAGTCTGGGACACTGGCCGGGGCATTGCCGCCGACCGTCTTGAATCGATCTTCCTTGAGTTCAACCAATTGGACGTCGGCCGCGCTGCCGACCGCAAAGGGGTGGGGTTGGGCCTGGCAATTGTCGAACGGATCGCGCGGATACTCGATTATCCGGTCAGGGTCCGCTCCTGGCCGGGGCGCGGCTCGGTGTTCAGTATCGACGTGCCGCTCTCGAACGAGGCGCCGAGCGAGGCACCCCTGTCGGCGCTGGCACAGCCCAGCGTGGGCGATCCGTTGCCCGGGCGCCGCCTGTTGGTGGTGGACAATGAATTGACTATTCAGCACAGCATGGCCGCACTGCTGCGCCAGTGGGGCTGTGAAGTGCTCACCGCCAGCGATTTTACCGGTGCTCTGGAGGTGCTCGAAGGCCGGGCGCCGGAGCTGATCCTGGCTGATTTTCATCTGGATCACGGCGTGACCGGCTGCGAAGTGGTGCGAGATTTACGCCGGCATTTCGCCCAGAGTATCTTTGCCGTGATGATCACCGCCGATCGCAGTGACCAGAGCCGTCGTGCCATGCAACGCCTGGGTGCGCCGTTGTTGAACAAGCCGGTGAAGCCGGGCAAGTTGCGTGCGGTATTGAGCCAGTTGCTGAGTTGAAAGGGATCTTTGTTACAAGGTTTTTGTCGGAGAGTTACCGTTTGTCCCCGGGAAAGCGCCTACGGCGCAGTTTTTTTGTTATAAACCAGCGCCGGGGGAGGGCCATTAGCGCCTTTTCGGTCAAATCCACCGTCATTTCTGTTGCCCAGTGTGAATCTCGGCCTTAGACTGCCGCCCCCTGTAAATTGAGTGCCGGATGGTGCTTGAAGAATTCCGCTGCTGGCGAGCTGTTCGCCAGGAGCACCCGATTCGCCTTAATGCACGTATTTTTTATAGAGAAATCAATGACAAAGGAAAAGTTGCTGGCCATGCCGGCCGATGACTACATGAACGCTGAGCAATTGGCTTTCTTCACCGATCTGCTGCAGTCGATGAAGGTCGAGACCCATGAGCGCATCGAGCAAAGCCGTGTAACCATCGAAAGCCTGGACACGCCTGCCGATCCTGCCGACGCCGCCTCGGTCGAAGAAGAGCGCCATTGGCTGGTCAACGCGATCGAGCGCGATCAGCGTCTGCTGCCACAGCTGGAAATGGCCCTGGGCCGGATTGCCGACGAAAGTTTCGGCTGGTGCGACGACAGTGGTGAGCCCATTGGCTTGAAACGCCTGCTGATCAGCCCGACCACCAAGTACTGCATCGAAGCTCAAGAGCGGCACGAGCAAATCGATAAGCACCAGCGTCAGGCCTGACCCGCGCAGGTGTCCGACAAAACCCCCGCAGAGCGATCTTCGGGGGTTTTGTTTTTCTTGCCCTGTATCAACAGCGGCAGTCTTACATCCAAGGAAGCATGGCTAATGGCCTAATAGTGGCGTTTAATGGCCGCACAACAAGATGTGTTGCGATGGAGCCAAAACATGATGCGAGAAGGATCTCTGCCCGGCGCCGTGGTTGAAGGGCAAGCTGCCCCGGACAATGATGTGCGCTGGTCAGACTCGGTTTTGCAGAGCCTGGTGCTGGCAGGGTTGCTGGCAGCCATGGCGTTTGCCGAGCTTTCGTTTTATATCTGCCTGCCCCTGGCCTTGCTGGCGCTGTGGTTGCCGCGCCTGCGCAAAGCCTCGGCCGTGCCGCAGATAACCAACGAGCCGTTGGCCGAGCTGACCCGCGACCTGTCCCGCACCACCAGCCACAACGCTTTGTCGGCAGCTGGCGTGGCGTTCTCGGTGCAACAACTGGCGGACAAGCTGCAATCGCAACTGAGCGCGGCAGCGCAGATTGTCAGTAGTGCCGAAGTGATGATCGGTACCGAGAAGGCTACTTCACAGTTGAGCCAGCAGGCCCTGGTCGCTGCCCGCAGCGCCCACGAAAGCAGCGCTGCCGGGCGTACGGTGCTGGCCGAGTCGATCCAGCGCATGCATCACCTGAGTTCACGGGCCACCGCCAGTCGCGAGTTGATCGAAGCCCTGCACCAGCGCAGCGAGGACATTGCCCGGGTCACCCTGGTGATCCAGACCATCGCCAGCCAGACCAACCTGCTGGCCTTGAACGCTGCGATCGAAGCGGCCAGGGCCGGTGACCATGGGCGCGGCTTTGCCGTGGTCGCCGACGAGGTGCGTGGGCTGGCTGGCCGTACTGCCAGCGCCACCGAAGAAGTCGGGCAGATGGTTGCCGACATTCAGCAACGTACGGCTCAGGTGGTCGAGCAGATCCGCGAGCTGTCGGATGACCTGCACAGCGGCGTGGACCAGGTCGAGCACACCGGGGAGCAACTGGACAGCATCGCCGGGCTGGCCGCCGGGGTCGAGCAGCAGATCGGCGAGATTGCCGAGGGCACCGAGACCAATCGGCTACAACTGGACAGCCTGTTCGAGGCGGTCGCGCGGATGCGCAGCGACCTGCAGGTCAGCGACCAGCAAACCCAGTGCCTGGCCCAGGCTGCCGTGCAACTGGAAGGGCAGGCTGAAAGCATCAGCGAGCGGCTGGCCGAGGTCGGCCTGGATGACTATCACCAGCGCGTTTACGACCTGGCCCGCCAAGGCGCACAGCAGATTGGCGCACAGTTCGAAAACGATATCGCTCAGGGCCGGATCAGCCTCGAAGACCTGTTTGATCGTCATTACCAGCAACTGCCGGGGACCTCACCGGCACGCTACCGGACCCGCTTCGATCAGTACACCGACCAGGTCCTGCCGACGATCCAGGAGCCGTTGCTCAAGCAGCATGAAGGCCTGGTGTTCGCCATAGCCTGCACCCAGCAGGGCTATGTGCCTACTCATAACAACGCCTTCAATCAGCCGTTGACCGGGGATCAGACCCTGGACACCGCGCACAACCGCAGCAAGCGCAAGTTCGACGACCGCACCGGTATTCGTTGCGGTAGCCATCAACAGGCGGTGTTGTTGCAAACCTATACCCGCGATACGGGCGAGCTGATGCACGACCTGTCGGTACCGATCCAGGTACAAGGCAGGCATTGGGGTGGTTTGCGCCTGGGCTACCGGCCTCAGCAGAACTGACAGGGCTTTGTTACCTGCGATGTAAAACAGCTGTGCACAGGCTAGCTTTTTTCACAGACGGGCAGGTCTTATCATGCGCACATCGTTAGGTTGCTAATAAATTCCGGAGGGAATGATGAATAGCCAAGTCGATGTGGCGGTAATGATTGGCAGCGGCGTGCCGACGGCGCTACAGGCACAGGGCAAGCGCGTGTGTTGGGTCGTGCTGGTCAACGGTGAGCGGCGCGGCACCGCATTTGCCTGCCGCAGTGAGGCCCAGGAGTGCCGTGCTGCCTGGCTGGAGCAGATGAGCACTGCGGGCCGGCCTGACGTCGCGCGTCAGGCCGGGTGAGGCCGGCAGGGTTCAGTTTTCAAGGTGGCGGGCCAGCGCGCAGGCTTCAGTATGCTCACGGCGAAAGCCTTTGACCCGACCGGTTGCCTGCTCGGTGATATGAAAGAAGCCGATGCCGGCGGGGACCACGACAAAGCGCGGCGGCCTGTTCAGGTTGTACCCAGCTGCATATTCCGTGTAGGAAACACCTCTAGCCTCTCGACGGAATTCAGTGTTTTCGTGCATATTCGCTTCCCTGTGTGCGGTGGATGATTTCCTGGGGTCTGCCCTGTCGAAGGGCTTGCTCTCATCTATCGCACTTTTGTTGCGATAGTGCTGTCAGAAAAAGCGTTTCCGATTAAGGAAATCCGCTGAAAATCTGCAAACGGGCCAAGGCTTGCAGCAATGGGTAAGTATTCCTGCACCTTGCTTTGCCTCTCTGCACAGACTTTTCACGCACTAATCTACTAGTCTTTCAGACTTCGAATTGAAGTACCGCTGCCTTGCGGGCGTCTCGTGGCCCGGTGGGGGAGTGGCGTGTAATCGGTTTTGAGGAATTCTTCTTTGGCAGTCAGCAATCTGGATACACACGCCCTGTTTGTTCTGGGCGACCTCAGGGCGAAACTGGTCAAACAGTTTCAATCGCGTTTTGTTTATGTCACCGAACAGAATGCGGAGGGCCTGTACATGGCCGAGATCGATACTGAAACCGCCTTGGTGGTGGATGACAAACAGCGCTTGGAGCTCAAGGTCGGTGATCATTTTCGCGCCGCCGTATTGCCCAGCCGTGAAGGTGGCAAGCTGGAGATTCGATTTCGCGAGATCAAGCTGACGGTGTACGGCCTGGGTGATTATGCCTTTGTCTCGGTACCGGAAGGCGAAGGCATCGTCTTCAAAGAAGGGCAGGGCGTAGCCTTGGTATTCGCCGCCCATGAGCAGTTGCAGGAGGGCCTGAGCAAGACCCTCAAAGCTGTGACCCGCAAGGTTGCCAAATGGCAGAAAGGTGAATTGACCACCTTCAAGGCCAGCGAGTGAGCGAGCCTGTCGAACGCCCCAGTCGTGCCGACTTCCATGTCCGGCACCAGGCGCAAGCAAGGGCTCTGGCCGAACAATGGCTATTGCAGCGCCCACAGATGCAGGCTGCCTGGTTCGATTGGGTGGCCACTGAGCTCTACAAACTGAGCCCGCCCGAGTATGCCGCTATGGTCCGCCGCGAGCTGCAGCAACTCAGCGGTTGATCCTGGGGTAGACCCTAGTTGCCCCGATCGCGGCCACTGCTGACTTCTTCAGGTACGTCATCGCCGGACATGCGTTTGCGAAACAATGCGGCGCGGGCCAGCAGCAGCGTGGTGACCGGCACGGTGATCGACAGCAGGATCGGGATCAGCCAGGCATGCAGCACCGGCGACTCCTTGAGCATCGAGAAGTACAGGATCGAGGCCAGGGCCACGCACCAGGCGCCCAGGGTCGATGCCAGCGCCGGTGGGTGCATGCGCTGAAAGAAGTCTTTCAGGCGAATCAGGCCGACGGCACCGCTCAGGGCGAACAGGCTGCTCAGCAACAACAACGCGGCGACCAGCATCTCTACCCAAAACGGCAGTTCATTGGCATTGATCATTCGATCACCTCGCCACGCAGGAGGAACTTGGCCAGGGCGAAGGAGCCGACAAAGCCGAACAGCGCGATCAGCAGCGCACCCTCGAAGTAGGTGTCGCTGGCGTAGCGGATGCCCAGCACCAGCATCATCAGCATGGCCAGGATGTACAGGTAATCCAGCGCCAGTACCCGGTCCTGGGCCGAGGGGCCGCGAAACAGCCGCACCAGGGTCAGGGCCATGGCCAGGGCGAAGATGAACAGGCTGGCGAGAATGGCATTGGCAAGCAGGCCAGTCATTCGAAAATCTCCATCAGCGGGCGTTCATAGGTGTGTTTGAAGTGCTCAATGAAGCGGGTCTCGTCGTCCAGGTCGAACACGTGCAGCAAGAGGATGCTGCGGTCCAGGGCCAGCTCCGACCAGATGGTCCCGGGGATCACCGTGGTGATCATCGATAACGCCGCCAGGCCGTGGGCGTCGCGCAGGTCCAGGGGAATATGCACGAACCGCGAGCGTGGTGGCCGGCGCTTGGCTGACCAGACGCCGCGGGCGACCTGCAGGTTGGACACCAGCACATCGACGCCAACCTGCAGGATCAAGCGCGCGATGGTGCCTGGATGACGTATGCGTACCGGCAGTGGCCGCAGTGGCGCCATCAGCAGCGGCGCGACGACGCCCAGCAAGGCACCCAGCAGCAGATTGCCGGGGCTGATCGACAGGTTCAGGACCAGCCACAGCAGCCACAGCGACAGGGACAGCAACGGGGCAGGGAACACACGCTTCATGGCTGCACCTCGCTACTGGCCGCCAGGGTGGTGGGCCCGGGCACTGGTCGGGTACCGAGTACGGCGCTGACGTATTGCTCAGGGTCCTGCAGGCCGGCCGCAGTGTCCTGGGTGTAGCGCAGCAATGGTTCGGCGCGCAGGCTGAGCAGCACGCACAGGCCCAGGAGCACCACGATGGGGATGCACTCATAACGGCGCAGCAACGGCGACGGGCGCTCCTGGGGGGTCCAGAAACGCTGGATGCCGACGCGGGTCAGGGCGATCAGCGAGGCCATGCCAGAGAGCACCAGCAATGCCACCAGCATCCAGCCGGCGACGCTCAGTGGTTGCTCTGGCGAGACACCCAAGCCTTGGGGATTGAATAGCGCACTGATCAGGCTGAGTTTGCCGATAAAGCCCGACAGCGGCGGCATGCCGATGATCAGCAGGGCGCAGGCGATGAAGCTCAGGCCCAGGAACGCCATGGTCCAGGGGATCACCTGGCCGATCACTGCCTTCTGTTCGTCATCGAGGTTGATGCCTTTGGGCGGGTGCAGCGATTCTACGCAGGAGGGCAGGCCGTCACCTTCATCGTCCAGGGGGATTTCGTTGGCCGAGCGCGAACGCTCGATCAGTTCGGCCAGCAGCAATAGCGCACACAGCGCCAGGGTCGAGCTGACCAGGTAGAACAACGCTGCTGCCGTCAGGGTCGCCTGGCCGAAGCCGATAGCCGCCAGCAGGGTGCCGGCCGAGACCAGGATGCTCAGGCTGGCCATGCGCTCCAGGCGCTGTGCCGCGAGTATCGACACCGCCGCGCAACCCAGGGTGGCCAGGCCGCCATAGATCAGCCAGTCGCCGCCAAAGAACGCCGAAGCACCAGCCTGGCCGGAGAACAGCAGCGTCCATAGACGCAGTACGGTGTAGAAACCGACCTTGGTCATGATCGCGAACAACGCAGCCACTGGCGCACTGGCTGACGAATAAGCCGGCACCAGCCAGAAGTTCAGCGGCCAGATCCCGGCCTTGGCCAGGAACGCCGTGGCCAGGATCGCCGCGCCGGCGTGCAGCAGGCCGCGATCAGCCTCCGGCACCAGCGGGATCTTCAGTGCCAGGTCGGCCATGTTCAGGGTACCGGTGACACCGTAGAGCATCGCCGCGCCAATCAGGAACAGCGATGAAGCCAGGAGGTTGATGGCGATGTAATGCAGCCCGGCCTTGACCCGGGCACGACCCGAACCGTGCAGGATCAGACCGTAGGACGCCGCCAGCAGGACCTCGAAAAACACGAACAGGTTGAACAGGTCGGCAGTGAGGAACGCCCCGTACAGGCCCATCAGTTGAATCTGGAACAAGGCGTGGAAGCTGGCGCCGGCGCGATCCCAGCGGGCCATGGCGAACACCAGGGCGCTGACCCCGACGATGCCGGTCAGCACCAGCATCAGGGCCGAAAGGCGGTCGACCACCAGCACGATGCCGAATGGCGCCGGCCAGTTGCCGGGCAGGTACACGCCAATCGAGCTGGCTTGCCCCTGGCCCTGCACCCACAGCAGCAGGGTGATGGCGATGCCCAAACCGAGCAGGCTGGAGATCAGGTTGATACGGGCCTTGAGCGGCCGGCGTTTTTCCCCGAGCAGCAACATCAGCGCCGCAGTCAGCAGCGGCAGCAGGATGGGCGCGACGATCAGTTGGTTCATCGCACTCATTCGTTAGGCTCCCGGCCATCGACGTGGTCGGTCCCGGTCAGGCCGCGGGAGGCTAGCAGCACCACCAGGAACAGCGCGGTCATGGCGAAGCTGATGACGATCGCGGTGAGCACCAGGGCCTGGGGCAGCGGGTCGGTGTAGTTGAGCAGGTCCTGGGGCACGCCGTCCTTGATGATCGGCTCCTTGCCGATGAACAGGCTGCCCATGCTGAAGATGAACAGGTTAACCCCGTACGACAGCAGGCACAGGCCCATCACCACCTGGAAGGTCCGTGGCCGCAGGATCAGCCAGACCCCGGAGGCGGCGAGCACACCGATGGCGATTGCAATGACTTCTTCCATCAGGCGGCTCCTGCTTGAGTGGGTTTCTGTTGGCTGCCCGGGCGATGACCGCGCACCGACTGGTGAGCCAGCGCGGTGAGGATCAGCAGGGTCGAACCGACCACCACGGTGAACACGCCGATATCGAAGAACAGCGCACTGGCCAGGTGGGTGTCACCCAGCAGTGGCAAGTGCAGGTGCGCGGTGTGAGTGGTCAGGAACGGGTAGCCCAGCAACATCGCCCCGACGCCGGTCAGGGTGGCGCACAGCAGGCCAGTGCCCATCCAGCGCAGCGGCCGCAAGCTCATCTGCGCCTCGACCCACTGGGTCCCGGCCACCATGTACTGAAGAATGAACGCCACCGACATCACCAGGCCGGCAACGAAGCCGCCACCTGGCTGGTTGTGGCCGCGCATGAACAGGTACATCGATACCACCAGGGCGATCGGCAGCAGCAGGCGCACCAGCGCCGCCGGCACCATCATGAAGCCCAGCGCGGTATCGGCCGCGTGGCGCGGGTTGACCAGGTCGGTGACCACGTCCGGTGCCAGCAGGCGCTGCTGGGCCGGCAACTGCATGCTTTCCTTGGGCGGGCGGAAGCGTCGCAGCAGGGCGAACACCGCCAGGGCCACGGCCACCAGTACGGTGATCTCGCCCAGGGTATCGAAACCGCGGAAGTCCACCAGCATGACGTTGACCACGTTGCTGCCGCCGCCCTCGGGCATGGCCCGGCTCAGGTAGAACGAGGAGATGTCGTTGGGGGTCGGGCGGGTCAGCATGGCGTAAGACAGCAATGCCATGCCGCCTCCCACGCCGATTGCCAGCAGCAGGTCGCGCAGACGGCGCAGCCGTGCACGTTCCTGGGTCCCCGGCAGCGGCGAGACGCCTTCGATTCGCCGAGGCAGCCAGCGCAGGCCGAGCAAGATCAGCACCGTGGTAACCACTTCGACCACCAGTTGGGTCAGGGCCAGGTCCGGTGCCGAGAACCAGACGAAGGTAATGCAGGTCATCAAACCGCAGACACTGACCATGGTCAGGGCCGCCAGACGATGATACTTGGCCTGCCAGGCGGCGCCCAGGGCGCAGGCGATGGCGATCAGCCAGAGCATGACGAACACCCCGGAGCCGGGAATCTTCGGCCGGTCGCCCCAGCTCAGGCCGCTGTGCAACATCGGCAGCAGGCCGGCCAACAGGGCGATCAGCACCAGCATGAACAGCTGCTTCTGCAGGCGCCGGGTGGTGAACACCCGTTCGAAGCGGCGAGCGGCTCGCATGATCAGCACCTGGCCGTGTTCGAACAGGCGCTTGCCATTGAATCGCTCGATCAGCGGTGGTGACGGGAAGCGCCCGAGCTTGAGCTGATTGCGCAGCAGCAGGTAGAGCACGATGCCGCCGCTCATGGCGATCAGGCTCATGATCAGCGGGGCATTCCAGCCGTGCCAGATGGCCAGGCTGTATTCGGGCAGGGTACCGCCAACCACCGGCAGCGCTGCGGCGGCCAGCAGCGGGCCGACCGACTGGGCCGGGAAGATCCCCACCAGCAAGCAGGTCATCACCAGCAACTCGACCGGCGCGCGCATCCAGCGCGGCGGCTCGTGGGGTGTGTGCGGCAGGTCGGTGGCCGGCGGGCCGAAGAAGACATCGACGGTAAAGCGCAAGGCATAGGCGACGCTGAAGGTACCGGCGAGGGTGGCGATTACCGGCAGGGCCGCTTCGACCCAGGCCGTGGCGCTGATGAACACGGTTTCGGCGAAGAACATCTCCTTGGACAGGAAGCCGTTCAACAGCGGCACCCCGGCCATCGAGGCGCTGGCCACCATGGCCAGGGTCGCGGTGAAGGGGATCAGCCGGAACAGGCCGCTGAGGCGGCGAATGTCACGGGTACCGCTTTCGTGGTCGATGATCCCCGCGGCCATGAACAGCGACGCCTTGAAGGTGGCGTGGTTGAGGATATGAAAGACCGCTGCGACCGCCGCCAACGGGCTGTTCAGGCCCAGCAGCAGGGTGATCAGGCCCAGGTGGCTGATGGTTGAATAGGCCAGCAGGCCCTTGAGGTCGTTCTGGAACATTGCCGTGAAGGCGCCGAGCACCAGGGTGGCGGCACCGGCACCGCTGACGATCCAGAACCACTCTTCGGTGCCGGAGAGCGCCGGCCACAGCCGCGCCAGCAGAAACACCCCGGCCTTGACCATGGTCGCCGAGTGCAGGTAGGCCGAGACCGGCGTGGGCGCCGCCATGGCATGGGGCAGCCAGAAGTGGAACGGAAACTGCGCGCTTTTGCTCAACGCGCCAAGCAGGATCAGGGGCAACAGGACGGGATACAGGGTATGGTGGCGAATCTGCTCGCCGGCAGCGAGGACCTTGTCCAGGTCGTAGCTGCCGACCACATGGCCGAGCAGCAATACCCCCGCCAGCAGGCATAGCCCGCCCGCACCGGTAACCATCAGGGCCATGTAGGCACCGCGCCGGGCGTCGGCGCGATGGTGCCAGTAGCCGATCAGCAGGAACGAGAACAGGCTGGTCAGTTCCCAGAAGAACACGACCTGGATCAGGTTGCCGGAGATCACCAGGCCGAGCATGGCACCCATGAACGCCAGGAAGAAGGCAAAGAAGCGTGGCACCGGGTCTTGCGGGGACATGTAGTAGCGTGCGTACAGCGACACCAGGGTACCGATGCCCAGCACCAGTAAAGAGAACAGCCAGGCGAAGCCGTCCATGCGCAGGACCAGGTTCAGGCCCAGGCTCGGCAGCCACAGGAATTCTTCTCGGATCACACCGCCATGGGCGATCTGCGGGTACATCAAAGCGACCTGGACAGTGCCCACCAGGGCGACCAGTCCGGCCAGCAGCGATTCGCTGTTGCGTGCGTTGTGCGGCAAGACAGCCGCCAGGCAGCTGCCGATAAACGGCAGAAGCAGTAGCACTATCAAGGACATAGATTTCTAATCTGCAGGAGTTTGTAAGGGATCATACGTGGCGACCGGTCGATCACCAACCCGCAAGCTGTCGCAGAATCCTACAAGAGCGCTGTATCAATCCTTTTTTTTATAACAGTTTTTTTCAAAGGATAGCCTGCATTTGCCGATCAGAGACCCGCTTCAGGTTCTTCGGCGTCAACCGCCAGGGACTGCTCTTCGCCACGGCGACGAAACTTCAGTTCGCTGACCACCACGGCGACGACAATCAGCAAACCACCGAGCAAGGCCACGCCCGGCAGGCGTTCGCCGGCGATGCGTCCGACGATGCCGGCCCATACCGGCTCACCGGCGTAGATCAGGGTGGCGCGGGTCGGCGAAACCGATTGCTGTGCCCAGTTCATCGCCACCTGGATCACCGCGCTCAT
This sequence comes from Pseudomonas donghuensis, assembly GCF_000696345.2. NCBI lineage: Bacteria > Pseudomonadati > Pseudomonadota > Gammaproteobacteria > Pseudomonadales > Pseudomonadaceae > Pseudomonas > Pseudomonas donghuensis. Next base: position 2,079,151 of record NZ_CP071706.1, read on the forward strand.
CGCGCCCAGGCCCACGGCGCTGAGCAGCAACAGCCAGGAGAAGTCCGGCAGGCGTTCCTGGGTCGGTACCACCAGCATGAACGACAGCGCCGACGCGGTGGCCAGCTGCACCACGGTCACCCGGCGGACATCGACCTGGCCGGCATAACGGCTGATCAGAATGATTTCCGCGGCGATGGCCACGGCACTGACCAAGGTGGCGATTTCGCCGGGGCTGAACTGCAGCGAACCGCCGCCGGGGCCCGCCAGCAGCATCAGGCCGGCAAATGCCAGGCCAATGCCCAGGCTCGGCATCAGGCCGGGGCGGCGGCCCAGCACCAGCCATTGCAGCAAGGGCACGAAGGGCACGTACAGGGCGGTGATGAACGCCGACTGGCTGCTGCTGATGGTTTGCAGGCCCACGGTCTGCAGGCCGTAGCCGAGCATGATCGACACGCCGATCAACACCCCGGCCTTGAGTTCGGTGGCGGTCAGGCCGGGCAACGTACGGGCTGAGACCAGGCCGACGAACAAGGCGGCGGCGGCAAAGCGCAGGCCGACGAAAAACATCGGTCCGCTGACCGTCATCACGTTGTGTACCAGCAAGAAGGTGCCGCCCCAGAGCATGGTGATAAACACCAGCACCAGCTCGGCCTTGCTCAGCCGGAAGGAAACGGAAGGGCGTTCAGCAGCGTTCGTTGGAGTCATGGCCTTGCACACGGGAAAGGGTCGACGCACAATTGCGGCGAAAGTGGGCAGTATACTGCGCAACCCCTATTGATGAGCAATATAGTGCACAAAGATTCCAGTCAACGCGCTTCGGTGCTTCAGCACGTCAGCCAGAACATTCGTCGCCTGCGTCATGCTGGCGAAATGAGCCAGAGCACCCTGGCGCAAAAGTCTGGCGTCAGCCGCCGCATGCTGGTGGCTATCGAGGCCGGCGAGAAAAATGTCAGCCTGACCACGCTGGATCTGATCGCCCAAGCCCTGCAAGTCGCCTTCAGTGACTTGATCAAAGCGCCAGACAACCGCGACCCGAGCCGGATCAACGAACTGGCCTGGACCGGCGTGCATCCCGGCAGCAAGGCCGTGTTGCTGGCAAGCTCCGCTGCCAGCCGTGAAGTTGAACTCTGGGAGTGGCGCCTGGAGCCTGGCGAGGTCTACCCCTGCGAGCCCGATGCCGATGGCTGGAGCGAGCAGTTGTTCGTGTTCGAAGGTTGCCTGACCTTGCAGGTCGAGGGGCAACAACACCTGCTCAATGCCGGCGAGTTCTTCACTTTTGCCAGCAACCGCCGCTATGCCTATAGAAATGACGGTGAAGTGGCGACCCGCTTTGTGCGCAATGTGGTGATCTGAGCACGCAGCGGGTCGGCGCAGTTAGTGGTTGGCGCCGGTCAGATAGTCCTCGGTGGAGATCACCTGGGCGTAAGCGAAGGCCAGTGATGCCATGTAAGCGGCATGTACATGGGCTGCCGGAACCGTGACACCGTTGAACTCCAGAGCGCGGGTAGCGCAGGCATCGTGAACCACCGTGACGCCATAGCCGTAATCGGCAGCCGCGCGGCTGACGGCATCGATGCACATGTGGCTCATGCTGCCGATCACCGTGACGTTGCTGATTTGCCCGTCATCGAGCAGGTGCTTGAGCTCGGTACCCAAAAATGCATTGACCTTGTGCTTGAGTACCACCGGCTCACCGGCGCGGTTGGCCGCCTTGGGGTGAATCTGCGCGCCTTCGGAGCCCGGGGTGAAGAACGGTGCATCGCTGGACTCGAACTCGTGGCGCACGTGCACGACCAGATCGCCGCGGGCACGGGCGGTTGCAAGGATGCTGGCGGCATTGTCGGCCGCAGCATCGGCGCCATCCAGGGTCCATTTGCCGCCGGGGAAGTAATCGTTCTGGATGTCGATGACGATCAGTGCCTGTTTGCTCATCGTAAAAGCCTCGTGTCGAGAGTGGTTGTGGTGTGGCGATAGTTATAGGCTTGAGCGATGCGCTTGCGGATTGGCGCGAACGACAAATTGGCGGGAAAAACTGACAATGGCGACAGCGCGGGACACTCTGGAAATTGGCGTGCTGATGTATCCCGGTGCGCAGTTGGCTGCGGTCCATGGCCTGACCGACCTGTTTGCCGTGGCCAATCGCCTGTGCCATGAACTGGGAGCGCTGGACCGGCCGGTGTTGCGCGTAAGCCATTGGAGCGAGGGCGCTGATCAACAGTTGCAGGTTTCATTCGACACCCATCCGGGCATTGCTCATCAACTTCGCGCGATGGTCATTCCGCCGAGCCTGACCCAGGCCCCGTCGCCGGAATTGCTCGCGCGCTACCGTGGCAGTCTGCGTCAATGGCATGGCGATGGTGCGTTGCTGGTGTCGGTCTGCGTCGGGGTGTTCTTCATCGCCGCCAGCGGCTTGCTCGATGGGCGCCCGGCGACCACTCACTGGAATTTTGCCCAATCACTGGCCGAGCGTTTTCCCCGGGTTCAGGTAGAAGCCAACCTGCCGCTGCTTGATGATGGCGACATTATTACCTCGGCCGGCTTGATGGCCTGGACCGACCTGGGCCTCAAGCTGGTAGAGCGTTACCTGGGTGAGACCCTGGCTGCGCAAACCGCGCGTTTTCTTGCGGTGCAGCGGGTCAGCGGCGAGCAGCGCCCCGGCAGTGTTTTCAGCCCACGGCTGGATCACGGCGACGAGGCGGTGCTCAAGGTCCAGCACTGGTTGCAGGGCAGCGGCGCGCGCGACGTGTCGCTGGCGACCATGGCTGATTGTGCCGGCCTTGAGCCGCGCACCTTCCTGCGTCGCTTTCGCAGTGCTACCGGCCTCAAGCCAACCGAGTACTGCCAGCAGGTGCGGGTGGGGCGGGCTTGCCGAATGCTCGAGTTCACCAACCGATCCATCGACCAGATCGCCTGGGGCGTCGGTTATCAGGATCCGGGCGCCTTTCGCAAAGTGTTCTTCAAAGTCACCGGGTTTGCCCCCAGTGATTACCGGCGACGCCTCTGCGCGCCTGGAGGCTGATCCTACTTTGGTACGGGGCCGGCTGCGCAATGGGTGTTTTGCTGCTTATTATTGCGCGCAAACAAGACGGAGAAGCCGATGAGCGCGCAACGAGAAAACCTGGCGAGCGATGTCCTGATCATCGGCGGTGGCTTGAGTGGCGCCATGCTGGCTGCCCAGTTATTGCGTCAACCGGGGCAACGCCGCGTATTGATCGTCGAGCCGCGCCGCGAGCTGGGCCGTGGTGAAGCCTACAGCGCCACACACCTGGGCCACACGCTCAATGGCAATGCCGCGCGCATGAGTGTCGATCCGGACAACGCCGATGACCTGACCGCCTGGCTCGGCCACTTTATTGCAGCGGGCGGTTGGCCGGAGTCAGCCGAGCAGCAGGTACCCGTGGCTGAGCTGTTTGCGCCGCGCGGGCTGTTTGGCGTCTATGCGCGCCAGCGCCTGGCCGAAGCCGAGGCGATCGGTTCACAACAGGGCTCGAAACTTGAGCATGTGCAGGCCGAAGCGCTTGACCTGACAGTGGGCGAGCAGGGCGTCAGCGTCAGTCTGGCCGACGGGCGCACCTTGCGCGCAACCAGGGCTGTGCTGGCCACCGGCATGTTTGCGGCGGCGCGTACCACGCGGCTCAGCGACAATGCATTGAACACCGCAGCGGTCGATCCCTGGGACATTCAGGCCATGCAGTCGATTGACGCCGATGGCCGGGTGGTCATCATCGGTTCCGGTTTGACCATGGTCGATGCCGTAGTGTCGCTGCAGGCGGCCGGGCATCGTGGGCTGATCGAGGTGTTCTCCCGCCACGGCCTTTTGCCCCATGAACGCCGGCAACCGCCGGCCTGGGAAGATTTTCTGGCAACTGACCCGACGCTGCGCAGTCCCTTGCAATTGTTACGAGCCTTGCGCGGGCAATGCCGAACCGCCCAACAACAGGGGATCGACTGGCAGGCACCGCTCGATACCGTGCGTGTGCATATCGCCAGGCTCTGGAGCCAGGCCAGCGAGCGTCACAAGCGCCAGTTCGTACGCCACGTCCGACCCTGGTGGGAAAGCCATCATCATCGTTCGCCGCCTCAGGGCGCGGCATTGCTGGCGCGCCTGGTCGAAGAAGGGCGTTTGCGTATCCATGCGGCATCACTGCAGGGAGTCGAAATCGGTGTCGACGGGCAGCCTGTGGTAACGCTGCGTTTTCGCGGGCAAGCGCTGGTCGAACGGCTAACGGCTGCCGCGTTGATCAACTCCACCGGTATCGAATACGACTGGCGCCGGGTTGCCCGCTCGTTGCCGCAGAACCTGCTGCAGCGCCGCCTGGTCCAGCCAGGGCCTCTGGCCCTTGGGATCGCTGCCGACGAGGGAGGGGCGGTGCTCGATGCCGAAGGGCAGGTAAGCCGTCGCCTGTTTGCCATGGGGCCACCCTTGCGCGGCCTATGGTGGGAGAGCACGGCGGTCACCGATGTCGCCTTGCAAGCCAAGGCGCTGGCGCTGCGTTTGGCAGGGGCTGGCGACTAGTCGCTACGTTCGGGGCCAGGCTCGAGCAATTGTGGGCCCGGGCCCTGTTCGCCAAGTTGATCGTCACAGTTGCGCAACGGGCAGCTTTGCAGTGACATGCAGCCGCAACCAATACAGCCGTCGAGCTGGTCCCGCAGCACCAGCAGCGTGTCGATGCGCCGGGTCAGGTCCTGGCGCCATTGCTCCGACAGCCGCTGCCAATCCTTCACACTGGGTGCGCGTCCCACCGGTAACGTTTGTAGTGCCGCATGAATGGTTGCCAGGGGAATGCCCAGGCGCTGGGCCATCTTGATGACCGCTACGCGGCGCAGGGTCTCGCGTGGATAGCGCCGTTGGTTGCCGGCGCTACGGGTGCTGTGAATCAAGCCCTTGCTTTCATAGAAGTGCAGGGCCGTCACGGCAACGCCACTGCGCGCGGACAATTGGCCGACACTGAGGGCGCTCGGGGCTGAATCGGGCATCGCGGAATTTCTCTTGACCTCTAGTTAACTCGAGGTTTTACCCTGCCTGCCATCACACCGCAAGTGCAACGGCAGAGGGAGCATGTCCATGCTGGTTTCAGACAACAGCCTGTGTTTTACCCAGATGATCGAGTTCGAAGTCGCGCCGTCTCGCCAACGCGCCCTGGCTCAGGCGCTGGTGGTGCGCAGCGAGCGCCTGGCCGAGCAACACAGCGGCCTGATAACGGCCAGTATCCAGGCCAGCGATGATGGCAGCAGGGTCTTGCAATACTTGCAATGGCAGTCGCGAACCGCTTGGGAAGCTGCTGTCAGCAGTTTCGAACAGGAGCCTTTTTTGCAGTTGATACGTCAGCACCAGGCCAGGAGTGTCAACTTCAATACCTTCCATACCCTCAGCAGCCTGGCCCGCGGCCCCGAACATGGGCTGCACTGCCAACTGCCGATGGCGTCAGGAATACCAGGGTGAATGGTGTGGGTAGCGATCGAGGCGGGCGCCAATGACCATCTCACTGATCCAGGCGCTGAGTATCGAGCTGTAGGCCTTTTGGCTGCGGTCGCTGGAGAGCGCGTGATCGGCGCCATCGACAATCCTGTGGGTCAGCGAATGGGCGCTGACGAACGCTGAGCGGTAGCTCATCAAGGTGCTGTGTGGCACAAAATCGTCTTGTTCCGACTCTACCAGCAGCACGTCACCGGCAAATTCGGCGCAGACTCCCAGTGCACGGTTGTCAGCCGGGCCCAGAGCACGTTGACGGTAGTCGCTAAGACGTTGACGGTTGAGCGCTTGCTTGGGCACGTCCCATTCAGTGTCCCAGTACAACGCCGGTACCCTTAACGCCAGCCATTTGACCGGCCGCAATGCCGTCAGCAGGGTCGCCAGGTAACCCCCGTAGCTGCTGCCGATCAGGGCGATGGCGCTGGTATCGACCGCCGGGTGACTGACCAGCCGATCGTAGGCGGCGACCAGATCAGCCAGGTTCTGCTCGCGGGTAACGCTCAGGCGCTGGCTTTCGGTTTTCTCGTGGCCACGCAAGTCAAAGGTCATGCACACGCAACCCAGCCCGGTGATCTGCTTGGCCCTGGCCAGGTCGCGTTGCTGGCTGCCGCCCCAGCCGTGCACAAAAAGGATCCCGGGAACCTTGGCGCCGGGGCTGACGATGGTCCCGGCAATACTTTCACCATCAACCGGGATTTCAATCGGTTCGCTATGGATGGTCATAGTCGCGGATCCGGGCGTATTTGCAGACGCTTCCGATTTCACTGTCGTCCCCCTGATAAAAAACGGTGGCATCGGCGGGCAGTTCAGGCGCGTCAAAGGCTTCGTGGGTCGAGGCGCGTACCCGTGTCAATGCCGGGTCGGCGGCAAACGCCTGCAGCGCCAGAACCTCGGCACTGCTGGCACCGCCGATGCGCCAGGACTGTTCGAGTACGCCGCTGCGCAGCTTGCCCTGGCTGTTCAGGCCGCGCGCGACGTCATAGTTGCGCCGTGAAGCGATAAAACCGGGGAAGGCCTGCAATGCAGCCTGTTCGTAGGTCCTGGCCTGGGTGATGGCCAGGCGCAGGTGATCCTCCAGCGCCAGTTGCAGCAGGGCGTCATAGTCTCCGCGCACCAGTACCAGGTCGGAACCACCGTAGATGTCTGCACCCTGGTGGTCGCGGGTCAACTGCTGGGTACCGTAGTAACTGCAAAGGATGCCGGCGACCAGCGCCTGACCGACACTGAAGGTTTGCACCTCGCTCAGGTTTTCTTCCAGGGTCAGCCCCCAGAGGGCGATCTCCTGCGCATCCATGCTGGTCAGCGCGCGTTCCAGCTCCTTCATGTTGTTGACCACCGTTTGCCCGCGCCCCGCGGTCGCGCGCACCGGTTTCAGGCGCAGGGGCCCTTCACGCAAGAGCAGCTCGGCGGCCCGAATCGCATCGTCCAGGCTGAATACGCTATAGCCCCGTAACAGCGCGTCGCTGGCCAGACGTGCAAAATCATCGGTCCAGCCCAGCGGAAAGCGTGCATCGGCGGGCAGCGGATGGGAGATCGCCTTGGTGGCCATGTAGGGCTGGCTGACCAGGCCCCCATACAGATCCGTAGGTGCACTGATGCCCATCGCCCGATAGCGCGCAAGGCCAATCAAGGTTTCGGTGGGCAGGTAGTAGAAGTTCTCCTTGGCCGTGGGCGGCTGTGCGGGTGTTACCACCTCGGTGTGAAATAGCTGCGCGAGCCGTTCGGCGAGCTTCAGGTGCACGCTGTGCTCGTGCGCGGGTGTGGTTTGACGCGTATCCAGCAGCACTACGCCTTGCTTGCGGTCGGTTGAGCGGAGCATGGGCAGGTCCTCTGCGGGGTTCAGGAGGCGTGCTGCAGGGCATCGCTGGTTTTGGCGCGCGAGCCACCGGCGCGCTTACCGCCGCCAGACTGCTTGTCGGGGTAGTTGGCTTTACTTCCCAGTGGCATGGCGATTTCTCCTGTGCGGGGCTCTACTGATTGTGAAGTCCTTTAGCGGCAGAAGTTCAGCAGCGGTGATTAGCGGATCCGATATTTGTTATATAAGTATAATTATTAATAATTTATTGTTCTAACCAGGGCTGGTGCAGTATGGGATCGCACTTTACCTACACGGATTTAGGAAGCGCCTGCTTTGCACGGCGACAACAACCCGAGAGCCATGCCGTCATGAATAATCTTCCGCTGTATTTCGACTACGCCGCCACGACACCGGTCGACGAGCGAGTCATCCAGGCAATGGTCGAGTGCCTGGGCGTTTCCGGCACTTTCGGCAACCCGGCGTCCAGCTCCCACTGCTATGGGCAGAGCGCCCGTGCGGCCGTGGAGCGTGCCCGGGCACAGGTTGCCGGGCTTGTCGGCGCGCAAGCCGAGCAGATCATCTGGACGTCGGGGGCCACCGAATCGAACAACCTGGCGCTCAAGGGCCTTGCCCAGGGGCGCCGGGGTGGCCATATCATTACCAGTCAGATCGAACACAAGGCGGTGCTCGACACGGTGCGTCAGCTGGAACAGGACGGGTTCGCCCTGACCTTGCTGACGCCCGATGACCAGGGCCTGATCAGCCCGCAAGCACTGCGCAACGCGTTGCGCGAAGACACCTTCCTGGTGTCGTTGATGTTGGTGAACAACGAACTGGGGACCGTCAACGACATCCCCGCGTTAGCCGAGGTGGTTCGCCAGCATGGTGCACTGCTGCATGTTGACGCTGCCCAGGGGGCGGGCAAGCTACCGATCGACCTGGCGTGCTGGCAGGTGGACCTGATGTCTTTTTCTGCACACAAGGTCTATGGCCCCAAAGGCATTGGCGCCCTTTACGTCGGCGAGCGTGCCAGGCCCTTGTTACAGGCGCAGATCCATGGCGGCGGGCATGAGGGCGGCTTGCGCTCAGGCACCCTGGCGACCCATCAGATCGTTGGCATGGGCGAGGCCTTTGCCGTGGCCGGGGCGCTTTTCGTTGAGGAAACCGCACGCATCCGCCAACTGCAGCAACGCTTGCTGGAACAGCTATTGACGGTGCCGGGGGTTCAGCTCAATGGCAGTGTCAGGCAGCGAATCGCCCACACCCTGAGCCTGACCTTCAGCGCTGAGTGTCCCGACTTCGCGCAATTGGCCCGAACCCTGGCATTCTCCTCGACTTCCGCCTGCAACTCGGCGGCCAATGCTGCTTCCCATGTGCTGCTTGCGCTGGGGCTTGCCCCGCAAGCAGCGCGCCAGACCATTCGCTTGAGCCTGGGGCGCTATACCCAGGCGCAGGATATTGATGAGGCGGTTCGGGCAATAAAGGCCTCGTTACACTCACAACCCTTCTGGGCGGTTGCCCATGGCTGAAGGCTGATCCATTATCTGCGCCAACAACAATGGATATCGTGGTAGCAGGAGTCAGCATGAGCACACAGTCTTCAACGCAGGGAGCGGTGAATACGCGTCTGGCACGTATTCGTGAAGTGATGCAGCGCGAGGGGGTCGATGCCTTGCTGGTGCCGTCGGCTGACCCGCATCTTTCCGAGTACCTGCCCGGGTACTGGCAGGCCAGGCAATGGTTGTCCGGTTTCCACGGTTCGGTCGGTACCCTGATCGTTACCGCTGATTTCGCCGGTGTGTGGGCGGATAGCCGTTACTGGGAGCAAGCCGAGAAGGAGCTGGCGGGCAGCACTATCGAGCTGGTGAAACTGCAGCCGGGTAAACCTGGTCCACTGGAATGGTTGGCCGATCAGGCTCCGGAAGGTGGTGCGGTAGCGGTGGATGGCGCAGTAATGGCGCTGGCATCGGCGCGTCAGCTGGGTGAGCGGCTCAAGGCTCGCAATGTGCGCTTGCTGACCGAGAAGGACTTGCTGGCAGAGGTCTGGGATGACCGGCCGGCATTGCCCGGCAACCCGGTGTATCAGCATTTGCCACCCGAGGCCAGCATCAGCCGTGCCGAGAAGTTGGCCAACCTGCGCCTGACCCTGCGCGAACGCGCTGCCGATTGGCACTTCATCGCCACCCTGGACGACATTGCCTGGTTGTTCAACCTGCGCGGCAGTGACGTTTCCTATAACCCGGTGTTCGTCTCCTTCGCCTTGATCAGCCAGAACCAGGCAACCCTGTTCGTTGCCTTGAGTAAGGTCGACGAGCACTTGCGTCATGTGCTGGAAGTCGATGGCATCACCTTGCGCGACTATGCGCAGGTGACTCAGGCGCTGGCCGCGATTCCCGCCGGTGAAAGCCTGTTGGTCGACCCGGCCCGGGTTACCAGTGGTTTGTTGGCCAATACCACCCCTGGGGTTCGCCTGATCGAAGGGTTGAATCCGACCACGTTGTCGAAGTCGCAGAAAAGCGAGGTCGACCTTGAGCACATTCGCCAGGTCATGGCGCAGGACGGCGCGGCGCTGTGCGAATTCTTCGCCTGGTTTGAAGCGGCCCAGGCGCGTGCAGAGCCGCTCACAGAGTTGACGGTGGATGAACAGCTCAGCGCCGCGCGCGCGCGTCGTCCCGGGTTCGTCTCGCTGAGCTTCTCGACCATCGCCGCCTTCAATGCCAATGGCGCCATGCCGCATTACCGGGCAACCGAAGCGTCTCATGCGCGTATCGAAGGCAATGGCCTGCTACTGATCGATTCCGGCGGACAGTATCTTGGTGGCACTACTGACATTACCCGCATGGTCCCCATCGGTGAGCCCAGTACTGAACAGAAGCAGGATTGCACCCGAGTGCTCAAGGGCGTCATTGCATTGTCGCGGGCGCGTTTTCCGCGGGGCATCCCATCACCGCTGCTCGATGCCATTGCCCGGGCGCCGATCTGGGCTGACCAGGTCGATTACGGTCATGGCACGGGGCATGGCGTCGGCTATTTCATGAATGTGCATGAAGGGCCGCAGGTCATCGCCTATCAGGCGGCCGCGGCGCCACAGACGGCGATGCAAGCAGGGATGATCTCCTCGATCGAACCGGGTACCTATCGCCCGGGCGAGTGGGGCGTACGTATCGAGAACCTGGTGTTCAACCGTGAGGTGGGTAAAAGCGCGTTCGGTGATTTTCTGGAGTTTGAAACCCTGACCCTGTGCCCCATTGATACCCGCTGCCTGCTGCCGGATCGGCTGAGCGCCGAGGAGCGTGCTTGGCTCAATCATTACCACGCACAGGTTCGTGAGCGCCTCGAACCCTTGCTGGATGGTGCGGCCTTGAAGTGGCTGCAGGTTCGAACCGGGCCGATCTAAGTTCAGAGCTCACGCACCAACAAAAAGGGCAGCCTGCGGGCTGCCCTTGTTATTGGATCAGGTTACTTGCAGATGACGATCATGCTGCGACTGGTGTAGCCGGTCGGATTGAGGCCAAACGGGTAGTCACCAGGTTCGGCGTCGCCGTCACCTGAGCGGGCAATCACCTTGTAGCCTTTGCTGCCGCAAGAGGCGTCGGC
>NZ_CP071706.1:2095000-4430000 GCF_000696345.2 Pseudomonas donghuensis
ATGCGGTAGAGGAGCGTTCTGTAAGCCTGTGAAGGTGAGTTGAGAAGCTTGCTGGAGGTATCAGAAGTGCGAATGCTGACATGAGTAACGACAATGGGAGTGAAAAACTCCCACGCCGAAAGACCAAGGTTTCCTGCGCAACGTTAATCGACGCAGGGTTAGTCGGTCCCTAAGGCGAGGCTGAAAAGCGTAGTCGATGGAAAACAGGTTAATATTCCTGTACTTCTAGTTATTGCGATGGAGGGACGGAGAAGGCTAGGCCAGCTTGGCGTTGGTTGTCCAAGTTTAAGGTGGTAGGCTGAGATCTTAGGTAAATCCGGGATCTTAAGGCCGAGAGCTGATGACGAGTTGCCTTTAGGCGACGAAGTGGTTGATGCCATGCTTCCAAGAAAAGCTTCTAAGCTTCAGATAACTAGGAACCGTACCCCAAACCGACACAGGTGGTTGGGTAGAGAATACCAAGGCGCTTGAGAGAACTCGGGTGAAGGAACTAGGCAAAATGGCACCGTAACTTCGGGAGAAGGTGCGCCGGTGAGGGTGAAGGACTTGCTCCGTAAGCCCATGCCGGTCGAAGATACCAGGCCGCTGCGACTGTTTATTAAAAACACAGCACTCTGCAAACACGAAAGTGGACGTATAGGGTGTGACGCCTGCCCGGTGCCGGAAGGTTAATTGATGGGGTTAGCTAACGCGAAGCTCTTGATCGAAGCCCCGGTAAACGGCGGCCGTAACTATAACGGTCCTAAGGTAGCGAAATTCCTTGTCGGGTAAGTTCCGACCTGCACGAATGGCGTAACGATGGCGGCGCTGTCTCCACCCGAGACTCAGTGAAATTGAAATCGCTGTGAAGATGCAGTGTATCCGCGGCTAGACGGAAAGACCCCGTGAACCTTTACTATAGCTTTGCACTGGACTTTGAATTTGCTTGTGTAGGATAGGTGGGAGGCTTTGAAGCGTGGACGCCAGTTCGCGTGGAGCCATCCTTGAAATACCACCCTGGCAACTTTGAGGTTCTAACTCAGGTCCGTTATCCGGATCGAGGACAGTGTATGGTGGGTAGTTTGACTGGGGCGGTCTCCTCCTAAAGAGTAACGGAGGAGTACGAAGGTGCGCTCAGACCGGTCGGAAATCGGTCGTAGAGTATAAAGGCAAAAGCGCGCTTGACTGCGAGACAGACACGTCGAGCAGGTACGAAAGTAGGTCTTAGTGATCCGGTGGTTCTGTATGGAAGGGCCATCGCTCAACGGATAAAAGGTACTCCGGGGATAACAGGCTGATACCGCCCAAGAGTTCATATCGACGGCGGTGTTTGGCACCTCGATGTCGGCTCATCACATCCTGGGGCTGAAGCCGGTCCCAAGGGTATGGCTGTTCGCCATTTAAAGTGGTACGCGAGCTGGGTTTAGAACGTCGTGAGACAGTTCGGTCCCTATCTGCCGTGGACGTTTGAGATTTGAGAGGGGCTGCTCCTAGTACGAGAGGACCGGAGTGGACGAACCTCTGGTGTTCCGGTTGTCACGCCAGTGGCATTGCCGGGTAGCTATGTTCGGAAGAGATAACCGCTGAAAGCATCTAAGCGGGAAACTTGCCTCAAGATGAGATCTCACTGGAGCCTTGAGCTCCCTGAAGGGCCGTCGAAGACTACGACGTTGATAGGTTGGGTGTGTAAGCGCTGTGAGGCGTTGAGCTAACCAATACTAATTGCCCGTGAGGCTTGACCATATAACACCCAAGCAATTTGCGTCGAATGACCAGATTGCGGTGTTGTGAAGACTGCAAAGCCGAGAATTTGTAACTCACAAAACATCACATACCCGATTCGCTGGAGTGTCTTAAACAAGACCTTCTGGCAACAGAATTTCTTGACGACCATAGAGCATTGGAACCACCTGATCCCATCCCGAACTCAGCAGTGAAACGATGCATCGCCGATGGTAGTGTGGGGTTTCCCCATGTGAGAGTAGGTCATCGTCAAGATTAAATTCCGAAACCCCTATCTGCGTACGCAGGTAGGGGTTTTGTCTTTATGGCGTCTGTGGGAGCGTCGCACCGCCGCACATGAGTGAAAACCAGCCGAAAAAAACCACCCCGCAGGGTGGTCTCTTCACATCCATTTACCGATTCAGTCGCCGTAGTACTCGCAACCACTGGTGCAGGTCTCATGAATCCGTACCTTGGACAGCTCCGGCAGCAGCGGCTTGACCTGATCCCAGATCCATTTGGCGATCACTTCGCTGGTCGGGTTCTCCAGGCCAGGAATGTCGTTCAGGTAATTGTGATCCAGTTGCTCGTACAGTGGCTTGAAGATCGCCTTGATCTCGGAGAAATCGCGAATCCAGCCAGTATGCGGGTCGAGCGGGCCGGTCAGGTGCAGGGCAACCTTGAACGAGTGACCATGCAGGCGACCACACTTGTGCCCTTCAGGGACGTGGGGCAGGCGGTGTGCCGATTCGAATGTAAACTCTTTGAAAATTTCCACGATGTCTTGACTCTGTAAACCAATGCTGGCTGTCAGTTTACCAGCATGGTCACTTCAGTGGTTGCAGATGCGTGTGCAGCTTGCCGGTTTCTATCAGCTCAAGCAGCTCGTCGCCCAAGCGCTGGCTTTCGGCCATTGCCTTGTGCCAATAACGCTGGCGGCTACCGGCATCCCCCATGAAACGCTTGAAGTCGCTGCGGTCCGGCAGCTTGCCGTAGGGCAGGCTGGCCAGGTACTGCGGCGAGGGTGCCAGCAGCAGGACATTACGTAAGCGTTGGGCGTCACCGCGGCGCCAGGGCAGGGCCTTGTCGAACCAGCCGGGGATGACCTTGTCGGTGAAGTGCGGGTAAAGCACGATATCGTCACCGGCGTAGGGCAGGTCCAGGTGATAGTCGAGCAGCCCGCCATCACGGTAGGTCCCCTGGCCTGCGCCGGGGATATCGCGCACGCCTTGCATGACCATGGGGATCGACCCGGAAGCCAGGAGGGCATGCCGCAGGTTGTTGATATCCAGCGCCAGGTAGCGCGACGGGAAGTCGGTCAGTGCCTGCAACGGCGGACCGCTACGGGCATCGTGAAGAATGATCCGTTCGAAGTGCCGGGCCAGGCGCGGGCGGCCGATCAGGTTGTCGGCGATCACCGATGACAGGCCCATGCCCAGGCGCCCGCGATGATCATGGGCAAGCAGCCCGTGGCTTCTTACCACCATGATGTTCAGGCGATAGTCCGAACTTTCGAGGACCTGCGCGTCGCGCCCTTCGAGCAATTCATCGAGCATGCGCTCGCAGCTGCGGCTGACTTCAGCCTGGGTCACACCCTTGGCAAAGTCCTGTTCGGTGTACAGCTGCCCCAAGCGCTGCAGGGCCTGGGCCGGGTTGGGCAGGCAGGCACTGGCGAAGCGCCAGGAGCCGATCGAGGCACCGATCAGCGCCCGTTCACGCGGTGTGCCGGGTAACCACTGGCCGAACAATGCCAGGTCCAGCCCTTGGATGCCCAAAGCCTTGGGGCCGCCCGCAGCGCCTGGCAACACACCCACATCCGCTGCCTGCAAGCCACCTTCGCGTATGCGTTGCAGGGCACGGCTGCCGGCCTTGAGGGTCAGGGCCGGGTACTTGATATGGATTGCGCTCATACGGGCCTCGCGGTCTTGAGCCGGTAATTATAAAGAACAGCGGTCCAGATGTGGGGCAGGGCTGCGCTATCATGTCGCCAGTTGTTTTCAGCTTCAATTAAGTTCGGTTGGGTACTCTAGGCCCCGTAGAAACATTTTTGATCTCAACGGAGAGACACGATGAAAACTTTGACTGCCCTGTTCGCCACTGCTGCCCTTGCCCTGAGCGCCAACGTCGCGCTGGCTAAAGATGTACAGCCTGATGAAGTGGTAAAACTGGTCAACGCCAAGAGCATCAAGTCGCTGGACGAACTCAAGGCCGCCGCCATCGCCAAGCACCCAGGCGCAACCGTCACCGATTCCGAACTGGAAGACGAGTACGGTCGCTATATCTACAAGGTCGAACTGCGTGACGCCCAGAACGTCGAGTGGGACGTTGATCTCGATGCCAAGACCGGCGAAGTCCTCAAGGACGCTCAGGATACCTGATGAGCCCTTGCATGCGAGCAGCACAGACCGTTCTCATTGCGCTGTTGGCCCTCTGCTCGCTGGCTTCGGCCCGCGACCTCGATCAGGACGAAGCCCTGCAACTGCGCGAGCGGGGCATCATCCTGCCGTTGGAGCAACTGCTCAAAGACGCCCTGGGACGCTATCCCGGGGCGACATTGCTGGAGGCGGAGCTGGAACAGAAACACGACAGGTACGAGTACGAGGTCGAATTGCTGACCCCTGAAGGCGTGGTGCGCGAGATCAAGCTCGACGCTACCAATGGAGCGCTGCTCAAAGACGAGGAAGATGACTGATGCGCCTGTTACTGGTCGAGGACAACGTGCCGCTGGCAGATGAACTGACCCAGAGCCTGCAACGCCAGGGTTATGCGGTCGACTGGCTGGCCGACGGCAGGGATGCGGTCTACCAGGGCAGCAGCGAACCCTATGACCTGATCATTCTCGACCTCGGGCTGCCCGGCTTGCCGGGCCTCGAGGTGCTGGCCCAGTGGCGCGCATCTGGCCTGGCGACACCGGTGTTGATCCTCACCGCGCGCGGCTCCTGGGCCGAGCGTATCGAGGGCTTGAAGGCCGGCGCCGACGACTACCTGAGCAAGCCCTTTCACCCGGAAGAACTGCAGCTGCGTATCCAGTCGCTGCTGCGCCGTGCGCGTGGGCTTGCCAACCAGCCGACCCTGGACGCCGCCGGCCTGCAGCTGGACGAAGGCCGCCAGTGTGTGACCCGTGCCGGCGTCGACATCCAGCTCACCGCTGCCGAGTTTCGCCTGCTGCGATATTTTATGCTGCACCCGCAACAGATCCTGTCGAAAAGTCACCTGGCCGAACACCTCTATGACGGTGAAACCGAACGGGATTCCAACGTCCTGGAAGTACACGTCAACCACCTGCGCCGCAAGCTTGGCCGCAGTGTGATCGAGACCCGCCGCGGCCAGGGCTACCGCTATGCCGGGAGCAGCGAGTGAAGTCGATCCAGGCACGCTTGAGCCTTGGCCTGATTGCGGTACTGGTGCTGGTCGGGCTGGTCCTGGCCCAGCTCAGCCTGTGGCTGTTCGAAGCCGGGCTGCAACGCTACCTGGAGACGGGGCTGCGCAAGGAGAGTGAAAACCTGCTGGTTGCCCTGGTGCGCGGCCAGACTGGGCTGGAACTGGACGAGCGACGGATCTCCTCGGCCTACAAGCGGCCGTTCTCGGGCTATTACTTTCGCATCGACTTCGACGGCGGCAACTGGCGCTCGCGTTCGTTGTGGGACATGGACATGCCGGCTCCGGCAACACCGGGCCTGCACACCGGGCTGCAGCTTGGACCCGAGGGCCAGCAACTGTTGGTCCTGCGAGCCGACTACCGGCGACTGGGCCAGGCGATTTCCATCAGTGTCGCCCAGGACTATACCCCGGTGCGCGATGGCTTCAGGCGCATGCAGCAGATCGGCCTGGGCCTGGGCCTGGTCGCGCTGTTGCTGATCCTGGTGCTGCAACGCATCACCGTGACCCGTTCATTGCGCCCGCTGGAACGTGCCCGCGAACAGATCGCCCAGTTGCAGCAGGGCCAGCGGTCACAGCTCGATACCCAGGTGCCGACAGAGCTCGAGCCCCTGGTCGCACAGATCAACCACTTGCTGGCCCACACTGAAGACAGCTTGCGTCGTTCACGCAATGCCCTGGGCAACCTTGGGCATGCGCTGAAGACGCCTCTGGCGGTGCTGCTCAGCCTGGCCTCCAGCGAACGCCTCAGGGACCTGCCGGAAGTCCGTGCCCAGTTGCGAGACCAGCTCGAGCAGATCCAGCAGCGCCTGAGTCGCGAACTCAACCGCGCACGTTTGGCCGGTGACGCATTGCCGGGCGCCCTGTTTGATTGCGATGCAGAGCTGCCGGGGTTGCTGTCGACCCTGGGCATGATCCATGGTGAAGGCCTGGAACTGAGCAAGCAGGTACCCGCAGGTTTGTTGCTGCCCTGGGATCGTGAAGACCTGCTCGAACTGCTGGGCAACCTGCTGGACAACGCCTGCAAATGGGCTGACAGCGAAGTGCGGCTGAGCATCGAAGAACAAGCGCAACACTATTGCCTGTGGATCGATGATGACGGCCCGGGCATCCCGGAGAAGGCGCGCGAGCAAGTCCTTGAGCGCGGGACCCGGCTTGATGAGCAGGTCGATGGTCACGGCCTGGGTCTGGGCATCGTGCGCGACATCGTCGAGGCCTGGGGTGGGCAGATGCGTTTGCTGGAAAGCCCGTTGGGTGGATTGCGGGTCAGCATCGAGCTGCCGCGCAAGGTCAGATAGCATCGCGGGTCATGTAGGAGCTGCGGTGCGGCGATCCGACTTGACCCGCGATGAGGCCCTCAATCGCTAACTATGACGCGGCTGGCCATACGCCTGGGTGATCCGGTCAATCACCATCGCCAGCGCCACAATCGCCAAGCCGGCCTCCACGCCTTTGCCAACATTGAGCGTCTGAATCCCCGCCAGCACATCTTCTCCCAGCCCGCGCGCGCCAATCATCGAGGCGACCACCACCATCGACAGGGCCATCATCACCGACTGGTTGAGCCCGGCCATGATGCTCGGCATCGCCAGCGGCAGTTGCACCCGCCGCAGTCGCTGCCAGCGACTGGCCCCCAGGCCGTGAGCCGCCTGGGTCAGGCTCGGGTCGATCTGGCTCAGGCCCAGTTCGGTCAGGCGGATCAGGGGCGGCAGGGCATAGATCAGGGTGGCGAAGATGGCCGGCACCTTGCCCAGGCCGAACAGCATCAACACCGGGATCAGGTAGACGAAGCTGGGCAGGGTCTGCATGACGTCGAGCACCGGCATCAGCAGCTTGCGCGCCAAGGGCCGGCTGGCCAGCAGGACGCCCACCGGGATGCCGATCAGTACGCACAGGCCGGTGCTCACCAGCACCAGCGCACAGGTTTGCAGGAGCTTGTCCCACAGGCCGACCACGCCGATCAGAAACAACAGGCCGCTGAGCACCAGGGCACGGACGACACTGCGGCTGGCGTGCCAGGTCATCAGTGCGACGATCACCAGCAACAGCCACCAAGGCGTCAGGCGTAGCAGGTTTTCCAGGCCGACCAGTACCTGCAGCAGGCCATCGGAGACATTGCGCAATTGATCGCCGTAAGCCAGTACCAGCCAATCAACGAAGCGGTTAACGGCGTCGGCAAAGGAGAAGTGCAACGTTTCGGGAAAGCCTCCACTCACAGGCTCGCCTCGACCTTGCCCGCGATCTCGGCGGGTAGCCAGGCTTTCCAGATGTTCGGGTTATCACGCATGAACCTGAGTGCTGCCTCCTTGGGCGACTCGCGCTTTTCGCTCATCTGCGCCAGGGTCTTGTTGAGGGTGTCGATGGGCAGGTCGACCTTGGCGAAGAACTCGACCAGTTGCGGATAATCCTTTTTGAATGGCGCAGAAACACCAATGGACAATTTTGCCGGCAGTGAGCGCGTGCCTTGCGGGTTTGGATGGCTGGCATCGGTCAGGGTCTGCCAGGCCTCGGCGTTGAACGGCGGCTCCTCAAGGCGTACCAGGTCGTAGCGGCCCATGAGCGGGGTAGGGCTCCAGTAGTAGAACAGCACCGGTTTGCCGCGGCGGATGGCTGAAGTGATTTCGGCATCGAGGGCGGCACCCGAGCCGCTGCGAAAGTTCACGTAGTCGTTGTCCAGGCCATAGGCCTTGAGCTTCTGGCTATTGACGGTCTCGGAGGTCCAGCCGCTGGGGCTGTTGAGGAAGCGGCCCTTGTCGGGGGACTCCGGGTCCTTGAACACGGCCTTGTACTGCTTGAGGTCGGCCACCGAACGCAGGTGCGGCGCCAGATCCTTGATTACGTACGCCGGCACATACCAGCCTTCATCGGCATTCTTCACCGTATCGCCGATGCTGAATACCTGGCCGGCCTGCTCGGCCTTTACCCAGGCCGGGCTGCGCCCGGCCCATTCTTCGCCGATGACCTGGATGTCGTTGCGTGCCAGCGCGACTTCCATGCTCACGGTGCTGCCGGGCAGGGTGTCGGTGGGGTAACCGTAGCCTTTCTCGACGATCAGCCGCAGGATCTCGGTGGTGAGGCTGCCGCTTTCCCAGGTGATGTCACCGAAGTGGATGGGCATGGATTTGTCGGCGGCGTGGCTGCAGGTAATCAGCCCCAGCGCAAGGAGTGCGCTGGTCAGCAGGGTGGTGATCGGCTTCATTGTGCCTCGCTCGCAAGGTAGGGAGTCTGGCAAGTGTAGTAGAGGAGAGCCGGCAGGTTTTTGTGGGAGCTGGCTTGCCAGCGATGAGGCCTGCATGAGGCTCCACCTGCGAGCGCTTTGCGCTCGATCGCTGGCAAGCCAGCTCCCACGGGGTTACACCCGGAACTGATCCATCAGCCCCTGCTGCTGGTTGGCCAGGCTGTTGAGCGACTGGCTGACCCGCGCCGATTCGTTGGCCTGTTCCGACAGCGATTCGGTGACGTCACGAATGGTAGCCACGTTGCTGTTGATCTCTTCAGCCACCGCACTTTGCTCTTCGGCGGCGCTGGCGATCTGCAGGTTCATGTCGCTGATCACCGTGACCGCATTGCCGATCTGCTGCAGGGCGGTGACCGCCTGGCCGACCTGCTCGACGCTGCCCTGGGCCTGGCGATGGCTGCTGTCCATGGCGCCGACCACTTCGCGGGTGCCGGCCTGCAGCTCTTCGATCACCTGGCGGGTTTCTTCCACCGATTCCTGGGTGCGCCGGGCCAGGTTGCGCACCTCGTCGGCGACCACGGCAAACCCTCGACCGGCTTCACCGGCGCGGGCGGCCTCGATGGCGGCGTTCAGCGCCAAGAGGTTGGTCTGCTCGGCGATCGAGCGGATCACTTCCAGCACCGAGCCGATCTTTTCGCTGTTCTCGGCCAGTCCTTCGACCTGGCCCATGGCGGTGCTCATGTCGGCGGCGAGGGTGTCGATGCTGCTGGTAGTGCGGTCGATCACGGCCAGGCCCTGGCGGGTGGCCTGGTCGGCGTCGCGGGCAGCCTGGGCGGCTTGCGCGGCGCTACGGGCGACGTCCTGGGCGGTGGCACTCATCTCGTGGGAAGCGGTGGCCACCTGATCGACCTGGCGATACTGCTGTTCCATACCGGCGCTGGTCTGGCTGGCGATCGCCGAGGACTGGTCGGCGGTATCGCGGGCGGCCTGGACCGAGCGCTTGACCTCGGCAATGGTCGGCTGCAGCTTGTCGAGGAAGCGGTTGAACCAGCCGGCCAGTTCACCCAGTTCGTCGCGCTTGTCGTAGGTCAGGCGGCGGGTCAGGTCGCCTTCGCCGCTGGCGATGTCCTTGAGCATGGCCGCCACGCCGAGGATCGGCCGGGTCACGGTGCGCGCCATCAGCCAGATCAGCAGCAGGCCGACGATGGCCGCCAGCAGGCCCAGGCCCAGTTCCATCAGGGTGCCGCTGGTGTTGCGTTGGTCGAGCTCTTGCTTGAGGGCTTCGGCCGGGCCGGTCAGGGCGCTTTCCGGTACGTCGAGCAACACGCCCCAAGGCTTGCCGCCAGGGATCGGCGCGAACGAGGCCAGCACCTTCAGGCGCTGGTTGTGGTGGAGGCTGTGCAGCGGCGTGCTGTCGCCCAGCAGGCGGATCAGCTCGGCGCCTTTTTCCGCGTCGACCTGGTCGAAACGTTGGGCCAGCTTGCCGGCATCCGGGCTGTAGCCGGCCAGCAGGCCTACCGGGCTGAGGATACCGACCTGGGTCTGGCCCTGGTAAAGATTGCGGCTGGCCTGTTGGCTCAAGGCCTGCAGGCTGTTGAGATTGATGTCGATGGACAGGGTGGCGATCACCTTGTCGGCGGCCATCAGCGGGAACACGATGCTGGTCATCAGCACCTGCTGGCCGTTGATCTCATAGAAGTAGGGCTCGATCACACAGACCTTGCGGGTCGTGCGCGGGCACACCGACCAGGTGTTGGCCGGCTCGCCGCTGGGGCCGATGCTGGTGTCGTTCATGTCGCGCTCAGGCAGCGCCATGGAGGTCAGTTGGCCCGGGGTCGGTTGCGACCAGTACAGGGCAAAGCGGCCTTTCTCGTTGCTGCCCAGTTCTTTCTGGTTGACGAACAGTGCGTCCTTGTTGTCCAGCGCGTTGGGTTCGAACACCAGCGACAGGCCGAGCAGGTCGGGGTTGGCCTGCAGCGCCGCGCGTACCTGGCGGGTCATGTCCTCGCGCAGGTCGAAGGCATCGAGAAAGCGCTTCTCAGCCTGTTCGCGCAGGAACAGCACCTGGCGGGCGAAACCGGCACCGTACTGGTAGGCATCCATGAACTGGCGACGGATGTTCAAGGCCTGGACTTCGCCCTGGGATTCGATGCGCCCCTGGGCCGCTTCGGTGAGCATCTGCATGCTGCTGGCCTTGACCAGTTGCGTACTGTGCTCCATGCGATACAGCGAGAGGCCCACCAGCAGGGTAACGATGCCAGCCAGGCACAGGCCGGCCAGCAGGGTGATCTTCCACTGTATGGAAAGTTGTCTGAACGACATGGCGAAGTCCTTAGATCCTGAAAGATTGAGGCTGCCGACTATGTCGGCCGCGAGGCCGTTTTCTTTATTCAAACGTTCAATTTAAATGCGTCGTTTTCGGTCGCTGAGGCGACTTATTGTCGCAGGCGCAACACTCCGTTTTTTTGACAAGCGCGGGGGTCTGCTTCAGAGTGTGCGCCCTCCATAAAAATACCTGTCGTTCGGCCACTGCTTGCGAGCAGTCTGTCGCCGGATCGGTCGCTTTTTGTCTGGTTTCTAGAGGTCACAGAATGAATGCAGTAATTGCCGCGGTCGGCATCATGCTGATATTGAGCCTGTCCCGCGTGCATGTGGTGATCGCCCTGATCGTCGGCGCCCTGGTGGGTGGCCTGGTCGGTGGCCTGGGCATCGAAGGCACGCTCAAGGCCTTCAATGGCGGGCTGGGTGGCGGTGCCACGGTGGCGTTGTCGTACGCGTTGCTTGGCGCTTTCGCCGTAGCCATTGCCAAGTCGGGCATGGCCCATGCCTTGGCGGATCGCGCTCTGGCCATGATCGACCGGCAGGGGCATAGCAACGGCGGCAAGGTCAAATGGCTGTTGATCGCTCTGCTGCTGGTGGTGGCGATTTCGTCGCAGAACATTCTGCCGATCCATATCGCCTTCATTCCGTTGCTGGTGCCGCCGCTGCTGTATGTATTGACCAAGCTGCAGATCGACCGGCGCCTGGTGGCCTGCGTGATGACCTTCGGCCTGATCACCCCGTATATCTTCCTGCCGGTGGGCTTTGGCAACATCTTCCTTAACCAGATCCTGCTGGGCAGTGTCAGCCGCAGCGGCGTGGATGTCAGCGGCGTCAACGTTACCCACGCCATGGCCATCCCGGCCGCGGGCATGCTCTTTGGCCTGCTGGTGGCGGTGTTCATCAGCTATCGCAAGAAGCGTGAGTATGACCTGGAGAAAATCGAGCAGGTCGAGCAGGTCACGGTGCGCTACAACCCGCTGACCCTGCTGGTGGCCGGTGTTGCCATTGCGGCGGCGTTCATCATCCAGCTGTGGCTGGACTCGATGATCATCGGCGCCATGGCCGGTTTTCTGATTTTCTCGGTCTCGGGCATCGTGCGCTGGAAAGACACCGATGACCTGTTCACCGAAGGCATGAAGATGATGGCCATGATCGGCTTCATCATGATCGCCGCATCAGGCTTCGCCGACGTGATGAAGGCCACCGGCGAGGTCAAGTCCCTGGTCGAGGCCTCGGCGGCCTGGATCAATCACAGCAAGGGCATTGGTGCGCTGTTGATGCTGCTGGTCGGCCTGCTGGTGACCATGGGCATCGGCTCCTCGTTCTCCACCGTGCCGATCCTGGCGGCGATCTTCGTGCCGCTGTGCGTGCAACTGGGCTTCGATCCTGTGGCGACAGTGTGCATCGTCGGTACCGCTGGAGCCTTGGGGGATGCCGGTTCACCGGCGTCGGACTCGACCCTGGGGCCGACCTCGGGCCTGAACGTCGATGGTCAGCATCACCATATCTGGGACACCGTGGTACCGACCTTTATCCATTACAACCTGCCATTGCTGGCATTCGGTTGGCTGGCGGCGATGATGCTCTGACGCAGGCGACGGGCTGAGCGCAAGGCTCAGCCTTTGGCAGGTGGCGAGATGCGGTTGAGCACCATGTTGCCGTTTTTGTTCCGGGTCAGGTAGACCGGCAACACCTTGGGCAAGGCGCTGACCAGGCGCTTGATTTCGCTGGTGTTGTAGATACCGCTGATGCGGATGCTGCCAGTGCTGGCATCGGCCAGCAGCAGCGGTTTGTCCAGGTAGCGGTTGATCATTGGCAAGGCCTGGGCCAGGCTCTGGTTGTCGAGGATCAGCTTGCCGCTGCGCCAGGCCAGGCTGTTGTCCTGGTTGTAGGTCTGGCTCAGGCGTGGCTCGTAGTCGCCGGCCTTGTAGCTGGCCTGCATGCCCGGGCCCAGACGATAGCTGCTGTCGCTGGCCTGGCCATCGCTGCTGACCAGCACTGAACCTTCGACCAGGGTCACCTTGACCTGATCATCGTACTTCCACACGTTGAACTGGGTACCGGTGACCCGCGTCCAGCCATTGGCCGCATGCACCACGAAGGGATGCTGGCTGTCATGGCTGACCTTGAAGAAGGCTTCACCCTTGATCAGGGTGACCCGGCGCTCATCCTTGTAGTTGCTAAAGCGCAGCTCGGTATTGAGGTTCAGTTCGACCTCGCTGCCGTCGCCGAGCACAACGCGGCTGAGCTGGCCGTTGCTTTCCAGGTGCTGATAGCTATTGGGCAACCAGCCTTGCTCCCAACCGACCCAGGCGCCGGCTGGCAGCGCCACCAGGGCGATGGCTGCCGCCGTGGCGAAACGCTGCCAGTGGTTGCGCTGGCGCTGTGGCAGGGGCACCACGTTGTCCGGGACGCTGCGGGGCAGATGGTCGGCGGTCTGCCAGATTTCCAGCATCGCCTGATATTCCTGCAGGTGCAGCGGGTTGGCACTCAGCCATTGCTCAAACGCGCGCCGCTCGGCGGCTGTGCAGTCTTCAGCTTGCAAGCGCAGGCACCACTGCGCGGCGGCATCGGTGATGGCATCGTATTCGGCGGCGCTGAGACTGGTGTGATTCATTGAAACTCCCGGTTTTGTCCATTCTACCTTGCAGGGTAGGTGGGCGAGAACCGAGATAATGGCGAATGACTATCAGTTGTAGGCTTTTTTACCGTCAAACCCGCGTAAAACCGCGGATCTGACAATGATTGCTTACAAAATCACGGACGGAAGGTAAGCCTGCGACGCCTGTTCAGCGTCGCAGGCCAGGTTTCAGAACTGCGCGGCATCCAACTCGAACAACGGGGCACTGCCGGCGCGGATACTGGCTTGCAGCGACAGCGTGCGTGGCAGCAGGCGTTCGAAGAAGAACCCGGCGCTGGCCAGCTTGGCGCCGTAGAACGCCGGGTCGTGCACCAGCGCGTCGCGGGCGACGGCGGCCATGCGTGACCACATGTAGGCGTAGGCGACGTAGCCGAACAACTGCAGGTACTCCACTGAGGCTGCGCCAATGGCGTTCGGGTCGCGGCTCGCTTGCGTGCATAGCCACTGGCTCAGGTCTTCCAGCTCGTTCAGGGCGTTAAGCAGCGGCTGGCAAAAAGGCGGTTGTGCCTGGGCAAACTCGCGAATCTGCGCGGCAAAGGCAGCCAGCGCCTTGCCGCCATCGGCCACCACTTTACGGCCGAGCAAGTCCAGCGCCTGGATGCCGTTGGTGCCCTCGTAGATCTGCGCAATGCGCACATCGCGCACCAATTGCTCCTGACCCCATTCGCGAATATAGCCGTGGCCGCCAAACACCTGCTGGCCAAGTACGCAGCTCTCCAGGCCATTGTCGGTGAAGAAGGCCTTGGCCACAGGTGTCAGTAGCGCCACCTGGTGTTGCGCCGCGTCGCGCTCCTCGGCGTCTTCAGCGTACTTGGCAATATCCAGTTGCTGGCCGACGTAGGTGGCGAAGGCGCGTCCGCCTTCGGTCAGGGCGCGCATGGTCAGCAACATGCGCCGTACATCCGGGTGGACGATGATCGGGTCGGCAATCCGCTGCGGGTCCTGGGCGCCGGTGGGCGCCCGGCTCTGCAGGCGTTCGCAGGCATAGCGCGCGGCATTCTGGTAGGAGGCCTCGGCGCAACCAATGCCCTGAATGCCGATCGACAGGCGCTCGTAGTTCATCATCGTGAACATCGCCGCCAGTCCACGGTTCTGTTCACCGATCAGGTAGCCGGTGGCGCCATCGAAGTTCATTACGCAGGTGGCCGAGGCCTTGATGCCCATCTTGTGCTCGAGCGAACCACAGCTGACCGCGTTGCCTTGGCCAAGGCTGCCGTCGGCATTGACCAGGTACTTGGGCACCAGAAACAGCGAAATGCCCTTGGGCCCGGCCGGCGCATCCGGCAGTTTGGCCAGCACCAGGTGGATGATGTTCTCGGTCAGGTCCTGGTCGCCGCCAGTGATGAAGATCTTGGTGCCGCTGACCTTGTAGCTGCCATCGGCCTGGGGCTCGGCCTTGCTGCGGATGATGCCAAGGTCAGTACCGGCGTGGGGCTCGGTCAGGCACATGGTGCCGGCCCATTGGCCGCTGTACAGCGCCGGCAGGTAAGTGGCCTTGAGCGCTGCGCTGGCGTGGGCGTCGATAGCCAGGCAGCAACCGGCGCTCAGCGCCGAGTACAGGCTGAAGCTGCAGTTGGCGGCGTAGAGCATCTCTTCGAATTGCACCGCGAGCATCTTCGGCATGCCCAGGCCGCCAAACGCCGGGTTACCGGCCAGGCCCACCCAGCCGCCGTCGCGGTAGGTCTGCCAGGCCTGGCGAAAGCCGTCCGGGGTGCGCACGGCGCCCGCCTCGAAGGCCACGCCCTGTTCATCGCCGCTGCGGTTGAGCGGGGCGATCAACTGGCCGGTGATTTTCGCCGCCTCTTCAAGGATGGCGTCGGCGGTGTCGGCATCGACCCGTTCGGCCAGGGCTGGCAGGCGTGCCCACAAGGCCGGGCCGTGGAATACTTCATGAAGGACAAAGCGCATGTCGCGCAGGGGAGCATTGAATTCAGGCATGGCCGTTCTCGCAGTCAATAGGGGTCAGAGCGCCTTGGCCCAGTCGCGCAACAGGTACTTCTGGATCTTGCCGGTGGACGTCTTCGGCAGTTCGCTGAATACCACGGTTTTCGGCAGTTTGAAGCCGGCCAGGTGCTCGCGGCAGAAGGCGATGATCTCGGCTTCTCGGGTGCCCTCGCAGCCGGCCTTGAGGGTGATATAGGCGCAGGGGGTTTCACCCCATTTCTCGTCGGGGCGGGCGACCACGGCGGCTTCGAGTACTGCCGGGTGCTTGTAGAGGGTGTCCTCGACTTCGATGGTGGAGATGTTCTCGCCACCGGAAATGATGATGTCTTTGAGCCGGTCCTTGATCTCCACGTAGCCGTCGGCATGCCAGACCGCCAGGTCGCCGGTGTGGAACCAGCCGCCACGGAAGGCTTCAGCGGTGGCTTCGGGATTTTTCAGGTAGCCCTTCATCACCGTGTTGCCGCGCATAAAGATCTCGCCCAGGGTGTTGCCGTCGCGTTGCACTGGCTCAAGGGTCTGCGGGTCGGCGACCATCAGGCCTTCGAGGGTCGGGTAGCGCACGCCCTGGCGTGACTTGATCCGGGCACGCTCGGCCAGCGGTTGTTCATCCCACTCGGCATGCCAGGCGCAGACGGTCACCGGGCCATAGACTTCGGTCAGGCCATAGACGTGAGTGACCTTGATGCCCATCTCTTCCACCGCGCCGATGACCTTGGCCGGTGGCGCCGCACCGGCGACCATGGCATTGACCGGGTGATCGATGGCCGCCTTGGCCGAGTCGGGCATGTTGATCAGCGCATTGAGCACGATCGGCGCGCCGCACAGGTGGCTGACCTGATGTTCGCGGATCAGGGTGAGAATCTTCTGCGGATCGACCCGGCGCAAGAACACATGGGTACCGGCCAGGGCGGTGACCGTCCAGGGATAGCACCAGCCGTTGCAGTGGAACATCGGCAAGGTCCACAGGTACACCGGGTGATTGCCCATGGCCCAGGTCATCTGGTTGCCCAGGGCGTTGAGGTAGGCGCCACGGTGGTGATAGACCACGCCCTTGGGGTTGCCGGTGGTGCCGGAGGTGTAGTTCAGCGAGATGGCCTGCCATTCGTCTTCGGGCCAGTGCCAGGCGAACGCGGGGTCGCCTTCGGCGAGAAACGCTTCGTAGTCCAGGTCGCTGACCGCCTGGCCTTCGCCGTACTCCGGGTCATCGACATCGATCACCAGCGGCGGGTATTTCATCAGCGCCAGGGCCGCTTCTACGACCTTGTGGAACTCGCGGTCGGTGATCAGCACCTTGGCTTCGCCGTGCTCGAGCATGAAGGCGATGGCTTCGGCGTCCAGGCGCACGTTGAGGGCATTGAGCACCGCGCCGATCATCGGCACGCCAAAGTGCGCTTCGAGCATCGCCGGAATGTTCGGCAGCATCACCGCCACCGTATCGCCCTGGCCGATGCCGCGCCCGGCCAGGGCGCTGGCCAGGCGCCGGCAACGTTCGTAGGTTTGCTGCCAGTTGCGCCGGATGGCGCCGTGGATCACCGCCGGGTACTGGCCGTAGACGGCGGCGGTGCGCTCGATGAAACTCAAGGGGCTCAAGGCAACATGATTGACAGGGGCGGGCGCCAGGCCCTGGGAGAAAATCGACATGAGGTCGTCCTGTGCAGGAGGCAGCCGCCTGTGGCGAACTGAAACCTCCGATGGCTGATTGTTAGCTCTGATCAGGTTTCGGGAAGGAGCAGGCCCTTCCGGTATCGCAGTTTTACGTGAATTGCTATGGTAGCTGGAAGATAGACTATAGCAATATGGTATAAATACTATAAAAGCCCTGAGGCACCGCTTTGGATACTCCTTTCTCCCTGCTGCTGGCCAAGGATCCACAGCCCAGTCTGTTGCTGGATGCTGCGGCCAGCGTGCTGGCCAGCAACCCGGCCTTGCGGGCCATGCTCGGGCCCTGGCCGCAGCGTGACGCCGACTTCTGCTTGCCGAGCAACTATCAGGCACTGGTGCAGGCCTGTCTGGAGCAAGCGCGGGCGATCAGTGAGGTCGAGGCGCAAGTGGCTGGGCAGATCCTGCTCTGGACCTTCATCCCCGATGACGCCGGCCAACAGGTCCTGGCGCGTTGTCGGGATGCCACCCTGGAGCGCCAGGGTGAACGTGAGGCCAGCCGGGCCCGGCGCCTGTACCGGCTGATCACCGAGAACACCACCGACCTGATTTCCCGGCATACGCCTGACGGCAGCTTTATCGATGCCTCGCCCGCCGCGTACCGCCTGCTCGGCTACTGGCCGGAAGCGTTGCGCGGGGTGCCGGTGCAGACGCTGTTTCACCCCCAGGATCGCCAGCAATCACTGCTGCAAGCGTCCCAGGCGCTGGAGCAGGACGGCTACCAGACCATGACCTGCCGGGTGCGGCACCGCGATGGGCGCTACCGCTGGTTCGAGATCGCCAGCCGCGCGATCCGCGAGACCTACACCGGCGCCGTGGTCGAGATTGTCAGTGTCTCGCGGGACATCAGCGTGCGCATCGAGGCGCAGGAAAACCGCCGGCGCCTCGCCGAGGTGGTGGAAGCCAATACCGACCTGGTGTTGTTCAGCGACCGCGACGGCCAGCTCAGCTACCTCAACCAGTCGGCGCGCCGGGCGCTGGGCTTGCTGGGCGTAGAACCGCTGCCCAGGCTGCAAGCGTTGCTCGACCCGGCACTGCAGCAGCGCCTGCACAACGAAGGGTGGCAGCGTGCCGAGCAACACGGGGTCTGGCAGGCCGAGGCGCGGCTGATCGCGCATCAGGGCGGCACGGCGTTCCCGGTGTCGCTGGTGCTGCTGGCCCATCGCGCGACTGGCGGTGAGCGCTACTACTCGCTGGTGGCCCGCGACATGACCGAGCGTGAGTTGCGCGAAAGCCAGCAACGTCGCCATCAGGACGAACTGGCCCACAGTGCCCGGCTGATCACCCTGGGCGAGCTGGCCTCGGGGATTGCCCATGAAATCAACCAGCCACTGGCGGCGGTGGTCAACTACGCCAGTGCCAGTCAACGCTACCTGCAGGCGCTGGATCGCGATCCGCAGGCTGCGCAGCGCATTGCCCATGGCTTGCAACGCATCAACGAACAAGCCACCCATGCCGCCGAAGTGATCAAACGCTTGCGCGCCTTTTTGCGCAAGGAGCCGCGGCGCTTGCAGGCCTTGGCGATTGTCGATGTCGTCGATGAAGCGGTGCGCCTGTGCGATTGGGAAGCCAGCCGTGACCAGGTCAGGATCGAGCAGCGGGTGGCTGAGGGGCTGCCGTCGGTCTATGCCGACCGGGTGCTGCTTGAGCAGGTGCTGCTCAACCTGTTGCGCAATGCCATCGACGCCAACCGCGAGCAACATAAAGGCCAGGCCTCGCGTATCCTGCTCAGCGCAGCGCTTGAGGCGGGCTGGCTAATGATCCGGGTCAGCGATCAAGGGCCGGGGGTGGCGGCCGAGCGCCTGGACGGCATCTTCACCCCGTTCACCACCAGCAAGGCGGATGGCCTGGGTTTGGGCCTGAGCATGAGTCGCAGTATCGTCGAAGGCTTTGGTGGCACTTTGCATGCCCAGCCAGGCGAGGTGGGCGGATTGATCTTGTGCTGTCGGCTGGCGCCGGTGGCCAACAGTGGGGAGTGATATGCAGGAACCGCGGGTGTATGTAGTCGATGACGATCAGGGCATGCTCGATTCGACCGTGTGGCTGCTCGAATCGGTGGGCTTGCAAGCGCTGCCGTTCACCAGCGGCCAGGCGTTTCTCGACGCCTGCGACGGTGACTTGCCGGCCTGTGTGCTGCTGGATGTACGCATGCCGGGCATGGGCGGCCTGAGTGTGCAGGAAGCGTTACGCGCCCGCGGTATCGATTTGCCGGTGATCTTCGTCAGCGGCCATGCCGATGTGCCGATCGTGGTGCGGGCCTTCAAGGCCGGGGCCTGCGATTTCATCGAAAAGCCCTACAACGATCAGTTGCTGCTCGACAGCGTTCAGGATGCCCTCGGGCGAGCGCGCCATGCCGGGCCGCTGGAGGCCGTGCAGGCGCGCATCGATAGCCTCACGCCCCGTGAGCGGGACGTGCTCCTGCCGCTGGTGCAGGGCTATACCAATCGGGAAATTGCCGAGCAGCTCGAGGTCAGCGTCAAGACGGTCGACCTGTATCGCTCGCGGGTGATGAAGCGCATGCAGGCCGAGCACTTGCCGGCGCTGGTGGGGATGGCGATCGCCTGTGGGTTGGTGCAGCCGTTGAACTTGCGTTGAATTGATCGCGGGGCAAGCCCGCTCCCACAGGAGCGAGCCGGACCTGCGATGCTTTTAAGGCCTGCGCCCCAGCAGCAAACCGACCACTAGGCCAAACCCCGCCGAAATCGCCACCGTCTGCCACGGATGGCCGCCGATGTAGTCCTCGGTGGCATCCACCACCGGCCGCGCCTTGCTACGCACGCCGTTGACCGCCTTGCGGGCCTGCTTCAATTTCAGCCCGACCTGGGCGCGCAGGGTTTCGGCTTCTTCGCCAACTAGCGCTGCGCTGTCGCTGAGCAATTTTTCCGATTCTTCGATCAACGCTTGCAGTTCGCTGAACGCCTGATCCTTGATTTGCTCGGCATCGTTTTGCACGGTGGTTCTCCTGGCCATGAGCGCTTCCTCGTCAGTTGATGGCATTGAACAGTGGATGCCAGCGGGCATGGAAAGTTGCAGCAGTTTGCCGAGCGCTGGCGGCTACAGTGTAAGATAGCGCCTATTTTCCAGCGGCAGGACACCCCTCATGAGTTTCAATCTGGCCAACAAGAGCTTCGCCGAACGGGCGCAGATCGAGGACGAGAAAGCACGACTGTTCGAGCTCTGGCAGACCAACCTGGGCAAGGCCAAGGCCGATGCCGCCCGGCTGATCGCCGAGAAGCCGCGGCGCAAGGGCAAATGGGCTGAATGGGTACGGGCAGAGCTGGACGGCATGTCGCCGCCCGAATACGCCAATATGGTCCGCAGTGAAGTCAACAAGCTGATGGCCGCCGCCAAGTAAGTTTCAGGCAAACACCGCCAGTACCGCTTCACGCACCTTCTCCAGCGCCGGGTCCGGTTGCCCGCCGGTGCGCCAGCCCAGTTCCACCGGATACTGCGGCAAGGCCAGCGGGCAAGGCAGCACCACCAGGCCAGCGGTGTCGGCAATGGCCCGGGCGGCATGGCCGGGCAGGGTGGCCAGGCGCTCGCTGCCTTTGAGCAGATAGGCCAGGGCGGCAAAATGGCTGGTCGAGGCCGCCACCCGGCGACTCAAGCCCAGCTCGGCCAACGCTTCGTCGACGATACCGATGAAGCCTCCCGACGACACCAGGATCTGCTCGCGCGCCACGAACGCTTCCAGGCTTAAGCCGCGTTGCCCGGGCATCAGGCTATGCGGATCGACCAGGCACAGGTAATCCCCTTCATCGAGCACCCGGCGGCTGAGCAGGCGGGCGGAAAACCCGCCCGAGGTCAGTGCCAGATCAAGGCTGCGATCCAGTAACGCGCGGGCGACAATCTGGCTGTGGGTCTGGCGAAAGATCAGGCGCAGGCCCGGCGCCAGCTGTTGCACCTGCTCGATCAGGGCTCGGCCGTAGGCGATCTCGAAATCATCGGACAAGCCCAGGGTCACCGCCCGGCCTTCGAACTGTTCGGCCTGCGGGTCGAGCAGGGCCAGGCTTTGCCGGCATTTGTTCAGCGCTTCGCTGATCAGCGGCTTGAGCTGGTTGGCACGCAGGGTCGGCGCCAGGCCGCGCCCGGTGCGCATGAACAGCGGGTCGCCATACACCTCGCGCAAACGCCGTAACGCGGCGCTGACGGCCGACTGGGTCAAGCCCAGGCGCACGGCGGCGCGGCTGGCGCTGACTTCGTCATGCAGGGCTTCGAAGACCTTGAGCAGGTTGAGGTCGATATCGGTGATATTCGCAGGATTCATATCATTCAGAAACGAAGTGGGCTTTATTCATGATTGGCCCGGCGCCGACAATCTGCAACACCCATCGCCCATCCGGAGCACCCGCTAATGACCACGTCCGTCGTCGCCGCCTTGCAGATCGGTTCATCGCCTGAAGGCAAAGCCCATACCCTGGAACAGATCCTTGCCTACGAGCAGGCCATCAGTGAGGCGGGCGCCAGCCTGGTGGTGATGCCCGAAGCGCTGCTGGGGGGTTACCCCAAAGGTGAGATCTTCGGCACGCGCCTGGGCTACCGCCTGCCCGAAGGCCGCGAAGCCTTCGCCCGCTACTTTGCCAATGCCATCGAGGTGCCCGGCAGCGAGACCGACGCCCTCGCTGGCTTGTCGGCGCGCACCGGCGCCAGCCTGGTGCTCGGGGTGATCGAGCGCAGCGGCCATACCCTGTATTGCAGCGTGCTGTTCTTCGAGCCCGAGCAGGGCCTGGTGGCGGTGCACCGCAAGCTGATGCCCACCGGCACCGAGCGGCTGATCTGGGGCCGTGGCGACGGCTCGACCCTGCCGGTGATCGAAGGTCGTGCCGGGCGCATCGGCGCCGCGGTGTGCTGGGAAAACTACATGCCGTTGCTGCGCACGGCGATGTACGCCAAGGGCGTGGAGCTCTGGTGTGCACCGACGGTGGACGAGCGCGAGCTGTGGCAGATGAGCATGCGCCATATTGCTGCCGAAGGCCGTTGCTTCGTGATCAGTGCCTGCCAGGTGCAGGACTCGCCCAACGCGCTGGGCATCGAGGTCGCCGACTGGCCGGGCGAGCGCCAGCTGATTGCCGGGGGCAGCGTGATCGTCGGGCCGCTGGGTGAAGTGCTGGCCGGGCCATTGGTCGGTGAGCGCGGTCTGCTGTGTGCCCAGATCGACACCGCAGAGCTGGTGCGCGCCCGCTATGACTTCGACGTCGTCGGCCACTATGCACGGCCGGATATCTTCGAACTGAGCGTGGATGAGCGCAGCAAACCCGGCGTGCGCTTCATCAATCAGGATTGAGGGTTACCAGGGCGCACTGGCCGGTTGCGGCAGGTTGAGCCGGCCACTGTCGCTGAAGCGCCGGGTACCGAACGCGCCGCCGGCCAGCTTGCCGCGCACGGTGTACGGCAGGCCATCGAGGCTGCGCACCTGGCTCAGGCCCACGGCCTGGCGCAGCACCGAGAACGCGGTGATGCTCACTGGCACCACCAGCACGCCTTCGCTGAAGCGGCCGATGCGACCGCTTTGGTCGCTGACGCCTGCCGCCAACGGCTGGCCATTGACCTCAAGGTTAAGGGCGATGCCGTTGTAGTCGATCGCGGTTTCATTGGGGTTCTGCACGCGGATCTTCACCGCCATGCGCAGTTCCAGGTCCTGGCCGGGCAGGGGATCGATACCAATCACGCTGATGTTCACCGGGTCGCGGGGCTGGAACAGGGCGCAGGCATTCAGGCCGCCGATCAACAACAGGGCCAGGCACAAGCGTAGGCATCGGGTCACGGGCACAGCTCCAGAACAGGAGAACAGCCCCGAGTGTGGCAAATGCACAGCGGCGTTGAAAGTAGTGTGAGTTATGAAAGATACTTGTTCTCATTAACGCCCGATAATTTCTCTTACTGGCCCATCGAGTCCTTCATGTTGACGTCTCCCGTGTCCGGGCTGCTAGCGAGCTTCCAGGAACATTACGATGACCTGTTGCAGTTCCTGACCCGGCGTATGAGCGATCGGCAGCGGGCCGCCGACGTCGCCCAGGAAACCTACCTGAAACTGGTGAAGATCGAGCAGCAGGACCTGCCGGTGCTGCATGCACGCCGTTTCATCTTTCGCGTGGCCGGCAACCTGGCGATCGATACCCTGCGCCGCGAGCAACGCATGAGCAGCAGTCTCGACGACAGCGAAGTGGCGCGCCAGGTGCCGTGCCCGGCGCCAGCGCCGGAGGCGGCGTTGCTGGCCAGTGAACGCCTGGAGCAGCTCGATGAAGCCTTGCTGCAACTGTCGCCCAACGCCCGTCAGGCCTTGTTGCTCAACCGCGTCGAAGGCCTGACCCAGGCGCAGATCGCACAACGGCTGGGCGTTTCCGAGAGCATGGTGGCAAAATACATCGGCCAGGCCCTGCGCCATTGCCGCGACTGGCTCAAACACAATCATGACTGATGCTCATATGCCCGCGCCGCAGCCGATCAGCGATTTGTCCGATGATGCCCTCGACTGGCAGGTGCTGCTGCATTCGGGCAACGCCAGCGCCAGCGACCAACAACGCTACCGGCGCTGGTGCGCGCTGAGCCCGGCTCATGCCGAGGCCGCGAGTGAAGCCGAGGCGTTGTGGGCGGACCTCGGGCAGACCCGAGCGGCGGCTGAGGTCATGGTGACGGCGCCAGGCCGGCGGCGCTGGGGCTCGAAACTTGCCGCCTCGCTGGTGCTGGCGCTGCTCGGATACGGCGGCCTGCAACAGGCGCCGGCCTTGCTTGCCGACTACCACACCGGGGTTGGCCAGCAGCAGCGGATCACCCTGGTCGATGGCTCGCAGGTCACGCTCAATAGTGGCAGTGCCTTGTCGGTGGACTTCAGCAGTGGCGAGCGTCGCGTTGTGCTCAAGGCCGGTGAGGCCTTGTTCGAACCGGCCGCCGATCCACGGCCGTTCGTGGTCGATGCCGGGGCTGAACCCGTGCAGGGCAGTGCGGCGGTATTCAGCGTGCGCCGTGACGGTGTGCGCAACCGCGTGGTGGTTGCCCAGGGGCAGGCGCGGGTCGGCGGGCAGTGGCTGGAAACCTCGCCCGATGCTCGCGCGCAAACTGCCTGGCAGCGCGGCAAGTTGATCTTCAACGGCAAGCCGCTGCGGGAAGTGTTGGCCGAGCTTGAACGCTATCAGCACGGGCGCATCGTGCTGTCTGACCAGCAGCTGGCGGCGCTGCAGGTCAGCGGGGTGTTTGACCTGAATGACCCTGAAGGGTTGTTGCGCACCCTGGAGCAGCGCTATGCGCTGAAAGTTACCTACCTGCCTTGGCTGGCGGTGGTGTACTGACGGGCCTCATCGCTGGCAAGCCAGCTCCCACAGGTATTGCATGCACCGTACCTGTGGGAGCTGGCTTGCCAGCGATAGGGTCGTAACTGCGCAAAAAATATTTTCAAATTCCCACTGCAAGTTCTTCCCCGCCCAATCGTCGTAGTGAGACTGATCAGCAATCCATTCTCATTTACAACCATTTGCCTGGAAGAAAACAGTGAAGGGTCCGCTCAAACCAATCGCCCGTTGCACCGGTTATTTCAAACATACCCTGTTGGCCTCGACCGCCGTTGCCGCGTTGCTCGGCACCCTGCAGGTGCACGCCGGCGAAGTGCTAAAAGCTGCCGGCACCCAGCAGGAACGTGAAGTATCCCTGGACCTGCCAGCGCAGAACCTCGACCAGGCCCTGACGGCCTTCGCCGACCAGGCCGGCCTGCATTTGCTGTTCACCAGCCAGGACGTGGCCGGCCGCCAAAGCCCGGCACTCAAGGGGCACTACAGCATCGCCCAGGCCCTGCAAAGCCTGCTGGCCGGCAGCGGCATGAGCTGGCAGTTCAGCGAGCAGAACACGGTGATTCTGCGCAAGAGCGCGGCGGCGCAAAGTGTCAGCCTCAAGCCTATCGAAGTCAGCGTCGCCTCGCGTACCAGCACCTCGATCAGCGAAATCCCCGGTACCGTCTGGGTGGTCGACCAGCAGCAACTGCGCGAGCAGATCGACAGCGGCGTCAGCCTCAAGGAAGCCATCGGCAAGCTGGTCCCGGGCCTGGACCTGGCGCCGGAAGGGCGGACCAACTACGGCCAGAACATGCGCGGGCGCAACGTGCTGGTGATGATCGACGGCGTCAGCCAGAACAGCTCACGTGGCCTGTCGCGCCAGTTCGACAGCATCTCGCCGTTCAACGTCGAGCGCGTCGAGGTGCTCTCCGGCGCCAGCGCCCTCTACGGCGGCGGCGCCACCGGCGGGATCATCAACATCGTCACCAAGAAGGGCGAGGCGGGCGCGGCGCGCTTTGAAACCCGGTTGGGCGCCAGCAGCGGCTTCAACAACAGCGACGACCTGTCGACCCGCATCGCCCAGTCGATCAGCGGCGGCAACGAGCGTATCAATGCGCGCCTGGGCGTATCCGCCGAGCAGAACGAGGCGTTCTACGATGGCGCCGGCGAGCAGATCTTCATTGACAACACCCAGACCGACTTGCAGTACAACCGCACCATCGACGTGCTCGGCAGCCTGGGTCTTAGGCTCAACGACGAGCAGAGCCTCGACCTGCTGGCCCAGTACTACGACTCGGGCAACCATGGCAGCACCGGTATCTACTTCCCCAACCTCAACTACAACGGCCCTTCGGACCTGGAAGACGCCGAGCTGCGCGGTGGTTACTCAACCGACCTTGAGCCGCGCACCAAGCGCCTGCTGTTCAACGCCAATTACCACCACAGCGATGTGCTCGGCCAGGACTTCTACCTGCAGGCCTCGTACCGCAAGGAAGACGACAACTTCTATCCGTTCCCGTATTACAACGCCGGCAAGCCGGCAGGTTCCAAGGGCGTGTACTTTGCCGCCTCGCAGCAGAACTTCGAGGTCAGCAGCCTCAAGGCGCTGTTTGCCAAGCAGTGGGACAGCCTCAAGCTGACCTACGGTGTGGACCTGGACCGCGAGCGCTTCAACGCCGAGCAGACCACCTTCGATGCCCGGACCTCCTCCGCAAGCGGCGGTCTGGACCTGGATCAAGCCAGCAAGGCGGCGCGCTACCCCAGCTACCGGGTCGATGGCCTCTCGGCCTACGCCCAGCTGGACTGGAAGGCAACCGACAACCTGAGCGTTTCCGGCGGCGCCCGTCGCCAGCAGATGGACGTCGATGTCGGCGACTTCAAGAACGTCCCCGGCGGTAACAACGACTACCAGGTCAACCTGTTCAACCTTGGCGCCATCTACGACTTCAAGAACGGTCACCAGCTCTGGAGCAACTACGGCGAAGGTTTCGACCTGCCAGACCCGGCCAAGTACTACGGCAAGCCTGGCCTGAGCGTTGAAGACAACCCGCTGGCCGGGATCAAGAGCCGCCAGGTGGAACTGGGCTGGCGCTACGCCGACCTGGACTGGGATGCCCAGGCGGCGGTGTACTACATCTGGTCGGACAAGATCATCACCACCGACATGGCCACTTTGACCATCAACGTCGAAGACCAGAAAAGCCGTGACTTCGGTTTTGAAGGCGCGCTGACCCGCCACTTCGAAAGCGGCTGGGAAGCCGGCAGCACCCTGCACCTGGTGCGCTCGGAAGAGCAAGACAAGGAGGGCGACTGGATCAAGCGCGATGCCCGTTATGCTTCGCTGTCCAAGTCCACCGCCTTCGTTGGCTGGAAGGGCGATGGCCAAAGTGCCCGCTTGCAGGCCAACCACGCCTTCACCCTCAAGGACGATGCCGAGCACAAGATCAGCGGCTACACCACCTTCGACCTGCTGGGTAGCCAGGACACTGGTTTCGGGACCTTCAGCGCCGGTATCCAGAACCTGCTCGACAAGCAGTACAGCACCGTCTGGGGCCAGCGTGCGACGCTGTTCTACTCGCCGACCTATGGCCCGGCCTACCTCTACGATTATCAAGGCCGTGGCCGCACCTACACCCTGACCTGGTCGCTGGCCTACTGAGTCAGGCGAAGGCGGCCAACAGGTCGGCGGCAAAGGCCTGCTGGGCATCGCTGGGCACCTGGGCGCGGTGGCGCACCAGCACGAACGGCACGGCGAAATCCAGCGCCGGGTCCAGGCCCTGCAGCAGGCCACGCGCGACCCAGGGGTCGGCATAGTGGCAGGGCAGGTAACCGATGTGCCGGCCGGAGAGGATGAAGGTCAGCGCGCCCTCGACCTGTTCGGAACGAGCGGTGCCACTGGTGCCGTCAAAGGGCTCCTGGCGACTCTGGAAACGGTAGGGGTGTTCGACCTGGTCGGCCTGTTGCAGCGCCTCCAGGCTCACGTCAAGCTGGCCAGCCAGCGGATGATGGCTGGCGCAATACAGGCGCTGGTTTTCCTCGAATAACGGGGTGTAATCGAACGCTGCCTGCTTGCCGGAAAAATAGCCGATGGCCAGGTCCAGGCGCTGCTGCAAAAGCTGGCGCTCAAGGTCTGCCGGCATGGCGCTGACCAGCTCCAGGCGCACCGACTCGTCACGCTGGCGAAAACGCTCGATGGCCCGCGCCAGGCGCAAGGTCACGCTGCTCTCCTGGGCTTCGGAAATGCCGATGCGCACCTCGCCGAGCAAACGCCCAGCCACGCCATTGGCCTGATGGCGAAACGCGTCGATCTGCACCAGCAGTTCGCGGGTGGCCTTGAGCAGCACTTCACCCTTGGCGGTCAGGCCAAAGCCGCCCTTGCCGCGACTGCACAAGCGATACCCCAGGCGGGTTTCCAGGCGCGCCATCTGCTGGCTGATACTCGGCTGGCTCAGGCCCAGCACGCCCTGGGCGGCGCTGAAGCCACCGGCCTCGACTACAGTGACGAACAGCCGCAGCAGGTGCAGGTCGAGGTCGTGCAGTTGTCCCAACATCAAACATTGCTCCTGATGAATGTCAGGTTAATTGACTTGCCATTTTAGTAATGTAACCCGGCAGGCATGCTGGCGGCATCCACTGACAAAGGTGCCCGACATGCGTACATCCCTGTGGTTGTTGTCCCTGGCTTTGGCCTTGCCGGTGCAGGCCGAGGAAAAAGTCCTCAACCTGTACAGCTGGGCCGATTACGTCGCCCCCGAGACCTTGCAGCGTTTCGAGCAGGAAACCGGCTACAAGGTGCGCTACGACACCTTCGACACTACCGAAGTGCTGGAAACCAGGTTGCTCACCGGTGGCAGTGGTTATGACGTTGTCGTGCCGTCCGCCAGCCTGCTGGCCCGCGCCCTGGCTGCAGGCGCCTTGCAGCCGCTACAAGCCCAGGCCATGCCCGGTTACAGCAACCTCGACCAGGACCTGCTGGCCAAGCTCGCCGAGGTTGACCCCGGTAACCGGTACGCCGTGCCTTACACCTGGGGCACCCTGGGCCTGGGCATGAACCTTGAAGCGGTGCGCCAGCGGCTGGGCGATGCACCGCTGGACAGCCTCGACCTGCTGTTCAAGCCCGAGTACGCCAGCAAGCTCAAGGATTGCGGGATTGCCATGTCCGACTCGCCCCAGGAGGTGATTGGCGTAGCCTTGAATTACCTGGGCAAGGATCCCTACAGTCGCGACAAAAACGACCTGGCGGCCGCCCAGGCGCTGCTCAAGCAATTGCAGCCATCGATCAGCTATGTCGCCAACGGCCGGCAGATCAACGACCTGGCCAACGGCAGCGTGTGCCTGGCCCTGACCTACAACGGTGATGCCGCCATGGCTGCCGATCAGGCGCAAAAGGCCGGCAAGCCGTACCAGGTGATCTATCGCATTCCCCGCGAAGGCACGCTGATCTGGCAGGACAACCTGGTCATGCCCAAGGACGCCCCGCACCCGGACGCCGCCCGCGCCTTCATCGCCTTCATGTTGCGTCCCGACTCGGTGGCGCCGTTGACCAACACGCTGTTCTTCGCCAATGCAAACCAGGCGGCCACGCCCCTGGTGGACGAGGCGGTGCGCAGCGACCCGGACATTTACCCCTCGGCCGAAGTGCGCGCGCGGCTGTTTGCCGACCGCAGCATGAGCCTGGCCGACATGCGCCAGCGCACCCGCCTGTGGACCACCTTCCGTAGCCGCCAGTAACAACAGACCAGGAGCCCGACCATGGACCTCGCCCCCGACAACGACCAGGCCATCACCCGCGACAGCCTGTACGGCACCATCGCCGAAAACACCTTTGCCGGTATCACCAGTTTCTCCCGCCGTCGCTACAGCCGCGACCTGCGCGGTGTCGATGTGGTGGTCAGCGGCGTGCCATTCGACACCGCCACCAGCAACCGCCCGGGCGCGCGCTTCGGGCCACGGGCGATTCGGGCCGCATCGGTGCAGCAGGCCTGGGCCCGGCACTGGCCGTGGGAGTTCGACCCGTTCGATCACCTGGCCGTGATCGACTACGGCGACTGCAACTTCGATTACGGCAGCCCGCATACCGTGCCGCACAGCATCCAGGCCCATGCCGAGCAGATGCTCGAAGCCGGCTGTGCCATGCTCACCCTGGGCGGTGATCACTTCATCAGCTACCCGTTGCTCAAGGCTCATGCTCGCAAGCACGGGCCGCTGGCGCTGATCCACTTCGATGCCCACAGCGACACCTGGCCGGACGAGGAGGGCCAGCGTGTCGATCACGGCACCATGTTCTGGCATGCCGCCCGCGAAGGCCTGGTGGACCCGGCGCGCTCGGTGCAGATCGGCCTGCGCACCACCAATGACGAGACCCAGGGCTTTGCCGTGCTCAACGCCCGTCAGGTGCATCAACGCGGTACCCAGGCGATCATCGAGGCGATCCGCCAGCGGGTCGGCGATCAGCCGGTGTACCTGACCTTTGACATTGACTGCCTGGACCCTGCGTATGCCCCAGGTACCGGCACTCCGGTGTGTGGCGGTCTGACCACGGTGCAGGCCCTGGAAATCCTCGGCGGGCTGCGCGGTATCAATCTGGTGGGCATGGACCTGGTGGAAGTCGCGCCGGCCTACGATCATGCCGATATCACCGCCCTGGCCGGCGCGACCCTGGCCATGGAGATGCTCTGCCTGTATGCCGCCCGGCATAAGGTCGATGGCTGATCCGGTAACAAAATGAATCACCTGCGGGGCAAATTGAGGTTTCCCGGCGAACCTGTCGCGCCTTAGGCTATCCAACGCTTGGGCGCGCTGGTTTTCGGCGCCGCGTGGTGCCGGAGGTGAATAGCGTGAACCGATCCCTGTCGGGCCTGGCAATGGCCCTGCTCTTGAGCTCGCCGCTGCAGGCGGCGCCCGTTGCCGGGCCGTTGCAGCTGGCGGCCAGCAGCAACAACCCCTACAACAGCCCGATCATGCGCGCCAACCCCAACAGCCGCCAGGGCAGCGTGCCAGCCACGCCGCCCGTGCGCGGCCCTTCGACCCAGCCCAATCCGCGCCCGCCGACCCTGGAGAACCGCGGTATCGGCAATGGCGAGAACATCCGCCGCGAACAGACCACCCCGCGCCTGGAGCCCAGCCGGCCGCCGCGCGAACCTGCGCGTGCGCCCTGAATCACAGGCCCTCCCTGGAAGGAATCGCTGATGTCCCCACGCACCTGGCTACCCACCCTGATGACCGCGGCGCTGTTGCCGCTGCTGGCCCATGCCGCGCCCGAGCGCGATTTCAACAGCGAGGAGGGCAGCGTCAAGGTCAGCACCCTCGCCGAGGGCCTGCGCAACCCCTGGGCCATGGCGTTCTTGCCGGACGGCCAGGGCATCCTGGTGAGCGAGCGGGCCGGCAACCTGCGCATGGTCAGCCCCGAAGGCAAGGTCGGGCCCCCTCTGGGCGGGGTCCCCGAGGTGTGGGCCGAGGGCCAGGGCGGCTTGCTCGATGTGCTGCTGTCGCCGACCTTCAAGCAGGACCGCATGGTCTACCTGTCCTATGCCGAAGGTGGCGGGGACGGCGGCACGGCCGGCACCGCGGTGGGCCGCGGGCGCTTGTCCCGCGACAACGCCAAGCTTGAAGACTTCAACGTGATCTTCCGCCAGCAACCCAAGCTCTCCAGCGGTAACCATTTTGGCTCGCGCCTGGTGTTCGACCGCGATGGCTACCTGTTCATTGCCCTGGGCGAGAACAACCAGCGGCCGACCTCGCAGGACCTGGACAAACTGCAAGGCAAGGTGGTGCGCATCCTGCCGGATGGTACGGTGCCCAAGGACAACCCGTTTGTCGGTCGCGACAACGTGCGCCCGGAAATCTGGTCGTTCGGCCACCGCAACCAGCAGGGCGCAGCGCTCAACCCCTGGACCGGCGAGCTGTGGACCCACGAGCACGGGCCCCGTGGCGGCGATGAAATCAACATCCCCAAACCCGGCAAGAACTATGGCTGGCCGATCGCCACCCACGGCATCAACTATTCGCTGATGCCGATTCCGGAGGCCAAGGGCGAGCACGTCGATGGCATGGTCGACCCGCACCATGTCTGGGAAAAGTCCCCGGCCATCAGCGGCATGGCGTTTTACGACAACCCGCGTTTCAAACCCTGGGATCACAGCCTGTTCATCGGCGCGCTGGCGGCCCAGGAGCTGATTCGCCTGGAGCTCAAGGGTGACAAGGTGGTGCATGAGGAGCGCCTGCTGGGTGAGCTCAAGGCGCGCATTCGTGATGTGCGGGTGGGGCCGGATGGATACCTGTATCTGCTGACCGATGAGCGTGATGGGGCTTTGCTCAAAGTCGGGCTGGATTTGTAGAACGGTTTGCCCGAACCCTGTGGGAGCTGGCTTGCCTGAGATCGAGCGCGCAGCGGTCGTAATCCAGGCGCCTGCTGATGTGCAGGCTGTACTGGCCCCATCGCTGGCAAGCCAGCGCCCACAGGATGCAGGCTTGCCCCATACTGCGCTGCAGCCGCAGAATGCCCCCTTTTGCGATGGACGCCACGCATGTCCTGCTTCACCGAACAGTCCCCACTGACCCTCTACCAGCAGGCCATAGCCAGCCAGGGCTTTGTCAGCGACCCGGCCCAGTTGCAGGCCGCCAGCGCCCTGCAAACCTGCTTCGCGGCCCTGCAGCGTGGCGAGACCCCGCAGGGGGTCTACCTCTGGGGGCCGGTCGGGCGCGGCAAAACCTGGCTCATGGATCAGTTCCACGCCTGCCTGCAGGTACCGGCCAGGCGCCAGCACTTTCACCACTTCATGCGCTGGGTGCATCAACGCCTGTTCCAGCTCAACGGCACGGCCGAGCCGTTGCGGGCCCTGGCCTTGTCCCTGGCCGAAGAGATCCGCGTGCTGTGTTTTGACGAGCTGTTCGTCAATGACATCGGCGATGCGATCATTCTCGGTGGTCTGTTCCAGGTCCTGTTCGAGGCCGGGGTGGTGATCGTGGCCACGTCCAACCAGCCGCCCGAGCAGCTCTACAGCGACGGTTTCAACCGCGAGCGTTTCCTGCCGGCGATTGCCGCCATCGAGCAGCATATGCAGGTGGTCGCCGTCACCGGCGAGCAGGACCATCGCCTGCACCCCGGCGCGGCGCAGCAACGTTACTGGGTACGCGAGAGCGGCCGGCCCGGCGCGCTTGCGCAGGTCTTCGCCCGGTTACGCGGTGAGCAAGCGAGCAGCGATCAGCCGCTGCAGATCGGCTCGCGCAGCTTGAACGTGGTGCAACGCTGCGACCGTGTGCTCTGGTGCCGCTACGCCGACCTCTGCGAGCAACCCTTTGCCGCCATGGATTTCATGGCCCTGTGCGACCGTTTTCAAGCCATTGTGCTCGGTGAGGTGCCGACCCTCGGCGCCCGTCAGCGCCCGGCGAAGATTGCCCGCGGCACCGAAGACGGCGCCCAGCGGGTGGTGGCCGGGGACCGCGAACTGCCGCAACTGTCGGTGCATGA
Source organism: Pseudomonas donghuensis (assembly GCF_000696345.2). Lineage (NCBI taxonomy): Bacteria > Pseudomonadati > Pseudomonadota > Gammaproteobacteria > Pseudomonadales > Pseudomonadaceae > Pseudomonas > Pseudomonas donghuensis. The sequence goes on from NZ_CP071706.1 coordinate 2,127,556, forward strand.
CGACAGCGTACGGCGCTTCATCGCCCTGGTCGATGAATGCTATGACCGGCGCATCGCCTTGTACCTGGAAGCCGAAGTAGCGCTTGAAGCGCTCTACACTCAAGGGTATCTGGAGTTCCCGTTCCGGCGTACGCTCAGCCGCTTGCGGGAGATGCAACTGCAACGCTTCTGCTGAGGAATCGATAATGACCGAGCCTCTCTCGCATCACCTGCTGACCATGGCTTACCAGAATGGCTGGGCCAACCACAGGGTGTACAAGGCCTGCAGGCAACTGAGCCAGGATGAGTTCGTCGCCCCGCGGGCGAGTTTCTTCCCGTCGATCAAGGCCACCCTCAACCACCTCCTCACCGTCGACTGGTTTTACCTGCAGGCCCTGGAGTGCGAGCAGCGCGGCGAAGCGCCCGAACCGGACAGCCAGCGCTTCTTCGAGCCCGAGGAACCCTATGCCACCTGCCTGGAGCTGCACGCCGAGCAGGTGCAGGCCGACCACCGGCTGATCGCCTACTGCCGCCAGTTGCGTGACGACCAGTTACACCGCTACGTGAACATCGTGCGCCCCGACTGGGTGCAGCGCGAGCAACGCCTGCGCCTGCTGTCGCACCTGTTCGAGCACCAGATCCACCACCGTGGCCAGGTGCACGCGATGCTGTACGACACCTCGGTGCGACCGCCGCAGCTGGACGAGTTTTTTTGTGAGGATGAAGCGCACCTGCGCGCCCAGGACTTCGCCGAGCTGGGCTGGACCGAGGCGCAGATCTGGGGGCGCTAGTGCTGCATCCAGCCCAGGGTCAGCAGCGCCAGGACCAGGTAACGGCCGGCTTTGGCGACAGTGACGAGCATGACAAAGCGCCAGAACGGCTCGCGCATGATCCCGGCAATCAGCGTCAGGGGGTCGCCGATCACCGGCATCCAGCTCAGCAGCAGGGACCACTGGCCGTAGCGCTGGTAGCGTTGCTGGGCCTTTTCCAGCTGCTCGGGCTTGAACGCAAACCAGCGCTTGTCACGCAGGTGTTCGATGCCACGGCCCAGCAGCCAGTTGACGATTGAACCGAGGACATTACCGGCGGTGGCGATCAGCAGCAGGCTGACCAGCGCCTCGGGCTCGCGCAGCAGCAGGCCGACCAGCACGGCTTCCGATTGCAGCGGCAGCAAGGTCGCGGCGCCGAAGGCGCTGAGAAACAGCGCCCAGTAACTGAGCATCAGGGCCGGATCAGTAGTTGGCGACCACTTCGTCCTTGCCCTCGGCGGTCAGGCCGATGACCTGGTAGGCGTCCTTGTGGTCACCCATTTCCATGCCCGGCGAGCCCATGGGCATGCCCGGTACGGCCAGGCCCTTGAGGTCCGGGCGCTTGGCCAACAGCTTGATCTGTTCGGCCGGTACATGGCCTTCGACGAATTTGCCGTCGATCACCCCGGTATGGCAGGAAGCCAGGCGCGGCTCGACGCCCAGGCGCTGCTTGACCGCGCTCATGTTTGGCTCGATATGGTCGTTGACCGTGTAGCCGTTGTCCTGCAGGTGCTTGATCCATTGCTTGCAGCAGCCGCAGTTGGGGTCGCGGTACACGTCGATGGTTTGCCCGGCCTGGGCCAGGGTGCTCAAGGCCAGCAGGCCGAAGGCGACAATTTTTTTGCTCAGCATGTACTTCTCCACTTCTAGAAACGCAGGCGAACCCCGGCGACCAGGCGGGTCTGGCCGATATCGCCGTGCTCATCACGGATCTGTTCGGCGTTGTTGCCGTAGGCCCGGTTGAAGCTGATGCCCAGGTACGGGGCAAAGCCGCGGGTGATTTCGTAGCGCAGGCGCAGGCCGATCTCGCTGTCGGCAAGGCCGCTGCCCTGGTCCCGTGTCGCGTCGTTGCGGCCATAGAAGTTGGCCTCAAGCGACGGTTCGAGGATCCAGCGATTGCTCAGCAGGATAGCGTAACTGCTCTCCAGGCGCAGCGCGGTTTGCTGGCGCTCGCCAGCGTACAAGGTGGCTTCCAGCTCCAGGCCGTACAGTGGCGTGCCCTGGATGCCGAAGGCGGCCCAGGTCTGGCCACTGGCCGGTTTGAAGTCCTGGCGCAGGCCGCCGACCAGTTCCCACCAAGGGCTGATGGCATGGCCCGAGAGCGCCTGCAGCTCGGCCTTGTGGGTCACGCCCTGTTCGCGTTCGCCTTCAGTGCGCAGCCACAGGCGGTCGATGTCGCCGCCGATCCAGGCGTTGGCGTTCCAGTTCAGGGCACTGCTGCTGTCAAAGTTCTGGTATTCCAGTTGCTCGACAATCACTGCCCAGTTGCTCTGCCGGTCGTGGACCTGATGGCCGGGCAGGGGCGGGAAGGCGGCCTGGCGGTCGGCGTCGGTAATCGGCCTTAGTGGTGTACGTGGCGTCTGCGGCATCATGCCGTGGTTCATACCCTGGTGGTTCATGTTCTGCGCGGGCATGCCTTGATGGTTCATGGCGCCGTGGCCCATGGCGGCGTGATCCATGGCCTCGGCGCGCGCCTCTTCACTGGCCAGCAAGGCCAGCAGGGCGAAGCCGCCGAGCAGCGGTCGCAAGATCGGCTCATTCATCGACGCGTACCTCGCGGAACATGCCCATCTCCATGTGATAGAGCAGGTGGCAGTGATAGGCCCAGCGCCCCAGGGCGTCGGCGCTGACCCGGTAGCTGCGCCGGCTGCCCGGGGGGATGTCGAGGGTGTGCTTGCGCACCTGGAAGCGCCCGTGTTCGTCCTCCAGGTCGCTCCACAGGCCATGCAGGTGGATCGGGTGGGCCATCATCGTGTCGTTGACCAGAGTGATGCGCAGGCGCTCGCCATAGGTCAGGCGCAGCGGCTCGGCGTCGGAGAACTTGATGCCATTGAACGACCAGGCAAAGCGTTCCATGTGCCCGGTCAGGTGCAGTTCGATCTCCCGTGACGGCTCGCGGCCATCGGGGTCGGCGAAAGTGCTCTTCAGGTCGGCGTAGGTCAGCACCCGACGGCCGTTGTTGCGCAGGCCGATGCCCGGGTCGGCGAGGTTGGGCTTGGGGCTCATGGTCTGCATGTCGACCAGCGGGTTGCCGCTTTCGCTGGCCGGGTGCTGTTGCATGCCCATCATCGAGTGGTCCATGCCGGCCATCTGGCTGTGGTCCATGGCGCCCATGTCCGCCATGGCGCCGTGGCCCATATCGGCCATCGACAGGATCGGCCGCGGGTCCGGTTCCGGTACTTCGGCGCTGAGGCCGTTGCGGCGGGCCAGGGTGCCACGGGCATAGCCGCTGCGGTCCATGCTCTGGGCATAGAGGGTGTAGGCGGGCAGGTCACCGACCCGCACCAGCACGTCGTAGGTCTCGGCCACGGCGATGCGCAACTCGTCGACCTCGACCGGTTGCACCGGTTGGCCGTCGGCGGCAATCACGGTGAGCTTCAGGCCCGGAATGCGAAAGTCGAAGTAGCTCATGGCCGAACCGTTGATCAGGCGCAGGCGCACGGTGTCGCCGGGCTCGAACAGGCAGGTGAAGTTGCCGTCTGGCGGCTGGCCGTTGAGCAGGTAGGTGTAGGTGGCGGCGCTGATGTCGGCAAGGTCGGTAGGGCTCATGCGCATGGCTGCCCAGGCCTTGCGCTCGGTGACGGTTTGCTGCCAGCCGTTGCTGGCGACATCGTCGATGAAGTCGCCAACGGTGCGCTTGTGGTAATTGAAGGCATCCGACTGCTTTTTCAGGGTCGCCATCAGCTCACCGGGGGCCTGGTCGCTCCAGTCGCTGAGCAACAGCACGTAGTCGCGCTGATAGCGATGGGGTTCGGGCACCTTGGGCTCGATGACAATGGCGCCATAGACTCCGGCCTGCTCCTGCAAGCCGGAATGGCTGTGGTACCAGTAGGTACCGCTCTGCTCCAGGGTAAAGCGGTACAGGTACTCGCCACCGGGCTCGATGCCGGCAAAGCTCAGGCCCGGCACGCCATCCATGTTGGCCGGGAGGATGATCCCGTGCCAGTGCAGCGAGGTCGGCTCGCCCAGGCGGTTGCGCACCCGCAGGGTCACCGTGTCGCCTTGTCGCCAACGCAGGGTCGGGCCGGGCAGGCTGTTGTTGATGGTCAGGGCCGTACGCGAGCGGCCAGTGATGTTCACCGGCGTCTGACCGATGAACAGCTCGAAGTGCTGGCCGCTCAGTTCATTGCTGAACACCGCAGGTGCGGCAAACGCCGGCAGGCGCCAGAGGCCGAGGCCGGCCAGGGCGCTGCCGGCGGCAAAGCCCTTGACGAAGGTTCGGCGGGTCGGGTGTCGAAGCATAGGGTGCCATTCCAGGGGCGGGGATGACACGACCTTAGCCAGCGCTGACTGTCAGTAAACTGAGCAGTGGATTACAGATTTGTCAGTTGCTGGTGCAGGTGGCGGTTCACTGGCGGCCGCAGGTCGGTATACTCCGCGCCGCACGGAGCCCATCACCATCAAGGAACAGCGATTCATGCAGGCAATCAAGGCCTATTTCAAACGCCACGGCCACGACCCCTTCAAGCTTGGCGAAGGGCGCATCAGTGGTTACATCTCGGCTGCCCTGGGGCTGCTCAGCCTGCTGGCGGTGCTGTGTTTCCTGTTTCCGCAGTGGCTGACCTTTGCCGAGTTCCGCAAGGTCTACAGCGTGCACTTCGCCCGCACCGTACTGCTGATCGGGCTGATCCTGGCCTTTGCCCTGGGCACCCTGAACATCCTCCTCAACAAGCGCAAGCGCCTGGGCTTCACCGGCATCAGCGCAGCGGGGCTGGCGATGTTTCTGGGCGGTACCAACATCCAGACCGAAGTCATTGGCCAGACCCCGTACTCGCTGGGCCTGGACTGGTTCGTGCTGGCGCTGCTGGTGTCGGCGGTGATCTTCATCCCGCTGGAAAAGCTCTACGCCAAGGACCCGCAGCAGAACATCCTGCGCCCGCACTGGCGCACCGACCTCAGTTACTTTTTCGTCAGCCACATGCTGGTGCAGTTCATCCTTATTTTCGTCACCGCCTCATCCAGCTGGCTGGCCGCCTGGGTAGTGTCCGATACCCTGCAGGCCAAGGTGCAAAGCCTGCCGATCGTGGTGCAGTTTCTGCTCGCGGTGTTTGTCGCCGACCTCGGCCAGTACTGGCTGCACCGCCTGTATCACGTGGTGCCGTGGATGTGGCGCTTTCATGCGGTGCACCACTCGAGCACGCACATGGACTGGCTGGCCGGTTCGCGTATCCACTTCTGCGAGATTCTCCTGACCCGCACCGGGGTGCTGGCGCCCTTGATCCTGCTGGGCTTCTCGCCCCAGGCGATGAACGCCTATGTGATCCTGGTCGGCGTGCAGGCGGTACTGGCCCACGCCAACGTGCGTATCGATGGCGGCTGGCTCAACTACTTGCTGGTGTTGCCGCGTTATCACCACTGGCACCACGCCCGGCACAAGGATTACATTTACAAGAACTACGCGATCCACACACCGCTGGTGGACATGCTGTTCGGCACCTTCAAGCTGCCACCCAAGGAATGGCCGGCGCGTTATGGTGTGTTCGGCAAGGACCTGCCAGACGGCATCGTTAGCCAGCACCTGTACCCACTACGCAAGGCCGAGCCCAAGGCGCCGCCACCGCCACCGGCTGCCTGAAGCGGCTTTGTGCCCGGCCCCTGACTGCGTTAGCCTTGAGGGGTCAACGCAAGGAGTATCCATGGACAAGGTTATCGTGATCACTGGCGCCAGCCGCGGCATTGGCGCCGCCACCGCGCGCCTGGCCGCACGCGCCGGTTACCGTATCTGCATCAACTACCTGACCGATGACGAGGCTGCCCAGCGGGTGCTGGCCGAGGTCCGCGAGCTGGGCGCCGAAGCCATCGCGGTCAAGGCCGATGTCAGTGTCGAGGATGAGATCATCCAGCTGTTTCTGCGCGTGGATGCCGAGCTCGGGCCGGTCACCGCACTGGTCAACAATGCCGGCACCATCGGCCAGAAGAGCCGGGTCGAGGAAGTGTCGGAGTTTCGCCTGCTCAAGCTGATGAAAACCAACGTGGTCGGGCCGATGCTGTGCGCCAAGCATGCGCTGCAGCGCATGTCGACCCGCCATGGCGGGCAGGGCGGCAGCATCGTCAACGTTTCATCGGTAGCGGCACGGCTGGGTTCGCCCAACGAGTACGTCGACTATGCCGCCTCCAAGGGGGCGCTGGACACCTTCACGCTGGGCCTGGCCAAGGAAGTTGCGGGTGAAGGTGTGCGGGTCAATGCCGTGCGCCCGGGTTACATCTTCACCGACTTCCATGCGCTCAGCGGCGACCCGGATCGGGTCAGCAAGCTGGCGCCGGGCATTCCCATGGGCCGGGGCGGGCAGGCAGAAGAAGTGGCCGAGGCGATTCTTTGGCTGCTGTCAGACAAAGCCTCTTACTCCACTGGCAGTTTCCTTGACCTGGGGGGTGGGCGCTGATCAGCCGATCATCTCCTCGATACGCTGGGCCAGGGTATCGAGGCTGAACGGCTTGCTCAGCACCCGGGTAGTCGGCTCGAACACACCGCCGCCCAGCACCGCCTGTTCGGCGTAGCCGGTGATGAACAGCACTTTCAACCCGGGCCGCAACTGGCGGGCGGCCGCCACCAGTTGTTGGCCGTTCATACCGCCGGGCATGCCGACATCACTGATCAACAGGTCAATGGCCGCGCCGTTTTGCAGTGCCGCCAAGGCGCTGTGGCCGTCGCCGAATTCGATTTTGGTGTAACCCAGGTCGCTGAGTACCTCGCCCACCAGCATGCGAATGGTTGCTTCATCATCGACCAGCATCACCGTCATGTCGCGCAGTCCACGCGGCGTGCGGGCAGCCGGCAGCGGCTCGCTGGCGGGTAAACTGGCGCTGTCCAGGCGCGGCAGGTACAGGTGCACGCTGGTGCCCTGGCCAGGCTCCGAATAGACCCGCACCTGGCCACCGGACTGACGCACGAAACCATAGACCATCGACAGCCCCAGGCCCGTACCCTGGCCCACCGGCTTGGTGGTGAAGAACGGGTCGAAGGCGCGTGCCAGCACTTGCGGCGACATGCCTCTGCCGTTATCGCTGACGCTCAGGGCCAGGTAGTCACCGGGGGGCAGGTCCAGGTGCGCGGCGATCTGGTCATCGGCCTGCAGATGGCGGGTTTCGATGGTGATCCGGCCACCGCCCGGCATGGCGTCGCGGGCATTGATACAGAGGTTGAGCAGGGCGTTTTCCAGTTGCGATGAATCGATGCTGGCCCGGCAGGTAGCGCTGGCGGTAAACAACTCGATCTCGATATGCGGGCCGACGCTACGGCGGATCAGTTCGGTCATGCCGCTGACCAGGCGGTTGACATCGATGGTGCGCGGTTCCAGGGTCTGGCGCCGGGAGAAGGCCAGCAACCGGTGGACCAGGGACGCTGCGCGGTTGCACACGTCCTGGGCGGTGCGCAGGTAGGGATCGATATGCTGGTGACGGCCGCGCCCGATCAGGTTGCGCGACAGCTCCAGGGAACCGCTGATACCGGTCAGCAGGTTGTTGAAGTCATGGGCGATGCCGCCGGTGAGCTGGCCTACCGCTTCCATTTTCTGCGCCTGGCGCAAGGCCTCTTCGGTCTTGCGCAGGCGTTTTTGCTCACGGATCCGCTCGCTGATGTCGTAGGCGAACAGGTAAGCGCCGATCAACTGCCCGTGCGGGTCATGCAGCGGGCTGAAACGCAGTTCGTAGTGGCGGTGCTGGTCGCCTGCGCCAAACTCGGCAATCTCGACGAACGCTTCACCTTTGAGCGCCCGTGTCCAGAGCAGCAGGCCGCGGGCGCAGTCCTCGGGATGCTTGGCCATTTGATCAGGCAAGCTGTCGCCGACGCTCGGCGTCAGGCCGAAAAGCCGCTGGAACTCATCGCGGGCAGCGCGGTTGATAGCCAGCCAGCGCATGTCCAGATCCACCACCTGGATCTGCGCCAGGGTGGCTTCGACCACATCGGTGAGGATCTTGCGTTCTGCCACCGCCTGGGCAACCCGTTGTTCCAGCTCCTGGTTGAGACGCCTGAGGGCGGATTCGGCGCGCTTGCGTGCAGTCACATCCTGGAACAGCACTGCGACCTGCTTGCGACTGGCCGGCTCCATGCGAAAGGCGCAGATATCCAAGTGGCGGCCGGTGGCCACCAGTTCTTGCTCAAAGCGGATCGGGTTGCCGCTGTGCAGCACCGGACCGTAGCGGGCAATCCAGCCTTCGGCCTCATCGGGGACCAGCTGCCGCAGGGTTTGGCCTACCACGTTGTCGATCCCGGCATGCATGGCGTAGGCGGCGTTGGCTTCGATGTGGACGTAGTCGCTGAGCGGGCCGTGGGGGCCGTCGAAGAACTCGATGATGCAAAAGCCTTCGTCCATGGCCTCGAACAGAAAGCGGTAGCGCTGCTGGGTATCGGCCTCGGCTTGCTCGACAGGTGCAGGGGCTGCGCCATTGCGTTTGGCGAGCCGGGCTTTGAGCAGGTTATTTTGCTGCTTTGACTGCTCAAGTTGCTGACGCAGGGACTGCAGTTCGCTCGACGGCATGCGCGTGTTCCGACCTGGGGACTGCGGCAAATGTAGCGTCCCGCGCAGCACTCAACAACTGCGCGGCTGCAGGTCGGGCGGATCAATGGCCGTGGTAGCGAGCGCTGGCCCATTCCCACCAGAGGGCGTTCAGTTCGCAGTACGGTGCAATCCGCCCGGTGGTTTCGGCATACAGGTCATCCCGGTCGAGTTTCGAGGGGATGAAACCCAGGCTGCGCAGGTCTCGGTCGATCAGCGCTGCACTGCTGTCCAGCGCCTTGATCGGCTGGCGTTGGTAGGGGCGCGGGTCTTCACCGTAATACACCTTGGCCGGGCCGAAGGGTACGCCCTCAAGGCGGATATGACCGAGGTTGTTCAAATGGCCTTCAGCAATGCTGCCGTCGGCGAAGATCACCTTGTAGGCCGCGCCGGGAACCCCGCCCAGCTTGCCGTCGTCCAGGCTCAGCTCCAGCCAGTTGCTGGTGGCCGCCGGGTTGATCTGCTCCCGGCTGAGTTTGCCGGCATCGGTGGCCGCCGGATGGGTACTGACCGTACCGTGCTCGCGCAGGCTGTCGACGCGCCGCGACTGCGGTTTGCTGGTTTGCGCCGGGATGCGCAGGCTGCTGCCCGAAGCCTCGGCAGAGCTATTACGTTGCACCGCAAGCCACGGCATCAGGCGTTCGTCGATGCGTTCGATCAGATCGTCCAGGTGTTCGCCGGCCTGCTCCAGGTCGCTCAGCACCAGCGCCTGGCGTTGCTCATCGAGTGCCAGGAAGGTCGCACTGGCACATACCGCCATGATGATCTGCGCAAGCTCTGCACGCAGCACCTCGGCATTCAGGCTTTCTTCAAGCAGGGCATCCGGGCTGGTCTTCAGTTTGCAGTTGAGCAGCACATGGCGCAGCAAATCGTAAAGCTGCTCGGCGTGTTTTTGCGGGTCGCGATTGACCAGGCGCAGCACCCGCTTGAGCCCGTGGCCGGGGCCGGGTACCCAGCCGAGCAGGGCCAGGGCCAGGTCGAAATAGGCGTCGTCCTGCTCCTGAGCGTTGCCAGCAAGGTTCAGGGCCAGGATCGCCTCGACCGTGTCATAGGTGTTAAGGGCCTGGGCCAGGTGCGGGATGTTGCCGGCGTCGATGGCATCGGACAGGGTCACGCCGGCAGCCTTGATGTCGTAGGCGAAGTCATCGTCGCTGTCTTCGTCGTCCTCTTCGTCGATAACTTCTTCGTCCTCCTGCGGGTCTTCAGCGTCGCCCAGGCACTCCCAGCGTATGGCTTGGTAAACCGGCAGTTTGCGGGCGTGTTCGAGCAAGTCATGGGGGAAGATCACGTGCAGCAGTGCGCGGGTATCGATGCTGTAAAGCAGGGCCACGGCTGCGGCCTCGAACGACCAGTAGCCAACGTAGCCGCTTATATCGTCGCCATGGGTGTCGTACCAGCTGGCGTGCAGGAAGTGTTCGTACCATTGCTCGCAGTAGCCCTGCAGGCGGCTGGCCGCTTGCTCGGGGCTGGTGGCATAGATGGTTTGCACCAACGGCGTGGCGTAATCCTGGTACCACTCATCGACATCGTAACGGTCGGGCAGTACCCGGCTCAGCAGGTCTTCATAGAGGGTGTCTTGTTCGGCGTAGCCGCCGTTGTCCATCAGCGCGACGAAGCGTTCGAGCAGGTCGTGGCGGCCGAGCAGGATGCACAGGCTGATGACCTGCATGCATTCGTGATGCTCTTCGACATCGTCCAGATTCAGCGGGGCGACGTCTGGCGCCTCGGTGTAGACGGCCATCTTGTGTTGCAGCTGTTGGTACTCATCGATCAGCACCGCAAGCAAGGCGGGCAGGGTGTCGATAGAGACGCCAGCGGTGTAGCTGATCAGCACGTGGTCAAAGGCCCAGCCTTTCGTATGCCGGGCGCGGAACACTGCTTCCTGTTCATCGGAGTTGGCCTGCAGGCGATTGTCCTGCAAGAATGCCCGGGACTCCTGGTAGTTTTCCAGGAAGCGTTGGTAACGCTGCGGCGTAAGAAAATGCTGTCGCTTGTACATCTCATCCATCCCTGGGCGTTCGAGCGCGCAGGGTGCAGCAAGCGCGCTCGAAGTTCAACCGCCGCTCAGAACGAACGGACGATTTTGCCCAGGGTCTCCATGGCCTTTTCCGATTGCTCGGTCCAGGGGCTGCCATAGTTGAGGCGGATGCAGTTGCGAAAGCGCCGGGTCGGCGAAAAAATCGGCCCCGGGGCGATGCTGATGCCCTGGGCCAGGGCCATCTGGAACAGCTTGAGCGAGTCCATTTGCTCGGGCAGCTCCAGCCACAGGAAGTAACCGCCAGCTGGATGGCTGACCCGGGTCTGTGGCGGGAAATACCGGGCAATGGCCGCGAGCATCGCCGCCTGTTGTTCCTCCAGGGCGTAGCGCAGCCTGCGCAGGTGGCGGTCGTAGCCGCCGTGCTGCAGGTAGTCGGCAATCGCTGCCTGGGCCGGCATCGAGGCGCACAGCGAGGTCATCAGCTTCAGTCGTTCGATCTTCTGCGCATAACGCCCGGCGGCCACCCAGCCGATCCGGTAGCCGGGGGCCAGGCTCTTGGCGAACGAGCCGCAGTGCATCACCAGGCCGTCGGTGTCGAAGGCCTTGGCTGGTTTCGGTGCCTGCTGGGCGTAGTACAGCTCGGCGTAGACGTCGTCTTCGATCAACGGCACCTGATGCTCGCGCAAGAGCTCCACAAGCTGCTGTTTCTTCTCCTCCGGCATGCTTGCGCCTACCGGGTTCTGGAAGTTGGTCATGCACCACACGGCCTTGACCGGGTGCTTGGCCAGGGTCTGGGCCAGCACCCCGAGGTCGATGCCTTCGCGCGGGTGCACGGGGATTTCCACCGCCTTGAGCTTGAGCCGCTCGAGGATTTGCAGGCAGGCATAAAAAGCCGGTGCCTCGATGGCCACCAGGTCGCCCGGCTCGGTCACCGCCTGCAGGCACAGGTTCAGGGCCTCCAGTGCGCCGTTGGTGATCAGCAGTTCTTCCATGGGCAGCATCAGGCCGCCGACCATGTAGCGCAGGGCAATCTGCCGGCGCAGCTGCGGGTTGCCCGGCGACAGGTCGGTGACCACCATGCGCGGGTCCATCTCGCGGCTGGCGCTGGCCATGGAGCGGGCCAGGCGCGGCAGCGGGAACAGGTTGGGGCTGGGGAACGCCGAGCCGAAGGCCACGGTTTGCGGGTCCTTGATCGAGTCGAGAATCGAGAACACCAGCTCGCTGACATCCACCTCGGTGGACTCGCTGGCTTGCTCGATGATCTGCGGCTCGCTGAACTGACGCGGCGCGTGGGCGTTGACGAAGTAGCCCGAGCGCGGCCGCGCGCGGATCAGCCCGCGGCGCTCCAGCAGGTAATAGGCCTGGAACACCGTGGACGGGCTGACGCCGTGGGTCTGGCTGGCGTATCGCACCGACGGCACGCGCTGGCCGGGGCCCAGGACCCCGGAGCGAATCAGTTCGGCAATGTCGTCGGCGAATTTCTCGTAGCGTTTCATCATGGCTCGAAAGGTTTCGGATGCTCGGGCAGTGTATGGGATCAGCGGTTCAAAGGCGCGACAAAACGGCTGTGGGCGACGCTGCGGATGCCCGGTTCGTCGGTGTCGACCAGTTCGAAGCTGATGTCCTGGGAGCTGCTTTGCGGACGGTCGGCCAACATCGCCACCGACACCGGCAAGTCGCTCATTTCCCCGGCTGCCAGGCTGAACTCGGTCTTGCCGTGCAGTTCGAAGCCTTCGGCATCGAGCAGGCGCAGGCGATAGTGCTGGGCTTGCTGGGTCTTGTTGATGACCTTGAGGGTGTAGATGTTCTCGATTTGCCCGGCATTGTTCTCGCGGAACAGGCCACGGTCCTTGATCACGTCCATCGACACCATCGGCCGCTGCTGCAGGGCGATGACCAGGGCGCCAATCATTACCACCAGGGCGGTGACGTAACCGAGCAGGCGCGGCCGCAGCCAGTTGGTGGTCCCGCCTTGCAGGGTGTGTTCGGACTTGTAGCCGACCAGGCCGCGGGCGTAGCCCATCTTGTCCATGATCGAATCACAGGCATCGATACAGGCAGCGCAACCGATGCACTCCATCTGCAGGCCGTCACGGATGTCGATACCGGTCGGGCAGACCTGCACGCACATATGGCAATCGATGCAATCGCCCAGGCCTTTGGCCTTGTGGTCGACTTCCTTTTTGCGCGGGCCGCGGGACTCGCCACGGGCCGGGTCGTAGGCGACGGTCAGGGTGTCCTTGTCGAACATCACGCTCTGGAAACGCGCATACGGGCACATGTGCATGCACACCGCTTCACGCAGCCAGCCGGCGTTGATGTAGGTGGCGCCGGTGAAGAACAGAATCCAGAACAGGCTGACACCGCCCAGTTGCAGGGTGAACAGTTCCTCGGCCAGCGGGCGGATCGGGGTGAAATAGCCGACGAAGGTCAGCCCGGTGAGCAGGCTGATGCCCAGCCACAAGGTGTGCTTGGCCGAGCGCCGGGCCAGTTTGTTCAGGCTCCACGGCGCGGCATCCAGCTTGATGCGCTGGTTGCGTTCACCTTCGGTGACCTTTTCGCACCACATGAAGATCCAGGTCCAGGAACTCTGTGGGCAGGTATAGCCACACCAGACTCGGCCGGCGAACACGGTGATGGCAAACAGGCCGAAGGCGCAGATGATCAGCAAGGCCGAGAGCAGGATGAAATCCTGTGGCCAGAAAGTGGCGCCGAAAATGTGGAACTTGCTGTCGGCCAAGTCCCAAAGCACGGCCTGACGACCGTCCCAGTTCAACCAGACGGTGCCGAAGAACAGCAAAAACAGAAAACCCGCACCCGCCAGGCGCAGGTTACGAAACAAGCCGGTGAAACTACGGGTGTGGATCTGTCTGTCGCTGCTGGCAGGCTTCTTCTTGAAAGTGGAAGGCTCAGCAATTTCAACGATCTGGACGGGAATTCTATCGCTCATGGTTCGTCGCTCATCAGGCCTCGATCAGGCCAGAGCACTATGGCGCCCCATCTGTTTGCATAACAGGCTCAGCTATTTCGATAAAAACCGTATCAGATTTTCCGTAAAAAGCCTGCAGGCCTCAGATTATCGAGCCCTCCTCGGTGCTCTTGAGGTGCCTGCGACCATCCACCGCACCCGCTACAGTCAGGGCGTCGGCTTCTTGTTCAGTGATCGGTACGCGTTCGCCGTTGAGCTCGGCAACCGACATGCGCAGGGCTTCGTCGGTGACGATCCGCACCTGCGTGGCTTCGCCCTCGATGCGTGCGTTGTGATCGCCGATCAGGGTGCAGCGCTGGTTGGTCTGGTCAATTTCAATAGGCATGGCCGCTTCCTCGTTGCTGGGGTCCTATGTTTGGGACCGCGCGAGCGCACGGGATGCTGGCGGCAACCGATCAGCGGTCAGTGGCGCACTTGCAGGTGCGGCCGTTGTCCATCGAATAATCCCTCCTGCACGGACAAAGCCCATGGACGCCTGGTGGCATCAAGTCTGGATTACCCTGGTGGCGGAGTTTGCCGACATCACCGATGCCAAGCAGCTTACCCAGGTGACAGTGCGCCTGGTCATGGCCGCGCTGCTGGGTGCCATTCTCGGCTTTGAGCGCGAGCTCAAGGGCAAGGCCGCCGGGGTACGCACCCATATGCTGGTGGCCCTCGGCGCGGCGCTGTTCGTACTGGTGCCGCGCATGGCCGGGGCCGACGATGCGGCATTGAGCCGGGTGGTGCAGGGGATCGTCGCCGGGATCGGTTTTCTTGGCGCCGGGACCATTCTCAAGGGGCACGACCAGGACGTCAGCAATGTCAAAGGCCTGACCACCGCGGCGGGCCTGTGGATGACAGCGGCGATCGGCGTGGCAGCGGGCATGGGGCGTGAAGCTACGGCGGTGATCAGCACCGTGCTGGCCTTGCTGGTATTGGGGGTGATGCCGTTGGTGGTCAATCGCTTCGAGAAGGACGAGGACGAAAACGGTGAGGGCGGGAAGCACTGAGGGGAGCCTAAGCTCCCCTCAAAGATTGTTGCGTGCTCTCATTTTTGTTATTGGAGGGCGGCCTATTGTTGTTTTTGGTGACCGTTGCCTCTGCATCACTGGCGATCCCCATCCGGGATCAAGAGCAAACGTATTTTTTTGAGCGCTGATCTACCTTCATCATTGCTGATCCAACCGTGACCTGCGCTACCTTGGGGTAGTTTTATTGTTTTGTGTCCGGTTGCGGGGCAAGCCCCTGGAAAGCACATCCTCTCCAAAAAAATCTGTTAGCTGCGCCTCTGTCGTGTTGTTCTTGTTATGTCAGAGTCGTTTCGTCTTATTTTTATTGGGTATGTCGCACTTTTTATTGTTCTTGTACCTGAGATGTAGCAGGTGCCGTGCCAACTTTTTAAAACCCAATAAAATCAATGGTTTGAAGGTTTTATCAAAAAACGGTCCCGGGAAATTCTGTCGATTTGTTTCCGTGTTACCCGGAATTTCCCTGAAAAGTGCGGGCGCGGTAACACCCAGGGGGTGATTGGGCTGTTACCGCCTGTGTTCAGCGTGCGTTCCGCGCGCGTGCCACCCGCGAACCGGTGGTACGGCCGAGTACCGCACTGATACGCAAGCCCGCGGCAATCAAGCGCTCCAGGTCGATACCGGTGTCGATGCCCAGGCCCTGGAGCATGTACAGCACGTCTTCGCTGGCAACGTTACCGCTGGCGCCTTTGGCATAGGGGCAGCCGCCGAGGCCCGCAACAGAGCTGTCGAACACGCTGATGCCTTCGAGCAGGCTGGCATAGACGTTGGCCAGGGCCTGGCCATAGGTGTCATGAAAGTGCCCGGCCAGTTGCTCGCGTGGCACCTGGGCGCCGACCACTTCGAACAGGCGCCGGGTGGCCCCGGGGGTACCGGTGCCGATGGTGTCGCCCAGCGACACTTCATAGCAGCCCATGTCGTGCAGCTCGCGGGCCACCGGGGCGACCTGCTCGGCGCTGATCGTGCCTTCATAGGGGCAACCCAGCACGCAGGACACATAACCGCGCACCCGCACCCCGTGTTGACGCGCCGCTGCCATGATCGGCGCGAAGCGCTGCAGGCTGTCGCTGATCGAGCAGTTGATGTTGCGCTGGGAAAACGCCTCGGACGCCGCCGCGAACACGGCCACCTCCTTGACCCCGGCTGCCAGCGCATCTTCGAAGCCGCGCAGGTTCGGCGCCAGGGCTGCGTAGGTCACGCCACTGTGTTGCTGGATATTGGCGAACACCTCGGCGGAACCGGCCATCTGCGGCACCCACTTGGGCGAAACGAAGCTACCCACCTCGATGTACGACAGGCCGGCGGCGCTCAGGTCATCGACCAGCCGGACCTTGTCGGCCACGCTGATGGGCTGGGCTTCGTTCTGCAGGCCGTCGCGCGGGCCGACTTCGACCAGGCGGACTTTTTCAGGCAATGACATGGGCAGGGTTCCTCAGGGCTCAATGGCTGTTTTTCTGGTTGTTCAGGGTCGCGGCCAGGGCTTGCTCGCAGCGTTCCTCGGCTGTATCCAGCTCCAGTTGCATCTGCTGGATGTCGAGCAGTTGCTGTTCGAGTTGGGCACGGCGTTCGGCGATCTTCGCCAGCATGCTGTGCAACTGCTTCAGGTTGCCGCTGGAAGGGTCATAGAGCTCGATCAGCTCGCGGCATTCGGCCAGGGAAAAGCCAATGCGCTTGCCGCGCAGAATCAGCTTCAGGCTGACCTTGTCGCGGGCCGAGTAGACCCGTTCCAGGCCTCGGCGTTCCGGGCTGAGCAGGCCCTGTTCTTCATAGAAGCGGATCGCCCGGGTGGTAATGTCCAGCTCGCGGGACAGGTCGGAAATGCTGTAGGTCTGGCTGCTCATTGCTTGGCTCGGTAAAAGGGCATGGAGCTAAGCTAATTGCAGGTTGACGTATACGTCAAGCAGGGATTGGCAGGGCTATGCCCTGCATCGCCGGCAACGCCGGCTCCCACAATGGCTCTGTGTTCACTGCAACGGCACCTCAGCCTTGGCCGCCCGCTCATCCTGCGCCACCACGCCCTGGCACAGCTCGATGATCTGTTCGCGCATCCAGCGGTTGGCCGGGTCCTGGTCGGTGCTTTCGTGCCAATACAGATGGGTTTCCAGTGGCGGTACATCCACCGGCAGGCTGACATGGTTGAGCTGGTGGCGACGGGCGAAACGCTCCGGAACGGTCATGACCATGTCGGTCTGCTGCAGCACCTGGGAAGCCATCAGGTAATGCTGGGAGCGCAGGGCAATCTTGCGCTGCACGCCCATCTTGCCCAGGGCCAGGTCGACATAACCCAGGCCGTTGCGCCGGCTGGAGATATGAATGTGGGTCATGCCCAGGTAGTCGTCCAGGCTGAGCGGGTCCTTGAACAGCGGATGGCCCTGGCGCATGGCGCAGACGTAACGGTCCTGCATCAGTTTGACGTGGCGCACCTGCGGGTCGGTGTTGAGCGGCGCATCGACGGCAAAGTCCAGGCGCCCGGCGGCCAGTTCCTTGGTGGTTTCCCGGCGCTTGCACAAAAAGCTTTCGATCGCCACCGCCGGCGCCAGGCGGCGCAGGCGCTGGAACAGCAGCGGCAAGATCACCGCCTCGGTGAGGTCGGTCATGCTGATGCGAAAGGTCTTGTTGGCCTGCAGCGGGTTGAAGATGCGGCTCTCCTGCACCGACACGCGCAGCAGCGAGAGGGCATTGCGCACCGGGCCGATGATGTTTTGCGCCATCGGCGTGGGCACCATGCCCTGGGCGGTGCGCACGAACAGCGGGTCATTGAAGGTTTCGCGCAGGCGCGCCAGGGCGTTGGACACCGCCGGCTGGGTAATGCCGACAATCTGCCCGGCCCGGGTCAGGTTGGCTTCGGTGTAGATGGCATCGAAGACGATGAACAGATTCAGGTCGACCTTGCTCAGGTTCATGGGCGCTGCTCTTATTGGTGTTATTCGTGGATCATATATCGGTTATGAATGTTTATACACGCTGAGAATAGACTAGGTGGATTTTGCCTGCTGATCTAGGATCGATATCAGATCCCTTTTCTACTGAAGGTACTGCCCATGGATTTCGCCTATTCACCCAAGGTCCAGGCGCTGCGTGAACGTGTCACGGCGTTCATGGAGGCCTATGTCTATCCCGCCGAAGCGGTGTTCGAGCGCCAGGTTGCCGAAGGCGATCGCTGGCAGCCGACGGCGATCATGGAAGAGCTCAAGGCCAAGGCCAAGGCCGAGGGCTTGTGGAACCTGTTTCTGCCCGAGTCGGAGCTGGGCGCGGGCCTGACCAACCTCGAGTATGCCCCCCTGGCGGAAATCATGGGCCGCTCGCTGCTCGGCCCCGAGCCGTTCAACTGCTCGGCGCCGGACACCGGCAACATGGAAGTGCTGGTGCGTTACGCCAATGAAGCACAGAAGCGCCAATGGCTTGAGCCGCTGCTGCGTGGTGATATCCGCTCGGCGTTCGCCATGACCGAACCCGATGTGGCTTCATCCGATGCTACCAATATGGCCGCCCGCGCCGTGCGCGACGGTGACGAGTGGGTGATCAATGGTCGTAAGTGGTGGACTTCCGGGGCCTGCGATCCGCGCTGCAAGATCATGATCTTCATGGGCCTGAGCAACCCGGAAGGCCCGCGTCACCAGCAGCATTCGATGATCCTGGTGCCCACCGACACTCCCGGGGTGAAGATCGTGCGCCCGCTGCCGGTGTTCGGCTACGACGACGCGCCCCATGGCCATGCCGAAGTGCTGTTCGAGAACGTGCGCGTGCCTTACGAGAACGTGCTGCTCGGCGAGGGCCGCGGTTTCGAGATCGCCCAGGGGCGCCTTGGCCCGGGGCGCATCCACCACTGCATGCGCTCGATCGGCATGGCGGAACGTGCCCTGGAACTGATGTGCAAGCGCTCGGTGGAACGTACCGCCTTCGGCCGGCCGTTGGCGCGCCTGGGTGGCAACGTCGACAAGATTGCCGACTCGAGGATGGAAATCGACATGGCCCGGCTGCTGACCCTCAAGGCCGCGTACATGATGGACACCGTCGGCAACAAGGTCGCCCGCAGCGAAATCGCCCAGATCAAGGTGGTGGCACCGAACGTGGCCCTCAAGGTCATCGACCGGGCAATCCAGATCCATGGCGGCGCCGGCGTCTCGGCTGATTTCCCGCTGGCCTACATGTACGCCATGCAGCGCACCCTGCGCCTGGCCGACGGCCCGGACGAAGTGCACCGCGCGGCGATCGGCAAGTACGAGATCGGCAAGTACGTGCCCAGGGAACTGCTCCGTAGCGGTCACTGATGCTTGCCGCGCAAGCCCGTCTCTTTTCCTGGGGCGGGCTTGCCCCGCGAACGGGTCGAGTACAGTGAACACAACACCCCAGCGCTAAGCAGGGCAATGGTCACCCCCAGCGACAGCATCGGCGGCACGGCACCGATCAGGCCGTGGTAGAAAATCTTGCCGCCGATGAACACCAGCACCAGCGCCAAGGCGTACTTGAGGTAAATAAAGCGGTGCATCAGCGCCGCCAGGGCAAAGTACAGCGCCCGCAACCCGAGAATGGCGAAGATGTTCGAGGTGTAGACAATGAACGGGTCCTGGGTGATGGCAAAGATTGCCGGCACGCTGTCGACGGCGAACACCAGGTCGGCCAGCTCGATCAGTACCAGGGCCAGGAACAGCGGCGTGGCATAGCGCAGCGCCTTGCTCTGCCCGGCCGGGGTGATGTGCACGAAAAAACGCGGGCCGTGCAGCTCGTCGGTGACCCGCAGGTGTCGGCGGACGAATTTGAGCACCGGATTGTTCGCCAGGTCCGGGTGGGGTTCTGTGCCGGAGAACAGCATTTTCACTCCCGTGCACAGCAGGAAGGCACCGAACACATAGAGGATCCAGTCGAACTCCTGCACCAGCGCACTGCCCAGGCCAATCATGATCGCCCGCAGCACCACTACCCCGAGAATGCCCCAGAACAGCACCCGGTGCTGGTAGCGGCGGGGGATGGCGAAGAAGCTGAAGATCATTGCCATGACGAACACGTTGTCCATCGACAACGACTGCTCGATGAGAAAGCCGGTATAGAATTCCAGGGCCTTCTGCGCGCCCAGCTCGAACCACAGCCATACGCCGAACAGCACGCCAACGCTGAAGTAGCCGGCATACAGCAGCAGGCTTTCGCGCATTTCGATTTCGTGCAATTTGCGGTGCAGTACGCCCAGGTCCAGCACCAGCAGGGTCAGGACGATGCCGAGAAAGGCCAGCCAGAACCACAGGCTGGTGCCGAGGAAGTCGTTATCGAGAAATACCTGTAGAGCTGCCATGAGCCCCTCCTTGATGTCGACGTTGCTGAGCAACAGTGACTCCGACATGGCGGCTTGGCAGCCGTCAGAGGGGCCCGGCGTCACTAAGGACAAGCCTAGCCCCGGGGAGGGTGAGCGCCCAATCGAGCCTGTAACAATTGTTTGCCCAGGCCAGCCTTCGGCAGCTCAGTAGACCCACACCTCGACGCGGCGATTGCGGATCCGCCCTTGTTCGGCGGTGTTGGCCGCCACCGGCAGTTCATCGCCCAGGCCGATGATCTCGCGCAGTTCAACGCCGCTGCGGGCCAGTTCCCGACGCACCGCCATGGCTCGCAGCCGCGAGAGCAGGGCGGCGCGCTGCGGGTCATCCTTGGCATCGCCAAACCCCACCAGCACCACCTTGTTGGCCAGCTTGTGCTGCGCCTGCAGGTACTGGACCACCCGTTGCACATCGCGCAGGGCCTTGTTGTCGAGGCTGGCGTTGCCCTCCTGGAAGCGAAAATTCACCGACAGGCGCCGGGCATCGCTGGCCAGGTCAAGGTAGCGGCGGGGCATCTCCTTGCGTGGCTGTACCTTGATGCTCTGCACCTGCTGGCCGACGAAGCCGTTATGGGTAACGATGGCCTGGCCCTGGGCGCTTTGGGCGAACTCGACCAGGGCGCGGGCCAGTGGATTGGCCTGACCGGGCGGCAGATAAAAGAACAACCGTCGCGACAGCGGATAGTCTTCGCTGGCCACCAGGGCCGGTGTCGGCAGCATGGCCTGGGACGCACCGTCGGCAATCGCCACGACCTTGGCGCCATGCACCGTGGCCAGGCTGCTGAAGCCGATGGCCTGGCGATCGCCGAGCACCTGGCTGGCCAGTTGCTCGGCCGATTCGAAGCGCCGGGCAGTGTCGGCCAGGGGGTGTTGTGCCGGGTCGAGCACCAGGGCCTTGAAGGTTTCGAAGGTCCCGGAGCGGTCATCGCGGGCGTACAGGTTGATGGGGCCGCTGCCGATACCCAATTGCTCCCAATTGCGGATTTGCCCGGAAAAAACCTGTGCCAGCTGGACAGTGGTCAGCTGCGGCAACGGGTTGTCGGGGTGGACGATCACCGCGACACCATCCAGGGCAATGACCTGCTCGGCGGCGGCACTGTTGAGGTCACCCAGGGCTTGCAGCTCGCTCAGCTCAACCGGCTTGATCGGACGGGAGGAGGCAGCCAGTTCCGCCTGGCCGGACTTGAGTGCGGTAAAACCGGTACTGGATCCGTGGGCGGCGATATCGATGCGCAAGGCCTGGCCGTTACTGTCTCGGGCACGGACCTGGCGTTCGTTGGCGGCGTCGCCACTGACGATGCTGATGGCACTGGCGCCTTGTTGCTCGAGCAAGCCTGTGACCAGCGCCGGTGCCAACGCGGCACCGATGGTGTTGGAGCCCTGGATACGCAATTGCGCCTGCGGGGCAGCGGCGCCAATCAGCGGGAACAGGCAAAGCACAAGCAGGGAGAGGTGGCGCAACATGCCGTCTGGCACTCATGGGCAAAGGGTGTGCCGGGAGATTAAGACGGAAGGGTGACCAAAAGATGACAGCGTTTTTGCCAACCTGCGCCCAATCCTGTGGGAGCCGGCTTGCCGGCGATGCTTTTCCACGGCTGATACCGTGCTTGGCCAGCCGGGTCTCATCGCTGGCAAGCTGCTCCCACAGGGGCTGCGTCTGAACTAGCCCAGCTCAAGCCAGATCGGCGCGTGGTCCGAAGGTTTTTCCATCCCGCGCAGGTCATAGTCGACCCCGGCATCCTTGATCCGTGGCAGCAGCCCCTGGGAGGCCATGATCAGGTCGATGCGCAGGCCGCGTTTGGGCTCGTCTTCAAAGCCGCGGCTGCGGTAGTCGAACCAGCTGAAACGGTCAGCCACTTCCGGGTGCAGGTGGCGGAAGCTGTCGACCAGGCCCCAGCTCTTCAGACGCGCCATCCACTCGCGCTCTTCCGGCAGGAAGCTGCATTTGCCGGTCTTCAGCCAGCGCTTGGCGTTGTCGGCGCCGATGCCAATGTCGCAGTCTTCCGGCGAAATGTTCACATCCCCCATCACCAGCAACGGCTGGTCGTTCTGGAACTGGGTCTCGAGCAGTGTCTGCAGGTCGCTGTAAAAGCGCTGCTTGGCCGGGAACTTGGTTGGGTGGTCGCGGCTCTCGCCCTGGGGAAAGTAGCCGTTCATGATGGTGATCGGGGTGCCATCGGCATCAGCGAAGGTGCCCCAGATGAAGCGTCGCTGGGCTTCTTCTTCATCGGTGCTGAAGCCCTTGTGCAGGCTCAGTGGCGCCTGGCGCGAGAGCAGGGCGACGCCGTAGTGGCCCTTCTGGCCATGAAAGTGCACGTGGTAGCCCAGAGCCTGGACCTCAGCGAGCGGGAACTGCTCGTCGCTGACTTTGGTTTCCTGCAGGCCGATGACGTCGGGCTGGTGCTTTTCGATCAACGCCGCCAACTGGTGGGGCCGGGCACGCAGGCCATTGATGTTGAACGAGACGATCTTCATGGGCAGCACAATCCTGGTAAAACCCAGGATCCTAGCCGACATCGGCGACGTCGGCCAGCATGGCGATCCACTCGAGAGGTTGCTAACCTGTGGCACGAGGTGAACGTTGGCACCCCGCACACCTCAAAGGCAATGAATGCCCATTTCCGGAGGTTTGCCAGCATGCCCGAATCGACTGCCGCACCGGCTGAAGTCCGTCTGCTCGATGGCGGCTACAGCCGCGAGGCGCGCTCCCTGTTGTATCACGCCTATCGCCACGAACCGACCTTTGCCTTTCTGTTCGAGGCCCAGCGTCCCGGGTTCGACCAGCGTATTCGCGCCACCGTGCGCGAGCGGGTCAAGCAGCATTTTCTCCAGGATTTACCCGCCATTGGCCTGCTGGTTGAAGACCGCTTGATCGGCATCGCCCTGATTGCCCCGCCGCAGCGGCGCCTGGGCATCACCGAAAGCTGGGCCTGGCGCATGCGCATGGTGCTCAGCACCGGGTTTCGCTGTACCCGCCGCTACCTGGATTACCAGGCTGCGCTGGCGGCCTGTCTGCCCAGTGACGCGGTGCATGTACTGCCGCTGCTGGGGATCCACCCGCAGTTTCAGGGCAAGCACTACGGCGAACAGTTGTTACAGGCTGTGCACGACTGGTGTGCCGTGGATGAGCATTCCCAAGGCGTGGTGCTGGACACCGGCAACGAGCACTACCTGGCGTTTTACCAGCGTCAGGGCTACCAGGAAATTGGCGAGATCGCTGTAGGCCCGGTCCGCGAACACGTGTTCTTTCACCCCAATCCGCAGTCGTCACAGCAGGTATCGGCCTGAATTGCGTAGCAGTGAGGAAAACCTCGGGCTCCATGCTGCCGCCAAGCTCTGGTAGCATCCGCGCCTATGACGTATTCAGGACGATTTACCTGCGGTTTGATTCTATGGGTTGCCAGCATCGGCGCGTATGCGCAAAGCGAGCTGGTTGTCCGGGTCAAACCTGCCAATAACGAACTCAAGGCCAATGTCGAAGGCTATATCGGCAGCCTTGGTAAACGCGATGAAGAGGCGCTGCTGCGCTTCAGTCGCGGCGCAGTCGAGCAGGCACGCAAGGCCTCCCAGGCCCTGGGCTATTACCAGGCGCAGATCGACAGCGAGGTCAAACCGCCGGCCAAGGCCGACAAGGGCCCGCAGCTGGTATTGACGATCGACCCAGGCGAGCCGGTGCACTTGCGTGATGTGACCATTCGCATCGATGGCCCGGCCAGTGAACTCAAGGCCTTCCGCATTCCCGACAGCAAGGCGTTGCGCTCAGGCGCGGTGCTCAACCATGGCCACTACGAAGACGCCAAGCGCCTGATCCAGAACCAGGCCTCGCGCTACGGGTTTTTCAGTGGCCGCTTCGTCCGCCAGCGCCTGGCGGTCGACCCCCAGGCTGGCGTTGCCGATATCGAGCTGATCTACGACAGTGGTCCGCGCTACCGCCTGGGCAAGGTCAGCTTTGCTGGCGATACGCCGCTCGATGAAGACCTGCTGCACCGCATGGTGCCGTTCAAGGCTGACACGCCCTACGACTCCGAGCTGATCGCCGAGCTCAACAATGCCCTGCAGTCGAGCGGCTACTTCGAAGGCGTACGGGTCGATGCCGCGCCCACTGCCGCTATCGAGCAGAGCATCCCGGTGGCCGTTCAGCTCGACACCCGCAAACCGCGGACCATGGGCCTGGGCCTGGGTTTTTCGACCGACGTCGGGCCGCGCGGCAAGGCCAACTGGACTCGCCACTGGGTCAACCCGCAAGGTCACAGCTACGGCTGGGAAACCGAACTGTCGGCGCCACGGCAGAACGTCGGCCTGTGGTACGACATCCCGCTCGACCCGCCGCTGACCGACAAACTGCGTTTTGCCGGTGGTTACCAGAACGAAGAAATCGCCGGCACCGATACCTTGAGCAAGCTGCTCACGGTCGGCCCGGAATGGCACAGCAAGCTGCCCAGCGGCTGGCAGCGGGTCATTTCGCTCAAGTACCAGCGCGAAGAGTACAAGCTCGGTGACGATTCGGGCCTGAGCAACCTGCTGATGCCCGGCATCAGCTATTCCTACCTGCGCAGCGATAATCGCATCGACCCGCACAATGGCTATCGCCTGCAGTTCGATGTGCAGGCGGCCAAGCAGGGACTGGTCTCCGACACCAACCTGCTGCATGCCAATGTGCTGCTCAAGGGCCTGACCACTCTGGGCCAGAATCATCGCTTTCTCGGCCGTGTGCAGTTCGGCGGCAGCGCCACCAACAGCTACAAGAATTCGGTTCCGCCCTCGTTGCGCTTCTTTGCCGGTGGCGACCAGAGCGTGCGAGGCTACGACTACCAGACCCTGTCACCGAAAAACTCCGACGGCGATCGTATTGGCGGCCGTTACCTGGTGGCCGGCAGTGCCGAGTACCAGTATTCGGTTGCAGAAAAGTGGCGGGTGGCGACCTTCATCGACCAGGGCAATTCATTCAATAATCTGGAGCTTCCCAGCCTCAAGACCGGTGTCGGTATCGGTGTGCGCTGGGTGTCTCCGGTCGGACCGCTGCGTCTGGATCTGGCCCGCGCGCTGGATGACGACGGCGGTTTGCGTCTGCACTTCTCCATGGGGCCGGAACTGTGAGTCGCGTTATCAAATTCATCGTTCTTGGCCTGCTGGCCTTGCTCATGCTGGTGGTGCTGGGTGTGGGCCTGGTGCTCGGTACCCAGGCCGGCAGCCGCTGGGCCCTGGAGCAGGTGCCGGGGCTGCAGCAGCTGGATAACTTCCAGGGGCGTCTGGCCGGGCAGTGGCAAGCCGAGCGCTTGCTGTGGGCACAAGGCGGCGATCGGGTCGAGTTGGTGGCGCCGGTACTGGCCTGGTCGCCGGCCTGCCTGCTGCGCATGACCCTGTGCATCGATCAGTTGCAAGCCGATCAGGTCAACCTGGCCTTCGCACCCGGCGAGCCGAAGCCTGATAGCGGGCCGTTGCAACTGCCGGCACTCAAGCTACCCGTGGCCATCGAGTTGGGCCAGGTGCGTATCGGCCATCTGCGCCTGGACGGCAATGAACAGCTCAGCCAATTGCAACTGGCCGCGCATTGGACCTCGGGCGGGCTGCAGATCGACAGCCTGCAACTGCAGCGCGATGAGCTCAAGCTGAACCTGCAGGGGTTGCTCAAGCCCGAAGCCGATTGGCCGTTGCAGGCCAAGGGGCAACTGCAGTTGCCGAGTGTCGACGGACAGCCCTGGCAACTGGCATTGCAGGTGGACGGCGACCTGCAGAAAACCCTCAGGCTCAAGGCTGACAGCAGCGGTTACCTGCACGCGCGCCTGTCCGGCGAGCTGCAAGCCCTGGCCGACAACCTGCCGGCGCACCTGCAGATCAGCAGCGAGGCCTTCAAACCCTCGGCCGAGCTGCCTGACACCCTGCAACTGAACACGCTGCAACTGAGCGCCAAGGGTAACCTGCAAAGCGGCTATCAGTTGCTGGGTTCAGCCAGCCTGCCCGCCGAGCAGGGGCCGGTGGCGCTCAATCTGCAAGGCCGGGTCGATGCCAAAGGTGCCGAGCTCAGCACCCTGGACCTCAGCGCCAGCGCCGAGCAGGCGCTCAAGCTCAAGGCCAAGGCCGACTGGCAGCAAGGCCTGAGTGCTGAAGCCAGCATCGACTGGCTGGATTTCCCCTGGTTGCGCCTGTATCCGCTGGAGCAAGCGCCCGACGTTACCCTGCGCCGCTTCAACGGCCAGGTGCAGTACCGTGATGGCAACTACCAGGGCGAGTTCAAAGGTGACCTGGACGGCCCGGCCGGCGCCTTCAGCCTGAGCAGCCCGTTCAAGGGCGACCTCAAGCAGGTCAGCTTGCCGCAATTGTTGCTCAGTGCCGGCCAGGGCAAGGCCGCCGGCAGTGTCGGCGTGCAGTTTGCCGATGGCCTGGCCTGGGATGCGGCGCTGGAGCTGTCGGCGCTGAACCCGGCGTACTGGCTGGCCGAATTGCCCGGCACCCTGGCGGGCCCGTTGCGCAGCAAGGGTGAAATGAAAAACGGCGAGTTGCGCCTGGATGCCGACCTTGACCTCAAGGGCCGCCTGCGCGGCCAGCCCGCCGTACTCAAGGCGGTGGCACAAGGGGCAGGGCAGCAATGGACCCTGGGCACCCTGGACATCCGCCTGGGCGACAACCAGATCAATGGCAGCGGCAGCCTGCAACAGCGTCTGGCCGGGCAGATCGATCTCAACCTGCCGCGCCTGGGCCAACTCTGGCCGCAGTTGCAAGGCCAGGTCAAAGGGCGGCTGGAGGTTACCGGAACCTTGCAGGCGCCCCAGGGCAGCTTCGTTCTGCAGGGCCAGCAATTGGCCCAGGCCGACAACCGTGTACAGCGCCTGAGCCTGGATGCGCGTCTGGACAACGCGCAACGCGCGCTTATCGACCTGCAGGCCGGCGGCATTCGCCTGGGTGACACCCCCCTTGGCATGCTCACCGCCAAGGGGGCAGGTGACATTCGCCAGCAAAAGCTGCAACTGGCCCTGGACGGGCCGCAGCTCAAGCTGGACCTGGGCCTGGACGGGCAACTGGACAAGGGCAACTGGCGCGGTCGCCTGGCCAGTGGTGAAATCCAGGCCGGCGGCCAGGACTGGCGCCTGCAGGCACCGGCGAAACTGCAGCGCCTGGCCAGTGGGCAAGTGGATTTCAGCGCCCATTGCTGGCGTTCCGGCCAGGCCAGCCTGTGTGGCGAAGATCAGCGTCTGGCGCCCGAGCCGCGCCTGCGCTACCACCTCAAGCAGTTCCCGTTGCAAAGCCTGGCGCAGTGGCTGCCCAAGGACTTTGCCTGGCAGGGCCTGCTCAATGCCGACATCAACCTCGATGTTCCGGCCAGCGGGCCCAAGGGCACTGTCCTCATCGATGCCAGCGGCGGTACCCTGCGGGTGCGCGAAAAGGACCGCTGGCTGGACTTCCCCTACCAGACCCTGCGCCTGCAAAGCACCCTGGGCCCGCGACGCATCGACACCCGTCTGGATTTCCTGGGCGACAAGCTCGGCGAGCTGGCGGTCAATACCCGGCTTGATCCGCTGGCCAAAAACAAACCCCTGAGCGGTGACTTCCGCCTCAGTGGCCTGGACCTGGCCATTGGCCGCCCGTTCGCGCCGATGGTCGAACGCTTGAATGGCCAGCTCAACGGCAGCGGGCGCCTGTCCGGCACTTTGCTGGCGCCCCAGGTCAATGGCAGCCTGAACCTTGCGCGTGGCGAAATTAGCGGCTCGGAGCTGCCGATCAGCCTTGAGGATCTGCAATTGCAGGCACTGATCGCTGGCGAACAGGTCCAGCTCAACGGCCGCTGGAAAAGCGGTGATGCTGGCCAGGGCAGCCTGAACGGGCAGATTGGCTGGGGCCAGGCACTGACTGTCAACCTGGCGCTGCAGGGCCAGCAGCTGCCGGTCAATGTTGAGCCCTATGCGGCACTGGAAGTCGCTCCGGACCTGAAAATCAGCCTGATTGACGACAAGCTCGCGGTGACCGGCAAGGTGCGGGTACCCAAGGGCAAAATCACCGTGCGTGAGTTACCGCCGTCCACGGTCAAGGTTTCCGACGATACGGTGATCCTTGGTCATCAGACCGAGGAGGGCAAACCGCCGATGGCCATGGCCATGGATATCGACGTCCAGGTCGGTCAGGAAAAACTCTCGTTCAGCGGCTTCGGCCTGACCGCCAACCTGCTGGGGCACGTGCACATCGGTGACAACCTCGATACCCGCGGCGAACTGAGCCTGGCCGACGGCCGCTACCGCGCCTATGGCCAACGCCTGACCATCCGCCGCGCGCGCTTGCTGTTTGCCGGCCCCATCGACCAGCCTTACCTGGACATCGAGGCCATTCGCAAGACCGATGATGTGATTGCCGGTATCCGCTTGAGCGGCAGCGCCGAACAGCCCACCACCCAGGTGTTCTCGGAGCCGGCCATGAGCCAGGAGCAGGCGTTGTCCTACCTGGTGCTCGGGCGGCCATTGGGTACTACCGGGGAAGACAACAACATGCTCGCTGAAGCCGCGCTCGGCCTGGGCCTGGCAGGCAGCGCCGGGATCACCGGCAGCCTGGCCTCGAGCCTGGGTATCGATGACTTCCAGCTCGACACCCAGGGCAGCGGCAATAGCACTGCGGTAGTCGCCAGCGGTAACCTGACCGAGCGTTTGAGCCTGCGTTACGGTGTTGGGGTGTTCGAGCCGGCCAACACCATTGCCCTG
Source organism: Pseudomonas donghuensis (assembly GCF_000696345.2). NCBI lineage: Bacteria > Pseudomonadati > Pseudomonadota > Gammaproteobacteria > Pseudomonadales > Pseudomonadaceae > Pseudomonas > Pseudomonas donghuensis. The sequence continues at coordinate 2,156,022 of NZ_CP071706.1, forward strand.
CGTTACAAGCTCAGCAAGAAAGTCTACCTGGAGGCGGCCAGTGGTCTGGCCAGCTCCCTAGATATCTTCTACAAGCGTGACTTCTAGAGGCCAGTAGTGTCAGCGCACGGTCGCCGCTTCGATGAACTCGTTGCTGTCGTCCGTGGGCTGGACAGGGGTGGACAAGCGAAGCGGGGTAATCAGTTTGGTGTACTCCTCGATCAGCCGGTTCAGCGCTTCCGGTGGTTCACAGGCCTGGAACTGCATGCGGATCTGCACTTCATCGGGGTCGCGCGGTGCTTCGCCATTGCGTTTGCTCTGGCCGCCGACCGTTACATAGAAGCGCTCGCGTTGCAGGCTCTCGCAGGCCTCGGTGGTTTCGGTGTTTTGAATCCGCACAGACAGGTCGACCTGCATGCGCTCCAGTGCCAGCCCACGCGGTGACACCAGTGCGATCAGCGGGATCTGCATCGTGTGCTGATCGTCCATCGCCACTTCGACCATCTTGGCTTTCATCGGCGTGCCCAGTGCCTCGGCGTCATAGTCGAAAAACTGGTCGAACAGCTTGATGTACTGCTGGGCAATCAGGTTGTTGGTGGCTGCGGCGGCTTCCTGCAGGCCGCGAGTGATATCGCACAGGTCGCTGGCGATGATGGGTGCGTTGTTTGGCGGGCGAGGGTCCAAGCGGTGGGCACTCCTGGGATTTTTTAGCTGAAGCCCCCTCCCGTGGAAGGGGCCAGTGGCGAAGGGGTGCGCTCAGCTACCCTGCGCTGGGACGGTGGCTGTCAGCTGGGGCTTGCAACCGGTTTGCTGGCGGCTTCGGTGAGGGCATCAATTACTCGCATCAGTGCCTCCGGCGGCTCCTGGCGGCGTATTTTGGTATTGAAGGCATAGCGCGCACGGGTATCGGTCTTGCGGGTTTGTGTCGACTTGTGGCTGACCTGGCCTTTGAACTCCATCTTGAACTTGCCGAAGCCGAAGGAGGCAGCGGTACTCGCTTCGCCTGCGGTTTCGCGACTGGATTCAGCCTGTTGGCTGATGGTCACTTCGAACTCGACGTTACCTTCCTCGATGACAATGTTGGGGTGGGCGATCGCCGCCATCAGCGGGATGCGCATGGTTTTGGAAACGGTTCCCTTGGCCGCCCCCTGCTCATCGGTGACGGTTTCGTCGTAGTTGAACTCGATGGCAACTGCTTTGCCATTCTCGACACAGACGCCCATGAGGAAGTCGGCGTAGGACTGGCTAGCGGCTACCTGTGCCTGGACCATTGCCTGCAGCGGTCCGGCAATCATCCGGTCCAGGGGCAGGGAGTTCATGACCGAACCGATCAGATCGTTGTCGATTGTTGCCATGGGTGATTTCCTTATCGTGGGTCCACACCTTGTGTGCAGTATTGGGGTTCATGTTTGCCGTACTCAGCGCGGACAAGCTTCCTGACGACGGATGTTGCCGATCTGGCGCAGGCTTAAGCCGTACTTGTTGGCCAGCATGCTACGAGACTGGCCATCGGCACTTTCTTGCTGGATCTGTTGATTGCGCAGTTGGCGCAGGAAATGGTCGACCTTGGGGATTTCCAGGGCCATGCCGGCGAAGCGCCGGATCAGCGCATCCAGCGCCGGGGCGGGAAGGATCTGTGCCAGGGCGGTGCGCTCTCGATGCTTGGGGATGTACTTGGGGCGCCCACCAAAGGCACAGGTAAGGTTGTAGGCATTCTCGATACCCAGGCACTCGATCAGCATCTGCAGCGAGTGGGGCAGTTGCGCGACATCAATACGGTTCAGTTCGCTCAGTTCCATGATGACTTCCTTGTAGGCGATGGTTTGGCACCCAGATGCTTGAGCATCCGTGCCAAGCGGCTCGAGCCATTTCAGGCCATTTCGCACCTGACCGGCTTGAACTGGATTTTCGGCCAGCATGAAGAAAGCAGGCTAGGCAGCAAGTGGGGCGGTTAGGGTGGCCTTTTTGCACGCGGTTTGTAGGTTGTTAGGCTCACCCCGGTGGGAATGGGGTTCAGGGCATCGCGCAGGGCCTTGATTGCTGGCACATGCGAGAGTTTTGACTCGACCTGATTGGCCGACCCATGCTCATTCGCACGGGCGCGCCAGTAGCAGGCTGACTTGGCCCAGGAAACTGGCTGGACGGGTAACGCCGTGGAGGGGAAAGCTGCGCCAGTCGACCCATACGCACAGGGCGGTAAATTCCCGGGCCGAGGCCTTGCCGATGACGCTGGGGTGAAAATCCCGGCGATACAGGACCTGGGTCTGTTTCAGTGGCTGGGCTTGATCGGCTGTCGCCAGGGCGTGTGCCACCAGTTGCGCAAGCTGTGCCTGGGGTACGGTGAAGTGCGTCGTGGCGGTGCCTGTGCCCAGGTGGCCGGCTTGTCGGGTCCGCTGCCACAGCTGTTGCCATTGGCTACTGCCGGCGTTGTTGGCCAGTTCGGCGCCGAGTGTCAGGAGCAGCGCCTGAGGCTGATTTTCGGTGGGCAAGGCCTGAACCTTGAGGGCGGCGCCCAGGAGCAGCAGGCTGCCCAGCAGTGTTCGCATCAACATGGTGAGCTTCCGTTCGTCTGGGCATCAGCCCGGGACACCATGGTGGCGACGGGGCGGCGACAACAGAAGCGGGAAATTGTCCGCTGACCGGCGGGGGACGTTGTATCATGCGCACGGCCCGCTTCGGGCCTTTTCGCCGATGTCGCAAGGAACTACCAATGACGCAAGGTCAACGCCTGAAATACTCCATCCTGATCTCCCTGCTGGTGCTGGGGATCATGCTCGGACTGTCCTACCTGCAAAAACAGGGGACGATCAGCGAGCAGGTGTTCCAGTACATCGCCATCGGTGTGGCGGTGGCAGTGGTGGTGATCAATGGCGTCATGCGCCGCAAGGTCAAACCCTGAGGGTTTAAGCGCGGCCGGCTATGGGCCGGCCGGTCGCTCAACGTGAGCTGGCTTGCTCCAGCACGGCACGGGCCTGGGGATTGAGGCTGTAGCACTTGTCGCTGCCAAGGCTGATGACGCCTTCGGCGCACAAGCGCTTGAGTACTTCGCGAACGCTGAGGAATGACAGGGGGATATCCAGCTGTTCGAGCTGGCTGTGCACACCGCGTACACCAATGCTGCGACCGTTGCGATCGGCCATGTGCAAGGCATCGATGACCTTCAGGCGAATCAGGCTGGTGCGCAGGCCAAAGGCCTTGAGCAATTCGCGGATGTGCTCATTGCCGGGGCGTTCATTTTCGCCGGCTTCGGTATTTTCAGCCACAGGTTGGTTATTTGTGCGTCCAGGCTCAGCTATTGCCGCTGAATGTTGCTGGTTGTACATGTGAATGCTCCATTTCATGGTCTGTCCAGATAAGCAAAAGTGCTTGCCTATACCTATAAGACGAATGAGCGCGGCAAAACTGCAGTACCTGACAAAAAAAAACTGCAAGCTCACCCTCAAATGACGTTTTGACCGGGCCAATCCAGTAAATTTTCACGCAGAAATTCGTTCAGTCAGAGTGACCTTTCCCCTGATTGAGCCGGAGTACGCGTGATCAAACCTCGTCCTTTTGCAACCCTCTGTGTGGTCGGGCTGCTCGCCGGCCTCAGCCTTCCCGCCCAGGCGCGCGTAGTCGCGGGCGATGCGTCTGCCCAGATCCGCCGGACCAGTTTTGGTGTGCCGCATATTCTGGCCAAGGACGAACAGGGCCTGGGCTACGGCATTGGCTATGCCTATGCGCAGGACAACCTGTGCCTGCTGGCGAACGAAGTGGTCACCGTCAATGGCGAGCGTTCGCGTTACTTCGGCCCCGGGCAGCGCACCTTCGAGCAGCGCGAAAACCTGCCAAGCGACCTGTTCTTCAATTGGCTGAACACGCCAACCGCCGTGTTCGGCTTCTGGCAGGCGCAACCGGCGGCCATGCGCGCACGGCTTGAAGGCTATGCCAAGGGCTACAACCGCGCGCTGGCCGAGCTCAAGGCTCAGGGGCAGGGCGCGCAATGCCTGCAGGCTGAGTGGCTGCGGCCGATCACCACCCTCGACCTGGTCAAGCTGACCCGCCGCTTGCTGGTCGAAGGCGGCGTCGGCCAGTTTGCCGAAGCCCTGGCCGGGGCAACGCCGCCGAATGTCGTCGCCCAGCTGCGCCCCGACCTCAGCGTTGCCCAGGCACGCCAGGAACAGTTTGCCGTCGAGCGTGGCAGCAATGCGCTGGCCATCGGTGCCGAGCGCTCGTTCAATGGCCGCGGCATGCTGCTGGCCAACCCGCACTTTCCCTGGGCTGGCGGCATGCGTTTTTATCAGATGCAGCTGACCCTGCCGGGCACGCTCGATGTCATGGGCGCAGCCTTGCCTGGGTTGCCGCTGATCAATATCGGTTTCAACCGCCATCTGGCCTGGACCCACACGGTCGACACCTCCAAGCATTTCACCCTGTACCGGCTGGAGCTGGACCCCAAGGACCCGACCCGCTACCTGCTCGACGGCAAGTCGCTGGCCTTGACCCACCAGCGCCTGAGCGTGACGGTCAAGGGCGAGGACGGCCAGCTCAAGCCGGTGACCCGCGACGTTTACAGCTCGGTGTTCGGCCCGATCGTGCAGTGGCCGGGGCGCCTGGACTGGAACAGGCAGTACGCCTTCAGCCTGCGTGACGCCAACCTCGACAACACCCGGGTGCTGCAACAGTGGGATGCGCTGAACCGCGCCGACAGCCTGAAAGGCCTGCAGGCTTCGGTACAGCGCCTGCAGGGCATCCCTTGGGTCAACACCCTGGCGGTGGACGCCAAGGGCCAGGCGTTGTACCTGAACCAGTCGGTGGTACCGTACGTCGACGCCGCTCTGCTGACCCAGTGCAGCGACCCGGCTGCCGGCCAGGAAATGATCGTGCTCGACGGCTCGCGCAGTGCCTGCAACTGGAAGATCGACCCGCGTGCCGCGCAGGCGGGTATCTTCCCTGCGCAGTTGCAGCCGAGCCTGAGCCGTAGCGACTTCGTCCAGCATTCCAACGACTCGGCCTGGATGGTCAACCCGGCCAAACCGTTGCAGGGCTACTCGCCGTTGATCAGCCGCGAGGGGCAACCCCTGGGCCCGCGCAGCCGCTTTGCCTTGCAGCGCCTGGCGAGCCTGAGCGAGAAGGGCAAGATCAGCCAGGCGGACCTGCAGCAGATGGTCATGGATAACCAGGTTTATCTCGCTGAACTGGTCATGCCCGACCTGCTCAAGTGGTGCGCCGGGCAAGCGGCCGATGCCCAGCTCAGTGTGCTGTGTGCCAGCCTCAAGGCCTGGGACCAACGCGCCAACCTCGACAGTGGTCTTGGCCTGGTGCACTTTCAGCGCATCATGCAGGCGTTGCAGGGACGCAAGGATATCTGGCGGGTCGGTTTCGATGCCGCCGACCCGCTGCACACACCGCGGGGGCTGGCAGTTGATCAGGCCGACGTGGCCAACGCCTTGCGTGAGGCAGCCCTGGCTTCAATCGCTGAAGTGACCAAGGCCGGGTTCGCCGAGGACGCGCGCTGGGGGCAGATCCAGCAGGCTGCCGATGGCACGCCGATACATGGCGGTCCGGCGAGCCTTGGGGTGTACAACGCGATCCAGAGCGTACCGGTCGCGCCGGACAAACGCCTGGTGGTCAGCGGCACCAGCTACCTGCAACTGGTGACCTTCGATGACCAAGGGCCGCATGCCCAAGGGATGCTGGCGTTCTCCGAGTCCAGTGAAGCGGGCTCGGCCCATGCCGGCGACCAGACCCGTGCGTTTTCGGCCAAGCAGTGGCAGGTGATTCCGTTCACCGAGGCGCAGATCAAGGCCGATCCGCAGTATCGCTTGCAGGTGATTCACGAGGTTGAGGGGGCGGCGCTGGCGAAGTCTGCGCCTTGATTCAATGAATCAAATCCCTGAGCAGTAAGCCGAAGGCCAGATCGACCTGCTCAGGGATTGGCAGGTACACCGTATGCCCATCCCCCGGCGCCACCTCGATTGCGCCGCCCTGGCGATCACGCAACTGATGCAGGTCGAAGTGGTAGTTACCTTTGGGCGTCATCAGTTCCAGATGATCACCCACCGCAAAGCGGTTCTTCACCCGCACCTCTGCCAGGCCATTGACCCGCTCGCCACTTAGCTCGCCAACGAATTGCTGGCGCTCGGACACCGAGTTGCCGCGTTGGTAGTTCTGATATTCGTCATGCACATGCCGGCGCAGGAAGCCTTCGGTATAGCCGCGCTGGGCCAGTGATTCGAGGTTGAGCATCAGGTTGCGGTCGAACGCGCGCCCGGCTGCCGCGTCATCGATGGCCTGGCGATACACCTGGGCGGTGCGTGCACAGTAGAAGTGCGACTTGGTCCGGCCCTCGATCTTCAGCGAATGCACGCCCATGCGCGCCAGCCGCTCGACATGCTGCACCGCCCGCAGGTCCTTGGCGTTCATGATGTAGGTGCCGTGCTCGTCTTCGAAGGCTGGCATGTCTTCATCGGGGCGGTTGCTTTCCTGCAGCACGAACACCTGCTCGGTGGGGGCGCCGAGCCCCAGGGTCGGTTCTACCTCGCGAACGATTTCGCCGGTGACATTCTCGCGGGCCGCAGTGGCCTTGTACTGCCAGCGGCAAGCGTTGGTGCAACTGCCCTGGTTGGCATCGCGGCGGTTGAGGTAGCCCGATAACAGGCAGCGGCCGGAGTAGGCCATGCACAGGGCACCGTGGACGAACACCTCGAGCTCCATCTGCGGCACTTGCTGGCGAATCTCCTCGATCTCTTCCAGCGACAGCTCGCGCGACAGGATCACCCGGGTAAGGCCCTGGCTGCGCCAGAACTCGACGCTGGCCCAGTTCACCGTGTTGGCCTGCACCGACAGGTGGATCGGCATGTGCGGGAAGTGCTGGCGCACCAGCATGATCAGGCCGGGGTCGGACATGATCAACGCATCCGGGGCCATGTCGATCACCGGCGCCAGGTCCTTCAAGAAGGTCTTGAGCTTGGCGTTGTGCGGGGCAATGTTGACCACCACGTAGAAGCGCTTGCCCTGCGCCTGGGCTTCCTTGATGCCCAGCGCGAGGTTGGCGTGATCGAATTCATTGTTGCGCACGCGCAGGCTGTAGCGCGGCTGCCCGGCATACACGGCATCGGCGCCGTAGGCGAAGGCGTAGCGCATGTTCTTCAGCGAGCCGGCGGGGGCGAGCAGTTCGGGTTTGGCGAGAAGGGTCATGATCGGGTCGCGGCAAAAGGCGCGGATGCTACGCCGCTTGTGGCGACTTTTTATTGATCTGCATCAATGGCACTTTTACCACTGTCCGGCGCACTAACGAATAGAACGTACAAGGAGCGCACATGAACGAAACCGTCATGCAACACAAGGCGCTACTGGCGTTGCTGGTGCTGGTGACCATCGCCTTTGTCTGGATTCTCCTGCCATTCTATGGCGCCGTGTTCTGGGCGGTGATCCTCGGTATCGTCTTCGCCCCGCTGCAACGCCGCCTGTTGGCGCGCCTGGGCTGGCGGCGCAACCTGGCGGCCGGGCTGACTCTGTTCATCTGTCTGGTGATCGCAATCTTGCCGGTGATCATCATCAGTACCCTGCTGGTGCAGGAAGGCGCTGCGCTGTACAAGAGCATCGAGAGCGGCGAGCTGGACCTGGCCGGTTATATCGAGCGTTTCAAGAACATCCTTCCGGCCTTCGCGCAGAACTTTCTTGAGCGCATGGGCATGGGTGACCTGGCAGGCCTGCGCGACAAGATCGCCAAGGGCGCAATGCAGGGCAGCCAGTTCTTTGCCTCCCAGGCCTTCAGTTTTGGCCAGGGCACCTTCGATTTTCTGGTCAGCTTCGGCGTCATGCTCTACCTGCTGTACTTCTTCTTGCGTGATGGCGCCGAGCTGGTGCGCAAGATCCGCACGGCGGTGCCGCTGGCCGAGCAGCAGAAGCGTCGCCTGCAACTGAAGTTCAACCGCGTGGTGCGCGCCACGGTCAAAGGCAACCTGGTGGTGGCGGTGACCCAGGGCGCCCTCGGCGGCATCATTTTCTGGATTCTCGACATCCCCAGTGCCCTGGTCTGGGGGGTACTGATGACCTTCCTGTCGCTGCTGCCAGCGGTGGGCGCGGGGATCGTCTGGGCGCCGGTGGCGGTGTATTTCGTCGCTACCGGTGCGTTCTGGCAAGGCGCTGTGCTGACGGCCTATGGTGTGTTCGTGATCGGCCTGGTGGACAACGTGCTGCGCCCGATCCTGGTGGGCAAGGACACCAAGATGCCCGATTTCCTGATCCTGCTGTCCACCCTTGGCGGGTTGGCGGTATTCGGCCTCAATGGCTTTGTCATCGGCCCGCTGATCGCCGCGCTGTTCATCTCCAGCTGGGCGATCTTCGTCTCGACCAAGCCGCAGGTGCAATTGCCCAGTTAGCGGAAGCTGTACGACACCCCGGCGTAGACGCCGAAGCCTTCGCCCGGGGTCGAGCGGGCGGCGTCCGCCCCCTTGTCGTCGTAGCTCGGGGTAACGGTGGCGGCGTAGCGCTTGTTGGTCAGGTTGCGCAGGTCGAGCCAGGTTTGCCAGTCCTGTCTCGGCGAGTTGTAGCCCAGGGTGGCGCCGAGAATGGCATAGGCGTCGGCCGGGTAGCTGTTGGCGTAGTCGACCTGGACCTTGGACGCCATCTGCGTGTTGATCCCTGCATACAAGCCGCTGGGCAGGTCGAAGCGCAACTCGGCCTGGTAGTAGTGCATGGGGATGCCCGGCAGACGGTTGTCGCCAAACGTATCGTCGTCGCGGTAGTGGAAGTCGCTGAAGGTGTAGGCCTGGCGCAGGGACAGCTTGCCGACCGCGGCGCGCTCCCAGAGCAGGCTGTCGAGGCCCGCCTCGATGCCCTGGTGCACGGTTGGGCTGGCGTTGAACTCCTTGGCGGGCTGGCCTTGTACGATCTCCACGGCCAGCAGCTCATGGCGCACCTGCGAGTAGTACCAGGCCAGGTCCCAGCGACCGATGGACGACTCGCCGCGGGCACCCAGCTCCAGGGTGGTGGCGGTCTGGTTGTGCATTTCAATCGGTTGCGTGGCGCTGGTCGAGCTCCAGATCAGCGACCACGGGTGCGGCGGCTCCACCGAGCGGCTGAGGTTGCCATAGACCTGCAACTGCGGGCTGATGTCATAGCGCAGGCCCAGGCGCGGTGCGTAGTCCCAGTCACTCTGGCTGACCTTGCCGCCGTTGTCCGGATAGGTCACCGCGCTCTCGCGGCGAGTGTAGATCGCCGCCAGGCCGCTGGTCAGCCACAGGTCCGGGATCAGTTCCAGTTCGTTGCCAACATGCAGGACGCTGTCCGAACCCTGGTAGGTGAAGTCACGAGTTTTCTCACCGAATACCCCATTGACCCGCGAGTATTGCGAAGCACCGCTGTTGGGCAGGTGCTTGGTGGTACGCCAGCCGATGGTGGTTTTGCTCGCGTGTCCGAACAGGGTGTGGCGGCGCTGATAATTCAGGGTGCCGCTGACGTCGGTGTAGGCGACCTTCAGGCGCATCGGGCCTTCACGCAGATCCATCGGATAGTCGTGATAGACAAGGCCTGCTTCCAGTTGCGAATCGTCATCGAGATAAAAGGTGGTCTTGTTTCCCAGCCAGGTACTGCCCGGCTGCGGACGGCTGTCATCACGTGTCAGGTAGGCCGGGTTGGCCGCACGCGGATGGTGCTTGATCTGATCCTTGGTCAGGCGCCCGGCTAGGTCGTTCTCGGTTTCCCGGTAGCGCAGGTAGAAGCGGGTTTCCAGGTTCGGGTTGAAACGGTAGCCGACGTTGGCGGCGACGCCCTTGCTGCTGCCGCTGCTGTGATCCTGGTAGCCGTCGTATTCCGAATCGGTCAGCGCTACGTAGTAGTCCAGGTCACCCAATACCTGGCCGGAGCTGATCTGGCGCTTGGCGTAGCCGCGGCTGCCGAGCTCGTAGCGCAGTTGCAGCGGTGCGGCGTCGCGGCCGGTGTGGGAGATGTAGTCGATGGCGCCGCCCAGGGCCAGTGAACCCTTGTCGAAACCGTTGGCGCCGCGCAGCACCTCGGCGCGGTTCAGCCACAGCGGTTCGAACAATTCATAAGGGGTGCCGCCGGGGCCGGTGAGCGGCAGGCCGTCGAACATCGTGTACACGCCCGAGCCATGGGCGCCGGGGGCGCGGTTGATGCCGGAGCCGCGGATCGACAGCTTGATGCCGTCGTTGCCGGCCGACTGGGCGAACACCCCCGGCTGGTAGGCCAGTACGTCCTGGTTACTGGCGACCCGGCCTTGCTCCACTCGCTGCATGTCGATCAGGTTGCTGGCGCCGGGCACCTGCTGCAGGCGTTCGCGAGCATCCTGCAGCTCGCTGTGTTCCTGTTCCTGGATCAGCACCTGGCCGAGTTCGATGCCATCGCCGGCCTGGGCCGACGCGGCACAGGAGATCAGCAAGGCGAGGGCGGAGCGGGGTAGGGTGGGGCGCATCGAGGGGGTTCCGGGACTGTGAGCGGGTATCTGACGTCGCAACTATCAGACGAAGCACAGTCGCCGATCTGTACCGGCCTCATCGCTGGCAAGCCAGCGATGGTTGCAGAGCGGCCCAAAACAAAACACCCCGCCGAAGCGGGGTGTTTGTCAGTGCCTGATCGATCAACCGATCAGTTGCAGGCCTGCATGCTGGACCATGTCCAGCAGTGGCTGCGGGTACACACCCAGCACGAAGGCGAGGATGGCGATGGCCAGCAGCATGACGCCGCCGGTGCGCTGTTCCCAGTTCAGCGGGGCGTCGTGGCGACGCAGGTTTGGCTCGATCAGGAACAGGGTGACCATCACGCGCAGGTAGTAGAACACGCCGATGGCACTACCGATCACCAGGGCACCGACCAGCCACCACAGCTGCGACTCGACGCCGGTAGCGATGATGTAGAACTTGCCGATGAAGCCTGCGGTCAGTGGAATACCGGCCAGCGACAGCATCATCACGGTCAGCACCGCGGTCAGGTACGGACGGCGCCAGAACAGGCCGCGATACTCGTACAGGGCGTCAGCGTCGCGACCGTTGTATGGCGACGACATCAGGGTGATCACGCCGAAGGCACCGAGGCTGGTGATCACGTAGGTGACCAGGTACACGCCGATGGCTTCAACCGCCAGGCCCTTGCTTGCCACCAGGGCGATCAGCAGGTAACCGAAGTGGGCAATCGAGGAGTAACCGAGCAGACGCTTGAGGTTGCTCTGGGTCAGCGCCAGCAGGTTGCCGATCAGGATCGAGGCGACAGCGATAATCGACAGCACGGTGGTCAGCACGCCGCTGCTGGCAGCAGGGGAGAGCATGAACAGGCGCACCACGACGGCGAACACGGCAACCTTGCTGGCGGTGGCCAGGAAGGCGGCGACCGGTGCCGGAGCACCCTCGTAGACGTCCGGGGTCCACAGGTGGAACGGCACCAGCGACAGTTTGAAGGCCAGGCCGACCAGCATCATGCCCAGGCCCAGTTGGGCGAGCATGCTCGGCATGCTGGTGGTTGCCAGGGCCTTGCCGATGCCGTCGAAGCTCAGGCTGCCGGCGTCGGCATACAGCAGCGCCATGCCGAACAGCAGGAAGGCGGAACCGGCGGCCGAGAGCACCATGTATTTGATGCCGGCTTCCAGCGAGCGCTTGTTGAAGAAGGCATAGGCAACCAGGCCATAGACCGGTACCGACAGCAGTTCCAGGCCGATGAACAGGCCTGCCAGGTGCTGCGCGCTGACCAGTACCAGGCCGCCCAGGGCCGACATGAGGATCAGCAGGTACAGCTCTTCGCGGTTGCCTGGGTAGCCCTTGCCGCCATCACCCAGATACGCATGGGCGAGGGTGACGCAAGCCAGGGTGGCGACCAGGATCAGCGCCATGTACAGGCAGGCGAAGTTGTCGATGGTCAGCAGTGGGGTGACTGCCAGCGGCGCGACCTTCAGGGCCGGGATGATCGACAGCAGGGCCAGGTTCAGGCCCACGATAGACAGCAGGAAGGTTTGCGAGTGGTTGCGCCGCCAAGCGATCGCCAGCATCACCACAACTGTGGTGATGGTGGTGATCAGCAGCGGCGCAAGCGCGATAAAGTGTTGAATCGTCAGGTCCATAGCGCTCTTACCGGGCCGAAGCGAGTTGAGTGAAAGCGGTACCGAACCACTGCTGCACACCGCTCATGGTGGCGGCAGAAGTGTCCAGGAACGGCTGCGGGTAGATGCCCAGCAGGATCAGCAGGCCAGCCAGGCCCAGTACCATGATCATTTCGCGGGTGTCCATGCCAGCCAGGACTTCATCGGATTTGGCCGGGCCGAAGTAGGCGCGGTGAATCATGATCAGCGAGTACACCGAACCGAACACCAGGCCGCAAGTGGCGAGGACAGTGACCCATGGCGAAGCGACAAAGCTACCGATCAGGATCAGGAATTCGCCAACGAAGTTACCGGTGCCCGGCAGGCCCAGGGACGCGGCGGCGAAGAACAGGCTGATGGCCGGCAGGTAGGCGATGCGGTGCCACAGGCCACCCATCTGACGCATGTCACGGGTGTGCAGGCGCTCGTACAGCTGGCCGGCGAGGATAAAGAGTGCCGCAGCCGACAGGCCGTGAGCCAGCATCTGGATCACCGCACCTTGCAGCGCTTGCTGGCTGCCGGAGTAGATACCGATCAGCACGAAGCCCATGTGCGAAACGCTGGAGAAGGCGACCAGACGCTTGATGTCGGTCTGGGCGAACGCCAGGAAGGCACCGTAGAAAATCCCGATCAGACCCAGGGTCATGGCGATCGGCGCAAACTCGGCCGAGGCATTCGGGAACAGCGGCAGGGCGAAACGCAGCAGGCCGTAGGCCGCGGTCTTCAGCAAGATACCGGCAAGGTCGACGGAACCTGCGGTCGGTGCCTGGGCGTGAGCGTCAGGCAGCCAGGAATGGAACGGTACCACCGGCAGCTTGACCGCGAAGGCGATGAAGAAGCCGAGCATCAGCAGGTATTCGGTGCCAGCCGGCAGTTCGGCCTTGAGCAACTGGGTGTAGTCGAAGGTGATCACACCGGTGTTGCTGTAGTTGACCAGGACCAGGCCAAGGATCGCCACCAGCATGATCAGGCCGCTGGCCTGGGTGAAGATGAAGAACTTGGTCGCGGCGTAGATCCGGGTCTTCTTGCCGTCCGAGGAGCTGTGACCCCAGAGCGCGATGAGGAAATACATCGGCACCAGCATCATTTCCCAGAAGAAGAAGAACAGGAACAGGTCCAGGGCCAGGAACACACCGACCACGCCGCCGAGGATCCACATCAGGTTGAGGTGGAAGAAGCCGACGTGACGCTGGATCTCTTTCCAGGAGCACAGTACCGAAAGCACACCCAGCAGGCCGGTGAGCAGGATCATCAGCAGCGACAGGCCGTCGAGGGCCAGGTGCAGGCTGATGCCGAAGCGCTCGATCCACAGCACTTTGAATTCGACCGCCCACTCAGGCGCAGCGCCCGGTGCAGGGGCCAGGGTGTAGTCCCCGTTGGCCCACAGCCAGAGGCCGATACCAAGCAGCAGGGACATGGTCAGCAGCGCAATCCAGCGTGGCAGGGTGGCGCCGAAGCGCTCACCCAGCCAGCACAGCAGGCCGCCGATGAAGGGGATCAGGATCAGCCAAGGCAAAATCATGACGGGCTCAATTCCTTTCGCAAAGTCGCAAGGTTCATATCAGACCGCAGCCATTACAACGGCACCGAGCACAAGCACGGCACCTACGGCGATCGAAGCGGTGTACCAGCGCAGCTGACCGGTTTCGGTTTTGCTCATGGCGGCATGACCGCCCTTGGCCATACGCGGAATCAGGCCAATACTGCGGTCAACCGGATCCTTGCGCAGGATGTGGGCGATCAGCAGGTAAGGTTTGACGAACAGCTTGTCGTAGATCCAGTCGAAGCCCCAGGCGGCGAACCACCAGGCCGACAGCACGCGACCGATGCCGCTGCTGGCAATCGCGGTGACCAGGCGACGCTTGCCCAGGAACAGCACCGCGGCCAGCAGGATACCGGCAATGGCGATGGCGCCCGAGGCGATTTCCAGGCTGTGCTTGGCTTCGCCGCCGGCATGGCCGACGCTCTGCGGCAGCACGCCCGCCAGTGGTGGATGAATCCAGGCACCGACGAAGGTCGACAGCACGATCAGCACGCCCAGCGGCAGCCAGTGGGAAATCCCGTGGCCGGCGTGAGCTTCGGTCTTGGCTTCGCCGTGGAAGGCGATGAAGATCAGGCGGAAGGTGTACAGCGAGGTCATGAAGGCACCGACCAGGCCGGCGTACAGCAGACCGTTGTTGCCGCTGGCAAAGGCTTCCCAGAGGATCTCGTCCTTGGAGTAGAAGCCTGCGGTCAGCAGCGGCAGGGCAGCCAGGGCGGCACCACCGACGATGAAGCTGGCATACGCCAATGGCAGTTTCTTCCACAGGCCGCCCATCTTGAAGATGTTCTGCTCGTGGTGGCAGGCAACGATCACCGCACCGGAAGCAAGGAACAGCAGGGCCTTGAAGAAGGCGTGGGTCATCAGGTGGAAGATCGCGCCTTCCCAGGCACCAACGCCCAGGGCCAGGAACATGTAGCCGATCTGGCTCATGGTCGAGTAGGCGAGGATACGCTTGATGTCGGTCTGTACCAGGGCGGCAAAACCGGCCAGCACCAGGGTCACGCCGCCAACCACACCGACCAGGTGCAGGATGTCGGGAGCCAGGGCGAACAGGCCGTGGGTACGGGCAATCAGGTAGACGCCAGCGGTCACCATGGTTGCCGCGTGGATCAGTGCCGAAACCGGAGTAGGGCCGGCCATCGCGTCGGCAAGCCAGGTCTGCAGCGGCAGCTGGGCGGATTTACCGACCGCACCACCGAGCAGCATCAGGGTCGCCAGGACCATCCAGAAATCACCCGCCTGGAACTTCTGCGGTGCCAGTACCAGCAGCTCCTGCACGTTCAGGGTGCCGAGCTGGGCGAACAGGATGAACAGGCCGATGGCCATGAACACGTCGCCGATACGGGTAACGATGAAGGCCTTGAGTGCGGCGTTACCGTTGTTGCGGTTGCTGTAGTAGAAACCGATCAACAGGTACGAGCACAGGCCCACGCCTTCCCAACCGAAGTAGATGAACAGCAGGTTGTCGCCCAGCACCAGGAACAACATGCTGGCAATGAACAGGTTGGTGTAGGCGAAGAAGCGCGAGTAGCCGGCTTCACCACGCATGTACCAGGAGGCGAACAGGTGGATCAGAAAGCCCACACCGGTGACCACGCCGAGCATGGTGATCGACAGACCATCCACGTACAGGGTGAAGTTCGGTGTAAAGCGGTCCACCGACATCCACTGCCACAGCAGCTGGCTGTACGCGCCGCCATCCGGCGGGGCGACGTTGAACTGCCAGATCACGTAGGCGGCCACGGCGGCCGAGAGGCCCACCGAACCGACGCCGACCAGCGCCGACAGGTTCTCGGACCAGCGACCGCGCGAGAACGACAGCAGCAGGAAGCCGATCAGGGGGAATACGAACGTCAGGAAGATAAGGTTCATCCGCGCATCTCACTGGCTGCATCGATGTCGAGAGTGTGGAAGCGGCGATACAGCTGCAGCAGGATCGCCAGGCCGATACTGGCCTCGGCGGCTGCCAGGCTGATCACCAGGATGAACATGATCTGTCCATCCGGCTGCGCCCAACGGCTACCGGCGACAATGAACGCCAGTGCCGAGGCGTTCATCATGATTTCCAGGCTCATCAACACGAAAAGAATGTTGCGGCGCACCATCAGGCCGACAAGGCCGAGGCAGAACAGGATGCCGGCGACTGCCAGGCCATGCTCGAGAGGAATTGCAGACATGTGATTACTCCTTCGCCTCGTTGCGGCCGAGGTGGAAAGCCGTCACTGCTGCGGCAAGCAGCAGCATCGAGGCCAGTTCCACCACCAGCAGGTAAGGACCATACAGGCTGATGCCGACGGCCTTGGCGTCAACGGTAGTGTGGCCAATGCCGCCGCCGCTTTCGCTGGCGAACAGCACGTACAGCAGCTCGACCAGCAGCAGTGCGCCAAGCACCACCGGGCCAAGCCAGATGCCCGGCTTGAGCCAGCCACGTTCCTGGGCGACCGAAGCCGGCCCGAGGTTGAGCATCATCACCACGAAGACGAACAGCACCATGATGGCGCCAGCGTAGGCGATCACTTCCAGAACACCGGCGAACGGAGCGCCGAGGGCGAAGAAGGTCATCGCCACGGAGATCAGCGAAATGATCAGGTAGAGCAGGGCGTGCACGGGGTTGGTGTTGGTGATCACCCGAAGGGTGGACACCACAGCGACACCGGATGCGAAATAGAAAGCGAATTCCATCTTTCTTCCTTAAGGGAGCAAGCTCTTCACGTTGATCGGCTCGGCTTCGTTCTGCGCGGCGCCTTTCGGCTTGCCGGCAACAGCCATACCTGCAACACGGTAGAAGTTGTAGTCAGGGTTCTTGCCGGGGCCGGAGATCAGCAGATCTTCTTTCTCGTACACCAGGTCCTGACGTTTGAACTCGGCCATCTCGAAATCCGGCGTGAGCTGGATCGCGGTGGTCGGGCAGGCTTCCTCGCAGAGGCCGCAGAAAATGCAACGGGAGAAGTTGATGCGGAAGAACTCCGGGTACCAACGACCGTCTTCTGTTTCGGCTTTCTGCAGCGAGATGCAACCGACCGGGCACGCCACGGCACACAGGTTGCACGCTACACAGCGCTCTTCGCCATCCGGGTCGCGGGTCAGGACGATGCGGCCACGGTAGCGTGGCGGCAGGTAGACCGGCTCTTCGGGGTATTGCAGGGTGTCACGTTTGCGAAAACCGTGAGAGAACACCATCACCAGGCTGCGCAGCTGGGTGCCTGTGCCCTTAACGATGTCGCCAATATACTTGAACATGGGTCAAATCCTCACTGGGCCGCAACAGCTGGCGTGTTGAGCAACACGAGCGCAGCGGTCACCAGCAAATTGATCAGGGTCAGCGGCAGGCAGAACTTCCAGCCGAAGTCCATCACCTGGTCATAGCGTGGGCGCGGGATCGAGGCGCGCAGCAGGATGAACAGCATGATGAAGAACGCGGTCTTCAGGGCGAACCAAATGAACGGGATCTGCGGCAGGATGCCGAACGGACCGTGCCAGCCACCGAAGAACAGGGTCACCAACAGCGCCGAGACCAGGATGATGCCGATGTATTCACCGACGAAGAACATGCCCCACTTCATGCCGGCATATTCAATGTGGTAACCATCGGCCAGTTCCTGTTCCGCTTCCGGCTGGTCGAAGGGGTGACGGTGAGTCACGGCGACGCCTGCGATGAAGAAGGTGCAGAAACCGAAGAACTGCGGAATGATGAACCACAGGTTCTGGGCCTGGTAGTCGACGATGTCGCGCATGTTGAACGAGCCAGCCTGGGCAACGATGCCCATCAGCGCCAGGCCCATGAACACTTCGTACGACACGGTCTGGGCCGAGGCCCGCAGGCTGCCGAGCAGGGCGTACTTGTTGTTCGACGACCAGCCGGCGAACAGTACGGCGTACACCGACAGACCGGCCATGGCGAAGAAGAACAGCACGCCGATATTCAGGTCCGCGACACCCCAGGTCGGGGTGATCGGGATGATCGCGAAGGCGATCAGCAAGGCGCTCATGGCCACCACCGGCGCCAGGGTGAAGATCACCTTGTCGACGAAGGGCGGGTTCCAGTCTTCCTTGAAGAACATCTTCAGCATGTCGGCAGCGATCTGGAACATGCCGAACGGGCCGACGCGGTTCGGACCGTAACGGTCCTGCCACCAGCCCAGCAGGCGCCGCTCGACGAAGCTGAGCAGCGCACCGCAGACCACCACGGCCAGCAAGACCACGACGGCCTTGATGACGGTGATGATCACATCGATCACTTCAGGGGTGAACCAGGTCATTGTGCTGCCTCCTGCAGGCCTTCGACGGATGCACCGAAGATGGCTGGCGGAATGCCGGCCAGGCCTTTCGGCAGGGCAACCAGGCCTGCGCCCAGTTCTTCATTGATGCGCAGCGGCAGACGCAGGGTCTGGCCTGCCACGGTCAGGCTAAGCATGGCGCCGTCGTTGACACCCAGGCGGTCGGCTTCGGACTTGGCCAGGGCCACGTAGGCCGCTGGGATGCGCTCTTGCACCGGGGCGGCGCGCGAGGAGTTCTCTTCGCTGCCGAACAGGTGGTAGAACGGCACCGCTTGCCAGGTGCCACGGGCCGGGGCGAAGGCCGCCGGTACGCTGGCGAACCAGTTCAGCTTGTCACCCTGGGTTTCGATCAGGCGGGTGCCCGGGTCGCCTGCGCGCAGGTGACCGCCGACCTCGTCCTGGAACTTGTTCCAGGCTTGCGGCGAGTTCCAGCCCGGCGACCAGGCGAACGGCACTTGCGAGCGCGGTTCGGCCGAACCCGAGTAACCTTCCATCGAGAAGGCGAACGCGGAGTCTTTGTCTTGCGGGGTACGCGGCTCGTGCACGCTGATGTCGGCGCGCATGGCAGTACGGCCGGAGTAGCGCAGCGGCTCACGCGCAAGCTTCATGCCCTTGATGCGGAACGAAGCGGACGGTGCGGCGTTGACGATGCCGGTCAGTTGCGGCGCGGCAGCGGCGCAGGCGTTGGTAACGTGATCCAGCTGGGTCCAGTCGACCGGCTTGTTGAGCAGGGTGGCACGCAGGGCGTGCATCCAGCGCCAGCCTTCGTGAACCAGGATGCTGCTGTCCAGGTAGGTAGGGTCGAACACCTGGAAGAAGCGCTGGGCACGGCCTTCCTGGCTGACCAGGGTACCGTCGCCTTCGGCAAACGATGCAGCTGGCAGCACCAGGTGGGCGCGGTCGGTAGTGGCGGTCTTCTGGTGATCGGCAACGATGACTACTTTGGCAGCGGCCAGGGCAGCGTCGACCTTGGCAGCGCAGACGCGGCTGTACAGGTCGTTTTCCATCACGACGATGGCGTCGGCCTTGCCTTCGATCACCGCATCCAGGGCGGCATCGATCGACTCGCCGCCGAGCATGGCCAGGCCGAGGCTGTTGGCCTCAGGGACCACCAGGCTCAGCGAGCCGTTCTTCTCGCGCAGCTTCAGGGCCTTGGCGATGTTGGCCGCCGCCTCGATCAGGGCGTTGGAGCCCAGCGAGGTACCGGCAACCACCAGCGGACGGTTGGCGGTAACCAGGGCGTCGGCGATGCGCTTGGCCAGGGCCAGGGCTTCGGCGTCCAGGCCTTCGACGGCTGGCGCGCTCGGGTCGATGGCGTGAGCCACGGCAAAACCGATGCGGGCGAGGTCGTCCGGCGCTGCGTGCACGCACTCTTCGGCCACGTCATCGAGCTTGGTTTCGGCCAGGCTTGCGATAAACAGCGGGTACATGGCGTGCTGGCCGATGTTCTTCACCGCGGCGTCGAGCCAAGGCTGAACACGCATGGCATCGGCCATGGCTTCGGCCTTGCCCTTGACCGACTGGCGCAGGGCCAGGGCGACACGGGCGGCGGTCTGGGTCAGGTCTTCGCCGAGGACGAATACCGCGTCATGGTCTTCCATGTCGCGCAGGGTCGGGACCGGCAGCGGGCTGTCGTTGAGTACTTGCAGGGCCAGGCGCACGCGGGCCAGCTCACCGGCTTCCATACCCGAGTAGAAGTGCTCGGCGCCGACCAGCTCGCGCAGGCCATAGTTGCTTTCGAGGCTGGCACGCGGCGAGCCGATACCGACGATGTTGCGCCCGCGCAGCATGTCCGCGGCCTTGTCCAGGGCGGCATCCAGGCTCAGCTTGGTGCCGTCGGCCAGCAGCGGCTGACGTGGACGGTCGGTGCGGTTGACGTAGCCATAGCCGAAGCGGCCACGGTCGCAGAGGAAGTACTGGTTGACCGAACCATTGAAGCGGTTTTCGATCCGGCGCAGTTCGCCGTAACGCTCACCCGGGCTGATGTTGCAACCGCTGGAGCAGCCATGGCAGATGCTTGGTGCAAACTGCATGTCCCATTTGCGGTTGTAGCGCTCGGAGTGGGTCTTGTCGGTGAACACACCGGTCGGGCAGACCTCGGTGAGGTTGCCGGAGAACTCGCTCTCGAGGGTGCCGTCTTCAACGCGACCGAAGTAGACGTTGTCGTGGGCACCGAACACGCCCAGGTCGGTACCGCCGGCGTAGTCCTTGTAGTAACGCACGCAACGGTAGCAGGCGATGCAGCGGTTCATCTCGTGGGAGATGAACGGGCCGAGCTCCTGGTTCTGGTGGGTACGCTTGGTGAAACGGTAGCGGCGCTCGTTGTGGCCGGTCATTACCGTCATGTCTTGCAGGTGGCAGTGACCGCCTTCCTCGCACACCGGGCAGTCGTGCGGGTGGTTGGTCATCAGCCATTCGACGACGCTGGCACGGAATACCTTGGCTTCTTCGTCTTCGATGGAGATCCAGCTGCCATCGGAGGCAGGGGTCATGCAGGACATGACGATACGACCACGGGTGTCGTTCTCGTCGGTGTACTGCTTGACCGCGCACTGGCGGCAGGCGCCGACGCTACCGAGCGCCGGGTGCCAGCAGAAATAGGGGATGTCGAGGCCGAGCGACAGACACGCCTGTAACAGGTTGTCTGCGCCGTTGACTTCGAGCTCTTTGCCGTCTACGTGGATAGTGGCCATGGTTCAAAGTTCTTCGTTGGCCCGCGTCTGCGGGCGTGGCTAATGGAAATCTGTGTGCCTGCAGCCCGCTACAGGTGTCCCCGGGCGAGCTGGGCAGGCAGCGGGCGGCACGGACCGCCCGCGTTGTTATTCGTTATGCGCCGACGACGATCGGCTTCGCCAGGTCCGGGCGCAGGCCGGCAGCGGCAGCGACCGGTGCCTGGGCGGCAATGCCAGCCTCGAACTCAGGGCGGAAGTACTTGATCGCGCTACCCAGCGGCTCAACGGCGCCCGGTGCGTGTGCACAGAAGGTCTTGCCTGGGCCGAGGAAGCCGACCAGACCCAGCAGGGTCTCGATGTCGCCCTGCTGGCCCTGGCCTTTTTCGAGGGCGCGCAGGAGCTTGACGCTCCACGGCAGGCCGTCGCGGCACGGGGTGCAGAAGCCACAGGATTCACGGGCAAAGAACTCTTCCATGTTGCGCAGCAGCGAGACCATGTTGATGCTGTCGTCCACGGCCATCGCCAGGCCGGTACCCATGCGGGTGCCGACCTTGGCGATGCCACCGGCGTACATTTGTGCATCCAGGTGCTCGGGCAGCAGGAAACCGGTACCGGCGCCGCCTGGCTGCCAGCACTTGAGCTTGAAACCATCGCGCATGCCGCCGGCGTAGTCTTCGAACAGCTCGCGGGCAGTGACGCCGAACGGCAGCTCCCACAGGCCAGGGTTCTTGACCTTGCCGGAGAAGCCCATCAGCTTGGTGCCGTGGTCTTCACTGCCTTCGCGGGCCAGCGACTTGTACCAGTCGATGCCGTTGCCGACGATGGCCGGCACGTTGCACAGGGTCTCGACGTTGTTCACGCAGGTCGGCTTGCCCCACACGCCAACGGCGGCAGGGAAGGGCGGCTTGGAGCGCGGGTTGGCGCGGCGGCCTTCGAGGGAGTTGATCAGCGCGGTTTCTTCACCGCAGATGTAGCGCCCGGCACCGGTGTGGACGAACAGCTCGAAGTCAAAGCCGCTGCCGAGGATGTTCTTGCCCAGCAGGCCTGCAGCCTTGGCTTCCTCGACCGCGCGGTTGAGGTTGCGCGCTGCGGTGGTGTATTCGCCACGCAGGAAGATATAACCGCGGTAGGCTTTCAGCGCGCGGGCGCTGATCAGCATGCCTTCGATCAGCAGATGGGGCTGTTGCTCCATCAGCATGCGGTCTTTCCAGGTGTTGGGTTCCATTTCGTCCGCATTGCACAGCAGGTAGCGGATGTTCATGGATTCGTCTTTGGGCATCAGGCCCCATTTGACGCCGGTGGGGAAGCCCGCACCGCCACGGCCCTTGAGGCCGGAATCTTTAACGGTCTGGACGATATCGTCCTGGGACATTTGCGCCAGGGCCTTGCGGGCGGCGGCGTAGCCGTCCTTGGCCTGGTACTCGTCGAGCCAGACCGGCTCGCCGTCGTCACGCAGGCGCCAGGTCAGCGGATGGGTCTCGGCCGAACGCGCAATGCGGTTGGCCGGGCCGAAGGAAGTGATGGTCATGCGTAACCCTCCAGCAGTTTGGCGACGCCAGCAGGCTGCACGTCGCCAAAAGTGTCGTCGTCGATCATCAGCGCCGGGGCCTTGTCGCAGTTACCCAGGCAGCACACCGGCAGCAGGGTGAAACGCCCGTCCGCGGTGGTCTGGCCAAGGCCGATGCCCAGCTCGCTCTGGATCTGGCTGACCACCGACTCGTGGCCGCCGATGTAGCAGACCATGCTGTCGCAGACGCGGATGATGTGCCGGCCAACCGGCTGACGGAAGATCTGACTATAGAAGGTGGCCACGCCTTCGACGTCGCTGGCAGGAATGCCGAGCACTTCGCCGATGGCATAGATGGCGCCGTCCGGCACCCAGCCGCGTTCCTTCTGGACGATCTTCAGGGCTTCGATGGACGCCGCGCGCGGGTCCTCGTAGTGATGCATCTCGTGCTCGATGGCCGAGCGCTCGGTTTCGCTCAGGGCGAAACGGTCGGTTTGGATAAGCGTGCTGTTCATGCTTAGCGGTCCACGTCAGCCATAACGAAGTCGATACTGCCCAGGTACGCAATGAGGTCCGCGACCATGCTGCCGCGGATCACCGAAGGGATCTGCTGCAGGTGCGGGTAGCTCGGGGTACGGATCCGGGTGCGGTAGCTCATGGTGCCGCCGTCGCTCGTCAGGTAGTAACTGTTGATGCCCTTGGTCGCCTCGATCATCTGGAAGGATTCGTTGGCCGGCATGACCGGGCCCCACGAAACCTGCAGGAAGTGAGTGATCAGGGTTTCGATGTGCTGCAGGGTGCGCTCTTTCGGCGGCGGCGTGGTCAGCGGGTGATCCGCCTTGTACGGGCCTTCCGGCATGTTGCGCAGGCACTGGTCGATGATGCGGATACTCTGGCGCATTTCCTCGACACGGACCATGCAGCGATCGTAGGCATCGCCGTTGTGGGCCAGCGGTACTTCGAACTCGAAGTTCTCGTAGCCGGAGTAAGGGCGGGCCTTGCGCAGGTCGAAGTCAAGACCGGTGGAACGCAGGCCGGCACCGGTGACGCCCCATTCCAGGGCCTCTTTGGTGTTGTACTGGGCAACGCCGATGGTCCGGCCCTTGAGGATGCTGTTCTGCAGGGCGGCCTTGGTGTACTCGTCGAGGCGCTTTGGCAGCCAGTCGACGAAGTCCTTCACCAGTTTTTCCCAGCCGCGCGGCAGGTCGTGGGCAACACCACCGATGCGGTACCAGGCCGGGTGCAGACGGAAGCCGGTGATGGCTTCGATCACGGTGTAGGCGCGCTGACGGTCGGTGAAGGTGAAGAACACCGGGGTCATGGCACCGACGTCCTGGATGTAGGTACCCAGGAACAGCAGGTGGCTGGTGATGCGGAAGAACTCGGCGAGCATGATGCGGATCACGTCGACCTTCTGCGGCACCTGGATGCCGGCCAGCTTCTCCACCGCCAGTACGTACGGCAGGTTGTTCATCACCCCGCCGAGGTAGTCGATACGGTCGGTGTAGGGGATGAAGCTGTGCCAGGACTGACGCTCGGCCATTTTCTCGGCACCACGGTGGTGGTAGCCGATGTCCGGGACGCAGTCGACGATCTCTTCGCCGTCCAGCTGCAGGACGATACGGAAGGCACCGTGGGCCGAAGGGTGGTTCGGGCCCAGGTTGAGGAACATGTAGTCCTCGTTGGTGCCCTGGCGCTTCATGCCCCAGGCTTCAGGGTTGAAGCGCGCGGCCTCTTCCTCGAGCTGCTGCTTGGCCAGGGTCAGGCTGTACGGATCGAATTCGGTGGCGCGGGCAGGGTAGTCCTTGCGCAGCGGGTGACCTTCCCAGGTCGGTGGCATCATGATCCGGGTCAGGTGCGGGTGGCCGGCAAAGTCGATGCCGAACATGTCCCAGACTTCACGCTCGTACCAGTTGGCGTTGGGCCAGATGCCGGTGACGGTCGGCAGGTTCAGGTCGCCTTCGCTCAAGGCCACCTTGATCATCACGTCGCTGTTCCGCTCCACCGACAGCAGGTGGTAGAAGACGCTGAAGTCGGCGCCCGGCAGGCCGCGGCGCTGGGTGCGCAGGCGCTCGTCGACGCCGTGCAGGTCGTAGAGCATGCTGTACGGCTTGGCGACATTGCGCAGGAAACCCAGCACGTCCTTGAGTTTTTCGCGGGTAACCCAAAGCACCGGCATGCCGGTGCGGGTTTCCTGGGCGACGAACGCTTCGGGGCCGAATTTGTTGTTCAGTTCGACGACCACATCCTGGTCGTCAGCCTTGTAAGGCGGGATATAAATAGCGGTGTCCGCTGTCATGGTCTCGGTCGCTTTCGGTCAACGTAGAGAATGAAGCCAGGCTGCCTGTCGCGCATGCGCAGGCAACAGGTCGCTGGATCAGACTTCGTCGGGGCTGCGCAGGTTGGTGACCTGGATGCGCTGTTCACGGCGTTGCTCTTTCTGCGACGGCATCTCGGCACGGTAAATGCCTTGATCGCCGACAACCCAGGAAAGAGGACGACGCTCCTGGCCAATCGACTCCTGCAACAGCATCAGGCCTTGCAGGAAGGCTTCAGGGCGAGGCGGGCAGCCAGGCACGTAGACATCCACGGGGAGGAACTTGTCGACCCCCTGAACGACCGAGTAAATGTCGTACATGCCGCCGGAGTTGGCGCACGAGCCCATGGAAATGACCCACTTGGGCTCGAGCATCTGCTCGTACAGGCGCTGGATGATCGGCGCCATCTTGATGAAGCAGGTGCCGGCGATGACCATGAAGTCGGCCTGGCGCGGCGAAGCCCGGATGACTTCGGCGCCAAAGCGGGCGATGTCGTGGGGCGCCGTGAAGGCCGTGGTCATTTCCACGTAGCAGCAGGAGAGGCCGAAGTTGTACGGCCACAGGGAGTTCTTACGCCCCCAGTTGACCGCGCCACTGAGCACATCTTCAAGTTTGCCCATGAAGATGTTCTTGTGGACCTGGTCCTCTAGCAGCGAATCGGAGACGGTTTCCCGCTCTCCGATTGGATATTGCTCGTTGGGAGCATCCGGGTCGATTCTGGTGAGATTGTATTGCATTGCCAAAGCCTCATTGTTTCAGCTTCGCTTGCCGCTTGCGACGACCTTCGGGAGCCCAATCAAGTGCCCCGACGCGCCATAGGTAGACAAGACCTGCCAACAGAATTGCTATGAAAACGAGTGCTTCGACGAATCCGGTCCAGCCGCTTTCGCGGACGGACACAGACCATGCAAAGAGAAAGAGGGCTTCGATATCGAAGATCACGAACAGCATCGCGACCAGATAGAATTTGGCTGACAGGCGCAAGCGGGCGCCGCCAGTGGGCAGCATGCCGGACTCGAAGGGTTCGTTCTTGCTGCGGCCCCAGGCCTTGCTGCCGAGCAGGGCGGAAAGACCGAGCATGAAGGCGCACAGGCCTACGACACCCAAAAGGAAAATGGCAAAGCCCCAGTTGTGGGCGATGAGTCCTGTCGAATCGGGCATGCTGAAAATCCTTATACAGAGACCAGGCTCTGCGGCTTGAAAAGAAGTAGAGCAGTGACGATATGTCGCAGCGGAATCTATCGCGCTGATTTTATGGGTAAACCCGGTGCAAGTAAAATTTCTGCAGCAAATTTATTCGTAAGATTAAGAACAAAAATCTTTCGTAACAGGCTGCAGGCCACGTGGAACGGGCATTGCCCCGGGTTCTGTTAATTATGTTTCTTGCAACGCGTAATGAACCCGCAACTTCGTAATGATAATTAATATCATTTGAGGGTGCGTTATTAGCCCTACTGTTCGAGTCAACTACAAAGTTGTGCAACATAGGCGTCACCTGCAAGTTTTCACACCTTGTGTTTTAACCTGTTTTTTCTTGCCCTGCCGCGCTCTGGATCAAGGCTTTTGTCGATTGCCTGGTGTAGGCCGAGGCGGCGATAGCCCACTGGCCCAGCCAGTAGGCGAGGATAATCAGGTACTGGGCGGCAGCGAATGGGCTGACGAAGCGGTCGATCCCGATCAGGCTGTCGGAAAACACAAACGCCAGCGCGCCCAGCGCCGCCAGGCCGCCGCAGGCCAGGGCGCGCCAGAGCATGGCGCTGATGGCCAGGGCATAAACGCTGACCGGAATCAGCAATTCACCCAGGCCGGAACTGATCAGCAGCCCCAGCAGCGCCGCACCGACAATCGCCGAACCCAACAGCGCAGCGGGCGCCAGTTGGCGGTTCTCGCCCAGGTAGCCGCGCAGATAGGCCAGGTGTGCACAGAGAAAGGCCGCCAGGCCAAACACGAACAGGTCGCCAGGCACGGCCAGCAGAATGTCGCCAAGCAGTGAGAAACCCAGGCCAATAATGATCCAGCGCCGGTAGGCGGTGGGCTCGGCGCTACTCAGCCAGCAGATCAGCGCCAGCACCGGGAACGGTTTGACCGCCAGGCCCAGCAGCGCGTTGCCGCTGGCCAGTGCATATAGATAGAAGGCAGCGCCCGGCAGGGCCAGGCAGAGCAGGGTGACAGGGCGGGGCATGGCCGATCCTTGGTGTTGTTGTGCACCTAGCATAGCCAATGGCAATTAATAAGGAAGCCCTGTGCATTTGCTGGGGACCCTATCGCTGGCACCACCAAGTCCTGATAAAAAACAAAACCCGGAGCCCCATCACAGGCCCCGGGTTTTGCGTGTTACCCGAATGTCAGCAACCGATCAGCGATCAGTGGAACTGCTCTTCTTCAGTCGAACCGGTCAGTGCGGTTACCGAAGACTTGCCACCCTGGATCACGGTGGTCATGTCGTCGAAGTAACCGGTGCCGACTTCCTGCTGGTGGGCCACGAAGGTGTAGCCTTTCGAGGCGTCAGCGAACTCTTGCTCTTGCAGCTTCACGTAGGCGGTCATGTCGTTGCGGGCGTAGTCGTGCGCCAGGTTGAACATGCCGTGCCACATGTTGTGGATACCGGCCAGGGTGATGAACTGGTGCTTGTAGCCCATGGCCGACAGTTCGCGCTGGAACTTGGCGATGGTTGCGTCGTCCAGGTTCTTCTTCCAGTTGAAGGAAGGCGAGCAGTTGTACGACAGGATCTGGTCCGGGTATTCCTTCTTGATCGCTTCGGCAAAGCGGCGAGCTTCGTCCAGGTCCGGCTTGGCGGTTTCACACCAGATCAGGTCGGCGTATGGCGCGTAAGCCAGGCCGCGGGCGATGGCTTGATCGAGGCCGGCGCGAACCTTGTAGAAGCCTTCCTGGGTGCGCTCGCCAACCACGAATGGCTGGTCGTACGGGTCGCAGTCGCTGGTCAAGAGGTCCGCGGCGTTGGCGTCGGTACGGGCCAGGATGATGGTCGGTACACCGGCTACGTCAGCCGCCAGGCGGGCAGCGGTCAGCTTCTGTACGGCTTCCTGGGTTGGAACCAGTACCTTGCCGCCCATGTGGCCGCACTTTTTCACCGAGGCCAGCTGGTCTTCGAAGTGAACGCCGGCGGCGCCTGCTTCGATCATGTTCTTCATCAGCTCGTAGGCGTTCAGGACGCCGCCGAAACCGGCTTCGGCGTCAGCCACGATCGGGGCGAAGTAGTCGACGTAGCCTTCGTCGCCCGGGTTCTTGCCGGCTTTCCACTGGATCTGGTCGGCGCGACGGAACGAGTTGTTGATGCGCTTGACCACGGTAGGAACCGAATCCACCGGGTACAGCGACTGGTCTGGGTACATGGACTCGGCCGAGTTGTTGTCGGCAGCCACTTGCCAGCCGGACAGGTAGATTGCCTGGATACCGGCTTTGACCTGTTGCACGGCCTGGCCGCCGGTCAGGGCGCCCATGCAGTTGACGAAATCTTTCTCTGGACGGAAGGACGGGTGTGCGCCCTGGGTGACCAGCTTCCACAGCTTCTCGGCACCCAGGCGGGCCAGGGTGTGCTCAGGCTGGATCGAGCCACGCAGACGAACGACATCAGCGGCGGTGTAGGTACGGGTCACGCCTTTCCAGCGCGGGTTCTCGGCCCAGTCTTTTTCGAGGGCTGCAATTTGCTGTTCGCGTGTCAGTGCCATGGAAATAAACCTCGTCGCATCGGTCTTTGGTAAAAATTCGCGCTCTCTACTGCGCAGATCAGAAGCCTGGCAAAGGTCAGTATGGGCGAAATATGCGACGGTCGAACGATGGGGGCTCGAAGGGGGAAGTGAGCAGGTGGGCGAGGTTTTCGTTGCAGGGTGGCTCGTGGTTGCCGAACTGCAAAGAACAGTGCTGCCGGGTACCTTTTGATGCGCTTCCGTCCCTCGGGACAACTTCGTTCCAGTCGCAATCTCGTCAAACTGCCTTGTGGGCGGTACAGACACGAGCCGGCTCAGGTGGGTGGGTTAGAGCGCGGCTCGAAGGCCCTTGCCAGGGCCTCTGATCAGCGGGAGCGGGGCCATCATGCCTCGACGTTTCGGGGTCGTCAAATGTTTTGTAGTGGTTTTTTATAACCACTACATCTTTGGTCTAATACGACTCGTCAGTCAGTTTCGAGGCCTTTGGTCGAGGCCTTGATTTGTCTGGGTTCAGTCCAAAGCGTCGACTTTTACCCGCAATGTCATGTTTTCACCGCGCTGGGTGCTGTAGCTGAGGGCCGAAGCACTGCGTTCGGACTGACTCTGCTGGTTGACCCCTGCCAGCGTGATCCACTCACCGAGCTTGCCGGTGACTTTTGTGTCGGTACTTTGCACCTTCACTACATCGGGACGTTCCTGGCTCATCCGGTCATTGTTGGTACTGATGTTCAGGTGCACGGTGTCGCCAGTGACGCTGGCAGTGACGTAAAAACCCTGGGTGACGTTGCGGTATTCAGTGTCGCTCTGCACTCGACCATCGCTGTCGGTGCTGGTACTGGTGACCGGGATGCTCTGGCCGACCTGGATCAGTGCCGGGCTGCCCTCGCTGGCCTGGACCTGCTGCAGGCCGCCTTCGCGGTTGCTGGTGCCGTAGCGAATGACCCGGGCATTGCCGCGGTTGTCCTGGAAATTGCTGTCGTTGTTGTCGACGCTGATCAGCAGTCGACGCGGCGCGGTATCCAGCTGTTGCAGCAGGGAGCGCAGGTCGTCGATGCGCTCGGGTTCGGCGTTGACGATCAGTTTGTTCTCGAAGGCGCTGACGCTGCCGTCCTTGCCGATGAAGGCTTGCGCGGTGGGGAGGATTTCAGCGCTGGTGCGATGGTTCAGCGGCAGGACTTCAGTGGCGGCCAGCGTACTCAGGCTGAACGACAGAAGCAGGGAGGCGAGAAGGGGGCGTAGCGGCATGTCCATGATCTCCGCGAGTGGAGTGGACATGATGGCAAATTTGTAGCAGTTATGGGAGCGAGGTTGTCAGGCTGAGGACTGCTTCGCAGCCCATCGCCGGCAAGGCCGGCTCCCACAAGGATCAGGTTGGCATCGAGCCTGTGGGAGCCGGCCTTGCCGGCGATGGGCTGCAAGGCAGCCCCAATCGCAATCAGACCAGTTCGCGCGATTCGCGAACCATGTCCACGTGCGGAATACCCGCCTCGAGGAACTCTTCGCTGACCACCTTGAAGCCAAGGCGCTCATAGAACGGCGTGGCGTGTACCTGGGCGCTGAGCATCTGCTGCTTGAGGTCACGGTTCTGGGCTTCGACGATCACCGCCTGCATCAGCGCGTCACCGACCTTCAGCCCGCGCCAGTCCTTGAGCACCGAAACCCGGCCGATCTGGCCGTCGGGCAGCAGGCGGGCGGTGCCGATGGCGTAGTCACCCTCCATGGCCAGAAAGTGCACGGCAGTGTTGTCGTCGGCATCCCACTCCAGCTCCGGCGGCACGTTCTGTTCGGCGATGAACACAGCTTCACGAATGCGGCGGATATCAGCGTTGTCTTTCTGCCAGTCGGCGAGACGGACGCGAATCTTATTCATTGGCAAACCCCAGGCTTCCTTGTTTGACCAGTTCGCAGATCAAGGTAATGCCTTGATCGTTTTCAAGCCACTGCTCAAGGTTTTCAATGTGCAACGCGTCGGCGGCGCAGATCAGTTTCAGCAGCTCGCGCAGGTCGCCCGGCAGCAGGCGGCTCTGGCCGCTGGCGAACAGCAGCAGGTTGTCGTCGACTTCCGACCAGGCCAGGCGCGCGCTCGGGTTGCGGATCAGGATCGCGCCCTGGGCCAGGCTCTCGATCAGCTCGACTTCGTCCAGCGGCTCGCCGCTGACCAGCTCCGGATAGCGCGGTTCGGTCATGAACTGGCCGAACCAGGTCAGCAGCAGGCGCTCGTCGCCCATGTGCTCGGTGAGCAGCTTTTTCAGGCGGTCGAGGGCGTCGTGCTGGATCTGGTGCGGGTCGCTGACCGGCTCGGCGTCGGCGTCGGTGTAACGCTCTTCGTCAGGCAGGAACTGGCTGAGGAAGTCGGTGAAATGGGTCAGCACTTCAGCGGCGCCCGGCGCGCGGAAGCCCACCGAATAGGTCAGGCAGTCATCTTCGGCAATGCCGTAGTGGGCCAGGCGTGGCGGCAGGTAGAGCATGTCGCCGGGCTCCAGGGTCCACTCGTCGCTCTGCTCGAATTCGGCGAGGATGCGCAGGTCGGCGTGCTCCAGCAGCGGGCTGTCGCTGTCGCACATCTGGCCGATCTTCCAGTTGCGCTTGCCCTGGCCTTGCAGCAGGAACACATCGTAGTTGTCGAAGTGCGGGCCGACGCTGCCGCCCGGCGCTGCGTAGCTGATCATCACATCGTCGATGCGCCAGCTTGGCAGGAAGCGAAAATGCTCCAGCAGTTCGCCGACTTCCGGCACGAACTGATCGACCGCTTGCACCAGCAGGGTCCAGTCGCGCTCGGGCAGGGTGCTGAAGGCATCTTCTTCGAACGGGCCGCGGCGCAGTTCCCATGGGCGCTCGCCGTGCTCGATGACCAGGCGCGATTCGACTTCTTCTTCCAGGGCCAGGCCGGCCAGTTCGTCGGCGTCGATCGGGCTTTCGAAGTCCGGGAAGGCCTGGCGTACCAGCAGGGGTTTCTTCTGCCAGTAGTCGCGCATGAATTCGCGGGCAGTGAGGCCGCCCAGAAGCTGCAGAGGAGTATCAGGATTCATGTGTAACCTATTGAAAAAAAGTAATTTTCTTTCGGTAATAAAAACGCCCGGCTGAGCCGGGCGTTTACGCGCAGGGCGCAGATCAGACGCGTTTGGCTTGAGCCGCGGCATTACCGATGTAGGAGGCTGGAGTCAGCTTCTTCAGCTCGCTGCGAGCCTCTGCCGGCATGTCCAGGCCATCGATGAAGGTCAGCAGCGCTTCGGGGCTGATGCCTTTGCCACGGGTCAGCTCCTTGAGCTTCTCGTAGGGGTTCTCGATGTTGTAGCGGCGCATGACGGTCTGGATCGGCTCGGCGAGAACTTCCCAGCAGGCGTCCAGGTCTTCGGCGATACGCGCTTGGTTGATTTCCAGCTTGCTGATGCCCTTGAGGCTGGCCTCGTAGGCGATCACGCTGTGGGCGAAACCGACGCCCAGGTTGCGCAGCACGGTGGAGTCGGTCAGGTCGCGCTGCCAGCGCGAGACCGGCAGCTTGCTGGCCAGGTGCTGGAACAGGGCATTGGCGATACCCAGGTTGCCTTCGGAGTTTTCGAAGTCGATCGGGTTGACCTTGTGCGGCATGGTCGAGGAGCCGATTTCGCCAGCGATGGTGCGCTGCTTGAAGTAGCCCAGGGAGATGTAGCCCCAGACGTCGCGGTCGAAGTCGATCAGGATGGTGTTGAAGCGGGCGATCGCGTCGAACAGCTCGGCGATATAGTCGTGCGGCTCGATCTGGGTGGTGTACGGGTTGAACACCAGGCCCAGCTCGTCTTCGATGAAGGCGCGGGCGTTGGCTTCCCAGTCGATCTGCGGGTAGGCCGACAGGTGGGCGTTGTAGTTGCCCACGGCGCCGTTGATCTTGCCCAGCAGTGGCACGGCGGCAACCTGGGCGATCTGGCGCTCCAGGCGGTAGACGACGTTGGCCAGCTCTTTGCCCAGAGTGGTTGGCGACGCCGGTTGGCCGTGGGTGCGCGACAGCATCGGCACGTCGGCGAAGCGGTGGGCCAGCTCACGGATGGCCTGGGCGATCTGGCGCATCAGCGGCAGCAGCACGCTGTCGCGGCCTTCGCGCAGCATCAGGGCGTGGGACAGGTTGTTGATGTCCTCGCTGGTGCAGGCAAAGTGGATGAACTCGCTGACCTTGGCAAGCTCCGGCAGCTTGGCGGCCTGCTCCTTGAGCAGGTACTCGATGGCCTTGACGTCGTGGTTGGTGGTGCGCTCGATCTCTTTGACGCGCTCGGCGTGCTCGAGGGCGAACTCATCGGCCAGGCCGTTGAGCAGGGCGTTGGCTTCGGCGGAAAAGGCCGGAACCTCGGCGATCTGCGGGTGGGCGGCCAGGCGCTGGAGCCAGCGAACCTCGACCAGGGCGCGGAAACGGATCAGGCCGTATTCGCTGAAAATAGGGCGCAGGGCCTGGGTTTTGCCGGCGTAGCGGCCGTCAACAGGGGAAACCGCAGTGAGCGAGGAAAGCTGCATGGGGTGTTCTCGGACAGTCAGGCTTTGAAAAGGGCGCATATCATACATGAAAAACGCGCCCGGGTCGGGTGGCTGACAAAAGGTAATGCCAGCAAATCATTCAGTATCGTAGTGGCTTCAAAGGCCCCATCGCTGGCAAGCCAGCTCCCACAGGTGCAGTGCATGCCGACCCTGTGGGAGCTGGCTTGCCAGCAATGGGTGTTCAGCCACGCAACATCGGATACAGCTCTTTGAGCAGTTTGCGCCGGCTGACCACCAACTGCCAGCGATGGCCGCCCAGCTGTCGCCACAGGCGCGCGGCGCGGATGCCGGCGAGCAGCAGGGCGCGAATCTTCGAGGCATTGCTTGGCTGCTGCAGGTGGCGCATGTCGCCATGCACCTGGATGCGTTGGCGCAGGGTGCTCAGGGTGTCCTGGTACAGGGCGCCGCTGGAAGCAATGACGTTTTCATGTACCAGGCCGAAATGCTCGGCCTGGGACTGGATTTGCGGCAGGCGGCTGCCGATCACATCGAGCATGTCGCCGCGCTTGGCCAGCTGGCGCTCCAGGCCCAGCATCGACAGGGCATAGCGCAGCGGCTCGCGCTGCAGGCTGCCGGGGTCGCGCTCCAGGGCGCTGGCCAGGGCGCGGTAGCCGTCGCGCAGGTTCAGGTCGTCACCGCCGAACACCTCCAGGGTGTCCTTGGGGTCGCGTACCAGCAGGCTGCCGAGCATGCAGCCAAGGTTCGCCTCGCTGGCCTGGCCGGTGCGGGCGATGCGGTCAACCAGCACCGCGGCCTGGAATACACCGCCCAGGGCAACCAACTGCTCTTGCATGGCATTCATGCGCGCGCGCTCCACGGCTCGGCGGTTTCGATCACGCCGCCGCCGAGGCAGATTTCGCCGTCATAGAACACCACCGACTGGCCTGGCGTCACCGCCCGCTGTGGCTCGTCGAACACCGCGCGGTAGCCGCTTGCGGTCTGTTCCAGGGTGCAGCCCTGATCGCTTTGGCGGTAGCGCACCTTGGCGGTCAGGCGCAGTGGGCTGGAAAGATCAATCGGGTTTACCCAGAAGATTTCTGAAGCGAGCAGGGCGCGCGAGAACAGCCACGGGTGTTCGTTACCCTGGCCGACCACCAGCACGTTGCGGGTCAGGTCTTTCTCCAGTACGTACCACGGCTCGTCACCGGCGTCTTTCAGGCCGCCGATGCCCAGGCCCTGGCGCTGGCCGATGGTGTGGTACATCAGGCCGTGGTGACGGCCGATGACTTCGCCGTCGGTGGTCTGGATCTCGCCCGGTTGTGCCGGCAGGTACTGCTTGAGGAAGTCGCTGAAGCGGCGCTCGCCGATAAAGCAGATACCGGTAGAGTCTTTCTTCTTCGCCGTGGCCAGGCCGTGTTTCTCGGCGATGGCGCGCACTTCGGGTTTTTCCAGTTCGCCGACCGGGAACAGCGTGCGGGCGATTTCCTTGCCGCCAACGGCGTGCAGGAAGTAGCTCTGGTCCTTGTTCGGGTCCAGGCCCTTGAGCAGTTCGGTACGCCCGTCAGTGTCGCGGCGGCGCACGTAGTGGCCGGTGGCGATCAGGTCGGCGCCGAGCATCAGCGCGTAGTCGAGAAAGGCTTTGAACTTGATTTCGCGGTTGCAGAGGATGTCCGGGTTCGGTGTGCGCCCGGCCTTGTATTCGGCCAGGAAATGCTCGAAGACGTTGTCCCAGTATTCGGCGGCGAAGTTGGCGGTGTGCAGCTTGATGCCAATGCGGTCGCACACGGCCTGGGCGTCGGCCAGGTCTTCGCGGGCGGTGCAGTATTCGGTGCCGTCGTCCTCTTCCCAGTTCTTCATGAACAGGCCTTCCACCTGGTAGCCCTGCTCCATCAGCAGGAGGGCGGAGACGGAAGAGTCCACGCCGCCGGACATGCCGACGATAACGCGTGTCTTTTCGGGTTCGTAAAGTGCTGGACTGGTCATAGGTACCGGCTGTGTATCTGGAAAAAGACAACGATTCTATCAGGCTGCGGCCTGCAAGGCATCGTTGCTGTCAGTCGCGAATCAACGCCAGGCTGTGCAGCGGGCCGGCCAGGTAATCGTCGATGCAACGCGGCACCAGCTCGCTGCGCCAGCGCTCGGGGTCGGCCAGCAGCTCCTCGCGGCTCAGCCACACGGCGCGCACGATGTCGCTGTCCAGGGCGCGCTCGGGGTGGTGCTTGAGCGGCCTGGCGGCGAAGCAGATGCGCTGGTAGGTCACGCCGTTGCTGGGGGCGGTATACAGGTAGATGCCGACGATGCCGGTCAGCTCGACCTCCCAGGCGGTTTCTTCGAGGGTTTCGCGCCGGGCGGCGTCGAGCAGGCTTTCGTTGGTCTCCAGGTGGCCGGCGGGCTGGTTGAACACGTGCTTGCCGGCCTTGAATTCCTCGACCATGAGGAAGCGGCCCTGGTCTTCGATGATAGTGGCGACGGTGATGTGGGGGCGCACGGTCGATTCTCTCCCTAAGTTGTAAGTTTCAAGCTGCAAGCTACAAGTAAAAGCCGTGCGCGCAAGGCTCTTTCTTGTAGCTTGCAGCTTGAAACTCAAAGCTAAAAAAACCCCGGTGCGTGGCCGGGGTTTTTGTTTACTGCTTCAAGCTGCTTCTCTTACAGTGCGGCAATCGCGCTGTTGAAGGTCTGGCTCGGGCGCATCACTTTGCTGGTCAGCTCGGCATCCGGGTAGTAGTAACCACCGATGTCGGCCGGCTTGCCCTGCACGGCGTTGAGCTCGGCGACGATGGTTGCTTCGTGCTCGGCCAGGGCTTTTGCCAGTGGGGCGAAGCGCGCTTGCAGGGCGGCGTCGTCGCTCTGGGCGGCCAGGGCCTGGGCCCAGTACAGGGTCAGGTAGAAGTGGCTGCCACGGTTGTCGATACCGCCGACCTTGCGCGCAGGGGACTTGTTGGTGTCCAGGAACTGGCCGGTGGCCTGGTCCAGGGTCGCCGCCAGTACCTTGGCTTTCGGGTTGGTGTAGGCAGTGCTCAGGTGCTCCAGAGAAGCCGCCAGGGCCAGGAACTCACCCAGGGAATCCCAGCGCAGGAAGTTCTCTTCAACCAGTTGCTGGACGTGCTTGGGTGCCGAACCGCCGGCGCCGGTTTCGAACAGGCCGCCGTTGTTCATCAGCGGCACGATCGACAGCATCTTGGCGCTGGTGCCCAGTTCCATGATCGGGAACAGGTCGGTCAGGTAGTCGCGCAGTACGTTGCCGGTGACCGAGATGGTGTCCTGGCCCGCACGGAGGCGCTGCAGGGAAACCTTCATGGCCTCGACAGGCGACAGGACGCGGATGTCCAGGCCGGTGGTGTCGTGGTCTTTCAGGTACTTCTGGACCTTCTCGATCAGCACGCCGTCGTGGGCGCGATGCGGGTCGAGCCAGAACAGCGCCGGGGTGTTGCTGGCGCGGGCACGGTTGACGGCCAGCTTGACCCAGTCCTGGATCGGCGCGTCTTTGACCTGGCACATGCGGAAGATGTCGCCGGCTTCGACGTCCTGGGACAGCAGCAGGTTGCCCTTGCCGTCAACCACTCGGATCACGCCGTCGGCCTTGGCCTGGAAGGTCTTGTCGTGGGAGCCGTACTCTTCGGCTTTCTGCGCCATCAGGCCAACGTTCGGCACGCTGCCCATGGTGGTCGGATCGAAGGCGCCATGTTGCTTGCAGTCGTCGATAACGGCCTGGTAGATGGTGGCGTAGCAACGATCCGGGATCACTGCCTTGGTGTCTTGCAGCTGGCCTTCGGTGTTCCACATCTTGCCCGAGTCACGGATCATCGCCGGCATCGAGGCGTCGACGATGACGTCGCTTGGCACGTGCAGGTTGGTGATGCCCTTGTCGGAGTTGACCATGGCCAGGGCCGGGCGGACGTCGTAGACGGCTTTGACGTCGGCTTCGATCTGCGCCTGCTGCTCGGCTGGCAGGGTCTTGATACGGGCGTACAGGTCGCCGATACCGTTGTTCAGGTTGAAACCGATCTGCTCCAGTACCGCGGCGTGCTTGTTCAGTGCGTCCTGGTAGTACTCGGCAACGATCTGGCCGAACATGATCGGGTCGGAGACCTTCATCATGGTGGCTTTCAGGTGCACCGACAGCAGCACGCCCTTGGCTTTGGCGTCTTCGATCTCGGCGGCGATGAATTTACGCAGCGCCTTGGTGCTCATGACCGCGCAGTCGACGATTTCGCCGGCCTTGACCGCGGTTTTTTCTTTCAGGACGGTGGTGTTGCCGTTCTTGTCCAGCAGTTCGATGCGCAGGCTGTCATCGGCTTCGATCAGCGCGGCTTTCTCGCTGCCGTAGAAGTCGCCGTGGCTCATGTGGGCCACGTGGGACTTGGAGTCGGCAGCCCAGGCGCCCATCTTGTGCGGGTGCTTGCGTGCGTAGTTCTTGACCGACAGCGGGGCGCGGCGGTCGGAGTTGCCTTCACGCAGGACCGGGTTCACGGCGCTGCCCTTGATGCGGTCGTAGCGAGCCTTGGCTTCTTTCTCGGCGTCGGTGGCGGCGGCTTCAGGGTAGTCAGGAATGTTGAAGCCCTTGGCTTGCAGTTCCTTGATCGCGGCCTTCAGTTGCGGCACCGAGGCGCTGATGTTCGGCAGCTTGATGATGTTGGCTTCTGGCGTGGTTGCCAGTTGGCCCAGTTCTGCCAGGTGGTCGGCCACTTGCTTGTCGGCGCCGAGCTGTTCAGGGAAGGCAGAAAGGATACGGCCGGCCAGAGAGATGTCCCGGGTTTCTACGGCGATGTCGGCGCAAGCGGTGAAGGCTTCGATGACGGGGAGCAATGAATAGGTGGCGAGGGCGGGGGCTTCGTCGGTGAAGGTGTAGATGATCTTGGATCGGGTGGGCATATTCGGGTTAACTCTCTGTTTTGCTGAGCGTGCGCAGAATCTCGAGGTGCGCAGGGTAGGCGCTTCGCTCAGACACATCCATGAGCAGAAGGTCGAAGATTCTGGGCGGTGATGGTGGATTGCATCAGTCGAGTGTCAAACGGCTGAACTGCGGTAACAGCCCAGTCTTGTCGGGGCCGCAGGTCTCGTTTCAGACGGTTCGCCCCCAGTGACCCTTTGGTCACCGGGCGAGTATACCAAAGCCTTGGTCGTATTGATCAAGATCAACCGGTCGCAGGGGCTTTTTTAGACCAAAGATGTAGGCGTTGCTGCCCCATTGCAGGGCATTTGCGCACGTGGTTCCCGTTGCCGTTCAACTGGGGTACGCTCAGGGGATCCAGATGACGAACCACACCAAAAAAAACGGAGTGCAGCATGGGATACCAGAAAATCAAGGTTCCGGCAGTCGGCGACAAAATCACCGTCAATGCGGACCATTCTCTCAATGTTCCTGATAATCCGATCATCCCGTTCATCGAAGGCGACGGCATTGGCGTAGATGTAAGCCCCGTCATGATCAAAGTGGTTGATGCTGCTGTAGAGAAAGCCTATGGGGGCAAGCGCAAGATTTCCTGGATGGAAGTCTACGCCGGTGAAAAAGCCACCCAGGTATACGACCAGGACACCTGGCTGCCCCAGGAAACCCTGGACGCAGTCAAGGATTACGTGGTGTCCATCAAGGGCCCGCTGACCACCCCGGTCGGTGGTGGTATCCGTTCCCTCAACGTTGCCCTGCGCCAGCAACTGGACCTGTACGTCTGCCTGCGCCCGGTAGTGTGGTTCCAGGGCGTACCGAGCCCGGTGAAAAAACCGGGTGACGTCGACATGGTGATCTTCCGCGAAAACTCCGAAGACATCTATGCCGGCATCGAGTGGAAGGCCGGTTCGCCGGAAGCGACCAAGGTCATCAAGTTCCTGAAGGAAGAAATGGGCGTCACCAAGATCCGTTTCGACCAGGACTGCGGCATCGGCATCAAGCCGGTCTCCAAGGAAGGCACCCAGCGCCTGGTGCGCAAGGCCCTGCAGTATGTGGTGGACAACGACCGCAAGTCGCTGACCATCGTGCACAAGGGCAACATCATGAAGTTCACCGAAGGTGCCTTCAAGGATTGGGGCTACGAAGTGGCCAAGAACGAATTCGGCGCCGAGCTGCTCGATGGCGGCCCGTGGATGAAGTTCAAGAACCCGAAAACCGGCCGTGAAGTCATCGTCAAGGATGCCATTGCCGACGCCATGCTCCAGCAGATCCTGCTGCGCCCGGCCGAATACGACGTGATTGCCACCCTCAACCTCAACGGTGACTACCTGTCCGACGCCCTGGCGGCGGAAGTCGGCGGCATCGGTATTGCCCCGGGCGCCAACCTGTCCGACACCGTGGCGATGTTCGAAGCCACCCACGGCACCGCGCCGAAGTACGCCGGCAAGGACCAGGTCAACCCGGGTTCGGTGATTCTCTCTGCCGAGATGATGCTGCGCCACCTGGGCTGGACCGAGGCGGCCGACCTGATCATCAAGGGCACCAACGGCGCCATCGCCGCCAAGACCGTGACCTACGACTTCGAGCGCCTGATGGAAGGCGCGACGCTGGTCAGCAGCTCCGGTTTCGGTGAGGCTTTGATCAAGCACATGTAAGCGGCACAAGAAAACCGGCCAGTCCTTGCGGGCTGGCCGGTTTTTTTATGTCTGATCGCCGGCTCAGGCTTCAGTCGTTTGCGGGTTGGGGGTGGGGGAGGCGGTGGTTTGTGCGGCGAGGTTCGATATGTTCACCGCGTGCAAGCCCTTGGGGCCCTGGATGATCTCGAAACTGACGGGTTGTCCGGCTTTCAGGGTTTTATAACCGTCCATCTGGATAGCCGAGTAGTGTGCGAACAGGTCCTCTGTTTTCCCGTCTTCATTGATGAAGCCATAGCCCTTGGCGTTGTTGAACCACTTGACTTTACCGCTTGCCATCCTCATATCCCTCTGCAAAGGACTCCATCACTGGAGTATCATCCACTCCATCCGCATATGAACCTGCGAAAATTCTGGTTGACTGCGCGGATCTTTATCGACCACGGTGGGTTCTTATTGGTTGTAACACCGTTTTGCCGATAGTCAAGGTGAGGCGACGGCTGTCCCGCGTCGCCTGTGCGGTCAACCCATAAACCAACCTGTCGAAATGATGAATTTCTTTCCATGCATGCACATAGCCAGATTCGACTAACATTCAATCAGGATCGCCCGCAATCGCATGAGGACGATGGTTCTGGCCTGGCGATACAGGAGGCCAAGCCGGCCCTGCAGGCGCCACCCATGTACAAGGTGGTTTTGTTCAACGATGACTACACACCGATGGATTTCGTCGTCGAAGTGCTCGAGGTGTTTTTTAACCTGAATCGCGAGCTGGCGACCAAGGTCATGCTGGCCGTCCATACAGAAGGACGGGCAGTGTGCGGATTGTTTACCCGGGACATCGCCGAGACCAAGGCCATGCAGGTCAACCAATACGCAAGGGAAAGCCAGCATCCGCTACTCTGTGAAATCGAGAAGGACGGTTAATCGCCGGCCACTTGGGTATGAGGTGAAGCTATGTTAAACCGCGAGCTCGAAGTCACCCTCAATCTGGCCTTCAAGGAGGCACGCTCGAAGCGTCATGAGTTCATGACCGTCGAGCACCTGCTGCTGGCACTATTGGATAATGAGGCCGCCGCGACCGTTCTGCGCGCCTGCGGCGCAAACCTCGACAAACTCAAACACGACCTGCAGGAGTTTATCGACTCCACCACGCCGTTGATCCCCGTGCACGACGAGGACCGCGAGACCCAGCCAACCCTGGGCTTCCAGCGTGTACTGCAGCGCGCAGTCTTCCATGTCCAGAGCTCGGGCAAGCGTGAAGTCACCGGTGCCAACGTGCTGGTTGCGATATTCAGCGAACAGGAAAGCCAGGCGGTGTTCCTGCTTAAACAGCAGAGCGTGGCGCGTATCGACGTGGTCAATTACATCGCCCACGGCATCTCCAAGGTGCCGGGCCATGGTGAACACTCCGAGGGCGAACAGGACATGCAGGACGAGGACGGCGGCGAAACTTCATCGTCGGGCAATCCACTGGATGCCTATGCCAGCAACCTCAACGAACAGGCCCGTCAGGGGCGCATCGACCCGCTGGTCGGTCGCGAGCTCGAAGTCGAGCGGGTGGCGCAGATCCTTGCCCGTCGGCGCAAGAACAACCCGCTGCTGGTCGGTGAGGCCGGTGTCGGTAAAACCGCCATCGCCGAAGGCCTGGCCAAGCGCATCGTCGACGGCCAGGTGCCGGACCTGCTGGCCCACAGCGTGGTCTATTCCCTGGACCTGGGTGCGCTGTTGGCAGGCACCAAGTACCGCGGCGATTTCGAGAAGCGCTTCAAGGCGCTGCTCAACGAACTGCGCAAGCGTCCGCAGGCGATCCTGTTCATCGACGAGATCCACACCATCATCGGTGCCGGTGCGGCCTCCGGCGGGGTAATGGATGCCTCCAACCTGCTCAAGCCGCTGCTGTCTTCGGGTGATATCCGTTGCATCGGCTCGACCACCTTCCAGGAATTTCGCGGCATCTTCGAGAAAGACCGGGCCCTGGCGCGGCGCTTCCAGAAGGTCGATGTCAGCGAGCCATC
Organism: Pseudomonas donghuensis; assembly: GCF_000696345.2. Taxonomy (NCBI): domain Bacteria; kingdom Pseudomonadati; phylum Pseudomonadota; class Gammaproteobacteria; order Pseudomonadales; family Pseudomonadaceae; genus Pseudomonas; species Pseudomonas donghuensis. The sequence goes on from NZ_CP071706.1 coordinate 2,197,039, forward strand.
GGTGGAGGACACCGTGGGCATCCTGCGTGGGCTCAAAGGGCGCTTCGAGAGCCACCACAGCATCGAGTACAGCGATGAGGCCCTGCGCGCCGCTGCCGAGCTTGCAGCGCGCTACATCAACGACCGGCACATGCCCGACAAGGCCATCGATGTGATCGACGAAGCCGGTGCCTACCAGCGCCTGCAACCGGTCGAGATGCGCGTCAAGCGCATCGACGTGCCGCAGGTCGAAGACATCGTCGCCAAAATCGCGCGGATTCCGCCAAAACACGTGACCAGTTCCGACAAGGAGCTACTGCGTAACCTGGAGCGCGACCTCAAGCTCACGGTGTTCGGCCAGGATGCGGCGATCGATTCGCTGGCCACCGCCATCAAGCTGTCCCGTGCTGGCCTCAAGGCGCCGGACAAACCGGTCGGTTCGTTCCTGTTTGCCGGCCCTACCGGTGTCGGTAAAACCGAAGCGGCGCGGCAGTTGGCCAAGGCCCTGGGGGTTGAGCTGGTGCGTTTCGACATGTCCGAGTACATGGAGCGGCACACTGTTTCGCGTCTGATCGGTGCGCCTCCGGGCTACGTCGGTTTCGACCAGGGCGGCCTGCTCACCGAAGCCATCACCAAGCAGCCGCACTGCGTGTTGCTGCTCGATGAAATCGAGAAGGCCCACCCGGAAGTCTTCAACCTGCTGCTGCAGGTGATGGACCACGGTACCCTGACCGACAACAACGGGCGCAAGGCGGACTTCCGTAACGTCATCGTCATCATGACCACTAACGCCGGTGCTGAAACCGCTGCGCGAGCCTCCATCGGCTTCACTCAGCAGGATCATTCCTCCGACGCCATGGAAGTGATCAAGAAGAGCTTCACGCCGGAGTTCCGCAACCGTCTGGACACCATCATCCAGTTTGGCCGCCTCAGCCACGAGACGATCAAGAGCGTGGTGGACAAGTTCCTCATCGAACTGCAGGCGCAACTGGAAGACAAGCGCGTGCTGCTGGAGGTAAGCGATGCGGCGCGCAGTTGGCTGGCTGCCGGTGGTTACGATGCGCAGATGGGCGCGCGACCAATGGCGCGGCTGATCCAGGACAAGATCAAGCGGCCGTTGGCCGAAGAGATCCTGTTCGGCGAGCTGGCCGAGCATGGCGGTGTGGTGCACATCGACATCCGCGATGGCGAACTGGTGTTCGACTTCGAGACCACGGCTGAGATGGCGTAAGGCAGGCTGGGGCTGCTATGCAGCCCATCGCTGGCAAGCCAGCTCCCACACAATCCCTGTGGGAGCTGCGGTGCGGCGACCCGACTTGCCAGCGATGCTTTTCCAGGGCCAACGAAAACGCCCGGCATTTAGCCGGGCGTTTTCGTTGGTGTCGCTTAGCGGGCGCGGTAGGTGATGCGCCCCTTGCTCAGGTCGTAGGGCGTCAGTTCGACGCGGACCTTGTCACCGGTCAGAATACGAATGTAGTTCTTGCGCATCTTTCCGGAGATGTGCGCGGTAACGACGTGCCCATTTTCCAACTCCACACGGAACATGGTGTTGGGCAGGGTGTCGACGACAGTGCCTTCCATTTCGAAGCTGTCTTCTTTCGACATGCAGTAAAGCCCTCGGTGTCCAGTTAATGGCCCGGTGCACAGCTGCGCCAGGCAAAAAAAGTGGCGTGCATTGTGCCCGAAAAATGGACTTCAAGCCAATGATTTCAGTTCAACGTCACCCAGCGTTGATTGATCAACAGCTCGATGGGGCGGTACTGGGTCTTGTAGTTCATCTTTTTGCAGTTCTTGATCCAGTAGCCGAGGTAGACCGCGCCCAGACCCAGGCGCAGGGCTTCGGTGATCTGCCAGAGGATCGCGAAACGGCCCAGGCTGCGCCGTTCTTCGTCCGGCTCGTAGAAGGTGTACACCGCTGACAGGCCGTTGGGCAGCAGGTCGGTGACCGCCACCGCGAGCAGGCGGTCGCCCAGGCGGAACTCGTAAAAACGCGAAAACGGCAGGTCGCGGACCAGGAAGGTGGAAAACTGGTCGCGGCTTGGTGGATACATATCGCCATCGGCGTGGCGCTGCTCGATGTAGCGCCGGTACAACTCGAAATACTCTTCCTTGAATGCCGGACGGGCGGCAGTGACGGTCAGGTCGGCATTGCGCTTGAGGATGCGTTTTTGCTGGCGGTTGGGCAGAAAGCGTGCAGCCGGGATCCGCGCCGGCACGCAGGCGTTACAGTTCTGGCAATGCGGGCGATACAGGTGATCGCCGCTGCGCCGGAAGCCCATTTCCGACAGGTCTGCGTAAACGTTGACGTCCATCGGCTGGCTCGGATCGAGAAACAGCGTGGTGGCTTGTTCGTCTGGCAGGTAGCTGCAGGAATGGGGTTGAGTGGCATAAAACTTCAACCGCGCCAGCTCTGTCATGATCAACCCCTCGGGAGGTGCTTTTGTTTTAAGTGTAAGCCAGCTGGAAAAACTCGCCTAGCAAACCCAGCTGGCGCGGTTTGGCTGGTCGAGATAACGCTGCAGGTAGTCGGCAAAGGTGGCCCTGGCGATGGCGCGGGCGCCGAGGCTGTGCAGGTGGTCGGTAGGCATCTGACAATCAATCAGGACGAATCCTGCCTGTTGCAGGTGCTCGACCAGGGCGACAAAACCGACTTTGGAGGCGTTGTCGGCGCGACTGAACATCGATTCGCCGAAAAACAGCCGGCCCATGGCCAGGCCGTAGAGGCCGCCCACCAGCTCGCCGCCCTGGCGAACCTCGACCGAATGGGCAAAGCCCTGCTGGTGCAGCTTCAGGTAGGCCGCCTGCATGCTGTCGGTGATCCAGGTGCCGTCGGCATAGTCGCGGGGCGCGGCGCAGGCGTTGATGACGGCGGCAAAGTCCTGGTCGAAGCTGACCTGGTAGTGGCCCTGGCGGATGAACTTGCGCAGTGAGCGTGACACGTGCAGTTCGTCGGGGAACAGCACGGTGCGTGGGTCAGGCGACCACCAGAGGATCGGTTGGCCGTCCTGGTACCAGGGGAAGCAGCCGTGGCGATAGGCCTGCACCAGGCGTTCGGCACTCAGGTCGCCGCCGGCGGCGAGCAGGCCGTTGGGGTCGCGCAGGGCTTTGTCCAGCGGCGGAAAGGTCAGGGTGTCGCGGCTCAACCAGGTCAGCATCGTGGTCCAGTGATGGAAGAGGGGAGGGCACCCAGCATGGCCTGAAAAAGCCTCGCGGGACAAGCCTGCTCCTGCAGCTGTGGTGCCTGCAGGCAACTTGCATGACCCTTTGTTGTCACACTTGCACAAAAACACCGCATAAGCCTTTGTCACAAAAGAAAATGCATGCTCAAATTGCTGTATAGGAAATTGGCCCCCGTTTACGCTTCATTCTGGCGTGCCGCCATGGCGGTAGGCGGGCAGTAATGTTAAAAGTAGTGGTTTGTTGACTGTTCAGTTGGGTCAATCACTGTTGGACGCGCAATGAGCGCAGGAATAGACGCGTTTTGAAGAAATCCACCGCAACACCCAGTCCCTTGCCCGTGCCGCTCTGGCGCCAGCAGCTGCACTATCGGCTCAAGGAAGGTGCGCTGATCGCCGTGGGCGCGCTGTGCCTGTACCTGTGGATGGCCTTGCTGACCTACGACCAGGCCGATCCGGGCTTCAGCCACACCAGCAACGTCGAGCAGGTGCAGAATGCCGCCGGTCGTGCCGGTGCCTATTTCGCCGATATCCTGTTCATGGTCCTGGGCTATTTCGCCTACATCTTCCCGTTGCTGCTGGCGATCAAGACCTGGCAGATCTTCCGCGAACGCCACCAACCCTGGCAGTGGAGCGGCTGGCTGTTTTCCTGGCGCCTGATCGGCCTGGTGTTCCTGGTGCTTTCGGGCGCGGCGCTGGCGCATATTCATTTCCATTCCGCCGCCAGCTTGCCGGCATCGGCCGGTGGCGCCCTGGGCGAAAGCCTTGGCGACCTGGCCAAGAACGCCCTGAACGTGCAGGGCAGCACCCTGATGTTCATTGCCCTGTTCCTGTTCGGCCTGACGGTGTTCACCGACCTGTCGTGGTTCAAGGTCATGGATGTCACCGGCAAGATCACCCTCGACCTGTTCGAGTTGTTCCAGGGCGCCGCCAACCGCTGGTGGGAGGCGCGCAACGAGCGCAAGCGCCTGGTGGCGCAGCTGCGCGAGGTCGATGACCAGGTCCACGAGGTAGTCGCCCCGGTAGCGCCAGATCGCCGTGAGCAGGCCAAGGCCAAGGAGCGCATCATCGAGCGCGACCAGGCCTTGAGCAAACACGTCGCTGAGCGCGTGCAGCAGCCGGCGCCGGTGATCATGCCGGCCCCGGCCAAGGCGCCGGAGCCGAGCAAGCGCGTGCAGAAGGAAAAACAGGCGCCGCTGTTCGTCGACAGCGCCATCGAAGGCACCTTGCCGCCGATCTCGATCCTCGATCCTGCCGAGAAGAAGCAGGTCAACTACTCGCCAGAGTCCCTGGCCGGCGTTGGCCATCTGCTGGAAATCAAGCTCAAGGAATTCGGCGTCGAAGTCTCGGTGGACTCGATCCACCCGGGCCCGGTGATTACCCGTTACGAAATCCAGCCGGCCGCTGGCGTCAAGGTCAGCCGCATCGCCAACCTGGCCAAGGACCTGGCCCGCTCCCTGGCCGTGACCAGCGTGCGTGTGGTTGAAGTGATCCCCGGCAAGACCACCGTCGGTATCGAGATCCCCAACGAAGACCGGCAGATCGTGCGTTTCTCCGAGGTGCTGTCGTCGCCGCAATACGACGAAGCCAAATCGCCGGTGACCATGGCCCTGGGGCACGACATCGGCGGCAAGCCGGTGATCACCGACCTTGCGAAGATGCCGCACTTGCTGGTGGCCGGTACCACCGGTTCCGGTAAGTCGGTGGGCGTTAACGCCATGATCCTGTCGATCCTGTTCAAGTCGGGCCCGGAAGACGCCAAGCTGATCATGATCGACCCGAAAATGCTCGAGCTGTCGATCTACGAAGGCATTCCGCACCTGCTCTGCCCGGTGGTCACCGACATGAAGGACGCCGCCAATGCCCTGCGCTGGAGCGTGGCCGAGATGGAGCGGCGCTACAAGCTGATGGCAGCCATGGGCGTGCGTAACCTGGCCGGCTTCAACCGCAAGGTCAAGGACGCCGAAGAGGCCGGCGAGCCGATCTACGACCCGATGTTCAAGCGCGAAAGCATGGACGACGTGCCGCCGCTGCTGAAAACCCTGCCGACCATCGTGGTGATCGTCGACGAGTTCGCCGACATGATGATGATCGTCGGCAAGAAGGTCGAAGAACTGATTGCCCGTATCGCCCAGAAGGCCCGTGCTGCCGGTATCCACCTGATTCTCGCCACCCAGCGGCCGTCGGTGGATGTGATTACCGGCCTGATCAAGGCCAACATCCCGACGCGGATGGCCTTCCAGGTCTCGAGCAAGATCGACTCGCGGACCATCATCGACCAGGGCGGCGCCGAACAGCTGCTCGGCCACGGTGACATGCTCTACATGCCGCCAGGCACCAGCCTGCCGATCCGTGTGCACGGCGCCTTCGTTTCCGATGACGAGGTCCATCGCGTGGTCGAGGCCTGGAAGCTGCGCGGCGCCCCGGACTACAACGACGACATCCTCAGCGGCGTCGAAGAGGCCGGCAGCGGCTTTGACGGCGGCGGTGGTGGCGGTGACGGCGATGACGCCGAGACCGATGCGCTCTACGATGAAGCCGTGCAGTTCGTGCTGGAAAGCCGCCGTGCGTCCATCTCCGCCGTACAGCGCAAGCTGAAGATCGGCTACAACCGCGCCGCGCGGATGATCGAGGCGATGGAAATGGCCGGTGTGGTCACCGCCATGAACACCAACGGTTCGCGCGAAGTGATTGCCCCCGGGCCGTCCCGCGACTGATGATCCAACCCGCTGGCGGCCAGTGACGGCCGCCGGCCCCTTCATACTGCAACGAGGATTTCCATGCGCCTGATTCGCATGCTGTTGGTTTCCGCTATGGCCCTGTCCAGCGCTTCGGCAATTGCCGCCGAGGCCGATGCCGCGCGCCTGACCCAGTTGCTGGACAAATCCAGGACCATCAGCGCCAATTTCTCCCAGCTGACCCTCGATGGCACCGGCACCCAGTTGCAGGAAACCACTGGGCAGATGGCCGTGCAGCGTCCGGGCCTGTTCTACTGGCACACCGACGCACCAGCCGAGCAAGTGGTGGTGTCGGACGGCAAGAACGTCACCCTGTGGGACCCGGACCTGGAACAGGCTACCATCAAGAAACTCGACCAGCGCCTGACCGAAACCCCGGCACTGTTGCTGTCTGGTGACGTATCGAAGATCAGCCAGAGCTTCGACATCACCTCCAAGGAGCAGGGCGAGGTCATGGATTTCGTGCTCAAGCCGAAAACCAAGGACACCCTGTTCGACTCCCTGCGCCTGTCGTTCCGTCGCGGCCTGGTCAATGACATGCAACTGATCGACAGCGTCGGCCAGCGCACCAACATCCTGTTCACCGCGGTCAAGGCCAACGAGGCGATCCCGGCGAGCAAGTTCAAGTTCGATATCCCCAAAGGTGCGGATGTCATCTCCGAGTAAGAGGTAGTAGCGCCGCCCATGGACCTGTTTCGTAGCGACCCCGTAGCCCAGCCCCTGGCCGCGCGCCTGCGCCCGGCCAACCTGGACGAGTACGTTGGCCAGGAGCACCTGCTGGCCCGCGGCAAGCCGCTGCGCGAGGCACTGGAAGCGGGCGCGCTGCACTCGATGATCTTCTGGGGCCCGCCCGGGGTCGGCAAGACCACCCTGGCGCGGCTGTTGGCGCAGTTCTGCGATGCTCACTTCGAGACCGTCTCGGCGGTCCTGGCCGGGGTCAAGGAGATCCGCCACGCGGTGGACATCGCCAAGCAGCAGGCCGGGCAGTACGGGCGGCGGACGATTCTGTTCGTCGACGAGGTACACCGCTTCAACAAGTCCCAGCAGGACGCCTTTTTGCCGTACGTGGAAGACGGCACGCTGATTTTCATCGGCGCCACCACCGAGAACCCTTCGTTCGAGCTCAACAACGCGCTGCTGTCGCGGGCGCGGGTCTATGTGCTGAAAAGCCTCGACGAAGCCGCGCTGCGCAAGCTGGTCAATCGCGCCCTGAGCGAAGAGCGCGGCCTGGGCAAGCGCCAGTTGCGCGTCGGCGACGAAGCCTTCCAGATGCTTATGGCCGCCGCCGATGGCGATGGCCGGCGCATGCTCAACTTTCTTGAGAACGCCTCGGACCTGGCGGAGGACGGTGGCGAAATCGGCGTCGAGTTGCTGCAGAGCCTGCTCGGCGACAGCCGCCGGCGGTTCGACAAGGGCGGCGAAGCCTTCTACGACCAGATATCGGCACTGCACAAATCGGTGCGCGGCTCCAACCCCGATGGCGCCTTGTACTGGTTTGCACGCATGCTCGATGGCGGTTGCGACCCGTTGTACATCGCCCGGCGCGTGGTGCGCATGGCCAGCGAAGACATCGGCAACGCCGACCCCCGCGCCCTGAGCCTGTGCCTGGCGGCCTGGGATGTGCAGGAGCGCCTGGGCAGCCCCGAAGGCGAGCTGGCGGTGGCCCAGGCCATTACTTACCTGGCCTGTGCACCGAAGAGCAACGCGGTGTACATGGGCTTCAAGGCTGCCCTGCGCGAGGCCGGTGAGCACGGTTCGCTGGAAGTACCGCTGCACCTGCGCAACGCACCGACCAAGCTGATGAAGCAACTGGGCTACGGTGACGAATACCGCTACGCCCACGACGAGCCGGATGCCTATGCTGCTGGTGAAGACTACTTCCCCGACAACCTTGCGCCGCGCCACTACTACCAACCGGTGCCGCGTGGCCTGGAGCTGAAGATCGGCGAGAAGCTCAAGCACCTGGCCGAACTCGACCGCAACAGCCCGCGGCAGCGGAGAAAACCATGATTGCCGTGATCGCCGCAGTCAGCGCCGGGGGTATTGTTGGCACCTTGATGCGCTTTGCCACCGCCAATTGGGTCAACGCGCACTGGCCACGCCACTTCTATCTCGGTACGCTGGCGGTCAATCTGATTGGCTGCCTGCTGATCGGCTTGCTCTACGGGCTGTTTCTGCATCGCCCGCTGGTGCCGGTCGAGCTGCGCGCGGGCCTGATCGTCGGGTTTCTCGGCGGTCTTACGACTTTTTCATCCTTTTCACTGGATACCGTGCGCCTGCTTGAAAGCGGGCAGGCGCCGCTGGCCTTCGGTTATGCCGGGATCAGCGTATTTGGCGGGCTGCTCGCAACCTGGGCCGGCCTGTCTTTGACCAAATTCTGAACCAACGAGAGAACGATATGCTCGATTCCAAACTGTTACGCGGCCAACTTCAGGAAGTGGCGGACCGCCTGGCCTCCCGTGGCTTCAGCCTGGATGTCGCGCGCATCGAGGCACTGGAAGAACGCCGCAAAGTGGTGCAGACCCGTACCGAACAACTGCAGGCCGAGCGTAACGCCCGTTCCAAATCCATCGGCCAGGCCAAGGCCAAGGGCGAAGACATCGCCCCGCTGATGGCTGACGTCGAGCGTATGGCGGGCGAGCTTGCCAGTGGCAAGGTCGAGCTGGACGGCATCCAGGCCGAACTGGATGGCATCCTCCTGGGCATTCCCAACCTGCCGGACGAAAGCGTGCCGGTCGGCGCCGATGAAGAGCACAACGTCGAAGTCCGTCGTTGGGGCACCCCGCGCGCCTTCGACTTCGAGATCAAGGACCACGTGGCCCTCGGCGAGCTGAGCGGCGGCCTGGATTTTGAAACCGCCGCCAAGCTGTCGGGCGCCCGTTTCGCCCTGCTGCGCGGCCCTATCGCGCGCCTGCACCGCGCCCTGGCGCAGTTCATGATCAACCTGCACACCAGCGAGCACGGCTACGAAGAAGCCTACACCCCGTACCTGGTCCAGGCCCCGGCGCTGCAAGGCACCGGCCAGTTGCCCAAGTTCGAGGAAGACCTGTTCAAGATCAGCCGCGACGGCGAAGCCGACTTCTACCTGATCCCGACCGCCGAAGTGTCGCTGACCAACATCGTTGCCGGCGAGATCCTCGATGCCAAGCAACTGCCGGTCAAGTTCGTTGCCCACACCCCGTGCTTCCGTAGCGAAGCCGGTGCTTCGGGCCGCGATACCCGCGGCATGATCCGCCAGCACCAGTTCGACAAGGTCGAGATGGTCCAGATCGTCGAGCCGGGCAAGTCCATGGAAGCTCTGGAAGGCCTGACCGCCAACGCCGAGCGCGTCCTGCAAGCCCTGGAGCTGCCGTACCGGGTGCTGGCGCTGTGCACCGGCGACATGGGCTTCAGCGCGGTCAAGACCTACGACCTGGAAGTCTGGGTGCCGAGCCAGGACAAGTACCGCGAGATTTCCTCGTGCTCCAACTGTGGTGACTTCCAGGCCCGCCGTATGCAAGCGCGCTGGCGCAACCCGGAAACCGGCAAGCCGGAACTGGTGCACACCCTCAACGGTTCGGGCCTGGCCGTCGGTCGCACCCTGGTGGCGGTGCTGGAGAACTACCAGCAGGCCGACGGTTCGATCCGCGTGCCGGAAGTGCTCAAGCCGTACATGGGTGGCCTGGAGGTCATCGGTTAAATGGAATTCCTGCCGCTGTTCCACAAACTGCGCGGCAGCCGTGTGCTGATCGTCGGCGGAGGCGAAACTGCCCTGCGCAAATCGCGTCTGCTGGCTGATGCCGGGGCTGTGCTGCGGGTGGTGGCGCCCGAGATCGAAGCGCAACTGGCCGAGCTTGCCCGGCACAGCGGTGGTGAAATCCTCAGCCGTGGTTACCAGTCAGGCGACCTCGACGGCTGCCAGCTGATCATTGCCGCCACCGACGACCAGGCGCTCAACGCTCAGGTCTCGGCGGATGCCCACCAGCGCTGCGTGCCGGTCAATGTGGTCGACGCGCCGGCGTTGTGTTCGGTGATCTTCCCGGCCATCGTCGACCGCTCGCCGCTGGTGGTGGCGGTGTCCAGCGGTGGCGATGCGCCGGTGCTGGCGCGGCTGATCCGGGCCAAGCTGGAAACCTGGATCCCTGCTGCCTATGGCGAACTGGCCGGCCTTGGCGCGCGCTTTCGGCACAAGGTCAAGGCGCTGTACCCGGACGTCAATCAGCGTCGCGGCTTCTGGGAAGATGTCTTCCAGGGCCCGATCGCCGAGCGGCAACTGGCCGGGCAGGGCGCTGAAGCCGAGCGTCTGCTGCAAGCCAAGATCGACGGTGCCACCTACCAGGCGCCGGGCGAGGTGTATCTGGTCGGCGCCGGCCCCGGTGACCCGGACCTGCTGACCTTCCGTGCCTTGCGCCTGATGCAGCAGGCCGATGTGGTGCTCTATGATCGCCTGGTTGCCCCGGCGATCATCGAACTGTGCCGCCGTGACGCCGAGCGTATCTACGTCGGCAAGCGCCGCGCCGACCATGCCGTGCCGCAAGCGCAGATCAACCAGCAATTGGTCGACCTGGCGCGCCAAGGCAAGCGTGTGTTGCGGCTCAAAGGTGGCGATCCGTTCATCTTTGGCCGTGGCGGCGAAGAGATCGAAGAGCTGGCGGCCCAGGGCATTCCGTTCCAGGTGGTGCCGGGGATTACCGCGGCCAGTGGCTGCTCGGCCTATGCCGGCATCCCGCTGACCCACCGCGACTATGCCCAGTCGGTGCGTTTCGTCACCGGTCACCTCAAGGACGGTACCAGCGACCTGCCGTGGGATGACCTGGTGGCGCCGGCGCAGACCTTGGTGTTCTACATGGGCCTGGTTGGCTTGCCGACCATCTGTGCCGAGCTGATTCGTCACGGGCGGGCGGCGGATACGCCGGCGGCACTGGTACAGCAGGGCACCACGCCGAATCAGCGGGTGTTCACTGGCACCTTGGCCGACTTGCCCAAGCTGGTGGCCGAGCATGAAGTGCATGCGCCGACCCTGGTGATCGTTGGCGAAGTAGTACAGCTGCGCGAGAAGCTGGCCTGGTTCGAAGGCGCCCAGCCTTGAAATCATCGCGGGTCAAGCCCGCTCCCACAGGTTTTGTGGGAGCGGGCTTGCCCCGCGATGAATCCACCCCTATTCCCCAGCCTTGCGCCAAATCCCTCGCCCCACCAGCCGCTCCCGGTCATGCCCCAGCTCAAAATCCTGCAACGGCCCCTTGGGCACAATCCCGTTCGGATTGATGGTCTTGTGGCTCATGTAGTAGTGCTTCTGGATATGCTCGAAATTCACCGTCTCGGCGATCCCCGGCCACTGATACAGCTCCCGTAGCCAGTTCGACAGGTTCGGGTAGTCGGCAATGCGCCGCAGGTTGCACTTGAAGTGCCCGTGGTACACCGCATCAAAGCGAATCAGCGTGGTAAACAGCCGTCAGTCGGCCTCGGTCAAGTACTCTCCGGCCAGGTAGCGCTGGGTGGCGAGCAACCGCTCCAGATGATCCAGTTCGGCAAACACGTCATCGAAGGCCTGCTCATAGGCCGCCTGCGAAGTGGCAAAGCCTGCGCGGTACACGCCATTGTTCACCGCGGGATAAATCCGTTCGTTAAGCGCCTCAATCTGCCCGCGCAGCGCTTCGGGGTACAGGTCCAGGCGATTGCCAGTCAGCTCGTCGAACGCCGAGTTGAAGATGCGAATGATCTCGGCCGACTCGTTGTTGACGATGCGTTGCTCGTGTTTGTCCCACAACACCGGCACTGTGACCCGGCCGCTGTAGTGCGGGTCGTCGCGGGTATAGCGCTGATGCAGCAAGTCCAGGTGCTCGAGTGTGTCGCCGGTCGAGCCTTTGCTCTGGTCGAAGGTCCAGCCATGTTCGCCCATCAGCCAGCTGACCACCGACACATCGATCAGGCTCTCAAGGCCCTTGAGCTTGCGAAAGATCAGGGTGCGGTGGGCCCAGGGGCAGGCCAGCGATACATACAGGTGGTAGCGCCCGGCTTGCGCGGCGGGCAGGGCGTTGCGCCGCTGTGCGCTTTCGCGCTGAAAGGCGCCGTCCTTGCTGCTTTCATACCACTGGTCGTGCCAGCGTCCGTCGATCAACAGGCCCATGCTGAGCTCCTTGGCGATTCGTTCTGATATAGAACCCAGTGTACGGACCTGGGTTCGAACGAATAGCGCAAAGTCCGGGCCTGTTTGATCGATCTATTCGATCAGTGGCGCTGGTCCCAATAGCGCTGGGCCTGGGCGAAGGCTTCTTCACGGCCTTGACCGAGGCCGCGCAAGGCCAGGGCCATGGTCGCCACCACGGCCAGTTCGCCATAGCTGTTCTGCTCATCACCGCGCCACACGGCCAGCAACTGCTCGGGCTCCAGGCTCGCCGGTTTGACATGACGCTGGGCGGCCAGGGCCGGCCATTCTTCATCCCAGTCGAGGCCATTGGCGGTGCCATACAGGTGGCTGCTGGTGTCCGGGTTGATCTCGATCTCGCCGCCATCGCCCTTGACCACGATCGTCGTATCGCCGAGCAGCCGGCTGGCTTCGCGGTGCACTGCCTGGTAGCCAGGGTGGAAGATGCTCTGCAGGCCGCAGCGGGCATTCAGCGGGTTGAGCACCCGTGCCAGGGAATGAATCGGCGAGCGCAGGCCCAGGGTGTTGCGCAGGTCGATCATCCGTTGCAGGCGCGGTGCCCAGTCCTGCAGCGGGATAAAGGCCAGCTGGTGAGTGTCGAGCGCCTCCGACACCGCATGCCAGTCCCGGCACAGCGGAATCTGCAGCAGTTCCAGCACCTGTTCGGTGTACAGCCGCCCGGCCGTGTGGGCGCCGCCGCCGTGCAGGAGGATGCGCACGCCATTGGCGGCCAGGCACTTGGCAGCCAGCAGGTACCAGGGCAGGTGGCGCTTTTTGCCGGCGTAGCTTGGCCAGTCCAGGTCGACCGGGATGGCGGGGGTTTGCAGGCGCTGACGCAAGGCCTCGGTGAAACCGGCCAGCTCGTCGGGGCTTTCTTCCTTGTGCCGCAGCAGCATCAGGAAGGCGCCTAGCTGGGTTTCCTCGACCTTGCCATCGAGCAGCATGCCCATGGCCTCACGGGCTTCCTCGCGGCTCAGGCCACGGGCACCGCGCTTGCCTTTGCCAAGGATGCGCACGAATTGGGCAAACGGGTGTTCGGCCGGGGTTTCGGTGATCAGTGGGCTGTGGTCGGTCATATGCAATTGGTCGGCTTCGGCAGGCCCGCAAGTTTCGCGGCGAGTTTGGCTGGGGTGCCCTTGAACAGGCGGTTCAGGTGCAGGCTGTTGCCTTTGTCCGCGCCCAGCTTGAGCGCGGTGTACTTGATCAGCGGACGGGTGGCCGGCGACAGCTCGAACTCCTGGTAGAAGTCACGCAGCAGCGCCAGCACTTCCCAGTGTTCCGCGGTCAGTTCCAGGTCTTCATGGGCAGCGAGGGCGGTGGCCACTTCTTCGGACCAGTCGCTCAGTTCGACCAGGTAGCCGTCTTTATCCAGGGCGATGCTGCGCTCGCCGACAGTCAGGGTACTCATAGCCAGCTGTTGACCTTGTCATAGTGCAGCGACAACGCGACGAAGGCCGGGTAGTCGACGGCCTTGCCCAGGTCGCTGATGGCAATGGCGCGGGCCTGCAGGTCTTCGTCCAGGGCGAACAGGCGTCCGTCCAGTTGGCTGGCCTGCAGCGTGCGCAGCGGCTCGCTGCCCGGTTGCAGGGCATACACTGCATCGCCGCACAGCAGCAGGCCATCGGCGCTGCCCAGCAGGCGCAGGCAACTGCTCAGGCGGTTGTCGCCAAACGGCGAGTGGCAAATCACGTGCAAGGTGCTCATCAGAGGGTCACCACCTGGTCGAAACGGTCGATCAACGCCGCCAGCGCAGCGTCATCCAGCACCTGCACCGGCAGGCTCAAGGTGTCGGCGGCAAGGCCACGCTCCTGCAGGCTGCTGCTGGCGGCGAACAGTTCCTCGACACCGAACATCGGCAATGCCTGCAGGTTGGACGCGAGGTTCTTCTGCTGCAACTGGACCGGTTGCTGGCCGGGAGCGAGCTGGAACACGCCATCATCGAGAAACAGCATGCCCAGCGGCAGATCGAAGGCACCGCCGGCCAGGGCGATATCCAGCGCTTCGCGGGCGGATGGCCCGGCCCATGGCGCCTGGCGGCTGATAATCAGCAAGGACTTGGCCATATCAATCGCCTCCAAAGCACATCAGCCGATCGGCGCCTTGCGCCGCTTCATGCAACTGGCCAAGCCCGGACAGCTCCCAGGGTGGCGGCAGGTTGGCTGCCGGGCGCTGGTAGCGCTGGGCTTCCTCGGCATTTAGTACGCCGCGGCGCAGGGCGGCGGCGATGCACACCACGGCATCGAGCTGCTGCGCGCTGACAAACGCGCGCCACTCGGCGGGCAGGTCCAGTTCATCCTGGGGCGCCACGACATTGCCCGAGGCGCTGTGCACACCGTCCTGATAGAAAAACAGCCGGACAATCTCATGCCCGCCGGCGAGCGCCGCCTGGGCAAAACGCAGGGCGCGGCGCGAGGAGGGCGCATGGGCCGGAGAAAAAACCGCAATGGCGAACTTCATGGAAGGCTCTTTCAGCAAATCTGCGGGAATGATAAAGCAAAAAGCCCGCAGCAACATGCCGCGGGCTCTTCAGGGCTTACCTCGCCCCCTGTGGGAGCTGGCTTGCCAGCGATGGCTTCAACACTGTCTCAAGCCTTGTCTTTATGCTCCGGCAAGAACCAGTTCAGCACCAGGGCACAAATCCCCCCGGTCGCCACCCCCGACTCCAGCACATTGCGCAGCGCCGACGGCATATGCGCGAGGAACTCCGGCACCTGCGCCACCCCCAGGCCCAGCGCCAGCGACACGGCAATGATCAGCAGCGCACGACGATCCAGGCTGATGCTGGCCAGGATATTGATCCCCGAAGCCGCCACCGCGCCGAACATCACCATCGCCGCGCCACCGAGCACCGGTTCCGGCACCGCCTGGATCACCCCGGCCACGCTCGGGAACAGGCCAAGGATCACTAGCATTGCCGCGATCCACACACCGATATGGCGGCTGGCAATGCCGGTCAGCTGAATCACGCCATTATTCTGGGCAAAGATCGAACTTGGGAAGGTATTGAACACCCCGGCCAGCAGCGAGTTGGCGCCGTTGACCAGCACGCCGCCCTTGATCCGCTGCATCCACAGCGGGCCTTCCACCGGCTGGCGCGAGACCTTGCTGGTGGCGGTCACATCACCAATGGCTTCCAGCGAGGTCACCAAGTAGATCACCAGCATCGGAATGAACAGCGCCCAGGAGAAACCCAGGCCGAAATGCAGCGGCACCGGCACCTGGAACAGCGCCGCTTCGTGCATGCCGGTGAAGTTCAGGCGGCCCAGGTAACCGGCCAGGGCGTAACCCACTGCCAGGGCGATGACAATGGCGCAGCTGCGCATCCACACCACCGGAATACGGTTGAGTATCACGATGATCGCCAGCACCACGCCCGACAACAGCAGGTTCTCGCCATTGGCGAAAGTGCCATTACTCATCGCCGCAAAGCCGCCGCCCATGCTGATCAGGCCGACCTTGATCAGGGTCAGGCCGATCATCAGCACGACGATACCGGTCACCAGCGGGGTGATCAGGCGTTTGACGAACGGCAGGATGCGCGAAATGCCCATCTCCACGAACGAACCGGCAATCACCACACCAAAAATCGCCGCCATCACCCCTTCAACCGGCGTACCTTGCTTGACCATCAGCGCGCCACCGGCGATCAACGGCCCGACAAAGTTGAAGCTGGTGCCCTGGACAATCAAAAGCCCAGCACCAAACGGCCCGAAGCGACGGCATTGCACGAAGGTGGCGATCCCGGAGATCACCAACGACATCGACACGATCAGGTTGGTATCACGGGCCGAAACCCCCAGCGCCTGGCAGATCAGCAGGCCAGGCGTGACGATCGGCACAATGATCGCCAGCAGATGCTGCAGCGCCGCCAGCATCGCAATCAACGGCCGCGGCCGGTCTTCAAGGCCGAGGACCAGTTCATTGGCCTGTGCGGCTGTGCCAGGTCCTTGCTCGATTGAACTCATGGGAGTGCTGCCCCGGAAGAAAAAAGGAGCGCATTCTACGGGCCCGCACCCGATTACGGTAGTGCCTTGAGGTTGACACCTATCCCTGTGGGAGCTGGCTTTGCCAGCGATGCAAGGCAAAGCCTTGCCAAACCCCACCCACAAAAAAGCCCGCCGAAGCGGGCTTTCTTTCAACGCATCACACCAGCAATCAATCAGTCATCCCGACCCATCAGGCCGAACAGTTGCAGCAGGCTGACGAACAGGTTGTAGATCGACACATACAGACTGATGGTCGCCATGATGTAGTTGCGTTCGCCACCGTGAATGATCGCGCTGGTCTGGAACAGGATGCACACCGACGAGAACAGCACGAAGCCGGCGCTGATCGCCAACTGCAGGCCGCTGATCTGGAAGAACAGGCTGGCCAGCACTGCACCCATCAACACGAAGAAACCGGCGGTGATGAAACCACCGAGGAAGCTCATGTCCTTGCGGGTAATCAGCACATAGGCCGACAGACCACCGAACACCAGGGCCGTCATGGCAAACGCCGAACTGACCACCTCGGCGCCACCGGCCATGCCCAGGTAGCGGTTGAGGATAGGGCCGAGCAAAAAGCCCATGAAACCGGTGAGGGCGAAGGTGGAGACCAGGCCCCAGACCGAATCACGCAGCTTGTTGGTGAGGAAGAACAGGCCATAGAAGCCGATCAGCACCACGAAAATGTTCGGGTAGCCAACGCGCATCTGCTGCGCCACGTAGGCCATGATGCCACTGAAGGCGAGGGTGATAGCCAGCAACCCGTATGTGTTACGCAGGACGCGGCTGACCTCCTGCTGCTCGACCTGCTGGCCGTGATTGACGGCGTAATCCTGTTCGCGCATGGCGACACTCCTGTGGGTTTGAAACGTTCAGATGCAAAGATCATAACAGAGCCGCGCAAAGCAGCCACATAGAGAGTTTGACAGCTTGTTTCATTTCGGTATTATGGCGCCCGCAATACGAGGAAGCGTGGCCGAGTGGTTTAAGGCAACGGTCTTGAAAACCGTCGATGGGCAACTATCCTAGAGTTCGAATCTCTACGCTTCCGCCACTTCTAAAGCCCTGATTATTCAGGGCTTTTTGCGTTTTTGGGGTTCCATTTTGTACCCCGTCCATCCCTCATCGTTTCCGCATTTTTTGGGTTCATTTCCGCAAGCCTTCCCATCTGGAGATGCTCGGCTTCTTTTTTGGAGGCTCTGGGCTTGAGCCTACGACGGGGCGAAACCGTGCGGTTGGGATGGAAAGCGCATAGAGGCCGCGTCAGCGCAAAGGGTCTCACACCCCTTCACCAGGGCTCGATATCTCTGTAAGGTCTTGTTCTCGAGAGGGATTAGGCTAGAAGAGGATGCTCTGGGTGCCCATTAATATTGTTCTTCGGATCCAACCAAGCGAAGCGGTGAGACAATGAAGTATGAAATATTTGATGTCTCCCAGTATCAAAAAGATCAGGTTGAACCGCTAGGTACAAAGTCGAAATATTGGTGCTCAGGGCCCGATGGACATGACTATTTGTTTAAGTCTATCGAAACATATGACTCCAATCATAATTTGGTTTCGAGGGGAGGGGAGGATTGGGCGGAGAAAATTGCATGTGAAATAGCAAAGTTTCTTTCTATTCCTTGTGCGGACTATAGCTTGGCTAATAATGGCTCGTCTCGGGGTGTGATTACCAAAAACTTTATTGGGAAAAATAACGCCTATTTGGTGACTGGTAACGAAGTATTGAGAAACTATAGCTCATTTGCTATGCAGGAAGAATTAGCCAAAGCTGAAAGGCAGGATATACTGGGTGTGTATTCGATTCTCCGCAGGATCATTCGCTATAAGCCAGTTGGGTTTAATAGTTTGCCGGGGGTGAAAACAGCGGCTGATTTTTTTATGGGCTATCTGATGCTTGATTCATTGATCTCGAACCAGGATAGGCATAGCGAGAATTGGGGGCTAATTGTTACTGGGAAGAAGCGCCATCTCGCCCCGACCTTTGATCATGCGGCTAGTTTGGGCAGGAATGAGTCGGATGCAGAAAAGGAACGAAGGCTTTTATCGCGTGACAAAGGGCAGCAAGTAGCCACGTATGTTCTTCGTGCGAAGTCTTACTTCTATTTGCGTGGGGTGCGACTTAGGACTCTCAAGGCATTTCAGTTCTTCGGTGTGCTGACTCCAGCTGCAGCTCTGAGTTGGCTTGAGCACCTTGGGAAGTTGACGTTGGAGGAAATGCAAGCTATTATCAACAAAGTGCCTACGGAAGTCATGAGCGATGTGTCGAAAAAGTTTGCCCTTGAAATGCTTGTTTGTAACAAGTCGAATATGATGGCGCTAATACCTTTCTTTGAGGAGAGTTTAGAACCAGCATTCAGAAAGTGGCAGATGAAAAATTATGAGTAGTGCATTTGTTGTTTGGCAAGATCC
Organism: Pseudomonas donghuensis; assembly: GCF_000696345.2. Lineage (NCBI taxonomy): Bacteria > Pseudomonadati > Pseudomonadota > Gammaproteobacteria > Pseudomonadales > Pseudomonadaceae > Pseudomonas > Pseudomonas donghuensis. The sequence goes on from NZ_CP071706.1 coordinate 2,215,454, forward strand.
AGGAACTACGATGTGGGAGCCGGTAGCAAAGCTAGCGGAAATCGATGGTTTTTTTAAGTTTTCTTATACTCGAGGCGCTCTTAACGAAAGGTTCGTTGGCTTTCCACGAATGGATCAGTTAAATAAAGAGTATTCGTCCAGCGAGTTATTTCCATTTTTTCAAAACAGACTGCTTCCAGAGCGTCGGCCGGAATATTACTCAATGTTAACCTGGTTGGATATGCTCCCAGGTGAAAGTAAGCCGATTGAGATCTTAAGTGCGTCAGGTGGGTCTAGGAAGACAGATAACTTCAGGATTGTAAAAGTCCCAGAGAGAACTGAGGCTGGTGAGTATAGGTTAAAATTTTTCATCAGTGGGATTGCGTATCTTTCTGATGATGTAAAGCTTGAAGTACTGAGCCTTGTGCGGGGCGCAAAACTTTCTTGTGTTCTGCAGCCGAATAATAGTGCAGATCCCAATGCCGTGATTGTCATTAATTCTGCAACTAATAACTCAATCGGTTATTATCCCCACTACCTGAATGAAGACCTGATTAGGCTGAACAGGGCTTGTGGTATGGACTCTCCTAACTTGGTTACTCGAGTGAGTGTCGTGAAAGTGAATTGTACTGCTCCAGAGCAGTATCGGGTTCTTTGCGAGTCGGTTACACCTTGGCCGCAGGGGTTCGTGCCTTTTCAATCAGATAAGTACAGACTCTTGGTCGAAGAGGTATGAGCAATTCAATTTTTTGATTCGGGCCTTTGGTAGGGCTTGCTTCCGAGGCTGGCACCACTCCAGCCTCTGCTCTCGGTTCTCTTGTATAATCTATACCTCTCATCATACTGCTTAGCTGTCAGCGCTAGACAGCTGTAGTGTCAAATTGATATCGTTCGGATCCAATCGTCAGTTTTGGTGGGTCCTGGTGAAAAATATCAAGTCTTATTTCCCATTAAGTGCAGAGACAAAAATCCAAGATTTCTTTCAGGAATGCATTAACTGGATTCTTGACTCCCCTCATACTTTTTTTGCCCAGGAGGAGTTTGCTGGATTTAATTCGACTATCGAATTTTCTCGGCAAAAAGGCAGAGAACTTATTGAGTATTCGTTCTCTGAATCGAAGGATCTTTATATTTCTTCGCTTCGCTATTCTAAGTCAGATGGGGCCGTAAAATATATTACTGAGGTTTCGGCGCGCAAATGCGATAAGATCTTCTGGGTAAGCGTCATATCTAGTGTTGTTACTGAAACTGCTTCAACTACATCTATTGAGGGTGTAAGGTTAAGGAAGTCATTAATCGCTATTCGTCTCATAGATCGTTTTGGTGGAGGTGATGATGGTGATTTTCCTATCAGTATACATCCGATTTGGCTTAAAGATGATGCGACGTGTCGGGAGATTGCCAAGCGCGTAATCGTTGGCGATAATATAAGCTTGCTTCCTGTTGTTTATGTCAGTGCCAATTTAAGTGATCGGCACGCACTTATCCCTGATAGATTGGCTCGCAAGCTTTGCGGCATGGCTCATGTCATGGTGGAGCCAAGCAGAGATTTCTCGCATAGTATCAGACGTGATGTTTTCTCTCGAAATGTATATGGTGGGGCTGTTGGGATATACTGGCCTAATGGCACTGGAGTTTCATTATGTCGAAGGGGGCTAAATGAGGCAAAAGTGTTCGAAGATAAAATTTTCGAGACGGTCTCTGAAGCGCTTTCTTTTTTAATCCCACCTGTTAAGTGTAGTTGGGATGAAGTTGGTCACGTAAAAAATAGAATTGCTATTGAGCATTTGCGGAAAGAGGGGGCTTCGGCGCAGGATGCAAATGAAGTTCTAGCACTCTATGAGGCTGACACTAATGCTACTATCACTGCATTGAGCAAAGAAATAGAGCGGTTAAATAGTCTCATTCGTTACTCGGAATCTATGCGCCCTGTTCAAGGTGGTATTCTCATCGACTCGGGGGATGAGGATGATTACTTTGAGGGCGAAATACTCTCCGTAATCTTGGATGCGCTAGATGATTACCTGAAGAAGAGTGCCCGACCAGGATCTAGGCGTGAGCATTTGTTAAAGTCTATACTTGATAGCAATGAGTCTAACGGGGTGCGTGAGGAGAAGTCTCGCTCTTTGAAGGATGTATTGCGAGGCTACCGTGAAATGAATAAAAAGGTAAGGGATGTATTCGAGGAGCTCGGCTTCTCGCTAACGAGCGAAGGCAAGCATTGGAAATTGACGTATCAAGATGACGAGCGTTACACATATGTGCTGCCCAAAACTGGTAGCGATTATCGGGGCGGGTTAAATGCCGGGGCTGATATAGTAAATATTGTTTTCTAATTTCTTCTCATGCATTGCCGCTGTAACTTTAGCGGCAATGCAATTATTTTTCCCTATCGAGTTGGTTTCACCGATTCTCCAATCCTACGGTAGACGGTCTCTGTAATTCTTTTGTCTGTATGTCCGAGAAGGCGGCTTGCATGGGTTAGGTCTCCAATTTCGCTAGCTGCCTTTGGTCGAATGTCTCGAAACTGAAATTTTCGAATTTCTTCTGCCAGTAGTTCATCTTTTCCGTCGCGTGCGTTATGGGTTGCGAATTTCCTTGCGTCGTCAAAACGGAGCCTCAGCATAGATGCACTGACATTTCTACCTTCGCCGGTGATGATCAAGTAGGGGTTGCGGGCGCCCCGTTCCTTACGCTGCTTTAAAAGGCGTTCGACAAGTCGTCCAAGCTCATTTGTCTGACCGTTTGTTTCTAGTTGTATTCGCAACTTTTTGGATGTCTTACCCTGAGCCACTTGGAGATGGCCGTCGACGCAATCGGTTGCTCGCATAGAGAGCACATCAGCTGGCCTTTGTCCGGTTAGGTATGCCAAATCCATCGCATCCCGAAGCTCAGATACAGCGCATGAATAAACTGCATTCCAGATCTCTGGACTTGCATAGAAGTCACGTGGTCTTTCCTTGTTTTTACGCACGCCGGCTGCAGGATTCTCCCGCTCAGTGATGCCCCATTCCCGGGCCATGTTGTAGATGTGTGATAGAAGGGATATCTCACGGTTGGCGCGCACCTTGCCCGAACGTTTGTCCCGGTACTGAGCGATGATCTGAGGGGTGATAGCATCGATAGGTGCATCGCTGAATGCAGCGCGAAGTTGCTTCAGCGACAGCAAGTTGTCCTTCTGGGTCCTTGGCATCTTGCCGGGAATAACATCACGCTCATAGCGATTGAATACATCCCCAAGCAAGCGCACGATTTTGGGCACGGCCTTGCGATCAAGCTTGGCCCACTCCATTTTCGCCACGTCTAAGTCTGTTCCAAGCGGGATCTCGATTCGTCTGCCATTCTCGTCGCGACCGTCATAGTAGTAGCCTACCCATTGGGCCCCGCTTTTGAGGGTGCGTACCCGCCGCAGCATTCGCGGCGGCAGGTCACGGTTGGCAGCTTTCTTGATGCGCATTGATCAGCTCACTCGTGCCAAATCTAAGGTCCAGGTTTCAGCTACGGCACTTGAGGCTGATGGCTTGATGCCGGCAAGCTTCAATCGTGCATAGACACGGCCTACCACGGGGCGGCTGGCAGCAGTGAGTACGTGCTGCCAGCCATTCCGATTGAGCCATTCGATCTGGCGAGAGGGCGTCAGGTAGCCAGTGATCGCTGCAATCTCCTCATCGGCCAGTATTTCGCTTGTGAGGTTGGTTGGCATTAGATGCTCCCCGGGTGCTTATACCCCTTGGCAGGCTGCGCGTGCGGGCGATCTGAAGCGATGAGCGTTGTGTCAGCAGGCGCTGCCTGGCGCAGCCTTCCATGGGGTATCAGTCCCTCAGTGGTGCTGCTGACTGGAGAAATAATGCCTGCTGCTGCGCAGCAGAGACTCTTTATCTTCAGCGTGTCGATGCTGGCAGCATTGCAGAGCAACGCGGTGACGGACTTGTGATCTGTCTGCTGAGGTACGGTGCCGCGCTCCTCCGGAGGCAAGTGCTGTGTCGATCCTTGGTGAGCGGCGCGCCATGCTCCAGCGCAGTGCACGCCGGAGAGAAGCAAGCCGGGTAGGTGGTGGGCGCGATTCATGCGGCTTGCTCCTGTTCAATTGGGGCAATCAAGGCGGCCATGGCTAGTGCGTGGTTGCGAAGGGTTCGCGCGTCCCGCTCAAGTTTCTTGCCGGTTTTGAAGGCGCTAAAGGTCTCAGCTGCGATACGCAAAGTCTCGGCGATCTGCTGTAGGTGCGTGTGGTGGTCCTTGAACGCACTGGCGTCCTGCAGCTTTTTGCAATGAGCTGCAAGGCGTCCATGATCGTCCCGAAGAAACTGTAGGGATGCCTCGAATTTGCTAATGGTTTTCTCCTGGTCGGCAAAGGTGCGTGCACTTCCACGCACAATTCCTTGGCGCATACCGATGATGTAGGCGTAGGTAAATAGGCCAATAACGAATGCGCAGATGACGACCAGGGCGATGATCTGTTCTTGAGTCATGAGATGTTGCTCCTTGTGGTGTGTGGTCCGGTGGTGGCGGCCTTGCTGGGTGTACTGCTGGGTTCTGCTTCAGTCGTTAACCGGGCCTGTTCTTCATCGGCCTGGTGGGCTCGGATGTCGATCAGCGCGGCCACATGACGGATGTGGGCGAATTTCAGTGCTTTGCGGCTACTGTCCAGAGTGGTGACGGGCAGTTGGATGCGCCCACTGTTCAGTTGATCCGTGAAGGACTGTTCGTTGAGGTTGCGGAAGTACTGCACGCGGACTTTGTCCAATGGAATCAGCACATCGCCAAAGGTGCGATAGAGCAGTTCCACTGTGGTTGACTCGGGCGCGTACGGCAGGCGCAACGGCATTTGCGTTTTAGTGCTCATCAGGCTTCGGGTTCTCCCTGAGCTTGTGGCGTGACGGATGGCTCCAGGTGACCTCGCAGTGTTTCCGCACCAGGTCTCGCAAGTGCTCGGGAACCTCAAGGAGCGCAGCGTTGCGCTCCTCTCGGCTTCTCAAAGCGAGGATCTGGCGGGCGTATTGCCTAGGCCACATGGCGGAAGTCTTCCGGTGGTGTCGGAAGTTGTAGGTTCAGTTCTTGGGCAAGCCAAGCGATGCCGGCCTGTTTTACCCGCGTCGATTGGCTGTACTGCATGCCGACCTCAGGATGAAACCAGCTGCCTTCTTTTGCGCGCAGGTACTCCCGATCCCTGGTTGGGTAACGGGGCAAATTGCGATCATCGATCAACTGCTTGTCACGCATGTGTGCGATCAATTTTGGACGGCTAATGCCGAAGTACTTGGCTGTTTGAGCAAGTGTCCGTTCCATGGCTCACTCCTATGCTGCTGCGATTAGCAGTTCGCGAGTAATCCCGGTATCAGCTGTGTCGAGCCTGCCGTTCGCAATAGCTTCAAGGTTATCGGCCACCCGGTTGGCGTTCGATTTCGCGTCTAACGGCAAGCAGATACTGTTTAGCGTTGAGCCCATGCGAATGACTATGTGAAGGTGTTGGGCGCTACGCTCGGTGTCGACTGTGGCGTGTACGGTACGACGGGATACCTTGTCATAGAGCGCATGGTTGAAACGGCCGGTGAGACTCATCTGCGCCTTCAGGCGAATGAAGGACGGTTGACGGAGTGCATAGCTCATGCTGCCTGCCCCCCATCATTCGGGCCCATGGGACGGGCAGGGCAGGTCTGCGAGTTACGTTTGACAGTGACAAACGCGCAGCCGCTCAGCCTTGCGAGCCGACGGGTTTCAAAGATCAGGTAAGTGGATGCCGCGGCTGGGTGGACGTGCAGCGTTGCTTTTGTGGTGTGCATGGTGATGCCTCAGCTCTGTGGTGGAGAGATGAGGCAAAATTAGCAACAGCTAAATTATTATGCAATAGCAAATGCTAAATTTAGTAATCTAGGTGTTTAGAAGCCTTGAGAATGGCAGCTAAGAAGTGAATTTTTGCGACGAACCGCTCATCAAGAAAGGTGGGTGGGGAGCCATCGCTAATGCTATCGAACCTGTACTGACCCTCTCGATGGTAGATGTACTCCTTAACCATCGCTTTACCATCTACGGTGGTGACCAGCACTTCATCACCCGTTCGGTATGGACAGCCAGGTTCGATCAGTACGTATTCACCATTTTTGATCCTAGGATGCAGGCTGTTACCAACCACTTTCAGACTGTATGCGCTGGCATCGGGGCTAACTATATCGATATAGCCTTCACCTTGTTCTGATGGAAACTCCAGGGCGTTGAAGTGGCCTGAGGGGTCAAGAATCGCCTTGCCAACAACTGGAACGGGGGCTGCAGGGAGCTGATCTGCATTCTGGCGTTCATTCACAACTCGCTGGGCTGTTTCATTGATCGAGCCATTAAAAAAAGCTGGGTGAGGGAGGGCCGGGGGTTTCAACCCGAGTACAAGCCATGCCCTGGTGATCCTGTCTTGATCTGCTGCCGTGTAGCTACCCGAGGTCAGTATTTCGGCAGGAATACCCAGCTTCTTCGTTAAGTTGGTAGCAGCGCGATCTCCCAGCGTCCGATGACCATTCAAGATTTGTGAAAGGTAGGAAGCGTCAACGTCGGCATGAGCGCTCGCAAAGTCCTTCAGCTGGTTTTCGCCGATGAGGGCTTTGAGAATGATGAGGCGTTTTTCATAGATATCCATCTGCAAATCATGTCCGTGACGTTAGCGCGATGTAAATTACGTTGCGCTATTGCGACGTTGATTAGCGTTTGCTAATCTCGCCTCGAATTTGGAGGTGAATATGAATCTTCTCGATTACATCAAAGGCTTGAGCAGTGCTCAGGTTGAGGCGTTGGCGGAGGCTTGTAAGACCTCGGCCGGACAGCTCAAGCAAGTTGCGTATGGCAATCGTCGCGCCAGTGCTGGGCTTGCTATTGCGATTGACCGCGTGACTGCTGGACTGGTGACCTGTGAGGAGTTGCGACCCGACATTGATTGGCCATACCTGCGCAGGTCAGCGCCGCCTGATTTGACTCTTGGGGGTGTGCAAGCTGCATAGAAAAAAGGCGACCCAAAGGTCGCCTAATTTCCCCCGGTAGCACCACCACAGCGCTATCGGGCCGCGTAAGGGTAGGCGGGCACACCACATGCATCCGCCTACCTTGACCGCGTAACCCTGGCACGGATGCCAGGGTGTTGCCGCCTTTCTCCACCACAGATAGGGCGGCTTTTGCGCCAGAGGTTGTCGACGGATCGACGCCTCGGCACGGTGCCGGTTAGGTCTAGTGGACCACCCCGGCGTTTGGGCCCTTTCAAGCCACGCGGCAAATGTACCACCACTACATGCCGCTGGCACTGGCAACCTATAAGGATTAATGCCATGAGCCGAACTGCTCTGAGTTGTGTCGAGCGCGCCAAGCGGGAAATCTTGCCGCTCGATCTCGCGCTGTATCACGCTGTGCGTGATTATCCAGGCGGTGCTGCTGCCATCGCTGCCACCACCGGTCGTAACTCCACCACCCTGCAGCACAAGCTGTCACCAACTCACCCCAGCCACGTGGTCAACATCCAGGAGTTTGGCGAGATTCTGGAGCTGACGAAGGATCGCCGGATCCTGGATGCGGTGCACGCCCTGGTCGGCGATACGATCTGGCAGGAGCTTTCCGGCGCCTATACCGAAGACATGCCCGAGACCCTGACCATGGGTATCGCGGTCTTCTTTCGGCAGGTGGCCGACCTCTCGGAAACCTGGGCGCGCAATATTGGCGATGGCAAGGTCGATGACCACGAGTTAGCCGAAATTCAGCACCAGGTCTTTCGCGGCATTCAGGGGTTGCTGGGGATGTACAACCGCGCCCGCTACGTCAACCAGACCACTCGGGGGGCTGGCCGTGGCTGACATCGCTGATATTGGAAATGACCGCGCTCAGTGGCACCTCGACATGGCACTGGCTGCCCACAAGGCGGTGCCACTGAAGGCGTCTCTCAAGGACTGCATCGATTGCGATGATCCGATTCCCGAGGCCCGCCGACTGGCGGCCACAGGCTGCACTCGTTGCGCAGAGTGTCAGGAACTGAGCGAGAAGATGGGGGCTCGGTATGCTGGATAAGGTTATCGATCAGCTCGCGGATTATGGACTCGAGCCTGAGCAGCCCCTTGCCTTCGGCAAGCTGACCCGCTGTAAGGCGCGGCAAGACAAGGGCAAGGAAAAGAACGGCTGGTACGTGCTCCACGAGCACCGGACGGAGAAGGGCACCACCCTGATCTTCGGTAGTTTCGGCGATTGGCGGACAGGGGAAACTCAGAAGGTCAAAACCGATGGAGTGCGGCTGACTACTGAAGAGCGCGAGGTCATGCGCGCTCGCCAGGAAGACGCCAAGCGTCGTGCTGCCGAAGTCGCGGCCAATGCAGCGCGCAGGGCAGCCAATCGGGCATCCGCATTGTTCAAGCGGATGCCTGAGAAAGGGCGTAGCACCTATCTGGACCGCAAGCAGATCGTTGGCTTCAAGGTTCGATACGCACCGCGTACAGGTGCGTTTCTGGTGCCCATGCAAAACGCTCAGGACCAGATTGTTGGCCTGCAGGTGATCTACCCAGACAAGCAGGAGAGTACCGGTCGCGACAAATCCTATTGGCCAGCGGGCATGGCCAAGGATGGGGCATTTCACTTGATCGGGGGCCATCCTGAGCCGGGCGAACCGGTCCTGGTATGTGAGGGATACGCTACCGGCGCAAGCCTGCACATGGCGACTTCGGAGGCGGTGGCAGTCGCTTTCGACGCGGGAAATCTACTCGCGGTCGCCAAACTCATGCGCGAGCGCTTCCCTGGTCGGCCGATCATCCTCTGCCGCGATGACGACTGGAAGACCACACGCCCGAATGGCGACCCTTGGAACCCAGGGGAAGAGAAAGCCAATAACGCGGCCTTAGTGGTGGGCGGCCAAGTGGTCGCCCCGATCTTTTCCGGTGAGCGAGAGGTGAAGTGGACCGACTTCAACGACCTGCACTGTGCCGAAGGTCTTGAGGCTGTGCGCCGCCAAGTGATGGCGGTGATCAAGCCTCCTGCTGCCGGTGGCTGGAAAGACATGCTGGCCCGTAGCGAGAGCGGCGCCCTGATTGCGCACATGCAGAACGTTGAGCTGATCTTGAGTAACGACGAGCGCTGGACCGGAGTGATCGGCTACAGCGCCTTTAGTTCAAAGATCGTCAAGCTTCGCGCAGCTCCCTATGGCGGTGAGCCTGGTGACTGGAGCGACATCGATGACACGCGGGTGATGAAGTGGTTGGCCCAGCAGTACAACCTGCGCGTCAAAGCCACTCATGTGATCGAGGCGGTCAGCGTTGTGGCGCATGACAACGCCTTCCACCCGGTCCGTGAGTACCTGGCAAAGCTCGAATGGGATCGCGTACCGCGCCTCGGCGTCTGGCTTCACAAAATCCTGGGCGTCACCCTCAACGACTACAGCGCCAAGGTTGGCAAGCGCTGGATGATATCGGCGGTGGCCAGGGTCATGCGCCCAGGATGCAAGGCTGATACGGTGATGATCCTTGAAGGTGCCCAGGGGGCGGGTAAGTCAACGGCAATGAGCATCTTGGGCGGTCAGTGGTTCATGGACACGCCGTTCACCCTCGGCGACAAGGATGCGTTCCAGGCCATTCGTGGTAAGTGGATTGTCGAACTGGGGGAGCTAGACAGCTTCAACAAGGCAGAAAGTACTAAGGCCAAGCAGTTCTTCTCGGCCTCTACCGACACCTATCGCGAAAGCTATGGCCGTAGAACCAGCGATGTGCCACGCCAGTGTGTTTTCGTGGGTACCACCAACCAGGACGAATATCTCAAGGACGCCACAGGGAACCGACGGTACTGGCCGGTTGCGTGTATCAAGGTCGACCTCGACAAACTTCGCGAGGTCCGTGACCAGCTATGGGCCGAGGCCATGTTTTGCTACTTGGCTGGTGACATATGGTGGGTGACTCGCGAAGAGGAGGAGATGTTCTCCAAAGAGCAGGAGGAACGCTTTGTCGTTGATGAGTGGGAAGGGCCGATTCTGGAGTGGCTGGAAGCTTCGCAGATTGGCGAAACCACAACTGGCGGAGAGTTGTTGAGTCAGGCTCTGAAGCTCGACTCCGGCCATTGGGGGAAGCCTGAGCAGATGCGCGTGGGCGCGATCATGCACCGTCTGGGATGGCGGCGAAAGCGCATGCCGCCTTTGCCGAAGAGTGGTATCCGGCCCTGGGCTTACCAGAAACCCAAGGGCTGGGGTACGCCGAGCGAACTGGAGCAGTCGGTACCGGTCAAGGAGGCTTGCTTTTGATCAAGCACATCGATGAAATGCTCAAGCTTTGGGCCCAGGAGCTGCACACACCGGAGTTCTGTGGCGGCTCAGGGGGTGGTAGCATGCTGGCCCTGTTGATGGACTGCAAAGGCGAACTGATTCGCGGGACCCGAGGGAGTCGGGTACTGCTGGATGAGTCAGCGGATATCGAGATCATCGTCAACAAGCACCTGGCACCGGAGCTATATCTTGTGGTCAAGGAGCACTATTGCAACCGAGACAGCTTGTTGTCGCAGAAGTACCAGCACTGTGGCTGTAGTCGCGACACGTATTACCAGCGCCTGCATACGGCGCATGTGTGCATTGAGGGCTTGCTTATGGGCAAGGCGGCATGACTCGCTCTGTTATGTCCCGCCACCAATGCAAAGTCCTGCCATGCCCTCCGGTGGCGGGACTGCTGCAACCCGTGTTAGTCGCGGGCTGTCCCACCGTCCCACCTCCCTACACATGCACACGTATAGGGCGCATGCGTGACGTTACGCGCGCATGGCGCGCAGCGTGTTATTAAATTCTCTCTATACACGAGAGAAGGGTAAAAATAGTAGGACAGTGGGACAGACCCGATATTGTCGAAGGTTGCAGCGTCCCACTGTCACCAACTCCCTTGGGACCTATGGGACAACACCAAACGAGAAGCAAGCCGGGCAGGTGTATTCCCCCTACATTCGCCAGACATTCTCAGGGCGTTTACCCCATATTCAGGGGTGGCATTAAAAGTCGCTTGCTGCCACCGGAATCGACCTGTAAAAAGTACCCATCTTCGAGACGTGCGAGCGCGCAAAGCGACTCTCACACCACACCAAACCCGGCCATTGAGCCGGGTTTTTGCATTCTGGGGAGTAGCGATGACGAGCGAGCAGCAAACGCTGATTGATATGCCTATCTGGATGGTCATCGTACTGGCCCTGGTCGGCGGGGTGTCCGGCGAGATGTGGCGGGCAGACAAGGCCGGTGCCCGAGGCTGGGGATTGGTACGCCGGATTGCCCTGCGGTCGGGTGCCTGCATCGTCTGCGGGCTCTCGACCATCATGCTCATGTACTCCATGGGTGTGTCGATCTGGGCTGCGGCGTCCATTGGTTGCCTCACCGCAATGGCTGGTGCTGACGTGGCAATCGGGTTGTACGAGCGCTGGGCCGCCAAGCGCCTGGGCGTCTGCGATGTGCCGCCATCGAGCGGCGGTGCAGGTCAGTGACCCAGGCGGGGTGGGGGTGGGGCTGCCGATTTTCTGGGTCCTCCCCCTGGGCCGCCCCCTACACGGGTACGGGGACTCGCGGAATCTCTGCAGCTGAGGTGTGTGCAGGGATGTCCGTCTTTTCAAGGACTTAGCAATGGGAAGGACAGTCAGCAAGGCCGAACTTGGTGAGATCGTCGGTCGAGATGAGCGCACCCTCAGCCGCTGGCAGAAGGACGGAATGCCGGTGATCGAGTTTGGCGTGGGGCGCGGCAACGAAAACCAGTACGACACCCAGGCTGTGATCGAGTGGCTTATGCGCCAGGCTGCGTTGAACGGCAAGAAGGAAAGCACACGGGATCGGCTAGACAGGCTACGCGGCGACCGCGAAGAGCTGGCGCTGGCCAAGGACCTGGGCGAAGTCGTGATCGAGGCAGAGATGGTTTCCCGCTTCGAGGCTGTCATTACCGCCGCCAAGATCGAGCTGCTCAACACTCTGCCGGATGAGTTGTCCGCAACCTTGTCCGCGCAGTACGGCGTCCAAGTTGACGACCAACTGATCCGCGAGCCCATCGAACTAATACTCAGGAGGTTGTCCGCGTATGACGAGGATGACGATGATCCCGAATGGGATCCTGACGAGCCGGACGATGAGGAGGGCTCTGAAGAAGACGGCGAGTAAGGGCATCAGCCGGGCGTGCCGAAAATGGGCGCCGCCACCACGAATGAGCATCATCGAGTGGGCCACCAAGTACCGTTACCTCTCAACTGAAGAGGCCGGCAAGCCTGGTAAATACCGCTTCGATGTCACGCCTCACCTGGTCTGGCCGGGTGGCCCGCTGGAAGCTTTGGACGATCCGAATGTGTTCGAGATCGTTGGTCGCAAGTCCGCCCAGGTGGCCTGGACCTCAGGGGTGATGGGTAACGCCATCGGTAAGTGGATCGACCTTGATCCGTCCCCGATCCTGATTCTGTTTCCCAAGGCCGAAGCGGCCAAGCAGTACGTCGCTGAAAAGCTGGAGCCGATGATCGCGGCGACCAAGCGCTTGCGTAAGAAGGTCGACCTGCGCAGCCGTAAGCTGCAGCAGCGCCAGGACTTCAAGCGCTTCCCTGGCGGCTTCCTCAAGATGGTCGGATCAAACAGCCCCTCCAGCGTGAAGTCCACGCCGGTGCCTCGGGTCGCGGTCGAAGAGCCAGATGACTGCAACCTCAACCTACGGGGGCAGGGGGACAGTATCAAGCTGGCCAAGGAGCGCCTCAAAACCTTCCGGCGGTCCAAGATCATTATCGGTGGCACGCCTACCATCAAGGGGCTCTCGGCGATTGACGCGGAGCTGGAGCTGTCGGACAAGCGCATTGGCCTGGTGCCATGCAGTGGCTGCGGTCAGTCGCATGCGCTGAGCTTCGAGCACCTGCATTGCGACGAGGATCCCAGCTATCACCACGAGGTATATGGCAAGCGTCGGCCTGAAACGGCGTACTACGCGTGCCCTCATTGCGGCGAGATCTGGGACGACCACCAGAAGAACGCCAACCTCCAGCACGGCCGTTGGGAGGCTACCGCCGAGTTTCGGGGTATCGCGGGTTACATCCTCAATGAGCTGTATGCCACGTTCCACGGCTCTCGATTCGAAGTGCTGATGGAGAAGAAGCTCCAGGCTGAACACGCCGCGTCGAACGGCAACCACGGCCCGATGATCGCGTTCACCAACAGCCAGATGGGCGAGTGCTACGAGTACAAAAGCAATGCGCCCAAGACGGACGAGCTGGAGAAGCGCGCCGAACCTTACGCCGAGTTGACCGCGCCGAAAGGCGTGTTGTTGGTTACCGTCGGCGTGGACGTTCAAGGTGACCGCCTGGCCCTGGTGATCGTGGGCTGGGGCAGGGGAGAAGAGTCCTGGCGGCTGTACTGGGGCGAGTTGGAGGGCAATCCGATCGATCCCCACGATCCGGTATGGATTGAGTTGGACAAGATCATCGCCACGCCGATTGCCGCCGAGGGAGGCGCTCAGTTGGCCGTGTCAGCGGTGAGTATCGACAGCTCCGACGGCAACACCAACGATGCGGTTTACACCTACGTTCGGGATCGGCAGCGCTTCAACATCATGGCGATTAAGGGCGCATCGATCGACAGCCGGGACCGGGAGATCTTCACCAAGCCGGCTCAGTCAGCGGACACCAGCCAGGACAACACCAAGGCCGCCAAGTACGGGCTGCGGGTCTACATCGTTGGCACCCACAAGGCCAAGACACTGATCGATGGCCGTATGCGGCTCTCGGGCAGTGGGCCCGGCCGCATGCACTGGTACAGCGAGATTCGCGCTGATTACTACGAGCAGGTGACCAACGAGGTGCTGGCGCCGCACCCGCGTCAGCCCAGCAAAATGGTCTGGCAGAAGAAAGCAGGGCGGCGCAACGAAGCCCTGGACTGCGAGGTTTACGCCTTGCACGCGGCGCGCAGCCTCAAGACCCACCTGCTGCGCGATCACGAATGGGACCAGCTGGAGCAGCAACAGCTTCAGCCTACCCTCTTCAACACTGAGCAGGCGGTAGCGCCGGTGCCGCGCCGCGCAGTGACTCGCGGGCGTGGCACTCGGAGCCGCGTCAGCTAATCGAGGTTCACCATGACAGAAGCACAACAACGCCTTGCGGAAGTTCGGGCGGCGATCTCGGCCGTCCTGAAAAACGGCCAGCGCCTGCGCCGGGCGGATCGTGAGGTCCAGATGGCAGAACTCAACAGCCTGCGTCTGCTGGAGAAACAGTACGCCGAGCAGGTCGCGGCTGAGGCGGCTGCGCTCCAGCGCCGTGGCCGCAACCGCGTTTCGTACGTGAGGGTTTGAGCATGTGGCCATTCAAAAAGCCTGAGCGAGCTGCTGACCTCCTGATGCGTGAAGCCCTGAAGCTTGCCAAGGCTACGGTGGGTGGCCAGCAGATCGTTGCCCAGGGCGGCGGTGGCGGAGTCGAAACCCGATGGCGCGGTGCCTCGCGCATGCTCCGTAGCATGGCCAGCTGGCTCCCAGGCTTGGGCAGCCCGCGCCGTGACTTCAACCAGAACGAACGGCGGATGTTGGTGGCTCGCTCCCGCGATGCGATGCGCAACCACCTGATCGCCCGTGCGGCGATCACCCGGCTGCGGACCAATGTGGTCGGTACCGGCCTGGTCTGCCGTGCCCAGGTCGACCATGCGGCGCTCGGTATCAGCGAAGAGGCGGCGGACGACTTGAACGGTGAGCTTGACCGCCTGTGGTCGTTGTACGCCGACGATCCACGGGAGTGCGATGCCGAGGCCACGCTCAACCATTACCAGCTCCAGGCGTTGGTCCTGGTGTCGTCAATGGCCGCTGGCGATGTGTTCGTGGCCAGCCCGGACCAGGAGCGCCCCGGTTGCATCTTCAGCACCCGTTTGCAGTTGATCGAATCCGACCGGGTCTGCAATCCGAACAACGGGATGGACCGAGTTGACCTGGTCGATGGCGTCGAGTTCGACGGGCTGGGTTCGCCCGTGGCGTATCACGCGTGCACCGGCTATGTCGGCGAACACCTCGCCGGTAAGCCCCTGAGCTGGGAACGGCTGAGCGTGTTCGGCGCTGAGACAGGCCGCCGCCGCGTGCTGCATGTAATGGCGGACAAGGAACGGCCCGGCCAGAAGCGGGGCATGCCTTATCTGGCTCCGGTGCTTGAACCCTTGCAGAAGCTCGAGCGCTACGCCAGTGCCGAGCTTATGGCGGCGGTGATCTCGGCCATGTTCACCGTGTTCATCAAAAAGAGCAGCGACTTCCAGCCAGGCAACCTGCCGATGACGGCTTTGGCTGAAGAGAGCCCAGGCGGGGATGACACCACCGACGGAGAGTTGGCCCTGGGCGAGGGCGCTGTGGTTGATCTCGGCGTGGGTGAGGAACCGGTGGTGGCCAACCCCGGTCGGCCCAATGCCCAGTTCGATCCGTTCTTCACCGCTGTGGTGAAAGAGATTGGCGCCGCCCTGGAACTGCCATTGGAGGAGCTGCTGTTGCACTACAGCAGCAGCTACAGCGCTGCCCGCGCCGCGATGCTGCAGGCCTGGCGCTTCTACAGCCTGCGCCGCTGGTGGCTGGCCTGCGACTTCTGCCAGCCCAGCCGCGAGTTGGTCATCGATGAAGCGGTGGCCAGGGGTCTGATCGATCTGCCGGGCTACGGCGACCCAGCCAAGCGCAAAGCGTACTGCCAGGCCATCTGGATCGGGCCGGCGCGTGGTGCCATCGATGAACTCAAAGAGGCCAATGCCGCTGGCAAGCGCATCGAGATCGGCGTCAGCAACGAAACCCTGGAAACGGCAGCAATGACCGGTGAGCCCTGGCAGCAGGTGTTCCGCCAGCGTGTGCGTGAGGTCGACCAGCGCCGCAAACACAACCTGCAGGCCCTGCCCAAAGGTGGGTTGGAAAACCCGCCTGAGCCCAAAAACGAAGAGGATTAAGCATGCCGCGAGCACTTGAGCTGGCTGCCTCGCAGCCCTGGCTGATGCTGCCCGACGCCCTGGACAACCTGTTGGCCATCTCTGATCGCATGGGCGATCCGGTGGCACTAGCGACCAAGCGCGGCGAGCGGCTGGAAGAAACCCGCAGTGTCAGCCTGCGCAACGGCGTGGCGGTGGTACCGGTCATAGGGCCGATCTTTCGCTACGCCAACTTGTTCACCGAGATCAGCGGCGCGACCAGCACCCAGGTCCTGGCCACCGATATCCAGCGCGCCTTGGATGACCCGAAGGTCAAGGCCATTGTGCTCAACATCGACAGCCCTGGTGGCGTGGCGTCGGGCATCAACGAACTGGCCGAGATGATCTTTGCCGGTCGCTCCCGCAAACGCATCGTCGCGTACATCGGCGGCACGGGGGCGAGCGCAGGTTATTGGATCGCCTCGGCAGCCAGCGAAATCGTCATCGACGAGGCCAGTCTGGCGGGCAGCATCGGCGTCGTTGTCGAAGCGGTTGTCGAAAACGAGTCGGCCAGCGGCCGCAAGCGATACCAGATCGTCAGCCGTAACGCCCCGAACAAGCGCCTGGACCTCTCCACCGAGGAAGGGCGCAGCAAGCTCGGCGAGACCATCGACGCCCTGGGCGATGTCTTCGTGAGCAAGGTTGCCCGCAACCTGGGTGTCGATGCCGAGACAGTCCCCGAGATGGGCGACCACGGCGGGTTGCGTGTCGGCGCTGATGCCGTCAAGCACGGCCTGGCCCATCGCGTGGGCTCGTTGGAAGCCCTGATCACCGAACTGGCCAAACCGGCCATCACCTCCACAAGGATACACACCATGACCACCGTCAAGACCACGGCAGACCTGCGTGCGGCACTGGCTGCCGGTACCGACGTCAACACCATCGAGATTGCCCAGGCCGACCAGCCGGACATCACCTCGATCCGTACCGAGGCTGCTACCGAAGAGCGCGAGCGGATCAAAGGTATCAACGCGCTGGCCAGCAAGGGCTTCGAGAAGGAAATCGAGGCGGCCATCGATAACGGCAGCTCTGTTGAAGCGACCGCGCTGGTGATGTTCAAGGCCGCACAGGATCGCGGTATTTCGCTGGCAAGCATCAAGAGCGATGCCCAGGGCGTTACTGGAGCCACCCCTAGCGGCGACGGCAAACAAGGTGAACGCAAGGCCGCCGTCAGCGCCATTGTTTCAGGCGCCTCGCGCCGTTAACTGGAGACAACACCCATGAGCAACCCCAAACGCACTACCTACCAGCCACGGCAGTTGTCTGCGGGCGACTTCCCCATCGCGATGGATACCGGTGTCATTGCTGCAGGGCAAACCTTGAGCTGTGGCGCCGTCCTGGGCCAGGTCACGGCCACCAAGGAATACCTGCTGAGCAAGGCTACTGCCGAGGACGGGTCGCAGGTACCGACTGCGATCCTCGACCAGGACGTCGACACCACGGGTGGCGCCAAGAACGCCCCGATCCGCCTGACCGGCCAAGTGCTGGGCAGTCAACTCACTCTCGGCGAGGGCCTGACCCTGGCCGCCGCAAAGGTCGCGCTGCGACCTCTGTGCCTCTTCATTCGCTGACCGGAGCCCCCATGACCGATATTTTCGACACCCTGACCATGCTGGACGCCGTCGAGCAGATGAGCCTGCCACGGCGTTTTCTGATGAATACCTTTTTCAACGGTGCCAACCCGGTGACCTTCGGTACCGAAGCGGTGACCATCGACATCGTCAAAGGCCAGCGCACGATGGCGCCGTTCGTTCACCCTTCGCTGCCGGGCAGCATCTCGCTGCGTACCGGCTTCAGCAGCGAGACTTACACCCCGCCATACATCCAGCCGAAGCGTAAGACCCGTGCCGAGCAGATCCTCAAGCGTGCTGCCGGTGACAATCCCTTTTCTGCCCGTACCCCTCTGGAGCGTGCCGGTGAGCAACTGGGGCGTGACCTGGCCGAGCTGGACGAAGAGATCACTCGTCGCGAAGAGTGGATGTGCGCTCAAGCGCTGAGCACCGGCCGCGTTCGTGTAGTGGGCGAAGGTGTGGATGACACCATCGACTTCCTCATGGAAGACAGCCACAAGGTCACCCTTGCCACCGGGCGCTGGAACAGTTCGGACTCTGACCCTATCGGCAACCTGCGGCAGTGGAAGCGGCAGATAGCCAAAGACTCCGGCCGCACCGGCAACGTCGCGGTGCTCAGCGGCGAGGCCCAGGACGCGTTCCAGCGCAACGAAACTGTTTTGAAACAGCTCAACAGTCGCCGCGTCGATATGGGCTTGATCAAGCCGGAGCTGCTGCCCGACGGCGTGACTTACCTGGGCTATCTGAACGACCCAGGCATCGACCTGTACGTGTATGACGAGTGGTACCTGGACGATGAGGGGGACGAACAGCAAATGGTACCTGCCGGTGGTTTGATCCTTGGCGCTACTTCGACGCGTAACGCGATGTTGTATGGCGCTATTCAGGACATCGACGCCATCGAGAGCGGCCTGGTGGAGGCGGTGCGCTTCCCGAAAAGCTGGGTCACCCCAGATCCGAGCGCACGTTGGTTGAAGCTGCAGAGTGCTGCACTGGCCGGCATGCTGGAACCCAACGCTTTCCTCTACGCGAAGGTGGTGTGACATGGCGGCGAAAATCGAATACGTCGTGGTAGACGGTTGCGTTCAGGACGGCAGCAAGATCTACAAAAAGGGCGAAACCTACGCGCCGCCCAGCAAGGAGATCCTTGAGCTGCTGCTCGGTGAAGGCAAAATCGCGCCTCGCGGGAAGCTCCCCGCCAAGGACGAACAAGACGACGGTGAGTAACCATGGCCTTCCGTGACCAAGTGGCGGCGATGGACGCGCAGCTACTGGAGGTTCTGGGCGATGAGGCGATGATCGAAGGGCGTGACGAGCCGGTGCCGGGGTTCTTCTCGGCTCCGTGGCTGCAACCCAAGATCGGCCGCATCAACACCGGCGTGCGCGAACCGGTCTTCGCGGTACGGATCGCAGAGGCGAACGGTATCAAGGAGGGGCAGCACCTGGTCTGCCTGCTCGCTCCTGAGGATGGTGGTGGACGCTATGTCATCACCAAGCGGGAGCCGGACGGTACGGGCTGGATCAACCTGATATTGCGGGAGGTTCGATGAGCGTTGGCAGCTATCAAAAGCAGTCGGCGAGCAGTGGCCTAATCAGTCTGCAGGCCGACCAGTCGGACCTGAAGGCGTTTGCCGACTTCGCTGCTTTAGTACCCAAGGCAGCAGCCGCCGCCCAGCGCCGGGCGATTAACAGAACCCTGCGCTGGTTACGAACGCATGTCGCCCGGGCCGTTAGTCGGCAGGAGAAAATCGCCGTTGGTGCGGTGCGGCAGCGTTTGCGAGCTTACCCGGTCGGCGGCAACGGCCATGGCAAGCTGTGGTTCGGTATCAACCCGATCGAGTCCAGCCGCGCTGGCCGACCTCGGCAAAGCCGGACGGGCGTTTCGGTGGCGGGGCGCCGCTATGAGGGGGCGTTCTACCGGAGAGTGTATGGCGGTCAGCCAGACATCTGGATCCGCACGGCCAGCAAGCACTTCAAGGCCAGCGACTACCCCGACAGCGAAGTCTCTGGCGGTGGTGGTGCGAGTTCGGGTTGGATCAGTGAAAACGGCAGCCGCTACCCGCTGGCCAAAGCCAAGATATCCCTGGATGACGTGCGCCCGCACTTCGAGCGCTGGACCAAGCAAGCGCATGAGCACCTGTTGAAGGTTTTGGAGCAGGAGCTGAACTTTGAACTACAAAAGTACCTGCGAGGATCTGCCCGTGTCTGAGGATGAGTTCAACCTGGAGCTGTTTTATCAAGCCATCGAAGAACATATCGACCGGGCAATCCCTGGTTTGGCTTGTGTTTGCACTATGCCGTACATGAAGGAACGCCTAGATCTGCCAGCGGCAGTGATCGAGTTGGCAGGTTTTGAGCCCGGCCTCGATCAAGGCACGGGGGAAACGGCACTGATTGCCCGCCTGGAAGTGCGCTTCATCGTCGCTGGTGAGGATGTGGAATGCCAGCAGAAAGCCGCATTTGCGGCGGCGCAAATGGCAGTGCTGCTGCGCACTCAATCGTGGGGGCTGCCGGTCGACCATGCCGAGTTCGTGAACTCGGCGCAGGACTGGACCCGACCCGAACTGGACAGCTGCGCAGTGTGGGTTGTCGAGTGGACGCAGGGCATCTACCTCGGCGAGGAAGAGTGGCCGTGGCCCAACCAACCCCCTGGCTCGCTGGTCTGGGGCTTCAGCCCCAACACCGGCCCTGGCAGCGAAGGCAACTACCAACCGCCGGAGGCCATGGAATGAGCTACGCAGTTGCAGCGCATGACCGCATGCTGGCCGGTCTGATCATTCCGTGCCGGGTGGTGGCGGTTGATCTGGCTGCCGCGCTGGTGCGGGTTTCTGATGGTGCGGGTTGGACCAGCGCCTGGGTCCGCTGGCACAGCCAGGCCGCCGGCAAGGCTCGGCACTGGCGCTCGCCAAGCCTGGACGAGCAGGGCGCCTTGATCAGTCCAAGCGGTGAGCCGGCGCAGGGTACGTTCGTGCCAGGGCTGTACGGCAATGCCGGTGCCCAGCCGGACAACCGCGAGCACGTAGAGGTATGGCGTTTCGAAGATGGCGGCTCCTTGGTCTACGACTGGCAGGCCAACAGCTACACCATCGAACTGCCCACGGGGACCGCGACAATCAAGGTCGGTGGCAGCACGGTGGTAGTCACGGATGGTGCAATCGCTGCGACGGCCACCAGCATTACCTTGGCGGGCCAGGTACAGATCAACGGGTCGCTGAGTGTGACCGGCGACATCAACGGCGGCGGCAAGATCATCGACACCGGTGGCAATACGGCCAACCACAAACATTGAGTACTCAGTCATGGCTGAAAAGATGACAGCGTCGGATTTTGAACTTGCTTGGGTTTTAAGCCCGAACAGGCGAGATAATCTCGGTGATCACCCCTTAACCGGAAGGCGCAACGATTCGAAGACGTTGGTGCGCCTTGTTCTGGTTGAGGGTGTTGCAATTACAGAAGTAGCGTACCGATACGGCCTTAGAGGATGCACAGTAAGCCGATTGAAGGAATGTGTTAGCGAGGTAAGAAATCAAATTCTGGTACGTGTTGGCTGACGCTCTTCCATAGGAGCTATTCATCGAAGTTTTTTAATGCCCGCTTTTTGCGGGTTTTTTGTGCCTGGAGGCATCATGGCCAAAGAAGCAAACAAGCAGATAGAACCCCCGTTGGCCGTTCCACAAGCGGCAGCCCAGGTGTACCGCGACACGGTCTTTACCTCCCGCGTGTTGATCCTGCCGGACGGCCGCTCCCTGGCAGTGACCGGGGCGCGGGTGATCGCCGAGGCAGGCGACTCCGTCGCCCAGGCCTACTTGGGCAAACACCCAGACCTGAAGCTGCAGCCGGAGTAACCCCATGATCGGAATGGATCGCCACACGGGTCAGCCTGTTTCCGGTCTGGCGCATCTGCGGCAGTCCATTGCGGACATCCTGACCACACCGTTGGGCAGTCGGCGTATGCGCCCCGAGTACGGCAGCCAGTTGCGCCGCTATGTAGACCTGCCGGTTAACGAGGGCTGGAAGAGCGCGGTGCAGGCTGAAGTGGCCCGCGCCCTGGGGCGTTGGGAGCCACGTTTGAGGCTGGAGCGGGTGCGGGTGATCGCCGTTGTCGGCGGGCAGATCACCCTGCAGTTGACCGGCCTGTACCTGGGCGAAAGCGCAATAGTTGAGGTGACGGCATGAGCACCATCGAATTGACGGCGTTGCCCGCGCCGCAAGTGCTGGAGGACCTCGATTTTGAGGCGGTGTACCAAGAGGAGCTGGCAGCCTTCCGCCAGTTCATGGGGGACAACTGGAGCGCCAACCTGGAGAGCGACCCGGTGACCAAGCTGCTGGAGCTTGGTGCCTACCGGCGCTTGCAAAACCGGGCACGGGTCAACGACGCAGCCAAGGCGCTGTTGTTGGCCTACGCCCAGGGCAGCGACCTGGACCAGTTGGCCGCCAATGTGCGGTTACAGCGGCTGGTGGTGCAGGCCGAGGACTTGACCGCTGTGCCGCCGGTCCCGGCGGTGCTGGAAGCGGACGACGCTCTACGGGAGCGTATCCAGCTGGTCTATGAAGGGCTGACCACTGCCGGGCCGCGCAACAGCTACATCCTGCATGCGCGCAACGCCTCGGGCCTGGTCGCCGACGCCACCGCCGAAAGCCCGTCACCGGCCACGGTGGTGGTAACGGTGCTGGGCCTGGAGGGCGAAGGCCAGCCCGGCCCCGAACTGCTGGAGACGGTACGGACCCGGCTCAGTGACGACGATGTGCGCCCGGTGGGAGATCGGCTGGTCGTGCAGGGCGCGCAGATCCTGCGCTATCGGATCGACGCGGTGGTGTACATGTCCGGTAACGGCCCGGAGATCGAGGCAACGTTGGCCGAGTGCAAGCGCCGTCTGCTGGCCTGGGTCAACCCTCGGCGGCGCCTGGCCGTTGAAGTCGCCCGCTCGGGCGTGGACGCCCAGTTGCACATTGCCGGGGTTAGCCGGGTGGAGCTGACGAACTGGACCGACATTCGCCCGACCAAGTCGCAAGCGGCCTGGTGTGAAGGGATCACCGTCAAGCGGGGGAGTTGAGATGAAGAGCCTGCTGCCGCTCAACAGTACCCCGCTCGAACGCGCCATTGAGGCCGCGACGGACGAAGTCGCCGAGGTGCCGTTGCGGGTGCTGTACAACCCCGACACCTGCCCAGCTCACCTGCTGCACCAACTGGCCTGGGCCTGGTCGGTGGACCGCTGGGACGAGGCTTGGCCCGAGGCTATCAAACGCTCGGTGATCCGCTCGGCGTTCTACGTGCATGCGCACAAGGGCACCATCGGCGCCTTGCGCCGCGTGGTCGAGCCGCTGGGCTACCTGATCGAAGTACGGGAGTGGTGGGAGACGGTGCCCCAGGGCGTGCCGGGCACCTTTGCCCTGCAGGTCGGGGTGCTGGAAACCGGCATCACTGAGGAGATGTATCAGGAGCTGACGCGGCTGATCGATGACGCCAAGCCGGTCAGCCGTCACCTCACCGGGCTGGCGATCACCCTTGCTACCAGCGGTTACCTGCGCCTGGCGATGAGCCTGGCCGAAGGTGACGAAATCGACGTGTACCCGCCGACCCCGCGCGACATTGTGGTCAGCGGTACCTATGGCCATGTCGGCCGAGAGCACCATATTGAAACCCTGGACGTGTACTCATGACTGACCAGAACAGCCAGTTCTTTGCCATTCTCACCGCCGTGGGGGAGGCCAAGCAGGCCAACGCCAGCGCCCTGGGCGTGCCCTGGACCTTTTCCCAAATGGGCGTCGGTGATGCCAACCTGACGGACCCGGTGCCGTCTCCGACGCAAACCAAGCTGATCAACGAGCGCCGCCGGGCACCGCTCAATCAGGTCAAGGTTGATCCAGGCAACCCGAACATCATCATCGCTGAGCAGGTGATTCCGCCTGACGTGGGCGGCTGGTGGATTCGCGAAATTGGCCTGTACGACGCGGCGGGTGACCTGGTGGCGGTGGCCAACTGCGCGCCCAGCTTCAAGCCGCTGCTGAGCCAGGGCACGGGAAAAACCCAGGTGGTACGGCTCAACATCATCGTTACCAGCGCCGCCAATGTGCAGCTGAAGATTGACCCGTCTGTGGTGCTCGCGACCCGTGAGTATGTGGACACGTCGATCTTGAACGTACTGCCGAAAAACAAGGTTCCCGGCACGTACACCAAGGTCCAGATCAATGAGCGCGGGATTGTGACCGAGGGCAGCAACCCGACGACCCTGGCGGGCCATGGCATCGTCGATGCCTACACCAAGACGGCCAGTGATTCCAAAGTACAGGCCGCTGTCGACGGCATCGTCAACGGCGCGCCGGGTTTGCTCAACCAGTTGGATAAGATAGCGCGAGCCATCGATAACGACCCGAACTTTGCCGGGACAATGGTCAACGCCCTGGCGGCCAAGGCGGCCAGGGCCACCACCCTGGCGGGCTACAATATTGCCGATGCCTTCACCAAGGCGGAAACCAACGCGGCCATCAAGGCGACGGTCGACGCCCTGGTCAACGGTGCGCCGGGGGCCATGGACCAGCTCAGTGAGCTGGCCGCCGCCATGGGCAACGACCCCAACTTTGCCACCACCATGCTGAACCAGCTGGCTACCAAGGCTGCTTTGGCGAGCCCGGTTTTTACCGGTGACCCAAGGGCCCCGACACCTGCGGCCGGGGACAATGACACCAGTCTCGCCACGACGGCCTATGTCCAGACTGCGATCAACGGATTGCAAGCGGTGGACGTGTCCGGCTCAGGCACGATCACGCTGAATGCCACTCAGGCCGGTTCAGCAATCATTTACCTGCATGGGGCTTTGACCGGGGATCGCACGGTGGTCCTGCCGACCCGCTGGGGGCTGTATGTCATTCGGAACGCCACCAATCAGCCGTTCAAACTAACGGTCAAAATGGCGACGGGGACTGGCGTCGAAATTACCCAAGGGTGTGTCAGCGGCATTATGACCGATGCCACCAATACCCTGCTGCAGCAAACGGACTTTAACAGCCCGATCTTGACCGGTGACCCTCGGGCCCCCACGCCCCCTACAGCAGACAATGACACCAGTATCGCGACCTCGGCGTTTGTACGAAACGTCCTGGCCTCGCTCGGTTTAGGTGATGTCAGCTCCAGCGCCACTATCGCGGATATGGACGATGTATCCATCCCCTCGGGCCTCTACTATGTAACCCCCTACACGTTGCACTCCCCCGAAGGTTTGCAGGGGGCAGTCATTCACAAAGTGTATGGAGGTGGAGGTTTCCAGCTGCTTTTCCCTTACTCAGTCCAGCGCGTCTTGTGGCGTCGTCGTGGGGGAAGCCAGTGGATGGATTGGGACGAACTGTCACCGAAACGCACGACCCTAGCGGGCTACGGTATTGCCGATGGGTTACGTGCCCAGAGCGACCAATTTCCGGCGTTCAACTCGAAAAACCCAGGGCTGGACTACAAAGACGGTGCCATTCAGATTCGCGAAGCGGGCAAGGTGGCCGCTGCGCAAAGTGACATCTTGTTTGCCCCAGCTATTACGTTTCACTGGGCTGAGCGGGTGTTCAAACACCTGCTGATGAGTGCGGCCGGTGACTTGCATTGGGGGGCAACGGGAAAGATTATCCATACCGACAACATGGGGCCTATGTTGTTTGCCTTGATGGGCGCGGCCAACCCAGCAGCAGCTCGTAACGTGTTTGGCATTACCAATACCTCAAGCTTTGGCGCCGGGAGCGGTTGGTGGCGGGATGGTCAAACGGGCTTGATGATCCAATACGGCACGGTGCTGGCTCAGGCCGAAACCGTCTACCCGGCGACGTTCCAAACCGCTTTCCCCAACTTCTGCCTGATGGTCATTCCGACGACCTTGAACGGTGCGACGGGTGACGACGACGCCTTTGCTCGGGTTATCTCCTGGACCCGCCAGAACGTATCGCTAAAGGCTGAGTACGGCACCGGTACCGGGCATTCGCCGGCAGCGCGAAACATTGCCTATCTCGCTATCGGTTACTGAGGCTTACGCTATGAGTGAACACGTTTTCTCCCCCGGTGAACTGGCGTTCTACCTGGTGGAGCTGAAAGACCAGTATGAGTCGGCCGCTAGCTGGCCTGTCGATGGCGTCGCAATCACCGCCGAGCGGTATGCCCAGGTGCGCGCCGAGGAATCCCAAGGGCGGGTGCTCTGCGCCGATAGCAATGGCCAGCCGATCACCGTGGAGCGTCCGCCGTTGTCGATTGAACAATTGTCAGTCATTGAGCGGGCTTGGCGTGATGAGCAATTGGCCGCTACGGACAGCCTGGTGGCCCGCCACCGCGACGAACAGGAGATTGGCCAAACCACCCTGAGCGCTGAGCAGTACCTGGCGCTTCAGGTGTATCGGCGCGCCTTGCGCAGTTGGCCGCAAGCCGAGGTGTTTCCCGAGGTCGTGGCGCGCCCAGCGGCGCCGCCCTGGCTGGCTGAGCAAATCCAATAGAGCCCCGCACTGTCGGGGCTTTTTCTTTCCCGCAACACCTCTTGAGGGCCCTGCACTGCAGGGCCTTTGCCTTTCTGGAGTATGTCCATGAGTGGATTCTTTCACGGCGTTACCGTAACCAACGTCGACACCGGCGCGCGCACCATCGGCTTACCGTCGTCTTCGATCATTGGCCTGGTCGACACCTTTACCCCTGGCCCAGGCGCAACGGCCAAAGCCAACGACCTGGTGCTGATCACCAGTGAGCGCGAAGCGGTCGCCGCCTTCGGTCTCGACTCGGCGATCACTAAGGCCTGTAAGGCCGTCTACACCCGTGCCAAGGCGGTGATCGTCGCTTGTGGCGTGGCCAAGCTCGAGGACGCCGCCGCGCAGACCTCGGCGATTATTGGCGGTGTGCTGGTCGACGGTACCCGTACCGGCCTGCAGGCGCTGCTCGATGGCAAAAGCCGGTTCAACGCACAGCCGCGGCTGCTGGTAACGCCCAAGCACAGCGCGACCCAGGCCGTCGGTACCGCCCTGGTGGCCCTGGCGGACAAGCTGCGCGGCATCGCCATTATCGACGGGCCGAACACCACTGACGAGGCGGCTATTGCCTACGCCGAGAACTTCGGCGCCAAGCGCGCCTACTTGGTCGATCCGGGGGTCAAATACTGGGACACCGCTGCAGACGCCACGGTCGATGCCCCGGCCTCGGCCTGGGTCGCCGGCCTGTTCGCCTGGACCGACAGCGAGTACGGCTTCTGGGCTTCGCCGTCGAACAAGGAGTTCGTCGGTATCACCGGTACCGGCCGACCGATCGAGTTCCTCGACGGCGACGAAACCTGCCGGGCCAACCTGCTCAACAACGCCAACATCACCACCATCATCCGTGATGACGGCTACCGCCTGTGGGGTAACCGCACGCTGAGCAGTGATCCGAAGTGGGCGTTCGTCACCCGCGTGCGGACCATGGACATCGTCATGGACGCGATTCTGTACGGGCACAAATGGGCAGTCGACCGCTCGATCACCGCAACCTACGTCAAGGACGTGACCGAGGGCCTGCAGGCGTTCATGCGCGACCTCAAGGCCCAGGGCGCAATCATCAACTTTGAAGTCTTCGCTGACCCCGAGCTGAACACGGCCAGCCAGCTGGAGCAGGGCAAGGTGTATTGGAACATCCGCTTTACCGACGTGCCGCCCGCCGAAAACCCGAACTTTCGCGTCGAGGTCACCAACCAGTGGCTGACCGAAGTCCTCGACCAAAACGCCTAAGGAGGTGAACCCATGGCAATGATTCCCGAAACCCTGGCCAACCTGAACCTGTTCGTCGACGGCGTCAGCTTTCAAGGCGATGTGCCCAGCCTGACTCTGCCCAAGCTCACCCTGAAGATGGAAGAGCACCGCGCCGGCGGCATGGATATGGCCATCGAGCTGGACCAGGGGATGGAAAAGCAGGAGGCCGGTTTTGTTACTACCGGCGTGCGCCGCGAGTCGCTGAAGTTCTTCGGCCTGGCGGACGGCACCGCCTTTAACGGCACTTTCCGGGGGGCCTTCAAGGGCCTGAAAGGCCGGGTGACCCCGGTGGTGGTGACCCTGCGCGGTGCGCTGAAAGAGGTCGACATGGGCGACTGGAAGCCCGGCGATAAGGCCGAGATCAAGCACAACGTCGCGGTCACCTATTACAAGCTGGAGGTCGACGGTCGCCTGGTCTACGAGATCGATCCGCTTGGCATGAAACGCGTCATCAACGGTGTCGACCAGCTCGCCGCCCAACGTTCGGCCCTGGGCCTGTAAGGAGTACAACCGATGAGCAAGGTAACCAAAAACCCGGCCTGGATGGTGCTGCGTACCGATGGCGTGCAGATCACTCTGAGCAAACCGACCGAGGCCAATGGCCTGCAGGTCGACAAGCTGCACCTGCGGGCACCCACGGTGCGCGACGTGCGTACCGCCACTGCAGCCTCGGGCGGCGATGACGAACAGCGCGAGCTGGCCCTTTTCGCGTCGTTGGCTGAGGTCAGCACCAAGGACCTGGAGAGCCTGACCATCAAGGATTACAACCGCCTGCAGGCGGGCTATTTTCGCCTGGTGCAGGATGACGAGCTTTGACCCAGTAGTGCAGAAACAGGTGGCCAAGCGATTGGCCGCCGAGCTGCATTTTTCCGCCGCTGAACTCATGGCCATGTCTTTCAGTGACATGGTCTGGTGGCTCACGGACTGAGCCTGCGCAGAAGGGGTAGAGCATGGGAAGCAAGCTGTCACTTGGGCTTGTGATTGGCGGCGCCGTCAGCTCGACGATGCGGTCTGCTTTCACCGAAGTCCAAGGCCATATCAAGAAACTGGAGCAGCAGGGCAACAAGGCCAAGGTGCTCAAGAGCACCATCGGCGAGACGATCCGCCTGCGGGACGAATGGAAGCGAGCGCACGACAGCGGCTCGGCCTCGGCCACCGGGTTGCTGCGCAAGCTGGACCGTAACCTGGAAACCCTGCGCAAGCAGGGCGTGGCTGTAGGGCGGCTGAATCAGGAGTACCAGCGCTTAGGGCGTACGGCCAGGGCCACCGACCTCAAGGTCAAGGGGCATCAACAGATCGAGCAGGGCAAGGCAGGGCTCAAGTCGAGCGTTGGCCAGGCGGTGGTGGGTGTCGGTGCGGTGGCGATACCGACCAAGATCAGCGCGGACTATCAGGCGATCATCCGCGATATTGCGATCAAGGCTGATGTCGCCAACAAGCCGCAAGAAGCAGAGATGACCCGCACGGTCATTCAAACCGCCAATGACACTGGTATGGCGCGCAATGACGTCGCTGACCTGGTCAACCAGCTGGTCGGCGCGGGTATGGATTTAAACAAGGCTTTGGACTATGCCCCCGTCGCGGCCAAGTTCGCCATTGGCCAGGGTGCCAGCGGCGTCGACACGGCCAGCATGATCCAGGCGCTGCAGCAGAACGCCAAGATCACCGACCCCAAGGTCATGGAGCAGGCGCTGGAGGCCATTGCGCTGCAAGGGCAGGCGGGCAGCTTCGAGGCCGCCGACATGGCACGGTGGTTCCCGCAGCTCTTGGCGGGCATGGAGAAGAACGGCAGCACCGGCATGGATGCGGTCAGCTCTCTGGGCGCGATGCTCCAGGTGCAGATGAAGACCGCCGGTGGCTCGGACGAGGCCGCTAACAACCTGAAGAACTGGATGGAAAAGATCGGTTCGGGGGAGGTGGTCAAGGCATACAAGGATGCTGGCATTGATTATCAGGCGTCCCTGAACACCGGTATTCAAAAGGGCATGTCGACCCTGGAATCCAGCTTTGACCTGGCGATGAAGTACATCCAGGCCACTGACCCGGCCAAGGCCGCGAAAATGGCCGAGGCCCAGGCCAAGATCAGCAAGGAGACGGACCCCGAAAAGGCCAAGGCAATGCTCAACGCCCTGGAGCAGTCCCTGCGTACTGGCGATATTTTCGCTGACATGCAGGTCAAGGCGGCGCTCACGGCCTACGCGGCCAACCGTGGGCTGTATGACCAACTGAAGAAGGACTCGCAGAACGCGTCGGGCATTCTCGACAAGAACCTGGCCGAGCGTCGGCAGACGTCGTCGCAGATCTGGGCGGAGACATACCAGGCTGTCAACGATTCGATGCGCAGTATTGGTGATGCCATTCGGCCGATGACCGATGGTGTCGCCAAAGCGATCACTGCCACTGCTCAGGGGTTCACTGGGCTTTCGGATAACGCCAAGCCGTTGATCGCTGGTGTGGTAGCGCTGGGCGCAGGCTTTGTCGCGCTCAAGTCGGCCTTCAGCGCGTTCAAGTTCGGCAAGGGGTTGCTCAACGTTGCACGCGGCTCGTTGGGCGGCGGTACCGAAAAGGTGCAGAAAGTGTTTGTTACCAACGCCGAGGACGGTGGCGAGGATGACAAGCCCGCTGGCAAGCGCGATATCGCCATTGGTCTACTGGAAACAGGGCTCAAGGCTTTGGCGGGCGACAAAGGCGAAGGCGACGAGGCGGGGGAGGGCGGTGAAAGCAAGGAGTTCGACCCCATCGATACCGGCCTGAAGGTGCTCGACCTGTTTCGCGCAAGCAATGACGAAGACGGTGGCGGCGCTGAAGGGGGCGAAAGCAACGAGCCGCAGAAGGTCTTCGTGGTCAACGCCAGTGCAATCGGCGGAGGCGGTGCCGGTGAGGGTGGCAGATCGCGTCGTCGACGCGGTGGCTCGTCGCGCAGGCGCTCCGGGCAAGGTGGTGGGGGCGGTTCGGGTGGCGGTCGCAACGGCTCGCGGTCGGCTGCCCCCCGACCACCCCGCGTCCCAAGGCCACCCACCCCGGTGCCAGCTCCTGCAGCGGCGGGTGGCTTGATGACGCGCCTTGCGGGAACCGCTGGCAAGCTCAGTCCCGTCCTCAAGGCCACTAAGGCCGTGCCCGGCGCTGCAGTGCTGGACGCGGGTATCGGCATCATGAACACCTACCAGAACGCGACGACCCAGGATGAAAAGGCCGAGGGCTATGGCAGCGCAGCCGGTGGCCTGGCCGGGACGATGGCCGGTGCTGCCGCCGGTGCGGCCATTGGCTCGGTGGTGCCGGTCGTTGGCACGCTGATCGGTGGTGCTATTGGCGCGTTCCTGGGCGGGATGGGCGGAGAGAGCCTGGGCGGCATGTTGGGCAAATCATTCTTTGGTGAAGACAAGGAAGAGGCTGTCGCCAAACAGGATGGTCCCGACAAGGCGGCGGTGCCCGGCGATGCTGTGCGGGCCATGGCCGAGGCAACGCCGCCTCCGGCCGCGACAGCGGCTATTGCCAAGGTAGTAGAACCTGCCAAGCAGGCGCCGCAAAAGGTCGATCAGCAGTTTAGTTTCTCGCCGAGTGTGCAGTTGACCGTACAGGGCGATGTGAAGGACCCGGCTCAATTTGCTCGCGACCTGGACCCGCACCTGCGGCGGTTGTTCGATGAATACAGCCGTAATGCCGCGAACCGGCAGTTGTCCGACGAACCCCACGTATAAGGAGGTGCCATGCCTTACATGGAGCAAATGCAATCGGGGCTGAAGTCCCTGGTCGCGGCGGGAGAGGCTGGGCGGCGCAACTTGGATGGCATGCTGGGCCCGCTCAACGGCGCGATCAGCGACATGACCGGGGCGGCGTCCGAGCTGGAAAATATTCCGTTCATCGGTCCTGCCCTGGGCGAGAAGCTGCAGCGCACCATGCGCGGCATCAACGCTGCCCAGTCCAAGGTTGGCGAGGTCGCGGCCAAGTACGGCCAGGCCACTGCAGCGGCCGCCCAGATCCAGGAACGGATGGGCACACTCAAGGAGCAGGCGGGCAAAGCGGGTGCGGAAATCAATCGACTGGCCGGAAAGGTCAGCCCGTCCCTGGGCAACATCATGCCCACGGCTGCGCTGGCTCCGTCAACCACTCCGGCGGCCGAGGCCGTGAAGCCATTCCCGCACCTGCTGATCCTGCAGCCGCTGCAGACCAATGCACAGCCGTACTTCTTCAACCTCGACACCGCCGCGTTCGATGAACTGCGCCGGCAGACCGCGTTCCGTTGGGCGGGCCAGGAGCGCCTGAGCCGCAGCATTGCCCAGCAGGCCATCGGCCAGGGGGAGGACAAGCTCAGCCTCAAGGGCGCGATCTTCCCAGGGCACAAGGGTGGCCTCAAACAGCTCGACACCTTGCGCACTATCGGTCGGCGCCTGCAGCCGTTGAGCCTGACCACCGGGTACGGCGAAGTGCTGGGCAACTGGTGCCTGCTCAGCCTGGACGAAGAGCAGAGCAACCTGCTGGCAGGCGGGATCCCGCGTAAACAAACCTTCAGCCTGGAGTTCGTGAGCTATGGCGATGACATGCAGAACGTCTGACGGGGATCTGCTCGACACCCTCTGTCAGCACCACTACGGCCACCTCAATGGCGCAGTCGAGGCGGTGCTCAATGCAAACCAGGGGTTGGCCGACGAGCCGCAACCCTACCGTACCGGGGTATTGATCGTGCTGCCGGATCTGCCGACCACAACCGAGGCGCTGCTGCGGCTCTGGGATTGATCGGCTTTACCTTGTTACCAACGAAACCCCGCCCTGTGCGGGGTTTTGCATGTCTGGAGAGGGAATCATGCAACCAGTTTTTCGCCTTGTCGCTGACGGCAAGGACATTACCGCGTTGATCAATGACCGGCTGCTGATGCTGCGCACCACGGATAAACCCGCCATGGAGTCAGACGACTTCGAGCTACGCATTGATGACCGCGATCAAGCAGTGGCGTTGCCTACGCGCGGTGCTCACATCGAGGTGTTCCTGGGCTACGCGGGCCAGGCGCTCGCCCGGTTGGGACGGTACACCGTGGATGAGGTCGAGCTGTCCGGCCCGCCGGATTCCTTGGTCATACGCGGCAAGGCCAGCGACATGCGCGGTAGCGGCAAGACCACGCGCAGCGGCAGTTGGGAAGACGTGCCGCTGCAGCAGATTGTCCGCGACGTGGCCGCACGCAACGGGTGGCAGCCGGTGTGCCCGGTGACCACCAAGGTGCCACGCGTCGACCAGTTCAACGAGTCGGACTTCAACTTCATCACCCGCCTGGCCAAGCAGTACGACTGCACCGCCAAGGTCGGCGACGGCAAGTTGCTGGTATTGCCGCGCCAGGCCGGGAAAAGCGCGAGCGGCAAGGCCCTGGGCACGGTCACCATCACCCGGCATGACGTCAGCCGCTACCAGTTTCGCCTGGGTGACAAGTCGACCCAGAAGGCGGTGCAGGCCAAGCACCAGGACAAAAAGAGCGGGGAGTTGAAGGTGGTCGAACTGGGCAACGATGAGGTTCCCGACGGCCTGCCGCCGGTGCACACCGATCGACACATCTACCCGAACAAGAGCGCCGCCGAGCAAGCCGCAAAGGCCCGGTTGGCCGCGTTCAACCGCAGCACCGCCGGTGTGCGTCTGGAGATGCCCGGGCGGGCTGACTTGTTTGCCGAGCGGATGATCAGTGCCCAGGGCTTCAAGGGCGGTCTTGATGGCGAGTACTTGGTGGACTCGGTGGAGCAGGTGTTCACCCAGTCTGGCTGGAGCACCACGGTCGAGTGCAACGGCGGCAAGAAGGGCAAGGCCAAGGCCAAAGGCAAGAAAAAGAAAGAAACCAAGCCACTGAAAGTGGTCGAGCTGTCCCCATCGGCCTGACGTGGCCATTACTGGAGAACCACCTATGTCTATTACCGCGCAGCAGCTGCTGCAGATCCTTCCCAACGCCGGCAAACAAGCCGGCGTTTTTGTTCCTGGCCTCAATGCCACCATGGGCAAGTACGCCATCATCACGCGCCTGCGCATGGCCGCGTTCATTGCCCAGATCGGCCATGAGTCTGGCCAGCTGCGCTACGTCCGTGAGCTGGGTGGTGACACCTACCTGGCGAAGTACGACACCGGCAGGCTGGCCCAGCGCCTGGGCAACACGCCAGAGGCTGACGGCGACGGCCAGAAGTATCGCGGCCGTGGGCTGATTCAGGTCACTGGGCGTGCCAACTACCAAGCCTGCAGCGAAGCCCTGTTCGGCGACAGCAGATTGCTCAACACCCCTGAGCTGCTCGAGCAGCCGGTCTATGCCGCGATGTCGGCGGGCTGGTACTGGCAACGGGCGGGGCTCAACTCCCTGGCCGACAAGGGCGACTTTCTCGCCATCACCAAGAAAATCAACGGCGGTACCAACGGTCTGGCGGATCGTGAAGAGCTGTATGAGCGCGCCTTGAAGGTGCTGCAGTGAAGGGCCTGAATTGGCAACTGCTGGCCCTGGCGCTGCTGCTGGGGCTTGCCCTGGGCGGCGGTGCTGCCTGGGTCTGGCAGGCAAACAGCTACGAGAAGGCGCTGGCCCTGCAGAACACTGACCATCAGAGGGAGCGAGAAGACGCCGCGACCGCCGCGATCAATCGGCTCGGCCAGGAGCAAACCCAGCGTCGGTCGCTGGAGGATCGCCTGCAGGCGAATGATCAAACCCACTACCAGGAGC
The DNA here is from genome assembly GCF_000696345.2 of Pseudomonas donghuensis. Taxonomy (NCBI): domain Bacteria; kingdom Pseudomonadati; phylum Pseudomonadota; class Gammaproteobacteria; order Pseudomonadales; family Pseudomonadaceae; genus Pseudomonas; species Pseudomonas donghuensis. The sequence goes on from NZ_CP071706.1 coordinate 2,249,317, forward strand.
TGCTCGATGCCCAACAGACTCAGGCTCGCTTGCGTGACCGCCTTGCTACTGCTGATCTGCGGTTGTCAGTCCTACTCGATGCCACCGCCCAGGGTGGTGACTGTGGGGTGCCAGCCACCACCAGCGGCACCGGCGTGGTTCATGGCGCCGTTCGAGCCAACCTTGACCCAAGACATGCTCAACGAATTATCAGCATCACCGATCGAGGCGACAAAGGATTGATCGCCCTCAAGGCCTGTCAGGCCTACGTGCGCGCTATCACGCGCTGAAGTGAAAAGGAGCGGACCAGCAGGATGCGTCAACATCCAACTGGTCCGCCGAGCTCGCAGCCCCTTCCTGAGAGTCAAGCCGAGAAACCTGCTCCGTGCGTAAAGCGCGGCAGCCTAAAGCCTGTTTGTGTTTACAGTAAAAACCTGGCTGTTTTTTACCTATGGAAAGCTGCGTCCGTGGCTTGTCAAGTAGACCAAGAGCGATCTTCCTTAATTTCCTATTTCAGTTCACTAGCCTAGTAACTACGTAAGCGCCATTAAAAATAGATATTCTGTAATTATTGGCGATAAGAATGCCGTTATTAATAACAAATTAAATTTAATATTTTAGGTCGGAATTTCTAAGTGTTGACAAGAGGGTTTTTTCATTCTTTACTAGCAAGACGCATCCAAGGTTGGATTCGTATAAAATGGAGAAGTTCTTATTCGGGACTTCAGTACATATGGAAATGCGAAAATAGGGAAGTTATAATGTCTAAGATCGCCGAAGAACGATTTTCAAATCGAGACGCATCACCGGTAACTGAAATCTTCACCCTCTTCAATCAGAACAACATCAGGATTACGCTGGAACTGCCAACTGCAGTGCAGATTAATCTTAATCAGCATGTTGGCTACACTTGCGCCCCGGTTCTGCACAATGATAACGCAATTTTCCCCATCGACTCGGCGGAGTTCAGTGTCACACTTTCTGACGTGAAAAGTGACGGAGGCTCGCGTAACGTGATCGCGAACGTGGTGTGGTGGGACCCAATACGTATGAAGGCAAAACCGGCCATTACTTTCACGTGCGCACCGGTTAGTGCTGGCCAAAGTATCCAGTGTACCCCAAGCGATAAAGGGTACACTCAAATGCGGTGGGGCACCACGGTGTCGAACGGGGAAGGTAAGCAGAAATTAGAAAACTCCTTGGACCAACTCAAGATCTCTTACTCACCTGGTAATCCAAGTTCTGAGACTGTAGATGGGCCGGATATTACTATTGGCTAGCTGATCTGCCACTGCGGGGCCTAGAAGCACGGGCCTCGCGGTTGCGCATCGAGGAGAAACTTTCGGTCGCCTGGCTGCGGCTGGCCAGTATCTACGCGGAGAATCTCTCTTGGGTGGAATGCGCTGAGCGCTACGATTGAGCTCGTACCTTCCTCTACAAGGGCCTGCCGTACTGGCAACTCGCCGAGTAGGAGGTAGACTTCCCTTCGATAATTACCAGCGGATGGCCGATTCATACACCATTGTAAAATCGGGGTCATGGTCAGCATGCGTATCGTCACAAGTTAGTTAGGGTTTAAATCTTAGAGGGTGGTCGTAGTCAATCTTTTAAGTTGGGTCGTAATTAATCTTAAAGAACTATTTTGGGTTGTAGTTTGCGTTCGCAAATCAGCTTAGGATTTGGATCGTAAAAAATCGAAGAGGCCCCCCCTGAATCCCCCGTAGGCGTTACTCAGCCGTCAGCAACGGCGCACTTCGGTCACAGAGGAATCTCCGTTGGTCCCCGCGCTACTGGTTCATTCTTCCGCTTACTCGGGTTCTGCCAAGTCTACTTCAACGAAGCCCTGCTCATGGCAGGTCTCACAGTCTTCGCGCTGAGCGAACGAATCACAGCACGCCGGACAACATATGAATGGCGAGTATCTCACCCGGCCCCGCAACAGGCGGTACCGCGCCCACTCTTTCTCCTCAAACGCTTCCTGTGCCAGATCAATCAGTACGCGGTATGCATCAGGGTCATCAACACCCTGCAGCATCCTGCCTTCAATCATCCTCGCGGTCTCAACCAGGCGGTAGACCCCGCCGTCGGCACCAACCAGCTGCAGTCCCTGGATCACCCCCAGCTCGCCTGAGGTGCGCAGCACGACTCGAATTCGATCCGGCTCCTGGATCACCATGCCGTCGCAGCTGAATGCCTGCGTTCTGTTTTCCTTATAGTAGTTGCCCTGGCGGATGCAGCCGATTCGCCGGTGCCCATCCACCGGCACAACGTCGTAGGTGGATGCTCTGCAGTACAGATCATGGGCGAACTGCTCCTCCAGAGCAGCGCTGTAGGCTGCTTGGGCTTGCTCGGTTAAGTCGTGCACTTCCAGCGGGTCGAACAGCTCGAGAGCCTGCAGATCGGCGGTGGCCATTCGCATGACCTGCAGGTAGACCTCGGGGTTGCTCAGCCTTAGGTGCTCATTGCGCAGCGATCCGTTCCAGCGAGCCAGGGCTTCTGGCTTGCTCGGTGGCTTCTTGTTCACTGAGTGATTGCCCCTGGGTGAAGATCATTCGATCAAATGAAAGTCATCCCTGGTCCTAGGGCACGGTGTAGCGCCCCTTAAATTATCTCCCTTCATTGGTTGGTGCCCTGGCAGGAAAAACAATCCTTCTGCCTCCAGGGCGTAGGCGAGGGCCTGCATCGTGACGCGGCGCAGCCCGGCCCCTTTTTCCAGGCGCCTAATCGCACCAGGTGATACGCCCGAGCGGAATGCCAAAGCTTCAATGCTCCAGCCAAGCATCGTACGTGCTTCGGCGCAGTGATCACTGCGAAAGCCCAGTGGTAGGTTTTCCATAAGCCATTCCATGGTTGGTTTCTGTGTTTCATCCAGAGCCAATCGAATGGGTTGAATGTCGTCTTCGTCTGTAGGCATGGGTGCTCTCGCGTAGCTGTATATTTATACAGTTTAAGGCTTGGCGAAAGCGTGCGCAAAAAATGGTAGGCGTTGGCACGCTGAGGTCTGCGTACGGGCGTTGGGGGATTGATTTATTGGGGAAAATTTAGGGCAAAACTAGGCCGGCTGAGGCAAGCAGGGTGATGACGGTGCTGGATCAGATAAACGATCGCTGGGGCGGGGGAGGGATTTCGACCTGCTAGCGTACCTGCAGCCCCAGTTAGGGGCATGCGCCGAGAGATGATGGACGGTAACTCCACTACCCGACTTGCTCAGCTTTGGAGAGTCAGTTGTACATAGTCAGGACTTGCGCGCTATTTAAAACTCAATACCAATCAATGTGTAGTTGTCTTTTGGTGTGGCGCGCTGGACTTCATTGATTACACTTAGGCAGAATTTCTCTAGGTTGTTATTTTCGATTGATAAGGTGCATATTGTTTTTTTGGAAAGATCTGCATAGATGCCGTCTGATATTATCAATAACCTGTCTTTTGGCTCTATGTCAAATGTGAAATTTTGGCTTATCAAAGGCTTGTGAGTTCCAAGGGCGCTGGCCAATACATTTTTTCGCGGGTACAGCGCAGCATCTTCTTTGCTGATTTTTCCTTCAGCAACTAGTTTTGCTATCTCTGTATGATCTTTTGTTAATTGTTTTAGGCCTTTTCCACGGAGGATGTAAGCTCGCGAGTCCCCGCAATGAACGCCATTGATTCGTTGGCCGTCATAAATGATTGCGGTAAAAGTTGTTGCCATGCCAGAAAGGCTTGGCTCTTTTGTCGCAAGCTCAAGCAAATGCTTGTGGGCATGGACTAAGCTGTTTGTCGGGCTATCTCCAAGTGTGATATTTCTTACGAATTCTGATATCGCTTCCTGGGATGCCGTTTCTCCAGCATTGTTTCCGCCGACGCCATCAGCTACGCAAGCAACCAATTTATCATCAAGTCTATTTAGATAATATGAGTCTTGATTGGCGCTGCGAGGCCCCTTGTCGCTAAAAGAAAACATCTGCACGCTTAACAAACCTGGTTCAAAGTTGTGACGATTGTAGGGTGAAAATTATTTCGGCTGGTGTGTATGCTATCTTCGAGATGTGTGATCGCAGCACATGCTTGGCGGCCAAGTACTCTAAGTTCTAAGGCTAAGCGTCTTGCGAGCCCATCTTCCATTTGGGAGTTGCACAGAGCAGCGAATTTTCGCTCTACGTACCAGCGATTGTGGCTAGTTCCCATCAGAAGTAGGGCGACTAGAACATCAGCTTGGCAAGTTAAATCGGGAACCGCCATGAAGGCTTGGAGTCGATTCGCTATGCCGTCGCAGGAAGAGAAATCGAATGTACCACCACCCACCCATTGCGCATACATGATGCCAAGTCGAGCTGATTTATACTGGTCACGTGCGATGAGGTCGTTAATTCTATTGAGGGAAATTACTTGAAGAAGATTTTTAACGTCTTGAGATGGGTAGTTGTCTTCAATTTTATTTATGATTCGTTCCCAAGTTGCTAAATCAATTTCTTGCTCAGAACTTAGAAGGGTGATGAAGTCTGCAACTTGCGGTTCGGCCGCGGTAACGTTTATTTGGCCATGGGCAATTATGGCTTCTCGTAGGTCTGCTACAGAGCCGAATCTGCGTGAGGGTTCACGCCTAGTGCAGCACAGCATAATGTCAGAAAAAGGGCCGCTTTCCTTGATTTCAAAACATGGAATACGTGTGCCTTCGCCAAAGAGATCATGGAGAATACAGCCCACGGAATATATGTCAGATTGGGCAGATGCCATGCGAAGGTCGCCGACAATTTCGGGGGCGGTATAGTAGTCAGACCCCATTCGCATACCCGTTTGGGTTAGTACTGAAAGTTGAGTGTCCTTAACTGATATAAGTCCAAAGTCACTAATAACGTACCTGTCACCTTCGGTTGAGGAAATGCGCAATACATTCTGCGGCTTTAGGTCTCGGTGGGTTATATCAATCGAGTGAAGCTCTTCTAGGCCTGCAAGGATGTCCATAATCGCTTGCATAGCATTACCGTTTAAGCTTCGGTCATACTGGATATCTTGGTATAGGGATGCGGAGGCTAGAGGCATCAAAAATGAAGGAGGGTTGTCTGTAAGGTTAGATGAAAGTACGGGCATGATGTTTTTATGGTTTAGCGCAGCTTGTACTTGCGCCTCTCGTACGAAACGTCGTTTCACGTTATCCGTCAGCTCAAGCGGAAAATCTGCACCTTGGTTGATGCTGAATGTTTTTCTCGCATACTGATTGCCTTCAGTGTCTTGAACTAGATCAACATTTCCAAAACCGCCGCGTCCGATCTGACGAATAACTAACATGTTTCTTCCCTAGATTAAAATAATCGAAGAACTCCTATCTTGTATGCAAAGCTATCAGATCTGTCTGATCTGAGGAAGATCTGAAATGACGAAAAGGTAACGGAATTCGTTTACTGCCGTGATGTAGGCCCTAGAGCCTCAAGAAGACTGGGTTGGAGCAGTAATCGGCAAAGGCGGTGAAGCTCGCCAGGACGCCGTGAGATGCCCTCTTGCTAGCTCGCCCCGTGCTGCTGCACTTTAGAGGTTCGAAGTCCTCCGGGTGGGGTGTCACCCAGGAGAAATCATCAGTTCAATTAGAAATGAGTGGTACAAAAGTGGTACGAAAGACAAGGCAACATGCCTGTAGCCCTTGTTGTTAGGGTGGAGTGGGTAGAATTGCTCCAATCCATCATCGGGTCGATCAGACTGGCGCTAAACTGACTTCAGGCGAGCGGGAGGTCGGGCAGTGAAAAGAACACTGAAGGGTATGATCGAGGCGGGAGAGCCCTTGATTCAGCAAGCCATCGAGGCTCAGAGGCGCTTCCAAGTGGCGAGCGACGAAGGCCGTCCGGCCAAGGAGGTAGAACGTCTCCTGGCCGAAGCTGAATCACTGTTTCGTGCGGTTACGGATTATCAGCTACGTGCGCTAGGCGGGCCTTCGGATACCCTCCACTAATCGGTTAGAAGGGTTCCAAACGGCAGTCGCCTCCCTGGAGATTTCGGTGTGGCGCATCCCTCGAGACTTGAGTAAATCTGTTCCGCAACTGAAACCTGAGCCCTTGTGTAGCGGGGCTTTGCGCGGATTGAAAGCATGGCGGTTGCGGAAAACAAGTCTGCATAAGTGATTGATTTATATATAAAAATTAGCAGACTTGAAAACCGTCGATGGGCAACTATCCTAGAGTTCGAATCTCTACGCTTCCGCCATCTTCAAAGCCCTGATTAGTCAGGGCTTTTTGCGTTTCTGAGGGGCGGAAAATTGGGCCTTGGGAACACGCTTGGGAATATCGCTTCCAATTCGTTTTGGAATCACTTCCAAAACGCTCACTACTTTGAAGGCTTGGCGATGGCCCCAACTCGTCGATAGACGCGCTCTGTAATGTCGCCCTTGGTGTGTCCCAACAGCAGGCTGGCGTCCTCAATATCCTTGATTTCGGATGCCGCCTTCGGGCGGAATCGCGGAATTGGAACTGTGTGATTCGGGGTGCCAAGAGACTGTCGCCTTCCTCCAGAGCTGTCGATCTGGCCAGTACTCGAGCTTCGTCCCAGCGATTACGTCGCGTCGGTGCAGACATGCGCTTACCTCGCGCTCTGACAATCAAGTAGCTGGAACTGTGCTCCTGGTTCCGTGCGGCCATCTGCTTGATCAGCTTGCCCAGGCTGTTAGCTACGCCGTCCACCGAGAGCATGATGCGCAGCTTCTCGCGTGTCTTGTACTGCTGCATAACCAGATAACCGCCTCGATATCGTCCCTTCTCATCACCAGTACGTCCGCGGGGCGCTGGCCCGTCAGGTACGCCAAGTCCATGGCGTCTTTCAGTTCCGGTACTGCTTTCTTGTAGACCGCATTCCATACCGCGTCATTGGCGTAGAAGTCCTGAGGCGTCTCCTTGTTTTTGCGCACAGCTAGCGTGGCGGCTGACACGCACGGCGGGGGGCGGCGTTGCTACTGGTGACCGACTGGCCGAGCTAGCGCCTGGCGGTTACGGCGCAGTTGCCGGTCGGGCTGATCTCTGCCCAGCGTCTGCGGCCGGGATAAACGGCTACTGTCAGGCAAGTGTATGATGTACTTCAGCCTGGTCGAGCGCGACGCACAAGGAGATGGCTGGCATCTGACACCAAAACCTGCTGTCACCTATTCCACTGGCGGCGAGGTCAACGAATTCACCTACGGCAATGAACCGTTCCGCGACCCGGACTGCAAGCCGAGCTATCCACTGCCGTAGTCGACTGCACCCAAGCACAAGGATGTGGCTACCATGAACACCCGCAACCCCCTGATCAGCGTGCTGATCTACCCGCTCGCGCCAATTGCAGTGATCTATCTCACCCACGTGCTGTGCCGCGAGCTCTGGTTCGCAAGCTTCTACGTGCCTGGCGAGGATGGCGGCGAAGTGGAGCCGGCGATGGCCATGATTGGCATTCCGTTTCTATTGATCATCGGGGCATTGCTGTTGGGCGGCCTCACTGTGCTGAAAAGGTGGGGCGCCCCGCGCTGGCTGACCGCGCTGCTGCGAGTGCCGCTGGTGGGCATGGCGCTGCTGCTCTCGTTGATTGCGACCGTGTTCTTCATGGGCCAGCCGCTGGCGGTGTTCAGCCATTGGCAGGTGGCATCCGCGTGGTTGGCCTGGCTTGGGAGTGCGGGGGTGTTTATGGTGCAGCAGTGGGATCGATTGCGTAGCTGAAGCTCGCGAACGGGGCTGATCGCGTGTGCTTATCGAATGCTGCGAGGGCTGCGCCCTCATTTCGCGACACAGGACCGTTCCCGTTTCTGAAGTGCGAGCAACTGTTTTGCTGCAACTTCCAAAGCCCTCGCAAAATCCAGTGTGTTGCATCCACCGGTTGAAGCCACAACCCGCTGCAGACATTCATGACAATTAAGCTAAAAGGCCATTTTTAGCCGGTCCCGGTGAGCGATTTGAATGCATTATTGGGCGTATTCAACGGAATGTCCCATTTAACAATTTTCTGCCTCAGGCGCACGGAAGGCCTTACTGTAGTAGCCGGACGGGTCGAAACAGCAAACCTGCTTCTTACCGGATGCAAGCATATCGCAGGCATTACCAATTCGTTTTGCGCGCGTCTTAAGTTGCTTGGCTGAAGTGATCCAGTGTATCCAGTCTACTCGTGCGATGGTCGTTGTATTGTTCCAGACTGTACGAGCCTCAGGAGAGGCTGCCAGTGCCTCCTGAAAATCTGCTGGGATGTCGGGCTCGGGCTCCTTCTTCACAGGGGTTAGCGCTAGAGTCACGATATCCCCAACGGCCGCACCGGCGGCTTCGAGTAATTCTGTACTTACCTGCAACCAATGGCTCAGCTGACCATCCGGCTCAAGGGTTGCCTGGAAATGGTGCCCATTGATTGTGCCTTCAACAGTCGTCCTTCCTCGCCTTGGAAGCTGTTCACTCGCGTCTTTTGGCAGTACTACAAACGCCCAGGACGTATCATTATCAGGCGTTGCCGGACGAAGAAGCTTTGCTTTGAATCGGGATTTCACATCGATTGTTGTCATTGCAACGCCTCCGTTTAATACGCCAAGCTCAGCTGCGGTAAAGATTTAGTGCACGAGATCGACGCTACCTATTAGTTACTACTCTGTCCAGCGGCTGCTTATGGCCGGAACCAGACATTGGCGGTCGTCATTGATCTGGCGCGCTCTGCAGCTAAGAAGAAATGGCCGATGGCCTATACTGCTTTGATCAAATGGCCAGAGCGACAAAGCGTGAAGAGGACCCTGGTGGGAGTAATCTAGGCCGGCGAGCCGCTGATTCAGCAGGCCATCGATGCGCTGCGCCGCTATCCTGAAGCCCTGGATGCCGGTCAACCGGCAAAGGAAGTCGAGCGCCTGCGGCTGGAGGCTGAGTCGCTTTACCAGGCTGTCACCGAATACCAGCTGCGCGCCCTGAGTGGTTATAGCGAGACCCTTCATTGAGGGAGGCTTCAAAGGTAGCTCATGATGAAGGTCACACTCGAGTTTGCCGTGCCAGGTGTGAGTGATTCATTGGGTATTCGGTAGTAGGCCGCTTTGAGGGGGATCTGGAAGTTTCCACCACTGTTGCCGGTGCTGTCGGTGAAGACCTGACTCTTTTCGAGTTCAATGGGTTGACTATTTTCGTTGAATAGCTGAAGGCCAATCCCGCGAGCGATTGAGTCGGCGCTTAACTCAACAATTCCCGCTCGTGCATCAATAATGGAAGTGTTGGCTTTGAGCGTGTAATGGATCTTGTTAATCGCCTTTGGGCAGTCAATCAGGTTAATGTTGAAGGCGACCTTGGGCGTGTTTGCAGTGTCAAGGCTGCTGACGGTGTGATCAGTGCCCATATTGACCTGCACGTCCGGACTTTTGCAGGAGGCAGATTGATGGGTAATGGTTAAGTTAAGATAGAACTTGATAAGTTCCAGATCACCTTTCTTATAGGTGGCCAGTAGCCCGTTGATCGGTTTGGTATTGGTGGGAATATTACCTGTTTTTACCAAGCCGAGCGTATAGGTAGCACCCATGAGATATCGACTACCTGTTGTTGTTACAACGTTGTCGTCATAGGAGGGCAGGCCCTCGTTTTTATCCCCACTTTTAATGTACCAGGACAGTCCGGTCCCGGGCATCGCGAACAAGTAGCCCTTGGTGGTATGGGTGCTGAAGGACGGATTAGCAATAAGCCCCATATTGGTGTTGACGCTGCAGTCATATGAGGCTGTGTCGCCCACGCTGCCCATAGACTGTTCGTAGACAGTGGTGCCATCAGGTGTATCTCGGGGGATATCAAGTTTCATATCACTAAGTGAACTATTTAGTATAAGCGTCTTGAAATTTGATACTGGTGTGCAAATTGCGGCCATTGATGAAGTGCTGGCGCAGAGCAATAGGGTGAACAGCAGCCATGTTATGTTGTTGAGTGCCATTACTTGCCTGGCCTCTCAACAAATTCCCAATGGTAATCCGGGTTTTCAGCTTTGAGTTTGTTGGCTTCATCGCGAAGGGGAGTGCTTGCAGAAGTTTCGTGCTGCACGGTAGGCGCACAAGCAGAAATTGCAATAAGAATACTTGCAAGTAAAGTTGGTTTTAATTTATAATTGCTTGCTTGCTTGCTTGCTTGCTTGCTTGCTTGCTTGCTTGCTTGCTTGCTTGCTTGCTTGCTTGCTTGCTTGCTTGCTTGCTTGCTTGCTTGCTTGCTTGCTTTGCGTTAATTCCGAATTGTGTAAGTTCATTGCTAATTCGTACTAGTTCAAAATGGATAGGTGAAGCTACCTACGCCACCTCGAATTCGAAATCAGACGATTCTCATTTTTGCCACAAGCGCTAGGCCTTGGGCGGCATTCCTCCCCTGGTTGGCGAGCAACCATCTAGCCACTAGTTCTCAAGGTGGGGCTCTTTATGTTGGTGTCGTACAGGCTCCATCAGGCGCTCGGTTCTGCTGCTGATCGGTAATTGTCAGGCCTTGGGCGCTCGACTATCAGCGCCTGGATATTTGGTTCAGGGCCAGGCCCCGATGTTTTCCCGCAGCTGCTCGACGTGAAAATCACCGGCATGGCCCGGGTCGGAATGAACCTGACTGGGAGCGAGGAAGTGGACGGTGGCCGCTTTCTCACCTGCCTACCGGCAGGCTGAACGTGGATTAGTGGGTTACGCTGGAAAGCAGGCAACGCGCAAATGCAAACGGCCTCTCATCACGGGTGGATCAAAATGAAACTGATTTTGGTAGCGCTCGTTGTTGGTCTGTTGGCTTGGAAGCTTTCCCCTCAATTGCAATCCTTGACTGAGGTCCGGCTATCGCCTCCCACAGCAGCCTCTTCAGTTACGATTGCTCCGAAGCTTGTTTCACCGCCATTCAAATGCGATGGGCGCAAATATTGTTCCCAGATGCTCCTCGTGCAAAGAGGCCAAAAACTTTCTGCAAAATTGCCCAGGCATGGAGATGGACGGTGACTACGACGGAGTGCCCTGTGAGGCGCAGTGGTGCCGGTGACAACTCACCGATAGCTGGCATGTTGGTAGATATCGGTGAGTTGTCACCAGTGCTGAAGCCGGCGGAGGTTGGTGGGCCTAGAAGGGCGCAGCAGGAACATGTAGCGAGGCAGGGCGTTCAGTCTGGCCCAGTGCTCGCGGCCTGTTCCCTGTCGCTGGTCGGAGCAAGTTCGCAGGCGACATCGTCGCATATCTGCGTTGAGACCCTGCAGCCAAGACGACGTGATCGGCAAAGAGCTGCCTAAAACAAGCCTTGAAATCCGGTTGTTACCGCTTTATGTTCCCGGGATTCAAGGAGGACTCTGACAGATGGCACGCATAGGTTTGGTACTGACACCCGGTTTTGCTGATTGGGAATACGCTTTCATTGCAGGCACCGCATCACCGTTTTACGGAATCGACGTCCGCTTTTTTGCCCCAGCTCCGGGGCAGTTCTTCTCGCAGGGAGGGTTGGCCGTAACGGTGGATAGCAGTTTGGAACAATGCCTGGACTGGAAACCAGATGTTGTCGTCATCGTCGGAGGCATGGTCTGGGAGCAAGCAGAAGCGCCAGATATTGGAGACTTTCTTCGCGCTAGCCGACTCGCGGGGGCGACAATCGCTGGAATATGTGGCGCAACGCTGGCTCTGGCGAGGGCCGACCTCCTCAACACGACGCCTCACACCTCGAACAGCGCTGATTTCCTAAAACAGAAGGCTGCAAATTATAAAGGGGAGGCTCTGTATCACAGCTGTACAGGCGCTATGGTTGCAGACCGGATCATTACTGCACCAGGCCCTGCACCTGTTAGCTTCACCTGCGCAGTGTTTGAAGCTGCGGGGCTATCGCCAGAGGTTGTTCTACAGTTCAGATCAATGTTGGCCGCTGAACATGAGTAACCGTGTCGTCCCACAGCCGCAGCTCATGAGTACTCGGTGTGAGGACTGGTCCACCGGTTTACTTCTCGCAACTATCTAGGGCATGTGACATCAGCATCCGGGTCGAGGACTTCGCCGGATGCTTACGCAGATTTGTCGAGCCGCTAACCTGGCTAGTAAAGTTGCACCTCTCCCTTGGCACTTTCGCTAGCCGCTCTAAATCACCTGTGGACATAGCCCATGGCTCACTTGGATCACCTCGCCAACTACGTCAGTGCCATCTTGGGGTTGTCCTCGCCGCGCATCGCGCATCTTGAACATTCGAATCAAGAAACCTGGCTCGACCAGGGGTTCACCGTCAGCGCTGAGGAACACATCTATGCCTTCGATGACGGCGCACTCATCAAACGGCTCGCGGAGCAGGATAACTTTCCCGGCGACGCAGCCTGCGCTGAATGCTGGATTAGCTACGAAATCGTTCGCCAGCCGCTCGACAAAACGGTTAGCCCTTGCCACATCAGCTTTAACAGTGCCTGCCGGGAAGCCTATTGGCTCCGGTACTTCTACGCTTAGCATCCAAGTCTCTAGCAATACTGCGCAAGCTCTAGCCAAGCACGACACTGGGACTGCAGGGAAGATCCGGTCACCTCGGGTGAGTCAAGGTGGAGGCCCGGCAACTGCCGGGCTTTGCGGCTGATTAGTGGCAGTGGTAGCCGCCAGTTTTGTGGTTGGTGTGACAACCCTTGGCGTCGGTACCACCACTGTGCGCAAACGCAGCGACCGAAGAGAACGAAAGGACAGCGGCAATCACGAGAGAAACGACGTTCATCAGGCATGACTCCATGTGTATTTATTTGTAGTGGAATCTTCCACCACACACAGGTTATGGCCATTTGCCTTCATTCGACAAGCGCCTACGAAACCAGTTATGGGGTAGCCGATGAAAGGTAATCTTGTACCTCACAGACACAAGCGAGACCGAGCCCGCAGTAGCGGTGGCTGCATTTCGTCGGCAGGGCAAGAACTTAAGAGATCGTGGTCAGTCTTACCAGGTACTTAGTCCTACCTCTGGAGCCGTACAAAAAATGAAGAAAACCCTGGTGGCCGTTTTTGCCTGTGCATTTGTGATGGGGACGGCGGCGCTGTTGCCGGCCGATCTCTCTCCTATCGGCTCAGCTTACGCAAGGGGTGAAGGGGGTGGTGGTGGCCACGGCGGCGGCCACGGCGGTGGAAACGGAGGCGGCCACGGTGGCGGCATGGGTGCAGGAAATGGCAGCCATGGTGGTAAAAGTAACGGTGCCAGTTTTGGCGGCGATCATGCCGGTAAGGCGACACGTGATCACGGCGTGAGTGGTAACCGCTACGGTAGCGACCGCAATGACGATAATGGTCATGGCACTTCTACTTCCGGCATTGCTCATTCCAAGGACACCCGCGGTTTGTCCAAGTCAACTGCAATCTCCGCTACCACGCCGGGTGATCATAATGCTAAAGGGCTGAGCAACGCGGTCAGGTCGTCTTCCAAGAACGATCGTTGATACGATTCGCTGCAGCGTGTCCAAGGCCATTTGAGTACGCCGACGAAGCCCAGCCCCGTGCTGGGCTTTTTGCAATTGGCAGGCATGACAATCCCGGCGCAAGGCCGGGCTTGGCGCTGCGTCTCATCGAGCGCTGCGGGATGACAGACTGCATTCGATATCGATCGTAGTAGCGGTGTAACGCGTCAGCGAGTAACCAGCGGCTCCCCAGGGCGCATCCGAAAGCGCATAACGCTGAGCCGTGCTGCCGGACCCCACGGCAGGGTTAATCGATATTATTTGATTTGGAATATAAATTAGCTATCTTAAGAACAGAGTTGTATTTAAGTCTGCTTGAGAACTGCACATGCTGAAACGATCACTCTTTCTCCTTGCTTCTACATTTACATGTATGCCTGTTTTTGCTGCAGGGAGCCTCCAGGATGCCATTGGATCCAATATAATCGCTGCCGGAGAGGTTGAAGAGTATTTCTGCCCCGGGCTGGGGCTGTATGATTGCTCGGGTTGGCCAGCGAATCTTTATCGGTTCACGGGTCAGAACGTCTGCTTTACATCGAGCGAATCTTGCAACTTGGGCTGCTCTGCCTTATTGCTTGAAAAGGACGGGCTGCAGTCGATTCTTTTAGTGGGTGCAAGATACCGTGACAAGATTTCGCGCGCATCTGGGCAGGCCAAGGATTGTCCCAAAGACTTCACCCGGTAGGGTGTCTCCGCGCCACCTCTTCTTGAAATTTCCGCTTTGCGATCGCCTTCTCGATGAATTGAACGTGCGTTCTCGCCATCGGCCACCTCCTTCAATCCGCTCGGCGGCAATTGCAACACGCGGTATAACCCCTGCCGAGAACGCTTCTGCCAAAAATCATTACAGGGAAGGAAAATGAAGGCTTATAAAACCTGCTCAGCGCTGATCGCAACAGCGTTTCTGTTTTTACACGGCTGCGAGAACCCTGAGGGTCACATCTACCAAGCTAACCGTTGTGCGGTGGCCTATTCGATGGGGAGCAACGTCGACCCATCAGTCGTTACCAACGCTGCCCTCGAAACCGGGCAGTACATGCGAGCGCACGGTATCAATAAGAGCGCTGCAGAGCTAACCGCCATGACTGACAAGGTCAAGGATGAAATAATGGGCACCCCCGACGCTCCGTATAAGGGTTGGGAAGGCCGAGCCGATAGAATTTCAGAATCTGATTTTTGCAAAAAGTACCTGAGTAGCTTGCAAGCGCAATAGGTGCGCGGGCTGCCGGTGTTGTTCCATAGCATTGTACTACTGCTTTGTCAGGGGCCAGGCCTCCCGAAGGCTACCCTGGCTGCAGTAAATTTGAGCCATGAAAATGCCCGCGCTGAGCGGGCAATCGGAATGTTTGAATAGACTCAGGCGCCCGATTCAGGGTCGCTTGCAGGTACGCCGCGGGGTTCCTTGTTTTCATCCTGATCGTTCATCTGTGAGTCGGCGTCAGGCTGATCGGTGCGGCCCTTATTGACTGCTTGCGGACGCTCGGTTGGTTGCGAATGGTTGGTATGCATGTCAGAAAGCTCTTGCTCGACAGGTGTCTCATCATCCGGCGGCAGAGGGACCTCAGGCTCATCACGCCGGGAATCATGGCCGGTTTCGTTAGTGGTTGTTCGGGTTACGTTCTGCTTCGACCTGTTACCAGGTGCATTCTCGTCACTTTCCATGCGGGCTCTCCGTTCTGATGCGCGGGACATCCACGCTTAACATTCAGAGATGCTAAAGCCGTGAGGAGTGCCGCGCATTGGACGAATGGCGGCCAATGAAGACCCCGGCTTGGCGACCGGGTTTCTTTTGATCCTCACCAAAAGCGAAATGATCACGATGGACAAAACATGCCACCAGCCTTTCCCTGCTGCGCTTTCGTTGCACTCCTTGTATTGTTGGCCAAGGCCAGGAATTGCCTTCTGCTGCGGCCCTAGACAGCCCGCGCGAGAATCCGGACTCTCCATCAGGTACTGACGTGAAGCGTGATATCCACCTCGTTATTCTTTTGCTACTGGTGATTGGCTGTTCCTTGGCATCGCTGACCTTGTGGAAAGTGGTGGCCTCGCGAGAACGAGCACTGGAAGAAATCAACATTCATGGACTGAACCTGACTCAGGCGCTCGCCACCTATGCTGACGGCATCGTCAGGCAGAGCTCGCTTTTGCTGCTTGGCCTGGTCGAGCGTCTGGAGACGGAAGGCAGCGACCCCGCGCAGATCGATCGCCTGAGTCTGCTCGTTAGCCGTCAGCAGCCGCTGATGCCACAGATGAGCGGCGTCACCATCTATGACAAGCAAGGCCGGTGGTTGATGTCATCCAACCGCACGATTCCGGCAGGCGCCAATAGCAGCGACCGGGCTTACTTCATTCATCACCTCAACGATCCTTCCCGCGAGCCCTTTATCGGCCTGCCAATCCGCAGCCGATCCAACCAGGAATGGGTGATCACCATCAGCCGTCGATTCAATGACGCACAGGGCAATTTTGCTGGAGTGGTGGCGGTTACCCTGGGGATCGAAAATTTTCTACGGCTCTTCGGCAAGATCGATTTAGGGCAGGAAGGCGCAATCGGTTTGTCTTACACCGACGGTTCGATGCTGGTGCGCTATCCGTTTCGCGAGCAGGACATGGGACGCAATTTTTCAACGTCTCCGATCTACGCCAAGTACCTGGTCGATAAAACGGTGGGAACGGCTTCATTCACCTCCAGCCTGGACGGGGTGGAGCGGCTTTACGCTTTTCGCAAAAGCGATAGGCTCCCGCTGGTGACCACTGTCGCGTTGGGCAAGCGCGAGGCACTGGCGTCCTGGAAGCTCGAAGCGGTGTTGTCGCTGTTGGCGGTGTCGGGCCTGCTTGGGGTCACCGGAATCATCGGGTGGATGCTGATCCGCGATATCCGACGCAGGATCGAGATAGAAGGGGCGTTGCTGGTGGCGCAGCAGCAACTACTCGAGACCAACCAGCAGCTCGAGCGATTGGCAATGAACGATGCGCTGACCGGTCTGGCGAACCGGCGCTGCTTCGACGAGACGCTGGCCATGGAAGTACATCGAGCCCAGCGGGATGAGACCCTCCTGGCATTACTCATAATCGATATCGACCATTTCAAGCTGTACAACGACACCTATGGTCATCTTGCGGGTGATGCGTGCCTGAGGGAGGTTGGTAGTGTGCTTGCAGAATGTGTCCGGCGGCCAACCGATCTGCTGGCCCGCTACGGTGGCGAGGAAATGGCTGTGATCCTGCCCAATACCGACATCGCAGGGGCGACGGTGGTTGCACAGCTGATGCTTGATCGATTGAACGGACAAAATATCGTTCACGAAAGCAGTCCCTTTGGGCATGTTACCGTGAGCATCGGCCTCTCCTCCATGCCGGGAGCGAACCTGGATCAATGGCAATCGTTGCTCGATAAAGCAGACCAGGCGCTCTACATCGCCAAAGCGGCTGGGCGCAATCGTCTGGCTGTTGGCTGAGCGTCTTCCTCGCCGACGTTCGCGACGGACCAGGACTTTACCTGGCAGCTCTATCTGCTGGCCGTCCATATATGGGCGTCGGCGACCATCGGCCTGGTGATGACGCTGGTCGGCTCGCCACTTGCCCCGTCGCCTGACATGGCCCGTGCTGCCGCTAGTGGGTGGGGCTGCCGTTGGTAGCTGCGCGAAACAGAAATGGTGCCCATCTACGTGAGCAGCATTTCTAGTTACGTTAGCTATCCAGGCTTATCGATATTTCGGGTTCATGACTGACGGGGAAGTTAACCGAACGGGCAATGAAGCATTTTTCGTGTGCGATCCGGTGAAGTGCCTTAGCTTTTTCGATGTCAGACCCCGACGCCAAGATTACCTTCGGCCTCAAAACAACCGAGGTAAATTGACGTTCCTGTGCCC
This sequence comes from Pseudomonas donghuensis, assembly GCF_000696345.2. Taxonomy (NCBI): domain Bacteria; kingdom Pseudomonadati; phylum Pseudomonadota; class Gammaproteobacteria; order Pseudomonadales; family Pseudomonadaceae; genus Pseudomonas; species Pseudomonas donghuensis. The sequence continues at coordinate 2,266,512 of NZ_CP071706.1, forward strand.
TCATTACCCATCCAAGTTACCTGAACTTCGTAGTCGTGTACTTTGTCTGCCATTTGATCCTTCCTGGGAAAGAAATACGCTACGGATCATCGCCGCCGTGCGGTCACCACCTGCACGTCTCTGGCGTTCAGGCGGTCATCGTTCCTTCTGTGTCTCCTGGTGTGCGCCCGGTCAGGACGCGGCTTGCCTGCGCCAATATCCGCGAAGGGCCGGCCAGTACTCCGACAGGGCAATACCCAGCACAATGATTGCACCGCCGAGAAAGACCGTCGGGCTCAACGACTCGTTGAGAATCAGTGTTGCGAATACCGCAGCGAACACCGGTTCAAGGTTATAGATGAAGGTCGCTCGTGCCGGGGTTGTCCGTTGTTGAAAGCGAGTCTGGACCCAGAACGCAAATGCTGTCGCCAATACGGCGGTGATCACCACCGCTCGAACAACACTTGCATCCAGATGCGTCGGCAATACCTGACCCACCATAAACACACTGCACAGCAGGCCCAGAATGGCCATGGTAGCGATCTGGATGAAGGCCAGAGCCGCGCTGCCAGCCTTGTGACCGAGCCGGTCAAGGGCCAGGATGTGCAACGCCGTGAATATCGAGCCAAACACCACCAGCAGGTCGCCTTTGTGCAGTTGTTGCACGTCGGCACCGGACATCACGAAGATCCCCGCAAGGGCTAGCACCGCGCCGATCTTGGTGCCGGTACCGGTAGGTACTTTGAACAGTGGGCCTGCCAGCAGCGGTACCCAGATTACGCATAGCCCGGCAAGAAAGCCGGTGTTGACCGCCGTGGTGTACTGCAAGCCGTAGATCAGCAAAAAGAATGAGCAGAACAACAGCGTGCCGAGCAGTACGCCGGCGCTGAACCCGGCACGGTTAAGTTGGCTCAGGCTGCGCCAGGCGAAAGGTAGCACCACCAGTGCGGCAAGCGCGAAACGCAGCCAGAGGATTACCAGGACCGGGTTGCCGGTCACCGCTTCTTTCATCAGCGGAAAACCCAGGCCCCATCCCAAGGCCACGAACACCAGTAATGCTTCGGCCTGGTATTGCCCTTTTCGCCCAACTGGGGGCGATACATCCTTCACCTCAATCATCCATGATCCTTACATATCGTTCAGGCAGGTAGCGGGCGTCTTGCCCGTTTTATCGCCTCTGTCTTTCGTCCTGCGGCGACTTGTACGATGGCCTCACGGGTGGGGCCGACGCTCGGGCGAACACTCGAGGAGATCAGATGGGGCGCCACTCCCATGGCTAAAAGTACATGGGAAGATTTCTGGGAGCCAGAGCTACAGGCAGAACCGGTCGAAATGGCCTGTACCGGGAGACAGTTGACGATGGGGTAAGCGCCCGGCCAATACGCTTACCGGATTCGATGGCGTAAAGGTGGCGTGAACCCGGACGTTCATTCCGCTGAGGAGACTCGCCAGGGGAGGGGGATTGCAGAAAATTATTGCTAATACGAATTGTTACCATATACCATCGCCGCGCCTCACCCTCACTGTCCGTTCTTCCCTGTTCTGGAACCGCAATCGATGCGTCGCACGATCGTCTCGCTGTGTCTGCTCCACGCTGCGCCTTCACTCGTATGGGCCTCAGAACCGCCTCTTGCGGCGGGTAACATTCAGCTAGAAGCAGTCAGCATCAATGCTGACGCGATCGATTACGAGCGTGCCGATGGGCCTGTAGAGGGCTATAAAGCCAACCGTTCGGCCAGTGCGACACGCACTGACACTGCCCTGCACGAAACCCCGCAGTCGGTCAGCGTGGTGCCCAAGGATGTCCTGGAGGACACCGGCGCCACCCGCCTGCAGGATGGCCTCGACTATGCCGGCGGCGTCGGCCGCGCCAACAACTTCGGCGGCCAGGGCCTGACCACTTTCACCGTACGCGGTTTCACCACCGGCGAGTTCTACCGCAACGGTTTCCCGATCAACCGCGGCTACCCCAACGCCCCCGACGCCAACACCGTCGAGCGCCTGGAAGTGCTGCGCGGCCCGGCCACCAGCCTCTATGGCCGCGGTGACCCCGGCGGTACCTTCAACGTGGTCAGCAAGCAACCGCTGCCCGAATCGAAGGTCACCCTGGGCAGCCAGTTCGACGACCAGGGCATGCACCGCGCCACCCTGGACGCCACGGGCCCGCTGAGCCAGGACGGTAGCCTCGCCTACCGCCTGAACGTGCTCGGTGAGGGCGGTGAAAGCTTCCGTGACGATGTCGAGAGTGAACGCTACGACGTGGCACCGGTGATCAGCTGGCAGGTCAACGACAGCACGAAGATCGTTTTCGAGGGCGATTTCATGCGCAACAATCACCCACTCGACCGCGGCCTGACCCGCTACAACACCCAGACCGGCAGCGCCTCCCGCGACACCTACATCTGGGAGAAAGGCAGCGACAACCTGCTGCACAACGACAACAACATGGCCCAGGTGCGTTTCGAGCACCTGCTCAACGACAACTGGACCCTGGGCGGTGGTTTCCAGTTCCTCGACGGCTCGCTCAAGGGCAACGCCGTGGAGGCCAACGGCGCACCGGCCGACGGCCGCACCCTGCAACGCAACTTCAACTACCGCAAGCTGGAGTGGAGCGACCGCGACTGGCAGCTCAACCTTACCGGTCATTTCGACACGGGCGGCTTCGCCCATACGCTACTGACCGGCGTCGAGTACGAGGACTACGACTACAACTCGATCATCCAGCGCTCCTCGGCGGCCTACCCGATCGACATCTACAACCCGGTACTTGGCCAGGCGCGCCCGGCGCTGATCCCCATCACCACCTGGAACAAGGAGAACCTGCAGACCTGGGCCTTCTTCATCCAGGACCAGGTGGCCCTGACCGAGCGCCTCAAGGCCCTCGCCGGGGTGCGTTTTGAACGCTTCGAGCACGACTATGACGACAAGCTCGTCAACAGCCGCGATTTCAGCAAAGGGCAGAACGGCGTCACCCCGCGCTTTGGCCTGCTTTACGACCTGACCGACACGGTCGCGGTCTATGCCAACACCGCCCGCTCGTTCAAACCCAACACCGGCACGCCGGCCGGCGGCGGTGGTTTCGACCCGGAGAAAGGCAAGTCCTATGAGCTGGGCGTGAAGTGGGAGGCGCTGGATCGGCAACTGAGTGTCGATGCCGCGGTGTACCACATCGTCAAGGAAAACGTGCTCACCCGCGACCCGCTGAACACCGACTACAGCCTGGCGGCCGGCGAGGTGCGCAGCCGTGGCCTGGACATCAACGTGGCGGGCAACATCACCCCTGAATGGCGGATGATCGGCGGCTACGCCTACGTCGATGCCGAGGTGACCAAGGACAATCGCCTGCCCACCGGCACACGCCTGGCCAATATCCCGCGCAACAGCTTCAGCCTGCTCAACACCTACGAGTTCCAGGACGGTTTGGCCAAGGGCCTGGGCCTGGGGGTGGGGGTCAAGTACGTGGACGATCGCAGTGGCCAAACCGAAGCGCTGACCTACACCATGGAACGCTACAGCGTGGTGGACCTGCTGAGCTTCTACAAGGTCAACGAGCACGTGCGCCTGAACCTGGACGTGAAGAACGTGTTCAACAAGGGGTATGACGAAGGGGCCTTCAATAGCTATGTCTACCCTGGAGCTCCGCGCACGGTGCAGGCAGGAGTGGCCTACACGTTCTGATCGGCGGGGGACGCTGACGGCAATCGTGCTCTTGGATGGCCGTGGTCGGGCAGGCATTGGCGAATCACCTGACGACGCTGTTTCCCGCTCGAAGTGTGAAATCAGAACTACTGCCCAGTATCCGCTTGACTATGCCCCTAGGGACAGACTTTAAGCTGTGGCGATTAAACGCGGCAGGGTTCTGTCACAAGGAGGTTCTGTGAGCAAGTTGTGTCTGGTGACAGGCGCCAATGGGCATCTGGGGAATACCCTGGTCAGGGCGTTGCTCGATCAGGGCTACCGTGTGCGGGCCGGCGTGCGCGATACGACAAGGACCGAGCCCTTTGACGGGCTGGATTGCGAGCTCGTCTATGCCGAATTGCAGGATGAACCGTCCCTGCTCAAGGCGATGGCAGGGGTCGAGGTACTGTTCCAGGTGGCGGCGGTGTTCAGGCATTGGGCCAGGCGGCCAGAAGCCGAGATCGTCGAACCTAATGTGCGGGGTACGCGCAATGCGTTGCAGGCCGCGTCTCGCGCGGGCGTGAAACGGGTCGTGTACGTCAGCTCGGTGGCCGCGATCGGGCATGATGGTCAACCGCTGGATGAAGACACCTGGAACGACGAGACCGAAAACGCTTACTACAAGTCGAAGATCCTCGCCGAGCGAATGGCCTGGCAGACTGCGCGGGAGCTGGACCTGTGGATGGTCTCGGTCTTGCCCTCGGCCATGATCGGGCCCAATGCGACGCAACTGACCGACACCATGAGCTTTCTCGAATCCGTGCGCCAACATCAGATGCCACTGGACCCGGGGTTTCACTTCAATTTCGTCGATGTGCGTGACGTCGCCCAGGGCTTGATTCTGGCGGCGCAAAAGGGCCGGGCAGGGCAGCGCTACATCCTCGCGAACGAGCGCTCCTCGTCACTGGCCGATCTGCTGGAGGCGGCCAATGCACGGGTGCCGGGGTATCGCCAGCCACCGCGAGCACCGCGCTGGTTGCTGATGTGTGTCGCCTGGGTACAGGAGCGGATAGCGAGCCTGACCGGCAGGCCGGCGCAGTTGCTGCTGAGCCAGGTACGCCTGTTCCATGACGTGCGCCAGGAGTACAGCATCGCCAAGGCGCGCCGGGAACTGGGCTTCAGCCCGCGCTCTGCGGAGGATAGCCTGAGGTCGGCGTTCAGCTATCTTGGCAGGCGAGCGATCCAGCCGTACGAGGACAGGCCTGGGTTTGCTGGCCGAACAGCGCGTTCATCTCGGCTTTGAGTTCGACCAGGTGACGGTCCAGCGCCTGTAACGTTGCGATCTGCTCACTGACCTGTTGGCGCTTGGCGTCGACAGCTGCAAATTCTATGGCCGTTTGCACGGGGGCGAGCCCTGCACGGGAGAGAAAAGCCATAGGCAAACAGCCGCAGAAAATCACCCGTTACCGTCGTTGGATGCAAGCGCGAGTGCTCGCAAGCAGCCGGTAGCGAGCGAAGCGTATGCCGTCGACCTCGACCTCTCCATCACGGCGAAAGCCTATTCGAAGAATACCCTTGATGCGTGTTCTGCTTGGCGCAAGCAAGACAGTGACCGACCCCAGTCCCATCTCCTGAAAGGCTCGCCGAACGATCTCATCAAAAATTGCCTTGCCCAAGCCCCAGTAGTCCGGGTGTAAAACCAGGGCCAGGTCTGCATCACCTTGTTCTTGCTGCAAACCGCCCCAGCCGGCAAATTTCTGATTCACCCAAAAAGCCCATGGGCCATATCCATTGAGCAGCCACTGTGACTCTTTTTCGGCGACCCACGCTGAGCATTTGGCTTCGTCAAAGTCAGGGCGGCCCAAGGGCATGTGGCGCAAGACATCGGGGTTGTTGTTGAGCTCGATGATATCGGCGCTGCTGATTTCACTGAGTCGCTTGAATTGCAGGTCCATGCGTTGCCTTTTTATACCGCCGGTAACCCCGTCTGAACGTTATCCGGCCACCATTGGAAAGGTGCTGGTTGGCACCTGCGCAGATGATTGAGCCACGCTAGCCGGCGAGCGAGTGTTCTGGAGTGCTTCTCGCCAGGTCAACGGCGGCGGTAATGGCTGCTCGGGCTTGAGGGCTGTTCTTCCAGCAGGTCGAGCCTAGTGCGGCTGATGCGTGAGCCAGGATGTCACTGACGTCCGCTTTGCCGAGCTCTGCCAGCGATTCAATACCCATTTGCTCGAGGCGGGTGATAACGGTTGGGCCTACGCCCTTGAGCGCGAGCAGTGCGGTTCGCTCCCTCGGTGAAAATGCCATCTGAGAACTCCTTTTCTGGGCATGCGTCTCTGAAAGATTGCCCTATGTTTGAGATTGTCTCAACCCGAGCAGTCTGGATCGCTGGTTGCCGTTGGGCGCGCAGGGTGAGGTAGGTGACTAACTTTTCACGATAGCGTCTATAGGACAGACAACGGAAAGGTAATAAGGACATTACATGCTACAGAAGCTCATGTTGATATTGGCCATCTCACAAGTGGGTGGCTGTGCCTGGACTGCAGCAGTTTCCCATGGTTCGTATGACTGCTATGAGGGGCTTGAGGTTGAATATCAGCTCGCACAGTTTATTGGTCCGCTTGTGCTCCTGGATTTGCCGTTCACCTTCGTTGCCGATACCGTTTCGCTACCGCTGTGCTGGTACTGATCACAATGGGCATCCCGGGCCGCGTACCGGCTACTACAGGCGCGTGAGCCACAGCCCTCTGCTAGGACTCAACACCATGCCCCGGTTTTGCACAGATGTAGCGGTCCTTATCAACGCGTTTGTCCAAAGGCGAGGCTTGCGCCGGCGAGCATGGCTACGACCCGCAGATCTTGCTTGAAGCCAGACGCTTGCCCAGCAGCTTCTGGAAGCGCTCGCATCAAGCGCTTCAGGTGGTTCACAGCAAGGGTTTGGCGGGATTGCCCACTACGGTTACCCCAGCGGCCACGCTCTTGGTCACAACCGCACCCATGCCAACAACTGCGCCTTTGCCAATAACCAGCGGTTTGCTTGAGGTGCCCGGCTTGATGATTGCCCCTGTGCCGATATAGGCATGATCTTCGATGTGCACATGGCCATTGCAATGAACGTTTGGGGCAAAGGTGACGTAATCGCCGATGACACAATCATGCGCCACGTAGCTATAAATGTTGGCGTGGAATTGCTTGCCTATTTTTATATTGGAGGTCAGGTGGGTGAAGTGGCAGAGTACTGCGCCTTCGCCCACCTCGACCGAATCTAAAATGATTGAGCTGGATGCTGTTACCGACGCGATGCCCAGGTGCTCTTGCCTGCACTTGGCTTCGAGCGCTTCACGTGCGGTGCTGCTGCCAATGGCAATGATCACAGACTTCCCGGTGTGGGGCAGGTCCACGTATTCTTGGAAGGTGTAGACCGGGCAGCCGTTGACGTGTTTTTCTTCTGCTGCGTCAACGATAAAGCACAGTTGCTCATCCGGGTATTGCGCGCGAACCAAGGGTAAAACTTCTCGGCCGAAACCGCCTGCACCATAAATACCAATCACTTTTTGCATGGATTGCCGCTCTATTTGTATAAACAGAAAATATAGGAGTTTGTTTTTGCTTGATCAGCGATGAGCCTATTTATGCTGCCAGCAAAATTGTATGGTTTTTACCCGGTGCTCGCCATCAGGGCGCAAGACAGCCGTCCTGGCCAGGTCGCCGATCAGGTTGAGCTCGCACGGCAGTCGGGCCTGGAGGGGTTATCGGCCAGGGCGTCGATGGCAATAGGGCGGGTAGGGCGCGGCGAGGGAGCGCGACGGCGTTCAGGCGCTATGTTGCATCGCCTGCAACCGTGCAATGGACTTTTGCACAGAACGCAGCCGACAAGCTGGAAATGTTCTTCTAAGGTGTATCCATCAGCAGCGCTGAAAGGATTCACACATGGAGGTGTGCGTACACTCAAGCGTGCGGTGCACGCGTGAGGGGGCTGTATCCACAGGCGGGATTGGCCTGTGGGCGGCAGCCCCTCGACGACAGCTAATGTTCAGTTACGCGACGGCCTCAACGTGCCGCGTACGCCTTTTTGAAGTCCGGGGCGGTCCAGCCATTGAGGTCGTACTCGGCCATGCACTGTTCGGCCAGGGCGCGCATTTGCTCGGTGCGTCCGGAATGGCTGGCGATGTGCAGGGTGTCGAGGCGGCTCTTCTCGTAGCTGCCGGAGTAGTTGACCTCGTACAGTTCGTGGCGCGAACCGAATTCGGTGCCGATCGCGTCCCACAGCAGCTTGAGGGTCTTGGCGCGTTCTTCGGCGTCGATGCCATTGGAGCCGCGGGCGTACTGGTCCAGGAACGGTCGCACCTCGGGGTTGAGGAAGTCCTTGGCGTGGGACGGCAGGTAGATCAGGCCGCTGGCCACGGTCTTGCGGATCAGGTTGATCACCCGGCTGTAGGCATCGCCAGCGGTGGCGCGGTAGGCCAGTGCCGATTCCAGGTTGGGCAGCAGGAATTCCTCGTTCCAGTTTTCGGTGCGATAGGCCATGGAGTCGGACAGGCCCCAGAGCATGTGGCGCAAGGCGATGGCTTCGCCCACTGCCCCCTGAACGCCCTGGAAGTCACGGGTACCGCAGATTTCCACGGCCTTGAGGAACAGCCCGCAGATGAAGTCCATCTTCACCGCCAGGCGGGTGCAGCCGTGCATCAGGGTGCGGCCGAAGAAACCCGATTTCTGAATGAAACTGTTGGACATCTCCACGCCATACATGAACACGTCCTGCCACGGTACGAAGGCCCGGTCGAAGATCAGGATGCAATCGTTCTCGTCCATGCGGCTCGACAGCGGGTAGTCGAACGGGCTGCCGTTCTTGCTCACCGCCTGCTCGTAGGAGGTCCGGCAGATCAGCTTCACGCCCTTGGCACCGGTGGGGATCATGAAGATCGGCGAGTACTTCTTGTCCTGGTACATCACGTTGTAGTGGGCTACGAAGGTGTACTGGGTCAGTGCCGCGCCGGTGGCCACCACCTTGGCGCCGCTGATGTAGAGACCGTCCGCGGTTTCTTCGTCGACGCGCACGAAGACGTTGGAGGTGTTCGGGTCCTGGTTGCGGTCGACCGGCGGGTTGACCACGGCATGGTTGATGAACGGCAGGCGTTCACGGCTGAAGTTGTACCAGCGGGTGGCGTTCTCGGCGTACTCGCCATAGAGGTCGCGGTTAGGGCCGAAGGTGCCGATCCAGGCGCCTTTGAAATCCGGGGTGCGACCCATCCAGCCATAGCTCAGGCGTGCGGTTTCGGCGATCGCATCGCGCGCGGCGACCTGTTCTTCGACCGTGCGCGGCGCCTGGAAGAAGCGGTGGCAGCGCAGGCCGGGAGCACCGTCGATCTCAACGGTGAGTTTGTCACGCAGCTTGGGGTCATGCAGCGCATCGTAGAAGCGCGCATTCATCAGCGCCGCGTTGCGAAACGCAGGGTGTTCGGTGACATCCTCGACCCGCTCGCCGTTGATCCAGACTTCCCTGCCATCCCGCAGGCTTGCCAGGTACTCCTGCGAGGTTTGAAGGCCCCGACGATCAAGAGAGAAGCCATTACGATCCATCATTAGTCTGCTCCGGTATCAATAAGACCACGCGCACTGGTTACCCATGGGGGGCGCGCCGTTGTTATGGGGTAAATGCTGGTTTGCACGGACGACAACTTAGAGATAAGTGTGACTGGATGTAAATTTCGAAACACGCAATCTACGATTGCCTGGAGGAGGGGTTGTGGGCGCTTTTTGTCGCTGGCTACTGTGGGCGGTTTTTTTGTCTGAGGGGGCGGCTGCAGGGCGCTCGCATTTGGCGCCCGTCGCAGGACAACCGATTCAGCTGCCGGAGCATTCCTGCACCAGTTGGCGCAACCAACGATGTACCTGGTCATTGTTCACGCGTGGGTGCCAGGCCTGGCAGAACTCGCCGCCGGGGGTCTCCAGCGGTAGCGGGAAAATGTGCAGTGGCAGCAGCGGCAACGACCATTCGACGAAGCGCCGCGGGATCACCGCAATCATGTCCGAGGAACTGGCCAGTTGCATGGCCGCCTGAAAGCCCGGGACCACCAACTGCACCTTGCGTTGCAAACCGACCTTTTCCAGCTCCAGGTCCAGCGGCCCGCGGGTGCGGCCGCGGCGTGACACCGACAGGTGAGGGAAGGCCACCAGGTCCTCGGCGCTGACACTGCTCTGGCGCGCGAGGGGGTGCTGGTTGTTGACCACGCCGACAAAGGTGTCGATGTACAGGCGCTGCTTGTAGACCTCGGGCCCCAGGGGGCCGGCGATGCCGATGTCGAGGTCGATCAGGCCGTCGCGCAAGGCGGCGACATCCTCGTTGCCCTGGGACATGAAACTCAAGGTCACATGCGGGGCCTGTTGCGCCACCCGTTGGCTCAGGCGCAGGGCCCAGGCACCGGTGAAGCCGTCCTCGGTGCGCAGGGTGAATACTCGCTTTACCGTGCCCAGGTTGAGCTTCTGTTTAGTGCCCAGCACATTGCGCGCCTCTTCGAGCAGGTTGTGCACCTGCGGCGCCAGTTCCAGTGCCAGGGGGGTGGGCACCAGGCGGCGTCCGGCAAGCACGAACAGCGGGTCGCCCATGGCCTCGCGCAGGTTCGCCAGGCGTCGGCTCATGGCCGGGATGCTCAGGTTCATGCGCTCGGCGGCGCCGGTGACGCTGCCTTCGCGCAGCATCGAATCGAAGGTCAGCAGCAGGTTCAGATCAGGTAGGTTCATTGCACGCTCCTTGTTGCAAGAAACGCAAGTCTAGTCTCGGTTAATTGCAATTTTCAATATGCCAGGGGCTACCTATCATCCCGTTGCAACCCAACCCTCCAAGGATGTTGTGATGGAACCCTCTCATTCGATTCAGCATTGGCTGGCGGTCTGTCTGCTGCTGGCATTGCCCGGCTGCGTCAGCCCCGGGCATAGCCCCGAACCGCCAAAACCCTTGTCACCCGAACAGCTCGAAGCCGGTCTGGACATCGAGCACGCCGCGACCCAACCCGCATCCCAGGCGGATGATCGCTGGTGGCTGAGCTTTAACGACGCCGACCTCGACCGCCTGCTGGCTGCCGCCCTGGAGACATCGCCAAGCCTGGCGGTTGCCAGCGCGCGCATCGACCGGGCGCAAGCCGACGCCGGCATTACCCTGGCCAACACCCGGCCGAGCCTGTCGGCCATGACCCAGATCCTGCGCAGCCAGGATTCGCAGAACTACAAGACCGGCGCCGATGAAGCCGGGGTCTGGCACACCGATGGCCAAGCGCTGCTGCAAGGGCGTTACAACCTCGACCTGTGGGGCCTGAACCGGTCCCTGAACGAAGCGGCGGTGGGCAGCCTGCGCGCCGCCCAGGCCGATCAGGCGGTGGCCCGTCTGGCGCTCAGCGGCAGCCTGGTGGAAACCTGGTTTGCCTTGGGCGGCGTGCTCGAGCAGCAGGCCATCGTCAACCAGACCCTGGAGCAGCGCCGCAGCATCCTGCGCCTGAGCGAAGACCGGCTGAAGTCCGGCCTGGGCACCCAGGTCGACGTGGTGCGGGCACGGGGGCCGATCCCGTTGCTCGAAGCCGAGCAGGCGCGCCTGCAAGGCGCCGCCCGCGGTTATCAACTGCGCCTGGCGGCCCTGGCCGGCAAGGGTCCGGGCTGGGGCGAGCAATGGCAGCCCAAGGTCGCCGACCCTCGGCGTAGCGTGGCCTTGCCGGGGCATCTGCCTGCCGAGCTGATCGGTGGCCGGCCTGATGTGGTCGCCCAGCGCTGGCGCGTCGAAGCGCAAGGCAAACGCATTGGCGCGGCGCGTGCGGCGTTCTACCCGAACATCGACCTGCTCGCATTCGCAGGCTTTCAGAGTTTCAGTTTTCAGAACCTGTTCCACCACGACAGCCGCACCTATGGCGTGGGCCCGGCGGTGACCTTGCCGATCTTCGACGCCGGGCGTCTGCGTGGCCAGTACCGGGCGCAACAGGCCGGTTACGCCGAAGCGGTGGCCAGTTACAACCAGACCCTGGTCAATGCCCTGAGCGAAGTGGCCGGGCATGTCTCGCAACTGCGCGCCATCGAAGGCCAGCGCCTGAAAACCGTGCAGGGGCTGGATGAGGCCGAACAGGTCTACGACCTGGAAAACCTGCGTTACCGGCAAAGCCTCACCGATTTTCTGCATGTGCTCGATGCCCAGACCCGGGTGCTCGATACGCGCATGCAACTGGTCCAGTTGAAAACCTCGGCGCTGCAAAACCATGCCGGCCTGCTACGCGCGCTTGGCGGCGGCTGGAAAGAAGCTGATCAGAACTCCACTACGCTTGCAGGAACCTCCCATGACTGACGCCACCCAAACCCCAGCCCCGGCTCCGGCCAAGTCGCGCCGCGGCCCGATTTTCCTGCTCATCACCCTGGTCGCCCTGGCGGCGGCCGTGGCTGCCGCCCTGTGGTACTGGGTATATGGCCGCCTCTATGAAAGCACCGACAACGCCTATGTGCGTGGCGACGTGGTGCTGATTTCCGCCCAGGTGCGCGGCACGGCCACCGCGGTGAACATCCAGAACACCGATACGGTCAAGGCCGGTGACACCCTGGTCGAAATCGACCCGGCCGATGCGCGCCTGAGCCTGGACGCCGCCACCCACCAACTGGCCCTGACCGTACGCACGGTCAACAGCCTGTTCGCCGAAGAAAACGACCTGACCGCCCAGGTCAAGCTGCGCCAGGCCGAAGCCAACCGGGCCAACCAGGACCTGCAACGGCGCCGTTCAGTGATTGCCCAGGGCGGGGTGTCCGGGGAAGACCTGCACCACGCCGAGGAAGCTGCGCAGATCGCCCAATCCGGCCTGCGCGCGGCCGAGGCCAAACTGGTCGGCCTGCAGGCGCGGATCCAGGGCACCACCGTGGAAAACCATCCGCAGGTGGCCGCTGCCGCCGAGCGTGTGCGTGAAGCCTACCTGGCGTTGGCGCGGACCAAGGTCCCGGCGCCGGTGGATGGCCTGATTACCAAGCGCGCGGTGCAAGTGGGCCAGCACATCGAACCGGGTACTGTTCTGATGGGCCTGGTGCCGCTGGACAAGGTCTGGGTCGAGGCCAACTTCAAAGAGTCGCAACTGGGCCAGATCAAGGTCGGCCAGCGTGTCGAACTGTTTGCCGACCTGTATGGCGAGAGCGTGGTCTACCACGGCCGCATCCAGGGTATCGAAGCCGGCAGCGGCGCGGCGTTCGCCACCATCCCGGCGCAGAACGCCACCGGCAACTGGATCAAGGTGGTGCAACGGGTACCGGTGCGCATCGCCCTGGACCGCGAAGAGGTGTTGCGCCACCCACTGCGCATCGGCCTGTCGATGACCGCCAAGGCCACCCTGGGTGAGCCGGACGAGCAGGCCCCCACCAGCGTCCAGGACAACACCGAGGTCTACGGCAACATCGGTAGCGGCAGCGAAGCGCTGGTCAACCGGATCATCGCCGAGAACCTGCAAGTGTCGAAACTGAGCGTCTCGAGGAACGATCGATGAGCAGCGCCAAGCGTCCCATCGAGCCATTGAGCGGTGGCACGCTGGTCCTCGGCGCGCTGGCGATCGGCATGGCCAACTTCATGATGGTGCTCGACACCACCATCGCCAACGTCGCGGTGCCGACCATTTCCGGCAACCTCGGCGTGGCCCCTGACCAGGGCACCTGGGTGCTGACTTCGTTCAGCATCTCCCTGGCCATCGGCCTGCCGCTCACCGGCTGGCTGGCCCAGCGCTTCGGCCAGGTCAAGCTGTTCCTCAGCGCCGTGGTGCTGTTCGTGCTGGCCTCGGTGTGCTGCGGCCTGGCCCCGAACCTGACTTCGCTGCTGGTATTCCGGGTATTCCAGGGCGCCGTTTGCGGCCCCTTGGCGCCGTTGTCCCAGGCGCTGCTGGTGGCGATCTTTCCGCCTGCGCGGCGTACAACGGCCTTGGTGGTGTGGTCGATGACCACCTTCCTGGGGCCGGTGTGCGGCCCGATCCTCGGCGGCTACCTGACCGATAACATCAGTTGGCCGTGGATCTTCTATATCAACGTGCCGGTTGGCATCTTCATCCTGCTGACCCTCGGCCAGGTGCTGAGCGGGCGGGACAACCCCACGCGCAAGCTGCCGGTGGATGTGGTCGGCCTGCTGCTGCTGATGGTTGCCGTGGGTTCGTTGCAGATCCTGCTCGACAAGGGCCAGGACCTGGACTGGTTCTCTGCCACGCCGATTCGTGTCCTGGCGGTCATTGCCGTGCTGGGGTTCGCCTCCCTTATTACCTGGGAGCTGACCGCGCAACACCCGATTCTCGACCTGCGCCTGTTCAAGGAGCGCAACTACGCCATCGGCACCCTGAGCGTGAGCCTGGGCTTTGCCCTGTACTTCGCCTCGCTGGTGCTGGTGCCGTTGTGGCTGCAAACCGAAATGGGCTACACCGCGACCTGGGCCGGTATCGCCACCGCCCCCCTGGGGATCGCCGGGGTGGTGCTGGCGCCCTTCATCGGCAGGCTGATGCAGCATACCGACGCGCGGGTACTGGCGAGCATGGCGTTCATTTGCTGGATCGGCGCATCACTGTGGCGCATGTACTTCGAGACCAACCTGGACATTCAGTTCATCGGCTGGAACTCGGTGCTGATGGGCGCCGGCACGGCGTTCCTGTTCACCCCGCTGGTGGCGATCTCGCTGTCGCGCCTGCCACCGGAGAAAATTCCGGCGGCCCTCGGCTTGCAAAACGCCCTGCGCATGACCGGCGCCAGCTTCGCGGTGTCACTGGGCCCTGCGTTCTGGGATCACCGGGCACGCCAGCATCAGGTCGACCTGGCCGAGCGCATGACGCCGTTCGACCACTGGAGCGCCCAGGCCCAGGACAACCTCAACTCGCTCGGGCTGTCGGCCCAGGGCGCCCTCGAGTCGCTGGCGCGAACCATCGACCGGCAGGCGCATATGCTGGCCCTGAACGATTTCTCCCTCGCCAGCGCATGGCTGTTCTGCGCTGTCCTGGCCATTGTCTGGCTGGCCAGTTCACCCAAGGCGAAAGCCAAGTAAATCTGGAGTATTCATGTTCGAGTTCCGCAAGAAGTTGAAGTACAACCTCGATGTGATCGATATCCGCGATGTCACGCCGCTGGTGCGGCGTGTCACCTTCAAGGGCGACCTGTTCGCCACCGCGCTACCGTGCCAGCCTTCGCAATGGCTGAAGCTGTTCCTGCCCAGTGGCGGCAGCCAGGTCAGCCGGGCCTACACCATCCGCCGGCACTACCCGCAGTCGGGCAATGTCGACATCGACTTCGTGCGCCATGACCATGGTCCGGCCGGACGTTGGGTCGAGCAGGCACAGTTCGGCGATCAGATCGGTTGCTCGGCGTTGCGAGGTGGGTTTCAGCCCCAGGAAGATGCCGAGTGGATGCTGCTGGCCGCAGACGAAACCGGCACCCCGGCGGTGATGAGCATCCTTGAGAGCCTGTCGCCGGGGGACCGCGCCCTGGTGGTGCTGGAGGCCGAAACCATGACCGAACTGCAAGCGCTGGATTCACTGGCCGCAGTCAATTGTGAGTGGTTCTTCCGCGATGAGCATCCCGCCGGCAGCAATCTGTTGCTCCAGGGTATCGACAGTCTGCAATTGCCGTCGGGGGTCGGGCAGTTCTGGATCGCCGGCGAAGCGCAGTGCGTCAATGAGGTGCGTGACTACCTCACTGAGGCCTGTTCGATTCCACGTCGATTGGTCCGCAGCAAGGGCTACTGGATGCGCGGCGTCGCCGACCATCGCGACCGCGATTGAGCGAACGTTCGCCTTGCGCTGCCAGGCAGCGCAAGGCCCGCGCGGTTCAGGAGGGCAGCGCCTCGCGCAGAGGCTGTGGCTCGGCAAAACGTTCGAAATGCAGGCGCTCGGCTGCCAGGCCGTAATCCTTCAGCGCCCCACCCACCGTCTCGACCATGGCCTGTGGGCCACAGATAAAAGCCGCGTCGAGCAGGCTGACGTCGACCCATTCACGGAACAGGCAATCACAGGTGGCGATGTCCAGGCGCCCGGACGGTAGCCCGTTGTTGTTGGCTTCACGGCTGAACAGCAGGATCAGTTGCAGACGCTCTGCATACACCCCCTTCAGTGCCTCCAGCCGTTCGCCAAACAGCATGCTGGCGCGGTCGCGGCTGCCATAGACCAAGGTGAAGCGGCTGCGCTCATCGTTTTCCAGGGTCGTCTTGATGATCGGCAGCAGCGCCGTGATGCCGCTGCCTGAGGCCATGCCCAGGCAGTGATGGACCTGCGCCTGCGGTTCAGGACGGTACGACGAGCCTGCGGGTGGCATCACCAGCAATGCGTCGCCTACCGCCAGTTGGGTGTTGGCGTAGCTCGAGAAACGTCCCTGGGGTACATGCTTGATGGCTACGCGCAGTTCGCCGTCGGTGGGGGCGCTGAAAATCGAATAAGAGCGCCGTACCGCTTCACCTTGCAACTGCGCCTCCAGTTGCAGGTACTGGCCCTGCTGGAAGCGGTAGGTCGAGGCCAGGTGCGCTGGCACCTCAAAGGCGATCGAGACAGTGTCGGCGCTCTCGCGGCGGATATCGGCGACTTTTAATGGGTGCATCGTAGTCATTGACCGGGTCCTGTTCAGGCGCTCTGGCGCAAAGTAGTGGCGCTGTTGCCGGTGAGGCGTTCAAGGCGGCGCATGCTGCGGGCGGTACCCGGCAGCAGGCGGCCGATATCGCCGGTGCGGTAACGGATCATCGGCAGGGCCTCGCGGCTCAGGCTGGTCAGCACCACTTCGCCGAAGCTGCCATCAGGCAGCGGTGTGCCGCTGTCCGGGTCGATGATTTCCGGGTAGAAGTGGTCTTCCCAAAGGGTCACGCCGTCGCGGGTTTCCAGGCATTCCATGCCGATGCCCGGGTCCATCAGTGCCGGTACGCCGTAGAGTGCCAGGGTCTGGATGCCCAGACGCTGTTCGAGCTCCTGGCGCAGGGCGCTGCTGCAGGGTTGCGGGCCGATCAAGGCCATGCGCAGGGACAGTGCCGACGCCGCGATGTTCTGGCGTTCCAGCTCGTTGGCCAGGGCCAGCAAGTGGGAAGGCGTGGCGATCAGCATCTGCGGCTGGAAGTCACAGAGCAGGCGGACCTGCTGGCCGGCCTGGCGCGCCGCCAGGGGGATCAGCGCACAGTTCAGACGCTCGGCGCCCAACTGGATGCCGCCGCTGGCACCCAAGGCGTCCTGCCCGCCGAGCACGTACAGGCGGTCGCCGGCATGGGCACCGGCGGCGCGCAACGAGCGCGCGACCAGCGCCGCCCAGACCTCCTGGTCGTTGCGCGTGTAGCCAATCACCGGCGAGCGGGCGCTACCGTCATTGCAGGCCTGCAGGCGCACGACCTGGTGTGCGGGTACGGCGAACAGTTCGAACGGATAGTGATGTTGCAACTCGGCATTGCCGATGAAGGGAAAGCGGGCGAGGTCTTCCAGCTGCTGGAGATCCTCGGGGTGCAGCCCCTGGGCTTCGAACTGATGGTGGTACCAGGGCACGTTGCGCCAGGCATGTTTGAGCGACCAGCGCAGGCGGCGCAGTTGCACGTCGCGCAACTGGTCGAGGCTGCAGGTTTCCAGGGTGTCGCGGTGGGCCAGGGCGCGCAGGCGCTGTTCGTTCAGGCCCAGGGTGCTGGCGTCGAGCTGTGTGTTGGCGTTCATCTTCCAAGTCCGTTTGGCGTGCCGACCGTTAGGCAAGCATGCTATGACGGGAGGGGGAGGATGGCTACTCGCATTGGCCGGGCCGCCAGGGGCGTGGAGGCGGCGCGGGGTCGGCCGGGCTGGCTCGCATTGTCAGCTGCCAGGCCGTTCACGCGTCGGGTTGAACGCGCGTCACTGCCGACCTTTGCCGGCTCAGCGCCATGCCCAGCATCACCGCTGCGGTGAGGCCGGGCATCAGGAAAATGTAGATCGTCGTGGGGAAGTCACGGCCCAGATAAGCCCAGGGCAACCCCCAGAGGATCGTACCCAGGACACCCATGACCAGCAGGCGTTTGTGGCGGACTTCGGGCGTTGTGGCCATTGAGATGGCGTAGAGTTTCCAGCATGCCCAGAGGCAGAAAAGCGAAAATGCAATGGGTACCAGCACCACGAGCAGGTTCTCCCAGACAATGGGGGAGGAGCCCAAGGTTCCCGCGAGAAAGTACAAGGCGCCCCAGATAAACACCAGGGTGACGGGCAAAAAACCGGCAAGTGCGCTGACGCTCAAGATGATTCGACGTTTCACAAGGCTGTCCAAGATGTCCCTCCATGGCCCATTGCGGCCAGTATAAGCGCAGCAGGTGGCCTACGCGGTGGTACCTGCCGCTGGTCAACCCGGTTGAAGCGGCAATGCCGGGCAATGCCGGTTATCATCCCCGCCCTGGCTCGGGCCGGCATGGCGCAAGGGTGCCAGTGCGTGGCTGAGCGAGACGCTGTGGTCTATCTGAAGGAGCAGGCAGGTAATGAGTCAAAGCGCGGGATGGAAGCTGATGGTTGGGTCGGGCGTTGGGTTGTGTGTGCTGCTCGCCGTGGCGCTGCTCAAGGACCACAAGGTGGTGCTGGCCGAGCTGCAGTTCCAGGGCGGTGCCCATCCTCGCCACGACACCACGCAAGTGCACGAGGGGTATTTGCAGGCCATGCAGCATGTGCTGGCCGCGCAACAACTCGACGTGCAACAGCTGCAGCTGGAGCTGGCCCCCCAGCGCAGCGACACGCTGCTGCTGCGCGGTGCCGAGAATGCCCTTGCCCCTGCGCAGCGCCAGGGTTTGAACCGTCAGTTCGAAGCCATCCTGCGCGCGCGCAAGGCCGTGGTTCCCAGCCTGCAACTGACGCTTGATTACAGCCAGGCCAGGCGATTGAATGCAGCGGGGCAGGAAATCGGGCAGGCCCCTGCAAACGTCGTCGCAATGGGGCGCAAGGTGTTGGCGCTGTGGTTCGAGTTTCCGTCAGAGGTGAGCCTCAATACGCTGGTCAGCGACAGCGAGCGGCGTCATGCCTTTGCCGGTAGCCGCACGGTCAATGGCGAGGCAATTTGTCAGGTCGACAGCTTCGTGCAGACGGCATTGCCGTTCATCATCACCCGCTTCAAGGCCGACGGCGCACAGCTGGTGGGCGACATGGACATTCTCACCCACGATCAAATGGCCTTGCGCGTTCCTGCGAGTTTGTACTTTGACGACCGTGACTTGCGGGTGCGCCTCGAGGCCGGTGGGCTCAAGGTCAGCGTGGACAGTCAGATGTCCTATGGCAAGTTTCGTTCGTCCTGGCTGTCGATTGAATTCGGATCGCTCGGCGTGCACCCGTACCAGCCCTTCGACCTGGCCGATGCCGGGCGCGAGGGTTTGCGTGAAATGTGCAGCAACTTCGCTTATCAGGCCGGGCGGCCGTTCTCGTTCTTCTACGGCGTAGGCCTGGACCGTCTGGAAACGGTCCGTATTGCGCCAGCCGGTTGAGGCGGGACAAGTGCGGAGTCAGTGCGCGCAGCGTGATAGAATGCACCGCACACAGCGAATGCCGGCATCAACCTGAAGGCCCTGACAACCCAGGACCTTTCGCGTTTTTGCGGCGGGCAACAGAACCCTCTCCACCTGTTTCATTGAAAGGACTCAGCAACGCCATGTACTTCACCCTGGAATTCTACGACGCCATCACCAGCCAATACTGGACCCCCATCTTCGCTGCCGTGCTGACCTGGATTCTCCTCTGGTTTCGTAGCCAATCCTACGACGGTACCGGCGGCTGGACCCTGGGTCTGATCGTGGTGCTGTGCCTGGTGGCATTCTTCCCCAATGGCTACCACACGGTGTTCAACACCGGTCCGACCTTCTACACCCATGACCGCATTTACGCCCCTGACTACGCGGCGAAGTTCAGCGCCGATGTACTCCTGACGATCGCCGGCATGCTGGTGGGGATGCTCGCACGCAAGGTCGTTATCAGCGTGCGCTAATCGCGAAACTTCACCACCTGCTTGCACGCAGGGCACTCGATCAGCTTCTGGGTGAAGACCTCATGGGGCAGCAATCCCCGGTGCATCAACAGTCCGTCACCAGGCTTGTACAGATGGTGCATGGACGTGTTGCATTCCGGGCAGCGCACAAACAGTGCGGTAAAGAAGAACAGGCACAGGCCGGTGATGGCAAAGACGACGTAGGTTTCGAAGTACCGCGTTGCATCACGGTCCAACAATACCCAGATCATGTAGAGCCCGCCGCTCCAGGTACTGATGTTGAGCACCACTTGCATGGCGATGGCGAGAAAACGGTGCTTGAGGGGTTTCAACAGGATCATCCATGGGTCGAAGGTGGGATTGCTCAGCCTAGGCTAACGCCGCCAAAGCCCGCTCACGGCTGAGGGCTTGCATCACCCCGGGCGAGTCGCTGATGTGGACATACAGGTAGTGCTGGCCTTTGTCATCGCGCAGTATCCGATGCACCTGGATCGCCTCCGGGTGGTAGTGGTTGCGGGTACGGTCGCGCAGTACTTCGTAGCTGTCAATGTGGTGGCGGCGCAGCGCTGCCTGGAACTCGCGGTCGACGGCTTCCTGCAGCGTGCGCATGCGGCGAATCGAGAGATAGCCCAGGGCGAAGGTCAGCGCGAAGAAGAACAGCGCCTGCAGCAGTGATGTGTAGTGCTCCATCCTGGAACAGGGTCCTCGATCAGTCGAGATCTTGCGCCGCATGCCGCTCGGGCAGCTGGCTGCTTTCATCGCCCCAGGTGCGGTTGACGCGCAGGCCGCGGACCACCGCCGGGCGCTCGGCAATCGCCTGTGCCCAGCGTTGCACATGGGGGTAGTCCTGCACGCTGAGGAACTCGCCCGCCGAGTACAGCCTGCCCAGCGCCAGTTGGCCATACCAGGACCAAACTGCGATGTCAGCGATGCTGTAGCGATCGCCAGCCAGGTACGTGCTTTCAGCCAGGCGGCGGTCGAGCACATCCAGCTGGCGCTTGGTTTCCATGCTGAAGCGGTTGATCGGGTACTCGAGCTTTTCCGGCGCGTAGGCATAGAAGTGACCGAAGCCGCCGCCCAGGTAGGGTGCTGCCCCTATCTGCCAGAACAGCCAGTTCAAGGTCTCGGTGCGACCGGCCGGGTCGCTGGGCAGGAACTCGGCAAATTTTTCCGCCAGGTAAAGCAGGATCGAACCCGACTCGAACACCCGGATCGGCGGCTGCACGCTACGGTCGAACAGGGCGGGGATCTTCGAGTTGGGGTTGACCTCGACGAAGCCGCTGGAGAACTGCTCGCCTTCGCTGATGCGAATCAGCCAGGCGTCGTACTCGGCACCGGCATGCCCAAGCGCCAGCAGCTCTTCGAGGAGGATGGTGACTTTCACGCCATTGGGCGTGGCCAGGGAGTAAAGCTGCAGCGGCTGCTTGCCCACGGGCAGGGCCTTGTCGTGTGTCGGGCCGGCGACTGGCCGGTTGATGTTGGCAAACTCGCCGCCAGACGGCGCGTCGTGCTGCCAGACCCGAGGCGGGACATAGGGTGCCTTGCTCATGCGATGAACCTCCTGGTGTGCGTGAGGGGCTCATGTTCCGGCCTGGCGCGCGCGGTTGTCAAACAGGGCTGCAGGCACCTCCCGTGGAGCCTGCGGCACAAGGGTGGGCGTTCTAGAAGCTGTACTCGAGCACGCTGGCGATGGAGGTTTGCACCCGGCGGTCGACGATCGGGCTGTCACTGACATGCCCGGAAAGGTTCTGTACATCCAGCAGGGTATGCAGGCGGGTATTTTCGCCCAGTGGCAGACTCCAGGTCAGGTTGACGCCCTGGCTGACCAGGCCGCCATGGGTCTTGTGCGCGGCAAAGCGGCTGTTGGCGGCTTGCTGCTCACTGACGCCGTACCAGGTGCGGACGTAGTCGGCGTCACCAAACAGCGCATTGACGTTGCCGGTCAGGCTACCGAAATCACCTTCGTACAGCGAGGTGCCGACACTCAACTCGAGGGTCTGGTAGGCGGAGCCGGTGTCTTTGTTGCTGTCTTTTTTCAGCGCATGTTCGAACGTGGCGCCGAAGGTGAGCGGCCCCCAGGTGTAGGAGCCTTCCATGCCCACCAGGGCGCGGGATTTGATCGAGCCCATGCCGCGCAGACGGTCGGAGCCGCGATAGCCTTTCTTGCGGTCTTTGCGTTCGTCGCTGGTGCCGATGTAGGTGCTGAAACTGGCGTCGTCCCATTCCTGTTTCCAGCCCAGGTCTTTTTCCTTGAGGAAGAACCCGTAAGGGCTTTCGATCTCGAAGCCAAGCACTGGTGCCGTAGAGCGTTCACTGCTGCCGCTGTAACGCGGCGCATTGGCCGCGCCGCCTTGCAGGGTAAATTGCCAATCGTCGGCCAATAAGTGCGCTGAAGTGGTTATCAGACAGAAGCCGGTCAATGCAGTATAAATCCGTGTTGTCTTCATGGTGGTTTACGAGAGTTTCGTGAACTAAGGATCTTTTATGCTAGGGGGCTTCGTTGTTAGTATCCGTGTGCAGGATGTAAAACTTTGTTAGTTGCAAATCAGTCAATGGCTTTCAAAAGTTTCGAGCGCAGTAGTGCCGCGCCATACAGTAGGCGATGAATAATAGAAGGGCGGGCGATGTTGATAAGCAGGCAATACCGTTTGCCGCAGGGCAGGAATCTCCAGTTGTGTGCTGGACGTTCTTTCGGGCAGAGGTAATAACGTTTACATCTGCTGTTTGCGGGTACGCATGATGTACTCGGGGTGGCCGGTGTGTTGATCCACCGCTTCCGCGATGGGGGTAAAGCCCTGCGCCAGATAAAACTGGACACTGGCGTGATTTTCTTTATACACCGACAGGGTCAATTCTGTTCGTTGCTGCTTGGCGTGGGCAATTAGCGCTTTGCCAATACCTTGGCCTTGGCACGCTGGGCGGACAAAGATCGCCGCCAGGTTATTATCATGCAGTGCATAAAAGCCGGTCGTTTTACTGTCGTCTTCGGCGACATACACTTGCGAGGCGGGTAAATAGAGTGTGCGCATGTTGTCGACCTGAGCGCGCCAAACGGCTGGATCGACAAAGGAATGGGCCTGGATCGAGGCCGCCAACCAGATATCCAGAACCGCTTCCATGTCGTTTTCTTCAAATGGTCTGATCATTCTCTGCCACTGTTCGTTGTAGTTGCGCTGTCGCCCGGTCATGCGCGGTCACCGAGGTGAGTGTGGCCAGGCGCGGGGCCAGCCAATTGTTCAGGTCGTCCATGTAGCTGAAGACCACCGGCACGAAGACCAGGCTGAGCAAGGTTGAGGTCACCAGTCCGCCGATAACCGCAATCGCCATGGGCGCGCGAAAGCCGGCATCGGCGCCGCTGCTGAGGACCGCCGGAATCATGCCTGCCACCATGGCGATGGTGGTCATGACAATGGGTCTGGCACGTTCGGCGCCTGATTGCATCAGTGCCAGCTGCCGGGGCATGCCGGCGCGGCGTTTTTCGATGATGAATTCGACCATCAGAATCGAGTTTTTGGTAACGATGCCCATCAGCATCAGCAAGCCGATCACCACCGGCAGGTCGATGGCCGCGCCATACAACAGCAAGCCACCGATGGCACCGCCGACTGCCAGGGGCAGGGAAACGAGGATGGTCAGCGGCTGCAGGAAGTCGCGAAACAGCAGGACCAGCACGGCGAACACCATGAGGATGCCGAAGGTCATCGCCGTGGCGAATTTCTCGAACATTTCATTCATGTACTCGGCATCGCCATACTCCACCTCGCGCACGCCAAGGGGCAGGTGCTGCAAGGCAGGTGTGGCCTGGATCGCTTCCAGTGCCGAACCGAGGGTTATGCCGGCGAGGTCGGCGTCCACCGAGATTCGCCGCAGCCGGTCGAAGCGTTCGATCTTTGTCGGGCCACTGCCGTAGTCGATGTCGGCGACGCTGTGCAGGGCCAGGGTGCCGCCGTTGTCGCTGGCCACCCGCAGATTGCGCAGGGTGTCGAGGTCGCCTTGCTGCGCCTGGGCAAGTTGCACGCGAATCGGTACTTGCCGGTCGTGGAAGTTGAAGCGCGCTGAATTGGCATTGATATCGCCCAAGGTGGCAATCCGCGCCACGGTGCCAATGGCCTGGGCGCTGATGCCAGAGCGGGCGGCCTCATCCAGGCGCGGGCGGATCAACAGCTCCGGTCGCGGCAAGGGCTCATTGACCTGGACGTTGGCCAGCCCCTTGATCATGCGCATTTCGCCTTGCAGCGCGTAGGCGGCCTGGGACAGTTGCCGGGCGTCGGCACCGACGAGAATCACCGAGATGTCTCGCGCCGCACTGTCGCTGCGAAAGGCAAAGCGCACATCGGCGAACTCGCCGAGAAGCGGTCGCACCGAGTGTTCGAACGCCTTCTGGCTCCGATCGCGCTGCTCGGGTGGCACCAGGCGCACGAGTAATTGGCCACTGGCGACATCGGTGGTGCCGGAGGCATCTTCGCCGCCGGCGGTGCTGAAGACAAACAGCACCTGCGGCTGCTCGCGCAGTTTTGCCGCCATCTGTTGCAGGGTCCGGTCGGTCTGCGCCAGTGGCGTGCCGGGCGGCAGGGACACATCGATGCGGCTCAGGCTGGTATCGCTGACCGGCATGAAACCTGAAGGCAGCAGCGGTACCAGGGCAAAGGAGGCCAGCAGGAAAGCCGCCGCGATCACCAGGCTCTTGCGCCGATGCGCCAGTGCCCACTCAAGCAGGCGCAGGTAGCGACCGAGCAAGCCGGCGGGTGCCTGCGTAGCATGCTGCTGATGCTCAATCGATTTGGGCTTGAGCAGGTAGGCAGCCATGAGTGGCGTCAGCAGCCGTGCCACCAGCAGCGAGGTCAACACCGCGGCCGACACGGTGATGCCGAAGGGGGTGAAGTACTGGCCGACAAAGCCACCGATAAAACTCACCGGCAGGAACACCGCAACGATGGTCGCAGTAATCGCCACCACGGCAAAGCCGATGGCGTCCGAGGCATCAATGGCGGCCTGGTAGGGGCGCTTGCCCTGATCCAGGTGACGTTCGATGTTCTCGATTTCGACAATCGCATCGTCGACCAGGATGCCGATTACCAGGGTCAGGGCCAGCAAGGTGATGCTGTTGAGGCTATAGCCGAACCAGGTCATGGCGGCAAAGGTCGGCAGGATCGACAAGGGCAGGGCGATGGCCGCCACCAGGGTCGCGCGCCAGTTGCGCAGGAACAGGAACACCACCAGCACGGTGAGTAGTGCGCCTTCGATCAGGGTCATGATCGCGGCGTTGTAGCTGGCCAGCGTGTAGTCGACCATCGAGGCGACCTGCTGGACCTCGATATCCGGGTGATGTTGCTGCAGGCGCTGTAGTGCAGCCTCTACTCCTGCAGCCACTCGGGTATCGCTGGAACCCTTGGCGCGAAATACGGCAAAGCCGACCACCTGCTCACCGTTCAGGCGCGCCTGGGCGCGCATTTCGCCGGCGCCATCGACTACGCTTGCCAGCTCGTTCAAGCGTGCCCAACGTCCGTCTGGCAGGGCGATTGGCGTTTCACTCAAGGCTTGCACGGTCAGGGCGCTGCCCAGGGTGCGTATGGATTGCTCGCTGTCGGCGAGAATCGCCCGCCCGCCGGGCACGTTGCTGTTGCTGTGCAGCAACTGGGTGTTGACCTGGTCGGCCGAGATGCCCAGTGCCTCAAGTCGCTCGGGCTTGAGTTCGACCTTGACCTCACGCTCCAGACCGCCCAGACGCTGTACTTTTTGTACCCCGGGTACGCCAAGCAGTTCCCGGCCGAGTACGTCATCGACAAACCAGCTCAGGTCCACGGCATTGCGGGCGCTGGATTTGACTGCGTAGTTGAGGATTGCCCCGCCCTCGACATCAATGCGGGTGACCAGCGGCTCTTCAATGGTTTGCGGTAAGTCCGCGCGAATTTGCCCGATAGCGTCGCGGATATCGTTGGCGGCGCGGTCGGGGTCGATACCGAGCTGGAACTCCACGGTGGTTACCGAAATGGCATCGGCAATCGTCGAGGTGATGTGGCGGATGCCTGCCAGGCCGGACACCGCACGCTCGACCCGTTGAGTGACGGCATGCTCGAGTTCGCTCGGCGCGGCACCGACCTGGACAACGGCGACGGTAATCACCGGAAAGTCGACCCGCGGGTTGGCGTTGATCGGCAGGTCGATAAAGGAAACCCAGCCGGCCACGGCCAGTACCAGGAACAATACCAGGGTAGGGATGGGCCGCCGAATGGCCCAGGACGACACCGCCAGGCTCATTGTCCTGGCTCCTGCGCCAGGCTGACCACGTCACCGTCGCGCACGAATGCCGAGGCGCTTGCCACCACTCGCTCACCGCCGGCAAGGCCGCTGCTGACCTGCACCCGCAGGCTGTTGCGCTGGCCGAGGGTCACGCTGCGCACGCTCGCCTGGCCATTGTCATCGAGCACCATGACGGTGGCGCCGCCGTCATCGGTAAAGGTCACCGCCCGTAACGGAATGACCACCGCAGCGGTGCTGGTGCCGGTTTCGATCCTGCTGCTGGCAAAACTGCCCGCGCGCACCCCGGGCGTTGCCGCGAGGCTGATGCGCACACGCCCGAGCCGGCTGCCAGCATCCACCTTGGGCGCCAGCAAGCGCACCGTGCCGGCGACGCTGTCGGGCATTCCTGCGACGTGCACCTGAACCGCGGTACCGACCCGAATCGTCTGCAGGGCACTTTGCGCCAGCTCGCCATCAAGCTCGAGTTGCCCGTCACGTATCAGCTTGAACAGCGGCTCACTACCGGCCATGGCACCCAAGCGGGCGTGACGTTCGGAGATGATGCCGTTGACCGGGGCAAGGATGTCGGCCTTGTCGCGGCGAGTGCGGGCGTCACTCAGTTGTGCGACGGCCTGTTGATGCTCGGCCCGGGCGGCGGCCAACGCGGCGGCGCTGGCATGGGCCTGGGCGCGCTGCTGGTCGAGTTGCTGGGCGCTGACCGCGCCGATGCTGCCCAGCTCATTGATCCGCGCCAGGCTGGCCTGTGCCTCGATATCCAGCGCTTGCTGTTGCTTGATCAGGGCAGCATTACGACTGAGGGTTGCCTCGGCCTGGCGCACCTGGGCGTCGAGGGTATCGGTTTCCAGTTGCGCCAGCAGTTGCCCGGTCACCACCGTGTCGCCTTCCTCGACCCATACCCTGGCAATGCGTGTGTCTTGCAGTGCGGTACCGATCGACACCTCGTCGCGAGCTACCAGGCTGCCGGTCACCTGGAGGGTCTGGCTCACGGTGCCGGGTTCGGCCAGCACGCTGCTGACCTTGAGCAGGGGCACTTGCGCAGGGGCACTGACCGGTTGTTCGCTGGCAGGCATCACCAGCACCCAGCCAGTCACGAGCAGTAACAACAGGCCGGGGATCACCAGGCGGGGTTTGTCTCGCAGCACAGATACCATCGCGATCAATCTCGAGTGGGCACATCAACAAGGGAGGCAACAGCGAGTACGACAGGCCGATGTCAGGAGGCTTATGGCTGAATCTGCAGGAACCTGCGGATGATCGTACGCAGCGTCGGTCCATGGGCTTTGGCCTTGAAGCCTGGCTCGAGCACGACGCGGCCGATGCCGCCTTCGGTCAGGGCGATCAACCAGGTCGCGGCCATCGATGTATCGAGCGTCGGGTCGATCTGCCCGGCTTTGATACCACGCTTGAGCAAGGCCTGCAGATCGGCCTTGACCTGGGTGTCATTGGCGGCAAGCAGGGCTCCGACCTCGGGGTTGCGCAAGGCTTCAGCGGCGACTTCGAGGCTGATTCGGGCGTAGGTGGGGTCGCTGCACAACTCCATCATGGCGATGGCGATGTTCTCGATGGCAGTGAGGCTGTCCTTGGTCTTGGCGTGGTGGGCGATCAACTCGGCCATGCCATGCTGGTCGTCCTGGGCAATGGCCTCAATGATCGCGTTCTTGCTGGGAAAGTAGTGGAACAGGTTGCCCGGGCTCATGCCCGCAGCGGCGCAGATTTGCGCCGTCGAGGTGGAGTGAAAGCCACTGCGCGCGAAGCACTCGATGGCCGCGTCGAGGATCTGCTTACGTTTGGCGGCGACTTTCTCCGGGTCTACGGTTCTCATGGCGGGCTCATTAATAGACTGACTGATCGATCTATTATTGGCCTGCTGCTGCACGCCGTCAAGCTAACAAAGTGGCTGACTGGATTACTGCCGGGTATCGGGCATGTTCTTGCTGATGCAATGAATCCCGCCGCCACCCGCGGCAATCGGATCGATATTGACCTGCTCGATGATCCGCCCCGGGTACAGCTCGCCGAGCAATTGCTTGCAGTGCTGATCGGCCTGCGGGTCGCCAAACTGTGGCGCGATCACCGCGCCATTGATCGGCAGGTAGTTGATGTAGCCGGCGGCAAACTCCGGGTTGTCGCGGGTGAAGCGGTTGCTGCGCAGTTTGCTTGGCGGTGGCAGCAGGTGCACGGTCAAGCGGCGGCCGTCGGCGTCGGTGGCCTGTTTGAGGATTTCCAGGTGCTTGCGGGTGACCCGGTAATCGTAGGCGTCCGGGTCGTTGTCGAGGTTGGCGATCACCACCCCTGGCTCGACGAAGCGCGCGTAGAAGTCGACGTGGGCATCGGTGATGTCCTGGCCCTTGATGCCCGGCAGCCAGATGATCTTGCGCAGGCCGAGGTTGGCCTTGAGCTCGGCCTCGACGTCGCTACGGCTCCAGTCAGGGTTGCGGTTGGCGTTGATCCAGCAGCTTTCGGTGATGATCGCCGTGCCGTGGCCATCCACTTCGATGCCGCCGCCTTCGCCGGTCAGCTCGCTTTGCAGGTAGGGCACGCCCAGGGTTTCGCTGAGCGTTGCCGCCACGCGGCTGTCGTTGCGGTGGCGTTGCTTGTTGCCCCAGCCGTTGAAGTTGAAGTCCATCAGCGCGCTGTTGCCGTCGTCGTCGATGACAAAGCAGCCGCCGTAGTCGCGGATCCAGATGTCGTCCAGCGCCATCGGCAGGAACTCGAAGTTGTCGCTGCCGCATTGCTGGCGCGCCTCAGCCAGGTCTTCGGGGCGGCAGAGTACGCTGACTGGCTGGTAGCGGGCGATGGTTCGGGCCAGTTGCGCGATGCAGCTGTTGACCGCGTCCGCCTGGTCTTCCCAGACATTTTCGGCGGCGGCGAAGGCCAGGAAGATCCGCCGCTGGGCCTGGTCTTCTTCGGGCATGAACCAGCGCGCGTCAGCGGCCATGGCCAGGCGCAACGGGCCCAGGCCCAGGCCGGCGATGCCGGCGGCGACTGACAGATGCTTGAGAAAGGTACGACGGGGTGTCATCGGTGTGGCTCTCGTAGTAACGGCTCAATGGGCCGAGGAGGTCTTGAGGGTGGTCCAGGTGCGCATGCGCGCGCGCATGTCTTTCTGGGAAATGTCCTTGCCCGGGATCAGTCGCGCGTAGGTCGCATCGCTGACGTAGATGTCCGGGTTGTCACGCATCTGCGGCTCGACCAGTGGCCGCGCCTTGGCGCTGGAGGTGGGGTAGCCGGTGAAGGAACTGATGGCGGCCATCTGCTGCGGCTGCGTGACGAAGTTGATAAAAGCGTAGGCGTATTCCGGGTGGGCGGCGTCGGCGGGGATGGCCATGCTGTCCATCCA
Organism: Pseudomonas donghuensis; assembly: GCF_000696345.2. Classification (NCBI taxonomy): domain Bacteria; kingdom Pseudomonadati; phylum Pseudomonadota; class Gammaproteobacteria; order Pseudomonadales; family Pseudomonadaceae; genus Pseudomonas; species Pseudomonas donghuensis. The sequence continues at coordinate 2,295,628 of NZ_CP071706.1, forward strand.
GATGGTCGTGCCTTCCACCGGGATGTGATAGCGGAATTCGACCTTTTTACCGGCGGCATCGGCGGTGCGCTGGGCCTGGATCATGTCGCCGCTGTAACCGAGCGAAATGCAGGTATCGCCATTGACCAGCTGGGTCACCGGCTGCGACTGGAACTTGCGGATGTACGGCTTGATCGCCCCCAGCATCTGGCGGGCGGCGAGCAAGTCGTCGGCCTTGCCGCTGCGCGGGTCCTTGCCCAGGTAGTGCAGCACCACCGCCAGCACCTCGTCGGGCGAATCGATCATCGAGATGCCGCAGTCGGCCAGCAGCGCGGCGTTCTCCGGTTTGAACAACAGGTCGAGGCTGTTGACCGGGGCATTGGCGATGCGCTGCTCGATGGCCGCGCGGTTGTAGGTCAGGCCAATGCTGCCCCAGGTGTAGGGCACGGTGCTCTCGCGCGAGTTGGGGTAGCGCTGGTGCAGGCGCTGCAGGCCGGGCTCGATGTCTGCCAGGTGCTCGAGCTTGCCCGGGTCGAGTTTTTGCAGGGCGCCGGCGCGGGCCAGGCGCTCGGCCACGGTGTCACCGGGGAAGATCAGGTCGTAGCCGCTGTGGCCCGACAGCAGCTTGGCCTCCAGGGTTTCGCTGCTGTCCATGACGTCGTAGATGACCTTGATGCCGGTCTGGGCGGTGAAGTCCTTGAGGGTGTCTTCGGCAAAGTAATCCGCCCAGTTGTACAGGCGCAGTACTTTATCTTCGGCACTGGCCAGGCCGCAGCTCAGGGCCAGGGAGAGGGCGAGCAGGGTTTTCAGGCTGTTCATGCGCCTTGCCTCCAGGTGGTGTGCGGGTGACGGCCATCCAGGCTCAACAATGCGCCGTACATTTCCGGGCGGCGGTCGCGGTAGATGCCCCAGGTCAGGCGCTCCTCGCGCATGTGTGCCAGGTCCAGCTCGGCCAGCAGCACGCAGGTGTTGTCGCGATCCGCTTCGGCCAGCAGGCGGCCCTTGTGGTCGGTGATGAACGAGGAGCCGTAGAAGCGCATGTGCAGCTCGGCATCGCTGCGCGCCACTTCAACGCCGGTGCGGTTGGCGGTGATCACCGGGAGGATGTTGGCGGCGGCGTGGCCGCGCTGGGTCAGCTGCCAATGGTCGCGTGAGTCCAGCGCCGCGGCGCCGGGTTCGGAGCCAATGGCGGTAGGGAACAGCAGAATTTCTGCGCCCTGCAAGGCCAGGCAGCGAGCGGTCTCGGGGAACCACTGGTCCCAGCAGATGCCCACGCCGAGGCGCCCGACGGCGGTGTCCCAGACTTTGAACCCGGTATCGCCGGGGCTGAAGTATTCCTTCTCCTGGTAGCCGATGGCGTTGGGGATGTGGGTCTTGCGATAGACGCCGAGCAAGCGCCCGTCGGCATCGGCCACGGTCAGCGAATTGAAGTAGGCGTTGCCGGCCTGTTCGAACCAGCTCAGCGGCAGCACCACACCCAGTTCTGCCGCCAGGGCGGCAAAACGCTGCAACAGCGGGCTGTGGTCATAAGGCTCGGCCAGCGCCAGATGCGTGTGGCATTGCTCGATGCAGAAGTACGGCGTGGCGAACAGCTCGGGCAAGAGGATCAGCTTGGCACCGGCTGCCGCGGCCTCGCGCACCAACTGCTCGGCGCGGTCGAGGTTGTCGGCCAGGTTCCAGTTGCAGGCCAGTTGCAGGCTGGCGACGGTCAGGGCGCTCATGCGTTGTTCCCCGCCAGTGGCCAGGCCGGTTGCTGCTGGGTGATGCAATGCACGCCGCCACCGCCGTGGGCCAGTTGGTTGATCTGTACCGGCACCACCGTGCGGTCGGGGAAGGCTTGCTGCAGGGTGGTGGCGGCCTGCTGGTCGGCGTCGATGCCGTAGGCCGGCATGATCACGGCACCGTTGCACAGGTAGAAGTTGGTGTAGGAGGCGCAGAACACTTCGGCGTCGGTATCGACGGCCGCCGAGGCTTCGTACAGGTCGATCAGCTCGAAGTGTCGGCCACGGGCGTCGGTCGCCCGTTCAAGGGCGCGGCGGTTCTCTTTGGCCACCTGGGCGTAGGTAGAGGTTTGGTCGTGGGTCGCATCGACCAGCAATACGCCCGGTCGGGCGAATGCACAGACGCCGTCGACGTGGCCATCGGTCATGTCGCCGGTGACGTAATCCGGGTCGCCCGGCAGCCAGATGACCTTGTTCACCCCCAGCAGGCGGATGAAGATTTCCTCGATGTCGTTTTTGCTCAGGCCCGGGTTGCGGTTGGGGTTGAGCAGTACCGATTCGGTGGTGATCAGCGTGCCGTCGCCATCGACATGAATGGCGCCGCCTTCGTTGGCCAGGAAACTGCCGAAGCACGGCAGGCCCAGGCCATTGAGTACTCGCCGGGCCAGGCCCTCATCGAGGTCATGGGCCGACTTGGCGCCCCAGGCATTGAAGCGCCAGCTGACCCCGGCCAGGCCCTGCTGCGGGTGGCAGATGAAACTTGGGCCGGAGTCGCGGCACCAACTGTCGTTGACGGCGATTTCGATCAGCTCGATGTTGGCCGCGCACAGCGCCCGGGCCTGGGCGGCCGCACTGGGGTCGACCACCAGCTTTACCGGCTCGAAGCGGGCGATGGCGTTGGCGACCCGGGCAAAATCGGCCTGCACATTCGCCAGGGTCACGCCCCAGGTCGACTCCCACAGGGCCTGGTTGTGCGGCCAGACCATCCAGGTGGCGGCGTGCCTTGCCCATTCGGCGGGCATGAACCAGCCGTTGTTGTTGGCGCTGTCGTTGTGCATTGCAATAGCCTTCAGTTAAGTAATTGTTTTCAGCAGGATTGCCTGGGTGTCCATGCTATAACTGGGCTTTGCCCCTGAACAAACGATGGATTTTGCCGATATATGATTAGCTGGGCTTATCAATCATGCTGAAACACTGGCCACCCCTCAACACCTTGCGCGGCTTTGAAGCGGCGGCGCGCCTGGGCAGTTTTCACAAGGCCGCCGAAGAGCTGCACCTGACCCAGTCGGCGATCAGCCAGCAGATCCGCAGCCTGGAAAGTTACCTGGAGCAACCGCTGTTCTTTCGCGAAGGGCGCAGCGTATCGCTCACCGATGCCGGCCACGACCTGCTCAGCACCACCCAGGTGATGCTGCAGCAACTGACCGTTGGCATCCGCCGCCTGGAGCAGTACCGCAAGCCCAACCAACTGGTGGTCAACACCACGCCGGCATTTGCCCGGCACTGGCTGGTGCCGCACCTGGGCGACTTTCACCGGCTGTATCCGGACGTGGACCTGTGGCTGTTCACCAGCGATGAAATCCCTGACATGACCACTCAAACCATCGACGTTGCAGTGCGTGACGACATCAGCGCCCAGGCTGATTGTGGCTTTCGTGTGTTGTTGCAGGATCGCTTGTATCCGGCCTGTCACCCGCGCTTGCTGGCGCAAGAGGTGCAGCAGCGGACCACTCTGCATGGCGAGCGGGAAATGGACTGGAGCTACTGGCACACCCAGGGTGGCGAGGGCGTAGGGCAGAAGCTGCAGGGCCTGAATTTTTCCGACCCCGGGCAGTTGCTGGACGCTGCCAGCCAGGGCTTGGGCATTGCCCTGGTGAGTGCCTTGCTGGCCGAACAGGCGCGCGTGCAAGGCAGCCTGGTGGCCCTGACCGAGCAGACCGTGCGCGGCCCCAAGTGGGCATGGCTGGTACACCGCAACAGTGAAGGGGAGGCCTTGACTGTGAGCTTCTGCCAATGGCTGGAGCAGCGCCTGGCGGGCAGCTCAGGGCTTAATGGTGACCCAGCGCCAGCGCGCTGATGATGCAGATCGAACCGTCAGTGCTGAGTGTGCTGTCGTTGTAGTCGACCTGGTTGTAAACCCCGCCGTGGAAGTTGAAAGTGCGGCTGTTCCAGCTGGAATCCATCTGCAGCGGGCCGCTGCTGGCGGTGCTGCCATTGCAGGTGGCGAAGAGGGTGACCACGCCTTGGGCAGTGACATCGAGGATGATCTCGAACGCGGCGCCCAGCGGCACATTGGCCAACAGGGTGACGCTGGCCGGGGCGGTTTGGTTGTAGCTCTGGCGAAAGCCGTAGGTGAGTTTGCCCTTGTTCCAGAACACCTTGACCGTCGGGCTGTCGTCGTCTTTGACGTGCAACTGGGAGATCACCACCTTCTGCGCCGAGTTGACCTTGGTCAGGGTCATGGTCTGGTGGTTGTGGTGTTTGACTGCGCTGTTGAGTGACCAGTAGCTGGGCTCTTTCCATTCGCAGCGGGTGCGGTGGGTGCTTTTGCTGGAGGCGCCCTTGGTCGGGGCAGTGAAGCGGACCGAACCGTCGCTCAAGGTAGCGATGACCTCGGGCAGTTGCTCCAGGGCCTGGGCGCCGGTCAGTTCCAGGGCGGTGGGGTCGGTGCTGGACTTGGCCACCGGAGTGGTGATAGTGAGGCGGTCGATGTTGACGCTCATGGGTTTCTCCTTCCGTTTTGGATGTAGGCCCTCTCTGAATTGAATGTGGGCTTGAGCTAATATTTAGCTTCAAGATAAAGTTTCGTCAATGGCTAAATAAGTGCGGGCTGCAATTTCTCTGGGAGCTAGCCAGCACATCACGTGACAAGTCCAGCTCCCACAATGGATCTGTATACACCCCACCCTGTGGGAGCTGGCTTGCCAGCGATGAGGCCGGTGCAGCCAGCAAGGGTTTTGCCTTCAGTCGTTAAAGAAACCAGCGATACTCCCGCGCACTCACCTCATGCATGAACGCCAGGTGGTCCTGGCGCTTGTTCTCGCAGTAGACCATGACGAACTCGCTGCCCAGTTGCTCATTGACCACCGGGTGATGACGCATGGCCGCCACCGCCGCGAGCATGTCCTTGGGAAAGTCGATGCCGCTGCTGCGGTCGTCGTTGAGCGGTGCAATCGGCTCCTTGCCAGCATCCAGGCCATGCTCCAGACCACTGAGGATCGCCGCCAGCACCAGGTACGGGTTGGCATCGGCGCCGGGCAGACGGTGCTCGATACGCAGGTTGCGCGCATCCGATTCGGGGATGCGGATGCACGCGTCGCGGTCTTCAAAACCCCAGCTGGCGCGGCTGGCGGCATTCACCATAGCGCCGTAGCGACGCATGGCGTTGTGGTTGGCGGCAAAGATCGGCATGCAGTGCGGCAGCAGCTCCAGGCAACCGGCCACGGCATGGCGCAGCGGGCGCTGGTCATCGGCCGCCAGCAGGTTGTTGCCCTGCGGGTCGTAGAGGCTGACATGCACGTGCATGCCGCTGCCCGGGGCATCCAGGTAGGGCTTGCTCATGAAGCTGGCGCGCATGCCGTGCTTGAGCGCCACGCCTCGGGTGCTGCGGCAGAACAGTGCGGCCCAGTCGGCGGCGCGCAGGCCATCGTCGCAGTGGCCGAAGTTGATCTCGAACTGGCCCGGGCCCAGTTCTGCCGTAATCACGTTGGCGTCCACGCCTTGTTCGTTGGCGGCTTCGACCATTTCCCGCAGCACATCGGAATAGCGCGACAGGCGCTCGATGTGCATGTTCGGCTGGTCATCCGGATCACCACTGAACGGGTCGTGGGGGAACTGCGGCAGGCCGTCCTTGAGCGTGCGGTCGAACAGGTAGAACTCCAGCTCGAAGGCCACCACCGGGCGGATGCCGCGCCGCCGCAGGCGCTGCAAGACTCGTGCAAGCACTTCGCGCGGCTCGAATTCAATCGGTGCATCGGTGCCGTCGGAGCTGATCAGCATCTGCCCCAGTGGCTGGTTCTCCCAGCGTACCGGCTTGAGAGTGCCTGGGATCAAACGCCGTGGCGCATCCGGGTCGCCGTCGTTGAAGCAATAATCACCAATCGGGTGCAGGCCGCCCTGAACACCGAGCAGCACGCAGTTCTGCGGCAATTTCAGGGCGCTGCCGGCGGCGACCTTTTCGAGCATGTCGATGGGGTAACGCTTGCCGTAAAAGTGCCCGGGGATGTCCAGGCTGATCAGGTCTACATAACGCACCTGAGGATGCTCGGCGCGAAACGCGCGTACTTCGTTCAGCAGTTCAGGGCAGTCTTTGATTGTTGTCATTACGTGCGATCCTGCGCTTGGTTTCAACGGAATACCCAGAGCACCCGGGTAGTGTGGTCGGTCAGATTGGCGTAGCGGAACTGGCTGTGCGGCGGCAGCTGGAAGCTGTCGTTGGCGTGCAGGGTGACCGGTACGTGTGCGTCATCGAGCCAGATGCTCAGCTCGCCTTCGAGCACAAAGCCGCCTTGCTCGGAGCTGTCGTCCAGGTGCCCGTCACCGCTGTTGGCGCCCGGCGCCAGGTGGCTTTCGAGCATGGAAAAACCACCGTTGAGCTTGGGCGAGACCAGCACATCGGTGACCCCGGCGGCGTAGTACAGGGTGCGCCGTTCGCCGGGGCGGGTGACCCAGTCCACTTGCCGTGGCTTGCTCAGGTTGTAGAAGTAGGTGGTGGGCACGCACAGGGTTTCGCTGATGGCGGTCAGGTCGGCCACGGTCGGCCGTGACAGGCCGCGCTCGACCTGGGAGAGAAAACCCACCGAACGGTCGATGCGTTCGGCCAGCTCGCCGAGAGTCAGGTTGCGGTGCTTGCGCAGGTCGCGGATGAGGATCGCCAGGCTTTCGATTTCTTCCTGCATGTCCATGGATGGTCCTCTCAGATAGTGTCACGCAGGCGGTACCAGGCCTTGGCGGCAGCTTCCAGCGGCGCGGCGAGCAGGTCGCCGCCGGGGAAGCGGCCGTTGTCGATGGCCTGGTACAGCGCCAGCACATCAGGGTTGCCAAGGATCGCATCGCTGACCGCCCGGGCGCCGGCCAGGGTTGGCAGCACGCCATGGCCAGAAAACCCCTGTAGCCAGTAGCGCTGGCCCTGGCGGCCGATGTCCGGGGTGCGGCGCAGGCTGCAATCGATATGGCCGCCCCAGGCGTAGTCGATCGGCACGCCCTGCAGCTGCGGGAAGGCCCGTTCCATCACCGGGCGGGTGGCGGCGGCAACGTCCTTGGGGATGCCGCCCAGGTAGGTGCAACCGCCGCCGAACAGCAGGCGATGGTCCGGGGTCAGGCGGAAGTAGTCGGGGACGAACTGATTGTCGATCACGCAGCTGTTGTGCGGCAGCAGCGAATGGGCCAGGGCCGGGTCCAGGGGCGCGGTGGCCACCTGATAGGAGCCCACCGGCAGCAGGCGCTGTGACAATGGGCGGTCGAGCTGGTCGATGTAAGCGTTGCAGGCCAGGATCAGCACATCGCTGCGGATCTCGCCCTGGTCGGTGCGGGCGACAAAGCCTGCCGGGGTGTCGCGGTAGCTGAGCACCCGGCTCTGCTCGAAGATCCGTCCGCCGCCCGCCTCGATGGCGCTGGCCAGGCCCTGGGCCAGTTTCAGCGGATTGAGGTGGGCGCCTTCGGCGTCATACAGCGCGGCCTGGTAGCGCGGGCTGCCAATCCATTCGGGCAATTCGTCACGCTCGATCACCCGCAACTGGTCATAGCCCCATTTAGCTTCGGCCTCACGCCGGGCCGCATGGAGCATGGCCACGCGCCGGGGCAGCACCGCCGCCCACAGGCTGCCGCGCCGGTAGTCGACGGCAAAGCCGTGGCGTTCGGGCAACTCGCGCATCTCGCTGGCGGCCCAGCGCATGCTGTCCCACAGGCGCCGTGCGCGCTCCTGGCCAAGGGCTTTTTCCAGGGGGGCCATGTCGCACGACCAGCCCAGCAACGCCTGCCCGCCATTGCGCCCGGACGCCGCCCAGGCCACCCGGCTGGCTTCCACCAGGGTCACCCGCTTGCCGGCCTCGGTCAGGCGCAAGGCGGTGTGCAGGCCGCTGAAACCGGCGCCGATGATCAGCACCTCGGTATCGAGACGTTCCTGCAGGGTAGGGCGCAGAGGGATAGGGGCGGGGTAGGTCTGGGCGTAATAGCTGGCGACATGCTGGGCGGATTGCTTGAACATGGCGGACCTCATGAATTTTTATTGGTATTTTTTCATGAAAAACTACCAGATAAATTTCACGAGGCCAAGCAATGCCCAGGCGCAATTGCCGGGCTGGCTCTAGACCGCAGGTTTGCGCTGATGCTTGCTGGTTTCGATCTCGTCAGCCAGGCGCGGGCTGTAGCTGCGCGTGGGGATGCCGGTGAGGCGTTCGAACATCAATGCGAACTTCATGTCCAGCGCGCGCTTGCCGGTCATATAGGCATTGAGGGTGGTCACGCTGACGCCCAGCTCGGCGGCCATGCGCCGCTGGGACACCCGCTCTGCCTGGCGCTGCCTGGCCTTGAGCGCGGCAAATGCCTTGCGCAGTGCCAGCAGCTCTTCTTCTTCCCACACCCACAGATTGCCGCTCATGATTCGATCTCAGTCACACGGATTCGGTCGAGCAATCCGTTGCTGGAATCGCTACATCCTGCTGCTGCCATTTAGTGGTGATTAACCGACCGGGGCGGTCGGTTGTTTTCTCATCATACTCTTCGTGCGTTCCAAACCAGTAGCACACGGCCATGAATCTGCAGCATTTCCAGTGCCGCACCCTCGATCAGCACCGGCGGGTACAGCGGGTTGTCGGAGATCATTCGCAAGGCGCCATCGGTCAGGCGCTGCAGGCGCTTGACGAACAGGTCGCCGTCGAGACTGAAGACATAGATGGCATCGCTGCGCACCTCGTTGACGCCACGGTCGACCAGCAACGCGTCACCGTCGTTGAAGGTGCCGGCCATGCTGTCACCGTCGCCGCTGATGATCGCCAGGTTATGCGCGCCGGAATAGCTGATGCCCTGGCCGCGCAGCCAGTCCAGGTGCACGGTCAGGTCACGGATCACCTCGACATGGGCTGGCGGCGTGTTGCCGTTGCCCATGGAACCGCGGATGTCGAAGTGGGCGATGCTGACGAACGCGCTGCTCAGCGCCTTGCTGCTGGCAGGCACGCCAGCGTCGCCTTGCAATACATCCATCCAGCCTGCCGGCAGGTGTTCGGCCTGTTCAATACGGCGGGCGACTTCATCACCGAGGTTTTTTTCCGTGCGCATCGACAGAATCTGGCTCAGGTGCGCAGGGCTCATGCCCCAGCGCTCGGCACAGCTGGCCTTGCGCTGGGTGCCGAGCAACTGCACCAGGTTGTGCTTGCGAATCGCGTAGATATCCATGGGGTGCAGAATGCCACTATTTAGCTCGATGCTAAAGAGGCCCACGCGCTTTACTCGTACCGTTACCGGGCCCGGGCCACGCTGACTGGCGCCCTCAGCAGGCGCTGACGCAGCAGGTCATAGACCCAGTTGTAGGCCATGGTGTAGGGCAGCATGAAGGCGAAGAAACCGATCTCCAGCAAAAACGCCTGCACCAGTGACACATCGAGCATCAACGCGGCAATCGGCACGCCGATCAGCACAAAGCCGGTTTCAAAGCCGCCCGCGTGCAGGGCGCGGACCTTGACCGTACGCGCTACCCGGCTCACGGGCCAGAAGCGGTCGAACGCCGCGTTGTAGAGCATGTTCCAGATCATCGCCACGGTCGACAGCATCACCGCCAGCGCGCCCATCTCCAGCATCGAACGGTCGAGCAGCCAGGCGCCGATCGGCGCGCAGATCAGCACGGCGATGACTTCAAAGCCGACGGCATGGACGATGCGTTCAGCGAAGGATTTGTGGGTGGCTTGCAGTTTCATGACGTCACCTTGAGGTGTGTTTCGATGGCGTCATTTTCATCGCTTTTTTGCTTATGTTAAAAATAGGTTCCATCGTAAAAAACGATATGTTGGTTGCCTGCGAAGACACCGGATGTGAAGCGACGCATCGACTAACGCCAGAGCGCTATCAGTGAATGGCCACCGGGTTGATGTTGACCTGGGTCGAGCCCTTGTACAGCGGCTGGCCGAGCACGAACAGGAACTCGAAGGCCTTGTCGCGCACCAATGCACGGCTGTCGATCAGTTCCAGGTTGTAGATGCCGCGCTTGGCCAGCATGTACTGGTTGACCGGGAACTCGTCCTTGCCATGCGGGTTCGGATAAACCTCGCTGGCCCAGGTGTCGCCGCCGAAGGCGACGATGCCCTGGTCGGCCAGCCACTGCGCCGCTTCCATGCCGATACCGGGTTCCACTTCCAGGAACTGCTTGTTGTCCTTGCCGATCAATTCCAGCCAGCTGGTGTTGAACAGCACCACATCGCCCTTGCGCAGGGTCAGGCCTTGCTGCTTCAACACCGCCTGGATGTCGGCCACGCTGAACTCCGTGCCACCGGGCACGATGGCCTTGCCGTAGTAGGCCGTCATGTCCAGCACCACGCCACGGGTCACGATCGGCGGCACTTTCTCGACACCGAGCTTGGTGACGCCATCGACCGTCACGAAGTCGGCCGCCTTGTTGCCGTTGTAGTACACGTTGTCGATGCCGATATGGCCGATCCCGTTGAGTTGGGTGCCAACGCCGGTCCAGGCGTTCACCAGTTCATCGTTGAAGGTGAACTGGTTCGGTCCCAGCGACTTGCCGGCTTGCTGCCCGACCTGCACGTTGTACAGGCGAAAGCTGCGATGGCGGAAAGCCGGAAGGTTCTTGTCCACGGGGACGGCCAACGGGTATGTCTTGCCCGTCTTGACCAGGCCGACCGCCTGCTTGACCACGTCGGCGGTGAGCAGGTTGGCGGCGCCGATTTCGTCGTGCTGGCCGTAGGGCGAGTGTTGCCAGTCGGCGGCCAGGGAGGCCTGGGCGGTGGTGGCCAGGGCGGTGGCGAGCAGCAGGGGCTTGAAGACATTCATACGGGTTCTCCTGAACGGGACGTCAAATCAGGAGTGGATTCTGGGTGCAGGCGCGGGGTGGAAACAGCAGCCTGGGGGACAATGACTTTTGCCTTCAGGTCAAAGGCAAGTGTTTCACGGTGCCGTGATGTTCTGGCCGATGCTGGCCATCCATGACCAGCAGCAGTTCACTGCTTGTAGCCAATCTGGCGCAACAGGTTCTTGCGCCACAGGATGTCTGCGTCGCCCTCAATACCCGTGGCGCAGAAGCCATCCACTACGCCCAGGATTGCTCGGCCTTGTTCGGTCTCAGCGAGAATCACCTCGGTTGGATTGGCGGTTGCACAGAAAATACGGCAGACCTCTGGAACCATTTTCAGGGTGTTCAACACGTTCAGCGGATAGAAACCGTCGCCCAGGAAAATGATGAAGCTATGGCCGGCGGCGATGGCTTGCGCATTTTTCTGTGCAAGCTCGATCATGGCGGTATCGGTGCCGGACCATCGCACCAGGCAGTTGCCAGAGGCTTCACAAAAGGCCACGCCAAACTGGATACCGGGCACGGCGTTTACCAGCGCTTCGTGGATGTCTTCGACGGACTTGATGAAGTGCGTCTGGCCCAAAATGAAGTTTGTCACCTGCGGCTTATCGATGTTCAACGTGATCAGTTGCATTTCGAACACCTCCTTTCACGGTGTCGCTACCAGTGCCTGGCAACAGATCAAGCATAGCTACTGATGGGGTAAACCTGCCTGCCGGCAGTTTGAAATGTCGTGTTGTCGAGGACGCTGATTCAGCGTCCTCGACACTACACAGCCTACAAAGACACCAGCACATCACACTGAGAATCGTTGAGGACATGCTTGGTGACGCTGCCGATCAGCAGTTCTTCCAGAGCGCTTTCCCCCTGCTTGCCGATCACGATCAGATCGCAGTCCAACTCCTGCTCCTGCTCAAGGATCCGCCAGGAGGGGTCACCGTGCACCACGATTTGCCGGGCATTGGCCAGCCCAGCGGCCTCGCTCAATGCCGCGAGTTGGTCCACGGCATCTTTCCTGATGACGTTGCGGTAGTGAGTGAGGGTGTCCTGGTCGATGTGGGCGAAGCGCATGCTCCCCTCGAAGGGGGCCTCGAACACATGCAGGAGTATGATCTCGGCCTGCGGGGCAACAGCTTTTGCCTGTTCGATGGTGCGCAGCGATGAAGGCGAAAAATCAACGGCAACCAGCAAGGTACGGTAAGCGTCGCGGGGTGCCTGCTTGACCACCAGCAACGGGCAGAGCATACGGCTCAGCATTCTTTGCACGGTAGAACCCAGCAGGCGACGGGCCAGGCTATGCCCCTTCGCCCCACACACCAATAGGTTGCTGCGTTTGTCCTGCACTACGCGGGTGATTTCGCTGACAACCGCGCCGGGTGCGACCTGTACGCCAGCGTCGATGTCATAGCGCTGAAAGAGCATTGCTGCCAGTTGGTGAATTTTTTCTCCGGCCGTCTCCAGTACGCGTTTCAACAAGTGCTCATCAGGTACCACTACCTGCTTGAGACGCTCGAACGGGGCGGGGTTGGCAACGTAGAGCAGATCCAGTGCTGCATGCTGCGCCTTGCTCAACAGTGCAGCCCGCTCTGCCGCGTTGCGGGCAGAGGTGGACAAGTCGGTGGCAACCAGTACGTGGTTCAACGAGGTCATATGAGGCTCCTTATACAATGCTGCGCACATGGCCTTGAGCTCAAGGCGGTGGCCGCTTATCGATCCGTTCCTTGCTTGCAGCCATCGTCTCGCGAACCACTCCCGGCGCTTTGATTTGTGTCAAAGGTGTGGGCGCGGGGTAGGGCATCAGTCTGCGGGGCAGGCTCGCCCGGTGATGGGCAGTTGCTCCAGCGCGAGGCCATTGCGGGGCAAACCCATCCATGCGAAGGTGGATGCGCCTAACGCGGGTTCAGGTTGCAATGCATTTGTCTAATCAAGGAAGAAACGACATTGAAAATAGCTTTCAGCGGCTTATTGTTGACTTGTCTGACGACTATCGCCCTTGCTGACGAGAACCCTGTCGGCTTCCAATCGTCCACACTGGCGGACTCGCACAATGACCGCCCACTGGAGATGGTCGTTTGGTACCCCAGTGCAACGACCGCAGCCACGCAATTGATCGGCGATGATGTGGTGTTTGTCGGTGCCTCTGCCGTTCGTAACGCGCCGCCAGCTGCTGGCAAGCATCCATTGCTGGTGCTCTCCCACGGCTACAGGGGCAACTGGAACAACCAGACCTGGCTTGCCAGTGCTCTGGCCCATAGGGGCTACATCGTCGCGGCAATCAATCACCCTGGCACCACGACCCTGGACCGTAACCCTCAGGCTGCGGCGCAGTTATGGCAGCGCCCCGTTGATATGCGCCGAGTCATTGATAGGGTCACGACCCAACCTGAAAAGTTCGGCGTGGTCGCCAATGGCCGAATTGCAGTAGTGGGCCATTCACTCGGCGGCTTGACCGCCCTGGAGATCGCCGGTGCGCGTTTCGATCCAGACCGCTTCGCCAATGAATGCAAAGCACACCCGCAGTTATCAGGTTGCACCGTCTACGCAACGATAAACCCTGCAAACAGCTCAAAATCAAAGGCCGCATTGGCCGCCGACTGGCGCGATAAACGCGTCGCTGCCGTGGTTACATTGGACCTGGGCCTTTCACGGGGCCTGACCGATGAAAGCCTGGCCGCGCTGCCAGTACCTGCGCTGGTGATCGCTGCCGGCGCACCGTCGCACGAACTTCCCGCTGCGTTGGAGTCTGCCAACCTGGCCAAACGCCTGCCTGCGGCGTCAAGCCGTTACGTCGAAATCAGCGACGCAAGCCACTTCAGCTTCTTGTCGGTATGCAAACCTGGTGCGAAGGTACTGCTCGAAGAAGACGTACCAGGCGATGGCATCATTTGCGAGGATGGCGACAGCACTCGCCCGCGCGAGGCGATCCAACAGCAGGTTACAGCGCTGATTGCAGAGTTTCTTCAATCATCGCTCTACAAAGAAGGCAGTTTGTAAAGTCGTGGTACAGAGAACTGCACCTCTGTGCAGCCCTGAAGCAGCGGCTCGAAGTAGCGCGTAGATTTGTGCATCTGCATCCTCGGCGTGGACGTGCTGCAGGAAAACCGCGTCGACTACGAAATCATCGTCGCCGAGCGCGCCGGGCCGGTGATGTACATCGCCGAGGCGCTGTATTTCGGCCCGCGGCCCTGATCGGGGTCGCTTTCGAGAAATGTGACCATGACTTCCATGCCCGTTCGCGGGGGCGTAATTTCACAACTCCAATTGGCAGCCCCGCTCAGCCAACAACTATTCTTGTCGTCAAATCTATCTTCGCTGCCCCAGGGGAACTGGACCTTGACCCTTCCAAGGCGCCGATCACTCGGGGTCTCCTCGTCTTCCACTGCGATGACTACAGCGGTCTGGTTGCTAGGCACCTGAGGTTTCATGTGAGTCAAAGGCGGACGATAGAGTACGTCCCACGGCAGAACCATAAAGCGGTTGCGGTAACCCTGATGAAAGTCATCCTGGTTGTCAGTGTGGCCACTGGCGACGTGCTCACTCAATACCTGGGGTTGCTTGCCTTCGTGGATGACCTGGGTCAGTAGCCATAGGGCGTTCCACGCTTGGCGTGGCTGGCCGGAGATTTCCAGCACATGGCCACTGGCTAACCGGGCCTGGTCACTTTGCCCTTCAGCTTGACGATAAACCGCGTGGCGGCGCTGCATAGCACGAAGATTGGCAGTGGGTTGCCCAATCCTGGGAAAAGCCGCCTGATCATCGCCAAAGACCAGCACGTGGCCTTGAGCACTGTGTTGGAAGTGAAAGTGGATACCTTCTTCTTCGCACAAGCGCTGAACAAAGTGCAAATCCGTTTCATCGTACTGGATGCAGTAGTCACGCTCGGGATAGGTCGACCCTAGATGAAACCGATAAGCGTCGCCCAAAATCCCGTGCTCTTCCAATATCAACGCAACGATTTTCGGCACCGAGAACTGTTGATAGATCCTCTGGTTGATGCGGTGGCGCAAGTAGGACAGGTGCGGTACAAGGGCCAGGCTGTAGCGCGTCAAACGCTGACCGTTACCGCGTTGAGCGATGTGATAGACCCGTCCATGAATGCCGTTGCCCTTCGCATCGAAGGTCAGAAAAGCCTCAAGGTCGAAGAGGCTTTCGAGATCCAGGTCAGACCGCTCGCTAACAAGTTCCACGTTGAAGAAGTAAGGCCTGCTGATCGCCTCCTCTCCGCTGAATGCGAGCACTTGGAAATCGTGCTCAAAACCGTCGATTGTCAAACTGAAGTGGGTCTGATGGGCTGGGCTGAACATCCGCTGTTCTCTTTTTACCTAAGGTGTTGAATTGACGCTGTCGCAGACAGCAATGTCAGGACGCTGGGTACATTCAGCCCAGCTGCGCGAATGCCGTTACTCGTAATGGCCAGAGCAAGGGCCATCAGTATTGGCAGCTTCCGACGCCAACTCCAACGCGAGGCGAGCGTGTTTCACCGGGCGTTTAATCAGTGGGTCGGAGAGGGCCCTGGGTCATCTCGGGCTCAAGGGAGTAGCAGGCATTAATGTGCTGCTCGATCCACGCCTGTATAAAAATAAAGGCTTGCATCGAGCAACAGCGACAGATCACGTCAGATCACACACCACTCTTCACTTTGGTCCAGACCCGTGTGCGGATTCGCTCCAGCTTCAATGGCAGTGGCTCAAGTGGAATAAGTGTCGCAACAGTCTTTTTGTCTGGATAAATCCAAGGGTTGTCTCGCAGCGTCTGTTCGACAAACGCAGTGGCGTCTTTATTTGCGTTAGGGTAGAGCGTGTGGTTTGACGTCTTGGCAATGATTTCTGGTCGCAACATATAATTGATAAACGCCATGCCTTCCTTGGGGTGGGGAGCGTCTTTTAGCAGTACCAGATTTTCCGACCAGACCAGCGCGCCTTCGCGCGGAAGGCTGTAGGTAATCTTGCGTCCAGTCTTGGCCTTCTCGTTAATGGCCTGTGCAGCAAGGGCACCATTGGCCCATCCCACCACTGCACAAATATTGCCGTCAGCCAGGTCGGCGTCGATTCGGGATGAATCGAAATAGAGGACGTAGGGGCGGATTTTTAACAGCAGGGCTTGGGCCTTCTGGTAATCATCCGGGTTCTTACTGTTGCTAGGGAGTCCAAGGTAATGCAAAGCAATCGAAATGATCTCACTTGGAGAGTCAAGCATCGCCACGCCACACGACTGAAGCTTGCTGATGTTTTCTTCTTTGAAGATCAAATCCCAGCTGTTCACCGGCGCATTATCACCCAATGCCGCTTTGACTTTGTCAACGTCATAGCCAATGCCGGTAGTGCCCCATAAATAGGGCACCGCGTAGCGATTGCCAGGGTCATTGACCGCGACCTGGGCCAAGAGATCAGGGTCGATATGGGACAAATTACTCAGTTGCTCACGATCCAACGGCTGGAGTACTCCCGCCTGGATCAGGCTTGGCAACACATCGGAGGTGGCCACAACCACGTCATACCCCGTGCGCCCAGCCATTACCTTGCTCTGCATGATGTCGGCGCTGTCGAACGCATCCATGTGCACTCTGGTGCCGGTTTCCTGTTCAAACGCCTTTGGGGTCTCCGGTGCGAGAAGCCCGAACCAGTTATACAGATACATCCCAGGCTCTGCAGCCGCCACTGACGTGCTTATCCCTACACAGAGAAGCGTGGCCGAAAAAATGGTTCGCAAATGTGATTTTCTCATGCAACATCCTTGTCAAGACGATGTACCCTCATGGCCATCCTAGGCCCTGGCAGTGAATATACCGGGCGTTACCGAATAGTAAATACCTACGAATACTTACCCCTGACCTACGAATCCCTAACCCAAAAGGGGTAGAAAATGCCGTTCGACCTCCAGAGCCTGGCTTGGCACCGATCGATTGGGAAGCTGATCATGCAGTTGAACCGTCCAGAGTTCTGGAGTTCACTGGTTCGGGTGTTGAATGAATACGTGCAAATCGATAATTGGGTTGTATTGATTTTCAGCAGTCAACAAGTGGAAGTGGTTAGTCTTCCTGAGGTGGCAGATGCGGAAGAGGTGAACGCGTTCATTCATCGCTACGTGAAGGGGCTTTATTTGCTGGATCCATTTTATATCGCTAATCGAGAAAACCCACAGAGCGGTTTCTTTCACCTGCTGGATATTGCGCCAGAATATTTTCTTGAAACTGAGTATTATCATCAGTATTTCGCGCAATACATTTCTGCGGATGAGGTGCAGTACAATGTTCAGCTCGACGCCGATAGAACCTTGTGCATTTCCGTTGGTAGCAAAGTCCGTTTTGATCAAGAACAGATAACAATACTTGATATTGTCAAGCCGTGGGTGACTGCATTGATGCATCAGCGCATGTGTTTTGAAACTGACGTCGGGAAAAATCACGCGGAGCCACCGCTATGGCCAGAAACGATGACCCCGCTGGGCGCACAAATAACGACGCGCGAAAGTGATGTGCTGAGGTTGTTACTGAGTGGCTTCTCTAATAAAGAAATAGCCGGGAAGCTTTCCCTCTCGGTGGAGACGATAAAGGTTCACCGCCGCAACATTTACGGCAAATTGAACATCAAGTCGCAATCTGAATTGTTTGCTCGATTTTTTATGCCGAAACAGGATGCCTTCTCTACAACTTGAAGTCAGGTTTTTAGTCTGGATATTATCCTTAAATGGGGTCGCGGCTTCTGTACATGGCTCGCATCGAACTGTCCCATCCACCAACGTAAGGCCCCAGATCGCACATAAAGTGAAGGTCTTTTCAACAATCTTTTGCCAGGATATCGCTCATTTTTCGGGCTTGCGTTCGCAGCGCCTCACTGAACAAATCCACTGCCGCCGAGCCTGGCCGGTGGTTGGGGCGAATCATCATCACCTGGTAACGAACGCAGACACCTAGCTGGCGAATCGACAGCCCACTCTGCGCGGCTTCCAGCCCACTCAGCGGGTTGATAACCGCCACGCCCAGCCCTTGCCTGACCATAGCGCACACCGATGCCGCGTTGGTGGTCTCGATGACCGTGCGCCTGTTGACTCCGGCGATTCTGAAATGCTGGTCCAACTGCTGCCGGTAGGTATCGAGGCTGGATAGGTTGATGAAATCCACCTCGTGAAAGTCGCTCAGCTCAAGCTGAGTCTTCTGTAACAAGGGGTGCTGGTTCGGCAACACGCAGACCATCCTGGCGCTGAACAGCAATTCGCCGGACGTCCCTCGGGGGATCTGCTCGACTTCGGTTAACCCAAGGTCATGTTGTTGGGCGACCAGCGACTCTTCCAGTAATGGTGACTCCTGAGCCGTAATGCCTACGCTCACGCCTGGGTGATGCTGATGGAATTGCCGACATACCTCGGGTAGGAGGGTCTGGGAGAAGAGCGGCAGGCAGGTGATGGCCAGCCTTCCATGTTCGAAGTTGCGAATGGCCTGAGCGTACCGGTCGATACGCTCCAGGCCAATGTAGGAAAGCTCAACTTCCTCGATCAACAGCAACGCCTGCGCCGTTGGCTTCAAGCGGCCACCCTCGCGATCGAACAACCGTAGCCCAAGCAGCTGTTCCAACCGTGACAGTTCACGGCTGATGGTGGGTTGTGAGGTGAAGAGCAGACGTGCGGCACCCGTGACGCTTCCGGCTGACATGACGGCTCTAAAGATCTCGATATGGCGAAAGGAAAGCTTCACAGCGGTACCAGAAAGAATGGAATAGTCATATCAGATATGAATCGATTCCAGAACAAAAGCTATTTTCATGAATACTCGTCTTGTTCCATCCTCATGGTCCCCTGAACGAGGACTCTTCATGATCGACTCTGCACCGTTCGAATTATTGGCCGACGCGGTTCGCCGACACGGCTCGCCCCTATGGGCATACGACGCAAAAACCATCATCGATCGTATCGAAAATCTGCAAGACTTCGACACGGTTCGCTACGCGCAGAAGGCCAATCCAAACGTGCATATCCTGCGCTTGATGCGGGCACGAGGCCTGGTCCTCGATGCCGTCTCACTAGGTGAAATCGAACGGGCCCTGGCTGCGGGGGCATCGTTCGATGGCCAGCCAGCGGGGGTGGTGCTGACGTGCGATGTGCTGGACCAGGTGACCCTGGCCCGGGTGATCGAGTCAAGGATAGAAGTGAACGCGGGCTCAATTGACATGCTCCGGCAGCTGGGCGAGCGCTCCCCAGGACACCGGGTTTGGATTCGGATCAACCCCGGGTTCGGCCATGGACACAGTCGCAAGACCAACACGGGCGGTGAAAACAGCAAACATGGCATTTGGCACGAACAGCTGGGCGAGGCGCTTGACTGTATCAGGACCTACGATTTGCATCTGGTAGGCGTGCACATGCACATCGGCTCAGGAGTGGATTACGAGCACTTGGAGCAGGTTGCTCGATCGATGATTGAGCTTGTTGGTCAGCTAGATAGGGATATCGAGGCTTTCTCGATTGGCGGAGGGCTGTCTGTTCCGTATCGACGCACCGACATGCCGGTCGATATCCAGCGCTACGCTCGGACATGGGCGGCGGCCCGCAAGGAAATCGAGGAAGTACTTGGTCATTCCGTGCGAATGGAGATAGAGCCGGGCCGGTACCTGATCGCAGAGGCGGGCTACCTGGTGACCGAGGTCCGCGCCGTGAAACAAATGGGCCGCACTACTTTCATCCTGGTTGATGCCGGCTTTAACGACTTGATACGGCCGGCCTTGTACGGCAGTTACCACCGCATGACGTTGCTAGACGCCGACGGGATTCCGGTGTCTCGCCCTTTGCAACCCACCATGGTAGCTGGGCCGCTGTGCGAGTCCGGCGATGTTTTCACCCAGGACGAACACGCCCTGGCCGGCCAAGACCTGCCGCAGGCCCGTGTCGGTGATCTTCTGGTGATCCATGATTCGGGCGCCTATGGTGCTTCGATGTCTTCAAACTACAACAGTCGGCCTTTGTTGCCCGAGGTCCTGATTGAGAACGCAAGTTTTCGGATGATCAGGCGGCGACAAGACATACAGGATCTTCTGAACCTGGAGCTGTGCATATGAGGCGTTCCAGCCTGGATCATTTGGTCATCGTGTCACCGACCCTTACCTCAGGCGCGCAACTCGTCGAGCAACAACTGGGGGTGCAGTTGCAGCCGGGAGGTAAGCATGCGCGTATGAGTACACATAACCTGCTGCTGCGCTTAGGGGAATTTTTTTATCTCGAGGTAATTGCCCCCGACGGTACGGCGCCTTTACCCACTAGACCAAGGTGGTTCGGCCTAGATGCGCTGAGTGCACAAGCAGTTCCCTATCTGGCCCATTGGGTGGCGCGTACAGAGCATCTAGATGCCGCAGACGAAAGGCTCAAGAAGGCTTTTGGAATGATCGAGCCAATGAGCAGGGGAGCGCTGTCGTGGAATATTTCGATTCAGCCTGACGGCCACTTACCGCTGGGTGGGGTCGTGCCTAGCCTGATCGACTGGGGCGACTCGGAGCATCCAGCACAGACGCTCGCTGATAACGGCTGCCAATTGCAACGCTTGGAAATCGTTCATCCCGATCCAGAGGGCGTGGAACACCACCTTGAGACTATCGGCTTTTCCGGCCCGGTCAGTGTCCTGCGCAGTGAGCGATATGGTTTGCAGGCATACATCGAGACTGCCAATGGTCTTAAAGTCCTGTAGCCCTGGCGATATTCAGGCTGGACCTTAGGATTAGGCTCTCCCGGGCGGGACCAACAGCGTCAGCATGTAGTAGAAGCGGACAGGCCAGGGACGTTCGCTTTGGGTCGAAAGCGATCAATCGCGACCGTCCGCTTTCGACCGGTTGAATCCACAACCCTTAGCGGACATTCAGATGGAAGCCCCAACCATCTACGTATAGGCTGTGCGCTTCTGAAATGGATTTCCAGGTGAGGGCAAGTGGCTTATGGAATGCTTTTCCGAAATTCACGAACGATTGAACAACCGTCGATTCACCGTCGCCAACAACACCCAAGGGCTATCGGGTAACGGAACGGTATTTCATTATCTCGTCGACGGTGGGACCATCACTGGCACTTACCACGGTGGCCGGATCCGCATGGGCAGTCAAGTGGGTCGGGTGACGGGCAGCAACACCATCGAGCTTCTTTATCACTGCATTACCACTGCGGATGAGATCCTTGCTGGCTGGTCGCGCGGCGAGATTGGCCAAGACCATCATGGGCGCACGACGCTTCACTTTGTTTGGGGTTGGTTGTCCGGTGCGACTGGAGAGGGCGAGTCTGATTACGTCGAACGTGTCGACTCGCCAGTAGATTGCTGAATACAGCGCACAATTCTTCCATGGGTCGATAACGGCCCTTCGCGGAGGGAGGCATTCGGCCAAAAGCTGTCTGTCGTCTGTGCAAAACGTGAGGCGACAAAAATCCCTATCTGACTATTACGGAAAGTATTCACGATGAGTGATCTGTTCCAAGCGGCTGCCGTTCTGCGCGCAACCCATCACCGCGACCCCGGCTTTAACTTGTTTACAGTGCTGCGCAGCAACAGCGATGAGGTCTACCTGCACTCCCGCTTTCTGGCCTACCTGCTGAACCCGCAAGCTTCGCACGGTTGTGGTAACGCCTTGCTCAAGACCTTGCTCCACGTCCTTAATATTGACGACTTCGACGTAGAGACCGCCAGCGTCCACGCCGAATTCAGGGACATCGATATATTCATCCGTAATAGCAAAGGCCAGGCCATCATTATAGAAAACAAGATCTACCATCACGACGAAGATGAGCAGATCTACCGTTATGACCAGTTGATTAGAAGGCAGGGGTACACGGCCATTACCAATCTCTACCTGACGCTCGATGGTTCGGAGCCATCTGAGCAAAGCAGCAAAGGCGTCAAGGTGGACCTGATCAGCTATGAAACGGACATTATCAGTTGGCTAGAGCGCTGTGTGCCTTTGGTTGCACGAGATCCCGGCTTGCGCGAAAGCGTTTTCCAGTACATCGAACTGCTCAAGAACCTGACATCCACGGACCAGGGAGGAATGTACATGAGTGAATTGAAAAAGAAGTTATTGGAGGGAGACAATCTGCTACTGGTAGCCGATATCGAGCAGGCTTACAAAGAAGCGCTCATCGATCTGCAAGATCAGCTTTGGGGGCGTATACGCACCTACCGTGAAGCGACCTACCCTGACATGCCTAAGCCGGAAGACACCGCAAGTCGCGATGCCATACGCAACTACTACAGCAAGTCGCGCGGCAATCGCCAATACGGTTTGTACTTCGCCCTGGGTGCTATGGCAGGGTTCGTCTACATCGAACTCAATCACCGATTCTACTTTGGCTATGGCATACCTGAGGAAGCCAAGGCATCTGAACGAGAAAATTTACACAAGCTGAGCGACTCCATACCAGGCTCTTCCGGCAAGAGCACCGACCTGTTTTGGCGCTTCCCCGAAATCAACATCGACCTGGTCACGCTTCCGCGGGATGATCTGGTTACGCTACGTGATCCGGTAAAGCAGCAGGCAATAGCCGAGGACTTGGTTGATGGAATGTATGCGTTGTGGGTCAAGGGACGTGAATTTGCCCTGAACGGCCGGTGATGGTCGAGTGCTGCCGTTCGCAAGTGGCTGCTACCGACCCCATGCAGTCGTTTCGTTGCTTGCTAAGGCATGTCATCGCTCAACGAGCTGCAAACACCCCTGTTGACAGGCTGTGAGAATCTCTTGCGCCAATTGCTCATCGGCCACAGCTCGCGCTAGTGCCAAGCCACCAATCATCCCTACGGCAATTTGCAAAGCATGCTGGCGTGTATCGGTCTCTGTCGTCGATTTCAGTCTGGATTCCAGACGTGCAATGAAAGCTTCGAGCACTTGGGTGTAGCTCTCCTGGATGGCTCCGTTCTGCTGAGCAGCATCATTGACCATAAAGGCTAACGGACAGTGCATACGGCTTGCATCCCGATGGTCCATGCGCAGGTAGTCTTTCACTACCTGCTGCAAACCGTCTTTACCAGCCTGTTCCAGTATCGCGCCCCCCGCGTTCGCGGCATTTCTAATCGCTTCGGTGTAAAGCTCCGTTTTGGATGCGAAGTGACTATAGAAGCCCCCCCGGGTCAGTCCGGCACTTTCCATAATTGAGTCGATGCTGACTTTTTCGAAACCTTCCAGTGCGAAGAGTCGTGCTGCGCTATCCAAAATCACCTGTCGAGTGGTTGCGCGCTGTGTAGCAGGCCAGGGCATACGTCTTCTCCTCAGTAAAGCGTGAGAGGGAGTATGACAAAACGGGACTTTATGTTCTTGAACATAAAGTCATACCGACCAGAATTGCCGACTCTTCCCTCAAGGAGCTACTCATGCGATTGCACATACTGGGACCTGGATTTAGCACCTTCGTGCGTAGTGTCAGACTTTACTGCGAAGAGAAAGCGCTCGATTACACGCACGGGATGCACGTGGAGGGTAAAACGATCACGCTCCACAGCCCTGAACACAAGGCACTGCATCCTTTTGGCAAGGTCCCGGTATTGCTGCATGGAGAGCGGAGCGTAAGCGAAACAACCACCATTTGCCGCTACCTGGATGAAGCCTTTGCGCACGCATCCCTAAGACCCGCAGACTTGGCCCAGAGGGTAAAGGTCGATCAGTGGTCCGCTGCCTTGGCGACGTATGCCGATGATCGATTGATACGTCGTTATCTTTTATTGCTGGTTTCACCTGCGCAACCGTCACGCCCTATCGATAGAGAAGCTGTGGCGACCGCCGAACCAATGGCTACCCAAACACTTGGGCTGCTGGAGAAGCAGTTGGGCGGGCAGCAATTTTTCTGCGGGGCGGACTACAGCATGGCGGACGCCATCCTGACGCCGATGCTCGATTATTTGGAACGCGTGCCCGACAGTGCACAATGGCTGAAAAAAACATCCAAGCTTCGTGATTATCTTTTTCGCATGCGATTGCGCCCGTCAGGGCGCAACGTGTTGACCGAGCCGAACTTTAGTTAATGCAGCAAATGCTGGACTCATCGTTTGCCCAAGGGTCGCTTTTGGCCGGAAGCAGTCGTTGGCGACCGACCGCTTTCGGCGGTGGATTCAACCGACCCTTCAGGCACAGCAGGATATGTCCCCTCCAACACCAGTGATCGGTCAAATAGCCAGGGCTGTACTCGACCATCCGCACGCGCGCTGAACCAAACTGGCAGGTACGCCAATAGGCTGTGCCTGTCTGACCGGCATGTCCTACCGGTGCTATCGATTATGGAATACAGGCGCTGCACTCACCCGAAGGCTAGTTGCCCCGCCCTCCACCAAACGACCACTCATCACTGGCCGTAGTGGTGATCACCACCATGACATCCTCCGCGTTCAGTCCCGTCGTCCGCCCCAGTTTCTCGACCAGACCGCGGTAAAATCGCTGTTTCGTCTCAACACTTCGAGGACGGCCAGCGGTAATCGCGATTAGCACAAAGTCATGGCTACGCGGCCCCCCCAAGTAGTGGGGATCAAATATCAGCTCTCCGACCTCATGTTGGTGAATGGCCTGGAAGCGATCGGTCTTCGGCACTTCGAAGCTCTCGACCAAGGCGTCGTGCAAACCCTGAGACAACGCCTGTAAATACTCGGCGGACTTGCCCCGGTGCAGTGAAATTCGTGCAAACGGCATGGCCGGTTACTCCTGGGCTGTGGCGAGGCTGCGTTCACGAGGCGTCCATTGCGTACGCGTACACATCTCGCCGAACAGCATATGTTCGGTCAACTCGGCAAATGGTTGCGGGTATTCGGCCTGTTGCGCTTGCGCAGTGGTCATGGATGGGTTCATGACGTTTTCCCTCTGATTGGCTAATCGACAGGGCAAAACTATCAATTCGCGATAATGCCGAATATCAGATTTAATAGCGGTAATCATCCCAAATTTGTGGACTATCGAATGCGCCGCCCGACCTTCGATCTTGATGTATTGCGCACCTTTGTCACCGGCGTGGAGTTCAACAGCTTCGCCAAAGCGGCGGATCGTCTCGGTCGATCGACGTCCGCCGTGAGCGCCCAGTTGAAGAAACTCGAGGCGCAGGTCGGCACGCCGGTACTGGCTAAATCCGGTCGTGGGCTGGTGTTGACTCCCGTAG
Organism: Pseudomonas donghuensis; assembly: GCF_000696345.2. NCBI lineage: Bacteria > Pseudomonadati > Pseudomonadota > Gammaproteobacteria > Pseudomonadales > Pseudomonadaceae > Pseudomonas > Pseudomonas donghuensis. Next base: position 2,320,438 of record NZ_CP071706.1, read on the forward strand.
GAGAAACACTGCTCAGCCATGCCCGCCGGTTGCTGGAGCTGAACGACAGCATTTTCCAGACCCTGCATGAAAGCCAGGCCGCCGGGACCATACGCCTCGGGCTTCAAGAGGACTTTGGGGAACATTTCCTCAGCGATATCCTGCGACGCTTCGTCCAGACGTACCCGAGGGTGAGCCTGGAAGTAAAGATTGCGCGAAATGTCGAATTGCTGGCGCTGGTCGAAAGCGGGGGCTTGGACTTGGCCCTGACCTGGGACACCGGGTACATGTCGCCCTATGCCACGCGACTGGGCGAAACCCAGATGCACTGGATCGGGGCCCGCGATACGCCATTGCTGACTGCCCTTGATGACTCACCGCTGCCGTTGATCATGTTCGACGCGCCTTGCGTATTGCGCAGCGCCGCCACCCAGGCGCTGGATTGCGCGCAAATACCTTGGCGGATCGCCCTGACCAGCCCCAGCGTCGGTGGTATCTGGGCGGCCGTCGCCGCCGGGTTGGGCCTGACGCTGCGAACTCGCATCGGGCTGCCGAGTCATCTCACCGTTGTTTCTGGCTTACCCGCCGTGCCAAGCCTTGGCTATGTGCTTCACCGCGGTGGCGACGACCCAACACCAGCCACCCAACAATTGGCTGCATTGATCAAAACGAGCTTGCAAGAACAGGCGTTCAGTTTCGCGGTTACGAAATAATCGAAGGCACTCGAGGGTTCAGTTCGAGCGATATGGATGGAGAATAACGAAGCACTAGGGTAATGGGCCGATGACGGCTTTGGGTTGCATCCACAGTTATAAGCGGACATTAAATCATTCATCCCGGGCATCGCTCAGGTAAGCTCACCCCAGCCACCATGGAGGGTAACGATGCATTCACTGACCAACGAGCACGTGCTGGCGATCGCCCAAGAAAACGCCATCAATCACGCATTACTTACGCTCCTGCCGACACTGAACATCCCTCACTGCATGCTGACAGCGGGGTGTCTGTTCCAGACCTTCTGGAATCATCAATCGGGACAGCCCGCTGAATGGGGTATCAAGGATTACGACATCGCCTATTTCGATGAGGACCTTTCATGGGAGGCCGAGGATCGAGTTATCACACGGGTTCGCGATGCCTGCTCCCATCTTGAGGTCAACGTAGAGGTACGCAATCAGGCCCGCGTTCACCTGTGGTACGAATCGAAATTCGGCGCCGCCTATCCTCAATTGAGAAAAGTAACCGATGGCATAGATCGCTACCTGATCAGCTCAACCTGCCTGGGAGTGGATGTCTACACAGGGGCGCTATACAGCACACATGGCCTGGACGATCTTCAGAACAACCTGCTCAGGCTTAACGAACTGAACCCGCTGCCTGGCTTGTTCAGCCAAAAAGCGGCGAGCTATCGTGAACGCTGGCCCTGGCTGAGCCTGGTCAACTAAACGTGCCTGCCGTAAGGACGTGGCGAATATATTCAGGGCAATCTGACCCAATCACACGCACGTTGACACGGGGCGAGTCCAGATGACGCATTCGATGCTGGTATGCAATGCCGCGCAATTGGATCGATGGCGTTGCCTGAGCTCAAGGCGGTGGCCGGCTTTCAGCCATCGTCTCGCGAACCAGGCCCGGCGGCTTGATTTGGGCCAAAGGAGTGGGGCGACGCGGCGGGTGCCCAGGCTCGGCACTGGACGAGCGGGCCGCATCGGCGGCCCAGGACACTCGCAGGCGATTACCCCACCGCCGATTGGCCTGCTTGCAGCGAGCGCCGTAACAACGCTGCGGTTGCCGAGCGCGCTTCGACCTCGTCCAGCAACGCCTCGACCAGGGCGAGGCTCATCTCCAGTGATTGCTCGGTCGCCCAGAGCAACCCGCGCACCTCGGCATCGACCAATTCACAGGCGTGGGCGTTGGTCTGGTAGGCGCTTTTGAGCAGGATGGAGGTGTGGATCAGGGCGTCTTCGGACGAGACACCGGCGCGGACGGCGAACAGCGGATCGTGGCTGCCGTTGCAGGAGCCGAAGGTGGTGCTGGTTTGAGTGGTGAGGGGTGGATCGGGAACGGGTTTGGTCATGGTGGTGCTCCTTCGTAGAAAGGATCCGCCACCGCCTGCCGCCAAGCAGGGAAGGGTGACGGACTACGCAAGGTTGGCGGACCGGTACGAAGGAACCCGGCACTTCCGAAGAAGTCCATGCGCAGCCCGCCATAAAGCATCATCGCGGGCACAAAAAAAGCGCCTGCGAGGGTGATTGTGGGGCGCTTTGCGCCTTCGTCTCGGACCGCCAAGCCCGAGTCGCTGAATTTGCAGCGACTGGGGGAGGGTAACGGGGTTGGGGTGGGGATTCAAGCTGGGATTCTTGATGGGAGCTTTTGACCCATTACAGACATTGCATTGCTGATGGGAGAAACTGGCGCACCACCTGTGATGCAGACTTTGCATGGAGAATGTTGTGGAGCTTCATGAACATTTGGATCAGGTCAGAGATGCTGAGACCTTTTTGAGGTTTGCCCGGGCTTTGGCGGCAGACAAATCAACAAGTATTGACTGGGAGAACACGACGATAGAAGCGTTTCTGGAGGGTGCTATTTCATGGGCGGAAAGTAGCGGTTTCGGGTTGAGTCAAGGGCTTCTACCATCCAATTCGTGGCGGCAGTTCGCCGTTTTCTTGTACTGCGGCAAGATCTATGAGTGAGCGGCTTTAGCCAGACGGGCCAACTCTTGCAACGAACTGGGGTGGCTTGTGGGCGCATCTGGCCGAATCCTGGTGTGCGCCAACGGCGCCATGGGGCGAAAGCGGTCTCTCGCGAATGGCTGCTATCGACCCATAGCAGACGTTCATGAACTGCGATTATGACCAAAAGCAGATCGTAGAAGCGCTTACGACGGCACTCCTCGCGGTGCGTTGACTAATTTACCTCACCTCGTTGCCTCACATTGCGCTGGCGCGCTCTACACTTAATTTTCCAAGGTGAGGGAGCGGTCACAGAGAGCACTTCCTGGGGGGCTCGAACACTACTCCTGCTGACTGTTCACTTGCGAGAATATAATTTTCATCACCCAGTGATGCTTGACGATGGCCAAAAGCAGCCTTGCACTCCGTGCCGGGATACATGTCAAATTCGTATATGGATCTACCAATAGTCAGTTCTATTTGCTGGCTGTATTTATTTATGACAGCGAGCATTACAGCAGGTGTCAACGTCCCAATACCCACATAAAAAAACACTTGAAAGATCAACGTCGCAACAATATAGCGACTTCTCGAGCCATCAAGCTCAACTCCAAAAAACCACTTTACAAATCGAGGTGCTTTTTTCGCAAAGCTTGATCCATAAATAATAAGTGGAGCCATTGTGCTGGCTATAAAAATGAAAACTGTTCCCGCCGCAACAAACAAAAATGGAACAGCAAGGATTGCTAAAAAAGACAGAGTGTGTGGGAAAGTGGTTGGGGGCACATGCGTCATTCCTCCGATTATTTTTCCCGATATGCTGAGTGCGAGATTGGAGCCAATAACAAATATAACGGAGATAACTCCCTTGCCAATAAAGGTTTCGCAGATGATTGCATATATGCGACATACATCATACGAAACAACACCCAGACAGTAAATCAAAAATAATGCAGCGACCGGGACAAATAAACCATTTGCGTCCAGTACGTATAAATACCCAAGAAATGGGATGCACATAGTAACATTAAGATAAAGTTGGTGGCGACGATTAAGGTTTTCGTACCAGCGTACTGCGTCACTCCGAAATTCGGTAAATTCGTATTTTCCTGGATGGTTAATCTGCGCCATCCTGATGCCGACTCCTATCGCAATCAAAAACACACTTGTTGCGGAATAAACAACCCTCCATTGGCTTGGGATAACGAGAATCAAAAAACAAAGCATCACACCAGCCAGTAGAATGCGCTTTATAAGCTCCCAATATTCTTCGCTTCTAGCAGAGGGTTGCAGGTTGTCGGAAGCAGGTTTGCCCTTTGGCTTTTGAACTTTCATTGGACTATTATCCTGGGTAAACAAGTCTATTTTTATGCGGCATCAACATTGCATTATCGTTAGCGATTGCAGAAGCCTTAACGCTTATTAGATTAACTCGCTCGGCAAGTCTTTAACCTTTGAGATTTGTATGCACCCTGCCGCCTCAAATTGAATTAACCAATTCAAGGAAACATAGAGAATGGCCACTTGGCAGTTAGCTGCTCTACAGTAAGGGCTGCTTCGGGTAGAAAGCAGGCCGCCGCGACTGTCTGCTATGGACCCATCGCGGTCATTCGAAAGCCGTCTCAGTTCCTCTAGCTTACCCAACGACCAAATTTTTCGGCTCTAGGACATAAGAATTCTAGTGCTCGCTGAAGATCAGGGGGAGATCGGCGGATACGTTTTTTCTAGCGGAGCCCAAAAAACTCGAACACATAGCCGTGAATCCGGTGAGCAGACCTTGGTCGATCTAAACAATTTTAATCACGGTTGGGTCTGGATTTTTGAATCCCGGGTGAATCGCTTCGACCTTCGCAACCATTCGCGAGCTTTCGTGAAAATGGAAACTTTTTGGACTTTTAACAAATTAAAAAATACTAAGTCCTGCTCACGGGTAGTCCATATATTGAGCTCGCGTTCGAAATTGCTTTGTAGAAAACCAGGGTCGATTGGGCGATCTTTATATAGAAAAGCTTCGTAGCTCAAGAGTTCGCGCATCGCTAAAGCACGGCATTCTTCCGCGTCCTCATCTAAACACTCGCTGACAGGACCGGAGACCCCCATGCACACGGCGATATAAGCTCGTACAAGCGAATGAGGATGTTCACTTTCTTCGTGGAGCAAATCTTCTACTTCACTAACTCTGTAGAGCATTTCAAACATTGACCTGATGCCAACCACATAGCACTGCATCAGATCGCATAATCTGATCGCTACCTTAGGATCCTTGAAAACAGAATAGGTGCGAGCAAAAAGAAAGTTGGCGGCATATATATCTGCATCGCACTCCAAGAACCGTATATCTTGGAGTTCAAGTTCTGGGCGCTCGACCCACAAAGGCTTCCTAAAATCTCGATAATTGATGTGGCCGCGAATGACATGGCAGTACTCATGCAGAAACATATATTCCGTGACGCATGAGCATGTCGCACGCAAGAAAGTTTCTCTATCCAGGTGTGTTTGTGCTGCCACCAAAGGGTAATATGAATCTACTGTATCTTCAACAAAGCTCAGGCAGGATTCCAATACGCCACGATAAAGCCTGACAATGTATTGATCGCTAGCGGAAAGATAAACCCTCGCATTGATCTCTTGGCTGTCGGATATCTGCAGAATGACCTCCGCATTTTTCACCTTGAAATGATTTACGCTTATAAATTTATCCGCCACTTGCTTTAAATCTGCAATCATTACCTCGTAGTTGAGAGCGTGTGTAGTCAAAGGTCAATTCCTAGTGAGTCAGCGGTCAAATTTTCTGGGGAAAATAGTACCCAAAAATGTTCCTCTGCCATAGGCTTTATTCAGTCGTAGCAAGGGAAGATGTACGGTACAAACTCCTACCATACGTTCGGCTCTTGTAATTTGCTGGCATCCAAGAAGGGCCGCTTTGGGTCGATAGCGGCCACTCGCACCCCTCCGCTTTCGAGCCAAAGCGGCCAGTCATGAAAGACAATAACCAACAAAAAACGGACCGCGCCCCCAGTAAGTCTGTTCCTTTTTACTCTCTTTCACCGCAATCTTGGCATCACGAACCCCAGTAAAGAGGTTGGTCCGATGCATCCCAACGTCAATCGACTCAAGGAAGAGGTGCTCTCTTATGCATATCACATCCATTGGCTACAAGTCCATCCGACAACTCAACGCATCTGTGCAGGACAACCATCACGACTACAGCCAAGCCGCTGAGCATCTCCCCCGGCTAAATCTCGCAAGATTCAACTTGCTGATCGGAGAAAACGGAGCAGGTAAATCCACGGTCATTGACATGATTAGAGCCTTGAGCTGGCCGGACGTCCTTCCAACCCTTGCTCGGGACAACCCGGAGTTTGGCTGCACACCAGAGTTTTGTATCGAGTTCGAGGACGGTAGCGCCTATCTGTATCGCTTCGTCCCTACTCCCATGGACAAAACATTCCAGAAAATCATTTGTAAAATGGGTTACAGGCCGGCAGGCGGTCATTTCACGAAAATCACTCAGAAATTATTGGACAGATTTTCCGAACAACCGGCCAAAGGAAAAATCCCTCCAGCTGCACTAGTTCAGGTCGAATATCTGAATTGTGGTGGCTCATCCCTAGACGTAAATGCTCAAGCACTGGAAAACCTCAACGATCTCGCCGAACTGCTCACCGGAGTAATCGACTGGAAGAGCCATACCAACAAATCCCATGTGCCATTGGATGGCAATGCCATCAACGCTTTAGATGAAGGCGTCGTTTCCACCTGGCTCCGCAATCAATGCGAATTGGGTCAACCACGAATGGACATGCCCAACAATGTCAAAGTGAGTTCGTATCCTTCTGGTTGGAAAGCCTGTGCTGCGATACTTCACTGGCTTAACCATGTGCAAGATAACAGTATTTGCCTGCTCGAAGAGCCTGAAGTGCACATACATCCAAGATTGCAGAGGCGCATGTTCGAGCGAGTTTTGCAGATCGCTGAGGAAAAGGCTCTTCAATTGGTGATCAGTACCCATTCGGCAGCGCTAATCAATGCTGCCATCAGCAGTGACGTGAACATCTTCCAGGCGCTGGGACAGAAGATTGTCGAGGCCAATATCACCCAGGCGCTTGACCGTCTAGGCTATCAAGCTGCAGACCTATTGCAGGCCAACTGCGTTATTTGGGTCGAAGGCCCTTCGGACCGGATGTATCTAGGTTCTGTACGAAAAGAGATGTCGCAAACACCGCATGGAACAAGCCAGCGAGACCATAGCAGCATAGCTTTTCGCGAGCTTGTCGAAGCGCGTCACGATCCGTCGGTTCTCTTTCAGCCAGCCAAACATGCGCTCGATGATGTTGCGTTGTCGGTACTTGGGCCGATCAAACAGTCTTGGTAAGCCAGGCTTGGGTTTGCGTTTCATCGAACGCAGCGGGATGACGGGTTGCATTCGATATTGGTCGCAGTAACGGCGTAGCGCTTCGGCGTCGTAGCCCTTGTCGGCAAGCAGCCATTTACAGCGCTTACGCGGGCGGCCACGTTGGCTCGATGGAATGCTAACCTCGTCCAACAGGGGTTGGGCATAGCTGATGTCACTGGCTTGACCTCCAGAGAGGAGGAAGCGCAATGGTGTCCCGTTGGCGTCGCAGAGCATGTGGATTTTGGTTGTCAGGCCACCGCGACTGCGGCCTAGAGCGTGATCGGCAGGCTCGTCAGGCCCCCTTTTTTCCCGGCGCCAGAAGAGGCTCGGGTTGCACGTACTGCGGTTGAGTCGATCATCCAGGTTTGCACATCGATCAAGCCTTGCTCATTCAATCTCAGGTGCAAGCGTTTGAGCATCTGATCGAATGCCCCCTGGTTTCGCCAGCCCCGAAACCGTTGATACACCGTTGACCACGGGCCGAAGCGTTCCGGCATATCTCGCCACGCTGCACCTGAGCAGAGCACCCAGAGCACGCCATCGAGCATCAGGCGGTCACTCAGGCGGGGCCGCCCCCGGCCATGGGTTTCGGTGAAGAGATCAGCGACCACAGCCCAAGCCTCATCCGAGAGTTCGTAACGCTTTGCCATCACAGGATTCCTTTCCGTAGATGGCTGGAAACTCTACAAAACTTCAGCTTCCGAGGGACGTCGATTGGGTTTCTCGGGATTTCGTACAGAACCTAGAGGCAGAAAAAGAGTAGTTCCAGCTTTAGAGATGTACGCATAGTCTCACATCTATTTGATATAAAATAGCGTTGCAGTACTGATGTGCACTATTGTTCTGCTTGAAAATTCAGCCCTGTTATAAGATATGTCTCGAAAGTAGTTTGCAGCTTATGCCCAAGTCCAATGTGTTGGTGGTATAGGCATTACGCTCACGAACAATCTTGCACAGATTACTTTAACCATTTAACCACTCCCCTAGAGCAAGAGCTTACAAAAAGTCATGATGGCACTCTGCCCGATTTGTTGTTATGATTTGTCCGTTTCATGCTTAGATTCATGGCCGACAGACGTTTGAAAAACGGACACGCTCCGGTAACACCCTGCAAGGTTTTGCAACTAAAGAACTGCCCTAGCAAAGCACATAAGATGTTTTACTAAATCAAAGGAGATACGGATGTTCATTATTCCCGGAAGGAATGAGGCCTGTTGGTGCGGTTCTGAGAAAAAGTTTAAAAAATGCCACCTCAATCGTGAGCATGAACCGCCACTGGAGCGTCAGGACTTTGAGAAGCAAACAAAGAGGCATACTAAAACATGCTGTGCTGAAACACTCAATGACGGCTTGTGCACCACCAAAGTAATTAAGGCTCATACTATCTCCAAAAGCGGAAGCCTTAAGCAAATCGCTGAAAATGGGCATGTCATGGGCACTAGGACAAGCTTAAATGAACTTATTAAAACAGAAGGAGTCTTGGTAACAAAAAAAGTCGGGATCAATGATGCTTCTACTTTTACCGGCTTTTGTTCATATCACGACAAAGAACTTTTCGCAGCACTTGAAGATCGGAAGATTACTTTGTCTAATGAGCAATTATTTTTGCTTGCCTATCGCTCGACGAGCCGAGAGCTTTACGCAAAAGAAGAACAACTTTTGGGCATTGACTTTATGAAAATCTCCGACCGAGGGCAGCCGCGTCAGGTCCAGGAAATTATTCAAAAGGAGGCTAAGCGGCAAGAGTTCGGAATCAAGCTGGCGCTAGATGAGTTGAACTCGATTAAGAACGAGATGGATACCCTATTATTAAGTGGGCGATTTGATGAGATGAATCACTTTGTCATTGAACTTAGCGACGTCCCCGATATTTTAGTAAGTGGGTCAACTCAACCGGAATTTGACTTCAGCGGAGCGCGATTACAGAATCTTGGCCTTCGTGGCGGCAAGTTGAGCCATCTGATCTATAATGCGATAAGCTATGAAAACAAAGGATGTTTTGTATTCTCATGGTTGAGCATGCACAATAAAGTTTGCAAAAGATTTATTGATTCTCTCACAAGCCTTGCCCCCAAAGATTTATCTACAGCGCTAGTGAAATACTGCTACACATTCTGTGAAAATACATGGGCTTCACCTGTGTGGTGGGATAATCTTGATGAAGGGCTTAAATCCGAACTTAATCGCCGGGTTCAACTTGGTATGTATAGTCCAATTAAACCTCGCGACCTTATCCCCGATGATTTCGAATTTGATGCGTTTCGAGTCAGCAAGGTATGGCTCCACCAACCCCCGAGCTTAACTCCCCAGCCCGCATAAAGTTTCATTTAAAGCTAGATGATACTTACCTAGTTCTACGAATGGGCTGACGGGGTGTGTGATAGGGAAAGCGCACAGCCCGTGTTTTTAATAAATCGGTGAGTCAGCATTACAAATTACGTTGGCTTTTGAGAGTGCAGCCCCTTGACAATGTTGAGGGCTGCAAGTTTTCGCTAAGGCGGGCCAGATGCCGCTGCTGGCCGAGAGTAGCCATCCTTGAGTGGCGGCTTGCGGCCAACAGCGGAATTTTAGGGTAGAGAAATAGATCCACACCCTTTACTCTAAAGCTTCAGAAGCTATCGGGCAGGAACTTCCTGACACCGAGGACTACACCGCAGCTATCGATAGCTTGGTTTCGATTTATCCAGCCGCTAGGCTGCTTGGAGAAAATTTTGAGAAACTATGAGGATATGATTGTTATTTTCCTAGATATTTTAGGTTCTAGGGAGATGAGTTCCTTTGAAGAGAAATACAAAATTCACCGGATATTTCATGAGTCAGTGAAGCAGAGCCAGGATCTCCAAGGCACCAAAGAAAAAGAGCATGTCGCCTATACTCGAAAACTTTTTAGTTTTTCTGACTGCGCTTACGTATTTTACAAATATAAGCCTGACGTGAAAGACTCAAAAAAGGACTTAAGTAAGCTATTTCAGGTCGCATTGCTTAATACTTCAGTAATGATGCTGCGCCTACTGAACGAAGGGTATCTTGTCAGAGGTGGAGTTACATATGGAAGTGCTTATTTTGATGAGCTAAGTTTCTTTGGGCCTGCTGTAGAGGACGCCTATCTTATTGAATCAACAAAAGCAGTTACACCAAGAATTTTAATCGATCAACGGTTTGGCGAGAAAATTTTTCTACATGAGAAAAGGATTTATGGAGAGGTTTTCGGTCCATCTTCTCCTCACTACAAGTTTTTACCAAAAAGATCGTATATTCCTACGATAGTTTCTCCAGACCAATCCGAGTATATTCTGAATGTACTTTATATTTTGGAAATGGAAGGCAGTATTCAACTTGGTGATGCATTAATTACGCATTGCGAGCTGAAGGATAATGTTACGTCCAATCTTTTAATCAAAATAGAAAAGCATAAAAAAGATCCCCACATTACCAGGAAGCTTCTATGGAAGAAAAATTACATCGAGTCCTCTATTTTGAGCCTTGAATCTGAAGGAAAAAGTTTTACCCGGCTAGTCTAACAAGTCGCCCAGCCGGATGCCTTTGGCGCGGATGAAAGCCCAACTTTGACAAATGGGTAGCAAATTTTTCTCTCTACTCTAAACGTCCGCTAAGGGTCGAGTGCGGTCATCCGTGACCGGCTGCCATCGACCCAAAGGTGTCAGTCGACAATGACCAAGAGTGGCGTCACTCACAGTGCATCGCCCTCAAGCACCCTGGACAGGCATAATCATCGATCTTCCGGATGATGAAACCAATGAATCTGCATACCGATTACGGATTGATCACAGTTACTAATGAGCCGACTCATTCGTTCAATTCTACTGACAACAGGCGCTGTTACGCATCTGAAATCCCACTTACGGACTCGATAGGGTCTAACCATGGGGTGAGCTTAAACGGGGAATTGATCGTGGTAGTGGGTGCAGGGGGTGGTGCCACCGATGTCCACGCACACTCGGCCTTGGTTATCGAAGACACTATGCTGTTGGCCGTCGGCAATCACATTGCCTGCATTTCAATCGTGCATCCCTATCGTCTTCTCTGGTCCCTTCAGGTCGACGTCGCCACGTGCTTTGGTATCTATTGGCAAAGTCAGCGGGGAGCACTGATTGCTCACGGAGAGTTAGCGATCTCTCGTTTTTCTACAGATGGCCGACTCATCTGGCAAGCGTGGGGCGCAGACATCTTTACTGAAGGCTTTGACTTGTTGCACGACCATATTAGAGCCGTAGACTTCGATCAATCGGTCTACCGGTTTGACTACGACACAGGCGAACTCCTTACCTGATCTGTCTGTGCATGAGATCGTGTGGCAACCTGTTCTGGGGCCGTGCCTGGTGTACTTGAAAGGTTGTCTGTGCTGACCGTCTGCTATGGGTCGTTAGCTTTCGTTTGCGAGTGATGCTTTCGATCCAAAGCTGCCCCAAAAACGGGCATTTCAGATAACCCAGCCTCACGATGTTACTGCCCGTCAAAGACGATGAACTTCAATCTGGAGCCCCTCACCCTCATCCGGGGCGCGAAAGTAGCTAGTGATCAGATCGAACTCCGCGTCAGTCGCCGCAAACTCATGTTCGGCGCGGTTGTTGCGAAGATGCAACCTGTCTCGACAGGTGTCATCGTCCACCTCGATGTAATGGACACAATGAGAAACCTCGGCTGCATCAGCCAAGTCACGCAGCCATTGTCGATCTTGAGGAGTATTAGCGGGAAAATCCAAAACCACAGTCACGCCAGCCTTCAGGACATCGATGACGAGCGGGCCCAGTACTTCCCGCATCTGGCGTGCAAGGCGCACATAATCGGTCACTGACTTGATCTGATCAGGGTAAAGCCGTGAGAGCCAATGATCCTCACTCAGCAGGATTGCGGATTGTTCGGCTGCCAAGCTTTTGGCCAGCGTTGATTTGCCGGAAGCAATCTTGCCTGACATGAGATGAAGCACAGGTTTGGTCATGGGGACGTCTCCTTGTCGAACCCCGATGATGCTTATTGAAAAGCGTCGAAGCAACAACCGAGCCGTCACCGTCCGCTATGGGGCGAAAGCGGCCAGTCGCAAACGGCTGCTATCGACCCAAAGCAGCCCTTGCTGGAGGACAGCAAACGGCCAGTAGCAGACGTTTGGTCAACCCTTAGTGCGTACCGGTAGAGCCAATGTCGGTTTGCCCAGCACGTACGTGGTGACCCGTGATGCGAGAGGGCGTGACAGAAAACGCACGCCAAAACACGTCAGTTTATTGAACAGTCCAGGTACAACCGTGCGCTTGCCTCGCAACATGGCCTGGATGGCGGACTGTGCGACAAACGCTGCGCTTTTGGTCGAAGCGTTGGCGATCCATGAGTGGTCGCCGCCTGACGCACTGTGGAAGGCTGTATCAGTGCCGCCAGGGCAGATGCAGGTGACCGATAAGGGCGTGCCGCTATGTTCGTCGTGGAGCGCTTCGCTGAAGTTGCGAACGAAGGCTTTCGAGGCGGCGTAGAGCGCCATGTTGGGTACGGACTGGTATGCACCGGTGGACGCTATGTTCACCATGTACGCGGGCGTGTTAGTGGTTTTGTGTGCGTCTACAAAGCATCGTGCGAGGGCGACCAGGGAGTTCATGTTGAGCTGCATGAGCTCCGCGTCGCGTGTCCAGTCGACCTCGTCGAAGCGGCGGAAGTATCCGAAACCAGCATTATTGATGAGGATGTCGATAGGGCCGTTGGCAGTCGCCGCAGCCCATAGCGCGCGTGCCAACGCGGGCTGATTTAGAAATAGTCATGGTCTTCTCCTGGATTGCGAACTCGACGGGGGCTGCTGGCTAAATTACTTTCACCACGACCTTGCCCTTGGCGCGCCCACTTTCAACGTAGGCCAGTGCTTTAGCGGTGTCGGCGAAGGAAAAAACGTTGTCGATGATCGGGCGGATGGCGCCGGCCTCGACGAGGGCAGTGATTTTGCGCAGGTGTGCGCCGCTGGCTTGCATGAAGACAAACGAGTAATCCACCTGTTTTTGCCTTGCCTTTCTCCGGATACCGGCATTCAGCAGACGCAGCACCTGTTTGAGCGGCCAAGCCAGGCCACGCGCGGCGGCAAACGCCGGGGTGGGCGGCCCGGAAATGGAGATGAGGTGCCCACCGGGTTTGAGAATATGCAGAGATTTGTTCAACTCGTCGTTGCCCAGGCTGTTCAGCACCACGTCGTAGTTGCGCAGTTCGTTGGAAAAATCCTGCGTTTTGTAATCGATGATGACGTCCGCATCCAAAGCGGTTGCCCAATCGACATTGGCTGTACTCGTGGTAGTGGCGACAAAGGCGCCCAGGTGCTTGGCCAACTGGATGGCAACGGATCCGACACCGCCGGAACCGGCCTGGATAAATACCTTCTGCCCTTTCTGCAACTGAGCGGTTTCGACCAGCACCTGCCAGGCAGTCAACGCCACCAACGGCAGGGCGGCGGCCTCTACCATGTTGAGGTTTTTGGGCTTCACTGCAACTGACGACGCCTTGACGGCAATAAGCTCGGCAAAGGTGCCGATGCGGTCATCATCCGGACGCGCATAAACCTCGTCACCCGGCTTGAAGTCGCGAACGCGGGCGCCAACGCGCACGACCTTACCGGCCACGTCGTTGCCCATAACAAGCGGCAGACGGTAGGGAAGAATCAGCTTGAATTCACCGCTCTTGATCTTGCTATCCAACGGGTTGACGCTCGCCGCGTGAACCTGGATGAGCACGTCATCATCCCGTACTTCAGGGGCGGGCATTTCGCTGATGTGGCCAATCTCTTTCTTCCCGTAACGATCAATGATGAACGCCTTCATGGTGGGATGGTTCTCTGGAGTTTTTGAACGAATGGGTGTCGTGGGGCCGGGGGCTTGAGGCGACGCAGTTACCAGTTTTCCTTGAACGGTCTCAGGTCGAGCTCCTGGGTCCACGCCGATTTCGGCTGGCGGTGCAGCAGCCAGTAGTTGTCGGCGATGGCATAGCCGAGCAGGCCGTCCGACGCGGAAAGGTCTCTGTCGGGAAAGACGGCCTGAAGCCGATCTCCACTGATTCCGCCGTCAATGACGACATGGGCAACATGGATGCCTTTGGGCCCGTACTCACGAGCCATGCTCTGCGCGATCATGCGCAACCCGGCTTTGGCAGCGGCGAAGTGGGCATAGCCGGGCTTGCCGCGCAGGCTGCCTGAGGCGCCCGTGAAGATCACGGTGCCCCGGCCCAATGGCACCGGCCATTACCTGGGTTTCGTCGGTTACGTCAGTTGGTAACGCCTCGGCGCTGCCGACGGCCAGAGCGGTGATTTCTGCCACCACCGTGTCGATCTTGGCTGGCGTACGGCCCACAACGATGACGTGATAGCCCTCGCGCGCAAAACTTTTGCACACGGCCCCGCCAACGCCGCGTACCGATCCCACGCCGAACACAATTGCCGTTGGTTGACTCATTTCATCGTTTCCGTTGCGCTAAGGGAGCTGATCGCCCCGATAGACTCCGGTTGGGCCTCAAGAAAGGCCTGTGCTGTGTGCACAAACTCGCTGTGATACTGAAAAATTCCGCCATGCCCAGCATCGTTGTAGATCACCAGTTGCGCGCCAGGGATGCGCCGCGCCATGTCGTGACTGTTCTCGGTCGGCACCATGATGTCCTGATCGCCATTGGCGATTAGGACAGGGACACGGATGCGGTCGAGCGACTGAGGCGCCTGCCGGCCCCACGCCTTGATGGCCTTCAGTTGGCGCAGCAAGGCATAGGGAGTCGGGCCTTTGTCCCGGTTTGACTTGCGCTCTTTCAGCCGCTGCAAAAAAGCCCTGGCAGCCAACCGGCCATTGGCTGTGGAGGTAAAAAACAGATAAGTCTTTGGGTCGCGCAGGGTCAAAAGACCTTTGAGCATCAGTGGCCAAGAGACCTTGGCGACCTGTTCGATACCGATTCCACCTGCCGGCCCCGTACCCGTCAGAATTAGCCGGCGCACGCGCTCAGGGGCCTTCAGCACGATGTCCTGTGCGACGAAGCCCCCGAGAGAGAAACCCAGCAGATCGACGATGTTCAAACCCAGCGCCTTGCTCAGTTCAATCACATCCCGCGCCATCCCATCGATGGTCACTGGTGCGGTTCCGCCTGAGGCGCCAATGCCTCGGTAGTCGATGGCTATAACGCGCCGCGTGCGGGCGAGCCCATCCACGATTCGCGGGTCGAAATTATCCAGCACCGCGCCCCAGTGGTTCAGCAGAATCAATGGCACGCCACTGCGCGGGCCCAGGTCACGGTAGGCAAATGCAGTGCTGCCAACCGTGACCGAGCGTGTGGGGGTGTCGATGTAGCTGGGGCTTGGTACGCCACTTGGTTCGGCGCGTTTTACCTGGGCTGTCATGGTTCTCTCCTGGGGCAACGTGCCGGAGCGGCCTTTACGCCTTGACCTGATAGCGCTCGGCGACCTGCGCCTGACGCAAGTCAGAAATCAGGCCCAGTCGTGCACCGTTCAACGCTTCCCAGCGCGCCGCGTCGTGCAACGGCGGGATGGTGATCAGTTCACGGCGGTCGAAACCGACCAGTGCCGCGTCGACCAGGTCGTCCACGCTCATCAGGTCGGCAAGCGTGTTGATGTCGATGCCTGCACGCTCCCAGATCTCGGTGCGGGTTCCGGCCGGCAGCACGGCCTGCACGTAGACGCCCTTGGGCGCGAGCTCCAGGCTCAGCCCTTGGGACAGAAACAGCGCAAAAGCCTTGGTCGCACCATAGACCGACATCCCGAACTCCGGCGCGAAGCCAACCACCGAGCCGATATTGACGATCGCACCCTTGCCAGCCTGCGCCAGACGCGGGGCGATGGCGCTGGCCAGGCGAACCAGTGCGGTGGTGTTGAGCGTGACGAGGCGGGAGATATCGTCTGTGGATTGGTCGATGAACTGACCGGACATCGCAGCCCCGGCGTTATTGATCAGGGTTTCAATCTGGGTGTCCTCGCGCAGACGTGTCTCGACTGCCGCCAGATCGCCCGGTTGAGTGAGGTCTGCCGCAAGAACGTCTACCGCTACACCGGTTTCCTCGTGCAGACGCACGGCTAGTGCGTCCAGACGTGCCCGGTCGCGGGCGACCAGTACCAGGTCGTGGCCTCGGTGTGCGAAACGCTGTGCGTAGATGGCGCCAATGCCGGTCGAGGCGCCGGTGATCAGAACAGTAGCCTTAGAGGTCATGATGTTTTCCCGTGATCGAAAAGGTGAACCCATGCCGCCGCACGCAGCATGAGCAGGTGGTTAATTGGCGCTGGAAATTTCGAGGGTCGGATAATCGATGTAGCCCTTGGCGCCGCCGCCATACAGGGTGGTGGGATCCAGCGCGTTCAGGGGCGCGCGTTGCTCCAGTCGTTCGACCAGATCCGGGTTGCTGATGAAGGGGCGGCCAAAGGCAAACAGATCGGCCTTGCCCGCGTTCAGGTGGGTGTTGGCCAAGTCGAGGTCATAACCGTTGTTGGCCAGGTAGGTGTTCTGGAAGCGGCTGCGTAGCGCATCAAAGTCGAACGGTGCGACATCACGGGGACCGCCGGTGGCGCCTTCCACCACGTGTAGATAGACGATGCCCAACGCGCTGAGTTGGTCGACGATGTAGTCGTACTGCGGCTGTGGAGCACTGCAGGAAATACCGTTGGCCGGCGAGACGGGAGAAATACGTACGCCCATGCGGTCGGCACCGATCTCCTTGGCGACTGCGGCAGTGACCTCCAGCAAGAGGCGGGCGCGGTTTTCGATAGAGCCGCCATAGGCATCGGTACGCACGTTGGCGCCGTCTTTGATGAACTGCTCGAGCAGGTAGCCGTTGGCACCATGCACCTCAACGCCATCGAACCCAGCCGCAATAGCGTTGGCCGCAGCCTGGCGGAAATCGTCGACGATGCCGGCCAGCTCATCCAGCGCCAGTGCGCGTGGTTCGGAGACATCGGCAAAACCGTTGTTAACGAAGGTCTTGGTCGCGGCGCGGATGGCCGAGGGGGCAACTGGCGCTTCGCCATTGGGCTGCAGATCGACGTGGGAAACACGGCCGACGTGCCACAGCTGTACAAAAATCCGCCCGCCCTTGTCGTGAACGGCATCGGTTACTTTTCGCCAACCGTCGATCTGCGCCTGCGTGTAGAGACCGGGTGTGTCTTGGTAGCCCTGAGCCTGCGCCGAGACCTGCGTGGCTTCGGTAATCAGCAAGCCCGCCGAGGCGCGCTGACTGTAGTAGGTAGCGGCATGCTCACTGGGAACCAGACCGGCACCGGCACGATTGCGCGTCAGCGGCGCCATCACGATACGGTTCGGGAGCGTGAGCGGCCCAAGGGTGTAGGGTTCGAAAAGGGTTTTGTCAGTCATGAGGTTACCTGCGCCGGATCGGTTTCACTAAAAGTCCATTTATGATGTTGATCGTCATCTTTACTGTCAAGAGTTTTGATGATGATCAACATCAATGTATGATGCCGGTATTTCTGATGGCCGAACCAGAGGAGTCCTGCAGATGAAAGTCAGCAAAGCGCAGGTGCAGGCAAACCGCGCGCACATTGTCCAGACGGCGTCGGTGCTGTTTCGCGAACGGGGTTACGACGGCGTGGGTATCGCCGATTTGATGGCCGCCGCAGGCTTCACCCACGGCGGGTTTTACAAGCACTTTGCGTCCAAAGCCGAGCTGCTAGCGGAGGCGGCCACCTGTGGTTTCGCACAAGGCGCCGCCAGAGCGGACGAGATGGATGGGCTGGGGTTCGTGAAGTACTACCTGTCCAGGGAACATCGCGACGCGCGGGGTGACGGCTGTACGATGGCAGCGCTGTCTGCCGACGCGGGACGCCAGCCCGAGCAGATCAAAGCGGCGTTTGCGTCTGGCCTCGAAAGCATGCTGGCGACGCTGGCGAGCAAAGCTGGCGAAGCGGACTCGGCCGAAAGCGAGTTACGTGCCCAACGCATTGTGGTGATTGCCCAAGTGGTCGGTGCACTCATGTTGTCGCGTGCTTGTCCGGATGATTCAACACTAGCCGACGAGATCCTAGAGGCCTGCTGTGCGGACGTTTTGACTAGACTTTACTCCCGCACGAAACCTTCCAGCGTCTCCTGACCACGTGTTCGGCATGGTGGAACCTGCTTGCAGACCCTGCGTCTGGAAAAGGCCAAGCACTTGCTGAAAACCACCCATCCTGGTTTCGAGGTATTCCCCCAACCGAGTGAACTACGAAAACAGCAATTCGTTCAGGCGACTTTTCTGCCAGCCTATTGGCATTTCAGCGGCGCTTTCCGCTAGCGCCTTCTTCGGCTTCCGCCGAACACGTAATCTCCACAACTGCTTTGCTCGTACGCACCGAGGCACCGAGCCTCAAGGCCTAATGAACACACCGCGCACCCTACAAAAAGCGGCTTTTGTTCGGTTCACGAACGTCCGCTACTGGCCGATTGCAGCCCTTCACGCTATGTCGTTTTTTGGCCACTCTACCCGACGGGGTGGCAGCTGCACGCGGGTAACCACGCCAGCGACCAAGGAACCCGGCACGCACGAAAACGCCCCACGCCCAGCCCCCACAACAAGAATTGCCGCAGAGTTAGACCCCTACCAATAACCTTGATTGTTAACAAACAGCCACTAGCCTATACACATCTTCGCGTAACCCCCTCAACGCAGGAGAGCCCCATGAGCAAGCCAGCCAATACCGTGATGCTGTGCTTTGATCCGGCATTTGCGTCGTTGCGCGATGGCCTTTCGGTTGCCCTGCAGATCGGCGGCACGCTGTGGCTGGCCAACGACGAAACCACCAGCCTGGAACGCCTGACGATCCAGCCCGCAGCACCCGGTGAGGCCGTGACGTGCGATGAGCACCACTCCTTCCCGCTCATGAAATACCTGCACCTGCCCATACCCGATCCAGAAGCCGAGATCGACATCGAGGGCCTGGCCTATGCCCCTGACGGGGGGTATCTCTGGATCGTCGGCTCCCATAGCCTCAAGCGCAAGAAGGCGGACGCCGACAAGTCTGCGCTGAAGAACATCAAGCGCCTGTCGACCGTAGAGGCAGACGGCAATCGCTTTCTGTTGGCGCGCCTCCCTGTGGTGCAGCAGAACGGCAGCTATGTGCTCGCCGCAAAGGTGAATGGCGATGGACGTACGGCGGCGCAGTTGCATGGCAATGCGCTCGGCAACGACCTGACCGCGGAAATTGCCAGGGACGATCAGCTACGCGACTTTCTGCGCATCCCGGGCAAAGACAACGGTTTCGACATCGAAGGGTTGGCCGTCATCGGCTCGCGCCTGTTGTTGGGGTTGCGGGGGCCGGTGCTGCGCGGCTGGACCGTGCTGCTGGAGATTGAACCCGAACTCGATGGCGACTCGACCGACACCTTGGTGCTCAAGAAGATCGGCCCGGGTGGGCGCCGCTACCGCAAGCACTTCTTCGCGCTCAACGGCCTGGGGGGGCGAGACCTGTGCAGCAGGGGCGACGACCTGCTGATTCTGGCGGGGCCGACCATGGACCTGGACGGCCCGGTCACGGTGTTCCGTTGGCGCGGCGGCTTCGCAGCCGATGAAGAGCAGGTGGTGTTTGCCGATCAATTGGAGACGGTGCTGGAGGTGCCGTTCGGCAAAGGCGACGATCATGCAGAGGGCATGTGCTTGTTCAAATCGGGTGAGGAGAGCAGGGAGCTTTTGCTGATCGTCTACGACGCTGCCGCGCAGCGTCGTAAACACGGTGACCGGAGTGTGGAAGGGGACCTGTTTACCCTCAATTAGCGGCGGCTGCGCGGGTGTGGCGGGTTATGCAGGCAGGGCACGCTTCGCCAGCGCGGTATTGAAATCGCTTTTCCCGCTACAATGTGGCTCCCTGCATCGATAAAACCGATACCCCCAATGCGCTACTCTCCAGAAGCCCTCCAAGCCTTCGTCGAAGCCGCCGCCCTGGGCTCCTTCTCCGCCGCCGCCCGCAAGCTACGCAAAAGCCAATCCACCATCAGCGCCGCAATCGCCAACCTCGAAGCCGACCTCGGCGTCACCCTGTTCGACCGCCAGGCCCGCCAACCCGTGCTGACCGAAGCCGGGCGCAAGGTACTCGGCCATGTGCAGGAGATCCTCGCCGCCAGCGAGCGCCTGGACCAACTGAGCATCCGCTTGGCGGACAAGGTCGAGCCGCGGCTGACGATCGTGTTTTCCGACATGCACCAGCTCAACCCGGACAACCGGGTGATGCAGCTGTTCGAGCAGCGCTACCAGGACATCGAGCTGGAATGCATGATCGCCGAGGCGGGTGATGTGCTGAACCTGCTGCAGAGCGGCCGCGCACATTTGGGCATGCTCGCCGCGCAACCCGGCTACCCGCCGGATGTGGCCGCCACGCGGCTGGCGGCGCAGGCGCAGATGGGGATTTTCGTGGCCAGCAATCACCCGCTGGCGCAGCTTGAGCAGCCGACCCAGGCGCATCTGGCCGGGCATCGTCAGTTGTACTTGAACACCTACACCGACAGTGTGAACAAACCCCAGGGGCGGGTGTGGTCGGCGCCGGATTATCTGATGCTGCTGGAGATGACCGAGGAGGGCTTTGGCTGGGCCGAGTTGCCGCACGGCCTGGTCAAGCAGTACGGCCATGGCCAGCTCACCGAGCTGAAACTGCGCGGCTGGCCACGGCCGATCGCGGTGGATGTGGCCTGGTCGAAGCTGACCCCGCCGGGGCCGGCGGGGTTGTGGTTGCTCGATCGTTTGCTGGAAAGCAGCTAGGCGCGGGCGCCGGCCCGTTCCAACAGCACCTGTATCTCTTTGTAGCCCCGTTGCCGCGCGTGCTGCAGTGGGGTTATGCCGTCACCATCGGCAAGGTTCACATCAGCCTCGGCCTTGATCAGCTCCCGCACGATGTCGACATGCCGCTGGCCGCCGTCGCCGAGGATGATGGCCTCGAGCAGGGCGGTCCAGTGCAGTTTGTTGACGTGATCGACGGCGACGCCTGCGGCAATCAGCAGGCGCACGGTCTCGACATGGCCGCGTTCGGCCGCCGGTATCAGCGCGGTGCCGCCGTAGCGGTTGGTGCTGCTCAGGTCGGCGCCGTGGGCCAGGGTCAGTTTGAGGATGTCGTTGTGGCCGCGGGCGCCGGCGTACAGGTAGGGGCTGTCTTCGATGGAATCCTTGGCGTTGACGTCGGCGCCGGCGTCGATCAGCACCCGGGCGGCTTCGACCTGGTTGTTGTGGGTGGCCAGCAGCAGCGGGGTACGGCCCATTTTGTCGCGGGCTTCGAGCTTGGCGCCCTGGTCGAGCAGGCTGCGTACCTGTGCTGCCTGGCCATTTTCGGCCGCGCTGCGCAGCTGGCTTTCGAGGGTGCCGCCATCGGCATTGGCGGTCAGCGATGTGAGCATGGCAAACACCACGGCAAGGTGAGTGGACAGGCGTTCAAGGAGCATGGCAGTACCTCCTGGTGGGCGATTGCTCGCAGGGTCGGGCCATGTTAAAAGTCGGGCTCCTTATTTAGAAGTTAAATAAAAGCATGTCTGTCAGTGAAAAATCGAATAGGCCGCTGTTCGACCTCGACCTGTTGCGCGCGGTGGTCATGGTCAGCGACTGCGGCAGTTTCACCACGGCGGCGGCGCGCCTGCACTCGACCCAGTCGACGGTCAGTCAGAAGGTCCGCCGGCTGGAGGAGATGGTCGGGCACAAGCTGCTCGAGCGCGGCAACCGCGACGTGCTGCCCACTGACGCCGGGCAGACGCTGCTCGGTTACGCCCGGCAGATGCTGGCCTACAACGATGAAATGCTCGAGGCGATGTCTGGCGCCACGGTGGCGGTGACCGTGCGCCTGGGCGTGCCGGAAGACTTTGCCGCCGGGCGCACCACCCATTTGCTCTCGACCTTCAACCGCAAGCACCCGCAGGTCAAGCTGGAGGTCACCAGCGGCCTGTGCCGCGACCTCAGCGCCAGCTACGACAACGGCGAGCTCGACCTGATTTTGCTCAAGCAGCGGCGCAACAGCCGTGAGGCGGTGGCCTGCTGGCCGGAGAAGCTGCAGTGGATCGACAGCGTCAAGAACCCGGCCTTCGACCAGGACCCGGTGCCGCTGGTGACCTTCCCGCCGCGCGGCCTGTACCGCGACGACATGATCGGCGCCATCGAGCGCATGGGCCGCCGCTGGCGCATCAGCTTCACCAGCTCCAGCCTCAGTGGCCTGCAGGCGGCGGTGGCCAACGGCATGGGCATCAGCCTGCTGCCGCTGCGGGCGGTTACCGCCGAGCATTTGCAGCTGACCTCAGAGCATGGCCTACCGTCGATCGATGCCATGGAGGTGGCGATCATTCATCGGCCGACCGCAGACGCCATGGTCAAGGAGCTGGCCGCGGAGCTGGCGCGCACCCTGGCGAGCGAGTAGGGACGGCGTCGATCGACCCCTTTAAAGCGTATCTGCAGGATGCCCGGTTGGCTGCCATCTAGAGGGCTGGTACAGATGCACGCGATTACGGCCCTGGCGCTTGGCGGCATACAGGGCGTTGTCGGCCTTGGACAGCAAGCGCGAAAGGTCGTGCTCGCCAGGGCCGCTGGCGCCGACGATGCCGATGCTGACGCTGAGAAAACCGGGTTCGAGCATCGGCACAGCGTAGAAGCTGTCACAGATGCGTTGCGCCACCTGCCGTGCCGTCTGTGCGTCGGTATTGGCCAGCAGGCAAGCGAACTCTTCACCACCGATACGGGCGAAGACATCCTCCTGGCACACGCTGTTGCTGGTGACTTGGGCGAAGGCGATCAGGGCCTGATCGCCGGTCTGGTGGCCGTGGGTATCGTTGAGGCGCTTGAAGTGATCCAGGTCGCACAGCAGCAAGCTCACCGGTTCGCCACGGCGGGCACAGTCGGCCAACAGCTTTTCGCCGCAGGACATGAACGCCCGGCGGTTGCCGACGCCGGTCAGCGGGTCGGCGTAGGCGGCGGCCTTGAATTTGAGCTCCGTGCGCTCGCGCACCATGGCCAGGGTCACATAGGCGATGCCGATGGCATAGAGCATCGATTCGAACAGCATGAACGAGAAGAAGCCGGTGCCGTGGCCATTGCTGGCGATTGCCTGATCCAGCGACACGCCGTGGTCGGCAACGCTGCGCACGCAGTAGAAACCGGTGTGCACCAGCATCAGCATCAGCGCCGGCAGGTAGGCGACTTCGAACTGCCGGCGGCTGCGCCACAACTCAATGATCGACAAGCTGCCATACGCCGCCACGAGCATCGAGTACACCGTCACCCGCAAGCCGAGGTCGGTGTAGAAACCCGGCATCAGCCCCCACAGTAACCAGGCCGCCGCGCCGGCCAGCATCCCCGGCAGGTGCGGCGGGCGGCCGGTAAACACGCGCATGGCGGTCCAGTTCAGTGCCGCGCCCAGCAGCAGGATAACGTTGCCCAGCACCAGGGCAATAAAGTCGGGGGCCATGCCGCGCAGGCTGATCAGGGTCACGCCGCAGGCCGCGAGCAGCAGCATGCCGCCCAGGTAGCCGAGGGTCTGCTCGCGTACGCCACGGCTCCAGGCGTGCAGGGTCAGCAGGCCCATCAGGGTGAAAATGAAAATGGCCACCAGCAACAGGGTCGGGATGCTCAACAGCAAGGGTGTCGCTTTCCGCTCAAGGCCGTGTGGTCAACCGGTCAGCACCGGTTTTCAGCGGCATGCTAGCCGAGCACCTACTACTTTGCCAGCAGCGCGCTGGCGTCAGGTCTGTGACGAACTGCGCGCTCCGGCCGCCCTTGAAGCCAGCCAAGATGTGCGGGTGCGCCACATTGTTGCGCCCGCGCGTCGTGGCGATTGTGGCCCCTGCCGGTGTGCGGTATGAGTAGCCCACTCCCGCCATCCAAGAGCGGGAGATCACAAGGAACGCCCCGAATGCCTCAGCTCAAGAACGCGATCTCCCTGGCCTTGCTGTTGCTGGCCACGCCCCTGGTCCATGCGCAGACCGCCAACCCCGACGCCGCTGTGCGCTCCAACCTGCTGGTCGATGCGGTGGCCTGGCGCCAGACCGCGGCGGAATTCCGCGCGCTGTACTACCAGGGTTTCAACGTCGCCAAGGCGCGCCTGGACCAGGCCCTGGCCAAGCAGAAGCCCGGCGACAAGAAGCCTGCGATCATTAGCGATATCGACGACACCATCCTCAGCAGCAACACCTACTGGGGCTTTCTGATCGGCCAGGACAAAGAGTTCTTCGATGACGCGGTGTGGGACCGCTGGGTCGCCGCCAATGGCCCGACCCTGACCCCGGGGGCGCTGGAGTTTCTTGACTACGCCAAGTCCCGCGGGGTGGAGATCTTCTACGTTTCGAGCCGCGACCAGGGCGACAAGACCTACGAGTACGCGCTCAACAACCTGCGCGCGCTCAAGGTACCGTACGCCGACGAAGCCCACGTGACCATCCTGCGCGAAAGCTCGAACAAGGAGCCGGCCCAGCACAAGATCGCCGAGCAGTACAACGTGCTGCTGATGCTCGGTGACAACCTCAACGATTTCGAGCGCAGCTTCTATGTCGACAAGGTCGACCAGCGTGCGCAGCTGGTGGACGCCAGCCGCAGCAAGTTCGGCGGCCAGTACATCATCTTCCCCAACCCCACCGACGGCCATTGGCTCAAGGCGATTTTTGGCGAGTCGGAGCCCGCCGATACTCCGGCCAACCGGGCGAAATTCCGCGAGGCAGCAGAGCAGGGCGCCTGGAAGCCGGCCAGCTGATTCACCGACGCCATAAACAAAAAATCCCGCAGGCCGTGTGGCCTGCGGGATTTTTCATGCAACCGTGAACCTTAGCGCTGTGGGTTGAGCACCAGGTTCATGTGACGGTTTACATCTTTGTACAGCAGGTAGCGGAACGGGCCCGGGCCGCCGGAGTAGCAAGCCTGCGGGCAGAAGGCGCGCAGCCACATGAAGTCGCCGGCTTCCACCTCGACCCAGTCCTGGTTCAGGCGGTAAACGGCTTTACCTTCGAGCACGTACAGGCCGTGTTCCATGACGTGGGTTTCAGCGAACGGAATCACGCCGCCCGGCTGGAAGGTGACGATGTTGACGTGCATGTCGTGACGCATGTCGGCCATGTCGACGAAACGGGTGGTGACCCAGGCGCCATCGGTGCCCGGCATCGGGATCGGTGCGATGTCTTTTTCGTTGGTGACGAAGGCTTCCGGCAGGGCCAGGCCTTCAACCACCTGGTAGTGCTTGCGGATCCAGTGGAAGGTGACGTTCTTGGCGCTGTTGTTGCGCAGGCTCCACTCGGCCGCTGGCGGAATGAAGGCGTAGCCGCCTTCTTTGAGGGTGTACGGCTTGCCTTGCAGGGTGATGTCGATTTCGCCTTCGACCACGAACAGCACCGCTTCGGCATTCTTGTCCAGTTCAGGACGCTCGCTGCCGCCTTCTGGTGCCACTTCGACGATGTACTGCGAGAAGGTTTCCGAGAAACCGGTCAGCGGGCGGGCGATGACCCACATGCGCATCTTGTCCCAGAACGGCAGGTGGCTGGTGACGATGTCACGCATCACGCCTTTGGGGATGACCGCGTAGGCCTCGGTGAACATGGCACGGTCGGTCAGCAGTTCGGTCTGCGCCGGATGGCCGCCGTGGGGAGCGTAGTAATTGGACTTCGACATGGAACACCTTCTGTCGTTGTTGTTCTGGGGTTTTGTGTTGCATCGCCCGTGGGCGATTGTCTTTCTCTGCGGCGCAAGCCGGCAGAAATGTGTTTGTTTAGCGGGCGCGCACCTCGAACTGCAGCGTCGGCGCTGCCGGCAGCAGCTGGCCGCGGCGCACCAGGCGCCGCTCGGCCGGTGCGGCGGCGACCGCGGCGGCGCCGTTGTCAGCCTTGAGCACGATAAAAGTCGCCTCGTTGCCGACCTTCAGACCGTAGTCGCTTTTGCCCAGCACTGCTGCACCGGCCGTGGTGGCCATGCT
Organism: Pseudomonas donghuensis; assembly: GCF_000696345.2. Lineage (NCBI taxonomy): Bacteria > Pseudomonadati > Pseudomonadota > Gammaproteobacteria > Pseudomonadales > Pseudomonadaceae > Pseudomonas > Pseudomonas donghuensis. The sequence continues at coordinate 2,346,359 of NZ_CP071706.1, forward strand.
CAGGGCTACATTCAATTCTTCATCGCTGTAGAAGCCCGAGCGGTAGCCGATCAGCATGGCGCGCTGGAGCATGTCGGCGTTGCCGTAGGGCCACCAGGCATCGCGGATGTTGTCGTTGCCGGCGAACACGTTCACCCCGGCGGCGCGCAGGCGCAGGATCGGCGGGAAGCCATGATCGCCCGGGGCATTGGTCATGATCGCCACTCCGGCTTCGGCAAGAGTGGCGGCGGTGCGCGCCACTACCTCGTCGTCGACCTGGCCCAGGGCATAGGCATGGCTGACCGCGACGCGGCCATTGAGGCCGGCGGCACGGGTACGGGCGGCGATCCGTTGCAGTTGTTCGATACCTTGCAGGCCGGGCTCGTGCAGGTGGATATCAATCTTTACAGCATGGCGCTCGGCAATGCCGAAGACCACATCGAGCTGACCGTCGGCGTCGCCGTCGAGGGTAGTGGGGTCGATACCGCCGATCACGTCGGCGCCCTCACGGATCGCCGCATCGAGCACTTCGGCAGTGCCGGGGCAGGACATCACTCCGGCTTGCGGAAACGCCACCAGCTCGATGTCGACGATGCCGCGCCATTTCTCCCGCGCCTCCAGCACCGCCTGCAGGTTGCGCAGGCCGGTGGTGGCGTCGACGTCGACATGGCTGCGCATGGCCACGGTGCCGAACGACACCGCCTGGCGGATCAGCGCCTCGGCCCGTTCGAGCATCGGCGGGGCACTGGCCAGTTCACGCTTTTCGATGGCCAGGCGTTCACGCAGGCTGGCGGCCGGTTGATGCGGGTGCCAGCGGTCGCCGACAAAGCTCTTGTCCAGATGGATGTGACCGTCAACCAGACCTGGCAGCACCAGGTGGCCTGCCAGGTCGATGACTTCGGCACCTGCGCTGGCCGGACGTTCGCTGCCCAAGCTGACAATGCGCCCGTCGGCAACCGCGAGGTTGAGCGGGCTGCCATCGGCAGCAACAGCGTTGACGAATACACGATCGATCATTTCACAGCCCTTTGCCTACTACTGATTCACACCCTATAGAAAGACCGTACCTATCCACAAATTAAATATTGGAATCGGTTGCAGTGGATTTCTGAATGCGAACCCCGGGCCTGGCGCTGCCTCAGCCCAGCAGGTGCTTGAGCGGGTGATAGTCGGCCTTGAGCGTTTGCGTGGCCTTGAGAATCGCCTCTTCGATACCGCGCAAATGGGTGCACACCAGCTCGATGGCCGCAGCCTGATCACCGGCTTCGATGAGGCTCAGCAGGCGCAGGTGTTCGTTGCCGCGACAGGCTTCATGGCGCTCGTCATCCAGGGTCGAGGCGTACAGCGAGCCGCGCTCGATCAGCTTGCGGAACCAATCGAGCAGCACCGGGTTGTCGAGCACTTCGGCCAGGCGCAGGTGGAACTCGCCGAGCAGGTGGACGTAGCGCCCATGGTCGCCGGCGTCGGCGGCGGCTTCTTCTTCGGCAACGTGCTGGTGCAGCGGCGCGAGGATCTCGGGGTCGGCGCGTCGGCACAGCTCGGTGACAATGCCGATCTCGATCAGCCGGCGGGTTTCGAACACCGAACGGATGTCATCGTCGCTGGGCAGTGATACCCAGGCGCCTTTGTTCAGTTCGGTGGACACCAGGCCGTCGGCTTCCAGTTGCTTGAGCGCTGCGCGCACCGAGGTGCGGCTGACCTTGAACAGCTCGGCCAACGACGACTCGCCCAGCTTCATGCCGGGGCGCAGGGTGCGCTTTCTGATGGCCTCGTGAACCCCTTGGTAGACGCGCTCTACCGTCGATGCGGGGTGTTTTTCCGTCATTACCAGCTCCGATATGCCTTGACCTTATAAGCATGCCGCAAATGTGGGCTGCTGTGCACCACTGTGTAGCAGATGAACCTGTGGGAGCTGGACTTGCCAGCGATCGAGCGCGAAGCGGTCGCAATTCAGGCGCCACCTTATGTGCTGGCTGGACTGGCCTCATCGCTGGCAAGCCAGCTCCCACAGGTGATTGGGTACATATTTATATTCATGTGTGTACTTAAGTAGCTGTTGAGTGGGTACATATTCACTGGCCCGTTACCTGATTTCTCAGTTTTCTACCTCTAGCGTTTGACCGTTTGGTCAGTTTAATCAGCCGTTCAGCAGCTCATAAAAAAATATTTATCAGATAAAAATCAACGAGATATTGGCCTTTTACGACGCCGGAGGATTTTCCGCTGCCTGCCATCTGGCACACAAATTGTTCATCGATAATCGTAATACAAAAATTGTATTCAATCTTTGTATGCATCGGCGCAGGGCAGCGCCAACACTGCGGTCCCACTCTTCAAATCCAACAATAATTCGCTGCGGTACCCTCATTCAGGGGCTGCAGAAGGAGCCCGGGGAACATGCAATCGGATACTTCCAACCCGCTGCAAACCTCCTACCTGCCGCCGCAGGCCGCATCGGTCGAGCAGGGGGGGCTTAGCCCCAAGCTGCATAACGCCGACCTTGCGCCGACCAAGGTCGAAGGCCGGCGCTGGGGCGGTTACAGCATCTTTGCCTTGTGGACCAACGATGTGCACAACATCGCCAACTATTCCTTCGCCATGGGCCTGTTCGCCCTCGGCCTGTCCGGCTGGCAGATGCTCGCAGCACTGAGCATCGGTGCCGTGCTGGTGTACTTCTTCATGAACCTCTCGGGGTACATGGGGCAGAAAACCGGGGTACCGTTCCCGGTGATCAGCCGCATGAGCTTCGGCATTTATGGCGCGCAGCTGCCAGCGATCATCCGTGCGGTGATCGCCATTGCCTGGTTCGGCATCCAGACCTACCTGGCCTCGGTGGTGTTGCGGGTGCTGCTGGTGGCGGTGTCGCCCGACCTCGCACGCTTCGACCATGACACGATCCTCGGCCTGTCCAGCCTCGGCTGGGCGAGTTTTATCGCCATCTGGCTGGTGCAGCTGGTGATCCTCACCTTCGGCATGGAGATGGTGCGCAAGTACGAATCTTTCGCCGGGCCGGTGATTCTTTCCACCGTGCTGATCCTGGCGATCTGGATGTACCTGCGGGTCGACGGCCAACTGGCCTGGTCGGTCGGTGAGCCGCTGAGCGGTTGGGCCATGTGGACCCAGGTGTTTGCCGGTGGCGCGCTGTGGCTGGCGATCTACGGCACGCTGATCCTCAACTTCTGCGACTTCGCCCGCTCGGCGCCGTGCCGCAAGACCATCCGCGTCGGCAACTTCTGGGGCCTGCCGGTGAACATCCTGGTGTTTGCGGTGATCAGCTTTGTGTTGGCCGGGGCGCAGTTCAGCATCGATGGCCGGGTGATCGACAGCCCGACCCAGATCGTTGCCGCGATTCCCGACAAGACCTTCCTGGTCCTCGGTTGCCTGGCGTTTCTGATCGTCACCGTGGCGGTGAACATCATGGCCAACTTCGTTGCGCCTGCGTTCGTGCTCTCGAGCCTGGCGCCCAGCCGCCTGAACTTTCGCCGCGCCGGGCTGATCAGCGCCACCCTGGCGGTGCTGATCCTGCCCTGGAACCTCTACAACAGCCCGCTGGTGATCGTCTACTTCCTCTCCGGCCTGGGCGCGCTGCTGGGGCCGCTGTACGGGATCATCATGGTAGACTACTGGCTGATCCGCAAAGCCCAGGTGCATGTGCCTGACCTGTACAGCGAAGCGGCCAGCGGCACCTATCACTACACCCGCGGGGTCAACTACAAGGCGGTGGCCGCCCTGGTGCCCTCGGCCATCGCCGCCGTGGTGCTGTCACTGGTGCCGGCCTTCAGTGCCCTGACGCCGTTCTCCTGGTTCTTCGGCGCCGCCATCGCCGGCGGCGTGTACTACCTGATCTCTGATCGCAACAAACACTACGTGGACTGTTCCGGCGAGCACTTTGCCGTCGACAGCGCCCAGCACTGAGTTCTGCACAAGGAATACCGCAATGAGAATTTTGGTCGTCAACGTCAACACCACGGTATCGATCACCGACGCCATTGCCCGCCAGGCGCGCAGCGTGGCTTCGCCCGGCACCGAGATCGTCGGCCTGACCCCGCGTTTTGGCGCAGAATCGGTGGAGGGCAATTTTGAAAGCTACCTGGCTGCGGTGGCGGTGATGGAACGGGTACTCAGCTATGACCAGCCGTTCGATGCGGTAATCCAGGCCGGGTACGGCGAGCACGGCCGCGAAGGCCTGCAGGAGCTGCTCAATGTGCCAGTGGTGGACATCACCGAGGCGGCGGCCAGCGTCGCCATGTTGCTGGGCCATCGGTACTCGGTGGTCACCACCCTGGACCGCACCGTGCCGCTGATCGAAGACCGCCTGAAGCTGGCCGGGCTGGACAGCCGCTGCGCCTCGGTGCGCGCCAGTGGCCTGGCGGTGCTGGAGCTGGAGGAAGACCCGGAGCGGGCGATCGAGTCGGTGGTGCGTGAAGCCGAGCAGGCGGTCACGGTCGACAAGGCCGAGGTGATTTGCCTGGGCTGCGGTGGCATGGTCGGGCTGGAGGAACGGATTCAGGCGCGCACCGGGGTGCCGGTAGTGGATGGGGTGACGGCGGCGGTGGCGTTGGCAGAATCCCTGGTGCGCTTGAAGTTGAGTACGTCCAAGGTGCGCACCTATGCGACGCCGCGGCAGAAGCAGATTCTGGGGTGGCCTCGGGCGTTATTGGGATGAATCCCACAGTAAACAGCCGCTGCTGAGTAAAAAGGCCCGCAATGTGCGGGCCTTTTTACTCAGTGGTGTTTGTACTTACGCTTGTGCTTGTGTTTATGCCCACCGGAACTGTGCCGGTCGTCATCGGCAATGTTGTTGCCCAGGGCGCCACCGGCCGCGCCGCCCAGGCCGGCACCGATGGTCGAGCCGGTTCGCCCGCCCAGCTGGTTGCCAATCACCGAGCCACCGGCCGAGCCCAGGCCGCCGCCAATCGCGGCCTCGGTGCGGTTGCCCTTGCGCGCGCCCACTGCGCTACCGGCCGCGCCACCGACGCCGGCACCAATGGCCGCGCCCGTGCTGCCGCCGATCTGCTGACCGACCACGTTACCCAGCGCCCCGCCCAGGCCACCGCCGATGGCGGCAGTACCATCCCCGGCGGCCATGGCGCCCTGGGAGAGCAGGATACCCAGCGTCAATGCAGGTAATGAAATACGCATGTTTTTAGCCTCAGGTAATTCGGGAGTTAGGGGTGAAACAGGGCAGATCAATCGTCATCATCGTCGTCGTCACGGTCGCGACGGCGGTCATGGTCGTAGTTTCGGTAGCGGTCGTCATCGCGGTAGCGTTTGTAGCTGCGATGCTCGTAACCGTCGCGATCATCCCAGTCGCGGGAGTAGCGGTGGTCACGGTCGCCACGGCGGTAATCGTCGCGGTCGTAATCGTGGTAGTAGCAACCGGAGGCGGCCAGTACGCTGGCGATCACGGCGATTTGCGTCAGCTGTTTCAGCACTGAGGGTCCTTGATCCGCAGGGCGGTAGGGAAGGTAATAACTCAGACTGTGTTTCCGGGATTTTGTTTCCGCGCCAGCGTTGTAATTTGCAGCAACAAAAAAGGCCCACCGAAGTGGGCCAAACGTTCTGAAGGGAGGACGCTCAGGATAAAACCTGGCCGGTTAAGCCGTCGTTAAGGCCTTGTGCTGGTCGCCGCTAGCAACCGTGAAGTTGACAGGCACCCACACCTGGGCCAAGTTGCTCGCCTTCAAGCCTGACTTCGGTCGGGCTTTTGTTTTTTCTCGCAGGGAGGGGGGCACAAACATGGACTGGAAAGCGCTGGAAAACAGCCTGGTCGACTCGGCTCGGGCAACGCTCGAGGCGTTGCTTGCCGACGGGGTCGCCCCCCTTTACGGCGCCGCCTTTCATGCCAGCTACCGTGAAGAGGAACGGGTCATCGACCTGCCATCGTTTGCCGCCAACAGCCTGGCGGCACTGGATGAGGATCATCCCCGGCGCAAACAGCAAGGTTTCTGGGGTGTGCAGTGGAACCCGGCGGACTGGCGTTGGGACTGGTTGCTGGAGGATTACGGCAACGCTGCCCTCAATGCCTTGGATGAGCCGCTGCAGGCCTATGCCAACCGTGCCGGGCCTGATGCCTGGCAAGCCGCCGAACAGCGCTTTTTGAGGACTGTGGCGCGCGCCGCCAAGGCCTTGAACCGCATTTACGCCAGAGACCCACGGGTAGCCAAGGACTTCATTGTGTTTTTCCATGATGAATACGGCGGGCCGGAGCTGGCGGCCAAAAGCCTTTCGCCACGCCAGTTTGTGCATCATTTCCCCGAGCAGGACGCCACCGAACAGGAGCGCCGTCGTGTCGCTACGCTCGCAGAAGACCAGCAGGTCAGCTACTACCTGAACTGCCTCTCCCGCCCCCAGGCTATTGATGGTGAGGAGGCCAGCCGCTGGCTGATTGGCCGTGGCCGCAGCGCAACGGCTGCGCTGGTGCACACTTTGCAAAACGGCCCGCAGCGATGGCGGGCGGCGATGATCCTCGGCCTGGCCGGGGTCGCCGAGGCGGCGGCAATCGACGCGTTGCGCCTGCAAGTGGTCAACGGCAAAGACCCGAGCACGCGTCGCTGGAGTGCCAGCGCCCTGGGTTACCTGGGCGATTTTGACTGGTTGCTGGCGCAGGCGGCTGATGCGCAACTGGCTAACCTTTCGGTGGCTGGCTGTTGCGCCAGCCTCAGGGCTTTTCGTGATCAGGGCGCGCAGCGGCTGGTACTGGATTACCGTCCCCTCGAAACCCTGCTGCAGCGCTATCCGCAGTGCGCAACGGAAGCTGAGGAGACGATCAAGCCGGGCTCCAGTTACTGCACCATCGACACCAGCGATATTGACGAAGCCGTGCGCGGCCTGACGTCTGAGCATGTCGCCATTCGCCGCCATGCCGCCTGTGTGCTGAACAACCGGCGCCTGGGCAAGCGCAAGCTAGCAGCGGCCCTGGCCGCGCTGCAGGAATGCCTCAAAGATGCTGACCCGAAGGTGGCCTACCTGGCTGGCTTGACCCTTGAGTCGCTGCAACACTGAGACGAGCAACCTGCCTTTGTCTTGGCCGCCACTGGTCCAGCGGACACAGCTCCACTGTGGGAGCGGGCTTGAGCCGCGATGAGGCCATGTTGGCTGGATTACGACCGCTTCGCGCTCGATCGCTGGCAAGTCCAGCTCCCACAGGTTCGGTGTGTGCAGATCAATTGTGGGAGCTGGCTTGCCAGATAAGGTGGCGTCTGGATTACGACCGCTTCGCGCCCGATCGCTGGCAAGGCCAGCTCCCACAGGTTCGGTGTGTGCAGATCAATTGTGGGAGCTGGCTTGCCAGATAAGGTGGCGTCTGGATTACGACCGCTTCGCGCTCGATCGCTGGCAAGTCCAGCTCCCGCAGGTTCGGTGCATGCAGATCTATTGTGGGAGCTGGCTTGCCAGCGATGAGGCCCGCCCAGTCGACTCATCAGCCGGCGCCTGCTCGCCTGGCGCCGCAAACACCCAACCATACAAAGGACAGCAACCAGACGTAATACCCATAGGTGTATCCGGTAACGGTGAACTGACCGTCCTCGTCATACAAACTCACCAATTGCCACTGCACCGACAACCCGGCCAGCAAGGCCAGCAGGGCATAGATCAGCCTGCGTCTGGCGCTGCGGGTCCGGTACGCCGCCAGGAACAATGGGTTCGCCAGCCAGGCGAAGTAGCCGAACAGCATGACCGGCAAGCCCAGGATGGAGGCCAGAAAGCCGGAGTTGGTGGTTTGGCTGTAGACCTCGCGCAGCCAGTTGTGCTCCTCGCTGTGCACCGCGGGTAGCACCAGGCTGAGCAGGTAGAGGGCCAGCCCCAGGTCTCGCGGCTCAAGCCGTCGCGGTCGCCACTTGATCACCGTGGCAACTCGATACGCGCCACCAGGCCGCCGCCGCGGCGGTTGCTCAGCTGCAGCTCGCCGCCTTGTTCACGCACCGCCGAGCGCGCCGACGACAGCCCCAGGCCAACGCCACCGGTATCGCGGTTGCGTGAGGACTCCAGGCGAAAGAACGGCATGAACACGTCTTCCAGTGACGCGTCGGGAATGCCCGGGCCACGGTCACTGATGTCGATCACGATGGCGTGTTCGGTGCTGCTCAGCCGCACTTCGGGCTCGCGCGCATACTTCAGGGCGTTCTCCAGCAGGTTGGTCACGGCGCGTTTCAAGCCCAGCGGCCGACCGATGAAGACCAGGTTGGACGGCCCGTCGAAGGCCACATCGATGTGTTGATCGCGATAGTCGTCGATCAGGGTCTGCAGCAGTTCGGCGAGGTCGAACGGGGTGGTTTCTTCCAGCCGGGTCTCGTCACGAAAGAACCCCAGTGCCGCATTGATCATGCTCTGCATTTCATCGACATCACGGAACAGCTTGCGCTGTTGCTCCGGGTCGTCGATGAACTCGCCGCGCAAACGCATGCGCGTCAGGGGCGCGCGCAGGTCATGGGAAATGGCCGCGAGCATCTGCGTGCGTTCGGCCACGAAGTGCTGGATCTGCGCCTGCATGGTGTTGAAGGCGGTGATTGCCTGGCGCCATTCATGGGGGCCTTCAAGGCCAATGGGCGGGGCGCGAAAGTCACTGCCAAAGCGCCGCGCGGCACGGGCGAAACGCTGCAGGGGCCCGGCCAGTTGACGGGTGCCGACCCAGGCCACCAGCAGTGCGGCAACCAGCGCCAGGACGCCGATGATGGTAAAGCGCATGGCCACACTCAGGCCCCAGCTGCGGTACGGTGGGGTGAAGGCCAGCCAGCTGCCATCGTTGATCTGCATGACCAGTTTGTAATGGGCATCAGGGCTGTCTGCCGGCCAGTCGCTGGGCTGAAAGCCTTCAAGGTGTCGCGGGCTGTCGGCCAACAGGCGCTGCAGCGGCGGGGCTTCCTCCAGGGTAATTCTTGCCCCTGGACCGGGCAGTTGCAGGTCGGCGCGCTGGCGGCTCCACTGCACTTGCAGCAATGGGTTGCTGGCCGCGCTGGCCAGCGTCGGGCGCAGTTCAGGCGGCGCGGCTTCGAGGGTGCGGGTGGTCACGGCGATCTGTTCGAGCAGGCCGGTCTGGGTCAACGGCGGGCGCGCCCAGACCCCGGCCAGTTGCACGAACAATACATTGAGCACAACCGAGGTCAGCATCGCGGCGATGATGGTCAGGGCAATGCGCCGGCTGATGCTGTCGCGGCGCAGGTCGAGGCGGATCACGAGCGGCTGACCTTGGCGCTGAACAGGTAACCGCCATTGCGCACCGTGCGGATCAACTCCGGGCGCTTGCTGTCGGGTTCGATCTTGCGCCGCAAGCGGCTGACCTGCACGTCAATGCTACGGTCAAAGGCTTCATGGCCCTGGCCGCGGGCCAGGTCAATCAACTGCTCGCGGGTGAGGATGCGCTGCGGGTGTTCGAGGAATACCAGCAGCAGGTCGAACTCGCCGGCCGACAACGGCACCATGACGCCTTCAGGGGTGCGCAGCTCGCGCCGGGTGACGTCCAACTGCCAGTTGTCGAAATGAATCAGCGGGCGGCTTTCCTCGCTGCTTGGCCGCAGCTGCTCACCGGCCCGGCGCTGCACCGCACGCAGGCGGGCGAGCAGTTCGCGGGCATCGAAGGGCTTGCCCAGGTAGTCGTCGGCGCCCAGCTCCAGGCCGACGATGCGGTCGCTGAGCTCGTCCATGGCGGTGAGCATGATGATCGGGATGCCGGTGCTGGCGCGCAGCTTCTGGCACAGGCTCAGGCCGCCTTCGCCGGGCAGCATCAGGTCGAGAATGATGATGTCCGGGCGCTGCAGTTCGATGGCCGCCCACATGGCCTCGCCGTTGCCGGCCAGGTCGACTTCATAGCCGTGGCGGACAAAGAACTTCTTCAGCAGGGCACAAATTTCCAGGTCGTCATCGACAATCAGCAGTCTGCTCACGTTGCGGTCCATGGGCCGTGAAAAGTGCGTATCTAAAACCATTCTGCGCTGCCGGTCATTTATTTCAATCTCGCAACATTCCTGCAGCGCCGACACAAAGCGGACATCAGCCTGCAAAAGCCCTGGGGCACGCTGTGGCCCGTTCATTCAAGGGAGTTTTCCATGCCGGCCACACACCCGACCAACGGCTTCGACAGCAGCCAGTCGCTGACCCTCGACCTGCGTACCCAGGAACTCTGGCGCAATGCGCTGCTCAGTTACCAGGACTCGCGCCTGGGCTTGTCCAGCGACGGCAGGCACATGATCCTCAGCCACTATTTCGAGCGTTACAGCCCCACCAGCAACCAGTGGATGGAGTACAGCTACAAGATCCCCTTGGGCGAACTGGTGCACTGGATCATGAGCCAGGGCGAGCTGCACGTGGACCGCTCCACCAGCACCCCGAACCCGGCCAATGACGGTTTCGGAGGCTGAGATGCGTAAACAATTGATCGTACCGCTGCTGAGTGCCTCGCTGTTGCTGGCCGGTTGCAGCCAGAACAAGGTCAGCCCCAAGGAGTACTCGGGCTTTCTGCGCAACTATGACCAGTTGAGCGAGCACAAGACCGCCTCCGGTGACGCGGTGCTGCGCTGGGTCAGCCCCAAGCTGCGCATGGAGCGCTACAACCAGGTGTACATCGCCCCGAGCCAGTTCTACCCGATGCCCAGGGCCAGCGCGCAGATCCCCGCGGCCACGCTCAAAGCGGTCACCCAGTACTACGATGCGGCGCTCAAGCGTGAACTGGGCAAGGTCCTCAACCTGGTCGAGCAACCCGGGCCGCACACCTTGATCGTGCGCCCGGCGATCACCTCGGTGGGGGCCCATACCCAGGCGCTGCACTTCTATGAGTACCTGCCGGTGACCTTGGTGGCGGCCGGGGTCAGCAGCGCGGTGGGCATTCGCGACCTCGACAGCGTGATCGCCACCGAGGCGGCGTTCCTCGATGGCGGCAGCCGCGCGGTGGTTGCCGAAGTGGTGCGCAAGGGCACCGGCCTGCCGTTGGAGAACGACGATCAGGTGATGACCGCCGACAACCTCAAGGTGGTGCTCGATGGCTGGGCGCGGGACTGGCGGGTAGCCGCCGAAACCCTGCAGCAGCGAAAGCGCGGTGCCGTCACAGGGCAAACAGCCAAGGCACCATGATCACGCTGGCCACCATCACCAGCAGGGTGAACGGCACCCCGAGCTTGACGAAATCGCCGAAGCGATACTGGCCGGGGCCGAGCACCAGGGTGTTGACCGGCGATGACACCGGGGTCATGAACGCTGCCGAAGCCGCCAGGGCGACGATCATCGCAAAGGGGTAGGGCGAGGCACCCAGTTGCTCGGCGGTGGTCACCGCCACCGGCGCCATCAGCACCGCGGTGGCGGTGTTGGAGATGAACAGGCCGATGATTGCGGTGATGGCGAACAGGCTGGCGAGAATCACATAGGGCCCGGCGCTGCCAAGCATTTGCACCAGGCCGTGCACGGCCAGGGCGATGCCGCCGGTTTTCTGCAGGGCCAGGGCAAATGGCAGCATGCCGACGATCAGCACCAGGCTTTGCCAGTGGATGGCGCGGTAGGCGCTGTTCATGTCGATGCAGCGCCCGGCGCCCATCAGCAGGCAGCCAATCAGCGCGGCAATCACGTTGGGCACCACGCCGCTGACCATCAACCCGACCATTACCGCCAGGCTGATCAGCGCATAGGGCGCGCGATTGCCGGCCGGGGCGACATTGTCGATTTCGGCCGGCAGGCTCAGCACCAGGAAGTCCCGTGGTTGGGTCTGCAACTGGCGAATGGCTTTCCAGGTGCCGATCACCAGCAGGGTGTCGCCGAGCTTGAGCTTTTCTTCCACCAGTTGTTCTTCAATGGCGGCCTGGTCGCGGCGCAGGCCGACCACGTTGAGGCCCCAGCGGCTGCGGAAGGTCAGTTCCAGCAGGCTTTTGCCGATCAGCTGCGAGCCCGGCGGCACCGCCACTTCGGCCATGCCCACTTCCTGGGACTGGTCGATGAAGTAGGCCGCCTTGAAGTGCAGCGGTTCCAGTTGCATGCCCTGGCATAGGCTGCGCAGGTCGTCCTTGGGCGCGAACAGGTCGAGCAGCAGCACATCGCCTTCGTGCACCGTGGTGCTCGAATCGGGGCTGAGCACGCGGGTGGTGAACTTGTGCTGGCGCTCGATGCCGACCACGCTGGCGCCGTGTTCGGTGCGCAGTTTCAGCTCGCTGAGGCTATGGCCGATCAGCGGCGAGCCGGGGCGCACACGCAGGCGCCGTTCGCGGCCGGCAAGCTTGTAGTCGATGATCAGGTCGAGCAGGGTACGGCGGGTTTGCGCGCTGCCGTCCTTGCGCACTTCACCGCCCAGCCAGTGGCGGGTCAGCAGCATGTAGCCAACGCCAAGCAACAGCACCACCAGGCCGAACGGGGTAAAGCTGAAGAAGCTGAAACCGCTTTCGCCATGACGCACCAGTTCGCTGTGCACCACCACGTTGGGCGGGGTTGCCACCAGGCTGAGCATGCCACTGATCAGCCCGGCGAAAGCCAGCGGCATCATCAAGCGGCTGGGCGAGACCTTCATCCGCGCAGCGATGCTCAGCACCACCGGAATGAAGATCGCCACCACCCCGGTGGAACTCATCACCGAACCCAGCCCGGCTACGCAGACCATCAGCAACACGATCAGCCGCGCTTCGCTGTTGCCGGCGCGGTCGGCCATCCACTCGCCGATGCGGTAGGCGATGCCGGTGCGCACCAGGCCTTCGCCGATCACGAACAGGGCGGCGATCAGCACCACGTTGGGGTCGCTGAACCCGGCCAGGGCTTCCTGCACACTGAGGATGCCCAGCAGCGGCAGGGCGACGATCACCAGCAGGGCGACCACGTCCATGCGCGGCCGATTGGCGATGAACAGGGCCACGGCGGCGAACAGCAAGCCGAGCACCCAGAGCAGTTGGGGATTCATGCAATCTTCCTGGTACCTGAAGGCTGCAAGTCTGGCAGAAAATCCCCGCGTGTTTGTTGATGTGCTGCAGCGCGAGGGGCATCACCGGGTATTGGTGGTAGAGTTGCCGGCGTTTTTCATCATTCAAGGAAGAAAGGTTTGAGCCAGAACACCAGCAACTGGAAGGGCACCGCCCTGGCTTTCGGTTTGATCGGCTGCATCACGCTGATCGGCTACATCATCGACTACACCACCAAGGTCAATGTGTTCCTGATCTGGGATAACAAGGCCTTCTCCTACATTGCCATCTGCTTGAGCCTGGTGGCCCTGTCTGTGCTGGGTACCTTTCTGCTCAATCACAAGAACGCCGATACCAATGTATTCGGCAGCCTGCTGGTGTTGGTGATGGCGGGTATTTCGCAGCTGATTTTCGGTTTCGAGGCGTCCGTTTTTCTGTGCCTGGCCGGGCTGTATGTGGCCGGTGCTATCGGCCTGGCCATCGGTTTTGGCAACAAGCGCGCGATCGAAGCCGCAGAGGCCGACGAGCCGCTGTAGGTCAACCTTCGCTCAATTGCTGGCGCAGCGCCCTGAGGTCGCGGGTGTCCATTACATAGGTGCGCGCCAGCCAGTCGCCGGGCCGCTGGCAATAGCGCGACTCGGCGCACAGCCAGACCACGATCAGGCCGAAGGCTGCCTCGATCGGCCGGGTGATGCCGCGCAGCAGCGCCTGGAGCAAACTGGGGGGCTGGCCGGCACGGTTGATCACGCTCAGCCCGAGCAGCAGCTTGCCCGGTGTTTGCCCGCGCATCAGGTACTCGAACAGCGGAAAGTACAGCAGTTGCATCAGCAGCATGCCGTCTTCGCCACGGCCAAGGCCCAACAGGGCCAGGGCGAACCAGGCGCCGAAGGCGAGCAGGGTATCGAGCAACCAGGCGCCGATGCGGCGAATGATCAGGGTGGTGCGGGAGACGTGCATGGTCGGAGGCTCGCATTCCTGGTTGTAAGACACACGACTGCAGGGCGGCCGGTGCTTTATGCATCCGGGTTGTCTCTTTGACGCCAGGGCAATGCTACAGTCACGTTTTTTTTCGACGAGGATGAGTCATGCGGGTAGTAATGGCGATGGTCGCTGCAGCGTTGTTGGCCGGTTGTGCGTCTTCGGCCATGGAGGCGGCGCGCAGCCAGGCGCCCACCAAGGCCTTCAGTTCGAGCAAGGCGGCGGATGTGGTTGCCCAGTGCATCCAGTTCGGCTGGCAGGACGAGGAGGTCTTTGGCGTCGACGCCAGCGGTTACCTGGAGCCTGGCAAACAAGGCGGCTTCACCGTGTACACCCGCGAGGCCGAATCCTTTGCCGACATCCGCGCCCAGGGCGGCAGCACCGCAGTCAGCTACTACGCCAAGCACAACGACAGTGTCGCCCTGCGCCGCATGGCTGCCCTGGCCACCTGCCTGTAAGCCTGCCTAGCGGGGCATGTACCTGAGCTGCCAGCGTCGCGGGATTTTCAGCGAGAGCAAACCCAGCGTCGTCGCCAGCACGGCGCTGAACAGCAGCGCCGCCAGGTCGAAAGCCTGCTCCAGCAGCACCCCGAGCACGGCGCCGACGAACATCCCGGTCCAGGGAATCAACTGCACCCGCCAGCCTTGCCGGCGCTCGCCCAGCAGCGCCCGGCCCAGGCCACGGCCGAAGCGCGAGAGGGCGCCGGTGACGTAGGTGAGGCCGATCGGCAGGCCGTTCACTTCCTCGACCACGGCGTTGATCATGCCCATGGCGGCGACTGCCGACACCAGGGCCGGCAGTTGCAGCGTGCTCGGCAGCAACGCCGCCAGTGCCAGCAGCGCGGCGATGACCAGCAACAATGGGCATGGGCGGCGACCGCTCAGGCCCGCAATCACCACCCCCAGGGCGTTGCCCACGACAAAGGCCAGCAGCACGGCAGCGATGCGCAGGGTCGGCCCCAGCTCGCCGTCGCCCAGCGATACTGCCAGGCGTGTGGTGTTGCCGCTCATGAACGAAACGAAATCGCCGGTGGCCATGAAGCCAATGGCGTCGGTCATGCCGGCCAGCACCGACAGCGCGGCGACAAAGTACAGACCGACCTTGCCGCGCAACCGGGCGGCTCTGGCAGACGAGGAGGTAGAACCTGGCAGCATCCTTGGCGCTCCCGATAGGCGATGAGTGGGGTTAGCGTTGTTGCCTCAGCCGTGCTTCGAGTCCGGCAATGGCAGGGTGTTCGGACCGGGAGCCAAGCGCCTGCCAGTATACATAAGCTGTCAACTTCGGGTTTGCCCAGCGGTGATCGCAACTCCCTATGGGAGCCGGCGTTGCCGGCGATGGGCTGCAAAGCAGCCCGGGTTCACCTCAGAAGGTGTAATCCACCGTCGCAAAGTACGACCGCGGCTCACCCATCAGCCACTGCTCGCCACTGTGTGCGGTGGCCGCATAACGCCGGTCCAGCAGGTTGTTCAACTGCAAGCCCAGGCGCACATCCGGCAGCACCTGCCAGCCCAGGTTGGCATCGACCACGGTAAAGCCCGGCACGCTCCGGGAGTTGGCGGTGTCGGCATAACGCTCATCGACATAACGCAGGCCCATGCCAGCATCCACGTTGTGGCTCAAGCCTTTGCTGACCCACAGGTTGGCGGTACGCCGTGGCACATTGCTTGGGCGGTTGCCGGCACGGGAGACGGTTTGCCCGCCCACTGTCTGGTCGAAATCGTCGTACTTGGCGCGCACCAACGAGGCGTTGGCCGAGACGTGCCACTGGTTGGCCAGGGCCAGTTCCAGGGTCGCTTCCAGGCCATCGGAGGTCTGCTGCCCGGCCTGTTCCTTTTGATGGGTGTCGGGGTTATCGACCAGCAGCTTCTTCTTGACGATGTGATAGGCCGCCAGGGTCCACTCGCCGCGGCCGTCCCAGAACAGTTGCTTGAGGCCGAATTCGGTCTGCTTGGCTTCGGTCAGGTCGAACTGCTGCTGAGTCGGGCTCAAGGTGACCAGGTCGCTGACGCCATCTTCGCTGGTGGAGTACTGGCCGTACAGACTCAGCTCGTCGTTGACCGCGAACACCAGCCCGGCGCGCCAGTTGCCGCCGTTGAGGCTGCGGTCCGTGCGGGTGTCGTTGACCAGGTTGTTGCGGTCGATGTGGTTCTGGTCGCGGCGAATGCCGGTCACCAGCGACCAGCGCTCCGACAGCTGCGTGCGGTTCTCGGCGAACAGGGCAAAGGTGCGGGTGGTGCTGTCGGTCTGCGGGCGGGTCGGATCTTTACTGTGGAAGTACCCTGGCGCCGGCTGCCATGGGTTGATGAAGTCGCCGCCGATGTCGTTGTACGGCGAGTTGCTGTCGATGCCGAAACGGATGCGGTTGTATTCGGCGCCGACCACGGTCTTGCTGGCCAGGCCAAACAGCGAATGGTCGAAGGTAAAACTCTGACGGTCGCCGATCTGCTCCTGGTCGTGCTTGATTTCAAGGTAACTGCCACGCTGCAGTTGGCTGACGCTGTTGTTCCAGCTGTAGTCCTCGGCGTTGCGCCAGTGCCGGCGGCTCTTGAGGTAGTACAGCTGGTTGCTGGCGCTGATCGAATCGCTGATGGCCCAATCAGTGTTAAAGCGGGTCCATTCGTCGTGGTAGTGCTGAGCCGAATCCTTGAGGTTGTAGTTTTTCTTGCCCAGGCTGTCGCGGTAATGGCCGTCGATCAGCGGCGTGCCGAAGTAGTTCATCGGCTCGGCGTCGCCGCGCTCGTGGGCGAGGGTGAAGCTCAGGTCGTCGCTGGCGTCGAAGCGCAGGGCGGCGCTCATGGCCAGGTTCTTCGAGTCGCCACGGTCGATCCAGCCGTTGCTTGCCTGGCGGTTGAGGGTCATCCGGTAGCTCAGCCGCTCGCTCAGCGAACCGCCGCTGTCCAGGCCCAGTTGCTGGCGATCGTAAGACCCGTAGCCCAGGCGCAGCTGGTTGCGGATCTCGCCGGCAAACGGCTTTTTCGCGATCACGTTGATCACCGCACCCGTGGCGCCTTCGCCGTACAGCACCGAGGCCGGGCCGCGGATCACGTCGATGCGCTCGACCATCCACGGGTCGACCGGGAAGCTCTGGGTGCCGGCGCCGGTGTACATCCGCGAACCGTCGAACAGGGTCATCACCGAGCCGTGACCGCTGAAGCCGCGGGCCGACAGCGCCGTGTTGCCGTTGCCCGGGGTGGCCACCGAGGTGATGCCCGGCGAACGGGTCACGGCGTCTTGCACGGTGAGGTTGTTACGTCCCTCGATGACCTCGCCTGCGAGGCTGCTGGTGCTGGCCGGGGTGTCCATGGCGCTGAGGTTCAGGCGCGAGCCGGTCGGCAGCGGGGTGGCCAGGCTGATGGTTTCGTTGTCACTGCTGCTGGTGATGGCCGTCGAGGGCAGGGCCAAGGTAGAAGGGCGGGTGTCATCGGCGAAAGCCGACACGCAGAAGGCCAGGCAGGGAGCCAGGGCATTGGCCGCCAGGGTGTGAAGCTTGGAGTTACGGGACATGTCGTTCCACAGTCAACAGGAAGAATGAATCCCGGAGGGAACAACGCACGGAGGAATGGCGCGCGCAGGCGAACGCCAACCGGCCTGCGCCCGCCCACCGCGGGGTTGCCAAACAAAAGCCTCAGGCCGGTCTCCGGGCTTGCGAGGGTCATGAAGGCCTTCACCTTCCCATGCCGGAGCACAGTGGTGTTTCGAAGGCTTCGCTCGCTTACCGTTGCGGGGGCAGCGCCGGACTAGTCATTGGCATGACGCACCGGCTTCCCGTTTCACCCTGCGCACGGCGGCGCAGGACACCTGAAACTGGCGCGCATCTGAACACTGAAAGCCTTTGCAGTCAACGGCTTGGGAATCTGAGCAGATCAGCCGGCAAGCCGGCTCCTGTAGGAGCGGGCTTGACCCGCGATGAGGCCAGCACAGTCAATACAGTTTCAACGCCCGCGCTTGCGCGAAACCACCGCCTCGATATTCTTGCGTCCGATCAGCACCGGCTGCTTCGGCTCCTCCAGCCACTTGTACATCACCAGGCTGTCCACCAGCCCCAGGCGCGCATGCCGGTAGGCCTTGGGCAAGCGCCCGACGATTGCAAAGCCAAGCTTCTGCCACAAGGCCACCGCCACCTCGTTGCTCGACACCACCGAGTTGAACTGCATGGCCAGAAAACCCAGCTCCCGCGCCAACTGTTGCGAATGCTCGCACATCAACCGGGCCACACCGCGCCCGCGGGCGGCATCGCAAACCATGTAGCCGCAATTGCTGACATGGTTGCTGGGGCCGGCGGCATTGGCCTTGAGGAAGTAGGAGCCGAGCAGCACGCCATCTTCTTCGGCCACCAGGGTCTGCAGCGGCGCGTCCAGCCACAGCTGGCGGGCTTGCTCCTGGCTCATGGCCGGGTCGAAGGCATAGGTTTCGCGGGCGCTGACAATGGCCTGGAAGGTCGGCCAGAAGCGCTCGAAGTCAGCGGCGGTCATGGGGCGGATGTGGATCATGGGGGTTCCTGAAAACGGTTCGCCTGCTAGCTTATGCGAAAATGCCAGGAAGTGGGTGAGGCGCGGCGTTGGCCGCGCACTCACTTGTGGGGAATTTACTGCTCGGCCTTGCCCACCGCATCCAGGGCCCGCGCCGAGTACACCAGCGCCGCCCCGGCATTCATCGCCACGGCCACGCCCAGGGCTTCGGCGATTTCCTCGCGGCTGGCGCCTTGCTTGACCGCCTGAGCCGAATGCACGGCGATGCAGCCGTCGCAGCGGGTAGTCACCGCCACGGCCAGGGAGATCAGCTCGCGGGTCTTGGCGTCCAGGTGGTTGGTCTTGGCTCCGGCGCCGCTGGCGGTCATGTAACCGTTGACCGTGTCGGGAGAGAGTTGCTTGAGATCGCCAATGCCGGCCATCAACTGATTACGGTAGGCATCCCAGTCCATCATGCTCATTGTCTTCACCTTGGTGTGGTTGGCAACTAGAACAGTGAAGCTAGTTTTTTTTGCGGCAGGGCGCCGTTGGTCGATGGTCGGGGAAAAGCAGGACTTTAGGAGGGGACCCATCGCGGGGCAAGCCCGCTCCTACAAGGAGCTGGCTTGCCTGCGATAGCGGTCTGAATCAGATATAGATGAACACCAGCACCAACGCCGCCACCACCGCCCATTTCTCCAGGTAGTAACGGGTGCGGTTGCGCTTCTTCAGCGCCTTGCCGCGCTCGCGGATCTTGTAGATGCGGGTGAACAGCCGGTTGATGCCACCGGTCTTGTCGCCGGCATCGTTGGGCGCGGCCGCCGCGGCCATCACGCTGCGGCTGAACCAGCGGTTGAACGCCGTGGCCCAGCGGTACTTGAGCGGACGCTCGACGTCGCAGAACAGAATGATGCGGTTGTGTTCGGTCTGGTTCGAGGCGTAGTGGATGTAGGTTTCATCGAACACCACCGCCTCGCCGTCGCGCCAGGCGTAGTTCTCGCCGTCAACGCAGATGTAGCAGCCGTCATCGTTGGGCGTGTCCAGGCCCAGGTGGTAACGGTACGAGCCTGCGTAAGGGTCGCGGTGGCGCACCAGCTTGGAGCCCGGAGGCAGGGTGGCGAACATCGCCGCCTTGACCGTGCCGATGCCTTGCAGCAGCTCGGTGGTGCGCGGGCACAGCTTCATTGCCGAAGGGTGGCTTTCGCCGTACCACTTCAGGTAGAAGCGCTTCCAGCCGCTCTTGAAGAACGAGTTGAAGCCGACGTCGTCGTAATTCTGCGAGCTCTTGATCTCGCCGACATGCAGCAGTTGCTGGGCCTCGGCGCGGATTTCCTGCCAGTTGTCCTGCAACGGCTTGAGCTCGGGGAAGGATTCAACCGGCAGGTAAGGCTTGGCCGGCAGCTTGGAGAACAGGTACAGGAACACGTTGACCGGGGCCAGGAAGCTTGAGTGATCACCCAGCTGGCGGGTGACTTTGTGCCGCACCCGGCCACGGAAATGGACGTAGGCAATGGAGAACACGAACAGTAAAACGAGGAAGATTTTCATGGGCGGATACTTGTCGATGTGGCGATGCGCCATGGCATAAGCCCGCCAGCATAAACAATCATCTCCCTGGTTTGTACTAAATGTTACCGGTTGTGTGCCCGACCATAGTGCTAGGCGCAAGCGTTTGCGTTAACGGTTCAGCGCCAGGCGGATGCTTGAGGTAGCGACCGAGGTCCCCAGCGGCCTGGGCTTGCAGCACGCCCACCAGCACCTCGATGCCCGCGGCCTCGAGCAGTGCGATACCGGCCCCGGCATTGCGTGGATCGGGGTCGAGCATGGCCACGCACACACGCTGGATGCCGCGCTTGACCAAGGCGGTGGCGCAGGAAGGTGTGCGGCCATGAAAGGAGCAGGGCTCAAGGGTCACGTAGGCGGTGACGTCGTCGGCATCGCCGTCCAGCTGGGCCATGGCCATGGCTTCGGCATGGTGCTGGCCGGGCGCTTGAGTGAAGCCGCGGGCGATGATCTGGCCGTTGCGCACCAGCACGCAGCCCACTGGCGGGTTGGGCAGGCAGGCGGGCAAGGCGCGGCGACCTTCGCTCAGGGCCTGATGCATGAACAGCTTATCGCTGGGTGAAAAACAATCCATTGTCGTTCAGCTCCTGGGGTAGTGAGTGCGCACAGGCGCGTACACAGCGTAATTCAGCTTGCGCGTCTTTGCCGCCTCACTTGCGGGTGATTTTGTTGCCGGGTACATGCAGGTAGGACATCACGCTCTCGGTCAGTTCGGTGGCCAGTTGCACCGCTTCCTTGTTACGCGCCATGACCCCGGCCACCAGGCCTTCGATCAGTGCCAGCACGGCAATGCTGGAGCTGGTCAGCACCGGGTGATCGGCGGCGGCGAACAGCGTATGACGGGCGATGGGCGCCAGCGGCGAGGCCGGCGAGTCGGTAATCGCCAGCACCGTGGCGCCGCGCTCATGGGCAAAGCGTGAGAGCTGCAGGGTGTCCTGGGAGTAACGCGGCAGGGAAATCGCCAACAGCACGTCCTGGTCAGTGATCGCCGCCAGACGGTAGGCGGCGTTTTCGTTGCCGCCCTCCATGCTGATGGCGCAGGCATCGGCGCAGAACGGTACCAGGGTCGAGGCCGCCAGGCCCGCCAGGTAGACGCTGTTGCCAAAACCCAGCACATAGACCTTGCGGGCCTGGGTCAGGCAGGTGATGAAGGCCTCGAAGGTGTCCGCCGGGTTGATGCTGCGGGTGGTCGCCAGGTTGCTGCTGGCGCTGTGGATCTGCTCGTGCAGGCCGAACTCGCCACCGGGGCGCTGGGCCAGTTCATTGCGCAGCTTGTCCACGGGCGAGACCATTTGTTGCAGGGTGCTCACCAGCTCGGCCTTCATGCCGCTGTAGCCGCCCAGGTCCAGGGCCTTGGCCAGGCGGTTGACGGCGGCGGGCGAGGTGGCGGTGGCCTGGGCCATCTCTTCGATGGTCAGGGTGGCCGCCTTGAGCGGGTGACGCAGGATGTAGTCGGCCACCTTGCGCAACGACGGTTGCAACTCGGCGAGGCTTTCCGACAGCTTGCGCATGACCGGCGAGGCGTAGACGGTGGTGTTCTTCGGCGTGCTCGACATCCGTTGCAAGGCTCCCTGAAAGATGCGCCGCAGTGTATCCCAAGCCTCGCCCCGGCGTGCAGTCGGGGCGAGGCCTGGGGGCTTACTTGAGGCTGCCGGCGAGAAACTGGCGCAGCCGCTCGGACTGCGGCCTGGCCAGCACTTCACGAGGGTGGCCACGTTCTTCGGCAATGCCCTGGTGGAGGAACAGCAACTGGTTGGACACCTCGCGGGCAAAGCCCATTTCATGGGTGACCACCACCATGGTCCGGCCTTCGCTGGCCAGGTCCTGCATGACTTTGAGCACTTCGCCGACCAGTTCCGGGTCGAGCGCCGACGTCGGCTCGTCGAACAGCATCACTTCCGGCTCCATGGCCAGCGCGCGGGCAATTGCCACCCGTTGCTGTTCGCCGCCGGACATGTGCGCAGGGTAGGCGTCGCGGCGATGGCTGACGCCGACCTTGTGCAGGTAGTGTTCGGCCTTGTCGCGGGCTTCCTTGCGGTTGATGCCCAGCACCTGCACCGGGGCTTCCATGACGTTGTCCAGCGCGCTCATGTGCGACCACAGGTTGAAGTGCTGAAAGACCATGCTCAGCCGCGCACGCAGGCGTTGCAGCTGACGCGGGTCGGCGGCCCGGAGCCCGCCGCGGGGGCAGCTGCGCAGCTTCAGCTGCTCGCCGTTGACCAGGATCTCGCCGACGTTGGGTTGCTCAAGCAGGTTGATGCAGCGCAGGAAGGTGCTTTTGCCCGAGCCGCTGGAGCCGATGATGCTGATCACGTCACCGGCGCTGGCCTGCAGCGAGACGCCCTTGAGCACCTGGTGGGTGCCGTAGCTTTTATGCAGGTCGTTGATTTGCAGTTTGTTCATCAGTCAGTACTCGCTGGTGTCAGTCGGTGAGCAGGCGGCCGTGGCGTATCGGCGTAGTGCCGGCGACCTTGGCCAGCCACAGGCCGGGTTGGGCGAAACGCAGGCGTTCACGGGCATAGAGGATGCCGTCGATGCTGGCCCTGACCACGCTGTGGCGATCGCTGAGCGGATCGATCACCTCGAACAGCGGGTCACCCGCCGACACCCATGCCCCCAAGGGCTGCAGATAGCTAACTACCCCGGGGTGTTCGGCATAGGCGTACTGGGCCCCGGCAAAGGGCGTGGCGACGCAGCACTGGCTGGGCGCCTCGGGCCAGTCTCCGCTGATCAGCCCCTGGTCGGCGAGGTAGCCGAGAATCTGCTCGGCGCTGGCCTGGCATTGTTCACGCCCGGTATCAGCCATGCCGCGCAGTTCGACGGTGGTGGCCACGCAGGCCAGGGGAATCTCGGCCTCGGGGAAGTACTCGCGCAGGCGCAGCCAGGGCACCGCACAGGCTTCATCGAAGGCGTCGCCACCGGCGTCCTCGGCCAACAGCACCGCTTCGGCACCCAGGCGGGCCGCCAGCGAGCGCAGGCTTGGCCAGTTCTGCGGCAGGGCGTAGAGCAGCATCACCGATTCGAAGTCGCAGTGCAGGTCCAGTACCAGGTCAGCATCGCAGGCGCTTTGCAGCAACACGCGGCGCAGGCCATCGAGCTCGCTGCGCGCCGCGGGCAACTCGGCGAGGGCTGCGGCCATGGCCCGGCGAATCGTTGCCACGTTGGCCGCGCCGTCACTGCCCAGTTGGCCCTCAAGGCGCGCCACCAGGGCTTCGGTCAAGGGCGGGAAATCGCGGTTGAAGTTCTTGCCGCTGTTGAACTCGAAACGGCCCTGGTGCGTGGCCTGGAACATCTGGCCAATACCGATCGGGTTGGCCAGTGGCACCAGCTCGATCACGCCACTGAGCCGGCCCTGGGCCTCAAGTTCGCCCAAGCGCCGTTTGAGTTCGACCGCCACCCGCATGCCGGGCAGTTCATCGGCGTGCAGCGACGCCTGGATATAGGCCTTGCGCGGGCCGCTGCCGAAGCGAAACAGGCGTAGGGTGCGCTGGGTGCCGCAGGCGCTCCAGGGCAGAACATGGTCAATTTGCTGCATGAAAGCTCCTTAGTGCTTGCGCGGGGCGAGGTAGGCCAGCCAGCGGCGCTCGGCCAGCTTGAACAGGCGCACCAGCATGAATGTCAGGGCCAGGTAGATCAGCCCGGCGGTAATGAACGCCTCGAAGGGCAGGTAGTAACGGGCATTGAAGGTTTTAGCCGCGCCGGTGATATCGACCAGGGTGACGATCGAGGCCAGGCTGGTGGTCTGCAGCATCATCAGCACTTCATTGCTGTATTGCGGCAGGGCCCGGCGCAGGGCCGAAGGCAGCAGGATGCGCCGGTACATCGTCAGGCGCGACATGCCCATGGCCCGGGCCGCCTCGACCTCGCCACGGGCCGTGGACCGCAGGCTGCCGGCCAGCAACTCGGCGCTGTAGGCGCTGGTGTTGATGGCAAACGCCAGGCAGGTGCAGAAGGTCGCGCTGGACAGGTACGGCCACAGCGCGCTGTGGCGTACGGCTTCGAACTGGGCCAGGCCGTAATAGATCAGAAACAGCTGTACCAGCATCGGCGTGCCGCGGATCACATAGGTGTAGAGCCAGGCCGGATAGCGCAGCAGGCAGTTGCGCGAGACCCGCATCAGGGCCAGCGGGATCGCCAGCGCCAGGCCGCAGGCCAGGGAGATCAGCAGTACCTTCAAAGTCAGCAGGATGCCGTTGCAGTACAGCGGCAGGTTTTGCCAGATCAGCTGATAGTCGAGCATCAAACAACTCCCCTCACAGTTCGGCGGCTTTGCAGCCGACCGAGTAGCGTTTCTCGACGCCGCGCAACAGCAGCAGCGACAGGCTGGTCAGCAGCAGGTACAGGCCGGCCACGGCAACAAAGAAGGTGAACGGCTGATGGGTGGCATCGGCCGCGTTCTTGGCCTTGAACATCATGTCCTGCAGGCCGATCACCGAAATCAGCGCGGTGGACTTGGTCAGCACCAGCCAGTTGTTGGTAAAGCCTGGCAGCGCCAGGCGCACCATCTGCGGCACGCTGATCCGCCAGAACACCTGCAGGGCGCTCATGCCGTAGGCTGCACCGGCTTCGGCCTGGCCTTTGGGGATGGCCAGGAAGGCGCCACGGAAGGTTTCCGAGAGGTAGGCGCCGAAGATGAAGCCCATGGTGCAGACCCCGGCAATGAACGGGTTGATGTCGATGTACTGCTGGTAACCCAGGGCCAATGCCAGGCGGTTGACCAGGTCCTGGCCGCCATAAAACACCAGCAGGATCAGCACCAGGTCGGGGATGCCGCGCACTACCGTGGTGTACAGCTCACCCAGGCGGGCCAGCCATTTGAGTGGCGACAAGCGGCAGGCCGCGCCGAACAGGCCGAGGCAGATGGCCATGGCCATGGCCAGCAAGGCCAGGTTGATGGTCAGCCAGGCGCCATCGAGAATGCTCGATCCGTAGCCATGAAGCATGATGAAAGTCCTCGCCAGCCGGGCTTAGTGGCCGTAGATATCGAACGGGAAGTACTTGCTTTGCACCTGCTGGTAGGTGCCGTTGGCGCGGATCGCCGCGATGGCGGCGTTGAGTCTGGCCAGATTGGCGCTGTCGCCCTTGCGCACGGCAATCCCGGCGCCGCGGCCGAAGTACTGCGGATCGCTGATATCCGGGCCGACCAGGGCAAAGCCTTGCCCGGCCGGGGTCTTGATGAAGCTCTCTGTGGTGTTGACGATATCGGCGAGGGTGGCGTCCAGGCGTCCGGCGGCAAGGTCGAGAAAGGCTTCGTTCTGCGAGGCGTAGCGCACCACTTCGACGCCGGCGCTTTCCAGCTGCTCGGTGGCGAAGCGGTCGTAGGTCGAGGCACGCTGCACGCCGACCCGCTTGCCCTTGAGATCGGTGTCCGGATCGTTGATCTGGCTGCCGGCCTTCATCGCGAACTTGCCGGGCGTGTGGTAGTACTTGTCGGTGAAATCGACCGATTTCAGCCGGTCCTCGGTAATCGACATCGACGACAGCACCGCGTCGATCTTGCGTACTTTCAATGACGGAATCATGCCGTCGAATTCCTGGATCACCCACTGACACTTGACCTGCATCTGCGCGCACAGGGCGTTGCCGATGTCGTAGTCAAAGCCTGCCAGTTCGCCTTGTGGCGTGCGGTAGGAGAAGGGCGGGTAGGCGGCCTCGATGCCGATACGCAGGCTGCCTTGGTCGGCCTGGGCGAATGCGCTGCAGGCACAGAGGGCCAGTGCGCCTAGAAGTCCGGTCTTGTTCATATTCTTGACTCCGGTGGGTGGGGTACGCATAGAAATGACATGAATAATTTCATAAATCAATTTTATGAAAATAAAAATATCAGTTCGGCGACTGACGGCACATCCGCGCAGGGGTTAGACTCAGCATTCGACCCAAGGAGAGCACGGCATGGCCCCAGGCATTGGCGAAACCGGTGAGCCGTTCAAGCGGCTGTTCTTTGCCCTTGATTGCGGGCCAGAACAGCGCCGGGCCATTGCCCGATGGCGCGGCGAACTGGATATGGGCGCCGCCCGGCCGGTGCCGTCGGCGAACTTTCACCTGACCCTGATGTTCGTCGGTGCCGCCGGCACTGCTCAGTTGCCGGCGATCCTGGCCGCTGCCGCGGGTGTCAAGGTGCCCGGCGAGTTGCTGACGCTGGTGCTCGACCGGCTTGAGGTGTGGCGCCCGGCCAAGGCGTTGGTGCTGGTGCCCAGCCAGACGCCTGCGGCCTTGCGCCAGTTGGCGTACGCGTTGCAGCAGGCGATGCTGCCGTTGGGCATTGTCCAGGACCCGCGGGACTACCGTCCGCACCTGACCCTGGCCCGCGACTACCGTGGCAGTGAGCCTGAAGCCCTGGAGCCGGCAGCCTTTGTGCTGCGCGCGCGGCACTTCACCTTGTTCGAGTCGCGCAAGGGCCAGTACTGGCCGTTGGCGCAGTGGCCGTTATAGTCTACGACGCGCTTCGCGCTTGGCCCGTGATGAGGCCAGTACAGCCAGCACATCAGGTGGTGCCTGGATTACGACCGCTGCGCGCTCGATCGCTGGCAAGGCCAGCTCCCACAAGTCCGGCGTACGGAGCTGGCTTACCAGCGATGAGGCCGGTACAGCCAGCACATCAGGTGGTGCCTGGATTACGACCGCTGCGCGCTCGATCGCTGGCAAGGCCAGCGCCCACAAGTCCGGCGTACACAGATCCACTGTGGGAGCTGGCTTGCCAGCGATGGGGCCAGTACAGCCAGCTCATCAGGTGGTGCCTGGATTACGACCGCTACGCGCTCGATCGCTGGCAAGGCCAGCTCCCACAAGTCCGGCATACGGAGCTGGCTTACCAGCGATGAGGCCGGTACAGCCAGCACATCAGGTGGCGTCTGGATTGCGACCGCTTCGCGCCCGATCGCTGGCAAGGCCAGCTCCCACAAGTCCGGCGTACACAGATCCACTGTGGGAGCTGGCTTGCCAGCGATGGGGCCGGTACAGCCAGCACATCAGGTGGTGCCTGGATTACGACCGCTGCGCGCTCGATCGCGGGCAAGACCCGCTCCCACAAGTCCGGCGTACACAGATCCACTGTGGGAGCTGGCTTGCCAGCGATGAGGCCGGTACAGCCAGCACATCAGGTGGTGTCTGGATTGCGACCGCTGCGCGCTCGATCGCGGGCAAGACCCGCTCCCACAAGTCCGGCGTACACAGATCCACTGTGGGAGCTGGCTTGCCAGCGATGGGGCCAGTACAGCCAGCTCATCAGGTGGTGCCTGGATTACGACCGCTGCGCGCTCGATCGCGGGCAAGGCCAGCTCCCACAAGTCCAGCGTACACAGATCCACTGTGGGAGCTGGCTTGCCAGCGATGAGGCCGGTACAGCCAGCACATCAGGTGGTGCCTGGATTACGACCGCTTCGCGCCCGATCGCGGGCAAGGCCAGCTCCCACAAGTCCGGCGTACACAGATCCACTGTGGGAGCTGGCTTGCCAGCGATGGGGCCGGCACTAGCAACCTAGAACTGCGGCGTGTACTTCACGGTAAAGGTGAAGTTGCGTGGGTCACCAAAGTTGTTGTTGCCGTTGAGCTGGTTGTAGGCAGCGATGTAGTAGTGCTTGTCGAACAGGTTGTTGGCATTGAGCGCCAGGCCCACTTCCGGGGTCAGCTGGTACGCCAGGCGCGCGTTCCACACGGCGTAGCCGGGTACGTCGTAGGTATGCTCGTAACCCAGGGTATGGGACTGCGCGGTGAAGCCCAGGCCGGTGCTGACCTTGCTCCAGTCACCCGGCAGTTGGTAGTTACCCCACATGCGCAGCATGTGCTTGGGCGTCCAGGTGCTGAACACCTTGCCCTTGTTGTCCGGGTCTTCGAGGAAGGTCGTGGTGTTGTAGGTGTAGCCGGCGAACAGCTGCAGGCCGCTGAGCACTTCGCCGCTGACTTCGGCTTCGATACCCTGGCTGCGTACCTTGCCGGCGGCGGTGGAGCAGTACCAGTCATCGCAGGCAAAGCCTGAGGCCTTGTCGGTGATCGCGCGGTTTTCCTGGTCGTAGCGGAACACCGCCAGGGAGGTATTGACGCGGCCATCGAGCAGTTCGCCCTTGATGCCCATTTCGTAGTTGCTGCCAATGATCGGCTTGAGCGCCGCGCCGCCGACGGCGCGTTCGGTCTGCGGCACGAAGACGTCGGCGTAACTGGCGTACAGCGACCATTCATGGCTCAGGTCGTAGATGATGCCGACGTACGGGGTAACTTCGCCGCTTTCGGTCATGGTGCTGGTCGGGCTGACCGAAGGGGCGCGGGTGATGGCGGCATACGTGGTGGAGTCATAGCGGTAGTCGAACCAGCTGACCCGCGAACCCAGCACCAGGGTCAACGGCTCGGCCAGCTTGACCCGCCAGACGCCGTACAGGCCTTTCTGGCGCACGTCATAGCCACTGCTGAAACCACGGCCGTTGGGCTTGGCGAGCAAGCTGTCGTAGTTGATGTCCGGGCGGTGATGGTCGATAGCGAAGATGTTGTCAGTGCTGTCGTTGAAGGTGCGCGCGAACAGGTCATCGGTGGTCAGCTTCGAGTAGTTGCCACCCAGGGTGATTTCCTGCTCGAGGTTGAAGGCGTTGAATTTGCCCTCCACGTACATGTCGGCACCGATCTTGGTGGAGTCGAAATCGGTCACCCAGTCGGCATAGCTGACACCGCTGCCATCGAAGTTGATGGCATCGTCAACGGTCTGTACCCGCTGGTGGGTCGACTCGTTGGTTTCACTCATGCGGATCGCACCAACGTGGAATTTCCAGTCGTCGTTGAAGCGGTGCTCAAGGTCGGCGTACAGGGTGGTGACGTCGATTTCCGAATGGTTCCAGCGCGAGCCGGTAAAGGTCGAACGCGGCACATCCAGGCCGCTGCCGTCGGCATAGCGCGGCAACCCGCGCAGCATCGGCCGCGACTCGGCGTTGGACTGGCTGACCGCGAAGCCCAGGGTGGTGGCCTCGTTCAGGTCGAAGTCCAGCGCGCCGTACAGCGAATGGGTCTTGCTCCATTCGTAGTCGACGAACGAATCGCTCTGGTCCTCGTCGGCGACGAAGCGCCCGCGCACGGTGCCGGCATCGTTCAACGGGCCGCCGGCGTCCAGTTGCAGGCCGTAGTGGTCCCAGCTGCCGGCCTTGCCGGTGACCGTCACGGTCGGCGTAGCCTGGCCGCGCTTGCGTACCAGGTTGACGGTGCCGCCCGGGCTGCCGGTGCCTTGCAACAGGCCCGAGGCACCGCGCAGCACTTCCATGCGGTCGAAGAAGATCAGGTCCTGGGTCGCCCAGTTGCCCAGCGAGTAGGTGTTGCGCGGGATCGCCACGCCGTCGTACTGCCAGTCGTCGATCTGAAAGCCGCGCGATGAAATGATCAGGCCCGGGCCTACGCCTTGCAAGCCGACCAGGCCGGTGGTCTGGTTGACCGCGTCCTTGAGGTCGACAATGTTCTGATCGTCCATCTGCTGGCGGGTCATCACCGTGACCGACTGGGGGATTTCCTTGAGCGTATGGCTGCCCTTGCCAATGGTGGTCGCCCGCGCCGCATAGGAGCCCGTGCCCTCGGTAGTGGCCGCATCGACACCGCCGCCGATGCCGCTGATGCTGGTGGCGCCCAGCTCCAGGGCGTTGCCGGTGTCGATGCTCGGCAGCACGCTGAAGTTGCCCTGTTCGGTGACCAGCAACTGCAGGCCGCTGCCGGCCAGGGCTTTTTGCATGGCCTGCACGGCGCTCATCCTGCCGACGATTGCCGGTGCCTGCTTGCCCTGGACCAACGCCGGATCGAGGGAAACGATACGGCCGCTCTGGCTGGCGATGGCATTGAGGGTGCTGGCCAGTGAGGTGGCGGGCAGGTTGAAGCTCAGGGCCTGTTCCTGGGCCTGGGCGGTGCTGGCCAGCGTAGCCAGGGCCACGGCGACAGGAAGGGCGTGGGACCAAGGGTTGAGCACGGAATTCTCCTGATTATGTTGGCGTGTCAGGAGATAGGTGTGATGAGAAATGAAAACCGGACACAAATACGAGTGATTTTCATAAATTATTCTTGACGCTGATTCTTGGCCCGAATCAGCGTCAGCCAGGGGCTGTATTGATCGACCTTGACCGGCAGGGTTTCGGCCAGTGCGGCGAAGGCCCGCTGCGGTTCGTCCAACGGGAATACACCTTGCACGCGCAGCCCGCGAACCTCGGGTTCGACCCGGACAAACCCTCGGTAGTAGGGGCGTAGCGCCTCGACCACGGAGGCGAGGGAATCATCCAGCACATTCAGGCGCCCGCTGAGCCAGTCGGCACGCTGGCGCTCGCCATTGCCCAGGGCCTCGATGCGTTCGCCGCGCAGCAACGCGGCCTGGCCTTCCTGCACCTCCAGCTCGCTGCCGTTGAACAGCCGCGCCCGTACCGAATGCTCAAGCACTACCAGGCGCGTGGCCTCGGCCTCCTGGCTGACCAGAAAGCGCGTGCCGAGGGCGCGCATTTCACCTTGGGCGCTACGCACCCGCAACGGCCGCTGCGGGTCGGCGGCGACCTGGATGATCAGTTCGCCACGGCGCAGGATCACCAGCCGTTGACGGGCATCGAACTGCAGGTCGGCGGCGCTGCCGGCATTCAGGCTGAGCCGGCTGCCGTCGGCCAGGGTGAAGTCCCGGCGCTCGCCCCTGGCTGTGCGCAAATCGGCCAGCAGCGCTTCGCCCATCTCACTGCGCGCACCCAGCCACAGGCCACCGCCGAGCACGCCGATACCGACGAAGGCACGCAGCAGTTCGCGCCGAGAGCCATTGGCTTGCAGCAACAGCTGGCGAGCCTCACCGGCCTGGCCGGGGGCGCGGCGCTCGAAGTTGCGCACGGTCTGGCAGGCACCGCCAAGGCGCTCTTGCAAGTGTGCCCAGGCCTGGGCGTGAGCCGGGTCGCTGCCCAGCCACTGGCTGAAGTCGCTGTGCAACTGGGCGTCGGTGTTGCCCGAACTCAAGCGCACCATCCAGTCGATGGCGGCTTCTGCGCTTGGGTCGAGGCGGCGCGGGTTCATGGCGCCAGCTCACTGAGGTAGCACTGGCTCAGGGCTTGCTTCATGTAGCGGCTGACGGTGCGCTCGGAGAGGTCGAGCTTGCGCGCGATATCGACGTAGCTCATGCCATCGAGCTGGCTGTAGAGGAAGGTGGCCTTGACGATCATCGGCAGGCCGTCGAGCACCCGGTCGATGCTCACCAGTGCCTCGATCAGCAGCAGTTGCTCCTCGGGGGAGGGCGCCAGCGGCTCGGGCAGGGCCGACAAACGTTCCAGGTAGGCCAGCTCCAGCTGGCGACGGCGATGGCGGTCGAAAATCAACCGGCGGGCGATGGTCGACAGGTAGGCGCGCGGCTGCTGGATACTCGCAGGGTCGACCTGGGCCGCGAGCATCTGGCAGAAGGTCTCGGCGGCGGTGTCTTCGGCATCGGCGCGGTTGCGCAGGCGCTTGTGGATATGCTGCAGGAGCCAACGGTGGTGGTCGCTGAAAAAAAAGCCCAGCTTGCGGGTGGAGGAGGTTGGCACCGGTTGGCGTTTCCGAAGGTGTTAGTGTGAATCGTTCTCAATATTACCTGTGCAGTAAGGCAAGGTGCAATCACCTGCAGGGGCGCCGCTTTACAATTTACCTACAGACTGTCCGTGGGGGCAGTTATAGGGTGGCGCCCAGACGAAGCAAGGGAAAGAGAATGGACCTGTCACTCGCGGGCCAGCAGTTCAGTCTGCTGGAACACTTCAAGGACGATACGCGGCTGCGCGCCAGCTTCAACGCCTTGACCCACCAGACGTTCGAGTTCGATTTCGAGCAGTGGTACCAGGATGGCTATTGGGGCGAGGGCTACCAGCCCTGTGCATTGGCCCATGATGGGCGCATCGTTATGACGCTCTATGACGTATTCGCCAGGCAAGCGCTCGACCTGCAGACGCTGATTGCACAGCTCTGCACGCCCCAGACCACGCGGGTGGTGCTGGGGTTTGCGCCGCTGGATGTCAGCGGCTTCGAGGCGCAGCCGCTGGAGTCCGATGACAGCCTGTTCGTGCTGGGCCAGGCCGGCCGGTTCATCGAGGATGCCAGGCTGATGTTTGCGTTGCTGTCACATGCCTGAGCCGCTCAGCTCACCAGCGGCATCAATGGATCGCTTGGTCTCGAGCAGGCCGCCGCTTCAGGGGGCTCGGGCACTTCGGCGAACAAGGTGCGGCCGCGCTCGAACATGCTTTGAAGGTGGGCGCCGGGGTCTGCGCTTTCCGAGTCCAGCAGCAAGGTCGAGCTCAGCACCCGGGCGCCGCAGTAATCGAAGATGCCGTGATCGATCTGGGTCTTCATTGCCTGCTCATAGCCATGCCTGGCATAGGTTGCGGCATCGGCGCCGCCGACGCCGACCAGGTGCACATTGAGGTGCCGCAGCCTTTTCACCAGGGGGGCCTGGGGGCTGAAGTCGAAGGCCCAGCCATTGACGAAGACCCGATCGATCCAGCCCTTGAGCAGCGCCGGCATCGACCACCAGTACACCGGATAGATCAGCACCAGGGCATCGCTGCGGTCGATGCGCGCCTGCTCGGCGAGCACATCGGCGGGCGCTGTTGCGCGATGGTGGACCGCGTGGTCGGCAGGGCCGAACAGCGGGTTGAAGCCTTCGCCGTACAGGTCGACGACTTCGGCGCGATCGCCGTTGTGCGCCAGGCCTTCAGCGAACGTGGCCGCCAGGCTGTGGGTCAGCGAGCGCGGATCATGATGAGCGACAACCACAAGTGCGTGCATGGCAAGGACTCCTGCGAATTGCGGGGAAGGGGCATAACTTGTATGCTGGGTATAAGTTACCTTTGGTAAGTTACTTTTGGTAGGTAAGCATGTCAAGCGATCCGCAACCGCGTCGGCGCCTGTCCCGGGAAGACCGTCAGCAGCAGCTCCTGGACGTGGCCTGGCACCTGATCCGTGAGGAGGGTACCGAAGCCCTGACCCTGGGGCGCCTGGCTGAGTTGGCCGGGGTTACCAAACCGGTGGTCTATGACCATTTTGGTACCCGTTCGGGGCTGCTTGCGGCGCTGTATCAGTCCTTTGATGTGCGCCAGACGGCGGTGATGGATGCCGCCCTGGCCGCCAGTGAGCCGACGCTTGAAAGTACCGCTGCGGTGATTGCCAGCTCCTACGTCGACTGCGTCTTGACCCAGGGCCGGGAGATTCCCGGGGTGATCGCCGCGCTGGCCAGCTCGCCGGAGCTTGAGCAGCTCAAGCGCGAGTACGAGGCGGTGTTCATGGGCAAATGCCGGGCGCTGCTGGAGCCGTTCAGTGGCCGTGGCGAGATTGGCGTCGCGGGATTGCGGGCGATGATCGGCGCGGCCGAGGCGTTGTCTCATTCTGCGGCGAACGGTGAGATTACGGCGGAGCAGGCGCAGCAGGAGTTGTTCGAGACCATCAAGGCGATGGTGGTGCGCAGTTAAAATGCATCGCGGGGCAAGCGCCGCTCCCACAGGCTGCAGAGCACACCTGTAGGAGCGGGCTTGCCCCGCGATAGGGCCTGTCAAATAGATGAGTAATATGGACATTCAAGCAATCAAACAACGCCTGGCCAAACCCGCCACGCGCTTTTTCGCCGGTGGTTTTCGCCCCAGTAACAGCGATGAAGAAAGCTGGCTCGGCCGGGTATTCTTCTACCGCCCGGATGAGGGCGTACCGACCAACGCCGACGGCGAGCCGCTGTTGCCCGTGGCCCAGTTCCACCTGCCGAGCCTGCCGTTCAGCAGCCCGGCGCTCAAGGGCATCCGCACCCTCACCCTGTTCGTCGGCTATCCCTTCCCGGATCAGTTCGAAGCCATGGGCAACAATTGGTTGATCCGGGAATACCGCGCTGACGATGAGCTGGCGCGCAAGGACCTGCCGGTCGCCAATTCCTTCCTCAAGGCCTTCCCCTTGCGGGCTGAAAAACTCGACGAGGACTATCCGCTGTGGGATGGCGCGGGCGTGCCGGACGACCTGGTCGAGGAAATCCTCAAGTTGGAACGGGCAGGGGACATCGAGAGCTACTACGAAGTGACCACCCACGCCTACGAGCACAAGATCGGCGGCTATCCGTCGTTCTGCCAATCGGGCGTCGACCCTGGCGAAGGTTTCGAGTTCGTCTTCCAGATTTCATCCGATGCCAAGATCAACCTCAACGTGGTCGACAGCGGTAGCCTGATGTTCTGGAAGCATCGCGCCAGCGGCGAGTGGGCGCTCTATTACGACTTCTATTGAGCTAGTGTGACTTGCCCTTACGCGGCTTGTAGAACAGAAACTCACGGGTCTCGGCCGTTCGGGCATAGCTTTTCGACCAGTCCGGCCGCACGTGCCGGTCGTGGAAGTACAGGGCGCCGCCGGTGCGATCAGGCAATTGCCTGTTCAGGGCCTTGCGGGCGATCTCCTTGGCCAGGGTGTAGCGCACCTCTTCCTGGACATCGTCCGAGCGGCCATCGCACCACCAGGAAAACTGGCAGGCGCCTTGCTCCGAGCCTTGCTTGACCACACCACAGACCGAATCGGGAAAGCCCGCGTGGCCGACCCGGTTCATCACCACATTGGCCACCGCTTCCATATCCGCGGCTTTACCGCCCTTGGATTCCCAGTAGATGCTGCGCGCAAGGCAGGTGATGGCGTCATCCAGCGCTGCTGCACCGGCCGGGTCGACGGCCTGGACTTCGGTCCTGGTGATGGCTTGGGACCTGGGCGCGGGTGGCGCATCGGGGTTGCTGGCGGCTTTTTGCTCCAGCACCTGGGCTTTTTCTTCGGCCTCCCGGGCCTGGTTTTGCGCAGCGGCACTATCCGCCAGGAGCAGGGCGAGAGCAAGGCAAGTGATGAGAATGGCAAGGCGCATGGTCAGCCCCTTTCACTGCTAACCCGTCGAATTGAATGCCGGCCTGTAGCTATCGCCAGCGGCGCCCTGCAGTTGAGCGCCCTCTATTGAATCGACAACACGGCCGACCAATCATTCCAACCGACCACCAGCAGGTTTTGCTGCCCAGGCACTGCCCGCTGACGGACAAATCGCGCATCATGGGCACAGTCCGTTCAAGGGAGATTTACATGCGCGTCATCTCATCCGTTGTGCACCTGGCGGCTGTGTCGCTGGGGCTGGCGTTTACCGTGACGGCCCAGGCCAGTGACGAGTCGCAGCTGGTCGAGTCGATCAACGCCTACCGCAGCCAGGCCCAGCGCTGCGCCGGCCAGGCTTCGATGGAATTGCCGCCGCTGGCCAGCGATCCGCGCCTGGTGTTGCCGGCCAACAGCATGGGCGACCTGCGCGCGGTCCTGGCGCAAAAGAGCTACCCGATGGTCAACGTCCAGGCCATCAGCCTGTCTGGGCCGCGGGATGCGCAGTCTGCCATGAAGGCGGTGCAGGAGAGTTTCTGCCAGGTAGTGCTCGACCCGCAATTCGTCGATGTCGGGGTCAGCCGCGAGGGCCGCGATTGGCGCATCGTCCTGGCGCGGCCGTTGCTGGCCGGGCGTCTGGGCGACTGGCAGGCCGAAGGGCAGAAGGTCCTGGAGATGATCAACAGCGCGCGCGGCCAGGCGCGCCAGTGCGGCGGCCAGCCATTCAACGCCACCACGCCGTTGGCCTGGAACGCCACCCTGGCCGGCGCTGCCGAGAGCCACACGCGGGGCATGGCCAACAACAATGTCTTTGACCACAAGGACCGCGACGGCCGTACCCCGGGCGATCGTGCCGAGCTTGCCGGGTATGCCGGCCAGCAGGTCGGCGAGAACATCGCCGCCGGGCAAGACACCCCGCGCAAGGTGGTCGATGGCTGGCTGGCCAGCCCCGGCCACTGCGCCAACCTGATGAACCCGCTGTTCAGCGAGCTGGGCGCGGCCTACGCGGTCGACCCCAAAAGCGATGCCGGGATCTACTGGACGGCGATGTTCGGCGCGCCGTAAGGCGCCTTAGTGCTCAAGCCCGGCACGCTTGAGCAGCTGCTTGCAGCGCTCGGACAGGTGCACCACGCGCAGGTGCTTGCCGTTGTTGCTGTAGCGCTCGCGCAGGGTCTTGAGCGCGGCAATCGCCGAGTAGTCAACGACGTTCAGGTGGCGGCAGTCGAGGGTCACCTGGGCCGGGTCATTGGCCGGGTCGAACTGGTTGAGGAACGGCGCGGTCGAGGCGAAGAACAGCGTGCCATGGACCTTGTAGAGCTTGCTGCCGTCGCTTTCGTCATGGCTGTCGGCATACAGTTCGCGGGCCTGTTGCCAGGCAAAATTGAGCGCAGCGATGACGATGCCGCACAGCACTGCCGCAGCAAGGTCGGTGAACACCGTCACCAGGGTCACGGCGATGATCGCCAGGACATCGTTGACCGGGACCTTGTGCAGCACCCGCAATGACGCCCACGAGAAGGTCTGCTGGGCGACCACGAACATCACTCCCACCAGCGCCGCCAGCGGAATACGCTCGATCAGCGGCGACAGAAACAGCACGAACATCAGGATCATCACCCCGGCGACCACGCCCGACAGCCGCCCGCGGCCGCCGGAGCTCAAGTTGATCGCGGTCTGGCCGATCATCGCGCAACCGCCCATGCCGCCGAACAGCCCGGAGGTCATGTTGGCTACGCCCAGCGCTACGCACTCGCGGTTGGGGTGGCCGCGGGTTTCGCTGATCTCGTCGGTGAGGTTGAGGGTCAGCAGGGTTTCCAGCAGGCCGACCAGGGCCATGAGCAGCGCGTAGGGGGCGATGACCTGCAGGGTCTCAAGGTTCCACGGCACCTGCGGCCAGTTCAAGGCCGGCAGGTCCCCGGCGATGTGCGCCAGGTCGCCGAGGGTGCGGGTCGGCAGGTCGAGCAGGTAGACCCCGACGCCCATGGCAAGGATCGCGATCAACGCCGGCGGCACGCTGCGGGTCAGGCGTGGCAACAGGTAGACGATGGCCATGGTCAGTGCCACCAGCCCCAGCATCAGGTACAGCGGCGCACCGCTGAGCCAGGCGCCATCGGCCTTGAAGTGCTCAAGCTGGGCCAGGGCAATGATGATCGCCAGGCCGTTGACGAAGCCGAGCATCACCGAATACGGCACCATGCGCACCAGCTTGCCCAGGCGCAGCAGGCCGAAGGCGATCATGATCAGCCCGCCGAGCAGCACGGTGGCCAGCAAGTATTGCACGCCGTGGGTGACCACCAGGGCGACGATGACCACGGCCATGGAGCCGGCCGCGCCGGAAATCATCCCTGGGCGGCCACCGAGCAGGGCGGTCAGGGTGCAGATAATGAAGGCGCCATACAGGCCCATCAACGGGTTGAGGTGGGCCACCAGGGCGAAGGCGATGCACTCGGGCACCAGGGCGAAGGCTGTGGTGAGTCCTGCCAGGACATCAGTGCGTAGCGGGGTTGTTCTCATGACCTACCTGAAGAGCGGCCCGGCAGCGGGGTGCCGTCGGGAAAAAAGCGAGGGATGCTACGTAATTTCCTGATCGCAAGCCAGCGCCCTGGCCGATATCCTGCAGCTTGCACACATGACAATATTCTTCCCTGCTGAGCGATCCGCATAAGAGGCAGGCCGCTGAGGATGGCGGCAGTGCCGGCGATTTTCAAATGGAGGTGAAACCCAGTGAAGTTCCGGGTGATCGAAGCGCACCGAAGTGAATACCCCGAGCCCATTACCTTTGCCAAGGGGGCGCCACTGAGCATCGGCGAGCGCTATGACGGTGAGGAGGGGTGGGACAATTGGTACTGGTGCAGCACCGCCGGGCAATCGGCTGGCTGGGTGCCGGGGCAGGTGATTGAGCGGCTTGGCGATGATCAGGGCATTGCCCTGGAAGACTACTGCGCCCGGGAGCTGGAGGTGCAGGCCGGTGATTGCCTGGTGGGTGGCCGGCAGTTGAACGGGTGGGTATGGTGTAGCAAGGGGCGCGCGTCGGGGTGGGTGCCGTTGCAAGTGTTGCAGGTGATATGAGGGGCCGCTTCGCGCCCCATCGCCAGCAAGACCGGCTCCCACAGTGGACCTGCATGCACAATCCCTGTGGGAGCTGGCTTGCCGGCGATGGGCTGCGCAGCAGCCCCGATGCACACTCAGCCCATCGCCGCCAGCATCAGCTCCAGGTTCTGCACCGCCGCGCCCGAAGCGCCTTTGCCGAGGTTGTCGAACACCGCCGTCAGCAGCACCTGGCCATGCTGCTCATTGGCAAACACGGCCAGGCGCAGGTCGTTGCTGTCGTTGACCGCTTGCGGGTCCAGTTGCACCGCCGACGCACCTAGCTGCAGCGGCGCCACCTGCACATACCGGGCACCGTGGTAATGTTCAGCCAGGCACGCCTGCACATGCGCGGCAGTCACGCCCGCCGGCAGCAGCCGGGTCTGCAGGGCAATGGTCAGCACAATGCCCTGACGGTAGCTGCCATAGCTGGGTACGAACACCGGCCGTTGCGACAACCCGGCATGCTGCGCAATCTCCGGCACATGCTTGTGATCCAGGTGCAAGCCATACACCCGCACACCCTGGGCCGCCTGCGCATCCGGCCCTTCATGCTGCTCGACCGCCGCACGGCCACCACCGGAGTAACCCGACACCGCGTTCACGGTCAGCGGATAGTCCGCCGGCACCAGCCCTGCGCTGACCAACGGCCGCAACAAGGCGATGGCGCCAGTGGGGTAGCAACCGGGGTTGCTGACCCGCTTGGCCCGGGCGATGCGCTCGGCCTGTTGTTCATCCAGCTCCGGTAAACCATAGACCCAACCCGCGCTGGTGCGGTGCGCGGAGCTGGCGTCGATCACGCGCACGTGCGGGTTGACGATGGCCGCCACGGCTTCACGGGCGGCATCGTCCGGCAGGCAGAGGATCGCCACGTCGGCGCTGTTGATCGCTTCGGCGCGCCGCTGCGGGTTCTTGCGCTCGGCCGCCGGCAGGGTCAGCAGGCGCAGGTCGTTGCGGCCGTTCAGGCGAGCGTGGATTTGCAGGCCGGTGGTGCCTTGGTCGCCGTCGATAAAGACTAGGGGCTGGTGCATGGATGCTCTCGTGCAAAGGCTACAAATGAGCGGCCATCTTCACCTGCGGCTGGACGAAAGAAAATTTGAATATCATGATGCTCAGCTTCACTTTTTCTGAATGCCAAGCCCATGCGTGAAATCAGCCTCGACCGGCTGCGTACCCTGGTGGTGATCGCCGACCTTGGCTCCTTCGCCCAGGCGGCGCGGGCGCTCAACTTGGCGCCGCCCACGGTCAGCCTGCACATTGCCGACCTCGAGGCGCGCATCGGCGCGCCGTTGCTGTCGCGCAAACGCGGGCAGGTCCGTCCCACGGCCATCGGTGAAACCCTGCTCGAACGCGCCCGGCGCCTGCTGGCCGATGCCGAACAGGCGCTGGATGATGTCCAGCGTCAGGTCCAGGGCCTGGCCGGGCGGGTGCGCCTGGGCGCCTCGACCGGCGCCATCGCCCATTTGCTGCCGCAGGCACTGGACCTCCTCGGCGTGCAGCACCCGGGCATCGACGTCCAGGTACAGGTGCTGACTTCCAGCGAATCGCTGGCCCGCCTGCAGGACGGCAGCCTCGACATCGGCCTGGTGGCACTGCCGCAAGCGGCGATCAAGGGCCTGGCGATTCGCCCGTGGCGGCGCGACCCGATCATGGCCTTCGTCCCCGCAAGCTGGTCGCCGCCGGCGCGCATCAGCCCGGCCTGGCTGGCCAGCCGCGCCTTGATCCTCAACGACAGCACTACCCAACTGTCGCGGGTCACCAACGACTGGTTCGCCAGCGCCGGCCTGCAACCGCAAGCGCGCATCCAGCTCAACTACAACGATGCGGTGAAAAGCCTGGTAGCGGCGGGTTACGGCGCGACCTTGCTGCCCCATGAGTCGGCAGCGCCGGAACCGGACGGGCGAATCAGCATGCGCCCGCTGCGCCCGGGTCTGTGGCGGCACCTGGGCATCGCCTGCCGCCAGGGCGAGGTGGAGCAGGGCACCCAGTACGTGCTGCAGGTGCTGATGAGCCAGGTGGCGAAGGCCGGCTAGACCAGCCGCAGCCCGCGACCACCGTCCAGCCATGGCCCTTCACCCAGGCGCTCGAGGGCCAGGGCCCGCGCCTTGCGGCTGAGCTGGTCGAGGTGGCGGTCGCGCTGTTTCTCGGCATCGACCATGGCCCGCTTGCCGTGTTGCTTGAGCAGGTAGCTGTGAATCTGCTGCACTTCCAGGGTGCGGTAGATCGGTGCGATGTCCAGCACCGCCGCCATGCCGGCGCTGGCCTGGGCGCGGGTGTTCATCAACACCTGCGGGCCACGTGCGCCAATCACCTGAAAGCCCAGGGCCTCGAAGACCGGCACCTTGCTTGCCACGCAGCCAAGCTCGGCATGCGGGTAGCGTGCGGTCATCTGCGCCAGCATGGCGCGGGCGATGCCCTGGTGCCGGTGGCTGGCCTGCACGGCAAGGTAGGCGACCGAGCACGCCAGGGGATCATCCGTGAGTGGCAGGTACAACAGGAAGCCCACCACCTGCTCGGGATCGTCGAGGTCCATGGCCACGATCAGCTCGACCGGAATGCCACGCGAGCCGTCCATGGCCTCCAGGTACAGATGCACTTCGAAACCGATGCCGTATTGGTACAGGCTGTACAGCGGGTTGCTCGGTGGCAGGGCGACGCTGCTGATGTCGGTCAGGTAGTCGACCACCATCTGCAGGATCTGGCTTTTGATCGGCTCCGCGGGCGGGGCGACGAAGTGGTGGAGGACGGGCATCGGTAGGGGGGACTCCAGGCAGAAACGGCAATGGCGCGATTCTACCGTGCGGGCCAG
This sequence comes from Pseudomonas donghuensis, assembly GCF_000696345.2. Lineage (NCBI taxonomy): Bacteria > Pseudomonadati > Pseudomonadota > Gammaproteobacteria > Pseudomonadales > Pseudomonadaceae > Pseudomonas > Pseudomonas donghuensis. The sequence continues at coordinate 2,386,906 of NZ_CP071706.1, forward strand.
CCATCCGTCCCTTCGCCGTGCGATTGGGGGGTAGCTGGCTGGCCGGCGATGGGGTTAGCCTTTTTCTCGCTTGCGCAGCGTCGTCACCGTCTCGCCTCCCACGCCCCAGTTATCGGTATTGACTTCCTCGATCACCACGAAGGTCGACGCCGGTGGTTTGTTCAACACCCGCTCGAGCATCTCGGTGGTCTGTTCGATCAACTGCTGCTTCTGCTCGCGGGTGACGCCTTCATCGGTCACGCGAATATGGACATACGGCATGCTTGTTTCCTCTGTGTGATTTACCAGGTACCCGTCGCCGAACCACCGTCCACGGCAATCACCGTGCCGGTGACAAAAGTAGAGTCCGTCAGGTAGAGCACCGCGTCGACCACATCCTCTGGCGAGCCGACCTGCCCGGTGGGCGCCAGGGCTTTGAGGGCCTCGCGGGTCTGCGGGTCATCGCCATGCAGTGGGGTATCGATGATCCCCGGGGCCACGGCATTGACCTGCACCTGCGACGGCGCCAGCTCCAGGGCCAGGGCACGCACCGCCTGGTTGATGCCGCCCTTGATCAGCACCGGCAGCAGCGCCGGCACCTTGATGTTCGGCTGCAGGGCGATGGAGGCGGTGATGTTGACGATATGCCCGGCGCCGTTGTTGGCCATGTGCCGGGCTGCGGCCTGGGCCGGGTAGAAGAAACCCTTGAGGTTGGTGTCGACGATGGCTTCAACCTCGGCTTCGGTGTAGTCGGCGACCGGTTTGGCAATGAAGATCCCGGCGTTGTTGACCAGGATATCGACCTTGCCGAAGGCTTCGATGGCTTGCTCGAACAGCTTGCGCGCCGTTTGCGGCAGGGCAATATCACCTTCGACCAGCAACAGGTTGGCCGGGTTGCCGAGCTTGGCGGCAGCCTCTTGCAGGCGGGCGAGGGTGCGGGCGTTGCCGACCACATTGTCGCCGCGCTCAAGGTAAGCCTTGGCGATGGCAAAACCCAGGCCGCTCGAGGCGCCGGTTACGATGACAGTCTTGGCGGTGTGCATGGTCAGTCTCCAGTGGGCCAGGCAGGGTTGCCGGGCAGGTGAGGCAGACTTTAATTTGCAAGCAGGTATTGAAAAATGGTGTGCATGGAATTTGAATTGATACTCCATGTAATCAATTGAGCCGTCATGACCCGCCATTTCGACGACCTTCAACTGGGCAGTATCGAGCTGTTCTGCCTGGCTGCCGAAACCAGCAGCTTTACCGGCGCGGCGACCCTGGCCGGGGTGACGCCGGCGGCGGTCAGCCGTTCGGTGGCGCGCCTGGAAGAACGCCTCGGCGTGCGCCTGTTCGTGCGCACCACCCGGCAGATGCGCCTGACCGACGGCGGGCGCCGCTACTACGAGCAGTGCCGCCAGGCCCTGAGCCAGCTGGTGGATGCCGAGCGTGCGCTCAGCGGTGGCCAGGCCGTGCCGTCCGGGCTGCTGCGCATCAGCGTGCCGACGCCCTATGCCCACTTTCGCTTGCTGCCCAGGCTGGCCGGGTTCCGCCAGTTGTATCCGCAGGTGCAGATCGACATTCACGTCAGCAACCGCAACATCGACTTTGCCGATGAAGGCTACGACCTGGCCATTCGCGGCCGCGAGCCGGCCGACTCGCGTCTGATCGCCCGGCGCCTGGAAGACGCCGAGCTGGTGATCGTGGCGACGCCGCAGTACCTGCGTGAAGCGGGCACGCCGCAGACGCCGCATGACCTGGCCACTCACCAGTGCATTCAGTTCGAACTGCCCAGCAGTGGGCGCAAGGTGCCCTGGTCGTTCATGGTCGACGGCAAGCGCGTGGAGCTGGAGGTGGCCGGTGGCATCACCTGCCTGGAAGACTTTCTCGCCACCGCCACTCTGGTCAAAAGCGGCGCGGGGTTGATGCAGGCGTATCGCTTTACTGTGCAGCAGGAGCTCGACAGCGGCCAGCTGCTGGAAGTGCTGACGCCCTATGGCGGCACTTCACGGCCGTTCATCCTGCTGTACCCTCATGCCCGCCATGTGCCGCTACGGGTTCGGGCCTTCATCGATTTCTTGACTCAGGGTGCAGGTGCCTGAAGCGTTAGCCTTTGGCTTTTTTCAGGCTTTTCATCCGTTGGGTGGCGCGTTGCACAGCAGCCATTTTTTCCGGGCGCTTCATGCGCTTCCATTTGCGGATGTCGTCCTTGCTGCGGCCGCAACTCAGGCACAGGTCGCCGCTTAGTTGGCACACGGCGATGCAGGGGTTCTCGATGTCCTTGGCCATGTGTCAGCCTCGTTTTTCGACGTCGAACTGCACGTGGGGTGCAAGCGGGCGCAATTCGACGTCGGCGTCCTGCAACGCTAAAGCAGTCAGCTCGATCATCCGCTCACCTTGCCCGCTGGCCAGGGCGTGGTCTTTGGCGGCCCGGCTTTCGAATACCCAGATCACCTGCAAACTGGAAGGGAAGCGGGTGTAGTCGACCAGGTGAGTGAGCCAGGCAAAACCGACGATTTCGGCCTTGGCGGTCTCGCAGGCATTGGTCAGGGTAGCGACCAGACGGCGGTCAAGCTGCGCCTGTTCGCGTTTGCTCATTGGCATGGGATGAGGAGCCTCGTGGAAGGGCGGGCAGATCATACGCTATTTGCCCACGCCTACTATGCTTGTGGGCCATCGCCCTCAGCCAGTGAGCACCGCCTTGGCCCTTTCGCCGTGATCGAATGGCTGATGAAGCATCCGGCAACCACCGGCAAGGTTGGCATCACCGGCTTTTGCTATGGTGATGGTCTGATCGCGGGTCCAGCACCAACCCTGTGGGAGCGGGCTTGCCCGCGATCGAGCGCGAAGCGCTCGTAATTCAGGCAAACCTGGTGTGCTGGCTGTACCGGCCTCATCGCTGGCAAGCCAGCTCCCACAGGGGTGGTGTGTACAGTTCCATTGTGGGAGCGGGCTTGCCCGCGATCGAGCGCGAAGCGCTCGCAGTTCGGGCGTTACTGAACGTTGTTCAGCTTGACCACATCACCCGATACCTTGGTGGTGTAACCGGTCAGAACCCAGGCCCAGAACCAGTTTTCCTGGACCTGGGTGTTGATCATCGCATCGCCGCCCTTGGCCTTGATCGCGGCATTTTGCGCACGGACAAAGCGGCTGTTCTGGCGCACCGGGATGATGCCCAGCACCAGCAAGCCGGTGGCGCTCGCTTCGCTGTGGCCGATCACGGTGTACTGGTCGGCGTTGTACTGCTGGGTTTTCATCGGGGTGCCGGTGCAACCTGCCAGGGCCAGGACGAACAGGCCGCAGGCGACAACTTTGCTCAGGTTTTTCACTGCATAACTCCATGACAATTGGCCCGGGATCTATCTCTCGAGCGGCGCGTACTGTACCGGATCAGCCAGGATGACGCTCGTCTGCTGACGCGCGGGCCAGCGCTGCGCGGCGTAAAATAACGGGTTGCGACACTCCTCGGGAGAAGCAGCCATGAAAATCGTCGTGATCGGTGGTACCGGCCTGATCGGCACCCAGTTGTGCAACAACCTGCGCGCCAACGGCCACAAGGTGCTCGCCGCCTCGCCCCGGACCGGCGTCGACACCCTCACCGGCGAAGGCCTGGAACAGGCGCTGCAGGGCACCGACGTGGTGGTCGATGTCGCCAATTCACCGTCTTTCGAAGACGCCGCCGTGCTGGCATTTTTCCAGACCTCGGGGCGCAACCTGCTGGCCGCGGAACAGAAGGCCGCGGTTGGTCACCACATCGCCCTGTCGGTGGTCGGCACCGAACGCATGCAGGACAGCGGTTACTTTCGCGCCAAGCTGGCCCAGGAGCAACTGATCAAGGCCTCGAACAGGCCCTACACCATCCTGCGTGCCACGCAGTTTTTCGAGTTCATGGGCGCCATTGCCTATTCCGGCGCCGAAGGCAACTGCGTGCGCCTGGCCAACGCCACCTTGCAGCCGGTGGCCTCATCGGACGTGGCCCTGACCCTGGCCAACCTCGTCGAGCAAGCGCCGGCCAACCGCACCCTGGAAGTCGCCGGCCCCGATCGCCTGCCGCTGGCCGATTTCGTGCGCAGCTACCTGCAGCACAATCAAGATGCCCGGGAAGTCATTACCGACCCTGCGGCCACCTATTTTGGCGCACCGATCAACGACTGTTCGTTGACCCCGGATGCCGGTGCCATCGTTGGCTCGCTGCACTTTCAGACCTGGCTGAAAACCACCGCCGTGCAACGCTGAGCCAGGCGCTGTATCGACCTGCCTCTATGGGCACGGCGCTACCTCTGCCCGACAAAATCCGTCTTTGCGCGCCACACCGGCCACAGGTCGCGGCCCAGCGCCCAGTGACCTTGCCCGGCCAGCACGCGCACACCACCGACCCAGCGTTCGGAGGCCTGCTGGTCAAGCCAGTAGGCCTGGCCCGCCAGCACCTGCTCGCCCAAAGGGGTGAGGCTCAAAGGCCGACGCGGCCATTCCAGCTCAGCCTGGGCTTCGTTGAGCAGCGGCGTGGGCGAATCGATCAGCGGGCGCAGCAAGGCGTGGAACATCATGTCGCCCAGATAGGGCAGCGGCTCGCGCTTGCCCATCAATTCGGCAAACACCCGGCCGAACGGCACCTGGCCGAATTCGCTGATGATCTGCACCGCCAGGCGTTCGCTGAGCGACAAGCCATCGTCCACCCCGGGCAGCTCCTGCAGCTGGCGCAATAGCGCAGGGGCGAGCAAGGGCAGGGCCAGGTCGTGCCGATGGGCCAACTGTGCCCAGGCCTGCGGCGACGGTGCGCAATACGCGGCCCAGGCCTCGCGCGCCAGTTGCAGCATTGGCGCGTCCACTGCCCGGCGCTGCGGCCACAACCAGGCCAGCACGTCCGGGGCCAATTGGCCGATGCCGATAAAGCGTTCGACCCCGGGCACGCGGTCGATCTCGATCAGCTCCAGGCGCTGCGGCGGGTTGTGCAGCCCGGCCAGCACGCGGATCAAAAACAACTGGTCATAGGCATCCGCCTCGCACCAGAGCACCGCGCCAGGGCAGCCGTCGAGCCGGGCCAGGGCCGCGTATTCATCCTCCATCTTGCGCTGCACCTGCACCTGCTCCAGGCCATAGGCCTGGCTGATGTAGTCGCAGCGCAGGGTGCGGTACGGCGCTGTCGGCAAATCACGCACCGGGCCCATGACCAGAGGGTCGCTGAGCATGTGGAAGGCGCCGGTGAACCCGGCCAGGCGCAAGCTGTGGCTGATGTCGTTGCCGCAGCGCCAATGCTGGGTAGCGGCTTCGTCATCGGCAGCGAATTGCCGGTGGCGGGCGGCAAAATCGATGGCGTCGATATGCGCCTTGAGCGTGGGCCAACTGGCAAAGCCCAGGTCGCGGGCGATCAGCCACTGGGCATCGGCCAGGCGGGGTGAGGCCGGAGCAGGGCTGAGCAGTGCCAGCTGTGCGGGTGCGGCACCCGAGCGTAGGCGCTGGAGCAGCTCTTTGGCGCGTTTGCGTTGTTGTTCGAGGTTGATGCGCCCGTCGTGGGACGGCGACGACAGTCGAGCGGACATACGAACTCCTTGTGCGAGCCTTGTCCGCTGTCAGGCCGGGAGTCGTAGACAAGAATGTGGGGTGTACAACCTGGGCGCAGCCCTTTCCGCGGACGGGTGGCGTGGATGACGCCGGCTGCGACTATAGGCCCGTTACAAGGCAAAAGGCAACGTGAGCCGGGCCCCGGGTGCTGGCGGCGATTCGCTGCACAATGACCAACCCCTGCCGCCGCACGGAACGAACCGATTACCCTGCACATTGCCTTGTCCGTAACCAGGCAGAGGCGCTTCGTCGTGCGCATCGAATATTATTTGACATATTTGATTTGTGATCACATATTCGGATCACAAGAACGACAACACAGGCTTTTCCCATGACCGATCGTCCCGTCCTGTTGCCGGCCCTGCGTCAGGTGTCCCGCGATACCCTGCAAGACCAGGTCTACCGGCAAATCCGCGAAGCGCTGATGAGCGGGCGCTTTCAGCCCGGGCAGAAACTGACCATCCGTGGCCTGGCCGAAGCGCTGGGTTCCAGCCCCATGCCGGTACGCGAAGCCCTGCAGCGCCTGAGCGCCGAAAACGCTTTTGAAGTCACCGAAACCTCGCGCTTGCGGGTGCGGGTGATGACCACCGAACGCCTGCGCGAAATCCGCGACGCCCGGGTCGCCCTCGAAGGTTTGTTGGCCGAGAAGGCCGTGGCCCATCTCACGGATGCTGATCTGGCCGAAATCACCGAGCTGTGCAGGCAGATGCAGGCCGCCGCCGACAAGGTCGATGTGCCGGCTTACCTGTGGGGCAACTTCGCCTTTCACCGGCGCATCTATGCCGTGGCCCAGGCCGAGCTGACCGTCGCCGCAGTGGAGAATTTCTGGCTGCACATGGGCCCCTGCTTTGCCCTGGTCGCCCCGGACAAAGCCCACCTGCAACGCTCGATGCAAGCCCACGACCGCATTGTCGCCGCCCTGGCCGGCCGCGATGCGGCGGCTGCGCGGGCAGCGGTGACCGACGACATCATGCAGGCCGCCGATTCCCTGGCGCGTTTGCTGCTCAACAACGACCGTGCGCGGTCTGTTTCAGGAGTGAAAAAAGCATGAGCGTTCTCAAGCGTCTGCTGCCGTATCCGGGCCTGCGCGTGTTGATCTCCGGCGGTGCTGCCGGTATCGGTGAAGTGCTGGCGGCGGCCTATCTCGAAGCTGGCGCCCGGGTGCATGTCTGCGATGTCAGCGAAGCGGCCCTGGCGGCGTTTCGTGATCGCTACCCGGGCAGCGTTGCCACCCGCGCCGATGTCGGCGATGCGGCGCAGGTTGCGGCGGTGTTCAAGGTCCAGCGCGAGCAGTTCGGCGGCCTCGATGTGCTGGTCAACAACGCCGGCATTGCCGGGCCCACCGCCGGTATCGACGCCATCAGCGACGACGATTGGCAGCGCACCCTCGACATCAACCTCACCGGGCAATACCGCTTTGCCCACCACGCGGTGCCACTGCTCAAGGACTCGCCCAACGCCCACCTGCTGCACATCGCCTCGGTGGCCGGGCGCCTCGGCTACGCCTGGCGCACGCCTTACGCGGCGAGCAAATGGGCCATCGTCGGCCTGATGAAGTCCCTGGCTGCGGAGCTGGGCGAGAGCGATATCCGCGTCAACGCCTTGCTGCCCGGCATCGTCGAAGGCCCGCGCATGGACGGGGTGATTCGTGATCGTGCCGCGCAAGTGGGCGTGCCCGAAGCGGTGATGCGCAAGGAGTACCTGAACAAGATTTCCCTCAAGCGCATGGTCAGCGCGCAAGACGTCGCCGCCATGGCCTTGTTTCTCTGTTCACCGGCCGCCCGCAACATCACCGGGCAAGCCATCAGCGTCGATGGCAACGTCGAATACCTCTGAGCAACACCCGCGCTTTTACCGCATTGCTTTCTCACCAAGAATAAAAACGGAGAATTCGCATGTCCAAGAAACGCCCGGTCGTCATCACCTGCGCCGTCACCGGTGCTATCCACACGCCGTCGATGTCGCCACACCTGCCGGTCACCCCGCAGGAAATCGCCGACGCGGCCATTGGCGCCGCCGAGGCAGGCGCCTCGATCGTCCACCTGCACGCCCGTGACCCGTTCGACGGCAAACCCAGTCAGGATGTCGAGCTGTTTCGCCAGTTCCTGCCGCAGATCAAGGCGCAAAGCGATGTGGTGATCAACATCACCACCGGCGGTGCGCCGACCATGGGCGTTGAAGAGCGCCTGCAACCGGTGGCCCAGCTCAAGCCGGAGCTGGCTTCGCTGAACATGGGCTCGATGAACTTCGGCCTGTACGAAATGCTCGAACGCTTCACCGAGTTCAAGCACGACTGGGAGCGGCCGTACCTGGAAGAGAGCGACGACCGCATCTTCCGCAACACCTTTCGCGACATCACCTACATCCTCAATGCCTGCGCCGAGAACCGCACGCGCTTCGAGATCGAGTGCTACGACATCGGCCACCTCTACACCGCCGCGCATTTCCTCCAGCGCGGCTTGCTCAAGGCGCCGCTGTTCATCCAGTCGGTATTCGGCTTGCGTGGCGGCATCGGCGGCCACCCCGAGGACCTGGCGCACATGCGTCGTACCGCTGACCGCCTGTTTGGCGACAACTACGAGTGGTCGGTCCTCGGCGCCGGGCGCAACCAGATCCCGCTGGGCACCATGGGCCTGGCGATGGGCAGCAACGTGCGCGTGGGCCTTGAGGACTCGCTGTGGGATGGCCCGGGCAAACTGGCGGCGTCCAACGCCGACCAGGTCAAGCGCATCCGCACAGTGATCGAAGCGCTCGGCGGGCGGGTCGCCAGCCCCGACGAGGCGCGGGAAATGCTCAACCTCAAGGGCCGCTACGCAGTCGACTTCTAGCTTGCCTGCCTGCCCCGGCCGGCGTTGGCCGGGGCCTTCCCACCGCTGCCGTCACACTAGAGATTGGTGCCATGACCATTACCCGATCGCCCGAAGAACTGACTGTGCCCCGTGATCCTGCAACCCTCAACCGGTTGCTGTTCGTCAAACTCATGCCACTGCTGATTGCCGCCTACGTACTGAGCTTTCTCGACCGCACCAACATCGCCCTGGCCAAGCATCAACTGGATGTCGACCTGGGGATTTCCGCGGCTGCCTACGGGTTGGGCGCCGGGTTGTTTTTCCTCACCTATGCGCTGTCGGAGGTGCCCAGCAACCTGATCATGCACAAGGTCGGCGCGCGCTTCTGGATTGCCCGGATCATGGTGACCTGGGGCCTGATCTCCGCAGCCATGGCCTTCGTCCAGGGCGAGACCTCGTTCTACGTGCTGCGCCTGTTGCTGGGTATCGCCGAGGCCGGCCTGTTCCCCGGGGTGATGCTCTACCTGACCTACTGGTTCGGCCGCGAGCAACGTGCCCGCGCCACCGGTTACTTCCTGCTCGGCGTGTGTTTTGCCAACATCATCGGCGGGCCGCTGGGCGCCGCGCTGATGCAGTTGGACGGCCTGATGGGCTGGCACGGCTGGCAGTGGATGTTCATGCTCGAAGGCCTGCCGGCGGTGTTCTTCGCCTACGTGGTATGGAAGAAACTGCCCGACCGACCGAGCAAGGCGCCATGGCTGAGCCCGGCAGAAGCCGAGCAGATCGAGCGCCAGTTGGCCAGCGAGGCCGAGGAGGGCGCGGGCCACAGTGGGCATTCATTCAAGCAATGCCTGACGCCGCAGGTCCTGTTGGCGATCTTTGTCTACTTCTGCCACCAGATCACCATCTACACGGTGATCTTTTTCCTGCCGGGCATCATCGGCAAGTACGGTGACCTGAGCGTGGTGCAGATCGGCTTTCTCACCTCCTTGCCCTGGCTTGCGGCGGCGGCAGGGGCGATCGTCTTGCCGCGTTTTGCCAGCAGCGCGCAGCGGGCGCGGCGGATTCTGGTCAGCGGTTTGCTGACCATGGCCCTGGGCCTGGCCATCGCCTCCCAGGCGGGGCCGGTGATCAGCCTGCTGGGCTTTTGCCTCTCGGCAGTGATGTTCTTTGTCGTGCAGTCGATCATCTTCCTGTACCCGGCCTCGCGCCTGAAAGGCGCGGCGCTGGCGGGCGGCTTGGGGTTCGTCAACTCCTGCGGGCTGCTGGGCGGGTTCTTCGGGCCGTCGCTGATGGGCATGATCGAGCAGAGCACCGGCAATGCCGTGAACGGCCTGAAGTTCATCGCCGTGGTGCTGGTGGTGGCGGCGTTGGCGGCGCTGCGTTTGCGCCAGGGGCATGAGCGTAAAAGCGCGAAGGGGGGAGCGCTCAACGACGCGCAGCGCCAATCTGCCTGAGATTTTCACAGATACATTTGTGGGAGCTTGCCAGCGATGAGGCCAGTGCAGTCAGCACATGAAGTGTTGACTGGATTACGACCGCTGCGCGCTCGATCGCGGGCAAGACCCGCTCCCACAGGATGGGCGCAGTACCTGTAGGCGCGGGCTTGACCCGCGATGAGGCCATCCCAGACAACACACCGCTTGACAGCCAACCCCCATCTCGTTTCCAATCCGCACCCTCAGATCCACCACCCCTCATTATTTAGGTGAAGCCAGTGCCCCACGCCAACCAACACGCCTGATGCCGACGACGGACGTTTAAGCCTGTTGGTGCCTGCCTGCGCACGCACTTTCACCTGCCCGCTGTCGTCGGTTTTCCCCCTTTTGGAGAAGACCCATGACACTCGATATCCGCGAGCTCGCGCAGCTCGACCTGTACAAATACCCGCGCACTCCGCACCTGCAAAGTTCTCGCCTGCAAGCCGGCGATAGCGATCATGACCAGTTGTCCTATAGCCGCTTGAACGGCCAGTACCTGGTGGTCGAGGAAAAACTCGACGGCGCCAATGCCGCGATCAGTTTTTCCGCCGCCGGCGAGCTGCTGTTGCAGTCCCGTGGCCATTACCTGGCTGGCGGCAGCCGCGAGCGCCAGTTCAGCCAGTTCAAGCAATGGGCGGCCTGTCATGAAGATTGGCTGCTCGAGCACCTGGAAGACCGCTACGTGCTGTTTGGCGAGGTGATGAGCAAGCGCCACAGCGTGTTCTACGACCAGTTGCCGCACCTGTTCTTCGAGTTCGATATCTGGGACCGCGAGGAGCAGGTGTTCCTCTCCACGGCGCGGCGCCAGCAGTTGCTCGCGGGCGGCCCGGTGCTGTCGGTGCCGGTGCTGTTCGAAGGCATTGCGCCGCCACGGCTGAAAGACTTGCTCGCCCTGGTCGGTCATTCCCAAGCCAAGTCGCGGCGCTGGAAGGACGCCTTCGCCGAGGTCATCGCCCGCCAGCAACTGGACTTTGCCAAGGCCTGGAACCAGGGCGACCGCTCTGACCTGATGGAAGGCCTGTACCTGAAAATCGAGACCGCCGAACACACCACCGGGCGGATCAAATGGGTGCGCCACGACTTCGTCCAGGCCATCCTCGAAGCCGATGAACACCACCTGCGCCAGCCGTACATCCCCAATCTGCTGGCAGCCGGTGTCGACCTGTATGCGCCCGAGCCCCAGGTCACCTGGGCCAGCCTTGCGGCGGCCGCACAAGGAGTTGAATGATTATGGACATGAACACATTGCAAGGGCTGATGCCCGGCCCCGGCCGCGCGGTCGACTACTTGGCGCTGCTGGAGGCGATCCCGTCTCTGCGCGCCTTGGCGGCAACCCCCCAGGACCCGGTCTACCACCAGGAGGGCGACGTCTGGACCCACACCATGATGGTGGTCGATGCCTTGCTCGCCGACCCTGCGTACCAACGCGCCAGCCCGGACCAGCAGTTCGTGCTGTTCTACGCCGCGTTGCTGCATGACATCGCCAAGCCGTCGTGCACGGTGATCGATGAAATCACCGGCAAGATCGGCCAGCCCGGGCACTCACGCCGGGGCGCGGTGGATGCGCGAATCCTGCTGTGGCAGGCCGGCGTGCCGTTTGAGCTGCGTGAAACCATCTGCCGGATCATCAGCGTGCACCAGTTGCCGTTCTTTGCCCTGGCAGGGGACAAAAGCGGGCGTTCGGCCGAGCAGATCCTCCATCGCCTGTCGTGGGAGTTGCCGCTGTGGATGCTCTGCTCAGTGGCCAGCGCCGACATGCAGGGCCGCGGCTTTGCCGGCAAGCAGGGGGTGCTCGACGATATCGAGGTGTTCCGCCTGCTGGCCGAAGACGAAGGCTGCCTGCACCAGCCCAAGGCCTTTGCCGATGCCTACACCCGGCGCAGCTATTTTCGCGGTGCCTCGGTGCTGCCGCAGTACAGCCTGTACCGTGAGGTGCAGGGCTCGCAGGTGATCATGCTGGCGGGGCTGCCGGCCAGCGGCAAGGACACCTGGGTCAGCCAGCATGCGGCGGACCTGGCCGTGGTGTCGTTCGACGATGCCCGCCAGGAACTGGGCCTGAGCCACGGCGACAAGGGGCCGGTGGCGCAGTACGCCATCGACAAGGCCAAGACCTTGCTGCGCCGCCGCGAACCCTTCGTGTGGAACAGCACGCACCTGTCGCAGCAGATGCGCAAGAAGACGCTCGACCTGCTCTACAGCTATGACGCCGATGTGCAACTGGTGTACCTGGAGCAGAGCGAGCGCGAGCTGATGCGCCGCAACGCCCGCCGTGATACCACACTGCGCAACAAGGACATCGAGCGCATGTACTTTCGCTGGGAAGTGCCGACCCCGGTGGAGGCGGACCGGGTTGAGTATTGGCTCTGACTAACGCTGGAGACCAAGCGGCGGATCGCAGCAGGCTACAGCTTTAGAAATTGAATCTTCACAATACAACTCAAAGGGACTTGGATAGATGTGGAAGCAGTTGTTGTCGCAATCTCGGCAGTCGCAGCTCAAGCCAGGGCTGATCATGGCCGGCAAGGTAGCGTTAACCTTGGCCTCGCTGGGTACCGCCCATTACATGGGCTTTATCATGGCAGTGCCTTTTGAAGTGCTGTCGATAATCTCCATCACGTTTCTGGTTGGCTTTGTCGGGGTTTTCACCTTCTACGTGACGCTGTGTTATCTGGTGGCGAAGGTTTTTTCTTTCGCCATTTCGCAATTCTACTATTCGTTCATCGCGCCGTTTGCAGCCTGTGTGTACGCCGCCGGGCGCATCAAGCCAGGGCGGTTGCGCAAGGCAGCCGTGCGCTTGCACAAGGAAACGCCGCTGGCGGAAAAAATTGCCTATGGCCTTGTCATGGTCATCGCTTTCCCGCTGCTGCTGAATTTTTCCTATTTGAAATTCGACTTCAGTGATGCCGGGGGCATGGTTATCAGCCTGACGTTAGGGATCATCGCGGCGGCGATACTCAAGTCGGGCATTCTCATTCGCGGCAAGGCGCAGATCGCTCGAATTCGTGACAAGCGCCGGGTGGCGTTGCGGCGGCGGTTGTTGAAGGAGTACCTGTACCTGGTTGTCGGGATGCTTCTGTGCCTATCCTTCTACGCTGGCATGGTCAGGTTCCAAAAAGTACTGGGTGAAGACCAGATTCACCTGTCGGGGCACGGTTATACCGGCGATGTGCATGTGATTTTCAATTCTGCAGGTGCTTACTTGGCTATCGAAGATAGCGGTCGAGAGCGAGTATTCATCTATGTCGATGGCGACGTGTCAATGCGCGTCAAGGGGCAGCTCAGGGGCTCGTCCGAGGGGCAAGCCGCAGCCCCCGCGAGTGCAGACGAGTAGCACTTGCGGGGGCATCGGCTCAGGTATTGTCCTTGATGGTCTTGCTGCTGCCGTTGCTCTTCACCGAGGCGATGCCGGCATCGCGCGACTGCGTTGATGCATACATCTGGCTGGTGCCGATGACCTGGTGATTGGCGGCCTTGAGGTTGAAGTGGAACTTGCCGTTGCTGGCCTCCTTCTTCTCGTAGCGATCGTCCACGCCACTGTTGGCCTGGACCGAGGCAATGCCGCTTTCAGCAGAGCCCTTGGCCTTGTACAACTCGCTGGTAAGAATAATTTCGCCATTACCCGCCTTGAGAACAAAGCGGTACTGACCGTCACTGCTGGTGTTCAACTCGAACCAACCTGGCATGGGAACTCCTTGTTTCGCAGATAAGTCTGGTTAGACTGCGGGCGTACGTGCTCGCAGTGACGACTTAGTATGGTGGGCTTTGTGCGCTTGTCCAACGGCGCTAAGATCGGCGGCAGCGTGTTGGCTGCCAGGAAGACCACGATCATGATGAACCTGATGCACTGGAAGCTGCTGGTGGCCGTGGCCGATGCCGGCAATGTCTCCCGTGCCGCCGAGGCCTTCGGCATTACCCAGTCCGGTGCCAGCCAGGCGATCAGCCAGATGGAACAGGCACTGGGGGTGAAGGTGTTCGTGCGCGAGCGCAAGCACACCAGCGTTACCGCGCTGGGCGAGCAGGTGCTGGTCCGCGCGCGGCGGATGATTGCCGAGCTTGAGTCGATCCAGAACCTGGTCGATGCCAGCCGTGGTTGCCACCTGGGGCGCATCCGCCTGGCGACGTTCCCGTCCGTGTTCGCCTCGGTGCTGCCGCCGCTGTTGCAGGCTTTCAAGCGCCTGCACCCGGGCATCGAGGTGATCTGCCTGGAGGGCACCGACGAGGAGGTCGAAAGCTGGCTGGCTTCGGGTGATATCGACCTGGGCGTGGTGATGAACCCGCAGGCAGAACGTTCGCCGGTGATGCTCGGGCATGATCGCTGGGTGGCCACCATTCCCCTTGGCCACCCCTTGGCCCGGCGCGGGAGCCTGAGCCCGCTCGGGCTTGCCGAGCTGGTCGATGAGCCGTTCATTGTCGCCACGGGCGGCTGTCACTTGCATGGCCGGAGCCTGGTGCAACAGGCGGGGCTGAACCTGAGCAATGTGCGCCTGACGGTGCGCGACTGGAACACGGCGTTGGCGCTGGTGGGCGAGGGCCTAGGCGTGTCGATCATGCCGGCCTCGACGCTGCCCGAGGTTCCGCGCTGGCTACGGGTGTATGACCTGGATCCGCCAATCTACCGACGTTTCGGGCTGCTCGGTTCGTCAGCACAGGCGCTATTGCCTGCCGCCCAGGCGTTGCTCAAGCATGTGCACAAGGCCATGCTTGGCGTTGAAGTTCCGGTAGGGGAACGGGTCACCTGACATAAGCGTTGCTAATGATCAGTTTGTAAAACCCTAAGTTTACCTTGGGCATGCGCTGGCTGATCCTGTGTCGCTCGACACTGTCAGGAGACGCCCGATGAAACTCTACTTCGCCCCCAATGCCTGCTCGCTGGCGCCGCATATCATCCTGCGCGAACTCGGCCTGCCGTTCGAGCTGGTGCGGGTCAACAACCAGAGCAAACGCAGCGCCGACGGCCGCGACTTTCGCACCATCAACCCCAAGGGTTACGTGGCCGCGCTGGTGCTGGGCAATGGCGAGGTATTGACCGAGGGCCCGGCCATTCTCCAGTACCTGGCCGACCTCAAGCCCGAGACCAGGTTGGCGCCGGCCAATGGCAGCTGGGAACGCTCGCGGCTGCAGGAGCTGCTCAACTTCATCAGTTCGGAAATCCATGCCGGCAGCGCGCCGTTGTTCAACGCCGAGCTGCCGGAGGCGGCCAAGGCGATCTTTCGCGACAAGCTGTTCAAGCGCCTGGACTACTTGAGCGAGGTGCTGGGCTGCAATGACTACCTGCGGGGCGACTTCAGCATCGCCGACGCCTACCTGTTCACCGTGCTGGGCTGGTTGCCGGTGTTCGCTATCGATATCGCGCAATGGCCAGCGCTGGCTGGCTATGTCGAGCGTGTAGCGGCCAGGCCGGCGGTGCAGGCAGCCCTGCAAAGCGAGGCTGCCAGCGTGCCGGTCTGAACCTTCAGGGCATGCCGGTAACCCGCTTCAGGTACTGGACTCTGGCTTGCGTCTGCTTCAGCAGGCAATGGGTATGGATTGTAGCGAAGCCACTGCCGCCAACGGATTCGTACGTTTCGAACTCACAACTGGCATCACGAAAGGCAATCCAGGCGCGCTGGGCTTTTTTCAGCGCCAGGTCCTGGGTGGGTTGTCCGGGCGCCGAACCCTGCGCCTTGAAGCGTGCGACCAAGGCCTGGTAGAGCTCATTCAATTGCCGATCGGATTTTTTCAACGACTGCTGCATGCATTCAAGCATCTGCGCTTCGGTGTTGGCGCCAGGGCACAGGCTGCTTGCCTGAGCCGTGCTAGTCAGCGCCATGAATGCGCCGATGCAGGGGTAGATCAAACGATACATGGGGCGTCCTTGCTTTGATGTTTTACGGGTCACTGGTGTTGTGGCCATGAATCGCCAATCACCAGCCAGCAGGCCTTGGACTGCACATGCACATGTTTTTGTCGGGCAGGTTCGAAAGGTGTGTCCAGGGTGCCCAGCGCAACGCTGATCCAGTCTGGATAATCGCCACTGGCATTGGCCCAGAACAAACTCGCGCCGCAGGCTGAGCAAAAGCTGCGGCTGACCATTGGCGATGACTTGAACACCCGCAATAGACTTTGCGGATCGCTGCAGCTCAAGGCCGAAGCAGGCACGCTGCCATAGGTGGCAAAGGCTGCGCCATGGGCCTTGCGGCACTGGCTGCAATGGCAATGGGTGACGGCCTTGATCTGGGTGTCGATGTGATAGCTGACGGCGCCGCACAGGCAGCTGCCGTGATAATCAATGGTCGTCAGCGCAGATTTGTCGTTGTTCATCCTTAGGGCCCGGTAGAATCTCGCCCGCGATCATAAACCAAGGACAGGAACACCACGATGCGTGAGCGAAAATCAGCCCGGCTTTTGGTCATCAGCCCCTCCCGAAGCGTATTGCTGTTTCGCTTCGTCCATCGCAACGGCGCGCTGGCCGGCGACGATTACTGGGCAACACCGGGGGGCGGCGTGGAGGAGGGGGAGACCTTCGAGCAAGCTGCGATTCGTGAGCTACGCGAAGAAACCGGCATCCAGGTCGACGCCGTGGGCGCACCCTTGAACGAGCGTCGTTTCGCCATGCAGTTGCCCAGCGGCGAGTGGGTTACCTCGGTCGAGCAGTATTACCTGATTCAGGCGCAGAACCAGCAGCTGTGCCGCCAGGGATGGACGCCTTCGGAAGTCGAAGTGATGGCCGACCATCGTTGGTGGTCGGCCGAGGAACTGCGGCAAACCACCGACACGGTGTGGCCGGAGCGGCTGATTGAAACGCTCGAATCAGCCGGCGTGTTCAGCGCCGTGCCAGCGCATGGCTGACGCATTGCTCATAGTAGGTCTGCTTGATGGCCGCAGGCTTGAGGCGTGACTGGCTGTTGTAGGTCTGTTCGGTGATGCCCATGGCGGTCATGCGCATCCACGGCTTGGTGAATTTGCGCACCTGCAGGCGCTTGCGCGCAGCGTACAGGGTCACCCCGGACAGCTTCGATTGCTGGGCACCGGCGGCGATGTCCGAGCCCCAACTGCACATGTAGCGGTCATTGTTGCCCAGGGTTTTGGCCTGGGCGCCGAGCGGGAGTGCGACCAGAAAAAACGCTGCCAGGGTCAATCCATAAGCCCGCATAGCACCTACCTAACTTGCTGAAAAGAAAGCGAGTTTGCCTACGAAGCGGGTAGCAGGGGGCCAGCAATTTGCCTTATTTGCGCCTGAATTTCACAGCAGTTGTGTTTGTGACTTGCGGCCCAGCAACAGGCCTTCTGCGGCAACGGCGAAGGTGTTTCCCTGCAGCCAGAAGGCGTCGTGCACCTGGCTCATGAGGTAGCAGGCGCCCCGGCTGTCGACAAACAGCGCGCCATGGCCGTGGTGCACATCGCCGATGCAC
Organism: Pseudomonas donghuensis; assembly: GCF_000696345.2. Lineage (NCBI taxonomy): Bacteria > Pseudomonadati > Pseudomonadota > Gammaproteobacteria > Pseudomonadales > Pseudomonadaceae > Pseudomonas > Pseudomonas donghuensis. Next base: position 2,404,087 of record NZ_CP071706.1, read on the forward strand.
ACCAGGGTTGTGTTCAGCTTGCGTTGCATCGCCACGATGACTTTTTCGTCGTGCAGGCCGGGCTTGGCCCTGAACTCGATGTCGCCGGCGGCGCATTCTTCACCGGCGCCGCAGTGGCCGACGCACAGGCCATTGAACGCCCTGAGCAAGTCGTTGGCGGGGTGGCCGTTGGGCCCGATGTCCGCCTCTGGGGCAGTCACTTGGGCAGGCCAGCCGGCAGCCACGAACAGCGGGCGGATGGTTTCAGGTAGGTCTATGGGCATGTCTGCTCTCTGGTCGAATCCGTGCGAGAGGCTACATTAACACGGCAGTCATCATTGATCCTTGAGGAGGGCGAGCCATGAGCAATGAGGCTTTACCCGCTGCAGCTCACATCGCTGGCAAGCCAGCTCCCACAGGGTCGATGTATACAGGTTCATTGTGGGAGCTGGCTTGCCAGCGATCCAGCGCGCAGCGCTGGCAACATCAGGCTTGACCTCTACTTAGGTCGAGGTTTGATACTCGCCGCTCCAACCACTCGGAGCAGCACCATGACCGCAGCTTTCCACCTGTCCAACCCCGAAGGCCTCTACGACCCCTCTAGCAATGCCTACTCCCATGTGGCTGAAGTCGCCGCCAATGCCCGGTTGCTGTACATCGCCGGGCAGGGCGGGGAAGACCTCGAGGGCCGGCTGTCCAGCGATTTTGCCGAGCAGGCACGCCAGGCCCTGGCCAACCTGCAGATCGCCCTGCAATCCAAAGGCGCGACCCTGGCCGATGTGTTCAAACTGACCCTGCTGATCGTCGATCACGACGAAACCCGCTTGCGCCTGTGGGGCGCCGAAGCCCAGCGCGCCTGGGGCGCCAACATGACCCCGACCTGCACGCTGATCCCGGTGCCGCGCCTGGCCCTGGACGGCATGCAGATCGAAATCGACGCGGTCGCCGCGCTGCCCGGCAGGTAAGACGTTTTAGCGATGGCATTGGCCCCGGCTTTTGTAAACAATAGCGCCCGCAATACGCGCTGTTCGTTCAATTATCGAGATACCAATGCCGTCGATTCTTCCGCTGTATGAGGTCCAGTCATGAGCGACCTCACTGTCGAACTGTTGCAAACCGGCCCCGAGCAGGCCGAGCTGATCCGCAACCTTTACCAGTTCTACGCCTACGAGTCTTCGGACTGGGAGCAGGAAGACGTCGAGGTCGACGGCCGTTTCTATGTCCACGACGAACACTTGCAACGCTACTGGCAAGAGCCGCAGTGGAGCGCCAACCTGATCCTGGTCGACGGCTACATCGCAGGCTTTTTGCTGATCGAACGCAGCGAGCTGCCCGGCCTCGATGCCCTGGAACTGGCCGACCTGTTCATCCTCAAGCGCTATCGGCGCAAAGGCATCGCCAGCGCCCTGGCCAGCCAGGTGCTGGCGAGCGGGCAGAACCAGTGGCTGGTGCGTTACTACGACCAGGACGAAACCGCCCAGGCCTTCTGGCGCATAGTGCTCGACAACCTGCCGCGCCCGGTACGTTCGATCGAACTGGACGACGAGCCGGAGTTGGTTAACTTCCTGGTGACGCGGGCGTTGCACTGAGCTGGCACGAACGTTTCATGGCGAGATCAGACACAGCGAACGGCGCGCTCAGGCAAATCCGCCGTCAAGCAGCACAGGTAAGGTGACGCCAGCAGTCAATGCCATGCGTTCCGATCACAAGAGAATAAATATAATGATCAGCCTGGGCTCCAAGGATTCGAGCGGTCAGTTGGCGCAGGGTTTCAAGCCGCGCCATGTCACCATGCTTTCCATCGCCGGCATCATCGGCGCCGGCTTGTTCGTCGGCTCCGGGCATGCGATTGCCGCCGCCGGGCCCGCGGCAATCCTGGCCTATGTGCTGTCCGGCCTGCTGGTGATCCTGGTGATGCGCATGCTCGGCGAGATGGCCGTGGCCAACCCCGATACCGGCTCGTTCTCGACCTATGCCGACCAGGCCATCGGGCCCTGGGCAGGCTTTACCATCGGCTGGATGTACTGGTGGTTCTGGGTGCTGGTGATCCCCATCGAGGCCCTGGCCGCCGGGCATGTGCTGAACAACTGGCTGCCCATGGTCGATACCTGGCTGTTTGCCCTGTTGTCGATCATCGTCCTGGCCGCGACCAACCTGTTCAGCGTGGCCAAGTACGGTGAGTTCGAGTTCTGGTTCGCGCTGTTCAAGGTTGTGGCGATCATCGCCTTCATCTCCCTCGGCGCAGCCGTGCTGATGGGCTGGGTGCCGGAGCGCGAGGTCAGCGGCCTGGGCCGTTTGCTTGAAACCCAGGGCGGGTTTGCGCCCAACGGCGTGTCGGCGGTGGTCGGTGCGTTCATCACGGTGATGTTCAGCTTTATCGGCACGGAGGCGGTGACCATTGCCGCCGCCGAATCCCAGAGCCCGGCGAGGAACATCGCCAAGGCCACCCGCTCGGTGATCTGGCGCATCGGTGTGTTCTATCTGCTGTCGATTGCCGTGATCATTTCCATCGTGCCCTGGAACGACCCGCAACTGGCGTCGGTGGGCTCTTACCAGCGCGCCCTGGAACTGATGAACATCCCCCACGCCAAGCTGATGATGGATGTGGTGGTGCTGGTGGCAGTGGCCAGTTGCATGAACTCCTCGATCTACATTGCCTCGCGCATGCTGTTCTCTCTGGGCAAGCGCGGTGAAGCGCCCCGGCAGGTCAAGCTGACCTCGGCCGTTGGCGTACCACGCGCTGCGGTCATCGCCAGCACCGTGCTGGGTGCAGTGATCACCGTGGTCAGTCATTTTGCCCCGGCCGGCTTGTTCCAGTTCCTGCTGGCCAGCTCCGGTGCCATTGCCTTGCTGGTGTACCTGGTGATTGCCGTGTCGCAGTTGCGCATGCGCCGGATGCTACTCAAGCAGAAGGTCGAGCTGACGTTTCGCATGTGGCTGTTCCCCTGGCTCACCTACCTGGTCATCGTGTTCATCAGCGCAGCGCTCGGGGTCATGCTGGTGACCCCTGAGCACCGTGCCGAGGTGACCACCACCATCGGCCTTGCGCTGGTGATTTCCTTCATCGGCATTATCACCACCCGTCAGCATGGCCAGCCGGTCAAGGTGCCGTCGGTGGGCTGAAGCGCTTATTGCCGGGCAAGTCGAGGCGTCGCGCCGCTGCTCCTACCGCTGCGTGATGGCTGATCCAGGGGTGTCAGCGGATTGCTGAGCCGTTGTGGCGTCTCGCCGGTCAACTGGCAAAGCAGCGCGATCAGCGTGTCGCCATCCAGCGCTCCGCGCTCGCGCAGCTGCTCGGCCAGCGCGCGCAATGCCGGCCAGTAACGTCGCACCAGGCAGTGACAACGCACCAGCGCCACCGGCTCGGCATCCAGCAACTTGCGCGCGGGCAGCAGGGCGATCAGTTCATGGGCCCGGCGCAGGTCGCCGGCACCGCTGGTGGTGAGGAAACGATCAACGGCGCAATGCCGATAGACCGCTTCGGCCACCGGCCCGGCAAAGCAGTTGAGCAGATCGCGTTCGATCAGCTCGATCATCGATGGCAGATACTCGGCGATCCCCGGGGGCTCGAAGGCAGGCAATGGCACCAGGTAGTCGGCCTCGACCAGGCCCTTGACCGCTTGCAGGTTGCCACGCAAATCAACCATCGGTCCGATCAGCGCTTCGGCGCGGGTGCGCACTGTCACCCGCTTGATCGCCAGGCCGTTCCACCAGAAGGCCAGGGCATGGCCTGCTTCGTGGAAGGCGGTGCGACGCGCACGGCTGTTCATGATCATGACCTCAGGGGGAGGCGGCTACACCTACGATCTGCTCCGTCCCTGGGGTTGGTATAAGAGATTATGGCTATCGACGGGTAACACTGCGTCTATTTGCTGACTACCGGGGGCGGGACTAGCCTTGAAGATGTGCTGGCATGTGCCGGCCGGACCTGATGTGGAGATAACTAAAACGCTGGATACAAAGGTAGCTCACCCATGTCTACTGAATCGAAATGCCCGTTCAGTCAAGCCGCTGGCGGTGGTCCGACGAACCGTGACTGGTGGCCGAACCAACTGAACCTGACGATCCTCCACCAGCACTCGCCGCAGTCCGATCCCCAAGGCGATGCCTTCAACTATGCCGAAGCCTTCAAAAGCCTGGACTTTCAAGCCCTCAAACAAGACCTGCATGCGCTGATGACCGATTCCCAGGACTGGTGGCCAGCGGATTTTGGCCATTACGGGCCGCTGTTCATCCGCATGGCCTGGCACAGCGCCGGTACCTACCGCACCGGTGACGGCCGTGGCGGCGCGGGCTCCGGCCAGCAACGCTTCGCCCCGCTCAACAGCTGGCCTGACAACGTCAGCCTGGACAAGGCCCGGCGGCTGCTGTGGCCGATCAAGCAGAAATATGGGCGGAGCATCTCCTGGGCCGACCTGATCGTACTTACCGGCAATGTGGCGCTGGAGTCCATGGGCTTCAAAACCTTCGGTTTTTCCGGTGGCCGCCCGGATGTCTGGGAGCCGGATGAAGACGTCTACTGGGGCTCGGAAAACAAGTGGCTGGGCGGCGATACCCGCTACGGCAAGGGCCCGCAGCCAATGCAGGAGCCCGGCGAAGGCACCCTGGTAGCCGAGCCCGAGCAGCACGGCAACGAAGAAAGCCGCACCGACCAGGGCCGCAATCTGGAAAACCCGCTGGCCGCGGTGCAGATGGGCCTGATCTATGTCAACCCGGAAGGTCCGGAAGGCAACCCCGACCCGGTCGCCGCCGCCAAGGACATCCGCGAAACCTTCGCGCGCATGGCCATGAACGATGAAGAAACCGTGGCCCTGATTGCCGGCGGCCATGCCTTCGGCAAAACCCACGGCGCCGGCCCTGCCGATAACGTCGGCCCGGAACCGGAAGCCGCCGGCCTTGAAGAGCAGGGCCTGGGCTGGCGCAACAGCTTTGGCTCCGGCAAGGGCGCCGACACCATCACCAGCGGCCTGGAAGTGACCTGGACCACCACGCCAACGCGCTGGAGCAACAACTACCTGGAGAACCTCTTCGGCTTCGAATGGGAACTGACCAAGAGCCCGGCCGGGGCCAACCAGTGGACGCCCAAGAACGGCGCGGGGGCCGGGATCATTCCCGATGCCCATGACCCGTCCAAGCGGCGCAACCCGACCATGCTGACCACCGACCTGTCGCTGCGCTTCGACCCGATCTACGAGAAAATCGCCCGGCGCTTCCTGGCAAACCCCGAGCAGTTGAGCGATGCCTTCGCCCGTGCCTGGTACAAGTTGATCCACCGCGACATGGGCCCACTGTCGCGTTACCTGGGCCCGGAAATGCCTAACGAGGAGCTGCTGTGGCAAGACCCGATCCCCGAGGTCGACCATGCCCTGGTCGATGACAGCGATGTCAGCGCACTGAAGGCCAAGCTGCTGGCCTCGGGGCTTTCGGTGGCCGAGTTGGTGTCCACGGCCTGGGCGGCAGCGTCGACCTTCCGTGGCTCCGACAAGCGTGGTGGTGCCAACGGCGGGCGCCTGCGCCTGGCGCCGCAGAAGTTCTGGCAGGCCAACCAGCCCGAGCAACTGGCCAAGGTACTGAGCACCCTGGAAACCATCCAGAGCGACTTCAACAGTGCCCAGGGCGGCGGCAAGAAAGTCTCCCTGGCCGACCTGATCGTGCTGGCGGGCAGTGCGGCGGTCGAGCAGGCGGCGAAAAACGCCGGGGTCAACATCAGCGTGCCGTTTACCCCGGGACGCATGGACGCCTCGCAGGAGCAGACCGACGTCGAATCGTTCGGCTTTCTTGAGCCCAATGCCGATGGTTTTCGCAACTACCTGAAGAACAGCTACCGGGTACCGGCCGAGGCCTTGCTGATCGACAAGGCGCAACTGCTGACCCTGAGCGCGCCGGAAATGACTGTGCTGGTGGGCGGCCTGCGGGTGTTGGGGGTCAACGATGGGCAGAGCAAACACGGCGTCTTCACCCAGCAGCCGGGCACGCTGAGCAATGACTTCTTCGTCAACCTGCTGGACATGGGCGTGGAATGGAAGCCGGTGTCGGCGGCCAACGACGCGTTCGAAGGGCGCGATCGCAAGACCGGCGCGTTGAAGTGGACCGGCACCCGGGTTGACCTGGTGTTTGGTTCCAACTCGCAACTGCGGGCGCTGTCGGAGTTCTATGCCAGTGCCGACGCCAAGGAGCAGTTCGTCACGGATTTCGTTGCTGCGTGGACGAAAGTGATGAACCTGGATCGGTTTGACCTCAAGTGAGTTGAGGCGGGGGGCACCGCTCCCACAGGTATAGCGCCAAACCTGTAGGAGCGGGACTTGCCCGCGATCGTAATCCAGACACCACCCGATGTGCTGGCTGTCCGGGCCTCATCGCTGGCAAGCCAGCTCCCACAGAGGTCGCAATCCAGGCGACACAGGCACAAGCGTTCTAGCGCTGCGCCAACCAGTAGTCATGCAACGCCCGCGCCGCCGGGGCAATCGCCACTACCCGCTGACGGTGCAAGGTCACGTCCAGATCCGCCGGCAGCTCGAATTCATCCTGCTCGGCCCATCCGGTAATCACCTGCAACGCCTGCGCTTGTGGCGCCGGTAGCGCAGGCCAGTTGGCGATGGCCATGCCGCGCAGGTAACCAAAGCACCATTCCTCCGCCAGTGGCAGTGGCTGGCCCAGGTGTTCAGTCTGCTCCAGACGAGGCGCAAACGCCTGTGGCGCCTCAACCAGCTGGGTCGCCAGGCTGTTCAAATGACGGGCACACAGCTCGACAAAGCGCTGGCACTCCTGCGCGCTTTGCCATTCCGGGTTCTGCCCACCCCAGATGGCCGGGAACCACTCGCTGATGTCCACCTGCACCGGGCTCGAAACCAGCGCGGTGAAATAACCGTCGAGCTCCGAGGCGTTGAGCACCGAATGGTCATCGCCGTACCTCTGCAAGGTGGCTTCGAGGAACTCGAAATCGGCGGCAGCGAGTGGCTGGTCGTGCATGGGTAACTCCTTGGCCGGTCAGGCGCGCGGGCAAAAGGCGGGGAGGATGGCGCTTTGTGCTGTTTTTATCCAGCCCCCCGCACGTCAGGCCACCGGAATCAGCGGGTCGGCGGCGGCCAGGGCGGCGCTGCGATCCGCAGCCGGTGGGTAGATCCACACGGTGTTGATCTGGGCCTTGAGAGCCTTGGCTTCTGCCTTCAGCAACTTTAGCTGACGGTCCCAACCCTCGGTGAACACCGCACCCCAGGCCCCGAGGTCCAGGCAAGTCACGTACTTGGGCTGGCGGTAGGCCAGCGGTGCAACCCCGAGCAGGTCGGCGGCGACATTGTTGCCGGCGTGGCGGCCGAGGGCGATGGCGTGCTGGCAGGACATCAGCGAGTAGTTGCCCAGCTCATCGGTGGCGGCGTAGGCGACATCGCCTGCGGCATAGATATGCTCCTGGCCGATGACCTTGAGGTTGGCATCGACCTGCAGGCGCCCCTGGCCGTTACGCTCGCCGGGCACCTGCTCGGTCAGCGGGTTGGCGCGAAAACCGACGGTCCAGATCACCGTGCTGGCGTCGATCCGCCGGCCATCGGCGAGGGTCACGCCCTGGGCGTCGACCGACTCCACCGTAGCACCGAGCAGCCACTCGACGCCCAGCTGCTCGCTGGCCTCGACAATCGCCGGGGCGATGGCCTCGCCCATGGCTGCGGCCACCTTGCTGGCGCGGTCGACAATGATCACCCGCACTTCGCTGTCATCCCCCAGGACCGCTCGCAAACGCGCAGGCATTTCGGTGGCGGTTTCGATGCCGGTAAAGCCGCCGCCGGCGACCACCACGGTATTGCGCGCAAGGCTCAAGGGTCGGGACTTGAGGCTATTGAGGTGCTGCTCAAGGCGCACTGCCGATTCGAGTTCATCGACATCGAAGGCGTACTGGTGCATACCGGCCAGGTTCGGGCGCATCAGTTGGCTGCCCGCCGCCAGGACCAGGCGGTCGTAGCGCAGTTGCTGCAAGGTGCCGGTTTCGTTGTGGTAGCCGACGGTTTTCGCCTGGGCATCGATAGCCATTGCCGAGCCTTTGACAAAGCGCACGCCCACCGCCTCGAACAACGCGCCCAAGGGGGCAAACAGCGTATGCGCGTCGGCCTCGTAGAAGCGAGGACGCATGCGCAACTCGGCCTGCGGGGCGAGTACCGAGATGGTGACGTCCTGACGGTCATGCAGGTCCAACTGCCGCGCCGCGCTCAAGGCGCTCCAGACGCCGGCAAAACCTGCGCCGATAACCAGAATGTGCTGTTGCATGGGAGAGCTCCTGACGACGAATGACCACGGGGCATCAACCGCTACGGCTGACTGCCGATGGCGCAATCGTAAGGGCAGGGCGGCGGCGGCCCCAGGCCAAATACCCCTGAGTTTCGGCCAGGCGGGTCAGGCGGTGCCGCTGAAGCGGCTGCGGTAGTCGCGCGGCGAGATCGACAGGTGGCGCTGGAAGGTGCTGCGCATCCGCTCCTCGTCGGCAAAACCACACTGGCGGGCGACCTGCTCGATGTTGCCGGTCGAGCTTTCCAGCAGCCGCCGGGCAGCTTCCAGGCGGAACAGTTCGATGGCCTTGGACGGCGTACGGCCGGTCTTGAGCTTGTACATGCGGGTGAAGTTACGCGGGCTCATGCACGCTTGTTGGGCCAGGCGCTCGACGTTCAGGCGCGGGTCGCCGAGGTTTTCGCTCAGCCACAGGTGCAGGTGCTCAAACGCTGCGGCGTCCCGGCTTTGTGACTGCAGCAGAGTGCTGTACTGGGCCTGGCCGCCCGGGCGCTTGAGGTACACCACCAGTTCGCGGGCTACGGCCATGCTGACCTCGCGACCGCAGTCGGCCTCTACCAGGGCCAGGGCCAGGTCGATGCCGGCACTGACCCCGGCCGACGTCCATACCGTACCCTGCTGGATGAAGATCGCATCGGCATCCACCTCGATGGCCGGGAATGCCTGCTTGAGGGTGTCGCACATGGCCCAGTGGGTGGCGGCGCGGCGTCCGTCGAGCAGGCCGGCCTTGGCCAGCAGAAAGGCCCCGCTGCACACCGAGGCGATACGCCGGCCCCGCGCGGCATTGGCGTGCAGCCAGTCGGTGAGGGTGCTGTAGTCGTCCAGGGTCTGGCAGATTGCCGGGGCGCCGGGGACGATAAAGGTGTCGATGGCCACGGCGGCCAGTTGCTCCAGGCGCGAGGTATCCACGGCCAGGCCCTCGGCACTGGGTACCAGGCCGCCTTCCAGGCTTGCGGTATGCAGTTGGTAACCGGGCAGACCGCGCGCCTGCATGACCCTGGACGCCGCCCAGAACACCGTTTGCGCACCGGTCAGGTCGAGCAGGCCCATCTGTGGGTAGGCGACGAACGCAATGTGGCGGGGCGGGTTCAGGGGCTTCATCGCTGTGGTTCTTGGTGGTGGATAGCGGTTGGCAAATTTTACCAGAACGCCGGGCGGCGCACGTCTGCCTGAGCGGCTGATGTGCAGCGTCAAGGGCGCGAGCAGGCCGCGGGGTCAGTCCATGGGCGTCAACTGGCTCAACTGCTCGGCGCTGGGAAAGCCGAGGGTGCGAAAGCGTGGCGGGTAGAGCTCGCCGTCTTTGCTCAGCAGCTCGCCCAGCAGCGACTCGACCTCGTGCCAGGCAACCATCCGGGTCTGTGCCGAACCATCGGCCTGAGGCTGGACCAGGATCACCCGGTCGGTTTTCGGCAGTGAAGTGAACACGCCCTCGGTCCAGGCCGCTATCGAGAAGCTGCTGCCGGGGTTGTCGGCATCGCTGTAGAGCCTGTGGGTGGCGACGAAGATGTCCTCGGGGTGGGCTTCGTGGATCTTGTCGAGAAACTCTTTTTGCGTGCTATAGAGGCCGTGGTGCAACAAGCGCTGCAGGTCGCCCAGGCGCGCTTGCAGGTGCCCGTCCTGCACCTGGAAGGGAACGATCCGGCGGTCCTGGTAGGTGTAGATCCGGCTGGACTGCGCGCGGCCGTTTTCCAGGGCATGGAAGCACAGCTCGACCATCTGCCGCAGGCCTTCGGCGTCCTTGTCACCGGTGACCATCAGCACATCGCGGCTGGGCATCATGAACACTGGCTGCCCCAATACCGGCACGCGCTGCAGCACGTCGGGCAGCAGCACCCGGCTGGTGTCGTAGCCGTCCTGCCAGGCGCCCTGGTACAACCCCGGGAGGATCTGTTCGAAGGCATCGGGGCTGGCGTCGCGCAGGTTGTCGAGGGCGATTGCCAGTGCCTGCTCAAGGGTGATGCCCCAGTCCTGTTGCGGGCCCATGGTCTGGGTCGAGGTGGTGTCGGGGTAGTCCACCGCCAGCAAGGTGACGCAATCCTCCGAGAACGGCTGCCAGGCCAGCGGGCAGGGCGAGTCCCAGCCCTCGCTGCGCACATGGTGCAGGCGGATCTCTTCGAGCATCGCCAGGTTGCGGATCACCGGCCTCAGTAGCGGGCGCACCTGCTCCAGCGGTTGTGGCGCTGTGCTGTTGCGGGTGTCGATCAAGGCGCGCAGGTAACTGGCGAGCACATCGGCTTTGCGCGACTTGTCGGCGTTCAGGTAGTCGCGGTAGGCGTTGTGCAGGTTGAAATAGCCGCTGTCGCCGTAGCGCAGGCGAAATTCGTCGGCCAGGTAGTCCAGGGGCTCGGCATAGCCGCTGGCACGGGCGGCCTTGATGAAGGTCCGGGCAAACCCTTCCTCTGTAGGTGTGCGTCTGAACAGCGTGTCGAAAAGTGCCCTGAACATGTGCGAAGTCCTCCGTGAACGCGAACTGCGCATGATGCTCGTGGCGTCGGGAAGGGTAAAGCTGAATCGAGGCTGGCGCCGGAGCTGGGGCTCAGCCCGATTTTGCAACCCCGCATGCGGCTGAATGCACCGCTGCCCGCTGGCCACCCGTTCCTCTGTGGGCATTTTTGGTGCTAAATAGGCCGCTCAGGTAATTCGTCCAGACCCTGCAGCGTCATGCCGTGCAATGAGAACAGCTATGAGAACCCATCTTGAAACCCGTGAAGTCCCTGTGTTCCAGACCCCTTGTGATGGAAGCCTTCACCCAGTCAGCCATCAACAGTCGGCGGTAGCAGCATGATCGAAGTCACAGAGGTTTCCATTGCCCAGCTGCGCGCTGCGCTCGAGTCCGGCCAGACCACCGCGGTTGAACTGGTTAAAGCCTACCAGGCGCGCATCGACGCGTACGACGGCCCGAACACTGCCACCAAGCTCAACGCCGTGGTGGTGCGTAACCCCGAAGCATTGAGCGAAGCGCAGGCTTCCGATGCGCGCCGCGCCAAGGGCCAGGCCCTCGGCCCGCTCGACGGCATCCCTTACACCGCCAAGGACAGCTACCTGGTCAAGGGCCTGACCGCCGCCTCCGGCAGCCCGGCCTTCGCTGACCTGGTGGCCTATCGCGACGCCTTCACCATTGAACGCCTGCGCGCTGCCGGCGCCATCTGCCTGGGCAAGACCAACATGCCGCCGATGGCTAACGGCGGCATGCAGCGCGGGGCCTACGGCCGCGCCGAAAGCCCGTACAACGCCGACTACCTGACGGCACCCTTTGCCTCGGGCTCATCCAACGGTGCCGGTACCGCCACCGCCGCAAGCTTCGCGGCTTTCGGCCTGGCGGAAGAAACCTGGTCGAGCGGCCGCGGCCCGGCCTCGAACAACGGCCTGTGTGCCTACACGCCGTCGCGCGGGGTGATCTCGGTGCGCGGCAACTGGCCGCTGACGCCGACCATGGACGTGGTGGTGCCCTTTGCCCGGACCATGGCCGACCTGCTGGAAGTGCTCGACATCGTCGTCGCCGAGGACCCGGACAAACGCGGCGACCTGTGGCGCCTGCAGCCTTGGGTACCGATCCCGAGCGTCGACTCGGTGCGCCCGGCGTCCTACCACGAGCTTGCGGCCGATGCCAGCGCGCTCAAGGGCAAGCGTTTCGGCGTGCCGCGCATGTACATCAACGCCGACCCTGAAGCCGGCACCAGCGAAGCCCCCGGCATCGGTGGCCCGACCGGGCAGCGGATCAACACCCGGCCGTCGGTGATCGCCTTGTGGGAGCAGGCGCGCAAGGCGCTGGAAGCGGCCGGTGCCGAAGTGATCGAAGTCGACTTCCCGCTGGTGTCCAACTGCGAGGGCGACCGCCCGGGCGCGCCGACCGTGTTCAACCGCGGTCTGGTGTCCAAGGAGTTCCTCCACCATGAACTATGGGACCTGACCGCCTGGGCCTTCGATGATTTCCTCCAGGCCAACGGCGACCCCAAACTCAACCGCCTGGTCGACGTCGACGGGCCGAAGATTTTCCCGCATGATCCGGGCACGCTGCCCAACCGCGAAGGCGACCTGGCGGCCGGCATGGACGAATATGTGCGCATGGCCGAGCGCGGCATCACCCCGTGGGACCAGATCAGCACCGTGCCGGATGGCTTGCGCGGCCTGGAACAGACCCGGCGCATTGACCTTGAAGACTGGATGGATGCACTCAAGCTCGACGTGGTGATCTTCCCGACCGTCGCCGACGTTGGCCCGGCCAACGCCGATGTCGACCCGGCGTCCGCCGACATTGCCTGGAGCAACGGCGTGTGGGTGGCCAACGGCAACCTGGCGATCCGTCACCTGGGCGTGCCGACGGTGACCGTGTCGATGGGCGTGATGGCCGATATCGGCATGCCGGTGGGCTTGACCTTTGCCGGCCGCGCCTACGACGATTCGTCGTTGCTGCGCCTGGCGGCGGCGTTTGAGTCGACCGGGTCCAAGCGCCTGGTGCCTCCGCGCACGCCAGCGCTGGCCAGCGGCAAGTAAGCAAAAGGGGCGGGTGACCGCCCTTTTTTAGTTCCCCAGACACGAGATATCCATGGCTAACCAAGACATCAGTTTCATCCCCGATCCGGACGCCGAGTCGATCTCTTCCGACGTTGCCGGTTTCGCTGGCATCCTGGTCTCGACCCAGATCCCTACCCGTGCCGACGGCAGCCTGGAACTGGGCGATATCACTGCCCAGAGCGAGTGCACCCTGCAAGCGCTCAAGGTCGCCCTGGAGCGTGCCGGCAGCTCCATGGACCGGGTCCTGCACCTGACCATCTACCTTACCGACATGGCCGAGCGTGCTGCTTTCAACGAGGTGTACCAGCGCTTCTTCGCCAAGCCCTGGCCGGTACGCGCCGCCGTCGGCGTGGCCTCGCTGGCGGTGGAAGGCATGCGTGTGGAAGTAACGGCGATGGCGGCCAAGGCCTGAGTTGTTGCGGTGGCTGGGCTGGCCTCATCGCGGGTCAAGCCCGCTCCTACAGGTCTTGCGCTAATCCTGGGAACAGCGCCGAACCTGTGGGAGCTGGCTTGCCAGCGATAGACCTACACAGGCCACCGGGCAGGCTACGGGTGCCGATCGGGCGTTTCGCCGCTACAATGCGCGCCTCGACCGTGACAGCCTGACTAAAAAACATGTCCCTGCCCAAGCATCACCTGGAATTGCTCAGCCCCGCCCGCGATGTCGCCATCGCCCGCGAGGCCATTTTGCATGGCGCCGACGCCGTGTACCTCGGCGGCCCGAGCTTCGGCGCTCGCCACAACGCCTGCAACGACGTCAGCGATATCGCCCAGTTGGTGGAATTCGCCCATCGCTACCACGCCCGGGTGTTCACCACCATCAACACCATCCTCCACGACAACGAGCTGGAGCCGGCGCGCAAGCTGATCCACGAACTGTACGATGCCGGCGTCGACGCGCTGATCGTCCAGGACCTGGGGGTGATGGAACTGGACATCCCGCCGATCGAGCTGCACGCCAGCACCCAGACCGACATCCGCACCCTGGCCCGGGCCAAGTTCCTCGACCAGGCCGGCTTTTCCCAGCTGGTGTTGGCCCGTGAGCTGAACCTGCAGGAAATCCGTGCCATCGCCGACGAAACCGACGCGGCGATCGAGTTCTTCATTCACGGCGCGTTGTGCGTGGCCTTCTCCGGCCAGTGCAACATCTCCCACGCCCAGACCGGCCGCAGTGCCAACCGTGGCGACTGCTCCCAGGCCTGCCGCCTGCCGTACACCCTTAAAGACGAGAAGGGCGGGGTGATCGCCTACGAGAAGCACCTGCTGTCGATGAAGGACAACAACCAGAGCGCCAACATCCGTGCCCTGGTCGAGGCCGGTGTGCGCTCGTTCAAGATCGAAGGGCGCTACAAGGACATGGGCTATGTGAAGAACATCACCGCCTACTACCGCCAGCGTCTGGACGCCGTGCTCGAAGACCGCCCGGACCTCGCCCGCGCCTCCAGCGGGCGTACCGCGCACTTCTTCCTGCCCGACCCGGACAAGACCTTCCACCGCGGCAGCACCGATTACTTTGTCAGCGAGCGCAAGATCGACATCGGCGCCTTCGACTCGCCGACCTTCACCGGCCTGCCGGTGGGCGTGGTTGAAAAAGTCGGCAAGCGTGACCTGCAGGTGGTCACCCATGAGCCACTGTCCAACGGCGACGGCCTCAATGTGCTGGTCAAGCGCGAAGTGGTGGGTTTTCGCGCCAACATCGCCGAGCCCAAGGGCGAGTTCGATGAAGAAGGCGAGAAGCGCTACCGCTACCGTGTTGAGCCCAACGAGATGCCCAAGGGCCTGCACCAGTTGCGGCCGAATCACCCGCTGAGCCGCAACCTCGACCACAACTGGCAGCAGGCCCTGCAGAAGACCTCGGCCGAGCGCCGTATCGGCCTGGCCTGGGTTGCGCAGTTGAGCGAGCAGCGCCTGGCGCTGACCGCCACCAGCGAGGAGGGCATCAGCGCCAGCGTCGCCCTGGACGGTCCGTTTGGTTTGGCCAACAAGCCGGAGCAGGCGCTGGAGCAACTGCGCGACCTGCTCGGCCAGCTGGGTACCACCGAGTACCATGCCACCGACGTTCAGCTTGATGCGCCGCAGGCGTATTTCATCCCCAACTCGCAGCTCAAGGCGCTGCGCCGCGAGGTCATCGAAGCGCTGACCGCCGCGCGCATCCAGGCGCACCCGCGCGGTGGCCGCAAGGCCGAGACCAGCCCGCCGCCGGTGTACCCGGAGTCGCACCTGTCGTTTCTGGCCAATGTCTACAACCAGAAGGCCCGCGACTTCTATCACCGTCACGGGGTCAAGCTGATCGACGCCGCCTACGAGGCCCACGAAGAGCCAGGCGAAGTGCCGGTGATGATCACCAAGCACTGCCTGCGTTTCTCCTTCAACCTGTGCCCCAAGCAGGCCAAGGGCGTTACCGGCGTGCGCACCAAGGTCGCGCCGATGCAGTTGATTCACGGCGATGAAGTGCTGACCCTGAAGTTCGACTGCAAACCGTGCGAAATGCACGTGATCGGCAAGATGAAAGGCCACATCCTCGGCCTGCCGCAACCGGGTAGCGTGCAGCAGGTGGTGGGCCACATCAGCCCTGAAGACCTGCTCAAGACCATCCCCCGCGCACCGCACTGAGTGAGGCATCGCGGGGCAAGTCGAAGCGTCGCCCCGCGATCGTAACTAAGGTGCAGGCTGCACTGACAGCGCCGCGTGCGCCTTGAGTTCTGCATCGATGAAGGCTGCGATCATTGCCCGGTAAACCCGCTCGACCACCTCTTCAGAGGCGCCGGACTCCGCGGCCAGGGCGCGCACTTTGGCGATCACCTGCTCGACCCGTGCCGGGGCGCGGACATCGTCGTGGGTTTTCTTGAACGCCGCCGCCTGGTTGACCAGGTTGCCGCGCCGGGCGAGCAGGGCGACCAGTTCGCGGTCGATGCCGTCGATGTGGTGGCGAACTTCTTCGATCGAGGTGCAGTGTACGTCCATGTGAACTCCTTTCAGTAGACAGCGTGGCGGTAGCCAGTTGATTTCCAGTAGTATGCCTGAACGGACTCTGGCCCCTGAAGTGTGGGGCCGACAGCCAGGAAGGTAATGTGACTCTACAACTGCAAATCCAACAGATCTTCAGCGGCCTGGCCTTTGCCAGGCCGTTGTTCTATCGCTACCCGCAAGGCCTGCGCTTCGAGCTGGCCGAAGGCGCCGGGACCCTCGAGCGCTTTCTGCTGGCGGTCAGCAAGGCAACCACGGTGTGCCGCGACCTGTTTGCCGGCGAGCAATCGATGGTGGTGTGCCTGCGCGTGCACTCCAACGGTAACGGTTTTGCCCATCGCGACGTGTTGCGCGATCTGCGTGCCGCCGGTATTCGCATCCCCGCCCAGCGCTCACTGTGGAGCCAGCGGCTGGACCCGGACGACTGGTTCGAAGAGCATCAGCCCGAGTACTGGCTGCACCTCGCCTTCGAGGCGCCACTGTCGCTGCTGCAACCGGTGCTCTGGTGCGCATTGGCCGATAACCCGGGGACCATTCGCCCGAACCCTTGCTGCGCTGTCTACCTGTTCAACCTCAACCAGCGGTTGATGGCCTTGCCCTATGACGATCGGGGCATGGATGTGGTGGGCCCCAACCATGACGTGCTCTCGCTGCTGTACCGTCAGCATCAGCCGTGGCTGCTGGACTACGACCGCGAGCGCATGGACGCGACTTTCGCCACCGTCCTGCATTGACTCACTGCAGCGACTCGATTTTCCAGCGCCAGGTGCCCAGCGGGTTGTCTTCTCGGGTACGGACGAACACGCCATAGTCGCTCAGGTAGCTGTAGCCTTCGACCCAACGGTTGCCGCGTGGGCTCTGCCAGGTGCAGGTCAACGGCTTGGCGCTGCCCTGAAGGGCCGAGTGCAAGGTGCTGGCCGGTCGCGCCTTGCCGACCTGGCAGTGGGTGGTGCGTGTAATGCTCGCGGTTTGCCCGGCATAGCTGATGGTGTAGCTCAGTTGCGCATGGGCGGGCAGGGTTTGCCAGGCGCCGTTGAATGACAGCGCGGTCAAGCTGTCGCTGGCGTCCTGTTCCTGCCCGGTCATGATGTCGATACCGCGTGCGGCCAGATCGAACAGGCCGCGAAAACTCAGTTGCAGCTGTTGCGCTATCGTCGGGTCCACGGCCTGTAGTAACAGCTGGCCGGAGCGGCTGTCGTTGCTGAAGAACACCTGACGCGGCCTGTCGACGGTAGCGTTCCCGTCGGTCAGCTTCGCCTCGTAGCGATAGTCCAGCCTGTGCAGGGTCAGGCGTGGCGCCGGCAGCTCCAGGGCGGCGATGGCCGCAAGCACTTCAGGCCTGGCCCTGGGCGGCAGGAACGGCGGCGGCAACGGCGTACGGGCTTTGAGCGGCGCAAGCTCGGCCGGCGGTTGGCAGGCGGCGTTGAACAACTGCTGATAGTACAGCGGGGCCTGACGGTAGAACGCGCTGAAGGGCTGCGACTTGAGTCGGGTGCTGTCTACGCGGTTGTCGTTGTCGAGGAAGAACTGGCTTTGCCGGCTGATGAGCTGGCGCTCGCAATAAAACGCCAGGTGCTCGCGGCTGTGCAGGGCCATCACCGCGTGGCCGTATTGCATTGGATAGCGGTGGCGCTGGATGCCGGTCCAGGCGTAGGTAATGCCGCCCTCATGCTGCAGGCTGTTTAGGTCGATCAGCAGCCAGTCCTGATCCGCGTCCAGGTTCAGGGCTCGCCAGTCGGGGGCCTGACGCTGGTGCATGGGCAGGTGGCCGTCGCCTGGCGGGTCGGTCTCGCCACCTGCTGGGATGAGGCTGCAAGCGGCCAGGGTGAACACACCGAGACCCGCAGCAAGCGGCTTGAGGGCGAAGCGGGTGAGGGCATCCATGCGCATGAGCTCTAGGGTCAAAGCGCGGAGTGTACCAAATGCCTGCGCCAAGCTGTATGCCTGGCGCTATCCCTTGGTACGCCAGATCTGCGGCCAATGGGCGGTATCCACACTGTCGCACCAGCTCATCCGGCTAAATGACTTGAGCTGCATCACGGCTCCGTCATAGCGCCAGGTTGCATTCGCGCCGCAGTAGCGCCCTCCCGGCTGCAACTGGGTCAGCTCGCCGCGGGCCGGGTCGAACTTGAAAAAGCCATACATCTCGCCGCCCAGCACATCATGCTTGGGAACCGAGATGTGCAGCGAGGTGGGTTGATAGGGCGCGGTTCGCAAGGCGCGGTAATAGCTGTACATGCAGCCCTGGGCCGCACAGCCGTAGCGCAGGCCTACCAGCACATGGGTCGCGTCCAGGGCCGAGACCTCGGCTTCGGCTTGCCAGTTGTCATACTCAGGTTCACTCCATTCATGCCGGGTGATGGCAATGACTGCGTCGGCGATGGCCTTCTGCTCACCATCGCTCACCCCTGGCGCCGGTGTGAAGGGGGCGAGGGTGGGTGTCGGCGGTGCTGGCGGCAACTGGCTGTCGGGTCGCGTGCCGGGGTTTACGAAAGCGCTGGGGTGACCGATGCGTCCCTGCACTGAGTCGATAAACAGCAAGGAGGCACTCAGGCCCTGCAGCGATACCGGGTGCTGGCCGTTGGTAGTGTCCAATGACAGGGTCTGGCCGTTGCGCAGTTGGCGCAGCAACCTCACGGCGACGTCACCTTTTGCGTGATAACGCATCTGCCCCTGCGAGCCTGGCCGAAATCCCGCTGGCGCCGGGCCGCCGTCGATCAGCAGCCTGGCGCCCAGGTCGACACTGGCGTCGGTGAACAGGGTCAAGGCGGTGGAACCTTCGGCCCCGGCTTCGCGCACAAGCTCAAGGCCCACGCCCTGGTCGACGCTACGGGAAACGGCGGTACAGCGCCGGGTGTTGTCGCAGCCCACAACCCATTCCTTGAACTGCTTGAGCACCGGCTCCTGTTCCGGTTCCGGCGCGGCCAGGGCCAGGGCCGGCAGGAGCATCAAGGGCAGCCAGTTCCATCTTGCGTCAACCATTGTGGTTCAATCCTGCGGGGTAAGCGAACGTGCGTTTTGGCCGGGCATCATCGCAGAAGCCAGGCCAACTTCAAGCCGTTGCCGATGAGAACTCCGAGGCTGCTGTGCTATCCAAAGGGTATGACACGGGAGGTAACTGCAATGAACAGCAATGACCGCGACAAGCCCGCCAACGAGACGGACAAGCCTGCTGAAGACAACGACCCTGCCAACCGGCCGATCACCCCGACCACCCATCGTACCCAGGCAGACGCCGCCGAAGAGCTCAGCCGCAAGATCGCTGAAATCGAGCGCAAGGTGGCGGACGGTAATTGATGTTGTGGCAGGTGTAAAAGATCGCGGGGCAAGCCTGCTCACACGGTTGAGTTTTATATTAAGTAAAGGGCCGCAATGGCCCTTTACTTACAACCAACTCATCTAAGTGCCGCGTTTATTTGCACAGGGTATAGCTGCCCTGGTGCGCACCGCCCCTGTACAAGTCAAAGCGGTAACCGGCGCCAGCGCCGAAGTTGTAGGAACCACCGGTCAGTGTCCAGGAGCCTGCGCTGACGGAAAATCCGCCGCTTACCTGGTCTACTTCCTGATCGTCCAGCACCCGCAGGGCGGCTGGCGTGGCGGTGGTCATGTCGATGTTTTGTGCATGGGTCATGAGATAGTTACCTCGTTGATACAGTGGGTTCGTCCTAGGTTGATCCCCCCAGGAGAGGGCCTGGGCGCAGCGTATTACTCATTTTAAAAATGAGAGACCGATCACAGTTTTAATTACAGTTGTTCGCTGTTTCGATCCCCGGCCAAGTTAGTAATGCCACGGGCTCACGTGCAATAGTACAAGTGTGCTAGTGCCTGCGGATTAACCCGCCGTTATGCTGCTACGGACTCAGGTGAACAGTCTGTTCAGTGTGATTAACGTTATCCGCCGGGTCATGGATTGGCATGTTATTCAGGAGCGAAGCCGTGCACGCACGGCGTGACAAGGAGTTGGGCAGTGTGCTGCTGGTGGCGCCCGTGCCCCTGCGCTGGGCGGCACTTGCTGCGCTGCTGTTCAGCGTGCTGTTGATCGTGTTTCTGACCTGCGCCAGCTACACCCGCCGCGCCACCGTGACCGGTGTGCTGGTACCCCAGGGGGGCCTGATCAAGGTGTTTGCGCCGCAGGCGGGGGTGGTGCAAGGCCTGGCCGCAGTCGAGGGGCAGACCGTCGAGGCGGGCGCGACATTGATGGCACTAGGCAGTGACCTGTATGCCGAGGCCGGTGGCGCGCAGGTCGCCATCAGCCGTTTGATCAAGCGCCGTAACGATAGCCTTGCCGAGGAGATCGCCACTACCCGGGCGCTGCACCTGCAAGAGCTGGAGGGCAAGCGACGGCGCCTGGCCGTGCTGGAAAGCGAGCAGCACAAAGTCGTCACCCAGATGGACATCAGCCGCCAGCGCCTGGGCCTGGCTCAGGGCATCGCCGCACGCTACGCCGACCTGCAGCGCCAGGACTACGTGTCCCGCGACCAGCTTCAGGAAAAGCAGGATGCGGTGCTAGAAGTGCGCCTGCGCAGCGAGGAACTGAGCCGTTCATTGTTGTCGTTGCGCAACGATATTGCGACGTTGCGCGCCGAGCTTGCCGAGTTGCCGTTCAACCAGGGCAAGCAATTGGCTGAGCTTGAGCGGCGCTTGTCGCAGAGCCAGGGCAGCCTGCTGGAAAGCGAAGTCAAACGCCAGGTGGTGATTACCGCGCCGGCCAGTGGCGAAGTGACGGCCATTGGCGTGGTCAATGGCACCCGCGCCGACAGTAACAGGCCGTTGCTGAGCATCGTGCCCAAGGATGCCCAGCTGTATGCCGAACTCTATGTGCCCAGCCGCTCGGTGGGCTTCGTGCGCCCTGGGGATGCGGTACTGCTGCGTTATCAGGCTTATCCCTATCAGCATTTTGGCCTGGCCCGCGGCACTGTGGCGTCGGTGTCGCGCAGTGCGCTGCCGGCCGATGAAATCATGTCCGTGGGCGGCGTCTCCGAGCAGCAGCGCGAACAGGGCCCGTTGTACCGGGTCAGGGTCACCCTCGAACAACAAAGCATGCTCGGGCGCGGATTGAACGAGCGCTTGCGCTCGGGCATGCAACTGGACGCAGACATCCTGCAGGAGAACATGCCTCTCTATGAGTGGCTGCTTGAACCCCTGCGCGGCATAGGGAAACGCCTTTGAATATTCGCCAATCGCTGGCCTTCGGCATCGGTCGCAAGCTGCCCATGGTGCTCCAGGCCGAAGCCGCCGAGTGCGGCCAGGCCTGCCTGGCGATGATCGCCGGTTACCATGGCCAGCACCACGACCTGTTTTCGCTGCGCCAGAAGCTGTCGCCGTCAATGAAGGGCGCAACCCTCAAGCAACTGATGGCCATGGCCGCTCAGTTGGGCCTGGCCAGCCGGCCGTTGCGCCTGGAGCTGCAAGCGCTGGGGCAGTTGCGATTGCCCTGTGTGCTGCACTGGAACTTCAACCACTTCGTGGTGCTCAAGGAGGTCGGGCCGCGCGGGGTAACCGTGCACGACCCGGGACGCGGGGTGTGCAAACTGTCGTTCGATGAAGTTTCGACGGCGTTCACCGGCGTGGCCCTGGAGCTGTGGCCTCAGGGCGACTTCCAGCCGGGGCCGGCCAACCCACCGCTGCGTTTGCGCCAGCTGCTGGGCCGGGTGCAAGGCTTTGCCGGGGTGCTGAGCCATGTGCTGTTGCTGGCGGCGGCGCTGGAGCTGTGTATTGTGCTCAGCCCGTTTTTTTTGCAAACGGTGATCGACAAGGTGCTGGTCAGCGCCGACCTCGACCTGCTGGCGGTCCTGGCGATCGGTTTTGGCTTGCTGCTGCTGATGCAGCAAACCCTGGCACTGGCCCGCTCCTGGGCCTTGATGTACCTGGGCACCCTGCTCAGCAGCCAATGGCAGATCAATGTATTCAGCCACCTGGTGCGCTTGCCCGTGGCCTTTTTCGAGCGTCGCCACCTGGGCGATATTGTGTCGCGCTTCGGCTCGCTTAAATCGATCCAGCACACCCTGACCACCTCGTTTGTCGAGGCCTTGCTCGATGGCCTGATGACCCTGGTGACCCTGGGCCTGATGTTCGCCTACAGCCCGCTGCTGGCGCTGATCGCCCTGCTGGCCATGGTCATCTATGCACTGGCGCGCTGGGCCTGGTTCGGCCCGTTGCGCCGCGCCAGCGAAGAGCAACTGGTACACGCCGCCCGGCAGCAGAGCTACTTTCTGGAAAGCATGCGCGGGGTGCGCACCATCAAGTTGTTCGGCCATCAGGAGCAGCGCGCCAGCACCTGGGGCAGCTTGCTGGTCGAGGAAATCAACGCCGGCCTGCGCCCGCAGAAACTGGAGTTGGCCTATCGCGCCTTCAACGGCCTGTTGTTTGGCCTGGTGACGTTGCTGGTGATCTGGCTCGGCGCAAGGCTGGTGCTCGAGGGCCAGTTCAGCGCCGGGATGCTTATCGCTTTCAACGCTTACAAGGAGCAGTTCAACAGCCGTGTGGCCGGGCTGATCGACAAGCTGGTCGATGTGCTGATGCTGCGCCTGCATGGCGAGCGCCTGGCCGATATCCTGCTGCAGGTACCCGAACACAGGCAGTTCCCGGCCGCCGGCGACAGCGACGCCGATGAGTGTGTACCGAGCCTTGAAGTACGCCAGCTCAAGTTCCGCTACGGCGAGCATGAACCCTATGTGCTGGATGAGGTGTCGGTGCGCATCGAGGCCGGGGATTCACTGGCGATTGTCGGCCCCTCGGGCGGCGGCAAGACCACCTTGCTCAACGTCATGCTCGGCATCCTCACGCCCAGCAGCGGCAGCGTGTTGCTCGACGGCGTTGCCATCGATAGCCATAACCTGGACCGCCTGCGGCGGATCAGCGCCACGGTGTTGCAGGACGATGTGCTGTTCGCCGGCTCGATTGCCGACAACATCAGTTTTTTCAGTGCCGAAGCCAACCCGCGCTGGGTCGAGCAGTGTGCGCGCATGGCTGCGGTGCATGATGACATCGCGCAGATGCCCATGGCCTACAACACCCTGGTGGGCGACATGGGCACGGTACTGTCGGGTGGGCAGAAGCAACGAATCTTGCTGGCGCGGGCCCTGTACCGGCGGCCCAAGCTGCTGTTTCTCGATGAAGCCACCAGCCACCTCGACATCGCCAGGGAGGCGGCGGTCAACCAGGCGCTGCAAGCGCTGAACATCACCCGCATCATTGTCGCTCATCGCCCCGATACCATCCGCTCGGCGCGCCGGGTGCTGGCGCTCGACAACGGCCGGGTGGTCTATGACGGCCCGCTGATCGAGACGGATGAGCACGCGCCAGCCGAGTCGGGCGAGATTATCCGCGGTGCGGCGTCGTCGTCATGAACCGGCACCTGCTCAGCCTGTGTCTGGCAGGGTTGCTGGCAGCCAGCCTGGCTGCGCCGGGCTGGGCCGCCGAACCGCTTGATGCCTGCCCCGGTCGCGTGCAACTGGACGAGCCGCTGGGGTTGTCCACGGCAGTCGCCATTGCCCTGTGCGCCGATCCTGAGGTGCGCGAAGCCTGGCTGTCGCAGCTGAGCAGCCAGGCCAACCTCGATGCCGAGCACTCGGCGTACTGGCCGACCGCACAAGCCCAGCTCAGCAGCGGGCGGGCGAGCCGCAAGACACGCTATGACAACTTTCCCGAAGCGGACTCAACCTTGAACACCCGCACCAACAGCTATGGCGTGAACCTGAGCTGGGTGCTGTATGACTTTGGCCTGCGGGCGGCGAAAGTGGAGGGGGCCCGCCAGTTGTTGAATGCCGCCGCCAGCAGTCGCGTGGAAAAAATCCAGGCAACGGTGCTTGACACCAGCAAAGCCTTCTACCAGGTCCAGGCCAACGCCGCGTTGCTCGAGGCCAAGCGCAGCGCCGAATCGCTGGCGGCCAACAGCCTCAAGGCGGCCACGGCCAAATACCAGGCCGGGGCCGGCGAGCAGACCGACCGCTTGCAGGCCCAGACCACCCATGAGCAGGCGCAGCTCGAACGGGTGCTGGCCGAGGGTGAATACGCGGCGGCCCAGGGGGCCCTGGCCAGCGCGCTCGGGCTGTCACCCTCGGCGCCGCTGAAGCTTACGGCCTTGAACGAGCCAGCGGGGCAGGAGGGCGAGTTCATGGCCAGCGTCGATGCCTTGATGGCGCAAGCCAGGGCCCTGCACCCGGCCATCGAAAAGGCTCGCGCCGAGTGGTCCGCCACCCGCGCCAAGGCAGATCAAGCGCGTGCCGAGGGGCGCCCGAAGGTGTCGCTGTTCAGCAGCTACCAGCAGGAGGACACACCGATCGACCAGGTGTCGACGCGCCAGCAGATCGAGACCTGGAGTGTCGGGGTGCAGATCACCGTGCCGCTCTTCGATGGCTTTCTTAGCCGTCGTCGTGCCCGTGCCGCCGACTACGAAGCCGGTGCCCGCGAGCAGGCGGTGGAGCAGGCCGAGCGCACGGTCGCCCTCAACGTCTGGAAGAGCCGCCAGGCTCTGGATGCGCGCACCCGGGCGCTGGCGATCAGCCGTAGTTTTGTCGCCAGCGCCGGGCAATCCCATCAGGTGGCATTGGGGCGTTACAAGGCCGGGGTGGGCAGCATCATCGAGCTGCTCAGGGCACAGAACGATCTGGCCATCGCCGAGCAGCGGCGCGTGGAGTCGCTGGTCAACTGGTACACCGCCCGGTTGCAACTGGCAGCGGATCTGGGGCAGTTGAATGGCGCGTTGTGAGCTTGGCGGTGCATGAAGCCGCTAGTGGTAACGCCCTCGGCAGGCATCCAGCGCGTTCAGCAGGTACTCTTCGGGTATTGAATATTGCTCAAGATCCTCTACAGGCAGCGCCTGGCCTTCGTCGGTTTCCACCAACAGCAGCGCCAGCTGTTTTTGCTGGAAGAAGGCCAGGATGTCGCGAATGTCGCTGTCGCGCTGCAGATGGTCATTGCCGTAAAGGTCAGCACTATAGAAAAAGCCCTGCGCGCCGAGGGCCAACAGCTTGCGGGCGCCGCTGATCGACATGTTCAGCCGTTGATGCAAAAACACGGCGATTTCCAGGTCACGGGTGGGTGAGGCGCAGGCAATGCTGATTCTGGTCATGCTGTATAAATCCTCACGTATGTGCGCTGTCTTCATGACTAGAATCAACCTGCCATTCACCAACCGTGGAGAACCAGGATGAGCAATAAAACAACCATCTGCCTCTGGTACGACGGCACCGCGCTGGAGGCTGCGACCTTTTACGCGCAAACCTTCCCCGACAGCAAGGTCGGTGCAGTGCATCGGGCGCCGGGCGACTTTCCCTCAGGCAAGGAGGGGGATGTGCTGACCGTGGAGTTTACCGTGTTGGGCATCCCCTGCGTGGGGTTGAACGGCGGGCCGATGTTCCAGCATAACGAGGCGTTCTCGTTCCAGGTCGCGACAGAAGACCAGGCCGAAACCGATCGCTTGTGGAGTGCCATTGTCGGCAATGGCGGCCAGGAAAGCGCCTGCGGCTGGTGCAAGGACAAGTGGGGGCTGTCGTGGCAGATCTCGCCACGGGTGCTGGTCGAGGCGGTGACCAGCCCAGACCGTGCTGCGGCCAAGCGCGCCTTCGAGGCGATGATGGGGATGCGCAAGATTGATATTGCGGCGATTGAGGCGGCGGTCAGGGGTTGAACTGTGGGAGCTGGCTTGCCAGCGATCGAGCGCGCAGCGGTCGTAGTCCGGTCAGCACTTGATGTATTGACTGGACTGGCCTCATCGCTGGCAAGCCAGCTCCCACAAGGATCCTATTGCAGCTAACCGCTGTGCCCTCAGAAACCCAAGGTCGCTGACACCAGGTAGGTGCGCGGCGTCGACAAGGTCAACCCCGCTTCGCTGTCATCGGAGGCGCCCGCCGAGGCCCAGTAGCGGTCATCCAGCACGTTCTCGACACTGGCGCGCAGGGTGATGTCCTTGTCATCGACCTTGAAGGCATAGCGTGCACCGAGGTCGTAGCGCTCCCAGCCGTCGATCTGCTTGCTGTTGGCCTGGTCCAGGTATTGCGAGCTGGAATGCAGGCCGCGGGCCGTCAGGGTCAGGCCGGCGA
The DNA here is from genome assembly GCF_000696345.2 of Pseudomonas donghuensis. Classification (NCBI taxonomy): domain Bacteria; kingdom Pseudomonadati; phylum Pseudomonadota; class Gammaproteobacteria; order Pseudomonadales; family Pseudomonadaceae; genus Pseudomonas; species Pseudomonas donghuensis. The sequence goes on from NZ_CP071706.1 coordinate 2,429,865, forward strand.
GGGCAGGCACGTCATACTCGGCGCCCAGGCTGACGTTGTACTCCGGCGTTGCCGGGGCGCGGTTGCCGTCGAAGCTGCCGCCGACGGTGTCGGTCAGTTCGCTGTCGATGTACATCACCCCACCCAGCAGGCGAAAGCCCTTGAGCGGTTCGCCAAACACATTGAGCTCGACGCCTTTGTTTTCGCGCTTGCCGTTGGGCCCGAACACCCGGGTGCTGGCATTGGTCTCGTAAGCCGGCTGCTTGATGCGAAAGGCGCTGGCGGTCAGGGCGAAGCTGCCCAGGTCATACTTGGCACCCACCTCCACCTGGCGGCTGATGAACGGTGCAAAGATCTGGTCTTCGTTGATCGAGGTCGACGGGGCGATCTTGCCCTGGCTCAGGCCTTCCATGTAGTTGGCATACAGCGAGAGCTGGTCGGTGAGCTTGAACAGGATGCCGCCCGAGGGCGAGACCTTCTCTTCGTCATAGGCGGTGTCGCCCTTGATGCCATCGCTCCAGTCATCGACCTGGACCCGCTGCCAGCGCGCGCCGAGGGTCAGCAGCAGGCGCTGGTCGAAAAAGCCCAGGGTGTCGGACAGCGCCACGCCGCTGAAGCGGTTCTCGGTATAGACCTTGGGGTCCGAGCGCAGCAGGGGGCCGGGAGTAGGGGTAGGGCGCGGGTTGTAGAGGTTGCTCGGGCGCGCCGCATAACGCCCGCCGCCGTTCTCGAAATCCATGTAGAAGTCGTTGGCGGCGAGGTTGACCTCGTGGCTCACCGGGCCGGTTTCGAACCAGTTGCGCAGGCCGGCGGTGGCGGTGCGCACGTTCTCGTCGCGGGTGAAGTCGCGCGGCTGGACGCTGAAGTCACCGGCATCGTTGGAGACCGGCACGTTGTGGCGGAGGAAGTCGTGGTTGCTCTTGCGCGCGCCGACGGCGCCGTAGGCCATCAGCGAGTCGTTGATATCGAATTCGGCGTTCACCGCGCCGAAGGTATCGTTGGTGCGCGCCTTGCTCCAGGCCTGGGCGTAGTTGCGTCGCACCTCCTCGGCATCCGGAACCTTGGCATTGGCGCCGACGATCACCCGCTCCTGGGGCGCATCGGTGTTGCGTTCGGTATGGCCGATATCGGTGGACAGGCGCAGCCGCTCGCCGCGAAAGTCCAGGCCGAGCACGGCCATCTCGCGGTCGACGCTCTGCTGGTCCCATTCGGTGTCGCCCGATTGCTTGACGCCGTTGAAGCGCAGGCCGAACTTGCCGTCCTCACCAAAACGCCGGCCGATGTCCACGGCGCCGCCGACCTGGCTGCCTGAGGCGTAGCTGCCGGTAAACTCGGTGATCGGTTTGTCGCTGGCGCGCTTGGGCACCACGTTGATGCCGCCGCCGACGCTGCCGCGTGGCGAGATGCCGTTGATCAGCTGGCTGGGGCCTTTGATGATGTCGACGCGGTCGGCCATTTCCATGTCGATGGAGTAGGTCGGCAGGATGCCATACAGGCCGTTGTAGGCGACATCGCTGTTGAACAGGCTGAAGCCGCGAATGGTGAACTGCTCGAAGCGCCCGCCAGCCGGGTTGGTGGCGCGCACCGACGGATCGCTGGCGATCAGGTCGCCGAGGGTCCGCGCCTGCTGGCCCTTGATCGCCTCGCGGGTGTAGGTGGTCATGCTGAAGGGGGCTTCCATGAAGTCGCGCGAGCCGAGCAAGCCTTGCGAGCCACGGCGGGCGACCTGGCCACCGGCATAGCGTTGGCCATCGTCGTCAGCGCCGCTGTGGGCACCGAGGATGCTGGTCGGGGCGATTTCCACGGCGTCGCCGCGTTGCGGTGCCGGCACCAGGGTATAGGCGCCTGCCGCCACCGGTTGCAATTGCAGGCCCGAGCCCTGCAGCAGCCGGGCAAACCCTTCATCGACGCTGAAACTGCCGCTCAAGCCGGCACTGCGCTGGCCATTGACCAGGGCCGGGTCCACCGACAGGCTGACCCCGGCCTGGGCGGCAAAACGGGTCAGCGCCGCGCCCAGGTCGCCAGCCGGCACCTGGTAGCTGCGGGTGGCGCTGTCGGCCAGCGCGCACAGCGGGGCCAGCGACGCCAGGCCCAGCATCAGGCACAGGGTCGGGGACGAAAACGAAGACGCCAGGCGCGTTCGGTGGCGTGTCAGTGCGGGCATTGTTGCGCTCTCTTTTGGGTTCACATGCCCTTGATGACAAGCGAGCGAACAAAAGGGGACAGGGCTTTTCGCAAATCATGCCACGCATGACGACGGCGGGTCTGCTCGCTGATCAGGCCGGGACGTACGGGGCGTAGTCCAGGTAACCCTTGGCGCCGCCACCGTAGTAGGTGTCGCGATCCGGCGCGGTCAACGGCCAGCCGTTTTTCAGGCGGGCAACCAGGTCGGGGTTGGCGATGAACGGCTGGCCAAAGCCCGCCAGGTCGATCAAGCCTGCGTCCACCAGGTCCTGGGCACGCTCCAAGGTCATGTCCCCGGCCAGGATCAGCGCGGTCTGGCCCAGTTGCGCCTTGCACTGCGCCAGCAGCTCACGCAGTGCCTGCTCCTGGGCCACCGCGCCTTCGCTGGCGAGGAAGAAGTGGGTCTGGTCCATCACATGCACATAGGCGATGCCGCGTTGACCCATGCCGGCGCAGAGGGCCGAGTAGGTCTCGTCGATTTGCGCGTAGATTGGCATGTCGAACAGCTGGCCGTACGGCGAGATGCGGATGCCGACCTTGTCGGCGCCGATGCGCCTGACGACGGCATCGACCACCTCAAAAACGAAGCGCAGGCGGTTTTCCAGGGTGTCTGCGGCGTAACGGTCGCTGCGATCGTTGACCAGCGGGTTGAGGAACTGCTCGATCAAGTAACCGTTGGCGCCGTGGATTTCCACGCCGTCAAAGCCTGCGGCAACGGCGTTGGCGGCGGCCTGGGCGAAGTCTTCGACTACCCGGCCGACTTCTTCAGTGTTCAGCGGGCGCGGTGTCGAGGTCGGGACAAAACCGGGCTCGCCGCTGTCGGTATAGCCGAAGGCAATCGCGCCCTGGGCGACCTTGCTGGTGGCGCTGACCGGGGCCTGGCCATCGCGCTGGATCGAGGTGTGCGATACCCGGCCGACATGCCACAGCTGGGCAAAGATCTTGCCGCCGACGCTGTGCACCGAGTCGGTCACCAGCTTCCAGCCCTGGACTTGCTGCTCGGTGAAAATGCCCGGGTTGAACAGGTAACCCTGGCCTTCGCGGGAAATTGGCGTGCCTTCGGAGACGATCAAACCGGCGGTGCCGCGTTGGGTGTAATGCAGGGCGATCTGTTCGGTGGCGATGTCTTCGGGGGCGCGTGAGCGAGTCATGGGCGCCATGACGAAACGGTTGCTCAGTTGCAGCGAGCCGAGGTCATAAGGGGCAAACAGGTCATTCATGAGTGGGGCCTCTCGGTGGAATGGCGCCATCCTAGGGTCTTGCGAAAACAGCTACAATCGAGGCAAATGGCAAAACACTATTGCTGTAACAGCAATATGTGCGCCTATACTGGGCGGATTTCCCGTTGCAGGAGCTGCCCATGCACCTCAAGGCCCACCGCTTTTTCGCCATGGTGGCGGTAACCGGCAGCTTCTCCGCCACCGCCCGGCACTTTCAGGTGCCGGCCTCATCGGTGTCACGCTTCATCGCCGCGCTCGAGCGCGAGGTCGGGCAGCAGTTGCTGTACCGCAACACCCGTGCGGTCAAGTTGACTGACGCCGGCGAGCGCTATTACCTGCAGATTCGCGAAGTGCTGGAGCTGCTGGATGCCGCCGACGAATCGATCAGCGGCAAGGCCGGCGACATTCGCGGCCTGGTGCGGATCAACGCGCCGGTGGCCTTCGCCCATTTGCACATCGTCCGGCTGCTCAATGGCTTGCATGAGCAGTACCCGGAGCTGACCGTTGAACTGACGGCCACCGATGCCTATATCGACCCGGTGCAGGAGGGCGCCGACATCACCTTCCGCGTCGGCCACCTGGAGGATTCTGGATTGATCGGGCGGCAGATCTGCACCCAGCGGTATGTGCTGTGCGCAAGCCCCGATTACCTGCACAGATATGGCCAGCCGACGTCCGCGCAGGACCTTCGCCAGCATTGCTGCCTGGTCTACAAAGGCACCGGCGGGGCGCAGCGCTGGCACTTGCGCCGCCCGGGCAGCGATACCGTTGAAGTGGTCGACGTGCACGGGCCGCTGCGCAGCAACAATGCCCAGGTGCTGGTCGAGGCGGCCCTGGCCGGACGGGGCATCGTGTTCTTTCCGTCCTGGCTGTTCAGCAAGCACAGCTTTACCAGCAAGGCTCTGGTGCAACTGCTGCCCGACTGGGAAGGCGCCGTGGAGGCGACGCCGAGCCAGATCCACCTGCTGTCACCGGAAAACCGCCTGCGCTCGCAGAAGGTGCGGCGGGTGTGGGACTACTTTCTCGACGCCATCGGCACGCCGCCGTATTGGGATGACCTGGGCGCTTGAGTCAACCCTTGGCGCGCCAGGTCACTGGCCAATAGTCCTCGTTGATGCTGTCGCAGCGCCACATGGTCCGGCGGTCCTTGAGCTGCATGGCCGTACCGTCGTATTGCCAGATCGAGCTATCGCCGCAGTCCTTGCCCATCTCGCGGAAAATCTTCAACTGGCCGCTGACCGGGTTGAAGCTGATCAACCCGTACAGGTCAGGGGCAAAATCAGCCTCGGGGGCCGCTTTGAGCTCAAGCGGCGTCGCCTGGTAAGGCGCCGTGCGCGAGACGCGGTAGAGGCTGTGGTTGCAGCCGTCCTCGGCACAGCCATAGCGCAGGCGCACCAGGGCGTGAGCCGGGTCCAGGGGGTAGACCTCGGCCTGGGCCTGCCAGTTTTGATGGGGCGCAGCGCTCAGTTCGTCTTTGCTCAAGGCGATCATGTAGTCGCCGATGGCCTGTTGCTCGGCCTCGTTCAAGGCCGGTGCCAGGGTGAAACGCGGCAGTTTGGGAGTGGCCGGGGCCGGCGGCACGCGGCTGTCCGGCTGGTAGCCGGGGCGCACGAATGCGCTGGGGTGGCCGATGCGCCCTTGCACCGAATCCATCAGCAATAGGGCGGCGCTCAAGCCCTGCAGCGATACCCGGCGTTCGCCAAAGTTGCTGTTGGAACTCAGGGTGTCGCTGTTGCGCAGCTCGCGCAGCTTCTCAACGGCGGCGTCGTTTTCCAGATAATAGTACTCACGGCCCTTCGAGCCGTATTTCCAGGGTTCGGTGGGGTGGCCATCGAGGTGAAATTCGTAACGCAGGGCGACGTCGTCGTAGCTGATCGCACTGACCCGGGTGCTGCCTTTGGCGCCGGCTTCGCGAACGATGTACAGGCCCATCCCCGGGTTGTCGGTGCTGCCCGACACCGCAGTGCAGCGACGGGTGTTGTCGCAGGCCACCCGCCAGTCCTGGAACACCCGGGTCAGTGGCACCGGTTCCGGTGTTGCGGCTTGGGTCAGGGCGGGTAACAGGGTAAGGGCCAGCCAGGTCCATCTTGCTGAAAGCATCGTGCATTGATCCTGCGGTGTCGGTGAAGGTCGGCATGATCGCACCTTGGTGGTAGTCTGGCAGCTGTTTAGGGACAATCAGTGCAGGAAGCCTTGTGATCTCCATCCGTCCCGTTTTACCCCATGAATGGCCAACCTACCGCGACCTGCGCCTGCAGGCATTGCAGGATGCGCCGGATGCGTTTGGCAGCACCTTCGCAGCAGAGTCGCAACGAACCGATGAAAACTGGGCGGCGCGGATTGCGGCGGCCCATGCCAGTGGCAACGACCGGGCGTTTTTCGCGGTTAATGGCGACGTGGTATGCGGGCTGGTCTGGTGCAAATTGTCCGCCGCCGAGCCGGGTGTGGCTGACATCTATCAGATGTGGGTCGACCCGGCGGCGCGCGGCCTGGGCGCCGGCGGTGCCTTGCTCAAGGCGGCATTGGACTGGGCTACCAGCGTTGCGGTGCGCCGGGTTGGCCTGGGCGTGACCCTCGCCGATAGCCCGGCGATGCGTTTGTACCAGGCCCATGGCTTTCAGCCGATTGGCGCGCCGGAGCCACTGCGCGAGGGTTCCAGCCTGATGTCGCAGGGGATGCAGCGACAGCTGAGCGCTTAATCCTCGAAGCGCCCTGAAGGGTCGCGATCCCGTTCATAGTGCCTGCTGAGCGGGAAGGGCGGCAGCCAGGACTCGCGGCGGATGGTCCAGCTTTCGTAGGTGGGCGTGAGCAGGTCCGGGGCATCCAGCGAGCCGAGGTTCACTTCGACTTCATCGCCTGAGCGGGCGAACACCGACGAGCCGCAACGGGGGCAAAAATGGCGCCCGGCGTAGTCACGGGTTTCGCCCTCGAGGGTGACCGCGTGTTCGGGGAATATCGCCGAGGCGTGAAACAGCGCGCCATGGTGCTTGCGGCAGTCCAGGCAGTGACAAAGGCCGACCCGGTAGGGGCGTCCCGAGGCTGCAAAGCGCACGTTGCCGCACAGGCAACCGCCGGTGAAGTGGTCCATGGTGCGTCTCCTGTTGTGTGTTCAGGGCATGGTGTGGGCGCTGGTTGTACTGGACACCTCGCGGGCTAGGCTTCGCAGATTTTGTACAACCCGACACTCATGATCATCAGCATGAACCCAATAAAGATCAGCCTGCCGGAAACAAGCAAACGGCGCCTGAGCTGCCTGGGGAAGTTGTGCAGTTGCGTTGCATCGAGTTGGCCTTGGCGTATATGTTTTTGCGGATAGGCCAGCAAGCCACTGATCATCCCGATAAGCACCCAACGGGAGATCAGGCTTGACGTCCCCCAAACGCGAATTTGCTGCTCAAGCCAGGTGCTGTTTTGCAGCGCTGCAAGTGACCTCTCGAAATTTCGGCCATTTGCGATGCATGCGCTCATCACGATCCCAGTCAACATGATGATCCACGGGCCAAGGATTAGCACTATTTGTACTTCCGGAGGCCATGAGCGAGGGTCAATAGTCATGGGCCTGTCCAGTTGTAGAATAGCTCTCCCGCAAGATCACCGGAGGTGTTGCCAACCACGCTTCCCACATAAGTGCCAATGCCTACCAGAACTATGCCGCAAACGGCGCCGCCGTGCGGTCCGAAGCTTACGCATACCGAAGCGGCGGCTCTGCCACCTGCGTATGCGCCAGCCAACCCGCCTCCAAGTCCGCCCGTGAAGCTGCCGGTCTCGGTAAAACGGATTTTCCTGCATTCCTCAGTCGCTCCAGCTTGACACGCTTTCTGCACCTTCAACCAGGATGCAGTTCCACCCAGTCCAACTCCAACATAGCCACCATACTTGAGATACTTGGCGGTCTTTGCCACCTGTTCCAGATGCGTAGCGTAGCCAGGAATCTGTCCAGCTCCACCAGCGCGGCTCCAGTGGTGAACCAGACTGCGGGTGGAAATCCCCAGGTTCTTGCGTAAGCTCTCGTGGCTACCAAGGCTGAGATGCTTCTTAAGAAAGATACTCCTCAACTGTGCATCAAGCTGCTGGAAGAGCGCGCGCCGGGCATTGAAGAACGCTGGACTATTCAACCTGCCACGGCGATTGAACTCACGCTGGTGTAATTGTTCGATACTGCGCAATGTACCTTCTATCTGTCTCAAGCCCTTCTCCAGCATATCTTTGCCAATACCCATCGATAGACTTGCGGTGCCCAGCATGCCGGCGATTTCGGGCAGGTTGCGCATCATGAAGTCTGCTTCATGGGAAGTGAGCAAGGCCAGGCTTTCGCGTACCTGGGCTGCTGAATTCATTAGTTGGGCTTCTTCGCGCGTGCAGGCACTGTCGATGTCCGGGTCGCCAATGACGAAGATTTCGCCTGCCTTGAAGCCGCTGGCAAAGGTCGGGTTAAGCCGCTGCAGCCGGGCGATCAATTGCGGTCCATGTGCAGTAGTAAGCAATGCCACTACCTGACCGCTAGTCATGCTGCGCGGCACGATGTAGAAGCCGGGCTGCAGCGATTCGGAGGTAGAGGTTATCGAGGGGGCTGGAGAAGCAGTTGAGGGCGGCATCCTTGTCATGCGCAGGTTCCTTGGGCAATGAGGCCCGGAACCTAGCACCAACGCTAGCGGCATAACGCACCGGTGGACGGAATCGGAAATGTCCCACAGTAAAAGCAGATTCGTTTAAGCAAGTGTACGAAAATGCCTATGGGGGCGGGGGCAGTCCAGTTTTCCTAGTAAATAAGATGTGACTGTTTGTCGATGTTTGAGTAATTTGCCTGAGGAGGTACTTTGGATTGGGTTAAAAGCGTCATTATTAAAATGACAGAAGTGATGATGTCCGACTGCTCTGACTTGAATGCAATTCTTGATCGTATAAACAAGAGAATGGCGCCGGTCTCAAAAGATCTACGTCACGCCGACAATCGATGTGTCGTTGATTGTACAGGTGAGTTGCTACTTAACCTCGTCGAGCAAAAATATGGGCGCTTGACCTTGGAAGATCACGAAATTTGTACCAGGCCAGCTTTTCTGGACTCTCCAAGATTACGTGTGGGCGTAACTGTGTCTACGACAGATAATCCTGATGTAGTGAATCTCGCTTGTATTGGGACTTTGGTGGAAACTTGGGAGCAGTTTTTTTACGAGCTTGCTCATGAGTCTGTACATCTTCTCGGTCCGGCTGACACGAATGTTGTTCCAGTAGCTGCGATTGAGGAGGGTGTGGCAGTTAAATTTGCAGAGGATTTCTATGCTGAATTTATTTTTCCCGTCACAGGAGTCAAACCACTTCATTCTCCGTTAACCTCCCCGAGGAGTGTGTACTTCAAAGCTCATCAGAGAGTCAGTAAAATGCCTGATAGGTTATTGAAAGATGTTAGGCGTGAGTTTGAAAATTTCCATTTGGTGAGTAATCCTGGATTCTATGATATGGCGAAAAATTTATTACATTGGAGGAGGCGGAGATGCTGACTTCGCCATTCGACTACAGAGCGTTCTGAACCTGCTATAGAGCAAAATTGGAATTTTGCTTCGGGTTTGAGTGACGGGGTCTGAGGACGTCAGGTTCTGTACGAAACTCTTTGAAACCGCTGTTGCCGCACCTGAACACTGAGATTCGGAAGAGTGCGGGCCCATTGAAGGCAGGAGGCCAGGATGGTTAAGTGGTACGAAATTCCTGATGCAGCCTGGGAGCTGGTTGCTGAGCTCTTTGAACAGCCCCGCCGCAACGGTCGGCCGAGAGCCGATGACCGCTTGATGCTCAGTGCTTCTGGGTGTTTTACTCAGGCGCCGCGTGGCGCGAAATATCCGATCGCTTCCGCCCTTGGTCAACGGTCTACCAACGGTTTCGGGATTGGCGTAACCAAGGAACGTTCAACCTGATGCACAAGCGGCGGCACATCAAGCTGAACGAGCAAAGATTGATCGACCTGGAAACCTGGATGATCGACTCCACTGCTGAACGCGTAACCCGAGCCTCATCTGGCGCCGGGAAAAAAGGGGGCCTGATGAGGCTCGGGTTACGCACTAGGTCGCAGTCTCGGAGAGCTGACGACCAAGATTCATATGCTTTGCGACGCTAATAGCGTACTTCCCGGCAACGCAACATCATCGAACGCATGTTCGGCTGGATGAAAGAAAACCGCCGCATTGTGACACGCTTCGACAAGCTCGCGAAAAACTACGGAGCGATGGTCTCGTTAGTTTGTGCTATGCGGTGTTTGCGAAATTACTTTTAGTACAGTGCCTAGTCAATAACCCTGCAGGAGCGGGCCTTGCCCCGCAATGCGATGTAGCTGACAGAACGCTATCGCGGGGCAAGCCCGCTCCTGCAAAGTCAGTACCCGGTCATTTCCAGATAGCCCTTGCCGCTCACACTTCCACTAAAGTGCACGGGCCCTTCCCAGTACGGAAAACGCGTAGACATCCAAGCGTTCGGCTCCAGCGCATCGACCTGCACATCCACGTCATGCGCCAGCACCTGCACGCGCCAGCGGGTAGGCACCTCGCGGCCGTTTTCCTGCTTGCTCCAGGCCAGCTCCTGCAACTGGATCTGTTCACCCTGCAGTGCCTGGGCGCGACCCTCGGCACTGATCCAGGTGCCTGCGCGGTAGGGCGCGCCTTGTGTCTCGCGCACGCGAAACAGCATCAGTTTGGCGCCGCTGTCCAGGTGCAGGGAAAACCAGTCCCAGCCCGACTGCCCGGACGCCAGGGGCTGGCTGCTCCATTCGCGGTCGAGCCAGGCACTGCCGGTCACCGCAAGGCGTTGGCCGTCGCGTTCGACCTCGCCGCTGACCCGGTAGAACGGCTGGCTGTAATAGTACGACGCCTGGCCCTTGCCGGATTTTTCGCTGTAGCCCTGGGTGCCATGCAGCACCAGCGGGCCGGTGCTGACCAGGTTCAGGGTGTAGTTGAAGCCCTTGCCGTTGGCGGTCATTTGCAGGCGTGCGAGGTCGTTGCTGCCCTGCAATGACCAATCGTTGATCCAGGCCCGAAACGGCGTGGCTTCGACGCCCGCCTGGCCAATGCCACCGCGCGCCAGGGTTTCGCTTGACTGATGGCCGCCAGGGCCGGTGAGTGCGGCATGGCCCATCCACAGGTTGGGGCTGTTCCAGCCGGTTGTTTCCGGGCCGGGGCGCAGGGCCGAGCGGAACAACGTCCACTGTGCGCCCCAGTCACGTCCCTGGTTGTCCTTGAGGTTGGCGGTGACGTACCACCACTCGATGCGAAAGCCATTGTGGGCCGCGTGGTCGAGGGGGAACACCAGCGAATGGGCGCGCGTCACCTGGCTGAAGGCAGTGGCGTCCTGGCCCAATCCGGCAAAGCTTTTGGGCGTTGGCGCAGGCTGGTCGCAACCGGCCAGCAGCAACAGGCCGATCAACAGGCAGCGGTTACGCTTCATCGGCGAATTGCCTCAGCAGCGCGCTCGGCTGGCGCCGCGCCAGTTGCCACAACGGCCAGGCGCTGGCCAGCAGGCTGGTCAACAGGCCGAGCAGCGCCAGTTGCAGCAGTTGCGCGGCAAATACATGCAGGGGCAGGCGCCAGCCGAAGGCCTGGACATTGACCACCGCCACCAGGCACCAGGCCAGCAACAGCCCCAAGGGGATGGCCAGGAGCACGGTCAGGCTGCTCAGCATCAGGGTTTGCCCCAGTGACAACCACACCAGCTGGGTGCGCCGCACGCCCAGGGCCCAGAGGGGTGCCAACTGGCCCAGGCGGCTCTGGCTCAGGGTCAGCAGGCTGATGAACAGAGCGACGCCCGCCACCCCCAGGGTCAGGCTGTTGAGCGCCGTGGTGGCGGCGAAGGTACGGCTGAAGATCTCGGTAGACCAGCGTTTCAAGCTGGCTTGCTCGACCACGCGGCTGTCGTCCAGGGCGAAGCGTTGTTGCAGGTCGGCTTTGAGCGGCGCAATACCTTCAGGCGCCAGGTTCAGGCTGATAGTGCTCAGCTTTGCCTCTGGCAGGTGCCCGCGCAGCCAGTCGGCATTGACCAGCAGATGCCCCTTGGGGTTGCCATAGTCGGCATAGATGCCGACCACGGTCATGGCCTGGTTCGGTAGCTGCAGGGGGGCGCCCACCTGCACGCCCAGGCGCCGGGCCAGTTGTTCACTGAGCATCACTGCCCGACCTCTGGCCAATTGCGCCCAGGCCTGCGGGCGTTGTTCCAGCAATGGCCAACGCGCAGGGTAGGCGGGGTGATCGATGATGCCCTGGACTTGAACCGGCCACTGCTGCAAGCGTATTTCTGCACGCCAGCTGGGCAGCAGCGTAGTGACGGCCGGTTGCCGGGCGAGCCAGTCAGTGATTTGCAGGGCTTGTGTCGTGTCCTGCGGGGTGAGGTAAAGATCGGCTGAAAGGCGCTGGTCGAGCCAAGCGCTGAAGGTCTTGCGAAAGCCCTCGGTCATGCTGCCCACGCCGACGCTGGCGGCCAATGCCAACAGTAGCGCCATCAGCGCCAGGCTCAGGGCAGGGAGCTGCTGGCGGCTGTCGGCGACAAACCACTGCGCCAACGGCCCGCGACACAGGCGTGCCAGCCAGGCCAGCGCGCTATCGAGCAGGGCGGGCAACAGCAACGCTGCCGCCAGAAGCAATGTGGCGAGCAGGAGCAAGGCACTGGCCAAGCTGTTGCCCCATTGCCAGCAGCCCAGCGCAACCGCCAGCAACAGCCCGGCCGCCAGCGCCTGGCGGCGCAACCAGGGCCCTTGGGCCAGGCGCCAGGCTTGCGGCTGCGCCAGGGCCAGCAACGGCAAACGGGCGGCGCGCAGCACGCTGCTCACACCCGCGAGCAAGGCACCGAAGACACTCACCACGACCCCCGCCAGCCACCACCAGGCCGGCAGGTTCAGTTGCCCGGCCACCTGGGCGCCGTACAGGCCGCGCAAGCTGGCGGCGACATCAGGTAGCAACAGGGCGGCCAGGCCATAACCGCTGGCGACCCCGGCCAGGCCGCCGAGTACGGCGAAAACACCCAGCTCCAGTACCAGGGCGATCAACAGGGTGTTCAAGCTGATGCCGCAGGCGCGCAGGTTGCGAATCAGGCCGCGGCGCTGTTCGAGGGCCAGGCCGATGGCGGCGTGGGCGATGAACAGCCCGACGACGAAAGCCAGCAGGCCGAGGGCGGTGAGGTTGAGGTGAAAGCTGTCGGTCAGACGCTGCAGGTCGCCGTCGTCGCTGGGCGCGTGCAGGGTCAGGCGCTCGGCGAATGCTGCCGGCAAGGGCCTGGCCTCATCGCCCACCAGCAATCGCGACAATTGCCCTGGCGCGTGCAACAACGCTTGTGCATGGCCGATATCCACCACGATCACGCCCGGTGCCAACTGCGGCTGCACCACCAGGGGCGGCAACACCTGACCGTCACTGCTGGTAGCTCGCCCGGTGGCATCCACACCCAGTTGTCGCAACGTATCGGGGCCTACCCAGGCTTGCCCCGGCATGCCAATGAATGCCTGCAGGTCGAACCCTTGCAGCGAGGTGCCGGCAACGGTCATTGCCGCTGGCAGGCTCAGCGGCTCGATGCCGATCAGGCGCACCGTCAGCGGCTGCTCGCCGGCAAAGCGCAGGCGACCCTCCAGCACCGGCGACAGCTGCCAGCCGAGCTTGCGCAGTTGCAGATACAGCGATTGATCGAAGCGCTCACCGCTACGGGCCACCAGCTGCGCTTGCGCAGGGCCGGCCAGCACCGCACTGGCGCGGGCGTAGTCGGCCCGGGCCTGACTGTTGAGTGCCTGCACCCCGGTCCACAGGGCGGTGGCCAGCCACAGGCCGGTAAAGATGCTGAAAAACTGCAAGCGATGGCGCCGCCAATGGCTCAGCAGTGCCTGCAGGGCAATCAGCAGCGGGCTCATCACAGCGCCTCGCGCTGTATACGCCCGGCATGCAGGACGCAGCGCTGCTCCAGGCGCGCAGCCTGGCGCGGGCTGTGGGTGACCATCAGCAGGCTGCTGCCGGCCTCGCCGACCAGTTGCAGCATCAGCGTCAGTACCTCATCGCTGCTGGCTTCGTCGAGGCTGCCGGTGGGTTCATCAGCCAGCACCAGTGGCGGGCGGGCAGCCAGTGCGCGGCCAATGGCAACCCGCTGCTGCTGGCCGCCGGAGAGTTGCTCCGGGTAGCGCTGCAGCAGGCTGGCGAGGCCAAGGCGGGTGGTCAGGTAGTCCAGCCAGTGCTGCTCACAGCGCGCCGCCAGCCTGGCCTGAAAGGCAAGATTGGCCGCCACATCGAGGCTGCTGATCAGGTTGTACTGTTGGAACACCAGGCCGATGCCTTCCCGCCGCCAGCGTGCCAGGGCGGCTTCTGAACGTCCGTCCAGGGGCTGGCCGTCGATCAGGATGCGCCCGCTGTCGGCACGATCGAGGCCGGCGACCAGGTGCAGCAGGGTGCTCTTGCCGCTGCCGGACTCGCCCATCAACGCCAGGCTGCTGCCTTGGGCCAGGTGCAAGTCGACGCCTTGCAGCACCGGTAGCGGGCCTTGGGCGGTGCTGAAGGACTTGTGCAGGTGTTCGATGACCAGCATTGGACGGTTGTTCCTTGCAAACGCGGACCTGGGTACAGGAATAGCAGTGTTGCCGGGCTTTGCACGAATCACGGTAGGCACCGGCTGGGTTGCGACCGCTTCGCGCTCGATTGCTGGGCAAGTCGGGACGTCGCACCGCAGCCCCCACAGGATTTGGAGTGGTCATGCACCGATGTTTTCGGGCACGATAGCGCGGACTCAATCGCGAGCGTTGTACATGAAGCAAGAACTCTGGATGGAGCCGGATGACTGTCAAACCTTCTGCCTGGCCGGGCCCCGCGGTGACAACGCGCGGGCGCTGATGGGCGCCGGCTCAAGGCTTGTGTGGGAAGTCGAAGCTGACAGTTATTTCGACGCAATGAGCCAATACTATGCCTACATGGACTGGGGAGAGTACCGAAGCGACTTTCCCGAGCAGGATAAAACCTCCTACAAAGCGCTTGGCTGGTGTGACCAGGACCAGCCCTGTCAACGCGAGCCGGCATGAACAATCTCCTCGCCAGACTGATCCGCGATTACCAGGCAAGTGTCAGCGCCGCTGTCGAACTCATGCAACGCTCAGGCATCCCGAGACCCTCGAGCGCTATGGCGTGGGTGACGATGGATATCCCCCATCGCGGCGAGCTTGATGGCGGCGTTGGTTACTTCAAGCACGGTTACGGCTGTGCGGTTCACTTGCCCACCGGCCCCGTCGATTTCGACTTTGGCGAGCAGGGTGAGCTCGATGGCTTCGACCTGTGGCGGCTCGCCGGCTTTGCTGAGGGCAGACTGCCTTCGTACGGCTTTGCCGATGAGGATGCACTCAAGGCCTGCTTCAACGCCGAAATAGCGGCCGGTAGCCTAGTGAGTTCGGGCTATATCCTGTTTTACCTGGCGAAAGACCGCTGAGCCAGGTTCGCCGGTCAGGACGTTGCCAGGCAACGGCTGATCAGCTCGCGCAGCCAGCACCGAGGCGAGGAACATGAAGTGCGGCACCGACAGCACGCCCCGCTCGGCGGTGATGCCTGTGCCTTGTGGTATCGGGCCTGTATCGTCAGGTGTTTTTAGCGCTCGCTAAAAAGTACGCCACCAGCGCATTGGCATGGCCATGGCCCATACCATGTTCGGCTTTGAGCCAGTTGACCATTTCCATGTGCTTCTTGTCGTTGACCGTGCCAAGTTGGTTCAGCCAGTGGCTGATGGGCTGGCCGTACTTTTTCTCGATGGAGGGGAAGTACGAAGCTGGCCCTTTTACTTTTGTTTCTTCGCTCATGACGCGTGCTTCCTTTTACGTGGATGGAATGGGATGTGACCGAGCTCATCCTCTCGACTCGGCCACCAGCAACAAGGATTGCGGCAGCGGGTTTTGCGGATGCTGCGGCTCCTGCAGGGCGATCAGCCTGAACCCCGCCATGTCCAGGGCATTGATCCAGCTGGACAAGGTGCGCAAGTACCAGGGCATGGGGTGCCATTGGCCCTGAAAACCGGCAAAGGTCTCTTGCCGCCAACCGTCCTGATAGTCGCCTGCAGCGGCCGTCCACGGGTGCAGGGTCTGGATCACCAGGGCGCCGCCGGGGGCGAGCAGGGCGTTCATGGCGCCGAGCAGGGGGATGATGTCCTGGTGCAGCAGGGCGAAGTTGGCGCAGATCAGGTTGTAGTCGCGGCCAATATCTACCTGCGCTTGTGCCAGTGCCTGGTAGCTTGCCAGGTGTACCTGGGCAGCGCCCGCCGCCCGCGCCGCTTCCACCAGGGTCGGGTCGCCATCGACGCCCACGGCATCGATGCCACGCTTGGCCAGCGCCCGCAACAACCAGCCTTCACCACAGCCGAGGTCCAGCACGCGTTCGGGCTGGCGGCCGAGCACGGCCAGCAGAATGGCCTGATCGGTAACCTTCAGGCGGCTTTCGATGGCGCCGCTGCGGATGGCTTTGATCCAGGCTCGGGCGTTGTGTTGCCAGCTTTGCAAAAGTTCGGTTTCAGGGGCGGGCATTGCGCTCTCCAGTGCGGCGGTACCTGCCCAGTCTAGGCAAACGACCCGGTGCGCACCTCCCCGTTAAGCACATAACGTGCAACCAGCACTCCGCTTGGCGTGCTGCTCGATTGCGCCAGGGTAAATGCCGACGCGTGTGCCTGGTCATCGAACCAGCGCTTGCCACGCCCGAGGATGATCGGGTGGATCAACGAGTTTGCGCATAGTCTGCTCCTGATGGGGTGGGTTGAGGGCATGCCTGACCATAGTCGAACCAGGCGCGGCGAAATCGACAGTGCGCTGATCATCTGTGTACTATCGCCGCCAGGCCAATGCTGCCTGCCGCTCGCGCCCTCAGGGCATGGTGAAAGCATGTGAACAACTCCCGAACCCTGTCGCTTTTCTTGCAGTCGAGGTTTGGCAACGCGAGCACCTTGTGGCCTCGACTCCAGGAGGAACGATGATTTCACTCGAACAGGCCAAACAGATGGCCAAGCGTCTGCGCGTGTCGCTGCAAGCGCAGAGCCCGCAGCTTTCACATTCAGGCGCGCTGGAGCTGGTGGCGCAGCAGCTGGGTTATAAAGACTGGAACACCGCCGCTGCGTTGTTGCCCCCGGACAGCCCGGCAGCGGCGATCCGCTTCGACAAGCCCATCCCCATTTTGCGCAGTTTCGATGAAACCAAGGCCCGCGAATTCTATTTGGGTTTCCTGGGTTTCAGCGTCGAGTTCGAGCACCGTTTCGAGGCTGACCTGCCGCTGTACCTGGGCATCAGCCGCGATGGCCTGCAGTTGCACCTGTCCGAGCATCACGGTGATGCCAGCCCAGGCGCAACGATCTTCGTGCCCATGCACAATATCGAGCCACTGCGCGACGAGCTGCAGGCCAAGCGCTACGGCTATGGCCGGCCGGATATTGTCGAGCAGGGCTGGGGCAAGGTGCTGGAAGTCTATGACCCGTTTGGCAACCGGATCCGCTTCTGCCAGAGCTGATGAGCCCTGATAGAGCTGTGCTGGCCTCATCGCGGGTCTAGCGTGATGTGGCTCAACGCACGCGCTGGGCGACCCACTGCCGGTACTGGCGGGCGCGCAGCGCATTGCCCAGTTGCTGGCCGATCAGCGCCCACAGCGGCGACACCTGCGGGCGGGGCGCCTTGCCCTGGCTGAGCTTGCGCAGCTGGAACTTGACCAGGGCCATGTTGGCCAGCGATGCCAGCGGCTTGTTCTTCCAGGTGATCGGCGCCAGCGCCGGCGCCGTGCCTTTGCCTTGCTGCCAGGCGCGGGGCAGGTTGGGGTCGATGGCTAGCGCCGTGCCGATGCCGACCATGGCCACGCCACTGTCGACCACCTGCTGGGCCACCGGCAGGCGGCGGATGCCGCCAGTGACCATCAGCGGCATGCTCGCCACCTTCTGCACGTCGCGGGCGAACTCCAGGAAGTAGGCTTCCCGGGCCAGGGTCCGCCCGTCACGGGCTTCACCCTGCATGGCCGGGGCTTCGTAGCTGCCACCGGACAACTCCACCAGGTCGACGCCCAGGCCGTTGAGCAGTTGCACCACCTGACGGGCATCATCGGCACTGAAGCCGCCGCGCTGAAAGTCGGCGGAGTTGAGCTTGACTGCCACGGCAAACTGCGGCGCCACCACCGCGCGCACTGCCTTGACGATTTCCAGCAACAGCCGCGCACGGTTCTCAAGCGAGCCGCCCCAGGCGTCGTTGCGCTTGTTGCTCAGCGGCGAGAGGAACTGGCTCAGCAGGTAGCCATGCGCGGCATGAATCTCCACCCCGGTGAAACCGGCCTGTTCGGCCAGTTGCGCGGTACGGGCAAAGCGTTGGATGACATCGTCGATCACCGCCTCGGTCATCGCCTGGGGTGGGTTGAAGTGCTTCGACAGTTTGCCCATCTCCAGCGCCACCGCCGACGGCGCCCAGGTGGGCTGGCCGAGGTTGGCCGGCATTTGCCGCCCGGGGTGGTTGATCTGCAGCCAGAACTGCGCACCCTGGGCACGGCCGACACTGGCCCAGCGCTTGAACTTGGCCAGTTGCCGGTCATCCTCCAGCACCACGCCGCCCGGGCCGGTCATGGCGCGGCTGTCGACCATCACGTTGCCGCTGATCAACAGGCCGGCGCCACCTTCGGCCCAGGCCTGGTACAAGCGCAGCAATTCTACGGACGGCGCCTGGTCGGCGTCGGCCATGTTCTCTTCCATCGCGGCCTTGGCCAGGCGGTTGGGGATTTCGCTTGCGTTGGGCAATGTCAGCTTGTCGAACACGTTCATGGCAGCACCTCGGTTGATCGTGCTCAAACCATAACTTTAAAGTTAACTTTAATGTCAACAGGCGTTTTCAGCGGGGCGGGCGAGGTGCCAGGGGAGGGCCCTGGCACCATCGCATCAGCTGCGTATGAAGGCCAGCAGGTCGGCGTTGATGATGTCGGCATGGGTGGTGGGCATGCCGTGGGGGTAGCCTTTGTAGGTTTTCAGGGTGCTGTTGCTCAGCAGCCTGGCCGACAGCAGGCCTGAGTTTTCGTAGGGCACGATCTGGTCGTCGTCACCGTGCATTACCAGCACCGGCAGGGTGAGGCGCTTCAAGTCCTCGGTGAAGTCGGTCTGCGAGAAGGCGACGATGCCATCGTAGTGGGCCTTGGCGCTGCCCATCATGCCCTGGCGCCACCAGTTGAGGATCACCCCTTGCGACGGTGTCGCACCGGGGCGGTTGTAGCCGTAGAACGGCCCGGCGGGAATGTCGTGGTAGAACTGCGCGCGGTTGGCCGCCAGCTGCGCCTGCAGGTCGTCGAACACCGACTTGGGCAGGCCGCCGGGGTTACTGGCGGTTTGCACCATCAGCGGCGGCACCGCCGCGAGGATCGCCGCCTTGCTGGCGCGGTCCTGGCCGTGGCGGGCCAGGTAATGGACCACCTCGCCGCCACCGGTGGAGTGCCCGACATGCACCGCGCTGCGTACGCCCAGGTGGTCGACCACTGCCGCCACGTCATCGGCGTAGTGGTCCATGTCGTGGCCATCCCAGACCTGGCTGGAGCGCCCATGGCCGCGGCGGTCGTGGGCGATCACCCGATAACCCTGGGCCAGGAAGAACAGCATCTGCGCATCCCAGTCGTCGCCGCTGAGGGGCCAGCCGTGGTGGAAGAAAATCACCTGGGCATCGCGCGGGCCCCAGTCCTTGTAGAAGATTTCAACGCCGTCTTTGGTTGTGACGAATGCCATGTTCGTTGCTCCTCTGTGATGTGTTTGCTGCGTCCTAGGGTTAAAGTGAGGTTTAAGGTTAATGCCCTGTTGAAGGCGAGCTATGAGAATAGGAGAACTGGCGAAACGCAGCGGCCTGAATGCCTCGCGTATTCGCTTTTACGAGGCCAGCGGCCTGATCAGATCGGTGGCGCGCAAGGCCAACGGCTACCGCGACTACGCCCCGCAAGCGCTGTGGACGCTGCAAATCATCACCAGCGCCCAGGGTGCCGGGTTCAGCCTCGAGGAGATCCGCCAACTGCTGCCGGCCAACGCCGACGGCTGGCAGCATGATGCGCTGCTGGCCGGGCTCAAGCGCAAGGTCGCCGAGATCGAAGTGCTGCAGCAGCAACTGGCGCAGAATCGCGCGCAATTGCTGGTGGCCATCGACAGCATCGAAAACCGCCCCGAAGACCGCACCTGCACCGAAAACGCGCGGATGCTGATGGAGCGGCTGTTGGAACAGGGGTGAGCGGAGCAGGCTTGATCTTAACGTTGACGTTAACCTTGGACCCGCCACAGCGGCCCGCTCAACCAACTGCCGGTGCCGTTGACGCAGGAGCTAGGCCGACGACCGCTTCGCGTTCTCAGGGTTGATGCATTCCCTGTGGGAGCTGGCTTGCCAGCGATGAGGCCGGTACAGCCAGCACATCAGGTGTTGCCTGGATTGCGACCGCTGCGCGCTCGATCGCGGGCAAGGCCCGCTCCCACAGGACTTGCGCCGTTCTCAAGGGCGCTGGCTCGTCAGCAATGTCTCCGGTCCATACACGGCAGCATCATTGCACTGATTGCTGTGCCTTTGGGCTGAAGCCTGCATTGCCGGGCAAGCCTTCGACAAACGCCGCAATCTGCCGACTGCCGCGCAAATGCACCACCGGTACCTGCGGCCCGATGGCCTCGCGCACTGCCTCGATCCCCGGGCGATAACCGCGATCAAAGGTCCAGACGAATTTCAAAAAAGTCAGAAACGCCCGATCGAGCTTTTCGCTACAACCTTCGGGCAGGTCGGGGCGAGGGCGGTTCAACACGCTGCGCTTGATCACCCGCCAAAAGCAGGTCAAGCGCGGTGTATCCAGCCAGATGACCAGGTCAGCGCGCGGCAGGCGCAGGTCAAAGGTACGCCGTGCATAGTTGCCTTCACACACCCAGGTGTCCTGTGCCACCGCCTCGCGCACCCGCGCGCGGTACTGCTCGGCGTCGGGCTCGACCCAGCCAGGCTCCCAGAACAGCCTGTCCAGGTGCACCACCGGCAAGCCCAGGCGTTTACCGAGAACGCGGGCGAGGGTGGACTTACCGCTACCGGCGTTGCCCAAAATGACGATCCGTTGCATGAGGGACTACCTTGTCGAAAAAAGCCGGCGATTGTGCGGGTTTTGCCGGGGCCGTTAAAGAAGGACTGGCGGGGAATCGGGACAACGGTCGAGGCCCGGCCAGTTCAAGGTACCGCCGAAAACACCGAACCCGTGATGCGTTCGCTCAACAGCTCCAGCGCGCGCAGCCCCGCCAGTGAGTTACCCGAAGCGTTCAGTGCTGGTGACCACACACAGATGCTGTAGCGTCCCGGCACAATCGCGACAATACCGCCACCGACACCGCTCTTGCCTGGCAGGCCCACACGGTAGGCAAAGTTGCCTGCCTCGTCATACAGCCCGCTGGTGGCCATGATCGCATTCACTTGTTGTGCTTGGCGTGGGTTGAGCACTTGTTCGCCGCTATGTGGGCAGTAACCGCTGTTGGCCAGGAACGCGAAGCCCCGGGCAACGTCTATGCAGTTCATGGACAAGGCGCAATGGTGGAAGTAGCTGCGTAGCACCGCATCAACATCGTTGTGGAAGTTACCGAACGCCTGCATCAGGTAGGCCATGGCGGCATTGCGTGCGCGGTGCTGGTATTCGGAGTCCGCGACCACAAGGTCGCTGGTAACGCGCGGGTTGCCTGCCAGGCGGCGGACAAAATCACGCATCGAGAGCGCTGGGGTGGCGTAACGGGACTGGTTGATATCGCAGATCACCAGTGCGCCGGCATTGATAAACGGGTTACGCGGCTTGCCTTTTTCCACCTCAAGCTGCACCAGCGAATTGAACGCCTGCCCGGAAGGCTCGTAACCCAACCGCGACCAGATATCTTCGCCGCTGTGGTTGATCGCCTGCACCAGGCTGAACACCTTGGAAATGCTCTGGATCGAGAATGGCGTGTGCGCATCCCCCGCGCAGTGCAATTGACCGTCCAAACCATGCACGGCAATGCCCAGTTGGTTGGGCTCTACCTGGGCCAGGGCGGGGATGTATTGCGCCACCTGGCCCTGGCTGAGCAGGGGACGAACTTGGTCGAGGATCTCTAGCAGTAATGCTTGCATCAGGTGTTGCCTATGGTGCGTTGGTGTCGGATCCCCCCTGGCCAGAGAGGTGTCACTGCCCATCAGGCTGAATGCCATATTTGGGGAAGTTATGACAGACGATCTTCCCCGGCAGCGGGGCACGTTTGCTCGAAAACAACTTGCCCCTGCACACACCCTTGCAACCTCGTAACCTTGCTCAACCACGTCACGCCTGGTTATGAAACGGCCGGCCAACCGAGCGTTTTCTTGCGCGGCAATGGCCCATCTGGCAAGGTTGCCGGCAAAACGCCCACCGATTGACCCGCGGTGCCTCACATCAAAGGGAATTTGACCTGTCGCTGCAATCATCCGTTCGACGTGATCTGTTGATCCTGTGGCTATCCATTGCCGCCGTTGCGCTTGTGCTGGGGTGGTTACTGTTGATACTCAGCCGCCAAGGCGCCGGTCCCCAGATTGCGCATGCGCGCCAACTCACCGCGACCAGTTGCCAGGCGCTGCAAGCGGGGGCGGCACGCGTTCGCCAGCAGCTCCCGCCTGCAGACGATCAGCCCTATCCCATGACCCCGGCTGCGGCACAGGCGGTGCTTGATTTGGCACTGCGCGATCAGCCGGGCATGGAGGGCGGCTTCTGGCGAGCGGATGCGGGCGTGGTGGCCTACGCTTTCCCGACCTACGATGGCACGGGAATCAAGCGTGATCCGCCAAGTGCCGAGCTGGAGCGCATTGCCTCCACGGCCCAGCGTGCGCAGGATTGCGCAGGCCTTGTGGCGGACGTGCGACCGGGTTTACGCGAAGCCGTGGCGTTCGCTGCCTGCCCTGTGCCCACCGATGACCGCCGCCTGATCGCCTGGACCTTGCTGCGCGTGCCGCTGTTGGCCGCAGGCACGGTCAACACCCTGATCCTCGCGGTGAGCCTGCTGCTGGCGCTGGTGGTGGTCTCCGGCGCATGGCTGGGCTGGATGCTTGCGCGTTGGCAGCGCCAGTCGGCCCACCTGCGAGAGCAACTGGCCCAGTCCGAACGTCTGGCGACCTTGGGGCGCGTTTGCGCCGGGCTCGCGCATGAGATTCGCAACCCATTGGGCACGATGCGCATGAAGGCGGAAAACGCGATGGCTGCGCCGGCCGACCGGCGCGAAGCCCGTGTGGTTGGTGCCCTGGAGGCGGTGCTGTCGCAAACGGCACGCCTGGAGGCACTGGTGTCGAGCCTGCTGGCATTGACGCAACCGTTGCGCGCCGAGCGCCAGGCGGTTGACCTGCGGGGATGGCTGGAGGCGCAGCGCAATGCCCATGCCGAGGCGGCGCAAAAGCATGGCGTACGAATCACACTGGCGGTTGAACCGCAGCTGTCCGAAAGCGCGAAGGGGCTGGCGCTGTTCGACCCGACACAAATGGCACGGGTCTTTGACAACCTGCTGCTCAACGCGATGGCGCACACGGGAGAATGCGGTGAGATCGAACTCGGTGCGCAGCGCACGCGCCGTGGCGCATTGCTGTTGTGGGTGGCGGACGATGGTTGCGGTATTCCGGCCGACATGCGCGATACGTTGTTCGAGCCTTTCGCCACTACCCGCGCAGGCGGTACCGGCCTGGGGCTGGCGCTGGTGCGCGAGATCGTGCAGGGACACGGCGGGCGGGTCGGTCTCGCCGAGTCGGCCAAGGGCACGCGCATAGAGATGGAGCTACCGTGGCCCGAATCCTGATTGTCGACGATGACGCCGCGTTCCGTGACAGCCTTGCAGAAGTGCTGCAGGACCTGGGCCATACGGTGCTGCAGGCCCAAAGCACCGATGCGGGCCTGCACAGGCTGCGCACCGAGGCCGTGGATGCGGCCATCGTCGACCTGCGGCTGCCGGGAGAGGATGGCCTGGTGTTCCTGCGCCGTGCGGCGCGCCTCTCGCAGGTCCCTTGCATCATGCTCACCGCCTATGCGAGCGGTGGCAACACCATCGAGGCGATGAGCCTGGGCGCGTTCGACCATCTGACCAAGCCCGTGACCAGGGTCGCCCTGGTCGAAACGCTCGAGCGGGCCTTGCGTCAAGCAGCCCCCAGCCCAGACCGGCCTCAGGCGGCCGGGGCATCGCCCGGCGCAAGAGAACCTGTGGATGGCCGTGAACTGGTCAGCGCCAGCGAGGCCATGCGCCAGGTCTTCAAGCACATCGGGCTGGCTGCGAACTCCGATGCCACCGCCTTGATCCTCGGCGAGACGGGCACGGGCAAGGAACTGGTGGCGCGCGCTTTGCATCGCAACAGCGCTAGAGCCAGCGGCCCCTTCGTCGCAGTGAACTGCGCTGCGATCCCGGCTGAACTGATGGAAAGCGAGCTGTTCGGTCATGTCAAAGGCGCGTTCACCGGTGCCGTCCACGAACGCACCGGACGCTTTCGCGAGGCCGATGGCGGCACCCTGTTCCTTGACGAGATCGGCGACATGCCGCTGCCCACACAGGCGAAGATTCTGCGGGTGCTGCAGGAGCGCGAGATCACCCCCGTGGGCGCCAACCGCGTCCAGCCGGTGGACGTGCGCATCGTCGTGGCCACGCACCGGGACCTGCCCGCCGCGGTCAAGGAGGGGCGCTTCCGGGAAGACCTGTGGTACCGCCTGCAGGTGGTGCCGCTGTGGCTGCCGCCGCTGCGTGAGCGGCTGGGCGACGTGCTGCTGCTGGCCGAGCACTTTCTACGCCTGTTGGGCGGCGACTCGCCCAAGCGCTTGAGTGCAGCGGCCGCCCGGCTGCTGCTGGCCCACCCCTGGCCCGGCAACGTGCGCGAACTGCGCAACGCCATGGAACGCGCGGCCATCCTCAGCCACGGCGCGGTCATCGATGTCGAACACATCGGCTTGCAGGCAGTGGCGGCGCCCACCCCGGGCCTGGACATCGACTGGGAGGGACCTATGGCACAAGCCGTTGCCCACCTGGAGCGCGAGATGACTGTGCGAGCCCTGGCTGCGACGGCCGGTAACCGCGCGGAGGCGGCGCGGCGTCTCGGTCTGTCTCGCCAACAGCTCTACCGCAAGCTGGCCGAGTTTGGGCTGGACTGACCCCAGCGCAGGCCAGCCGGTGTCCGATTCTGTGACACTCGGGCGTCACGGGATCGGACGGCGCATGGCTCGTTATTTATGTAAGCAGTTGAATTTGTTGTAAATATTGTTAGGCATGGTGCTTGCACTACAGGTTGGGTGTTGTTTCCCAAGCCAAGGAGCTTCTCCAATGTCTACGTATTTCATCGCCACGTCTGCTGCGCTGGTATTCGGCCTGTGCAGCCTCAGCGCACAGGCCATGGCGCCCGACCCAGCCGCTCATCTGCCTGCGACATCGCATCAAGGCATGGCCGCCCCTGGCCTGATGGGCCAGTACGTGGTGGAAGGCCAGGTCCAGCGGATGCTCATCAATCCCTACGGTGAGGTCGACGGCCTGCGCCTGAGCGACGGAACCATTGTCAAGTTCGCGCCGCACATGGCCGATGCGCTCACTGCGGCGGTCCAGGTGGGGGACGCCGTGCGCATCATCGGACGGGCGCAAGCGCGGGGCACGGTCAAGGCCGACGCCATCGTCCACACCGCCAGCGGGCGCACCGTGTACGACCAGCCGCCGCCGGTCGGCGAAGGCCGAGTCCTGCCACCCCACCTGCGCGCCCAGCGCCTGCAGCCCCAGCAGGTGGAAGGCCAGGTGGAGGCCGTGCTCACCGGTCCGCGGGGCGAGGCCAACGGCGTCATCCTCAGCGATGGCAGCATCGTTCGTTTCCCGCCAGAAAGCCTGCGCCTGTCGGTGCAGACGGGGGCGCCGTTCGCGGCATCCGGGCTGGGCACGCGCAATGTGTTTGGCACCGCGTTGGAAGCCGTCAGCATGGGCACCTCGCTGTCCACCCTGGAGCCGCTCTACGACCGTGCGCAGTAAGGATGTGACGATGGCAACGCCTTCCATAACCCCGACGCACGCCGGCTCGCGGAGCTGGCTGTCCGGCCTGAACTTCTTCCTGGCCGACGTCCGTGACGGCCTGGGGCCCTTCCTCGGTGTGCTTCTGGCCAGTCAAGGCTGGCGAGCCGATGATATCGGCTACGTGATGGCCATCGGCGGCGTCGCAGGCATGCTGGCGACCACGCCGATGGGAGCCTGGATCGACGCTTCGCGCTACAAGCGACTTCTACTGGCAAGTGCCACCGTCATGCTCATGCTCGCCACGGCGGCGCTATGGACGGCAGCGTCGTTCGGCGTCGTGGTCGCCTCTCAGCTGGTGACCGGTGCCGTGGGGGCGTTGATGGGCGCCGGCATCATGGGTATTACCTTGGGCATCGTGGATCAGAGGGACCTGTCTCGGCAGCTTGGCATCAACGAGGCCTGGAACCATGCCGGCAACGTGGTCGCGGCTGCATTGGCCGGGCTGGCAGGCTACCGCTGGGGGCTGTCAGCCGTATTCGTGTTGATGGCCCTGATGGCGTGCGCGGCGCTTGCTTGCTTGTGCAAGATCCATCCGCAGGACATCAATCATGAGCGGGCCCGTGGCGCAGACCTCACTTGCAACCAGCCTGCGCAAGGTGGCGGTCCTGCGCCTTCCATGCTGCGGATTTTGACGGACTCGCGCG
Source organism: Pseudomonas donghuensis (assembly GCF_000696345.2). Classification (NCBI taxonomy): domain Bacteria; kingdom Pseudomonadati; phylum Pseudomonadota; class Gammaproteobacteria; order Pseudomonadales; family Pseudomonadaceae; genus Pseudomonas; species Pseudomonas donghuensis. The sequence continues at coordinate 2,455,885 of NZ_CP071706.1, forward strand.
AGCTGGGCCTGCTTGCGATCACGATGCTGCTGTTCCACCTGGGCAATGCCGCGATGCTGCCCTTGTTTGCGCAGTCGAACGTCACGCGCGGGCTGGCGGACCCCAGCGTGTTCACGGCATCGACCGTCATCGTCGCGCAGCTGGTGATGGTTCCTGTGGCGCTTTGGGCTGGATGGTATGCCTCTCGGCACGGGTATCGGCTACTGATCATTACCGCCCTGTTGGCTTTACCCTTGCGAGGGCTGATCGCCGGTTTCTGGGCGTCCCCATGGGCGCTGCTTCCGGTACAGGCCCTTGACGGAATCGGGGCGGGCCTGCTGGGTGTCGCCTTGCCCGGGCTTGTCGCTTGCATCCTGCGCGGCACTGGACACGTCAATGCAGGGCTTGGTGCCGTGATGGCAATCCAAGGGGTAGGCGCGGCCATGAGTCACGCACTCGCCGGTTGGATCGCGCATGGTTTCGGCTATAGCGCAGCCTTCGTCGCGCTGGGCATTGTGGCCGCAAGCGGACTACTCACCTATCACGTTGGCATCGTCACCCAACCTGCTCGCCGACTTGGCCAAGGTACCGGCGCGGATCGGTAGACACCGGCCTGTCGCTGCCCATCCCTCAAAAAAACTGCACCCACCCCTCACTTTTTTGAATTACCACCCCTCACCGCAACCCCGGCAAAATCCCCCCGACGCAACACTCAAAAAATTCCATCTCCACGGACGGAGCCCATTGGTATTGCCCCTCGCAATACTCAGCCCAGCCACGTTGGCCGGGCTTTTTTTACTGCCCAGGTGCCCGATTTACCCATGTCTACCCGCGGTCTGAACAACTGGTTCAGCCGGCTGCTGCCGGCCCCTCTGAACATCCCCCCGAAAGAATGGCTACGCGCAGGCGTCGGCGCGCTGCTCGGTCTGTTTCTTGCTGGTTTCGTCTGTAGCCTGGCCTTTGGCCCGACGGTGGCGCTGCACTTGCTCGGGCCGTTGGCGGCCTCGGCGGTGCTGCTGTTTGCTGTGCACTCCGGCGCGCTGGCGCAGCCCTGGCCCTTTGTTGGCAGTTATGCCAGCGCGACGGCGGTGGGGCTGGTGTTGCATCACTGTTTTGGCTCGGCCTTGTGGGTCGCGGCACTGGCCCTTGGCGTGGCGATTTTGCTGATGTGCCTGCTGCGCTGCCTGCACCCGCCGGGGGGCGGGGTGGCGGTGAGCGTGGTGCTGGCGGACTCATCACTGGCGGCAATGGGCGACCAGGTGTTCGAGCCGATCATGCTCAATGCCCTGGTACTGGTGGCCGTGGCGGTGATCTACAACCGCCTGACCGGCGTGCGCTACCCGAAAACCGCCACGCCGCGCAAAGACCTGCACCACACCGCCGATGTGTTGCCGGGTGAGCGGGTCGGGGTCAGTGGCGAGGACCTCGACCAGGCGCTGGAAGAGCTCGGCGAGTTTGTCGACGTCACCCGCGATGAGCTCGAACGCATCATCATGGCCACCGAGCAACACGCGCTCAAGCGCAGCCTCGGTGGCATTACCGCCGCCTCGGTGATGTCGCGGGATGTGCAGTTGGCGACCCCGCAGACCACCCTGCAGCAGGCCTGGCAGTTGTTGTCGAGCCACCACTTGCACACCTTGCCGGTACTGGATGAGGCGCGGCGTTTGGTGGGGATTGTCAGCTTGAGCGACCTGGTCGGGCCGGCCATGGCCGAGGGGCGTTTCAGCTGGCGCGGGTTGTTTGGGCACAGGCCTCAGGTGCTGCTGGAGCAGATCATGAGCCGGCCGGTGATTACCGTGCGCAGTGACGAGCCCGCGGTGGCGCTGATTCCGTTGCTCAGTGAGCAGGGGCTGCATTGCTTGCCGGTGATGCAAGGGGAGGCGCTGGTGGGGGTGATCACCCAGACCGATTTGATTGCCGGGCTCAAGCGCCAGTTGCTCAGTGAAGCGACGCGCTCAGATCACAGGATCCCAGCGCTGTGACCAGTCACTCTCACCGGCCACCACTTCGCGCAGCACCCTGAACGCCTGCTGCAACGCCTCGCTGTCGCGCTCGCGGGCATACACCAGGTAGGTGGGGTAGGTGAACTCCGGCGCTTGCGGCACACGTTCGAATACGCCGCTGTCCAGGTACGCCTGCACCACGCGGGTACGGAAGTAGCCGCTGCCACCGTGTTCGAGGATGTACTGCAGCGCCAGCGGCCCGAGGTTGAAGCTCAGCGCCGGGCGCGCGCATTCGGGCAGGGCGGCGTCGTGGCGGCGGCGGAAGGCCTGGCCCCAGTCGATGTATACGTAAGGTTCGGGCTGGTCTTTGCGGCGGATGCGGATCAGTTTTTCTTCCATCAGTTGTTCCACCTGCAGGCCCGGACCGTAGGTGGGCTGGTAGACCAGCACGGCGTCGAGCACGCCCATTTCCACTTTGTGCAGCAAGGACTCGCCGTCGCTGACTTCGCTGCGAATGGCATGGCCGGGCATTTCCCGGTGCAGGGCGCTGACCCAGCCGAGCACCAGCGGGTTGCCCAGGCTGACTTCGCCGCCGATGTGCAGCACCTGGTGGCAGCCCTCGGGCAAGGGCAGGTCGCGGCGTGCGGCCTCCCAGGTTTGCACCAGCTGATTGGCGTAAACCACGAAGGCTTCGCCGTCGGCGGTGAGGCTGGCGCCGCTGCGGCTGCGGATGAACAGCTGGCAGGCCAGTTGCTGTTCGAGCTTTTGTACCCGGGCGGTGATAGCCGTCTGGGTGACGTGCAGGCGTTCGGCGGCGGACACCAGGCTGCCGCTGCGAACGATTTCAAGGAAGGTGCGGGCCAGCTCGATATCCATTGGGGGGCAGCCTGTTTTTGCGGTGGGCTATTGTAGTGGCTTTGCACCGCAATGGGGCAGGGGAAGAGGTGGTGCAGATCGATGACCTTTGGTCGCCTCAGGCGATAGGCCTGTCGATTGCGCGCCTGCCTGATCGACCACCCTGTACCCCACTCATGCAGGAGTTCAGCCCATGTCCTATGTCGACGGTTTTGTCCTCGCAGTGCCCACCGCCAACCGCGAAGCCTTCAAAAAACACGCCGAAGAGGCCGCCGTGGTGTTCAAGGAATGCGGTGCGCTGAAGGTGATCGAGTGCTGGGGCGATGATGTTCCCGAGGGCAAGCTCACCTCGTTCCCCATGGCCGTGAAACTCAAGGACGACGAGACGGTGGTGTTTTCCTGGGTCCTCTGGCCGTCACGCGAAGTGCGCGATGCGGGGATGCAGAAGATGATGCAGGACCCGCGCTTGCAGCCTGAGCAGAACCCGATGCCGTTTGATGGTAAGCGGGTGATTTTTGGTGGATTCAGGATTCTTGTGGATGTCTGAGAGCGTTGGGGCTGCGTTGCAGCCCATCGCCGGTAAGGCCGGCTCCCACAGGGATCTGTGTATGCCGACCCTGTGGGCGCTTATTGCTTAAACCTTGAAGCGTGCCACCAGTGCCGTCAGTTGCCCGGCCAGCCCCGCCAACGCCTGGCTGGCTTCGCTGGTCTGTTGCGCCCCGGTCGCCGAGCGGGTCGACAGTTCGCGGATGTTCAGCAAATTGCGATCCACCTCGCGCGCCACTTGCGCCTGTTCCTCGGCGGCGCTGGCAATCACCAGGTTGCGCTCGTTGATCTCGCCAATGGCGCTGTAGATCCCTTCCAGTACCTGCCCTGAGGCCTGGGTAATACCCAAGGTCGACTGCGCCCGCTGGGTGCTGGCCTGCATCGACGTCACTGCCGCTTCGGTACCGTGCTGCACGCGGCCAATCATCTGCTCGATTTCCTGGGTCGATTGCTGCGTGCGGTAGGCGAGGGTGCGCACTTCGTCGGCGACCACGGCAAAGCCGCGCCCGGCTTCCCCGGCACGGGCCGCTTCGATGGCGGCATTGAGCGCCAGCAGGTTGGTTTGTTCGGACACCGAGCGAATCACTTCCAGCACCTGGCCGATGTCGCGAATCTGCCCGGCCAGTTGCTCCAGGTGCGCGCTGCTGGTCTGCACCTCTCGGGCCATGGCCTGAGTGCCGTCGAGGTTGTCGCTGACCTGGCGGCGGCTTTGTTCGGCCAGTTCGTTGGAGGCGCTGGCCGCTTGCGAGGTGGACACGGCGTTGCGCGCGACTTCCTCCACGGCCGTGGTCATTTCGGTGACGGCGGTGGCGGCCTGTTCCAGCTCCTGGTCTTGCTGGCGCAGGCTGTGCGAGCTCTGTTCGGTAATGCCATTGAGTGCACCGGCAGCCTCGGCCAGTTGCCTGGCACAGCCGGTGATCTGCCCCAGGGTGTCGCGCTGGCTGTGCTGCATACGCTGCAGTTCGCTGAACAGCTGGCCGATCTCGTTGCTGCTGTGCACCGTCACCGGCACGCTCAAATCGCCATTGGCAATACGCTGGAAGTGCTGGCCGGCCTCGCGTAGCGGACGCAGTACACGCTGGGCGATAAAGCTCCAGCACAGGGCGGCGAGCAGCAAGGTCAGCAGCCCCAGCGCCACGCTCAGCACCTGGGCGCTGCTCAGGCGCCGGTCGGATTCGAGCATGATCTGCTGGCTGCGCTCGTTCAGCGCCGCCACCAGTTGTTGGCGCAGCGCCTGCAAGCGGCCCATGGCGTTGCCAGCGTCGGTGTTGACGTTGAAGTACTGCTGCAGGTCGTTCTGGCGGGTGGCTTCACGCTGCCCGGCCACCGCCTTGGCGTATTCGCCAAAGGTGCTTTGCAGCGCCACGGTCAGGGATTTGAGCGTCGGTTCTTGGGCGTTGCTGACCAACTCATTGATCAACTGCGCGCTGTTGCCCAGCAGTTCTTCCGAGAGCTTCAGGCGTTTGTTGGCACTCTCGCTGTGGCCGCCGGTCTGTTCGATAAAGCCCGAGGACACGTTGGCGCTGGCGCGGATCGCCATCAGCAGGGCGTTGTTCAGGCGGTCCGACTGGTGCGCGGTCTGGTCCAGTTCGCTGATCTGCTGGTCGCTACCCACCGCCGCGCGCCAGGCGCTGACGGTGGAAAACAGCAAGGTCAGGCTGAACAGCGACAGCACCCAGAACATACCGGTGCGGATTTTCAGGTCGGCGAACATGCGGGCAGTACTCCTTTAGTTGTTATCAGCCCCACGCGTTGCCGCTGTAACGGCGGTGGGTGGGTCTGCTATCGGAGTGGTTGCTGGTGGACTTGAGGGGGTAAGGCCTGCTTGTGTTCGATTACCGCACGCTGTTTGCCTCAGCGGCCTTCATGCTGGCGCCGATACGCCCCCGGCTGCAAGCCGACGGCCTTGCTGAAGGCACGGGTAAAGGCGGCAATCGACTGATACCCCACCGCCGCGCACACCTGCTCGACGGTGTTGCTGGCCTTGAGCAACTGGCAGGCATGGCGCATGCGCAGGGCCAGCAACACTTGCCCCGGCGATTGCCCGGCCAGTTCGCTGAAGCGCTTGAAGAACGCCGAGCGCGACAGCCCCGTGCAGGCTGCCATGCTTTCCAGCGACCAGGGCTGGTCGGGGTGTTCGATCAGTTGCTCGAGCAGGCTGGCAAAGTTGGCGTGACGTGCCAGGGCCACCAGGCCGCTGATGCCCTGGTCGTCGCTGACGCGTTGGCGCAGCACATACAAAAACAGCAGATGGCTCAGGCGTTCGAGCAGCGCCGAGGAGGGCGCGGGCAGCCGTTGGCACTCGGCCAGGATCAGTTCGAACAGTGCACGTGCGGCCGTGGATGCCGGGTCGCCGGCACGCAGGATGATCCAGTCGTCCAGGCTGTCGATGACCAGCGACGACAGGCCCGGCTGAAAATGAAAGAACCCGCACACCAGGCCCACGCCGTCAGTGGCTGTGCTGTCCAGCGCTTGCATGACCTGGCGCGGTTGCTGCTGGGCCAGCTCGCAGTCCTGGGCATTGGACAGCCGATAGTTGAAGTCGCGCAGCAGGAACACTGCATCGCCAGCTTGCAGGCGCATGGCCTCGGCCTGGCCGTCGATATGCAGCCAGCAATGGCCCTGGACGATCAGGTGGAAACTGGCCCGCGCCAGGCCGTGGGTGCTGGCGTGCCAAGCGCCGCAATAACGCCCGACATGGAACAGGCTGGCGTCTAGCTCAAGGCTTTCTAATAACCAATCGACTACCGGGCTGGACGAAATCATCTAATGAAAAGACTCAGGAGCAAGTAATAGCGACTGCAGAATATGGCAGGTAATTCTTATAACCAACAGACTTGTGGCACACCCCTAGTATGCAGGAGTCCACTCCATGTCGCGCGTCACTGTCCATACACTGCAAAGCGCCCCAGAGGCTGCCCGTCCTTACCTGGAGAACGCCCAGAAGGCCTCGGGCTTCATCCCCAACCTGCTCGGCGTGCTGGCCAATGCCCCGGCGGCGCTGGAAACCTACGTCACTGTGTCTGCACTTAACGGCAAGGCCGAGCTGAGCCTGGCCGAGCGTGAAGTGGTGCAACTGGTGGCCGCCACCCACCACGGCTGCGATTTCTGCGTGGCCGGCCACACCGCCGTGGCGCTGAACAAGGCCAAGCTGCCTCAAGAGGTGGTCAATGCCCTGCGCGCCAAGAGCGAGCTGCCGCAAGAGAAGCTCGAAGCCCTGGCGGCGTTCACCCGCGAAGTCATCGCCACCCGCGGCAATGTCAGCGAGGCCGGCTACGGAGCGTTGCGCGAAGCGGGTTATAGCGAAGGCAATGCCCTGGAGGTGATCCTCGGTGTAAGCCTGGCAACCCTGTGCAACTTTGCTAATGTGTTCGCCCAAACCCCGCTCAATGACGAGCTGAGCAAGTACCGCTGGCAGCCTTCGGCATAACGAACCCTCGGCGCCGGCGCAGGCTGGCGCATTTTTAAAGGAGTAAACGCTATGCTCGATCCCGCATTGGTCACGTGGCTGGATGCCCAGGCCGAAGCCCTCGACCAGGGCCATGGCGACCCGCAGGCGGTACTGGGGCAACTGGCGGCGGCGCAGGTGCTGCGCGTCGGCATTGACCAGGCTCTGGGCGGTAGCGGCGGCACGGTCGCCGACGCGGTAGAGACGCTTGCCAATGTCGCCAGCCATTCCCTGGCGGCGGCCTTCGTCTTCTGGGGCCAGCGCGCCTTTGTCGAATACCTGCTGCACAGCCCCAACGCCGGGCTGCGCGAGCGCCTGTTGGCCGACCTGCTCAGTGGCAAACTGGCCGGCGCCACCGGGCTCTCCAACGCCATGAAGTACCTCTCGGGTATCGAAGCGCTGCAGGTCAAGGGCCTGCGTGACGACCAGGGCTGGACCCTGGCCGGGCGCCTGCATTGGGTGACCAACCTGCGCAAGGGGGGCTTCGTGGTGGCGGCGGCCATTGAAGAGGAGGGCGCCTCGCCATTCGTCCTGGCCATTCCCGACACTGCTGTCGGGCTGACCCGCTCCGACGACCTGCAACTGCTGGGCCTGCAGTCGAGCAACACCGCCGCCTTGAGTTTCGAGCAGGTGCCGGTCAGCCGCGACTGGCTGCTGCACGAAAACGCCAAGCAGTTTCTGCCTGCGGTGCGTCCGTCGTTCCTGGGCCTGCAATGCGGCATGGCCATCGGCCTGGCGCGCCGTTCATTGAGTGAGGTGGAGGCGCATCTGCAAGGCATGCGCTCGTTCCTTGGCGAGGCGCTGCAGGTACTGCGCGAGCGTCTGGAAAACACCGTGACCGAACTGAAAAAGGGCCTGCTCGACGGGCATTTTCTGACCCAGCCGGCGGCCTTGTTCAAGCTGCGCATCAGCCTCGCCGAAACCGCAGCCGATGCCGTGCAGCTTGAGTTGCAGGCCAGCGGCGGCAAGGCTTATCTCACCGCTTACGGCGCTGGGTTCGCCCGCCGCTGGCGCGAGTCGGCGTTCGTGCCAATCGTTACTCCAAGCCTGGTGCAACTGCGCGCCGAGCTGCAACGCCAGGCGTCGGCAGCATGACCGAGGTGTTGCTCGAAGCCCGCGGTATCAGCCTTGGCTACCCGCGTGAGCACGGCTGGCAAAGCGTGCTGGAAAATTTCGACCTGCAACTGGCGCCGGGCGAGGTGATCACCATCCTCGGCCCCAGTGGTGTCGGAAAATCCAGCCTGTTGCGGGTGCTGGCCGGTTTGCAGCAGGCCCGCGCCGGCAGCGTCAGCCTGCTCGGCGAGCCGTTGCAGGGCCCGCACCCGCGCCTGGCGGTGGCCTTCCAGGACCCCAGCCTGCTGCCCTGGCTGAGCCTGGAAAGCAACGTCGCCTTCGGCCTGGATTTCGCCCGCCAGCCCAAGCTTGCCGCCAGCGAACGGCGTGCGCGTATCGACCATGCCATCGAGGCGGTCGGCCTGCAGCACGCTCGCGAGCAGTACCCGGCGCAGCTCTCCGGCGGCATGGCCCAGCGTACCGCGCTGGCCCGCTGCCTGGCACGCCAGCCGCAAGTGCTGTTGCTCGACGAACCCTTCGGCGCGCTGGATGAAGTGACCCGCGCCGACATGCAGCAACTGCTGCTGCAACTGATTGCCCGGCACAACACTGCGGCCATCCTCATTACCCACGATATCGACGAAGCCCTGCTGTTGTCCGATCGCGTGCTGCTACTGGGCAACCACCCGGCGCGCACCCTCGGCCAATGGCTCATCGACCTGCCGCAGCCCCGCGAGCAGCGGGTCGAGGAACTGGGCGCGCTGCGCATCGACATACTCAAAACCCTTCGGCGGGCCAGCCGCACACCCGAACCTGATTCTCAACCTATGCCGCTGCCGTCGGAGACTGCCCATGTGCCTGGACGACTTCACCCACACTCGTCGTGACTTCATCAAACTCAGCGCCCTACTGACCGCCGGTGGCGCCATGCCACTGCTCAATAGCCTGCAGGCGCGTGCGGCCAGCGACCCGGATGCACCGGTGCGCATCGGCTACCTGCCGATCACCGACGCCACGCCGTTGCTGGTGGCGCACAACAATGGCCTGTTCGAAGCCGAGGGCATCAAGGCCGAGCGGCCGGTGCTGCTGCGCAGTTGGGCGCAGGTGATCGAGGCGTTCATTTCCGGGCAGGTCAACGTCATTCACCTGCTCTCGCCGATGACGGTATGGGCGCGCTACGGCAGCAAGGTGCCGGCCAAGGTGGTGGCCTGGAACCACGTTGGCGGCTCGGGCCTGACCGTGGCCCCGGGGATTACCGAGGTCAAGCAACTGGGCGGGCAAACCGTGGCGATTCCGTTCTGGTACTCGATCCACAACGTGGTGGTGCAGCAGTTGTTCCGCGACCATGGCCTGACCCCGGTGTCCAAGGCCGCGACTGCCCAGTTGGCGGCCAATGAGGTCAACCTGGTGGTGCTGCCACCGTCGGACATGCCGCCGGCCCTGGCCAGCAAGCGCATTGCCGGCTACATCGTCGCCGAGCCGTTCAACGCCCTGGCCGAAGACCTCAAGGTTGGCCGCGTGCAGCGCTTTACCGGCGACATCTGGCGCAACCATGCCTGCTGCGTGGTGTTCATGCACGAGCATGACCTGAACAACCGCCCAGAGTGGTCGCAGAAGGTGGTCAATGCCATCGTCAAGGCCCAGCTGTGGACCCGCGACCACCGCGCCGAAGCCGCCGCGCTGCTGTCCAAGAGCGGGCCGAACAAATACACCCCGCACACCCCGCAGGTGCTCAGCCAGGTGCTGGCGCCGGCGGCCGCGGCCCGCGACGCCTACATCGCCAGCGGTGCGATCCAGCATGCGCAGTGGGACGAGAAGCGCATCGATTTTCAGCCCTATCCGTTCCCCAGCTACACCGAAGAACTGGTGCGCCGCCTGCAGAACACTTTGATCGAAGGCGACAAGGGTTTTCTTGCCGGCCTCGACCCGCAACAGACCGCCCGTGACCTGGTCGACGACCGCTTCGTGCGCAACAGCATCGCTGCGGTCGGCGGGCTCAAGGCTTTCGGCTTGCCGGAGAGCTTCGAGCGTAGCGAGGAGTTTTCGATCTGATGGGCAGGCATGCAATCCATGGCGCCCTGGGCGTTGCCGGCCTGCTCGGCTTGTTGTTGCTGTGGTGGCTGGGCGTGCATGCGTTTGGCGAGGCCGATGGCCTGTCGGCGCGTTTTTCGCCCCAGGCCACCCTCGGCAGCCTGATCGAGCTGCTGGGCCAGGGCGAGGTGTACGAGCATATCTGGGTCAGCCTCAAGCGCATCCTTATCGGCTTGCTGCTGGCCTTGCTGATCGGCGTGCCGCTGGGCTTGCTGGTGGGTAGCTATCGTCACCTGGAGGCGGCGACCACCCCGGCGTTTCAGTTCTTGCGGATGATCTCGCCGCTGTCGTGGATGCCGGTGGTGGTGATGCTGATGGGGGTGGGCGATCAGCCGATCTACTTCCTGCTGGCCTTCGCCGCTCTGTGGCCGATTCTGCTCAACACCGCTGCGGGTGTGCGTCAACTCGATCCGCGCTGGCTGCAGTTGAGCCGCAGCCTGAGCGCGACGCGCTGGGAGACCCTGTGCAAGGTGATCATCCCCGGCGTGCTTGGCCATGTGCTCACCGGCGTGCGCCTGGCCATTGGTATCTTGTGGATCGTGCTGGTGCCGTGCGAGATGCTTGGGGTGAGTGCCGGGCTTGGCTACTTCATCCTCGATACCCGCGATCGGCTGGCCTATTCGGAGCTGATGGCGATGGTGCTGCTGATCGGCGTGCTGGGCTTTATGCTCGATGCCCTGGCCCGCGGGCTGCATCGGCGCTGGGTACATGCCTGATCGCGGGGCAAGCTCGCTCCCACCCTGTAGGAGCGGGCTTGCCCCGCGCTGCTCTCATAGACTCCGCCGCCCATAACCCCATGCCGTAATACTGATAAGCGCTGCACACCACACCAGGGTAACCCCCAACGCCTGCCACTCACCCGCCAGATTCAAGCCCGCGCCAATCAACCCGTAATACATCAACCCGAACAACGCCCCCGCCGTCCCCCGGCAATCGCCATACTCGACCAGTGCCGAGCCCAGCAGCAATGGGATCGCCATGGCAAAGGCGCCGAGCATGAAGGCCATGGCCACAGCGATCAGCCAGTGCTCGCCGAGCAACAGTATCGCCAGAGCCGCCAGCAGGTTCACCGCGCAGGCCAGGTTGAGCAGGGTTGCCTGGCTGACACCCCGCGCCAGCAGTCGTGCATTGAGGCGCGCGCCGAGCAGCGAGCCCAGCGCCAGCAACACGCCGCTGTAGCCAAACAGGCTTTGCAACTGCAAACGCTGGAAAATGAACGGCGCCAGGCTGTACCAACTGAACACACCGATATTGAACAATGCCACCAACAGCGTCGCCAGTAGCACCCGCCGATCACCGAGCATGCGCCGCAAGGTGCTGATCAGGCTGGCGTGGTTGGGCGATTGCGGGCGGGTTTCCGGCATCAGTTGCCAACTCCACAGCAATAACGCCAGGGCCATCAGCAACTGCGCGGTCAGCACGCCACGGTAGCCAAAGGCCTCGGTCAGCAGCGATCCACTGAGCACACCAATCGCCGGGCTGATGGCCAGGAAGATGCCGATCAGGGAAAACACCCGGGCCAGTTGCGCACCGCCATGCACGTCCCGCAGCGCGGTTTGCGTCACCACCGAACCGACCGCTGCGGCGAAGGCGGCGACGACGCGCGCGCCAAGCAGGCCGGTGAAGTTTGTGACCAGCAAGGCCGCCAGCGACGCCAGGCTGTACAGCAGCAAGCCGGCGAGCAATGCCGGGCGCCGGCCCCAGAGGTCGCATAGGCGGCCCCACACCAACACGCCGACGGCAAAGGCGGCGAAATACAGCGACAGGGTTTGCCCCGCCTGCGCAGGCGTCACCCCAAAGCCCTGGCCGATATCCACCAGGGCGGGGCTGTAAAGGGTTTCGGCGATCTGCGGGAACATCAGCAGGGCCGTGGCCAGGGTCAGCCAGGTAGGTTGGGTCATCAGCAGCGCCCCGTCGGTAAGAGGGCGCTCATGGTAGGTGGCGGGCGAGGGGTGTATTGTCGCGGTCTGGTCTAAAAATAGTGAAAATCGGACAACCTGCATGGCCTGGCTAGAACCCACCGCCACATTCGACCCGCAGAGCTTTGGCACGCCCATCGTCGGCATTTGCTCAGCCTTGGGCGATCACGACTCCGGCATCCATCAGCATCGCATGGGGCAGGTGCTGTTCACCCGCCAGGGCTGCGTGCGCATCGACGCCCTGGCGCCGGATCTGCTCTGTCTGCTGCCACCGACCCGCGCGGCATGGATTCCCGCCGGCATAGCCCATCGGGCGCGGATGCGGGCGACCGTCGATTATCGCTCGGTGTACCTGGACCCCCGGCACTGGCCGCATTTGCCCGCTGAAGTGGTGATCCTCGACGTCAATCCGCTGCTGCGCGAATTGCTCGAACGCATTGCCCAGGCGCCGTTCGAGACCGACTGGAGCCAAGGCGCCGCCGCGCACCTGGCCGGCCTGTGCATCGCCGAACTGCAGGCCGCCGATCAGCAGCCGATGCGCTTGCCGCTGCCCAGGGATCGACGCCTGGCCAGCCTGGTCGAGAACCTTGAGCAGTTGCCACCGCTGCTGCAGGAACTGGCCCGCACGGTGGGCGCCAGCGAGAAAACCATCGGCCGCCTGATCCGCCGTGACACCGGCATGTCCTATCAGCAATGGCGCCAGCAGTGGCGGCTGGTGCGCGCGGTGGAGCAGTTGGCGATCCATCAGCCGCTGAGCCAGGTGGCGCTGGAACTGGGCTTTGCCAGCGACAGTGCGTTCATTGCCTTCTTTAAAAGCATGACCGGCAGCACGCCGCGGGCGTATTGCTGCTGAGGCAACTGTTACGCAATAAATTCGCGACGCTGTAGCGCTTTCCCGGGCTCGAGATCCGTTACTGTCAATTCCAGTAGCTCAGCCAGGAGGGTGTGCGATGCTCGATATGCAAACGCTGGTGATTTTTTCCGGGGCGGTGACCCTGTTGCTGCTGTCGCCGGGGCCGAACATGGCCTTTGTCATCAGCCATGGGCTGTCCATGGGCTGGCGCGGCGGGCTGGCGGCGGCGCTGGGCATCAGCCTGGCGGACCTGGTGCTCACCGTACTGACCGCCACCGGTGTTACCGCGCTGGTCGCCGCCTGGCCGCCGTCCTTCGACATCATCCGCTTCAGCGGCGCGGTCTATCTGTTGTGGATGGCCTTCAAACTGTTGCAGCCGCGCAAGGCGGGCAACGCCGATAGGCCGCGCGAGACATCCCTGGCGGCGGTGTTGGTTGCGGCCACGTTGAACAGCCTGCTCAACCCCAAGGCACTGCTGTTTTTTATCGTGTTCTTGCCGCAGTTCGTGGTGCCGGCCAAAGGCGCGGTGGCCCAGCAGTTGCTGCTGCTGGGGCTGGTGCTGAGCGTGATTGCCCTGGTCTTTCATGTGCTGTTGGGGGCGTGTGGCGGGGTGATAAGCCGTTGGTTCAGTGGCAAGGGGCGCCTGGCCAAATTGCAGCCACGGTTGTTGGCCAGTGTGTTGGCACTGCTGGCGCTGCGTTTGGTGTTGATGCAGCGCCCGGCGTGAGTGCCTTGCCAGCGATGGGCTGCAGAGCAACCCCAGATTCAATCCTGCAGGTCGTCCTCGCTCATCCACTCAAGCGCATCCGCCAGCGCCACCTCGGCGACCCATTCACTGAAGCTGCGGGTCACGTGTTCATAGCTCAACCGCGAGCGTAGCTCGAGTGTGTCGGCAAACGACAAATGCACGGTGATGACCTTGTCTTCAATCACCCCGTCGCGCACCACGAAGAAGGCAAAGTCTTCCCGATCCTGGCGGCGGGCGAACAGGTAAACCTCGAAGTCCGCCCCGGTTTCCTTGGCAAAGGCTCTGGCGGCGAAGGCGTTCCTGGTCAGGTCAGGTGCTTGTTGCAGCGACGCCTGGGTATCACAGAAATACCACGGTTCCCAGTCGGTCAGGCCTTTGTGAATGAACCAGCGGTAGGCAAGCGGGTAGGGCATTGGCTTAGTCCGTTAATGAGTGCAGGCGCGCCGGTACTCGCCCGGGGTTACGCCATAGGCTTGCTTGAACTGCCGGTTCAGATGGCTCTGGTCCGAAAACCCCAGGGCAAAGGCGACGTTGAACGGCAGGCAATCGCTTTTCAGCAGTTCACGGGCGCGGCTCAGGCGCCGTTGCTTGAGCCAGGCATGGGGCGGCAGGCCCGTGGCTTGGCGAAACACCCGGGCGAAGTGAAAGGGCGAGAGATTCACCGCCGTGGCCAGCTCTTCCAGCGAGGGCGGGTAGGCCAGGCGGCTGTCCATCAACTCCTTGGCCCGGGCCACGGCGCAGGGCTCGTTGCCGGGCGTGCGCGCCGCACCGGCGCGGGCATGACGCTGCACCAGCAACAGCACGGCTTCGCGCCAGGCGGTTTGTTGTTCCAGGGCGCTGGCGCCCCGTTCGGCCGAGCAGTGCAGCCAGCTGAAGGCTTTGGCCAGTTGCGGGTCATGCAGCACGCTGGCGTCAAAGCGCGGCAGGCCGTCGTGCTTGAGTTCCAGCTCGTCGAGCACGCCGGTGATGCGTTCGCTGTCGGGGTAAAAACCGCGATAGCGCCAGCCCTCTTCGCTGGCCTTGGCGCCGGTGTGCAGCTCGTCGGGGTTGATCAGCACCATGCTGCCCACTGGCGCCAGGTGTTCGCTGCCGCGGTGCCAGAAGCGCTGGGCGCCGGACTCGATGATGGTGATCACGTAGCCTTCATGCACATGGGGGGCGAAGCGCTGCTGAAAATAACGCGCATGCAGCATCTCGGTGTCACCGAGCGCCGAGGCTTGCCAGAAGCGGGTCTGTTCCTTGGGTGCAGGGTTCATGGGCTGCCGTTCAACCACCAGCGAAAGACAAAAAAGAAGGCCATGCTCAGCAGCATGCTGATCAAGGTGCTGCGGGTCAACAGCACCAGCACTATCGCCACCAGCGAACCGATCAGGTAAGGGTTGCTCAGGCTCAGGTCAAGCTGGTGCCCGGGCAGAAAGACGATCGGCCCGCAGATCGCGGTGAGCATGCCCGGCACGGCAAAGCCGAGAAATTGCCGGGCGTTGGAGCTCAGGCGCAACGGCAGGCGCGGTTCCAGAAAGGCATAGCGGTTGAGAAACACCAACAGGCCCATGCCGATAATCAGGGCGAAGATCATGCGCGTGCTCCACTGAATTTCTGGCAGACAAAACCTGCGCTCATGCCCAGCAGGCCGGCGGCCACCAGGCCGATGTCCCAGTGCCAGAAGCTGAACAACACCGAGCAGAACAACGACACTGCCACGCACACCACGATGGGCAGGTTGCGCACCAGCGGCGCGATCAGGGCGACGAAGGTGGCGACGATGGAGAAGTCCAGGCCCAGTTGGTCCAGGTGCGGGATGTTCTGGCCGAGGATGATCCCGGCCAGGGTGAACAGGTTCCAGGCGATGTAGAAGGTCAGGCCCACCCCCAGGGCGTACCAGCGGTTGAACTGTTGTTTGTCGTACTGGCTGGTGAGGGCGAAAAACTCGTCAGTGAGCAGAAAGCCCAGGCCCAGCCGCCAGCGGGTCGGCAGGCCCGACAGCACCGGGCGCATCGACAGCCCGTAGAGCAAGTGCTGGGAGGTCAGCAACAGGGTGGTGAGCAGGATCGAGAACAGGTTGGCACCGCCCTTGAGCATGCCGATCGCCACCAGTTGCGCCGCGCCGGCAAAGACAATGGCCGACAGGCCCTGGCCTTCCCAGGGGCTGAGGTTGGCTTCGATGGCCATGGAGCCTGCCAGCAGCCCCCAGGGGGCCACGGCAAGGGACAACGGCAGGATGGCGATGGCGCCTCGAATAAAGGCCTGGCGGGCGAACGGCGGACTGGACATGGACGGCAGCAACAACCAATGAACACGGTTGCACAGCATGCCAGAGCGATGCGCCGCTGACTTGAACGATCTTGCTGTCGGCGGCGACGCCAGTGCCCTCAGTAGAGGTTGCTGGCCAGCCGGCGCTGCGCCGGGATGCAGCCGTTGATGTCCACCGCTTTTTGCCAGTAGCTCCTGCTTTGCGCCGGGTCGGTGCTGGCCAGCAGGCGGTAGACCTCGGCCTGGTAATCGCGCTGACGGCCCCACTGCATGGCCAGGCCTTGCGGTTGCTCGCGATGGCACGGCAGGCGTACGGCCGGTTGCGGGTAGTAAGGTGCGTAGAGGGTCGCGGTGCTCTGCACGCTTTCCAGCGCCGTGCGGTATTCACTGCGGCTGAAGGTCGGGCACCAGTTCTCGATGCCCAGCGCTGCCGGGGCAAACCCCTGGGTCATGCTACCTTCGAGCAGCGGGCAGGCGGCGTCAGGGATCTGGGCTGCCGGCAAATAGGTGATGTAGTAGAGCGCCAGGCGGTATTGTGCTGCCGGGTGGTTAAGTGCCACGGCCTTCTTCAGCAGGGTCACCGCCGGTGCCAGGGTGCGGCCCAGGGCCTGGCCTTGCTGGGCGAGGTCCTGGTCGGTGGTGCTGGTCTTGAGGGTGTAGCTGCTGGTCTGGGACTCGGCCTGTTCCAGGAAGGTCAGGGCCTGGCGGTACAGCAGGTCGGCATGTGGGTCGATCTGAACGCCGGCGGCCAGTGCCGAAGTCGGCAGCACGACGGCGAGCAGGCCGTGCAAAAGGGGCGAGCGGATCAAGGAAGAGCCTCTGAGGTTCGGGGTCGGACGGGCATGCATGTGGGCTTGGAGACAACTGCGCTGTTCAGGGTTCAATCCGACTGTCCATAGTGTGGCTTGAGGCTGGCCTGGGTTATAGCGCGCCATTCTAACCGCTCTGGGCCCACAGCCGAAAGCGTAGCCCGTCAGGGCAACAGTTGCCGGATGTTGTAGGCCAGCCCGGCAACGGCGATGACCAGCAGTACCACGGCGCTGATGGCGCTGATCAGGCGCCGGTCGAGGCGCTCGGCCAGGCGGCCGATGGCCAGGATGTACAGGCCCAGAATACCCAGGTCGAGCACCAGCCAGACCAGCCCCAGCAGCATCAGGCTGTGGCTGAAGCGCTCGGTGACCTGGATGAACTGCGGGAAGAAGGCAACAAAGAACAGGATGTCCTTGGGGTTCGCCAGGCCAATGGCAAAGCCTTGCCACAGCCCGCCCTGGTGGGGCGGGGCCTGCTCCGTGGCGAGGGCGGGCTGGCGCAGTTCGGCCAGGGCGCTCAGGCCCAGATAACCGATGAACAGGCAGCCGAACAGGCTCAGGGCGCTCAACACCAGTGGGTTGAGTGCGGCGCTGCTGAAGATCAGGGCTGCCGCCAGGGCAATCAGCACCAACGAAGCGCCGTTGGTGCCCAGGGCGGTCAGCAGCGCCTGCTTGCGCCCGGCGCGGGCGGTGGTGTTGACCACCAGCGCCACCACCGGGCCGGGGCTGGCGATCAGCAGCAAGACGGTCAGAACGTAGGTGGCAAGCAGGGCACTGTTCACAGGCGGATCTCTCGGTCAGGGGGAGCAGAATTCTCGGCAGGCCAGGGAAGGTTGTAAAACGCCTGTTACTGTGGCTTTCTATTAGTTTTATTCATGCTTTGGCTGGACATGACCGAACGTATTCCCGCATTGCAGGCGCTCAGGGCATTCGAGGTGGCCGCACGCTACGGCTCGTTCACCCGCGCCGCTGAAGAACTGGCCCTGACCCAGGGCGCCATCAGCCATCACATCAAGACTCTCGAAGGCCTGTTCGACTGCGCGCTGTTCGAGCGCCGCGGGCCGAAAGTGGCACTGACCGAGCCGGGCCGGTTGCTGGCCCAGGAGCTCAAGGTCGGTTTCAAAATCATCGAGAACGCCTGCGGGCTGCTCAGGCAGGGCCGCCAGCATCTGCGCCTGAAGGCGCCCTCGACCCTGACCGTGCGCTGGTTGCTCAGGCACCTGGCAGCGTTCAAGCAACGCGATGAGCACAGTAATGTGCAACTGAGCAGCGTCTGGATGGACATCGACACGGTGGACTTTTACAGCGAGCCCTACGACTGCGCGATCCTGCTCGGCGACGGTCACTTCGCCGCTGACATCGCCAGCCTCAAGTTGTTTGACGAGTGGCTGGTGCCGGTGTGCCAGCCCGGATACCCGGCAGACCTGGCCCGCTGCGAACTGCTGCACCCGTCGCCGGACCGGCGTGACTGGCGGCGCTGGTTGAATCGGACAGGGGGCAGCGCGCTCAGCCTGGAACGTGGCCAGGTATTCGACACCCTGGATCAGGGCATCTCTGCTGCCCAGCAAGGCCTGGGTGTGGCCGTGGTCGACCTGCTGCTGGCCAGTGGCGAGCTTGACGCCGGCCGCCTGGTCACGCCATTTCCCCAGGCGGTGGCCACCGGCGAGGGCTATTACCTGACCTGGCTGCAGGCCAGCCCCAAGGCGTACCAGGTGCAGAAACTCGGCCAATTCCTGCGGCAGCAGGCACCGCAACTGCCTGGCCAGGGGCTGGACTATTTGTATGACTAATACTGCGGCGCGCCAGCACCCGGCAGCAGCCGCGTGCTCATGAAGTCGATGAACACCCGCAGCCGTGGCGGTACTTGCCGCCCCGAGGGCCACAGCAGGTAGAAGCTGCCGCGCCGCTCCATGTAGTCATCCAGCACGGTCACCAGGTCACCGCGTTGCAGCTGCTGGCGTACGGTGAAATCCGGAATGCAGGTGATGCCGCGATCGCGGATGGCAAAGCAGATGCGCGTGTCGACGTGGTTGCACACCATCGACACCGGGATGTCGTATTCGTGCCCGGCGGGCTCCTGGCGCAACGGCCATTGCTCGAGCTTGCCAGTGCTGGGAAAGCGGTAGTGCAGGCAGGTATGCCGGGCCAGTTCATCGGGGTGCACGGGCGTGCCATTGCGCGCCAGGTACGCCGGCGAGGCCACCAGCACGTGATGAAAGTGGCCAAGAAAGCGCGCGCTCAAACGCGAGTCGCTGGGTGTGCCGCCACGCATGACCACATCGAAACCTTCGCCGATGATATCCACCAGGCGGTCGTCGAAATCCAGGTCCAGTTCGATGGCCGGGTACTGCGCCATGAACTCGCTCAAGGCCGGCATCACCAGCGCGGTCACCTGCGGCAGGCTGATACGCAGGCGTCCGCGTGGCACCTCGCTGGCCTGGGACAGTTCAAGTTCGGTGGCTTCGATCTCGGCGAGGATGCGCCGGCTGCGCTCCAGGAACAGGCTGCCCTCGGCGGTCAGGGTGATGCTGCGCGTGCTGCGGTGAAACAGGCGCACCCCCAGGCGGCTCTCCAGGCGCGCCACGCGCTTGCCAATGGCCGAAGCGCTGACGCCCAACGACTGCGCGGCGCCGACGAAGCTGCCGGTTTCTGCCACCCGCACGAACACCACGAAACCGCTGAGGCTATCCATCTGCATTTCCTGATTGCGGACATCAGTGTCCGTTATGAGCGGAATTGTACCCGTCTTTTTCCGCAGTTACCGCAGGCTTAAGGTTCGCCCATCTTTCCTACAGGAGTGTCACCATGACTCAGATGAGTTGCACGGCGGATGGGCCCGCCGCACTGGAGCAGCCCTTGCCGGTCAGCGGCCTGCTGGCATTGGCAATGACCGGTTTTATCGCCATCCTCAGCGAAACCCTGCCGGCTGGCCTGCTCGGGCAGATCTCCAGCGGTATGCACATCAGCGAGGCCATGGCCGGGCAGATGGTCAGCGTCTATGCCCTGGGCTCGCTGCTGACCGCCATCCCGCTGGTGACCCTGACCCAGGGCTGGCGCCGGCGGCCGGTGTTGCTGCTGGCGATTATCGGCTTCCTGTTGTTCAACACGGTGACGGCCTTGTCCGGTTCCTACTGGCTGACGCTGGTCGCCCGCTTCATGACCGGCGTCGCCGCTGGCCTGGCCTGGGGCGTGATCGCCGGGCATGCGCGGCGCATGGTCAGCCCCGAGCAACAGGGCCGGGCGATGGCGGTGGCGATGATCGGCGCGCCGGTGGCCTTGTCGCTGGGCGTGCCGGCCGGTACCTGGCTGGGCGAGCTGCTGGGCTGGCGCATGACCTTTGCCCTGGTCTCGGCTGCGACCCTGGTGCTGGTGGCCTGGGTGCTGTGCAAGGTGCCGGACTTTGACGGCCACGCCCCCGGCCAACGCCCGGGCATCGCTCAGGTACTGCGCACACCCGGCGTTCTGGCGGTGTTGCTGGTGATCCTCACGTGGGTGCTGGCGCACAACGTGCTGTACACCTATATCGTGCCGTACCTGGCGTCGGTGGGGTTGGCGGCGAGTACCGGCATGGTCCTGCTGACCTTCGGTATTGCCGCATTGGCCGGTATCGGCGTGGTGGGTGCGTTGATCGACAAGCACCTGCGCAACATGGTCCTGCTGAGTTTGTTCGGCTTTGCCATGGTGGCCCTGGTACTCGGTTTTGTCAGCCAGTCGGCGCCGCTGGTGTATCTCAGTGTTGCGCTCTGGGGCCTGACCTACGGCGGCGCGCCGACCCTGCTGCAAACCGCCAGCGCCGACGCTGCCGGGGAGGGCGCCGATGTCGCCCAGTCGATGATAGTCACGGTGTGGAACTCGGCGATTGCCGCAGGCGGCCTGCTCGGCGGCGTGCTGCTCAGCCAGTGGGGCGTGGGCAGTTTCCCCTGGGTGTTGCTGGCACTGATCGCCGTGGCCTTGCTGATTGCCGGTCGCGCCCATGGTCATGGTTTCGCACCGGGCGCACGGGTGCCGAGCTAAGTTCGGCAGGCGCCGGCCCAGACGGGTAGAATCGCTGCATACACAGGTGTTTTCGAGGTTGCAGCGGTGGAGTTACAGCAGGGCTTTGTCCTGACCCGGCATTGGCGCGATACCCCGGCGGGTACGCTTGTCGAGTTCTGGCTGGCCACCGATCAGGGCCCCCGGCGCTTGCGTCTGCCGGTGCAGACCTCGGTGGCGTTCGTCCCCGCCGAGCAGCGTGGGCAAGCCCAAGCGCTGCTGCGCGGCGAGCGCGACGTCGAGTTGCGCGCGCTGGCCCTGCGCGATTTCGAACAACGGCCGGTGCTGGGCTTGTACTGCCGCCAGCACCGCCAGTTGATCCAGCTGGAAAAACGCCTGCGCACCGCCGGCGTGCAAATCTACGAGGCCGATGTGCGCCCGCCGGAGCGTTACCTGATGGAGCGCTTCATCACCGCGCCGGTCAGTTTCAGCGGCACGCCGGATGCCAGCGGTGTGCTGCTCGACGCCCAGCTCAAACCCGCCCCCGACTACCGGCCGACGCTCAAGCTGGTGTCGCTGGACATCGAGACCACCGAGCGCGGCGAGCTGTACTCCATCGCCCTGGAAGGTTGCGGCCAGCGCCAGGTGTACATGCTCGGCCCGGCCAACGGCAACGCCGAAGGCGTGGATTTCGACCTCGAATACTGCGACAGCCGCGCCTGCTTGCTCGAACGCCTGAACGACTGGCTGGCTGTGCACGACCCCGACGCGATCATCGGCTGGAACCTGGTGCAGTTCGACCTGCGCGTGCTGCAACACCACGCCACCGAGCTCAAGGTGCCGTTGCGCCTGGGCCGTGGCGGTGAAGCAATGGACTGGCGCGCGCACGGCAGCCGCGCGCATTTTTTTACCGGGGCCGCCGGGCGCCTGATCATCGACGGTATCGAAGGGCTGCGTTCGGCGACCTGGAGCTTCCCTTCGTTCAGCCTGGAGAACGTCGCCCAGACCCTGCTCGGCGAAGGCAAGGCCATCGACACCCCGTACCAGCGCATGGACGAAATCAACCGCATGTTCGCCGAGGACAAGCCGGCCCTGGCCCGTTACAACCTCAAGGACTGCGAACTGGTCACACGGATTTTCGCCAAGACCGAACTGCTGACCTTCCTGCTCGAACGGGCCACGGTTACCGGCTTGCCGGCTGACCGCAGCGGCGGCTCGGTGGCGGCGTTCTGTCATTTGTACATGCCCCTGATGCACCGCCAGGGCTTCGTCGCGCCCAACCAGGGCGAGCGCCCGGAGGAGGCCAGCCCCGGCGGCTTCGTCATGGACTCGCGGCCGGGGCTGTACGAGTCGGTGCTGGTGCTCGACTACAAGAGCCTGTATCCGTCGATCATCCGCACCTTCCTGATCGACCCGCTAGGGCTGATCGAAGGCCTGCGCGAGCCGGGCGACGCGACCTCGGTGCCGGGCTTTCGCGGTGCGCGCTTTTCCCGTACCCGGCATTGCCTGCCGGCGATTGTCGAGCGGGTCTGGCAGGGCCGCGAGGTGGCCAAGCGCGAGCACAATGCGCCGCTTTCCCAGGCGCTGAAGATCATCATGAACGCCTTTTACGGTGTGCTCGGTTCCAGTGGCTGCCGCTTCTTCGACCCGCGCCTGGCCTCATCGATCACAATGCGCGGCCACGAGATCATGCGCCGTACCCGTGAGCTGATCGAGGCCCAGGGGTATGCGGTGATCTATGGCGACACGGACTCCACGTTCGTCTGGCTCAAGCGTGCCCATGACGAGGCGGATGCGGCGCGCATCGGCCGCGAGCTGGTGCAGCAGGTCAACCAGTGGTGGCGCGAGCACCTGCGCGACAGTTATGGCCTGGACAGCGCCCTGGAGCTGCAGTACGAGACCCACTACAAGCGCTTTCTGATGCCGACCATTCGCGGCGCCGAGGAGGGCAGCAAGAAGCGTTATGCCGGCTTGGTGCAACGTGGCGAGGGCGTCGAGGAGATGATTTTCAAGGGCCTGGAAAGCGTGCGCACCGACTGGTCGCCGCTGGCCCGGCAGTTTCAGCAGGAACTGTACGAGCGGATCTTCAAGCGTCAGCCGTATCAACAGTATTTGCGTGAATACGTGCGCAAGACCTTGGCGGGTGAGCAGGATGAGCTGTTGATCTACCGCAAGCGCCTGCGCCGGCCGCTGGCCGACTACCAGCGCAATGTGCCGCCGCATGTGCGCGCAGCGCGCATGGCTGATGACTTCAATGACCGTCAGGGCAGGCCGCGGCAGTATCAGAATGGCGGCTGGATCAGCTACGTGATTACCGTGGCGGGGCCGGAACCTTTGGAGACGCGGCATTCGGCGATCGATTACGACCACTACCTGACCCGTCAGTTGCAGCCGGTGGCGGATGCGATCCTGCCGTTCGTGGAGGACGACTTCACGGCGTTGATCGATCGGCAGATGGGCTTGTTCTAGCCGGACCTGCATGCACTGACCCTGTGTGGCTTGCCGGCGATGAGGCCGGTGCAGGCAGCACATCAGGGGTTGACTGGATTGCGACCGCTGCGCGCTCGATCGCCGGCAAGGCCTGCTCCCACAGGTCCGGCGCTTGCCGGTGATGAGGCCGGTGCAGCCAGCACATCAGGGGTTGACTGGGTTGCGACCGCTGCGCGCTCGATCGCAGGCAAAGCCACACAGGTCCGGCGTGCACAGATCTACTGTGGGAGCTGGCTTGCCGGCGATGAGGCCGGTGCAGCCAGCACATCAGGGGTTGACTGGGTTGCGACCGCTGCGCGCTCGATCGCAGGCAAAGTCAGCTCCCACGGGTCCGGTACATGCAGGTCTATTGTGGGAGCCGGCCTTGCCGGCGATGAGGCCGGTGCAGCCAGCACATCAGGGGTTGGCTGGATTGCGACCGCTGCGCGCTCGATCGCAGGCAAAGCCAGCTCCCACAGGTCCGGCGTGCACAGATCTACTGTGGGAGCTGAGCAGCCGCTATTGAGTCCACACCACCCGCAGCAACGCCACCATCAACCAGGCCGTGGCCGCCAGGGCGGTAATGGTGCGCACATGGTTCCAGCGGTTCCATATCCGCGCATAGGTCGGCCAGGCACTGGCCGCCTCGCTACTGGCCGGGTCCAGGCGCGCCAGGCTCTGGTTTCGCGGCACGTTGAAGAGCATGGTCACCAGCACGTTACCGAGCAGATACAGGCCGCTGCCAATGCCGATGCACAGGCTGCCCGGCAATGGCCAGCGCAGCCAGGCCCAGGTCAGCAGAATCGCGCAGGTCACGGCGGTACCGAGAAACAGCGAGAGGAACAGGCGGTTGAGCACCACCTGGTTGATCGATTGCATGGCCGTCACCGCACTCTGTGCCGGAATGCGCTCCAGGGCCTGCATGACGAAGTTGGAGAAGGCGAAGAACAACCCGCCCATCAACCCGCAACCCAGGGCGGTAACAAGGATCAGCAACAACAGCAGGGTGTCGGTAATACTCATGGTTCAGGCCTTTTTCCAGGGTGGTCGTCGGGCATGGCAGGCGGCCTTCAGCTATCCTCAGAATCGGATGACAGACCTTTCGGTGTGCATCCAAGGTCGCACTTGGTAATCGGAAGTTACCTTTGCCTTGCCCACTCATCTGGCCCTGTAGTTTAGGCTCGCAACCCGGATCTTTCGTCGCGATTTGTAGTCTTTGATGCATGGAATTTGAAAGGAGATGCGCATGCTTGTCCGGTCACTGACCTTCGCCACCTTGCTGGCTATCGTTGCCGGTCCCGCCCTCGCTGCCGATAGCGATGACCCCTTGGGCCAGGATCTGTACAAGGCCCGCGCCTTGGTTGTGCTTGCCCCCAGTACCGCCGACCCGACCCTTCGCGCGTTGAACGCAGCGCTGGAAGACCCGGCCACCAAGGCTGCCTTCCAGGAGCGCAAGCTGGTGCTGTACAGCGTCGCCGGCATGATGGGCAAGCGCGATGGCAAAGACCTCGATCAGCAGGCCACCATGGCTTTGATCCGCCAGTTCAAGTTCAGTGCCCGGGATACGGTGGTCACCCAGGTGGTACTGGTGGGCAAGGATGGTGAGCAGCACCGGATAGAACACCCCGGCACCCTTGAACCCAAGGCGATTTTCGACGCGGTTGACCAGTTGCCGGCGGCAGAGAAAGCCATCGTGCCGCCGACCGTTGCCGATCTTAAGACTGACGCCACAAAGGCTAAAGAGGCCAAGCCGGGCAAGGATGGCAAAACGGCCAAGCCGGCCAAACCCGCCAAGCCCTTGCCACCGCCCAAACCGCTGGAGGATTGAGGCTTAGCGGCCGCCGGGACCCTTCGCCACACTAACTCCCGGTCTTGACCTTGCTCCACACCCGGGTGCGGATGCGCTCGTATTTGAGTGGCAGCGGCTCCAGGGCGAACAGGGTATCGAGCACCGCCTGGGGCGGGTACACCGACGGGTTGTCGCGGATCTTCGCTTCTACCAGTGGTGCGGCGTCCTTGTTGGCGTTGGGGTAGCCGAGGTAGTTGGTCGAGGCGGCGATCACCTCGGGGCGCAACATGTAGTTGATAAAGGCCAGGCCTTGCTGCGGGTTGGGCGCGTCTTTGAGCAGCACCATGCTTTCGAGCCAGAACGGCGCACCTTCGCGGGGAATGCTGTAGCGGATGTCGCGGCCATTCTTGGCGTTGTCGGCGGCAAGTCTTGCGTCAAACACCCCGCCGGACCAGCCCAGCACCACGCAGACATTGCCGTTGGCCAAGTCCGAGATAAAGCGCGAGGAGTCGAAGTAGGCGATATGCGGGCGCACCTTGAGCAGCAGCGCTTCGGCCTTGCGGTAGTCCTCGGGGTTCTTGCTGTTGTAGGGCAAGCCCAGGTAATGCAGGGCGATGGGGATGATCTCGTTGGGCGCATCGAGCATGGCCACGCCGCAGTCGGCCAGCTTGGCGATGTTTTCTTCCTTGAAGATCAGGTCCCAGGAGTTGAGCGGTGCGGCATCGCCCAGGCGCGCCTTGACCTTGTCGACGTCATACCCCAGGCCCGTGGTGCCCCATAAATACGGAGCAGCGAAGCGGTTGCCGGGGTCGTTGTTCTGCAGTTTGGCGAGGATCTGTGGGTCCAGGTGCGGCAAGTTGGGCAACTGGCTGCGGTCGAGCTCGGCCAGCACCCCGGCCTTGATCAGGTTGGGCAGCAGGTCGCCGCTGGCAAATACCACGTCATAGCCACTGCGCCCGGCCATCAGCTTGCTCTGCATCACATCGCTGTTGTCGAACACGTCATACACCGGGGCTATGCCCGAGGCCTGCTGAAATTCCTTGGTGGTGTTGGGGGCGATGTAGTCGTACCAGTTGTAGATGTGCACGCTGGGTGCGCTGCTTTCGGCGGCCTGGGCGACGGCGACGTTGAGCAGCGCGGCGAGTACCAGGGGGATAGGGCGGGTCGACTTCATGGGGCTCTCCGGGCTCTTGTTGTAAGGGATAGCGCTCAGGGGATCAGCAGTTCGCGGCGCCCGTCAGGGTGTTCGATGCGTTGGCCGGGCAGTTGCAGGCGCCGGTCGGCCAGGTAGTCGTAGGCGCGGCGGGCGTGTTCGAGTTGTTGCAGGTCCAGCTCGATGACCTGCCGGCAGGCCTCGCGCCCGGCTTCGAACAGCAGGCGTCCGTGCGGGTCGACCACCGCGCTGGCGCCGGCGAACACCAGGCCGTCATCGCCTGCGCCGACGCGGTTGACCATCAGCGCAAAGGCCTGGTTTTCCTGGGCGCGGGCCATGATCGCGGTACGGTGCACCGGGCCGTAGGGGTCCATGTTGCCGTTGCTGACCACGATCAGGTCGACGCCCAGTTGCGCCAGGGCGCGGCTGCTTTCCGGCAGCTCGATGTCGTAGCAGATCAGCAGGCCGATGCGCAGGCCTTTCCAGCTCACCGTGGTGTAGCGATCGCCAGGCTCGAACAGGCCGCGCTCCGAGGGCCACAGGTGGGTCTTGCGGTAGCGCAGGGCGATGCCCTCGGGGGTCAGCAGCAGCGAGGTGTTGTAGTAGCGGCCGTCGGCCTTTTCGGCCAGACCGATCACCACCGCGACATCGCGTTCACGCACTGCCTGCAGCACGGCCCGGACGCTGGGGCCATCCACGGCTTCAGCGACCTCGGGCAATTGCGCGGCGCTGGCAAAGCCCATCAGCTGGGTTTCCGGGAACACCAGCAAGTCGCTGTCGGCCGCGCAACCGGCGATGGCCTCAAGGGTACGTTGCAGGTTGTAGGCGGTATCGCCGTCGCGGCCGGCGAGTTGTATCAGTTCGATCTTCATCGTGGTTCCTTGCGTAGGGCTGGAACCGAGTATGCGGCGCGACGGCGTGGGCGGTAATCACGTTGATGGAGTAACCCTGAATGGGTAATGGCGCTCAGATCTCCCGTTCAACAAAGGCGAAGTCGTCGTCGATCAACTGCTGCAGGTACTGATCGAAGCTGTCGGCAATCACTTCATAGCTGTCAGGGTCGTGCAGGTAGCGCAGCACCTGGCCGACGGTGCCGCCGGCGGCGGGGTTGAAGTCGATGTACAGCTTGGAAGTACCGCCATTGTTCATGCAGTGGGAGAAGCACAGGCGCTGGTTCATGCCCAGGTCGATGTCGATGCCCGGGCCGACGGTTTCCGGGTATTCGTCCAGGTAATCGCCGTAGATGCCGCGAATGCTGTCGGTGTAACCCC
This sequence comes from Pseudomonas donghuensis, assembly GCF_000696345.2. Lineage (NCBI taxonomy): Bacteria > Pseudomonadati > Pseudomonadota > Gammaproteobacteria > Pseudomonadales > Pseudomonadaceae > Pseudomonas > Pseudomonas donghuensis. The sequence goes on from NZ_CP071706.1 coordinate 2,483,033, forward strand.
TGGCGTCTTCGAGGATCTGTGCGGCGGCGCTGAGGAAGTAGGGGTACTCTAATACGTCCGAGCCGAGGATCAGGACGATGACCGTGCCGCCTGGGTAGTCTCGGAAATGGGTCCCGTCGATATGGCCGAGCAGTTCCAGCAGGCTGGCGGGGCACAGCGGGTAACGCTCAGTGAGCGTCTGCAGGCCTTCGGCCGAAGCGCCGTGGGCAAGGTTCAACTGCTCAAGTGACTCGCTTGGCAGCGCCTGACGCAGGCCGGTGAGGTAGGTGGTGACGAGGGACATGAGGGGCGGTTCCTTCCTGAAAGAGCACAGATGATAGCCAGGCTGACGTAAATTCACCGGGATTGCGAGCGCTGCGCGCTCGATCGCGGGCAAGGCCCGCTCCCACAGGGTCGGCGCCGCTCTCAGGGTTTGTGAAAAACCTGTGGGAGCTGGCTTGCCAGCGATGAGGCCGGTGGGCCAGCTTGAGTGCGGCGCTCTTCCAACGCCTTCTATTATTCGCATAGAATGATAGAAATTCTCATTTGCTCTTCGAGTCGCCATGACCGATTCCAACCCCGCCCTGCGCCAGCAGGTCAGCCACCTCTACCAGGCTCATCACCGCTGGCTGACCGGCTGGCTGCGGCCGCGGGTGGAATGCCAGGACCTGGCCGCCGACCTTATGCAGGACGTGTTCGTCCGCGTGCTCAGCGCCGACGATGCCAGTGACCGCCTGCGCGCCGTGCGTGAACCTCGTGGCTACTTGGCGACCATCGCCCGGCGGCTGATGATCGACCACTTTCGCCGCGCGCGGCTGGAACGCGCCTGGCTGCAAGCGCTGGCCGAGCAGCCCGAAGCCCTGGATATCTCTGCCGAAGGCCGGGCCATCTTGCTGGAAACCCTCTGCGAACTGGACGCCATGCTCGCAGGCCTCGGCGCCCGGGTGCGCAAGGCCTTTCTGCTGTCGCAACTCGATGGCATGACCTACAAGGCCATCGCCCAAACCCTCGGCATCTCGGTGGTCACGGTCAACCGCGACATCGCCAAGGCCCTGCACCATTGCACGCTGTACAGCCTGCAGCACGAGGCCGACTGATGGCCGCCCTGGACTCGCGCCAACTCGCCGCCCTCGAGCAGGCCGCCGCCTGGCGTGCGCGCCTCGGTGACGAAAGCGCCGGCAATGCCGAGCAAGCCGCCTGGCACGCCTGGATGCAGGCCGACGAGCAGCACCGCTGGGCCTGGCAGCAGGTCGAACGGGTGCAGCAACGCCTGCAGCAAATGCCCACGCGCCTGGCCGGACGCACGCTGGAGCTGGCCGGCCAGCAGCCGGCGATGGGCCGGCGCGGTGTACTCAAGGGGCTGGTCCTGGTCGCCGGTGCCGGCGGGCTGGGCTGGGCCGGTTACCAGCAGGGGCGCCAAGGCCCCTGGTTCGCCGACTACCACACCCGCACCGGTGAACGCCTGAGCCTGACCCTGGACGATGGCAGCCAGGTCCAGCTCAACACCGCCAGCGCCCTGGATGTACGTTTCGACCCTCAGCAGCGTTTGCTGGTGCTGCGCGACGGCGAGGTGCTGATCACTACCGCCAAGGACCCGGCCAATCGACCCTTCCTGGTACGAACCCGCCACGGCACGCTGCAGGCGCTGGGCACGCGCTTCTCGGTGCTGGCCGGCGAAAACACCACGCGCCTGGCCGTGTTCGAAAGCCGCGTGCGGGTGCTGCCGGGCGAGCAGGGTGGCGGAGCGCTGCTGGAGGCCGGTGAGCAATGCCGTTTCGCCAACCCGGCGCTGGTGCTCAGTTCGCCACTGGAAACCAACCTGGACGCCTGGAGCAAAGGCCTGCTGATCGCCAACGAGCAGTACCTTGGGGCGTTTGTCGCCGAGCTGGCGCGCTACCGCCGCGGCTGGTTGCGCTGTGCGCCGGAGGTGGTGGGGCTGCGCATCAGCGGCACCTTCAGGCTCGACGACCAGGCGCAGATTTTCCGCGCCCTGGAAAGCACGCTGCCGGTGCGGGTCAGCCTGCGCACGCCGTACTGGGTGACGGTGCAGGCCCGTTAGCTAAAGTATTTTTCATGCAAATGATATTAATTCGTCTTGTCGTTCGACTTATGGGAGGCAGGCCCACTGCCTGAATGCCAACCAGAAGAGAACGCATCGAATGAGAACCCGCCGGATTCACCACGCCCTGCGCTGTTGCGCGTTGTTGTTGCCTTTGAGCATGACCCAGGCCGAAGCGGCCACGCGTACCTACGACCTGGCGCAGGATGATCTGGGTCAGGTGCTGACCCGCTTTGCCGCCGAGGCTGGAGTGGTGCTGTCGTTTGACCCGGCGCTGACCCAGGGCCAGCGCAGCGAAGGCCTGCATGGCCAGTACGGGGTCGAGGAGGGCCTGCGTGCCTTGCTCGCCAGCAAGGGCCTGGCGGTGATCAAGGAAGCGGACGGGCGCTACAGCCTGGTACGGGAAGTGAGCGAGGCGGGCGCGATCAACCTCAGCGCCACAGAGGTTACCAGCAACCAGTTGGGTACCATTACCGAGGAGAGCCATTCCTACACCCCCGGCACCATCGCCACGGCCACGCGTTTGGTACTGACGCCCCGTGAAACGCCGCAATCGATCACCGTGGTGACTCGCCAGCACATGGATGATTTTGGCCTGAACAACATCGACGACGTGATGCGCCATACGCCGGGCATCACCGTCTCGGCCTATGACACCGAGCGCAACAGCTACTACGCACGCGGCTTTGCCATCAACAACTTCCAGTACGACGGCATTCCCTCGACCTCGCGCAACGTCGGTTACTCGGCCGGCAACAGCCTCAGCGACATGGCCATCTACGACCGCGTCGAAGTGCTCAAGGGCGCTACCGGATTGCTGACCGGTGCAGGCTCGCTCGGCGCGACCATCAACCTGGTGCGCAAAAAGCCCACCGCCGAGTTCAAGGGCCACTTCACCCTCGGTGCCGGCAGTTGGGACAACTACCGCAGCGAGCTGGACGTCAGCGGCCCGTTGACCGACAGCGCCAATGTGCGTGGCCGGGCGGTGGCGGCCTATCAGGACAAGCATTCGTTCCTTGATCACTACCAGCGTAAGACCAGCGTCTATTACGGCATTCTCGAATTCGACCTCGACCCCGACACCTTGCTGACCGTCGGCGCCGACTACCAGGACAATAACCCCAAAGGCTCCAGCTGGTCGGGCACCGTGCCGCTGTTCGATGGCAATGGTGACACCAACAATGTCTCGCACCATTTCAACAACGCGGCGAAATGGAGCAGCTGGGAGCAGTACACCCGCACGGTGTTCGCCAGCCTCGAACATCATCTGGACAGCGGTTGGGTGGCCAAGGCCCAGCTCGATCACAAGATCAACGGCTACCACGCGCCGCTTGGCTCGATCCAGGGCTACCAGCCGCGCAAGGACGGCACCGCCGGTATCTATGCACAGAAGTACACCGGCGAAACCGTCAGCAACTCCCTCGACCTGTACCTGAGCGGGCCGTTCCAGTTGTTCGGCCGCGAGCATGAGCTGGTGATCGGCAACTCCTTCACCGCCTCGCGCTGGAAGGGCAACGACTACCGCAATGTCACCCATGCCAACAACAACATCGCGGACTTCCCCAACTGGGACGGCGACATTGCCGAACCCGACTGGGGCCCGGTGGCGGCGCGCACCGACGACAAGGTGCGCCAGAACGGCACCTACCTCACAGCCCGCCTGCACCCGACCGACGACCTGACCCTGCTGCTCGGCGGGCGCCTGGTCAACTACAGCTACGACGGGATCGAGGACAACAACAAGGAAAACGACCGCCTGGTGCCGTACCTTGGCGCGGTCTATGACCTCAACGACACCTACTCGCTGTACGCCAGCTACACCGATATCTTCATGCCCCAGGACGCCTGGTTCCGTGACCGTACCAACCGCCTGCTGGACCCGGACGAAGGGCAGAACTACGAACTGGGTCTGAAGGGGGAATTCCTTGACGGCCGGGTCAACGCCAGCCTTGCCTATTTCGAGATCCATGAGAGCAATCGTACGGTCGAGGACAACCCGTACAACGGCAGCCCGACCAACCCCGACGTGGCCTTCGCCTGGATGGGCGTGAAAGCCAAGACCAAGGGCTTCGAGGCCGAAGTCTCGGGTGAGCTGGCGCCGGGCTGGCAATTGCAGGCGGGTTACACCCATAAAGTGATTCGCGATGACGATGGCCAGAAGGTTTCGACCTGGGAGCCGCAAGACCAGGTCAGCTTCTACACCAGCTACAAGCTCAAGGGCGCACTGGAGCGGCTGACCGTCGGCGGTGGTGCGCGTTGGCAGGGCAAGGGCTGGCAGGTGCTGCACAATCAGCCCAAGGACATCGACCAGGAGTTCGCCCAGGACCCGTTCTGGCTGGTGGACCTGATGGCCCGCTACCAGATCACCGACAGCCTGTCGGCAACAGTCAATGCCAATAACCTGTTCGATAAACGTTATTACACCAATATCGGTTTCTATAATTCGATGTCTTATGGTGACCCGCGCAACTTGATGTTGACTACACGCTGGGATTTTTGACTGTTAGTAGGGTGCCTGCCACTCCCGCAGCAAATCTGTGTACGCCGTACCTGTGGGAGCTGGCTTGCCAGCGATGAGGCCGGTTCAGCCAACATCAGCCGTCGTCTGAGTTACGACGTTCGTGCTCCAGCAACCAGCGCTTGCGTTCAATACCGCCACCATAGCCGGTCAGCGCGCCGTTGCTGCCGACCAGCCGATGGCAGGGGATGGCCAGGCTCACCGGATTCAGCGCATTGGCCAAGCCCACCGCCCGCGCGGCTGCGGGGTTGCCGAGCTGTGCGGCGATCTGCCCGTAGGTGCGGGTGCTGCCCACCGGGATGGCTCGTAACGCCGCCCAGACGCGCTGCTGGAACGGGGTGCCGCCAGCGTCAAGGGGCACTGTATCAAACGCCTGCAATTGGCCCGTGCAGTAGGCCTGCACGGCATCGGCGAGCGCCGCCAGCCCCGCGGTTTCACGCAACTGCACGCCTGTGCCGAAGCGGGTGCGCAGCAGCCGCAGCAGGCGTTTTTCGGGCGCATCGAATTCCAGTGCCAACAGTTGCTGGCCGTCACTGACGATCAGCACCTGGCCCATCGGCGCCGGCAAGTGCAGGCGGCGCAGCAGCAATTCGCTCATGGGCAGTCCTCGTTCAGGCGTGTTCGATCAGCATCACGGCCAGGGTGTCGGCGTCCAGCGCGTCGAACAGATGCGGGGTATCGGCCGAATAGCTCATGTAGTCGCCGGCCGCCAGCGTCACCGCCTGCTCGACCGGGCCCACTCGGGCGCGGCCGTGGCACAGGATCACATGCTCAAGGGTACCCGGTGGATGCGGTTTTGACAGCCGTGGCTCACCGGGCTGCACCCGCACCCGGTAAATATCGCGCTGAGCCCCCGCCGGGCAGGCAGCGAGCAAGGTGGCGGCGTAATTGGCCTGCTCGGCGTGGCTGGCGGCGCCTTCATTGGCGCGAATCACCTGCACATGCTGGCGCGGCTGGCCCATCAGCCGGCTGACCGGCACCTGCAGCGCGCCGGCCAGGGCCCAGAGGGTTTCCAGGCTGGGGTTGCCGACCCCGGACTCCAGCTGCGACAGGGTGGACTTGGCCAGGCCTGCGCGCTTGCCCAGTTCGGTCACTGACAGGCCCAGGCGCTCACGCTCGCGGCGGATGGCGCTGGCCAGCAGGAGGATGGGGGAGTGTGCTTCGATCATGTGTTCGCTATACCGGTCAATTGTTCGTCTTGACGAACGGTTTTCATCTGTTCAGCATAACGGACCTTTGTTCGATATGACAGGAGTCAGCCCACCATGCACCTGAAAACACGCGGCACCCTGGAGATGACCGCCGCCATGCTGATCTCCGGCACGGTTGGCTGGTTCGTCCTGGCCGCAGACCAGCCTGCGGCCGCCGTGGTGTTCTGGCGCTGCCTGTTCGGTGCGTTGGCATTACTGCTGGCCTGTGCCGGGCTGGGTTTGCTGCGGCGCGGGAGGATTAGCTGGCGCCAGGCACTGGCGGCGGCAGTCGGCGGGGTGGCGCTGGTGTTGAACTGGGTGTTGCTGTTCAGCGCCTATGGGCATGCCTCGATCGCTGTGAGCACCGTGGTCTACCACACCCAGCCGTTTATGCTGGTGGGCTTGGGGATGCTGTTGTTCGCCGAGAAGATGACCGCTAACAAAGCCGGCTGGTTGCTGGCGGCGTTCGCGGGGATGCTGCTGATCGTCATGGCCGGATCGAGCGCTGATGCTGTCGCCGGTGACTACCGTCTGGGCGTGTTAATGGCGCTGGGCGCGGCGTTTTTCTATGCGATTGCCGCCGTTATCACCAAGCGATTGCACGGTGTGGCGCCGCAATTGATCGTGCTGATCCAGATGCTGGTCGGTGTAGGGCTGCTGGCACCCTTTGCGCAGGTGCCGGGGTTGACGCGTGCGCCCGCTACCTGGGCCTGGTTGGCCACCATCGGCATCGTCCACACCGGGCTGATGTCGACCCTGCTGTACAGCGCTATCCAGAAGATCCCCACCAGCCTGGTCGGCGCCTTGTCGTTCATCTACCCGGTGGTGGCGATCCTGGTCGACTGGCTGGCCCTGGGGCACCCGTTGGGCGTGCTGCAACTGGCGGGTTCAGGGTTGATTCTGCTGGCAGCGGCGGGGATGACGTTTGGCTGGACGCTGCGGATCACGACCGCTGCGCGGCCGATCGCTGGCAAGGCCAGCTCCCACAGGGGGCGCTGAGCGTCCCAGGACTATTCCTCAGAACCACCGATCATTACGCTTACGCCCACGGCTCAAGGCCGGCAGGATCAAGCCGGCGAGCAGGCCGGCACCGGCGATGCCGCCGCCGTAGACCATATAGCGCATCAGCACCTGCTTGTTCTCGTCACCCAGGCGCGCCTGGGTGCTGCGCAGTTCCGACTGGGTATCGCCGAGCTCGGCATTCAGCGCCTTGTTGCGCGCTTCCAGCTCGTCGATCAGCGCCTTGCGCGAATCAAGCGTCTCCTGCATGCCTTGCACCCGGGTCTTCCAGCTGTCGTCGATGGTTTTCAACTGCTCGCTGAGCTGGGTCACCTGCCCGGTCAGTTGCGGCAGGCGCTCGGCCTGGCCGGGCACGGTCTGCAGGTCGCTGCTGGTGATCCACACGGTGTCGCCGGACTCGCCGCGCACCTGGCTGTAGTTGCCCTGGGTGGCCAGCAGGGTGACCTTCTGCCCGGACTTGAGGTTGCCGACGATGCGGTGGCCATCGGTGGGGCCGCTGCGCACGTAGGTGGCCAGGCTGTCGCTGACCCAGCGCTCGTTGCTGCTGGCAGCTTCTTCGGCCTGTAGCGGGGTGGCGAGGACCAATAGGGCGCCTATCAGGCTGGCCGTCAGCAGGCGGCGCGCGCCCGGGTTGGAGGAGGAAAACAGCGTGGGCGCCGCAGCAACAGGACGAGAGATAGGCATGATGGTCTTCGCGTGAAATAAACAATAAAAGCCCGATGACTGGGCCGGTGAAGAGGCGGCGTGCGCGCAGGCCGCCAGCTGAAAGACCATATTTCTGCAGGCAGGTTCACTGAGCGGGGTAGGAAAATAGCAGCAAATGTTGCGGGCACAGGCTGTGCCCGCAAACGGGGGAGGGGCTTGAATCAGCTCACGACGCGGTAGCAGGGCACGTATTCGGCACCGCCCGGCAGCTTCATCCGGTGCTGGTCGACGAACGCTTGCAGCAGGTGGCCAAGAGGTTCGAGCACAGCGCTGTCACCCTTGATTTCGTACGGGCCTTTTTCTTCGATGAGGCGGATGCCCTTGTCCTTGACGTTGCCGGCGACAATCCCGGAAAACGCCCGGCGCAGGTTGGCGGCCAGTTCGTGCGGCGGCAGTTCGCGGCTGAGCGCGAGCTCGGCCATGTTTTCGTGGGTCGGGTCGAAGGGACGCTGGAAGCCCTCTTCGATCTTCAGCAGCCAGTTGAAGTGGAAGGCGTCATTGCGCTCGCGGCGGAACTGCTTGACCTCCTTGAGCCCGTCGACCATCTGCCGGGCCACTTCGGCCGGGTCGTCGATGATGATCTGGTAATGCGCCTGCGCCGATTCGCCGAGGGTGGCACGTACGAAGGCATGCAGCTGCTGCAGGTACGGCGCCGCGCTTTTCGGCCCGGTGAGGATCACCGGGAACGGCAGGCCACGGTTGTCCGGGTGCATGAGGATGCCGAGCAGGTAGAGGAACTCTTCGGCAGTACCGGCGCCACCGGGGAAGATGATGATGCCGTGGCCGACACGCACGAAGGCTTCCAGGCGTTTTTCGATATCCGGCAGGATCACCAGCTCGTTGACGATCGGGTTGGGCGCTTCGGCGGCGATGATGCCCGGCTCGGTCAGGCCCAGGTAGCGGCTGCCGCTCATGCGCTGCTTGGCGTGGGCGATGGTCGCGCCCTTCATCGGGCCTTTCATCACGCCCGGGCCGCAGCCGGTACAGACGTCCAGCTTGCGCAGGCCCAGCTCGTGGCCGACCTTCTTGGTGTACTGGTATTCCTCGGTGCTGATCGAGTGACCGCCCCAGCACACGACCATTTTCGGCTCCACGCCCGGGCGCAGGGTACGGGCGTTGCGCAACAGGTGGAAAACGTAGTCGGTGATACCTTGGGAGCTTTCCAGGTCGATGCGCTGGCTGGCCAGTTCGCTTTCGGTGTAGACGATATCGCGCAGGGCGCTGAAGAGCATTTCGCGGGTGCTGGCGATCATTTCGCCATCGACGAAGGCATCAGCCGGCGCGTTCAGCAGCTCCAGGCGCACGCCGCGGTCCTGCTGGTGAATGCGTACCTCGAAGTCCTTGTAGGCCTCGAGGATGGTCTTGGCGTTGTCGACATGCGCGCCGGTGTTGAGGATTGCCAGCGCGCACTGGCGGAACAGGGTGTACAGGCTGCCGGAACCGGCTTCACTCAGTTGCTGTACTTCTCGTTGAGACAGTGTTTCCAGGCTGCCTTTTGGGCTGACAGATGCATTGATGACTTCGCGTTGGGGCATTCTGGGTTTCCTGTGAGCGGGTAAACGTCCATCTTCAGAACACCACCATACCGACAAATTGTCGCAGCAACGAGTGCCTTTCGCTGTCAGGCCTTGTCAGCAGTATCTGGCGCGGCCCGCCAACCCACGGCGTGCAGGGCCTTGAGCAATTGCTCGGGCTTGAGGGCCAGCACCTTGCTGCCATGGGCCTCAAGGTCGGTGGCCGCCAGCAGGGCATTGACGATGGCTTCCTCCACGGCATCGGCCGCCGCGCTGAACAACGCCGAGATATGGTCGTTGTTGACCATCTGCACCGTGCTGGTCGGCGCCCCCGGGTGGCCGAAGTTGGCCGCCGGCAGGCTGTTGCCGGTGGAGAAGGCGATGAAGATGTCGCCGCTGGAGTCTTCGGTGCCGCCGCCGACCCGCGCCAGGCCGACACTGGCCCGTTGCGCCAGGCGCGTGCACTGGTGCGGCAGCAGCGGCGCGTCGGTGGCCAGGGTGATGACGATAGAGCCCATGCCCGGTTCGCCGACAGTGCGCGGTGCGCTAAAGGGTGAATGCACCTCCCCCAGCACCTGGCCGACCGGGTAGCCGGCTACCCGCAAGGCGCCGCGCACACCGTAGTTGGCCTGCACCAGCACGCCGACGGTCCAGCCGCCGGCCGCGCTGTCCAGTACCCGCGAAGAGGTACCGATACCGCCCTTGAATTCGTGGCAGATCATCCCGGTGCCGCCACCGACGCAACCTTCGGCCACCGGCCCCGACTGCGCCGCGCCAAGCGCTGCGTGGACATGCTCGGCAGTCACATGCTGACCCCAGATGTCGTTGAGCACGCCGTCGTAGGTTTCCAGCACCGTGGGCATGCACCAGTAGGTACGGGCCTTGCCCATCTCGCGCTCGGCCGCCACCAGCGCATCGCGGACCACGCCGACGCTGTGGGTGTTGGTGTAGGCAATCGGGGTGGTCAGCAGGCCAGCCTCGCGAATCCACTCAAGGCCAGTGGCATCACCATTGCCATTGAGCACGTGCACGCCGGCAAAGCACGGCTGCAGGCTGGCGGCCCGGGCCCGTGGCTCGATCACCGTGACCCCGGTGTTGACCGCGTTGTCGCCGCTGCCGCGCTGCACGGTGTGATGGCCGACACGCACGCCCGGTACATCGGTGATGGCGTTGAATGCGCCAGGGTTGCCCACGCCGATTCGAATGCCCAGATCACGTACACGCATTGATTCACAGCTCCTGTTGAAAGGTTTGAAGGGCCCGCAATGGCCGTTGCTCGCACAGCATGACAAGTGCTCGAGCAACGGCAATACTGCGTGCCGGTGTGCAGAGTCTAGGAACTCGACCTGCCGCTGGCGATTCCCCCCAATCGTTACCCCCTAGGAGTTACCGGTGAACCTGCTATTCGAAGCCGCCGCCCATCACCATGGCCTGGCCCGGGTCATTGACCAGCTGGGCAGGCCGGGGTTCTGGCACCAGTTGATCGTGCTGCTCGATCAACTGCTGCCTTGCGACACAGCGCTGGCCCTGCTGGTGGAGCGTGAGGGTGCGCCTGTGGTGCTGGAGGAGTTCGACCGTGGTTTTCGCAATGCGCCTGCGGCGGCACCGCTGTACCTGGGCGGCCTGTACCTGCTCGACCCGTTCATCCAGGCCATGCGCGACGGCCTGGCCGATGGCGTGTACCGCATGGAAGAGGTGGCGCCGGACGAGTTTCGCAAGAGCGACTACTTCAACAACTACTTTCGCGCCCTGGTCGGCGAGGACGAGCTGCAGCTGATCCTCAACCTCGACGCGGGCAAGGTCCTGGCCATTTCGTTGGGCGCCAATCAGCGCTACGACACTGCCGCCATCGGCCAGTTGACCCTGCTGGCGCCGTGGCTGCTGGCGCTGATGCGCCAGCACTGGCACCAGCAGCATCCTCAGCAGGTCACAGAGCATTCGACGCCGGTGGAGCGCGCCCTGGAGCATTTTGGCAGCGACACCCTGTCGGCCCGCGAACTGGAAACGGCCCGCCTGGTGCTGCGCGGCAACTCCAGCAAGGCCATCGCCAAGCGCCTGGACATCTCCCAGGAGACGGTCAAGGTGCACCGCCGCAACCTGTACAGCAAGCTTGGGGTATCGTCCCAATCGGAGCTGTTCAGCCTGTTTTTGCAACACCTGGGACAACACGACCATCAGGAGTGAGTGATGCTACGGATACTCGGCAAGGCTTCATCGATCAACGTGCGCAAAGTGCTGTGGACCTGCGCCGAATTGCAGCTGCCGTTCGAGCGCGAAGACTGGGGCTCGGGCTTTCGCTCGACCGAGGATGAAGCGTTCCTGGCGCTGAACCCCAACGCCATGGTGCCGGTGATCGTCGACGGTGATTTCGTTTTGTGGGAGTCCAACACCATCATCCGCTACCTGGCCGGCCAGTATGGCGGTCAGCAGCTGTACCCGACCGCGCCCAGGGCGCGGGCGCGGGTCGATCAATGGATGGACTGGCAGGCCACTGACCTCAACGGTTCATGGAGCTATGCCTTTGTCTCGCTGGTGCGCAAGGCCGCGACCCACCAGGACCCGCAAGCGCTGGCGGCGGGTTGCCGCAACTGGGCGCGCAACATGACCCTCCTTGAGCGTCAGCTGGAGCGTACCGGAGCCTATGTCAGTGGCGCGGATTTCTCCCTGGCTGACATTCCCATCGGCCTGTCGGTCAACCGCTGGCTGCAGACGCCGCTGGAGCGCCCGGCGCTGCCGGCGGTCGAGGCTTACTACGATCGCCTGAGCGAACGTGAAGGCTATCGCTTGCACGGGCGCAACGGGTTGCCGTGAGGTCAACTTTAAGCACTGCGTAGGACCTGTGGGAGCCGGACTTGCCGGCGATCGAGCGCGCAGCGGTCGCAATTCAGGCAACACTGGGTGTGCTGGCTGCACCGGCTTCATCGCTGGCAAGCCAGCTCCCACAGGTCCGGCGTACACAAATCCACTGTGGGAGCGGCGGGGCGACGCCTCGACTTGCCCCGCGATTCTACTTGGCCAGAGCCGTGAGGATCCGATGCGCCACCTTCACCCGCTCGGCAATCGGGTAGTTCTTGTTCGCCAGCAGCACAATGGCGATGCGTTTTGACGGCACGAACGCTACGTAGGCACCAAAACCATCGGTCGAGCCGGTCTTGTTCAACAAAGTGTTGGCCGGCAGTGGCCGCGCCGGTTTAAGCCAGGTCACCGGCTGCGCTTGCAGCACCATGGACGGCGCATTGCCGGCTTGCAGCTGTTCCAGGCTTACCGGGTAGGCATACTGCTCCCAACCCAGGCCCTGGGTCATTTCACCGACCTGGTAGTAGCCGGTCTGCGTCGTGGCGATGGCCCGTTGCAACGGCTTGCTCAGGCTGTGCGGCTGCATGTTCAGGTCCAGGTAGTGCAAGAGGTCCACCGCCGTCACTTTCAAACCGTAGGCTTCGCCATCCAGTGGCCCGGGGCCGACACGCACCGGCTGGTCCTGCTTGTTGTACCCCTGGGCGTAGTTGCCCATCTGTGCGGCAGGCACCTGCAGGTAGCTGTGCTGCAGGCCCAGTTGCGGCAGCAGCTGTTTCTCCATCAGCTCGGCAAACGGCGTACCCAGGCTTTTTGCCGTCAGGTAGCCAAACAGGCCAAGGCTGGGGTTGGAGTACAGCCGGTGGGTGCCAGGCGCGTAGTCGGCCTTCCAGTGGCCATAGTAGCCGGGCAGGTCGGCCTCGCCCTTGACTTCATCAGGGAACTGCAAGGGCAGGCCGCCAGCACTGTAGGTGCCGAGGTTGAGCAGGGTGATGCCATCGAACGCCGTGCCTTTGAGCGCAGGCCAGTGCTTGCTGGCCGGGTCACCCAGGCTCAGCTTGGCGCTGGCCTCGGCAAAGCCTGCGAGGGTGGCGGTGAAGGTCTTGCTCACCGAACCGATCTCGAACAGGGTGTCGGCGTTCACCGCCTGGCCGCTCTGCGTCGACGCTACTCCGTAGTTAAAGTAGTGCTGCTGGCCATCGACGCTGATGGCCACGGCCATGCCGGGGATGGCCTGTTGCTGCATCAGCGGGCGCACGGCGGCGTTTACCGTGGATGCCAGCGACGTATCGGCAAGGCTTTGCCCGGTGACCAGGCTAAGGGTCAGGGCGGCCAGAATCCCTGGCTTGAGGTTGGTTTTTTGGTGCATGATCGGCAACCTTTCCATAAGTGGACTGTTGTGAGCCTGGCTGCAGCAGGGAGCGCCAATCTAGGCGTTCGGCGCAGGCTCCACAAACGATGATATTTCGCAGCAGCCATTAGAAAAATTTGGGAGTCTGCATGATCCGACCACACTTGCCCCTGAACGCCCTGCGTGCGTTCGAGGCCTCGGCCCGGCACTTGAGCTTCACCCGCGCGGCTATCGAGCTGTGCGTGACCCAGGCGGCGGTCAGCCATCAGGTCAAGAGCCTCGAAGCCCAGCTCAAGGTCACCCTGTTCAAGCGCCTGCCGCGCGGGCTTATGCTCACCAGCGAAGGGGAGACCTTGCTGCCGGTGCTGCGTGAATGCTTCGACCGCATCGCCCAGACGCTCGACTGCTTCGACGGCGGCCATTATCGCGAGGTGCTGACCGTGGGCGCGGTGGGCACTTTTGCCGTCGGCTGGCTGCTGCCGCGCCTGCCCGAGTTCCAGGCCCTGCACCCGTTTATCGATTTGCGCCTGTCGACCAACAACAACCGCGTCGATGTCGCCGCCGAAGGCCTGGACTATGCCATTCGCTTTGGCTCCGGCGCCTGGCATGGCATCGATGCGCAGCCGCTGCTGGAGGCGCCGCTGTCGGTGCTGTGTGTGCCGTCGATTGCGCTGCAGCTGCACACGCCTGCCGATCTGTTGCAACAAACCCTGCTGCGCTCCTACCGCAGCGATGAATGGACCGAATGGTTCCAGGCCGCCGGGCTGTCGGGCGCGGTGCAGCCTTCGCGGACCATGGTCTTCGATTCGTCGCTGGGGATGATGGAAGCGGCCCTGCAAGGCGCTGGCGTGGCCCTGGCACCGCCGCTGATGTTCGAACGGCTGCTGGCCAGCGATGCCATTCGCCAGCCGTTTGCCTTGAGCATCAGCACCGGTAGCTACTGGCTGACGCGCCTGCAGTCGAAGGCCGAGAGCCCGGCGATGGCAGCGTTCAAAAGCTGGTTGTCGAAGGCGGCTACAGGCTGAAGCGTGAAGGCCGGCAGCCTCGCAGCTCGGGCGCAAGCTGGCCATCGATCAGCTCTTGCGCAACCAGGCGACCGACCACCGCTGCCAGGGTCACGCCCGAATGCATCACCGCCAGGTACAGCCCGCTGACAGCGGGCAAGGCCCCGATGATCGGAATGCGATCATCCGGCATGGGCCGCCAGCCAACCTCGGTGCTGATCAGTTCAAGCTCCTGGCCCCGATGCAAACTGTCCCGAATGGTATTCAGCGCCCGCTGGGCAATAGCCTCGGGGCCGTTTTCGCCGTCGGCATCAAGGTAGTCTTCGGCGGCCAGGACCTGCTCGGGCGTCGGTTGGCGGATTTCCAGATCGTTGCTGGCGATCAGGGTGTGCACCAGTCGCTCGTGTGCCCGCAGGCGGATCAGGATCGACGGCGACGGGTGCAGCGGTAATGTCACGCCCAAGGGCTGCAGCAAGGCCTTGCACTCGGTGCCGGCCGCCAGTACCAGGCGCTCGCAGGCAATCAGCCCGCCAGTCGTAACGAGTGCCGCGACGGCGCCGTCAAGGCATTCGATGGCCAGCACCTGGGTGTCGATCAGCACGTTGGCGCCGTTGGCCTGGGCGCGCTCCAGCAGCAAACGGGTCATCGCTGGCGGGTCGATGGAGCCTTCCTGCGGCGCAAACAGCGCCTGCTGCCGGGGCGCTTTGAAATGCGGCTCAAGCTGTTGCACACGAGCGGGGTCGATCGGCTCGACGCCGTCAGCAGGCGACAGCGCCTGGTTGAACGACAGCGCGCCGGTCCAGTTGATCGGCGCCGTGCCCAACTCGTTTTGCAGCCGGTGATACTCGGCAATCGCCAGGCCGCGCAGTTGGGCAAATTCGCCGGGCTGTGGCGACGTTGTGTTGAGCCAGCCAAAGGCCTGTGAGGTGACGCCCAGGCCTGCTTGGCCCTTGTCGATCACCGTCACCTGGGCATGCTTGCTCAGGTGATAGGCAATCGAGGCGCCGACGATACCGGCGCCGATCACTACGACGTTCGGGCGTTGCCGGTCGGTGGTCATTGGCGATTCTCCGGCCAGGTGGCGGTCGGGAAGTAGCTTTCCATACCGGGCTCCTTGTGCTCGACGCCGTTGCGCTGCCAGTAACAGGTCAGGCGCGCGTTGTTATCCAGGTCGCTGTGGGCCAGGCAGGTCGAGTAGTGTCCGGGCCAGGTGAAGCGCAGCACTTTCGCGCGGGCGATGGCCGCGACCTCGACCTTGCCGATGGCCGTCCGGGTCTTGCCGTCGATGGTCTTCGCCAGCACCAGTTGACCGTCCAGATAGCGCAGGGTGGCCCGGCCCGAATACGTGGCGCCGTTGTCCGGTTGTTTACCGACCAGTGCATAAGGCCCGACCACAAAGCCGTAGAGCGGGTCCGGATAGTCTTCATCATCGGCCACGCAAGCCGTGCCGACCAGCATCAAACCCAGCAGCAACAGCCTCATAGCGGCAGGGCCTGAAGCATGACGGCACCAACAAACAGCAACAGCGCAAGGCTGATGCCGATCAGGGGAATGTTGAACCAGTAGCGCCGCGCCAGCAGCGCCATGCTCGCCAGGAACACAACCCCCAGGCCCAGCAGAAAGCCGTCACGCAGCAGCGCCTGCGGTGCTGCCAGGGCCAGGTAGCCATACACCAGGCCGAACAGCATGGCGCCCAGGCTATGGCTGGCATTGAAACCCACCCAGGCACGCCACACCGTCGTCTGCCGGGAAATCACCGGGGAGATTTTTTGCATCTGTTCGCCCAGCGCCGGGTCACGCGGCTGGAACTTGTTGCTGGCGAAGGTATAGACCAGGTGCACAGTGCCCAGTAGCAGGGCGATGGCGGCGCTGGCACAGATCAGTAGTTGAGCGATCACGGGCAATCCTTTGGCAGGTGAATAAAGCGCCGCCGGTGGGCCAGCGGCGAACAGACAATCTACTTCAAGGCCAGCTGGCGGGTGATGGTCGGGTCGCTGATCTTGTCGTCGTCAATCAACAGCAGGGCCTTGGAGAGGATGATCGACAGCAGGGCGTCGCCCTCGAACGGCAGGTACTGCGGCGTGGTCTGCTGACGCGCCTTGGCGTCGGGGACGATGCACAGGTACTGATCGTTTGGCAGCATGAGGATGTTGCCCGAGCCCAGATGGATCTTGTAGCTGCGCAGCTTGCCGGTGACTTCGAGGAAGCGCCCGTGCAGGGCCCATTTGTCTTTGAGCCGGGTCATGCGCGGCAGCAGTTTTTCCAGCAGCTGCTTGCGCGTTTGCGCGGTGGCGCCCAGTTCGCCGAACGAATGGTTGTGCCAGTAATCGCGGTAGCGGCCGTCCGGCCCGCCGTCGGCCCACAGCGGGTCGTTGGCCAGCGAGGCGACGCCGACGAACAGGTCGACATCGCGCATCACTTCGCTGAGCACCAGCGCCGGGACCTGCTCCAGTGGCAAGGGCGCGGCATCGTCGGCGTTGTCCCAGCGGTTCACGGCATAGCCGCCGCCACCGGCATGGGCGCTGCGTTGCGCGGCATCGATGGCGTAGAAGCGTACCTGGTCGGTGCTCAGGCGCAGGAAGGCGCCGGCTTCGTTGGTGTCGACGCCATAGTCGTCACCCACGCCCTCGATCCAGAACTCGGCACGCAAGCCCCAGGCCGGCAGCTCGCGGGTGGCCGGCGGATAGCTGTCGTCGACCATCAGCCGCAGCTTGTTGCGCCAGCCGCGGGCGGCGGCCAGGGCGTGGAACTGGTGCTGACGCAGAATGTGCGCGGCGAAGCGGTTGGAGTAGGTGGCGGTGTTGCGCTCGGCTTCGGTCAGCAGGTAGACCTCGCGGTGGGCCTGCTTGAACGGCTGGGTGATCTGCAGCGCTTCGATACGCTCGCGCCAGGCGAGGACCTCATCCAGCGGGCGGCCGATCGGATGCCAGAGGCGTACTTCGGCCTCGCTGGACGGGGTAACGGTGTTGCCATCGAGGCTTTGCAGTTCGCCCTCGGTGAACACCACGGCGTGCTGCTGGCCGGCTTCGCTGATCACCCAGATCAGCCGCCGCGCCAGGGTGCCGATCAACGGGTGGTCGAGGTAGCGCTCCTGCCATTGGCCGAACGGCCAGTGCTTTTCCAGCAGGAACAGGCTGTCCAGGCGCTCGGCCTGGGCCGGCAACATGGCGCCGATGTCCTTGAGCGCACCTTGCAGTTCCTTGAGCTCTTCCTTGTATTGAGCCTTGACCTTGGCCGGCACCGATTTCTGCGGTGTGCCGTCGGCGCGCAACCAGCTCAGGGTGGCGCTCTTGCCATCGACTTTAAGCTCGGCGACAAGCGCGCCATCATCGAAACTTTCGCGGCGCAGGCCGACCTGTTCCAGGCCGTAGGTCGGCACGCCGAGTTCTTCGATCTGGTCACGCGGCAACTGCAGGGCCTGGGCGGCGCTGGTGAAGGCTTTTTCGATTTCCTTTTGCGCCGTGCCGAACTTGACCCGTACCTTGAGCAGGGCCAGTTGCCCGACCGCTTCGCTGCTGGGGATCGAGGACAGGGCGAACACCGCCGCGTTGCCGACCTTCGGTGCCCGCGGGCCGATGCCGCGCACCTTGCGGTAGGCGCTCAGGGCCAGGCGGGCGATGGCCCGGGTCAGTTCGCTGTCGGCCAGCGGCGCGCTCATCCACAGCAGACCGCGCAGCACCGTGGCGTTGCCATCGTGCATGCGCGCGCGGTCATCGCTGCTTTCCCAGCCAACGTTGAGCAGTGCGCCGCAGCGCCCGGCATCGACCCGCGCAAACCAGCGCAGCAGGGCCTCGCGCAGTGCGCCTTCACCGACCTTGTGCAGCAGCGCCTTGGCGTTCTTCAGCCACTTCGCCGACGGTCGCGCCGAGGTCGCCGCAGCGGCCTGACGCAACAGCGCCAACCAGTCTTCGCGCACCTCGGGGCTGAATTGCTCGAGGTCTTCCAGGGCCAATTGAGTCCAGTGTTCGCAGGGCGCCAGTACCTGCCAGGCGCCGTTGCCCAGCAGCGGGTCGAGCTTGGCCATCAGCTGTTCGCCAAAGTTGCCGTAGTGACCGAGGTCAGCGCACTGGCTGCGCAGCATGATCAGCAGGTCGCGCAGGTCGTCGGGCATTTGTTTGTAGTTTTGCGCGATGACCCAGTCAGTCACGGTCAGGGTCGGCAGGGTGCCGTAATAGGCAAAGCGGTAGCTGGTAAACCATTGCAGCACCGGCTCGGCCAGTTGCCCGACATCGGCGCCGTTCTCCATCAGCCAGGTCATCAACGCTGGCAGTACGCCGTAGTCGAAGACATGGGAAAAGGCATGGCCTGCACTGGCCGTGCTCAGTTCACCGTTGTAGGCCACCACCCGTTCGATCAGCGCCAGCACCAGGCGCGTGCGAAACGCCGGGTCGGGGCTCAGGGCCATGACTGCCGGCAGTTTGCTCAAGGCAAAGACCATGGCATCGGGGCGACCGTGGATCTTCTGCAGCAGCGGTAGCAACTCGCCGATCAGCTCATGCTCGTGGCGCAGTTCGGAGCCGGCCAGCAGCGGGTAGCCGTCCGGGCCGATGTGCTCGACCGGGCCCAGCTCGGTTTGCGGGCGGTCGTGGCGAAACGCCTGAAGTTGTTCCAGGGCCATGGTTCAGCCTCCTACCAGTGGGGTCAGTTTGATGAAATTGACCACGCTGTCGTGACGGATGGTCAGGACTTCGTCGAGGCTTTCGGCCTGACGTTCGTCGAGGAGGATGAAAAAGCCATTGCGCGCGAAGGCGTCGCAGGCGATGTCGACCTGCTTGCGCCAGTCGATGTTCGCACGCTCGATGGGAGGCTCACCGTTGAGCGCGGCTTCCAGCGGCTCGGGGCTGACCAGGCGCTGGCGCCGGCTGTGGCCGGTGTCGTTGTTGCGCAGCTGGACTTCCTGGTGAACCCGCTCGCGGATCAACTGGCGCACGGTGATGGTGTCGGTGGCAAAGTGCAGGGCGAAATCGTCGAAGACTTCGCCCGAAACCGACTCGTCGCGGACGGTGAGCGTTGCCATGGGAACTCCTTTTCTGGCAAGAGGCAAAACGGATGGGCGCAAGGGTATCAGGCTGGCTCGGGGATTTCGATGCGCAGGCGCTTAGTGTTCGCTGCTGCTGATTCGCGCGCGAAAGAACTCACCCGGCGGCAGGCCGAACTGCTTGCCGAAGGCGGCAATAAACGCCGATAGCGACTCATAGCCGCAGGCCAGGGCCACGTCGGTGACCCGCTCGCCGCGCTCAAGGGCGGGCAGGGCGCTGAGCAGGCGCGTGCGCTGGCGCCAGAGGCGAAAGCTCAAGCCGGTTTCACGTTGAAGGCGGCGGCTCAGGGTTTTCTCCGACACGCCGGCCTGCTGCGCCCAGGCGGTCAGCCCGGTAGGCGAATCGGGATGTGCCTGCAGGTGGCGGCACAGTGCGCGCAGGTCATGGTCAAGCGGCAGCGGCAGCATCAACTGTTGTTGTTCGGCGTGCCCCAGTTGATCGAGCAGCACCTGCGCCAGGCGCCCGTCCGGGCCCGCAGTGTCGTATTCCACCGGCAGTTCGCTGAAGGTCCGGATCAGCTCGCGCAACAGCGGATTGACCGCGATCACCCGGCACTGCGGATCGCTCCAGCCTGCCGGCGCCTGCTCCAGGTAAAGGCTGCGCAGGCAGGTGTCCTCGGCGCAGCTGACCCGGTGCTGGACCTGCGCCGGCACCCACACCGCCCGCTGTGGCGGCACCAGGTAGAAACCCTGGTCGCTGTGCACCTCCAGCACCCCGCGAATGGCATAGGACAACTGCCCCCATGGATGGGCATGGCGGTAGCCGAGCACCACGTTGGGCAGCGCCTGCACGTGGCCATACACCGGGCGCGGCAGTGCCGTCAGCTGTTCCAGCGACTGTGGGGTGAAGGCGGGCGGTTGTCCTTTTGGCGACACTGGCGGGGCGCTGGCGTTAGTGAAAGTCGGGCAAAGACCTTAACGTCTGCAGCGCCACAATAACAAGCTGGGAGCGGCCATGAAGTACCTGCGGATGCTGTTCGACAATTTCACCCTGGCGTTGCTCGGGGTCATCCTCATTGCCACCCTGTTGCCCTGCGAAGGCAGTGGCGCCGTGGTGTTCGGCTGGCTGACCAACCTCGCCATCGGCCTGCTGTTCTTTTTGCATGGCGCCAAGTTGTCGCGCGAGGCGGTCGCCGCCGGTGCCGGGCATTGGCGCCTGCACCTGCTGGTATTTGCCTGCACCTTCGTGATGTTCCCGTTGCTGGGCATGCTGTTCAAGCCCTTGTTCCTGCCGCTGGTGGGCGATGAGCTGTACCTGGGCGTGCTGTACCTGTGCGCCTTGCCGGCCACGGTGCAGTCGGCCATCGCCTTTACCTCGCTGGCCCGCGGCAACGTGCCGGCGGCGATCTGCAGCGCGGCCGCGTCGAGCCTGCTGGGCATCGTACTGACGCCGTTGCTGGTGGTGCTGCTGATGGACGTCGAAGGTGACAGCGGCTCGAGCCTGGATGCAGTGCTGAAGATCGTTGCGCAACTGCTGGTGCCGTTCGTGGCCGGGCAACTGGCGCGGCGCTGGATCGGCAGCTGGGTAGCGCGCAATGCACGCTGGTTGAAGCGCGTCGACCAGGGCTCGATTCTGCTGGTGGTCTACACCGCCTTCAGCGATGCGCTGGTCAGCGGCCTGTGGCATGCGGTACCGCCGTCGCGGTTGCTGGGCCTGGCGCTGGTCTGCTGCCTGCTGCTGGCCGTGGTGCTGTGGCTGACCAGCGCGCTGGGGCGCTGGCTGGGCTTCAACCTCGAAGACCGCATCACGATCCTGTTTGCCGGCTCGAAAAAGAGCATGGCCACCGGCGTGCCGATGGCCCAGGTGCTGTTCGTGGGCGGTGGCATTGGCGCGATGATCTTGCCCTTGATGCTGTTTCACCAGCTCCAGTTGATGGTCTGTGCAGTGTTGGCCCAGCGCTATGCCGCGCGCAGCGACGAGCCTGCGCTTACAACAGAACCCCTTTGACCGGTTGCAATTGCGCCGGCGCCGCTGCGCCTTCGAGCTCGCGCACGGCGATTTCCAGGTTGCGACACATGGCATCCAGGGCCAGGTCGTTGGGCTGGGTGTCGAACGGGTCTGCAATCTGGTCGCCCAGGGCATCCAGGCCGAAGAAGGTGTAGGCCAGCACGCACACGGCAAAGGGCGTGAACCAGCCGATGCTGTCGACCAGGCAGAACGGCAGCAAAAAGCAGTAGACGTGGACGATGCGGTGCAACATGAGGATGTAGGGGTAGGGGATGGGCGTGTTCTTGATCCGCTCGCAGCCGCCCAGCACGTACGACAGCCGGTTGAGCTGCTGATCGAGGTTGGCCTGGATCACCTCGCCGGCACCGGCGTCGCGGGCCTGGGCCATGAAGCGCTGACCGAGCACGCCAAGCAGGCGGCTGGCGGGCGCATCGCTGCTGGCCAGGGCAGTGCGTGTCGACGTGTCGAGCAGGCGCTGGCGATCGGCACTGGCCGGGCTGCCGCGCAACTGGTCGCGCAGCACGTAGGCGAAGGCGATCAGCGGGTCGAGCAGGGCACGGCGTTGGCTGGCGTCGAGGTCGGGCAGCAGGCTGAGGGTCTGGCGGGTCAGGTTGCGGCTGACGATCAGCAGCTCGCCCCACAGCGTGCGCGCTTCCCAGAAGCGCTGGTAGGCCACGGTGTTGCGAAAACCGAGGAAGATCGCCAGGGTCAGGCCCCAGAGGGTGAAGGGCGTGGCAGTGAGGATTACCTTGTACTCGAACAGGGTACCGTGGGTGGCCACCACCGCCGAGCTGATCAGTACGGTGTACAGCACCTTGCGCCAGATGGCCGGGATGATCGAGCCCTTGAGCGAGAACAGCAGGACGCGGATGGAGGGTTTTTGCGGCTGGATGATCATGCGAGGCAAGCCTTGGCAGTGGCGCGAAAATATCCGCGCCACTGTAAGGCAAAGGCGCCTGCGGTAGCTAGGCGCTGCAGAAGGTGAGGAGCCTAGCAACTCACCTGGGCAGGCTAGGCCGTTGTTAAGGTGAAGTTGTCGAGGTAGGCGTAGTCTCGGCAGATGACCACGATCCAGGCAATCTGTTCGCCGTCTGGAGCGTTGTATTTCACCTCATGATCCCTGGGCTCTCCGGTGTATGACAAAGTGGCCAGCAGGTTGCCATGCAGCCCATAGAACTCGACCTCACCAGGAAATTGCTTCCAGGTCCAGAAGAACTTCAGCTCGGAGCAAGGGAGCACAGGAGTGATCTGCAGTTTTTGCGGATTGTTCGGCTGATGGTGCTGTTGGCGTTGAAGTGTGATGGCTGGGCCTTCTCGCATTCCGGGTTCTGCGGCTGTCGGTTCGATGAAGGCTTTGATGCCCAGAGGATCTTCGAGGAGCTTGATGGTCATGGTCTTGCGTAGCAGTTGAATTTCCTCACCCTGGGAAATCGTTTGTGCAGGCTGGCCATCGAGGTTTTCGGTGATGGTAACTGGGTATATCCGGATATCGTCGAAGCTGAAATCCGCGCCATGGTCACTGCCGTTGCCGGTATCGTCACGACCGATCAGTTCGATAGCGTGGGAATGTTCGCGGGCGCGGAACTGCCAGCGAAGGATCTGCCATTCAGGTGCGGTGACGGCAAACTTGCCCTCGAGGGGGATGCCATCCAGCTCAAATGACAGGTGAGGGGTCTTGGAGCTGTTGCCGTTGCGTTTTACCCGCATCGACAGATGATAGTCGGTGTCGGGCACAAGGCCTGTCAGTTCCTTACTGATCACCCTGCCCAACAGGTTACCGGCAAAGTCTTCGAAGTGCGCCCAGTGGTTGGCGCCGTCGGAGGTCACCGCCAGGGTCTGGCCGTTGGGGCCTTTCCGCCAGCCATTCCATGGGTCATTGCTGGATTCGAAATCGGTGTGATCGATAAACAGTTCCATACGCCCTGCCTCCGGGGTGGTGCCTGTCGGTCGACAGGCCTCGGTGCATTCGAGCACCGCCAGGGCGTGCTGGCTACTGGCAAAAATACCAGGTGCCGCGGCTATTCATGGCAGCAGTGGGGTGGTTGGGCGACGTCTTCGTAACGGTCATGGTGGCGCACCCAGTCCATGGTGCCTTCCTCGTTGCGGCCCTTGGGCATCAGGTCGAGGAAGTTATAGGTGCCGACCAGAATGTCCAGGCCGCGGGCAAAGCTTGAGTAGGTATGAAACAGCATGCCGTCGGCATCGCGGTAGAACACGCTGAGGCCCGGCAGCTCGGTTTCCTCGCCCGAATACGGCGCGTAGTTGTACTGATCGCTGCCCTTGCCGCCGACGCCGAAGTCCTGGTTGAAGCTGCTGGCATGCGACGAGACCCAGGGAAACTTCCAGCCCATGCGTTGCCTGAACGCCTGGAACTGGGCGTACGGTGCACGGGATACTGCCACCAGCGACACATCGTGATGGGCCAGGTGCAGGTTGGCGCCGTCGAAGTGGTCGGCCAGGAACGAACAGCCGGGGCAGCCTTCCTCCCAGTCTTCGCCGAACATGAAGTGGTAGACCAGCAGCTGGCTGCGGCCGGCGAACAGCTCGGCGAGGTTCAGGCGGCCCTCGGGGCCTTCGAAGCGGTAGTCCTGTTCGACCCGTACCCAGGGCAGGGCGCGGCGGGCTTTGCTCAGTTCATCGCGTTGGTGGGTCAGGGCCTTTTCATGCAGCAACAGCTGGCGGCGGGCGCTGAGCCATTCGCTGCGCGAGACCACCTGGGGGTTTTGATAGTTGTCCATGGGTACGGCTCCGCTGGGGGAATGTACTCATGGTCGATTGTCGGGTGGGGGATTCGACAGGGGTGAGTGCAGGGCTGATGAACGGTGGTGAATTCATCGCGGGTCAAGCCCGCTCCCACAGGTTTTGCATCAACCCTTTGTGGCTGGCTTTAAGCCCCCACAGACCCACTGTGGGAGCGGGCTTGACCCGCGATGAGGCCAGTACAGCCAACTCATCAAGTGGTGCCCGGATTACGACCGCTTCGCGCTCGATCGCGGGGCAAGGCCCGCTCCCACTTTCAGCCGGACATCCGCCCGATCAACGCCCACAAGCGCTCATCCTCAAAATCCTTCACCACCAGCTGCGCACCGGCCTCAAGCAAGGCTTCAGGCCGCTGGCTGGTCGACAGCCCGACGGTGAAGATCCCCGCGCCACTGGCCGCCTTCACCCCCGGCAGCGAATCCTCGAACGCCAGCGAATGCGCCGCCCGTGCCTGCAGGCGCTCAAGGCCGGTGAGGTAGGGCAGCGGGTCGGGCTTGGCCCGGGCCAGCTCTTCGGCCACCAGTACATGTGCAAAGCGTTCATTCAGGCCCATGGCGTCGAGCATGTGCACGGCGTTGGCCCGCGGCGCGTTGGTGACCACGGCAACGCCGATGCGCCGGTGCTCGGCATGTTCGAGCAGGCGCAGCAGGCCGGCGGTGGGCTGCAAGGTCGGTGACAGGGCGCGAAAACGCGCCTCCTTGCGGTCGGCAAATAGCTGGTGCTCGCTCACCGGCCGGTCCGGGAACAGGTAACGGCACAGGTCGGCATTGGCCCGGCCGCTGACGTGGGCATCGAACTCCGCTTCGGTGAACACCCGGCCTTCTTCGAGCAACAGCTGTTGCATGGCCAGCAGGTGGAGTTTGTCGGTATCGGTCAGGGTACCGTCGAGGTCGAACAACAGGGCATCAAGCATGGTCGGCTTCCGCTGCGGTGGCCGGCCATGATAACCGGATCAGCGGGGCTGGTCAGATACGTAGGAAAAGAGTACAAATGTACTCCATGAATACACTATCGCCCAAACGCCGCGCTATCCTCGACTTCATTCGTCAGCGCATCGCCGATCAGGCTCAGCCGCCGAGCCTGGCCGACATCGCCACGGCCTTCGGTTTTGCCTCGCGCAGTGTCGCGCGCAAGCATATCCAGGCGCTGACCGAGGCCGGCTTCATCGCGGTCACGCCCAACCAGGCCCGTGGCATTCGCCTGGCCGGCGTCTTGCGCCGCCCCGAGGTGCTGGAGATCCCGGTGCTCGGTCAGGTCGCCGCTGGCCGGCCGATCGGCCCGGACGTGGATATCCACGAGCAACTGATGCTCGATTCACACCTGTTCAGCCGCTCCCCCGACTACCTGCTCAAGGTGCGGGGCGACTCGATGATCGACGACGGCATCCTCGATGGCGACCTGGTCGGCATCAAGCAGCAGGCCGACGCCCGTGACGGGCAGATCATCGTCGCGCGCCTGGACGGCGAGGTGACCATCAAGCGCTTTGAACGCGCCGGCGGGCATTACCGTCTGCTGCCGCGCAACCCGGCGTATGCCCCCATCGAGGTTGGCCCGGAGCACGACTTCGTCATCGAAGGGGTGTTCTGCGGCCTGGTGAGGCGCGGCTGATGGGCGCGGTGGTCAGCCTCGACGGCCTGCTCGACCAGCAACGGGTCTGGAAGGGCCGGCCGCAGGCCTTGCCCCAGGGCCTGCAGCCCACCGGTCATGCCGCCCTGGACGCGGCGCTGCCCGGTGGCGGCTGGCCGGCCGGGGCACTGACCGAACTGCTGCTGGCGGCAGAAGGCTGTGGCGAGCTGCAACTGCTGTGGCCGAGCCTGGCGCGCCTGACCCAGGCCGGCGAGCGGGTGGTACTGATTACCCCGCCGTTCATTCCCTACCCACCGGCCTGGCAGGCGGCAGGGGTCGATCTGCAGTGGTTGGCGGTGGTCCAGGCGGGGCCAAGCGAGGTGCTCTGGGCCGCCGAGCAGTGTTTGCGCTCGGGCAGTTGCGGCGCCGTGCTGTGCTGGCCGCATAAAGCGGATGACCGCGCCTTGCGCCGCTTGCAGGTCGCTGCCGAAAGCGGCCAGACCCTGGCCTTTGCCTGTCGCCCGCAACAGGCTGCGCTCAACCCGTCACCGGCGGCACTGCGCATTGCCGTCGATGCCCTGCCGGCCCAGTGGCGAGTGCTCAAGTGCCGCGGCGGCCTGGCCCCGGCCACGCCGATTGCCTGCCCCGGGCGAGGCTGATGGATCATGCTCTGGGCCTGTATCCTGCTGCCGCAGTTGGCACTCGACGCGGCACTGCGCGCCCGCGACGACGCCGATACGCCGCTGGTGCTGCTCAGCGGCCCGGCCCAGCGCCGGGTCTTGCAGGCGGTCAATCCACCGGCGGCCGCTTTGGGCCTGCGCGCCGGGCAGTCGCTGACCACCGCCCAGGCCCTGGCCGGCAGTTTTACCTGTGTCGAGCACGACCCGGCGGCCATCGAGCAGTGGCAGCAGTTTCTGGCCGCCTGGGCCTACCGCTTCAGCTCCCAGGTCAGCCTGCATTACCCGCGGGTGCTGTTGCTCGAAGTCGAATCCAGCCTCGGCCTGTTCGGGCCCTGGCCGGCCTTTGAAGCGCGGCTGCGTGCCGAGCTGAGGGCCCTGGGTTTTCGTCACCGTATTGTCCTGGCCAGCAACCCGGTGGCGGCGCGCATGCTCGCCAATGTTCACGACGGCCTGGCCCTGGAGTGCCCGCAGCAAACCCGCGCGGCGCTGGAGCAGATGCCCATCGACCGTGTCGGCTTGCCCGCCGAGGCCGCCAGCGCCTTTGCCCGCATGGGCCTGCGCCAGCTCGGCCAGGTCCTGGCCTTGCCCCGTGATGCCCTGGCCCGGCGCTTTGCCGCGCCGGTGCAACTGCACCTGGACCGCCTGCTCGGGCGGCGGCCCATGGCCCTGGGATTCTATGTGCCGCCGGACCGTTTCGATGCGCGCCTGGAGCTGAACTTCGATGTCGAATCCCATCAGGCCTTGCTGTTCCCCCTGCGCCGCTTGATCAACGACCTTGCCGCCTTCCTTGCCGGGCGTGACAGTGGCGTGCAGCGTTTTGCCCTGCACCTGGAACATGCCGAAGGGCCCGATACGTGTGTGCCGGTCGGCCTGCTGGCGGCCGAGCGCGACCCTTCGCTGCTGTTCGAACTGGCCCGTGGCCGCCTTGAGCAACTGCAAATTGCCGCGCCGGTGCGCAACCTGCGCCTGCTGGCCGAAGACCTGCCGGCCTTCGTGCCGCAACGTAGCGAATTGTTCGACCCACGCCCGCAGCAGAACCAGCCCTGGGAGCAACTGCGCGAACGCCTGCGTGCACGGCTTGGCGACGAGGCGGTGCGCGGCCTCACGGCCCAGGCCGATCACCGCCCGGAATGCGCCTGGCACAGCGGCAACGGGCCGCGTCAGGCGCCGCCAGTGTCGAGTGCGCCGCGTCCGGGCTGGCTGCTGGTCGAGCCCCAGGCCTTGCCCGGCATCGGCGTGCAGTTGCTGACCGGCGCCGAGCGCATCGAGTCCGGCTGGTGGGACGGCGGCGATGTGCGCCGCGACTACTACCGGGTGCGTACCGCCAGCGGCTTGCAGGGCTGGGCCTACCGCACCCTCGGTGAAGACGGCCCGTTGTGGCTGCAGGGCTGGTTCGCATGAGCACGCCGGGTTATGCCGAGCTGCACTGCCTGTCCAACTTCAGCTTCCAGCGTGGCGCCTCCAGTGCCCAGGAGCTGTTCCAGCGCGCCCGCCAGCATGGCTACCAGGCGCTGGCGATCACCGACGAGTGCACCCTGGCCGGTATCGTCCGCGCCTGGCAGGCGGCCAGGGCGACGGGCCTGGCGCTGATCGTCGGCAGCGAAGTGCGCCTGCACGACGGCCCCAAGCTGGTGCTGCTGGCGGAGAACCTCAGCGGTTACCAGCACCTGTGCAAGCTCATCACCTTGGGCCGGCGACGGGCGAAGAAGGGCGAGTACCAGTTGCTGCGCGAAGATTTCGACAAGCCCCTGGAGGGCCTGCTGGCGCTGTGGCTGCCGGATGCCGCCGAGGATGACCTGGCCACCGGCCGCTGGTTGCGCGAAGTGTTCGCCCAGCGGCTGTGGCTGGCGGTCGAGCTGCACCGTGGCCCGGATGACCCGCGGCGCCTGCAACAGCTGCTGGGCCTGGCCGCCAGCCTCGGCATCGCCGCGGTGGCCAGCGGCGATGTGCACATGCATGCCCGTGGCCGCCGCGCCCTGCAGGACAGCATGACTGCCATCCGCCACCACTGCAGCGTTGCCGAGGCCGGGCAGCGCCTGTTCGCCAATGGCGAGCGGCACCTGCGCCCGCTGGCGCAACTGGCCGAGCTGTATCCGCCGGCATTGCTTGAGGAAAGCCTGCGCATTGCCGCGCGTTGCCGTTTCGACCTTGGCCAGTTGCGCTACCAGTACCCCCGCGAACTGGTCCCCGAAGGCCAGACGGCCAGCGCCTGGCTGCGTCATCTGTGCGAGCAGGGCCAGCGCTGGCGTTGGCCCGCAGGTATCGGCGACAAGGCACGCCAGTCCCTTGAGCATGAGCTGGAACTGATTGCCGAGCTCAACTACGAAAGCTACTTCCTCACCGTCCATGACATCGTCAACTTCGCCCGGGGCCAGGGCATTCTCTGCCAGGGGCGCGGCTCGGCGGCCAACTCGGTGGTGTGTTACGTGCTCGGCATTACCGAACTGGACCCGTTGAAAAGCCACCTGCTGTTCGAGCGCTTCTTGTCCCGCGAGCGCGACGAGCCGCCAGACATCGACGTCGACTTCGAGCACGAGCGCCGCGAAGAGGTGCTGCAGTATGTGTTCCGCCGCTATGGCCGCCACCGCGCGGCGCTCACCGCGGTGGCCAGCACCTACCATGCCGCTGGTGCGGTGCGCGATATCGCCCGGGTGCTGGGCTTGCCGGCGCAGCAGATCAACGCCCTGGCCGATTGCTGCGGGCGCTGGAGCGACCGCTTGCCGCCGCCCGAGCAACTGCGCGAAGCCGGTTTCGACCCCGACAGCCCGCTGCTGCGCCGGGTATTGGCGTTGACCGGCGAGCTGATCGGCTTTCCCCGCCACCTGTCCCAGCACCCGGGCGGTTTCGTGATTTCCGAGCAGCCGCTGGACAGCCTGGTGCCGGTGGAAAACGCCGCCATGGAAGATCGCACGGTGATCCAGTGGGACAAGGACGACCTCGACCTGGTCGGCCTGCTCAAGGTCGATATCCTCGCCCTGGGCATGCTCAGCGCCTTGCGCCGCTGTTTCGACCTGCTGTATCGCCACCGTGGCCGCCAGCTGACCCTGGCCAGCATTCCGGCCGACTGCACGGCAACCTACGAAATGATCGGCCGCGCCGACACCGTCGGCGTGTTCCAGATCGAGTCGCGGGCGCAGATGGCCATGCTGCCGCGGCTCAAGCCGAAGAACTTCTACGACCTGGTGATCGAGGTGGCGATCGTTCGCCCCGGGCCGATCCAGGGCGACATGGTTCACCCGTACCTGCGCAGGCGCCAGGGCCTTGAGCCGGTGAACTATCCGTCCGAAGCCTTGCAGAAGGTCTTCGAGCGCACCCTCGGCGTGCCGTTGTTCCAAGAACAGGTGATGGAGCTGGCGATGGTCGCCGGTGGTTACTCGGCGGGCGAGGCCGACCAGTTGCGCCGGGCCATGGCCGCCTGGAAGCGCCACGGTGGCCTTGAGCCGCACCGCGAGCGGTTGACCCGGGGCATGCTCGACAACGGCTACAGCGCAGAGTTTGCCGAGCGTATCTTCGAGCAGATCAAGGGCTTTGGCAGTTATGGCTTTCCTGAATCCCACGCCGCCAGCTTCGCCTTGCTGACCTACGCCAGCTGCTGGCTCAAGTGCCACGAGCCGGCGATCTTTGCCTGCGCGCTGATCAACAGCTGGCCCATGGGCTTCTACAGCCCCGACCAGATCTTGCAGGACGCCCGCCGTCACCGCATCGAGATCCGCCCGGTGGATGTCTGCCACAGCGACTGGGACTGCAGCCTGGAGCCGGGGGCAGGGCAGGCCCTGGCCATTCGCCTGGGCCTGCGCCAGGTGCGCGGCTTTCGTCAGCAGGATGCCCAGCGTATCGAGCAGGCCCGGGCCGAGCGCGGCTGGCGCGATGTCAGTGACCTGTGCCAACGGGCGCACCTGGATGCCCGCGCCCGTGAGCTGCTGGCCGATGCCGGGGCCTTGCGTGGCCTGGCCAGCGACCGCTACCGGGCGCGCTGGAGCGTGGCGGCGGTGCAGGCGCAACTGCCGTTGTTCGCCGGCATCGAGGCACCGCTGGAAGCCCCGGTGGATTTACCGCAGCCGTCGCTGAGCGAGGACATGTTCGCCGACTACGCCAGTGTCGGCACCACCCTCGGCCCGCACCCGCTGACCTTGTTGCGCCGCCGCCTCACGGCCCTGGGCTGTCGCAGTGCGCAGGCGCTGGAGCAGGCTGGGCACGGCGACCGGGTCAGCGTGGCGGGGCTGGTGACCGGGCGTCAGCGGCCGGGGACGGCCAGCGGGGTGACTTTCGTCACCCTTGAAGACGAGTTCGGCAACGTCAACGTAGTGGTCTGGCGCGACCTGGCCGAGCGTCAGCGCCGGGTGCTGGTGGGCGCGCAACTGATGCGGGTGACTGGGCGGCTGGAGTGCGAGAGCGGGGTGCGGCATCTGATTGCCCAGCGCCTGGAGGATCTGAGTCCGCTGTTGCAGGGGCTGGATGTGCGGAGCCGGGATTTCCATTGATTGGGGCTGCTACGCAGCCCATCGCCGGCAACGCCCCACAGGGGATCGGTGGGGAGCTGGCTTGCCAGCGATGAGGCCCTCAGAAACGCCTCAAACCATCGACAGATGCTGCTTGCGCGTCGGCGGCGCAAAGGCCCGGTCTATCGCCCGCAAGTCTTCATGGCTGAGTACCAGGTTAGCCGCCGCCGCGTTCAGGCGCACATGCTCAAGGTTCACCGCCTTGGGAATGGCGATCACGCCGTCCTGGCGAATCACCCAGGCCAGGCTCACCTGCGCCGGCGTTGCGCCATGGCGCTCGGCAATCTCTGCCAGGGTCGGGTGCTTGAGCAAGCGACCGGCCTGGGCCAGCGGGCAGTAGGCCATGGTCGGCAGCTGGCGCTTGTGGCTCCAGGGCAGCAGGTCGTATTCGATGCCGCGCTGGGCCGGGTTGTACAGCACCTGGTTGACGGCGCAATCGCGGCTCACCTGATACAGCTCGCGCAGGTCATCGACATCGAAGTTGGACACCCCCCAACGGCCGATCTTGCCCTCGACGCGCAAGCGCTCGAAGGCTTCGACGGTTTCCGCCAGCGGGTACTGGCCGCGCCAGTGCAGCAGGTACAGGTCGATATGATCGGTGCCAAGGCGTTGCAAGCTACGTTCGCAAGCTGCCGGAATACCCTTGAGGCTGGCGTTGTGCGGGTACACCTTGCTGACCAGAAACACGTTGTCGCGGCGCCCGGCAATGGCCTTGCCGACGACCTTTTCCGCACCCCCTTCGGCGTACATCTCGGCCGTGTCGATCAGGCTCAGGCCCAGCTCGATGCCGTGCTGCAAGGCGGCGACTTCGGCGGGCTGCCGGCCCGGGTCCTCGCCCATGTACCAGGTGCCCTGGCCGATGGCCGGGACGTTGTGTTCGGCAAGTTTCACGGTACGCATGTCACCTCCTGTGGGCGGATATGTTCAAGCAATACGTCCAGCAGCGCCTGGGCCGCTGCCGAGAGTTTATGGTCGGCCAACATCGTGACGCCAATGCGCCGTTCGATACTCGGCTCCACCAGCGGCACGCAACGCGCGCCCAGCTCCTGCATCTGGCCGATGCACAGCGCCGGCACGGCACTCACGCCCAAGCCGTTGGCAACCATACGGCCAATGGTCGACAGTTGGTGGCTTTCGAACGCCACCGCCAGCTTGCCGTGTTCGGCGGCCAGGTGTTGTTCGAGCAGCAAGCGCACTGCCGAGGGGCGTTGCAGGGCGATGAAGTCTTCGGCCAGCAGTTCGCGCCAGCTCACCTGGGCCTGTTGCGCCAGCGGCGAGTCGGCCGGTACCACGGCGACGAAGCGGTCCAGGTACAGCGGCTTGAAGCGCAGTGGCTCGCTGGCTTCAGGCTCGAAACCGATGCCCAGTTCGACGCGTCGGTGGCGGACCAGCTCCAGCACCTGTTCGTTGATCACATCGTGCACGGTGACGTTGACCCGTGGGTAGCGCTGGCGAAACACCTTCAGCGCCGCTGGCAGCAGGTTACCGGCAAAGGCCGGCATGGCCGCAATCGCCACCCGTCCAAGCTGCAGGGTAAAGCGCTGGCGCAGCAGTTCTTCGGTGTTGTCCCAGTCGGCCAGCAGTTGCCGGGCCAGGGGTAGCAACACTTCGCCCTCCGGGGTCAGGCTGACGCTGCGGGTCGTGCGGCTGAGCAGGGCGCCGCCGAGGTTGTCCTCCAGGGCCTTGATGGTCAGGCTCAAGGCCGGCTGCGACAGGTGCAGGCGTTCGCCCGCCTGGGCAAAGCTCTGGTACTTGGCGACGGTAACGAAAGCGCGCAACTGTTTGACGTTCATCGGACTGGACTATTGTTTTGGAAAATTTATTAAACGATCATAAAAACAAAATTAACAAATAAGTGCCCAGGGGTGAAGATGGCGCAAACGCTCGCCGACACCCCTGTCGGATCAACAACTACAAAAGGCGGATCAGCATGGCCGGACTGGACAAGCGCGTAGCAACCTATGAACAGGCTCTTGAAGGCCTAACCGACAACATGACGGTACTGGCTGGGGGTTTCGGCCTGTGCGGCATCCCGGAAAACCTCATCGGCGAAATCAAGCGCCGTGGCGTCAAGGGCCTGACCGTGGTTTCCAACAACTGCGGTGTCGATGGCTTTGGCCTGGGCGTGCTGCTCGAAGACCACCAGATCCGCAAGATGGTCGCCTCCTACGTGGGCGAGAACGCCGAGTTCGAGCGCCAGCTGCTCAGCGGCGAGCTGGAAGTGGAACTCACCCCGCAAGGCACCCTGGCCGAGAAGATGCGCGCCGGCGGCGCCGGGATCCCGGCCTTCTTCACCGCCACCGGCTACGGCACCCCGGTGGCCGACGGCAAGGAAGTGCGCGAGTTCAACGGCCGCAAGTACATCCTCGAAGAAGCCATCACCGGTGACTTCGCCATCGTCAAGGGCTGGAAGGCCGACCACTACGGCAACGTGGTGTACCGCAACACCGCGCAGAACTTCAATCCGCTGGCCGCCACCGCCGGCAAGATCACCGTGGTCGAGGTCGAAGAGATCGTCGAGCCGGGCGTGCTGTTGCCGAGCGAAATCCATACCCCGGGCATCTATGTCGACCGGGTCATCGTCGGCACGTTCGAGAAGCGTATCGAAAAACGCACCGTCAAAGCCTGACCCGATAGAACAATAAAGAGATCCTGACCATGGCACTTACCCGCGAACAAATGGCACAACGCGTAGCCCGCGAACTCAAGGACGGCTACTACGTCAACCTCGGCATTGGCATCCCGACCCTGGTGGCCAACTACGTCCCGACCGATATGGACGTGATGCTGCAATCGGAAAACGGCTTGCTCGGCATGGGTGAATTCCCAACCGAAGGGCAACTGGACGCCGACATGATCAACGCCGGCAAACAGACCGTGACCGCCCGCACGGGCGCCTCGATCTTCAACTCGGCCGAGTCCTTCGCCATGATCCGCGGCGGTCACGTCGACCTCACCGTGCTCGGCGCCTTTGAAGTGGACGTGGAAGGCAACATCGCCTCGTGGATGATCCCCGGCAAGCTGGTCAAGGGCATGGGCGGGGCGATGGACCTGGTGGCCGGTGCCGACAACATCATCGTCACCATGACCCACGCCTCCAAGGACGGTGAGTCCAAGCTGCTGCCGCGCTGCAGCCTGCCGCTGACCGGTGCCGGTTGCATCCGCAAGGTGCTGACCGACCTGGCTTACCTTGAGATCGAAAACGGCGCCTTCATCCTGCGCGAAACCGCGCCGGGGGTGTCGGTTGAAGAGATCATCGAGAAGACCGCTGGCAAGTTGATTGTGGCGGACGATGTCAAAGAGATGACCTTCTGATTTGAGTTTCGTGTAGACCTTGCTGGCCTCATCGCTGGCAAGCCAGCTCCCACAGGTTCGGTGTAGAGACGACCGTGTGGGGGGTGGTTTGCCAGCGATGGGGCCTTGTGCCGTTTCGATAAAGCCAATAAAAGGAAATTTCCGTGGCCGCTGATATTCAAGACAGCCGCTCCGCCCGCTTTGCCCTGCGTTGTTCGAACTGGGCCGAACGCTGGTTCCCCGACTCCTGGGTGTTCGCCGCGCTGGCCGTGGTGCTGGTAGCGGTCGCCGCCATCGTCATGGGCGCCAAGCCCACCGACACTGCCAAGGCCTTCGGTGACGGCTTCTGGAGCTTGATCCCGTTCACCATGCAAATGGCCTTCGTGGTCATCGGTGGTTATGTGGTGGCCAGTTCGCCGCCTGCGGTCAGGCTCATCGACCGCCTGGCGCGAATTCCCAAGAACGGTCGCTCGGCGGTGTGCTGGGTGGCGCTGATCTCGATGGTCGCGTCCTTGCTCAACTGGGGCCTGTCGCTGGTGTTCGGCGGCCTACTGGTCCGTGCCCTGGCGCGCCGCAGCGATTTGAACATGGACTACCGTGCTGCCGGTGCAGCCGCCTATCTGGGCCTGGGCGCGGTCTGGGCCCTGGGCTTGTCGTCTTCGGCCGCGCAATTGCAGGCCAACCCGGCCAGCCTGCCGCCATCGATCCTGGCGATCACCGGGGTGATCCCGTTCACCGAAACCATCTTCCTCTGGCAATCGGGGGTGATGCTCGCCGCCCTGGTGGTGGTCTCGCTGGTCGTGGCCTATGCCACCGCACCCGGCCCGGGCAGCGCCCGCAGCGCCGAGGCCTGTGGCGTCGACCCGAGCTTCTCGGCGCCGCCGCCGCCCCAGCGGACCCGCCCGGGCGAGTGGCTGGAATACAGCCCGATCCTGATCCTGTTGCTGGTGGCGCTGGCAGCCGGCTGGCTGTACAACGAATTCTCGAGCAAACCTGCGATCACTGCGATTTCCGGGCTGAACACTTACAACCTGCTGTTCATCATGACCGGCGCCTTGCTGCACTGGCGTCCGCGCAGCTTTCTCGACGCAGTGGCCCGGGCGGTGCCGACCACCACCGGGGTGCTGATCCAGTTCCCGCTGTACGGCTCGATCGCGGCGATCCTGACCCAGGTCCAGGGCGCCGATGCACAAAGCCTGGCGCACCACATCTCGACCTTCTTCGTACAGATCGCCACCCACGATACCTACGCCTTGTTGATGGGCGTGTACTCGGCTGTGCTGGGGTTCTTCATCCCGTCGGGTGGCGGCAAGTGGATCATCGAAGCGCCCTACGTGATGCTGGTGGCCAATGACCTGCAGTACCACCTGGGCTGGGCGGTGCAGATCTACAACGCCGCCGAGGCGCTGCCGAACCTGATCAACCCGTTCTACATGCTGCCGCTGTTGGGCGTGCTGGGGCTCAAGGCCCGCGACCTGATCGGCTTCTCGTTCGTGCAGTTGCTGGTGCACGTGCCGCTGGTGCTGTTCCTGCTGTGGATCCTCGGCACTACCTTGCAGTACACGCCGCCGGTGATGCCGACCCCGGCGGGTTGATTGAGCCCGCTCCCACAGTCTGTGTCCAAACACAGATCAGCTTGGGATCATTGCAAAGCCGACGCCAAAGCGGTTCCAGGCGTTGATGGTGGCGATGGCCAGGGTCAGGTTGACCACTTCGGCTTCGCTGAAGTGCTCGAGCAGGGCGCGGTACTGGTGCTCCGGGGCGCGCTGGTCGGGCAGGCGGGTCAGGCTTTCGACCCAGGCCAGCGCTGCCCGTTCGCGCGGGGTGAAGAATTCGGTCTCGTCCCAGACGCTCAGGGTCTGCAGGCGCGCTTCGCTTTCGCCGCTGTTGCGGGCATCGTTGGCGTGCAGGTTGACGCAGTAGGCGCAGCCGTTGATCTGCGAGGCGCGCAGGCGCACCAGCTCCAGTAGCGAGTTCTCAAGACCCGACTTGCCCAAGGCCATTTCCAGGCCGACCATCGCCTTGTAAGCCTCAGGGGCGTGTTTGGCCCATTCGATACGGTTGCTCATTGTTGCTCTCCGGTAAGGTCCGCGACAGGCGGTGATGGCGCTACCTTAGCGCCTGGCCGGGCCAGCTCGAATAGCCAATTTTGCCCTTTGTCAGGAGGCCAATCAGCCCAGGGCCTCGAGGACGTCGCGCAACCGGTCCAGGGCCGGGTCGATGTCCAGCCGATCAATGGCGCCAAAGCCCAGCAACAAGCCCTGGCGCACCGGTACCCGGGCATGGAAGGGCGCCAGTGAATACAGGCCGACCTCGACCTTGCGTGCCATGCTGATGAGAAATTCCACATCCAGATCCCCCTTGGCCAGGGCGCTCAGGTGATAACCGGCAGTGGCCGGCACCACCTCGAACCACGGCGCCAGGTCGCCGTACAGACGTGCCAGGATGCGTTCGCGGCGCGCGGCATAGACCTCGTGCACACGGCGGATGTGCTTTTGCAACGAGCCTTCGCTGATGAACTGCGCCAGGGCCCATTGGTTGAGGGTCGGGGTGTGCCAGTCGGTCAGTTGCTTGGCAATGCAAAGCGCTTCGCGCAGCGCTTGAGGGGCGATGCAGTAACCCAGGCGCAGTTCTGGCAGCAGGGTCTTGGAGAAGGTCCCGACATAGGCCACCAGGCCATGACGGTCGAGGCTTTGCAACGAGTCGGTGGGCCGCCCTTCATAGCGAAACTCGCTGTCGTAGTCGTCCTCGATGATGATCGCGCCAAGCTGTGCCGCGCGCTCCAGCAGGGCCTGGCGCCGCGCCGGGCTCATCGGCATGCCCAGCGGGAACTGGTGTGACGGGGTGACATAGATCAGCCGCGTGCCTTGGGCGATCTGCTCGACGCACATGCCCTCGGCGTCGACCGGCACACACTGCAGTTCGGCACCCTGGGCCAGAAACAACTGGCGTGCCGGGGTGTAGCCGGGGTCCTCCATGGCCACCTGGCAACCGGGCTCGATCAGCACCCGGGCGATCAGGTCCAGGGCTTGCTGGGCACCGTTGCACACCAGCACATCCTGGCTGCTGCAGCGCACGCCGCGAGCAAAGGCGATATGCCGGGCAATCGCCTCGCGCAACTCTGGCAGGCCCTGATGGGCGCTGTAGCGGGCGCTGCTGTGGCGGATCTGGCGCAGGGCGTACTGGCTGCAGCGGCGCCAGTCATCGAAGGGGAACTGCACCTTGCTTGAGGCGCCGCCGATGAAGTCGTAGCGCAGGGTGGGCAGTTTGAGGTCCGCCAGCGGGTTGGCGCGGGCTCGCCATTTGGCCAGGGTCGCGGCGCTGGCCAGGGGGATGCTGGCGATAGGCGAGGGGCTGCGGGTCGTGGCCGGGGTGATGAAGGTGCCTTTGCCCACCTGGCCGCAGAGCAGGTTGTCATAGGTCAGGCGCGAATAGGCTTCGGCCACGGTCTTGCGTGACACCCCCAGTTGTTCGGCCAGCAGGCGGCTGGGCGGCAGTTGTGTGCCGGCGGCCAGGCGGCCGCTGTCGATGCCGTCGCGCAACTGCTGGTAAAGCTGCTCGGCCAGGCCCTTGCGGCCTTGCAGGCTGATATGGAGTTCCATGGTGGGGGGGCGTCCGCAGGCGTTTGTCTGCTGCTCAGGTTACCTGATTCGGCGCCGTTGATCCCCCGGCGCAACGCCAATGCCCGCGGCCAGCAACACAACCTGCAGTACCTGAAACTGGCCCGGGTCTGCACCGACCGCGGTTAATCCCAGGCCGGCGCCAGGCCCTCGGGGCTGGTCAGGCGCAGGCCGCTGTCGAGGGCGGCGATTTTGCCCATGTCCTCATCGCTCAGCTTGAGCTCGCGGGCCTTGAGGTTGCCGGCCAGGTTCTCGCGCCGGGTCGAGGACGGGATCACCGCATAGCCCAGCTGCATGGCCCAGGCCAGGGTCACCTGCGCCGGGGTGGCATGGTGTTGCGCGGCGATCTGCTGGATCACCGGGTCTTGCAGGACCTTGCCGTAGCCCAGGGTCATGTACGAGGTCACGGCAATGCCCTGACTGTGCATGAAGTCCACCAGCGTGCGGTTCTGCAGGTATGGATGCAGCTCGATCTGGTTGGTGGCGATGGCGTCTTTGCCGACCTCCTCGATGGCCTGGCGCAGCAGGTCGATGGTGAAGTTGGACACCCCGATCTGCCGGGTCAGGCCCTGTTTTTGAGCTTCGGCCAGGGCGCCCATGAATTCGCTGACGGGCACTGCGCCCTTGGGCGATGGCCAGTGGATCAGGGTCAGGTCCAGGTAGTCGCTGCGCAGCTTGCCCAGGCTGTCCTTGAGGCTGGGGATCAGCTTGTCGGCGGCCAGGTTCTCGGTCCAGATCTTGCTGGTGATGAACAGCTGGTCACGGCCGATGCCGCTGGCGGCCACGGCCTGGCCGACTTCGGCTTCGTTGCCGTAGATCTGCGCGGTATCGACGGCGCGGTAACCGAGCTCCAGGGCGGTGGCCACCGAATCGATTACCACCTGATCCTTGAGACGAAAGGTGCCGAGGCCGAGGGCGGGAATAGTCATTAGCGGGTTCCTTCAGTGCGGGCGTTGATAAACAAGGCGTGCAGTATTGCGACTGTGCACACGCAGAAAAATGCCCATCGCGGCACAACCTTTTTGCCTGCAGCGCACGAATGCCCCGGCAGTGGTAGCCTTGCAGGGTCAGTCGCAGCGGATTCGCCCATGGCCCAGCACAAGCTCAGCATTCGTCAACGCAACGTTGACAACATTCTTCTTGCCGCCGAAAAGGTCTTTGCTGAAAAAGGCTTCGCCGGCACGGCCATGGCCGACATCGCCGAGGCCGCCGACCTGCCGCGCAGCAACGTGCACTATTACTTCAGCACCAAGGCCGAACTGTACCAGGCGGTGCTGTTCGGCCTGCTCGATGTGTGGAAGCAGGATGCCCTGTGCTTCGAGCTGTACGACGATCCACGCATTGTGCTGAGCAGTTACATCCGCGCCAAGATGAACCATTCGCGCACCCGGCCCCATGGCTCCAAGGTCTGGGCCAACGAGATCATCCATGGCGCGCCGAACCTTGGCGCAGCACTGGATGACCCGCTGTACGACTGGGCGAAGATGAAGGAGGCGAAGATCCGCCAGTGGATCGAGGATGGGCGAATCCTGCCGGTGGAGCCATCGGGCTTGCTGTACATGATCTGGGCCTCGACCCAGCACTATGCGGATTTCAGCCACCAGGTGGGGCTGCTCAATGACCACCAGCCCTTGTCGGAGCTGCAGTTCGAGCGGGCGGTGCAGACGGTGACCAGTGTGATCCTCAGGGGTATCGGGTTGGAGCCCTGATCAAAAGCATCGCTGGCAAGCCAGCTCCCACAGGTACTGTGGATGCTGATCTTGTGGGAGCTGGCTTGCCAGCGATAGGGCCCTGACCGTCAGAAGCTGAACTCCAGCTCCTCATACAAAGCTCCCGGTTCCAACCCATCGGTACTGTGCAACTCACTCTCCTTGCCCAGCGCCTCCAGCAACGGCCGCCGCGGCACCTCGGTGCCAGCCTCGGGGTTGCCATGCTTGCCGGGCATGGTCGACAACACACTGGTCAAACGCTGCGCCGTCCCGGCCTTGCCCCGTTTGTTGAAACCGCCCCAGAGGCTTTTTGGCGTGGCATTAAGGCTGCCATGGTGGCCGACCTTGTACAGGTCGACATCCGCCAGCAGCTGGCGAATGTCCGGGTGGCTCAAGGCATAACTCCAGTTCTCGATCTGCGCATCGCCCGGGAACAGCAGCTTCTTGCCCGCCACTTCGAACAGCAGGATCAGGCTGGTGTTGTTCATTTGCTTGTCCAGCGCAGTGACGATCTGCAGCAGTTGCTCGCCACGGGCTTCGCGCACCCGTCGGGCGATCCAGCGGCTGCTCATGGGCAGTTTGCTGCCACGCATCGCCGGGTAGTCGGCAAAGGGCCCCGGATCGTCGTCCGGCGGGTTGACCTGGGCATCGAGCAGTTGCCGGTGCAGGTGCCAGAACTCGGCCGGGTCACGGCTGCGCTGCTTGCGGATCGAGGCGCTCTGCTCGACCGTGGGCGGGCCGAGAATGTGCGTGCGCACGCCGGGCAGCAGCTCGGCCAGGACGTCCTCACTGCCGAAAAACGCATAAGCGTTGCGGGTGCCCATGCTCGCCAGGTTGTTGACCGCGCTGGCGTTGGAGATGTTGTCTTCGCCGATAAACCCCAGGCGCCGGGTCAGCTCCTCGGACAGCCCGTGCTTGCCCTGATCGAGCAGCTTGACCACGGCGCTGGCCAGGGCATTCATGCTCTTGAGGGTCTGGGCCATGCTGCGTGCGCCGAACAGGCCGGGTTGTTCGGGGGCGCTGGCGTCTTCAGCCAGCTCAAGCTGTTCGGTCCAGGGTTGCAGCACCAGCTCCGGCGCCAGGCTGCGGATCACATCACCGCTGGCGGTGCCGGCGCGGTTGGTGGCAAAGCCGCTGATATGGTCGGCATGCCGGTGAGTCGCGACCACCGCATCGAGCTTGCCCGCGCACTTGGCTTTGATGTCCTCGGCAATGGCCAGCAGGCGCTGGCCCTGGGCGACACCCTTGGGCATGCCCATGGAACCGAAGTCGATCAGCACATGGCGGCGCACTGCGCCGGGGTAGTTGAAGCGCAGCAGGAAGCAGTCGCCAAAACCAACCTGGTAGGCATAGAGGGTCAGGCTGGTCGGGCTCATGCTTGCTCCTCGCGCAGCGGTCCCACCTGCCAGGCACGCTGGCGGTGCAGTTGGGCCAGCGGGTTGCGCAGGTCCAGCTCGCCGTTGTCCAGGCCCGCCAGGTAGCTCAAGCGGCGCAACTGCCACTGGCCGTCATTGAGCGGGCGCTGGACGTGGTACTTGATGCGCCCGTATTGATCGAAAATCAGCGTGCCGGCGCCGTAGACGGTAAGGGCGTCGGTGGTCTTGATCCAGGCCGGGCGCGGACTGATGTTGCACACGCTCTTGAGCTCGGCGCCAAAGATGTTGGCCTTCATGATGTATTCGCAAACGCTCTCGCGCAGCAGCAGGCCGTCGGTGCCCAGGCGGATGCTCGGGCGCACCGACACCACCTGGGTGTAGGCCCGCTCATCGATGCCCAGCACCGCACGGTTCTCCCAGAGAAAGCGGAACACCTCTTCGTCGTCGCGCAGCATCGAGTCGAAGTGGCTGTTGCGGTACTGCACCTGGCCGTTGTCGGCAAAGCCATGCCAGCAGCCGTCGCTGTCGGTGCGCGCCGCTGGCGGGACAATACCGAAGGCTTCGAAGGTGGTGCGGATGATCAACCGGTAGTCGTAGCGCGAATCATCCGGAGCCACCTGGGCATCGACGGTGAGCAGGGCGGCCAGGTAGTCGCCGAACTCCAGGTCCA
The DNA here is from genome assembly GCF_000696345.2 of Pseudomonas donghuensis. Lineage (NCBI taxonomy): Bacteria > Pseudomonadati > Pseudomonadota > Gammaproteobacteria > Pseudomonadales > Pseudomonadaceae > Pseudomonas > Pseudomonas donghuensis. The sequence continues at coordinate 2,524,326 of NZ_CP071706.1, forward strand.
GCGGCGGGCAATAGTCCAGGGCGCGGATGGCGATGGTCAGCAACTGGTCGGCGGCCTTGGCGCCTTCCGCGACCACTTCGCGCAGGTTGTACAGGTTGTCGCCAAAATTGCCCAGCTCGCCCAGGCGCGCCACCCACAGGGCGAGCATGCTGCGCAGCATGGCGGCGGCGAAGATTTCGCCACGGTTGTGGGCCTCGGCAAACTGCTCGCCGCTAAGGTAATCGGTCGACGGCGGCAGCATCACCGAGCGGCGCAGGGCATTGGCACGCAGGCCTTCGAGCTGCTGGCCGAACTCTTCGCCGATACCGAACAGCAGCGATTCGGCGAGGTTCTGCGGGCTCAGCTGATCGCCATTGAGCAGGCGCCGGTCGCCCTGCACGGTCAGTTCGATGCGCCCGCCATTGGTCAGGGCGAACTCGATGATTTCACGCAGGGAGAACACCGACAGCAGGGCCACGACATCGGCAAAGCCTTCGTGGAAGGCCGCCTGGTCCGGCCCCGAGGCGTTCATGAAGCCGCCGCGCAAGCCGTCGAGAATCGCGTGAGTGGCTTCGTGGGCGACGATGTCGTGGGACAGGCAGGTGAACACATGCTGGCCGTCCAGGCCTTTGAAGTAACCGAACATCAGCGCCCGGTCAGCCCGTGAGTAAAAGGCGTTGGCTTCGACGAAGGCATGCGGCACCACGTGCAGCTGATGGCCGTCGAAGCCCCAGCCAACCCGGCGCCCGAGGGCCATCTCGAAACGCGCCAGGGTGCGCATGACCACCGCATAAACGTGCTGGCAATGGAACGCCGGATTGCCCAGCAGCGCTTCGCCGGGCGGGTCGAAGGGGTCGATCATGCAGCCGCTGGCCGCGTCCTGCTGGTAGGCATGGGCGTGATACAGCTGGTTGCGCGAGGCATCGAAGTCGACCACCTTCAGGCGGTAGCCGGTGGGCCCCAGGCCGAGGCTTTCCCGCGGCACGCTGACCCGGGCGAACAGCAGCTCGCCGCGGGCATTACGCACTGCAGGATCCTGGGCGAGGATGGTGAAGGTCTGGCTATTGGCTTTCACGACCATGGGCAACGCTCCTGTGCACCAGGCTCAAATCAGCGGAACTGCTATCAGGGCAGCTTCAACGGCTCGTATTCCAACGGCGTTTCATTGCCCTGGCGGTCGATCCGGTAATGCTTGCCGTCGCGTTGGACGATGGCCTGGCCGTCACGGAAAAAACCGGGTCTGTCGTAGAGATAGGGCAGCACCACCTTGCCGCTAAGGTCGACAAACCCCCATTTACCTTCCTTGGCCACGCTCAGCAGGTTGTCGTTGATCAGCCGTCCGCCCCAGGTATTGTAGGCGATGCCGTCGTATTCGAAAGGCAGCACCACTTTGCCGGATGTGTTCATCAGGCCGCTTTTTTTGCTGTCGTTGTCGTTCAGCAGCACATAGCCTTTCTGGGTTAGGGGCCGCGAGCTGAAGCGCAGGGGGATCACCTGCTTGCCCTTGCGGTTGATCATGCCGTACAGGTTGCCTTTGGCGACCACCGCCAGGTCGTCCTTGGCTTCATCGAAACTCTCGACCCAGTCATAGTCGAAGGGCACCACGGTGCGGCCCCGGGTATCGATGTAGCCGCATGCGGAAGACGTCAGGCAGACGCCTGCCAGGCCATCGCTGAATGGCCCGGGGCGCTTGTAGAGGGCTGGGATGACCAATTGCCCCTTGCGGTCCATGTAGCCCCATTGGTTGTTGATGCGAACCGCTGCCATGCCTTCGTGGTAGACCGGTTGCAGCTCGATGGACGGCGCAACGATGACCTTGCCGCTGGCGTCTTTGAGGCCATACAGGCCATTTTCCTTAAAACTGACCGGGTCGGCGGGGGTGGTGCTGCACGCTGCCAGGGCAGCGCCCAGGCACAATGACGGGAGGGCGCGAAATAAAGCCTTCAATTCAGTGCATTCCTTGGCAAGGCGAGGGTAGGGCAAGGCATGCACCTTAGCCGATCGCGCCGGCCTTGCCCAGCCACTCAACCGCGGGCGAAGGCCTCAAGGCCGGCGCCTTCGAGGCGGTAGCGGACCCATTCATCCTGGGGCAGGGCACCCAGGGACTTGTAGAACTGGATGGCCGGCTCGTTCCAGTCCAGCACGCTCCATTCCAGGCGCCCGCAGCCGTTCTCGCAGGCTTCGATGGCAATATGGCGCAGCAGCTGTTTGCCGGCGCCGCCACCGCGTTGCTCGGGGGTGATGTACAGGTCTTCGAGGTAGATGCCGTTGCGCCCCAGCCAGGTCGAATAGCTGTAGAAGTACACCGCATAGCCGATGGCCTGGCCGTCGCGCTCGCAGATCAGGCTCAGGGCCTTGGCGCCGTCATCGAACAGGGTGCGCTCGATGTCGGCCACGGAAGCGATCACCTCGTGGCGGGCACGTTCGTAGTCGGCCAGTTCAGTGATGAAGGCAAGGATCTGGGCGGCGTCGTCGCGCCGGGCAGGGCGGATGGTCAGGCTCATGGCAGGCTTCCGGCAAGTGAGGTAATCGCCCATGTTAGCCGGAACTGGCCTTGAGGGTAATCGCTTCGCTGCGTAACCGCTTGAGCACCAGGGCAAAGGCCAGGCTGGCCAGCGCGGTCATGCCCGCCAAGGGCCCGGCACTGCCATCGGACAACTGGCCGATGACCAGGCTGCACAGAGCGGTGAAGGCCATCTGGATGAAGAAGAACAACCCCGAGGCGCTGCCGGCGATGGCCGCATAGGGGTGCAGCACCGCCCATTGGCAGGCCGGAATGGCCAGGCCCACCGAAAGCATGATCAGCAGCATCGGCAGGACGATCGCCAGCAATGCCTCGGGCCACAGGCGGGTGGTGAGCATCAGCAGCAGCGCGCCACCCAGGTTGAGGAACATGGCCTGGCCGAGCAAGGCATCGGCGCTGTAGCGCCCACTGCGCCGGCGAAACAGCTGCGAGCCGGCCAGATAGCCGCCGACGGTGACGGCGAAGACCGCGGCGTACTGCAGCGAACTCAGGCCCAGGCTGCGTTGCAGCAGGGTCGAGGACTCGGCGATGAACGGGAAATAGGTGCAATACACGCAGGCAATCGCCAGTGAATAGCGCATGAAGTAGCCGTCGCCGAGCAGCCGCAGGTAAACCTTCAGCACCGGCTCGTGGCGCTGTCCGGCGGCGTGCGGCGGGCGGGTTTCCGGCAGGCGCAGGGCGATCAGCAGCAGGCTCAGGGCGGCGCTGAGGCTCAGCAGCAGGAAAATCCAGCGCCAGCCAAGGGTGGTTTCGATGAGGCTGCCCAGCAGTGGCGCGATCATTGGCGACAGCGCCATGCCCATGGACAGGTAACCGAGCAGGTGGCCCTGTTGCTGGCGGTCGAAGTGGTCACGCACCATCACCCGGCCGATGACGGCCCCGCAACAACCGCCCAGGGCCTGCAACAGGCGCGCGGCAATCATCACCTCGACGCTGCTGGCCAGGCTGCAGGCCAGGCTCGCCAGCAGGTAAATAGTGCCGCCGAGCAGCAACAACGGGCGGCGGCCAAAACGGTCGCACAGTGGGCCGCTGATCAGCATGCTCAGGGCGTAGCCGACCATGTACAGGGTCAGCGTCAGTTGCAACTGGGCGTCGCTGGCGTGCAGGGCCGTGGCGATGTCGGGCAGGGCGGGCAGGTAGATATCCAGGGCCACCCGCGGCAGGCAGACAATCATCAGCAGCAACAGCAACCAGGTTCGTGGGCCGGGCGAGGGGGTGGTGCGCATGGAACATTTCCTTGTTGTCGATGCGTCGACCTTAACGGTCAATGTGGTTTAATCGGCAGCGCCATTAAGAGTGAATTTGATTGGACCACTATGCGCACCGGCAAAGCCGCCATCGCCCTCGATCTACCGCTGCCACCGGCATTGGCCCAGGGTAAGCAGCAAGGCGCTTATGCCGCCTTGCGCGATGCAATACTCGACAAGCGCCTGCCGGCCGGCACCCGCTTGCCCTCGACGCGAACCCTGGCCGAGCGCTGGCAGTTGTCGCGCGGCACCCTGGAGCTGGTGTTCGAGCGCTTGCGCGATGAAGGCTATGTCAGCCGGGTGGCCGGCTCCGGTACGCGGGTCTGCGCGGTCGTTCCTGACCTGTTCATCGCTGCCGGCAGCGGCCCGCCACTGGCGTTGGCGCAGCAGCCGGTCAGCGAGCCGACAGCCTCGCGCCTTACCGGTGTGCAGGTGGGGGTGCCGTTTGTCGCGCGCCTGGCCGACCCGGCACTGTTCCCGGTCAAGGCCTGGTCCCGGGCCCTGGGCAGGGCCTTGGCCTGCGCGCCGACAGCCTTGCTCAGTTCGCCAGACCCGGCCGGCCTGCCGGCCCTGCGCGAACGGATTGCCAACTACCTGCGCAGCTATCGCGGCATACGCTGTAATGCCCAGGACCTGATCGTCACCAGCGGCATTCGCCAGTGCATCGACCTCGTGGCGCGCAGCGTGATCTGCCCAGGCGACAAGGCTTGCGTCGAAGACCCCGGCTACCGCACCGCCAGGTCGCTGTTCGAGCGGGCCGGGGCGCAGGTGGTCGCAGTGCCGGTGACGGCCGAGGGTATCGATGACCAGCTGCTCGAGCGCCACCTTGATGCCCGCCTGGCCTGCGTGACCCCCGCGCACCAGTCGCCGCTGGGCGTGACCCTGTCGGTGTCGCGACGGTTGATGTTGCTGGACTGGGCCAAGCGTGCCGACGCCTGGATCGTCGAAGACGACTACGACAGCGAGTTCAACTACAACAATGCGCCGCTGCCGGCGCTCAAGGCCCTGGATCACAGCGACCGGGTGATCTACTGCGGCAGCTTCAACAAGACCCTGTTCGCCGGCCTGCGCGTAGGGTTCATGCTGGTGCCGGCCAGCCTGCGCGAGCCGTTGCTGGCCACCCTGCAGGGTACCGGTGGCGCGGTTGGGGTCACCGAGCAACTGGGCCTGGCCGAGTACATGGCCAATGGCAGCTTCGTGCGCTACCTGAGGCAGGCGCGCCAGGCTTATCAGCAACGCCGTGATCTGTTGCTCGAGTGCCTGGCCGAGCAGGCGCCGAGCGGTTATGAGGTCAGCGGGCAGCAAGCCGGTTTGCACTTTGTCCTGTGGTTGCCAGAGGGGACGGATGAGCAGGACTTTTGCCAGCGCGCGGCCAGTCAAGGCTTGCAGCTACAGCCGATCGGCAGCTTCTGCCAGCAGGTGCAACTGAGACCGGCGGTGATGATTGGCTTCACCGCCCTGACAGCGGCGCAGCTGCGTTTTGCCGGGCGCAAGCTCGCGGCGCTGCTGCATGAGGTTTCCTAATCGGCGGGTAACCGGCATGCTAGGGCCACGCTCGAATTCCCAAGGCCACTCAAGGAACCTGCGATGACCTGGTCCGCCGCGCAGTACAGCACTTTCGAGAACGAACGCACGCGCCCGGTGCGCGACCTGGTGGCGGCGCTGCCCAACCAGGCGGTGGCCAGCGCCGTGGACCTGGGCTGCGGCCCGGGCAACTCCACGCAAGTGCTTGCCAGGCGCTACCCCGAGGCGCAGGTCACCGGCCTGGACAGCTCTGCAGACATGATCGCCGCCGCCCGCCAGCGCTTGCCGCAGCTGGCGTTCGACGTGGGTGATATCGGCAGCTGGAGCGCCGAACAGGGCGTCGATGTGATCCTGGCCAACGCCTCGCTGCAGTGGTTGCCCGACCATGCCCAGCTGTACCCGCACCTGGTGCGCCAACTGGTGGCCGGTGGCAGCCTGGCCATCCAGACCCCGGACAACCTCGACGAGCCGGCCCATCGGCAGATTCGCGAGATCGCAAGGCGTGGCGCGTGGGCCAGCAAGGTCGCTGACCTGAAGTTGCCGCCACGGCACACCGCCGCCTACTACTACGATGTGCTCAGCCCCCATTGCCGGCGGGTGGACGTGTGGCGCACCACCTACTACCACCCGCTGGCGGGTGGTGCGCCGGCGGTGGTGGAGTGGTTCAAGGGCTCGGCGCTGCGGCCGTATCTGGCGGCGCTGGATGCGCAGGAGCAGGCAGACTTTCTACAGTACTACCTGCAGGCCATGGAGCAGGCTTATCCGCCTGCAGCGGATGGCACGGTGTTGTTACCGTTCCCGCGCCTGTTTATCGTCGCCACACGCTAGGCGATGCGCTGCTGGCGCCGCGCTTGCCATTGGCGCAGGACGCGCAGGTAGACCAGGCCGTTGACCAGTACCACCACCGAGCCGAGCACCAGCTGGATGCCCGGCGTCAGCCCGGCCGGGTAGATGATCGGCCAGATGTAATGCTCGATGAAACCGCCTTCGTAACCGGCCAGGCCCGAGGCCTGGCGCAGGCGGTTTTCCCATTCGGTGAGCGGGCAGGTGAGGTGAAAGAACTCCACGGCGGTCCCCCAGCACACCGCCGGTAAGTGCCACCACATCGCACCCCGCCATTTGAGTACCAGCAAACCGCCAAACAGCACGAACAGGATGAACAACAGGTGAAACAGCACCAGACCATCGGCGCCCAGGCGGTACAGCATGACGATTCCTTCCTCGTGGATATGTTCCTCTAGCCACCATGATATAGGCATTCGCGGGCCGCTACGATTGCCATGATCCGCTTGGCCAAGGCATGCTTGGGCCTTTCTGTCCACGGAGCCTGCCATGCAAGCCTCGACCCTGCTGCTCTACGTTATCGCCGCCAGCGCGGTGATGATCACCCCCGGTCCGGCGATGCTCCTGGCCCTGAACAATGGCGCGTCCCACGGCATGCGCGTGGCCGGTTTCGGCATGGCCGGGGCGATGCTCTCCGACCTGCTGTTGATTGCGGCGGTGGGCTGCGGCCTGGGGGCGTTGCTGCAGGCTTCGGAGCAGCTGTTCAGTGTGGTCAAGTGGGTGGGCGCGGTGTACCTGCTGTACCTGGCCTGGGTGCTCTGGCGGGCGCCGAGCGGGGCCTTGCAACGTAGCACGGTGAGCGCTGGCGCCACGGGGCGTTCGGCCTTTTTGCGGGCATTGTTGGTCGGCTTGTCCAACCCCAAGGGCTTGCTGTTCTTCTCGGCGTTCCTGCCGCAGTTCATTCGCCCCGAGCAACCGGTGGCCGAGCAGTACCTGGTGCTGGCGATCACCAGCGCGGCGATCGACGGGCTGATGATGGCCGTTTACGCCTATGGCGGGCGGCACGCCATGCGGCGCTTTTCGGCGCGCACCATGCAGTGGATCAACCGCAGCTGCGCCGGCATGCTGGCGGCGCTGGCGGTGGGCTTGAGCCTGTACCGGCGCAGTGATTTGCGCTGAGCGAAAGCCAACGAGGGAGGATCAATGATCCTCCCTCGTTGTTTTTACCTCGGCTTCAGGACGCTTCGTGATAGGGGTTGCGCGGGTCATGCTGCCAGTCGAGGAACGGCTTGCCGGTGTCCTGCGGGACCATCTCGATGCAGTCCTGCACCGGGCAGGTGATCTGGCACAGGTTGCAGCCCACGCATTCGGCGTCGATCACCTCGTAACGGTGGCTGCCGTCGGCCTGCTTGAGGTTGGCGATGGCCTGGTGCGAGGTGTCTTCGCAGGCGATGTGGCAGCGGCCGCAGTTGATGCACGCCTGCTGGTTGATCTTGGCCACTACCTGGTAGTTGATGTCCAGGTACTTCCAGTCGGTGGTGTGGCCCACGGCGCGCCCCTGGAACTCCTGGAGGCTGCGGTAGCCCTGGCTGTCCATCCAGCGCGAGAGGCCGTCCTTCATCTCGTCGACGATGCGAAAACCATGCAGCATCGCCGCCGTGCACACTTGCACCGCGCCGCAGCCGAGGGCGACGAATTCGGCGGCATCGCGCCAGCTGCCGATACCGCCAATGCCACAGATCGGCAGGCCATGAGTGGCCGGGTCGCGGGCAATTTCGGCGACCATGTTCAGGGCGATCGGCTTGACCGCCGAGCCGCAGTAGCCGCCGTGGGTGCTCATGTCGCCGACGATGGGATGGGCGACCATGCGTTCGAGGTCGACGCTGGTGATCGAGTTGATGGTGTTGATCAGCGACACCGCGTCGGCACCGCCGCGATGGGCGGCGCGGGCCGATTGGCGGATGTCGGTGATGTTCGGTGTCAGCTTGACGATCACCGGCAGCGAACCGTGCGTCTTGCACCAGCGGGTGACCTGTTCGACGTACTCCGGCACCTGGCCGACCGCCGCGCCCATGCCGCGTTCGGGCATGCCGTGGGGGCAGCCGAAGTTCAGCTCGATGCCGTCGGCGCCGGTGGCCTCGACCAGCGGCAGGATAGCTTTCCAGGAGGCTTCGACGCAGGGCACCATCAACGACACGATCAGCGCGCGGTCGGGCCAGTCCTTCTTCACCTGGGTGATTTCGCGCAGATTGATTTCCAGCGAGCGGTCGGTGATCAGCTCGATGTTGTTGATGCCCATGACCTCGCGGTTGACCCCGTAGTGCGCCGAGTAGCGCGACGAGACGTTGACCGCGGCCGGGTCTTCGCCGAGGGTTTTCCAGACCACGCCACCCCAGCCGGCCTGGTAGGCGCGGACCACGTTGTAGGCCTTGTCGGTAGGCGGCGCGGAGGCCAGCCAGAACGGGTTGGGCGCCTTGATGCCGGCGAATTCGATCGACAGGTCAGCCATTTATGCAGCCTCCACATTGAGCATCAGGTGCGCATGCATGGCCTCGGCGGCCAGCTTGCCGTGCTGCACGGCCTGGACGGTGAGGTCCTGGCCGAGCTGGGTGCAGTCGCCGCCGGCATACACGCCGGGCAGGCTGGTGCGCAGCTGTTGGTCGACACGAATACGCTCGCCGTCGCGAGCAAGCTGTTGCCCGCTGCTGTCACCCAGGGCGCAGTCATCAAAGGTTTGGCCGATGGCTTTGAAGATCGCATCGGCGGCCAGTTCGAAGGTTTCCCCGGTTGGCTGCAGGCGGCCATCGCTCATGTGCGTGCGGGCAAAACGCATGCCGCGCACCCGACCCTGATCGTCGAGCAATACTTCCTCAGGCTGGGCCCAGGTCAGCAGGCGTACCTGGTTTTCCTTGGCGATGTGTTGCTCGTGCGCGGTCGCGCCCATGTCCTCGACGCCGCGGCGGTACACCAGGTTGACGTCGCGGGCACCGAGGCGAGCCATCTGCACGGCCATGTCGATGGCGGTGTTGCCGGCGCCGAGGACGATGCAGCGGTCGGCGACGGGCAGGGTGGTGAGGTCATCGGCCTGGCGCAGTTCACGGATGTACGCGGTAGCGGCGAGCATGCCCGGCGCAGCCTCGTTGGCCAGGCCCAGCTGGCGCACGGCATTCAGGCCAAGGCCGAGGAACACCGCGTCGAACTGCTGTTGCAGCTCGGCCAGGCTGAGGTTGTCACCCAGTACCTGGCCGTGGCGGATCTCGATGCCGCCGATCTGCAGGACGAAATCCACCTCGCGCTGGGCGAAGTCGTCCACCAGCTTATACTTGGCGATCCCGTATTCATTGAGGCCGCCGGCTTTTTCCCGGGCTTCGAAAATCACCACGTCGTGGCCGTGCCAGGCCAGCCGGTGGGCGCAGGACAGCCCCGCCGGGCCGGCGCCGACCACGGCAATGCGCTTGCCGGTGCTGGCGGCGCGCTGGAACGGGTGCTGGGCAAAGTCGGCATGGTCCACGGCATAGCGCTGTAGCAAGCCGATCAGCACCGGCGCGCATTCCTGGTGGTTGTTGCGCACGCAGGCCTGCTGGCAGAGGATCTCGGTGGGGCAGACACGCGCGCAGCTGCCGCCGAGGATATTGGCCGAGAGGATTTTCTGCGCCGCGCCCTGGACGTTCTCCTGGTGGATGTTGCGGATGAACGAGGGGATGTCGATCTCGCTGGGGCAGGCATTGACGCAGGGGGCGTCGTAGCAGTACAAGCAACGGGAAGCTTCGAGGGCGGCCTGGCGGGCGGTCAGGGGCGGTGCCAGGTCGCTGAAGTGCTCGGCGAGGGTGGCGTTGTTCTGGGTCGGTCGGGGCAGGTGGTTGAGGGAGTCGATCACGGTGGGTTCCTCTTTTTTTATTTTTTGGGGAAGGCTTTGCCTTCCATCGCTGGCTTGCCAGCGATGCTCTTCAGCGCTTCACGGCAACCGGCCTTGAATGCTCGGCCCGCTTGCTGAGCAGATCGAACACCGCCGGGTACGCCGGCCGTTCGATGTAGCGCCCGGCACCACGCTCGGCGCGCAGGTCGCCGTTGGCCCAGACCAGCTTGCCCTGGCTGATGGTGTGGCTGGGGATGCCACGCACGGTCTTGCCTTCGAAGATGTTGAAGTCGACCTGCTGATGGTGCGTGGCGGCTGAGATGGTCCGCGTGCCTTGCGGGTCCCACAGCACCAGGTCGGCATCGGCGCCGACGCGCAGGGCGCCCTTGCGCGGGAACAGGTTGAAGATCTTCGCGGTGTTGGTCGAGGTCAGGGCGACGAAGTCCTGCATCGACAACTTGCCGCTGTTGACCCCTTCGTCCCAGAGCACTGCCATGCGGTCCTCAATGCCGGCGGTACCGTTGGGGATGCGGCTGAAGTCGTCGCGCCCGGCGGCTTTCTGTTCGGCGCAGAAGCAGCAGTGGTCGGTGGCGGTGGTGTGCAGGTTGCCCGATTGCAGGCCGTGCCACAGTGCTTCTTGATGGCCGTCCTGGCGCGGGCGAAACGGCGGGCTCATGACGTAGCCGGCAGCGGTCTGCCAGTCGGGGTGGCGGTAGACGCTGTCGTCCAGCAGCAGGTGGCCGGCCAGTACTTCGCCGTAGACCTGCAGGCCCTTGTTGCGCGCGTAGGTGATCTCATCCAGGGCTTCACGGGTCGAGACATGCACCAGGTACAGCGGCGTTCCCAGGGTTTCGGCAATGCGAATGGCGCGGCTGGCGGCTTCACCTTCAACCTGCGAGGGACGTGACAGCGGGTGCGCTTCCGGGCCCGTTATGCCTTGGGCCAGCAGCTTGCGCTGCAGGTGATAGACCAGTTCGCCGTTCTCGGCGTGCACGGTGGGTACCGCGCCCAGCTCCAGGCAGCGCTCGAAGCTGGCGACCAGGGTGTCGTCGGCGGCCATGATCGCGTTCTTGTAGGCCATGAAGTGCTTGAAGCTGTTGACCCCGTGCAGGCTCACCAGCTCGCCCATCTCCTCGCGCACCTGCTCGCTCCACCAGGTCACGGCGACGTGAAAGCCGTAGTCGCTGGCCGATTTCTCGGCCCAGCCACGCCACTGGTGAAAGGCTTCGAGCAGCGATTGCTGCGGGTTGGGGATGACAAAGTCGATGATCGAGGTGGTGCCGCCGGCCAGGCCCGCAGCGGTGCCGCTGTAGAAGTCCTCGCTGGCCACGGTGCCCATGAAGGGCAGTTGCATGTGGGTGTGCGGGTCGATGCCGCCGGGCATCAGGTACTGGCCGCTGCCGTCGAGCACTTCACAGCCGGCCGGGACCTCAAGGTCACTGCCGATGGCCTTGATCACGCCGTCGGCACACAACACATCGGCACGGTAGCTTTCTTCATGGGTAATCAGGGTGGCGCCACGAATCATAAGCGTCATCAGATGCTCCTCGCAGGCTTGACCGGTTGTTACCGGTTCTAGGTTTTGTACTTTTTTCAGCGTAGGCGAAAACCTGTCATCGCTGTCAGGAATTGAATCTAGTCGGCGATTTTGGATAGGGCAAATAATTAGTTTATAGGCCTATAACTAGGTTAAATGGCTGATTTACAAGGGTTATATGAACTATTTCGGGCTCAAGAAAAACGACCAGTGGTCCTGTCGTTCTTGACAGGTTGTGGAAATGGTCAAGATTTCTCATGGGCAGCCGTGATTGCCCACATGCCAGTGCAATGCAACCAACTCCCAAAAACACAACAACAGTGGAGCGGCCATGCAGCAGACCAGATCGCAGGTGAGCGAACGCGACGGCTTGTATGAACTCGACGCCGGCAGCGACGTCCTCGACAGCCCCCGGTACAACCACGACATCGCCCCGACCAAGGTGCACGAGCGCACCTGGAACAAATGGCACATCACCGCGCTGTGGGTCGGCATGTCGATCTGCGTGCCGACCTATACCCTCGGCGGCGTGCTCACCGCCTATTTCGGGCTGACCGTGGGCGAGGCACTGCTGGCGATCCTGCTGGCCAACACCGTGGTATTGATTCCGCTGACCTTGAATGCCTTTCCCGGCACCAAGTACGGCATTCCCTTTCCGGTGTTGCTGCGCTCGTCCTTCGGCATCCTCGGTTCCAACGTGCCGTGCCTGATTCGCGCCCTGGTGGCTTGTGGCTGGTTCGGTATCCAGACGATGTTCGGCGGCCTGGCCATCCACCTGTTTCTTGGTTCGCTGTCGGCGGACTGGAAGGCGCTGGGCGGCACCGGCGAGGTGATCGGCTTCATGCTGTTCTGGTGCCTTAACCTGTGGGTGGTGCTGCGTGGCGCCGAGTCGATCAAATGGCTGGAGACCCTGTCGGCGCCGTTGCTGGTGCTGGTGGGCGCCGGGCTGCTGGTGTGGGCCTTGCCCAATGTGTCGATCAGCGAGCTGATGGCCCAGCCGCCCAAGCGCCCCGAGGGCGCCAGCGTGTATGGCTACTTTTTTGCCGGGCTGACCGCCATGGTCGGTTTCTGGGCCACGCTGTCGTTGAACATTCCTGACTTCAGCCGCTATGCCAAAAGCCAGAAAGACCAGATTCTCGGGCAGATCTTCGGCCTGCCGCTGACCATGTTCCTGTTCGCCGCCCTGGGGGTGGTGCTGACGGCTGCCTCGACCTCGCTGGTCGGCGAAACCGTGTCCGACCCGGTCAGCCTGATCGGGCATATCCAGAGCCCGCTGTGGGTCGCACTGGCCATGGCCCTGATCATCATCGCCACACTGTCGACCAACACGGCGGCGAACATCGTCTCGCCAACCAACGACTTCCAGAACCTGGCGCCCAAATGGATCGGGCGTACCACCGCGGTGCTGCTCACCGGGCTGGTGGGGCTGTTGCTGATGGGCCATGAACTGTTGAAAAAGCTTGGCTGGATCGTCAGCGAGGTGAGCCTGGAAAGCCTCTATTCCAACTGGTTGCTGGGCTATTCCAGCCTGCTCGGGCCGATTGCCGGGATCATGGTGGTGGACTACTTCATCATCCGCAAACAGACCCTGGACCTCGCCGGCCTGTACCGCGACGACGTCTATCCGGCCTGGAATGCCGCCGGCTTCATCGCCTTCGGCGTACCGGTGGTGCTGACCCTGTTGTCGCTGCACAGCACCGCTTTCAGCTGGTTCTACGACTTTGGCTGGTTCACCGGCTCCGCATTGGGCGGGCTGATCTACTACGCCCTCGGCAGCCTCAGGGCAGCCCGCGCGACCAACCTCAAACCCACCGTGTAGCGCCTATGGCCCGCAGAGGCCAGGCACGTGATGCAGGAGAAGCACATGCAAACCGCTCAGGATGTTCTGCAATCGACCCAACGGCATATCAACGGCGAACGTTTGTGGCAGTCGCTGATGGACCTGGCCCGGCTTGGCGCCACGGTCAAGGGCGGGGTTTGCCGCCTGGCCCTGACCGACCTTGATCGCCAGGCCCGCGACCTGTTCGTCAAATGGACCGAGGAGGCCGGTTGTACCGTCACCATTGACGGCGTTGGCAACATCTTCGCCCGCCGCCCGGGACGCAACCCGCAACTGCCGCCCGTGATGACCGGTAGTCATATCGACACTCAGCCGACAGGTGGCAAGTTCGACGGCTGCTTTGGCGTGCTGGCCGGGCTTGAAGTGCTGCGCACTCTCAATGACCTCAAGGTTGAAACCGAAGCGCCGCTGGAGGTGGTGGTGTGGACCAACGAGGAGGGCTCGCGCTTTGCTCCGTGCATGATGGGTTCGGGGGTGTTTGCCGAGAAATTCACCCTGGCCGAAACCCTGGCCAAGACCGATGCAGAAGGCATCAGCGTTGGCGAGGCGCTCAACGCCATTGGCTATGCCGGGCCACGGCCGGTCAGCGGGCATCCGGTGGGCGCTTACTTCGAGGCGCATATCGAGCAGGGGCCGATCCTGGAAGACCAGCACAAGACCATCGGCGTGGTGCTGGGGGCCCTCGGGCAGAAGTGGTTCGACCTGACCCTGCGCGGCGTCGAGGCCCACGCCGGGCCCACGCCGATGCACCTGCGCAAGGATGCCCTGGTCGGCGCCAGCGCGGTGGTGGCGGCGGTCAACCGCGTGGCCCTGGAGCACCAGCCCCACGCCTGCGGCACGGTCGGTTGCCTGCAGGCCTATCCGGGCTCGCGCAACGTGATCCCTGGCGAGGTGCGCATGACCCTGGATTTCCGTCACCTGGAGCCGGCGCGGCTGGATTCGATGATTGCCCAGGTCAAGGGTGTGATCAGCAGCACCTGTCAGCAGCATGGGCTGACCCACAGCCTGACGCCGACGGCGGATTTCCCGCCGCTGTATTTCGACGAGGGTTGCGTGGAGGCGGTGCGCAGCGCGGCCAGGGGCCTGGGGCTGTCGCACATGGATATCGTCAGTGGCGCCGGGCATGACGCGATCTTTGTCGCTGAACTGGGGCCGGCGGGGATGATCTTTGTACCGTGCGAGGGCGGGATCAGCCATAACGAGATCGAGAATGCCGCGCCTGAAGACCTGGCCGATGGTTGCGCGGTACTGTTGCGCTCGATGCTGGCGGCGGCCCAGGCGCTGGCGCGGGGCAGGGAAGCGGCTTGAGCTCAAGGCCCCATCGCTGGCAAGCCAGCTCCCACAGGGAAAGCAGGATCCACTGTGGGAGCTGGCTTGCCAGCGATGGCCGCGCCGCGGTTCAGAGCCAGCCATCCGCCGCATGCAAGGCAGACAAGGGCTGACGGGTTTTTTTGTCGATGGCTTGCAGAGCGTATAAACTGCTCCCCACTTTGGCCGGTCGCTACCTGAACCGGCACCTGAATCAAGAGAGTCGAGATGGGCGCACAGTGGAAAGCCAAGCATAGAGAAGAAGCAGCCAACGCCAAAGGCAAGATCATGGGCAAGCTGTCCAAAGAGATCCAGATCGCCGCTAAATCCGGCGCCGACCCGGACATGAACCCGCGCCTGCGCCTGGCCATCGAGCAAGCCAAAAAGGCCTCGATGACCCGCGAGACCCTGGAGCGCGCGATCCGCAAGGGTGCCGGCCTGGATGGCGATGCGGTGCAGTACACCGCTGTGACCTATGAAGGCTTTGCCCCGCATCAGGTGCCGCTGATCGTCGAGTGCCTGACCGACAACGTCAACCGCACCGTGGCGCAGATCCGCGTGCTGTTCCGCAAGGGCCAGTTGGGCGCCTCTGGCTCGGTGGCCTGGGACTTCAACCACGTCGGCCTGATCGAGGCCACGCCGAACAGCCCTGACGCTGACCCGGAAATGGCCGCCATCGAAGCCGGTGCCCAGGATTTTGCCGAAGGCGAAGAAGAGGGCGCGACCCTGTTCATCACCGACACCACCGATCTGGATGCCGTGCAAAAAGCCCTGCCGGGTCAGGGTTTCACTGTGGTTTCGGCGAAAATCGGCTACACCCCGAAAAACCCGGTCAGCAGTTTGAACGACGAACAGATGGCCGAGGTTGAAGCCTTCCTGCAGGCGATTGACGATAACGATGACGTGCAGAACGTTTATGTAGGTCTGGCGGGTTGATGTAAGCCTTCAGGGCCCTATCGCTGGCAAGCCAGCTCCCACAGGTACAGCATGCACCGGACCTGTGGGAGCTGGCTTGCCAGCGATTCAGACGCCGCGAAGCTGCTGACAGACCTCGTCGAAGCTTGGCCGGCGCATCACCTCAGGCTGCACACAATCCCGCTGCAGTGCCTTCAACGCCTCGCAATCCCCCTCGCAACACCTCAGCAACTCCCCTAACAACACTCCAAACGCCAACACCTCGATCCGCTGCAACGCGGCGGCTGCCACACTGCTATCAAGCGGATGAAACGACGCCGCGCCGAAATCCCCCAGCAAGCAATCGCCTTCCTCATCGCACAGCACATTGTGCGCATACAGATCGCCATGGGTAATCCCGTGCCCATGCAGGTGCGCGCCCACGCCAGCAATGGCGCCGGCCAGGCGCCGCACGCAAGCCAGGCTCAAGCGCCGTGGCGGGTATGTATCCCGTGTGCAGGAATCCAGGCTTGGCGGCCCGGCGAGGTTGAACCAGCTCGGCTCGATCAGCTGCATCACCAGCGCCGGCAGGTGCTGGGGGTGGTTGTCGATGCGTCCGGCCAGGCGTACCAGTTGCGGGTGGTCGCCAGCAGCTATGCAGGCGCTCATCTCGTTGAGCGGCAAGCCGTCGCTGGTCATCTCGCCCTTGTACACCTTGACCGCCACCGGCGCTTCTTGGTGTTGCCAGCGGGCTTGATGGATGACACCGGAAGCGCCCTGGCCCACGACCTGTTCAAGGGTGATCTGCTGCCAGTCAATGATGTTGCAATGGCCAGGGTCTTGCGGCGTGCAGTAACCCGCCGCCATGGGGTTGCCGGCATAGGCCAGCCAGGCCAGGCGCGGCATCTGCAGCAGCCATTCGGGCAGGGCTGGCAACTGGTTGGCGGACAGGCGCAGCAGTTCCAGCTGGCTGCAGCGCGCCAGGCTGGCTGGCAGCGCTCGCAGGCGGTTACCGGCCAGCATCAGCTTTTGCAGGTCCGGGCAATCGCCCAATGCCTCGGGCAAGCGTTCGATACGGTTATCGGTAAGCACCAGCGCCCGCAAACGCGGGGGCAGAGCGGCGCCGCTGACCTGCTCGATCTGGTTGCTCTTGAACCCGACCATCTCCAGCGTCTGGCACTGGCCGATGCTTTCGGGCAGGTGGCGAAAGCGGTTTTGCGAGCAGAACAGCACCTTGAGCTTGCCCAGGCGGCCCAGGTCCTCGGGCAAGTCGCTGAGGCGGTTACCGGTCAGGTTGAGCACCTGCAGGCTGTCGGCCAGGTCGAAAATTTCCCGCGGGAACTGTTCCAGCCCGCAGGCCAGGTCGAGGCGGGTAATGCCCGCCAGACGGCCGGCTTTGAGGTCTTCAAGGGTATGCATGGGGGGCGTGGCAGGCTCAAAAATAAACGGCGCCCATCATACCGGCAAGATGCGACTTTAGTCCCATGGCAGACTGGCCGCTGCGGTCCATACTCGAAGCTCGCCCTTTATTAATAACAACAAGTTCAGGGTTTTCATTCGATGACTTATCAGCACAGCTACGCCCGCTCCATCGCCGATCCAGCCAGCTTCTGGGCCGAACAGGCTGACCACCTGGCCTGGTACCGCAAGCCCCTGCACACCCTTGTTGAAAACGCCGACGGCACCCACCAGTGGTTTGCCGACGGCCGGCTCAACAGCTGCTACCTGGCCCTTGATCATCAGATCGAGCAAGGCCGTGGCGAGCAGACTGCGCTGATCTACGACTCGCCGGTGACCGGCAGCCAGCAGCAGTTCAGCTACAACCAGCTGCGCGACGAGGTGGCGCGCCTGGCCGGGCTGTTGCGTGCGCTTGGGGTAGAGAAGGGTGATGGGGTGATCATCTACATGCCCATGGTGCCGCAGGCGGCCATGGCCATGCTCGCCTGCGCGCGTATCGGCGCGGTGCATTCGGTGGTATTCGGCGGCTTTGCCGCCAACGAGCTGGCCCTGCGCATCGACGATGCCCGCCCCAAGCTGCTGCTGACCGCCTCGTGCGGGCTGGAGTTCGACCGGGTCATCGAGTACAAGCCGCTGGTGGATCGTGCCTTGCAACTGGCCAAGCACCAGCCGCGTCAGGTGCTGGTGCTGCAACGTCCGCAAGCCACGGCAGCACTGGTCGAGGGCCGCGACCTGGACTGGCTCGAAGCCGTGGCCACGGCCAGCCCGGTGGCGCCGGTGGAGCTGGCCGCCGCCGACCCGCTGTACATCATGTACACCTCCGGCACCACCGGCAAACCCAAGGGGATTGTCCGGGAAAACGGCGGCAACGCCGTGGCCCTGAGCTTTGCCATGCGCCACATCTATGGCATGCAGGCGGGGGACGTGTGGTGGGGGATTTCCGATGTTGGCTGGGTAGTCGGCCATTCGCTGATCGTCTACGGGCCGTTGATGAACGGCTGTACCACGGTGTTCTACGAAGGCAAGCCGATCCGCACGCCGGACGCCGGTGCCTATTGGCGGGTGGTCGAGCAGTACCGGGTCAACGGCCTGTTCTGCGCGCCCACCGCCATGCGCGCGATCCGCAAGGAAGACCCTGACGGCGAACTGCTGCGCCGCTATGACCTGAGCTCCCTGCGGCAGTTGTTCCTGGCCGGTGAGAAGCTCGATTCCAGTACCCATCAATGGCTGGAGGCAACCAGCGGCAAGACCGTGCACGATCACTGGTGGCAGACCGAGACCGGCTGGCCGGTGACCGCGCCCTGCGTGGGCCTTGAAGGCAGTGCGGCGCGGCCGGGCTCAAGCAACCGTGCGGTGCCGGGTTATCACGTGCGGGTGCTCGACGAGGATGGCCACCTGCTGGGCGCCAACCAGCAAGGCTCGATCGTCATTGCCTTGCCGTTGCCGCCCGGTTGCAGCCAGACCTTATGGGGCGATCACCAGCGTTACCTGGATGCCTACCTGAAGACCTACCCTGGCTATTACCACACCGGCGACGGCGGTTACCTGGATGAAGACGGTTTCGTCTACATCATGGGGCGCACCGACGACGTCATCAACGTCTCCGGCCATCGCCTGTCCACCGGCGAGATGGAAGACCTGGTCGCCCGCCACCCGGCCGTGGCCGAGTGTGCGGTGATCGGCGTGCACGACGAGATCAAGGGCCAGGTGCCGCTGGCGCTGGTGGTGCTCAAGGACGGCCAGGACATCCCGCAGGCGCAGATGCAGAGCGAACTGGTGGCCAGCGTGCGCGAGCAGATTGGCGCCCTGGCGTGCTTCAACCAGGTACGGGTGGTCAAGCGCCTGCCCAAGACTCGCTCGGGCAAGATCTTGCGCGCGGTGCTGCGCAAGATCGCCGATCAGCAGCCGTATACACCGCCCTCGACCCTGGATGATCCGGCGGTGCTGGTGGAGATCGAGGCGGTGTTGGCGAGCTTGGCGCGGGTGGGGTAGTGGCCTCATCGCTGGCAAGCCAGCTCCCACAGGTCTTGCACCAACCTTGAGAACACTGCCAATCCTGTGGGAGCCGGCATTGCCGGCGATCGAGCGCGAAGCGCTCGTAGTTCAGGTCTCAGCAGCCAGCCTGGCGCAACTGCCCCAACCGACTACGGGTGCGGGCCAGGTCGCTGGCGCTGCCGCCGAGGCTGTCGGCCAGCGGTCGGCTACCGATCAGCACCAGGTGCTTGTCCTGGTCGTACAGCACATCCACCAGGTTGACGAAGCGCTGCTGGGCGGCGATCGAGCAGTCTTCAAGGTTTGGCAAGCGCTCGATGATCCAGTGATCAAAATGCCGGGCCAGTTCCAGGTAGTCGATCACCGCCGTGGGCTGTTCGCAGAGTTCGACAAAATCAAACCCCACCGTGCGCTGCTCGCTCAGGTGTGCGCGCAGCGTGCGCTTGCCTACCTCCAGCAAAACCGGCGCGTCACCCGGCTCAGGCAACTGCAAGGCCTGGCGCTGTTCGCGGCTGCCCGGCCACAGGTAATGACCCTGGGTAAAACGCTGCTGGCCAGCAGCGCTGGGCAGGCGACGAAAGTCCTGCTCGCCGCCCACTTCAAGCACGTGCATACGGCGGTTGATCAGGCCGATCACCGGCTCGAAACGTTGGTGATAGAGCGGGTTGGGCAGCAGGCCTTGCGGTGCGTGGTTGGAGGTCACCAGCAAAAATATCCGCCGCGCGAACAAGGCCTGAAACAGCCGGGTGATGAGCATG
Organism: Pseudomonas donghuensis; assembly: GCF_000696345.2. Taxonomy (NCBI): domain Bacteria; kingdom Pseudomonadati; phylum Pseudomonadota; class Gammaproteobacteria; order Pseudomonadales; family Pseudomonadaceae; genus Pseudomonas; species Pseudomonas donghuensis. Next base: position 2,544,026 of record NZ_CP071706.1, read on the forward strand.
GCATCGCCAATGTCGTGCACATGGAACTCGTCGAAACACAGCACCTGGCAGTCTTCGAGCAGTTCATCCAGGGTGCAGGCCAGGGCATCGTCCTGATGGCGATGGTCAAACATGCCCTGATGCAGGCGGGCGAAGAAGTCATGAAAGTGCAGGCGGCGCTTGTGGGCCTGGGGCAGGGCCTGGAAGAAACCGTCGAGCAGCCAGCTCTTGCCGCGCCCGACCGCGCCATACAGGTACAGGCTGCGCGCCTGGCCAGTTTCAAGTTGTGCCGCCTGGGCGGCCATATGTTCGATGACGCGCAGTTGGCCGGCGCTCAGGGTGTAGCCGCAGGCTGTGGCCTGGGTGCGAAAATGCTGACGAACGGTCTCCGCCAGGGCGCGGTCATCAGCCGCGGGCGTGCTCAAGCGGCGCAAGGCGCGCAAGGGCGAACGTATCCAGGAAGGGGGCAGGGCAGGCAAACCGGGCTCCTCGGGGCGATGGGACTCAAGGGCCAGCTTGAGCGAGGGCGGCCAATTTAACCAATATGACTGAAGGCGGCCAGTGATCTCGACGGAGGATAGGTGGCGATGTTTATCGCGGGGCAAGCCCGCTCCTACAGAGAAATCTTGTACGCGGCTTATACATTTCCTTGCGAACTGGCAGGTTTTTCCTTCACTGCTACCCTCAAGGTCAGATAAATCCTGCATTGAAGGATGACACGGTGAAGGGACGCTCTTTGACAACGCTGCTCGCGTTGCTCTTAGCCAGCACGGCAGGCGCCGTCGATTTCATGGTTGAAGTCAAAGTGCAGGTGCAGCGCGGCTGTGTACTCATTCACCAGCCCCGTGATGCCGGCGCCCAGGCCCTGGGCGTGCTCGACTTCGGCCGCACCGCGCGGCTGGACGACCCGGCCGGCCCGCTCAGCAGCCAGCTGGTCGCCGTGCGTGCACCACGCCTGGAATGCAACCCCGACACCGCCTATCAGGTACAGGTCGATGGCGGTCAGCACGGTGGCGTCGGCGAGGTGCGTTACCTGGCCAGCAACCAGCCGACAGCCCGACCCATCCCCTACCGTTTGTATCAGGACCCGGCCTGGCGCATGCCGCTGCCGGTCAATGTCGTCCAGCACGCCCGGGTGCCCGACTCGGGCTCGGTGGCGCTGCCGTTGTATGCGCGTATCGACCGCTTGGCCTACGTACCGGTGGTGGGGCGTTATTCGGATCTGCTCAAAGTCACCGTCACCTGGTAGCCGGGGCGGCGCTTGCTAAAGGAACTGGCAGGATGAAACGGGTATTGCTGTTGAGTGTTGGCCCACTGCTGTTGATCAGCCATGATGCCTTTGCGGCCATGAGCGGGCATATCCAGGCCCAGCTGGTGATCAGCAGCGCCTGCCAGATCAGCGCTGGCCCCGGCGCCCTGCAAACCCCGGGTGGCGGTGTACTGGACTTTGGCCGCCAGGCCCCGAGCTGGACCAGCCCGTTGCACTCCGGCATCGAAAACAGCACCGGTGACGGCAGCCTGCACGTGCGCTGTAACCCACAGGTACGGGCTTTCACCGTGAGCATCAACGGCGGTACCAACGGCGATGGTGCCACGCGAAGGCTGAGCAACGGCCGCGAGCTGATTCCCTATGAGCTGTCCGCCGACCCTTCAGGCCGGGCCCGTTACGCCATCGGCCAGACCCGCAATTTTTCGGTCAGCAGCGCCGCACAGATTCCGATTCCGATCTATGGTGCAGTAGTCGCCCATCCCAAGGCGCTGCCGGCCGGCATTTACCGTGACACCCTGATGGTGACCCTGGATTGGTAGCATGCAAGGAGTGACTCATGCATCTGAACCTCTCTCGCTTGATTTTCGCAGGCATAGGCCTGGCGCTCGCTGCTCAGGCCCAGGCGGCCACAGTAACCGGCAACATCACCGCCACCCTGACGCTGATCGCCAGTTGCCAGGTCAACGGTGGCGGCGGTGCCAGCGGCCTTAACTTCGGTACGCTGAACTTCGGCACCCAGGAAGCGCTGTTCACGAATGCCCCCGGGCAAGTGCTCGGCGGTGGCGGTGGCGCCATGAGCATTCTCTGCTCCAGCGGTACGGTGCCGGTGATCAAGGTGCGCGCCGGTGCTCATGACAGCCAGTCAGCCGGCGGTAGCCGGGCGCTTTACGACGGCGTCGGCAACTACGTGCCCTATGACTTCTACACCGATTCAGGGCATAGCCAACTGCTGGCTATCGACGACACCATCACGCTGCCGACCAGTACCGGTGCGGCGCAGACGGTCAACCTTTATGGCCTGGCCAAAGGCAAGGCGGGCCTGCCGGCCGGGGTGTACACCGACACGGTGGCGGTCGAGTTGAGTTTCTGAGTCGTGCACCGCGTCTTGCCGGCGCTGCTGGCCCTGGTCGCCGGCAGCCTGCCGTTGCCGTTGGCGGCGGTCACCACCAGCACCTTTCAGGTCAGTGCCACGGTGGCCTCCGGTTGCCTGGTGGTGGGCGCGGTGAGCAACTACGGCAGCCTGGATTTCGGCAGTTATTCGGCGCTGTCGACCAGCAGCGTGAGCACCGCCCTGGGCGGAACGACGGTGACCCTGCAATGCACGCCGGGGGTAAGCCTGAGCATGAGCGTCGATGCCGGATTAAACAGCGCCAGTGGCACGCGCAACCTCAAACGCAGCAGCGGTACCTCGCTGGTGGCCTATCAACTGTTTCGCGATGCCGGCTTCAGCCAGAGCCTGGGCATCAACCAGAGCGTGGCGGTGAGCTACAGCGACCCTGCGGCCATCAGCTTGCCGGTTTACGCCCGGGCCCAGTTGACCGGCACTCTGCCGGCCGGCAGCTATACCGATGTGGTGCAGGTGGTGCTGACCTTTTGAGCCGCGCCGCTGAATGACTTGGATAATAAGGAGTGTGTGCATGGGAGTAGGCGCTGGCAGTTCGCGCTTGGGTTACAACCTCTTGGCTTGCGCGGTTGCCCTGTTGGGCAGTGCACCGTTGCAGGCCGCCACTTCGGTACTGATCTGGCCGATCGATCCAGTGCTGGAGGCCAATCAGAAAGCCGGGGCGCTGTGGTTGGAAAACCGCGGCGACGCACCGGCCAACCTGCAGGTCCGGGTGTTCGCCTGGCGCCAGGGCGAGTTCGACGATCAGTACCAGGCCCAGCGCGAGATCATCGGCAGCCCGCCGGTGGCCAATATCGCCCCCGGGCAAAAGCAGTTGATCCGCCTGACCCGCACCGGCAACTCGCCGGTCGGCCAGGAGCAGGCCTACCGCATCATCATCGATGAAATTCCCCCGGCCTTGCCGGCGGTGGCCAGCGCCGACAAGGCCCAGGCCGCGATCCGCTTTCAGATGCGTTACTCGGTGCCGCTGTTTGTCTATGGCGAGGGACTGTGGGGCAAGCCGGACGCCAGCGGCCCGCGCGGCGACAGCGGGGTGGGCAAGCCGGCGCTGAGCTGGCGCCAGGTGTCGGTGCAGGGCAAGCCCTATGTGGAAATCCGCAACAGCGGGCCGGTGCACGCACGCCTGACCGATGTGGTGCTGCAGCAGGGCGGCCAGAGCCGGCCGCTGGTCGAGGGCCTGCTCGGCTATGTGCTGCCCGGCGCGGTCATGCGCTGGCCGGCGCCGCAGACGATGAGCGCCGCCTCGGTGCTCAAGGGCCGGGTCAATGGCCAGGAGCCGGCGCAAACCTTGAGTCAGGGCCAATGAGCCACTGCTAGCAGCAAGGGGCCAGGGAGGACCCGGTAATGGTCGGATACGGTGTGTGAGGCTCTTTTCGGCGCTGCAGGCCTGTGGCCTGACCGTGCTGGTTTGTGGCTCGCTGCTGGCCGGCGACCTGCCGCCGCCCCCGGCCAGCCTCGAAGCGGTTGCCGATGCGCCGTTGTTCCTGGAACTGCTGGTCAACCAGATGAGCAGCCCTGAGCTGGTAGCGGTGCAGCAGCGCGCCGGGCGCCTGTACATGGCCACGGCCGATTTGCACGCGGCCGGTATCGAACTGCCTGGCGAGTACGGCGCCGAAGTGGCCCTGGACAGCATCCCCGGGCTGCATACCGACTACGACAGCCAGGGCCAGCGCCTGCTCTTGCAGGTGCCGGCCAACTGGCTGCCGACCCAGCGCATCGGCAGCCGCCAGTTGTACCCGGCCAGCGAAGCGCGCAGCAGCTTCGGTGCATTGCTCAACTATGACCTGTACCTCAACGACACCGACGACGGTGGTCGCTATCTCGCGGCCTGGAACGAGCTGCGCCTGTTCGACAGCTGGGGCACGCTGTCGACCACCGGCCAGTGGCGCCAGTCCCTGGGTGGCAACGATTACGCCGCCAGCCAGGAAGGTTTTCGCCGCTACGACACCACTTGGCGCTATACCGACGAAGCGCGCCTGCTGACCCTGGAGCTCGGCGACGTGATCAGTGGCGCCTTGCCCTGGACCGGCTCGGTGCGCCTGGGCGGCCTGCAACTGTCGCGTGATTTTGCCGTACGCCCGGACCTGGTCACCTACCCGTTGCCGGCCTTTGCCGGTGAAGCGGCGGTGCCGTCCTCGGTGGACCTGTTCATCAACGGCTACAAGAGCTCCAGCGCCGAGCTGCAACCGGGCCCTTACACCCTGACCAATGTGCCGTTCATCAATGGCGCCGGTGAGGCCGTGGTGGTGACCACCGATGCCCTGGGCCGCCAGGTATCGACCACCTTGCCGTTCTATGTCACCAGCAGCTTGTTGCAGAAGGGCCTGGCGGATTTCTCGGTCGCTGCCGGTAGCCTGCGCCGGGATTACGCGATTCGCGACTTTGCCTACGGCCCGGGGGTTGCCGCCGCCAGCCTGCGCTATGGCCTGAGCGACAGCTTCACCCTCGAAAGCCACGCCGAGGCGGCCGAGTCCCTGGCCCTCGGCGGGCTGGGCGGCAACTGGCAGGTGGGCAACTGGGGCGTGGTCAACACGGCCCTGAGCCAAAGCCGTTTCGACAGCCGCAGCGGCGAGCAGCTGAGCTTCGGCTACCAGTACAACAGCCAGCGCCTGGGCTTTAACTACCAGCGCCTGCAACGGCGGGGCGACTACGCCGACCTGTCGCTGGTCGACAGCCCCTACACGCGCCTGAGCCAGCGCAGCGAGCAGGTGACCTTGAGCCTTAACCTGGAGCGGTACGGTAGCCTCGGTGCCGGCTACTTTGATGTACGTGCCGGCGACAACTCGCGGACCCGCTTGCTCAACCTCAGCTGGAGCAAGCCATTGTGGGGCAATAGCAGCCTGTACCTGTCGGCCAACCGTGAAATCGGTGACAGCCAGTGGGCGCTGCAGGCGCAACTGGTGGTCCCGTTCGACCTGCGTGGCACCCTGAGCTTCAGCGTCGAGCGCAACAAGGACGGCGAGCGCCAGCAACGGGTCAACTACAGCCGCGCGGTGCCCAGCGAAGGCGGGGTCGGTTTCAACCTCGGTTACGCCGATGGCGACCGCGAAGCCTATCGCCAGGCCGACGTCACCTGGCGTCTGCAGTCCGTGCAACTGCAGGCCGGCGCCTATGGCAGCAGCGCCAGCATGACCCGCTGGGCCGATGCCAGCGGGTCGCTGGTGTGGATGGACGCCGGGGTGTTCGCCGCCAACCGCATCGACGATGCCTTTGTGGTGGTCAGTACCGAAGGCTTTGCCGACGTACCGGTGCGTTACGAGAACCAGCTGGTCGGTCGCACCGACCGCAACGGCCACCTGCTGGTGCCCTGGAGCAGCGCCTACTACCGGGCCAAGTACGAGATCGACCCCATGGAGCTGCCGGCCAATGTCCAGACCCCTGAGGTCGAGCAGCGCGTGGCCGTGCGTCGTGGCAGCGGCTACCTGCTGGAGTTCCCCCTGCAACGGGTGGTGGCGGCGAGCATCGTTCTGGTCGATGGCCACCACCAGGAACTGCCCTTGGGCAGCCAGGTGCGCCACGAGCAGAGCGGGGCGCTGGCGGTGGTCGGTTGGGACGGGCTGGTGTATCTGGAGGGGCTGGCTGCGGACAACAGCCTGCAGGTGCAGATTGCCAATGGCGGCAGTTGCCGGGTGCAGTTCACGCTGGCGCCCGAGCAGGACCAGGTGCCGCTGATCGGCCCGCTGGTGTGCCAATGAAGCGCCTGCTCGCGCTGCTGGCGTTATTGCTCAGCCAGCAGGTGCAGGCGCTGTGCTCGGTGGTCGATACCGCGCCGGCAAGCTTTGGCAGCGTCAGCTCGACCCTGGTGCGCACCACCGTACAGTCGGCTTCGACCCTCAATGCCGGGCTGCAATGCACAGGTTCCCTGGCGAGCCTGCTGGCCAGCGACGATCATTTCTATGCCACCTTCACCCCGCCCGCAGGCAGTACCGGCTTGCTCGGGCCCTCCGGCGATGTGATCACCTATACCCTGTACGCCAACAATACCAGCAACTTCCCGATCGCCCGCAGCCTGCCCTACGATTTTGCCCGCAACGGCATCATCGATGCCCTCGGCCTGCTCAACGGCACCACACCCAAGGCGGTGCCGATCTACCTCAAGAGCCTGACCGGCAGCAACGTCGCCGCCGGTTTCTATCAGGAAACCTTCTCGGTGTACTGGGACATCAGTTACTGCTGGGGCCTGGGCGTGGGCAGTATCTGCCTGGGCCGGCAAAACCTCACCGGCACCACCAACCTGACCGTGAGCCTGACCGTGACCAATGACTGCCAGATCACCAGCCCCAATATCAGCTTCGGCAGTGCGCCGGTGGTCGGCGGCTTCAGCACGGTCAACAGCAACGTCAACGTCTCCTGCACCAAGGGCAGCAACTACAGCGTGGGCCTGGACGACGGCCAGAACGTTTCCGCCGGGCGGCGGCGGATGAAATCGGCGGCCAACAATTACCTCGCCTATGACATCTTCAAGAGCGCCGGCAGCGTGCGCTGGGGCAGCGTTACCACTGCCCGTCGGGCCAGCACCGATGCCGACATCAATCCCGGCGCGGGCACCGGTACCGGCAGCCAGGTGTTCAACTACAACGCCAAGGTCTACACCGACCAGAGCACACCCCCAGCCGGTACCTACCTGGACAACGTGATACTCGACGTGCAGTTTTGAGCCCGCGCCCCTTCAGTCAGCCACCAGTAACCCAGGGCCAGGGCGTTGAGCAGGGCGCCGTAGGCACACACCCACAGCCAGCCGCCCCAGGCGTAGACCAGGGTCGAGGTCAGCGCGCCGAAGGCACTGCCCACTGAATAGAACAGCATGTAGGCGGCAGTCAGGCGGCTGTGGGTGGCTTCGGGCAAGCGGTAGATCAGGCTCTGGCTGGCGACGTGCACGGCCTGCAGGCCCAGGTCGAACAGCACCACGCCAAGCAGCAGCGCCCACAATGAGTAGCCGGTCAGGGCGATGGCCGCCCAGGACGCCAGCATCAACAGCAACGAGCCGCCACTGACCCATTGGCCCAGGCCCCGATCCACCAACGCTCCGGCCCGTGCCGCGGCCAGTGCGCCGGCTGCTCCAGCCAGGCCGAACAGGCCGACTTCACTGGTCGATAACGACAGTGGCGGGGCGCTCAAGGGCAGCACCAGTGGCGTCCACAAGACCATCGCCGAGGCGAAGCTGAGCAGGGCCAGCAGCGAGCGTCGGCGCAGCAGCGGCTCATCGCGCAACAGCAGCGCCAATGAGCGGATCAGTTCGCTGTAGCGGGTGGGCGCCTGCGCCGGTTCCTGGCGCGGCAGCACGCGCCAGAGCAACGCGGCGATCACCAGCGTCAGGGCCGCCGACAGCCAGTAGATCGAGCGCCAGCCGGCCAGGTCGGCCATGGCCCCGGACAAGGTGCGGGCGAGGAGGATGCCGATCACGATACCGCTGGTGATCACCCCCACCACCTGGCCGCGTTCGCTGGCCGCCGACAGCGTGGCGGCATAGGCCACCAACACTTGCGTGACCACTGCCAGCAAGCCGCTCAAGCCCATGCCGAGCAGCAGCCAGGGGGTACTCGGTGCCCAGGCAATCAGCAGCAAGGCCAGGGCCGACAGCAGTGACTGGCCGACAATCAGCCGCCGCCGGTTGAGACGATCGCCCAGCGGCACCAGCAGCAACAGGCCCAGGCCATAGCCGACCTGGGTCAGGGTCACCACCAGGCCGACCAGGCCCGGGTCGATGGCAAATTCCCGGGCCATGGCTTCCAGCAAGGGTTGCGCGTAATAGACATTGCCCACCGCCAAAGCGCAGGCCACGGAAAACAGCAAGACGACGGCGGACGACAATCGATGTGCGGGCTGCATGGGGTTCAATCCTTCTGGTTGCATAATGAAACCAGTTGTACGCTAGATAAACTGGTTTTATATTGCAACCACTTTCATTGGCGAGATTTCCCATGGTCCAACGCACCCGCCTGCAAGACGCCGAATGCCCGGTGGCCCGTTCCCTCGACGCCATTGGTGACTGGTGGTCGCTGCTGATCGTGCGTGATGCCTTCGATGGCTTGAAGCGCTTCAGTGAGTTCCAGCGCAACCTCGGCCTGGCCAAGAACATCCTCAGCACCCGTCTGCGCCAGTTGGTCGAGCACCAGATCTTCGAACTGGTGCCGGTGTCCGAGGGCAGTGCCTATCAGGAATACGTGCTCACCGAAAAGGGCCTGGGCCTGTTCCCCTTGATCGTCGGCTTGCGCCAGTGGGGCGAGGCGTTCTACTTCGCTGCGGGTGAAGCCCATTCGCAACTGGTCGACCGGCAACACGGCCAACCGGTCAAGGCCCTGGAACTGCGTGCGGCCGACGGCCGCCTGCTCGGCCCGCACGACTGTGTACGGCTGCCGGCCAGGGGCTGAACCTGGCAGCCAGCTACAACCGTCACGGCAGCCACGGGCAAGACGGCCATTGCCTCAACGCGCAGAGTATGACCACTGTCATCCTTCTGCTCGAGGTCTTTTGCCATGTCGCTCAACGACACGCTCAGTGCGCACCTGAATCGCGGCACGGTCGGCTTTCCCACCGCCCTTGCCAGTACCATCGGCCTGATCATGGCAAGCCCGGTGATCCTCACTGCGACCATGGGCTTCGGCATTGGCGGCAGTGCCTTCGCCGTGGCCATGCTGATTGCCGTGGTGATGATGCTGGCGCAGGCGACCACCTTTGCCGAGGCGGCGTCGATCCTGCCGACCACCGGTGCGGTCTACGACTACATCAACTGCGGCATGGGCCGCTTCTTCGCCATCACCGGCACGCTGTCGGCCTACCTGATCGTCCACGTCTTTGCCGGCACCGCCGAGACCATGCTGGCCGGGGTCATGGCCCTGGTGAACTTCGAGCACCTCAACACCCTGGCTGAATCGGCCGGTGGTTCGTGGCTGTTGGGGGTGGGGTTCGTGATCATCTTCGCCATCCTCAATGCCTTCGGCGTCAGCGCGTTCGGCAAGGCCGAGATCATCCTCACCTTCGGCATGTGGACCACCTTGATGGTCTTTGGCGTGCTCGGCCTGGTGGCCGCGCCAGCCGTGGAGCTGGAGGGCTGGTTTGGGGTGTCGCTGGTGGGCACCGACCTGGTGACCATCCTCTCGCTGGTGGGCATGGCGATGTTCATGTTCGTCGGCTGCGAGTTCGTCACGCCGCTGGCCCCGGACCTGCGCCAGTCGGCGCGGAGCATGCCGCGAGCCATGGCCCTGGGCCTGCTCGGGGTGGCGGCGTGCATGTTCATCTACGGCGCGGCGATGAAGCGCCAGGTCGAGAACCTGTTGCTCGATGCCGCCAGCGGCGTGCACCTGCTGGATACGCCCATGGCCATCCCGCGGTTTGCCGAACAGGTGATGGGCGATATCGGCCCGCTGTGGCTGGGTATCGGCTTTCTGTTCGCCGGTGCTGCGACCATCAACACGCTGATGGCCGGGGTACCGCGGATTCTCTACGGCATGGCCGTCGATGGCGCCTTGCCCAAGGTCTTCACCTACCTGCACCCGCGCTTTAAAACGCCGCTGCTGTGCATCCTCGTCGCCGCCTTGATTCCATGCCTGCATGCCCTGTGGCTGGGTGGCAACACCGACCGCATCATGCACCTGGTGCTGGCGGCGGTGTGTGCCTGGAGTACCGCGTATTTGCTGGTGACCCTGTCGGTGGTGATCCTGCGCATCCGCCGCCCGGACCTGCCACGGGCCTACCGCTCACCGCTGTTCCCGCTGCCGCAGATCCTGTCGAGCGTGGGGATTGTCCTGGGCATGTGGTTCATCACCCCGCCAGGCATGGACCCGGCCGACATCTACGTGCCCTTCGGCCTGATGCTGGCCGGTACGGCGGTGTACGCGCTGTTCTGGACGCTGGTGGTACAGAAGGTCAATCCGTTCAAGCCGGCCTCGGTGGAAGAGGTGCTGGCGCGGGAATTCGCTCATCAACCGGGGACTGCACATGGCCATTACCCTGCGTCATCTGTGGCAAAGGCTGTCTGAACGGGCGCCGGCCGGCTATCGGCCGGGGCTGACCCTTGAGCGGGTGCGGCGCAACCTGGGCCTGGAGCGCTTTGAGGTCGTCGCCCCCGGCCTGGGCCGCTTCGACTGGGCCGGGCAGGTGGTGCAGGTGCGCGAGCGCTGTGAAGCGCAATTGCTCATGCACCTGGTGCTGACCGAGTTCAGCCTGACCCTGCCTGCCACCGGCCAGGGCAATGCCCGCCTGGTGCTGCACCACCGCGGGTCACTGCGGCGCACCGGGCTGCAGGTTCGCCTGCGCAAGGGCGAGCTGGCATTGCAGGCTGAACTGCAACGCCGCCTGCAGGCAGATAGCGCATTGCTGCAAGCGTTGATGCCGCTGGACTTCAAGCGCCTGTTGCTGCAACGGTGCGACGGCCAGTGGACCCTGAGCCTCGAACACATCGGTGCCAGCGAGGTGGTCAACCGCCTGCCGGCCTTTCGTCGCTACATTCGCCTGAGCCCCGAGCAACGCCAGCACCTGCTGGCCGCGCTGCAAGGCTTGCCGGCGCTAGTGGCCGGGCTCTGACCCGGCCACCTGGCATCAAACCTGCTTTCACCCTGGCTGCTTGACGCAAGTTGCGCGCACATAGATAACATGTTAACTATTGCCCAACAAAAACAAGATGCCACTGTGGAGGTACCCATGAGTATCCATCACGCCAGCAGCCCTGCGCTGGAACGCTGGAACGCAACGATGCAGAACATCTGCGGGGTGTACGAGACGGAACTGGCGTTCAACCCTTCGCTGTTCATCGGCGAGATTTCCACCTGGTCGCGCGGCGGCCTGGCCCTGGCCAACCTGCGCACCAATGCCGGGCTGATCCGCCGCAAGGGCCTGAACAGCGACCGCGACAACGACCAGCACTGCTTTCTGGTCAGCCAGCGCACCGGCTTTTCGCAGATCACCCAGAACGGCCTCAGCATCCAGCTGGCACCGGGCGAAATGCTTCTGATGGACGCTGCCGGCGCTTGCGAAATCATGCCCTTCGGCCTGATCGAACACGCCTCGCTGTCACTGTCGCGGGCCGAGGTGTGCAAGCAACTGGGCAGCGACAGCCGCACCTTCGGCAAGATCTCCCAGACCCGTGCCTGCGGGCGCATGCTGCACCTGTTGATGGACCAGCTGTGCAAGGAGCAAAGCGCCGGCGAAGACGAGCAGGGCGAGGGCCAGGCGCTGCACAGTGCCTTCCTGTCGTTGCTCGGTTCGGCACTTGAGGGCAGCGACGATCCGGCGGCCCTGCCGGCCTCGTTGCAGGGCGCCAACTTGCGCAGCTATGTGCAAAAAATCATCGATGACTCCCTGGGTCAGGCCAACCTGACCCCGGTCAACCTCGCCAACCGCCTGAACATTTCCGTGCGCCACCTTTACCGCCTGTTCGAAGAGCAGGGCGACAGCGTCTGCCGTTACATCCAGCGCGCGCGCCTCAAGCGTAGCGCCGCCGACCTGGCCAACCCGGTGCTCAAGCGCGAGTCGATCACCACCATCGCCTACAAATGGGGCTTCACCGACTCGGCGCACTTCAGCCGTTCGTTCAAGAAGCAGTTCGAGCAGTCGCCCAAGGACTACCGCGCCAGCAGCCTGGCCTGATCGTCGTTTCAACTGTGCTGACTTGACCGCAGGATGCGGTCTGTATAGGCTCGCTCGAGCTGGCTACCTACCGATAGGTAGGTTTAATGGTAAACACCAGCCAGTTGCCGTTTTTATCTGGAATCGAGCCTATGCACAGTACAGCCCCCACGCCGACCGCCCAGGTCGGCTTCGCCATTTCCCTGGCCCTGATCGGCGCCCTCGGGCCCTCGGCGGTCGACATGTACCTGGCAAGCATGCCGAGCATTGCCAGCGAGTTCGCCACCTCCTATGCCGGGGTGCAGCTGACCCTGACCGTGTTCCTCCTGGCCATGGGTGCCGGGCAGTTGTTGTTCGGCCCGCTGGTCGATACCCTTGGCCGGCGCCGGCCATTGCTCGCCGGTTTGCTGGTGTTCGTCTGCAGCTCCCTGGCCGCTGCCGCCGCGCCAGACCTCAACAGCCTGCTGCTGGCGCGCTTCATCCAGGGCCTGGGCAGTGCCCTGACCCTGGTGGTGATCATGAGCATGGTTCGCGATGTCGCCGAAGGCGCAAGGGCGGCGCAGATCTTCGCCTTGCTGATGACCATCGAGGGCCTGGCACCGGTGATCGCCCCGGCGCTGGGCGGCTTTGTCGGTGCGCACTTTGGCTGGCGGGCGATCATGCTGGTGCTGGCGGCATTGGCGGTGCTGGTACTGATCAACTCGGCCGTGATGCTCAAGGAGACCTTGCCCGAGGACCAGCGCATGGCCTGGCAGCCCCGGGAGTTCCTGCGTACCTATGGGCGTATCGCCTGCGACCGCCAGTTCCTGCGCCCGGCCCTGGCCTTGTCGGCGGTGTTCTTCTTTCTGTTTGCCTACATCGGCGGTGCGGCCTTGGTTTACCAGGAGCATTTCGGGCTGTCGGTGGAAGCCTTCGGCACACTGTTCGGGGCCACCGGCGTGGCCATTTTGCTCGGTGCCATCAGCGCCGGCCGCCTGGTGGCGCGCAAGGGCCTGGTGCGTCTGGCCCGCTGGGGCGCAGCGTGCATGTTGGTCGGTGCCGTGCTGGTGCTGGCTGGCGCACTGAGTGCGGCGGGGCTGGTGGGTATCGTTGCCGGCATGGCCGTGGCCATGTTCGGCCTGGGCATGGCCGAGGCGACCCTGATGTCGCTGGTGATGGCGTCGCAGAGCAAGGCCCTGGGCTCGACCGCCGCCTTGCTCGGCGCCTTCCAGTTGATCATTTCGTCGTTCGCCACGCCATTGTCGGGCATCATGGCGCCTTTGGGTGCGGCGCACTGGGCGCTGTTGCTTGGCGTCTCGGCGGTGTGCGTCGCGCTACTGGTGCACATCAGCACCCGCCATGCCGAGCCGCACCTGCACAGCCTGGCTGGGCATTGATCCGTATTTGTTGTGGGAGACACCGCTATGAGAAGCCTGACGCCGTCGGCGGAAAAAATCTGCGCGATTGCCGTCGAGCAGTTTGCCGAACTGGGTTATGACGCCTCGTCGCTGAACGATATCGCCGCCGCTGCAGGCATGCGCAAGCCGTCGTTGTATGCGCATTTCGCTGGCAAGGATGACCTGTTCCAGGTGGTCTATGCACGGGCCCTGCACGCGGAGCATGAGTACCTGGAGGCCTGCTTTGCCGAGAAGGTGACGGCCGGGGAATTGCCGGGGCAGCGCTTTGCCGAGCGTTTGAACCAACGTTACCAGGCGTCGGCGCACTTGCGCTTCATGCTGCGCACGGCGTTCTTTCCACCGAGTGAATTGCGGCCGGTGATCTGCGCCGGGTTCGAGGCGTACCTGGCGCGTTTGGGCGAGTTGTTCACCCAGGCGTTGCGCCGCTATGCGCCAGCGCTGGATGAGCAGCAGCAACGCTTGTATGGCGATGCCTACCTGGGGATTGTCGACAGTTTGAATGTCGAATTGATCTATGCGGGGGCGGGGGCGTTCGAGCGGCGCTTGGCGGCATTGTGGCGCTTGTTTGGGGAATCGTTGGCCAGGCTTTAGGGCCTCATCGCTGGCAGCTCCCAGGTTCGGTGCATGCAGTCCTTGTGGGAGCTGGCTTGCCAGCGATGCTTTTTGTCAGGCTACTGCAAAGTAATGCTTCACAAAGCTCTCGCTGAGAATCTCCCACAACACCGGCGTGCCCTTGGTCACGAACCAGCTGTCACCCTGGTTGTAGGTGCGGCTGACGCCGCTCGCTTCGTCGGTCAAGCGCACTTGGCCGGTGACCACCACGGCCTGTTCATTGAACGGGTAGACCATGCGGAATTTGCCCGTGGTGGTGCCAAAATAGGCGCTGCTGACCGGGTCGGTGGGGGCGCCGAAGGTCATTTTGCCGAAGGCGCGCACTTCGCCTTCGAGTATCTCAGAGCCCAGGTCGGCAACGGTGCCCCAGGCGTCGAGTTCGCTGAGCTGGAGGTTCTGTTTAACGGCAGTCAGGGTCATGGCAGTGTTCCTTGAGGGTTGAAAACAATGGGTTTCAGCGCCGGCCATTCCAGTAGCCGGACAACTGGTGCCAGGACTTGCCGGCGGTCAGCAGCACCGCGCGCAGTGAGTCCTTGGCCGGGATGGTCGGGCGTGGCACCGAACTGATCAGGTCATAGCGCGCAGAGCCTTCGCTCATGCCTTCGGCCAGTACCTTGCAGATGATGTGGCTTGGGGTGACGCCAAAACCGGAATAACCTTGCACGTAAAACGCGTTGCGCCGACCGGGCAGGGTGCCGATCTGCGGGAACAGGTTGGGGCTGCACGCCATCGGCCCGCCCCAGGCCAGGTCGATCTTCACGTCCTTGAGGTAGGGGAAGATCTTCAGCATCAGGTTGCGGTTCCAGGCCTTGAGGTCGCGCGGGATGTGCTCGACCAGCGGTGTGGCGGCACCGAACAACAGGCGGTTTTCGTTGGTCACGCGGTAGTAGTCGATCACCGGGCGGATGTCGCTGTAGGCGCCGCGAATCGGGCTGATGCGCTGGATCAGTTCGTCCGGCAGCGGCTCGGTCATCATCTGGAAGGCGTAGGTGTTGATGGTCGAGCGGTGCAGCTCCGGCTCCAGTTTGTTGAGGAAACTGTCGCAGGCCCACAGCAGCTTGCTGGCGGTCACCGAACCGCGCCCGGTGCGTACGCGAATGCGCTCGCCGTACTGCACCTGCAGCGCCGGGCTGTTCTCGAAGATGCGCACGCCGTGTTCGCTGAGGGCCTTGGCTTCACCGAGCAACAGGTTCAGCGAGTGCACATGGCCACCGCCCATGTGCAGCAGGGCACTGCTGTAGGCGTCGGAGCCGATGATCTGCTTGACCTCGCTGCCACCGAGAAAGCGGATCTCGTGCTGGGAGTTGACCGACTTGAAGTCCTTTTCCCAGGCGCGCAGGGTCTTTTCCTGGCGGGCATTGAAGCCCATGTAGCCGTAGCCATGGCAGAAGTCGGCATCGATGGCGTACTTGGCAATGCGCTGCTTGATGATGTCGGCGCCCAGGTCGCTGATCTCGAAGATCTGCCGCAAGCCATCGTCGCCGACGTGCTGCTTGATCTTCTCCAGGTCGTGGCCGATGCCGGCCATGATCTGCCCGCCATTGCGCCCGGTGCCGCCAAAGCCCAGGTACCGGGCTTCGAGCACGACGATGTTGGTGATGCCTTTTTCCGCCAGCTCCAGGGCCGTGTTGATCCCGGAAAAACCGCCGCCGATGATGACCACGTCGGCGTCCACGTCTTCTTCCAGGGTCGGGAAGCTGAGGTTGTATTTTTTGGTGGCGGTGTAGTAGGTCGGCGTTTCGATGTTGATCATGGCGCTGCCTGAAAAGTGAAGTACTGATGGGCTCTATTAAGGCCCTGCGCCGCGCTGGCGTCTTGATCCTGCCTGCCGCCGGGCTTGACTGGCGGTGCCAGGGCTGTGGCAAGGCGTTGATTTTGTTAAAGTGTTAACAAAATAGCCTGATGATTAGCCAAGCCATGCCCCAACCGCGCCCGTCCCTGACCCTGACCTTGTTGCAAGCCCGCGAAGCGGCCATGCGTTTCTTTCGACCCTCGCTCAACCAGCACGGGCTCACCGAGCAGCAGTGGCGGGTGATCCGTATCCTGCACCAGCAGGGCGAAATGGAGATCTACCGCCTGGCGGAACTGGCCTGCATCCTCAAGCCGAGCATGACCGGGGTGCTGGTGCGCATGGAGGCGGCCGGGCTGGTCAGCCGGCGCAAGGCCGAGCAGGATCAGCGCCGGGTGCTGGTCAACCTGGCGGCCAAGGGCGAGGAGATTTTTGCCTCGATGAGCCAGTGCATGGAGAGCAACTATCGGCGTATTCAGGAGCAGTTCGGGGAGCAGAAGCTGCAGGCGTTGCTGGGCTTGCTGGAGGAGTTGAAGCAGGTGGGGCGGTGACCGCATCGCTGGCAAGCCAGCTCCCACAAGGTCTTCTGTAAACCTAACCTGTGGGAGCTGGCTTGCCAGCGATGAGGCCAGTACAGTCAATACACAGAAGGGCCGGATGAAGCCGGCGCCACCCCCCCCTTGAACCTGCCCGCCAACCCCTGCAAGCCGCGCATCAGCACCGTGGTATCCACCCCCACCGCGACAAACCCGGCGCCCAGCTCCAGGTAGCGCCGTGCCAAGGCCTCATCGGCACTGAGAATCCCTGCTGCCTTGCCGGCCTTTTGAATCTGCCCGATCGCCTGTTCAATCGCCGCCTGCACCTCAGGGTGCCCGGGATTGCCGCGATACCCCATGGACGCACTCAGGTCCGCCGGGCCGATGAACACCCCGTCAACCCCCTCGACGGCGGCAATCGCATCCAGGTTCTGCAGCCCTTCAAGGCTCTCGATCTGCACCAGCAAGCACATCTGCTCATCGGCCTGGTCGAGATAACCGGGGATGCTGTTCCAGCGCGATGCCCGCGCCAGGGCACTGCCGACGCCGCGCACGCCGTTGGGCGGGTAGTGCATGGCGCGTACCAGTTGGCGTGCCTGTTCGGCGCTTTCGACCATCGGCACCAACAGGGTTTGCGCGCCGATATCCAGCACCTGCTTGATCAGCGCGGTGTCGCCGATCACCGGGCGGATAATCGCCTGGGCCGGGTAGGGGGCGATGGCCTGCAACTGGCCGAGCATGCCGCGCAAGTCGTTGGGGGCGTGCTCGCCGTCGATCAGCAGCCAGTCGAAGCCTGCGTTGGCGGCAAGTTCTGCGCAGTACGGCTCGGCGAGGCCGAGCCACAGGCCGATTTGCGCCTCGCCGCGTTGCAGGCGTTGTTTAAAACGGTTGATGGGCATGTCCATGGGCAAGTCCTCAAACGAAACGGCAGGCAATCGAACCGAGCATGTCGTAGTCGACATGGAAGGTATCGCCCGGGTTGGCCGCCACCGGGCGGGTGAAGGAGCCAGCGAGGATGATCTGCCCGGCTTCGAGGGTGACGTCGTACGGCGCCAGTTTGTTGGCCAGCCAGGCGACACCCTTGGCCGGGTGATTGAGCACCGCCGCCGAGACCCCGGACTCTTCGATCACGCCATTGCGGTAGAGCACCGCCGGCACCTTGCGCAGGTCGATATCGCCCGGGCGAACCGCGCGTCCGCCCATGACCACGCCGGCGTTGGCGGCGTTGTCGGAGATGGTGTCGAAGACCTTGCGCGTGGCCTGGGTCTGCGGGTCGATCTGCTGGATGCGCGCATCGATGATCTCCAGCGCCGGGATCACCCATTCGGTGGCGTCGAGCACATCGAACAGGGTCACGTTCGGCCCCTTGAGCGGCTTGCCGAGGACAAAGGCCAGCTCGACCTCGACCCGCGGCACGATAAAGCGCTGGAAGGGGATGTCGCTGCCTTCGTCGAAGAACATGTCATCGAGCAGCGCGCCGTAGTCCGGCTCGCTGATGTTCGACGACACCTGCATGGCCCGCGAGGTCAGGCCGATCTTGTGGCCGACCAGCTTGCGCCCGTCCTGGATCTTTTGCGCGACCCAGGCACGCTGGATGGCATAGGCGTCTTCGATGCTGATGCCCGGGTGCTCCAGGGAGAACTGCCGCACCTGTTCGCGGCTGCGTTCGGCGCGGTCGAGCTGGGCGGCGGCTTGTAGGATCTGGCTGTGGTCAAGCATGGCTGAATCTCTTACTGAGGGTTGACGATGGCAGCCTTGGTGCGCAGCACCAGCAAGCCGCCGAGGGTGATGAACAGCGCCAATACGTACAGGGCCAGGCTGGCGCTC
Source organism: Pseudomonas donghuensis (assembly GCF_000696345.2). Lineage (NCBI taxonomy): Bacteria > Pseudomonadati > Pseudomonadota > Gammaproteobacteria > Pseudomonadales > Pseudomonadaceae > Pseudomonas > Pseudomonas donghuensis. The sequence goes on from NZ_CP071706.1 coordinate 2,562,123, forward strand.
TGGGTGGTGTCGCGCATCCAGCCGATCAGGTAGGGGGCAAGGAACGAGGCGATGCTGCCGAACGAGCTGATCAGGGCGATACCGGCAGCCTGGGTGGTGTTCGAAAGGAACGCCGGTGGCAGTTGCCAGAACATCGGCAAGGCGGCGCTGGCGCCCATGCCGGCGATGATCAGCCCGCCCAGGACCATGACGGCATTGCCTGGCGCCAGGCCCGCCACGGCAATGCCGATGGCCGACATCAGCAGCGGTACGCACAGGTGCCAGCGGCGTTCACGCTGACGGTCCGAGGAGCGGCCGCAGGCGATCATGAAGAAGCACCCGGCCAGGTACGGCACGGCGCTGAGCAACCCGACCCGGCCATCGCTGCCGATGCCGGCGCCGTGGATCAGGGTCGGCATCCAGAACGCCAGGGTGTTGACCGCCAGCATCACCGCAAAGTACACCGCCACCAGCAGCCAGACCTGGCTGTCGCGCAGGATGCCGGCGAACGAGGTGATGGATTTGCGCTGTTCTTCCTGGCTCAGTTGCTCGCGCAGTTGCTGTTTCTGGTTGCCGTTCAGCCAGCTGACGCTTTCGAAGCTGTCGGGCAGGCACTTGAGCACCACCAGGCCGAGCAACACCACCGGTGCGCCTTCGATCAGGAACATCCACTGCCAGCCACGCAAGCCGGCGGCGTCGTGGAACAGCTCGAGGATGCCGCCCGACAGCGGCCCGCCGACCACGCCGGCCATGGGCACGGCAATGGCGAACAGCGCGGTGATCTGCCCACGGCGGCGGGCCGGGTACCAGCGGTTGAGGTAAACCAGGATGCCGGGGAAGAAGCCGGCTTCGGCGACGCCCAGCAAAAAGCGCAGGACGTAGAAGCCCGAGGCCGATTCGACCCAGAGCATGCTGGTCGACAACGTGCCCCAGACCACCATCAGGGTAGCGATCCAGCGCCGTGGGCCGACGCGGTCCAGGGCCATGTTGCTGGGGACGCCGAACAGCGCGTAGGCGATGAAGAACAACCCGGCACCAAAGCCGTAGACCGTGTCGCTGAAGTGCAGGTCGCTGCTCATCTGCATCTTGGCAAAACCAATGTTGATGCGGTCAAGGTGAGCGAACAGGTAACAGATCAGTAGCAGCGGCATCAGCCGCCAGGTGATCTTGCTGTGGGTCGAGTCATGTTGGGCAAGGGCAGCGTGTTCGGCAGTATTGGCTGTGCTCATGATCTTGTACTTTTTGTCAGAGGGCCGTTGGGGAGGGCGGGTGGCTGTGGCTCAGCCCGCCTGGTTGCGCAGAAAGGCGTGAACATTGTTCTGCTTGAAGTTCAGTTGCGGGTGCAGCTCGATCATCTCGAACGACAGGGCCAGCAGGCGCTGGCTTTGCAGCTCGGCAAAATGCGCGGTGATCACCTCGAACAGCGTCTGGGCGACCTGGGTGCGGGTGTCCAGGTCGCGGCCATGGCCGACTTTCAGGGTCATGTGGACGAAGGCGTAGTCATGCTTGCCATCGGCCATGCGCCAGCTGTCCAGGCGCACGCCGCGGCTGCGGATGCCGCCCAGGGGGAACACGCCACTGGCGCCCAGGCTGGCGTGGACCTTCTCGAACAGGCCGGGCAGGTCGGCCTGTTGCTCGATGTTGTCGGTGTACTCAATGATGAAATGCGGCATGAAGATCTCCGTTTGAACGGCGGCAAGCGGCAAGCTACAAGCGGCAAGAGCGCGTGCTCTTCACTTGCAGCTTGTGGCTTGAAGCTTGTGGCTGCTGCCTTCGCGCTACAGCGGGAAGACAGCGTTGATCTGGCCGGTGCCGGAGCTGCCGAACGGCTCGGTCAGCACCTCGACCGGCTTGTTGTAGTCGGCGCCGCCGAGCAGGCCCAGGAGCATCGCCGTGTCGTGCATGCCGCCTTCGCCGTAGCAGTGATTGGCGTAGTCCGGGAGCATCGCGCAGAACTCCTTGAAGCGGCCCTGCTTCCACAGCTCGACCACGCGCAGGTCCATCTGCTTGTCGAATTCGCGGGTCCAGTTGTGGATGTTGGCTTCGGCCTCGCGGTCGTCCGAGAAGCGGTGCGAGAGCGAACCCGAGGCCAGTACCAGGACCTTGCGGTCGCTCTTTTCAATGGCCCGGCGCACGGCGGCGCCAAAGGCGAAGCTGTCTTCCAGGCGGTGCCAGGCGCACCAGGCGGCAATCGACACGACCTTGAGCTTTTGCGCTTGCGGTACATCCATGTGCATGTAGCGCATCGGTACCAGGGTGCCGTACTCAAGCTCAAGGCTTGGGATGTTGTGAGCCAGGGTGCGCACGCCGGCGGCGTTGGCTTCAAGGCCGATCAGCTCGCCCAGCTCCGGGCAGCCGGGGTACTCGAAGTCCATGTTCTTGATGAAGTGCGGCAGTTCGTTGCTGGTGTAGGTGCCCTTGAAGTGCTCGCCGCAGTTGATGTGGTAGCCGCTGTTGACCAGCCAGTGGACGTCGAACACCACGGCGGTATCGGCGCCCAGCTCGCGGGCGCGGCGGCCGATTTCCTTGTGCCCGGCGATCGCCGCCTCGCGGCAGCCATGATGCTTGCCGGGCAGTTCGGACAGGTACATCGAGGGTACGTGGCAGACTTTGGCTGCCAGGACGACTTCGCCCATGATGGAACTCCTGGAAATTGTTGTTGTTGGAGCGGGCTTGCCCCGCGATGTGGTGTAGGACCGAAGCAAGATCGCGGGGCAAGCCCGCTCCTACAGGGATCTGCTTTTAGACGCCCCAGCGCGGAATATGATGACTGCCCATCGAGATACACACGTTCTTGATCTCGGCAAACACCTCGAAGCTGTATTGCCCGCCCTCACGGCCGGTGCCCGAGCCCTTGACCCCGCCGAACGGCTGGCGCAGGTCGCGCACGTTCTGGCTGTTGATGAACACCATGCCGGCCTCGATACCGCGGGCCAGACGATGCGCCTTGCCGATGTCCTGCGTCCAGATGTACGAGGCCAGGCCATACTCGGTGTCGTTGGCCAGTTGCAGCGCCTGGGCTTCATCCTTGAAGGGGATCAAACACACCACCGGGCCGAAGATTTCTTCCTGGGCGATGCGCATCTGGTTGTTGACGTCGGCGAACACCGTCGGCTGGATGAACTGCCCGCGGGCCAGGTGCGCCGGCAGGTTGGCCGGGCGCTCCAGGCCGCCAGCGAGCAGGGTCGCGCCTTCCTCGATGCCGATCCTGATGTAACCGGTGACCTTGTCATAGTGGGCTTGAGTAATCATCGAGCCTACCTGGGTTTTCGGGTCTTGCGGGTCACCAACGATCAGCCGTTTGGCCCGTGCGGCGAACTCGGCGACGAACTGCGGGTAGACACTCTCCTGGATGAAAATGCGGCTGCCGGCGGTACAGCGCTCGCCATTGAGCGAGAAGATGGTGAACAGCGCCGCATCCAGGGCGCGCTCCAGGTCGGCGTCCTCGAAGATCAGCACCGGCGACTTGCCGCCCAGCTCCATGGAGTACTTCTTCAGGCCTGCGGTCTGCATGATCTTCTTGCCGGTGGCGGTGCCGCCGGTAAAGGAGATCGCACGTACGTCCGGGTGACGCACCAGGGCGTCGCCGGCGGTGGCGCCGTAGCCCTGGATGACGTTGAGCACACCCTTGGGGATACCGGCTTCGACGGCCAGGCGCCCCAGTTCGTTGGCGGTCAGCGGCGACAGTTCGCTCATCTTCAGCACGGCGGTGTTGCCCAGGGCCAGGCACGGCGCAGTCTTCCAGGTCGCGGTCATGAACGGCACGTTCCACGGCGATACCAGCCCGCACACGCCCACCGGCTGGTACAGGGTGTAGTTGAGCATCTGGTCGTCGACCGGGTAGGTGTGGCCGTCCATGCGCGTGCAGACTTCGGCGAAGAAGTCGAAGTTGTGCGAAGCACGGGGGATCAGCACGTTTTTGGTCTGGTGGATCGGCAAGCCGGTGTCGAGGGTTTCCAGCTCGGCCAGGTGCGGCACGTTCTGCTCGATCAGTTCGCCGAGCTTGCGCATCAGCCGGGCGCGCTCCTTGGCCGGGGTGTTGGCCCATTTCGGGAAGGCTTCCTTTGCCGCCGCAACAGCCTGGGCAACCTCGTCGGCGCCGCCGCTGGCGACTTCGCCAATGGCCTCGCCGGTGGCCGGGTTGTAGTTGACGAACACGTCTTTGCTTTCGACCTCGCGGCCGTTGATCCAGTGTTTGATCATGTTGCTCATGCCTCTTGGCGGTTGAGGGCGAAGAACTCGGCTTCGCTGACAATTCGGTTGACCAGGCGCCCGACGCCTTCGACTTCGACCACCACTTCGTCGCCCGGCACCACGTCGGCCAGGCCCTCGGGGGTGCCGGTGGCGATCATGTCGCCCGGCTGCAGGGTCATGAAGCTGGACAGGTATTCGATCAGGTAGGGGATGTCGAAAATCATGTCCTTGGTACTGCCTTGCTGCTTGAGTTCACCGTTGATCCAGGTGCGCAAGGTCAGGTTGCCGGCATCCGGCACGTCGGCGACGTCGACGATCCACGGCCCGACCGGGGTGGTGGCGTCGCGGTTTTTCACTCGCAGGTTGGGCCGGTAGTAGTTCTCCAGGTAATCGCGGATGGCGTAGTCGTTGCACACCGTGTAGCCGGCCAGGTACTTGAGTGCATCCTCGCGCTTGACGTTGCGCGCAGGCTTGCCGATCACCGCCACCAGCTCGCACTCGTAGTGCATGTAGGCGACGTTGTCCGGGCGCCAGCTGACTTGGTTGTGGCCGGTGTAGGTGCCCACCGACTTGACGAACGCCAGCGGTTCGGTGGGCGGCGTGAAGGCCAGTTCCGCGGCGTGGTCGGCGTAGTTCAGGCCCAGGGCGAACATGTTGCCGGTGGCCGGTGGCAGCCACTCGACCTGCTGCTCCGGCAACAACCGGCCATCAGCCAGGCGCACGGCGTTGTCGGCCTCGACGGTGACGGCGTGGACTTCACCCTGGTAGCGGATACGTGCGTGTTTCATCAGCGCTTCTCCTGCGCGGCAACGATGCTGTTGGTCAGGCGCCCGAGGCCGCTGATCTCGACTTCTACCTGGTCCCCGGGCAGTACATCGACGCGGCCTTCGGGGGTGCCGGTGATCAGCACATCACCTTCGTGCAGGGTCATGAACTCGCTGATCTCGGCAATCAGCTGGGCAACGCTGCGGACCATGTTGGCGGTGCTGTTTTGCTGGCGCAGTTGGCCATTAATGAACAGCTTGATGCTCAGTTGCTGCGGGTCGGCAACCTGCGCGGCGGGTACCAGCTCAGGGCCCAGGGCGCAGAAGCCGTCGCGGCACTTGGCCTTGACCGCCGGGCGGTAGTAGCTGTCTTCCGGCAGGCTGAATTCGTTGACGATGGTGTAGCCGGCAACATGCGCCAAGGCGTTGTCGACGCTGACCCGGGTGGCACGCTTGCCGATCACCACACCCAGGGCCGGGCCCGGTTGCAGCTGCTCGATGCCCTGCGGGTAGACCACCGGCTGGCCGTGACCATTACGGGTATTGGGGGTCTTGATGAACAGCACCGGCTTGACCGGCGGCTTTTGATACGGCGGCTGTTCGAATTCGGCGAGACGCTGGTTCAGCAAACCCTGATAGTTCAGCGCAACGCCGAACAGGGTACCGCTGGCAGCATCGTGCAAGGCACGGCTCATGGGCTTCTCCTGGCTGGGGCAGGGGCAGGGTCCCTGCTCGAATAATTGTTAATGTATTAACGTTATAATTAAGATGTTAACGAAATGCAAGCGGCTTGCTGCAGGAGTAAGCTGGCGGCACAACAATAAGAGTGAGCAGGGCCATGAGCGAGCGCCAACCAATCCCCAACATCAACATCGGTCAGGTCTACGATCAGCGCTACAGCGATGCCGAGGTGCACTACGACAAGCTCGGCAACCTGGCCGGGTTCTTCGGCCGCAACATGCCGGTGCACCGCCATGACCGGTTTTTCCAGGTGCATTACGTCGAGAGCGGCACGGTGCGGGTGTACCTGGACGACCAGCAGTACGTCGAATCGGGGCCGATGTTCTTCCTCACCCCGCCGACCATCCCGCATTCCTTCGTCACCGAGCCCGATGCCGACGGCCATGTGCTGACCGTGCGTCAGCAACTGGTCTGGCAGTTGCTCGAAGCCGATCCTGGGTTGGCGCCGGGGCCGCAGGTGGCGCCGGCCTGCGTGGCCTTGAGCGGCCTGGAGCCGAGCTACGCCGCCGAGGCGCGGCGCCTGGCGCTGCTCTTCGATGAGCTGCACAGCGAGATCAACGCCAGCGCAGCCGGGCGCGCGGCGGCCCTGGAAAGCCTGACGCGGCTGATCATGACCAGCCTGCTGCGCCTGTGCGCCCGCTCGCTGCCGGCCCGGCCAACCCGGCATGAAGACCTGCAGGTGTTCCATCGTTTCAACGAACTGATCGAGGCCCACTACCTCGAACACTGGCCGCTGGCGCGCTATGCCCAGGGCATCGGCGTCACCGAGGCGCGGCTCAACGAAGTGTGCCGGCGCATCGCCGACTTGCCGTCCAAGCGCCTGATCCTCGAACGGCTGATGCAGGAGGCGCGGCGCCTGCTGCTGTACACCGGCAGCTCGGCCAACGAGATCTGCTACCGCCTGGGCTTCAAGGACCCGGCGTATTTCAGCCGGTTCTTTTTGCGTTACGCGCAACTGACGCCGGGGGAATACCGCCAGCGTCAGGCGGGGTTGCGCTAGGCCTGGCCGCGTAGCCAGAGATTGTCGAAACGCCAGGTGCTGAACAGCGTCTGCTCGGCTGCGGCGCCGCCGACCTGGCGGGAGAAGGCATCAAGCAGATTCACATAGCCCCAGATCAGCAAGCCGCCGCGCTCGTACTGGATCTGCTGGGCCTGGTGCACCAGGGCGCTGCGCTTGGCCAGGTCCGGCTGGGCCATGGCCTGGAGGAACAGTTGGCTGAACTGCGGGTCGTTGAAGTGGGTCTTGTTGGCCACGGCAAAGGGCGCATCGATGTGCATGGCGCTGGCCAGAAACGGCGCGCCGATGGTACCGCCGGTGCTCAGTTGCCACTGATCGTGCTGCGGGCCGTCGAAGGTGGCCTGGTCGACCTGACGCACCTTGAGGGTCACGCCGATGGCCTTGGCCTGTTCGGCGAACACCAGGGCCGAAGCCAGGGCCGGGCCGCTGGTGGTTACCAGCTCGACTTCGAGTTTGTCATAGCCGGCTTCGCGCAGCAGTTGCGCCGCCCGTTGCGGGTCATGCGGGCGTGGGCCGAGGCGGTGGTTGAAGGTCGGGTCGTTCGGTGCGTACAGGTCGTTGGCTACCCGGCCCTGGCCATTCAAGGCGCGGCGCACCAGCTCCGGGCGGTCGGCGAGCAGGCGCAACGCCTCGCGGACTTTCGGGTTGTCGAACGGCGGCTTGCTGGTGTTCATCTCGAACGACAGCCAGTTGCCGCTGACCGAAGTCACCAGTTGCAGGCGCGGGTCGCGTTCGATGATCTGCAACTGCTCGCTGGGCAGGCCGTTGGCCATGTCGATCTGCCCGGCGCGCAAGGCGGCCAGACGCGAGACCTGGTCCTTGAAGTCGATGATCTCCAGTTCGTCGGCGTAGGGTCTGCCGTCCTTGTAGTAGTTTTCGAAGCGGCTGAACACCGAGCGCTGGCCGGGGGTGAAGCTTTTCAGCTTGTAAGGGCCGGCGCCGACCGGGTTGGTCAGCGGGTGGTAATCGACCGGGACGATGCCGCCGAAGTTGACCCAGGTTTCTGCCAGCGGCAGGTAGCTGCGCCCGTCCTTGAAACGGATGCGCACGGTGCGCGCGTCGAGCTTTTCCAGGTTGTCGCGGTCGACCCAGTGCAGCAGCGCAGCATAGGGCGAGGCCAGTTGCGGGTCGGTCAGGCGGCGAATGGAGAAGATCAGGTCGTCGGCGTCGATGGTCTTGCCGTTGTGAAATTCCAGGCCCTGGCGCAGGCGCACGGTCCAGGTGCTGGCGTCGGCGCTGGCTTCGGCCTCTTCGGCCAGGGCCAGGCGCGGCTGCATCTGCTCGTCCCATTCCCACAGCTTGCTGTACAGGGCAAAGCCGCGGACGATGCCGCTGCCGATCGGTTTGTGGGCATCGAGGTTGCCGACCTGGCCGCCGGACAGCACGCCCAGGCGCAGGCGCCCGCCGTGGCGCGGCGGGTCGTTGGCAACAGGGCTGGCGGCCGGCTGCTCGGGGCCGCAACCACTGAGCAGCAGCCCGCCGCCCAGCGCCAGGCTATAGCCGAGAAAGCGCCGGCGCTGGTAATCAAAAGGGTCCATGGCCTCAGCCTCCTGCTGCACGCAGGGCCGGCGCCTGGGTGTCGATCCGCCGTAATGGCGCTCGCTCGCCGCGAAAGTGCGGGAGGATGTGCTCGCCCAGGCGGTAGGCTTCTTCCAGGTGCGGGTAGCCGGCGAGAAAGAACAGGTCGATGCCTAACTGGTTGTACTCGCGAATCCGCGCCACCACGTTCTCGTAGCTGCCGACCAGCGCCAGGCCCGGCGGGATGCCGATGTAACCGAAGCCGGCCCAGACGTTGGGGTAGATGAAAAAGTCGTCGAACGGCCGGCTTTGATCCTTGGCCGAGTACTCATTTTCGTAACTGAGCTTGCGCGCAGTGCGCAGCCCGGCATGGGCGGCCACGGCCTTGACCGCGCCCTTGGCCACGCCTTCGTCGAAGAAGCGCTTGGCCTCGGCCAGGGCCTGGGCTTCGGTCTCGCGGGTGATCACATCGATCGACAGGCCGAAGCGGATGTTGCTGCGGCCATGCTTGAGCGCCCGTTCACGGATATCGGCGATCAGTGCGCGGATCTCGTCCGGATGCTCGGCGCGCATCAGGTAGAAGTCGGCGTGACGGGCGGCGAACTCCCGCGCCGCGATCGACGAGCCGGCAGTGCAGATCAACGGCAGTTCGGCCTTTTTCTGCGGCCCGCGCAGGCCGCCGCCTTCGGCCTTGTAGAAGCGCCCCTGGTAGTGGAAGTTCTCCGAGTGCCAGTAGCCCTTGACCACGTCCATGAACTCGATGGCGCGTTCGTAGCGTTCATCGTGGTCGCTGAAGTCACCGACCTGGCGCTGGATCACGTCCGAGCCGCCATTGATGATGTTCCATACCAGGCGGTTGCCGGTGGCGCGCTGGTAGGTGGCGGCCTGCTGCACGGCGACCCAGGGCGTGTAGTGGTAGGGCTGGAAGGCGGTGACGTAGCTTAAGGTGCGGGTCTCGCGGGCCAGCAGCGAGCACACCGTCCACGGCTCTTCGCCAGACGGCGCGTTGACCATCAGCGCGCCGCCAAAGCCGTTGATCTCGGCGGCGCGGGCGATCTGCCCGAGGTAGTCGATGTAGGTGAAGTGATCGCCCACGGCAAAGTTCGACACCGCGCCGGTGCTGTCGCTGCCGGCATGCCAGTCGCCGCGGTTGCGCGGATCGCCAGGGAGGAACTGGGTTTCGCCGTGCAACGGCAGGCGGGTAAAAAATTCAATGCTCACGGTGATTGTCCTTATTGCACGGTGGGGTTGCAGATTGCGCTGATGGGCTGGTCGCTGAACACCTTGCGGGCGAAGGGCAGCGAGTCCTTGAGCGAGGCGTTGACCGTCTCGCTGTGGCCCAGGCCCTTGTACAGGTGGCCTTCGACAATCGAGCCGGTCTTGCAGGCGTCCTGCATCAAGGCCACCTGGGTGGCGGCGGCCGGGGTCTTGTCTTCGGCGCCGGTGCCGATGAAGATCGGCTGCTTGAGTTTCAGGGTCGGGTAGGACACCTGCGCCAGCCACGGCTTGAGCTGTTCGCCGCTGTTGATCTTGCGGGTGTTGGCCGGGGTCAGGCCGGTGCCGAGCACATCGGCCACCAGTGATGACAGGCAGGTGCTGCGCGCCTGTTCGAACAGCGGCAGGGCCTTGTCGGTGTAGAAGTCGCGCGGGTCGATGCGTGGGTCGTACTGCTGGGCCGCCAGCAAGGTGTAGAAGCCGTAGGCCAGGGAGGCGTCGACCTTGTCCGGGTCCTGCTCGCCGACGTTCTTCGTTCCCACGGTGTAGATCACCCCGGTGCCGACGCTGCCCTTCAGGCCCAGGTCCGGGGCGTAGGTCGGCGCATAGGCGGCCGAGGCAAAGGCGCCGGCGCCGCCCTGGGATTGGCCGACCACCAGCACCTTATTGGCCAGCCCCGGCACCCCGGCAATCACCGCGCGGGCGGCGTCGAGGATGCCGTAGGCGGCCATGCGGTTGTTCAGCAGCGGGTGGCCGCCGGGCACGCCCAGGCCCTGGTAGTCGGTGGCGACGATGGCGTAGCCCTCGTTGAGCCAGCGCGCCAGGTACTGCACGTCGCGGTACGAGCGCCCGGCCCAGGACGGCGCGCAGACATCCGCCACACCCACCGTGCCATGGCCCCAGGTCACCAGCGGCCAGCCGCCTGCCGGTGCCTTGCCCTTAGGAATGAACAGTGCACCAGACACTGCCACCGGGGTCTTGCCGTCGATGCCGTCGGTGGAGCTATAGAGGATGCGCAGTTGCGACGCCGCGCCGGGCAGGCTCAGGGTCTGTTCCAGCGGCTCGCTGCGCAACAGTTTGCCGGGGCTGGCGGGGATGGCCTGGCTCCAGCTGTAGAACGCCGAGACCCGGCCATCGCCTTGCAGCGGGTCGGGTTTGGGCGCGAAGGTGTCAGCGGCCATGGCGCTGAGCGACAGGGCCAGCAGGCTCAGGCCGAAGGCGAATGTGTTCTGCAGTTTCATCGAGAGGTCCTTGCACGGTGCGTGTGCCAGGCTTGAGCGAAATGCGTGCCAGGGCGCTGCAGGCCTTGGTTTTCAAGGGCTGCGTTGCCAGCATGGGGGTTGCCTGAGGGCATCGATGCTGGCCAGCCACCACGCGTTGCTGGCCGACTGTTGCTGGAGCAGCAACGCAGAGCGCATATCTCTAATAGGTATATATAAATACTAATTAATAATTATTTGTTCTAATTTGTTTCGGGCACTATGGCCCAGCGCTTTCACTGCCAGGAATGCACCATGTCGCTGATAACCCATCCCCACGCCCGGGAACTGACCAAATCCGTTCGCGCCACCGTCCTGGTGTTCAAGGACCCGCGCTCCCAGGAACTGCTCAGTCGCATCGAACGCCTGGCGCCGAGTGAAGCCAACACCCTGATCATCGGCGAGACCGGCACCGGCAAGGAGCTGGTGGCCCGCCATATCCATCAGCTCAGCCGTCGCGGGCGCGAGCCGTTCGTGGCGGTCAACTGCGGCGCCTTTGCCGAAACCCTGGTCGAGAGCGAGCTGTTTGGCCACGAGAAGGGCGCCTTTACCGGCGCCACCAACAGCAAGGCCGGCTGGTTCGAAGCGGCCAACGGCGGCACGCTGTTCCTCGATGAGATCGGCGACCTGCCGCTGAACATGCAGGTGAAACTGCTGCGGGTGCTGCAGGAGCGCGAAGTGGTACGCCTGGGCTCGCGCACGCCGATCCCGATCAACGTGCGCCTGGTGGCGGCGACCAACGTCAACCTCGCCGATGCGGTGGTGGCCGGGCATTTTCGCGAAGACCTGTTCTACCGTCTGCACGTGGCGACCATCCGCCTGCCGCCGCTGCGCGAACGTCCGGGGGATATCCTGCCGCTGGCCGAGTTCTTCCTTGAGGAGCACTGCCAGCGCCTGGGCTACAGCCGCGCCAGCCTGAGCCTGGAAAGCGAACGCAAGCTGCTGTCGCACAGCTGGCCAGGCAACATCCGCGAGCTGGAAAACGCCATTCACCACGCGCTGCTGGTGTGCCGGCAACAGGTGGTGCAGCCGGCCGACCTGCACCTGGTGGACATGCGCTCGGTGGGCATCCGCCAGGAAGAACACAGCCAGCCGCTGCGCCTGGCCAGCGAGCCGCCGAACCTTGAGGCGGCGCTGACGGCGCTGTTCGAGCAGAACATTCCAGACTTGTACGAGCATATCGAGGAAACGGTGTTTCGCACCGCGTACCGCTTCTGCCATGGCAACCAGTTGCAGACCGGGCGCTTGCTGAACATCAGCCGCAACATCGTGCGGGCGCGGTTGGAGAAGATTGGTGAGTTGAAGCGTACGGAGGGTGCTGTGCATTAGCGCCTCATCGCTGGCAAGCCAGTTCCCACAGGGTCCGGTGCAAACAGTACCTGTGGGAGCGGGCTTGACCCGCGATGCTTTTACCATCTGATCCGTATAAATCCCGCCAACCTGAATCTGTAACCCAGTACACCCAAAAGCCATAGTAACGGCCTCCCTGATGAGGTCCGAACCATGTATCACTATGACGAGTATGACCGTGCGCTGGTGTTCGAGCGCGTGGCGCAGTTTCGCGATCAGGTGCGCCGGTTCATGGCTGGCGAACTGAGTGAAGAAGAGTTCCTGCCCCTGCGCCTGCAAAACGGCCTGTACCTGCAAAAGCATGCCTACATGCTGCGCGTGGCCATTCCCTACGGCACCCTCGGCGCCCGGCAGATGCGCACCCTGGCGCAGATCGCCCGCGAGTACGACCGCGGCTATGGCCACTTCACCACGCGCCAGAACATCCAGTTCAACTGGATCGAACTGGCCCAGGTGCCGGACATCCTCCAGCGCCTGGCCGAGGTCGAGATGCATGCGATCCAGACCTCCGGCAACTGCGTGCGCAACATCACCACCGAAGCCTTTGCCGGCGTTGCCGCCGACGAGTTGCTCGACCCGCGGCCGCTGGCCGAGATCCTCCGGCAGTGGTCGACGATCAACCCGGAGTTCCTGTTTTTGCCACGCAAGTTCAAGATCGCCATCTGTTCGGCGATTGAAGACCGCGCGGCGATCATGATGCATGACATCGGCCTCTACCTGTACCGCGACGGCCACGGCCAGATGTGCCTGCGGGTCATGGTCGGCGGCGGCCTGGGGCGCACGCCGATCCTCGGTTTGCAGATTCGCGAGGGCCTGCCGTGGCAGCACCTGTTGTCGTATGTCGAAGCCATTTTGCGCGTGTACAACCGCCATGGCCGGCGCGACAACAAGTACAAGGCGCGGATCAAGATCCTGGTCAAGGCGCTGGGCATCGAGGCGTTTTCCCGCGAGGTGGAGGAGGAGTGGCAACACATCAAGGACGGCCCGGCGCAACTCACCGAGGACGAGTTCCAGCGCGTGGCTGCGGCCTTCGAGCCTCCAGCCTACGGCAGTGTCATTGACGATGACCTGGCCTACGACACCCACCTGGCCCAGGACCACGCCTTCGCCCGCTGGGTGGCTTGCTGCGTCAAGGCGCACAAGGTTCCGGGTTATGCCAGCGTGGTGCTCTCGACCAAACCGGGCGATGCCTCGCCACCGGGCGATCTGACCGATGCGCAGATGGACGCGGTGGCCGATTGGTCGGAGCAGTTCGGCTTCGGCGAAATCCGCATTGCCCACGAGCAGAACCTGATTCTCCCGGACGTGCGCAAGCGTGACCTGCACGCGCTCTGGCGCCTGGCCTGCGAACGCGGCCTGGGCACGGCCAACATTGGTCTGCTGACGGACATCATCGCCTGCCCGGGCGGCGATTTCTGCGCCCTGGCCAACGCCACGTCGATCCCCATCGCCCAGTCGATCCAGCGCCGCTTCGATGACCTGGACTACCTGCACGACCTGGGTGAGCTGAGCCTGAACATCTCCGGCTGCATCAACGCCTGCGGCCACCACCACATCGGTAACATCGGCATCCTCGGCGTCGACAAGAACGGCAGCGAGTGGTACCAGGTGACCCTCGGCGGCGCCCAGGGCAAGCACAGTACCTTGGGCAAGGTCATCGGCCCGTCGTTCAGCGCCGCCGAGATCCCGCAGGTGATCGAGCAGATCATCGCCACCTATTGCGCCTACCGCGAGCAGGACGAAGCCTTTGTCGACACCGTGCGCCGGGTCGGCCTGGAACCCTTCAAGGAACGGGTCTATGCCAAGCGCCCGGAGGAGCTGATATGCGTAATGTGATTGGCCTGCGCAATGGTGAGGCGCAGTTGATCGAGCACGATCCCTGGCAACTGTTGCGCGAACCCGGCGAGGTGCTGCCCGACGGCCTGCTGATTCTGCCGCTGGCCACCTGGATTGCCCGCCGCGCCCAGCGGCCCCTGGGGCGTGACGGCTTGTGGCTGGGCCCGGACGATGATGTCGAACCGTTGCGCCCGTGGCTGGCACAGGTGCCGTTGATTGCGGTGGACTTCCCCAGCTTTCGCGACGGCCGTGGCTACAGCCAGGCCTACTTGCTGCGCAGCCGGCTGGGCTGGCACGGCGAACTGCGTGCGGTCGGCGACGTGTTGCGCGACCAGCTCAGCCATATGCGCCAGTGCGGTTTTGACAGCTACGCGGTGCGTGAAGACAAATGCGCGCAGGATGCCTTGCTGGGCCTGGCTGGCATGAGCGTGCTGTATGGGCGTTCGGTGATCGAGCCACGGCCGCTGTTTCGTCGGCGTTGAGCAACAAGCTGCATTCCGACCGATGGTCAAGGCCCCGTGCACGGGGCCGCTTGTAGATCCAAGATCAGGGGTAACATCTTGAATAAACATGTAAATTGCAACTAACGCAGGGCGACGGGATAACAGCCAAAGGTAATAAGCTGTTATTGCCACTTCGCCAGTTAGCGATAGTATGGCTGTTCTGTTGCGTGCTTGAAGCACCTGTGCCTGGCTGTGGTTTGCGCGCAGGATAGCGCCTGCTATACCAAGGGAACGCGGTGTTGTCAGGAAGCTGAATATCATGCCGAAAAATGAATACTGTGAACTAGAGTTGCGCTTGGCCTGGCATGATGTAAGCAGTTATCTGCTGGATGCACGGTTCATGAATCCGAGCAGTGATACGGAGAATGAACTGGTTGCGCCGGTGCGCATAACCTTTGATATGGCCCAACTTCGTGATGCCGTGCTCGATGCCGGGCGCTACGGAACTTTACTGACACACATGTTGTTTTCCGGCGCGGGTAGTCCATTGCGTGAAGCGTATTTACATGCACGTGTTGCAGCGGCTAGGCAACATGGATTGCGCGTGCGTTTGAATATCCAGAGCAGTGCCCCAGAACTTCATGCCTTGCGCTGGGAAACTTTGCAGGATCCGGATGACAACAGTCGACTGCTGGTGCAGGAGAATGTCTGGTTTTCTCGCTTCCTCAGTGCCCGGGACTTTCGCTGGCAGCCGCGTGCCGACAGCGGGGAAATCTCCACGCTGGTGGTGGTGTCCAACCCGGATGACTTGAACACGCGCTGGAACTTCGCGGCCATCGACAGTGCTGCCGAGCTGGCCAGGGTCACGACAGCGGTGAAGCAAGGCGAAGAGCGTGCGGCAACTACCATACAGATGCGCACCCTGGATAAACCCGCCTCGGTGTTCAATATTGCCACTGCCCTGAAACAGAAGTATGCCGATGTCCTCTACATCATTTGCCATGGGGCGATTACCAGCGATGGCAAGCCCCGGCTGTTGCTCGAAAAAGAAGACAAGACTTCGCATTTCATCGAAGGCAAGGAACTGGTCGAACGTATTCGTGACATGGACGAGCGGCCTCGCTTGATTGTCCTCGCTTCCTGCGCCAGCGCCGGCGACGAGCACGCTGGTGCATTGACCGCCATCGGCCCCAGCCTGGCCGCGGCAGGGGTACCGGCGGTAATTGCCATGCAAGGTGCGATCACCCAGCGCACCAGCGCCATGTTCATCAGCGCGCTGTTCGAGGAACTCGCCTGCCACGGCCAGATCGACCGGGCCGTGGCCGCCGCGCGCAGCCAGGTGCGCGCTGAAAGTGACTGGTGGATGCCGGTGCTGTTCATGCGCTTGCGCTCCGGGCGGTTGTGGCCGGCGTTTGCCCAGCCTGACGCCCAGTTCGACAAATGGAAAAGCATCATCACCGATGTGGCCAAGGAAGAATGCGTGCCGATTCTGGGGCCCGGACTGGTGGAGTCGACACTGGGCAGCATGGGCAACATTGCCAAGAAGTGGGCGCAACTGTATGAATTCCCGCTCGCGCCGCAACACCGCGACCGGATCGAACATGTCGCCCAGTACTTGAAATGTCGGCAAAGTCCGAATGTGGTCGTGGCGGAACTTCAATCGTATTTGATATCGCACATCCGTGAACGCTACAAAGAACAGCTGGCGATACTGGACGATGACGTGGGTGAACGTTTGCGCAACGGCAAAGACTCGGATCAAACCCTCAATGAGTTAATGGCATTTGTAGGCCGTTATCAGCGACAGCACCATAAGGACGATATGCATCGGTTATTGGCCAGGTTGCCAGTGCCGATTTACATCAATGCCAATCGGGATAATTTTCTCAGGGATGCATTGATCGAGGCAGGTAAACAACCGCAGATTGCCTTGTGTACCTGGGTGACCAGTAACAATACACCGCAGTTCTATGGCCC
The DNA here is from genome assembly GCF_000696345.2 of Pseudomonas donghuensis. NCBI lineage: Bacteria > Pseudomonadati > Pseudomonadota > Gammaproteobacteria > Pseudomonadales > Pseudomonadaceae > Pseudomonas > Pseudomonas donghuensis. Next base: position 2,578,417 of record NZ_CP071706.1, read on the forward strand.
GTCACTGCCGAAGAATTACAAGCCGAGTGTTGCCGAACCGTTGATCTTTTATGTCTATGGCAGCCTCGAATACACCAGCAGCCTGGTCATTACCGAAGATGATTATTTTGATTTTCTTATGGCGGTCACACGCAATGAGCGCTCCCAGCTGGCAAGTATTCCGGGGGCGGTGTCCAGCGCGCTGGCGTCGCACGGTGCGCTGTTACTGGGATTTCAACCCGACGACTGGGATTTCCGGGTGCTGCTCAAAGGTATCCTGATGCAGCCGGGAAGTTCGCTTAACGGTACCCGCGTGGCGGTGCAGGTCAGTCCGCGTGAAGGCCTGATCATCGACCCGGACCGCGCCAGTGATTACCTCGCCAAGTATTTCATAGATCCTCATCAGGGCAAGATTCATGTGTTCTGGGGCAGTGCCCAGGCGTTTATCCAGTCACTGACAGAACGTTGTATCGAACAAGGTGTAATCCCTCCCGACGCGTAACGAGGTGGTGCCATGACAGACCATGCCAACCCCTATATTGGTCCGTTACCGTTCACTGAAGGCAAAACGCTGTATGGGCGGGAGCAGGAAACCCAGGTGCTGTTCGACCTGTTGATCAGCAAGCGCATCGTGCTGCTGATTTCACCCTCAGGTGCTGGCAAGACGTCGCTGATACAGGCCGCCTTGCTACCGCAACTCAGAGAGCGCCTGTGGCCATTGCCGATCATCCGTCTGGATAGCCTGAGCGCGACTGGCGCGGGCGACATCGAATCGCTCAATCCCTACCTGATGGCTACCTTGCATTCCATGGAGGCGGGGCGCGGCGATGAGCGCATGAGCGAAGCCGAGTTGGCTCAGCAGACACTGGCAAGCTATTTGAAAATGCGCATGCAGAACGCTGACGCGGAGCAGCCAAACGGGGTGTTTCCGGTTTTGGTTCTCGACCAGTTTGAAGAGCTATTTACCCTCGATCGTTACGACTGGGAGTGCAAGCAGGCGTTCATCCAGCAGTTGGGCAAACTGTTGAGTGAAGGCATTGACCTCGGGCCCGGTGAGGAGGGGACGCCACAGGTACAACAGGTCTGGGCACTGTTCTCGATGCGCGAGGACTATGTTGCCGAACTCGAGCCTTATCTGGATTTGATACCGACGGCCCTGACCTTCCGTTATCGGCTGGAACCGCTGGATCGGACGCAGGCAACGGAGGCGATCGTCGGCCCGGCAGCGGGTTGGTTCGAAGCGGCCGCCGCCGAGCGCCTGGTCAGCGACCTCAGCGGCACCGGCCAACCGGGAGAGCGCAATACCAAGCAAGGGCGCTACGTCGAACCTGTGCAGTTGCAGGTCGTCAGCTTGCGCTTGTGGGACAAAGTGGTCATTGGCGAGCAGCGAGCAATTACCTCGGCGGATATCCACGCGGATGGGCAGAGCAACGAGGTCGATACCGCACTGGAGGAGTACTACCAGGTCGAGTTGAATCGGGCCAGCGCCGGTCGGGAGATTCGAGAACGCACTCTGCGTGACTGGATCGAGACAAGACTGTTGACTGACAGCCGGGTACGTACCCGGGTGTTGCGGGAAATCGGTGTGGATCCGGCCCTGGATGAAGCGGTGGACTCGTTGATCGATGGCCACCTGTTACGTGCCGATACCTCGGGTGAACGCACCTGGCTGGAGCTGTCCCATGATCGCCTGGTCAAACCGATCCTGGACAACAACCAGAAGTGGCGAGAGTCGCACCTGCAGCTTGTGCAGAAGCGCGCTATGCAGTGGATCAAGGAAAACCGCCCGGAAAATCTGCTACTCAACCCTGTGGAATTGCTCAAGGCCCAGGAGTTCGTGGAAGAGCATCCCGGCGAACTCAATCCCATCGAATGCGAATTTCTCCAGGAGTCCCGGGACCTGCAGGCTGAACACCTGGAGCAGGCGCGACGTAACGAGCAAATACGCGCTGACAACCGCCAGTTGGGCAAACGCCTGGGGGTTGCCGCGGGGTTGATCGGCGGCCTGGTCTTCGGCCTGGTATTCGTGGCAATTGCTTGGATCAGTGCCAACGTTGCCAAGGATTCAGCAGAGCAAGCGAAAATCGCTGCGGACGAGCGGAGTGCCGAAGCCTTGCAAGCCAAGTACCAGGCACAGGAAAAGCTGCTCCAGGCGCGGATGATGGAGGCAAACGTGCAGACCGACAGTGGTCGGTCATTGAGCAGCTTGTCGCTCCTGGAGCCTGGTACGAGTGAGCCGATGCAGGCTCTGTATTTTCGCAGTTTGTTGAAGGCGCTGGGTTCGAGCCCGCCCTTGACTCGCGTGGTCGGGCAGGGCCATGTGGTCAAGGGCTTGCAGTTTTCGGGTGACGGCGGGCACTTGTACTCCGGCGACTGGAACGGACAAACGTTCGCCTGGCCCCTGGCCGGAGGGGATGCGCCAGGTGTGAGCCTGGTCAACGATGAAGGACAGAGCATCCAGTCGCTGGCCTACAACCCACTACGCAAGCTGTTGGTCGCCGCCAACCGCATCGGTGAAATGGTGCTCTGGCAGGAAGGCGGCGCGGCCCCGGCGGAGCTGGCGCGCTTTACTGCACCCTTTGTCAGCGTTGACCGTGGCGTATTGATGAGCGCGCAATTTGATGCCAGCGGCCAGTGGCTGGTGACACCGGGCAATCGCCACAGACAACCGATCCTGTCGGTCTGGTCGTTGGCTGACCTGGCCAAGCCGGCCGTGGTTACCACGTTGAGTGGCTATCACACCACCAACATCTCCAGGGTTATGTTTGTGCCAGCCGGAAAGTATGCCGGCTACCTGGTCTCAGCCGATACCGAAGGCAATCTCGGGCTGTGGAACGTGCCCGGCAAGGCCACTGCACCTGTCGTCGCCCTGCACACCCTGGAGGTCATTCGCAAGAAAGTCGGTGTATTTGCGGCAGCGATCGACCCCTCCGGGCGCTGGCTGGCGGCAGGTACCGCAGATGGCAGTCTGCTGTTCTGGGATCTATGGGCACAAAAACCGGCCGACACCGGTGTGGTGGTTCCCAGCTTCATGCACCACGGCCGCGTCACGGCCATGGCATTTTCCAGCAAAGGCAACAAGCTCTATAGCGTAGGCGGTGACAAGCTATTGCTCGAGTGGACGCTGCCTGCACAAGCAGGCAAACCCCTGGATACCCAGCAGTTGGCATCCGCCATCCAGGTCGTACGCGTCGATGGATGGGGCGAGAAACTCTACAGTATTGCCCTGCACCCTCAGCAGGAGGGCATCGTCGCAGTGGGCGGCGGCACCCAGATCCGCATGCTCGACCTGAACCGCATGACGCCATTGACCAGCCGCATGACCGGTAGCGAAGGCCCCTGGCGAGCAATGACAACCTCGTTTGACCAGCAGGTGGTGGTCGGGTTGGCGGCCAATACCCTCAGTGTCCGGCGTTGGCGCCGGGGGGATGCGCACGCGCATCCCCAGGCCCTGGACTTCCCTGGCCCTGAGCGGCGACTGACCACCCTTGCGTTGTCAGCCGATGGGCACACCCTGGCCGCCTTGACCTGCGATGGATTCTTGCAAGTCTGGGACGTGGCCGGCGATGCGCCGCAACGCAAGTTGGAAAGGAAAGCCGGCAAGCAGGAGCTGCAATGCCGTAGTGAACGTGATGAGTCAGTGGCGTTTCAGCCCGGCGGGCAATTGCTCGCCAGTGCCTTTGGCAATCAGCTGAAACTCTGGGTGCAAGACGCCAGTGGCAGCTGGTCACTGGCGGATGAACAGGCGCTTGCCGAGCAGCAACGGATCAAGGCGCTGGCCTTCAACCCCTCCGGCAAGCAGTTGGCCATAGCGGGGGATTCGGGTGTGATCGAGTTATGGTCCACCGACGGCGGCAAACTGAGCAAGGCCAATCAAGTCACCGCCGGCGCCCAGGCACTGATCACTGCGCTGGCCTTCAGCACTAACGGCGAACGCCTCGCCTCCGGTGGCGATGATGCGTCGGTTATCGAATGGCGGGTTGCCGACCTGCAGCGTCTGGGTTCCAGCCAGTGGCACAACCGTGCGGTGTCGAGCATCGCTTACCTTACCCAATACGACTCCTCACTGCTGGTCAGCGGAGACCGCGAAGGACAGATGGTGTTGTGCGCCACGCCGGTCAGCGAAGACCAATGCGCACCCGTGGGCAGTCCGAGGGGTACCCCGATTACCGCACTGGTCGCGGCGGCTGACGAATTGCTGGTGTCCAGCAACGCCCTCTGGCAATGGCAGTTGCAGCTGGGGTTGATGCGCGACACCGCGTTACGTTTGGCGCGCAAGCCAACGGTAGTCATCGATGTGCCAACCCAGGCGCAGGCGCAATGAACAACGAGGCGTTTGTCTTCAATGGCATCAATGGCGCCGACGGCAGTTACCTGACAGCACCGTTGACTCCAGAGCGCCTGGGGCAGCGCCTGATGCAACTCAACGACCCTGCCAGCGATCTTGATACCCTCAAGGCGCGTGACCTGAAAAGGCAGGCCTGCTTCGGTTTGCCATTGGACATGGATGGCCAGGCATTGGCGCAAACCGGTTGGGCGGTGATTTTTGCACGTTCGGCAACCGCCGGGATTCGTCAGGCACTGGCCCCGCTGCTGGCGTTGCGGGCTATGGAGGCCGGGGCGTTGTACCGCGAGTTCAGCGGCGAAGAGGGTTACTGGCCAGGCGATACCGCACGTGTATGGCTGGCGCGTCAGCCCCGAGGCAAGTCACCCGGCGTTGTCGCGCCCTGCCAAGTACCCTACTACCTGTTGATCGTTGCTGACCCGCAGGACATTCCTTTTCGCTTCCAGTATGAACTGGCCGTCAGCTATGCAGTAGGCCGAATCCATTTTGACCATCTGCAGGGCTACCACGACTACGCCCGGTCGGTCGTCGCGGCGCAGGCGGCCGAGGTCGCATCGAGACACCAGGCACTGTTCTTCGGCCCCTGCAACGAGGCGGATGCGGCCACTCGGCTGAGTTGCGGGCTGCTGGTCGAACCTCTGGCACAACAACTCGCCCAGCTCGGGCTCGAGCATTGGCAGGTCGAGCAGTGCGTGGGGGACCAGGCCACCAAGGCCAGGCTGCTTGGGCACCTGTCGGATCAGCCGCCGTCACTGCTGTTCACCGCCAGCCATGGCATGGGCTTTCCTTGCGGCGACCCGCGACAATTGCGCCATCAAGGCGCCTTGCTGTGCCAGGACTGGCCTGGGCCGCAGCAGCATCGGGGGGCGATCCCCGCTGACTACTACTTGAGTGCCGATGATCTGGGCGACCATCTGTGCCTGACCGGCCGCGTGATGATGCATTTCTGTTGCTATGGTGCCGGCACGCCACTGCAGGATAACTTCAAGCGCAGCAACGAGGCCTTGCGCCAGCTCGCATCGCGGCCGTTCCTGGCCGCTTTGCCGATGCGTGCGCTGAGCTTGCCGGCCGGCGGTGCGCTGGCGGTGATCGGACATGTCGAGCGGGCTTGGTCCTACTCGTTTGACTGGCCCGGTTGCGGCGATGACCTGGCCACCTTCAAGGGCACCGTACAGGCGTTGATGAAGGGCAAGCGCGTGGGGTTGGCAATGGATCATTTCGCCATGCGTCACGCCGAAGTGGCGGTAGCGTTGAATGGTGAACTGGACGTGCTCAAAGACCCGATCGCCAAGCGTGATGATCTCGCGCTTGGCGCGTTGTGGATTGCCAGCAACGATGCACGCAACTACGTGATCCTCGGCGACCCGGCGGTCAGGCTGCAGGTAGAGGTCTGACCGGCAGTGGTCTATGGTTTCTGTCTGGTGAGTACATCCTGCCTGAGAGAGGCCTTATGACCGAGCCCAGCAACAGCCGCCGCCGCTTCATTGCCGCCAGTTCCGTGCTTGGCGCAGCCGGGGCCATGTACTCGGCGGTGCCTCTGGCCGCCGGGGCCCTTCTGCGCGGGACCGAAAAGGCAATGCCGGCCGAGCTGATCCTGCACAACGGCCGCGTGCACACGGTGGACCGCGAGCGCCCGCAAGCCAGCGCCGTGGCCATTCGCGACGGGCGCTTCGTGGCAGTCGGCGATGATGCCCAGGTCATGGCCTTGCGCGGGCCTGCGACCCAGGTCATCGACCTCAAGCAACGCACGGTGATCCCCGGGCTCAACGATTCGCACCTGCACCTGATCCGCGGCGGCCTGAACTACAACCTGGAGCTGCGCTGGGAGGGCGTGCCGTCCCTGGCCGACGCCTTGCGCATGCTCAAGGACCAGGCCCTGCGCACGCCTTCGCCGCAGTGGGTGAGGGTGGTCGGCGGCTGGAACGAATTCCAGTTCGCCGAGCGCCGCTTGCCGACCCTCGACGAGCTCAACCAGGCGGCGCCCGACACCCCGGTGTTTGTCCTGCACCTGTACGACCGCGCCTTGCTCAACCGCGCAGCCCTGCGCGTGGTCGGCTATGACCGCAACACGCCCAACCCGCCGGGTGGCGAGATCCAGCGCGACGCCAACGGCAACCCGACCGGCATGCTGATCGCCCGGCCCAATGCGATGATCCTTTACTCGACCCTGGCCAAGGGGCCGAAGCTGCCGCTGGAATACCAGGTCAACTCGACCCGCCAGTTCATGCGCGAGCTCAACCGCCTGGGCCTGACCAGCGCCATCGATGCCGGTGGCGGCTACCAGAACTACCCTGACGATTACGCGGTGATCGAGCAACTGGCCAAGGCCCGGCAGTTGACCGTGCGCATCGCCTACAACCTGTTTACCCAGAAGCCCAAGGAAGAACTGGCCGATTTCAAGCACTGGACCGGCAGCGTCAAGTACGGTCAGGGCGACGATTTTCTGCGCCACAACGGCGCCGGCGAGATGCTGGTGTTCTCCGCCGCCGACTTCGAAGACTTCCTCGAACCGCGTCCGGACCTGCCCGGCGCCATGGAGGGCGATCTGGAACCGGTGGTACGCCATCTGGTCGAGCAGCGCTGGCCGTTTCGCCTGCACGCCACCTACGACGAATCGATCTCGCGCATGCTCGACGTGTTCGAGAAGGTCAACCGCGACATCCCTTTCAACGGCCTGCCGTGGTTCTTCGACCATGCCGAGACCATCAGCCCGAAGAACATCGAGCGGGTGCGGGCGCTGGGCGGCGGCATCGCCATTCAGGACCGCATGGCGTTTCAGGGCGAGTACTTCGTCGAGCGCTACGGCGCCAAGGCGGCGCAGCACACGCCACCGATCAAGCGCATGCTTGGCGAAGGCATCCCGGTCGGCGCCGGCACCGACGCCACCCGGGTGTCCAGCTACAACCCCTGGACCTCGCTGTACTGGCTGGTCAGCGGACGTACCGTTGGTGGGCTGGAGCTGTACCCACAGGGGCTGGACCGCGACACGGCGTTGTCGCTGTTCACCCACGGCAGCGCCTGGTTTTCCAGTGAGCAGGGCAAGAAGGGCCAGATCAAGGTCGGCCAACTGGCAGACCTGACGGCCTTGAGCGCCGACTATTTCAGTATCGACGCCGAGGCGATCAAGCACCTGGAGTCGGTGCTGACCCTGGTCGATGGCAAGGTGGTGTATGGCGCCGCCGAGTTCGCCCGGCTCGACCCACCGACCTTGCCGGTGCTGCCCGACTGGTCGCCGGTGGCCAAGGTCCCCGGGCACTGGCGCCAGGGCGCGCCGCTGACCGCCCAGGTGCATCAGTGCGTCGGTGCCTGCGCGGTGCATGCCCACGCGCATCAGCGCGCGCGGCAATCGTCGGTGCCGGTCAGCGATTTTCAGGGCTTTTGGGGCGCATTCGGTTGTTCCTGTTTTGCCTTCTGAGGGTTCGGGCTACCATGCCGGTTCGCCCGATCGACAGGATGTTGCTTAATGCCTTTCAGTACCCGTGTTGCCCGGCCCAGTGATGCCGAGGCGCTCAGCCATGTCGCCGGCCTGACCTTCGCCCTGGCCAGCCCGCCGGATGCTGCGCCCCAGGCGTTGCAGGCCTACATCGACAGGCAGTTGCAGTCCGAGCATTTCGTCCTCCACCTGCTCAATCCGCGCAAGCGCCTGCGGGTGCTGGAGTACCTGGGTAGCGTGGTCGGCTACAGCATGATCGACAGTGCACCTGAAGCCCTGGGGATTGCCGAGGCTGATGGCCTGCCGGAGCTGAGCCGCTGCTATGTGCTGCCCGAGCACCATGGCCACGGCGGCGCCCAGCTGTTGCTCGACGACACCCTGGCGCCGGTGCGCGGGGCGATTCGCCTGACCGTCAATGAACAGAACACCCGGGCCATCCGTTTTTATCAGCGCAATGGTTTTAGCAAGGTCGGCGAGGCGCTGTTCGAATGTGGCCCGGAGCGTCACCGCGACTGGGTGATGGTCGCGCGGCGGTGACAAAACTGGTTACAGTGTCTTCCTCAATTTCTGCTCAAGGTTCTGTTCATGACTGATCTCAGTGCATTCCCGATCACCCGCAAATGGCCGGCCAAACAGCCCGAGCTGCTGCAGCTGTACTCGCTGACCACGCCCAACGGCGTGAAGGTGTCGATCATGCTCGAGGAGATCGGCCTGGCCTACGAGGTGCACAAGGTCAGCTTCGAGAGCAATGACCAGTTGACCCCGGAATTCATTTCCCTGAGCGCCAACAACAAGATCCCGGCGATCCTCGACCCCAATGGCCCGGGTGGCGAGCCGCTGGCGTTGTTCGAGTCCGGGGCGATCCTGGTTTACCTGGCAGAGAAGAGCGGGCAACTGCTGTCGGCGGACCCGGCCCAGCGCTACGAGACTCTGCAGTGGCTGATGTTCCAGATGGGCGGGATCGGGCCGATGTTCGGCCAGGTGGGTTTTTTCCACAAATTCGCTGGCAAGGCGTACGAAGACAAGCGTCCGCGCGACCGTTACGTGGCCGAGTCGCGGCGCTTGCTCGGGGTGCTGGACCAGCGCCTGCAAGGGCGTGAGTGGGTGATGGACGCCTACAGCATTGCCGATATCGCCATTCTGCCCTGGGTGCGCAACCTGGTCGGCTTTTATGAGGCGGGCGAGCTGGTGGGCTTTGATGACTTTGCCAACGTCAAGCGGGTACTGGCGGCGTTCGTGCAGCGGCCGGCGGTGGAGCGGGGGTTGAAGATTCCGGGGTAATCTCCGGTATTTGTGCTGCCCCTGCCGGCCTTATCGCCGGCAAGCCGGCTTGCCAGCGATGAGGCCGGTACATTCAAATCAGAACACCTGCCGCAATAACCAGTACAACCCCCCCGCCAGCATCATCGCCGCCGGCAAGGTCAGCACCCAGGCCATCATCAGGTTGAAGAGGGTGCGCATCTGCAAGCCCGAGCCATTGGCGACCATGCTCCCGGCCACCCCGGACGACAGCACGTGGGTGGTCGACACCGGCAGCCCGTACATGTCCGCGGCACCAATGGTGCACATCGCCACCAGCTCCGCCGACGCGCCCTGGGCGTAGGTCAGGTGGGTCTTGCCGATCTTCTCGCCAACGGTCACCACGATCCGCCGCCAGCCGACCATGGTCCCCAGCCCCAGGGCGATAGCCACGGCGATCTTCACCCACAGCGGAATGTAGCGGGTGGCGTTGTCGATCTGTTGCTTGAATACCTGCACCTTGGCCTGGGTATCGGCATCGAACCGCCCCAGTTGGTGCTTGTCGATCAGGCGGATGGCCTCGGAGGTCAGGTACATGTCGTTGCGCACGTTGGCCATCGCTTCTGCCGGCACCCGGTTGAGCGAACCGTAGCCTTTGACCTCGGTGCCGATCATCCCGGCCAGCGCCGCCAGGGCAGGCACCAGTTCGTCGCTGGCCTGCGGCTCGCGAATGAAGCTGCTGAGGGTTTGTCGCGGGTCTGCCGGTGCGGCCTGCGGGGCGCTGCGCTGCAAGGCCTGCTGGGTGACCTCGGCCACCGCGACGAACTGCAGCGACTGGTCAGCCGGCATGGTCCGGTTCAAGGCATAGGCCATGGGCAGGGTGCCGACCAGGATCAGCATGATCAGGCCCATGCCTTTCTGCCCGTCGTTGGAGCCATGGGCGAAGGACACGCCGGTGCAGGTAAGGATCAACAGCCCGCGAATCCACCAGGGCGGCGGCGTATTGCCGACCGGTGCCTGGTACAGCTCGCGACGCTTGACCAGCATGCGCAGGGCCAGCAGCAACAGCGCCGCGCAGGTAAAGCCCACCAGCGGCGACAGCAACAGTGAGTAACCGACCTTGCTGGCCTGGCTCCAGTCCACGCCGCTGGTGCCGTCACGCCCGTGCATCAGGGCGTTGGCGATGCCGACGCCGATGATCGAGCCGATCAAGGTATGCGATGAGGACGCTGGCAGGCCCAGCCACCAGGTGCCCAGGTTCCAGATGATCGCCGACAGCAACAGGGCAAAGACCATGGAGAAACCGGCCGAGGAGCCGACTTGCAAGATCAGCTCCACCGGCAGCAAGGCGATGATGCCGAAGGCCACCGCACCGCTGGACAGCAGCACGCCGAGAAAATTGAAACAGCCGGACCAGACTACCGCCACCGACGGGGGTAGCGAATGGGTGTAGATCACCGTGGCCACGGCGTTGGCGGTGTCGTGAAAGCCGTTGACGAACTCGAACCCCAGGGCAATCAGCAACGCCAGGCCGAGCAGCACAAAGGGTGTCCAGGTGGTGACCACGGTGCCGGTGGCGTCAATGTCGCGGAACAGGCTCCAGGCGGTATACACCAGGCCGGCCGCCAGCAGGCCGAAGAACAGGGTCAGGGTGGTGCGGCCGGGTTTGTGATTCAGACGCGGGCGTGGATCGTGGTTGGCCAGCGATGGGCTGCCAGCCAGGGTCGGGGTGGTCATGATGACGGGTCCGGGTTACCAGGAAGGGTCTAGCCTTGCCCGGCCATGATAAAAACAATCGCTGACAGCACCGTGACCTCGGTCAAGGAAAGTCCTAGGATCAACAGAGCATTCGATGGAGTGAAGCGATGATCCGCTGCAAACGCGTCTACGAGCCGCTGGAGCCTGGCGATGGCCAGCGGGTGCTGGTCGACCGGCTGTGGCCGCGCAACCGGCGCAAGGACCAGCTGCAAGCCTTGTGGTTGCCGGAGGTGGCGCCTTCAACGGCGTTGCGTCAGGCTTTTCATGCCGGTGAAGTGGATTTTGCCGGGTTTGCCGAGCGCTACCGCGAGGAACTGACGGCGCGGCCCGAGCATTGGTGGAAGTTGCTGGGCATGGCCGGGCAGGGCGATGTGACCTTGCTGTATGCTGGCAAGGACACTGAGCACAACAATGCTACGGTGTTGGCGCAATGGCTCGAGGATGAGCTGGAGCGCCAGGGGCCGGGCAGTTCGCCGGTGTGTTATGCCGATGAGTTCAAACCTTGAGTCAATGGGGCTGCTTTGCAGCCCATCGCCGGCAACGCCGGCTCCCACATATCCTGGCCCTTATGACTGTGCAACTAACCCCCGCCACCGACCAGCACCGCACCTTCGCCCGCGACCTCACCCGCCGGGCCATGCTGCCTTATTACCGCGAGTTCGACCTGCTCTGGCAGGAAGAAGCCTTCGACCAGGCCTGGACGTGGCGCGAGCAGTGGCTGATCAGCGAAGCCCGGCAGCCGTTGGGTTACTTCAGCCTCAGCCAGGACCGCCAGGCTCTGTTCATCCGTGAACTGCACCTGCTCGAAGGCTTTCGCGACCGCGGTATCGGCCGCTGGGTGTTAACGCAACTGGCCGACTGGACCCGCCAACGGCAATTGCCGCTGCTGCGCCTGATGGTGTTCAAGAGCAACCCGGCACGGCGCCTGTACGAGCGCGAGGGCTTCGTCTGCATGGGCGAGGACGAGTGCTTTTTGCGCATGCAACGGGCGTTCGCTTAGCTCGACCCGCACCACGCAGCCCTGACGCTGGGTCGCCTGCAGCAACAGGCCCTGCACCGGCAACAAGTCACCAATCAGCAGGTTCTGCAAAATCGGCTTGCCCTCGAAGGTGTTCGGCCCCAGCACCACCTGCTGCAAGCCTTCGACTCGCACCACAGCCTTGCCGACCTTGCCCAGGGTGTTGCCGCTCAAGGTCAGCGGCCCGGCCAGCGGCGCGGCGTTGCGCAGGCTGACGGCGTACTCCGGGCTGTTGCCGATGCGGTTGCCGATCAGGCTCACGGCGCCGACCTCGCTGGCATCCACGGCGCTGCCCTGGCTGTTGCCGATCAGGTTGTCGCTGATCAGCAGCGGCGCGCCAGCCGTCGGCGCCAGGTTGCGTAGCTGGATGCCGTTGCCACGGCTGTCGCCGATCAGGTTGCCAGTGAGCAGCAGGGCGCCCTGTTGCTCGCTGACCTCGATGGCCGCCTTGTGCGCGCCGAGGATCAGGTTGTGCTCAATGCGTGCGCGGGTCTGGCCGCGCAGGCGGATGCCGCTGTTGTTGTCGATGCCGCGCAGCTGGTTGTTGCGCACAGTCACTTGGCTGTCTCGCACGTCGATGGCGTACTGCCGAGACTGGCCGAACTGGCTGTTGTCGATCTGCGCCTGACTGTGTTGCAGCTCCACGGCGCTGGCCAGTTCAGTGAGCTGGCTGTCGCGGATCAGCAGCGTGGCCGGGCGGGTTGACGCTGCCTGCTGGCTGCTCAAGGCGGTGGTCAGGCCGCGCGAGAGGTTGGCGTTGTAGCCCAGGCGGTTGAGGGTCGAGCCCAGCACCTGGGTATGGCTGCCGGCCCAGGCCACCACGAACGGCCGCCAGGCGCGGTCGGTGCTGCCCGGTTTGTCGCCGGCGACGCTTTCCAGGCGTGACTGGTTCAGGCCCAGCCAGCCCTGGTTGATCAACGCCGTGCCGGAGTAGCTGTACAGGTACAGGCTGGTGCCCTCAAGCAACAGGCCGCCGTCGTTGGCGATCAGCAGCGGGTAGCTGAGCAGATAGCCGTCCTTGTAGCGCTTGATGATCTTCGGGTCGTTCAGGGCATCGTGCAACTGCGCGAGGGTAATGCTGCCGCCGCGCACCATTACCGCTTGCGGGTGATGCGCCTGGTAGCCGGCAATGGCGCGGAACAGGCCGTTGTTGACGAACGGCTCGAACGGCCAGCTGCCAGCCTGGGACGAGAACATCGGTTGCAGGCTGACAGTGGCGCGGCCAGCCGGGCGCGGGCGTTCGTCGACCTGCAGCTGCACGGCCTGGCTGACTTGTTGCTGCAACTGCTGCAGGTCGCGCTGGTGTTCGGCGCTGTTTACCGCGCTCAGTGTTTGCTGCAGTGGCAGGCTCTGGCTGGCGGCCTGGGCCATGGCGCTGAACAGCAGTGCCAGGCAGGAAAGGGTAAGCGGGCGGGCAAGCATGGCCATGACGGTTCGTCCTTGGGTTACGGCAGTTTGGGATAGAACGGCTTGAGCGGGCCGCCGATCTGGCTGTAGTTGTCGACCTCGCCGTCCTCGCTGTCATACAGCTGGCGAGCCAGGCGGTTGCCGGGGGCGCGCTGCAGGAAGGGGATCAGCCAGGCCAGCTTGTACGGGGCGACGTCGGTCTGCGACTGGCCCTTGAGCTCGGGCAGGCCGTCGGGGTCGAGAATGCTGCGGGCGGCGAAGTTGGCCAGCAGTTCCAGGGTCTGCTGATCGTCGCTGCTCCACGGCAGGCCATTGGCTCGCGCCGATTCCGCCAGCAGTACCAGTGGCACCAGGGCGTACTGGCTGTAGGTGGCGGCCAGCTTGCTGCGCGCCACTTCCAGCGGCAGGTAGGCGTAGTTGCCATCGCTGGATTTCACCGCTTGCTGCAGGCCGCGACGCAGGTTGCCGTCGGCCCACTGGATGAAGTCGTCGCGCTGCACCAGCATGCCGGTGGCGGCCACGGCCCAGGCCGCCCAGTAGTCATGGTTGTTGAACCAGGTAAAGCCCGGCGTGCGGCGCGGCTGGTACTCGGCGATGATGCGTTCGCCGAGCTGGCTGAACCAGGCCTTCTGGGCCGGCGACAATTGCAGCTTGGCGTCGCTGGCGGCCTGGGTCAGCAGCAGGGTCGAGGCCATGGCCGCCACCGCCCATTTGCGTGCGGCCATGCCGGTGCTGCTGGCGTCGGGGTTGAGCAGTGCACCGGCCTGGGCCCAGCGCTCCAGCCACTGGTCCTGGCAGGCCAGGGCCATGTTCGCCTCCTGCGGATTCTTGGCCCGCTGGAAGCGCTTGCTGGCGTAGATCAGGCCGCCGATGAACTGTTTGACCTGCTTGCCGATCTGTTCGCTGTTGGCGTCCGGGCTGCTGCGCAGGGTCGACTTGCTGGCGTCGCGCTGGTCGTACTTGCTTTGCAACTGCAAGCTGCCGGTGTAGGGCGCTGGTACTTGCTTGCTGCAGCTCAGGGTCCGGTAGTCGGCAATCATCGCCGACTGCGCGGTGGCCCGCGGCGGCCAGATCGAGCTGGCCGCCAGGCTGTTGCTCAACTGCAGGCTGGCGCACAGGCCCAGGCCCAGCGCGGTCCAGGTCTTTACAGGCATACGCGGGTTTCCACTTGGGTGGCGGCAGTGCCGGGCTTGGTCGGTTCCATGAACACCGACAGCAGGTTGGCGCCGGCAAATTCCTTGGCGCGGCTCAACTCAAGGTAGTACTGGCCGCCGGTGACCACCGCTTCGCGGCGGAACCAGACTTTGTCGCGGGCACCGTTGTCGTAATAGACGATCAGGTAGAAGTCCTTGACGTTCTTGTCGCTGATACGGATATCGAGAAAGCCCTGGCCGTTGCCGAGCTGCTTGCGGCCATCACCTGCGTTGCTGAGCAGCTCGATGCGCTCGTTGACCCGCAGCGGCGGGCGCTGCACACGGTTGGCCAGGACCTCGGTGGACACCGGGCAACCGCCTTTGACCGCCGGGATCAGTTGGCGGTACATCGACTCGGATTCCAACTGGTAGTTGGCCGGCAGCTCCCAGATGATCAGCTTCGGCGGCGCCTTGGGCTTGTAGTTCTCCGACAGCAGGTATTCGAGCAGCGAGCCGTCCTGGCCAACACCGGGCAGGGCGTAGTTGAGGATGTCGACCTCCAGGTACTGTTTCAGGTAGCCGTCGAAGTTGAACTGCTTGCTCTCGTCCTCACGGGCGGCGGCGTTACTGTCGCCGACCAGGATCACTTCAGGGTCCGGCGCGTCGTCGAACAGTGCATCGGCGCCGTCGGCTTCGGGGATGGTCTGGTAGCCACGCACATACTGGAAACCATAGTTGTTGCCGCAGATATAACTCAACGCCAGGTTCAGCGTGCCGTCCTTGGGCACCATGACCCCGGGCTCGGTGCGGTAGCGCTTCTTGCTCAGCTGGGCATAGAACGGCTGGCGCCGCACTTCCTCGGCTACCAGGCGTGCCGTGGCTTCGGCACCGGCGGGGGTCCAGTGGTGGTCACGGCGAAAGAAGAACTCGCCCTTGGGCGGGGTGTGCACCAGTTGCATCAATGGCGGCACCACCGCGCCAGCGGCGCGCAGTTGTTGCAGGTAGCTTTCGAGGTTGCTGCTGGCGCGGGCAAAGTCGAAGCCGTGCAGCTTGTCGGCGTAGAGTTTGTCGCGGTGCATCAGGCCGCGGGTCGGTTGTACCGCCATGGCCACGTGGATGCCCTGCTGGCGGAAGGCGGCCATCAAACGGGCGAATTCCGCGCGCATTGGCGCCGGGATGCCAAAATCATTGGTCAGGTCGACCGCCGAGCGAAACAGCCAGCGGTCCTTGGCCGGGACGATTTCACGCATCAGCTTCATGCGCCCTTCGGCGTAGTTCTGTGGGTTGCTCAAGCCCGGGCAGACCATGCACTCAAGGCTGCTGCAGGCGGCCTTGCCTGGCTCTGCGGCTACGCCTGGGGTGCTCAGCAGAGGGCCCAGCAGTGCGGCCAGGCCAAGGGGAAGAATGCGCTTCATGGCCATGGATCACTCGCTCGGGTCGATGCTGTTGGCCAGGCTCATGCTGCGATAGCCGGCGCCCTGGGGCAGCAGCACGTAGCTGTAGGAGCGGCCTTTTTTCAGGAACAGCTCATCGAACCTGGCCACGTTCTGCTCATCGACGTAGGCGGCAAAGCCGATCTTGATCTCGTTGACCATGCGGCTGCCGGTCTGGTCCTTGCCCAGCGGCTCGACGATCACGTGCTTGCCGTCGACGGTTTTCAGCGCCGCCTGGGCCGCGGTCAGGTTGTAGAAGGCGACCTGGGCTTTCTTCGGTTCGTTGACGTATTTGTCAGCGATCAGGGTCAGCTTGCTGCCATCAAAGACCACGGTGCTGGCGGCATTGGCCTTGAGCTGCGGCTCGATGGCGGTAGCGCCGACGGCGATCTTGTGCGCGCCGGCCGGGGTGAAACGGTAGCCGCTGAGCTGGCCGGCGGCGACCCGTTGCGGGCTGATCTTGCCGCTCAGGGTCACGTCGATGTTGGCGTTGGACAGGTTGAGCACGCGGACGAAGGCCGAGTCGGCCGGGGCCACGGCGTCGTACAGGTCGGCATTGCCTTCGGCGCCATGGGCAGCGGCGCTGCCCAGCAGCAGGGCGGAAGTGGCGAGCAGGCGTTGCAGTGCAATGTTCATCAGTCTCTCCTTAGAAATGTTGGGTCTGGCCGGGGCGGCTCAGGGAGCCGAGGCGGTGGGCGAGCAGGGTGCGCAGGGGGAACTCCCAGACCACGGTGTCGATCTCGGGGTTGCTCAGCTGGTCGCTGGCAAGGAACTGGCTCATGGCCTCGAACGGCCCGCGGGCTTCCACCGAAACACTGAGCAGGTCGCGGTTGAGCGCCTCCTTGAGGAAGCCGACGAAGTTCCAGTCATCGATCTTGCTGTAGCTGGTGCCGACCAGCATCAGGCTCTGGTTTTCGCTGGCGAACAGGTCGCCGGCGTTCTGTTCGGCCTTGAGGGTTTCGTACAGGGCGATCTGGCTGGGGCCGAACTGCGGCGCCAGTTGCACATGGTTGAACTGGATGTAGTTCATCAGGTCGCCCTTGACCGTCTTGTCGGCGACCTTGTGCGACAGGTAGCGCTCGTCGCCGAGCAGTTCCGGGTGCTGGCGGGCCAGCTCGTAGGCGCTCAGGCGCGCGCCTTCCGGGCTCCAGTGGGTGTCGGACTTGAGGAACAGCCCGGGGCCGGCGAGGTTGGCCAGAAACGCCGAACGCAGCGGCGTGACGGCAATGTTCTGCGCCTGCAGGCGTTCGACGAAACGGTCGTACAGGCTGATTGCCCGCGGGTCGATCGCGCGTTCGGCGTGGGCGGCGTACACGTCGGCTTTCATCGGCAGCGGCAGCAGGATCAGGCGCTTGTTGTGGGCCTTGAGCTGCTGCCCGATCTCGGCGATCTGCTTGAGCTGGCCGTCCAGATTGGCCTGCAGATCATTCGGCACGCGGTACTCCTGGTTGGTGTAGAGCCAGCCGTCCTTGCCCAGCACCACGCCCTTGGTGCCTTCGTCGAACAGCCGGTACTGGGCGTTGGCCCACAGCTCGACCGACGGCTCACGCAGGAAAAAGCGCTTCTCGTAGACCTGCTCGAACTTGCGCAGCAGCTTGCCGTCGACGAACAGGTTCCAGGCGTCGGTCTGGTTGCGGGCAAAACTGAACACTGGCGGCAGCGAGTAGACGAACATGCCCGCCAGCAGGACGCCGAAGGCAATGCCGTTGACCTTGCTGGCCGAATTCATGACCGGGTACATGGCGCTCTCCTAGAACTGAAAGTACAAAAAGGGCGAGAACGAATGCGCCGCCAGGCTGCTCAGCGCCAGGGTAAAGCCTGCCCACAGCAGCAGCGCCTTGAGACCGCCGACATGGCGCATGAAGTACTGCTCCTTGTTGCCGGCGTAGAAGCGCACGTTGTTGTTGCCGGCCAGCACCAGCCAGCACAGGGCAATGGCGGCGAACGACATGGCCATCTTCGAGGCGCCGAGCACGTACAGGTCCAGCGAGCCCAGGCCGTTGAGGCCGAACAGAGCCTGGTAGATGTCGATGCTGTGGCGCAGGTCGTTGGTGAAGAACAGCGGCATGCTCAGGATGATCAGCACGAAGGTGCGCAGGTTGCGGCCCAGGTGGTAGGGCGTGGTGATCTTGGTGGCGAGGTTGAACTTGCGCTCGATGACCATGCCGAAACCGAAGAACAGCCCCCAGCAGATAAAGGCGAAACTGGCGCCATGCCACAGGCCCGACAGCAGCATGGTGTAGACCAGCGCCGGCAGCGCCCCGGTGATGCGCTTGCGCACCAGCGGCATGTACACGTAGTCGCGCAGAAAGTGCGCCAGGGTCATGTGCCAGCGGGCCCAGAACTCGGTGATGCTCTGCGACACATAGGGCTGGTTGAAGTTCTCCGGAAAGCGAAAACCCATCATCAAGGCCAGGCCCAGGGCCATGTGGCTGTAGCCGGCGAAGTCGAAGTACAGCTGCAGGGTCGAGACCACCAGGCCGAACCAGGCATCGCTCAACTGCAGGGTGCCTTCGCTGATGAACAGCACGTTGATCGGCGCCAGTTGGTCGGCGATCAGCACCTTCATGATGAAGCCGAGCATGAAACGGCACACGCCCAGGGAAAACAGCTCCAGCGAGTGGCTGCGCTGGCGCAGCTGCGGCGCCAGTTGGCTGTAGCGCAGGATCGGGCCGGCGACCAGGTGCGGGAACAGCGCGACGAAGGCGGCGAAGTCGATGAAGTTGTTGGTTGGCGTGGCGTCCTTGCGGTAGATGTCGACGATGTAGCTCAGGGCATGGAACACATAGAACGAGATGCCCAGCGGCAGGAAGATCGTTTCCAGGGTGAAGGTGTTGATGCCCAGCGGCGCGAGCAGGGCGGCCAGCACCTCGGCGCCGAAGTTGGCGTACTTGAAGTAGCCCAGGGTCGACAGGTTGCCGATGATGCCGATCCACAGCAGGCGAAAGGCCCAGCGCTTGTCGCCGGCATCCAGGCGCGCCTTGATGCGCAGGCCGAACCAGTAGTTCCAGTAGGTAATGGCCACGAACAACAGGAGAAAGTCCGGCCGCCACCAGGCATAGAAGATGTAGCTGGCGGCGACGATCACCGTCGAGCGCCACGGCGCCCGGGCGAGAAAGTACACGGCCAGGAACAGCGGCAGGTAGAGGAACAGGAACACGTTGGAGGCGAAGATCATCTCGGGTTCCGTCCTTAGTAGCTGACCACGACGCCGAAGGTCAGCTGGTAGTCATCACCACTGTCCAGGGCGTTGCCGGCATTGAGGTAGCTGGCGCTGACCAGGGCGTTGACGTCCAGGTGCTTGCCGTCGATGGCCACCGGAAACATCTTCCAGTAGTAGTTGAGGTCGAGCATCTGCCCGACGTCCTTGCCGTTGCCGTGGCTGCCCTGGGCGATGGCGCGGTTGCGCTCGCTGCGCTGGTCGCCGTCGAGGCGGATCGGCAGGGTGCCGTTGGCGTCGCGCAGCTTGAGTTCGGTCAGGCGAAAATCGAGGGCGCTGCGCGGCGTCGGGTTGGTTTCCAGGGCGATGCCGTAGTAGCTCAGGTTGCGCAGGTCGAGGCTGACGAAGGAGCTGGCCAGGCGCGTGCTGTAGCTACCCTGGCGGGTGATGCGGTCGGACTGGATGGCATTGAGGCGAAAGCCGTCGTTGTCGTTGCTCGGCTTGTCGGTCAGGCCGCCGCGCAAGGCCACCCGTGGTGTCCACGGCAGGTCGTGAAAGCGTTTGCCGATTTCGCCCAGGGCCGCCCAGCCGCTGGCGTTGTGGCCGCTGCTGGTGACGCCGTTGACGTCGGTGTTGTCGACTTTGCCGTCCAGGCCCGCGAGTTCCAGGTGGTAGTCGCTGAACAGCGGCGTCACGTCAAGATCGTCTGCCTTGAAGAACAGCCCGTAGCGCATGCCCTTGAAGTCGTAGCGGTCTTCGGCGTCGTGGCCGCTGTGGTCGTTCTCGTGCATCAGGCGCATGCCAGCCCAGTTGTGCTCGCTCCAGCGGTAGGCGTATTCGCCCATCAGGTAGGTGGTGCGCTCCTCGCTGTCGGCCAGGCGGTTGACGTCGCTGTTGTAGTTGTAGAACTTCTGCGCCACGGCCACGAAGCCACGGGAGAAGGTGTCGTTGTAGTTGAAACGCAGCGACTCGATGCTGTCGTCCCACCAGATGCCGTAGTCGTCGAAATAGCGCTGGCGCCCGGCCGACAGCGAGAAGCGCGGGTCGTCGCCGAGCAGGTTGCGTTTCACATACAGTTCGCGCAGTTCGGCGTACCAGCCTTCGGGCTGGTCGCGGTCGAGGTTGTTGGCGTTTTCGTTCTGCACGCTGGCCGACTCGCTGGAGTCATAGTTCAGCCAGACGCGGCCGTAGACCATCCACTTGGCCCAGCGTTTTTCCGGCGAGTACCAGGCGAACGACGGCTCGTAGCGCAAGCTGTAGAACATCTCGCGGCTGCGGCCGACTTCGGAGTTCTCTGGGCCGTAGCCGGTTTGCACGGTGAGCTTGTTGAAGAACTCCGAGGTGATCACAGGCTCGCTGCCATCGGCGACCCGCACCGGCTCGCTGCTGTCGGCCTCGGGGCCGGTGACTTCTTCCAGGGCGTGTGCCGGGTACAGCGGTGCCAGGGCCAGCAGGGCGCCGAACAAGGGGTGGTGGGCTTTCACAGGGTTGCCTCCTTCAACAGATCGTTGCGTGCCGCCAGGGCGCGCACGATGTCATCCTTTTTCAGGGTCTTTTCCAGGCGCTTGACCAGGCTGCGGGCACCGTTCTCGCCCAGTGCCAGGGCCACCTGGGCATAGGTGTAGGCCTTGACCGGGTCGTGGCAGATGGCACGCCCGTAAGCGTGCAAGGTGGCCATGCGGTACCAGGCGGCGGTGGAGCCTGCCCGGGCCTGGGCCTGGAAAATCTCCAGGGCCCTGTCCTGGTCGGGCTGGTCGGCCACGCCCTTGCTGTAGTACTCGGCCAGCAGCAGCTCGGCGTCGGGGTAGCGGTTGGCGAGCAGCTCGTCGATCAGCGCGCGGGCCTTGTCCGGGTCCAGGGTCAGCCAGTTGTTGACCATGTAGAACGAGGCCTGCAGCGCCTTGGCCCGGGTCGCTTCGCGAGCCTGGACCTGGTCGATCAGCGCCTGGGTCTCTTCGGCGTTGTGCTCGGTGGGGTTGGAGATCATGAAGTTGGCCTTGGACACCATCGCCGGCACAAAACCGCGTTCGACGGCGTTGTCGCGCCAGCGGTGGGCTTCGGCGCGGGCCAGGTCCAGGGCATCGCTGCGCTGTTTCTCCAGGGCCAGTTGCGCGGCGTCCGGTGGCACCCGCGCCGGGCCCATGGCGCTGGCCTGACGCTCGTAGCGGTCGGCTTCCTGCTCGGCGCGCTGCACGCTGTTGATGCTGTCGAGCAACGAGCCGATGCGATGCACGATCTCCACGGCCAGGGTCGGGCGCAGGGGTTCGAGGCTGCGGGCAAAGGCCGCGAAGGCGCGGTCCTGATCGTCGCCGAGGAAGCGGTAGTAGCGATCAATCGCCCGCACATCCACCCGCACCGCCTGCTGGTACCAGCGCTCGGCGCCGGCGCGGTCACCCTGGCGCTCGGCCAGCACGGCCTGGTACAGCTCGGGGCGGCAGTTGAGCAGGCACGACTGCTGGTACAGCGCCAGCAACTGCCCGGCCTGTTCGGTGGAGACCAGTTGCGGGTAAACCAGGAACACCTCCAGGGTGGTGCTGGCATTGCGCGGGTCGAGGGTCGCCGGGTAGCGCGTCAGGGCCTGGGCCATCCACTCGCGCTGACTGTTTTGCAGGCTCGGGGTGCGGTCCAGCAGGCGCGCCAGCGAGGCCAGCGCCGGGACCTGGCCACGGCCATCGGCAAACGCCTCTTTATACAGGCCGATGATTTCCGGGCGGCTGGCGCCATCGCTGTTGGCCAGCACATCACCGAGCAGCAGCTTGGACGCCAGGTCACCGCGGTCGGCCAGGGCGCGCAGGTCGTCACTGACATTGGCGCTCGGGTCCTTGTACAGCGCGTAGCGGATCTGCTCCAGGCTTTGTCCGGCCAGGGCGCTGCTGGCGCAGGCCAGGCCGATGCTGGCCAGCAGCAGGCGGGAGGGCGTCTTCGCATTCATTGCCTATTCCTTCCTTGCGGGTGCTTAGCGCGAAGCCGTGAACGGCAGGCCCAGGTACAGGTCCACCGCCACCGGCTTCTGGTAAGCGGCGCGGGGCAGCGGGCTGTCGGGGGCGATGGTCAGGGCCAGGTTCTTGTTGGCTTCATCGACATGGGAGTCAATGACCTTGCCGCTGAAAGTCTCATCCAGGCCGAACACCTTGAGGTCCACCGAGGTCACCCGGCCGATGTCGGCGAGCTTGTCGAACGGCACGTTGGCGGTGACGAACAGGCCTTCATCCCTGGGCAGCAGATGCACCAGCGGTGCTTGCTTGTAGCCGTAGCCGTCCAGGGGTTTGCTTGGGAAGTACACCTCGCAGTCGCACGGGCTGTTGATCACGGTCTCGATGGTGGCGCGCCCGAGCAGGGTCTGCAGGTCGCCCGGCGAGAGGTCGGCGACCGCTTTCATGTCGGCCGGGCTGGTGAAACTGGTGGCCAGCTGGGTGGAGATGCTCGCCACCGGCGTGCCGGCCTTGACCTCGGTCTGCCCCGGCGCCAGGAGGAACTTCACATAGCCGTTGTCGGGCATGCTGATGACCTGAGCGTTGGCCGAGACCTGGGCCTGCACCGCGGGGATGCGAAAGAACAGCAAGTAGCACTTGTAGGCGACAAAGCCCAGTGCGGCGAGGCCGGCGGCGGCGTACAGCAGGGTGCCGAGGGTGGCCTTGAGGCGCTCGCCCGAGCTGCGCGCGCTGGCGTACTTGTGCTTGCGCTCCTTGATGTAGTTTTCCCGCTGCATCACGTTGAACAGGCCATTGATGTCGGCGATCTCGCCCGACAGGTAGGCGCTGATGATGTAGCGCAGGATGTCGCGTTTTTGCGAGTCGAGCTCGACGAACTGGGCGCCGACTTCCTGGCCGCGCTGGGAGACGATCTTGATCTGGCTGTCGATGTTCAGGTCGACCTGGTTCAGGCGCAGCTGGATCGAGGCGTGGTACAGGCTGCCGATCTTCAGCGGCTCGGAGTGAACCAGGCCGATACCGCCCAGGGAGATATCCTGCAGAGTGCTGTCGAACGACGGCTGGCCGGTCGCGCTGAGCGTGACCCGGGCATTGAGTTTGGTGCGCACGTACTGGCGTTCGTCGATTGCTTCGTGGACTACGTTCGCGGGTACTGCGGGTGTGCTTGAGCTACTCATGGCAGGCGCCTTTCCTTAACGTTGCGTGAGTTCGAGAAGAACCGAGATGACCCCGAAGAAAATCGCGATGGAAGAAAACAGCATCGCCTTGGAGGACCAGCGGTTCAGGGCGGCATCGAAGTTGACGGCGCCGTTGCTTAATGTGGTTTTTTGCCGGGTCCAGCTCTGCTGGTCCATGTGGAACAGGGCATAGACTTTCATCAGCGAGCCGATGATCTGGTTGTAATAAAGAACGAACGGGTACACCGGGCTGACCGGGTGGCCGGCGAACAAAAACAGCACGGTGACGAGGCTGCGCGACAGCAGTACCCAGAACAGGTACACCAGCAGGTACTGGATGCCGAACACGATGCCGGCGACCACCGAGGCGCTCAGGCCCATCAGGCAGGTCCACATCGACACCCGCTGATCGAGCAGTACGTACAGGGTGAACAGGCCCAGGCGGGCGCGGCCGAGCAGGGCGGTGGCGCGAAAGTTCTGGCGCAGCGAGTTGCCGTACCAGCGGAACATCAGCTGACGGGTGGCACGCCAGAAGCTGTTGTCTGGCGGATGCTCGACGGTCAGGGTGTTGCTGTCGGGCACGTAGAAGGTGTCCCAGCCGGCGCGCATCAGGCTCAGCCACGACGACTTGTCGTCACCGGTGAGAAACTGAAACCGCCCAAGGCGCCAGTGCTGGAGAAAATCCGCCTCGACGTCGCGGATGAAGTCCGGGTCGGTCATGACGCTGGCGCGAAAGAACGACAGCCGCCCGGTCAGGGTCAGCACCCGGTGCGACAGGGCCATCGAACACATGTTGATGTGCCGCTGGACGAAGCGCATCGAGTGCCATTGGCGCATCAGGTTGCTGCCTTCGACTTCGCAGAACTCGTTGGTGGTCAGGCCGCCGACGTTGGGCAGGTAGGCGAACAGCTTGACCGCGCGCTCGACGCAGCCGGGCAGCATCATGGTGTCGCCGTCGACCACGCCGACCACCGAGTCCTGCAGCGGCATCTGCCGCGACAGGGCGCGGAAGGCATGGGCCAAGCCGTCACGCTTGCCGGTGCCGCGGGCGCGGACGATCACCAGCTTGATGTCGTCGCGGTCCTTGACCTCGTTGCGCATGATCTCTTTGATGAACTGCTCGTCGCCTTTCTCGACGATCGAGGCAATCACCGTGCACGGCACCTTCAGCCGCTGCACCTCCTGGAACACCGACTGGTAGACCTTGAAGGTGGTGTGGGTGGGGATGCGAAAACTGGTCACCACCATGAACATGTGCGCCGGCAGCGCCGCATCGCCCATGCGCTCGACCGCCTTGCGCATGCGCGGGAACTTCCAGTGCAGAAAGTACATGCCGCGCAGGTAGTGGACGATGGCGTTGCCGTAGCGCCACATGCCCAGTGCACCGATGATGAAGATGAACTTATGGTGCGCAGGGTCGAGGTACTGCGGTGCGACCATCTCCGACGCCAGCGCGATCAGGCCGAACAGGCAGGCCCAGGCGCAAAACCGCGCGCCTGCCTGCAGGTAGTCCGGCCGGCCCGAGGGCGGCTGTTGCTGTCGTTCCATGTAGTCGTTGCTCCTGTGTTCGGGCCACGCCCGGCTGAATGACATGCGCACTTTTCGCGCCTGGCCAGACAGGGTCGGCCGGGCAGGAGGCAGGTGGGCAGTCAGTCAGGCGGGGTGCCTGGGTGAATCGCCGGATACTCTCTGAATGGAGTACTGGGGCCTTACCAGCAGATACCTTCACGCTGGGCATCGCTGCCGTGGGCCATGAAGCCGACCAGGTCGATGATCTGCTTGCCGCCGCTGGCATCCAGGGCCTGGGCGAAACGGTCATCGTTGTTGCCCAGCACCACCACCTCGGCTTCGCGGATCACCTGCTGCAGGTCGTTGCACAGCAGCGACGAAACGTGAGGGATCTTCGACTCGATGTACTCGCGGTTGGCGCCGAACACCCGTGCGTACTCGACGTTGGCGTCGTAGATACTCAACTCGTAACCCTTGCCGATGAGCATTTCCGCCAGCTCCACCAGCGGGCTCTCGCGCAGGTCGTCGCTGCCGGCCTTGAAGCTCAAGCCCAGGAGGCCGATGCGGCGTTTGTCCTGGCGGGTGATCAGCTCGAAGGCGTTCTTCACCTGGTTGCGGTTGCTGGCCATGATCGAGGCCAGCAGCGGGTGCTCGACGTCCAGCTGGCCGGCGCGGTAGGTGAGGGCGCGCACGTCCTTGGGCAGGCACGAGCCACCGAAGGCAAAGCCCGGGCGCAGGTAGTAGCGCGACAGGTTGAGCTTGTAGTCCTGGCAGACCACGTCCATCACCTCGCGGCCATCGACGCCGGAAGCCTTGGCAATGTTGCCGATCTCGTTGGCAAAACTGACCTTGGTCGCGTGCCAGACGTTGCAGGTGTACTTGATCATCTCGGCGACTTCGATCGACTTGCGGATCACCGGCGCGTCCAGGCCCTGGTACAGCGACTGCAGCAGGTCGCCCGATTGCGTGTCCAGCTCGCCGATCACGGTCATGGCCGGGAAGTCGTAGTCCTGGATCGCGGTGCTTTCACGCAGGAACTCGGGGTTGACCGCCACGCCGAAATCAATGCCGGCGCGCTTGCCGGCGTATTTTTCCAGGATCGGGATCACCACGTTCTTCACCGTGCCGGGCAGCACGGTACTGCGCACCACCACGGTGTGGCGGCTGGCCTTGTCGCGCATGGCGGTACCGATTTCGCGGCACACCGCCTCCATGTAGACCAGGTCCAGGTCGCCGTTCTTCTTGCTTGGGGTACCGACGCACAGCAGCGACATCTCGGTGGCCAGCACCGCGGCCTGGACATCCGTGGTGCCACGCAGTCGGCCGTGGCGCACGCCATCGAGCAGCAGTTGTTCCAGGCCGGGTTCGACGATGGGCGACTTGCCCTGGTTGATCATGTCGATCTTGGCCGGCGAGATATCCACGCCCAGCACCTGGTGCCCACGCGCGGACAAACAACCGGCACAGACAGCGCCTACATAACCCAATCCAAAGATGCTGATATTCATAGTTCCCTCTCCCAAGGTTCAGAAAAAGCTGACCGAGATACTCAGTTAAACGGCATGGTTGACGCGGCAGACGCGCAAGAAAAAGCAGCGCGCTAACAGGAGGCGATGCAGGCGTTTTCGTTGTCTTATTACATCCTAAGGGAGTTTTTTAAACTTCGGCAAGCTGTCTCTAACTCTGAGTTGGATAAAGTTTAAAAATGTTTTGTTAAAGTTTAAAAATACTTATAAATCAACAATTTAAAGTTTGATATTAGTTGGGCGTCAAAAAACCGATATCGTCTTTTTGCCGTTAAAATGACGCCAGAAAGCCGTTGCTTCGACGGCTTTTGGCATTTTTCATGGTTTTTTTGACGGGCTTTTCCTGTGTCCTCTTGAACTTCTTTATTCTCTGCGCGCTGTTGTAGTAGAGCGTTGAAATTCCCCGGGTGATGGCATTTTGGCTAGCAAGGGAAGTTGTCCGGAATTATTAATGCCTTGTGCATGAAGTTCAGGCGTGAATTACAGGGTTTGCGGCGCTTGTCCTGACAACTGTGGACAGGTAGAGCGGGCGTCGACTTGTGCAGCGGAGCTGATCGCGGCATAGTTCTGGCTTCGTTCGAGGCACGCCATTGAAGGTTGTGTGCTCATCCATCCGGATGCTGGATAAGGGACGCCAAGCAAATGAACGGAATCGGTTCGCGTATCAGGGAAGAAAGAGAACGGCTGGGCCTGACCCAGCGGGTATTTGGCGACATCGGCGGGGTCGAGCCCAACGCCCAGGGCAAATATGAAAGCGGCGAGCGTACGCCCAAGGCCGACTACCTGGCGGCGGTGGCGGCGCGCGGGGTCGATGCGCTGTATGTGTTGAGCGGGGTACATACTCCGGTTGCGCACGGCAGCCTGAACGCCGAAGAAGAACAGCTGCTCGGCAGCTTTCGCCTGCTGCAAGCAGCCGACCAGGCTGCCGTCCAGCAATTGCTGGGCAGCCTTGCCGAGCGTGTACAGCGCCCGCCGCTGAGGGTTGGCGGCCATGAGCGGGGTATCTATGGACGGTTGTCTGGCAAATGAAAAATGACGTCAGGCAAATGACCTGTTCCGTTAGGTCTACGGCTCTATTTTTTGCTAAGGTGGCGGGATCCAATTACCGCCGCAGTGCGAGGTGTCTGCTTGATTAGGGTGCTGGTGGTCGATGACCACGATCTGGTGCGTACGGGCATCACGCGCATGCTGGCCGATATCGACGGTCTGCAGGTGGTGGGCGAAGCCGACTCTGGCGAGGCATCGCTGAAGGTTGCGCGCGAACTCAAGCCCGACGTGGTCCTGATGGATGTGAAAATGCCCGGTATTGGCGGCCTGGAGGCGACGCGCAAACTGCTGCGCAGCCACCCGGACGTGAAAGTGGTGGCGGTGACCGTCTGTGAAGAAGACCCGTTCCCCACTCGGCTGTTGCAGGCCGGCGCCGCGGGTTACCTGACCAAGGGTGCAGGGCTGGATGAAATGGTCCAGGCCATCCGCCTGGTGTTTGCCGGGCAGCGCTACATCAGCCCGCAAATTGCTCAGCAGCTGGCGCTCAAGTCGTTCCAGCCGCAAGGCTCGCCGTTTGACGCCCTGTCGGAGCGGGAAATCCAGATTGCCCTGATGATCGTTGGCTGCCAGAAGGTGCAGATCATCTCCGACAAGCTGTGCCTGTCACCGAAAACGGTCAATACTTACCGTTACCGGATCTTCGAAAAACTCTCGGTCACCAGCGACGTCGAGCTGACGCTGCTGGCGGTCCGCCACGGCATGGTTGACGCCAGTCTCTGAGCGCATTCATGACAGCTGTGTTCGATTCAAGCGCATTCCTGGCGACCTGCAGCGGTCGCCCGGGCGTCTACCGGATGTTCGACGGTGAGGCCCGGCTGCTGTATGTGGGCAAGGCCAAGAACCTCAAGAAGCGCCTCGCCAGCTACTTTCGCAAGACTGGCCTGGCGCCGAAGACGGCTGCCCTGGTGGCGCGCATCGCCCAGGTCGAGACCACCATCACCGCCAACGAGACCGAGGCGCTGCTGCTTGAGCAGACCCTGATCAAGGAATGGCGGCCGCCGTACAACATCCTGCTGCGCGACGACAAATCCTATCCTTATGTCTTCCTCTCCGATGGCGACTACCCGCGCCTGGGCATTCATCGCGGGGCCAAGAAGCAAAAAGGCAAGTATTTCGGCCCTTACCCCAGCGCCGGCGCCATCCGCGAAAGCCTGAGCCTGCTACAGAAGACCTTTTTCGTCCGTCAGTGTGAAGACAGCTATTACAGCAACCGCACCCGGCCATGCCTGCAATACCAGATCAAGCGCTGCAAGGCGCCCTGTGTCGGCCTGGTCGAGCCTGAGGAGTACGCGGTCGATGTGCGCCACTCGGTGATGTTTCTTGAGGGCCGCAGCCACCAGCTGACCAACGAGCTGAACGCCGAGATGGAACAGGCGGCCATGGCCCTGGAGTTCGAGAAGGCCGCCGAACTGCGCGATCAGATCGCCTTGTTGCGCCGGGTCCAGGACCAGCAGAGCATGGAAGGCGGCAGCGGCGACGTCGATGTTGTCGCGGCGTTCGTCAACCCCGGCGGCGCCTGCGTGCACCTGATCAGCGTGCGCGGCGGGCGGGTGCTGGGCAGCAAGAACTTCTTCCCCCAGGTGGGCATCGAGGAGGAGGTGGCTGAGGTCATGGCCGCGTTCCTCTCGCAGTATTACGTGGGCAACGCCGAGCGCGAGCTGCCCGGCGAACTGATCGTCAACGTGGTGCACGAGGACTTCGCGGCCATCACTGCCGCCATCGAAACCCTGCGCGGCCGTGAGCTGACCATCAGCCACCGGGTGCGGGGCACCCGTGCGCGCTGGCAGCAACTGGCGGTGACCAACGCCGAACAGGCGCTGGGTGCACGCCTGGCCAACCGCCAGCACATGGCTTCGCGCTTCGAGGCGCTGGCCCAGGTCCTGGCCCTGGACGAAACCCCGCAGCGCCTGGAATGCTACGACATCAGCCATTCCAGCGGCGAAGCCACCGTGGCCTCGTGCGTGGTGTTTGGCCCGGAAGGGCCGCTCAAGTCCGACTACCGGCGCTACAACATCGAAGGCGTGACCCCGGGCGACGACTACGCGGCTATGCACCAAGCTCTGACCCGGCGCTTTGGCCGGCTCAAGGACGGCGAGGGCAAGCTGCCCGACGTGCTGCTGGTGGACGGCGGTAAGGGCCAGTTGAACATGGCCCGGGAAGTGCTGCAGGAACTGGCGGTGCCCGACCTGATCCTGCTCGGGGTGGCCAAGGGCACCACGCGCAAGGCCGGTTTCGAAACCCTGTACCTCAATGACGTGGCCCACGAGTTCACCCTCAAGGGCGACTCACCGGCGCTGCACCTGATCCAGCAGATTCGCGACGAAGCGCACCGTTTTGCCATCACTGGCCACCGTGCCCGCCGTGGCAAGACCCGCCGCACCTCGACCCTCGAAGGCGTCGCTGGCGTCGGCCCGAAACGCCGCCGCGACCTGCTCAAGCACTTCGGTGGCTTGCAGGAACTGACCCGCGCCAGCGTCGAAGAAATCGCCAAGGCACCGGGAATCAGTAAAAAGCTTGCCGAGTCGATTTATGCCAACCTGCATAGCGAGTAGAATGCTCGCTCACTTTGCAGCCAGTTGTGCCGATGAATATTCCAAATCTGCTTACCGTTCTTCGCGTCCTGCTCATTCCGATCTTCATTTTGCTGTTCTATGTTCCGTATCACTGGAGCTATATCGCAGCGAGCAGTGTCTTCGCCATCGCCGCGGCCACTGACTGGCTGGACGGTTACCTGGCCCGTCGCCTGCAGCAGAGCACGCCATTCGGTGCCTTCCTCGACCCTGTGGCCGACAAGCTGATGGTGGCCGTGGCCCTGGTATTGCTGGTGCAAGTGCACGCCAACTTCTGGCTGACCCTGCCGGCAGCGGTGATCATCGGCCGCGAGATCGTGGTTTCGGCCCTGCGCGAGTGGATGGCGGAGCTGGGGGCGAGGGCGCATGTGGCGGTGTCGAACCTGGGCAAGTGGAAGACCGCGGCGCAGATGCTCGCCCTGGTGATTTTACTGGCCAACCCGCCGGTGCTGACGTTCTGGGTGATTCTGGGCTACGCCTTGCTGATGATCTCGGCCGGCCTGACCCTGTGGTCGATGGTGCACTACCTGCGCGCCGCCTGGCCGCACCTGCGCGAAGGCTCGGAACAGAAATAAAGCTTTTTTGAATCAAGGGCTTGACGAGATTTATTGAATCGTTACAATAGCCCCCATCACGACGCGGGAATAGCTCAGTTGGTAGAGCACGACCTTGCCAAGGTCGGGGTCGCGAGTTCGAGTCTCGTTTCCCGCTCCAGTTATAGATCTACAGAGTTCCACGGAAGTCTGTAAGTCTTTGAAAAAAGGGCCGAAAGGCCCTTTTTTCGTTCCAGCGAAAACCACCGGAAACCGGGGGTAGCCGGACAAAATGAGTCCAGAATTGGAAATCGGCTCATTCGGTTTTCCGGTGGAGCAGCGCAGATAACGAGACGAGCATTTGGCCTCTGACAGATTCAGGAGGTCACCATGGCACTCACGGAAATGGCGATTCGGCATGCTCGAGTCACCGCCAAGGAGTTCACGCTCGCAGACAGTGACGGCTTGTTCCTCAATGTCACGGCCCAAGGCAGTAAGATCTGGCATTTCCGTTACTACTGGGAGGGACGGCAGAAGCGCATGTCCTTCGGCAGTTACCCGCAGGTGGGGCTGCGTGACGCGCGGGAGCGGCGAGATGAGGCGCGAGCGCTCATAGCTCAGGGATACAATCCCTGTGAACAGCGCAAGCAGCAGCGTGTAGCCGTGCGCCTTGCCAATGATCAGACCTTCGATGCTGTCTTCGAGCAATGGATTGCCTTTCGTAGGCTTAGTCTCAAAGATGGGCGACAAAGCACGCTTTCGCAGATCCTGCGCATTTTTGCCAAAGACATACAGCCCTACATTGGCGAGCAATCGATCCATGAGATCAATCGGCATGTGCTCATGGATCTGCTCAGCCGTATTGAATGCAGGAAGGCCTTCACCACTGCGGAGAAGTGCCGGACCTGGCTCAATCAGTTGTTCCGCTACGCGCTTGTACGCATAGCGGGCCTTGAGCACAATCCTGCCGCAGATCTCGATGTGGTGGCGGTGCCCAAGCCGCCGGTGGAGCACAATCCCTTCCTGCGCATGGAGGAGCTTCCGCACTTCCTGGGTAAACTGCGTGCGTTCCGCGGCTCGCAACAGACGCAACTCGGTATACGCCTGTGCGACGCATGGGGTTTGCTGACCGGCTTACCGGCCATGGTGTGAGGGCGACGATTTCAACGGCACTCAACGAAATCGGCTACCCGAAGATCTGGATCGATGCGCAGCTTTCACATGCTGACCCGGGCAAGGTGAGTTCGGCGTACAATTATGCGGAGTACGTCGAGCAACGGCGTACCATGATGCAGGACTGGGCCAATCGGTTAGATCTCTGGCTGCAGGGACACGCCAAGGCGGCGAGCTCGTCTTTAACTATTCGGTTGGAAGGGGCATCGCAGCTGTCGCTCGGGCTGCAGAGTTTGCCTCTATCTCCCGTACCCAGTTTTTTGAAGCCAGAAATGAGTTCAATGCCCGCTGAAGGCAGCAAGGCCCTGGCGGATCGAGTCGGAGCATCGGAAGCGTTTGCTGTTCGGCTGGTTTCTGATATCCAACGGACGCGTGCGGAGATGCTTGAGATCTACGAAGCTGCGACCAATTTACCTCTCCTGTCTTTTGCACGCCTTGCTGGAAAGTCGCGAGATCAAATCAACCGGGATATCAAGCCACGCCGTCTGCTGTCACTTAGCTTGGGGAACCGGGGCCAACGTATTCCTGACTGGCAACTGGATCCGCTGAAGCACAAGCTTGTACTCGCAGTATTCAAGTCGTTGCCTCAACTCGAAGCCTGGGACGTCTATCGTCTGCTCAGTGAGCCACACGACAGGCTGAAAGGGCGTACACCGCTAGATGTTGTGCAACCGGGTAATTTTGAGCGTACCTTGTCCTCATTGATTCAGGGGCGACGATTGGCATAGCTAGTCTGCTGTCCATTCTCACCTTGCATGGGGTGCAACGGGTCGAGTGTTCGAATCACTCCGTCCCGACCAAATAACTCCAAAAAAATCCAGTCACTTAGCGGTGGCTGGTTTTTTTTGCGTTTGCATTTTGCCTGTGATTGAAATTTTACCCCACTTTTTACCCCACCGAGATCCAGCAACAGGATCGCTTTACCCCTACCGCTCAATGGTCATATGCTCGTCTCTTTAATTTGTATGCATTGAGTAGATTTCGCTTAGCCAATAGCGCCGCAGGGCTGACTCCACCTCTGCCGGTCTGCCGTCTGGTAGCTCACCCTTACATCAATTTGAGCAATGCGCCGAGGATTCTGGTAAAACGCTCCAGCCTCCAGCCTCCAGCCTCCAGCCTCGGCCAAACATTGCTCTCTCTCAAAAAGATGGGCCTTGTTACAAAGAAGCATCTTGGCCCATTTACGAAAATCTTATGTAAATGCTCGATAGGGAACAAAGTGGTGAGTCGCATTGAGGATTTTTTCAGTCGCGCCCTAAAGCTGCACCATCTGCGTCTGTTGGTGTTGCTCGGGCAGTGGGGGCAGCTGCGCATCGTGGCGCAGAAGCTAGGCGTCAGCCCACCCGCTGTTTCGCGCCAATTGGCAGAGCTTGAGGCCGGGCTTGGCGTTGCCGTGGTCAGGCGCGTGGGCAATGGTCTGGCGTTTACTGACTTGGGCCTGGTGCTGCTCGACCGTGCCCGAGAAGTGACATTCCAATTGGAGCAGGCGCAACAAGAGCTAAGTGCGCTATCCAGTGGTTTGCGCGGGGAGGTTTGCATTGGCGCGGTACCCAGTGTCATGCAGCAGCTTGCCGAACCACTGACACTGTCACTGCGCAAGCGAGCGCCTGCAGTGGGCGTCAACCTGGTGGAAGAAACCAGCGACAAACTCTATTCGCTGCTATGCAACGGTACCCTGCACTTGCTGTTCAGTCGGGTGGTGCCGCCGCACTTTGCCGATGGCTCGATTGCCGGCGAGGTGCTGTTCGAGGACCCACTGGTCATCGTATGCGGGACGACGCACCCACTCGCTGGCAAGCTGGATGTGCAGCCTCAGGACCTCGCCGGGCATCCTTGGATACTGCCCTCGACCGGATCTCCAGCTTTTCAAGCGCTCAATGCCTGGATGCATGCCCATCAGCAGAGCTTTGCCGAAGGCAGTGTGCGAACCTCTTCCACGGTATACAGCGCGTTGATTTCCTCGGGCAACTTGTTGGGCTTGATGTCGCTACGTGCGGCGGCTCGCGCGCAGACGGCGGGCCGTATCGTCATGCTCGAGCTGCCGGGTACGCGCTTTCTGTCATCCGTGTGGATGTTCCATAACCCCTCCGAAGCCACATCGGTGTTGCGCATTGCCGTGGATTGCGCGCGACAGTTGGGAGAGGCCTTTGTAGCAGTTAACGAAATTGGTAACTGATACATAACCAATTATCGTTATTTATTTATTTAATATTCGAATTTCACATAAGAAACACAACCCTCTAGAGTGCGCCTCATCATCTGTGCAACGCCTTCGACGGCGCGGCAGGACGCCTTTGGACGATACCCATCCCTGGATTCGCTCCTCCCAATCCCTTGTCATGACCCCACGGCCAAGCGGCAAGCCGGCTCGTGGGTGTCGAAAGGAGCGATATTCATGCATACGATCCACTTGCCAAAAACCTTGGCCCGCTGGCTGCTGCCCGTGCTGGCAGCCGTGGCAGGCCATGCTGCTGCGCAGCAACCGGTGCGGCTGACACTCGCCGACCAGTACGAAGCGACACGCACCTTGTTCCAAACCTCTGGCGCCCAGGCAAAGCTGCCGTTCGAGCTGCAATACGCCGATTTCGCAGGCGGCCCGGCAATTCTCGAAGCGTTTCGTGCAGGCGCAGTGGATGTCGGTATTGCCGGTAGCACACCGCCAATCCAGGCGCAGGCGGCGGGTGAGTCTGTACGCATCATCGCCGCGTTGGTCAGCGACCAACCCGCTTACCAGCTGGCCGTGAGGGCCGGCTTGAATGTCGACGAACTGACCGAGCTCAAGGGGCGGCGAATTGCCTATGCCGAAGGCTCGGCCCGGCAGACATTTGTGCTGGCGGCCCTCCAACAGGCGGGTTTGACCCGGGCGGACGTCGAGCTTGTGCCGCTGCGCGTCAGCGATTTTGTCGATGCCTTGCGCAGTGGGCAGGTTGATGTAGCGCCATTGATCGAGCCGCATTTCTCCCGCCATGTGGGCAATGGGCCTGACCGCAACCAGCGCTTCGTGGCCGAGAGCAAACTGGTTGGGTTGCCCCGAGATGTGCTCTATCTCTATGCCAGTGCTAACGCTTTGGCTCAACCGCAGAAACGCCAGGCGCTTGGTGAACTGGCCAGGGCCTGGGTCCAGGCGCATTTGTGGGCGCAGTCGCATCCCGAACAATGGGCGCAGGCGTATTACGTCGAGCGACAGCGACTGGGAGCCGAAGACGCCCGGCGTATCGTCGGCGCCCAGGGGCGCCTGAGCACGCCTGCACTCAAGGAGATGATTGCGCCGCAACAGGCCGAGATTGACCTGATTCACGGAGCGGGTGACCTGCCGCGGCATTTGGACGCCAACGAAGAGTTCGACCTGGGTTTCGAGCAGGAGTACTCACCCGTAGCCGCCGTGAAGCAGGAGGCCGCCGATGCGCGCTGAGCTTTCCTCCCACGCCACGGCGTTGCCCGCGCCACAGCGGCCACGGTCCGGCCGGCGGCTATCGCTGCAGCGCACGACACTGTGGGGGCCATTGTTGCTTTTGATCTCATGGGAGCTGGCGTCACAGGCGGGTTGGCTTTCCCCGAAAGTGCTGGCAGCACCGTCCACCGCCGTGCTCACCGGCTTGGAACTGCTGCGTAACGGAGTGTTGATGCCACATTTGCTGGCCTCGGCACAGCGTGCTTGGCTTGGGCTCGGCCTGGGCGTTGCCTTGGGCCTGTTGTTAGCCCTGCTCGCCGGCCTGACGCGGCTGGGCGATGCGCTGATTGATGGTGTCATCCAGATCAAGCGTGCGGTGCCGACCCTGGCGTTGATTCCGCTGGCGATTCTGTGGTTGGGTATCGGTGACACCATGAAAGTGACGCTCATCGCCACCAGCGTATGCCTGCCCGTTTACCTGAATACCCATGCTGCACTCAAGGGTATCGATATTCGCTATGTGGAGTTGGCGCGCACCCTGGGTCTTGGGCGTGCAGCCTTCGCGCGTCGGGTGGCGCTGCCGGGGGCCTTGCCAGGGTTCTTCACCGGTCTGCGTTATTCGGTGACCCTGTGCTGGGGGGCGTTGGTGGTGCTCGAGCAGATCAACACCACCCAAGGCATCGGCTACTTGATGAACCGCGCCCGCGATTATGGGCAGACCGATGTCATCGTTGTCGGTCTGGTGATCTACATGGCGCTCGGCCTGGCCTCCGATGGCCTCGTCCGGTTGGCGCAGGCGCGAGCACTGCGCTATCGCAAGGTGATCGGCTCATGAGCGTGTTCGAGGATGTGCGTGAAGTGCGTATCGAGGGCCTGACGCGGCGGTTCGAGGGCCGCGCTGTACTTGATCAATTACAACTGCAGGTGCCACCAGGCCAATTCGTGGCATTGCTCGGGCGCAGTGGTTCGGGCAAAAGCACACTGTTGCGTGCGCTGGCAGGGCTTGATGACGACGTTGCTAAAGAAGGTGTTCTGCAGGTTCCACCCGCTCGTTCCGTCTTGTTTCAGGATTCTCGGCTATTGCCCTGGGAGAGCGTACTGGCCAACGTCATTTTGGGTATCGAAGGCGAGAGCGCCGAACAACAAGGCCGCAAGGCGCTGGCCAGTGTTGGGCTGGCCGGGCGCGAATCGGCTTGGCCCAACCAGTTGTCCGGTGGCGAACAGCAGCGTGCTGCACTGGCGCGTTCGTTGGTGCGGCGGCCGCAGTTGTTGTTGGCGGACGAGCCTTTCGGAGCACTGGATGCGCTAACCCGTTTGAAGATGCAGGCCCTGCTGCGCAGCGTGGTACAGCGCGAGCGCCCGACGGTCTTGCTGGTCACCCACGATGTCGACGAAGCCTTGGCTCTCGCCGATCGCATCCTGGTACTGGACCAGGGACGCATCATGCTCGATGTCCCAGTCGAGCTAGCGTCACGCTCGGCCGAACTGCCTGCTTTTACCCGCTTGCGCCAGCGGCTGCTGCGAAGCCTTGGCGTCGATGATTCTCTGACCTTGGTGGCTCACCCATGACCCGTACCTTGCACCTGAACCTGTTCGCCTATGGCCGTGGCCATCACGAGGGCGCCTGGCGCCATACCAAGGCGCCACGCACGCCGCTGACCGACTTCAACTACTACCGTGGCCTGGCGGAGCTGGCGGAAAAGGGCTTGTTCGACTCCATGTTCCTGGCCGATGTGCTGGCCGGGCCGCGTGCCAGCGGCCAACCGCCAGCCAACCATCTAGAGCCGATCACCCTCCTGTCGGCATTGGCAGGTGTGACTCGCCATATTGGCTTGGTCGCCACGGCTTCGACTAGCTACACCGAGCCATTCAACCTGGCGCGTCAGTTCGCGTCGCTGGATCATATTTCAGGCGGCCGAGTGGCCTGGAATGTGGTGACCTCGTGGGTCAATGGTGCCCAGGCCAATTTCGGCCTTGATCGTTTGCCCACTCACGCCGAGCGCTACGCCAAAGCGTTCGAGTATATGGAGGTGGTCAAAGGGTTGTGGGACAGCTGGGCGGACGATGCCATCGTCGATGACCCAACGAGCGGCCTCTATCTGCGCCCCGAGCGTGTCCGCGCCATCGAACACAAGGGGGAGCACTTCCGGGTACGCGGGCCACTTAACGTACCGCCTGGGCCGCAACGCCATCCCTTGCTGTTCCAGGCCGGGTCGTCGGCTGACGGCCAGCAGTTCGCGGCCCGCCATGCCGAGGCGGTGTTCACCGCGCAGCCTGATCTGGCGGCAGCGCAGCAGTTCTATGCCTCGCTCAAACGTCATGTCGTGGAGGCGGGCCGGCGGCCGGACAGCCTGGTGGTGATGCCAGGCTTGAGCGCGGTGGTGGCCAGCACGGATGCCGAGGCGCGGCTACTGCTCGAAGAGCTGGACGAGCTGACGTCTGTGCAGAGCGGGCTGGAGCATTTATCGACGCGCTTCGGCGGCTACGATTTCTCCCACTTGGACTTGGACACGCCGCTGAGCGTGGATGACTTCCCTGCTCTTGGGCAGATCGAGGCGGAAAAGAGCCGGGTGCAGCAGTACCTCCAACGGGTCAGCCGTGATCGTCCGACCTTGCGCCAATTACTACGGCAGCTGGCTGGCGCCCGTGGGCATTTTACCTTGGCGGGTTCCCCCGAGCGAATTGCCGACGCCATGCAACTGTGGTTCGAATCGGCGGCTGCGGATGGTTTCAACTTGATGCCGCCGACCCTGCCGAACCTGTTGGAAACCTTCGTGGATGAAGTCGTACCGCTGTTGCAGCGTCGCGGGTTGTTTCGCCGTGCCTATCAGCAGCAGACCCTGCGCGAGCGTTACGGCTTAGCCCGGCCAGCGAGCCAGTACTTCAACTAAAACCTTCCACTCCTGTACTCAATCTGAACTTGACCCTTGCCCTGGGAAAGTGACGTCGGCTGCCCGTCGTTGCGGACAGCGTTTTCCTCTGCCCACTGCGTTGCGACGCACCTAGGAAGCTTCATGAAACGTCAGTTCAATCACCGCCCCCATTTTGCCCTGCGTCCGCCTGCGGCGCTCTTGCTGTTGATGTGCCAGAGCTTTGCCTGGGCCGAGGGCGAGCCTGTGACCACGTCGGTGCAGGCTGAGCCCGACACCCACCTGGAAAAGGTCACTGTCAGTGCCCGTCGGCGGGAAGAGGATGCGCAGTCCATTCCCACGCCCATGACCACGCTCGGCGGCCAGCAACTGGAAGAGCAGCGTATCTATCGACTGCAGGACCTTCAGCAGTATTTGCCCAGCGTCAACGTTGCCTACAGCCAGCCGCGCGTGTCCAACGTCGCGGTCCGCGGAATCGGCAACAACCAGGTGGGCGAGGGCATGGAAGGCAGCACCGGCATCTACATCGACAACGTCTACATGGCCCGTTCCGGCATGGTAGCGTTCGACCTGTTGGATATCGAGCAGGCAGAGTTACTGCGAGGGCCGCAGGGCACTTTGTTCGGCAAGAACACCACAGCAGGGGTCATCAACATCAGCACCCGCAAGCCGACCTTCACGCCCGAGCGCAGTGTCGAGCTTAGCGGCGGCGAATTTGGCTACGTGCAGAGCAAGGGCACAGTATCCGGCCCGTTGAGCGATAACTTGGCCGGTCGCTTGTCAGTTTATCGCACGCGTGACGATGGCTATGTCGACAACCTGCACGACAGCCGGCGCTTCAACGGCGGGGAGCGGGAGGGCACACGTGGGCAACTGCTGTTCGAGCCCAACGAAGACTTCAGCTTGCGTTGGATCGCCGACTACAACCAGGAAGATTCCACCAATGGCATCATCACACTGCTGGGCGCTGCCGATCGGTACCGTGAGCGCACGCGCCTGATCGGGGCCACCTCGGTCGAAGCCGGAAGCGGCAAGGCCAATATCGACAGCGCACAAGGCATCAATGTGTTTCAGGGCGGCACCTCGCTGGAGGCCAATTGGAAACTGGCCGGTGGTTACAACCTGACCTCGGTCAGCGCCTACCGTTACTGGCACTTCTTGCCGCACAACGATTCGGACTTGAGCGATCAACCCGCGATACTCGACGGCGGTACCGAAGTCACCACGCGCCAGTATTCCCAGGAACTGCGCCTGGCCTCACCGGTGGGCGAGCGATTCGATTACGTGCTCGGCGCTTACCTGTACCGGCAGAACACCGGCAACAAGAACTTCACCGACTACGGCCCGTTGGCCGACCTGTACCTGACCGGGGTCGATCGAGGTATCTACAACAACGTCAGCACCCAGATGAATGGCAAGGTCAACACCGACAGCTATGCGTTGTTCGCCCAGGGCAACTGGCATTTGACCGATCGCCTGACCTTCACGGCCGGCGCCCGCGCCACATATGAGGAGAAGTCTGCACGCGTACATCGCTTCGCACCCGCCGGGGGCGCGTCACTTACATCCGGGTTGCAGGCGGCGCGGGATGCGCAGATGGGTGCGTTCGACACTGGCGAGTTCGGCTTGCACAGTGTCTCGCCGTCCGGCCTGCTGAGCCTGAGTTACGAGTTCGACGAAGACCTGCTGGGCTACGCATCGCTCGCCCATGGCGAAAAATCCGGGGCAATCAACCTGGCCTCACCCGCTGCCGGTCTGGGCGCAGAGAGCTTGATGATTGGCCCCGAGCGGCTCAATGATGCCGAGCTGGGTTTCAAGAGCACACTGTTCGACCGCCGCCTGCAACTGAATGCCAACCTGTTCTGGATCGGGGTGCACGGCTACCAGGCTACCACCCGTACCCTGACCGCCGGCTCTACGCTGCCGGTCAATGTCATGGCCAATGCCGGCAAAGTGCGCTCACGCGGCGCGGAGCTGGATATCAGTTGGCTGCCGATCGCTGGCCTGACCCTGAACCTCAACGGCTCTTACAACGATGTGCGTTACCTGTCGTTCAAGAACGCGCCGTGCCCGGCGGAAGTCACTACCGTCAATGCCTCGGCCACATGCGACCTGACTGGTCAGCCGGTGGTCGGCGCTTCGCGCTGGATCGGCAACCTCAATGGCCGCTACCAGTGGAACATCGGTGACCGCCTGCAGCCTTACCTGACCGCCAGTTACAGTTACCGTTCCGAAGCGACCGGCACGTTGGATAACTCCCAGCTCTCGCGCATCGATGGCTATGGCCTGGTCAACCTGTCTGGCGGAATTCGCTTCGATGCAGGTGACGGCCAGGTGGATGCTTCGCTGTGGGTCCGCAACCTGACAGATAAAACCTACTTCCTAACTGCATCGGCGGTTACCAACGGTGCCTACACGGGATCGATCGGTACACCTCGGATGGCTGGAATGACTGTTCGATATGACTTTTAAGGCTGGCTCACCTTCGTTCGGGCGTAATTGATGTAAGGCTGACAATTCGGGGCTTTCTCATAGTTCGAATGTCTATGCTTCCGCCATATATCTCCAGAAAAAGCCCGTCATAGACGGGCTTTTTCGTGTCTAAAGGATTGCGGTCCCCCACCCGGTCCCCCACTTTCGTACTGGCTCTTGCGAGCGCTCTGTGGAGCTTGATGCTCTCGCAAGTACTCCGGAAGTGGGTTGTGGATGCCATATTCTCGATTGGCAGGATTATCCCTCCCTCGCCCCCTCTTTATTAACGTCCAGCGCGCTGCTCGGTTTTTCTATCTGTAGCAGGGCGCGTTCGTCTGCAAGCTCTCCAAGGGGATAGGCGTATCGAGGTTACTTCAAAAGCGAAGAAATCCTGGCTTGTCACGATGCCGGCATCACCGCCTATGTGCCCAAGCCGATGACCTCTGGAGCCAAGGCAGACGGGCGTTTCAATAACGACCTTGCGTCGCGATTACAGTAGCCTGGAGTTCGACGAGAACCGTCTGATTATCAGCTACCCCCTCTCGGCGCTTTAATACCGCTAAACAGATCACACGCTATGCCAGGGGCTACAGACTTTTGTAGTCGGTGCCAAAGAAAGAGATTGCGATCGGGCCCGCAGGGTTTGCAAGCAGATCTGAAACTACATCGTTAGGCCAAGCTTACGTCACTCTCCATCCCTCGGCACAACGTTTACACTTTACTGCTCCGCACCCTCGAAGGAACCTCCCCGGTGAACGTCAACGACACCAGTTTCGAAGAACTGCTCAACGCTTTGCATGACGGCGTCTACATCACTGATGGCGACGGCAAGACGCTGAAGGTCAATCAAGCCTATGAGCGCCAGACCGGGCTCAGTGGTGCTGATCTCATAGGCCGATCCATGCAGGAGCTGGTGAAGGAGGGCGTCCTCTCGCAATCGGCCACACTGCGTGTATTGCATGAAGGTCGGCCGGTGTCGGTGATGCAGAGCCTGAGTCAGGGCAAGAATTTGTTAGTCAGCGCCACACCGATTCTCGACGCTGAAAACCGGATTTCATATGTTGTCAGTACCGTACGCGACATGACTGAACTGCTGCGCATGAAACACGAGCGCGATGAGTTGCAACAGCTTAAACAACTGCGCAACAGCACCGCCAAGCTTCATGCTGGCCAACGAGACAACCTCCTGCGTTCTCCGCTTATGGCCGATCAGGAGGTTTCTGGCAGTATCTTCTCGCTGGCCCGGCAGGTTGCCAGTAGCTCGGTGAAGGTTCTGCTTCAGGGGGAAACCGGCGTAGGAAAGACCCTCGTAGCGCAATTCATCCACAACGCCAGTCCGCGTGCCAGTGAACCATTTCTCGCACTTAACTGCGGTGCGCTGCCCGAGAACCTCATCGAAGCCGAGCTGTTTGGCTATGCACCTGGAGCGTTCACAGGCGCAGGTCCTAAAGGCAAGCGTGGCCTGCTGGAGCTGGCGCATCACGGAACATTGTTTCTCGATGAAATTGGTGATTTGCCACTGCCGGTGCAGGTCAAGTTACTCAAGGTCATCGAAGAAAACCGCTTCATTCCGGTCGGTGGCCTGGAGCTGAAGGAGGTCGATGTACGCATCATCAGCGCCACCCACCATGACCTCAAACAGCTAGTGGCAGAAGGTCGTTTTCGGGCAGATCTGTATTACCGGCTCAACGTGGTGCCGATCAACATTCCGGCACTGCGCGAGCGTCGGGAGGAGATTGCTCCGCTTCTGCATTACTACCTCGACAGATTCAATGTCCGTTATGAACGCCAGGTTCAATGGGGGCTCGAAGCTCTCGACCTGATGTGCGACTACGACTGGCCCGGCAACATCCGCGAGTTGATCAACATAGTCGAGCGCCTGGTGGTGACCAATCAGACTGGGACTATTGAGGCGCTTGACATGCCTGAGGAGATCCTCAACCTCAATCCGCTGAATACCGATGACAGTCGCTTACCGCTGCGCAAGGTATTGGAAAACGCCGAGCGCAGTGCGATTCGTGCCGCGTTGCGTGTGCACAAGACCACGCGCCTGGCGGCCAAGGCGTTGGGCGTGAGTCAGGCGACCGTGGTGCAGAAAATGAAACGCTGGGAACATTCTGATTAGGATTTTAATCAGCCCCGAATAAATCGATCAGAAAACTAATCGGGACTGACCGGTAAAACCCCTCTTATTTTTCGTGTGAATCGCGCAAAGGCCCACGTCACAGGGGTTTGCGGGTATTGGCACGTCTTTCGCTAACTCATACGGCACGTCTTCCAATAAAACAACATCCCTGGAC
This sequence comes from Pseudomonas donghuensis, assembly GCF_000696345.2. Taxonomy (NCBI): domain Bacteria; kingdom Pseudomonadati; phylum Pseudomonadota; class Gammaproteobacteria; order Pseudomonadales; family Pseudomonadaceae; genus Pseudomonas; species Pseudomonas donghuensis. Next base: position 2,620,821 of record NZ_CP071706.1, read on the forward strand.
GAGCACTATGAACATCTCTGCTTTTAAAATCGCCAACAAACTGATCACTGGACAAGGCGCTATCGAGCAGCTTTCGGCTGAACTGACTCGCCTCAATGTCAAAAAACCGCTGATCGTCACTGACGCCGTTCTGTTGAAATCCGGCACTGTTGATCTGGCGCTGGCGCAACTGGGTGGACGCCGTTACGGCATTTTCGATCAAGTCAAACCGGAACCTGAAATTGCCATCGTTGAGGACTGTACCCGCGCCTATCGCGAGGGCAGCCATGACGGGTTGATTGCTGTGGGTGGCGGCAGTGCAATCGATATCGCCAAGGGCGTCGCGGTGTTTGCCGGACATGAAGGCCCGCTGGCCGAACTGTTTGGTGTCGATCTGGTGAAACGCAAAGGCCCCGTGCTGATTGCCATTCCGACTACCGCGGGCACCGGTTCGGAAGTGACCAACGTGGCAATCTTTTCTGACAAGCAAGCGAAGCTGAAGAAAGGCATTGTCAGCGACTACCTGCTGCCTGACGTAGCACTGGTCAGCCCGATCATGACCCTGACATGTCCACGCAGTGTGACGGCGGCCAGCGGTGTCGACGCGCTGGTGCATGCGGTCGAGTCCTATCTTTCGGTGAATGCTTCGCCCATCACTGATGCCATCGCGCTGGGTGCGATCAAACTGATCGCCAAGGCGCTGCCGAAGGCTTATGCCAATCCGTCCAACCTCCAAGCTCGGGAAGACATGGCCACCGCTAGCCTGATGGCCGGCATGGCATTTGGCAACGCAGGGGTAGGCGCGGTGCATGCGCTGGCGTATCCATTGGGCGGCCGGTTCAACATCGCCCATGGTGTCAGCAACGCCTTGCTGCTGCCGTACGTGATGGAGTGGAACAAGATGGCCTGCGTCGAGCGCTTCCGTGACATCGCCGAAGCCATGGGCGTGCGTGTCGCCGACCTGAACGACAAGGATGCGGCGGATCAGGCTGTCAAAGCCATGGCGGATCTATGTGCCAATGTGGATATCCCAACAGGTATGCGCAGTTTCAACGTGCCTGAGGATGCCATCCCGGCGATGGCCGAAGAGGCCAGTAAGATCGACCGCTTGATGCGCAACAACCCGCGCAAGCTGACAGCCGCCGATATCGAGAAAATCTATCGCGCAGCCTATTGATTCCGATAAGCCACGACGCCCGCCCTCCGGGTGCGTGCACCCGTCATTACAAGACCAATAAAACAGGTGAACTCAATGTCCGACACTACTGTGCAGCGGAGCGAAAGCCCGTACATCCCGCTGGGTCCTTTCAAGGTTCGGTTGCCGTTTATTCACTACAAAATCGAACTTCCGGACTACCTCCAAGGCTTGCTGATGTGTGCCGTGGATTTGGCCGCCATTCCGCTGATGACCGAACTGCTCGGCATGCCATTTGAGGTCGCGCTGGCCGTCGTGATGCTCAACGGCTTGCTTTACCTCGTGCACCATTTGCTCGGTGACCCGACCGTACCTGGCTGGATCACCCCGGCGGTACCACTGTTGATGGCTTACTGTGCTCAATTTCCAATTGGCCCGGAGCGTGTCCACGCTTTGATTGCCTTCCAGTTGATGTTGGGGGTTTTTTCAATTGCCCTAGGGGCGACCGGGATGGCGAAGAAGGTTGTGGAATATGTGCCCTCGGCGATCAAGTCCGGGATTATCGTCGGTGCCGGCTTGAGTGCGGTGATCGCGGTGTTCCAGGTTGGCGGTAAATTCAATGTGCTGCCCTGGACCATTTCCATTGCGGTCGGCATCGCCTTCTATCTGATCTTCTCCCAGCATTTCAACGAACTGAAGCAGCGCAACCGCTTCTGGTGGAACTTCGCCAAACTGGGGATCTTGCCGATCATTCTGTTGGCGGTGGTGATTGCGCCGCTGTTCGGTGAGGCGCCATGGCCAACCATTCAGTGGGGCATCAGCAAACCGGATTTCGCCGGGCTGTGGAGCAACTACACCGTGTTCGGTCTGGGCATGCCACCACTGTCGATGTTCATCTCCGCGCTGCCGACCATGCTGGCGGTGTACATCATTGTCTTCGGCGATGTGCTTAGTGCGAAATCGCTCCTCGATGAGGCAGAAACTGTCCGCACTGATGAAGTCGTCGACTACAACGCCGATCGCTCTCACCTGATCTTCGGCGCGCGTAATGCGTTCATGAGTGTCTTTGGCCCGGATGTCGCCATGTGCGGCCCAAAATGGGCGGCGATGCTGGTGGTGGTGATCGAGCGTTTTAAAGGTGGGCCGAAAGCGATGAAGTCGATTATCGGCGGTGTCGGGTCGTTCCGTTGGGGGACCAACACCGGTCTGCTGTTGTTGCCGGTAGTGACTCTGGTACAGCCGATTCTCGGTGTTGCTCTGTCGCTGACGTTGCTGATCCAGGGTTATGTGAGTGTGCGTCTGGGCGTCCTTGAAGCTCGTAGCCAGCGCGACTTGGGTATCGCGGGCGTGATCGGCGCGGTACTGGCGATCAAGGGTGCGAGTTGGGCATTCGGGATTGGCGTTGTGTTGTGTTTGCTGATCTACGGCAAAAACTTCTTCAAGGGCGAGGTGGATGGGACATTTGCCAAGGATCTGAAGGCGGCGGATGCCAAGCCAGCCAAAGGTGCTGAGTCGCCCACGGCTACTAAGCGGGTAGCAGAAGAGGCTATGGCTGACTGACGGGTCTGAGTCGCTCAGTCTGACACCATTGCGGTGAGCTTCCTCCCACAGGTTTTGTATTGATCACTCCCTCTGTGATCAACACTAATCCATTTGTGGGAGGAGCCACGGGCTAACTCCAGCCACGCCTTAGCCACGAATGAAAGTTCGCCTTGCTTTCGCCAAGCGAGCATTAGTCACCCAGTCATTCAAAGCAAACAATAATCACCGCGACTTAAAAGGAAAAAATCATGACTACTGCAGTTCCTACGATGGATGATTTTTTGAAGGACGCTCCTTCTAACTGGGGCAAGTGGGGACCGGAGGACGAAGTTGGCTCTCTGAATTACCTGACCGCGCAAGAAGTCATGCGCGGGGTGGCGCACATTAAGACGGGAAGCGTATTTACTTTACAACGTATGATCGGTGATCCCGCAGGCGATCCGGTTTGGCCAGGCCGTACCCCGGCGGAACGTACTATGGTTCTCGATGAGTCAAGCTGGGACAATGATCATGGCCCATGTTATCCCGGCGGGTTGCACTACGCTGATGACAAGATCGACGCGTTCCTGCAAGGCTCCACGCAATATGATGCGCTTGGCCACCTCTGGTACGGCGGAAAAATATGGAACGGCTACGACGCGCGAACAACTGTGGGTGGCCTTGACAAGGCCAGTGTCGCACCTATCGGCGAGCGAGGAGTGGTCGGGCGCGGAGTATTACTGGATATGGCACGGCATCGTGGCAAGCGCATGCTGGATAAAGGTGAGACATTTACTCACTTAGATCTTGTGGCGTGCGCAGAGGCTCAGGGCCATACGATCGAGCCCCACGATATCCTGATTATCAGGACTAACTTCCTTCAAGCTTTCTATGAGCAGGGCGAGGCGTTTTACGACGGATTCTGCGAGCCAGGCCTTACATATTCGGAGGAGCTTGTTCGATGGTTCCATGAGAAGGAAATTCCAAACCTTGTCACCGATACCATCGCCAATGAGGTCACGACAGACCCAGTATCAGGTGTGGCTCTGCCACTACACTGTGCTTTGATGCGTAATCTTGGTATCGCCTTTACGGAGATCTGCGATCTGGAAAAGCTAGCTGAAAGTTGCGCTAAAGACAGGCAGTATACTTTCCTTTATGTGGCAGCCCCGCTAAAAGTACATCGCGCTGCCGGATCACCAGTCAATCCGGTAGTGATCAAATAGTCATTTATGCTGGGGCAGGTTTAATCCTGCCTCAGCATAAGTGAAAGCCGCCGATTCTCGGTGTTGCTCTGTCGCTGACGTTGCTGATCCAGGGTTATGCAAGTGTGCGTCTGGGCATTCTTGAAGCTCGTTGCCAGCGTGACTTGGGTATCGCGGACGTGATCGGCGCGGTACTGGCGATCAAGGGGGCGAGCAGGGCATTCGGGAATGGCGTTGTGTTGTGTTTGCTGATCTACGGCAAAAATTTCTTCAAGGGCGAGGTGGATGGGACATTTGCCAAGTATCTGAAGGCGGCGCATTTCAAGGCCAGCCAACGGTGCTGAGTCGCCCACGGCTACTAAGCGGGTAACAGAAGAGGCTATGGCTGACTGACAGGCCTGAGTCGCTCAGTCTGACACTCTCGCAGGATCTTCAACCTGTCGTTGGGCAACACCAACGCTCCTTACGACGGTACTCACATTCGGGGGGGGGGGGCGTACATCCTCGATGTGCTGGCCAGAAAGCACAACGTCTTGTTCATCGTCTTTACTGGGAACTTCAGAGGGTCTGAGAATCCCGCAGTACCCGTCAACAGTTGGCGAGAGGAGTATCCTAAGTACCTCTTGCACCAGCAGAGCGCAATCATCGATCCAGCCCCACCGCTGAATGTTCTTACGGTAGGAAGTACCGCTCGCCACAACGCCACCTCGATAGCCAAAAATACCCAGAAATATCCCAGCTGACGCCAGCATCAGCTAACCAACCATCGCCGTTTACCCGGCATGGTCCAACAGAGTGATCGGCTTACCCATTTCCAGGGTGATCATGTTCACCATCATTTCTGCGTTGTTGCGCAAGACGTTGGCCAGGGCGATCAGCCGTTGCGCGCGTTGCGCAACCGGTGTGCAGCGCCAGACACGGAACCCGGCCGTGGCACGTGACAGTGCGGTTTGCAGCGCCGCTTCGGATTCAAAAGGGTAGTTACCGATCTGCTCGCCGTTGACGGGATTGATCGAAATGGCATGAGTGAGGCTGGAAATGTTGGTCATGGCATCGTCCTGCGGGGTGGGAATGCGTTCAGACTACGGTGGCTTTTGGTTTCTTAAAGATGAATAATTCTGACCGTATCGTTCACGTATGGAGAATGACTTGGATCTGGTTCAGCTGGAGATTTTCAAAGCAGTCGCCGAGCACGGCAGCATCAGCGTCGCCGCTCAGCACATCCATCGTGTGCCGTCGAACCTGACGACGCGGATCAAACAACTGGAATTGGACCTGGGCGTTGACCTGTTTATCCGCGAGAAAAGCCGCCTGCGGCTGTCGCCGGCCGGTTAGAGTTTTCTCGACTATGCCCGACGCATTCTCGATCTGGTCCAGGAGGCGCGCGCGACGGTTGCCGGGGAAGAGCCGCAAGGATCGTTTCCCCTGGGGGCGCTGGAGAGCACGGCGGCGGTGCGTATTCCTGAATTGTTGGCCGTCTATAACCAGAAACACGCCAAGGTCGAACTGGCCCTGTCCACCGGTCCTTCCGGGACCATGATCGACGGAGTGCTATCGGGTCGATTGGCCGCTGCTGCACCCGGCACTGGAGGGCGTGCCGGCATTCGAGGAAGAGATGATGCTGATCGCGCCGCTCAACCATTTGCCGATCCACCGTGCGCAGGATGTGAACGGCGAAAACATCTACGCCTTTCGCTCTAATTGCTCTTACCGACATCACTTTGAAAGTTGATTCGCCAAGGATGCTGCGGTGCCCGGCAAGATTTTCGAAATGGAGTCCTATCACGGCATGCTGGCCTGTGTCAGCTCCGGTGCTGGCCTGGCGCTGATGCCGCGCAGCATGCTCGAAAGCATGCCGGGCTGCACCACGGTGAGTGTGCGGCCGTTGTCGGAGTCCTTTCGCTATTTGCGAACCTGGCTGGTGTGGCGCCGGGGGACGGTGTCGCAAAGCCTGACCATGTTCGTGCGTTTGCTCGAAGACGATGCACAGCGTCGGGCCGACTGACTTGAGCGAATCGAACTGTCATCGATTAGCAGACTCAGCCCGGTCAGGTAGGATTCTATCTGGGGGCCTTCAAGCAGTTAATCATGCAGGCGACAGCTTTGCTGTCGGGTCTCTCATCGATAAAAAACCGTCTTGATTCGGCATTTTTACGGCTGCCAATGTCGATGCATTGACGGTCGTATTGGCTTCAGTCAGTTTGTTCATGTGCAGGATGCAGCCGGTGACAGCGTATACCTGTTCGTTAGTCAACGACTGTGGCGCCTGGAAGGGCATTGCTCTGTGGATGGCCGGGAGTGGCGCATAGCAAACTGATATAGCAGCATTGAGGTAGCGTGCTTGTTTCGCGTTCGTGCCGCCTCGACCACATCGATTCATCAGGTTACAGGGAGGATATCGTGACCAAGAGCTCACGCGATGTTCAAGTGAGCAGTCGGCTCTTGGGTAGCTATAGGCGCGAATTACAAATATTCAGCCGATGGTAATTCTATCGAGGCGTGAGGAATCGCAGGATAAGCTTGTGTATTTGTTGAATATTTCCTCACCATAGTCGCTATGATCGGGCTCAATGCTCGCATCGATCACGGGTTGGCAATGCCGAGCTTCTGCGCTACTTTCAGGCACTGTTTTGCACTGAGCTTTTGAAGCCGTGACCTTAAGCGACGATTAGTTCAGCATGTTGTCAATTGTGGCGTTAGGAATACTCTTTATGGCCAGTTCCGGTTCATCCCTGTCGATGCAAGACTTCAGTCAAAACTTGCGCCTTCTCTGCGGATATTATAAGTCGGTGGCGAAGGTGTGCCGCTCCCTTGATATCAACCGCCAGCAGTTCAACAAATACTTGGGGGCGCAAGCGACACCCTCGTCCTTTACCCTGCGCAAGATCTGCACTTTTTTTGGGGTGGATGAGGAGGAAATATTCTCCGAGCATGAATCCTTCCGCGCTCTGCTCAACAGGCAACGCACGGCGCGAGAGTCGGACAGTGCGGTACCAGCCGATTTTTTTCCGAGTTCCGCACAGGCGTTGTCGAAGTACCAGGGCTACTACTTTGTCTATTTGATGTCGCCTTCCGCGCCGGGGGAGGTGATCAAGTCGATTACCCGCTTGACCCGCTCCGGCGAAAAGATCCTGAGTAAAACCTACGAGCGGATGAGGTTGGGCGATGACCAGTTGAAGAGTTTCGGCATTAATAAATATCGTGGGTTCTGCTTTGCCTCATCGGATCTGATTTACATCGTCGAGCGCGAGTACCTCTCGTCCCGGGGCTATATCTGGTCAGCGATTTATCCCTCCTACCGCAGTCGTTTCCGTTTTCTCAACGGCTTGGTACTCGGCGTTTCGGGTGACAATTTTCGCCGTCCTTTTGGTGCCCATATTGTATTTGAGCACCTAGGCGAGTCGATCGACCTGCGTAACGCTCTCACCAGTTGCAGCTGTTTTCCGATTGATGCCCCTGAGATTCCCGTCGAGGTGAGGGCGCGGCTGCTGGTACATCCACCAGAAGGTGAGTTCAACCTTGTCCCTCCGCTGTTTTAGTCTTTTTTAAAATAGACGCTAGGTGACGCTTCTGGGCGTCATCTGGCGTTTTTTTCTTCGTGCTCGCGAAATTGAGCTGGCCGTGCGGCAGATCGATAATGCCATACACCACTCAGAGGTCAGTTTCGTTAACGGCCAATCACATCATTCATTCCAATTGAATGAGTGCCTGTTTCTACAAGTGATCCGCTGCGCCCACCATAAAAATAAGAGGAACACCGATGAAGTTAAAAAGAACATTGATGGCGGGGTTGATGGCGCTGTCCGTTGCTGCGCCGTTGACCAGTGGTTTGGCGTATGCGGCAAACAATACCTTGGTTGTCGCTGATCGAGCCTCTTTCAAGGATTGGGATCCAGCCTCGGCTTTTTCGGAGGAAGTGCGGGTTCTGGGCAATATCTACGAGACACTGGTGGTATATAACGCGCCAGGCAGTGCTGAGGAGTTTTCCCCCGGGCTCGCCACGTCCTGGCAAAGCAGCGACAACGGCAAGACCTGGGCCTTCAAGCTGCGGCACGGCGTTAAATTTCATGACGGTTCGGCCTTTAATGCCGCAGCGGTCAAAAAGTCCATTGATTACGTCAAGGAGCTGAAACAGGGCGCTGCATTTGTATGGAACGGTCTGGATACCGTCGAGGCCCTCGCTGACGATACGGTAGTGCTCAAGTTTAAGACTCCCGCTCCGGCCAATCTGATCGCGGCAGGCCAGTATGCCGCTTACATCATTGCCCCGGCGGCGGTGGAGAAAGGGCATGACTGGATGATGGCTCCCAACGCCATCGGTACCGGTCCCTATAAGCTTGGGCAGGTCGAACAGGGCCAGCAAGTGGTGCTTGAGCGATTCGATGGCTACTGGGGAGGTTGGAAAGAAGGGCAATTTGATCGGGTCATCGTGAAGGTCGTGTCCGAAGCCTCCACCCGTACCCAGATGATCAAAAATGGCGAGGCCGGTGTTGCCTGGGATATCCCTCTTGATCAGCTCAAGGTGTTGGGAGAGGACCCCTCCATCAAGGTGAGCACCGCGCCTTCGTGGAAGAACTTCCAATTTCTGATCAATACCCAGAAGTACCCTACGAACAACCTGGAATTTCGTCAGGCGCTGCAGTACCTCTGGGACTATGAAAGTGTCACCAAAGATATTTTGCATGGCTACGGCAGTGTTCCCAAGGGGCCTTTGCCCACCAGTATCTGGGGGCATGCCAGCGTGCCTATGGCCTCTTACGATCTGGATAAAGCCCGACAATTGTTGGAAGCCTCCGGTGTACCTAAGCAGGACTGGAAGGTCTCGATGCAATACATCAGCGGCATCTATGCAAACGCTGCTGAACTGTTCCAGGCGACGGCGTCTCAGGTTGGCGTTGAGGTGGAGTTACGCCCCGGCGAGTGGGGTGTGATCTGGGATAAGGCAAAGAAGCTGGATACCGCTCCCAACCTGCAATCTATGGCTTGGTGGCCGACATATCCGACACCCAGCGATTGGCTTTTCAGTGAGTTCCATACAGAGAAAATCACGCTATTCAATTTGTCTCACTACAGCAACCCAAGCTTTGATCAGTTGATCGAAGAGGCGGCGGCGCTAGAAGGCAGTGATCGGGCCCAATCCACTGAAAAGTACGTGCAGGCCCAGCAGCTACTGGCCAAGGACGCTCCTGCGATCTGGTACGCCGACGTGCAGCAGATACGTGTCTCCCGCAAAGATATCAAGGGTATGGAAAAGAGCCTGAATCCTGCTTATGAGGCGATTCTCTATTACAACTTGAATCGCTGAATGCTGAGTCGTCCTTGATCAAGTGGTACGTGTAATACCTGATTTGCCATGTAAATCGATAACCAGGCAGTTAGTTAATTTGTCTGGTTAGTCCCTCAAGGGCTAATCCGCTTTTGGGGTTTTTATGTAGGGCGTAAGAAGTCAGGGTCAAGTTTTTTAGCCACAAGGGGTATTCCAAATGGCGAAGTATATAACTCAGCGATTGATAGTGATGTTCTTCATTCTTTTGGGCGTGTTGACCATCACCTTCGTTCTGAGCCGAGCTCTTCCGGGTTCCCCGGTAGAAATGATGCTGGGGAACCACCCCACGGTGGAGCAAATTGCCGTCGCACGGGAAAAACTGGGGTTGGATAAGCCTCTGCCAATCCAATATTTCAATTACATCGGCGATCTTCTCCGAGGTGATTTTGGCACTAGTCTGCGCACCGGGCGGCCGGTGGTGGAGGAAGTGGTCAGGCGGGTTGGCGCGACTTTTGAACTGACATTCCTGGCGATGTTCTGGGTGGTGGTGCTGGGGGTGCCAATCGGTGTCATCTCAGCGGCGCGGCAGAACTCAGTGGTCGACAATGTGGCACGAGCGGGGTCCATCGCCGGGACGGCGTTTCCAGTTTTCATCCTGGCCATGGGCTTGCAGTTGCTGTTCTACGGCAAGCTGAACTGGCTGCCCCTGCAAGGGCGTATCGATGCTTCCATTCTTCTCGATAGCCCCTTTGAGCGTGTGACAGGCTTCTACCTGATCGACACTCTTCTGGCCGGTAATTTCGTAGCACTGTGGAGCGCCATCAAACACCTGACGCTACCCGTGCTCACCCTGGTCATCGTGACCTTGGCCACTGTCACCCGGATCACCCGCAACATGATGGTGGAGGTGCTATCCGAGGAGTACATCCGTACGGCCGTTTCTTACGGTGTACCCAAGTGGCGTATCCATTACGCCTATGCCCTGAAGGCGACAATGATTCCGCTCCTGACTGTGGTGGGCCTGACCTTCGGTTACCTGCTCGGTGGTGCGGTAGTCGTTGAGTTCGTTTTCGATTGGCCCGGCCTGGGCGGCTTCGTGGTGTTTTCGATTGCCCAGAATGATTTCCCCGCTGTGATGGGAGCCACCCTGGTGCTGGCCACGACGTATCTGTCGATCAACCTGATCGTTGATCTCTTGTATCACCTTGTTGATCCGAGGTTGCGAGTCCAATGAGTATCCAAGACGTATCCCTGTCCATGCCCTCGCGAGCCCCATCATGGCGTATCAAGGCCCTGGTGTTTGCCAGCGATAACAAGTTGTTTGTATTCGGCGCGCTGTTATTACTGCTGATCATCCTGGCGGCAGTCTTCGCCCCCTGGCTTGCACCTTATGAACCGAACAAGATTGTCTTTTCCCAGAAATTGCTGGCACCCAACTGGGCACACTGGATGGGCACCGACGAGTTTGGTCGCGACATTCTTTCACGGGTGCTTTATGGCGCACGCACCTCGCTGATCATCGGAGTGAGCGTGACTCTAATTGCGATGCTGATCGGGATTCCGATTGGGCTTGTTTCCGGTTACTTCGGTGGTCGAGTTGATACGCTGCTGATGCGTTTATCAGATGTGTTCCTGGCCTTTCCGCCGCTGTTGTTGCCGATCGCTATCACCGCTGCGCTGGGATCGGGATTGGCCAACGCCATGTTAGCGCTCGCTGTCTCCTGGTTTCCCTGGTACGCAAGGATCATGCGCGGTGCGGTAGTACGGGTTCGGTCAGAAACCTATATCCATGCTGCCCGTTCCATGGGCGTCAGTCACTGCCGTATCTTGCTTCGCCATGTACTGCCCAATACCACCACGCCTGTGATCGTGCAGGGCTCCATGGACTTTGGTTACACCATTCTCGCCGCTGCTTCGCTGAGCTTTATCGGGCTGGGGGCCAAGCCGCCCATGATCGAATGGGGGCTGATGGCCGCGGCGTCGCGCTCGCAGTTGCTCGAGAATCCCTGGACGGTGCTGTTTCCCGGAGTGGCGATTTTTGTCCTGGTGCTGGCCGTCAACCTGGTGGGTGACGGGCTGCGCGATGTGCTCGATCCAAAGAAGGGGACACGCTGATGATCGACGAATCCTTGCAATATTCTGCTATCGAACATCTCGCCGCTTCGAATAACGACACCGCTCAAGACCTGGTGCTGGAAGTGGAAGGGCTGACGGTGTCCTTCCCTGGTTTGTTCAAGACCGTAAAGGCCGTACGCGGTATTGACCTCAAGGTCAGGCGCGGCGAGATCCTCGGGTTGGTGGGGGAGTCGGGCTCGGGCAAGTCAATGACGGCCATGTCCTGCCTTGGATTGATGCCTGAGGCCGCTCGGCTGGGAGGCAGTGTCAGGGTCGCCGGACAGCAGGTCAACGGCGCGTCGGCGTCGCAGCTGGCGGTTTTGCGTGGCGGTGGCGCGGCGATGATCTTCCAGAATCCGATGAAGGCGCTCAACCCGTTCTTCACTGTCGGGCGGCAGATGTTCGATGTCATCGGCTGCCATCGGCAACTGAGTAAGGTACAAATCCGCGCCGAGGCACTGAGCTCGCTGGAAGCGGTGAGCATGCCCGACCCCCCTCTGGCGCTAGCCAAGTACCCGCACCAGATGTCTGGCGGTCAGTTGCAGCGAGTGGTGATTGCCATGGCGCTGGCCTGTCGGCCAAAACTGCTGATCGCCGATGAGCCGACCACGGCGCTGGACGTCACCGTGCAGGCGCAGATCATCGCTCTGCTGCGCAAGCTGGCACGGGAGCAGGACCTGGCGATTCTGTTTATCACCCACAACCTGGGGGTAGTGGCTTCGCTCTGTGACCGGGTGGCGGTGATGTATGCCGGCGAAGTGGTGGAGAGCGGTCCGGTGGGCGAGGTGTTCAAGCGACCTGCACACCCCTACACCCTGAAGTTGATGGGCACCGTGCCCAGGTTGGGGCAGGGACCCCAGCCCCTGTGCTTCATCCCGGGGCAGGTGCCGAACATGGCGGCTCCCCCGGCTGGCTGTGCCTTCAACCCACGTTGTGAACGCGCCACCGGACGCTGCCATCAGGCTGCGCCGAGGGTGGAAATCGGCGAGGGACACTGGGCCGCTTGCCACAACATATTGGTCAAGGTGTGAGGCTTCTTTGAAAGGTAAACGGCTATGAATAACAACAAACCGCCCGCACTGTTGAGCGTCAATCAGTTGCACAAGACCTTCGCCACCCGCGACGGCCTGACGACCGCCATCGACCATATCAGCCTGGAGGTGCAGGCCGGTGAGACGGTCGCGCTGGTGGGGGAGTCCGGTTGTGGCAAAAGTACGGTTGCCGCGACCTTGCTCGGTCTGCTGCCAGCCGATAGTGGGCAAATTCTGGTCGAAGGTCGGCCGCTGCCCACTGATGCCAGGGCGCGGGGCAGGAGCTTGAGTATGGTGTTCCAGAACCCGTACGCCTCGCTGAACCCGAAAATGACGATCAAGGCGATTGTTGCCGAGCCGCTGAAGGTTGCCTTTGGTTTGCGCGGTAGCGCCTTGCACGCGCGCATTCTCATGCTGCTGGGAAATGTAGGGATGGGCGAGGAGCACATGGAGCGCTATCCCCATGAATTCTCCGGTGGCCAGTTGCAGCGTATCGCTATCGCCCGGGCCCTGGCGTTGGAATCAAAACTGCTGATCCTCGATGAGCCTACGGCGGCGCTCGATGTGTCGGTCCAGGCCCAGGTGCTGCAACTGCTCAAGACGCTGCAGACCGACAATGGCCTGAGCTACCTGTTTATCAGCCACGACCTTGCGACGGTCGAGTATCTGGCGCAGCAGGTGCTGGTGATGTACTTGGGGCGCATCGTCGAGGCCGGGCCGGTGGAGCAGGTGTTCGGCCGACCGCGTCATCCCTACACGCGTGCGCTGCTCAATTCAGTGCCCTCCATCGATCCGGAGCGCCGTGACCAGCTGCAAGTCCTGAGTGGCGAGATCCCCAGTCCCTTGAACCGGCCTGTCGGGTGCCACTTCGCGCCACGTTGTCCGCGGGCCAGTGAGCGTTGTCGCCGAGAGGTGCCAGCCGAGACCCAGGATCACGGCCACCGCTTTTCTTGCCACCACCCTCTGAACGATGAGAGCTGAACCCTATGTACAATAAAAAAGACATGACCGCTCCCGGCATTGGTTATCAGGACTTAAGGCTGATGCTGGGCTATCCGCCGCCCCGGGAAAAGCAAGTTGGCCTGCATAATTGGGACAGTCCGCCCTATAACCGCTGGTCGTTCCAGCATATGAGCCAGCTGTTTCCGGTGGCCGCTATTCATCGCAGTCCCGGGCCGGTCACCGAACTCGAGCGCAACGAACGCTCACTGGACGATGTACGTTTCCAGCGGGTCGACGGTGGTCAAACTGACCTAGCGACGTTTCTGACTGACAGCTATACCGATGGTTTTTTAGTGCTCCACCGAGGCAAGGTGGTTTCGGAGCAGTACTTCAACGGTATGCAGCCGCACACGTTGCATCTGTTGCAGTCGGTATCCAAGACCATCATCGGCAGCCTGGTCGGCAGGTTGATCGGTCAGGGCAGAATCGATTCCCAAGCGCCGGTCAGCCATTATGTGCCCGAGCTTTCGGCAAGCGGTTATGGCGACGTCCGGGTACAGGATTTGCTGGATATGCGTACGGGGGTGAGATTCAGGGAGGACTACACCGATCCGGATGCTGAATTCATCCAGTTGGATATCGCCTCGGGCTGGCGTGAACGGGGGGAGCGAACGTCTCCGGACAGCATTTATGGTTTGTTAAAGTCACTGGGCAAAGACCGTGAACATGGTCAGTTCTTTGAATATCGCTCAGTGGATACCGATATGTTGGCCTGGGTCTGTGAGCGGGCCTGCGGCGAGCGGCTCCCCGTTTTACTGAGTCGGGAGATCTGGTCAAAGCTGGGGACGGAACAAGACGCGAATATCACCCTCGATTGTGTTGGATCCGCATTAGCCGATGGCGGGATGAGTGTCACGCTGCGCGATCTGGGGCGGTTTGCCCAGATGTATCTGCAAGGTGGACGTTTTAACGGGGAGCAGATTGTTCCAGAGGATTTTGTTCGTGCTTGTGGTCGTGGTTCCACACCGGCTTTTGAGGTCCTGTATGGCCCCTTTCTCAAACACTTTCCAAGCGCTGCCTACAGCAATCAGTGCTGGGTGCTGGACAGTGAGCAGGGCATCTATTCGGCGCGCGGTGTATTTGGGCAAAGTATCTATTTCGATCCGGCTTCTGAAGTGGCAATCGTAAAACTTTCCAGTTGGCCGGATTTCATCAATTCAGAATGGACGGTGAATAACTTCCGTGCTTGTGCCGCTGTGGTTGAAGAACTGCAACGCAGCTAACGCGGGAGTATGAACGACCGCGGCTTTGTCAGGCACGTCCCAGCCTTGGTGAAGAGGTGCCATGTGCCGCCTCGGCATAGCTACACCCAGACCCTGCTGGCCGCCGCGCCCGGGGCTTCGGTGCGAGAAGCGGGACCGGCAGCAAACCTGAGTGCCGCCGGCGGCTGACCCTCCCGGCCCGCTGGCATCTGGACGCTGTTCGCAGCCTCTGTCCTGACGGGCTTTACCCCTTTCATCCAGACCGCGCTTTTGCCGTGGCCGGGATGAGTGTTGCCAACAATAAAATAAACAAGAGACGGAGCGACCATGAACTTGAACACCACCCGGGCCTTGCGCTCATTGACCCCGCTGACGCTGTTGGGCGCCCTTTCCACCCCCGCGATGGCGATCCAGATCACCGACAACCTCAATCTCGGCGGTGCCGTCCGGGCGCGTTGGGACTATGACCCGGATCGCGACATCCAGAAGTTCAACTTCGACACCGCGATCCTCAACACCAAGTACAACTCCGACACCTGGATTGGCGAGGCCAAATACCGGTTCTACGGTCGAGCCTACCCTTACCAATACACAAAGAATGTCGGTGACGTCCAGTTCGCCGAATTGGCGTGGATCGGCTACAAGTTCAACCCCGACCAGCAGGTCCAGGTCGGCCTGAACCAGCTGCCGTTCGGTTTGCAGCCGTACTTCGGCAGCACGTTCTACCAAACCCTGGGCAACGTCGTGGGACTGGAAGACGTGGAAGAAGTCGGCGCCAAGTACATCCAGCAAAGCGGCGACTGGAATATTCAGGCCGGTTACTACCTGCGCCCGGCCTGGCAGGGCAAAGGCACCAGCAATGGTGAAACCTACTCCACCGTGGTCTCCGAAGCGGACAGCTATGTCACCCACGGCAGCAACAACCAGGAACGCAACACAGTGGTCCTGCGGGTGGCCAAGGCGCTGGACCTGGGGTCGTGGAAGTCTGAAGTCGGGATCTCCGGCCTGACCTCGTCCCTGGAGAACCGCGACACCAACAACGATGGTCGGCGTAATGCCATGGCGGTGCACTATATCGGCAAAAACGGCCCGTGGGGCGTGCAACTGCAAGCCGCGCGACAGCAGATGTCCCCGCGCAACCCCGGCACCGATGAACTGGTGACTTTTGGCGGTTACGACGCCACCTTCAACGTCGCCAGTCGCGGCAACTTGTACGTAGCGGATGTGAGCTACGACGTCAGCGGCAAGTATCTGTTCGATCAGATCAGCGGTGTAAAGATGTACGCCAACTACAGCGCCTTCGATAAATCCGCGGACGATTTCAAGACCTCGCAACGGATGATTCTCGGCACCTCGTTCTCCCTCAGCAAGCTGTGGATCGCCACGGAATGGTTGTACGGCAAGAATGATCCGGTCATCGGTGGCGGCAGCCTCACCCAGAGTCTGGGGGCTGGTGGTAGTAACCAGTGGGAAAACCAGTTGTACATGAACATCGGTTATTACTTCTGATCCGGACTTTTTGGCAACAGCCCTAAAGTCCTTTTCGTGAGTGGGCTCGCCCACAGATTTAGCGCATAACTGGGCGAGCCTGAACTGGTCGAGTAAGTCCGGACACCGATTATGGTGTTTATGCCGCTTTTTGCTCCATGACTATTGGCGACTGGTAGTTGTTGTAGCTGTGGAGCCGGGTGCGGTTGCCTGGGTATTTAATTTGGGTTTCTAAACGGCCCTTAGTTTAACGAGTCCTCTCTCACTTCGAGGCATAAATTATGACGGATTTGCTTGCACAAAAAGATGTTAAAAATCACCTCCATCCTTTTACGGATGCTCGACTTCATGAGGCGGATGGCCCCCTCATTATCGAGCGTGGAGAAGGAGTTCATGTTTATGACAATCAAAATAAGCGATACATCGAGGCGATGTCAGGGCTATGGAGTGTAGCGCTTGGTTTCAGCAACCAGCGGCTGATCGAGGCTGCCGAAAAGCAGCTACGTACACTGCCGTTCTATCATGTGTTTTCGAGTAAGGCACACCGTCCCAGCATCGAGCTCGCCGAAAAATTGGTGGAGATGGCTCCAGTGCCGATGAGTAAAGTGTTTTTCACCAATTCCGGCTCTGAGGCAAACGATACAGTAGTTAAGCTTTTATGGTACCGGAACAATGCTTTGGGGAAGCCCGCCAAGAAAAAGTTCATCAGTCGGCAGAACGCATATCACGGTACCACTACCGTAAGTGCGAGCCTCACTGGGCTGCCGGCAAATCAGCGCGGTTTTGACGTTCCCCTGCCGGGCTTCCTGCATGTCAGCTGCCCGCACTTTTACCGATATGGTCGAGCAGGTGAAACAGAAGAACAGTTCGCCGATCGCCTCGCCCGAGAACTGGATGATCTGATCATCAAGGAAGGCCCTGAGACGGTCGCAGCGTTTTATGGCGAACCGCTGATGGGAGCGGGGGGTGTGATCATTCCGCCGAAGACGTACTGGGAAAAGATCCAAAAGGTGTGCCGCAAGCATGACGTCTTGATTGTCGCGGACGAGGTCATCTGTGGGTTCGGTCGAACCGGCAATATGTTCGGTTGCGAGACCTTTGATATCAAACCAGACGTCATGGTGGTATCCAAACAGCTGTCGTCCTCCTATCAGCCCATTGCAGCCATATTGATTAACGACGCTGTTTACCAAGACATTGCCGACCAGAGCCATTCGATTGGCACCTTAGGTCATGGCTTCACTGGTAGCGGGCACCCGGTAGCTACTGCAGTCGCCCTGGAGAATCTTAAAATTATCGAAGAGGAGGGCCTGGTTCAGCATGCTGCTGAAATGGGGATTATCCTTCGCAAGGGGCTTCAGCAGTTTGCTGATCATCCTTTGGTTGGAGAGGTTCGTGGTGTAGGGTTGATCGCTGCCGTAGAGTTGGTAGCCGACCGGCACACAAAAGAGCCTTTTGAGGCTGTTGGCAGACTCGGGCGGTATCTGTCCTCTCAGACCCAGGAGCGTGGCATGATCAACCGAGCCATGGGAGATGCATTGGCATTCTGTCCTCCGTTGATCTCAACGGAGAAGGATATCAATGAAATCCTTGGAGTTTTTGCGGCTTCTTTGGATGCGACACAGCACTGGTACCTCAAACACACTGCACAGTAGTTAACGCCACTCACTCCAGGCAGAGCCGGAATGCGGAGTCCTCCGGCCTGCTGCTTTGTACTCGCTTTAGGACTCGTCTCGAATTGGTCCTACGCAATTGATACCGTCGGCCGGACGACTGCTCTTCCGAGTGGCTGTAGGTAGAGCTCGCAAGCATGGCTTGGAGTCATCTTTTTTTTGCTCTTGATACACCCTGAAAATAAGTCCAGAATCAAGTCCTTTCCTGCTTCAGGAAGCAACGAAACCCTTTAGATTTCAATGGGTCGGACACCAGATGCGAGTCTCGTTTCCCGCTCCAAGATTCAGAAAAAAGCCACTCAGATGAGTGGCTTTTTTGTGCCTGAAAAATACCTCAGCGTGATATGCATTGCGCTGGACGTTCGAGCGCGTCAGTCGGTAGGCAGGTGCAACTGCACCTCCACGGCATCATGAAGGAGTCGGACGACCTCGATCACGTCGTCGTTTGCCACGCGATAGAACACGACATGGCGCGGGGTTTTGATCGTTCCATGGGGGGGTTTAGCCAGTTGGCGTGAGTAAATGAGGTGATAGCTGCGAAGGCTCGGTGCAGGCTCATCGCGGTCGTGGCTGCCAATGCGATAGGGCGTGTCGGCGATAGTTTGTAATGCGGAGAGGATCAGCGCCTGGTAGCGCTGGCGTGCTTGATCGCCGAACTGCGTCTGGGAGAGCCTGAGGATGTCGACAATGTCGGCGCGCGCCGCGTTGGAAATCCGATACTGCGGCATGCTCAATGTTTCTCGCGCGCGGGGAGGGTGGCCTCCAGGCTCAAGCCCTCGATGTAGTGCTCCAGATCCCCTTCGTTCAACTGAGTAAAGCGCCCGTGCTCAAGATCCATGATGCCGATCGAGGTCGCCTGACGCAGGGCCTCAATTTTGGCAGTGTCTTCGGCGATGCGCTGCTCCAATAGACGCAAACCTTCTCGCATCACTTCGCTGGCATTCTGATAACGGCCGGACTGCACCAGGTCCTGGATAACCTGATCCTGGTGAGGGGTGAGCACAACGTTTCGCGTCGCCATAATGAGCTCCAGCTTTCGGCAATCAGGTTCTTTCGATCAATGGCATATTATGCCAATTTACCCGCGAACACATAGTTTGGGAGTTGTATCTGACGAACTGTGTAGCACGGGGTCATCCTTTGCGCCGAACAGCGCCTGCAGACCCGGACCGCATGTGCACAAAGTCCAAACAAGGCTGTCGCAGGCGGGACGTCGTGGATAGCTTGATTGGTGCGGGCCTTGGGCCCTCAGCTTGGCCAAGCCTTGTTTGATGTTGTAGTGGTCTGATATCCAATCCGCCTATCAACAACCCGTGCAGTCGTAGCGAGGCAAAGGGACGGATTGGGTCTCTCGGTGTCTGCTGGTTGTCTATAATTTTTCAGAATCACACCGCTTTGGCATCGACTACACGACCGGGATAGAACGAGCATGTCCTCAGAGAATGAGCTTCCACTCGGGCCCGACACCTTATTTGACGACGCCGATTGCGGCCTGTTGCTGGCGGCAGCAAATGGGAGAATCGAACGGGCCAATCTAACTTTCTGTCGCTGGATCGGTTTCGGTCGGGAGGAACTGCTGGGGAGAACAATTCAGAGTCTAATGACCCTGGAGTCCAGGACCTTTCATCAGGTCTACTGGGGACCTCTAATGCAGATTCAAGGCTCAGTAGCCAATGTGAAATTTGATCTTGTTCATCGAGCAGGCTACTCAATCCCCATGATGCTCAGCGCCATTAGTTGCGAGCATTCAAACGGCATATTTCATGAGTTGACACTATTTAAAGCTGAAGATCGGCGAAGGTATGAGCGGGGGCTGGTTAATGCTCGAATGCTCGCTGAAGGGCATTTGGCCAAAAGTCTGAAAGCTCAAAGGTCTCAAGAGATCACGCAAGGTAAGCTGCGGACAATTTATGCCGCCGCCGAAGGTCGGGCGCTCTTCGCCGAACAGATGGTCGGGATCGTAAGCCACGATCTGCGCAATCCGCTTTCGGCAATCAGAATGGCGGCTGAAATTTTGTCACGTCGTGATCAGGATGCCAAGTCTATCCAGATGCTGGGTCACATCACCCATTCGGTCGAGCGGGCTCAGCGACTTGTAGCTGACCTGTTGGATTTTACGCTCGTACAGGTTGGTCGTGGGATCGCCGTGGTTTGTGCGCCTCTAAGCTTCCATGAGGTCGTTGCAGACTGCCTTAAGGAAATCCGGCTGTCGTTTCCCACGAGCGATTTGGTTCATGTACACAGCGGCCAGGGGGATTTCTTTGCAGACAGTGATCGGTTGTATCAGATGGTCGGTAATCTTGCGGCTAACGCCATCGCCTATGGCGCAGAGGGCTCCACTGTCACGGTGTCTACCCATGTTGAGGAAGAAACCGTCACCATTTCCGTGCACAACGTCGGAGCGCCGATTCCCACTGGGCTTCTGAAAAATCTATTCGAGCCTATGATTCGCGGTAGCCATGATAACGCAGAGCTACGCAGCGTGGGACTGGGGCTGTTTATCGTTCGTGAAATTGTAAGGGCTCATCATGGTGAGATCACTGTCAGTTCCACTGTTGAATTGGGTACTACATTCACCGCGACCTTCCCGCGGCTAAGGGCTATAACTTAGGGCGCTGGGTGGCAGACAGAGGGGATTGTGTTCGGTCGGCAGGACGTCTGAGGAGGGAGGTTGTGGTTATCCACCAAGGTGTTTAGGACTGAGATAAATACTAGGGTCTGTACGAAATATGCCTGCGCGACACTTATGCTGCGTTGAAAACAGATTCGGAATGCTCATTGACAGCCAGTCAAGTCGTGCGCGACCCCGGCCGTTGCTCGCCTGTTTTCGCCTTGCCTAAGCGCCGTTCGGCGATTTTTCGTACAGGTCTTAGCCCAGCTAAACGTAGGGTTGACCACCAAATCCCCTTGGGAGTCGCTGCAGCCCCGGCATGGCGGTGAGTTTGTCCCTCCAGGCTTCGCGCCAATTACTAGCGATGTGAAGGCCCTTGGCTTTCCGCGCGGCTCTGCGCGCTGCGTTGCGTGCATCTTTGCGGGCATCTTTGAATGCGTCGGTGCTACGACAGCTGCGGCATTTCACCCGCGTCAGTTCAGTGGTTGAGATTAGATTATCGCCATGATGGCCGCAGGCGAGATGTCCGGCGACCTTGAAGTGAGTGATCATTGGTGAGCTTCCTCGTGGTAAGTGCGGTGCTGGGAGCAATCCGATACGTGGTGCGGGAAGTGCCCCCAGTAATCCAGTTTTCCGAGTCTGACGGATAGTGGGCCGATGTTCTGTTCGCTGAAGCACATACCTGCGGCAGAGAGTGGACTGAGCCGGTGCTGGCCGGCCAGGAAAGGGCACATCAGCGTTAGTGCAAGGGTTGGTCTTGCCGCTCATACCACTTCATCAGAGGCAGAACCGACATGCCGTGTACCACGATAGAGACAGTGACGGTCACCAACGTCAGCGTTATCAATTGTTGAGCCAAGGTGGGGGGCAGACCATGGCGAATGGCGAACATCAGGTAAAAGATGGAACCTATTCCTCGTATCCCGAACCAGCAGATCATCATGCGCTGTGGTTTGGGCACGTATTCACCCAGCATCCCAATCGCAAC
Source organism: Pseudomonas donghuensis (assembly GCF_000696345.2). Taxonomy (NCBI): domain Bacteria; kingdom Pseudomonadati; phylum Pseudomonadota; class Gammaproteobacteria; order Pseudomonadales; family Pseudomonadaceae; genus Pseudomonas; species Pseudomonas donghuensis. The sequence goes on from NZ_CP071706.1 coordinate 2,642,037, forward strand.
AGCTAGCGAGCGCAGGAGCATGAACAACAAGGGTATGAACCACCACAACGCTGGCCAATACACCACGTAGGGCAGTAATGCCCCTACGAACAGCACCATCCCAAGCTCGGCCAGCTTTTCGAGTTGCTCATTGAACCCGATCACTGCGTTGGTCATGGTCGCGCTGGCATGGTGGGAGTGCGTGGCCAATGCCTTGTAGGCGTGGCCGCTCACACCAGGTCTCGTGCTCAGTGATGCCGCGTCGGGCTGCGGTTGTTCCTTGACCCTTTGTAGCGCCAGACCCGCGGCGAATACTGCCAGGAAGCCGGATGCCAGGCTCAGTTGCGCAGCGCCATAAGCCATCGCCAGCAGACCGAGTGAGAGGAATTCGTCCAGACCTACGGCCAGTCTATAGCGCGTACGCAGGTGAACAACGAGGCTACCGATGATTGCACCTAACGTAACGCCGATCAGCAGGCCTCCTGCTGTGGCCCAGATCAGGTCTATTGCCCACCAACGCCAGCCACCTCTGCCGAGGTCGTGCAGCCCCAGGAGCCCGAGGCCTAGTATCACGAAGGGGAACGCCGTTCCGTCGTTCAAGCCACCTTCCCCGGAAAGGCTGAAACGCAGGCGATCTGGATGTACTTCACTGTTAGTTTGCACCCCTGAGGCCAGCACAGGGTCTGTCGGGGCAAGGATGCCCCCTAGCAACACAGCTGCCCCCAGCGGAAGCCCCAGTCCCCAGAAACCGACGGCTGTGATAAGCCCTACCGTGAGCACCATGGATATGAGCGCCAAGCGTAGCGGCAGCCTCCAGCTTCGGTCGGAGAATGGAACAGCCCCCATCTTTAATCCCACATTGAACAGTGAGATAAGCACTGCGACCTCGGCGACCCATTCCAGCACATCGGCATGATGCGCAGGGTCCAAGGTGATCACCGCGAACACCGCAGGTCCTAGCATGTAGCCGACTAGAAGGTAGACCATGGCGCTGCTCAACAGTAACCGAGCGAGTAGGGTTGCCCCCAGCACCATGGTGATGAGTAAAGTCCCGAGGAGTAGTGACCATAGGGCAATAGACATGGCAGTCAGTTAACCTGGAGCGCGTTGTAACCTTGTCTAGCATCCTCTACCGGAGGGCCAGGTACTACAGAAAATTGAGTCCCTATGCCCACGTCGCCGGTAGGTGGAAATCCCCTGCGGGGCTATCATTGTGAAAGCACGTGTGTTCGCAGGCCATTGGCACCGTTGGAGAAACCATGTCTGAGCTTCCCCACCCGCTGCAGAACCGTCTGCTGGCGGCCTTACCCATAGAGATTCAAGAGCGGCTGATTCCCCAGTTAGAGTTGGTGGCCTTGCCCTTGGGCAAGGTTGTGTATGAGTCAGGTGATTCTCTGCAGTATGTCTATTTCCCTACCGACACCATTATTTCCCTGCTTTACGTGATGGAAGACGGTGCCTCGGCGGAAATATCCGTGGTGGGCAACGAAGGGCTCGTTGGTATAGCCGTCTTCATGGGCGGCGAAAGCACCCCAAGCCGGGCTATTGTGCAGAGCGCCGGGAACGCCTACCGGCTGGCGGGGCAGCGCCTGAAAAGTGAGTTCAACCGGCATGGTGAAATGATGCAGCTGCTGCTGCGCTACACCCAGGCGTTAATTACTCAAATGGCACAAACGGCAGTGTGCAACCGCCATCATTCAATCGACCAGCAGCTTTGTCGTTGGTTGTTGCTATCGCTGGATCGCTTGCCGAGTAATCAGTTGATCATGACCCAGGAGCTGATCGCTAACATGCTTGGCGTTCGCCGCGAGGGCGTCACGGAAGCTGCGGGTAAATTGCAGAAACTCGGTGTGATCGAGTACAGCCGTGGTCATATTGAGGTGTTAAATCGCGCGAAGCTTGAAATGCTGTGTTGCGAGTGTTATGCAGTTGTAAAGAAAGAAACCGATCGTCTTCTTGTGCATACTGCCTTCAGCCAAACCACTTCGCACTGAACAGGTCCAACAGCCAGGCTCACAGTGCGCCTGTGTACCTGTCACTATCGTGCTATCCCGTCGTGAGGCTTGTAAACGAAGAGCTTTCCTGTTTCGGCTGTCATGGTGTATTGCTTGGCCCAGTCGGGCGTTACGCCTTTGCTATGACGTGTGCCATCGCATACCTCAACCCAGGCGTGATTTTCAGGTTTCGGTGTTGATCGCGCGATAGCATTCGCATGACGCAGCCTCTAATCCCTTGCGGTCAAGGATGGTAATGTCACCGCGGGTGTATCGAATCAAGTTGCGCTGCTGCAGTGCACCAGCAGCCAAGGTCACTCCACTGCGCCTTACGCCAAGCATGTTGGCCAGGAGTGCGTGTGTTAGATAAAAATGGTTGGCGTGCGCACGGTCATGGGCCATCAGTAGCCAACGTGCTAGACGCGGCTCGATCTCATGGAAATGGATGCAGGCTACCGATTGCGCCAGTTGCTTGAGCAACTCATACAAGTATTTGTTCAGCCGATGCAACAGCAAGGGGTTATCGCGGAGCGCGACCTGCAACTGCGCGCAACTCATTCGCAGGCTGCTGCCGGCCCCGTGTACGATCGCGTGCATGGGGGCAGTGTCGATCCCTAGGGCAAGGGTCGCACCGAGCATGCCTTCATAGCCGATCAGACCTATCTCAAGGGGGGGACGGCCGCGCAACCCCGTCATCAGGGAAATAAATGCGGTACCTGGGAAGTACACATGCAGCAGGGGCTGGCCGGGCTGACACAACACCGTACCAAAGGCCAGGTCGACGCGCTCGCACTGATCCACTATTGAGTTATAGCCCTTTTTAGACAGGCCCTGGAGCAGTCGGTTCTCCACCTGCCGTGGTGTTTTGGCTAGCACGCGTTTGTCCTGCAGCACTGTGACGGTGGCAACAGAGGTGCTGTATGGCCTCGTGCAGAAAGTCTGGACGACGTTCGCCTAACAGTTTGTTCGCTACAGCACGCTCTCGTGTGGTTGCGAGAGTGCGTTCAGCGCTCTGTACGCCGGCCACGCTGTTTGTGTTTCCTGAATGCACCAGACTATTGAGTTGGATCAGCGATTCAAATCTTCTTTCAGGTCCCCGAGACCCGCTTGAATAGCGCCAACGGTTTTCTCAATCTTTCCTCGTTCCTCCAGGTGTTCGTTGCCAAAGGCTTTGCCTGCGACTTCCTTGATCGTACCTTCAATTTTTTTAACCCTGCCTTTTACTTGATTCTTGTTCATGGTGCACTCCAGTGTCGGCTTGCAATACAGCGTGCTTGTTGTCACGCGTTTATAGCGACCACGTACAAGAGGTTCGGTGCAAAAGAGTTTTAAGTCTGTACGGCAACACACATACCTGCAGACCAGTGGTCCGGAACTGTTGTTGTACTCACTTGTTTCTGGCACCCATTGTTTCCAACGATGTGTACTGTGTGCGGTGCCGTACAGATCGCCGCCAGTAAAGGGTTCACTCTGGTGTCGTTATATCGTTGGGCATGCGCGACAGCGATCAAACCTGTTCTTTCGCGCACTTGAGGAAATAGTCATGGGCGTGGGTACAATTCTATTAATCGTCTTAATCCTGCTACTGATCGGTGTGCTCCCGAGCTGGCCGCACAGCAGGAACTGGGGATATGCACCGACTGGCGGGTTGGGTATCGTGGTAATCATTGTCCTCGTATTGCTGCTGATGGGGTGGATATAACCGACTGGCCGCTGTCAGTCGCACAACCAACGATCACTTCCTTTCAATTACTGGTATTGGAGTTCAACAATGAAAAATTCATTGCGATTGTTGTTTTCGATAGTTTTTGTCGTTTTGTCATTGGCATCAGCAGGTCTCATTAACAGCGCGAGTGCTGCAACGGCCGCTGACCTAGACAAGGACTCCCAACAGGCCTTACAGATACTCTACAAGGCACACCCATTGGCCGAAACCATGTCGCGCACCGCCAAGGCTGTGCTCGTATTCCCCAACATCGTCAAGGCGGGCCTGGTGTTTGGTGGTAGTTATGGTGAGGGTGAGTTGTTGATAGGTTCTAAAGTAGACGGCTATTACAACTCTGTGACGGGCTCCTGGGGGTTGCAGGCAGGTGCGCAATCCTACGCTTATGCCGTGTTCTTGATGACCGACAAAGCCCTTCAGTACGTGCGTGATACGAAGGGCTGGGAGGTCGGCGTAGGGCCCACTGTCGTGGTTGTCGATCAGGGCGTGGCGAAAAATTTATCGAGTTCGTCGTTGCAACAGGATGCCTATGCGTTTGTCTTCGATCAGCAAGGATTGATGGCGGGTATCAGCATTGAGGGCACCAAGATTTCGCTCATCAAGCGCTAGCCCAGCGCACGCCCCGATCACTGTCGGGGCGTTCATCTCGGGAGCAATGCCGATGAATACCCTGACCATAGAAGGCTGGTGTAAGACCAGTAGCGAGGATACACCCATTGAACTGGGGCAAATCCATTTTCACGTCAGTGGGGCGGATCATCTGCGGCTTGAGGAGGCTGAAGAACAGCTGAAAAGGACCCAAGCGTCCGAGGTGATGGTCGATGTCGATATCAGTCAGATGGATTTGATCCTGCCTCAGGAGTGTGGCCCATTATCTGATTGCCAATTTCGGGTTTATTTAAGTGCTCGTGACCAACGCGGTCAATTTCATTTGGTCGGGCATCGTGCTGCTGACGGTGCGCTGTTCTACAGCAATGCGGTCATGGTTGATCAATTGGGTTGACTGTGTGGGCGCATGTCTACTTCCGGTGACTTTGCTCATCACCGACTCCAACGCTCATTGCCGTCAGCATCTCGGGGGGATTGATTATGACATCCCCGCTGCTTTCATCAGGGCCTTGGTATTCTACGGTTGCGCTCCACACCGCGTTGCCTCCCGTATATTGCCAGATGCGCTCCAGCAGCTTTTTCCTATAGCTGACTCAGCGCAGGGATTCGGATGGAAGTGGGAGGAGGGCCTAGAGATGTCCGTATCCGGCTGCCCGGGTGAAGTCGGCCAAATGCCAGATATCACCGTTCGCCCCCCAAGTTCCGTCAACAACCTCCTCGATCTGTATCGAGCTCAGCAACTGGCGCTGATCCTCCGCTGCCAGGCTCGATTGTATGGCGCAATGCAGTTCACGCACGTAGCGCTGACGCATCGGTGCATCAAGAACGCCGGCAGGCACCTTGACGATGACAATGCAGGGGACAACCCGGGCATGAGGAGCAACGCCTGCGCACAGCCATTCATCGGCCTGAACTTCCTCGATGAGCACCCAGCACAGCGCACGCTGCTGAGGGGCATCGCCCATGTGCTCATTAAGCATTGCCACGTCGCTTACGCTTCGAAGCAGTTGCTGGCGCTGTGGCTGGTTGAAAGCGCCGGTAGGCACCTTGATCAGGATATTTGGCATGGCGAAACCTCGCGGTTAACTGGAGGCGCTATTGGGCCAGTTATTGCTCTACTCGATAAGTGACCGATTCGTCTTCTTTCGGGCATAATCGGACAATGTACGATTTCACTGTCCTCGTCTTTCCCGGGGCGTTCGCCTCGAGCGTCGCAGCCACCCTGGACATCCTCGGCACCGCCGCCACACTTGCGCAACGGCGCGGCCTTGCCGTGCCACGCTGGCGCGTTTGTGGGCCGCAGCCAGGGCTGATTACGCTGGGCCAAGGCATGCTGCTGCAGGTTGACGCGCTGACCACAGACGTCGAGGACAACTCCTGCTGGGTCATTCCGGGCCTTGGCATCAGCGACTTCGACGCGCTGCTGCAGCGTCTTGAGGACGACTGGGTCCTTCAGACACTGCCAGCGCTGAAGGCGCATGTGAATCAAAGCAAGGAGATTGCAGCCTCGTGCTCGGCGGTCTTTCTCCTGCATGCCGCAGGGCTACTGACGGGGCGACGGGTGACGACGTCCTGGTGGCTCGCCCCTTGGCTGTCGAGCATTGCGCCTGACTGCATTGTCGACCCCAATGTCATGGTGCTCTGCGACCCGCCCTTGACGACCGCCGGCGCAGCCTTCGCGCAAACTGACCTGATGCTGCACCTGCTGCGCAGACGTCTGTCACCGGAGCTCGCCGACGTTGTGGGCAAGGCCCTTCTACTCGATGGCCGGCAGTTGCAATCCCCATTCATCAACCCGGCAATCATGGCCCAGGGCAATACGCTGGTCGCCAACCTCACCGCCTACATAGAAGCACGACTGCCCCATCCGCCCAGTGTCCCGAGCCTTGCAGCGTACGTCGGCATGTCTGAGCGAACGCTGTCCCGGCACCTTCAAAAAGCAACCGGTCTTTCAACTCGGAATTTGATCCAGCGTGTACAACTGAACAGGGCCCGCGTGCTGCTGGAAACCAGCAGGTACTCCGTTGAGTTCATCGCCGAGCAGGTGGGATATCAGGATGCCACAGCCCTACGGCGACTTATGCGCCGCCTGTTGAACGCCTCCCCAAAACAACTGCGCCAGTAACCTCTCTCTCTGAAGATCTCGTCCGCAGACAGCTCGTAGCAGAAAGCTTGCACGATCGCCAAGGCGCTGAATTTATGCTTAGGTGCAGCGTACTCTCATCCACCTGTTGAGGCTCAGGGCCTGCTATGCGCGGTTCTGGTGGTGCAGGGTGGATAGGCGTGAAGGCCACGCTCATTGAGCCCCGTCGTCAGGTAGAGTACCTGTGCATGCTTCAGAGGCCGGCAGTCTGTAAGGAGTGCCCGAACATATAAACAGCAGACTGCGCTGGAGTAGCCCCGGCTTCGACGTTTGACGCGCCGATAAGGGTGGGCTTACAGCTGCGTTGTGTGACGGGTCTTTATTGGCGGAATTGATTATATGAAGTTGTTTAGACCGTTACTTCAGCGGCCGGTGGCGTTGTTATGGGGAGGGCTGGCGCTATCTTCGATCGGCGACGAGTTGTTCGCGATCGCCGTCGCCTGGATGGCAGTGCAGATCGCCGGCACCGATGCGAGTTGGCTTAGTGCGTTGCGCGGTGGGGCCGCGTTGGCGGGGGCGCTGCTGGGAGGGATCTGGGCTGAGCGTTGGGACCATCGGCGCACGATGATCGGTGCCGACCTGACGCGGGCCGGGCTCGCCCTGCTTCCGATGCTGGCCTGGACGCTGGGCATCATGAGCCTGTGGATGCTGGCAGTGCCGGTCATGCTCATGATGATTGTCAACGCTTTGTTCGAACCGGCCTTGCGCGCCAGCCTGCCACGCATTGTCGTGGCGTCGGACCAGTTGCAGGCCGTCAATGCGCTATTCGACGCGATCATCCGGGTGGCTCGAGTGATCGGGCCGATGCTGGCCGCGGCAATTACGCTGCTGATTCCGCTTGAGCATCTGTTTACCCTCAATAGCCTGACTTTCCTGATCTCGGCTTGGGCGGTGATGAGGCTGAGCAAGGCATTGCCTCGTCAACCGCTCAAGGTGACGAGCCGGCGTGCCGCCTTCACTGCCGGTTGGCGCAGCCTGGTCGGTCGCCGGCAGATGCAGGCGGTGTATGTGTGTGCTGGATTGGGCAACATCGCCTGGAGTCTGGGCATTTCTATCGGCATGGCGCTGGCCGTGGTCAAATACGACATCCAGGGCTTCGGTGTACAGGACTTTGCCGCCTACGGCCTGATCATGGGCGCCTATGGCTGCGGCAACCTGATCTCTATTTTCGTCGTCGGGAACCTGCATATCCACCGCCTGTATGGTGGCTTTACCTTTGGCTCCGTGGTCAACGGCCTGGGCATTGCGACGATCGGTGCGGCGGTGATGTATTTGCCAGCGGAGTACGTCCTGGCCGGGATGATGTTCGGCGCCGGCCTGGCCGCGCTCGGTGGGCCACTGATCGACATTTCATTCATTCTGCTGATTCAAACCACATTCAGGCAAAGCGAGATCGCCGGGCTGGCAAGGTTGCGCTTTGCTGCGCTGGGTGCCTCCATTCTCATTGCCGGGGCCTGCGGCGCGGCACTTTATGCGCGGTTCGAAACCGGTATGGTCATCCTCGGTAGCGGGATTTTCGAAGTGATCGTCGGTGCGATGGTATTGCTCGTTCCCAAGGACAATGAAGCTGCCTGAGGCTCATTACTTTTCCGAGGAGGAAATAGCCTGGAAAAGGAACGCCATGTTGCCTCCAACGACGAGAAAAACATCACCCGGTTCATCGAACTTCTTAGCCAGCCCGTTATCCCTGGCTATTTGTGCCAAGACGCGACGGCGGGCTGCAACGCGATTGGCCAACCCTGGTTGAAGCCTCCCGAATTACCTCATTCTTATACTGATGCCCTGACCACCAATGGACAATCCACTGGCTGAGCTCCCGATTCCTCGAGGCTGTCGATCAAGTGCCGGGCAGCCTTGCGACCGATTTCGTAGTACGGCAGTTGCACCGTGGTCAGCGGCGGGATGAACAGCTCAGCAATACCGATCATGTTGTCGTAGCCGAGCACGGCGACATCGTCGGGAATTTTCAGACCACGGCCCAACAGCACTTGATAGGCACAAAAAGCAATGCGGTCGTTGCCACAGATCAGAATGTCGAATTGGGGACGACCATCAGTGATGTGCCGGTCGAGGATGGCTGCGGTTTCACCATAGGCGTCATGATCGGACAGGTCGTACTGCAGGAGTGCGTCAGGCGCCAGTCCGAATGCCTGACAAGCACGCTGCATGCCTTTCTGACGCAGCCCCCAGGCCAGACTCTGTTTGGGCAGGTTGATAAACAGAGGACGCTGATAGCCTTGGCTCAATGCGTGATGCACGGCTCGATACTGCCCCGTTTCGTCGTCGGGCACATAACTGACCAGGTGGCTGTCGTCCGCCAGGCAATTGGCGAGTACCAGGGGTTTGCTCTTCAACCGCTCGGGAATGCACACCTGGCGCAACCCCATGGCGCTGAAGATCAACCCGTCAGGGCGGTGTGACAACATAAGGTCGATGTTCTGGTCGGTAGGCGGGTTGCTTAGCAGGTTAAGGATAAAGACGTTCCAGCCTGCTTGCTGCGCGGTCTGTTCGATGGACAGCAGCAGCTCGACGGCGAACGGCGTGGTCGCAGTGTCCAGCGCGAACACACCGATGGTTCGTGTCTGGAGGTTGTCGCCGCGAATCTTGCGCGCCGACAGGCTCGGAACGAATTGCAGTTCATCAATGGCGCGACGTACCCGCTGATAGGTTTCGGGGCTCAATTTTTCCGGATTGTTGAGCGCTCTAGAAACCGTCATCAGGGACACGCCGGCCAGTTGTGCAACGTCTTTCACTGAAGTCATACGAGGCGAGACCGGTCAGGTTTGCGGAGAATCATGACACATGGCCTGCGCTTCTTGCGATCCGAATGACGCAGCTCATAGCCATCCCGAGGCGAGAGGCCATGCTCTGGGAATGCAGACACGCCCGCCATTCCCGCTTGCAAGGAGCTTCACCCCCAGACTGTCGGGCTGCGGATAGAGGCGACTGCTGAGGCTAAAGCACCCGCTTTCGTCGAACACCTCGATGGACGAGCGATCCAGGAACACGCGCAGTTCGAGTCGCTCCTGCCTTGCGTCTATCGCCACACTGCGCTGACCTGTGGCTTGCGCACCCGAGTGGCTGCGGTCAAGCACCAGACGACGTAACGACGCATCATAGTAGAGTAGGGTTTCTTCATGGCCATCGTCGCTGCAGCGCAAGGCGATTCCCAAGTGCCCATCGGTGCAGCCGAGCAAATCCAGATGCACATGGAGTTCGAGCATATCGCCCTTCACTTGCGGCACCCGCCGGGTTCCCGACCCATCCCACCATGGCGTACTCGGCAATGGCGCCTTGCGTAGAGCGCTGAGCTCCCGTGCCGGATACACGTGCAGGCGATCTGCGCGCAGTTCAAGTTCGCGCGGTAAACCGAGCATGCCGCACCAGTGATGGGCTCTGCTCGGCATCGGGCTTTCCCACATGTCGAGCCACGCCCACAAAAGTCGTCGACCATCGGCGGCTATCAACGTTTGCGCTGCATAGAAATCGTGGCCGTTATCCAGCTCGATAAAAGGCCCGCCAGTGAAGTGCCACTCGCTGTTGAGTCGGCCCACTCGATAACCGGTCTGGTACTTGTTGAGCCGTTCATAACCTTGGGGTTGCATGCCTTGGGGGGAGTACAGCAGCACATCGCGTCCGTTCAGTCGAAACAGATCCGGGCACTCCCACATGTAGCCATCGCCCTCGCTGCCACTGGACACGTAATCGAGGAACTCCCAGGTGAACAGGTCCGTAGAACGGTACAGCGGGAGCAGCGGCCTATCGCCCAGACGTGCGCCGGCAATGAGGTACCAATAGTCATCCTCTTTCCATACCTTGGGGTCACGAAAGTGCATTATCGTGTCGTGCGGCGCGGTTTCGATGACTGCGCCCTGCTTGACGAACCGGATGCCGTCGATACTGGTGGCCAGGCACTGTACTTGACGGATCAAGCGTTCGTCACCCACTTCCCCCAGCCAGGTGTGTCCGGTGTAGATCAGTGCGAGGGTATCCCCGTACACCACCGCACTACCGGAAAAACATCCATCACGGTCGAAGTCATCGCCGGGTGCCAGTGCAATGGGCAGGTGCTGCCAATGAACCAGATCGGCGCTTTTGGCGTGCCCCCAATACATCGGGCCCCATTTCGCTTCGAAGGGGTAATGTTGATAGAAAACGTGATATTCGCCACGAAAGTACACGACCCCGTTAGGGTCGTTCATCCAACCTGCCGGGGGAGCGATATGATAACCGGGCCGATAATCCTGGATGACACGAGACAGGCCGTCACTCAGTGCCTGCTGCGCAAGATCAAGGGAAGAAGACATTGGATCGCTCATGTTGTTCGAAGACAAGGTCATAGGGCCGGTGCTCGGTCTGAGCGCAGAGAGACTTCATTCGGACGGGTTTCAATGGCTTGTGGATGACGCTCCAAGACCGTACCGTCGTTGTCGAACAGGTGCAGGTTGTCGATGTCCAGCTGCAGTTCGACCCGATCGCCCGCCTGCCAGCCGGCGCTGACCTCGCAACGACAGATCAGTGGCTCCTCCTGGCCTGTTTCGAGGTGCACATACGTTTCGCTGCCAAGGTATTCGACCCCGGCCACGACGATCCCGACTGCCCCCCCTGCCGCTTTGAGCGAAACATGCTCCGGGCGAACCCCCAGGCTCAGTAACGTGCCTGCCGCCAGGTGTGAGCTGTCGAAGGGTAGGGAGGTCATACCCAAAACGGGGGTATCGACCAGGCTGGTTTCGCCCGGGGTATGCAGGCGCGCCGCTAGAAAGTTCATTTTTGGCGAACCGAGAAAGCCGGCGACAAAGCGGCTCGCTGGGCGCTCATAGAGTTCGCGCGGTGAGCCGATCTGCTCTATATGACCGCCATTGAGCACAACAATTTTGTCGGCAAGGGTCATCGCTTCCACTTGATCGTGGGTGACGTAGATCATGGTCGAGCTCAGTCGATCATGCAGCCGGGCGATTTCGTTGCGCATCTGCACCCGTAAAGATGCATCCAGATTGGAGAGGGGTTCATCGAACAACAAAATGTCCGGCTCCCGCGCCATGGCTCTGCCCATTGCTACACGCTGACGCTGTCCTCCAGACAGTTCCTTTGGTTTGCGTTGCAGCAATTTGTCCAATTGAAGGATCTGCGCTGTTTTCAGCACGCGTTCGCGCAGGGTGCTCTTTTCGGTCTTGGCCAGTTTGAGGCCAAAGCTGATGTTGTCGTAGACGCTCATGTGCGGATACAGCGCATAAGACTGAAACACCATGCCGACGCCACGCTCACGCGGTTCCAGGTCGTTGACCCGTTGCCCGTCGATCAGCAGGTTGCCGGCGCAGATCGAATCCAGTCCGGCGATCAGTCGCAGCAGGGTCGACTTTCCGCAGCCCGAAGGGCCAATGAATACTACGAATTCACCCGCAGCGATCTCCAGGTTAACGTCGCGAAGTATCTGCATGCCGCCCAGTTGCTTGTTCACGTTGTCTAGTTTCAGTTTGATCACGATGCTGTTCCTTGTACTTGTTGGGCATCAACCCTTTAACGCGCCGGCAGTGAGACCGGATACGATTCGGCGCTGGAAGATCAGCACCAGAATTACCAGAGGGACGGTGACCAGCACCGATGCGGCCATCAACAGCCCCCACGGCAGTTCATGGGGGCTACCGCCGGAAATCAAGGCAATGGCGACCGGCACCGTGCGTTGTGTGTCGGTGAGGGTGAAGGTCAAGGCAAACAGGAACTCGTTCCACGCTGCAATAAAAGCCAACAAACCCGTGGTGATCAGTGCAGGCCATAGCAGCGGCAACAGCACCCGGGTAAGGGTTACCCAGGGCGAAGCGCCATCCATGATTGCCGCTTCTTCCAGTTCATGTGGCAGTTGGCCCATGAACGTGGTCAGCACCCAGACGGTGAACGGCAGGGTGAAAATCGTGTAGCTCAGGATCAATGCCCAAGACGTGTTGTACAGGCCCAGGGCACGTATCACTTCGAACAGCCCCGACAGCACGGCAACCTGGGGAAACATCGACACGCCAAGCACCATCATCAATACCGTGCCACGCCCACGGAACTTCACCCTTCCTAAGGCATAGGCGGCGGTCACACTGAGGAACAGCGCCAGGGTCACCACGCAAAGCGCAACCACCAGCGAGTTACCGATCGCTCGCAGGAATGAGGCTTGGTGGAGTACCGCCGCGTAATTGGAGAAGTCGGGGCTTTCGACCCAGTAGCTCACCTGGAACAAGGCACCAGACGGCTTTAGCGAAGTCACGATGGCATAGTAGAAAGGGAAGACCGCATACAGCAGCAAAACCCCGATCAGACACCAGAACCCGAGACGTAACAGCGTTTTTTTGAGTAGGCGCAGGCTCATGACCGAACCTCCATTTGACGGCGTCCGAGGTAGAGATAAAGCATGGCGATTACCGCAACGACCAGAAACAGCAGAGTCGAGGCCGCGCTGCCATAGCCAACATCCTGGAACTCCACCAGGTGTTGGCGGGCATAGACCGACATGCTCATGGTGCTCGAAGAATTCGAGGTCAGCACATAGATCACGTCGAACACTCGCAGGGAATCGAGGATGCGGAAGATCGCCGCCACCAACAATGCAGGCATCAACAGAGGAAGCGTGACACTCCAGAACACCTTCAGCGGGTGAATGCCATCGACCCTGGCGGCGTCGTAGCAATCGCTCGGCAACATCTGCAAGGCCGCCAGCATCAGCAGCGTGACAAACGGGACGGTCTTCCAGACATCGACGATGATCACCGCCCACATCGACAGATCCGCATCTGCCGTCCAGGCCAGGGGCGCGTCAATCAGGCCGACGCTCAGCATCAGGTGATTGATGATGCCGAACTGGTCGTTGAGCATCCACGACCAGATCTTCGCCGAGACAATGGTAGGAATCGCCCAAGGAATCAGAATCAACGCACGCACCAAGGCGCGGCCGGTGAACTTGATGTTCAACAGCAACGCCACCAGTAGGCCCAGGACGACTTCCAGTCCCACTGACACCACGGTGAAATGCAAGGTGTTGCGAACAGCGTTCCACCATTGAGGATCAACCAGGATGCCCGACCAGTTGGAACCGTTGTGGAACAGATAATTGCTCAAGCCTACGAAGGATCCTTCACTGGTGTCCGCTAGGTTGGCGTCCGTCAGGCTGAACCAGAATGTGCGCAGTAGCGGCCAAACCGCCACCAGAGCCAGACACAGCAACATCGGTGTCAGAAACAGCCAGGCGGTGCGTACTTGGCGGCGCTGTACAGGCGTTTCCCGGGTGAGCAGGAGCTGCTCACGGGGGGCATGGGTAGTAGAGACAGGCATGGCGATTTCCTTCCTTGTGGCTTACCAGCTCCGACGTTTGATGCGAGTGAGCTCACCTTCCAGTTCGCTCAGCGCCTGATCGACAGGCTGCTCGCCCGCCAGCACGCCATGCACTCGATCGAAGAACGCATTGGAGACCCGTGGATAGCGATCGGCGGTTATTGAGGAGGGGCGCATCACCCCATCGTTGAGAATGCTGTGCAGCTGACTGTAATAAGGCATTGCCGCGAGCAGGTCGGGATCTTGATACAGCGACTCGATAACCGGGTTATAGGCGCCGACCAGGGCACGATGTTTCTGCTGCTGGGCACTGCTCAAGTAGCTCACTAACTCTGCGGCAAGTTTGGGATGGGCGCTGTAGCGCGATACTGCCAGGCCCCATCCGCCGAGGGTGGAGGCATGGGTGCCGGTTATGCCTCCACGGGGCAGGGGGGCGACCCCGACCTTGTCTTTTACGGCACTGTCCGGGCTTTGTACCAAGGCCCAGACATAAGGCCAGTTACGCATGAACAACGCATTTCCCGATTGGAATACGCCACGTCCTTCTTCCTCGGTGTAGTTGAGTACGCCTCGCGGGGAGATGTCTCCCACCCAGCTTTCCGCCAGGGTCAAAGCCGCTCTTGAGGCCTGAGTGTTGACCACGATGTCACCGCGTGGGTTGACCAGTCCGCCGTCCGGTTGGCTGCTGATCCACTCCAGCGCGTTACACGTCAGGCCCTCGTAGGCGCGTCCCTGAAAGATGTAACCCCAGGCATTGGGGTTCCCAGCAGTGCGCTCGGCCTGTTGAATATTCCTGGCGGTAGCGGTCATTTCCTCCCAGGTCTGGGGAACCTGCTGGTTGTACTTCTCGAGCAAGTCCTTGCGGTAATACAGCAGGCCCGAGTCGGTGAACCATGGCATCGTCACCAGCCGCCCGTTCACTGTGGCGTTATCCACCTGTGCCTGGAAGTAGCCCTGGGTAGCGTTGGCAGGAAGCACCTCGCGCAGATCCATCAGGTGTTTGGCCAGCATCCCCGGCCACACCATATCGATTTGGATGATGTCGATATCGGTGGACTGCGCACTGAGGATCTGTTGGTAGAACGACAGCCGCTCGGTCGCCGAATTAGGCGTGGAAACCACCTCGACGTTATTGCCGGTCTGTTTCGACCACGCCTCGACAGCCTCCTTGCAGAGTGCTAATTCCGCACCCACCGCACCGCACGAAATCGTCAAATCTGCTGCGCTCGAGGCGGATGGCAGTCCGGCGCAGAGGGTAATGAGTGCTGCTGGAAGGACAGATTTCAGCTGTTTCATTGCGGACCCTTTATTTTTGTTTTTAAAAAAGTTAACGTTAACATTGCCAAATGTAGCAGCGTCTTTGCGATGAGGCATCCTTTTTTTTACGTCGACCGCAACAAATCGAAACGCACGTAGAAAGGGCTGGTCGCAGGAGCAAACAATAAAAACAAGATAGGAAACCCACATGCAGAAAGCATCAAGCTGGCTACTTGCAGGTGTGCTCGGCACATCGGCTGCGACCTCTGAGGCCGCGACTCTGGAAGAACGCATGGCCGCGTTTGAAGCCCGTGCCAGCGCAGCGGAAAAGCGCGCAGCCGCAGCCGAACAGCAGACCCAAGCACTCGCCAGGGAATTGCAGCAGCTCAAACGTGCAACGCCCACCTTGCCGCCTGCGTCTACTTCGACAGCGATTGCGGCGCCCACGTTGGATGCCCGGGTTGCAACATTGGAAGCCCGTCAGCAAAGCATGGAGAAGCAGGGCAGCAGCGGACACCTTACTGACGGCTTCAGTTTCAAGGGCTACGCCCGTTCCGGACTGCTGATCAACGATGGACGTGGCGGTGGTCGTGGTGGCCCTTATACAACCCCTGCCGGTTCGGTCGGCGGGGCCGTCGGGCGACTCGGTAACGAAGACGACACCTACATGCGCATAGACCTCTCGAAAGAAGCCTATGCGCAAAACGGCACCCGTTCCAAATTCACGGTTTCTATCGCCGATGGAGTGGAAAGCTCCAATGACTGGACGGCCAATGAAAGTAACCTGAACGTGCGTCAGGTATTTGCAGAGCTCGACCATCTTGCTGCATTCAAGGGGAACTCAGTGTTTGAGAACGCCACCCTGTGGGCAGGCAAGCGATTCGACAGGGATAACTTCGACATCCACTGGCTGGACTCGGACGTCGTCTATCTGGCTGGCACCGGGGGTGGAATCTACGATATGCAGATGAACAAGCATTGGCGCTCGAATTATTCCTTGATCGGGCGTAACTACGGGGATTTCAGTGAAGGCGGTATCAACGCCGATGTGGAAAGCTACATCCTGACCTCTAACCAGTTCTTTGATAATGGTCAGTGGCAGTGGATGTTCAATGCCATTGGCTCAAAGAAAAACGACATTGGCACCCGCAGCAATGAAGCGGGCCTGACGCCTGCGGATTCAGGCTTGCACAGCATGCTGGCCAATCACCAGAAAAACTTTCTTGGCAGGGAAGGCTTCTTCAAAACGGCACTGCTCTATGGGCAAGGTCTGGGTGCAGAGGTCAAGAACATCGGCTCGGATGGCGAACTGATCGACGATGCCCGCGCTTTGCGTCTGGCGCTTTACGGTGAGACACCCATTGCACCTGGCTGGCGCATCGGTCCCAGCGTGCTGGCCGAACAAAGCAAGGACAGATACGTCAAGGGTGACGACTACCGTTGGATGACCCTGAACGTGCGCTTGGCCAATGAAATCAACAGCAATTTCGAGATGGCCTACGAAATGAGCTGGCAAACCATGGACCTCGATCCCAAGGGCTATATGCAACGTAATGCGGTCGACGGTAACTTCTGGAAATTCACGGTTGCCCCGACATTCAAACCTGATGTTGGAGACCTTCTCACACGTCCCGAGTTGCGCGTGTTCGCAAGTCTCATGAACTGGTCTTCGGATCTGGACAGGTACAGCGCCACAGACAACTTCGGCACGACGGACTTCAACGCCGGAGGTGTATGGCAATACGGTATACAGATGGAAACCTGGTTTTAATATTTGAACGTGTCGGCCACCCCGCCTTCACGCATCAAACCCGGCTTTTCACCCTGCGTATTGAGTCATTGTTTACCGGTCAACGCTGATGAGCCTGCAGTTATCCCTACGATAAAAAACTGAGGAAATGACGATGGTATTGCCTCGCGCAGTAGTATTTGGCGAAGCCCTGACGGACCTTGTCCAAGGCACCCCTGGACAGTGGAAGGGCTACCCAGGTGGTGCTCCTTGGAACGTTGCACGAGCACTAGGTCGCTTGGGTGTTAGCAGCGCTTTTGCTGGGGCAGTGAGCAAAGATTCAATGGGCGACGAGATAGTCTCGCAGTCGAAAGCTGCAGGGCTGGATATGAACTTCATCCAACGGGTAGATCGAGATCCTTTGGTCGCCATTGTTCTATCGAGCCGTCCTCCACGTTACTTTTTTGCGGGAGATGCCGATCTTTTTTTCGATCCAGATCAGATGCCCGAAGGATGGCTCAACCACGCAGAGCTGTGCCACTTCAGTTGCATCAGTTTGGCTCGACAACCACTCGCAGACAGGCTGGTTAAAATTGCTCAGGAGGCCAAGGGCGCCGGTAAACGGATTAGCTATGATCCCAATTGGCGCACGTTAATGGATCGCCATTATCGGGAGCAGACCTTCACTACGATGACCACCCTTGCTGACATGATCAAGCTGTCCGACGAAGACCTCCGGCATATTTATCCAGGGCTGACCGAATACCAGGCAATGGATGAGCTGCGTGCTCTGAATTCTCAGGCGCAGATCCTTTTTACCCGAGGGGAACACGGGATGACTCTCCACACCCCGGACAGCCAACTTGATCAGCCAGCGATTGCCGTGGAAGTGGAAGACACGGTAGGAGCAGGAGATGCTTGTATGGCGGGTTGGCTGGCTGCGCAGATGCTGGGGATCGCAGACTTGAAAGAGCGCCTGCGATTTTCAGCGGCTTGCGCATCCATATCGTGCCGTCATGCCGGAGCCCATGCTCCTGCACTAGCTGATGTAGATGGTTTACTGAAGCTGCTAATGCATACCTGAGCATGGTTGCCGGCGCTGCAAGCGGGAGGCCAGATTCAAGATAAACAAACTGCGCTGGCTAGTCGTCGAAGGGTTTGTCATCAGTCACAGGTGAGCGATCGACCAGGTTGAACCAGCGGTTCCGCACGTCATACTCCTGAACCGGCCGGCCGCGGTGGGTCTCGATCTTCAGCACGCGGCGACTCAGCGCGGTTTCCGTGTTGGTTGCACCTGTCGATCGGCTGGCTTCGCCAAACCCTCCACGCAGCTTCCCAGCCTGACTCATGCGTTGCGCCAGGGATGATCACCCGTTGATTGCAGTCGCTCGAACGCAGATTGCCGCGAAAGCTGGCGGCGATCTCACCCGCAATCACCTGGTCGCGACCTCCCAGCAGATGCCGCTGGGGCAATGATTTCACCCGGTCCCGATAGGCCATCGGGTCCAGCGAACCGTTCAGCGGCGACAAGCCTTTGAGCTGTACCCATAAGCCTGGATCAAGATTGCCGGCGATGGTCTGGATCTGCGTGACATCGTCCCGTTGCCCGGCCAGCAGCACCGCCAACGCCGCGCCGCCCGAATACCCCACCAACTCGAACTCGCGATTGCCGAAGCGCTGTTTGAGCCGGTCCAGCGCCTGGCTGAGGCTGCTGACCACTTCCTGGGAGAAGCGCCGATCAGTCCACAGCGCAGAGCTACAGCCTGCTGCGGTGACGAACTGGCAAGGCCGTGCGAGATAGGCATTCGGGGTCGGGTCCTCAAGCGCCAGTCGTGCCACCAGCAGGTTGCGCGGGCTCGGATCAAGGCTGGGCTGAGTCGCCGTGGCCCAGGCATGGCCGTCGCCTTCCAGGTACACCCGCAGACGCTCGGTTGCACGCTGGTCAGGTGGTGCCAGCATGGCGAGCGGAAATGGCTGTCCCGGTACTACCTCCAGGTGTCGACCGTGCTGTTCAGCCAGTTGCTGCAGCGTTTGAAAGGAGGATTGGCAGGCACAGAGAAGGGCGCTGACCAGCAGCGCCCCCACGGTTCGACAGACGCCGGCCCACGGGCGTGGGCCGGCAAGGCGGTTGCTCATCAGAAGTCGTAACGGACTTTCGCCGAGAACACGTCGGCATCGAAGCCCGACTTGCCGATGTAGTCGTAGTTGACGCCCAGGGTCACCGCGCCCAGCTTGTAGTCGGCACCCACGCCGGCTTCGTAGCTGTTGCGTGCTGCCTTGGCACCGCTGGTCACGAACGGCGTGCTGCCGAGCAGGAAGGTCGAGGTGCTTTTCGCTTCGTCAGCGGCGAAGTCGTGATACGCCATCAGCTTGGCTTGCGGCTCCAGGGTACCGGCGCCCAGGGCGAAGCTGCCCGCCACACGCAGGCCGGCACCCAGCTCGATGGCTTCGTAACGCTGATCTTCGACCTTCAGTGCTGCCGAAGAGCCTTTCTCGCGGTAGCCGTCGATGTTCACCAGGCTGTAGCGTGCGGCCAGGCGTGGCTCAAGCAGTACCTGCGGGTTGATACGGTAGGTGTAGCCACCGATCAGGTTCAGGCCCAGCAGGTCGCTGTCGTAGTCAGCCTTGGCGCGAGTGCCGGCAATGTTGCGCTTGCTTTCGTTGTCGTTGAAGCCGTAGGTCAGGCTGGCATCAACGAAATAGTTACCCTGCTCGAACCCACCGTAGAGGGTAAAGGCATGGCTGTCGACTTCGGTCTGGTTGCCGCTTTTGCCGTTTACGTCGGTGTTGATGAAGCTGTACGCCAGGCCCAGGGT
Organism: Pseudomonas donghuensis; assembly: GCF_000696345.2. Lineage (NCBI taxonomy): Bacteria > Pseudomonadati > Pseudomonadota > Gammaproteobacteria > Pseudomonadales > Pseudomonadaceae > Pseudomonas > Pseudomonas donghuensis. The sequence continues at coordinate 2,661,598 of NZ_CP071706.1, forward strand.
CAGGTTGTCGTTCAGCTTGCCATCGGCACCCACGGCGATACCGCGGCTGTAGGCGTTGTAGCCGGCCACGCCGTCGCGCAGGTCTTGCGAGGCATCGCTGTACAGCGACTGGACCCAGACACCGGCTTCCTTGAAGCCCTCGCCCGAGGAGGCGCCGCGCAGCGAGCTGGTGCGGCTGCCGGTGACGTTGCTCACCAGGTTCTGGCTGGTGGTGGCGGCCTGGGTCGCGCCGCCGTTGGTTTCCGGGGTCAGTTCCGAGGCCAGCTTGGCGACCTGGGCTTCATCGGCGTTGAGCAATGCCTGCTTGAACGGGTCGTTGTTGGCCAGCTTGCCGATCATGCCGTCGGCGGTCAGGCTGCCCAAGGCTTTCTGGCTGTTGGCCGAACCACCCTGGTTGGTGATGATCTGCTCGACTTCTTCCTTGCCCTTGCCGGTGACGACAGCCACCACCTGATTGTTGTCGACGGTGAAGCTGTCGACCTTGAGCAGCGCCGAGCTGCTGACCAGGTTGAGTTTGCCGTTCGGGTCGACGCTTTCGCCGTCGGCGCCCAGCAGCTCAATCTGGCCGGCTTCGATCAGTTTGTAGGTGCTGCCATTGGCGTTGAAGTCTTCGCCTTTGGCCGCCAGTTGCACCTGGGCGCCCTGGCCGAACTGGGTGGTGCCGGTGACCTTGAGCACGGCCGTGTTGGCGTCGGTGGCGCTGCTCAGGTTCAGGCCCAGGGCCGAATTGCCGGCGACGTACAGGTTGCCGTCGATGCTGGTGTGCGGGGCTTCGAGGGTCAGGGTGGTTTTCAGGTTGTCGCTGACGCTGCCGACATCGATCCAGCCGCCGTCTTTCATACGAATGTTGGCGCCGTCAGCCCGGCTGTCGGTACCGGTGAACGAGGTGTCGCCTTCGATCTCGATATTGCTCAGGTCGATCAGGTTGCCGACGATCACGCTGCCTTTGCGCAGGATCAGCTCGACCGGGCGGTTGCTTTCCGAGGCGTCGATGGCCTCGTCGGCAGAAATGATCGAACCGCTGTTGAAGATGTTGAAATCGCCTTCTTCTTTGTACCAGGGCTGGGCGCCCGGGCTGTCGAAGTCGCTGAAGCCGATGGCGATGGCGGCGTCTTCGGCGCGGATGGTGCCGGTGTTGACCAGGTGGTTGTTCATGCCGGTGAAGCTGGCGCCGTCGATGCGGATACCCTCGGCGTCGTCGCCGTTGGCAATGATGGTGCCGTGGTTCTCGATGCCGGCCAGGTCGACCATGTCGGTGTACGCGCCCGAGCCGCTGGTGGTGGCGTCGATGCCGGTGGCGCCTGCGCCGGTGACTTCGATCAGGCCACGGTTGATGACCTTGCCGACGATCTCGCCGCCTTCAAGGTTGATGCCTTTGGCATCTTCACCCTTGGCGATGATCTTGCCGCTGGCGGCATTGAGCAGGTCGCCGTTGATCACCGACGAGCCGGAGAAATCCACGGCGCGGGCGACATCGCGGCCGCCGTCGTCGCTCAATGGCGCACCTTCGGCGTACAGCAGGCCTTCGTTGATGACGCTGCCGCCGATCTTCGCCGGGTCGATCATCAGCGCGTTGGCGCCGCCACCAATGGCAGAAATGCTGCCCTTGTTGATCACGTCGCCACCAACGCTGTTGGCGACCCACGGCTGCGTGCCTTCCCACACGTCCATGTCGACGCCGCCGGCGAAGTCGCCGGTGCTGTTGATGGTGGCATTGAGAATCAGGTCTTTCTCGATGCTCGAACCGTTGAGTTCGATGGCATCTTCAGCGCTGCGGCCGTTGTAGGCGCCGGTGATCTCGAGATTGCCGCTGTAGTGCTGGTGCTCGCTTTTAAAGCCGGCGTTGGTCAGCTGGACAGTGTCTGCGAAGGCGGGCAGGGCAGTGGTGGTTACGGCCAGGGCGAGCAGGGTCTTGCGAAACATCACGGGGGTCACGGTTCATTCCTTTAACGGCGTTTTGGGTGCTTCGCTTCCGTGCGGGGCTGGACCTCGTTGCGACAAAAAAGGTGGGGCCACGCAGAAGAGCGCGGCGATGGTAAATGAGTTGATGTCAAAATGATATTATTTGATTGCGTGACCGCTACTTGACCCGGAACGGTTGAGCCACCATGAACGCCACCGGCAACAGCGGTGCGGCGAGGATCATCAACACGCCATCAGCGGTGACGGTGACCGGCGTCAGCAGTACCTGGGTAACCTTGCTCTTTTCCCTGTAGGCCGACACCTGAAGGGTGTACGTGCTGTTCAGCGTATTGCCCTGAAAACCCGTGATGTCCTTGGCGGACTCAAACCGGCTGCCGCGGATTCTGTAGCGATGCAGCAGGGCGTCCTGCTGCGCCGACGCAACGAAGCCCAGCGCTTGTGCCTCGTTGAGCTCGTGTGGATCAAGTTGCCCAAGCCCGGGAATCTTGAGTACGAACTCGCCATCCAGGGTTTTAAACATGCCGACGTGGACCGGCAGAAACTCAGCCTGCATCTTTGCATGCAGCCCTGAGCGGATCGCCTGCAACAGTTCGGGTTCGACCAGGATGACGTAGTGGTATTTTTTGCCCAGCACCACAAGGCTCTTCTGGTCAGCCGTGACATAAAGCTGGCCAACCTGCTCTGTATAGACTTCATCGCTGGCCCGCGGCTTATACAGCGCGCTGGTCAGGCAGCCACTGATGCTGGCGCTGCTCAGCGCAGCCAATGCCAACAGTGTGGCCCTGAGCAACCTTGGCCGGGGCGAGGTCTTTTGCATGTTTGATCCATTCCATGGTGGGGTGGGGATCATAACCTGCAGCACGGCGACATCGCTGAAGAAACTGCGCAACACCGTCAACAAGGCGGGCCCGCCACCACAGCGGGCCTGCCAGGCGCGTCAAAGCTTGGGCATCTGCCCCACACGCCCCATCATTTCCGTCACGACTTGCAGGTCCAGCAGGAACTGCTCCACGGTCTTGAACTCGTTGTCGTTATGCCCGGTGTACTTGACGTCGGGCATGGCCAGGCCGAACTGCACGCCATTGGGCAGTTCATGCACCGAGGTGGCGCCAGCGGAGGTGCCGAACTCGTGCTTCATCCCCAGGTTCTCGCTGGCGACTGCCAGCAGCGCCTTGACCCATTCGCCCTCGGGGTTGCGGTACATCGGCTCGGCGATCGAGTAGTCGAAGGTCGGTGTGATGTGGCTCTGTTTGCTCCACGCATCCAGCTTGCCAGCGATTTCACTCTTCAGGGTTTGCGGGCTTTTGCCCTTCGGCACACGCAGGTTGACCGCCAGCTTCAAGGCTTTGTCGTCGAGGCCGACGTAGGTCAGCGAGGTGGTCAGCGGGCCCATGAATGTGTCCGCGAAACCGACTCCCAGCTTGCCCCCCAGGTAGTCCAGGCCCCAGTTGTCGGCGGCGTAGCGGGCGGCGTCGGTGATGTGGTTGTGCTTGAGCGCGACCTTGCCTTCGAGGCTGTTGAGGAAGTCGAGCATCCGCGCCACCGGGTTGACCCCGGACTCCGGCTCCGAGGAGTGCGCCGAGACCCCGGTGACGGTCAGTTTGACGTCCTTGCCGTCGACCTTGGCGCTTACCTCGAAGTTGCCGCCATTGGCCTTGGCATACTCAGCGCCGGCTTTTTGCAGGCTGGCAGCCAATTCGGCGGGCTTGTCGGTCACCAGGGTCGCCACCGAGGTGGACGGGATCTGGTTGGTGGCCAGGCCGCCGGTCAGCGCGATGATTTCAGCGCCTTTGCCTTCGCCTGCGCGCCGGGCAAAGCTGGCCATGACCGTGCCATAACCTTTCTCGGCGATCACCACCGGGTAGCCACCGTCCAGCGCCAGGTTGTAGTTGGGCGTCGGGTTGCGCTCGAAGTAATAGGGGATGGCGTCGCCGGTGGTCTCTTCGGTGGTGTCGACCAGCAGTTTGAAGTTGCGTGCCAGCGGCAGCTTTTCTTCCTTGATGATCTTCATCGCATACATCGCCACGACGATACCGTTTTTGTCGTCTTCGGTACCACGGCCGTACATGCGATCACCGATCAGGGTGACCTTGAACGGGTCGAGGCGGGTGCCGTCCTTGAGTACCCAGTTCTCCGGCGTCACCGGCACCACGTCGGCGTGGGCATGAATGCCGACCACTTCATCGCCTTGGCCTTCCAGGGAGATTTCATAGACACGGTTGTCGATGTTACGGAAGTTCAGGTTGAAGGCCTGGGCCAGGCCCTTGATCTTGTCGGCGATCTTGATGAACTCGGGGTTGTCGTGCTGGGCAACACCGTCGACGCGAAAGGTCGGAATGGCTACCAGTTCACGCAAGGTCTGGGTGGCCGCATCGCCGTACTTCACCCGCGCATAGATACCCAGCAGGCGATGGATTTCGTTCTGTTGTTCAGCTGTCAGCTGCTTGTTGCCGAGGAAGGCGGCGATGCTCTGGTCGAGCTTGTCGGCCTTGCCGAGTTCGCTTTTCGCCACACTGGCGAGGAACTGACGGAAATCCTTGACCGATGCGTCGCTGAAGCGCTTGAGAATGGCCGCGCTCTGCTGCGCGGTGATGTTGGCATGGGCAGGCGAAGTGATGGATGCCAGGCCAGCCAGCATCAGGGTGGCCGCAGCCAGTTTTTTCAGGGCGAAATTCATTGCGGGGGGCATTCCTTTGCAGGCAAATAATGAGAAAGGATAGGTGCAACAAAACATTTCCAAGCTACCACCATGAGGGCCTGGTACGGGAGTCCCTGAAGTGGGATGTGTCGCACAGAAATGTAAAAGCGGCGCAGAAACGCAAAAAACCCAGGGGGAGGACAGCTTGTCGGCTGTGGCTGCTGTTCAGTCGCCGAGCAGCGCCAACGTCCGGGTGTCCGTCTTGCCGTCATAAAATTGCGTGAGCGCCCGCTGGAACAGCAGCGGCTCGGGCGCTACCCGGGCAAACAGGGTCAGGCAGGATCGCAGTTTGAGTTCGTCGGGGTGGCCAAGGATCTGCAACGCGCTTTTGTCCGGGTGCTGCAGCAGGGTTGCAACGCAGCGCTCCAGGCGTGGCCCCAACAGTTCATGCTGCAGGTAAGCCCGGGCTTCCTCGGCGCCGCTGATGGCGTAGCGCTCGGCGGTTTCGCTGTGCCCCAGGCCCCGCAGCTGCGGGAAGATGAACCACATCCAGTGGCTGGTCTTGCGAGCCGCCTGCAGCTCCTGCATAACCCGCTCATACACCGGCTCCTGGGCGTCGACGAAACGAGAGAGATTGAAGGGATCAGCCATGTTGTCGCTCCCTTGCAGCGTTGAATGTGCACTCACACAGGTCAGCATAGAGCAGGGCAGATTGCATTTCTTGTGTGGGGGCCGGCAATGAACGTTGGCTGCGCTTTGTTGATTGCCATCAACGCAGGCTACTGCCCGCCGCGCTAGTCTCCAGCCCAGTACCACACTCGCGCCGAGGCCCCGATGCTTTACCCGCTGCTGTTAACCCTGCACCTGTTCGCCGCAGTGATGTTCATCGGTACGGTGTTCTTCGAGCTGTTGTTCCTGGAGCACATCCGCAAACAGCTGCCGGCCAAACTCATGCTCTTGCTCGAACAGGCCATCGGCCAGCGCGCCCGGCAGTTGATGCCCTGGGTGCTGCTGGTACTGTTCGGCGCCGGGGTGGGGATGGTCTGGCAGCGTTACCTGCCGGTGCTGGCCGCGCCGCTGAGCTCGTCGTTCGGCACCTTGCTGCTGGTGAAGGTCATCGTTGCCGGTAGCGTACTGGTGCATTTTCTGATTGCCATGCTGCTGTTCAGGACCGGGCAGATGAGCAGCGGCCGGGTGAAGTTCATTCATCACAGCGTTTTCGCGCATCTGCTGCTGATTCTGGTGCTGGCCAAGGCCATGTTCTACCTGACCTGGTAGCCAGTCGCACGGCGCTTGATGCAAATCAAGGCCCCCCGGCCGCTCTGGGCAGACACTCAGGTTCCGCAGCCTGTCTCGGAGCCCTGCAATGCTCGATACTCTTCATCGCTACCCCGCGCAGATACCCCCGTATGGGCAGTGGCCGAGCGAGCCCAGGGGGCATGCCGATACCCGCAGGTTTCACGCCGGGATCGGTTCGCTGGACGTATTGCGTGCGCTGCGTGCCAGCCGCCAGCAACTGCGCCCGTTGTCCTTGAGCCTGCAAGTGCCGGCCGGGCTCGAGAATCTGGAGCAGGAGCGCTATCTGCACTGCCTGCGGCGGGAAATCGCCCTGGTGGGCTGTCACCTGAGTGCCGAGCAGCGCGTCGAGCAGTTCCAGCTGAGCGCTACCCGGCTGGACGCTGCAGCGTTGCAGCAATTGATGGCGCACCTGCGCAGGCGCTTTACCTTCCTTGAGCATGAGCTCGGTGACTACGGCGTCGAGGTCGATCTGCAGCACACCGATTGGGCGAGCATGGGCCTGTTGCGTGAGCTGGGCTTCAACCAGGTCAGCATCGGCGTGCCGGATTGCACATCGGACGGTGCGCTGTCGGCCGCGCGCTGGCAGAACCCGGCGCCGATTCACTCGCTGATCGATGCGGCGCGGACCTTTGATTTTCGCTCGGTCAGTGTCGACCTGGGCTACGGCCACGCCTGGCAGACCCCGGACAGCTTCGCCCGCAAGCTCGCCACCCTGATCGAGCTTGAGCCCGACCGCCTGCAGGTGTTCGATTACAGCCAACCGCCGCCACGCTATGCCCGCAGTGCCCGGCAAGCGCCCTGCAGCGAGCAGGACAAGGCGCAGATGCGGCGCATCTGTTTTGAGCAACTGTTACAGGCGGGCTACCAGCCCATCGGCCTGGGCCAGTTCGTGCGCGCCGACGACGACCTGGCCATCGCCCAGGAGCGCGGGCGACTGCGCCGCAATTGTCAGGGTTTTACCCGCCATGGTTACTGTGACCATGTCGGCTTCGGGCTGGGGGCGATCAGCCAGTTCGACGCGCTCTATGCGCAAAATGCGCTAACCCTGGCGCACTATCTGCAACAGCTGGGCAACGACCAGCTGGCCACCTGCCGCGGCTGGCGCTGCGAGGCCGACGACCAGGTGTGCCAGCGGGTAATGGAACGCCTGGCCTGTGATCTGGAGCTGGATATCCAGGCCATCGAAAGCCGCTATGGCCTGGACTTTCGCCAGCACTTCGCCAGCGCCTGGCGCCAGCTGGAGGCCATGAGCCGCGCCGGGCTGGTCGAGTTGGGCGCAGGTTACATCAGCATATTGCCCGCAGGCCGAGTGGAAGTGGATGCCATCTGCCAGTTGTTCGAACAGAGCAGCCCGGGGCTTTCCCTCCATCAGCAATGGGTCGATCACGATGCCAGCCTTTGAATTCAACCGCGCCCTGGTGCAAAAGTACGACCGTCCGGGCCCGCGCTACACCTCGTACCCGACCGCACCGCAGTTTCACCCGGCCTTTGCCCTCGATGACTACCTGCAGGCGGTGCAGGCCAGCAACCAGGCGCCGATGGCCAAACCGCTGTCGGCCTATATCCATATCCCGTTCTGCCAGAGCCTTTGCTATTACTGCGCCTGTAACAAGATCATCACCGGCAAGACACACCGCGCGGCCGAGTACCTGGGCTACCTGAAGCGGGAGATCGCTTTGCAGGGCGCGCTGTTCGAGCGCAGCCGCAAGCTGACCCAGCTGCACCTGGGCGGCGGCACGCCGACCTACCTGAGCAATGCGCAACTGGCCGAGTTGATGGATTGCCTGCACCAGGCCTTTAACCTCGATGACAGCGACGAGCACGAGTTTTCCATCGAGGTCGACCCGCGCACCGTCAGTACCGGGCAAATCCAGATGCTGCGCGGCCTGGGCTTTAATCGCCTGAGTTTCGGCGTGCAGGATTTCGATGCCGACGTGCAGGCCGCGGTCAATCGCCGGCAAAGCGAGGCGCAGATTTACGCCTTGGTCGCCGCCGCGCGCCACGCGCGCTTCAAGTCGATCAGCGTCGATCTGATCTATGGCCTGCCACTGCAAACGGTGCAGAGCTTCGACGTGACCCTGGAAAAGATCATCGCCCTGCGCCCGGACCGCATTGCCGCCTACAGCTACGCCCACCTGCCCGAGCAGGTCCGCGCCCAGCGGATGATCCGCCGCGAAGACATGCCGCCGCCGGAGCGCAAGCTGGAGCTGCTGGAGCTGACCATCCAGCGCCTGACTGAAGCCGGTTACGTGTACATCGGCATGGACCACTTTGCCTTGCCGGACGACGAACTGGCCCTGGCCCGCGCCAAGGGCACCCTGCAGCGTAATTTTCAGGGTTACTCGACCCACGCCGACTGCGACCTGATCGGCCTGGGCGTGTCGGCCATCGGCAAGGTCGGCGACAGTTACAGCCAGAGCGTCAAGCTGCTGTCGCAGTACTATGCGCGGCTCGACCAGGGCCTGTTGCCGATCCAGCGCGGCTACCGCCTGAACGCCGACGACCTGTTGCGCCGCGAGGTGATCAACCAGTTGATGTGCCATGGCCGTGTCGATTTCGCCACCTTCGAGGCGGCCCATGGCATCCGCTTCAACGACTACTTCGCCGAGGCCCTGGAGCAGTTGGCCGAGCAGGTGGATGACCAGTTGCTGGCGCTTGACCGGCACGCCTTGCAGTTGCTGCCCCAGGGCCACTTGATGATGCGCAACACCGCCATGGCCTTTGACGCCTACCTGGGCGGTGGGCGCAAAGGCCAGTTCTCGCGCACGGTTTAATGCGAGGTACCTTCGGCGAACTCGATCTTGTTGCCGACGTTGTACTTGCCCGAGGGCTTGTTCATCGGGATGCGCTTGAGCTCCTTGAGGGTCTGGCTGTCGTAGACGATCAGCGCGCCGTCGTTAGCCCAGATGCTCAGCAACAGGTAGCGGCCGTCGTGGCTGAACTCGACGTGGGCGGCGGTCTTGCCCGGTACCGGTCGCAGGGTGTGGGCGATCTCCAGGGTCTGCTTGTCGATCAGGTGGATGGCATCGTTGTCGGGGCCGAAGAATACATCGGTCCAGGCATAGGCCGAGTTGGCGTGGCTGCGCATGAAGAAGCCCGGGCCCAGGGTCGGGATCTCCTTGATCACGTTCCAGGTCTTGAGGTCGATCACCGAGATCAGCCCCTTGCTGATGTTCGGTGTGGCGAACACCCAGTCGCCGCCGCGTCGCCACCAGGTGCCGGAGCCCAGGTGCGGCATGCCGGGCAGGGCGATGCGGCTGAGCACCTGGCCGCTGTCAAGGTCGATCACCTGGCCGCCGTTGGCCTTGCGTGAGGTGGCCAGCAGCTGCCGGTAGTCCGGCGAGAAGGAGAAGTCGTCGAGAAAGTCCTCGGCGGCAATGCGCCGCGGCACGAAGTCGGGCTGGCCGGCGCTGGACAGTTCCCACACCTCTTTCACGTCCTTGAGCGCAACGATGAAGCTGTCTCGCGGCGGCGCCGTGTACACCGCGCTGACCCGCGACGGCGTGCCGTCCTGGCCAACGGCGGCGATGGTTTTCACCGGCCTCAGGTCGCGGGCATCGAGCAGCACCAGGTTGCCCGGCAGGTAGTTGCCCACCAGCACCCAGCGCCCGTCCTTGCTCACCGCCAGGTTGCGGGTGTTGAGCCCGGTGCGCACTTCGGCGATCAGCTTGAGGTTGTGCAGGTCGTACTGGCTGACCCAGCCGTCGCGGGAGGCGAAGTAGACAAAGCGCCCGTCAGGGGAGAATTTCGGCCCGCCATGCACGGCAAAGTGCGAGGCAAAACGGGCCAGTACGGTAAAGCGGTCGCCGTCGAGGATGTTGATGTGATGGTCGCCGGCTTCGACCACCACGAACAGGTTCAGCGGGTCGGCGCCGTGCTGGGGGGGGCCGGGCAGGCTGTCGATAGCGTTGAACACCTGGTGGCTGGCGCGGATCTCGCTGTCGCTCCAGGTCGGTGGCGTGGCCGGAGGCCGTTGCAGGTAGGCCACCAGGTCGTCGATCCGGGCTGCGCTCAATACCTGGGCAAAACCGTTCATCTGGCTGGCCGGGCGACCGCCGGTGATCACCTGGCGGATCTCGGCGGGTTTGATCCGGCTCAGGCTCTCCGGCAGCAGGGCCGGGCCGCTGGCACCGAAGCGATGGGTGCCATGGCACTGCTGGCAATGTTGTTGGTAGTCCGCGGCGGCCTGGTCAAGGGCCGGGCCGCCTTGGGCCGAAGCCATCCATAACCATGGGACAAGGGCCAGGGCTTTCATGGCGCGACCTCGGCGGCCAGCGCGGCACCGGCAAAGTGCGCCGGGTAGCGCAGCGCCTGCTCGGCGAACAGCCCGACCACCTGGCCGATCACCGTCAGCGTCGGCGTGGCGGCGGGGCATTGGCGGGCCAGCATTGGCAACTGCGCCAGGCTGCCGCGCAGCACCTGCTGATCGGCGCACGTGCCCCGGCTGATCAGCGCCGCCGGCGTGTCGGCGGCAAGCCCGGCGCCGATCAATTGCTCGGCGATCAGCCGCAGGTTGGACAGGCCCATATAGAACACCAGGGTCTGGCTGCTGTCGGCCAGGTTATGCCAGGGCAGGTTGAGTTCGCCGTCGTGCTGCAAGTGGCCGGTGATAAAGCGGCAGGAGTTGACCAGGTCGCGGTGGGTCAGGGGGATGCCGGCATAGGCGCTGCAGCCGGCGGCGGCAGTGATGCCCGGCACCACCTGGCAATCGATGCCGTGCTGCAGGAGGTGATCGAGCTCTTCGGCGCCACGGCCGAAGATGAACGGGTCGCCACCCTTGAGCCGCACCACCCGCTGGCCCCGGGCCGCAAGGTCGACCAGCAACTGGTTGATCTGTGCCTGGGGCAGGCTGTGGTAGCCGCTGATCTTGCCGACGTAGTGGCGGCTGCAGGCGGTAGGGATCAGCGCCAGCAGTTCGCCGCTGATCAGCCGGTCGTACACCACGGCATCGGCCTGCATCAGCAGGCTCCAGGCGCGCAGGGTAAGCAGGCGCGGGTCACCGGGCCCGGCGCCGACCAGGGCGACTTCCCCGGGGTTGAAGGGCGAGTGCAGGGCGGCAGGTAGAACGGAGGCACAATGCATGAGGGCGTTCCTTGATCCATCATCAGGGGCGCCGGGTTGTCGCCTGTGTCGGCGGCTTGCCCGGTCAGGTTGTCAATGCGTGACGCAAGGAATGCAGGGGGGCGGCGGCAGGCCGATTTCTTCATCGCTCAGGTGGCAGCCGGGGTCCTGGCCCCAGAGGTCACCGGCGGCCCAGGCGCGGGTGCGGGTGTTGCCGTTGCAGATGCTCAGCCAGCGGCAGGCGGCGCAGCGCCCGGTCACCGCCCGGGGATGCTCGCGCAGGCGCAGCAGCAGAGGGGCGGGCTGTTCCAGCCACAGGGTGCGGAACGGCGTGCGGCGTACATTGCCCACCGAGTGCTGCCACCAGTAGGTGTCGGGGTGCACCTCGCCGGTGTTGTCGATATTGGCGATGGCGCAGCCTGAGGCATTGCCGCCCCAGGCGCGCAGCATCTGTTCCAGTTGCGCGTAGTGTTCGGGTAGGCGACGCGCGGTCCATTGCAGCAAGAGGATGGCATCGGCATCGTTGTTGCCGCTGACGAAGTCGCTGTCGCGCCCGTGCTGGATATCATCCCAGGCCTGGTCGAACAGCAGGTTCATCGCCTCGCGGCTCATCTGCTGCAGTGCGTCGAGCTTGCGGCTGCGCTTGCCGCGGCCGCTGTAGTTCAGGTGCGAGAGGTAAAACTTGTGCACGTCACAGTCGCGCATCAACGCCAGCAGCTGCGGCAATTGCGCGTGGTTGTCCTGGGTCAGGGTGGTGCGCATGCCGACCCGAATACCGTGTTCGCGGCACAGGCGCATAGCCTTCAGTGAACGGGCGAAGCTGCCGTTGAGCTGGCGAAAGGCATCGTGGGTGGCCTCAAGGCCATCGATGCTGATGCCGACGTAATCGAAGCGGGCCGCGCGTACCTGGGCAATGTTGCCTTCATCGATCAGCGTGCCGTTGCTCGACAGGGCGACGAACATGCCTTTGTCGCGGGCATGGGCGCTGAGCAGGAACAGGTCGCCGCGCAGCAGCGGCTCGCCGCCGGAGAGGATCAGCACCTTGACCCCGGCCTCGGCCAAGTCGTCGATTACCTGCAGGGCCGCTTCGGTGTCCAGCTCGTCGCGAAACGCGCTATCGGCCGAGGTGGCGTAGCAGTGCTTGCACGTCAGGTTGCAACGGCGCAGAAGATTCCAGATCACCACCGGCGGGCGCGTGCTGCCCGCCGGGCTGGTACGAGGGGCCGGGCTGTGGCCGGCCAGGGTGCGCAGGTAGTGGCTGATCCTCAACATGCAACGCTCCTTGGTTCAGGGGCCGGTGGGTAGGCGTAAACCGGTTTTTTTCAGAATGCGGCTGCTCACCAGCATGTCGTCGGCCCGGCAGGCATCGCCCAGCAGGTAGCGCAGGTGCTCGCGGTAGCTGTTGATTTCAGCGCTGCTGCGGCCATGGACCATGGCGAACAGGTTGTAGCGCCAGTCGCCGCTGCGCGGGCGCTGGTAGCAGTGGCTGACGAAGGGCTGGGCGCCGATCAGCCGGCCCAGGCGGGGCATCTGCGAATCGTCGACATCCCAGACGGTCATGCCGTTGCAGCAATAGCCCAGGCGGTAGTGGTTGGGCACCGCAGCGATACGGCGGATGGCGCCGTCGGCCTGCAGGCGCTTGAGCAGCGCCAGGGTCGCCTCGACGCTCAGCTGTAACTGTTCGGCCAGCCAGACCCATGGGTCGTCGACCAGCGGCAGGCCGGCCTGGGTCAGTTCCACCAGGCGCAGGGCCAGGGCCTGTTCAGACCGGGAAGTACAAGCCGACATGGTAAGTCTGCTCCTTGGGCAGGTTCAGCGGGGTCAGGCCGGTGCCCTGTTCGATGCGCCGTAGCGCGTCGTTGAGGGCTTCGAGGCTGGCGCAGCCGAGCACGAACCACATGTTCCAGGGGTGTTCGCGTCGGTAGTTGTGGGCGACTTCAGGCATGGCCGCAAGTACCGCGGCGACGGCCTCGAAGCGCGCCTCGGGGACCTTCAGCGCCGCCAGGGTAAAGGCACCACCCAGGCGCTCGATGTCGAACATCGGCCCAAAGCGGGTCAGGGTGCCGTCGTCGAGCAGGCGTTGCAGGCGTTCGCGCAGCTGCTCGCTGCTGCTGCCCAGCTCCTCGGCCAGCACCTGCCAGGGCTGAGGCACCAGCGGCAGGCCCAGTTGCAGGCGGTTGATCAGGCGACGGTCGAGTTCATCCATGGGGGCGGGCTCCAACAGGGGCGAAGCGGCCGCCGCATTGTTTGAACGCCTGGGTGCTGAACAGCAGTTGATAGGGCAGGTCGCTGAGCTGGTGCCGTTCGAGCAACCCTGCGATCTGCGCCTCGACCCGCTCGCGCTGGCGGCCATGAACCATGCAGAACAGGTTGTAGCGCCACTGCGGCAAGCGCCGCGGCCGCTGGTAGCAGAGGCTGACCTGCGGCTCGCGCCCCAGGCGCTGGCCGACTTCGTCGATCAGCGCATCGGGGATGTCCAGCACCAGCATGGCGTTGGCGGTAAAGCCCAGGGCGCGGTGATTGAGCACCAGGCCCAGGCGGCGGAACAGGCCTTGCTGCTGCCACTGGTCGAGCTGCGCCAATACCTGCTGCTCTTGGGCACCGATCTGCTGCGCCAGGGCCTGGTAAGGCCGGGGCAGCAACGGCAGGCCGCTTTCGAGCAACCGTCGCAGGGCCAGGCGCTGCGTGGAATCGAGCGGGCAACTCATGGTGCGTCTCCCAGGGCGAAGCCCAGGTCGATGCGGTAGGCGGTGAGCATCGGCAGGTCCAGCGGGGTCAGGCCGGTGTCGGCTTCCAGTTCGTCGAGCACCCGCTGCAGGTGCGGGCGGTCCGGCCCGGTCAGCACGAACCAGAGGTTGTAGTGATGCTCGCGGGCATAGTTGTGGTTGACCTCGGGGTACTGGCTGACGCGTTCGGCCACCTGTTGCAGGCGTTCGGCAGGCACGGCCAAGGCAGCCAGGGTGCTGGCGCCGGCGCGGTGGTGATCGAACACCGGGCCGATGCGCGACAGGCTGCCGCGCTCGGCCATCTGCTGCAGGCAGGCAATCACCTGCGCTTCGCTGCAGTCCAGCACCTGGGCCATCTCAAGGTAGGGCTCGGCGCAGATCGGCATGCCATGCTGGAAACGTTCGATCAGGCGCTGTTCAAGGGCGAGTAGCGGCATCTCAGTACCCCATCTGCTGGGCGCGGCTGCTAAAGAAGATGCCACTGGGGGCCGCGGCCGGCAGGGTGGCGAGGCGCTTGAGGCTGTACGGGTCCCAGACCTGCACCTGGTTGCCGTCACGTACCGACAGCCACAGCTGGTCGCCGCGGGCGGTGAACTCCATGTGCAGCACGGCGGGGCCTGGCTTGAGGTCGGCGACCAGGGCGTGGCTCTCGGTATCGATGACCTGCACCCGGTCGTTGTCCGGGTAGGCAAAGTTGACCCACAGCTGGCGTCCGTCCGGGCGCGCGGTGACAAACACCGGTTGCCCGGCGACGGCGATGGCGGCGGTCTGCTGCCAGGTGCGGGCATCCATCACCAGTACCTGATGGCGTCCCACCGCCGGGACGAAGGCCTGGTTGTCGGCCAGCGCCCAGCCTTCCAGGTGCGGCATTTTGTACACCGGCAGTTTTTCCTGGCCGCGACCATAGTCGCCGAGCACGCGCTTGACCCCGCGCTCAGGGTGCCAGAGGTCAAGCTGGGCCATGCCGTCTTCGCCGAACAGGCCGGCCATGTAATAGCGGCCATCGGCGCTGATCAGCGCGTCGTAGGGCTGCTGGCCGATATTGGCAAAGCGGGTGATCTTCGGCGTGTTGCCCAGGCTGAAATCGGCACTCCAGATCTCGCCGCTGTCGAACAGGCTGAACACGAAGCGCTGGCCGGGCGCGTCCACCAGGCCGACCACCCGCGAGCGCTTTTTACCGTCGGCGAGCAGGGTGGCGGGAATGTCCGCGACCAGTTCCAGGCTGTGCGCATCGAAGACCTTGACCCCGCCGGGCACATAGTTGGACACCGCGATCAGCTTGCCGTCCTGGCTGATCGCACCGCCGATGCTGTTGCCGCCTTGGATCAGGCGTTTGTCGATGCGTTGTTCGAGCAGGTCGAGCTTGCTCAGGCCGCCGTCGCGGCCGAACACGTAGGCATAACGTTGATCGCGGGAAAACACCGCCGAGGCATGGGACAAATCGCCCAGCCCGTCGATCCGCGCCAGGGCCTTGCCCGCGGTGCTTTCGATGATTTGCACGCTACCGCTGGCGCGCTCCACCACCAGGCCCAGGTCGCCACTGCCGCGCGGCGGCGCCTGGGTACAGGCGGACACCAGCAGTGCGCAGGTGGCGGGTATCAGTACGCGTCGGATCATGGGGCGGGGGCTCCTTGCACAAGGTGATCGACCAGCCAACCGATGTCGTCGGCGCTCAACAGCGCCTCCCAGGCGGGCATGGCGGTGCCGGGGCGGCCCAGGCGCACGGTAGCGATCAGGCCGTCACGGGGTTTGCCGGCCAGGGCCGCCGGGGTCAGTTCCGGGCCCAGGCCGCCGGTCAGGTGCAGGCCATGGCAGGCGCCGCAGTCCTGGGCCAGCAGGTGTTTGAGCTGCGCCTGGCGCAGGGCGTCAGGCGCGCTGAAAACGGGGGGGCAGAGCAGGAGGGCCGCCAGGCACATAACAGCGCGGTGAGTTTTCATGACGCCCTCCTTGGGTGGGTTACTTGAGGCTCAAGACCCAGTTGGCCAACTGTTTTGCTTCATCATCACTGACCGCATTGGCCGGCATCGGGATCGGCCCCCAGTTGCCTTGGGTACCGTTCTTGATATGGCTGGCCAGGGTGTCGGCGGCGCCACTGACGCCGGCGTTCTTGGCCGCCACGTCCTTGAGCGCCGGGCCTACCAGCTTGGCGTCGACGGCATGGCAGGCAACGCAGGACTTGCTCTGGAACAGCGCCAGCCCGTCATCGGCCAGGGCCGTTTGCAGGCTCAACGCAGCGGCCAGGGTGCACAGTGACAGCAGGGTATTTTTCATGACGACTCCTTGCGTTGATGAAGCTCAATAAATGTCGTGTTGGGTGTTGTAGACATTGAACTTGCCGGTTGGCGTGATCAGCCGCTTGTCCTTGATCACCTGCTTGAGCGCCAGGGTCTTGTCGTCGATCACCACCAGCGCCGACTCTTCGGTCTGGCCGTTCCATACCGAGAACCACACCTCGTCACCGGCCTTGTTGTATTCGGGCTGGACCACGCGCAGGGCGCCTTGCTTGATCCCCGAGTACTCGGCGATCGGCAGCACCTTGTAGCCGGCGTCGAGCTTGTCGATGTCGAACACCGCCACCGACTGGCTGAGCTTGGCGTCCGGGTTGAGGGTGGTATCGACGTACAGGTGGCGCGAGTCGGGGTGGGTCTTGATGAACAGCGAGCCGCCGCCCTGGCCCTTGAGCGAGCCGACCTGTTTCCAGGCGTACTGCGGGTGCTTGAGCGGGTCGGTGCCGATCATCGAGATGCCGGCATCGCCCAGGTGGCTGGTGGCCCACACCGGGCCGAACTGCGGGTGCACGAAGTTGGCGCCACGGCCGGGGTGCGGAGTCTTGCCGACGTCGACCAGGGCAGTCAGGCGGCGCTCCTTGGAGTCGATCACCGCGACCTTGTTGGCGTTGTTGGCCGCCGTCATGAAGTAGCGGTGGCTGCTGTCCCAGCCGCCGTCATGCAGGAACGGCGCCGCGTCGATGCTGGTGATGGTGAGGTTCTTGATGTCTTCGTAGTTGACCAGCATGACCTTGCCGGTTTCCTTGACGTTGACGATGAACTCCGGCCATTCGTGGGAGGCGATGATCGCCGCCACTCGTGGCTCGGGGTGGTACTCCTGCTTGTCGACGGTCATGCCGCGGGTCGAGACGATCTGCTTGGGCTCCAGGGTCTCGCCGTCCATGATGGTGAACTGCGGCGGCCAGTAGGAACCGGCGATGGTGTACTTGTCTTCGAAGCCCTTGAACTTGGAGGTCTCCACCGAGCGCGCCTCGATGCCGACCTTGATCTCGGCGACCTTGGTCGGCTCTTTGGGCCACAGGTCGATCATGTCGATGCGCGCGTCGCGGCCGATCACCAGCAGGTAACGGCCGGACGCCGAGATCCGCGAGATGTGCACGGCGTAGCCGGTCTCGATGAGCTTGACGATCTGCTTGCTGTCGCCATCGATCAGGGCGATCTTGCCGTCGTCGCGCAGGGTCACCGAGAACAGGTTCTGCAGGTTGAGCGTACTCAGCTGGCGGGTAGGGCGGTCTTCGGGCTTGACCAGCAGCTTCCAGGTGTTGCGGGTTTCGGCCATGCCCCACTCCGGCGGCGTTGGCGGGGTGTGCTGGATGAACTGGGCCATGCTGGTGATCTGCGCCTTGGTCAGCGCGTTGGAGGTGCCCCAGTTCGGCATACCGGCTGGCGAGCCATAGCTGATCAGCGCTTCCAGGTAGGCCTGGCCACGGGCCTGGGTGATGTCCGGGGTCAGCGGCTTGCCGGTGGCGCCCTTGCGCAGCACGCCATGACAACCGGCGCAGCGCTGGAAGTAGATCTCCTTGGCGGCATCGAAATCGGCCTGGGTCATGTCCGGCGCGCCGGCCGTGGTGACCATGGCCGGTTGCGCGGCAGCGCTTTTCTGCTCGGCGCCGACGCTGGTGGGCAACGCCAGCGCCAGCGCCGAACAGAGGCTGGCGAGGCTCAGGGCAAAGATTTTTCGATTACTGATCAGCATTCCTTCTCTCCTCAGGCTAGACCTTTGCGATGTGCTGGAACGCCAGGACAGAGCGCAGGTTCTTGGTGCCGGGAAAGGCTATGCCGGAGCAGGCCGCGGACCGCTTGACGGCGATCAAGTTTGCCGGCCATGGTGCTTGCCAGGTTGTCGCAGGGGCTCTTAGCGTGGTGGTCGAACCCGCTGTCTACCCAGGTAAGCCATGGACCTCACAGAACCTCGCTGCGAACCCTTCTATCAAGCGCACGGCAACGAACGGGCATTGTTCGAACAGGCCTGGCGCCACGGCATGCCGGTGCTGATCAAAGGCCCCACCGGCTGTGGCAAGACCCGCTTCGTCCAGCACATGGCCCAGCGCCTGCACCTGCCGCTGCACACCGTGGCCTGCCACGATGACCTCAGCGCCGCCGACCTGGTCGGCCGCCACCTGATCGGCGCCCAAGGCACCTGGTGGCAGGACGGCCCGCTGACCCGTGCGGTGCGCGAAGGCGGCATCTGCTACCTCGACGAAGTGGTCGAGGCGCGTCAGGACACGGTGGTGGTGTTGCACCCGCTGGCCGATGGCCGCCGCGAGCTGTTTCTCGAACGCACCGGCGAAGTGTTGCAGGCGCCGCCGTCGTTTATGCTGGTGGTGTCCTATAACCCCGGCTACCAGAACCTGCTCAAGGGTATGAAGCCCAGCACCCGCCAGCGCTTCGTGGCGATGCGCTTCGACTACCTGCCCGCAGCCGAAGAAGCGCACATCGTACGCCGTGAGGCCGGGGTCGATGGCGCCCTGGCCAACCAGATCGTCAAGCTCGGCCAGGCGCTGCGCCGCCTGGACCAACACGACCTGGAAGAGGTGGCCTCGACCCGCCTGCTGATTTTTACCGCGCGCATGATCGCTGCCGGCATGCACCCGCGAGAAGCGTGCCTGGCCTGCCTGGCCGAGCCGCTCACCGATGACCCGCTGACGGTCGCGGCGTTGATGGACGTGGTCGATGTCCACTTCCCTTGAGCCAATGCCCCGGCAACTGCCGGGCGACCTGGCGATGTGGCTGTTCATCCTCGCCGAGCTTTCGGTGTTCGCCATCCTGATCCTGGCCTTTGCCGTGACCCGGCAACTCAAGCCGCAGCTGTTTGCCACCAGCCGCGCCTTGCTCGACAGCTCCACCGGCCTGGCGATGACCCTGAGCCTGCTCAGCGCCGGGCTGCTGGCGGCGCTGGCCCAGGTGCAGGTGCGCAAGCACCGGTCGCGGCGGGCGGCAGTGTTGCTGCTGGCCGCCTTGCTGGTGGCCAGTGTCTATGTGGCGCTCAAGCTCGGCGAATACCGCCACTTGCTCGGCGCCGGGCTGGGCATCGAGCACAACACTTTCTTCACCTTGTACTGGATCCTCACCGGCTTTCACTTTCTCCATGTCCTGCTCGGCATGCTGATCCTGGCCTGGCTGGCGCAGATGGCCTGGCGTCGCAGCCTTGGCCCGGGCACCTGCAGCGGCTTTGAATCCGGGGTGCTGTACTGGCACATGGTCGATCTGGTCTGGGTGTTGCTGTTCCCGCTGGTTTACCTGCTCGGGTGAGGAGGGCGCATGCCGACATCGATATTCCTGCTGCTGTGCTGGCTTGCCTTGACATGCCTGAGCCTGGGCACGGTGATGCTCGGCCAGGGCGCGCTGATCCTGCTGCTGGCAGTGGCCAAGGCCTGGTTGATCACCGATGGCTTCATGGAACTGCGCCACGGTCCGCAGCGCTGGCGCTGGTTGCTGCTGAGCTGGGCCCTGGTGTTGGCCGCGCTGGTGGGCCTGAGCCTGGTCGCTAATACCTGAGTAAAACCATCGGCGTTTCTTGATCGCCATCAAGCAGGTTTTTACCCCGCGCTTTCTATCATGGCCAGGCCAAGCAATGAGGAAGCGACCATGTCAGAGACCTTCACCAAGGGCATGGCCAGGAACATCTATTTCGGGGGAAGCGTGTTCTTCTTCCTGATATTCCTGGCTTTGACCTACCACACCGAACAGACCTTTCCCGAACGCAGCAACGCCGCGCAATTGACCGACGCGGTGGTGCGCGGCAAGACGGTCTGGGAGCAGAACAACTGCGTCGGCTGCCACACGCTGCTGGGCGAGGGCGCGTACTTTGCGCCGGAGCTGGGCAATGTGTTCAAGCGCCGTGGCGGCGAAGAAGGCTTCAAGCCGTTCATGCATGCCTGGATGAAGATGCAGCCGCTGGGCGTGCCCGGCCGCCGGGCCATGCCGCAGTTCAACCTGAGCGAACAGGAAGTCGACGACATCGCCGAATTCCTCAAATGGAGCTCGAACATCAACACCAATGGCTGGCCGCCAAACCAGGAGGGCTGAGTGATGAACGTTGCCAATCCGCATCTTAAATTTGCCTCCCAGGCCGTTGCCAAACCCTACTTCGTGTTCGCCCTGATCCTATTCCTCGGCCAGGTGCTGTTCGGTTTGATCATGGGCCTGCAATACGTGATCGGGGACTTCCTGTTCCCGGCCATTCCGTTCAACGTGGCGCGCATGGTGCACACCAACCTGCTGATCGTCTGGCTGCTGTTCGGCTTCATGGGCGCGGCGTATTACCTGGTGCCGGAAGAAGCCGACCGCGAGCTGCACAGCCCAAGGCTGGCGATCCTGCTGTTCTGGGTGTTCGCCGCCGCCGGTGTGCTGACCATCCTCGGCTATCTGCTGGTGCCCTATGCCGGCCTTGCGCGGCTGACCCACAACGAGCTGCTGCCGACCATGGGCCGCGAGTTCCTCGAGCAGCCGACCATCACCAAGCTGGGCATCGTCGTGGTCTGCCTGGGCTTTCTCTACAACATCGGCATGACCCTGCTCAAAGGCCGCAAGACCACCGTGAGCATGGTGATGATGACCGGCCTGATCGGCCTTGCGGTGTTCTTCCTGTTCTCCTTCTACAACCCCGGCAACCTTGCCCGCGACAAGTTCTACTGGTGGTGGGTGGTGCATCTTTGGGTCGAGGGCGTGTGGGAGCTGATCATGGGCTCGATGCTGGCCTTCGTGCTGATCAAGATCACCGGGGTTGACCGCGAGGTGGTGGAAAAATGGCTGTATGTGATCATCGCCATGGCGTTGATTACCGGCATCATCGGTACCGGCCACCACTTCTTCTGGATCGGTGCGCCCGAGGTGTGGCTGTGGGTCGGCTCGATCTTCTCGGCACTGGAGCCGCTGCCGTTCCTGGCCATGGTCATGTTCGCCTTCAGCATGGTGAAAAACCGCCGCCGCCAGCACCCCAACCGCGCCGCCACCCTGTGGGCCAAGGGCACCACGGTCACGGCGTTCTTCGGCGCCGGCGTCTGGGGTTTCCTGCACACCCTGGCGCCGGTCAACTACTACACCCATGGTACCCAGCTCACCGCCGCCCATGGCCACCTGGCCTTCTACGGCGCCTACGCAATGATCGTCATGACCTTGATCAGCTATGCCATGCCGCGCCTGCGCGGGCTCGGCGAGGCCGCCGATGAGCGCTCGCAGACCCTTGAGGTGTGGGGCTTCTGGCTGATGACCCTGTCGATGGTGATGATCACCTTGCTGCTCACCGCCGCCGGCGTGGTCCAGGTGCTGTTGCAGCGCTGGGCCGAAGACGGCAGCGCCTTGCCGTTCATGTCCACCACCGATCAGTTGCGCGGGCTGTTCTGGGCGCGGCTGGTCAGCGGCGTGGGCTTTCTCGCGGGGCTGTTGTGCTACCTGCTGAGTTTTCGCCAGCGTGGCCGCGCCGCCTTGCGCGCACCGGCCAGGGTAGTGCCTTCGTGAACGGCATTAGTGTTTGAACACCTGCGGCCCGGCTGATGCAGCGGGCCGCTTTCTGCGTTGTACACAGGAGGCAGCATGGCCTTCACGGTCGAATTGGAAGAATGGGTCGGCAGTCTCTGGCATCGTTTCATTACCCGCCGGGCGAGTGTCGATTTCCCCGAGGCACGGGTCGAACTGGCCCCCAGGCAACGGCGCCTGGCGCTGTTGTTCAGGGCCATGGGCGGGGCGGGCGGCATCGGTGTGGAGGCCGCCAGCGAGCGTGACCTGCTGCTGCGCCGCAGCCTGTTGCAGCAGATCGCCGGCACCTGCAAGCAGGCGCCGCTGGCCTGGTGTGACGCGCACAACGTGCGCTTGCCGGCGCACCTGGCAGTATTCCCCGACGCTGCCTTGAACGAAGAGCTGTATCGCTGGCTGGCCTTGCTCGCGGCGCAATCGGGGCCGATGCGCCACTGGGGGCGAGACAACCAGCGCTGGACGCGTGAGCTGCTGCAACGCTTTCCGGGGTTGGCGAGCCGCTACCAACGGCTGGTCGATGCGCACCTGCAACTGCGCCCGGATCCGGCCTCGCTAAGCCCGGATGCTGCGCTGCTTGAACGCGCCTTGCGCCAGGCCCTGCGCGAGCCGGGCAGCGTCGAGGTGTTTCCGCGCAGTGAACGGGCGGCCTGGCCGCTGCCGCTGTGGTTGTATCCGCCGCTGCACCTTGCCAGCCCTCAGGCGGGTGACCTTGAAGACGCGCAAAACGAGCTGCCCAACACCCCCGGCCAGCAGCAGGGCGGACGCAAACGCGCCAGCCGTGTCGATGACAGCCCGGCCAAGGGCGGCCTGTTGATCGTGCGCCTGGAGAACCTGTTCAGTTGGACCGAACACGTCGACCTCGACCGCTGGGAGGACGATAGCCAGGACCCGGACGCTGCCCGGGTGGCCGAAGACCTCGATCAATTGACCCTGTCGCGCACCCGTATCCGCAAGGGTGGTGGCCTGAAACTGCACCTGGACCTGCCGCCGGCGGACGTCGACGACATCCCCCTGGGTGCAGGCATCAAGTTGCCGGAATGGGACTATCGCCAAGGCCGCCTGCAAGCCGGTTTCGTCAACCTGCAGTTGCTCGAACCGCGTGATTGCATGCCCCAACCGCTACCGGCGCGGCTGCAAGGCCCGGCACGGCGCCTGCGCCGGCAGTTCGAGCACCTGCGCACGGATCGCCAGTGGTTGCGTCAGCAGCCCCAGGGCAGCGAACCTGACCTGCAGGCCTGGCTGGATTTTCATGTCGAACGTGTGCATGGGCAGTGCGCCGAGCGTGGCCTGTTCCTGGAGCAGCGCCGCGTTCGCCGCGATCTTGCCTGCCTGTTGCTGGCCGATGTATCGATGTCCACCGACGCCCACTTGAACGATGAGCAGCGGGTGATCGACGTGATCCGCGACAGCCTGCTGCTGTTCGGCGAAACCCTGTCGACGCTGGGGGATGAGTTTGCCCTGTACGGGTTTTCTTCGTTGCGTCGCCAGCAGGTGCGCATGCAGCAACTCAAAGTGTTCGATCAGCGCTATGACGATGTCACGCGCGGCAAGATCCAGGGGCTCAAACCGGGTTACTACACGCGCATGGGCGCTGCGATTCGCCAGGCAAGCCAAGTGCTTGGTGGCCGTAAGCGACAGCGCAAGCTGTTGCTGCTGCTCAGCGATGGCAAGCCCAATGACCTGGACCTTTACGAAGGCCGATATGGCGTTGAAGACACCCGCGAAGCGGTGCGTGAAGCCCGGCGCCTGGGCCTGACACCCTTTTGCATCACCATCGACCGCAAGGCCGGTGCCTACCTGCCGTACATGTTCGGCAGCAACGGCTACGCCCTGATACACCAGCCTGAGCAACTGCCGCAGCGTTTGCCGCAGCTGTATCGGCAGTTGACCCAGCCTTAGCGCGGCAACCAGAACACCATTGCCACACAGAACAGCGTCAGGCCGATGCAGAACCACAGGAAGCGCAACTGTTGTCGCGCACCGGCCAATGCTGCGGTAGCGGGCAGCGGCATGCCGCAGTGCTCACAGGTGCTGGCCTTGGCGGGATTGGTGTGTTCGCAGTACAGGCATACCGGCAGGGCATTCATTCGAATTGCTCCAGCCGCGGCCGATCGAGAATGGCGATGCGCCGACCGTCCTGAGTGATGATCTTTTCATCAATCAGGCGGCGGATGATCCTTGAAAAGGTCTCCGGCTGGATCGACAGGTGGCCGGCTATCAGTTGCTTGGCCATCGGCAGTTCGAACTGGCGCTGCACCGGCTCGGCGTGCATCAGTTGCGCCAACAGGTAGCGCACCACCCGGTGGGTGGCATTTTTCAGCGACAACGTCTCGATTTCATTGACCCGCTGGTGCAGGCGCACACAGAGCTTGCCGAGCAGGGCGAAGGTCAGCCGGCTGTTGCTCTGCAGCAGGCGCATGTAGGTGCTGGTCGAGAGCCGATAGAGCTGCGTTTGCCCGACCGCTTCGGCCGAGGCGACATAATTGGGCGTGTCCATCAGCATCATCGCTTCGGCGAAGGTCTGCCGCGGGCCGATGACTTCGAAGACCTTCTCCTGGCCGTCCGGGGTCAAACGGTAGATCTTCACCGCACCGGCAATCACGAAGTAGAACGCCTCGGCCGGCTCGCCCTGACGGAACAGCGGCTCGCCCTTGTCGACGCTGAGCAGTTGGCTGCTGCCCATCAATTCATCGAGCTGCTCGTCGTTCAAGGGCTCGAACAGGTGGTGAGTACGCAGGATCTGGTGGTGGACGCGGTGAAGCACCATGGCATTTCATCCTCAAGCGGAAAAGGGGTGGGGCTCGAACCTGGATGTAGGCGTCGAGCAAGAGCCGGGCCAGGCGGCAAGCCCCGGGTTGTATGGCGTGCTGATACTTGAGGGTGAAAAATACCCACGGCGCTTGGGTGAAATTGACCGTTACAGGGTTATTTTTACCCTTGTTTCTCCTGCTTCAGCCCGCAATCACGCCAGGGCACAACCCTTGCACTGGCGTATTCAACAGCGATTGGCAGCCTACGCCGTTGCACGCCGCGCGCCTTGACGTGCGACAAGGGTGGCAGCCTGCCGATGGCAGATGATGAGGCCGGGCTCAGTACGACCCGGCAACAAGGTAAGGAGAGGCTTGATGCAAGTACTTGATCGCCGTAAAGCGCTGGCCATCGTGCCACTCTTGCGCCTGGCGTTCCGGCCGTTGTTCCTCGCTGGCTGTGCGCTGGCAGTGTTGGCGATACCGCTGTGGCTGGCGGCGCTGAACGGCGCCCTTGGCACCTGGCAGCCGGCCGGCGGTTGGCTGGCCTGGCACCGGCATGAACTGGTGTTCGGTTTCGGCCTGGCGATCATCGCCGGCTTTTTGCTTACGGCGGTGCAGACCTGGACCGGGCAACCGGGGCTGAGTGGCAAGCCGCTGGCTGGCCTGGCGCTACTGTGGCTGGCCGGGCGGGTGGCGTGGCTGGCGAATGCGCCCTGGCCGTTGCTGGCGCTGCTGGAACTGGGCTTCCCGTTGCTGGTGGCGGTGTTGATGGGCAGCACTCTGTGGCAGGTACGGCAAAAGCGCAACTACCCGATAGTGATGGTCTTGCTGTTGTTGACGGCGGTCGATGGCCTGGCGGTGTATGGCCTGGTGCAAGGCCACGATGGCTGGCAGCGCCAGGGCGTGCTCGGCGGCATCTGGCTGGTGGCGGCGATGATGGGCCTGATTGGCGGGCGGGTGATTCCGTTCTTCACCCAGCGCGGCTTGGGTCGGACCGAGGCGGTAGTGCCCTGGCCCTGGCTCGACTGGCTGTTGCTGACGGGGTCGGCGCTGGTAGCGGTGCTGTATGCGGCAGGGCCTGCCCTGACGGCCAATGCCGGGGTCGGCCTGCTGTTTGCCGCCCTGGCGCTCGGGCATGTAGTGCGCCTGTGGCGCTGGCACGATCGCGGGATTTGGCAGGTGCCGCTGCTGTGGTCGTTGCACCTGGCCTACGGCTGGTTGGCCCTGGCCTGCCTGGGCATGGCCCTGTGGCATTTCGGCGTGCCGTTGAACCCGAGCCTGGCGGTGCATTGCCTGACTATCGGCGCCATGGCCGGGTTGATCCTGGCGATGATTGCCCGGGTCAGCCTGGGTCATACCGGGCGGGCGTTGCAGCCGCCGGCGGGAATGACCCTGGCGTTCGCTCTGCTCAACCTGGCTGCGCTCAGCCGGGTGCTGTTGGTGCCGTGGATGCCGATGGCGGGCTTGTGGCTGGCCGGGGCGTGCTGGGTGCTGGCGTTTGCCGTGTATACCTGGCGCTATGCACCGATGCTGCTGCGCGCCCGGGTTGACGGGCATCCTGGTTAAGCGCCTAGAGGCGAAGGATGTTGTATCCGTATTTGTTGGTGATTCATCTACTGGCGGCCATCGCCTTTATCGGCACGCTGTTTTTCGAAGTGCTCATCTGGCAAGCGGCGCGCCGGCATGTGCCGGTTGCGGCGCAGGCCGGGGTCGACCAGGCGCTGTCGGTGCGTTCGCGCAAGGTGCTGCATGGCGTGGTGTTGCTGCTGTATGGCGCCGGTGTTGGCCTGGCCTGGCATCACCGCGCGGCCTTGAGCCAGCCGTTGGCCAGCAGCTTTGCCAGCCTGCTGAGCCTGAAGATCGTCCTGGCCCTGAGCATCATTGGTCATTACCTGTTGCTGGCGTTCTGGCTCAAACGCGGACGCTTGAGCCAGGGGCGGGCGCGTTGGATCCGCTGCAGCATTCTTGGCCATATGCTGGTGATCGTGATCCTGGCCAAGGCGATGTTCTATTGGCACTAGCCTGCGCCGTACTAAGGCGGGCACTACTTGTAGGAGCTGGCTTTGCCAGCGATGAGGCCGGTACAGCCAGCACATCAAGTGGCGTCTGAATTACGGCCGCGGGCAAGGCCAGCTCCCACAAAGGCCAGCCATCAGGCCAGTGCGTTGACGAACAGCACATCGTTCTCCAGATGAATATGCTGCAGCAGATCCTCGCGAAACTCCTCCAGCCCGCGGTACAGGGTGCGCCAGGTGTTGCAGGCGCCCTCCGGCGCGGTTATTTCGTTGGTCAGCAAGCTCAAGCGCTCCAGCGCCTGGCCATGTTGATCATGCTCCAGACGCATAACCTGGATCGGCGCACCGGCCTGGCGGCCCATGCCCCGTTGCAGCAAGGGGAACAGCACCTGTTCTTCCTTGAGCATGTGCCCTTCAAGTTCCTGCTGCATGTCCTGCAGGTGATCGGCCAGGCCGTTGGGGCAATGGTCATGGCCACCGTGGACCTGCTCCACACGTCGGGCCAGGCGGATCAGTTCCGGCAACTGCTGGCGGTGGCGGTCGTGGTAGCGGGAGAGGATGTAGGCAATCAGTTCGGCCGGGGAGAGTGTCGGGTTCATCAGGGCTCCTGGTCTGTTGGCAAAGGTTCCCCAGGACCATTGCATCGCCCATGCCAGCTTTAATTGCCCGAAATCAAGGGCCGTTGCTGTGGATGTGGTGAAATTCACCCGAATACCTCAGGGTAGCGATAACCACAGAGGGTGATGACTACCATGCTGCGTGAAAGCCTTGCCGCCGACCTGATCGTCGAGCTGCCCAATGCCGTGCGCTTGCAGCGTCTGGTGCAGACGCTGCGCGAATACTTCAACTGCGGCGCCGTCGGCCTGCTCCGGCTCGAAGGCGACAGCCTGCGGCCGCTGGCCTGTGTCGGCCTGGTCCACGAAGCCCTCGGCAGGCGCTTCGTGATCGCCCAGCATCCGCGCCTGGCAGCGATCATGGCCTCGCGCGAGCCGACCTGGTTCGAGCCCGACAGCCGCCTGCCGGACCCCTACGATGGCCTGCTCGAGACCGCGCTGCACGAACCCTTGGCCGTTCACGACTGCATGGGCGTCAGCCTCTACGTGGAAGGCCAGGTCTGGGGCGCGATCACCCTCGATGCGCTTAAGGCCGGGACCTTCGGCAGCGATGCCCGCGATGAACTCAAGCGCTGCACCCTGCAGATCGAGGCTGCCTTGCGGGTCACCCGCCTGGAGCAGGAGAACCGCAGCCTGCGCCTGTCGCGCAGCGAGCCCCAGGACTTGCGCAGGCCTGTGGAAGAGGGCGAGATCCTCGGTCACAGTGCGGTGTTGCAGCAGTTGCTCAACGAGATTGAAGTACTGGCCGATGCCGATCTGCCGGTATTGCTGCTGGGCGAGACCGGGGTCGGCAAGGAGCTGTTCGCCCGCCGCCTGCATCGCCTGTCGCGACGCAGCCACAAGCCGCTGATCCAGGTCAACTGCGCGGCCTTGCCCGAGTCGCTGGCCGAGAGCGAGCTGTTCGGCCATGTCAAAGGCGCGTTCTCCGGCGCCAGCAGCGACCGCGCCGGGCGCTTCGATGCAGCCAATGGCGGTACGTTGTTTCTCGATGAAGTCGGCGAGCTGCCCCTGAGCGTACAGGCCAAACTGTTGCGCACCCTGCAAAACGGCGAGATCCAGCGCCTGGGCGCCGACAAGCCGCTGCACGTGGATGTGCGCATCATCGCCGCGACCAACCGGCATTTGCCCGACAGCATTCGCGACGGCCTGTTTCGCGCCGACCTCTACCATCGCCTGTCGGTGTACCCGCTACCGATTCCACCGTTGCGCGAGCGCGGCAACGATGTGTTGATGATTGCCGGGCAGTTCCTCGAACTCAACCGCACCCGTCTGGGGCTGCGCGGTTTGCGCCTGTCGGCGGCGGCCGAGCGGGCGCTGCTGGCCTACCACTGGCCGGGCAACGTGCGTGAGCTTGAGCATGTGATCAGCCGCGCCGCGCTCAAGCAATTGAGCCGCGAAGGCAGCCGTAGCCTGATCATTACCCTGGAGCCGGAGGTGCTCGACCTCGATAGCGCGCCGGCAGCGGCGCCGCTGGCGGATCAACCGGTTGCCGCCAGCTTGGCGCATCCCTCCCTGAGCGACGCCGTCGATGCCTGCCAGCGCCAGGCCATTGCCCAGGCGCTGCGCCTGAGCGGGGATAACTGGGCCAGTGCCGCGCGGCTGTTGGCGGTCGACCCGAGCAACCTGCACAAACTGGCCAGGCGCTTGCGCCTCAAGTAACACTCGGAGCGTTGATGGTGA
This sequence comes from Pseudomonas donghuensis, assembly GCF_000696345.2. Classification (NCBI taxonomy): domain Bacteria; kingdom Pseudomonadati; phylum Pseudomonadota; class Gammaproteobacteria; order Pseudomonadales; family Pseudomonadaceae; genus Pseudomonas; species Pseudomonas donghuensis. The sequence goes on from NZ_CP071706.1 coordinate 2,690,067, forward strand.
TCAAGGCCTGCCGGTGTCGCAGCTTACAGACTGCGTACAACTTCCCAGGAGATCACTGCCATGCCGCTGTCCCTTGCCCAGATGCGCCGTAACTACACCCTCGGTGGCCTGCAGGAGGAGGCGGCGCCGCTCGAACCGCTGCCGCTGTTTGCGCAGTGGCTGCAACAGGCCCGCGAGACCGAGCGCGAGCCGGTGGAGGCCAATAGCATGCACCTGGCCACCGTCGACAGCCTGGGCAGGCCGCACTGCCGGGTGCTGCTGCTCAAGGGCTTTGACCAGCAGGGCTTTACCTTCTTCGGCAACTACCAGAGTGCCAAGGGCCAGGAACTGGCGGCCAACCCCTATGCGGCGATGACCTTCTTCTGGCCGGGGCTGGAGCGCCAGGTACGAATTGAGGGGCCGGTGACGCGGCTCGATCCGCAGTTATCCGATGCCTACTTCGATTCGCGTCCCGAAGCCAGTCGCCTGGGCGCCTGGGCTTCACCACAAAGCCGGGTGTTGACCGACCGCGGCGAACTGCAGGCGCTGCTGGCGCAGACCATCCGCCGCTTCGTCGAGCAGCCGCTGCGTCGCCCCGAGCATTGGGGCGGCTATTGCCTGAGGCCTGAACGCATGGAGTTCTGGCAGGGCCGCGCCGATCGCCTGCATGACCGTCTCGATTATCGCTGCCAGGGTGGGCAGTGGACGCGCCAGCGCCTGGCGCCGTGAGCCCGAAGAGATACCTCCAAGGAGGAATAGGTTCGCCCAGGCTTTAGGTTCAGGCTTGGGCCCATCCACCTTTCACGGGAAGCCCAGGCCATGGCCCATTTGGCACAACGCACGTTTGAACCCCTGAACATCGCCGTGCTGACCATCAGCGACACGCGCACCTACGACACCGACAGCTCCGGCCAGACCCTCATCGACCTGCTGCAAGCAGCAGGGCATGTGCTGGTCGAGCGCGACCTGGTCAAGGACGATATCTACCAGATCCGCGCGACCCTCTCGCGCTGGATCGCCGACCCCAGGGTACAGGTGGTGCTGACCACCGGCGGCACCGGTTTTACCGCCCGCGACAACACCCCGCAAGCGGTGCAGCCATTGCTGGATAAACACGTCGAAGGCTTTGGTGAGTTGTTCCGCCAGGTGTCGCTGGCCGAAATCGGCATGTCCAGCCTGCAGTCCCGTGCCCTGGCGGGGATGAGCAATGGCGTGCTGGTGTGCTGCGTGCCGGGTTCGCCCGGCGCCTGTCGCACCGCCTGGACGCAAATCCTGCATAGCCAGCTCGACAGCCGTACCGGCCCGTGCAATTTCGCCCCGCACCTCAAGGCCCAGGCCGGGCAGGCCATTGAGGCCTGTGGGGCGCGGCCATGAGCGGGCGGGTATGCGACAGCGGCAAGTTGATCCCGGTCGACCAGGCCATCCGCCATTTGCTCGAGCAGGCGCCACCGCCACCGGCTGCGCAGATGGTGTTGCTGGACAAAGCCCTGGGCCGGGTGCTGGCGGTTGATATCCATGCCCCGCGCAGTCTGCCGGGCTGGGACAACAGCGCCATGGACGGTTTTGCCTTCAGGGTGGCCGACCTGCCAGCTGCTGGCGGTTGCCTGAGCCTGGCCGGGCGCATCGCCGCCGGCCAGCAGGCCAGCACCGCGTTGCAACCTGGGCAGGCGGTGCGGATCTTCACCGGTGCACCCTTGCCGCCGGGTGCCGACACGGTAGCGCCCCAGGAGCTATGCCGGGTGGAAGGCGAGCAGGTCTGGCTACCCGCCGCCGGCCTTGGCGACCACGTGCGCAAGGCTGGCGAGGAGGTGCGCGAAGGCCATCTGTTGCTGCAGGCCGGCAAGCGCCTGCGTGCCCAGGAGCTGGGCCTGCTGGCCGCTTCGGGCGTGGCCTGGGTCGAGGTCCATCGGCCCTTGCGCGTCGGTTTGCTGAGCAGCGGCGACGAACTGCGCGAGCCCGGCCAACCCCTGGCCCCGGGGCAGATCTACAACAGCAACCGCTATTGCCTGATGGCTTTGCTGCAGGGCTGGGGCGTGGAGGTGCACGACTACGGGGTGATGGCCGACGAACTGGCGGCCAGCAAGCACGCGCTGAATCTGGCTGCGTCCGAATGCGACCTGCTGCTGACCTCCGGCGGTGTCTCGGTGGGTGAGGAAGATCACCTCAAGCAGGCCATCCAGGACCTGGGCAGTGTCGATTTCTGGCGTCTGGCGATCCAGCCGGGCAAGCCCCTGGCTTTTGGCGAGGTGGCGGGCCGGCCGTGGATCGGCATGCCCGGCAACCCGGCAGCGGCGCTGATTACCGCGCTGGTGGTGGTACGGCCGTTCCTGTTGCGCGCCCAGGGCGTGCGCGATGTGTTGCCCCGGCCGCTGGCGCTGCCAGCCGGTTTCGACTGGCTGCAACGCAACAAGCGCCGCCAGTACCTGCGGGCCCGCTTGTTGCCCGAGGCCAACGGCCAGTCCAGCGTACAACTGCACCCACAACAAAGCTCGGCAATGCTCAGCGCCGCCTGCTGGGCCGATGGCCTGGCGGTGGTGGAGTGCGAGCAACAGCTGCACAAGCACGACAACGTGCAGTTCCTTTCTTTCGCGCAGCTGATGCAGTGAGCGACCTTGATTGCCGTCAAGGTCCTGCCGGGCACTGTGGCTAGACTGGCAGCGCTTTTTTCGATTGCTCCGAGCCTGCTCGTGTTGTGCATCGCAGGCGCATGGCAGCAGCTTCTTTGATGAGGAAACCCCATGCAACTGGTCTGCCCGGCAGGCAACCTGCCTGCGCTTAAAGCCGCGGTGCGCCAAGGCGCCGATGCTGTTTACGTCGGTTTTCGCGATGACACCAACGCCCGGCATTTCGCCGGGCTGAACATGGACGACAAGCAGTTCGACGCCGCTGTTGCCCATATCCGCCAACACCAACGCAAGCTCTATGTCGCGGTCAACACCTACCCGCAACCCCAGGGTTGGGAACGCTGGCAGCGCGCGGTCGACCGTGCCGCCGACCATGGTGTCGATGCCCTGATCGCCGCCGACCCGGGTGTGCTCGGCTATGCGGCCCAGCGCCACCCGCAGTTGAGCCTGCACCTCTCGGTGCAAGGCTCGGCCACCAACGCCAGCGCCCTGGCGTTCTACGCCCAGCACTACAACATCCGCCGCGCCGTGCTGCCACGGGTGCTGTCGCTGGCCCAGGTACGCCAGGTGGCAGCCAACAGCACGGTGCCCATCGAGGTCTTTGCCTTCGGCAGCCTGTGCATCATGGCCGAAGGGCGTTGCCACCTGTCGTCGTACATCACCGGCGAGTCGCCGAACCTGTGCGGCGTCTGTTCGCCGGCCAAGGCGGTGCGCTGGAGCGAAGACGCCGAGGGCTTGAGTGCACGCCTGAGCGAAGTGCTGATCGACCGCTATCAACCCGACGAGCCGGCCGGTTACCCGACCCTGTGCAAGGGCCGTTTCCTGGTGGATGGCAAGCGCTTCCATGCCCTGGAAGAGCCCACCAGCCTCGACACCCTCGACCTGCTGCCGGAACTCGCCGCCATGGGCGTCGAGGCGGTGAAGATCGAGGGCCGCCAGCGCAGCCCGGCCTATGTCGAGCAGGTCACCCAGGTCTGGCGTGCCGCGCTCGACGCCCATCGCCTGGCACCGCAACGCTTCACGGTCAAGGACCAGTGGCGTCAGGTGCTGGCCGGTTTGTCCGAAGGCAGCCAGACCACCCTGGGTGCTTACCATCGATCATGGCAATGAGGGACTGGACATGAAGCTCAGCCTGGGACCCGTCCTGTATTACTGGGACAAGGAACAACTGGGGCGTTTCTACAGCGAGATGTCGGCCTTGCCCCTGGATGTGATTTATCTGGGGGAAACCGTGTGCTCGAAACGCCGGGCCATGAACCTCGATCACTGGCTTGGTCTGGGCCGCGAGCTGCAGGCCTGCAGCCCGGCGCAGATCGTGTTGTCGAGCCTGACCCTGATCGAAGCCGCTTCCGAGCTCTCCAGCCTGCGCCGCTTGTGCGACAACGGCGAGCTGCTGGTGGAGGCCAACGACATGGGTGCGGTGCAGTACCTGGCCGAGCGCAAGCTGCCGTTCGTGGCCGGCCCCGCGCTCAACCTGTACAACGGCCACGCGTTGGCCAAGCTGCTCGATTGCGGGATGATCCGCTGGGTGCCGCCGGTGGAGTGTTCGGCCACACTGATCCGCGCGGTGCTCGACCAGGCCGTTGAGTTGAACCGTGAGTTGCCTGAGGTTGAAGTCTTTGCCTATGGGCATCTGCCGCTGGCTTACTCGGCGCGCTGTTTTACCGCCCGTGCCGAAAACCGGCCCAAGGACGACTGCCAGTTCTGCTGCATCAACTACCCCGACGGCCTGGCCCTGAGTAGCCAGGAAGGCCAGGCGCTGTTCACCCTGAACGGCATCCAGACCATGTCGGCCGAGGTCACCAACTTGCTGGCCGACTACCCGGGGCTTGAGGCCTGCGGCGCCGACCTGTTGCGCCTGAGCCCGCGGGCCCAGGGCATGGTCGAGGTGGTTCAGGCCTTTGCCCGGGTGCGCCAGGGCGAGGCGCCGCCGTTGTTTGTCGAAGGTTGCAACGGCTACTGGCACGGCCAGGCGGGCATGTTGCGGGTCGAGGAGGTGGGCCTGTGCTGAACCGCACGCAATGGCTGTTGAAAGGTGCCGACCGGGTGCTGCCGCTGATCCGTCGGGTGCCGTTCGTGATTCAGCGGGTTGCTTTGCAGCAGGCGCTTAATCGCTGCCTGGCCGAGCCCCTGCGCGACGGTGAGTTCGACCTGCTGCGCGGGCGCTGGTTGTGCCTGCGGATTCCCGACCTGGACCTGGCCTGGTACCTGACCCGCAACCGCGATGGCCTGCAGATCGCCGAGCGGGCCAAGGCCGATGTCACCATTCGCGGCAACTGGCGCGAGTTTCTCTTGCTGGCCAGCCGTCAGGAGGACCCGGACACGCTGTTCTTCCGCCGCCGCCTGGTGATCGAGGGCGACACCGAGCTGGGTTTGACCCTGAAGAACCTGATCGACAGCCTCGACCCCGAGGTGTTGCCGGTGTGGTTGTGGCGCAACCTGGAGCGCGCCGGCAAGGGCCTGGCGGCCAGTTGAGGGCAGGGCCGGCTACTGGGGCTAACCCGAGTAACCGGCCAGCTCATCGGCGGCGAGGATGTGGATGCTGCGCCGTTCCATGGCGATCAGGCCGCGTTCCACCAGACGGTGCAGGGTGCGCGAAAAGGTCTCTGGCTGGATGCCCAGCTTGGAGGCCACCAGGCGCTTGGACACCTGCAACTCGACCCGGCCACTGTCGGGGTCGCATTCCTGCAGCAAGAAGTTGATCACCCGGCGGCTGGCGCTGGCCGAGGTCAGGGTGTCGATGTCCCTGAGGCGCTGGTGCAGGTGGATGCTCATGCTCGCCAGAATGGCCAGGCACACCTGTGGCTGGTCTTCCAGGGCATTGCGGTAATGGGCGCCATCGATGCTGATCAACACGCAGTCCTTGAGCGCCGTGGCCGTCACCGGGTAACTGCGCGCCTGGCTGAACAGCAGCGCTTCGGCAAAGGTCTGGCCCGGCTGGATGATCTCCACCAGATGTTCCTGGCCCTCGGCGCTGAGCCGGTACAGCTTGATCTGGCCACTGACCAGCAAGAAGAAGCGCTTGGCCGGGTCGCCCTGGTGCATGAGCGTGTCATGGCAGCTCAGGCGCCTGAGCATGGCCAGGCCACAGACGGCTTCGAAAACGTTGTCCGGCAGTTGGCTGAACAAGTGATGACGACGTAAAACCAGAACGGTAGAAGGGTGGGTCAGCATGGCGTACCTCCGCTGGCGCCTATGGTAAAACCCCCGACGCCGGCGGCCTATGCCTCCGCCGGTCTACCTCCAAAGGGGCATCTGCAACAGGGGCTCAGGCGCTTTGGCGCAGATGCTCCATGGCCCACACCGCCGCCTCTACCCGCGAACGCAGGCCGAGCTTGTGCAGCAGGTTTTTCACATGGACCTTGACCGTGCCCTCGGTGATGCCCAGCTTGTGGCCGATGACCTTGTTGCTGTAGCCGCTGGCGATGGTCTTGAGCACCTGGCGCTCGCGCTCGGTCAGCTCCACCTCCGGCTGGCGCGGCGGTGAGCGCAGGGCCTGGGCCATCACCCGGGTCAGCCCGGGGCTGATCACCAGGGCGCCGTTCATGGCGTCGCGGATATACTGGATCAACAGCTCCGGTTCCATGTCCTTGAGCAGGTAACCGTCGGCATCCAGGCGCAGGGCGTCGCGAATGTCGTCCTCGGCATCGGACACGGTGAACAGCAGCACCTTGCCGGCAAAGCCCTGGCTGCGCAGATGGCGCAGGGTTTCGATGCCGTTCATCTGCGGCATGTTGTTGTCCAGCAGCACCAGGTCCGGTTGCAGCGCCGGGATCAGGGCTAGGGCTTCTTCGCCGTGGCCGGCTTCGCCGACGATCTCGAAGTCGTCTTCCAGTTCGAGCATCTGGCGGATGCCGCGGCGCATCATCGGGTGGTCGTCGACCAGCAGGATTCGGTAGCGCGGGGAGGGGGTCATGCAGGGTTACCTTCTGTCAGGTGCCCGAGAAACTCCGGGCGAAATTCCATCTGTACCCGGGTGCCTTGCGGCTCCCGGCCAACAATCTGCAACTGGCCGCGCAGGCTGCGGGCCCGCTCGTCCATGATGTTCAGGCCGTGGTGTTCGCGCAGGTCGTGGGTGCCGCTGAAACCACGGCCGTCGTCCTCGATCGACAGGCAGACGGTTTCGCCATACTGGCGCAATTGCAGCCAGGCGTTCTGCGCATGGGCATGGCGCAGGCAGTTGGACAGCGCCTCGCGGGTGATCTGCAGGATGTGGATCTGCTCGCTGGCCGACAGCTCGAAGGCCAGGCTGTCGACGTGCAGGTGCACCTGGAATTCGCCACGGCGGGAGAACTCCTCGGCGGTGTCCTTGAGCTCCTGCACAAGGCCGGCGTCGTGAATCTGCAGGCGGAAGGTGGTGAGCAGTTCACGCAACTGGCGATAGGCGTTGTTCAGGCCTTCGCGCAGCTCGGCGGTGACGTTCTCCAGGGTCGCCACCGGCTCGCCACGACGCATCAACGTCTGCATGCGGCTGACCTGCAGCTTCATGTACGACAGCGCCTGGGCCAGGGAATCGTGCAGTTCGCGGGCGATGATCGCGCGCTCTTCGAGCAGCACCAGGCGGTGGTCCTGTTCACGCTGGCGCTTGAGCGACAGCGAGGTGCCGATCAGGTTGGCCAGGGCCTGGATCAGCTCGGTCTCCCAGGCTTGCGGCTCGTGGCCGTCGATAAAGTGCGCCTTCAGCTCACCGAGGGTACTGCCCTGGTTGCTGATGCTGAACGTGTGATGGTGGGTGCGCTGGTGGCGTTGGCAGCTGGCGCAATCGCTGCTGGCGCAGATCTTGCGGCTGTCGGCGCCATGCAGGGCCAGCAGTTGTTGGGCCGGGGCCTGTAACTGGCCTTGCAGGCACAGCGACAGGCGCAGGCCCGGCAAGCGTTGCTGAAAGCGCCGGATCAGCTCATCCAGGCCCTCGGCGTTGGCCAGCCGGGTGGCCAGGCTGCGGCTGCTTTGGTACAGCAGCTCGAGGGCGGCGTTGGCCTGCTGCAGGTTGAGGGTTTTTTGCCGGACTTGGGTTTCCAGGGTGCGGTGGGATTGTTCGATGGTCTCGGCCATGGCGTTGAAACTGGTGGCCAGCTCGCCGAGCTCGTCCTCGGACTGGTGGTTGACCCGCGCCTGGAACTCGCCGCGGCGAAAGCGCTGGGTGGCGTCCACCAACTCTTTCAACGGTGTGATGACGTTGTATTGCAGCTCGTACAGGCCGAACAGCAGGACGATCATGGTGGTGAACAGCGCCGCGCCCTGGATCACCTGTTGCCAGCCCTGCTTGTGTTCGCTCTGGCGCTGCAGCAGGTTGACGAACTGATTGAGCTGGTTGACGAAGGGCAGGGTACTGGCCTGAAAAGCCGTGGCGTCACCACGTTGCAAGGCCGGCAGCAGGGTCTGCTGCCAGTACTGCTGCAATTGCTGGTAGCTGGCCTGCAGCTCGAGGTTGTTGCCGTCTTCGAGCACGGCTATGAGCGCCTGACTGTTGAGCCGCTGCTGCAGGCTGTCGCGAATGCGTTCGAGGTCGGCGCGCTCGGCGCCGGCGGCCAGCTTCCAGCTCAGGTGGTAGGTCTCCATGCGCACGGAGCCGGCGGTGTTGATGGCGGCGGCATCGCCCTGGCTGAACCAGGCGATCAGGCCGGCACTGAGCGAACTGGCCAGGGCCAGCACGGCGATCAGAATCACCGCCAGGCCCGCGCGCGCGGGCAACGAGCTGCGCAGCCAGCCGATCATGGACGCGGGCCAGGGGTGAGGAGGGGAAAACGGTACATGGAGCACTCCAGGGTGTTGCAACTGATCGTTTCGCAGCCTGTCCCTGGCGCTCTACCTCTAAAGAGTTTTCAACCGCCAGTTTTACCGCCAAGCCCGGTGGGAAACTGGCAACACCCTGATAAACAAAGGGTTTAGAGGTTTTTCGGTGCTACCTCGTTGGAGGTAGGCAGTACAAGCATAGGCCCAGGGGCGCCAGGGCTTCTTTGATCGGGGTCAAGTTTTCTCGGGGTTTGCCTCTCTAGTCTGCCGGCCATGGCTACCTGACTGGAGACCCAAGATGACTCAACCGCGAATACGCCAAGGCCTGGTGCTGGGCATGAGTACGCTGGCCTTCACCGTCTGCTTCATGGTCTGGATGATGTTTGCCGTGCTCGGCGTGCCGATCAAGGAACTGCTGCAGCTCAACGAAACCCAGTTCGGCCTGCTGGCCGCCACCCCGGTGCTGACCGGCTCGCTGGTGCGCTTGCCGCTGGGCATGCTCACCGACCGCTTCGGCGGGCGCAGTGTGTTCTTTCTGCTGATGCTGGCCTGCGTGCTGCCGCTGTACCTGATCAGCCACGCCAGCGCCTATTGGCAGTTCCTGGTCCTGGGCTTGTTCGTCGGGCTTGCCGGTGGCTCGTTCTCGGTCGGCATCGCTTATGTCGCCAAGTGGTTCGAGCAGGACAACCAGGGCCTGGCCATGGGCATCTTCGGCGCCGGCAACGCCGGGGCGGCGGTGACCAAGTTCCTCGCCCCGGCGTTGATTGCCGCCGGCAGCTGGCAACTGGTACCGAAGGTGTTCAGCGCCATCCTGTTCATCACTGCCTTGCTGTTCTGGTTTCTCAGTGCCGACAACAAGGCCCACCGCAGCGCTTCGGGGGCGAGCCTGGGCGAACAGCTCAAGGCCCTGGCCGAGCCTGCGGTGTGGCGCTACTGCCAGTACTACTCGATCGTCTTCGGCGGTTACGTGGCCCTGGCGCTGTGGATGACCAAGTACTACGTCCAGGAATACGGCTTCAGCCTGCAAAGCGCGGCGTTGCTGGCCGCCTGCTTCTCGCTGCCGGGCGGGGTGCTGCGCGCCGTCGGTGGCTGGATGTCCGACCGCTGGGGCGCGCAGAGCGTGACCTGGTGGGTGCTGTGGGTCAGCTGGATCTGCCTGTTCCTGCTGTCGTACCCGCAAACCCAGCTGCAGGTGCAGACCATCAACGGCCCGTTGGACTTTCACATCGGCCTGAACCCGGCGCTGTTCACCGTGCTGCTGTTCGTCATGGGCATCGCCTTCGCCTTCGGCAAGGCCTCGGTGTTCAAGTACATCGCCAACGATTACCCGCACAACATGGGCGCGGTGTCCGGCATCGTCGGCCTGGCCGGCGGCCTGGGCGGCTTCATCCTGCCGATTCTGTTCGGCGCGCTGGTCGACCTCACCGGCGTGCGCTCCTCCTGCTTCATGTTGATGTACGGCGTGGTCTGGGTGTCGCTCACCTGGATGTACTTCAGCGAAATCCGCAAGCGCCCGCTGCTGGGCAAACAGCCTCCAGCGACCGCGTCCCCGTTTTCCAGCATTGCCCAAGGAGAAGACCATGTCGGTTCTTAACACGCCTGACAAAGGCCCGGTGATTCACGACTGGCGCCCGGAAGATCCCGCGTTCTGGGGCCGTAGCGGCAAAAAGACCGCTACCCGCAACCTGTGGATCTCGATCCCCGCACTGCTGCTGGCCTTTGCCGTGTGGATGGTGTGGAGCACGGTGATCGTGCGCCTGAATGCCATCGGCTTCAGCTTCAGCACCGACCAGCTGTTCTGGCTGGCGGCCTTGCCGGGGCTGTCGGGGGCGACCTTCCGGGTGTTCTACTCGTTCATGGTGCCGATCTTCGGCGGCCGCCGCTGGACCGCCCTGAGCACCGCCTCGCTGCTGGCGCCGTCGCTGTGGATGGGCTTTGCCGTGCAGGACCCGGGCACGCCCTACAGCGTGTTCGTGATGATTGCGCTGCTGTGCGGCTTTGGCGGCGGCAACTTCGCCTCGAGCATGTCCAACATCAGCTTCTTCTACCCCAAGTCGCAGCAGGGCACCGCCCTGGGCCTGAACGCCGGCCTGGGTAATCTCGGCGTCTCGGTGATGCAGTTCTGCGTGCCGCTGGTGATCACCTTCGGCCTGTTCGGTGCGTTCGGTGGCCAGCCGCAGGCGCTCGCCGACGGTGGCCAACTGTGGCTGCAGAACGCAGGCTTCATCTGGGTGCCGTTCATTATCCTGGTCACCTTGCTGGCCTGGTTCGGCATGAACGACCTGTCCAGCGCCAAGGCCTCGTTCAGCGAGCAGGCGGTGATCTTCAAGCGCAAGCACAACTGGCTGATGTGCTGGTTGTACCTGGCCACCTTCGGCTCGTTCATCGGCTTCTCGGCAGCCTTTCCGCTGCTGATCAAGACCGCCTTCCCGCAGGTCAACGCCCTGACCTTTGCCTTCTTAGGCCCGCTGGTCGGCGCCCTGGTACGCCCGCTGGGCGGCTGGCTGGCGGACAAGCTCGGTGGTGCGCGGGTGACCCTGTGGAACTTCGTGCTGATGATCGTCATGGTCTTCGGTGTGCTGGCGTTCATCCCCGCGCAGGGCGAGAGCGGCAACTTCTACGGTTTTCTCGGCATGTTCATGCTGCTGTTCATCACCACCGGCATCGGCAACGGTTCGACCTTTCGCATGATCCCGGTGATTTTCCGCACCCTGCACGAAAAAGCCGCCAGCGGCAAAGGCGCCGCCGCCCGCGAACAAGCGCTCAAGGACGCCGGCAAGGAGTCGGCCGCGGTGCTCGGCTTCAGCTCGGCCATGGGCGCTTTCGGCGCGTTCTTCATTCCCAAGACCTTTGGCTCTTCCATGGCCCTGACCGGTGGCCCGCAGATGGCCTTCTACATGTTCGTCGGCTTCTACCTGAGCTGCATCGTCGTGACCTGGTGGTGGTACGCGCGTAAAGGCGCCGCGACGCCCTGCTGACATGACCCCGAATTCACATCTTGCACGGGCGGGGCACAGAACCCCGCAGCAAGCCTGAGAGGAAAGCACCATGAGTCATTTACTGGATCAACTGCGGTTCTTCAACCGCAAGCAAGGCGAGTTTGCCCAGGGGCATGGCGAGACCCGCAAGGAGTCGCGCGACTGGGAGAACGTCTACCGTTCGCGCTGGCAGTACGACAAGATCGTGCGCTCCACCCACGGGGTCAACTGCACCGGCTCCTGCTCGTGGAAAATCTACGTGAAGAACGGCCTGATCACCTGGGAAACCCAGCAGACCGACTACCCGCGTACCCGTAACGATCTGCCCAACCACGAGCCACGCGGTTGCCCGCGCGGTGCCAGCTACAGCTGGTACATCTACAGCGCCAACCGCCTGAAGTACCCGAAGATCCGCAAGCCGCTGCTCAAGCTGTGGCGCGAGGCGCGCCAGAGCATGGCGCCGGTCGAGGCCTGGGCGTCCATCGTCGAGAACAAGGCCAAGGCTGACAGCTACAAGAGCAAGCGCGGCATGGGCGGCTTCATTCGCTCCAGCTGGGATGAAGTCACCGAGATCATCGCCGCCGCCAACGTCTACACCATCAAGCAGTACGGCCCCGACCGGGTGGTGGGCTTCTCGCCGATCCCGGCGATGTCGATGGTCAGCTACGCCGCCGGTGCCCGTTACCTGTCGCTGCTGGGCGGCACCTGCCTGAGCTTCTACGACTGGTACTGCGACCTGCCGCCGGCTTCACCAATGGTCTGGGGCGAACAGACCGACGTGCCGGAGTCGGCCGACTGGTACAACTCCAACTACATCATCGCCTGGGGCTCGAACGTTCCACAAACCCGCACCCCCGATGCGCACTTCTTTACCGAAGTGCGTTACAAGGGCACCAAGACCGTGGCCATCACCCCCGACTATTCGGAAGTGGCCAAGCTCACCGACCTCTGGCTCAACCCCAAGCAGGGCACCGACGCCGCCCTGGCCCAGGCCTTCAACCATGTGATCTTCAAAGAATTTCACCTGGACCAGCCAAGCGCCTACTTCACCGAGTACGCCAAGCGCTATACCGACCTGCCGGTGCTGGTGCTGCTCAAGCCGATGCTCGGTACCGCACCGGGCAACGGTTACCAGCCGGACCGCTTCCTGCGCGCCTCGGACCTGGCCGACAACCTCGGCCAGGACAACAACCCGGAATGGAAAACCATCGCCGTCGATGCCGGCGGCGAGCTGGTCTCGCCCCAGGGCTCGATCGGCTATCGCTGGGGCGAGCAGGGCAAGTGGAACATCCTGGCCCGTGAAGGCGGCGAGGGCCGCGAGATCGACCTGACCCTGAGCCTGATTGGCGGCGATGTCGCGGAAGTGGCCTTCCCGTATTTCGCCGGTGAAAGCCAGGAGCACTTCCAGCATGTCGCCGGCGATGCGGTGCAGTACCGCCGCGTGCCGGTGCGCAGCCTGACCCTGGCCGACGGCAGCCAGGTCAAGGTGGCGACCGTGTTCGACCTGTCGGCGGCCAACCTTGCCATCGACCGTGGCCTGGGTGGCGCCAACGTCGCCCGCGACTATGACGATGCCAGCGTGCCCGGCACCCCGGCCTGGCAGGAGCAGATCACCGGTGTCAGCCGCGAGAAGGCCATCCAGATCGCCCGCGAGTTTGCCGACAACGCCGACAAGACCCGTGGCCGCTCGATGATCATCGTCGGGGCGGCGATGAACCACTGGTACCACATGGACATGAACTACCGCGGGCTGATCAACATGCTCATGCTCTGCGGTTGCGTCGGCCAGACCGGTGGCGGTTGGGCCCACTACGTCGGCCAGGAGAAACTGCGCCCGCAGTGCGGCTGGCTGCCACTGGCCTTCGGCCTGGACTGGAGCCGGCCGCCACGGCAGATGAACGGCACCAGTTTCTTCTATGCCCACAGCTCGCAATGGCGCCACGAGAAGATGAGCATGCACGACGTGCTCTCGCCACTGGCCGACAAGCGCCAGTTCCCCGAACACGCCCTGGACTACAACATCCGCGCCGAACGCGCCGGCTGGCTGCCCAGCGCGCCACAGCTCAACACCAACCCGTTGCACATCTGCCGTGACGCTGCGGCGGCCGGTATGGCGCCCAAGGACTACGTGGTCAAGGGCCTGCACGAAGGCAGCCTGCGCTTTGCCTGCGAACAGCCCGACAACCCGGTCAACTTCCCGCGCAACATGTTCATCTGGCGTTCCAACCTGCTGGGCTCGTCGGGCAAGGGCCACGAGTACATGCTCAAGTACCTGCTGGGCACCCGCAACGGGGTGATGAACGAAGACATCGGCCAGGTCGGCGACTGCAAGCCGCAAGAGGCCGAATGGGTCGACGAGGGCGCCATCGGCAAGCTCGACCTGGTCACCACCCTGGATTTCCGCATGTCCTCGACCTGCGTGTATTCCGACATCGTCCTGCCGACCGCGACCTGGTACGAGAAGGACGACATGAACACCTCGGACATGCACCCCTTCATCCACCCGCTGTCGGCAGCGATTGACCCGGCCTGGGAATCGCGTTCGGACTGGGAGATCTACAAAGGCATCGCCAAGGCCTTCTCGGCCATGGCCGAAGGGCACCTGGGCATCGAGCAGGACCTGGTCACCGTACCGCTGATGCATGACAGCGTCGGCGAACTGGCCCAGCCGTTTGGCGGCACCGACTGGAAAACCGCCGGCGTCGCTCCGCAGCCGGGCAAGAACGCGCCGAACCTGCAGGTGGTCGAGCGTGATTACCCGAACATCTACAAGCAGTTCACCTCGCTTGGCCCACTGCTGGAAAAACTCGGCAACGGCGGCAAGGGCATCAACTGGAACACCGATGAGGAAGTGAAGTTCCTCGGTGAGCTGAACTACCGCGAAGTGGAGGCGGGCATCAGCCAGGGCCGGCCGAAGATCGACACCGCCATCGACGCCGCCGAGGTGATCCTCTCGCTGGCACCGGAAACCAATGGCCATGTCGCGGTCAAGGCCTGGGCGGCACTGTCGCAATTCACCGGCATCGACCACAGCCACCTGGCGCTGTCCAAGGCCCACGAAGCGATCCGCTTTCGCGATATCCAGGCGCAGCCGCGCAAGATCATCTCCAGCCCGACCTGGTCGGGGCTCGAGGATGATCATGTCAGCTACAACGCCGGCTACACCAACGTGCACGAGAACATCCCGTGGCGGACCATCACCGGCCGCCAGCAGTTCTACCAGGATCACCCGTGGATGCAGGCGTTCGGCGAGCAGTTGATGAGCTACCGGCCACCGGTCAACACCCGCACCATCGCCGGGGTGAAAGGCAAGCGCAGCAACGGCGAGACCGAGATCGTTCTCAACTGGATCACCCCGCACCAGAAGTGGGGCATCCACAGCACCTACAGCGACAACCTGCTGATGCTCACCCTCAGCCGCGGCGGGCCGATCGTCTGGCTCTCGGAAATCGACGCGAAGAAGGCCGGCATCGAGGACAACGACTGGATCGAGTGCTTCAACGCCAACGGCGCGCTGACCGCGCGGGCGGTGGTCAGCCAGCGGGTCAAGGAAGGCATGGTGATGATGTACCACGCCCAGGAACGGATCGTGAACGTGCCAGGCGCCGAGACCACCAAGACCCGCGGCGGCCACCACAACTCGGTCACCCGCGTGGTGCTCAAGCCGACCCACATGATCGGCGGTTATGCCCAACAGGCCTATGGCTTCAACTATTACGGCACGGTCGGCTGCAACCGCGACGAATTCGTCGTGGTGCGCAAGATGGCCAAGGTCGACTGGCTCGACGGTTCGCGCGGCGATGAGCTGCCAGGTCCGCTGCCGACCGAGATGGAATGAGGAGTGCTGTCATGAAGATCCGTTCACAAATTGGCATGGTCCTGAACCTGGACAAATGCATCGGTTGCCACACTTGCTCGATCACCTGCAAGAACGTCTGGACCAGCCGCGAAGGCATGGAGTACGCCTGGTTCAACAACGTTGAATCCAAGCCCGGGGTCGGCTACCCGAAAGAGTGGGAAAACCAGGACAAGTGGAAGGGCGGCTGGGTGCGCAACGCCAACGGCTCGATCAACCCGCGCATCGGCGGCAAGTTCCGGGTGCTGGCGAACATCTTCGCCAACCCCGACCTGCCGAGCCTGGATGACTACTACGAGCCGTTCGACTTCGACTACCAGCACCTGCACACCGCGCCGCTGGGCGAGCACCAACCGACGGCGCGGCCGCGCTCGGTGGTGTCCGGCAAGCGCATGGAGAAGATCGAGTGGGGCCCGAACTGGGAAGAAATCCTCGGCACCGAGTTCGCCAAGCGGCGCAAGGACAAGAACTTCGACCAGATCCAGGCCGACATCTACGGGGAGTACGAAAACACCTTCATGATGTACCTGCCGCGCCTGTGCGAGCACTGCCTGAACCCGGCGTGCGCGGCGTCCTGCCCGAGCGGGGCGATCTACAAGCGCGAGGAGGACGGCATCGTTCTCATCGACCAGGAAAAATGCCGCGGCTGGCGCATGTGCATCAGCGGCTGCCCGTACAAGAAGATTTACTTCAACTGGAAGAGCGGCAAGTCGGAAAAATGCATCTTCTGCTACCCGCGCATCGAAGCGGGCATGCCCACCGTGTGTGCCGAAACCTGCGTCGGCCGTATCCGCTACCTCGGCGTGCTGCTGTATGACGCCGACCGCATCAGCGAGGTGGCCAGCACCGCCAACGAGCACGACCTGTACGAGAAGCAGCTGGAAATCTTCCTCGACCCCAACGACCCGGCGGTGATCCGCCAGGCCCTGGCAGACGGCGTGCCGCAGTCGGTGATCGACGCCGCACAACGCTCGCCGGTGTACAAGATGGCCGTCGACTGGAAGCTGGCGCTGCCGCTGCACCCGGAATACCGCACCTTGCCGATGGTCTGGTACGTACCGCCGCTGTCGCCGATCCAGAACGCTGCGGCCGCTGGCACCGTGGGCATGAACGGGGTGATCCCGGATGTCGACAGCCTGCGCATTCCGCTGCGCTACCTGGCCAACCTGCTGACCGCCGGCGACGAAAAACCGGTGAAACGCGCCCTCAAGCGCCTGCTGGCCATGCGCGCCTACAAGCGCGCCGAACAGGTCGAAGGCGTGCAGGACCTCAAGGTGCTCAGTGACGTCGGCTTGAGCGTCAACCAGGTCGAGGAGATGTACCGCTACCTGGCCATCGCCAACTACGAGGACCGCTACGTGGTACCCAGTGCCCACCGCGAAGAAGCCATGAGCGATGCCTTCGCCGAGCGCTCCGGTTGCGGCTTCAGTTTCGGCAGCGGCTGCAGTGGCAGCTCGGACACCAACATGTTCGGGGCGAAGAAGGCCAACCGCCGCGACATCCTCAAAACCGTACAGCTGTGGGAGGACTGAGCATGCGCATCCTTAAAGTGATTTCGCTGCTGCTCGATTACCCGAGCGAAACCCTGGTGGCCGGCCGCGACGAGCTGGAGCAGGCGATCATCCAGGCGCGGGAAATCAGCCCGCGCCAGCGCGGCGCCCTGTTCGAGTTGCTGGAGCTGATCTGCAACAACGACCTGATGGATGGCCAGGAACATTACGGCGCGCTGTTCGGTCGTGGCCGCTCGTTGTCGCTGTTGCTGTTCGAGCATGTGCATGGCGAGTCCCGCGACCGCGGCCAGGCCATGGTCGACATGCTCGCCCAGTATGAAGACGCGGGCTTTGCCATCGGCGTCAAGGAGCTGCCGGACTACATTCCGCTGTACCTGGAATACCTCTCGACCCGCGAAGACCTCGAGGCCCGCGAGGGCCTGGCCGATGTCGCGCACCTGCTGGCGCTGCTTGCCGCACGCCTGGAGGAGCGCGAGAGCGCCTACGCCAGTTGCTTCCGGGCGCTGCTGCAGATTGCCGGCGCCGAGCCGCACCAGGCGGTGGCCGACCTGCGCGAGCAGGTGGCCGCCGAGCAACGCGACGACTCCCTCGAAGCCCTGGACAAGATCTGGGAGGAAGAGGCCGTGGACTTTCTCAAGGCCGAACAGCAGGAGCGTTGCAGCTCAATGCCAAGTGCCCCGGGCAAGGCGCGCGAAGAGAGCGCGGTACCGCTGCACTGGGTCGATTTTCAGCATCAAGGCCAGGCCGGCGCGCCGGTCGGGGAGGTGGGTAATGTCTAAGTGGAACCTGTTGTTGTTCGGGATTTATCCCTACGTGGCGCTGGCCATCTGCTTGCTCGGCAGCTGGGCGCGCTTTGACCTCTCGCAATACAGCTGGAAGGCCGGCTCCAGCCAGATGCTCGACAAGCGCGGCATGCGCGTGGCGAGCAACTTCTTTCACATCGGCGTGCTGTTCGTGCTGGCGGGGCATTTTGTCGGCCTGCTGACCCCTGCGTCGGTCTATCACCATGTGATCAGCACCGAGCACAAGCAACTGCTGGCGATGGTCTCCGGTGGCTTCTTCGGCCTGCTGTGCCTGATCGGCCTGATCATGCTGCTGCACCGGCGGCTGACTGAGCCGCGGGTACGCGCCACCTCCAGCACCTCGGACATTCTCATCCTGCTGGTGTTGCTGGCGCAGCTGGTGCTCGGCCTGCTGACCATCGTTGCCTCCACCGGCCATATGGATGGTTCGGTCATGGTCATGCTCGCCGACTGGGCGCAGAACACCGTGTTGCTGCGGCCGGTGGACGCGGCGGCGGCGATTGCCCCGGTAAGCCTGGTGTACAAGCTGCACGTGCTGCTGGGCCTGACCCTGTTCGTGCTGTTCCCGTTCACCCGCCTGGTGCACATCATCAGCGCACCGGTGTGGTACCTGGGCCGGCGTTATCAAATCGTGCGGCAGAAAGCCTGAGGAGGTTGCCATGACTAGCGGATGCGGATGTGGTGGCGGTAATGGTGGTGGCGGTGGCTGCGCTTTGTCGACGCCGCCTGTGCCCGAGGCGGGCGAGCAGGCGGTGGCGGTCGAGGTGCCCGCGCAACTGATCGCCAGCAGCGAGCAGGAGTGGCCGGTGATCAGCGTCAATGGCGTCGCCATCGGCCCCGAGGCCTTGGCCCAGGAGCTGCAGTACCACCCGGCGGTCGATCGCGAGGAGGCCATGTACATGGCCGCCCGCGCCCTGGTGATCCGCGAGCTGATGCAGCAGCGGATTGCCGAGTTGGGGCTGTCGGTGCAGGTTGGCGCCGGCGAGAACCAAGAGGAAGCCGCCACGCGCCTGTTGCTGGAGCGCGAAGTGCAGGTGCCGGTGTGTGACGAGGCCACCTGCCTGCGTTATTACGACAGCAACCGCGGGCGCTTTCACAGCGCACCGCTGCTGGCGGTGCGGCACATCCTGCTCGAATGCGCGCCGGACGATGCCGAGGCGCGCAGCCTGGCGCTGGTGCAGGCCGAGATTCTCCATGAGCGCCTGATGCAGTTCCCCGAGCAGTTCGCCGAGCTTGCGCAGAAGTACTCGGCCTGCCCGTCGAAGGCCCAGGGCGGTGAGCTGGGACAGATCAGCAAGGGCCAGACCGTGCCGGAGCTGGAACGCCAACTGTTCACCCTGGCGCCGGGGCTGGCCGTCAAGCCGCTGGAAAGCCGCTACGGCTGGCACCTGGTCAGTGTCGACCAGCGCATCGAAGGCCAGGCCTTGCCGTACGAGGCAGTGGCCACGGCGATTCGCACCCAGTTGCAGCAGGGCGTGTGGCAAAAGGCGTTGGTGCAGTACCTGCAAACCCTGATCGGTGCCGCCGATATTCGCGGCATCCGCTTGCAGGGCGCCGACTCACCGCTGGTGCAATAAGGGGACGGTGATGAGCACTGTGATGCAGGACGGCTTCGGGCGGCAGATCGATTACTTGCGCATGTCGGTGACCGATCGCTGTGATTTTCGCTGTGTGTACTGCATGGCCAAGCACATGACCTTCCTGCCGCGCCAGCAGGTGCTGACCCTTGAGGAGTTGCAGCGCCTGGCCACGCTGTTCGTTGGCCAGGGCGTGCGCAAGATCCGCCTGACCGGCGGCGAACCGTTGATTCGCCCCGGTATCGTCGAGCTGTGCCGTCACATGAGTGCCTTGCCGGGCCTGCGCGAACTGGTGATGACCAGCAATGGTTCGCAACTGCAGCGCCTGGCCCGGCCGCTGGTAGACGCCGGGGTCAAGCGCATGAACATCAGCCTCGACAGCCTGGACGGCGAACGCTTCCGGGCGATTACCCGCAATGGCGATCTCGATCAGGTCCTGCGCGGCATCGAGGCGGCGGGTGATGCCGGCTTCGAGGGCGTCAAGCTCAACTGCGTGGTGATGAAAGGGCGCAACTTCGATGAAGTATTGCCCCTGGTGCAGTACGCCATCGACCAGCGCATCGACATCACCTTCATCGAGGAGATGCCCTTGGGCGACGTTGGCCGTTCGCGCGGCGAGTCGTTCTGCGCCAGCGACGAGGTGCGGGCGCTGATTGCCAGCCGCCACGCCCTGCTCGACAGCGCCGAGCACAGCGGCGGGCCGGCGCGCTACGTGCGTCTGGCGCAGCACCCGGCGACCCGCATCGGTTTTATCTCGCCCAACAGCCACAACTTCTGCGCCAGCTGCAACCGGGTGCGGATGACGGTGGAAGGGCGCTTGTTGCTGTGCCTGGGGCAGGAGGACTCGCTGGATTTACGCGGCTTGTTGCGCCGCTATCCGCTGGATGACCAGCCGATTGTCAGCGCGCTGCAACAGGCGTTGCGGCGCAAACCCTTGCGCCATGATTTCAACCCGCAGGGGGAGGTGCAGATCTTGCGGTTCATGAACATGAGCGGCGGGTGAGGGTGGCCGTCAGGGCCTCATCGCGGGGCAAGCCCGCTCCCACCCTGTAGGAGCGGGCTTGCCCCGCGATTCTTGATATCGATCAATTTCTTCCACCCGCTTTACCCGTAGCCTTCACTGCATATTGTGTTTCTAAATAAATAAACACCTATATGTAGTGTCTGGAGGGCAAATGCACAGCACGCTGATCAGGGTAGGGCATAACCGGTTGCACAAGCGCGATGGCAGCCTGGTGGCCTTTGACGCGGACAAGATCCGCCAGGCGTTGATCGCCGCCGGCAAGGCCACCGGCGAATACGCCGAAGCCGAGGCGGACGGTTTACTCGATGCCGTGCTTGCCCATCTGGAGGGCTATTCGAAACTGCACGTCGAACAGATCCAGGACCGGGTCGAGCGGGTATTGATGGACGCCGGCCATTTCCTTTCGCTACGCGCCTATATCGTCTACCGCGAACAGCACGGGCGCCTGCGCCGCGATCGCAAGACCCTGGTCGAGGTGGCCACCTCGATGAACGAGTACCTCAACCGCGAAGACTGGCGGGTGCAGGCCAACGCCAACCAGGGTTACTCCCTCGGCGGCCTGGTACTCAATGTCTCCGGCAAGGTCACTGCCAACTACTGGCTCGACGAGGTCTACAGCGAAGCCATCGGCCGCGCCCACCGCGAGGCCGACCTGCATATCCACGACCTCGACATGCTCGCTGGCTACTGCGCCGGCTGGTCGCTGCGCAGCTTGCTGCACGAGGGCCTCAATGGCGTGCCGGGGCGGGTCGAGGCCGGGCCGCCCAAGCACTTGAGCAGCGCCTTGGGGCAGATGGTCAACTTTCTCGGCACCCTGCAGAACGAGTGGGCCGGGGCCCAGGCCTTCAGCTCGTTCGACACCTACCTCGCGCCCTATGTGCGCAAGGATCAATTGAGCTTTGAAGAGGTGCGCCAGGCCATCCAGGAGTTCATCTACAACCTCAACGTGCCGTCGCGCTGGGGCACGCAAACCCCCTTTACCAACCTGACCTTCGATTGGGTCTGCCCGCAGGACCTGCGCGAGCAGATCCCGGTGATCGGCGGTGAGGAAATGCCCTTTGCCTATGGCCAGCTGCAGGCCGAAATGGACCTGCTCAACCGCGCCTACATTGAAGTGATGCAGGCTGGCGACGCCAAGGGCCGGGTGTTCACCTTTCCGATTCCGACCTACAACATCACCCATGACTTCCCCTGGGACAGCGACAACGCCGAGCGCCTGTTCGCCATGACCGCCCGCTATGGCCTGCCGTACTTCCAGAACTTCCTCAACTCGGACATGCAGCCCAACCAGGTGCGCTCGATGTGTTGTCGCCTGCAGCTGGATGTGCGCGAGTTGCTCAAGCGCGGTGGCGGCCTGTTCGGTTCGGCCGAGCAGACCGGCTCGCTCGGCGTGGTGACGATCAACTGCGCGCGCCTGGGCTACCTGTACAAGGGCGACATCAGTGGCCTGCTGCAACGCCTGGACGCGCTGATGGAGCTGGCCATGGAGAGCCTTGAGGTCAAGCGCAAGGTCATCCAGCACCATATGGATGCCGGGCTCTATCCGTACACCAAGCGTTATCTGGGCACCTTGCGCAATCACTTCTCGACCATCGGCGTCAACGGCCTGCACGAGATGCTGCGCAACTTCAGCGATGACCAGATGGGCCTGCACACCGCCCAGGGCCGGCGCTTCGCCCTGAACCTGCTGGACCACGTGCGCGCCACCCTGGTGCGTTTCCAGGAAGAAACCGGCCACCTGTACAACCTTGAGGCCACCCCGGCCGAGGGCACCACCTACCGCTTTGCCAAGGAAGACCTCAAGCGCTTCCCCGACATCCTCCAGGCCGGCTGCAGCCAGGCGCCGTACTACACCAACTCCTCGCAGCTGCCGGTGGGCTACACCGACGACCCGTTCGAGGCCCTGGAACTGCAGGACGAGCTGCAATGCAAATACACCGGCGGCACCGTCCTGCACCTGTACATGGCCGAGCGGATCTCCTCGGCCCAGGCCTGCAAGCAACTGGTGCGCAGGGCCCTGGAGCGTTTTCGCCTGCCGTACCTGACGATCACCCCGACCTTCTCGATTTGCCCGGTACACGGCTACCTGGATGGCGAACACGAGTTCTGCCCCAAGTGCGACGAAGCGCTGCTGCTGGCCCAGCAGCAGGGCAGCGTGCACTGACCCCTTACCCTCAACCGCTAGGAGCTTCATCATGACTGCACAGCAAACCCCGGCCGTGGCGCAACGCCAACGGTGCGAAGTCTGGACCCGGGTCATGGGCTATCACCGCCCGGTGTCGGCGTTCAACCCCGGCAAACAGTCCGAGCACCACGAGCGGCTGCACTTCAATGAGGGTGCGGCAACGGCCGGGCATCCATGAATCGAGCGCTACGGGTCGGGGGCATGGTGCCCCTGACCACCCTCGATTACCCCGGCAGGCTGGCCTGTGTGCTGTTCTGCCAGGGCTGCGCCTGGCGCTGTCGTTACTGCCACAACCCGCAACTGATCCCGCCCCGGGGCAGCGATGAACTGCCCTGGGCGCAGGTGCTGACATTTTTGCAGCGGCGTCAGGGCCTGCTCGACGCCGTGGTGTTCAGCGGCGGCGAACCGACCCTGCAAGACAGCCTGGCCGAGGCCATGGCCCAAGTGCGGGCCATGGGTTTTGCCATCGGCCTGCACAGTGCCGGGATCAAGCCCGAGGCCTTTGCCCGGGTGCTGCCCGGCGCCGACTGGGTGGGCTTTGACGTCAAGGCGCTGGCCGAGGACGGCCAGACGGTCACCGGCGTGCGCGGCAGTGGCCAGGCCAACTGGCGCAGCCTCGACTACCTGCTGGCCAGCGGCGTCGACTACGAATGCCGCACCACGGTGCACTGGCACCTGATCGATCCCCCCCGACTCATCACCCTGGCCCGGCGCTTGAACGCGCTCGGGGTCAAACGCTTCGTCGTGCAGTTGGTGCG
This sequence comes from Pseudomonas donghuensis, assembly GCF_000696345.2. NCBI lineage: Bacteria > Pseudomonadati > Pseudomonadota > Gammaproteobacteria > Pseudomonadales > Pseudomonadaceae > Pseudomonas > Pseudomonas donghuensis. Next base: position 2,713,095 of record NZ_CP071706.1, read on the forward strand.
CACGGCACGCATGCTCGATGCGCAATTGCCCAGTGCTTCGGCACAAAGCTTGCTGCCTGAGCTGTGGGGCACCCTCCACGCGCTGTTTCCCGCGTTCGAAGTACGCGACTAGTAAGGCTTTGAAATGACCAGATTGACCACAGCACAACGTATCCTCATCGGCTTTGCCATCGCGCCCCTGGCGCTCCTGGGCCTGGCCTTCTATGCACTGCACGACCTGGCCACGCTCAAGGAGCAGGCGGTAGTGATCGTCAAACAGGATTGGCCGAAGATCGAGCCGATCATGGTCATCGCCACCGGTGTGCGCGACAACGCGCGCAACACCCGCGACCTGTTGCTGGACAAGGACAACCTGCAAGTACAGCAGGCCATCGACACCACCAAGCAGCGCATCACCCAGGCCCTGGCGACGCTCGAACCGTTGTTCTACCTGCCCGAAGGCAAGGCCGCCTATGCCGCCTTGAAAGCCAGCCGCGAAGCCTATGTCGCGGCGTTCACCCAGGTGCAGACGCTGATTCGCCAGGGCGACGCGCAGGCGGCAATGGCCCAGCTCAAGCAGCAGGTGGTGCCCGCCGAGCATGAGGTCTACAAGAACCTGGAAAGCCTGATGGCCCTGCAGGGGCAGATCTTCGTCGAGCGCGAGCAGGCCGCCCAGTCCCTGTACAACGATGCCCGGCTGAACATGCTCGGGCTGTTCGTGCTGTGCCTGCTGGCGGTGATCGCCGCCGCGTTGCTGGTGACCCGCAGCGTTACCCGGCCACTGGGCGGCGAGCCGGATACCGCCGCGCGGGTGCTCAGCCAGATCGCCCAGGGCGACCTGACCATCGAGGTGCCGACCCACGCCAGCGCCGACGGCAGCGTGATGCTCAACATGCACCACATGCAGCAGAGCCTGAACAGCATGGTCAAGCATATCGCCGCCTCGGTGGAGCGGGTGGCCAGCTCCTCCGAAGAGCTCAGCGCGGTCAGCAGCCAGACCAGCAGCAGCCTGCAGTTGCAGGGCCTGGAAATCGAACAGGCGGCTGCGGCGGTCAACGAGATGACCGCCGCAGTGGACGAGGTGGCGCGCAACGCGGTGAGCACCAGCGAGGCCTCGAAAGTATCCGAGCAAACCGCCCAGCGTGGCCGTGAGCAGGTGCGCGAGACGGTCGCCTCGATCACCGCGCTGGCCGACGGCGTCAACGATACCTCCGGGCGCATCCAGCAACTGGCCGGGCGCGTGCAGGACATCAGCACGGTGCTGGATGTGATCCGCAGCATCGCCGAGCAGACCAACCTGCTGGCGCTCAACGCCGCCATCGAAGCGGCCCGCGCCGGCGATGCCGGGCGCGGTTTTGCCGTGGTCGCCGACGAGGTGCGGGCCCTGGCCCATCGCACCCAGGTCTCGACCCAGGAGATCGAGCAGATGATCGGCAATATTCGTCAGGACACCGGCCAGGCGGTGACCGCCATGCTCAGCAGCAGCGAGTTGGTACACAGCACCCTGGAGGTGGCGCAGCGTGCCGGTGAAGCGCTGGAGGCGATCACCCAGTCGATCTCGCAGATCAACGAGCGCAACATGATGATCGCCAGCGCCACCGAAGAGCAGGCCCTGGTGGCCCGCGAGGTGGACCGCAACCTGGTGGGCATTCGCAACCTGTCCGAACAGGTGCTGCTCGGTGCGCAACACACCGACACCGCCGGCCATGACCTGGCGCAGATGGCCGGCAGCCTGAGCCAGACCGTGGCGCGCTTCAAGGTCTAGCTCCAGCCCCAGAACTGCAACCACCAGCCATGGCCCACTGCGGCGATGGCCAACAGCAGGCAAGCGCTGGCGCCGCAACGGCGCCAGCCACGGATGCGTTGCGCGGCCAGCAGCTTGCTCGCCAACAGCAGGCTCCAGCCCATGGCCGCGATCAACAACGTGGCCCTGGCCGGCTGTACCCACTCCAGCAGTAAGCCCTCAAAGCGCAGCAACTTCACCGTGGTGGCCGACAAGCCAAGGAACAGCCCCGCACCACCCAGGGGCGTCAGGCACAGGCTCAGGGGCCAATACAGGGCAGGATTGCCCGCCAGCCGCGCGGCCAGGCGCAGCAGGATCAGCAGCCCGCCGCCGAGCAGCAGGGCACTGCCACACAGGTACGTGACGATGCTGAAACCGTCGAGCCAGCTGAAACTGTCGTTGAGTTGCGGGTAATGGGTCAGCAGCCACCAGGGCGCGTTGTCCTGTAGCGGCCAGAGCAGCTCATGCTCCACCAGCCAGTTGGCCAGCCATTGCTTGAGGGTGATGAACCAGGGGCTGACTGTCCATTGGAAGGCGCCCATGGCCAGGCCGATCACCCCGAACAGCAGCAAGCGGGTGTCCCAGGGCGAGGGGGTGTGGGTGGCCGCTTCAAGTATCTCCTGGTTGCTGGAACGGGCGATCAGCTGCACCGCGCCGCGTTGCCCGCTGCAGCGGCCACAGGCATGGCAATCACGGGCGCCGCGCATCCGCCGGATGTCCAGCAGCGGGGCGCAGTTGGGCGGTGGCAGGCGTGGCCCGGCGTTGGCTTGCCAGCGCTGTTCATCGACCTGAAAGTGCACCGGCGCCAGCCGCGCCAACAGGGCGAAGACGCCGCTGACCGGGCACAGGTAACGGCACCAGATGCGCTTGCCGCGCACGAACAGCACACCGACCAGCACCGCCCCCAGGGTCGAGCCACCGAGAATCAGCAGCGCCGCCTGGGCGTAGTCATAGACGCTGATCAATTGGCCGTAGAGGGTGGTCAGGCAGAACGCCAGGGTGGGCCAGCCGCCCCAGCGCACCCAGCGCGGTACGCCCATGCCCTTGCCATACTGGCTGGCCCATTCGCTGAGCGCGCCTTCCGGGCAGAGCACGCCGCACCAAAGCCTGCCGAACAGCACGATCGACAGCAGCACGAATGGCCACCAGATACCCCAGAACAGGAACTGGGCGAACAGCGTCAGGTTGTCCAGCATCCGCGCCTGGCGATCCGGCAAGGGCAGCAGCGCCGGCAGCACCAGCAGCAGGGCATAGAACAGCACTACCGTCCATTGCAGCGTACGAATCACCCCGGCGTTGCGCCGCATGCCATCGCCCAGGCGCTGCAGCCAGCGGTTGCCCAGGCTCAGGCCGGACATGCTTGGGCGCCTGTTCTGCGTTGCAGCAGCCAGCAGCCGACACTCAGCCAGTAGCCGCAGAGCACCAGCAGGGTGAGGGCGCTGGGGCTGGCCCGGTAGCCGGCTATACCTGCGAGAAAACCGCCGACACCATGGCTGTCGCTGAGCCACAGGCTGCTGTCCCAGAGCGCATCACCGACCAGGGTATAGGCCATTTCCGGCAGGTCCATGGCCAGTAACTGGCCGCTGATGCGTTCGCTGGCACTGACCAGCAAGGCGGCGGCGAGCAACAGCAGAACGCCCTCGCTGAGGGCAAAGAAGCGTTGCCAGGACATCCATCGGCGACTGCCCTGCAACAGGGCGATGGTCAGGCCCGAGAGCACCAGCCCGGCAATGCCGCCAATAGCAAACAGGCCCAGTTGTGGCCCCTGCAGACGGGCGCCAGCGCCATACAGGAAGACCACGGTTTCGCTGCCTTCGCGGCTGACCGCAAGCATTGCCAGCAGCAACAGGCCGAGGCCGCCCTGACGCGTCAGTTGCCGGTCGGCCTGGCGCTGCAACTGGCCCTTGAGCGTACGCCCATGGCGATGCATCCAGCCGACCATCTGCACCATCAGCAGGCTCGCGACCAGCGCCAGGCCGGCCTGGAACCATTCGTTGGCGGCGCCGCTCATGGTCTCGCCGGCGTACAGGATCAGCACCGCCAGCAGGCCCGAGAGCAGCACGCCCAGGGCCACGCCCACCCAGAGAAAATTGAACAGGCGCCGGGCACCTTGTTGCTGGCCGGCCCAGGCCTGGAGAATGCCGATCACCAGCAAGGCCTCGACGCTTTCGCGCCAGACGATGAACAGTGCTTGATTCATGAAGCCTCCTGCACGCGGGTTATTTGGCCAGGATGCCGCCTTCGGGCAACTGCGGATTGAACTCGTCGAAAAACGGATAGTGGCCGGGGCGCAGCGGGTGGATGACGACAAAGCTGGTCACCCCGGGCGACAGTACTTTCTCGACCCGCAGCGGCGTGCTTTCGAATTCCGCCGGGCCTTCGCCGAGGTTCTTCAGGACGATCTTGAAACGCTGCCCGGCTGGCACTTCGAGCAGGGCGGGGGTGAAGTGGCCGTCGCGCAGGATCAGCTCGAAGCTCGGCAACGGCGCGGCGCTCAGCGGCAAGGCCGCACAGGCGAGCAACAGGGCCAGGGCTTTCATTCAGTAACCGCCTTTCTTGCCGATCCCGGCATAGACGAACTCGTAGTGCAGTTCACAGCGTTCGAACCACGGCTCGACCCCGGTTTCCTTGTCGGTATGGCGGCCCAATGCACCATGGCCAGCCGGTGGCAGCAGGGTGAAGGTCAGCCGGTACTTGCCCGGGCCCTGGAGCTTGACGTTGTCGCCATAGTGCGGCCCGTCGTTGGCGACCATGGCGTGGAAATCGCCGCGGATGGGTGTGTCGCTGCCTTGCTTTTGCAGGCTGAAGGCGACGTTCAGGTAGGGCACGAAACTGCCTTCCTGAAAGCCCTGGCGATTGTTTTCGGTGGCCCGTACATCGGCTTCCAGGTGGATGTCGGAATCGGCGGTGGCGCGCATCATCCCGGCCGGGGCCATTTCGATCGGCTGCAGGTACACCGCACCGACCTCAAGGCCCGGGCACAATTGCGGCTCGCCAATGGGGTATTCCTTGGCGTGGGCAAGCGGGGCGATCAGGAGCAAGGCAAGAGGGAGCGAAAGGGCGCTACGCATGATGACGTCCAGGGCTGAGCAATGGGAGCCCGAGTCTAGGAAGCTTCTGTGCGAACAATAATGATTATTATCAATTTTACGGGATATCGGTCAGCGTCCTTGATCTGCATCAAGGGCAATGCCTGACCCGCGCAGTAGCGTGGAGGCTCGCCCATTGCCTGCCTGAGGCATTTCATGGCCAAGCCCTTTCCCATCAGCCCCAAGCACCCCGAGCGCATCTGCTGGGGGTGCGATCGCTACTGCGCGGCCAACGCCCTGGCCTGCGGTAACGGCGCCGACCGCACCATGCACCCGGCGGAAGTGTTCGGTGAGGACTGGAACGAGCAAGGTGATTACGGGCTGGCGTTGCCGGAGCAGCAGGGCCCCGCTCAGGATCAGGGGGCCACATAGGTGCTCTGTTGTTCAGTCAAAACAGCTGTTGACGCTTATCCAGTTGCTGGTCGACCAGCCATTTGCCGTGCGCCAGTGATGCGTGCTGGGCGTTATCAAGGTCGGCCAGGTAGGCCATCTTCACCGGCAGCGACAAGCGCCGGCTGGTGTGGCCCTCGGGATCGGTAATCAGGCATCCGGCGTTGTAGGGCGTGGGGATGCCCGGGTGGGTTTCGACGCTGGCGGTGATGGTGTGGTTGCGATGCACGCATTGAAGGGTCTTCATCGTCCTTACCTCGCTGCTGTGGTATCCAAAGCGCACCAGTCAGGGCGCTTTTTCGGGTATACCACAGCAGCCGTTCGGCTGGATCCGGGCCGACGAACGTGACCGTCAGCGGAACGCCGGCACCACTTCGTTGATGAACAGTTCCAGGGACTTTTTCTTTTCGGCATGGGGCAGGCTGTTGTCGCACCAGAAGCTGAACTCGTCGACCCCCAGCTCCTGGTAGTAGCGGATGCGCGCGATGATTTCTGCCGGGGTGCCGATCATGGTGTTCTTGCGGATGTTGTCCAGTTCGAACTCCGGACGTTCCTTGAATTTCTCTTCCGGGCTTGGTGCCAGGAAGCCGTTGTTGGGTACCTGCTTGTTGCCGAACCAGGCATCGAAGGTCCGGTAGAAACGCGAGATGGCCTGGGCGCCGACTTTCCAGCCGTCGGCGTCATCCGCGGCATGCACGTGGGTGTGGCGTAGCACCATCAATTGCGGGCGCGGTACCTCGGGGTTGTTGGCCAGGGCTGCCTCGAACTTGTTCGTAAGGTCCAGGACTTCTTCATCGCCTTTCATCAATGGCGTGACCATGACGTTGCAGCCGTGCTTGACTGCGAAGTTGTGCGAGTCCGGATCGCGCGCGGCGATCCACATCGCAGGCATGGGCTGCTGGATCGGCTTGGGCACGCAGGTCGAGGTGGGGAATTTCCAGATCTCGCCATCGTGGGCGTAGTCGCCTTGCCACAAGGCGCGCACCACCGGCACCATCTCCCGCAGGGCCTGGCCGCCTTCGGACGCCGGCATGCCAGCGGCCATGCGGTCGAATTCGAACTGGTAGGCGCCGCGGGCCAGGCCCACTTCCATGCGCCCGTTGCTGATCACATCAAGCAGGGCGCATTCACCGGCCACCCGCAACGGGTGCCAGAACGGCGCAATGATGGTCCCGGCACCCAGGTGAATGGTGCTGGTGCGCGCCGCCAGGTAGGCCAGCAGCGGCATGGGGCTGGGCGAGATGGTGTATTCCATGGCGTGGTGTTCGCCGATCCATACGGTGCTGAAACCGCCGTCTTCGGCCATCAGGGTCAGTTCGGTGAGGTCTTCGAACAGCTGGCGGTGGCTGACCTGTTCATCCCAACGTTCCATGTGTACGAACAACGAAAATTTCATAACGCATTCCTCGGATCTTGTTGTAGGTCGCCTGTCGGATCAGGCGGCATGACTCTCGACCTGCGCCCTGCGCCTGTCGTAAGAATAGTGCGGCTCAGGCGAAGGCTGGCAGTTCGGCCATCTTGCCGCGGCAGTACACCAGCGGGCTGGGGGCTTGCTCGGGGACGATGAGGTTTTTCACCGCGCCGACCATGATCGCGTGGTCGCCGCCTTCATATTCGCGCCACAGCTCGCATTCGATGATTGCCGTGGCGTTGGCCAGCAATGGATTGCCCAGTGCGCTCAGGGTCCAGTCGATGCCCTGGGCCTTGTCTTTGCCTTTGCGCGCAAAGGCATAGGCTTCGGCCTGTTGGGCACCGGACAGCAAGTGGATGGCGAAGCGCTTGTTGCGGATCAGCACCGGGTAGGAGTCGGAGCTGTAGTTGGGGCAGAACAGCACCAGCGGCGGCTCCATGGACAGCGAGCTGAAGGCGCTGGCGGTCAGGCCGACGACCTGGCCGTCGTCGTCCAGGGTGGTTATCACCGTGACGCCGGACGGGAAGGAGCCCAGGACGTTCTTGTAGACGGTTGCGTCGATCATGGCGTGGTCCTCGGAAGCAGCGGTGGTCCGCGTTTTTGTTTGATGTGTCTGATGGTATACCGTAATACCTTATTTGCAAGTGGAATTTTAAGTCGCGACGAGTGGCCCAGGATTACGCTAAAGGCCAGTAAACACGGGGCTTACAGCGTTTTTCAAAGGAAAATGGCGAGGTCAAGATCAGATCAGTTGCAGGCAAAATAGCCGGATCAGTCTTGTGGAAAAGATGGAATACCATAATATGGTTCGCAGCTGAGAGGCCGTTTCGAACACTCCGCAAGCGGTTTCCTACAAAGATAAAAACAGAACCTTTCGAGCTTATTGCCCATGTCCCAGCCGTCTTCGCAACATCAGTTGATCGAAAACCATACGGTCGATTACGTACCGCCCACCGAGCGCCACGGCAAGGCGCGCGATCTATTCACCCTGTGGTTCAGCACCAACATCGCGCCGCTGCCGATTGTCACCGGGGCGATGGTGGTCCAGGTGTTCCAGCTCGACTTTTTCTGGGGAATGCTGGCGATCGTGCTGGGGCATCTGCTCGGGGGCATCGTCATCGCCCTGGCGTCGGCCCAGGGGCCGCAGATGGGCATCCCGCAAATGGTTCAGAGCCGCGGGCAGTTCGGCCGCTATGGCGCGCTGCTGATTGTGTTCTTTGCCGCCATCATCTATGTCGGTTTCTTTATTTCCAACATCGTCCTGGCTGGCAAGTCGATCCACGGCATTGCCCCGAGCGTGCCGATGCCGGCGGCAATCGTCATCGGCGCGCTGAGTGCCACGGCCATCGGTGTGATCGGCTATCGCTTCATACATACCCTCAACCGCATCGGTACCTGGGTGATGGGCTCGGCATTGCTGGCGGGCTTTTTGATGATCTTCGCCCAGGAGCTGCCGGCCGACTTCTTCAGCCGTGGCGGTTTCAACCTGTCGGGCTGGGTCGCAACCCTGTCGCTGGGGGTGATCTGGCAGATCAGCTTTTCCCCTTACGTGTCCGACTATTCACGTTACCTGCCGCGTGAAGTGGGCATCGCACGGCCGTTCTGGGCTACCTATTTTGGCGCGACCCTGGGCACCATCCTGTCGTTCGGCTTTGGTGTCGTTGCTGTGCTGGCCGTGCCAGAGGGGACCGAGGCGATGGCGGCGGTGGAGCAGGCCACCGGTTGGTTGGGGCCGATCCTGATGGTGTTGTTCCTGCTCAACATCATCAGCCACAACGCCCTTAACCTGTATGGCGCGGTGCTGTCGATCGTGACCTCGATCCAGACCTTTGCCAGCCGCTGGACGCCGAGCATCAAACTGCGAGTGGTGCTGGCCAGTGTGATTTTGCTGGGTTGCTGCCTGGTAGCGTTGAGCGCCTCGGCGGACTTCATCGGCCAGTTCATCGGCCTGATCCTGGCACTACTGCTGGTACTGGTGCCCTGGGCGTCGATCAACCTCATCGACTTCTACCTGATCAAGCGCGGCAACTATGACATTGCCTCGATCTTTCGTGCCGATGGTGGAGTCTACGGGCGCTTCAATGCCCATGCGATCATCGCGTATGCCTGCGGGATTGTGGTGCAACTGCCGTTTGCCAATACGTCGTTGTATGTCGGGCCGTATGCCAATCTGGTGGAGGGTGCGGACTTGTCGTGGCTGATCGGGCTGCTGGTGACGTGCCCGTTGTATTACTGCCTGGCGACCCGGGGGCGGGGTCAGCTGGTACAGATCCAATGCAGGAGCGGGCTAGACCCGCGATGAGGCCAATACAGCCAGCACATCAAGTGTTGCCTGGATTGCGACCGCTGCGCGCTCGATCGCGGGGCAAGGCCCGCTCCTACAGGGTCGGTGCTGTTCTCTGGATGGATACAAGACCTGTGGGAGCTAGTATCGAAAGGCCTTGATCAGAACTCGGTCGGCTGAATGATCTCGACCCAGTAATCATCCGGGTCCTTGATAAATGCCAGGTGCTTCATGCGGCCGTCGCTCAGGCGCTTCTGGAAGGCGACGCCCAGTTGCTCGAAACGCTCGCACGCTGCACGGATATCCGGCACCGAGATGCAGATATGGCCGAAACCGCGCGGGTCGGTGTTGCCGTTGTGGTAGGCAAAGTCGGCATCGTTCTCGGTACCGTGGTTGTGGGTCAGCTCGAGGATGCCAGGGATCGACTTCATCCACTCGGTGCGCTTGGCAGCATCCGCCGGAATCTGCGCCTTGTCGACCAGGGCGAGGAAGTACAGGCTGAACTCGGCTTGCGGGAAGTCGCGCTTCTCCACCAGGCTGAAGCCCAGGACGCGGGTGTAGAAGTCCAGGGACTTGGCAACGTCCTTGACTCGCAGCATGGTGTGGTTGAAAACGAAGTTGTGGGTCGCGGCATCCGGTTGCGCGGTGACACCGGGGAGGGTGTCGAGATGGTTCAGGCTCATGGGCTCTCCGCATTTGAGGCTGGCAACAGCGCTGCCAGCAAAACAGTCAGGGCGTCATGATACGGAACTGAAGCGATTGCGCAAACGATTTGCGCCCCGACTTTGTGGGGCGGGGCGCAAGAATTAGAAGCCCGCCGAAGCGGGCGTATGGGGCGCTAGTCCGTTAGCAGCCTTCATCCTGATCCAGTCGATGTGAAAAATGTGTGAAGGTGTTTTCTACTTGCGCAACCAGCTGTCGACTGTCTTGGCACCGTACTGTTCCTTCCAGGCTTTCAGCCCGCGGTGGTTGCCGCCTTTGGTCTCGATCAGCTCGCCGGTGTGCGGGTTTTCATAGACCTTTACCACCCGTGCGCGGCGCTGTTTGGGCGCGCTGACCGAGCCTTTATGGGCGGCTTTGGGGTCGAGGATGGCAATAATATCGCGCAGGCCCTTGTCGTAGTGTTTCATCAGGTCGACAAGTTTTTTCTCGAACTCGATTTCACGCTTGAGGCCGGCGTCCTTTTTCAGCGCCTCCAATTGCGCCATTTGTTCCTGAAGGGCCTTTTCGGCTGCGCGGAACTCTGCAAGTCTGGACACTGTCATCACTCCTTTAAGTCTGCAGTGGCCCGGCATGCGTGAAGATCAGCAACATTCTGTATAACGCAGCCGCCACCGGGTTGGGCACAACATCGCACTAATTAAGAGTGTAGTAGTCGGTGCGCAGCGGGTAAACATTAAACTTTTATATTGCTGGTTATGGAACTTTCTTAATTACACCTCCTCCCCGCGTAAAGAACTAGTGGGTGCTGGGGTTGGTGCCTTAGACCATGGTCCAGTGGCCCGTTCCAGAGCGGTTGCGAGATGATGAACGGTCAACGTCGACTGTCGTCGGCGCTGGGAGCATTGTCGGCGCCGGGATCTGCGCCGGCTGTTTTTTGCCTTTCTTTCGGATTTCGCTTCTCATGTTTGCCCCATACCCTCTCGCGCCCGGGCGCAGCCTTGTTGGCCTGCTCGCGATGTTTGCTGCTGTCTCGACTCAGGCCGCTGGTTTTCTAGAAGACAGCAGCGCCAAAGTCGAAGCACGCAACGTCTACTTCAACCGTGACTTCCGTGATGGTCATACCAGTTCCAATCAGGGCGGATCAAAACGTGAAGAGTGGGCCCAGGGCTTTATTCTGAATGTACAGTCCGGCTATACCGAAGGCACTGTAGGATTTGGTGTTGATGCATTGGGTATGCTCGGGTTTAAACTCGACTCCAGCCCGGCCGACAGTAACAGTGGTCTGTTGCCGTCCAGCGGGCACGATCCGCGTCGTTCGGTAGACCAGTACGCGAAGATGGGTGTGGCCGGCAAGATGCGTTACTCGCAGACCGTGCTCAAGGTCGGTTCGATGTTGCCGGACATGCCGTTGCTCAAGTACAACGACGGCCGTTTGCTGCCGACCATGTTCCAGGGCGCGATGCTGACCTCGGAAGAGTTCAAGGACCTGAAGTTCACCGTGGCGCGCCTGGACAAGTACACCGCCCGGGACTCTACCGACCGCCAGGACATTCGTGTTCACTGCAAGAACAAACGCTACGCCTGCGATACCACGGCCGATCATTTCGACATGGCCGGCGTCGACTACAAGTTCAACGATCGCCTGAGTGCGCAGTATCAGGTGGCCAAACTTGAAAACATCTACCGTCAGCACTTCTTTGGCCTGGTCGCCAGCCAGCCGCTGAGTGTCGGCAGCCTGTCGGCAGACCTGCGCTTGATCAAGAGCGATGACATCGGCCGCGCGCGTGCCGGCGATATCGATCACCGCGCCTTCAGCGGCATGCTCGGTTATAGCCTGGGCGGGCACAAGATCAGCGCCGGCTGGCAGCGCATGTACGGCGAGAATGCCATGCCATACCTGGATGGCAGCAACCCGTACCTGGTCAACTATGCCCAGGTCAACGACTTCGCTGCGGCCCAGGAGCGTTCCTGGCAGCTGCGCTACGATTACGACTTCAAGGCCATGGGTGTACCGGGCCTGAGCTTCTTTACCCGCTACATCAACGGCGACCATATCAAGGTCCCGGGCAGCCTGGCCGAGGGCAAGGAGTGGGAACGCGACAGCGAGCTCAAGTACCAGATCCAGAGCGGCACCTTCAAGGATGTCAGCGTACGCCTGCGTAACTCGACCTACCGCAGCAACTACGAGAAGTATGCCCGTGACATGGACGAAACCCGGGTGATCGTCAGCTACAACTTCTCGATCTTCTAACCAACAGTACGTTGCCATTGCGCGCCGGCCAGCCGACTATAGGGGCTGGCCGGGCCATGGAAACGACGTGCGATGAAACAACTGCTGTTGATTGGGATCGGGCCGGGCAATCCGCGCCAGATCACCCTTGAAGCCATCGACGGGCTCAACCGTGCCCAGGTGTTCTTCGTGCTCGACAAGGGCGCGGTCAAGGATGAGTTGCTGCAACTGCGCAAAAACATCCTTGAGCGTTTTGTCGATCGGCCCGGGTACCGCCTGGTGCAGGTCGACGACCCGCTGCGCGATGGCGCGGCCAGCGACTATGTCGGCGCGGTGCAGGCGTGGCACCAGCAGCGTGCAGCGCTGTATGCCAACCTGATCGACAACGAACTGGCTGACGGCGAATGCGGCGCTTTCCTGCTCTGGGGCGAGCCGACGCTGTATGACAGCACCCTGCGCATTCTTGAGTTGGTACAGGCCGCAGGCTTGCCGCTGAGCCTTGAAGTGATCCCCGGCATCAGCAGCGTCCAGGCCCTGGCCGCCGCTCACCGCATCCCCTTGAACCGTATTGGTGAACCCCTGACCGTGCTGCCCGGGCGGCGCCTGGCTGAACAGCCACGCATCGACAACCTGGTGGTCATGCTCGATGGCCAGTGTGCCTTTGCGGCGCTGGATGACCCGCAGTTGCACATCTACTGGGGCGCTTACCTGGGCACCGCCGACCAGATCCTGATTGCCGGGCCGTTGCTTGCGGTCAAGGCGCAGATCCTCGCCGCCCGAGAACAGGCGCGGGCGCGCAAGGGCTGGATCATGGACACTTATCTGCTGCGTCGGCCGCTGTAGCCAGGCGGTTCTTGGCCTCGATCCACTGGGCCATGTACTGGGTGCTCTTGTGCTGGTGGTGACGGAGCATGGCGCCGGTGAAGTTGAACAGCCGGTGCTGGTCGAGGTCGGCCAGGGCGTATTCGATCCGTTCGACCAGGGCGCTGGCGTGCTGGCGTCGGTCGTAGCGTGCGCTGAGCAAGCGGCGCGCGTCCTGCTGAGCCTGGTTCCAGCGCGTTTCATCGCTGTACAGCGTTGCCGCGGCTTCGGTCAGGCCTTCGGCGGTGTCGGCGATCGCCCCAGGCCAGGGCAGGGCGCCATGCATGGCTTCGGCGCCGATGGGGGTGGTGACGCTGGGCGTGCCGCATTGCATGGCATCGGTAAGCTTGCCCTTGATCCCGGCGCCAAAGCGCAGCGGTGCCAGGCAGATGCGCGCGTTGCTCATCACTTGCAGGGCGTCTTCGGCCCAGTTCATGATGTGAAAGCCTTCGCCCGGTTTATGCAGGGCGGTGGCCTTGGGCGGAGTGTAGGCGCCGTAGATATGCAACTGCGCTTGCGGCAGGCGCCGACGGATCATCGGCCACAGGCTGTTCTTCATCCACAGCACGGCATCCCAGTTCGGTGCATGGCGAAAGTTGCCGATGCTGAGGAAATGCGCACGCTCGGCGAATGGTTTGAACGGCTCGCTGGGCGCATCGAGCATCAACGGGCACCAGTGCAGCAGGTGCTCGGGCACGCCGAAGCCATTGAGCAGCAGGTCGATCTCGACATCGGAGATCATCAGGCTCAGATCGCTGCGGTAGATGGCGGCGAGTTCGCGCAAGGTCAGGTCGGCGCTGGCCATCTGCCGATAGAGGTCGGGGCCGGACGTGTTGAATAGCGCGCGAAAGTCATTCGGGTCCAGGCCCTCGACCAGGCGCCTGCGCAGCAATTGCTGACGGGCATCGCGCAGGCTTTGCAGGTCGGAGGTTTCCAGCACGCGCAGGGCGTTGGGGCAGTGTTTTTCGACGCGCCAGCCGAACTGCTCTTCCATCATGAAACGGTCGAATAGCACCACGTCCGGTGCCAGTTCGCTGACAAAGCGGTCGAAGCTGCTGTCGTTGAGGGCGATGGCCTGTTCGGCAATGCCCAGGCTGGCCAGGTCGGCCTTGTGCTCGCCGATGGCTGCGGGGCTGCTGAAGGTAATGCGCCAGCCGCGCTGCACGAAGCTTTCAAGGATCTGCATCATGTGCGAGCCGGCAGCTGATGAGCGTGGCTCGGGCCAGACGTAGCCAATGACCAGGACGTTGAGGGCGCGGGTAAGCATGGCGATCGGGGACCTTGGCAAAAGCGCGTATTAAAGCAGATTCCACCTCCACTTATCCTTGAACTGCCGGGAGAATGCCCTGCACTGTGTCACGCAACTGATCAATGCTGAACGGCTTGGCGATCTGGTGCATGCCAGCCGGCACCTCCAGGTTGTCGCCATAGCCACTGGCAAACAGCACCGGCAATGCCGGGCGCAACTTCCGGGCCTCGACGGCCAAGGCCTTGCCGTCCATGTCCGGCAGGCCGACATCGGTCATCAGCAACGCCAACGGTTGTTGCAGATCTTTCAATGTCTTCAGTGCCGCTTGAGCATCGGCAGCTTCGAGCACCTGATAGCCAAGCTCTACCAGCACCTCGACCGTCAGCATGCGCACGATAGCGTCATCTTCGACGACGAGCAGGGGCTGGGGTGTCTGCGCCATGGTGGGTTTCCTGTACAAAAAGTCTGTGCATTATCTGTAAGCCGGGCACGCCTTGAGGTTCCCTCTACGCTGGATAAAGCTTCCCGAATGAGCAGCATAGCGGTCTATCAGAAAGCAGGGAACGTTTGCGCAAAGTACCGCTCAAATGCTGGCTAAATGCCCTACCAGAATGGCCAAAGGCGTTTAGACTCGGAGTAGGAAAGGCTGGCAGAGTGGCCTCTCCAGCGGAAAACAGAACGATCACTCGAAAATCCACCACACTCTTTCGTTTGCTTCCTTTGCTCGGGCGTCTTGAGATGATTCAACCAGCCTCAATCGATCAGCGTAGCTTCCGTAAACTGTTGGCCCGCAACATCGGCCTGCCCCTGGGGGTTGGACTGCTCAGTGCCGTGGTGTTCGTGACCATCATCAGTTACCTGTTGTCGGCCATCCAACGGGTCGAGCATACCGACCGGGTGATCAACAATGCCAACGAGACGATCAAGCTCTCGATCGACATGGAAACCGGCATGCGCGGCTTCCTGCTCACCGGCGAAGAGCGCTTCCTGGACCCCTATGCAGTGGCCAAGCCGCAGGTGATGGTCGGGATCAAAGGCCTGGAGCTACTGGTGGCTGACAACCCGCAACAGGTCGATCGCCTGGAACGTGTGCTGGGCCTGCAGGAAGAATGGAACGCCTTCGCCAACACGATGATCAGCCTGCGCCGTGACAACGGCAATTATCGCCAGGCTATCGGTTCGGGGCGGGGCAAGCGCCTGACTGATCAGATCCGCAAGGAATTCGACGCGTTCATTGCCATGGAGCAACAGTTGCGGGTGGCACGCAACGACAAGGTCAATACCACCACCCTGGTGTCGATCTCCGTGTACCTGGTGTTTGTCATCCTGCTCAGCGCCCTGCTGGCCTACCTGGGCCGCCGCGACCTGTTGGCGCTGTCCAGCCGCTATGCCAGCAGCCTTGAGTCGCAGCAACGTGCCAACCAGCGCCTGGAGCGCCAGGCCTGGTTGCGTACCGGGCAGACCGAGCTGGCCGGCCAGGTACTGGGACAGTTGACCCTGCCGATGCTCGGCAACAATATCCTGCGCTTCTTTGCCGGTTACCTGGGCAGCGCCGTGGGTGCCCTGTATGTCCGCGACGAGCACGGTGGGTTGCGCCGGATGGCCAGCTACGGGCTGTCAGCCGAACAGGCTGCGCAGGATCAGGTCGTCGGCAGCCAGGAAGGTATTCTGGCCCAGGCAGTGATTCAGGAGCGCCTGCTGCGCCTGGACGATCTGCCGGCTGACTATTTCAAGGTCAGCAGTGGCCTGGGCGAGGGTTTGCCGCGTAGCGTGCTGGTGATCCCGACCCGCAACGACGGGCAAGTCAATGGCGTGGTCGAACTGGGCTTTTTGCGCAGCCTG
This sequence comes from Pseudomonas donghuensis, assembly GCF_000696345.2. Classification (NCBI taxonomy): domain Bacteria; kingdom Pseudomonadati; phylum Pseudomonadota; class Gammaproteobacteria; order Pseudomonadales; family Pseudomonadaceae; genus Pseudomonas; species Pseudomonas donghuensis. The sequence goes on from NZ_CP071706.1 coordinate 2,728,876, forward strand.
GATGAGCGCGAGCTGGAGTTCCTCGAGCTGGTTGCCGGCAACCTGGGCACCTCGATCGAAAGCGCGCGCTACCGCCAGCGCCTGCAAGAGGTGCTGGCTGAAACCCAGCAGCTCAACGAAGAGTTGCAGGTCCAGCAGGAAGAGCTGAAAACGGCCAACGAGGAGCTTGAAGAACAGTCGCGGGTACTCAAGGAGTCCCAGGCCCACTTGGAAATCCAACAGGCCGAGCTTGAACAGACCAACGAGCAACTGGCCGAGCGCACCGAAGCGCTGGCCGAACAGCGGGATGTCCTGGATCGCAAGAACGGCGAGCTGAACGAGGCCCAGGTCGAGCTGCAGGAGCGCGCCGAAGAGCTGCAGCGCTCAAGCAAGTACAAGTCCGAGTTCCTCGCCAACATGTCCCACGAGCTGCGTACGCCGCTCAACAGTTCACTGATCCTGGCCAAGTTGCTGGCCGAGAACGCCGAAGAGAATCTGACCGACGAGCAGGTCAAGTTTGCCGAGTCGATCTATTCGGCGGGCAATGACCTGCTCAACCTGATCAATGACATCCTCGATATCGCCAAGGTCGAGGCCGGCAAGCTTGAAGTGCGTCCGGAAACCACCCACGTGGCGCGACTGACCGAAGGCTTGCGCACGCTGTTCGAGCCGCTGGCCAATGAGAAGCAGCTGGGCTTCACCGTCTCGGTCGAGCCGCAGGTGCCGCCGACCCTGTACACCGACCGCCAGCGCCTGGAGCAGATCCTCAAGAACCTGCTGTCCAACGCCGTGAAGTTCACCGAGCGCGGCGAGGTGAGCCTGAGCGTTGGCTGGCAGGCCGGCGCGGGTATCGTTTTCTCGGTGCGCGACAGCGGCATCGGGATTGCCGCCGATCAGCAGCAGAGCATTTTCGAAGCGTTCCACCAGGCCGACGGCACCACCAACCGCCGCTATGGCGGCACCGGCCTCGGCTTGTCCATTTCACGGGACCTGGCGCAGCTGCTTGGCGGCCAGATCAGCGTCGACAGCAGCCTGGGCAAGGGCAGCGTGTTCAGCTTGACCCTGCCGGAGCGTTACGAGCCGATTGTTGATCAAGGCCCGGCGGTGATCGTGCATCAGCCAGCCGTGGTGGTCGCCGCCCCCGCGCCTGAAGTTGAGCCAGCGCCATGCCAGGCGCCGGGTTTTGCCGACGACCGCGACCAGGCGCCGTTCAGCAACCGCTGCATCCTGGTGATCGAGGACGAGCCGAATTTTGCCCGCATCCTCTACGACCTGGCCCATGAGCTGGGCTACAGCTGCCTGGTCGCCCAGGCTGCCGACGAGGGCTTTGAGCTGGCGGCAAGCTTCATCCCCGACGCGGTGTTGCTGGACATGCGCCTGCCGGATCATTCCGGGCTGACCGTGCTGCAGCGGCTCAAGGAGCAGGCCAGTACCCGGCACATTCCGGTGCATGTGATCTCGGTCGAGGACCGGGTCGAGGCAGCGCTGCACATGGGCGCCATTGGCTACGCGGTAAAACCGGCCACCCGTGAAGAACTCAAGCAGGTGTTCGCCCGCCTTGAAGCCAAGCTGACCCAAAAGCTCAAGCACATCCTGCTGGTCGAGGATGACGACCTGCAGCGCGAGAGCATCGCCCGCCTGATCGGCGACGAAGACATCGAGATCACCGCCGTGGGCATGGCCCAGCAAGCCCTGGACCTGCTGCGCGAGAATATCTACGACTGCATGATCATCGACCTCAAGCTGCCGGACATGCTCGGCAACGAATTGCTCAAGCGCATGTCCGACGACGACATCCGCGCGTTCCCGCCGGTGATCGTCTACACCGGGCGCAACCTGACCCGCGAAGAAGAGGCCGACCTGCTCAAGTACTCGCGCTCGATCATCATCAAGGGCGCGCGCTCGCCTGAGCGCCTGCTCGATGAAGTGACGCTGTTTCTGCACAAAGTCGAATCCACGTTGTCCCATGAGCGACAGCGCATGCTCAAGACCGCGCGCAGCCGCGACAAGGTCTTCGAAGGGCGCAAGCTGCTGGTGGTGGATGACGACGTACGTAACATCTTTGCCCTGACCAGCGCCCTGGAGCACAAGGGGGCGATTGTCGAGATCGGGCGCAATGGCCGCGAAGCCATCGAGCGCCTGGAACTGCACGAGGACATCGACCTGGTGCTGATGGATGTGATGATGCCGGAGATGGACGGCTATGAAGCCACCCGCCTGATCCGCAAGGACCCGCGCTGGCGCAAGCTGCCGATCATCGCCGTCACCGCCAAGGCGATGAAGGATGACCAGGAGCGTTGCCTGCAAGCCGGGGCCAACGACTACCTGGCCAAGCCCATCGACCTGGACCGCCTGTTCTCGCTGATCCGTGTCTGGCTGCCGCAACTGGAGCGAATTTGAGTATTGAACGCAACACCGATATTGAAATCCGGCTGTTGATCGAGGCGATCTACCTCAAGTACAGCTACGACTTTCGCGATTACTCCGGCGCCTCGATCAAGCGCCGGATCCAGTACGCCTTGCGTCAGTTCGACTGCAAGACCGTCTCGGCCCTGCAGGAGCGGGTGCTGCACGATCCGAGCATGTTCATGCAGTTGCTGCAGTTCCTGACCATCCCGGTCAGCGAGATGTTCCGCGACCCCGAGCATTTGCTCGCGGTACGCCAGGAAGTGGTGCCGCTGCTGCGCACCTGGCCGTCGATCAAGATCTGGATCGCCGGCTGCAGTACCGGCGAGGAGGTCTATTCGATGGCCATCCTGCTGCGTGAGGAGGGCTTGCTGGAACGCACCATCATCTATGCCACCGACATCAACCCCAGCTCCCTGGAGAAAGCCAAGCAGGGCATCTACAGCATGCAGAACATGCGCCTGTATGCCGAAAACTACCGCAAGGCAGGCGGGCGGGGCGAGCTCAGCGACTACTACACCGCGGCCTATGGCAACGCCATCGTCGACAGCAGCCTGCGCGACAACGTGACCTTCGCCGACCATAGCCTGGCGACCGACAGCGTGTTCTCCGAAACCCAGTTGATCTCCTGCCGCAACGTGCTGATCTACTTCAACAAGACCCTCCAGGACCGCGCCTTCGGCCTGTTCCACGAGTCGCTGTGTCATCGCGGCTTCCTGGTGCTGGGCAGCAAGGAAACACTGGACTTCTCGGCCTATTCCGACAAGTTCGAGGCGCTGGTCAAGCCCGAACGGATCTACCGCAAATCATGAACGGGGTCCAGGCGATTGCCCTTGGCGCCTCGGCAGGGGGCGTCACTGCCTTGCTCACGGTGTTGCACGCCTTGCCGCCAGCGTTTCGCATTCCGATGCTATGTGTGCTGCACCTGCCGGACGACCGCCATAGCCACCTGGCCGAGGTTCTTGGCCGAAGGCTCAAATGCCCGGTGCATGAAGCCCGTGACAAGGAGGACATCGCTCCCGGCACCCTCTACGTCGCCGGGCCGGGGTATCACCTGTCAGTGGAACGCGACCACAGCCTGTCGTTGAGCCAGGAAGAACGCGTGCATTTTTCCCGGCCGTCGATCGACGTGTTGTTCGAGTCGGCGGCCGACGCCTACGGCCCGGGCCTGCTCGGGGTGCTCCTGACCGGCGCCAATGAAGACGGTGCCCACGGCCTGGCACGGATCAAGCAACAGGGCGGGCGCACTGTCGTGCAGGACCCCTCACAGGCGCAAGCGTCGACCATGCCGCGTGCGGCGCTGGCGTTGCACCAGCCCGACTACATACTCCCCTTGAATGGCATCGGGCAATTGCTCGCCAGCCTGGAAGCCCCTGAATGCTAAGGCACATACAAGCAAAACTGCTGATCGTCGATGACCTGCCAGAGAACCTGCTGGCCCTGGAGGCATTGATCAAAGGCGAAGACCGCGAGGTGCACCAGGCCCAGTCTGCCGACCAGGCCCTGGCGCTGTTGCTCGAACACGAGTTCGCCCTGGCGATCCTTGATGTGCAAATGCCCGGAATGAACGGCTTCGAACTGGCCGAGCTGATGCGCGGCACCGAGAAGACCAAGAACATTCCCATTGTCTTTGTCAGCGCCGCCGGGCGCGAGATGAACTACGCCTTCAAAGGGTATGAAAGTGGCGCGGTGGATTTTCTGCACAAGCCCCTGGACAGCCTGGCGGTCAAAAGCAAGGTGACGGTGTTCGTCGACCTGTTCCGCCAGCGCAAGGCCCTTGGTCAGCAACTGGAAGCCCTGCAGCGCAGCCGCGAGGAGCAGGAACAGCTGCTGGCGCAGTTGCAGGTCACCCGCCGCGAGCTCGAACATGCTGTGCGCATGCGCGATGACTTCATGTCGATCGTCTCCCATGAAGTGCGCACGCCGTTGAACGGCCTGATCCTGGAAACCCAGCTGCGTAAGTTGCACTTGGCCAAGGGCAACGCCGATGCCTTCACCCTGGACAAGCTGCGCGCCATGGTCGAGCGTGACGAGCGGCAGATCAACAGCCTGATCCGCTTGATTGAAGACATGCTCGACGTCTCGCGGATCCGCACCGGCAAGCTCTCCATACGCCCTGGCCAGTTCGACCTGGGGCAATTGGTCGGCGGCTTGATCGAAAACTTCCAGGCCCAGGCCGTGGCCGCCGAGTCGCAGCTCGAATTCAACGCGGGTGTCACGCTGGCGGGGATGTGGGATGAGTTCCGGATCGAGCAGGTGGTCGCCAACCTGCTGACCAACGCCCTGCGCTACGGGGCGAAAAAACCGGTGCAGGTGCGCACCTTCGAGCAGGGCGGCATGGCCTGTGTGGAGGTGCGCGACCATGGCATCGGCATCAGTGAGCACAACCAGCAGCGGATCTTCCAGCAGTTCGAACGGGTCGCCTCCAGCCAGAGCAGCGCGGGGCTGGGCCTTGGCCTGTATATTTCCGAGCAGATCGTCCTGGCCCATGGCGGCAGCATCGGCGTGCACAGCGTCGAGGGTGAGGGCGCGACCTTTACCGTGCGTCTGCCGCTGCCGCAGGCATTGCGTGAAAATGGCCGGTCGCAGGCAACCTCTGCCTGAGGCCAGGGTCGTATGGCGATGTTATCGAGCATTTTAGAGAGCAAGGCATTGGCATGAGTGAAGATGCGCAGGACGTCGTACTGGTGGTCGAAGACGAGCCGGTGATTCGCATGATTCTCGAGGACTACCTCAAGGGTGAGGGTTATCACGTGCTGGTGGCGCAAGACGGCAAGCAGGCCTTTGATATTCTGGCGCGCAAGCCGCACCTGGACCTGATCGTCACTGACATGCGTTTGCCGGGCGGGATCTGCGGGGTACAGATCGCCGAGCCCGCCGTCAAACTGAGGCCGGACTTGAAGGTGATCTTCATCAGCGGTTACCCGGCAGAAATCCGCGAATCAGGCAGCCCGATCGCCTTCACGGCGCCAATCCTGGCCAAGCCGTTTGACCTGGACAGCCTGCGTGACCAGATTCAGGAGCTGTTGCGCTAGTGTCCTGGTGACACTTCCCACGCTATCCCTCACAGGTGGCTGATTTCCCTCACCGTGCAAAAAGCGTCCGATAGCTACCTTGTGAATCGCCACAGGGAACAGGCGCTGCGCTTTATCGTCCGGCAGGGGGACGCCACCAATACCGGTGGTGAGGCACGTGGTGGTTGTACACAACATCCGCTAGGTGGTCGGGCCATTGCACGAATCGGCGACCCGTCTATTGCCCGCGCTGTCGGTCGCATCGTGCCATCGGGAGACAGCTACCTGCCACTGGAACCCGAGTCCCAAGCCTGCATCGACGCCCATGGCATTCCCTACAGCGCCTGGTGACTCATGCCATCGAATTCAGGCTTTCACCGCGCAAGGTCCGCTCGATCCCGCCCAACAGCATGCTTTCCATCAGCGCCAGGCCCTGGGCCTGGGGCAGTTGCGAGGCTTGCAGCCAGCCAGGCAGGCTGTTGAGCAAGTTGGCGATGACATGGGCAGTGACTTCAAGTGCCTTGCCGCGCAAGGTTGCCTTGGGCACTAACAGACGCAGCAGAGCGCTTTCATACTGTTGACGCAATTGGCCGATGTGAACCTGTTGCTCAGCACTCAGGCAGCACAGGTCACGCTCGGCCAGACGAAACTGCAGCGGCCGCTCGGCATGCAGGCCCCAGTGGGCGGCAATCACCTCGCCCAAGGTCTGCTGCTGGGCTCGACGTCCCGGGTTGAGCGTGGCCAACAACTCCTCGAACAGCTCTTCGATCAGATCGAACAGCAAGTGCTGTTTGCTCGGAAAGTGGTGGTACAAGGAGCCTGCCGTCAGCCCCAGGTGCGCGGCCAGTTCACGCATGCTGACCTGGCCGAACCCCTTCTCGGCGAACAACTCCAGGGCCTTGTCACGCCGCTCTTCAAAGTTCGCACAGCGCAAAGCGGCGTCCATGGCAGGGCTCCCTAGTAGGTGAAGAAACCGCGACCGCTCTTGCGCCCCAGGTAGCCGGCGGCAACCATTTCCTTGAGCAGCGGAGCAGGGCGGTATTTGCTGTCGTTGTAGCCTTCGTGGAAGGCTTCGATGATCGCCAGCAGGGTGTCCAGGCCGATCAGGTCGGCCAGGGCCAGCGGGCCGATCGGCTGGTTGCAGCCCAGGCGCATGCCGGTGTCGATGTCTTCGGCGCTGGCCAGGCCTTCCTGGAGGACGAAGATCGCTTCGTTGATCATCGGCACCAGGATGCGATTGACCACAAAGCCCGGGCGGTTGCCGGCACTGATCGGCGTCTTGCCGACTTTCTCGGTCAGGGCCAGAGCCTTGGCGTAGGTGGCATCACTGGTTTGCAGGCCGCGAATGATCTCGACCAGGGCCATCATCGGCACCGGGTTGAAGAAGTGCACGCCAATAAAGCGCTCAGGCAGGCCGACCGCCGCGCCCAGTTGGGTGATCGACAGCGACGAGGTGTTGGTGGCAATCACGCACTGGTCGCTGACGCTGGCGGCGATCTGCTTAAGGATGCGCAGCTTGAGCTCGAGGTTTTCAGTGGCGGCCTCAATGACCAGCCCGGCCTGCTGCAGCTGCCCGTAGTCGGTGCTGGTGCGAATCCGCACCAGCGCCGCTTCGGCGTCTTCAGCGGTGAGGGTCTGCTTGCTGACCTGGCGCTCGAGGTTCTTGCGCAAGGTGGCGACGCCGCGCTCCAGGGCCGCGTCGGTCACATCGATCAGGGTGACCTGGTAACCGGCCAGCGCACAGACCTGGGCAATACCGTTGCCCATGGTGCCGGCGCCGATCACGGCAATATTTTCAATACTCAACTTAAACTCCTTGCTCAAACGCGTTCGAAGACGATGGCGATGCCCTGGCCGCCACCGATGCACATGGTTGCCAGCGCGTAGCGGCCCTGAATGCGCTGCAGTTCATGGATGGCCTTGGTGGCGATGATAGCGCCCGTGGCGCCGACCGGGTGCCCCAGGGAAATGCCCGAACCGTTGGGGTTGACCTTTTCCGGGTCGAAGCCCAGTTCACCGGCGACTGCACAGGCCTGTGCGGCGAAGGCTTCGTTGGACTCGATCACATCGAGGTCGGCGACGCTGAGGCCGGCCTTGTCCAGCACCTTGCGGGTTGCCGGTACCGGGCCCAGGCCCATCAGTTCGGGCTCGACGCCAGCGTGGGCGTAGGCTACCAGGCGCGCCAAAGGCTGCAAGTTATGGCGTTTGACGAAGTCACCGGTAGCCAGCACCAGTGCCCCAGCACCGTCGTTCAGGCCACTGGCGTTGCCAGCGGTGACGGTACCGTCTTTCTTGAACACGGCCTTCATGCCAGCGAGCTGCTCGGCGGTTACTTCGCCGCGTACATGCTCGTCGACCTCGAAGCGTACCGGGCCTTTGCGGCTGGGAATCTCGATCGGCACGATCTGGCTGGCGAAGCGGCCTTCGGCGATGGCGCGGGCGGCGCGGCGCTGGCTGGTCAGGGCCAGTTCATCCTGCATCTGGCGGGTGATGCCATTGCGCTCGGCAACGTTCTCGGCGGTGATGCCCATATGAAAGCCGGCGAACGGGTCGTGGAGGATGCCGAGCATATAGTCGACGCCCTGCAGATCACCCATGCGCGCACCCCAGCGGGCTTGCGGCAGCAGGTAAGGGCCGCGGCTCATGGATTCGGCGCCAGCGGCGACAACCGCTTCGGCATCGCCCAGCAGCAGGCTTTGCGCGGCTGAAACGATGGCCTGCAGGCCCGAGCCGCACAGACGGTTGACATTGAAGGCCGGGGTTTCCTTGGGAATACCGGCGTTCATCGCCGCGACCCGGGCCAGGTAAGCGTCGCGCGCCTCGGTCGGAATGACGTTGCCCATGACCACATGGCCGATCTGTTCGGGTGCCACACCGGCGCGCTCGATGGCGGCGCGGGTCACGCTGCTGGCCAGATCCGCCAGGGGCAGGTCCTTGAGGGCGCCGCCGAAGCTGCCGATGGCCGAGCGTACGGCGCTGACTACGTAGATGTCCGGGGTATTCATGATCGACTCCAGTGTGCGAAAGCGTGGCGTGGCGGGGCTGGCGTCTGCCAGAATGCTGCCCACGGCCACCTTCAGGTTGGCTTTGAGTCTAGGCAAAGCCTGCGGGCGGGCCTATGCCATAACTGTCCAGTGACACTGGTATTTTTTGCCACACCCTTGCGGAAACCGCCATGCGGGAAAACGATACAGTCGCCGTTTACTTCGTCCATACCATGCTCCATGCCCTGCGCGCCCAGCCTGAGCGGGCCGTCGCGCTGCTGGTCGAAGCCGGTATCGATCCGGCAGTGCTGCAAGCGCCCGCCGCGCGTGTGCCGGCGCCGACCTTTGCGCGCTTGTGGTTGTTACTGATCGAGGCCCTGAACGATGAGTTTTTCAACCTCGACAGCCATGGCATGCCGCAGGGCAGTTTTGCCCTGATCTGCCGCGGCCTGATCCAGGAGCCAACCTTGGAAAAGGCCCTGCGCCAGTGCCTGAACAACTTTGCGCTGTTCTTGCGCGATATTCGCGGGCAATTGACGGTCAGGGGCGCACGCGCGGTGATCAGCCTGCGCACCGCCATCGACGACCCGCTGACACGGGTGTATGCCGAAGAAACCTTCCTCGCGCTGGTGATCAGCCTGCTGTGCTGGCTGGCGGGGCGGCGAATCGTGATTGACCGCACGGCGCTGACCGACAGGCGCCCGGCCCAGGAGGATGATCCGTTACTCTGGGGCGCCAACGTGCAACTGGGCAGTGGCCACACCGAGATCGAATTTGCTGCTGAATACCTGCGCTTGCCGGTGGTCCAGGACCTGACGGCATTGAAGACCTTCCTGCGCAGCGCCCCGCAATGGTTGGTAATCCGCTACCGCAACCAGAATGGCCAGGTGGCCCAGGTGTATCGCTACCTGCGTGCCCGCCAGTACGGCCAGTGGCCGACCCTGCTGGCCATGGCCGAGCGCCAGGGTTTGAGCCCCAGCAGCTTTCGCCGCCAACTGGAGCGTGAAGGCCGCTCGTACCAGCAGATCAAGGACGAGGTGCGTCGGGCCATGGCTTTTGAATGCCTGCGCCAGCCGCACCTGAGTATTGCCGAAGTCGCCGAGCACACGGGCTTCCAGGAGCCCAGTGCGTTTCACCGGGCGTTCAAGAAGTGGACTGGCGAAAGCCCCGGCAGCTATCGTCAGCGCATGCTCAGTCCTGCAGCCGCGCCGCCAGTTGCTTGACCCTGACCAGGTCGCCACCGGCTACCTTGGCCACGCCCTTGCCATATTCAGGATCGGCCTTGTACAGGTACGACAGCATGATGTGCTTGCTGTCGTCATCGCTGCTGGCCAATGACTGGCCGAAGCTGTTGATCAGGTCGCGGCGGTCTTTCTTGTCGTAAGAACGGAACAGTTCACCGGCTTGCTTGAAGTTCTGCTGGCGCTCGATGCCCTGTTGTTGGGTGCTGCCGCTCAAGGGTAGCCGGCTGTAGCGCGCCGACTCGGTCGAGGGGCGCGGCATCAGGCGGCTGGGTTCGTAGTTGACCCCGCCAACCGTGCGTGAGGCATTCAGGGCGCCATCCTGGTTGGCGTTGTTGACCTTGACCCTGGGCTGGTTGATCGGCAGGCCGCCAGCATTGGCGCCAACCCGGTACATCTGGGTGTCGGCATAAGAGAACAGCCGGCCCTGCAGCAGGCGATCCTCCGAGGGCTCGATGCCCGGAATCAGGTTGGAAGGCGCGAGCGCCACCTGTTCGGTTTCCTGGAAGAAGTTGCTGACGTTGCGGTTGAGCACCATCTGCCCGACTTTTCGTTCAGGTACCCCTGGCCAGATCTTGGTCGGGTCCAGGGGGTCGAAGTCAAAACCCGCCAGTTGCTCGGGTTTGAGGGTCTGGATGTACAGCTCCCACTTCGGATGGTCGCCGCGGTTGATGGCATTGACCAAGTCGCTGGTCATGTGGCTGAAATCATGCCCCTGAATCTTGGCCACCTCGCCAGGGGTGAGGTTCTTCTGGCCTTGCAAGGTTTTCCAGCGGAACTTCACGTAGGTGGTTTCACCGTCCCTGTTGACGAACTTGTAGGCATGCACGCTGTTGCCGTCCATGTGTCGATAGCTCAGTGGCGTGCCTTCGTTGGAATACAGCAGGGTCAGGGTGCGGGTGGCTTCGGGCATGTGCGAGAGCAGGTCGAAGCGCCGCGCGTCGTTGCCCAGATTGGTGCGTGGGTCGGGCTTGAAGGCGTGGACCATGTCGGGGAACTTGATCGCATCGCGGATGAAGAAGGTCGGGAAGTTGTTGCCGACCAGGTCCCAGTTGCCATCGGCGGTGTAGAACCGCGTGGCGAAGCCGCGCGGGTCGCGCAGGGTTTCCGGTGAATGCAGGCCGTGTACTACCGAAGAGAAACGCACGAATACCGGGGTACGCTCGCCAGGGGTGAACACCTTGGCCCGGGTCAGCTCAGAAATGTCGCTGGAGGCGATGAACTCGCCATGGGCACCGGTACCGCGGGCATGAACGACACGCTCAGGTATGCGCTCGCGGTCGAAGCGCTGAAGCTTCTGGATCAACTGCACATCCTGCAGGAGGGCGGGGCCAGTGCCGCCGGCAGTCTGCGAGTTCTGGTTGTCGCCAACCGGGGCGCCATTGTCGCGGGTCAGCGGAGCGGCGAGGGCGCTGCTGGCAATCAGCACGGCTGAGGCGAGTATGCCCAATGTGTAGCCTGAAAAACTGCGGGTGCTCATGATGACTGTCCTGTCATGGAAGGGGAGCAGCCGATGATAGAAACGACGGGACAGTGTACCCAGATGGGTTTTCATTACGCGGCGTCAGACTTCTCCGGAACTCGCTGGCGACTATGGGGGGGACCCGACACTGCCTCAGTGCCGGGTTGCTGCAGCGCCTCTACGGCATTTGCTTGAGCAACTGCTGCAAGCGCGCCTGGCCTGCAGTGTCGAGGGCGAATACCGGCCGCCGCGGTTCACCCACCGGCAAGCCGGTCATGCCCAGCCCGGCCTTGATGGTCGCCGGCAGGCCACCCTTGAGGATGAACTCCAACAGTGGCAGTTGACGGTAGAACACCGCCTTGGCCGCGTTCAGGTCGTTGGCCTGCACGGCCTGGTACAGCTGCTGGTTCAGCGCGGGGATCAGGTTCGGTGCGGCGGTGCACCAGCCGCTGGCGCCGGCCACGAATGCCTCCAGGGCCAACGGGTTGCAACCGTTGTAGAACGGTACCTTGCCCTCGCCGAGCAACTGCAGCTTGTGCATGCGCTGGATGTCGCCGGTGCTCTCCTTGACCATGGTCACGTTTTCGACCTCGCGCACGATGCGCAGGATCAGATCCACCGACATGTCGGTACCGCTGGTGGCCGGGTTGTTGTAGAGCATGATCGGCAGCTTGATGCTGGCGCCAATGGCTCGGTAGTGCTCGAAAATCTCCGCTTCGGTGAGCTTCCAGTAGGCCGCCGGCAGCACCATCACCGCATCGGCGCCGTGTTCCTGGGCAAAGCGCGCACGGCGAATGGCGCCGGCAGTGGTCAGGTCGGAGACGCTGACGATGGTCGGTACCCGCCCGGCAATGTGGCGCAGGCTGAACGCGGCCACCTGTTGCCATTCCAGGTCGCTCAGGTAGGCGCCTTCGCCGGTGCTGCCGAGGGGGGCGATGGCATGCACGCCGCCGTCGATCAGGCGGTCGATCGAGCGGCCGAGGGCGTCGAGGTCAAGCTGCTCGCCGTCGGCACTGAACGGGGTGATGGTGTAGCCGATGATGCCGTGAAAAGTCTTGGACATGAAATCTACTCCGCAAGGTAAGTAAAAAAGCTCGGATCAGTTCAGGCAGTCGCCATGCACCCGCAGGCACTGGCGCGCATAGTAGTTGAAGGCAGCGCTGTGGCGTTTGGGCCGGGAGATCCAGTCATGGGCTTCACGGCCCAGCTCAGGGGCAATCGGCTTGATGCTGCCGGCGGCCATGGCCAGCAGTTGCAGCTTGGCGGCGCGCTCGATCAACTGGGCAATCACGCAGGCTTCCTCGATGCTGGCGCCGGTCGACAACTGGCCGTGGTGCGAGAGCAGGATGGCGCGCTTGTCGCCCAGGGCTGCACTGATGATCTCGCCTTCTTCGTTGCCCACCGGCACGCCGGGCCAGGCTTCGAGAAACGCGCAATCGTCGTACAGCGGGCAGAGGTCCATGTGCGACACCTCAAGCGGCACTTCCAGCATCGACAGGGCGGCGACGTGGGTCGGGTGGGTGTGGATGATGCAGTTCACATCCGGCCGCGCGCGGTACACCCAGCTGTGGAAGCGGTTGGCCGGGTTGGGCATGCCCTGGCCTTCGAGCACTTCCAGGTCTTCGTTGACCAGCAACAGGTTGCTGGCAGTGATTTCGTCGAAGCCCAGGCCCAGTTGCTGGGTGTAGAAGGTGCCCGGTTGCGGACCGCGGGCGCTGATTTGCCCGGCAAGGCCGGAGTCGTGGCCGTTGTCGAACAGAATCCGGCAGGTCAATGCCAGCTTTTCGCGCACAGTCCACGTATTATCGGCAAGCGAGCCTTGCATCTGCTTAAGGGCCTGCTGAATCAGCTGGTCCTTGGGGAGTGCCATTGTCTTGGCCATGGGGCTATCCTCGGTGGCGTGATGGGTTGTCACGGCTGACCACCCCGGTTGCTTGGAAGGTGACGGGGCGGTCAAGTTGATGACACAATCAAGGCTATATGACACAAAGTGTCATTAGCAAGAAAAAACTTGCCCATGGCATTGGGAAAACCGCGTCGCATGTCTATTCGATTGAAATTGTTAAGAAAAAAACTGGGTATCACCCTGGATGCGCTGGCTGAAAGCTCCGGCATGACCAAGAGTTACCTGTCCAAGGTCGAGCGCGGATTGAATACCCCCTCGATTGCCGCCGCGTTGAAGCTGGCGCGCGCCTTGAATGTCAATGTCGAGGAACTGTTTGCCGAAGACCAGCCAGGCCATGCGCGCTACAGCCTGGTGCGCAGCGGCGAGCGCCAGGCGGTGGTGGGGCAGGCGCCGGGTTATACGGTGCTGGCCAAGCAGATCGGCAGCCGCAGCCTGTTGCCTTTCATCATCAGCCCGCCGCCGGAATTCAACGATGCCTCGTTCAAGGAGCATCTGGGCGAAGAGTTCCTGTTCGTCCATGAAGGCCAGGTGGAGGTCGACTTTGGCAATGAACGGGTCATTCTCGAACGTGGCGATGCGCTGTATTTCAACGCCCAGACGCCACACCGCCTGCGTTCGCTGGGCGAGTTGCAGGCCCAGTTGCTAGTCGTGGTGCACGACACCGAGAGCTGATCCCCATGGATGCACACTCCCGCTTCTGGCGTGACCCGGCGCTACCCTTCATCGAAGCACGTCGCGTCGCCGATGGCCGCAAGGTCTGTTATGCGGCGCATTCGCACGAGAGCTTCTCCCTTGGCGCGATCACTGGCGGACGCAGTACCTATGTCAGCGGCGAGCGCCACCAGCAGGTGGCGGCTGGCACCGTGGTCTTGATCAATCCTGGTGTGGTGCATACCTGCAATCCCATCGACGGTCAGCCCTGGTCGTACCTGATGCTCTATGTCGACTGGCCGTGGTTACAGGCGTTGGGCTTCTCGCCACTGGCGGCGATCAGCAGTACTTCGGCGTCGTTGTTCGACGAGGTGCTCAGGCTGTTTGACGTGTTGTTGGATGCGCAATACCCGGCCGCGCGCAAAGAGACCGCACTGCGGTTGTTTTTCGCCGGGCTCAGCCAGCGCCTTGGCGGTTTCGAGTGCTCGGCGCAGCAACCTGACCCGCGCTTGCTGGCGGCTGCGGCCTTTATTCGCGAGCATTGCACCGAGCCTTTGCGCCTTGAGGCCATCAGCCGGGCCGCCGGGTTGTCGACGTCCTACCTGATCAGGGCCTTCAAGCAGCAGTTCGGTCTCACCCCTCATGGTTATCTGCTCGACCAGCGTGTGCAATATGCCCGTGCCCAGTTGCGGCGCGGGCGCTTGATTGCCGAGGTGGCGCTGGAGGCCGGTTTTGCCGATCAGGCGCATTTGCAACGCGCCTTCAAACAGCATCTGGCTGCGACCCCGGGGCATTACCGTTCAGGCCAGTAGCAGGTAGAGGGCGCTGGCCAGCAATATGAACGCCAGGCTGCGATTGAACAGCCGCATGCGCCGTGGATTGCCCAGGTGCTGGCTGATCCTGCTGCCAGCCCAGGCCCAGGTGGCGATCGAGAGATAGCAGATAACCAGGTAGATGCCGGTGAACTGCCATAGCAGACGGGATTCACCGTTGTCGACATAGGCGCCGATCCCGGCCACACAGGCCAGCCAGGCCTTGGGGTTGAGCCATTGTAGGGCGGCGCCGGCAAGCATCGACGGTGCATTCTGGTTGCCGGCTGCGGCCAGCTCACCGCCGTCGCTGGCCAGTTTCCAGGCCAGGTACAGCAGGAATGCCACGCCAGCCCAATGCAGCACCTGAGTCAGTGCCGGCCAATAGCGCAACAGCTCGTGCAGGCCGAGGCCGATCAGCACCAGCAGCACGCCAAAGCCCAGGGTTGCACCGCCGACATGCCGCAGGCTGGCGCGCAGGCCATGGCGGGCGCCAGCGCCCAGGGCAATGATATTGACCGGGCCAGGGGAAATGGAAGCGGCCAGCGCGAAGGCGGCCATCGATAGCATCAGGCTCATGGGATCAGTATCCGGTAGTGGGGAACCGGCACAGACTAAGGGGCGGGAGCGGGCGCGTATTGAAGAAAATTACCCTGATTATTTTCAAGTAAAAATTACAGGTGTTGTGCCGGGTTCGCTGTTTTTCTTTTATTGATAACCGATCAGCATGCAATCACTTTCAACCACAGGCAGTGATCGTCATGCACAACCCTCATCCGTCCTTATTGAACCAGACCGTCGTCGTGCTCGGCGGTGCCAGCGGTATCGGTGCGGCAGTCGCGCGCCAGGCCCGAGACCGTGGCGCACGGGTCATTGTCGCCAGTCGCCAGCCAGGTCCGGTTGGCGAAGGTATCGAAGCAGTTACGCTCGATATCACCGATACCGGGGCGTTGCACGCCCTGTTTGCCGACATTGGCACGGTCGATCACCTGGTGATCAGCGCCGGGCCTGCGGTACAGGCCAAGCCCCTGGCGCAAAGCGACCTGCAACAGGCCCGCGAGGCCTTCGAGGTCAAGTTCTGGGGCGCCTTGCAGACGGTCCAGGCGGCGCTGCCCTACCTTTCGCCACGCGCCAGCATCAGCCTGACGTCGGGGTTGCTGTCGCGCAAGTTCGTCCCCGGGCAGTTGATCAAGACCACGCTCAACGCCGCTCTCGAGGCCCTGGGCAAGCAACTGGCCAAGGAGCTTGCGCCGCGTCGCGTCAACGTCATCAGCCCCGGGCTGACCGATACCGAAGCGTACGCGGCGATGGATACCGCGCAGCGTGTGGCGATGTTTGACCGCGCCGCGGCCGGGCTGCCGGTTGGGCGGGTGGGGCAAGCCGATGAGGTCGCCGCGGGCTTTATCCTGGCCATGGAGAACGGCTTCATGACCGGCAGCATTGTCGATATCGACGGCGGTGGGCTGCTGTGAGCCGATGAGCGGGCGCAGGTCGTGCTCAAGTTTCACGACCTGCTGCCGAAGCAATATGGCACTGTGCCATATACCAGGACATCCCATGTTGAAAAAGCTGCTCCAGGCCACCGCGATCATCGCCACCCTGTCGATGACCGGCTGTGTGTCCTACAACGTCACCGGCCCTCTGGGCGCTCCGCAACATCCAGCCGCCACCACCAGCCCACGTACGGCGCAGGTCGCTGACGTGGCGGTCTCGGCACCAGGCATCGACGAGGCCACGCGCAAGGCCATCAGCCGTTCGCTGACTGCGCAACTCGACCAGTACGTCGAGGCCGGCAAGTACTTCAAACAGGTCAGCCAATACCCGACACGCCTGGATGAGCAGGACGTCATGCTCAAATTCAACATGACCTCGCTCAAGGGCCATCGCGGCCCCCATCCGGGCTATGTGCCGGGCGCGTTGCTGACCCTGACCGTGTGGATCTGGGTCAACGGCCCGATCTACGTCGACACCTTCGATGTCGCCGGTGACCTGGTGATCGAGGACCGTAACGGCAAGGCCCTGGCCAGCTCCCGCCAGGAACTCAAGCTTGAGCGCAACGTCGGCCTCTACCGCCGTGAATACTGGGCGCCGACCCTGGGGGCACCGCAGCTCAATGAAGTGGTTGCCAAGCTGCTCGACGACGCCACGCTGAAACTGGCCAAACAGTAACGACAAGGACGATTCCCATGCTGCGTATCATCAAAGCCAACCTGCTGCTCGGCGCTGTGCTGCTGACCGGCTGCGTCTCCTATTCGCAACACGAACTGGCGCCAGTGCAGAGCTGGCCGCCACAGGCGCAAGCCCAGGCGGTGAAACCGACCGCCTATGTGCGCACCACCGCGCAATACCAGGTCAATCGCGGCCAGCCCAATGCCACCGCCGGCAAGCCGGCCGAGGCCTGGGAGCAGGCACTGGTCGACACCTACAAGCAGTCCGGGCGCTTTGCCCGGGTGAGCACGGAAAAGGTCACGGCGGATATCTACGCCGAATCGACCCTGACCAACCACGAACAGTACAACGTGGCGTCGGCGATCATCACCGGGGCGACCTTCTTCATCATCCCGTCCACGGCGCGCAACACCTTCACCCTTGATACGGTGTTCAAGGACAAGGACGGCAAGGAACTGGGGCGCATCAGCAAGAGCGAGTCGGTACGCACCTGGATGCACCTGGTGCTGATCGTCGGGATTCCCTTCCAGCAGGACACCAGCGAACTGGTCCGCCAGTTGACCCAAAGCACGCTGGACGAGGCGGTCAAGCGTCAGTTGTTGTAAGGCCTCATTGCTGCAAGCCAACGCCTACAGGCCCTGCACCAACCCTGTGGGAGCCGGCCTTGCCGGCGATGGGCTACGCAGTAGCCCCGCACAACAATCGCTCGACCTGCGCCAGCTCCCAGGTGCTGAGCAAACTCACCGGATCGGTGCCCCATTGCCAGCACTCGAGCGTGCCTTCGCGGCCGTCGCTGCTGCGGCACGTGAGGCAATGGTGCAGGTGGGTTCCGTCGAAATCCAGGCTCAGGCGCCAGCCGTCGATATCGACCTCAACGCCGACACGCCGCAACGGACGAACGCCGAGGGCGGCATCACGCAGTTGCTGGCACACCTCACGGGCACTCAGGGCTGGCATCTATTTCTCGCTCTCAAGGTACATGGCCTGGGCGACGGGGTCGCGAGGACGCTGAGCATAGTGCGTGCCGGCGCCGCTGTCAGCCGTTGTCCAGGCTTGATCTGCAGCGGCCTAGTGGGTAGCGTGCGCACCTTGGTCTTTTGAGTATCGGTTATGACCCTGATGGAACGACTCTTCACCTGCGCGTTTGGATTGAGCGCAATGGCCCCGGCCCTGGCTGCCGACAACCTGGCTATTCAACACTGGACCCAGCCCAGCGGCGCGCGGGTCTACCTGTTGCCTCAAAGCCAGGCCAGCGACCTGCAGATCCAGGTTGACTTCGATGCCGGCAGCCGCCGCGACCCACTGGATCAAC
This sequence comes from Pseudomonas donghuensis, assembly GCF_000696345.2. Classification (NCBI taxonomy): domain Bacteria; kingdom Pseudomonadati; phylum Pseudomonadota; class Gammaproteobacteria; order Pseudomonadales; family Pseudomonadaceae; genus Pseudomonas; species Pseudomonas donghuensis. The sequence goes on from NZ_CP071706.1 coordinate 2,746,809, forward strand.
CGGGCCTGGCGGTGCTCGGCGCAGCGCTTGCGGTGGAAGGTGTCCATGCCCAGGGCGATGCCCCGGAGCTGAACGGCAACGCGCTGCGAATGGCCTGGATGCGCCTGGACAGTGAACTGAATACCCAGGTCGATGCCGACCGCTTCAGCTACATCCTGAAAATCACCGACACCAGTGCCCAGCGCCAGGCCGAGGCCACGGCGTTGCTAGGTCGGCAGATTGCCGAACCGGCCTTTGCCGGCAGCATCTGGTTCCGGGCCAAGCCGTATTACATTCGCCAGGTCAACGGCGAAACCACCCGGCGTTTTGCCGGGGTAGGGCAACGCTTTGCCCAGGCGGTGTATGGCGACCACCCCTATGGCCGCGAGCTGACCCGCCCGGGACTGCAGCGCAACAAGCAGATCGACCTGGACGAGTACGCGCTGCCGTTCGGCTATGCCCTGACCCCGGCCATGGTCGAGCGCACCCGCATGGAAGATTTGCGCACGCATTACAGTGCAATGATGCTGCCATGCCGGGCCACGGTCAGCCTGGTCGGCAATCTTGACCGGGCTCAGGCCGATGCCGTGGCCAATGCAGTGCTTGGGCGCTTGCCGAGCGGTCATTGCCCAGCGTTGCCAGCGCTGCCCAAAGTGCAGGCGTTGAGCCAGGCCAGCCGCCAGCAACTGGAACCGCAGCAGGGTACGATCTGGATACAGATCGGCCAGCCGGCAGTGCCACGCAGCGACCCGGACTTTTTCCCGTTGCTGCTGGGCAGCGACATTCTCGGTGGCGAGCACTGGCCGACGCGGCTCAATCGGGCCGTGGGCGCTGAGCTTGGCGGCGATGTCAGTTGGGAATCGGCCAGCTACTTCGCCATGGGCCAACAGGCCGGGGCCTTCGTGATCTCGCTGGAAGTCCCTGCCGGGCATCAGGAGCAGGCACAGAAGGCGGCCCATCAGGCGTTGACGCGCTTTGTCAGCGAGGGCCCGAGCGCCGAGGAACTGGCTGAGGCCAAGGCGCGGCTACTCGAGCTTTTTGCCGGCACCAGCCGCCACCGCCTGCTTGAGCATGTCGCGCAGATCGCCTTGAACGGCTTGCCGGACGATACCCTGGTGACCTGGCGCCAACAGCTTGAGGCGGTGACGCCTGCGCAAGTCAAGGCGGCGTTCAAACGCGTCGTTCAGCCACAGAAGCTGGCGACCGTAGTGGCGGGGCAAGATCTGTAGGAGCGGCGGTGCGGCGATCCGACTTGCCCCGCGAAAAGGGGATTGTGAAATTTCCCACGCATCATGATAATGAGAGTAATTACCATTAATGTGTGATCACCCTCGTGCCGAGCTCTGTCGACTCCAAGGCTATCGTCGCCCACCTCTATAGCGACCATCATCGCTGGTTGCGCGCCTGGCTGTACCGCCGGCTGAACTGCCCGCACGATGCGGCGGACCTGGCCCAGGACACCTTCGTCCGGGCCATGACCAGCAGCGCCTTGCCCGCCCTTGAAGAACCCCGCGCCTTTCTCGCCACCGTCGCCCGCCGCCTGCTGAGCAACTTGTTCCGCCGTCGTGCGCTGGAGCAGGCCTACCTCGACGAGCTGGCGTGCCTGCCCGAACACTGCATGCCCTCGGCCGAAGACGTGGTGCTGGTGCGTGAAGCGCTGGCCGAAATCGACCGCGTGCTCGATGGCCTGCCGGTGCGGGTGCGTCACGCCTTTATCCTGCATCGCCTCGAAGGCATGAACCAGCCGAGCATTGCCGAGCATCTGGGGGTGTCGCTGGCCACGGTCGAGCGCGACCTGCGCCGGGCCTTCGTGCATTGCCTGAGCGCGAGGCCGGAATGAGCAACACACCACTGGACCGCGCCACCCACGAAGCAGTGGACTGGCTGCTCAAGCTGGAGAATGTTCCTGCCGGGAGCCCGTTGCTGGTGGCGTTCAACAGCTGGCTCGAGCAGTCTCCCGGCCACCAGGCCGCTTGGCAGCGGGTCAATGCCTTGCTTGGCGAACCCCTGGCCGATCTGCAGCAAGCCGAACAGCGCAACCCCGGCCAGTTGGCCATGGCCAGCCGCAGTTTGCGTGCCTTGCCTTCGCCGTCGCGGCGCAAAGCGCTGGGCGGCGGTCTGGCGATGTTGTTGCTGGGACTGGGCGCCGGTGCAATTGGTAATCGGGTGGCGCCGCTGGGCGATTTGCTTGCCGACCTGCGCACCGGCACCGGTGAACGGCGTACCTTCACCCTGGCCGATGGTTCGCGCCTGTGCCTGAACGCGCGCAGCGCGGTGGATGTGCGTTTCAGCGCCGGGCAGCGGTTGGTGCTGCTGCGCGACGGTGAGCTGCAAGCCAATGTGGCCGCAGAACCGGGCCGACCCTTTATCGTCGCTACCCGCGAAGGCCAGGTGCAAGCCCTGGGTACGCGCTTTAGCGTGCGCCAGGAAGAGCGCCAGAGCCTGGTTTCGGTACAACAGCACAGCGTCATGCTCAGCAGCGGCAGTGCGCCAGCCCAGCGCGTGGAAGAGGGCCAGGCCTTCCGTTTTGATGGCCACGGCAGCCAGCCTGTGGCGGCCTCACTACACACCCGTGCGAGCTGGGCCGATGGCCGCATCGATGTCCGCGACGAGCCACTGGGCGAGCTGATCGAGGCCTTGCGCCCGTACCGCGCCGGGCTGTTGCGCATCAGCCCGCAGGCCGCGCAGGTGCGCGTCTACGGCAGCTTCCCGCTGGATGACAGCGAGCGTACCTTGCGCTCCCTGGCCGAGACCCTGCCGATCCGGGTCGACAGCTTTGGCGGCTGGCTGACCCGTATCGATGTGATCTGAATAAAAATAATTAAGATTTCGCTGAGGGGGTTCGGTTACTGGCGTGTCCTCGTTATGGACAACAACCTCGAACGAGCCAACACCTCCATGCCCGACTCCATGATCCGCCCCAGCCTGCTGGCCCTTGCCATCGCCCTGGGCAGCAGTGCGCCGCTGTACGCGCAGGCGCAAACCGACAGCAGCGTCAGCGCCAGCCAGCGTTTTGATATCCCGGCCGGGGACCTGGGCGAAGCCTTGAGCCACATTGCCCGCCAGTCCGGCCGAGTGCTGTCGGTCAAGCCGGCACTGTTGCAGGGCAAGCGCTCGGCAGCGGTCAGCGGTCAGTTCACTCCCGAGCAAGCGGCGACCCAGGCCCTCAATGGCAGCGGCCTTAATCTCAACATCACCGCCGGCGGCACCTGGAACCTGGTGCCGGCCGAGCAGAGCGGGGCGCTGGAACTGGGCCTGACCCAGATCGTTTCCAACGCCGGCGAAGATGCCTGGGGGCCGGTTCAGGGCTATGTGGCCAAGCGCACCGGCACTGCGACCAAGACCGACACCTCGGTGCTGGAAGTACCGCAGACCATCAACGTCATCACCCAGGATGAAATCAAGGCGCTCGGCTCGCAGACGGTCACCCAGGCCCTGCGCTACACCCCGGGTATCACCGGCGGTGGTTTCTCCGACCGGGTCGGGATTTTCGACGAGCCGACCTCCCGCGGCTTCAGCCCGACGCCGCTGTACCTGGACGGCCTGCACCTGCCTTATGGCGGCGGCAGTACTGGCGGTGCGCTGCAGATCGATCCGTACGCGCTGGAACGTATCGAGGTGATGAAGGGCCCGGCCTCGGTGCTCTATGGCCAGAACCAGCCAGGTGGCCTGATCAACATGGTCTCCAAGCGCCCGACCGCGACGCCGCTGCATGAAGTCAAACTCGGTGGCGGCAGCCAGGACCGGCGTTACGGCGCGTTCGACTTTGCCGGCCCGGTGGATGACCAGGGTGAGTACCAGTACCGCGTGACCGGCATGGGCCTGGACAAGAACGGCGAGGCCGACTACGTCGAACAGCAGCGCTACATGATCGCCCCGAGCCTGACCTGGAGCCCCAACGAGCAGACGCGCCTGACCGTTTACGGCCACTACCAGCGCGACAACGGCATGCCGGAAGCCCAGGGCCTGCCGGCGGTGGGCACGGTGTTTGCCAGCCCCAATGGGCGGATCAAGCGCAGCCGTTTCATCGGCGAGCCGGGGGTCAACTCCTACGATCGCGAGCAGTACACCTTTGGCTATGAAGTCAGTCATGAGCTGGACGACGTCTGGACCCTCAAGCAGAACACCCGCTACGCCTACGTCGATGACAAATACCGGGCGCCGCTGCACGGCTACGCCTTCGTGCCCAACCCGGTCACCGGGGCCGACGACCAGAGCGCCATGACCCGCTTCGGGGTCGACTGGGCCCAGCGCAACAAGGTGTTTGGCATCGATAACATGGCCCAGGCCAAGTTCAACACTTTCGACGTCGCCCACACCCTGTTGATCGGCGTTGATTACTACCACTCCAACTCCAAATTCCTCGGCCTGTACGACCGCAATCCGCCGGTCATCGACCTGTACAACCCGGTGTACGGCAAGCCAATGAACTTCGGCCAGCCGTTCAAGTGGGACCGCACCATCAATCAGACCGGCCTGTACGTGCAGGATCAGCTCAAGTGGGACAACTGGTTCCTGACCCTCGGTGGCCGCTACGACTGGGCCGAGGCCGATAACAAGGAGCCGATCGCTGGCACCCATACCACCGTCAAGGACGAGAAGTTCACCGGCCGCGCGGGGCTTGGCTATGCCTTCGACAATGGCGTGACGCCTTATGTCAGCTACTCCGAGTCGTTCCTGCCGCTGAGCGGTGCCGACTACGCGGGCAAGGCGTTCGAGCCGTCCACCGGCAAGCAGGTCGAGGCGGGTATCAAGTACCAACCGCCTGGCCAGGACAGCTTCATTCAGTTGTCGGTGTACGAGATCAACCAGCAGAACATCCTCACCGCCGACGTCGGCAACCCCGGCTTCAACAGCCAGGTCGGCGAACTGCGCTCGCGCGGCGTCGAGCTTGAAGGCAAGGCCAACCTCACCGATAACCTGGGCCTGATCGCTTCGGTATCGCGCAACGACGTGGTTTACACCAAGGACAACGATGGCCGTGAAGGTCGTCATCCGTCGGGCACCCCGCCGATGACCGCATCGCTGTGGCTGGACTATCACTTCACCGGTGATACCCCGATTGCCGGCCTGGGCATGGGTTTGGGTGCACGTTATGTGCGCGGCAGTGACGGCACCGATTTTGCCGATGGCCACTTCAGCATCCCGTCCTATACCGTGTACGACGGCATGGTCTCCTACGACTTGCAGCAGTCGCCATTGCGCCTGAAAGGGGTGAAGTTGCAGGTCAATCTGCAGAACCTGGAAGACAAGGTGTATGTCAGCCGTTGCACCAGCGACGTGGATTGCTACTACGGCGAAGGGCGGACCATTACCACTGACCTGACCTATAACTGGTAAGACCGACTTGCCCGGCGATGGGCTGCAAAGCAATCCCTGCTAGCGACAAGCCAGCAACCACTGACGAAACCCGGCCACCTGCGGCCGTTCCAGTGCCGTCGCCGGGTACACCAGGTAATACGCCAGTTCACTGGCGATGCCCTGTGCAAAGGGCGTCACCAGCATGCCTTCATCCAGCTCCCGCTGCACGAAGCCGCGGCGCACCAGCGCCACGCCCAGCCCCGCCTTGGCCGCTTCAATCGCGCCGTTGCTGTCTACGAACAAGGTACCGCCACTGGCCTCCACCTGTGGCGCCCCGGCTGCATCCAGCCACATCCGCCAGTCGTGGCGGTGCTCATCGTGCAGCAGGTGCACGCTGGCAAGGTCGTTGGGTTGGTGCAGGGCGTGGATGTTGCGCAAGTGCGGGCTGCACACCGGCACCAGATCATCATCCAGCAAGCGTTCGGCGACCAGCCCGTCATAGCGGCCATAGCCATGACGCACCGCCAGGTCGATGCCGTCGCGGGCGAAATCCACCAGGCGCTTGCAGGCGCTGATGCGTACATCTACACCGCTCTGCTGCGCCTCGAAACCGCCTAGCCGTGGCAGCAGCCACTGTACGGCAAAGCCGGGTGTGCAACTGAGCGTCAGTACCTGCTGTCTGGCGCGCGTAGTGAGGGCACTGGTGGCCTCACGAATCATGCGAAAGGCGCTGCGCAGGGTCGCGAAATAGTCCTCGCCCTCCGGGGTGAGGCTGAGGCTGCGCGGGCGGCGGACGAACAACTGCACGCCCAGGGCCGCTTCCAGTTCCTTGATCTGCAGGCTGACCGCACCGGGAGTGACGCACAACTCGCGGGCGGCAAGGGTGATACTGACATGCCGGGCGGCGGCTTCGAAGGCGCGCAAGGCGCTGAGTGAGGGTAGGGTCATGATGCTTTAATTCACCTCAATTATCTGGCGAAAAATGCTCGTTTGTCGTGGTGCTGGTGCCCATGAATACTGGCATTGAAGAGCTCCAGAGGCTGCCGATTGACCTTAGCAGAGCTCAATCTCGATCGCCCGTTTGAGGAGTTAGCCACGATGAACAAAGTCATGAGCCTGAGGGAGTGGGGCCTGTTGATTGCCCTGTCGATACTGTGGGGCGGTTCGTTCTTCTTCAATGGTATTGCCGTGAAGGAACTGCCGCCTTTCACCCTGGTGATGCTGCGCGTGGGGCTGGCGGCGCTGGTACTGCTTGCGCTGGTACGGCTACTGGGGCTGTACATGCCGCGCGAGTGGCGGATCTGGCGGGCGTTTTTGGCCATGGGGCTGCTCAACAACCTGCTGCCATTCTGCTTGATCGTCTGGGGCCAGGCCCGCATCGGCAGCGGCCTGGCCTCGATCCTCAATGCCACCACGCCGCTGTTTGCGGTGATCGTTGCGCACCTGCTGACCGAGGACGAAAACATCAGCGTCAACAAGTTGGCCGGTGTTGCGCTGGGCTTTGTCGGCGTGGCGATCATGATCGGCTCGGCGGCCTGGTCCGGCTTGGACGGCAACCTGTGGGCACAACTGGCGGTGTTGGCGGCGGCCTTGTCATACGCCGTGGCCGGGGTTTACGGGCGGCGCTTCAAGGTCATGGGGGTGGCGCCGCTGATCACTGCCACCGGACAGATCAGTGCGTCGGCCATCTTGTTGGTGCCGCTGGCGTTGCTGATCGACCTACCCTGGACGCTGGCCGCGCCAAGCCTGACAACCTGGGCGGCGGTGGCCGGTTTGGTGTTGCTTTCCACCGCGCTGGCCTATGTGGTGTTCTTTCGTATCCTGGCCACGGCCGGGGCGACCAACCTGATGCTGGTGACCTTCCTGATTCCGCTCAGTGCCATCGTGCTTGGCGTGTTGGTGCTGGGGGAGCGTCTGGAGACCAGGCACTTTATCGGCATGGGGCTGATTGCCCTGGGGTTGGCGGCGATCGACGGGCGCTTGCTGAAGTGGCGGCGGGTGGCGGCGGAGGATCCGGACAGTTTTATCGGCCGGGATATTTAGGTCGCAGTCAGCTTGCCCTGCGCTGCTGTGTCAGGCATCGCGCAACAGGTCATGGGCATCGAGCAGCCGGTAGGCAATCTGCGGCTGCTTCTCCAGCGCCCGGCGGATCGCCGCCGGAATATTCTGCCGGGTCTTGCGACACAAGCCCGGCAGGTCCTCGATCTGAATGTTGATGCCGCGCATGGTCCGCACTTCATTGAAGCTCGGAGTGATCTGCACGCGAATGCCCAACTGCTCATACAAGCGTCGTTGCATGTGCTCCAGCTCCGACAGGCTCTGCAGGTTCTCCAGGCGCTCGAGCAGGCGCTTTTCTTCCTGGCGCGTCAGCAGCAGGATGCGCGGGTCCTGCAGCGTCTCGCGGCCGCAATCACAGGCGCCGGGCGGGCAGGGGGTGCGGGTGGGCAGGGTGGCGTTCATGCCTTGCAGCATAGCGAATCCAGCGCCCTCTGCCATGGGCTCGGTGCAGCGCTTTGTCGGTAGCGTATTTATCCGATACGCTCGCCACCTTGAGGCCGCCGGACGTGTTTGAGCTGGCCGAATGTGTAGAGGAGTGAATCGCTCATGCTGGGACAGCAACTGCAACTGCAAAGTGTATTGACCGGCCGCGCCGTGCCTTTTACCCGCCCGGGTTCAGCCAGCGCCATCGCCAAGGCCCCACGCGACGGCGAGGTGGCCGTGACCGAACTGGGCCTGGCCGGCGACGAGCAAGGCGACTTGCGGGTGCATGGCGGGATCGAAAAGGCCATCCATCACTATCCACGTGAACACTATGCTGCCTGGGCGGCGGAGCTGGGCGAACATCCCCTGCTGCAGGCACCGGGTGCTTTCGGCGAAAACCTCAGCACCTGTGGCTGGACCGAGCAGAGCGTATGCCTGGGCGACCGTTTTCGCGCCGGCACGGCCTTGCTGGAGATCTCCCAGGGGCGCATGCCGTGCTGGAAGCTCAACGACCGTTTCGGGGTCGGGGACATGTCCCTGCGGGTGCAGCAAAGCGGTCGCACCGGCTGGTACTACCGGGTGCTGGAGGAGGGCGTGCTGGCCGCCGGGATGAGTATCGAGCTGATCGCTCGGCCGCATCCGCAGTGGTCGGTGGCGCGCTTGTCGTCAGTGCTGTTCGACAAGCAGGTCGATCTCGAGGTCATTCGCCAGTGCCTGGAACTGCCGTTGGCTGCCTCTTGGCGCCGGACGCTTTCGCGGCGTCTGGAAAAGGCCGTAGTCGAGGACTGGGCACCGCGGCTGCAAGGGCCGGGCGTCGAAAGATCTTGAAAGGGGTTGGGCAACTAGTCAGTCGGCCATCGCTGGGCAAGCCCGCTCCTACAAGGCAGGAGCGGGCTTGCCCGGCGATCGCAATCAGGCAGCCGTACCCAGCTGCTTCACCACCTGACCCTTGACGGCCTGCTTGCGGCACGCGTCGCCAAAGGCCTGGAACATCTTTACCGAGTCCGGGTTTTTCGCCGCTTGCCATTCCGGGTGCCATTGCACCGCGAAGAGGAAAGGCGACAGGCTCGGGGCGTGGATGGCTTCGACCAGGCCGTCTTCGGCGCGGGCCAGGGGCTCGATGCCTTCGCCGAGGTTTTTCAGGCCCTGGCCGTGCAGCGAGTTGACGCGGATTTCATCGCTCTGCAGCAGCTTGTGCAGCCAGCTGCCTTGCTCCAGTTTGACGCTGTGAACCGCGCTGTACTGCACATCGACCGGATCGTCCGGGTTTTCCCGGTGGTCGTTGAAGCCTGGCTCGGCGTAGACCTTCTGGTAGATGTCGCCACCCAGGGCGACGTTGATTTCCTGCATGCCACGGCAAATGCCGAAGATCGGCAGGCCACGGGCGATAGCCAGTTGTACCAGCGGCAGGTCGAACAGGTCGCGGTCGCGGTCCTGGGCCTTGCCCGGGGTTTCGTTCTCCTGGCCGTACAGGGCCGGGTCGATGTTGCTGCCGGCGCCGGTCAGGTAAACACCGTCGGCCATGTCCAGGTAGGCTTCGAGGTCGTCGGTGCCGCAGCAGGTTGGCACCAGCACAGGTACGCAACCGGCGTGTTCAACCAGCGGTACGATGTATTTGTGGGTCATGACTTGATAGTCGTGGCCTTTGCGCTCCTGGGAGCCCATGGTCATCAGCACGACGGGTTTGCGAGGGGTTTGATTCTTATTGCCAATGTTGCTGTTGGGCATATGTCACCTTGGGACAGGCGCAGCCTGTCATTATTGTGCAGGCGCGCTGCTGAAACCTTTGCGCTGCCTGAGGTTTCGAGCACTGCCGGTACGCCAAGCAAGGGGCTGTATCCGGTCGAAACCTGTCATATAGCTTGCCAGAGCCGTTTAATATGTCAAACGACTTCAGATTGCATGGGCGAAGCTTGAGATTGCCTGGATGCAATTATCGGCCTGCAGGCCCCGGTAACTGGCATGGCGCCTGGTGCGGCCAGTTCATTATATTTAACAAGGTCCGGTGAATGGCCGAAGCAGCGCCTGCGCGGCTTTGCTGCATCGCGCGGTTTCTCTTAAGCTGGCTGTCACCGATGACTACCAGCCTGAACCATGCCCACTCCAAGACCGTCCCTGACCCTGACCCTGCTGCAAGCCCGCGAAGCCGCCATGGCCTTCTTCCGCCCCTCGCTCAATGCCCATGGCCTGACCGAACAACAATGGCGGGTGATCCGCATCCTGCGCCAGCAAGGCGAACTGGAAAGCCATCAACTGGCCGAGCAGGCCTGCATCCTCAAGCCAAGCATGACCGGCGTGCTGGCGCGTCTGGAGCGTGACGGCCTGGTGCGGCGCAAGAAGTCGACCCAGGACCAGCGCCGGGTGTTCGTGGGCCTGACCGAACAGGGCCAGCAATGCTTCGTCGACATGAGCGAAGACATGGAACACAACTATCAGCGCATCCTCGAACAGTTCGGCGAAGACAAACTGCAAGCACTGTTGGGCCTGCTCAACAGCCTGAAAAACATCAAGCCCTGAGCGCCGTTTTGGCGCACTGGCCGCTTGCTACCTATACTGTGCCCATCCGCAACAGCGTGCCGTCGTTGACTGGAGCCAGGCGTCTCTGTTCCCGTGGTCGTGACTTTCTGAAGTAGCAGGACGCGAGTCGTCAATTCATAACGCTACAAAGGGGTTGGATCATGGATATTGTCAGTCTGATCATTCAGATTGTTGCCGGTGTGGTGGGCGGCAACGCAGCCGGTATGAGCAAGCAGAGCATGGGCCCGTTACTCAACTCGATCTTCGGTGGAGTGGGTGGGGTGATTGTCGGGCAGATACTCGCAGCCTTTACCGGTGAACCCGGTGCGGCGGTGGCCGCGGGCGGTTCGCTGGACCTGCCGGCACTGATCAGCAGTATTGTCGGTGGCGGTGCGGGGGGCGCGGTGCTCACCTTCATCGCCGGCCTGATCAAGTCGAAAATGCACCCTCAGTAATATACCCGGCCTGCCCCTGCTGGCAGGGGCAGGCCTGTTCAGAAGTACTTCAGCCAGCTGATATCGCGGCGCCGCGCCTTGAGCGCGGCGAACCAGCGCACCGGCCGATAGAGCGCAACGCTCAGGACGATTGCTGTCAGCCACACTGCCCAGACCCCGTCGAAACCAAAGTAGCTGCCCTGGTTCAGGCCAAAGCAGGTGACGGCGATCAGGTACAGCAGCTTCAGCACATATAAATGCAGCAGGTAGAAGAACATCGGCGCGGCGCCGAACACGCTCAGCACCTGGATCGCATGGCTGTCTTGCAGTTGCTCAAACCTGCGCAGCAGCAACAGGCCGACGCCCAGGGTCAGGGCCAGAAACAGCAGCGAAGGTGGGTACTTGGTAATGTTGAAAAAGCTCATCAGGGTGCGCAGCGTGGTTTGCGCCACTTGCCACGGCGCCTCACCGTAGCCATTGAGCAGGCGTAGCAGCAGGAAGCCCACGAGGGCGCCAGTGCCACTGAGCAGTAGCTTGCGTTGGCGGGCCCGCGCGTTGGCATCACGGCCAAACCAAGGGCCCATGGCATAACCCAGGGCAATCACGCCGATCCATGGCAGTAGGGGGTAGGAAGTGCGCAGGCGCAGGCTGCCCGACAGGTCGATCCAGCCACGATCATGCAGCACGGCCCACGGGAGGTGCAGCGCTGAACCTGGCGCGAAGTGCAGCGGATCGAGCAGGTTGTGGCCAACGACGATCAGCGCACCGAGCACCACCAGCAGCGGCCGCGGCAACCACACCAGGCCGGCCAGGGCGATCATGCTCAGGCCGATGGCCCAGATCACTTGCAGGTAGATCACCTTCGGCGGCAACTCCAGGGTCCAGGCCAGGCTGACCAGGGTGAATTCCAGCAACACCAGCACCAGGCCACGTTTGAACAGGAAGGCCGAGACCGCGGCTTTGCCCTGATGCTTTTCGCCGTACAGGTAGGCCGACAGGCCGGTGAGCAGGACGAACACCGGCGCACACAAATGGGCGAGGGTACGGCTGAGAAACAGCCAGGGGTCGGTGCTGGCGACGTCCATCGGGTCGCTGACCTGGCGGTGCAGGAAGAAGGTTTCGCGCACATGGTCGAGCAGCATGAAGACGATGACCAGGCCGCGCAGGGCGTCGATGCAGAGCAGGCGTTGGTTGGCGGGTGGGGCGGTTGGCATGGGTGAGGTCGCTGGCGTGGGATTGCTAAGTTATGCGTTATAACATAACCAATATGCCAGGCAATGAACAAGGGCTGCTGCGCAGCCCATCGCCGGCAAGGCCAGCTCCCACAGGATTGGCGCTGGCCTTGGGAACTGCTCAGAACTTGTGGGAGCTGGCTTTGCCAGCGATGCAAGGCGAAGCCTTGCCCAAAGGCCTCAGTGCAGTATCTGCGCCAGGAAGCCCTTGGCCCGTGCGCTCTGCGGGTTGTTGAAGAACGCCTCGGGGCTGGCGTCTTCAATGATCTGGCCGCCATCGAGAAACAGCACCCGCTCGGCCACCTGGCGGGCAAAGCCCATCTCGTGGGTGACGCAGAGCATGGTCATGCCGGTGTCAGCCAGTTTCACCAGCACGTCCAGCACTTCGGCGACCATCTCCGGGTCCAGCGCCGAGGTCGGTTCGTCGAACAGCATGATCTTCGGCTTCATGCACAGCGCCCGGGCAATCGCTACCCGTTGTTGCTGGCCGCCGGACAGTTGGCTGGGGTACTTGGCGGCCTGGCTTTCGATGCCCACCTTGTTCAGGTAGAAGCGCGCGCGTTCTTCGGCCTCCTTGCGCGACAGGCCGCGTACGCTCATGGGCGCCAGGGTGCAGTTGTCGAGCACGCTCATGTGCGGGAACAGGTTGAAGTGCTGGAACACCATGCCGATTTCGCTGCGCACTTCGGCGGCCTGGCGGGTGGTCAGGGAAAGGTCGGTGTCGTTGACGCGGATGTTGCCCTGTTCGGCAATTTCCAGGCGGTTGATGCAGCGGATCAGCGTCGATTTGCCTGAACCGGAAGGGCCGCACAGGACGATGCGCTCACCCTCGCGCACGTTGAGGTTGATGTCGCGTAGCACATGGAAGGCGCCGTAGTGCTTGTTCAGGCCCTCGATGGTCACCACGACCTTGCGCGGGTCGGCCTGAGGGGCAGGGGTTGGGGTAGCAAGGCTCAGTGAAGCGGTCATGTTGTTATTCTCCCGCGATCAGTTGAAGCGGTCCGCGCGATAAGGCGCAGGATCGGTAAATGGCGTTTCGCCGGTGATCAGCTCCGCCAGCAGGCGTCCGGTCACCGGGCCCAGGGTCAGGCCGTGGTGGGCATGGCCGAAGTTGAACCACAGGCCCTTGTGGCGAGCGGCCGGGCCGATCACCGGGCGCATGTCCGGCAGGCACGGGCGGCGGCCCAGCCAGGGCTCGGCATCGACCCGCTCACCCAGCGGGAAGACCTTGCGCGCCAAGGCTTCGCAGCGCTGCAGCTGGATCTGGTTGGCGGCATCGGTGCTGGCGGCGAACTCGATGCCGGTGGTCAGGCGGATGCCCATGGCCATGGGCGCGAGCACGTAACCGCCCTGGGCATCGCAGATCGAATGCTTGAGCTCGGCGCCGTCACGGGCGCGGTAATGCATGTGATAGCCGCGCTTGATCTCCAGCGGAATGCGATAACCCAGCGGCTTGAACAGCTCGGCCGACTGTGGCCCGAGGGCGACCACCGCCTCGGGTGCGGTGATTGGCCCCTGGCGGCTGTCGACCTGCCACTCGCTGCCGATCTGGCGCAGGGTGCGGGCGTCGCCGTGGATGAACTGGCCGCCACGCTGGACGAACAGCGCCGCATAGCCGCGGGTCAGGCCGCCGGGGTTGCTGACGGTCTTGGGGTCGAGCCAGTGAATGCCGCCGACCACGTTGCCGCTGAGGTCCACTTCGCGTGCGTGCAGTTGCTGGCGATCGAGGATTTCGTACTTCAAGCCATAGGCTTGCAGCGCATGGGCGTCGGCCACGGCTTTTTGGTAGGCGTCTTCATTGCGGTACACCTCGATCCAGCCGCTGGCCTTGACCAGCTCGCCGAGGCCCGCTGCTTCGATCAGCGCGTCGTGCTCTTCGACGCAGCGCTGTACCAGCGGCAGCATGGCCTGGGTGGCCACGGCCAGGCCCGCTGGCGAAGAGTTTTTCCAGTACTTGAACAGCCATGGGCTGATCTTCGGCAGGTGGGTGAAGCTGTAGCGCACGTCGGGCTGGCGGTTCAGGCCATAGCGCAAAAGGCTCGACAACTCGTGGGGGAAGGCATAGGGGATGACGCTGGAGCGCTCGATCAGCCCGGCGTTGCCGTGGCTGGTGCCGCTGCCAGGCTCTTGGTGATCGATGAGGATCACCTTGCGCCCGCGTGCCTGCAAATGAAGGGCCGTGCAGACGCCGACGATGCCGGCACCCAGAACGATGGTTTGACAATGCATTGGAACGGTCCTCACAAGCAGGCAATCAGCGCAGGTGGCGGCCCAGGCGGGCTTCTATGTGTTTCAGGCTGCGACGCACGATCTCGACGATCAGCAGGTAGAGCACGGCGGCCCACAGGTAGATCTGGAAGTCGAAGCTGCGCGAGAACGCAAGCTTGGTGACCCCCATCAGGTCGTAGATGGTCACCAGTGAGGCAATGGCGCTGGCCTTGATCATCAGGATCAACTCGTTGCCCAACGGCCCGATGGCAACGATCAAGGATTGCGGCAGGATTACCTTGAAGAACGTGGTCGAGCGCTTCAGGCTCAGGGCCTTGGCGGCCTCGTACTGGCCGGGAGCGACCGCCAGCAGGCTGCCACGGAAGATCTCCGCCTGGTAAGCGGCGGTGTTGAGGGTGAAAGCCAGGACCGTGCAGTACCAGGCGTCGCGGAAGAACCACCAGAGGCCGACGTCCTGCCAGAAACCCTTGAGCGAACCCAGGCCGTAGTACAGCAAGAACAGCTGGGCCAGCAGTGGCGAGCCACGGAAGAAGTAGATGTAGCCAGCGCTCAGACGTTGCAGCATCAGGTTGTTCGACAACCTGGCCAGGGCCAGGAGCATGCCGAGCAGGGCGCCGAGGGTGAACGACAGCGCCACCAGCTTGCCGGTTACCAGCAGGCCGTCGATAAAGCGCGGGCCGTAGCGTTCCAGCAGGTCGGGGTCGAGCACCAGCGCCAGCAATTGATCGAAACTCATGTCCGTGCCCCCCGCAGATGGCGGCTGAAGTACCGCTCGATGAAAGTGAACACCCGTCCCGACAGCGCCGAGAACAGCAGGTAGCCCAGGCAGGCGACGCCGTAGAAGAACATCGGCTCCTTGGTGACGCTGACCGCAAGATTGGTCTGGCGCATCAGGTCGACCAGGGAAATGGTCGACACCAGCGAGGTGTCCTTGAGCAGCGACAGCCAGTTGTTCGACAGGCCCGGCAGGGCAATGCGCACCAGTTGCGGGAACACCACCTTGCGAAAGGTGGTGGCCTTGCTCAGGCCCAGCGCGGCCGATGCTTCGTATTGGCCTTTGGCGACCGTTTTGAACGCGGCCAGCCAGATTTCGCTGGAGAATGCGGCGAACACCAGGCTGAAGGCGATCATCGCCGCCAGGAAGGTGTTGATCAGCACCTCGCCTTCATAGCCCATGGCCAGGAGGATTTTCTGCGCGGCGATCTGGCAGCCGTAGTAGATGATCAGCAGGGTGAGCAATTCCGGCAGGCCACGGAACACCGTGGAGAACACCGTCGCCGCGGCGCGCGGGAAGCGCTTGGAGGAGCGCGCGGCGAGGGCCACGCCCAGGCCCAGTGGCAAGCCGATGGGCAGGCAGGCCAGGGCCAGGGAGATGGTCACCAGGGCGCCGGCCAGTAATGCCTGGCCCCAGCCGCCGCTGGCGAAGGAAAGCAGTGACAGTTGTTCGAGCATGGGCGAACCCTCTCGGTTCAAGAGTGATGGTGCTTTGGAGGGCCTCTTCGCGGGTCAAGCCCGCTCCCACAGAGTTTGTGGGAGCGGGCTTGACCCGCGATCAGTCACTGATAGATATCGAAGTCGAAGTAACGACTGGCGATCTTCTGGTAGGTACCGTTGGCGACGATTGCGTCCAGGGCCTTGTTCAGGCGCTCGCGCAGGGCTTCATCTTCCTTGCGCACGGCAATCGAGGCGTCGGCCTTGGTGCCGTTGACGTCGCCAAGGATCTTGCAGCAGTCCTTGCCGGCCTTGCCCAGCCATTCGGTCAGCGGGAACTTGTCGGCAATCACCCCGTCCAGGCGCCCGGCGGCGAGGTCGGCGTTGGCTTCATCGAGGGTCGGGTAGAGTTTGACGTCGGCGCCGGCCTTGCCGTAGACGTCCTCGGCATAGATAGCCTGGGTCGAGGAAGATTGCGCGCCGACCGTGTAGCCTTTGAAGTCGGTTTGCGCGTCGGTGATTTCACTGTCCTTGGCCACGGCCACCGACAACGGGGTCTTGTAGTAGTGGTTGGTGAAGGCGATCTTCTTGCGCCGTTCTTCGGTATTGATCATCGACGCCACCACCGCGTCGTATTTCTTCGCCATCAAGGCCGGGATGATGCCTTCCCAGTCCTGGGCCACCAGGGTGCATTCGACCTTCATCTGCTCACACAGGGCGTGGGTGATGTCGACGTCGAAGCCGTGCAGCTTGTTATCCGAATCGACGTAGTTGAACGGTGGATATGCGCCTTCGGTGGCGATCTTCAGGGTTTCGGCCTGGGCCATGGTCGAGCCGGCGAGCAGCAGGGCGCAAGCCCCTGCGAAGCGGATAACGGGTTTCATGACACACCTCGATCTGTTGTTTGCACTCTTGCTATTGTTTGCTCGTTGACGTGTAGCCAACGAATTCGTTGTGTAGAGCTGCAGTTGCTTCCAAGCGTTTTTCAACATCCGGTCCTAGCTTCTTGCAGACCTCGTTGACCATCAGGTGTACCCACGACAGCATCGTCGCGGTGGACTCCCAGAACAGATTGAATTCGGTGGGGATGCGAAACACCTCACTGGCGTTGGCATCGGCCCAGTCACAAAAAGTGTCGGTAACCAGGGTTACCGGAATGCCTGCCGCATACGCCTTGCGGCACAGGGTCAGGGCATGGCGGGAATAGCGGCGCGCCTCGAACACCACCAGGGCGCAATCGGCCGGAGCGCTGAGCAGTACCTCGCCAAAATGCCCGGCACTGCCATCGACCACCTGCACGCCATCGCGCAGGTATTGCAGCAGGTGGGCCATGCACTGGGCGATGCCGCGCTCGGTCTGAAAGCCGGCGACGAATACCTTGCGTCGCTGTGCCAGACGCTGGCTGACGGTGTCCCACGCCGGGGTGCGGCTGTATTCGTAAACCCGCACCAGCGCGCCAACTTCCTGTTCAAGGCTGCGCGCAAGGCCGGCGGCATCCTTGCCGTGCTGCTGGCGAAATTCTTGCAGACGATCACCGACCAGCCACGGGCCTTCACCCAGATCGTCCTTGAGGTCATGTTTGAGAGCCTTGAGGTGCTCGTAGCCCAGCGAGCGGCAGAAGCGCCCGACACTCGACTCGCTGACGCCGATTTTGGCCGCAAGGCTGGCGGAGGTTTCGAAGGGCAGGTCGGTGAGGTGGGCGAGCATGTAGCTGGCGATCTTGCGCCCGGACGCTGCGGCGTTGTGCAGGCTGTGTTCCAGGCGCTGTTTGATCGGTTGGCTCACAGGGCGACTCTCGAAGGCGGCGACACGTTGAAACAGAAAATGAATGTTTTCTGTCATCAAGTCAATATTTGACAGTTTGCTGTCACTGGGGGAAAGTCTGGCCATTGCCCATCGCTGTCGCCCATTCCAAATCCAATAAGGGAGCTACAGATGTCCGCACGTCCCGACACTGCTGTCGCGCAGATTGCCTTTGCCGACCTGCAGGCCTTGTTGCAGCGAATTTTCCTCGGTCATGGTTGCAGCGCAGCGGTGGCCCAGGCCCTGGCCTTCAACTGCGCCAGCGCCCAGCGCGATGGCGCTCACAGCCACGGTGTGTTCCGTATCCCCGGGTATGTTTCGACCCTGGCCAGTGGCTGGGTCAATGGCCAGGCTGTGCCCTACGTCGAAGACGTTGCCAGCGGTTTTGTGCGCGTCGATGCCAACGGCGGCTTTGCCCAGCCGGCCCTGGCGGCGGCCCGTGCGCTGCTGGTAGAAAAGGCCCGCAGCGCCGGTATTGCCGTGCTGGCGATCCATAACTCGCACCATTTCGCGGCCTTGTGGCCGGACGTCGAGCCGTTTGCCGATGAAGGCCTGGTGGCCCTGAGCGTGGTCAACAGCATGACCTGCGTGGTGCCCCATGGCGCCCAGCAGCCGTTGTTCGGCACCAACCCGATTGCCTTCGCCGCACCGTGCGCCGGTAGCGACCCGATTGTCTTCGACATGGCCACCAGCGCCATCGCCCACGGCGATGTGCAGATTGCTGCGCGCAAGGGCGAACTGCTGCCTGAAGGCATGGGCGTCGACAACCAGGGCCAACCGACCCGCGACCCGCAAGCGATTCTCGATGGCGGTGCCTTGCTGCCGTTCGGAGGGCACAAGGGCTCGGCGCTGTCGATGATGGTCGAGCTGCTGGCGGCGGCACTGACCGGCGGCAACTTCTCGTTCGAGTTCGACTGGTCACAGCACCCGGGTGCGAAAACGCCCTGGACCGGCCAGTTGATCATCGTCATCGACCCGGCCAAGTCGGTGGGTAATCGCTTTGCCGAACGCAGCCGCGACCTGGTGCGGCAGATGCAGGCAGTGGGCTTGCAGCGCCTGCCGGGCGAGCGCCGGTTCCGCGAGCGTGAACAGTCGGCAAAGCAGGGCGTGACGCTGACAGTGGCGGAACTTGAGCAGTTGCAGAGTTTGGCCCAATAGTGAACTTGAGCACGCTATCGCTGGCAAGCCAGCTCCCACAGGGTTTTAGCTGATCATTGTGGGCGCTGGCTTGCCAGCGATTACTGTGCACACATGCACTGATCAGTTGCACCAAGGGTAATGTTCCTTGGCCCACAGTACAGGTATCCTCGACACAGCTTTTAGTCCGAATTGTCCTGACCCAAGGAGCTGTGCGCTGTGTTCAAACATGTCGATGCCTATGCCGGCGATCCGATTCTCTCCCTGATGGAGACCTTCAAGGCCGATCCGCGTGCCGCCAAGGTCAACCTGAGTATCGGTCTGTATTACGATGCCGCAGGCGTGGTGCCACAGCTGGCTGCGGTGCGCGAGGCCGAGCAACGCTTTGCCGCCCAGCCTCACGAAGCCTCGATGTACCTGCCGATGGAAGGTCTGAACAGCTACCGCCAGGCGATCCAGGCACTGCTGTTTGGCGCCGCGCATCCTGCTGTCGAGAGCGGCCGTGTGGCCACCGTGCAGACCGTCGGTGGCTCCGGTGCGCTGAAAGTCGGTGCCGACTTCCTCAAGCGCTACTTCCCCGAGTCGCAGGTGTGGGTCAGCGATCCGACCTGGGACAACCATCGGGCGATCTTCGAAGGCGCAGGCTTCAAGGTCAACACCTACCCGTACTTCGACCAGGCCAGCCGTGGCGTCGATTTCGACGGCATGCTCAGCGCCCTGCAGGGCCTGCCGAGCAACAGCATCGTCCTGCTGCACCCGTGCTGTCACAACCCTACCGGGGTCGACCTGAGCCAGGCGCAGTGGCAACAGGTGATCGAAGTGGTCAAGGCGCGCAACCTGATCCCGTTCCTCGACATCGCCTACCAGGGCTTTGGCGAAGGCCTGGCCGAAGACGCCTATGCCATCCGCGAAGCCGCCCGTGCCGGTGTGCCGTGCCTGGTGAGCAATTCGTTCTCGAAGATCTTCTCGCTGTATGGCGAGCGGGTTGGCGGCCTGTCGGTGGTCTGTGATGACGCCGATACCGCGCAAAGCGTGCTCGGCCAGCTCAAGGCCACCGTGCGCCGCAACTACTCCAGCCCGCCAAGCTTCGGTGCCCAACTGGTGGCGGCGGTGCTCGGTGATGCCGAGCTCAACGCCCAATGGCAAGCGGAAGTCGAGCAGATGCGCCTGCGTATCCTCGACATGCGCCAGGCCCTGGTCGATGCCCTGGCCAAACTGCTGCCGGGCCAGGACTTCCAGTTCTTCCTGCGCCAGCGCGGCATGTTCAGCTACACCGGCTTCAGCGTCGAGCAGGTGCGCCGCTTGCGTGACGAGTTCGGTGTGTACCTGATCGACAGTGGCCGGGTGTGCATGGCCGGCTTGCGTCCGGACAACCTGCAGCAGGTGGCCAAGGCCTTCGCTGCGGTTCAGTAAGCAAAACCTATCGCGGGTCAAGCCCGCTCCTACACCATTCGTAGGAGCGGGCTTGACCCGCGATGCTTTTAGCCCAAGGTGCAACCACTCCTCGGCCAGGGCTTTGCAAGTGCAACCAAACGGCGCACAATCGCGCCCCTCTTTATATGGTTGAGAGAGGCGAGGCCTCTGTTTCGCCACTCTCAGCCCTGTTGCAGTCTTGCGAGTGGAGTTGCACCCGGATGAATGAGCAGGCCCCAAGCGTTGAACAGCGCTTTGAATCAACCCCCGCCGCCCTCGGCAGCTGGGCCCGTCAGGACACCACCTGGATGCTGGGCCTGTTTGGCACGGCGATTGGCGCCGGGACCCTGTTCCTGCCGATCAACGCCGGCCTTGGCGGCTTCTGGCCACTGCTGGTCCTGGCGCTGCTGGCTTTTCCGATGACGTACTATGCGCACCGCGGCCTGACCCGCTTCGTGCTCTCCGGGCGCGATGGCGCCGACATCACCGACGTGGTCGAAGAGCATTTCGGCCTCAGCGCCGGTGCCCTGATCACGCTGCTGTATTTCTTCGCCATCTTCCCGATCCTGCTGATCTACAGCGTGGCGCTGACCAACACGGTCGGCAGTTTCATGGAACACCAGCTGCACATCGAGCCGCCACCGCGCGCGGTGCTGTCCTTCGTGCTGATCCTCGGGTTGCTGGCCATCGTGCGCTGCGGCGAGCAGGCCACGGTCAAGGTCATGAGCTGGCTGGTCTATCCGTTCATCGTTGCCCTGGCGTTCCTGGCGGTGTTCCTGATCCCGCACTGGAGCGGCGGCATCCTCACTACCGCCACTGAAGTGCCTTCGGGTTCGGCGTTCCTGCACACCCTGTGGCTGGCGATCCCGGTGATGGTCTTCTCGTTCAACCATTCGCCAATCATTTCGGCGTTCGCCGTTGACCAGAAACGTCGCTATGGCGTGCACGCCGACGAGCGCAGCGGGCAGATCCTGTGCCGCGCCCACCTGCTGATGGTGGCCATGGTGATGTTCTTCGTGTTCAGCTGCGTACTGACCTTGACCCCGGCGCAACTGGCCGAAGCCAAGGCACAGAACCTGTCGATCCTGTCGTACCTGGCCAACCACTTCAGCAACCCGACCATCGCCTTTGCCGCGCCGCTGATTGCCTTCATCGCCATCGCCAAGTCGTTCCTGGGCCACTACATCGGTGCCAGCGAAGGCCTCAAGGGCCTGATCGTCAAGACCGGCAAGCGTCCGGGCGCCAAGGCCCTGGACCGCATGACCGCGGCCTTCATGCTGGTGATCTGCTGGATTGTCGCCACCCTCAACCCGAGCATTCTCGGCATGATCGAGACCCTTGGTGGCCCGGTGATCGCTGCGATCCTGTTCCTGATGCCGATGTACGCCATCCGCAAGGTGCCGGCCATGAGCAAGTACCGCGGGCAGATGTCCAACGTCTTCGTCGTCGCCGTGGGCCTGGTGGCCATCTCGGCGCTGGTTTACTCGCTGCTGAACTGAACCTATGGATTCGGGAGCCGGCAATCGGCTCCCGAATGACTAAAAATTGTCCACAAAAGTTGTCTGGCAATTCAACAATTTAACATCGGCCCATAGGTAGACGGGCACTTTCATGCTTAACTCTGGTCCTTTACTCATCCCCCGCATAAGGACTTCGTTCATGGCTCAAGTGACTCTTAAAGGCAACCCGGTTCAGGTCAAAGGCGAACTGCCGAAAGTCGGCGCCAAGGCGCCTGCGTTTTCCCTGGTTGGTGCTGGCCTGGCCGACGTGACCCTGGCCTCCCTGGCCGGCAAGCGCAAAGTGCTGAACATCTTCCCAAGCGTCGACACCCCGACCTGCGCTACTTCGGTGCGCAAGTTCAACGCGCAAGCCAGCACGCTGAACAACACCGTCGTACTGTGCATCTCCGCTGACCTGCCGTTCGCGCAAGCGCGCTTCTGCGGCGCTGAAGGCCTGGAGAACGTGCAGAACCTGTCGCTGCTGCGCGGCGCCGAGTTCAAGGAACACTACGGCGTAGCTATCGCCGACGGCCCGCTGGCCGGCCTGACTGCCCGTGCCGTGGTGGTGCTGGACGAGAACGACAAGGTGCTGCACAGCGAGCTGGTCGGCGAAATCGCTGAAGAGCCGAACTATGAGGCTGCTCTGGCAGTCCTGAAGTAATAGCGACCCTGCCGGGGCTGCTGCGCAGCCCATCGCTGGCAACGCCAGCTCCCACAAGGAGCGGCGAGGGCGACGCGATTATTGTTAATAATTGCTAAGAGTTGTTGCGGCCTGGCCCTCGTCCAGGCCGTTTTTATTTATAGTTCATTACTTTAGCTACGTAAGCTCAAAGTAAAGTGCCGGTAAAGGCGCTTTGCTTATCCGTCTTCAGTGCTTATCGTTCAGCCTCCTCAAAAGAATTCTTTCCCGCACAATGGTCGATCAACCCATGCTTTCTCGTTCCCGTTCCTCCCGTCGCTGGCTTGTCGGCCTGCTGATCCTGCTGCTGGTCGCTGGCCTCGGCTGGTGGCTGTGGCCGTCGCCGGTCGCGCAAAAGGCCGCTGCTGCGCCGGGTGGCAAGGGTGGGCGGCCGGGCTTTGGCGCGTTCGCAGGTCCGGTGCCGGTGCGGGTCGAGCCGGCGACGGTTGGCGACTTCCCGGTGTACCTCAAGGCCCTGGGCACGGTGACGGCGACCAACACGGTCAACGTGCGCAGCCGGGTCGGTGGCGAGCTGGTCAAGGTCAACTTCCAGGAAGGGCAGAAGGTCAAGGCCGGAGACCTGCTGGCCGAGATCGACCCGCGCAGCTACCAGATCGCCCTGCAACAGGCCGAAGGCACCCTGGCGCAGAACCAGGCGCAACTGAAAAACGCCCAGATCGACCTGCAGCGCTATCAAGGCCTGTACGCCGAAGACAGCATCGCCAAGCAGACCCTGGACACCCAGGCGGCGCTGGTCGGCCAGTACCAGGGGACGATCAAGACCAACCAGGCGGCGGTAGGTGACGCCAAACTCAACCTCGAATTCACCCGCATCCGCGCGCCGATCAATGGCCGTCTGGGGCTGCGCCAGCTCGACGTCGGCAACCTGGTGGCGGCCAACGACACCACCGCGCTGGTGGTCATCACCCAGACTCAGCCAATCAGCGTGGCTTTCACCTTGCCCGAATCGGAGCTCAACACGGTGCTGGCGCGCTACCGCAGTGGCGCACAATTACCGGTCGAGGCCTGGGACCGCAGCGATGCCAAGCAGCAGGCGGTTGGTGTACTGCGCAGCCTCGACAACCAGATCGACACCACCACCGGCACCCTGAAGTTCAAGGCCTTCTTCGAGAACCAGGACGAAGCGCTGTTCCCCAACCAGTTCGTCAATGTGCGGCTGCTGGCCGACACCTTGAAGGGCGTGGTGCTGGCGCCTTCGGCGGCAATCCAGTTCGGTACCGACGGCTCGTTCGTCTATGTCATGGAAGGCGACAACAAGGTGCGCATCCGCCAGCTCAAGCTGGGTGCCAGTGACGGCGACCTCACCGTGGTCACCGAAGGCCTGGCCAAAGGCGAGCGGGTGGTGCTCGAAGGCACCGACCGCCTGCGCGATGGCAGCGACGTCGAAGTGGTTAACGACAGCGCCGACGTTCCCGTCACCCCAGGCCAGCACCTGCAGGGCCAGGACAACAAAGACGCTTCCGCCGCGACCGGCGCTCAGGGCAAGGCCGGCGCATGAACCTCTCGCGGCTGTTCATCCTGCGCCCGGTGGCGACCACCCTGAGCATGCTGGCCATCGTTCTGGCCGGCCTGATGGCTTACAAGATGCTGCCAGTGGCGGCATTGCCCCAGGTCGATTACCCGACCATCCGGGTCATGACCCTTTATCCCGGCGCCAGCCCCCAGGTGATGACCAGCGCGGTCACCGCACCCCTTGAGCGTCAATTCGGGCAGATGCCCGGCCTGACCCAGATGGCCTCGACCAGCTCCGGCGGTGCCTCGGTGCTGACCCTGCGCTTTAGCCTGGACATGAACATGGACGTCGCCGAGCAACAGGTCCAGGCGGCGATCAACGCCGCCAGCAACCTGCTGCCCAACGACCTGCCGGCGCCGCCGGTGTACAACAAGGTCAACCCGGCCGACACCCCGGTGCTGACCCTGGCGATTTCGTCGAAAACCATGCCGCTGCCCAAGCTCAACGACCTGGTCGACACCCGGGTGGCGCAGAAGATTGCCCAGATCGGCGGCGTCGGCATGGTCAGCATCGCCGGTGGCCAGCGCCAGGCGGTGCGAATCAAGGTCAACCCCGACGCCCTGGCCTCGGCCGGGCTGAACCTGGCCGACGTGCGCACCCTGATCGGCGCCTCCAACGTCAACCAACCCAAAGGCAACTTCGACGGCCCGACCCGGGTCTCGATGCTCGACGCCAACGACCAGCTGCGTTCGCCCGAGGAATACGCCAACCTCATCCTCGCCTACAAAAACGGTGCGCCGCTGCGCCTGAAGGACGTCGCCGAGATCGTCGACGGCGCCGAGAACGAGCGCCTGGCCGCCTGGGCCAACCAGAACCAGGCGGTACTGTTGAACATCCAGCGCCAGCCCGGGGCCAACGTCATCGAAGTGGTCGACCGGATCAAGGCCATGCTGCCGTCGATCACCGACAACCTGCCGGCGGGCCTGGACGTCAGCGTGCTCACCGACCGCACCCAGACCATCCGCGCCTCGGTCAAGGACGTACGCCACGAGCTGTTGATCGCCATTGCCCTGGTGGTCATGGTCACTTTCGTGTTCCTGCGCCGCTTCAGCGCTACCATCATTCCGTCGGTGGCCGTGCCGCTGTCGCTGATCGGCACCTTTGCGGTCATGCACCTGGCTGGCTTTTCGATCAACAACCTGACCCTGATGGCCCTGACCATCGCCACCGGCTTTGTGGTCGACGATGCCATCGTCATGCTGGAGAACATCTCGCGGCATATCGAGGAGGGCGAGACGCCGATGCAGGCCGCGCTCAAGGGCGCCCGGCAAATCGGCTTCACCCTGATCTCGCTGACCTTCTCGCTGATTGCGGTGCTGATCCCGCTGCTATTCATGGCTGACGTGGTCGGCCGGCTGTTTCGCGAGTTCGCCATTACCCTGGCGGTGGCGATCCTGATTTCCCTGGTGGTGTCGCTGACCCTGACGCCGATGATGTGTGCACGCTTGCTCAAACGCGAGCCGGCGATCGAGGCGCAGGGCCGTTTCTACCGGGCCAGCGGCGCCTGGATCGACTGGATGATTGACTACTATGGCCGTGGCCTGCAGTGGGTGCTCAAGCACCAGCCGTTGACCCTGCTGGTGGCGGTGGCAACCCTGGGTCTGACCGTGCTGTTGTACCTGGTGGTGCCCAAGGGCTTCTTCCCGGTGCAGGACACCGGGGTGATCCAGGGCATTTCCGAGGCGCCGCAGTCGGTGTCGTTCACCGCCATGAGCCAGCGTCAGCAGGAGCTCAGCGCGGTGATCCTCAAAGATCCGGCGGTACAGAGCCTGTCGTCCTACATCGGCGTCGATGGCGACAACGCCACCCTCAACAGTGGCCGCCTGCTGATCAACCTCAAGCCGCATGGCGAGCGAGACCTTACCGCTGCCCAGGTGATTGCCCGGCTGCAGCCGCAGGTCGACAAACTGCTCGGCATCCGCCTGTTCATGCAGCCGGTGCAGGACTTGAGCATCGAGGACCGGGTCAGCCGCACCCAGTATCAGTTCAGCCTGTCATCGCCCGATGCCGAGTTGCTGGCGCAGTGGAGCGGCAAACTGGTCGATGCCCTGCAGCAGCGCCCGGAGCTTGCCGATGTTGCCAGCGACCTGCAGGACAAAGGCCTGCAGGTGTTTCTGGTGATCGACCGCGACGCCGCCAGCCGCTTGGGCATCAACGTCGCCGACATCACCAATGCCCTGTATGACGCCTTCGGCCAGCGGCAGATTTCGACCATCTACACCCAGGCCAGCCAGTACCGCGTGGTGCTGCAGGCCGAGGCGGCGTCGAGCATCGGCCCGCAAGTGCTTGAGCAGATTCACGTCAAGGCCAGCGACGGCGGCCAGGTGCGGCTGTCGAGCCTGGCGCGCATCGAGCAGCGCCAGGCGCAACTGGCGATTGCCCATATCGGTCAGTTCCCGGCGGTGATGATGTCGTTCAACCTGGGCCAGGGTGTGGCCCTCGGTGAAGCGGTCAAGGTCATCGAGCAGGTGCAGCAGGACATTGGCATGCCGGTGGGCGTGCAAACCCGCTTCCAGGGCGCGGCCGAAGCCTTCCAGGCCTCGCTGTCGAGCACCTTGCTGCTGATCCTGGCGGCGGTGGTGACCATGTACATCGTGCTTGGTGTGCTGTACGAGAGCTACATCCACCCGGTGACCATCCTCTCGACCCTGCCGTCGGCGGCGGTGGGCGCCTTGCTGGCGTTGATCCTCTCCGGCAACGACCTGGGCATGATCGCCATCATCGGCATCATTTTGCTTATCGGTATCGTCAAGAAGAACGCGATCATGATGATCGACTTCGCCCTGGAGGCCGAGCGCAACCAGGGCATGGCCCCTGAAGCGGCGATCTACCAGGCGGCGCTGCTGCGCTTCCGGCCGATCCTGATGACCACCCTGGCGGCGCTGTTCGGCGCCATCCCGCTGATGCTTGCCACCGGTTCCGGCGCCGAACTGCGCCAGCCGCTGGGCCTGGTCATGGTCGGTGGGCTGCTGGTCAGCCAGGTGCTGACGCTGTTCACGACGCCTGTCATCTACTTGTACTTTGATCGGTTGTCGAGGCGCCTTCGCTCCCGTGGCCTGACTGGAGACTTGGTGTGATCGGCGCCAGCTACAAGCTGCAAGCTACAAGCTGCAAGTGGTCTGGTGTAGGACCGCAGTTGCAGAGGTCACCTCAAACTGCTTGCAGCTTGAAGCTTGCAGCTTGGAGCTACCGCCCATGAACCTGTCCGCGCCTTTCATCGCCCGCCCAGTGGCGACGATGCTGCTGAGCCTGGCAATCATGCTGCTCGGTGGCGTCAGTTTCGGCCTGTTGCCGGTGGCGCCGTTGCCGCAGATCGAATTCCCGGTCATCGTCGTCCAGGCCAACCTGCCGGGCGCCAGCCCCGAGGTCATGGCCTCGACCGTGGCCACGCCGCTGGAACGCTCCATGGGCGCCATCTCCGGGGTCAACACCCTGACCAGCAGCTCTAGCCAGGGCTCGACCCGGGTGATCCTCGGCTTCGACCAGGGCCGTGACATCGACGCGGCGGCGCGTGAAGTGCAAGCGGCGATCAATGCCTCGCGCAACCTGCTGCCCAGCGGCATGCGCAGCATGCCGACCTACAAGAAATACAATCCGTCGCAAGCGCCGATCATGGTCCTGGCGCTGACGTCCAGCGTGCTGCAAAAGGGCCAGTTGTACGATCTCGCCTCGACCATCCTGTCCCAGAGCCTGTCCCAGGTGCCGGGGGTAGGGGAGGTGCAGATCGGCGGCAGTTCGCTGCCAGCGGTGCGCGTCGAGCTCGAACCGCAGTTGCTCAACCAGTATGGCGTGGCCCTCGATGACGTGCGTCAGACCATCGCCAATGCCAACCAGCGCCGGCCCAAGGGCTTTATCGAGGACGGCCAGCGCAACTGGCAGGTGCAGGCCAACGACCAACTGGAGAAGGCCAAGGACTACGAACCCCTGGTGATTCGCTACCAGGACGGCGCGGTGCTGCGCCTGAGCCATGTGGCCAAGGTCAGCGACGCGGTGGAGAACCGCTACAACAGCGGCTTTTTCAATGACCAGGACGCGGTGTTGCTGGTGATCAACCGCCAGACCGGCGCCAATATCATCGAGACCGTGAACAGGATCAAGGAGCAACTGCCGGCCCTGGAGTCGCTGATGCCCGCCAGCGTCAAGCTGGACGTGGCCATGGACCGCTCGCCGGTGATCAAGGCGACCCTCAAGGAAGCCGAGCACACCCTGATCATCGCCGTGGTGCTGGTGATCCTGGTGGTGTTCCTGTTCCTTGGCAACCTGCGCGCCTCGCTGATCCCGACCCTGGCGGTGCCGGTGTCGCTGGTTGGCACCTTCGCGGTCATGTACTTGTGCGGCTTCTCGCTGAACAACCTGTCGCTGATGGCCCTGATCCTCGCCACGGGCCTGGTGGTCGACGATGCCATCGTGGTGCTGGAGAACATCTCCCGGCATATCGACGAGGGCGTGCCGCCGATGCGCGCCGCGTACCTGGGCTCCAAGGAAGTCGGCTTCACCCTGCTGTCGATGAACCTGTCGCTGGTGGTGGTGTTTGTCTCGATCCTGTTCATGGGCGGCATCGTCGGTTCGCTGTTTCGCGAATTCTCCATCACCCTGGCGGTGGCGATCCTGGTGTCGTTGCTGGTGTCCCTGACCCTCACGCCGATGCTCTGCGCGCGCTGGCTCAAGGCCCAGCCGGAGGGCGAGCAGACCCGCCTGCAACGCTGGAGCGAGCAGCTCAACCAACGCATGATGGCCGGTTATGGGCGCAGCCTGGACTGGGTCATGCGCCATCGGCGCCTGACCCTGCTGAGCCTGTTGGTGACCATCGCGGTCAACATCGCCCTGTATGTGATGGTGCCCAAGACCTTCCTGCCGCAGCAGGACACCGGCCAGTTGATAGGCTTTGTCCGTGGTGACGACGGCCTGTCGTTCCAGGTGATGCAGCCGAAGATGGAAATCTACCGCCGCGCCTTGCTCGCCGACCCTGCGGTGCAAAGCGTGGCCGGCTTCATCGGCGG
Source organism: Pseudomonas donghuensis (assembly GCF_000696345.2). NCBI lineage: Bacteria > Pseudomonadati > Pseudomonadota > Gammaproteobacteria > Pseudomonadales > Pseudomonadaceae > Pseudomonas > Pseudomonas donghuensis. Next base: position 2,775,478 of record NZ_CP071706.1, read on the forward strand.
CAACAGCGGCACCAACAACGCCATGGTGCTGGTGCGCCTCAAGCCGATCGGCGAGCGCAAGGTGTCGGCGCAGAAGATCATCGAGCGCCTGCGCAAAGAGCTGCCCAAGGTGCCCGGCGGACGGCTGTTCCTGATGGCCGACCAGGACCTGCAGTTCGGCGGTGGCCGCGACCAGAGCAGCTCGCAGTTCCTCTACACCCTGCAAAGCAGCGAGCTGTCGGCCCTGCGTGAGTGGTACCCGAAGGTGGTCGCTGCGTTCAAGGCCCTGCCGGAGCTGACCGCCATCGACGCCCGCGAGGGCGGCGGTACCCAGCAGATCACCCTGGTGGTCGACCGCGAACAGGCCAAGCGCCTGGGCATCGACATGAGCATGGTCACCTCGGTGCTCAACAACGCCTACAGCCAGCGGCAGATCTCGACCATCTACGACAGCCTCAACCAGTACCAGGTGGTGATGGAGATCAACCCCAAGTACGCCCAGGACCCGCGGACCCTGGAGCAGGTGCAGGTGATTACCGCCGACGGCACCCGGGTGCCGCTGGCCACCTTCGCCCATTACGAGAACAGCCTGGCCGACGACCGCGTCAGCCACGAGGGCCAGTTCGCCTCCGAGAGCATCAACTTCGACATCGCCGAAGGCTACAGCCAGGACCAGGCCATGGCCGCGGTCGAGCGGGCGGTGGCCAAGGTCGGCCTGCCCGAGGACGTGATCGCCAAGCTCGGCGGCACCGGTGACGCCTTCGCCGAAAGTCAGAAGGGCCAGCCGTTCATGATTCTCGGTGCCTTGCTGGCGGTATACCTGGTGCTGGGCATTCTCTACGAAAGCTACATTCACCCCCTGACCATCCTCTCGACCTTGCCATCGGCCGGGGTAGGGGCCTTGCTCACGCTCTACGTGGTCGGCAGCGAGTTCAGTCTGATTTCCCTGCTCGGGCTGTTCCTGCTGATCGGCGTGGTGAAAAAGAACGCAATCATGATGATCGACCTGGCCCTGCAGCTGGAGCGCCATGAGCAGCTGAGCCCGGAGGCATCGATCCGCCGCGCCTGCCTGCTGCGTCTGCGGCCGATCCTGATGACCACCCTGGCGGCCATCCTTGGCGCCTTGCCGCTGCTGCTCAGCCATGCCGAGGGCGCCGAGATGCGTCAACCGCTGGGCCTGACCATCATCGGCGGGCTGGTCTTCAGCCAGATCCTCACGCTTTACACCACCCCGGTGGTCTACCTCTATCTGGACCGCCTGCGCCATCGCTTCAACCACTGGCGCGGCGTGCGTACCGATGCTGCTTTGGAAACCCCGCTATGACCCGACGTCCGTTTCTTTCCGACCGTTCGCTGCAGCCGTTGCTGGCCGCCCGCGGCTCGCGCCTGCTGGCCTGCGCGCTGAGCCTGGCAATGCTCAGCGCCTGCACCCTGAGCCCGGACTACCACCGGCCGGAAACCCCGGCGCCGGTAGCGTTCAAGCACGCCGAAGGCTGGACCCAAGCCAACCCCTCGGACGCCATCGCCCGCGGTGCCTGGTGGGAGTTGTACGGCGATGCCCAGCTCAATGGCCTGGTCGAGCAGCTCAATGCCAGCAACCAGACCGTCGCCCAATATGCCGCCCAGTACCGTCAGGCCCAGGCCCTGGTGCGCAGCGCCCGTGGCGCACTGTTCCCAAGCCTCGACCTGTCGGCCGGCAAGACCCGCTCCAGCCAGGGCACCGGCAGCTCAAGCTCGAGCCTGAGCAATAACAGCAGCGGCATCCGCAACACCTACAGCACCCAGTTGGGGGTGAGCTGGGAAGCCGACCTGTGGGGCAAGCTGCGTGACGGCCTGGCCGCCAACCAGGCCAGCGCCGAGGCCAGCCTCGCCGACATGGCGGCGATCCGCCTGAGCCTGCAATCGGAGCTGGTGCAGAATTACCTGCAGTTGCGGGTGATCGACGAGCAGAAACGCCTGCTCGAGGCGACGGTCGAGGCTTACGAGCGTTCGCTGAAGATGACCGAGAACCAGTACCGTGCCGGGGTCTCGGGCAAGGACGCGGTAGCCCAGGCGCAGACCCAGCTGAAAAGCACCCAGGCCGACCTGATCGACCTGGTGTGGCAGCGCGCGCAACTGGAAAACGCCATCGCCGTGCTGCTGGGCAAGGCGCCGGCCGAGTTCGCCCTGGCCGACAGCAAGGCCATCCCGGTGCTGCCGCAGGTGCCAGTGGCCTTGCCCTCGCAGTTGCTTGAGCGCCGCCCGGACATCGCCAAGGCCGAGCGCAACGTGATGTCGGCCAACACCAGCATCGGCGTGGCCCGCGCCGCCTACTTTCCGGACCTGACCCTGAGCATGAGCGGCGGCTACAGCAGCAGCAGTTTCAGCGACTGGATCAGCCTGCCGAACCGCTTCTGGTCGGTCGGCCCGCAACTGGCCATGACCCTGTTTGACGGCGGCCAGCGCGCCGCCGAAGTCGATCGCAGCGAAGCGGTCTACGACCAGACCGTGGCCCAGTACCGCCAGACTGTGCTCGACGGCTTCAAGGAAGTGGAAAACTACCTGGTGCAGCTCAAGGTCTTTGAGGACGAAGCGCGGGTGCGCAGCGAAGCCCTGGCCTCGGCCCGCGAATCCCTGCGCCTGACCAACAACCAGTACAAGGCCGGGCTGATTGCCTACCTGGACGTGGTCAACGTGCAGACCACCGCCCTGAGCAACGAGCGCAGCGTGCTCAACCTGCTGCAGGGACGGCTGGTGGCCAGCGTGCAGTTGATCGCGGCGTTGGGCGGTGGGTGGGACTCACAGGCAGCGTTTTCTGAACAAAGTGATTGATATAAAGTGTTATAAAACAAGTGGATAGATAGCTTTGTTAAGGTTATCTATTCGGATTAGAAGCCTCCGGTGCAGATTGCACTGTTTATCGTTATATGACTTTAACTATATCTATTAAGACATTGTTTTATATGGAGTTTATATTCTAGAAATTGCCTGAGATGGCGATGATTCGCTATTGCCATCTTCCACCGAAAACTCCGTGCGTTTCGCCAAAGGTTGAGTACAATCATCGGCTTTTACCCGGGCCTTGCCAGTGCCCGGCCTACGGGTTGTGGAAGGCCTCATGCTGATCGGTAGTTATTCCTCTTCGCTGGTATTGATTTCGCTGTGTGTGGCCATCCTTGCTTCGTATACCGCCCTGGACCTGACCGGCCGGATCACCACCGCCAAGGGCCGTGCGGTGTACCTGTGGATCTGCGGCGGGGCCCTGGCCATGGGGACCGGAATCTGGTCGATGCACTTTATCGGCATGCTCGCCCTGAGCCTGCCGATCGAGCTGGGCTATGACATTACCCTGACCCTGTTGTCGCTGCTGATCGCCGGGCTGTCGTCGGGCTTTGCCCTGTGGCTGGTCAGCCAGCCGACCTTGCCCTGGCTGCAACTGGGGTTCGGTGCGCTGATCATGGGCAGCGGCATCAGCAGCATGCACTACACCGGGATGGCGGCGCTGCGCATGGCGCCGGGCATCGACTACGACCCCACGCTGTTCAGCGCCTCGTTGCTGATTGCAGTCGGTGCTTCGGCGGCAGCGTTGTGGATCGCCTTCCGCCTGCGCCAGCAAACCCTGTACGTGCGGCAGATTCGTGGCGGCGCGGCGATCATCATGGGCATGGCGATCGTCGGCATGCATTACACCGGCATGGCCGCGGCGAACTTCCCTGAAGGCAGCTACTGCGCAGCGCTGGGCAAGGGCCTGAGTGGCAACGGCCTGGATTACCTGGTGCTGATCACTACCCTGGCGGTGCTGGCCGCAGCCTTGCTGACCTCGGTACTGGATGCCCGCCTGGAAGCCCGTACAGCCGAACTTGCGCGCTCGCTGACCCTGGCCAACCAGGAACTGACCCAACTGGCCCTGCATGACACGCTCACCGGCCTGCCGAACCGTACGCTGCTGGCCGACCGTATCGAGCAGGCGATCAGCAAGGTGGCCGAGCAGGGTGGTTGTTTCGCCCTGATGTTCATCGACCTGGACGGCTTCAAGCCGGTCAACGACGCCTTCGGCCACCATATGGGCGACCAGTTGCTCAAGGAAGTCGCCCTGCGCCTGCGCGGCCATCTGCACAGCCAGGATACCCTGGCGCGAATCGGCGGCGATGAGTTCGTGCTGCTGGTCGACTTGCAGGAAGCCGATGACGCCGTGGGTGTGGCGGCCAAGCAGGTCAACCTGATTTCGCGCAGCTTTCGCGTCGCCGAGCAGAGCCTGCAGATTTCGGCGAGCATCGGTATCGTCCTGTACCCGGGCAATGGCATCGACCAGCATGAGCTGCTGCGCAACGCCGACGCGGCCATGTACCACGCCAAGAGCGCCGGCAAGAACGGCTACAGCTTCTTCGACGTGTCGATGAACAGCAACGCGCGCCTGCAACTGCAACTGCTGCAGGATTTGCGCGTGGCCCTGGAGCAGGGGCAGTTCTGCCTGTATTACCAGCCCAAGTTCGATGCCCACAACTGCCAGCCGATCGGCGCCGAGGCACTGCTGCGCTGGGAGCACCCGCAGCATGGCCTGATGCTGCCGGACCGCTTTATCGTCCAGGCGGAGAAGACCGGGCTGATCATCCCGATCGGCGAATGGGTGCTGGACGAGGCCTGCCGGCAGATGCGCATCTGGATCGATCAAGGCCACAGCAACTGGCGCATCGCGGTGAACCTCTCGGCCATCCAGTTCTGTCACACAGGGCTGGTCGAGAGTGTGGCCAAGGTGCTGGCGCGGCATCAGTTGCCGGCCAACAGCCTGACCCTGGAAATCACCGAAACCACCGCCATGCGCGACGCCGATGCCAGCATGCAGGTGCTGCAGCGGCTATCGGACATGGGCGTGGACCTGTCCATTGACGACTTTGGTACCGGCTATTCGAGCCTGATGTACCTCAAGCGCCTGCCGGCCAACGAGCTGAAGATCGACCGAGGCTTTGTTCGCGACCTGGAGCAGGACAGCGACGATGCCGCCATCGTCTCGGCAATCGTCGCCCTGGGCCAGGCATTGGGCTTGCGGATTGTTGCCGAAGGGGTCGAGACCGATCGCCAGCAGAGTTTCCTGACCCGGCTGGGGTGTGACTCGTTGCAAGGGTATCTGCTCGGCCAGCCACAGCCGGCCGAGCGCTTCATTGCCGATATCGAGCGAGGGCGCGAGCCCCTGGCCGCCAGCTGATCAGCCGGCGGCGCGCAGGTTGCAGGAGGTCTGGAAGGCGTCGAGTTCCGCCTCCACCGCCTCGATGATGCGTTCGACGTCAGCCGCAGGCATCAGCGTGGCACAGGGAATGCCGGCAACCGCCAGCAAGGTTTCGCCGGTGGCCCGGTCGAACAGGCGCGCCACCATGCTGCGCGGGGCGTCCATGCTGGCCTCGAAGCCCAGCGGATGAAAATGCCAGCGCATCATCTGGCAGGCGTTGGGGAACGTCAGCTTGTTCATGCCGGCCTCCGTGTACGGTGAACCTCACGCAAGAGTGGGCGGGTCGGTGGGACCCGACGGGAAACCTAAACATAGCATCACTGGCGCCAGTGTCCGGCGCCGATCATGACGGTTTTCCGATTGTTTGACCCAGGTCACGCTCACTGGAGGGCAGGGCGGACACTTTCCCTTTCCCGGCAAACGTTTGCCGGCAATATTTCACCGCGTGCTGTCGCGCTGTTCTGCTATTTTTACCGGCAGTCGGCTGGGATGCTTGCCAGGGAGTTTCAGACCAATGGCGCGTCCGGGTTCAGTCAAGGAGACCGTCCATGCGTTATTCCGCGCTCACCCAACGTATCGCCGGTGACGGTGCTGCAGCCTGGAACATCCACTACCGTGCCGTCGAACTGCAAGGCCAGGGCCGGGACATCATCCTGCTGTCGATTGGCGACCCGGATTTCGATACCCCTCAGCCGATTGTCGATGCCGCCATCGACAGCCTGCGCGCCGGCCATACCCATTATTCCGATGTGCGCGGCAGCGAAGCCTTGCGCAGTGCCATTGCCGCTCACCACACCCGACATAGCGGGCAGCCGGTCGACCCGCTGGAAGTGGTGGTGCTGGCCGGGGCGCAATGTGCGCTGTATGGCGTGGCCCAGTGCCTGTTCGACCCGGGCGATGAGGTGATCGTCGCCGAGCCCATGTACGTGACCTACGAGGCGGTGTTTGGCGCCTGCGCAGCCAGGGTGGTACCGGTGCCGGTGCGCCCGGAGCAGGGCTTTCGGGTCGACGCCGATGATGTCGCTCGGCTGATTACCCCGCGCACGCGCGCCTTGCTGCTCAACAGCCCGCACAACCCCTCCGGCGCCAGCCTGCCCAAGGCCACCTGGCAGCGCCTGGCGCACCTGTGCATCAAACATGACTTGTGGCTGATCTCCGATGAGGTCTACAGCGAGCTGCTGTTTGAGGGCAAGCATTTCAGCCCGGCCAGCCTGCCGGGCATGGCCGAGCGCAGCGCGACCATCAACAGCCTGTCCAAGTCTCATGCCATGTCCGGTTGGCGGGTCGGTTGGGTAATCGGCCCGCAGCTGTTGACCGAGCACTTGAGTAACCTGGCCCTGTGCATGCTCTATGGCCTGCCGGACTTTATCCAGAACGCCGCCCAGGTGGCCCTTGAGCAAGACCTGCCCGAGGTGCGGCAAATGCGCGACACCTACCGTGAGCGGCGTGACCGGGTCTGTGCCAGCCTTGAAGGCTGCCCGGGCATCCGCGTGCACAAGCCCGATGGCGGCATGTTCGTGATGGTCGATATCCGCGAGACCGGCATGGGTGCCCAGGCTTTTGCCGAGCGCCTGCTGGAGGAACATGGGGTATCGGTGCTGGCCGGCGATGCCTTCGGCCCCAGCGCCGCCGGGCACCTGCGTTTTGGCCTGGTGCTCGACAGCGAGCGCCTGGAGCAGGCCTGCCAGCGCATTGCCCGCTGCGCCGCCGAGGTGCTCGAAGGCGTGCCGTCAGTTCAGCAGGCCGGCGGCAATATTGATGGTAAAACCCAGAATCGCGGTGTTGAAAACAAAACCTACCAGTGAATGGGCCAGGACGATGCGGCGCATCTGCCGGTCGGCCACGCCCACGTCCGAGGTTTGCACGGCGACGTTGAGGGTGAAGGAGAAGTAATGAAAATCCCAGTAATCGGGGTTCAGCTCGCCATCGGCAAAGCGCAGTAGCGGCTCCTTGCTGCCGGCGGTGTAGAACAGCCTGGCGTAGTGCAGGCTGAAAATCATGCCGATCATCAGCCAGGAGCCGGCGACGGTGAAGCCGGTATAAACGTAGTGCAGCATCTGCGAGCCGCCGACAAGACCACGGCTGGCGGCCAGTTGCAGGGTCACTGCGGCGAGGCTGGCGATTGCCGCGATGCTGACGGTGAACAGCACCAGCCCCGCGTTTTCATCCTCGATGCAGGCCACTTCGCGCACCTTCTCGGGGCTTGCGCGCAGCGTCAGCCACAGCACCAGCAGCAGGTACAGCCAGACCCCGATGTTCCAGCCGGTGAGGATGTGCTGAACCAGGCCATCGGCCGGGATCAGCCAGCCGCTCAGGCTGCCGACAACGGCAGAAAAACTCAGGCGCGGGTGGGTGCGGGTCAGTCGATGGAAAGCCATGGGGCCTCAGGTCGGGAGGGTATCTGGGCAACTGTAGCCCATCGCCTCGGCCACCGGACACGGAAATGCTTGCTGGCAGGCGTGGCCTTGGGCATTCTTGCGCGCCTTGTATGCTCATGGATGACGCCGCCTTTGTTTGCCCCCTCTCTACGCCTGGCCGCTTGCGCCCTGGGCGCTGCCCTGTCGCTCGGCGGTTGCAGCCATGGCATCGAATCGATGCCGCTGGAATTCAGTTCGTTCACCTATCACGACGGCTCCTACTATCTGCGCTTTCGCAGCGATGAAGAGATTGTCAGCCTGTTCAAACGGCACACCGGCGACGGGCAGATCGGTGAGTGGCTCAAGTGCGCCCTGGATGACGACCAGGACTTCACCGTCGGTCATGCCATGATCTACAACCTGGGCGGCGGGGTGGACTTCGAGGGCATCTCCGAAGTCCGGGGCTACAACTATGTGGTCTGGGCACGTTTCAACAAGACCACCCCGGACCGCAGCACCGAGACGGCGCTGCTCAAGCCGGCAATCCATCGCCTGCTGGCGGGCAAGACCAGCATCCCCTGCAAGCTGAGCATCACCGCCTTCCCCTACAACGCCTACTACTCGAAAACCATGCAACTGCCGGTCGCCCAGGTGCTCAGCGAAGTGGCCAAGCACCGCGACCGGCTGCCGGAGTGGGTTCCCTACCAGGTGGATGCCGGTCGTCCGCCCCTGGTACCGCAGATCGAGCCTGTGCCGCTGTACGGCAAGCGTCTGCAGATGATCGATACCGACACCGGTAAACCGCGCGGCTATGTGCCGTACATCGTCAAGCGCCGCGATGGCTACCTGGAGCGGGGCGAGACCGATTACGACGGCTTGACCCATGAAGTCCTGTCGCTGACCCCGGAGACCGTGCAGTTGTACCTGGATGAGCCGGTGCCATGAAATTGCCCTCAATCGATTCCAAGGGCGTCGATGAGGTACTATCGGGATTCTTGCCGTGGCCAAAAAGACTTGCCAATCAAAGACCTGATCGTGATGCAGGTCAGTGGCCGCGGCGCTGTCACGAGTCAGACTGGCCCGTTGCAAGCCCCTGACCTCTGTTGCGCTCTACAGGATTCCCGGTTTGTCCGATTCACTGCAAAACCCCTTGCTGCAATACCTCGCCCGCCTGGCGCCGTCCAGCCAGCTGACCATGAAGTACATCCTCCAGGATGCCGCCGACCGCCTGGGCTTCGAGGATTGCGACATCGCCGAGGTGCCCTGGCACCAGCTTGAGCCCGGGCATGTCACCGCGCTGGTAGCGGCCTTGCGCGCCGACGGCTATGCGCCGAACACCTCGTCGCTTTACGTCAACGCGGTGCGCGGGGTGATGAACGAGGCCTGGCGCCTGAGCCTGATCAGCCAGGAGCAATTGCTCAAGATCCGCACGGTCAAGCCAACCCAAGGCGCTCGATTGCCGGTCGGGCGCAACCTCAAGCGCAGCCTGATCCGCGAACTGATGGACGCCTGCGCCGCCGACCCGCGGCCCCAGGGCCTGCGCGATGCGGCGGTGATTGCCTTGTTGTATGGCACCGGCATGCGCAAGTCCGAGTCGGTCAACCTGACCTTGAGCCAGGTGGACTTTGATGAGCGCAGCCTGCAGGTGCTGGGCAAGGGCAACAAGCAACTGATCAAGTACGCACCGCCCTGGGCCTTTGAAAAGCTCAACGCCTGGCTGGCGTTTCGCCGCGAGCAGTTGCCTGAAGGGCAGGCCGACGATGAGTTCCTGTTCAACCGGATCCGCCGTGGCAGCCACATTACCCGCGAGCGCATCACCAAGCACGCGATCTACTACATTGCCCGCCAGCGCGGCACCCAGGTCGGGGTAAAGATCATGCCCCACGATTTTCGCCGCTCGTTCATCACCCGGGTGATCGAGGAGCATGACCTGTCGATCGCGCAAAAGCTTGCCCACCACACCAACATCCAGACCACCGCCAACTACGACATGCGCGATGACAACGAGCGGCGCAGGGCGGTGGATCGCTACGATTACTGACCTGTGGAGTTGCTTCTAGATTACTGCCCAGCCGCCTCCAGCCCCATCTGCCAGAAGTCCGCTTCCAGCCGCGAGGCCTGGGCGAAGACCTTGACCAGTTCCTCGAATCGCCGTTCGGTCATGGTCCGGGCCGCCAGCTCATCCAGATGCGCGCGGGCAGCGGTGGCCACGCCCTGGTAACCGGCACCGGCGTACTCGCCAATCCATTCGCGATAAGGATGATCGCCCAGCGCCTGGACACCGTTCGGCGTCAGGTTGCGGCCAATCTCGGCGTAGCCGATCACGCACGGCGCCAAGGCTATGTGCAGGTCTAGAAGGTCGCCGGCGGCGCCGCAGTCCAGCACGAAGCGGGTATAGGCTACCGTGGCCTGGTGCTCTGGGGTCGCCGCGAGGTCCGCGGGCGACAGCCCCCAGCGCTCGCACAGGCGCACGTGCAGCTCGGTTTCGTCGAGGATCGCCGCCAGCCCTGCCTGGGCGGCGCGGATATCGGCGAGGGTGCGGCTCTTGTAGGCGGCCAGGGCCCAGGAGCGGGCGAACTGGATCAGGAACAGGTAATCCTGCACCAGGTACGTGCGAAACGCTGGCTGCGCCAGGGTGCCGGCACCCATCTGGCGAACGAAGTCGTGCTCGACATAGCTGTGCCAATCGGCGCTGGCGGCCTGTTTCAGGCGCTCGAAGATATCCATGGTTTACCCCTGGTGGTCGAATCCATACAGCAAGGCCAGGACGTCGGTGCTTGCCGATCCTGTGGGAGCCGGCCTTGCCGGCGATACAAGGCCATGCCTTGCCAATCAGGCTCACCTCAATGTGTCGGGCAGCCCTGTTCCTTGACGATGCGCTGGGTCGACGCCGGGTTGTTCACCAGTTTGGCCGCCGAGCGGGCCGGGCGCTTGACCAGTTCACCGCCGCAATTGGGGCACTGGCCCTTGAGCTGACGCTCGTCGCAATCACGGCAGAAGGTACATTCGAACGAGCAGATCAACGCATCCGGGCTATCGCCGGGTAAATCAGAGCCACAGCATTCACAGTTCGGGCGCAGTTCGAGCATGCTCAGGTCCTCGCAGGCAGGGGGAAATCGTCAGTGTATACGCTCAGGGCCGATACAGGTGGGCGTGGCCGGCGCGGTACAGCGCCGACTCCGAGAAGGTATCGTTGCCCAGCACCCGGCCTACCAGAATCAGCGCGGTACGGCGAAAACCCTTGGCCGCCGCCAACTCGACAATTGTCTCCAGGGTGCCCAGCACCCAGTCCTGGTCCGGCCAGGTCGCCCGGTGCACCACGGCGATCGGGCAGTCATCGCCGTAGTGCGGGCGCAGTTCTTCGACGATCCTCGCCAGGTGTTTGACCCCCAGGTGCACCGCCAGGGTGGTCTGGTGGCGGGCAAGATCGGCCAGTTGCTCGCCGGCCGGCATCGGTGACTTGTCGGCGTAGCGGGTGAGGATCACGCTCTGGGCGATGCCCGGCAAGGTCAGTTCGCAGCCGAGCAGGGCGGCGCTGGCCGCGGCGGCGGTGACGCCGGGGACAATCTCGTAGGGAATGCCCAGCTCGCGCAGGTAGCGGATCTGCTCGCCGATCGCGCCATACAGGCTCGGGTCGCCGCTGTGCACCCGGGCCACGTCCTGGCCCTGGTCATGGGCGCGCTTGATCGCGTCGATGATCTGCGCCAGGTGCAGTTCGGCGCTGTTGATGAGCGTCTCGGCGCGGTGGCCTTCCAGCACTGCGGCCGGGACCAGGGAGCCGGCGTAGATGATCACCGGGCAGCGATGGATCAGGCGCTGGCCCTTGACAGTGATCAGCTCCGGATCGCCGGGGCCGGCGCCGATGAAATAGACGGTCATGGAGAGTCCTTGCTGGGAAAGTGCCGATTATCGGCGAAAATCGGTGGCGCAGGCCAATGCCAGGCTGGCGTCGGCCTGCAGGCTGCGCGGTACCCGCAGGCGGGCCGGGCCGCCGAGCTGTTCGGCCAGGGCCAGGGCGGCGCTCTCGGCCACGCCGTAACAACCGCTGTGCTGGTAGGCCACGGCCGAGCGGTGGCTCAGGCGCTGTTCGAAGGCGGCCAGTTGCGCCGCGCTGAAAAACACCAGCGGCACGTCCAGGCGCCGGGCCAGTTCATGCAGGCCGGGTTCGTCGCGCTTGAGGTCAATGCTGGCCAGGCCCACGACCGCGCCGGGCGGCAGGTCATGGGCGAGCAGGGTACGCGTGAGCAGGGCGCTCAGGGCGTCGACCGGGCAGCCGCGACGGCAACCCAGGCCGAGGTACAGCTGCATCCTCAGGGCTGGCTCGAACGGCGATACAGCCAGGCGCTGATCAGGCCCAGGGCCAGCCAGAACGCGGCGTTGGTCAGCAGCGAGGCGACCTTGAACTCGGCTTCCAGGGCTTCTGGGGCGAGCATCTGGTGGACTTCGGGCTGTGGCGCGCCAAGCACATGCGGGATTACCAGCAACACTGCGCCGACTATCTTCAGCAGCCAGTTGTGGGCGAACACGATCAAGGCGAGACCGACGGCGGTGGCGGCGGCGGTGCCGACCCACCAGGTCTGGCGCTGGGCCAGATCGGCGGCAGCGGTGCCCGGCAGCTCCGGCGGCAGGCCCAGGGTCGGCGCCAGGCAGAACACGGCAAAGCCGCCCAGGCCCCAGAGCGCGCCGCTGATTACGCTCTTCGGTGCGCGCAGGGTGTAGAGCGCGGCGAGGATCAGGGCGAAACCAACCGCCACCACCAGGTTGCCGCCGGTGGTCGACAGCACACGCTGCCAGCCGTCTTGCGGCGACCAGGCTTCACTGTCGTGATGATGCTCGGCGGTGCCGGCGGCATGTTCATGGGGCGCCTCGACCGCAGGCGCGGCGCTTTCATAGGTTTCCGCCTGGAGAATCAGCGGCGCGACCCAGAAGCTTTGCAGCAGGGTCAGCAGCAGGGCGGCCAGCAGGCCGGTAAAGCCTGCGGTACTGGCAATACGCTTGATCATCGGGGGCAGCACTCAGTGGCAAGGGAAGGCAGCGCTGTGGCGGGTATCGTGGGCAGCGTTGTGCACCGCTTCGATGTGCGAGAAACCGGCGAAGTACACCAGGCACAGGCCCAGCAGCGAGGCGCCGACAGCAACCAGCAGGCGTTGGCTGAGGCTTGACGGGGTAACGGCTTGGTTAATGGCGGTACTGGTACGCATGGCGCTTTCCTCTTGGTGTTGTCGGCAACAGGCAAGCGCAGCAAACCCCTGCACGAGGTTCGCCCAGGGGTTGCAACAGCGCCCGCCCACCGCGGGTTTGTTCAGTCAAGCGTTGGGCCGGTCTCCGGGCTGGTGAGGGTGGGCAGGTGGCCACACCACAGGCGTCACCTTCCCATGCCAAACAGCGGGCACAGTGGTTCTGACGCTTTTCTCACTTACCGTTGCGGGGGCAGCACCGGACTTGTCATGCACCTCAATAAAGAAGCATATGACGCACCGGTTTCCCAGTTTCACCCTCAAGGGGCACCCAAACGAATGGCGTTAGCAAATCACGGGCGCGGGCAGGCGTCAATCGTGACAGCAGTTGACCGCTCACCGGGCACTGCGTAGCCTAGCCGCTTCGAGGTTCTTCGGCGCTGGCCGAAGCTAAGACGGGAACGCGGTTCAAGCCGCGGCTGCCCCCGCAACTGTAAGCATTGAAGCGTTCGACACAGCCACTGCAACCCTGCGGGAAGGCGTCGTTCGACTGGCCCGGGCGCCGGTGCAATGCAAGCCAGGAGACCTACCTCGGACAGTTTCCGACATTCAACCGGGCGGGGTGATCCGGTGGCGAACAGGCCAGGTGCGTGACACCGTTGGCGCTCGTCCCGCATGCCCGCCATCCTGCCAAGGGCATCGACATGAAAACACTGGCCAAACTCCCCGTCACCATCGTTACCGGCTTCCTCGGCTCGGGCAAGACCACGCTGCTGCGGCATATGCTCGACAACGCCCAGGGGCGGCGTATCGCGGTGATCGTCAACGAGTTTGGCGAACTGGGCATCGACGGCGAAATCCTCAAGCAGTGCAGCATCGGCTGCACCGAAGAAGAAGCCAACGGCCGCGTCTATGAGCTGGCCAACGGCTGCCTGTGCTGCACCGTGCAGGAAGAATTCTTCCCGGTGATGCGCGAGCTGGTGGCCCGCCGTGGCGATCTGGACCATATCCTCATCGAAACCAGCGGCCTGGCCCTGCCCAAGCCCTTGGTGCAAGCCTTCCAGTGGCCGGAGATTCGCAACGCCTGCACCGTCGACGCGGTGATCACCGTGGTCGACAGCCCGGCCGTCGCCGCAGGCACCTTTGCCGCCTACCCGGAGCAGGTCGATGCCCAGCGCAAGCTCGACCCCAACCTGGACCATGAATCGCCGTTGCATGAGCTGTTCGCCGACCAATTGGCCAGCGCCGACCTGGTGGTGCTGAACAAGGCCGACCTGATTGCCGCCGACGACCTGGCCAAGGTGCGCGCCGAAGTCGAAGAAGAGCTGCCACCGGCAGTCAAGGTGATCGAAGCCAGCAGCGGCCGCCTGCCGCTGGAGGTGCTGCTGGGTCTGGGCGCCGAGTCCGAGGCGCACATCGATGGCCGCCGTACTCACCATGATTCGCACCACGATGGCGACGATCACGACGACCATGACCACGACGCCTTCGACTCGATCTCCATCGAGCTGCCGCAAGCCGACGAAAGCCTGTTGCTCGATGCCCTGACCCAGTTGGTCGTGCAGCACGGCATCCTACGGGTCAAGGGCTTCGCGGCGATCCCGGGCAAGCCGATGCGCCTGCTGATCCAGGGCGTGGGGACCCGTTTCGACAGGCACTTCGACCGCGCCTGGCGCAGCGAAGAGCCACGCACCACACGCCTGGTGCTGATCGGCCAGGAACTGGATGCGGCACAACTGGAAGCGCGCCTGCGCGCCGCTCTGGGCGCTTGACCCATGCACCTGCTGCGGACCCAGCCCGGTGGCTTTGTACCGGACGACAGTATTGCCGACCTCGGCCAGACCCCGGCCGAGCTGGTAATCCTCTGCAGCGGTGACTCGCACCTGGCGCTGCTGGCCGAAACCGCCCAGCAGCTGCCCGAAGCGTTCCCCAGCCTGCGTCTGGCCAACCCGATGCAGGTCCAGAATCACGCCTCGGTCGACCTGTATGTCGACCAGGTGCTACGCCATGCCAAGGTCATCCTGGTGTCGCTGCACGGCGGCGTCGGTTACTGGCGCTATGGTGTCGAGCAACTGCTGGAACTGACCGCCCGTGGCGTGCAACTGATCCTGGTGCCGGGCGACGACCGGCCGGACCCGGAACTGACCCGCCTGAGCACGGTGCCGGCCGAGCAGGCCGAACGGCTCTGGCACTTTTTGCGCCAGGGCGGCAAGGCCAACGCCTTGAACCTGTTCAACTGCCTGGCCAGCCAGTACCTGCAGGGCGACTACCCCTGGAGCGAGCCGCAGCAGCTGCCGCGCACTGCGGTGTATCACCCGCGCAAGGCCGCTGCGGTGCTGGAGGACTGGTTCGACGAGTGGCAGGTCGAGCAGCCGGTGGTGCCGATCCTGTTCTACCGCTCGCACCTGCAGGCGGCCAACACTGCCTTTATCGATACCTTTTGCCAGCGCTTGCAACGGGCCGGCCTCAACCCCTTGCCGATTGCCGTGGCCAGCCTCAAGGAGGCAGGTTGCCTGCAACAGGTCGAGGATTGGCTGGACCAGGTTGACGCGGCGCTGATCATCAACACCACAGGCTTTGCCCAGTCCAGCCCCGAGCAGCCGCACCTGCGCCCGTTCCGCCGCGATATCCCGGTGTTGCAAGCGATCTGCGCCCAGGACAACGAGCCGGCCTGGCAGGCCAGCGAGCAGGGCCTGGGTGCCCGCGACCTGGCCATGCACATCGCCTTGCCGGAGCTGGACGGGCGCATCATCACCCGGCCGATCAGCTTCAAGGACCTGGCCTGGCGCAGCGAGCGCAGCCAGTCCGATGTGGTTTGCTACCGGGCCCAGCCCGAGCGCATGGACTTTGTCGCCGAGCTTGCGCGGCGTTGGTGCGACCTGGCACAGCTACCCAACGCGCAGAAACGCGTGGCGCTGATCCTCGCCAACTACCCGACCCGCGATGGCCGCATTGGCAACGGCGTGGGTCTCGACACCCCGGCCGCCGCGCTGAACATCCTGCGCGCCTTGCAGGCTCAGGGCTATCCCGTGGCACCCTTGCCCGACAGCGGCACGGCGCTGATCCAGGCCCTGCTCGGCGGCGTCAGCAACGACCTGGACAGCCTTGACCTGCGCCCGTGCATGCAGAGCATGGCCCTGGACGATTACCTGGCGGCTTTTGCCGCTTTGCCCGAGGCCAACCAGATGGCTGTGCGCGAGCGCTGGGGCGAGCCAAGCCAGGACCCGATGTTCCGCAGCGGGCGGATGATGATCGCCGGTCTGCGCTACGGCCTGACCTTCGTCGGCATCCAGCCGGCACGGGGTTACCAGTTGGACCAGAGCGCGGTCTACCACGACCCCGACCTGGTGCCGCCGCACGGCTACCTGGCGTTCTACTTCTGGCTGCGTCACGGCTTTGCCGCCGATGCGCTGATCCATGTCGGCAAGCACGGCAACCTGGAATGGCTGCCCGGCAAAGGCGTCGGCCTGTCCGACAGATGTTGGCCGGACGCCTTGCTCGGGCCGCTGCCGAACATCTACCCGTTTATCGTCAATGATCCGGGCGAGGGTGCCCAGGCCAAGCGCCGCACCCAGGCGGTGATCATCGACCACCTGATGCCGCCGCTGACCCGCGCCGAAACCTACGGGCCATTGCGCAACCTGGAGCTGCTGGCCGACGAGTACTACGAGGCGCAACTGCTCGACCCGCGCCGGGCTCGGGAGTTGCAGCGCGATATCCTCGCGCTGGTACGCGACAACCATATCGACCGTGAACTGCAGATCGAAGGCGCGCTGGACGACGCGGCGGTGTGGCTGCCACGCCTGGACACCTACCTGTGCGACCTCAAGGAGTCGCAGATCCGCGATGGCCTGCATGTGTTCGGCGAGTCCCCGAGCGGACGCCTGCGCATCGACACCTTGCTGGCCCTGTTGCGGGTTGAGCGGGGCGATGGGCGCGGGGCCAACGGTAGCCTGTTGCGGGCCTTGGCCAGGGCGCTGAAGCTGGGCTTCGATCCGCTCGATTGCGACCTTGGCCAGCCCTGGCAGGGCCCGCGCCCGGCGCTGCTGGCCGACCTCGATGCGGCGTTGTGGCGTACCGCAGGCGATACCCGCGAGCGCCTGGAGCGGTATGCCAGCCAGCTGATCGAGCAGACCCTCGATGGCAGCGTGCAGCTTGCCGGCGGCCCCGAATGGGTGCAGGTGCAGGCCATTGTCGAGGCGCTGGAGCATCAGGTCGCACCGCAACTGGATGGCTGTGGCCCGGCAGAAATGCATGGCCTGCTCGCGGCCCTGGACGGGCGCTTCGTGCCCGCTGGCCCGAGTGGCGCGCCAAGCCGCGGGCGCCTGGACGTGCTGCCGACCGGGCGCAACTTTTATACCGTCGATGTGCGCAACCTGCCGACCACCACCGCCTGGCGCATCGGCTTTGCCTCGGCCAACCTGATTCTCGAGCGTCACCTGCAGGACCATGGCGATCACCTGCGCCAGCTGGGCCTGTCAGTGTGGGGCACGGCGACCATGCGCACCGGCGGCGACGATATTGCCCAGGCCATGGCCCTGCTTGGCGTGCGGCCGGTATGGGCCAGCGGCAGCCAGCGCGTCGACGATTTCGAGATCCTGCCCTTGAGCCTGCTCGACCGCCCCCGGGTGGACGTCACCTTGCGGGTGTCGGGGTTCTTCCGCGATGCCTTCGGCAACCTGATCAAACTGTTCGATGCTGCTGTGCAGGCGGTGGCGGCGCTGGATGAGCCGGATGACCTCAACCCCCTGGCGGCCAAGGTGCGCAGCGAGCGCGCCGAGTTGCTGGCCCAGGGCCTGGACGCCGAACAGGCGGGCCGTCAGGCCGGCTGGCGGGTGTTCGGGGCCAAGCCGGGCGCCTATGGCGCGGGTGTGCAGAATGCCATCGACGGGCGCCTGTGGAACGAGCGCCAGGACCTGGCCGAGGTCTACCTCAATCACGGTGGCTATGCCTATGGTGCAGCCGATGACGGCACGCCGGCGCGCGCGCATTTTGCCCGGCGCCTGAGCCAGGTGCAGGCGGTGGTGCAGAACCAGGACAACCACGAGCACGACCTGCTCGACTCCAACGACTACTACCAGTTTCAGGGTGGCATGCTCGCCGCCGTGGAAAGCCTGAGCGGCAACAACGTTGCCAGCTACCACGGCGATCACAGCCAGCCCGACCGGCCACGCATCCGCACCCTCAAGGAAGAGCTCAACCGGGTGATCCGTGCCCGGGCGCTGAACCCCAAGTGGATCGACGGGGCCAAGCGCCACGGCTACAAAGGTGCCTTCGAGCTGGCCGCCACCGTCGATAACCTGTTCGCGTTCGATGCCACCACGCACCTGATCGACGACCACCATTACCAGTCGCTGGCCGACGCCTATGTGCTCGATGGCCCGACCCGCGACTTTATCCGCCAGCACAACCCCGAGGCGCTGCGCGACATCACCGAGCGCCTGCTCGAAGCCCAGCAGCGCGGGCTCTGGCAGGAGCCCGGCGAGTACCGCGAAGCCCTGGAAGAACAGCTGCTGGACGGCGAAGAAGAGAATTGAGATGAGCGAACCTGCACACTTCCCCCTGGCCGCCGTGGTTGGCGCCGATCAGCTGAAGCTGGCGTTGTGCCTGACCGCCATCGACCCGAAGATCGGCGGCGTGCTGATCGAAGGGCCGCGCGGCATGGCCAAGAGCACCCTGGCCCGGGGCCTGGCCGATTTGCTCGGCGAGGGGCCGTTCGTGACCTTGCCCTTGGGCGCCAGTGAGGAGCGCCTGGTTGGCACACTTGACCTGGATGCGGCACTGGGCCAAGGCAAGGCGCAATTCTCCCCCGGTGTGCTGGCCAAGGCCGACGGCGGCGTGCTTTATGTGGATGAAGTCAATCTTCTGGCGGATCACCTGGTCGACCTGTTGCTGGACGTGGCTGCCAGTGGCACCAACCGGGTCGAGCGCGACGGTATTTCCCACCGCCACAGCGCCCGTTTCGTGCTGATAGGCACCATGAACCCGGAGGAGGGCGAGTTGCGCCCGCAACTGCTCGACCGCTTCGGCCTTAATGTCGTGCTCGAAGGCCAGCCGTTGCCCGAAGCCCGTGGCCAGATCATTCGCAGGCGCCTTGATTTCGACAGTGATCCCGAGGCGTTCTGTGCCCAGTGGGCGCCCGCTCAGGCGGCCCTGCGCGAGCGTTGTCACGGTGCTCGCGAACGTTTGACGCAGATTGCCCTGGATGACCAGGCCCTGGCGCAGATTACCGAGCGCTGCTTTGCCGCTGGCGTCGATGGCTTGCGCGCCGACCTGGTCTGGCTGCGGGCGGCCCGGGCCCACGCGGCCTGGCGTGGTGCGCTGGCGATCGAAGCCGAGGATATCGATGCCGTGGCCGAATTCGCCTTGCGCCATCGCCGCCGTGAAGCCCCCGCGCCACAACCGCAAGCGCCAGACAACGGTGCGGCGATGCCGCCATCGGTCGGCCAGCAAGGCCAGGGTCAATGGGGCGAACTGGCGCCACAAGCCACCCCGAGCGGCGCCCGGCGCGAGGTACCGAGCTGGGCAAAAAAGCCCTGAGCATCCGCCGCCGCAGCAGCGCGGATGCCAAACCCCGACCCGGAGCACTTGCCGCAGGCCCGCGTGGGCGCGGCAAACAGGCGGCATCCGGCGCGGTGGCCTGGCCGGCGACCTTGCTCAAGGGACGCCCGCGCACGCGCAACAACCTGTGCTGGCAGCAGCGCACGGCCAGCGCCCAAGAGCTGTGGCTGGTGATTGTCGATGCGTCGGCGTCAACCCGCCGCCACCAGGCGCTGAGCCGGGCCAAGGGCATGCTTGGCGAGTTTTTTGATCAGGCCTACCGCCGTCGTGCGCGGCTGACCCTGCTCACCGCCAGCGGTAACGCGCCGCGTTGGCAACGCCACGGGCTGAAAGCATCGGCGAGCTTGCAGCCGTGGCTGGAGGCGTTGGGGGCGGGCGGCGGTACGCCATTGCTGGCGGCACTGGAGCAGGCACGGGACTGGCTGCAGGCGCGTCAACGACGCTATCCGGCAGAACTGCAGCGATGTCTGATCGTGACGGATGGCCGGCTCAAGGCTTGGCAGGCGCTGCAGCCGCTGCCTTGCCAATCGCTGTTGGTGGATATCGAAAGTTCGCCGGTCAAGCTGGGAAGGGCACAGTTACTTGCGCAACAACTGCATGCCGATTACCAGCACCTGGAGACACTGGCGGTGCTCGGTGGATAACCTGGCATCAATAAAAACAATTGCGGCCACGTGTCGCAGTTTGTCCAGCGAGTTATAGCAACGTTGCCAAAGGCGTGCGCGAATACAGCGCCTTTGGCAATTAAACGCTCTTTACTTGGGCATCGACCAAGGCTGCAGCGTATAACCTTTCTCGCTCAACTCGGCACGAACTTCTTCAATCAAATGAGCCAGTTGCGCAGGGTCGGAGTAGGTGCTGCAAGGAACTTGCTTGCTGCCAATGCGGGTGCTGGTCCGGTCGATGACTGCCAGGCTCAACTCGCCGGTACCGTTGGGTACATCCCAGGCAACACACTGGAAAGGTTCAAAGGCGTGGTCGGCAATCAGCAGGGCTTCGTTGACACGCAGCGGGGCGTTCATGGGTTCGGTCTCTCTGTGGGCCCAAACATGGAATAAACCCGCGCGCCTGTTTGCGCCGCGGTGAGTTACTTGTACTGATGCACGCAGCACCAAGGTGAGTCACATCTCTATTGAAAATTATTTAACCACAGTGACACAACGCGACCAAGTGTCGCCGCTTCAGACGTTGAAAGCGCAGAAAAATTCCCGACCCTTAGGCAACTAACGATGCTTTGCAGACAGACGGTAGTGGGATATTGACGCATCGTTGCTACTGTTAAAACGGGCCTGCCAACACACTGTTTCTGCTTAAAATTCCAACTATTGGCGCCAAGGAAAAGGTCATGCTAGAGCCTGCATCCAACCGCCGCCTGCTGATCGTCGATCCGTGCGATGACTGTCATCGCCTGTTGCCAGGCTTGCGCAGTGTGGGCTGGGATGTGCATAGCTGTACCTTGTCTTCGGCCCTTGAGCATCCCTGCGACGTAGGCCTGTTGCGCTTGCAGGCTTCGCACCTGCAGCCCCCGGATGCGGTCAAGGACCTGATCAGCCGCAGCAACACCGAATGGATCGCGGTCTTGAGCGCCGAAGAGCTGCGGGCGCAGAATGTCGGCGATTTTGTCTGCGAATGGTTTTTTGACTTTCATACCTTGCCGTTCGATGTCTCGCGGGTGCAGGTCACTCTCGGCCGGGCCTTTGGCATGGCGCGCCTGCGAGGCAAGGGCAACGTGCATGTCGACGAGACCGAGCATGAACTGTTGGGCGATAGCCATCCGATCCGCGAGCTGCGCAAGCTGCTGAGCAAGCTGGCGCCCACCGAGTCACCGGTGCTGATCCGCGGCGAAAGCGGTACCGGCAAGGAGTTGGTGGCGCGGACCCTGCATCGCCAGTCCCAGCGCCACGACAAGCCCTTCGTGGCGATCAATTGCGGCGCCATCCCCGAACACCTGATCCAGTCCGAACTGTTCGGCCATGAGAAAGGCGCCTTTACCGGCGCCCATCAACGCAAGATCGGCCGTATTGAAGCGGCCAACGGCGGCACCCTGTTTCTCGATGAAATCGGCGATCTGCCACTGGAGCTGCAGGCCAACCTGCTGCGTTTTTTGCAGGAGAAGCATATCGAGCGGGTGGGCGGCAGCCAGCCGATTGCCGTGGACGTGCGGGTTTTGGCCGCCACCCATGTCGACCTGGAAAAGGCCATCGACAGCGGGCGCTTTCGCGAAGACTTGTATTACCGCCTCAATGTGCTGCAGGTCGTCACCGCGCCGCTGCGAGACCGCCACGGCGATCTGTCGATGCTGGCCAGCCATTTTTCGCATTTCTACAGCCTGGAAACCGGGCGACGCCCGCGCAGCTTCAGCGAGGATGCCTTGGTGGCGATGGGCAAGCACGATTGGCCGGGCAATGTACGTGAACTGGCCAATCGGGTCCGGCGAGGTCTGGTTTTGGCCGAGGGCCGGCAGATCGAGGCTCAGGACCTGGGGCTGCTCAGCCCGCATGCTTTCGTCCCGAGCATGGGCACCCTTGAAGACTACAAGCACCGGGCTGAGCGCCAGGCTTTATGCGATGTGCTCAACCGGCACAGCGACAACTTGAGTATTGCCGCCAAGGTACTGGGGGTTTCCCGGCCTACGTTCTACCGGCTGTTGCATAAGCATCAAATTCGTTGAGCAGCGCTGGAAAAGCCCGCTGAAGCGGGCTTTTTCGTGGGCGCGAGGATTAGAAGTAGTACGGAAACTTCAGACTGAAGGAGAAGTCTGGCGCGTCGTCGGTCAGTCCAATGGACAGGTTGGGGACGATGGTCAGGTTGTCGGTAGCGGCAAGGGTCATGCCGATGTTGAAGTTTGCCGCGTTGTAGTCGCTGCTGGGAACCGACTGCCAGTCGCCGCCATCGGGTTTGATCTTGCTTTTGCTGGCAAACTGGTCGGAGAACGAAAACGACATACTCATTTTCTCGTTCAAGGCAAAGGCAATACCGGCACCGATCTGCCAGGAGTCGCCAAGCTTCACGTCACCCGGGACTTTGGTGTTGATCGTCGGGCTGATATCGCTGAACGAGTCTTGCATGTTGTAGGTGTAGGACAGGCTGCCGAAGAGCACGGCAGGGTCGAAGGTCTTGACCAGCGAAATACCTGGTGTGATCGCCCAGACACCATTGCCGGTGGGGAGGCTTTCGGGCACCGACAAGTTGTCGTTGGTGGGGTCGTTGACCAGCTTGATGCCATAAGGCTCCTTGCCGGTGGGGGCCTTGACCCGCAGGGTGACGACTGCGTCGGGCAGGTTTTCCGATTCATCCAGAAACTTGTAGGCAACGCCGAAGTTGACATCGCCAATGGTGGGATCGCGTCTGACGGTCGCTTCGGATGAAACCGGGCCGGCGCCACCTGCGCCGCCAGAGGAGTAGGTGGATTCGCGGTAGACCACGGGGACGTTGATGTCGAACTGCCAACGCTGATCCAGGTTGTAGCGGGCCGTCAGGTCCAGGGTCCAGTTGTCCGCTTTGATGCGGTCGAGGTTGATGTTGCCGAGGAAAATCGAGTCCAGTGCCAGAAAACCGTTGAGGACCAATGCCCGAGTATCGTAGTGGGTGTAGGTCAGGCCGGTTTCGACGCTGAACTTGCCGCCACCGAAAAAGCCGCTGGCTTCGTCATACAGGTTGGAAACGCTTTGTGCAGGCTCCGAATCGTCTTTGAGCGACTGGCCGTAGGAGCTGCCGGTGGTACCCGGCGCACCGGATGCCACGGTCTGGCCACCCTTGACCGTCTCGGCAGGGGACCTGGTCAGGCGTTTGGGGGCAGGTGTGGCAGGTGCTTCTTCAACCTGGCGAACGCGTTGTTCGAGGACCATCAGCGCTTGCTGCTGTGCCTCGTAACGCTGTTTCAACTCCATGAGTTCTTGTTTTAGTGCTTCGACCTGGGGGTCGGCGGCTGCGTAGAGCAATGTGGCTGGAGCCAGGCTACTCAAACAGACGATAGCCCTGAACGTCATCGATCGGTGCATGGGTTAGCCGTCCCTTCTGCATTCGGATGGTGAGACTGAGCGTAGATCAGAATCCGAGCGTGCGAAGGCCTTTGAGCTGGTCGAGGTTGCCGTTCAGCGCCCCGGCGGTCGGCACGTTGTCACGTAGCACGACATTCAGAGAGGTGAGGTTGCTGACCTGGTTGCCAGCGCCGAGCAAGGTGGTGTTCTGCATCAGCCCGCCCTGAGCCAGGCGCTGCACGGTGCTGCCCTGGTTGTTGCTGGCGACGATGTTCAGTTGCACACCGCTGCCGGTGGACGAAATGCTCAGCGAGCCTGCGCCGTTGGCGCCGACCAGCGTCGAGCCTGCGGCCAGTGCCTGGCCTTGTGGTTGGGTTGCGGTTGCTGGCGCCTGGTTGGCCCTGGTGACGTTGATATCAACGTTGTTGTAGGCGCTGTTGTTGTCACCGGCAGCACGCACGATCTGCGTCACGCCTTCGGTGCTGCTGAGGCCGCTGCCACCGGTGACGGTGCCGGTCCCGGTGTTTTGCGAACGCGCCGAGCCCGTGCCTTTTTCGTCGATCATTGACACATAGAATTGTGGCGTGATGGTCGACTGTTGAATGTGCATCGAGGACGTTGCGCCGATGACTTCACCATTGGCATTTTGCCAGGTGCTGCTCATGACAATGCCAAAGCTGATGATCCGCCCCGGCATGACAAAGCGGCCTCGCAGGTTTGCCAGTTCCTGATCCTTCAGTTCAATGGGTTTGAGCGTCTGCGCCTGGGTTGGCAGGCTGGTGGCCAGGCAAAGCACGGCGAGCCAGATTGAAGTCTTCATTGGATGCTCCCGGAGCTTCGTGCTCCCTTGTCATTAGAAGAAGTCGCTTGGGATGAATCCGAAATCCATCAGCTCGGCGTCTTGCACCGGAGTGAAGGTGTTGATGCGGTTCTTGGCGGTAAGCGGTAGCGGCGGGTCGAGCAGGGCATTGGTCTTGTCGTAACCCTGGCCGATGATGGCAAAGATGATGCCGTTCCAGCCTTTGACAAAGTCGTCGACTTTGAAGCGCTTATGGCCAAGCACCGGATCACCGATGTATACCCAGCCGTTGTGAACTTTTTGCATGACCACAAAATGCTTGTAGCCACGGATGTCCATCAGCACCACCACCGGAATGCGGATGGTGTGCAAGGTCTCGACGGCTACCCGGTAACCGCGGGCACGCATGCCCAGGCTTTCGACATAACGCTTCATGTCGAGCATGGAGAAGCCCTGGACACGGACCAGGTCCTGATCGGCGTGGGCCAGCATGCCTTCGATAATCTGTTCTTCATTCACGTCCAGCCAATAGGCCTGGCGCAATATGGTCGCCAGGGCAGCGGCGCCGCAACTGAAGTCGGTTTTCTGTTGCACAAGGTCGGCGAATTTGCGCTCGCGTACGCTTTGGATGGACTTGAATATCACCGCACCACCCGGCAACACGGAAAGTGGCATTTGTGCAGCTTCACTCAGACTGGCCAGGCAAAGAAAAAACGCCAAGACGATAATGCGCATGTTCGACACCCCCCTGCTGGTAGTGAAAAAAGGCCCCCCGAAGGGGGCCTCCAGGCCACGGCAATTACATCGAGGTGTTGGAGATGGCCAGCGAGTTGCTTTGTTGGTTGCCCACACCAGCAGCTACGTTGACGCCCAGGTTGCCACTGCCACCATTAACCGAACCGTTCAGGGTTGCAGTGTTGGTCACAGGGTTTGCCCAGCCAATTGGAGTCAGCACTTGGAAGGAAACACTGTTGCTCAGCTCAAACGAGTCGGCTTCGCTGTAGCTTTTCGAGATGGAGCTCGAAGACTCAGAAGCTTTTTCGTAGGCTTTCTCGAACGAGGAGGACGACGATTTATCGTACGAAGATTCACGGGACTTATCGTAAGAAGAGTCACGGGACTTATCGTAAGAAGAATCACGGGATCTATCGTAGGAAGAATCACGCGATTTGTCGTACGCATAGTCACGCGATTTATCCCACGACGAGTCGCGCGATCTGTCGAACGAAGAGTCGAACGAAGTTTCGCGCGATGCATCGAACGATGCATTAAGCGTTACATCAAGCGATGCACTGGCTTCTTGGCTGCGGGTGCGTTCGCGACGGCCATCATCCGTGGTAACGGACCGGGCAGCCTCGGCGGCGGCGTTCAGTGCGACGTCCAGAGAAGCACTGCTGGTTGCGCTGGTATCGCGGCTGTTGGAACCACTGGCATTCGAGCTGTGGGAACCACTGGCACTCGAGCTGCCCGAACCGCTGGCACTCGAGCTGTTGGAGCCGCTGGCACTCGAGCTGTTGGAACCGCTGGCAGTCATGCTGTTGGAACCGCTGGCACTCCAGCTCTTCGAACCGCTGGCCTCAGAGCTGCGCGAACCGCTGGCACTGGAGCTCGACGAAGCGCTCTTATCAACACTGGCGTCGAAGGTGCCTTCGCGAGAAGACGAACCGCTGATGGTTTTGGTAAAGGTCAGCGTATCCAGACGGGTTTCCCGATCGGCGTAGTTGTTGACAGTCAGGCCAGGACCGTTTTGATTGGCAGAGGCGGTGGCTCTTGCGTTACCGAGTGGCGCATTGGTATTGGCAATGGCCATGGTGTTTTTCTGTTGGTTAAGGTCGCCACCCGCAATGTTGATACCGACGTTGCCGTTGGCACCACTGGCAGATCCGCTCATGACCGCAGAGTTTTGCGTCGACCAGTTGTTGACCTTGTTGTTGTTGCTGTATTGCGTGACGCGGGCGGTAGCTTCGGCAGTACCGAAGACGAAGGTGTTGTCAACGCTCGATTCGGATTGAGCGTTGGCGATGGCCGCGGCGTTGTCTTGTTGGTTGCCGTTACCGGCCGCCACGTTGACACCGACGTTGCCGCTCGAGCCTTCGGCGGAATCGGTCATCTCGGCTGAGTTCTCGGTCCCTTCGTTGTGGATGCGGTTGCCGGTGCTGCGCTGGCTATCATTGGCATTGGCAGTCGCATAGACAGGGATCTTGGTTGGAGGAGGGGTGTGGTGACCGTTGTTGTGGTGACCATTGTGATGATGGTCATTGCCACGCCGATCATTCTGCCCAGCTTGTACAGCAACAGCCATGACCGCAGCAATTGCGAACACCAGAGGCTTGAGTGCCATCGAGGGTTTCATGGTGATTCTCCGTACTTTATTTTAGGTTAAGTGTTGTTCCTAACTATTTGGGTCAGTCCGCGACCCGTATGCTCAGGGTGTTGGCCGTTCGGTTTCCCACCCCTGCACTCTGATTCAACTGAATCACCCCACGGCTACCGGTGAAGGCCTGGTCACTGGTGGTGACCTGGCGATAGCCGGGTGCAGCGTCAGCTGGATCGGAGTTGTTGAGCAGCGCCACGTTCTGCTGCATGAGGACGCTGTCGTCGATACTTTGTGGCTGCGCACTGATGCTGATACGCAGTGCGTTGGCTTGCTGGGTACTGGCACCGGCGCTCTGGTTGACCCCCAGTGCGCCGCTGCCCTGGCTGAAGGCATTGCCCTGGATGTTGGCTTGGGCTGCGATCGCGGGGTCGCCAGGGCTGCGCAGGCGTTGACGTATCTGGGTGTTTGCGCTGGCGCCATGGCCAATGGCGAAGGCCCGGGCGTTGGCCTGTTGCTGTTGATCGCCGGCAGCCTGGTTGACTGTGAGGTTGCCTTGGTAATGCGTGCCGGAACTGTCGATGGTGGCGTTGTTGATCACTGGGGGCTGGGCGAAGGCCGGGGCACTGCAAAACATGGCCAGAATCAGCAGCGAGTGCTTCATCTCATTGGCCTCCGGTCAGGATCTGCAGGGGCGCCAGGCCTTTTTGCACATTTGAATTGACCATGTTGGAGATGCCGTTGCCGGCGTTGCCGGAACGTCCGCCGGCCAGGTTGGGCAGTTGGGTCTGGTTGTTGATGTTGCCGCCCAGGTTATTGGTCTGTTGCGTGACCAGGACATTGATGCCGGCACCGCTGCTGATCGAGGCAAAGTCGCCATCGCTCAACTCGTTGGTTTGCTTGAGAACGTGTGCCGACGGGTTGGTATTGACGGTGGTCGGGTAGGGGTCGGGAGCCAGGGGGGGACGCATGGCGTTGCGCGGTTGCACATCGCGGGTAATCACGATGATCCCGTTCTCGGCCTGGACAGGCCAGCTCAAGCTTGACCCCAATGCACATCCGACCAGCAGGAGGCGATAAATACCCTTATCAATCTTTCCCACGATGGCAATTCCTTCTTCGAGTGCGCAGGCCGTACTTAGCGGTGCGAGGAAGAGAGCAGAAGGTGTGCCGGTTTCTATTTGTCGCGGAAAAACAACGGTTTGAGTTTACTGAGCGCAATTGTGAAAATTTCGTGTAACGCCATTGAGACGCAGATGGCGTACAAACATGGATCCAGCGCGCGCCTGCGCTCATCAAGGGGCCCGGACGGTGGCTGTTTCAGGTGTTTAACACTGTTGCGTACGCGCACTGGGGCCGCTTTAGATCGCGGGTTTGCGCAGTGACCAGTGTTTCAGGAATGGACATTTGGCGGCAGAGGGCGGCCATTCAGGCCTTGAGCAAGCGCTCTACCGCTGCAAATGCCGCGCACCGGCGCTGCTCCCAGTCGCCTTGCACCACCTGATATGGCAGCTGGTGCAGCGCCAACCAGTCAGCGGTAGCCTGGAAAAACGCCTGGCGTTCGGCCAGTTGCGGCTGGCAGCGTTGCCCGTCGTCGTGCCAGGCGATTGACTCGGGGCTGAGCAGTAAGTGCACGTCATAATGGCGCGCCAACAAGGCCGCTTCAAGCCACGCCGGGCAATCGCCAAACAACGTGCGGCTCCAGAGCATGTTGCTCAACAGATGGGTATCGAGAATCAGCAGATGCGGCTGCCGGGCGCGGGCCGCGTCTTCCCAGGCCAACTGCCCGCGGGCGATGGTCGGGATGTCGGCATAGCAGGTATCGCGTGCCTGTTCTTCAATGAAGTGACGTACGAACTCGCCCACCAGCTCGCCACCGAAGTGCGCCTGGATTTCATGGCTGAGCCAGCTTTTGCCGCTGGATTCAGGGCCCGTGAGTACCAAGACCTTCATGCGTAGGCCAACGCCGGGTCACGCCGCCAATCGCGCCAGCCCTGCACCGCGATCAGGGTGAACAGCGCGTAGAGCGCGGCAGTCAGGTACATGGCCTTGTACAGGAACAGGCCAACGAAAATCACATCAAGGACGATCCACAGCGGCCAGCACTGCAGACGCTTTTGCGCCATCCACAGTTGCGCGACCAGGCTGAAACCGGTCAGGGCGGCGTCCAGCCATGGGTGGGCGGCGTCGGTCCAGGTGGCCATGGCCGCACCCAGGCCCAGGCTGCCGAGCAAGCCGATACCCAGGCCAAAAGCAACCGAATGCGCCGGCAACAGGCTGACCTGGCGCGCCTCGCGCACGCTGTCCGGACGCGTCCATTGCCACCAGCCATAGAGTTGCAGCACGGCATAGACCAGTTGCAGAAGCATGTCCGAATACAGCTTCACGTCATAGAAGACCCAGGTGTAGAGCAGCACCATCACCAGGCCAATCGGCCAGCACCAGGGGTTCTGCTTGGCAGTGAGCCAGACGGCGATAACGCCGAGCACGGCGGCGAACAGTTCGAGGCCGGACATCGGCGTTCCTTGGTAGTGTGCGCAAAGGCGCGATTGTACCTGTTGGCGCTACTTCTAGCATACGCGAGGGACGCACAGGCATGAGGTTTGGACTGCCACCTAGCATTTTTGTCAGTTGTTGGCCTCGATAACGAGGTATTGAATAAGGGGCGACTTTAACCAGGTCGGCCCTTTTTCATGGCGGTATGCACGCAGGGCCGAAACGCTGTTCCCCCCTGCTACCGAGGCTGTCTGCCATGAATGACTTGCAAACCGATACCATCGAATCCACGACCACCAGCGAGCTGCCTGCGCTGTCGCTGTTCGCCTCGGTGACGCCGGTCAGCGGCTATGACGCGGGCGTGCCAAGGGGTACTTGTGCATGGGTGTAGCCTCCTTCCATGGGGGAGGCTTTACCTTAGGGGCAATTTCGTCAGGCAGTCTATTGGCAGAAGTTTTACATGATTTGCGTTAAACCCGGAATTGCCGCAGCAGTTGCTCAAGCTGCGTGCTCAACCGTGTAAGCGCTTTGCCCGAGTCGCTGGAGTGCTGCGCCGCCAGGGCGGTTTGCTGCGACAGGTCCGCCGTTTCGGTGACGTTGCGGTTGATCTCTTCGACCACATGGGACTGCTGCAAGGTGGCGCTGGCAATCGAGGCATTGAGCGCGGTCAGGTTGTGCAGTGCCTGGCTGATGGCATCCAGGCTCAACCCGGCTTCGCTGGCCTGCTCGACGGTCTGGCGCGAGGCCTCGCTGCTGGCGTCGATGGCCTTGACGGCCGCTTCGGACTGGCCCTGCAGGTGTTCGATCATGCTCTGGATTTCGGCGGTGGACTGCTGGGTGCGCTGGGCCAGCAGGCGCACTTCGTCGGCCACCACGGCAAACCCTCGACCTTGTTCGCCGGCGCGGGCCGCTTCGATGGCCGCGTTGAGGGCCAGCAGGTTGGTCTGCTCGGCAATCGAGCGAATCACCTCAAGCACGCTGCCAATGCGTGTGCTTTGGCCGGCCAGGGCGCGAATGACCTGCACGGCTTCATCGATGGTCGCCGACAGCTGGTCGATACGTTGCAGGCTGCCATGGATACTCTGCTGGCCTTGTTCGGCGCGCAACTGGGCATCGCGCATCTCGCTGGAAGCCTGTTCGGCATTCTTGGCCACATCCTGCACCGCATAGGTGACTTCGTTGATCGCCGTGGCCACCTGTTCCATTTGCTGCGACTGCTGCTCGCTGCGTTGCTGGGCCTGGCCGGCGTTGTTGCCAACATCGGTGGCCGATTGCCCCAAGGCATGCACCGCGCCCTGCAACTGGCTGACCACGCCCTGCAATTTGCCGGTGAAGCTGTTGAAGTGGCTGCCCAACTGAGTGACTTCATCGCTGCCATGGGTATCCAGGCGCCGGGTCAGGTCACTTTCGCCACTGGCGATGGTGGCCATCGCGTCGACCGCTTCCTGCAGCGGCCGGGCAATGCTGCGGGCGATCAGCACCACCAGCAGGGTCATCACCAGGGCGATGCCCAGGCCGAGAATCGAGGCATCGCGCAACTGGCGGATGAACTCGGCCTGCATGTCGTCGATGTAGACGCCCGAGCCGATCACCCAGCCCCACGGCTTGAACAGCTGAACGTAGGAGGTTTTTTTCACCGGCTCGCTGGCACCCGGCTTCGGCCAGCGGTAATCGATGCTGCCGGCACCCTTGGCCTTGGCCAGGGCGGCCATTTCGTTGAACAGGGCAAAGCCGTCCGGGTCGCGAATCGCCGACAGGTCCTGGCCGTCGAGCTTGGGGTTGGTCGGATGCATGATCATCTTCGGCCCCAGGTCGTTGATCCAGAAATAGTCATTCTGGTCGTAACGCAGGCCGCGCACGGCGCTCAGGGCCTGTTGCTGGGCCGCGTCGCGGCTCAATGTGCCGGCTGCTTCCAGCCCCTGGTAATACGCCAGCACGCCGGCGGCGGTTTCTACCACATGGCGGGTTTTTTCCGCCTTGGCCTGGTACAGGTCACCATGAATCTGGCGCAGCATCAGCAAACCGAGGGTTACCAGCATCACCACTGCCACTACCAGGATCAGCCACAAGCGCCGGCTGATCGACATACTGCGAAGAGTCTTCATGGAATGCTTACCTCGAGTTCTTTTTTATTGTTGCCCACATCCAAGCATGCTTTGCCTCCCGCCACCTACTCGACCAAGGACTAAGTGCTTGATTCGTTGAGGTCTGTTGCGTCGTCCCAGCAGCGTTTATCCGAGAGGTCTGATAGGATTTCGGCCTCGACGGGATAAACCTGAAGGCCGCGTGAACTTTTCTGCTGGCTTTGCGACCAACTGTCGCTGTAAAACGGCCAGGCGCTGAACAGCCATTGGCAACTAAAAGACTATAAAGGGGCATGCCGCAGGCATTGCCTCACGGGGGAAGCATGGATCTTTGGACCGGCCTGCAGGCTGTCATTCTAGGTATTGTCGAAGGCTTGACGGAGTTCTTGCCGATCTCCAGTACCGGCCACCAGATCGTCGTCGCCGATCTGATCAACTTCGGTGGTGAGCGGGCCATGGCCTTCAACATCATCATCCAGCTGGGCGCGATCCTGGCGGTGGTCTGGGAATTTCGTCGCAAGATCTTCGACGTGGTAGTGGGGCTGCCGCGTCAGCGCGAAGCACAACGCTTCACCGTCAACCTGCTGATCGCCTTCATGCCGGCCGTGGTGCTCGGCGTGCTGTTCGCCGACCTGATCCATGAATACCTGTTCAACCCCATCACCGTGGCCGCCGCCCTGGTGGTCGGTGGCGTGATCATGCTCTGGGCCGAGCGCCGCCAGCATGTGATCCGCGTTGACCAGGTCGATGACATGCGCTGGACCGACGCCCTGAAGATTGGTTGCGCCCAGTGCCTGGCGATGATCCCGGGCACTTCGCGTTCCGGCTCGACCATCATCGGCGGCTTGCTGTTCGGCCTGTCGCGCAAGGCGGCCACCGAATTTTCGTTCTTCCTGGCCATGCCGACCATGGTCGGTGCCGCCGTGTACTCGGGCTACAAATACCGCGAGCTGTTCCAGCCCGACGACTTCCCGGTATTTGCCATCGGCTTCGTGGTGTCGTTCATTTTCGCCATGATCGCCGTGCGCGGCCTGCTCAAGTTCATCGCCAACCACAGCTACGCGGCCTTCGCCTGGTACCGCATCGGGTTCGGCCTGATCATTCTCGGCACCTGGCTGTTCGGTTGGGTCGACTGGACCACGGCGCACGGTTGAGATGAGCCGTAGCCAGAGCCAACAGCGCCGCGCAGCCTCTGCCAGCGGCGCGATCCAAAACCCGCGCGGCAAGCTGCTGGTTTTTGTCGCCCTGTGCCTGCTGCCCGTGGGTGGGGCCCTGCAGATGCTGCTCAGCGGCCAGTCGTGGGTGCCGGCGTTGGCCTACCCGCTGGCCAGCCTGGTGAGCTTTGTGCTGTATTGGCGCGACAAGCAGCAGGCCCGCAATCAGGCCTGGCGCACGCCGGAGAAGGTTTTGCACGCCAGTGAGCTGTGTGGCGGCTGGCCGGGCGCCTTGCTGGCCCAGCAACGCTTTCGGCACAAGACCCGCAAGCTGTCGTTCCAGCTGAGTTTTTGGGCCATTGTCGCTGTGCACCAGCTGTTCTGGGTCGACCACCTGCTGCTGGGTGGCCGCTGGCTGGGGGCGGCGTTGGCGCCCGTGCTCAGATAAGCAGCCCCGGCTGCAGGCGCTTGGGCAGACGCCGCACCACCAGTTGGTGCGAGCGCTGCAGCAGCTCGGTCAGTTCAGCCCGGCCCATGGGGTAGGGCGGCGCCATGCTGATCCAGTGGGCCCGCGCCAGGTAGGGCGCCGGGCGCACGCCGGGGCGGTCGGCATAGCCCAGAAACAGCTCGTTATCGACCTTGAACGAAAGCCCGGCACCGGCCAGGTCAAGCACCGCGAACATCTTATTGCCGGCCACCGAGAACACCCGCACGCCGCCCCATTTGTAGTCTTCCCGCGCACCCGGCAGGCTCAGGCAGAAGGCCGCGACCTGGGTTTCGGTGATTTTCCCTTCAGACATAACGCTCCCCGCATTGGGCGAATTCTGCCACCAGATGATCGATCCATACCCGTACCGCCGGCAATAGCCCACGCCGATGGGGGTAGACCGCCTGCAGATAACCGCCAGGCAACGACCAGTCTGGCAGCACGCGCACCAACTCGCCACGGGCAAGTTCCGCTTCGCAGTGCATGATCGGCAGCGCGGTAAAGCCCAGGCCTGCAACGGCGGCGGCCTTGCGCACCACAAAGTCGTCGATGGCCAGGCGCGCCTCCAGCGCCAGTTCATGCTTATGGCCCTGGGCATCGAGCAGGCGCAGGTGGACCAGGCGGTCGGCATCCACCGCGCCGAGCACCGGCAGGCTGGCCAGGTCTTGCGGATGATCGAGCGCTTGCGCGGCGGCGAATTGCGGCGAGGCCACCAGGAACATCTGCGCCTGACGCAGGCGGCGGGTGACCAGGGCTGGGTCTTCATCACCCAGGTCACGCACGCGCAGGGCAACATCGACGCCTTCGGTAATCAGGTCGACCCGGCGGTTGAGCAGGATCATGTCCAGTTGCACCTGCGGGTATTGCTGCAGGAAGCGGCTGATCACATCGGGCAGAAATTCATGGGCCAGGCCCACCGGGCACGACACCCGCAAGCGCCCGCGTGGTTCGCTGGTCATGCTGGCGACCGCTTCGTCAGCCATTTCCGCCTCCAGCAGCATCGCCTGGCAGTGGCGCAGGTACCGCTCGCCCACGGCCGTCAGCTTCAATTGCCGGGTGGTGCGTTGCAGCAGGCGCGTGCCCAGACGTTCTTCCAGCTCGGCGATACGCCGCGACAGGCGTGATTTAGGGATGCCGAGCAAGCGGCCAGCGGCGGCGAAACCGCCGGCTTCGACCACTCGGGCAAAGTAGAAAAGGTCGTTGAGGTCTTGCATGCGCGTCACCATTGTCCTGCCAGTAGGACAAACTAACGCATTTTTGCTGACTTATCAGCTATTCGTCACCCGGGTAGGATTCTCTCCATCGTGATCGCCCACTCGCGGTCTTCATTCAGGAGAGTCCCATGAAACTGTTGCATATCGATTCGAGCATCCTGGGCGACAATTCCGCCTCCCGCCAACTGAGCCGCAGCGTGGTTGAAGCCTGGAAAGCCGCCGACCCGTCGCTGCAAGTGACTTACCGTGACCTGGCAGGCGACGCCATCAGCCACTTTTCGGCCGCGACCCTGGTCGCTGCGGGCACCCCGGAAGAACTGCGCGATGCCGCGCAACAGCATGAAGCCAAGCTCAGCGCCGAAACCCTGCAGGAGTTCCTCGACGCCGACGCCGTGGTACTGGCCGCACCGATGTACAACTTCACCGTGCCGACCCAGCTCAAGGCCTGGATCGACCGCGTCGCAGTTGCCGGCAAGACTTTCCGCTATACCGAAGCCGGCCCCGAAGGCCTGTGCGGCGACAAAAAAGTGATCCTGGTATCGACCGCAGGCGGCCTGCACGCTGGCCAGCCAACGGCGGTCGGCCATGAAGAGTTCCTCAAGGTGTTCCTCGGTTTCATCGGCATCACCGACCTGGAAATCGTCCGCGCCCATGGCCTGGCCTATGGCGATGAGCACCGGGTCAAGGCCCTGAACGCCGCGCAACTGCAGATCAGCAACGACCTGTTCGCCGCGGCCTGATAGCGCTAGCGTCACCCAGACCGACTGCAGGCATGGCCTGCAGTCGGTTTTTTCATGGAGTCTTCATCTGCGCCGATCCGGCCCGTTCTATGCTGCGCACTGTCAGCATTGATCGACAGCGTTGGGTAAGGTGCAAAACGATGCGGCGTCTTGGCGCGTTATTCCTGCTTGTGCTGCTGGGCGGCCCGCTGACGGTGCACGCCGAGCCGGCTGCGCACTGGAGTGTCGGTGTGCGCCGGCTGAGCTTCGCCGACCCGCTGGATGCGCAACCGGTGCAGGCACTGGCGTTCTATCCGTCCAGCGGACCCGAGCGCAGCAGCCGTATCGACGGCTATCGGGTCCAGGCCTGGGAAGGCGCGCCCATGGTCATGGGCCGTTATCCGCTGTTGCTGCTTTCCCACGGCAACACCGGCACGCCCCTGGCCTTGCACGATCTGGCCACGGCCCTGGCGCGGCGCGGTTTTATCGTTGTCGCCGTGACCCATCCGGGTGACAACGCCCGTGACCACAGCCGCCTGGGAACCCTGAGCAATCTTTACGGCCGCCCCTTGCAGATCAGCGCGGCGATCAGCCTCGACGATGGGTTTCTCGCCCCGTACATCAACGGCCCGCAGGTGGGCGTGATTGGCTATTCGGCCGGTGGCGAGACGGCGCTGATCCTGTCGGGCGCGCAACCGGACCTGGAGCGTCTGCGGCGCTACTGCCAGGAGCGGCCGCAGGATGCCGATGCCTGCAAGACCAAGGGGGTGCTGATCGCTGATCGCGCCGACCTGCGCGCCGCGCCTGATCCACGGGTCAAGGCGTTGCTGTTGATGGCGCCCTTGAGCCTGATGTTCGGCCGCCACGCCCTGGCCGAGGTCAGGGTCCCGGCGCTTATCTATAGTGGCGACAAGGACCAGTTGCTGGCCATCGACAAAAACGCCCAGGCCCTGGCGCGCAAGCTGCCGCTCACGCCCAACTACACACTGCTCGCGGGTGCCGGGCATTTCGTCTTCATGGCGCCCTGCGACGACGAACAGCGGCAGAAGATGGCGGCCTTGTGCAACGACCCGGACGGCGTCGATCGTGAGGATATTCACCTGTCCTTGCAGGCCGAGGCCGCGCGTTTTTTCAACCACACCTTGGCTACCCGGCAACAAAGCGGGCTGCACATGGCTGATCAGTAAGCGCGGGGGCGCCGTGACAGCAGCAGGGTCAAGCCGACACCCAGCAGCGCCAGCAAGGCCGCCACACAGAAGATCCAGGCATAGCCCAGGTGCAGGGCCACCGCGCCCATCAACGGCCCGGCAATTGCCAGGGCCAGGTCGAAGAACACCGCATAAGCGCCCAGGCCGGCACCACGGCTGGAGCTGGGCACCTGTTTGATCGCCTCCACGCCCAGCGCCGGGTACACCAGCGACAGACCGAAACCGGCAAGCCCTGCGCCTACCAGTGCCAGCAGTGGGCTGGGCGCCAGCCACAGCAAGGCCAGGCCCAGGGCTTCGGTGGCCATGCAGGCCATCGCCACCGGGTAACCGCCAAAGCGGTTGACGGCGTTGACGAACAGCAGCCGCGAAGCAATGAAGCACACGCCAAAGGCACTCAAGCACCAGGCGGCGCCGCTCCAGCCTTGTTCCAGATAGAACAGGGTGACGAAGGTGGTCAGGGTGCCATAGCCGATCGATGCCAGGGTCAGGCTGACGCCGCACGGCGCCACGCGGCCGAATGCGGCCCAGAAGGGCAGGCGTTCGCCACGCACTATCGGTGTTGAGGGCTTGTTGCGGATCACCAGCAACGCCAGCAGCGCCAGCGCACTCAAGGCCAGGCCCAAGGTGGCGAAGTTGATCTCGGCAACCAGCATGACCCCGAGCGGCGCGCCGATGGCGATGGCGCCATAGGAGGCGATACCGTTCCAGGAAATCACCCGCGCGGTCTGTTCGGCGCCGAGCGAGCCGATCCCCCAGCTCAACGTGCCCACGCCAATCAACCCCTGGGCGATCCCCAGCAGCACGCGACCTGCCAGTAGTACCAGCAGGCTCAGCAGCGGCAGGCTCACCGTCAACGCTGAGGCAACGGTCAGCACGCCACTGGCGGCGATCCCCAGCAGCCCATAGATAATTGCCCGCTTGCTGCCCAGGCTGTCGGCCGCGCGCCCGGCAAACGGCCGGCTGAGCAGGGTGGCGAGGTATTGCAGGCCGATGGTGATGCCGGCAATGACCGCACTGAAGCCCAGTTGATCGTGCACGTAGCCGGGCAGCACCGCGATCGG
The DNA here is from genome assembly GCF_000696345.2 of Pseudomonas donghuensis. Lineage (NCBI taxonomy): Bacteria > Pseudomonadati > Pseudomonadota > Gammaproteobacteria > Pseudomonadales > Pseudomonadaceae > Pseudomonas > Pseudomonas donghuensis. The sequence goes on from NZ_CP071706.1 coordinate 2,812,271, forward strand.
CAGGCCGATGCAGAGGAAGGCGATGAAGGTGTAGAAGACAACTGAAAGGATTTGCCGGGTGATCGACCCGGTGTCGACGGGAGCGGGTTGTTGCGCGGACATGAGCTCGTTCGCTGGCGGGCGGTGGGAGAGGGCCCATGATCGCCGGGTGCGAGGAGAAAAGAAAGCAGGCTAACGGGATTTCAAGCATCGCGGGGCAAGCCCGCTCCTACAGGATTGTAGGAGCGGGCTTGCCCCGCGATCAGGTCTGGATCAGATCACCACACCCTGGCTGCGCAGGTAGTCATCGTAGGTGCCGCTGAAGTCCACCACACCGCTCGGGCTCAGCTCGATGATGCGGGTGGCCAGCGACGACACGAACTCACGGTCGTGGCTGACGAAGATCAGCGTGCCCGGGTAGTTTTCCAGCGCCAGGTTCAGCGCCTCGATCGATTCCATGTCCAGGTGGTTGGTCGGTTCGTCCATCACCAGTACGTTGGGCTTTTGCAGGATCAGCTTGCCGAACAGCATGCGGCCTTGCTCACCACCGGAGATCACCTTGACCGACTTGAGGATCTCGTCGTTGGAGAACAGCATGCGCCCCAGGGTGCCGCGGATCACTTGCTCGCCCTGGGTCCACTGGCCCATCCAGTCGAACAGGCTGAGGTCTTCTTCAAAGTCGTGGGCGTGGTCCTGGGCGTAGTAGCCAAGCTCGGCGCTTTCGGTCCATTTCACCGCACCGGCATCCGGGCTCAGTTCACCGACCAGGGTGCGTAGCAGGGTGGTCTTGCCGATACCGTTGGGGCCGATGATCGCCACACGTTCGCCCGCTTCAACGGTGAAGCTGAAGTTCTCGAACAGGGTCTTGCCGTCGAAACCCTTGGACATCTTCTCGATGGTCACGGCCTGGCGGTGCAGCTTTTTGGTCTGCTCGAAGCGGATGAACGGGCTGACCCGGCTCGAAGGCTTGACCTCGGCCAGCTGGATCTTGTCGATCTGCTTGGCGCGCGAGGTGGCCTGCTTGGCTTTCGAGGCGTTGGCCGAGAAGCGGCTGACGAAGGTCTGCAGCTCGGCGATCTGGGCTTTCTTCTTGGCGTTGTCCGACAGCAATTGCTCGCGCGACTGGGTCGCGGCGGTCATGTACTCGTCGTAGTTGCCCGGGAACAGGCGCAGCTCGCCGTAGTCCAGGTCGGCCATGTGCGTGCAGACGCTGTTGAGGAAGTGCCGGTCGTGGGAAATGATGATCATGGTGCTGTTACGCGCCGTGAGAATGTTTTCCAGCCAGCGGATGGTGTTGATGTCCAGGTGGTTGGTTGGCTCGTCGAGCAGCAACACTTCCGGGTCCGAGAACAGCGCCTGGGCCAGCAGCACGCGCAGCTTCCAGCCTGGAGCGACTTCGGTCATCGGGCCGAAATGCTGTTCCAGCGGGATACCCAGGCCCAGCAGCAGCTCACCGGCGCGGGATTCGGCGGTGTAGCCGTCCATCTCGGCGAACTCGGTTTCCAGCTCGGCGACGGCCATGCCGTCTTCTTCGGTCATTTCCGGCAGCGAATAGATGCGATCGCGCTCTGCCTTGACCTTCCACAACTCTTCGTGGCCCATGATCACGGTGTCGATCACGGTGAATTCTTCGTAGGCGAACTGATCCTGGCGCAGTTTACCCAGGCGCACGTTCGGCTCGAGCATGACCTGGCCGGCGGACGGCTCCAGATCGTTGCCGAGGATTTTCATGAAGGTCGACTTGCCGCAGCCGTTGGCGCCGATCAGGCCGTAGCGGTTGCCGTTGTTGAACTTGACCGAGACGTTCTCGAACAAGGGCTTGGCGCCGAACTGCATGGTGATGTTAGCGGTAGAAATCAAGTGCTTATCCTGCGGGGGTTCCAGAGGTGTGTTTAGGTGCCGTCGCCTGATTTGGGCCAATTTTGGGCCAATCAGACTCTAGCCGGCAGCTTCTCCAGCTCCCTCCAATCCGAGGAGGAGCTGATCCATTTTGCGTAAGTAGAGAGCAACATCTCGACGCTATGGCCGAGCTGGTTCGCGATGAACGCGGGGTTCATCCCAGCCATTAGACACATGGTTGCGTAGGTGTGGCGCGTGTCGTACTGCCGACGTTCACGGATGCCCAGCGCCTTGAGCGCGAGCTTGAAGTGCTTGATTGTAACACTTGGCTCTCTGATCCACATCCCGCCTTTGCCCGGTTGGAACACAAATGGGCTGGTGGGAGTCGCGGACTTCGAAGCGATCCGACGCAGATCGGCCAGGCGCTGGGCCTGGCGCAGGGCGTGAAGTGCGCGCTCATTGAGCAGGATGACCCGGTGATGCTTCGTCTTGGTCCGGTCTTCCGGTTGGCCATCGACGATAATGCGCCGGATGTTCGCGGTTCTCGCCTCCAGGTCAATGTCATCCCACTGCAGGCCCATGGCCTCACCTGGTCGCAGCCCCGTGAAGAAAGCGAACTCGAAGAAGGGCGCATAGATCTGCGAGTACTTGTGCAGCGTCTTATATAGGTGGGCAATAATCCGCTCGGCTTCATCCCTGGTGTAGGGGTCAACCACCTTCTTCACTGCTTTTGGCTTGTCGAGCGATGAGGTGGGGTTCTTGGCGATCAGTCCATCCAGCACCGCTGTCTTGAACACGCTGGCGAGCTTGATGATTGCATTGCGCTTCACGCCGGTGGAGGACCACTCAATGTTGGCGATGATCCCGCGCAGCATGGTCGGCGTGATCATGTCGATCCGGCGCAGACCCAGGTACGGCATCCAATAGAGGTTGAAGCTGCTCTTGTAATTGTTGCGGGTGCCGCCAACGATGTGCCGGCTGTCCAGCCAAAGCTGAGCGTATTCGCCAAAGCTCGGTATCGCGGCCTGCGCCGAGAGCGCCAGGTCCGACCCAGGGAACAGATCGGCGTACTTCTCTTCATCCAGCAGGCCGTGCTTGATGAGGTTGACTACTTGATCACGTAGACGGCTGGCCGCCTTGATCCCTTGCGCTGTCGGGGGATGGGCAAGTGTTTCCCCGCGGCGCTCACCGTTCCAAGTGAAACGGATCCGGAGCGCGTCCCCTCTGATTTCAACTCCAGGGGGCAAACCCACAGGCTTTCGAGCCATTCCTCATATCTCCATCTGCTGTAAATGATGCTGCGGCCGTTTCGGTTCCAGATGCCTTCAGGGATCTTTCCCCGCTGGCGCCTGGTCTGGAGCGCTCGCAGCGTGATCCCCAGCAGTTCGGCCATCTTCTCTTCCGTGACCTTGTCCATTCCTTGGGCGACGGCCTGTTCCTGCTCGGCGTGTTCATCGCCGGGCTTTTTCCTAATGGTTTGCATGATTGTCTCCACGCCGCGCATGGCGGCAGAGGTGGGGGGGGGTTAGGCGGTGGCTTTGTCGATGGCCGCTGCGAGGCGAACCTGGGTTCCGTTCCCATGGCCCGCTGGTTTGATTCGATCAATTACCCTCAGGGCCTCTTGTGCCGCGCCGAGCAGGGCATCCCGCTGTTCGCGCACCTGGGCCAGAGCTTTCGTCAGCTCTTCCTGCCGCTCGCCCTCGGCACGGCCGATATCCCAGAACTCCTGACCCCAGTGGCCCTTGGGCGGTGGATTGTTGTTCTGCTTGCCGAAGGCGAGGGCGCCGACGACCAGGTCGCACACGGCCCGCTTGTAAGCGTTGGCGCCGTCGATGGTGAGGCCCTGGCGGCGGAGGGCATCCAGAGCATTGTTAAGGTTCGCCTCAGGCGACGGCAGCACCAGGTCGAAATCGTCTTTGCCAGGTCGGCACGCGATGACGAACAGATCGCAGTCCAAGGGCAGGTGCGCGGCAATATCAGGCAGTGCGTTGATGATCGCTTCGCGTATGTGGTGATGTGGATTGGACATAGCTCATCCTTGCCCGCCTACCGGCAGGCGCATATGGTTAAATGGGAAGTCAACAAGGAGGATTGATATGAGCAAGACAGCCAAGAACACGTTCACTGTCGCTGGTGGTCCAATGACTGCCTTGGGAATCGCTTTCGCTGCAGTTGGTGCGTCTGGGCAACCAGCATTCGGTTACACCGCTGTGGGCTTGCTCATTCCAGGTGTTGCATTGATCGCGACCGGAATTTGGTCGAAACGCCGGCAGGCTTGAGTTGTTGTAGGGGGAGGGGTTACGGGTAGCCGCGGGCGATGCGGTCGGCGATGCCTTCCAGTTCCTCGGCCATGTGCCACATTTCGTTGTTGTCGCGGCGGCTGACGACCGGGGACCGGGTGACGTTGCGACCCATCAGGATGGCGATCGCCAGGCGGATCAGCGCAGCCTCAAGCTTGCGCCGGAGATAGCCGTTGCGCGGAATCACGGCCTCGGCCCCTTCCAGATCATCCAGGCCATGTAGAGCGGGGCGGCGATGGGTAGGAAATGGTGCTGCTCATTTTGACCGAAAGAGCTTGGATCGTTGATCCACTGTTTGGATGTTCTCTGCGTCACTCTCACCGAGCAATGGTAGGCCTGTTGCCAGAGCATGCCGTTTGCACCGCACGCGGCTTCGGCTAGCTGGATCAAGACATATTCTTCAGACATGTGCCTCTCCGTCCCGCCGTTAGGGCAGGCTTGACTGGGGCAAAATCAGTTCTTTTAGAATGTTTGGCTGAGCTAATTTCTTAATAAATACTGGTTTCTGTATTACGTAGCTTGTAGCGGAGCTCGCACGTTTTATGATGTTGCTTGTTTCAAGATTAATTTGTTTGGATTAGTTGTTTTGTTAGTGGTCTATTTGAGTTTTTTGAATTTCTTGTGCATGGCTTGACGCTGCGTTTTTCTCTGTGTACTTTCATTCTGATGGATGTTTTTCATAAATGGAGTTAACGAAATGTCATCACTTGCAAACTCAATTAGAAAAAATTCAAAGAGGCTTTCTGAGGCGCAGGAGTCTTATAGGTCTAGTGTTGAATCTGTTAGTAGCTATATGATGACTGTTTCAAAGCAGTTTCCGCCTGACTATATTAATCCGCTTAGTAATCAGGAGGCGTTTAATAGTACTTTGCGCGAAGCAAGGGGGGAGGCGAAACAGTGGAATGAAAATGTTATGGATGAGTTGATTAGCGTGCCTGGCAATATACTTCATGATAGCAGTCGAGTGAGCTCGGCTTTTGATGATGCGGTAGAGGCGACTAATAAGCTGATTGAAAATCCTAACGACAAATATGCTCCTGAAAATCTTGATGACAGCCTTGCGCAGCTTTTGCATATTTTTAATCATGAATCTAATCAGGTTCAGGGTACTCTCGAGCTACTTGAGGATACAAAAAATAATTTGCCGCTAATTGCAGTTCAGTTGAAAGATGCTGCATTTGATTGTGAAGAGGGTGTTAAGTACGATCAGGGTAAAATTGATGAGCTTCAACGCAGTATCTCTGATTTAGAGCAGGAAATCGCTAGTTTGACACGAGATATTGTTGGGCTTGGCGGCGCTGAAGCGGCCCTTTTCGGAGTTGGAGCGGCTGCGGTTGGTGTAGCTGGCCCATTCGGACTCATAACGTGGATTGTTCTTGCGCCGGCAGCGGTTGTGGCTGGGGTTTATATTGCGCTTGATTCGGAAAAAATAAAATCCTGCAACAAGCAAATCGAATCTATAACAAATAGCATGGATGGTTATACGATTGATATCGCAAACTTGCAGATTTCTACTAAGCTTTATGAGGATCTAGCTGCTCAGTCGGAACAGGCCAAAGATAAGTTGTTTGAAGTGCAGGCAGCATGGGCGCTTCTGGCTAGTGATTTAGCTAATGAGATAAGTGATATTAAAAATTCTCAAAAAGAGTCGCAGGGTCGTCGCTATGATCTGGTTCACCAAGATTTGGTCGACGCTCAGGCCGAATGGCGTAAAGTCCAGGGGCAAGCGAGCTTAATGAATATAAATTTAAAGTATAGTGCCGCTAATCTTAAGTTTGGCATGTCTTCAGCGCAGGTGCAGTCGGCTGTGGAGACTGCTCAGATGATTAGTGTTGGCGATCTATTTGATTGATTCTAAATCAAGGAGGCTCATGACCGGGCCTCCTTCTGACGTTCTATGTCGACCCGCTAATAAAGAGATTCCACCCTTTTCTGCTTTTTATCAATTGCTTCCGTCACAGCTCATACCTCTCTTCATTCCAGCGCACTGGCGCCTTTGCAGGGATGGGGGTGTCTTGTTCGTGCGGGGAGAGCTGGCGCTCGTTGCCGGCCTGCAACTGTCTATCGGGGTTGCAGCTGATGCCGACCCCGTTCAGCAGGTAGCAGGTGACGCCGCGCTGGCTGTCGTGCTGCACGTCGATGACGTTCTCGGTTGCGCTGGCGCCGGTGGCCAGCAGCAGGAGGCAGAGGGCGAGGCGGGTCATGGCTGAGCCTCAGGGGCTTCTGGAATTTCCTCGAACTGATACTCAATGATGACGCGCTCAGTCTTTCCGGAAACCCTGATGAACTTCGCCTCTTCCACCCAGGGGTAGGCGTCTGGTTCGCCGTGTTTGCCCCCTCCGCTCATCTCGCAGAAGGCGAGGGCGCGACCATCGGGCAGGATGAAAGCCTTTACGTCGACTTCGTAGTTCCTGCCCCAGCTGTAATGGCACCATTCCGGAATGCCGCTCACAGCATCGGCCTCGTAGCGAACTTCATTGATCGCGTCGTCATGCTCGTTTTCATCGAACATAGTCTCAAGCAGATCGCCGGGCGCCGCGGCCAGAAAAGCCAGGTCGATGTCGATATCCTGTCCATCATCGTCGGTGAACGAGTAGGTGTAGCCGAACTCAAGCCCTTTGCGCATGACAAGCAGCTTGGCCAGTTGGCTTGCAGTGAGCGTGCTCAGGTTTTCGTGGATGTTTGTATCGAGCATGGGGAATCCTTGGCCGCCATATCGCGGCTGTTCAATAGAGGGGAGAGGGGTTAAAGCTGGGTGGAGTACAAATGTACTCCATGGGTCGAGAGCTACTGCGGCAGCGGCAAAGCGCGGATTGCCTTGGCCAACTCTGGGTAGACCTCGGCGAGCTCGGCGGCTGCCTTGATCCCGTTCCGGTACCCATCAGCGGCCTGGGCTGTCATCTGCTCGGCGCTGAAGCCGTCGGAGGTTGGTGGGTGGCGGTAGACCTTATCGCCGACATTGACCGTGGCGTTATTGACTGGGCCGTAGTACAGCTGGACGGCGAAGTCGCCACGGTGGTCGGTGACCACCTCTCCGATCGGTTCGCCCTGGTACTGGGCGGCTGGCAGGGCACGACGGTTCCAATCCCGAACGATCAGGTCGCGCTGCTCGTCCACCGCGGGAACCATCATGGTTTCAGGGTCGAGAAATACGCACTCTTCGTCGTGATCGCCCATTACGCGGTGCCAGTCGCGATTGCTCTCGATGCGCATGGCGGCTTTGCAGAAAGGGCAAGGCAGCAGTTCGCTGACCATCGGTTCGGTGTTGCTGGATCGGTTTTCTGTGGGCATGGGGATACCTCAGCATTTGGTTGTTTTGGTTTGTTGAGCTATTCCTTACATGGTCGACAACGCTGTCAGTACAGGAGGTGCGATATGGGTAGAACCGGAGGCGGATCTGGGGGTGGGGACGTACCTTGGCCTTTCGATAAACTGAGCGGCGACTACACGCCATGGCCTATATCTAGGGCGCTGGGGTCGAAGGTCGTTAATGAGTTGGTTGGTAAAAAGTGCAGGATTGTTAAAGCAGGGGATAGCGTCAATCCCAAAGTGGAACCAGGGCGGATAACAATTTTTCTGGACGACGATGACCGTATTAAAGAGATATACCGTGAGGACCCGCTTCCACTGAAGTAGCTATCAAGTGGCATGGGTGGATGTAGAAAGCCTGTAGTCCGTCCACCCAATTTTAGCCACCTTGGTTTTCTGATTAATCACCGGTTTACCCTGTGCATCGGTGATCTCACACTTGGCCCTGATACGCAGGTCGCGGCACTTGCCGGTCTTCCTCGCAAGCTCCATGAACTGCTGGGCGTACTGCGGTGCGTCGAACATCTGGCTCAGCTGTTTTACTTTCTCGCCGGCCATGATCTTGGCTGCCTGCTGTTCAACGGCCAGATTCCACTCAGCCTGGGTCAGCTCCAGGGGGGGCAGCCAGCTTTCCCGCTTGGCCTGGTCGTCTTGGTGGTCTTCCTGGCCTCAGCCAGCGCTACGTCGGCGGTCATACCGAAGACTGCGAATGTGCTCATGGTGATCTCCTTGTCAGGTCATGCCGATCTGTAGGGCCTCCTGGCCGCCAGTGGCCAGCCCCGGATTGAGCTCCACGCGCTGACCAGCGAGTAGCCCGGCAATCTGGGCATCCAGGTCCAGTTCGATCTCGCGGGCTTTCCTGGCCTTGCCAATCTCTCTCCCTGACAGGTACTGCTCGATCAGGGCTTTGTCTTGCGCTTCGACCGCCACCAGTTCGCGACCATTGGAGTGCTGGCCGATGGCGAGATCTTCTTCACCCTGGGGCACCAGTTCGTGAATTTTGTCGTGCACTGCCGACACCCAGGCCAGCGCAAAATGATCTCCAGCAGTTTCAGGTGAATAGGAACTGCGTTGCTTGCCAGCTCGCACTTGCGACACATACTCACGCCGGGCCTGGGTTAGCTTGGTCAGCAGTGCTTCGTAGGCGTACATCGCGATCTGTGGGGCCGGGCTCACTCCAACGAACAATTCGCGGTCCATAACGCGGCTTGTCGATTTGCACCAACTGCGCCTGGAGAACGACCGAACTCCGAATGCTTCTCCAACGATTGAGCCCAGATGCAGGTCCCAAGTTGGCCTGCGCCTGGCTCTGGCTTTCTCCGACTCGACTTCGCCCACATCACTCAGGTGCACGTCCATTTCGGTCAGGCGGTATTCGCGCATCAGCGCCTGTGCCTGACGCATGGCCGTGGCCGCCTCGTTCTCGTTCGAACTTTTCGAAAGGGCAAGGCAGCGTTTGATCTTGCGGATGACCCGTTCGAGTTTGCTTTCGTCGTGCTGTTGCTCGGTCATTTTGTGGTCCTTGCGTGCAGGCGCCGCCCTCGCCGGGGTGGCGTGATTCGTTGAAGTGGGGAGAGTGGAAAACCCACAAGAGGATCGTGGGCAGGGGGCTAGCGGAGGATAGGTCTCATACAAAGACAGTAAGTATGGAGAACCTTCGCTATGCAAATAATCACTTTCATCTTGGACGCGCTGGTTAAGCTGTCCATTGTTTGCCGCAATGTCACACCTATGGTGATGCTGCTCTTAATGCCTGGAGTCGGCGCATGAATCATGGGCAGTTATTCGCTCCGCAGTTGCGGCAGTCATCTAGGAATCGGCCGTCCCAGCTGACAAAGCGACCGCAGCCGTGGCAGTTCAACGGGGGCTCGCGGCGCTTGCGTATCTTGGGAGGCTTCGGCAACTCGACACCGGCAGCGCGTAGGGCCACCTTGTGGTTGACGTTCCGTCGGTGCACCAGGCGCCGGCGGATCGTGTCGATGTAGTCGGCCGCCCAGAGTATTCCGGCGTCTGCCTTGATGGCCTCGGCATAGCGCTCGGCGGCCTGCTCAAGGATCAGCCTGGCTGCAGCGCCGACATTCGTTGTCAGCTGACCTTCGTCACCGATCCAGTAGACGTCGTTGCCGTTCCATTCGCCCGGGAATTGTACGTGCACGAAGCACCCAGGAATCAGCACCGCAGCGTTGACCTTCTCGTTCATGAGCTGGCAGTCGACTCCCCAGTGAGCGTGCTCGTCGATGTGCTCCTTCGGCCATGGGATGTCGGTGTCGCGGTGCCGGGTGGCTTGCTCAAAGCTAAATACCTCGGCCTGGTCCAGGTTCGTCACGTAGCCGCGCCCCTCTTTGGCCCAGAAGGTCAGGCCGTCGCCGACGTGGCTGCGACTGTCCTGCAGGTAGAACTGGCTCATGGCTTTCTCCATGCATGCGCCGCCCTCCGTGGCCGGATGCGGCATGGTGGCAATTTGGTTTTGGATGGGGTATTACGGGTGACCGGCATGGGGCCGGGGGAGCTAATGAATGAAGCGATTTACGGAAAGCCTGCGCTCGTCAGTTCGTAATCGAGATTGGTACACCGCCCTAACATCGGCGCTTACCCTCCCAGATGTGTGCGGCAGGCTGGCAACCCCAGAAAAGAAGAGCTCTGTTCGTTATCCAGCATGGTTTCAGCAGTGGCTGGCTCCGGCCTACACCTTTGAAATGTCTAGAGGTGTCCGTTGCTTCCTGAGTGGAGATGACTGCTACGCACTAAGGTGCAGCTACCTTCATGAAGGAGGTAGTGATATCTCCGGTCAGGCTGCGCAAAAGGCGCTGGACAATTTCCACTTTGTTTCTCCGATCCCAGGCTCTGTGGTTCACAAGAACTTGATAGACAACACTCTTCAGCTCCAAGTGGATCTTTTTTGCCTTGAGATGGCTGACGCTGTGGATAGGTGGGCAGGCTCGGTTGCCAACGATCCTGATATTCAGTCCAGGATGAAGTCGTTACTTATAATTCATTCAAGTGTTCCGGAGCACGCTATATACACCGGGCCCCATCCGGAGGAATGATCTCATCCCCCGGATCACGCTTCAGCTCGACCCGGCTGGCTTGTTCAAGCTGTCGCGCTAGCTTTGGCGATATCTCAAAAGCTGGCGCGCTAGGTTGTTGCAGCCGGCGCGCCTGCTCTTCCGGCGAAGCTGCCAGGAACGACCGATGCAGGTTCTGTAGCAGCTCCTGCAACTGGGTGTAGCCGTGCGCCTTCATTGCTCCGGCCATTCCCTCCCGCGTTCCGGCGGCCATCTCCACCTGCATCCGCTCGATGCCAAAGCGTTCTGCTTCGGCCTTCTTCCTGCCGCGGTAGTCCGCTGAGTGCTTGGCTGCCCCTGTCTTCTTCTCGGCCATTGCCGATACCTCTCAAGCCGCTGGGCGGCAGGTTGATCCATTGCTGGCGCCGGCCGTGCCGGACGCGGTTCATGCGTTTCACTTCGGGCTGCCCCTGACTGGGAAGTCGATACCGTGAGCCGTTAACAGCCGAACCAGGTAGCTGTAACTGATGCCGATCTGTTGCGCGGCTTTGTTCCGGGTGATGCCGGTACCGGCCAGGGCCTTGATCTGTTGGCAGTGCGCCGCCCTCTGTGGCCAGAACGGCATGGTGGCAATTTGGTTTGGGATGGGGTATTACGGGTGACCGGCATGGGGCCGGGCTAGGGAGTTTCAATGAAAATTCGTACGGAACATCAGAACCTGGGCGCGGCCCTCATGCAGATTGCTGAGGACGACAACTTCACCGCAATCAATCCTCTTCGCCTCAAAGGCGAGAAAATCAACAACGCGTTTCTAATCAACGCAGATACTTGCCTGTTCTTGAAGTACAGCCAGGAGCCTAAGGGAGGGGCGAAGGAGTACAAATTCACCTTTTCGTCGGATGTACTCGACTCCATTGAGCTTTCCACTGAGTTCTACAAGAAGATCTTCATCGGTCTCGTTTGCGTGGAGGACCAGGAGATCTGCTGCATCGACATGGAGCAGATGACTGAAATGCTTCAGGCCAGGATCAAATCCGCGGGTCAGGAGGAGGAGGTTTACCAGGTGCTGGTGACCGTTCCGGAAGGGAAGAGCATGCGGGCCTACACCAATGCCTCGGGGCGCAAAGGCGTCGTTGCAGGCAAAGAGAAAGTCATTTCTCGCAATCGATTCCCTGGCTGCTTGTTTGCCTGAGTCAACGGCTGTTCACTCTTCGTGGCAGATCCGTAGCGCTTTGCGCTCCCTGAACTGCTGAAGCTTCCGCACCACAGTCGGTGACACCGTGATTTCGTGGCGCGGCGGCTCAAGTAGCGGCAGCGCGCCGCCTGGGCCCAGCCCATGCAAATGATGAATCATCAGCGTCATCGCCTCGCCTTGTTCCTCGATCCCAGCCCACTCCATCAGCTCCAGCAGGGCCTGCTTAGTCCCTGGTCGAACCTTCAAGCGCAGGTCTTCTTCCTGCATCCTGGCTGCCTTCTCTCGGCGGCGCTCGTCGCGCTGCTGCTGATCCATCGCCATAGACCACCTCCTTCAATCCGCTAGGCGGCAAGTGGAACTGTGCCCGGCGCTGGTGGCGCTGCAGGGCCATTCGTTTGAGTTTCATGGGTGAGCTCCATATCGGTGTCGTGCCAGCCTGCAAGCCACCACCCGCCGTCTACGGTCATGTTTCCGTAGGGCTGGGAGAGGCGGCACTTTCCGTCTTGGCGGCAAGCCCGGCCCTGGTAATAGGCCGCGGGGTAGAGGAGGCGGAGCCGTCGAGCCTTCATGATGCTTCTCGGCTGGAGGCTTCGCGTCGCTCACCGCGTTTCGGGAAATCGATCTGAAAGGCCTCAAGGATTCGAACCAGCGTCCCGTTGCCGATACCGATCCTCTTCTCCACCTGGTGGCGAGTCAGGCCGACATCCCGAAGGGCGGTGATTCGTTCTGCCAGCTTCGCGTCTGCCGCTGCGTCGGTGTATGGCGTCTTCCGCTTACCCTGGCAGCCCGGGGCAAACGTGAAGTCTTCCCGCTGCGACATCGTCCACAGGGTGTTCTGTGGGATGCCAAGCTTCTGGGAGACTTCCCGGCAGGTCATCGTTTTGGCCATTTCGGCGATCAGGGCTGCGCGCTCTTTGGAGCGTTGTTGTCTCGCGCCTTGCTGAACTCCCTTCGGGATCTTCTGGGCTGGCTCTGGGTGCCGCCGGAAGGGCAGAGGCTTGTAGGTGAAGCCGGCCAGTTCGACGGCCTGGCCTCCAGATGCGAAGAAGGCAGCTTTCGCTGCCTCCAGTTCTGCCTGGCGCTGGGCGCCGACGAGGATTTGATTGTCGATCATGGCGTCCTCACTTGATCCGAATGGAGCTTTCTCCGCGCTCCAGGTGGGCCCAGGCTGGGTCAGGGATGAGTTCGTGTTCGCAGTCTTCGCCAGCGGCCATGCGCTTACGGACGGCTTCGTTGTGCTCGCGGTCGGCCTTTAGCTTGGCAGCGATAGCCTTCTTGTCTGGGTCCTGCGTCACCTTCACGCGGACCAAGTCATCGGGAAGGTCGTCCGGCTTGTCGACGATCACCTTCTCAGGTGCCGCGGCGAGCGTGATAGTGAACAGCGGGCGCTTGATCGACTTGATGTTGGCCGCCTCCATGTTTTGGCGCAGGTAGTCGCCAATCTTCGAGACAGCGTTCTCCTTGATTCTCTTGAGTTCGGTAAGGCGCTCGATCTCGGATTCAATAGCCAGGACTTCGCCGTCGATGTTGCGGCGCAGCATGACGATGTTGTCCGCCTTGTCGCCGAACTCGCCCTCGATTCCATCCATGGTGTCTTGGATGGCCTGCTTCAGGCCTTCGTCGTCGGTGTCGGCCATGGCGGCCAACTCCATCATCTGCTTGGTGAGCGGGTAGAGACTGCTCATGCCGCGGTCTCCTGTGTGAATTTAGGCGCGAGGTCGCGCAGCTCCTTTGCAATTCGCTTGATTGCGGTATCGTCATTGCGGGCGGTCAGGCGGCGCACTGCATGATCGTGAAGCTTCTTGACCTCTTGCAAAGACTGGGCGCCTTGCATCGTTTCAACTACCGACCTGATGTAATCCAGACGCTCCTGCTTCTGGCGATCCTCCTCAGCAACTTTGTCTTCGGCTTTGATGATTGCTACCTCATCGCGTACGGCATCTACGTAGGCAGCATCGTCGAACAATCCCATGTGGATGTCTGCAGAGAAGCCGAGAGGCTGCAGGCACTTACCTATGGCATCAGTGAGCGACTTTTTGGCCGCCTCCCAGTCGGTGATGATCTTGCCTTGCTGAAGCAGGACGAATGGCGTGTGACCGTAGTGCTGAACAGTGCACTTCTGGCCCTCTTTTCCCAGGTACCAGAGTTCGATCTTCAATGTGTGCAGCTTCGCGTTGATGCGGGGAGCGTCCGGCCATTCTTTTGTCGGTGCTTGGAGTGGGGCGCCTTCATCGAAGCGATCCTCAAGCACGGTCCAGCCCCAGCCCTCACCGCAAGGCCCGAACACTTCAGTCGCCTTGCGCATCAGGTAGGTTGGTTTGATGGCGGTGCCCTTGAAGCCGCCCATGCCCGTGAAGTTTTTTGTGGCGCTGGGGTCGGTAGTGTCGACCTGGTCCCAGATGCGCATGTTGGTACTGGACATTGATAGCTCCATGCGCAGCTCATAGCGGCGCCGTCAGTTGGAATAGGGGAATGCCAGGTCACGCCATGGAGGTACGGTTGACGCCCTGGCTGCCGGTGATGGTTGCGCGCTCTTACCGGCTTACGATCCACTCAGGGATACGGTTATCCCCGTAGGGCCCGCCGTGCTCGGGTGCGTGATTCAGAAAGTGGCTTTGGCGATCGTGCGCTCGAAGCGGGATGCCAGTTCGGCGTTGACCTCAGCCTTCTTGAGGCTGTCGTCTGTGTTCTTGGCTCGGTGCAGCGCTTCGTAATGCCGCAGCGTGCCAGCGGCAGTGATCAGGTCCGCCAGAAGGTTCGGTGCCTGGGCAATAAGCTTTGCATCGGCCTCCTCGTAGACGAAATCGACTACCTGCTCCTGATCTTCGTTGAAGTCGATCGCGTAGCCGATTTGCCCAGGGAAGCCCAGTCCGCCAACTTGGCGAGCGACCCATGGGCCGGGTGTGTGCTTTTGTTCAGGCATACGAATCTCCCGCGCCATCCCTGCGGTGGGCGCTGATGAAAGGGTTACTGAGTGATGGCGCCGGCCAGCGAGCTGGCTAGCATGAAGCCGGTGCAGGCGAGAAGGGTGAGGGCAGAGCCGCGCCAGAAGGCGACGCGCTTGGCGCGCCGGTAGCAGGTCATGGGTCGTGCCTGCCTTCGCCGTTGCACTTGTGACAGTTGGTCGTCGAGCCGTGATAGGGGCCGGAGAAGTGCAATGTGCCTGAGCCTTTGCAAGTCCTGCAGGCGACCTTGTTGCGCTCGCGCTGCAGTTGCTTGCGCAGGGTTTCCAGTTCGCTCTCACGCGGATCGCTGTCTGGCGCGTGGAAAGCCATGCCGATGTTCTCCGCCCAGCCGACAACATCTTCGGCGATAGCACGGATCTGCTCAGGCGTGGCGGTAACGCCATGCTCGTCGAAGGCTTCCGACAGCCCTTCGGTGTAGTAGTCAGCTCTCGAATAGCTCATGCTCGCACCTCATACCCAACCGTCCACTCACCGCAGATGCAGGCCCGGCAGTTCCAGGCGGCGGGGTTCTCGATGCTGGCTAGCTTGGCTTCATGCACTGCCGCGGCGAAAGTCGGCCCCTTGAACAGCATCAGGACGCGATCAGGTGGCAGGCATTGGCTGGATGGAAGTTCGGCAACCTGCTCGTCAATCAGGCTTGGAAAAACGGGAGTAGTCACGCGACCTCCTTGCGTCGCTCGGCAACCCGGCGAACGCGCTCGCAGTAGTGTTTGAACTCGTCGGAATCGAGAGTGCCGGCGGTGAAGTGATTCACGATCAGCGCCTCGAGCCGCTTATCTGCGCGGAGCGTGTAGCACTGCTCCAGCTGAGAAATAGCTTCACCGATGAGAACGTGCGGGCTCATAGCTCGGCATCCTCTGCATCCGCCTCGACCCCGGCCTGCGCATACTGCTCAAGGATCGACTCGGCGATTTCGTAGAGCTTGCCGCGGCTGTGGTTGCTCTGGCCGACGACTTCCCCGACCATGTTCTTCACGGTGCCGCCTGTTTCCGCTTGAAGCAGGAGGAGGGCCAAGGCGTTGAGGTCGTCTTGCTCGGCCTCCTGCAGTGCCCTGAGGTGCTCGGCGACCTTGGCAACGAACTGCTCTTGGCGGATGCCCACCGGTGCGCCAGAGCGTTGGCGGACCAGAACGTCAGCACCACCGATCAACTGCTCGGCCTTGTCTTCAATCCATGCCTGGATCGTTTCTTGATGCTCTGAATCGTCTTCAGGCTCGGCGTTGTCGTAGAGCCACTGGGCTTTGCGTAGTGCTGACATGGTCGACTCCAAGTTGGCGGTGATTCGATCGCATTGGCCAGATGCCAGGCGCGGGTGACCAAACCCAGCCTTGAGACTGGCCTGGCACCTGCCGATGCGGTCGATTTGAAGGGAAGGGGATGCAGGCGCCCGGCGCTGCCCGGGATGCGTCGAGTCTGGCCAGCTGATGCCCTCGGACTCGCCTGCGGTACACGTCTTCGTTTCGGTTGGGCCTACCCGGAGGCTGATGCGCGGTGACATCGTCGACCCTGCTGTCCGCTGCCTGTCAGGTGTTGGGCGCAGCCTTCAGGCTTGCTGCGCCGAGCAGGGTGAAGCGCTGGCTTACTTCATGGCTCGATCCTCCGTTGCTCGCTCACTGGAAAGGCAGTGGCCACCTATCGAAGCTGCATTGGAATGTCGGTCCACACCATTTTTTGCAATCGACGTCCGGGTATTCGCCGCAATCCGATTGCTCTGGAGATGCTTTTTTCATGACCCGCCGACATTCCGATGCAGCCTCTTTCAAGGGATCGGGCAGTTAACGTCAGGCTGACGTGGCGCTGGTTGTTACTGCTGGGCTCGCTTTCGCTTGCGCTTGGTCGGTACGAAGCTACAGCGACTGTCTGGGTGCTGGTTAGATCGCATGCCCCGGGACCGGTTGATGTATCGATAAAGCTTCATCAGGTGGCGCCAGTTGCGTTCTGACCAGCCAAGGTGGAACACCTTTCGGTCTTCGAATTGGTCGGCTTCTTCTGTAATGTGCTCGAGGTAAGACATCGTGATGGCCTTTTGAAATGGACTTGCGGTCGGTGATCCGCACACGGGATGAGTGATGGCTGAGAAGGCAAATAAAAAAGTCAAAAAGCGCGCTCCAACCACAAAGGAACGCATCGCGAAACTAGAAAAAAGGATTGCTGATCTGGAGGCGTTGATGCCCGAGGCCTCCGATCGTCAGCAGGGCAGCTACACCAGGCAGATACGTGAGCTTCAAGAGCAGCTGCGTATCGAGCAGGTTCACGCCCTCTCGAAGTACAGCCAGGTTCGCCACTACAAGGTTTCGGGAAGCTACGGCAGCGGCAAGCGACCTGGCTGAGTCCTTCTGTTTCGAATTCAGGCCCGCTACTGGCGTCGGCCTGAGTCCGTGATCTGTTGTTCTTCCAGCCGCGGCACTCGCCCGCTGGATAACTGATTTCGCGCTTTACGCTGCACGCCTGGGTCAGTTGCCAACCCTCTGGACTGTTGAGGCCTGTCCATCGCTGCCTTTGAATCTGGGCCGGTATCGATCCGGCAAGGTGTGTCGCTAAAGAGCGGCGCGGCTTTCGCTGCTGGGCCAGTGCTGCTCGGCCTGGAAATAAAAGTAGCAGTGCTGCTATTTAAAGTAAATAGCTGTGCTAATAAAAATACATGAGACGAAAAAAAGCCCGCTCAATGGCGGGCTGCTGGGGGGGGGAGTTGATCAGGTCGTTTGTTGATCCAGGTCTGATCCGCAGTACCGGCACTTGATAGCAGCCACCTTGATGGTTTCCGCGCAGTAAGGGCAGTCCTTCATCTCACTAGAAGTGCTGGCATCACCGGGAGGCGCTTCCGGGATTCCGGATGCCCGCGCAAACTCAATAGGGGTTGGCTTACTCAGGGCCCAAATAAAAGCGGCGATCCAGCCAATGAAAGTCCAGCCCGCTAGCAGGTTGAGCGCAAATATTGGCGTGGTCTTTGGATGCTCGCCAGCAGCACAAATCGTAGGGTAGAAGTAGAGTGCCAGAGCGCAGGGAAAGAAAACGATTGTTGCCAACATGGCGAAACCGTTCGTTCCGCTGCCAATCAGATAGCTGACCAAGCAAACTGCTGAGAGGATCAGCAAGCCTAGAACCTTCATATGATGCTCTCCTTGCGAAAGGGTAGAATTCTACCACCTTGACCCAGCGCCATCATTCGACCGTTCAGCGGGGTTGCTGTCTATTCGCCATCATTCCGATACAATCGCCGGCGGTCGATATCCGGCCAGGCCAATGACGGCGACATGGAGTAGTGGGATGCAGGTTTCCAAGGTGATAGGTGGTGCGGTACTGGCTGGATTGGTTGCGCTCAGCGGCTGCGCGAGCATTGTGAGTGACAGCAAGCCTAAGGTCGGCGTGTATGCGGTACCGCGCGTCACGTCCTTCACTGTCACCAATAGCGCTGGCCGCGTAGTGCACAAAGGCCAAACACCCAACCAAGTGATACTGGAGACGGGGAGAGGGTACTTCAAGCGAGAGACCTACACCGTAACCTTTCATCGCGATGGTTTCCCTGACGACGTGCACGTCCTGCGGCCTACAGTGAGTGGTTGGTATTGGGGAAATATTCTGATCGGCGGCTTGATCGGAATGCTCATCGTCGACCCACTGACTGGCGCTATGTACACGCTGCCAGATGACGTGACGAGCAACCCGATACCTTTGGCTCCTGCTCAGGCATCTGTGAACTAGGCCATCACGCAGGCGAAGAAAAGCCCGCCTGGGGCAGGGCGGGCTAAGTGTTTCACGGATGAGAATTCACCATGCCTGCGCCGGGGTGAAAATTTCGTGAAGGCATGAAAAAGCCCGCCTAGGCGGGCTTTAGTCATTCGATCAAAAGCTATGGTTTTACTGGGCCTGGTGTCGCCGGTGAATCTTGCTGATTCTGAATTTGTTTCAGCAAGGCGCTATTGGCGTCTGATTGTGTTTTGGCCTCTTGAATGAGCAGCTCGACCCTCTGTTGATTGGTAACGGAGTCCTTGCCGCCATCGAAGAACGTCTTGCCTCCCCCAAAGATCGTTGCGTTCGCGCCCATAATTCCGAGAACGATCGCCACGCCAATACCAGCCATCCAATAACGCTGCTCTTTGTTAGCTTGCTTCACCGTGCCGAACTCTTTTTCAGTTCGCTGGAGTGCAGCCAGGGTGGCAGAGACCGCCTTGTCATTTGACTCAACATGTGCTTTCAGGGCCGCATTATGCGCTATGGCCTCTCTGCGCGCTGATCGTTCGCGCAATTTCATTTCGCGCTGTAGCTCATCCGCCATCTTCTGGATGCGTCTATCCATCCGCTCTTCAATGGCGGATAGTTTTCGGTCCAATTGATCCATGCTCATTTCGTTCATGGCCACAGTATGGTCGCTCTGTTCGTCCTTGTCATTTTCATCGCTACCAAGTGCGCTAGTCGCGGACGCAGCGGAGAACGATGCTGTAGAGCTGATGCGGCCAGCGCTTGGCACCGTGTAGCCACCTTGGCTTAGCGCGAATTCGACAAGGGCTCTGTTTGTTTCGCTATGCTCCAGCGCGACTAGCTTGACTACCCTCTCTTGCATGATTATGACTCAGACGACTGTGCTTTCAATCCGTCGAGCGTTTGCCGAAGGCCCAGGATTAGAGATTCCGCAGCTTCGATTGTCATGGTTAGGTTAGCGTACTGAACTCGCGAAGTGGAAAGAGCATCGTGCTGCACTTGGGGTTGCAAGCCTCCTGGTACGCTTGGCACTTCGACCAGCGTCTCATGTGAGATTTCTATGATATCGCGGCTGAAAATCATCGCTATCTTGGTTGCGCCGGTGCTCGACTGCATCACACCAATGTTTGCTTGGTCAACTTGCTCGGAAATGTAGTTGATGGCTTTGGTGTGCTTGATTACGTAGCCTGCTTTGATTTCATTCATAGTCATGGTGGTCTCTCGCGAGAGTATTTTAAGAGTTTAATTCGATCCGACTGCAGGGTGTATCATCGACGCCTACGCCCTCAAAGCCCCATCAGTCCGTGCCAGCCTTTCATCCTATAGGCCAGGCCCTGGAGGTCTCGGCGCAGCTCTTGGTTGGGCTTGCCCGGGCTCATTCCTTTGTCCTTTTCACTCGGCCCGCCTTCACCTCTTCGGCATACCCCTCCAGCTTGTCCTCGACATCCTGGAAGCGCAGAGCAATCTGCATAAGCTCGTTTGCTCCGTCTTCATCGCCGGAAGCAAGCAATTTCTTGGCAAAAACGAACAGATCCACGCCCGACCACTTGAGGGCAGCAGCTGCTTCTTTCAGATCGCGGCGCAGCTCTTGGTTGGGCTTGGTTAGGGACATCGCTTTTGCCTCCTGCTAATCAGCGGGCAAACATGCCCCACCAGAAAACGTGCCCCAGGATCGCGATTTGCTCTTCCTGCATCTGGTGAAATGTGTAGTCCTCATCAGGGTGCTCATCGCGGTTGAAGCTGCGCAGCCTGATTCCGCTGGGGAGGCGATACACCTGTTTCACTCGCAACTGCCCATTGTGATTGATGGCGTATAGGTCGCCATCGACGATGTCGCCGAGCGAGTTTTTGCCGGTGTTCACGCCGACCGTCGCGCCGTCCCGCAGCACCGGGAGCATGCTGTTCCCTCGAACTACTACGCATTTGGCGCTGCTGAACTGGACGCTGTTGTGGCGCAGATCCTTCTTGAAGAAGCGCAGCCGTGCCTGATCGCTTTCTTCAATCACGAACCGACCGGAGCCGGCAGCTAATTCGACCTCGCGTAGGAAGGGGACGTAGACCTCATCGTCGTCGAGGGGCGTCGAATCATCCCAGGGCTGAATGTCAGACATCGAAACGCTTGGCTGGATGCGCTCACGCGGCTGAACGCTCGCAACTGTGGACATTAAGCGCGAGCTCACTTCACTGGCGTTGAAGTCGAGAGCCTTGGCCAGCTTCAAAAGTGCCTCAACGTTCAGTGGCACCTTGCCGGTGGCGTACTGACTAAAAGCGCTTTGCCCAGACCACCCGCAAGCCTCGGCTACATCCGCTTGGGTGAGGCTACGCCCGGCGGCCTTGGCAGCAGCCTTTCGCTGTTCATAGATAGCCTTGAGCCTGGCGCTTTCGGCGACTTCTTCGGGGGTGAGTGGGCGGCGTATTTTCATGCCTACAAGAGTATTAGTAGACCTAATATCATCGCAAACAGCGCTGCTAGTATTGTGTTGCCGATAAAAAGCAGCACTGCTACTATCCATGACAGATAACGAGCCGTGGAAATTCCATGAAAAAAATTCCTTTGAGCAAATACCTAGAAGAGCACGGCACCCAGGCCGTGCTTGCTGCTGCTCTCGGCGTGAACCAAAGCGCAATTTCGCAAATGGTCCGGTCCGGAAGAAGCATTGAAATCACCATTTTTGCTGACGGCCATCTTGAGGCAAGCGAGATTCGCCCGATCCCGGCGCGCCCCAAGAGATCCGCAGCTTGACGCAACTGACTGTCGGAGCGGTCCGCCGAGCAAATGATCGCCCAGGCTCTGGCAGGGCACCACGGAAACAAATTTGAGGTTTTACGAATGGAAGATTTTCTGCGGGCCTGCCAGAGCGCTGTTCTGGACAACGAGGCCAAGACGCTGGCGGCAAAGATGGGCGTTCCCCATGTGAGCCTGCTGCAGCGCGCGAACCCTGACAACGATGCTCACCACCTGACCGTCGAACATCTGTTCGGGATTCTGTTGCATTCCGGCGACATGCGGCCGTTGGCGGCGTTGGCCAATGAATTCGGCTTTGACCTGGTAGCAAAGGTTTCTCCGGCGCCACAGGCGCTGACCGCATCACTGATCAGCGTTGGCAAAGAGGTGGCTGATCTGACAATCGCTGTGCACCAGGCCCTGCAAGACAACCACGTCAACCAATTTGAGAAGGCCCTGATCCGCCAGGAGATCGACCACGTCCGCCAAAGCCTGGATGTGATGGATGCCTCGGTGAAGGTCGCCTGACTTTCCGCGCATGCGCGGAAAACAGAGGGAGGAGGGCAGACGTTTTTAGCCCGTTTTCCAGATTGAGCTAACCGTGACCCTCCAAATCGGGCCCTTCGCAAACCCACTAGTAGGTATGCGGACCCGACAGGCACAAAAAAGCCGACGGTCGAGGTCGGCTGATTCGATAACACAATGTGAGGCTGATTATGCAGAGCCAAACCCTTTCAAGCAATACCTTGAGCAAGCCCGCGCCACGATTTGCAAACCATGAAAACGTGGCGCGCACGATGTCGTCTCGGGAAATCGCCGATCTGACTGGCAAGCAGCACTTCCACGTCAAGCGCGACATCGAGCGCATGCTTGCCGATCTTCAGGAAGATCCATCCAACTTTGGATGCACCTACTTAGACGGGCAGAACCGAAGCCAGACCGAATACCTGCTCGACCGCGAGCACACGGAATGCCTGCTGACCGGCTACAGCGCAATCATGCGCATGGCTGTCATCAGGCGCTGGCGCGAACTGGAAGAGGGTGGCGCCCGGGTGATTGCGACACTGCCCGACTTCTCCAGCCCGGCAGCCGCCGCCCGCGCCTGGGCTGAGCAGTACGAGCTGCAGCAGGCCGCCAACCAGGCCCTAGCCGTTGCGGCGCCCAAAGTTGAGTTCGTCGATCGTTATGTGGACGCCACAGGCCTGAAGGGCTTTCGCCAGACCGCCAAGCTGCTGCGGGCAAATGAGGCCCGCTTCCGCGAGTTCCTGCTCGACAAGAAGATCATGTACCGCATGGGCGGGGAGTGGCAGGCGTACCAGCAGCACATCGACGCCGGCCGGTTCGATATCAAGACCGGCACTACTGACGGCGGCCATGCATTCAACCAAACCAAATTTACCCCGAAGGGCGTCACCTGGGTGGCCGGCCTGTGGGCTCAGTACAACCTGGAGGCCCAATGATGGCCAGATCGAGAAATATCAAACCGGGCTTCTTCTCCAACGAAGACCTGGCAGACCTGGACTTCGCCGCGCGCCTCCTGTTCATCGGCATGTGGACCGAAGCCGACCGGGAAGGGCGCCTGGAAGATCGTCCAAAGCGCCTGAAGATGGCTCTGTTTCCGGCAGACAATATCGATATCGACGGCATGCTTGATGCGCTGGAGCTGAAGGGCTTCATTCGCCGCTACGAAACCTCGGGCGTCAAGGCAATCCAGGTGGTGAACTGGTCCAAGCACCAGAACCCCCACGTAAAAGAGGCGGCAAGCACCATTCCAGCAGAAGGCCAGCATCAACCTGTTCAGGGTGAGCATGGTGAAAGCACCGGACAAGCACCGGGCGAGAACAGTTCTTTCCCTGCTGATTCCCTCTCTCTTGATTCCCTTAACCTGATTCCTGATTCCCTCACTCCGTCGAGCGAGTCGCCGGAGGACTTGTTCGATCGGTTCTGGAAGCTCTACCCGCGGAAGGTGGGTAAGGCGAATGCGCAGAAGGCCTGGGCCAAGCTAAAGGTCCACTCGGCGCTGTTCGACCGCATGGCCGCCGCGTTGGCTGCCTGGAGTGTGTCTGCTGATTGGACGAAGGATGGCGGCCAGTTCATTCCGCACCCGGCTACCTGGCTAAACGGCAAGCGCTGGGAGGATGAGTTGCCGGTGCCAGCAAACGTCCACCATCTGCCAACCAGTCGTCACCACGGTTTCGCTGAGCGTGACTACACCGCCGGGCTGATCCCGCGGGAGGATGGCACCTATGCGTTCTGAGAAAGTGGTTCACTTGTCCAGCATGGCTAGCCCTCAAGTCGCATCGATCGCTGTCTGCGAGGAGCACGGCGAGTACCAGGCCACTGTTGCCCGGGTGCTGAGCCGCACGTTCCGTTCGCCATGCCCGCACTGCAAGGCTGCTCTGGTCGCGAAGGAGAAGGCGGAAGCTGTCGAGCGTCAGCGCCACGAGCTGGCCTGGAAGCTCGGTGATGCGCTGGTGCCCAAGCGCTTCAAGGGCAAGACCTTCGACAGCTATCAGGCTGTGAACCCGGGCCAGGCCAAGGCCTTGATGAAGTGTCGACAGTACGTCGAGCAGTTCGAGCAGAACCTTGCGGCTGGGCGCTGCATGATTCTGGTCGGTCACCCCGGTACCGGGAAGACTCACCTCGGCGTTTCCATGGCCCAGGCCGTCATGTCCGCCACCGAGCACACCGCTGCCTACCGCACACTGGGCGGAATTCTGCAGTCCATCCGTGCAACCTTCGACGGCAGTTCCAGCCAGACCGAAGGCAGCATCCTCGACGCGCTGGTGCGCCCCACGTTGCTTGTGCTGGACGAAGTCGGTGCCAGCAAGGAGGCACCAAGCGACTTCGAGCTGAGCCGCCTGTTCTCGATCATCAACGGCCGCTACGAGCGGATGCTGCCGACCATCGTGATTTCCAACCTGGATGTTCGCGAGCTCCCTTCGGCGATGGGAGAGCGATCTGCCGACCGCCTCCGCGAGGGTGGTGTGATTGTGCTCCCGTTCAATTGGGAGTCTCAGCGCGGCAAGGAGGGGTTCTGATGCCCATCGACAAGGAGAGATTGCAGCCCCTGCTGTGGGCAGTGGTAGGCGCCTGGGGGGCCGGCGACCAGGACCTGCAGGTGCACACTGACGCGCTCGACGAGTTCTTGGGCGAGTCAACGGTGGAGGAGGTTGCTCTGGAACTGCTTGCCGAGCTCGAGCTGCTTGAGGCCGAGAACGAGGCGCTTCGCAAAGACGCTCAACGCTGGCGCTTCGTGCGCAGTCCCATCGGAACCGGTTCGTCTTTGGCGATTTGGCAAGAGGGCCGGATGCCTTTGTTTTCGGCAATTGCGGATGCTGTCGTTGATGAGGCCATGGCTAAGGAGGCATCCCATGGCTGACCTGATGCTCCGTACTGAGCAAGACCGCGCCCGCCTGATCAGATACCTCACCGGCCTGGACCTAGCCAAGCCGCGTCGCCTGACCATTGTCGAGGTTCGGAACAAGCGCAGCGACGCCCAGAACCGTCTGCTGTGGATGTGGAACGGCCTGATTCAAGATCATCTGCGCGACTCCTACGGCCAGGTGGCGAGTGGCGAGGAATGGCACGAGATCCTGGTTGCCAAGCTGTGGCCGGCCGAGGTTCACCCGGTGGAGCTACCCGACGGCACCCGGTACCGCGTTGGTCGAGCCAAGACTCGTAAGTTCAGCACCCAGCAGATGACCCAATACCTCGAGCTGCTGGACGCTTACTGCGCCGAGAGCTTACAGCTGCTCCTGCCGCATCCAGAGGACCTGATGATGGCGATCTACGGCGAGCGCCGCGGGAGGGCTGCATGACGCGAACTGCCCTCAAGGAAGTGAAGCAGAAGACCTGCAAGGCTTGCGGCGGGAAGTTCCGGCCATCGTTGTCGACGCAGAAAGCCTGCAGCGTGAAGTGTGCCCTGGCCATGGCGCCGGCGAATCACGACAAAGCCCGAAAGGCCATCGACCAGCGCAAGCGCCGCGAGATCAAGGTTCGCAAGGAGAAGCTCAAGACCCGCGGCGACTACATGCGCGAGGCGCAGACCGAGTTCAACACCTACATCCGCCTGCGCGACCAGCACCGGCCATGCATCAGCTGCGACTCACTGCCCAGCGATCACGACCTGATCACCGGCAGCCGCTGGGACGCCGGCCATTACCGCTCTGTTGGCGCCTGCCCGGAACTGCGCTTCGAGCAGCTCAACGTGCACCGCCAATGCGTGAAGTGCAATCGCAACCTGTCCGGTAACGCGGTCGAGTACCGCATCCGGCTGGTACAGCGCATCGGTGCCGACCGGGTGGCCTGGCTGGAAGGGCCTCATCAGGCCAGCAAGTACACCATCGAAGACCTGAAGGCCATCAAGGCCGAGTACCGGGCAAAGATCAAACAGCTGAAGGAGGCTGCAGCATGACATGGAGCATCATTGATACGGCCGGCATGTTGCTGCTGATTATGGTTATTTCATCCACCTGGTGCCTCGGACGCGGCCAGCTGATCGCAATGAGGCGCAAGCGCGAGGAGGGCGGCCCATGCAACTGAACAGTGCACGCCAAGCATGGCATGACTGCCTGTACACGGCCTGGGATAGCCAAGGCGCCTTCATAGAGCAACTGGGCCTACTGGGCGCCATGGTGCAGACCACTGAAAAGCAGCGCAGTGCGAGTAATGCAGTGCACCAGGCGCTGGCAGGGCGGGTACAGTCGGCGATCGGCAAGCTGCACAGCCAGGTTCGCGCCTTCGGCAACTTCATGTACGCACCGGCCTGCAGTGACGACGATCGCGAGACCGCTGAAGAGGTTGTGTTTAATAACGCGCTGGCAAGATCTGGTCGGATGACGGCGGCGAAACGTGAGCGGTGCGAATACGTGGCCAAAGGTGTCATGTTCCGGTACCGCCGCATGCACCAGGGCGGGCAGTCTTCCTGTGAAGATCCCTTCGCAAGCCCTGAGTGGTTCAAAAAGTGGATCGATGATGTCTACGGCGTGAGCCTGCCATCGTGTGCATGGGCCAGGGACTGGGAGCCTTTTGTGGAGATCTGCTTCGAGGTCTGCGAGGACATCGACAAGAAGGCTCTGTCACCAATTGGGGCTGTTTTGTACGAAATGAAGGAGGCCGCTTGAGGGCCTATTGCGTTCCCGCACGTGTGGTGGCATAGTTTCCCCATCGTGATAATTTCGCCTTTGGCGAAGATCGCAAAAGAGCCCGGCCATCGCGTCGGGTTTTTTATTGCCGCTCATCTACTCGAATGCACTCAGCGAATCCGAGAGCTTCAAATGATTACGGCCCAGATAAGCTGGACCTCATTGGTGAGGTGCGTATGTCTACCGATTCGAGTTTTGAAGACCAAGCGCAGGGCTCGACTCCATCCAAGCCTGAGCCAGGCACAGATGAACCGAGGCTGGATCCTAATGATCCAAACAAATACGATCCGTTGAAAACCCCTGATAAGGAGCGTCCAGTAGATTGGGACGACCCTGCTGAAAGAGTAACGCCTGAGGCGGATGAACAAACGCCATTATCGGATGACAGGCGTTGATGTGAAGAACCCGGCATTTGCGCCGGGTTTTTTGTTGGCGTCCGTTCGTCCAATACCCGGCACTTCCCACTGCTTTATCGCCTCTCAGTTTTAAGCGTGGGTGTCCCGCGCATGAGAGCGGAGAGCTAGCATGGAAATTGACGAGAATGCACCTGGTAACAGATCGCAGCAGGTCGTGACCCGTGCGACGGATAACGAAACCGGTCATGACCCTCGACGTGAAGAATCTGAGGTCCCTCTACCTCCGGATGATGAAGCACCTGTCGAGGAAGAGCTTTCTGACGTGGAAGCCAACAACTCGGTATCAAGCGAGCATCCGGAATCAGGGAGTGGTGGTACCCCAGGCGTCGATCCGCAGATGAACGATCAGGGCGATGACGCTAAAGAACCACGCGGCGTACCCGCGAGCGACCCTGAATCGGGCGCCTGATTCTTCTAAATATTCTGAAGGCCTGCTCAGTGCGGGCTTTTTTGTGCCCTCTATCTTACCTGCAGCCAGGGTAGCCTTCGGGAGGCCTGGACACTGATAAGCCGGTAGTACAGTGCTACGGAATAACACCGGCAGCCCGCGCGCCCATGCTCCGTACGCTTCATGGGTGGTGCGAGGCTGGATCGGCGAGACTGGTACAGTAGGGTGCCAGCGTCGTGATGGTCTTTGGCGGGCGGCGTGGGAAGACACGCAAATCACCCCGAGGCCCAGGTATAGGCCTGGACTTTTCCGTTTCAGGAGATCTTATGGAAAAGCTCGATCTCGACGTGAGCGTAGAGGGCGGTTAAGCCCTGCTACGCCCACTGAATGATGCCATGTGGTCACTTGAACAGCTTCCCGAATTCCCGCTTCAGGTCTTCGGTGACCTTGTCACCAACAGCCTTCATGATGTTTCCGTAGGTCTCGACGGCGCCGCACTTGCCGCATGTAACCTTCGAGTTGTTGTTTGGCCTGGGCGGAATCTGGAACTTGTCACTGCCGCAACTCTTACACTTAACGTTTACCTTCATCCCTGATGCTCCATGGTTCGTTTGGTGTGGAAATTGAACGATAGCATGTAGTCGTCTTCCTCTATTGAGCCTCGGAATTTGTCGGGGCTTTTTCGTTTTCGGCTCCGCCACACCCATCGCTCCGAGCTGGGAGTGCTGCTGGGGCCGAATCAAACTCGCTCCCCGAAAGGGAGGAACCGGAATGAACCATATGCCAGACAAACCAGACACCTGGCTTATCGTATTTGCCTGGCTCAGCCAGCATGCACCCGCGCTCTATGCGGCCGGCCTGGCCGTGTCGATCTCGGCACTGCGAATTATTTATGGCGGCGGCACCAAAAAGGCGGCCTTCCTCGAAAGCCTGCTGTGTGGCTGCATCACCCTGGCGATGCTTTCCGGGCTTGAGCTGCTGGGCATACCCCAGTCTGCCGCCGGAATTGTCGGCGGGATGATTGGCCTGTTAGGCGTGGACAAGATCCGCGCCTACGCAGACCGCTTCACTGGGTTCAAGCTGCCGGGGCGTAATCCCGAGCCGTAATCCGCGCCACAAATTCAAGGTGCGCCGTTTCGTGGCGGGTCACTCATTCCTCAATCGGGGGATTAGCTCAGTGGGGCAGCCCGACTCCAAGTTCATCTTCGCACATGCTGCACCCGCCAGGCCTTTGCTCGTGTAACTTAGTTTGAGTCGCATTTTTTCCTGGTTATCGTAAATATCAAAGCCGCCCGACAGAGTAGTGGCGTAGTAACGCCCACCCGAATGAAACGACTCCGTTGCTATTGGAACAGCTGGAACGATAACGAATCTTGGTTGCATTTTTTGTGCCTCCCCAGGCAGAGATTTAACTATTAGCCACTCATTTGGATGGCTGCCAGGAAGCTCAGAGTGAGCCGACAGAAGGTATGCAATCTGAGAGTGAGGAGAGCCCATGACTAACGTCACGCGTATTCACCACGCTCTGCCGCTGAGCAATGCTATCAAAGAGGTTGTCGTGGACCTGGATAGCACCATTGCCAAAGCGATCGATGCTGCGAAGGCTGCTGGCCTTCCCCAAGGACTAATCGTGAGCCTCCTGCACGGGCATGCATATGCACAGACCAGCATCATGGTGATCTAAACCGTTCAAGGTAGTGGAATGATATGTCTGCACCAGCTACTTTGAGGCTTCACGCAAGGAGTACGGACATGGCAGATAAATATGTTGGAAAGATCATGGGTGTGGGCACAGATAACGTGGAGTACGTGATTAATATTTATCAGGACGAGACGGTTGAGCGCTCATCACACGGAATGGTTCGACATGAAGGCCTGAAGCATTTCGAAATGCAATTCGGCGGTGACGTGAAAAAGATTTCTGAGACTGAGTTCGAGATTGTGGCCACGGGAGTGAGGGTCACTGTGCATGATACTCAAAGCTAGAAAAGTCGGTCTGTCATGCGAGCACTTGAATGAGAGCGCCGCGTGGTAGGTCGCATTAATCAATGATCATGCCTAGCCTGCGCTGAGCTTCAGACTTCAGGCGAAGCACTGCCTCCAGCATCGAATCAACTCCTGCCGTACCTGCAATACACCACCATTTCGAGAACAAGGTGACCCATGGATAGGCCGTTCCCTCCATTGTCACTGACTGAGTTGTCCGAACTATCCGGCTTTGGTATTCGACTGGCTCCAGCCCCTGAGGTATGGAGTTGGCTTGAGGCCGAGATCCTCTCCACCACCGGTAGCATCCACAACGAAGACCACGCCCACCTGATCGACGCTAACATCGGCGTGCTCTGGGCATCCTCTGGATTCGGCAAGCAGGGAAGGGTGGTGCTGGGTCAGGCGGAGCAGGTCATGTTCCGCGCTGGCGGCTGGCAGAAGGCTCGCCAAGAGCAGCAGATGCGGGACTGGTTTGGCGAAGTGCCGAACTACCTGATCACCCTGGCCGCTGACTACTGCGCCCAATGCACCGATGCCGAGTTCTGCGCCCTGGTCGACCACGAGCTCTACCACATCGCCCAGGCTACCGATCAGTACGGCGCGCCCAAGTTCACCCAAGAAGGTCTCCCCAAGCTACAGATGCGTGGACACGACGTTGAAGAGTTCGTCGGTGTGGTTCGTCGCTATGGGGCAGGGGAAGACGTACAGCAGCTGATTGACGCTGCAAGCCGGCCGCCTGAGGTGGCCAAGATCAACATTGCGAGGGCCTGTGGAACCTGCCTGCTTAAGTCGGCTTGATGTTTGACAGGCGCTTGACGGAAAACAATCTATGGCAGCCCTGAGCAACGAGGTGAAGGCCTTCATCGTTCAGGCGTTGGCCTGCTTCGATACACCGTCTCAGGTGGCAGAGGCCGTCAACAAAGAATTTGGTATTGAGATCAGCCGCCAGACGGCGGAAAGCCATGACCCCACAAAGCGGCAGGGGCGCAACCTGGCCAAGCGCTGGGTTACCCTGTTCGAAGACACCCGGAAGCGTTTCCGCGAGGAGACCGCTGACATCCCGATCGCTAACCGCGCCTACCGCCTCCGCACACTGAGCAGGCTGGTCGAAAAGGTTGAAGGGATGCGCAACTACGGCCTGACCCTTCAAATCCTTGAGCAGGCCGCCAAGGAGGTCGGAGACGTGTACGTGAACCGGGCCGCCAAGGTCGACGACTCATTGAATTCAGTATCACCAACCTCTGTACGAGTAGAGGTGGTCGACGCGAGGAAGCGGGATGCCGACGCTTAATGTGCCCCAGGCGCAGTTTCTTGCCATGCCTCACAAGTTCCGCGGCTTCGTTGCAGGGTTCGGCTCAGGGAAGACTTGGGTAGGTTGCTCTGGGCTCTGCCAGCACGTTTGGGAATGGCCCCGGATCAACGCCGGCTACTTTGCGCCAACGTACCCGCAGATCCGGGACATCTTCTTCCCAACGATCGAAGAGGTAGCCTTCGACTGGGGGCTGCGCATCAAGATCAAGGAGTCGGACAAAGAGGTCGACTTCTACAGCGGCGGTCAGTACCGCAGCACCGTGATCTGCCGGTCGATGGAGAAGCCCGCGACCATCGTCGGCTTCAAGATCGGCCACGCCCTGGTCGACGAGCTGGATGTAATGGCCAAGCTCAAGGCTGAGCAGGCCTGGCGGAAGATCATCGCGCGGATGCGTTACAAGGTGCATGGGCTGAAGAACGGCGTAGATGTTGCCACGACACCTGAAGGGTTCAAGTTCACCTACCAGCAGTTCGTGAAGCAGATCAGCGAAAAGCCAGAGCTGAAGACGCTGTACGGCCTGGTCCAGGCCAGCACCTATGACAATGAGGCGAACCTGCCGGACGACTATATCTCGTCCCTGGAGGACTCCTATCCGCCGCAGCTGATCAGGGCTTATTTGCGTGGCCAGTTCGTCAACCTCACTTCCGGCGCCGTCTATCCCGACTTCGACCGTAGGCTGAATCACAGCAACGAGGTTGAGCGGGAGCGGGAGCCGCTGTTGATCGGCATGGACTTTAACCGGCTGAAGATGAGCGCCGTGGTGTATGTGCTCCGGGGCGGCTGGCCGATTGCCGTGGCCGAAGTCACCGATGGGCGTGACACGCCGTACATGGCCGACCTGCTCAAGCGCCAGTACGCGAGCAAGGGCCACCCGATCCAGATATTCCCGGATGCCTCGGGCGCCAACTCCAGCAGCAAGAACGCCAGCGAGTCGGATTTGAGCATCCTGCAGCAGGCGGGCTTCTCCATTCGCGTGAACAGCACGAACCCCGCCATCGCCGACCGAGTGAACGCCGTGAATTCCCTGATCCTCAATGGGCAAGGCGAACGACGACTGAAGATCAACACGAACAGGTGCCCGCACCTCACCGACGGCCTGGAACAGCAGGCATACGACAAGAACGGTATGCCGGACAAATCCAGCGGCGTGGACCACCTGAACGACGCAGGCGGCTATCCACTAGCGTTCCTGTTCCCGATTTCCAAACCGATGACGACGACCCAATCCCTGAGAATGTGACCATGAGCGATAACCCAAGCATCACGCTGCCCGCGGTCGACGCCATGCGCGCCTACTGGGCCGTTATCACGCCGCTCATGGGCGGAACGATGGCCATGCGATCGGCGGGCAAGACCCTGTTGCCGCAGTATCCGGCCGAGGATGGCGATTCCTACAAGGAGCGTCTGCGCCTCTCGACACTGCTGCCGGCCTATTCCGAGACGGTTGGCAATATGACCTCCCGGGTGTTCGCCGAGCCGCTGCAGGTCGGTGACGATGTGCCTGAAGCTATCCAGGTGATGGCCAAGGACATCGACATGGCCGGTAACGACCTCAACTCCTGGTCGGTGGAGTTCTTCCGCGAAGGCCTGAGCCATGGTGTGTGCCATGCGTTCGTTGATCACCCGCCTGCTGAGGGTGTTCGCACCCAAGCAGATGAGCAGGCTGCCGGTGTGCGACCCTACGTCGTCCTTGTGAAGCCTGAACAGGTTCTGGGCTGGCGCTCCACGGGCGGGGTGCTCACCATGATCCGCTATATCGAAGTGGTCGAGGAGGAAGACGGCGACTTCGGCGCCAAGTGCGTCGAGCAGGTCCGCGTGTTGGAGCCAGGCAAGTGGCGGACCTACCGCCGTGCCGAGAAGGGCGGTGCATGGGCGCTGCATGACGAGGGCACCAACAGCCTGACCAGAATCCCTTGGGTGACGTTCTACACCGGGCGAACTGGCTTCATGACTGCCAAGCCGCCCCTGCTGGAACTGGCTCACCTCAACGTCAAGCACTGGCAGAGCCAGAGCGACCAGGACAACATCCTGCATGTAATCCGCGTGCCGATTCTGGTACGGATCGGCGTGCAGCCGATGTTCAACGACCAGGGCCAGCCGGTGCCGCCAGAGTTCAAGGTCGGCACCGGTTCTCTAACCGATCTGCCATCCACCGGCGACCTAAAGTACGTCGAGCACACTGGGCAGGCTGTAGAAGCTGGCCGGACAGCGCTGCAGGACCTGATAGGCGAGATGCGCATGGCCGGGGCCAAGCTGCTGACTCCTGAAAAGGCTGCGACCAAGACTGCCACCCAAGCCGAAGAGGAGGCTGCGCAAGAGCTTTCCCCGCTGGCGCGCATGGCGAACCACTTCGGCGACTGCCTGGCGCAGCTGCTGCAGTACATGGCCGAGTATCGCGGCCTCGGTGAGGGTGGTGCGGTCGAGATGCGCGGCAACTTCGACGTGGACTACATGCCGGAGGTGTCGCTTCCGACCCTGGTGGCCATGGCTAACGCTGGCATGATCTCCAAGGAAACGCTGTTCACCGAGATGCAGCGCCGCGGCGTGATCAGTGACGAATACAACTGGCCCGAAGAGCTCGAGAAAATCGAGGGCCAAGGTCCCGCGCTCGGTGCGCTGTGATGAAGACGGCCAACGAGAGGTTGCTGGATGAGCTGATCGGGCATGAGGTTGACCTTTCCAGGCTGAGCAATGGCCAGGTCAGAGCGATCATCAAGATCCTGAACAGCAAGGACGCCGAGCTGCGGGCTGCGCTGATTGAGGCGATCGACAATCTCGGTACCGATCTATCTGCGCCGGCAGTGGATAGGGCGCTGGCTGAAGTACTTCGCCTTAACCAGGCCACGTTCGTCGAGATCCACCAGGCGCTGGACCAGGCCAGCGACAGCCTGATCAGCTACGAACTCGCCTTCCAGCAGGGCGCGCTGCGAGCAGTTCTGCCTGCGGTGGTGCAGGAGGCTTTCCCCGTCGTTGCGCCAGTGTTCAGCCGGGTCAAAGCAATAGCTCAGGCCAGGCCATTCCAAGGGCGTCTGCTCAGGGAGTGGATGGCCGGCATTGAGGCGACCCGCGCCGCTGCCGTTCGCGATGCCGTCCGCGCTGGCGTGGTTGAGGGGCGCACGACTGCCGATATCGTCCGCACCGTCATGGGTACCCGGGCACAGAACTACGCCGATGGCATCCTGCAGAAGTCCAGGCGCGAGGTTGAGGCGGTCGTCAGGTCCGCCATATCGCACACTGCTGAAACGGCCAGTGACGCCGCCTACGAGGCCAACAGCGACATCATCAGCCATGTTGAATGGCTCAGCACGCTGGACACGCGCACATCGACCGATTGCCGCATCAGGGACCGTCTGCCGTACAGCTTGGGAACCTACAAGCCGATCGGGCACAAGATCCCATGGCTGGCCGGGCCTGGACGGATTCACTTCTGCTGCCGGTCGACAAAGCTGCCGATCCTGAAGAGTGCATCAAGGCTTGGATTCAGCGACAGCGCCACGCGGGCCAGTATGGACGGCCAGGTGCCGCAGTCCACGACTTACGCCGCGTGGCTCGCACAGCAGTCGGCAGCGCGGCAGGACGAGATCCTCGGTCCTGAGCGGGCTCGGCTGATGCGTCAGGGCAAGCTGAAACTGGATGATTTCTACAACGACAAGGGCAAGTTCCTAATCCTCGACGAACTTCATGACAGGTTGAAACTTGCGGCTGCCCAGAAATCCTGATGTATTGGCTTGATCATAACCGGTGCAAGGACACACGATGAGCCATCAAGAGAACGCTGACTTCTTGCGACGTTACATAAAGGGCGATGTCAAGGCACTACAGGGAAGAGACATCATCCTTCAGGGTGACGCTCTGAACCCACATGTCGACGATTTCGAGGCAGTTATAGACATTGGCAAGTACCAGTACGTGGGTTACACCTATTGGAGTGAGGAGGGTAACAACACCGCTATGTACCAAGCGCTTGTAATGTTTGCCTACGGACGGGAAAGCCTCCTAGCTGAGCAAGAAAAATCCAGCTGAATCATGTTTTACACAAGGCCCCGGCATTCGCTGGGGCTTTTTTTTGCCTGCGGTTCGGATGGACGGGGCGCAATTGGGCCGGAAGGCCTGCCAATGGGCGGATGCCCGGAGAACGATCCATGAAGCTCAAACTTGACGACAACGGCAATGTGGTCCTACAGAACGGCCAGCCGGTCTATGTTCACGATGACGGCAAAGAGGCTCCATTCGACGCTGCTGCTGCCGTTATCAAAATCTCGGCATTGAACCGTGAGGCCCAGGGGCATCGCGAGGCCAAAGAGGCAGCTGAGGCCCGCGCCAAGCTGTTCGAAGGTATCGAGGATGCCGAGGCCGCGATCAAAGCGCTGGAGACCGTCAAGAACCTCAAGGAGGGTGATCTGGTCACTGCCGGCAAGGTCGAAGAGATCAAGTCTGCCGCCAAGCGCGCTGCTGAAGAGCAAGTTGCAGCAGCTGCCAAAGCGGCCGCAGAGCGCGAGAAGACGTTGCAAGGCGACTTGGAAAAACTGCAAGGCCAACTGCATGGCGAACTCATCGGAGGCAGCTTCAGTCGGTCGAAACTGATCTCGGAGAAGTTCGCGATTCCAGGTGACCTGGTTCAGGCCCGCTTCGGTCAGGCGTTCAAGATCGAAGAGGGCAAGGTGGTCGCCTACGACCAGGCCGGCAACAAGATTTTCAGTCGCGCCCGCCCAGGCGAGGTGGCGGACTTCGACGAAGCGCTCGAAGCCCTTGTCGATCAATATCCCTACAAAGACCAGATACTCAAAAGCTCCGGTGCAAATGGCGGCGGCGCACCTAACGGCAGCCACACTGGCGGCAAGCCACCTGCAGGTAAGGGCAACTTTGGCGGCAACAAAGAAGACCGCCTGCAAGCAATCAAATCCCAATTCCCTGATCTAGCCCAGCCCTGATCAGACCCTAGCTGTCATCCCGGATGGGGTACGGCGCACCAGGGCGGATGCCCGACAACCATTCATTGAGCCCATCCGGGCAACAGCTATAGGAGCTCCAACATGGCGCTTTCCGATATGGAAGTTTTCAACACCTACTTCATGCCTGCGACCATCGAGACGCTGGCGCAAATGGTCGAGCGGTTCAACGCCGCATCCGGTGGCGCGATTCTACTGACCACCGACGGCTTTGACGGCGACTTCCTGCAGACCAGCTTCTACGCTGGCCTGGCGGGCGCGCGTCGTCGCGTGAACCGTTACGGCAACAACGGCAACGTGAACGCGGTCGACCTGACCCAGCTCAAGCACAACACCGTCAAGGTCGCGGGCGGCTTCGGCCCGGTGCGTTATGAGCCATCCCAGATGACCTGGCTACGCAAACCAACTGCCGAGGGCGTAGAAGTGGCGTCCCGCTACTTCGCCGAATCCCTGCTGCAGGACCAGCTGAACACTGCCATCGCCGCGTTGGTGGCAGGCATCGGCAACCAGGGCGCTGCCGCGGTCGTCGACGTGTCGGGCACCAAGAAGGTGGACTACATCGCAGTGAACGACAGCCATGCGCTGTTCGGCGATCACTCCAGCCAACTGATCGCCCAAGTGATGGATGGCGCCCAGTTCCATGCCTTCGTGGGCCAGAACCTTACCAACGCCGAGCAGCTGTTCAAGTCTGATGCCGTCCG
The DNA here is from genome assembly GCF_000696345.2 of Pseudomonas donghuensis. Lineage (NCBI taxonomy): Bacteria > Pseudomonadati > Pseudomonadota > Gammaproteobacteria > Pseudomonadales > Pseudomonadaceae > Pseudomonas > Pseudomonas donghuensis. The sequence continues at coordinate 2,848,189 of NZ_CP071706.1, forward strand.
CGTTGTCGACATCCTGGGTCGCTTGGTTGTGGTGACCGATGCTCCTGCACTCTACAGCGCTGCTGTGGCCGATCCGGCCGCGCCGGCCAAGCGTCGAGTGCTATCCCTGGCCCAGGGGGCAGCCACTGTCCACGATGCCCGCGACCTGATCTCGAACATCGAGACCAGTAACGGCAAGGAGCGTATTGAGACCACCCTGCAGATCGACTACAGCTTCGGCGTCGGTCTCCGCGGTTATGCCTGGGACGTTGCCAACGGCGGTGCCTCGCCTGATGACGCGGCTCTCGCCACCGGCGCGAACTGGGACAAGGTCGCGACCAGCATCAAGCACACTGCTGGCGTCATGGCTATCGGCCAGGCCTGATCAATCAAAATGATGCGGCCTTTCGGGGCCGCCTACCTCGGAGACTGACATGTCCGAAAAGATCATTTACGAGCGCCATCCGGTGACAGCCGAGCGCAAAGCCGACCTGCGTCGGAAGGGCTACAAGATCATTGATGTGAGCTTTGCGCCGGCCGACTACGAGAATCCTGAGCCGATCAAGGTCGCCAAGCCCAGCGATAAACCATCTCTCGATGCCTTGAAAAAGGCCTTGGACGAGAAGGGCATCAAGTACGACGGGCGTGCCGGAGCTGCTGCCCTGCAGAAGCTGCTCGACGACGCCATCAAGGTCGAGGGGCTCAAGGCCAGTCTGACTGAGAAGGGTATCCAGTTCGAGCTTGACGCCAGTCTGGAAGATCTGCAGAAGCTGCTGGGCGAGGCCGTGTGATGACTGCCTACGTCAGCATCGAACAGGTGGATGCCCTGCTGGGAGCCGACTGGGCGCCCGATGAAAAGAAGCCGCGCGCGGTGCTGATGGCCAACACCTGGCTGACCAACCTGGGGCTGCCTGCGTTCGACCCAGTGCCTGACGATGTGGTCCAGGCTGGCGCAGAGATTGCCCGGGAGGCTGCCGCTGGCAACATATTTGCGGCCAAGGAAACCGGGGTGCTGAGCAAGTCGGTGGATGCCGACGGAGTTTCCAGCAGCAAAACCTACTCGGCGTCCGCCCGAAAGATCAGCGCCGGTGAGTCATTCGCCTTGGCGCTGCTGAGCCAATACCTGGGTACCGGCCAGGCCAAGATAGTGAGGGGCTGATATGGGGCTTCGAGACGAGCTGCAGGCCGACATGGCAGAGGCCTTTAACACTGACCTGGCTGATGCTGTTAGTGCGGTAGAAGGCAGCAGGGCGGTGAAGGGTGACTACGACCCCGCAATTGGTGGCGCCCCAGGGACAACTGTCTTCTACACCGGGCGCGGCGTGTTTGGGCAGTACAAGGCCAGGGAGATCGACGGAGCGCGCATTCTGGCTTCGGACGTTCGCCTCAAGGCCCTCCAGAACGAACTGTTCATGCAAGAGGGCGGGGTGGTCACAGCTATCGCCGCGGTACCGGCCATCAACGACCGCATCAGCGGCTACCGCGTGGTCAACGTCGGCCAGGACGCCACCAAGGCTACCTGGACCATTCAGCTGAGGAAGTGACCATGGCGCGCGGATCGCACATGAAAGAGCGGTACGGCGGACAGTCCGGCAGTTTCGCTCTTAGCCTCGCCGAGTTTGCCCAGCAGGCCACCGAGGCTATCGACGCGAGCTTGCGTGAGATCGTCATCGAGCTGGGCGGTTCGCTGATCCGGATGTCGCCGGTCGATACCGGGCGATTCCGGGGCAACTGGCAGTTCAGCGTCGACACGCCGGCCAGCGGCACGCTTGACGAGGCGGACCCTTCAGGATCCGCAGCCACAGCGCGCTTGATTGGTGACTCCATCGCTTTCCGCGCCGGCGAATCAGCCTTCATCGTCAACAATCTGCCCTATGCCATACCGCTGGAGTTCGGTCACTCCGACCAGGCCCCGGGCGGAATGGTCAGGATCACCGTCGCTCGCTTTCAGCAGATCGTGCTGGAGGCCATCAGGAACAACCAGGTATGAGCCACGCACGCGCACGCCAGGCCATTGAGATCAAGCTGGCCGCCTGGGCGGCTGCGCGCCCGATCCGTGTCGCACACATGGAGGAGGACTTCGAGGCCGCTCCGGGCGAGACCTACCTCCGGGCCTTCCTACTGCCGGCCAGCACCACGACCCGCTACTTAGCTGCTGAGGCCTTGGAGTACCGGGGTATCTACCAGATCAGCATCGTGTGCCCGGCGGGCCAGGCCCTCGCTACTGCTGACGCCCTGGTCGACGAGCTGAGCAATCTGTTCCGCGCCGACACCGAACTCAGCCGCAGCGGCTTCGAAGGCTTGATCGTCGAGCCGCTGGAGCAGGGGCCCACCATCACCGAGCCGGTGACCTACACGGTCCCGGCCAGCTTCACCTACCAGGGTGTCGCAGACCAACCGCCCGCTGGGGCATAACCAACCGCCGCCCGGCGGGCATCAATGAGGAAAGACACCATGGCCGCACGCTTCCCGCTGCCGAACGGAGCTACGCTCGAGATCGCCAGAGTCATTGGCGCTGCAATCCCTTTCACTGCACTGACCAATGCAAAGCCTCCGGTGGCGACAGCTGCCGGTCACACTATCCAGAACGGTGACGTTTTGCTGGTCAACTCCGGTTGGGCACTCATCAGCGATCGCGCCGTCAAGGCATCCAACGTTGCCGATGACGCATTCTCCCTGGCTGGTCTCGATACCAGCGACGCAGAAAAATTCACCGCAGGCGCGGGCGTGGGTTCCGTGTATCCGGTTTCCGACTGGGTTCAGATCTCGAAGGTCACGTCGTTCAACTCGGCCGGTGGTGAGCAGCAGTATGCGACCGTTGGCTATCTGGAAGATGACGACGACAAGCAGTTCCCTACCAACCGCAACCCGACCACCTTGTCGATCGTGGTGGAGGACCAACCTACTGCGCCTTACGTGCAGGCTGTTGAGGGTTACGACACCTCCAAAGAACTCGCGGTGATCCGTATGAAGCTACGCAACGGTGACCAGATCCTGTACCCAGGCTACGTCAGCATCACCCCTGATCCGACCATGGAGCGGAACAACGTCATGACCCGAACCATCAGCGTCGGTCTGTCTGCTCGTTCGCTTCGTTACCTGGCTGGCGCGTAAGGAGTTCCCATGGCAAAGATCAAAATCGCGCAGAACCCAACGTTCGGCGCAGCTGTGCAGCTTCCACGAGTGGGCTCCGATCCGGTGGAGGTTGGGTTCGAGTTTCGCTACTTGGACCGTATCGCGCTGTCCGAGATGTTCGATCGCTGGAACAAGGCGCGAGACGCCTGGGCGGAGAAGGCGAAGGAAGAGGGTGTCAGCTGGAAGGACGCCACCACCGCCGAGATCGAGCTTCAGGCTGAGCAGCTGAAGGACATCGTGGTTGGCTGGGATCTCGACGACAAGTTCAGCGACGACGCCATCCTCGACCTGGTACAAACCTGCACTGGTGCGCCAAAAGCTGTCATCGACGCCTTCCAGAACGCCTACAGCCCGGCACGCTTGGGAAACTGAGGGCGGCGGCCCGCGCCTGCTATGAGCGCGCCCAATCCGCCGAGCAGCTAGCGGCCTTGGGGCTTACGCCAGACGACATCGATGAGGAAGAGATAGAGGTCTGGCCGGAAGCTTGGCCAGCCTTTCGCTTGTTCGAGGCAATGTCCACCCAATGGCGGACGGGCATGGGCGGTGCTTCGGGCCTGGATTACTCAATCATCCCGACCACCGCCTCGATGCTCGGCATCAAGCGCTGCGACCTTCCAGACATTTTTCCCGATCTCCGTGTAATGGAGGCCGAGGCTCTGGCCGTCATGGCTGAGTCAGTGGCGTAGGGCAGCGGATGATGCGGCGAGATGGCAGGAGGTTGTTACGTGAGCAGTTGGGCGAAGTAAAAGCTGACGGCGCCAATCACGGCTTGGTAAGTTCCCAAGGAGCATTTCTGGGCATACATAGGTGCAGAATTGATTCTCCTTATCTTAGAATGCATGTTTCCCGCCTCTCAAAGGAATGAAATCGTGGTGAGCAACAACGCCATCTGCTGCCCGCAATGCCAGGGTCAGCAGGTACAGCTCTTGTCCGTCATCCATGCCGCTGGGACTTCCCGCATTCATACAACTCACCAAGCGCAATCCGGAATCGGACCGCGCGTAACTGTCGAGACCACCGGCCGGCATCAGACCGATTTGGCCGCTAGCGTCGGTCCACCCCCAGGTAAGCGCTTGCTGGGACCCGTAATCCTCACAGGGGTTGGCGCTATTATCCTGTACGACGGCCTCAAGCTGATGAACTCGTATTGGGGCGTCGATTGGAGCAGGTTCTTCATTGGCGTGACATTCATCGCCATTGGTGTGGTCGGGTTTGTGCGTCACTGGAAGTTCAACGTCGCTCAGTATGACAAGTTGGAAGAGTGGCGCCGTACTTGGATGTGCCATTCCTGCGGTACCAGATTTCAGCCCTCTTAACTCATGCAGTTCTCAAACCATACCTAAGCCCGCCTAGTGCGGGCTTTTTGTTACCTGCCTGGAGCAGATCATGACAACGATTGCCTCCCTTGGCCTGCGGATCGACTCCGGCGATGCTGTCGAGGCTGCAAACGACCTCGACAAGCTGGCAGACGCAGGCAAGCGTAGCGAGGAATCGGCGGGCAAGACCGGGCGCGCCTGGGAATCAGCGCTGAGCGGGATGCACGGTGATACCCGGCAGATTGTTCAGGAGCTGCAAGCTCTCAACGCCAAGCAGGCTGAGCTAGCACAGCAGATGATCACGGTCGGCCGTGCCGTGACTACCGCCGCGGCGGGCATGACTGCATTCAAAGCCGGGGCTGAGCAGGCCGGGCAAGCCCAGGCCGCGCTGACGACTGCTACTGACGCAGGCACCCAGGCAAGCCGCCGTGCTGCTGAAACTGCTGATGAGCAGCAGGCTCGGCTGGCGACCATGGCCAGGGCATCGCTGGAGGCGAGTGAGTACGTTCAATCGCTGAACCGTGCAACCGCTCAAACCGCCGAAGTTACCAGTCAGGCGAATGCCGTCCTTTCGGACAACGCCAGCCGGCAGGCCGCCATCAATACCCGCGCTCAAGCTTTGCTGGCAACAGAAGAGCGCCTGGCCGGATCCGCCAAGACCGCAGCCGCCGCCCAGCGCGATCAGGGCCAGGCTCTCGACGACCTGCTCGGTAAAATCGACCCTACGGTCGCAGCCATGAGCCGTCTGGATCAGATGGAGCAGAAGCTGCAGGGCTTCAAAGCCAGCGGCGCTCTCGATCCTGAAACCTTCGCCGAGTACAAGAAGAAGGTTGACCAGGCAAGGGCGGCCCTGGGTAATGCAGATGCCGCACTGAGCAGCACTGGCATGACCGCGAAGGCTACCGCTGCGGCGTTGCGCGGCGTTCCCGCTCAGTTCACTGATATCTTCACGTCGATCGTCGCTGGCCAGCCGATCATGATGGTTGCCCTACAGCAGGGCGGTCAGCTCAAGGATATGTTTGGCGGGCTTGGCCCAGCAGCGCGTGCCTTGGGCGGCTACATCCTGGGCCTGATCAATCCATTTACCGTCTCGGCTGCTGCCGCAGTGACGCTGGGGTACGCCTTCTACAAAGGCTCTGAAGAGGCAGACGCCTACGGCAATGCGCTGATCCTGACGGCTAATTCCGCCGGGCTGACTTCAGATCAGCTGGGCAGCATGGCCAAGCAGGTGAGTGCGACTGTTGGCACGACCGGGGCAGCCGCTTCGGTTCTGGCGAGCCTGGCCGGCAGCGGCAAGATCGCCGGCGACAGCTTCATGGATGTGGCGCAAGCAGCCGTATCGATGGAGGAGGCCGCAGGCCGGGCGGTTTCCGAGACCATTGCCGAGTTCGTCAAGCTGGCGGACGACCCAGTGAAAGCCTCGGTCGCGCTGAACACGCAGTACAACTACTTGACGAGCTCGGTCTACTCGCAGATTGCCGCTCTTGAGCAGCAAGGGAGGCACGCGGACGCCGTCAAGCTCGCCACCGAAGCCTTCGCAGACGCCATCAACGAGCGCACCCCGAAGATCATCGAGAATCTGAGCTGGTGGGAACGCGGTTACAACGCGGTCGCCAAGGCTGCCGATCAGTTGAAAAACATTGGTCGAGAGAGCATCGACGACGATATTCGCCAGGCCGAGCTCAACTTGGCCGGTGCCGAGCGCGGCGACGTGGGTGCCTTCCAGAATCAAAAGGAAATGGTCACCTTCTATACCGACCAGCTCCAGTTCTTGAAGGACAAGAAAGCAGCCCAGGAGGAAATCGCTGCATTCGACCGCCAGGAGGCGGACGCCAACGAGAAGACCATCAAGGCCATGGCCAAGGTCGACGCCTTGGAGAAGTCCGCCTGGACAAACTCCAAGAAACGTAGCGAGGCGCTCAAGGAGTACGAGCGGTCGCTGGATATCATCAGGAAGAAGGATCCATCCGACGCGCGACTCAATCCTGAGGCTGTCGCAAGGGTCCGCAGTAACATCGCCGAGCAGTACAAGGATCCAGCAGGGCGCACCGGTGCCGTGGACCTCTCTGGCTTCAATACACAGAAGAACGCTCTCAACTCCATCCTGGCTGAGTACAAAAACAACCAGAAGGAGCTGGATGCAGCCCAGAAGGCCGGCATCATCTCCCAGGAGTCGTACGCAGCCCAACGCGCGGCCATCGTCGAGCAGCAAAAGGACGAGGTGACCAACGCCTATCAGGCGGAGATCGCGGCGCTCGAAGCTGCCAAGGGCAAGGCCGGCACCTCGGCCGCCCAGCAGATCCAGCTGGACCAGAAGATCGCCGATGCTCGGGCCAACATGGTCAAGGCGCAGAAGGACGCTGATTCGGAGCTGGCGGTGCTGGCCACGAACGAGGAGGGTCGGCTGCGCAAGCAGGCCCAGGCGGTGCAAACCTACACCAGCGCGCTAGACCAGCAGGTGAAGGCTCTGCGCTTGCAAGGGCAGCGATCTGCCGAAGGCCTCGGCTTGGGCGACCGGCAACGCGGCCTGCAGGACCAGCAGAACGGTATCGCCGACCGGATCAACCAGCAGAAGCTGGACCTGGCCAACCAGTACGGTGATGGCTCCCGCGGCATGAGCCTCGACGAGTACAACCAGAAGCTGGCGGCGCTCGATAAAACTCAGCGCGACCTGCAGGAAACTGCGATCGCCAACTACAACGACATGACCGCTGCCCAGGGCAGTTGGAGCGCCGGCGCGTCGTCGGCCTTCCAGAACTACCTGGAGTCGGCCCGAGATGTCGCCGGGCAGACCAAGAGCCTGTTCACCAATGCCTTCAGCTCGATGGAAGACGCCGTCGCGAACTTCGCCATATCCGGCAAGTTCTCGTTTGCTGACTTCACCAAGTCGATCCTGGCGGACATGGCGCGGATTGCCACCCGGCAGGCTGCCTCAGGGTTGCTGTCGAGCATTGCCGGCAGCGCGCTGGGCGCTTGGTTCAGCGGCGGCAGTGCGCCGACCTCGGCGGGTTCCACCCAGGCCGGCTACAGCCCGGAGATCATGGATAACTTCGTCTCTGGTCAACGTGCCGCCGGCGGCCCGGTAGCGGCGAACTCGCTCTACCAGGTGAACGAGCTGGGCCCAGAGCTGCTGAATCAGGGAGGGAAGACCTACCTGATGATGGGCGCTGAGGGCGGCACGATCACACCACTGGGAGCCGGGCCGGTATCCGCCGCAGCAGCAGGAGCGGGTGGCGGGTCGTCAATCCAGATCAACGCACCGGTGAGCGTCGTTGTTCCAGACCGCAGCAGCGAAGGCATGGAGCTGGATCAAGAACTGCTGCAGCAGAACATGCAGAAGCAGATGAAGACCGCTGCAGAGCGCGCTGTGGCCGAGTCCTGGCGTCCTGGCGGCATCAGCTATCGAAATGCAAACGGGAGGCGCTGATGGCTATCGAGACTTTCAGCTGGGCGACTGAGCGGGGTGAGAAGCCCGAGATCAAATACCGGGTAAGGGAGTCGCGATTCGGCGGAGGGTACAAGCAAACCGTCGGCGATGGACCAAACAACAAGGAAGACTCCTACCCGGTGACGATCACCGCGCGCAAGCAGAAAGCTTTGAAAGTAATGGAGTTCTTTGATCGCCACGCCGGTGCAAAGGCATTCCTTTGGACCACGCCTATGGGGCAGTTGGGCTTATTCACTTGCAATGACCCCGCTCCCGTCCCCATAGGCGGCGGGCTCTTCAAGATCACAGCCACATTCGAGCGGTCATTCCACCCGTAGGGAATCACTATGTCACTTATCAGCGATATCCAGACGCTTGCGCCTGGCAGTGAAGTACTGCTGTTCGAATTGGACGGCTCGGACTTCGGTGCTGACATCCTCCGCTTTCATGGGCATGCGATCCCACACTCTCCTGAAGAGTTGATGGCTGCTGGCGTCGATGCTGACCAGCTGTCAGCTAAGCCAATCTGGTGGCAGGGCAACGAGTATGGCGCCTGGCCGATGCAGATCGAAGGCATCGAAGCCAACTCGGATGGCACGGCGGTACGGCCTGTGCTGTCGGTTGGTAACGTCAACGGTCGCATTACCGCGCTTTGCCTGGCCTTCGAAAACCTCGTTGAGTTCAAGCTCACCATCCGGCAAACACTGGGCCGGTACTTGGACGCCGAGAATTTTTCCGGTGGCAACTCCGAGGCTGACCCTACTGAGGAGGCAATCGAGGTCTGGTACATCGACCAGAAGATCAGCGAGAACGGCACCATGGTGGCGTGGGAGCTGGCCAGTCCGGGGGATGTCGGCGGCGAGACGATCGGGCGCCAGATGACAACGTTGTGCCATGAGGCAATGACCGGCGGCTATCGTGGGCCTGTCTGTGGCTACACCGGCCCCTACTTCGATGAAGAGGGCAACCCAACCGACGATCCGGCTAAGGATGTGTGCAGTGGGTGCCTTGGAACTGGCTGCGAAGCGCGCTGGGGCGCCGAGAACGAGCTTCCGTTCGTGGGATTCCCCGGCGTTTCTCTCATTGCACGGAGCTGACCATGCGCAAACACATCCTAGCCGCCGTGCAAGCGCACGCCGCGGCTGAGTACCCGCGCGAGTGTTGCGGACTGATCCTGGCCGTAGGCCGTAAGCAGGTCTATGTGCCCTGCAACAACACCGCGAGCGACCCGGGCGAAGAGTTCCGGATCGCGCCTGAGGAATACGCGGCAGTTGAAGACCAGGGTCAGGTGATCGGCATCGTACACTCACATCCGGACGCCACCAGCAGGCCGTCGCCGCGCGACCTGGCCATGTGCGAGGCTACGGCTCTGCCCTGGCACATCCTGTCCTGGCCTGAAGGCGACCTGCGCACCATCACCCCAAGCGGCAGCACGCCGCTGCTGGGCCGGCCATTCGTGCATGGCGCCTGGGACTGCTGGCAGGCCTGCGCGGACTGGTATCAGCGGGAGTGGGGGTTGGAGTTCCCGGCCTACGCCCGGGAGGACGGTTGGTGGGAGCAGGCCGCCGGGCCCAGCTTGTACGAGCAGGCCTATGAGGCGGCGGGCTTTTACCAGGTCGACCGGCCACAGCGCGGCGACATGATCATCATAGAGGTGGGGCGAACGGTGCACCCGAACCATGCCGGGATTTACCTGGGTACTGACCCGCAACTGCCGGACGAGCAGGGCCAAGTGTTCGGCCAGGGCCCATTCCTGCTGCACCACTTGTACGGCAGGCCATCAGAAATCATCGTGTTCGGCGGGCCTTGGCTTGCCCGGACACGCCTTGTGTTGCGTCATCGGGACGCGAGTTCAGTTAGTAACTGGAGAATTATATGAGTCGTAGACAAACAGAAGTATCGGAAGATATTGGACCTGGTCGTGCCTCGTCGCCGCGCCTCGACGACGGTCGTGAAGAGCTCATCGACGAGGGCGAAAAGACGCTGATTCACGCGCTATCCAACTGCGTGCTACTTCACACTGTTGATCGCCTTGATCACGCCGCTGAAAGTGGATCTGTATAGCTCCAGCTTTGACGGCGGCACACCTGCAGGTTTTTCATCGGCCATAGCGGCCTTCAGCTCCTCATCAATGAAATGCTTGTGCGGGCTGTCAACATAGACAGCGGCTGCAAGGATTTTGACCACATGCGCCAATCCAAGGATTGCTGCGTCATGGCGCTCGTACGGGGAGAACTTGGGATCTTCGCTCACATTGACCTCCTAGGTCATCAATACCCCAGTCCATGGGCTTTCCGGCAACGGACTGGGACAGTTTATTGTTTAGCGGCCAGAGCCTTTTGTCTGAGTCATAACGATCAGTTCCCAGTAGATTTTTTCGTCTTGGCAGGGATGCTGAGTTTTATTTTGCGGAGGGAATTGGTCGCCTTTGTTTGAGGTGATTTCATCGCCGCACGTTGTGCAGCGATAGATCCCAGATGCAGGGACTTTACTGCCAATTCCGTAAACTTTCTGCCAGTGATCCTCGCTAGGCTTGTCTGTCAGGCTAAGGTATTTCTTGGTGTCTATAGCAACTTGCGCCATGTCGAAACTCTCCGGTGTAGGAGGCACAACGCTACTATTTGTGGATCCAATCCCGCCACTGGCTTTCCATCCACACTGGATACCCGGCCAGGATCCGGTTACTCTGGATCCATTTTCGGGCTTGGTGGTTTGTATGGGAGAGATTGCAGGGGAGCTGATGCCCATTCTGCAGGCGCTGCTGCCCGGTTTCGTGATGATGATTGTCTTCTACTGGCTCGCGGACGCGAAGAAGCCAACTCAGTTCGAGCATGTCATTCAGGCTCTTATTTGTACCGGCCTGATCAAGCTCCTTGTGGATGGCATATCAGTATTAGCGATTTGGATTGGAAGCTGGTTTGCGGTTGGGTTGTGGACCGACAACGTTGCAACTGCCTGGTCTTTGGTTTTTGCGGTCGGATTCGGTCTCGCGTTGGCGTATCTCTCGCAGCATGACGTTTTGTACAAGTTAGCGAGGAAAGTCGGTCTCACATCGCGAGCCTCAGTTGGTGAGTGGCGATATGCATTTTTGCGTTTTCCCGACCGTGGGGTGGTGTTGAATTTCAAAGACGGTCGCCGGCTGATGGGGTATCCCTTGGCGTGGCCAGCGGAGCCAGAAGGTGGGCACTTCGTAATGGAGTTCCCGACCTGGATCACTGAGGACGGCGCAGTGCCACAGGATGGTGTGACCTATCTCATGGTCGCCAACAGTGATGTCCAATGGGTGGAATTTCTTGAACCACAGGAGAGTGCGAAATGAATGATCAGAACACCAGGCATCTCATCATAGAGCGTAAGCACGTTAACGATGGAATGAACGTTAATCCTGAGCGGACGAGAAGCGTGCTGCCACCGCAGCCGCCCAAAGCACCTCCACCAGCGCCGGCGCCCAAGAAGGACTGATTTGGCTCAAGCCCAGCCCCGCGCTGGGCTTTTTGCATATGGCGATACCAACTGTGGTGATGATCCCCATGGTGGAATCTGTCTGTCGAATGCCTGCCCGCTTCGCCGCCGAGCCAGCCACATCAAATACCATGAAAAAGCCCGGCGCCAGGCCGGGCTTGGGGTCAGTCGTAAGCGGACTCTAGGGTGTCCATATCTCCGTAAACCCATACCAGATGTGCTTCGGCATCGTGGTCGCCGGCGAAGTCTAACCCAAGGGCGGCGGCAGAGTGGTAACGGATGTTATCGGCCTTCTCCTTGGCAAAATCATTGAGACTCTCGTCATCTATGAGGTTGTCAGCGAGACCGCGTATGCCGGCGAACAGTGCGGCGCGCTCGAAGATGGTTTCGGCATTTTTTATTTCGTCGACGAGCTTTCGGAGCGCCTCGATGCGGGCTTTGATGTGGTTCATCGATCGCTCCAGTAGATAAAGGTGACCTGTTCCTTGGCTTCCTTTGCTTTGTCTCCATCGAGAATCTTGTGACTTCGCAGTATTCGCATTGTTCTTCCTTGGTTGCTATCCGCAGTGAGGCTTATGAAAAGCCCGGTGCTTGGCCGGCTTGGGCACATTCTATGGATAGTGTTAGATTCCTGCCATCAACAAGGAGGGATCACATGCGAATTCTGATTGGGGCGGTGGCGGTGGCGCTGTTGGCGGGGTGTGCGTCATCTGCGATCTCCGTCCGCGAGGCAACGCCGGTCCCGCGAGATGAACTTTACGCGTTTCAGGTAAAGCCTCGAGGGGATAGCGGCACCGTTGTCGTTCTTCGGGACTCAGGGGCGGTAGGCTCTGGTTGCGATGTGGTTGTGTTCATTGATGGCAAAAGAGCCGCCAAGCTGGGTACGGGCCAGCGAGCCAGTTTCCACCTACCACCGGGCCAGCCCAGCATTGGTATAGGGTTGGCGAACTCCGGGCTTTGCGGCGGCATGGCGGTGCGCACGATCGTCGGAAACGTGCAAAACGGAAAAGAGAGTATTTACAGAATTAGCGGAGACATGGGCGGCATCTACATAGGCCCTTACGTCAATTACAACTGATCAAGCCGCCTCCGGGCGGCTTTTTTGCGCCTGGAGAAAGCATGGCCGCTACAGCAGCACATTATGAGCCGTTCACTACAATCAAACTCTCGGGAACCCTCGCGAGAAAATTTGGCCGGATACATCGACGACTACTTGATACCGGCAAGTCATGGGAGGTGTTCAAGGCTCTCAAGGCTACGCTTCCAGGTTTTGAAGAAGAGATTCAGCGCCTTGACCGACTTGGGATGAGTTTCGCGGTCTTCAGGAACCGCCGGAATGTTGGGGTTGGCGACTTCGAGCGAGGAGGTACTCGTGAGCTCAGGATCGTCCCAGTGGTTGCTGGTAGCAAGCGTGGCGGGATCCTGCAGACCATCGTTGGAGCGATAATGATCGTTGCCGGGGTGTTCCTCTCAGCCACTCCATTTGGCGCTCCCTTGGTTGGCGCAGGTATTGGCATGGTTGCTGGCGGGGTAATCCAGATGCTCAGCCCCCAGGCCAAAGGCCTTTCACAAAGCGGCGCTCCAGAAAACCTGCCGTCCTACGCCTTCGGCAGCGCCCGAAACACCACGGCCAGCGGCAACCCGGTTCCGATCTGCATCGGTGAGCGCCGATGGGGCGGCGCAATCATCTCGGCATCCATCTACGCCGAAGACAAAGCATAGCGTGAACGAGTAGAGCAGGCCGCCTTCGGGCGGCTTTTTATTGCCTGGAGGAAAGCATGGGCGCAGCACAACAACTGGATATCTGCGGCGCCAAGGGCGGCGGCAGCAAGCCGAAGCAGCCGACCGAAGCGCCGGACAGTCTGCAGTCGACGAACTTGGCGAAGATCCTGATTGCCGTAGGTGAGGGGGAGTTTGAAGGCACGCCCACTGCCCAGGACATCTACCTCGACAACACGCCTATTCAGGACTCCAGCGGCAACATCAACTTCCCGAGCGTGAAGTGGGACTGGCGGCCTGGCAGCATCGAGCAGACCTACATCCCAGGTATCCCGGCGATTGAGAACGAGACCACCGTCAATGTCGAGCTGCGCAGCGATAACCCGTGGTCCCGGGCGCTGAGCAATATCCAACTGTCAGCCGTGCGTCTGCGCTTCAGTTGGCCGCGCCTGGCCAGTCAGGACGAAGGCGGCAACACCAACGGCTACCGCATCGAGTATGCAATTGATGTGGCCACCGACGGCGGATCCTACCAGCAGGTGCAGCTGGGAGCCGTGGACGGTAAGACCACCAACGGTTACCAGCGCTCCGTGCGGGTGGACCTGCCGAAAGCCACCAGCGGCTGGATGATCCGCGTTCGCCGGATCACCCCGAACCAGAACTCGGGCACCATCGCTGACACGATGACCGTCGCGGGCTACACCGAAATCATCGACCGCAAACTGCGCTACCCGAACACCGCGTTGCTCTACATCGAGTTCGACGCCCAGCAGTTCCAGAACATCCCGGCCGTCACGGTGAAGTGCAAGGCCCGGAAGTGGCCGGTGCCGGCGAACTACGACCCATTGACCCGGACCTACACCGGGGTTTGGGACGGCAGCTTCAAGCAGGCTTGGACCAACAACCCGGCGTTCGTCACCTATGGTCTGTGCGTGGAAGATCGCTTCGGCCTGGGCAAGCGTATCAAGCCGTGGATGGTCGACAAGTGGGAGATGTACCGCATCGCCCAGTACTGTGACCAGTTGGTGCCCGACGGCATTGGTGGACAGGAACCACGTTTCCTGTGCGACATGAACCTGCAGGGGCGGGCGGAAGCCTGGACGCTACTGCGCGATCTGTCGGCAATCTACCGGGGGATGGTCTACTGGGCCCAGGGTTCACTGTTCATGCAGGCCGACATGCCGCGCGCGCAGGACATCGACTACGTGTTCACCCGTTTCAACGTGATCGATGGCGAGTTCACCTACGGTGGCGCCGAGAAGAACACCCACTACAGTCGGGCGCTGGTCAGCTACGACAACCCGTCCAACAACTATGACACCGACGTAATCCCGGTCACCGACCTGGCCTTGCAGCGCCGGTACCGTGACCGGCCGATCGAGATCTCTGCAATCGGCTGCACTCGGGCATCGGAAGCTCAGCGCCGCGGTAAGTGGATCCTTCTGAGCAACAGCCAAGACCGTACCGTGACCTTCAGGACTGGGATGGAGGGGCGGATCCCACTGCCAGGTTACGTGATTCCTGTGGCTGACGAATTGATCGCAGGGCGCCCGAACGGCGGCCGGATCGCCGCTGCAGCGGGCAGAGTCGTCACGCTCGACCGCGATACGCAGATCAAGGCTGGCGACCGTCTGATCATTAACCTGCCCAACGGCCGCGCCCAGGGCCGCACAGTCGAATCGGTCAGTGATCGTGCTGTCACTGTAACCACGGCCTACAGCGTTGCGCCGGAGCCGGAGCTACAGTGGGCAATCGACGCTGACGACCTGGCCATCCAGCTGTTCCGCGTACTCAGGACAGCGCGCGCCACTGAGGGCGACTACGAGATCACTGCGCTCGAGTTCAACCCGAGCAAGTTCGCCCACATCGACACCGGCGCCCGCCTGGAGGAGCGGCCAATCAGCGTTATTCCGATCACGGTCGTTCCGCCGCCGGCGAGCGTGACCCTGACCTCGAACTACGCCGTGGACCAGGGTATCGCGGTCAGCACCATGACCATCGCCTGGCCGGCCGTGAACGGCGCCGTGGCCTATGACGTGGAGTGGCGCAAGGACAACGGCAACTGGATCAAGCTGCAGCGCACGGGCTCGACCTCGGTCGACGTGACCGGCATCTATGCCGGCGCCTACCTGGCCCGTGTGCGGGCGGTGAGTGCCTTCGATATCTCGTCGATCTGGAAGAGCTCCAGCCTCACGCAGCTGACCGGTAAGGCTGGTTTGCCGCCGGCGGTGACGTTCCTCAACGCCACCAGCGAACTGTTCGCCATAGGCCTGAAGTGGGACTTTCCTCCGGGCGCCGAGGACACCCAGCGCACGGAGATCTGGTACGGCCCAGCCAATAGCCTGGAGGACGCTACCAAACTGACCGACCTGGCCTACCCGCAGAGCGACTATAAGTTGCAGGGCCTGGCTGCCGGTGTGTCGTTCTTCTTCTGGGCGCGACTGGTCGATCGGACAGGCAACATCGGCCCGTGGTATCCGGTGGTGAATGGCGTAATGGGTCAGTCCAGTTCGGACGCTGGCCCCATCCTTGAGCTGATCGCCGGCAAGATCAGTGAGACAGAACTGGGGCAGCACCTCAATGAGCGAATCGATCTCATCGACGGCAACGGTCCTGGCTCCGTGAATGAGCGCCTTGGGGAGCTGCAGGGCGAGATCGACGACATTGTTGATGCTCTCGAGTACGACCCTTCCAAGCCCTACACGCAAGGGGAGAACGTGCGGCAGGGGCAGCGCCTGTACGTGGCGACCCAAGATGTACCGGCGGCGGCCGGCGGCGGCAATGCGCCTCCTAACCCGTTGTACTGGCTCGATATCGGCCAGGTCGCCAGGACGGAGAATGGCACTGCTGCCCGGGTTCAGATTGTCGAAACCAAGGTAACGGAGCAGGACGGGAAAATAACCGCGAACGCTCAGCAGATTCAGGGGGTTAAGTCGGAGCTGGACAACAAGGCCAGCGTTTCGGCGTTGAACACCCTGAGCGGAACGGTTAGCCAGCAAGGAAGCACGATCACCGCGCAGGGGCATGCCATATCCGGGATCGACACACGCCTGCAGACCGCTGAAGGAAAGGTCGCAGCGCAGGCGGGGGCAATCAGCCAGCTTGATACCAAGCTGACTGGTGTCGATGACAAGGTGAACGCTCAGGCCACCAAGCTTGATGGTGTTTATGTTCAGGTCAATCCGGCCTTGGCCGGGGACACAGCTGGCTTTGCTGGGTCAGACGAGGTTTACATCGGTGTCTGGTCCGAGCAGTCAGCCAGGATCGAGGACGGCGTAGCCACGGCCAAGCGAATCGACACGGTTCAGGTGACCGTCAATAGCAACACGGCTGCGGTGCAACAGACCAGCCAGGCACTTGCCACGCTGGACGGCAAGGCCAGCACGATGTGGGCTGTGAAAATGGAGGTTAACGCCCAGGGGCAATACGTCGCTGCAGGCGTGGGCCTGGGGATTGAGAACGGGCCAGCCGGACTGCAAAGCCAGTTTCTGGTCAGCGCTGATCGGTTTGCCGTCGTCAACACCATCGCTGGCGGCGCGATTACTGTGCCGTTCGCTGTGGAGGGCGGGCAGGTGTTTATCAACTCCCTCTTGGTGAAAGATGGATCGATTGTTAATGCCAAGATCGGCTCTTTCATCCAGTCCGACAACTACATCCCCGGTGTTCAAGGATGGCGCATCGACAAGGCCGGAAACTTTGAGCTCAACAGCCCGCTCGGCGGAGGAGCCCGCCAGACCATCAACAACAACGGCGGCAAGGTGTTCGATGAGAACGGCGTCAAACGATATCAATGGGGGAACTTGGCCGCATGAGCAATTATGGAATGAGGATTTGGGGCGCCGATGGCGCCCTTCAGATCGATGAAAACTCGTTCACGATCCGAGTCGCGCTTTCGACGCTGGTGACCTTTGAAGCCGGTGCCGCTAAGGGTAGCCAGGATTTTGCGGTTCCTGGCGTGGGCCCCGGAAACGGCACTGCGATAGTGATACCGATAGGCCCCTATAGCGCCTCGCAAACGCAATTCGAAACAGAAATGCTGGATGGCGTTGCTCGGGTCTATAACCACACCCGCACTTATGCTTCCAGTTTTAGGTCTTCCGGGACGATGCGCTTGATCGTGATGAGGTGGAGCTGATGGCATATGGAGTTCAATTCACCAACAACAGTAACGTGGTGACGCTCGACTCTGAATTCGCCAGGCTGGTGGTCATTTCTTCAGGCCGGTTTGCTCCAACAGAAGAATCAGGTATGGGGTCCACGACGTACTTTGCCAGGCCGGTCACCTCTCAGGAGCCGCCACTGGTGTTTGTGCGTCCAGACACGGTAAATGGCGTGGCGGGGCTCTGCCAAATGCGCTTGATTGGGTCGGCCGGCAACTGGACGGGATTCTACGTGCGCGCCTATAGCGTGAATACGGCGCAGCCGAATGGGCGCTATTTTGTTGCCTCCTTTGCGGCCCAACCGGTGGCGCAGTACGGAATGCGTCTGTGGGACGGGAGCGGTGAGCTTTTGTTCGACTCCGGGACACCAAACGCGACATTCACTCGGGCTTTCCAGAACTGGACCTACGTCAAGTATGACCTCGATCCGCAAGGGCTGATCCGAATCTACTACACAGTGCCATTCAACTTCCCACAGAACGAATTCCTGCTGCTGAACAACTTCGGCATGAACATGACCGCCGGTAGCAGCATCCCTCGGAACCTCTACTGCTGGTGGGACTTCCCGAACAACACGCTGTACGCAATCACCATAGCGGCCTCAAACCCCGTCGCGTTTTTCCTTCCGGCGGTGTTCGCCAAGATGAGTGCGTGAAGGCGAGACCTCATTCAACCAATTCAGGAATTTTGCATGGCCAAGCAGACGATAAATCTCGGCGCCGCTCCTACCGGTGTCGGTGGAGACACCCCGCGGAGCGCGTTCACCAAGGCGCAAAGCAACTTTGACGAGCTTTACACCGCAATTGCCGGGCTTGGTACCGCGTCGAAAGCGAACCTCGTCAGCTCGAAAACCGATGGAACGGTTGGTCGCGTGGTTACTGCCGGCTACGCAGGGATCGGTAGCTACGGATCAGCCAATGCTGCCCCGATCATCCAAAACATGGATGGTCTCACTTGCGGGGGGCTGTTCTACTATGCGCTTCCCACCAACCCCAGCCCTATCGGTTCTTTCGGGACGGCCTTGGTCACCTCCCATGCCGATGGCAGCTTCGGCTCCTTGGCGATGAGCATCAACGCGAGCCGACTGGCGTACCGGGCCTACAACGCATCTTCTGGCTTCACGACCTGGGCGGAGCTCTGGACCTCGGCCAACACCACCGTGGATGCATCGGGTTTCATCAAGCGGGCATCGCCGATCGCGCGCATCGCTGATGTGGCGGGTTCTTCCCGGGCTGATCTGCTGGACAGCTTCAACGCCTCGGGCGAGTGGGGCGCCTACAACGAGGAGGCCAACGGAATCGAGGTCACGCGCCTGGACACTGGCCGCTACCAGGTCACCGGCTCACTCGGCCTTGCCGCTTCCGGCTGGCAAGTGGGTAGCCCAACTGACCGCAACGGCGGCCGGCAGCTCGGCATTGCCACTGGCACCACCAACGAAGACGGCAGCGTCGTTGTGGAGCTGCGCAAGATCAAGTACGCCCTGAACGATGACGGCGAGCTGGAGCAGGTGGCCGGCGCCCTGATGGATGTCCCGGCAGAAAGCTGGATCGACGTTCGCCTGGATATGCCAGCCGCGCCGCCGGCAGAGGCCCAGACCGAAGCCTGAAGCCCGAGCAGTATCAGCACCCGCCATCGAGCGGGTTTATTTTTGCCTGGAGAAACACATGCCCCCTTTGACCGAGCAGCAGTTGCTGCAGATCCTCCCGAACGCCCGCCCAGTCGCGGGCATTTTTTTGCCTGCGCTGAACCGGGCCATGGCCCGCTACAAGATCGATAGCCCGGTGCGCGTGGCTGCGTTCCTGGCCCAGGTCGGCCATGAGTCGGGTCAGCTGCGCAACCTGGTGGAGAACCTGAACTACAGCGTTGAGGCGCTGGTGCGCACCTGGCCCAGCCGGTTCACTCCGGAGTCGGCGGCCGCCTGCGCTCGACAGCCGGAGAAGATCGCCAACACCGTATACAGCGGGCGCATGGGAAACACTCGCCCAG
Organism: Pseudomonas donghuensis; assembly: GCF_000696345.2. Taxonomy (NCBI): domain Bacteria; kingdom Pseudomonadati; phylum Pseudomonadota; class Gammaproteobacteria; order Pseudomonadales; family Pseudomonadaceae; genus Pseudomonas; species Pseudomonas donghuensis. The sequence continues at coordinate 2,867,373 of NZ_CP071706.1, forward strand.
GTGACGGCTGGCGGTTCCGTGGGCGCGGCCTGATCCAGCTCACTGGTCGGGCGAACTACGCTGCCGCGGGCGCCGGCCTGGCCCTGCCGCTGGAAGAGAAGCCTGAACTGCTCGAGCAGCCCGAGCACGCTGCAATGTCCGCCGCCTGGTGGTGGTCGACCCACGGCCTGAACGAGCTGGCCGACGCCGGCCGCTTCCAGGATATCGGCAGCGTGATCAACACCGGCAAGCCTGGCCGAGTGCCCCATGGCGCCGCTGAGCGGAAAGCGCTGTATGACCGTGCACTGAAGGTGCTGGCGTGATCAGCGCGCGCACGATCGGCGCGGCCATGTCGCTGGCGCTGGTGGTCTGGGCGTTCTGGGGTGCCTATGAGCACGGCCGCTCGACCATGGATGCCGAGTGGCAGGCGCGCTGGGCTGTCCGTGACGGCGGCGACAAACAGGCCTGGGCCCTGGCCGAGGAAGCCGAGCGTGAAAAAGAGCAGACCCGGCAGAACTCAATCAACAAGGCAGTGCAAGATGGCCAACGGAAAATCGATCAAGTTGCAGCTGATGCTGTTAACGCTCGCGCTACTGCTGGGAGCCTGCAGCGTACAGTCGACGACCTTGCCGGCCGTCTCGCAGCCCAAGGCCGCAGCAATTCCTGCACTGCCGCCGCAAGCCAGGCAGCAACCCGCACCGCCCTGGTGTTTGCCGACTTGTTCAAGCGCGTTGAGCAGCGAGCGGGAGACCTGGCGGCAGATGCTGATCAAAGCCGGAGCAGGGGAGTGACGTGTGAGCAGGCCTATGATGGACTCGGGGGATGATACTAGGAAGGCAGCCTTTAGAGCGAAGTTGCGATTGCCAGGGCCAGCTGTTCATCGCTCATGTGCGGCTGGCCATAGGCCGAGTGGTAGTACCGAACTGCTTGCTCAAATTGAGCGCCGCGAATCTCGCCATCTGAGCCGATGAACGCAAGCGCGTCAGCCTTTGCCGATTTCATATTCGCAGGGCCATAGACCGTTAGTGCAGTGGTTCCGCTAACAACAAGGAGGGGAACAATCGTCGTGATGAACATCGCTTTTTCGATTGGATCATTATTCTCGTGCGCCACAACTGTAGTGCTGGCCAATGCCAGTAAGATCACACCCAGTGTTTTCATTGAATCCATTCCTGACTACTTCCTACCATCTGGTTGAAGGGCGCAACCATAGCAGGGAAAAGGGAGGGCTGACACAAGAAGCCCGGGCTTGGAGGGGAGGCTTGTCAGTGATCAGCCGTTGTTTGCCGCATCACCACCAGTGGGCTTGGTCATGGCCCTATCAGTTCCGCTCCGCGATTCATGACGTTGCCGAGGGCGGTGTTTACCTTAAACCACTCGAAGGCCTCGGCCGGCTCTCCCTGGTTGAGTACCATCTGCTCAACCTGCTCGCTCGGCATTCCCGTCGCCATCCACTCCAATGCTCAAGCAACCCAGGCTAGCCTTCGCGATCACCTCGCTACTTCTGATCTCCGGCTGTCAGTCCTGCTCGCCGCCCCAGCCCAGGGTAGTGGCTGTGGGGTGCCAGCCACCACCGGCGCCGGCGGCGTGGTTCATGGAGCCCCGCGAGGCGAACTTGACCCAGCGGCTGCTCAACGAATTGTCGCCATCACCGATGCCGGCGACCAAGGATTGATTGCCCTGCGGGCGTGCCAGGCCCACGTCCGAGAGATCGAGCGGTGAGCTGGAAAAAGGCAGCCCAGACGGTTGCTATCGATCCATAGCTGCCCTTTGCAGTGGACAGCTAATACCTCCAGAATACCGGGGTTACCATCACTAGCACCGTCAGGATTTCAAGTCGTCCCAGGAGCATACCAATGGTCAACAGCCACTTTGCTGCATCAGGTAATGATGAGAAGTTACCGGCAGGCCCGATGATTGTGCCCACGCCTGGCCCAACGTTGCAAACAGCAGTGGCGGCACCACTCAGAGCAGTCGTCCAGTCCAGCCCAATTAGAGCCAGTCCTAACGCAATCAGGGCAATGGTGATTGTGAAGAAAAACGAGAAAGTCAAAAGCGAGCGCACGATCTCCTCGTCAATGGGATGTCCATTGTATTTTTTCTGAATGACCGCGCGTGGATGAATCAGTTGCTTCAAATTACTAACAAGCAGGGCAGCAGCCACTTGAAAGCGGAAGATTTTAAGACCGCCTGCCGTCGAGCCTGAGCACCCACCGACAAAGGTTAGGTAGAAGAACAACAGAACGGCAAAACTGCCCCATAGTGTGTAGTCACCAACCGCAATTCCGGTGGTCGTGACGACGGAAGTCACGTTGACCGCCACGATCCGAACGGCGTCCCACCAGTCATACTCGCTGTGAAAGCATAACCACGTACCCACAGCCAGCGAAGTGACAGTCAAGAACCCGAGAAACCCTCGTACTTGGTGATCCATCAGTAACGCACGCCGATTGCCGCGCAATGTCGCGACGTATAAGGTGAATGGCAGGCTACCCAAGATCATGACGACCACCGCAACCCAATGAATCGCGGGCTGCGTCCAATGCCCGAGTGAGGAGTCCGACGTTGAGAATCCACCCGTAGAAATCAATGACATTGCGTGGTTGATCGCTTCAAACGGTGTCATTCCAACGAGCCAAAGTGCTAGCGCTCCAGCACCCGTGAGCCCCAGATAGAGCACAAGGATGTATTTGGCTGCCACATGGGATCGCGGCGTTACTTTCTCCGACCAGTCTGAAGACTCTGTCTGGAAGAGGCGCATGCCACCAACTCGCAACAACGGAAGGATGGCTACAGCCATGCCGATGAAGCCTATGCCTCCCAACCAGTGCAGCATGGAGCGCCAGATCAGCAAGCCGGGAGATGCGGTATCCAAGCCAGTGAGGACAGTCGAGCCTGTCGTTGTGATCCCTGACATCGTTTCAAAAAACGCGTCGGTGTAACTGATGTGGTGGATGAACACCATCGGGAGGGCCGCGAAGGTGCAAACCACAACCCAGCTCGCCGTTGTCAAGAAATACATATCCCTTGGGCGCAGCTGTGATGCGTCTGGGCGCCTGCGCCCAATAAGCGCTAGCCCACAGATCAACGTAATTAGGCTAGACCACAGAAAAGCGCCGAGCTCATCGACTCGCTCATACACTACCAACGTAACCATGGGAATAACCATGCTTACTGCCAGGGTGATCAGGAAAACTCCTAAGATGAAGCCGACAAGCCGCATTGCTGCGAGAGACATACGGTTAGCCTACGAAATTAACGCCGTGCAATATCCTATGCTCAACTTCGGTCTTCCGTAAATTTTGTGTAAAAAGCAGGTATAAGTGCCCACTTCGCAGGAGCATGAGTCAGACCTTCAGCCCGGGAGTTGCACGGCCGCCTAGGGCCCGCCAAAGACTGTCATACAACTCGTCCTCTAATTATGTCCGCTTCTGGCCGGAAGCAGACATTGGTAATCGTCGCTGATCTGGCCGCCCAGCAGCAAAGCCTGAATCGCCATTGGCCTATGCTACTTGATCAAATTACTGGAGCGGCAGCGCGTGAAGAAGACCCTGGCGGGAGTTATCGAGGCTGGCGAGCCGCTGATTCAGCAGGCGATCGATGCGCAGCGCCGCTATCACGAAGCCCAGGACGCCGGCCAGCCCGCGAAGGAAGTCGAACGCCTGCGTCTGGAGGCTGAGTCGCTGTACCAGGCTGTCACCGAGTACCAACTGCGGTCACTCGGCGGGCCTGCGCGCTCACTGCACTGAACTCGACTCACCTCCGGCCATCTGGCGCCGGCGGCATTGAGCAGGGAAAGCCTCTTCAGGCATCGGGCTGCGCCATATTTTGTCGTCCCCTACGACCAAAACAGTGGCCGACATAGCTAGCATCTAGGGGCCGTTCTAAGATTTGGGAGCTAGTTCTGAGGCGCCTTTCACATGTCTGACGAACGGTTGCGTGCACGCGCTGTGCTGCCTTTCCACATGCGGTAGGGCTGATATGCTCATATCATGATTCTAAAAAAGATGCTTAATGAGGTCGGCCATGCGACTGTCAGATTTCATCTTCGTCAACATGAAGCATATTCTGCAAGCGTGGGAAGACTTCGCGAGGTCTGTGGAAACCCCGATGCCAGATCTCGACGCCAAAGGTCTGAGAAACCATGCGCAACTGATCTTGAGAACTGTCGCGCTCGACATGCGAACCTGTCAAACCGAGCAGCAACAGATTGACAAGTCCCTTGGCCAAGGCCCTGTCAGCGAAGACGAGACACCGGCTCAAAGCCACACAGTCAATCGCTTGATGGCCGGTTTCACTCTAGATCAGATGGTCTCCGAGTATCGAGCCCTCAGGTCGAGCGTACTCAGATTATGGTTGGAGCAAGAATATACGGGGGACGGCTACCATGTTGCGGATATGGTTCGCTTCAATGAAGCGATTGATCAAGCGCTGGTCGAGTCGATCGCAGCCTATGGGGACGCTGTAGAAACGACCAGAAAAATGGTCTTGGGCGTGTTGGGCCATGATTTACGCACGCCGTTGAGTGCCGTGCTGATGGGCGCCGACCTGTTGCGCAAATCGAAACAACTGCCCGACCGCGAAAAAATGATTGCAGCCCAGATTGCTACCAGTGTTCGCGGTGCCAATCAGATGGTCAGCGATTTACTCGACTTGGCGCGCTGTAACCTCGGGACAGGACTCACGATCAAGGGAGAAGTCACTGAGTTGCACTCCATATGCCAAGACACCGTAAACGAAATCCGCGCTGGTCATCCTCAAGCGCAGATTGTATTCAACGACACTGGAAAAATCGTTGGGCGGTTTGATCCAGCACGGATGGCCCAGGTTTTCTCTAATCTGATCGGCAATGCGGTGCGACATGGCGATTTGCACCAGCCCATCCACGTCACTTTGAAAGGGAATGCAACCTCAGCTTTTTTCAATGTGCTAAATTTTGGCGAACCGATTCCTCCCGCCGCAATACCAATTCTCTTCAGCCCTGAAGGCCGTTATTCCAGATACTCGAACGATAATCGAGGAGAGACTGTTGGCTTGGGCTTGGGATTATTTATAGCCGCTGAGATAGTGGCGGGACACGGTGGAAAGATAGAGGTGGAGTCGACGCTGGAACAGGGTACGATTTTCCGCGTATCGTTACCTATTCTCAAGTCTTCCTGTTAGTAACGCGCCTGCCGACGCAGCGAACGATGAGACTACGGAGTTGCTGCGCATAAGTTGGCTCCCGTTTAACTACGCAGGGTGTATTCGCAGAACGCTTATGGAAGAATTTCGGAGTAATGCTTATCAGCAGCAATCACTGATGCCAGACGTAGCCGTTGGTGGTCGTCGCTGATCTGGTTGACCCGCAGCCAAGCCCCAATTCCCCTTGGTCAATGCTGCTCTGATCAAATAGCCGGAGCAGTAGCGTCGTGAAGCAGACCCTGGTGGGAGTTATCGAGGCTGGTGAGCCGCTGATTCAGCAGGCCATCGATGCGCAGCGTCGATACCACGCCGCCCAGGACGCCGGCCAGCCAGCAAAGGAGGTCGAACGCCTGCGGCAGGAGGCTGAGTCGCTGTACCAGGCTGTCACTAAGTATCAGCTGCGGTCGCTTGGCGGGCCTGCGCGCTCACTCCATTGAATAGTCCGACACCTGCGGCGTGGTTCATGGAGCCGCGCGAGGCGAACTTGACCCAGCGGCTGCTCAACGAATTGTCGCAGTCACCGATGCCGGCGACCAAGGATTGATTGCCTTGCGGGCGTGCCAGGCCTACGTCCGAGGCATCGAGCAGTGATCTGGAAAAAACCAAGCCGCTAGCGGCAGCAGATATCTCTCCTGCGCGCATATCATTTGCGCATGGCTGCGAATGCCCGTAAGTTGCTGCAACCCTGACTCAAGGACCGAGCCGTGACTACCTCTCCCCAAAAAATTCTTTTCCTCCCCGGCGCCTCCGGCAACAATCAATTTTGGAAACCGGTCGCCGAAGCCCTCGAAACGTCAATTGCTGTGCAACACATGGGCTGGCCCGGTTTTGGCGATTCGCCAGCAAATCCGCAGATAACCTGTCTGGAGCATCTCGCTACTCTTGCGATTGCAGAGATCGACAGGCCCGTGGCCTTGGTGGCGCAATCTATGGGCGGAGTTGTCGCGGTGCAGATTGCGCTTGAGCGCCCTGACTTGGTCACCCACCTGATCCTGGCCGTCACGTCGGGAGGTTTGAATGTTCCAGCGTTGGGTGCAGAGAACTGGCGCGCGGCGTTCGAGTCAGATAACCCAACCCTCCCACGCTGGTTCTTGGACGATCGCACCGAGCTTTCTGGCCGTCTACCTGAACTACAACTTCCAGTACTGCTGTTGTGGGGAGGCGCGGACCCAATAAGCCCAGTCTCGGTTGGCCAACGGCTGGCGAAACTGATACCCGATGCCAGGCTGGAGTTGTTCCCCGAGGCAGGTCATGATCTCGGCCATACTCATGCCGAGGCTGTCGCGCAGCTAATCGACAAGCATCTTGGCATTTGATGGTGTCGGATCAGGCTTGAATGCCCAGGTCACGTGATTCATTTTCCGTCTCACTCAGTGTCTGCTCCGGGTCGTTTGCTGCCTGTTGCGAAGGGCAGTAAACGGCCACATGCGGTCGGTCGCTTAGTCCACGCAACGGCCAGTCATCTTGCATCAGGTGATGAGACTTTTCTGGCGCGAACATAGAGCCGTTAGCATGCTGTTACTAAACCGACAGATACGTCCTGACCGCTTTATACAACGCATCCAGTGACCATGGCTTACTCATGAGCATTGACTGGGAGGGCCACAGCCCGTTTGGAGCCAATGTATTGCCAGACGTCACGATGACAGGCAAGCATGGCCAACGCGACCAAATCACATTCACGAACTCCAGCCCATCCATCTTGCCAGGTATGCAGATCAGTAATGACTAGCGCAATTGAAGTCGAGTCATCCAGCATGGCGAGAGCGTCATCTGCAGAGGCACAATCAATCACACATACACCCAGAAGCGAAATCGCCTCAACCGTTAGGGAGCGCAATATTTCATCAGCTTCTACGACCAGCACTGTTGGAGCCATAGGTGAAAAATCCCGAAAGCTTGCAACTTAGTGGTGCCCAAGATGGTAAGCGTTTCGGACAACCGACAAGATATTTGAAAATCTCAGATGAGTGCACCCCAAGAGCTGAGACTAGCTTGCGCTAGATCTTTTGCAATTGGCTTTATCATGGCTGACAGCCTCAGACTTCAACTCCTTCTTTTCAACTTCATATCCGTGAATAATTTTTTGTTCAGTTCTAAATTGTGCATGCCTCTTCATAGAGCGATCATGACCGTCTTCGGCATGTACCTGTGTGTAGCCAGCGACAAGCAAAAGCGTGACAATAAAGCCATTTAAAATCTTCATGATATAGATCTCGTCAGTTTAAGTGATGATTTTCTAGGCGCGCATGAAAACCGCGCAAACGGATAAAGGTTGAGTCTTTTAATTAGGGTCATAAATTAACTTAATATAGATGCATGTAGCTTGAGGGGCATCCGACCTGATTAACTTCCAAGTCGGCGCCATCTTAAATTTCAGTAACTTACTTTCAGTGCAGATGGACTCTTCTTCAAGCGTCGACGAATATAACCTTTCCGGTGATGAAGCCATCAACCGAACGCTCGAAGGCTTTGCCTACCAGCGCGCCAGGGACAGGCTGGAAGCCTGGCATCATTTCCCCATACACGTCCCACGCCTCTTCCAGAACTGTAGGGTTGACCACGTTGATGCGAACCTGGCGTGGAAGCTCGTGCGCTACGCACTGTACGAAGGTGTCGATGGCGCCGCTGGTGGTGGCGTCAGCAATTGCCACAGGAATAGGTTTGACATTGAGAATGCCCGAAATCAACGTAAACGAACCGCCATCGTTGATGTAGTTCAGGCCCACATTTACCAGATTGATCTGGCCGACCATCTTGCTTTGGATAGTTGTGTCCCACTGCTCATCTGTCATTTCGCTGAAGTTAGCGTATTCGCAGTAACCAACTGTATTAACGACAGCATCGAACGGCCCAACCTTTTCGAACAGCGCCTTGATCGACGCCTTGCTGGTGATATCTACCGTGTGGTCGCAGCCTGTGCCGGAGCGGCTGGCGGTGATGACGTTGTGTTTCTTGAGACCGGTCATAGCGGCTTGGCCCATGTGCCCTTGGGCACCAATCAAAATTACGGTTTTCATAGTAATGCCTCGTAAAATCTTAAGGAGGCGATACTCTAGGCGCCCAGTGATACAATGGAAATCACGACAAGCTTGTATGAGATACAACAAAAATGATTGAGAAGATCGATGTCCGGCACATGCGGGTTTTACTGCATCTCGTGCGCGAGAAAAACGTTTCTCGCGTTGCCGAGCGGCTTGAGATATCACAACAGGCGGTTAGCAACTACCTCAAGCGCATGCGTGAAGTGTTTCCCAATGAGCTGTTCCTGCGCCAGAGCGCAGGCCTACAGCCGACCGACTATGCGTACGACCTCGCAGCTAAATTCGAGAAAATAGTTGAAGAGATCGACGGCATCTTCAATTCATTCCCATTCGATCCGGCAACGAGTGAGTACGCATTCAGGGTGATCGCAAATGAATATGCGCAACTGTCTATCATCCCGTCGCTTTCGCTGCTCATGCGCGAACGCGCGCCCGGGGTGAAGCTTGAAGTCATTGACTTCAATCCCGATCAGCATGTCAAGACGCTGGCGCAAGGAGAGGCTGACCTAGTGATTGGTTTTTCTGACTACGTTGATCCGGGATTAGTGCGGAATAGACTGAGAAGCGACCACTACTGCTGCGTCGCTCGGCAAGGTTCGCTGTTGCCTCGGCAGATACAGGTGCTTGCAGATGTGTCCTTACATCCTCATGTGGATTTCGCTAGTGGAGTAGGCAATCTGGGGAGTCGAGTGGATGACTTCCTTAGTGCGCAGGAGGTCAGCCGCACAGTGATTGCCACTTTGCCCTGCTACACGTCTCTGCAAGCGTTTATGCACGTGAATGATACGGTGGCTTTCGTACCCTCGGCCATTGCTGCCACCGGTGGCTTCCAAGTGATTGACATAGATATGTCTTCCCTAAACTTCAATGTGGTTGTGGGATGGCATAGAAGAGCTTCGGGCAGTGCATCCAGAGATTGGCTTGTCCAGGTTATTGCAGAATTACACGCGCCGCGTTAGCTCAAAGTGAGAAACCCCTGATTTTGTGCATGCTCGATGACTGCTTTTGGCCGGAAGGTGACATTGGTGGTCGTCGCTGATCTGGTTGATCCGTAGCGAAGCCCGAATGGCCGTTGACCTATACTGCTCTGATCAAATAGCCGGAGCAGCAGCGTGAAGAAGACCCTGACGGGAGTTGTTGAGGCTGGCGAGCCGCTGATTCAACAGGCCATCGATGCGCTGCGCCGCTACCATGCAGCCCAGGATTCTGGTCAACCAGAGAAGGACGTCGAGCGCCTGCGGCTGGAGGCTGAATCGCTGTACCAGGCTGTCACCGAGTACCAGCTACGGTCTCTTGGAGGCGAGGGCGCGACACGTCACTGAATTTCTTAAACTCGCCTCAATGTAAGCGGGGGGAGTGAGGCTTTACAGGTGGAACGTCTTATAGCTCTGCGGCCTCTCCGACTGCCTCTGGAGCCGCTTTGGACAAGGCCGGAGGAGACAGCTTTAAGTTGGTGAGGGTCAGCGAGTATGCGCTGGTGTCGTCGTCACTACGCCGCAGAGTCATCGAGAAAGCATTGCCTGTCCAGCCCATCACTTCGCTCACGAACGAGTAACCGGTTTTTGTCTCGAGTCGGATCAGCTCTCGGCTTCTCGGCTCTCCGTACTTTGCCACCAGCAAATCGCTTAACTGGTTCAGACCTTCAGCACTGCCCAAGACGTTTAGCTTTTCCAGCCTTGAGCCGGCCAGTGTGACTTCGACGATGTAGTTCCCTTTCAAACCTGTATGGGGAGCCTAGAGAATTCGGAAAAAATCATACGCTAAGGTTTTCCGACCTGTCGTAACGGCCTGAATTTCCCGTCTTCCAGCTTGCGGCCCTGCCGCCAGACGTAACCGCCAGTCAGGTTGATGTGTTCCCAGCCTATATGTGTAATCGGGGGGTAAACCTGGGCGAGGGGGTGCCCTTTTTGATGGCCCACGGTAACTTTCGCGGCCCTAATCAATAATAGCAATGAGCCATTAGCACATCCGTCCTATATTGACGCTGCAGCAGGCCACACCCATCCTATTTGTCTGAACGGCCCTACGCGGCCGGGGACAATATCCCTCAAGGAACGAAATATCATGGCGATACCCTTCCCCTCCGCTAGGTGGCTGCTGATCCTGGAAATCCTATCCACACCGTGCCCAGATTGGGCCATGTTGTCGGTTCTACCTGACTGCCGCCCAGTTTGCGGCGAACCCGTCCCAGGCGATACGGGAAACACATGTTGTAGTGAATTAGCAAAATTGTATAATTATTGAAGGCTGTTTTGTTAGGCGGCATAAGTGCGAGCGTCGTATAAGCACAAAACTATTTATTAATAATGCCTTGAGGGAAATGAAGTGATTAAAAAAATCATACTGTTAGCCATGATGGCGACTACCATAGCATCTTGTGCCTCTGTTGGGGAAGATAAATATAGCGAAAAATATATACGATCCCACGTAATTGAAAACAAAACAACAAAGTCGGAAATACAATCAATTTACGGAACCCCTGACGAGCAGTTTGCCGGAAGCAATACTGGATCCTCATGGGTGTATCGTAAGCGAGATGGGTATAAATCCCTTGATTCGCTATCAAGCTTTATACCGGGAGCAGGTAGCGTGCTTAGCTCGGCTGGTATTGCCCAAAATAATGCAGAGGCAATAACTAGCATCTCAAACAAGGCTTCTGGCAATGCAGAGTTATCTGGAAATGTTTTGTCATTTAGTTTTGATGCTAAAAATGTAGTAATAAGTTGGGAATTACATTGACTCAACTCGATTGATAGACTCAAGTTTTAAGTGTTCTGGCTCAAAAGTGACCGCCTAGGCGGTCACTGAACCAATGCACAGGTTGGTAACGTTGCGAGCATGGCGATGGGCAAGCTGGATAACCCTACCACCATGACTGGCAACTATTCGGAATGGACCGCCCCTGGCACTCCGCCTCTTTCTTTCGACAGGCACTTCACCTACTCGATGACCTTTCTGCAGGCTGATTGCCCACCACCAAAGCAGTAAGGAACTGGCGTCGGGCATCTAACAATAGGTGCCCCTCACTTGAGCCCCCCCTGGGTCGAACTCGAACGGTGGCACCGCAATAGGTCCTATACTGCGCTGATCAAGCAGGCGGAGCAGTAGCGTGAAGAAGACCCTGACGGGAGTTGTTGAGGCTGGCGAGCCGCTGATTCAGCAGGCCATCGATGCGCAGCGGCGCTACCAAGCTGCCCAGGACGCCGGCGAACCAGCGGCAGAAATCGAACGCCTGCGCCTGGAGGCCGAATCACTCTATCAGGCTGTCACTGAGTATCAGCTGCGGTCGTTTGGCGGACCTGCACGCACGCTGCACTGAGCGCTAACCCTTCGGCGGCATTGCACCCCAGGTGGCCGGGCAGCCCCTAATATGTCGATTCTTCAGTTCGGTGTTTTCTACCAGAGCGTCGGATAGCTCCCAGGTCATGCGCTCGATCCTGGCGGTCAGCTTGGTGATCTCGGCGGCCTGGGCCTGGTGGATGGCCACCAGCTTCTCGATGTTTTCCCGAGCCCGGTCGAGCTCGTGCCGCAACTGCTCGCACTCGGCTTCGACCAGGCGCGCATGCTGGCGCAACATTTGAACAGGCGTGGGCATGCCCAGCGCGAAGCTGTCGTCTTCGATGATCACGGTGCGGTCTGCCGGTACTGTTTGGATATACAGTAATCGAGGTAGGGTAATTCTGACCAGCTCAGGGTGACGAGCTGTAGGAGGAGAGGGGGATTGTGTTCGGTCGACAGGACGCCGGAGGAGGGTATGAGCTTGGGCCAATTCTTGGGCCAATGTATGCGTTTTGGTGCGTGCTTGAGAGGCTGAAACCCCCGAAAACATTGCACTTGAGACCGCCTAAAAACGCTAAAATCATCGCATGGTGATGTTAGCGGTGGAGATCAAAGGGCTTACCTATCAATAACTTATGTGACGCTTTCACAGCCTGAGACCAATTTGAGACCAATCTGGAGCTTTTCAAGCTCCTGCCAATCCGAGGTCGAGTTGATCCAACGTGCATAAGTCGATAAGAGCATCTGCACGCTATGCCCGAGCTGTTGGGCGATAAATGCGGGGTTGAGGCCAGACATTAAGCATATTGTCGCATAGGTGTGACGGCAGTTGTATGGTGGTCGATACCGAACCCCCATTTCTCTGAGGACTGGTCGCCATTGATGGTGAAGGTCCGAAGTTTGTTTCACAAACTCTCCATTCTTCGATGGCGGGAACACGAACGGCGTTTCGGTTACTCGTCCCTTTCCTTGCCTGCGCCGCTCGGCGTACTTCTCTGCATAGTCGATGGCTTGCAAGGCCCTCTCATTGAGCAACACCACCCGCTCTTGGCCGGTTTTGGTTCGCTCCGCCACTTCGCCCAGGGCAATAGTCCTGCGGATCCGCACCACCTTCTTTTCCCTGTAGATGTCCTGCCACTGCACGGCTAGGCCCTCGGATAAACGCACTCCGGTAAAGAACACAAACTCGAAAAAAGCCGCATAGATCCTGCTGATCCAGTGCGAATGGTCGTAAAGCCTGGCGATGATCAGATTCGCCTCGTCGAGCCTGAATGGGTCGATCTCTTTCTTTGAGCGCTTAGGCAACTGCACGGGTTCGGCTGGGTTCCGGTTGATGAGCCCATCAGCGACAGCTGATTTCAGGATGGTCGACAGCTTGACCAGGGCATTGCGCTTGACGGCCGGAGATGTCCAGGTGATCGAGCTTACAAGCCTGCGCAGCATGGTGGTGTTGAGAAAATCTATGCGAACCAATGCCAAGTGCGGCATCCAGTACAGATTTAGTGCGCTTTTGTAGCCGTTCCGGGTCCCCTGAACGATTTCACGACTGTCGAGCCAAATCTGGGCGTACTCCCCGAAGCACGGTATGCCTCCGACCACTGTTGCGGAGCTGGGGAACAGCTCCGCATATTTGTCTTGATCCAGAAGTCCTAGCCGGATCAGTCCGATTACCTTATCGCGAAGTTGGGATGCAGCTTTGAGGCCTTTCGATGTCGTGGGGTAGGGAAGGGTTTCGGTGCGTCGAGTACCTTCCCACATGAAACGGAGGCGGAGCGATCCGTGGTTGATGTCGATCCCTGGGGGTAAATCCATTGGTTTTCCAGTTATTCGTCATACCTCTTCTTGCTATAAATGATGCGGCCGTGGTGCTTTATCCAGATGCCTTCGGGGAGTACGCCGCGTAGGCGCCGGCCTTCAAGTGCTCGTTTGGTGCAGCCGAGTAATTCAGCCATGCGTTGCTCGGTGACCTTGTCGACGTCTCCAGGCGCAATGTCGTTGTTCATGGCAGTAGTGCTCCATGCCCACGTCTACTGGCAGGCTTGAGTTGTTGTAGGGGGAGGGGTTACTGAATCTTGCCGGTGAGGCGTTCGCGCCAAGTCAGGCGCCGGGGAAGGTGCTCGCGGCCATCGATCTCGACCACCACATAAGCGCAGCGGTCGAAGGGGGCGTCCCGCTGCTGATTGAGCCAGCAGGCTTCCTTCTGGGCTTCGTCGTAACTGGTTGGGTTCGTGGTGATGCCCCATGAAAGGTTGATAGAGAAAATGGAAAAGGTCGTACGCTTAGGACGAATGTGCTAGATGGCCCTTTGCCTCATGTTCGGTGTGTGAAGCTATTTTCTAAAAAAAATGGTAAAGGACCGGCCCCATGATCGCTTTTACAAGGCAGCTTTTGCCTGCCGCATTACTGTGTAGTGCCCTCGGTGCCCATGCGAGCGAAGTGCTGATGGGCGACTTCTGGGTCGTTCACTACCAGGGTGCCTTGGGCAAGAATCAGGTGTTCATCGCCGACGGTGACCCCAATCACATCGTCAATCGCCCAGGTGGCGCGAAATCATTGGGCGTCTATCAACTTTACGAAGAGCCCGGTAAACCCAACTTCACCGCTTACGATGTCGAAATCGACTGTGCGAAGAACCGCGTGCGCATCATGGGTGCAGCGGATTTCCGCAGCGTGTTCAATGAGCTTCGCAACGCGAAGTATTCCAGCCAATGGCAGAGCAAACCTGACGCCTGGCTGGCGCAAAGCCGTGACTTTGTCTGTAAGCCGACTGAACGCCAGGCCAAGAAGATGGAGCACTTGGGTGTGATGTCCGCGTCGCAAATGAGCAAGTCAGGGCCGCAGTTCTTCCAGATATTGAACCGCGAGGCCGCCAAGACGGCCATCATGCAGAAGATAGATGAAGGGTTCACGCAGATGTCTGCTAAGTAACGCGATCTTCAGGGAGAAGACCTTATGAACCGATTGCTTATGTTGGCCCTGCTCGCCACCTTGCTCAGTGGCTGCGCATCATTATCGGCCAGCAGTGCCTGGAAAGATCGCCCGGTGGGCGAACTGATCGACTTCTTCGGTGTGCCAAGACAGATCATGTTGGCGCCGGAGGAAGATATGGTAGTGCTTAGGTATGTACGTGACAGTAGCTATGTCTCACGTGAAGCAGCGGGTACTTACACGGGGCCACAGAACGGGCAACTTGTGCACGCAGAATACTGGGAAGACGTACAGCACTCAGGCAGTTGCGAGATCAATGTGTTCGTCAACAGAGCGCGACTGGTGCAGAAGGTGCGGACGAAAGGGCGTTGTGTAGCGGTCGAGATGGCGCCGGCAGGGTAACGCATGGGCCACTGGCGAGGACAGATTTCACGAATATGCACATCATCCATTTCGCTTGGAAAGGCGCTGGCAGCGGTACGAGGGGCGGTTGATTGGGGCAAACGCCACATCGAACCAGTCAGACACCGGCAGTTCAGCCAGGGCCTCGTGATCAGCTACTGTCAGGGCAACGGGCTTCATGGTCATAGGTGCTGGGCTTGGGCATTGCTCGTACTTTTCCGCAGTGCTCTGGCAGCAGCTCGTAAGAGACTTCTACGTCAATACCATCGTGATACAGTCGGCCATGCGCTTCGGCGACTGACCAGGAACAAAAAAAATCTTGACTCTTGTCGCAGTCACTTGAAAAAGGATTTTGGAAAATGTTAAAGAAACTAACCATACTTGGTTTCACTCTTGCACTTACAGGTTGCGGGCTTCTCCCTCCCCCAGCGCCACCCGCTCCCCCCACCGTCGAGCACTCTATTGCAAGCAAGACCGAAATCGCCGATGCAAAAAGGAAGCTGCTCAGACATATTTCAGACCCCGAGTCAGCGAAATTTGAAACTATTTACAAATTCAAGGGGCGTTTCGCTAGCGGTAAAAGCTATGAAGGAGTCTGTGGCTATGTGAATTATAAAGGCGCAGAAGGTGGCTATGAAGGATTTACACCGTTTATGGTCGTTGGAGAAGTAGTCTCGTATTACGGTGACCATTTACCTCATAACTACCATATCCTCAAAAGTTTTTGCACAAAGTCACGCTCGAGCTAAGAGGCGGAGACCGGTAAGTAAAGGTCAAGTTAGCCTTTGAGATCAATAGTAAGCAGGGCCGTACCTTCCTCGGCTAGTGTCCCGAATGGGTAGTTCGTTAATCTAAAAGCCCCGGAACCATTGGACAAAGCAAAATTAAGTAGATCAACGAGTTAACCGTTCGGGAGCCGGGCTGGATGTTAAAGCATCCGCCCGGCTCGCTTCTTTTCAGCCTGTTGTTTCGCGCATGTAGCCAAAGCGTCAGCTTCTGCGATTCGTTCCGCCAAAGGCTTTTAGGAGTGCGGGTCATGGCGTTTTCCCTCAACCTGCCAGCGGCAGGCGGTTGTTCAGCTCGATCAGCTTCTGGTCGTACTGCTCGACCAGCTCGCTGTACTCCTTCGACTCCCATCAGGATGCGGTGCTGCTGGGTCATGTTGTGGTCCTTTCGTGCAGGCGCCGCCCTCGCCGGGGTGGCGTGATTGGTTGAAGTGGGGTATTGGTGATCGGCCCGGTATGGTGTCGAGCTCCATACACTCAGGTAGGATGGGGTATTACGGGTTACCGGCATGGGGCCGGGTCAAAAGGAACTTGAAATGCATCACACCGCCATAGGGCCGTTCGACATCACACTTAATCCGGAAGCTTTGAGCAGCGCTGCTGAAGAAACCGGCCTCGGTCGATTGTCTTTGGACAAGCAGTTTCAGGGTGACCTAGAAGCCACCAGTCAGGGTGAGATGTTGTCTTTTCGCAGCAGCACTCAAGGTTCTGCCGGCTACGTTGCCATGGAAACTGTGCATGGAACCTTGCACGGTCGCAGCGGTAGCTTCGTACTTCAACACAGTTCGACGATGAATCGTGGGACACCCGTTCAGTCCATCACCGTCGTACCTGATTCCGGTACTGACGCGCTTTCCGGGCTAATTGGTAGCATGGTCATCACGATCACCGATGGGCAGCACTCATACAAATTTGACTACGCGCTACCAGATCATCAAATCTGATTTTTGTTGGCTGGCGGGCAGCGCGGGAAGATCAGGCCGCGCGGACTTTAAAGGTGAGCATCGCTGTGGCGTCTTCGAAACACTCGTCCAGCTCTTGATAGGCCCGATACTTGGCCTGGTGCGAGTGGCCGCCCATACGCGTCGTACGTAATGACGCGCATCGCCGAGCATGTACTTCACATCATCCCAGTCATACATGCCGTTGGTGAGTCCCTCGAATTGTTTCAGCGGCAGCTCTTCGGCCATCTCGCCGTACTGCATCTCCCAGGTCGGGTGGTAGTTGCGGATGCGCTTCTTAGATTCGCTGTCGAGGAGGACTCCGAGGTAATGTCCGCAGTCGCGGGTGATGGTGCCCGGCTTGCTATATGCCATCACGCGGCGACCGATGCAGGCCGGCACGCCTGACGACGCAGCGGGCTAGTGAATTAGGTCAACTGCTTCCGCATCAGTGGGTACTGCGCAATTGCACTCCTCTTGACCACCCGATGGCATCGGATTTCACCAGCACGCTTTGTAACCATGATCGGCAGAGAGCGGCCAGGAGCTGCTGGGGGACGTAGCAATGACGAAAGAGCAACTATGCTAGGTCTGATGCCGGAATTGATTGAGCAGATCGGGCCTTCCGTCCATACGTCGTGGCAAAACAATGGGAATGGGATCGATCCGCTTGTGTTGATTTGGCCGTTGCTGCATCTCAAGGCAGGTCTGCCGGAGGAGGTCTGAAGTTGCGAATCGCTTTTCTGGTGAACCGGGACGTGGAGAGCAATCTCGCTCTCAATTTCCTGTTGCCCGAGATTCACGAGAGCACAGTGGGAATATTCCTCTCGGAGAGAGTGGGATCGGGCAGGAAGGTGCCACGCATGCTCGGACAACTGGCATTGATCGAGCAGGACCTCTTCAATGCCTTGACCCCTGGGTTAATCGGATCGAGCGACCAGGTCAGCAGCGGGCATCGATTCGGTTTTGCAGAACTGCAGCAACGCTTTGCGGTTCCTGTGCGGGTATTGCCCAGCTTGAGGGATCCTGCGGGCCTGCAAATGCTGCAGGATGTGGGAGCGGATCTGTTCATCTCAATCCGCTTTGGTCAAATCCTGAAGAATGAAGCGTTGGCAATTCCGCCACGCGGCGTCCTTAATCTTCACTCTGGCCTCTTGCCTCAATATCGAGGTGTTCTCGCGACCTTCCGGGCGCTGCTGAACGGGGACCCGGAGATCGGTTGTACTCTTCATTGGATCGACAGTCCCGGCATTGATGTTGGTCGCATCATTGAGACTGCGCGTGTGGCAGTCGAAAAGGAGCGCTCCTTGCTGTGGCACATCCTTTCACTTTATCAACCAGGTGCGCGTCTCATCATGAACGCGATCAGGCGCTTGGAGCGCGATGAGCCCATGACGGGGACGTCTCAAGATCCATCTGCCGGGGCCTACTACTCCTTTCCCGGCGAGGAAGACCTGATGCAGTTCACGACACTGGGGTGGCGGCTCTTCGATCGCGAGGACGTTTGGGATCTTTTCGAATCGTACGGATTTCCGTTGCGGATAAGCGCTCCTTGAGAGCTGAACGGCGGCAAGTCTGTGCAATTACCCAGGTACCTTCATAGCTTCAAAGGGTGAGCTGTGCGATCACTTCGTCCGATGACATGACTTCGGCATATTCATCACCGAGTATTGCCAACGTCAGTTCATGAACGGTTGTGGCGTCCCAGGACTTTCCATGCGCCGCGACGACGGGTACGGCTGTTGTGGCGTCTGAGGGAAGGATGATGCTGTATCCGAGTGCTTTTCCCGCACGGACTGTGGCGTCCATGCTGTTATGAATGACAACGCCCGTCAGCACCAAACGCCTTACCTGCATACTTTTTAGAATGGCGTCCAATTCGGTGCCGATGAAGGCGCAGTTTTCCTGTTTGATGATGACGGTTTCTCCCCTTATCGGGGCAACGTCTTTCTTGATGCCATTCCACGGGCCATGGACGTAATAGCTGGATGTAGGCGTCTGTTCATCGTGCTTCACGTGAAGAACTGGCCAGCCGTTTGATCGCCAAAGGTCGAGAAGACGTTGGATCACCGCCAAATACCCAGGATTACTTTTACCATCCCAAATTGGGCGATCAATGGCATCCTGAACGTCAAGGATAACAAGGGGGATAGGGCTGGGTTGATCCTTCATGTGATTTCATCTCCTTTAGGTGGGGCAGTAGGCTGAGTATTCTGCAACGAACCTTTACCAGCAACTGGATTCGTTGAAGTGGAGAGGCGCTGGCGGGCCGCGCGGGGGTACTAAGGGCGGTTGTCGTGGCCGCAATTGCGGCAGTCGTCATAGCAGGGGGATGGCACGAAACGGCCACAGCCGCCGCAGTTCTGGATACTCGTGCGCATTCGCGACCGCTTCGGTTTGGCCAGCTTGATGCCGGTGCCGCGCAGGGCCTGCTTGAGATCGACGTCGTGCCGGTGCACAAGGCGCCGGCGGATGGTTTCGATGCAGTCGGCTGACCAAGCCTTCCGGCGCCCGGCGGCGGGTCGGCAAACCTCGCGCGCGGCCTCCAAGGTGAATTCGGCGGCACGCCCAAGATTGCTGGCCGCTGGGGTCGATGTTCACTACTGCCACATGATTGGTAACGGACTGGGGCCGTTCGTTGGAGGTACAACGCCACTATGCGCGATGATGGCGTGGTACTGGCTTTCCATCCACGCTGGATGGGTGGACAGGGTAGTGGTAGGCTCCCGTCTTTTTGTGATGGATCACTATGATCGACAAGGTAATTCCGACTGCACTTGCTTGTTTCTGTCTTTTGGGCACCTCCACCGCCGCCGCGTGGACAAAGGTAAATGGACGAATACAGCTTCAGACGGAGGAGATCAGCCATTGCGAGACATTGGCGCTCGACGCGGCGGCAGTAATGGTCTCGCGGCAGTGGAACCTTCCGGTGGACTACCTGGATGAGGATGAAGCTCCTAATCAAGCCCGGGAGGAGGCTCGCCTTAGGCTATTAGCGGCAGCAAAGTCCTATGCCGTGCGTGAGTCCGAGAATGAAAAGACGGAGGAGCTTAAGGCGTTTGTGAATGTGTCCAGACGAAAATGCATTTTGGATTACATTGACTCGACGCCCCCAACTTCCATCAAATAATCGCAACTATTCAACTCCACGCCGTAAACGTCAGGCCAACGCACCTTTCTGACACTTTCGCTTGAGGCGATGGTGTCCACTTACATTTAAGTGGACACCATTTGGCCGGCAGAGAACGCATCAGCGGGGTGGCGTCTGGGAGCGTCCCTGGGTTCAATCCGGCTTTTCGCTTATGCCAGCTCGTTTGGTTGTGGGACTAGCTAGCAGACCGCGCTGGATAGAAATAACTGCCGCTACGCAGTTGCAGACTGTATACCCAGATCCCGAAAACCAGGGCGTACTCCTTAAACATCGGGAGCGTCAGCAGGTGCACGATAGATCCGCTGCGCATCTGGCTGAGGGAGAAAGTCACGCCTAATGCCAGGGCTAGAATAAAGCACAACGAGCTGCTCTTTTTCCTGCCCAGTAGCATCAACCCGCCTACGCACATCAGAAGTGCTACGGTGCAAACATTGAGCAGCACCAGGATCGAAATATCCCCTTGTCGGGTTTGTTCAAATCCTTCGTTGACCATCCAAAGGCCTGCTTGAATCAAGACGATGAAGCAGTAAAAGACAGTCATGAAGACCGGGACGGGACGTGTGCTGTACCAAGGCTGAGGCATGGTTGCTTCCATAGTGAAGTTGCTCCTGGAGGAATGGGCGCAGTCGCGGATTATAGGGGGGGTATACGAACCTTTCTATACGAAGCATGGGTGTCTCTGCTGCATAGCCGTCCGGGTATCAGGCCTTGTGTCACTAAACCGATTGCACAAGCTGGCGCCGGGTGTAGTGGTCAACTAATTCCAGACACCTCGATAGGTGGTTTCGACGCCATCGACCAGCGGCGTACCGCGCCACCCAGGCGTAGTCGGTGCGCTTCATGCCCTGTGAAGCATGCACGCAGAACTCCCCCGGAATTTCGTGTGCCAGCTGCGGTTCTCGATATCCTTGCCGCCGTGGATGATGAGCCAACTCCAGAGTTGGCGAATTGAAAGTGCTTTCATAGCAAATACCTGCCTTCCTTCCATGGCGCTGGCGCCTTTGCTGGTGTCCTGATGTTGTATTTTTCGTACGTGGAGTGCTGGCGCCGGCCACCGTCCTGCACTTTGAGCTGCTGCTCTGCGATCCAGGCCTTTGACGCTTCCTCATCTGGGTCGCTACTTTCCCGTTTGCGGGTGTTGAATGCCAGGAGCATTGCGGCTCGCACTTCGTAGCTGCGATGGAGCGGCACGCTGACCATCTGTTCTGCGCTTGAGAAAGACGCGGCTACAGTTAAGGGATGGGGAGCAGGAGCGATGCGATGAATCAAAAATTGACGTGTAAAAAGTGCGGCAAGGAAACCGAAGTTCAGTTACGTCACGACAGCAAAACCGACTGGCAAGTTTTCAACTGCCAACTTTGTGGCGCCTTGCATGTCGAGGAATCCTATTTCAAGGCGCCGGGAGCTCCCGCGCAGTTCCGCTTCCGGCTCGCGGATGAGTCTTAAGCGGCTATCGATCACCGTTCAGCCGCTCTCCATGGATCATTCGCCCTAGCCTGGGCAGCCATCGACGCCGTGGCCGGGTATGGTATGGTGGCAATTTGATGTTTTGGGGTTGAGTGGCGTGATCTTGTAGAGGGAAGCAGGGGCAGGGTATGCAGTTGATACGGGGTCTTCGAATTTGTGGTGTAGCGATGCTGTTTGCTGTCGCCGCTGGTTGTAAGTCCTACACGGAGAAAGGTGCGCAAGGGCTGCCGAACTCCGAGACAGCTGGCATTCGGGCAATCGAAAAAGCGCTCACAATTGCCAGTGTGGATGGGGAAGACACGCTGTATGCGCTTTACACGCAGAGAACAGAGTATCGATTGACTGCTGGCCCCCATCGGTTGGAAGTCAAGAAGTGGACTGGCACCAGGGCGACCCGACCTATGTTTCGGGACGTTAACCTGGTCGCCGGACGAGAGTACGGCATGGAGTACGTTCCGAGTGAAGACTGGTGGGACTTCAAAATTGTGGATATGAAGACTGACGAGCGCGTCGACACGCCAGTCTATCCATAGGTAAATCATCGCGCTTCCCAGTCTGCGACGGGGCGGCCCAGCGGACAAAAACCAGTGGCTGCTATCGGTTCCTGGTTCGTTACAGGTAACTGATGATGAACGTCACTTCGGTGTTCGCGGTGCCTGCTTCAAGTGTATTGCCGGCCAGGCGGTAATAAGCAGCGGACAACGGTATGAAGAAGTCGGTACCGGTAGTGTTGAAAGCGTTGAACGGGTACGTGGTATCCAGCGCGATGGGGTTACCTGCCTCATCCATCAGTTGCTATTTGTTGATAATTCAGCGGACTTGAAAATTTGAAGCGTGTAAGTTCCTCCGCTGGTTGTGTAAGTACCTTTGTCAATGGTGAAGGGTGGCGGCATATCTGGGATATTCGGGTTAGGTGACTTTATACGGAATGACAGTCCGGCCTTGCCCAAGGGGTACGTATTGCCGGAAGGTACGCCCAGTGCAGGCGACATGACCAGTCCGTAGCGGAACGACGATGTGCAGGTAAAGATAAGTTCTTCCTTTTGAAGGCTTTCTTCGTAAATGACTGTGCCTATGGGGGCGTCCTGCGGGATCGTCAGGCTGTCAGAGGTCAATCTAGAGCCGAAATTCAGAGTGGCGGGTTTGTTACCGGAGTCGGAAAAGGTAAAAGTGCAGTTTGCAGCCATTGCGCCCGACGAGTAGACAAGCGCCATCGCGGCAGCAATGCTCAGCAGTGAGCACAAACGGCCCTTTTTTCTTGAAACGTCCGTCTTGATGTTGATACAGGTTGGCAAAGAGGGCGCAGAAGTATCACAGGCGAACTGCTTGCTTGGCGTTAATTCCAATTTTTTATCTTCATCGTTCATTGCTGATTCATGCTGGCTGAAGGGAATATTTGAAGTTACCTTCTGCTCCCCCCCCATTCGGAATCAGACGATTCTCATTGTCGCCACAGGCTCTAGGCCTTGGACGGCATGTCTCCCCAGATTGGCGAGCAACCACCCAGCTGCGCCGTCTACGCCGGTTCGACTCCGCCCTCGGCCTCCATTAATGAAAACCCCGCAGATTAACGTCTGCGGGGTTATTCTTTGTGGGTCGAATAGGCCGAACATTTCCGCCAACCGCAAGGAAGTCCTACTACAGGGCTTTCACAGGAATGCAGATATCGCAGCTGAACTCACCCGTTTCAGGGTTAAATGCCGTCGCTGCATAAAACATCTCAAAGCATGGCCGGTCGTCGCATTGCAGGCCGTTGGACGGCATCCATTCGCGCATCAGCCGCGTCCAGGCGTCAGCTATGTTCTCTACTCGCCCCTTGAAGCTCGACACCGCATAGCGGCCGCCCGGTAGGGTTTGAGTGTCTGCCTGACCGCTGGCAACAAAATCTGCTGGCACTTCAACGCAAGCGTCATAGCGGCACTTGTTGGCTGGCGTGATAGATGGATCGTCATAACCTATGCCGTAGCAAGCTTCCTCGCTGAAGCCATTCGAGTGCATCCATGGCGCCATTGTACTGCGCCAGAATTCGCCGATCGCAGGGCCGTACGGGCCGATCAAACGTTGGTAGGCGACTCGCGTTTTGGGTAAGTCGATGATGCGTACATGCATGGTGGTCTCCTTCGTCGATAGATAAGAGACGTCAGAGTCACCGAACGCGGTTTCGCGTGCCTGATCGGTATTGCCGAAGACCTGATCAGGATTGCTCTCCTGCTTGCCAGGGCGCTGGCCGATGGCGGCCGCCAGCGCTGCCAGTCGCTGTGGCGTATTGGCACGCCAGTCTGATGGCGTGCATCCAAACTTGAGTTTGAAGGCCCGCGCGAATGCTTCACCCGAGTTGAAGCCGGTGGCCAGGGCGGTTTCAAGTACTGTTTCATGGCTGCCGCAGGACAGACGGAGTGCCGCTTTCTCGAGCCGTCTTCGCCGGACGTAGCTGCCCAGTGTCTCGCCCATCCAGGCGGCGAAGATCCGATGAAAATGAAAGCGCGAGAAGTTGGCGACGTCGGCTAATTCCGCGCCCTCCAACGGATGCTCCAGGTGAGCATCGATGTAGTTGAGTACACGGTTCATGCGCCGCGTGTACTCAGCACGTGATGCGTGAGCGGTAGGTTCGGTCGTCATGGTGCAGACACAATACTCTCAGATATCAAAAAGCAGAGGCTCAATATTTCGAGCACAGGCGCTTACGATGGGTGAGCGCCAGGCCATTCCAAGCGATAGGTGAGAGTAGCAATACGGCGATAAGGAATGCCACCTGAGACAGGTAGAACGGCTCCAGCCACTGTTGCTTCAATGCTACGTAAAAACTGTTGTGGGTTACGTCGAGCAAAATAATCGCTGCCGTCAGCACGATTCCGGCTCTTGGCTTGATGAAAAGCAGCAGTGCTGCAAGTGGGTCCAGAAACGTAAGCGCCCCCCAGAACACCCGACTAGCCAAGTAAGCGCTAGGCCCGTATCCATAGTCCCAGAGCAATCCATGTGCAACGTCTGCACGAATATGATTAGCGGTTGCGATGAGAAGACAGCAGGCAAACAAAACTCTGACGGCGAATGACAATCTTGGCATAGCGGTATCTACATCCGTGTTCTACACCCTGCATGATATCGGGATTGACCAACAACGCTAGCCGTTGCAAACAGGGAAGGTGTGAGCGCTTATGCTGAAACGCGAGCGCGGTGTATTCCTCACGCGTAGGGGAACAGTGGCGTGGAATGAGGTAGTGTTCTGCTGCGCATGAACAGCCCGCCGAAGCGGGCTGATGCCGAGCGCAGTAAAAGGGGAGAGCTCTCGGCCAGTTCAGTGTAGCTTGGTGTGCTCATTTGAATCGCCGCCATCGCTGAATAACCCAATCTCCACCAAGGCGGCCTCAATGACCGCCAAGGCTTCGGCGATGCTTTGAAGGGGCTTTTCAGGATAGCCCTGGCTTGACGGGGTAACCCCTTTCATGGAAGTGGCCAAGGCAAGCTGCGCATCAGCCAGCCGGGAGAGTAGGGCGAGAGTGAGTTTGTCGGTGACCATGGGCTGATCCTCCAAAGGTCACGACAGGATAGCAGGCAACAAAAAGCCCGCCGAAGCGGGCTGATGCGCGGGCCAGGACAAGCATCCAATCCGGCGAATTCGCGCTGTTCATGGCTGCAGGACCGCTTTGCCTTCAGGGGCTGAGTGTTGGAATCGGCATTGATGGCGACTCAGACATCTCCACCAGCAGTTGCCCAAATGCGTTGGCCGCAGGCGTCTTTCCCGTGGCGCTCCATATCAGTCTGAAATCAGCATCCACCAGCGCTGGCAAGCCATGTTGCCCGTCAATCACCACCATACCGGGCTCTAGATCGCCCAGCGGTAGCGCGGTGACGGCAAGCCCCGCCAATACCGCCGCCCGCAGCCCTTGCTGGCTAGGAGAGGTAAAGGCGACCCGCCACTCGACGGAGGAACGCTCCAGTGCCTCTACGGCCACCTGGCGGTGCACGCAGGGTGCTGGGGCAAACGCCAGCGGCAATGGGCCATCGCCGGCAAAGTCGAAACTGTGCGCCGCAGCCCAGACAAACCGGGTTTCGCGCAGCACGGTACCGCCGGCCTGACTGTCCGGCAATGCCATGACCACGGCCAGATCGAGCCCATCGCTATCAACCAGCGCGCGCAGATCGAGGTAGGTGCCAACGGTTACATCCAGGCGTACTGCGGGAAATTGCCTGGCGAACCGAGCCAGTAACGGCGGCAGGCCGTCGCCGATAAAGTTCTCGGGTACACCGAAACGCACCGCCCCGGATATCGATGACGCTTCGAAACGTCGGGAAAGGGCGTCCTGCGCTCTGAGGACTTGTTCGGCATGGCGCAGAAAGTCTTCGCCATCTTCTGTCAGTGTCAAACGTCGGGTGGTGCGTACCAGCAGTCTGGTACCGGCCTGTTCTTCCAAACGCCGGATCTGATGACTGATCGCTGACTGGCTCACGTGCTGCCGCTCTGCGGCACGGGTGAAACTGCCGGTTTCCTTGATCGCGACAAAAGCACGCAATAACGCTGGGTCGAAGTCCATTAAGTCAACTCATGACGGAGGCTCATAAAACTTACGAAATTAAATCATTTCTGTCATTTTTTAATTACTTCCAGAATGCGGGCGGTCACCTGGACGTTTGCCCGGTGACGCTGGCGAGGCTATTGCGTCTGCCCCCTGACAGCGTTCAGAGCAGTCTTGCCAGGCCCCATCAACTTGATCTGGAAGATCACAATGCAGTTCTCTTCTTCGCAAAAAGATGTGTTCGCCATAGCCGCCGTTTGCTTGGCCTCGCTGATGTTCGGCCTGGAAATCTCAAGCGTGCCGGCCATCCTGCCCACGCTTGAATCGGTTCTGCGCAGCGATTTCAAAGAGATGCAGTGGATCATGAATGCCTACACCATCGCTTGCACCACGGTGCTGATGGCCACCGGCACGCTGGCGGATCGGTATGGGCGCAAGCGTGTGTTCGTCATTAGCCTGGTGCTTTTCGGCATTACCTCACTGGGCTGTGGATGGGCGCAAAGCGCCAGCGTGTTGATCGTCAACCGATTCCTGCAAGGTATGTCCGGCGGGGCCATGCTGATCTGTCAGGTGGCAGTGCTGTCTCACCGATTCCAGTCAGGCGCTGCACGCGGCAAAGCTTTTAGTGCTTGGGGGATCGTGTTTGGTATCGGTTTGGGGTTCGGTCCGATTATCGGCGCAATGATCGTGGCGTTGTCGAATTGGCAATGGGTGTTCCTGGTACATGCGCCAATCGCCGTGCTCGCGCTGCTGCTGGTGATCGCCGGTGTCGATGAATCACGCGATCCGCAGCGTCGCAAGTTGGATGTTTTGGGCATTACTTCGCTGTCGCTGGCAGTGTTAGGCCTGTCCTGGTTCATCACTCAGGGAGCGGCGCCAGGTTTTTCCAACGCTTTGGCCATCGCCAGTCTGGCCAGTCTGGTTGTGGCAATGGTCAGCTTCATCGTCTTTGTCGTCGCGCAGCGCCGCAATGCCGATCCCATGTTCGATTTCTCTGTATTGCGCATCCGCCGCTTCTCGGGTGCCTTGTTAGGCTCGGCCGGCATGAACTTCAGCTTCTGGCCATTCATGATTTACCTGCCTCTGTACTTTCAAAATGGTCTAGGCTACGCCAGTGTCGGCACCGGCCTGGCACTGCTGGCCTACACGTTGCCGACGTTGGTTGTCCCCCCGTTAGGCGAACGGCTGGCGCTGCGCTATCGGCCGGAGGTCGTGATCCCGGCGGGCTTGTTCACCATAGGCCTGGGGTTCCTGCTGATGAATTGGGGCAGCAGCGTCACGGATGCCAGCTGGCTGACGATGCTTCCAGGCTGCCTGATCGCCGGGATTGGACTCGGGTTGACCAATACGCCTGTTACCAATACCACCACCGGATCGGTGCCCAGTGAGCGTGCTGGCATGGCATCGGGCATTGATATCAGCGCTCGTATGATCAGCCTTGCAATTAATATCGCACTGATGGGATTCATCTTGGTGGAAGGCATCCTGTCTTCCCTGCGCGACCAGTTATCTGGCGCACCCGATGATGTGCAACTGAGGTTGCTGGCGGAGGAAATTTCAGCCGGCAACACTGCCGAGTTGGCGCAGGCTGGCCAAGGGACTGCGATTGCGGTCGATGTCGCCAATGCAGCGTTGGCGCATGGGTTTGGCTGGGTGATGCTGTATGGCGGTATTGCTGCATGGGTGCTAGTGGCGGCGAGCTACTGGGTCTTTCGTTCGAGCAAAGCCCGTTAAGCCTTAGTTGTGACTGTAATCCGAAGGTCTCCGGTCTATCGACCTGGTATTTCGTTCGCGGTCAGTGCCGCTCTCTTGCACGCGATCACGAGCATCACGGTTGATGTGATCCCTGGCGTGAGAAAGAAGCAATAAATTTGCGGGATGAACGCCTTGAAGGAGGCGGCGATTGTTAGACCCCATAGGGTGGTAACAATTACCCCAACGACGAGCAGTGGCTTGTTTTTCAGTGCGGGTGTGCTCGAGATTGCAATGCTGAAGATTTTCCAGCCTGACCAGATTCCGAACATCGAGATTGCAGAAGCAATGAGCGTGAAAGGAATGGTGCGCGAAGGGACCTCGGGAACGAAAGGGGGATGGATGAAAATAGCCACCAGGGTCACTGAGAAAAGAACGGTGATCGGTAGCAGGCCGAAGAGTGCTCCGATGATTAAGCCAATACGGAGTTTGATGATGCTATCCATGCTTACCCTTACGAACTGAACCGGCGGCGAGGAATCACCCTGCAAGCGGTTGCGGCGGGTGAAATCGTAGGTTTGAGAATATACTGAGGCAGACGCAGATCATGGCTCTCCAAGGGTAATTGCGCTTAGGTTTGCCGCAACCCATGAGGGGGGTCAACCAACCAGGGAGCCAGGCCATGTCGAATTTCGAGAAGGGCGATCTAGTGGTTTTGAACAGTGGTGGCCCTGTCATGACTGTCAGGTATGTTGATAATGACATAAGCGAAGGTTACAGCGTGCAAGTGACCTGTGATTGGTTTGATAAAGCAGAGCAGCATCACACGGCTACATTTAACGCTGAGATGATTGCAAAAGGGGACGGTCGGCTTAAAGGCTCAACCCTTTGAGGCAAGCGGGATAGGGATGATCACCATGCACGATCGGCGCAGCCGTGTCGATGGCGCTGGTGGCCGGGGCGCTCTGGCGTAGCTACCAGCACGGCCGGTGTCGTAGATATCAAGGGATAGATTTTCCGATCTTGGCGACAGCATGGACAATGGCGCGGCGCATCAATTCACACTCGTCATCGCTATCGATATCCGCGCCCTCAGACCAGTCGTCCGGGTTCTTTCCAAAAAGATCTTTGGGCATTGCGCATAGAAACGCGCAATCGATATGAAGACCAAGCTTCACCGCCAGGCGCAGCGCGTCGCCATCATTTACCAGTGGATTCCAGAGCGCTCTACTTTCGTCAACGAGCATTAGAAAGCCCTCTTCGCAGACCCTCGGGTGCCCAGGATCGCCTTGCCACAAGTCCGTCCATTCGATGAGTTCATACCCAGCAGCCTTAGCCGCCAGCTCCAGCAATTCCCGGTCCATCATGATGTGTACCCATTATCCAGTGCCCGGCTGAGCCGTGCTGTCAGGTGTTCAGCGCCCTTGTGCTCAAACGCGACGAAGAGCTGCCCTGTATCGAAAAGTACGGCCTCGGCCCTTTCAGATCAACCGGCCATGTAGAGCGGCCCCCCGTTGGGTAGGCGTGGGCCGTTATCGATGGGGGGCGGTGATGATCTGAATATCGTGTGCTCGAACTTTTTGCGTGCAAAAGGTTAAGGTCTTATTTTGGGGTCTTCACGGAAGCTCGGGGACTATGATCCTTGGGATGGGATGTTGAGGCTGCGAGTTTATCCATTCACGACCTTGACCTCTCCATCCCAGCCTCAGGATCACAGCCCCCGGAATTCCGTGAAGAACCTTATTTTTTCGCAAGCTATCGTTTGCACGAAAAGTAATGAAGAGAGAAATTTAGCACCGCTTGTCGAGTATACAAAACTCCTCGGGTTGTTTGGCGTCAGTTGTTACGTACACAGCCATAAGCGCAAAGCCACGGTGACGACTGAAGCCAGTCGTGAATAAATGCGACCTCGCCGCCAGCGCCGAAAACACTGGGCGGCGACCTGTTCGGATAGAATGGAGGAATTTAGATGAAAATCTCCGAAATTATGAGCCGTGATGTAAAAACCGTTCGCCCCCAGGCGACACTTCAAGAAGTGGCGCGCATGATGCAAGCCGAGGATATTGGTTCGGTGGTTGTCGGTGAAAACGATCGAATGGTAGGAATAGTGACTGACCGCGATATCGTTCTTCGTGCTGTTGCAGAAGGCCGGTCAATGGATGCTCAGGTCGGTGATGTCATGTCAAAAAGTGTTTGTTACTGCACGGAAAGTGATGAGCTGGAAGCGGTGGCACGTAATATGGCCGACATAGAAAAGCGCCGACTACCCGTTGTAAACAGTCAGAAGCGTTTGGTGGGGATTGTTTCGCTTGCCAATATAGCGAGCGCCCATCAAAACACCGTAAGTGGTGAAGTACTTCAAGGCGTGGCCAGACCCCATTAAGTTCAAAAAAATGGCGATCCTCACCCAGCGCCACTCCGATCAATCCAGTCTGCGTGAATAAAGGCTCGAAGCATGCGTTGTGCTTCGGCCTTTGCGCATGCCTGAGTGGGTGCAATGGACAGGTGCTCGCGAAATTTTGAACCCTGCCGCAGGTATGCTGCCAACCCTGTATGAACCCTTTAGGGAGCAGCAGCCATGTCAGATCCAGTCAGCTATTTCTGGATGTTCGTCGCGGCGGTCATCGTTCTTGTCGACCTTTGGGCGATCATCAACATCTTGGGTAGTGATAAGAGTGATGGCGTCAAGGTCCTGTGGCTTCTGGGGATTGTGATCTTCCCTGTGCTTGGCCTGATTGTCTGGGGACTGTTCGGACCCCGCGGTATCAAGCCTGGGTCAGGGTCTGGATCGCCTGAGCACAGCAAGTGATAGCGTGCAAACGTGCTCTTGTCCGACCACGAGCAGCTATCGACCCACCGCTTAAATCCGCGCCAATGCCTGGGCCAGGTCGGCGCGCAGGTCTTCGACATCTTCGACACCCACTGACAAACGCACCAGCGCATCACCGATGCCCAGTTGCGCGCGCGTTGGTGCGGGGATGCTGGCGTGGGTCATGATCGCCGGGTGTTCGATCAGGCTTTCGACCCCGCCCAGGCTCTCGGCCAAGGCGAATATCTGTACCGCTTCGAGGAAGCGTTTGGCGCCGTCCAGGTCGCTGTTCAGGTCAACGGAAATCATCCCGCCGAACCCGCGCATCTGCCGCTGTGCCAGTGAGTGCTGCGGGTGCGACGCCAGGCCCGGATAATAGACCCGCGCAACCTGCGGCTGACGTGCAAGCCATTGCGCCAGCTCCAGCGCATTGCTGCAGTGGCGCTCCATGCGCAGTGCCAGGGTCTTTACGCCGCGCAGGGTGAGGAAAGCGTCGAACGGCCCGGCGATAGCACCCACCGCGTTCTGCAGAAAGCCCAGGCGTTCGGCCAGCTCGAGGTTCTGCCCGACCACCGCGATGCCGCCGATCACGTCGGAGTGGCCGTTCAGATACTTGGTCGTCGAGTGCAGCACGATATCGAAGCCCAGCTCCAGCGGACGCTGAATCCACGGGCTGGCAAAGGTGTTGTCAGCCACACAGATGATCCCTCGCTCGCGACAGGTGCGCGCGACCGCGGCGAGGTCAGTGAGGCGTAGCAAGGGATTGCTCGGTGTCTCGACCCAGACCATCCGCGTGTCGTCCTGCAGCGCCGCTTCGAATGCGGCCAGGTCAGTCAGGTCGACGAAGCTGAAGCGATGCCCGGCGCTGCGCCGGCGCACCCGTTCGAACAGCCGGAAAGTACCGCCGTACAGGTCATTGCCAGAGACGATGTGGGAGCCTGTGTCGAGCAGTTCGAGCACAGTGGCGATCGCCGCCAGCCCGGAGGCGAAGGCGAAGGCCTGGGTTCCGGCCTCAAGGTCCGCCACGCAACGCTCCAGCGCCCAGCGCGTGGGGTTGTGCGAGCGCCCGTAGTCAAGGCCCTTGTGCACACCGGGGCTTTGCTGCGCATAGGTGGAGTTGGCGTAAATCGGCGGCATCAGTGCCCCGGTCGAAGGGTCCGGCGCCTGTCCAGCATGGATCACTCGGGTGGCGAAGGCGCGTGGCGCGCCGGTTTCATCGTGCTGACTCATGGTAGGGACCTGCGTAAGTGATTGAGCATGTCGACGCGGGTAATCACGCCGTGGAAGCCCGAAGCGTCTTCGATGATCGCCACCAGCCCACGGTCGAGCTCAGCCTGCAGCTCGGCCAGGCTGGCGCTGGGCGGCAGGGTTTCCAGTTTGTCGGTCATCGCGCTGGCCACGGTCAGATGAAAGTGCGAAGCGTCCTGGTGCACGCCGAGCAGAATATCGGACTCGTCGATCACGCCGACCAGGCGCTGTCCATTCACCAGTACCGGCAGTTGCGACACATCAGCCAGGCGCATGCGCTGAAAGGCGGTGAGCAGCGTGTCGTCCGGGCCCACGCTGATCACCCGGCCATCCTCGAAACGCCGCGCAATCAGGTCGCGCAGATCGCCATAACGCTTGCGCGCAAGCAAGCCCTGATCGGTCATCCACTGGTCGTTGTAGACCTTCGACAGGTAGCGGGTGCCGGTGTCGCAGACGAAGCTGACGACCCGCTTGGGCTCGGTTTGCTCGCGGCAGTAGCGCAGTGCCGCCGCCAGCAATGTGCCGGTCGAAGAGCCGCCGAGAATGCCTTCGGCGCGCAGCAGTTGGCGGGCGTGATCGAAGCTCTCCTCGTCGCTGATGGAGTAGGCCTGGCGCACACTGGAAAGGTCGGCAATAGACGGAATGAAGTCTTCGCCGATGCCTTCCACAGCCCAGGAACCGGGCGTACCGAGGGTGCCGCTGCGGCTGTATTCGGCGACCACCGACCCGATCGGATCAGCCAGCACCATGGCCAGGTTCGGCTGCAGGCGGCGAAAGAAGCGGGTCAGCCCGGTAAGCGTGCCGGCCGAGCCGACGCCGACGACGATGGCATCCAGATCATGCTGGGTCTGCGCCCAGATCTCCGGAGCGGTGCTGCACTCGTGGGCCAACGGGTTGGCCGGGTTGTTGAACTGATCGGCGAAGAAGGCGTCGGGAATCTCCTGCGCCAGCCGCGCAGCAACATCCTGGTAGTAGTCGGGATGGCCCTTGCCGACGTCAGAGCGGGTGATGTGCACCTCGGCGCCCATCGCCTTGAGGTGCAGGACTTTCTCGGTGGACATCTTGTCCGGCACCACCAACACCACCCGGTAACCCTTGGCGCGGCCGACCAGGGCCAGGCCCAGGCCGGTGTTGCCGGCGGTGGCCTCGACGATGGTGCCGCCGGGTCGCAGGCGGCCATCGCGCTCGGCGGTGTCGATCATCGCCAGGCCGATGCGATCCTTGATCGAACCTCCGGGGTTTTGCGATTCGAGCTTGAGGAACAGTGTGCAGGGGCCGGTATCGAAGCGGCTGACGCGCACCAGCGGCGTATTGCCGATCAGTTCGAGCACGGCAGGGCGGGAGTCGTTCGGCATGTCGTCACCTCGCTGCGGGAATTCGCACTGGATGGACGGTAACCTGCGCTGAAGCGTTGCGTGTCAGTCGCAGCGAAAGCCTCGCTTGGAACATAGGCCTGGATTGCACCCTCCGCAACCGTCCGCAGCCAGCCGGTAGCGATGCCGAGATGGCTGATGCTGGCCGGAAGTAGACAGTTGCGATCGTCGCTGATCGGGCTGATCCGCAGCGAAGCCCGAATCCCACCGCTCGCTGATTGGCGTCAGTGCAACGGCGGGCTGGCGCCCGCCGTGGCCGAGGACAACCTGACACGGCGTCCGGGATCGGTTGACCACTATGTTTCGCGAGGTTCGCGCGCGGTGCTTTTTTCAATCCAGCCGTGTTCTCGGTACCACGCTATGGTCTCTGTGATGGTCCGCTCAACTCCCCGAAACGTCAGGCCGAGCTCTTCCTCACTCTTGCGATGGTCAAAACAGGTACGGTGCTCCTCCCGAATCAATAGGCGCAATGTCGCCATGCTCAGCAAAATGGGTTTGCCGGTAAGGCGCGCATAGAGCTCCTGCACGGTCGCCAGGAGGTATAACGCGGGCAGCGGGAGTTGCCGAACAGGCGTCTTAACGCCTGCGACTCGTCCAAGAATGGGTACCAGCTGGCGCATGGTCATGTTCCGACCTGCCGCGAGATAGCGCTCGCCTCTGCGCCCTTTATCCGCCGCGACTATATGCGCTAATGCCACATCACGGGCATCGACCACGGAGAAGGTACCCGGGATCAATCCGGGCAGTTTTCTGTTCACAACATCCTTGATCAATTGCCCCGAGGAGGTCGGACCTATGTCGCCAGGCCCCCACATCCAGCCTGGCAGGATCATGCAGGCATGCATCTCGGGATGTGCTTGCAAAAACGCCAGGACAACCCGATCAGCAAGTATTTTGCTGCGGTAGTAGTCATCCGCGTCGGCCTCGGCCCGCAGGCACGTCTCATCGATGGGGCTGCCAGGTGCGCCGTCGAGCACGGCAATTGAAGACGTATGGATGAACCGCCGTATGCCCGCACGATAAGCCTGATGGATCAGCTCGTGCGTGCCCGTGACGTTGATCTTTTCGAGTGTTTTCCAGTGGCTGCCGCCCTTGTAGTTATCGCGAAAGAACGCTGCTGTATGAAACACCGTATCGCAGCCTTGCAGCGACGGCGCGAATGCCGTGACGTCGGCCATATCCCCAACGACCAACTCGACAGAGGGCAGATCGGCGAACTGCAGTTGACCTTTGGCTCTTGAGCGGACCAGGGCTTTAACCGCATAGCCACGTGCAACCAACTCGCGAACCAGGTTATTGCCCAACAAACCGGTGGCGCCGGTAACGAATGCGCTGCGCATGGTTCAACCCTCGCCCTGTTGTGCAAACGGCATCAACACCGCCGTGTCAAAAAAAACCTCCTCGCGGATGGCCAGTCGATCCTTGAAGGTGAAGTGCGCCGCGTAGTGCACGCAGATGGCTCGGCCATGGGCTGGGATTACCCGGTCTGGCAGTACCAATGGGGCCGAGAAGGTGCCGGTCAGTATGGCCGTCAGCGCCAGGCGATCCTCAGTGACAACGAATGGGGTCAAGATCACGTGGGCATCAGCAAATGCGTCGATAAGCGCGATTTCACGTCTGCGCATGGACTCCCGGCCTTTTTGTATCCCCATGGCATCAAGGTAAACGAAGTCTTCGTGAACCAGCGCAAGCATCGCTTCTACATCACGGCGATTGAATGCATTAGCGGCTCGATCTGCGTATTCGGTAGGGCCTGTAGTCATTTGTTCCATGCCAATTGTTCGGAGGGCTTGCAGATATACCCTCAAGGTATCCACCGAAAAACAGCGACTGCTGCATAATGGCTTTGCATTTATGCAAAACAGGGAAGAGATGGCATATGGCGATGCACGCAAATTGGGATGATCTTCGTCTGTTATTGGCCGTTTCGCGGCGTGGCAGCTTTCTTCAAGCAGGCCAGTTGCTGGGGCTTGCGGCGTCTACCGTGTCACGCCGACTAACCCAACTTGAAGCCGCCCTGGGCGAACCACTGGTCGAAAGGGGCGTTGAAGGCTGTTGGTTGACCTCCAGAGGACAATCGCTGGTGGAAGTTGCCTTGGCCGCGGAAGCAGGCTTGAGGGGAAAGACTGTCACTGTGCCCGGGTCGAGTTCGGCGTTATCCGGGCGGGTACTGGTGAGCGCCGGAGAAGGGTTCTCTTCTTGCATTATGGAGGCGGTGGCGCGCTTCACGTCCTTGCACCCGAGTTGCTCCGTGGAGTTGCAGGTCACAGCCGATTTCCACAAGATCGTGCGCGGCGCGGCTGACATTGCCGTACGCACCGCTCATTTGGGCGAGCCGTCGCTGATTTATCGCTCAGTAGGCAAACTCGCGTACGGTGTCTTTGCCGATGCAAGCTATCTGAAGCGATTTCCACACGTGACGCCGGCCATCGCCGACAGTATTGCCTTGCTTGCGCCGCTGGACATGTTGCCGCAGATGCGTGCAGCGAAGGCGGCGAGCCTGGACCGCGCGCAGGTCAGCGTAAGTTCCTTCGCTGCGCAGCTCGAAGCGGTGAGGCGAGGCATTGGCGTGGCCGTGCTGCCTCGGATGTTGGCAAACGGCTTGATCGAGTTGTTCCCTGAGCTGCACATCCCCGACATGGATGTGTACATGGTGACGCGGCCGCAGGCCCTGAAGCAGATCCATATCAAAACTTTTTATGCCATCCTGGAACAGGTGATGGTACAAACCCTTGGCGTTAAAAACGGGGATGTTAACGCTGTGCCTCTCACTATTAAGGATTGATCTTGTGCCGACTGCAGTGATTGTCAAGAGAACAGTATTGTTTGGTGACTGTGATCCCGAGGGGATTGTCTATACCCCGAGGTTTTCGTATTTCGTTATTGAGGCCGTCCATGAGGCACTTGCAGTCTGGCTGTCCGGTCCTGGATTAAGAACCCTGCTGGGTTTTGATCTACTGCCTCCGGCAAGGGCATTTTCGCTAGAGTTTCTTCATCCGGTCACGTGGGATGATGAACTTTCCATGAAGGTAAGTGTTGCCCGTGTCGGGCGTCACTCGTTCACATTTCTTGTCGAAGGTCGTTTAGCCTCAGAGGTTGTGGCCTTTACCGCCAGCCTCACACAGGTTTGCATCTCACCGGTTACCCGAGCCGTTATTGAAGTTCCTGAG
This sequence comes from Pseudomonas donghuensis, assembly GCF_000696345.2. Lineage (NCBI taxonomy): Bacteria > Pseudomonadati > Pseudomonadota > Gammaproteobacteria > Pseudomonadales > Pseudomonadaceae > Pseudomonas > Pseudomonas donghuensis. The sequence goes on from NZ_CP071706.1 coordinate 2,903,339, forward strand.
CCGCTGAGGGCGCTACTCCAGGCTTGAGCGCCGCGGGTGACTTGCTTTTTCGTGCCAACGTCTATGCAGCAGACAATGGAAAGTAATAAGGACATTACGTGCTACGTAAACTCATGTTGATCCTGGCCATTTCGCAGTTGAGCGGCTGCGCCTGGTTTGTTGCAAACTCTTACGGGCCTGCTTCCTGCTTTGAAGGCACAGAGCTTGAGTTCAAGGAAATGATGCCGTTGATTGGGCCGTTCATCATTCTCGACTTACCCTTCACCGTGGTGGCAGACACGTTATCCCTTCCGGCATGCCTGTAATCGATCAATGCTGGATGCCCAGGCCGTTGACGCTGCCGGGCTCCAGTTTCTGGCGTACCAGTCTTTAGGAATCGTCTGATAGGTGACGGGCCTGGGCCACGCCAGAATTGGCGAATGAAATTCGACATTAGCGTTCGCCACACTCGTTGCCGGCTGCTGCCCGGCATCGGCATCCTCCTGGCCTTGCTGTTCAGCACAACGGCACGCGCCGACATCACCTTCGACGGTTTCACGCGCTTTATCTTCGAGGGCAAGCAGAAGCAATTGCCGGTGATTATCGTCAACCAGGGCAACCAACCGGCGCTGGTCCAGGTCAAGCTCGACTGGGGTGACAAGCAGGGCACCGGTGAATTGCCCATGGCTGTTTCCAAGCCATTGCTGCTGATTCCCGCCAACAGCAAGGCATCGACCGACATCCTTTACCAGGGGGTGGGCCTGCCGGATGACAGGGAGTCCTTCCTGTTGTTGAAAGTGCTGCAGATTCCGAAAAAAACCGTCGATAGCAACGCCATGGCGATTGCCTTGCAGCACAACCTCAAGCTGTTCTACCGGCCGCCATTGCCAGGCTCAGTCAGTGCTGGCGTTGAACAACTGCACTGGTCGCCGGCTGCTGCAGGCCGTTATCGGGCCCGCAACGACTCGCCCTATTACCTGACGCTGACCGAGGTCGCTTTGCTTGATCAATCAGGCGTCGCCTGCGGCCAGGCCATCGATCATCTGATGATCGCGCCGTTTTCGTCCTATTCATTGAACGTGAAAGGCTGTGACAGGCCTGTCAGCCAAGTGGCTTATGCATTTATCAGCGACGCCGGGCTAAGCCATGCGCGGCGCAGCAACTTGTGACCCTGATTACCTCAGAAGGCATTGTCATGTTTACCAAGAAGCTGTTCTTTGTCGGTTTTCTGTTCTTCCTGAGCATCCCCCACAGCTATGCATTGAAATGCCAGCAGACCAGTTCGGGGCTGATCAATGACACCACAACCATTACCGATACCACCGCCATTCCCAATTCATTGCCCGCCGGCACGGTCCTCTGGCGGCAACCGACGCAACGCATCAATGTCCAGTGCTGGGTGGACATTCCGGGTAGCCCCGGCGAGAACATTTACTTCTACATGAACCCGAACCGGGTGGACCTGGGCAAGGACATCGAAATCGGTGTCACCTATGAAGGCAAGGACTATCTCTATTCTTCGCTTACCGGCGGCAAGCTCAATATCGGATGGTGGGTGAACGGCTGTCCGGCCAACGACAACTGCGGCTGGCAAAAAGAAAGCAAGGCCATGACTTACTCGCTGTTTTTCGTGAAGAAGTCGCCTGCCGGTGATAACAAGGAGGGGCCGATTACCTCACTGAGTGACTACCGGGCGTTCCAGTTCGACGGCGTTGGCGGGGTGCGCCCAGGGGTGAGTTACAACGTCACTGTCAAGGGCCTGAACAAGTTCCGCTACCTGCCGTGTGAATCGTCGATCAACATCCAGCCAAGCGTGATCAATTTCGGTGCGATCCGCACCTCTGGCGCCAAAGTCGGCGCGACGATCAAGGACGTACCGTTCACCATCACCGAACAGCGCACCTGCAATGCCGCCTATGGGCTGGGCGGTTACCTGGAGCCGCTGACAGGTACACTGTCCAGCAGCCAGGACACCCTGATCCCGACCGATAACAAATCGGTGGGGATCAGCCTGATCAACGAAGATGACCAGCGCGCCTTGCTGTTCAAGAAAGAATTCGTGTTGACGCCAAAAACCACGTCGACCACCAACTCGCACAACTTCCTCGCGCGCCTGAAGTGGATGACCGCGACGCCGAGCTTTGGCGAGTTCAACGCCGGTGCGACCCTGGATATTTTCTACAAGTAAGTTGCCGCCCTGTTGTAGACTCGGCGCCTTGCCAGCTTGCAATGGCAAGAATGTGCCGGTCATCGACCTGACGGTGACCACGTGCTCAGTTGCGAGCACCGAGGCGAGATCAGTCGTTACCCTGTATGGATATCCCTATGTTCAAGATGAACGCACTGGTGCCGGAACTGATCGTCACCGACCTGCAGCGCAGCCTGGGGTTTTATTGCGCCACGGGCGGTTTTTCCGTGGAGTACCAGCGCACGGAGGACAACTTTGCATTCCTCTCGCTTGGCCACAGCCAGATCATGCTCGAACAGGACTGGCACAGCGAGTCGCCATGGCGCGTCGGCCCGCTGCAGGCGCCGTTCGGGCGTGGCCTGAACCTGCAGATCCTGTGTGAAAATGCCAATGCGCTGGCCGGTGCGTTCGAGGCCGCAGGCTATCCCTTGCGCCGCGGGGTGGAAGACCACTGGTACCGCAGCGAAGCAAAGCAAGTAGGCCAGCGCAACTTCCTCATCCAGGACCCGGATGGTTACTTGCTGCGCTTCTTTGAAGACCTCGGCGTCCGTCCCTGCTCGTAAGGAAACCTGCAGATGAACACCCTCATCACACGCTGTGCGGTACCGGGCAGTGCGCAGATCCATGTGCAATTGGCCGGTGCCGATTTCGTCGATGCGCACCGAGCGCCGGTGATCAACGCCGAACGCTCGGCGCTCGGCCATTTTCTGTTGCTGATGAGCAGCATGCCCCGCTGGATCGACAACCTGATGGTGCTGCGCAATCGCGCGGTGCAGCTGTTTGGCCTGAAAGACCTGGGGCGCTTGTCGAGAATCGACCTTCAGCGCGACGAGGCGTCTTACCAGGTCAATGAACGGGTCGGTATTTTCACCCTGATCAGCAATAGCCCGGATGAAGTACTGTTGGTCGACCGCGACAAGCACCTGGACGTGTATATCTCGCTGCTGCGCTTACCCTTGGGCGCCGACAACCGTCGCGAGATTGTGGTGTCCACGGTGGTGCACACCCACAATCGTCTCGGGCGTTTGTACATGCTGCCGGTCGCGCCATTTCACCGATTCATCGCGCCGAATGCGCTCAAGCGCCTGATCAACGTCAGATAAAGGCCTGGGCTCATACGAAGCCCTGGCCGTAAAATCCGCGCGGCAAACGCTGGCGGCCGGGCAGGGCGCTCAGGCGCTCGATCCAGGCGCTGCGCCAGTCGTTGCCGGTGGGGTGAGTGTTGGCCCTGCGCGCGCGCCGCGCGGCATTGCGCTGGTCCTTGCGTGCGGCCTTGAACGCCTCGGTGTTGCGGCAGCTGCGGCATTTGACCCGATTGAGCTCGCTGGTGGCGATCAGGTTTTTACCGTGGCGACCGCAGGCCAGGTGGCCGGCGGTCCTGTAGTGGGTGACCATGGGATACTCCTCGCCACCGTTGATGGCAAGCCTGTTAAAGACTTCGACTCTCAGGCATGGGCTCGGTTCGCCGCTAGGGCTGGGCCGAGGTCTGCCGTTGTACGCTGAACTGCTTGCCAAACCACTCCTGAAGCATGGCTTTCTCGGCATACAGGCGGTCGGTGTCGGCGCGCCGCCCCGGGCGTTGCAGGTAAAACTTGTCCGTCAGGTGCGCATCAGCCTGGCTTACGGTCTGGCCTTGTTGCGACAAGGCATAGTGCAGGTCGATACTGGGCCAGGTAACGTCACGCATGATCCGTACCGAGTAAGCATTGGCCCGCCACGGTTCGTACTGGCCGGCCAGGTCGATATTGCGGATGTCGATGCGCAGGCGTTGACCGGCGGGCAGGTAGCGCTGGCCGAGCTTGACCAGGTAGGCGCTCAGTTCCTTCATCACATAGGCGTCGGCACCGCGATGGTAGCCGTTGCTGTCGAGGCTGGCGTCGCGAAAGTGCTCGGGTTTGTCGAAGGTGACTTCGACGTTGGGGCTGGCCGGCGTTTGCGCCAGGCTGTTGAATGCCAGCAGGCTGAGCGTGGCCAGGGTCAGGGCAGGGCGCATGATTCACCTCCGGGTGCAGCCTTGCGCAGTTCGCTGCACAGGCTTCATTGTACGCCTGTGATGATTGAAAGCAGAGGAGTCGGCAGTGCGCAGGATCGAACGATTTACAGCCAACCGGCATGGGCGGGACATTGCCGTGGGGGACATCCACGGGCATTTTTCGCGCCTGCAGGAGCGGCTGACGGCGATAGGCTTCGATCCGGCGGTAGATCGCCTGTTCAGCGTTGGCGACCTGGTCGACCGTGGCCCGGAGTGCCCGCAGGCGCTGGATTGGCTGGACAAACCCTGGTTCCATGCCGTGCAAGGCAACCATGAAGCCCTGGCGGTCACCCATGTCGACGGCGGTATGCTCGACTATGGCCAGTACCGCGCCGCTGGCGGCGGCTGGTTCCTGGCCCTGAGCGCCGATGAACAGGCGCGGTTTGCCCAGCGCTTTCGGCGCCTGCCGCTGGCGCTGGAGGTAGAAACCGCGGACGGTCTGATCGGCCTGTTGCATGCCGATTGTCCGTTTCGCCACTGGGCGCAGTTGCGTGAGCTGCTGGCCAGTACGCCACCGAGCGAGGTCCAGGAGGTTTGCCAATGGTCGCGCCAGCGCTTGTACAGCGGCGATGCTACGCCCGTCGAGGGGCTGCGAGCGTTGATCGTCGGGCATACCCCGCAGCGCGAGGTGCGGGTGCTGGGCAACATCTGGCATATCGACACCGGCGGCTGGGCCAGCGGCCAGTTCAGCCTGCTCGACCTGGGCAGCCTGAGCCTGCTCAACGCCAGGCCAGGTGAGTGAGCACCCCCAGCGCCAACAGTATCAGCACCGCGCCCGAAACCCGTTCAAGCCATGGCAGCAGTCGCGCAAAGCGCCGGCGCACGTGCAGATTGCCGATGGCTGCGGCCACCAGCATGTCCCACAGCAACACCGCACTGAACATCCACACTGCGTACGTCAGTTTCCAGCCTGCGCTGGTCTGGCTACCACTGACCATGCTGGCCAGGCTGACATAGAACAGGGCGTTCTTTGGGTTGAGGATTGCAGACAGAAAGCCCATCAACAGGCCCTGAAGCCAGGGACTGTTCAAGGCATTGGCCCGAACGCTGACCTGGGGCAGCGAACTTGCGCCGGCATGGCGAATGAACAGCACACCGATGTACAGCAGGTAGGCGCAGCCGGCCAGCTGGAGGGCGACGAACAGCGCGCTGTCCGGGTGCAGCGCCGAGACCCCGCTGAAGGCGGCAACAATGAACACGCCGTTGGCCAGGGCGATACCCAGGCAGGCGCCGGTCGCCTTGAGCCAGCCGGCGCTCATCGACGTACGGGCAACCAGGAAAAAATCAGGGCCAGGCGACAGCAGGGCAAGAAAATGCGCTGCCGCCACGATCAGAAACTGCTCCATGAATGACGGACTTCTTCAGCGATAGGGGGGCTGATTGTCGGTGCCGTGCAAGGAGCCTGTATTGAACAAAATTGCGGGGTCAGCCGCGGTACAGCCCAGGCGTTACGCCGGTGTGGGCCTTGAACACGCGCTGGAAGTGGCTCTGGTCGGCAAAGCCCAGGCGATAGGCGATGTCAGCCATGTCCTGGCCCTTGCGCAACCACTGGCGCGCGCGGTTGATGCGCTGGTTCAACTGCCAGGCATGAGGGGTAAAGCCGGTCGCGGCACGGAACGCGCGGATCAGTTGATAACGGCCTAGGCCGACGCTGTCCGCCAGCTCGCCCAGCGACAGGCTGCCGGCGTCGTCCTGTGCAAGCCGTTGGAGCAACGTTTCAAGGTTGCGCTCAAGGCGTTGCGGTGGCTGCGACAAGGTCTGGGTTGGCGGGTTGTGGTGATCGCCAATGAACGCGATCAAGGCGGCTTCTTTCTCATGGGTACTGGCCGCAGAGAACAACAGATCGTTGAGCCGGGTAAAACTGGCGTAGGTCGACCGGTTGCGCGTGACGTGCGCCGGCGTTCCCTCTACCTGCGCCAGCAGTGCCGATTCCAGGCGCAAGGTCTGCAGCCAGGCGGCGTCCAGATGGATCATCTGGTAACTCCAGCTCAGCCCGGGTTCGGGGTTGCAGGCATGCACGCAGTGCGCCGGAACGAACACCAGGGTGCCAGGGTGAAGGCGTGTTTGCGCTTTGCTCGCACCGCTGAACACACTGCAGCCCTGATCGACCGCACCCATGGAGAACGTTGGATGGCTGTGCGCCTTGTAGCAGGCACGGCTGTCGCAGGCGCGGCGGCTTTCGACATAGGGCAAGGCCGGGTCGCGCCAGAACGCTGTACGGGCGGCGTCAGTTGGCTGAGGCATGTGCAGGGGCCGATGAAAACGTGGCCAGAAGTCTATCACTGCACGGCCCGCCAAGGGCTGCACAGTTTTGTCGCCCAGCTGTACCTTGACGCGGGTACAGCGCCGAGGGGAACCTTGGGTTTTTCGCCACCGGAGCGCCTCCATGGACCTGACCACCCTGGCCCTGTTCATCCCGGCCTGCTTTGCCCTGAACATGGCCCCCGGGCCGAACAACCTGTTGTCGCTGAACAATGCCAGCCGGTATGGCCTGCGAACGGCCTGTGTGGCGGGGATTGGCCGGTTGTTCGCCTTTGCCGGGATGATCGTGCTGGCGGCCATGGGCCTGGCAGCGGTGCTGCACACCAGCGAATACCTGTTCCTGGTGATCAAGGTGCTGGGGGCCGCCTACCTGTTCTACATCGCCTGGCAGCTGTGGCGGGCGCCAGTGGCCGAGGCTGCCGTGCTCAGTGAGCGTCGCCGCGGTACGCTGCGCCTGGCGCGCCAGGAGTTCTGGGTGGCGGCCGGCAACCCCAAGGCGATTCTGATCTTCACCGCTTTTTTGCCGCAGTTCATCAGCGTCGGCAGCCCGTTGCCGGTGGCCGAGCAGTTCGCCTGGCTGGGCGGGATGTTCCTGTTGCTGGAATGGCTGGCCATTGCCATTTACGGCTGGCTGGGCGCCTACCTGCAGCGCTGGTTCAACCAGCCCGGCCCGCGGCGGCTGTTCAATCGGGTCAGTGCCACGCTGCTCGGCTGCGCCGGGGTCGGCTTGCTGGCAGCACGGCGGGCTTAGTAGCTCAGGCGTATCCCGAGGTTGGCGCCGACGCGCTCCTGTTGGTGGGCATCGAGGTTGCTGGCGTAGTCGATACCGGCATGCACGCTGAAGTTCCGGTTGATCTGCGCGACCAGGCCGGTACCGATGTCCATCGAGGTGTAGCGGTAGTCGGTCTTGATCTGGTCAAGGTCATCGAAGGTCAGGGTGTCGCGACCACCGTCACCGTGCCAGATATTGACTTGCAGGTAGGGCAGCAACGGCACTGCGCCTGATTTGAAGTTGCCTTCCAGGCGTACGCCGAGGCGCCCGGTCAACTCGGTCTGGGCGTCGTAGCTGACATGGGCAACGCTGTCTTCGGCGCTGTCCAGCGAGACACTCTGAGCGATGATCTGTGCCTGGGGCTCCAGGAACCATTGCGACGACAGGGCAATCGGGTAGCCGGTTTCCAGCGACGCGCTCCAGGCGTGGCCGTTGAGGTCGAGCTTGTCGCCTCGATCGGATTTCGCCCGGCCGTCGAGGTCCGAGTATTGCAGCACGGCATCGACATACCACTGCTGCGCGCCGATCAGGGTCCAGTAGGCGCCGACGCTGTCGCTGTCGAGTTTCAGGTCGCCGACCTTGCTGTCCTCGACGCCCAGGGCGAAGCCCTTTACATCGCCGTTCAAGCGGCTGTGACCGACATACAGGCCAACATGCTGGCGCAGGCCGTCATCGTTGAGCCAGGCCCACAGGTCCTGGCCGACCTTGAAGCCGTACAGGCTGCCATCCAGGCTGGGGCTGACAGTGCCCGACCAGCTTTGATGGAAACTGTTGCCGTAGGCTTGCCCCCAACTGGCCGATACCGCGCCGTTTTCGCTCAGCAGGCTCTGGTCGCCCTGGCGTTGATGAAAGGTGCCCAGCGCCGAGCGCGCAATCAACGCCGCAGCCCGTGGCGCGGCGGCGTAAACAGCAACTTCCGGCCGGTACAGGGGGATACTCACGCCGGGCGCCGGTGGTGGCAAGTCAGGCTGGCCGGGGGCTGGGCCCGGGGTGGGGGGCGGTATCGCGACCACAGGATCAACCGGGTCTACAGGCGTAACCGGGTCCGGCGTCTCAGGCTGCGGCCCAGGCAGTGGTACCGGGGCAATCACCGTGGAGCGCAAGTACCAGCTATTGACGCTATCAGCAGTCACCCCGCCTTTGAACAGACGATAGTCAAAAGCGCCGGCCGACAAGGTCTGGGTCTGGACGAAGGCCGTGTTGCTGCTGGTCGCTCCGTTGATTGCTTCAACCACTTGGATGCCGTTCTGGCGGGTCACCGCACCGGCACCGGCGAAGTTGCTGATCTGCAGGTTGGTGCTGCCGGAGATCGTGCCCCGGCTGACTACCAGGCGATCGGACGCTGCACCGTCGCCGGCCAGTACGCTGTTGAGCTTCAGGGTACCGCCGTTGCCTACGTAGCTGCCGTTGATGGTCAGCCGCCCTTGGGCGTCGCCGCCACTGCTGAGGTCGACAAGCCCGCTGTTGTTGACAGTCAGCGGCTGGCCGGCGGTGAAGGGGCTGATCGTCCCGGAGCGCGAGACCAGCGAGCTGCTGGGGTCGATGTTCAGGCGGGTGGGCGCGGTAACGGCGCTGGCATCGCCCAGGGTCAGGTTATTGTCCAGCTTGAACACACTGGCGTTAATCAGGTTGACGCTTTCCCAGTTGATATAGCGATCACCACCCACCGGCTGGCTGTTATCGAAGGTCAGGCTGTCGACGCCGGCACCGCCGTTGACGGTGATGTTCAGCACCGGGCTGGCGAGGTCTTTGAGCACTGCCACGTCATCGTCACCGCCCATGTCGACAGTGCCGCGAATAACGCCGCCCTGCCATTTGAGCGAGTCATTGCCGAAACTGGCCAGCAGGTTGCCTTGCAGCGTACCGCCGGTAATCACGAAAACATCGGTTCCGCCACTGGTGCTGATATTGCCGCCGATAGTACCGGCATTGAGGAAGATCTGGTCGTTGCCAAAGCCGGTGACCAGGTTGCCGACGATGGTGCCGCCGGACATGCTGAAAATGTTGTTGTCCAGCTTCATGTCGACCCGGCCGATGCTGCCACCGGAGAAGTACGCCACGTCACCGTCTTCGAAGGCACCGATGATCCGTCCCGCCGACATGTTGAATGTATCGCGGGCATCGCCCTGGGCCAGGGACTGCAGCGTGCCGCCGGTCATCAGGAAGTCATCGATAAACGGCGTCTGTAGCACGGCGCCGAGGGTATCGCCGGGCCCGACCACCACGTTCTGGGCAATGGCAGTGAAAGGCAGGGCGCTGAGTACCACGATAAGCGAGGTGCGCATCAGGCGGGCTCCATTTCCATACAGGGCATTGACCACTGCGGCTCCAGCTTTCCTGCGAGCACTGGAGGGTCGTGCCCTGATGTATAGAGCAATCAGAAATATCGACAACTGACAAAAATGCTAGGTGGCCACTTGCTTCCACTGCCCGGAGGCCGGCCAAAGCCTGCGCTGCTTATAGTGAAAGGGTCTGATTCAATTGAGGAATATGACCTAGGCTTGGAGCTGGATCGGGCAACAGGAACCGCTGTCCGCCACCTGCCAAGGAGACGTACCGATGCTCTCGACCCTGGAGTTGCGCAACATCATAGAAAGCAGTTTTTTACCCACCCGCTGCCAGTGCACCCTGGCGGCCGACCGTTCGCTGACCGTACGGGTGTTCGACCGCAGCTGCGAGCGGGTCGACCTGCTGGTCACCGGCATCAGCACCGAGCAACTGACCAGCAGCCGGGCGATTTCCAACCTGATCGTCGGCCTGCGCAATGATCTGGAGGATCAGCGCAACCTGCGCTCGCAGCGGCGCCGCGACAGCCTTTAATCGCGGTAGAACACCTGCACCAGGTGATAGCCGAATTTACTCTTGATCGGGCCGTGCACGGTGCGCAGCGGCTTTTTGAAAATCACCTGGTCGATGGCGCCGACCATCTGCCCCGGGCGCACTTCACCCAGGTCGCCGCCGCGTTTGCCTGACGGGCAGGTGGAGTATTTCTTGGCCAGCACATCGAACGCCTCGCCCTTGGCGATGCGCTGCTTGAGCTGTTCGGCTTCTTCGGCGGTCTTGACCAGAATATGCCGGGCCTGTGCTTTCATCTCAACGTACCTTCGTAAAGCGCTAAAACCGCGCATTATGCCTGATTGCGCAACTCCGGGCGGTCGCGAAATTGCTCGAGGGCCTCGGGGTTGGCCAGGGCGTCGGTATTTTTCACCGGCTCCCCGTGCACCACGTTGCGAATCGCAAGCTCGACGATCTTGCCGCTGATGGTGCGCGGGATATCCGTCACCGCGGCGATCACCGCCGGCACATGCCGAGGCGTGGTGTTGCTGCGGATCACCTGGCGGATTCGCGCCTGCAAGGCGTCGTCCAGCTGCAGGCCGTCGCGCAGGCGCACGAACAGCACCACCCGCACATCATGCTGCCAGCGCTGGCCGATGGCGACGCTTTCGACCACCTCATGCACCTTCTCGACCTGGCGGTAGATTTCCGCCGTGCCGATACGCACGCCGCCGGGGTTGAGCACCGCGTCCGAGCGACCGTGGATCAGCATGCCGCCCTCGGCCCGTTCCTCGGCGTAATCACCCTGGGCCCAGACCCCGGGGAACTGGCTGAAGTAGGCCGCCTGGAAGCGCTCGCCCTGCGGGTCATTCCAGAAGCCCAGGGGCATGGCCGGAAAGTGCCGGGTGCAGACCAGCTCGCCTTTTTCACCGATCAGCGCATGGCCATCGTCATCCCAGACCTCAACGGCCATGCCCAGGCCCTTGCACTGGATCTCGCCGCGGCGCACCGGCAGCAGCGGGTTGCCGATGACGAAGCAGGAGACGATATCGGTACCGCCCGACATCGATGCCAGGCACAGGTCGCGCTTGAATTCGCGGTAGACGTAGTCGAAGCTTTCCGGCGACAACGGCGAGCCGGTCGACAGCAGCAATTTCAGCGAGTCCAGTGAATGGCTCAGGCGCGGGCGCAGGTCGGCTTGCTCCAGGGCTGCCAGGTACTTGGCGCTGGTGCCGAATGCGCTGATGCGCTCGCTGTCGATCAGGTCGAGCAGGCGTTCGGGGCCCGGATGAAAAGGCGAGCCGTCGTACAGCACCAGGGTGGCCCCCACGGCCAGGCCGCTGGCCAGCCAGTTCCACATCATCCAGCCGCAGGTGGTGTAGTAGAACAGTACGTCGTCCGAGCCCAGGTCATTGTGCAGGCCGTGCTCCTTGAGGTGCTGCAGCAATACGCCGCCGGCGCCGTGGACGATGCACTTGGGCACGCCGGTGGTGCCGCTGGAATAGAGGATGTACAGCGGGTGATTGAACGCCAGCGGGGTGAACTGCGGTTCGCCGCCGGGTTGGTAGAAATCGTCCCAGAGGCTGACCCGGGCCTGGCAGATGAATTCGTCGCTGGCGGTGTGCGTGCGGGTGTAAGGCACCACCAGCAGGTGTTGCAGGCTTGGCAGTTGTGCCAGTACCTGGTTGATCTTGTCGACCTGGTCGATCTGTTTGCCGGCGTACGGGTAACCGGCACAGACGATCAACAGCTTTGGCTCGATCTGGCCGAAGCGGTCGATGATGCCGTGTGTGCCGAACTCCGGCGAAGAACATGACCAGATAGCGCCGAGGCTGGTGCAGGCCAGCATCGCCACCAGGGTTTGCCAGGTGTTGGGCATGCAGGCGGCAACCCGGTCGCCGACGCCGATGCCGGCGGCCTGGAAGCTGCGCTGCAGGCCGGCCACCTGTTCGGCCAGTTCGCCATGGCTGATAACCCGTCGCTCGCCGTCTTCGCGCACCACGATCAACGCCGGATGGTTGTCGCGGCGCCGTAGCAGGTGTTCGGCGAAGTTCAGGGTGGCGCCAGCGAACCAGCGCGCATCGGGCATCTGCGGGCCTTCGTCGAGCACCTGAGTGGCCGGCTGCTGCCAGCGCACCTGGAAATAGTCGGCAAGGGTTTGCCAGAACGCGGCACGCTGTTCGATGCTCCAGCGGTGCAGGTCGGCGTAATTGCGCAGCGCCAGGCCAAACTGCTGATTGACCTGCCGGCGAAAGGCATCCATCCGACTGGCCTGAATACGCGCCTTGCTCGGGCGCCAGAGCACTTCGTTCATGGGCGTTCCTTTTTGCGGTTGGCCAGGGCTGCTGCGCACCCCATCGCCGGCATTGCCAGCGATCAGCAGTGCCTTATTCCACTGTAGCTTTTTTCACTTTGTTCGAAGCCGACCAGACGCGGTAACGCACTTCAACGCCTTCCGGCACATACACCACCACCGGCAGCTTGCTGTTGTAACGCAGCAGGAAGCCATCGCCGACCACGGGCACGAAAGCCTGTTTTTTCTTGCCGTCAGGGCAGGCCATCAGGGTCGAGGCCGGGCCCGAGACTTTTTCCAGGCGGTAGTAGTTGTAGCCCCAGCCTTGCAGGGTCTGTTCTTCCAGGTTACCGCCCAGGTGCTGACGGTTGCAGTCGACTTCCAGTTGCTTGCCAGCCAGCACTTCGAGTTTGTAGGCCGACTCGTCAGCCTGCTTTGGCAGTTGGATCACCTGGCGGGTAAAGCCTTTTTCGGCCTCGGGGTAGGGCGCAACATCCTTGAGGCTGGCGGCCTGTAGCGAAGTAGCGGCAGCCAGGGTCAGGGTGAACAACGCGGTGAGGGAGAGTGGGCGCATAAGGCCTCCTTGCAGGTAAAAAAGACGATGCGGCAGCCAGGTGTTGAGGCTGCCCCTCACTGGGCCAGCCAGCCGCCATCGATGTTCCAGGCAGCGCCACGAACCTGACTGCCAGCCTCGCTACAGAGGAACAATACCAGCTCACCCAGGTGTTCGGGAGTGACGAAGGCCAACGACGGCTGCTTCTCGGCCAGCAGATCATGCTGGGCCCGCTGCGGATCAACACCGTTGGCGGCGCGGTCATCGATCTGTTTCTGCACCAGCGGGGTGAGTACCCAGCCCGGGCAGATGGCGTTGCAGGTGACATTGCTGGTGGCGGTTTCCAGCCCCACCACCTTGGTCAGGCCCACCACCCCGTGTTTGGCGGCGACATAGGCGGCCTTGCCGGTGGAGCCGACCTGGCCGTGCACCGACGCGATGTTGACGATCCGCCCCCAGTTGCGCGCGCGCATGCCCGGCAGCACCAGGCGGGTGCCATGGAACACGGCCGAGAGGTTGACGGCGATGATCGAATCCCAGCGCTCCACCGGGAAGTCTTCAACCGCCGCCACATGCTGGATGCCGGCATTGTTGACGAGAATATCGACGCCGCCGAACTCGCGCTCGGCATAGGCGAACAGCGCTTCGAGCTGTTTAACGTCGCCAAGGTCCGCCGGGTGATGACCGACCCGGGTACCGAAGCGGGCCACTTCGGCGATGGCCGCGCTGGCATCGCCAAAGCCGTTGAGGATCAGGTTGGCGCCGGCCTTGGCCAATGCCTGGGCAATGCCCAGGCCGATGCCGCTGGTCGATCCGGTGACTACTGCTGTCTTGCCGTTGAGACGCATAGGGTGCTCCTTAGACGATACCGGTGGCATAGAACGTAGCAATCACCACGAACACCGCCAGGGTCTTGATCAGGGTAATGCCGAAAATATCCTTGTAGGCTTCGCGGTGGGTCAGGCCGGTGACGGCCAGCAGGGTGATCACCGCACCGTTGTGCGGCAGGGTGTCCATGCCGCCGCTGGCCATGGCCGCGACCCGGTGCAGCACTTCAAGGGGAATGTTGGCGGCATTGGCGGCGGCGATGAAGCTGTCGGACATCGCCGCCAGGGCAATGCTCATGCCGCCGGAGGCGGAACCCGTGATACCGGCCAGCAGGGTGACGGTAATCGCCTCGTTAACCAGTGGGTTGGGGATCGCGCGCAGGGCGTCGGCGAGCACGAGAAAACCCGGCAGTGAAGCGATGACGGCACCGAAGCCGTATTCCGAGGCGGTGTTCATCGCTGCCAGCAAGGCGCCGCTGACCGCGCTTCTGCTGCCTTCGGCCAGACGGCTTCTGATCGCGCCAAAGCCTGTCACCAGCACCAGCAGGATACCCAGCAGCAAGGCCGCCTCCACCGCCCAGATCGCCGTGAGCTTGGCGATGTCGGTCTGCACCGGCGTGCTCATGCCCGCCAGGCTCAAGGTATGGGTCTTGCCGTACCAGGCCGGAATCCAGTGGGTGAACAGCAGGTTCATCACCCCCACCAACAGCAGCGGCGACAGCGCCAGCAATGGGTTGGGCAGCTTCAGGTCGGCGGCGGTTTCCGGCTCGTTGCGTAGCGCCGAACCATAGCCTTCACCGGTGCGCTGGGCCTTGTTGCGCTGGTGCTGCAGGTACAGCATGCCGGTGCAGAACACGAACAGGGTGCCGATCAGGCCCAGCCAGGGCGCGGCCCAGGCGGTGGTGTTGAAGAAGGTGCTGGGGATGATGTTCTGGATCTGCGGGGTGCCGGGCAGGGCGTCCATGGTGAAGGAAAACGCGCCCAGGGCGATGGTCGCCGGGATCAGGCGTTTGGGAATGTTGCTCTGGCGGAACATTTCGGCAGCAAACGGGTACACCGCAAACACCACCACGAACAGCGACACGCCGCCGTAGGTGAGCAGCGCGCAGACCAGCACGATCACCAGCATGGCCTGGCGGGTGCCGAGCAGGCGGATCGCGGCGGCGACGATCGAGCGCGAGAAGCCCGACAGCTCGATCAGCTTGCCGAACACGGCGCCCAGCAGGAACACCGGAAAGTACAGTTTGATAAAGCCGACCATCTTTTCCATGAACACCCCGGTAAAGGCCGGGGCGACCGCCGCAGGGTCGGTCAACAGCACCGCGCCAAGGGCGGCAATGGGGGCGAAGAGGATAACGCTATAACCACGGTAGGCAGCCAGCATCAGCAGCGCCAGGGCTGCCAGGGCGATGATCACACTCATCGAGTGTCTCCTTGGGTGCATCTTGTTTTTGTTGGTGCGAAGGAGATAGCGGGAATCGTGCCATTTTTATAAGTTATTGAATTTAAACGTATAAATTTAATTTCTGAATGGGTTTCAATAAGTATGTCTCTGTATAGAGACAGGTCTTGTGGGAGCCGGCCTTGCCGGCGATGGGCTGCAAAGCAGCCCAAAACCTGGCAAGGCTGCGCCTTGCATCGCCGGCAAGGCCGGCTCCCATGGGGAGAGGTGTTAGTCTCTATATGGAGACACAATTCTATTTAATGAGATTTTATGCCCAGCGCCAGCAACTTCTTGTACAACGTCGAGCGCCCCAACCCCAGCTGCCGCGCGGCCTCCGGCACATTCCCGGCACAGCGCGCCAGGGTGTTTTCCAGCAGCTGGCGCTCAAAATCGGCACAGGCCTGCTTGTAGCTCAGCTGTGGCAGCTGGACCTGCAGCGGCGCCAGGTCGCCCAACGCCGCCTGTACATCACCCACGCTCAAGCGCGGCTGATCCGCCAGCAAGGTCGCCCGCTCCAGCACATTGCGCAGCTCGCGGATATTGCCCGGCCAGGCATGCCGGGCCAGCAGTGCCTGGGCCGGGTCCTCCAGTTCGTGCTGGCTGCCCAGTTCTTCAAGAATCGCCTCGCTCAAGGCCGGCAGGTCGTCCAGCCGCTCACGCAACGGCGGCACCTGGATCGGCAGCACATTGAGCCGGTAGTACAGGTCGGCACGAAACTCGCCACGGGCCATCGCCGCCTGCAGGTCGGTGGACGTCGCGGCAATGATCCGCACATCGCTGTGGATCATCTGGTTGGAACCGACCGGCTCGTACTCCTTCTCCTGCAACACGCGCAGCAGTTTGCTCTGCAGTGGCAAGGGCATGTCGCCGATCTCGTCGAGAAACAGCGTGCCGCCCTCGGCAATCTGCAACTTGCCCGGGCGGCCCTTGCGCTCGGCGCCGGTAAAGGCGCCCGGGGCGGTGCCGAAAAATTCGGCTTCAAGCAGGGTCTCGGGGATTGCCGCGCTGTTGATGCTGACAAACGCTTTGTGCGCCCGCGCCGAGGCCGCGTGGATGGCATGGGCCAGCAGCTCTTTGCCGGTGCCGGTTTCACCCAGTAGCAACACCGGCGAATCACTGCTGGCGCCACGCCGGGCGCGGCGCTTGACCTCAAGGCTGGCGGCGCTGGTGCCGATGAACTGGGCAAAGCTGTACTTGGCCTGGCGGGCGCGCAGCAACGAGCGGGTCGAGGCCAGCTCCTGCTGCATGCTGGCGTAGCGCTTGAGCAGCGGCGAAAGGCTGCGCAATTCGTCGAACAGGGCAAAACCGATGGCACCGATCAGCTTGCCGCTGCTGTCGTGCACCGGCAGGCGCATCACCACCAGCGGCTCTTTCGGGGTGTCGAGCATGTCCAGCAGGATCGGCCGACCGTTGCTCACCACCTCGCGCATCAAGCTGCCGGGGATGACACTCTCGCACGGTTGGCCGATCGCACTGCTGGCGTCGTCCAGGCCAAAGCGCCGGGCATAGCGCTCGTTCATCCAGACGATGCGCGCATCACGGTCGACGATGATCGTGCCTTCGCTGGACTGCTCGATGATCTCGAACAGCGAACGAATCGCCAACAGGCGCACCTGCTGGTAGTCCTTGAGGCTGTCACTGTCCTGCATGCGCCGCTCCGCCGGAGGTAAAGCTGCGATTATGCCCGTGGATCGAAGGCTTCGCGCAAGGCATCGCCAATGAACACCAGCAGCGACAGGATCAGCGCCAGGGCAAAAAACGCGGTAAAGCCCAGCCAGGGGGCCTGCAGGTGCTGTTTGCCCTGGGTGACCAGCTCGCCCAGCGAAGCGCTGCCGGCGGGCATGCCGAAGCCGAGAAAATCCAGGGCGGTGAGGGTGGTGATGGCACCGGTGAGAATGAACGGCAGGTAGGTCAGGGTGGCATTCATGGCGTTGGGAAAAATGTGCCGCAGGATCACCCCGCGGTCCGGCAGGCCCAGGGCGCGGGCGGCCAGCACGTACTCGAGGTTGCGCCCACGGAGGAACTCGGCGCGCACCACATCCACCAGCGCCAGCCAGGAAAACAGCGCCATGATCCCCAGCAGCCACCAGAAGTTCGGCTCGACAAAACCGCTGAGGATGATCAGCAGGTACAACACCGGCAGGCCCGACCAGACCTCCAGCAGGCGCTGGCCGATCAGGTCGACCCAACCGCCGTGATAGCCCTGCAAGGCGCCGGCGGCGATGCCGATCAGCGTGCTGATGGCGGTCAGCGCCAGGGCAAACAGAATCGACACCCGGGTGCCATACAGTACTCGCGCCAGCACATCCCGGGCCTGGTCGTCGGTACCCAGCCAATTGACCGTGGACGGGGGGCTGGGCGTGGGTACCAGCAAATCGTAGTTCGGCGTATCGGCGCTAAAGGGCACCGGTGCAAACAGCATCCAGCCCTTCTGGCCCTCGATCAGTTGGCGTACGTACTGGCTGCGGTAATCCGGCTGGAACGGCAACTGACCGCCAAACTGTTGCTCGGTATAGCGCTTGAACGCCGGGAAATACAGCTGCCCCTGATAACCCAGCAGCAACGGCTTGTCGTTGGCCACCAGCTCGGCCCCCAGGCTCACCAGCAACAGCAGGCCGAACAGCCACAACGAAATCCAGCCGCGACGGTTGCGCCGAAAACGCTGCAGGCGCCTGAGTGAAACCGGCGACAGGCGAAGCATCAGCGTGCCCTCGTGGCAAAATCGATACGCGGGTCGACCAGGGTGTAGCACAGGTCACCGATCAGCCGTACCAGCAGGCCAAACAGGGTGAAGATGAACAGTGAACCGAACACCACCGGATAATCCCGCGACACCGCCGCCTCGTAGCTCATGCGCCCCAGGCCATCGAGGGAGAAGATCACCTCGATCAGCAGGGAGCCGGCAAAGAACACGCTGATCAGGGCCTGGGGGATGCCGGCCACCACCAGCAGGATGGCATTGCGAAACACGTGCCCGTACAGCACTCGCTGCTCGCTCAGGCCCTTGGCCCGTGCGGTGATCACGTATTGGCGGGTGATCTCGTTGAGAAAGGCGTTCTTGGTCAGCAGGGTCAGGGTGGCAAAGCCGCCGATCACCAGCGCGCCGACCGGCAGCACCAGGTGCCAGAAGTAGTCGGCGAGCTTGCCCAGCAGGCTGAGCTGGTCGAAGTCTTCCGAGACCAGCCCGCGCACCGGAAACCAGTTCAGCGAAGTGCCGCCAGCGAACAGCACGATCAGCAGCAGGGCGAACAGGAACGAGGGCAGGGCGTAGCCGATGACGATCAGGCTGCTGCTCCAGGCATCGAAGGCGCTGCCGTGGCGCACCGCCTTGCGAATCCCCAAGGGGATCGACACCAGGTAGGTGATCAGGGTGGCCCAGAAGCCCAGCGACAAGGTCACCGGCATCTTCTCCAGAATCAGATCGGTGACCTTGGCACCGCGAAAGAAGCTGGCGCCGAAGTCCAGCCGGGCGTATTGCGTGAGCATCAGCCATAAGCGCTCGGGCGCCGACTTGTCGAAGCCGTACTGGCGCTTGATGTCTTCCAGCAGTTTGGGGTCCAGGCCGCGGCTGGCGCGTGAGCTGGTGTGCAGGGTTTCGGCGCTGGCCCCGGGCGCACCGCCGCCGATCCCCTGCAGGCGTGCAACCGCCTGCTCGACCGGGCCGCCCGGCGCGGCCTGGACGATGACGAAATTGACCAGCAGGATGATCAACAAGGTCGGGATGATCAGCAGCAGACGGCGCAGGATGTAGCCGATCACGGCGGGCTCCCCAGGCGCTCGGCCATCTGTGCGTTGGTCAGCGGCGTCGGGCTGACTTCCCACCAGCTGTCCAGGCCTTCGTCGTAGCTCGGCTGCACCTCGGGCAGGCCGAAGCGGTTCCACCAGACGGTGGATGAGCCAGGTGGGTAATAGTTGGGAATCCAGTAGTAGTTCCAGCTCAGCACCCGGTCCAGGGCATGGGCATGACGCAGCATGTCAGCCTTGCTCGCCGCCTTGACCAGGCCGTCGAGCAGACGGTCCACGGCCGGGTCCTGCAAGACCATGTAGTTGTTCGAGCCAGGGTCGCTGGCCGCCGCCGAGCCAAAATAGTTGTACAGCTCAAGCCCGGGCGACGGTGATACCGGATAGCCGCTGACGATCAGGTCATAGTCGCGGGCCATCAGGCGGTTGACGTACTGCGAGGCGTCGATACGGCGGATTTCCAGGGTGATGCCGATCTGCGCCAGGTTGCGCTTCCACGGCAGCAGCAGGCGTTCGAAACCGGCCTGGCCATTGAGGAAGGTGAACGTCAGCGGTTCACCCTGGGCGTTGACCAGTTGATCGCCCTGGGGTTTCCAGCCAGCCGCCTCGAGCAGTGCCAGCGCTTGCAGTTGCTTGTCGCGAATCAGCCCCGAGCCGTCGGTGCGCGGCGCTTCGAACACCTGGTTGAAGACCTCGTCGGGCACCTGCCCGCGCAACGGTTCGAGCAACTTGAGCTCCTGCACATCGGGCACGCTGCGCGCCGCCAGGTCACTGTTGGCGAAAAAGCTCTGCTGGCGAATGTACAGGTTGCGCATCATCTGCCGGTTGCTCCACTCGAAGTCCCACAGCAGGGCCAGCGCCTGACGCACCCGACGGTCCTTGAACACCGGCCGCTGCAGGTTGAAGACAAAACCCTGGGCGGTCTGCGGTGCATCCTTGGCCAGGTGTGCGCGCTGCAGGCGGCCATCGTCCAGCGCCGGGCTGGCGTAGCCGAGGGTATAGGCGGTGGCGGAGAACTCGCGGTTGTAATCGAAACCGCCGCCGCGCAGCACCTGACGCGCCACCTCGGTGTCGCCGAAGTACTCGATGCGCAACTGGTCGAAGTTGTAGCGGCCACGGTTGACCGGCAGGTCGCGGGCCCACCAGCTTTTGTCGCGCTCGAAGGTGATGCTGCGGCCGTTGTCGACCCGGCCGACCTTGTACGGGCCGCTGCCCAGCGGTGCTTCGAAGCCTGCGCCATTGGCAAAGTCGCGGTCTTTCCACCAGTGTTCGGGCAGTACCGGCAAGGTCGCCAGGTCCAGGGCCAGGGTACGGTTCTGGTTGCTTTTGAAGTGGAAGATGATCTGCCGCGGGTTTTCTACCTTGACCCCATCAACGTCGGCGAACTGGGTACGGTACCTGAGATTGCCCGCATGCATGAACAGCTCGAAGGTGTAGCGCACATCCTCGGCGCGGATCGGCTGGCCATCGGCAAAGCGCGCTCGTGGGTCAAGATAGAAGCGCAGCCAGTACCCGTCGGGATCGCGCTCAAGCTTTTGCGCCACCAGCCCATACACCGTGTAGGGCTCGTCCTGCGAGCGCACGGCCAGCGGCGAGTACAGCCAACCATCGACCTCGGCAACGCCGATGCCCTTGTCGATATAGGGAATGAGGTGGTCGAACTGGCCGATCTCGATGGCCGAGCGGCGCAGGCTTCCGCCTTTGGGCGCGTCGGGGTTGGCGTAGCTGAAGTGCTGGAAGCCAGCCGGGTAGCGTGGCGCTTCATCATAGACGGTCAAGGCGTGACCAGGGGCTGACGTGGCAGCGCACGACCAGGCAAGGGCCAGGCCGAAGATCAACAACAGCAAGGGGAAGGGAGCAATTCGCATGCGCCTGACCACCTGAACCACGACTGTGGCTGAAGCTTAGCAGGTCACCTGGGCAAACAAACCGGCCCTGGGGGGGCCGGTTTGTACAGCAGCGATCAGTCCTGACGGCTGGTCACTTCCAGCAGGTGATAACCGAACTGGGTCTTCACCGGGCCTTGCACGGTGTTGACCGGTGCGCTGAACACCACGGTATCGAACTCCTTGACCATCTGGCCCGGGCCGAACGAGCCCAGGTCACCGCCCTGGCGGCTGGACGGGCAGGTGGAGTTGGCCTTGGCGATCTCGGCGAAATCGGCGCCGGCTTCGATCTGGGCTTTCAGTTCATTGCACTTGTCTTCGGTGGCAACCAGGATGTGACGGGCAGTGGCTTTGGCCATGGGAGTGGCTCCTTGGGGTAAAACCCCAAGCCTAACGCAAATGTGGTTTCGCCGCACCACCGACGGCCTGGAGTGGGAGCGGATGAATCCGCTCCTACCGTTGTGGGCGGCTCACAAGCGCTCGGCCGCCTCACGCAGCAAGCGTTCGGTCGAATCCCAGCCCAGGCAACCATCGGTAATCGACACACCGTACTTGAGCGGTTGCGCGCCCAGCGCCTGGCAGCCATCGAACAAGTGACTTTCAAGCATCATGCCGACCAGCGAGGTGTCGCCCTGCAGGCGCTGCTCGAGCACTTCGTTGAACACCGCCGGTTGGCGCAATGGGTCCTTGCCGCTGTTGGCATGGCTGCAATCGACCATGATCCGCGGCGACACACCGGCCTTGGCCAGGCCCTGACGGGCCAGGGCGAGGCTTTGGCGGTCGTAGTTCGGGCCCTTGTTGCCGCCGCGCAGCACCAGGTGGGTGTCAGGGTTGCCCAGGGTTTCGACAATCGCCGGGTAGCCTTGCACGTCCATGCCGAAATGCCGATGGCTGTGCGCGGCGCTGCGGATCGCATCGCAGGCAATGCCAACGCCGCCGTCGGTGCCGTTCTTGAAGCCGACCGGCAGGCCCAGGCCGCTGACCATCTCGCGGTGAATCTGCGATTCGGTGGTGCGTGCGCCAATCGCCGCCCAGCTCAGCAGGTCATCGAAGTAACCGGCGGCCATGGGGTGCAGCAGCTCGGTGGCAACCGGCAGGCCGCGCTCGAGCATGGCCAGCATCAGGCCGCGGGACAAGGCGATGCCGCCGTGCATGTCGTCGCTGCCATCGAGGTGCGGATCGTAGGCCAGGCCTTTCCAGCCGACGGTGGTGCGCGGCTTTTCGACGTAGGCGCGCATTACCAGGAGCATCTGGTCGCTGACGTCGATGGCCAGGCGCGCCAAGCGCTGGGCGTATTCGCGGGCCGAACGGGGGTCATGGAGCGAGCAGGGGCCAACGATCACCAGCAGGCGTTGATCTTCGCCATCGAGAATGGCACGTACGGCCTGGCGATGGGCTTCGACCTGGGCGGTGAGGGCAGGGGTAAGCGGCATTTGCTGCTTGAGCAGCAGCGGGCTCGGCAGGCGTTGGCTGACGGCGCTGTTGGCAGCAGTGGGTTCGGACAGCGGCAGAGCGAGGTTGGACGATTGCATGTTCTGGTTCCCTGGGCGGATGGCGGGGTCTGGCCCGCGCTGTCGGCCCTATCGAGGTGTTCGACAGATGGCCGGATTGGCGTCATGTGTGTGCGTGCCACCAACAAGTGACCGATCGGAGGCGGCAGGCTGGCCCGAACGGGATTGGCTAAATCGCCAGGCGCTAAAGCTTGGGTAAGGGTGGTAGGTGACGTAGTTCATGTACTGTTCCTCAATGTGATTCGCTAGTTGCCGGGGGCCTGAAACGCAAAACCCCCGGTCGGGGAGCCGACCGGGGGTTGAGTATTCTCGTGTTCGGCGGCCCCTTGAGTGTGGGCGCCGGTGTGGGTATCAGCGGCGCCTGTGGCTAAACCAATACCCAAAATAAAATCGAGCCGGTGAGGCCGTCGCGCACTCGACAGCCGCCACAGGGCGCGACAAGCGACCGGTGCTGCAAGCGTGAGTGAGGGGTGTGTGCGACATGTGACTCTCCAGTTGATGTTCCCGAGCTTACTTCAGGCGTTACCGTGGTTTCAATGGCTAATTTGCATGAATGCGATATGCCAGGGCTATCGCCGCAGGTAGGCGGTGAAGTCGATGTCGCCGGCACTGAGGATCGCCTGCACGCGGTTGTGCACATTGAGCTTGCGCAGAATCGCCGACACGTGAGCCTTGACCGTGGTTTCGGCGATGTCGAGGTTGTAGGCGATCTGCTTGTTCGACTCGCCCTTGGTCATGCGTTCGAGCACCAGCAATTGCTTGCGGGTCAGGGCCTGCAGCAGTTCCGGGGCAAAGCCCTGGTGTTCGCCCTGGCTGCGCCGGTGGCTGCTCTTCTGGGTGCGGATGATGTCTGGCGGCAGGTAGACGTTGCCGTTGAGGATCTGCTCGATGGCCTCGGTCATCTGCGAGCGCGGCGAGGATTTGGTGATAAAGCCGACGGCGCCGTAAGTGATGGCCTGCAGTACCACCTGTTTGTCCTGTTCGGCCGAAACGATCACCACCGGGATGGTCGGTGCCTCGTTGCGCAGGTTGATCAGCCCGCCCAGGCCGTGCATGCCGGGCATGTTCAGGTCGAGCAGGATCAGGTCGAGGTCATCGTGATCGCCGGTGATCGCCAGGGCACTGTCGAGGTCGGCGGTTTCCATCACCTCGCTGCCGGGAAAGCCATCGCTGATGACATTGTGGATGGCCTCGCGAAACAACGGGTGGTCGTCGGCGATCAGAATCTTGTACATGGCTTTGCACCTTATTGTTGTGGTTGTGCTGCACCCCTTCATTACAGGCCAGGTGCAACGCTTTGGGAATGCGACCATCGACAAGTAAAACAGTACCAAAGTAGTAGTCGAGCGCCCAGGCGTGCGTTCTAGCATGGGATAAAACTGCAGGAGCACCACGCCATGGCCATTTTGCTGGTCGACGATCACCCCATGCTGCGCCTGGGGCTGGCCGCTACGCTGCAACAGGGCCTGGACGGCATGCCGATCATCGAAGCGGCCAGTGGTGAAGAGGCCCTGCACAAGGTTGGCGAGCAGTTGCCGGGGCTGGTGCTGATGGACTTCGGCCTGCCCGGCATCAGCGGCCTGGAAACCACCCGGCGCCTGCGCCAGCGCTGGCCGCAGCTGCGCGTGCTGTTTTTCAGCGAGCATAGTGATCTTGGCCTGGTACGTCAGGCCATGGCGGCGGGCGCCTGTGGCTTTCTGTCCAAGGCGGCGGGGCCTGCGGTGTTGCTTGAAGCGGTACGCCGGGTGCTGTCCGGGCATGCCTACATCGAGCAGGCGCTGGCCACCGACCTGGCCTGCCAGGGGGGCAGTACGCGCCTGCAAGGCTTGAGCCTGCGCGAAACCGAAATTTTCCTGATGCTGGCCAAGGGCATGCCGACCCGGCTGATCGCCGAGCAGTTGTGCATCAGCGCCAAGACCGTATCCAACTGCCTGACCCTGCTCAAAAGCAAATTGCAGGTCGCCTCACACGCCGAAATGGTGCACCTGGCGATTGAGGCGGGCCTGCTGCGTATCGCCGCTTAGTCCCAGGTTTTCGGGCAACCCTGGCAACCTTCCATGTTGCTGTCCTGAAAGTTGGCGTAATGCTGGCGGCTGCCGCGCAGGTCGGCCTGCTCCAGATTGCTTTCGCCGAACTTGGCTTCTTGCAGGTTGGCATCGGCAAGGTTGGCGCCCTTGAGGTCGGCCTTGCTCAACCAGGTCATTTCCAGGTCGGCGGCCTGCAGCTTGCTGCGGTGCAGTTTGGCCCCGGAGAGGCGGGCGAATTCCAGGTAGGCGGCGCTCAAGTCGGCGTTCTCGAAGTTGGCGCCCTGGGCGAACATGCCCCAGGCCTGTACCGCAACCAGCTTGGCGTCGCGCAGGTCGGCCAGGCGCAGGTTGCTTTGCTGCAGGCTCGCGCGGGTGAGGTTGGCGCCTTGCAATTGGGCTTTTTCCAGGTTGGCCAGGTCCAGGCGCGCATGGCGCAGGTTCGCCCCGCGCAGGTCGGCACCGGCCAGGTTCATCTTGCGCAGGTCCTGGTTGCTGAGGTCGGCATTGCGCAGGTTGGCATTGGGGCATTGGCTTTCCTGGGCGATGGTGCAGCCGTTGATGGTCAAGGGCGTGTCGTCGTCGGCGAGGGCAGGGGTGCAGGCCAGGGTGAGCAGTAGCGGGAGGTATTTCATGGGGATCTCCTGGGGCTGGGCGATAGCAATCGCTGGCAAGCCAGCTCCCACAGGGTTTGGTATGCACCGATCCACTGTGGGAGCCGGCCTTGCCGGCGAGAGGGCGTCAAATCAGCGCTGGGCCGTCTTGGTGTCCCAGGCGGGGATCTTGAACACCCAGAACGAGCCACCCTGGGCCACCGGCTTGGTCAGCTCGGCCATGTCGCCGCCCCACAACGGCACCGCGCCGCCGTAGCCGACGGTCACGCCGATGTATTGCTCACCGTCCTGTTCCCAGGTGATCGGCGGCGAGACGATGCCGCTGCCGGTCTGGAATTTCCACAGCTCCTCCCCGGTCTTGGCATTGAAGGCCTTGAAGTAGCCGTCACCGGTACCGGTGAACACCAGGTTGCCCTTGGTCGCCAGTACCCCGGCCCACAGCGGCAGGCGTTCCTTGTGCTCCCAGACCATCTTGCCGGTGGTCGGGTCCATGGCGCGCAGCGAGCCGACGTGGTCCTCGTACATGCGCTTGATGCGAAAACCCATGCCCAGGTAGGCCGAGCCCTTCTTGTAGTTGACCTCCTCGGTCCAGTATTCCTCTTTCCACTGGTTCGACGGCACATAGAACAGGCCGGTGTCCTGGCTGTAGGCCATGGGGTTCCAGTTCTTGCCTCCGAGGAACGGCGGCGACACTTCCACCGGCTTGCCCTTGGTCTGCCCTGGCTCGGGCTTGGCCGGGCGCTGGCCGGGGTTTTCTACCGGGCGGCCGGTCTTGAGGTCGATATGGCTGGCCCAGGTGATGTTGTCGGCGAACGGGAAGGCGTTCTTCAGCTTGCCGTTGGTGCGGTCGACCACGTAGAAGAAGCCGTTGCGGTCGGCATGGGCGGTGGCCTTGTACTGCTTGCCGTCCTTGTCCTTGTAGTCGAACAGCACCAGTTCATTGTTGCCGGAGAAGTCCCAGGCGTCATTGGGCGTGTGCTGGTAGAACCACTTGACCTCGCCGGTGCTCGGGTCGACGCCGACCTGGCCGGAGGTGTAAAGGCTGTCGTAGCCGTGCGGGTTGCCGTCTTTGGACGTGCGCGCCCAGGTGTTCCAGGGGCCCGGGTTGCCGGCGCCGACAATGATGGTGTTGGTCTCGGCATCGAAGCTTGCGCTCTGCCACGGGGCGCCGCCGCCATGGCTCCAGGCCTCGACCTTGCCGGACTCGGTGCTCGGGTCGTTCGGCCAGGACGGTGCCTTGACGTCGCCGGTGGGGGTGCTGTCCTTGCCGTTCAGGCGGCCCATGTGGCCTTCGACGAAGGGACGCATCCACACCTCGTCGCCGGTTTCCGGGTCGCGGGCGTACAGTTGGCCGACCACGCCGAACTCGTCGCCGGAGCTGCCGTGAATCAGCAGCACCTTGCCGCTCTTCTGGTCCTTGATCAGGGTCGGGGCGCCGGTCATGGTGTAGCCGGCGCTGTGGTCGCCGAACTTCTTCTTCCACACCACCTTGCCGGTGTCCTTGTTCAGGGCAATGACCTGGGCGTCGAGGGTGCCGAAGTAGATCTTGTCGCCATAGATGGCGGCACCGCGGTTGACCACGTCGCAGCACGGGCGAATGTTGTCCGGCAGGCGATGATTGTAGGTCCACAGGCGCTTGCCGGTCTTGGCATCGAGGGCAAATACCCGCGAATAGGAGCCGGTGACGTAGATCACCCCGTCATTGACGATGGCCTGGGACTCCTGGCCGCGTTGTTTCTCGTCGCCAAAGGAGTACGACCAAGCCGGAGTCAGCTTGAACACGTTCTGGTCGTTGACCTGGGCCAGCGGGCTCCAGCGCTGGGCATTGGTGCCCATGCCGTACTGCAGCACGTTGCTGGTGCTCTTGTGGTCGTCGGCGATGTCTTCCCAGCTCACCGGTTTCGCCAGGGCATGCGGGGTCAGGGCCAGGCTGCCCAGCAGGAGGACGGTGTGCACGGCGGCAGACAGCGGAGAAAGCGCGGCGGGTAACGATCTTATTGTCATGGTTGGAGTTCCCAATGAAGGTTTTGGCCTGCATAGACTGGAACGCCAAGGGCGCGATCGATACGGAAAAACTCCCGGTCTTAGCGGGAAAACTTCCCAATCCGGGCATGATTTGGCACTGCCCCACAAGCGCTACTACCAAGGGAGGAGGCTGCGACCACCAAAGCAGCATGGGGCCCTTGCCAGGGCCTTCCTAAGATGCCGGCACAACCTTTCAGCCGAGAGGTTCTTGCGTGCAAACAGCAGTCGAGGGCAGAACAATGAAAACAGCAAAACACGCCTGGTTGAGCCTGATCGTCGGTGTCGGCCTGATGAGCAGCGCCGGGGCTTTCGCCCATGGCAACGTCACGCCGACCGCGGTCAATACCGGTAACCTGGAAAAGCTCGGTGATCAGTGGCGCGCAGAAAACCCTTACCGCAACAGCAAGGACCATGACGAGGCGGTGTCGATCGGCGCTTCGGCCTATAACCAGAACTGCGCCGCCTGCCACGGCCTGGAGGCCAAGTCCGGTGGCATCGCCCCGGATTTGCGCTTGCTTGACGAAGGCGCTGCCGGTGATGAGTGGTTCGTCGAGCGGGTGCGCAACGGCGCGGTACGCGATGGCCGGGTGTACATGCCGAAGATGGCCGACTACCTGAGCCAGGAAGCACTATGGGCGGTGCGCAGCTACCTCGACAGCGTGCATGTCGAAGAGTGACTGCAGGAGCGGGCTTGTCCCGCGATGCGATATCACTGTTGAATCGCTATCGCGGGACAAGCCCGCTCCTACAGTAGGTCGTGATTACAGGGTGTAGTGCTTCAACTCCCGCGCAATCAGCATGCGCTGAATCTCGCTGGAGCCTTCGTAGATCTGGGTAATGCGCGCATCGCGGTAATAGCGCTCGACCGGATAATCCTCCAGATACCCATAGCCACCGTGTACCTGAATCGCCTTGGAACACACCCGCTCGGCCATCTCCGAAGCGAACAGCTTGGCCTGTGAAGCCTCGCTCAGGCACGGCTTGCCGGCGCTGCGCAGGCGCGCGGCGTGGAGGATCAACAGCCGCGCGGCGTTGATCTGCACCTGCATGTCGGCCAGCAGGTTGGCGATGCTCTGGTGCTCGTTGATCGGCTTGCCGAACTGGATGCGATCGCGTGAGTACAGCAGCGCCGCCTCGAACGCCGCGCGGGCAATGCCCAGGGCCTGGGCGGCAATGCCGATACGGCCGCCTTCGAGGTTGGACAGGGCAATGGCCAGGCCCTTGCCGCGTTCGCCGAGCATATTGGCGGCGGGGATGCGGCAGTTGTTCAGGGTTACCGCGCAGGTGTCGGAGGCGCGGATGCCCATCTTGTGTTCGCTGCGATCGACCACGAAGCCTTCGTTATCGGTGGGCACCAGAAACGCTGAGATGCCTTTTTTGCCCAGCTCCGGGTCGGTCACCGCGAAGACGATGGCAAGCCCGGCGCGGCGGGCATTGCTGACGAACTGCTTGGCGCCATTGATCACCCAGTGATCGCCCTGCAGTTCGGCGCGGGTGCGCAGGTTGTGGGCCTCGGAGCCGGCCTGCGGTTCGGTCAGGCAGAAGCAGCCGATCACTTGCCCGCTGGCCAGGCGTTCGAGCCAGGTCTGTTGCTGCTCGGCGCTGCCGTAGGCGAGCAGGGGGCCGCAGCCCACCGAGTTGTGGATGCTCATCAGTGCGCCGGTGGCGCCATCGCCGGCGGCGATCTCCTCGACCGCCAGGGCGTAGGCGACATAGTCGGTGTAGCTGCCGCCCCATTGCTCGGGCACGACCATGCCGAGCAGGCCCAGCTCGCCCATCTTCTGCACCACGCCATCATCGATCCAGCCGGCCTTTTCCCAGGCCTGGGCATGGGGGGCGATCTCGCCGCGGGCGAAATCCCGAGCCATGTCGCGGATCATGATCTGTTCTTCAGTCAGTTCCAGGTCTTGCATCTGCGTACTCCAGGCCTCACAGGCCTTCGAAGAATTGATCCACGCGCTGGCGGTTGAGGCCGGCGAGGGTGGTGGGGTTCCAGCGTGGCTGCTTGTCCTTGTCGATGATCAGTGCGCGCACGCCTTCGATCAGGTCGCCATGCTCGAACCACTGGCGGTCCAGGTGCAGTTCCATGGCGAAGCAGTCTTCCAGGCCCAGGTGGCGGCCACGGCGCAGCATCTCCAGGGTCACGGCCATGGCCAAAGGCGAGCGGCTTTCCAGCAGGTCGGCGGTTTTCACCGCCCATTCGTGGCTGTCGGCCACGGTGACTGCCCGCAATTGCTCTACGATACTGCCGACATCGGCCAGGGCGAAGAAGTGATCGATGGCCGGGCGCAACCTGGCCAATGGCGCGTCTTCGAGCACCTGGGTGCCAAGCTTGGCCAGCACGCTTTGCAGGTCCTTGAGCGGGTGTTCGCCAAAGCTCAGGGTGTCGAGGCGTTCATCGAGGCTGGCCAGCTTGCTGCTGTCCAGGTACCAGTCGGCCAGGCCGCAGTACAGCGCATCGGCCGCCTGCACCTGTACGCCGCTGACCCCCAGGTAGGTGCCCAGCTCGCCAGGAATGCGCGAAAGAAAATAACTGCCGCCGACATCCGGGAAGTAGCCGATGGCGGTTTCCGGCATGGCCAGGCGGCTGCGCTCGGTGACCACGCGCAGATCGGCACCCTGGGCCAGGCCCATGCCGCCGCCGAGGGTGAAGCCGTCCATCAAGGCGAGGATCGGCTTGTGGTAATGGTGGATGCACAGGTCGAGGGCGTATTCCTCGACGAAGAAATCCCGGTGCAGGCTGTCGCCGGCCTTGTAGCTGTCGTACAGCGAACGGATGTCGCCGCCGGCGCAGAAACCTTTCGGGCCTTCGCCGCGCAGCACCACGGCCTGCACCTGCGGGTCACTGGCCCAGGCATCCAGGTGGCGTTGCAGGCTGCGCACCATGTCCAGGGTCAGGGCGTTGAGGCCGGCGGGGCGGTTGAGGGTCAAGTGACCGATATGGTTGCGAACCTCGGCCAGTACATGGGCGTCGGTTGGCGCTTGAGCGTGCGCGGTCATCGCTGTCTCCCTGCTTTGTTATTGATTTTCCACGTGTTTTAACACGGTCTGGATAGGCGCTAGAGGATCGAAGGATCCTATCAGTGCAAAATTGCCCAATACAATCCGTAAATCTGCAGGCTGAGTCTGCATTTTTGCATGGCCGATTGCGCCTAACGCACCGGGTCTTGCCACTTTAGCCTTGTGGCACCGGTGGGCAAGGGCTTAGGTCAGAGGAGTAGTTCCGCCTGCGGGGAGCCAGGCCCGCGCCGCCAAAGCAGCACCCGGCCGGTGCCAAGGCAGCGTATGGCTGCCTGGCGAGGGTTTCGATAATCGCCTCCGACATTCGTCCCCCCGTTTGCGGAGAGCGCCATGCACAACAATAACAATGCCAATCGCCGTTTCCTGCCCTTGCTGACCAGCCTTGTCGCCTTGAGTCTGAGCCCCTTGGCCGATGCCGAAATCATGCTCTACGACAAGGAGCAGACGACCTTTTCCACCGACGGCTATATCAACGCCTTCTACGTCAATAGCGACGTCGATCGGGCGGGGGAGCAGTACGACCGTCGACAGTCGCGGGTGAAAATGGGCTTTTTGCCCAACTACCTGGGCTTCAACATGACCCGCCAGGTGGATGACCTCAAGCTCGGTGGCCGCGCCTCGTTCTGGGTGACCATCAATGACAGCGAAACCAACGGCACCGACACCGCCATCGACGTGCGCCAGTTCTACGGCACCGTGGCCAACCCCGAGTGGGGCGAGGTGCTGATCGGCAAGGACTTCGGCCTGTTCGCCCGCTCCAACATCCTCCTCGATGAGCTGCTCGCAGGTTATGGCCAAGTCAGTGACACCCTGGGCCTGGTCGATGGCGGCGGCGTGTCGTTCGGCAACATCGGCAGTGGTTACCCGTACCCGTTCCCGACCTCGCAGATCACTTACCGCACACCGGTGATGGAAGGCCTGCGCATTGCCGTGGGGATCATGGACCCGGTCGATACCAACGACGACAGCGCGGTGGGCAAGGCCTACCAGGAAAACCCGCGTACCGAGAGCGAGATCACCTACCAGTTCGACCTGGGCGGGGTGCAGCTCTACAGCTGGCTCAACGGCACCTACCAGACCTCGGACAACACCGACAGCCGGGTTGATTCGGTCACCTCCAAAGGCCTGGGCTATGGCGTGCAGGCCAAGGTGGGTGGCTTTTCCCTGACCGGCTCGGGTTTTACCGCCAAGGGCATCAACCCGTTTTTCACCAACAACGCCGGTGAGGCCACGTTGCGTGAAGTCGACAGCAAGGGTTATTTGCTGCAGAGCTCGTACAAGGTCGGCAAGAACCGCGTGGCGCTGTCCTACGGCAAGACCAAGGATGACGGCAACGGCGCGGTGAACACCGGCGCCGATTATGAAACCCGCGGTATCGCGCTGTTTCATGACATCAACGACAACCTCAAGCTGGTGGCCGAGTACAACCAGTTCGAGATCGACGGGCATGAGGGCGATGCGCAGAACGAGGATACCGATACCTTTGCCGTGGGGGCGGTGCTGACCTGGTAAACACAAGACCTGGGAGCACTGCCAAACCTGTGGGAGCCGGACTTGCCGGCGATCTAGCGCGCAGCGGTCGCAATCCAGGCGCCGCGATATGTGCAAGCTGGACCGGCCTCATCGCTGGCAAGCCAGCT
Source organism: Pseudomonas donghuensis (assembly GCF_000696345.2). Taxonomy (NCBI): domain Bacteria; kingdom Pseudomonadati; phylum Pseudomonadota; class Gammaproteobacteria; order Pseudomonadales; family Pseudomonadaceae; genus Pseudomonas; species Pseudomonas donghuensis. Next base: position 2,934,926 of record NZ_CP071706.1, read on the forward strand.
CCCACAGGTCTTGCACCGCCCCTGGGAGCACAGCCAATCCTGTGGGAGCCGGACTTGCCGGCGATCGAGCGCGCAGCGGTCGCAATCCAGGCGCCGCGTTATGTGCAAGCTGGACCGGCCTCATCGCTGGCAAGCCAGCTCCCACAGGTCTTGCACCGCCCCTGGGAGCACTGCCAATCCTGTGGGAGCCGGACTTGCCGGCGATCGAGCGCGCAGCGGTCGCAATCCAGGCGCCGCGTTATGTGCAAGCTGGACCGGCCTCATCGCTGGCAAGCCAGCTCCCACAGGTCTTGCACCGACCCTGGGGCCACTGCCAATCCTGTGGGAGCCGGACTTGCCGGCGATCGAGCGCGCAGCGGTCGCAATCCAGGCGCCGCGTTATGTGCAAGCTGGACCGGCCTCATCGCTGGCAAGCCAGCTCCCACAGGTCTTGCACCGACCCTGGGACCACTGCCAATCCTGTGGGAGCCGGGCTTGCCGGCGATCGAGCGCGCAGCGGTCGTAATCCAGGCGCCGCGTTATGTGCAAGCTGGACCGGCCTCATCGCTGGCAAGCCAGCTCCCACAGGTCTTGCACCGCCCCTGGGAGCACAGCCAATCCTGTGGGAGCCGGACTTGCCGGCGATCGAGCGCGAAGCGGTCGCAATCCAGGCGCCGCGTTATGTGCAAGCTGGACCGGCCTCATCGCTGGCAAGCCAGCTCCCACAGGTCTTGCACCGACCCTGGGAGCACTGCCAATCCTGTGGGAGCCGGACTTGCCGGCGATCGAGCGCGCAGCGGTCGCAATCCAGACGCCGCGTTATGTGCAAGCTGGACCGGCCTCATCGCTGGCAAGCCAGCTCCCACAGGTCTTGCACCGACCCTGGGAGCACTGCCAATCCTGTGGGAGCCGGACTTGCCGGCGATCGAGCGCGCAGCGGTCGTAATCCAGGCGCCGCGTTATGTGCATGGCAAGCCAGCTCCCACAGGTTCCGTTCTACAACCAATGCCACCCACACCCAGTACCCAAGTAGCATTCGGCCCGCTCCCGAGCCTCCATAAACTGCCTGCATCCATCAATGCCCACCCAGGAGGCAGCCATGCAGCAGTTTCAAGCCGAGGGGGTGATCAGTGCCGTGTCGCGGGCCAGCGCCGCCGAGCTCGCCGCCCAGGAGCTGGCCAGCCAGCTGCTGCACCCGCACCTGGGCTTCGTGCTGTTCTTCTGCTCCGCCGAGTACGATCTGCCGGCCCTGGCCCAGGCCCTGCAACAGAGCTTTGGCGGCATTCGCCTGGCCGGTTGCACCAGCGCCGGCGAACTGACCCCCGACGGCTATGGCCGGGGCTGCATCACCGCTCTGGGCTTCGATCACCGCCAGTTCTCGATTGCCGCCGGACTCATCGACGCCATGCCGGCGTTCAGCCTGATCCAGGCACAAGCCACGGTCGAGCGGCTGGTGGGCGAGTGCCGCAGCAATACCCTGGCACCGATCAAGGGCCACAGCTTTGCCCTGACCTTGCTCGACGGCCTGTCCAGCCGCGAGGAGATGGTCCTGGCGGCGCTCAGTGCGGCGCTGGGCGATATTCCGCATTTTGGCGGCTCGGCAGGCGATGACAATTACCTCAACCACACCCACGTCTATTTCGACGGTGCTTTTCGCAGCGGCGCCGCCGTGGTGTTGCTGGTCAATACCTGGCTGGACTTCGAGGTGTTCACCACCCATCACATCGAACCTCGCACGGAGAAACTGGTGGTCACCCGCGCCGACCGCAACCTGCGCCGGGTCTACGAGCTCAATGCCGAGCCTGCCGCGCTGGAATACGCGCAACTGATCGGTGTGCCGGTCAGCCAGATCAACCACCGTACCTTCGCCGCCCACCCGTTGGCGGTGCGCATCAACGAGCGCTACTACGTACGTGCCATTCAGCAGGTCCACGAGGACCTGAGCCTGAGCTTCTACTGCGCGGTAGAGAACGGCATCGTCCTCACCGCCATGCGTCCCGGCCCCTTGTTGCCCAACCTTGAAGGCCTGTTCGACGGGCTGCGTGAGCGCCTCGGGCCGCTGTTGCTGGCCATCGGCTGCGATTGCTTCCTACGCCGCCTGGAGCTGGAAGGCAGCGACAGCCTGGCCGAAGTCGGCAGTTTCCTGCGCCGCCAGCGGGTGCTGGGCTTTAACTCCTACGGAGAACAGTTCAATGGCATGCACATCAACCAGACCTTCACCGGCGTTGCCATCGGACGGCCCCGTGGCCAGCGACAGCAGTGACCTGCGCTTGGCCGAGCTGCAGCGGGCCAACCATAAGCTGCTGCGGATCAACGCCGCACTGATCGAACGCCTGGAGTCAGGGGCGGCGCGGCCGGACGATTCCTATGCGGCGTTTCAGCATTCGGTGGTGCTGGCCGAACAGGTGCGTGAACGCACCGATGCCCTGAACCAGACCCTGGTCGAACTCAAGGCCAGCAACCACCTGCTCAGCGATGCGCGCTTGCGCGCCGAGACCGCTCACCAGTACCTGGTCGATGCCATCGAGAGTATTTCCGACGCTTTCGTGCTGTTCGATCCGGACTTGCGCATCGTGCTGTTCAACAGCCGCTTCAAGGCGTTCTGGGCAGGCAGCCGTATCCGCATCATCAGCGGCATGCGCCTGGCCGAGGTCAAGCGCCTGATGCACAGCAGCGGCCTGTTCAGCGAAGAGCAACGCGGCGCCAATGACGATCACCTGCTGTACCGATTGCAAGGCGGACGCTGGCTGCAGGTCAGCGAGCGGGCGACCCGCGACGGCGGGCGGGTGATGCTGTTCACCGATATCACCGAGGTCAAGCACAGCGAAACCCGGCGCCGTGAGCAGGCGGTGGCGCAGAAATCCTATTTGCTGCAACGGGCGGTCGACAACCTTTCCCAGGGCGTGGCCATGGTCAATGCCGATGGCGTACTGGAACTGTGGAACCGGCGCTTTCTCGAGCTCAGCGGCCTGGCGCCAATCGCTGCGCACCGCAGTTTTGCCGAGGTGATCGCCGACAGCGAATTGGCCCTGCTGACCCCGGCCAGTCGCGACGGCAATGGCCGCTGCGTGCATGAACGGGAACAACGCCTGTTCGATGGCCGCATGCTCGAGATCCGCACCCACCCGCTGCCCACCGGCGGCTTCGTCAACACCTTCACCGACATCACCGAGCGTTACCAGCACGCGCAAGCGCTGAGCGAAAGCGAGCGCTGGATCCGCCTGATCACCGACCATGTTCCGGCCTTGATCGCTTACCTCAATGCCGAGCTGGTCTACGAGTTCACCAACAAGGTGTACGAGCAGTGGTACTGCTGGCCGCCGGGGGTGATGCTTGGGCAGAGCCTGCGCGAGGTGCACAGCCCGGAGCACTATCAGCGCCTGGAGGGCTACATCCAGCGGGCCCTGGCCGGCGAAAGCGTGACGTTCGAATGCGCCGAAACCCATGTCAACGGCCAGGAACGCTACATGCTGCGCTCCTACGTGCCCAATCGCCTGGCCAATGGCGAGGTGGTCGGGATCTTCGTGCTGATCCGCGACATTACCGAGCGCCGGCGCACCGCCGAGGCCTTGCACCAGGCTTACCAGAACCTCGAAGTGCGAGTGCGTGAACGCACCGCCGAACTGAGCAAGGCTAAACAGGAGGCCGAGCAGGCCAACCTGTCGAAGACCAAGTTTCTCGCCGCCGTCAGCCATGACCTGCTGCAACCCTTGAACGCCGCGCGGCTGTTCACCAGCGCTTTGCTCGAACAAAGCAGCGCCAACCCGGCGCTGGTGCGCAACGTCAGCAACTCGCTGGATGATGTCGAGAACCTGCTGGGCACCCTGGTGGACATCTCCAAGCTCGATGCCGGGGTGATCAAGGCAGACCTTGCGACTTTCGCGGTCAGTGACCTGCTCGACAACCTCGCCGCCGAATATGCCCATGCCGCCGCCAGTGAGGGCCTGCGCCTGGACTACGTGCCGTGCCGCCTGAGCGTGCACAGCGATATCCAGTTGTTGGCGCGGATCCTGCGCAACCTGCTCAGCAATGCCATTCGCTATACCCCGCGTGGACGCGTGCTGCTTGGTTGCCGGCGTCGTGGCGCGACGCTGTGGATCGAAGTCTGGGACACCGGCATCGGTATCGCCGAGGACCGCCGTGAGGAAGTCTTCCAGGAGTTCAAGCGTGGTGATATCCAGCGTCCGGACCAGGATCGCGGATTGGGGCTTGGCCTGGCGATCGTCGACAAAATCGCCGGGATTCTCGGTCATCGCCTGCAGTTGCGTTCAGTGCCCGGCAAGGGCTCGGTGTTTGCCATTGGCGTACCGCAAAGCCAACGGGCACCGCAAAGAGCGGTGGAGCCTGACCTCAGTGAGCCGCTGCGCGAACGCCTGGAGGGTGCACGCATCTGGGTGCTGGATAACGACGCGGCGATCTGTGCGGGGATGCGCACCTTGCTGGAGCAGTGGGGGTGCGAGGTGGTAACTGCCTTGAGCGAACAGGACCTGGCGCGTCAGGTGGCGACCGACCGCGCCGACGCCGACCTGTTGATCGCCGACTATCACCTGGACAACGGCCGCAATGGCGTCGATGCGGTGGCGGCGATCAACGCCCAACGGCGTGTGCCGCTGGCCGCGTTGATGATCACCGCCAACTACAGCAACGAGCTCAAGCAGCAAGTGCGCGAGCAGGGCCACACCCTGATGCACAAGCCGGTGCGGCCGATGAGGCTCAAGGCTGCCATCAGCCACCTGCTCGGCAGCGAACTTAGCGCGCCAGGCGCCCGCTGACGAAGTGCGCGGCATCGTTGTAGCCGTGGGTCGAGGCGTGGCCCGGAGTGACCAGCGAATCGATGAAGGCTTCGTCTTCAGCCGTGATCTTCACCGCCAGGGCGCCGCTGTAGGTGTCCCACTGGGCTTCGGTGCGCGGGCCGACAATGGCCGAGCTGATCAGCTGGTTGTTGAGCACCCAGGCAATCGCGAACTCGACCATGCCGATGCCCTTGGCCTGGGTATAGGCCTGGATCTTCTGGGCGATTTCCAGCGATTCGGGCCGCCATTCGGTCTCCAGGATGCGCTTGTCCTGGCGCCCGGCGCGGCTGTTGGCATCGGGGTTGGAATTGGGGCTGTACTTGCCGCTGAGCACGCCACGGGCCAACGGGCTGAACGGCACGATGCCCAGGCCATGGTAAGCGGCGGCGGTGAGCTGCTCGGGCTCGGCCTGGCGGTTGACGATGTTGTACAGCGGCTGGCTGACCACAGGCTTGGCCACGCCCAGGCGCTCGGCCAGGTTACAGATTTCGGCGATGCGCCAGCCACGGAAGTTGGACACGCCCCAGTGGCGGATCTTGCCCTGGCGCAGCAGGTCGCCGATGGCGCTGACGCTGACCTCCAGCGGGGTGCTATGGTCTTCGCGGTGCAGGTAATAGATGTCTAGGTAATCGGTGCCCAGCCGGGTCAGGCTGGCGTCGATGGCATTGAAAATATGCTTGCGGTTCAGGCCGCTGCGGTTGGGCAGGCCCTCGGCGGGGCCGAAACCGACCTTGGAGGCGAGGATCCAGCCCTGGCGGTTGCGGGCGATGGCCTCGCCGACGATTTCTTCGCTACGCCCGGCGTTGTACACGTCGGCGGTATCGATGAAGTTGATGCCCTGGTCCCAGGCCTTGTCGATGATACGCAGCGAGTCTTCGGTGCTGGTCGGCTCGCCGAACATCATGCTGCCCAGGGTCAGCGCTGACACCTGCAGGCCGCTGTGGCCCAGAGGACGGTAGATCATGATCGAAAGTCCCTTCGCGGTTGGAATTCGATCTGTTTTACACAGTTCGCCGAGGGATTAAAAGCATCGCTGGCAAGCCAGCTCCCACATCACCGGAACCTGTGGGAGCTGGCTTGCCAGCGATAGCAGCGCCGCGCAGTTGATCAGTTCGCCGGCTCAGCCACCGTCCCGGAAGCCCGCACCCGCGAAACCCGCAACGCCACCAGGCTGCCAAACACAATCAACCCCGCCAGCGAATACAGCGCGGCATCGGTGGAGCCGGTCTGGTCCTTGATGAACCCGACCAGGTAGGGGCTGAGAAAGCCGGCCATCTGCCCGACCGAGTTGATGATCGCCAGGCCCGCCACGGCAGTGCCGGCGCTGAGCAGGGCGGTCGGCATCGGCCAGAACATCGGCAGGCCGGTGAGGGCGCCCATGGTGGCGATGCTCAAGCCGATAATGGCGATCACCGGGCTGTGAGCGAAGTTCACTGCGATCAGCAGCCCCAGTGCCCCCATCAGCATCGGCACCACCAAATGCCAGCGCCGCTCGTTGCGCAGGTCTGCCGAACGTCCGACCAGCAGCATGAACACCCCGGCCAGCAGGTAGGGGATCGCACTCAGCCAGCCGATCAGCAAGGCATCACTGAAGCCCAGGTTCTTGATGATCGACGGCAGCCAGAAGTTGATCGCGTAGACGCCGCTCTGGATGCAGAAGTAGACGAAACCGAAGGTCCAGATCAGCGGATTGGCGAACACCGACAGCAGGCTGTCGCTGCTCGTCACCGGCTTGCTGGCGGCATCGGCCTTGAGGTCGGCCTCGATCATCTGGCGCTCGGCCGGGCTCAGCCACGTAGCTTTGGCGTAGCCATCGCTGAGCAGGAAAATCGCCAGAAAGCCCAGCAGCACGGTGGGCAGGCCCTGGATCAGGAACATCCACTGCCAGCCGGCCAGGCCATGCTGGCCGGCGGCGAAGTGATTGAGAATCCAGCCCGAGAACGGCCCGCCGAGCAGCCCGGATACCGGGATCGCCGACATGAACAGGGCCATGATCCGCCCGCGACGGGCCGCCGGGAACCAGCGCGAAAGGTACAGCACGATGCCGGGGAAGAAGCCCGCTTCGGCAGCGCCGGTAAACAGGCGCAGCACATAGAACTCCATCGGCGTGGTGACGAACAGCAGGCAGGTCGACAGCGTGCCCCAGGCGATCATCATCAGCGCGATCCAGCGCCGTGGGCCGAAGCGATTGAGTGCCAGGTTGCTGGGCAGGCCGCACAGTACGTAGCCGATGAAGAAGATCCCGGCACCCAGGCCGTAGATGGTTTCGCTGAACGTGAGTGCATCGAGCATCTGCAGCTTGGCGAAGCCGACGTTGACCCGGTCCAGATAGTTGAACAGGTAGCAGATGAAGATGAACGGAATCAGCCGCAGGGTAATGCGCCGATACAGCGCATTGCGGGTGACGTCTTGGCCTTGGTCAGGGGCAGGGCTGTATGACATGATTCTCTCTCTGTTGTTATGTTTATCGCCGCAACCTGCGTCAAGGCGGCTGCTGCGACGAGTCTCGGTGAGCGGGCCGTGGCTGTCTTTGTGCTTTTGCACAGCATTTCGCCTGGCCTGCTGTGCCCCGGACCAATCATTGCGACAACAAGGATCCTCCCATGTTCGAACTGGACCATGACCTGGCACAAGACATCGTCGAGCGGGCGATGGCGATCCTGCCGTGCAACGTCAACGTCATGGACAGCCAGGGCCTGATCCTGGGCAGCGGCGAACCGGAGCGCATCAACACCCGCCATGAGGGTGCGCAGCTGGTGTTGGCCAACGGCCGTATCGTCGAGCTCGACGTGGACGCGGCCAAGTGCCTGAAGGGCGTGCAGCCCGGGGTCAACCTGCCGCTGTTTCTCGACGGGCGGCTGATCGGCGTACTTGGCCTGACCGGTGATCCGCAGCAGTTGCGTACCTATGGCGAGTTGGTGCGCATGACCGCCGAAATGCTCCTGGCCCAGCGTCATCTGCAGGTCGAGCAACAGTGGCGGCGGCAACGTTGTGATGACTTGCTGGCCTTGTTGCTGGGAGGCTCTGGCGACTCGCCGCGCTTGGTCGATGAAGCCCGGCAGCTCGGGCTCAAGCCGCAGTTGCCGCGCATTCCCTGCCTGTTCGAACTGGATGCCGGGCCTCCCGCTGAAGCGCTGGCCAGCTGGTTGATGAGCCGCTATCCAGACAGCTGGTGCGTCAGCCCGGCACGCCAATCGCTGTTATGGTGCCGGCCCGCCAGCGTCGCCCTGGATGAGTTGAAATTGCTTGAGCGGCTGCAGCGTCACGGCTGGCAGGTCCAGCGCCTGGCCGCTGGGACGGCGACGCAAAGCCTGGAGCAATTGCGCCGCGGCTACCGCCGGGTGCGTGATCTGCTGGCCTATGGGCGTGAGGTGCTGCCGGCGGAGCGCGTGCTGACCCTGAGCCGCTATCGGCTGCCGGCCCTGCTGTGGCGCCACCGCAACGATGACGCCCTGGACGAAGTGCTCGAACCGCTGCAGCGCATCCGCGCCAAGGACAACAGCGGCCAGTTGCTGGCCACCCTGCGCGCCTGGTGCGCCCATGATGGCCAGAGCCAGGCCTGTGCCGACGCCCTGGGCATTCACCGCAACAGCCTGCGCTACCGCCTGGAACGCATCGCCGAGCTGAGCGAGGTCGACCCGTTGCGGCTGGAAGGGATGCTCAGCTTGTACCTGGGCTTGCAGTTGCTGCCGGCCGGTAGCTGACACCGGCTTTGGCCAAGTGCCAAACAAAGCGCGGCGGTTTTTGTGCATTCGACCGACGCCCGATGAAGGCCCAGCTGTCAGCATGCAGGCATCTGGATCAGGAGACCCCCATGAAAATCGTCATCGCCCCCGACTCGTTCAAGGACAGCCTCAGCGCTGAAGGTGTGGCTGCGGCCATTGCCGCAGGTATTGCCCAGGTATTGCCGCAGGCGCAACTGGTCCAGTGCCCGATGGCCGACGGCGGTGAGGGCAGCATGGAGGCCATCGTTGCCGCCTGTGCTGGCGAGTTGCGCAGCCTGCAGGTGCGCGGGCCGCTGGGTGAGCCGGTGGAGGCGGGCTGGGGCTGGCTGGCCGAGAGCCACACGGCGATCATCGAAATGGCCACCGCCAGCGGCTTGCAACTGCTTCGCCTCGATCAGCGCGATGCGTGCCGCAGCAGCACCTTCGGCACCGGTCAGCTGATCAGCGCGGCACTGGATGCCGGTGCCCGGCGGATCATCCTGGCCATCGGCGGCAGTGCGACCAATGACGCCGGCAGCGGCATGCTGCGTGCGCTGGGGCTGCGGTTGTTCGATGCTGATCATCAGCCGCTGGCCGACGGCGGCCTGGCCTTGGCTCGGCTTGCCCGTATCGACGCCAGCGCGCTGGACTCGCGTCTGGCTGATGTACAGTTGGAAGTCGCCGCGGACGTTGACAACCCGCTGTGTGGCAGCAATGGCGCGTCAGCGATTTTCGGCCCGCAAAAGGGCGCAAGCCCCGAGCAGGTAGAAGCCCTGGACCATGCCCTTGGGCACTTTGCCGATCACTGCGCACAACTGCTGGGCACCGACGTGCGGGATTTTCCCGGATGTGGCGCGGCCGGCGGCATGGGCTTTGCCGCCAAGGCGTTCATGCAGGCCGCCTTCCGCCCGGGGATCGAGGTCGTGGCGGAACTGGCCGGGCTGGAGGCGGCGGTGCAGGGGGCTGACCTGGTGATTACCGGCGAAGGCCGTTTCGACGCGCAAACCCTGCGCGGCAAGACGCCGTTCGGCGTGGCCCGGGTGGCGCGGCGCCACGCCGTGCCGGTGGTGGTGATCGCCGGCACGCTGGGGGATGGCTACGAACAGCTGTACGCCCACGGCATCGACGCCGCATTTGCCTTGACCAGCGGGCCGATGACCCTGGAGGCGGCCTGTGCCAATGCACCAGCCTTGCTCCAGGCGCGGGCCCGCGACATTGCCCGCCTGTGGAATTGCGCCCGCAAGACCTGTGCGAGCGGACTTGACCCGCGATGAGGCCAGCACCTTCACTCTCTGTTTTAAGCCTGATCCGTCAGTAGCCCAGCGGTGCTGCCACCTTCGAGCAGCGCCAGCTCGCCAAACGACACCGAGGCATCGATATAGCGCAGCGCCGACTTGGCATCCTTCCAGCCGACATAGCTCATCAGCGCCTTGAGCTCCCAGCCATTGCTGCTGGCCCAGGTGGCAAACCCGCGGCGTAGCGAGTGACCGGTATATAAAGCTGCCGGAACACCTGCGCGCTCAAGGATGCGTCGCAGCAAAGCGATCAAGCTGTTGCTGTTGAGGGCCTGTTCGCCGAGGTTGCCCCAGCGGTCGAGCTTGCGAAACACCGGCCCGTGGGCAATGCCCGCCACTTCGATCCACTGCAGGTAAGCCTGCACCGGGCACAGGACCTTGAGCGCCGGTGCCCGGTGCCGCACGCCGAGCGCCTGGCGGTCGCCCTTGCTGCGCGGCAGGAAGATCGTCATGCCGACGCCCGCCTGCGCCTGGATATGCTCGACCTGCAGGCGCGCCAGTTCATCACCGCGAAATCCTCGCCAGAAACCGATCAACAGCAAGGCCTTGTCACGGCTGGCGCGCAGTAGCGCAGGCAAATCGTGCCGGGCGCGGGCCTGGGTCGCTTCGCCTTCCAGCACCGCAACCGCGGTTTGCAGATGCTGTATGAGCAGCGGTGTGGCTTGCCTGGGCTCTGCCGGATGCAGGGTGCGAATGCCCTTGAGCATCTGCCGCACCAGCGGTGCCTTGGTCGGGTCGGGAAACCCCTGGCTGACATGCCATTGGCCCAGCGCTGCCAGGCGCTGCTTGAGGGTGCTGATCGAATGGCTCTGGGCGTGGTCGGCCAGGTAGCGGGCGATGCTGTCTGCGGTGGCCGGCAAAAAACCGCCCCAGCTCACTTCGAAGTGCTCCACCGCCGCCTGATAGCTGCGCCGGGTGTTGTCGCGCACCGCCGCCTGCAGATAGCGCTCGATCGTATTCATCGCCTGGTTCCTCGCCTGTCGTACCGCCCGGGCACTTTTACTCGGCATTTTAGCGCCTTAGATGCGATAAGCCGTGATTATTTTATCTCAGTAGCAGGTTCATCAGGCACAAAATCAGGCGATGAGATAGTATGTAAATACATGGTACGTATCACAGTACGAAATCGTAGGAGCTGACATGGCCCGTGGCGGCATCAACCAGGCATTAGTGCACAAGGCGCGGCAAGCATTGCTGGCCCGTGGCGAGCATCCAAGTATCGATGCGGTACGTATCGAACTGGGCAATACCGGCTCGAAAACCACCATTCACCGTTACCTGAAAGCGCTGGAGAGCCTGCAGCCCGCCGTGCCTGCCAGTACGCCAAACCTCAGTGGCACGCTGGCGACATTGGTCGAGCAACTGGCTGAACAGTTGCGGGAGGAGGGCGAGGCGCGCATCGAGCAAGCCCGTAGCGCGTTTGAACAACAGCGCCAGACGTTGCTCGCGCAAGTACAGATCAGCCAGCAGGCGTTGGCCGCATTGCAACAGCAGCACGACATCCAGGCGGCGGCACTGGCCGGCGAGTCAGAAGCCTTGGCCACCGCCCGCAGCACCCTGCAAAGCGAGCAGACGCGTAACGCCACCCTCAACCAGGCCGTCGGCGAGCTGAACCTGCGTCTGGCGGACAAGGACGAGCAGATCCGCTCGCTGGAAGACAAGCACCAGCATGCCCGCGATGCCCTTGAGCATTACCGCAACGCCAGCCGCGAGCAGCGTGATCAGGATCAGCGCCGTCATGAGGCCCAGGTGCAGTTGCTGCAGGTGGAAGTGCGCCAGTTGCAGCAGACCCTGATCGTCAAACAGGACGAGCTGACCCGGCTGAACCGCGACAACGAAGGCTTGCTGGTGCAGATCCGCACCCTCAAGGAGGCCCAGCGTGGCTTCAAGACCCAGAGCGAGCGTCAGCAGGCGCAGATCCAGGGCTTGGAGGTAAAGCTTGCGCAGCTCAGCGGATCACGTGACGAACTGGAGAAACAGAACAAGGACCTGGCCTTGAGCCTGGCCGAACGGGTCTCGGAGCTGCGCCGCCAGTTGCAGCTGATTGGCAAGCAGGAAGCGCAACTGCGCCAGGCTGAACGCGCCGGCGAGCAGGCTCAGGGCAAGGGCTGAAGATCAAGGCGCATGGCGCAGCGCCCGGTCAGCCCCTGCAACTGTTCACGTGTCAATTGCTGGTGCAGGGCCGGGCTGAGTTGCTGTTCGGTCAGTAGCGCGAAACCCAGGCGGGCATAGAAGGGCGCGTTCCAGGGCACCTGGGCGAACGTGGTCAGGGTCAGGCCCTGAAAGTCGTGTTCGCGGGCCCACTGGCAGGCGGTGTTGATCAGCCTGCGACCATGGCCCTGACCCTGGACGTGCTGGGCAACCGACAGTTCATGAACGAACAGGTCGGCACCCGACGGCGTGGCGCAGAGAAACCCCTGGGGTTGATCGTGTGGGTCTACCAGCACCCATTCATGGCCCTGATCGATAAAGGCCAGGTGCTCAGCCGTGCTCATGACCGGCCCCTGGGCAATCCATTCAAGGCCGTGATGATGGATAAAGGATTGCGCCGCCGAACGCTCGACGGCGGGCAGCAGGGGGGCGTCTTCGACGCGGGCCAGGCGAATGTTCAGGGGCATGATGGCAACTGTGCAGGGTAAAGCTGCAGTGTCGTCAATCGTCGGCCGATCCGCAACAGGTGGGCCTTTTGGCACTTTTGGACTAACGCCAGAAACGTACTAGCGACCGCTTCGCGCTCGATCGCTGGCAAGCCAGCTCCCACAGGAGTTGTGGTGTGCAACATCCCTGTGGGGGCTGGCTTGCCAGCGATGGGCTGCAAAGCAGCCCCAGTTTTTTACTCTCTAACAACCACAAAAATCATAATTTCGCGTTTTCCCGCGCGCTCCCAGAATGCGCCCTACACCCTCCCACGGCTACCCGCGTGGGACAACTCAGTAGGGCGCAGACATGACAACCCATAAAACCAAGATCGATACGCTTGTAGTTGGTGCCGGGCAAGCCGGTGTGGCCATGAGTGAACACCTGAGCCGCCTGGGCGTGCCGCACCTGGTGCTGGAACGCAAGCGCATTGCCGAAGCCTGGCGCACCGGCCGCTGGGATTCGCTGGTGGCCAACGGCCCGGCCTGGCACGACCGCTTCCCGGGCCTGGAATTCGAGGGCCTGGACCCGGATGCCTTCGCCGGCAAGGACCAGGTTGCCGATTACTTCGAAGCCTACGCCCGTAAGTTCAACGCGCCGATCCGCACCGGCGTCGATGTCACCCAGGTCGTGCGCAACAGCGATCGCCCGGGGTTCACCGTGCAAACCAGCGACGGGGTGATCGAAGCCCAGCAGGTGGTGGTCGCCACCGGCCCGTTCCAGCGCCCGGTGATCCCGCCGATTGCCGCGCAACAGTCGAGCGTGCTGCAGATCCACTCGGCCGCGTACCGCAACCCGCAGCAGCTGCCTGAAGGGGCGGTGCTGGTGGTCGGTGCCGGCTCCTCGGGGGTGCAGATCGCCGATGAACTGCAACGCGCCGGCAAGCAGGTGTACCTCTCGGTCGGTGCCCACGACCGGCCGCCACGGGCCTACCGCAACCGTGATTTCTGCTGGTGGCTGGGCGTGCTCGGCGAGTGGGATGCCGAGACCATGCAACCGGGCAAGGAGCACGTGACCATCGCCGTCAGCGGTGCGCGCGGCGGCCATACGGTCGATTTTCGCAGGCTGGCGCAGCAGGGCATGACCCTGGTCGGCCTGACCAAGGGCTTTGACAATGGCGTGGTCAGTTTCGAGGCGAACCTGGCCGAGAACATCGCCCGCGGTGACGAAAACTACCTGGCGCTGCTCGATGCCGCCGACGCCTATATCGCCCGCAATGGCCTCGACCTGCCGCAAGAGCCGCAAGCGCGGGAGATTCTCCCCGACCCGCAGTGCCTGACCCAGCCGATTCTCGAACTCGACCTGGCCAAGGCCGGCGTCAGCACCATCATCTGGGCCACCGGCTATTCGGTGGACTACAGCTGGTTGCAGGTCGACGCCTTCAAAGACAACGGCAAGCCCCGCCACCAGCGCGGCGTGTCCAGCGAGCCGGGGGTCTATTTCGTCGGCCTGCCATGGCTGTCGCGGCGCGGCTCGGCGTTTATCTGGGGCGTGTGGCACGACGCCAAGCACATCGCCGAGCACATTGCCAAGCAACGCACCTACCTCAATTACCGCGACGCCGCGCAACGCCAAGCCGAGCGCGAAGCGTCCAGCCAACCTGCCAGCCTGATCGGAGCCCGTTGATGCCTACTCATACCCGTATTCGCATGTTCAACACCAAAGACACCTACCCCAACCAGACCCTGGACAACGACCTGTGCCAGGCCGTGCGTGCCGGCAACACCGTGTATGTGCGGGGCCAGGTGGGCACCGACTTCAATGGCCAATTGGTCGGCCTCGGTGATCCACGGGCCCAGGCCGAGCAGGCCATGCGCAACGTCAAGCAGTTGCTGGAGGAGGCCGGTAGCGACCTCAGTCATATCGTCAAGACCACCACCTACCTGATCGACCCGCGCTACCGCGAGCCGGTGTACCAGGAGGTCGGCAAATGGCTCAAGGGCGTGTTTCCGATCTCCACGGGCCTGGTGGTCAGCGCCCTCGGCCAGCCGCAGTGGCTGATGGAAATCGACGTGATTGCGGTCATCCCCGAATAAGGAGCGTGCCATGACCTTTTCCATCGTTGGTCGCTGCGCCGACACCGGCCAACTGGGCATTGCCATCAGCTCATCGAGCATCGCCGTCGGCGCCCGCTGCCCGTGGCTGCGCAGCGGCGTCGGTGCGGTGTCGAGCCAGAACATCACCTTGCCGGCCCTCGGCCCGCAGATACTCGACGGCCTCGATGAAGGCCTGGCGCCGCACCAGGCCCTGGACCGGGCCTTGACCCGCAACGGTTACAGCCAATACCGCCAGGTGGCGGTGATCGATGCCCAGGGGCGCACGGCGCTGTTCAGCGGCAACCATGCGCTGGGCATCCACAATGCCGTGGCCGGTGAGCAATGCGTGGCGGCGGGCAACCTGCTGGCCAACAGCGCGGTGATCGAGCGCATGGTCGAGGTTTTCGAGAACAGCGAGGGCTGCTTGGCCGCCCGCTTGCTCAGCGCGCTGCAGGCCAGCCAGGACGCCGGCGGCGAAGCCGGGGCGGTGCATTCGGCGGCGCTGTCGGTGGTCGGCGAGCTGCTCTGGCCGATCGTCGACCTGCGCGTGGACTGGGCCGAGGAAAACCCCATTGGCGAGCTAAACAAACTCTGGACCGCTTACCAGCCGCAGTTGCAGGACTACCTGACCCGCGCCCTCAACCCGACCCTGGCGCCGAGCTACGGAGTGCCGGGCGATGAGTGAGCTGCGCAGCCGTGCCTTGTTGGCCAGGCTGATCGGCTTTGCCACGGTCAGTCGCGATTCGAACCTGGCCTTGATCGAGTTCGTCCGCGACTACCTGCACGGCCTGGGGGTGAGCTGCGAGCTGATCTACAACGACGAACGGACCAAGGCCAACCTGCTGGCCAGCATCGGCCCGGCAGTGGCGGGCGGGGTGGTGCTGTCGGGGCATACCGACGTAGTGCCGGTGGACGGCCAGGCGTGGACGGTCGAGCCGTTCAGCCTCACCGAGCGCGACGGCAAGCTGTACGGCCGTGGCACCGCCGACATGAAAGTCTACCTGGCTTCGGTGCTGGCGGCGGTGCCGCTGTTTCTGCAACGCCCCCTGCGCCGGCCAGTGCACCTGGCGTTCTCCTATGACGAGGAGCTCGGCTGCCTGGGCGTGCGCAGCCTGCTGGAGCTGTTGCCCCGGCGTATCGCGCAACCGGCGCTGTGCCTGATCGGCGAGCCCACCGAGCTCAAGCCAGTGCTCGGCCACAAGGGCAAGTTGGCCATGCGCTGCCACGTACACGGTGCGCCGTGTCATTCGGCCTATGCGCCGTATGGCGTCAACGCCATCGAGCAGGCGGCGCGCTTGATCGGCCGCCTGGGCGACATCGGCCAGCGCCTGGCGGCGCCGGAGCATCACGATGCGCGCTTCGACCCGGCGTTCTCCACCGTGCAGGTTGGGGTGATCCACGGCGGCACGGCGCTGAACATCGTCCCGGCCACTTGCCGCTTCGACTTTGAGGTACGCGCCTTGCCGGCCTTCGAGCCGCAGGCGGTGGTGGACGAGCTGCAACGTTATGCGCAGCAAACACTGCTGCCGGCCATGCAAGCGGTCAAGGCCGACACGGCGATTCGCTTCGAGCCGCTGTCCGCTTACCCGGGCCTGGCCACCGCGCCTGAGAGCGCGGCGGCGCAACTGGTTGCGCAGCTGTGCGGCAGCGACGCCTTCAGCACCGTGGCCTTTGGCACCGAAGGCGGCTTGTTCGACCAGGCCGGGATCCCGGCCGTGGTGTGCGGGCCGGGCAGCATGGACCAGGGCCACAAGCCGGATGAATTCGTCAGCGTCGAACAGATGGCGGCCTGTGACCGCCTGATGGACCGCTTGGCCGAATACCTCTCCAACAACGGATAACAATAAGGAGTCTGCGGTGAAAAACTGCAACGAGTGGACAACCCTGGCGCAACAGCAGCGCCTGATCGACAGCGCGTTTATCGACGGCGAGGCCTGTCAAGCGCGCAGCGGGGCGCGATTCGATGTCATCAACCCGGCCACCGGCAAGTTACTGGCCCAGGTTGCAGCCTGCGGCCAGGTCGAGGTCGACCAGGCCGTGCACAGTGCTCGCCAGGCGTTCGAGCAAGGCTCCTGGGCGAAGAGGGCACCGACCGAGCGCAAGGCCGTGCTGCTGCGCCTGGCGCAATTGATGCTCGAACACCGCGATGAGCTGGCATTGCTCGACTCGCTGAGCATGGGCAAGCCGGTGATGGATGCCTGGAACATCGACGTGCCGGGCGCCGCCCATGTGTTTGCCTGGTACGGCGAAAGCCTCGACAAACTCTACGATCAGGTGGCGCCGACCGCCAGCAATGCCCTGGCGACCATCACCCGCGTGCCGCTGGGGGTGATCGGCGCCGTGGTGCCGTGGAACTTCCCGCTGGACATGGCCGCCTGGAAGCTTGCCCCGGCATTGGCCGCGGGCAATAGCGTGGTGCTCAAACCGGCCGAGCAATCGCCGTTCTCGGCGCTGCGCCTGGCCGAGCTGGCGATTGAAGCGGGCATTCCCAGGGGCGTGCTCAACGTCGTGCCGGGCCTGGGCGAGGAGGCTGGTCGCGCTCTGGGCCTGCACATGGACGTCGATGCCCTGGCGTTCACCGGCTCCACCGAGGTCGGCAAGTACTTCATGCAGTACGCCGCGCAGTCGAACCTCAAGCAGGTGTGGCTCGAATGCGGTGGCAAGAGCCCGAACCTGGTGTTTGCCGACTGCCAGGACCTGGACCTGGCGGCCGAGAAAGCCGCGTTCGGGATCTTCTTCAACCAGGGCGAAGTCTGCTCGGCCAATTCGCGCCTGCTGGTGCAGCGCTCGATCGCCGATGCGTTCATTGCGCGTCTGATCGACAAGGCGCGCCAGTGGCAGCCGGGCAATCCGCTGAACCCGGCGAGCCGCGCCGGGGCCATCGTCGACAGCCGCCAGGCGCAGCGGATCATGCATTACATCGAGCAGGCCCAGGCCGAGGGCGCGCAGCTGGTGTGTGGTGGTCGGCAGTTGAGTTTCGACGGCTCCAGCAACTTCATCGAGCCGACGATCTTTACCGGCGTAACCGCTGAAATGACCCTGGCCCGCGAAGAGGTCTTCGGCCCGGTGCTGGCGGTCAGCGTGTTCGATGACGAAGACCAGGCAGTGGCCATGGCCAATGACCATATCTATGGCTTGGCGGCTTCGCTGTGGACCGACGACCTTAACCGCGCCCACCGCGTCGCCCGGCGGTTGAAT
This sequence comes from Pseudomonas donghuensis, assembly GCF_000696345.2. Lineage (NCBI taxonomy): Bacteria > Pseudomonadati > Pseudomonadota > Gammaproteobacteria > Pseudomonadales > Pseudomonadaceae > Pseudomonas > Pseudomonas donghuensis. Next base: position 2,952,568 of record NZ_CP071706.1, read on the forward strand.
GCCGGGACGGTGTCGGTCAATACCGTCGATGCCCTGGATGTGACCGTGCCCTTTGGCGGCGGCAAGCAGTCGGGTTTTGGCCGCGACCTGTCACTGCATTCGTTCGACAAGTACACGCAGCTTAAAACCACCTGGATTCAGCTGCGTGGCTGAGGGCCTGTGGGAGCTGGCTTGCCAGCGATGAGGCCAGCACAGGCAACAACTCTGTTCTTCCAATAACAACAACTCGGAGCAACCGATGAACAGCAATGCAAGCGTGCAAACCGGCGCCCTGGCGCCGCCTGCAAGTCGCAAGAAACTCGGCCTCACTGCGCTGTTGGCGGTGGCTATCGGCCTGGTGGTGTCCCAGGGCGTCATGGTGCTGATGCTGCAAGGCGTCGGCATCGCCGGCCTGGGCTTTATCGTGCCCCTGGGCCTGGCCTATCTGCTGGCCCTGAGCTACGCCTGTTCGTTCTCGGAGCTGGCACTGATGATCCCCCGTGCCGGCAGCCTGAGCAGCTACACCGAAGTCGCCATCGGTCAGTTCCCGGCGATCCTGGCGACCTTCTCCGGCTATGTGGTGGTGGCGATGTTCGCCCTGTCGGCCGAGCTGTTGCTGATGGAGTTCATCATCGACAAGGTCTACCCGCACGCCATGCCGCCCTTGACCGTGGCCCTCGGGGTGCTGGCGCTGTTCACCGTGCTCAACCTGTTCAACATCGACATCTTCGCCCGCCTGCAAACGGTGCTGGCGGTGGTGATGACCGTGGTGTTGCTGGTGATGGGCCTGAGCGCGATGAACAGCGATATCGTCGCGCCCAACCCGGCGTTGTTCGACAGTGCCCACTGGAACCCGCTGGGCCTGGGGGTGATCGCCCTGACGGCGATGGCGGTGTGGGGCTTTGTCGGCGCCGAGTTCGTCTGCCCACTGGTAGAAGAAACCCGCCGTCCGGAGCGCAACATACCGGGGTCGATGATGCTCGGCCTGACCATCATCTTCGTGATCATCAGCCTGTACGGCCTGGGTGCCTTGCTCACCGTGCCGCAGGCGGAACTGGCCAGCAACGGCCTGCCGCACTACTTGTTCGCCACCACGGTGTTCGGTGAGGCCGGCAAGGTGTTCCTGGTCACCGCCGCGATTACCGCCACCTGCAGCACCCTCAACAGCTCGCTGGCGGCGATCCCGCGCATGCTCTTGGGCATGGCCCGCAACGGCCAGGCCTTCGGCGTGTTCAAGCGCCAGGGCAAGCGCACCGGTGCGCCCTGGGTGGCAGTGCTGTTCATCGCTGCGGTCACCGGCCTGCCGTTGCTGCTGATGCACGACCATGCCGATGCGATCAACCAGCTGCTGTTGTCCGCCGCCCTGGCCTGGTTGCTGGCCTACATCATCACCCACATCAACGTCATCGCCCTGCGCCGGCGTTACCCGCAGGTGGCGCGGCCGTTCCGCACGCCGTTCTACCCGTTGCCGCAGCTGTTCGGTATCGCCGGCATGCTGTTTGCGATCTGGAACGTCTCGCCGAGCCCGGACATGACCTTTTCGATTTTTGCCTACGCAGGCCTGGTGCTGCTGATCGTCTCGATCATCGCCGTGCTGTGGATCAAGGGTGTGATGGGCAAGCCGCTGTTCAAGCCCGAGCCGCTGGAAAGCGTGCTGGGCACTCAACACGATAAAAACCCGCAAGGAGACTCGCAATGACCGCTCAAGAGAAACCTGTCCGTAGCACCGGTGATTACCAGGCAGCGGACGCCGCGCACCACATTCATGCCTTTCTTGACCAGAAGGCACTGAACGCCGAAGGCCCACGGGTGATCGTCCGTGGCCAAGGCCTGGCGTTGTGGGACAACGACGGCAAACGCTACCTGGACGGCATGTCGGGGCTGTGGTGCACCAACCTCGGCTATGGCCGCAAGGACCTGGCCGCGGCCGCCAGCCAGCAGCTTGAGCAACTGCCGTACTACAACATGTTCTTCCACACCACCCACCCGGCGGTGGTCGAGCTGTCCGAGCTGCTGTTCAGCCTGTTGCCGGCGCACTACAGCCACGCGATCTACACCAACTCCGGCTCCGAAGCCAACGAGGTGCTGATCCGTACCGTGCGCCGCTACTGGCAGATCCTCGGCCAGCCGCAGAAGAAGATCATGATCGGCCGCTGGAACGGCTACCACGGCTCGACCCTGGGCGCCACGGCGCTGGGCGGGATGAAGTTCATGCACGACATGGGCGGGGTGATCCCCGATGTTGCACACATCGACGAGCCGTACTGGTTCGCCCACGAAGGCGACCTGACCCCGGCCGAATTCGGCCTGCGCGCGGCGCGCCAGCTGGAAGAAAAGATCCTCGAACTGGGTGCCGAGAACGTTGCTGCCTTCGTTGCCGAGCCGTTCCAGGGCGCTGGCGGCATGATCTTCCCGCCCGAAAGCTACTGGCCGGAAATCCAGCGCATCTGCCGTCAATACGACGTGCTGCTGTGCGCCGATGAGGTGATCGGTGGCTTTGGCCGGACCGGCGAGTGGTTCGCCCACCAGCACTTTGGTTTCGAGCCCGACACCCTGTCGATCGCCAAGGGCCTGACCAGCGGCTACATCCCCATGGGCGGCCTGATCCTCTCCAAGCGCATGGCGCAAGTGCTGGTGGAGCAGGGCGGGGTGTTCGCCCACGGCCTGACCTATTCCGGCCACCCGGTGGCGGCGGCGGTGGCGATTGCCAACCTCAAGGCCTTGCGCGACGAGGGCATCGTCAGCCGGGTCAAGCAGCAGACCGGCCCGTACCTGCAGCGCTGCCTGCGTGAGGTGTTCGGCAACCACCCATTGATCGGCGAGGTGCAGGGCACCGGCCTGGTTGCCGCCTTGCAGTTCGCCGAAGACAAGGCCAGCCGCAAGCGCTTCGCCAACGAAAACGACATGGCCTGGCGTTGCCGCACCCTCGGCTTTGAAGAAGGCCTGATCATCCGCTCGACCCTGGGCCGAATGATCATGGCCCCGGCCCTGGTGGCCAGCCACGCCGACATCGATGAACTGGTCGACAAGACCCGTACCGCCGTAGACCGTACCGCCCGCGAATTCGGTCGCCTGTAAGCCCACAAGCGGCCGGCGCGTGCGGGCGCGTCGGCCTATTAGAGGAACCGCTTCATGTCCAGATCCTTGCGTTGCTGTGTTCCCTTTGCCCTGGTTTTGCTGTGCAGCGCCGTGTCGGCTGCGCCGCAGAACCTCACCGTCATCTCTTTTGGCGGTGCCACCAAGCAGGCCCAGGACAAGGCCTACTTCCAACCTTTCAACGCCAGCGGTGCAGGACGCGTGGTTGCCGGCGAGTACAACGGTGAGCTGTCGAAGATCAAGGCCATGGTCGATGTCGGCCATACCAGCTGGGATGTGGTCGAAGTCGAAAGCCCGGAGCTGCTGCGCGGCTGCGACGAGGGCCTGTTCGAACGCCTCGATCCGGCGCGCTTCGGCGACCCGGCGCAGTTCGTGCCGGGCACCCTGAGTGAATGCGGGGTGGCCACCTATGTGTGGTCGATGGTCATGGCCTACGACAACGGCAAGCTGGCCAGGGCGCCGAGCTCCTGGGCGGACTTCTGGAACGTTGCCGACTTCCCTGGCAAGCGCGGCTTGCGCAAGGGCGCCAAGTACACCCTGGAAATCGCCTTGCTCGCCGACGGCGTCAAGCCCGAGCAGTTGTATCAAGTGCTCGGCACCGCCGAGGGCGTCAGCCGCGCCTTTGCCAAGCTGGACCAGATCAAAGGCAATATCCAGTGGTGGGAAGCCGGCGCGCAACCAGCGCAGTGGCTGATCGCCGGTGACGTGGTCATGAGCGCGGCCTACAACGGCCGGATCGCCTCGGCGCAGAAGGAGGGCATGAAGCTCAGCATCGTCTGGCCGCAGAGCCTGTACGACCCGGAGTACTGGGCGGTGGTCAAGGGCACGCCGAACAAAGCGTTGGCCGAGGATTTCATTGCCTTTGCCAGCCAGCCACAGACCCAGAAGGTGTTCTCCGAGCAGATCCCTTACGGGCCGGTACACCGCGAGGCCTTGAAGCTGTTGCCGGCGACTGTCCAGCAGCAGTTGCCGACCGCAGAAGCCAACCTGGCCGGGGCGCGGGCGGTGGATGCCGAGTTCTGGGTGGACCATGGCGAGGAGCTGGAGCAGCGTTTCAACGCCTGGGCGACGCGCTGAGTTCATCGCGGGGCAAGCCCGCTCCCACAGATAATGTGGGAGCGGGCTTGCCCCGCGATGCTGTTGAACCCTAAGCCAGCCACGCGGCAAACTGCTCCTTGCAGTAATCGACAAACAGCTGCGCAGGCTTGGTCAGTTGCGCACGCTTGAGCCAGCCAGCCACCAGCGCCGATCCGGTGACATCTTCGGCAATCTCCACGCAGACCACCTCCTGGCCATCATAGGTGCTATGGCCATGGGGCTTGGTCACCAGCAGGGCAAAGCCAAAGCCCTGGCCCACCATGCCGCGCACCATCTCGATCGATGGCGAGCTGAAGACGATGTTGGGGTTCAGTTGCAGCTCTTCGAAAATACTCACGAAATAGGTTCGGCTGGGCTGCACGTCGAGGAGGATCATTGGCTCCAGGGCCAGGTCACGGATCGACACCTGGGCCTGCCCGGCAAAGCGATGGCCGGCCGGCACCAGCGCATAGGGGCGCTGCGGGGCGGTCAGGGCTTCGACTTCGATGGTGCTGTCCAAATCGTGCTCATAGAAGATCGCCAGGTCGAAACGCCCGCCGGTCAGGCCTTGCACCAGTTCCTGCTGCTCGCCGTCCTGCAGGCGGATCTCCACGCCCGGGAAGCGCTGGCGAAAGCCGGCGATCAGGCGCGGCAGGTAGAGCGGGGCGACGGTCTCGAAGCAGCCGATGTCGATCTGGCCACAGACCACGTCATTGTCGGCCAGGGCGTTCTGTTCGAACTCGCGGGCCATGCGCAGCAGTTCCTGGGCCTTGCGGTAGAAGCGTGCACCACTTGGGGTCAGTGAAACGCCCTGGGCGTGATGGCGGATGAACAGCTGTACGCCGAAGCTGTCTTCCAGGCCCTTGATCGCCGTGGAGATCGACGGCTGGGCGATGTACAGCTTGCGCGACGCCTCGGCGACGCTGCCGCATTCAACGGTGGTGACGAAGTACTTCAACTGACGCAAGGTATAGGACGCCACAGTGCACCTCTGGCTGATTATTTTGCTACACGATACCCCTTGATCAGCTGGGTGCTGCAGCGGATTTTACTTGCCACTGGGCATATTTTTGCGGGCCTGCCGTTGATCGCCTGGACGGCACTGCAGGCACTCAAAACACCTCGAAACTGTACGGTGCGCATACTTTTGCGCCGCTATTGCGAGGTAGTTGTCATGAGCCAGCCACGTCCCGAAAGTGATCCCCTCTGGAAGGATCCACTTAACAACCCGCAGCGCGAACATGACCCGGTCAGTGACCCCAACGTAGCAGATGACCGGCAACGGCGCGACCCGTCCCAGGACATCGAGCGCATGCCCGATGCCCCGTCGCTGGACGACCCCCTGCCCAAGCCTGATCAGCCCACCCCGCTGTCGGACGATCGCCGTTAATCGGCCGTGAGCTCCTGCACTTGCCAACGCACCGAGCTCACGCCTTTTTCCAGACTCACCCGGCTGACCAGGCGTTCAAGCTGGGTGGGCGCATCGGGGCTGCCCATCAGTTCGGCGCGCACTTCCAGCTTGGCCGGGTTGGCCAGGTCTTCACTGTGCAGCGACTGCAGGCGCAGACCGCCGTTGCCGAAGCTGTGCAGCATCAGGCTGCGCACCTGGATCTCGTCCTCGGCGCGACAGGTGATGCGCACTTCAAAGCGCTGCTCGGCCTCGTTGGCCGGCAGCACGTCCTGATGATTCAGGCGCTGGGCGATGTCGCGCAGCAGGATATTGGCGCACAGCACCACGCAACTGCCCAGCGCGGCCTCCAGCAGCAGGCCCAGGCTGCACAGCACGCCAACGGCCGCGGTGCACCAGAGCGTGGCGGCGGTGTTCAGGCCGCGCACGTTGAGGCCGTCGCGCATGATCACGCCACCGCCGAGAAAACCGATGCCCGAGACCACATACGCGGCAACGCGCGAGGCATCGGTCGCGGCCATGCCCGGCACCGCCTGGGTCATCAGCACGAACAGGCAGGCGCCGGTGCTGACCAGCGCGTTGGTGCGCAGGCCGGTCAGGCGCTGACGCAGTTGACGCTCGGCGCCGATCAGCGCCCCGAGTACCAGCGCGACGGTGACGCGCAGCAGAAATACTTTCCAATCCATAGCAAACCTCGAATCCACGGCAATGCGCCGCTTTGGCATCGACCCCAAAGGTGATACTCGTGAACAAAGAGAATGCGCAGGACCACGAACCTTCAACACCATTGAAGGTGCCAGGTGTGCGGGAGGGGGAATGAGGATTTGTCATCCGCAAGGGATGCGAATCGCCACTAACCGCCATGTTCGGCGTGCCAGTGGCAGAAGCAACCTGCTGAACTAGCGCGCCGTGTGGACCTGTCGCAATCGACCAGAGCTACTGTCCAATGCAGGACTCCTGTGTAGGCATGCAAAAATGCGGGCGAGAAACTAACCCTCGGGCCTGGCAGGGTCAAGGGTAAAAACATGACATTTGTTGTTTGATAGCGGTTTATCGTTCCGGATTTGCAACGCTCTGGGTCATGTCGTGGTCTTTCCCTGGAGCGCTTATATGGCTAGTGTTCGCTGAAAGGACTTTCGAGAGACCGGTGTGCAACCATTGATCAATTACTGGCGGCTGGTGCTGCATCCGGGGGCAGACACCCTGCGCTTCGCCCTGCGGACCATCGTCGCCTGCCTGTTGACCTTGTACCTGGCGTTCATCTTTGACCTGGACCAACCCAAGTGGTCGATCATGGCGGTGTTCATCGTCAGCCAGCCGCTGGGCGGCATGACCTTGCAACGCAGCTTCGCCCAGGTGCTCGGCACCACCCTCGGGGCGGCGGTGGCGGTGCTGATCATGGCGCTGTTCCCGCAGGCGCCGTTGCCGTTCATCATCACCCTGGCGCTGTGGCTGGCCCTGTGTACCGCCGGCGGTACCTTGTTGCGTTACACCAGCTCGCATGCCTTCGTGCTCAGTGGTTTTACCGCCGTGGTGGTGGCGATGCTGGCGATCCCCGAGCAGGACAACACCTTGATGCTGGCCATTACCCGGGTCACCGAAACCCTGCTGGCGGTGGCCTGTGTGTGTGCGGTCAGCCTGCTCAGTGCGCGGCCGCAGGCGGTGGCCACGGGGTACTTTGCCAAGATCGACAACCTGATCAAACTCATGGCCAGCCATGCTGCGGCGGCGATTCGCGGTGAGCAAAGCGCTGCCGAGTTCACCAAGCGGCAGATGCAGATCCTTGGTGAGATCAGCGCCCTGGAAGGCCTGCGCCGGCACCTGTACTTCGATGCGCCGCATTTGCGCGGGGCCAACGGCCTGGTGCAGCTATTGGGCAACCAGTTGGTGCTGCTCAGCTCGCGGCTGACGGTTTTGCGTAACCAGAAGCTGATGATCGCCGAGCGTTGGCAGGGCAGTTACCCGGAGTTCATCAGCCGCCTGCTGGCCGATGAGCTGGCCTTTCTCGACCAGTTGGCGCAGCAGGGCCGTGCCTTGCCGGCACCGGCCCGTGAGCATTTCAGTGCCCTGCAGCGGCGCTTCGACCAGGCCGCGCTGCAAGCCGAGCAGCTGCAAAGCGACCTGCCAACCCCATTGCGCTCGCTGGCCTGGGCCTTGCGCTGGGAGCAAGCGCGGTTGCTTGAACAGCTGGGGGAAATGCTCGAACTCAGCGATGCCATTCAGGAAGGCCGTGCCGGCGACTGCCTGTACCGCCAAGGGCGCACCAACCCTTTGCACCTGGACTGGCGCCTGGCGGCAATGAATGCCAGCCGCGCCTTTATCGCCCTGGTCGCTGCCGGGCTGATCTGGATCGAGACCGCCTGGGACGGCGCCCGCGCCGGAATGATCCTGGTAGGGATTCTGTGCTCGCTGATGGCGACCTTTCCGCGCCCGCTGATGGCCGCGCAGAACTACGCCCGTGGCCTGGGCCTGGCGCTGGTGGTGTCGGCGCTGTACCAGTTCTGGCTGATCCCGCAGGTGGTCGACTTCGAAATGCTCGCGCTGTTGCTGGTGCCGTTGCTCTATGTGGTGGCGGTAGGGTTGTCGGGGCCGATGACCGCGGGGATCGGCATGGGCCTGGGCCTGTCGAGCTTTTTGCTGTTCGGCCCGCAGAACATCGGCGCCTGGCAGAACACCGCGATGCAGTGGTTTGAATTCGCCGGTGCCTATGCCTGTGGCGCGGCGCTGTCATTGATGGTGTATGCGTGGATATTCCCGTTCAACCCGCAGTTGCGCATCGAACGGCTGTTTCGCGAAACCCGTGAACAGGTCTATGCCTTGCTCAAGGGCCCGGCCTCGGATGAACGCCAGTTCGCCTTCGAAAGTCGCATGGTCGACCGCCTGACCCTGATTATCGGCCTGCTGCCGGCCACAACGGATGCGCGTTCGCGGGCGCTGTTCGAGGTCAACCTGGCGTGCATGGCCTTGGGCGTGGCCTTGCGCCAGTTGCAGGAGCAGGGCAGGGTCAACCCGTTGCTGCCGGAGGCAATGCGCACCCAGCTTGAGCAGGTGTTGCGCAATACTGGCCGGTACATTGCCGGGCGTACTGCGCTGGTGCTGCCAACCTTGCTGCAGACCCTGCAGGACCTGGGTGAGCGCCTCGACAACCTGCACGGCGAACAGCTGCAGGCGCCGGCCGAACAGCTACGCTCGCTGTTCCGGATCCGTGTGGCCTTGCTGGTGATCGCCGGTTTCTTGCGTCACTACAGCTCTTATCTTCAACCTGCAGATGAAGGAGCCCCGGCCCTTGCCCATTGATTTCGAGATTGGCGGCGTCTACCTGCCACCGATTGCCCAGGCGTTGCTGCTGGCTATACCGCTGTTGATTGCCGTGCTCTGGCTGCTGCAAAAGCTGGGGGTCATGCAGCGGGTCTGGCATCCGGCCCTGTTTGAAGGCGCGTTGTACGCCTGCCTGTGCGCGTTGATCATCCTGTACATGGGGAGCTGAACCTTGAACAAACTTGTCGCCCAGGTCTCGACCCTGGTTGTGGTGGTGCTGGCGCTGGTGCTCGGCTGGTTTGCCTGGGAGCATTACACCCGCGCGCCCTGGACCCGTGATGCACGGGTGCGCGCCGACGTGGTGACGCTGTCGGCGGATGTCGCCGGGCGTATCGTCAGCCTCAAGGTGGCGGACAACCAGCACGTCGACAAGGGCGAGCTGCTGCTGGAGATCGATCCCGAGCGTTATGCCCTGGCGGTTGAGCATGCCCGCCGCGCCATCGAGGTGGCGCGGGCCAGCGAAGGCCTGGCCCAGGCGGCGATCATCTCCAGCCAGGCCCTGCTCAAGCAGCGCCAGAGTGAGGAACAACGGCGGCGCACCTTGAAGCAGGGCTTTGCCATCTCCGGTGAAGAATGGGAAAAATCCAGTACCGACGTTGCTGTGGCCCAGGCCGAACTGATGCGTGGCCAGGCCAACCTGAGCCTGGCCAGCGCCAACGTGCAACTGGCCAGCGCCGCCCTGACCCAGGCGGAACTGGACCTGCAACGCACGCGCATCTATGCGCCGGTCAGCGGTTATGTGACCAACCTGCTGACCCGCCAGGGGGATTACGCCACCGCCGGCGGGCCGCTGCTGGCGCTGGTCGATAGCGGCTCGTTCCACATCAGTGGCTACTTCGAGGAAACCAAGCTGCCGCGCATTCATCAGGGCAGCAAGGTAGACATCGCATTGATGAGCGGCGAGCGCTTCCAGGGCTGGGTGCAGAGCATCGCTTACGCCATCACCGACCGCGAAAACGCCCCCGGTAACCGCCTGCTGGCCAATATCAACCCCAGTTACACCTGGGTGAAACTGGCCCAGCGCATCCCGGTGCGCATTGAAATCGACCCGGCTTATGCCGGCAAGGCCGACCTGCGCGCCGGTACCACGGCGACAGTGACGGTGCGCGAGTAGGGCCGAGGTGGTAGGCTTTGCGGCGTTTTTGCCAACTCACGCGAACCTGAGCGCATGATCCTCAACCTTGTTGTATTTCTCTGCACCCTGACGGCCATGGAGGGCATCGGCTATCTGGCGCATCGCTACATCATGCATGGCTGGGGCTGGTTCCTGCATCGCTCGCACCATGAACCGCACCTGGGGGCGCTGGAAACCAACGATGTCTACCTCCTGGCCTTGGCCCTGATCGCCTTTGCCCTGGTCGCGCTGGGCAGGGCCGGGCATGCGCCGCTGCAGTGGGTGGGGGCGGGGGTGGCAGCGTTCGGGGTGATCTATGTGATCGTCCATGACGGCATCGTTCACCGGCACTGGCCGTTCCGGCCACGGCCGCGCAACCGTTACCTCAAGCGCCTGTACCGCGCGCATATGCTGCATCATGCGTTGAAGGGGCGGGACAACAACGTGTCGTTCGGCTTTCTCTACGCGCCGCCGCTGCGCAGGTTGAGGCAGCAGCTGCGGGCGCGGCAGCGCGGCTGAGATTTTCGCTGGCAAGGCCGGCTCCCACAGGGGATCTGTGCACGCCGGACCTGCCAGCGATCGAGCGCAATTTCATACAAGATTCCCACAGCCCAGTAGCAGTAGGCTGGCCAGGTTCCCTCCTCAAGGCCACCTGCCATGTCCGTATCCCCTCATCAGCGCCTGGAACAACTGGGCATCATTCTCACGCCGCCCAGCCCACCGGCCGCCGCCTATCTGCCGTGGGTGCAGAGTGGCAACCTGCTGTTCATCTCCGGTCATATCGCCAAACACAATGGCGCCCCCTGGGTTGGCCAGCTCGGCCGCGAACTGGACACCGCCAGCGGGCACCTCGCCGCGCGCAGGGTTGGCCTCGACCTGCTCGCGACCTTGTTCGCCGCCACCGGCGACTTGAACCGCGTGGCCAAAGTGGTCAAGCTGCTATGCCTGGTCAACAGCTGCAGTGACTACACCCAGCAGCATCTGGTCGCCGATGGCTGCTCTGAATTGTTCGAAGAAGTCTTCGGCGAGCGCGGCAAGCATGCCCGCAGCGCTTTCGGGGCCAGCCAGATTCCGCTGGGCGCCTGTGTCGAAATAGAACTGATCGTTGAATTGACCAGTGGAGAAACCTTATGAGCCTGCACATCGAAACCCCGCTGGTGGCCTCACGCCCGTTGAGCCTGGCCAGCGGCCTGGACATCTGGCTGAAGCTCGATGCGCTGCAGCCGTCCGGCTCGTTCAAGTTGCGTGGCATCGGTGCCGCCTGTGAAGCCTATGCCAAGCAGGGCAAGCGCCGCTTCGTGTCGTCGTCGGGCGGCAATGCCGGCATCGCCGTGGCTGTTGCCGGGCGCATTCTGGGCCTGCCGGTGACGGTAGTGGTGCCAGAGACCACCACCGAGCGGGCCAAGCAACTGATTCGCCAGGAACAGGCCGAGGTGATCGTGCACGGCAAGGCCTGGCACGAGGCCAATGCCCTGGCGCTGTCGCTGATGGGCGAGGACGACGCCTATATCCATCCGTTCGATGACCCGCTGCTGTGGCAGGGCCATGCGACCATGATCGACGAAGTCGCCGCCACCGGTTTCAAGCCCGATGCCGTGGTGGTCGCAGTCGGTGGCGGCGGCTTGCTGTCCGGCGTCTGTGAAGGCTTGGCGCGCAACGGCTGGGGCCAGGTGCCGGTGTTTGCCGTCGAGACCGCCGGCGCCGCCTCGCTGGCAGCCTGCATGGCGCGCAAGCAACTGGTGGCGCTCGATAGCGTCAATACCGTTGCGACCTCGCTGGCGGCCAAACAGGTGTGCCAGCGGGCGTTCGAGTGGAGCCAGCAGCGACCGGTGTACAGCCATGTGGTCAGTGATCAGGCGGCGCTGGAGGCCTGCGAGCAGTTCCTGCTGGACCAACGCATCCTGGTCGAGCCCGCCTGCGGTGCAGCCCTGGCCCTGGCATATGCGCCAACGGCAGCACTCAAGCAGCACCAGAAAGTGCTGGTGATCGTCTGTGGTGGCGTGACCGCGACCCTCGACCAGATCCGCCAATGGCGGGCGGCCTGCTAGTTGGATAGCGTCGTCCACCAGGCCCCCGGGCATCCAGGCGTGCGCCTGATCGATGCCCGCTACCAGCAATTTGCCTTTCCCCGGCATTTTCACCTGGAGTACCACATCGGCCTGATCGTCACCGGCCAGCAGCGTTACGCCGCCGGCGGCACGCGCCAGCTGGCCGGGGCAGGGGACATCCTGCTGATGGCGCCGGAGCATGTGCACGATGGCGCCAGTGCCGATGACCAAGGCTACAGTATCCGCATCCTGACCCTGGACCCTGCCTGGCTGGCCGAGGTCAGCCGTGACCTGAGCGACGGCCGCCAGGGCCTGCCCAGTCTCAATGCCTTGCAGTTGCGCCACCCGCAACTGCAGCAGCTGCTCGACGGCCTGCACCGGCAACGCGACCCGCTGGCGTTCCAGAGCCAGCTATGGGAGGCCCTGGCACTGTTGCTCGGGCTGGGTTCGACGCTCAAGGTCGGCGAACACGGCCAGGGTTTCGATCCGCTGCGTTGGCGGCAACTGCGTGATTGGCTGGAGTCGCGCCTGGACCTGCCGCCAAGCCTGGAAGAGATGGCCGCCTTCACCGGCCTCAGCCCCTGGCAACTGCTGCGCCGCTTTCGCAACCATTGCGGCCTGCCGCCGCAGCAATGGCTGACCCAGCTGCGCCTGGAGCGGGCCCTGCCCAGGGTACTGGCCGGCCAGCCGTTAAGTGCCATCGCCCTGGACCTGGGCTTCTACGACCAGGCCCATTTCAGCCGGCTGTTCCGCCGCACCTATGGCGCGCCGCCGCGCGGCCTGGCGCAGGGTAAAGCCCCCCGCCAATAATGGCTAGTTGACATGTGCGCGCCAGGACTGAACTATACCCCGCTTCGCTCGGCGCCAGACGCCACCTCTCGGAACTTCTTTTGCGTCGATAACTTCCCGCTCTTCGGGAGGCACCCGCTGTCTATGGAATGAGTATGCGTACACTGCTAACCGGACTTACTTTCTGCCTGGTAATCCTTGCCTCTCTGGCCAGCGCGGCACCCGCGGCTAATCAGAACCAGACCCAAGCGCTTCAAGAGCAGGTGCGCACACTGCAAAACGAGGCGATCATCCTCAAGAGCGTCATCGACAATCGCCTCGACGCGCAGGACAAGCGCATCGGTGATGTCGGCTTGTCCATTGCGGGCCAGGCCAACGCGATCGGGGAAATCTCGAACCTTTCCACACTGGTTGGCATCGGTATCACCGTGATCGTCGCAATCATTGCCACCATCGCCGGTCTGCTCGTGTACTTCACCGCCAAGAATCAAGCGGTCACCGAGGCCAAAGAGGCTGTTGAGCAGTGGCTTAAAGAGCATACCGAAAGCCTTCAAGACGAGATTAGTGCGCTCAAGGTTAAAGTCGCACAGGCCCATCGGGAAATTGATCAGCACACCTCCGATGCCAAGAATCACGCTGATGAGCTGAAACATTTCATCGAGGAAACCCGCAACAAGCATGATCAGGAAAACCAGAAGATTTTTTCTCGAGAGGGCCATAAAGACCACCTCTTGCAAAGCGCAAACGATGACAGAAGTGCCGTACTGCAAGTCAGCGAGGCATTGAAGTCTAAAGCGGAGAACGACTTCACCGCTGAAGACAACTATGCGCGCGGGCTCAGTGAACAGCTGGGTAAACACTACGAGTCGGCCTTGTATTGGTTCGATAAAGCGTTGGAGAAAGGGAAGGTCGAAGACATTTCACCAGAGCGCTTTGTCGATTTCCTCTTGAGGCGTGCGGAATCACTTTCAGAGTTGGGGCGTAGTGATGAAGAAATTGCCGTATACGATGAAATTGATCGTTTGTACGGGGATGCCGAGGGGGCGTGGCGAGCACAGGTTGCCAGCGCACTGGTCAACAAAGGTATAACGCTTGCGCAACTCGGTCGCCGGCAAGAAGAAATCGCTGTTTATGACCGTGTCGATCAACGCTATCGCGGCGATTCCGATCCCCATGTGCGCGAGCAGGTCGCCAGGGCGCTGGTTAACAAAGCCTCCAGCCTTGATTGGCTTAACCGCAGCGATGAGGAGATCAGTGTGTATGAAGAAATTGATCGACGCTTCGGCCAGGATAATAACGATGCGTTGCGTGCACTGGTTGCCACCGCACTGTTCAACAAGGCACTGACCTTGGGCCAGGTTGAGCGCAGTGACGAAGAAATCGCCACCTATGAAGTGATCAACCAGCGGTACGGCAGTGACGATAATCCTAACCTGCGTGAGCGTGTTGCCCGTTCCCTCTATAACAAAGCGATTGTTCTAGGGCAGCGCGGCGACAGTGAAGAAGAACTCAAGACCTATGACCTGATCGACCAGCGATATGGCCGGGACAATAGCCCTGAAATACGTGAACAGGTCGCCACGGCATTGGCCAGCAAAGCCTATCGACTGAACCAGTTAGGTCGCGGCGAAGAGGCAATTGCCATCTACCAGGACGTGGATCATCGATACAGTAACGACAAGGCGCTCCCTGTGCGCATCGCGGTTGCCAAGGCATTGATTTCCAAAGGTGCAAGGCTCAATGAACAGGGACGCATTGAAGAGGCTATCAACGCCTACGCATTGGTCGAAGAGCGTTACGGCAAGGATGAAAACGTTGAGCTTCGCGAGCGCGTGGCGGTGGCCCTGGTCAACAAAGGTGTCATGCTTGGTAAGAAGGGATCCAGTACTGATGAGATCGCAGCCTATGACGAGGCCATCCGGCGCTACGATCAAGACACCACGCTCGGGCTTCGTGAGCAGGTTGCCAAAGCGCTGTTGTTCAAAGGCATCACATTAAGCACGCTTCAGCGTAAGGACGAGGCCATTGCCCTTTACGAAGACATTGAGCGTCGATTTGGCAACGACACCGATAGCAGTGAGCTATTGCACACTATCGTCGCCCGGGCAGCCTCGCTCAAACAGCACTTGACCCAGCGTTGAAACCGGCTGCTTCAGCGCTGTGTTGGCCTTGAAGCAGCGGGCTTGTCTGTTATTGGTCAGCCACCTCACCGACACTGATATGCTCGCGAGCGCGGCTCACCCACCAGCCAAACCCAGCTGCGGTAAAGAACATGATCAAACTGTAAATCGCCGCCGGTATCGCCATGGTCGAGTTGTTCAGCAGGGTAGGGCTCAGCGCCAGGGCAATCGCCAAGGTGCCGTTGTGAATGCCGATCTCCATGCCGATGGCAATCGCCTGACGTTTGGGGATTTTCAGCAGGCGCGGCAGCCAGTAGCCGATGCTCAGGCTCAACAGGTTGAACAACAGCGCGGCGCCACCTACCACCGGGGCATAGTCGACGACGGTCTGCCAGTCCTTGACCATCGCCAGGACAATCGTAAATACCAGAAACAGTGCGGCAATGATTTTCATCGGCCGCTCCATGCGCGTTGCAAATCCCGGCGCCAGATAGCGAATCAGCATCCCCAGGGCCACCGGCACCAGGACGATGGCAAATACCTGCAGCACCTTGGCAAACTGCAGCGGGATGGCCTGGTCGGCGGCCATGAAGTGCGCCAGCGACAGGTTGACCAGCAGCGGCATGGTCAGGATCGCGATCAGCGAGTTGACCGCCGTCAGGGTCACGTTCAAGGCCACATCGCCATGGGCCAGGTGGCTGAACAGGTTGGCGGTGGTGCCACCCGGCGAGGCCGCCAGCAGCATCAGCCCGACTGCCAGCGCAGGCGCCAGGCCAAAGCCCTTGGCGATCAGAAAGCAGATCAACGGCAGCAGCAGGATCTGGCAGGCCAGGCCAATCAGCACGGGCCTGGGGAACTTCACCACCCGGGCAAAATCGGCCAGGGTCAGGGTCAGCCCCAGACCGAGCATGATGAAGCCCAGGGCAATGGGCAGGAAGGCACTGAGCAAGGGCGATGCAGTCATGGCATAGACTCTTAAAAGGGGCGATGTACGCCAGTGTAGGAAAGGATTTCAATATCCATTACTTATCTTGCGGTTTATGCCCACCAGACAGTAGCATCGCCGCTTTTACCCCAGGACCCGATTCCCGATGCAGTTTCAGCCAGGCATTCTCGCCGCCCCCGTTCCCGCCCAGGCCCGCCACCTGTTTTTCACCTTGCACTCGCCAGCTGCGCTGCCGGGCGTGCTCGATGCGCTGCAGCAACAGGTCGATGGCAGCCGTGTGGTGGCCGGTTTCGGTGCGCCGCTGGTGCAGGCCCTGGGCCGCAGCATCGACGGCCTGCGCGAGTTTCCACGCCTGACTGCGGCGGTCGACAATCCCTGCACCCAGCACCACCTGTGGCTGTGGCTGCGCGGTGAAGACCGCGGCGACCTGTGGCTGCTCAGCCAGGACCTGGAACAACTGCTGGCCGCGGCGTTCACCCTGGCCGAGGCCACCGATGCCTTCCGCCACAAGAGCGGCCATGACCTGACCGGCTATGAAGATGGCACCGAGAACCCGGTGCAAGACGCCGCCATCGACGCCGCCATCCGCTCCAGCGACGTGCCGGGCCTGAACGGCTCGAGCTTTGCCGCCTTCCAGCTGTGGCGCCATGACCTGAATTGTTTCAAGGCATTGCCACAAGCCGAGCAGGACGACATCATCGGCCGCCGCAAGGCCGACAACGAAGAACTCGACGACGCGCCGCAGTCGGCTCACGTCAAGCGCACCGCCCAGGAAAGCTTCGCGCCTGAGGCCTTTATCGTCCGTCGCTCGATGCCCTGGGCAGACGAGCGCGGCGCGGGCCTGGCCTTCCTCGCCTTCGGCCACTCCTTCGATGCCTTCGAAGTGCAGCTGCGACGCATGAGCGGCCTGGAAGACGGCGTGGTCGACGCCCTGTACCGCTTCAGCCGGCCGCTCACCGGCGGCTACTACTGGTGCCCGCCACTGGGCGAGCATGGCCTGGACTTGAGTGCTTTGCTCACGGGTTGAACACCCCTCCTTAAGGATGAAAGCATGACAATGACTGTCGCTTGCGCTCAAACCGTTGCCATTGCCCGGGACATTACGGGCAATGTGCAGCGTCATCTGCAGATGATGCAGTTGGCCGCCGAACAGGGCGTGCAGTTTCTGTTGTTCCCGGAACTGTCGCTGACCGGCTATGAGCTCGATGCCGCGTCCGACCTGGCCCTGGGCACGGACGACCCGCTGCTCGAGCCATTGCGCACCCTGGCCCGTCAACAGGCTATGTATAGCGTGGTCGGCGCGCCGGTGCGTGTGCCCGGCAGCGGCCACGTGCTGCTGGCGGCGCTGATCTTTCGCCCCGACGGCAGTGTCGGTCTGTACAGCAAGCAGCATCTGCATCCTGGCGAGGACCTGGTGTTCAGCCCCGGCAGCGGTGGTGATCTGCTGCCACTGGGGGGCCAACGGCTGGCCCTGGCCATCTGCGCCGATGCCATGCAGCCCGGCCACCCGGCTCATGCTGCCAGGCTCGGTGCGGACATCTATGCGGCGGGGATGCTGATTTCCCACAGGGGCATCGTTGCCGAGAGCCAGCAGATGGCCGGTTATGCCGTCGAACACCAGATGATGGTGATGCTTGCCAACCATGGCGGCGAGACGGGTGGCTGGCAAGCGGCGGGGCAGAGTGCGATCTGGGCCAGGGATGGCGCACTGATCTGCAAGGCGGATGGGGCTGGGGAGTGCCTGGTGGTGGCTCGGCAGGACGGTGCCGGCGCGTGGGAAGGGACTGTGATCGGGCAGTAGATCGATTGCGGGTCAAGCCCGTTCCCACAGTAGATAGGTGTACGCCGGACCTGTGGGAGCTGGCTTGCCAGCGATGAGGCCAGTCCAGCCAGCCCATCAGGTGTTGCCTGGATTACGACCGCTGCGCGCTCGATCGCGGGCAAGTCCCGCTCCCGCAATAGCAGGCCATGCTGAATGTAAGAAAATTTTACGGACTTTTTACGAAGGCCCGTTACGCAGAAAGAGATACTGCCCTGGCATTTCTTCGAGACGTCTGACCGTGAGCCAAGCCGCAACCTCCGCAAACGCCCATTCCCCCGTAAAAACTTCGTCACTTAGCCTGTTGATCGCCGCCGCCGGCGTGGTCTATGGCGATATCGGCACCAGCCCGTTGTACACCCTCAAGGAGGTCTTCGCCGGCCATTATGGCGTGCAGGCCAACCATGACGGGGTGCTCGGCATCCTCTCGCTGGTGTTCTGGTCGCTGATCTGGGTGGTGACCATCAAGTACGTGCTGTTCGTGCTGCGCGCCGACAACCAGGGCGAAGGCGGGATCATGGCCCTGACCGCCCTGGCGCGGCGGGCTGCTGCGCCGTACCCGCGCTTGAGCCGGGTGCTGGTGCTGCTCGGGCTGTTTGGCGCGGCCTTGTTCTACGGCGACAGCATGATCACCCCGGCGATTTCCGTGCTGTCGGCGGTGGAGGGGTTGCAACTGGCCTTTGACGGCATCGACCACTGGGTGGTGCCCCTGGCGGTGGTGGTGCTGGTGGCGCTGTTTCTGATCCAGAAGCATGGCACCGCACGCATCGGTATCATTTTTGGCCCGGTCATGGTGCTGTGGTTCAGCGTGCTGGGCGCGCTGGGGGTGTACGGCATCGTCCAGCGCCCGGAAGTGCTGCTGGCGATGAACCCGGCCTGGGCGGTGAACTTCTTTATCGTCCACCCGGGCATGGGCGTGGCGATTCTTGGCGCAGTGGTGCTGGCCCTGACCGGTGCCGAGGCGCTGTATGCCGACATGGGCCACTTTGGCCGCAAGCCGATTGCCCGCGCCTGGATCCTGCTGGTGCTGCCGGGGCTGGTACTCAACTATTTCGGCCAGGGCGCGCTGATCCTCGGCAACCCCGAGGCGGTACGCAACCCGTTCTACCTGCTGGCTCCGGACTGGGCGCTGCTGCCGATGATCGCCCTGGCCACCCTGGCGACCATCATTGCCTCCCAGGCGGTGATCTCCGGCGCCTTCTCGCTGACCCGCCAGGCGATTCAACTGGGTTACGTGCCGCGCATGTTCATCCAGCACACCTCCAGCCAGGAACAGGGGCAGATCTACATCGGTACGGTGAACTGGGCGTTGATGGTCGGCGTGGTGTTGCTGGTGATCGGCTTCGAGTCGTCCGGCGCACTGGCGGCGGCCTATGGCGTGGCGGTGACCGGCACCATGCTGATTACCACCTTGCTGTCCTCGGCGGTGGTCTTGTTGCTGTGGAAGGCGCCGCGCTGGCTGGCGGTGCCGTTGTTGCTGGGCTTCTTGCTGGTCGACAGCCTGTACTTTGCCGCCAACGCACCGAAGATCTTCCAGGGCGGCGCGTTTCCGGTGATCGCCGGTACTGCCTTGTTCATCCTCATGACCACTTGGAAGCGCGGGCGCAAGATCATCGTCGAGCGCCTGGACGAGTCGGCCTTGCCGCTGCCGCTGTTCATCAGCAGCATCGCCGCGCAACCGCCGCACCGGGTGCGGGGTACTGCCGTGTTCCTCACCGCTCGGGCCGATGCCGTGCCCCATGCGTTGCTGCATAACTTGCTGCACAACCAGGTGCTGCATGAGCGGGTGGTGCTGCTCACCGTGGTCTCCCAGGACCGCCCGCGGGTACCGGCGGCGCAGCGCTTCGAAGTGCAGGGTTTTGGCGAAGGCTTTTATCGGGTCAACCTCAACTTCGGCTTCATCGAGGAGCCCGACGTACCGGCCGCGCTGCAACTGTGCCACCTCGAAGAGCTGGACTTCAGCCCGATGGTCACCACCTACTTCCTCAGCCGCGAGACGGTGATCCCGACCAAGCGCATCGGCATGGCGCGTTGGCGTGAGGCGCTGTTTGCGTTCCTGCTCAAGAACGCCAACAGCAACCTCAAGTACTTCAACCTGCCGCTTAACCGGGTGATCGAACTGGGCACCCAGGTCGAGATGTAACCCAGGCGCTACGCCGCGGCCGGTGTGGCAACCGGGGCGGCGTTGCGCACCTGTCGTTGCAGGCGACTGGCGACGGCAAAACCGATCAGAGCCAGCAGCATCATGGCGATGAACACATAGTTGTAGCCTTGCTGGCCCGGGAAGTGGTCAAGGATTGCGCCGTAGCCGACATAGGCGAACATCCCCGGCGCATAGCCGATCAGGCAACCGATGCCGAAAGCGGAACCTGTAATGTGCGGGGCGATGCCGACTTCGCCCATCGGTGCCCAGAACACCCCGCGCATGGAAAACACGATAAAGGCGAACGACAGCGTCGCGGCCATGCCGGCATAGATGAAGCCCGGGCTCTTGGGGACCAGGAGGATGATCGCCATCATCGGCAGCAGTGCCAGGAACGCCCACTTCAGGTAGCGGCTGGGGCTCTTGAAGTGTTTGTCGGCGATGAAACCGCCCGCCGGCCCGCCGAAGATCTTCAGCATGTACTGGTTGATGATGCCGTAGGCACCGACCAGCGCCAGCGGCAGGCCATAGACTTCCTTCAGGTATGGGATGAAATAGGTCAGGCCGCAGTAGACGATGTAAACCATGAACACATTGAAGCTGACCAGCCAGATAGCCGGGACCTTGATGGCTTGCATGAGGTTGGCCAGCGGGTTCTTGGCGCTGGTCTGGGCTGGCGCCTGATTGCCTTTGAGCAAAAACCAGGTCAGCACGCCGGCGGCGATATCGATCAAGGCGTAGAACAGGATCGCCGCTTTCAGGCCATGTTCGCCGCTGCCCAGGGCAATGAACACGCCCAGCGCGGAAAACGCCACCAGCGTATCGACGACGCCCCGGCCACCTTCCAGCAGGCCGAACATGCGCCCTTGTTCCTGGTCGTTGCCCAGGCCGCGAATGGCCTTGAGCAGCGCTGGCCAGTAGATGCAGTCGGCACAGACCGCGAGCAGGCAGAACACCACCATCAGGCTGCTGAACGGCGGGAAGGTGGCCAGGTACAGGCCCAGGGCGCCGGTGCCGATCAGGCCCAGCGGGATCAGCTTGCGGGTATCGTAACGGTCGGCCAGCATGCCGCCGACCACGAACAACCCGGTGGCGATGATGGCGTTGGCGCTGAGCAGCAAGCCGATTTGCGTATGCGAAAGCCCCATGAAGTCCTGCATGGGGACGTAGAACGCGTCCTTGAGGTTGGCCAGCTTGTAGACGGTGCCGCCACCGAGGATCAGGACCAGGAATTTGAACCATTTGGCCTTGTCGTGCGCTGTCATTTTCTTATTCTCCAGGCGTGTTTGGTTGTGGCGTTCAAGGGGTGGCGCAGCTGGCCAGGGTCAGCTCGGCGAGGGTGCGCAGCTCGGCCAGCAGGGTTTTCACGTAGCTGACCTGGTTGTTGGCCCAGCGCTGCTCACCGGCCAGCATCTGTTCGAGGGTGAAGCCGGCGGGCAGGGGCGTGTCACTCATTTCCCGGTAGGCAATGAACGGATCGGCCGGCTCGTTGTGTTGACGGAAGGCCGGGGCGATGTAGTGGTTCTCCTGTTCGAGGATGAAGGCGATCACTTGCGCCTGCCGGTCCCCGAGCATCAGCAGCTCGAACAGCATGCGCGCGCCGGGCAGCTCGTCCTCGGCGCTGCCCTGAAGCACACCGTAGTGGCCAAAACCCTGGTCTTCGGCCACCACCCGTACGCCCTTGAGGTGGCTCTGGCGAATATGCGGGGCGAGGTTGCGCAGGGCCTGCAGCGGTTGCTCGCAGGCATTGATCATGTTGCCGAAATCGAACAGGGCATTGAGGCGCGGATGGTTGGCCTGGCGCAGCAGCTGGGCAATTTCATCGCTCTTGAGCTCCTCGTGCTGCTCGAAGTCGAAGTGCAGGTCGTGGGCATCGGCTTGGTGGGCCAGGTACAGCAGGTCGCCACCGATCTGGTCCATCACCTGCGACAGCAGGCCTTCATAGCGCGAGTACACGCGAATGTTGCGGCTGCCGATGACCTTGGCCACGGCAACCACCGCATCGACGTCGGCCTTGCGCGTGCTGCTGATCTCCAGGTGCACGTCCAGTTGCAGGGCCCGGGCCTTTTCAGCAAAGGCGCACAATTGCGTCGTGTTCATTTGCGCCAGGCTGTTGTGCTCACCGTCGAGCATGTGCAGGCTCAGGCCGGCCAGTTCATGGCGATAGGCGAAGTCGAGCAGGTCGAACGGGGTGACGCGCCCGTGGGTGAGGTTGGTCAGCAGCGGGTAGGCGTGGGCAAACAGTCGCGCCTGGTCGAGGCGTTCAAGCAGGCGGGTGGCCAGCTCGCGGGTCAGCAGGGGTGCGTCAGCACCTTGCGCATTGTGGTTCAGCAACGTAGCGAAGCGTTTTTGTATTGTGTTCATTCGAGTCGTTCCTGGTGCGGGCACCGGTTTACCGGCGCGTTCTTTATCGCGCCGCCGAGGAACACTCGATAGATCCATTACCAATCAATTGATAAGGCCACTGCTCAGACCGGGTGGCCAATCGCCCTGAGGGCCTGCACCAGCGCCTCGACCTTGGCTTCGGCCTGATCCTGGGGCGTGCCGGCAAAGCCGAGCAGCAGCGCCGGTGGCAAGTAGCGCGTGAGGCAGTAGTCACTCAAGGCGTAGGTATGCACGCCATGCCCGGCCAACTGCCGGGCCAGTGCCTGGTCATCCAGCTGCGGCGGGAGCCAGGCAATCAGGTGCATGCCGGCTTCGACCGGGGCAACCTGCAAAAAGCCGCCCAGGCGCCGTTGCAGCACCTCCAGCAAGCACTGCTGGCGGGCCTGGTACAACGTCCGCATGCGGCGGATATGGCCAATGAAGTGGCCTTCACTCATGAAGTCAGCGGTCACTGCCTGCAACAGGGTCGGCGGGCTGCGGTCGAGCACCGCGCGCAAGGTGCAGAACGGTTCGACCAGTGCCGGGGGCAGAATCACGTAACCCAGGCGCAGGGAAGGGAACAGCACCTTGCTGAAGGTGCCGACGTAGATCACCCGGTCGCCTCGGTCCATGGCGTACAGCGCCGGCAATTGCCGGCCGCGGTAGCGCAGTTCGCTGTCGCAGTCGTCTTCGATGATCCAGCTGCCACTGGCCGCCGCCCAGTCAATCAGTTCCAGGCGCCGGTTGTGGCTGAGGGTCATACCCAGCGGGTGTTGCCGTGACGGGGTGGTGAACACCAGGCGCGCCTCGGGGCATTCGTCAATGGCGTGTTGCACATCGAGGCCCTGATCGTCGATGGGGACGGGCACCACCCGGCAGCCATGGGCCTGAAAGGCGATACGCGCGGCGATATGACCAGGGTCTTCCATCCATACCGGCTCGTCCGGGTTGAGCAGCAGCATCGCCAGCAGGTTGAAGGCCTGCTGCGCGCCGGAGACGATCACCACTTGCTCGGCGTTGCAGTCGATACCGCGGGCGTCGAAAACGTACTCGGCAATCGCCTGGCGCAGCGTCTGCAAGCCCTGCAGTTCGCCATAACCGAGCATGGCCTTGCTCGGTTTCTGCCCGTGGCGGTTGAGCAGACGCTTCCACAACGTCTGGGGAAAGGCCTCGAAAGCGCCATGACTGGGCAGGAACGAGGTCGGTGTATCGGCGCCGCAGTGGGCGTAGGACACCCCGCGAAAATGATCGCTGCGCAGCGACAGCATCGACTGGCTCAGCTCCGAGAGCTTGGGTGGCGCGGGAGCTTGCAACTCGGCACCGGCGCTGCGCTGCCACTCGTCACTGACATAGGTGCCAGCGCCGGTACGCGACACCAGGAAGCCCTCGGCAATCAACTGGTCGAAGGCGTTGAGCAGGGTAATGCGCGAGAGCTGCAATTCCTGGCTCAGGGTCCGCGTCGATGGCAAGCGAATGCCGCCTTGCAGGCGACCGGTGAGGATCTGCTTGCGGATCTGCAGGTACAGCTGGCGGTAAAGCGGCGTCGCGCTGTCACGGTCCAGTTCAATACCTGAGAACAATAAACCGGCGGGGGACTTCATCAAGGGCTCGCAGGCACGGAGGAGGGCCTGGCTATGCTACGAGAAAGCCCGCCAGGCAGCCAGCCCACGGGGTTTTGTCATCAAATGAAAACAGCCTGTCGTCCGATGCGAAGCACCCGGCAAGCGTTGGGCATAGAGTCCAGTCAACAAGAATTGACGCACTGCGTCAGGATGACTGGAGTGACATGCATGGCCAAAGTCGTACGCTTCTATGAAACCGGTGGCCCCGAGGTTCTGCGCTATGAGGATGCCGAGGTCGGCGAACCGGGCCCGGGGCAGGTTCGCCTGCGCCAGGTGGCGGTGGGCCTGAACTACGCCGACACCTATTTTCGCAACGGCACCTACCCGATCGCGCTGCCCAACGGCATGGGCGTGGAAGCCTCCGGGGTGGTACAGGCGGTCGGCGAGGGCGTGACCCAGGTCGCGGTCGGCGACCGGGTGACCTATACCGGCTTTCTCAACACCCTCGGCGCCTACTGCACCGAGCGCCTGATCCCGGCGGCGGCGCTGATCAAGCTGCCGGAAACCATCGCCTTCGAAACCGCGGCGGCGATGACCATGCGCGGCCTGACCTCGGCCTACCTGATGCGCCGCCTGTACGACTTCAAGCCCGGTGACACGATTCTGCTCCACGCTGCCGCCGGTGGCGTGGGCCTGATCGTTTCCCAGTGGGCGCGCCTGCTCGGCCTGACGGTGATCGGCACCGTGTCCACCGAGGCCAAGGCCGAAGTGGCCCGCGCCCATGGTTGCAGCCACACCATCAACTACAGCCATGAAGACGTGGCCAAGCGCGTGCGCGAGCTCACCGACGGCGTTGGCGTCAACGTGGTGTTCGACAGCGTCGGCAAGAGCACCTTCATGGCCTCGCTGGACTCGCTCAAGCGCCGCGGCCTGATGGTCTGCGTCGGCACCGCCTCGGGCAGCATCACGCCGTTCGACCCGCAGATCCTGGCGATCAAAGGCTCGTTGCAGCTGACCCGTCCGGCGCTGGCCGACTACATCGCAGATCCGGCCGAGAAGGCCGACCTTGCCGGCGAGCTGTTCGAGCATGTCAGCAGCGGGCGGATCAAGATCGAGATCAACCAGCACTATGCGTTGCAGGACGCGGTCCAGGCCCACCGTGACCTGGAAGCACGCAAGACTACCGGTTCGTCGATCTTCGTCATCTGAAGAGGGCAACAGCATGCACATCGAACAACTGACCTGCGCCATCGGTGCCGAAGTCATCGGGGTCAACCTGGCAGATGCGATTCATGATGACGACCTGTTCGAGCAACTGCGTGCGCAGTTGCTCAAGCACCGGGTGCTGTTCTTGCGCGACCAGAACATCACGCGCGCCGAGCACGTGGCCTTTGCCAGTCGCTTCGGCGAGCTGGAGGACCACCCGGTGGCCGGCAGCGACCCCGAGCACCCGGGCCTGGTACAGATCTACAAGCGCCCGGACCAGCCGGCCGATCGCTACGAAAACGCCTGGCACACCGACGCCACCTGGCGCGAGGCACCGCCCATGGGCTGCGTGTTGCGCTGCCTGGAATGCCCGCCGGTAGGCGGCGACACTATGTGGGCGAATATGGTGCTGGCTTACCAGAACCTGCCGGAGGAGGTGAAGGTCAAGATCGAGGGCCTGCGTGCCCGGCACAGCATCGAGGCCAGTTTTGGCGCCGCCATGACGCTGGAAAAACGCCTGGCGCTCAAGGCGCAGTTCCCCGATGCCGAGCACCCGGTGGTGCGCACCCACCCGCAAACGGGCGAGCAGGTGCTGTTCGTCAACGCCTTCACCACCCACTTCAGCAACTACCACACGCCGCAGCGGGTGCGTTTCGGCCAGGATGCCAACCCCGGTGCCAGCGATCTGCTGCGCTACCTGATCAGCCAGGCCTACCTGCCCGAATACCAGGTGCGCTGGCGCTGGAAACCCAACAGCGTGGCGATCTGGGATAACCGCAGCACCCAGCACTACGCGGTGATGGACTACCCGCCTTGTCACCGCAAGATGGAGCGCGCCGGAATCAAGGGCGATCGCACCTTCTGAGCGCCTGCAACACCCCAGGACAATAACAAGACCGAGGACTACAGCATGCAATTCTTCGACGATTCGTTGCACCCGGAAAACATGGAAAAAGTGGTGATCACCGTGGCCCCGTACGGCCCGGAATGGATGCCCGAGGACTTTCCCGAAGACATTCCGCTGACCATGGACGAACAGGTGCAAAAGGCGGTCGATTGCTATGAGGCCGGTGCCACTGTGCTCCACCTGCACGTGCGCGAACTGGACGGCAAGGGCTCCAAGCGCCTGTCGAAATTCAACGAACTGATTGCCGGCGTGCGCGAGGCGGTGCCGCAGATGATCATCCAGGTTGGCGGCTCGATCTCGTTCGCCCCGGAAAGCGATGGCGAGGCGGCCAAGTGGCTGTCCGACGACACCCGGCACATGCTCGCGGAGCTGACGCCCAAGCCCGACCAGGTCACCGTGGCGATCAACACCACGCAGATGAACATCATGGAGTTGCTGTACCCGCAGTACCTGGAAGGCACCTCCCTGGCCCATCCGGCGATCCAGGCCGCCTACAGCGAAATGACCGTACCGGCCGGTCCCGCCTGGGTGCGCGAACACCTGCGCCGCCTGCAGGCCAGCAACATCCAGCCGCACTTCCAGTTGACCGGCATGCACGCCCTGGAAACCCTCGAACGCATTGTGCGCAAGGGTGACTACATGGGCCCGCTGAACCTGACCTGGATCGGCATTGGCGGCGGTTTCGACGGGCCCAACCCGTTCAACTTCTTCAACTTCATTCACCGGGCGCCCAACGGCTGCACGCTGACCGCCGAATCGTTGCTGAAAAACGTCCTGCCGTTCAACACCATGGCCCTGGCCATGGGGCTGCACCCGCGTTGCGGCAACGAAGACACCATCATCGACCAGCACGGCAAGCGCTTCGGTTCGGTGCAGCAGATCCAGCAGACCGTGCGCGTGGCCCATGAACTGGGCCGCGAGATTGCCAACGGCAAGGAGGCGCGGGCCATCTACCGCATCGGTGAGCAGTACAGCAGCATCGAGCAGACCCTCCAGGCCAACGGCATGGCGCCCAACCGCCAGCCAGGCCAGAAAGGTGTGCCGCAGCGCGCCTGATTGGACAGGTCCGGCACGCTTGTGCGAGCCGGGCCGCCGATCCGCAGCGCTGTCCGTCGGGCTTTTCAGCTTTTCAATAAAAACAAGAACAAGACTCACGCCAGACAACCACAGGAGGCAGCATGGCCGCCTATCTTGCCAATGCCACAGACGATGGCGCCGACACTTCACGGGGCATTCCACGGCGTTATGCCTGGATTGTCTTCGCCTTGACCTTCGGCCTGCTGATTTCCGACTACATGTCGCGGCAGGTGCTCAACGCCGTATTCCCGCTGCTCAAGGCCGAATGGGCCCTGAGCGACAGCCAGTTGGGCCTGCTCAGCGGCATTGTCGCGCTGATGGTCGGGCTGCTGACTTTCCCCTTGTCGCTGCTGGCCGACCGCTTCGGGCGGATCCGCAGCCTGGTGCTGATGGCCGTGCTCTGGAGCCTGGCAACCCTCGGCTGCGCCCTGGCCGACAACTACCCGCAAATGTTTGCCGCACGCTTTCTGGTCGGCGTCGGTGAGGCCGCCTACGGCAGCGTCGGCATCGCCGTGGTGGTGTCGGTGTTCCCCCGTGACATGCGCGCCACCCTGGCCGGAGCCTTCATGGCCGGCGGCATGTTCGGCTCGGTGCTGGGCATGGCCCTGGGCGGTTTGATGGCCCAGCACTTCGGCTGGCGCTGGGCGTTTGCCGGCATGGCCTTGTTCGGCCTGTTGCTGGCATTGCTGTACCCGCTGATCGTCAAGGAGGCAAAGATCGCTCCCCAGCGTGTGCAGGCTGCCGCCGACAAGGTCAGCCGGCCACTGCATACCCTGTACGGCAGCCGTTCGGTGATCGCCGCCTATGTCGGCAGCGGTTTGCAGTTGTTCGTCGGCGGCACGGTGATCGTCTGGATGCCCAGCTACCTGAACCGCTACTACGCCATGAGCACCGACCAGGCCGGGGTGGTGGCCGCCATCATCGTGCTGTGCAGCGGCATCGGCATGATCCTCTGCGCCATGCTTTGCGACCGCCTGGGCCGCCAGCGTCCGGACCGCAAGATCAGCCTGGCCATCGGCTATTGCCTGGGCAGTTGCCTGTTGCTGTCGCTGGCCTTCGCGCTGCCGTCGGGCACCGCGCAACTGGTGCTGATCTGCCTGGGGATGATGGTTGCCGCCGGCACCAACGGGCCGTCCAGCGCCATGGTCGCCAACCTGACTCATTACTCGGTGCACGGCACGGCGTTCGCCACCCTGACCCTGGCCAACAACCTGCTTGGCCTGGCGACCGGGCCGCTGATCACCGGCCGGGTGTCCGACCTGATCGGCCTGCATGGCGCCTTCCAGCTGGTGCCGTTGATCAGCATCGGCGCCGCGGCGGTGTTCTTCATCGCCAAGCGGCATTACCACCATGACATGGCCCGCCTGGACAACCCGCACGCGGTTGAGCCTGGTGCGGCCCGGGAGTTGAAACCGTGAAGCACGTGCTGTCGATCGAAGTGTTCTTCGACTTTATCTGCCCCTGGTGCCTGATCGGCCAGGCTCATCTGCAACGGGCCCTTGAGCAGTTGCGGCGCGAGCAGCCGGAAGTTGAGGTGAGTCTGCACTGGCGCGGGGTGCAACTGCTGCCGCAGATGGCCAGGACCGGCCAGCCGTTCGAGGCGTTCTACCGCAAGCGCCTGGGCAGTGATGAGGCAGTACGCCTGCGCCAGGCGCAGGTGCGCGCCGCCGCCGAGGCGGCAGGGGTGGATATCGATTTTGCCCGTATCAGTCGCATGCCCAATACCGCCGACGCCCACCGCTTGCTGCAGCGCGCCGTGGCGCTGGGCTCGCCGGAACAGGCCCAAGCCCTGCTGGCCAGGCTGTTTGCCGCCTACTTTCAGCAGGGCAAGGACCTGGGCGATCCGATTACCTTGCTGCACATCGCCCGCGCCTGTGGCCTGGAGCCGGCCCAGGTTGCCGATTGCCTGCGCGGCGATGCCAGCCCGTTCATTGGCGCCAATGACCGCGCCGCCGATGGCGTGCCGTGTTTCCGTTTCAATCAGCGCCTGCGGGTGTCGGGCGCGCAGCCGGTCGCGGTGCTGCTGCAGGCCATGGGCGACGCCCTGGAAGAGGTGGTCCCGGCATGAGCCTGCGCTATCCGGTACCGGCCGACAAAGTGCCGGCGCGTGGCGGGCGGGTGCTGCTCGAATGGCAAGGCAGGAGCGTGGCGCTGTTCAACGTCGCTGACACCTTTTACGCCATCGACGACAGTTGCCCGCACCAGGGCGCCTCGCTGTGCGGCGGGCGTCTGGACGGGCGGGTGATCCAGTGCTGCGCCCATGGCCTGCGCTTTGATCTGGCCAGCGGCTACTTGCTCAACTCCAATCAACTCAAGGTTGCCAGCTACCCGGTCGAGCGCCAGGGCGAGCAACTGTTCATCGTTTTAGCGTGCAAGGAACCGGGCCAATGAGCGTGATCGCAATTACCGCCGTCAATCTTCGTGCCCGGGAACTGGCGCCGGGCTTTATCGTCAGCCTGATCGCCGCGGCGGCGGCCAGCTTTCTCAGTGAGCACTACGATGCCCCGGTGATGCTGTTTGCCTTGTTGCTGGGCATGGCCTTGAACTTTCTTGCGGCCGATGGCCGTTGCAAGGCCGGGATTGAATTTACCGCGCGCACGGTGTTGCGCCTGGGGGTGGCGCTGCTGGGCATGCGCATTACCCTGAGCCAGATCGCCAGCCTGGGCTGGAAACCGGTGGCGCTGGTGGTGATCTTGGTGGTGGTGACCATCCTGGTTTCAGTAGTGGCCGCCCGTGCTTTGGGCTTTCAGCGCTTGTTCGGCATGCTTACCGGCGGTGCCACGGCGATCTGCGGTGCATCGGCGGCCCTGGCCCTGGCCGCGGCCTTGCCCCAGCATCCGCAGAAAGAGCGCGCCACCTTGTTTACCGTGATCGGCGTGTCAGCACTGTCGACCCTGGCGATGATCGTCTACCCGATGATTGCCGGCTGGCTGCAGTTGTCGCCGCAGCAGGCCGGGGTGTTTCTCGGCGCGACCATTCATGATGTGGCGCAGGTGGTGGGCGCGGGGTACAGCATGTCTACCGAGACCGGGGATGTGGCCACCGTGGTCAAGCTGATGCGCGTGGCCATGTTGCTGCCGGTGATTGTCTGTGCGGCGATGATCACCCGCCGCGCCGGCGGCGATGCCAGTGGGCAGCGACCGCCATTGTTACCGTGGTTTGCCGTCGGTTTCGTGTTGCTGGCCTGCATCAACAGTACCGGCTGGGTGTCGGCGGCCGTGCAGGGCGGGGTCAATGACCTGTCGCGCTGGTGCCTGGTGGTGGCGATCAGTGCCCTGGGCATGAAGACTCAGCTCAAGGAGCTGGCGGCAGTGGGCCTCAAGCCGATTGCGCTGATGGTCGGGGAGACGGTGTTTCTGGTGTTGCTGGTGCTGGCGCTGATGCACTGGGGGTTGTAGACGGTTGCCCACAACCGTTCTGCATGCTCCGCGAACCTGTGGGTGCTGGCTTGCCAGCGATGGTAGTCCAGGCAGCGCCTGATGTGCCGGCTGAACTGGCCTCATCGCTGGCAAGCCAGCTCCCACAATGTATCTGTGTACGCCGAACCTGCAGGAGCGGGCTAGACCCGCGATCGAGCGCGCAGCGGTCGTAGTCCGGTCAGTGCTGACTGTGCCGGCGATCATGCTGCGCCCGCCAACTGGCCGGGGGCATGCCGAACTGGGCGATGAACCAGCGGGTAAATGAACTGGGCATCGAGTAGCCGAGCATGTCGGCAATCCGCCCCAGCGAATAGCTGGGGTTTTCCAGGTAGCGGATCACCAGGTCACGGCGCACGCCGTTGACCAGGTCGCTGAAGGTTACCCCGCATTCCTCCAGGCGCCGCTGCAAGGTGCGCACGTTCATGCCCTGGGTTTGCGCTACCTGCTCGATGGTCGCCCGGCCCATGGGCAGCAGCAGGTAGATGGTCTTGCGCATTTCCAGCTCCAGCGACAGCTTGCCACCGGCCTGCAGGGTATCCAGGTAGCGCTGCGCCAGGCGCGCCATGGCTTCGTTGGCCAACGGATTGGCCGTGTCGAGGTCGGCGGCCGGGCAGACGATGCCATTGAATTCGCTGCCAAACACCAGCGTGCAGCCAAAGATCCGTCGATGAATCGCCAGGTCCGCGGGCGCGGCATGGGTGAAGTTGGCGCTGATCGGATGCCAGTGGGCACCCAGCAGGGCGGCGCACAAGCGCAGCATTACGCCAATGGCCAGTTCCGTCGCCTGACGGCCGCGCTGGGGCAGGTCGGTGACCACCTCTTCACGAATGATCACGGTCTTGCCAGCCTCTTCGATATGGATGGCCAAGGCGTCGTTGAGCAGATGGCGGTACTGCACGATGACCTGCAGGGCATCGCGCAGGGTGCGCTGGTGGCTGAGCAGCAGGCTGATTTCGCCGAAATCCGACAACTGGCGCAATTCGGCCATGCGCAAGCCGAAGGTTTCGCAGCCGCTGACCCGCGCCGACTCCTCCAGCAGGGTCACCACGCTGGAGACCGCAATACGTTGGTTGGGATCGTCGAGCAGGGCGGCGCTCAGGCCGACCTGGGCCAACAGGGCATGAGGGTTGAGCCCCAAGTGACGGGACACCTCAAGGTAGTTGGTCAGGCTTGCAGCACGTACGAGGGCGGTCATTTTATTGTTTTCCACGCGTTCTCATCTGGCGTTCCGCTTCTGTGGCGGGTGGTTCGTTATAGCGCGGGTGTCGTCAAATGAGAAGCCGTTTTCGGCGAGTGAAATCAGCGCAACGTCCCTGATCTCGGGCCGCTCGGTGGTAAGCCAGAAACCCTGTCATCAAATGAAAAGTCGCTGACGCGCAATGTAAAGCGCCTCGGGGGAGGGCTGATTACTGTGACTGTGCAAACGCTCCAGGTGACCTGCGAGCGCACTGTCTTGAGCATAGGTGCCGACGTGGAAAAACTGCATACCACCGCTACTGTCCTGATCGTCCCCGGCCTGCGCGAGCATGTCGCCGAGCATTGGCAGACCTTGCTGGCGGCGCGCCTGGCCAAGGTCCATACGGTGCCACTGCTGCAGCGCAACGGCCTGGACTGCAATGCCCGGGTCGAGGCCATCGAGCAGGCGCTGGAGCAGATCGACGGCGAGGTAGTGCTGGTAGCGCACAGCGCCGGCGTGCTGATGGTGGCCCATTGGGCGGCGCGCTATCAGCGGCCGATCAAGGGCGCACTGCTGGCGGCGCCGCCGGACCTTGAGGCGGCGTGGCCCGCCGCCTACCCAAGCGCGGACAGCTTGCGCGCCAACGGCTGGAGCCCGCTGCCGATCACGCCGCTGCCGTTCCCAAGCATCGTCGCCGCCAGTAGCAATGATCATCTGGCCAGCCTTGAGGCGGTCAGCAACATGGCGCGCGGCTGGGGCAGCCAGTTGCTCGAACTTGGCGCCGTCGGCCACCTCAACCCGGCAGCCGGCTACGGCCCCTGGCCCCAGGCCGAAACCCTGATCCAGGCCCTGGATCGCTAATCCTGCAGTAGCGCACGGACGCTTGAGCCAAGCCCGCAAACGACGGGCGGCGAAAAAAAACAATAACAATAAGTGGAGTCATCGCGATGCCAAACCCTCGCATTCACCGTGCTGTGAAACCACAGCGCTGCCTGCTGGCCTGCGCCATCGGCCTGCTGGCACTGCCCGGCGCCCAGGCCTTCGAAGTCGATACCGGCAGTGAAGACTGGGCCGTGCGCCTGGATAACACGGTCAAGTACAACTACGGCGTGCGCACCGAAAGCGCCGACAAGCGTCTGTTGGCAACCCCCAACAACAACGACGGCGACTACAACTTCCGCAAGGCCGGAACCACCGTCACCAACCGCGTGGACCTGCTCACCGAACTGGACGTGATCTACCAGGGCAACATGGGCTTTCGTGTCAGCGCCGCCAGTTGGTACGACAAGGCCTATGACAACACCGGCTCCAACTCCAACCCGTTCGTCAACGGCAACGGTGGCCAGTCGGGCATCAACCCCAGCCTCAACGGCTTGCCCGGCACCGGCGTGCCCTTGGGCAGCCCGCACCTGAGCAACTACGCCCAGCGTTACTACAGCGGCCCGTCCGGGGAAGTGCTCGATGCCTTCGTGTTCATGCGCCGTGAAGTGGGCGACTCATCCGAGATCAGCGCCAAGCTCGGCCAGCACAACCTGTTCTGGGGCGAAACCCTGCTCAACCCGGTGCATTCGCTGAGCTATGGGCAGTCGGGCCTGGACCTGGCCAAGCTGGCCGCGTCACCCGGCACCGAAGCCAAGGAACTGTTCGTGCCGCGCAATCAACTCTCGGCGGCGTTTCTGCTCAACCCCGAGCTCACCGTTGGCGCGCAGTATTTCTTCGACTGGGATGCCGCGCGGCTGCCGGAAGCCGGCACCTATTACGGTGGTTCGGACCTGGTGGGCGAGGGCGCACAGAGCTTGTTGCTCGGCCATACCGGCACCCCCGGGCTGATTCCGGTACGTGGCGCGCTGACCAGCATCCGCCGTGGCCACGACCTGACCCCGGGTAAGCGCGGCGACTGGGGCGTCATGGCCAAGTGGTCGCCCGAATGGCTGGGCGGCACCCTGGGCTTCTATTACCGCAAGAGCTCGGAGATCCTGCCCCAGGCCTGGCTCGACGCCCGTGGCCTGACCGTCGCCAACGGCCCGTTCGGCAACCCGCCGGGCAGCGCCCAGGGCGCGGTGGGCAACCTCTACAACTCGCTGCAAAGCGCCACCTACCAGTTCGCCTATGCCGACAACATCGACATTTACGGCTTGAGCCTGTCCAAGGATGTCGGCGGTATCAGCGTCGGCAGCGACCTGAACATTCGCCACAACATGCCCCTGGCGAGTATACCGGCGATCCTCAGCGCACCGGGGCCGGCCGGCCTGGGCGGCGGTTTCGGGCTCTTGCCCGCGCGCTTGCCAAGCAGCGGCGTGATTTATGAGGTGCCGTCGGACGGCGACAGCATGAGTGCCACCGGCGACACCCTGCACTGGACCCTCAACGGCCTAATGACCCTTGGCGACACGCCGTTGTTCGACTCGGCGACCCTGCTCGGCGAGCTGTTCTACAGCAACCTGCTCAAGCTCGATAGCCACAACGAGGCCTTGTACAAGGGCAAGGGCAGCTACCGCGGCATCGACCAGCCGACCCGCGACAACTGGGGCATCGCGGTCAACTTCACGCCGACCTGGTACCAGGTGTTTCCAGGCATGGACCTGAGCATGCCGCTGTCGATCAACCTCGGCCTGGACGGCGTGTCGCCGGTACAGGGCGGTGGCGCCGAGAACACCGGCAACTACGCCGTGGGCCTGAGCGCGGCGATCTATAACCAGTATTTCGTCGACCTCAAGTACGTCGACGGCTTCGGCAAGACCCAGTCCTGCAACAACGGCCAGACCGACGGCACCACCCCCAACGCCCTGGACGGCGAACAGGACTACACCTGCTACGGCGGCGGATACGCCGCGTTCTCTGGCGGCGCCGCCACCACCGAGGACCGTGGCGCGCTGTACCTGACCCTGAAAACCACCTTCTGAGTCACACAGGAAAACAACAATCATGAACTACGTGCACACCCTGTTGGCCACGTGCCTGTCGCTGGCTGCCCTGAACGCGGCTGACGCCGCTGTCTCCCCCGAACAGGCCGCGCGCCTGGGCACCAGCCTGACGCCGATTGGCGCAGAAAAGGCCGCCAACGCCGACGGTTCGATCCCCGCCTACCAGGGCGGCCTGCTGACCCCGCCGGCGGCGTTCAAGAACGGCGCGAGCATGCGCCCGGACCCGTTCGCCGAGGAAAAACCGCTGCGGGTCATCGATGGCAAGAATGCCGACCAATACAAGGGACAACTGACCGCCACCACCCAGGAACTGCTCAAGCGCTTCCCGAGCTTTCGCGTCGATGTCTACCCCACCCATCGCAGCGTGGCGCTGCCGCAACCGGTGCTCGACAACACCCTGAAGAACGCTGTGGCTGCCCGCAGCCAGGAGGGCGGTAGTGCGGTCGACAACGTGCTGCCGGGTATTCCGTTCCCGATCCCGCAGACCGGCGCCGAGGCCATGTGGAACTTCCTGTTGCGCTACCAGGGCGTGAGCATGACCGCCAAGTACGACTCGTGGAACGTCGATGCCGCCGGCAACGCGACCCTGAGTACCACCGGCCAGGCCAACATCAGCTACCCGATCTACGAAGACATGGCCAAGCCGATCGGCGCCAAGGACACCTACTACCAGATGAAACTCACCTACACCGCGCCGGCCCGGCGCGCCGGTGAGGCGATGATGCTGCGCGATGCCGCCAACCCGCTGGTGCAGCCACGCAGCGCCTGGCAGTACCTGCCGGGCCAGCGTCGGGTCAAGCTGGCACCGAACCTGGCCTATGACACGCCCAACCCGGGCACCTCGGGCTCGGGCACTTACGATGACGTGTTCGTCTTCAATGGCGCCCTGGACCGCTACGACTGGACCCTGGTCGGCAAGCAGGAAATGTACGTGCCGTACAACACCTACCGGCTGACCTACAACACCGACGTCAAGCAGCTGACCACGGCCAATCACCTGGCGCCGCAGTTCGTGCGCTGGGAAAAGCACCGGGTCTGGGTGGTGGAAGGCAAGCTCAAGGATGGCGCGCGGCATATCTATCACAAGCGCCGCTTCTACCTCGACGAGGACAGCTGGATCGCCCTTGCTTCGGACCAGTATGACGCCCGTGGCCAGCTGTACCGTGGCTCCTTCGCCTTCCTTAGCCAGAGCTACGACAAACAGACCCCGGATGCCACGCCGTTCATGATCTACGACCTGATCGGCGGCACCTACAACCTCAATGGCGTGGTCGGTGCCTACGGCGGCATCCGCTACATCGAGCCATTGTCACGGACCCAGTGGTCGCCCGAATCCCTGGCCGGGGCCGGCATTCGCTGAGCCTGATGATCACACACCGTGGAGGATCAGGGATGAATGTGTTCAAACGCTGCAGCGTGATGCTGCTGGCCTGGGCCGCGCTGCAAGGCGCGGCCCAGGCCGAGGCTTACGTCGACGTACTCGACCTGCCGGCGCTGCCCAGCGCGCTGGCAGCGTCCAGCGCCTTGCGCGATGTCACCCGCGCCGGCGCCCGCCTGGTTGCCGTGGGGCCACGGGGGCACATCCTGTATTCGGATGACCTTGGCAGCCACTGGCAGCAAGCGCAGGTGCCGGTCAGCGCCGACCTCAATGCCGTGAGTTTTCCGACCCCTGAGCTTGGCTGGGCGGTGGGCAACGACGGGGTGATCCTGCACAGCCGCGACGGTGGCTTGCGTTGGGAAAAACAGCTGGACGGGCGACAGCTCGGTGCGCAGGCGCTGGCCTATTACCAGGCACGGGCGCAGACAGGGGGCGATCAGTGGGCCGCCTGGGTGGGCGAGGGCGAGCGCCTGGTCGCGGAGGGTGCCGACAAGCCGTTGCTGGATGTCTGGTTCAGCGACCCGCTGCATGGCTATGCGGTCGGGGTGTTCAACCTGGTGCTGCATACCGTTGACGGCGGCCAGCACTGGACCCCCTGGCTTGAGCGCAGCGACAACCCGCAAGGCCTGCACCTGACCGGCCTGGCCAGTGTCGACGGTGCGCTGTACATCAGCGGCGAGCAGGGCCTGCTGCTCAAACTGAGCGCCGATGGCGAACGCTTCCAGCGCCTGCACACGCCGTATGCCGGCAGCTACTTCGGCGTCATCGGCAAGCCCGGGACGCTGCTGGCCTATGGGCTACGCGGCCATGTGCTGCGTAGCAGCGACGGCGGCGCCCGGTGGCTGCCGGTCAATACCGGCCTGAACACCAGCATCACTGCCGCCAGCCTCGACGCCAGCGGGCGCTTCTGGCTGGCGAGCCAGGCCGGTGATCTGCTGGTCAGCAGCAACGACGGCGCACGTTTCAGCGCCGTGGCGCAGAGCGAACGCGCCCCGGTGAGCGGCGTGGCCTTCGATAGCGCCGCCGACCTGGTGCTGGTCGGTGAGCGCGGCATTCGCACCCTGGCCCTCGAACAACCGCAGCAGCCATAACAAGAGAAAACCCTGATGGCCGACATCCAACAAGACACCTTGCCGGTGATCCGCAACCTCGGCGACTTCGATACGCGCTCCGGCAATCGTCTCGAACGCCTGGTGTTCAACCATCGGCTGCCGTTCATGCTGTGCATGCTGCTGGTCACCCTGGTGCTGGGCTACATGGCCCTGACGCGTCTGGAGCTACGGCCCAGCTTCGAGAAGATGATCCCGCAGAGCCATCCCTACATCCAGAACTACCTGGACAATCGCCAGTCGCTGCGCGGCTTGGGCAATTCACTGCGAGTGGTGGTGGAAAATACCCGCGGCGATATCTTCGACCCGGCCTACCTGCAGACCCTGCGCCAGATCAACGACGAACTGTTCCTCAGCCAGGGCGTCGACCGCGCCTGGATGAAATCCCTGTGGAGCCCGGCGGTGCGCTGGACCGAGGTCACTGAAGAGGGCTTTCAGGGCGGCCCGGTGATGCCCGACGCCTACCAGGGCTCGGCCGCCGACATCCAGCAACTGCGCCAGAACATCGAGCGGGCCAACATTCTCGGCAGCCTGGTGGCACGTGACTTCAAGTCGAGCATGCTCATCGTGCCGCTGCTCGACCAGGCCTCGGCGACTGGCGCCAGCATCGACTATCACGGCTTCAGCGCCAAGCTTGAGCAACTGCGCCAGCAGTACGAAGCAGGTGGCGTGTACAAGCTGCACGTGATCGGTTTCGCCAAGCTGATGGGCGACCTGATCGACGGGCTGCTGCAGGTGATGCTGTTCTTCGCCCTGGCGGTGCTGACCACGCTGCTGATCATCTACCTCTACACCCGCTGCGTGCGCAGCACCTTGCTGGTGGTGCTGTGCTCGTTGACGGCGGTGGTCTGGCAGCTGGGTATCGTCGCCTGGCTGGGATATGCCATCGACCCGTATTCGATCCTGGTGCCGTTCCTGATCTTTGCCATTGGCGTCTCCCACGCCGCGCAGAAAATGAACGGCATCATGCAGGACATCGGCCGCGGCACCCACCGGCAGATCGCCGCGCGCTATACCTTCCGGCGTTTGTTCGTCGCCGGGGTCACCGCTTTGCTGGCCGATGCGGTGGGCTTTGCCGTGCTGATGCTGATCGATATCCCGGTGATCCAGGACCTGGCGACGACCGCCAGCATCGGTGTGGCGGTGCTGATCTTCACCTCGCTGCTGTTGATGCCGGTGGCGCTGTCGTACGTCGGCGTCGGGCGCAAGGCGGCCGAACGGGCCTTGCGCATCGACCTGCGCGCGGCCGAGCACCGGGGCTTTGGCAAGCTCTGGGACCTGCTCGACCGCTTTACCGAACGCACGTGGGCCACCGCTGCGGTGCTGGTGGCTGTGCTACTCGGCGCTGGTGGCTTCTGGCTCAGCCTGCAACTGAAAATCGGCGACCTCGACAGCGGCGCCCCGGAGCTGCACGCCGACTCGCGCTACAACCGCGACAACGCCTACATCACCGGCCACTACGCGCTGTCCAGCGACACCTTCGCGGTGATGATCAAGACCGCGCCGGAAGGCTGCCTGCGCTACCAGACCCTGGTGCTCGCCGACCGCCTGGCCTGGGCACTGCAACAGCACCCGCAGGTGCAGACCACCCTGTCGCTGACCAATGCGGTACGGCAGATCACCGCCGGCACCTACGAGGGCAACCCCAAGCTGAGCAGCATTCAGCGCAACCAGGACGTGCTCAACTACGCCGCCCAGCAAGCCTCGGTGAACGCCCCGGAGCTGTTCAACAACGACTGCTCGCTGATGCCGGTGATTGCCTACCTCAAGGATCACAAGGCCGACACCCTGGATCAGGTGGTGGCGATTGCCGAGCGCTTTGCCCAGGCCAACAGCGGCGAGGATCGCCAGTTCCTGCTGGCCGCCGGCAGCGCCGGGATCGAGGCGGCGACCAATATCGTGGTGCGCGACGCCAACCGCAGCATGCTGTTGCTGGTGTACCTGGCGGTGACGTTGTTCTGCCTGATCACCTTCCGCAGCTGGCGCGCGACGCTGGTGGCGGTGCTGCCGCTGATGCTCACTTCGGTGCTGTGCGAGGCGCTGATGGTGACCATGGGCATTGGCGTCAAGGTCGCCACCTTGCCGGTGATCGCCCTGGGCGTGGGCATTGGCGTGGATTACGCGCTGTATCTGCTCAGCGTGCAGCTGCACTACCAGCGCCAGGGCCTGTCGCTGGCCCAGGCCTACAAGAATGCCGTGGCCTTTACCGGCCGGGTGGTGGGCCTGGTCGGCATCACCCTGGCCGCCGGGGTGGTGGGCTGGGCCTGGTCGCCGATCAAGTTCCAGGCCGACATGGGCATCCTGCTGACCTTCATGTTCCTGTGGAACATGCTCGGTGCGCTGATCCTGATTCCGGCGTTGTCGCATTTTCTGTTGCCCATCAGCAAGGCGCGGGCGCCTTCACCCAGCCCCGGCAATGTCGAGGGGCTGCACCTCAACACCCAACCAGCCGAGTGTTCATCGCATGTCTGACTACCTACCGCCGTTGCGCGACATGGATTTCCTCTTCAACGAAGTCTTCGACATCCCCGGCCAGTGGGCGCGGATACCGGCCCTGGCCGAGCAGGTCGATGCCGACACCGCGCGGGCCATCCTGGAACAGGCCGGCAAGCTCATCGCCCAGCAGGTGGCGCCGCTCAACCGCAGTGGCGACGAGCAGGGTTGCCGCTGGCAAGACGGCCGCGTGAGTACCCCGGACGGTTTTGCCCAGGCCTACCGCAACTACGCCGACGACGGCTGGGTGGGCGTGGCCGGGGCAACCGAATATGGCGGCATGGGCATGCCCAAGGTCATCGCCGCCCAGGTCGAGGAGATGCTCAACGCCGCCAACCTGTCGTTCGCGCTGTACCCGATGCTGACCGCCGGGGCCTGCCTGTCGCTGCTCAACCACGCCAGCGAGGCGCTCAAGGCACGTTACCTGCCGCCGATGTACGAAGGGCGCTGGTCGGGGTCGATGTGCCTGACCGAACCCCATGCCGGCACTGACCTGGGGCTGATCCGCAGCCGCGCCGAGCCGCAGGCGGATGGCAGTTACAAGGTCAGCGGCACGAAGATTTTCATTACCGGCGGCGAACAGGACCTGACCGAGAACATCATTCACCTGGTGCTTGCCAAGCTGCCGGATGCACCGGCCGGCGCCAAGGGTATCTCGCTGTTCCTGGTACCCAAGGTGCTGGTCGAGGAGGGCGGTGCGCTGGGCCAGGCCAACGCGGTGAGTTGCGGCTCCATCGAGCACAAGATGGGTATCAAGGCGTCGGCCACCTGCGTGATGAACTTCGACGGTGCTATCGGCTATCTGGTGGGCGAGGCCAACAAAGGCCTCAACGCCATGTTCACGATGATGAACTACGAGCGCCTGGGCGTGGGTATCCAGGGCCTGGCGTTGGGCGAGCGCTCGTACCAGAACGCCGTTGCCTATGCCCGCGAATGCCTGCAAAGCCGCGCTTCTAACGGGCCGCAGGCGCGTGAACAGGCGGCCGACCCGATCATCGTGCACCCGGATGTTCGGCGCATGCTGCTGACCATGAAAGCGCTGAATGAAGGCGGGCG
This sequence comes from Pseudomonas donghuensis, assembly GCF_000696345.2. Taxonomy (NCBI): domain Bacteria; kingdom Pseudomonadati; phylum Pseudomonadota; class Gammaproteobacteria; order Pseudomonadales; family Pseudomonadaceae; genus Pseudomonas; species Pseudomonas donghuensis. Next base: position 2,993,097 of record NZ_CP071706.1, read on the forward strand.
AGCGTTTTCCACCTATGTAGCACTGCAACTGGACCTGGCCAAGTACAGCGAAGACGCCCATGAACGCAGCCGGGCCGAAGCGCGGGTGGCACTACTGACCCCGGTGGCCAAGGCATTTCTCACCGACATGGGCCTGGAGACCACCGTGCACGGCCAGCAGGTGTTCGGCGGCCACGGTTACATCCGCGAATGGGGCCAGGAACAACTGATTCGTGATTGTCGCATCACCCAGATCTACGAGGGCACCAATGGTATCCAGGCCCTGGACCTGCTCGGGCGCAAGCTGGTTGCCGACGGTGGCCGCACCTACGCGGCGCTGGCGCAGGAGATCAACGCCTTCGCCGAGGGGCTGGCGCCGTCACGTGGCGAGTTCAAGGCGCCGTTGCAACTGGCCGTGGCCAACCTCGATGACCTGACCGCCTGGGTGCTCGATCGCGCCCAGGGCAACCCGAAGGAAATTGGCGCGGCGGCGGTGGAGTACCTGCAGGTGTTCGGCTACACGCTGTATGCCTATTTATGGGCGCAGATGGCGGACGTCGCCCTGGCGCAGGACGGCGCGTTCTACCAGAGCAAGGTGGGCACCGCCCGCTTCTATTTCGCCCGCTTGCTGCCGCGCATCCGCTCGCTCAGTGCCAGCGTCAAGGCCGGCAGCCAGAGCCTGTACCTGCTTAAGGCCGAACAACTGTGAACGAGGCGCACATGACCACCACCCGCATCATCGAACCGGCCCCCGGGGCCTATGCTTATCCGTTGCTGATCAAGCGCCTGCTGCTCTCGGGGGTGCGCTATCAGCCCGGCCAGGAAATCGTCTATGCCGACAAGCTGCGCTACAGCTACAGCACCTTGCTCGAACGCATCCAGCGCCTGGCCAATGTGCTCAGCCAAGCCGGGGTCAGACCCGGCGACACCGTGGCCTTGCTCGACTGGGACAGCCACCGCGCGCTGGAGTGCTTCTTTGCCGTGCCGATGCTCGGCGCGGTGCTGCATACCGTCAACGTCCGGCTGTCACCGGAGCAGGTGCGCTACACCATGAACCATGCCGAGGATCACCTGGTGCTGGTGCATGACGACTTTCTGCCGCTGATTGCGCCGTTGCGCGATCAGTTGCCGACGGTGAAGGGCTACATTGGCCTGAGCGATGGCCCTGGCGCCGACACGGATCTGCCGCTGCTGGGTGAGTACGAAGCGCTGCTGGCCAGCGCCGAGACCTCGTTCGACTTCGCCGACTTCGACGAAAACTCCGTCGCCACGCTGTTCTACACCACCGGCACCACCGGCAACCCCAAGGGCGTGTACTTCACCCATCGGCAACTGGTGCTGCACACCCTCAATGAACTGGGCACCTTCGCCGCCAGCGGAGGCGAGGCACTGCTGCGCTCGGGTGATGTGTACATGCCCATTACACCGATGTTCCACGTGCATGCCTGGGGCGTGCCTTACGTGGCCACGGCACTGGGGATCAAACAGGTTTACCCCGGCCGCTACGAGCCCAACCAGTTGGTGCGCTTGATGCGTGAAGAGCAGGTGAGCTTCTCCCACTGCGTACCGACCCTGCTGCAGATGATGCTCGACTGCGAAGAGGGCCAGCGCACCGACCTTAGCGGCTGGAAGATGCTGCTCGGTGGCAGTGCCCTGACCCAGGGCCTGGCGGCGCGGGCCAGCGCCCGGGGCATTCGCGTGCACTGCGGTTACGGCATGTCGGAGAGCTGCCCGTTGCTCAGCGTCACCCGCCTCAGCGCTGCGGACCTGGCGCTGCCGATGCACGAGCAACTGCCGCTACGCATCAATGCCGGGGTGCCGATCCCGCTGGTGGACCTGCGCATCGTCGACGAATACGGCGAGGCGCTGGCCCATGACGGCGAAAGCCTCGGGGAAATCGTCGTCCGCGCGCCGTGGCTGACCCAGGGCTACCTGAAAGAGCCGGAGCAGGGCGCCGCGCTCTGGGCCGGCGGCTGGCTGCACACCGGTGACATGGCCTGCATCAATGAACACGGCGTGGTGCAGATTCGCGATCGGATCAAGGACGTGATCAAGACCGGCGGCGAGTGGATCAGCTCGGTGGCGCTGGAGAGCCTGATCAGCCAGCACAGCGGTGTCGAGTCGGTGGCGGTGGTGGCGGTGGCCGATGCGCAATGGGGCGAACAGCCGCTGGCCCTGGTGGTCTGCGTTGCCGGCGTCGAGCTGGACCAGCCAGCGCTGGCCCGCCACCTGCAGCCGTTTGTCGACAGTGGCCACCTGAATAAATGGGCGATCCCGCGGCTGGTGCGCTTTGTCAGCGAGATTCCGAAAACCAGCGTCGGCAAGATCAACAAGAAGCTGATTCGCGAACGCCACGGCAGCGTCTGAAAGACGGCGTTGAGGGGGAAGGCTCTGTAGGAGTTGTCAGCTCCTACAGATCAGGCTTCGGTCAGACTTCGGTCAGGTCCGAGGTTAGCGGCTGGACGGCATTGATGCAGTGCAGTTGCTGGTCAGCCAGGTCCTGGGCCAGGGCCACCATGGTCATGGTCGGGTTCCACGAACCACTGGCCGGCCACAGCGCGCCACCGGTGACGTAGACGTTTTCCACACCATGGGGGCGGTAATCCAGGCCAACGACGCCTTCGTCCTTGTCGCCAATCCACAGTGTCGAGCCTTCGTGCACCAGCCCGGCCACCCGGCGCTCGGGAATGCTTGGCCGCTCGCTGGTCCAATGGCCCAGGTTCGGGTCGCCATGCCAGTATTCGACCTTGCCCTCGGGGGCAAACACCCGTTCCATCATCTGGAAGGTCCCTTGATCCATGGTGTCCCAGGTTTGCCGGTCGGTTTCGCTGGCCAGCACCTGCAGGTTGACGTTGGTGGTCGGGTCGGCCTGGCCGTTGAGGTGGAAGTGGTTTTCCGGGTTGCGGAAGTCGATCTCGCCGAGCACGGCGCAAACGAACACCAGGTAATCCTTCGACGATTCCAGTTGCGCCATGGATGCGGTGGCCACCACGTCAGGCATGTAGCGCGCGGCTTTCTGCGCGTTCTTTGCAGGCTCGCGGTCAGACAGCACCGACAGCTGCACGTGGTACTGCATGCCGTTGTCCCGGTTCTTGCCGGCCAGGTAGATCGCCGCCAGTTCCAGCTCGGCCAGCTTGGCGGCGAACGGGTAGTCCTTGCGCGGCACCCGCGCCACCACCGAGGTGATGAAGTGCGCGGTAAAGCGATCGCCAGCACGCTTGACCTGCGGGAACGAGTTCATCAGCAAGGTCGCCGGCGGCAGGGTGCCCATGGCCAGGATCAGCTTGGCATTGCCGATGTTGACCACCCCGCGCGAGGTTTGCAGCGCAGTGGCTACGCCATCCTGCTGGTGGATACGTTCGACAACGCACTCGGTAATGATGCGCAGCGGGCTGCCGCTGCCGGCGGCGGCAAGGTCGGCTTGTTTGCCCGCCAGTTCCATGATCGAGGCCGGGGTCGAAAACTTGGCGAAGTCAACGCCGCCAGCACGATCGGCAGCGGCAGCAAGTGGCGCCGGTAACCAGCGCGTGGCCGAGTCGATCTTGCCGATGTTGTGCTCGAGCATTTTCTGCAGCTCAAGCTGCAGGGTGCCGTAGACCGGGCGCTGCTCGGTAACATGGGCGCGCACTTGCGGGTCGAGCTGGGTGTCGATCTTGTCGGCCGGGATCACGTTGAGCAGCTTCTCGGCCGACTCGAAGCGGGCCTCGGCGGCAGCGATGGTCTGCTCGGGCCAGAAGGCCATTTCATCTTTGGTCGGCCGTGGGCACCAGGCGCTCCACATGATGCTGCGCCCGCCAAAGAACGGCACCATGCCGTGCTGCCAGCCGATGTTGCCCGGTGGCTGGCTGGCGGTGCGGGCCGAGAGGGTCCAGGGGAAGGTTTCGGAAAAGCCGCCGAGGGTTTTCTGGTAGGGGATCGGCAGGTTCTGGAAGTGCTCGGGGAGGAAGAACGGCCCGCGTTCGACCATCAGGATCCGCGCCTTGGGGTTGCTGCCCAGGATCCGCTCGGCGAAGGCCAGGGAGCAGAAGCCGGTACCGATGATGATGAAGTCGAACTGCTCCTCTTCGCGGACCTGTTTCCATGCGGACTCGGAGAGAAAGAACACATGGTCCAGCACCTTCTGTGCGTTGGGTGTTTGTGGGCCGGGGGTGGGGTAGCCATGACCGAAATTGGTCGAACTGGTGACTGCGCTCATTGTTGCCTCCAATCATTGTTGGCAGAGGGTCTATCGTCCTTGTACCGCGGTTGCAACCCGCGAACGCGGGGATGCGCTGGTGCGCTGCTAACGCTAGCAGAGCAAAGTGGCATTTCAAGATCACTTGGTCGGGGTGGGAAGGGGCATGCAGTATCAGACCATGGTGATGTCCCAAGGTGTGGAAAAAACGGACGGCTGCGCTTCCCACCTGCCGCAGCGGGCGGCTTTATCAATATAGTCGGTGGGCGGATGCACGCTTGCTGGCGATAAAAAAATGCTGGGTATTCACACTGCGACAGCGGACGAAAGCCTGACGAGCCTGGGCTTCAGTAGTGAAATCGCGGGGCAAGCCGGCCCCTATGGTGTGACAGCGTATTTCACCGCGGCGGCCCGCGACGGCACGTTGAGGGTGCGCAACAACGACGACACATGAATGCGCACGGTAAAGGGCGAGATATCCAGCGCGCGGGCGATTTCCTTGTTGGTCTTGCCCTCGGCGATCAGGCGCAACACCTCTTGCTGACGCGCGGTCAGGGTGGTGGCCACTGCACTGGTGTCCAGCGGCAGCAACCCGGACGGAGCAAAACGCACCAGCACTTCGCCTTCGCGAATGGCCAGAATCGCCTGGCCGATCTCGTCGGGGGCGATGTTCTTGCCAATGAAACCGTCGATACCGGCGGCCATCACTTCGCTGATCAGCTCCGGGTCATCGACCATCGACACCACAATCAGGGTGGTGCGGCGCAACTGTTGTCGCAAGTCGACCAACTGAGTAATGCAGGTAAGCCCCGGGAAGCGCAGGTCAAGGAGCAGGGTGTCGGGCTCCGCGCCGCGTGCAACCTGTGCCAGGACGCTGTCGAAATCCCCGGCTTGTTCGATCAGCGCATCAGGTAACAGGCGCTGGACAGTCCCCACCATCGCTTCGCGAAACAGCGGGTGGTCGTCAGCTATGATGATCCGGCATGCCATGTCGAGTGCCTCCCTGGGCCTGGCGTTCCTTACAGGCGTGTTACTTTACCACCGGGCACGGACGCTGCCCGGTGTACGTACTGGATATGACGACTGTCGCACAAGGATGTTCCCGATGAAGTTCGAGAAAAATACCGAGCTCGACCAGGCCAACCTGCGGATCATTGTCGCCGGCCTTGCCATGATCTATATCAGCGTGTTGGGTTTTCTGCCCGGGCAGCAGGTCAACATGTACCTGCCGATCATGATCTACATCGTCCTGTTCCTGTTGCTGTCGATCGTCCTGCGCCAGGTCATCGTGCGCTGGCCGGGCCACTATCCGGCCCGGCGTATCTTCAGCATGGTCCAGGACTACACCGGCACCTGTTTCGGCCTGGTGGTGGGTGGCGAGGCCGCGCTGCCGCTGTACGCGGTGATGGTCTGGGTCAACCTGGGCAATGGCATGCGCTATGGCTCGCGGTACCTGGCGATCGCCACCGCCCTGGCGTTGTTGGCCTTGCTCTGCGTTTACCGGCTGACCCCTTACTGGCAGGCGCAACCGTTCATGGTGCTGATGCTGATGATCACCAGTACGGTCATCCCCATGTACGCGCACCTGCTGCTTGAGCGCACGCGCAAGGCCTCCGAAGAAGCGACCGCCGCCAACCTGGAAAAGTCGCGCTTTCTGGCCCAGGCCAGTCACGACCTGCGCCAACCGATTCACTCGATCGGCCTGTTCACCGCTTGCCTGCGCGAAGCGCGCCTGGGCGAGGAGGAGCGGCGCCTGGTCGACAACATCGACCGCTCGCTGCTCAACGTCGCACAACTGTTTCGCTCGATTCTCGACCTGTACACCCTCGACAACGGGCGCCTGCAACCCCGCCTGCAATGCGTACAGCTGGCTGATCTGCTCCACGATCTGGTGCGCCAGAACGCCGAAGCGGCGCGTTGGGCCGGCGTCGAATTGCGCCTGCGGGTGGCCGAGCACTGGGTGCAGATTGACCCGGCGCTGCTGGCCACCATGGTCCAGAACGTGCTGTCCAACTGCTTCAAGTACGCACCGCAGCGGCCGGTACTGATCGCTGTGCGCAAGCGTGGGGACGGGTTGGCCATTGTCGTTTATGACCAGGGCTGCGGCATTGATGCCGATGAATTGCCCAAGGTCTTCGAGGAGTTCTACCGCGTGCGCCAGTTGCGCGACAAGGACGTTGAAGGCGTGGGCCTGGGCCTGTCGATCGTCAGACGCCTGGGCCGGATGATGGACATGCAGGTGGCGATACGTTCGCGGGTCGGCCATGGTACGGCGGTGAGCCTGCTGGGCTTGCGCAAGGTTGAAGCACCCCGGCAGCCGGTCACCCGAGAGCAAGCGAGCCAGGTCGGCTTGTTGACCGGCCTGAAAGTGTGCCTGGTGGAGGATGACCGCAACGTGCTGCTGGCCACCAAAGCGTTGCTTGAACGCTGGGGCTGCGAGGTGCAGGCCGAATCCAGTGGCAAGGACCTGCTCAGCGACTGCGATATCATCGTCGCCGACTATGACCTGGGCAATCAGGCCACCGGCATCGAGTGCATCGACCAGCTACGTGCGCAACGGGGCAGGGCGGTGCCGGCGCTGATCCTCACCGGGCATGAGGTGGAGAAGATCCAGGCGGCCCTGCATGACCGCCAGATCGCGATTCTGTCCAAGCCGGTGCGCCCGGCCGAGTTACGCACCACCTTGCGCTCGTTGCGTGAACCCCGCACAGAACCGGTTTAGCTGAGGATCAATAGCGCTGCAGCGGATTTTGCGGCCGGCCACTGTTCTTGTTGTAGCAGTGTGCACTCATCCCCATGCCCATCGACGCGATCCCGACCATGACGCCGCTGGGCAGCTCGCAGTTGTAATCCCCTGAAGCGGTGCTGGCGATGAAGTAAGTGGCGCTGTTGTCGTTGCGCACGTTGGAAATCTTGGTCACCGGCTCGCCGATCGTCGTCTGGGCAGTGGTTTTCAGGCGATCTTCGTTGGGTTTCATAGTCTGGCAGCCGGCGAGGGCGACGAGCAGGGCGCTGAGCAGGGCGCTGAGCAGGGTGAGCTTGTTGAATGCAGGTTTCATGGCGCTTCTTCCTTGGTGTTGTTGTGTTGTTGCAGGCACGGCGATCCCTCGCGCCGCAAAGCAGCGGCACTGGGGAACACTGGGGTGAAGAGGAATATAGCGCCGGGAAAGAGGGGGGTCGATTAGCACAAACGGGCTAATGGCTCGTGGCCATCTTTCAGCGTTTGGCACCCAGTCGCAGGCTTTCGACGACCTCCGAGAGTTCTTCCGTTGAGGTCGATTCTGCCCCGGAGCTTTCAGCTCGAGGGAGCTGCCGGTACTCGCTAGGTGTACACCCGACGAATTGCTTGAAGGCACGGGCAAAATAAGAAGGGTCCTTGAATCCGACTTCGTAACCGATGCTGGTGATGGGCATCTGGCTGTTGTCGAGCAGGTCCCTGGCAAAGTCCATCCGTTTGCTCAGGATGTACTCCATGAACCCCAGGCCATTGACTTCCTTGAACAGGCGGCTGAAGCGAAAGGTGGTCATGCCGCAGCGCTTTGCCAGTTCTTTCTGGTCGATGCTGTCGCGCAAATGCTGGTCGATGTAGAGCAATACGTTACTGAGTGCCTGGTGCTTGTGGTGCTCAGCGGTCAGCCGGATGCTGTCCGGCAGCGACGGGCCATGTTCGATCAGTGGCTTCTTGGCATGGAAGTGAGTGCTGCGGCGCAGTTCGCAGAGTTGCTGCAGTGCGTGCAGAAAGCGGCTTTTTTCGCTGTTGCACAGGGGCAGCACGATGTACTCCCAGACACGCGAGCGCATGGCCCATACGGCAAGCTCCTCGGAGTGCTGTACGGTGAACATGGCGATCGGTATCGAGGGGGACTTGTGCTTGATCTCCAGCAGCAGGTTGAGGCCAGGCATGTCCGGGCGGTCATAATGGATGCAGACCATGTCTGGCTGGCGCTCACCCGCAAGCTCGGACAACTCGCCGTTCTTGGCGATACGGCATTCACAGGTCGGGCGAAAATGCGCAACCAACGCCTCGGCCGATCGATCCCGGGTGCGATCGAACCACAGCAGAAATGGCAAGTTGGCCGATTCAGGTTTCATTTTCTCATTCCTTCCTTGTTTCTCGTTTTCTTAACCTCGCCGGGCAGGCAGCGCTGCAAAATAATCCTAGTAATCAATAAAAAACTCCTAACCCCTCGTTATGTCTCCTGACTAGGATGCAAACAGGCGGCACACTAAGTCACCGCCTCGGCCAATAGAACTTAGATGAGGTGAATAAAATGAATCTGCAATCGATCAAAACGTCGGTGCTGAAATTCATCAAGGACGAAGAAGGCCTGACGATTGTTGAATATGCGGTAGCGGGTGGTTTGATTACACTGGGCGCCGTGGCTGCTTTCGTGACACTTGGCGGTAACGTGGCTACCGCCATTACCAGCCTGGGTTGTGCAGTCAAAGGCACCACCTGCTAGCGGCACAACACGCATCGTCGGCCCCGCCCAGAGCGCCAGCAGCTTGCTAGCCTCTGGGCCGTGGCGGCGACGAACACCTTGCCGCAGGCTGAGGGACGTGTCGCGAGGATAAAAACGCATCATATGGACTCTGCCTGGTTGATTAACCATGATCCCGTTCGGACAAGGTGGAGTCTTCTCAGCCGTGGCGCCGCAGGCTAAAGGCCTGCGTGCCGAGCCCCCCAACAATCCAGTCTCTTGGCGCGTCGGACTTCACTGTCCTGGCCCCGCTCCTGATATTTCTTCCTCGTTGACCAGTATCGTCGTTGTGTTGCCTGTGAGCAGATCAAATCCTGATAAGAAAGCGCTTGCTTAGACCGTTTGGCGAGATTTGTTTCTCGGCGCATTGGCGCTGTTTCGGGTCTTTGCAGGGTAGCGGGAGGCGACCGAGTTTCGCCTGCGATTAGGTTGCAACGTTATGTAAGTTATTCCCTATTGATCGCGTGCGTTCGGGTTTAAGACGGCGTACTTAGTATTTTTTCTTGCGCCGCTAAATACCGCAAAAAACTCCTAGCGTTGAGCAAAAAACTCCTAACCCCTGCGTTGTGCTTCTGACTAATGTTCACCCAGGCAGTACCAGAAGTGCTGCTCTAAAAACAACACACTGAACGAGGTGAGCAAAATGAATCTGCAATCGATCAAGACGTCGGTAGTGAAGTTCATCAAAGACGAAGATGGCCTGACCATTGTCGAGTATGCGGTGGCGGGTGGGTTGATAACGCTGGGCGCTGTTGCCGCATTTGTCACCCTGGGCGGTAACGTCAGTGCAGCCATTAAAAGCCTGGGCTGCGCAGTCAAAGGCACCACTTGCTAACACCCCACCGTCCACAGAGGGTTGCAGCCATGGGCATGGAGCAATCAGTCGTTATTGCATCGTTGCTGGGGCTGCTGGGTATAGCGGTGCTGAGCGATCTTCGCCATCACCGCATTCCCAACCTCTTGGTCTTGCTGGGTTTGGGGCTGGGCTTGGCCGGCCAGGTTTACACCCTGGGTGTCATCGGGTTTGGCTATGGGGCGCTGGGTATGTTGATCGGTTTTGCCGTTTTCCTCCCGATGTATGCCTTTGGGGGGATGGCTGCCGGTGATGTCAAGCTAATGGCCATGGTCGGCGCCTTTCTTACTCCCCACGATGCCCTGTGGACCGCGCTGTTCAGCCTTATCGCCGGCGGTCTATGCGGAGTATTGATTGTCCTCGTGCGTGGTCAAGTACAGCAGACCATGGGGCGCTACTGGCTGATGTTGAAAGCCAGGGCCTATTTCTCGCCAGCGGTTGATGAAGTGGCAGGCAAGCCCTTTCCCTATTCAGTCGCAGTCCTGCTCGGCACTTTGACCAGTGTCTTCTGGCTGCCCCTCGGCCAGTAGGTCAGGAGAACACTATGTACGCCATCAGCAACAGCAGCGTTACTCACGATGCGCGCGAAGAAGTTGTGCAGCGGCTGGCGCCACAGCCACGCACCATCCGTGAAACCGGGTTGGCGGACAACTTGCTCGGTGACCTGGTCTGCAAGCATCTGCACGATGCCGGTGTGCTGGACATGTCGCGGCTGGTGGAACGCCTGGCACTGACAGGCGCGGTGCTTGAAGAAGTACTGACCTTTCTGCGCAAGGACGGTCGTGTCGAAATACTGGGGCAATCCGGTGGTCAAACATTGCGCTACGGGTTGACTGAACGCGGTCGCAGCGCCGCCCGTGATGCATTGGCGCGCAGCGGCTATATCGGTGCGGCGCCTTTTCCGGTGAGTAGCTATCGCGCGCTGCTCAAGCTGCAGACCATTCACCACGGTCGGATCAATGCCCAAGACATGCAACACGCCTTTGGCGGGGTGGTCCTGGCGCAAAGCATGCTCGACCAACTGGGTGTGGCGCTCAATTCCGGCCGCGCCATCATGATCTACGGGCCGGCGGGCACTGGCAAAACCTATGTCAGCAGCCGCTTGATACGTCTGTTTGACGAAACCATCTGGGTACCTCATGCCATTGCAATCAACGATGCGGTGATCGAGATTTACGACCCACAGGTACACCGGCGCCTGGTTGGCGACGATGAACTGCAGAGCAATCTGCTGCTCGACGAAGGGGTCGATCGCCGGCTACTGCGCTGTGAACGCCCGATCGTCATTACCGGCGGCGAATTGAGCATGGAGCAGCTGGATGTCCGCTACGACCCTTTCACGCGCCAGTACCAGGCGCCACTGCAGCTCAAGGCCAGCAATGGCCTGTTTGTCATCGATGACATGGGGCGTCAACGCATGTCGCCGGCCGAGCTGTTCAACCGCTGGATCGTGCCGATGGAGGAGAAACGTGATTTTCTTAACCTCGGCGGTGGGCGGCACTGTGAGCTGCCGTTCGACCTGATCCTGGTGTTTTCCACCAACCTCAATCCGCTGGAGCTGGCCGACGAAGCGTTTTTGCGGCGCATTGGCTACAAGCTGCAATTCGGCTACCTGAAAGCCGAAGAATACGAACGCATCTGGCGCCAGGAAAGTGAACGCCTGGGTATGTCTCACGACCCGCAGCTACTGCATTACGTGCTTGAGGAACTCTACGGCGTTGAAAACATGCCGCTGGTGCCTTGCCATCCACGGGACCTGTTGAACATGGCCCTCGACCGCCAGCGTTACCTGGGCGGCACAGGGCAGTTGTCGGCGCAGGAGCTGGAGTGGGCATGGCACAACTATTTCGTACAGCTCGACTTCCTTGGATAGGTAAGGAGATATCGCCATGAGTTCTCGTACTTTCATCTTGATTGCCTTGTCCGTGATCCTGGGGTTGGGCGCCGCATGGATGGCCAACACCTGGCTCAGTGCCCGGCTCAACGCCAGCCCCGACGATAATCAGCAGAACGTGGTGGTGGCCACCGTGGAAATCGCTTTTGGGCAAATGGTCGAGGCGCAACAGGTGACACTGGTGCGCATGCCCAAGGACACGGTACCCGACGATGCCTTCGATGCCATCGACAAGGTCGTCGGCAAAATCGCCACGTTCTCCATGTTGAACGGCGATATCGTGCGCGGTGCGCGTCTGGCCGCGCACCTGGGCGGGAGCACGCTGGCCTCGCTGATCGAACCCACCAAACGTGCGATTTCGGTACGTGTGGATGATGTGGTGGGGGTGGGCGGGTTCCTCTTGCCGGGTAATCGGGTCGATGTCCTGGCGACCAAGCAGACAGGTAATACCGGTAACGCCGAGTCCCGCACCATTCTGGAGGACTTGCGGGTACTGGCAGTGGACCAGACCGCCAGTACCGACAAGACCCAGCCGGTGGTGGTACGTGCGGTCACCCTGGAAATGACGCCCGACGAAGCGGAACTGCTGGTCAAGGGCATGACGGACGGGAAGCTGCAACTGGCCCTGCGCAATCCACTGGACAACAACAAGCTACCGGTCACCAAACCGGTGGAGCTGGCCCAGGTTGCGCCAGTGCCGCCGGTCAAGCAGATCGTCCAGCGCAAGGGCGGATCTGACGTCAGTGGTATCACGCTGATCCGCGGTATCGAAGTCAAACGCGTGAACACTCTGTAGCTGACAGGCGCAACCGTTGCAGGCATCGCCCGCCAGGTAGCGTCGCCGCTTGGCGGTGGTGGGCGACGGCACCCGGCAGATCAAGGTCGGCAGAACTCTGGAGGGCTTGATGATGAGAGCACGTATCCACCAACCACTCCGTGCGTTTCCAGGGCAACAGCGCGGAACGATTATTGTGCTGGCGGTGATCGCCATGGCCGCCATCCTGGTGATGGGGGCTTTTGCGCTGGACGGCGGGCATATGCTGGTAAACAAGGCGCGGCTGCAAAATGCTGTCGATGCCGCAGCCCTGAGCGGGGCCAAGACGCTCAGCGAGGTATACGGTGCAACCGGCTCGGCCAGCCTCACGCAAGCCGCTGCCCTGGGCACACTGACGCTTAATGCCAACGCCAGTGGCAACAAGGAACTGGCCAGCGCTGTTGGCAATAATGTTTCCGGCTTCGCCACGGTAGAGCTGTCTGCCAGTGTCTATGGGCCTTTTTCCTTTCCGGGCCCGGCCAATGCGAGCTATGTACGGGTTTCGGTGCCCAACTACCCGCTGAGCGGTTTTTTCTGGGGCATATTGAAGGCGATCGGCGATGGCGTTGCCCCGAACAAGGCCGTGGCCGCGGTGGCCACCGCCGGCCCCAGCCCTGCCAGCCCGTGTAATATCACGCCGCTGATGGTGTGTGGCGACCCGAGCAAGAACGACCCCGCTACCGGGATGTTCTGGGGGTTCAAGTTCGGTGATTTGCAAGTGTTGAAAACGGCGGCGAACAACAGTTCGGCAATCGGCCCCGGCAATTTTCAGCTGCTCGACTTCGGCTCGGGCGGCAACACCGTGAGGCAAGGCCTGGCGGGCGGAATCAATCAGTGCAACAGCGTCGGCGACAACGTCCTGACCAAGCCGGGCAACACCGTAGGGCCTGCCTCTCAAGGCCTGAATACGCGCTTCAACGAATATTCAGGTGGCCTCAGTGCTGCGGACTATCCGCCGGACCTGGTGATTGCGGTCAATGCCAAGTCGTTGACGTACACCGGTACACCGGAACAGATCCAGTACAACAACCAGACCGTCACCTCCACCAATGGCAACCTCGTCACCGCCGGTGGTGAAGCCCTGTACGACTACAACGACTGGGCACGGGCCTCTGCCGCATGTGTTGCCGGCACCGGCGGCGGCTGCCTGGGCAACGGCGCGTTCGAGCGGCGGATCCTGAAAGTGGTGATCGGCGATTGCTCCGGCAAGAACGACGGGGCGTCGTCGATTCCGGTGTTGAGCTTCGGCTGCTATTACGTGATGCAACCGGCCAATCAACAGGGCAACTCGGCGCAGATATTCGGCCAGTTCGTCAAACAGTGCGAGGGCGACAATGTGCCTGGCCCCAATCCTGTCAACGACGCAGGCCCGCAAATCATTCAGCTGTACAAAACCTATATCGATAACAGCCAGACACCGAGTACCGACTCTTAGGAGGCCTTATGGGACACCGTGGACGCAAGCCGCCGCAGGCCCAGCGTGGGCTGGCGATGGTGGAAATGGTGATTACGCTGCCACTGCTGGTACTGCTGCTGTTCACCTTCGGTGAGTTCGGCCGCATGCTGTTCCAGTACAACAGCCTGATGCAAGCCAGTCGGGATGCTGGACGTTTTGTCGCCGGCCAGGCCTGGAATGCAACCTTGGGCAAGGTCGAAGTGAGCGACACGCTTCGCGCCCAGGCCCAGAGCGTTGCGGTGTACGGTGTGCCGGCCAACCCCAATGGCTACCCGGCGGTGGTACCGGGGCTGACCACCGGAAAAGTCTCGGTGACGGTAGTGGGCACTGATCACGTCCAGGTCAGTATCAACTACACCTTCTTGCCGGTGATCGGTAGCGCACTACCTGCGTTCTATGGCCAGAGCGAACCGCTTGGCCTGACGTTGACCTCTACCGTGGTGATGAGGGCCTTATGATGAATCTCAAGCGTATGCGCGGTGTGTATGTCGTCGAGTTCGCGATTACCAGCCTGGTGTTTTTCACCTTGCTGTTCGGCGTGCTGGAAATGGGCCGACTGTATTTCACCGTCAACGCACTGAATGAAAGCGTTCGCCGCGGTGCTCGCCTGGCGGCGGTGTGCGATATCCATGACCCGGTGATTTTGCGTCGGGCCATTTTCAATGCGGCCACTAACAGTGGTACGAGCAGTCTGATCGGCAACCTGGCCACGGCCAACCTGAACCTGGTCTACCTGGACGAGGACGGTGCGGTGATCGCAAGCCCCGGCGACCTCAGCGGCGCCAGCGGCTTTCGAGCCATTCGCTATATCCAGTTACAACTGAGCAACTTCACCTTCAAGCTGTTGATCCCCGGGTTCGGTGGGGGGTTCACCCTGCCGGTGTACAGGTCGACCGTGCCGCGTGAAAGCCTTGGTCGGCAACCCGAGGCGGGAGTCACCCCGGAGATTACGCCATGCTAAATACCAAAGAAGCTCCCGTCGCCAGCGTGACTGAAAAAACAGGCATGCGCCTATTGATCAGTGGACGTGACGTGACGGCGTTGAACCATCTGAAAGCGTTGAGCCAGGGTTTGCCCAACCTGAACGTCAACACGCGCCTGGTGAGCAACGGTCACACCGACCCGCTGTATGGGCTGGAGCAAATGCCTGATTTGTTGCTGTTGCGGGTCAGCCACTTGTGGCGCGAGGAGCTGGCGGCCCTGCTGCAGCATCCGCTCAAAGAGCGACCGCCATTGTTGGTCTGCGGCCCGCTGGATGAGCGTGAAGGCATGCGCATGGCGATGCAGGCCGGCGCCCGGGATTTCTTGCCCGAGCCAGTGGCGGCTGACGACCTGCAGGCGGCAATCAACCGCATGTTGCTGGAGGTCCATGCCGAACAGGGCACAGGCGGCAAGCTGGTGGCGGTGATGAATGCCAAGGGCGGATCGGGCGCCACCATGCTGGCCTGTAATCTGGCCCATCAGCTGAGCATCCGCGGTGGCAGAACCCTGCTGCTGGACCTGGACCTGCAGTTCGGCACGGTGGCCCACTGCCTGGATGTACTGCCGACACACAGCCACATGGAAGTGTTGAAACAGGTCGACGAGCTGGACAGCATCGCCTTGCGCGGTTTCTGCAGCCACTTCAGCCCGACCCTGCATGTCCTCAGTGGCCGTACGGGTGAACTGTGCCTGTCGCAGGATGTTCGCCTGGAACAACTGGAAAGCCTGTTGCGGCTGGCGCGCAGTACCTATGACTGGGTGGTGGTGGATTTGCCGCGGCAAATCGACCACCTCACAGGCGTCACGCTGGAGCAGGCGGACCGGATCTACATCGTGATGCAACAGAGTCTCAGCCACCTGAAAGACGGCACGCGCCTGACACGCATCCTGCGCGACGACCTGGGTGTGCAGGGCAATCGCTTGCAGGTGGTGGTCAATCGCTACAACAAAACCTCGCCGGTCAGCCTCAAGGACATTACCGAGGCCCTGCGCTGCACCGACGTGCAGAAGCTCCCCAACGACTATTCGGTGGTCAGTGAAAGCCAGAACAGCGGTGTACCGCTGGAGGTCCACGCGCCGCGTGCAGCCGTGACTTTAGCCATGCGTGAGCTGAACCAGAACCTGATCGGGGTGGTGGCCAGCGAGCGGGGGCTGTTTAAACGTACCTTTAGCCGTTTGTTCGGAGGTTAAGCCATGCTCAGCGACTTTCGTAATCGCCTGCGTCAGCATGCCAGCAAAAATGCTCCGGCAGACGAGCAGAATGTACAGGCCGACAGTGAAAACTGCGTCAGTGTACTGATGGCCTGGGAGGCCGCCATACCGGACGTGCTCTACGAAACCCGGACCAAACTCAATCAGGTGGAGACCGACTGGCGGGAGAAGATCTACCAATTGCTGCTCAAGGTCATGGACCTGTCATTGCTCGATTCCCTGGAGCCTGC
This sequence comes from Pseudomonas donghuensis, assembly GCF_000696345.2. NCBI lineage: Bacteria > Pseudomonadati > Pseudomonadota > Gammaproteobacteria > Pseudomonadales > Pseudomonadaceae > Pseudomonas > Pseudomonas donghuensis. Next base: position 3,009,171 of record NZ_CP071706.1, read on the forward strand.
CGAAGCGACGCGGCAGATCCGCGAGATCTGTCAGCGCCTGCTCGACGAGCACTCGGCGCCGGTCAGTGCCAGCAGCCGTCAAATGATCATCAAGCAGATCACGGACGAAGTGCTTGGCCTTGGCCCCCTGGAACCGCTGTTGGCCGACCACAGCGTGTCCGACATCCTGGTCAACGGGTTTGACTCGGTGTATGTCGAGCGGTTTGGCAAGTTGCAGAGAACCGATGTGCATTTTCGCGACAATCACCACCTGCTGAACATCATTGACCGTATCGTCTCCAGCCTGGGCCGGCGCATTGATGAGTCGTCACCGCTGGTGGACGCCCGGCTCAAGGACGGTTCCCGGGTCAATGCCATCATCCCGCCGCTCGCCATCGACGGGCCGAGCATGTCGATCCGGCGCTTTGCCGTGGACCTGCTCAACACGGAGAGCCTGGTGAAGATGGGCACCCTGACGCCCTCCATTGCCCTGATGCTCAAGGCAATCGTTCGTGGCCGCATGAATGTGCTGATCTCGGGCGGTACCGGCAGTGGCAAGACCACCATGCTCAACGTGCTGTCCAGCTTCATCCCGCACAACGAGCGGATCGTTACCATCGAAGACTCGGCCGAGTTGCAGTTGCAACAGCCCCATGTGGTACGCCTTGAAACCCGTCCGGCGAATATCGAGGGCAGGGGCGAGGTGAGCCAGCGCGAACTGGTGCGTAACAGCCTGCGTATGCGCCCTGACCGCATCGTGATCGGCGAGGTGCGTGGCGCCGAAGCGCTGGATATGTTGACGGCGATGAACACCGGACACGACGGTTCGCTCACCACCATCCATGCCAACACCGCGCGCGACGCCCTGGGCCGGATCGAGAACATGGTCTCGATGACCGGCGCGACCTTTCCGATCAAGGCCATGCGTCAGCAGATAGCCTCGGCCCTCAGCGTCGTCATCCAGCTGGAGCGTCAGGAGGATGGCACACGGCGCCTGGTCAGCGTCCAGGAGATCAACGGCATGGAGGGCGAGATCATCACCATGACCGAGATTTTCGCCTTCGTGCGCAACGGTATCGGTGAGCACGGTGAAGTCCTCGGCGAATTTCGCCCCACCGGCATGGTGCCGGCGTTTCGCGATGTGCTCGCCAGGCGCGGTATCGAACTGCCGCTCAGCCTGTTTCGGCCTGACTGGATGGAGGGATAAACATGAACCAAATCCCCGGCGAGTTTATTCTGGCGTTCCTCGGCATGGTGTTCACGGCCATGTTTCTGCTCAGCCAGGGCTTGGCGGTTCCGGTGTTTGGCGAGGCCAGCAAGGTGCGCAAGCGTATCCGTAGCCGCCTGAATCTGCTGGAGACCGCCAGTAACCAGGCGAACATGCAGTCGGTGCTGCGCCAGAAATACCTGCGCCGTTTGTCACCGCTGGAAGCCCGTCTGGAGCAGTTGCCGGCGATGGAGTCGCTGGCACAGATGATTGAACAGGCCGGGCATGACTACCGCGCCTACCGGGTACTGTTGCTTGGGCTGGTCCTGGCGGTGGCAACCGGGCTCGTGGTTTGGCTGTTCAGCCAACTCTGGTGGGTGGCTGTCCCTGCGGCCATGCTGGCATTCTGGCTGCCGGTGCTGAAGATATCCCGCGACCGTGGCAAACGCTTCGCCCAGTTCGAGGAAGGCCTACCCGATGCCCTGGATGCGATGTGCCGGGCGTTGCGTGCCGGTCATCCGTTCAACGAAACCCTGCAGTTGGTGGCCGAGGAGCATAAGGGGCCGGTCGCCCATGAGTTCGGCCTGACGTTCGCCGATATCAACTACGGCAACGATGTGCGTCGGGCCATGCTGGGTCTGCTTGAGCGCATGCCGAGCATGACCGTGATGATGCTGGTGACAACGGTGCTGATCCACCGCGAAACCGGCGGCAACCTGACGGAGGTGCTGGAACGGTTGAGCAGCCTGATTCGTGGGCGCTTTCGCTTTCAACGCAAGATCAAGACATTGTCGGCCGAAGGGCGCATGTCGGGCTGGATACTGGTCTCCGTGCCTTTTGTATTGTCCGCGGCGATTGTGCTGTCGAGCCCGACTTACCTGCCGATGCTGCTCAACGAGCCCCTGGGCCAGAAAATGGTGATCGGGGCATTTGTGGCGATGCTGATCGGGATTTTCTGGATCCGCAAAATCATCCGCATCCAGGTTTGAACATCGCCAGGTGTCGAGGAGGGGGTCATGAACTATCTGCTGAGCTTGATCAACAGTGTGGTGGGCGACGAGCAACTGGCGCGCCTGTTGTTCGCGGGGGCCATCGGCCTGAGCGTAGTGCTCGCGGTGGCAACGCTGGTGCTGCTGGTGCAGGGGTTGCAAGACCCGGTACAGCGGCGTCTTTTGCTGATTAAACGCGGTCATGGCGGGGAGAGTTACGGGCAAAGCACGCCCAGCAATCTGCAACTGTTGCTGGAGCAAGTCGGCCAGCGCTTTTCCTCGGTAGAGCAGGGCCAGCCCTCGGCGACCCGAACGCTGCTGACCCATGCCGGCTATCGCTCGCACGCAGCGGTGCAGATGTACTGGGCCATTCGCCTGTTGTCGCCATTGGCCATGGTGGGCCTTGCGGTGCTGGCATTGCCGCTGATTCCAAAACTGTCGCTGCTCGTCGGTATGGTCGTGCTGCTAGTGGCGCTGGGGGTGGGGTGGCTGGCACCGTCCATTTACGTCAACGCGCGCAAACAGGCACGGATGACCCGCTTGCTTGTCGCCTTCCCGGATGCCCTGGACCTGATGGTGGTGTGTGTCGAGTCGGGCCTGGCCTTGCCCCAGGCGATCGAGCGGGTATCCGAGGAAATGGCGGTCAGCCAACCCGATCTGGCCGTGGAACTGGCGCTGGTCAACTCCGAAGTCCGCGCCGGGATCCCCAGTACCGAAGCGCTCAAGCGCCTGGCCGAACGGACTGGCCTGGAAGACATTCGCGGGCTGGTCAGCTTGCTCGCGCAGAGCATCCGCTTTGGTACCAGTGTCGGGGCTACCTTGCGTATCTACGCTGAAGAGTTTCGCGACCGGCGTACCCAGTTGGCGGAAGAGAAAGCAGCTAAGATCGGCACTAAACTGATGTTCCCACTGATTTTCTGCCTGTGGCCGAGCTTTTTCCTGGTGGCGATCGGCCCAGCAATCATTGGTGTGTTCAAGGTCTTCGGGAAGTTGTAAGCAGAGGCGGGCAAACCTCAACGACAAGGGGCCTCTGCCTCCAGCGGGTTTACCCGCTGGAGGCAGAGGCCCCTTGTCGTTATGGGTTACTTCCTGTTTGAGCCGGAGTAGTCCTTGAAGAACTGCGGGATGGGATGTTTGTAACTCTCCAGCCAGCGTTGCAGGCTCAGGTCGCGCTCACTGGCCGCCGCTGTTTGCGGGATAGGCGAAACGGCCTGACCGCGAGACTGCAGCAGTAACCAGTGTTCGGTTTCCTGCTGATATTTCGATGAAGGACCGGGTTCGATAGCCTGGGCTGCGAGCGGAACAAGCAACAGTCCCAGGTAGCTGAGTATGTTCTGTTTCATCACTACCTCTGCGTTGTTGGCGGATTGACACCGGATGGCGACGGATCGAGCGCTGTTGCTACCCGATCACTGGGCACTGCTACGGCCTTGGCCGAGCTCTTGAGTTTTTCGGCGCGTACCTGGGCTTCGCTGACTTGTTCGGGGCTCAAGCCCATACGACTGACCAACTCCGAGGCTTGCTTCCAGTTACCTTGATAAATCAGCAAGGTCACCAGGTTGACGGCCGCCAACTGATCGGACTGCTTCAATTCCATGGCGGTGATGAACTCGAAACGTGCCTCTTTGAGCTTGAATTGCTTGAGGTAGACCACGCCCAGGTCGTTGCGAATCTTCTCGTCAGTGGGGGACAGTTGCGCGGCCCGCTGCAAATGCTTTAGCGCCTGCTCGGTATCGGTGTGCGCGGCGGCCAATTGGCCCAGGCCGTGTTCCCCCTCGGCGGCAAGGCAAGTCCCCAGCAAACTGCGATACAGCGGCTCGGCCTCGTTTTGCCCAAGCATGCGGTAGATCTTGGCCTTGCGCAGGCGCACGGCCGCAAGATCAGGCGGCAGGTTCTGCAAATTGGCCAAGCCTGCATGCAACTTGCCGTCACTGATCATGTCATCCGCCATGCTCAGCGACAGCTCCTGATCCGGGCTCGGCTTGGCGCACGAGGCCGAGCCCATGCCCGACCATCGTGCGCCTCCATCGGTGGCGCAGCCGCTGAGCATCACCAGTCCCAACGCCGCAATCATTGTCTTCATGCTGTGCTCCTGCAATGTCCTGGTGCTCATTTCGACAAGCCGCTGAGCTTGTCGAAGTTACCGTCTTCGAGGAAATACATACGGAACCAGTTCGGGTCGTAATTACGCAGTTTTTCGCCCGGCAACGAAGGCAGTCGGGCATTCGCCGCCAACGGTTGTACCAGGCGCGGGGTCACGATCATCAGCAGCTCCTTTTCCTCGCGGCTGATGGTGGAGTCGCGAAAGAACGCCCCAAGAATCGGAACGTCGCCCAGGCCAGGGAACTTGCTCACCGATGAGGTATTGGTCGAACTGATCAAGCCGCTGATCACGAAGCTCTCGCCGTCAGCCAGGGAAATACTGGTGTCAGTGCGGCGCACCCGCAACCCGGGAACGACAAAGTCCTGGATCCTCACGCCATTTTCATAGTCGAGTTCACTGACTTCCGGTGCCACCTTCAAGGCGATTCGATCGCGGCCAATGATGGTTGGCGTCAGGGTCAGGCGAATCCCGAACTCTTTGTACTCAATAGTGACCGTGTCGCTACCACTACTGGGCACCGGGATAGGCACCTCGCCGCCGGCCAGGAAGCTCGCACTCTGACCACTCAACGCCACCAGGCTCGGACGCGCCAGGGTATAGGCAAAGCCACTGCCTTCGAGCGCGTTGATCAAGCCCAGCACGTTGCCGCCACCGAAGCCGATATTGAAACTGCCATTATCCAGCGGGATACGGGCTGCCGTGTTGCCAAGCTGGCCGGGCGACACGGTGACCAGGGGGACGGTGCCGGGGGAGCCAAACAGAAAACTGCCGCCTTTGCCGAAGATCGACGTGCTGGCCTCTTTCAACTTGGTACGGCTGACTTCGACAAAGCGGATGTCGGTCTGTACCTGGCTGGGCAGCAGTGGGTCTTCCGAGGGCGGCATCACCGTGCTCACCAGCGAACCGGCGCCTTTGCCCTGGACAAACACCATGCTCTGGCGAGGTGAGCTGGAACATGCGGTCCAGACCATCAGGCTGGTAGCGCCGGGGGCAATGCCGGTCACCAGGAAGTCCTTATTGTTATTGAGGTGCACGTCGGCGATTTTCGGATCGCCGACAGCCAATCGAGTGATGGCCACCTCCGAGCCCATCACCGTTTGCATGCCTTCACCGACTTCGAGGACGGCGGGTAGGGGGGCCAATGTTGAACAGTTGCCGGGGGCTGCCAGGGCCATGCTGGCAGGTAATCCAGTGAAAACCAAAGTCCACGCAGCTCGCTTGAGTACTTTCACGTAATCATTGTTCATTCACTGCTTCCTTGTCTGGTTTAGGTCTGCTTGTTACAGATTGCTCACACCTATTGTTCGTCTGGCGATCCCGAGAGGGGATTGCTCTTCTGGTTTGAATAACTGTCGTTGTTAATTGACGTTAGCGCAGAAAGGTCAAAATGCTATGAATTGTAAAAAAACGATTCCCAGTCGGACTACCCTCGACAGCCCCTGAAACCCGCAAACGATCAACCTCGTGGGGAGAGGGACGCCGAATTCACCAATCAGATCGGTAGCGCGCTCCCAGATCATCTCGTTTGCCCTCCCAGGTAGGCTGAAACTCCCATCCGGCCTGGGAGTATCGGCCGATGCGCAATTCCCGACGCGTGTTCACAGTGATGGCATCTAGCAGTAAAGGTCCACGCTCCAGCCTCTGTGGCTGGGCTTGCTCGGGAGAACGCTATGACAATCCGCAAAAAAACCACATCGCCGACGAGCGACCTTACCGATGACGCTGATGCCGGCCTGTTTCCCATCACGATCGCCTCCACCAACCCGACAGACGCCGCCCCCGCCAGCACTGCCATCACCGTGGCCAGCACCCTGAGTGTCGCGGCGACGGGGGTGAACGTTTCGTTGGACGAAACCGCCGGATTGCAGAACAGCACGGCCACCGCAAGCCCTGCGGGAGACGCTGACGACAATGACATTCTGATCTCGGCGCTGCCCTCGGCCTTCGCTACCCGCTTGACAGCGCTGGGGGCCGGTACCGCAACAGGTGCAGCCCTGAGTGGCTATACGGGGGCGGTGGGTAACACCGGCAGCGATGCGTTCACCATCACCGCGGCACCCGGAGCCAGCGTTACCGATGTCAGCTTCACCGACAGCCTGGGCGCACCGCTCAATGGCCTGGACAGCGGACTCGATACCCTCGATGGCACCAGCATCCTTCTTTATACCGATACCAACAACAACATCCTGCTGGGCCGAGCCGGGGGGCCAGCCGGTGCGATCGTGTTCGCGGCCTACATTCAAGAAAGCGGATCGCCGGTCACCGGCGGCAAGATCTGGACCGTGGAATACCAGCCGCTCAAGCATCCAGACGCCAGTAACCCGGACGATGCCCTCAACCTGCTGAACAAGGTGTTCATCGGCACCAGCCAGGACCTGGTATTCAGCCTGGCCAATGCGCCTTCCGGGCAAAACCTGTTCCTGATGTTCACGACGGCGAACCCGACCGTGGTCGACGACGGTGGGGTCTTGCGGATCACTGACCCGACCATTATCGCCACCGGCAAGAACCCCGCCGACCAATCGAGCGGCGCCAATATAACGACGGGCGATACGATCAATACCAGCCAGGCAGGTGGCCCGACCACCTTCGGCACTAACAACCAGATGATTGTTGAACAGGAGGGCATCCGCTTTTCGTTCGTCACCGGTGCCAGGCAGAATGTGACCATTCCCAACCTGGATCAGAACGAAGCAGATGTTGAATCCAACATCGACTTCACCAATGTCTTCAATACGAGGTCGGCCACGTTCGACGTCGTGCAGTTGCAAAGCGGCAAGAGCGCGGTGGTAAAAATCAGCGCATTCAGCACCGCTGCTGAACCTGGCGCGAATTTCATCAACGGCTATGTGGGTGATGCGTCGGTTGCAATCGGCAATATTCGCGTCATCAACATCAGCACCGGGCTGGTGATCGAGAACTCGGACGGATCGGCGAATGATCCGGCCATTGTCATCAGCTTTGCTTCCGGGGTTGCGACCATCACCGGCGTTAAAGCCGGCTACAGGATTGAATACACCACAACGGCAGACCACAACCGCGTGCTCATCGAGAACGGCGCGGCCGTCGACGCCAAGGGCAATAACCACGCCGATTTCGATATCGGTGGCTTCAAGCTGCTCCAAGCCTCGACTACGACCGCCGAAATCGGCTCGAAGATGATCTTCGAGGACGACGGCCCGAGCATTAGCACCACTGGCACCGAGCCAACGCTGACCGTCGATGAAACCGTGCTGGCAACCGACGCCACGCAAAGCTTTGCCGCCAACTTCACCTCGGCGTTTGGCGCCGATGGCGCCGGCACCCTGACCTATGCGCTGGGCGTGGTAGCGGGGGCTTCCGGGCTGACCGACACCGCCACCGGTGAGGCCGTCAACCTGTCGCTCAACGGCACAGTGGTGGAAGGCCGCACGGCGACGACCAATCAACTGGTGTTCACCGTCAGCGTCGCCGCCAACGGTGATGTCACCCTCGACCAGCTCCGCGCCGTGGTGCATTCCGACACCACCAATCCGGATGACTCCACCAGCCTGACCTCGGACAACCTGGTCACCCTGACGGCAACCAAAACCGACGGGGACGGCGACAGCGTCCAGGCCACCCTCAACATCGGGCAAAACCTGGTGTTCAAGGATGACGGGCCAAGCATCAACACCACTGGCACGGAGCCGATACTGACAGTCGATGAAACCGTACTGGCAACCAACGCCACGCAGAACTTCGCCGCCAACTTCACCTCGGCGTTTGGCGCCGATGGTGCTGGCACGCTGACCTATGCGCTGGGCGTGGTAGCCGGGGCCTCCGGACTGACCGACACCGCCAGCGGTGAGGCGGTCAACCTGTCGCTTAATGGCACAGTAGTCGAAGGCCGCACGGCGACGACCAATCAACTGGTGTTCACCGTCAGCGTCGCCGCCAACGGTGACGTCACCCTCGACCAGCTCCGCGCCGTAGTGCATTCCAACACCACCAATCCGGATGATTCCACCAGTTTGACTTCGGACAACCTGGTGACCCTGACGGCAACCAAAACCGACAGGGACGGTGACAGCGCCCAGGCCACTCTGAACATCGGGCAAAACCTGGTGTTCAAGGATGATGGGCCAAGCATCAACACCACCGGTACGGAGCCGACACTGACAGTGGACGAAACGGTGCTGGCGACCAACGCCACGCAGAACTTCGCCGCCAACTTCAGCTCGGCGTTCGGCGCCGATGGCGCTGGCACCCTGACCTATGCGCTGGGCGTGGTAGCGGGGGCCTCCGGGCTGACCGATTCCGCCACCGGTGAGGCGGTCAACCTGTCGCTCAACGGCGGCGTGGTCGAAGGCCGCACGGCGACGACCAATCAACTGGTGCTCACCGTCAGCGTTGCCGCCAACGGTGACGTCACCCTCGACCAGCTCCGCGCCGTGATCCATCCCGACGCGACCAATCCGGATGACTCGACCAGCCTGGCCTCGGACAACCTGGTGACCCTGACGGCAACCAAGACCGACAAGGACGGTGACAGCGCCCAGGCCACCCTCAATATCGGGCAGAACCTGGTGATCAAGGACGACGGCCCGGCACTCGCATTCGGCAACCTGATCGGGACCGGTAGCGTCCTTGCGCAATACGGCTTCTGGAGCAAGTCGGCCGGCGCCGATGGGCTGGGGACGACGGGATTGAACATCTCGTTGGTCAATGGCCAGTTCACCCTCGTCAGACCCGACAACACGACCACGACCGGGACCGGCACGCTCACCGAGCTGGTGCCCTCGCCGGACCTCAATGGTGCGTACCAGTTCGCCGGGACCTTGACCGGTGACTTCGACAACAACGCCGCAACGGCGGACACCACCGTCGACTACACGCTGACCGCCTTTGCCAATGGCAGCTATGCACTGGATCTGGTGCAAGGCTTTGCTTCGACGATCGTGCTCAGCAGTGCCGACGGCGCACTCGCTGCCGGCGGCCCGGACCCGGTGCGCACCTTGTTGATTCCAGAGCCGGATGACCCGGCTATCCCTTCGCCCTCCGAGGAGATTGTGTTCTTTTCCGCCAAGGCGCTTGCGTCTACGGCGGACATCCTGACCGGCATCGGGCTCGGAGAACCCGACCCCACTGAAGCTGCGCTGCAGACCAACCCCTTGCCAGCGTACATAGACCCGGCGGCCATGAACGTCAGCACATCCGGCATCGGCGTCGCCAATAACCTCTTCCAAGGGGACAACCTGGCAGCCATCAGCAACGCCGATGAAAGTTTCGTCATCAACCCGGAGAGCCTGCTGACAGCCATGAAGGTGTTCATCGACAACTCCGTGGGGGGATACAACACGGCGACCGAGGACCTGTACTACAGGATCTACTACGAGGATGGCACATTCTCGAACCTCATCGAGGTCAACACCCTGACGCCGGAGGCCGGTGGGCAGGTATCCTTCCTCATTGAGAAGCAGGGCACGGCGCTGATCGATGCGGTGCAGCTGACGATGGCCAGGGGCGAGATCAAGATCCCGGTGATCCAGTTCATTCAGGAGACCGAGAACCTGGCCAGCGATATCAAGCTGGCGTTCAACGCGACGCTGACGGACAAGGACGGGGACACAGCGACCAGTACGTTCGACGCCAACCTGTTCGCCAACGAGGCGGCCAACGCAACGTTCGACTTCATCCTGGTCGGCACGGGCGGTGAGCGGGATGCCTTCAACATCGATCTGTCTGTCGCCGAGAACCTGTATCAGGTCACCGGCTTCGATGTGAGCCTAAGCCTGCGCGACACGCTGGTGCTCAACGGCGACCAGAGCGCCGTTGTCCAATCGATCGACAACAGCGGTGCAGACAGCATCGTGACGGTTGCCGAGACGGGCGGGCAGACAACGACCATCACCTTGGTCGGGGTCGATCTGCTCAATAGCGACATTGTGTTTGGCGGCGCCTGAGGCAGCGCACGAGTGACAGGCGAGGGTGGTATGGAAACCACCCTCGGTAGCGCCCAGATAGCCGAATTCCGGCCTGTGGTTGGCAGGAGGCCGGAGGAGGAGCAGGGGGCCTGTGGCTATCCGCCACGGCCCCTTGTATTGCTTGACTCTTATAACTCAACTAAATGACTATTTAGTTGAGTTATAAGTTATTGATATTAGTGGGAGAGGGTAGCTCACCAGATGATCCAGGGGTAGCTCATCCATGTTAGATATCTAACAAATTTGAACGCCATCTCTCAAAAAGACCGAGATTAGCGTCCAGTGAATGCACGCGTAATCGGTAACAGGCCGCGTAGTCTGAGGGCTGTAGATGCATCTGGCATTGAATGGCTGAATAAAACCTACGAACAAACGGGTGCCAGGGATATCGTGCCGTCCGGTTGTATTTTCATGTCCAGCTTGTCACCAGTGGTTAATCCGAAAGCCGCTCGAAATCGTCAGGCAAAGGTACGATCAGGTTGCCAGTCCATCAGCAGCGTCTTTGCAGGTGACGTTCCAGCGTTTATTGTCAGAGCCAGATGCTGGCTTCATATTTTTCCCAGGTGATCAAATGACAGAGCCGATTCATGATTATGATCCAGCAGACGCGCTGGTTGACCCTGAGGCCGTAGATGTCTTTTTGGCCGATGCATACGAGACTGGTGACGCAGCTCATATTGTCGAGGCGATAGCCGTCGTTGCACGTGCCAACATTCGAATCGATGCCGCTGATGAACCATGCAAACCATAGCCATGCTTGTGACGGTGTTTTTCTCGCACACGAGAAATTCGACCTGGTCAGCCGGAACACCTGGTGAAAAGCAGCCTGGCACGGGGGCCAAGCCTCTATAGGTGACTACGCATAATGTATATTATGTTAAATGATGTGCTATGTTAGAGATGTTCATGATGTCACCAGCCCCCGAAGCGCTCAGAACTAAACCTGCGAAATGCGGAAAACTAACGATGCAAAACCGGACTCCCTGCATGTTTTGAAATTTTTAGTTCTTGCCCGCGAGCTGTGTAAATTTTCGGGTGTGCGTTCGCTGGTCAAAGCCACCCTGACCTCGTAACGACATCGTGCTGAAAACTGTGTATTCTGAACTTGCTTGCTCCGAGACTTGTTGGCGATGAGCCTCCCCTTGGAGACGTTCGATAGCCCGCCTACCAAGGCGGGCTTTGTTTTTGACCGGTCAGCGCCTGCCTCACCGATCATAGGGTCGGTCATTACAGGAGACAGCCAAGTCCAGATCTTCCCTTCCGGCCACGCCTCCGCATTCCTCCGTGCCGCTACATAATGGACATGCATGCACCCGGCAGAATGGCCTTCGGCGTGGCGCTCCACCCCTGTCCGTGTTTGGCCGCAAGCTGCCCTACATGAAGGCCAGCTAAGGGTCGATACCTGCCGGTCAAGACGTACCCGTGCGCTGGCCACATCCGATGCAAATGGCTGGTCAAGTCAAATGCAAACAGGTGGTCAGATGGGATGCAAACGCTTGGTCAAGTCAGGTGCAATTTCCCATCTGCTGACATTTGCAGAAAGGTTCCATTCACAGCCATCGCTCCTGCTCTTTCCTCACCAAAGTGTGCATCGCTTCAATGCTCAGTGAGGAGGCGGCAGCGCGACGTTTTGCAACTTGCTCATGTGATAGGAGACGCTTAGTGCTCTCGCTAACGCTGGATAAACAGATCTCTTGGAACCTCTCTTCATCAGCCCGTCCCGAGAGCATCCGGCGGGTGTGGTCATCGAACAACATGAAGCGGATCGGATTCAAGCGCAATAACTCCCGCCACTTGGCATCTAACGAGACAAAAAACGGAATGTGAAAAGCGCCATAGCTATTTTGCGCAGCCATGCGCTCCAGTAGTCGTAGATGGGAGAGATCCCACGCCATTCCCTTTATTTTTTCGAAAATCGTGTGCGAACGACCAGTGATGGGGCCGAAAAAGCGAGCCGCCTGTTTCGTCGCTATTCCCTTCCAAATCAAACTCAAGTCGGTCATCGGAATGAAACCTAGATCATTGACGCAGTAGTCGATCAGTTGTCCAAAGATCGCTTTCACATCTCGATTGGGTGCATGCCAAAGCCCCGCTAGCCTCAGCAGTAAGGCCTCTGTCGCCAGGACCGATGCTTCATGGCGCAAAAATTCTTCGTTTGCGTGGAGGCCGTAAATAAGCCGTTCAGCCGCAGGACGAAGCCGCCCCTTCAAAGCGTGGATCGATTCGCCATTGAAGTGCAACTCCTCCGTTTTTCGGAAGCGGTCCCAATCGAGATAATCCAAAGTGCGAAACGCGACAAGGGTGTCGATTGGTCGCTCATTACTCGTGTCATCTCTTGAAAGTCGGACGTTTTCATAGAGAAACGGCAAGATATCGAATTGAACCCGCGGATTGTTCGCCTTCAACATAAGAATGGTTTTGACCCGTGCAAGATCTTGATCTGCAGAAGCCGTTGTTTGATTGATTAGCCGCTTTAATCTTTCAGCAAAATTCGAGTCAAAACTCAGTGAGTAATCAAGCAATATTTCGGATCGACCTGCCTGCAGCAATCCCTGCACAGCCGTCTTGGCTGAGACAAAGAAGGCCCTAGGCCCCTGAATCAGCGGGATTATAAATTCGTTGCCATCTACGCCAAGTCCAAGACCCAGATCTATTCCACCTGGTTGATCCGTACTGATTAGGCTCCGCATAGCTGCGCACTCAGCAGCGCGCTCATCGAGTTGCTGCCAGGCTTCTTGATGATTAAAAACTACCGCTCGATACAATACATCGATCACTGCCGGCTGCAAGCACTTTCTCCTTAATACCACTCACGCCCGAGCACGCTCTAAGTCGGTGTGTGGGGACAATTGGGCTCTACGGGGGCTGAGCTGCTGAAGTTTGCTCAGTTATCCAAAAGTTGCAAACTTTTTGGGCTGACGGCAGAATACATAGTTAGTGCAAAGTTCACTTCTTAGTATCCTCTCTTAGCTCCTCGATTTACATTTGTTATTGCTGCCTTATTGATTAGCTATTTCAAATCCAATCCGTTGAAGCGTAATTCTCTCGGCGGCTTTTAATTTCTTGACTGCCCAGACCAATAGATTTTTTGGTCTTGAACTCGCGACATAAGCGAGCCTTGCCGCTTCTAAGTTTTTGTCACTAATCCAATCCGCCCAATGAGACTGATCCCCGCGGCGTGATGCTGAGACCAGCATTGTCGCTTCGTGAGTTTCACCCTTAATTTCATGAATCGTTGCCAGTCGAATGCGGCGCTGATGCAACGTCACTAACGAAAGTCTCTGAGTTACCAGTTGCTCACCGAGTCCCGCAGGGGAGCGCAATCCAAGTGTTGCCAATGGTGCAATTGCCACAGCGATATCCGCGATGACAAAGGCCTGCATTGGTAGCTCATTAAGACGGGCCTTGGCAACCCGGCACCACCGGCTCCAATTCTGGCCCGCGACAGAAGCGCCCGCGCTTGTGATGAATGCTAGTGCCTGATGTAGAAACAATCGCCATTCGAGCTCGGACTCAACATCTACAGGGCAATGGAAGGAGTTAGGTTTTGCGGAATAATCCAACTTGCTGGACAGCCACTCTCCAAATAGCGCGAGTGACTTCTGGATGGCGAACGCCGAATCATTGCCCGTCAAAGAGCAGGCAAGTGCCAAGCGTTCAGTATTGTTCAGGTCATTGGCGCCGCTGAAAAATCGGTTCAGTGTCGAATGACCACGTGAGACGATCACCCGGTTTGCATAGCTGTCACTGAGGCGCATGAACAGAGGCATCGCTTCCGAGGGGCAGTCGTCATACTCGACAATTACTGGCATAACCGGCTGAATCGTTGGATTGCCGTGAGTTTTGTTTCCCGGCACCAGCTCAGAACACAGATTGACAATGGACTGAGAACTGCGAAAGTTCTGACGCAGTAGCAGACGGATGAATCCATGATCGCGGATGAACTGCACGACACGTAAAGGATCCGCATGGCGAAACCCGTAAATAGACTGGTTGAGATCTCCCACGATATGCATTTTCACACCCAGTCCGAGCAAGCCCTCCAGGACGGTCAACTGCTCCACCGAGAGATCCTGACACTCGTCGATCACCAAAAATGGATAGCGCAGGGCCAATCGAGCGCAAAAGTCTAACAACTTTGGTTCCTTCAGGATCTGGATAGCGAGATGTTCGACATCTCGGTAGGTGGCAAAACCTGCTGCTTTGAAACGCGTCTTGGCCTCTCTGAGGTCACGCAATTGCCAATCGGCCAAGTCCATGGCGTTCAGCTTGCGGTCCAGCCCGGGCTCCCCCGTTCGGAAGACAAACCGTCCCGTAGCCAGATCAAAGTCGTACTGGTTGGCGGGAACGTGGATGCGTTCTATGGCGTATTTAGTTTTGACGTAAACCGTTGACGAAGCATCGACTAACCGCAGCCGGAAATCGCCATCCTTGCCGGCATAGCCGGTGAGTCGATGGGCAACGGGCCCCACGAGACAATTGAGGATGAAGCTGTCAATCGTCGACACCCAGTGCGGGTAGGCCACCGGGGCCCGTTGCCGGTGAGCGATCAGCCGGCTCCTCAGCTCATCGGCGGCGCTGTTGGCAAATGACAACAGCGCGATCCCCCCCGGATAACCTTGCCAATCTTCGATTTCGCGCGCCACTTTGGCGGCAATCACTTCGGTTTTTCCGCTCCCTGGACAGGCTTCCAGGTAAACATTGTCGTCAATGGAGGAGCCGAGGTACCGCCGCTGCTCTTCGCTGGGAAAGGTCATTGAACCGCTTCCTCAGCGATAGCGCACGCCCAAAAGATGGCCTGCTGGATGTAGTACGGTACGGCAAACGCGCAGTCGCCCTGTTCAAGCTTGTCGGCCAGTAGCTGGGCGTACAGCCCCTTCCCCATACTGTTGGAATCAATGCGCTCCAAAAGCTCGTAGGCATATTCGGCTTTCTGCGCTTCAGACATAGCCCCAAAGTCGGCCGCAAGCATGTCATTGAACGAAGCCTTGATCGGGCCATCGGTGGGCCAGTTGTTATACGCCACCTGCAGCATCAACTGCAGATTGCTCGCCGTCATTGCGAGGTCATACTCAAAGGTTTTCAGCTCGCCACTAAACAAGCGCCCGTATTGGGACATCGCAATGTTGGGGATCAGGCCCAGTGCAGGATTGGTCCCGTCCGCCAAATTCCCTGCATGCGGTTTGACGATAACGTCGACCAACTGATCCTGTACCCGCACCTTTTGGGTTTTGACCGGATCCTTATCAGTGAGACCTGCGCAGGGAATGGGCAGGTTACGGCTACGCATCTGCCCCTCGACCTCACAAAACAGCTGCATGAAATGGGCGAAATAGATGCCATTGAGATTGATGACGGACACTCCATAGTCATCCAGGGTATCCAACCCTTTGCCGCGGGTCGCAAGCACGATTTTCGCCAACTCTGGCAACGCAATGGCCTCCGCCACACCCTCGACAAGTATGACGCCTTTGGAGAAAAGTAGGTTGGACTTGGTAACGTCCAACCAGCGGTCGATAAATCGTCGACTCGGCTCCGACAGACCGCAAAAGCGCGCAGGAACGGCCAATGGTTCGACGCCGCCGTTGATATGGATGATATTGTCGATGGAAACAGCTGACGAAATCACCGTTGAATGGGTAGTAATCACTACCTGAATATTCTTATTGAGGGCCACCTCCTGCAAGTGCTTTAAAAGCCTGATTTGCAATTGCGGATGCAGGTGCGCTTCGGGCTCCTCTATCAGCAACAGCTTATGCAGTGTGCGCTCTCCTGGACCCTCCCCATCTTCGACAATCAACTCGGCGAGAATAGAGGCAATATAGAGCAGATTGTTGTAGCCCAGACTATTCTCATCCAGCGAACGGAATTGCGATAGTTCGGCGGGTGATGCATTGGGGAAATACAGCAAGCGCAAACCTTCGACGATCCTGGTGAAGTTGGATTCGGAAAACTGAATCGTCGTGTTTTGCGACAGCCTTTCCCCGAGAGCCGCACGCAGACTACTAGAGATCAGAGCGTTCGCACGTTTAATGTCCTGTTCAGCGGCCAACTGGGAGTTGAAGTCAGCGACTTTTACTTCAAGCGGATGCAACGTTCCGGTCTTGGCGCAGACTTGCAACTGATCCTTGCATAACGCCTTCATCAGCCTGGATAGTCTGGACTGTCGCCCTTCCCGTAACTTTTGCTCCGCATCACGCAGCGGCGGCAAATAGATGCAGTGGATAAGGTCCAGCGTCTGCTGGTTAAAGACGCCCGTCCTGATAGCTCCGCCCCACAAGTCCTGACTGTAGCGACCGCGCATCTCGCGGTTGAGCACGGTCAAATTAAGCA
Source organism: Pseudomonas donghuensis (assembly GCF_000696345.2). NCBI lineage: Bacteria > Pseudomonadati > Pseudomonadota > Gammaproteobacteria > Pseudomonadales > Pseudomonadaceae > Pseudomonas > Pseudomonas donghuensis. Next base: position 3,025,728 of record NZ_CP071706.1, read on the forward strand.
CCGCCTCGTCCTGCTCGCCACACCAGGAATTGAGTGCGACTTTCTCAAAGATGCTGAGGTCGCCAAATATCGCCTTGATGGCGAAACTGGAGGCTGGCACGGCATCAAGCTCGAACGACTTGTGAAAGTCGCGCTCGGCGACCGAGCGTTTACCCGACTCCGAATCCTGAAACAACTGACGCAACGCATTGATCACGCCGGTTTTTCCGGCTCCATTTTCTCCGACCAACACGTTCAGCCCTGCGTGGAACTCAACCGTGAAACGCCTGCCGAAACTCTTGAAGCCCTCAATCTCTAGCTGTTTCAAGTACATTAAATCTCATCCTTGCCGTTTAACGTTGGCGCCCGCGGGGCTGACCAATGTCGCTAAATGGCCGAAGGATGTCCATAGGCCATTGCCCCATGATCGATAGGTGCGTTGCTACACAATGGTGCAGAACGGCGAGCAAGGCTCCCCTAGCCTGCTTTTACGCCGTCGCCCCAATCAATAAATAGCACCAGCACGGAGAGGCGCAGGCTGAATTCTTACTTTTTTCGCTTTGAATCCATAGTAGGACGTTTACGGCCCTTCGGTTTCGACACTGGCTAGGAGGACTTGGAGCGTCAGTTGCTGAGATAGGGTGTCGGCTTGCCTCCGTTGAGATGCTGTCTGAACTTGCCGCTGATCCAGCAATTGTCTATGCCAGCTGGGTTTCAACCGCTTGGCGGGCCGCTACCGCCTCGGCAGCCTGTTAGTGTGCGGCTCGGACTTCCAACGTGGCTAATTGCTCGCGCTTCTCCGTCAGCACCTTGCGCTGCTCGTCCACTGATTGCTCTACTACTCCATCGCCTGCTGCCAGATGGCGACGAAGGTCTGAGACACTTCGGCCGGCAGGTCTGGCGGCCAGGGCCGAGTTCCAGGCGTACCCGCTCCACCGTCGGCCGCTCACCACGGGCCAGCACCGCTCCTTGAGCTGGGGTTTAAAGGGCGTTGGCCGGAGGATGGGCCAACTAGTTTTTGTAATGATCTTCTATTCGGGACTACTCTCAAGACCTTTTTCAGAGAATACAAGGACGTCCACATGACACGCGCCCTGCACTACCCATCAATTGAGTTCCAGGATACCGACGCGCTGAAGCGGTCGCTGCTGGTTTGGGATGGCATCCACCGGATAGTACCCGCGGAATATGCGCCACAAGACGACGCGGAAGTTCGGGAAGCAGTCCAGGCCGGGGCAGTAGTTGACCTGACGCTTGAACCGATCGAGAAGCACAACGCCGCGACTCGTTTTCTGGACTTTTATAACCTTCGAACCCGCACAGAGAGTCCCTTGGTCTGGCCCGCAGGATGCTCGTCAGAATCATTCGTGCGGATCAATCCGGGCAAGATCGAAGCCAAGCTTTTGCCATTGTTTGAGGGGCTGGCCCAGCGCTTGAACGCGGATGGTTTTCTGGAGGTGCCGTACGACTTGGCCGGCGGCTACATGTTCTACCTTGCAACGTCCGTTGCTGAACAACGTTCCCTGCAGCTTACAACGGACTCCTCGGACTGTTGGGCCGTGGGTACCTACTTCGCCAACGAAGGATGTTTCACCGAGGCCGTTTACGATGATGACGCCAATGCGTACCTTGCAAATATGGCCATCAACGACCTGTTGCCGCACAATCTGGAGCACGTGAAGATCGACAAACTTTTGAGGTTTCGCGAGGAGCATACCGAGGTTAGGACGCTGTTTCAGAACGAACTAAAGCTGTTGAAAGCCGAGATCTCAACGTGCAACAACAAAGGCCACGCTCAGTACATCGTCGGCGATTTTGTAAAGCGATTTGAGCGGGCAAAAGCCGACTATAGGGATTCGATTAAATTCTTTCGTACGGATGACATCTGCAGCATCTTCTCCGTCGGGATTCCCGTGGCTGCCACGATGATTGCCCTCCCAACCTTCGGTTCCGGCGATCCTTATGAGCCTTGGAGGATATGCACAGGGATGTTGATTGGTGCCGTTTCAGCATTGGCCGCTCGCGAGCTGGGGCGAAAGCCCAAAAGCATTGCTTCCTATCTTGTAGGAAGTGAGCGTATATCCAGGTATCCGGGTCATACGCTCCATCGGAAATTTGAAGAATTCATCAACGACTGAGGGAAATGGGTCTTAGCTCTGGTGGCTGCGTATGTGGCTCGCCATGCCATTTGAGCGTCGCCCAGATTAGGGTTTTGTCTGTGAGAAAAACACAACTCGCTGGGCGGCTGAGAATGTTTCGGGGACGGGCACAGTGGCATATGCGCTGTTACGACTGGCCGCCCCGCGTTCAGCTATCCACAGCCGTAGGCGATTGAGCTTCATCAGCAGCAAGCAAAGCGGCGAAATTCGGCATCTGATGAGCAGAGTTCGCTTGCAGGCGTGCTGACTCATCAATACTGAGCAAATCTACCCTACCGTTCGGTAAATATCTGACCCGGGTCAGGCTCTCCATCCCCCCTACTCCCTCGAAAAAACGCATGCGGCCGGTTCGACAGAGTTCGGCCAGCACGCCCATTCGCTCTTCAAAATCAGCGCGCGTTCCTGGCGTGTCAAAAAAATTCATCGCGATCTCCTGTCCTATTGACCATTCATTACGGCCAGGACTTTGCCATTCAGACGAATCTCCCAGCCAATATCCCATCCATGTGGGAGTGTTAATGCACCTTCATGGATAGCAAGCATCGCCGCCTCGTAGCGACGACTGCCTCCGCTTCCCGCTACGGTACTGCCATCACGCCAGTGGTAACGGACAGTCGCCGATTCGCTTGCCCCGATCAACTGGAGGAACTTGCGCGTCGGCACGGAAGGCGTGTGCGATGCAAAATACGCCACCGTAGGCCGGGACCGCACGCAAATGGCCATTTGCCCGTCAGGCATATGTGGGGCCATGTCGTTGGCTCTGAACCCTTCAAACGATAAATACGGTGGCTGCCGAGGATCCGGAGGACGAAGGTGAGCCAGCAGTTCAACGGTGGCCATTTCCCCATTGAGCTCGATAACGGATTGCACGTCGAGAAACACTAACCCCTGACTGAACGGCCGGAACCCTTTTAGCGACCGGCTTTTCAGCGCTGCGATGAAGTCTGAGAGCAGTTGCGGCCCATTCTGCGGCGTTGCGCTACTGTTTGGGTTATAGCAGCGCAGCAGGTTGTCTATAACGTACAACTGCTCTCGGGACATGGGATGATACAAGCCGATATTGAACGCATAACCCACCTTGTTGGCCCAGCGGCTCGTCGGGAATTGTTCCGCTTCTCTGAAGTTTTCTGCGACGCGCAGCTCTAGTAACTGCGCGACGTCTGTTGACAGCGGTGAGCAGAGGCGCGCCAGCGTCTCATCGGTTGTGATCCGCGTGGCTGGCGTTACCAGACCTTGCCCCACCAGGGTCTCCCAGTGCGTACACAGACTCTTTGGGAAGTAGTCTGGTGGGGCGCTCTTCTCGACGGACAAACCAGTGGTCTGCTGGATTAAAAAGGTGTCTAGTGCTGCCCGTGCGGTGCATGCCGAGACGCTCCCCTGCCCTGCGGCGCGATCAACGATGCGTGAAAATATTGCCAAGCGCGACACGTGTCGACATGCGCTGAGCAGCGCCGCAATATCTATCTGTGGCGCAAGGCGCTCCCAACAATCCACAGGATTGCGTTGGGAGAGCAGGTCCAACGCCGCCGCCGAGAGATCCGCCCGGTTACGCGGATCCATCGAAAATGCCAGTCGCGCAACTTGGGGAAAATAGCGCTCCTCTTGGCTCACCAACCAGAGCAACATCGCTGCCGCACTATCGCGCCGCTCCCAGGACGGATGATCGAGCGTCCACAGTAATAAGTCGAAAAGTGCTGCCGCGGGGTCCGTGGTTGAGCCTCCGAGGTAGTCGAAACCCGTCGGTGAGGCGACTCCGACCATGTGCCCCACATGCTCGAGAGAAATGTCGAGTAGCCTGATTTGCTCTTTCGCATCCAGTTTGTTGGCCACCTTATCGATGAGGTGGGACGCGATCCACCAGTGTTGCGCATGGCGTTCATCCAAAACCAGCGGACCATAGAGCCTGATCACCGCGTCAGCCTCTGCAACCGCGTCTTGAATCAGCTGTTCTGCGGGTGCTCCAGTGTGGTTGTTTGTCCAAATGGACCAGCCGCCCTCCTGCAACGTCTGCAATACGTTGACAGCCGCCTTGACGGCGGCCGCAGTATTGCCACGACGTTTTAGCGCCAGGGCCGCCTGCAAGTCGATACGCGCCTTATCGTCAACCGAGAACCGTCCAAACACGCCGGGCTGGTAGAGCGATTCCTCCACGGTTTTGGCGTGGATGGACTCAGCCTCTGGCGTCGCCGCAGGTTCAACCGCTGCCGGCTGCGCAGCGGAAGCGCTTTGGCTCGAGCTGGCGAGCAACGGCTCGAATAGTTGTGGCTGGGCCCGTTTCTCGATGGCGGCAAGCAATGGCTCAAAAGCGGGAGCATGGGTCGTAGGTATGGCTGATACCATGGCACGTAGCAGGCTGCGTGACTTTTCGGTACTCATGCCCTGCGAAATGGTCCATATGCGGCGTGTCGCCCAGATGAGCTCTTCGGAACCGACTGCCATTACGCCGATCAAGCGGGCATAGTGCGTTCCCCAGTCGTCGAGGTGGCGTTCATCGCCATGCTGGTAAACTTCCAGCAAAGCCCAGTGCAACCGCCAATCAACACCGTCCGATGTTTCCCGCAGCAGCGCGAGCAAAGCGGACTGCTCTTCAAGCGCGCCGCCAGGGAAATGCATACCGGTCAATGGCCCCACCCGGTCCAAATCCCCTGCCGCCGCTTGTACTTGCAGTTGCGACAAGGTTCCACACGTTTGATGCTTGAAGTAGTCAACGGCCTGGCCGTACAGGGATCGTCGGCACAGTTGCGCTATGAAATGGCTCTTGTCGGCCCGCACATAGCGCTGAAACGTCATCTCCCCGCTCGCCCGCTCCAGGTACGCCGCAACCTGCACCAATGAGGCGGTCGGTACTGACGTGACCGCTGGCAGCGCTGCGAGTGTGCTGGACATCAGCGACAACTGATCTTCCTTGTACCAACTCGGCCCCATAGAAAAGCGTAATACCGCCTGGTAAGTCCTGGCCGCCTCTTCCTGTGCGTCCAAGCGCGTCAGCAACGGCACGATTTGCAACAACTCTGGAATGAGCTCGTAACGGTTTTCCACGTTGGTCTGGACGTAATCGCGCCAACGGATTACCAGATCAAACAATGCATCAGCGGTGTCAGGCTCCAAAGCCACAGTCAGAAATTGGTTCGTCACCAGGCCCAGGCTCTGTCGAAACCCTTCGTTATACAGCCCCAACTGCTCGGCGAAGCCCTGATCGAGTACCTTTAACAATTGCCCAGCCTGCTGTGGCAGACAGTCCAGCAGCAGTTTCGCCAAACGCTGGAAAAGCGCAGGAAAAATGGTTTCCGGTATGGCATAGGCCTGTTTCCATTGGCTGCGCACACTCAACGGACGCGTGAGCATCGGCAGTACTCGGTCCGACAGAAACGCCCATACATGACCTAGGGACTGCTCATCAGCGCCTGCTTTTGCCCGACGGGCAGCACCGTCTGCCCAGGCGACGGCAGCCACCAACGAACGTAACCACGCCTCCCAGTCATCGCTTGGAGCGAGTTGAATTGTCGGTTGCACCTGGCTCTCATCGAGAAACTCCGCAGCCCGCCACCGTGCATAGGACTCCTGGAACCCCTCCAGGTCCGGCCGCGCTCGATTGTCCCCATACAGCACCAGTGACCGGTCATTGACGATACTGGTCCCACCACACTTGCGGATCAGGTCCGGTGACGCCCCGGTTTCAATCAGTGTGCTGACCACGCCTGAACTCAATTCGGTGGGCTGCTGAAGTCGATCACTGGCCATCTCCAGATCACTGAACAGTGAGCCAACCTTGCTGGCAGACAAGGGTGTCCCGTACAGGCCCGCGCTAGTTTCAGCATGGTGCAGCACGCCGAGCAGCATCGACACCAGGGCTTCCGGCGGAACAGCCGCCAAGGGCAATTGCGCAACCGGGGTATACCGCCCGTCCAGACATAGCCTCGTCCCATGGAAGCTGCCGCTTAGGTTGGCGAGTACGTCAACCAAGCCGCCTTCGCCAAATGCTTCCGGCGTAGCGCGGACCTGCCGAATCGCCGCCGCCAAGATGCGACCTGTCGGTGGTTCGCCACCGGCGGCGCATTCCAGAGCGAATCCATGAAGACGCAGCATGATGGTCTGGAGAAAAAGATCCGTTTCAATACTCCCTGTCGCTCTAAAGGCTTCGAAAACCGGATCCAATGATTGTTGAATAGTATCGAGGAGCTGAATGGCGTGCTCAGTACTGCCCATCCGAATCAGGGTGTGAACGACCGCGTAAGCCCCCAGCGGAGGGGCGATTAGACGGCCGTTGCGAATAACATGACGCAGCGCCTGGTCGGTCTGCCCCAGTGCACACAGGGCCAAGGCCACTTGTTCGGCCGCTTGGGTGAACAAGGTGTTGTACCGGAAAGTCAGTCGTTGCGACAACAGCAGCAAGCGAATCGTATCCTCCGCGGCGCCGATGTGTGTCGCCACGGTCAGTGTCGCCGCAATGTCACCAAGCAGCACATCGGGTTCCGCTCCGAGCGTGACCGATGTGTCCACCCAGGTTTGCTGGCAGAGCTGAATCGCCTGCTGCTGCGCCGCGGTGCCGCCCCGCAGCCCGTGATAAACGCGATTCAACTGTCCATAGTCACCGCTGTGGCCTGTGCAACAGAACACCGCCAACCGTTCTTGCAGCCGCTCGCTCACCGCAGCCGTTTTGTGCGCGACAAATTCCGAAAACGACGCGTGGTAGATTTCGGTGTTGTCTGCTTCAGTCAATAGATGGCGAATCCGGGTTAGGGTTGGGACGTACACCGCGCTCTCGGCCGGATGCAGCATATCCGTCAAGTCCTTGGTCGGAATTCCCCAGCGCAGCCGCGCCAGAAGGCCCAGCAGATTGACCGCATCCTGATCGGCCAACAACTGCCCCCACAAGGATTCATAGTAATCCTGGATGGTGCCGCTAAATGCAGGCATTTGGACAATGTCGGCCTCACTTGCGCCGCCGTTCACCATGTCGGTCAGGTACCGCAGGTACAGCGGATGCCCCTTAGCCCGCTCACACAACAGGGTGACCAGCCTTGAGGTCACCACGCCTTGATCAAGCAACTCGGCACACAGCGCTCGCTGGCTGTCTGGCCCCAATGCCGGCAGCGTGAGCCGAATCGCCCCCGGCAGTACGGTGCTCAGGCTCGCGGCATGCCCGTCCAAACCGGCACCGGTGATCACGATGACCAGCCCGTTCGACAAGGTCGGCGGGAACAACGCCGCTAGACGTTGCAGCGCGTCGGTGCCAGCGCCGACGGCTTCGTTCAGGCCGTCGATGAAGATCACGCCAATCTTGCCCGCGGTTACCTGTCGATCGGCCAGCTCTTGAAGGCGCTTGTGGCTGGCCCGGATCAGCTCCGGGTAAGAAAGCTCCTGCAGACGCGCCGGCTTTCCGCTCACCGTACTCGACCACAGCGAATTGACCCAATCGAAAAACACTTCCGGCTGGGCCTGGTGCGCAGGCGTGATCCCGCGTCCGCGCTCAGACAGCGCATACACACCCAGCACCTCGACCGATTCGCTGGTGGGCACAAATTGCTGGCAATAGGTCGACTTGCCGATGCCATGTGCCCCGTCCAGGATCAGGTAACCGTTCTGCAGCGTGGCTAGCCGCTCTTCAAACAGCGCGTCGAAGTCCGGACGGGCGCCGACAGGCTCGTTCGGCGTTGCGTCCGCAGCGGCCTTGGCCAATACGCCGTTGGCTTCCAGAAACGGGCGCAACTGGTGAAAGCTTATGGCCGCGACAGCGGTATTTACACTGACCCGCAACAGGCCGCGACAATCCCCGGCGACCATCAACACCGCACCGGAAAGACCGCCATAATCGGTGAGTTGGGTCTCGGGGCTGACAGAGAGGTCAAGGTCCACGCCGTGAATGAGTTCGCCCAACGTCTGCTGGATCGTGCCGTTGAGGGCGTGGCCTAAGTTCAGCTTGTGTACGGCATAGCCAAACGCAGACCATTGCTCACCGCCCCGGGGCAGTCGGCTATCAATCGCGAGGGGCTCGATCTGCAGAGCGACAGGAAGCCGCAGCAGACAGACATCCAAATCCTCATCGTGAGCCTGAACCTCCACGCTATGCCGTATCGCTGAGGTACCGGTGTTAAATTCGACGTAGAGGTCTGCCCCGGCGGCCACCGCTGCCTCCACGCAGTGAAAGGCCGTCACTACCAAGGAGGGGCTAATCAGCCAGCCTGTGCCCACCTGATGAACATTGGTGACCCGGCATGTCGCTTGTTTAACTGCTTCATCCGCCACAGCTGACGTCTCCTAGTTGAATCCATTCATCCGTGACGACGTGAACACTGAAGCGCGCTCCGGCTTTTGATGAATAGCTCCGTAGCCGTTGTGCGGCTGCGGTTTCATAGTTGAAATAGAGCTTGCGTTCAAAGCTCGCAGGTCGATCAACGATCGCTGCCAGAACTTCAAAGTCCGGATGGCCGTGCCTTCCACCGTTGGTGGAAATGAGGTAGCAAGGCGCATCGATCAATGCAAGCAGCTCCGGACTGGTGTTGTAGTGGCTGCCGTGATGGGCGATTTTGACAGCACTGAACATCAGCTGCTGGGTCCCCGGATGGCGTCGTGTCAATTCGTCGAGGACATCTTCTGCCCACGCGTCACCTAACAGCAGCATACGGTCCTGGCCGGCGGTGAGCACCAACGAAATGGAGCTGCCATTGGCCTCGGAAGTATCCGGCGTATAGGTTTCGGCGAGGGTGGGGTCGCGGTGAGCCGCAATAGGACGAACACTCGGGGCGCTGGTTTGTTGCGCTGCGCAGCTGCACCACATTTCATAGGCATCGTCGACCAGGTCGCTGTTGAGCAGTTTGCCTCGGTGGCCAAGTCGGCGTATTTCTCGCAGCCACAGCGTACGCAAGGCTTCCAATCGTTCGAGGCGAGGCCCGAGCACATCCAGACGCACCTGGTTGAGCAAGATATAAGGAGCACTGCGGTTATCGATCGAGCGAGAGCCGTCACCATCATTCCAGTGATACCCCTGAGTCCTGAGGAGTTTGGCCAGCGAACTCCCCTGCTCGGCCCCGATAGGATTGACTGCAAGCGCTGGCGGCACGGGGAAGCCGCGTCGTTTAATGGCCTCCAGCACGCCGGCATGATCGCCTAAACACGCCCCCTCTGCCGTGTAAGGCAGCGAGCGCAGACTGTTATGCCAGACCGCATCGATCTCGATCCGGCGACGCCCGGGAGGACCGTTGTCGTTGAACAAGGCCAACAGACCACCGATATGGTCCGCGTCGATGTGGGTGCATACCACTAGCCTGAGGGGCTCTCCCCGCTCGGCAAGCTCAGCCAACTCCCCCGCAAGGTGCGTGGTGTAGGTGCTGGCATAGCCGGCATCGACCAGCACGTGCTGACCATTCGCATTGATCAAGAAGGCATCGCCGTTCTTGGCCGGGTACATTTTCAGTTTAAGCATGTGACGGTATCAACAAAATTAGGGGGCGCACCGGCCAGGGTTCGCTTGAAGCAACTCTAGGATTTGTGAAGGGCAAGGCAGCTGACTAACATGCATGACCCTCTCCAGTTCGACGTGACCTCAGCGTGATATCAGATTTGTCGCCTGACCTCAATCGTACGCCTCTCGCCTCGGACGCGAATACAGGACCGCGGGTCGGGAGGTCCGCAGCTCATTCGATCATTCAGCCGGCGGATCGCTCTCAGCCCTTGGTCACACACGCCAGGTGGCGAGCCTGGTTCCAACTGCGCGCCGTTACTAAGCCTGGAAGTACAGCGCCCGATGACCTACGCCTTGCCTTCAGGCTCATCAGGTCGGTGCTCTGGCCAGAGCGCCGAGGGGAGGAGCAACGGACCCCGCGGGCATCAGGTCTGCTTGGGGGCGGGTTCGACGGTGACGCCTGCAGGTAGGGCTTTTCCGCGTTTATTGGACGCAGCCTTGCGCGGCTGCCGAGCAGGCTCCGCCACGACACTGCGGGTAGCCGCCGCCAGCTGCTCGGCCTGAATCTCGGCCCGTGCCTGCGCCGCTGCCGCCCGTTCGCGGGCGCTCACCAAGTCGGCTTCGGCCTGCAGCAAGCGTTGCTGCACGGCGTTGCGCTGTTCCGTCGCCTCCAGGCTTGCCTGACGGTACTGCTGCAGTTGGTCTTGTAGGCCTCGGGCTTGGCTCGAGGCCGCGCTACGTTGCTCACGCACCTCGCTCAACTCCATCTGCCCCGCAAGCAACGCCTGCTGCAGACTTTGCAGGCGGGCATGGGCTTCCTTGAGCTGGACGGCCAACGCTTTGCTCTCCTCGCGAACCCGATCGACCTCGCGATAAGCCCGGTCTTCGACCTCGCGACTGTAGTGCTGCTGGGCCTCGCGTGCTTGTTCCGCCTGTTGGTGCATGTCCTGCAACTGCTGATGCGCCAGGGCCAGTTGCGCCTGCCCGACATCACGCTGATCGAGCAAGGCCTCATGCCGCTCACGCAGGTCATTGATCTGCTGCTGGCACTGGACCAACAATTGCTCCAGGTCGGCCAGGCGGGTCTCCACGACTTGGCGGCCGGCCACCGCCTCCGCCGCCTGCTGGCGATACTGCGCCGCATCCTGACGCGCCTGGTCTTCGACCGCCATCGCCCGCTCGCGTTCGGATTCCAGCACCTGCCGCTGTCCAACCAGGGCCTGCTCGGCGACTGCCTGCGCCAAGTGGATCGCCTGCTGCCACACGTTGACAAACGCCTGCGACACTTCCGCCGGCAACGCCGGCAGGCGGGTCTCGCCGCTCAGCCGCACGGCCAGCTGCGCCCACCATTGATCGAGCAAGCTGCCGACCCGTGCTGGGCTGCCACGCCCTAGTTCCATGCGCACGCGCTCAACCGTAGGCCGTTCGCCGCGGGCCAATACGGCGTCCGCCGCCGCGAACACCTCCTGTTCCGGCACCCCTACTGCCATGGCTCATCTCCAAGTATATTAGGTCTGATAATAAAAGATTATCCGACCTTATAAATTTAAAACTCAATTTATAATACGTTGAACGTAATGAATAATACAGATGCACTGCAGGCACGGTTTGATAACCTACTAGCCCTGCACGAGATGGCTGACACTACCCGCGCGGCAGCCGAGGCGTTCATCGCCGCCGGCACGGCTGTCAACACCGTGCGCAGCTATCGCAGCGCCCTCGCCTATTGGGCCGCCTGGCTGCGCCTGCGCTACGGCCGGGCGCTCGGCGACGGCGCCCTACCACCGGAAGTGGCGGTGCAGTTCATCGTCGATCACCTGGCTCGCCCGACCGCCGACGGTACCTGGAGCCACCTGCTGCCGGCGAACGTCGATGCAGCGCTGGTCGCCGCTGGGGTCAAGGGTAAATTGGGTGCTCTGGCGTTCAGTACGGTGAGTCATCGTCTGGCGGTGGTGGCCAAGTGGCACCGGCTCAAGGATTGGGACAATCCCTGCGAAGCCGCGGCTGTAAAGACCTTGCTTCGTGAGGCACGCAAGGCGCAGGCGCGCCAGGGTATGGCGGTGCGCAAGAAAACCGCGGTGGCGCTGGAACCCCTCCAGAGGATGCTCACGACCTGCACCGATGGCGTGCGTGGAATCCGCGATCGCGCCCTGCTGCTGTTGGCCTGGAGTGGCGGCGGCCGGCGCCGATCGGAGGTGGTGGGCCTGCAGATCGAAGATCTGCGCCGCCTGGATACCGACACCTGGCTGTACGCGTTAAAGGCGACCAAGACTGAGACCAGCGGGATTCGCCGCGAAAAACCGCTGCGTGGGCCAGCGGCACAGGCGCTCGCCGCCTGGCTGGCAATAGCGCCGGCTGTCAGCGGACCGCTTTTCCGACGGCTGTACAAAGGCGGCAAGGTGGGTACCACCGCGCTGTCAGCGGATCAGGTGGCGCGCATCGTTCAGCGCCGCGCTCAGTTAGCCGGCCTAGAGGGCGATTGGGCAGCGCACAGTTTGCGCTCGGGCTTCGTCACTGAGGCCGGGCGTCAGGGCGTGCCGCTCGGCGAGGTCATGGCCATGACCGAACACCGCAGCGTGAATACGGTCATGGGGTACTTCCAAGCCGGAGCCATGCTGTCCAGCCGCGCCACCTGTTTGCTGGGTGACGAAGAGCTGCATCGCCCTGATCAAAATGCCTGAACCGCAGCGTCACCGTCATTACACGATAGGGACATACCTCGGCACGCAGCACCGACAGCCGATACCGCGCCACGGCGTCCCACTCGATCCACATTATCTAGCCAGGAATCGCAGAGAGGGAGGCGCACTCATAGAGCTGGCACAGGACAGCAAAAACGCAGTGGCGCTTGGCCACGTGGCTCAATGGTGTGGTACAGCGTAGTGCTGGTCAGTCCCTTTTCTCGTGTAAATCTCACCATCCGACCTAAAGCACAGTTTCGTTCTGTTCAAGAGCCCCGTCTTGCATTGGTCCCAGTCGAGATTGACCCCTTTCTTCGCCAGCACCGCGGCCTTCGCTTCCATCTCGGCGATTTGCCTGCGACGGAACTCAATTTCCTCGTGGCTCGGTAACAGAGGGCTGGCCAGGAACCATGCGGCCGCACCGATCACGGCAAGAGCACCAACCAAGGTCACAAATGTTTTCACCCCCAAGAGGCGTCCTGCTTTCTCATAGCGCTTTGTTGCCACCGCTGCAGCTTCATTGGCCTGGTCGAATTTCTCAGTTAGCAATTTCGCAGCCTCGGTAGCAGTTGCATCCGCAAGGGTCGATAGGTCATTTCTCGCGCTTGAGATCTGCCTGTGCACCTCTTGCTGAAGCCTGCTCAGCGCTAGAACGGCTTTGTCAGCGGCGTCCTGTGTCTGCAATCCTGCCGAGAGTAATGATGTGAGCATTTCGGCTTGCGCTCGAATTTTCTCGTCGTAGCTTTCGTATTCTCGCGCAGTCACGAGGGTCGTCATCGGCTCAAACCTCGATCGTAAGTCATCTGTTTGGCAAGCTCCTTTTCTTGCTCTTGCCGAAGCAGCAGTTCGTGGCTGCGCTCAGCACGGGCGATCCGCTCCATCACCCAATCGCGGTGGTTCATATTAAGCTCAAGCATGTCCTCCAGCGGCGCGAACTTCAGTACGCCACCGGGTTCAGCCAAAAGCAGCAGTCCGCCAGTGCCTGAAGCGGCTTTGCCACTGACAGTCTTGATAGCCAAGAGGTACTGGTTGATTTGCGCGCCGGAAAAGCGGGTTTGCTGAGTGGCGATGGCTTCAGCTGTCGACTGAACAAGGGCCTCAAGCCGGCCGCTTCGTGGATAATGATCTCTGGGGAAGGCATCCAGATACGGGACCGTCAGCAGACCTAATGTATCAGCGGTGGCTTTAGTCTCAACGTACCAATGCACTTCTCGGGAAATTTCGGCGAGACCCAGGTCGTTAATGATTTGCTTGAGTCCTGCGTGTTTGCCCCGCTCCTTCCTTAAGTCCGCTCCCTCTGCTTTGAACTCCAAGAGCCGGACCACCCCGCTAAATTTCACCAACACATCGCCCAACAGTTGGTCGGCAGGCGTTTGTTGGAGCAAGTTGACAGATCCCGCCGCTCCCAGGCCGGAGTCTCGTTGCTTATCGCGTATCGAGTAACCCAATGAGAAGAGGAAATTGCCGATGGTGATGTTTTCGTAAAGCTTCATGGGACGTATTTGATCCTATCTAACGTAATCCTACCTACAGGCGCCGTAACAAAAGCGGCTAAGCACGAACGTTGGGCGTCGGATCAGGAGGCGATGCGGATAGCACCGGTTGAATAGCGCTGCTTGAAGGCCAGGTCGATGGCCGCGACGTATTGGCTTGGAGAGACGTCGAGCGACTGTCCTAGCAAATGGTGCACGGCTTTCACGGTATCAGCGCGCGCCTGATGACTGCTGACAAGCTGGACCGTTAGCTGAAGATTACCGGGGTCGAGAAAGTCGTTGAGCAGCGTGGTCTGGGCATGCAGTTCTCGCTCGATAACCGCCAACTCAGTCATATCATTGAGCGCCGCTTCGGCTGACTCCAGCTCCGCAGTGTTCAATCGTGATTTGGTTGGGATTGCCTCAAGCCGCTTGCGCATTTCAAACAAACGCTCCTGATAACGCTGCCCCCCTAGCTGTAACCACACTCCCAAGCCCTTGAGCGTGCCGAACGAATGTGGGTACCAGTGCCGCTCCTCGTAGGGTTTGCCTTTCTCGTCGACCCCCTTCTTGACGACTTGGTAGTCCCAGGAGATTCCCAGCGCATTACTCTTCCAGCGGTTATTCAGAAGTTCCCCAATACGCTGAGGAAGGGAAGACAGAACCGCACTGGCGCGGCCCTGCAGCTCACGGTGTTTGCTATTCGCCGCGCGAACTCGTTCAATCAAAGATTGCCGCTGGCTAAGCAGGGTTTCGACCCTGTGGCGCCGGATGTTCTGCCGCTCGGTAGCGCTCAGCCGCTTGAACTGTCCCCTGACCTGCTCGTCATCCAAACCCAGGTGATTGAGCGCGCAGCAGTTACCGATCAGCACCTGTGAAGCATCATGAAGCTCGACTACGTAACCATGCTGATGCAACTGAGCACAACGCCTTCCATGCTTCTGGTACTGACAGCTCGCCTCGGCCTTTATCAACCGATAGGGTCGCAGAGGAGTCCTATACTGCTCTTTGGTAAAGGTGCACTCGGATGCGAGTTGATAAAGCGAGTTCAAATCCGCAAGCGTTCTCAGCTCAACAATTTCAATCGAAGTAGTCATCAGCGTCCTCGTGGAAACCCCGTCGCGCATATAGCTGTATATTAACCCAGTGCTCGCATAATGCCATCAATTGCGTTCAATACCCCGAGCCAGGATTCCGTGGTGGCCAGGCTACTCAAGGCGTAAGGGCCGCGCCCTTTCCAATCGTTTACGGTCGAGTCGCCACAGGGTTGTAATGTCCGCTACATGGAACCCATCCCCTCCTCGGCGAAGGTGGGCCTGGCAGGTCCCTCGTGAACGCCTCAATTACGGCGTACTGATTCACTTCACCGCACAGGCTGGCCAATGCGGATGCAGCAACTCAGGCGGAGAAACGTGAGCAGTGAAGTGGTCGGGCTGCGGGCGTTTCGAACGTGCGGCCGACAGGCACGCCGCGAGCCGTGCCGCTCTGCCCCAAGAGGCCTGGTCTATACTCCTATGACGGTGCATGCCCCCCCGATTAAAAGGAATTCACGCGAGGGTGTGGCGAGTCACTCCACGACGCGATCTATCTAAGTCGAGGGGATGGCTATGCCTAATAAGACACCGGAAAATGCCTTTTTGGCCCGTCTGCGGGGGCGCAAGTCGACGCGCAGCAACCTGTGGCTGGTCTACAGCCATAAGACTCGCTCTGACCTCATTTTGGAAAGCCATCAGGAGCTCGCTCACTGGTTGCTGCACCTGGAATTTGACCCAAACATCGTGAACTTCTGGATTCCAGGAGCGGACGAACTCTACGCTGACCAACGCGGCAGTCGAAAGACCCGGCCGGACGTGATTGCCACGAGCGCCTCTGGTGGAATGGAGTGGCACGAAGTCAAGGCAGGGTACGTCGAGGAAAACACAGTCAGTGAGCAGATCATCGTGCAACGGCAGATGGCTACCGACAACGGCGCTACCTACCGCTTGTTTGATGAATCAACACGGCTAACACGCCGATATGAGTTAATGCCGCGGCTTCGACTCATGCATTTCGTTTCCGTAAGCCGCAGTCAATCCATTGATCATGTTCGGCAGGCGCTCCTGAATTATGTGAGCGAAGCGCAGTCGGGGACCTTGGGTGAGATGCTGCAAGCCTACTCTGCACTACCGCCCACTCATCTCATTGCATCGTTGATCCAGCTGGCGATCGAAGGCCGGGTGACACTCGATATTGAGCAAACCACTCCGACGCGGCAAACGCGGTGGTCAGCGAGAGCGTCACTATGAAGCGTGTCGGCATTCCGCAAGCAATCAAGGACGGCGCTTGGCCACGCGTCCAACCGACGTCCGTCCCGCAAGAACAGTGGCCGATTTTTGCCCGTAAACGGCTGGCGGTGGAACTGTACATTGACGGTCGCTCCATGACCGAAATCAGATTGCGAACCGGTTTTCCAGCCAGCGAAGTCAATCGAATCGTTGATCGTTTCTGCGCGATTGATGCGGATGGACATTACTTTGGCGAACGGGCCTTGCTGGCTCACGCACGAGTGACGCTCTACGAGCGTCGGAAAGCTGCAGGGCCAAAACGGACGGAACAGCGGGGTGGCATGTCTGGCTTGCTCAACAAGCTGCTGGGCGAGCACAGCAACATCGAATCGGCCATGATCGAGCGCTTACGTAGACCTGGCGCTCCGCACGATAGCACTCGAAGCGAACTGAGCTATTTGATAACCGAGTTTTACAAGCTGCTAATTAAGGCTGGGATCTCAGCCCCCGCTTGGCCGTTCAACACCAAGCATGCAGGGCGCACCAGTATCCGCAAGTACCTGAAAAGGCTCCGAGCACGGTACGCCGTTCAATACATACACAGTCACGGAAGTCCGGAGGCTGTGGCGCATCTCGCCACGGGTACCGGCCATGAACGTTACATCAAAGCAGAACGCCCCTTTGATTGTGTGCAACTGGACGGCCATTACATTGACGCTTTCTTTGCCTTGCGGGTCGAGCAGGCACCCGGCATTTACCAATGGATCACCATTGACCGAATCTGGCTGCTGTCAATGATTGAAGCTTTTTCCAATGCTGTCTTGGCGTACAAGCTGGTATTGAGAAGTGAGGTGTCGGCCGCCGATGTCCGCGAAGTCATTGCCCAAGCGTGTCTTGGCCACTGGCGGCCGCGGGAGTTGGTTAATCAAGCATTTCCCTACACAGCAGGGGCAGGACTGCCCTCGGGCGTTCTGGATGAATGCCAAGGGACTGGTTTCGGTGTGTTTTTCGCTGACAGCGCCCTGTCCAACCTGGCCAAGAAGATCACCACTACCGCGCGCTGCGACTTCGGTTTTCAGGTGTGTATTGGGCCGGTCGGGCACTTCGAGACGCGCGCAGAAATAGAACGCTCCTTCCTGGAAGTGGCGCGTACAGTTCATCAGCTCATGTCATCGACCGGGAGCAACCCTCACCAAGGGCGTGTCAACGAGGCGGAACAGAAGGCAGCCACGTACGAAATTGACCTTCTGCTGATGGAGGACGCGATGGATGTCTTCCTGTGCAATTACAACGCTAAGCCGACTGAGGGTTTGGGCTGGCTCTCCCCTCTGGCTTACCTGCGGCAGTACTTCGATCAAGGCATGCTCCATCCCCACTATGAGGCAGACCAGATTCAACGCTTAGAGGCGGACATGAGTACGGTCAAGGCGACAGTACGGGGCGGATTAAACAGTGGCCGAAGACCGCATATCCAACTGGATCGAGCCCGCTACACCAACGAGGTGTTAGCAGGTGATTTTGGGTTTGTGGGGATGGAACTGCTGATCAAAGTCGACTATCACGATTACCGAGCCATCGAAGCGTATCTGCCGAATGGTGAGTGCCTTGGTTTTCTTCGCGCCCAGGGTTATTGGGGGACCTTCAAACATACGCCCACAGTGCGGCGCAGGATCAATAGTTTGATCCGTACTGGCGAGTTGAGGATTGATAGCGAACATGACCCCGTGCCACAACTCGTCGATTACTTCACCCAGCACGGGCAGGCTGCCGTGGCGCTGTCCATCAGTCGAGACGCCGCCCCTCCAGTAGAAAAAACCACCTCGAAAAAGCAACGAGCACCGCGCCCGGACTATTTCTTACAGCCGGATGTCGAGTACGGAGAGCTACCCACACCCGGAAAAGCGCTGAACCG
This sequence comes from Pseudomonas donghuensis, assembly GCF_000696345.2. Classification (NCBI taxonomy): domain Bacteria; kingdom Pseudomonadati; phylum Pseudomonadota; class Gammaproteobacteria; order Pseudomonadales; family Pseudomonadaceae; genus Pseudomonas; species Pseudomonas donghuensis. Next base: position 3,043,597 of record NZ_CP071706.1, read on the forward strand.
AGGTGAACGATGAAGACTTCCGGCCACCCTTTGGTCACCGCTCAGGCGCAGATCATCACCCAACAGATGGTGCGAGTCTATCAACTGTGCCTGGACCGCGTTGGCGCGAGGCGCGCCGCAGTATTGTTCGAAGGCTCGTCGCGGACTGGAAAAACCTGCTGTTCCGAGTTCGTTGCCGCACGTATGAGAAGTCAGTTACCGACAGTACTGGTAATACTCCACGTGGCCCGTTCTCGACTAGCCCGACAACGACAATCCGTCTTGAAGGAACTTTGCATTTCGGAAAATATCCTTCCACAAGCGCGCGGCGTAGATCACCTTCAGCATTTTTTAGCGTATATAGAGGCTCATGTAACCGGCGAGGTGGCACCCCATTGCATACTGATTGTTGATGAGGTCCAGAACTGGGAGCCCAATGACTTCCATGTCTTGGCAGACCTGCATAATTACCTGCACTTGCAGGGTATCACGCTCACACTGATAGGCTTCGCCCAACCCGAAATATACAGCCGCCTCAGTGGGCTTAAGGCGGTGAAACATTATCAGATCATCGCACGCTTTTTCGCCGAAATCATCCCATTCAGGGGTTGTCAAAGTATCGAGGAATTAGCAACGATTTTGCAGGCATGCGATACCGGTTCAGAATTTCCTTGTGGCTCGGGCATAAGCTACACCGCGTACTTTATACCCCAAGCCTATGCGGCTGGTTTTAGACTTGTCCCTCTGGCCGCGCTGTTCTGGAACGCCTTCGGCGAGAGCGTTGCCGGTAAATATATAAAAAATTTGCCCATGCAGCACCTGCGCGAATCGATCGTCTGCCTATTGCTTCTTCTCGCCCCCCATGACAACGAACTGCTCGAAGCCGATGACAAACTCGTCAATGAAGCGGTGCGGCGCTCAGGTGTCGGGGTATTTTGTGATGCGTTATAAGAAAGGGCTCTTTTTCCCCAATAATTTCCCGTGGCCATATGATTCCACAATAACCACCCTGCACAAAATTGCAGTGATAAATGGTGTCAGTGGCAGTGTAATACTTCGCACCTGCCCCATGAAAAAGACGCATGACAAATCAGCAATTGGCAGAAAAACCCACATGTCTATGGCTCTGGGTGAACTTTACGACTCTAACTATCAACCTGCTTCACTACTCAATCAAGATGATTGGATAATGAATCACTTTCCAATCAGCGCCAGGGGTGTGGCAAAATATTGCCCTCGGTGCTTGGAGGAGGCGGGATTTGTTCCAAGCTTGTTTTCACTACAATTTATGTCCCGTTGCCCATGGCACAATCAAACACTCAAGCCAATGTGCAAAATTTGTTTGAATATTCATAAATTTGTACCGCGTCCATTTGGCAGTGGGGTCGGTTATACCTGCCCTGACTGTGGCTACTGGGTACCGAAGCGCGCAGCTATTTTCGAAATTTTGCGTTATCGTGCTGCTGATCGGTTCCTCAGAGGCTGCGGCAACTTCTTCTCAAATTTAGACAGGTTAGCGAGGTTGTCGGTTCTGGATGTACTCCATTATGGCCCATCAGCCGCAACTGATCCCGACGTCTCGAACGCTTATGATGCCCGTGAATTCTTGCCTGACAATACTGTAACAACATGGGGCAAACGATTGGAGGTTGTCGCGCCAGGCTTCTTGCCCCCTTTCTCTGACTTGTATTATCGCAGGTTCATACAATTTCATCAGCGTCGGCTGCTTAAAGCACACCAAGACTGCGCGTGTTGCATGTCGCTATCGCGACCTGATTTAGGCGAGCGACAATGCAACACTTGCACTTACGCCGCAGCGCTCTCCTTGTTTCGACAAAAATTCGAATACTTGCGCAATGACTTGCACCCGCATTTATCAGGACCGGCCGCATTAGCGTTAAGAGAGCTTGCCATGACGCCCTGTACGGCACATCACTTTTTTCAGATAGTGTTCTACCGACTCGTTTCCCTACTTTGGTTCTGGAGTCGCTCGGCTTCTAGGTTTGTCGTACATATCGATCCCGAACATTTCTTCGAAATACTGGATGACGGGACGGCCTCGGGGATGCTTGATCGACTGCTGGGAAAGCGATTAGAGGGACATTACCACTGCTTACTGGAACTTCCCGCCGATCGAGCGTCTATGCGTCGACTCATCGGGGCCGTGACGGAAGACCAAGGACTTATGATGCGTAACTTTGGCAATCGGGCCGAATTCACCACAACCGCTCAGTCTCATCTGTTCTTTGGATCGTTGAAAGCGACCGCCATGTTCTATCTATAGCTCGTGGGCTCTGACGTTGATAGTCATAGATAGCGGTATGCCACAGATCAAACATTTTACCCGACACCCGCGGAGGTATGCCACAAACCGATGCTGAGCAAGCCGCTGGCAGAATGCGTTCGAGTGAATACGTGTCGAGGCACCACATCATCATGCAGTTGACGATCATTGATACACGCCGTATCGAATGCCAGCCAGATAATGCTGGACGGCTTGATAGCCGAGCACGTTGCAGACCATTTCCAGCGGTACACATCCTTCAAGATAACGGCACGGACGAACAAGCCATTTCACCGCCAACTCACGGTTGCCAAACACCGCGATTGCCTGTTCGAAAACCTCCGCATACAGATATGCCACTGCGCTTTGTTGAGGGTTGAGTCGCGTAGGACTCTTACTGCTGGGTCGCCTCTGATTTATGGGGATGGGCACACCGAGAATGCAGTTCATAACCTGCTTTCTGAAACTAGCGTCATAAACCGACAGCATGCCCCATAAATCTTTCAGGTTGATGCCTTGCCGGATATGGCGGTAAAGCACAATGCAGCTGTGCTCACCGGGTTCGCCAGGGATGAGGCAGTTTGTTGGCGTTCGATCTCCGTACTCGGACCTTAGCACGTCTACATCGATGGGTAGCATCGCGCATTCCCCTTTGCCAAAGTGTCCTACAATGTGTCCATTCTACACGCGTTACACCTATTATATCCTGTATGGCACACCGGCGCATGAGGCGGTTTCATCTGAGCTGAGGTCGGATTCAAATAACCATCCTAGGGCCCGCCCGGCCGGACATGGACAGTGCACATGCGGTCCACAGGAGGCGCAAATGCGCTGGGCCACCAAGAGCTATGCTGAACAGTTGAAAGAATGCCAGCCCTAGGAGGTAAGGTACATATGAACAGAAGTGCTCTAAACTCTCGTCGGGAAGAGCTGTATTATCAGGGCGTAATACAACACTACCTCCAATCACCCCAGCGGAATTTGCCGGCGCTGCCGTACGAAGTCTGTATTTACCTGGCGGAATGCTACGCCTGTGGCAACGTCAGACTACTCAAGTCCAAGCTCTTGGCAATCGGACGCTGGCACACGGAAAACGGATTTCCCGACCCTACCGAATGCCGATCGGTGATGCGATTGACGCAACTGATTCGGGCTGTAACGGAACTAAAGGCTAACGCGCTACAGCCTCCTCCAACAATCAGCGATGTCAAGTGCATCACGGATGTACTACAGCAATATTATCACTCCACTGGCGCAACTCCAAATAGACTCACATTTGACCAAAAATCGGCCTGTAGAAACAGGGCGATTTGGCTTATAGCCTTTTGGTTTGGATTGAACACTTCTGATGTTTGTCGACTGAGAAGGCGGGATGTGCATTTGGATCAAAACTCTTTGACGATTACCACGAAATGGATAGGCGACCAAGGCGAAGAAAAGTTTTCGTTCAGGCTAACTCGTCTTCCGGTTATCTGTCCCGTGTCAGCACTAGACGTTTGGCTCGGAAATTTCACCTGTCCAGTTGATTACTTGTTCCCGAGGACTACCCATAAATCACTGAATGGCCCTGTCAGCTCTCGATCGGTTCACGCTTTCGTTAGAAAGCTAATGGCAGCTACTCCAGGAGCGAGCGCTAACACAAACGATCAGCACTACAGTTTATATTTTTTCTTAGCTGCCAACGGTTGGTCCCGGCGTGAGATTCTAGAGGTGCTCCCTTTCTATAAAAAGTCGCCGTCAAAAACACGCATTCTGAAAACCAAAAATCGGTTGGATTTGGAGAATGTACCTCCATGGCTAAGCAATAGCGATATGCTCACAATCAATCAATCGCTCATGACTAGCCAAGCTCACATGTAATTATATTATTTTGGAATATCCACGCTTATTTTTTGTCCAGCACATTTACGTAACTTTAGTTATCACTCAGAAAAGGCCCTCCGAGTGCGTATTGTTCGCATAACTAATTCTTTAAACAGAAGAGAGGCCGGGGCAATCCCAGCCCAAATTGAGGGCTTTCTTTCTTGTGGAAATTTCTAATTATTAGTTCTGAGCACTCCCGAGAACCAGACTTTGCCTGAATTGACCATACACCCTGAATCGCCCTGGGTTTCGTAGACACCTCTTTGCCTTGTACTGAGGCCAATAAAGCTAGGTTTATGAACATCAATCGATGAACGGCCGCATTCGTTTCGAGGACTTTGAGTCCGCAATCTCCGGCCCGTGAGTGGCTTATGAACATATGAGAACGCCCACTTGTTAAACGAGGTGCCATGTTAATAATGTTCATGAGCCTCGTAAGGCACTGATGTGAGGATCGATAGGCACTCCAACAACAATTTGACGTGGAGCAGCAACGCTTGGAATTGAGACAACTGCGCTATTTCGTAAAAATCCTCGAACACGGCAGCTTGGGACGCGCAGCTCTTGAACTGGACGTCGGCGTATCAGCCCTTAGCCAACAGATCGCGAAACTTGAAAGTGAACTGTCAACCCGCCTCCTTAATCGCACTACTACTGGCGTCACACCGACCTGCTCCGGTATGGCGTTCCTGCACCATGCCCAGCTATGTTTGCGGCAAGCCGAAAATGCGATCATGGCCGCTCACCGTGGGCGAATGAGTGGATATGTCACCGTCGGAATGGCGCCCACGACTGCCACTGTTCTTGCCCTGCCATTGATCAATGCGATGCGAGAGCGCTACCCGGATATTCAATTGCACCTGGTCGAGATGCTGTCCGGGCATTTGGCCACGCAACTCAATGCTCGCCAGATCGACCTGGCCATTCTGTCTCAACTTGAAGGTGGTAAGCGCTGGAGCGTGACACCGCTGCTCGACGAGAAACTATTTGTCATCAGCGCACCGCACCTGCCCCACGCACCACAAGGAATCAGCGTGCAACTGTCGGATCTGGGGCAACTTCCACTGGTGATGCCGAGTGCGCAACACGGTTTGCGTTCTACCCTGATGGTTGCGTTTGAACGTTCGGGATTGGCTCCCAACATCATCATGGAAGTGGATGGCCTTGCCGTATTGATGAACACCGTACGCGCAGGTCATGCTGCCACCATCCAGCCCGGTGCGGCAGCGGCGCTCAAAGGTGAGTCGGGACTTTCAGTGGTGGAAATTTCCGATGCTCACGTAGGTCGACGGAACCTGCTGGCGACACTGCCTGATGATGAGCTGTCTCCCGCTGCTCTGGCGGCGCGACTGGTCATCACCGATGTCGCTCGACAGTTGGTCGTTGATCAACAATGGCCAGGAGCGTCGTGGATTGAGGACGTCGCGTCATGATCCCGGCGCACCCTCTTCCCGGTTTCCAATACTGGGGTATCCGCGCCAAAGCCTTTACGAAAACTAAACACCCAGATTCATTTCGCGCCTTTCGACAATAAGCTGACAGCTCTACCTTCTCCCCACTCGCGAGGAGCACTTCGTTCATGCCTCCTTGCGATTGAGGAGTGATGATGATCGATGTATTGGTGATTGGCGGTGGCAATGCCGCCTTGTGTGCAGCGTTGATGGCTCGAGAGGCCGGCGCTAGCGTCATGTTGCTGGAAGGTGCACCAAAAATCTGGCGCGGCGGCAACTCGCAACACACCCGAAACCTGCGCTGCATGCACGACGCACCGCAAGATGTGTTGGTCGATGCCTATCCCGAAGAAGAATATTGGCAGGATCTGCTGAAAGTCACCGGTGGGATTACCAACGAAAAGCTTGCACGTATTGTCATCCGCGCCTCGTCGAACTGCCGTGACTGGATGCGCTGCCATGGTGTGCATTTTCAGCCGTCGTTGTCGGGTGCCCTACATGTTGCGCGCACCAATGCGTTTTTCATGGGCGGCGGCAAAGCGTTAGTTAATGCGTACTTCCGCAGCGCCGAGCGGCTGGGCATCAAGATCCGCTACAACGCTCAAGTCACTGACATTGAGTTGAAGGGCGCAGAGTTCGTCGCGGCGTACATCGGTGAACGAGAGGTCGATGGTCAGCGTTTACCCGCCGAGCGTATTCAGGCCAAAGCCTGCGTTCTGGCAGCTGGCGGTTTCGAGTCGAACCGCGCATGGCTCCGCGAAGCTTGGGGTCAAAACGAGCGCGGAGAATGGCCCTCAGACAATTTTCTGATTCGCGGGACGCGCTTCAATACCGGCGTACTGCTTCGGCGCATGCAGAACCTGGGCGCCGATTTCATTGGTGACCCGACGCAAGCGCACATGGTGGCCATCGACGCCCGCGCGCCCCTGTATGACGGAGGTATCTGTACCCGTATCGATTGCGTATCGCTGGGCGTGGTGGTTAATCGCGACGGCGAACGCTTCTACGATGAGGGCGAAGACTTCTGGCCCAAGCGCTATGCGATCTGGGGGCGCCTGGTCGCGGGGCAACCCGGCCAACAGGCCTACTCGATCATCGACCAACAAGCCCTCGGACGGTTCATGCCGCCGGTATTTCCGGGCACTAAAGCCAACTCGCTGGAAGATCTGGCCCGCCAGTTGAAGCTTCCCGTTACGCAATTCGTCAAAACCATCGAGCAATACAACGCCGCCTGCCGCGTCGGCACGTTCGACCACACCGCGCTGGACAATTGCCACACCGAAGGTTTGACACCCGCCAAAACCCATTGGGCCCGCCCATTGGTAAAGCCCCCCTTCTGTGCCTACCCACTCAAGCCAGGCGTGACCTTCACCTATCTGGGGCTGGCTACCGACGATACCGCGGCCGTTCACTTCAACGGTGAGGCTAGCCCCAACCTGTTTGTCGCAGGAGAAATGATGGCGGGCAACGTATTGGGCAAGGGCTATACCGCCGGCATCGGTATGGCCATTGGTACCGCATTTGGTCGCATCGCCGGTGTGCAAGCCGCGGCTGCGGCCGGCTTCCTGACCCCTTCATCCACGGAGCCCCAACATGCAGCTGTTTGATCCCAAGGCACCGGGTAATTTGATTCCCGTACTCAACCTTGATGAAAGCGAAGTTCAGCGACAGATGAGTGTTTGCAATGCCTGCCGTTATTGCGAAGGTTTCTGTGCTGTATTCCCAGCCATGACGAGGCGTCTGGAGTTTTCTCAGGCGGATATCCATTACCTGGCGAACCTTTGCCATAACTGCGGTGCGTGCCTGCATGCCTGTCAGTACGCTGCCCCTCACGAATTCGGAATCAATGTGCCCAAGGCCATGGCCAAAGTCCGCCTCGACACTTATGCCGAGTACGCCTGGCCACAGGTGATGGGCAAGTTGTACCGGCGCAACGGGCTGGCGCTGGCGCTGGCATCCGGTGCGGGGTTGGCACTGTTCCTCTGCCTCACGCTGATGGTGATGGGCAATCTATTTACCGCAATGCCCGGGGGGAATTTCTACGGGATCTTCCCGCATAACACCCTGGCACTGATGTTCGGTGCGGTTTTCGGTTTCTCGGTACTTGCATTGACGATTGGCGTGCGGCGCTTCTGGCGTAACGTTTCACCGGCGGATGCCCCCCGGCAGGAAAAGACAGCCGCTGCACTGGAGGCCGCGGCCAACGTCGCCCGACTCAAATACCTGGACGGGGGTCATGGCGAGGGCTGCAATAATGCCGATGATCAGTTCACCCTATGGCGGCGGCGCTTGCACCACTTCACCTTCTACGGCTTCATGCTGTGCTTCGCCGCCACCGGTGTCGCCACGCTTTACCATTTCCTGCGGGACTGGTCGGCGCCCTACCCCGTTCTGAGCTTGCCGGTGATGCTGGGCATCGCAGGTGGAGTCGGCCTGCTGATAGGCCCCGCAGGTCTGTTGTGGTTGAACCTGCGTCGCAACCCTGAGCACGGCGACGAAAATCAGAAACCCATGGATCGTGGCTTTATCGCGCTGCTGTTTCTAGTCAGTGCCAGCGGCCTGGCACTCCTGGCGTTTCGCGAAAGCGCGGCCCTAGGCTTGATGCTGGCGATCCATCTCGGCCTGGTCATGGCGTTCTTCCTGACTATGCCCTACAGCAAATTCGCCCATGGCATCTTCCGCAGCGCCGCGCTGCTCAAGCACGCCATCGAAAAACGCCAACCCAGCCCGATCAACGGAGGTAGCGACTGATCGGCGATCCACTCATTCCAAAAACAATATTGATCACCACGGTAGCCATGATGAAAACAACAACTCAAGACACTCGATCCAAAGGGTCGAAACTGGGCGCCATCCTGCGGGTCACTAGCGGCAATTTTCTCGGACAATTCGACTTCTTTTTGTTCGGGTTCTATGCAACTTACATCAGGGCTGATCGTGACGCTGTCGATCATGGCCGCGGGCACGGTCTTGATCGCCTTGGTTCCGGGCCAGCATAGGCCCTGACAAGTGCTGTGCAGGACGGCATCAAATTTTGAATTGCCCCAGCAAGCTTTGCAGGCGATTGCCGATCATATACATCTCATCGACTGTCTTGACCCCGAGCTGAGTCTGACCGGCTACGCTGTCAATTGCGCGCGCGATCTGATGCACCCCGCGGTTGATCTCTTCAGCCACTGAGGTCTGCTCCTGCGCAGCGCTCGCGATCTGTGCGTTCATCGCATTGATAGTAGCAATCAGTTCGACCGTATTGCCCAGAAATTCAGCCGCCTGATCGGCCTGAGCGTTAGCGCCTTGAACGGCTTGAGTGGATTGGCGCATGGCACTGACTACGCCACCCGTAGTGCTCTTGAGACGCTCAACCATTGCCTGGATTTCCTGGGTACTGCGCTGAGTACGACTGGCCAGGGCTCGTACTTCATCTGCAACCACCGCAAACCCGCGCCCGGCCGCACCGGCACGGGCTGCTTCAATGGCCGCATTGAGTGCCAGAAGATTGGTCTGTTCAGCAATCGAGCGAATGACATCCAGCACGGTGACGATAGAAGCTACGTCGTTTTGAAGGCTCTTCATGGAGATACCACTCTCATCAAGCTCCACGGTCAGCGCCTGGATTCGAGTCATGCTGCCATTGACTATCTGCCCCGCGTGTCGGGACTGTCTGTCGATTTCGACGGCTGCGTCTGCAGCATTTTGCGCACTGACCGACACTTCCTGCGCTGCCGATGACATCTCGTTTATCGCCGCGGCCACCTGGTCGGCTTCCTGGCGCTGTTTATCCATAGTGCGGTCGATTTGCCTGCTCTGCTCGGCCACATGGCTCACAGATCCATTCAACTGCTCGCTCATGGCAACGATTTGGCTGACGAGGCTGTGAATCTTTTCGATAAACGCATTGAACGAACCGGCAAGTTGTCCCAGCTCATCTCGACTTACAAGCGGCAGACGCTTTGTCAGATCACCCTCACCCGCAGCGATTTCGTCAAGATGGATTCGGATCAGGGTCAGGGGACGCAAACTGCGCCTGACCAGCAGTAGAGTCAGTGCCCCAATAATGCCAATCAGTGTGGTAGCGGTGATGGCAATGCTGTACATCAAGTTGCGTACCCGTAGATCAACATCGGCCCGTACCTTGGCGACCTGAACCTCAATGCTGTCCAGATTGACCGCGGTGACCACGATCATGTCCCACTTGGGCAAATAAAAACTGTATGCGAGCTTCGGCACCACCTTATCGGTGTTGACCACGCCACCTGAATAGTTGACGAAGTGAGTGTCATTTTTTGCAGCTGCAACCATTTCACGGTTCAAAAAAATCCCGTTGATGTCCTTGCGATCACTCATGTTAATGCCGACGCCTTCGCTGCTGTCACCACGAAACAGGCGTACAACCTGGCTGTCATACCCAATGAAATAACCGTCATCACCATACTTCACTTTCGACAAACGACTGATCGCCAAGGCTCGGCTGGTGGGATCTCCGGGAGCCGCCCGATCATAAAGCTCGGCTACAGAAGTGCGAGCAATGCTCGCGTAATCCTTGAGCCGTATGCGGCTGTCCTCAAGCAGTCGCTCGCGGGTGTGAGCGACTTCTTGCTCAGCCTGGGACTGCAAAGTGCCGCGGGTGCTCAAACCTAAAACCAGAGCAAACAACATCACTGGTAGTAAGGTCAGCAACAGTATTTTGGTTTTGAATGACATCGTTGAAATCCTTCACCCAATCCTATGCAGCCGCCACTGAAGAGGCGGCCTGCGAACATCGCGAGGCCGCGATCAGGGAATCACCAGAGCGCGATGTCGTAGGTAAAGTAGATCCGGTTGCTGTCACGGCCACGGGAATAATCAGAGCGATAAACGTAGTTACGCAACCGCACCCCCAGACCTTTGAAGGTACCTTGTTGCACGATGTAAGCCAGTTCAGCGTCACGCTCCCACTCTTTGACCGTGGTGGTGGACTTACCATCGTTGCCGCTCAGATAACGGGTGGAGAACGTTAGGCCCGGCACGCCGAGGGCAGCAAAGTTATAGCCGTAATTAAGCATCCAGGTTTTTTCATCCTCCTCGACAAACTTACCTATCCCGGCGTTGCTGAACGAGTAGACAGTCGCGCCACTGATGAAGGGCAAACCGGCATCGCCGCTGAGGGTCTGGTAGCCACCACCGAAAGTATGGCCGGAGATAGCGTAGGACAGTTGTCCGCTCAGCATGTTGTTGTCGATCTTGCCACCGTAGGCCGAGCCGGTATCGACACTGTTGAAGTAGCGCAAATCACTGGTCAGCACACCGCCGCCCAAGGGTAGGTCGTGCTGGATACCTGCAAAATTCTGACGGTAAAAGTTTTCCAGTTCGCCGTAGAAGTAACTCAAGCGGACGTTTTTCCCCAGCTTGTATTCGGCCCCTGCGTAGCTGAAGTCCCCTGATTTATCACCGCCATAACCGTCGGGCACAATCGGCATGCTGTCGGTGGAATCGCGCAGTTTGAATCGATCCAGGTAGCCGCCGGTGAGGGTGAGGTTCTCGATGTCCACGCTACTGACCTGTGTGCCTTGATACGTTTGCGGCAACAGACGCGCATCGTTGTAGATCAGCACCGGAGTCTTGGGTAGCAAGGTGCCGTATTTGACCGTGGTCTTGGCCAGCTGGGCCTTGGCAGTCATGCCCAGACTTGCGAACTCGTCAGCCGCTCGACCGTCATCATGGACGGGCAACAAGCCCGTGCCGCTGCGGCCACGACCGGAGTCGAGCTTGACCCCGAGCAGGCCAAGGGCATCCACACCAAACCCAATGGTGCCGGGGGTAAATCCCGATTGGTAATCCAACAGAAATCCCTGGGCCCACTCGGTTCGCTCGCTCTTCGCCGTCCTTGCCGATTTGGTACTCAAGCCATGCTCGTCGCGGAAATTCTCATTGAAATAGACGTTGCGCAATTGCAGCTTGAGCTTGCTGTCGTCGATAAAACCTTCAGCGCTAACGCTGGCCAATGGCAAAAGTGCAAGAAGAGGGAATGAAACGCCACGGGTAAACAAAGTCTTCATAGCGAACTACTCATTGTTGTTATTTAGAGTGCAGGACAGCGCGCGCCTCACTGGCGAGGCACGTCAGGAAAAAGCAGGTGGTTTTGGGGAATCAGGTGAAGAGACTGATCGCCCCGGTCAGCAGGGCTAGCGCGGTAATCACCAGGGAAGTGAGCACCGCCCATTTGACGGTGGCTTTCTGGAAGTCGCCGATATCGCGATCAACCATACCCACCAGCAACAGGGTTGAAGCTACCAACGGACTCATCAGGTGTACTGGCTGGCCGAGAATCGATGCACGGGCGATCTCCACCGGATCAATGCCATAGGCCGCAGCGGCATTCGCCAAGATGGGCACCACACCGAAGTAGTAAGCATCGTTGGACAGGACGAAGGTCAGCGGCATGCTGGTAATCGCCACTACCAGCGGGAACAAATGCCCCCAGGACGGTGGAATCCAGTCAACCAGGGTTTGCGCCAGAGAATCGACCATCTTGGTGCCCGAGAAGATCCCGGCAAAGATACCGGCGGCAAACACCAAAAGTACGACGGTCATGGCGTTGCCCGAATGGGCAAGGATGCGTTCCTTCTGAATATCCAGTTGCGGATAGTTGATCATCAGCGCCAGTACGAACCCGATCAGGAACAGGATCGCGGAATGCATGATCCCCATCACCAGTGCGACCATCACCGCGATAACCAACAACAGGTTAACGTAGGCCAGTTTCGGTCGCTTGTGCGGAGTGTCTTCAAGAATCGCCTTGATGTAGCAATCTCCCCCGCCGCTTTCCAACTGGATATTTCCGATCCGTTTGCGTTCCGCACGGCCCAGCAAAAACGCGGTGAACACCACCCACATAGCACCGCCAATCATGGTCGGCAGCAAGGGAACGAAGTAGGCACCGGCATCCAGGCCCAACGCCGCGATCGCCCGGGTCGCTGGGCCACCCCAAGGGGTCATACCACTCATGATGCTCAGAGAAAGCATGGCAATGGTCGCCAGAATCATCGGATTCATCCCGATACGTTTGTATAGGGGAAGCATTGCCGCGCAGGTAATCATGTAGGTGGTGGTGCCATCACCGTCCAGGGCAACCAGCAGCGACAGCAACGCTGTGCCGACAGCGATTTTCATCGGGTCGCCGTTGACGCGCTTGAGGATCTTGCGAATCAGCGGGTCGAACAGGCCGGCGTCGATCATCAAGCCAAAAAACAAGATCGCGAACAGCAGGAGAGCGGCCGAAGGAGCGACCATTTTCAAGCCATCGAGCATCATCTTGCCGGTAGTGCCACCGAAGCCTCCAATGACGGCAAAGACAATCGGCACCACCGTCAGGGCGACTATCGGTGACAACCGTTTGGTCATTATCAGGACGGTGAAGACCACCACCATGGCCAAGCCAAGCAATGCGAGCATAGGTAAGTTCTCTTGTTCTTATGAGTAGCGTGGCCGACGCACAGGCGCACGACCCCGTACCCGCCAGACGGCACGATCAACGGTGCCTGGCGGGGGTATTCATTGAGGTATTTAGGGGGGCTTGATTCAGCCGTGACCGGTCAGACGTGTTCCGTAACCTTCAGGCCATCCCAGTTTTCGCTCTGGGCTTGGGTTGGGGTCGCTGCGGGCGAAGGTTTGCCGTCCAGTGTCCGCATCAGTGTTTCGCGATCGCAGGCATTCTCCGAGATGGACATCACTACGGTGGCCACGGCGTTGCTTGCCAGACTGGTCAAAGCCCGGGCCTCTGACATGAAGCGGTCGATGCCGATCAGCAGGGCAAGGCCGGCCAAGGGAATGTCATGGATGACAGTCAGTGTCGAAGCCAGCGCGACAAAACCGGAGCCGGTGACGCCTGCCGCGCCCTTCGAGGACAGCAGCATGATTGCCAGCATGGTCACGGTCTGCGTCAGGCTCAGCTCAATGTTGCAGGCCTGAGCAATGAACACCGCTGCCAGCGAGAGGTAGATCGCCGTACCGTCGAGGTTGAACGAATAACCCGTTGGCAGCACCAGCCCCACCACACCTTTTTTGCAACCCAGGGCTTGCAGCTTTTCCAACATCCGTGGCATCACAGGCTCGGTGGAGGAAGTCCCCAGCACCACCAGGAATTCTTCGCGCAAGTAGCGCAGCAACTTCCAGAGACTGAAGCCATTCGCCCGGCAAATGCTCCCAAGCACCACAAAGACGAAGAAGGCACAGGCGATGTACAAGGTCATGATCAGCTTGGCCAACGAGCCCAACGAGGTAATACCGTACTGGCCCACGGTGAAGGCCAAAGCGCCAAAGGCACCGATCGGAGCGAAGCGCATCAAGTAGGAGAAGATCTTGAACACCATGTGCGAGGCGGATTCCAGTACATCCAGTACCGGCTTGCCACGCTCACCTATGGCCGAAAGCGCAAAACCGCAAAGCACCGCGATGAACAACACCGGCAGCACTTCACCTTTATTGAAAGCACCGATGAATGTGTCGGGGATGATGTGCATGAAAAACTCGACCACGCCCAGCTTCGCGGCGGAATCGGTGTACTGCGACAGGCCCTTGGTGCTCAACTGGGTGGGGTCAATGTTCATGCCCACACCGGGCTTGAACAGGTAGACCGCCACCAGGCCGATGATCAGACTGATCACGGTTAGCGCCAGGAACAGCAGCATGGTCTTGCTCAACAGACGCCCGAGGGAGTGTTTGTCGCTCATGCCGGCGATACCCGTGACGATGGTGCAGAACACCACCGGAGCGATCATCATCTTGATCAGCTTGATGAAGGCATCACCTAGCGGTTTCAAGGCAATGGCCTGTTGCGAGCAAAAATGCCCAACCAGCACACCCAACAGCACGGCGAAGAGAATCTGGAAGTAGAGCGATTTTACAACTTTCATGGCATCACCCATTTTTAGAATTGTGCTGATGCAATAACGGCAATGACTAGGGAAATTATCCGGCAAGTCGTTGGGAAGCCGCGGCGTAGACAAAACCGGAGAACAACCGGCGCGATGTACGCACCACCGAAGCACGAATTGTCTCACCCTGATCGCCGGTGTAGGACAATACGACATCTATCCCGCCACTTGGATGTTCAATGCGTACTTGCTTCAAGCGTGGCTCGCTAACCCCGCCGAGCAATTGCGCGACCACACTGCCTTCAGTGACACAAGCGGTGGCAAGGCCGATGGAGCCGGTGATCGCCAAGGCCCGGTGGCAGTTGTGTGGCATGAAGTAGCGCACTTGGATTGTGCCGCCAGCCTTGGCCGGTGACACCAGTACTGGCTTGGGAATCACTTTGTCGCTGACATCACCCAGGCCCATTGCCAGGCCGGCTTGCAGTCGCAAGGACTCCAGGCGACGCAGGAACTCTTTGTCGGCATCCAATTCAGCAGGACTTTCATCACCACGTTTACCCAGTTGGCCGGCTTCGACAATCATCATTGGCATCGCCATGTCGATGCACGTCACCGCAATACCGTCGATCACATCCTGTGTTTGACCCGTCGGGAACAGTTTTCCGGTCTTGCTGCCTGCAGCGTCGAGAAAGGTCAGTTGCACAGGCGCGGCGGTACCTGGCACACCATCGATGGCGGTATCGCCTTCATAGCTGACCTTGCCGCCTGGGGTCTGGACTTCGGCGTTCACAAACGTCCCGGTGTTGAGGTTGCGAATACGCACGCAGGTCAGGTCTTTGCCGGCCTTTACCAACCCCTGCTCGATGGCGAAGGGGCCAACAGCGCAGAGCATGTTGCCGCAATTGGGCGCGGTGTCGACTCGACGCTGGGAAACCATAACTTGAACGAACAGATAGTCGACATCGGCGTCGGGATGCAGCGACGGGCTGACGATCGCCACCTTGCTGGTTTGTGGGCTTCCGCCACCGATGCCGTCAATTTCCAGCTCATGGCCGGAACCCATCAGGTTGAGCAGCAGCTCATCACGTTCTTCGATCGCAACAGGTAGATCCCAGGCGAGAAATACCGGGCCCTTGGAAGTACCACCGCGCATGAGCACACAGGGAATTCGTTGCATGAATACTGACTCTTATTGATCAATCGGGGTAATTGATGTGCTGAGAGCAAGAGTCGCAGGCTTTGAAAATTGTTTCCAATGCAAATATCAGCCTGATTATTGCGTTTAACGAATGAAGATTCTAGGATTCCCAGGCGCAACCACCCCCGTCTGCTGAGATAAAAAAGTGAATTATGAACTCAATGACATCCGATCTTTCGTGAAGATCGCAGAGCTTGGCAGCTTTCACGAAGCTGCCGATGCATTGCATCTCTCTCAACCGGCGTTGAGCCGGAGAATGAAAAAACTGGAAGAGGGATTGGGAACAGCGCTTCTTGATCGCACCACCAGAAGGGTCAGCCTCACCAGCGTGGGGCGAGATTTCCTGCCCAAGGCACGACGCTTACTGGATGATTTCGATGACTCGATACTCAACATCCGAGAGCTGGCGGAGCGCCAGAGCGGCCGGGTAACCCTCGCCTGCATCCCCACCGCAGCCTTCTACTTTTTGCCATCGGTCATCCGCCTCTACAACGAGCGCTATCCACAAATTCGCATTCGCTTGCTTGACCTGAGTGCGAACGAAGGACTGGAGGCTGTCCTGCGTGGCGAAGCCGACTTTGGCATCAACATGATGAGCGGCCAGCACCCGGACATAGAGTTCGTACCGTTGGTCAACGAACCTTTTGTCCTGGCGTGTCGACGCGATCATGAGTTGGCCAAACGAAGCGCCGTCACCTGGTCTGAACTCAGTAATTACCGCCTGATCGGAGTCGGTCGTCTGAGCGGCAACCGCATGTTGCTTGACCATGCTTTGTCGGGCTTGAGCTGGCGTCCACAGTGGTTCTATGAGGTGCAACACCTATCAACGTCGCTGGGTCTGGTAGAGGCTGGATTAGGCGTATCGGCAATGCCGAGCCTCGCAATGCCTGCTGTGGATCATCCAACATTGGTGAGCGTCCCGTTGATAGAGCCCGTGGTTAACCGATCGTTGGGACTGGTCTACCGAAGAGGCGCCTCCCTCTCCCCGGCTGCGGAAAAATTCGTCTCGATACTGCTGGAACAGTGGGAGAAATAACCTCACCCTTCCCGCTGGCCTGAGTTGAGATAGGTGATTGAACATTGCTTCGCACACTATGCTGCGGCAGCTATTGGCGGTGCAGATAAAAAGAACTTTCATCGAATCGTCCCAACTGTTGATTAGCAGCAGGTGGCAATACGCTGAGGACGATCACCCATGTCGTCTAGACAGGTGGAGCTGTCACTCAGCCATTGACGATTAGCTTCCAATGTCGCCATCAGGATCTCGCGCACCCAATTCGGCAGGCTCGGATGCAGCCGGCAATAGACCCATTGACCTTGGCGACGATCCTCCAGCAAACCACAAATGCGCAGCTGGGCCAGATGGCGAGATACCGTAAGCGTCTACCCAAGTCACCTTGCGTGACTCAGGTAAGAACCCGCTGAATCGGCAACCTCATCAGCGCAGAGGTCGAAGGTCAGTCAGCGCTGTGACATACACAACATATTTTGTTGCCATCGGGGTCTCTGATGTAAGCACCGTAATAATCCGGAGAGTACTGAGGACGCAGCCCTGGTGTGCCTTCGTCTGATGCCCCGTTAGCCATAGCGATCGCGTAGAAGTCATCAACCTGCGCCCGCGTTTGGGCTTCGAACGCAACCATCAACCCGTTACCTGGTGTCGCGCGTTCGCCATTTAGCGGGCTATAGATACAGAACGCCGTACCTGAGTCAGTCGTACTTTGGGTGAATAGAGCGCGTTCAGGATTGTGCTTGAGGGCAAGCAACGTGATGCCTAGCGGTGCGAGTAGCCGCCCATAGAAGATTGTCGCACGGGCGAGGTCGTTAGTGCCGATTGTGACATGGCTGAACATGAGGCGCTCCGATGGAATTAGGGTATGCGTCTACCCAACTTACCTTGTGTAAGTTAGGCCGGCACCCATTGATGCGGTAAAAGGTTACCGATTTCACTCGCTCGCTGGTCGGCACGCGCGTAAGGACGTCCTTCAAATAGGCGTACGGTTCATGCCCGTTGAGCCGCCCCGACTGGATCAAACTCATGATCGCCGCTACGGCCGATTCTGTTGAAAAAGTCGGATTTTCAGATCGCCTGAACCCGGGCACGACCACCTCCGGAGAACCGATTCACCACATTGAGTGGTTTTTCGGACCTTCGTTGGAAACGAGAAATATTGCAGCCTGCGGCGACTCAGTAGTAACGTCGCGGATCGGAATCGATCAGGCTGGCCAGTTTGGTCAGGGCAAAGCGCAGTTCGTCCTGGCTGGTGGGCGACATCAACACCAGTCGCACACAACGGGTGCTCCCGGACCGTTCAGCCTGGAACTGGGTGCCACTGAGCACTAGCACACCGTTGGCCCGGGCGAGCATGCTGAATTCGTCACTGGTCCAGGGTTCGGGCAGCGTCAACCAGACGTGGTACGAATAGGGCTGGGTCTTGAGCTCGAAATTGGCAAAAATTTCCCGGGCAATCGCTTGCCGCCCGGAGGCTTCGTTGCGCTGGATGCGGATCAGCTTTTTGTCCAGGCCCTCGGTGATCACATTGCTGGCCAGTTGCGCAGTCAACGGCGACGGCATCCAGACGCTGCTGCGCACCATCGAGGTCAGGCGCGACAGCAGTTTCGGCGGACTATAGATATAGCCGATGCGAAGCGCCGGCATGACCGACTTCGACAGGCTGGTCAGGTACACCGAACGATCCGGCGCAAACGCCGACAGCGGCTTGATCGACGGATCGGTGGCGAGGAAGCCATAAATGTCATCGTCCAGGATGATGAAATCGAACTCTTCGGCCAGTGCCGCAATTTGGGCCCGACGTTTTTGCGACATGATCGCCGCCGTCGGGTTCTGGCAGGTCGCCACGCAAACCAGCATCGCCGGTTTCTCTCGCAGGCACAGTTCGCGCAACGCTTCGGGAATGATGCCTTCGTCGTCCATCGGCACACCACGCAGGCGGCGCTCAAGGCCATGGGCCATGGAAATGATGCCGGGGTAGCAAAGCTCTTCACAGAGCACCAGGTCACCGGCGTTGGTCAGGGCGCTCATCGCGACCATCAAGCCATGCTGGGCCCCGGCCGTAATCACCACTTGCTGCCATTGCGCATCGGGAAACGAATGGCGCAACCACTGCGCACCCGCCTCGCGATGTGCCGGATGACCGCCGTCCGGCGCGTAATCCAGGGTTCTAGCGAAATCGGTGCTCTTGGCCATATCCACCAGAGCGCCGCGCAACCAGTATTCCAGGGTTTCGCCGTAGGGCTTGATGATTGAAAGATCGATTAATTCGGATTGCCCCAGATTCAGCGGCGCGGCGCTATTGCTCGCCGGCAGTTCCAGCTGCTTCTGGTTGAGCACATAAGTACCACGCCCCACTTCCCCCTGAACCAGACGACGTCGATGGGCTTCGCTATAGGCCCGACTGATGGTGCCCGGTGTGACATTCAGCGTGGTGGCCAGCTCCCGAAGGGTCGGCAGGCGATCACCTTCGTTCAACACGCCGTTGCTGATATCGCGCGCCAACGCGTCGGCAATCGACAAGTACATCGGCTGGCTGAACTCGCTTAGCTGGGGAACCCACATGAATGATCACTGCCAATCGTAGAAATGATGAATATGCGAGCATATCACATGGAGGTTAGGCAATTAATAAATCGGTCAAATCAAGATATTGAGTCGATTGAATCGATTTTTGAATCGCTATGCATCGTAATGGGAATATATTTCTATTTTAGTAAATAAGCATATAAATCAATTGTTTAGCTACACTATAGCCAAAAAAAAGGCGCTGATAGCAAAAATATGCCTCGCAACAATCACCCAGCCTATTGAATCAACTCAATTCTTTAAAATACACTCGCCTCGAATCGCATCAATCGAGTCAATCCTCCCCTGATAACTGCGCGCCTCTGCCGCGCCAAGTCGAGACATCATGGACGCACTCAGAAAGGATCTATCCCTGTCAGCCGTCATTGCGGGCTTTATCGCCGTGATCATTTCCTATGCCGGCCCCCTAATCATCGTGTTTCAGGCAGCCAAGGAAGCGCACCTGCCCAATGACGTGGTGTCTTCGTGGATCTGGGCCATTTCCATTGGCAGCGGGATTACCGGCCTGCTCCTGAGCTGGCGTCTGAGGATTCCGGTGATCACGGCGTGGTCGACACCGGGCGCAGCATTGCTGGTGTCGATGCTGCCCACCGTCACCCTGCCCCAGGCCATAGGCGCCTATGTGGTGGCGTCGGTGATCATTGCCTTGATCGGTTTGTCCGGGGCGTTCGACAAACTGATGAGTCGCCTGCCCAAAGCCATCGCAGCAGCCATGCTCGCTGGCATCCTGTTCCGCTTCGGCGCTGAACTGTTCACTTCGATCAAGCTGCAACCGGCGCTGGTGCTGTCAATGATCGCGGTTTACCTGATCTTCAAACGCTTTTCGCCGCGCTACGCGATTCTGTCGGTACTGATTGTCGGCTGCGCCGTGGCCGCCTCGTTCGGTGAACTCAACAGCAGCTCGATCACCATCGTAGTGGCCCACCCAGTCTTCATCGCCCCTGAATGGAGCTGGCACGCAATCATCAACATTGGCCTGCCGCTGGCACTGGTGACCTTGACCGGTCAGTACGTGCCGGGCATGGCCGTGTTGCGCACCTCGGGCTACAACACGCCGGCGCGCTCGATCATTTCGGTCACCGCGATTGGCTCGATCCTGATGGCACCGTTCGGCTCCCACGGCTTTAATTTGGCAGCCATTACCGCCGCGATCTGCACCGGCCGCGAAGCCCACGAAGACCGCGACAAACGCTACATCGCCGGGATCGCCTGCGGGGTGTTCTACATTCTGATGGGCACCTTCGGCGCGACCCTGGCCTCGGTGTTTTCCGCGCTGCCGAAAGAGTTGATTGCTTCCCTCGCTGGCTTGGCCTTGTTCGGCGCGATCAGTGCCGGGCTGACCGGCGCCATGGTCGACGAAAAACAACGGGAAGCAGCGCTGATCACTTTTCTGGTGACGGCCTCGGGCATGAGTTTCCTAGGCTTGGCCGCCGCGTTCTGGGGGTTGATCTTCGGCCTTGTGGCGCATTTCGTACTGACCTACACCCGGGAAAACAAAGCGGCCGCCATCGCCGAGGGCAGCCGACCATGACGGCACAAACAGGAACAGCAACTGGCCTATCACACCACTGGCCGTTCGGCGGCAATCTCGATGGAAAGCTAGCGGCTTGAAAGACACCTCCATTTTTCTCTCCGGCTCGACCGCAAGCCAGTCACGAGGGCTGCGACATCACGTGCCTGCGCCGTCGGCCGAAGCACTTACTTAAGGAATCACACCATGAGCCTGCAAAATTTCGACCCCGCCATCGCACGCCTGATCGACCGCGAACGCAATCGCCAGGAAACCCACCTGGAGCTGATCGCTTCAGAAAACTATGTCAGCGAAGAAGTGCTCCAGGCACAGGGCTCGGTGCTCACCAACAAGTACGCCGAAGGCTATCCAGGTAAGCGTTACTACGGGGGTTGCAAGGTCGTCGACGAGATCGAAAACCTGGCCATCGAACGCGCCCGCAAACTGTTCAACTGCGAATACGTCAACGTTCAGCCGCACTCCGGGTCCCAGGCCAACCAAGCGGTTTTCCTGGCGGTACTTGACCCCGGAGACACGATTCTAGGCATGTCCCTGGCCCACGGCGGTCACCTGACCCACGGCGCCTCCGTGAATTTTTCCGGCAAATTCTACCGGACGTTTTCCTATGGACTGGAGAAGGAAACCGAGACGCTCGATTACGAAGAAATGGAAGCCCTGGCCAGGGAGCACCGGCCGAAGATGATCATCGCCGGGGCCTCGGCGTATTCCCGGACCATCGACTTCCAACGCTTTCGCAACATCTGCGATGAAATCGGCGCTTACCTGATGGTGGACATGGCGCACTACGCCGGACTGATCGCTGCGGGCGTATACCCGTCGCCGGTCGGAATCGCTGACTTCATCACCTCCACCACCCACAAAACCTTGCGCGGCCCGCGCGGCGGTTTAATTCTGGCCAAGGCGCAATACGCCGCCCTGCTCGACAAGACGATTTTCCCGGTTTACCAAGGTGGCCCGCTGATGCACGTCATCGCCGCCAAAGCCGTGGCGTTCAATGAAGCCTTGGACGATGGGTTCAAGTTTTACCAGCAGCGGGTGATCAACAACGCCAGGACCATGGCCGACATCCTGACCCGGCGGGGGTTGCGAGTGGTGTCCGGCGGCACCGACTGCCACATGTTCCTGCTCGATCTTCGCTCGATGAACATCACCGGCAAAGATGCCGAAGCACTGCTGGAAAGCGCCCACATCACGCTGAACAAGAACGCGATTCCCAATGACCCGCAGAAACCGGCGATCACCAGCGGCATTCGCATCGGCACGCCGGCGCTGACCACGCGTGGTTTTGGTGAAGCGGAATGTGCCGAAGTGGCGAACCTGATCGCCGACCTGCTGGAACAGCCGAACAACGCGGCGCGGCTGGATAACAGCCGGCGCCGGGTAATGCATTTGTGTGAATGTTTTCCGGTGTATACGCTGAGCTGATTGCTGGAGGAGTCCGCGGTTTACCTAGCCAAGAGACTCTGGCGATCGCGCTTGACGACATCTGAAAATTTCTCGACGGCCGGTTATGCCGCTGGCCTGGCGCGCGCCGCTGCTTACGTCGTAACTGGCCACCTGGGTAGCGAGCCTTCCGAGACACTGGCCTGAGTCATTGACGTCCCAGCAATGCGATGTCGGCTACGGCCTGGTTTGCGATGCTGAGGGCAAGCTCATCGACGGGCTTCAGTTGCGCTCAGCCAACCAAGAGCACGGTGTGGCGTCTTTCGAGGAAGGCCAAAAGGTAGAAATCGAGCAGCAGTTTCCTATTGGAACCCGGCTGCGTATTCTGCCCAACCATGCCTGCGCCACGGGTGCTCAATACCAAGCCTACGAGGCTTTGGAGGAAAATGGAGAGATCAGCCATTGGTCTCGCCTAAACGGATGGTGAGGATCAATTACACAGATCTGAATCCGTTACAGCCGACAGCCGACAGCCGACAGCCGGCTACGGCCATTTTTGGAGTTATCAGGTGCGCACAGCTTGCTGCGGAGTAATGCCGCCTCCAGGATGATATTAAGATCTGTGAAGCCGCAGAGCGCGGGAGGGATCAAGCGCCAACCTGGCTTTGCTGATTTGCTGTGCCAGCCTCTTCCAGCACTTTGCCGTACCATTCCAGCTGCATTTTGCCTCTCTCACATGCCACACGCTCATGCCTAGACATCTGAGCGAGAATCTCAACCGCTGCAACCTCAGGCTCTTCTGTCGCTCGATAGGTCAGATAACCAACGAGGAGTGCGTGCACCTCCTGCTGAATGTCATCGTAGAAGGCGGAAAGCTGGCCACCAGAGCTGTACCATCGGCCCTGCCCCTGACTTCCATCCTGAAACGTTAATACGGGAGTTTGGAAAATCTCACCTCCCCAACTGAATCCGGGCGATATGCCATTCTTGATCACCTAAGCCTTCTTGAAGGACATCCAGTGGATGGGGCTTAGCACTGCAATCCTCTAGCGGCAAGCCCGTAGCCCCCGATGGGTTTCATCTAACTCCCAAGAGTACATCGTCATACGTCGTACCGGAGGTTACTGGAGTGATGAATCCTTTTCCGATGTTGGCAAGGAGCGTTTAGGCTGAAGCCAAAGCTTCCTCCTCCGAGTGATCAATGGCTTCTTCAATCTCAAGCTGATGGCGCGTCCACTCTGCGGCGATGGCAGGATTCTCGAGGATCTGCTGCTCGATGCGCTGAGTCTCTTTGAACTCAAGCGCCTTGGCGCTCATCGTCCATTGCGTCTCGACTCGCAATTGCTCGAGCTCAGCGCGGATGGCAGGCAGCCCAATGCGGAAGAATTCCTTGCGCGGATTGACCTTGTTCACCTGCTCCCGCAGGAAGTGACGGTGCAGCTGTTTTTCAAGGCCAGGTGCATCGTCGCTGAAGATCATGGCGTGGACGTCGAACTCGAAGGGCACGCTGGCATCGCCGAGCTCGCGCACCCGGTCCAGCGGTTCGAGCCGGCGCGTCATGCCGATTTTGAACACCTGCTCTCCGAACGAGCCGATGTTGGAAATGATGTAAACATGGCCTGCACGTGTTTGCTGCGCCATGGAGAGCGCGCGCTGGTTCTTGTCCTCGGCAGCCTGTAACTGCTCTTGGAGAAGAGCCAGCCGAGCCTCGAATTCGGCACGCTCAACGGCGCTGGCGGCGGCAACTTGCTCCTGTGCTTTCTCCAGGGCTTTGCGCAAGGTGGCCTCTTCTTTAGCGGCATCCTTGATCGCTCGCTCATACTCCCGGCGAGCCTTCTCTTCCTCGCGGATCTGCTCGCGCAGTTGACGTTGCTCTTCACGCTCCTGGTCTTTGAGCAGCTTTGTCGTTACCGCCCAACGCAGCTCCTCCAGGCGGGAGTTCATATACTCCTCTGTGATCCGCGCGTTGCGAAACGGTGCTCCATTGAGGTTGACCAAGGCAGCGGCATCGCGGATCTCTTGCTCAAGCTTGCCGTGATTGTCAGATTTGGAACGAGAAAGGATGGAGTCGACCTTTCCGTTGAATGCGTCTACGACGAACCGAACCGCGGTATCGCGACGGTTTGCCTCAACATAATCACACGCAGCCGCCCTTCCCGCCTTGACCATGAAACGCGTGAAGTCCCGAGCTGCTTTGAGCTTCTGGCCAGCCTCAGTGAAGCCGAATTCTTCCGCCAGGTCGTCCAGGAGGTTGTAGGTCGGCACGATGTACGCGTCGCCATACCCTTCTACGACATTCTTCATGGCCTGGGCTGCATCAGCGTAATGTTTGGCTTTGCCCATAGCGGCCAAGGCATCCCCAGCCACCTGCTCGGCACGTTCTTGGGCATCGGCAATGATCTTGGCGGCATCAGCAATGGCCTGCTGCAGTCGGCTCTCAGCTTGATTCACCTTTGACTGTGCTTGCTGCAAGAGCTGATCGCGCTCCAGCCTGGTTTTCCCCAGGATCTGAGATTTCTCAGCTTCCGCATCTGAAATGGCCTGTTTCAGGCGGTTTTCGGCCTCCTGCACTTTTACCTGGGCTTGCTGCAGGAGTTGATTTCGCTCAGACCTTGTCTCGCCCAAGATCCTCGCTGCTTCAGCCTCAGCATCTAGGATGTCTCTGAAGCGCTCCAACTCACTGAGCGTTTGCTCCAGTCTCGACTTCAGCGCAGCTGATGCCTCTTCGATAACTTTTATGTCGTGTTGTCTGGCCGCCAGCTCCATTTTGAGCTGGCTGATCAATCCCTTGGCCTTGATGCTTTGAACGAGGAACACGCAGGCGCTTATCCCTGCGACTAATGCTAGAAGCTCCATGTGCCGCTATCCATGTCGGAGACGAAACCTGAATCGTACATTGCCGTCATGGCTAACCGCCACCACCCTTGATCGGAGAGACCCAACGGGGAACATCCATTCCCCTCAGTGCCATCGCCAGGCAATTGCTGGAGATCAAGCATGTTGTTGCTTTTATCGGCGCCGCCGTATCTGCTTGGAGCGGCATTTCCACCCATGATCACCACACAGTTTGCTACACCGATCGGCGCAGAGGGTTTGTTCATTACCACTGATGCGTATAAGTCGCCGTCAACACCGTACCCGGCGCTGGCAGGTGGCTGGTGTTGTTGCTGTTACGCATCAGTTGACTGTAGAGCGGATCTGGCGTCGACGCTCGCTACGGAGACCCGTTCACCGAAACGTCGGCGCACATGATCCACCAGCTCGTCATAATGGCGAACCAATGTTGCCAGGAGTGTGGGTTTGCTAGGCTCGACCTGCACGATGACCTGCGCGAAGGGGGGAACGAATGCCTGGAAGGAAGGCGTGGTCGCGCAGTATAAATGCGAATACTTTACATTTAAAGCAAATACAACAACCTCTGCTCAACGATGTCCATCATCACTCGGAAACCGCCATGCTTCAGATTTTTGAACGACGCCTCGACCCTTTCCCGCCCGACGAAGTACCACCCCCGCCGGTGGGCCTGTTGCGCTTTATGTGGGCCTGCACGCGCGGCGCGCGTGGCTATGTGCTTGCGCTCGCGCTGCTCAGTGCCAGTGTGTCGATTTACGAAGCCTGGTTGTTCTCCTTTCTTGGCCAGGTCGTCGACCTGCTCTCGTCCTGGCAGGCAGGCGGCGCTGCCGACGGCCAGGAACGTCGCGTGCTCTGGGGTATCGCTATCGTGCTGTTTAGCAGCATCGGGCTGGTGGCGCTGCGCACCCTGGTGCAGCACCAGATACTGGCGATCAATCTACCGCTGCGATTGCGCTGGGACTTCCATCGCCTGATGTTGCGGCAAAGCCTTTCGTTCTTTTCCGATGAGTTCTCCGGCCGGGTGACCACCAAGGTGATGCAGACGGCACTCGCCGTGCGCGAAGTGCTGTTCACGGTGATCGAGATCGCCCCCGGGATCGGGGTGTATTTCATCGCCATCATCGCCCTGGCCGGTGGCTTCGCCCTGAAGCTGATGCTGCCTTTCATTGCCTGGGTCGCGTTGTTCGGGCTGGCCATGCTGTACTTCGTGCCGCGCCTGGGGCAAGTCGGGCAGGAACAGGCCCATGCGCGGTCATCGATGACCGGTCGCATCTCGGACGCCTACACCAACATCACCACGGTGAAACTGTTCTCCCACTCCAAACGTGAGGCGCACTTCGCGCGTGCGGCGATGGAGGATTTCAAGCAAACCGGCTTTCGCCAGATGCGCCTGGTCAGCCAGTTCGAGATCGTCAACCAGATGCTGGTGGTAGCACTGATTGTGGGCGCAGGCGGCTATGCCCTGTGGTTGTGGCACCAGGGTGAAGTCGGTACCGGGGCGGTGGCGGCGATTACCGCCATGGCCCTGCGCATCAATGGCATGTCGCACTGGATCATGTGGCAAATGACTTCACTGTTCGAGAACATCGGCACCGTTCAGGATGGCATGGCCACCCTCACCCGTGGCCCCAAGGTGCAGGATGCGCCGAACGCGGGTGTGCTGCAGACACGCGGCGGCGCGGTGAGCTTCGACAATGTAAGCTTCAACTACAACGGTGAGCGCCAGGTGCTCGATGGCCTGAGCCTGAAGATACGCGCAGGTGAAAAGGTCGGCCTGGTGGGTCGCTCCGGCGCCGGCAAGTCCACGCTGATCAACCTGCTACTGCGCTTTTACGACGTGGACAAGGGGGTGATCCGCATCGATGGACAAAACATCGCCGAGGTAACGCAAGACAGCCTGCGCAGCGCCATCGGCATGGTCACTCAGGATACCTCCCTGCTGCATCGCTCCATTGGCGACAACATCGCCTATGGCCGTCCCGATGCAACCGATGTGCAAATTCGCACTGCCGCGATCCATGCCCAGGCCGATGGCTTTATCAACCAGCTGAGCGACAAGCAGGGCCATCGCGGCTACGACACCCTGGTGGGTGAGCGCGGCATCAAGCTCTCGGGCGGCCAGCGCCAACGCATTGCCATTGCCCGGGTGATGCTCAAGAACGCCCCGATCCTGCTGCTCGACGAGGCCACCAGCGCGCTGGATTCCGAGGTGGAAGTCGCTATCCAGGACAGTCTCGGCGAAATGATGGAGGGCAAGACCGTCATCGCCATCGCCCACCGGCTGTCCACCATCGCGGCTATGGACCGACTCATCGTCATGGATGAGGGGCGCATCATCGAGCAAGGTACGCACGCCGAATTGCTCGGCAGGAACGGCACCTATGCTCGCCTGTGGCAGCACCAGAGTGGTGGGTTTCTGGGCGAGGATCAGGGACTGGCCCAAGCCGTGGAGTAGTCATGGCGCGGCCATGACTGGCTAGCTTTGACCGCTTATCCGCAAGCAATGAAAGCCCGGCATTGAAGCCGGGCTTTGCATAGCGCTCTAAGCGCGCCGTTTGATTGCGACCTTCGACCACAGGGTAAAGGCGACTGGTGGTGTCCAGCCTGAGTTTGATACGTGCTCTTGCAGGCACACGTAATGATTGCCTTCGTAAGTCACGCCATCCTCCTTGCGATACCGATGGTTCAACTGCCACTCGGGGAACTCTGGATCAGGGATGTCTCCAGCAGTTCGAACGCTCAGGCTCTTGCTCGGCAGCGACTCATTTCCCTGAGAGTCTGTTGCCGTGACAAAGTAGCTGTACTGAGTGTTCGGCGTTAGGCCTGAGTCCTTCAGCGTTAAAGCTGCCGCATGGCCTATCGCAGCCCCATTTCGGTATAGCGTGTATGTCTCGATCGGACGAGGGCCGCTTGAAGCCCCCCAACTCAAGGTCAGACTGATCTCGGTTACGTCCCTGGCGGACAGGTTCGCCGGCGCCGTTGGCCGGTCACCAGGCGCCGACCCGCCGTGAATCAACGGGGAGTAACGATCGTAGAACTCCCAGTTGTAGGGAACATTGTGCTTGGTAACGCCGTCGTCCCAGTTGATAGACCACGTCATCAGCCCTTTGATGGAATGGCCGGCAGCGTCGAGACGCTTGAATGCATTTACAACTGCAGCAGGATCGATCACATAGCCAGTGGCCGCAGCGTCATTATTGGCCGGTAAGCCAATGACAAATTTATCTGCGGGGATGGCGATGTAGTCCCGAATGCCAGTCACCAGGCTTTCGGTCAGGTAGTAGAGGAAATCCTCTTTCATCTCATCATTGTTCTGTGCAATCCAGGCACCTTGACCACCGTTGGCCTCCTGCACCCAGATCCCATCGCCACCTTGGTTGTAGTACTGAGGCGCGATGAAGTCGTAGTACCCCTCAAGGGCCTGAATGTAACCAACGTACTTGCCGCCAACTCTGAGATAGGGAAACTCAGGTGCCATGCTGATGATGAAATGTTTCCCTTCGCCCTTGTAGTGATCCTTCACCAGTTTCAAGGCCGCCGGCAGCACCGTCTTGTTGTCAGCAAAATCAATGGCGCTTTGCTCCAGGTCGATATCCAACCCATCAAAACCGTAGACTTCAACCAAGCGAATGATCTCATTCGCCAGTGGCTGCTCATCCCCCTTGTGCAACTCAATATGAGCGTCGGCGCCGCCCAATGAGATCAACACCGCCCGTCCCTGGCTGTTCAGCACGCCTACCTGACGGCGAAACTCTTCATCGGAGAGGTTGTAAGGTCTGAAGGTAGGAATACCTTGGCCTTTCATGAACGCTACAGCAACAACGTTGTAGTCCTTGGGTACATCCACCAAATTCAGATTGGCAAACTGCCCACCTTGATAACCATCACTATGGCCGGCTGGCCAGTTATGCCAGAAACCCATGAGGATTTTTTTATTGGCAATACTAGGCATCAATGATGCTGAGTCATTTACGTTGGACTTCAGTAATGAAAAATCAATCGTAGACATTGTTCTATTCCTTCAGAACTGTATGAGGGCCGTACATGGCCCGCGCTGACTCAAAGTTCACATCAAACGCCTGATGGAGTGCAGTGCCGGTATCAGCAACACGCCAAAGCAAGGCATTGATCTGCTCCCTAGAGGAGAACTTTCAGGCTAGCGCAAGGTTTTGGATTGTCCACCATGAAAAGACGATTACAAAAGCAGAAGAACACACGCTAATGCAACGCTCCCACCACCCGCCACTTCACCCTCCCCGCCGAAAATAAACGGACCCGCCGGGGCTCGCGCCCCCTCAAGGCGCGCCGAACAGCATCGTCCAATACACGCCCTCGTCGCTACGCGAGTTCGCGGCGTAGGCCGCGCCCACCTGGGTAAACATCGGGTTCATCAGATTGGCGCAATGCCCGGGGCTGGCCAGCCAACCTGCCATCGCCTTGCTCGGTGAGCCCTGCCCTGCGGCGATATTCTCGCCGATCTGACGGCCACGGTAGCCCGCATCCCACGCCCGATCTGCCGGCAAATCACCGTTGGGGGCACGATGCGCGAAGTAATTGCCGTTGGCCATCGCCCGGCTGTGTCTCTGCGCCGCCGTCCCCAAAGCGCTATTCCAGGTCAACGGACGTGCCGCGGCGAAGCGCTGGCGACCACACAGGCGCGGCTTCGCCCGTGCTGCGTTGACCTGTGCCAGCAACGCTGTGCTCGCAGATCGCCCATCGCCGAGCTGAGCATCGAGCAAGGGGCGCGCCAGCACCACCCGCCACTCGTTCCGGGCGCGACTGACGCCGATATCGGCAAATTGGCTATCGAGCAGGGCCGCGCAGTAGTCGCTCTGGAGCATGTCAAAGGCCTCCTCGGCATCTTGCGCGCCGACCAGGCGGATGGTTCGCACCGTCACTGCCTGATAGCCGGCAGCCTTCAACCTTTCCCGCAAACCGCCGCTATAGCCGATCGGCAACGCCAGGTTCGACTTCAACGCCAGCGGCGTCGAGACCCGAACCACGCGCCTCTCGCAGCGCTGGGGCTGGGCGCGGTAATCGTTGATGGCCTCCACCAATTGCCTTTCTCCGCTGGCATGGGCGGGGCTGGCGAGCAAGGGGAACAAAGGCATGAGGCAGAGCGAGACAAAGCGGGGGCAGCGGACGGCTTGGCGCATGGGGCGAACAGCTCTGGTGGGATGACGGCGGTAATGCCGAAAAAAGGGCTCGGCTAAGACTGCGATCCTCAACACAAGGTTCACGCGCAAAGGGTACAAATTTATTGTTGGAGCAATGCCTCCATTCCAGGCTGACGCCTTCTAGTCGGACCGGTACAAAAAGCGGCCATAGGCCCTGTCCGTTTCCCTAGCGAAGGACGCTATAAATCTCAGAAACCACCTGCATCGTTGCGTCTTCGACCGTTCCTTCATTACGGCACAAAACCCAGCCGTGATCTGCAACCGCTTGCTCGAACGCCTTGGTGCAAGCGACATGTTCTTCCAGCTTATGCATCACAGTGCTGCTCAGCCCACGGGTTCGTGCCGCTGCCCTCGCCCATGAAACCTCAGGGGTGGTGACAACCCCGACATGCAGGTCTGGCACTCGCACGTTGCGATCCATGTTCAACTGTAGAATCTCTGCAAACGGGACCATCCGGCGAAACGCGGCATCGGACGGGTACCAGCGATCGATCAGGATGATGCTGTCCGCTGGCTGTTTGGTCAGCACGTGCTGGGAAATCCAGGTACGGCTATCAGCAAAGCGCTCACACACCCCCAACTCCAGATCCCGGCTGGGATTTCTGGCGAGCGTGTTAACCAGGGCCATTGTTTCACCCCGATAAGGGTCGCTTTTTTTCTCGCAGAGTCGGATCACCTTTTTGTTGTCTGCCCGCAGTACTTTCGTCACGGCCTCCAACAGTGTGGTTTTGCCGGTGCCCTTGGGCCCATCGAGAGAAACAAACAGCGGACGATTCATTCTTCAAACAACGCTTGATATACAGTTTTTTGCCCAGTTCGCTCGCTGCACGCGCTTGGCGCGACTACGCGAATCGAATGGAGGGCCGTGATGAACAGACAGTGATGAACACTCTACTGGTTTCTGGCTGACAGGTCTCAAAATCTCGGGCTACAGCCGCTTATGAGCATCGCCTCGCCCAAATGAGGCGACAGCAATTATGATGCTTACCCGTCAGACAACTGGAAGTCCGATCCTCATGCTCAAGCCCTTGGCCGTACTGACCCTCGCTTGTGCTTCTGGCTACGCCAATGCCGCGCCCACCGACCTCACCGGCGTCTGGAAAGGCACCCTCGGCAAGGCCCCGATCACCGCCTGTTTTAACGCCGCCCCCGACAGCAACGGCAGCTACTACTACCAACGCTTCCTCACGCCGATCCAGCTAACCCGGGAAAAGCCCGGCGAACCCTGGGCCGAAGACGGCAAGACCGGGTTCTGGCAACTGGACGCCCTCCAGGGCGAGACGCTGACCGGAACCTGGACCAAGGCCGCAGGCGGCACGCCGTTGCCCTTGGCGCTGACGCGGTCGAGTGCCGAAGGTTGTGGTGGCGACGCCTATAACGCGCCAATGGAGGCGGCACCGTTGCCCGTCAAGGTAGAGAAAAATACCTTTGGCGAGCACGCTTATCAGGTCAGGACCCAAGGCGCCCAGGTCACCTTGAAGCTGGAGGGAGATGGCCCAGCCATCCACACGATCAATCGACACCTGGCACGCCTAGCCGTCAGCCCCGAGGGCCAGCAAGCGTTCTTCAGCGAGCGACGCGAATACCTGGGCCGCGGCGGCTCCGCCGAAACCAGCGAGATCAGCGTTACCCCCACGTACTGGTCGTCTCAGTGGATCACCGTCAAGTTCTACCGCTGGACCGCAGGCTATGGTCGCGGCGGCATCAGTTGGGGCCTGCACACCTGGAACCTGCAGACCGGTGAAAGCGTCGATCCCTGGACCTGGATCGGTACGCGCTTTGAGTGGTACAGCCCGTTCTCCGGGCATGTCAACCTGCCGAAAAAATTCGCCACCTGGCTCCAGACCCAGGCCACAGCGGACAGCGACTGCCCCGGCGTGGCGAGCTACGCCTCCTACGACCTGAGCTTCGACACCCAGGGCATGCGCCTGGCCAACCAGGCCACCGGCGATGGCTGTGACGTAGATGTGACCTTCAGTTGGAAGCAGGTGGAGCCGCTGCTCTCGGCACAGGGTCGGGCAGCGCTGCCAAGCTTGCAGGTGCCGTGAGCAACGCCTGGATGTAACCGGCCAGCCGTTCTTCACGCGGGCCCTGGGACCGATCCTGACTGTTACCGGCCAGGCGCACGGCCTGCTCAACAGGGTGCGCCAGGTGGTTGGCATCGCCGGCAAGAGCAGCGCGCAGTGCCAGGCAGCGCGGCCGGAAGCTTGGGGCGTACCAGTCGGTTTCTTCGTTGAACAAATGGTCATGCAGCTCGCGGGCATCGCGCTCAAGCATGGCTCGGGAGAAGGCCAGCTCCGCCCGCAGAATCGCCAGCAGCACCATGCACTGCTTGAGCACCAGGGATGGCGACGCCAACATGGCCTCCAGCTCCTTCCCAAGCGCTACGGCGCCCGCCCAATCCGCCTGATTCTGCCGGGCATACAAGCGATAGCCCAGCGCACTCAACGGCGCCGGCATCGGCTGGGTACTCAGGTGATCAAGATCGGCGCCGGGCAGGTCTTCGGCTTGCATACCCGCAGCCCCCAAGGCCATCAGGCGCACACCGGCCAGTGCCTGCCCCTGTTCATCAGGCTTGTAGAGCCAGGCCAGAAATACCGCCCCATCACTGACCCGGCCCGGCGCGACCGTGGGCAGCAGATTGGCAAGGCCGGTGGTCAGATTGCACACCCCGAGCGCCAGTACCAGCGCCGCAAACTCGCCGCCCAGCAGCGGATACAGCACCAGGCACAGGCCCGCGAACAACAGGTTGAGCAACGGCCCCATCAGCGTGAAAACCAGCATGGGCCGACGCAATGGCTGGTGCGGGGCATGCGCTGCCATGACATAGCCGGCCAGTGGCTGGCCTTTGCCAAGGCGCGACCAGCGAGCCTTCCAGCCACGCTGCAGCGGCTGAATCTCCAAGGCCAGCACCCGCGCCGCCAGCACCGTCATGCCAACCCATTTGGCGCCCAGATAGTGCCCGCCTTCGTGCACGCAGAGGCTGACCACGCCCAGGATGCAGGCCATGAACATGGCTGAAAACGGCTGCAAACCGACCTTGATGCTCTCGCCAAGGATGAGCGCCGACAGTAAAAAACCCGCAATGCCGATGGCCAGTTGCAGCAGTACCAACAGCCGATGTATTCCTCTGAGCAGCATTATCCAGTCCTTGATAAACGGGCCGCGCATTGAAGCACCGGTTCTGGACCGACATCAATGTTCATTCGCAGCCTGCAACGATGCGGCGTTGACGCCCATTCAAGCACAACCTGAACGAGGTAGCTTGCGCCCGCGAACCCGTTGCCAGGTCCGCGGGGCGGGTACAACACCTTGCATATCTGTTGCCGGGGCCTCAGAACGCCCAGTCCAGGGTCAGGCCGACCCCGTGGCTCTTGTCGCGACTACCCAGCAGTCCGTTGTAGTCCAGGTTGACCCGGGCCTGGCGACCCAGGGCGATCCCCGCCCGTGCACCGACCACCGCCGCATCACGATCCAGGGACAGCGCCTGGACCGTGTAGGTATCGCCCTGGCCAGCGAAGGCCAGGTGCTGGTCGGCCCCGGTGGAACTCAGGTTGTGCTGCCAGCCCAGGGTGGCGGAAAGCTCCACCGCCTGGCCGCCGGACAATTGCAGTTGCTTGCCGGCGCGCATGCCCAGGGTCGAGAGCCAGGCATCCCGGTTATCCTGCCCACCCTTGAGCGCAGCAGCGCCGCCATGTTCCTTGAAACTGTCGCTGGCTATATGCACATAGGCCAGGTTGGCGAACGGCTCCAGCGCCATGCTCGGCAGTGCGACCTTCCAGGCGGCCTCGCCGAACACCTGAGTGCTCTGGGCATCGCGCTTGCTCTTCTGGCGATCGCTGACCTCGTTGTACTGCAGCTCGCGCTTGGTCTCGATCCGGTGCCAGCTGTGGCTGCCGCCCAGGCTCAGGCGCATCTGCTCCAGTTCCTTGCCTGCATAGGCACCCAGATGGTAGCTATCGACGCTGGCCGAGGAATGACGACCATCGCCCATGCTCAGCGAACTGTCGCTGTAGCCGGTGAAGACCCCGACGCGAGTGTCCTCGCTCATCTGCCCGTCGATCCCCAGCAACATGCCGCCAATGGAACTGCTATAGCGCGCCCGAGCGGAATCACCCTCGGCCTTGCCCCAGGCCCCCAGGGCCTTGACCCACAGGCCGTTGCCCTGGCCTTCCACGGCCGGCGCGGCGGCGACGCCCTGCTGGCGGGTACGCTCGCCCACGGCGTCGCGCAACTGGCGGCTGTCGTTGAGCAGCAGGTTGCCCACCGCCGGGTGAATTTCCCCGGACAGTTGATCGAAAGCCTGCTGGGCGCTGCCGGCATTGGCCGACAACAGCAGGCTCTCGTAGACCGGGTTGCCCGCGCCGAGCTGATCGGCGGCCGCGGCCACCGAACGCTGGTTGGCGGTCAAGCCGACACTGGCGAAAGAAGTGGCGTTACGCTGCACTGCCAGCTGCACCCCGCTGCCGGTATAGGCCAGGCCACCACCGAGGAACAGTGAGTTGGACTGCACACTGGCGAAACCGCCCTGCACGCCGCCCGCGGCATCCAGGATGTCGTACTGACGCCCCACCAGGCTCGTAGCCCGCTGGGACTGCAGCGAAACCCCGGGGTTCTGCAGATCCAGGCCCAGGTTCGCACCGTCCAGGAAAGCCTTGCCATCGCTGACCAGGCGGTCGCTGCCAGCGGCATCCACCTCCACGGCATAGGTCGAGCCCGGCTGGAAGGTCACATCGGAACTCACGTGCAAGGTGCCGATGGAGTTGCCTGGCGCCACCACGCCGCCGGCGTTGGCCACCAGCGCGCCGATCCGGCCATTGCCGCCCAGCACGCCGCCGGCATTGACCGTCACCGCCGATTGCAGCGAACCATTGACCGCCAGCCGTCCCTGGTTGATCAGGGTCGGGCCGGAGTAAATGCTGTTACCGGTAAGCACCAGGGTACCGATGCCCTGCTTGGTCAGGCCGCCATGGCCAGCGATATCGTTGCTCCACAGGTCCAGCCCGCAGCCCAGGTCGTTGCAGCGCCGCTGGGTCGGCTTGCCGGCATCCACCAGGGCGCCGATACCCGGCAGATCGACCACGAACTGGCTCGGGCCGTAGCCACCGGCGATGCGGAACGCCTCGGGAATGTCCTGTTCGGTGACCAACATGCCCGGGCCCCGCAGACCCTTGTCCAGGTCGATCATGCCCCAGCCGTACAAGGCATCGATGCCGGGTGCGCCCATGTCGGTGGCGGTGGTGCGCAGCACGCTGGCGATCTGTGCGCCGCTCATGTAGGGGAAGCGCTCCATCAGCACCGCCGCCGCACCGGCGGCATGGGGCGCGGCCATGGACGTACCGTTCTTGTTGGCATAGCCCTGGGTCAGGTCTTCCAGGCTGGTGCCGCCAATCACCGCGCTGTAGATCCGGGTGCCGGGGGCCGATACGCAGAAGCTTGCGGTATAGCCGCAACGGGAAGAGAACGTGCTGATCAGGTACGGGTTGGCGCTGCTGGTGTCGGGGTTCTGCTGCAACGCCGCCACGGTCAGCCAGTTGGGGGCGATCTCCGGGACGAAATAGGCCAGCCCGGCAATCGCATCGGGGTTGTTCAGGTTGTAGTCGTTGCCGGCGGCGAAGATCGTCATGACCCCGCTGCGGGCGGCGGCGATGGCCCCGTCATAGGCGCCACCGGGCAAGGTGCCCAGCAGTGGCTGGATCTGCGCGAACTGCGCCCGGGCATCGTCCACGGTGAAATGCGGGAACTCCGGATTGCGCCCACCCTTGGCGAAGCGATCGGTGATGCCGATGCCCCAGCTGTTGTTGATGATCCGCGCGCCGCTGGCCACCAGGCTGTCCCAGCCGGCCTTGTACACCGCGCCATCGTTGCCCAGGACGATGCCATCCTCGGGGCCGGGGTCGCCGTTGTCGGCGCTGATGATCTGCGCATCGAAGGCCACGCCGTGCATCGACACGCCGTCACGGTTGCCGGCGGCGATCCCGCCGACGTGGGTGCCATGGGAACCGAGCTTGCCATCCGAGCCCACCGACGGGCTGCCGTCATAGCGAAAAACATCGCCGACCTTCACCGGGATGTAGGGGTCGGTGTACTGGCGGATACCGGTGGTGACCAGGGTCACCATCTTGTCCTTGCCGGCAAACTCGGGGTGCTGGGCGTATACCGGCTGGTCGAAGATCCCCAGCTTCACCCCCTTGCCGCTGTAGCCGGCGGCATAGGCGCTGTCGGCGTGGATCGCCCCAAGCCCCCAATCGGCCTTGAATTCGCTGCTGCGCCAGCTGCTGGCGTCGCCGAGGCGCCCACTCTCCACGTAGGGTGCGGCCTGGGCCGTGCCCATCAGCGCCGCCCAGCCCACCAATGCGCGACCCAGTGGGGCCAGGGGCCAGCCCTGCCCGAGCACGCTGTCATCCTTTCTGACTTGCTTCACTACGACCTTCCTTAGTTGCATTGATGAAAAACCGCGTTGGTCAAACTCCGTATTGCAACGCCTGGCCGGCGAGCCCTTGGCACCACCAGCGCCACGACGCTTCAGAAACGCCATTGCAGGTTGAGTCCCGCGCCATGCTGTTGCTCACGACTGGCCAGGCGCCCCTGGTAGTCCAGGCTCAGGTCCAGGTCGCGGGTCAGCCCCACCCGTGCCTGGAGCCCCACCAGCGCGGCATCGCGCAATGCCGGCGCAGTCTCCACCCGGAACGGCAGGTCGCTACCGGCAAAGGCCAGGTGCTCGCGATCCTGGGTCCCGCTCAGGCGGTGCTGCCAGCCCAGGCTTGCCGCCAGTTGCAGGTCCTGCTGCGGGCCCAGTTGCCATTGCTGGCGCCCACGCAGGCCCAGGGTGCTGAGCCAGGCATCACGCTGCTCGTCGCGAGCCTGCAGCGCCGCAGCGTCGCCCTTCTCATGGAAGGCATCGCGGTCCAGGTGCTGGTAGGTCAGGTTGGCGAAGGGCTCCAACTGTACCGCCGGCAAAGCCAGGCGATAGGCCGCCTCGGCGAACAGCTGCTGGCTGCGGGCATCGACCCGTGCGCGCTGGCGGCCGGACACCTCGCCATAGGCCAAGTCGCGCCGGACCTCGGCACGGTGCCAGCTGTAGCTGCCGCCCAGGCTCAAGCGCAGCTGGTCCAGGTCGTGGCGGGCATAAGCGCCCAGGTGGTAGCTGTCGACCGTGGCCCGGGAGTGGCTGCCACCCATGCCCAGGGAGCTGTCGCTGTAGCCTGCGGCCAGGCCGGCGCGGGTCTGCTCGTCAAGGTCATGGTCCAGGCCCAGCAGCATCCCGCCCAGGGAACTGGTATAGAACTCGCTGCCCTGCACGCCCTCGATGCGTCCCCAACTGCCCAGGCCCTTGAGCCAGAGCTGGGTAGAGCCTGGCTCGCTCGCAGTCGTTCCAGGCGCGTTGGCATTCAGTGCAGGACCTTGCACACGCTCGCCCAGGGCATCGCGCAAGACCGAGCCCTGGCTGAGCAGCATCGAGTCCAGCGCCGGGTAGATCTCCCCGGACAGCTGCCGCAGGCCGTCCCGGGCCTGGTCCACCGAGGTCGAGAGCAGCAGGCTTTCATACACGCGATTGCCCGGTCCCAGCCGCTCCACGGCGCCGCCGCTGGAGCGCTGGTTGGCCGTGGCACCGACACTGGCGAACGTCGTGCCGCTGCGCGTCACGTCCAGCTGCACGCCGTTGGCCGAATAATCGAGTACGGTCCCCAGAAACAGGTAGCCGGGCTGGACCTGGGCGAAGCGCCCGTTGACGCCACCCGCTGCCTGCAGGATGTCGAACTGGCGCCCCACCAGGCTGGATACCGGGCCACCGGCCAACAGGTTCGGCTGAGCCTGGGGCACCAGGCTGAGATTGGCGCCACCGACACTGGCCTGGCCGCCCACGACGAGCCGGTCGCTGGCCGTGGGCGACAGCTCCACCCGATAGGTCGAGCCCGGCTGCAAGTCCAGGTTGCCGGCGACATTCAAGGTACCGATGGAGTTACCCGGGGCCACCACGCCCCCGGCGCTGGCGGTCAGGGCACCGATCCGGCCGTTGCCGCCCAGGGTACCGCCTGCGTTGACCGTCACCGCCGATTGCAGGTTGCCGTTGACCGCCAGCAACCCGTCATCGACCCGGGTCGGGCCGCGGTAGCTGCTGTCACCCGTGAGCACCAGCCAGCCGGCCCCGGACTTGACCAGGCTGCCCTGGTAGACCCGCTGCGCGGCAGCCGCGTCCCGGGCCATGCCCAGGGCATAGTCGCTGCGATCCTGCTGGCTGGCTCCCGGTGCCAGGCCATTCTCCCAGCCGCGATCCTTGAGGGTCTGCTGCCAGGCTTGGCGTTCCGCGGCGTCCTCGGCCTGACGCTGCACCAGGGCCTGGTCGGAGATGCCGTTGCTC
The DNA here is from genome assembly GCF_000696345.2 of Pseudomonas donghuensis. NCBI lineage: Bacteria > Pseudomonadati > Pseudomonadota > Gammaproteobacteria > Pseudomonadales > Pseudomonadaceae > Pseudomonas > Pseudomonas donghuensis. The sequence continues at coordinate 3,082,131 of NZ_CP071706.1, forward strand.
CAGATATCGCCCTGCCCGCGCCCCAGGTTGACGTCGAACTCACCCAGTAGCTGCCCGGGGCCGTGCAACGCCCGGCTCAGGTCCGGGACGCCCCAGCCCACCCGGTCGCTGGGCCCTTGGGTCGGCGAGCCATCGAGCTGGCGCGAGGTGGTCAACAGCACTTGCAGGGCCTGCTGGTTGTTCAGGTAGGGATAACGCTCCATGACCAGGGCCAAGGCCCCGGTGGCATGGGGCGCGGCCATCGAGGTGCCGTTGTAGGTGGCGTAGCCGCCACCGGGCACGGTACTGGTGATCGCCGCACCCGGGGTCGCCAGGCACCAGTACTTGGCGATGCCGCACTGGTTGTATTTCTGCTGGTTGTTCTTGTCCAGGCCCGACACCGCCAGCCAGTGGCCTTCCAGCTCCGGCTGGAAGTACGGCAGCGCCGAGCGCACGCTGGCATTGGCATACCCGCTGTTGCCGGCGCTGAACACGTTGATCACGCCACGTCTCGCCACGTCGCCGGCGGCGTCGAGCCAGGTGTCCTGCTGGAAATGCTGGGCGTAGGCCGCGCGCAAGTCGCCCAGGGTCTGGTAGCTGACCCCCTTGGGCTGGCTGCCCCAACTGTTGTTGATGGCCCGTACCCCGGCATCCATCAGGGCACCGTAGACCGCCTTGAAATACCGCGGATCGGGGCCGGTGCCGAACTGGAAACTGTCGTTGTGGTTGGTGTTGCCCACGTAAACCTGGGCATTGAAGGCCACGCCCTGCATGCCAACGCCATCACGGGCCGCGCCCATGGTGCCGGTGACATGGGTGCCATGGCTGTCGTTGGCGCCATTGAGCACCCCGGACACACTGAACGGGGTGCCGTCCAGGTACTGGCCGGTGGCGGTAACCGAGTGAAAACGTCCGGGGCTGGCCTCGGGATGGGCGGCATCGAACCCGGAGTCCAGGGCGCCGATGCTGACCCCGGCGCCGGTGATCCCGGCGGCATAGGCCTGGCTCGTCTGCATGCGCTCCAGGCCCCAGTCCTGCTGGTATTCGGCCGACCGCCAGCTGGCGGGGTCGCCCGGGCGGCCGGTCTCCTGATAGGCCGCCGCAGCCGACAGCGGCAGTCCGGTGGCGAACGCCAGGCACAGGGTGCCCGTCAGCGTCTTGAGCTGATCACATCTCACATCCATGTCGATGACTTCTCTTGTTTTTGTTGTCGGGTCGCCCGTCCTGGGTCAACCGGTGTGTCGCTGCATTGCTCGGCCGCAAGCCTGCGGCTGCAAATATTGCTCCCACGTCAAATATTTGTGCAACACCTACCGTGCACGAGCGTTCAACCTAGAGCTGAAACAGCATACAAACGCTCGCGGTGGCGATTCGAACAGGAAGCGCAGCGCAAAGAGTACATTTGTACTCCATGCAAACAACTGGATAGCGCTCTCCCCCTTCACTCACCCCGGCTGACCTTAACGGATCAACAGAGTGCTAACGAATGCGGATGTAAGAAGGTATGGGCTGGCATTTTTTACACTCACACCGCACTATCCGTTTTTTTGGAGTTTCATATGCATATCATCGAATGCAGCCTCAAGGACGTGGAACAGGCCGCCGTTCTGTTCAACCAATACCGGGTCTTTTATGAGCTGCCGGACGATCTGGAGAAATCCCGCGATTTCCTCCAATCAAACCTGCACAACAACCTCTCGCGAATATTCCTCGCCCTCGACAACGAGCAAAACCCCGTAGCCTTCGCTCAGATTTACCCAGCCATGTGCTCCCTGGCAATGAAGCGCTTCTACTGGCTCTACGACCTCTTCGTCGCCCCGCACGCGAGAAAAGCCGGCTACGCCCGCCATCTCATGAACCACCTGACCACCCTCCTCGGCGCCGAAGGCGCGGACCGCATCAGCCTGGACACCGCTACCTCGAACAAGGCCGCGCAAGCCCTGTACGAGTCACTGGGCTATCAACGGGAAGGCGAATTCGTGACTTACCACCAATACCTCGCAAACACCGCCCCCCATTGACGCTGTCGAGCCGTGACAGGTTCGGCCCGCCATCCCCAACGCCAGCAAACACCGAGGCACCGCAGTCGATGGACCCGACGCACATCCAGGCCCTTCAACAGCTACGCAGCGTGCTCCCCATCAGCCTGCGCCACGCCCAGGCCCTGCTGGAACACTGCGCAGGCAACCCCCAGCAGGCCGCCGAGCGCTACAAGACCGAGCTGCTGCAGGTGCTGGTGGACAAGTCCGGTCTGCCCGCCGATCAAGCCCAGGCGCATCTGCACAACGCAGGCTATGACCTGAACCGCGCCTTGAGCGCGGTAGAGCAAGCGCGCTTCACCCTGACCCAGCGCATCCTGCGCACACATCACCAGGACAAGGCCCGGGCCCTGGACCTGATCGCCCAGGCGATAGAAACCGCCGAGCAACTGCCGCGCCAGTACTGGCTGGCCTTCGAGCGGCTGGAACAACTGGCCCCGGCACCGCGTTGCTTCATGGTGCTCCACGAATGGCTGGCCTTTGAGGACTGGGAAGGCTTTGACAGTGCCCTGCACTTTCATCTGCCGCAGGCCATCGCCCAACTCAGGCACCTGCAACTGGATGCCCTGGCGGACACCCTGGAACAGGCCGATCAGCACCAGCAACGGCTACGGGCAGCCCATACCGAGCGCGAAAGCCCCATTGAGCTGGCCGTGCGGGTCAATCAGGATCCGTTGTTCAACGCCTGCCAGGACAGCTTCAGCCAGCAGCGGCCGCAGCTCGACGAGCGCCTGTACGAATGGGTGGAGCAATACATAGAGCAGTTCCCAGCCTGAGCGGCGAGTTCGCTTCAGGTGTCACTGGATATCCTTGCCCAGACAATGCGCATTGACGAACGTCGCGGTGTGTCGCAGCGCTTCGCGGATATCCGGTTTGGCAATGCCATGCCTGCCAGCAAATTGCTCGACCGCCGCGGTATCAAAACGGGTGGTCTGGATGAAGTCCAAGGCCTCGACGTTTGTATTCAACAACCGCGCAATGGGACGAACGCTGAGTAGCAACTTCATCAGTCGCAGCGGCATGTGATGCTTCGGCGCTTTCACGCCAAGCGGGTGTGCCGCCTGGGCCAGGAGTTCTCGCAAATTGGGCGTCTGGTCATCAAGCGCCAGCAGTTCCTGCCCCACCATGGCGGGATCAAACGCACAGGCCGCCACCAGTTCGACCAGGTAATCCACGCTGACCAACGGCAGCCAGTGCTCGGGGGTCCCCGGCACTGCCGCCAGCTTTCCTTGCACCAGGTTGCGTATCAGCTCCATCAGGGGCTGCCCCTCGAGGATGTGTCCGGTGCGGCTGTGGCCGCAGACTGTCGCAGGGTGGACAACGGTAATCTCCCCGCCCTGGGCCGCCATAACCTGCAGGGTCGCAAAATGCGCCTCCAGCTTGCTTGCCTCGTAACCACCGACCTTGCGGTAAACGGCGGGCCAGTTGGTCAGCTCTGGACGACGGGGATCAATACCGATGTTGCGCAGATGCTGGTGATTCTTCAGCATATAGCCGCCGATCAACACCAACCGGCTGTTTTGTTCAGCGGCCAACAGCGCCACCTGCCTCGACCCCTCGACGTTCACTGCCCGTGACTGTTGCAGCGAAAGCCCCCAGGCGAAGTGGGCCCCCAGATGAAACACGATGCGGGCACCTCTTAGCACGGCTCGGTCGACATGACTCAGGCCAAGGTTATCCCGCTGCAGATCGCCAGATACGGCGAACACCTGGGCGGCATTTCCCCCCAGGCTGGCGACGTGCTCACGCAATGCGGCCAGTCGCTCCGGGCGCCTCATCAAGACCCGGACCGTATGCCCTTGTGCACTCAAGAGCGCCACCAGATGCTGACCGATGAAGCCGGTACCCCCTGTGACAAAGCACTCCACGCTCATTTTCCTGCTCCTTGGTAAGGTGAGAAATCAAGCGTAAACTATCGACCCAACTCTACAGTCAAGCGGTGTTTTCATGAGAATCGGCGAACTGGAGGCTCGTAGCGGGGCAAGTCGGCACACCCTTCGTTACTACGAACAAATCGGCTTGATCTCGCCCCAGCGGCGGACTAACAACTACCGCATCTACACCACGCAAACACTGCAGGACCTGGACTTTATCCAGCGCGCACAGGGCATGGGGTTTTCCCTCGGGGAAATTGGCGAGATTCTCGATGCGCAGCGCAACAAGCTGATCGACTGTGCGGCCGGCGCGAAGCTGATTGAAAAGAAGATGGCAGAGATCAAACAGAAAATCGTCAGCCTCCAGAGTATTTATCAGTATCTCGATGAGGAGCGCATCAACCTTGAACGCAGTGCCGCCGAGCAAATTGAGCTGCAGAAGCTGAACAGCTCTCCCAACTGAGAGAAAACCTGTAGGTAACGCCTTCTCACGCAAGAACAAATCAAGGATTGGAACACCGTGCATAGGGAAATCATCTTGATGCGTCATGGTCAGCCAGACCTGGCCACCTCCGGCAAGATTTCAGCGCTCGAGATGCAGCGCTGGATCGAGCAGTACGAATGCTCCGAAGTCAAAAACCAGCCCGCACCACAGGTTAGCGTTGAGCTGGCGGCTACCGCCAAAGTGATTGTCTCGAGCACCGCGCCCCGGGCACTGACCTCCGTGCGAGCGCTGGGCTTGCAGCCCATTCTGGTCGACGCGGTTTTCTGCGAGGCGCAACTGCCTCATGGCCGCTGGGCGCTGCCGCGTCTTTCCCCCTTCACCTGGGCATTCATTCTTCGTGTCTTATGGTTGTGCGGTTTCTCAGGCACGGTTGAGTCTGCCCGCAAGGCCAAACTGCGGGCCAACCAAGCAGCGCAACGACTTCAATCCCTTGCGGATGAGGGGCCCGTACTACTGCTTGGCCACGGAATCATGAATCAGCTGATCGCCAAGCAGTTGGAAGCTGCCGGCTGGGTTCGCCAACAGCGCAATGGCAATAGCTACTGGAGCGCCACGACCTATCGCATGAGGCAGGCGTAAGTTCGCTGGCATGCCGGGGATCCATTGCGCAACGCCGGATGCTGCCATCTATGCCTTTGCCAGCTGCGCGGCGCTGATCGGCAAGACCACCCCGGCTGGCCGTTATCTGGCCAGTGATGAAGACGTGGCGCTGGCCTTGCTGGAAGAGGCGCAGGTTGCCGTGGTGCATGGCAGCGCCTTCGGCCTTGGACCTTACTTGCGCATTGCCTACGCCCTGGACGCCCCATCGCTGCTCGCAGCGTGCGCGGCGATGGCGCGGTTCTGCCGAGCGCTCATAAGGCAGTCGTCGATGCATCTTCACTTGACGTAAATCAAACACGCAGCTTGTGACAGGTGTAGACAAGGGAGGTGCTTTCCAACCTCTCGATCGCTTCGGAGTAACCCCCATGGCACCCCAGCCCTCTGCGCAAACACCCTCTACCCCCGCCTTTGCGCCTGTACAAGGCGAACACTGGATCGAGCCGCTAAAGGAGGGTGGACATGTCCTCATCAGGCCGTTGCGCGCCGAGGATCGCGAGCGAGAAAAAGCCTTCATCATGCGCCTTTCTCCAGAGTCGCGGCACTTTCGCTTTTTGTCGCAAATCACAGAGCCGGGGCAAGCGATGCTGGATCAGTTGATGACCATCGACATGCGTCAGCATGTGGCGTACGTGGCGTTGGCACACGTCAATGGCGAACTCCTGGAGGTCGGTATCAGTCGCTATGCAGCCAGCCCTGAAGCGGATGAGTGTGAATGCGCGGTTACCGTTGATGATCAATGGAAGCATCGCGGCCTGGGGTCACTGCTACTTGGCCACCTCATCGACAAGGCGCGGGCGAACGGCTACACAAGCCTGTTCTCGATCGACTCGGCGGCTAATACGGCGATGCGCGATCTGGCTCGCGAGTTTGGTTTCTCGACCGTGCGTGACCCCAGCTATGCGTGCCAGGTTATCCATCGGCTTTCATTGCTGTGATGAGCGTTGCCAGGCAGCATCCGGGCCGCGGAACCACGCTGAGGCACGCCGTTGTCAGGCCACCGGAGCATCCGGCGTGATCACCAGGACACTGCTGGGCATCTTGTAGAGTACCCTTTCAACCGTGCTACCAATGTACTTGGCCAAACCACGGTGGTGCACCCGCCCCATCACCACGATATCGGTGCCGTGATCCCGGCAAAAGGCACTCAAGACTTTTGTCGGGTCGCCCATGATCATGTGGCAACTCTCTGGATCGATACCATTGCGCGCGGCCAACTGGCGAAAGGCATCGCTTTGGGCTTCATGCAGACGTTCGGCCACATTGGAGCCAAACACAAAGGCGCTACGCCCCAGGTTTTCTGCATCCGTTTGCATAGAGGTCAGGTCGTAGGCATACAGGATTTCCACTTGCGCCTGGCATTGCATGGCCAATTTCAACGCTTCATTGATGATACGGTCATTGAACCCTTGGAATTGATCCTCAGGGCGTGACAGATCAACCGCTGCCAGTATTTTGCGCGGTAGGGCGTGGCTGGCCTCGCTGACAAAGTGCAACGGTGTTCTGCTTTCGCGCAACAGCCGGATATCCAGCGTGCTGAACATCGCCCGCATCAGGCGCGATTCCTGCTCGATATCCTTTACCAGCATGGTAAAGGGCTGTTCTTTCAAGTGAGTCAGCATTTCCTCCAGGACATTCTCTACCCACACGACGGAGCAATCAGCAACAAGCGTTGAACGTCAGACATGACTCACCTCGGGCGAAGTAATGAGCAGGTACATACCATCCTGCATCCGTCCAACGCTGAACGATTGATTTGCATCAAGCTCGCGATGCAATGCAACGCGCAATGGCCCACTGCGTTGCTGAAGGCCATACCAGGCGATGTCGTCCGACGCACGGTAACCCGACTAGTGAAAATAGCCTTGGATCCTTGATCCGGGTCAATCGATTCGCTGGTTTTGCGCGCAGGCTAAACCAAGGTGAATGCCACGCTCCCGAAGAGGAACCGATGCCATGGCGACCATGAAAGCTGCAGTTTTTGTGGAGAAAAACAGGATAGTGCTGGAGCAAAAGCCTATTCCCGACATCGGCCCGAGTGACGCGTTGGTGCGCCTCACAACCACCACCATCTGTGGCACCGATGTCCACATCCTGCGCGGTGAATACCCTGTCGCCAAGGGTTTGACCATCGGTCATGAGCCCGTTGGCATCATTGAAAAGCTCGGCGCCCAGGTTCAAGGCTTTAGCGAAGGACAGCGGGTCATTGCCGGCGCAATCACCCCAAGCGGCTATAGCAATGCCTGCCTGTGTGGGTGCTCTTCCCAGGATGGGCCCGGCACCCTCCATGGCTTCAAGGCCATCGGTGGCTGGAAGTTCGGCAACACCATCGATGGCTGCCAGGCCGAGTATGTTCGGGTACCCGACGCCATGGCCAACCTGTCGTTGATACCCGATAACCTCAGTGATGAACAGGTTCTGATGTGCCCGGACATCATGTCCACCGGGTTCAGCGGTGCCGAACGCGGTGATGTGAAAATCGGCGATACGGTCGCGGTCTTTGCCCTGGGCCCTATTGGCTTGTGTGCGGTCGCCGGTGCCCGCTTGAAAGGTGCCGGCACGATTATCGGTGTTGATAGCGTGAGCGCGCGCATGAGCGTGGCCCGCCAGCTTGGCGCTTCACACCTGGTCGATTACACCCAGGGCAATGTCGTCGAGCAGATCATGGCGATAACTCACGGCCGTGGTGTCGATGTCGCGATTGAAGCACTTGGCAGCCAATCGACGTTTGAATCCGCGCTGCGGGTGTTACGGCCCGCAGGCACCTTGTCCAGCCTCGGTGTCTACGCTTCAGACTTGCGCATTCCCCTCGATGCGTTTGCGGCCGGCCTGGGTGACTACAACATCGTTACCACGCTGTGCCCCGGTGGCAAGGAGCGTATGCGACGCTTGATGGAAGTCATCGCCAGCGCACGCATTGACTTGGCGCCATTGGTGACCCACCGCTTCAAGCTGGACGACATTGAAGCCGCCTACGACCTGTTTGCCCATCAACGCGACGGCGTCATGAAGGTCGCCATTACGCCCTGAATGAACGGAGTAGCCTCAATGAACATCTACATTGAAAGCCATCCACGTCAGAACCGTTGGTGGGTGCACCTGGATGTCTGGAGGGTGAGTTTTCAAAGTCTTGAAGAAGCGACAACCTTCGTCGATCGCCTCCATGCTCGAGTCAACGCCCCGCACTCCCTGACGATGCTAGCTGAGCGTGCGCAGGTAGTTGGTAAGTCAACGCTACGGTGAAGGCCCGGCGACAACGCTATAATCCGGGAAGGACTGCAGCTCAACCCAAGCGGTTAGCACGCCTGCCCTCCCCTGTGCCTCGATGCCGCCATCATGCTTGAAACCCTGGACATTACGCACCTCGCTGCAGCCTTGGGCATAGGAATGCTGGTTGGCCTTGAGCGTGAACGCAAGAAAGGCAGCGGCGAGCATCGCGCATTTGCCGGCCTCAGGACCTTTGCCATCACCTCGGTGCTGGGCTACGTCTGCATGGCCGTCGCGGGGGCGATGTTAGTGGCTGTCATGAGTATCGCGCTGGCTCTCATCATTGCCGTCGCCTACTGGAAACACGCTGGCAAGGATCCAGGCATCACCAGTGAAATCGCCCTGCTGTTCGTCTTGCTGCTCGGTGCCTTGTGTCATGAGCAGCCAGAATTGGCGATCGCCATCGGCGTGGTGCTTACGGTTGTTTTGGCGCTCAGGCAAGAACTGCACCGTTTTGCCCTCCAGCAATTGACCGAAACCGAAGTTCGCGACGGGTTGATCCTGCTGACTGGGGCATTGGTCATCCTGCCCTTGACGCCAGATCGCTTCTTCGGCCCGTTTGGCGCCATCAATCCGCGCACCATCTGCACCCTGACCGTGCTGCTGATGGGGGCCGGGGCACTGGGCCATATTGCCATGCGCATGGTGGGCGAGCGCTATGGCTATACCTTGAGTGCCATTGCATCAGGATTTGCTTCTGGCTCGGCGACCATCGCCCTGATGGGGCATTTAGCCCGAAGGGAACCATCATCTGTCAAAGCGCTCAGCGCTGCAGCGCTGTTTTCCAACCTGGCGACTGTTGCCTTGCTCGGTCTGGTGCTGGGGGCCGTCGACCCGGCGTACGTGGGGGCGTTATGGGCGCCGATGCTGTTGGCGGCATTGACGACAGTGGTCTGCGGTTCCCTGCTGCTAGCCCCCTGGAATCCTTCGCTTGTGCCGGCTGCAAGCAAGGTTGGGGACGGCGCTTTCAATCTCAAGGTCGCCCTTGTGGTCACGGCGGCAGTGACCGGCATCACCCTGCTCTCATCGGCGCTTCTAGCCAGCCTTGGACACAAAGGTGTACTGATCGCCGCGTTGCTGAGCGGCCTGGCCGATGCGCATGCAACGGCAGCGTCGATCGCCTCGGTGGTGAAGTCAGGGCAACTGCCAGTGGCAGACATCGCGATCCCCGCACTGACAGCCATGAGCAGCAATACGCTGACCAAGTGCGTGCTGGCCTGGACCAGCGGTGGGCCCAGGTTCGGCGCTTATGTCATTGTTGGACAGCTGCTGATTATCACCTCGATGTGGGCAGGCCTGCTGTTGCAGTAGATCAGCGCGTACGCCGGCTTTCCAGGGCATTGAAAAGCACCATGCCCGCCAGCATCGCGAGCACAAAAATAATGATTTGCCAGTGGCCGCTCAGTAACAGCGCCAGTGATGGCCCGGGGCAAATACCGGCAATCCCCCAACCGATGCCAAACAGCAGGCTGCCGCCCACCAACCTGCGGTCCAGGGTCCGCGACGTCGGCATGCACATCGGCGCGCCTAGCAGCGAGCGTGTTTGTTTGCGGCCCCATTGCATGGGTATCAAGCCAATCCCGATCGCACCGAGCATGACCATCCCAAGTGATGGATCCCATTGCCCGGCCAGATCCAGAAAACCCAGCACCTTGGCCGGGTTGACCATGCCCGACAGCAACAGGCCAAGGCCAAACAGGACACCGCAAATAAAGGCCATAAGCCGTAGCATGATCAGGCTCCGAGCAGATGACGAACGATGAACACCACAGCAAAGCCTGCGGACATGAAACACAGCGTGGCCAGCAGTGAACGAGGCGCTAGCCGCGCCACGCCGCAGACACCGTGCCCGCTGGTGCAACCGGCGGCGTAGCGGGTACCCACCCCGACCAGAACGCCGGCCACCAGCAAGCCAAGCCAACCGGTCTCAAACTGCACGACCGGCCCCTCGGCGAACACCCACCACAGCAAGAGCGATAGCACCACCCCGAGGAGGAACAGCGCTTTCTCCCCTTTGCCTTCGCCGTGTTTTTCCAGAAGGCTGCCGAGCATCCCGCTGATACCCGCCACGCGCCCATTCAAGAGCATGTACAAATTGGCCGCGCCACCGATCAACAGACCGCCGAGCAATGCCGTCCAGGGGGTGAAGTTGCTCCAATCGATGGTCATGCGCATTCCTCTCTGCCAGTTAGAAACAAGGTGGCCGCCACATGCTCGATCCATGCATGTGCCTGGCGCTTGGCTAGCATACGCTTGAGCATAGATCCAAACACATCCAGAACCGCAGGCACGCTCAAGAACGCCCCGCCCTGCTGCTTTGACCATCTTCAGACTCCGTTAAGAATTGCCCCGGATACTCCTGCCATTGCTAATTGTGGGAGGCATCGACCCATGCCGGACTTTGACTGGAATATTCCCCTGCCCCTGTGCTTCGGTACTGCGCACGCGACAACCATGATGCTGGCCAGGGCGCTCCCCGGCGAAGGCCCTCGCCCACTGTTTGAAGCCTTCATCCAGCAGCGCTTTGGCAAGGTCCATGGCGCGCAGATCCGCCACTTCATGCCCGAACTGTTTGCGCTCAGCAGCGTGGCAGGAACGCTTTGTGCCGTGGCCGGTATACGCCTGGCAGGCGCCGAGCCGCTGTTTCTCGAGTGTTACCTGGACGAGCCGATCGAGCGCATGATCAGCGCCGCTCAGGCGCAGTCGGTAGAGCGCGGGGCAATTGTCGAAGTCGGCAACCTGGCCGCTGCGGACACCGGCAGCGCACGCCTGAGCATCATCACCATAACCTACCTGCTGGCCATGGGCGGGCTGGAGTGGGTCACGTTCACCGGCAGCATCGGTCTGGTCAACAGCTTTCATCGCCTGGGCCTCAAGCCTCAGACACTGTGCACCGCAGACCCGCTACGACTGGGCGAAGAGCGCCACAGTTGGGGCAGCTACTACCAAAGCCAGCCAAAGGTGCATGTCGGCAACATCCGCGCAGGCTTCGTTCATCTGCACAACACCGGCCTGTTCAATCGACTCGGGTTGCCGAGCGCTCATCTGGAGGGCGGTCATGTCGCCTGAACTGCAGCGCTTCGCGCAGACCCTGCGCCACCATGCCAAGCACAACGCCACTGTCATCGCCCTGTGGGGCGATGAGTTGAAGCTGAGCTATGCCGCGCTGTACGCCGAAGTGCGGTACCGCCAGCAACAATTGCGCGATGAGCGGGCTACGGTGGTTGCCCTGGCGCTGGACAATGGCGTCGACGCGTTGCTCTGGGACCTGGCGTTGTTGTTCGAGGGGGTGACCTGCCTGCCCTTGCCGCCGTTCTTCAGCATGGCGCAACGCAGCCATTGCCTGGCACTGAGCCAGGCCAGCCTGGTCATCGCTGAACCTGCGCTGCAAGTCGAGTTGCAGGCAAGCGGTTATGAAAAGGTCGGTGCGTTCTGGCACAAGCACTATGACGGCTCGCAACGGCTGCCGGCAGGCACCGCCAAGGTGACCTTTACCTCCGGCACCACGGGCACGCCCAAAGGGGTGTGTTTGAGCGCCGATAGCATGCTCAGCGTCGCCCGCGAACTGAGCGCGGCCAGCGCGCTGACCGACCCGCGTCATCACCTGGCGCTGCTATCACTGGCGATTCTCCTGGAAAACCTGGGGTGCTACGCCGCCCTGATTAGCGGCGCGACCTTGAGTGTGCCCGGGCTGCACACCCTGGGTATCCAGGGCGCCAGCGGCGTCGATGTGCCACGCCTGCTCGGGGTACTGGCAGCCCGAGCACCGCACAGTGTGATCCTGGTGCCGCAACTGCTGCTGTTATTGGTCAGCGCCGCCGAACAGCATCGCTTCGACCCGCGTTCATTGCGGTTTGCCGCGGTGGGCGGTGCGCGGGTATCGGCCGCGCTGCTCAAGCGCGCCCAATGCGTCGGCATCCCCGTGTACGAAGGCTACGGTTTATCGGAATGCGCATCGGTAGTGTGCCTTAATCGACCTCAGGCGTTGCGCCCAGGCAGTGTTGGCCAGCCGCTGCCTCATCTGCAGGTGCGCTTGGCCGACGACGGTGAAGTGTTGATCAAGGGCTCAAACTTGCTCGGCTACCTCGGTGAGCCCCCGTACAGCGGCGAATGGTGGCCCAGTGGCGACCTGGGCGAGTTCGACCACGAAGGTTTTCTTTACCTCAAGGGTCGCAAAAAACATCAGTTCGTCACCAGCTTCGGCCGTAACGTCAACCCGGAATGGGTCGAGACCGAACTGACCCAACGCGGCCCGATCGCTCAGGCCTTCGTCTACGGCGAAGCCATGGCGCACAACCATGCCTTGCTTTGGCCCCATCGTCCGGACTGCACTGACTGCGAGCTGGCCACCGCCGTCGCCCAAGCCAATCAGGCGCTGCCCGACTACGCCCGGGTTCACCGCTGGAGCCGCCTGGAGCAACCATTCACCTACGCCAATGGCTTGCTCACGGCCAATGGCCGGGCGCGCCGTGAGCAGATTGTCGAACGCTACCGCGCGCAGCTAACTGACACCTTCCGCGATGAGGACAGCACATCATGAGTTTTTTCGACACCCTGCAACAGGCCACCCACCACGAGCGTCAGACGCTGTTCAACCTGCCAATCATTCGCGATGCGCTCGATGGCCAGGTCAGCCTGGCAAGCTACCAGGCGTTCCTGGCCCAGGCTTACTACCACGTGCGGCACACCGTGCCGTTGATGATGGCCTGCGGCGCACGCCTGCCAATGCGCCTGGAATGGCTGCGCAAGGCGGTCTGCGAGTACATTGAGGACGAATACGGGCACGAGGCCTGGGTGCTCAATGACATTCAGGCCTGCGGTGGCGACCCGGCGGCGGTGCGTGACGGGCGTCCGTCGCTGCCGATCGAGCTGATGGTTAGTTACCTCTACGACCTGATCGCCCGGGACAACCCGGTTGGCTTGTTCGGCATGGTCAACGTTCTGGAAGGCACCAGCATCGCCCTGGCGACCCATGCCGCTGGCAGCATTCGCCAACACCTGGGCCTGCCTGAGAGCGCCTTCAGCTACCTCGACTCCCATGGTGCGCTGGACATCGAACATATGCAGACCTACCGCCGACTCATGGACAGGTTGGACGATCCGCTTGACCAGCAGGCGGTCATTCATGCATCAAAAGTGGTCTACGCGCTCTATACCGATATGTTCCGCGGCTTGCCGCGAGACGGGGAGCCCAAGCATGCGCCTGTCTGAAGCTCGCGTGGTATTGACCGGCGCCTCGGGCGGCATTGGCCTGGCGATCTGCGAAGGGCTGTGCGCCAGCGGTGCCCAGGTGCTGGCAGTGTCCCGCCATCGTCAGGCCCTGGAACCGTTGCTTGCGCGCTTCGCGCACAACCTCTGCTGGGTAGATGCCGACCTGACATTTGCCAGCGATCGCAAGAAAGTACTGGCCATGGCCCAGGCCATGGGTGGTATCAACTTGCTGATCAACGCCGCAGGTGTGAACCACTTCGCCATGCTCGAGCAACTGGACGACAGCGAGATTCATGCCTTGCTAGCAGTCAACATCGGCGCACCGATCTGCCTGACTAAAACCTTGCTGCCCCTGCTGCGCAAAGCCAAGAGTGCCATGGTGGTCAACGTCGGCTCGACCTACGGCTCCATTGGCTACCCCGGCTATGCCAGCTACAGCGCCAGCAAATTTGCCTTGCGCGGGTTTTCCGAAGCGCTGCGACGCGAGCTGGCCGACACCAGCGTCACGGTGTTGTACGTCGCGCCCCGGGCCACCCGCACGGCCATGAACAGCACCGCAGCCCAGGCCCTCAATGACGCGCTCAAGTCCAGTGTCGATGACCCGCAAACCGTCGCTTCAGCGGTGTTGAACGCTATTGCCGGTGATCGCCGGGACTTGTACCTGGGCTGGCCAGAACGCTTCTTCGTGCGTCTGAACAGCTTGCTGCCCCATCTGGTGGATCGCGGCTTGCGCAAGCAACTACCCTTGATCCGCCGCCTGAGCCAAAAGCCTGACAAGGAGCACTTCAAACCATGAGAACACTTGCCACTTGCCTGCTGCTCGGCCTGCTCAGCCAAGGCGCCTGGGCCGCGCTGGACGCTCCCGACCAGCAGCGCCTGAATGATATCCAGCAACGCTGGGCGCAAATCCAGTATCAGCTGCCTGCCGAGCAGCGCAGCGTCGCCTTTGAACAGCTCGCAAGCCAAGCCTCGGCCTTCGCCCGGGAGCGCCCCGGCGCCGCTGAAGCATGGATCTGGTCTGGTATTGTCATCAGTAGCTGGGCCGGTGCTCAGGGTGGTCTGGGCGCGCTGGGCAAGGTCAAGGCTGCCAGGGCCGACCTGGAAAAAGCCCTGGCCCTGGACCCGCAAGCATTACAGGGCTCGGCCTACACCAGCCTGGCCGCGCTGTACGACCGGGTACCGGGCTGGCCCATTGGCTTTGGCGATACCGACAAAGCCGAACAATTGCTCCAACAGGCACTGCACATCAACCCTGACGGTATCGACAGCCTGTACTTCTGGGGGGATCACCTCTACCGTCAGAAGAAATACAGCGAAGCCCGCTCTGCCTTGCAAAAAGCCCTGCTGGCGGCGCCCCGTCCAGGTCGCGAAAGTGCCGACGCCGGGCGGCGCAAGGAGATCGAGACCTTGCTGGGCGACGTCAACAAGAACATCGACTGAGTGGAGTTGCAGTGCGCCTATTACTGATTGAGGACGATGCCGCGCTTGGCGAAGGGATCGATCACGCGCTGAGCCGTGAAGGCTATACCGTCGACTGGCTGCACGACGGTAGCAGCGCCCTGCATTCGTTGCTCAGCGAAACCTTCGACCTGGTGGTTCTCGACCTCGGCTTACCGCGCCTGGACGGCCTGGAAGTACTGCGGCGCATGCGTCACAACGGAGCGACGGTGCCCGTACTGATCCTCACGGCCCGGGATGCCACCGAAGACCGTATTGCCGGCCTGGATGCCGGCGCCGACGATTACCTGGTCAAGCCCTTTGACCTGGCCGAATTGAAAGCCCGGTTGCGGGCCCTGCTGCGCCGAAGCGCCGGGCGCGCCCGGGCATTGATCGAGCACGCCGGTATCACCCTGGACCCTGGCAGCCAACAGGTTACCTACCACGGCCAGGCCGTGGCGCTTACCCCCAAAGAGTACCAATTGCTGCACGAACTGTTGTCGCCACCGGGACGGGTGATGACCCGTGAGCGGCTGGTCCAGTTGTTGTATGGCTGGAACGAAGAGGCCGAGAGCAATACCCTCGAGGTGCACATCCACCACCTGCGCAAGAAGTTCTCCACTGACCTGATCCGCACCGTACGCGGTGTCGGTTACCTGGTGGAGGACCGCCCATGACCTCGATCCGGCGCCGTACCCTGAGCCTGATCATCGGCCTGATGCTGGCCGGGCTGCTGATCATCAGCGCGCTCAACCTGCACGACAGCAACCATGAGATTGCCGAAGTATATGATGCCCAGTTGGCCCAGAACGCACGCCTGCTCCAGGGTGTGATGCGTATGCCGCTGACCAGCGAGGAACATGCCGCGCTGTACCGGGCCTTCAACCAGGCACTGGGCGAGGCGGAACCCAAGGTCGACGGCCATCCTTACGAAAGCAAGCTGGCGTTTCAGGTCTGGAACCCGCAGGGCGAGCGCCTAGTGCATACCGCTAGCGCGCCCAGCTTCGAGGTGCCGCCGAGCACGACCGGCTTCAGCGATATCACTGACCTCAAGCATCGCCATTGGCGCGCCTTCCTGCTTGAAGACAAACAGACCGACCTGCGGATCTGGGTGGGCGAGCGCGATGATGTGCGCACGGACCTGGTGAGCCGCATCGTGCGCCATACCCTGTGGCCCAACGTGCTGGGCAGCCTGATACTGGTGGGCCTGGTATGGCTGGCCATCGGCTGGGGCCTCAAACCGCTGGCGGACATGGCGGCAACCTTGCGCGCGCGCCATTCAGGCTCGCTCGAACCGCTGCAACTGGTGCCTCTGCCGACCGAGCTTGAGCCGATGCAGGCAGCCCTCAACCGGATGCTGGCGCAGATCCAGGACGTGCTGGCACGCGAGCGGCGCTTCATTGCCGATGCTGCCCATGAAATGCGTACCCCTCTGGCGGTGCTGCGCGTCCATGCGCAAAATCTGCTCGAAGCCGGAACCCAAGCGCAGCGGCGCGAATCGCTCGAGCACCTGATCACCGGTGTCGACCGCACCAGCCGCCTGGTCAACCAACTGCTGACCATGGCTCGGCTGGAACCGCAAACCGGCAGCCGCCAGGCGCAGGAAATCGACCTGGCCCATACCGTCCGCGAAGCCTTGGCACAACTGACGCCCTGGTTGTTCGATCAAGGCCTGGAGCTGGTGTTCGACCACGAAGAAGGCACCTACCGGGCCCGCGTCGACGCCTCGGCCATCACCATCGCCTTGAACAACCTGGTGAGCAATGCCGCCAACTTTTCGCCTGTCCATGGCGTCATCACCGTGCGTTTGAGCAAGCAGGCAGGCCGGTTCGAGCTGTCGGTCGAAGACCAGGGACCGGGCATCGATGAGGCCGAACGCGAGCGGGTGTTCGAGCGCTTCTACAGCCGCGGCAACGATCAAGGTGCGGGCCTGGGCTTGACCATCGTGCAAACCATTGCCGATCGCCTCGCCGGGGAGGTCCGCTTGCACAACCGTGACGTTGGCGGGCTGCGGGTGACCCTGGCGTTCTGACCGAGCGTTGTCTTGTTGTTCATAGTGGTCTCGCATCGAAGAAGCACCGCAGTGCTCCGATTGGGGATGCTCAGACCGGGGCGTAGGTACTGTGCTGGTAGTGGTGGCTGATGCCTATGTCGTCCCGGTCGAGCGGGCAGTCCAGCTCCAGCACCAGACCGCCGGGCAGGCTGACAAAGACCTGGCAGACACGTTCTTGCGGCAACACCGCGACCTGGTACGGCAAGCCGCTGGCACGCACCCGCTCAAGCACGGCCGACGCGGGATGCGCGGTGCGCAAGGCCAGGTGGTTGAAGCGCGTGTGCTCACCTTCGATCAGGTGCACCAGCGCCTGGCCACCCTGGTACAACCAGTGCCCCGGGAACGGAAACGCCGGCCTCGGCCCAGGCTCGACGCCCAGCAAGGTTTGCAGCGCAGCCTGAAGATCGCCGTCGGCGGATGTGTTGAAGGCTAAATGATCGAACTGAAAATCAAGGGACATGCTGAGCACCTCGCAAGGCCTGGGACGGATGTCGAGATGATCGGTTATTGAAAGTCCCTGATAAACGGGGCTAAAAGGACATGACTTATTAATATTTTTTACAAGCTGGCGTGGTAGCCCTGGCCAACGCCGTGGTGGCGGTTGAACGGCGCTCTCATACCCGCAAGCCCTCACAGCAGCGCCAATGAAGGCTTTCCCTCAACCGATGCCCCGCGCAAATACCTTGTAATGACCTACCCTCAAAAGCTGGGAGATCAATTACCGAACCGGGCATTACCATGCGCAATGCTTTTAAGATCATCGGCATCATCACCCTCGCCCTGCTGCAGCTGAGTGCCCTTGGGCAGGCCGCCGAACCACCCGCGCCTGCAACCGCCACGGCTGCCGCGCCGGCCGTCAAGGTGACGCAGAACGACCTGCAAGCCTTGCAACTGCGCCTGGACAGCCTCAAGCAGCAGATTTCCCAAGCCAACAACTACAACCAGCTCGAAGGCCCGCAGGATCGACTGCAGGCGCTGATCGTCGATATCGACCGCCTGTCCACTGCGCTATTACCTGAACAGGCGCAGTTGCGCGCGCAGTTGGAGGTGCTGGGCCCGGCGCAGGTCGACGCCCCGGTAGCGAGCACCTCGGACATTGCCGCGCAACGCAAGGCACTCACCGAACAGAAGGACAGCCTGGATGCCACCCTCACCACCCTGGCGACGCTGAAGGAAAGTGCCACCAACCTGCTGACGCAAATTGCCGGCATTCGCCGCACCATGCTCGAAAGCGAACTGACCCTGAGCACCCACAGCCTGCTCAACCCGGCATTCTGGTTGCCGGTGTTCAACCCCTTGCCCGACGACCGCCAGCGCCTGCAGGCGTTCTTCGCTGAGCTTGGCAGCACCGCCGGGGCCGTCTGGCAACCCGGCCAGCGCGTCTCCACCGTGGTGCTGGTGTTGCTCGCCCTGTTGGTCTGGACCCTGGGCCGCCGGCTGGTGGAGCGCTGGCTGGCCTGGGCTTGCATGAACCGCGTGCCCGAGGGCCGCTTGCGCCGCAGCTCGCTGGCCCTGGCCTCGGTACTGGCAACCCTGCTGGCCACCGGCGTTGCCCTGGAGCTGCTGTTTTACGCCTGCACCCGCCACCTGCCGTTGCCTGCCATGCTGGCGACATTCTCGGAGGAATTCGAAAAGCTCGCGTATACCTGTGTGCTGATCACAGGGTTGAGCCGGGCGTTGCTGTCGACCCAGCATCCCTCCTGGCGGCTACCCGATATCGCCGACCCGGTAGCGCTGGCCTTGCAGCCGTTTGCCCGCTGGCTGGCGGGCGCCCTGCTGGTGCTGGTGACCCTGGTGCAGATTTGCAACGCCGCCGGCATGAGCAACCCGTTGGTCATTGCCGGGCGCGGCATCGCTGCCTCGGTGATCACCGGCCTGATCATCGCCCTGCTGGTGCGCACCAGCAGCACCCGCCGGGCGATGGCTGCCGCCGGTGACGCGCCGGAAGCCGCCTCGACCATGGCCGGGGTGATCTACACCATCGCCAGCATCGCCATGCTCACCTCGGTGATTGCCCTGCTCACCGGCTATGTGTCGCTGGCGCGCTTTGTCACCTATGAGGTGGTCTGGGTGTTTATCCTGCTGGCCGGTTTCTACCTGCTGATGCAGGCGTTCAAGGACGGCTGCGAATACCTGTTCTCGCCCAGGCAGGCCAGCGGCAAGGCGCTCAAGGAATTGCTGGGCATCGGTGACCGGCGCCTGGATCAGATCGAGACCCTGATTTGCGGTTTCGGTCGGGCTGGGTTGTTGCTGCTGGCGGTCATCACCCTGTTCGTCGGTGGTATCGGGACCACCCTCGGCCAACTGATCAGCAACATCGCCGCGTTTCTCAGCGGCGCCGGCTTGCGCCAGTTCAACATCATTCCGGGGCACCTGTTCAATGCGGCGCTGGCCCTGATGCTGGGCATCTACCTGATCCGCACCCTGCGCCGCTGGCTGGATAACGAGTTCCTGCCCAAGACCGACATGGACCCGGGCATGTGCGCCTCGCTCAGCACCCTGTTCGCCAACATCGGCTATGCCCTGGTGATCCTCCTGACCCTGTCGTCGCTGGGGGTCAAATGGACCAACCTGGCCTGGATCGTCAGCGCGCTGTCGGTGGGCATCGGTTTCGGTCTGCAGGAGATCGTCAAGAACTTCGTCTCCGGCCTGATCCTGCTCACCGAGCGCCCGGTCAAGGTTGGCGACCTGATCAGCATCAGCGGGGTCGAGGGTGACATCCGCCGCATCAACGTACGCGCCACCGAGATCCAGCTGAGCGACCGCTCGATCGTCATCGTGCCCAACTCGCAACTGATCTCGCAGAACCTGCGCAACGTCACCCTCGGCGGCAGTGCCCAGGGGGTGGCGACCCTGGAGCTGGTGTTCCCTCTGGACATCGACCCCGAGCAGGTGCAGACCCTGCTCTACGACACCTACCTGGAACACGAGACGATCCTCGACAAACCTGCGCCGTTCGTACGCTTCAGTAACCTCACCGCAGAGGGCATCACCTTGAAGGTCACCGGCTACGTCAGCAGCCCGCGCATTGTCGCCACGACCAAGAGTGACCTGTTGTTCGAGATTCTCAAGCGGCTGGCGGCGGCGGGCATCCAACTGGCCAAGCCTGCGGCTACAACCTGAGCTGCGCACAGACCAGGATCAGTACTCCCTCTCATCCTTGGTGATCTTGCCGCTGTTGGCATCGACGTTGAATTCATACTTCATCCCGTCTTGCTTGATGCCCTCGCCCTCCCAGTGGTCCTCTTCGGCCTCAATCTTGATGATCCTGGTGTAGCCGGCGGCTTTGAGGGTCGCCTCGGCTTCGGCCTGGTCGACTTTCCAGTCGTCGCCAGGCTGCTGGGCCCACACTGGCGTGGCGGCCATTGCGCCGAGCAGGGCCAGGCCGGCAAACATCGTGGTCAGCGGTTTCATCGCAGGGTTTCCTGTGTGGCATGCAGGTAGTCGATAGACCTCTGGCTCGCGAGTGGGTTCGAACTGCTCGCCCAGCGACGACTTATTTGTCGTCGCCGGGCTCATGCTGGCGGGCTATGCGCTCCTCACGCCGCCGTCGCCGGACCACCGCAGCGCCCCAGGCCAGCACGCCGGCAGAGGCGATCAGCATCGCCGCCAACAACAAGTAGCCCCAGTGAACCTTTATCATGCTGCGCCACCTGGGGCCCCGAACAAGCCCTCACTGATCGATATTCCTGGATCCGCGCTACTTCGACCGGTGAGCCAGTACCTTGATGTTCAAGTATAGCCAATGCCGCTGGCCACTTTGATCAGGGCCAGATGCAATGGATAGAACCAGTAGCCCCAGCGGCCGACGCGCCACAGGTGCTGCCGCACCTCCAGCCGTAACAACGCCAGCCCCAGGGGCGCAGAGACGAACGCTGTGCCCAGGGCCATGAGCGCGATCAATTGCAGCGGGTGCTCGCGCAACCACAGGTTGGTCAGGTTCGCTGCCAATGCCAGCACCGCGGGCAGCAGCCAGGTCAGCGACCGGTAGCGCATGGCCAACAGAAAAGCGCCCGGCAACAACACCCCGGGCAACCCGTACATCAACCACTCCGACAGCAGCGCCGCGGCCGCTACCGTCGCCAGTGCAACCAGCCCGCTGCTGCGGGTGCGATGGTGCAGCCCCCAGGCGACCAACAAGCCCAGCGCCAGGGTCGGCATCACGTTGAGCGTCGGCGACGGGCCATTGAGCCAGCGATAGGGCCACTCCGAGAGCAGCGCGAAAACCACCAGCCCTTGCACGTAGCGGGCATTGGCAGCGGTATAGGCGTGCCCGGGTGTGCTGCGCGCCAGGTTGGCGGCAATTGCCAGGCAGAACCAGGGGAACGCCAGGCGGCCGACGACAAACAGCCAGTGCTCGGCGGGCCAGATAAACCGCAGGTGATCGGCGACCATGGCGATGATTGCCAGCCACTTGAGCAGGTCCAGGCCAATGTTGCGCGGGGCGGTGCGCTGTTCGCTCATGTCCATTCCGGGTAAAAACGCTGCTGCTTTGACAATGCCACACCCGGGTGCCCAGCACTCGCAGTTTGTCGGCTGGGCTGGCAAAAGGTTGTAAACATGGATTACTGTATATGCATACAGCATCAACGAGTACACATGATGAACGACTACGATGAAGACTTCGCCGCGCCTGATTCACCGACCCTGGTGGAAATGTGGAAGCATCAGGTGGTACTGATGACCAACGAAGCCGAGTACCTCAACACCGAGTTGCTCAAGGCCCGGCAGAACATTGCCAAGCTGGTGGCGATCAATGCCGAGCTTGCGGACCAGTTACGTGGTGTGCGCAGCGCGGACATCCTGACGCCACCGAACCTGTGGGAGTCGGCCTTGCCGGCGATCGAGCGCGCAGCGCTCGCAAATCCAGGCGCCGCCGCACACTTCACTGCGCCTCCTCGACCTTGAGCACCTCGCCCCGCGCCTCCAGCAACTGCACAAAAGTCCTCAGGCTGCGCGACACCGTGCCCCGCCGCCACACCAGCCAGGTACGCAGGTAGCGAAAGCGTTGCGACAACGGCCAGACACTGACCGTACTGCACCCGGGCATGCTTTCGAGCATGCTGCGCGGCATCAGCGCCAGGCCTGCACCGGCGCTGACGCAGGCGAGCATGCCATGGTACGACTCCATTTCGATGATCTTGCCCGGCACCGCCTCGTCCTGGGCAAACCAGTTTTCGAAATGATGCCGGTACGAGCAGTTGGCGCGAAAGGCGTAAATGGTCATGCCATTGACCTCGCTGGCGCGGGTGATCGGCGCATGGTTGAGCGGCGCGATCAGCACCATCTCTTCGACGAACACCGGCACGCCCTCCAGCGCCGGATGCAGCACCGGCCCATCGACAAACGCCGCACTCAAGCGCCCGGCGAGTACGCCATCGATCATCGCGCCTGAAGGACCGGTGGTCAGGTCCAGTTCGACCTTGGCGTAGGCCTGGTTGTACGCCGCGAGCAACGTCGGAATACGCACAGCGGCGGTACTTTCCAGCGAGCCGAGGGCGAAGGCGCCTTGCGGCTCGTCACCGGCCACGGTCAGCCGCGCCTCAGCCACCAGGTCAAGAATGCGCCGTGCATAGTCGAGGAAGTTCCAGCCCGCTGGCGACAGGCGCAAGCGGCTTTTCTCGCGAATGAACAGCTCGGCACCCAGCTCCTGCTCCAGCTGCTTGATCCGCGTGGTCAGGTTCGACGGCACGCGGTGGATATGCTGGGCCGCAGCGCTGATGCTGCCTTGTTCGGCCACCGCCTTGAACATCTCCAGTTGCACCAGGTCCATGCTCATTCTCTCTACGTGAATGTTTTGCTCAGTATTATTCAGTTTCAGGCAAAGATACAACGCAGTAGTCTGAAGCCGTTCTTCTCCCCTCAGGACCGCCGTGATGACCGCGATCAACTTCCAGACCCATGCTTTGTCGATCAACCCCGCCAGCGGCGAGCAGATCGGCCACTACGCCTATGAAAGCGACGCCGTTCTGGATGCCGCCCTGGCCCGGGCTGCCCAAGGTTTTGCCGCCTGGCGCCGCACGCCGGTAGCGGCCCGCACCGAGCGCTTGCTGGCCTTGGCCGGCGCCCTGCGCGACAACGCCGTAGCCATGGCCCGGATGATCACCGACGAAATGGGCAAGCCGGTCACCCAGGCGCGGGGTGAAATCGAAAAATGCGCCCAGTTGTGCGAATGGTACGCCGCCAACGGCCCGGCCATGCTCCAGGCCGAGCCTGCCCAGGTACCCGCTGGCAAGGCCCGCATCGAATACCGTCCGCTCGGCCCGCTGCTGGCGGTAATGCCGTGGAACTTCCCGATCTGGCAGGTGCTGCGCGGCGCCGTGCCGGCGCTGCTGGCCGGCAACACCTATGTGCTCAAGCACGCACCGAACGTGATGGGCAGTGCCTACCTGCTGCTCGAGGCGTTCAAGCGCGCCGGCTTCCCTGAAGGGGTGTTCGAGGTGATCAACGTCACTCCCGATGGCGTCTCCAAGGCCATCGCCGACCCGCGCATCGCCGCCGTGACCCTGACCGGCAGCGTGCGGGCCGGCACCGCCATCGGCGCTCAGGCCGGCGCCGCGCTGAAAAAATGCGTACTGGAGTTGGGCGGCTCCGACCCGTTCATCGTGCTCAACGATGCCAACCTCGATGAAGCGGTAAAGGCCGCGGTGATCGGCCGCTACCAGAACACTGGCCAGGTCTGCGCCGCCGCCAAGCGGCTGATCGTCGAGCAAGGCGTGGTCGAGGCGTTCACCCGCAAGTTCGTCGACGCCACCAAAGCCCTGGTGATGGGCGACCCGCACGCCGCCGACACCTACATCGGCCCGATGGCGCGCTTTGACCTGCGCGACGAACTGGACCAGCAAGTCCAGGCGACCCTGGCCGAGGGTGCAACACTGCTGCTGGGTGGAGGCAAGGTCGAAGGCAATGGCAACTACTACCAGGCGACGGTACTGGCAGACGTCACCGACCAGATGACCTCGTTCAAGCAGGAGCTGTTTGGCCCGGTGGCCTCGATCATCACCGCCCGCGATGCCCGCCATGCCCTGGAGCTGGCCAACGATAGCGAGTTCGGCCTGGCCTCGACCCTTTACACCAACAATGCCGCGCTGGCCGAACAACTGGCCGCTGAGCTGGACACCGGCGGCGTGTTCATCAATGGCTACTGCGCCAGTGACCCACGGGTGACCTTCGGCGGCGTGAAGAAAAGCGGTTTTGGCCGTGAGCTGTCGCACTTCGGCGTGCGCGAGTTCTGCAACGCGCAGACGGTGTGGATCGATCGCAATTGATCGCCGCCAGCACGAGCGCACACGCCCGGCTAAAGGTCCATCGCCAGGCGTAACCGCCTGGCCAGCTCAGCGGCTTGCTCGCGGCTGCTGACATTGGTAAAGCCGATCAACAGGCCGTGTCGTTGCCCGTGCCCGCGATACCAGCTGGAAAGGGGTTCAATCGCCAGGCCAAGGTGGTGCGCGCGCCTGGCGATCGTGCAATCGTCAAGGCCGCCGGCCAGATGTGCCACCAGGTGCATGCCACCCGCCCTGTCGTCCAGTTGCAGGTGCTCGCCCACCTCGGCCTGCAAGGCGTCGACCAGGTACCTGCGCCTGTCGGCGTAGAGGCCACGCATCCTCCTCAAGTGCCTGGCAAAGTGCCCCGCTTCGATGAATGCGCTCACCGTCGCCTGCAAAAGCTGCGGGCAGTGGTTCTGCATGTCCCCTGCCACCGTGGCGAAGCGGGCCACCTGAGCCTGCGGTACCACCAGGTAAGCCAGGCGCATGCCTGGCGCCAGCACTTTACTGAAGGTGGCGCAGTACAGGACCCGTCCCTGCGTGTCGAGGCTCTTCAGTGCCGGCACCGGACGACCGCGGTAACGGTATTCGCTATCGTAGTCGTCCTCTATGACCCAGCTGCCTTGGCTGCTGGCCCATTCCAGCAGGCGTTGGCGCCTGGGCAGCGTGAGCGTGACCCCAAGGGGGCTTTGGTGATGAGGCGTGACCAGGGCGAAGCGCGCGTCCGGGGCCAGTACCATACCGGCTTCGACAACCAGGCCGTCGGCATCCACCGGAATCGAGACCAACTGCGCCCGGGCTTGCTCAAGAAAGCGCCTGGCCTGGAAGTAACCCGGGTCTTCGAACCAGCAGCGATCACCATCGTGCAGCAGGCTGCGGCATATCAGGTCGAGGCAGGCACGGTATCCGGCGCAGATAAAAATCTGCTCCGCTGTACAGGAAATCCCCCGCGATACCCCCAGGTAGCTCGCTAACGCACGGCGTAGTGCAAGGTCCCCCTGAGGGTCCGGGTATACCAGGCCATCCAGGCCGCTCTGGCGCAAGGTGCGACCGAGCAGGCGCGTCCACAGTTTGCGCGGGAACGCGTCCAGCGCCGGCAGCCCCATCTGCAAAGGCATTGGCGCAAGCGCTGCAGGCTTAGGGAATGTCTGTGGCGGGTCAAGCCGCCGCTCACCGGCATCAACCGGGGTCGGGCTCAGCAACGGCGCTACCACCGTACCGGCCGGCCCTCGGGTCTGCACATAGCCTTCACCGGCGAGCATCTGGTAAGCCGCCTCGACCGTACCGCGCGCCAGGTTAAGTTCCGCCGCCAAGGCCCGAACCGACGGCAGACGCTCGCCAGGCTGAAGGCGCCCGGCACTGATGGCGTGGCGAAAACGCAGATAAACCTGACGATAGATCGGCGTCGCCGCATGCGGGTTGGGTGGCGGGCAGGAATTCGGCATGTCCTAGTCATTTGTGCATTTTTTGGACCTATAAGGTAGTCCGTCGCGGCCGTAAAGTAACGCCTCAAATTGATCAGGGAGATACCCGTGGGCGAACAGGCAACCATCCGATACCTGCAAGAAGGTGCCGAACAGCAGGCGGCATTCGAGCTCATGCGCGAGCTGCGGCCGCACCTGGTTGACGCCGACGCGTTCGCTCAGCAAGTCAGGCGCCAAGCGCAGCAAGGCTACAGGCTGCTCGGGGCTTTTTACGGTAAGCAGCTGCTGGGCCTGGCCGGTGTGCGGATCAGCGAAAACCTGCTCTATGGGCGCTTTACCTACGTCGACGATCTGGTCGTTGCCCCCGCAATGCGCGGCCTGCGCGTGGGCGCAGCCTTGCTCGATGCGGCACGCGCAGAGGGCCTGCGTTACGGCCATGCGTACCTGGTGCTGGATACCGGCTTGCATATGCCGTTGGCTCAGCGCTTCTACTATCGCGAGGGACTGCTGGCCAAAGGCATGCATTTCGTCCAGGCATTGCCCGCAGCCGAGGGGCAGCGCCATGGATAACCTGCTGCTGATCAATGCCAGCATGCGTGGCAGCGCCTCGATTGGCTTGCGCCTTGCCAGTGAAATGGTCGACTGTATCCGCCAACGGCACGCTCAGCTCAAGGTCACCCTGCGTGACCTGGCTGCAGCGCCACTGGCGCCGCTGAGCGCGGGTTACGCGACTGCACTGACCCGGCTGACGCCCGCACACGACCCGGTATTTACCCACTCCGAGGTACTGGTCAGCGAGTTGGAACGGTGTGAGGTACTGCTGATCGCAACCCCCATGCATAACTTCAGCGTACCGGCAGCACTCAAGCTATGGATCGATCATGTGCTGCGAATCCACCGCACCTTCATTGCCGGCCCTGACGGCAAGGTCGGCCTGCTGGGGGATCGGCCAGTCTACGTGATCGTCAGTTCAGGTGGTTTTCATCGGGGAGCGCGGGCCCGCCAGCCGGATTTTCTCAGCCCCTACCTGCGCCATGTGCTCGGTACACTGGGCCTGCAGGATGTGCACTTCGTCTACCTGGAGGGCCTGGCCATCAATGAGCAAGCGGTGCTTGCCGCCACTACTCAGGCCAGGCTTGTGCTTGCAGGTCACCCGTTGTTTGCCGAGTTGGCCGCGCCGGCCTGAACCCTGCTTGAGCAGCATCCTGTAACTCACAGGGCCTCAGTGCTGGGTTGGGCCTTCGCGCCGGCGCACCGTCATCAGCCATTGGCCGGCCTGCCAGGCGGTACCGACAGCGACCAGCCCGGCCACCGCCCGCCAGTCGCGGAAAAACAGCCGCAGGGCGTTGATCGTCGGCGGTGCGTCGGCACTGCGGATAAACAGCCGGATCCGTGATGGCCGGCTGTTCGGGTCGACCGCCGCAAGCTCGGCGACACTGGGGCTGAGCGATTCCTGAATAATCAGGTACTGGTTCTGGCGCTGCTCCACGCGGGCTTTCACCCCTTCTTTCTTCAGGCTGTCGAGCAGCCCGCGAGCCACTTCGGCGGCCTGCAGGTCGACGGTTGCGACGAACTTCTCCAGTTGCGTGGGCGAGACACCCTTGTCGCTGGTGAAAGCCAGCGGGCCGTCTTGGGTCAGGGCTTGGGATTTAACAGCTTCGTTCATGATCAGCTCCTTGCAGAAATGGCAAACCGCACCCCGGGTGGGCCGCGCATGCGCGCAGCACACCGAGGGCAAGGCTTAGGCGCGCTCGAGCAGTTCGCCGGTGCGTTCCAGCTGGATGGCACGCAGGCGATTGACCACCTCGTAAGACACCGAGGACACCTGCGAATAGGCAACGCTCAACTTGATATTGGCACCGTCCATCCGGGCGGTGACGGTGGCGCAGTTCAACCCGGACGGGAACACCAGTTTCTGTGGACCGACCACCACGTTGCTGCTGATCACTTCACCGAGCACCAGGTTATTGAACAGCCCGAAGTAATAGGTCGGAGTGACCTGGAACTGAGCTGAGCCGCCACCGACGACATTGCGTTTGTACACCGCCCCCTGGCCGCTCATGCCGATGCCCAGGTTGGCAAGCTGGTTGGAGGCGTTACGAATCAGAATCGAGTCAGGCAAGGTGGATCCGCTGGCCAGACGCAATTGTTGCACGTTGTTTTCGAACACGCAGTCCCACACCGAGCCCAGGCTGGCGCCCAGGGTCTGGCTGGCCTTGTACACGCCAATCCCGCCGTTCTGTTTGTAGTTGGCGATGGCGACGTTGTAGTCAACCTCCCATTCCACGCCACTTTCACCCATCTGCGGCACAGTGGTCTGCTTCCAGGAAACACTCTCCAATCCGACCGATCCTGGCAGTTCCTGATACACCCCCATGGTCCAGGTTTCACTGGTGTTGTTATTGAAGTCCACGTAGTAGTTGGGCATGACACTCTCCATTGTCGTGTTGTATGCGGGCAGGTCGTCTGCCACGCCAGGAGAGAACAGCAGCATCTGTGCCAAGCTTCTAATGGCCGTAAAATCAATAGCTTGGCTGTATGCAACAAAAGAGGGTTGGCCGTTTTCGTCCATTGCGTCCCCGTGGCCGGGGACGCAATCGACCACCTCAGCCCAGGCTCGCCTTGCTGTAGCACAAACGGCTCGGGCGCAAGCCCATGCGCACCAGCGAAAGCAGGAAACTGAAGCCGCACTGGTTGGGGTCCAGTACCGGTACATAGCAGCCCAGGTCCTGCTCAAGCAGGCGCGACAGCCGTTCGGCGACGCCCATGAAACCGGTGCAGCCCAGCAACAACGCCTGCGCACCATCCTCGCGGACGGCCGCCAAGCCCGCCTCCAGTGCCTTGACCAGCACCACATCGACATCGCTCAAGCGCGCTACCGGGCAGTCGATGGCGCGGATCGAGGCAAAGTTGTTGCTCTGGCCGTAGGCGGCCACATGACCTTGCTGCAGGGCCAGGGTGCTCTGCAGGATGGTGATGATCGAGAACCGCTGGCAGAGCCCCAGTGCGGTGAACGCCGAGGTGGGGAAGCCGCCAATGATCGGGATGTCGATGACTTCCCTGGCCGCCTCCACCCCGCACATGTCGAAGTCGCTGAGCCAGATGCCGTCGAAGCCTTCCTGCTCCAGGCGCTGGGCCAGCGCTACCACTGCCGGGGCATTTTCACTCAGGTTCAAGCGGTTTTCGATGCTGGGGCTGCCCTGGTCGAGGTTGAACACCTGTACGCTGACATCCGCCGGTACCACCGGGGCGATGCAGGCCATCAGGGCCGTGTTGTAGGCGCTGCTGTTGACCGGTGCGAGCATGGCGATTCGCAGGCTCATCAGCGGACCTCCTGCAATTGCCCGATGCTGCGGTACGGGCCGGGGTAGCCCAGGCTTGCCAGCAACTGCTCGAAGCTCCAGAGGATCAGCCCGCCAGGCACCCGCAACGGCGCCTCGGCCTGCCAGCCGAGCAGGCAGACAGGCCGCCCGCCGTAGTGCGCAGCGAGGCGGCCGTCATTGCCGACCAGGTCACCGTTGGAGGCCACCTGCGGGCCCGGGCCCGGGAAAAACCAGCTGATGCTGTCCGGGGCCATGGCCAGCGGTTGCGGTTGGTGTCTGTCCCACAACAATAAGGACTCGTTCTCGTAGCACAGGCGCAGGCTGGCATCGGCGCTTTGCAGGTCGATGGTGCCGACATCAAAGCCACCCATGGTGTTGGCCCCGGCGTGGTCGATACGCGCAGGCCCGCACAGCACCCGGGCCTGGATGCCGCAGCGCCTGGCAAGGAATGCCAGCAGTGCCTCGGTGCTGCCCAGCTCGCCGGCATGCAAGGCCCGGCCCAGGTCCAGGGCGCGGCTGAGGGTGGCGCGAATCGGCAATGCCCGGGGCAATTGCTCAGCGCTCATGACCCACAGCGCCAAGCCACCGAACTCGCCAAAGGCCGTCGAAGCGACGATCGGCCGCAGCATTTGCTCGGCGATCACACTGGCATCATCGTTGTAATCTGTAGCGTCAGTGGGTGGGGTTACGTTCAGTTCCACCTCAAGACCGTTGTGGCTGACCACGAAGGCCGGCCGCGGCGGCACCTGGACGGCGGCGAAGGTCAGCATCGGCAACGACGGCACTGCGCGTCCGGCACCGTCGGCATCGATCACCGCCAGGCCAAGCCGCGCAGCCGCCAGGCAGGCCACCAGAAAGCCCAGGGCACCGCTCTCGGGTGGCACCACATAAGCCAGCCTGCGGCCCTCGCTGGCCAGGCGCCGGGCAATACTCTGCAACGCCTGGACCGGCCCAAGGGGGTAGCGGCAACCGGCGATGGCTTCCGGCGCCCCCATGTAGGCCAGTACGGCAGCGTCCCCCTCCCGCGCCTCCTCCACGCTGACCACTGTGACCCGGTTGGTGGGATAAAAATCACCGACCTTGAAGTACTCCAGCAAGTGCAAGGCCGAGGTGCGCGTGCCGCCACCACCACTACCGAAAAAGCAGCCACCATCGATCAACGCACGCATATCCTTGTGTTCCAGCTCGAAAGCCATGGTCTTGCTCCTGGTGTTGTCTATGGGTGAATCGCCGTAGAGGTTTCAGCGCCGCAGCCGTGCCAGCCAGTCACTGGCTTGCTGCGCCGGTGGGTAGCCGCAATCCGCCTCGATGCCGCGCAAGGCCCGCTCCAGGACCAGGGCGGCCTGTTCCGGGCGACCGTCGCGCTGCAACAGGCGGGTCAGTTCGAGGCCGGTGCGCAGGCGCGCCGGTACGCTGCCGAGGGTCAGGGTGGTGGACAATGCGTTGCGCAAAGTGCTTTCGGCCTCATCCTGCTCGCCGGCAGCCAGCAAGGCACGGCCCTTGAGCAGCATCAGCTCGCACAGGTAGGCACGCTCCTGATGGTCCTGGGCAAGGTCCAGGGCGTTGTTTGCCAGCGCCAGTGCTTCACGTACCCGTCCGGCCAGCAGCAACACTTCTGCGCGCTTCCAGGCCTGGAACGCATGGAACAGCTGACCGCCGTTGCGCAGGACATGATGCTGATAGCCATCGGCGATGGCGCGCTCGCCTTCATCGTAGAAGCCTTCCAAGCCTTGGTGATAACCGCGCAGGATCTGCCCGACGCCCTGATAGAACGAGAACTCGTGACGCGCCGACAACTGCTCCAGCTCCCGCGCCAGGGTGCCCAGGGCTGGCTGCAAGCCCAGCACCGCCGCCAACCAGGCCGCGCCCTGCAAGGCCACGGCGCGGTTGAAGGCGTTGGCATCGGTCTGCCCGGCACGGGCCGTGAGTTGGGCCTGAGCATGGCGGGCTTGAGCGAAGCGGCCCAACTCGAAGGCCGACAGCCCCTCGAAGGTGATTGCCAGGCCAATCAGGTCCAGGCCCTGGGTCTGGGGCCAGTCCGGCTGGTATTCGCTGAGCAGCTCACCGCGGTTCAGGCAGGCCAGGCTTTCCTCGAAATCGCCCAGCCAGAACAACGTGTTGGCCATGGCCACATGGGCCTCGATGCGCAAGGCACCAAGGCCGGCCTGTTGCGCCCGCTGCAGCATGTCCTGGGCGGTAGCCCGTGCCTTGCCCAACTCCAGGCCCATCAACTGGGTGGTCCAGACACCGAACTGCACCGACGACAGCTCGTCTGAAGTGCCCTGTTCCGCCGCCAGGGCCAGGGCGCTACGGTAGCTGGCCTGGCTGGTAGCGCTGAGCCAGCCCTCGATGCTGCGAAAACTCACACCCAGCAAGCGGTGCAATTCGAACTGCAGGCGCCACAGGTCTTTGCAGTCGAAGACGTCACCTGCCACTTGCAAGCCTTTTTGCAATACCGGCAAGGCGCCACGGAAGTCGGCGTCTTCGATCAGCAGGCGGCCCTGGGCAAGGTAGCGTTCTACCGCCTGGCGCTTGTCTGCGCGCAATTTCTGGCGCCGCTCGATGACCTTGCGGTTGACCCCAAGCAACTGCGCAGCCGCGCTTTTATTACCCTTGCAACGCTGCAACGCATGTTCCACCAGCAGGTTCTCGGCGGCGGCCAGCTTGTCGTTGCCTTCCAGCTGCAGCAGTGCCTCGGCGAGGTTTGCCCATTTCTGCGGCGAGTGCTGCACAGGCTCGAGAAAGGCCTGCAGTGCGGCACAGTCGATCTCGGGGCTCTGGGCCAGGGCGCCGATACGATCGATGAGGTTACGCAGCTCGCGCACATTGCCAGGCCAGTCCCGTTGGCACAGCAGCGCCGTCGCCCTGGCGTCGAACGTCAGCGGGCGTGGCTGCAGGCTGCAGAAGTACTGGATCAGGCCGGGGATGTCTTCGCGCCGGGCGTCCAGGCTCGGCAGCTCAAGCTCGAACACGGCAAGGCGGTAGTAGAGGTCTTCGCGAAAGCGCTCCTCATGCACCAACGCCTTGAGGTCACGGTGGGTGGCGGCGATCACGCGCCCGGCGAAGTGGCGGTTTTCGCTACTGCCCAGCGGACGGTACTGGCGGGTTTCAAGCACACGCAACAACTTCGGTTGCAGGGCCAGTGGCAGCTCGCCCACTTCATCGAGAAACAGCGTGCCCGCACCGGCCATCTGCAAGTGCCCTGCCCGCTCGCCAACGGCCCCGGTGAATGCCCCTCGCGCATGACCGAACAGCTCCGCTTCGAGCAGATACTCGGGGATCGCCCCGCAATTGAGGTCGATGAACGGCTTGCCTGGCGCACTCAGGCGATGCAGTCGCTGGGCGATGACTTCCTTGCCAGCCCCGGTGGGGCCACAGATCAGCACCGGCCGGTCGCTTGCAGCTACCCGCTCCATCAGTGCATGTAAAGCCTGCATGGCCGGCGACGGCCCCATCACGCCGTTGGCTTCGGCGCCCTGCTCCCTGCTGGATGCCCCCATCGGAATCCTTCCTGAAGTGGTATTGGCAGGGATAGAGGTATAGCAGAAGCGCAATGGCAGGTAGCCATTAGGCTTGGGGATTTAGACGTGCGGTGCGGCCACTGCCGTGGCGTGGCGCCGCACCCACAAGGGCTTTACTGCCCGGCGCCAAACGCGTCCTGCAGCAGGATCGCCCGGGCCAACGCTTCATCGCTGGCGTTGAGGTCCGGGTTCTGCGCGCGAATGCTCTGCAGCATCGACTCCAGATACACCCCGCGGATTGCACCGCCACTGGCGATGAACGACGACGCGTCGTCACGTGCCGGGATGATCCGTTTGTCATCCTTGAACGTTGAATACAGCGAAGCGGAAATCCCCGCCGAGGTGGCAACATCACCCGCGTCGACACGGGCCAGGGCCGAGCCGAAGGGCAGACAGAGCACAAGCGAGGAAACAAACAGTAAACGGCGCATGATGGTGCCTCCGGATAACGTGTACCTACCTCAACTAGGATTGCCGCAAGTAGCCTTGAGTTCCCTGGCCTGGTGCCCCGGTAAAAAAATTCACCATGGGCCTCAGTGATAGGCGTCGCCGACTTTCACCTTGCCGCGGAACACGTGGTAGCTCCAGAAGGTGTAAACCAGGATCACCGGGATGATGAACAGCGCGCCGATCAGGGCAAACAGCTGGCTGGACGGCGGCGAAGCGGCCTGCCAGAGGCTGACGCCGGGTGGCACGATGTTCGGCCAGATGCTGATTGCCAGGCCCAGGTAACCAAGAAACACCAGGGCCACGACGCCAATGAACGGCAGGTGCGAGTGACGTTTGCGCAGGGTCTTCTGGATCACCACCACTGCACCGACGGCCAGCACGGCAATCAGCAGCGAGCGCATCCAGTGGCTGCCGGCCAGCCAACGCTGGGCGATATCGGCGTGCAGCCACGCCGTCCAGGCGCAGATCAGCACAATCACCAACGCCAGCAGGTAAGTCAGCGGCCGGCTGTAATGGCGCATGCGCGACTCGAGCATGCCCTCGGTCTTGATCAGCAGCCAGGTGCTGCCGAGCAAGGCGTAGGTCAGCAGCAAGCCGACGCCGCACAGCAGCGGGAACGGCGCCAGCCAGTCCAGGGCGCCGCCAGCGAACTGGCGGTCGACCACCGGGATGCCACCGATATAGGTGCCGATCGCCACCCCTTGAAAAAAGGTGGCAACGATCGAGCCGCCAATGAACGCCTTGTCCCACAGGTGCCGCTTGTGCGCCTGGGCCTTGAAGCGGAACTCGAAGGCCACGCCGCGAAAGATCAGCCCGGCCAGCACCAGCACCAACGGCAGGTACAGCGCTTCGAGTATTACCGCATAGGCCAGCGGAAAGGCGCCGTACAACGCCGCGCCGCCGAGTATCAGCCAAGTTTCGTTGCCATCCCACACCGGGGCCACGGTGTTCATCATCACGTCACGCTCGCGGGAATCCTCAATGAGCGGAAAGAGGATGCCCAGGCCCAGGTCGAAGCCATCCATGATCACGTACATCATCAGCCCGAAGGCGATGATCACGCCCCAGATGATCGACAGGTCAATGCCTTGAATTGCCATGTTGAAATCCTCTCTCAATCAGCCGCAGACAGCGGTCTGCGCGCGGTGGCATCAACGGTGTGCAGCGCATCGGCGGCGTTCGGCCCCTTGCGCACCAGGCGCATCATGTAGCCGATGCCGACAGTGAACACCGAGAAGTAAATGACCACGAACAACGCCAGGGTCACGCTCATTTGCACGGCGCCGTGGTTGGAGGCCGCCTGGGTGGTGCGCAACAACCCGTACACCACCCAGGGCTGGCGGCCAATTTCAGTGGTGAACCAGCCGGCCAGCAAGGCGATCAGCCCGGACGGTCCCATCAGCAAGGCCAGCCACAAGAAGACCCGGTTGCGGTACAGCGCGCCGTTGCGGCGCAGCACCAGGGCAGCCACGGCGCACAGCAGCATCAACATCCCGAGCCCGGCCATGACCCGGAAGCTCCAGAAGATGATCGTCGAGTTGGGCCGGTCTTCCTTGGCAAAGCTCTTGAGCGCCGGGATCTGCTTGTCCAGGCTGTGAGTCAGGATCAGGCTGCCCAGGTACGGCACTTCGAGGCTGTAACGGGTGGTTTCGGCCTGCATGTCCGGCAGGCCGAACAGCACCAGCGGCGACGGCTCGCCGGGGGTGTTGTCCCAGTGGCCCTCAATGGCGGCGATTTTCGCCGGCTGGTGCTCCAGGGTGTTCAGGCCATGGGCATCGCCAACGGCAATCTGCACCGGCGTGGCCACCAGGATCATCCACATCGCCATCGACAGCATCGTGCGGATTTGCGGCGTGTTGTTGCCCCGCAGCAAATGCCAGGCCGCCGAGGCACCGACGAAGAACGCGGTGGAGAGGAACGCCGCCAGGGCCATGTGCATCAGCCGGTAGGGGAACGACGGGTTGAAGACGATCTTGAACCAGTCCACCGGCGCCACGCGGCCGTCGACGATCTCGATGCCTTGCGGGGTCTGCATCCAGCTGTTGGACGAGAGAATCCAGAACATCGAGATCAGCGTGCCGATCGCCACCATGATCGTCGCAAAAAAGTGCAGGCGCCGCCCTACCCGGTCCCAGCCAAACAGCATCACACCGAGAAAGCCCGCTTCGAGGAAGAACGCGGTGAGCACCTCGTAGGTGAGCAAGGGCCCGGTGATGCTCCCGGCAAAGTCGGAGAACCTCGCCCAGTTGGTGCCGAACTCATAGGCCATGACCAGGCCGGAGACTACGCCCATGCCGAAGTTGACCGCGAACAGCTTGGACCAGAAGTGATAGAGGTCCTTGTAGACCTGGTTACTGGTTTTCAGCCAGCAACCTTCGAGCACCGCCAGAAAGCTGGCCAGGCCGATGGTAATCGCCGGAAAGATGATGTGGAACGAGACCGTGAAGGCGAACTGAATCCGCGCCAGATCCAACGCATCCAGATTGAACATGACAGTATCCCGAGAAAGCGCCGGCCCACCTGCAACCGCCAGCGAATGGCGGCTGCAGGGTCCGGGTTTCAGTCAGTGAGTGGAAATCGAGTAAGGCGTCAGACGTGCGCTGAAGGAATCAGGTTGTCGGCGCTGGCTTTCTCGAGTTTGATCGCGATGAACTTCGAGGTCGGGGTGAAGGTGCGGTCGCCGTAGCTTTCCAGCGGTACCAGGGGGTTGGTCTCCGGATAGTAGGCCGCTGCCTGCCCTGGCGGGATGTCGTAGGCGACCAGGACAAAACCGCTGACCCGGCGCTCGCGGCCGTCTTCCCAGAGCGACACCAGGTCGACCTTGTCATTGGGCTTGAAGCCCAGGCGCTGGATGTCCTGCGCGTTGACGAAGACTACGTCACGCAGGCCGAACACCCCTCGGTAGCGGTCGTCGAGGCCGTACAGGGTGGTGTTGTACTGGTCGTGGGAGCGCAGGGTCTGCAGAATCAGGTCCGGCGTGTCGCCACGGGCCAGGACCTCTTCATTGACCAGTTGCGCCGGCAATACGCTGGGGGTGAACTGCGCCTTGCCGCTTTGCGTGTGCCATTCGCGCAGCGCCGCGGTGTTGCCCAGGTGGAAGCCGCCGGGGTGCTGCAGGCGCGCGTTGAAGTCGGCAAAGCCGGGGATGACGTCGGCAATCAGGTCGCGGATGCGGCTGTAGTCGGCAACGGTCCACTCCCAGTCGATCGGTCGGTCACCGAGGGTCGCCTTGGCGATACCGGCGACGATCGACGGCTCCGAGCGCAGCAGCGGCGAACAGGGTTTGAGCTGGCCGTGGGAGATATGCACCATGCTGAAGGTGTCTTCGACGGTGATGCCTTGCGGCCCTTCGGCCTGCACGTCGATTTCGGTACGGCCCAGGCACGGCAGGATCAGTGCATCGCGGCCAGTCACCAGGTGCGAGCGGTTGAGCTTGGTGGCGATGTGCGCGGTCAGTTCGCAGTTGCGCAGGGCATCGTGGGTGCGCGGGGTATCCGGGGTGGCCTGGGCGAAGTTGCCGCCCAGGGCGATGAACACCTTGGCGCGCTGTTCTTCCATGGCCTGGATCGCCAGCACCGCATTGTGCCCGTGCAGGCGCGGGGCCTTGAAGGCGAAACGCGCTTCCAGGGCATCGAGCAGGCGTGCCGGTGGCTGCTCGTCGATGCCCATGGTGCGGTCACCTTGCACGTTGCTGTGGCCGCGCACCGGCGACAGCCCGGCGCCAGGCTTGCCGACGTTGCCGCGCAGCAATTGCAGGTTGATGATCTCCTGCACGGTCGGCACCGAATGACGGTGCTGGGTCACGCCCATGGCCCAGCACATGATCACCCGCTCGGCGCGGCGGTACATGCGTGCGGCCAGCTCCAGCTCGGCCAGGTTCAGGCCCGACTGCTCGACGATGTGCGCCCAACGGGTGGCATCGACTTCGGCCAGGTAGGCGTCGAGCCCCGAGGTGTGCTCGGCGATGAAGGCATGGTCGAACACCGCGGGCTCGCCCTTGGCCTGGGCTTCGCGTTCCCATTGCAGCAGAAACTTGGCGATGCCGCGCATCACCGCCATATCGCCGCCCAGGGCCGGGCGGAAGTACGCGGTGTTGGTCGGTTCCGAGCCGTTGCTGAGCATCTCGAACGGGTGTTGCGGGTGCTGGAAACGCTCCAGGCCACGCTCCTTGAGCGGGTTCAGGCAGATCACCTGGGCACCGCGTTTGACCGCCTCGCGCAGCGGTTCGAGCATGCGCGGGTGGTTGGTGCCAGGGTTCTGGCCGATGACGAAGATCGCGTCGGCGTGCTCCAGGTCGTCGAACACCACGGTGCCCTTGCCGACTCCGAGGGTTTCCGACATGCCGACGCCGCTGGCCTCATGGCACATGTTCGAGCAGTCAGGAAAGTTGTTGGTGCCATAGGCGCGGACGAACAACTGGTAGAGAAACGCCGCTTCGTTGCTGGCCCGGCCCGAGGTGTAGAACTCGGCCTGGTCGGGGGATTCGAGGCTGTTGAGGTGCTTGGCGATCAGCGCGAAGGCGTCTTCCCAGCTGGTTTCGACGTAGTGATCGGTGGCGGCGTCGTAGCGCATCGGGTGGGTCAGGCGGCCCTGGTACTCAAGCCAGTAGTCGCTTTGCCGGGCCAGCTCAGTGACGCTGTAGCGGGCAAAGAAATCCGGATCGACCAGGCGCCCGGTGGACTCCCAGTTGACCGCCTTGGCGCCGTTCTCGCAGAACTTGACCATGCCGCTTTCCGGCGACTCGCCCCAGGCACAGCCGGGGCAGTCGAAACCGCCGTTCTGGTTGGTCTTGAGCATCACCCGCAGGTTCTTGAAGGCGTTTTCACTGCCCAGCCAACTCTTGGTCACGCTTTTCAGCGCGCCCCAACCGGCGGCGGGGGCGTCATAGTTTTTTATATGTTCATCTTGGCTCATCAGGGCTTCCTCGCTTGGCACGCAGGGCATCTTTAATGTGTCGCCAACGCACAACGTGTTAATGACATCGTGGTTAATGACGAACTTCGTTTTCTCCCTTTTGAGCCTATTGAGCGTGGACTTTTGCGTCTAATCAAAAGAACTGACGGACTGATCAAAACCCTCTATCAGCGCGCCGAAAGCCCCTGGATACGGGACTCTCAAGCCGCCGATAGATGAACCTTATCGTTTGGTCATTATTAGTGATTTGACCCACTTGCCCAGGCTATTTACCCTCGATAAACAGCAAAGATTTATTCCGCAAACAGCAACACTGCCGCGATATAAGAGGCCCTGCCCATCATGAGTGCAACCGGCAAACAACTGGTCGACGGCTACAGTCGTAAAATCGATTACCTGCGCATGTCGGTGACCGATCGCTGCGATTTTCGCTGCGTCTATTGCATGGCCGAAGACATGCAGTTCCTGCCGCGCCAGCGCATCCTCACCCTTGAGGAGCTGTACCAGGTCGCCGAACGCTTCGTCGCCATGGGCACGCGCAAGATCCGCCTGACCGGTGGCGAGCCGTTGGTGCGCGCCGGCATCGTCGGCCTGTGCGCACGCATTGCCGCCCTGCCCGGCCTGCGCGAGTTGTGCATGACCAGCAACGGCTCGCAGCTCACGCGCCTGGCCCAGCCGCTGTTCGATGCCGGCCTGTCGCGCCTGAACATCAGCCTCGACAGCCTCGATGCCCAGCGCTTCAAGGCCTTGACCCGCACCGGCGACCTGGCCCAGGTGATCGCCGGCATCGATGCCGCCCATGCCGCAGGCTTTCGCCGGACCAAGCTCAACTGCATGGTGCTCAAGGGCCGTAACGATGATGAAGTGGTCGACCTGGTGCGCTTTGCCATCGACCGCCAACTGGACATTTCCTTTATCGAAGAAATGCCCCTGGGCGTGATCAACGAACACCAGCGCAGCGAGTCCTATTGCTCCAGCGACGAAGTGCGTGCGCGTATCGCCGAGCACTTCACCTTGCTCGAGTCGGCCGAATCGACCCAGGGTCCATCGCGTTACTGGCGCCTGGCCGAAGCCCCGGAGATCCGCATCGGCTTCATCTCGCCCCACAGCCACAATTTCTGCGGCACCTGCAACCGCGTACGCCTGACCGTCGAAGGGCGGCTGTTGCTGTGCCTGGGCAATGAACACTCCGCGGACCTCAAGCAGGTCCTGCGTGCCCACCCGGGCGATACCGAACGCCTGGACAAGGCCATCCGCCAGGCCATGACCCTCAAGCCTTACAGCCACACCTTCGATATCAACGGTGAGGTGCAGATCCTGCGCTTCATGAACATGACTGGCGGCTAGACTCCGATGATCGTCCATCCCAAACCCAACCTGCTCAACGTCCTGGTGTCCCTCAAAGGCTCGATTGCCAAGCGTATTGCCCGGCGCAGCGTGATGGTCACCGCCCTGGCGTCACTGATCGTGCTGGTGGAGAACCTGCACCCGGCGTTCTTCGCCAAGGTCAACGCCACCCCCTTTACCTTGCTGGGTATTTCCCTGTCGATCTTCATGAGCTTTCGCAACAACGCCTGCTACGACCGCTGGTGGGAGGGGCGCAAGGCCTGGGGCGAGATGATCATCGAGGTGCGCTCGTTCATTCGCGAAAGCGTGGTGATTGCCGACCGCCAGACCCGCGATGGATTGCTGCTGGCGCTGTGTGGTTATGCCCATGCGCTCAATGCCAGGTTGCGTGGCGAAGATGAGCTGCACGCCGCGCAACCCTGGGTGGCAGAGTCTTCGAACTTGCCGCTGTACAACATCAGCGACGGGATCCTGCAAAGCATCGGCAAGCGCTGTTCGCAACTGGCCGAGCAACAGCAGATCAGCGAATGGCGCTACGTCAACCTCGAGCAGCGCCTGCGCGGCTTGTCGCAAGCGCAGGCGGTGTGCGAGCGGATCAAGACCACGCCGCTGCCCTTCCCTTACACCTTGCTGCTGCACCGCACCATCTACATCTTTTGCATCCTGTTGCCATTCGCCATGGCCGAGCCGCTGGGTTGGCTGGCACCGATCTTCACCTTGATCGTCAGCTACACCTTCTTTGGCCTGGATGCGATCAGCGACGAGCTGGAAGACCCGTTCGGCCGTGACGAGAACGACCTGCCCACCGATGCCATGG
Organism: Pseudomonas donghuensis; assembly: GCF_000696345.2. Lineage (NCBI taxonomy): Bacteria > Pseudomonadati > Pseudomonadota > Gammaproteobacteria > Pseudomonadales > Pseudomonadaceae > Pseudomonas > Pseudomonas donghuensis. The sequence goes on from NZ_CP071706.1 coordinate 3,122,154, forward strand.
TGCGTACGCTGGAGCGCGAGCTGCTGGGTGCAACCGGGCGCAAGGACCTGCCGCCGCCGCTGTTGCCGGTGGATTTTGTCTTGAGCTGAAGCGCCTCATCGCGGGGCAAGCCCGCTCCTACAGAATCAGTGCAAGACCTGTAGGAGCGGGCTTGCCCCGCGATCAGTTCACTGACGCGATTCGCACAGCGTGCCAGGCTTGAGATGGGCGACGAAGTTGCAAGGGCGATGGCGGGCGTCCAGCTGTTCGGCGAGGATGCCTTCCCAGGCGGTGCGGCATGCGCCGGTGGAGCCCGGCAGGCAGCACACCAGGGTGCCGTTGGCAAGGCCGGCCAGGGCGCGGGTCTGTACGGTGGAGGTGCCGATGTCCAGGATCGACAAGGCGCGGAACAGCTCGCCAAAACCGTCGATGTGCTTGTCGAACAAACAGGCCACCGCCTCCGGGGTACTGTCGCGCCCGGTAAAACCGGTACCACCGGTAATCAGCACCACCTGCACGTCATCCTCGGCAATCCAGCCCGCCACCTGGGCGCGAATCTTGTACAGGTCATCCTTGAGCAACACCCGCGCAACCAGGCGATGGCCCATCTCCACCGCGCGGCTGGCGAGCAGCTCGCCGGAGGTGTCGGTGTCGAAGCTGCGGGTGTCACTGACGGTCAGTACGGCGATATTCAACGGCACGAACGCCGCATCCAGTTTGATACTCATGCAAAGCCCCTTGGCAGCAGACAGGAAGTTGCGAGCAACGCTAGAGGCAAACACCAACAGCGTCCAATCGATAGATCCGACCGGCTTATCGAGTTGATCTATCGTCTATGCACAGCGCCGCTGATCAAGCGCCTCTATCACCCGGTCACTAATGCTCATTGGACGGCCCAGACCCTTTTGCTTTACCGTTTTGCCACCCGCCCCCACTGACTTGCCAGGCTGTGCCATGGATATCAAACAACTGAAGTTTCTCCTCGCCCTGGACCAGACCCGCCACTTCGGCCAGGCCGCAGCACTGTGCCACATCACCCAGCCGACACTGTCGATGCGCTTGCGCAACCTGGAGGACGAACTGAACCTTGTGCTGGTGACCCGAGGCCAGCGCTTTGAAGGCTTTACCGAGGCTGGCGAGCGCATCCTGGCCTGGGCCCGTACCCTGCTGGCCGCTTATGACGGCCTGCAGGCCGAAGCGGCCAGCTGCCGTGGGCAGATCGTCGGCAGCCTGCGCCTGGGCATGGTGCCGCTGTCGAGCTTCAACCCCATGCAGTTTCTCCAGCCCCTGGCCCAGCGCTATCCGGAGCTGCAGTTTCAGCTGTCGTCCTTGAGCTCGGAGCAGATCACCGATGGCCTGAGCCGCAACCAGCTGGACCTGGGCATCTGCTACCTGGACCAGATCAACAGTACCTACTTCGAGGTGATCGAGCTGGGCACCACGCGCATGGGTCTGCTGTATGACGTGCGCCATTTTCAGTTCGAGCAGGCTGAACTGCCCTGGGAAGCGGTCAGCGAAGTGCCCCTGGGGCTCTTGAGCAAGGGTATGCACTATCGCCAGTCGGTCGACCTGAGCTTTCGCAGCCGCGGCCTGCAGCCCCATGCGGTGCTGGAAAGCGACTCCAGTTATCAGCTGATCCAGGCGGCCTGCGCCGGCATGTGCTGCGCGATCATGCCGCTGGATTACGGCCTGGAAGGCTTGAGCGAGCACCTGCGCATCGTGCCGATCAGTGCTGCCAGTGTGCACGCACCGATCGGCTTGCTGCTGCGCCGAACCGAACCGCGTTCGGCGATTGCCGAGAAGTGCTTTGCCGAGGTTCAATCACTGCTCATCAGCGAATTGAAACCGGCGTAATCTTCGGCTGCCTGCCTACCGGTCAAAACCAGCAGACTAGCCGACCAGCGGCGCTTATGGCGTGACCTGATAACCCTTGCCCTGCAGGCAACTGGTGTAGGCCGAGGCACTGCTCGATGCAGTGCTGCGCCGGTCCTGACGACGCTCCTGACGCTGGCGCGCGCCACCCACCACAGCCCCGGCAGCAGCGGTCTCCTGCGCGCGGTTCTGCCGGTAGTCCTGCTTGACGTCATCGTCGACCCGGTCGTAGAGCTCGTCATGCTGACGGCCCCGCACCTCGGCGCCCGCCGCGCCGGCCGCGGCACCGACGGCAGCGCCGCGCACCCGGCCACCGACATGCGCCTCGGTGGTGGCCGAACTGGCCGCAATGTTATGGCAATCGTTGATATCGATCTGTACCTGCTCGGCGCTCTGGCCCTTGATCGGCACCACGGTCTCGGCCCAGCCCTGGGCACACACAGCCGACAAAGCCAGGCACAGGCCAACGGATGGCAACCTGTTCATGATGGACTCCGGGGTAGCGGGCAGTAGAAACAGTGTAGCCGCCTTGCGGGAGCGGCGGCGCGGCGCGAGGAGTGGCCCGGCACCCAGGAGTACATTTGTACTCCAGCACATCAACCGTCTACCCCGCGACGACAGGCAGCGCCTGCTCTTCGGGGATTTTGACGAAAACACTGTACTTGCCGCCCTCCATCTCTTCGAAGGCAATCAGCTTTTCCACCAGCGCCTCGCTCAGCACTTTGCCGGCATTGAGCAGGAGCATGCCGTTATCCGCATTGAGATTGCGCGCCAGGACCATGCCGCCGGCCAGCTCTCGGGTGGTCATGACCTTGACCGACGGGTCGGCCAGGGTCACGTCACTGAGGAACTCGGCGCAGACCTTGACGAAATCCTCCACCAGCCCCGGGTCGTAGAGCTTGCCGGCGTATTTGCGGATGTACACCAGCGCTTCGTCGCTGTTCATGTGCCGCTCGAGGATCAAGCCGCGTTGCAGCTCGATGAAATCCACCGCCAGTTTCAACCAGCGCGCCCCCACTGGAATCGCTTCGCCCCTGAGGCGTGCGGGGAAGCCACTGCCATCCCAGCGCTCCTGATGGTGGAGGATGATTCGCGCCGCTTCCTTCATCGGTTCCAGGGTCATCACCAACGATTCGCTGTGTTTCGGGTAGGCCCGGTACAGGTCACGCTCGGCGTGCGGCAGCAGGTCTGCCGGGCAGGTCAGCATGCTGTCGTTCCAGCTCATCTTGCCAATGTTGTACAACGCCGCCGCCATGCTCAGGTCGCGGCTGCGACTTTCGTCCAGGCCGTGGCGGCGGCAGTACACGCGGATCAGTTCGATGACCTGGCGGTTGGTCTGCTTGGCCTTGGGCAGGCGCAGGTTGGCCAGCAGCGAAAACACTTCAGTGCCGGTGACATAGCTGCGCTTGAGCTCTTCATAGGCCAGGTCGAGCATGTCGGCGGTTTGCTGCAGCTCTGCAGTCCGCGCCGCGACGCGCTGTTCGAGGCTGGCGTTGAGCGCCTTGAGTTGCTGGTTTTGCGCCTGGGTCAGCTGCTCCAGGCGCCGCCGTTCGCTTTCCGAGTGCTGGTAGGCCAGGGCCTGGCGCAGGGTCACCAGGAGTTCTTCATCGTTCCAGGGTTTGCTGATGTAGCGGTGGATCCGGCCGTCGTTGATCGCCTTGGCGATGGTATCCATGTCGGCATAACCGGTCAGCAGGATCCGCAAGGTCGCGGGAAAGCGCTGGTGGATGTGCGCCAGCAAGGTGGCGCCGTCCATGTTGGGCATGCGTGCATCGCTGATCACCAGGCTGACCGGGCGCTGTTCAAGCACTTCAAGGGCCTGGGCGCCGCTTTCGGCCAGCAACAGCTCGTAAGGCTGACTGCGCAGCAGGCGGCGCAAGCTGTTGAGAATCGAGGCTTCGTCGTCGACCAGCAGCACGCTGGGTCTATCCGCTAGGGGTTCTTCCATGATGCCGTCCTTGTACCGTGGGCAAGCGCAACAACGCCTCAGCACAGGCTAGATGACATTTGCCGAAACGGTCGACCTTTGTGTCCGGGCTCGCGCGCCGGCATTTGCCTGACTATGCTGGCCCTGAAGGCATTCATAAGCATTGCTACCAGGGAGGGTTGCCCGATGCACGTCTACTTGCCGGTTACGCGCGCCGTCGGAGCGTTGCGATGAGCCAGCCATTGACCGACATCAATCGCAGGATCCTGATCGTCGACGATACGCCGTCAATTCATGAGGACTTTCGCAAGATCCTCGGCGGCGGCTCCAGCGCCTTCGATGCACTGGGGGAAACCGAATACGCCCTGTTCGGCGCCACGCCGACGGCGCCGGCCCAGCCCTTCGTCCTCGACTCAGCCTTCCAGGGTGAGCAGGCGCTGGCCAAGGTCGAGGCGGCCCTGGACGCCCAGGCGCCTTATGCCATGGCCTTCATCGATATGCGCATGCCGCCTGGCTGGGACGGGCTGCAGACCATCGCACGGCTCTGGCAAGTCGATCCCAAATTGCAAGTCGCACTCTGCACCGCCTATTCCGACTATTCATGGGAAGACATCGCCGGCCAGCTTGATCTGGGCGACCGCCTGCTGATCCTGAAAAAGCCTTTCGATGCCATCGAGATCCGGCAGATGGCCAGCACCCTCACGGTCAAATGGCAGATGACCGAACAGGCTGAACTCAAGACCGAACGCTTGGAGCAGGCGGTCGAAGCGCGCACCCGGGAGCTGGCCGATGCCAACATCATCGTGCAGAACAGCCCGACCATTCTTTACCGGCTCAGGGGCGAGCCGCCATTCGCCCTGATGTACATCTCGCACAACATCACCAAGTTCGGTCACTCGGCAACCCAGCTGGTCGGCAGTGCGGATTGGGCCAGCACCCTGGTGCATGCCGATGACCTGGGCAAGCTCGACGAGGCCATGGTGCGGGTACTGGACCGTGATGCCGCCGCAGCCTCCATCGAGTTTCGCCTGCGCACCGCCGATGGCGGCCTGCGCTGGGTCGAGAACCGCTACATCCCGGTACGCAACGCCCAGGGCCAACTGGTGGAAATCGAGGGCATCATCCTCGACATCACCGAGCGCCGCCTGGCCGAAGAGAACCTCGCCCTGATGGCCCGCACTGACGGCCTCACCGGCCTTGCCAACCGGGCCACACTGATTGAGCGCCTGCACCAGGCGTTTGCCGCCGCCAGACGAGGGGCAGCGCCATTTGCGATGTTCTACCTGGACCTGGATCACTTCAAACGGATCAACGACACCCTGGGCCATCCGATCGGTGACCTGTTACTGCAGGAAGCGGCTCGACGCATCAGCGCCTGCACCCGCGAGAACGATGTGGTTGCCCGCCTCGGTGGCGACGAGTTCGCCATTGTGCAACTGGACGTGGACGAGCCGACCCACTGCGCCGCCCTGGCCGGCAAGGTCCGCGATGCCCTCGCCCAGCCCTACCAGCTGGACAACAATGCCGTGCGCCTGTCGACCAGCATCGGCATCAGCCTGTACAGCCACCAGTGCCTGAGCGCCGATAGCTTGCTGGCACAAGCGGACATGGCCTTGTACCGGGCCAAGGAAAAAGGCCGCAACCAGTTCCAGTTCCATAGCGAAGAGATCACCCGCGAAGTCACCGAGCGGGTCACCCTGGCCAACGACCTGAAACAGGCGCTGGAGCGCGATGAACTGCAGTTGCAGTTCCTGCCGGAGGTCGACCTGAGTAATGGCAAGGTGCTCGGTATGGCCGCCCGGGTGCGTTGGCTGCACCCCGAGCGCGGCTGGCTGGCCCCCGAGGTGTTCATGCCGGCGGCCGAAAAAACCGGCGTCAGCATTGCCCTTGGCCATTGGCTGCTGGACCAGGCGTGTCGGCAGATGCGCCAGTGGCATGACCTGGGTATCGCGCCACCGTTGATCGCCTTGAAGGTCTCGTTGACCCAGCTCAAGTCTGGCGCCGACCTGATCTACGACGTATTGCGCACCACCGCTCGCTGGAGCCTCTGCCCCTGGGAACTGCGCTTTGACGTCACCGAGGCGACCTTGGCGCAAACCAAATGGACCCACAACGATATTCTCCCCCGGCTTTGCGAACTGGGGGTGACGATCGCCATCGACAATTTTGGCAGCGAGTATTCCTCGTTCGACTACCTCAAGACCTACCGGGTCAACCATCTCAAGCTGGCGCCGCAATTGCTCGACAGTGCCAGCAACGACCCTGATTGCGCGCAGACGTTACGCGCCATCATCAACTTTGCCCGTGACGTCGGCATCGGCATCATCACCGACCGGCAAGCCTTGCCGCAGGTGCCTGATGGCCTCGGTAGCGAGCCTGCCCAACCGCTCGGCCATACCTTGAGCCAGTGCCTCGACAGCGCCCAGGCACTGGCGCTACTGAAACTCGACAGCGCGCAACTGATGCAGGTAAAGCGATGAACCCGCTCAGCCAACCGGCCAACCGGCGAATCCTGATCATTGACGATACCCCGGCAATCCATCAGGACTTTCGCAAGATCCTCAGCCCCGAACCGATGGGCGTTGATTCGCTGGAAGATACCACGGCGCTGCTGTTCGGCTCACCTGCCCGGCAACGCCTGAACTTCGAACTCGATTCCGCTTACCAGGGCGAAGAAGCGCTGAAGCTGGTCACCCGCGCACGCGCGCAAGGCCGGCCCTACGCCATGGCATTCGCCGATATGCGCATGCCGCCCGGCTGGGATGGCTTGCAAACCGTCAAGGCCTTGTGGAAGGCCGACCCGCACCTGCAGATTGCGCTGTGCACCGCCTTCTCGGACTACTCCTGGGACGAGCTGGCCGAGCACATCGAGTTCGGCGACCAGTTGCTGATTCTGAAAAAGCCCTTCGACAGCCTGGAAATCCGCCAGATGGCCAATGCCCTGAGCTGGAAGTGGCAACTGGCCCAGGACGCCACGCGCAAGCTGCATGACCTGCAGCGCACCGTCGAGGAGCGGGTGCAGGAGCTGTTGCAGGTGTCCCGCCTGCTGCACTACGACGCGCTTACCGGTCTGCCCAACAGCACCCTGCTCGGCGACCGCCTGACCCAGCATCTGTTGCAGGCGCGTCGTCACGAGCGCAAGGCCGCGGTGATGTTCCTCGGCATGGACCGTTTCAAGCGAATCAACAACGCCCTTGGCCATCCGGTCGGCGATGAAGTACTCAAGCAGGTCGCTGCCCGGCTGACCAGCAGCGTACGCGAATCGGACTCGGTGTTCCGCTACGGCGCCGATGAATTCGTGGTCATCCTCAGCGACATCGTGCATCCGCAGCAGCCCCAGGGTGTTGCCGAAAAGCTCCTGGCCTCGATCAGCCTGCCCCATGCCCTGGCGGGCCATGACCTTACGGTGACCGCGAGCATGGGTATCAGCCTTTATCCCGATGACGGCAGCGACCCGGTGATGCTGATCAAGAAAGCCGAGACCGCGATGCGCAACGTCAAGGACAACGGCCCCAACGATTTCAACTTTTTCATCGACGACATGAACCTGCGCGCCCGCCGCCAGCAGTCACTGGAAAGCGGCCTGCGCCTGGCCCTCAAGCGCGATGAGTTTGTTCTGCATTATCAACCCAAGGTGGACTTGCGTCGCGGCACCATCGTCGGTGCCGAGGCGCTGATACGCTGGCAACGCCCTGGCCACGGCTGGGTGTACCCCGACGATTTCATTCCGGTGGCCGAAGACTGCGGCCTGATCATTGCCCTCAGCCAGTGGGTGCTACGCCGGGCCTGTGCCCAGGCACGCGCATGGCAAGCGCAAGCCATGGCGCCACTGAGTGTTTCCGTGAACGTCTCGGCCATCGACTTTCGCCAGCGCGGCTTTGTCGACAACCTCGCCGAGGTCCTCAACGACAGCGGCCTCGAGCCATCGCTGCTCGAGCTGGAAATCACCGAAAGCGTGTTGATGCACAACGTCGATGCCACGGTCGTCACCCTGCAGGCGATCAAGCAACTGGGCGTGCGCCTGGCCATCGATGACTTTGGTACCGGTTACTCCAGCCTCAGCTACCTGCAGAAATTTCCCGTCGATGTGTTGAAGATCGACAAGTCCTTTGTCCGCGAGATGGGCAGCGACAACAACGATGCGCGGCTGGTCAGCAGCATCATCAGCCTGGGCAAGAACCTGAACCTGAACGTTATCGCCGAAGGGATCGAAACCGCCGAGCAACTGCGCCTTCTTAAAGCCCAGGACTGCGAGCAAGGCCAGGGCTACCTCTTCAGCAAACCGCTCGACCCTGTAGCGTTTTCCCGCTTGCTGCTCGCCGCCGGACAGCGCATCGAACCCCACGACTGAGAGCACATGGATGGCACACTTGCTCCCCTTGCTGGTATTGGCAACAACCCTTGGCAGCAGCGCCACGAGCCTGGCACAAAGCGTTGGCGGCCCACTCATGCCACTGCCGGTGCTACCGCAGGTGGCCGCCGAACGAGTCGAGTTGGGTCGCAAGCTGTTCTTCGATCCCCGTTTGTCGAGCAACAACGACTTGTCCTGCGCCAGTTGCCATCAACTCGACCACGGCGGCGCCGACCGTTTGCCGCACTCGCTCGGCGTCGATGGCAAACCCTTGCCGGTCAACACGCCCAGCGTGTTCAACGCCGCGCTGAATTTTCGCCAGTTCTGGGATGGCCGCGCGCAAACCCTGGAGCAGCAAGCGCACCTGGTGGTGCAAAGCCCGACTGAAATGGGCAGCGACTGGACGACAGTGGTGCAACGCATTGCCGCCGACCCGCAGTACCGCAGCAGCTTTGCCCAGGCCTACAGCGATGGCGTCAGCGAGCACAGCATCCAGAATGCCCTGGCCACCTTCCAGCGCACCTTGCTGACCCCCGGCTCGCGCTTCGACCGCTACCTGCAAGGCAACACCGAGATCCTCACAACCGAAGAAAAACACGGTTATCAGCGCTTTCAGGAGTACGGCTGCATCGCCTGCCACCAAGGGGTGAACATCGGCGGCAACATGTTCCAGAAGTTCGGTGTGCTGGGTGACTACTTCAAAGACCGCGGCAACCCGACCGAGGCAGACCTGGGCCGTTACAACGTCACTGGCGAGGAGGACGACCGGCATGTGTTCAAAGTGCCCAGCCTGCGCAATGTCGCGGTCACCGCACCGTACTTTCATGACGGCTCGGCGGCGACCCTGGAAGCGGCAGTCGATGTCATGTTCCGCTACCAGCTCGGGCGCACGCCAAGCGCCGAAGACAAGGCGCTGATTGTCCAGTTCCTCAAGACCCTGACCGGTGAATGGGAGGGCAAGCCATTATGAAACTGACCCACCGACGCGGTTTGCTCCTGCTGGGCGTCAGTGCGGCGCTGCTGGCCTCGGTCCTGGTGTACCTGTACTTCATGTCCAAGGCCGACGAAACACAAAACTACGCCCAGGCGCGCGACCTTGTCCGGCAGATCAAACAGTACAACTCCCAATGGGAAAACGAGATCCTCAAGGCGCGCATCACCATCAGCCACAACTATGATCCGCTGGTGTCGCCGCTGGTGGAGATGACGCGCTTGTGGCAAGCGTTCGAGACCGCAGAGGCCCTGCATGGCCAAAGCGACACACCCGCCTGGCGCACGGCCCATGCCGATTACCGGGATGCGCTGGCGCAGAAGTCCCGGCTGGTGGAGCAGTTCAAGTCGCATAACGCCGTGCTGCGCAATTCCCTGGCCTTCTTGCCGACCGCCGAAGATGGTATCCAGGCCCAGCTGGGGCAGCTTGCCGATGCCGACAAACTGCGCCTGCACAACATCGCCACCGACACCTACGACCTGATGCTCAGCAGCCTCGAATTCGCCCAGATGACCACCGACGACAAGGCCGCCGACATACTGGTCGGGCTGAACAAGCTGGCCATCAACAAAGACCGCCTGCCCATCGAGTTCCACGCCCCCATCGATACCCTCAGCAACCACATCGCCTTGATCCTTCGCGAGCAACCCAGGGTCAACCAGTTGCTTGAGCAGATCGAGGCGGTGCCGGTGGCGGTACGCCTGGACGACATCACCTTGATGCTCGATCGCGACGAGCGCGCCGTGGCCCTGGTCGACCAGCAGTACCATTTCTACCTGCTGGTGTTCTCCACCCTGCTGGTCCTGCTGCTGATCTACATGGCCATACGCCTGATGCGCAGCTTTAGCGAGATCAACCGGGTCAACCGCGCCCTGCTCAGTGCCAACGACGAGCTTGAGCAACGGGTCGAGGAGCGCACCCGCCAGCTCAAGGACACCCAGAGCGAACTGCTCGATACCGCACGCCAGGCCGGCATGGCGGAAATCGCCACCAACGTTCTGCATAACGTCGGCAACGTGCTTAACAGCGTGAATATTTCCGCCGACCTGGTGACCCGAAAGCTGCGCACCAGCAAGGCCCTGGGCCTGGGTAAGGCCATGCAGCTGATCAATGAGCACCCCGACGACCTGGGGCGTTTCCTCAGTGAAGACGCCAAAGGCAAAATGCTCCCTGGCTACCTCAACCAGCTGGTCGAGGCGATCAGCCTTGAACAGAAGGAAATGGCCGACGAGCTGACCCAGTTGAGCAAGAGCGTCGATCACATCAAGGACATCGTCGCCACCCAGCAATCCTATGCCGGGGCCAGCACGTTGCTGGAGCCGCTGGAGGTCAGCACATTGCTCGAAGACGCCCTGCGCATGAACGCCGGCGCCCTCACCCGCCACCACGTCACGGTGCTCAAGGAATACGACGAGGTGCCGCGGATCATGGGGGACAAACACCGCCTGCTGCTGATTCTGATCAACCTGATCAGCAACGCCAAGTACGCCATGTCGGACGTGTGCAACCACGCCCGCAACATGACCCTGGGGGTAAAACGGCTCGATGACGACACGCTGCAGATCAGCGTCACCGACGAAGGCGAAGGCATCGCCCCGGAAAACATCACGCGGATCTTTGCCCACGGTTTTACCACCCGTAAGGAAGGCCACGGCTTCGGCTTGCACAGCTGCGCCCTGGCCGCGGTGGAAATGAACGGCCATCTGCTTGCCTACAGCGACGGGCCTGGCAAGGGTGCGCGCTTCGTCCTGCAAATCCCGTTGATAATCGCCGAAGGTGAATCATGTCCGAGCCCTGCAACCGGCGCATCCTGCTGATCGATGACACGCCGGCTATCCATGACGATTTTCGCAAGATCCTGGCGCCACAATCCGCCGTCAACGCCGACCTCGATGCCCTGGAAAGCGCCCTGTTCGGCGAAACGCCCAAGGCCGCCGCCACCGTGTTCGAACTCGATTCGGCCTACGGCGGCGAGGAAGGCCTGGGCAAACTGCTCGAGGCAGCGAGCCGTCAGCGCCCCTACGCCCTGGCCTTCGTCGACATGCGCATGCCCGATGGCTGGGATGGCGCGCAGACCATTGAAGCGCTGTGGCAGCACGACCCGTTGCTGCAGGTGGTGGTGTGCACGGCCTACTCGGACTATTCCTGGGATGAACTGCTCGACCGTCTGAACGGCCATGACCGCCTGCTGATCCTGAAGAAGCCGTTCGACAACATCGAAGTCTTGCAGATGGCCAACACCCTCACCACCAAATGGGAAATGACCGCCCGTGCCCAGTTGCAGATGAACGAACTGGAACAGCGCGTCGAGCAGCGCACCCTGGCCCTGACCCAGGCCAGCGCCGCCCTGCAGCGCGAGATCGACGAGCGCAAGCTGCTGGAAAGCCAGCTGGTGCAATCGGAAAAGCTCGCGTCGCTGGGCCAGTTGGCTGCAGGAGTCGCCCATGAGGTCAACAACCCGATCGGCTTCGTCTCGTCCAATCTAGGTGCACTGGACGAGTATTTCAGCCGCTTGCAGGGCATGCTCAAGGCCTACCGCGAGGCGGAAACGGCCATCGACCCGACAACACTCAGCGCGGACCTGGCAGAACTGCGCACCGAGATCGAACTGGACTACATCCTCGATGACATCCCGCTGCTGATCCGCGAGTCCAAGGACGGTATCAGCCGAGTCGGACGAATCGTCAAAGACCTCAAGGACTTCTCCAGGGTGGACTCGAACCATGACTGGCAATGGGCCAATCTGCAGCAGGGGATCGACTCGACCCTGAACATCGTTGCCAGCGAATTGAAGTACAAGGCCGATGTGATCAAAGACTATGGGGTAATGCCGGAGGTCGAGTGCCTGCCCTCGCAAATCAACCAGGTGATCATGAACCTGGTGGTCAACGCCGCCCAGGCCATAGGCCCGGAGCGCGGCACCATCACCTTGCGTACCGGCTGCGATGGCGAGCAGGTGTGGATCGAAGTGGCCGACACCGGCAGTGGCATTGCCGCCGACAGCCTGCAAAAGATCTTCGACCCTTTCTACACCACCAAACCTGTGGGCCAGGGGACGGGGCTGGGCCTGTCGTTGTCGTACGGGATCATCAAGCGCCATCGAGGGGAAATCCGCGTGCACAGCGAACTCGGTGCCGGCACTACATTCAGGATCGAGCTGCCAATACGTCAGGCGCGGGCGGCCTAGTTCTGCAGCACTGGCCTCATCGCGGGTCAAGCCCGCTCCTACGGTGGATCTGTGTACGCCGGACTTGTGGGCGCTGGCCTTGCCCGCGATCGAGCGCCAAGCGGTCGTAATCCAGACACCACCTGATGTGCTGGCTGTACCGGCCTCATCGCCGGCAAGGCCAGCTCCCACAGAGGTCGCAATCCAGACGCCATCTGATGTGCTGGCTGTACTGGCCCCATCGCTGGCAAGCCAGCTCCCACAGTGGATCTGTGTACGCCGGACTTGTGGGAGCTGGCCTTGCCAGCGATCGAGCGCGCAGCGGTCGTAATCCAGACGCCACCTGATGTGCTGGCTGTACTGGCCCCATCGCTGGCAAGCCAGCTCCCACAGTGGATCTGCGTACGCCGGACTTGTGGGCGCTGGCCTTGCCAGCGATCGAGCGCGCAGCGGTCGTAATCCAGACGCCACCTGATGTGCTGGCTGTACTGGCCCCATCGCTGGCAAGCCAGCTCCCACAGTGGATCTGCGTACGCCGGACTTGTGGGCGCTGGCCTTGCCAGCGATCGAGCGCGCAGCGGTCGTAATCCAGACGCCACCTGATGTGCTGGCTGTACCGGCCTCATAGCGCCCACAGGTCGCACATTTGCACGCCGTCAATGAAACGGGAAGATGTAGTTCATCCATGCCGCCATGCGCAGGAGAATCTTGCGCATCGTGGCAATATGCGGAAAGTGCTTGCTGTACAGCGCCGCCTGGCCATAGGCACCGCCCGGCATCTGCTTGGCGTACTGGGCAAACGCCGGATCGTCGATCTCGATGATCACCGGCACGCGCCCGGGCGGGGGCGAACCGGTGTAGCTGACCAGGTTGCCGGAGGGCTGCACCTGACCTTCGCCAATCACCGCGATGACATTCTTGACCCTGCCGCGAAAGACCTTGCCCGGAATGCCGTCGAAGGCCACTTCCGCTTCATCGCCCGGCACCAGGCGCAACAAGCTGTTCTGGCGCATCCAGGCGGCGAAGTATTGGCCTTCGTCAGGGATGAACACCATTGACGGGCGCAGCGGCAAGGCACTGGCCATCATCCCCGCACGCAGCGATACATGGGTGACATAGCCCTTGCTCGGCGCCCGCACCACGGTGCTGTCGAGTTCGAACTGGGCGTTGTCCAGTTGCGCCTGCAGGTCGTCGACCCGGGCGATGGCCGCTTCCTGCTCGCGGCGAGTGCCGAAGTTGCGCTTGATCAGCTCGTTGATGCGGTACAGGTCGCCCCTGGCGGCGATGATCTGTGCCTTGAGCGAGCGCACACGGTGCTCGAACGGCGTCGGATCAATGCGAAACAACACATCGCCCTTCTCCAGCGGTTGGTTGCCTTTGACCGGCACCTCGATCACCTGGCCGGTCACCACCGGGATCACCGGCACCGAGACGAAATACGACCGCGCCACCTCCGAATACGGGTGGTTGTAGTTCATGGTGAAGATCAGGGCGCCAATCATGACGATGCCGCCGAGCACCGCAGTGGGCACCGTCCATTTGTTCAGCGGGATGCGAAACAGCTTGAAAATCGCCACACAGATTGCGGCGTAGGTGAGGATCAGCAACAGGTCCATGGCTCAGATGCCTTCGCCGGCATCGACAGTGGCGGATGTTCCCTCGAGGCGGTCGATGCGCTGCTGCAGCTCGACCACCTGTTGCTCCAGGCGCAGCACATGGCTTTGCGGCGACTTGCCGTCGCCAAACCCCCAGCCGCGATCTTCGCGATAGAGCATCGCCCAGATCCACAGGAATGGCCACAGCGCATGCAGGGTGAACAGGCTGACCCAGCCAGTGGCGTGGATCGCGTCCTGGTGCGGGTGGTTGCGGTGCACGGCGATTTCATAAGGGATGTCGTGCAACACAATGATCCCGTAGAACAGCACCAGGCCGACAAAAATCAACAAACCCAAGGCGAAGTAATCAAGCATGATTGCTTACCAGCGCAGCGCTGTGAGAAGTGGCTTGAGTGTAGTTCACCCAACGCCTTGGCAACCGGCAGGTCACCCATACCGTTGGTCGTGCCACAGGGTCGGGGCGCGGCTCAAGGCCAACGACTCACGCAAGTGCCGCAACGGCCATAGCAAGGCGGCGAAGACCGTCGTTGCGGCGACGGTCTTCGTGGCTTTCAGATCAAGGCTTGGCTTCATCCCCGCCGTGCGCAGCGGCCAGTGCCCGGGCTTTTTCCAGATGGGCCTGCAGGGTCGGCAGGGCCTGGGTGGCGAAGGCCTTGAGTTCAGCGTCCTTACCGTCCTTGGCGTAATCCTGGAACAGTTCGATGGCCGCTTCGTGGGCCTTGACCTGGTTGTTGGCATAGGCCTGGTCAAAGGACTTGGCGCCGCGCAGCTCGAGGATCATGGCCTTGGCCTTGTCGATCAGGTCGGCATCGGTGGAGACCTTTATGTCCTTGCTGGTGGCCAGCACCTTGAGCTTCTGGTTGGCCGCTCGATGATCCTTGACCATCATGTCGGCGAACGCCTTGACGTCACTGCTGGTGCCTTTCTCCTGGGCCAGCTTGCCCGCTTCGACCTCGGCCACGCCCTTGGCCGAGGCGTCTTCGACAAAGTCGTCGGCATCCTGGGCGGCATGGACGGCGCCGACAAGACTGAAGGCCAGTGCAAAGGCCCCGGTGCGCAAAAGTGTGCTCATCATGAAAATCCTCGTCTGGGAGTGGTGCTTGGTGGTTTTTTGTGACCACTATCTGTTCTGAACCGCAGACAACGACAGAGGTTCCGGTTTTTCCAATGGAACTCACAAGTGCCGGTGGCTGCGTCCTGGACATTGAGCGACCGAACCCTATGAAGCCTGGCAAAGCGCACTTGCACGTCGGTATCTCAGGCTGGCGCTATGTCCCCGACAAGGCGCGGTTCGATGAGTTTCTCGCCCAACTGCCGCGCGCCGCTGCCCAGGCGTTGAAACTGGCGCACCTGCCCGCTTCACCACGCCAGCACCTGTAGGGAGCCTGCGGGGGAAAAAATCCGCAGCCCCGCGCCAGCGCCGACTATATTGACCTAGTCCCCGCCCGCAGCCAGAGCGCGCGCCATGCTGGATACCCATCAGCTGATCATCTGCGAACATTGCGACTGCGTGTACCAGAAGGCCAGCCTCGGCAAGCACCAGAAAGCCCTGTGTCAGTGCTGCGGCGCCGTGCTGCAGCGCTATAACGGCCTGAGCGTGCAGCAACGCCTGGCCCTGAGCGTCACTGCGCTGATCCTCTGGGTGTTCGCCAACTTCTACCCGATCATGAGCATCAGCCTCAAAGGCCTGCACAACAGCGCTACCCTGTGGGATTCGGTCAAGGCCCTGGCCACCGGGCCCATCACCTTCATCGCCCTGGTGGCGGCGATCTCGATCATCATCGCCCCGGTGTTCCAGTTGCTGTTGTTGATCTGGGTGCTCGGCTTTGCCCTGGCCGGCGGCCGCGCCCCAGGCTTCAGCCTGTGCATGCGCTGGCTGGAAACCCTGCGCCCGTGGAGCATGCTCGAGGTGTGCCTGCTCGGCGCCATGGTCGCGGTGTTCAAGCTGGCCGGCATGCTCGATGTGCTGCCGGGCATCGGCCTGCTGGCCCTGGCGGCCCTGAGCCTGCTGATATTGCGCATCGCCGGGCGCGATATCCGTGAACTCTGGGACCTGCTGCCATGAACCGCCCGCCACGCGCCGCCGAGCTCAACCTGGTGCTCTGCCACGCCTGCGGCATGGCCTGCGACAACAGCAACCAGCCGCACGAGTGCGAGCGCTGCGGTGCGCCGCTGCATGCGCACAAGCCCGATTCCCTGGCCCGTACCTGGGCCTACCTGATCGCCTCGCTGGTGCTCTACATCCCCGCCAACCTGCTGCCGGTGATGAACACCACGTTGTTCGGCAGCGGCGCCGACAGCACCATCATGAGCGGCGTCATGGAGTTCTGGGAGCACGGTGCCTGGGACATCGCCCTGATCATTTTCATTGCCAGCATCGCCGTGCCGGCGACCAAGTTCGTCGCCCTGGCCCTGCTGCTGATCACCGTGCAGCGCCAGAGCACCTGGGCGCAGACGCAACGGGCACGTCTGTACCGCTTCGTCGAGCTGATCGGCTACTGGTCGATGCTCGATGTGCTGGTGGTCGCCCTGGTGGCGGCGCTGGTCAAGTTCCAGGCCCTGGGCGACATCGCGCCACGCCCGGGCATTCTGTTTTTCGGCATGGTCGTGGTGCTGACCATGCTGGCGGCAATGAGTTTCGACCCTAGACTGATCTGGCAGCGCGACAAGGAGCAGGCCGATGACTGATACCCGCCAAGACAGCCCACAACCCGGCCAACCCGCGGTCAAGACCCGCCGTTTCAGCATCTCGCTGGTGTGGATCGTGCCGCTGGTGGCCGTGCTGGTGGGGTTGTCGCTGGTGGTGCACAACGTCATGCAGCAAGGCCCGACCATTGAGATCACCTTCAAGACCGGCCAGGGCCTGGAAGCCAACAAAACCGCGGTCAAGTACCGCAACGTGGTGATCGGCCAGGTCACCGCCGTGGAGCTGAGCAAGGACCAGAAGAACGTCACCGCCACGGTCAAGCTGGTCAAGCAGGCCGAAAACTTCACCCGTGAAGACGCCAAGTTCTGGGTGGTGCGCGCGCGCATCGGCGCCGGCGGCGTGTCGGGTATCGATACCTTGTTGTCCGGTGACTTCATCGGCGCTGACTCCGGCGAATCGAACACCCGCGCCAAGGCCTTCATCGGCCTCGAATCGCCACCGCCGATCACCTATGGCGAACCGGGCAAGCGCTTTTTCCTGCATGCCAGCGACCTTGGCTCGCTGGGCGTCGGCTCGCCGGTGTACTACCGCAAGATTCCGGTCGGCCAGGTAGTGGCCTACAGCCTCGACGAGAACGGCAAAGGGGTCAGTATCGAGGTGTTCATCAACGCGCCCAACGATGCCTTCGTCACCGACAACACCCGGTTCTGGAACGCCAGCGGTGTCGATGTCGAAGTCGGCGCCAACGGCTTTGCCTTTCGCACCGAGTCGCTGTCGTCGGTGATCGTCGGCGGTATCGCCTTTCGCGCCCCGGACTACAGCCCCGACGATCAGGTGGCCGCCGAAGACCGCCAGTTCGAGCTGTTCGACGACCGCGCCCGGGCGCTCGCCCCGCCCCATGGCAAGGCACAGTACCTGAGCCTGCGCTTCGACCAGGCCCTGCGCGGCCTCAAGGTCGGTGCCCCGGTGGAATTCCTCGGGGTGGAAATCGGCTCGGTGGTTTCGGTGAACCTCGACTTCGACGTCGAAAAGCGCACCTTCCCGGTCAATGTCGGTATCGTCATCTACCCGCAACGCCTGGGCCGGGCCCACACCAAGCTGCTCAAGGCACTGAACCACGACCCCGACGACGAAAAGGCCGCCGCGCAATTGCTCGGCTCTTTCGTCGACAACGGCCTGCGCGCCCAGGCCCGCAGCGGCAACCTGCTCACCGGGCAGCTGTACATCGCCCTGGATTTCGACCCCAAGGCGCCCAAGGTGGTGTTCGACCCCACAGCCCGGCCGATTACCATCCCCACCGTACCGGGTAGCCTGGAGCAACTGCAGGAGCAGTTCCAGGCCATGGTCGAAAAGCTCAACCGCCTGCCGCTCGAGCGCATCGCCAACAACCTCGACGCCAACCTGGTGGAATTGCGCAAAAGCTTGCAGCAGTTCAACAGCCGCACCTTGCCGGGCGTCCAGGGCACCTTGCAGGAAGTCAGCAAGACCCTGCAGTCGGCCAACTCGACCCTGGCCGAGGACTCGCCGCAGCGCGAGCAACTGACCCAGACCCTCGACGAGCTGGGGCGCATGTCGCGCTCGCTGCGCGAGTTGGCCGATTACCTGGGACGCAACCCTGAATCGCTGCTGCGTGGCCGGCCCAAGGATGCACCCGCTGACTCGCTGAAACCTTCGTCGCGCAATTGACCGCAGGAGCACACCTATGGCGCATGCCTCCCCGTTTGCAGTGTTGAGCCTGGCGGTGTTGCTGGCCGCCTGCCGCAGCGACCCGATCCACTACCACACGCTGATCCCGCAGCAACCGGTGCCAGCCAGCAGCGTCGATATCCAGCTGGAGCAGGTCAGCGTGCCGCCCCAGGTCGATCGGCCACAGGTAGTGATTCGCCAGGGCAACAGCGGCCTGGCGATCCTCGAGACCGAATGGTGGGGCGCAAGCCTCGCCGACGAGTTGCGCAATGCCCTGGTCAACCAGTTCGTCAGCAGCACTGCCCAACCGCGCCAGGGCTTGCGCGTGGAGGTCCAGCGCTTTGACTCGGTGCCGGGGCAATACGCCCTGTTCGATGCCCGCTGGCGCTTGCGTGCCGGCAACGCGGTGCTGAACTGCCGCAGCGTGATCCAGACCCCGGCCGGCACCAGCATCGACGATCTGGTGCTGGCCCACCAACAGAACCTCAAACGCTTCACCGAGCTGGTCAGCCAGGCTGCCAGCGGCGGCGCCAGCCGTTGCCCGGCGCTGCGCTGAAGACCGGACTGCCTGCCCGAGGACACGCTGATGGCCAACAATCACCCACTCCACCTGGGCACTGCCCGGGAACTGCTCGATGTATTGATCCGCGCCGGGCTGATCGCCGCCCTGGTGATGTTCTGCTTCGAGATCTTCCGACCGTTTCTCAGCCTGATGCTCTGGGCGGTGATCCTGGCGATCACCCTCTACCCCCTCAACCAGCGCCTGGGCGGCTGGCTTGGCGGGCGCCCGGGCTGGGCGGCGGTGGTGCTGGTGATCATTGGCCTGGCCTGCCTGATCGGGCCGTTGAGCCTGCTCGGTACTTCGGTGGCCGACACTGTGCAGCAGGGCATCCATGGTTTCGAAGACCAACACATCGAAATCCCGCCGCCGCCCGACAACGTGCGCGACTGGCCGCTGATCGGCGCGCCGCTGTACGGTATCTGGGCCCATGCCAGCAGCGACCTGAGCTGGGCGCTGTCGCAGGTGGCCCCACACCTCAAGGGCGTAAGCAAGACCTTGCTGACCCAATTGGCCGGAATCGGCTCGGGCATCCTGGTGTTCGTGGTTGCCCTGGTGGTGGCCGGGGTCATCATGGCCAAGGGCGACAATGGCCAGCGCACGGCCGTGGCCATCGCCAAGCGCATTTCCGGGCCGCAGCGCGGCGAGCAACTGGCCGCGCTGTGCACCGCGACCATTCGCGCCGTGGCCCAGGGCGTGGTCGGCATCGCCTTTGTGCAGATGCTGCTGGTTGGCATCGGCCTGGTGGTCATGGGCGTACCCGCGGCCGGCGTGCTGGCCCTGCTGGTACTGCTGCTGGGCATCACCCAACTGCCGGTACTGCTGGTTACCTTGCCGGTGGTGATCTACGTGTTTGCCCATGACGGGGTTGGCGTCAGCACGGTGATCTTCGCCATCTGGACCTTGCTCGCCGGGCTGTGCGACAACGTCCTCAAACCGTTGCTGCTGGGCCGCGGGGTTGCCGTGCCGATGCCGGTGGTGCTGATCGGGGCGCTTGGCGGCATGCTGACCAACGGCATCATCGGCCTGTTCATCGGCCCGGTGGTGCTGGCCGTGGGCTACGAGCTGTTCATGAGCTGGGTGGCGCAGCCGCTGGCCGCCGACAGCCCGGCCGAGGAGCCTGCACTGGAGCCGCCAGGCGCTTCGGGCAGCACCATGGACTAGACTTCAAGCACGGGGGCTGGCAATACAACGCTACCGGAGGTGCCCATGAGCCAGTACCAACGCCTATTCTTGATGGTCGGCTGCGACCTGCGCCACACCCCGGCACTGGAACGTGCCGCCGCCCTGGCGCACGCCACGGGCGCCGCCTTGCATATCTGCGCCTTTATCGACGAGGTCGATACCCTGGGCCTGATGAGCGGCGACGAGCAGCACCTGGACAAGCTGATGCAGGACAACCGCCAGTGGCTGGCCGATGAAGCCACCTTACTGCATGAAAACGGCATCCGCGTCACCACCGACGTGATCCTGGCCCGGGACGTGCTGCAAGCGGTACTGACCCAGGTGGCCGAAATCGGCCCGGACCTGCTGATCAAGGATGTACACCACGAAGCCCTGCTCAAGCGCCTGGTGGTGGCGCCGCTGGACTGGCAACTGCTGCGCGAGTGCCCGTGCCCGGTGCACCTGGTCACCGACGTGCATTGCCCGCTGCCGCGCATCGTTGTCGCCGCTGTCGACCCGACCCACCCCGAACACCCGCACAGCGACCTCAATGAAAGCGTGATCCAGGCCGCAGCCGACCTGGCTCGCCAATGCAGCGCCGAGTTGCACCTGTTGCATGTGTGCGACAGCGCCCACACCCACATGGCCGACTTCGGTGCTGGCACCGTGACCATGCCGGGCTTTGGCGATGATGTGCGCAAGTCGATTCACAAAGCCTTCGAGCGCTTGGCCGAGCGCCACGCGGTACCGGTTGAGCGCCAGCACTTTCTGTCGGCGCCTATTACTCGCAGCATCGCCGAGTTCGTCAGCCACAGCCGCGCCGACGTGCTGGTGATGGGCAACCACCCGCGCAAGCTGCTCGAACGCCTGACCGGCAGCACCACCGAGCACGTGCTGGAACAGCGCTTGTGCAACGTGCTGGCGATCCGCGGCGCGGCTTGAGCTTCAGTCGTACTCGGCTTCGGCGTGGTCGCCGAGCAAGCGGCGCTGGCGCGGCGTGGCGGCGGCCAGCACCGCCGGGTTGAACTGAAAGTGCAGGTAGGGCGAAAATTTTTGCGCGACCATGCGTCGGCCGTAGTGCACCTGCAACATGTAACGGCTGCGCTCTGCGCTGCGGTTGTCGCTACCGGCGTGCCACAGCTCGCTGCGAAACACCAGGGCGTCGCCGGCCTGGCACAGCACCGGCTGCGGGGGACGGCCCTGCCAGCTGTGCTCATCCTTGCGTGGCGCGCGCCCTGCCCTGTGGCTCCCGGCAATCACCCGGGTCGGGCACAGGTCGGCGTCGATGTCATCCAGGTACAACTGCACGGTGCAGATCTGCATCGGCAGCTCAAAGGCCGGGTCGGCCATCAGCGCCGGGGCGGCCTCCATCATCAGGTAGTCCAGGTGCAACGGCATGCCCTGGTAACCCGGATGGCAGCGCCAGGCGGTCTGGCCGATGATATGGCAATCCTCACCCAACGCCGCCTCGGCCAGTTCGATCACCCCGGGCAGATCGAGGAACGCCAGCCACAGCGGGTCGCGGTTGAACACACACTTGTAGTGCTCGATCAGGCCGCCGCTGTAATCCCAGTGAAACGCTTTGAGCCGGTCGATGGCGTGACGCAGCAGGTTGACCTGCGCGCTGTCGAGCACGCCCGGCAACACCACGAAGCCGTCGCGGCTCAAGGCCTGCAGGTGCTGCGCGGTAGTGCGGTTCATCAGGGCCTCCACAAGGCCGAGGGTCAGCCTTGGCGCAACCAGTCGATAAAGCGCGCAAACAGCTCGGACTGGGAGTTTATCTCCAGTTTAAGGTAGAGGTTCTTGCGGTGCATGCGCACGGTTTCCGGGGAGATGCCCATTTCGCCGGCGGTGGACTTCACCGAGTGACCGCGCAGGATCATCTGCGCCACTTCGCGCTCGCGCTCGGTCAGCACCTGGCAGCCAAAGCTGTCGAAGGCCGCCTGGACGCTGCCCTGGCTATCCGCTTCGCGGGTTTGCGCAAGGCCGTGCTGGGCGAAGCGGCTGATCAGTTCACGCACCATCGGCTCCACCGCCTGCAGCAGGTGCAGTTGCTCAACGCTCAGGGGGCTGGCGCCGTAGCCCTGGAACAGGCTCAGGGAGATCTTGCTGTGTGGGTCGATGTCGACGATGTAGTAGCTGTCTTCGGTGCAGCCCGTGCCCAGGTAGTAGGTCTTGTAGTAGTCACTGTCGAAGAAGTGGTCCGGGGCGATCTCCTGCAGGTGGTAAAAGCCTTGCGCCAGGCCCTTCTCCACCGCCAGGCAGAACGGGTCGAGCAGGTAACCGGCGGTGAAGTAGCGGTTGAGGATCGCATCGCGGTAACGCTCGGGGATGCCTTGCTGGTAGAGCAGCTGCGGCGGCTGGCCCTGGCGTTCGAGGCTGATCATCATCGACTCGACCGCCACCAACTGGCTCAGGGCGGCGGCGAGGGTTGCCAGGGCGTCCGTCTCGTGACTGCGGGCAAAGGCGTGCTGCAGCGCTGCATGCCATTGCTGCAGGGCAGAGAAAGACAGGCAGATCGGGGTGTCGGCGGTGGCTCGGCTCATGCCCGGCAGTCTAGGCTCCCACAGCGGGTTTGTGTAGCCGGACCTGTGGGAGCGGGCTCGACCCGCGATCGAGCGCGAAGCGGTCGTAGTCCAGCCAACACTTGATGCATTGAATGGACTAGCCTCATCGCGGGTCAAGCCCGCTCCCACAGGCCTTCACTGACCAGTTCTTCTGCCGTTTCGACAATGCACTGACGCAAGGTCTCAACGATCTCGTCCACCTGGGCATGGGTGATGATCAGCGGCGGCGACATCACGTTCAGGTGCATGATCGGCCGTACCAGCAAGCCCTTGGCCTGGGCCCGGCGGTGGATGCGCTCGCCGATGTTGACCTCATCGGCAAACAGCGCCTTGCTGCGCTTGTCGGCAACGAATTCGACACAGGCCATCAGCTTCATGCAGCGCACCTCGCCCACCAGCGGCAGCCCGGCCAGGCTCTGCAGGCGCTGCTCCAGGTAGCCGCCGACCTCATCGACATGGGCCAGCAGGTTCTCCCGCTCGATGATCTCGATGTTTTTCAACGCCGCGGTGCAGCACACAGGGTGGCCGCTGTAGGTAAAACCGTGGGTAAAGCAGCGGCCCTTGCCCGGCTCGGCGATGACCTTCCAGATGCGCTCGGAGAAGATGCACGCGCCCAGCGGCAAATAGGCCGAGGTCAGGCCCTTGGCGGTGGTGATGATGTCCGGCTGCACGCCGAACAGCGCCTGCGAGGCAAAAAACTTGCCCAGGCGGCCAAAGGACGTCACCACCTCGTCGGCAACGAAGAGGATGTCGTAGGACTGGCACACCTGCCACATGCGCAGGAAGTAGTCCTTGGGCGGGATGATCACCCCGCCCGAGCCCATGATCGGCTCGGCAAAGAACGCCGCGACGTTGTCGGCGCCCAAGGACAGGATCTTGTCTTCGAACTCGGCCACCAGAAAGTCGAGAAACGCCGCCTCGTCCATGCCATCCGGCGCCCGGTACGGGTTGGGGTTGGAGACGTGGTGGATCAACTCATGGCCATAGTCGAACTCGGGCACGCGGTCGGCGGCCTTGTTGCCGATCGACATGGTCAGGCAAGTGGAGCCGTGATAGGCGTTGTAGCGGGCGATCACGTGCTTTTTGTGCGGCTTGGCGCGGCAGTTCTGGTAGTACTGGATCAGCCGGTAGGCGGTATCGACCGCCGTCGAGCCGCCGGTGGTGAGGAACACGTGATCGAGATCGCCCGGAGCGAGGCTGGCGAGTTTTGCGCACAGTTCGATGGCGACGTTGTTGGCCATGTCCGAGAACGGGTTGGAATAGGCCAACTGGCGCACCTGGTCGGCGATGGCCAGGGCCATCTCTTCACGGCCCAGGCCGATGTTGGTGCACCACATGCCGCCGACGGCATCGAGCAAGCGCTGGCCATCGGTGTCGTAGATATAGGCGCCCTGGCCTTCGACGATGTTCAGCGCACCGTGTTCGGCGTGCTCATCGAACACGTGGTAACCGTGCATGTAGTGGGCTTTGTCGGCCGCCACCAGGCAATCATTGGCGGCGGGTGCTGAAAAGGTTTTGTTTGGGGTGGCCATGGCAGTGTCCTTGGCGAGGGGAAAATGGCAATCAGCTACCGGTCTTGACCGTGCTCCAGACCCGGGTAATGGCGCGCATGTCCTTGCCGCTCTGGGTCTTCTGCGCGAACAGGCGCTGGCGGGTGGCGGCGTCCGGGTAGATCGCCGGGTCGTCACGAATCTCGGCCTGCACCAGCGCCGTGGCGGCGGCGTTGCTGTTGGCGTAATGGATGTAGTTGGTGACCTTGGCGATGTTCTGCGGCTGCAGCAAAAACTCGATGAAGCGATGGGCGTTGGCCGCGTGCGGCGCGTCGCTGGGCAGGTACAAGTTGTCGAACCAGATCAGCGAGCCTTCCTGGGGGATGAAGAACGCCAGCTTGATGGGCTTGTTCGCCTCCTCTGCCCGCGCCTGTGCGGTGGCGTAGTCGCCGGACCAGGTCAGGGCCAGGCAGGTATCGCCATTGGGCAGGCTGGTCAGGTAATTGACCGAGTCGAATTTCTTGATGAATGGCCGCACGCCGAGCAGCAGCGCCTGGGCGGCTTCAAGGTCATCGGCTGTGGCGCTGTTGGGGTCGCGCCCCAGGTACTTGAGGGCCAGCGGGATCACTTCGCTGGGCGCGTCCATCAGGGTCACGCCGCAGTCGGCAAAGCGCGAGACAATCTTGGGGTCAAAGAGCATGGCCAGCGAACCGATGGGCGCGTCGGGCATGCGTGCCTTGATCTTGTCGACGTTGTAGGTCACCCCGGAACTGCCCCAGGTGTAGGGTGCCGAGTAGGCAAGGCCCGGGTCGTAGCCTTGCAGGTTGCTCACGACCTGCGGGTCGAGATTGCTCCAGCTTGGCAGCTGCGTTTTGTCCAGCGGCTGGAACACCTGCGCCTTGATCAGCGGCGGTACCAGGGAGGCGTTGAGTACCACCAGGTCGTAGCCCGAGCGCCCGGTCAGCAGTTTGGTCTGCACCGTTTCGTAGCCGTCGAAGGTGTCGTAGATCACCTTGATGCCGGTGGCTGTTTCAAAGTCGGCGAGGGTCGTTTCGCCGATGTAATCCGTCCAGTTGTACAGCCTGAGTGTGTTGGCCGCCTCTCCCTCGGCGGCGAGCGCCGCTGTTGCCAGGGGCGCGAGCAACAGACTGGAAATCACCTTCAGTGTCTTTCGCATAGCCACTCCGTCGTGTCACCAGGATCTGCTCGGTGTGAGCCGACGGGGTTACTATCGAGGGAGCCGGTAATGGGGACCATACCCCGAATGGGTAGGTGTCGTTTTTATCGCGGGGCAAGCCCGCTCCCACAGTACCTGTGGGAGCGGGCTTGCCCCGCGATGAGGCCCTCAAGCCAACGGATACAACGCCTCATCAAACTGCGCCAGGCGCGGAAACTCCAGCGGCTGGTCATCGGACAAATGCGCCAGGCGCTGCCGGTAGCTACGCAAGAAGTCCTTGCGCGCCTCATCGCTGATATATGGCACATGCCAGGCCACAAACGGCTCCAGCACCTCGAAGCCAACGTACGCCAGGGTGCCGCGCAAAATCGGCCGCAGCATGTCTTGCAGCGGCCCGTGAATCGCCCCGTCGCCAAACATGTGCTCGCGCCCGCCCAGGGTCACGGTCACCAGCGCCTTCTTGCCCACCAACCCGCCCTGGTCGTAAAAGCGTTTGCCGCCATAGCACACCCCCGAGACCAGCACCCGGTCGATCCAGCCCTTGAGCATGGCCGGTGCCGAGAACCAGAAGATCGGGAAGTTGAGCACCAGCAGGTCGGCCCACAACAGCTTGTCCAGCTCCTGCTGGATGTCGGCGGCAATCGATTGACTCTTGACCCCCAGGCGCTGCTCCAGGGCATACACCAGGTAATCGGGGTTCTCGCGGCTGACGAAGTCATCGGCGCTGGCCACCGGGTTCCAGTTCATCGCGTACAGGTCGCTGACCTGCACCTGATGGCCCTGGGCGGTGAAGGTTTCGATAGCCTGGTCACGCAAGGTGGCGGTAAAGGATTGCGGCTCGGGGTGAGCGTGAACGATCAGTACATTCATGGGGAGTCCTTAAACGGTGTGCACAGCAATACGGGACGCCTTCAGGCTTATCAGCACTGAATCGCTTTAACTTCGACGAACTCGGCCAGGCCTTCCTCGCCCCACTCGCGGCCGTTGCCCGACTGCTTGTAGCCGCCAAACGGCGCCTGGTAATTGAACCCCGCGCCATTGACGAAGCACTGCCCGGCCCGCAATTGCCGGCCCAGTTGCAGGGCCCGCTCGCGGTCCGCCGCCCACACCGCGCTGGACAAACCGAAGGGTGAGTCGTTGGCCAGGGCAAGCGCCTGGGCTTCATCGGCATAGGGGATCAGGCACAGCACCGGGCCGAAGATCTCTTCCTGGGCAATGCGCATGCGGTTATCGACGTCGGCGAACAGCGTCGGCGCCACATAGAAGCCGCGCTCAAAGCCCGGCCCCGTGTCACCGCCACACAGCAGCCGTGCGCCCTCCTCCTGGCCGATGCGGATGTAGTCCAGCACGGTACGCCGCTGCGCCGCCGAACACATGGGTCCGAGGAAGCTGTTCGGGTCTTGCGGGTCGCCCATGACCAGCTGGCGGGTTTCATCCAGGGCGATTGCCACGGCCTCTTCATAGCGGCTGGCCGGCAACAGCATGCGAGTCAGGGCCGTGCAGGTCTGCCCGGAGTTGATCATCACGTCCTGCACGCCATAACGCACCGCGGCGTCGAGGTCGGCATCGGCGGTGATCAGCAGCGGCGACTTGCCACCCAGTTCCAGGCACACGCGCTTGACCGTCGGCGCCGCGGCCTGAGCCACGCGCACGCCGGCACCGGTGGAGCCAGTGAACGAGACCATGTCCACCTGCGGGTGACGGGCCAGCGCCTCACCGACCTTGGCCCCCGGCCCGCTGACCAGGTTGAACACCCCGGCCGGCAAGCCGATGGATTCGATCATCTCGGCCAGCAAAAACGCGTGCAGCGGGGTTTCCTGGCTCGGTTTGACCACCACCGTGCAACCGGCGGCCAACGCCGGGGCCAGTTTGCCGATCAACTGGTGCAGGGGGTAGTTCCAGGGGTTGATGAAGGCGCAGACACCGACCGCCTCGCGCACCACCCGCGAGTTGCCGACTTCACGTACCTCGTCCATCAGCCCGGCCAGTTCGATGTACTGCTCAAGGCCGACAATCGGCCCATCGACCTGCACCGCCCGGCACCACTGCACCGGCATGCCCAGCTCGCGGGTGATGACGGCCGCCATCTCATCGGCGCGGGCCTTGAGCTGTTCGGCCAGGGCGCGAATGTAGCCGGCGCGCACGCTCGACG
The DNA here is from genome assembly GCF_000696345.2 of Pseudomonas donghuensis. Taxonomy (NCBI): domain Bacteria; kingdom Pseudomonadati; phylum Pseudomonadota; class Gammaproteobacteria; order Pseudomonadales; family Pseudomonadaceae; genus Pseudomonas; species Pseudomonas donghuensis. The sequence continues at coordinate 3,149,498 of NZ_CP071706.1, forward strand.
GGGTTTGCGACCAGCGGCCAAAGGCGTTGCGCGCCGCTGCCACCGCCCGGTTGACGTCTTGCTCGTCGCCCAGCGGCACCCGGCCTGCCACTGCTTCGGTGGCCGGGTTGATCACTTCGGCCAGGCCCTGGCCCGACGGCACCTGCCAGCTGCCATCGATAAACAGCCGCGGATAGTCACGCATGGGCTTTACCCTCCATCAGCTCAGCCGCGCAACGGGCAATGCGCTGGCAGGCCTCGCGCAGCGGTTCGGCGCCGAGCACCAGGCCCAGGCGGATATGCCCGGCGGCGCTGGGGCCGAAGGCTTCACCAGCGAGCACCGACACGCCATGGTGATCGAGCAGGCGATTCGAGAACGCCTGGGCGCTGAGGCCGGTTTCACGGATATCGACCATCACGAACATGCCGCCATCGGGCTTGAGCGCACGCAGGCCCGGGCAGTCGGCCAGGCACTCACAGACCAGGTCGCGGCGCTGGCGGTAGGCTTCGCGCATGGCTGCCAGCTCCGGCAATTGCTGCTCCAGCGCTACTACCGCCGCATCCTGGATGAAATCCGGCGAGCCATAGAGCATGCACAGTGCCAGGTTCTCCAGGTGCGTGGCCAGCGCTGGCGAGCCCACTACCCAGCCGACCCGCCAGCCAGTCATGGCATGGGACTTGGACAGGCTGTTGAGGGTCGCCGTGCGCTCGGCCATGCCCGGCAGGCTGCCGGGGCTGATGTGTTCGCCGTCGTACAGCAGCTCGCTGTAGACCTCATCGCAGATCATCCACAGGTCATGGGCAATGCACAACTCGGCCAGCGCCTCCCAGGTACTGCGCGGCAGGCTGGCGCCGGAGGGGTTGTGCGGGCTGTTCAGGGCCAGGGCGCGGGTCTTGGGGGTGATGCGCGCGGCGACATCTTCGGCCTGCACCCGGAAGCCGTGCTCCGGGCGCACCGGTACCGGGATCACCGTGGCGCCACAGGCGCCGAACACCGCCTCATAGGTGACGTACATGGGCTCGGCGACGATCACTTCATCGCCAGGGTTGAGCACGCACTGGGCCACGCAGAACAGCGCGCACTGGGCCCCGGCCAGCACCGTCACCTGATCGGCGCCGGTCGGCTGGCCGCTGCGCTGCTGATGGCGGCGGGCAATGGCCTGGCGCAGGGCCAGCTTGCCGCGCACGTCGGCATAATGGGTGTGGCCGTTGTGCAGGCTGTCGATGGCGGCCTGGACGATCGGCGCCGGGGTGTCGAAATCCGGATCGCCAACCGACAGCAGCAGCACGTCTTCGCCTTTGTCCAGCAGTTCCAGGGCGCGGTAATGGATGTCCCAGGCGGCGGCGCCGTCCCCGGCGATACGTTGGGTCAGATCGGAAAAGCGCATGGCAGTCTCCCAAAAAAGCGGTTGAAGTTCAGCGCGCGCAAGCGTGCTTGAGCTCGATCAGGGTTACGCCGTTGCGGGCAAAGCCGCTGCGCAGTTCCCGTTGCAGGTCATCCAGGTTTTGCGGCTGCGCCACGCTGCAACCAAAGGCCCGGGCCAGGCCGATGAAGTCCGGGTTGCGCGGCAGCACGCCGATCGGTTCGATATCCAAACCGAGCATGTCGTCGCGAATCTGTCCCAGGGCATCGTTGTTCCATAGCAGTACCACAAGCGGGCGCTCCAGCTCTTCGACCGCGGTGGCCAGTTCCTGGGCGGTGTAGAGGAAGCCGCCATCGCCGACCAGCACCAGGCCCGGGCGGTCCTCAGTGGCGAACATGCCGCCGATACCGGCGGGCAAGCCGTAACCGAGGGTGCCGTAACCGGTCGGGTGCAGCCAACTGCGCGGGGCCCGGCTGGCATAGGCATAGTTGCCGGTGTAGGCCAGTTGGGTCATGTCGGTGCTGATAAAGGCGTTGGCCGGCAGCTCGGCCGCGACCCGGCCAAGGATCGCCTGGTGGATCGCCTGCAGCGGGCCGTGGCTGGCCTTGACCGCCTGGCGTAGGCTGGCGACGGCATCCATGGCGGCGCCAGCATCGCGCGGCGCGTGCGGCAAACGCTCGAGCAAGGCGGCGACGGTTTGCCGGGCATCGCCTTGCAAAGCCACCGCGCAGGGGTAGAAGTCGTTGAACTTGCGCGGATCGATATCCACCCGCAGCAACTCGCCGTTGAGCTGCAGCCGTTCACGCCAGAAATCGGTGTCGGCCATTTCAGTGCCGACCGCGAGGATCACATCGGCCTCGGCGATCAGTTGCCAGCCCGGCGCCACGCACAAGGACGAACCGGCATTGAGCGGCGCATCCGGCGCCAGCAGGCCTTTGCCGGCAACGCTGGTGAACAGCGGCGCGGCCAGGCGGGTGCTCAGCTGTTGCAGCTCCTGCGCAGCGGCCAGGGCGCCGCCACCGGCGATGATCATCGGCCGCCTGGCACCTGCCAGTTTGCCGGCAGCCTGATCCAGCACGCTGCTGGCCGGCACGCCCCGGCCCGGGCGGCGCACCACTTCAGTGCTCCAGTCGCGGGCGACCGGTGCGGCCAGCACATCCAGCGGCACCGAGATATGCACCGGGCGCGGGCGTTCGCTGTCGAACACCGCGTAGGCACGGGCGATCAGTTCAGGCAGGTCCTCGGCGCTCAGGGCCACGGCGGAAAACGCCGTGATCGGCGCGGTCATGGCGCGCTGGTCCTGGGTTTCGTGCAGGCAGCCCCAGCCTTTGCCGAGGCTCGCGGTGTGGTTGACGCTGGAAATCACCAGCATCGGGATCGAGTCGGCATAGGCCTGGCCGATGGCGGTGGCGGCGTTGGTGACGCCGGGGCCGGTGATGACGAAGCACACCCCAGGCTTGCCGCTGACCCGCGCATAACCGTCGGCCATGAAGCCTGCGCCCTGTTCATGGCGGGTCAGCACGTGGCGGATGCCGCTGCCGGGCAGGCCACGGTACAACTCCAGGGTGTGCACCCCGGGAATGCCGAACACGGTATCGACGCCGTAGTTGGCCAACAGGCGCACCAGGGCCTGGCCACCGGTCAATGGGCTGTTGTGCATGTTCATCTCCTTATACCTGGCCGAGGCGAATCAACGCATCGACCGCGGTGGTGCCCTGGGCACTGACCATTAATGGGTTCACATCCAGTTCCAGCAATTGCGCGGCGTTTTCGCAGGCGTAGTCGGCGACCGCACGGATCGCTGCCACCAGCGCCTCCAGGTCAGCTGCCTCGCGGCCGCGAAAGCCCTGGAGCAAGGCGGCGCTGCGCAGGCCGAGCACGGCCTTGCGGATGGCGCCGTCGGTGGTCGGCAGCAACAGGCTCTTGCTGTCCTTGAGCAGCTCGACGAGGATGCCGCCGGCACCGATCACCAGGGCCAGGCCGAAGTCGTTCTCGCGCTTGATACCGACGATCAGCTCGGCCAGCGGCGCGCTGGCCATGGGTTCGAGCAGCACCTGGTCGAACGCTACACCGGGCGCATAGGCCGCAATCCGCGTACGCATCTGTTCCAGCGCCGCGCCCAGGGCCTGGGCGTCGCGCAGGTTGAGGGCGACGGCACCGGCTTCGGTCTTGTGCGGCAGTTGCGCACTGACCGCCTTGAGCACCAGCGGGTAGCCAACGCTTTCAGCATCCTTGAGTGCCTGTTCCGGGGTGCTCAACACGCCCGTGGGCACCGGCAGGCCGAACGCCAGCAAGGCTTGCTTGGATTGCCACTCGTTGAGCAGTGTGCCCTCGCCCTGCAGCGCCTGCGGGCACAGCGGCGGCAACGCCGACTCGCCCAGCGCCAGCAGCGCCTGGCGTTTGCCCTGGTAAGCGGCAATCCGCCCCCAGGCCGCCAGGCCGTCCTCGACGCCCTGCAACGCGGCGATGCCATGGGCATGCAGGCGCTCGCGGGCAACGGCCGGCAGCAGTTCAGGCAAGGCCGAGGTGACAAAACCGCTCTTGCCATGACGCTTGAGCGCCGCGCAGTACAGCTCCAGCAGCAGGTCACACTCCTTGCGCTCGCCGGTAAACTCGGCCGGGTAGTCGAGCACCAGCATGGCGGCATCGGCCTCGGTGCGCAGGGCGCTGTCGAGCATGCGCTCAAGCGCGGCGGCATCGCCCCAGATCGCCGTGGTGAAGTCCAGCGGGTTGACCAGGTTGGCATAGGTTGGCAGCACCTGGGCCAGCTCGCGGACCTGGCCGTCTTCCAGCTTCGGCAGGCTCAGATCGTTGCGTTCGGCATAGTCGGCGATCAGCCCGGCATCGCCACCGGAGCAAGCCAGGGCGATCAGGCTGCCGCCCTTGGGCAAGTGGCCGCAGGCAGCGGCCTTGAGGGTTTCGACAAAGCTCACCGGGCCGCTGACGCGGATCACCCCCAGGCGCTCGAACAGGCTGTCGTACAGCGCATCGGAGCCGGACAGCGAGCTGGTGTGGCTCAGCGCCAGTTCCGCACCGATTTGCGACACCCCGGTTTTCAGGGCGATGATCGGGATACCCAGCTGCAGCGCCTTGTGCGCGGCGCGGGCAAAGCCCGGCACGTTCTTCAGGCCTTCCAGGTGCAGGCCGATGGCAGTCACCCGCGGCTCATCGAGCAGCGCGTCCATCAGTTCGGCGATGCCGATCTGCGCCTGGTTGCCCACCGAGGCCATGTAGGCCACCGGCAGCGAGCGGTCGCTCATGGACAGGTTGTAGGCAAAGTTGCCGCTCTGGGTCAGCACCGCCACGCCCTTCTCCACCGCCTTGCCGCCATGGGCCACCGGCCACAGCGCCGAGCTGTGCAGGTAGTCGAGCAGGCCATAGCAGTTGGGGCCCAGCAGCGCCATGTGGCCGGCAGCCTTGAGCAGTTGCTGCTGCAGGGCCAGGCCTTCGGCGCCGGTTTCGGCAAAGCCCGAGGCGTAGCAGATCGCTCCGCCGGCACCCTTGGCGGCCAGCTCGGCCACGCAGGTCAGGGTCAGCTCGCGGTTGGTGGCGATAAATACCGCATCCGGCGCACAGGGCAGCTCGGCGACGCTGCGCACGCACGGCACGCCGTCGAGGCTGTCGTGCTGCGGGTTGACCAGCCACATCGGCCCTTGGTAACCGCCCTCGGCGCAGCGTTTGAGCGCCCGGGCCATGCTGCGCCCGCCGACGAACGCCAGGTGACGCGGGGCGAGCAGACGTTTGAGATTGTCTCGTAACATGAGCAGGCTCCTGATCAGCGCAACAGCGGGCGCAGCAGTTCACGGGAAATGATGTGCCGCTGGATCTCCGAGGTGCCCTCCCAGACCCGCTCAATGCGCGCATTGCGCCAGATCCGCTCGACCGGGCCTTCATCCATCAGGCCCATGCCGCCGTAGATCTGCACCGCCTCGTCGGCAACCTTGCCGAGCACTTCACTGGCAAACAGCTTGGCCATGCCGGCCTCGCCATCGGTCATCGTGCCCTGGTCCATCTTCCAGGCCGTGTGCAGGGTCAACAGCTCGGCGGCGCGAATCTGCGTGGCCATGTCGGCGAGCTTGAACGAGATACCCTGGTAAGTGCCGATCGGCTGGCCGAACTGCTTGCGGTCGGCCGCCCACTGCAGCGACACGTCAAGGGCGCGCTGGGCCTGGCCAACACAGTTAGCGGCGACCATCACCCGCCCGGCGGTGAGCCAGGCGTTGGCCACTTCCCAACCCTTGCCGACTTCACCCAGCACTTTGCTGGCCGCCACCGTGCAGTCATCGAAGAACAGCTCGAAGGTGTGATAACCGCGGTTGCTCACGCACTTGGGCCCGCGGCGGATGGTCATGCCCGGGGTGCCGCGGTCGACCAGAAAGGCGGTCACCGCGTTGCGCGTCTTGCCGTTGTGCTCGTAGGTGTCGGTGACGGCAAAGACGATGGCGAAATCGGCATGCCCGGCATGGCTGATGAAGTGCTTGCTGCCGTTGAGCACAAAGTTGTCACCCTCGCGCACGGCGCGGGTCTTGATCGCATTGGCATCGGAGCCGGCGCCCGGCTCGGTAAGGGCAAAGCAGTCGGTCTTCTCGCCCTGGATGCACGGCAGCAGGTAATCGTTGATCTGTTCGTCCTTGCAGGCCATGAGGATCTTCGACGGCCGCGCGACAAACACATGCAGGGCCCACGACACCTTCGACAGCTCGCGCTCGATCAGCGCCTGGGACAGGTAATCGAGACCGCCGCCGCCGACTTCCTCGGGCATGTTGAAGGCGTAGAAGCCAGCGGCGATGGCCTTGCCGCGGATCTGTGCGGCAAGCTCTGGCGAAACTTCGTCGGCGCGGTCGACGGCCTCCTCATGGGGCAGTAACTCCTTGGCGACAAAACTGCGTACCGCTTCCACCAACATTTGTTGTTCTTGGGTCAGTTGGAAATTCATGAGTCGATCCTGAAGAAGTGCTTGTAAGTGTTTATTTACCAACGAAATTAGCAGTGCGCTTTTCGACGGCAGCGCGCAACGCTTCGGCGCCATCCTCGCTACGCCCGCACAGCAGCCCAGCGGCAAGCTCGGCCTGTAGCTGCTCGCCAAGGGTGCGTTGGGCACCGTCGCAGATCAGCCGTTTGGTCTGGGCGAAGGCGAAGGTCGGGCCATTGGCCAGGCGCCCGGCCAGCTCGGCGGTCACCGCCAGCAACTGCTCATCGGCGCACACCTCGCCCACCAGCCCGGCCGCCAGGGCGCGCTCGGCCCCCCACAGCTCATCGAGAAACAGCAGGCGCTTGGCCTGTTCGCTGCCGATCAGCCGTGGCAGGTGCCAGCTGGCACCGGCATCCGGGCTGTAGGCCATGCTGGTGTAGCCGGCCTTGAACCGCGCCGAAGCTGCCGCAATGCGCAGGTCGCAGCACAAGGTCAGGTCCATGCCGGCGCCGACGGCGGTGCCGTTGATGGCGGCGATGGTGGGTTTGTCGAGGCTGTGCAGGCGCTGCATCAAGGCATGGGCGGTTTCGGTCCAGCCGTAGCTTTCAAGCGCGCCGCGGGCTTGGGCCTCGGCCCATTCGGCAAGGTCGGCGCCTGCGCAGAAGCTGCGGCCGGTGCCGGTCAAGACCACCACGCGCACCGCCGGGTCGGCGTTATGGGCATCGAGCAAGGCATGCAGGTTTTTCAGGCTGGGGATGTCCAGCGCGTTGCGCTGGTCGGGGCGGTTGAGGGTGATCCAGGCAATGCCGGCTTCGACCTGGCTGAGCAGCGACGCAGGAGGGGTCATGGGTGGCCTCGAATTATTGTGGTGGGTATGGGGGGGGCGTGAGGCCATACTAAACGAGTGTTCAACAAGAAGGCAAACGACTTTGTAACTCTAAAAATATTTCACAAAAGCAATTTATCTTATTGCTTTATAAGGTTTTAAAACGCTCGAAAAACACTTGGTTATACCACCGTTACAACTTCGCACAACTCATGACAAAAAAACCGCCCCGGAGGGCGGCCGATAGAAAAGTTATAAAGGCTGGTCAGGTAAACCGGATAGTTCGCTGAACCCAAGAAGCACCGATAGAGGTCCCAGCGTTAATGAGTTGGAGCGTTAATTTAATTGGTTCAGCTTTTGAATGAACTACATCGATTGCAACGTAGCCCTCTCTGCTATTGGTGGCGCTGCCCATCCCCAGCCTGAGAATTACGACGTTCCCCGGATGCCCCACCACCCGCGCGCCCCCGGAAAGGGTTACCCTGCACTCTTGATATCTACTGAAACCTTGCGTCGCATAGGAGATTCGGTTCACGCTTCGCCCATCGGCTCGTGCCCCCGTTGCCGGATGCACCCAGATCCGACCGCCGGCTACATCAATGGGCCAACTCAAAACTCTAAAGTGCACATGAGCAACTACTGAACTGCCACCATGAGGAGTAACAACTGCGCTTAGGCCGCTGTATCGAGCGCCCATCCATTCACGCCACTCCCCTCGTTGGTCAAGTATTATGTCTTTATTGTTTCCTCCACCTGTAAAGAAACCGCCACCTAAGGAAACTCCGAACAAGTTGCTCCTCAACCGGAAATGGACGGCTTGGGGATGCCGAAACGCCCGATTTTCAGCCGCTGATTATTGGATAACCAAGGCACAGCCTTGGTTTTCTGCCCTCACGGGCGCACCTCTCCCGCAGCAGGCAATAATTGCCGGCGCACCATCCACAGATTCGACAGGGCAAACAGCGTGGTCAGTTGCGCCGTGTTCTTGGCCAAGCCACGGAAGCGGGTTTTCACATAACCAAATTGGCGCTTGATCACACGGAATGGATGTTCGACCTTCGCTCGCGTCTGTGCTTTGACCTTCTCGATCTTGCGTTTGGCTTTGTAGAGCACGCTGCGTTTGTTCAAGTGTTTATAGGTGCTGCGACGAGCCGCAATCTGCCAGATCACCGGCCGGCCGTCATGCTCCGGCCGCTTCTCCGCGCCGGTATAACCCGCGTCGGCACAGATAACATTTTCATCGCCATGCAACAGGTGAGCGACCTCCGTTACATCGGCGACATTCGCCGCTGTGCCGTGGACGTGGTGCACCAGACCCGACTCGGCATCTGCACCGATGTGCGCCTTCATGCCAAAGAAATATTGGTTACCTTTCTTCGTCTGATGCATCTCAGGATCGCGTTTGCCTTCCTTGTTCTTGGTCGAACTGGGTGCGTGGATGATGGTGGCGTCGACAATGGTGCCCTGGCGCAACGACAGGCCCTTGTCTCGCCGGTAATTGTTGATGGTTTCCAGAATGCCCGCCGCCAACTGATGCTTCTCCAGCAGGTGCCGGAAATTCATGATCGTCGTGTCTTCGGGGATCGGAGCGCTGAGCGTCAGACGAGCAAACTGGCGCATCGAAGTAATCTCGTACAGCGCCTCTTCCATGGCTGGATCGCTCAACGAGAACCCGTTCTGCAGCAGGTGAATGCGCAGTATGGTTTCCAGTGGATACGGCTTGCGGCCACCGCCAGCCTTTGGGTAGTGAGGCTCGATCAACGCTACCAACCCGCTCCACGGAACCACCTGCTCCATCTCGGCCAGGAAACGCTCGCGACGGGTTTGCTTGCGCTTACCGGCGTACTCGAAATCGGAAAAGCTCATCTGACTCATGGGATGGCGGGCTTGTAGAGGACAGTTGGACGGAGGGCTATTTCAGCACAGGTCAGATGGCCTGTGCTGACTTGATCGGAGAATCCCTAAACGTGTGTTCGACAAGAATGCGATCATTGCACATGTAAGTAAACTACATCATGAAATACCTATAACAGACTGCTTTTATATATTTTCAAAATTCAAACATCACCAACCGACAGCACTGTTAAAACTTCGAACAATTGGTTGCAGAAAAAAACCGCTCCATGGGGAGCGGTCTCAACAAACTTTCTAAATCTCGGATCAGGTAAAGGTCATTTTTTTGCTGAAAGTCAACCCAGGGCCGAACCCAGTTAATTCGAACGTCACCGTTATCATTCCCGCTGTCGTGTTGGTAACATCGAAGAAGCAATCGAACCCTGTATTTGATAGCGGGAGCGTCACTGTGGAGCCTGAGTACCCAACGACCCTGGCCCCTCCGGATAAGGTCACAGTGACTTGTGTGTATCTGCTTTGAGTGCGGGTGTCGTAACTCACACGATTGATAGAGCGACCATCAGCTTTAGCGCCAGAGGCAAGGTTGGCCTTGGCGACCCATGTACCATTAACTTTGTCATCCCGAAATACGATGCTGAAAAGCAGCTCGGCTGAAACACTATACGCACCCCGCCTGGCGGTAATCGTTGTACTGTTGCGGTCACACCTTATCGTCTGGTGTGAGGTGCCATATTGATCGAGCGTGACATCAAGCTGCGATGCACCGCCTGCAAATCTCCCACTTCCAGTCAAGCTCAGCACCACTGAAGCTCCCGGTGTCCCGCGCACGACCACGCTGTTGGTTTCTGTGGGATGTCGCCAGTCTGGAGGTAATGCAATACGTGTTAGCCCATTGGTAGACACCGTAAGTGTCACGGGATCGAACACACGAACCTCATAAGCAATCACCGGCGCAACGATGTCCTCCACCCTTAAATGAATACTCAGGCGCGAACGGTCAGCGAGCATTTCAAGGTCCGAGCGCGAAATCGGGCGAGTAATGCCGCCCGTCACCTCAGCCGGAGACACCGGATGCGCTACAAGCAGCGGTAGCGTCCAGTCTCCTCCACTTTGAAGTTTGCCTTCAAGTGTCACCCAGACCTGCTGACCTGCAACAATCCCCTGCCAGCGATCAATCCTCAAGGTGGCGTTACCGGAGAAGGCGGCCAGTTCCAGCACTTGGCCCCTCGCCTCGAGAATTTTAGGATCGGTCAGGCTGATCTGCACCTGAAGGATCTGGTACTCGCGCACCGGGAACCTGATAGCTTGCGATTCTTCGGCATCCTCACGCAGCGCCACCGCCATCTCCAGGGTGATCCGGCTCTGGTGGGCGAATGCCTGCAAATCGGCCCGGTTCAGCGTAGCGCGTACACCCAGGTGGACCTCCCCTGCGGACACCCGTTGCCCTTCAGCCAGGACGATAGTCTTGGCATTACCTTGTGCATCGGTTCCACGGCAACGAAACCAGTAACGCTGACGCTCGTTGATCCCGTTCCATTTCGCCACCGTCGCCAGCGCATCGCCCGGAAAACTCAGCAGATCGAGCACATCGCCATTGGCCTCTTCGATTCGTGGCCGTGGCGGGTTGCTCAGCACCGGGCCGATGCCCAGGTGCAGGAAGTCCGAATAGCGCCGGCGTTCCGCCGGTTCGCTAACGTAGTAGCGGATGCGCACCTCGTGCCCCAGGCTGGGCACGATATCCTCCTCGTAGACGGAAAACGCCACATCATCGGCAGTTTGCACCGGGAAGTTGTCGATGATGTCCGCCCCCGCGACCGGACTCAGCCACTCCATCCATACCGTTTGCCCAGGGGCCATACCTTCGTACAGGGGCGCCTCGACGGTAGCCACGACGATGCCGATCGGGTCGAGGGTATCGTTCTCGGCCTCCGGCACGTTCGGGGCGACCAGCTCGGGGGCCGGCTCACCGACCCACAATGGCAACACCTGGGACTCCCGCGGCTCGCTGCTGCCGAAGTACACCCGGTAGAACAGTTCCAGGTTACCGCCCGACAGCGCGGCAATATGCTCGGCTGGCACGATAAGCACGACCGGGTGGTCCACTTGGGACCCGGTCAGGTACCAGTCGCGCATAAAGGCGTAGGCGTGGCCGTTCTCCCGTTTGCCTTGCCAGACCAGGCGGACCTGTTGGCCGGCAAACATGCCCACCCACGGCGGAATCCGCACCACGGCCTGCGGCAATGTGTCGGGCAGGAAGTCTTCCTGGCGGTCGTCGACATCCGGCGGCAGCAACTCGGCCGCCTTGCCCCGAACGCCGACGGCAGTGGTTCGGGATGGAATCTGCTGCCCGTCGCGGGTGACCTTGTAGGAGACATAGGCCAGGCCACCGGCGATCGACTCGGCGATGCTGTTGGGCACCTTGTGGGTAATGGTCCGCGGGGGGGGAATGATGCCCACCGGGTACGCGGGGGAGACATGTGGCGGGATCGCCGCCACGTCTTCGGTGTAACCGCGGAAGGTGAAAACCACCTGATCGCCAACGCGAAAATCCGGCCGATCGGCAATTACCGAGATCTCGACATCGGCGCCCTGCAGAGCCCCCAGGTCGAGGAAACCTTCCTCGTCAATCCCGGCCACCCCTGGCCGTGGCAACAACAGCAGGCTGACTTCGACAAAGGCATAGCTGGGCAACGAGGCACCATCGGACTCGTTGCCCACCTCGTCTTCCAGCCAGTACAGCACCAGCAGGCGCTCATCATCGCCGCCCGCCTCGATGGTGGCATAGTCGACGAACACCGGTATGGTCTTGCCCACCTCGCCTTCCTGGACGACGTGAGTGACCTTGGCCCCGCCCCAGCTCAAGTTGAGGGTGTCGCCGACTTCCATATAGCGCCAGCGGTTGACGTACACCGTGACGCCGTCCTGGGCCATCTCCCAGTCGATCAGGCCGAAGGGCACGTCCGGCGACATCAAGTTGGCATTATGAGGGCTGCCAGGGATTTGATTAGGGCCGCCGGGCAAGGTGACCTTGACCTTGACCCGCAAGCGCGCCGACGCCCGTTTGTTGCCGCTCAGCGGCTCGACCGTGAACCATACCTCGCTGACGCCGTTGGGAATGCGGGCAGCGGGCACGAACAGGGTGACCAGTTCATTCACTTCGTTGGGCAGTACCACAATCGGCAACGGCGTAGCCGGCACCTCTTCATCACCAAAGTGCACGTGAATCTTGTCGCCGGCGGCCATTTGCAGGTAGGGCTCCACCAATACCAGCAGCCCCTTTTTGTCGGCGTCCATCGCGCGTACGCCAATGCCACCATCCAGCCCCCCGGGATGATCGCTAAACTCGCGCATGTGCGGGATGCGCACATGGCTGGTTTCGACGCTGGTGATCTGGTTGACGCGCATGAACCAGGGAATGCCGTCGGCCGCCACCCCCCGGGCCGCATAGCGTGAAGCCAGGCTGGAGAAGTACAGGGTCTTGCTGAAGCGGGTCCAGCTGCCGCCCTGGGGTAGTTGAAAGGTCAGCGTCACTTCTTCGGCGACGTTGTCGACCACGTCGAACTGGCAATCACCGGTCAGCTCGGTCAACGGCAGGCTGACCACCTGGCCGGGGTGGCCGACAATCCGTGCGCTGCCGCTGAGCTCAACCTGCACGTAAGTGGCATCGGTGAAGCCGTCGGCCTCAAAACATACGCGGTTGGCGGCGCGGCCGTTGGCCAGCGCACCGCTGGCCGCACGGGCGCGTACGTGTTGATCGTCCTGCTGTTGATCGAACGGGAAGACATCGCTAAAGCGCACCGGCACATGCTGGGCCTGGCCGGTGCCGATCGCCGCGCTGACCAGCACCGTCTCGGCGTAGCGGTCGCCCAGCCAGGCGATGAACTCACCCTTGGCATCCAGGGTGAAGTCCAACTGCTGGCTGTCGTTGTCGAACTGTGCCGAGCCATTGACGCTGAGGCTGCCTTGCGCGCCCGGCCGTCCGACCAGGTTCACCGCACAGGTCTGGGTCGCCAGCGCCCAGTCCTCGGGCAACGCGGAACTGGCCAGGCCCGAATCGGAGACACCGATGTGCAGTTGCCCCTGGCGCACGGTGTAGGTCCTGACCGGGAAATCCAGCGTCGCAGCGCCGCCGAAGTTGACACTAAGATGCAGCGACAACGCGCTGCCATCGTCGAGCTCGTCGAGAAACTCGCGCGGCAGCGCCACGGTCAGCCCCGACACCTGCTCTACCGGGCTGTCCACCAACAACGGCAGCGTGGCATTGGCGCTGCGCACCTCCAGCCACAGCCGCTGGCCCAGGGCAATGAACGGCCAGGCGCTGACGCTGATGTGGGCATCGCCCTCGAACAGGTCCAGGTCCAGTTCGCTGCCGTTAGCCTCATCGATCCTCGGGCGTGGTAAATCATCGGCGCTCGGCGCGCCGATTTGCACGGTTTGCCTGGGCGACTCAAGCGCCGCCAGTTCATTGCGCAGCACCTCATAGTAAAACTGCACCGCGCCGTTGAAGTTCGCCGCCACCGCCGCCGCCGGCACGCTGATGGTGATGCTGCCGGTATCACTGCCCGGGCGCTCAGGCAGTACCGGTGAGCCGGCGCCCGCAGCGCCTTTCCAGTACAAGACAATACGGTCACTGGCGCGCATGCCGGGGTAGCTGATCAGCACCTGGGCGCCATGCAAGCCAAGCATCGGGTCGTAGCTGCCATCCTGCATACCGAGCAGTTGCGCCAGTTCAGGCACCGGCGCGACCGAGCGCAACGCCAGCGCCCGCTCCTGGGACGGCAACGGCCGCCCGCCCAGCGCCGGCTCGACCTCGTAGCGCATCAATACCGTGCTACCCAGGCCGGCGTTGGCGATGGCCTGGGGTACCCGGAACGCTGGCAGCGCACCGCTGCTGTCGACGGTTTTGGCTTCGCTATAGCTGCTCTCCGGTCCGGCGCCTTGCCAGGTGAACGTGACCTTGTCGCCTACGTGCTTGCCCGGGTAGTTGACTGTCACCTGGACCCCGAGAGGGTAGAAATGCGGGTCCAGTTCATTGACCGGCTCGTCCACCTCCGGCGCCGGCAACAGTCCGGCGGCGCTGATGCGCAGCTCCAGCGGGTCCGATTGCCGAAAGCCGACACTGCGCGTGCTGAGCATGCGCACCTGGTAGTAGACCTTGACCGTGCCCGACTCCAGCAGGCGGATGTGTTCCGTGCCGACATTGATCGCCACCTCGCGGTCCCCTGCCCCCTCCGAGGCGGTCACCACACGCCGAACCTCATGCAGGGTCGGTCTGCCATCCAGTTGGGTGCCTTGCCACACCAGAGTAATCTGGTGGCCCGCCGTACGTCCCTGGTAATGAGGGATCATCACCGCAGCCCGGGCAATATCGTAGGCCAGTACGCCCTCCTCCGCCCGCGCCACTCTCGGCACAGTCAACGCCTTGGGCTGCCCTTTGAAACCGATGCTCAGGCGCTGCGAGTGCTGCTCGCCGCCAGCCTTCACCAGCCTGTAGCCCACGACCGCCAGGCCACTGGCCAGGGCCCAGGCTTTGTCATTGGCAATGGTGAACGTCAGGGTCTGCGGCAAGGTCCCGCGGAGGGTCTGGTCCAGGTCGATATGGGTCGGCAGGCCCGAATCGATGTAGCCGGTAAAGCGCAACCTGACCGTGTCGCCGATGGCGAACGCCGGTGCGCTGGCCTGCACATGAATCAGCAGGTCATCGCTACCCAGTACCTCGAGATTGATATAGCCCTCATGATCGAGCCCCGGTACCGAAACGGCCGGCAATTGCGCATGACCGGTGTCGACCACCACCGATACATGCGGAGCCCAGGTCTGGCTGGTGTTGTGGACAATATCGTGCACTTCCCAGGTCACCACCAGGTTGGGGCTGTCGCCGGCCTGGCGAATGACACTGCCGGGCACCGTGAACACCACCGGCTGGTTGAGATCGGCCTCGACCAGGGTATAGCTCAGCATCACCCCGCCCCAGCTCAGGCGGATCACATCGCCAACGGCGCGGTTCTCGTAGAAATAGACCTGCACCTGGACGCCGTTCTCCAAGTGTTCAGCAGTGACCGGATTGACACCGACATCTGCCGCGACCAGGCCCTGGTGCCCGGGTTCGGAACCGCCCGGGCGATCCAGCTTGACCAGAACCGAGAGGTCGCGCGAAGTGCCATACTCGATGTTGTTGCGGCTGAAGCGGTAGTGCACTGTATGCGCGCCCGGGGTAAACCGCTCGGCGGGCAGGTGCAGGTGCAGGGCCCGGCCGAGGTCGTAGCCTTCGAGCACCAGCGGCGCGACGACCGGCATGCTGTCGGCATCCATGTACACCCGCAGTTCGTCACCGCCGCGCACGTTGGTGAAAGGCGGCACGGTCGCCAGCACACCTCGCGCGTCGGTGCTCAGGGTATGCAGGTTGACGCCCGCGTCATAGTCACTGACCGGCGCGACCGAGGCGAACAGGGACAGTGCCGGCAGCTCGCTGGTGGTCGTGGATTCGATGGTATCGGTTTGCAAGTCATTCATGGCAGACAGCCTCGGTGCGGGGAAACAACGTTTCGGCCCTGCGTGCATACCGCCATGAAAAAGGGCCGACCTGGTTAAAGTCGACCCTTATTCAATACCTCGTTATCGAGGCCAACAACTGACAAAAATGCTAGGTGGCCGGGTTTACACCGACGGCGCCAACACCCCCTGGTGCTTGCGGTGAATGATGAAGTACGCCGCGTAACACACTGCGATGAAACCAAAACCCCAATACAGCGACGGCCGCTGGGTCTCATCCAGCGCCAGGAACACGAACAGCGAACTGCACAGGGCGATGCACAGCAGCGGCACCAGCGGGAACAGCGGCGCGCGGTACTTGAGGTCGGCAAGCTTGCCGCCGCCCTGCAGGTAGGCGCGGCGGAACTTGTACTGGGCCAGGGCAATGACGATCCAGGTCACGGTACCGGACATGCCGCTCACCGCCATCAGCACCATGAACAAGGTATCGGCGGCGACGAAACTGGTCATCAGCGACACCAGGGCAAAACACAGGGTGATGCTCAGCGCTCGCAACGGCACGCCGCGCTTGCTCAAGGGCGACAGGCTTTTCGGCGCCATGCCGGTCTTGGACATGGCCCAGAGAATGCGCGTGGAGGCATACAGGCCGGAGTTGCCCACCGACAGAATCGCGGTAAGGATGACGAAGTTCATCAGGTCCGCCGCGTAGGGAATACCGACCATGTCGAACACCTGCACAAACGGGCTCTCCATCAGGCCGGCCTGTTGCCACGGTACAATCGCCGAGAGCACGACGATGGCCAGCACATAGAAGATCAGCACGCGAAACACCACGTTGCGCACCGCGCGCGGGATGCTCTTTTCCGGCTGGTCGGTTTCACCGGCGGCCACGCCCATGATCTCGCAGCCCTGGAAGGCATAGACCACGGTCATCATCACCGCGAACACCGCCGACAGGCCATTAGGGAACATCGAGTCGCCGATCAGGTTGTTCATCATCGGCGCCGGCTCGCCGCTGGTCAGCGGGATGGCGCCGAAGATCACCAGCACGCCAACGATGATAAAGCCGAGGATCGCCGCCACCTTAATCCCCGAGAACCAGTACTCGGCTTCACCAAAGGCACGGGTGGCCAGGGCATTGAGACCGAACAGCACCACCACGAACAGCGCCGACCAGTACCAGATCGGCACCTCCGGGAACCAGCGCACCATCAGCATGCCGGCGGCGGTGAACTCCAGGCCCACGGTGGTCGCCCAGCTCATCCAGTACACCCAGCCGATCATGAAGCCGGTGGCCGGGCCGATGAATTTGGTGGCGTGGGTCTGGAACGAGCCGGACACCGGCATCTGCACCGACAGTTCGCCCAGGCAGACCATCACCAGGTACATCAGGAAACCCGCCACCAGGTAGGCGAGGATCGCGCCCATGGGCCCGCCCTGGTTGATGGTCACCCCCGAGCCCATGAACAGCCCGGTGCCGATCACCCCGCCCAGCGACAGCATGAAGATATGCCGGCTTTTCAGCGCACGGGTGAGGTGGATGCCTTTACGTTCGGTAGAGTCAGTCATGTCGGCACCTCAACAGTGGTTGAAGCGCGGAAGGGACAGGCGGTGGTGCGGGGACGGCTGAGCTTTACGGCAGTTCATTATTATTATCTCCAATAAGCTTCGAAGACCGCGGGCAGCGGTTGCCGTCGATTATTGGAAAGCGATGTAAGGTGGCGTTGTACCTGAAGATCGAAGATGTAAAAAGTCGTAAGTTTTTTGTACGTCAGCACTGGATCAGCTGTTTCAGGGTTTCGTCGGCCAGGCGCAACTGCTCGGCCAAGGGCGTTTGCAGGGCCTGCAAGGCTGCCGGGGCCTTGTTCAGCGCCGCCTCTTCCAGTTCGCGCAGTACCGTCGCCAGGCCGCGAAAACCGAGAGAATCACTACTGCCGGCAAGGCGATGAGCCAGATGCGCGACGTCGGTGCAGTCGCCGGCCTTGAGCGCTTCGGCCAGGGCATCCTGATGCTGCTCGATAGCGTCGCGCAGCACCGCCAGCAAACCCTGGACTTTCTGTTCGCCCAACAAGCTGCGATGGGTATCGAGCAGGGCCCAGTCCATGCCCTGCTCGGTGACCGGCGCCTCGACCACCGCGCCCTCTTGCGCCAACGCCTGGCGCAGGCTGTCGAGCTTCAGCGGCTTGGCCAGGATGCCCTGCATGCCCGCCGCCAGGTAACCGCGCAGCAGCGCCGGCTGCACGCTGGCGGTCAGCGCCAGGATCCGGCAAGCGCGGTTCGGCCCGGGGGTGCGGCGTATCTGCCGGCACAGCTCGACGCCACTGATACCCGGCAGGTGCACATCGAGCAGGATCAGGTCGAAGCGCCGCTGGGCACAGAGCTCCAGCGCCTGTTCACCGTCCTCGGCCATCCACAGGCGGTGCCCGTCGCGCTGCAGCAGGCCGCGCACCACCTCGCGGTTGAGCTCGACGTCTTCGACTACAAGGACATCCAGGGCCTGGATCGCTGCTGCCGGCAGCAGCGCCGGCGCCTCGGCCGCCGCCGCTTGCAGCTCCAGCTCGAACCAGAAACAACTGCCCTGCCCCTCGACACTTTCAAGGCCGATGCGCCCGCCGAGCAGTTCCACCAGGTGCTTGCAGATCGCCAGGCCCAGGCCTGTGCCGCCATAGCGGCGGGCCACAGCGTCGCTGGCCTGGACGAAACGCTCGAAAATCCGCCCTTGCACCGCCGGGGCGATGCCGATGCCGTTGTCGCTAACACTGATCCGCAACTGCTGCAGGCCCTGCTCCTGGCCCAGCACCTGGACCTCGACACTCACCTCACCGGCCTCGGTGAACTTGATGGCATTGGCCAGCAGGTTGCTGAGCACCTGGCGCAGGAACTGTTCGGCGCCGTGTTGACGTGGCGCCAACTGCGTATCGATACGACAGCGCAACACCGTGTCGTTGTTCAGGGCCCGCGGTTCGAGCAGGGTCATGACCTCGTCGCACAGTTGGCGCAGGGAGAAATCCACCGCTTCCGGGTGGCTTTCGCCCTCCTCCAGGCGGGCAAAGTACAGCACTTCGTTGAGGATGCTCAGCAAGCCTTCGCCGGCCTTGTACAGGGCATCCAGGCGCTTGCTGTCGCGGGCGTCCAGATCCGCTTCGCGGAGCAATTCGGCCATCCCCAGGATGCCATTGAGCGGGGTGCGCAGTTCATGGCTCATGGTCGCCAGAAAGCGCGACTTGGCCAGGTTCGCCGCTTCGGCATCCTCCTTGGCGCGCATCAGGCTGGCAGTGCGCCGCTCGACCATCTTTTGCAGTTCGTCGCGCTTGCCTTGCAAGGCCAGGCGATCGACTTCGCGGCGGTCGATGTCGCTGAGAATATTCCTGCGCATGTCGTCCAGGGCGTGGGCCACGGTGTCGATTTCGTCTTCGCGGCTTGAGCGACGCTTGTCCAGGCGCAGCGGCTCCTGCCAGTCGCCTGCACCAATACGCCGGGCGAACTCGGCCATCACTTGCAGGTGGCGGGTGACCAGGCGGTAAAACAAGCCCGACAACGCCACCGCCAGGCCGCAGAGGAACACGCTCATCCACAGCAGGCTGGTCAGCCCGGTGGCGAACAGGCGCCGGTGCACCGCCCCCAGGTCGATGCTGATCTCCAGCTCACCCAGGTGGCGCAACGGTCCCGAAGGCGGTTGATAGTCCAGCGCGAAACGCTCGATGCGCAGCGGCCCTTGTGGCGTCGCTTCGCCCTGCAGCAAGTCGAAGTCGGCACTGTTCAGGCGCACCCGCGCCACATCGGAGAAGTCCACCAGGCCGCGCAGCTGCACGTTCAACTGCTCCTGGTTGAGGTCCCAGAGGCTGCGTTCAAGGCTTGCCAGGTAACCGGCGCGAATCAACGCCATGCGCGCGTCGATGTCGCGCATCTCGCGACGGTACTCGAAATACAGCTGCACGGTGCTGGCCAGCACGGTAAAGCACAGGCTGAACAACAGGATGAACAGCAGCAGGCGCCGCAGCAGGCCACCGGGTTGCAGGCGCATCATTTGGCGCCTGCCGGCAGGTTGACCATGTCGCGGTAGGTGACTTCGCTCTGTTCCAGCCAGCGCTGGATCTCGCCGTTGTCGCGCATGCGCTGCAGTTGCTCGTCGATCTGCGCCATGTGCTGGCTCAAGGGTGAATGCCGCGACACCGCCACCCGCAGGTAGTCAACGCTCAGCGCGGTGGGCAAGGCCTGGATATCCTCGGCGCCGGGCAAATGCTCGACGAACAGCTGGCCGGTGCGCCGCTCCTGGATGACGAAGTCGATACGCCCGCGAATCAGCTTGCCGAAGTTCTGCTGGCTGTCGGAGACCCACTCGATGTTCTGGTGGCGGGCCACGAAGCGGTCGAAGTCCGCGCCGTAGCTTTCACCGAACAACAGCCCACCGCGGTAGCTGGCCAGGTCTTCAAGGCGCTCGAAGGTCACCGGCCGCTGGCGATTGAAAAACACCGCCACTTCCTCGCGCAGCACCGGCACCGTGGAAAAGCGCATGCCCTGGTCGCGCTGGTCGCTGTTGTAGGCCAGCACCACATCCACCCGGCCGGCGGCAGCGTCGAGCAGGCAGCGCTTCCAGTTGCCCAGCACGACGATCTCCACCTCATAGCCCAGGCGCGCGAACAGCTGGCGCACCACGGTCGGCGCCAGGCCGCGCACCTGCTTGCCGTCGCTCCAGGAAATCGGCGGGTACACCGGGTAGTCGCAATAGCGGATGCGCTCGGCCGCCTGGGCCTGGGCGCCGGGCATCAGCATGGCGAGCCAGAGCAACCGCCACATGTGATCAGGCCGCCACGCTGGCAGTAAACAGGTAACCGGCGCCGTGAATGGTGATGATCAGCTGCGGTTCGGCCGGATCGTCGTGCAGCTTGCGCCGCAAGCGGCCGACCAGCACGTCGATGGAGCGGTCGTTGGGCACCCACTCGCGGTTGCGGATCTGGTCCATCAGTTGGTCGCGGCTCAGGGTATGGCCGCTGTTGCGCAGGAACACACTGAGCAGCTGGAATTCGCCGTGGGTCAGCAGGGTTTCGCCACCTTGCGCATCGATCAGGCGGCGACGGTCGGTGTCCAGGGCCCAGTCGGCGAATTGCTTGAGCGGGTGATTGCCGGCGCTGGGCGGCTTGCCGGCCTGGGCATGGCGGACCCGGCGCACCAGGTTCTTGGCCCGCGACACCAGTTCGCGCGGGTTCAGCGGTTTGATCACGTAGTCGTCGGCGCCGCATTCCAGGCCAACGATACGGTCGATGTCGTCATTACGGCCGGTGATGAGGATGATGCCGACCTCCGAGCGCACCCGCAGTTCGCGGGTCAGGGTCAGGCCGTCCTTGCCCGGCAGGCGGATGTCGAGCATGACCAGGTCGACGGCCTGCTCGGCGAGCACATGCTCGGCCTGCTCCGCGGTGGCGGCGCAGTGCACGTCGTAGCCTTCCTGGGACAGGTAGGCGTGCAGCAAGTCGCGAATAAGCGGATCGTCATCGACGACCAGTACCCGAGGCGTCATTGCGTGTTGTCTCTTATAGGAATTGTTGTATGACTCACGACAGCAGCGTACCCATTACTGAACGACCGATCAACAGCCCTCGGTCAGGGTGAAGCGCCGGCGGCCACCGGCCTGCAGGCCATCGACCCAGGCCTCGCAAATCTGCACGCCCTGCTCCGGGGTGAAGGTGCCCGGGTTGAGCCCGGATTCCAGCCACAGGCCGTCGAGCAAGGCGCTCAGGCTGATGGCTGCCAGGTCGGCGTTGAAGGCCTGCCAGCCCTCCTCCTTGGCCAGGTCCGCCAGCAGCCGGCCCAGTTCGTTGCGGTATTCGCCGTAGGAGTGGTCATGCACCTGGTTGATCGCTTCGGCGGTTTTCACTGCGCCCCAGAACGCAAGCCAAGCATCGAGCAGCTGCGGGTCGAGCAATTCGGCGCAGAACGAGGCGCGAAAAAACGCCGACAGCCGCTCGCGGGCATTGGGCGCGGCCTGGGCCATGGCTTCGCGGATCAGGCCCATGACCCGGCCGGTGACTGCCATGTAGGCCTCGGCCACCAGTTCGTCCTTGCCTGAATAGTGGTGGCTGATCAGCCCCACCGAGACCCCGGCCTCGGCGGAGATCTTGCGGATCGAGGCGCCCTGGAAGCCGTGCCGCTTCAAACACACCAGGGTCGCTTCGACCAGGTTGGCCTTGCGCAACTCCGGGACCATACGGCTGTAACGGGCTTCCTGGCTCATTGGCGGTTCTCTTCGGGTGGGAGACTTTTCGCGGGGCAAGCCCGCTCCCACAGGGGGATGGGCAATTCCGGTGGGAGCGGGCTTGCCCCGCGATGCTGTTGAACAACTGTACAACAAGTCCCGATCAGTCGCGATAGCCCGGCGCCACCCGATCGAGCAGGCGCAGCAACGCCGACCAGGCCAGTTGCATGCCATCCGGGTCACTCAGCTCGCCTTCCTTCAGGGCCCGCGCCGGTTCGTTGAACTGGCGTTCGGTGTGGGCGCAAACCTCTTCCGTCGGCAACACCAGCTCGCCGGCAGCCATCGCCGTCAGCTGGATCTCGCAGGCTTTTTCCAGGTAATACATGCGCAGGAACGCCTCGCTGACACTGCGCCCGACGCTGAGCAAGCCATGGTTGCGCAAAATCAGCACCGCCTTGTCACCCAGGTCATCGACCAGGCGCGCTTGCTCGGCCATGTCCAGGGCGATGCCTTCGTAATCGTGGTAGGCAACCTTGCCATGGAACTCCATGGAAATCTGGTTCACCGGCAACAACCCGCACTTGAGCGCCGCCAGCGCGCAACCGGCCTTGGTGTGGGTGTGCAGCACGCACTGGGCATCCTCGCGGGCGCCATGAATGGCACTGTGGATAACGAAACCGGCCGGGTTGACCGGGTACGGCGACGCCTGCACCGCGTTGCCCTCAAGGTCGATCTTGACCAGGTTGGAGGCGCTGATTTCATCGAACATCAAGCCGTAGGGGTTGATCAGAAAATGATGCTCGGGGCCGGGAATGCGCACCGAGATATGGGTGAAGATCAGGTCGGTCATGCGAAAGTGCGCGATCAACCGGTAGCAGGCGGCCAGCTCCTGGCGCAGGTGGATTTCGGTCTCGGTCATTATTGTTGTCCTCAGGCGAAAGGCTGGCCAGACAATAGGGCTGGACATCGTGCGATGTCCAGCCACGGCGAGGGTTCAGCGGCTGGCCCAGGCGTTGAAGCGCTCTTCCAGTTCATCGCCATGATCGACCCAGAACTCGACGTTCATCGACAGCGCGCCTTCAAGGTTCTGCCTGGAGGTCGGCACCCAGCTGGCCAGCTGCGGATCAAGCTCGGCGGCGGCCTGGATGTTGGTCGGCCCGTAAGGAATCTCCTTCACATAGCGCACCTGGGTGTCGGGCTGGTTGGCGAAGGCGATCAGGCGCTTGGCCTGGTCGACATGCCTGGAGCCCTTGATGATCGCCCAGTAATCCATGCCGTATAGGCTGCCCGGCCACACCAGGGCCAACGGGCTGCCCTGTTGAGCGGCGACGGCGACCCGGCCGCTGTAGGTCGAGGTCATCACCACATCGCC
Source organism: Pseudomonas donghuensis (assembly GCF_000696345.2). Classification (NCBI taxonomy): domain Bacteria; kingdom Pseudomonadati; phylum Pseudomonadota; class Gammaproteobacteria; order Pseudomonadales; family Pseudomonadaceae; genus Pseudomonas; species Pseudomonas donghuensis. The sequence goes on from NZ_CP071706.1 coordinate 3,172,490, forward strand.
GGCGCTCAGCCACTGCGCCGGTTGCGCGCCGGCTTCCCACCACTGGATATAGGGCTTGAGCTCGCTGAGCTTGTTGAAGGCGCGGTCGACGCCCTCGGGGGTGGCCAGGACCTTGTACACGTCCTCGACCTTGACCCCGTCGGCCATCAGCGCGAACTCCAGGTTGTACACCGCCCGCTTGCGCAGGCCGCGTTTGCCGGGGATTTTTTTCACGTCCCAGAAATCCGCCCACGAGGTCGGTGCCTGGGCCAGCTTGTTGCGGTCGTAGGCGATCGCCACGCTCCACACCAGCACCGCCGAGCCGCATTCCTGAGCGGCATCGGGGATCAACTGCTCGGCACGCCCGAGCCGGGTCCAGTCGAGGCGCTCGTACATGCCCTCGTCGCAGCCGCGCATCAGGTCCGGGCCTTCGATCTGCACCAGGTCCCAGTCGACGTTGCCGGTATCGACCATGACCTTGATCCGGGCCATTTCGCCGTTGTACTCGCTCTGGATCAACGTGCTGCCGTCCTGGGCACTGAACGGCTTGAAGATCGCCGCATCCTGGGCTTTCTGGCCGGCGCCGCCGTAGGCGACCACGACCATGTCCGGTGCTGCCTGGACGGCGCCGACAGCAAGGGCGAACAGCCAGGGAGAGCGCTTGAGCAGGTTCGATTTCATCAATGGTTCCTCTTGCCGGTACCACGTGATGCGTGGCCCGTTTTCTTGTTGTTGTGAGGTGTGCCCCAGGACCCGGGGGTGATTGCAAACTAGTCAAAGGCCAGTAAAAAAACAAGTTGATTTTTTACTGGCGGTACACTTCTATAGAAAAATAATAACAACACCCCGCTGGAGCCTGACCCGCATGTCGACCTTCGCGCACCTGTTCGAACCGCTGCAAATCCGGGGCAAACGCCTGAAGAACCGCATCATGTCCAGCGGCCACGACACCTCGATGCCCACCGACAACCTGGTCAACGAGCGCCTGATCGCCTACCACCAGGCCCGCGCCGCCGGGGGCGTCGGCCTGATCGTGCTGCAGGTGGCCGGGGTGCACGACAGCGCCCGCTACACCTCCCACGTGCTGATGGCCACCGACGACGCCTGTATCGAGGGTTACCGCCAGCTGGCCGAGACCTGCCATGCCCATGGCACCGTGGTGCTGTCGCAGATCTTCCACCCGGGGCGGGAAATCATGGAGTCGAGCGATGGCCTGCTGGCGGTGGCCTACTCGGCGTCGGCAGTGCCCAACGAGCGTTTTCGGGTGATGCCGCGGGCGCTCGACCAGGGCATGATCGACGAGATCGTCGCCGGTTACGCCGCCGCGGCCCGGCGCCTGCACCAGGCCGGCATCGACGGTGTCGAGGTGGTTGCCAGCCACGGTTACCTGCCGGCGCAGTTCATCAACCCACGGGTCAACCGCCGCAGCGATGGCTACAACGGTGAGTTGCAGCAACGGCTGCGGTTTGTCCGCGAAGTGATCGCCGCGGTACGTGCGGCAACGGCAGACGATTTCATCATCGGCCTGCGCATCAGCGCCGATGAGCGCGATGCCGAGGGCCTGACCGAGGACGAATCGCTGGCGGCGGTAAAAATGCTGCAGTCCGAGCTGGACTATGTGCACATCGTCGCCGGCACCTCGGCGTCGCTCGGTGGTGCGGTGCACATCGTCCCGCCCATGGCCATCGAGGCGGCCTATCTGGCGCGAGAGGCCGGGACTTTCAAGGCACAGCTGAACATTCCGCTGTTCGTTACCGGGCGCATCAACCAGCCGCAGGAAGCGGAGCTGATCCTCGCCCGTGGCCAGGCCGATGTCTGCGGCATGACCCGCGCGCTGATTTGCGACCCGCAGATGCCCAACAAGACCTGCAGCGAACGCGTCGAAGACGTGCGCGCCTGCATCGCTTGCAACCAGGCCTGCATCGGTCATTTTCACAAGGGCCTGCCGATCTCGTGCATCCAGCATCCGGAAACCGGGCGCGAGCAACAGTTCGGCACCTTGCAGGCGGCGACTACACGCAAGCGCATCATGATCGCCGGTGGCGGCCCGGCCGGCATGAAGGCCGCGGCGGTGGCCGCAGCCCGTGGCCATGACGTCACCTTGTATGAAGCCAGCGCCCAGCTCGGCGGCCAGGTGCTGCTCGCGCAACTGCTGCCGCGCCGGGCCGAGTTCGGCGGCGCCAGCACCAACCTGCAGCGCGAGATGCACCTGGCCGGGGTCAAGGTGGTGCGCAACACGCGCGTGGATCGCGCCCTGGTCGAGCGCGAGCAGCCTGACCTGGTGATCGTCGCCACCGGTGCCGAACCTTACTGGCCGGCCTTCGAGCGCGGCGGCGACCTGCAGGTGGTCGATGCCTGGCAGATCCTGCGTGGCGAGGCCAAGCCCGGGCGCTCGGTGCTGGTGGTCGACTGGCGCTGCGACTGGATCGGCCCGGGCATCGCCGAGCGCCTGGTGCGTGAAGGCCACCAGGTGCAACTGGCGGTCAACGGCACCCACTGCGGCGAAAGCCTGCCGCTGTACGTACGCGACCAGATGGCTGGCGAACTGCACAAGCTGGGCATCCCGATCACCCCCTATGCACGCCTGTACGGCTGCGACGACAACACCGTGTACCTGCAACACACCGCCAGCGGCGAGCCGATGATCTTTGAAGACATCGACACCCTGGTGCTGTGCCAGGGCCATCAGCCGGTCGATACCCTGGCGGCGCAACTGCACGGCCTGGTCGAGGTAAAACGCATCGGCGACTGCCTGGCCCCGCGCACGGTTGAAGAAGCCGTCTACGACGGTTTGAAGGTCGCCTGGAGCCTGTAAGGCTGTTTATACTCCGGGGCTTTGACAGTGCGGTTCGGAGCACGCCATGAGCAACAGCAGCAAGACGCCGCCCGCCGCCAGCCAGGAAGGTGCCAGCGCCCCGCATTTTCTCGGCACCCGCATCCGCGGCCTGCGCAAGCGCCGCGGCATGACCCTGGCCGAGCTTGCCGAACAGAGCGAGCTCACCGCCGGCTACATCAGCCAGCTGGAGCGCAACCTCTCCTACCCGTCGATCCCGGCGCTGTTCAACATCGCCCGCAGCCTGGGCGTGACCATCCAGTGGTTCTTCGCCAGCGAAGCCAGCACCGCCCCGGAAGACAACGGTTACGTGGTACGCAAGAACAGCCGCCTGAGTGTGCATTACGAAGACGGCATCGTCGACCAGTTGCTCACCCCGCAACCCAACCGCCAACTGGAGATTCTTCACTCGCGCTTCCCACCGGGCACCTACAGCCAGCAAAGCTATAGCCATGAAGGCGAAGAAGCCGGCTACCTGCTGTCCGGCAGTTTCGAGCTGTGGGTCGGCGAGCGGCATTTTCAGCTGAGCGAAGGCGACAGCTTCAGTTTTTCCAGCCAGGAGCCGCACCGTTACGGCAACCCTGGCGAGGTGGATGCGGTGGTGATCTGGGTGATCACCCCGCCGACGTTCTGATACCTACAACAACACAGGCACGCCATGAACGAGTTGATCACACGCGAACTGCACCAGGGCCTGCTGACCCTGACCCTCAACCGCCCAGATAAGCTCAATGCGCTGAACACGGCCATGTACACGCAGTTGGGCGATCAGTTGCGGGCAGCGGCCGAGGATGCGCAGGTCGAGGTGATCCTGCTCACCGGTGGCCCACAGTGCTTTTGCGCCGGCAACGACCTGAAAGATTTTCTCGACAACCCGCCCACTGCCATGGACAGCCCGGTGTTTCGCCTGATGCGGGTGATCATGGCCCTGGACAAACCGCTGATCGCTGCGGTGGCGGGGCCGGCCATCGGCATCGGCACCACCCTGCTGCTGCACTGCGACCAGGTGCTGGTCAGCCGCTCGGCCAAACTGCGCCTGCCGTTCGTGCCGTTGGGCTTGTGCCCGGAATTTGGTTCCAGCCTGTTGCTGCCACGGCTGCTCGGCCATGCGCGGGCGGCGCGACTGTTGCTGTGCAATGAGCTGCTCACGGGCGAACAGGCCGTCGAGTGGGGCCTGGCCAATGAACTGCATGAGGATGGCGAACAGTGCCTGGCGGCCGCACGCAAACTGGCCCAGCGCCTGCAGGCCTTGCCCCAGGATGCGCTACGGATCAGCAAGCGCTTGCTCAAGGATGCCCATCGGCAGGAGCTGGAGGTCACTGTTCAACGTGAAGGCTTGCTGTTTATCGAGCGGCTGCACACGCCAGAGGCGAAAGCGGCGTTGCGGGCACTGGTCAAGGATTGACGCTCCCGGGGCTGCCTTGCAGCCCATCGCCGGCAAGTCCGGCTCCCACATGCTGACCCTGTGGGAGCTGGCTTGCCAGCGATCGAGTGCGCAGCGCTCGTAAATTCAGGCGACACCGAGTCAGTCTTTCAGCACCCTCAACTCAATCCCGTCCAACAACGCATCCACCAGTGCCCTGGCCAGCTCCACCGATTGCTGGGCCGAGCAGACAAACCCTCGTCCTTCCTCACTGCAGTGCTGCACCGCCTGGCCAATAGTGGCGCTGGCGCTCTTGAGGTACAGCAAGGCATGCACCAGCGCGTCTTCGGCGCTGACACCTGCGCACACGCTGAACAAGGGTGGGTGCTCCGGGCAACTGTTGACAGGGGTTTCGACGGTTTCAGCGAGGTGCAGGCTTGGGGGATCGGGGACGAGCTTTTTCATGGTCAACTCCTAACTTGTGGAGCCGCCACGCTTTCGTCGCCAAACAAATGGGTGGCAGCTGTACGCGGGTTGGCGAACCGGTAAGTTAGGAACCCGGCAGGGCCGAAGCCCTCCCGCGCACAGCCACCATAGAGCGTAATGGTTAGGATAGGTCCTAGGACCTGAGATTGGCTAGCGCTTTGCCGGCCTCATCGCTGGCAAGCCAGCTCCCACAGTGGCCGGCGTAACGCTGAACTTGTGGGAGCTGGCCTTGCCAGCGATCGAGTGCGAAGCGCTCGTAAACCCAGGTAACGCCGACTTTGAATCAGCACCTCAACTCATACCGCAACCGCGCATTCGCCCCACCCGCCGCAGCCACCCGCCGGAACCCCAACCTCTCCGCCAGCCGCTGGCAGGCCACATTCGCCGGCGACGTGGTCAGCCACAGCAGCGAGCCTTCCAGCACCGGCAGCAGTGTTTCCAGCGCCTCGGTCATCAAGCCCTGCCGGGCATGGACCTCGGCGATCCAGTAGCCCAAGCCGACCTTGCCCTGGGCATCCGGCCGCACGCCCAGGCAGCCGATCAGTTCGCCGCTGGCCAGGAACAGGTAGTAGCGTTTTTCGCCCTGGGGCGCTGCCCAGTTCTGCCGGGCCTGGAGCAGGCTTTGCCGCGCCTGCTCCAGGGTCCAGTCGTCGCGGGCCCAGGGCAGGAATTCACGGTGGAAGCCGTAGTTGGCGTTGAGCACAGCCTGCAGTTGCGCGGCAAAGGTCAGTTCCGGGGCGTGGAGTTTCAGCTGTTTGCTGCGCAGGCGGCGGGGCAAGTCCATTGCGGGGTCCTGGGATGGGTAAGGACCGACAAGTATTGCATAGACCTATCCTTTACGAGCGCTTTGCGCTCGATCGCTGGCGGCCCGGCCAAGAGCTGCTAGCGTTGTTCAGGCGATCAACTCCCTGTCCCGTGCGGTCATTGCCAAGGATACGAAAGTCGATGAAGCCCACCTTGCGCTCCACCCTGCTCTGCTCCGCCCTTGTCGTGCTGGCTGGCTGCGCCAGCTCCCGGGTCGACCCCAGCCAGTACTCCGGGTTCCTCCAGGACTACAGCCGCCTCAAGCCCGCCGAAAGCATCTCCGGCCAGCCGGTGATGCGCTGGATCGACCCGCAGGTGAAAGCCGCGCGCTTCACCAAGGTGTATATCGAGCCCAGCCAGTTCTACCCCAAGCCCCAGCCCACTGCGGCGATATCGCCGCAGACCCTGGGGCAGATCACCCAGTACTACAACACCGCGCTCAAGCGTGAACTGGGTGCCGAGCTGCCCTTGGCTCAGGGTCCGGGCCCGGGTGTGCTGGTGGTGCGCCCGGCGATCACCGCCGTGTCGACCAAGACCGAAGGCCTCAAGCCCTACGAAGTGATCCCCATCGCCCTGGTGGCCGCCGCCGTCAACACTGCCGCCGGTGGCCGCGACCAGGAAGTGGACATCGCCACCGAGGCAGCCTTCCTCGACGGTGGCAACAACAAGGTGATCGCTCAGGTGGTACGCAAAGGCACCGGCGAGGCCTTGGAAAACAACACCTCCAAGCTGGCCCTGGAGAACGTCAAGCCAGTGCTGGACGGCTGGGCCAGCGACCTGCGCAAAAGCTTCGCCAAGCTCAAGAGCGAATCACGCTAGTCGCTCAGTTCACTGTCGATGACGATGCTGCCGCTGAGCAGCTTGTGCACCGGACAGGCATTGGCCACGCCCAGCAGGCGCTCGCGCTGGGCCGCATCGAGATCACCGTGCAGTTCGATCACACGCTTGATCTCGGTGCGCACTTCAGGGCTTTTCACCTCACTGACGATGTCCAGCTGCACATGCACATGGTGCAGCGGCCACTCCTTGCGTTTTGCATACATCGACAAGGTGATTGCGGTGCAGGCGCCAAGGGCCGACAGCAGCAATTGATGCGGATTGGGACCGCTGTCGTGGCCGCCCAGCTCGCGGCCCTCATCAGCCAGCCACTGCTGGGCACCGGCAGCCAGGCTTACCTGATACGGAACATCGCCAAGGTCGGCGTAAACGGTTGATGCGCTCATGAGCTTCCTTAATCGGAGATGGGTACACCCGCCTACCCTAGCGCCCAAGACCCGCCGCCGCCAGTCGCGCGGTTGAACTACAGCGTCCTGCGCGCAGAACGACGCACAATGGCAGAACCAGGCCAATCCGCTTTACTTGCCAGGACAACAACTTGACCTGATAAGGAAATCGACCATGTCCCAGCTCCTGGACCCCACCTCCAATGAAAGCAAATACGCCAAGCTGGCCAGCGCCGCGATCATCGGTGCGATCACGCCAACCAGCGTACGCTTGTGGTTTCGCGTGTACATGCCCGGCGAGTGGGTGCTGGTGGTCACCACCACGCCGTTGAGCGGCGACCTGCAGCGCCTGGATGAGCTGCCCGTGGCCGATTTCCTGAAAAAACACAAGATCAAGCCGGTGTTCGTCCAGGCGCAAAAATTCAGCTTCGACAGCGACCTCACCGGTGTCTTTGCAGTGACTGGCCTGAAGGCGCAAAGCACCTATTACTATGCCCTGATCAGCAGCGAAACCGACCACCTGATCATCCGTCGGCGCACCGAAATCGGCGCCGACTCGCCGAAAAACTTCATCACCCCGGCGATCAATCCCGAAACCCTGACCTTCGGCTTCTACAGCTGCCACGACCCGATCAGCGCCGACGGCAGTGCCGGCGCCTGGCCGCTGCTGCACCAGCAACTGATCGACCAGCGCGCGCAGTTCGTCATCGGCGGTGGCGACCAGATGTACGTCGACACCAACAAGAAAAACGGCTTCCTGGATATCTGGGAATGGCTGAAAGAAAACAAGCAGGCCCTGCTGGCCCACTACAAGAAAGGCAACAGCTACGACAAACCCGGCATCGAGCAGTACCTGCTGAACATCTACCGCTGGTACTACCGGGTGTACTGGAACATCCCGACCCTGCGCGAGGTGTACGAGCAGTTCCCGCAGTACATGATCTGGGACGATCACGAGATCATGGACGGTTGGGGCTCGCTGACCAACAAGGAGCGGCAAAAACGCATCTCGCTGCTGTTTGAAAGCACCAGCAACGGCCCCACCAACCAGATGCTCGTCGACCTCATGTGGCGCGCCGCCTGCCGCGCTTATTATGAATACGAGCACAGCCACAACCCTGTGACCTCGATCAACCTCGACAAGCCCGACGACTGCCACTGGGACTACGCCTTCGAGCAAGGCGGCTCGGCCTTCTATGTGCTGGACATGCGCGGCCATCACGATATTGAGGCCAACGACCCGCACAAGATCCTCGGCAGCGCGCAAATGAAGCGCTTCAAGGACTGGTTGAACAGTGCCGTGGTGCAGAGCGCCAAGGCGGTGTTCATTGTCTCGCCGGTGCCGGTGATGCACTGGAACAACGCGGTCACCAACGGCGCCGATTTCGGCTCGCTGAAGGATGACTGCATGGATGAGTGGGACCACAAGAGCAACCTGGCCGAACGCAAGGTACTGCTCGATCAGGTGTATGCGGCGTTGGGCAAAAGCGCCAAGCCAGTGGTGTTTCTCAGCGGTGACGTGCACTGCGCGGCGGTGTTTCGCCTGTTGCACAAGCAATACCCGGCGGCCAAGGTGTTCCAGGTCACCTCCAGCGCCATCTCGCGCCTACCGGCGCCGGACATGCTGAAGATGGCCATCAGCGGCGGTGGCGAGATGCCGGGCATTGCCAACATGGTCTGCGAGCGCTGGTACGCCATGGCCGGCGCTAAGAACTTCGCCCTGCTCAGCGTGCGCCCGTCACTGGATGGCCAGCAGACCGAAGTGCTGGTGGAGCTGCACTGGCCCAGTGGCGAGGATGGTGAGCTGACCAAGCGCCGGGTGGTGCTCAAGTAACCCGGCGCTTGGTGCTCGGGTCAAGCGAAGAACGAGTACAGGATCGCCGACAGGGTAATCAAGCCGATCAGTACTACAAACACATTCGAGGCCTTGCCCGAGTATTTGCGCAGCGCCGGCACCTTGTGGATGGCGTACATCGGCATCAGGAACAGCAGGCAGGCGATGATCGGCCCGCCGAGGTTCTCGATCATGCCGAGGATGCTCGGGTTCAGGGTCGCCACGGCCCAGCAGGTAATGACCATGAACAGCGCGGTCATTTGCTCCAGGCGCTTGGCCGAGACTTGCTTGCCGCGGCTGCGCAGGCTTTTCACGATCATGCCCTGGAAGCCTTCGCTGGCACCGATGTAGTGGCCGAGGAACGACTTGGTGATTGCCACCAGGGCAATCAACGGCGCCACGAAGGCGATCACCGGGGTCTGGAAGTGGTTGGCCAGGTACGACAGGATCGAGATGTTCTGTTGCTTGGCTGCGGCAAGATCCGCCGGGCTCAGGGCCAACACGCAGCTGAAGCAGAAGAACATCACCGTCAGCACCATCATCACGTGGGCACTGGCGAGGATCTTGCCGCTCTTGGCGTCGGCCTGTTCGCCGTAGCGGTGCTTCTGGTCAACGGCAAAGGCCGAGATGATCGGCGAGTGGTTGAAGGAGAACACCATCACCGGGATGGCCAGCCACAAGGTCTTGAAGAACAGGTCCAGGGGCATGCCTTCGCTGGCCTGGGCGAAGAAGGCGCCGTTCCAGTTGGGGATCAGGCTCAGAGCCAGCAGCAACAGCGCGGCAACGAACGGATAGACCAGCAGGCTCATGACCTTGACGATGATGCCCTGGCCGCTGCGCACCACGATCATCAACCCGCAGATCAGCAACAGGGCCAGCAGCGCCCGCGGTGGCGGGGTCACATGCAGTTGGTGTTCCATGAAGTTGCCCAGGGTGTTGGTCAGGGCAACGCTGTACACCAGCAGGATCGGGAAGATGGCGAAGAAGTACAGCAGGGTGATCAGCTTGCCGGCCCCGACGCCGAAGTGTTCTTCGACCACTTCGGTGATGTCTTCACTGGCGCCGCGCTTGCCCGAAAGCACGAAGCGGGTCAGGCCACGGTGGGCATAGAAGGTCATCGGGAAGGCCAGTACCGCCAACACCAGCAGCGGCCAGAAGCCCCCTACCCCGGCGTTGATCGGCAGGAACAGGGTGCCGGCGCCGATGGCGGTGCCATACAGGCCCAGAACCCAGGTGGTGTCGTGACGGCTCCAGGCACGGCTTTGCGCAGGCGCGGCCGAGTCCACACGAACGGTCGTGGTGCTATTTAAATCAGTCATCGATATTGCCTTGTAGTTGTTTTTGTTGCGTATGAATAACTTTGGAACAGGGGTGCAGCTATCGCGGGTCAAGCCCGCTCCCACATGTAGGAGCGGGCTTGACCCGCGATGGGATCAACACTCGACGAACGCGACCGCCAGGCCGCCGCGCGAAGTCTCCTTGTAGTTGGCATGCATGTCGGCGCCGGTGTCGCGCATGGTGCGAATCACCCGGTCGAGGGAGATGAAGTGCTCGCCATCGCCACGCAAGGCCATCTGCACGGCGTTGATGGCCTTCACCGCAGCAATCGCATTGCGCTCGATGCACGGCACCTGGACCAGGCCGCCAACCGGGTCGCAGGTCAGCCCGAGGTTGTGTTCCAGGGCGATCTCGGCGGCGTTTTCCAGTTGCATCGGCGTTGCCCCGAGCACTTCGGCAAGGCCGGCAGCAGCCATCGCGCAGGCCGAACCGACCTCGCCCTGGCAACCCACCTCGGCCCCGGAGATCGACGCGTTCTTCTTGCACAGGATGCCCACGGCGGCGGCGCTGAGCAGGAAGTCGACCACGTCGTTGTCGCAGGCATCGGGGTTGAACTTCATGTAGTAATGCAGCACCGCCGGGATGATCCCCGCCGCGCCATTGGTGGGCGCGGTGACCATGCGCCCGCCGGCGGCGTTCTCTTCGTTGACGGCCAGGGCGAACAGGTTGACCCACTCCATGGCGCTCAGGGTCGAGCCGATCACGTTGGGCTTGCCCAGTTCCTGCAGGCTGCGGTGCAGCTTGGCGGCGCGGCGCTTGACCTTGAGCCCGCCGGGCAAGACACCCTCGTTGCGCAGGCCGTTGTCGACGCACTCGCGCATGGCCGCCCACAATTTCAGCAGGCCGCTGCGCACCTCGGCCTCTTCACGCCAGGCCAACTCGTTGGCCATCATCACCTGGCTGACCCGCAGTTGGTGCTGCTTGCACAGCGCCAGCAGCTCGGCGGCGCTGTCGAAGTCATAGGGCAACTGCACCTGCTCGGCACTGTTGCCCGCCTCGCCCACTTGCGCCGCCTCGACGATAAAACCGCCACCGACCGAGTAATAGGTTTGCTGCAGCAACGAGCCGCTGGCACCGCTGGCTTCCAGGGTCATGGCGTTGGGGTGATACGGCAGGCTTTCGTCGAGCAGCAGCAGGTCGGTAGCGCAGTCGAACGGGATCGCCCGGCGGCCGTCGAGCATCAGTACCTGGCTCTGCTGCAATTGCGCGATCAGCGGCTCGATGCTCTGCGGGTCGATCTGGTCGGGCCATTCGCCCATCAGCCCGAGCAGGCAGGCCCGGTCGGTGGCGTGGCCGACGCCGGTGGCCGACAATGAACCGTACAGGCGCACCTCGACCCGGTTCACCTGTTCCAGCACACCGTGCTCACGCAGCGCCCGGGCAAAGGTTGCCGCTGCACGCATGGGCCCTACGGTGTGGGAGCTGGACGGCCCGATGCCAATTTTGAAAAGGTCGAAAACACTGATAGCCATGCTAATGCCTGACCGAGGTAACATTCCATGTCACGCAACGGCGCTGTTAAAAAATTGATGGGTGTCGCGAAGTTGCGCGATACTGCCCGGTCACTGCCGTCTTGACCAACGAAACTTTCTAAGCAAGCCTTTAGCAGAGCTAAACAATGAAGCGACAAATGAATGGCCAGATGTACGTTTGGCTGCATGTGTTTGCCTGTGCGGCGCGGCACTTATCGTTCACCCGCTGCGCCGAAGAACTGCACATCACCCCCGGCGCGGTCAGCCAGCAGATTCGCCAGCTGGAGGAGCGCCTGGGCTTTCGCCTGTTCCTGCGCCGCGCGCGCGGCGTGGAGCTGACCGCCGAGGGCCAGCGCCTGGCACAAACCGTCAGCGAAGCCTATGGCAGCATCGATGCCGAGCTGCGCCGCCTGGATGCCGGCGAAATCCGCGGCACCCTGCGCCTGCGTTCAATCCCGTCGTTCCTGGCCAAATGGCTGACCCCGCGCCTGCCGCGCTTGCAGCAACGCTACCCGGACATCCAGCTGCGTCTGGTGGCCGAAGACAGCAGCCAGGCCCTGCATGAAGGTGACTTCGACCTGGCCATCGACCTCAACGACGGCAGCTACCCGGGCATGCACTCAACGCCCTTGCTCGACGAGCAGATCTTCCCGGTCTGCGCCCCCTCCCTGCTGCGCGGCCGCCCACCGCTGCACGGCCCGGCGGACCTGGCGCACTATCCGCTGCTGCACGACATCACCGCCTGGCGTGGCAGTTCGGAGTACGCCGAGTGGGAGTTCTATCTGGAAGGGATTGGCGCCAGCGGCCTGGATGTGCGCCGTGGGCACACGTTCAACCGCAACCACCTGACCATTGAGGCGGCGATTGCCGGCATCGGCGTGGCGATTGCCCGGCGCACCCTGCTCAACGACGAGCTGGAGCGCGGTACGTTGATCGTGCCGTTCGGCCTGCCGATCGCCAACCACAAGCGCTATGTGCTGTTGTACCCGCCCGGTGGCCTGGCGCATCCAGGGGCACGCGCGGTGCATGACTGGCTGGTGGAAGAAGCCGAAGGTTTCAGAGCTCTGCACCCCCCGGTGTAAACCTGTGGCCGATCAGTCGGCCTGGCCGACCGGCATCTGCGCCTGGGTCGCTACCGGACCGCCCTGGGGCACGACCACCTGGCTCAGATCGATACGCCTGAACACCGGCTTGGCCCCCAGGCGTGCATTGAAGCGGGTATTGAAGCTGAAGTCGTCCTTCGTTGGTACCACCAGCGAACGCCCGTAGATGGGGGCGATGCCGGCCGGATCGTAACCGAGCAACTGCAGCAAGGTGGGGAAGATGTTGTAGTGGCTGGAACGATCCTTGTTGCTCGCCAGGTGCGCTTGCCAGTCGAGGGTCTGCAAGCCCTGGCCCTGGATCACCACCAGCGGCACCAGGCCCTCTTCTTCTACCGGGTTGCTGTCGCAGTGCGTATTCAGGCCGGGGTTGCCGCGCTCGTGCAGGTCCTGGCCGTGGTCGGAAGTATAGATGAGTACCGCCTGGCTGAGGTCGGCGTTGGCAAACAAGCGATTGAAGAACTCGCCGACATTCCACAACAGGCTGTTCATGTACGAATTGCGGTACAGCACCCAGTCTTCGGGCTGGCCGGAGAAACCATCGCGCCGGCCGGTGTCGGTGATGTCGGTGTACTGCCCGCGCGGCAAGGCCGGGCGGTAGGTCAAGAAGTCGTCGGGGTATTTGTCGTGCACAGGGAAGTGCACGCCGACCTTGTTGATCACGATCAGCTGCGGCTTGCCGTCGCCCAGCAGCTCACCGAGCTTGACCACGGCGGCCATGTCGCGGTCACGCACCGGGGTGCTGTCGAACTGGATGAACTGGTCGATATCGCGTTTTTCCGCCGCATTCATCAGGTTCTGCAGGTTGCCGCCCGTGCGCTGGGCATCGATGTACACGGTGCCAAGCCCTGCGACCTTGGCGTATTGCCAGATCGACGGCAAGGTCGAGTTGATGCGCAGGTAGTCGTCGCGGGTGCCGCCATAGCGCAGGGTGACGTTGGTGTCGGAGCTGCAATTGGCAATCGAGGCGGCGTAGCCATAGTTGAAGATACTGACCCCGGGGCGGGCCTGGTTGAGCTGGCTGCGTACGCCATGGGCGGTGTTCAGGTCCAGGTAATTGCCGGAGACGCTTTCGTCGATGATCAGCACGATGTCACGGGCCAGGGCCGGGCCGCTGCGCGCCAGGGTCACCGGTTCACGGGGGCCGACGCTGTCGTGCAGCGACTCGTAGAGCATTAGGTTGGAATACGCCAGCGGCGTGTACATGATCGGCAAACCGCGCGCACCCTCGCCGGCGCGCACGAACAGAATCGCGGTAAGCAAGGCGATGCCTAGCAGCGGCGCCACCCATGGCAGTGCCCCGGGCCCAGGCACGCTGTGCCGTGGCTTGAGCCCCAGGCCCAACAGCAACAGCAGCGAGCTGCCCAACACGCGGAGGATTACGCTGTGGTACTGCTCTATGGCCTCACCGATAAAACCACCGGAATAGACCATCGAGATAAAGCCGCTGTAGGTCAGGTAGTCGGCGGTAATGCGCGTGTAGGCATCGAAGAACACCGCGCTGGCGCTGAACACCCCTGCAAAGCCCCAGCGTAACCAGCCCTGACGAATGTTCGCGCTCAGCAGCAAGGCCAGCACCAGCAGCACCAGCACGCCGGCATACAGCAGCAATGCCGGGTTCAGGCCGATGGCCTCAAAGCGTTCCAGGTAATAGGGGTAGTTGCTCAGCAGGTAGAGCGCGAGCAGCAGTTCCTTGAAGTATCTGTGCATCTCGTCCTCACCTGGAAACCTTGAAATTGCCGTGGACATTGACACGTTAGCAGCGCTCCCCCAAAGCGCAAACCGGAACAACGTCAATTTTCTGACCAAACTTGGCAGCGCCAATTCTGACAATTCAAAAACGCGAAAACGTTGCATTCGCGTAGCAACTGCATGCATGAACACCTTGTTTATCACGGCTTTCGACCGTTCATCGTTTTGCGATGCGGCAATTGGCCAGTGCTTAGCAAAGCTAACCCTCGGATTTAGAACAGCTTGATCGCAAAAAGTCCAAATCGCGACGACTGTAAATTCGACGAAACATGCCATTTGATTGACACAGTTTTCCACGGGTGGGCTATACCGAAATCACACCACTGTTTCATCCTCCTTACTCCATACGAGGCGCGCCGACATGGACGTGAGTGTGTTTGGCACCGGCTATGTCGGTCTTGTACAAGCTGCAGCCCTTGCAGATGTGGGACACCGGGTTTTATCCGTCGATGTCGATACCCACAAGATCGATCAACTGCGCCAAGGCGTACCGCCCATCAGCGAACCCGGCCTCTCGAGCATGCTCGAAGAGAACATCAAGGAAGGCCGCCTGCTGTTCAGCACGCAAGCCAGTGACGCCGTCAGCCACGCCGAACTGATCTTCATCGCCGTCGGCACGCCGCCGGATGAAGACGGCTCGGCCGACCTCTCCCATGTGTTGGGGGTGACCCGGCAAATCGCCGGGCTGATGGAGGCCGACCGCACCCTGATCATCAAGTCCACCGTACCGGTCGGCACCGCCGACAAGGTCACCGCCCTGGCCCGCGAAGAACTGCAGCGCCTGGGCAAGGGCGCGCTCAAGGTGCGGGTGGTGTCAAACCCCGAGTTCCTTAAAGAGGGCAGCGCGCTGGCCGACTGCATGCGCCCGGACCGGATCATCGTCGGTACTGCCGATGACCAGGCCCACGACCAGCTCGCCGAACTCTACGCGCCCTTCTGCCGCAACCATGAAAAGCTCATGTTCATGGACAACCGCAGCGCCGAGCTGACCAAGTACGCGGCCAACGCCATGCTCGCCACGCGCATCAGCTTCATGAACGAACTGGCCAACCTCACCGAGCACCTGGGCGCCGATATCGAAGCCGTGCGCAAGGGCATCGGCTCCGACCCACGCATCGGCTACCACTTCATCTACCCCGGTTGCGGCTTTGGCGGCTCGTGCTTCCCCAAGGACCTGCGCGCCCTGCTGCACACTGCCGAACGCAGCGGTATGCCCCTGCGCTTGCTGCAGAGTGTCAGCGACGTCAACGACGCCCAACGGCAGATCCTCTTCGCCAAGCTCAAGCAGCGTTTCCCCGGCAGCCTGGCCGGCAAGTCGATCGCCGTCTGGGGCCTGGCCTTCAAGCCCAACACCGACGACATGCGCGAAGCGCCCAGCCGCTACCTGATGGAAGCGCTGTGGGCCGAAGGCGCTACCGTGTGCGCCTTCGACCCGGAAGCCATGGCCGAATGCCGGCGCCTCTATGGCTACCGCAAAGACCTGCAACTGTGCGCCACCCGCGACGACACCCTGGAAGACGCCGACGCCCTGGTGATCTGCACCGAATGGAAGAATTTTCGCGTGGTCGACTTCGCCCTGCTGGCCAAGAAGCTGCGCAGCCGCCTGATCATTGACGGACGCAACCTGTACAACCCCGAGCAGGTCGCCACCTTCGGCCTGAGCTACAGCGGCATCGGCCTGCGCCAGGTCCAGCCCGAGGTACCGGCGCCATGAAGATCCTGGTCACCGGCGCCGCCGGTTTCATTGGTGCTCACTGCAGCCTGCGGCTGTTGCGCGACGGCCATCAAGTGATCGGCCTAGACAACTTCAACGACTACTACGACCCGGCGCTCAAAGAAGCGCGGGTGCGCTGGGTCGAAGCCGAAGCCGGCGCGTTTACCCTGCAGCGCCTTGACCTGAACGATGCCGTCGGCATGGCCGAACTGTTCGCCAGCGAGCAACCCGAGGTGGTGATTCACCTGGCGGCCCAGGCCGGTGTGCGCTACTCGCTGGAAAACCCAAGGGCCTACATCGACAGCAACCTCAGCGGTTTCCTGAACATTCTCGAAGGCTGCCGCCACCATCCGGTGCAGCACCTGCTGTATGCCTCGTCGAGCTCGGTGTACGGCGCCAACCAACACATCCCGTACCGGGTCGAGGATGCCGTCGACCATCCGCTGTCGTTGTATGCCGCGACCAAGAAGGCCAACGAGGCCATGGCCCACAGCTACAGCCACCTGTTCGGCATCCCCGCCAGCGGCCTGCGTTTCTTTACCGTGTACGGCCCCTGGGGCCGCCCGGACATGTCGCCGATCCAGTTCGCCCGGGCGATTGCCGAGGGCCGGCCGCTCCAGCTGTTCAACTACGGCCAGCACCAGCGCGACTTCACCTACATCGACGACATCGTCGAAAGCCTGGTGCGCCTGATCCCGCTGGCGCCACAAGCCAACCCGGCCTGGGACCGCGAGCATCCGGACCCGGCCAGCAGCCCGGCGCCATGGCGCTTGTTCAATATCGGCGGCCAGCGCCCGGTGGAACTCAGCGACTACGTGGCGCTGCTGGAAAAACACCTGCAGCGCAAGGCCGAGGTCGAGCTGCTGCCCTTGCAACCGGGTGATGTGCTAGCCACCTGTGCCGATGTCAGCACGCTGGAGCAGGTCACCGGTTTCACCCCCCAGGTTTCTCTGGATGAAGGGCTCGGGCGTTTTATTGCCTGGTTTCATCAGTACTACCCGCGACCTGACCAGGACGTAGCGCGGGCAAACGGGCAGGCGCCCGTGCATCAGCGGAGGGCGGTATGACAGGCCAACCTAAAAGTGCGCAACTGCAGGCACTGTATCAAGACAAGCGCATGGACCCCGCGCATCGCCAGCGCATCGACGCGGCGATTCACATGCAAGGCCGTGGCTGGATGACCGGCCGCGCGGGCGGGCGTCCCTGGACCCTGTCGCGCACCAACCGGGTGGTCGCCTGTTTTGGCGCCCTGTGCATCCTCCTGCTGATTTCGCCGTTGCTGCTGGCGCTGGCCGTGCTGGTCAAGTTCAGCAGCCCCGGCCCGGTGTTCTTCGTGCAGAAGCGTACCGGCTACCGCGGCCGTGCATTCGGCATGTACAAGTTCCGCACTATGGTCGCCAATGCCGAAGCCCTGAAGGATTCGGTGCGCCACCTGAACAAGCACGGCGCCGATGCCATCGATTTCAAGATCGACAAGGACCCGCGCGTCACCCCGATCGGCCAGTGGCTGCGGCGCAGCAGCCTGGACGAGTTGCCCAACCTGTTCAACGTGGTGCGCGGTGACATGCGCCTGGTCGGCCCGCGCCCCACCTCGTTCAACGCCTATCGCTACAAAGACAACCACCTCGCTCGCCTGAGCATCCACCCCGGCATGACCGGCCTGTGGCAGATATCCGGACGCAGCGACATAGACTTCGACCAGCGAGTCGAACTGGACCTGAGCTACATCAACGAACAGAGCTTGATGCTGGATCTGAAGATCCTCCTCAAGACTCCCTTCAAAGTCTTCAGCGGCCACGGAGCAAGTTGAATGGACGGTTCTACTTCAAGAAGTCTGACGATCGCCACCCCGAGCGAAACCAACCTGACCTCCACGGTGCTCGACGAAGACCAGCGCATCCTGCTGCTCACCGCTGCCAACACCGGCAGCGGCACCAGCACCAGCGCCCTGGCCTTCGCCAGCCAGTTGGCGTTGATGAGTGGCGGCCCGGTGTTGCTGGTCGACAGCAGCCCAAGCAGCAACAACCTCAGCCAGCAACTGGCCCTGCATAAACTGCGCGGCTTCAGCGACCTGATGTTTGACCAGGACACCCCGCCGCTGATGCAGGACTGCATCGTGCGCCTGTCCGACCAGCCGTTCGACCTACTGCCGGCCGGCACCTACAAGCGCGGCAAGGAGCGGCTCAACCCCGATCTGCTGCGTGTGCTGCTCAAGCACATGAGTGAGCACTACCGCTTCGTGGTGATCGACGGCGAGGCCGTTTACGCCAGTGCCGACAGCCTGATCATCGGCACCCTGGTCGACGGCGTGATCCTGGTGGTGTGCGCCGAAGACACCCGCTGGGAAGTGGCCCAGGCCACCGCCCAGCGCCTGACCCAAGCCGGCGCCAGGTTGATCGGCAGCGTGTTCAACCGGCGCAAGTACTACATGCCCAAGTGGCTGTACAACAACCTTTAGGCCAGCAGCCCAGGAGCCTCACATGAAATACACGACGTTCGCGCTGTGCCTGCTGACCCTGGCCGGCTGCGCCAATCAAGACACCCGGCAGATGCCGGTCCAGATCATGACCGCCAACCCGGCCAACGCCCAGGATGCCGAACTGCCGCGCAGCGAGCAGGTGCTACGCCCGCAGGACGTGCTCGATGTGATCTTCCACATCAGTACCAGCGGTTCGGCGGCGTACCGCATCCAGCCCGGTGACACCGTGGGCCTGCAGTTCCCGGCGGCCAGCTCGCTCAACGGCAACCAGCTGGTGCTGCCGGACGGCACCATCGAGCTGCCACGGGCCAACACCTCGGTGAACATCGCCGGGCAAACCCCGGATGAAGCGCGGCGGACCATCCAGCAGGCCTACCGCAACAAGCACCTGTTCCAGCCGGGGCGTGACAACGTCACCGTGCAGGTGATCAGCCCGCTGACCAACGAGCAGCAGCTGAAAAGCGCCCTCAGCCACCCCGCCACCGGCATGAGCCGCGAGATCACCGTGGGCAGCGACGGCCAGGCCAGCTTCCCGGAAATCGGCTCGGTACCGCTGCAGGGCATGACCGTCACCCAGCTGCAGACCTACCTGAACAAGCGCTATGCCGACCTGCCGGGGCGGATGACCGTGGACGTGATGCTCAAGTCCACCGCCGTCAACGAAATCTACGTATTGGGTGAAGTCGGCCAGCCCGGCGCCTACCCGATCCGCCGCCCGGTGTCAGTGCTCGAAGCCCTGACCCTGGCCCGAGGCCCGAACGTCAAGGCGCGGCTCGATTCGGTGGTGATCATGCGCCGCAACGGCAACCAGGTGCAGGCCGTGCCCTACAACGTCGACGAGGCCCTGGACGCCAGCGCGGCGCAAGTCGCCTACCTGCAGCCGGACGACATGCTCTATGTGCCCAAGACCAAGCTCGCCAGCGCCGGCGACCTGGCCCGGCAACTGGCTGACGTGGTGCTGTTCCAGGGGGTCGGTTTCAGCTTCGGTTATCGCGTTGACAACAAAGAAAGCGACAACAACTAATCCCAGGCGGGTATCCGAGCATGAATACAAAAGAAAACTACCTGCATGAATTCTTCAGGATCTTCTTTGCCAACCGCCAGTTGGTCAAACGTGTGTTCCTGGTCTTCGCAGTGATCGCCTTGCTGTTGCCGCTGGTGCTCAAACAGAGCTTCGACATTACGGCGCAAGTGATCGTGCAGTCGAAAAAACTGTCCCAGAGCGATGCCAACACCGCCCTGGCCCAGGAGACCGACAAGTTCATCCCACCGTCGCTGGCCGACATGGAAACCGAGAGCAACATCCTGCGCTCGCCAACCCTGATCCGCGAAACCATCAGCCAGCTGCGCGCCGAGGGCAAGTACGAGGTCCCGCCAAGCCTGATGCAACGGATGGTGCTCGGGCCGATCCGCAACATCATTACCAACCCGCTGCGCGAGTACGTGGTCAACCCGCTGCGCTCGCTGTTCGGCCTGGAAGTCGACCCGGTGCGCGACACCGAGCTCGACACCCTGACCGATGACGCCATCGAGGACCTGAAAATCGAAACCCTGCCGGGCTCCAACGTGGTCTCGGTGACCTACAGCTTCCCCGATCCGAAACTGGGTACGCTGTTCGTCAGCCGCCTGCTCGACAACTACCTGCACAACCGCCAGAACCTGCAGTCCAACGAGCTGCCCGAGCAGTTCTACGAGCAGAAGAAACTGCAGTACCAGGTGCGCATGGATAACCTCGAAGGCAAGCGCTTGGGGATGCTCGAGAGCATCGGCTCCTCGGACCCCAAAGAAGAAATCACCTTCCGCCTCAACGCCATCAACACCGAAGAACAGGCGCTGAACCTGTACCGCGACCGCCTGCTGCAAAGCCAGCAGTGGCTGGAGTACCTGAAAACCAGCCTGGCCGCGGCCGGCAACGCTGGCATGCGCGATTTCGCCTTCCCCTACACCTTCACCACCACGGTCGACAACGTGGCGTTCGAGGACCGCGAGATCAAGCAGCTCGGTGAACAGCTGACCACCCTGGTGCTGACCTACGTCAGCGACCTGGCGGTGTTCCAGCCTGGCAGCGAGCAGATGCTGCTGCAGCGCGAACAGATCGCCAAGACCCGCCAGCAGTTCCTCAAGATCGTCGCCAACCGCATCAAGGAGCGTGAAAAGGACCTGGCCGTGGTGCAGAACGTGATCGCCCAGAAGACCCAGCGCATCGCTGACTTCAAAGGCCGCGTGCACCAGTTGCAAGAGACCCAGAGCAAGGCGCGCCAGCTCGACACCGAGATCGACGCCCTGCACAAGGCCTACTTTACCTACACCCAGCGCTACGAAGAGTCGCGTGGGGCCGACCTGCTCAACGGTCTGTCCAACGCGCGGATCCTCAGCGCGCCGTATGAGCCTGCGGAGCCGGCGTTTCCCAGGCCGCTGCTGATCGTGCCGTTCGGCATGCTCACCGGCCTGCTGCTGGCCATTGCCCTGGTGTACGTCAAAGAGTTCTTTGACCGGCGCTTCAAGCACCCGGCGCAAATCAGCCATCAACTGGACCTGCCGGTACTGCTGGTGATCAACGACCAGACCCCGGAAACTCCCAACCCTTACAAGGGCTGGTCGCTGCCGCGGCTGGTGCACTGGGTGCGCAATTGAACGCTGCGCTGACGCCCATGCGGCCCATCCTGCATCTGCTCAGCAGTGGTGGCTTCTACGGCGTCGAGCGCATGCTGCTGGACCACTGCCGGTCCACCCCCGGACAGCACCTGGTGCTGTTCCTCGGAGCCCCGGACCAACTGGTGGCGCGCTTTCGCGCCGCCGGCGTGGCCTGCCAGACCTGCGACGGTATGGGCGAGCTGCTCGGCCAATTGCGCCAGCGCCACGACCAGCAGCCGCTGATCAACAGCCACAACTTCAAGGGCCTGCTGTTCGGCTGGCTGGGGGCCAGGTTGTGGCGCCTGCCCATGGTCGCTACCCAGCACGGCTTCACCCCCACCAGCCGCAAGCAACACCTGTATACCTGGATCAGCCTGCAGCTGTGCCGCACCGCCACCATCGGCCAGGTGATCTGCGTGGCCGAAAGCATCAAGCGCATCCACCGCCAGGCGGGGGTTGCCGAAGCCAAGTTGCAGGTGATTCCCAACGGTTTGCCCGACGCCCAAGCGCTGCCCGAACGCCGCCATGGCGACGGTCGCTGGCTGGCCGGTTATGTCGGGCGCTTGAGCCGCGAAAAAGGCCCGGACCTGTTTCTCGATGCCCTGATCCCGCTGTGCCAGCGTCATCCGCAGCTCGCTGCGGTGATGCTCGGCGACGGCCCGGAGCGCAAAGCCCTGCAGGCACGCATCGATGCCGCTGGCTTGAGCGAGCGTATTCGCCTGCCGGGTTATCAGACCGACATGCGCGCCTGGATGGCGCGCCTGGATGCCCTGGTGATCAGCTCGCGCACCGAAGGTACGCCGATGATCCTGCTCGAAGCCATGCAGGATGGCGTACCGGTGGTGGCCTTTGGCGTTGGCGGTATTCCTGATGTGATCGAACACGGGCACAGCGGTCTGCTGGCCCGGCCCCTGGCGGTGGATGAACTGGCAATGCAGCTTGAGGCGTTGATGCTCGACCCGGCCCAGGCCGGTGAGCTGATTACCCGGGCGCGGCACACCCAACGCGAACGTTATCACCTGCCGACGCTGGCGCAACGCTGGGCCCGGATATACCTGGGCGCGGCCACGGAGACCTGCGCATGATCATTCCCCTGTCCCTGATCGGCTTGCTGGCCATTGCCTGCCTGGCGCTGCTGGCCAGCCCCTACCCATTCCTCGCGCCCGGCGCGGTCATCGGCCTGGCCGGCCTGCTGGCGCTGTACAGGCGCCCGGCCTGGGGGCTGTTGGCGATCATCACCCTGGTGCCGCTCGAAGGCCTGTTCAAGGACAGCCAACTGACCGCCACCAAGCTGATCGGCGCCGCGCTGGCGCTGGTGCTGGTGCTGCAACTGGCGATCAAGCAACTGCCGGCCGAGCGCCTGCGCAGCACCATGTGGCGCCTGTTGCTGGGCTTTCTGGCGTTGTACCTGCTGAGCTTTCTGGCCAGCGACAGCAGCGAGATGTCCCTGGGCCATGTGCGTGAGTTGGCGGTAGGCCTGCTGCTGTTCGGCATCACCCTGTTGATCGGCCGCGAACTCGACCTGCCGATGCTGTACCGGCTGGTGACCCTGAGCGTCGGCCTGACCTGCATCATGGCCATGGTCTCGGCCAAGTACCAGGACGAAGGCCGCGCCGCGGGCCTGTTGGAAGACCCCAACGTGTTTGCCATGTTCATCGCCATCGCCGTGCCCATGGCCCTGTGGCTGGTGTTCAACAGCCCCGGGCGGGTGCAGAAGCTGCTCTGGATCGCCTGCTGCATCCTCTTGCTGGCGGGCATGACCAAGACCAACTCGCGCTCGGGCCTGGTGGTGCTATTGATCAGCTTAGGCATCGTGCTGGTGCACTACCGCACCCAGGTCGCCCACCTGCGCCCGCGGCACCTGGGCTTTGCCATGCTCGGCCTGGCGATCCTGCTGCCCACGCTGGTGGCGTTGATGCCGGAAAGCTACGTGGCGCGCATCCAGTCGCTGGCGCTGCTCAAGTCCGGGGTCAACGCCTTCAAGGATGATTCCCTGGGCAGGCGCTCCTCGTACATCGTGGTCGGCAGCAAGATGATCCGCGAGCATCCGCTGCTCGGCAGCGGTCCCGGCACCTTCCCCCTGCACTATGCCACCACCGGTTACGCCAAGGCCTTCTCGGCCAACCGCAAGGTCGGCGATTTGTACCGCCGGGCGCACAACACCTACCTGGAGATCTTCAGCGAAGTCGGCGTCCCCGCGGGCATCCTATTCGCCAGCATGGTGCTGCTGGCCCTCTATAACGTCTGGCATGCCCGGCGCCTGTGGCTGCAACAGGGCGACCACTACCAGGCCGACCTGCTCACCCACCTGTGCATGAGCATGCTCGCCATCAGCCTGTTCCTGATGTTCCTCAGCGCGCCCAACCACAAGTACCTATGGATCATGCTGGCGCTGTCCAGCGTGTTGCGCGTTAACGCTGAACAGGCACGCCTGAAACAGGTGAAGGCATGAAAGTCAGTGTCATAGTACCGATGTTCAACGAGGCCCGGCATATTGGCCGAACCCTGCAGTCGGCGCTCACCGCCGCCGCTGATGCCGGCCTAGAGTGCGAGCTGATCGTGCTCGACAACGGCTCCAGCGACGACGGCGCGCAGATCGCCCGCCGCCTCGGTGCCCAGGTGCTGGAGCTGCCCGGGCTGACCATTGGCGCCCTGCGCAATCGCGGCGTGCAGGCCAGCAGCGGCGAGTGGCTGGCGTTTCTCGATGCCGATCTCGAAGTACCCGAGCACTGGCTGAGCCTGCTGCTCGACCTGCATGCCGAAGGCCGTGGCGACGTATTTGCCCTGGACTGCGACACCCCGCGCCAGGCGCCCTGGTTCGCCCGCGCCTGGCAACGGCGCACCCTGCGCGCAGGCTTGCCGGCACTGCACCGTATGCAATGGCTGCCGACCCCCAACCTGCTGATGCAGCGCCACTGGTTCGACAAGGTCGGAGGTTTTAGCGAAACCCTGCGCACCGGCGAAGACAAGGATTTCACCTGGCACCTGAACAAGGCCGGCGCACGCCTGTTGGCCCTGCGCAATCCGGTGGCGTTGCACTGGGGCTTCGAATGCAGTTGGAGCGAGTGGCTGGGCAAGGAGCTGTGGCGCCAGGGCAGCAACCTGCAACTGCTGCGCAGCAACGGACCGAGCCTGCGCCTGCTGCGCTTTCCGCTGTTGTCGCTGAGTATCTGGATGCTCGATGCCCTGGCCTTGTCGGCGCTGCTCTTTGGTTACCCGCGCCTGCCGCTGTTCATGCTGTTCATCGCCAGTGCCCCGGCGCTGGTGCTGAGCCTGCGCCAGAGCCTGACACACCGCGACCCGCTTTTTGCCCTGCAGCTCTGGGGGCTGCACTGGATCCGCCTGCACCTGGCCGGCGCGGCCTTCGTGTTCAGCCTGTTCAACTGGAACGCAAGGAGGCCCGCCCGTGGCTGAGTTGATTTTTTGGTTGTGCCTGTTACTGCCATTTTATGCCTGGCTGGGCTACCCCTTGCTGCTGACCCTGGTCGGGCCGCTGTTCCGCCGGCATGCACCTGCGCCGCTGGCGCCGCAACGGGTCAGCGTGGTGGTGGCCGCCCACAACGAAGAAGGCAATATCGACAACAAGCTGCGCAACCTGCTGGCCCAGGACTACCAGGCCGAACACTTGCAGATCGTCGTCGCCAGCGATGGCTCCACTGACCGCACCGTGGCCCTGGCGCGCGGCTTCGACGACCCGCGCATCCAGGTCCTGGACCTGCCGCGCCTGGGCAAGAACAGCGTGCTCAACGTCGCCGTCACCCAGTGCACGGGCGACATCGTGGTGTTCACCGACGCCGATGTGCATTGGATCGACGGTACCCTGGCGGCGTTGCTGGCGCCCTTTGCCGACCCGCAGGTCGGTGGCACGGTGGGCAAGATGATCATCCCGGTGCCCGGCAAGGGCCTGAGCCTGGGCGAAAGCCTGTACCGCCACTACGAAGCCTGGCTGCGGCGGGTGGAAAGCCGCACCGGTTGCACGGTGTCCGCCGACGGCGCCCTGCAGGCGCTACGTCGCGAGCTGTACCAGCCGATCCCGGCGCGGGTCAACGACGACTTCTATATCAACACCTGCGCGCCAGTCGCCGGCAAGCGCGTGGTCTACGTCGACGAGGCCCAGGTGCTCGACCAGGGCGTGGACGAGGCCGAGCGCCAGTTCAGCCGCCGTCAGCGCGTCACCGTTGGCGGCCTGATCAGCCTGGCCGCCCGTCGTGAGCTGCTCAACCCGCTGCGCCATGGCCTGTACGCCATTGCCCTGATCAGCCACAAGCTGATCCGCCGTCTGGCGCCGGTGCTGTTGTTGCCGCTGTTGCTGGCCAACCTGTGGTTGCTCGACGGCCACGGTTTTTACCAACTGACCCTGGCCGCGCAATTGCTCGGCTATGGCGCTGCCATCGCCGGCCTGCTGGATGTGCGCCAACGCCTGCCCAAGCCGTTTCGCCTGGCGGCCTTCGTGCTGGTGACCCTGGCCGGAATGAGCGTCGGCCTGTGGCAGTTCCTGCGTGGGCACAGCTACAACCAATGGACCCCCGACCAGACTCGATGAGCACCTGACATGCCGATAAAAACCAGTATCAAGCGTGCCAGCGGTTGGCTGTACCTCAATTCGCCCAAGGGTCGCAGCCAATTGCGCGGCGCCGGGGTGATCCTCATGCTGCACCGGGTGCTGGCCGAGGACAGCAGCGCCGCCCTGCCCCATCGCAACGAACTGTGCGTCGGCCCCCAGGCCTTTGAGCGCTTGCTGCGCTGGCTGCAACGTCACTTTGACTGCGTGCACCTGATGGACCTGCTCAAAACCCACGAGCAGCCGCGCAACGGCGGCCGCCCCAAGGTCGCCCTGACCTTCGACGACGGCTGGCGCGACAACGCCTTGAATGCCTTCCCGCTGCTGCAGCAATACCAGGTGCCGGCGAGCATCTTTTTGTCCACCGACTACATCGGCAGCCGCCAGCGCTTCTGGTGGGAAAGCCTGGGCGAAACCCTCTGGGGCACCCATGGCGAAATCTCCCGACGGGCGCTGATCGAGCAGTTGCGCAAGATCGGCAGGCCGCTGCCGGCGGCCTACTTCATGAACGAACAGGCCCATGCCCGCAGCAGGGCCCTGGGTAAATACCTGCAAAGCCTGAAAACCCTGAGCCCGATCGCCCTGCATCATCTCACCGATGCCTGCCCGGCCGAATCCCTGCCCCAGGCCCTGGACTGGAACCAGGTGCGCCACCTGGAAAACTCCGGGCTGATCAGCTTCGGCCCCCACGGTGCCAGCCACGCGCTGCTGCCGGGCCTGGACGACCAGCGCCTGGAAGAGGAACTGAGCCGCAGCCACTACGCCCTGCAACAAGGCTGCAAGCAGCCGCTGCCGGTGTACTGCTACCCCAACGGCGACCACGATGCACGGGTGCGCGAGCGCCTGGCGGCGCACTGCTACCCGTTTGCCCTGAGCACCCGCCCGGGGATCTGCCAGGGCCATGACGACCCCCTGGCCCTGCCACGCATCAGCGTCAGCCAGCGCACCGCCAGCCGGCCCACCTTGCTGGCCTGGCGGATCAGCCGCGGGGGCCGCCCATGAGCCGCAGCCACTATGTTCGCCACCTGCTGCTGAGCATGGGCACGCGCCTGGCGATGATCGCCCTGCGGCTGATGCGCAACGTGCTGCTGGCGCGCATTCTCGGCCCTAGCGAGCGCGGCCTGTTCGCCCTGCTCAGTACCCTGCCCGACCTGATCAGCGCCGCCACCAGCGGCGGCCTCAACACCGCCGTCGGTTACCAGGCGGCCAAGCAGCGCAGCATGGGCCTGCTGCTCAGCCAGGTGCTGATCTACGGCTGCCTGGTGGCCGGCGCCCTGACCCTGATCTGCGTGGCCCTGGCCCGGGCGTTCGGCAACGAACTTGAAGTGACCACCCAGCTCGGCCTGCTGGCCTGGCTGTTGCTGCTGGCGGTGCCGCTGACGGTGCTCAAAAGCGGCCTGCTGACCCTGCACAACGCCAGCGGCGGCGTCGGCGCCTTCAACGCCTTGCGCCTGACCGAGTCGCTGGTGCCGCTGCTGCTGTTTGTCGGGATGTTCTGGATGTGGCAGAGCGCGGCGCTGGAAGCGGCGCTGATCAGCTGGCTGCTGGGCCTGAGCCTGGTGGTGCTGTTGGGCCTGTACTGGCTCGGCAAGCAGCACTCGATCCGCCTGTGCTGGGATCGCAGCGGCCAGCGCGAGCTGCTGTCTTACAGTGCCAAGAGCCATCCGGACCTGTTGTTCCAGCAAGTGATCCTGCGTTCGGACTACCTGTTCATCAGTGCCATGCTCGGCAGCGCCGCACTAGGCCACTACGCCATGGCCAGCGCCGCCGCCGAACTGCTGCTGATCGTCCCCGAAGCTGTGACCACGCCGTTGATGAAGCGCCTGCTGCAGCAGGACGCCGGCATGGACAAGCTCACCCCGCTGGCCCTGCGCCTGACCGCCACGGTGATGCTCGGCGCCTGCCTGAGCATGGCGCTGATCGGCGAGTGGCTGATCGTCACCCTGTTCGGCGCCGAATACCAACCGGCCTACCCGGCCTTGCTGGCCTTGCTGCCGGGGCTGTTCGGCCTGTGCTATGCGAGCATCCTGCGCCTCGACTTGCTGGGCAAGGACCGCCCCGGCACGGTATCGCTGATGATGGGCCTGGGCGCGGCACTGAACCTGGTGCTCAACATGCTGTTGATTCCCGCCTACGGCATCGTCGGCGCCGCCATGGCTTCGTCCATCGCCTACCTGGCGGTGACCCTGGCGATGTTGCTGCTGTACTGCAAACTCAGTCGCGTAGCGTTCTGGCAAACCTTGCTGGTACTGCCCAGCGACCTGGCGCCACTGCGGCAGATGCTGCAACGGCGGCCAGCATGAAGCCCATGGCCCTGGTGGTGAGCGGCGTGCTGTTGAGCGCCAGCGTGCAGGCTGTGCCCTTGCACTGGGGCGACCTGCGCGATGGCAGCCTGTACCTGCAGGCGGCCAAGGCCGACACCGTGACGGTCAGCTGGCAACCGGCCTGGCAGGCCGACGCCAACCCCGAACACATCTTCCTGCTCAATGGCCAGGGCCACTTACAGGCCGATCGCCCGATCAAGGCCAATGAACCCCGTGGCCGGGTGCAATGGCCACTGGCGGCGAGCACCAGCGACTACCAGCTGGAAATCCCCGGCTACAGCTTCAGGCGGTATCGCATCGAGCACGCCGACAGCACCCGCGCCCTGTTCGCCCCGGCCAAGGTGCACTTCAGTGCCGAAGTCGGGCCCAATGTGGCGCTGTACTTTCGTGTGCCCGCGGGCGAAAAAGCCACCCTGGCCGGTAAATACCACGGCGGCGTGCGCGGTCTGCAGGTGCAGCGCCTGGGCGATAACCAGCAACTGAGCCTGGCGCTCAAGCCCTACCCGGCCTACTGGCAGTTCGATCGTTTGCCGCTGCCGGTGTCCAGTCACGCGCAAACCTTCCGCCTGCAGTTGCAAGGCCGCGGCAAGGCAGCGTTCTGGCTCGACGGCAGCGCCAACCTGTTCGCCCAACAGGCCGAACAACTGGGGCCGCTGCACAACGCCGAGGGCAAGGTCATGCTAACCCTGGGCCACAAGGTGCTGGGCCGTACCCCGGACCTGGGCGTCAACCTGCCCTATGTGCTGCCGCCACCCTCCAGCTATGCCGCGCTCGACGCCCTGCGCCCGCAAGCCGCCGGCTATTACAGCTTTGCCGACTTGCTGGCGCGCCAACCCGGCTACGAAAATGAGTTCCGTCGCTTCTACCAGCAACGCTATGCGATCAAACAAGACATCACCCTGCTGGCCGGCACCGGCCGCGAGTCAGTGTTGGCCGCCAACCGCACCAGCAACGACGGCCTCGACGACTGGCTCAACACCACCCGCAACCTGGGCGGCAGCACCCTGCACTACCTGGCCTTCGCCGATGAGCCGAACCTCAACTACAGCGACTACCCGAGCTTCAGCCGCTACTTCCAGGCCATGGCCGAGCACGTGCAACACAGCCCAGGGGCCCGCGAGGCCGGGGTACGCATCGCCATGCCGGCAAGCTCGCGGCTGGTCAACGGCCCCCTGCACAGCAGCAGCGAAACGCGCATCGGCCTCGATTGGGCGCGGCGCCTGCTCAAAGACCACGGCCAGCAGATCGACGCCCTGGCCTGGCACGAATGGATGGTCCGCGACCTGCTGGCCACCCGCAGCTACCGCGACTCGGTACGCCAGGCCGCAGCCCTGGTCGGCCTCGATGCCCAAGGCCGGCCGAACAAGGCGCTGCTGCTCGACCAGACTAACGTCTCCAGCGGCTCGACCTTGAGCCCTTACGATCAGGAAACCCACTTCACCGCGCTGTGGTGGGCGTCGGTGGTGATCAACGCCTCCCAGGACGGCCTGCTCGACATGCTCAACTGGTTCCACGTTGCCGATGAGCCCGAGTGGCCCAAGGGCATGGTCCGGGTGCTGGGCGAGAACGGTTTTGAACTCAAGCCCGTGGGCCTGGCCCAGCAGTTCATCCAGCAGCACTGGCTCGACCAGGTGCTGGCCCTGGACAACGACGCCTTCGAAGTCGATGCCCTGGCCATGGCCCGCGGCAAGCAGCGCAGCCTGCTCGGGGTGAACAAGGGCGAGCGCCTGCAGCAGGTGAGCCTGGCCACCGAGCAAAACTGCCCGCAAGGCGCCCTGACCTTGTTTGGCCCCGACAACCAACCACGCAGCGCGCGCTTTACCTGCGAACGCGGCCGTATTCAGTTTCAACTACCGGGGCAGACCCTGTTCGCCCTGACCTGGAGCGCGTCATAAGCGCGCACCTCACCTGCCAGCAACAGGAGGCACCATGAGTGCTTTGAGCAAAATCCAGGATCGCATCAAGCGCAAAGGACTGCGCAATACTATTCGCGCTGGGGTCAAGCGCTACCTGTTCTACCACTGGGAACTGCTGTGGATGGAGCGTGACCTGGTCAGCCCCGTGCCGCCGCACAAGCTCAAACCCTACCCGGCGTTGCGCGTCGAAACCATCACCGTGCACAACGTGCGGGCCTTCGCCAAACACTTTGGCGAGCGCATCGAGACCATGCGCGAGCTGGCTGGCGAAGGCCACACCGGGCTGATGTTCCTCGATGACGCCGGCGACACCGTGGCGTTTATCTGGGGCAGCCTGCGCCACTACCACGATCGCCACTACTACGGCTGCTGGTTCCCGGTGGAGCCTGGGCAGTTCTTCGAGTTTGGAGGCGAAATGATCCGCCGCTACTGGGGCTCGCAACTGTCGGTCGACGTGCAGCTGGAGCTGTGGAAAGCCATGGCTGCCCAGGGTTGCGACACCGTGGTGGACGTGTGCGAGAGCCACAACATCCCGGCGCTTAAGCTGCACCTGCGCATGGGCTATAAGGAACAGGGGCGGATCATGCACGTGTACTGCCTGTTCGGGCGCTGGAAGTTCTTCCGCGAAACGCGCTACAGCGAATCGCGCCTGGAGGCCCTGCGCAAACCTGAAGCCAGCGCGGCCCCGGCCACGGTGACCTGAGCCCATGAGCCTTGAACTGCAGTGGTACCCGTCGTTGGCGGCGGCGGACTTCCCCGCCGCCGACTACGAGCAACTGCGCCAGCAACTGGCCGACAGCACGCCGTTCAACCACCTCGGCTGGCTGCGTGCGGCGGAAGCGGCGCTGACAGCCGGGCAACAGTTGCAGGTACTGGTGGGCCGCGATCAGGGCAGATTGAGCCTGTGCCTGCCGCTGATTCGCAGCCATGAGCGCTTCGGGCCACTGACGGTGCAGGTGGTGCGCCATTTGGGTTATCCGCTCAGCGACCGCATCGCCCTGCTCTGCGACCTGCCGGCCAAGGCGGACGCGCAGGTGCTACGGGCAATCCGCAAGCAACTGCCCCACGCCCTGCTGCAACTGGACGAAGTGCCCGCCGGCGCGGTGGCCCACAGCCTGCTCAGGCATTGGGCGCGGCGCAGCTCCACCCATGAACAGCGCCTGAACTGCCGGGTGCCGGTGCACCGCATCGTGCCCGAAGACCGCCAGGAAATCAGCGGCGACCCGCGCTACAAACTGCGCCGCGCGCGCAAGCGCATTGCCGCCTGCGGCGCCCAGGTACGCAGGATTGTCCCGGATGCAAACACCATCACGCCACTGCTCGATGCCATCAGCGCCGTCGAAGACCTCAGCTGGAAAGGCGACGACGACGTCGGCATCTTCTCTGGCCGCCTGCGCCGCCAATGGATGTACCAGGCCTTCACCGCCCTGGCGGCCCAGGGCCTGGTGCGCCTGGTGCTGCTGGAGCTCGATGGCCGCTGCATCAGCTACCGCCTGGGGGTGTTCGAACGCGGCCGGGTGTACGACTACAACCTCGCCTTCGTGCCTGCCCATGCCGAACTTGGCAGTGGCCGCGTGCTGCTCGAAGAATGGATACATTGGGGTCTGGACGACGGCTGGGAATGGGTCGACGCCTCGCGGGTGAGCCTGAACAACTCCAGCCACCAACTGCACGAACGCATGAGCGCCACCCTTGAACACCAGCGCCAGAGCTTCTACAGCTGGCGCCCCAGCGGCCTGGCCCTGGGCCTGGCCTTGCGCCTGTGGCAACGCTTCAAGCCGCAACTGCAGCGCCTGCGCCGCCCACCCTCGGCCGCAACCGCCGAGCCCGACTCGCCACAGGAGAACCCGGATGCCCTCACAGGTCATAGTCAACGCTGACGACTTCGGCCTCAGCGCCCACACCAACGCGGTCATCCTGCATGCCTTCCAGGCCGGGCTGATCAGCTCGGCCACGGCCATGGCCAACATGCCGGCCTTCAGCGCCGCCTGCAGCCTGGCGCAGTTGCCGGCCTTGCGCGGGCGCATCGGCCTGCACTTCAACCTCACCTATGGCCGGCCCTTGAGCGAAGCCATCGGCAAGCAACCGCGCTTCTGCGCGCCCAATGGCGAATTCGACCTGCGCCTGAAACAGCGCACCCTGCGCCTGAGCCGGGCCGAGCGCGAAGCCGTCGAACAGGAATTGCAGGCGCAGTGGCAGCACTGCCTGAACCAGGGCCTGACGCCCAGCCACCTGGACTCGCACCAGCACGTGCACAACATCTGGCCCATTGGCGTAATCGTCGCCCGGTTTGCAGCGCGTGAGGGCGTGGCGGTGAGGTTGGCGCGCAACCTTGGGCACAACATCGGGCCGCTGAAGCGGGTGTTCAAAACGTTGCTTAATCGAAGGTTGAAGCAGTTGGCAGGGGCGACGGCGGATTATGTGTGTACGCCTGCTGATTTACGCGCGGGGTTGGCGCCGGCGCAGGGGTTGCTGGAAGTGGTGGCGCACCCAAGTGCGTTGGGGGGGCATGATTTTGGTGATGCGTATTTGGGGAGTGGGGAGTCGTTGAGGGCGTTGGTGGAGCTAAGGTTGGCGGGGGTGCCGCGGGTGGGGTATAGCGTGCTTACTGTGGGAAGAACTATGCTAGCCCCATCTTAGGATGCTTGAGTGTAAGCAGTCAGCGCATTTACTTTGCGCTGACTGGGCTGTCGATACCCCAGTTGGTAGGTCCGGTCACTGAAAGTGAGTGCTTTTTATCCAATAGAGCAGGATCTAACACGTACCAGTTTTCAGCTATGGCTCAGACCTTCAACTGTCGCGCTTCGACTCCATCTAGCAAGGCATCCATCAGCGCGCTGGCCATTTCAACAGAGTGCTGCGAGGACCATACAAAAGCACGCCCAGCCTCACTCGTATGTTGAACAGCCTGCGAGATCGTCGCACTCGCACATTTCAGGTAAAGCAACGCATGCACCAATGCATCCTCTGCACACACCCCAGCTCGGACATTGAACAGTGGTGGGTGGTCAGGACAACTATTGACACTAGTTTCTATCGTTTCGACAAGATGCAGTGATGGGGGATCGGGTACTAGTTTCTTCATCGATAGGCTCCTGGTTGAGTGGCGCTACCACGAACTCGTCGCCAAACGAGATTAGGTGGTAGCTGTACGCGGGTTGGCGAACCGGATCAACGCAGGAAACCCCGGCAGGGCCTAGGCCCTCCCGCGTACAGCCACCATAAAGGACATACGGGCATGAAAACGCCCGCTTTCATTCAGGGACATATCTGCATATAGATCCCGGGTCGCCAAACCCGATCACCAAAATTCAGTGACCGAGCGAGCCTAGTTTGAACATGTAGCCCAAGCAAGCGACTGAAGGCGACAGAACGCGTAGGATAAATCCTAGGAAGCATTTGAACTAGCTAAAAAAGTCGCGATGGGTGAATTTTCACGTAAAACTAAGAAGTCCTCTATTTGCTAACAACAATCACGACGTTTTCCGATTAGAACAGCCACTTCAGACAAATCAGGTATCACAGAGCGCGTCAGTGAAGAACTGGAATGTATCCGCCAAATTTTTTTAGGTAAAAAAGTTGCAGCCTAGCGAATTGCGACTCAGCTTCAATGCGAAGCATTTCGATCTCCTGTTCAGGGAGCTTTCCTTTCGATTCGTTATAACGACGCATAGAATCTATAGCATCTGCGCATAAGTCTTGACCGTTCAAGACTTGCATCGCATCGTACGAATTTAGGATTGCTGTTCTATCGCTCCGCACTTTTTTACTCCACCCCGGCGGCATGAACACCGAGTATAGGAAAAGCCAAGCGAACGGCAATCGCATCTCAGCCGAGATTCAACAATCTTAAACTCACCGAATCAAAGTGCTTTGATCCATTACTTTTGTGCCCAGCCAGCTGTCGAACTCAGCCACCGGCATCGGCCGACCCATCCAGAAACCCTGGCCCTGATCACACCCGGCATTGCGCAAAAACGCATATTGCTCGGCGGTCTCGATGCCCTCGGCGGTGATCTTGAAGCCCAAGGCGTGGCCCAGGTCAATGATCGCCCGGGTAATGGCCACGCCATCGTCGTCTTCAGGTAGATCCTTGATAAACGCCCGATCGATCTTCAGGTGGTCGATCGGCAGCATCTTCAGGTACGCCAGTGACGAGTAACCGGTGCCGAAGTCGTCCACCGCCGTGGTCACGCCCAATTCCTGCAGCTGTGCAAGGACCGCACAGGCATGCTGCTGGCTTTCCATCAGCAGGCTTTCGGTGATTTCCACCTCCAGCAAGGTCGGCGGCAGGTCGTAGCGTTTGAGCGAGCGCTTGAGGCTGGCGACGTAGTCGCTGCGCTCGATCTGCAAGGCTGCGACGTTGATCGCCACCGGCCCGGGCAGGCGGTCGGCGGCGCGCCAGGCAGCGATCTGTGCGCAGGCCAGATCCAGTACCTTCTCACCCAAGGGGATGATCAGCCCCGTGCGTTCGGCCAGGGGGATGAACTGCGCTGGCGATACCAGCCCGTGCTCTGGATCACGCCAGCGCAGCAGCGCTTCGGCGCCTTCGACGCGGCCGCTGAACAGGTCGATCTTGGGTTGGTACCAGAGCTCGAACTCATTGTGCTTGAGGGCCCGGCGCAGGTTGTGCTCCAGGTCCAGGCGCGCCTGCAGGCGCTGGGTCATTTCCGGCTGGTACAGGCGGTAAGCGTTGCGCCCACTCTCCTTGGCCGCGTACATGGCGGTGTCGGCATGGCGCAGCAGGCGATCGACGCTCTGGCCATGCTCCGGGCACCAGGCCAGGCCAATGCTGCCGGTGACCAGGGCGGCGTTGCCCTTGAGGTCGAAGGGCAGTTGCAGGGCCTGCAGCAACCTCTGGATGCGCTCGATGCAATCAGCCTCCGGCCCCTTGAGCACAAAGGCGAACTCATCTCCGCCCAGGCGGCACACACTGTCCTGCACTTCGATGATCTGCATGAAACGTGCAGTGGCCTGTTGCAGCAACAGGTCGCCCATGGCGTGGCCAAGGCTGTCGTTGACCTGCTTGAAACCGTCGATATCCAGCACCAGTACGGCCAGGCGCTGGCCCCGGTTGATCTCCTCGAGCAGTTGCTGATGAAAGTGCAGGCGATTGGGCAAGCCGGTGATCGCGTCATAATGGGCCAGGCGTTCGAGCTGGGCCTGGGACTGCTTGAGTTCGAGGTTGCGCAGGTTGATCAGGCGGTTGCTGCGATTGAGCTGGGCGACGAACACGCTGAACAGGCCGGTACAGGTCAGGGCAAAGAGGAACAACGGCGAGACGAACAGGCTCATGGACGGCCAGCCGCCCAGGGGGCTGGCCGCCAGTTGCCAGAGCCCGCCCGGCACATCGACATTGACCGTCACCGGGTGCTGGGTGAACAGCTTCGGGTCGCCCCAGATCATCCCGCCGGCCGAACCCTGGCCGTCGGCGCCGCGCAGGGCCAGCTCGAAGCCCGGGTCAAGGTCCAGCCCGGCGGTACTGAGCAAGCGGTCGATATCGGCGACGATCGACACATTGCCCCAGTATAGTTTCACGCCCTTGTGCCCCTTGAGGAATACCGGACGCCGGTAGATCAACCCACGCCCGCCCTGGCGCAGCTGCACCGGGCCAGCCAGCACCGGGCTGTAGTTGTCACGGGCGCGCTGCAGCAGCGGGTACTGCTCCGGCATCTGGCGGTAATCCATGCCCAGTACGCTCTGGTTACCGTGCAGCGGGTAGACGTCGGCGATCACATCACCCGGGGCCAGGGCAATATGGCGGATGTGCGGCACCGAGGCGATCGCCTGGCGGGCCATGTCGTGAAAGTGCTCGGGGCTGATTTCGCCATCGGCACTGAGTAGCTGGGCAATACCCTCGGTCTCACCGAACGCCGAGCGCAGCTGCGCCTCGATACTGGCCCGCACGCCCGACAGGCGCGCGCTGGCATTGGCGATCACTTCAGCTTCCTGGCGCTGTACATCCAGACGCCCGAGCACCACCGACAGGCCGATGCCGATCAGGGCAAAGCCCACTGGCAGCAGGCGATTGAGGGTGGTACGCAGGTTCGTCGGCAGGACCAGGTTGTCATCAAGGGCGAGGATTCTTGTGCTCATAGGTCCGTAATTCACATCGGATTAACGCTGTATCGGCGCCTTGGGCGCAATGTTGAGCGAGGCTGGCTTTTTTTAGCGCCCTGGCGTTATGCTCGGACTGAAACGTTTCACCCATTACAGAAAAAGAGGTGCTGCGCCCATGGACCGTCTGCTCGATACGCTGTTCCCCACCGCCAACGAGATCCCCGAGGCGTACCGCCTGGGTGAACCCCTGGTGCAACGTGAGTACCTGGTGAACGGCCAGTTGCAGCAATGGCACGGGCCGCTGGCCACGGTCCGCAGCCCGGTGTGGCTCAAGGAGGGCGTTGAGGAGCGCCAGGTGATCCTCGGCAATACCCCGCTGCTGGACGCCGATACCGCCCTCACCGCCCTGGACGCCGCCGTGCATGCCTACGACAAAGGCCGTGGCGCCTGGCCGACGATGCGGGTGGCCGAACGCATCCAGCATGTCGAGACCTTTTTGACCAAGATGCGTGAACAACGCGAAGCCGTGGTCAAGCTGCTGATGTGGGAAATCGGCAAGAACCTCAAGGACTCGGAGAAAGAGTTCGACCGCACCTGCGACTACATCGTCGACACCATCGGCGCCCTCAAGGAGCTGGACCGCCGCTCCAGCCGCTTTGAACTGGAGCAGGACACCCTTGGCCAGATCCGCCGCGCGCCGCTGGGCGTGGCCTTGTGCATGGGCCCCTACAACTACCCGCTGAACGAAACCTTCACCACCCTGATCCCGGCGCTGATCATGGGCAACACCGTGGTGTTCAAGCCGGCCAAGTTCGGCGTGCTGCTGATCCGCCCGCTGCTTGAAGCGTTTCGCGACAGCTTCCCGGCCGGGGTCATCAACGTCATTTATGGCCGCGGCCGCGAGACCGTCAGCGCGCTGATGGCCAGCGGCAAGATCGATGTGTTCGCCTTCATCGGCACCAACAAGGCCGCCAGCGACCTGAAAAAACTTCACCCACGCCCGCACCGCCTGCGCGCAGCCCTGGGCCTGGATGCCAAGAACCCGGGGATCGTGTTGCCCGAGGTCGACCTCGACAACGCGGTGAACGAGGCGGTCACCGGCGCCCTGTCGTTCAACGGCCAGCGCTGCACGGCGCTGAAGATCCTCTTCGTCCATGAAGACGTGGTCGATGATTTCCTCGACAAATTCCAGCGCAAGCTGGCCGCGCTCAAGCCGGGCATGCCTTGGGAGCCGGGCGTGGCCCTGACGCCGCTGCCCGAGGCCGGCAAGATCGATTACCTCAATGGCCTGGTGGCCGATGCGCTCGACAAAGGCGCCAGGGTCATTAACGAGGGCGGTGGCGCCAGCCGTGGCTCGTTCTTCTACCCGGCCCTGCTGTACCCGGTGAATGCGCAGATGCGCGTGTACCATGAAGAGCAGTTCGGCCCGGTGGTGCCGGTGGTGCCCTATCGCGACCTGCAGACGGTGATCGACTATGTGCTCGATTCCGACTTCGGCCAGCAGTTGAGCATCTTCGGCAGCAACTCGGCTGAAGTCGGCATGCTGGTCGATACCTTCGCCAACCAGGTCGGCCGGATCAACCTCAATGCCCAGTGCCAGCGCGGCCCGGACACCTACCCGTTCAACGGGCGCAAGAATTCGGCCGAGGGTACCCTGTCGGTGCATGACGCCCTGCGGGTGTTTTCGATCCGTACCCTGGTGGCGACCAAATTCCAGGAGAGCAACAAGCAACTGATCAGCGACATCATCCGTAACCGCGAGTCGAGTTTCCTGACCACCGATTACATTTTCTGACTGCCACTCGTCCAGCGCCGCGACTTTTGATTTGCCCAATTGCCGAAACTGTATAAATATACAGTTTCGCGCCATTCCCTGCGGCGCCTTAAAGGAGGATCAATAAAATGGCAGTCAAACCAATCCCCGAAGGACAGCACAGCATTACCCCTTACCTGGGCATCAAGGATGCCGCCAAGGCCATCGAGTTCTACAAGAAGGCCTTCGGCGCCGTCGAGATGTTCCGCCTCGACGGCCCAGACGGGCGCGTCGGCCATGCCGAGCTGAAAATCGGCGATTCCTCGCTGATGCTTGCCGACCCCTGCGACCAGTCCGGTGGGCTGACCAGCAGCCAGTCGCTCAATGGCACCGCCATTGGTCTGCACCTGTATGTCGAGGACGCCGACAAAGTGTTTGCCCAGGCCCTCGCTGCCGGCGCCACCCAGGTCACCGAAGTCAAAGACCAGTTCTACGGCGACCGTAGCGGCACCCTGAAAGACCCGTTCGGCAACCTGTGGTTCGTCTCCACCCACAAGGAAGACCTCAGCGTGGAAGAGATCCGCGCCCGCGCCGCCAAGCTGTTTGGCGGCCAGTAAGCAGCACCTGGCTCGGCTGGCGGGCATGTTCGCCAGCCGGGCTTTGCATTAAGGTGGCAGGCACAGGAAGGCTGGCCAGGATTGTCCATGCGAATCATCGAAAAAAACGCCGCGCTGGTGCGCACCCTCACCCCTGCTGAAGACGCGCTGTTGCGTGGTTTTGTCCAGGGCGGCCTGGAAGGCCCGCGCCTGTTGCAGGCCAACCAGCTGCTGATGAAGGTGCGCGCCGCCGGCCACTGGCTGGCCTGCGACTGCCAGCCCAAAGCAATGCCGGTACTCAACGTCAACCTCAATGGCAACACCGGCACGCTGTTCCTCAAGAACAACCCGGGCACGGCCGAGCACGCGCCAGACTGCGCGTTCATCAAGGATGAGCGGGAAAGTGGCAGCCGCGACAGCGACAACGACTCGCCACCGGCTGCCTGGCTCGCACCGGACACCCCCTTGCGCCTGATCGTTGATTTCAAAGCGGCCGGCGGCGCTGCTGGCGAGTCTGCAGGCAGTGGCGACAAACGCGAGCAGCATCGGCTGCTGTCGCTGCTGCTGACCTTGATCGAAGCCAGTGGCTTGAACGTCTATGCCACCCACTTGAAAAAAGACCTCACCGGGCAGTTCGCCGAATTGCGCGGGGTCGCCAGCCGTTATCCGTTGATCGAGCGGGTGCCGGCCAGCAACTACCTGGAAACCCGCCTGGACATGAAGCACATGATGATGCTCAAGGCGCGTTTGCGTGAGTCCACGGCCTTTGGCAACCATCGCCGGCATGGCCTGCTGCTCGACTGCGTCAGCCAGATCAAGGCGCGCAAGGTATTCAACGACCGCAGTGAAGACGGCTTCGACTTCCAGGGCCATCACCTGCTCTGGGGCGGCAGCAAGACCCCGGGGCCGTTGCTGGCCCTGGCGATCTACTCGCCGGCCAGTGCCGGCAGTCATTTCTATGAGCTGATTCATGTTGCCAGCGTGCCGGTGTTGTCGCGCGGGCAACTGTTCCCGGTGTATCGCGATGAAGAGCGTGAGCCGTTGAAGATGCTCATCTCGCTGATCGACTGGATGGCCAGCAAGGGCGTCAAGGTGATCATGCGCCGGCCGGTGCTCGGTGGTCAGGGCATGGACGCGCTGGTGCTCAGCTCCGACCAGGACCGGGTGCTGTCGGTGTCGCTGACCGAGCAGCCGCTGGGGCCGGAGCCGGAGGGCGAGACGTTCAAGCGTTATGCCGACTTCAAGAGCCTGGACACCTTTCGCAAGTATGTCGCCGGCTTCTTCATGCGCGGACGCGAGTAACGGCTAACGACCAGGCCGCTGCGCGGCCATCGCCCTGTGGGAGCCGGCCTTGCCGGCGATGGGCTGCCCCAGCGGCCCCAGGCCTCTAAAGCCAGATTGCATCCCAATGCGGATAATCACCAATGCTGGACACCAAACCAGCCCGCAACGGGTTTGCAACGATGTAGCGAGCCACCGCCTGAACATCCTCTTCCCGGCGTAACGCCCGATCATGAAAACCGTGCTGCCATAAACGACCCTTGCGCCGGCTGGCCTTGTTGATCAGGCAGGTACTGCGAGATTTGACCCGGCGTACCAGTGACGCAAGGGTGCCCTGGCGCAGCTCGATCAACCAGTGCAGGTGATCGGGCATGATCACCCAGGCCAAGGATTTAGCCAACGCTTGACGCTGTGCATATTGCAGTTGCTCAACCATCAGCCGAGCCAGGTGAAAATCGGTAAAAACCGGTTGGCGGTTTTCGGTGATGCTGGTCAGCAGGTATAAGCCGCCAAGTGTCGATACTCGCCCACGTCTCAGGCGATGGGAGGCTGGACTGTCCATGTTGGGTCTCCTGAAAATCGAGCTTTCAGGCTAGCTCGATCGAAACACTCAGGTGGCAGGTCAATTAAACTTGATGTGTCTGGACCATCGCTTCGCCGGCAACGCCGGCTCCCACAATAGATTGGTGCACCCACAACCCCGTGGGAGCCGGCCTTGCCGGCGATGGGCTGAACCCCGTATAGCAGAGCCTGTGCGTCCTGCTTCGTTAATATTTTATTTTTCTCCTTAAGGGTTTACACGCGAATGGTAATTCTTATCATTCTCGACTTCCCGAGCGACCGGGCCCTTCCGTCCCGGTCGCTCACCCTTTGCTCCAGGAGAAATCTGACATGGTGTCGCGCTTCAACCTCAGCCGCTTGAGCATTGCCTTGCTGGCGACCCTGGGTTCCACGGCAATCGCCGCAGCCCCGCTGGAACTGCAGCCGGACGAAGTCCAGGTGCAGCCGACCGACCTGCCAGTGGACGGCAGCCGGCAAGCGATCGAGCTGGAGAACACCCGGGTACTGGGCACCGCCGAAGAGGAGCTGAAGCAAGCTCCCGGGGTGTCGATCATCACCGCTGAAGACATCAAGAAACGCCCACCAGTCAATGACCTCTCCGACATCATCCGCCGCGAACCCGGGGTCAACCTCACCGGCAACAGCAGCAGCGGCGCCCGCGGCAACAACCGTCAGATCGACCTGCGCGGCATGGGCCCGGAAAACACCCTGATCCTCATCGACGGCAAGCCCTCTACCTCACGCAACGCCGTGCGCTATGGCTGGAGCGGCGACCGCGACACCCGGGGCGAAACCAACTGGGTACCGGCCGAAGAAGTCGAACGCATCGAGATCCTGCGCGGCCCGGCCGCCGCGCGCTACGGCTCCGGCGCCATGGGCGGTGTGGTCAACATCATCACCAAGCGCCCGACCCAGGACCTGCGCGGCTCCATGACCCTGTACACCATGCTCCCCGAGGACGATGCCGAAGGCACGGGCAAGCGGGTCAACTTCAGCTTGAGCGGGCCGCTTACCGACAGCCTGATCTTCCGCGTCTATGGCAACCTGAACAAGACCGACGCCGATGACATGAAGATCAACTCGGCGCACCAGGCCTTCGATTCATCCTTGATGGCCGGCCGCGAAGGCGTGCGCAACAAGGACATCAACGGCCTGCTGAGCTGGAAGATCGACCCGGCCAACACCCTTGATTTTGAGTCCAGCTACAGCCGCCAGGGCAACATCTTTGCCGGCGACACCATGCTCAACGCCGGCGGCGAGTTCGTCGAAAGCCAGGTGGGCAAGGAAACCAACGTCATGCAACGCTCAAGCTTTGCCGTGACCCATCGCGGCGACTATGACTGGGGTACCTCCACCGCGTCGCTGTCCTATGACCTGACCCGTAACGACCGCCTCAATGAAGGCCTGGCCGGCTGGGGCGAAGGTGCGCCATCGGGCGGTGCCGGACGCTTCGAGTCGCGCCTGCGCAATACCCGCGCCACCGGCGAGGTCAACCTGCCACTGAGCATCGGTCTGGAGCAGGTGCTGACCCTGGGCGGCGAATACCTCTATGAATCGCTCAACGACCCGGGCTCGCTGCGCCCGCAAAGCTATGACCCAGGCGCTGAACTGCCGAACTTCGACCGTACCCAGACCAAATCCACCGCGCGCAGTTTTGCCCTGTACGCCGAGGACAACATCGAAGTCGGCGAAAACACCATTGTCACCCCTGGCCTGCGTCTTGATCACCACGAGGACTACGGCAACAACTGGAGCCCGAGCCTGAACGCCTCGCACCAGATCACCGAGGCCCTGAGCATCAAGGGCGGTATCGCCCGCGCTTACAAAACCCCGAACCTGTACCAGGCCAACCCCAATTACCTGCTGTACAGCCGTGGCGCAGGTTGCAACTCCAGCGAAGTCAACAATGGCGGCTGCTACCTGCTGGGCAACGCCAACCTCGAACCGGAAACCAGCGTTAACAAGGAACTGGGCCTGGCCTACGACAAGGGCACCTGGCGCACCAGCGCAACCTACTTCCGTAACGACTACAAGAACAAGATCGAAGCCGGCAACCAGACCTTGTTCCGCCTGCCCAACGGGCGCCGCATCCTGCGCTGGGAAAACACCGGCAAGGCCGTGGTGCAAGGTGTCGAGGGCAACCTGTTCGTCGAGCTGACCTCAGCGCTGGACTGGAACACCAACTTCACCTACATGATCGAGTCCGAAGACAAGAAAACCGGCGAGCCGCTGAGCATCATTCCCGAGTACACGGTCAACTCGACCCTGGACTGGAACGTCACCGACAAGCTGTCGTTCCAGCTCAACGGCACCTACTACGGCAAACAAGAAGCACCTACCTACAACGCTCGGGCCAATGAAGCCCTGGACAAGAAGGTCCAGAAGGACGTCGATCCCTACGGGATTGTCGGCATCAGCGGGGGCTATGAATTCACCAAGAACCTGAGCATGCGCGTGGGCGTGAACAACCTGTTCGACAAGCGCCTGTACCGCGAAGGCAACTCCGATGAAGCCGGGGCCTTGACCTACAACGAGGCGGGCCGGGCGTACTTCGCCTCGTTTACCACGTCGTTCTGAACCCGGCGTTGACCGCAGGGCAGCCTTGCTGCCCCATCGCCGGCAAGCCGGCTCCCACAGTGGACTTGCATGCACCCGACCTGTGGGAACTGACTTGCCAGCGATCGAGCGCGAAGCGATCGCAATCCCGGCAACATCGGTTAGCGACAGTCCGTGTAGCGGTCTCTCTAGTCAATATGTAGGAATATTCGACAATTCCTACCACAATTTTCAACGCCTCTATACTTCCCATACTCTTGCATCCTGATTCGACGTATCGTTGGCGACTCGCCGGCTCCGGCCCGTTTCGTCTTCCTGAATGATTCAGGAAACGGCTTACCCTCTTCGTCAAGGAGTTGCGCCAATGCCCACGGTACTGATCGTCGATGATCACCCCACAATTCGTCTTGCGGTGCGTATTCTGCTGGAACGCGAACGCTACGAAGTGGTGGGTGAAACCGGGGACGGCGTGGCCGCCGTGCAGATGGCCCGCGAACTGCGCCCCAATGTGGTCATCCTCGATATCGGCCTGCCCGGCCTGGATGGCCTGGGCGTGATCAAACGCCTGCACCTGCTGGAAAAACCGCCGAAAATCATGGTCCTGACCGGTCAGCCCGCGGCCTTGTTCGCCCGTCGCTGCCTGGATGCCGGCAGCTCGGCCTTCGTGCACAAGGACGAAGACCTGGACGCACTGGTGTTTGCCTTGAAAGCCATGCTCAAGGGCTACTCGACCTTCCCTGACATGTCCGCCAGCCGCGGCCCGCTGGGCAGCGAAGAAGAGCGGCTGGCCAGCCTTTCCCACCGCGAGATGGAAGTGCTGCGCATGCTCGCCGCCGGCCTTTCCAACAACGACATCGGCATTCGCATGCTGCTGAGCCCCAAGACCATCAGCACCTACAAGAGCCGGATCATGGAGAAGCTTCAGGTAGGATCTTTCGTCGACCTTATGGGTCTGGCAAATCGCAATCTTGTGATCTGAGCCGGCCATGACCCTGCGCCCCGCTCTTCTGCTCTTGCTGCTGGTCTGCCTGCCGGCGTTGTTGCTCAACAGCAGCCTGGCCGATGAGCCCGGTGAACCGCGCACGCTGCTGGCCCGCTCAGTGGTGGGTGGCGAAGGCGTAGCGCTGTCGCCGGATGATCGGCGCTGGCTGAAGGAAAAAGCCGTGCTGCGCCTGGGAACCTCGAGCCCGGACTACCCGCCTTTCGATATCAATGTCAGCCAGAGCGAATACGAAGGCCTGACCGCCGACTATGCCGGGCTGATCAGCGAACTGCTGGGCATCCCCTTCGACGTGCGCCGCTACGCCAGCCGCAAAGAGGCGATCGCCGCCCTGCATGCCGGGGACATCGACCTGCTCGGCAGTTCCAATGGCTTTGAAGCCGCCGATGCCCAGCTAGTGCTGAGCCAGCCCTATGCCGATGATCTGCCGGTGATCGTCACGCCCCAGGGCAAGACCCGCGCCGTCGATGACGAGCTGGATGGGCTGCGCCTGGCGATGGTCGATCACTACCTGCCGGACGAAGAAGTCCGGCATCTGTTCCCCAAGGCCCGCCTGCAGTTGTACACCTCGACCATGGCCGGCTTGTCGGCCGTCTCGCTGGGCCAGGCCGACGCCTTTCTCGGTGATGCGATCAGCAGTGATTACCT
This sequence comes from Pseudomonas donghuensis, assembly GCF_000696345.2. Taxonomy (NCBI): domain Bacteria; kingdom Pseudomonadati; phylum Pseudomonadota; class Gammaproteobacteria; order Pseudomonadales; family Pseudomonadaceae; genus Pseudomonas; species Pseudomonas donghuensis. The sequence goes on from NZ_CP071706.1 coordinate 3,216,757, forward strand.
GATCGGCAAGAGCTTTCAGGACAGCGTGCAGATTTCCCACTTCGTCAAGCACGAGCGGGAAACCTTCGCCTTTGCCCTGGCCCGCGGCAACGACAGGCTGTTGCACCTGCTCAACCGTTCACTGGCGGTCACCAGTGAAACCGAGCGTTTGAACATCCTGCGCCGCTGGAGCAGCGGCAGCACCAGTATGTTGCTTGATCGCGGCGCCTTGACCCTGAGCCACGAGGAGCGGCGCTGGATCGAACAGCACCCGGTTACCCGTGTGCTGGTGAACAAATACTTTGCGCCGTTGAGTTTCTACGATGACCAGCAGCAGGTTCGCGGCATAACCGCCGACGTCCTGGAGCAGATCAGCCTGCGCACGGGGCTGAAGTTCGAGTTCATCGAGACCGATGCCGGTGCGACCATGATCGCGTTGCTGCAACAGGGCAAAGCCGACCTGGCCGGTACGCTGGTCTATAGCCCCGAGCGCGCCAGGCTGGTCAACTTCAGTCGGCCATACCTGACCGACCCTTGGGTGCTGGTGTGCCGTACCGACAGCGAGTTCGGGCAAAACCCCGAACAGCTGGATGGCAAGCGCGTGGCGGTCATTCGCGACACCCCCTTGAAGGCGCAATTGCTGCAGCGTTACCCGACGCTGACGCTGATCGAGGTCGATAGCCCGCTGGCATTGATGGAAGCCCTGGAGGATAAACAGGTCGACCTGGTACTGAGCTCGCGCATCAACGCGGCCTACTTCATCAGCCGCCTGTTCAAGGATCGGTTGCGTATCGCCTCCCAGTATGGCGACCGGCCGATTACCGCCTCGTTTGCAACGCCCAAGGACGCCAGGGTGCTGCGCTCGATCATCGACAAGGCCTTGCTCAGCATCCCGCCCGACGAACTGGCGCAACTGACCAACCGCTGGCGCACCAACGCACTGATCAGCGACAGCCCCTGGTACAACTACCGCTCACTGATCCTGCGGATTCTCATCGTCGCCAGCCTGATGATCGCCGTGGTGGTGTTCTGGAACCGCTACCTGCGCAACCTGATCCGCCAACGCAGCGAGGCCCAGCAAGCGCTGCAGCACGAACTGGGGTTCAGCAAGCGCCTGCTCGACGAACTGCGCCTGGCCAAGGACCAGGCCGACGACGCCAGCCGGGCCAAAAGTACGTTCCTGGCGACCATGAGCCATGAAATCCGCACGCCGATGAACGCGGTGATCGGCCTGCTCGAGCTTGCGCTCAAGGATGCCGAGCAGGGCCGTGCCGATCGCGCCTCGCTGCAGGTCGCCTTCGACTCGGCCAACGGCCTGCTGGCGCTGATCGGAGACATTCTCGACATCGCCCGGATCGAATCCGGACACATGGAACTGAACGCCACCGCCACCGACCTGACAGCGCTGGTTGCCGCTACCGTACGGGTGTTCGAAGGCAATGCCCGGCTCAAGGGCCTGATGTTGCAGACGGACTTGCACACGGTCACCGAGGGTGTGCTGGTTGACCCGCTGCGTTTCAAGCAGGTGCTGTCGAACCTGCTGGGCAATGCCCTGAAGTTTACCGAGCAGGGCCAGGTCAAGGTCACGCTGCGCTGGGGCGCGGAACAGCCCGGGCAGGTGCGACGGGTCTTGCTCAGCATTGAAGACAGCGGCATCGGCATCAGTGCTCAAGACCAGGCGCGCCTGTTCCACAACTTCACCCGGGTGGGCGAACAACAGGCACGCCAGGGCAGCGGCCTGGGCCTGGTGATCAGCCGTACCCTGTGCGAGCTGATGGGTGGCCGACTGAGCCTGACCAGCACCCCGGGCGTCGGCACGCGGGTCGACATCGAGTTGCAATTGCCGATTGCGACCCTGGCGCAAGCGCCCCTGGCAGAAATCGAGCAACCGCTGGCCGACAGTGCCTTGAACATATTGGTGGTAGACGACTACCCCGCCAACCTGATGCTGCTGCAGCGCCAGCTCAGTGTTCTCGGCCATCAGGTCAGCCAGGCCAGCGATGGCCAGGCCGCGCTGGGGCTGTGGCTGCAAGGGCAGTTCGATGCGGTGATCACCGATTGCCACATGCCCGGCATGGATGGCCATCAGTTGGCACGCCGGCTGCGCAGCGAGGAACACCTGCAGCAACGCCGCGCCTGCCTGATCCTCGGCTTGACCGCTAATGCCCAGGTTGAGGAGCGCGAGCGATGCCTGGCCAGCGGCATGAACGATTGCCTGTTCAAGCCGATCGGTCTCAATGAGTTGCGCCGTCATCTGATCGCAGTGACCAGCCCGACATCGGCGCCAGCAGTTACCGCGCAGGCGCAGGAGCCGGAGCATGCCAGCGGCTTCGATGTCGACAACCTCAAGCACCTGACGCTGGGCGATCCGCAACTGGTCGAACGCCTGCTGCGGGAACTGGCGCACAGCAACAGCGACGACCTCAAGGCCCTGCGTGCCCTGGGCCCGGAACCTGTGCGCGATGCCTTGCGCGCCCTGGCCCACCGGATCAAGGGCGGCGCCAAGATGCTCAAGGCCCGTGGCGTGGTAAGGCGCTGCGAAGCGCTCGAGCAAGCCTGTGTTGGCGAGGCCAGCAGCGCCGATCTAGAGGTGCTGGCCAAGGCCCTGGAACACAGCCTGCAGACCCTCGACGGCCAGCTCAACCAGCGGCTCAGTGCAACTGCAAGGTCGAGTTGATCTGGCTGATCGCATCGACCACATGCTGGGACCCCTGCTGGATTTCCAGAATCACCTCACCGGCTTCGTTAGCCAGTTCCACGCCAAGGCCGGTACGGCTGAGGCTTGACTGCATGCTGGCCACGGCGGTCAACGACAAGTCATGGTTCTGGCGCACCACCTCGACAATCTCCAGGGTGGCCTTGCTGGTACGTGCCGCCAGGTTACGCACCTCATCGGCCACCACGGCAAACCCGCGCCCGTGCTCGCCGGCCCGCGCCGCTTCGATGGCGGCGTTGAGTGCCAATAGATTGGTCTGGTCGGCGATACTGCGGATGGTCTGGACGATCTGCCCGATCAGCTCCGACTGCTTGCTCACCGCATCGATGCTGCGGGCGGCGGCATTGAGGTCCTGGGAGATTTCCTCGATCACCTGCACGGTTTGCTGCACCACCTGTGAGCCTTTGCGCGCACAAGCGTCGTTCTGCACCGAAGTGGCGTGGGCCGATTCGGCGGCGGTTTGCTGGGTACTGACCTGACGGGTGATGTCGCTGGCGAACTTGACCACTTTGTACAGCCGCCCGCGGGTGTCGAAGATCGGGTTGTAGGAAGCCTCCAGATAGACCATCTGCCCGAGCTTGTTGACCCGTTCAAAGCGGTGGGAATGGTACTCGCCGCGGTTGAGCGAGGCCCAGAAGGCCTTGTAGGCCGCCGACTCGCTTTCGCTCTTGTGGCAGAACAGGCTGTGGTGCTTGCCCACCACCTCGTCCAGGCGGTAATGCATGGTGTCGAGGAAGTTCTGGTTGGCCTCGATGACCTTGCCATCCGGGGTGAATTCGACCATGGCCATCGAGCGGCTGATGGCATTGATCAGGCTTTCGGTCTCGTGTTCGTGGCGCACCCGCTGGGTGATGTCCGAGGCGACCTTGATCACGCCGGTGACTTGCTGCTGCGCGCCGAGCACCGGCATGTAGCTGGCTTCGAGCCAGACTTCGCGACCCTGCTTGTCGACACGGGCAAAGGTGCCGCTGCGCGGTTCACCGCGGCCCAGGTCACGCCATAACTGGTGATATTCCTCGCTCTTGGTGAAGGCTTCTTCGCAGAACATGCGGTGATGCTTGCCGCGAATCTCCTCGACGCTATAACCGAGGGTTTTGCAGAAGTTTTCGTTGGCGTCGAGGATCACCCCGTCGGGGCTGAATTCAATCATCGCCATCGAGCGGCTGATCGCCGCAAGTTTGCCACTCATGTGCCCCAAGGCCTGGGTGCAACGCTCGATTTCAGCCAGATCGGACTTACGATGCAAATCAAACATTTTGCAACACTCCATGCTCGGGATGTGCTGAGCATAGATCGCGATTAGCACCGTGCAAGCACTATGACATCACCGTGCAACGCCCGCCGACTGGCGGTTTCAGCTGCTTTCGCGGACCATCAGTTCAAAGCCCAGGTCCTGGCTTTGCACCTGCGCGCGTTTGCCGTCGAGCAGGCCCAGCAGCGCCTGGGCGGCGCAACGGCCAATGGCCGCGCGCGGGGTGCGAATCGAGGTCAGGCGCGGGACCATGTACGCTGAGGCGGGCAGGTCGTTGAAACCGACCATGGCCACTTGCTGCGGCACCTTGATGCCCTGGCGCAGCGCTTCGAGAATGGCGCCCTGGGCCAGGTCGTCGTTGCAGAAGAAGATGCCGTCGACATCCGCATGACGTTGCAGCAACTGGGCGAACAGTTCGCCGCCCAGGCCGATCGACGACGGCTGCGGGGCGAGCACTTCCCGCGCATGGGCATCCAGGCCCGCCTCGGCCAGGGCCTGGCGAAAGCCTTCGGCGCGCTGCATCACCCGCGGGTCGAGTTGTGCGGCAATAAATCCCGGGCGTTTGCAGCCGCGCTCAAGCAAATGCCGCGCAGCCGCCCTGCCCGCTTCCTGTTGGGAGAAACCTACCGACATCGCCTGGGCATCGCCGCCCAGCTCCATCATGTGCACGCAAGGTATGCCGCTGGCTGCCAGCAGCTGCTTGGCCGCGTCGCTGCGATCAAAGCCGGTGAGCAGGATGCCGCGTGGCTGGTAGGCCAGGTAGTTGCGGATCAGGTTCTCTTCTTCGGCAATATCGTAGTGATAGTTACCAATCAGCACCTCAAGCCCACGCGGTCGCATCACCTCATGGATGGCTTCCAGGGTGTCGATGAACAGGTGGTTGGACAGCGACGGGATCAACACCACGATCGACTGGCTTTGCGCCGACGCCAACGCCCGGGCCGCCGGATTGGCCACGTAGCCAAGGCTGGCAGCGGCCACCTGGACCTTCTCGACCAGCTCCGGGGCAACCGTGCTGACCCCGCGCAGCGCCCGCGAAGCAGTGATCGGGGAAACCCCGGAAAGCCTGGCCACTTCAGCCAAGGTGGGACGACCGGTAGTACGGGAGCCAATGCGGGTCATGACAGGTTTTATTTTCGACTTGCAAAGAATGGGGAACGGGCACTAAGGTAGCGCTGTCTCAGACCACAGGCAATGCAAAACTGCATGAGGCCAGGAATGAGCATCCAGACTGCTTTTACAAGATCAATAACATCTGGGTGGGAAGCGCCCGAGACTTTAGCGGTCTCACTTCAAGATAGCGCTATCTTGCCCTGCAGGAGGTACCGATGAATCCCCCCTTGTCCGCAATCGTGGTAATGGGCGTAGCTGGCTGCGGCAAGAGCTGCGTCGGTGCCGCCATCGCCAGCCATAGCGGCGGCCGCCTGATCGAAGGCGATGCCTTTCACCCTGCCGCCAACATCCAGAAGATGAGCGCCGGCATTCCCCTGGATGACGACGACCGTGCGGGTTGGTTGATCCTTCTGGGTGAAGAACTGCAACGTACCCTCAAAAGCGGCGCACGGCCGATCCTCACCTGCTCGGCGCTGAAAAAACGCTACCGCGATGCCCTGCGCCACGCGGTGCCGGACCTGGGCTTCGTGTTCCTCGAACTCAGCCCCGAAGAAGCCGAACGCCGGGTACTGGCCCGCCCCGGCCACTTCATGCCCGCCAGCCTGATCGAAAGCCAGTTCGCCGCCCTCGAACCGCCCCATGGCGAGCCACTGACCCTGCCACTGGACGCCACCCTGCCGGTGGACAAGCTGGCCATCGAGGTAGACCAGTGGCTAAAGCCCTGCGGTGAACCGTTGCTGGCGCGAACGGCCTGACCCTGGCTGTTTTCTCGGCTCACCAAAGATAGCGCTGTCTCGCCCCGTAAACGCTGCAAACGTTACGCCCACAAAAATGACAAGATGAGGCACTGAACCATGTTCGGTTTGGCAACTGATACCTACCTGCTGCTCGACGCGGTGATCACCATCATCGGCCTGGTGCTGCTGATCACCCACTTCAAGGTCCACCCCTTTGTCGCCCTGACCCTGGCCGCAGGCTTTCTTGGCCTGACCTCCGGCATGCCGGTGGCCAAGGTGATGAAATCATTCCAGGACGGCTTCGGTGGCGTGCTCGGCTTTGTCGGCATCGTCCTGGCCCTGGGCACCATGCTCGGCAAGCTGATGGCCGATTCCGGCGGTGCCGACCAGATCGCCCAGACGCTGATTCGTGCCTTCGGTAAACAGAAGGTGCACTGGGCGATGATGTTCGCCGCCTTTCTGGTGGGTATTCCGCTGTTCTTTGAAATCGGCTTCGTATTGCTGATTCCGCTGGTGTTCATCGTCGCCCGGCGCTCCGGGGTGTCGCTGATCAAGATCGGCATTCCGCTGCTGGCCGGGTTGTCGGTGGTCCACGGCCTGGTGCCGCCCCACCCGGGGCCGCTGCTGGCGATTGGCATCTTCAATGCCGACATCGGCAAGACCATCTTCTACGGGCTGATCGTCGCCCTGCCCACGGCGATCATCGCCGGCCCCCTGTACGGCAACTTCATCTCCAAGTACATCCCGGGCAACCCGAACAAGGAGCTGATGGACCAGATCGCCCGCGAGTCCGACCAGCACAACCTGCCTAGCTTCAGCATCACCCTGATCACCGTGCTGCTGCCGGTGTTCCTGATGCTGCTGAAAACCTTCGCTGACGTGGTACTGCCGGCCGAGCATATCGTCCGTCAGTGGATGGACCTGATTGGCCACCCGATCAGCGCCCTGCTTGCCGCCCTGCTCCTGGCCTTCTACACCTTTGGCGCGGCGCGCGGTTTTTCCCGCCAGCAGATCATGAAGCTGCTCGACCAGAGCCTGGCGCCAACGGCGGCAATCGTCCTGATCGTCGGTGCCGGTGGTGGCTTCAAGCAGATGCTGGTGGATACCGGCGTGGGTAATGTGATCGGGCAGATGGCCGTACAGGCGCAGATATCGCCAATCATGCTGGCCTGGCTGGTGGCGGCGGTGATTCGCATCGCCACCGGTTCCGCGACGGTGGCGACCATTACCGGGGCCGGGATCGTCGCGCCGGTGATCGGCATGATTCCGGGGGTCAACCGCGAGCTGCTGGTGCTGGCGACCGGCGCGGGGTCGTTGATTCTGTCCCACGTCAACGATGCCGGCTTCTGGCTGGTGAAGCAGTACTTCAACATGACCGTGGCCGAGACCTTCAAGACCTGGAGCATGATGGAGACCATCCTGTCGGTGGTCGGCATCATCTTTATCATGCTGCTGTCGTTGGTGGTCTGAAGACCTGCGGGCTGCTGCGCAGCCCATCGCTGGCAAGCCAGCTCCCACAGGTTCGGTGTACACAGGACCTTGTGGGAGCTGGCTTGCTAGTACATCAGATCAAAAAGCTGCCTTGAAGATCGCCTCGATCTCCTCCTGGCTGGCCACCCGCGGGTTGGTCAGGCCGCAAGCATCCTTCAAGGCATTGCTGGCCAGGGTCGGAATATCCGCCTCCTTCGCCCCCAGCAGCGCCAACCCGGCCGGGATATCAATGGCCCGCGACAGGTTCTCGATCGCCGCCAGGGCCGCATCGCTGCCCTGCTCGACGTTCATGGCGCTGACCTCCACGCCCATGGCCTTGGCCACATCACGCAGGCGCGCGGCACTGACGCTGGCGTTGAAGCGCTGTACATGGGGCAACAGCACCGCATTGCAGACACCATGGGGCAAGTCATAGAAGCCACCGAGCTGGTGAGCCATGGCATGCACGTATCCCAGGGAAGCGTTGTTGAATGCCATGCCGGCGAGGAACTGGGCGTAGGCCATGTTCTCCCGGGCCTGAAGGTCGCTGCCGTCGGCTACGGCCTGGCGCAGGTTGTCGCTGATCAGCTCGATGGCCTTGATGGCGCAGGCATCGGTGATCGGCGTGGCCGCCGTCGATACATAGGCTTCAATGGCGTGGGTCAAGGCATCCATGCCGGTGGCCGCCGTCAGGCCTTTGGGCATGCCGACCATCAGCGCCGGGTCGTTGACCGACAGCAGCGGCGTGACGTTGCGGTCGACGATGGCCATTTTCACGTGGCGCGCTTCGTCAGTGATGATGCAGAAGCGGGTCATCTCGCTGGCCGTACCGGCCGTGGTATTGATGGCAATCAGCGGCAGTTGCGGCTTGGCCGACCGGTCGACGCCTTCGTAGTCACGGATGTGCCCGCCGTTGGTGGCGCACAGGGCGATGCCCTTGGCACAGTCATGGGGCGAGCCGCCGCCCAGGGAAATCACACAGTCGCAACGCTCGCGCTGCAACAGCGCCAGGCCCTGCTCGACGTTGGCAATGCTCGGGTTGGGCTTGGCGCCATCGAAGATCGCCGAGTCGATGTCGCGCATCGCCAGCATTTCGGCCATGCGCTCGGCAACGCCGGCTTTGGCCAGGCCCGCGTCAGTGACGATCAAGGCCTTGCGCAGGCCATACCCGGCAATGGCAGCCATCGCCTCTTCGAGGCAATCGATGCCCATGATATTGACGGCGGGGATGAAAAACGTGCTGCTCATGGCGAGATCCTCATGCAATGTACCTTTGCCTTGAGGATCCACCTGTCGGCCCTGCCCCGTGTTGATCTGGGGCAAGGCCTGGCTCAGCCGAGGAACAGCCGGTAGGCCGGGTTGTCGCTTTCGTCCCAGTAGCGGTAGCCCATGGCGTCCAGCGCCTCGGGCAGGCTGGCCTGTTCGTCCTGCGGCACTTCCAGAGCGGCGAACACCCGCGCCTCGGCGGCGCCGTGGTTGCGGTAGTGGAACAGGCTGATGTTCCAGCGTTTGCCCAGGCGCTCCAGAAAGCCCAGCAAGGCCCCCGGGCGCTCGGGGAATTCAAAGCGCAGCACGCGCTCGTCCGCACCCGGCCCGGCGTGGCCACCGACGGTATGGCGCACGTGCAGCTTGGCCAGTTCGTTGTCGGTCAGGTCCAGCACCGTGTAGCCCTGCTCGCGCAGGCTGGCCAGCAACTGCTCGCGGGGATCGGTCTGCGGGTGGGTCTGCACGCCCACGAACAGCCGCGCTTCCTTGCCCGGATAGTAGCGGTAGTTGAACTCGGTGATCTGGCGCTTGCCCAGGGCCTGGCAAAAGGCGCGGAAACTGCCCGGCTGCTCGGGGATGGTCACGGCGATGATCGCTTCGCGCTGTTCGCCAAGTTCGGCACGCTCGGCCACATGGCGCAGGCGGTCGAAGTTGACGTTGGCGCCGGAATCGATGGCCACCAGGGTCTGCCCCTGCACGCCTTCGCGGGCCACGTACTTCTTGATCCCGGCCACCGCCAGGGCGCCGGACGGCTCGGTGATCGAGCGGGTGTCGTCGTAGATGTCCTTGATCGCCGCGCACAACTCGTCGCTGCTGACAGTGATCACCTCGTCGACATAGTGGCGGCACAGTTCAAAGCAATGGGCACCGATCTGCGCCACTGCCACCCCCTCGGCAAAGCTGCCGACCTGAGCCAGCACCACCCGCTCGCCGGCGGCCATGGCCGCTTGCAGGCAATTGGAGTCGTGCGGCTCGACACCGATCACCTTGACCTCGGGGCGCAGGTATTTGACGTAGGCCGCGATGCCGGCGATCAGGCCGCCACCACCGACCGGGACGAAGATTGCATCCAGCTCGCCCGGTTGCTGGCGGAGGATTTCCATGGCCACGGTACCTTGCCCGGCGATCACGTCCGGGTCGTCGAACGGCGGCACGAAGGTCGCGCCTTCGCTGTCGGCCAGTTTCAAGGCATGGGCCAGCGCGTGCGGGAAGCTCTCGCCGTGCAGCACCACCTGGCCGCCGCGCGAACGCACGCCTTCAACCTTGAGCTCAGGGGTGGTGGTTGGCATCACGATGGTCGCGCGCATGCCCAGTTCGCGGGCGGCCAGGGCGACCCCCTGGGCATGGTTGCCGGCCGACGCGGTGATCACCCCGCGCTGGCGCTGGGCCGGGCTCAGGCGGCTGAGACGGGTATAGGCACCGCGGATCTTGAAGGAAAAGGTCGGTTGCAGGTCTTCGCGCTTGAGCAACACCTGGTTGCCGAGGCTGCGCGACAAGGCCGGCGCAGCTTGCAGGGGCGTTTCGATCGCCAGGTCGTACACGGGTGCCGCAAGAATGCGCCGCACGTAGTCAGACAGCAGGTTCAGCGGTGCGGACGGTGTACGGGGGCTTACGGCAAGGCTGGTCATCAGTGACTCCTGGTGTTTTAAAGTGCCCAGGAGAGAGAGAAAGAACCCGCCTCCAGGGCGGGTTCGGTGCAAGTGTCAGCTAGCCCGCCAAAACGATAATGGCGGTAATAATGCTGTGCTGAGGCAACTGCAGGAATGTATTCATGGCAGCGAAACTAGCGCAGCCGCGCAGACAAAGTCAAGCAGGCTCGCGGGCGGAGTCCGGCACATCGAAGAGCCGGTCGAAGGCCCACTGGAACACGAAGGCATAGACGAAGAAGAACAGGAACAGCGCCAGGTTGGTCAACAGCGCCGCCCACAGGCTGATCTGCAACCAGCCGGCGACCACCGGCAAGAGGATCAACACCAGCCCGCCTTCAAAGCCCAACGCATGCACAAAACGCCGCCACAGGGTACGCCGACGCTGTGCCTGACGCGCCTCCCAATACTCGAAGGCCCAGTTGTAGAACATGTTCCAGGCCAGGGCCACCGCCGAGAGGATCAGCGACAGCACGGTGGAATGGGCCATGCCGGCATCGAAGGCCCAGGACAATACCGGCGCCACACACAGCACGGCGATGGTTTCGTAGAGTATGGCCTGAACGATCTTGCGCGCCTTGCCTTGCATGTCTGCCTCCCTGAACGTCAATGAAGCCCCACCCTAGCCGCGTTGAGACGGCGGTTCAATTGAGCTAAATTGAGCCTCCCTCAATTGGCTTGAGCACCGTGTTCACCAAACTGCCCCTGACTGCCCTGCGCACGTTCGAATCGGCGGCCCGCCTGGGCGGCTTCAAGGCTGCCAGCGACGAACTGGCGGTCACCCCGGCGGCGGTCTCGCACCAGATCAAGCGCCTGGAGTCGCACCTTGGCCTGCTGTTGTTTGAGCGCAGCGCGCAGGGGGTCAGGCTCAGCGAAGCCGGTGAGCGCTTGTACCTGCAGGTGCACCAGGGCCTGGCAAACCTGCAGCGCAGCCTCGAAGCGTTGCAACCACCCGGCGATCGCCAGCAACTGACCCTGACCACCACCGCGGCGTTTGCCAGCTTGTGGCTGATCCCCCGGCTGGGCGATTTCCATCATCGCCATGGCGACATTCAGGTGCGGGTGCTGACCGGCAGCGAGGTGGTCGACCTGCAGCGCGACCAGCGTTTCGACCTGGCCCTGCGTGCCGAATTCAATCCCGACCCCGGGCTGCAACGGATGCCGTTGCTGGCCGAGCATTTCTCGGTCTATACCCCGCCCGGTTGGCAGGAGCCACCTGCGGATCAGCCCCTGTCGCTGCTTGAGGTACCGTGGAGTTCGGTCAGTGGCGTGGTCATCGACTGGGCCCGCTGGTGCGCATTGGCCGGCTGTGAAGACTGGCTGCAGCGGGCGCGCTTTCATCGCTACGACGATGAACACTATGCCCTGCAGGCGGCCGCTGCCGGCTATGGGCTGGTGCTGGCGAGCAATGTGCTGGTCGCCGACAGCGTGCGCCAGGGCTTGCTGCAGCCGTGGCGCGATGAAGTGCGTCTGCCGGCCGCACAGTACAGCGCAGTGTGGTTGCCGGGGCGTGAGCGCGAACCTGCGTTGCGGGCCTTCCTGGACTGGCTGGGCAGCGCTATTTGCGCTGGAGCGAATTAAATCCGTTCAAACTCGCGCACAAATTGATTACCCTGCTGCCCCGCCGCCTGGCCGTGCACTGCAGAGTGCCGCCAATCGCACCAGCAGGGCATGCCCCTCGGCTTGCAACACCCCTATCCCAGCCCCTTGGCAGAAGGAGGAGACCCGGCTCATGCTCGCGGCTCTCGACTTGCATCAGGACGATGCCGCGCTACCTAAGCGGGTCAGTCATCACTCGATCAACCAGCACCTGCGTGGGCCGATGCAACTGGCCACGGTCTTGCTGTGGTTTTACGCCGCCCCCGGCGTAGCCGATATCGGCCAGTGCGAGCGCCTGCGTCAGGCAACGCCTGCCAACCCCACCCAAGTCGACCAACTGCGCGCCCTGGGCCACTGCGCCATGCCCGAGCGCCCGGGTGAGGCGGTGGTCTACTACCAGGCCGCCGAAAGCCTGGGCGACAGCGGCAGCCGCCTGCCGCTGGCCTACGCCCTGGAAGCCTCGGGCGATTCCTACGGTGCGCAACCAATCTGGAAGCACCTGGCCGACAGCGAGTGGACCGACAACGCGCGCCTCACCGCCGCACGCAGTGCATTCAATGCCAACGATCCGTATCAGGCCGAAAAGTACTGGAACCAGGCGCCGCATGTAACGGCCGACGACTGGGCGCTGGGCGCGGCCATTGCCCGGCGCCAAAGCCAGATCGACGCCGCCATGAACTACCAGCGCGAGGCCCTCAAGCGCCAGCCGCGCCCCGACCACTACTACGCCGCCTCGGTGACCGCCGCGCAGAATGACGACCTGCGCCAGAGCACCGCCTGGCTGGCCGAAGCCGTACGCCTGGCGCCGGACCAGCCGCGCTACCGCGCCGACTACGGCATGCGCCTGTCAGGCTCGCAGGAGGAAGCGACCCGAGCCCGCTCGATTGCCCACCTTGAGCGCGCCACTCACGACTTCCCCGAGGACTACCGCCTCGGCGAAACCCTGGCCTGGCGCTACGCCGAAGTGGGGAACAGCGCCGCCGCGCGCAAAGAGCTGCGCCGGGTGCTGGATGTCGAGCAGGACCTGGTCGACGGCGATGACCAGTTCGGCAGCCTGCAAGCACGCAAGTACCGTCAGCGCCGCGACCATGAAGCGTTGTCGCGACGCGACCGCATCACCCTGGCCAGTACCTGGTCGCCGGGTGGCGTCTCGACCAACGACAACTTGCGTGACGAGCGCCAGAACCGCCGTGCCACCTCGCAAAACGTGCAGCTGGCGATGTGGGACCATGCCTTGGGCGAGGAACCGAGCCGCAATGGCAGCACCTTCTCGGTCTATGGCCGGGTGTTGTTTGGCGGCACGGGCCGCAACGACTACGCGCAAAGCATGGGCACCGGCGTCGGCCTGCGCTACAAGCCGTTCGGCACGGCCAACCTCAACCTCTACAGCGAGCTCTATCACCAGCGCCAGATCGACGATGCCCGTTACGGCGGCTTGAGCCTGGGCCAACTGATCAGCCCGAGCAAGGCTGGCGACAACTATGGCGACCTGCGCGGCCACGCCGCGTCGAGCAACGACCTGCTGCTGCGCGCCACCGCCTCGTTCCTCGACCAGGGCAAATGGCGCAACGACTGGCGCGCCGATGAAGACGACTGGGACGAGCGCTTCCTCTACCTCGATGGCGCCTGGTGGACCCGCGCCGGTGATCATCAATGGCTGTCGCGCTACCAGCGCGGACACACCTGGAAACTGCCCAGCACCTCGCCACAAACCCTGATGCCCTATGGCTTTCTTGAGCTCTCAAGCCAGGACCCGAGCAACGACTGGCGCCAGGACCTGCGCACCGGCCTGGGCTTGCGCTGGCAATGGTGGTTCGACGACGACCGCTACAACGCCTATCGCGGTTCGCTGAAAGTACGCGCCGAATACCAGCAAGCGCTGGGCGGTAATCTTTATGAACACACCAATGGCGTGTTGCTGGGTGCGGAGTTGACCTTCTGATGCGCCGCTTGATCGCTGTGATGCTATTGGTGCTGAGCCTGCAGGCCAGCGCCGACGAACACCTGTTCTACCAACCGCTGAACCGCGACGCCCAGTTGAGCCAGGAACAATGGCGCTCGCGATGGAAGGCCAGCGCGGCCCAGGGCGGCAAAACCCTGATCGTGCAGTGGAGCGCCTACGGCGACAGCGACTTCGGTGGTGCCCGGGGCTGGCTGGCCAACAGCCTGCGCCTGGCCCACGAACAGGGGCTGCAACTGGTGCTGGGGCTGTACATGGACGCCGCCTATTACCAGCGCATCGACGCGCTGGACGGCGCCGGCCTTGCCGCCTACTGGAAGGCCCAACTGGGCAACGCCCTGGCCCAGCAGCGCAAGGTGCGCCAGGACTGGCAATTGCCGGTGGCAGGCTGGTACCTGCCAATGGAACTGGACGACCTGCACTTTCACAGTGCCGACCGCCGCCAAGCGCTGTACACCCAGTTGCAGGCGTTCAACCGCCGGCTGGATGCGCCGCTGCACATCAGCGCCTTCAGCACCGGGCGCCTGAGCCCGGCGGTCAATGCCCGCTGGCTGGAGCAACTGGCCAGCCTCAATGTGCAGGTCTGGTGGCACGACGGTGCCGGCAGCGGGCGCCTGGCGCCGCTGGTGCGCCAAAGCTACCTGGACGCCCTGCCCTGCAGCATCGGCATCGTCAATGAAGCCTTTCGCCAGCCCCGCGCAGCAGGCCAGCCCGTCAGGGCCGTGGCGGCGCAACCGCCGCTGCGCAGCGCTTGCCATCCACGGGCGGTGTCAACAGATCAGGTCAAGCCGCCAAAGCGCTTGTAGAAGTTCTCGCCGACGTCCGGTAGCGGCCCGTCGGCGGTTTCCATGGCGCTTTCCAGCCATTGCTCGGCCGGGGCGACGATCAGCCGGTACAGGTTGCGGCACAATTGCCGGGCTGCGCGGCCTTCCCAGTCCCCCGGAAGCAGCTCGTCGGGGAGCTGCGGGTCACGCAGCAACAGCTTGCGGTACTCGTGAATCAACAGGATACGGGCCAGGAAGCAGTCCTGAGGGTCGAGCGTGGGTTGCTCGCGCAGGCTCTGCCAGAGCGGCCGAAACAACTGGATGAACTCGCTGTAATGGGCCGCCAGCTCCTCAAGGTTCCAGCTTTCGCGCACTTGCATGCGCAACGCCCGCGAGGCCAGTACATCCTGGGTGGTGGTCTCGAACAGGATGGTGTCTTCCTGCACGCCAAGCTCCAGCAAGGTGGCATTGACGTCGCCGCGGTCAAAACGCGGCGAGGCCAGTACCGTGGGTGCAATCGCGCCAAACCCCTGCCATTCGAGCTCTTCGCGCACCTGCTTGCGCTTGTCGGCAGGCAGCTGGGTCAGCATCGCCAGGCACCATGAGCCATCCCAGGCCGACAGGTTGGCGCTGTACACACGCTTGAAAGCCTTGTCGAAACGCCGCCGGCCGGTGCCGGTCAGGCTGTAATAGCTGCGCCTGCCAACCTTCTCTGCGGTCAGCCAGTTTTCTTTGCTCAGGCGAAAGATCGAGGTACGGATCAGCCGCTCGTTGATGCCCATGGGCTCGAGCAGCTGAATCAGGCTGCCCAACCACACGGTGCCACCATGGGGCTCGATGGCATCGCCATACAAGGTGATGATCAGCGAGCTGGCCCGTATGGGTGTCTGTTGCTGAAAACGGTTGATCAGCTGATTGAGCGGTGTCAGGGACGACATAGACGGTCCATCGAAAAAGTTGAAATATACCCCGCCGCCCAGCTCAAGACTACGCCGGCCCTGTTGCCCGAGGGTTTCAGGTGCTGCTGGCGGCCTTGGGGCGATGCTCGCTGTGGCTGATCCGTGGCCGGTCGGCTTCGACAGCCGACAACGGCGCGCACTCCACCAGGCTGCTGCAGCGCTGGCCGAGGAGTTGGTATTCGCGGGTGCCGGCTTGCTTCCAGGCCACTTCCTCATCGCTCAAGCGCCGGGTAACCCGGGCTGGCGAACCGACCACCAGCGATTGCTCGGCGCAGGTGAAGCGCGCCTTGACCAGGGCGCCAGCCGAGACGATCGAGCGCGCGCCGATGCGGGCGTAGTCCAGGACCACGGCATTGATACCGATCAACGCATCAGCGCCCACCCGGCAGCCATGCAACACCGCGCCGTGACCGACATGGCCGTCGCGCTCGATCACCGTATCACTGTCGGGGAAACCATGCATGACACAGGTGTCCTGCAGGTTGGCGCCCTCCTCCAGCACGATCCTGCCGAAATCACCGCGCAAGCTGGCCAAAGGACCGATGTAGCACCGCGGGCCAACAATCACGTCGCCGATCAATACGGCGCTCGGGTGTACATAGGCACTGGGGTCGACCACCGGCGTGAGGCCGTCAAGGCTGTAGCAGGGCATGGCGAATCTCCTCGTAGCATTTAACCGCAATCACCTGACAGCAATAACATTTTATGTATCGTTTTACCATGTCACCATCAGTGCACCCCCTCCTATAAGCCTCCGCTATTTATTGGATTCGGCAACACCACAGGCATAGAGCCACAAACAATTAGACACGCATTGTTATTTTTCGTGTTGTATTTTCGTATCGCTTCATGCCTATACTTTGACGAAACGGCTCCCGCCCGCCCAATAAAAATCCCGGCCTTGACGCCCGACCGCCCTGCGAGACCTTCGCCATGCCGCATACCCTTGCCGTGCACACCCACCAGGCGGTTTGCCTGATCACCCTGCAGCGCCCACAAGCACTCAATGCATTGACCAGTGAACTGCTGGCCGAGCTCGCCGAGCAACTGCAGCGCTGCGCCAGCGACGACAGCATTGGCGCCGTGGTCCTGACCGGCAGCCGCAAGGCCTTTGCCGCAGGCGCCGACCTCAATGAAATGGCCGGACGCGACCTGGTGGGCATGCTCAACGATCCGCGTCAGGCGCACTGGCAAACCATTACCCAGTTCGCCAAGCCCCTGATTGCTGCCGTCAATGGCTACGCCCTGGGCGCCGGCTGCGAACTGGCGATGCACGCCGACATCCTGATTGCTGGCGAGGACGCCCAGTTCGGCCAGCCGGAAATCAACCTCGGCATCATGCCCGGGGCCGGTGGCACCCAGCGCCTGCTGCGGGCGGTGGGCAAGTCGCTGGCCATGCAGATGGTCCTCAGCGGTGAGCCGATCAGTGCCAGGCGCGCCCTCGAGGCCGGCCTGGTCAGCGAAATCACCCCGCCGGAGCTGACGGTCGAGCGCGCCTTGCAGATTGCCCAGCGCATTGCCAGCAAAGCACCGCTGGCCCTGCGCCTGGCCAAGGAGGCGCTGCTCAAGGCCCAGGACCTGGACCTGGCCAGCGGCCTGCGCTTTGAACGCCACGCTTTCACCCTGCTGGCCGGCACCGCCGACCGCAACGAGGGCATCCGTGCCTTCCAGGAAAAACGCCGCGCCAGCTTCTGCGGCAAATAAGCCCCACCACCCCCTCGATTGACCTGCAACCAAAGGCAGATACCATGAGTTTCGAGCACATCCTGTTTTCCATCGATGCAGGCGTCGCCCTGCTCAGCCTCAATCGTCCCGAGCAACTGAACAGCTTCAACGGCCGCATGCATGAAGAGGTTCAGGAGGCGCTGCGCCTGGTACGCCGCAGCAATGACGTACGGGTCCTGTTGCTGACCGCCGAAGGCCGCGGCTTTTGCGCAGGCCAGGACCTGGCCGACCGCAATGTCGTCCCCGGCGCCGAGGCACCCGACCTGGGCGAATCCATCGAGCGCTACTACAACCCGCTGGTTCACACCCTGCGCGACCTGCCGATCCCGGTCATCTGTGCCGTCAACGGCGTCGCCGCCGGTGCTGGCGCGAACATACCGCTGGCCTGCGACCTGGTGCTGGCTGCTCGCTCGGCCAGCTTTATCCAGGCGTTCTGCAAGATCGGCCTGATCCCCGATTCGGGCGGCACCTACGCCTTGCCACGGCTGGTCGGCATGGCCCGGGCCAAAGCCCTGGCCATGCTCGGCGAACGGCTGAGCGCCGAACAAGCCGAGCAATGGGGCTTGATCTACCGCTGCGTCGAGGATGCTGAACTGCGCGACGAGGCCATCAAGCTGGCCCGCCACCTGGCCACCCAGCCCACCTACGGCCTGGGCCTGATCAAGCGCAGCCTGCATGCAAGCCTGGACAACAGCTTCGAACAGCAACTGACCCTGGAGCGCGACCTGCAACGCCTGGCCGGGCGCAGCGAGGACTATCGCGAAGGCGTGAGTGCCTTCATGGCCAAGCGTACTGCTCAGTTCAAAGGGCGTTGAGCATGACTGCCCTCAGTCACAACGTCATGGTCGCGGTGATCGGCGCCGGGGCCATGGGCGCCGGTATCGCCCAGGTGGCGGCCCAGGCCGGGCACCGGGTGCAGCTGTACGACAGCCGCCCCGGCGCCGCCGCCCAGGCCATTGCAGCCATAGACCAGCACCTGGGCAAACGCGTGGCCAACGGCAAGCTCGCCGCCAGCGCCCGGGCCGAATGCCTGGCTCGCCTGCGGCCCGCCGCGCAGCTGGACGAGCTGGCCGACGCGGGCCTGGTGATCGAGGCCATCGTCGAAAAGCTTGAGGTCAAACGTGAGTTGCTAGGCCAATTGGAGTCGCTGTGCCGCAGCGACTGCATCCTGGCCAGCAACACCTCGTCAATCTCGATCACGCAACTGGCTGCCGGCCTTGCGCACCCGCAACGGCTGGTGGGCATGCACTTTTTCAATCCGGCACCGGTCATGGCCCTGGTCGAAGTGGTCAGCGGGCTGGCCACCGCCAGCCAGATCGCCGAGTGCATCAAGGACACCGCCCTGGCCTGGGGCAAGCAGCCGGTGCTGGCGCGCTCCACCCCAGGCTTTATCGTCAACCGGGTCGCGCGCCCGTTCTACGCCGAAAGCCTGCGCCTGCTCCAGGAGCAAGTGAGCGATTGCGCCAGCCTCGATGCCTTGCTGCGCGAAGCTGGCGGCTTTGCCATGGGCGCCTTCGAACTGACCGACCTGATCGGCCACGACGTCAACTACGCCGTGACCTGTTCGGTATTCGACGCCTACTACCAGGACCGGCGGTTTACGCCGTCGCTGGTACAAAAGGCGCTGGTCGACGCCGGGTACCTGGGGCGCAAGAGCGGCCGGGGCTTCTATGACTATCACCAACACGCACTGCGCCCGCAACCGCTGAGCCTGGAAAGCCAGGCCGTGCCCGACACCCTGTTCGTCGAAGGCGAGCCTGGCTTGCTCGCACCCCTGCTTGAGCGCCTGGCCAGCGCAGGCCTGGTGCTCAGCCACCGCCCCGGCAACGGCCTGTTGCGCATTGGCCAGGCGACACTGGCCCTGAGCGATGGCCGCCTGGCCAGCCAGCGGGCCAGGGATGAGGGCCTGAGCAACCTGGTCCTGCTCGATCTGGCACTCGACTACGCCAGCGCCAGGCGCCTGGGCATCAGCTGGGCAGCCGACACCTCGCCCGCCGCCATCGACCAGGTGGTGGCCCTGCTCAATGCCGCCGGCATTGCGCTAACCGCTCTGCGCGACAGTCCGGCCCTGTGCGTGCTGCGCACCGTGGTCTGCCTGGCCAACGAAGGCGCCGACGCCCTGTTGCACGGGGTGGCTTCGGCCGCGGATATCGACCTGGCGATGTGCGCCGGGGTCAATTACCCCTGCGGCCCACTGGCCTGGGCCGACGCCCTGGGCATCGGCTACACGGTGCAGGTGCTGAGCAACCTGCAGGCCGCCTACGGTGAAGAACGCTACCGCCCCTCCCTGCACTTGCGTCGGCTGCTGGCCGAAGGAGCCTGCTTTCATGAATGAACGATTGGACCTCGCCAGCCGTTGCGCCCAGGCGCTGTTCGAACGCGACCCGGCCAGCCAGGGCATGGGCATGCGCCTGCTGGCCGCCGGCCCCGGCAGCGCCCGGGTCGGCATGAGCGTGCGCAAGGACATGCTCCAGGGCCATGGCACCTGCCACGGCGGCTACCTGTTTGCCCTGGCCGACTCAGCCTTTGCCTTTGCCTGCAATAGCCACAACGAAGCCACCGTCGCCCTGGGCTGCAGTATCGACTACGTCGCCCCGGCGCACCTGGACGATACCCTCACCGCCACCTGCAGCGAGCAAAGCCGCAGCGGGCGTACCGGCAACTACGCCGTACGCATCGAGAACCAGCAGGGCCAGTTGATCGCCCTGTTTCACGGCAAGTCCTACAAAGTACGCGGCACTGTGTTGCCCGAGGAGCCCCAGGCATGACCGACGCCCTGATCATTGACGCCTTGCGCACCCCGATCGGCCGCTACGCTGGCGCCCTGAGCAGCCTGCGTGCAGACGACCTCGGCGCCCTGCCCCTGCGCGCCCTGTGCCAACGCCACCCGCAGGTCGACTGGAGCGCCGTCGACGATGTGATCTATGGCTGCGCCAACCAGGCCGGCGAAGACAACCGCAACGTCGCACGCATGTCGGCGCTACTGGCCGGCCTGCCGCCCAGCGTGCCCGGCACCACCGTCAACCGCCTGTGTGGTTCGGGGCTGGATGCAATCGGTAGCGGCGCCCGCGCCATCCGCTGCGGTGAGGCCGGGCTGCTGCTGGTGGGGGGCGTCGAGTCGATGTCGCGGGCGCCGCTGGTCATGGCCAAGGCCGAACAGGCGTTTTCCCGCCAGGCTGAACTGCATGACACCACCCTGGGCTGGCGCTTCGTCAACCCGCTGATGCAACAGCAGTACGGTATCGATTCCATGCCGGAAACGGCCGAGAACGTCGCCGCGCAGTTCAACATTTCCCGGGCCGATCAGGATGCCTTTGCCCTGCGCAGCCAACAGCGCGCCGCGGCGGCCCAGGCCAGCGGACGCCTGGCCAGGGAGATCGTGCCGGTGACCATCGCCCAGCGCAAAGGGCCGGCACACGTGGTCGTGCATGATGAACACCCCCGCGCAGAAACAACCCTCGCGCAATTACAGAAACTGCCTACGCCCTTTCGGGACAACGGCACGGTGACAGCCGGTAATGCTTCAGGCCTGAATGACGGGGCTTGCGCCCTGCTGCTGGCCAGCCGCGAACAGGCCGAGCGCTTTGCTCTCAAAGCCCGCGGACGGGTGCTGGCGATGGCCACGGCCGGGGTCGAACCACGGATCATGGGCATCGGCCCGGTGCCGGCGACACGCAAGGCGTTGGCCCTCGCCGGGTTGAGCCTGGCCGACATGGAGGTGATCGAGCTCAACGAAGCGTTCGCCGCCCAGGGCCTGGCAGTACTGCGCGAGCTGGGGCTTGCCGACGACGACCCGCGGGTCAACCCCAACGGCGGCGCCATTGCCCTGGGGCATCCGCTGGGCATGAGCGGTGCCCGCCTGGTGACCACGGCGCTGCATGAACTGGAGCAACGCCAGGCGCGTTATGCCCTGTGCACCATGTGCATCGGCGTCGGCCAGGGCATTGCCTTGATTATCGAGCGCCTGGAGGACTGAAGCCGTACCCTAGCTCCACACTCAAGCCGCGTGCAGACGGCAACAAACAACAACAATTAGAGTGAAACCATGAACATGCAGATCCCCAATGCCCCCGTGCTCGACCCGCTGGAAACCGCCAGTATCGACGAACTGCGCCAGCATCAACTGCAACGCCTGCGCTGGAGCCTGAGCCATGCCTACCAGAACGTGCCCATGTACCGGCAACGTTTCGATGAGCTGGGCGTGCACCCTGATGACATCCGCTCGCTCGACGACCTGGCGCGCTTTCCCTTTACCTGTAAAGCCGACCTGCGCGACAACTACCCCTATGGCCTGTTTGCCGTACCACTGCACGATGTGGTGCGCCTGCATGCCTCAAGCGGCACTACTGGCAAGCCGACCGTGGTCGGCTATACCCAGAACGACATCAACACCTGGGCCAATGTCGTCGCCCGCTCGATTCGCGCCGCCGGCGGGCGGCGTGGCGACAAGGTCCATGTTGCCTACGGATACGGCCTGTTTACCGGCGGGCTGGGCGCGCACTATGGCGCCGAGCGCCTGGGTTGCACGGTGATCCCCATGTCCGGCGGCCAGACTGAAAAACAGGTGCAGCTGATCCGCGACTTCCAGCCCGACATCATCATGGTCACCCCCTCGTACATGCTCAACCTGGCCGACGAGATCGAACGCCAGGGCATCGACCCGCATTCGCTGGCCCTGCGCCTGGGGATTTTTGGCGCCGAACCCTGGACCCCGGAACTGCGCAGCGCCCTGGAGGCACGCCTGGGTATTGAAGCCCTGGATATTTACGGGCTGTCGGAGATCATGGGCCCCGGGGTGGCCATGGAGTGCGCCGAAAGCAAGGATGGCCCGACCGTTTGGGAGGACCACTTCTACCCCGAGATCATTGATCCGGTGAGCGGCGCGGTACTCCCCGACGGCGAGCTGGGCGAGCTGGTGTTCACCTCGCTGAGCAAGGAAGCCCTGCCGATGATCCGCTATCGCACCCGCGACCTGACTCGCCTGCTGCCAGGCACGGCGCGGCCGATGCGGCGCATCGACAAGATTACCGGCCGCAGTGACGACATGCTGATCATTCGCGGGGTGAACGTGTTCCCGACGCAGGTCGAGGAACAGCTGCTTAAAATCAAACAGTTTTCAGAAATCTACGAAATACATCTGTATCGCAAAGGAAACCTGGACAGCGTCGACGTGCATGTCGAACTGAAAAGCGAACACCAACACCTGGACCCGGCCCGGCAGCAGGACCTGTGCAGCGAGCTGAGCCGGCATATCAAGACGCATATCGGTATCAGTTCGCATGTGGTGCTGCAGCCCGCCTATTCGATCAAACGCTCGGAAGGCAAGGCCTGTCACGTCTTCGACAAGCGCAAGTAATACAGCCGCGGGTCGCCTCGCGGCCCATTGTCCGCACCTCTTCGCAGGTCACGCCCCGCGCGGCCGGGGCTTTTTCATGCCCGAATAAAGCGATACACAAGACGAACTCGATACACATTTTTATGTTTGATATTTTGCCCTGTATCACATATAACTGTCTTCAGCCTCAAAGCCCCTTTCATAAAAGGCTGGAGAACACCATGTACGCACAACTGGTAGAAACCGGCGTCAAGCGCCTCAAGAGCCTGGATGAGATGTCCGCGCAAGAGCGCGCGTTCCAGCAACGGATCGATGACGAAATCAAGATCGAAGCCAAGAACTGGATGCCCGACGCCTACCGCCAGACCCTGATCCGGCAGATCTCGCAACACGCTCACTCGGAAATCGTCGGCATGCTGCCGGAGGGCAACTGGGTAACCCGCGCCCCGACCCTCAAGCGCAAGCTGCAGCTGATGGCCAAGATCCAGGACGAAGCCGGCCACGGCCTGTACCTGTACAGCGCCATGGAAACCCTGGGCGCCGACCGCGACAGCGAAATCGCCAAGCTGCACAACGGCAAGGCCAAGTACTCGAGCATCTTCAACTACCCGACCCTGAGCTGGGCTGACATGGGCGTGGTGGGCTGGCTGGTGGACGGCGCCGCCATCGTCAACCAGGTGGTGCTGCAGCGCACCAGCTACGGCCCTTACTCGCGGGCGATGATTCGCATCTGCAAGGAAGAGAGCTTCCACCAGCGCCAGGGCTACGAAATGCTCCTGACCATGATGCGCCACGGTACCCAGGTACAGAAGGACATGGTCCAGGACGCCATCAACCGGCTCTGGTGGCCGGCGCTGATGATGTTCGGCCCCAGCGACGAGCACTCGCCCAACAGCGCCCAGTCCATGGCCTGGAAGATCAAGCGCCAGAGCAACGACGAACTGCGCCAGCGCTTCATCGACCAAACCATCCCGCAGCTCGAACTGCTCGGCTGCAGCGTCCCGGATCCGGCCCTGAAGTGGAACGCCGAGCGCGGCCATTACGACTTCGGCGAAATCCAGTGGGACGAGTTCTACGAAGTGCTCAAGGGCAACGGCCCGTGCAACCAGGAACGCGTCGCCACCCGACGCCAGGCCATCGAGGATGGCGCCTGGGTCCGCGCCGCCGCCGTCGCCCATGCCCGCAAAAAACACAACAAGATCGCCGCCTGACCGGAGAGCCCGCCATGTCCGAATGGACCCTGTTTGAAGTATTCGTGCGCAGCAAGCACGGCCTGAACCACAAGCATGTCGGTAGCGTCCACGCCGCCGACGCCACCATGGCGATCGAGAACGCCCGCGAGTTGTACACCCGCCGCAACGAAGGGGTCAGCCTGTGGGTGGTGCCCTCGGCGCTGATCATTGCTTCCTCGCCCGACGAGAAAGAGCCGCTATTCGATCCGTCGCAGGACAAGGTCTACCGCCACGCCAGCTTCTATGAGCTGCCGGCCGAAGTGGGGCATATGTAAGATGACCCAGGACCTGATCCCCTACCTGTTGCGCCTGGGCGACAGTGCCATGATCCAGGGCCAGCGCCTGTGTGAATGGTGTGGCCATGCGCCGGCGCTGGAAGAAGAACTGGCGCTGATGAACGTCGGCCTCGACCTGGTCGGCCAGGCCCGCAACTGGCTGGACTACGCGGCCGAAATGAGCAACGACGGCCGCGACGCCGATCATCTGGTGTTTCGTCGCGATCAGCGCGACTACCGCAACCTGCTGCTGGTCGAGCAGCCCAATGGCGATTTCGCCGTGACCATGCTCAAGCAGTTTCTCTACGACGCCTGGCACTTCCAGGTGCTTGAGCAACTGAGCCAGTCGCTCGACCCGCGCATCCAGGGCATAGCCGCCAAGGCGTTGAAAGAGGTCACCTACCATTTGCGCCGCTCGGGCGAGTGGATCGAACGCCTGGGCGATGGCACCGAAGAAAGCCACCAGCGCATGCTGGCAGCCATCCCTCAGGTGTGGCGCTTTACCGTTGAGCTGGTCAACAGCGACGCGCTCGAACAACGCCTGTTCGAGGCCGGCATCATCGGTGATCCGCAGGCCATCGCCGCCGCCTGGCAGCAGCAGGTGGCCAGCACGTTCGCCAGCGCCACCCTGCCCGTCCCGGCCGCCGCCAGCCCCTTCTACCTGGACAGCCGCCGCGGCATTCACAGCGAACACCTGGGCCTGTTGCTGGCCGAAATGCAGTTCCTGCCACGAGCCTACCCCGATGCAACCTGGTGAACTGATTGCCAGCGATGGCGGCGCCCGGGCGGCGCGCGGCGACGACCTGAGCCGGGCCTGGGCGGTACTGGCCCAGGTCATGGACCCGGAAGTGCCGGTGGTCAGCGTGGTGGAGCTTGGGATCGTTCGCGAGCTGAGCTGGCAAACCGGCCACCTGCAGGTGGTGGTCACCCCAACCTACTCCGGCTGCCCGGCCACCGAGGTGATCGAGCAGGACATCTGCCAGGCCCTGGAGGACGCAGGCTTTGTCACGCCACGGCTCAAGCGCCAATTGCACCCGGCCTGGACCACCGACTGGATCAGCGCCAGCGGCCGGGAGCGCCTGCAGGCCTACGGCATCGCGGCGCCCCAGGGCAGTGCCAGCAAACGCAGCCTGCTGGGTGACAGCCCGCTGATCAGTTGCCCGCAATGCGGCAGCAGCCATACCGAATTGCTCAGCCAGTTCGGCTCGACCGCCTGCAAGGCGTTGTATCGCTGCTGCGACTGCCGTGAACCTTTCGACTATTTCAAATGCATCTGAGCGCACATTGCTGCGCCTGATGGAGAACGACCATGAGCCAGTTCCATAGCCTGACCGTCAAGCAAGTGCGCAATGAAACCCGCGATGCGGTGTCGATCCTGTTCGACGTACCGGATGACCTGCGCGAACAGTTTCACTTCGTCCAGGGCCAGTACCTGGTCATGCGCACCCACCTGGACAACGAAGAAGTACGCCGCTCCTATTCGATTTGCACCGGGGTCAACGATGGCGAGTTGCGGGTGGCGGTCAAACGCGTCGCCGGCGGACGCTTCTCGGCCTTTGCCAACGATGTGCTGGCGGCGGGCGACGCACTCGAGGTCATGCCGCCGGCCGGCAGCTTCAATGTCCAGCTCGACCCCGCGCGCCAGGGCAACTACCTGGCCGTGGCGGCCGGCAGCGGTATCACGCCGATCCTGTCGATCATCAAGACCACCCTGGAGCACGAACCGCATAGCCGCTTCACCCTGCTCTACGGCAACCGCGCCAGCACCTCGGCACTGTTTCGCGAGCAGCTTGAAGACCTGAAGAACCGCTACCTGCAACGCCTGAACCTGATCTTCGTGTTCAGCCGCGAGCAACAGGACATCGATCTGTACAACGGTCGTATCGATGCCGACAAATGCAACCTGTTGTTCAGCCGCTGGCTGGATGCGCCGCGCCTGGATGCCGCGTTCATCTGCGGGCCGCAGAGCATGACCGAGATGGTGCGCGACAGCCTCAAGGCCAATGGTCTGGCAGCTGAACGGATTCATTTCGAGTTGTTCGCTGCCGCTGGCAATGAGCAACGCCGCCAGCAGCGCGAAGCGGCACGGGTCGAGAACCCACAGAGCAGCCAGATCACCGTGATCAGCGACGGCCGCGCGCTGGCCTTCGACCTGCCGCGCAACACCCTGAGCGTGCTGGATGCCGGCAATGCCATCGGCGCCGAGCTGCCCTACTCGTGCAAGGCCGGGGTGTGCTCGACCTGCAAGTGCAAGGTCATCGAAGGCGAAGTGGAAATGGACAGCAACCACGCCCTTGAAGACTACGAAGTGGCCGCCGGCTATGTGCTGTCGTGCCAGAGCTATCCACTCAGCGCCAAGGTGGTGCTGGACTTCGACCAACTCTAAGCCCAAGGAGCAGAAGACGACTTTCCCTGTGGTACCTCGCGTGTCCTGACAACAACCAAAATAACAAGAGTACGGCCATGACCCCCAACGACATCGAAAGCATCAGCCAGCACCCTGACTTCCAGCAACTGGTCAAACGAAAACGGCGTCTGAACGGGGTCCTGACCCTGATCATGCTGTGCATCTATTACGGCTTCGTCCTGCTGGTGGCGTTCTCCCCCGAGACCCTTGGCCAGTCATTGAGCGGTGGGGTCACCACGGTCGGCATGCTGGTCGGGGTGCTGATCGTGCTGGCCTCGTTTGCCCTTACCGGGATCTACGTGCATCGCGCCAACAATGTGCTCGACCCCTTGAACGACAAGGTCAAGCGGGAGTGTGCACAATGAACTGGACCGCGATCGCAATGTTCCTGCTGTTTGTACTGTTCACCCTTGGCATTACCCGCTGGGCGGCACTGCGCACCCGTTCGGCGAGTGACTTCTATACCGCCGGTGGTGGCTTGAGCGGTTTTCAGAATGGCCTGGCCATTGCCGGCGACATGATCAGCGCCGCCTCCTTCCTCGGCATCTCGGCGATGATGTTCCTCAATGGCTACGATGGCCTGCTGTATGCCCTGGGGGTGCTGGCCGGCTGGCCGATCATCCTGTTCCTGATTGCCGAGCGCCTGCGCAACCTGGGTAAATACACCTTCGCCGACGTGGTGTCCTACCGCCTGGCGCAGACGCCGGTGCGCCTGACCTCGGCCTTCGGCACCCTGACCGTGGCGCTGATGTACCTGGTGGCGCAGATGGTCGGTGCCGGCAAGCTGATCGAACTGCTGTTCGGCATCAGCTATTTCAATGCGGTGCTGCTGGTCGGTGTGCTGATGGTCTTCTATGTGACCTTCGGCGGCATGCTGGCGACCACCTGGGTGCAGATCATCAAGGCCGTCCTGCTGCTCTCGGGCACCAGCTTCATGGCCTTCATGGTGCTCAAGCATTTCGGCTTCAGCACCGAGGCGATGTTTGCCGGCGCGGCGGCGGTGCACGCCAAAGGCACGGCGATCATGGCCCCCGGTGGCTTGCTGTCCAACCCGATAGACGCCATATCCCTGGGCCTGGGGATGATGTTCGGCACGGCGGGGCTGCCGCATATCCTCATGCGTTTCTTTACCGTCAGTGACGCCAAGGAAGCGCGCAAGAGCGTGTTCTATGCCACTGGTTTTATTGGCTACTTCTACCTGTTGCTGATCGTGGTCGGCTTTGGCGCCATTGTCATGGTCGGCACCGAGCCGGCCTACCGCGATGCCAGCGGCGCAATCATCGGCGGCGGCAACATGATCGCGGTGCACCTGGCCCAGGCGGTGGGCGGCAACCTGTTCCTCGGTTTCATTTCGGCGGTGGCCTTCGCCACGATCCTGGCCGTGGTCGCCGGCCTGGCGCTGTCCGGCGCCTCGGCGGTGTCCCATGACCTGTATGCCTGCGTGATCCGCAAGGGCCAGGCCAGCGAGAAGGAAGAGATGCGCGTCTCGCGCCTTGCCACCTTAGGGATTGGCGTGCTGGCGATCATTCTCGGCCTGATGTTCGAGTCGCAAAATATTGCCTTCCTCTCCGGACTGGTGCTGGCCATCGCCGCCTCGGTCAACTTCCCGGTGCTGTTCCTGTCGATGTTCTGGAAAGGCCTGACCACGCGCGGCGCGGTGGTCGGCAGCATGAGCGGGTTGATCTCGGCGATCGTCCTGCTGGTGCTCAGCCCGGCGGTGTGGGTCAACGTCCTGCATCACCAGCAGGCGCTGTTCCCCTACAGCAACCCGGCGTTGTTCTCGATGAGCCTGGCCTTCTTCGGCGCCTGGCTGTTTTCGGTCACCGACACCTCGGCGCGGGCCACCGAGGAACGTGGCCGTTATCTCGCGCAGTTCATTCGATCCATGACCGGGATCGGCGCCGCCGGCGCCAGCAAGCACTGACACCAACAACAAAAACGATTGTCGGGTATAAAAATAATGAACCACATTCGCCTCAAGCCAGCCTCGCTGCTGGCCAGCCTTGCCCTGCCCATGGTCGCCGCACCGGCCATGGCGGACTTTTTCGCTGACAGCCACGCCAAGCTCGAGCTGCGCAACCATTACTTGAACCGCGATTTTCGTCAGGACAACGCGCCCCAGGCCAAGGCCGAAGAATGGGGCCAGGGCTTCACGGCTAAACTGGAGTCGGGCTTTACCGAGGGGGCCGTGGGCCTTGGCGTCGACGCCATGGGCCAACTGGGGATCAAGCTCGACTCCAGTCGCGACCGCCGTGGCACTGGCCTGTTGCCCTACGGGCGCAACAGCCTGGAGCCGGCCGACGACTACAGCGAACTGGGCCTGACCGCCAAGCTGCGCGCCTCGAAAAGCGTGTTGCGCCTGGGCACCCTGCAGCCGTTGTTGCCGGTGGTGGTGTACAACGATACCCGCCTGCTGGCCTCAAGCTTTCAGGGCGGCTTGCTCAGCAGCCAGGAAATCGACGGCCTGACGGTCAATGCCGGGCGCCTGACCAAGGCCAACCTGCGCGACTCTTCAAGCCGCGACGATATCGGCTATGGCGCGGCCAGCAGCGACGGCTTCGATTTTGCCGGCGGCAGTTATGCCTTCAACCCGCAACTGAGCCTGAGCTACTACTACGGCAAGCTTGAGCACATCTACCGCCAGCAGTTTGTCGGCCTGGTGCATACCCTGCCATTGGCCGAGGGCCTGAACCTGCGCAGCGACCTGCGTTACTTCGACAGCCGCGGCGATGGCGCCGAACGTGGCGGACAAATCGACAACCGCAACTTCAACGCCAGCTTCGCCCTCGGCGTGCGCGCCCACAAGTTCACCGCCAACCTGCAACAGATGTCTGGCGACAGCGCCTTTCCGTTTCTCAACGGTGGCGACCCCTACACCGTCAACCTGGTCACCTACAACACCTACACCCGCGCGGGGCTGGACTCCTGGCAACTGCGCTACGACTACGACTTCGCCGCGCTCGGCGTACCGGGCCTGAGCTTCATGACCCGCTATACCGACGGCCGTCACGCCAAGGCCGGGGCCATCGACAACGGTCGTGAGCGCGAGCGCGATACCGATATCACCTACGTGATCCAGAGCGGCCCGCTGAAAAACGTCAGCCTGCGCTGGCGCAATGTCATGTTTCGCTCGGGCAACGGCCTGACCACGGCGCTGGACGAGAACCGCCTGATCATCGGCTACACCCTGGCGCTGTGGTAAGCGCCAAGCCCGTGTGCAATCGATTACCTGAAACCGGAGGACACCCGATGTCTGCTGCCCCTACCTTGCAAAGCTTCATTGCCGGCCGATGGATCGGCCAGCACGGCGCCACGCCGCTGCGCAGTGCCCTGGACGGCCATATCATCGGTTACAGCCACGAGGAGCGCCCGGACTTTGCCGAGGCCATCGAGCATGCCCGCGCTCAGGGCCTGCAGGCCCTCATGGCCATGGACTTCCAACAACGCGCCGCCCGCCTCAAGGCCCTGGCCTTGTACCTGAGCGAACGCAAGGAGCAGCTCTACGCCCTCTCCCACCACAGCGGTGCCACCCGTGCCGACAGCTGGATCGACATCGAAGGCGGCAACGCCACGCTGTTCGCCTACGCCGGCATCGGCGCGCGGGAGCTGCCCTCGGGCAATATTTTTCACGAAGGCCCGGCCATCCCCCTGGGCAAACAGGGCTCGTTCGTCGGCAGCCATATTCTGGTCCCGCGAGCGGGCCTCGCGGTGCATATCAACGCGTTCAACTTCCCGATCTGGGGCATGCTGGAGAAATTCACCCCGACCTTCCTGGCCGGCATGCCCTGCATCATCAAACCCGCCACCGCCACCAGCTACCTGACCGAAGCGGTGGTGCGCCTGATGGCGCAATCCGGCCTGCTGCCGGCCGGTAGCCTGCAACTGGTGATTGGCAGCACCGGCGACCTGCTCGACCGCCTGCAAGGCCAGGACCTGGTGACTTTTACCGGCTCAGCCGACACCGCGGCAAAACTGCGCGTGACCCCGAACCTGATCCGTCACTCGGTCCCCTTCAGCGCCGAAGCCGACTCGCTCAACTGCGCGATCCTCGGCCCGGACGTCAAGCCGGGCGATCCGGCGTTCGAGCTGTACATCAAGGAAGTGGTCCGCGAAATGACCACCAAGGCCGGGCAAAAGTGCACCGCGATCCGCCGCGCCATCGTCCCGGCCCGGCACATCGACGCCGTCGCCAGCGCCCTGCGTGAGCGCCTGAGCCAGGTGGTGGTGGGCGATCCGTCGATCGAGGGCGTACGCATGGGCGCCCTGGCCTCCCATGAGCAGCAACGCGATGTCGGTGAACGCCTGCACAGCCTGCTGCAAAGCTGCGAGCAGCTGTTCGGTGCCAGCGATGGTTTCGCCCCGCGTGGCGAAGGGGTCAGCGAAGGGGCGTTCTTTGCCCCGACCCTGCTCCAGGCCCGCGACCCGCATGCCGAAGGCGGCGCCCATGACATCGAGGCCTTCGGCCCGGTCAGCACTTTGATGGCCTATGACGACCTCGACGAAGCCCTGGCCTTGGCCGCACGGGGCAAAGGCAGCCTGGTCGCCAGCCTGGTGACCTGCGACCGCCAGGTGGCGGCCAAGGTCATCCCGGTAGCAGCCGCCTGGCACGGCCGGCTGCTGATCCTCGACCCGCAGGCGGCGCCGGAGTCCACCGGCCATGGTTCGCCGCTGCCGCAACTCAAGCACGGTGGCCCGGGGCGTGCCGGTGGCGGTGAAGAGCTCGGCGGCCTACGTGCGGTCAAGCACTACCTGCAACGGGCGGCGATCCAGGGTTCGCCGAGCATGCTCACGGCGGTCACTGGCGAGTACGTGCGCGGCGCCGAGGTGATTGAAACCGAGGCGCATCCGTTTCGCCGTTACTTCCAGGACCTGCGCATCGGCGAGTCGCTGCTGACCCACCGACGTACCGTCACCGAAGCCGACCTGGTGAACTTCGGCTGCCTGTCGGGCGATCACTTCTACATGCATTTCGACGAAATCGCCGCCAGGGACTCGCAGTTCGGCAAGCGCATCGCTCACGGCTACTTCGTGCTGTCTGCCGCGGCCGGGCTGTTTGTCAGTGCCGCTCCCGGTCCGGTACTGGCCAACTACGGCCTGGATACCCTGCGCTTCATCAACCCGGTGGGCATTGGCGACACCATCCAGGCCCGGTTGACCTGCAAGCGCAAGATCGACCAGGGCAAGAGCAGCCCGCAAGGCATCCCGCAAGGGGTGGTGGCCTGGGATGTGGAGGTGACCAACCAGTTGGGAGAGCTGGTGGCCAGTTATGACATTTTGACCTTGGTGGTCAAACGTGAGGTCAGCCCCGTGGCAACCTGATCTTGAACTGCGCCCCACCGAGCGCTGACTGGCCGACAGTCAGCGTGCCACCCTGGCCCTCAATGGCCCGGCGGCTGATCGCCAGGCCCAGGCCAAAGCCGCCAGTGGTCCGGTCGCGACTGCGGTCCAGGCGGTAGAACGGCTGGAAGATCAGCTCACGCTGATCAGGCGGGATGCCGATGCCGTCATCCTCCACGGTCAGCAGGCAATGGCCCTGCGGGTCCAGGCTCAGGCGCAGGAGGATCTGCCCGTCGCAATAGCGCATGGCGTTGCGCACCAGGTTCTGCAAGGCGCGGGCGGTCAGCCGTGGGTCGAGGATGAAGCGCGGCAGTTTGTCGTCGGCGCGCACCTGCCATTCGATGCCGCGGCCATCGAGCTCCTCGGCAAAGCTGCCAAGAATACTGTCGACCAGCTCCAGCAACGACACCTCGACCCGCTCGCGCGCCTGGTCGGCGTTCTGCAGGCGGCTATAGGACAGCAGCTCGAGCACCAGCTCATCCAGCTCGCGGACATGGCCGACCAGTTCCAGCAGGCGCTTGCGGCAGTTCGGCGGCACTTCGTCGAACAGCAATACCAGGCCAAAATCCAGGCGCGTCAGCGGCGTGCGCAGTTCATGGGACACGGCGTTGAGCAGTTCGCGTTGCTGGGTCAGCAGGCGCTCGACGTCCTGGGCCATGGTGTCGAACACCTGGGCCAGTTCGCCGATGTTCGAGCGCGGCGGAATATGGGTGCGCTGCGACAACTCGCCCTGGCCGAGGCGCCGTGCGGTTTCCTTGAGGCGCTCAAGGTCGCGCCAGTGCGGCCATACCCAGAACAGCAGGCAACCGAGCAAGGCGGCGCCAATCAGTACGGTCACCACCCAGGACAGCAGGCTGATGTCCATCGGGTCGGGCGGGTTGCTCAGTTCCACCAGCCAGGTGTCGTCCAGCGGCGCCAGGGCGGTTTCGTAGTAGCCCCAGTCGCCCAGGCGCACCACGTTCTGCCCGGCGTTGAGGCGATCGCGTTCTTCATGGCTCAGGCCGATCTGGTCCTGGCGGCGCAGTTCAATCTCAAGGGGCGCGAAATCCGCCGCCAGCTCCCTGGCCTTGGCCGGCCACTCGCTGGCCGGCACCTGCTCGAACTGCTTGACGATCAGGCGCTGCACGCCCCGCGCCTGATCAAGGTTGTAGGCGATGAAGCGCTGATGAAAGGCGCCGACGATGGCGTCGGGAATCAGGAAGATCGCCCCGGCATAGGCCACGATGGTGATCAGGTACAGACGGATGAGGATCTTCAGCATGAGCCGCTAGAACTCCCACTCGACCCGGCTGAACAGGTAGCCCTTGCCCCACACGGTCTTGATCTTGCGCGCTTCGCCGGCGCTGTCGTCGAACTTGCGCCGCAGCTTGGAAATCGCCACGTCCACCGAGCGGTCGGTACCGTTGAACTCGATGCCGCGCAGTTGCTGGAGGATACGGTCGCGGCTGAGCACCACCCCGGCGTTGCGCGCCAGCACCACCAGCAGGTTGAACTCGCCGCTGGACAGCTCCACGGGTTGTTCGCGCCAGAACACGTTGCGCTCGGCCAGGTCGATGCGCAGGCCGCCGACCACGATCAGGTCGCTCTCAAGCCGGGGCTCGTTGATGCAGCTGCGGCGCAGCAATGTGCGTACCCGGGCCAGCAGCACCCGTGGCTCGCAAGGTTTGGTCACGTAGTCGTCAGCGCCCATCTCCAGGCCCAGCACCTGGTCATGGCTGTCGTCGCGGGCGGTCAGCATCAGGATCGGCAAGGCCTGGGACTCGGCGCGCAGCAGCCGGCACACCTGCAGGCCATCGAGGCCGGGCAGCATCAGGTCGAGGATCACCAGGTCCGGCTTGTTGCGCCGGGCTTCGGCCAGCACATGGTCGCCACGGGCAATCACATTGACACTGAAGTCGTTGCGCTGCAGGTAGCTGGCGATCAGTTCGGACAGGGCGCAGTCGTCTTCGACCAGGAGGATATTCGGCATGGGTAGTTTGACAGGCTGGGAAAGTCAGGCAGGATATAAGAGCTCACGCGCTCGCAGGATAAAGCTTCACACTTTTTTACACATGGCCTACACAGCTTAACTGTTGCCCGTCGGTCGCCTGCCTTAGCATTGCCGGGTCATTTTCGGAAGATCCGCATGTCCAGTACAAGTCCCGCCCGTCTGCGCGCCCTGGCGCCGCTGTTGTTGATCACCTTTGCCCTGAGCGCCTGCGACGACAAATCGCCGGCCGAAGAAAAGGCCCCGCCGAGCGCCGTCAAGGTCGAGACCGTGCGCGTGCAGCCGCTGGCGATCAGCACCGAGCTCAATGGCCGCATCCTTGCCCCACGTACCGCCGAGGTACGTGCGCGAGTGGCCGGGGTGGTGCTCAAGCGTGTGTACCGCGAAGGCAGCGACGTCAAACAGGGCGATGTGCTGTTTCGCATCGACCCGGCGCCGTTCCAGGCCGATTACGACAGCGCCCGCGCAAGCCTGGCCCGCGCCGAAGCCACGCTGTTCCAGGCGCGCTTGCAGGACCAGCGCTATCGCGAGCTGATCGGTATCAATGCGATCAGCCGCCAGGAGCATGACAACGCCCGCGCCGCCTTCCTGCAAGCCGATGCCGATGTCGCCGCTGCCAAGGCTGCGCTCGAGCGGGCCAAGCTCAACCTCGGCTACGCCACCGTCACCGCGCCGATTTCCGGGCGTATCGGTCGCTCCCTGGTGACCGAAGGCGCCCTGGTGGGGCAGAACGAAACCACGCCGCTGGCGACCATCCAGCAGTTGAACCCGATCCATGCCGACGTCACCCAGTCGACCCGCGAGCTCAATGCCCTGCGCCGCGCCCTGCGTGCCGGCGAACTGCAGCAGGTGGGCCAGGACCAGGCCAGCGCGACGCTGATCCAGGACGACGGCACGCCCTACCCGCTGCCGGGCAAGCTGCTGTTCTCGGACATCAGCGTCGACCCGAGCACCGGGCAGATCACCCTGCGCAGCGAGTTCCCCAACCCGGACCTGGACCTGCTGCCGGGCAGCTTCATCCGCGTGCGCCTGGAGCAGGCGGTCAAGCAACAAGGCATCAGCGTGCCGCAACGGGCCATCCTGCGTGACAGTGCTGGCAACCCGAAGGTAATGCTGGTGGATGCCGAACAGCGCATCAGCGAACGCTCGGTGGTATTGGGCAGTGTGCAGAACGACCGCTGGATCGTCAGCGACGGCCTGGCCCCCGGTGACCGGGTGGTGGTCGAAGGTCTGCAGCACATCAACCCCGGCGACCAGGTACAGGTCGACAACGCGGGCAAGGACGCCCTTCCCATCGTTCAGTCCAACGGCCAGTGAGGGCCTGATTCATGCCGCAGTTTTTCATTGACCGCCCGGTCTTCGCCTGGGTGGTCGCCTTGTTCATCCTGCTGGCCGGCGCCCTGGCCATCCCGCAGTTGCCGGTGGCCCAGTACCCCGACGTGGCGCCGCCGCAGGTGGAAATCTACGCCGTGTACCCCGGCGCCTCGGCGCAGACCATCGACGACAGCGTGGTCAGCCTGATCGAGGAAGAGCTCAACGGTGCCGACAACCTGCTCTACTTCAGCTCGCAAAGCAGCCTGGGCAGCGCCACCATCACCGCCACCTTCGAGCCGGGCACCAACCCGGACCTGGCCCAGGTCGACGTGCAGAACCGCCTGAAAGTGGTCGAGTCGCGCCTGCCGCGCCCGGTCACCCAGCAAGGCCTGCAGGTGGAGAAAGTCTCCACCGGCTTCCTGTTGATGGTGACCCTCACCGCCATGGACGGCAGCCTCGATGAAGTGACCCTGAGCGACTTTCTCGCCCGTAACGTGATGAACGAAATCCGCCGCCTCAAGGGTGTCGGCAAGGCGCAGCTGTATGGTTCGGAACGGGCCATGCGCATCTGGATCGACCCGGCCAAGCTGATCGGTTTCAACCTCACCCCGGATGACGTCAACGACGCCATCGCTGCGCAGAACGCCCAGGTGGCGCCAGGCAGCATCGGCGACCTGCCGGGTACCGGCACCCAGGAAATCACCGCCAACGTGGTGATCAAGGGCCAGCTCAGCACTGTGCAGGAGTTCAAGGACATCGTCCTGCGCGCCAATCCCGATGGCTCGACAGTCACCATCGGCGATGTCGCCCGGGTCGAGATCGGCAGCCAGGAGTACCAGTACGGCACCCGTCTCAACGGCAAGCCGACCAGCGCCTTCAGCGTGCAGTTGTCGCCCGGCGCCAACGCCATGGAAACCGCGACCCTGGTGCAAGCCAAGCTCAACGAGCTGTCGCGCTACCTGCCGCCGGGGGCCAAGTTCGACATCCCCTACGACACCTCGCCGTTCGTCAAGGTCTCGATCCAGCAGGTCATCACCACCCTGCTCGAAGCCATGGCCCTGGTGTTCGCGGTGATGTTCCTGTTCCTGCAGAACATCCGCTACACCCTGATCCCGACCCTGGTGGTGCCGGTGGCGCTGATGGGTACCTTTGCGGTGATGCTGGCGCTGGGCTTCTCGGTCAACGTGCTGACCCTGTTCGGCATGGTCCTGGCCATCGGTATCCTGGTCGACGACGCCATCGTCGTGGTCGAGAACGTCGAGCGGATCATGAGCGAAGAAGGCCTGGCACCGCGCGAGGCGACGAAAAAGGCCATGAGCCAGATCAGCGGCGCCATCGTCGGCATCACCCTGGTGCTGGTGGCGGTGTTCCTGCCGATGGCCTTCATGAAAGGCTCGGTGGGGGTGATCTACCAGCAGTTCTCGGTGTCGATGGCGGTGTCGATCCTGTTCTCGGCGTTCCTCGCCCTGAGCCTGACCCCGGCCTTGTGCGCGACCCTGCTCAAGCCGATCGCCAAGGGCTCGCACCACGAGAAAACCGGCTTCTTCGGCTGGTTCAACCGCCGCTTCGAAAGCATGACCAATGGCTACCAGCGCTGGGTGATCCAGGCCCTCAAGCGCAGCGGCCGCTATTTGCTGGTCTACCTGGTGCTGGTGGCCGGGCTGGTATACGGTTTCAGCCAACTGCCCTCCTCGTTCCTGCCCACCGAAGACCAGGGCTACACCATTACCGACATCCAGCTGCCGCCGGGGGCCAGCCGCGCCCGCACCGAACAGGTGGCGGCGCAGATCGAGGCGCATAACGCCACAGAGCCTGGCGTCGGTAACAGCACCCTGATTCTCGGCTTCAGCTTCTCTGGCAACGGCCAGAACGCGGCGCTGGCGTTCACCACCCTCAAGGACTGGTCCGAGCGCGGCAGCGACGACAGCGCGCAATCCATCGCCGACCGCGCCAATGCCGCGTTCAGCCAGCTCAAGGACGCCATTGCCTATTCGGTGCTGCCGCCGCCGGTGGATGGCCTGGGCACGTCCAGCGGTTTCGAGTTCCGCCTGCAGGACCGTGGCGGCCTCGGCCATGCCGGGCTGATGGCGGCGCGCGACCAGTTGCTCGCCGCCGCGGAAAAAAGCCCGCTGCTGGTCAACGTGCGCGAAAGCGCCCTGGCCGAGAGCCCGCAGGTGCAGCTGGAAGTCGACCGCAAGCAGGCCAATGCCCTGGGCGTGTCGTTTGCCGATATCGGCAACGTGCTCAACACTGCGGTGGGCTCCAACTACGTCAACGACTTCCCCAACCAGGGGCGGATGCAGCGCGTGGTGGTGCAGGCCGAAGGCGACCAGCGCAGCCAGGTCGACGACCTGTTGAAGATTCACGTGCGCAACAGCAACGGCAAGATGGTGCCACTGTCGGCCTTCGTCCAGGCCAAGTGGATCACCGGCCCCGTGCAGTTGACCCGCTATAACGGCTACCCGGCCATTGCCGTGTCGGGCGAGCCGGCACCGGGCTACAGCTCCGGCGAGGCGATGAACGAGATCCAGCGCCTGGTCGATCAACTGCCTCAGGGCATGGGCCTGGAATGGACCGGCCTGTCGCTGCAGGAGCGCCTGTCCGGCGCCCAGGCGCCGATCCTCATGGGCCTGTCGCTGCTGGTGGTGTTCCTGTGCCTGGCGGCGTTGTACGAGAGCTGGTCGATCCCGACCTCGGTACTGCTGGTGGTACCGCTGGGCGTACTGGGCGCGGTGATTGCGGTGAGCCTGCGCGGCATGCCCAACGACGTGTTCTTCAAGGTCGGCCTGATCACCCTGATCGGCCTGTCGGCGAAAAACGCCATCCTGATCATCGAGTTCGCCAAGAGCCTGGTCGATGAAGGTCACGACCTGGTCGATGCCACCGTGCAAGCCGCACGTTTGCGCTTGCGCCCGATCGTCATGACCTCGCTGGCGTTCATCCTCGGTGTGGTGCCCCTGGCGATTGCCAGCGGCGCCAGCTCGGCCAGCCAGCAGGCCATCGGTACCGGGGTGATCGGCGGCATGCTCAGCGCCACC
Source organism: Pseudomonas donghuensis (assembly GCF_000696345.2). Classification (NCBI taxonomy): domain Bacteria; kingdom Pseudomonadati; phylum Pseudomonadota; class Gammaproteobacteria; order Pseudomonadales; family Pseudomonadaceae; genus Pseudomonas; species Pseudomonas donghuensis. Next base: position 3,254,868 of record NZ_CP071706.1, read on the forward strand.
CTGGCGGTGGTGTTCGTGCCGGTGTTCTTCGTGGTGGTGATGCGCCTGACCGGCAAGCGCCGGGCCAAGGGCCACGCCCGAGCGTGCGCGCCGGTAGCCAGCGACAGCTGATCTGGACAGACTGCGGCGTGCATGGGAAGGTGATCGGCTGATACCGCCAGGAACCCTGACCATGCCCGCCGCCCCTCCCCCCTGCTCCATCCTCATCCTTGCCGGTGGCCGCGGCCAGCGCATGGGCGGCCAGGACAAAGGCCTGCTCGACTGGCAGGGCCAACCCCTGATCGCCCACATCCACGCCGTGGTGCGGCCGCTGACCGACGACCTGATCATTTCCTGCAACCGCAACCAGGACCTGTACCGGCCTTACGCCGATCAGTTGGTGGGGGATGCCGAAGCGGATTTTCCAGGGCCACTGGCCGGGGTGCTGGCGGGGCTGGCGGTGGCGCGGCATGAATGGATGCTGGTGCTGGCCTGCGACGCGCCGTTGATCGACCAGGCGCTGATCCTCGACCTGATGCACCTGGCCAATGACCAACAGCAGCCGGCGATGATCCGCCAGGGCGGCTACTGGCAGCCGATGTTCAGCCTGATTCCCTGCGCCTTGCGCGCTGACTTTCAGCGAGCCTGGGATGCGGGCGATAGAGGTGTGCAACGGACCTTGCGCCAGCACCCGGTGCGGGCCCTGGAGTGCGCCGAGGGCGACCTGCGCCTGAGCAATTTCAATACCCCGGAGTTTTTGCGCACCTAGTCATCGCTGGGCAAGCCCGCTCCCACAGATTGATGCAGGACCTGTGGGAGCGGGCTTGCCCAGCGATGAGGCCGGCGATCGCTGACAAGTCCAGCTTCAGCGCAACCGCGACCTGATCCGGTGGCACACGTCCAGCACCTGCTCCACCTCCCCCTCGCCCAGGTCGATCTTGCACGCCATGTTGCTGAACACCTGCGCCGCCTCGGCCTTGAGCTCACGGCCCTTGTCGGTCAGCAGCAGGTTACGTCGACGGCGGTCATTGGGGTCGAGATAGACAGTGATGAAGCCATTGTCGGCCAGACGCTTGACGATCGGTGTCAGGGTGCCAAGGTCGAACAAGGTCAGCTCGCTCAGGGCACTGATCGAGACATCGTCCTGGCCCCATAACCCGGCCATCACCAGCAATTGCGGGTAGGTCACACCGCGCTTTTTCAGCGGTTCGGCGTAGTCACGGACCATGGCATTGGCGGTCGAATACAGCGAGAAGCACAGCATCCGGTCGAAGTCGAAGGTCGGGTCAAGCATAGGCACCTCCGCGCACGCGGCTCAATTCATGGACCGCCTCGACCAGGGTCGCCACCGCCTCTGGCGAGGTTGCCGGCGAGATCCCCTGGCCCAGGTTGAACACATGGCCAAAGCCTGCGGCCGGCGGCCCGAAGGCCTGCAAGGTGCGCTGCACTTCGCGGCGGATGCAGGCCTCATCGCCCAACAAGACGCTGGGGTCGAGGTTACCTTGCAAGGCGACGCTGTGGCCCACCAGTTGCCGGGCCATGCCCAGGTTACAGGCCGAGTCCAGGCTCAGGGCGTCGGCACCGCTGTCGGCCATTTCGCCAAGCCAGGGGCTACCACCTGGGGTGTAGATGATCGACGGTACCCGCTGACCGTGATGGGTCTTGTGCAGGCGCGCCAGCACCTCGCGCATGTAGAACAGCGAGAAACGCTGGTAGGCGCCATCGGCCAGGGCCCCGCCCCAGGTGTCGAAGATCATCAGCGCCTGGGCGCCGGACTCGATCTGCGCATTGAGGCTGGCCGCCACCGCTTGGCTGGTGACCTGCAAAATGCGCTGAAGCAGTTCCGGGCGGCGGTAGAGCATCTTCTTGATCAGCTGGAAATCACCCGGCGGCCCGCCTTCGACCATGTAACAGGCCAAGGTCCAGGGGCTGCCGGCAAAGCCGATCAGCGCCGCCTTGGGGTCCAGCGCCCGGCGGGCCTGGGCCACGGTCTGGTACAGGTAGTCCAGTGACTCGGGCTCAGGCACACGCAGGCGCTTGATGGCCTGCTCGTCGCGCAATGGATGGCGAAAACGCGGGCCCTCGCCCGTGCCAAAGTACAGGCCCAGGCCCATGGCATCAGGCACGGTGAGGATATCGGAGAACACGATTGCCGCATCCAGGTTGAAGCGGCGCATGGGTTGCAAGGTAGCCTCGGTGGCGTAGTCCGGCGTTTTCGCCAGGTTCAGGAACGATCCGGCGCGGGCCCGCAACTCTCGGTACTCGGGCAGGTAACGCCCGGCCTGGCGCATCAGCCAGACCGGTGTGTGCGCAGTCGGCTGACGCAGCAAGGCCTTGATTAAAGTTGTAGTGTGCAAGGACAGGTAACTCGTACTGGATTCGCGAGAATCGTTGGAAAGACCGCCTATCAGTGGCGGTTGGGCACAGCTTGAGCAATCTCCCGGCGCAAGGCCTCGATGGTAGCGCGGTAATCGCTCTGGGCAAAAATCGCCGTGCCGGCAACAAACATGTCAGCCCCGGCGGCAGCCACCTGGCCGATGGTTTCGAGGTTGACGCCACCGTCTACCTCCAGACGGATCGCCCGGCCACTGTCGTCGATAAGCTTGCGCGCTGCAGCTACCTTGGGCAATACCGAAGGGATGAACCGCTGCCCGCCAAAGCCCGGGTTGACTGACATCAGCAGGATCAGGTCGAGCTTATCGAGCACGTAGCGAGCCGCGTCGAGGGTGCTGGCCGGGTTGAACACCAGGCCTGCCTTGCAGCCCAGGTCCTTGATCAACTGCAGCGAGCGGTCCAGGTGCAGGGTGGCTTCGGGATGGATCGAGATGTAGTCGGCGCCGGCCTCGGCGAAGGCCTGGATCATCGCATCCACCGGGGTGACCATCAGGTGCACATCGATCGGCGCGGTGATCCCGTGGCTGCGCAAGGCCTTGCAGAACTGCGGGCCCATGGTCAGGTTGGGCACATAGTGGTTATCCATCACATCGATATGGATGACATCGGCACCGGCGGCCAGCACCTGCTCGGCTTCAGCGCCGAGGCGGGCGAAATCGGCCGCCAGAATCGATGGTGCAATCCAGAACTCTTTCACGGGTGTACTCCATTACTCATTGACTAATCGTTGCCGCGGCCCCGACTCACGCTGAAGCAGCGCAGCGTTGATCTGGCCGATCAAGGCCGCGCTCGGCTCCTCCAGGTGAAAATGGTGGCCGCCGTCATGCCAGTGCACCTGGGTGGCCCAGGGCAAGGCGTGTTTTCTTTTGTCGAACTGGGCGCCGGCAAACAGCCCCTGGCGCCCAAGCATCAGGTGCAGCGGGCAATTGATCTGGCGCAGGAAATCGCAGGCCTGACGCTCGGTCAGCTGCATTGCTTCGGGCAACACCAGGCGCGGGTCATGGCGCCAGCGGTAACCGTCGCCGACGCTGAGCAGGTCGCGCATGGCCAGCAACCGCGCGCCCTCGGCGCACAGCGTGGCGTCGATACTGTTGCGCCGCTCGCCAATGGCCGCTTCAAGGCTGTCGAACTGCGCCGTTTGCGCCGCCGAGAAGCCATGCAGGCGGGTGCGCAGGGCCAGGCGCAGCAGGCGCTGGGACTTTTTCAGGTGCTCGACGGTGTCTTCTTCGGCGATGGTAAAAGGCGCCCCCATGCCGTCGATGAACACCATGCTGTCGATCGACTTGTTCATTGCCGCCAGAATCGATGCGACCCCCGTGCCCATGGAATGGCCCAACACTGAAAAACGCTTCCAGCCCAGGCATTCGACCAGCGCGTTCATGTCATCGGCGTGTTCCCACAGGTAATAGCCGCTGTCGCCGCGACGGTGCTCGGAACGCCCGTGGCCGGCCAGGTCCGGGGCGACCACGAAACACTCATCAAGCAGCGGCGCAATGCGCTCGAACGACGCCGCGTTGTCGAGCCAGCCATGGATGGCCAGCACCGGATGGCCACGCTCATTGCCCCAGATACGCAATGCAACATGGTTGCCGTTAACGTCCAGCGATTGATCGCGGCCTCTATTGCCCAGACTCATGTCCGTACCTCCTGTATGACTGAATCACCCATCAAAGGCGCCGTTCAACCGGCCACCGCCAGTTGTGCGCTGCGCGCCGTGTGCTGCAGCTGCTGCAGGTCGAACTTGCCGTTGGCCGTACGCGGCAGGGTGCCTTCGATACTGATCGACAGGGGTACCTTGTGCGACTCCAGGCCGTGCCGGCAACGTTCGAGCAACTGTTCCACGCTCAGGCTCACACCTTGGCCCAAGGTGACGAACGCCCATAACGCCTCGCCGACCGACGCATGCTCGATACCGACCACCGCCGCCGCTTCGACGCCATCAATGGCATAGAGGAAGCTCTCGACTTCACTGGGGCTGACCTTCATGCCGCGCGATTTGATCACGTGGTCCATACGGCCCTGGAAGTACAGGTAACCGTCCTCATCAAGGCTGCAGTAGTCGCCGGTGTACAGCACGCTTTCACCCGGGTACGGGCCCGGCTTGAGCTTTTGCGCCGTGGCCTGGGGGTTGCGCCAGTAACCAGCCATCACAGTGGCGCCGCGAATCACCAGTTGACCGACCTGATGCGGCTGGTCGATACGCCGGCCTTCGTCGTCCACCAGCCACAGCTCGGTGTTGGGGATGGCGATGCCGACACTGCCTGGTTTGTCGTCTATATCTTCCGGTGGCAAGTAGGTGCAGCGCTTGCACTCGGTCAGGCCGTACATGGAAAAGATCTGCGCCTGGGGGAACAGGCCTTTCATTTGGGCGATGTGGGTCGGCTTGAGGGCCGCGCCGGTGTTGGTCACCATGCGCACCTGGGGGAAAGTCGCCTCGCGCTTGTGCGCGTATTCATGCAGGAGCATGAGCATGGTCGGCACGAACGGAATGACCGTGACCTGATACTGGCGGATCTTTTTGATCAGGAAGATCGGCCAGGTGAATTCCTTTTCCAGCACCAGGGTGGCACCACTGCTCAAGGCCATGATCATCTGGTAAAGGCCGTAGTCGAACGACAGCGGCAACGAGCACAGCACGTTGTCAGTGGCTGTGTACCCCAGGTAGGTATGCAGCGAGTTGAGCGCCGCGAGCATGTTGCGGTGGGTAAGCATCACCCCCTTGGGCGCGCCAGTGGACCCTGAGGTGTAGATGATCGCAGCCAGGTCCAGGTCGAGGTTGCCGCACGGCAGCGGCACGCCGGCGCCCTGCCCCAACAGGCTTTCGACAGTCTGGGTAACCGGGGAGTCGGCTTCGCCGTCGAGCAGCACGATGGCCTTGAGGTAGCTCAGCTCGGAGGTGCCCGCCGGCAGGCTGGCGAATTTCTCCGAGGTGGTGATCAGTACCGAGGCCTCGGCATCGCGGATGATGTAGTCGAGGCTGTCGGCCGGGGTTTCCAGGCCGACGTTGACCATCACACCGCCGGCCCTGAGTACGCCCCAGAACGCACAGACGGTCTCGACCCGGTTGCCCAGGCACACCACCACCCGCTCCTGGCGCTGCAGGCCATTGACCTGCAGCCCGGCAGCCAGGCGCCCACTGGCTTCGTCGAGCTGGGCATAGGTGTAGGTTTCATCGGCATAGATGATCGCCGCCTTGTCCGGGTACAGGCCGTTGGGACGGTCCAGTACGTGCTGCAAGAGGACGTCAGACGCCTTCATGCTGCACCTCGAAACGTGCCCGGCGCACCGCCGCCGGTTGACGGTGGGCGTCAATATAGCCGGCCAGGGTGGCGACGGTATTGAAGTGTCCGGGGGCGATGGTGTCGGGGTTGACGAAGAAACCTTCGATATCGTCTTCCAGATTGACCAGCAACTCCATGGAGGTCAGTGAATCCAGCCCCAGGTCGTCCCGCAGATGCGAGTCGGCGCTGATCACGGTGTTTGCCGGCAGTTTCAGCACCACCCGCAGGATCTCGCCGAGCTGACGCTGGGTCGCCGCCTGGGCGATCGGCGTCGGCTCGCTCGCCGCCGGGGCAGCGCCGAGCATGGCCGACAGCGGTACATCGGCGTGGCTGTCACGGATGTCCAGGGCGGTTTGCCGGGCACGGGCGAGGAACAGCTGGCCGTTGCTGACAATCACTTCGGCCGGGTGGCCATGGCTGTGGAACAGGGTCGGCGAAGCAGACGGGCCGTAGGCACCTGAGGCGGTGACGGCGAGGATGTCGCCCTCGTGCAGGGTTTCGATCTGCAGGTCACGGGCCAGCAGATCATCGGGGCTACAGAGCGGCCCGGAGATATGGTATTCGCGCAGCGGCGCGCCGGTGCTGCCGGTGGCGTGGACAATACGGAAGTTGCGTTTGAGCACCTGGCCGCTGCCAGCGGCGGCGCCATGACAATTGGTACCGCCATCGGTGACGGCAAAGGTCTTGCCGTGGTTTTCCTTGATGTTGTCGACCGTCACCAGCAGGGCACCGCACTTGCCGGCGACGAAGCGCCCCGACTCGACAATGATCCGGGTCTGCGGGAACTGCTGATTGAACGCCTCGAACAGTGGCGCCAGCAGTTGCTTGAGCTGGCGGGTGTCGAGTTCGCTCTCGTTCTCGTAGTACTTGATACCCAGGCCGCCGCCGACATCGACCATGCTCATGTCCAGGTTGTAGCGCCGGGTCAGGCTACGGTAGAGGCCAAGAATGTACTTGGCGTTGTCGTACACCGACTGCGCATCGAGGATCTTGGTCCCGTTGTAAACGTGGATGCCTTTGATCTGCAGGTTTGGCAACGCCGCGTAGTCGCCGAAATTGGCAACGGCCGTATCTTCTTCAATGCCGAAATGGGTCGGCCGCCCGCCCATCTTCCACGGGGAACCGGAGGCGGAGAAGTTAGGGTTGATACGAATCGCCACCGGCGCCACGCGGCCGAGTTCGCCCGCCAGCGCCGAGAGTTTGCGCAGTTCGGTTTCCGATTCGACGACGATGGCAAACACCCCAACTTCCAGGGCGCGCCGATGTTCCTCGGGTTTCTTGTAGGGCCCGAGGAAAATGATGTCCTCAGGAGCGACCCCGGCCTTCAGGGCGATTTCCAGCTCGCCCAGCGAGCAGACTTCGGTATTGCCGCCGTAGGAGCGGATCAGTTTCACCAGGGACAGGTTCGGGTTGACCTTCAACGCATAGAAGATATCCACGCAGTCCGGCAATGCATCGCGCAACTCGTTGAAACTGCTGCGTAGCACGGCTTCATCGTAGAGGTAGGTCGGTGTCCCGAACGTCGCTTTTGCCTGGAGGACCAGTTCCTTGGAAAGCTTCATCTGTTGCTCCCTTCGTTCTTATAGTGTGCCGCCGCTGCGCGCGTACCCCGTCCCGGCTTGAGAGCACCGAGACAAGGGCGTATAGCGGGATGGCGTCAAAGTTGGTTGCGCACCACTTGCCGGGCGAGTAAGTGGGCCCGACATAAAACTTTGCGCGCAAAGTTTGTGAAATTCTGCGTCCGCATTTGCCGTGATGTCAAGATAATTCCACGGAGTTTTGTCTGCGACACAGCGACACGCTTTTGCCGGCAGGTTCGATGCAGAACAGAGATAAATCGCCGCACCCAATCCATAACAGGTGCGCCATTGTCCAATGAATACGGGGGTTTTATCTGATCCGGTATTAACGCCGGTTTCTGAGTCTGTTTTGTATGCCAGCAGCTTCCTAGAGTCTGCGCCTGTGCCCCTGCCCCACGGCAGGGCGAGCCATACAGGAACTGTGGAAACTAGCCATGAGCACACATCAACAGGCGCAGGCCTATAACTACAAGGTGGTCCGGCAATTCGTCATCATGACGGTGGTCTGGGGTATCGTCGGCATGGCCATGGGCGTCTGGATCGCCTCGCAACTGGTCTGGCCCGAGCTTAACCTCGACTTGCCGTGGACCTCGTTCGGCCGCCTGCGCCCCTTGCACACCAGCCTGGTGATCTTCGGCTTCGCCGGTAGCGCGCAGTTCGCCGCCAGTTATTACGCGGTACAGCGCACCTGCCAAGTGCGGCTGTTCAGCGACAAACTCGCCGCCTTCACCTTCTGGGGCTGGCAGGCGACCATCGTGATCATGCTGGTCAGCCTGCCGCTGGGCCTGACCACGACCAAGGAATATGCCGAGATCGAATTCACCGGCGCGGTGTGGATGGCGATCGTCTGGGTCGCTTACGGCATCGTCTTCTTCGCCACCCTGATGCGCCGCAAGGCCAAGCATATCTATGTCGGCAACTGGTTCTTCGGTGCCTTCATCGTGGTGATCGCCATGCTTCACGTGGTCAACCACCTGTCGATTCCGGTGAGCTGGTTCAAGTCGTACCCGGTGTACTCCGGGGCCACTGACGCCATGGTGCAATGGTGGTACGGCCACAACGCCGTGGGCTTCTTCCTGACCACGGGTTTCCTGGGGATGATGTACTACTTCGTGCCCAAGCAAGTGGGCCGGCCGGTGTACAGCTATCGCCTGTCGATCGTGCACTTCTGGGCGCTGATCACCCTGTACATCTGGGCAGGTCCCCACCACCTGCACTACACCGCCCTGCCCGACTGGGCGCAGTCGCTGGGCATGGCGATGTCGCTGATCCTCCTGGCGCCAAGCTGGGGTGGCATGATCAACGGCATGATGACCCTCTCCGGCGCCTGGCATAAGCTGCGCAGCGACCCGATCCTGCGCTTTCTGGTGCTGTCGCTGGCGTTCTACGGCATGTCGACCTTCGAAGGCCCGATGATGGCGATCAAGACCGTCAACGCCCTGTCGCACTACACCGACTGGACCATCGGCCACGTGCATGCCGGTGCCCTGGGCTGGGTGGCGATGATCACCTTCGGCTCGCTGTACCACATGATCCCGAAAGTGTTTGGCCGCGAGCAGATGTACAGCGTCGGCCTGATCAACCTGCACTTCTGGCTGGCGACCATCGGCACCGTGCTGTACATCGCCTCGATGTGGGTCAACGGCATCGCCCAGGGTCTGATGTGGCGCGCCACCAACGACGACGGCACCCTCACCTACTCGTTCGTCGAGGCGCTGGTGGCCAGCCACCCGGGCTTTATCGTGCGCTTTGTCGGTGGCGTGTGTTTCTTGAGCGGCATGCTGCTGATGGCCTACAACACCTGGCGCACCGTGCGGGTGGCCGATGAAAAACTGGCGCTGAACAACGCCAGCCTGGCCTAGGAGGCACGGAGATGGATGACTGGCTGTATGCACTGTACTGCCTGAGCGGCGTACTGTTCTTCTACCTGGTCACCAGTGCCTGCCTGCAGCGCCACAACGGCGAAGTGGACGATCAAGCCAGCCTGATCCCCTTCGCCGACGACCCGGCGGTCGCCCGCCGGGTTGAAGCGGCCACCGGCAAGCCGGTGCCGGCGGTGGCGCCGGATGCGGCCCTGAAGGCCTGATTCACGCCTCATCGCTGGCAAGCCAGCTCCCACATTGGATCTGTGTCCGCACAACCAGTGGGAGCTGGCCTTGCCAGCGATCGAGCGCGCAGCGGTCGTAATCCAGGCAGCGCCAAAATCAACTGCGGGCCATTTCCCGCCCATCCTCGAAGAACACCTTGCGCCCATCCACCTGGCTCGACGCCCGTGGCAGGTTGGCCGCCTCTGCCGTCGGCTTCTCGACATACCAGTAACAGTGCTTCGCCGCCCGGGTAATGGCCACGTAGGCCAGGCGCAACACCTCGTCCTTCTGTGCGTTGTCGAACGCCTGGGCATCGCCGTTGCGGCCTAGACCTGCCTGGCGATACACCTGGTTCTTGTACGGTGAGTTGGTCAGGTGCTGACAATCGCCGAGCATGAACACCGCATCGGCCTGTAGCCCCTTGGCGCTGTGATAAGTCAGCTGGCGCAGGCGCCGTTGTGCCGCCGGCAACCCGGCCTCGTGGTTGACCAATGCCTGCAAATGGTCGGCAATCGCCGCCTTGTCGCTGCTCTTGCGGTACAGCAACATCACCGACTCGCCCTTGCGGTAATGCTCCAGCAGTGTCTCGGCCAGGCTCGCCTCGTCACGCTCAAGCACCTTGACCGGTACTGGCGTTTCGGCTGCCGGTCCGCACGCCCTGGCTTTCTTGCCGCTGATAGCCGGGGCCGACTTCACGATGTGCTCGGCGGCATCGATGATGTGCTGATGGCTGCGGTAGTTGTCGGCGAGCATGACCCGGGTGCTGCTCGGCGCCGGAAATTCCTTGGCGAACTCCATGAAGTACTTGGGTGAACTGCCACGCCAGCCATAGATCGACTGCCAGTCATCACCCACGCACAGCAACGACGAATGCTGCGCCACCCGCCCGACCTGCATGGCCGGGCCGCGGCGGCGGATTTCGCGCAGGCAGGCGCGCAGCCAGGAGACGATCTGCGGCGAGACGTCCTGGAACTCATCGATCATCAGGTGCGCCAACGGCCGTAACAGCGGATCGGGCAACAGCCGCAGATTCTCCGGGTTGTTCTCGCCGAACAGGGCGAACATGCGGTTGTAGCTCATGATCGGCGGCGACTGGCCAAGCAGGTGCGCTTCCAGGGCTTTCCAGTACAGGCCCAGCGCTTCGAAGAACAGCGCATCGTTGTCGCCCGCCGGGAAACTCATGGCGGCGACTGCGGTGTTGACCTCAAGCCCGAGGTTCTCGATAAAGCCGGCGGCGCCGACAAAGGCATCCAGCAAAGGGGCTGCGGCAAGCTCACCCTTGACCTTGTAATCGAAGCCGGGCCCAGCCACCGCATCGCCTGCCAGGGACGAAGCCAGGCGCTTGGCAGCAGAGTAGTTTTCCAGCCAAATCACAGGCTTATCACAGAAAGCTTGAAACAGGGTGCGCTTTATCACCCACTCCGCCCACACCGGCAGCTTGGCGCTGGGACGCTTGTACTGCTGGTTTTCCTTGGGGTCGAAGCCGAGCACGACATAAGCGTCCAACTCGGCGATATGGCCGTGGAAATGAAAACGGCTGCCGTTGATCTCGACCGTTTCGCGGCTCGGTTCGATGCCCTTGATCGGCCAGGCGCCGGCGGCGAACCACAGGTCTTCGAGCGTGTCGCACAGCTCTTCGTCGCGGCTGGCGGACAGCTGGGTCACTGCCACGCGCTTTTGCACGTCGGGGTGATCACGGTCCAGCGCCTTGAGCTGCAGGGCCTCGCGGCGCAGGCTGGCGATCAGCTCGGCAAAGCGCGGGCTGCTGCCCAGCAGGTCGCGATAGCAGAGGTTGAGCTGCTGACGCTGGGCATCGTTGATGCGCAGGTCGAACGGATTGCTCTCGGCGCTGGCTTCGCTGCCGCCGGGCATTTCGCTGCCCAGGGTCTCGAACGCGCGCACCTGGCTAAAGCCCGGCAAGCTGCGCACCAGCGGCAAGATGCGCGAATGGAAGGTACGCACCAGCTCACGGGCCTGGGCCTGGCTGAGGTCCAGTTGCCACAGGGCAAATACCTGGACCAGGCGATTGATGAAATCCTTGCGCGATTCGCGGGTGAAGGTCACCACGGTCATGGCGTCCAGCTCGTAGCCCAGGTAATGGCGCAGCAGCAGGATGCGCAGCACCAGCGAGGTCGATTTGCCGGCGCCGGCGCCGGCAATCACGCAGGTTGACGGCGTGTCGCTGAAGATCATCTTCCACTGCGCCGCGCTTGGCTGGGCATGGGCCGGCAGGCGCTGGGCAACGTCGGCCTTGAAGCGTTTCTTCAGCTCGGCAGTCAGCGCCAGGCGCCAGTCATCGAACAGCGCGTCGTCCAGCCCGGGCACAGCGTGAGCGTCGGGGCGGGTGTCGCGGATCACCAGGACCTGGCGCCCGGCCTCATAGCCGTCGATCCGCCCTTCTTCGTAGCCTTCGCGCAGGCCATCGGCATGACCGGTGCGCTGACCGCTGGCATGGCCCTGGAACCAGGAATCGCGATGCTGCGCCTGCAAGTGGCTCAGGCCACGCCCGAGCAGGCGCGCGGCCAGGCGACGCAGCCACGGCAGCTGCGCGGGCGCAATCAACTCCAGGGGTAGCTTGGGACGCTCTTCAGACACACCGACTCCAACACAATGAAAACCAGCGGCCATGTTCGCTCCATCGGGCAAAAATCACCAGCCGATTGCTTGCAGATCAGTGAATTAGGCGATGAAGCGTACAAATTACCCTAGCTCTATATATCGACAATATTGATTGTATTCAGCCGAAATTTACGCTTATTTTCGATCATTATTTGATAGATCATCTCCTCCATCCACTACCTTTCGAGGAGAGCCAACATGCTGCAACTGCGCCCATTCAAGAGCCTTGGCCATGCCAACCATGGTTGGCTCGATGCCCATCATCACTTTTCGTTCGCCGAGTACTACGATCCGGCGCGCATGCACTGGGGCAACCTGCGGGTCTGGAACGACGACCTGATTGCTGCGGGTAGCGGCTTCCCGCCGCACCCGCACCGCGACATGGAGATCATCACCTATGTGCGCGAAGGCGCCATCAGCCACCAGGACAACCTTGGCAACAAGGGCCGCACCGAGGCCGGTGACGTGCAGGTGATGAGTGCCGGCACCGGCATCACCCATAGCGAATACAACCTGGAGAAGGTCGATACGCGCATCTTCCAGATCTGGATCGTCCCTGAGCGCGTTGGCCAGGCGCCTTCCTGGGGGACCCGGCCGTTCCCCAAAGGCGAGCGCGGTGAAGGCTTCGTGACCTTGGCCAGTGGCCGCGAGGGCGATGAGCACAGCCTGCAGATTCGTGCCGATGCACGCCTGGTGGCAGCGACCTTGCAGGCAGGAGAAACCGCCGAGTACCGCTTCGAAGCCGGGCGCCGTGGCTACCTGGTGCCGGCCAAGGGCCAGGTTGAAATCAACGGTTTGCGCGCCGAAGCCCGTGACGGGGTGGCGATCGAGGACGAGCCGGTGCTCAGGGTGACGGCGGTGCAGGACAGCGAGATCGTGCTGGTCGATGTAGCCTAGGGCCGCTATGCGGCCCATCGCTGGCAAGACCAGCTCCCACAGGTCAGGTGATATCTCTCAGATATTTGCAACACCTGTGGGAGCTGGCTTGCCAGCGATGCTTTTAGCGGTCAGGCAATCGCCGCATCCACCAGTTCCTGGGCTTCAGCCACCAGGCGCTGCAAATGCGCTTCATCGATGAAGCTTTCGGCGTAGATCTTGTAGATGTCCTCGGTCCCCGACGGCCGCGCGGCGAACCAGCCGTTGGCGGTCATCACCTTGAGGCCACCAATGGCCTGGTTGTTGCCCGGTGCATGGCTGAGGATCTGCTCGATCGGCTCGCCGGCCAGCATCGTCGACTTGACCTGCTCGGGCGCCAGCTTGCTCAGCAGGGCCTTTTGCTGCGGGTTGGCCTTGGCCTCGACGCGGGTGGCGAACGGCTCGCCCAGCTTGGCGGTAAGTTCGGCATAGGCCTGGCTTGGGTCGCGGCCAGTGCGGGCAGTGATTTCCGCCGCCAGCAGCGCCGGGATCAGGCCGTCCTTGTCAGTGGTCCAGACGCTGCCGTCCTTGCGCAGGAACGAGGCGCCGGCGCTCTCCTCGCCACCAAAGCCCAGGGAGCCGTCGAACAGACCGTCGGCGAAGAACTTGAAGCCCACCGGCACCTCAAACAAACGACGCCCCAAGCGCGCGGTGACGCGGTCAATCAGGCCACTGCTGACCACCGTCTTGCCCACGGCGGCGTCGCTACGCCATTGCGGACGGTGCTGGAACAGGTAGTCGATGGCCACGGCCAGGTAGTTGTTCGGCGCCAGCAGGCCGTTCGGGGTCACGATGCCGTGGCGGTCGTGGTCCGGGTCGCAGGCGAACGCCACGTCGAAACGCTCGCGCAGGCCGATCAGGCCCTGCATGGCATACGGCGAAGACGGGTCCATGCGGATCTGTCCGTCCCAGTCGACCGACATGAAGCGGAAGGTCGGGTCGACCTCGGTGTTGACCACTTCCAGGTTCAGCTTGTAGTGCTCGGCAATCGCCGACCAGTAGCGCACCCCTGCCCCACCCAGCGGGTCGACGCCCAGGCGCAGGTTGGCGCTGCGGATCACGTCGAAATCGATGACGTTTTCCAGATCGGCGACATAGCTGGCGACATAGTCATGACGATGGGTGGTGCTGGCTGCCAGCGCCTGTTCATGGGAGATGCGCTTGACGCCCGCCAGGCCCACCGCCAGCAGCTCGTTGGCCTTGGCCTCGATCCACTTGGTGACATCGCTGTCGGCCGGGCCGCCATTGGGCGGGTTGTACTTGAAGCCGCCGCTTTGCGGCGGGTTATGCGACGGGGTGATGACGATACCGTCGGCAAGGCCGCTGCTGCGTCCGCGGTTGTAGCAGATGATGGCATGGGACACCGCCGGGGTCGGGGTGTACTCGTCATCCTTGGACAGCATGACCTCAACGCCGTTGGCCGCCAGGACCTGCAGCGCGCTTGCTGCGGCCGGGGTCGACAACGCGTGGGTGTCGGCGCCGATGAACAACGGGCCATCGATGCCCTTGGCCTGACGGTACAGGCAGATGGCCTGGCTGATGGCCAACACGTGGTGTTCGTTGAAGCTCAGCTCCAGAGAGCTGCCGCGGTGGCCGGAGGTGCCGAAGGCAACGCGCTGGGTGGCGATGCTGGCATCGGGCTGGCCGGTGTAGTAGGCGGTCAACAGTTGCGGGATATCCACCAGCACGGAGGCCGGGGCCGGTTTGCCCGCCAAAGGACTGAGCTTCATGCAAAACCTCAAGAAAGGATGTTCAGGGTAATGAAAACAGGCAGTTTACTGGCACTTTGACAAGCTTGCGACGGTGACGATCCCTGGCGTGGCAATTATTTCTACTGTGGCGCCCACCAGGCCGGAAACATGCGTTGTACACGGGCTTCGGCGAAGCGGTCATCGATCAGCAATACCGTGCCACGATCCTGCGTGCCACGAATCACCCGTCCTGCCGCCTGAATGACCTTCTGTACCCCGGGATACAGGTAGGTGTAGTCGAACCCCGCGCCGAACAACCGGGCCATGCGCAGCTTGATCTGTTCGTTGACCGGGTTGACCTGGGGCAACCCGAGGGTGGCGACAAACGCACCGATCAGGCGCGTGCCGGGCAGGTCGACGCCTTCGGCAAAGGCCCCACCGAGCACGGCAAAGCCCACGCCCTGGCCCTGGGGAGCAAAACGTTCGAGAAAGTCCTGGCGCTGCTGCTCATCCATGCCCGGTGCCTGGCGCCATTGGCTGATGGCCGGATAGCGCGCAGCCAACAAGGCCGAGACCTGCTGCAGGTACTCAAAGCTGCTGAAAAACGCCAGGTAATTGCCCGGCGCACGCCCATATTGCTCGGCAATCAGCTCGACGATCGGTGCCAGGGAGGCTTCCCGGTGCTGGTATCGGGTCGAGACGCTGCTGATCACCTGCACCTGCAATTGCTCGGCGGCAAACGGAGAGGCAACCTCGAGCCAGGCGCAATCGGCGGGCATGCCGAGCAGGTCGGCGTAGTAGTGGCGCGGGCTGAGGGTCGCGGAAAACAGCGTGGCACTGCGCGCTGCCGCCAGCCGGGGGCCGATCAGCGCTGCGGGTACCACATTGCGCAGGCACAGGGTCGACAAGGCACGCTTGCCCGGGCCCGGGCGCTTGCTGATATCAAACAGGAAGTGTTCGTCGAACAACTCGCTGACGCGGGTGAACTGCAGCGCCTGGAAAAAGAACTGCAGCACAGCCGGGTCAATGCCGGTCGGGTTCTGGTTCAGTTGCTCCTGGATCGCCCCGACACACTGCTGCAAGGCCCTGAGCAGCGCCTCGGGCAAGCCGTCAACCACCCGATAAGGCGCCACCTGCTCCTTGTGCAGGGCGTTCCACTGGCGGTTGAGACGGTCCAGGGCGCTGCTCAGGCCTGCGGGCTTAAGCTTGCGCAGGGCCAGCAACTGGCCCTGGTCGAGGCTGGCGCTGTACATCTGCCGGGCCCTCTCGACCAGGTTGTGCGCCTCGTCCACCAGCAGTGCCAGGCGCCACTGGTTGGCCTGGGCCAAGCCATACAGCAAGGCGCTCTGGTCGAAGTAGTAGTTGTAGTCGGCCACCAGCACATCGACCCACCGGGCCATCTCCTGGCCCAGGTAATAGGGGCAGACCTGATGGGCCAGGGCCACCTCGCGCAGCGCCGCTTGGTCCAGCACTGCCACGGCCTGGGCGGCCTGGCGCGCTGCGGGCAGGCGGTCGTAAAAGCCCTTGGCCAACGGGCAGGCATCACCATGGCAGGCCGTGCCGGGGTATTCACAGGACTTGTCGCGGGCCACCAGCTCCAAGCTGCGCAGCGCAGGCTGGGTAGCGCTGGCCATCACCTGCCGAAGCGCCTCCAGCCCCAGGGCACGGCCAGGGGTTTTGGCGGTGAGG
Organism: Pseudomonas donghuensis; assembly: GCF_000696345.2. Classification (NCBI taxonomy): domain Bacteria; kingdom Pseudomonadati; phylum Pseudomonadota; class Gammaproteobacteria; order Pseudomonadales; family Pseudomonadaceae; genus Pseudomonas; species Pseudomonas donghuensis. The sequence goes on from NZ_CP071706.1 coordinate 3,271,103, forward strand.
AAGAGGATTTTGTCCAGTTGCTGGGGGGCCATCGCCTTGAGCAACGGGAACAGGGTGCCGAGGGTCTTGCCAATGCCGGTGGTGGCCTGGGCCATCAGGCAGCGGCCGGTGCTGACCGCCTTGTACACGGTTTCGGCCAGCTCGCGCTGGCCTTGGCGAAACTGCCCATGGGGGAATGCCAGGGCCTGCAAGCCCTGATTGCGCGAAACCTGACGCAGCATCTGCTGCTCGGCCCAGTGCAGGAAGATCGCGCATTGGCCATTGAAAAACTGCTCAAGCTCCTGGGCGCTGCGTTGTTCTTCGACCAGCGTCTGTTCATCACTGTCGACATTCAGGTAGACCAGCGCCAGGCGCAACACCGGCAACTGGCGCTGCTGGCACAGCAACCAACCGTAGACCCGCGCCTGGGCCCAGTGCAGTTGCCGGTGGTTGTCGGGCTGGCGGGCCAGGTCGCCGCGGTAGGTCTTGATTTCTTCGAGGCGATTGAGCCGCGGATCGTAACCGTCGGCACGGCCGCGCACTTGCAAGGTCGCGTACTGCCCCTCAAGGCTGACTTCGGTCTCATACCCCTCACCCCGTCCGGCCACTACCCGACGATGGCCGCTGATGCCCTCCTCGGCGGTGGGCGACGGCGTGAAGCGCAGGTCGAGGTCGCCGACCTTGGCGCTGAACTCACACAGCGCCCGCACCGCCACACGGTAGCTCATGGTGCCCATTGCACGTGGCAGACTTCCACCGGCAGGCCGTGCCCGGCGCAGAACTCGATCCAGCGCAGCTGGCTGTCCTGCAGGCGATCGCCCGGGCCCTTGACCTCGATCATGCGGTAGCGCTGCTGCTCGGGCCAAAACTGGATCAGGTCGGGCATGCCCGAACGGTTACCCTGGATGTCGTCAAGCAGGCGCTCGAAGCAGCTTTTCAGGTGCGCCGCGGGCAGGCAGGCCAGGGCCTGCTCAAGCAGCGCTTCGCTAAGCAGCTGCCAATAAACGAAAGGCGATTGCAGGCCCTGCTTGCTGATGAAATGGCGGCGGATGGTCTGCCGGTAGCTGCCATCGTCCAGTTGCCCCAGGCAACGTGCGAACAGCTCGCTGCGCCGGCCATGAAACTCGGCGTCATGCAAATCCTGCGGCGCGCTCTGGAACGGGTGGAAAAACGCGCCAGGCAACGGTGCGAAGATCGCCTCCCAGCACAGTAGGCCGAACAGGCTGTTGAACAGGCCGTTCTCGACGTAATGCACCTGCCCACCGCCCTGCCCCAGGTGCAACTGCACGGCCTGCTCCACCCCCAGGGCCGCCAGCTCGGCCGGCAACTGCAGCTCGACCAGGCTGACCTGCGGCTTGGCCCGCCGTGGCTGCGCCGGCCCGCCCAGCTTGCGCTGCAAACGCGGTAACATCCGCGCCAGGGCCTGGACCTCAAGGCCATTGGCCGGTTGCCGGGCAATCTGCGAGGCCAGCTCGAACGCCTGTGCCCACTGCTCGCTACGCTCCAGCACCCGCACCTGACGAATGCGCGCCTGCGGATGCTGGCTACGCGGGTAGATGCGCAAGGCCAGTTGCCAGTCGGCCAGGCGCTCGCTGTGCTGGCCAAGCTGATACAGCAGCCGTGAGCGCCGGCGCAGCAACCAGGGGTTGTCGCTGTCCAGGCACTCGATGTGCTCGACCACCTGCTCAAGGGCCATGCCCTGCTCAAGCCATTCACCGCACTGGTGCAAGGCCAGCGCGACATCGATATCGCTGCGTTTGCGCAACGCCCGCGAGTCGTCGCTGAAGGCCACTTGTTCGTAGCGCAGCAAGCCAAGGTCGGCGAGCACGAATTCCGACCAGTCCTGGTACAGGTTGCCGAAGAACAGCAGACGCAAGCGGTCACACAAGGCCTGCAGGCGCAACTCGATGATCGGCTCATCGAAGCCGGGCAGCCATGCCTGCAGCGGCCGGGGCTGCAGATCGAGTGCCTGCAGCTGGGCCAGCAGCTCGCGCTTGGCGGCCCGCGGGCGCTCGAGCCACTCGGCAAAGCCGCTGGCCAGCTCGTCCTTGCGCAGCAGATGGAACAATTGCTCCAGGCTCAGCAGGCTGTCATCGGCCACCCAGCCCAGAGCCAGCAAGGGCGCCAACGCTGCCTGTGCCGGGCCGATTTCGGCGTAGTCGAGCTTGCTCGGGCGAAACAGCAGCCCCTTGCGCATCACCATGCGCACCAATAAAGCCCGGGCTGCCTGCGGTTGCTGGCGAAACTGGCGGATGAAGGCCTGCTCCTGGTCGTCGAGCAGGTCGGCATAGCGCAACTCGATCCAGTCGAGCACTTGCTGGAAGTTGTGCAGGTAATAGAACGGGTCGTCGACGGAATGAGCGATCACGGGACAGTACGGGCTGGCAACTGGAACACTGGTTATACATACAGACTCATTGGTCTGGCAACCTGCGTGCGACCAACGTAGGCTCTTGCTGGCGATTACGATCCATGACGACAAGGAAATCCCATGCGCATAGGACTGCTCTGCCTGGTCGGCCTGCTGGCTGCCTGCCAATCCCATCAGGTTCTGCCACCACCGGCACCGATAGCGCCCCATGGGCGCGATCACGCCGACGTTGGCATGATCCGCGAGTTGGCCAGCGGCCGTACCCTGACCCCGCAGCAACTGGTCGAGCGCCTGGCTGCGGCACCACGGGTGCTGGTCGGCGAGCAGCACGACAACCCCGACCATCACGCCCTGCAACTGTGGCTGTTGCGCGAACTGGCAGCCCGGCGCCCGCAAGGCAGCCTGTTGCTGGAAATGCTCAACCCCGACCAACAGAATCGGGTCGATGCCGTGCAGGCCGCATCGCGCGCAGGGCAGCCACCTGCCGACCCGATCCAGGCGCTGGCCTGGCAAGCCGGTTGGGATTGGAGCCTGTACGGACCGCTGGTGACCTATGCGCTGCGCCAGCCCTATGCCCTGCTGGCCGCCAACCTGGACCGGGCGCAGGTAATGCAGGTCTATACACAGCGCCCGACGCTCGAAGGCCACGCCTCCACCACCCAACAGGTTCAAGCCACCCTGCTCGCTGACATTCGCTCGTCCCATTGCGGTTTGCTGCCCGAGCCCCAGATGCCGGCAATGCTGGCGGTGCAGCAACAACGCGACCGGCGCATGGCCGAACGCCTGCTGGCCGCGCCCAGCCCGGCGCTGTTACTGGCCGGGGCATTCCATGTGCGCAAGGACCTGGGCGTACCGCTGCACCTGATCGACCTGGGAGCACCCGGCAGCGACCCGGTGCTGATACTGGCCGAGGCCGGCAAGACCGTCAGCGCCGAAAGCGCGGACTTTGTCTGGTACACCGCCGCGCAACCGGAACAGGACTACTGCGCGACATTGCGCCGCTGACGCCGATGCGCGGGGGCTCAGCTGGCCTGCTGGGTGCGCCGCAGCTCGTCACTGAGGATGCTCAGGCCGTACTGCAGGTCCCCTTGCGGCCCCAGCGGCCAGCCCAGGCGCAAATGCCGACGAAAGTCGCCACGCAAGCTGAACAGTTCGCCCGGGGCGATTACCAGGCCTTGCTGCAGCAAACGATGGAACAACGGCCGGGTATCCACCGGCGCCCGCACCCAGATACAGGCGCCACCCGCCGGCATCTGGAACTCCAACTGGCCCCCCCAGGTACAGCTGCATCTGCCGGTACAGGTGGCTCAGGCGCTCGTGCAAGCGCAAGCGCAGTTGCTCCAGGTGCCGGTCGATGCGGCCCTTGCTGTACAAACGTGCTACCGCTTGCTGGCGCAAGGGCGGCAAGCGAAAACCGCGCAACAGAAACTGCCGGTGCAAGGGCCCATGCCAGTTCCGGGACAGCAGGTAGGCATAAGGCGCCTCGGCACCGACACTGCGCTCCAGCGAAGAGAACACCAGCAAGCGTTGCGGGTCGACCAGCTCGCGCAGATAGCCCGCCGCCGCAGGCTGGAAGCACAGCTCGGCCTCCAGGTCGTTCTCCAGTAACCACACCCCGTGCACGTCAAGGAGCTGCGCCATGGCCTTGCGGTCAGCCTCCGGCATCAGGCTGCCCTGCGGGACACTCAGGCGTGACGACAGCATGGCCAGGCGCACCGGCTCTTCACGTAGCAGCCGGGCGAGCTGCTCGAGGTCCAGGCCACCCTCAGGGCCCAAGGGCAGTTCAATGACCCGAATCCGGGCAGCCTGAAACACCCGCAACAGGCGCCAGGAACAGGGTGTGGTGACCAGCACCGCACTGTTATGCAACTCAAGGGCCGCCAGGGTGGTCTCCAGCAACGAACGTACATCCAGCGCCAGGTAGACATCCTCGGCACTCCAGTACAGCTGCGCCGAGCGGGTGTAGCGCGCCGCCAGGGCGGTGCGCAGCTGCAGATCGCCCCATGGCTGGGGCGCACCGGCAAGCCGCGGATACTGACGCAACAGCTGGCGCTCGATACCCAACAGCGTTGCCTCGATCGATGGCAAGGCCTGCGCCTGGCCGCCGCTGAGCACCAGCATCTGCGGCGAGTTGGCATGCTCCTGCAGGTCCTGAAGCAAATCACCGCCACTGCGCGGCTGGCCGTCCAGTGCCGGCACCTTGGCAAAGTAGCCGGACTTGGGCACCGGCTGTACCCGGCCCTCATGCTCGAGCAGTGAATAGGCGTACTGCACCGTGGAAATCGACACGTCAAGGCGTTGAGCAAGGTCACGCAGCGAAGGCAGCTTGCTGTAACTGCCCGGTGCCATCTGAGCAATCAGTTCGACCAGGTAACGGTACACTGCCCGATAGGCGAACTCGCCTTGCGCCGGCGCTTTCATCCATGGCCGCCAGGCTGCTCGGCCTTGAGCCAGGTCCATGCCGTCGGCGCCAGGCGCAGGTGTTGCAGGTCCGCGCCGCGGCCCTGAATACGCGCCAGCAGCGAACGCGGCCGGGCACTGGGCTGCGGCTCTCGCTGATAGAGCATCTGCAGCAGTGGCAAACTCAGGCCGCTGATGTCGATCATCCATTGCACCACCGGCTCAGGCGCGGGCAACTGCTGCAACGCCTTGTGCAGATAGGGCAACGCCACCAGCATGCCGGGATGACAGCGGCGCAGAAATACCTCGAGCCGCAAGCCACGGGAGACGAATGGCGCAAACAGCTGGCAAACCAGTTGCGCCTCGCTCAGGCCATAGGCCTGCAAGGCAAACTCATTGGCCTGGGCCCGGCGTTGCTGCAACTGCTCGGCGTTCTGCCAGCGGCCCAACACGCGAACCTGCACGGCTCGCGGCAGACCATTGCGCTGCATCAGCAACCGCGCCTGGCGCAGGTAGGCATCGACACCTTCACGGTAATCGCTGTCTTCGATGAACTGCGCATGCAGCCCGCTCAGGTGCGCCAGCAGCAACGGATTGGCCGTGCCCGAGCGTGCGCAGGCGTAATACTGCTCATCAAAGCGATACCCCAGGAAGCGGTTCAAGCGCTCGTCATGGGGCACGTCGGGGTCGTGAACCAGATCATCGATGGTGATGAAGCGCATCGCCGGCGCACACACGTCACCGACCGCGGCCTGAGGGAAGGTTTTCGCCTGGCCGTACAACTGCTCCAGGTAGCGCCGCCGCAGTTCGCTCAAGCCCTCGCACAGTGAGGCGGCGCAACTGTGGATAGGCCTGATGCTCAGCAGGTCCTCCTCACGCAGGGCCCTGCGGCTCCAGGCCAGGTAGCGCCTGCGCTCAAGCAGCGGCTGGGCGCTGATGATGGCGTCGACGCCGCCACGCCAGTCGAGGGCCTGGCGACACAGCTCGGCCAGGCGCAAGTAGCCATGGCTGCCAAAACCTGCGCGTGGCAGCCCTGCCAGCAAATGACCGAACAGCAGCAGTTCATGACGTTCAGCCTGCTGTTGACTGGCAGAAGGACAGTGCCGGCTGTCAAAAGGCAGCAACTGCTGATCGACGAGCATCAACAGTTCGACCCGTGGGTCGTCATGCAGGAACAACGCCGAGAAGCCGTGCTCGATATTGCTCACCGCCGTAGCGCTCATGCCCGGCTGGCGGACCACGGCAACGCGCAGCTGAAACGTACCCGGCGACCGCGCAGCAATGCTCAACTGCGCCGCGCGCAGGCAGGCCAGCGCATGGCTGGCATTCTGGCTGCCATCCTGGGTGAACATCAGCTTGAACCCGCCAATGCGTTCGATACCGCCGGCTGCGACGATCAAGCGCTGTATCAGCAGTTGCAAGGACGCCCGCTGGGCTTGTGACAAGTGCTCCAGCAAGCGCTGCAACACTTGCTGATAAATATATTGCATGGCCTGATCGTGAATGCTGCCCATAACACATACCCGCTATTCAGAATATGGCGACCTGAAAGAAAAATACCCCAGCGAAGAACTTTCAATCAGCAAAGGAGGATAAACAAAATTCATCCTAAGAAACTTCCTACAACCTCCTACGGAAAATAACTTCAGAAACTATTATTCCTCCTGGCTCCCCCTCCCCAGCCTGGCAGCACAACGCCTCTAACCCTCGGCTTACGACCCATCTTGCCTCGCTCCATGAGACGACCATTGACGAACTATTATCGGGCGTTGCCGGGCGAATAAAAGATACAGATCAGGGTAAAAAAACAATTCAGAACCGGCCACCCAACAGTTATTATTCAGACAACATCACAGCACTTTTCCTCTTGTTTGAACATAGCAAGAATACTGTCGTAACACCGGGAAAAGTCACCGTGGAAATATCCGAAACCAGCCTAGGAAATACCCACAAAAAAGCCCGAGTCACGGCTCGGGCTTCAGTGTTGTTGCGTTTCGTTGCGCGTATTACCCGGGCAACGACAGGTCCAGCACCAGCCTGCCGCCGCACGGACACTCGTCCATGTAGCGATGTGCCTCGACCACTTTCTCGAACGGATAGGTCTTGATGATCAGCGGCGTGAGCAGTTTGTCGGCGGTGAACTGGTTGATATCGCGCAGGGCACGCTGCAGCGCCACCTGGTCCTGACTGATGCCCAGTTCCGGCTTGCCGGTGAAGTTGCCGATGCAATGGACGAAGAACTGGATGTTCTTCTGGAACGCCGCGCAGGCCGGGAACGGCGTCTGGTTGCCGCCCTGCAGGCCGTACAGCACCAGGCTGCCCCGCGGCGCCAGGGCATCACCGAGCAGGGCCATCTGCGGGCCGCCGAGGCCGTCAAGCACCATGTCGACACCGCGGTTGTCGGTGTACTTGTTGATCTGCATGAGCAAGTCCTGCTCTTCGGTGACGATCACCTTGTCGGCACCGAGCCTGATCAGGTAGTCACGCTGGTCGGCCTCTTTGGTCGCGGCGAACACTTTCAGGCCCAGGGCCTTGCCCAACTGCACGAAAGCAGGGCCGGCGCAGTGGCTGGCGTCGGTGATCAGCGCCGTTTGCCCGGCCTTGGCCCGGGCCAGGTCGACAAAGGCAAAATAGGCGATCAGCAGCGGCGTGTAATGCACGCTGGCCTCGACCGGCGAGAGAATGTCCGGATAACGGGTCAGCGCGTTGCGCGGCATGACGATGACTTCACCGTAGACCGGATGCTCGTTGGCACTGCTGGCCGGAAAACTGGCGACCTTGTCACCGATAGCCAAGTCGTCGACACCCTCGCCCACGGCTGTGACCACGCCCGCCATCTCGTGCCCGATCCCGGCAGGCAGGCGCGCCTGAGACGGCGCCAGGTTCTGCCGCCAGAGCACGTCGTACCAGCTGATGCCGATCGCTTCTACACGAATCTGCACCTCGCCGGCGGCCGGCTGCGCCTGAGCCTGCTCTTCGATCTTGAGCACCTCGGCCGGGCCGAACTTGTGGAAACGGATCATGCGGGACATCGCAAACCTCGCCAATTGAACCTCTAATGCCCTGAACTCTATCCGGGCTTTGACGGTTAGACCATCAGTGGCCATTAATAGTCAACATGCCTGTCATTGATTGATGCTAGTTCAGCCTTCATCAATTTATGCGGTGCAGGGTACCAGCCTTTACCCGTAAGATTCACCCCTGCCCCAACCGCCTTGTGAAGCCGAGCCGATGAACCGTAACGACTTGCGTCGCGTCGACCTGAACCTGCTGATCGTCTTCGAGACCCTGATGCACGAGCGTAGCGTGACCCGCGCGGCGGAGAAACTCTTCCTCGGCCAGCCGGCCATCAGCGCCGCCCTCTCGCGCCTGCGCAACCTGTTCGATGATCCGTTGTTCGTGCGCACCGGGCGCAGCATGGAACCATCGGCGCGGGCCATGGAAATCTTCGCCCTGCTCTCGCCGGCACTGGACTCGATCTCCACCGCGGTCAGCCGCGCCGCCGACTTCGATCCGGCCACCAGCACCACGGTGTTTCGTATCGGCCTGTCCGACGACGCCGAGTTCGCCCTGCTGCCGCAATTGCTCAAGCGCGTGCGCGCCGAAGCCCCGGGCATCGTCCTGGTGGTGCGCCGGGTCAACTACCTGCTGATGCCGGCGCTACTGGCCTCGGGGGAAATCTCCGTGGGCGTCAGCTGGACCAACGACCTGCCGGCCAACGCCAAACGCAAGGTGCTGCGGCGCAGCAAACCCAAGGTACTGCGGGCTGACAGCATGCCGGGCAGCCTGAGCCTTGACGACTTCTGCGCCCGCCCCCACGCCCTGGTGTCGTTTGCCGGCGACCTGGGCGGGTTCATGGACGAGATCCTGGAAAAGGTCGGGCGCAAGCGCCATGTGGTCCTCGCGGTGCCGCAGTTCAACGGCCTGGGCAGTTTGCTGACCGGCACCGACATCATCGCCACCGTACCCGACTACACCGCCGAAGTCCTGACCGCCGCCGGCGGCCTGCGCGCCGAGGACCCGCCGCTGGAGGTGCAGACCTTCGAGCTGCACATGGCTTGGCGCGGGTCGCAGGATAATGATCCGGGGGAGCGGTGGTTACGGTCGAGGATTCAGATGTTTTTTGGGGATCCGGATAGCCTTTGAGCAAAGGCTCATATTGGAACTGCAAAAAAATGCGAGAGTGGTTTGCACCACCCTCGCATCCTTTCACACATGCGCGGCCTCAGGCACCGCCAAACACAATGTCGCTATTGAGCAGATCGACCCCGACCAGGGTGATGGTCGTTGTCTGTCCGCCCGTCTCGGCAACCGTCACGATGCTGTCTGCACCGCTGTTGTCGATCGATTGGACAACGGCGCTCTGGTCGCCGTTGAGCACCAGCGTGTCGCGCAGGCTTAGGCTCACATCGAAGCCGGTGACCTGGTACAGGTTCTCGGCGACTGACAGATCGATGTTGAAGGCATCCTGCTCACCGCCCGTGCCGATCAGGGTGAAGTCGAACGTTGCGTTGGCCGCGTCGTTGGCGAACAGGTTGGCGTCGAACGCACTGGTCGCTGTGTCCCCGTCCTTGTCCGTCAGCGTCGCATTGAACGCCAGCTTGACATCGCTGGCCAGGCTCTCGGTCTCCTGGATGAACTGGATCACCGGGATCTTGATCTCGCCCCTGGCCATCGTCAGCTGAACCGCGTCGATCAGCGCCGTGCCCTGCTTCTCAACGAGGAAGGAGACCTGTCCACCGGCCTCCGGCGTCAGGGTGTTGACCTCGATGAGGTTGGAGAACGTGCCATCCTCGTAGTAGATCCTGTAGTACAGGTCCTCGGTCGCCGTGTTGTATCCCCCCACGGAGTTGTCGATGAACACCCTCATGGCTGTCAGCAGGCTCTCCGGGTTGATGACGAAACTTTCATCGGCGTTGCTGATGGCTGCCAGGTTGTCCCCTTGGAAGAGGTTATTGGCAACGCCAATGCCGGCTGTGCTGACGTTCATGGCCGCCGGGTCTATGTACGCTGGCAAGGGGTTGGTCTGCAGCGCAGCTTCAGTGGGGTCGGGTTCTCCGAGCCCGATGCCGGTCAGGATGTCCGCCGTAGACGCAAGCGCCTTGGCGGAAAAGAACACAATCTCCTCGGAGGGCGAAGGGATAGCCGGGTCATCCGGCTCTGGAATCAACAAGGTGCGCACCGGGTCCGGACCGCCGGCAGCGAGTGCGCCGTCGGCACTGCTGAGCACGATCGTCGAAGCAAAGCCTTGCACCAGATCCAATGCATAGCTGCCATTGGCAAAGGCGGTCAGCGTGTAGTCGACGGTGGTGTCCGCCGTTGCGGCGTTGTTGTCGAAGTCACCGGTCAAGGTCCCGGCGAACTGGTACGCACCATTGAGGTCCGGCGAGGGCACCAGCTCGGTGAGCGTGCCGGTCCCGGTCGTGGTCGTGTTGTCGGGCCTGACGAGGGTGAACTGGCCATTGACCAACGAGATGTTCAGGCCCGTCGCCCCCAGCCCATCGGCACCGGCCGACTTGCTCCAGAAGCCGTATTGCGCAAGGACGCTACCGGTCCCGATCAGGTTGCCGAATGCGAGTGCCGGGCCGTCGTCCTTGATCACCAGGTTCTGCCCGATGTTGAGGGTGGCCTGGGCGCTGTCACCGTCCTTGTCGGTCTTGGTTGCCGTCAGGGTCACCAGGTTGTCCGAGGCCAGGCTGGTCGAATCATCCGGATTGGTCGCGTCGGGATGGATCACGGCGCGGAGCTGGTCGAGGGTGACGTCACCGTTGGCGGCAACGCTGACGGTGAGCACCAGTTGATTGGTCGTGGCCGTGCGGCCTTCCACCACGCCGCCGTTGAGCGATAGGTTGACTGCCTCACCGGTGGCGGAATCGGTCAGCCCGGAGGCCCCGGCCACCACGCCCAGCGCATAGGTCAGCGTGCCAGCACCATCGGCGCCAAACGCCGAGGTGAAGTTGGCGGCAAAGTTTTGCGTGGCGTCGGTTGTTAGTACGGTTTCGTCCACCGTCAGCGTCAGTTCCGTACCGGTGGTGCTGATACTCGGGCCATCGTCCTTGAACACCAAGTTCTGCCCGATGTTGAGGGTGGCCTGGGCGCTGTCACCGTCCTTGTCGGTCTTGGTTGCCGTCAAGGTCACCAGGTTGTCCGAAGTCAAACTGGTGGAGTCATCCGGATCGGTCGCGTCGGGATGCACCACGGCGCGAAGCTGGTCGAGGGTGACATCACCGTTGGCAGCGACGCTGACGGTGAACACCAGTTGGTTGGTCGTCGCCGTGCGGCCTTCCACCACTGTGCCATTGAGCGACAGGTTGACCGCCTCACCGCTGGCGGTGTCGGTCAGTCCGGAGGCCCCGGCCACCACGCCCAGCGCATAGGTCAGGGTGCCAGCACCATCGGCGCCAAACGCCGAGGTGAAGTTGGCGGCGAAGTTCTGCGTGGCGTCGGTTGCCAGCACGGTTTCGTCCACCGTCAGCGTCGGATCGGTGCCAGTGGTGCTGATGCTTGGGCCGTCATCCTTGAACACCAGGTTCTGCCCGATGTTGAGGGTGGCCTGGACGCTGTCGCCGTCCCCGTCGGTTTTGGTTGCCGTCAGGGTCACCAGGTTGTCCGAGGTCAAACTGGTGGAGTCATCCGGATCGGTCGCGTCGGGATGCACCACGGCGCGAAGCTGGTCGAGGGTGACATCACCGTTGGCAGCGACGCTGACGGTGAACACCAATTGGTTGGTCGTCGCCGTGCGGCCTTCCACCACTGTGCCATTGAGCGACAGGTTGACCGCCTCACCGCTAGCAGTGTCGGTCAAGCCGGAAGCTCCGGCCACCACGCCCAGCGCATAGGTCAGGGTGCCAGCACCATCGGCGCCAAACGCCGAGGTGAAGTTGGCGGCAAAGTTCTGCGTGGCGTCGGTTGCCAGCACGGTTTCATCGACGGTCAGCGTTGGCTCGGTGCCGGTGGTGCTGATGCTTGGGCCGTCATCCTTGAACACCAGGTTCTGCCCGATGTTCAGGGTCGCCTGGACACTGTCGCCATCTCCGTCGGTTTTGGTTGCCGTCAGGGTCACCAGGTTGTCCGAGGTCAAACTGGTGGAGTCATCCGGATCGGTCGCGTCGGGGTGGACCACGGCGCGAAGCTGGTCGAGGGTGACATCACCGTTGGCAGCGACGCTGACGGTGAACACCAGTTGGTTGGTCGTCGCCGTACGGCCTTCGACTACTGTGCCATTGAGCGACAGGTTGACGGCCTCACCGCTAGCAGTGTCGGTCAAGCCGGAAGCTCCGGCCACCACGCCCAGCGCATAGGTCAGGGTGCCGGCGCCATCGGCGCCAAACGCCGAGGTGAAGTTGGCGGCAAAGTTCTGCGTGGCGTCGGTTGCCAGCACGGTTTCATCGACGGTCAGCGTTGGCTCGGTGCCGGTGGTGCTGATGCTTGGGCCGTCATCCTTGAACACCAGGTTCTGCCCGATGTTCAGGGTCGCCTGGACACTGTCGCCATCTCCGTCGGTTTTGGTTGCCGTCAGGGTCACCAGGTTGTCCGAGGTCAGGCTGGTCGAGTCATCCGGATCGGTCGCGTCGGGATGGACCACGGCGCGAAGCTGGTCGAGGGTGACGTCACCGTTGGCAGCGACGCTGACGGTGAACACCAGTTGGTTGGTCGTCGCCGTGCGGCCTTCGACCACACCGCTGTTGAGCGACAAGTTGACCGCCTCACCAGTGGCCGTGTCGGTCAGCCCCGAGGCCCCGGCCACCACGCCCAGCGCATAGGTCAGGGTGCCGGCACCATCGGCGCCAAACGCCGAGGTGAAGTTGGCGGCGAAGTTCTGCGTGGCGTCGGTTGCCAGCACGGTTTCATCGACGGTCAGCGTTGGCTCGGTGCCGGTGGTGCTGATGCTTGGGCCGTCATCCTTGAACACCAGGTTCTGCCCGATGTTCAGGGTGGCCTGGGCACTGTCGCCGTCCCCGTCGGTTTTGGTTGCCGTCAGGGTCACCAGGTTGTCCGAGGTCAAACTGGTGGAGTCATCCGGATCGGTCGCGTCGGGATGCACCACGGCGCGAAGCTGGTCGAGGGTGACGTCACCGTTGGCAGCGACGCTGACGGTGAACACCAGTTGGTTGGTCGTCGCCGTACGGCCTTCGACTACTGTGCCATTAAGCGACAGATTGACCGCCTCACCGCTGGCCGTGTCGGTCAGCCCCGAGGCCCCGGCTACCACGCCCAACGCATAGGTCAGGGTGCCGACACCATCGGCGCCAAACGCCGAGGTGAAGTTGGCGGCAAAGTTCTGCGTGGCGTCGGTTGCCAGCACGGTTTCATCGACGGTCAGCGTTGGCTCGGTGCCGGTGGTGCTGATGCTTGGGCCGTCATCCTTGAACACCAGGTTCTGCCCGATGTTCAGGGTGGCCTGGACACTGTCGCCATCTCCGTCGGTTTTGGTTGCCGTCAGGGTCACCAGGTTGTCCGAGGTCAAACTGGTGGAGTCATCCGGATCGGTCGCGTCGGGATGCACCACGGCGCGAAGCTGGTCGAGGGTGACATCACCGTTGGCAGCGACGCTGACGGTGAACACCAGTTGATTGGTCGTCGCCGTGCGGCCTTCCACCACTGTGCCATTGAGCGACAGGTTGACGGCCTCACCGCTAGCAGTGTCGGTCAAGCCGGAAGCTCCGGCCACCACGCCCAGCGCATAGGTCAGGGTGCCGGCGCCATCGGCGCCGAACGCCGAGGTGAAGTTGGCGGCAAAGTTCTGCGTGGCGTCGGTTGCGAGTACGGTTTCATCGACGGTCAGCGTTGGCTCGGTGCCAGTGGTGCTAATGCTCGGGCCGTCGTCCTCGAAGATTATCTTCGAGCCGATTTCGGCGGTCGTGGTAGAGGCTTGGCGCATCGTGAAGCCACCGATATCGAAATCGGCGTGGTTATTGCCCTTGGCGTCGATGGCCGCGCCATTCTCGATGAGCACGCGGTTGTGGTCGGCCGTTGTGGTGTACTCAATCTGGTAGCCGGCCTTAACGCCGGTGATGGTGGCAACCCCGGAAGCAAAGCTGATGACAATGGCCGGATCATTCACCGAGCCGTCCGAGTTCTCGATCACCAGCCCGGTGCTGATGTTGATGACGCGAACATTGCTGATTGCAACCGACGCATCATTGGCATAACCGTTGATGAAATTCACGCCAGGTTCAGCAGCGGTGCTGAATGCGCTGATTTTTACCACCGCGCTCTTGCCGCTTTGCAACTGCACGACGTCGAACGCGGCCGACCTCGTATTGAAGACGTCGGTAAAGTCGATGTTGGCTTCAACATCTGCTTCGTTCTGACTAAGGTTGGGAACGGTCACATTCTGCCTGGCACCGGTGACGAACGAAAAACGGATGCCTTCCTGCTCCACGATCATCTGATTGTTGGTGCCAAAGGTGGTCGGCCCCCCCCCCTGGCTGGTGTTGATCGTGTCGCCCGTCGTTATATTGGCGCCGCTTGACTGGTCGGCGGGGTCCTTGCCGGTGGCGATAACGGTCGGATCCGTGATCCGCAGGACCCCACCGTCGTCAACCACGGTCGGGTTCGCCGTCGTGAACATCAGGAACAGGTTCTGCCCGGAGGGCGCATTGGCCAGGCTGAATCCCAGGTCCTGGCTGGCGCCGATGAACACCTTGTCCAGCAGGTTGAGGGCATCGTCCGGGTTACTGGCATCCGGATGCTTGAGCGGCTGGTATTCCACGGTCCAGATCTTGCCGCCGGTGACCGGCGATCCGGTTTCTTCAATGTAGGCCGCGAACACGATTGCGCCGGCTGGGCCCCCGGCTCGGCCCAGCAGGATGTTGTTGTTGGTATCGGTATAGAGAAGGATGCTGGTGCCATCGAGGGTATCGAGTCCGCTGTCCAGGCCATTGAGCGGTGCGCCCAGGCTGTCGGTGAAGCTGACATCGGTAACGCTGCCGCCGGGTGCAGCGGTGATGGTGAAAGCATCACTGCCGGTGTTGCCCACCGCACCTGTATAACCACTCAGGGCTGCACCTGTTGCGGTACCGGCCCCCAGCGCTGTCAAGCGGGTAGCGAAGACCGAGGGCAGCGCCGAGATCAGAATGTCATTGTCGTCAGCGTCTCCCGCAGGGCTTGCGGTGGCCGTGCTGTTTTGCAACCCGGCGGTTTCGTCCAGCGAAACGTTCACCCCCGTCGCCTCGACGCTCAGGGCGCAGGCGGTGGTGATGGCAGTGCTGGCGGGGGCGGCGTCTGTCGGGTTGGTGGAGGCGATCGTGATGGGAAACAGGTTGGCATCCGTGTCATCGGTAAGGTCGCTCGTCGGCGATGCGATTTTTTTGCGGATAGTCATGGCTTTCTCCCGAGCAATCCCGGCCCCAGAGGCCGGAGCGTGGACCTTTACTGCTACCATCCACCACTGTGAACGAGCGCCGGGGATTGCGCATCGGCCGATACTCCTAGGCAACATGGGAGTTTCAGCCTACCTGGGAGGGAGAACGGGCGACCAAGGCGTGCGTCGCCTGCTCCGTTGCTGAATGAGGGGATCCGGATAGTCGTTGACCGGGCTCGACGCGCTCATCCTGCAGCCCTGCCATACTGATCAGCATGACCAGTGCAACCTTCCGCTTCTACGAAGAGCTCAACGATTTCCTGCCGGCCGAACGGCGGCGGCAGTCCTTCACCTGCGAGTGCGCGCGCGGGGCCACGGTCAAGCACATGATCGAGGCGCTTGGGATACCGCACACCGAGGTCGAGCTGGTGCTGCTCAACGACGAGTCAGTGGGCTTCGAGCGGGTGGTCTTCGACCGCGACCGGCTTGCGGTGTATCCCAAGTTCGAAGCGCTGGACATCAGCCCGCTGCTACAGGTTCGTGCGCAACCTTTACGGGTGCTGCGCTTCATCGCTGATGCGCACCTTGGCGGGCTGGCCAGCCTGCTGCGCATGAGTGGCTTCGACACGCTCTACGACAATGGCTTCGAGGACGCCGAGATTGCCGAAATCGCTGCGCAGCAAGGACGCATCGTGCTAACCCGCGACCGCGAACTCCTCAAGCGGCGGATCATCAGCCACGGCTGTTACGTGCATGCCCTGAAGCCGTCGCTGCAACTGCGCGAATTGTACGAGCGCCTCGACCTGGCGCGTAGCGCGCGGCCATTCAGCCTGTGCCTTCACTGCAACCAGCCGCTGCACGAGATCAGCCCGGAACTGGCCCGGCCGCAGGTGCCGCCACGCATTGGCGCCCTCTATTCGCAATTCCTGCGCTGCGACGCCTGCCAACGGGTTTACTGGGAGGGTTCGCACTGGCGCGGCATGTGTGCACTGCTGGCACCGCTGCTGGACCAATAGCCAAGCGCATCGGGCCGTCTGCGTTGCCAGGGATAACTGGCTTTTGCGTCAGGTAGGTCAGGTTATATAGCCCCAAAGGCAAAGTCCGAAGGATCGAACCGATCGGTCGTGTCCATCCGAACACTTCGCAGGCTCACTGTTTCCAGGTGTGACGCGTACAGAAACTCAGAAAAGTAGCTAATCAGGAGGGAGCGACGGCGTGCGCCGATTGAGCTCAGACTGCCCGCATGCACCAAATCGACATCAAACACCAGGATGTCGCCAGCGGAGCCTGAAAGCTGCACAGACCGGGACTCGTCACTGAAGTCGAATGGCGGCTCTCCCTGCCCAGGGCGATGGCTGCCGGGGACGATACGTGTCGCGCCGTTCTCAGGACCATAATCGTCGAAATAAGCCAGCGCGCTCACTATGTCGCCTGGCCGTTGGGCCGACAAGTCGCGGTGCAGCTGCTGATGACCGTCACCTGCAAGGGGTTCGCGCCCCTCCACCTGCGAGAGGAAGAACCGTTCTCCGATCAACTCACCAACCGCCGCCAGCACCCGCGGCAGGCGACACACAGCCTGAACCGTCGAGTCTGTGTCCAACAGCGAATGGCGCCAGCCCATGCCACGCGGCACTGGCCATTGGCCCGATGGCTTCACCCCCGCATCGAACATTGCACGAAGGTCACCCAGCCACTCGTCCGGGATTGCTCGACGGAGCAGCACATAGCCATCTCGATGAAGTTGTTCGCGGTCAGTCATAGCGTCCTCAATGCCCTTACCACCCATGCGTCTTGCAGAACGGCCCTGGACTGGACTAAAGCATTGGGCAATAGTCAGCCAATGATCAAGCGTAGCGTTTACGAGCCCAGTGAGCGGAGCGGATTCACCGTTGCAAGAGTACATGCAGCTGACTGGCTGATGAACGCGGATGAACTGCTGCGCTCGCACGGCGCATACACCACGTTTTTTCCCGCCCGCCCTGGTTATCCCGGCAGGATGAGATTGACTTCGGCCTGATCGAGTTTAATGTAGAGTACATGACGTTAATTGTTGAGAGATCTACATGGTCGGTTGGTCGCTATTGATTCTTGGTCTACCAACAGCGAATGCGACCGAGCGAATGCGTGCCTGGAGGACCCTGAAGTCTTCAGGCGCGACGGTTTTGCGCGACGGTGTCTATCTGCTCCCCGAGTTCAGCGTGAGCAAAGATGCATTCGAGACGGTTGAGCGAGACGTACTTAGCCTCAATGGCACGGCATACTTGCTGACGTTTTCGGCGCCGGAAGAACGCTTCAGTGCGCTGTTCGACCGAAGCGATGACTACACCAAGCTGCTGGAAGACATTGCTGGCTGCCGAGCAGCGCTGACTCAGGACAATGCACTTCAAGTAGCGCGGCAGGTGAGAAAGCTCAGGAAGGCCTATGGCCAGTTGACGACCATCGATTTTTTCCCTGGCGCACCCAAAGCCCAGGCCGACTCAGCGCTTCAAGACCTGGAGACGGCAATCAGTCGAGCGCTGTCTGCCGACGAGCCGACAGCCTATGAACAGCCGATCATCGTTCTTGATCGCAGCGCGTTTCAAGGGCGTAAATGGGCGACCCGAAAGCGCCCGTGGGTAGACCGGCTTGCCTGCGCCTGGTTGATCCGCCGCTTTATCGATACGGACGCCAAAATCATCTGGCTGGATAGCCCGAAGGACTGTCCTGGCGATGCGCTCGGCTTCGATTTCGATGGGGCGCAGTTCAGCCACACCGGCCAGCGAGTCTCCTTCGAGACCCTCATTGCCAGCTTTGCCCTTGAAGTATCGGGGCTATCGCGACTTGCCGCCGTCGTTCACTACCTGGACGTGGGGGGGAGCCAGCCCGTTGAAGCCCCAGGGATTGAGCGTGTCCTCACCGGATTGCGGGAAAGTATTCTCGATGATGATCAACTGACCCAGGTTGCCGGGGGCATCTTTGATGGCCTCCTGGCGGCTTTCGCAAGCGAGGATGTTGCCAATGGTTGATACAACCTCTGCAATTAGCGATCAGCCGCATGCTGCTCCGCCGCCTGTCGGCTTGTTTGAAGCATTGCTGTTCTGGCTCAAACTTGGCTTCATCAGCTTTGGCGGCCCGGCAGGTCAGATTTCGATCATGCACCAGGAGCTGGTCGAGCGTCGGCGCTGGATCAGTGAAAAGCGGTTTCTACACGCGCTGAACTATTGCATGCTGCTGCCCGGCCCGGAGGCCCAGCAGCTTGCGACTTACATCGGTTGGTTGATGCACCGTTCCTGGGGCGCAGTGATTGCCGGGGCGCTGTTCGTGCTGCCGTCGCTTTTTATCCTGATCGGATTGTCCTGGGTCTATGTGGCCTTTGGCGAGGTGCCGGTGGTGGCCGGGATCTTCTACGGTATCAAGCCTGCGGTGACGGCGATTGTGGTTCACGCCGCTCACCGGATCGGCTCTCGGGCCCTGAAGAACGCTTGGCTTTGGGCGATTGCCGCAGCCTCCTTCGTGGCCATTTTTGCGCTGAGCGTGCCGTTCCCGGTGATCGTGCTGGTTGCCGGTATCACTGGTTATATCGGTGGCCGCTTTGCCGCGGACAAGTTCGTCATTGGCGGCGGGCATGGTGCTGCGAAAGCCAATTACGGCCCCGCCCTGATCGATGACGACACGCCAACGCCCGAGCACGCGCGCTTTCGCTGGGCGCATCTACTGCGCCTGGCGCTGATTGGTGCCGGGTTGTGGCTACTGCCAATGGGGGCATTGATAGGGTCGTTTGGCTGGGACAGCACCCTGACCCAGATGGGCTGGTTTTTCACCAAAGCCGCTTTGCTGACATTCGGCGGCGCCTACGCGGTGTTGCCTTACGTCTACCAGGGTGCCGTTGGTCATTACGGCTGGCTGACGCCTACCCAGATGATTGACGGGCTCGCGTTGGGCGAAACCACTCCTGGGCCACTCATCATGGTGGTGGCATTTGTGGGGTTTGTCGGCGGGTATCTCAATCCAATGTTTGGTGCCGATCAGCCTTTCCTTGCCGGCGCAATCGCAGCCAGCCTCGTCACTTGGTTTACGTTCCTGCCGTCTTTCCTTTTCATCCTGGCTGGCGGACCGTTGGTGGAGTCGACTCATAACGAGCTGAAGTTCACCGCCCCGCTCACCGGCATCACCGCCGCAGTGGTAGGCGTAATCCTCAACCTGGCGCTGTTCTTCGGTTATCACGTGCTTTGGCCAAACGGCTTCAACGGCACGTTTGATTGGCCATCCGCGCTGATCGCGGTCGGTGCCGCCGTCGCCTTGTTTCGCTTCAAACGGGGAGTCATTCAAGTGCTGTTAGCCTGCGCGCTGGTTGGTATGACAGTGCATTTGCTACAGCGGTGAGGTGGAATAGATATGAACGTCCGCTTTGTCCCTCCCACAACGTGGCCGGCAACGCTACCGGCCGACGGCGGCCAGACCTGGATACGCAGAAACTCACCCGTGCACCAGGTAAGCCCCTGACGGAACCCGATACCGCAGTTTCTTGCATTTGCCGGGTGCGGGCTGATGCCCCGGCGGGCGATCAGGAAACCAGATTCGGCATTTACCCGGAGGCGGCAAATGGCTGCGGGGAATTACCACTGCATCGTACCCAGGCTGCGTGGATTGTTCGGCAACGCCCAGTGCTGCCTCGCTGCGCCTTTGCGCCTGCTCTTGCGGCCTCTTCTGTGCTGCGACCAGGTCCGCCTTGACGCTGGGCGGGATACCCGAAGACCGGGCCTGCTGCGCCGCCTGGATCAATTGGAAGTTGCGGTTGCGTAACTCGACGTTGCGACCAACCCGCATGTTCGAGCGCACCGCCAAGGTTTCAGCCTGCTGGTATTGCCCCTGCTGAAGACGCAAGACACCAAGGTAATGCAGCGTCGCGGGATTGTTCGGCTGGATATGCAGGGCTCGCTCCAGCGTGGCAGCGGCTTGGTCCAACTGGCCATTTTCATATTGCCGCGAGGCGGTTTCGATGAGGGTGGTTGATGCGCTGTTACTGTGCGCTGGCGCTCTTCGCTCAGCCGCAACCGAACCAAGCGACGCGACGGCGCAGAACACCAGGATCAGACCCGGGAGAAAACTCTTGGTTGGCATCAGGGGGCGGACTCGACTGATCTCGGACGGCACTGGCGTAAACAGACCACAGTGCTGCTCGGCATTGCCGATACAGGGCCCCCATTGACCTGCCCAGTACCCTGAAGTTCCCGCTGCAGCCGCCACCGTAACTTCGATTGTGACAGGCGGCGCCAGCCAACGCTGGCGCCGACCGACGCGCTCAAGGCTGCAGATTCACCAACCCTGGCACCGCCGCGCTACCCTCGTGCCGAACGTCATGGCCACACGCAACGAAATCCTCCTTGCGCAGCACCACCAGTGCCAGCAACGACGCGACCCCGGTCGCCACGTAGAAGTACCAGGGCGCGGTGATGTCGCCGGTGAGCTTGATCAGCCAGGTGGAAATCAGCGGCGCACTACCGCCAAACACCGCCACCGGGATGTTGTAGGCCACGGCGATGCCGGTGGAGCGGATGCGCGTTGGCAGCAGCTCGCTCATCAGCGCGTAGGTCGAGGACGCGTACAGCCCGAACAGGATCGCCACGGCCATCAACGGCCAGAACAAGGTGGCCGGGGTGGCGCCGGGCGCGGCCTTGAAGAACCAGTACATGGCCAGGGTCGCCAGGGTGCCGATCACCATCAGGAACGGCTTGCGCCCGTAACGATCGGTGAAGGCGCCGCCGAAGGGCATGACCACCGCCGCCGAAAGGCTGGCGACGAACACGTAGAGCAAGGTGGTACCGCTGTCGAACTTGAGGGTGTTGGACATGTAGGTCGAGGCGAAGGTCAGCACCAGGTAGAAGATCGAGCTGTGCAGGGTGATGATGAAGAACACCAGGGCAATCGAGCGCTTCCACTGCCAGACCTCGCGCAGCGGCGCCTTCGAGGTCTGCCCGGCCTCTACCAGGGCGAGGAACTCCGGGCTGTCCTCAAGCTTCAGGCGGATGTACAGCGAGATGAAGCCCAGCGGCCCAGCGATCAGGAACGGGATCCGCCAGCCCCAGTCCTGCATCAGGTCGGCGCCCAGGGCCCAGGTCATACCGTTGGCCACGGCGCCGCCCAGGAGCAGGCCGAGCACGGCGGTGACCATCAGCCAGCAGGTGGCGAACCCCCGGCGCCCGGGGCCGGCATATTCGGAAATGAAGCTGGTGATGGTGCCGATTTCGCCACCGGCGGAGAAGCCCTGCACACAGCGGATCAGCACCAGCATCACCGGCGCGGCAATGCCGATGCTGGCGTAGGTTGGCAACAGGCCCAGCAGGCAGGTGGAGCCGGCCATCATCACCAGCACGGTGATCAGGGTCTTGCGCCGGCCGATCTTGTCGGCCAGAGGGCCGAAGAACAGGCCGCCCAGGGGCCGGATGAAGAAGCTCAAGGCAAAGGCCGCAAAGCTTGCCAGCAGGCTGCTGGTGGGGTCGTCAGAGACGAAGAAGGCCTTGCCGATGTACAAGGCCAGGAAACCGTAGACGCCATAGTCGTACCACTCAATCAAGTGGCCGGAAGTGGCGCCGATGAAGGCCCGGCGCCGCTGGCGCTGGGAGTTGAAAGATGACACACCCATCGTGGGGACTCCTGTCGTAGTGCTATCCATGAAATGCAGTGTTTCAGAGGTTGCTCAAAGGCCCCGTGGGGTCTTGCAGCCACTGACGCAAGCGGGTCTTGAGAATTTTGCCATAGCTGTTCTTCGGCAGCTCGGCGCAAAACAGGTATTTCTTCGGTTTTTTGAACGAGGCCATGCGCGCCAGGAACCAATCGTTGAGCGCCTGTGCATCGAGGCTGTGGGGCGTGCGCAGGACCACGAAGGCCACCACCGACTCGCCCCAATGGGCATCGGCCTCCCCCACCACGCACACTTCGAACACCTCGGGGTGCTGGATCAGCACTTCCTCGACTTCCCGCGGGTAGATGTTGCTGCCACCGGAGATGATCACATCCTTGCTGCGATCGGTAAGGGTCAGGTAGCCCTGTTCATTGAGGAACCCTATGTCGCCGGTACGCAGCCAGCCATCCACCAGGGCCTCCTGGGTGGCTTGCGGGTTGTCCCAGTACCCCTGCATCACCGCCGCCCCGCGCACGGCGATTTCCCCGGGTTCGCCGGGGGCCAGGGGCAGGCCTTGCGCATCCACCACGCGCACCTCGACGCAGGCGTGGGCACGCCCGACCGAGGCGGCAATGACCGGCCAGTCGGCATGCCCGCGGTCGGCGATGGCCTCCCGCGACAGCGCGCTGATGGTCATCGGGCATTCGCCCTGGCCGTAAATCTGCACCAGGCGCGGGCCAAAGGTGTCCAGGGCCTCGGCGAGGTCGGCCAGGTACATGGGCGCCCCGCCGTAGACGATGGTCTTGATCCCTTCGCCGCAATAGCCCTGCTGCCGGGCCTGGCCGACCATGCGCTTGACCATGGTCGGCGCGGCAAACAGGCTGACCTGGCCCAGCGCCTGCGCCAGCTCGAACAACTCCGCCGCCTGGAACCCCCGGGACGCCGGCACCACGTGCCGGGCGCCGCAGCGCACATGGATGAAGTTGTACAGGCCGGCGCCGTGAGACATCGGCGCGGCATAGACCACCGCGTCTTCTGCGGCCACCGGATCGACGTCCAGCGGATAGCACAAGGACATGGCGATCAGGTTGCCATGGGACAGCATCACCCCCTTGGAACGCCCGGTGGTGCCGGAGGTGTAGAACAGCCAGGCCAGGTCGCTGTCCTCCCGCGGGTGCGGCGCCAGCAGTTCATCGCCCGGCAGCTGGCCTGGATCGGCCAGCCCGGGCGCGGCCAGCTCACGGCAGCCAGCCGGCAGCGACGCGCGGTCAAAGACCTCGCCCTCATCGGTATAGACCAACCGGGCCCCGGCATTGCCGGCTATCCAGGCCGCTTCCCGTGCGTGCAGCTTGCTGTTGATCGGAACCGCCACCGCCCCGCTCCACCAGATGGCATACAGCAATTCGAGATAGCCGCAGCTGTTCTTCATCAGCAACGCCACCCGGTCACCAGGCACGATGCCGTACTCATGGCGCAGTTGCAGGGCGCGTGCCCGGGCCTGGGCGGCGAACGCCTGGTAGTCGGCAACCTCGCGGCACCCCTCGAACAGCGCCGCCCGCCGCGGCCAGCGCTGGGCCGCAGCGTGCAGCCAATGGGCGATGTTCATCCTCAGACCTTGACCGCTTGCAGGACGCTGGCGTAGTTGGCCACCGCCATGCCGCCCATGTTGAACAGCAAGCCGAACTCGGCACCGGGCACCCCCAGGCCGATGGGTTTACCGACCAGTTGGGCAAAGCCCAGGGCATGCATCGATACCCCGGTGGCCCCCACCGGATGCCCCTTGGCCTTGAGCCCGCCGGAGAGGTTCACCGGCAGGCGGCCGCCCTGGCGTACGATGCCCGCGTCCAGCACCCGGTGGCCCTCGCCCTTGGGCGCCAGGCCCATGGCTTCGTAGATCAGCAGTTCGGCGATGGTGAAGCAGTCGTGGACCTCGGCGAAACTCAAGTCGCCGAGGGTCACCCCGGCCTCGCGCAGGGCCCCTTGGATAGCCCGTTGCGGCCCTTCGAAGGCCAGCATGTCGCGGCGCGACAAGGGCAGGAAGTCGTTCACCTGGACCATGGCGCGGATCGCCACCTGGCGCCGCATCGAACGGGCGCGCCGCGGCGAGGCGAGGATGATCGCCGCCGCGCCGTCACTGATCAGCGAGCAGTCGGTCAGGCGCAGTGGTGGAGCGATCAGCGGGTTGCCCTGGGAAACATTGTTACAGTGTTCGAAGTCCATCACCCGGTGCATCTGCGCCAGGGGGTTGGCCATGGCATTGGCGTGATTCTTCACCGCGATCGCGGCCATCGAGGCCAAGGGGCTGTGGTAGCGCTCGGCGTACTGCTGCGCCACCTGGCCAAACAGCTGGGCGAAGCTCAGGCCGGCTTCCTGGAGGGCATTCTGGTAGCCGGCGCCGGCCAGGGCCCGGGTGACTTCGACGGTGCTGTTGCCGGTCATTTTCTCCGCGCCGACCACCAGTACCAGTTCGGCGGCACCGCTGCGAATCGCGTTGATCCCGGCCTGGATCGCCGCTGAGCCTGAGGCGCAAGCGTTCTCGCAGCGCGTGGCGGGCTTGAAGCGCAGTTGCGGGTCGGCCTGGAGCATCAGCGAAGCGGGGAAACCATCGGCCACCAGGCCGGCGTTGAAGTGCCCGAGAAACAGCGCGTCGATTTCTGCTGCGTCGATCGCCGCGTCCGCCAGGGCTTCGCGGGTAACCTGGACGATCAGGTCCTCGAGGTTCAGGCCGTCCAGGCGACCGAAAGGGCTGTGGGCGGCAGCGACGATGGATACGGAATCGTGAGTCATGGTGATTTTCTTCTGTCCTTGAAGCGCGTATTCCATACAATGATTCAGCGCCCGAATCACACGCTAGTTGGGGCAACTACTTACGCCAGTAAGTAGTACCCGAGATAAACCCGAGGCAGGATGCCTGATGACCGTACACGACCCGCGATTCCAGGACCTCGAGCGCCTGGCCTTCCAGGTTTCCCCCGCGCCGCAGATGATCACCGGCCATCGGCGGATGCTCGACTGCAACCAGGCGTTCGTCCGCCTGTTCGGCTACGAGCGCGAGCATTTGCAGGGCCACCTGACCCTGCTGCTGTACCCCTCCCAGGCCGACTACCAGAGCATCGGCGAGCGCAGCGAGCACTGGCTGCGCAACGGCCCCGGCGCCTTCTACTCCGACGAGCGCTTCATGCAGCATCGCAACGGCGAGGTGTTCTGGGCCCGGGCCCACGGGTTTTCCCTGACGGTGGAAGACCCGTTCAAACTGATGGTCTGGCATTTCGAGCGCCTGGATCGCCAGCCGGCGCCGACCATCCAGCTGACTCCGCGCGAACGGGAGATTTCGCTGCATATCGTCAATGGCCTGACCTGCAAGGAAGTGGCGCGCAAGCTGGGCATTTCCCACCGCACCGTGGAAGTCCACCGCGCCCGGCTGATGAAGAAACTTCAGGCCAAGAACAGCGCAGAGCTGGTGTCGAAAATTATCTTCATCAGTTGAGCACCAGTGCAGGTCAGGTAAAATCGCGCTTTTTTTTGACCAAGAGCTTTTTTGCATGGATGCCCGTTTCTCGCTTTCATTAGCCCTGCCGCTCGCCCTCGCCGCCTGCAGCACCCCGCCCAAGCCGCAACCACCGGCCAAGCACCCTGGCCTTGAAGTGTTCGAACGAGTGATCAACGAATCGGCCGCGCCCGATTCGATCATCCGTCAAGGCGACCAGATCACCTACATGATCGCGCCCTCCGCGAGCAACCCCTGGGTCACCCGCTTTGACGCCTCCTGCAGCCAGCCCAGCGGCAGCATGTTCTATCCCACCAAACGGGGCATGCAGGCGTTTTCTGACAACGACGATTCCAGCAACCTTCCGCAACCACAGTTGCAGGTGCTGCAGCGCAGCGAACAACTCAAAAATGCCTGCGCCTATCGCGCCGTGCCTGACTGGCGAGCGCTGGACACCGCGCCAGTTCAAGACTGGCTGGTGTTGGACCGTAACAGCGCGATTCACGAGGATGGCGTACTCAAGATCTGGACGAGCATTCAACTTGCCAACTATCAAGCAGTCAAAGGGTACGGCCAGATTGCACAACTGCATGAGCGCCTGGCCATCGACTGCAAGCAGCGCACTTTCAAGCCGTTGAGCGACTTCAAGGTGGACGACAATGGCCGGGTGTACAACGGCAAGGTCAATCTGGACACCCCAATGATGCCGCAGGCACAGGCCGACAGCGGACAACAACGCCTGATCGAAGCTGCCTGCCAGCCCGCTGCCACCTGGGCCCAGATGGCGATGCCCCCTGTGCGCACGCCACTGCCGCCGCAGCTCGATACACCCAAGACGGCGCCAGCCGTGCTGGCGGCGATCAATACCCTGCAACTGCCCGAACCGCGCTTGACGCTACAGGCTTTGCACTATCGCTACGACGCCTTGGTGCTCAACGGCATGAAGATCACCGGCGTGCAGCGCAAGGACATCTTCAGCCGTGACCCGCAGAGCGGCCAGCTGCTGCTGCAGCCAGTGGATTCGGTGCTGGGCACCAAGCTGCTGCTGACGTTCCGCGGCCTGATCGAGCTGGCCAACCGCTCGTTCGACCGCAACAACGGCAACCAGGTAGAAGACTCCTTGCACGTCATCGGCTTGAGCTTCACAGGCGACTGGCAACGCCTGCCGGAACACAGCGAAGTGGCCTATGACCTGGTCCAGGCCACCACCACGGGGCCTTTCACCACTACCGTCACCTGCAAGGTCGGCGCCGCGCTGCCAGCCAGTCAGATAAACCCCGCCTTGCAAGGCATGGCCAAGCCGCTGAGCTGTTCCAAGCACAAAACGGCTACTTCTGAATGGGCCGAGAGCTACCACTACCTCGAAGATTACGGGGTGTTTGTGCAGGCGGTGCAGAATAGCCCGTTGGGGCGCTGGACATGGCGAGTGGAGTCGGTTCTCTAAGACGGCTGTCATACCGTTAGCTGCCCTTTCAACCGAGCGTGTGCCATTGGCCGCCATGGGTCGGTTTCCACCCTTGTCGCGCAGGCATATTTCGTAAAGACCCTAATGAACACTCTGGGTTCAAATGTTATCGAGCGCATTGAGCGTTGCATTGGTAACGCTGGGTTTGCCCTCGATGCGGATGCTACTCATACAACACGGACAAATAAAAATTAAAATACCATTCCTTGCTTTACTCGGGGTGTTTTCACTCATTCAAACATCACCCGCCCTCGCGGATAATACCAATGGGAAAAGTCTCTATTTACAGAGATGTGCCGTGTGTCACGGAGCAGATATCAAGGGGACAGGGCCATTGGCCAATAAAAGCAATCCGCCAACCCCTGACCTTACAACATCGGCTTTCAAGAGGCGGCTGAGTGATTACCCGGGTGTTATTGTATCTTCCATAATACTTCGCCCCAATGGAAACTTAATTCCAAAGACGTTGCAGGAGAACGGTGTAAAGATACCGCCGCACGCCTGGAGTGTTAAGGACCTGCGCGATCTACATCAATACATGAGTGGTGTGATTTCAAAAACACGATGATCTTGAGATGAGCAGCAGGTGCACGTCATGTACCGGGTTCGTGGCTTGCCCGCGGGGGGCTGAGCCCGAGGCTCGAAGGTGCAGCGATTGCCTGCATGGGAAGGTAGATTGGCGACGCAGGATTTTCTTCAACCTACACATGGAAAATCCTGCCTACACCAATCCTAAGGTAGTCATCGCCGGAATGAGGGCCGCTGCTAACGCTACAGGCTCTCGTCGAGGAACTTGACCACGGTACCCATGCAGGCCACCCGCTCCTCCACATGGGGCATGTGGCTGGAGTTCTCGAACAATGCCCAGCGGATGCCCGGGATCAGGTCTAAGTACGGCTTGACCACCAGCGGCGTGGCTTCGTCATGGCGTCCTGATATCAGCAGGCTCGGCACGTTGATCTGCGGCAGGCGGTCGACGATGGTCCAGTCCTTGGTGCTGCCAATGATGTGGAACTCGTTGGGTCCGGTCATGGCGTGGTACACGGTCGGGTCGGCATCGACCTGGGCGAAGGTGCGGGCCACCTCATCCGGCCAGGGGTTCAGGCGGCACACGTGACGGTCGTAGAACACCCGGGTGGCGGCGATGTAGTCGGCGGCGGTGTAGTCGCCCACGGCTTCATGGCGCAACAGTGTGGCCTGAACATCTTCGGGCAGCCTCTCGCGCAGGCGGTTGGCCTCCCTGACCCAGGTGCGCATATCTGCCGGCGAGTTGGCGATCACCAGGCAACGCAGGCCCGCCGGGCGCTGCACCGCGTGCTCGCTGGCCAGCATGCCACCCCAGGACTGGCCCAGCAGGGCGTAGCGGTCGCTGATGCCCAGGTGCTCGAGCAGGTTGTCGAGCTCTTCCATGAACAGTTTCACCGTCCAGAACGACGACGGCATCTGCGGCAGGTGGGTCGAACGGCCGTTGCCCAGCTGGTCATAGTGGATGACCGGATAGCCACCGGCCGCGACATCCTTGTAGGCATCGACATAATCGTAGGTGCAGCCCGGCCCGCCATGCAGGATGACCAGCGGAGTGCGACCACAATCCAGGTCACCCGTGACGCGGTACCAGGTCTGATAGTCGCCGAACGGGGCAAAACCTTCATGCGATTTGATGAGTTCCATTTCATCCGGCTCCGTGCGAATCGTGGAGCACACAATAGCCCTACGCACGACGAGGCATAACTAGAGAGTTCTCTAGGTTTTCGGATTTTTTACCACTCAATTGTCGAGCAGACGATAGTGCACCGCCCGGGCGACCGCCTGGACCCGGTTCTTCGCCCCCAGCTTGTGCATGGCCGAAGTCAGGTGCAGGGAGACCGTGGCCAGCGAGCGGGTGAGCATCTCGGCGATCTGCGCCGCGGTCAGGCCTTCGGCAGCCCAGCGCAGGCACTCGAGCTCACGGCGGGTCAGGCGGATTGCGCGGCTGGCGGCCTCCTTGCCCAGCAAGGGATAGGCCGCCTCCTGCAAAGCATGGGCGATCAGGCTGAAGTCGGCGAGGTGTTCCCGGGCATCGTCCAGGTCACGCTGACTGGCCTGGGGACGCAGGCCGGTCAGGGTCGCCAGCCCACCGCGCGGCAGGTGGATGGGCACGGTGACGCCGCAGGCCAGCTGCGCATCGAGCAGGTAACCGACCACCGGCGCATGGCGGCGATCGATCAGGCGCTGCAGGACGGTCTCGCCCTTGGGCAGGTACGACCAGGCGAACGGCGCGATGGAGGAAACGGCCAATTGCTGCACCGGGTCGATCTGGTAGAAGCCATCGGAGCACCAGAGGTCCTGCCAATCCCTCGGGGTCTGGCGCAGCCTGACCACGGAGGGGGTGATCAACTCGCCGAGGTGATCCAGCGGCACCGGGCTGTAGTCGTACACGAGGGCATCGAAGCCCAGTTGCGCCGCCAGCTCGGCGACGCTGTCCATCTGTTCGTCCAGGTTACTGTCCGACGCCAGACGGGTATGGAGATCAGCCAGCTTGGCCTGCATTCCTTACACTCCCTGTGTATACCCTGTTGGATTTCCATCTTGAAGTCCGCCGAGTAGAATGCCACGGCTCGGCGCGGGACTGCCAGACAAAACCTATAAGAAATACTAGCTTGTAGGCGGCGCACTCTCCTGTGCAGGGTATAGCTGTAAGCCATGGCCAACAGGAGAGTAGCGATGTGGCGTGAGATGCAACCTGACCAGCAGTTCAACGTATCGGTCGATGGCCACAATCTCGTGGTGTACAGCTTTGGCGAAGGGGACGAGGTGCTGCTGTGCCTCAACGGCGGGCCGGGCCTGCCCTGCGACTACCTTCGCGATGCCCATGCCTGGCTCAAGGACAAGGGCATCCGCGTGGTCGCCTTCGACCAGTTGGGGACCGGCGCCTCCGACCGCCCCGACGACGACAGCCTGTGGAACATCACCCGCTACGTGGCCGAGGTCGAGCAGGTCCGCCAGGCCCTGGACCTGGGCCGCGTACACATGCTGGGACATTCCTGGGGCGGCTGGCTGGCGATCGAATACGCCATCCACCACCCGCAGTCGCTGAAAACCCTCATTCTGGAAAACACCGTCGGCGACATCCCGCACCTGATCAGCGAGCTGGAACGCCTGCGCAGTGCCCTGGGCAGCGAAACCGTGGCGATGATGCAGCGCTACGAGGCCCAGGGAAACCTCGACCATCCCCAGTACCAGGCAGCCATCACCCTGCTCAACTACCGTCACGTGTGCCGCCTCGACGAGTGGCCGGCGCCGGTCAATCGCTCGCTGGGCGACTGGAACATGGGCCCCTACACCACCATGCAGGGCCCCAACGAATTCCTCTATATCGGCAACCTCAAGGACTGGAACCGCCTGGAGCAAATGCGCGAGTTCCAGATGCCGGTCCTGATCACCACCGGCCAGCACGACGAACTGTCCCCCGCCTGCGCCCTGCGCATGAAACTGGCACTGCATGACCAGACCGAGCTGCACGTGTTCCCCAACAGCAGCCACATGCCGTTCTACGAAGAGCCGCAAGCCTACTTCCCGGTGTTGCTGGATTTCCTGCAGCGCAACCGGGGCTGATCGATGAACCTGGCACGCTACCGGTTCGTCTTGATCCGGCCGTTGCAACTGCTGCCGGTGCTGCTGGGTATCAGCATCATCACCTTCGTGCTGGTCCGTTCGATTCCGGGCGATCCGGCGCGGGTGCTGCTGGGTGCGCGCAGCACCCCGGATGCGATCCAGAAGATCCGTGCCCAGTTTGGCCTGGACGAGCCGATCTGGATGCAGTACCTGTACTTCCTGAAGAACCTGCTCAACGGCGACCTGGGCAAATCGCTGCTGTACAAGATCGACGCCCTGCCCCTGATCGCCAGCCGCATCGAGCCCACCCTGATGCTGGTACTGGGCAGCGTGCTGCTGGCACTGCTCATCGCCGTGCCGCTAGCCACGCTTGCCGCCCGCAACAAGGGCGGCTGGACCGACAACCTGATCCGCCTGTTCACCACCGCCGGCCTGGGCCTGCCGGCCTTCTGGCTGGGCCTGATGCTGATCCTGCTGTTCAGCGTGCACTGGGGGCTGTTCCCGGTATCCGGTTATGGCCGGACCTGGGCCGACAAGCTGCATCACCTGGTGCTGCCCTGCCTGACCATCGCCCTGGCGCTCTCGGCGGTACTGGTGCGCAACCTGCGCGCCAGCATCCTGCTGGAGATGCAGGCCGACCACGTCACCGCGGCCCGCGCCCGCGGCCTTGGCGAAGGCGCGCTGCTGCGGCGCCACATCTTGCCCAACTCCATGGTGCCGACGATCAACCTGCTGGCGGTCAACATCGGCTGGCTGATCAGTGGCACCGTGGTAATCGAGAGCCTGTTCTCCCTGCCCGGCATCGGCCAGTTGCTGGTGCGCGGCATCTTCACCCGCGACTACATGGTGGTCCAGGGCGTGGCCATGGTGCTGGCCTGTGCCACGGTGGCGGTGAACTTCATCGCCGACGTGGCGACCACCGCCCTCGATCCGCGGGTGAAGATCCAATGAGCCACAGTCCCAGCCCCACGCTTTCCCTCCGCTGGCGCCTGGTCTGGAGCCTGCGCAACGGTCGTCTGACCCTGTACTGCGGCCTCGCCATCGTCCTCGGCTGGTGCCTGCTGGCGCTGTGCGCACCATGGATCGCCCCGTTCGACCCGCTGATGCAGAACGGCGAGCTGCGCCTGGCCGCCCCCAGCCTGGCGCACCCCTTCGGCACCGACAATTTCGGCCGCGACGTGCTGTCGCGAGTGATCTGGGGGGCGCGCATCGACTTGCAGATGGCCCTGATCGGGGTGATCTTTCCGTTCCTGCTGGGCACCTGCATCGGCGCCATTTCCGGCTACATCGGCGGCTTGCTGGACAACGCCTGCATGCGCCTGATCGACATCGTCCTGGCCTTCCCCTTCCTGGTGCTGATGCTGGCGATCATGGCCATTCTCGGCCCGGGCCTTGGCAGCTTCTATATCGCCATGGCCCTGGTCGGCTGGGTGTCCTATGCACGGCTGATCCGCTCACAGATCCTCGTGCTCAAGCAAAGCGACTTCGCCCTGGCCGCCAGGAGCCTGGGCTTCAGCCACCGGCGCACGCTGTTCGGCCACCTGCTGCCCAATGCCCTGTTCGGCTCGGTTGTGTTCTGCATGTCGGACGCGGTGCTGGTGCTGCTCAACGGCGCCGCCGTCAGCTACCTGGGCCTTGGCGTGCAGCCACCGACCCCGGAGTGGGGCTCGATGGTGGCCGAGGGCCAGAGCTTCATCACCATCGCCTGGTGGATCTGTACCTTCCCGGGCCTTGCCGTGGTGACCCTGGCCATGGGCTTCAGCCTGCTGGCCGATGGCGTCGCCGAACGCCTTGGAGACCGCTCATGAGCACACCGCTGCTGCAGGTCCGGGAGCTAAGCGTGATCGCCCGCAACGGCCTGCGCGAGATCACCCTGGTCGAGCGCCTGTCTTTCGACCTTGGCCAGGGCGAGATCCTCGGCCTGGTGGGCGAAAGCGGCTCGGGCAAGACCCTGGCCTGCCGTGCCCTCATGCGCCTGCTGCCCTCGCCGAACCTGCGGATCGAGGGCAAGGCCGTGCACCTGGCGGGCCACGACCTGCTGCAACTGGACGAGGCCGGCATGCGCCGCCTACGCGGACGCGAGCTGGGCATGATCTTCCAGAACCCCAGCAGCCACCTGGACCCGCTGATGCGCATCGGCGAGCAGATCGCCGAGGGCATCCGCCTGCACCAGGGCGCCTCGCGCCGCGAGGCTCGGGCCGAGGCCATCGAAGTGCTGCGCCAGGTCGGCATTCCCGATCCCAAATCTCGGGTGGACAACTACCCTCACGAGTTCTCCGGCGGCATGCGCCAGCGGGCGATGATCGCCGTGGCCCTGGGCTGCAACCCGAAAGTGCTGATCGCCGACGAGCCGACCACGGCCCTGGACGTCACCGTGCAGGCGCAGATCCTGCGCCTGCTGCTGGAGTTGCGTGACCGTCGCGGCTTGTCGATGATCCTGATCAGCCACGACCTGGGAGTGGTGGCGCAGACCTGCGACAGCATCGCCGTGATGTACGCCGGACGTCTCTGCGAGCACGGCGCCAAGCACCAGCTGCTGGCCCATCCACGCCACCCGTACAGTGCCGGGCTGCTGGCCTGCCACCCCGCGGCGCAACGCCAGGTGCGGCTGATGAACACCATTGCCGGGCAACCGCCCCTGCTCGATGCCCTGCCCCCGGGCTGTCGCTTCGAGCCGCGCTGCGCCCAGGCCCTGCCGAGGTGCCGGGAGCAACTGCCGGAGCTGCGTGAGAGCGGCCCCGGCCACCGCCTGGCCTGCCACACCCCGCTGCTGGCCGCAGGCCTGTCATGACCACGCTGTTGCAGGTCAAGGACCTGCATGTGCAGTTTTCCGCCGCCGGAGGCGGCCTGTTCGGCCTGCGCCCACGCAAAGTCAACGCGGTCAACGGCGCCTCGCTGACCCTCGCCGCCGGCCAGACCCTCGGCCTGGTGGGCGAATCGGGCTGCGGCAAGAGCACCCTGGCCCGGGCCATCCTGCAACTGAACCCGGTCACCGCCGGGCAAGTGGTGTTCGACGGCATCGACATGACCCAGGGCCGCAAGGTCGATATCGCCCGCCTGCGCCGCGAGACTGCGATGATCTTCCAGGACCCGTACAGCGCGCTCAATCCAGGCCAGCGCATCGGCCAGATCCTCGCCGAAGTCCTGCAGGTGCAGCGCAAGGTGCCCGCCGAGCGGATCCCGGCGCGGGTCGTCGAACTGCTCGAGCTGGTCGGCCTGCACCCCGAGATGGCCGAACGCAAGCCCGGCTCGCTCAGCGGCGGCCAGTGCCAACGGGTCGGCATCGCCCGAGCCCTGGCCATCGAGCCGCGGCTGATCGTCGCCGACGAATGCGTCGCTGCCCTGGACGTGTCGATCCAGGGGCAGATCATCAACCTGCTGCTGACGCTGCGCGAACGCATGGGCCTGGCGCTGCTGTTCATCACCCACGACCTGGGCGTGGTGCGCCGGTTGTGCGACCGGGTGGCGGTGATGTACCTGGGGCAGATTGTCGAGGAAGGCCCGGTGGACGAGGTGTTCGACGCGCCCCATCACCCCTACACTGCCGCGCTGATCCAGTCGATCGCCGACATCGACCCGGCCCGCCGCCTGCCAGAACGCCCCCTGGCCGGCGAGCCACCGAGCCCGCTGCACCTGCCGTCGGGTTGCGCCTTCCACCCACGCTGCCCGCAGGCGCTGCCTACCTGCAGCGAAACCGCGCCGCCCAGCCACTCACAGGGTGCCCGGCGCCATGCCTGCATCCATCCGCGACCGCCGTACTGACACAACAACCATGACCATCAAACGGAGCTTGAGCATGAAACCTACAGCATTGAAGCTACTCACCGCCGCCGTCCTGGCCGCCAGCACCCTGGCCACCGGCACAACCCTGGCAGCCGGCGTGCTGACCATCGGCTGCCGTGAGGAGAGCACTACCTTCGACCCGATCAAGAGCGCACAGAACCGCGACAGCTGGGTCTTCGCCAACGTCTACGACGTGCTGATCCGGGTCGACAACAGCGGCACCCGGCTGGTCCCGGGCCTGGCCGAAAGCTGGAAGGTCTCCGACGACGGCCTGACCTACACCTTCAAGATCCGCGAAGCCAAGTTCTCCGATGGCTCGCCACTGAGCGCCAGCGATGCGGCGTTCTCCCTGCTGCGCATCCGCGACAACCCCGGCTCGCTGTGGGCCGACTCCTACAAGATCATCGACAAGGCCGACGCCCCGGACGACCGCACCCTGGTGGTGACCCTGAAGAGCAAGTCGGTGCCGTTCCTCTCGCAACTGGCCACCGCCAACGTCTCGATCCTGTCGAAAAAAGCCATGGACGCGATCGGCGAGGACGCCTACGCCCAGGAGCCGGTGACCTCCGGTGCCTTCAAGGTCAAGGAGTGGCTGCGCGGTGACCGGGTGATCCT
Source organism: Pseudomonas donghuensis (assembly GCF_000696345.2). Classification (NCBI taxonomy): domain Bacteria; kingdom Pseudomonadati; phylum Pseudomonadota; class Gammaproteobacteria; order Pseudomonadales; family Pseudomonadaceae; genus Pseudomonas; species Pseudomonas donghuensis. The sequence continues at coordinate 3,305,704 of NZ_CP071706.1, forward strand.
GGAAAAGAACCCGCACTTCTGGGAGGCCGACAAGGTCAGCCTGGATGGCGTGGAGTGGATCTCCATCCCCGACGACAACACCCGCATGCTCAAGGTCCAGGCCGGCGAACTGGACTCGGCGATCTTCGTGCCCTTCTCCCGTGTCGATACCCTGCGCAAGGACCCGAGCCTGACCATTCACATCGACCCGTCGACCCGTGAGGACCACCTGCTGATCAACCACGAGAAGGGGTTGCTGGGGCAGGTCGAGGTGCGCGAGGCTATCGACCTGGCGATCGACAAGAAGGCCCTGGTGGACACCGTGACCTTCGGCCATGGCGACGTGGCCTATTCGTACATTCCCAAGGGCGCGCTCTATCACAACGCCAACAACCTACAACGCCCCTTCGACCCGGCCAAGGCCCGCGAGCTGCTGAAGAAGGCTGGCGCCGAGGGGCTCAAGGTCAACTATGTCGTCAACGCCGGCAACGAGGCCGACGAGCAGATCGCCGTGCTGGTGCAGAAGCAGTTGGCCGATGTCGGCATCACCGCCAACCTGCAGAAGGTCGACCCGACCCAGAGCTGGCAGATGCTGGTCGATGGCGATTACGACCTGTCGGTGATGTACTGGACCAACGACGTGCTGGACCCGGACCAGAAGACCACCTTCGTGCTCGGTCACGACACCAACATGAACTACATGACCCGCTACCACAACGACAAGGTCAAGGACCTGGTGGCCGCGGCCCGGGTGGAGATCGACCCGAGCAAACGCAAGCAGATTTACCAGGAACTACAGAAGCAGGCCAAACAGGATGTCCATTGGATCGATCTGTACTACAGCCCCTACATCAATATTTCGCGCAGCAATATCCAGAACTTCCTGCAAAACCCGCTGGGGCGCTTCACCCTGGAAGAGACAGTGAAACTGGAAGCAGGTGAAAAGACCGCGCAAAACTGAAGCCGCCAATGCTGGGGCTTGCAACCGTCACGGTGTTGGCCTGGGTGTTGGAGTGTGCTATTGCTCGGCACCTGCAGCCGCCCTGGTCAGCTCGTGTCGGTGATGATTGATCCAATCCAGTTTCGCTGTTGACGTATGCCACGCTATAACCGGCCCTGGACAGACGACGACAGCACAGTAGTCGCCTATCCAGCGCGCTGGGCGCGTTCCGATTCATCCAGATGCTCTAGCAGCATCGCTATCGTCGTGTCCCGCAGCTTGATTGCCGCCGTCCAGTCCGGCCCTTGCGCCAACAGCGGCGAGCAGACGTTGACGTGAATTGCACCGTAACGCGGGAACCACTGACCGTCGCGCAGCACCCGGCGCGTGCCGCGGATTGCGACCGGCAGCAGCGGCACGCCGGTACGCGCGGCGAGCACGAAGGCACCCATGTGGAACGTTCGCAAGCCTGGCTCGCGGGTGAAGGTTCCCTCGGGGAAGAACACCAGCGGCTGGCCAGCCTCTAGCGCCTCGGCCAGGTGCCCGGTGTCCGCGGCGCTGCGCTGCAGGTCGAAGCGTTCGACGAAGCGGGCACCGAGCTTGCGCAGGAACCGGCCGGCGATCCACTGTCCAGCCAGTTCGCGCTTGGCAACGAAGCTGAATCGCGGCGGCAGGGCCGCGCAGAGCATGACGCCGTCGAGGTAGCTGGCATGGTTTACCGCCAGCACGCTCGCCCCAGACTCAGGCAGGTGCTCCAGCCCTGTGACGCTGAACGGCACACCCGTCAACCACACGAACAGCCGTGCGGCCGCGCGGGTAAAGCTGCGGCACCAACGCTGGCGCGGCAGGAGCGCGACGCCCAGCCAGGTCAGTGGGGTGACCAACCAGAACAGCAGCCAGATGTAAGCGGCATATAGCGCCGTGCGGCCGCTCCGCCAGCTGCGACGGAAATGCCCGCGTACGGCCTGCAGCACCAGGCGCAGCAGCTGGCGCCACACAGCGAGGTGTGGCCGGCCTACTTCACCGCGCTCATACAGTTCGCGACTGGCAGCACGGCGAATCTTGCCGCTGGAGGTTTTCAGTACGCTATGCGGCGGTGCCAGCACGATATCGTCGGGCGACACCCCGGTGAGGTCGACCACGATGCGGTTGACCTCCTGCTGCAGGCGTTGCCGCGCGGCAGCTTCCTTCTCGTAGCTTTCGGCCAACACCACCAGGCGCTCGGTGCCGGTGGCCGGGTCAGGACTGCCGAACACCGCAATGCAGCCTTTGCGCAGACCGGGCAAGTTGCCGACCGCCGCTTCGACATCGTAGGGGTAGATGTTGCGCCCGGCCCGAATGATCAGATCCTTGGCGCGGCCGGTCAGGTAGACCTCTCCAGCGGCCATGTAGGCGAAGTCGAGCGAGTCGATCCAGCCATCGCGCAACACCCGGCGGGTCTCTTCGGGGTTACGGTAATAGCCTGCGGTGGTAGATGGCCCAGTGAATTGCAGGTGACCTTCGCTGCGCTCGGGGAGCTCGACCCCGCGACCATCGACGATACGAATCTGATGCCCCGGCAACGGCCGGCCGCTGGAGACAAAGCGCAGCGTTGCGCTGGCGTCCGCTTCGGCGGGCAGTGCAGTGCCACGGGTCTGGAACGCCTCTCGCTGCACCCGGTCGATCAGCGGCCCTCGGCCCAAGGGAGGAAAGGCTACGCCCAAGGTGGCCTCGGCCAGCCCATAGACAGGCGTCAACGCAGTGGGCGCCAGACCGTAGCGTACGAAGCGCTCGGTAAAGCGCTGCAAGGTATCCGGGCTGACCGGTTCGGCACCGTTGAAGGCCAGCCGCCAACTGCTCAGGTTCAGGCCCTCGAGGTCACTGTCAGCGAGTTTGTTCAGGCACAGTTCGTAGGCGAAATTGGGCGCCGCCGACAAGGTGCCGCGCAAGCTATCGATGGCCCTTAGCCAACGCTCCGGCCGTGCCAGGAAAGCCAGCGGTGACATCAGCACCAGGTTGTAGCCGTAATACAGGCTGCCCAGCCAGGCACCGATCAAGCCCATGTCGTGGTACATGGGCAGCCAGCTGACGAACACGTCCTGCGGGCCCACCTTCAGCGCCCTGCCCATGGCGCGCAGATTGGCCAGCAGATTGGCATGGCTGACCATCACGCCCTTGGGCTGGCCAGTGCTACCCGAGGTGTACTGCAGGAAGGCGATGTCATCCGGTTGCCGCAACGGTGTGACACACTCGCCCCCCTCGCCCGTCAACTCGGCCACGCTGGCGATACGGACCAGGCTCGGGACCTGCGGCCGGAGCAGGCGGGCGAGCAGCTTCGCTTGCGTCACGGTAATCAGCACTTTGGCCTCGGCGTTGTGCAGGATGCCGGCCTGGCGGCGCAGATGCTCCTCTATCTGCGACAGGCGCAGCGGCGGGTAGATGGGCACCGGCACCCCACCGGCCAACAGGATGCCGAGAAAACCCTGGAGAAAGTCGCGGCCTGTGGGCAGCATCAGGGCCACGGTCTGACCGGCCCGCAAGCCACTGCGTTGCAGCCCTGCGGCAACGGCCAGGGCGCCCTGGTGCAAGGCGCCATAGCTGATCGCTTCCTGCTGGTCACCTTCACCTAGCAGGCGTACGTGGAGATGCTGCGGCTGATGACGCACATGCCAGTCCAGTACCTCGATCAGGGTCCGCGCGGCGTCCGGCGTCTGCACCGTTGCTGTCAGGGCTTCGCTAGCGTCACTGGCGGGCAACGGACGGACGGCCTCGGCGCCATGACTGCTGTGCAGCACGCGCAGTACATCGGCGGGGGTGTCCGCCGAGGCGAACAGGTGTTCTGGCAAACGCACACCGAATTCGTGCTCGATACGTGACCACAGTTCGACTCGAGCCAGGCTGTCGACGCCCAGGTCCCGGTCCAGCACGCTGTGCAAGGTAACGTGCACCCCTTCTGCCGCTTGCGGGTGCAGCTCGACCACAGTGCGCTGGACAATTTCGAGCAATTTTTCCGCGCCCCCATCGTAATGGGGAACGGCGCGGGGGTCTGGAGGCGGACGAGACATCGGCGGCCCCTCATGACAGGAAACTCTGCGTGTAAATCCTTGCCAATTGCCATTATACGCTCGCAGGAAGGGTGGGCCAGGGCTAGGCTCAATACCAGTCGGTTAAGGACGTTGAGACGAACATTGCACCTGTGGCGAGGGCTTTACCCTCGCCACAGCCCTGTAGAGGGATCGCCATGCCAGCCAGCCTTGCCCCCGGAGTGACACGCCGAGAACTCTGGGCCTGGGCGATGTTTGATTTCGCCAACTCCGGCTACACGACGGTGGTGATCACCGCCGTGTTCAACGCCTACTTCGTCGCCGTGGTCGCCAAAGGCGAAGCCTGGGGTACGCTGGCCTGGACCAGCGCCATAGCCCTCTCTTACGCCCTGATCATCCTGAGCGCGCCGCTGGTTGGCGCCTATGCCGACGCCTTCGCCTGCAAGAAACGCCTGCTGCTGTTCAGTACCGTCGGTTGTGTCGTATTTACCGCTGGACTCGCGCTGGCAGGACCCGGGGAACTCGGTGTCGCGATCCTTTTCATCGTGCTATCCAACTTCTGTTTCGGCAGCGGCGAAAACCTGATCGCCGCCTTCCTGCCCGAACTCGCCCGTGTGGAGGCCTTGGGCAAGGTGTCCGGCTGGGGCTGGGGATTCGGCTATATCGGTGGCCTGTTCAGCCTGGGCGCCTGCCTGGCCTTCGTCAGCTGGGCCCAGGCGCAGGGCCAGACTGCGGCGCAGTTCGTGCCGGTGTGCATGCTGATCACCGCGTCCTTGTTCGCCGTCGCCAGCCTGCCGACCTTCCTGTTCCTGCGCGAACGCAGCCAGCCGCAGCCCGTGTGCGGCGACATGCCTGTCGCACAAGCGGTGCTGGCGCGCTTCGCGCAGACGCTACGCGAAGCCGGGCGCTATCGCGACCTGCTGCGCTTTCTTGCCTGCACGGTCTGCTACCAGGCCGGTATCTCGGCCGTGATCACCCTGGCTGCCATCTATGCCAATCAGGTCATGGGCTTCAGTACCCAAGACACGCTGCTGCTGATACTAGTGGTGAATATCACGGCCTCCATCGGTGCAGTGCTGTTCGGTTGGCTGCAGGACCGCCTCGGCCATCGCGCCACCTTGGCGCTGACCTTGCTGGGCTGGCTGGGCATGGTCGCTCTGGTCTGGGTCGCGCGCGGCCCCGGGCTGTTCTGGCTGGCCGCCAACCTTGCCGGTCTGTGCATGGGCGCCAGCCAATCGGCCGGACGGGCGATAGTCGGCCTGCTTGCGCCGCCGACACGGCTGGCGGAGTTCTTCGGCCTCTGGGGGCTGGCGGTCAAACTGTCGGCAATCCTCGGCCCGATGACTTACGGCCTGACCAGTTGGCTGTCCGCAGGCGATCACCGCCTGGCGATGCTGATTACTGGCAGCTATTTCGTCGTCGGTCTGCTGATCCTGGCGGGAGTCGACCTGAAGCGCGGGCGGCAGGTCGCTGTCAGCCGTACCGAGCGTCTCGACACGTGAGCGTGTGATGGAGAACTCATTGCGTATAAAGAACCAACTCGCTCCTGAATGTCGGCTCGGTTGTTGCTTAGACACTTTTCAATAAGCATCATCGGGGTTCGACAAGGAGACGTCCCCATGACCAAACCAGTGCTTCATCTCATGTCAGGCAAGATTGCTTCCGGCAAATCAACGCTGGCCAAAAGCTTGGCAGCCGAACGATCCGCAATCCTGCTGAGTGAGGATCATTGGCTCTCACGGCTTTACCCTGATCAGATCAAGTCAGTGACCGATTATGTGCGCCTTGCACGCCAGATGCGGGAAGTACTGGGCCCGCTCGTCATCGATGTCCTGAAGGCTGGCGTGACTGTGGTTTTGGATTTTCCCGCTAATACTCCTCAAGATCGACAATGGTTGCGTGACTTGGCTGATGCAGCCGAGGTTTCTCATTGTGTCCATTACATCGAGGTGGACGATGACACCTGTCGAGACAGGTTGCATCTTCGCAACAACCGCGCCGAACATGAGTTTGCGGCGACTGACGCGGAGTTCGATCTGATCACTAGCTACTTTCGCGCCCCGGATGAGGGTGAGGGGCTCCAGATTGAAGTTCATCGTCTTTGACGGGCAGTAACATCGTGAGGCTGGGTTATCTAAAATCGTTTTTGGGGCAGCTTTGGATCGAAAGCATCACTCGCAAACGACAGCTAACGACCCAAAGCGGTCAAGCAACCTGTGTACCGTAATCGCTGCCGCAGGCTGCGCTGGCCAACAAATGCGCCGAAGATTTCTGGCGTAGTTGATCTCCAAATGATTCCTGACATTTGCCGGAAGCCTCACTTATTCAGCTTGCTGAAACGTTTCTGTAAGTCTATAAAAAGGCACAACTCCAAGAAAGGCTGCTGCCATGTCCCCCCTCAAACTCTTCGTTGCTCTCAGCGCCCTGTCCGCGGCCTCCCACGCCATGGCCTGGGATTACGTCCTGCTCGACACCGAAAAAGCCGCCCAGAACTGGCAGATCACTAGCCAGCTACTTGGCGTAAAAACCGATAAGCCCTTCAGCGTTACCCTGCGCACCTTGCACGGAGGTCGGCAGGAGGGTGTCAGCATTGTCGACATCGATAACGGTACGATGAAACTTTCGGTAGTGCCGACTCGCGGAATGAACGTCTTGCAGGCCTCGGTCGGTAATGTGCGCATGGGCTGGGATTCGCCGGTCAAGGAAGTGGTCAACCCGTCCTTCATCGAACTCAATGGGCGCAATGGTCTAGGCTGGCTGGAAGGTTTCAACGAGCTGGTCGCCCGCTGCGGTTACGAATGGGTCGGCCACCCCGGCGTCGACAACGGCGAACTGCTGACCCTGCACGGCCGGGCCGCCAACATTCCTGCGAACAAAGTCACCCTGCACATCGATGAGAAACCACCGTACGCCATCACCTTGCGTGGCGAACTGAAAGAGCAGGTATTCAAGAAGGTCGACTTCTCCGTCGCTACCGAAGTGGTCACCGAACCCGGCAGCGTGGGGTTCACCCTCAACGACACCCTAACCAACAACGGCGACTATCCGAAGGAATACCAGGCGCTGTATCACAGCAACTTCAGCACCCCGTTCCTGGAACAGGACGCTCGTTTCGCCGCGCCGGTGAAACAGGTGTCGCCGTTCAACGACAAGGCCAGGGGCGATCTGCCCGACTGGCAAGTCTACCGCGCACCCACCAAGGACTATGACGAAACGGTGTATAACGTGGTGCCGTATGCCGATGCCAAGGGCGATACGTTGGCCGTGTTGTATAACAAGGCAGGCAGCCTGGGCGTTTCAGTCGGTTTCAATACTCGGACACTGCCCGTGTTTTCCCTGTGGAAAAATACCGATACCCAAGGCCAGGGCTATGTCACAGGGCTGGAGCCAGGAACGAGTTTTTCCTACAACCGCCGTTACCAGCGGCCACTGAACCTGGTGCCGACAATCGGGCCGAAGGAACACAGGCAGTTCCACATCAGCTACAGCTTATTGACGGATAAGGCGGCTGTGGACAAGGCCTTGAAACAGGTGGGCGAGATCCAGGGTGGGCGCGAAACCGAGGTGCGGCAGACGCCGCTGGTTGATCTGACCAAGGGGTAACGCCGGCCAGATGGGTCAATAGCAGCCGTTCGCGACAGACGGCTCTCGACCCATAGCTGACAGCGTCGACCGGTTGAATCCACTGCCAGAAGCGGACAAAGCCGTGGCAAATGGATGGCATGGGCCTGCTATGCTAAGTCCTCGCAAGTTATTGTGCTTGCCGTCACCAATAAGCATGTCAGTAATCAGGATTGTCACATGCATCACATCATCGGTTTATATACCTCGAAAAAAACAGAGCAATTGTGGCAGCTAGACGCTCAAGACCAAATTGTTTTCAGATCTGATTGCTTTCATTCGTCTGGTTATTTTTACCTGATAGCACCTGCTTTTGAACGATATGCTCAAAGAGATGCAGGGATGAGCATTACGTCAATAAACGTAAAATTCTGCCTCAGAAGTGACGATCTAAATAACGCATTGGAAATTCTGAACAACTTCGAAATGCAGCTGTATCGGCGTCCCACAAGCTGGCGGGAATATCTAGGTGAAGTTCAGTATCCCAGGCAACCACGGCGGCCGATTCAACCGCTGTTATTCAGGGGGCGGCTATCTCGGCTTATCCATAAGCTGCGAACGTTAGTGGTTAAAGCTCAAGCCCTGGATGCGGGCCTTGTGTACGGGAATGGGGTCTGTTACCGCTCTCTGCGCGGTATAAAATTGCCGCCTGGTACTGTTGTGTATTCTTAGAACCTGGTTAACGGTACAAACCATTTTTTTCGCTCGGGACGGGATATAACTCGCCCCTCAATCAAACCAGAATATTGGCTACGGAAAATTGACATGGAAAAGCTAAGTAATGACTTCAGCGGGGCACTCCGAACGTTTGCGTACTTCATGGCAAGTGGTACCCACTACATGCTAAAAAACGTGGAGTACCTGGATATTTATGGGTCAGAGCCAAGTGCAATTGAGATGGTGTTCGCGATATTTGCGAACGTGATAGAGATGGACAATGAAGGCAATGTACTCAATTTCACCCACGCCCAAAGGAGAGCGACTGACTACCTAAGATCCTACTGCGACCCATCTTTCAAAGTGACGCCACCTTTTGAAGACTGGGAAACCGAACTTTATGGGCCGCCCTCACTCGGACGCTAAGAACGGGTTAAGTCTATTGCGATAAAAACACCTATTGGAAATTTCTCACTTTTTACTGAACGACCGCATTTGGCCGTTTACTGCCCTTCGCAACAGGCAGCAAACGACCCTTAACGACCCGTCGCAGCGTCTATAAAACCGGGTCTACTGAAGTCCGTGACGGTACCAGCGCTATTCGTCCACGCTGACGCCCGATCCCCCTAATTCGCTAGGGACATCCCTCAGTTTGGGCAACCCGTCTTTGATCCGCAGCCTGGTCTCCTGATAGTGGACGTGAACGCCTGGCGAATACGCGAAATCCGGGATGACTGCGGCATACACGTCGATGAGCCCCATCTCCGGGTGTTCGGTGAAAATATGCCCGCCGCAACGCTTGCACCATTTGCGAGAACTCTGCGGTGTCTTGTTGTAGGTGCCAATGTTGTCAGCCCCCCGCGTTACTTGCAGCGCCTCGGGTTTCCACAGCGTGAAGGCATTGACCGGCGCTGCTGACCAATGTCGGCACGACTCGCAATGGCAATAGCCCATTGCCGCTGGCTCACCGCTGACGGTGAACTCGACTGCGCCGCAAAAACAACTGCCCTTGTAAGACTTTTGAATGCTCATGACATGACTCCTTGATCAGTTGTTACACACATCGCTGAGGTTGGAATGGACCGCCAGGGGGGCGGTTGGCTTCATCCGTCGATGAAGCGCACCGCTGTCGCCGGCGCGCGGCGCACCTGCAATTGGAAAATGTCAGGGCGCGCATAGTGCCCGGTGACGTCAAGCGTCCGCCGCGCTGGCGCCACGAGTGACACGTCGATGTCTGCATACAGAATGCCCGCCTCTCGGTGTAATGGACCGGCTGTGATCCGGCCTTGCGGGTTGACCACCACCGAGTCGCCGTCGTTGATCCACTCTTGCGGATCGGGAAACAGTTGCATGCGCGCCGGAAAGTCATCGGGAATGTCGCTGCCGCGCAACGCGGTGCCACTGCCGAGCACCCAGCATCGACCTTCGAGTGCAATGTGACGCATCGTGCTGATCCAGCCCTCGCCGGCGTCGTACGTGGGCGCGACGTAGATTTCCACGCCTTGGGCATACAATGTATAGCGCGCCAAGGGCATGTAGTTTTCCCAGCAGATGAGCGTACCAATGCGCCCGACGGGTGTATCGACCGTACGCAATCCGGACGCATCACCGAATCCATGGACCATGCGCTCGGGGTTCGTGGGCATCAGCTTGCGATGCCGGTTGAGCACTTCGCCGTTCGCACCGATAACGACTACGCTGTTGTAGAGCGTGCCGCCGCCATTACGCCGCTCGCATTCATTGATGCCGCATACGATGGTCACGGCATGGGCGCTGGCGGCCTCGCACAATTCGTTCAGGTCACCGTTGGCGATATCAACGGCGTTGGCCAGCAGACGCGTGTGCAACTGCCCCATCAAGGCCCCGTCCTTTCCCGCCGCCAGCCGCCAGATCCACGACGGGTAACCTGGAATGAACGATTCGGGTAAAACAATCAACGCGGCTCCGGCCGCCGCAGCCTCAGCAACTGATTGCACGGCTCGAGCGATCGTCGCGCTGCGATCGAGCAGCACGGGCGGCCGCTGAATGATGGCTATCATGGTCATGGCGTTCTCCTCGGGCGGTGGCTTTCGCAGGTTTCAGCGTGCACCTGGCGCAGTCGCGAGGCTAGTTCAGAATCTGAAGCGTTGTAGTTGCGGAGTACAGGCGATGGACGAAAGCTACGGTCAGTTCTGCACGGTCGCGCGCGGCGCTGAAGCACTGTGCGAGCGCTGGACACCTTTGGTCGTGCGCGAGCTGCTATGCGGCAGCAAGCGCTTCAATGAACTGCACCGCGGCGTACCACGGATGTCCACCAGCTTGCTGGCACAGCGGCTGCGCCACTTGGAAGATATCGGTGTCGTACATCGCACAGCCACAGGCAAAGTCTGGGAGTACAGCCTGACCGAGGCAGGCGAGGCATTGCGCCCCATCATAATGGCGCTAGGCCATTGGGGCGCCCGTTGGATAGGTAGTCGTCTTCGCGATGACGAGCTCGACGCGGGCCTGCTCATGTGGGACGTGCGCCGGTTCGCGCGCATCGAGATGTTCCCGTCCCGACCGGTGGTCATTCACTTCAGGTTCCGCGACGCGCGGTCCGGCGAGCAAGCGTGGTGGCTGGTGGTCGAACATGGTGTGGCAGATCTGTGCCGCGACGACCCCGGACGCGAACTCACGCTCGTCGTGGACTCTAGCGTGCGTGCATTGACCGAGGTGTGGACTGGCGACCGTACACCAAGGGAGGTTCTTCAGTCGCAAGAGCTGCGTGTGGACGGCGCTGTGCAGGATGCGCAAAACTTGTGGCGCTGGCTTGGCACAAGTGCGTTCGCCGGTACTCGGAGCGCTGCAATCCAGCCTTTGCAATAGCCATCGAGGAACGTACGCGTTCGACCGTCCGCTTTGAGCTGTGGATTCAACCGGTGAATGCAACACACAGGTCTACCCTGCTCTCTCAGGCCGAACGCTTTGCGCTCAAAATACCCGACAAACATTGTTGCCCACTGCCTATAATTGATCAGCACCGGGGCACACCCGGGTACAGCCCTCTTCGGCGGTCCGGACAGCCTTTGATATGAACAGCACCGTTTTCACCACCTGCCTGCTCGCCCTCTGCCTGGCGCTGCTGCCCGGCTGCTCGAGCAAACCCAAAGCCTCCTACCAGGCCGCCAACGCAGGGTCCAACTGCCACGCCAAAGCCGTGCCCAGCGCGGGTGAAGGCGGGCTGGCCTGGGGCGCGACCTTGCAGATCGCCCGGCAAAAATCCATGAACAACTGCATGCGCTATGCCGGGCGCTCGGGCGGCCTGCCGGCGACCTGCAAGGTGGTGCTGGCCGAGTGCAAGCGCTAGCCGAACCCAGCCTATGAGCAAAGCGCTATATTAATTTTTATATAGCGTTGTCAATTTCCACGCCTGCCTCTAGTATCTGCGGCGTTCTGCCGATGCGCGTGCCTGCTTGACCGATACGACCTGACTGCTCCGGGGAGGGAGCCGTCGGCCGTTTTGCGCCATTCGCTATATAACAAAATACATAACGATACCGATAAAGGAGCGCCATGAAGCCGTTCGCCCCGCCTACCCTGCTGCTCGCCCTGGCTGCCATCAGTGCCCAGGCCGCCCTGGCAGAGCAGAAAAAAACCTTCAGTCTCGGCGAAATCCAGATTGGCGCCCCGCAGGATGATGCCCTGGCAACCGGCAGCAGCGTCGTCGAGCTCGAAGACATGCGCCTGCACGACCGTGAAACCGTCGACCGCGCCCTGGCCCTGGCGCCCGGGGTGAACCTCGCCTATATGGGCGGGCGCGCCGAGCAGGTGGTGTATGTGCGTGGTTTTGACCGTCTGCAGGTACCGGTCTATATCGACGGCATCCCCACCTACGTACCCTACGACGGCAATATCGACCTGGGCCGCTTCACCACCTACGACCTGTCGCGCATCGAGGTGGCCAAGGGCTTTGCCTCATTGCTGTACGGCCCAAACACCCTGGGCGGTGCGATCAACCTGATTACCCGGCGGCCCACCGAGGCCTTCGAAGGTGAAGTGGGCGGCGGCCTGGAGCTGACCGACCACGGCAACGTCAACGCCTACCGCAGCTATGCCAACCTCGGCTCCAACCAGGGTGCCTGGTGGATGCAGGGCGGCGTGTCCTATGTTGACTATGACTACACGATGCTGCCGGACGACTTCGAGCCGAGCAACAATCAGCAAGGCAACGGCCGCCGCGAAAACAGCAACAAACGTGACGGCAAGTTCAGCTTCAAGCTCGGTTTTACCCCCAACGACACCGACGAGTACGTGCTCGGCTATGTCCAGCAGGCAGGCCGCAAGGGCCAGCCACCCTACGCCGGCGACCTGCCGGCAAGCGGCCAACGCAAACGCTGGTGGGAGTGGCCGCAATGGGACAAGACCAGCCTGTTCCTGGCCACCAACACCCGCTTCGGCGAGCACGGCCTGAAAACCCGGGTGTACCGCGACACCTTCAAGAACTCGCTGGAAAGCTTCGTCTACAACAACGGCAACCCTGGCGCGATGCAGCCGGGTTTTCCGAGCAAGTACGACGATGAGTCCACCGGCTTCTCGGTCGAAGGCGACCTGGCCCTGAGCCAAAGCAATCGCCTGGGCATCGCCTATCACTTCAAGGAAGACCTGCACCGCTCCCACGATGGCAGCGACCCGCAAACGCACTTTCGCGACCAGACCCAGTCCATCGCCCTGGAAGACACCCTGCGCCTGAACGAGATTTTCAGCGTGGTCGGCGGCGTCTCGTACAACTACCGCAAAAGCCTGGAGGCCGAGAACTTCGGCACCAACGCCGCGTCGCCGAGGGTCAAGACCCTGTATGACGAACCCACCGGCAGCGATGATGCGCTCAACAGCCAGTTGGGCCTGTTCATGAACACCGGCCCGCTGCTGAACATCGATCACAACGGCCAGGTGCGCCTGACCGTGGCGCGCAAGAGCCGCTTTGCGACCATCAAGGATCGCTACTCGACGCGCTTTGGCACGGTCATCCCCAGCCCCGACCTGAAATCCGAACGCGCCACCCATTACGAGCTGGGCTACAGCGGTGCGCTGGCGGCGCACTGGGCCCTGGATGCGGCGCTGTTCGTCAGTAACATCGAAGATTCCATCCAGCAGGTCACCGTCGCCCCGGTAGCCGGTTGCGCTGCACCGTGCGGGCAATACCAGAACATCGCCAAGGCGCGTAACCAGGGCGTTGAACTGGGCCTGCGCGGTGACCTGGGCAACTGGGAATTGAACACCAGCTACACCTACCTCGATCGCGAAAACCGCAGCAACCCCGAGTTGCACCCGATCGACACACCGCGCCACAACCTGTTCGCCTCGGCCAGCCTGAACCTCGATGCCTGGCGCCACACCGCCGGCGTCGAAGCCGCGTCGCGGCGCTACAACCTGTCCGATGGCAGCCAGATGAGCGGCGGTTACGCGGTGTACAACCTCAAGAGCGGCTACCGCTTCAGCAATGACCTGCGCATCGAGGCGGGCGTGCGCAACCTGTTCGACCGTCTTTATGCATACAGCGAGGGGTATCCGGAAATTGGCCGCAACTACTTCGTACAGTTCAATGTGCCGCTGTAAGGCCTGGCTGCTGGCGCTGGTGCTGGGCTCGGCCAGCTCACAAGCCGCAGCGCCGCAGCCGGTGGTGGTGTTGACCAGCTACCCCGAGGAGATGATGACGCGCTTCGAAGCGGCCTTCGAGCGCGCCAACCCCGGCTATCGCCTGCAGATCCTCTGGCGCCAGGGCTTCGATGCCCTGCCCTATTTGCGTCAAGCGGATCAAGGCGGTGTCGATGTGTACTGGGCGCCGTCACCGGGCAACTTCAGCCGATTGGCCAAGGATGCTGGCTGGCAGCCGCTGGGTGTCGACCTGCAAGGTTTGCCGCCACGCCTGGGTGGCATCGCCCTGCGCGATCGCGATGCGTGCTACCAGGCCACGGAACTCGCCGGTTACGGCTTTGCCATCAACCCGGGCGAATTGCACTCGCTGGGCCTGCGCGCCCCGCGGGACTGGCCGGACCTGCTCGATGCCCGCCTGCGCGGGCGCATCGCCCTGCCCGACCCGGCCCAGGTCGGCTTTGCCCCGGTGCTGCTGGACATCGTTCTGCAGGCCTACGGCTGGGATAAAGGCTGGGCACTGTGGAGCGAGCTCGCCGGGCAATCGCGGCTGGTCAGCCGCGGCGGCGCCCTGGTCAGTGACGAGGTGGCCAGCGGGCGCTCGGTGGTGGGGGTGTCGATCGACTTCTTCGTTGCCTCGGCGGTCAGCAACGGCCAGCCGGTCGAGTTCGTCTATCCCACCCATGGCGGCCTCAACCCGGCGCATATCGCCATCACCCGGACCGCCAAGCAGGTCGAGGGCGCCAGGGCCTTCGTGCGCTTTGTGTTGTCGCCCGAGGGGCAAACCCTGCTGGCCGATCCGGACATTCGCAAACTGCCGGTGCGCCCCGGCGTCTATGCGCAACTGCCGGCGGATTATCACGACCCCTTTGCCGCTGCACGCCAAGGTAGCTATGCCTACGCGAACGACAGTTCGCGCGAACGCCTGGCGCTGATCACCTCACTGTTTGAGCAATGGCTCGGCCAGCCCCATGAGCAACTCAGCGCCTTGTGGGCGCGGGTGCATGCCGGTGAAGCCCAGGGCCGTGACCTGACCGCCGTGCGCGAGTTCCTCAGCGTGCCGCCCATCGACGAGGATCAAGCCACCTCAGCCACGCTGCTGGCGCTGTTTGGCCAACGCCAGGATCACGGCATGCTGCGCCAGCCGGTCAGCGATCAGGATGCGCTGGGCCGTGAGGAAATCGCCTGGCAGTTCCATAGCGCCAGGCAACAGGCGCAAGCCGAGCGCCTGCTTGCGGCCATGGGCCTGTGAAGCGCTGCGGTCTCTGGCTGCTGTTTGGCGCACTGCTGAGCCTGAACGCAAGCGCCGAGCCTGCCGCCATCAACCGTGAGGCCTTCGCCCAACCCTTGCCAGGCCTGGATGACCCGCAGCAACGGGAGCGTTTCTTCCACGGCCGCAGCCTGTTCCGCCAGGCCTGGGTGATCACCCCCTCGCGGGACGAAGCGGTCGATGGCCTGGGGCCGTTGTACAACCGCATCAGTTGCATTGCCTGCCACCCGAAAAATGGTCGCGGGCAGGCACCTGCCAGCGAACACGAACCGCTGCGCACGCTGCTGGTCCGCCTCTCGCTGCCCGGGCGCGACGTCCATGGCGGGCCACTGCCGCATCCGGCCTATGGCGATCAGCTCAACGAGTCGGGGATTCCCGGTGTGGCCGGTGAAGGCCGGGCGCATGTCCGCTGGCAAGAGCAGTTTGTGACCCTGGCGGATGCTGAGCGCATCGGCCTGCGTTCGCCACGGCTGAGCTTCAGCGAGCTGAGCTATGGTCCGTTGGATAACGTGTACACCTCGATGCGGGTCGGCTCACCGGTGTTCGGCCTGGGCCTGCTCGAAGCCATCGAGGCCAGCACCCTGCAAGCGCTGGCCGACGCCCCCAAGCCTGATGGCGTGAAGGGCCGCGTCAACCAGGTGTGGAGCGTCGAGCGCCAACGCCTTGAGCCCGGGCGCTTCGGCCTCAAATCCAACCAGCCGGACCTGCGTCAGCAGATTGCCAGCGCCCTGCACGGTGATCTGGGGATTACCTCGGCGCTGTACCCTGAACAGAACTGCACGGCGTTGCAACAGGACTGTCGCCAGGCGGTCAGTGGCGGTGAGCCGGAGCTCGATGCCGTGCAACTGGGCGACCTGCACTTCTACCTCGCGCATCTGGCGCCACCGCCGCGGCGAGGCCTGGACAATCCCGAGGTGCAGCGTGGCGAGCGGCTGTTCAATGAAGCGGGATGCACCCAGTGCCACCGCCCGCACCTGAGCACAGGGCAGCATCCGCTGTACCCGCTGTTGTCAGCGCGCCAGATCGAGCCCTACAGCGACCTGTTGCTGCATGACATGGGCCCGGGCCTGGCCGATGGCCGTGACGATTACCTGGCCACCGGCCGCGAGTGGCGTACCCCGCCGCTGTGGGGGCTGGGGCTGATCGAGCGGATCAACCCTGGCGCCGGCTACCTGCATGACGGCCGCGCGCGTACGCTTGAGGAGGCGGTGTTGTGGCATGGTGGTGAAGGGGCTGTGGCGCGGGAGCGGTTCAAGGCGCTGCTGGCTGAGGATCGCCGGGCGTTGCGAGCGTTTTTGCGGTCGCTGTAATTTCAATCGCGGGTCAAGCCCGCTCCCACAGGATTGATGCAGGCCTGTAGGAGCGGGCTTGACCCGCGATGAGGCCAGATGCCCTCATATCATTCCCAATGATAATAACCTTCGCCCCATTCGATTCGTCGTTAATAGTTCCAGATCGCAGAATCCGCCCACTATCAATAAATTGGCGGACTCCCCATGGAACAGTCACTCAAACCTTTGCGTTACCCCCTTGCTCTATTGGCTGTAGTGGTGATGAGTGCCTGCGGTCGCACCCCGGAGGCCGTGCAGGCACCGGCAGCGACCAAGGTCAGCGTGGCCAAGGTTCTGGAACAACCGATCAACGAATGGGACGAGTTCACCGGCCGCCTGGAAGCGCCGGAAACCGTCGAGGTGCGCCCGCGCGTCTCCGGGCAGATCGACCAGGTGGCCTTCACCGAAGGCGCCCAGGTGAAAAAAGGCGATCTGTTGTTCCAGATCGACCCACGTCCGTTCCAGGCTGAGGTCCGCCGCCTCGAAGCCCAACTGCAACAAGCCCGCGCCACCGCCATCCGCAGTGAAAACGAAGCCCAACGTGGCGAGCGCCTGCGCAGCAGCAACGCGATTTCCGCCGAGCTTGCCGAATCGCGCACCAGCGCCGCCGCCGAAGCCCGCGCCGGAGTTGCCGCAATCCAGGCCCAGCTCGACCTGGCCCGCCTGAACCTGAGCTTTACCCGCGTGACCGCGCCGATCAGCGGCCGGGTCAGTCGTGCCCAGTTCACTGCCGGCAACATCGTCACTGCCGACGTGACGCCGCTGACCAGCGTGGTCTCCACCGACAAGGTCTACGCCTACTTCGACGCCGACGAGCGCGTGTACCTCAAGTACACCCAGCTGGCGCGCGATGGCCAGCGCGGCCAGAGCACCCCGGTGTACCTGGGCCTGTCCAACGAAAGCGGCAACCCGCACCTGGGGCAGATGAACTTCGTCGACAACCAGGTCAACCCCAAGACCGGCACCATCCGTGGCCGCGCGGTGTTCGACAACACGGATGGCCAGTTCACCCCGGGCCTGTATGCGCGCCTGAAGCTGGTCGGCAGCGCCACCTACTCGGCGGTGCTGATCAACGATGAAGCGGTGGGCACCGACCTTGGCAAGAAGTTCGTGCTGGTCATGGACAAGGACAACAAGGCCGCCTACCGCGCCGTGGAGCTGGGGCCGAAGCTCGAAGGCCTGCGCATTGTGCGCAACGGCCTGAGCAAGGATGACCGCATCGTGGTCAAGGGCCTGCAACGGGTACGCCCGGGCTCGCCGGTCGACCCGCAGGACACGCCAATGGCCAGTGACGCAACCATCGCCGCCCTCGCCCAACAACGTCAGGCACTCGAAGCCAGCACCCAGGGCAAGGTCGTGGTCAACCCCAGCGTAAAACTCGCCAGTGCCTCGGCACCGCGCGGTTAAGGGATCAGTCCGATGAATTTTTCCAAGTTTTTTATTACCCGGCCGATTTTCGCCGCGGTGCTGTCGCTGCTGATCCTGATCGCCGGCAGCATCTCGCTGTTCCAGCTGCCGATCAGCGAATACCCGGAAGTGGTGCCGCCCACCGTGGTGGTGCGCGCCAACTTCCCCGGCGCCAACCCCAAAGTGATCGGCGAGACCGTCGCCGCGCCGCTTGAGCAGGCGATTACCGGGGTGGAGAACATGCTCTACATGTCCTCGCAGTCCACCGCCGACGGCAAGCTGACCCTGACCATCACCTTTGCCCTGGGCACTGACCTGGACAACGCCCAGGTGCAGGTGCAGAACCGCGTGACCCGCACCCAGCCCAAGCTGCCCGAGGAGGTGACGCGCATCGGTATCACCGTCGACAAGGCCTCGCCCGACCTGACCATGGTCGTGCACCTGACCTCGCCGGACAACCGTTACGACATGCTCTACCTGTCCAACTACGCCATCCTTAACATCAAGGACGAACTGGCCCGCCTGGGCGGTGTCGGTGACGTGCAGCTGTTCGGCATGGGCGACTACTCGCTGCGGGTCTGGCTCGACCCGAACAAGACCGCCTCGCGCAACCTGACCGCCAGCGACGTGGTTGCGGCCATTCGCGAGCAGAACCGCCAGGTGGCTGCCGGCCAACTGGGTGCGCCGCCTGCGCCAGGGGCCACCAGCTTCCAGCTGTCGGTCAACACCCAGGGCCGCCTGGTCAGTGAGGAAGAGTTCGAGAACATCATCATTCGCTCGGGTGCCGATGGCGAAATCACTCGCCTGAAAGACATTGCCCGGGTCGAGCTCGGCTCCAGCCAGTACGCCCTGCGTTCGCTGCTGAACAACCAGCCGGCGGTGGCCATCCCGATCTTCCAGCGTCCTGGCTCCAACGCCATCGAGATCTCCGACGAGGTCCGGGGGAAAATGGCCGAGCTGAAGAAGGACTTCCCCGAAGGCATGGACTACAGCATCGTCTATGACCCGACGGTGTTCGTCCGCGGCTCGATCGAAGCGGTGGTGCATACCCTGTTCGAGGCGCTGATCCTGGTGGTGCTGGTGGTCATCCTGTTCCTGCAGACCTGGCGCGCCTCGATCATCCCGTTGGTGGCCGTGCCGGTATCCTTGATCGGTACCTTCGCGGTCATGCACCTGTTCGGCTTCTCGCTCAACGCCCTGTCGCTGTTCGGCCTGGTACTGGCCATCGGGATCGTGGTCGACGACGCCATCGTTGTGGTGGAGAACGTCGAACGTAACATCGGCCTGGGCCTCAAGCCCCTGGAAGCCACGCAAAAGGCCATGAGCGAAGTGACCGGGCCGATCATCGCCACGGCGCTGGTGCTGTGCGCGGTGTTCGTGCCGGCAGCGTTCATTTCCGGCCTTACCGGGCAGTTCTACAAGCAGTTCGCCCTGACCATCGCCATTTCGACGGTGATCTCGGCCTTCAACTCCCTGACCCTGTCGCCGGCCCTGGCCGCGGTACTGCTCAAGGAGCATCACGCACCGAAGGACCGCTTCTCGAAAGTACTCGAACGCCTGCTCGGTGGCTGGCTGTTCGGCCCGTTCAACCGCTTCTTCGACCGTGCCAGCCATGGCTACGTCGGCGCGGTCGGCCGGGTCATCCGCAGCAGCGGCATCGCCCTGTTCGTCTATGGCGGCCTGATCATCATGACCTGGCTGGGCTTCTCCTCGACGCCGACCGGTTTCGTCCCGGCGCAAGACAAGCAGTACCTGGTGGCCTTCGCGCAACTGCCGGATGCCGCCAGCCTCGACCGCACGGAGGCGGTGATCAAGAAGATGAGCGAGATCGCCCTCAAGCAACCCGGCGTAGCCGACTCGGTGGCCTTCCCGGGCCTGTCGATCAACGGCTTCACCAACAGCCCGAACAGCGGCATCGTGTTCACCCCGCTCAAGCCGTTCGATGAGCGCAAGGACCCGAGCCAGTCGGCCGCCGCGATTGCCGCCGCACTGAACGCGCAGTTCGCCGACATCGAAGACGCCTACATTGCGATCTTCCCGCCGCCGCCGGTACAGGGGCTGGGCACCATCGGTGGTTTCCGCCTGCAGATCGAAGACCGTGGCAACCTGGGTTATGAAGCGCTGTACAAGGAAACCCAGAACATCATCGCCAAGAGCCACAACGTGCCGGAACTGGCCGGGCTGTTCACCAGCTACCAGGTCAACGTGCCACAGGTCGATGCCGCCATCGACCGCGAGAAGGCCAAGACCCACGGTGTCGCCATCAGCGATATCTTCGACACCCTGCAGATCTACCTGGGTTCGTTGTACGCCAACGACTTCAACCGCTTTGGCCGCACCTACCAGGTCAACGTCCAGGCCGAGCAGCAGTTCCGCCTCGAAGCCGAGCAGATCGGCCAGCTCAAGGTGCGCAACAACCAGGGCGAGATGATCCCGCTGGCGACCTTCATCAAGGTCAGTGACACCTCGGGGCCGGACCGTGTCATGCACTACAACGGCTTCATCACCGCCGAGATCAATGGTGCCGCAGCGCCCGGCTACAGTTCCGGGCAAGCGGAAAAGGCCATCGAGAAGCTGCTCAAGGAAGAACTGCCCAACGGCATGACCTTCGAATGGACGGAGCTTACCTACCAGCAGATCCTCGCCGGTAACACCGCGCTGTTCGTCTTCCCGCTCTGCGTGCTGCTGGCCTTCCTGGTGCTGGCCGCCCAGTACGAAAGCTGGAGCCTGCCGCTGGCGGTGATCCTGATCGTGCCGATGACCCTGCTGTCGGCGATCACCGGGGTGATCCTGTCCGGTGGCGACAACAACATCTTCACCCAGATCGGCTTGATCGTACTGGTGGGGCTGGCGTGCAAGAACGCCATCCTGATCGTCGAGTTCGCCAAGGACAAACAGGCCGAAGGCCTCGACCCGCTGGCCGCGGTACTGGAAGCCTGCCGCCTGCGTCTGCGGCCGATCCTGATGACCTCGATCGCCTTCATCATGGGTGTGGTGCCGCTGGTGTTCTCTTCCGGTGCCGGTGCCGAAATGCGTCATGCCATGGGTGTGGCGGTGTTCTCCGGGATGATCGGGGTGACCTTCTTCGGTCTGCTGCTGACGCCGGTGTTCTTTGTCCTGATCCGCCGTTACGTGGAACGCAGCCAGGCCCGCAAAGCGGCGCGTGCGCTGAAGCTGGAGACTCATGCATGAACCGCAGTGTGAAACTCTTTATGCCCAGCCTGCTGGTCCTGGCCCTGGCCGCGTGTGCGGTGGGCCCGGACTACAAGGCCCCGGATACCGCAGCGGCGCAACTGAGCGCCGCCAACGAGCCGAGCGCCAAGGCTACATTCGACCGCAGCCGCTTCGAAAGCATCTGGTGGAAGCAGTTCGACGACCCGGTGCTGAACACGCTGGTCAGCCAGTCGCTGGACGGCAACCGTGAACTGCGCGTGGCCTTCGCCCGGCTGAAAGCGGCGCGGGCGATTCGCGACGATGTCAGCAACGACGCCCTGCCAACGGTGACCAGCCGTGCCAGCAGCGACCTGGGCAAGGGCCAGGTCCCCGGCCAGACCGAGGACCGGGTCAACAGCGAACGCTACGACCTGGGCCTGGACATGGCCTGGGAACTGGACCTGTTCGGCCGTATCCAGCGCCAGCTGGAAGCCAGCGAAGCCGAGCAGGATGCCGCCCAGGCCGACCTGCAGCAGTTGCAGGTCAGCCTGATCGCCGAGCTGGTCGACGCCTACGGCCAGCTACGCGGTGCACAGTTGCGCGAGAAGATCGCCCTGGCCAACCTCAAGACCCAGCAGGATTCGCGTGGCATTACCGAAACCCTGCGCGACGCCGGGGTCGGCAACGACCTTGACGTGGTGCGTGCCGATGCCCGCCTGGCGGCGGTCGAAGCCAGCGTGCCGCAACTGCAGGCCGAACAGGTGCGGGCGCGCAACCGCATCGCCACCCTGCTCGGCCAGCGCCCGGACACCCTGGCGGTGGACCTGTCACCGGCGCAACTGCCGGCCATTGCCAAAGCGCTGCCGGTGGGTGACCCGGGCGAGCTGCTCAAGCGCCGCCCGGATATCCGCAGCGCCGAACGCCAACTGGCCGCCGCCACCGCCAACATCGGCGTGGCCACGGCCGACCTGTTCCCACGGGTCAGCCTCAGCGGCTTCCTGGGCTTTACCGCCGGGCGCGGTTCGCAACTGGGCTCGTCAGCCGCCAAAGCCTGGGCCCTGGGCCCGAGCATTACCTGGGCGGCCTTTGACCTGGGCAGCGTGCGCGCCCGTTTGCGCGGCGCCAATGCCGATGCCGAGGGCGCGCTCGCCAACTATGAACAGCAGGTGCTGCTGGCCCTGGAAGAGTCGGAAAACGCCTTCAGCGACTACAGCAAACGTCAGCAACGCCTGCTGGCCCTGCTGCGCCAGAGCGAAGCCAGCCGCAAGGCGGCGGAGCTGGCTTCGATTCGCTACCGTGAAGGTACGGTCGATTACCTGGTGCTGCTCGACGCCGAACGCGAACGCCT
Source organism: Pseudomonas donghuensis (assembly GCF_000696345.2). Lineage (NCBI taxonomy): Bacteria > Pseudomonadati > Pseudomonadota > Gammaproteobacteria > Pseudomonadales > Pseudomonadaceae > Pseudomonas > Pseudomonas donghuensis. The sequence goes on from NZ_CP071706.1 coordinate 3,328,043, forward strand.
GAGCGCCGAAGACGCCCAGGCCCAGGGTGAAGTCGACCTGTACCGCGGCATTGTCGCCATCTACAAGGCCCTCGGTGGTGGCTGGCAGGCCGAGAGCGTGGCGGCGGTGAACTGATTCAATAGCTCCTTTGGTTGGTTTCTGACCGGCCTTTTGCCCCGCTGGCTCACGCTGGCGGGGCTTTTTTGTGTCTGACGATTCCAGGGGCTGCTTTGCAGCCCATCGCTGGCAAGGCCAGCTCCCACAGGTGCTGCATACGCTGGACCTTGCCGGCGATGCAGTCAGCGCATAACCACGCTTTGCATTTGACGCCACCGGCCCTCGTGACCCAAGCTCAACCCTTTGCAACCGCGACACGCTTCGGATTCACCATGTCGAAACAGCGCCAGTACACGTTCATCAGCCTGACCCTGCTCATCATCCTGGGCCTTGGTGGCTATTTCTGGCGTGACGACAGCCCGGCACCGGCACCGGCCCTCAAGCACAGCTACACCAAGGCACTGACCATGGCCCATGACGGCCAGCCAGGCGCTGCACGGGTGCTTTACCAGCAACTGGGGCGCGCTGACCTGTCGCCTATCCGCCGCGCCAGCCTGTACGCCGAACTGCCCAACTACCCCTCGCCCCTGGCCCTGAAACTGGCCAGCCGCGACCTGCAGCACGACGATCCGCTGGTGCGCCGCGCCGCCATTGCCAGCATTCAGGCGATGCTGCCCGGCGCCCAGCGCAGCCTGGTACTCGGCCCCTTGCTCGACGATGACGAGCAAAGTGTGCGTTTCGCGGTGGTCGATGCCTTGCTCGGGCTGGGCCCGGATGACATTGGCCTGTACTTTGGCCCGCTGCAGGAGGTGCTGGAGCAGTATCAGCAGGTCTTGGCCCGGCGTGACGACGATGCCAGCGCGCAGTTGCACCTGGCTCAGCTGTACCTGCACGAAAACAGCTACCAGGAGGCCGCACAAGCACTGCAGCGCACCTTGCAACTGGCCCCGGACAATCTCGATGCACTGGCCGCCCAGGTCCAGTTGCTGGAGCGCCAGAATCAGACCGATGCCTCGCGCCAGGTGTTGGCCAAGGCCTTGCAACAACGCCCGGGTTCAGCCTTCCTGCAACATGAACTGGGCCGCTGGCTGCTGCGCCATGGCCAGGACGAGTACGCCCTGCTGGCCTTCGCCCGGGCCCTGGAGCTGGAACCGGAGAACAACGACTACCGCTACACCCTGGCCACCAGCCTGCACCAGCTGGAGCAGGTCGATGCCGCACAAAAACAGCTGGAGACCATCCTTGCCCGGCAACCGGCCAATCGCAAGGCGCGGGTGCTGCTGATCGAGTACTGGAAAGAAACCGGCCAACTGCAGAATGTGCAGGTATTGCTGGCCCAGCTGGAACAGCAGAACCCGGACGACCCGCTGGTGCAACAAGGTCTTTGACCCGCTTCGACAACCGTCCGCCACCCCGGTTGAACCCCCCGGCAACCCCTGTGGTCCAGAGATAGTGCGAGGACAGCAGGCACCCACAGTGCTTGCCTGAGCGTTATCAACGGAGGCCACCCGTGGGCAATGCGTTAGCCAATGCCGAACGAGCACTGATTCCGGCACCGGTGCAGCTCAGCCAGCTGACCCGGCCTCTCTACCTTGGCAAGGGTCGTCGGCCATGAGCCGGATGGAATCAACCAGCCCTCTTGCTGCGGCGCCGGCAGTGCATCGGGTACGGGTGTTGACGGTCAACGCGCACAAGGGCTTCAGCCCGCTGAACCGCCATTACGTGTTGCCCGAGCTGCGTGAAGCGGTGCGCAGCGAGAACGCCGACCTGGTGTTCCTTCAGGAAGTGCTGGGCAGCCACCGCCAGCACGGCCTGCGCCACCGCAACTGGTCGCAGGTACCGCAGTACGAGTTTCTCGCCGACAGCCTCTGGCCGGTGTTCGCCTATGGCCGCAACGCCGTGTACCCGCAAGGCGAACACGGCAATGCCCTGCTGTCCAAGTTCCCGATCCTGCGCCACGACAATCTCGATGTCAGCGTCCACGGCACTGAGCAACGTGGCCTGCTGCATTCGGTCCTGGCGCTGCCGGCGGAGACCGAACTGCACACGGTGTGCGTGCATCTGGGCCTGGACGAACGCCAGCGCCAGCAACAGTTGCGCCTGCTCTGCGCGCTGCTGCACAGCCTGCCCGGCGATGCCCCGGTCATCGTTGCCGGCGACTTCAACGACTGGCGCCAGCGCGCCGATGGGGTGCTGCTCGAGTGCGGCCTGCGGGAAGTCTTCAGCCAGGCATATGGCCAGCCGGCGCGCAGCTTTCCGGCGCGCTGGCCGCTGCTGTGCCTGGACCGCATCTACCTGCGCAACGCCCGCGCGCATGCGCCCAAGGTCATGGCCCGCAAGCCCTGGACCCACCTTTCCGATCACCTGCCATTGGCAGTGGAGGTGCTCCTGTGAACAACCAATGGCGACCCGACAACCAGGTGCAGTTGCTGATCAACGGTGAAGACTATTTCGCCAGTGCCTTTGCCGCCATTGAACAGGCGCGCGTGGAAATCCTCCTGGAAACCTTCATCATCTTTGAAGACAAAGTCGGCAAGCAGCTGCAGCAACTGTTGATCGCTGCAGCCAAGCGCGGGGTCAAGGTCGAGATGCTGGTCGACGGTTACGGCACCGCCGACCTGAGCGTCGACTACCTGCGCGAACTCAGCGACGCCGGCGTTCACCTGCAGGCGTTCGACCCGAGCCCGAAACGCCTGGGCCTGCGCACCAACCTGTTTCGCCGCCTGCACCGCAAGATCCTGGTGGTCGACGGCGAGGTCGGCTTTGTCGGCGGCATCAATTATTGCGCCGATCACCTGGCCGACTTCGGACCGATGGCCAAACAGGACTACGCGGTACAGGTGCGCGGGCCGATCGTCGCCGACCTGCAGCGCGCTACCCTGCGCTTGCTGGAACAACACAGCGCGCTCAAACCGGGCAGCCGGCGCTGGTGGCAACGGCGGGTGCCGATCGCCCCGGACAGTGATCAGGCGAGCATGACCCTGTGCATCCGCGATAACCAGGATCATCCCAATGACATCGAGCAGCACTATCTGCGGGCGTTGAACGGTGCGCGCGAACGGATCACCATCGCCAATGCTTATTTCTTTCCCGGTTACCGGCTGCTACGGGCGATCCGCAATGCCGCCCGCCGCGGCGTGAGGGTCACCCTGGTGCTGCAGGGCGTGCCCGACATGCCCTGGGTGCGAATGTGCTCGCGCTTGCTGTACAACTACCTGATCAGCGACGGCGTGCGGATTTTCGAGTACTGCGAGCGGCCCTTGCACGGCAAGGTGGCGCTGGTGGACCGGCACTGGTCGACGGTCGGTTCCAGCAACCTCGACCCCCTGAGCCTGGCCTTGAACCTTGAGGCCAACCTGATCATCCGCGATGAGACCTTCAACACCCGCCTGCACGAGCACCTGCAGGAGCTCACCGCCCATCGCTGCAAAGCGGTCAGCCTGAAACGCGTGCTGCGCGGCTACTGGTGGCGGGCGCCGCTGATCTTCCTGACCTTTCACTTCATCCGCCATTTTCCGGCCCTGATTGGCTGGCTGCCGGCCCATGTACCACGGCTCAAACCGCTGTACGAAGGGCACGAACTACCGGGAAAACCGACATGAACAAGCACCGGAAGCGCTGGCGCCGTGCGCGGCAGGCACTGACCCTGGCGTTTTTCATCCTGGTGCCGGTGTTGCTGTTCAGCGTGCTGAAAAACCTCGACTGGCAGGAAGTGCACCAGGCCTTGGCCGCCTATCGCTGGAGCACGTTGGCGTTGGCCGCTGGCGTGACCCTGGGCAGCTTTGCCCTGTTCAGCAGCTTCGACCTGCTCGGGCGCCACTACACCGGGCACCACCTGCCGGCCCGTCAGGTGCTGCCGCTGGCGTTCGTGTGCTACGCCTTCAACCTCAACCTCAGCGCCTGGGTCGGTGGCATCGCCCTACGTTACCGCTTGTATACCCGCCTCGGCCTGAAGGTCTCGACCATTACCCGGGTGCTCAGCCTGGGGCTACTGACCAACTGGGTGGGGTACTGCGTGGTGGCGGGTAGCTTGTTTGTGTGCGGGCTGCCCAGATTGCCGGCCGGCATGGAGATCGGCAATACCGGCCTGCGCCTGATCGGCGCGCTGCTGTTGCTGGTGGCGGTGATCTATTGGCTTGCCTGCGGGTTCGCCACCCGTCGTACCTGGCGCTTGCGCCAGCATCAGATCAGCCTGCCGGGCATCCGCCTGGCCACGCTACAAATGCTGATGGGCGCCTGCAGCTGGTCGTTGATGGCGCTGGTGGTGTTCACCCTGCTGCCCAAAGGGGCAGACTATCCGACCCTTCTGGCGGTGCTGATGATCAGCAGCATTGCCGGGGTCATTACCCATATTCCGGCCGGGCTCGGTGTGCTTGAAACAGTGTTTCTCTCCCTGCTGCACGGGAGCTACGGCAAAGGTACGCTGCTTGCGGCATTGATTGGCTATCGGGCGATCTACTTTCTGCTGCCGCTGCTGATTGCCACACTGACGTACCTGGTGCTCGAGCACCTGGCCAGTCAGCGCAGCACCGGGGACAGGTCGCAAACCAGCGGCTGAACCGGTGCCAGCATCTCCTGCACCTGGTGGACCAGGTCTTGCAGGGAAAAAGGCTTGGTCATCAGCGCAGAACCAGGCTCAAGGACTTGCTGTTCGGTCACTTCCTGTGCTGCGAAGCCGGTAATGAACAGTATCCTCTGCTCTGGCTGCAGCATGCGCAGGGCATTGGCCAGCTGTCGGCCGTTGAAGCCGCCCGGCAAGCCGATATCGGTGATCAGCAGGTCGACCGAGCCCAACGCCTGAAACTGCTGCAGCGCCGCATTGGCATCGCCCGCGACGAACACCTCGAAGCCTTCCTCGTCCAGGGCCTCCTTGATCATTGAACGCAAGCTGCTCTCATCGTCGACCAATAGGATGCGCTCGCCATTGGCCCGTGCGTAGGCTTTGCCAGAAGGCTTGCCACGCGAGGATTCCGGCAGTTCGCCCAGGTAGCGTGGCAGGAGTATCTTCACCCGGGTGCCCTGCCCGGGACTCGAATCGATCCATACCCGCCCGCCCGACTGGCGGACAAACCCATAGACCATCGACAGGCCAAGCCCGGTGCCCTGGCCTACCGGCTTGGTGGTAAAGAACGGGTCAAAGGCACGCGCGACGATGTCGGCACTCATGCCTTGACCGTTGTCCTGTACCTGTAGCGAAAAATAGTCGCCCGGGCCCAGGCCATCTTCGCCCTCGAAGGGCAGCTCATGGCGTTCGTTTCCGGTACTGATGCGCAGGCAGCCACCGGCCCCCATCGCGTCGCGGGCATTGATGCACAGGTTGATCAGGGCATTCTCAAGCTGAGTGGCATCGACCAGCACCCACCAGGGGGCAGGCTCGACCTGCACCTGCAATTCGATGTGCGTACCCAGGGTCTGCTGGATCAACCGCTCGATGTCCAGTACCAACTGATTGACACTGGCAGGTTTGGGATCGAGTGCCTGGCGCCGGGAAAAGGCCAGCAATCGATGGGTCAGGGACGCCGCGCGCCTGGTCGCGCCACGGGCGGCATCGAGGTAGACGTGCAGGTTATCCAGCTGCCCCTGGGCAATGCGCCGTTCGAGCAGTTCCAGGCTACCGCTGATGCTGGTCAGCAGGTTGTTGAAATCATGGGCCATGCCGCCGGAAAGCTGACCGATTGCCTCCATTTTCTGGCTTTGGTGCAGCAATTCTTCAGCGTGACGCAACGCCTCTTCGCGCTCGCGCTCCTGGGTGATGTCGCTGCCTACGGCGGTAAAACCAAGCGCCGAAGGCACCGCTGCCCAGTTGAACCAACGATAGTGCCCGTCTTTGTGACGCAAGCGACTGACCGTGTTTCCAGTGCCTTGGCCCGCGCGCAGGCGCTCAACCACCGACGTGACCTCCTGGTAATCGTCCGCATGGACCCAATTCATGATCAAGCAGCCCAGCACTTCGTCCTGGTGCCAGCCCAGGACCTGGGTCCAGGCAGGGTTGACCGCGCTGATCGTGAGGTCCGGCAGGACCATCAACATGATATCGCTGGACAGTTGCCAGAACTGATTGCGGTCAGCCGTGCGCTCCTGCACCTGGCGCTCGAACGTGTTGGCCAGATGACGCCATTGCTGTTCGGCCTCGACGCTGGCGGTGGTCTCGATCACCGTGTCGAGAAACCCCGCCACCGCCCCACGCTCATCGCGGATAGGGCTGAAACAGAAGGTAAAGTAGGTCTGCTCCATCGAACCGTTGCGATTGATCATCAACGGGAAGTTTTCGATGAAGATCGCCTCGCCGGACAGGGTGCGAAACACCAGCGCGCCGATATTGTCCCAGGCCTCGCTCCAGACCTCGTCAAAACCGCGCCCGAGCGCCTCGGGCTTGGCCCCGAGGATCGGCTTGAACGCATCGTTGTAGAGGGTTACCAGCTGCGGCCCCCAGATCAGGCAACCGGGAAATTTCGACGCCAGGAGCATGTCCACGGCAATGCGCAATGACGCCGGCCACAGGTGCAAAGGCCCAAGGGCGGTGCTGCCCCAGTCGTGATTGCGAACCTTGACACTCATCGGTACTGACATGGGCGAGCTCGGCTGGCGGTAAGGAGTTTGATGATCGGACCTAGACGCCGATATCTTCGTTCCAGAGTTCGGGGCGATCCTCGATGAAATCCTTCATCATTTTGACGCAGTTATCATTGTGCAGGACCTGCACCTCGACACCACGGGCCCTGAGCAGGTCTTCCTCGCCCATGAAGGTCTGGTTTTCGCCCACAATGACGCGCTTGATGCCATACAGCAGAATGGCCCCGCTGCACATCGGGCACGGTGACAGGGTGGTGTACAGGGTCGCCTGGGCATAGACGCTGGCTGGCAGACGGCCAGCGTTCTCCAGCGCATCCATTTCACCGTGCAGGATCGCACTGCCCTGTTGCACGCGGCGGTTGTGGCCACGGCCGATGATCCGGTTGTCATGCACCAGCACCGAGCCGATCGGTATGCCACCCTCTTCGTGGCCCAGACGGGCCTCATCGATGGCCGCCTGCATGAACGCATCCACGGGTTGGGTCAAAGTGTTCATCCGCTTGAAGACTCCCTGTAGCAAAGCTGGCGATATCCTCGCAGGCTAGCATATCGCCGGCGGGGAATGGCATCCATGCCAGCCGCTACTATGCTGAACAGGTTTCTCCACTGCGATCCGGGCAATCCGGATCGGTTCCGGAATCAGGGAGCGTTGCGATGAGCAAGAAGATACTGGTGGTGCTGACCAATACGGCCAAATACCCGACGCTGAAGCGCGCCACTGGTCTATGGCTGGGTGAAGCGGTGCACTTTGTCGACAAGGTCGAAAAGGCTGGCTACAAGGTCGACTACCTGAGCCCCGGCGGCGGCTATGTACCGATCGACCCGCACAGCTTGCAAATGGCGGCGGATATCGACTGGGAGTGGTATCAGAACAAGGCGTTCATGAACCGCCTGGGCAACACCCTGCCCCCCGGCGAAGTCAAGGCCCAGGACTACAGCGCCATTTACTATGCCGGCGGCCATGGTGTGATCTGGGACTTTCCCGACAACATTGAGCTGCAAACCCTGGCCCGGCGCATTTTCGAAGCCGGTGGCGTGGTGGCATCGGTGTGCCATGGCGCCGTTGCTCTGCTCAATATCAAGCTCAGCGACAATACCTTGCTGGTCAAGGACCGCGAGGTAACCGGTTTTTCCGACACGGAAGAGAAACTGGCGGAACTGGACAAGGTGGTGCCTTACCTGACCGAAACCGAGCTCAAGGCCCGCGGCGGGTTGTACGTCAAGGCCGAAGAGCCGTGGCAAGCCTTCGCCATTGCCGATCAGAAGGAAGGACGCTTGATCACCGGCCAGAACCCTGCGTCGGCGGGCGTTGTGGCGGACCGGGTGATTGAAGCGCTGAAAAAGCGCTGAGTCGCTTGATTACACCGATTGTCGATTGGTACGTCGCGCAGAGTAAATCAAGCCTACAGTCGCTTCTGACTTCACTCTTTATGCTGACGCGTAACCACACGACCAGGAAGGTCGTTGTTACGTTCAGCATAGAGGTGCAATCATGGCTCCACCCAGTCTTGCCGGCCGTAGTCTGCTCGAATTTCTGCTTACCCTCCTGATCGGTCTGGCACCGGTCGCATGCGGGCTGTTGGTGCTGTCACTTCAGGTCGAGCGCGAACAGGAAGAAACCTCCGAATTGTCCGCCGTTGAAGCCATTTACGTCATTGACCGGGTAATCGATACCTTGCATGACGCCGCCGGTGCGGTACTCAGCCTGGCCGGACAACGCTGCGAGAGCGCTCTCCCCACCCTGCGCCAGCAAGCCTTCAAACAACCCAACGTGCGCTCGCTGGTGCTGGTCAGGGAAAACCGCGGCTATTGCAGCACCCTGCTCGGCGACTTTGACGCGGCGGTGGACCCTGGCACTTTCTTCAACCAGCGCCTGCGCCTGGACCTGCGCAACGAAATCACTCCGGATGTTCCGGTGTTGCATTACCGTATCCAGGAATACCCTTTCGGCGTGATCGCCATCAGCGATGCCCGCATCCTGCAGACCGAGTTGCAGGGTTTCAAGAACGCCATCGTCCTGGTACTGCAATTCGGTAATGACTATATCTGGGCAACCGGCAATGGCAGCGCCTCGCAAGTGCCCGATCACAAGGAAAATCTCCAGCGCACGGTCTCGGAGAAGTATGGCTATACCGTGCATGCCGGCTACCCGGATGGTCATACCTGGCAGATGATCACCCAGGCCATGGCTTCAACCGCGCCATCATTGCTGCTGGTTGGCATCATCACGTCTGCGGTGGCTTATTGGGGTTTGTTCAGGCAACGCCGCAGGCCGTCGTCGCCGACTGAGTGATCACCCATACAAAAGGCCATTGAGCACACGCCCAATGGCCTTTTCAGTGACCGCCCAGATCAGTCGGTGCTCAGCACACCGCGACGCACCTGGTCACGCTCGATGGATTCGAACAATGCCTTGAAGTTGCCTTCACCGAAGCCATCGTCACCCTTTCGCTGGATGAACTCGAAGAACACCGGGCCCATCAGGGTTTCCGAGAAGATCTGCAGCAGCAGGCGCTTGTCACCCGCCTCGGACGAACCGTCGAGCAGAATGCCACGGCTCTGCAACTCGCCAACCGGCTCGCCGTGACCTGGCAGACGACCTTCGAGCATCTCGTAGTAGGTGTCTGGCGGCGCCGTCATGAAGCGCATGCCGAGTTTCTTCAGGGCATCCCAGCTTTCGAGCAGGTTGTCGCAGAGGAACGCGACGTGCTGGATGCCTTCGCCGTTGAACTGCATCAGGAACTCTTCGATCTGCCCGGCGCCCTTGGACGACTCTTCGTTGAGCGGGATGCGGATCATGCCGTCGGGCGCGGTCATCGCCTTGGAGGTCAGGCCGGTGTACTCGCCCTTGATGTCGAAGTAGCGGATCTCGCGGAAGTTGAACAGCTTCTCGTAGAAACCGGCCCAGTAGGCCATGCGCCCGCGGTAAACGTTGTGGGTCAGGTGGTCGATGATCTTGAGGCCGGCACCCACCGGATGACGATCGACGCCTTCGATGAAGTTGAAGTCGATGTCATAGATCGAGCTGCCTTCCTCGAAACGGTCGATCAGGTACAGCGGCGCGCCGCCGATACCCTTGATCGCCGGCAGGCGCAGCTCCATTGGCCCGGTTTCGATTTCCACCGGCTGGGCGCCCAGTTCCAGGGCACGGGCATAGGCTTCGTGGGCATTACGCACACGGAAAGCCATGCCGCATACCGACGGGCCATGCTCGGCGGCAAAGTACGAGGCGACGCTTTTCGGCTCGTTGTTCAGGATCAGGTTGATGTCGCCCTGGCGGTACAGGTGCACGTCCTTGGAGCGGTGGGTGGCCACCTTGGTGAAGCCCATGATCTGGAAGATCGGTTCCAGGGCGCCCGGGGTCGGCGACGCGAACTCGATGAATTCAAAGCCCATCAGGCCCATCGGGTTTTCAAAGATATCAGCCATGCTCGTTTCCTCATCATCAAAGCGGGTAAATAACGGTCGTTAATTGCTATCGATGTCGAGCAGGCGTGGTGGCGCGCAAGAGATGCCCCTCACACTTCTGGCGAGGTAGTCACCATAAATCAGCTTGAACCCATGACACTTCATATGGACCCATTCTCGGTGGGTTGATTCCCCGACGGTGGAGAACCTTATTATTGTATGCGTAACAGGATTCTACAGTGCGTAAACCGTTTTGTCCGCACTTAAGTTGACACCCATCGGCCGACGAGCGGCTATCCTAGGCACACCGCCGTTTTCATTCCCTGTGCTTATACAGGTTAGCTGCCATGCCGCTCACGGTAAAACGTCCCGGACGCTGGACATTGCGTGCCCTGCTGCCCTGGGCCGTCGGCGCCGTGCCGGTGCTTTGCGGGCTGGTGATCATGCACCTGCAGGCCGAGCGCGCGCTTGACGCACGCAGCCAGGCCACGGCGCAGCAGGTGGTGGCGCAGGTGGAGCTGATCCTGGATAACATTTCCGGTGCGGCCAGGTCGCTGCTGCCGCTGGCCGGCCTGCCGTGCATGGAAGAAAAACTGGCCCTGCGCGATCAGGTCACCCGTCGCTCGTTCGTGCGCTCGACCAATCTGGTGTACCGCAACGAACTGTATTGCAGTTCGCTGTTCGGCCCCTACAGCGAGCAGGTCAACGCCAGCGACTATGTCGATGGCAAACTCTGGTTGATGAATGGCAACTCGGTGACCCCCGGCCACCCCCTGCTGGTGTATCGGGTCTACGAAGGCGAGCGTGGCGCCATCAGCACCGTCGACGGTGATCACCTGCTCACCGCCCTGCGCCTGATCGGCCCGCACACCCAATTGTTGCTGCAGGTGGGGCGCTACTGGATGGGCAAGGACGGCCTGGTGCATGAGGGGCTCGCCCCCGCTGCCGCCGTTGCACCGGTACGGCTCGACTCCAGCCACTACCCGTTCTCGATTCACAGCGGTTATGAGCACGGCAAGATCGGCCAGGTGATGCGCGACGAATACCCTGCCCTGTTCGGCTTGCTGGTATTTCTCGGCGTGATCGCCGGCGCCGTGTGCCGCTGGATGCTGCGCCGGGCCAGTTCGCCGCGGGTCGAACTGCAGCGGGCGATGGAGGCCGACGAATTTTTGCCCTACTTCCAGCCGGTGGTGCGCAAGGGCGACTACCGCTGGGCCGGTGCCGAAGTGCTGATGCGCTGGCAGCACCCGCGTGAAGGCCTGGTGCGCCCCGACCTGTTCATTCCCTATGCCGAACACAGCGGCCAGATCGTACCGATGACGCGCCTGCTCATGCAGCGCACCGCCCAGCTTCTGGCGCCGCATGCCGCGCTGATGGACGATGGCTTTCACATTGGCATCAACATCACCGCCGATCACTGCCAGGACCTGGCCCTGTACCACGACTGCCGGAACTTTCTCGCCGCCTTCCCGCCCGGGCGGGTGTTGCTGACCCTGGAGTTGACCGAACGCAAACTGATCGCACCGAGCGAGGCCACCCAGACGCTGTTCGCCAAGCTGCACGAACTGGGGGTGATGATCGCCATCGACGACTTCGGCACCGGTCAGTCCAGCCTCAGCTATTTGCGCCAGTTCAAGGTCGATTACCTGAAGATCGACCAGAGTTTCGTTGCCCTGATCGGCGTCGACGCCTTGTCGTTGCACATTCTCGACAGCATCATCGAGCTGTCGGCCAAGCTTGAGCTGGGCATCGTCGCCGAGGGCGTGGAAACCGACACCCAACGCGACTACCTGGCACGCCACAACGTCGATTTTCAGCAAGGCTATCTGTTCGCCCGGCCGATGCCGATAGAAGACTTTGTCCGCGCCCTGGCGGCCCAGGCCGAGGTCGCGCCACAGAGGGCGGAGGTTGCCGGTTAGGCCTGCAGCCTGAGATCATGGCGGGTTACCCGCTCTGTCATCTTTTGCAACCGAGGCATTTGTGTCAAAAGGCATCATTACATCGGTCACGGCATCGTTCCTGTTTGCCGTGATGTACTACTACACCTCGCTGCTGACACCCCTGGATGGCGAAGAGGTGTTTGGCTGGCGCATGCTCCTGACCCTGCCGTGCGTCACCCTGTTCATGCTGTTCACCCGCGACTGGCCGCTGGTCACCGGGTTGCTGGCGCGCGTGCGGCGCAACCAGCTGCTGTTGCTCGGCCTGCTGGGGACGTCGTCGTTGATGGGCGTGCAACTCTGGCTGTTCCTCTGGGCGCCGTTGCACGGGCGCAGCCTGGAAGTCTCGCTGGGTTACTTTCTGTTGCCGTTGACCATGGTCCTGACCGGCCGCCTGGTCTATGGCGAGCGCCTGTCGCGCCTGCAGAAACTGGCGGTAGCCTGTGCGATGACCGGCGTCGGCCATGAGCTCTACCAGCACGGCAGCTTTGCCTGGGAAACCCTGTTGGTCGCCGGCGGCTACCCGTTGTACTTCGTGTTGCGGCGCAAATGCGCCACCGATCACCTCGGTGGGCTATGGGCCGACATGTGCCTGCTGTTGCCTGCGGCGCTGTACTTCGTCATTCAGGGCCCGTTGTCGGCCCGGGACCTGGCCGAGCATCCGGGGCTGTACGGCCTGATTCCGCTGCTGGGGGTGATCAGCGCCCTGGCGCTGATCTGCTATGTACTGGCCAGCCGCCTGCTGGCGTTCAGCCTGTTCGGCCTGCTCAGCTATGTCGAACCGGTGTTGCTGGTGGCCGTCGCCCTGCTACTGGGCGAGACCATCGGCCCCGACCAGTGGCTGACCTACCTGCCGATCTGGCTGGCGGTGCTGGTGCTGATCGCTGAGGGCGTCAGGCACCTGCTGCGTCAACGGCGGCGTTCGGTGTAAGGCGTACCTGCCGCACCCGACGCTCCTCCACCGCGACCACGGTCATCTTCCAGCTATTGCACACCAGGCTGTCGCCGACCATTGGCAAGCGATCGAGCAGGCTCATGACCAGGCCGGCGAGGGTCTGGTAGTCCTCGGTGGGCTTGGCGGCAAAACCGGTGCGCGCCTGGATCTGGCTGAGGTTCAGCGCGCCGCTGACGACAAAGCCCTGCTCGTCTTCGACAATGCCCGGCCCCTCGACCTCACTGGCATCCGGTAGCTCGCCGGCAATCGACTCGAGGATATCGGTCATGGTCAGCACCCCGGTGAAATCACCGAACTCGTTGACCACGAAGGCAATGTGCGTCGACTGGTTGCGCATCTGCTCCAGGGCGTTGAGGATGCTGAAACTCTCCAGCAGGTTCAGCGGCACCCGGGCCAGGCTCTCAAGGTCGGGCTGATGACCGGCCAGCAGCTCCTTGAGCAGCTCCTTCTTGTGCACGAAGCCCAGGGGTTCTTCGATGCGCCCGTCGCGAATCAGCGGCAGGCGCGAATAGGACGAATGCATCAGAGCAGTGCGAATCGCCTCGGCCGGCTGCGCCAGGTCAATCGCGTCGACCTCGGCCCGAACCGTCATCACCGTCTTGATTGGCCGCTCGGCAAGGTTCAGCACGCCGCTGATCATCACCCGCTCGCGGCGGTCGAACAGCACCTGCGCTTCACCGCCTTCAACCAGGTCGGCGATCTCCTCGCCAACGTCGTCGGCCTCGACCCGACGCCCGCCCAGCAGGCGCATGACCGCATGGGCGGTACGCTCACGCAGCGGCCGGTGCTGCTGCAGGCTACGTTTGCGCCGGGCACGGGCCAACTGGTTGAACAGCTCGATGAGGATCGAGAAGCCAATGGCCGCATACAAGTAGCCTTTGGGGATATGAAAGCCCAGGCCCTCGGCGGTGAGGCTGAAGCCGATCATCATCAAGAAGCCCAGGCACAGCATGATCACCGTCGGGTGGTTGTTGACGAAGCGGGTCAACGGCTTGCTGGCGACAATCATGATGCCGATCGAGAAGACCACCGCGATCATCATGATCGACAGTTCCTCGACCATGCCCACGGCGGTGATCACCGCGTCCAGGGAGAACACCGCATCAAGCACCACGATCTGCGCCACGATTGGCCAGAACGCGGCATGCCGCACGCTGCCGGTATTTTGCGCAACGTGGCCTTCCAGGCGCTCGTGCAGCTCCATGGTGGCCTTGAACAGCAGGAATACACCACCAAACAGCATGATCAGGTCGCGACCGGAGAAGTGCTTGTCGAACACCTCGAACAGCGGCGCAGTCAGGGTCACCATCCAGGAAATGCTGGCCAGCAGGCCCAGGCGCATGATCAATGCCAGCGACAGGCCGATCACCCGCGCGCGGTCGCGTTGATGGGGCGGCAACTTGTCGGCGAGGATGGCGATGAATACCAGGTTGTCGATACCCAGTACCAGCTCCAGCACAATCAGCGTGGCAAGGCCCAGCCAGGCCGTGGGGTCGGCTAGCCATTCCATGGGCGATTACTCATGTGCGGGAACAGGCGGGAAGCGTCACAAGGACGGGAGAAAGGCCGGAACGGCCGGGTACTGGGGGGCTCCGAGAACGAAGTCATGTCAACCTGAAATCAATTGGGGAAGTGATCCTACAATTGCAGCAGTCTTTTCTCACAGCATGAAACTATTTCAAATTCTGTAAGGCTTGAGCGGCGGCCCGCACATCAAGGGCGCCGCTCTTGCCTTACCTGTGCCCTCTGCGGTTACCCCGCAGGCTCGGCCCTTAGAAGCTCCAGCGCGTGGTCAGCATGAAGTTGCGCGGATCACCGTACAGGTTGCCGCCGTAGGCGGTATTGCCGGCAATGCTCTGGTAGTACTTCTTGTCGAACACGTTGTTCAGGTTCAAGCGCACATCCAGGTGCTCGGAGGCCTGGTAGCTGAGCATCAGATCGACCAGGGTATAGGCCTGCTGCTCGATACGGTAACGGCTCTCGGTGGCATAGAAGTTGTTGCCCTTGTTGTAGATCTGGTTCTGCCGGTACAGGCCGCCGCCGACCTTCCAGCGTTGCAGTTCACCCGGCAGTTGATAGGTGGTGAAGGCCTTGAACACATGGCGGGGAATATCAGTATCGAACAGGCGTCCCTCGTTGGCCGGGTTGCTGTCCTTGACGTATTTGACCTGGGCAAAGGTATAGCCCGCGCCCAACTCCCACCCCGGCAGAACGGTGCCGTTGAGCTCAAGCTCGATCCCTTCGCTGCGCAGTTTGCCGGCAGCCTCCGCGCAACTGGGCACCAGCGCCGAACACTCATTGATCTCAAGCGTCTTGGCGCGGTTTTGCTGGTCGATGCGAAACACTGCGGCACTGGCATTCAAACTGCCGTCGAAGTACTCGCCCTTGATCCCGAGCTCATAGTTCTTGCCCTCCATCGGCTCGATCGCGGTGCCCGCCGCGTCCAGTTCCGACTGCGGCTTGAAGATGTCGGTGTAGCTGGCGTACAGCGAATGGTGCACGTCCAGGTCATAGATGATGCCGGCGTAACGCGTGACATGACGCGTCACCGAGTAGTCGCTGCCGGTTGGCGCGCGGCTGCCGTTGCGGGTACGGGTGTCGTTGTCGTACCAGTCCAGGCGCCCGCCGAGGATCAGCTTCAGGTCGTCGGCCAGGTTGAAGCGGGTGGTCAGGTAGGCGCCGGTCTGCGAGGTCTCGCGATCCTGATGCCAGTAACTCAGGTCCAGCTCGCGCTTGGGCAGCGAGCCCGGGTCCCAGTTGTAGATATCCATGCCGATCGCGTCGTCGCTGTAGTTGCCCTTGCCTTCGAAGGTCAGCTCACGCCGGCTGGCACCGACCACCAGTTCATGGGTCCGCCCGAGCAACTGGAAAGGCCCCGATGCGTAGGCGTCGTAACTGCTCTGCTCATCGTCATAGTGGTACTGGCCCAGGTACTGACCGAACACCTCGCCCTCATCGCCCATGCGTTCGGTCATGGTGCCCAGCATCTTCAGGTCCGACCAGGTGCGGCTGGCGGCCAACAGCAGTTTCCAGTCGTTGTCGAAGCGGTAATCCAGGCGGCTGAACACGGTGGTGTTGTCCTGGTCCCAGTACTCCCAGTCATTGCCCAGGTAGGTCTTGCGGGACAAATGCAGGTCGCTGCCATCGATTGCCGTTGGCAAGCCACCCCAGGTCGCGGTGTTGTTGACGCGCTGGTTGGAGACGCCGAGGGTCAAGGTGCTGTTGTCGCTGAGGTCGGCCTCGCCAATGGCGTAGAACACCGAACGCTCGCTATCGGTGACGTCCTGAAAGCTGTTGCGCGTCTGGTACGCCGTGACCACCCGCCCGCGCAAGGTGGCGTTGTCGTTGAGTGGCCCGGAAGCATCCACTTCGCTGCGGTAGTTGTCCCAGCTACCGGCGCTGGCGGTGATGCTCACGCGCGGGTCCGCGGTCGGGCGCTTGCGCACCATGTTGATGGCCGCCGACGGCGTACCCGCTCCCTGCATCAGCCCGGTGGCGCCGCGCACCACTTCGACGTGGTCGTAGATGGCCATGTCCGGCGCCGAGTTCATGTCCCGCGACAGGTAATGCGACAGGTCGTTGGACAGCCCGTCGTTCATCAGGTTTTCCACGGTAAAACCACGCGCGTAGAACGTCGGGCGCTGCGGGCCATCCTTGGTCATGGACATGCCGGGGGTGCTCTTGAGCACATCTTCAAGGCTGCGCAGGTTCTGGTCGTCCATGCGCTGACGGGTGATCACCGTTACCGACTGCGGTGTCTCGCGAATGGTCAGGGCCAGCTTGGTCGCCGTCTGCATCGGCCCGGTGGTGTAGGAGCCACTGTCTTCGGTGATGCTTCCCAGCACCTGCCCATTGATACTGGTGGCGCCCAGTTCCAATGCCCCATTGGCGGCGGGCACCTCGACCAGCACATAGCCATCGCTGCTCGCCTGTGCCTGCAATGCATGGCCCCGCAGGACCTGGGCGAACCCTTCCTGCACGGCGTAACTGCCCTGCAGACCGGCGCTGGCAAGGCCTGCCACTTGCCCGGCATTGAACGAGATGGCCAGGCCGCTCTCGCGGGCAAAGCGGCTCAGCACGTCACCCAAAGGGCCGCCAGGAATGTCGTAGCGTTTTATCTGCTGCTGGGCCTGTAGCGGCTGGGCCGCCAGCAGAGGCACGGCGCCGAGGGCGAAGTGGACCGCCAGGGTCAACGCACGGCAGGGCTTGAATGGCTTGGGTGAAAGCATGTTCCCGACTCTCCGATGTATTGGGCTAATACAAGGACGCTCGGGTAACAAGAACTGGAAGCGTTTGATAATAATTTTTATTCGAGCCTGACACGGGTCAGCCACGGCGTGTAGTGCTCGACCCGGATCGGGAAGCTGCGCGCCAGCAGGCGCAAGGCCCGCTCGCTGTCGTCGGCAGGCAGCACCGCGGTGACGTTCAGGTGCGCCAGAGCCTTGGCATCGAACAGCAGGTAGCCCTGGTGATTGCGGGCCAGGCGCTCCAGCACCTCGCTCAAGGGTTGTTCGCGCACCAGCATCTGCTGCCTGGCCCAGGCCTGCTCCTGGCCCGAGGCATCCACTGCCTGCACCGCCTGCATGCCCGAGGCACTGAACTGTACCTGCTGTCCGGCGCTCACCGTCTGGGTGCTGGCGCCGCTGCGCACTTCGGTGCTCGACTCGATCATCACCAGGCGCGTGCTTTCGTCCAGGCGCTCCACCCTAAAACGCGTGCCCAGTGCGCGAATGCTGCCATGCTCGGTCACCACCCGGAACGGCCGGGCGGTATCCTTGGCCACGTCCACGAGGATGTCACCGCTGAGCAACCGAACGGTACGGGTCTGCGCGTCGAACTGCAGGTCGACCGCCGTACGGCCCTCCAGGCTGATCCGACTGCCGTCCGGCAATTGCTCGCTGCGCCACTGGCCCGTACCGGTGCGCAGATCGGCCATCAGGTAGGCCGGCGGATAATGCTGGAGCAAGGCAGCGCCGGGCAGCAACAGCGCCAGGCTGACGGCCAGCGCCTTGAGTGCCTGCTTGCCGGGGGCTCGCGCCGTCACCCGCTGCAAGGCGGCACGGGCCGGCGCACGCGGCAGTTCGCGCAGCGGTGCGAGGCTGCCTTGCAAACGCTGCACGGCGTCCAGGTGTTCATCGGCCTCGGCCAACCAGGCGCTGAACGCCTGCTGATCGGCAGCGCTCGGTTCATCATCCAGGCGTACCAACCATTCGGCCGCCTCGCGCAACACCGCGGCGCTGGGTGACGGGCTCATCGTGCCGACTCGCTGGCGGCATGACACTGCAGCAAGGCCTGGACCAGATCGTTCTGCACGGTTTTGCTCGAGACCTGGAAGCGCTCGGCGATCTGCGCATGGCTCAGGCCTTCCAGGTGGCGCAGGATAAACACCTGACGTGCGCGCGCACTCATCTGCTCCAGCGCGCGGGCAATGTGTTCAAGGGCATTTATGGCCGCCAGCAGTTGTTCGGGTGAAGGGGCCTGCTCGAGGTGCTCGACGTGCCGCGCGAGTTCTTCACGGTACGCCTGCTCAAGCTTTTGCCGACGGCCGCGATCGACCAGCAGGCGGCGCGCCACCGTGGCCAGAAACGCTCGCGGCTCGCGCGGCGCCACGTAGGCACCGGCATTGAGCAGGCGCACGAAAGTGTCCTGGGCCAGGTCGGCGGCATTGTGCGGACAGTCCAGGCGCCGTCGCAGCCACCCCAGCAACCAGCCGTGATAGCCCTTGTACAAGGTGTCGAGACTGTCAGCAGGAGGAGGCACTTTCATCGGCGCAGGCATTAAATGAGAATGGTTATATCTTAAGTGCCTGAGCCGGGCGGACGCAATCCTGAAGGGCCCTAGCGGGTGGAGATGCTGGACATAAAATCTACAGTTAGTTGATATTTCAACTACTAGTTGATAATTTGACCGCGACCATTCAACTCCCTCGAAGGCCCTGATGAAGGTTTCCAGCGCATTGAGCAGCGAACGACAGCTGATCCTCGGCGTACTGCACAGCACCCTGAAAATGCTCAGCCATGCACTCGGCTCCCATACCGAAATCGTCCTGCATGACGTGCTCAACCCGCAGCGCTCCATCCTCGCCATCGCCAACGGCCATGTCACCGGGCGCCAGGTCGGTGATTCGGTGTTGGCCGGGCCGCGTCATGACCAGGGTTTCGCCGCCGTGCGCCGGGCGATGGACGATCGCTCCAGTAGCGAGCCGATCGTGGTCGAGAACTACGCCACCCTCGCCCCCGACGGCCGCCCCTTGCGCAGCGCTACCGTGGTTTATCGCGACAGCAGCGGGCAGCCGTTTGCCAGCCTGTGCATCAACACCGACCTCAGCGCGATCGCTGCCGCGCATCACGTGCTCGCAGGCCTGCTGGGGCTGGCCAGCGCACCTGCGCCAGTGCCGGATGAATCCCGGGACATGGAACAGTTGATGATCGAAATCATCCAGGACGCCTGCCCCGGCGGCGTGCTCGGCATGAAGAAAGCGCAAAAGATCCAGGCCGTGCGGCACATGCAGGAGCGCGGCCTGTTCATCGTCAAGGGCGGTATCGAGAAAGCCGCCGCCACACTCGGCGTGACCCGCTACACCATCTACAACTACCTGGAGCAGATCCGGGCGACAGACAACGGACAGGAATGAGCAGCATGCAACTTGAAATGTTCCAGGTAGACGCGTTTTCAGCCACGGCGTTTGGCGGCAACCCGGCCGCAGTGTGCCCGCTTGAGGCCTGGTTGCCGGATGCGACGCTGCAGCAGATTGCTGCCGAGAACAACCTGTCGGAAACCGCCTATGTGGTGCGCAATGGCGAGCTGTTCGAATTGCGCTGGTTTACCCCGACGGTAGAAGTCGACCTGTGTGGCCATGCCACCCTGGCGACCGCCTGGGTGCTGTTCGAGCAGTTCGCTGAACAGCGCGACACCCTGCGCTTTGCCACCCGTAGCGGCGAGTTGCGGGTTCGCCGTGACGGTGCTCGCCTGGCCATGGACTTCCCGGCCAAGCAGCCACAAGCTGTGGCAGTGCCCGATGGCTTGTTGCAGGCCCTGGGCCTGGAGCGGATCGAGGCGCTGTACCGCACCGATGACTACCTGGTGGTGGTCGAGGATCAAGCGCTGATCGCCGATCTTGAGCCCGACTATGCTGCGCTGGCGGCCTTTGACGTGCGCGGTATTGCGGTCACGGCCCCGGGCAAGCACTTTGACTTCGTCTCGCGCTGGTTCGGCCCGCGGGTAGGCGTCAATGAAGACCCGGTCACCGGCTCCGCGCACACCTCGCTGGCCCCCTACTGGGCCGAGCGCCTGGGCAAGCGCAGCCTGACGGCCGAGCAAGGCGGCGTGCGCAAGGGCCAGCTGCACTGTCAAGTGCTGGACAACGGCCGGGTGATCATCAGCGGTGAGGGTGCGCTGTACCTGCGCGGAACGATCTTTATCTGAGCAGGCTCAACAACTGGCTGCCCTGGCCACAGGGCTCGGCTGGCGCAGAACCTGTGGGAGCTGGCTTGCCAGCGATGAGGACCGCCCAGCCAGCACACCCGGTGGCGCCTGGATTGCGACCGCTGCGCCTAAAGGGTCCTTGGCAGGTAGCTATGCAGTTGCCGCTCGACCCACCAGGACAACGGCAGGGTCAGCAGCAGGAGCGCCGCCAGGCCGATTACCGCCGCAGTGATGCCGGCCCCATCGCCTAGGCGGCCGAACACCACCGGCGCCAGCGCGCCGCCACCAATGGTGCCGGTGTAGAACAAGGCAAAGGCCTGATCGCGCCTGCCCGCCCCCGCCAGTTCCGGCACCACGCCGTACAGCACCGACGAGGTGCCATTGAGCACCAGGCCCAGCAGCGGCAACAGCGCCATCATCGCCGCTAGCGGCAGGAACAACATCAACAGGATCAGCAACGCAGTGGCCGACTCGGTGAACCACACGGTTCTCATCATGTCAATGCGCGCACCCAGGTAGCCGCACACCAGCTTGCCGAAGGCGCCGCCGACAAACAGCAGCATCAACGCCAGGCCGATACCCGCGGAGCCGGCGCCCTTGCCTTGCAGCAAAAACGGTAGAAAGGTAAGAAACCCCATGCGCACGGCGCTGTCGAGGGTGCCGGTCAGCAGCAAGGCGGCCAGGCCGCTGCCGGAGTCGTTACCACGGGCAGGCACGGTTTTGCGCGGGCTCGACGGCAACGACGGCTGCGGCGCAAGCAGCCACCAGAGTACGCCGGCGGCAGCCAGGCCAAGCAGGCCCAGCACGGTGACGCTGGTTTGCCAACTGGTTACCAGCAACAGCAAACCGACCCCGGCAGGCACCAGCATCTTGCCGATATCGCCGGCAAAATTGTACTGCGCCAGCGCCTCCTTGACCCCGCCCCCGGCCTCATGGGTGTCGGTGACCAACGACGACGCCAGGGGGTGCTGGGTACTGGCGCCAAGGCCGCCCAGCAACAGCGCGAGCAACAGCACAGCGAGGCCACTGGCCTGCCCGGCAACCAGGTAGGCCAGCCCGGCCAGGGCGGTGCCGCCGACCAACAGGCGCTCCCGGCCCCAGCGCTTTGCCGCGCGGCTGGCCAGCAGTTGCAGGCCCGCCATCATCCCGGCATAGGCGCCACGCAGCAGGCCGACCTGAGCAAAACTCAGGGCGAACTGCGCCTGCCACAGCGGCAGCAATACGTAGATAACGTCGGTAAGGCCGTCGTGCACGGCGTGGGCCATGCTGGCGGCGAAAAGCGAGCGACGGCGGATGTTCATGCAATGTAGGCTCTGGCTGAAAGACCAGAGCCTTTATAGATCACCGCTTTTGCCCAAGACCAATACCGATTTCAGACCGATTGATACCCGGTCAGTACACCGCGCCCACCGGATAGACAAACGCATTGACGTCATAGAACGGCGTGCGCGCGTAGAACCAGTGCAGGCGTGCGCTGGGGCTGGCGGCGAAGGCCTTGTCGTTCTTGAGCTTGCTGTCGAACTCGGCCTTCAGTTCCGGGCTCTCGGCGAGCATTTTGCGCGCCATGGGTTCCATCACGTATTCCTCCGGCTCTTCAGCCGCCACCAGGGTCGAATTGAAGAAGCCCCAGGCCCAGAACGAGTCCGGGCTTTCGGGGTATAGCAGGTTGACCGCCAGCACGCCCAACGGCTGGTCGGTATCGATCACCACCGAGCCGGCCGGGAAGGTCTGCAAGCGCTCCAGCGGCTTGGCCACGCCACTGACCAGCAAGCGCCCTTCGTAACCGGGGATCTGGTTGCTTTGCGTGCGATCGGGTTCGAAACCACCCGCCACTTTCACCTCATCCATGCGATACAGCGTAACGGCAATCGGTGTCGGCTTGTCGAGAGTGGTCATGTGGATGCCATGGGCCTTGAGCCGGGCGATCACCTCGCGCCACTGCCCCGGCACCACGTACTGCCGGGGCCGTTTGACCACCAGGTCGGGCTCGGTGTTGCCGGTGACCGGGACCTTGAGTTTTTTCGCCGTGTTGCTCCAGACAATGGTCCTGGCGCCGGTAATCGGCGACTGCTCATAGCGGTAATCACCTACGGTAAACGCTGTGGTCTGGGCCTTGCCCGGCTTCCAGGTCAGGGTCACCTGCTCTTGCGTCTCCAGGCGTTCGCGGTCCTGGCGGATGGCTTCGTTGAGCGACACCGCCTGATCGCCGATCACCTGGAACATGCTCTTGAGCATCACGTAATTGCCCAGCACCTGGGTCTGGTACGGGTGCAATGCGTGTTGCTCGATCAGGATCGACGGTACATTGCGGATATCGCCGTACTGGTTGGAAAAACGTGCGTAGTCCGTGCGGTACGGGTAGTAGCCCTGGCTCGGGTCCTGGTTGCTGTTGAGGCTGATGCACTCGTGCACCACATGGCCGTCGGCCTCCAGCGCCTGGTACACCGGTGCGCGCATGACGTTGTCCATCCAGGCGCTGCTGGCCGGCGACCAGCCATTGCCATTGTGGCAATACGAACTGTCGTAAGGGTACATGGCGCCATCAGTGGAGTGGGTGTCAGCGAAGAAACTCAGCTGGTAGGTGTTGAACACCCAGGCGACGTTGCGGATTTCGGCGCTGTCGAGCTTGGTGAAGTCACGGTTGAGGTTGTAGTTCAGGCCGTTGACCCGCCAGCCGGTTTCATCCGGGCCGTTCTGGTTGATCCGCCCGTAGGCACTGCGGCGCAGGTCGCCGTCGACATTGACGGTGGGAATGAACAGGATGTTGACCTTCTCCAGCAAGGCAGCCAACGGTTTGTCACCCGTGGTCATGTCACGCAGGAGCATGAACATCGCATCCTTGCCATTGGCTTCGCCCGGGTGAATCTGGGCCTCGACGAAGATCGTCGGCTTGCCCGATTCATTCAACCCGGCCGGCGATTTGTCGACCTCAAGGGAGGCGATGGCCATCAACATCGGGTGACCTTCGGCGCTTTTTTCCGGCAGGTCGTTGAGCACGATATTGCCACCGGAGGCCGCCGCCAGGCGGGTCATGTAGGCGCGGGTTTCGTCGTAGTTGCTGGTCTGGCGGAATTCGCTGGCTTCGGCCTGGGTGATCAGCGGGTTGTCCGGCTTGGCAAGGTAGCGGGTGCTGGTCAGGGCCTGGGCGAACATTGGCGGCAGGATGCGCTGCTTGGCAGCCGGCGAATAACCGCTATCGTCGATGTAGGACGGCGCGCTTGGCAATGCCGCCAGGGCTGGCAGGGCCGCGCCCAGCAGCATTGCAACAACGAGGGGCCGCAAAAGCGGGTGTTTCATGATCAATCCCTATCATGAGTGGCAGGTGCCCACCTTAAACCACAACGTGCAACCAGACGAGAGCCAGGCCACCATGCTCGACAACCTGTTTGATCCACTGCCCGCGGCGGGCGCACAAGAGCACTTCGAACAACTGCTGACCCGCCCGGGGCTGCGCATTGAACGCATCGTCTCCCACGGCCAGGCCAGCCCACCGGGGTTCTGGTACAACCAGGCGCAGGGCGAATGGGTGCTGCTGCTGGCCGGGTCTGCCGGGTTGCGGCTGGAACATGAGCCTGCCGAGCGGGTGCTGCGACCGGGGGATTTCATTGATATTCCGGCGCACTGCCGGCATCGGGTCGAATGGACCGACAGCACCCAGGCCACGGTGTGGCTCGGGGTACATTATGACTGATGGGTGGCATAGGCCTGGCCACCCAGCACGATACGGGCCTGGGCCTTTCAGGCGAAGATCACGCTGTACTCATGCGCGCGGTGCAAGGAAATCCCGTTGGCCTGCTCCACGGCCAACGGGTGGCTGCTGGCGCTCAGCGTCACACTGGGGCGTGAGGTCGGCCCGCTCAACTGCAGCAGGCCTTCCAGCCCCAGGGTCTCTGGCAGGTTGGCAATGCTGTTGGCCAGGCGTACGGCAAAAGGCGGCTCGCCAGCCTGGCCCTCATCACGCCAGAGCTCGCAGACACGTTCGAAATCGCTCGGCTGCAGTTCAACCCAGATACCGATGCAGTAGCTATCGTTCATTTGCGCCACGGCCAGTGGCAACAGTGCCCGCAGAAAAAACCGCTCGCCGGCGATCACACACCAGTCGTTGCTTTCCCTAACCTTGTGCTCGCGCTCCTCGGCGCTAAGCGCGAACAGCGCATCCGGACGTCGGAACGCCAGTTCACCCAGGTCATCGGCGTGGTCCTTGCCGCACTGACTGCACATCATCAAAGTTGCCTCCTGCATTGGATCGAGTCGTTGGGGGTGGCGACTCTATCAGGCCCACGCATTCCTGCGGAAGCTGGCTTGCCAGCGATGCTGTTGACGATCACAGCGGTTTCAACATGCCCCGCTCGACGATGAAATCGATCACCTGCTGCAAGCCTTGCCCGGTCTTGAGGTTGGTGAAGGTCCACGGCCGTTGCGGGCGCATGCGCTGGGTGTCCTTTTCCATTACCTCCAGCGAAGCTCCGACGTAAGGCGCCAGGTCAATCTTGTTGATCACCAGGAAGTCCGACTTGGTGATCCCCGGCCCGCCCTTGCGCGGGATTTTTTCACCTTCGGCGACATCGATCACGTACACGGTCAGGTCCGCCAGCTCCGGGCTGAAGGTGGCGCTGAGGTTGTCGCCGCCGCTCTCGACAAAGATCACTTCGAGGTTGCCGAACGTGCGCGCCAGTTCTTCCACCGCCGCCAGGTTCATCGAGGCGTCCTCGCGGATCGCGGTGTGCGGGCAACCGCCGGTTTCCACCCCGACAATGCGCTCGGGGGCCAGGGCGCCGGCCTCGGTGAGGATGCGCTGGTCTTCCCTGGTGTAGATGTCGTTGGTCACCACGGCGATCTCATAATGGTCGCGCATGGCCTTGCACAGCGCTTCGAGCAGCGCGGTCTTGCCGGAGCCGACCGGGCCGCCGACACCGACGCGCAGGGGTTGTTGGTAGCTTTGCATGGGGGTTTCCTCAGGATCGGAACAAGCGGGTGTATTGGGTTTCGTGCCGCGCCGAGGCAATCGCCAGCAACGGCAAGCCGCCGCCGAGCTGGTCATCGCCAAGGGCCAGGGCGGTTTGCAGCACCTGGGGTAGAACTTCGCTCAGGTCACGCAGCAAGGTCTGTGCCGCTTGCTGGCCAAACGGCACCAGCTTGACCCCGGCCATCACCGCGCCTTCGAGCCAGGCATAGCCGTGACCAAGGGCCAGATCACGCAACGGGATCTCCCAGTGCACAGCCAACCAGGCCATGCCACCGAGCTGGCTGAGCTCCAGCGACGCACGCCATTCAGGCGCCTGGCCCAGTTGCCAGCCATCGAGCAGGCGGGTCAGGGCCATGCCGCGTTGGCGTTCTTCCAGGCGTAGTTCGGCGGTTTCGCGGTTGGCCAGTAAAAACCGGCTCCAGCGCGCGAACGCCTCGGCATCGTCATCCAGGCAAGCTTGATACAGCCGCGCCAGCAGCGGCCAGTCGAGGTGGCACAGGGTGTCCTCGATCTGTTGGCATTGCCAGTTGCGAAAACCTTCGGCGCCCTGCACCCAGCCGGCCTCCACCGCCCACTCCAGGCCTTGCGAGTAGGTGAAACCACCCACCGGCAGGCTCGGGCTGGCCAGTTGCAGCAAGCGCAGCAGCTTCAGGTCGTGGCTCATCAACCGGCCAGCACCAACGCGGCGCCGGCCAGCAGGCCGCCAGCGAAGGCCTTCTGCAAGCCCTGGTGCCGACGCAGCAGGCATCCCGCGCCAAAGCCGACCAGCAACAACAGGCCACTGACGCTGACGAACCCTGCGCTGAACACCCAGAACGCGCCCGGGCTGGCTTCAACGCCATGGGCCCAACCGTGGAACAGGGCAAACAGCGGCATGGCCAGGGCCAGCAACACCTGGCGGCTGGGCACCAGCAGCGCCGCGGCGGCCACCAGCAGCGAGCCGATGATCATGGTTTCCATGCCGAGCACACGGCCGAACACGTGGCCCATCAGCGCCCCGCCGAACATCGCGCCCAGGGTCAGCAACGGCAGCGCCAGGGTGCGCCCGGTCAGGGCCGCGAGCACGCCGGTGCCGAGCAGCATCAGCAAGTGATCAAGGCCGGTCAGCGGGTGCAGCAAACCGTCCTGCAACGGGTTGGCGTCATGGCCGGGGTGGGCGAACGCCGGAACCGCAACCAGCAGCAGTGCGAGGGTAATGAGTTTTTTCATCGGGCAATCTCCTTATCGACAATCAGTGCTGAGCGACGCGAACGAACAAATGGTCACTGTGGGCGTGGCTGTGCGGCGCGCTCTGGTAGGCACCGGCTTCAGGCTCGAACGGCGCCTGCTCGAGCTCCACCTCCAGGCCCAGGCCGCGGACCATCTCATCGAGCACATGGTCGTGCTGATAACGCACCAGGCCGGCCTCGATCTGCAGCGGTACATGGCGGTTGCCCAGGTGGTAGGCGGCGCGGGCCAGCAACAGCGGATCGGCGCAGCGCACCGTGGACACCTGCTCGGCCGCCGCCAGTACGCGAATCACCTCGCCGCCCTGCGCTTCGCCAAGCAGTTCGCCACCGCGCAGCAACTGCCCGCGTTCGAGCATCAAGCCGGCCTCGCGGCCATCGTCGAGGGTGACGCGCACGCGGCTCTTGATGCGCGTGTCGACAGTGAGGGTGACGGTGCCGCTTACCTGGGCGGTGTCGCTCAGGCGACGGGTCAAGAGGATCATGCTCGCTCCTTAAAACAGAAAATAACGCTGGGCCATCGGCAACACCGTGGCCGGTTCGCACACCAGCAGCTCACCGTCGGCGCGCACCTGGTAGGTTTGCGAGTCGACCTCGATCATCGGCAACCGGCCGTTATGGACCATGTCGCCCTTGCGCACCGTGCGGCAGCCTCGGGCCTCGCCGATCAGGCTGTGCAGCCCCAGTTGCCGGTGCACGCCACGGTCGATCGCCGCCTTGGACAGAAAGGTCATGCGCGTGGCATGGCGCGCGGCGCCCAGGGCGCCGAACATCGGCCGGTAGTGCACCGGTTGCGGGGTCGGGATCGAGCCGTTGATATCGCCCATGGGTGCCATGGCGATCATCCCGCCCTTGATCACCAGCGCAGGTTTCACCCCGAAGAACGCCGGCGCCCAAAGCACCAGGTCAGCCAGTTTGCCGGCCTCGATCGAGCCCACTTCATGGGCGATGCCATGGGTCAGCGCCGGATTGATGGTGTACTTGGCGATGTAGCGCTTGACCCGGAAGTTGTCGCTGCGTGCGCTATCTGGCGCCAAGGGGCCACGGCGCAGTTTCATCTGGTGCGCCACCTGCCAGGTACGCAGCACCACCTCCCCGACCCGGCCCATGGCCTGGGAGTCGGACGAGGTCATGGAAAACGCCCCGAGGTCATGGAGGATGTCTTCGGCGGCAATCGTCTCGCGGCGGATGCGCGACTCGGCGAAGGCCACGTCTTCGGCAATGCTCGGGTCCAGGTGGTGGCAGACCATGAGCATGTCCAGGTGCTCGTCGACGGTGTTCTGGGTGTAGGGCAAGGTCGGGTTGGTCGAGGACGGCAGCACGTTGGCAAAGGCTGCGGCGCGGATGATGTCCGGCGCATGGCCACCGCCGGCGCCTTCGGTGTGGAAGGTATGGATGGTGCGGTCGCCAATGGCCGCCAGGGTGTCCTCGATGCAGCCGGATTCATTGAGGGTGTCGGTGTGGATCGCCACCTGCACGTCGTGTTCCTCGGCCACGCTCAGGCAGCAGTCGATGGCCGCCGGGGTCGAGCCCCAGTCTTCGTGCAGTTTCAGGCCGACGGCGCCGGCTTCGATCTGCTCGCGCAGGGCCTCGGGCCGTGAGGCGTTGCCCTTGCCCAGCAGGCCGATATTGATCGGCAACTGGTCGGCGGCCTGGAGCATGCGCGCCAGGTACCAGGGCCCGGAGGTGCAGGTGGTGGCATTGGTGCCGGTGGCAGGCCCGGTGCCGCCGCCGATGAAGGTGGTAATGCCCGAGGTCAGCGCTTCTTCGACCTGCTGCGGGCAGATGAAGTGAATGTGCGAGTCGATGCCGCCAGCGGTGACGATCTTGCCTTCGGCGGCGATCACCTCGGTGCCCGGCCCCACCGCCAGGGTCACCCCCGGTTGCACATCGGGGTTGCCGGCCTTGCCGACGCCGACGATGCGCCCGTCCTTGATGCCGATGTCGGCCTTGACGATGCCCCAGTGGTCGATGATTAGCGCATTGGTCAGCACCAGGTCCAACGCCTGGGCGGCAAGCATCTGGCCCTGGCCCATGCCGTCGCGGATGACCTTGCCGCCGCCGAACTTGACCTCCTCGCCATAAACCGTGAAGTCCTTCTCGACCTCGACCCACAGCTCGGTATCGGCCAGGCGCACGCGGTCGCCCACCGTCGGGCCGAACATGTCGGCATAGGCCCTGCGTGATATCCGGCTCATGCCTGATTCTCCAGCTTGCCCATGACCTTGCCCTGAAAGCCGTAGACCTCGCGTTTGCCGCGATACGGCACCAGGTGGACGGTGCGTGCCTGGCCCGGTTCGAACCGCACGGCGGTGCCGGCGGCGATATCCAGGCGCAAACCACGGGTCGGCTCGCGCTCGAACACCAGGGCGTTGTTCACCTCGTAAAAGTGATAGTGCGAGCCGACCTGCACCGGCCGGTCGCCGTGGTTGGCGACGGTGACGCTGATTACCGCCAGGCCTGCATTGAGTTCGATGTCGCCGTCGGCGACCTGTACTTCTCCGGGAATCATCCTGCGCTCCTAGATGATCGGGTCATGGACGGTGACCAGCTTGGTGCCGTCGGGAAAGGTCGCTTCCACCTGCACATCGGGGATCATTTCGCTGACCCCGGCCATCACCTGGTCGCGGCGCAGCACTTCGCGGCCCAGGTTCATCAGCTCGGCCACGGTGCGCCCGTCGCGGGCACCTTCCATCACCGTGGCGCTGATCAATGCCACCGCTTCCGGGTAGTTGAGTTTCAGGCCACGGGCCAGGCGCCGCTCGGCCAGCAGCGCGGCGGTGAACAGCAGCAGTTTGTCTTTCTCTCGCGGGGTCAGCTCCATGGCGTTCTCTCAAGTGGCCCAGATCCGCGGCGGGCATGGCGCCAGGCCGACCACGGCGGGTCGCAAGGCATGCCAGAGCCGCTGCAAAGTGGATTGCAGGCGTTGGTTGTCGTGGTCGAGCAGGCGTACCACCAGCAGTTGGCCGAGCAGGGTCGCGCCGGCCGGGGCGCCCAGGTCTTCGAGCAGGGCGCGGCTGTGGTCGAGCAGTTCGCTGCTGGCCGGGTAGGCGCAGAAGGTCGCTTGCAGGGGGAAGCCTGCGAGCTTGTCGAGCGGCCCGCCGTCGATGCGCAAGCGTTCGTGCAGGCCCGGGTCGTCGGCCACCTCGATGTGCAGGCGACTGTCGAGGGCGCCGTGGCTGAAGGTCTCGCCCATCACCGGGCGGCCCAGGCACAGGGTTTCCCAGGCCAGCAGGCGCGCGCCAGGCGCCAGGGTAAAACGGTTTTCCAGATGCACGCGGGCGCCGGCAAAGCAGATGTTGCCCTGGGGCAGCCATTCGAGCGTGCTGTCTTCGGCCAGGCAGAAGTGCTGCTGGAGAATCGAGGTCGGGCCGGCGCTACGGTAGAACTTGGTCGCTCCGGGCATGGTCAGCAGCGCATGGCTACCCGCCTCCAACTGCACATCGAGCAGCAGCTTATCGCCACCGACCACGCCGCCTGGGGGGTGCAGCACATAGACGTGGCACGGTGCGCCTTCGGGATAGAACGGCCGCTGCACCAAAAGAGGACCGAAATGGCGCCGCGCACCAATACAGGTCCTGGTCTCGCCCCGGACGAAACGCAGCCTGAGCTCGGCGCGCCAGCCGGCATCAGCGTTGACCTGGTCGGGGAGTTCGGGGAGCGACATGCCTCAGGTTCCAGTAAACGCTGCAGCTATCGGGCTACAGGCGCATTTGCAAGAAACAACCTGCGCGCTCAAGCCAATGCGGCGACTTGCAGGTTTGACCAATCGATCAGCAATCGATGGCAGAGGCAAAGCACATAGCGGGCCAAGATGGCGCGCTGGAGGGGTTTGTTTAAACCGCCGGCATGCACCGGTTTAGCGCTGCCCGGCTGCCGGGTGTTTAAACCCGGGCATCAGAGCCTTCCTACAATGGCGGCTACTCCTGGCGCAGGCGCTTGCGGTGCTCGGCGACTTTATGCCGGTTGCCGCACACCGCCATGCTGCACCAGCGCCGACGGTGGGACTTGGTGCGGTCGTAGAACCAGAGGATGCAGTCCGGGTGTTCGCAGGTCCTGACCAGGCTGAAGTCGCCGCCGGCCAACAGCTCGGCCGCTTGCTCGGCCAGGGGCGCCAGCAGTTGCTCGGCCGAACGCTGCTCGGCCACTCGCAGCAGTTTCGGGTTGGCGTCCTGGTCCCACACCAATTGCCCGTGGCTGGCGCCCTGGGCCAGGAAGCGGTTGAGGATCGCCGGATTGCCGCGTTCGCCCGCCTTGCGCTGCTCGACCAGGTCGCGCAGTGCTTCACGCAAAGTGACTGCCGCCGCCAGCAAAGCGCCCTTGGCCAGGCGCGGCATCGCCTGCGGGTGTAAGCCCAGGCGCTGCAGCCAGGTCAGCACATCGGCATCGCTGCGCCAGAAATCGGTGCGCTGGCCGTCGACAATGGCCACGGTGTTGAGCATGTCCAGCACCGGGTGGTCGGCAAGGACGTAGGGCTCGGTGATGGTGTCGGTCATGGCCGTTCTCGGTGGTGGGGTTGGTCCATGGTAACCCTTATTTTCTGCAGTACAAGTTACAGCACCACTCATCGCGAAAGATCTGTAACCGTTTAAATTGAGTTTGACAGGTTACTAAGCCCGTGCAAGATTTGCTTGCGCAGTAACCCAACAAACCAATTTAATCGGTTACAGAGGATCAGTCCGATGAGCACTTTCACCCCAACCGTGCGCTACCAGTACGTCGACGCCGACGGCGTTCGCGTGTTCTACCGTGAAGCCGGCGAGCCGGGGGCCCCGGTATTGCTCCTGCTGCACGGATTTCCCAGTTCATCCCATCAGTTTCGCCAGCTGATCCCGCTGCTGGCCGGGCACTTTCACCTGATTGCCCCGGACCTGCCGGGTTTTGGCTTCACTGAAGTGCCGCCCGAGCGCGACTATCGCTACAGTTTCGATGCCCTGGCGCAGACCCTCGGCGCCTTTGTCGAGGCCCTTAACCTCAAGCGCTACGCGATGTATGTGTTCGACTATGGCGCGCCCACCGGCCTGCGCCTGGCCGTGGCGCACCCTGAACGGGTCACCGGCTTCGTCTCGCAAAATGGCAACGCCTATCTTGAAGGCTTGGGCGATGCCTGGGCGCCGATCAGGGCGTATTGGGCTGACCCTTCGGCGGCCAACCGGAAAACCGTGGGCGATGCGGTTCTGCACCTGGAGGGCACTCGCTGGCAGTACCTGCATGGCGTGGCGGACCCGAGCCTGGTCGCCCCCGAGTCCTACACCCTCGATGCGCTGTTGCTGGAGCGCCCGGGCAACAAGGAGATCCAGCTCGACCTGCTCCTCGACTACGCCAACAACCTTGAGCGCTACCCGCAGTTCCAGGCGTTTTTGCGCGAGTATCAGGTGCCTTCGCTGATCATCTGGGGCAAGCACGACCCGTTCTTCATTGCCCCGGGGGCCGAGGCCTACAAGCGCGACAACCCCAATGCCGTGGTCGAGCTGCTCGATACCGGCCACTTTGCCCTGGAGACTCATGCGCCCTGCATTGCCCGGCGAATTATCGAGGTGTTGGCCTGACTGCCCTGCTGGCACCTCGTCGCCCGGCACCGGCGCCGCACTGGATAAGCGCAAAAACCGCCCCATACTGATAGCACTACGCCTCTAGCGGACCGAGGGCCGGGCCATGAGCCGAAACGTTGGTTTGATTGCCGTCGGGGTGGATCACACTGGCATTCTGGATTCGTTGAAGGGCGCGGCCAGCGGGGCACTGCAATTTGCCCGCTGGCTGGAGGAGCAACAGCAGTTCGGCATCAGCCCGAGCATCAGCGTGCTGACCGATCAGAATGACCAGGTGGTCGAAGCCAAGGCGATCCAGACCGCCGCCCGCGACTTGCTCGCGGTCGGCGGGCTCGACCTGTTGATTCTGTATTTCTCCGGGCACGGCATTGTCAAGAACGGCGCCGATGAACAAGTCTTGCTGTCGAACGTCAAGGACTACCCCGACGAAGCCATCAACATTGCCGCAACGGCGCTCAACGCCCGCCATATTGGCGTACCCCATGTCGTGATCATCTCCGACGCCTGTCGCAATGCGGTCGACCCCTTTGGTTCATTGGGCCAGGTCAGTGGCAGGCCGGCGGTGAAACGCGGTGCGGTGGTCGGCATCAAGCCCGGCAAGGTCGATATCTTCTACGCCACCGAACCGTCACAAACCGCCAAGGAGTACAAAGGCGAAGGCTTCTTTACCAAGGTCCTGCTCGAAGCGCTGCAAAGCCCACCGACAGAAATTTGCGAGACCTGGCCGGGCTCCAGCGTGCCGATCATTCCCACCTGGCTTCTGGAAGACTACCTGTACAACCAGGTGCCGACCCGCGCCCAGCAGCAAACACCGCGCTTCGAGCAAACGCCGGACATCATTGTCCAGGCGCGCCAACCGCTGTTCCTCGGCTATGCCAGCCCGCCGCTAGTCTTTGCCAGCCCTCCCCCGCTGCCTGGCCCCGGGCCGCTGGACTACGGCCTGCCGGCTGGAGCCGGAGCACCCTACTTTGAGCAAATCCAGATCCTGCCGCTTCCCGATCTGTTTCCAGCAGACCTCAGGGTCACCAGCCGAAACCAGGCGATACAACAGGTGGCCAGCAGCTTTCTCAAGGAACCCGAGGCGTACATCAGCACCACATTGCTTGAACAAGCCGGCCTCGACGAAGCCTACCGGCGCAACCTGCAGCGCTACACAGCACTCCCCCAGAGCCTGGCCGAAAGCGGATTGCGCATCATCGGCAGCCAGGCCATCAGCGTGCTGGTGGCCCCCGGCCAAGCGGCGCCCCTTGTGCAAACCCATGACCAGCAGAGCATCATCAGCCTGGCGCCGTCTGCTCAGGCACAGTCAGTCATCGTCACGTTCAGCGACGACACCCTGATCGTCTTGCCGGTCATGCCCGGCTACATCGGCACAGTCCACGTAGACGAAGGCCTGGTGCAGTCGGTTTCGTTCGAGATGGGTATGACCCTGGCCCAGACCTTTGCGCAAACTCCGAGCAGGCGCCTGCACCTGCACCACCTGCAAGCACTTGCCGCAGCCTTCGCCAGCAGCGCCAAACTGCGCACCTTGGCCGCGACCCAGGCATCGAGCTTCGCCGATGTCCTGCGCCAGGAAAAGCGCCTGGACCCGACCTTGGGCATCTACGCCGCCTACGCCTATCTGCTGGCCGCTGACGACCAAGGCGTGCGTTCGGTACTGAGCTACTTCCTTGACTACCAGGCATCGTCCCAACCGCCTTTGCCCGTGCCGTTCGATGTGGCTTTGCTCGCCGGCGCCCTGGCATCCGGCAAGCGCAAGGCACGGCCGCTGATCGCCCCGTTCTGCCCGATGATGAGCCTGGGTTGGACAGTGCTGGCAGCCCATGGCAAGAACCAGAAGCTCCACCCTGCAATCCTCGAAGCCGGTAAATACCGGCTCAATACTGAATGGTCGACCTTTCGCCGCCGCGATACCCAACCGCTTATCGAAGCTTTTCTACAAGGAGAGTTGTCATGAAAGTCGTGTTCATCCATGGCCGGTCACAACAAGGCAAGAACCCGCTCACCCTGCAAAACACCTGGACCAATGCCTTGATCAAGGGTTTTGAAGACATCGGTTCGCCCTACACTGGCGTGGTCGATGTGGCCTTCCCTTACTACGGCGATCTGTTGTTCGACGAAACCTACCGCAGAGCGCAGAAAGACTTTCAGGTACTCACCGACAAAGGCGCCGACGCCGCGGCCCCGGGTGGCGAGGAAGAAGAGTTCATGCGCCAGGTCATTTACGACATTGCCAAGCAGCAAGGTATCAGCAAGGAACAGATCAACGCCGAGGCCAATGGCGAGATGCTTGAGAAAGGTGTTCAGAACTGGCGCGGCGTGCTGGCGGCCCTGCGCCTGCTCGATCAGTTGCCCGGTGTCGGCGCGACCTCGGTCGAGTTGTTCACACGCGATGTGTGGTACTACCTGACCGAAAAAACCATCCGTGACGCGGTCAACACGTTGGTCGATGCGCAGCTTCCAGAAAACGATCCGTGCATCGTGGTGGCCCACTCCCTGGGTACCATCATTGCCTATAACCTGCTGATGAACCGGCCTGCTCGCAGCAACATCAAGGGCCTGGTGACCCTCGGCTCGCCCCTGGGCATTGAAGCCATCCTGAGCCGGCTGCCCTCCAACGGTTCGCCGCGCAAGGCCCCGGATGGCGTACCCAGCTGGGTCAACATTCGTGACAAACGCGATGTGGTGGCGCTCTACGAAATTCCCGCCGCGCGGTTCAGTGGAGCACCTGCGGTGCAAAACCACAGCAACGCCAGCAACGGCAGCGATAACCGCCACGGCATCGTCGAGTACCTCAACGACACAATCGTAGCGGGCGTATTACGGCCTTTGCTGGCATAAGCACGTTCAAACCCTCAGACTCGTGCACTCGCTGCTGCAATCAACTGCATACAAGCCGATTGCTGGACCCTGGTTGAGAAAATACCCTTGAACGCACCTTAACTGTGTTTCAGGATTCTCAACCATGGTCATGCACATCCGCCTCCAGCAGACTGGCGCACCACGTGTTCTGCACCTCGAACAAACCACCGCGCAAGTACCCGGCCCCGGCGAGGTCTGGCTTGAACAGGCGGCGATCGGCGTCAACCCGCTGGACGTCAGCCAGCGCAAGGGCGATGTGCGCATCGCCCTGCCCTCGGGCCTGGGCCTGGAAGGCGCCGGGACGGTAGCGGCAATTGGCGCGGGGGTCAGCGGCATCGCTGTCGGCGAGCGCGTCGGCTACGCCACCGGCCCGCTGGGCGCCTACGCCAGCGCCCGGCTGTACCCCGCCGAGCGGCTGGTGAAACTCCCGGACACGCTCGGCCTGGACCACGCCGCCGCGCTGCTGTTCAAGGGCATCACCGCCCACTACCTGCTTCACAGCACTTACCCGGTCGGGCCCGGCACGCGGCTGATGATCTACGGCGCCGCCGGTGCCCTGGGGCAGTTGCTGGTGCCCTGGGCCAAGCACCTGGGCGCGTTTGTCATCGGCGTGGTGTCGAAACCAGAAAGTGTCGCCCGCGCCCGGGCCGCCGGCTGCGACGAGGTGCTGGTGTTCGACGCCGCCACCCTGGCTGCGCAGGTGCTGGAACTGACCCAGGGGCAGAAACTCGACGTGGTCTACGACCCGATTGGCCGGGTGTCGTTCGAGGCCTCGCTGGACAGCCTGCGCCCACGCGGCTTGCTGGTGTCCTGCGGCATGGCTTCGGGTGCACCGCCGGCCATCGAACTGAGCACCCTCAACGCCAAGGGCTCGTTGTTCATCACCCGCCCGTCGCTGGCGGCGCACACGGCAACGGCTGCCGAATACCAGCAACGTGCCGGGGAGGTGCTGGCGGCGGTGGCGGCAGGTATCATTCGCCCGCAGATCTGCAAGCGTTATGCCCTGGCCGACGCCGCCATGGCCCATGAAGACCTGCAATATGGACGTTCACAGGGCGCGATCATCCTCACGCCCTGACCTACCGAGGTAGCCCCGATGGACCCGTTCGACAGTCGCCAGGCCGATGAGCTTGCCACCCTCCTGGCGCTGTTCGAGCAAGGCTCGTTTGCCGCCGCCGGGCGCACGCTGCAGCGCCACCCGTCGGTGCTGTCCAAGCGCCTGGGTGCGCTGGAGCAGCGCTTAGGGATTCGCCTGGTCGAGCGCACCACCCGCCAGTTGCGCTTTACCGATGAAGGCGCACGGCTGGTGGAGCGCCTGCGCCAGGCCGCAAACCTGATCAGCGAGGCCGAACGCGAAGCAGCCCAGGGCGCTACGCAGATTCGCGGGCGGCTGCGCATCGCCCTGCCCTCGTCGATGGGCCGGCTGTGGCTGAGCCCGATGCTCGCCGAGTTTGCCCTGGCGTTTCCCGAGGTACAGCTTGAGACCGAATACGCCGAACGCTTTGTCGATATCGTCGCCGAAGGCTTCGATGCCGCAATCCGTATTGGCGAGCTGGCCGACAGCCGGCTGGTGGCGCGCAAGCTCTGTGAGCATCGGCGTATCCTCTGCGCGGCGCCGGCCTACCTGCAACAACACGGCCAGCCGCAAACACCGGCCGACCTCGCCCGCCATAACTGCCTGGGTTTTACCGGGCTGCGCTCGTACCCCGAATGGCGCCTGGCAGGCTTTGGCCAGCAGCAGACGGTAAAAGTACGCGGTTCGCTGGTCAGTAACGACAACGAAGCGCTACTGGCCGCCGCGCGCGCCGGGGTCGGCATCCTCGCCGGCGGTGACTGGCTGATGCAGCACGACCTGGACAGCGGCCGCCTGCTGCCGGTGCTGCCCGACTGGCAACTGGATAGCGACGCCGGCATCTACTTCGTGCGCCCCGGCGCCCGCTACAACAGCGCCGCGACCCTCGCCTTCAAGCAGTGGATCGAGGCGCGTTTTGCCAACGGCGCGCCCTGGCGCCGCCGCTAAAGCGCTGCTGCCAATCTCGGCGTATGGGCGAGCAGGCTCTGGGTATAGCGGTCTACCGGCCGGTCCAGCACCTGATCCACCGGGCCTTGCTCGACGATGCGCCCTTGCTTGATCACCACCACCCGGTCGGCAATCGCCCGCACCACGCCCAGATCGTGGGTGACGAACACCAGGGTCATGCCCTCGCCTTGCAGTTGCTTGAGCAGGGCCAGGATCGCCGCCTGGACTGAAACGTCCAACGCCGAGGTCACCTCATCGCAAATCAGCACGCTCGGCTCGCACACCAACGCGCGGGCAATCGCCACCCGCTGGCGCTCGCCGCCGGACAGCTGGTGGGGGTACTTGTCGGCGACCGTGACCGGCAAGGCCACCCGTTGCAGCGCCACCTCGATACGCGCCCGGCAGGCCTGGCCCTTGAGCTTGAAGAAGTGCTCCAGCGGTGCCTGCAGACATTGGCCAACAGTCTGCCGGGGGTTCAAGGCCCGGTACGGGTTCTGGAAGATGTACTGGATGCGATGGCGGGTAGCGCTGGGACGTTGCCGGGCCAGCAGGCTCAGCGCCTGGCCATCGAAGCGCAGCTCACCCGTAGCGTTGTCGCCCAGGCCTGCCAGGGTACGGGCCAGGCTGGTCTTGCCCGAGCCGGACTCGCCGACCACCGCCAGGCACTCCCCCGCCTGTACGTCCAGGGCCAGGTCGAACAGCACCGGCCGGTCGTAGGTCAGGTTGAGGTTGCTGATCGCCATTAACGGTGCCTGATCCGCCCGCGTCGCCCGTACCTGCGGCGCCGCTGTCGGCGCCAGCGCCTCAAGCTGCGCATGCAGGCAAGCGACCTGTTGCCGGGCCTCAAGCGTTTGCAAGCCCGGCTCCCCCTGCTCGCAGGCCGCCGTACGCCGAGGGCAGCGTGGTGCGAAAGCACAACCGTTGGGGCGCTGGCCCGGTGCCGGGGCATGGCCCGGGATCGCCTGCAGCGGGTGCTGGCGGGCAACGTCCGGGATCGCCGCCAGCAACCCCAGGGTATAGGGATGGCTGGGGCGGGCGAACAACCGTTCGCGGCTGGCCATTTCGACGATGCGTCCGGCGTACAGGACCAGCACCCGGTCGACCAGGTCCTTGATCACCGCCAGGTCGTGGGACACGTACACCGCCGCCACGCCCTGCTCTTTGCACAGCCGGCGCAGGGTTTGCAGGATGTGCGCCTGGGTGCTGACGTCCAGGGCCGTGGTCGGTTCGTCGAGCACGATCAGGCGTGGCCGCAGGACGAACGCCAGGGCGAGCATCACCCGCTGCTGCTGGCCGCCGGACAGTTGATGAGGGAAGCGCTGCAGAAACTGCGCATCGCCCGGCAGGCCGACGTCGACCAGGGTCTGTTGCAGGCGCTGTTGCTGCGCGGCTTTTGGCAACTGCGGTTCATGGGCGTGCAGGGTTTCCAGCAGCAAAGGGCCGATGCGCAGGGCCGGGTTCAGGGCTTGCGCCGGGTCCTGGGCGACATAGCCGATCAGCCCGCCACGGGCCTGGCGCAGGGGCTCGCCGTGCAGCTCAAGGAGGCTGACGTCGGCAACCTGGATATGCCCTGCGGCGATGCGCGCACCGCGCCGGGCATGGGCCAGCAAAGCGGTGGCCAGGGTGGTCTTGCCCGAGCCGGACTCGCCGACCAGGCCGAGGATTTCGCCAGAGGCCAGGGTGAAGTTGATGTGGTCGATGATGTCGGCGCTTGTGTTGAGTTCAACCCGCAGGTTTTGCACCTGCAGGGCCGGCCTCTCGCGGGTCAAGCCCGCTCCCACAGGGTTCGGTGCATGCAGTTCCACTGTGGGAGCGGGCTTGACCCGCGATGGGGCCAGTGGGGCATATGAGTTCATCGACGTTCTCCCGCGCTATGCCGGGCAATGCCTTCGGCGAAGATATTGGTGCCGTAGGCGAACACCCCGATCAGCAGCGCCGGGGCCAACACCGCCCAGGGCTGGACCAGCAGGCCGGCCTGGTTTTCGTTGATCATCAGGCCCCAGTCGGCGGCCGGAGGCGCTACGCCGTAACCGAGATAGCTCAGCCCCGAGAGCATGCCGATGCCCCAGGTGAGCATGTTGCCAAAGTGCACCAGCAACGGCGTCAGCACATTGGGCAATATCTCGCGCAAGAGGATGCGCGTGCGCGAAAAACCCATCATCTGCGCCGCCTCGACGAACTCCTGGCTGGCCACCGCCACCGCGCTGCCACGGGCCAGGCGGATCACCCCGGGGGTGAAGGCGATGGCCACGGTGAGCACGATCAACCACGGCGCCCGGCCAAGCATCGAGACAATCAACAGCACCAGGATCAAGTCGGGAAACGCCAGCCAGACATCCGCCAGCCACGTGATCGCCTGGTCCAGGCGCTGGCGCGACAAACCGGCCAGCAGCCCCAGCACGGTACCGACGATCAAGGCGATGGCCGCTGCCGCCAGCGACATCCACAAAATCGACAAACCGCCATTGAGCAACCGTGACAGCACGTCATGACCAAGAAAATCATGGCCCAGCGGCGCGTCACTGGCCGGAGTACCGTAGACACCGCCAACCATGTCGGTGGGCGCATGGGGGGCCAGCCAGGGGCCGAACAGGGCGAGGAGGACGATGGCCAGGGTCACCAGGGCGCCGCGGCGAATCTGTGGCTCACGCCACCAGCGTGCATAGAACATGGGCTATTCCTTTCAAGGGGCTTTGGCCGCCGGGCGCCGCCACCAGCTCTGGATGCCGCGGCGGTTGCGCTGGATCAGGGTGGCGCGGCGGGCGGTGCGCAGTTTCGGGGTGAGCAGAACGGTAAGCAGGTCAGCCACCAGGTTGATCAGCACCACCCCGAGGGTGATGACCAGCACCACGCCCTGCACCAGCGGCAGGTCGCGCATCTGGATCGCGCTATTGAGCTGGGTGCCGATCCCCGGGTAGCTGAAGATCACCTCGGCCAGCAACGCACCGCCAATCAGGGTGCGCAGGGTCAGGGCCACGCCCTGGATCGCCGGCACCAGGGCATTGGGCAAGGTGTGGCGCCAGACGATGCGCCATTCGGCAATACCGCGCAGGCGCGCCGCGCTGACGTAGTCCGAGTCCAGCGCTTCGATCATCGAGGCGCGGACCATGCGTGCCAGGTACGGCAGCGACGACAGGCTCAGGGCGAAGATCGGCAGCAACAGGTACTCAAGCTGCTGCCACAGGGCCTTGTCCGGGTCGAGGATCGACACCGCCGGCAGCAGGTTGACCTGGGGCATGGAGAACAGCAGCACCAGGCCGATGGCCAGCAGAAAGCCCGGCGTGGCCTTGAGGAAGATCAGCGCCGACAGGCCAAAGCGGTCCAGGCGGCTGTCGCGGCGCAAGGCCAGGCTGACACCGATGCTCAAGGCCAGCGGCACCACCAGCACCAGCACCCCGGCCAGCAGCGCCAGGGTATTGCTGAAGCGGCTGAAGATGATCGAGGCTACCGGCTGGTTGGAGTCCAGGGAAATCCCCAGGTCAGCGCGCAGCACCTGGCCGAGCCAGCTGAAGTACTGCACCAGGATCGGCCGGTTCAGGCCCAATTGCTCGCGCAGGGTCAGCACGCTTTCCAGCGGTGCCTCGGGGCCGAGAATGACCCGCGCCGGGTCCGAAGGCAGCGCCTGGGTGGCGATGAACACCACCAGGCTGATGACCCAGGCGGTGAGCAGGCCGTAGCCCAGGCGGCCGATGAACCACGGCAGCCAGGCCGGGAGTCGGGAGGTTCGTGCGCACGGTTCAGGCATGGTTCAACCACAGGCTGTCAAAACGCCAGGAGGCGAAGGTGGTCTGTTCGCCGTGCAGGCCGCCAACCTTGCTGGAGGCGGCATCGAGCACGTCGGTAAAGCCCCAGATCAGCAAGCCGCCGCGCTGGTGCTGGATGGCCTGGGCCTCATGTACCAGTTGCTTACGCCGCTCAAGGTCAGGCTGGCCGAGGGCCTGGGTAAACAGCTCGGAGAAACGCTCATCGCGAAAATTGCTGCGGTTGTAGATCGCCAGCGGCGCGTCGTTGTGCAGGCCGGTGGCCAA
Organism: Pseudomonas donghuensis; assembly: GCF_000696345.2. Taxonomy (NCBI): domain Bacteria; kingdom Pseudomonadati; phylum Pseudomonadota; class Gammaproteobacteria; order Pseudomonadales; family Pseudomonadaceae; genus Pseudomonas; species Pseudomonas donghuensis. Next base: position 3,369,029 of record NZ_CP071706.1, read on the forward strand.
GAAGCCACGGGCCGGCGTGGAGCCTGGCGACATCAGCCACTGTTCTTTTTGCGGGCCGTTGAACACCGAGCTGTCCACCGGCGTGACCTTGACTTCGACCCCGGCCTTCTTCGCCTGCTGGGCGAACACCAGGGCGGCGTTGACTTCGTTGGCAGTGGTGGTCAGCTCGACGCGCAGGTCGCTGGCGCCGGCCTGGCGCAGCAGCGAGCGGGCCTGGTCGAGGTCGTGGCCGCGCTGGGCGATGGCGTGGTTGTAGGTCGGGTCCTGCGGTGAGTACAGGTCGTTGGCGATGCGCCCGAAGCCATTGAGGCCACGGCCGATCAGCTCCTGACGATCAGCCAGCAGGCGGAAGGCCTGGCGTACCCGTTCGTCCTGGAACGGCGCCTTGGCGGTGTTGAGGTTAAAGCCACTGAACGAAGTGGTCGGCGACACCACCAGTTGCAGCCGCGGGTCGGCCTTGATCAAGGCGCTGTGCTCGGCCTGCACGCCGCTGGCAACGTCGATCTGCCCGGCGCGCAACGCCGCGACCCGCGACACCTGGTCCTTGAATTCAATGATCTCCAGCTCATCGGCATACGGCTGGTTGGGTTTGAAGTAATTCTCGAAACGGCTGAACAGCGCGCGCTGGCCCGGCACGAAGCTTTTCAGCCGGTACGGCCCAGCCCCCACCGGGTTGCTCACCGGGTGGTAATCGGTCGGCACGATGCCGCCGAAGGCGATCAGGGTTTCATCCAGCGGGAAGAAGCTGCGGCCCTGCTTGAAGCGGATCTCGATGGTGCGCTCATCGAGCTTGCGCAGGGCCTGACGGTCGATGGCGCCGACCAGCCCGGCAAACGGCGAAGCCAGTTTCGGGTCGGTCAGGCGCAGGATCGAGAACAGCATGTCGTCGGCAGTGATGCTCTTGCCATGGTGGAACTCCAGGCCCGGCTTGATGCGGATGGTCCAGGCGCTGGCATCGGCGTTGGGCTCGGCAAACTCGGCCAGGCCCAGGCGCGTGCTGACGTCGTCGTTCCACTCCCAGAACTTGCTGTACAGCGCCCAGCCGCGAATGATCCCGCCGCCAGACGGCTTGTGCGCATCGAGGTTGCCGGCCTGGTCGCCGTCGATGATGCCGACCCGCAGGCGCCCACCGCGCACCGGCTGGGTGGGGCGGCTGATGGCACCGACCACGGCAGGCTCACCGCCGCCGCAGCCGCTGAGCAGGCTGGAGCCGAGCAACAGGCCGCCACCGACGGCCAGGCTGTTGCCGAGGAACACCCGGCGGGAAAATTCGTTTGGCATGGGCAACTCCTTAAGCCGGTTCGGCAACCGTGCGTGCACTCAGGCGCGGAATGTCGAAACCGTGGTCCAGGTCGAGCAAGGGGAACAGCAGGTCGGCGACCCGGTGGGCTTCATCGATCAGCGGGAAACCCGAGAGGATGAACGCCGAGGTGCCCTGGGCTTGGTACTCGCGAATCCGTGCGGCCACCTGCTCGGCGCTGCCGACCAGGTAGGTGCCGGCCGCAGGACCGAGGATGTTGAAGCCGAACAGGCTCGGGCCGGTCCAGACGTTGGGGTAGATCTCAAGCTCGCGGGTCGTGGGCAGGCGGCCGTCGCGGATGCTCTGCACATTGCGCTGGATCTGCGGGTTGTCGCTGGTGAAAGTGTCCAGCGTTTGCCCTGGCGGCAACTGGCGCTCGATGGCGGCGCGGGCGGTGGCCAGCGAGGTCTGTTGCAGCAGCTTTTCGGCGTGGGCCCAAGCCTCTTCTTCGGTTTCGCGGACGATAATCTGCAGGCGCGTGCCGAAGGTCAGTTCGCGGCCGATCTTCGCCGCCTCCGCCGCCACCCGGCGGAACTTGTCGCCAAGCTTTGGCGGGGTGTCGGCAAAACTCAGGTAGACATCGAGCAGTTGCACCGAATGGGCAACCCCCGGGCCCGAGGTACCTGCGCCCCACAGCGGAACGCTTGCGCGTTTTGGCGGATGCCAGCCTCCGAGCGGGTGGCGCGCCGCCGCAGCCGGGCGCGGCGCCAGCTTGACGTACTGACCGTCGAAGCCTGCGGTTTCGCCGGCGTAGATGCTCTGGAAGGCGCGCCAGTATTCCAGGCTGAACTGGTAGCGCTCATCGTGCGGATAGTGCACACCGAGGGGGGCCAGGCCGGCATCGCTGCCGTTGACCACGTTGAACAACAGGCGGCCGTTGGAAAACTCATCGAAGGTCAGCGCCCACTTGGCCAACACCGCCGGCGACAACTCGCCCGGGTGCTGGGCGACCAGAAAGCGCAAGCGCTCGGTGGCGTCGATCAGCGCGGCGGCCACCGCCAGGCTTTCATTGGGGCTCGAGCCCAGCAGCGAGCCGTAGTAGCCGAGGCGATCGCTGGCCACCGCCAGTTGCTTGAGGTGGGCAAAATCGGTCTTCCAGCGCCCCTGGGCTTCCCATGGATAAGGGCCGTCGGGGCTGGTCAGGTACCAGAGAATCTTGACTGCCATGGTCTTTCCTCAGGCGCGAATGCGGTCGGTGGCGGGAATCAGGCCCAGCTCGTTGGCCTTGTCGATCAGCTTGCTCATCTTCCATTGCTGGGTGAGCACGCCCGGGCCGAAGGGCCGCGAGCCACCGATGGCTTCGGCCAGCAGTTGCAGTTGCGCGCCCTCCTCCAGCAGCACGATGAACTCGGCGGTGGCGCGCAGGCCGTGCTGCCCCCAGACCGTGGCGCCGCCGTTGGCTTCGAGGATGGCCGGGGTGAACGGGTTCTCGACCAGGCGTTCGAGGATGAAATCGACCTCGTCCTGGCGCCGGTCGATGTAGGTTGGCAGCTCGCGGGCCAGCTGGAAGCGCTGCACCGGCACATAGTTGAACGGCAAGGTGCGCTGGGTCTGGGCCCAGGCCCCCAGGTACGGCGAGTGCACATGGGACACCGTGGTGATCTGCGCCTGCTCGCGGAACAGCTTGGCGTATCGGCCCAGGCCGCCCTTGCCCTGGCCATGCACCAGGTTGCCGGCCAGGTCGCTGACCGTGGCCTGCAGCGGTTTGCGGTACTCCCACGGCCCCGGGTAGTTGACCGACACCAGCAGCTCGCGGCCCGGTACCCGCTCGATAAAGCCGACGGTGCCGTTGGCGGTGATGGTGTTGGTTTCGCGGAACACGGTGAAGGCCTGCTCGGCCTCGTTGATCACCTGCTCGATGAAGGTTTTCAGTTCGGCATCGATCAGGTGGTCGCTGGTCAGTACAGTCATGGCAATGCTCCTTTAAGCGCGGGCGCGGCGTTCGGCCAGCAGTTGTTGGGCGGCTTGCAGTGGACGCGGGTCGACCCAGTCGGCCAGGGCAAAATCGGCTTCGAGAAAGCCGTGCAGGTTGAGGAAGGTTTTCTGGATGTCGAGGTAGGCCAGGCGCTCGGCCGAAAGGTCCGGGGCCAGGGTGGTATGGAAGTCGCCGCGGTAGGCTTGATCGACGCCTTCGGCACCGGCGCGGGTTTCGTCCTGAAGGATGCGCAGCAGGCCGGCGCGGTTATCGCGGGCCCAGTCGGCGGCGCGCAGGGTCTGGGCGAGAAAGCGCACCACCAGCTCGAAGTGATCGTCGAGCAGGCTCTGGTGCACGGTGATCGGCCGTGGCGTGCCGTTGTTGATGCGCAAGCGTGGGTCTTCGATCTGGTCCAGGTCGATACCCACCACCAGGCCCAGGCGCCGGGCAGCGTCGGCGGCGGCAGCGCCCTTGACGTAGACCGCATCGACCTCGCCGCGCACCAGGTAATCCAGGCCCGACCACAGGCGCTGCAACCCCTGCTGCGGGGTCGGCGCATCGTCCTGGGAGTGCAGCGCCACTTCCACCAGCTGGACATCATCGAAGCTCAGCCCGGCCAGGCTCAGGGCACCTTTGTAGCCGTGCAGGCTCATGGCCCGGGCGATGCTGCCGGGGCGGTTGGCGCCCCAGGCCGGCAGAGCCAGGCGCTTGCCTTTAAGGTCGGCGGCGCTGCGAATGCCTGAGTCGGGGCGAACCAGGATGGTCTGCCACTCCTCGATCCAGGTCAGGCCGATCAGGCGGCTCGGCGCACCGGCGGCGCGGGCGGCCAAGGCCGGGACATTACCGCCCTCGCGAAACAGCCCGGGCAGTTGGTGATCGTAGTGGTGATGGCCCAGTTGCCGGGCTTCCTGCAGGGTGTGTACCGGCAGGCCGTCGGCGGCGAATTCTTCCGTGAGCCAGCCCAGGGTATAGGCGATGCCGGAAGCGGTCGGCACCGGGCAGCGGGTAAACCAGAGTTGCTCAAGCGAAGTTGTGGTAGGCAGCGGCAAGGTGGCGGCGATTGTCATGGGCATGCTCCATCAAGCGGATCGAATCGGCCAGGTGGCCTTTGCCTGAGGTATTGCAGCGCCCGTGCCAACTCGGCAAGGCCCTGATTTCATTGGACCTTGCCCTTTGTCAAAGGCATCGACTGCTGATCTGCCAGCAGTTGTGCCGCAGCCCTGCTGCTGCCAGAGCAACAATCACCCGCCGATTGCTGCTCCAGCAACACCCGGCCTTGGCAAACGCTGCGCAAGCCTTGCTGCGCGGGGCTTTGCCGCCAATGGCACAGAACCTGCTCAAGGCCCTGGGTACCTGTTCATTCAAGGAAGCCCTATCGTGAGTACCCTGCCCCGTCGCCTGCACAGCCCCGCCCAGGCCATCGCCGCGGCCCATGAGATTGCCGAGGCCATCGCCGCCCTCGCCGCCGACCCGTTGCTCAACCGCGAACTGCCCCGGCGCCAGGCGCAGTTGCTGTCCGACAGCGGCATCACCGCCATCGGTGTACCCGCAGCGCTGGGCGGCCTGGGCGCGTCGGTAGAAACCATCGTTGAAACCGTGCGCATCATCTCCCGCGCCGACGGCGGCGTCGGCCAGTTACTGCAGATTCACAACGTGATGCTGCGCGGCGTGCTCAGCGGCTACCCGGACGAGGTGCGCGACGGCGTGGTCAGCGACGTGCTGGCCGGCAAGCGCCTGGGCAATGCCCTGGCCGAGGTCGGCGGCAAGAACAAGTTCGCCCTCAAGACCCGGGTCGAGCGCCGCGCCGATGGCAAGCTGATCCTCAACGGCAGCAAGTTCTACTCCACCGGCGCCTACCTGGCCGAGTGGATCTCGCTGACCGCCGCCAGCGATGACGGCGGCGCCGGGGTGCTGCTACAGCGCGACACGCCCGGCCTGACCCTGGTCGACGACTGGGACGCCTTCGGCCAGAACAATTCGGTCAGCGGCACGGTGATCTTCGACAACATCGAACTGGACGAACGCTACTTACTGCGTCGCCAGGGCCCGATGAAGCGCACCGGCCTGACCTTCCCGCAGATCCTCCACGCCGCCATCGACACCGGCATCGCCGCCGGCGCCTTGCAGGCCGGCATCGACTACCTCAACCAGCACGCCCGGCCGTGGGTCGAGAGTGAGGTGGAACGGGCCAGTGACGAGCCGCATATCATCCGCCAGATCGGCGAATACGCGGTGGCCCTGCGCGCGGCCGAATCGTTGCTGCGCGACGCCGCGCGAACCTTCGACGCCCATGAGCGGGAGCCGGACAACAAGGCCCTGGAAGACGAGCTGATCCTCTCGGTGGCTACCGCCCGCGCCCATGCCGATGGTGCTTCGCTGAAAATCTCCAGCGACATCTTCTCGCTGCTCGGTGCCAGTTCATCCTTGAGCAAGTGGAACCTCGACCGCTTCTGGCGCAACGCCCGCGTGCACACCACCCACGACCCGATCCGCTGGCGCCTGCACCACGTCGGCAACTACTACCTCAACGGCATCGACCCGGGCGAATACACCGCCATCCTCAATGCCAAGCAAAAGGCCGGCGCCAGCCGCTGAGCACACACTTTCCTTCTGCCGCGAGTCCTTCATGAGCCCTCGACACCCGCTGCTGCGCAGCCTGGCGATCTACCGCGAAATGCCCTGGCGTTTCGCTCTGGTCGCCGGGCTGTTCGTTTCCATCAACCTCGGGCTGGTCTGGCAGCAATGGCTGATCGGCCACGCCCTCAACGAGGTCAGCGCCGGCACGGCGGTGCAGCGCCTGGCCGATGGTAGCCTCGACAGCCAGCGCGCCTGGCGCTGGTTCTGGCTGATCCTCGGCGTGGCCCTCGGCCGGGCGCTGTTGCAGTACGCCGCCGCCATCGGCTCGCTGATCCTCGGCCAGGCATTGCTGACGCGCCTGCGCGAACGCCTGCTCGAACAGGTGTTGCGCCTGCACCTGGGCTATCACTGGCAGCATGGCATGGGCGAGATGGTCACCCGCACCACTCGCGATGCCGACAAGGTTCGCGATGCGCTGGTGAGCTTCTGGCGGCAATTGATCGAAACGCCGTTGGTGGTGCTGGCCACCGTCGGCCTGCTGGCCTGGTACGACCCGTTGCTGGCTCTCGGGCCGTTGCTGCTGACGGTGCTCGGGGTGTGGATTTTCGTCCTGCAGACCGAGCGCCTGGTGAGCCTCGACCGCGCGGTCGGCGCCGCCTACGACCGGGTCAACCAGGACCTGGCCGAAGGCATTGGCGCGGTGCGGGTGATCAAGTCGTTCGGCCTGCAGGCCCAGCGCATCGCCGGCTTCGAGCGCCAGGTTGTGCAGTTCAGCGCCCTGGCCCGCCAGGCCCTGGCCTACGCCAGCTCGCGGATACCGCTGCCGCAGGCGGTGGTGGCGCTGGGGCATGTGTGGATACTAGTGATGGGTGCACGATTGGTCGCAGAAGGCCGGATCGGCATTGGCGAACTGGTGACCTCGCTGCTGATCGCCACCACCCTGGTGTTTCGCATCGAAGGCATTGGCCGGGTGATGCAGACCTTCGCCGACGCCCGCGCCTCGGCCGGGCGTATCTGGCAGTTGCTGGATGCGCCGGCGCTGATTGTCGGCGGTAGTCAGCGCTTGCCCGAGGGGCCGTTAGGGCTGAGGCTCGAAGACGTCAGCGTGGCCGCCCCCGGCGGTGGCCAGGCGATCCTGCGCCACTGCGCCTTCGAGCTGGCACCCGGTGAAACCGTCGCCCTGGTCGGCGCTACCGGCACCGGCAAGAGCCTGCTGGCCAGCCTGTTGCCTCGCCTGACCGATGCTGCCGAAGGCCGTGTGCTGCTCGGCAACGCGCAATCCGGCTGGCAGGACATTCGCTACCTGGACCTGAGCGACCTGCGCCGGCGCGTGCATGTACTGCCCCAGGAGAGCTTCCTGTTTGCCGACAGCCTCGCCGCCAACCTGCGCCTGAGCGCCCCCGGCGCCAGCGGCCAGCAACTGCTCCAGGCCCTGCACCAGGCCGCCGCCGAGGATATCCTCGAACGCTTGCCCGATGGCCTCGACAGCCCGCTCGGCGATCGCGGCGTGACCCTCTCCGGCGGCCAGCGCCAGCGCTTGTGCCTGGCCCGGGCATTGCTCGCCGCGCCCGCCATTCTCTGCCTGGACGACGCCACCAGCGCCCTCGACGCGCACAGCGAAGGCCGAGTGCTGGACAACCTGCGCCGGCAACCACAGGCCACTACCCTGCTGTTGATCGCCAGCAAGGTTTCCACCGTGCAACGCGCCGACCGCGTGCTGCTGCTCGACAATGGCGCCATCGCCGACAGCGGTACCCACGCGCAACTGCTGCAACGCAACCCGACCTACCGTGACCTGCTGGGGATCGACCATGGCTAAGCCACTGCCGGGCAACGCCCTGAGCGATATCGAAATCGAAGAACTGCTGGCCAAAAAAGCCCTCGACCGCAGCATGTTCCAGCGCCTGCTGCCGTTGCTGCGGCCGGTGCGCAAGCAGATCGCCTGGGTGATTGGCCTGGAGCTGGTGCTGGTGTTCACCGTGTTCCTGCGCCCTTGGTTCGTCCGTGAACTGCTCGACCGCGGCCTGATCCACGACGGCAACCGCTGGCTGCTCGACCAGCCACTGGTGCTATGGCTGGGGTTGGGGCTTACGGCCAGTTGGCTGGGGCGTTTTCTACTTGCCGGGGTGTCGCAGTACATTGCCGGCAGCGCCGCCATCGGCGTGCTCAACCAGTTGCGGGTGCGGGTGTTTGCCCATGTCCAGGCCTTGAGCGTCGGCTACTTCGATCGCACCCGCGCCGGGCGCATCATTTCCCGCGCCGACCGCGACGTCGATGCCCTGGAGCCGCTGCTGATCCAGGGCCCGCCGGAGCTGCTCGGCGCCCTGCTGCGCTGCAGCCTGGCGGCCGTGATGCTGTGGCTGATCGAACCGCTGTTCTTCTTCAGCCTGATCGGTAGCGTGCCCTTGCTGCTGGCGGCGACCTGGGCCTTCAAGCGCATCGCCCAGCGCAACTGGGCCAAGGTCGCCGAACAGCGCAGCCGCTTTACCGCGCACCTGGTCGAGAGCGTCAGCGGCGTTCGCCTGTTGCAGCAGACCGGCCAGCAAGCGCCGAACCTGGCGCACTACCAGCAGTTGCTGCACGCCTTCAACAACGCGCTGATCGTCGGCAGTTTGCGCTCGGGCTGGTTCGCGCCCTTTACCGCCCTGCTCACCGCCGCCGGCATGGCGGTGCTGGTGCTGGTCGGCGGCAACAGCCTGGCCGCGGGCACCGTCACAGTCGGCCAGGTGGGCGAGAGCCTGTTCTACGTGATGCTGTTCCTCGGGCCATTGCAAGAGCTGACCGACCTGTTCGAACGCTACGCGACCGGTTCCGCCTCGGCCCAACGGATCTTCCTGTTGCTCGACACGGCGCCGCAGATCCTCGACCCGCTTACCCCGGTTGACCTGCCCCGGGCCCGTGGCGAGGTGCATTTTCAACAGGTGCAGTTTGCCTACCTGCCACAGCCGGCCCGGCCGGTGATCGACGGCCTGGACCTGCGCATTCATGCCGGTGAAGTGCTGGCGATCGTCGGCCCGTCCGGGCATGGCAAAAGTACCCTGGTGCAGTTGCTCACGCGCTTCTACGAAGTCGACCGGGGCGCAGTGACCCTCGATGGCGTCGATATCCGCCAGCTCAGCCAGCAACAGTTGCGCCGCCATGTGGGTGTGGTGCTGCAGGACAACGTACTGTTCAACGGCAGCATTCTCGACAACCTGCGCCTGGCCGCACCGGATGCCGAGGATCAAACCCTGATTGCTGCGGTGCGCGAGCTGGGTGCCGACGAGGTGCTGGAACGCCTGCCCCATCGCTACGACACCCAGGTCGGGCCGCTGGGTAGCCACCTGAGCCAGGGCCAGCGCCAGCTGGTGTGCCTGGTGCGGGCGTACCTGGCCGACCCGGCGGTGCTGGTGCTGGACGAGGCCACCTCGGCGGTCGACGTGCACACCGAGCGGCGCATCCAGCGGGCACTGCGGCGGCTGTGCGAGGGGCGCACGGCGATCATCATCGCCCACCGCCTGGCGACCATCCGCGATGCCGACCGGATCGTGCTGATTCGCGAGGGCAGGCTGGTGGAGCAAGGGCCGCATCAACAGTTGTTGGCCAGGGGTGGCGAATATGCGGCGTTGTACCGGCGCTATCAGCATGGTGCTGAACTGCAAGCTAGTTGAGGGCCTTTTCGCGGGGCAAGCCCGCTCCCACAGCCTGTGGGAGCGGGCTTGCCAGCGATGCTGTTGTGCTGCAACCGCCGCAGCCACTGCTGACCCGCTGCTGCCCTGGCAACACCCCTGCCCTCAACCCCCTGTAATTCCGGGCCCGCGCGGCGTGGCATGGGCGTTGCACCAGTGTCCTCACATTCACCGAGGAACAGCCATGAGCACCGAATTCTTCTGGCGTCTGCCCCTGGGCACCGACGGCCCGCAACTGAGCACCGACAAGCACAACCGCGGCAGCTTCAGCCACACGCCCGGGCATATCGCCCCCGGCCTGCTGCAGGACGGCAGCGCCGACGGTTTCACCTACATCGACTACATCGCCCAGGTGGCCAAGGCCGCGGAACTTGCAGGCTTCGAAGGCGCGCTGTTGCCCACCGGCCCCGAGCCGTGGATCGCCGCCGCGGCCCTGGCCCGGGAAACCCGCCGGCTGCGCTTTCTGATCGCCTTCCAGGCCACCTGGACCCTGCCCGCCTACGCCGCCCAGCAGGCGGCGATCCTCCAGCACCTGAGCCACGGGCGCCTGGACTGGAACATCATCACCGGCGGCAACCCGGCCAGCCAGCGCGCCCAGGGCGACTTTCTCGACCACGACCAGCGCTACCAGCGCACCGGCGAGTTCCTCGACATCATCGCAGGGCTGTGGAACAACGAACGCTTCTCCTACGACGGCGACATCTACCGCCTGGAGAACGGCGCGCTGCCACCGCACCTGGGCAACGAGCGCAAGCCGGGGGTGTACTTCTCCGGGTTCTCCGACCCGGCACTGGACGTGGCCGCCCGTCACGCCGATGTCTACCTGAACTGGGCAGAGCCTGTTGAGCAGCTCAAACCGCATATCGAACGGGTGCGCGAACTGGCCGACAAGCAAGGCCGCACGGTGCGTTTCGGCCTGCGTGTCGACCTGTTCGCCCGTGAAACCGAAGACGCCGCCTGGCGCGACCTGCGGCGCCAGTTCGACAAGCTCGACGGCAAGCCCAGCGCCATCTCCAAGGCCTTCACCAGCGCCAGCGACTCGGTCGGCGGCGCGCGGCAAACGGCCTATCACCAGAACATCCAGCGCTTCGACGACCTGATCATCGGCCCCAACCTCTGGGCCGGTTTCGCCAAGGCCAAGCCGGGGCCGACCGTGGGCCTGGTGGGCAGCCACGAGCACATTGCCGAACGCCTGGCCGAATACCGCGACGCCGGCTTCTCGACCTTCATCCTGGCCGGCAACCCGCACCTGGAAGAAGCCCTGCGCATCGGCCAGGAGGTGCTGCCGCTGGTGCGCCAGGCGCCGGTCGCCAGCCTGCCCCTGACCGCCAGCGCCTGACCGGAGCCTTTCATGAGCACACCCCTCGATACCCTCTGGTACACCCGCTGCCCGGTGCCCACGGGGCTGGGCATCGCCGTGCAGCAAGGCTGGTTGCAGGACAGCCTGCGCAGCCTCGGCACCCAGGTGCAGTCGATCCGCGAGGCCGATGACGCCACAGTGCGCGAGTCGCACTTCGATCACAGCCTGCGCCATTCGGTGCGCCATGGCGGCAGCATCCCGGCGATCTGGGCCCGCGCCCAAGGCCGTGCCACGCGCCTGATCGGGCTGTCCTGGGCCGATGAAGCGCAGTTGATCCTGACCCGCGCCGACAGCGGCATTCACAGCATCCAGCAGCTGGCTGGCAAGCGTTTCGGCTTGCCCGACCGCGCCCGCGCGCAGATCGACTTCACCCGCGCCCAGGCCCTGCGCGGGCTGGAGAACGCGTTGAAGCTCGATGGCCTGCAGGTCGGCGACTTGCAGCTGGTCAACTACCGCTACGACAGCGGCTTCAGCGACAGCCCCGTGCGCGTTGTTGCCGGCAGCAGCGTGACCAGCAGTGAAGAGGCACGCAACCTGGAGCTGATCGGCCTGCTGCGCGGTGAAGTCGACGCGATCTTCCTCAAGGGTGCCAGCGCCGTGCAGCAGGCCCATGATTTTGGCCTGCGCACGCTGCTGGACATTGGCGCCCACCCCGACCCGCTGATCCGCAGCAACAACGGCACGCCGCGCACCCTCAGCGTCGATCAGGACCTGCTCGACCAGCACCTGCCCGTCGCCACCCGGGTGCTCGACAGCGTGCGGCGCGCCGAAGCCTGGGCTCACCAGCACCCGGAGCAGACCCGCCGCTACCTGGCCCTGGAAACCAACAGCAGCGAGTACTGGGTCAGCCGCGCCTACGGCGAAGACGCCCACAAGCGCCTGCACACCGCCCTCGACGAACAGGCCATCGCCGCCCTGCAGGACTTCATTGCCTTCCTGCAGCGCTGGCGCTTTATCCGCACGGCGTTCGATGTGCGCCAATGGATCGACCGCCGCCCCATGGACGGGCTGCATACCGCACTGGCCGGCTAACCGGCCACCTGACAAGGACTAGAACCGACAATGAGCACACCCCTCGATACCCTCTGGTACACCCACAGCCCGGTGCCCACCGGCCTTGGCATCGCCGTGCAAAGCGGGCGCCTGGCCGAAGCCTTCCAGCCGCTGGGCACCTCGATACAGTCGCTGCGTGAATCCAGCGAGCGCGAAGTGCGCGAAGCCCATTACGACCATCACCTGCGCAACTCGGTGCGCCACGGCGGCAACATTCCGGCGATCTGGGCTTACGCCAGCGGCGTGCAGACCCGCGTGCTGGGGCTGAGCTGGGCCGATGAGGTGCAGTTGATCCTGACCACCGAAGACAGTGGCGTGCGCACGGTTCGCGACCTGAAGAACCGCCGCTTCGGCCTGCCGAAATGGGCCAACGTGCAGATCGACTTCACCCGCGCCCAGGCCCTGCGCGGGCTGGAGAACGCGCTGAAACTCGAAGGCCTGAACGTGGCCGATGTCGAGCTGGTCGACTACCCCTATGGCGGCACTCACAGTGATGAACAGGTCACCCATGTGCATGGCGCAGCGGTGACCCTGGGGGTGAACCGGGTCAGCCGGCGCAACAACGAACTGATCGGCCTGCTGCGCGGGGATATCGATGCGATCTTCCTCAAGGGCGCCTCAGCGCTGCAACTGGCCCACGAGTTCGGCTTGCGGGTGGTGATCGACACCGGCTCCCACCCTGACCCGCTGATTCGTTCGAACAACGGTACGCCGCGCACCTTGACCGTGGATATCAACCTGCTGGAGCAGCACTTCGGTGCCTGCAAGCGCATCGTTGACGTGCTGCTGCGCACCGAGCAGTGGGCCTGGGCCAATGCCGATGAAACCCGGCGCTACCTGGCCCGTGAGCTGAACACCAGCGAGTACTGGGTGGCGGCGGCCTATGGCGAGGATGCCCATCGGCGCTTGCGCACCACGCTCGATAGCCGCTCGATCGAGGCGTTGCAGGATTTCACCGATTTTCTCCATCGCTGGGCCTTTATACCGCGGCGCTTCGATGTGCGTGAGTGGATTGATTTCAGGGTGCTGGAGGCGGTGATCGGCTCCACTTCGCGGGTCGCTACCTGATCGCGGGGCAAGCCCGCTCCCACCCTGTAGGAGCGGGCTTGCCCCGCGATTGCTGCCCCAGCAACAGGAATTCCACACCCCCTGCTGAATAGCTAACAATCACTCCCCAAAAATCCATTAAACACCCTTAAATACAGTAACTTACAAACATGGCACAAACCCTGCTCTATCCCCTTCAACTGCACATCCGGGGAGACCAGCAGCATGCACACACTTAACCCAATCGCCAAAGGCATCGGCCTGAGCATCCTGCTGGCCAGCCAGTCGCAACTGCTCAGGGCCGACGACAGCACCACACCGGCCCTGAAGACCGTCACGGTCACCGCCCAGCACCGCGAAGAAACCCTGCAGGAAGTCCCTGTGGCGGTCACCGCCGTGCAAGGCAGCAGCATCACCGCCGACGGCGTTCGGGCCATGGGCGACATCACCACGTTCATCCCCAACGCTTCAGCGAAGAACCCCGACGGCGACGGCCGCCCGCGCTGGTACATCCGCGGCCTGGGCACCGGCGACACTGGCGCTGCCACCGTCTACCCGGTGGGCATCTACGCCGACGACGTCTACCTCAATGCGCCGGTGGCCGGCGGCGGCCCGCTGTTCGACCTGGAGCGCATCGAGATCCTGCGCGGCCCGCAGGGCACCCTGTACGGCAAGAACACCACCGCCGGTGCGGTGAACATCATCTCCAAGAAGCCGGGCTTCGAGACCGACGGCTTTGGCACGATCGGTTTTGGCAGCAAGAACGAGCGCATCCTCAGTGGTGCCATCGGTGGCGCGCTGGTCGATGAGCGCCTGGCCGCACGGGTGTCGCTGTACTCCGAAGAGCGCGATGGCTTCACCCACAACCTGAGCAACGACCAGACCTACGGCGACGTCAACAAGAAGGCGGTGCGCGTGCAGTTTCTGGCCAAGCTCAACCCCGACCTGGAAGCGCTGTGGAAGATCCACGGCCGCCAGTTCAAGGGCGATGGCAGCAGCGGTTCGCTAACGCTCGGCCGCTACTACAACGTCGGTTACCAGCGCCCGGAAGGCCGGCGCATCGAGCTGAACGTCGATGAAGATGCCAAGCTCGACCACAACGGCACCTCGCTGACCCTGAACTGGGACATCGGCGACTACACGCTGACCTCGATCAGCGCCTACGACTACATCCGCAACCAGCAGCTCAGCGACGCCGACTACACCCCCTATGAAGTCAACGGCGCCGCCGACAGCGACAACCGCTACGACCAGTATTCCCAGGAGTTTCGCCTGGCCTCGCCGCAGCAGGAAACCCTGCGCTGGATGCTCGGCGCCCACTACTTCCACGAAACCCTCGACAGCAGCGCCCTGCGCACCGTCACTCCGGGGCCGACGCCCAATGGTACGGGCTCCAACCAGACTGGCGGCGTGGTGGACTTTCGCGACCTGAGCTACACCCACAAGACCGACAGCTACGCGCTGTTCGGCAACCTGGCTTACGACGTCACCGACAACCTGACGGTGACCGGCGGCCTGCGCTGGACCACCGAGAAAAAGGACATCGACCTGGACCTGGTGCAACTGACCCGCGCCACCGCCAACGGCCCGCTGATCCCGCTGACCGCCAACGGCAGCAACGGCTCCCAGGAAGAAGCCAAGCGCTGGGATGCCTGGACCTACGACCTGACCCCCGAGTACCGCATCAATGACAACCTGCGGGTGTTCTTCCGCTACGCCCATGGCTTCCGTTCCGGTGGGTTCAACACCGGGCTGTCGACCAGCCTCGCGCAGTTGACCACGGTCGATCCGGAAGAGCTGGACGCCTACGAGCTGGGGCTGAAGTCCGAATGGCTCGACCATCGCCTGACGGTCAACGCCAACCTGTTCTACTACGACTACCAGGACATCCAGGTCAACCTGCTGACGGTCAACAACGGCATCCTCACCACGGCGCTGACCAACGGTGCCAAGGGCAAGGTCAAGGGCGCCGAGCTCGAAATCGAGGGCCAGCCAACCGACGCCCTGCACCTGCGCGCGGCGCTGTCGTTCCTCGACACCGAATACACCGACTTCAAGAACACCAACCCCACCACCGGTGCTGTCACCGCCGACTACAGCGGCAACAGTTTCGTGCGTTCGCCGCGCTACGTGGTGTCGCTGGGTGGCGACTACACCATCCCGCTGGAGGTCGGCGGCAAGCTGGTGGCCGGTGCCGATGTCAGCTTCCGTGACCGCGAGTACTTCCTCGCCGATCGCCAGAGCAGCGCCGACCAGCCCCTCAACCAGCCGCACTACACCCTGGCCAATACCCGCCTGACCTGGTTCAGCCCGGATGAAAAGCTCAGCGTCACCGGTTTCGTCAACAACCTCACCGACCGCCGCTACCAGGTCCACGGCCGCCCCAACGGCACCGCCGGCCAGTACGTGATCACCTATGGCGACCCGCGCACCGTGGGCCTGAGTGTCACCAGCCGGTTCTGATCGCTGCACCTTTTGCGCCTTACAGGAGTCTGTTCCCATGTTCCGACCTACCCCCAAGGCCAGCGCCATCGCGCTGGTCATCGGCGGCTTCGGCGCGCCCGGCGTTTACGCCCAGGCGCCGGGCGCCAGCGACAGCAAGCTCGACACCGTGGTGGTGGTCGGCACCCGCCGCAGCGATGTCACCGCCCTGGAAAGCGCCGCCCCGGTGGATGTGCTCAGCGCCGAGCAGTTGCAGGAAACCGGCGCGCAGGATTTGTCCGGTGCGCTCACTGCGCTGTCGCCGTCGTTCAGCTTCCCGCAGTCGCCGCAAGGGGCCTTTGCCGGCTCCATTGCCCAGGGCGCTTCGTTGCGCGGCCTGGCCTCCGACCAGGTGCTGGTGCTGGTCAACGGCAAGCGCCGCCACAGCAGTGCCAACGTCACCCGCCAGGGCCTGGCCAACGGCCGCGGTGCGGCGGCGGTGGACTTGAGCCTGATCCCGCTCAGCGCCATCTCGCGGGTGGAGATCCTGCGTGATGGCGCCGCTGCCCAGTACGGCTCGGATGCCATCGCCGGGGTGATCAATATCGTGCTCAAGGAGAACGACGCCGGCGGCAACATCGGCTATCGTTTTGGCGGCTACGCCAAGGGCGACGGCCTGCAGCGCAAGCTCAGCGGCTGGAAGGGCCTGGCCCTGCCCAACGATGGTTTTCTCAACCTGAGTTTCGATGCCGGCAGCCAGGACCCGGCCAGCGACACCCGCCCGGACAACCGCATTTTCTACCCCGGCTCCCCCAGCATCAACAGCGAGCGCGAACAGAACAACCGCTACCGCACCTGGAACTGGGGCTCGGGCAATGTCTCCGACCAGTACAACCTGCTGGCCAACAGCGAGCTCGGCATCGGCGACGGCCTGACCGCCTACGGCTTTGCCACCTACGCGCACAAGAACACCGACGCCGAAGGCTTCTTCGACCCGCCGACAACCCTGCGCAACAACTACGGCAGCGTGGCCCTGCAGCGCTACCCGGACGGTCGTTTGCCGATCACCCGCTACAACCTTGAAGACTATGCCGTGACCGGTGGCGTGCGTTACGAAGACGATCAACTGGGCAAGTTCGACCTGGCGGCCAACTACGGCAACGACACGCTCAAGTCCACCGACCGCAATGCCATCAACCCCAGCTGGGGCAACGCCAGCCCGCAGAAGATCTACACCGGCGAGCGCGAGAACGAACAGACCAACCTGACCCTGGACTGGGTCCGCGACTTCCCTACCGACCTGCTGGCCAAGCCGCTGACCCTGTCGGCGGGCCTGGCCTGGCGCAAGGAGCACTACAGCCTGAGTGCCGGCGAAGCGGCTGGC
Source organism: Pseudomonas donghuensis (assembly GCF_000696345.2). Classification (NCBI taxonomy): domain Bacteria; kingdom Pseudomonadati; phylum Pseudomonadota; class Gammaproteobacteria; order Pseudomonadales; family Pseudomonadaceae; genus Pseudomonas; species Pseudomonas donghuensis. Next base: position 3,385,754 of record NZ_CP071706.1, read on the forward strand.
TGGCAGAACGGGCCGCTGTTCAACACGCTCGACCCACTGAGTGGCCGGCGCATTCCCGGTTACTACGCAGGCATCACCCAGGTCGATGCCGCGTCGCTTGAGCGCAAGGTGTTCGGTGCCTATGTCGATGTCGAAGGGCAGATCACCGACAAGTTCCAGGCTGGGGTTGCGGTGCGTTCCGAGCATTATTCGGACTTTGGCGACACCACCAACGGCAAGCTGTCGCTGCGCTACGACTTCACCCCGCAAATCGCCGCACGCGGCAGCATCAGTTCCGGTTACCGCGCGCCATCGCTGGTGCAGAGCGGTTTGTCGTCGTTCAGCGTGCAGGTGGTCGAACAGCCTTCAGGCAGCGGCAACTGGGTCGAAGTACAGCAGCGCACCCTGCGCGCCGACAGCCCGGAGGCGGCCTTGCTCGGTGGCCGCGCATTGAAGCCCGAGGAGTCCACCAACCTGTCCCTGGGCCTGGTCTGGCGCCCGCTGAGCAACGCTTCGGTGACCCTGGATGCCTACCGCATCGATATCGACAACCGCATCACCCTCTCCGACCAGTTGCCCAGCAACGTGGTCGGGCCGATCTTTGCCGGCACGCCCTACGCCAACATCCAGAGTGCGGCGTTCTACACCAACATCGCCGACACCCGCACCGACGGCCTGGAACTGGCGGGGCAATACCAGTGGGACTTGCAGCAGTTTGGCCGGCTGAACCTCAACGCAGGCGTTGCCAAGACCCGCACGCGAATCACCGAGCTGCGCGATGTCGGCGGTATCAGCGGCGAGCAGATCGTCGGCCGCGCCACCCAGGGCCTGATCGAACACGGCACGCCGGAAGACAAGCTGACCTTGAGCGCCAACTGGCTTTACGAGAACTGGGGCGTGACCCTGACCCAGCGCCGTTATGGCCAGTGGCAGAGCCTGAACAGCAGCAACCCGAACCTGGACCAGACCTTCAGCCCGCAGTGGATCACCGACCTGGACCTGAGCTACAGCTTCGACCAGGGGCTGAAACTGTCGGTGGGCGCGATCAACCTGTTCGACAGCCATCCGGACAAGCTCGAAGGGCCGCAGTTGTACGGGGTGCCGAAGTATTCGATTACGTCGCCGGAGGGGGCGCAGGGGGCGTTTTACTATGCGAGTGTCAGTTATGACTTTTGAGGCTTGAAGACCGCCATCGCTGGCAAGCCAGCTCCCACAGGTACAGCATGCACCGAACCTTGTGGGAGCTGGCTTGCCAGCGATGGGGCCCTATGGAGCTAGTAGTAGGCGTTCTCTTTCTGACTGTGGTCAGTCACATCACGCACACCCTTGAGTTGCGGAATACGCTCGAGCAAGGTCCGCTCGATGCCTTCCTTCAAGGTCACGTCGGCCTGGCCGCAGCCCTGGCAACCGCCACCGAACTGCAGCACGGCAATACCGTCCTCGACCACTTCGATCAGGCTGACCTGGCCGCCGTGGCTGGCCAGCCCCGGGTTGATCTCGGTTTGCAGGTAGTAGTTGATGCGCTCGTTGATCGGGCTGTCTTCGTTGACCATCGGCACCTTGGCGTTCGGCGCCTTGATGGTCAGCTGGCCGCCCATGCGGTCGGTGGCGTAGTCGACCACGGCGTCCTCGAGAAACGGCACGCTGACCGCGTCGAGGTAGGCGGTGAAGGATTTAAGGCCCACCGCTTGGTCTTCCGGCTTCTCTTCGCCCGGCTTGCAGTAGGCAATGCAGGTCTCGGCGTAGGTGGTGCCCGGTTGGGTAATGAAAATGCGAATGCCAATACCCGGGGTGTTCTGCTTTTCCAGCAGATCGGCCAGGTAATCGTGCGCGGCGTCGGTAATAGTTATGGCGCTCATGGAAGTTCCTCACAGACTTGTCGGCAGTTTACGCCAACCTGGCCGCCGAACAAAGTCCTAGTAATTCTGTCGGAAAAGATCATGTTCAGAGATTCTCGTAGCGGTTCATGTCGAGCACGCCCGACTCTACCGGCTCGGTCTCCTTGATGTAGCTGTCGAGGTCATGGAAGTACTGCCAGAACTGCGGATGGCTGCGACGCACGCCCCAGCGCATGACAATACGCTCGAACTTGGCGGTGTCATCACGGGCCGCTTCCAGGTCCTCGACGAACTCCGGCACATCACTGGCCGGGACGTTGAAGATGAAGTTCGGGTAGCTGCTGAGCACGCCCGGCACCAGGGTCAGGGTGTCCAGGCCCGGCTGGTAACGGTAGGCCTCGCCGAGCATGAAGGCGACGTTGCTGTGGGCGCGGTTGCGCAGCAGGCTGTAGACCTGACGCTGGCCACCCGGCCCTTCGATGCGCAGCATGGTCGCTTCCGGCAACTGGTTGATCACCTTAAGGCCGGCCGCCGGGCGTGATACCAGGCGGCTCAGGGCCTGTTCGACATCGCGGAACGTTTCGCTCATCTGCGGGCGCGAGCAGTAGGCGCCCTGGCAACGGTTGATCGGGTCGGGCGCGGCATTGAGGCTACCGGTGCGCTGGATCAGCTTGAGGCCGAAGTCACGCTTGGGGTCGCGTTTATCCAGCTTCAGCGCGCTCGGGGTGTCGGTGTCGATGTCCTCATAGTCCATCCACATCTTCACCTTGCCGCTGTTCTGGTACCAGTCGCCGAGGATCGCAGCACGGGCATCGGCCGGCATCAGGCGCAGGAAGTTGACCTCGGCGCCATTGCGGATCAGGTCGAAGTACAGCCGCGTCTGCGCCTGGTGCGAGACGTTGCCATAGACGTCGAAGTTGACCGCCAGCTGGTAATAGGTGCGCTCGAACAGCGGGTAGTCGAACAGCCAGATGGTCTTCGGCACGTCACCGATCAGGCCCTTGCTCACCGAGGCGCTGTCGAAGTGGCGGAAGATGGTCAACAGCGCGTTGTCATTACCGGCCCACAGGGTCGACCAGCTCGGCGGCGGGACTTCGGCATAGGCATCGCGGCGCAGCTTTTCGTACTCGTTGCGCTTGTCGCGGTAGGCATGCCAGAGGGTCAGGATGCTGCCGACGTCGTCGATCTGCCCGGGCATGGCCAGCAGCGGCGTGGCCTGGCCGCGATACTCGGCATCGGTCAGGTAGCGGTCGTGGGCCGGTTCCTGGAACAGCGTCCAGAAGTTGTCGCGGATCACGTCGGTGGCGATCTGGCCACGGCACACCGGGCCACGGATGAAGGTGCGTACGAAGTACTCGGCGTTATCGAGCATGAACTGGTAACGGGCCACCGCCGGAATCGCTTCGAAGGTCTCGAACGGGTTGGCACGGTGGCGCGGGCCATAGCCGGGCAGCGCATTGGCGTGCCAGTCGCCGCTGTAGAACAGCTGCTTGACGCGCTTGAGCTTCTGCGGGCCCATCGGGTAGGTGATGTGGGTTTTATGCACGATCACGCCCTGCACCGGCATCAGCCGGTAATAGAAGTCGGTGCCCGGCGGGTCATTGGGCCGGCGCGTGGCGATCAGGTCGATCGGCTGGCCGCTTGGCGTGCGCGATCGCACCCACTGGAAGAAGTGCCCCTGCTCGCCACCGACAAAATGAATGTGGGCCAGGAACAGGTGCTCGTACAGCCAGCGGCCGACCAGCGCTTCGGTCGAACCCGGGCGGTTGAGCAGCGCCTCCCAGTCGGCGATCTGCGCGGCCTCTTTGGCGCTCGGCTGGATCGGGTTGTGCTCCACCGGCGCACCGGCCGCCAGCCAGCGTTGCAGGGTCTGGTACTGGGCATCGGTGAGGCCGGTGACCGCCAGCGGCATGCCCTCTTTCGGGTGTGCGCCGGCATAGGCGTCGAACTCGCCGGGCAGCGGGCACATGTTGTTGCGGTTCAGGCCCAGGACGATCTCCTCGGGCAGCTTGGCGTTGGGCGTCAGCGGGGTCTTGTGCCCCAGTTCGAGCATCCGCGCCATCAGCGCAGCCTGGCTGCCCTGGTTGTCGAGTACCGAGTAAAAGCCCTTGCGCTGCCAGGCTTGCGTGCTGTTGGCGTCGTAGAACAGCCGCGTCGGCGCCACCGCCGTGCTGCGGTCGCCCTGGTACACCGGCACTTTCGAAGCGCCCCGCGAGGCACCCTCGGCACTGCCCAGGTTCAGCTGGCAGGCCGCGTCGTTGCAGGCGTGGCAGGCCACGCATTTCTCGGTAAAGATCGGTTGGATGTCCCGGGTATACGAAATAGCCGAGCTTGATTGAGGGGCTTGCCCCAACGCCACGCCGCTGATGAACAGAGCGAAAGCGCCGGCAAGTAAGCGATGCACCATGTGCCGAATGTCCTGGGTATTGATAGCTTCACGATTCTACCGGTGCTGGCGGCGTGCCAACATGAATGAAATTCATGTAAATCTTCAACACGTCTAAAAACCGCGCAGCTTTGTTATTATTCCGCAACTTTTGTATTTGCCCGACCAGGTAGTCCTATGTCTGACCGCAGCGCTCGTTTCCAAGCACTTCAGCAAGCACTCAAAGAGCGCATCCTGATTCTCGATGGCGGCATGGGTACTATGATCCAAAGCTACCGCCTCGAGGAACACGACTATCGTGGCACGCGCTTCGCCGATTGGCCAAGCGATGTCAAAGGCAACAACGACCTGTTGCTGCTGTCGCGCCCCGACGTCATCGCCGCTATCGAGAAAGCCTACCTGGACGCCGGCGCCGACATTCTCGAAACCAACACCTTCAACGCCACGCAGATTTCCCAGGCCGACTACGGCATGGAAGCACTGGTCTACGAGCTCAACGTGCAAGGCGCGCGCGTCGCCCGCCAGGTGGCCGACGCCAAGACCCTCGAGACGCCGGACAAACCACGCTTCGTTGCCGGCGTACTCGGCCCGACCAGCCGCACCTGCTCGATTTCCCCCGACGTCAACGACCCGGGCTACCGCAACGTCACCTTCGATGTGTTGGTAGAAAACTACATCGAGGCCACCCGCGGCCTGATCGAGGGCGGCGCCGACCTGATCCTGATCGAAACCATCTTCGACACCCTCAACGCCAAGGCGGCGATCTTCGCCGTGCAGCAGGTGTTCGAGGAGGACGGCGTCGAACTGCCGATCATGATCTCCGGGACCATCACCGACGCCTCCGGCCGGACCCTGTCGGGGCAGACCACCGAAGCCTTCTGGAACTCGGTGCGCCACGCCAACCCGATCTCCGTGGGCCTGAACTGCGCCCTCGGCGCCAAGGACCTGCGCCCCTACCTCGAAGAGCTGTCGACCAAGGCCGGCACGCATGTCTCGGCGCACCCCAACGCCGGCCTGCCGAACGCCTTCGGTGAATACGACGAAACCCCGGCCGAGATGGCCGTGGTGGTCGAAGAGTTCGCCGCCAGCGGCTTTTTGAACATCATTGGCGGTTGCTGCGGCACCACCCCCGGGCATATCCAGGCAATTGCCGAAGCGGTGGCCAAGTACCCGCCACGGGCCATTCCGGACATCCCCAAGGCGTGCCGGTTGTCGGGCCTGGAGCCGTTCACCATCGACCGCAACTCGTTGTTCGTCAACGTCGGTGAGCGCACCAACATCACCGGTTCCGCCAAGTTCGCCCGGCTGATCCGCGAAGAGAACTACACCGAAGCCCTGGAAGTCGCCCTGCAGCAAGTCGAGGCCGGCGCCCAGGTGATCGACATCAACATGGACGAAGGGATGCTCGATTCCCAGGCAGCCATGGTCAAGTTCCTCAACCTGATCGCCGGCGAGCCGGACATCTCCCGCGTACCGATCATGATCGACTCCTCCAAATGGGACGTGATCGAAGCGGGCCTCAAATGCATCCAGGGCAAGGGCATCGTCAACTCGATCTCGATGAAAGAAGGCGTCGAGGCCTTCAAGCATCACGCCAAGCTGTGCAAGCGCTACGGCGCCGCCGTGGTGGTGATGGCCTTCGACGAGGTCGGCCAGGCCGACACCGCTGCGCGCAAACGCGAGATCTGCCAGCGCAGCTACGACATCCTGGTCAATGAAGTGGGCTTCCCGCCGGAAGACATCATCTTCGACCCGAACATCTTCGCCGTCGCCACCGGCATCGAAGAGCACAACAACTACGCCGTCGACTTCATCGAAGCCTGCGCCTACATCCGCGACCATCTGCCCTACGCCCTGACCTCGGGCGGGGTATCCAACGTGTCGTTCTCGTTCCGCGGCAACAACCCGGTGCGCGAGGCGATCCACTCGGTGTTCCTCTACCACGCGATCCAGAATGGCCTGACCATGGGTATCGTCAACGCCGGCCAGCTGGAGATCTACGACGAAATCCCGCCAGCCTTGCGCGAGAAGGTCGAGGACGTGGTGCTCAACCGCACCCCGCACGGCACCGACGCCCTGCTCGCTATCGCCGACGACTACAAGGGCGGTGGCGCGGTCAAGGAAGTCGAGAACGAAGAATGGCGCTCGCTGCCGGTCGACAAGCGCCTGGAACACGCGTTGGTCAAAGGCATCACTGCCTTTATCGTCGAAGACACCGAAGAATGCCGCCAGCAGTGCGCGCGCCCCATCGAGGTGATTGAAGGCCCGCTGATGAGCGGCATGAACGTGGTCGGTGACCTGTTCGGCGCCGGCAAGATGTTCCTGCCCCAGGTGGTCAAGTCCGCGCGGGTAATGAAGCAGGCGGTGGCCCATCTGATTCCGTTCATCGAAGCGGAAAAAGGCGACAAACCCGAAGCCAAGGGCAAGATCCTCATGGCCACGGTCAAGGGCGACGTGCACGACATCGGCAAGAACATCGTCGGCGTGGTGCTCGGCTGCAACGGCTATGACATCGTCGACCTTGGGGTCATGGTCCCGGCCGAGAAGATCCTGCAGACCGCCCGCGAGCAGAAGTGCGACATCATCGGCCTGTCCGGGCTGATCACCCCGTCGCTGGACGAGATGGTCCATGTTGCCCGTGAGATGCAGCGCCAGGACTTCCACCTGCCGCTGATGATCGGCGGCGCCACCACCTCCAAGGCGCACACGGCGGTGAAAATCGAGCCCAAATACAGCAACGACGCGGTGATCTACGTCACCGACGCCTCGCGTGCCGTGGGGGTCGCCACCCAGTTGCTGTCCAAGGAGCTCAAGCCGGGCTTCGTCGAAAAGACCCGCCAGGACTACGTTGAAGTCCGCGAGCGCACCGCCAACCGCAGCGCCCGCACCGAGCGCCTGAGCTACGAGCAGTCGATTGCCGCCAAGCCGAAATACGACTGGGCCGCTTATCAGCCGGTGGTACCGAGCTTCACCGGCGTCAAAGTGCTGAAGGACATCGACCTCAAGGTGCTGGCCGCCTACATCGACTGGACGCCGTTCTTCATTTCCTGGGACCTGGCCGGCAAGTACCCGCGCATCCTCACCGACGAAGTGGTCGGCGAAGCGGCCACCGCGCTGTTCAAGGATGCCCAGGAGATGCTCGCCAAGCTGATCGACGAGAAGCTGATCAGCGCCCGCGCGGTGTTCGGTTTCTGGCCGGCCAACCAGGTCAACCATGACGACATCGAAGTCTATGGCGCCGACGGCCAGCCGCTGGCACAACTGCACCACCTGCGCCAGCAGACCATCAAGCCGGACAACAAGCCGAACTTCTCCCTGGCCGACTTCGTTGCGCCAAAAGAGACCGGCATCACCGATTACGTCGGTGGCTTCATCACCACCGCCGGCATCGGCGCCGAGGAAGTGGCCAAGGCTTACCAGGACAAGGGCGACGACTACAACTCGATCATGGTCAAGGCCCTCGCCGACCGCCTGGCCGAGGCCTGCGCCGAGTGGCTGCATGAACAGGTGCGGAAAAACTACTGGGGTTATGCCAAGGACGAGCACCTGGACAACGAGGCGCTGATCAAGGAGCAGTACGCGGGTATCCGCCCTGCCCCGGGCTACCCGGCCTGCCCGGACCACACCGAGAAGGAAACCCTGTTCCGCCTGCTCGACGGCACCGCCATCGGCGAAACCGGCCCCAGCGGCGTGTTCCTCACCGATCACTTCGCCATGTTCCCGGCGGCGGCGGTCAGCGGCTGGTACTTCGCTCACCCGCAGGCGCAGTACTTTGCCGTGGGCAAGGTCGACAAGGACCAGGTGCAGAGCTACACGGTGCGCAAGGGGCAGGACCTGAGCGTAAGCGAGCGCTGGCTGGCGCCTAACCTTGGGTATGACAACTGAAGCTGCAAGCTGCAAGCCACAAGCTGCAAGAGGGCGCATCAGCCTCTTGTAGCTTGTAGCTTGTAGCTTGCAGCTTCCGTCTACACTGGGGGAGATGCCTTCTATAAGGAGCCCCTCATGGACGAACCCGCCCAAGGCAAACCCCCAACCTTCTGGCAGATGCTGCAAAGCATCCTGGCGGCGGCGTTCGGGGTGCAAAGCGGCAAGAACCGCGCCCGCGACTTCAACCACGGCAAGGCCAGCCACTTTATTGCGCTGGGCACCGTGTTCACCTTGCTTTTCATTCTGGTACTGATCGGGCTGGTGCAACTGGCCATGCACCTTACCGCCCGCTAAACAGCAGTCCGCCCGCAGATATCCCTTCTGCGGGCGGTTCACTGTTACCCATCGCGTGATGTCACTGGTGGCTGACCCAATACACGGCGGTCACCACCACCAGGATGATCAGACAGAGTATCGCCCAGGCATCGACACTGCTGTCAGGCTTACCCGCTTTGGTCGAATTTCCCATTGCATCGCCTCTTGTAGTGGTTATGGGAATGCATGTAACCCGTTGCAGTTAAGTCCAGCAATGGCCATTGCTCAAGCAGGGGCATTTCAATATTCGACGGGGGCCTTGAGGAACGGATAACGGTAGTCGCCCGGGTGCCCTTGGGCGCTAAAACGGTTGAAATCCAGGCCGTAGTCGGCCTGTTCCTGCAGGTTCAGCCAGCGCCGCGCTCGCAGCGGGTCGATCATTTGCAACACCGGCACCTGATGTTCACGGCGCCCGTCCCGATCAATTGGCAGTTTCAACGCATCATCGTGCAGTAACACCATGGCCCAGCCGCCCAGGGAAAAGTGCCCGCCCATGAGCACGCTCAGGCGCCCGTCAATGCGCGCCTGCAGCGCCGCCGACGAACTGTTGACGGCACTGAACAGCACGTCCTTGCCCGGCACATGCCCAGCCTCGACAACCGCCTGCATGGCACCAAAGGCCATCTCGTCATTGGCCGACCACACCAGCTCGATCTTCGGGTAGCGCTGTATCAATTGCTTGGCCTGCTCATAGGCGCGCTCCCTGCCCCAGCCGCCATACACCACCTGGCGCAGGCGCACTTCGGGGTGCTCGGCCAGGGCGCGGCGCATACCCTGCTCGCGCAATTGCGAGGCCGGGGTGGTCTTGAGCCCGGAAAACGCCAGCAGTTCCAGCGGCCGGGTCAGGCCCGGCTGCGCGCGCAAGGCGATCAATTGCTTGAGCATCTGGTAGCCAGCCTGCTCGTCGTTGCCCACCAGGGTGCCGAGCAACGGCGGGTATTTGTCCGGGTGGCTGTCGATCAGCTCGGCCTGGTTCGGGGTCAGGCCGTTATTGACCAGAAACAGTTTGACCCCGCTGTCACGGGACAGTCGGATGATCTCCGGGGCGATGTACTGTTCGTTGACCAGCACCAGGTAGTCCGGGCGCCGCTGACCTTCGAGCACTTCCCGGGCCTGGGTCAGCGCCAGCTCCGGCCGGCGTTCGCTGTACTGGATACTCAGCTGCATGCCCAGGTCGTCGGCGGCAGCCTGCATGAAACGCGAATAGCTGACCCAGAAGGTCTCGTTGGAATAGCCCGGATTGAGAAACACCACTGAAGCCGCCTGTGCGCCAGCCACCACTGGCAGGCTCAGGCAAAGGCTTTGGCACAAGGCCTTGAGCATGCGTTAACGCTCCCGCTATTCAAACCGCCGATTATAACCGCCCGTAGTGGCACATTGGCTAAACGCCAGTCAGTCTCACTTAGTCCAAATGGTTCTTTTCATATGCAAAAACTTCACTTTTGCGCATAAACGCAAACTGCTATCTTTCTTCGGCTCCGCATCGGAGTGCGCGGCCGTGCGCGCGATTAGCTGCAAGCAGCTTGAGAACAGGACCCCTATGTACGTATACGACGAGTACGATCAGCGGATCATCGAGGACCGCGTCAAGCAGTTCCGTGATCAGACCCGCCGCTACCTGGCCGGTGAACTGAGCGAAGAAGAGTTCCGCCCCCTGCGCCTGCAAAATGGCCTCTATATCCAACGTTTTGCCCCGATGTTGCGGGTCGCCGTGCCTTATGGCCAGCTGACGTCGCGTCAGACACGGATGCTGGCGAAGATCGCGCGCGACTACGACAAGGGCTACGCCCACATCAGTACCCGGCAGAACGTGCAATACAACTGGCCTGCCCTGGAAGACATCCCGGAGATTCTGGCCGAGCTTGCCACCGTGCAGATGCACGCGATCCAGACCAGCGGCAACTGCCTGCGCAACGTCACTACCGACCAGTTCGCCGGTGTCGCTGCCGATGAAGTGATTGACCCGCGCCCGTGGTGCGAGATCGTTCGCCAGTGGACCACCTTCCACCCCGAATTCGCCTACCTGCCGCGCAAGTTCAAGATCGCCATCAACGGCTCGAGCAGCGACCGCGCGGCCATCGAAGTGCACGATATCGGCCTGGAGCCGGTGTACAACGCAGCCGGCGAACTGGGCTTTCGCGTACTGGTCGGTGGCGGCCTGGGCCGTACCCCGGTGGTCGGCGCCTTCATCAACGAGTTCCTGCCCTGGCAGGACCTGCTCAGCTACCTGGACGCGATCCTGCGCGTGTACAACCGCTACGGCCGTCGCGACAACAAGTACAAGGCGCGGATCAAGATCCTGGTCAAGGCGCTCACCCCTGAAGTGTTTGCCGAGAAGGTCGAGGCCGAAATGGTCCACCTGCGCGGCGGCAGCACTACCCTGACCGAAGCCGAAGTGCACCGCGTGGCCAAGCACTTCGTCGACCCGGACTACAAGGCGCTGGACAACCTCGACTTCAGCGAACTCGAACAGCAGCACCCAGGCTTTGCCCGCTGGCGCGCGCGCAACGTGCTGGCGCATAAAAAGCCCGGCTACGTGGCCGTGACCCTGTCGCTCAAGCCTACTGGCGTGGCCCCGGGCGACCTGACCGACAAGCAACTGGATGCCGTCGCCGACTTCGCCGAGCGCTACAGCTTCGGCCAGCTGCGTACCTCCCACGAGCAGAACATCATCCTCGCCGACGTCGAGCAGAGCCAGTTGCACGCCTTGTGGCTGGAGCTGCGCGAAAACGGCTTCGCAACACCGAACATCGGCCTGCTGACCGACATCATCTGCTGCCCGGGCGGTGACTTCTGCTCCCTGGCCAACGCCAAGTCGATCCCTATCGCCGAATCCATCCAGCGCCGTTTCGACGATCTGGACTACCTGTTCGATATCGGTGAGCTGGACCTGAACATCTCCGGCTGCATGAACGCCTGTGGTCACCACCACGTCGGCCATATCGGCATCCTCGGGGTGGACAAGAAAGGCGAAGAGTTCTACCAGGTCTCCCTGGGTGGCAGCGCCAGCCGCGACGCCAGCCTGGGCAAGATCCTCGGCCCTTCCTTTGCCCAGGACGACATGCCGGATGTGATCGAGAAGCTGATCGACGTCTACGTTGAAAAACGTACCGAAGACGAGCGTTTCATCGACACCTACCAACGTATTGGCATCGACCCATTCAAGGAACGCGTCTATGCAGCGAATCATTAAGAACAACCAGATCGTCGACGAAACCTGGCACCTGCTGCCCAAGGACTTCAGCATCGACGAAGTGACCAACTGCGACGACTACATTGTTCCACTGCAGCTGTGGCGTGAACACGGCCATATGCTCATGGCCCGCGACGGCGGCCTGGGCGTGTGGCTGGACGCCGATGAAGAAGCCGAAGAAATCGGCGAAGTCGCCAACCAGTTCCAGGTCATTGCCCTGAACTTCCCGGCCTTCACCGACGGGCGCAACTACTCCAATGCGCGCCTGCTGCGTGACCGCTACAAGTTCACCGGCGAGCTGCGCGCCATTGGCGACGTGCTGCGTGATCAGTTGTTCTACATGAAGCGTTGCGGCTTCGACGCCTTTGCCCTGCGTGCCGACAAGGACCCGGTCGAAGCGCTGCAAAGCCTGCAGGACTTTTCGGTGACCTACCAGGCCGCCACTGACGAACCGCAACCGCTGTTCCGTCGTCGCTGATGCAAAACGGCGCCCGAGCCTCACTCGGCACGGGCGCCAGTTGCACTGCCAACAGGGTTACAAACGGGTAACCTGATCCGGCACGCTATTCCAGATATCCGTCGTCAGCGTCTCGATCAAGCGCTGCTCGTCCAACGTGCGCCGTTGCCCAATGGTTTCCGAGCGAGTGCGGTACGCCTGGTCGCTCATCGTCTGCTTGTCGGCGTCCAGCGCTTCCAGCCGGGCAAAGTAAGGTTTGCTGGCCTCATCGAAACGGGCCGCATAGCGCATCTTGAGAAAGTCGATCCAGAAGTCCCGCCCCGAAATACCCGCCTTCAAGGATTCCGGCGTCTCCCCCTCCAGCACCTCGGTTGCGGCGCTGTCCAGTTGCGCTGCGGTGACATTGGCCATGTGCTCGAACAGCATGCCTTGGGGCTGACCTGGCAGCTCTGCGCGCCCTGGACCAGCTCCAGCAGCACCGCGCGGGCCTGCTCGCTGATCTGCTGTTTGAGAAAAGCGACCTGCAGACCGACCCGCAGCAGGTCTTTGTACAGTTCGATGGCCAGGGTACGGCGCCTGACGCTGCTGCGCGGATGCTCGAACACCTCGCTCAGGTGACGCTGGTACTGCCCACCCAGATCCAGGTCATGGCACAAGTGGGCAAATGCCTGGGGATCGATATCGAGCTTTTGCGAGTAGCGATAGCGAAAACGCGGGTAGCCCTGCTCGCTACCCGGCACCCGCTCAAGGAAGAACGCATCCTTGGGGGCCAGCGCGGTACCGTCTTCAAACTCGCTGTCGGCGGCAAAGTTCTGCAACGCGGCCTGCATCAGGCGCTGGCGGCGCGGGATGGTCTTGAGCATTACCCCCAGCAACACCGATTCGCGCTCGATACGCACGAACTCATCGTTGTCGATATCAGGCTCGGCACCGAGGTCGGCCTTGAGGCGGGCCTTGAGCAAGGGTTCGCAAAACGCGCCAATGCCCTTGAAGTCCTTCAGCTCACGGGCCAGGCGTTGCCCGGAACGGCGGCTGCGCATCTGGTAATCGGCCAGTAGCTTTTTTTCAACCTCGCTGGCGGCCGTAAACCAGTCGCCCTGGTCGCGACCATGCTGTTCCGGCAGCAGGTGAGCGCCCATCTGGTCGAAGTTTTCGGGCCTGGCGTGCCTGATCCAAGCGGGCAGGCGTTGCAAGATGAAGGGGCCATGCAGGCCGGGAACAGATACTGGAGGGGGGGGCATGGCAAGTCTCCTGTAGGCTTGAACGCCTAGGAGACCTGCCGGCAGCACCACCTGGGTGCTAATTAATGCTTGCGCATTGCGCGCCGCGGGGGTTGCCGGTTACCAAAGACGCCCACTGAGACGACTCCAGAGCTTGATCGCCAGATGCTCGATCGAACCGCTGGCCGCCAGCCCCACGCGCTCCTGCAGGCTTTTGCGTTCGGCAAAGTGCAGGTGATACAGGTTGGCCTCGCGGGCGCGCTGGCTCAGGTACTCATCGCTGGTCATCAACTGGTCGACCAGTTGCTTGTTCAGCGCCGCAACGCCGAGCCAGACTTCACCGGTAGCCACATCATCAATGTGCAACTGCGGGCGATAGCGCGAGACAAAATCCTTGAACAACTGGTGGGTGACGTCCAGGTCTTCCTGGAACTTCTCCCGGCCCTTCTCGGTGTTCTCGCCGAACACCGTCACGGTGCGCTTGTATTCCCCGGCAGTGAATACCTCGAAGTCGACATCGTGCTTTTTCAGCAGGCGGTTGACATTGGGCAGCTGTGCCACCACGCCGATCGAGCCGAGGATGGCAAACGGCGCGCTGACGATCTTGTCGCCGATGCAGGCCATCATGTAACCACCACTGGCGGCGACCTTGTCGATGCACACCGTCAACGGCACCCCGGCCTGGCGGATACGCGCCAGTTGCGAGGCGGCCAGGCCATAGCTGTGAACCATGCCGCCGCCGCTTTCCAGGCGCAACACCACCTCGTCCTGGGCCGTGGCCAGGCTCAGGACGGCGCTGATTTCGTGACGCAGGCTCTCGGTGGCCGAGGCCTTGATGTCGCCGTCAAAGTCGAGGACGAACACCCGCGGCTTTTCTTCGGGCTTTTTCTTCTGCTGCTTTTCGGCCTTGGCCTGCTGCTTGCGCAGGGCCTTGAGCTGGGCCTTGTCCAGCAAGCTGCTTTCCAGGCGCTCGCGCAAGTCCTTGTAGAACTCGTTGAGCTTGTTGACCTGCAACTGCCCGCCGCCCTTGCGCCGGCCCTTGCCGCGCAAACCGGCAATCGCCGAGAGGACAATCAGAATCGCGATCACCAGGGTCGCGGTCTTGGCGAGAAAGCTTGCGTACTCTGCAAGAAACTCCACAGTAACTCCTTAACATGCCTGCGCCCGTACGGCGCGAACCGATAGTCAAGCATACCGAGGCGGCCTTGACCCTGCCAGCGTAGGAAATCTTCGGCAATGCAGTTCAAACGCTCTTTTCAAACGCTTGTATGTTTTTTCGTTGACAGCCCGACAGCGGCAACCTAACCTCGGCTCATCCTTAAGTGCAGGCGGACGACGTGGGCAGTATCTACCTGATTCGACATGGCCAGGCTTCATTTGGTGCAGACGACTATGATGTCCTCTCGCCCGTGGGCATGCGCCAGAGCGAGGCCCTCGGCGAGCACTTGGCGCAACTGGGCCTGCGCCTGGACCGCTGCCTGGCCGGCGACCTGCGCCGCCAGCAAGACACCGCGCGCCTGGCCTTGGCCGTCATGCACAACGCCGGCTGTGAAGTGCCCGCGCTGGAAACCGACAACGCCTTCAACGAATTCGACGCCGATGGCGTGATCCGCGGCCTGCTGCCCGGCCTGTTGCCGGACGAGCCCGAAGCCCTGCATGTACTGCGCAACGCCACCCAGAACCGCAGCGAATTCCAGCGCCTGTTCGCCTTGCTGGTACAGCGCTGGCACGGCGGCGAACATGCCTGCGAAGGCGCCGAGAGCTGGCAGGGCTTTGTCCAGCGTGTCGACGGCGGCCTGCAGCGGGTGCTGCAGCAGGCCGGCAACGGCGACAACATTGCCATTTTCACCTCGGGCGGCACCATCGCCGCCCTGCTCCACCTGGTAACCCGTATCACTGCCGGCCAGGCTTTCGAGCTGAACTGGCAGATCATCAACACCTCGCTCAGCCAACTGAAGTTTCGCGGCCGCGAGGTGGCCCTGGCTTCCTTCAACAGCCAGGCCCATGTGCAGCTGTTGAAGGCGCCGGAGCTCATCACCTACCGATGAACCCCGGCTCGTTGTGACCTCACCCGTCACGCAAATCACTTAATAAGGAACACACCATGAGCGATGTAGCAAAAGCCGTCGAAGCGATGAAAGCCAAGTTCAACCCAGCCGCTGCCGCCGGCCTGGACCTGGTTTTCGGTTTCAACATCACTGACGAAGACAAGCACTACGCCCTCATCGTCAAGGATGGCACCTGCGAAATCCAGGAAGGCGAAAACGCTGACGCCAACTGCACCCTGGTACTGGACAGCGAAACCCTCAAGGGTATCGTCAGCGGCGAAACCGACGGCATGCAGGCCTTCATGGGCGGCAAGCTGCGCGTTGAAGGCGACATGATGCTGTCGATGAAACTGAGCGAGCTGTTCCCGGCCTGATCGGCTTGCAGCGATAAAAAAACCGAAGCCCTGGCTTCGGTTTTTTGCCTGCTGCAATCGCCGGCAGGTCGCTATCGGGCGTTACGCTCAATTTCCTCTCTGGTCAGAAGCCCTGGAAGCTCATTCTCCCTGGCCTCCCTGGCATCCTGCAGGTTTGCATACGCCTGACTCCATTCGGCCTCGACATAAGCCAACTGCGCCAGCTCGTTTTGTGCTACCCCGAATGCCAGCGCCAGCTGCTCAGCCGTCTGGCCCTGTACCACAGGAAGCGGCGTTGCCAGGTCCGCTTGCTCTCCCCGGAGCCGTTGCAGCGCTTCCATGAAATCGATTGCAGGGTCGAAGACTTCGGCCAGTTCAACCTGCAGCGCCTCAAAGCGCTCGCTGTGCACACGCCTGAGATAATTCTGCCAGTAGACTTCCTCGACCATCCACTGCGGTAGCAAGCCAGCCTGGTCCTGGCTAATGACGCGCGCCGCCGCCTCCAGCATATCGCTGGTCACCCAGGTCACAAGACCAGGAAACCTCATCGTGGACGGCTGATTGCGCAAGCCCAGACGTGCGGCCAGGTGAATTCGGTAGTACAGCTCCACTTCTATGTCGTCGATGTCTGGCATCGACGATCGCCAGCCCCGAATCTGCTCCGCCACATAGGTACGCAAGCGCTGCAGGCGCCAGCGGCTGATACCCAGGGCGAGCAGTTGGCGACTGGCCTGGTCACCTTGGGCAAGCGCAACCTGGCTGAGGGCCTGGTCTGCTTCTTCAAGCCCCTGCAGATCACTGAACACCACGACGTCACGGTCTTCACAGGTATCAGCGTCGACTGCCTGAGCGAACAGTTGCCTGCCCAGCCCTTCAGGGTCAGCCGCTGCCGCCTCGATCATCTGCACGGCCTGAGCCTCGGTAATTTGCTCGTGGCTCAACAAACGGGCCAGCAAGCGCCGGAATGAGCGCGACTCAGGCAGGCGAAACAGCTCCAGCGCGGTGTGCTCCTGTTCTTCAGTCAGCGCATGATAGGCACTGAGGTCATCGTCCGCGCCCTCATCCAACTCCTCCTCGATAAGCACGTCCGCGCCCGGATCGGGCTGCAACTGCATGCGCTCACGAATAAACCGGGTAATAAGCGCCTCGCTCATGCCCTCGTAGCCAAACGACAGGCCCCGCATCCGTCCGGCACCCTCAGGTACCTCGGTGATGGCGTTGCCTTCAAGCCGAACCTCGATAGTCGAGGTGGTTTCAAGCCCGAGCGGCCAGGTGGTTATCTGCGCATCGGGCAAGGCCAGCAGGCGCAACGCCGGCATCTGGCGGATATCCGGGGCGCGCATCAAGGGGTTGCGCCCCATGGACAGTTCTCGCAAGGTGGTAATGCCAGCCAGCTCACCGACATCGGCCTCGGTCAGGGTGATGTTATTGCGGGTCAAATACAACCGGCGCACGTTCGGCAGCCGCGCCAACTCGGCAAACACGCCCGGACCGAAGCTGATTTGGTTTTCCATCAGCGACAAAAAGCGCAAGGCGGGTAACTGGCACAAGGGCGCAAGTTGTGCGGCGGTAAGCATGAGCGCTGAGCGCGAGACGCCTCTGAGGTCCAGTGACCACAGGCGTCGAAGCCCGCTCAAGCGTTCAAGATTGGCCAGGCCTATTTGCGTGTAGGTGAAATCCAGCACACGCAGCTCACTCAGTTGCGCCACGTTTTCAGGGAGGTCAGTGATCGGTGTGTTGCGCACGCTCAAGCGGCGCAAGTTGGGAAAGGCTCGCAGGAAATCCGCGGGCAATTCGGTGATGGCCGACATGGTGCTCAATTCGAGTTCCAGAACCTGGTCGATTTCGCACGTCAGGGGTGGCAGCGCGTCAACCACAGGGGAGTTCAGTCTCAGCAGGTAACCCGGCGTCCCATCCAGTTGGTACTCACTGACCTCAAGTGGCGCCCGGTGACGCAACTGCCATACATCCAGCAACTGCATCGCCACTAGCCTGCGCCGTGTGCGGGCAGTGGCCGTAGCCCCTTGCTCTACCCAGGCTGACAAGCTTTCCCGTTCGGCCCTCAGCTCCTGCTCCAGATCGCCGATTACGTTCTCCAGGCTCTCACCTTGTACGCTCGCGTTGCGGAAAAAGTCACGCAACTGCCCATCGGTAAAATCTGGAAACAGCGCTCTGAGCCGCTGCTCCAGAGTGCGGGGCAACAAGCGCCCGATCACACCGCCCAAGGGGTAACCACGGCGCCCGGCGCCTACAGGCAGAGGAGGCCTGAAGCCGCCATGGTCCACCGCCATGCCCAGCGCCAGCCTTGCCTTGGCCGGCTGGCGGGCGGCCAGCTCCAATAGTTTGTGGCGCAGTGCGTCGCTGTCGTCGATATTCAGGCCAAGTGCCACACGCTCGCTGTCCGGCAAGGCCAGCAGCACGCTGGTGAAAAATCCGTGGTCTGAGCTGTTCAGCCCGTCCAACGTTTCCCCGCGTTCGTCATGTGCGCGCCACCCCTGCGCGGTGCGTACCAGCGTTTTGCGTGACACTGCTGCAGCACTGCCGATGCTGTCAAGTTCGGTGCCGGAAACACTATCGCTGCGCACGCTCAAATGAACCGTATCGCTCCAGCCGGGTAGTTCCGGCAACAAATGAAGGGCCAGCCGGTAGGTGTCGTCTTTGGCCAGGTAACTTATTTCAAGGCCTTCGCAAGCGCGTGACAGGCGGATCTGCCGCGAAGCCTCGCGGGCCCGCTTGGCTAGCGTCAGCGGCACCCGCTGCGAAGCCTGCCAACGACTGCTTTCAACTTCACTGGCAGCCTCGGCCAAAGCCTTGGCGACCGGGCGCGACAACCCCTGGAAATCACGCTGCAAGGCCCGTTGCAAGGTGTCGACAATTTCCGTCTGGTCCAAGTACAGGCTATCGAAGATTCGCACCCTTGACGCCAGCATCCGCTCAGCCAGGCTCTGGCGCAGCACTGCTTCGAGGTCTCGTGCCAGGTAGTCATTGCCAAACCAATGGCGACGCTCAGCCGGGCTCAAGCCTTCTATCACCCTGCGGGCCAGGCGTCCCGCCGCAAGATCGCTGCGCGACACCTTGATCGCCGCCACACCTGGCGCCGGGCTGCCATGCACCTGCGGTTGCCCCCACAACTCGGCGCTGTCAAACAGTTCAATGGATTTGCCGCTCGGCCATTGCGGCAACTCCGGCAACAGCGATACCGGATAGTCGAATCCCTTTTGCAGCCCCTGCCCGGTCCTGACATTGTTGATCTGCGCACTGATCAAGCGATCGATTTCGAAACGGTGCCGGGTATCGAGCAGCGCTGCCGGGGTGGGCAGGTCATCACTGTAGACGCGACGCAGTTGCGCGTCGCTGACCCCGCTGATGTCGGCCATGCGTTCGAGCAGCGCATCGGACCAGCCCTCGAACCCCGGCCCCAACCTGCGCACCAGTGTCTTGCGTGGCCAACTGTCCACGCGCTCAAGTGAATGATGCCAGGCCCCCTGGTCGTTATGCTCGAGCACAGGCCGATAGGCCTGGGGATCGTCGGGATGCTTGATCCGCCATTTGCCCAGGCTCGAATCCAGGGTGATTTCGAACGGTTTGCCCTCGATGCGGATATAGCGCCTGCCATCGACCCGGTAAATGCCCTGTGGATCGGCAACGCTTCCCTGCAGCACCTCTGCGCTGCGCTGGTAAGGGCCAAGGTCTGGCCGCCACAAACGGACCTCGCCCCCCGGTAGTTCGACGGCCTCCAGCAGGTCGATCGCCAGCGGCTGGCTCAACGCTGTACCCACGACCCCTGCCGCCACACCGAGCCCGGCGGTAATGGCCAGGTTGATGCCGAACGACTGCAGGTAGGTGATTGCCTGCTCCTTGTCATTGGCCTCCCAGGCTTGCAGGCCATGGAACAGATCGCCGAGCAATTGTGCACCCAGGGCCACCATCATGACTTCCCCCAGGCCCGGCACAAAGAAGGCGGCGACATTGAGCATGCTAAAACCCAAGCCCAGGCAATGGTCCAGCTCCTGCAGCCAGGCTTCGCGGTCCACCTCCCGAGTCGGTACCGCCAGGGCCCTGGCGTCATCCCTGGCCCTGACCAACATCGCCGTGTGCAGGTAGTCGAACACTTCGCCCCGCACCTCCTGGGTCCTGGGCTTTTGCGCTTGCCAACTGCTGGGCGACGTCAACTGCCCGAACACCTTGGACTGCCCACGCCACCCAAGAAACCGGCTGAAGAAACGCCTGAAATCCTGATTCAGCAAGCGCGCCTTGAGGCTGAGGTAAAAATCCGCGTAGGAGTCGTATTCCTGCACAGGCTTGGCAGCGCCCGGCATCAGTACCACCAATGGCACAGACGACTGCGCGCTCGCAGGATCGGGGCCGATCAGCAAAAAGCCGGCGCCCAAGGTGGTACCGAACAGGTTCAGCAAATAACAACGCGAACCGTCGAACGCACTCTTGCCATACTCATACACCTTGTCGACCCTCAAGGTACGCGACGCCGGGGCGGTCGCCGACTGGGCAAGCAGTTTTTTCAGCATGCGGTAGGCCGGCTCGCTGATGTGCCCAGCGACGCGGGCAGCGTGAATGCTGGTTTCGCACAGGTCTCTGGCGGCTGCAACCAGGGTCTGGCGCACGGCGTCACGGGTATTGGGGGCGTCGAAAATTGCCTGAAGATGGTCTTGATACTGCTGGCCGATATCCAGCTCCCGACACATTTGCGCGAACTGATGAGGGCTGATCGACAGTTTGCTCGAGTAGCGGATGGATTGGTGGGCGCGCCGAGCAGGGTCGACCGCTTCAGGAAAGGGCTGCAAGGCACCGAACGCTGTAACGGCGCTGTAGGCATCGGTGCGAAAGACCTCAACGTCACCTGCACTGAAGTTCTGCAAGGCCGCCTGCAACAACGGTTGGCGAGAAATCAGCACCGAAGCCAGGCGGTCTTCGCGCCAGGACGCGTCATTGCGCATGTGCACCAGCTCATTGGCGGTCACGCTGATATCCAGCGAGAAACGTCTCTTAAGTTCAGCCCGCAGCAGCGGTTCGGCGAACTCGCTGATACCCTTGACCGTGCGCAGAACCCTGGCGGCGGCGGCATTGGATGCCTGGCTACGCCGCAGGCTGTCATTGAAGGCGTCGCGCAGCTGCGACACCGTATCGGCGGCAACCTGGGCAGGGGGCAGTTGACGTTGATGCAGCTCTTTGATGGCATGGGTGCTGGAATGGCTCAGCCAAGTGGGGATCTGCTGTTCGAAGTACTGGTCGTGGGCCTTGAATGGCCTCAAAGCGTCGGTTGTCATGTGCACTGCCTCATGGATGGCTTGAGGCAGCAGTCAATCAAAGGCACGCTGGCGCGAGGATGTAGATATGTATTCACCCGCCACTTGCCCCACCCACCGGCTCAGCCGATCAAGCCTGCTGATTGAGCTGCAACACGCTCGCCTATAAAGCCGACCTATGCTTGTGAGCAACCGTTACAGGAATTAGATTGACCAATAATCTCTGGCTTTGATCATAAGGGAAACGCATGACGCTCACCGACCAGTCCACCCAGGTCCGCCCCGGCGAAGAACTCGACGCTGCGGTGATCGACCCTTATCTGAAGGCGCACATCCCGGGCCTGAGCGGCTCGCCGAGCATCAGCCAGTTCCCCGGCGGCGCCTCGAACCTGACCTACCTGGTGCAGTACCCCGGGCGCGAGTTCGTGCTGCGGCGTCCGCCCTTTGGCCACAAGGCCAAATCCGCCCATGACATGGGCCGCGAGTTTCGCATCCTCAACCAGCTCAACAGCGGTTTCCCCTACTGCCCCAAGGCTTACGTGCACTGCACCGACGAGGCGCTGATCGGCGGTGAGTTCTACGTCATGGACCGGGTCAAGGGCATTATCCTGCGCTCGGACCTGCCGCCGGAGCTGGGCCTGGATGCGCAGCGTACCGAGGCGCTGTGCAAGAGCTTCATCGAGCGCATGGTCGAACTGCACCAGGTGGACTACAACGCCTGCGGCCTGGGCGACCTGGGTAAACCCGAAGGCTATGTGCAACGCCAGATCGAGGGCTGGGCCAGCCGCTACGAAAAAGCCCTGACTGCGGATGCGCCACGCTGGGAAAAGGTCATTGCCTGGCTGCGCGAGAAGATGCCCGCCGACCACCCCAAGCCTGCAATCGTGCACAACGACTATCGCTTCGACAACGTCATCCTCGATGCCGACAACCCCATGCGCATCATCGGTGTGCTCGACTGGGAGATGACCACCCTGGGCGATCCGCTGATGGACCTGGGCAACACCCTGGCCTACTGGATCGAAGCGGCGGACCCGGCGCCGGTGCAACTGATGCGCCGCCAGCCGAGCAATGCCCCGGGCATGCTGACCCGCCAGCAGTTTGTCGATTACTACGCCGAACGCGCCGGGATCAAAATCGACAACTATGACTTCTACTACACCTACGGCCTGTTCCGCCTGGCCGGCATCGTCCAGCAGATCTACTACCGGTTCTTCCACGGCCAGACCCAGGACAAGCGCTTCGCCCAGTTCATTCACATGAACACGCTGCTGGAGCACATGAGCCTGCAGGTCATCGCCACGTCCCCACTCTGACGACTACAACAAGGAAAAGACCATGTCCAAGACTCACCTGTTCGACCTCGACGGTAAAGTCGCCTTCGTTTCCGGCGCCAGTCGCGGCATCGGCGAAGCCATCGCCCACCTGCTGGCCCAGCAAGGCGCCCATGTAATCGTCTCCAGCCGCAAGCTCGAGGGCTGCCAGCAGGTCGTCGATGCGATCACTGCCGGCGGCGGCAAGGCCACTGCGGTTGCCTGCCATATCGGCGAGATGGAGCAGATCAGTCAGGTTTTCGCCGGCATTCGCGAACAATTCGGGCGCCTGGACATCCTGGTCAACAATGCCGCCACCAACCCGCAGTTCTGCAACGTGCTGGACACCGACCTTGGCGCCTTCCAGAAGACCGTCGACGTCAATATCCGCGGCTACTTCTTCATGTCAGTGGAAGCCGGCAAGCTGATGCGCGACAACGGCGGCGGCAGCATCATCAACGTCGCCTCGATCAACGGCGTATCGCCGGGGATCTTCCAGGGCATCTACTCGGTGACCAAGGCTGCGGTGATCAACATGACCAAGGTGTTCGCCAAGGAGTGCGCGCCGTTCGGCATCCGCTGCAACGCCCTGTTGCCGGGCCTGACCGATACCAAGTTCGCCTCGGCGCTGGTCAACAACGACGCGATCCTCAACACCGCCCTGCAGCAGATCCCGCTCAAGCGCGTGGCCGATCCGAAGGAGATGGCCGGGGCAGTGTTGTACCTGGCCAGTGACGCGTCGAGCTATACCACCGGTGTGGCATTGAACGTGGATGGCGGTTTTCTAAGCTGATGGCGATGACCGCAAAAGAGAAAGGGGCTCTGGCCCCTTTCTTCATGACTCACCGCTATTGACGATCAAGGTTTGCGCTGTACGCCCGAAGGCCCCGGCTGCGGGCTTTGTGTCGACATGCCCTGGGCAAAGTACTCGTTGACGATCTGCCGGGTGTATTCAACCCTGGACAGTTGGATCATTGCCGGCATCAGATGGAGCGCTTGCAGCCGATGGTCGTTGCTGTCCAGCACCAGTGCCCCGGTGTTCACTGCCACGCCGTCACGCTCGGCAATGACCTTGCGGGCCTGGGTGAGGAGCTGCGCCAGGCGGTTACGTGCCGGTTCGCTCAACGTGAGCGGCACACCTTCGCCAACCCCCAGTTCCTCCAGCGCCGATGCAACGTCGTAACTCCAGGGGGCGCACTCTTGCGCACCCAGGTGCTCCTGCCAGAACGGCTGATCGCTCAACGCCACAGGGAAATCCTGTGCCTGCGCGGTCAGGACGTCCGTCTCGACTTCATGCGCCATCGCGCTGCTCATCCACGTTACCAAGTCGGCATTGACCTGGCGCCGCGGCTGGTGACGCAAACGCAGCGGGGTGGTCAAAGCGATACGAATATACAACTCGATCTCGGCATAATCCGGCTGGCCGTCAGGATTAGGGTGCTGCGCCCACCAATCGCGATAACGCCTGGCAACGGACTCACGCAGGCTGCGCACCCGCCAGAGCGACAGGCCCAGTTCGATCAGTTCGGGGCGGGCGTCGCCGGAGGTACTGGCCACTACCCGATCCGCTTCTGCCAGCCCCAGCAGGTCGGAAAAACGTTGCACCGCGGAATCGATACACCCCAGGTCCAGTGCCACACGATAGAACGCCTCGCGGGTGGTCTCATTGAACATGCGCAAGATGATCGAGTGGATTTGCCCGGTGACCTCTTCGCGCTCATCCACTGGCGTTCGCGAGCGTATCGTATTCATCAAGGCAAAAAACGCACGGCTGCCATTACTGTTCTCGTCAATCAATTGCTGCGCCAGGCGCCGTTCCTCTGCCGACAAGCCTTCGAGCAACGTATCCTCGGCGTTCTCCTCAGTGTCCATTTCCTCTTCGGATTCAGTTGATGAATCGCCCACTAAGGCGCGTGACAGGCGGACTTCGCCATAAACCGCGCCAGGCAGGTTGTTCACTTCAGTCAATTCCCTCAGCACTCGCTCGCGGTCCGGGGCATTGAGCCCGTCAACCGACAGGCGTAGCCCAGGCACAAGGCCAGCACCGGCCGGCACGCTGTCCAGATTGACATCCTCAAGGTTGGCGTGTTCGATGTGCGCTAGGTTTTCCAGGCCCACCGGCCAGTTGGCGTAGGAGTAATGCAGGTCCAGGCAACGCAAATCGCCCATCCTGCTGACATCGAGTGTGCCGAAGAGCGGAGTGCGGCTCAGGTCCAGATGGCGTAAATGAACGAGACCGCGAACATTCTCTCCATACAGGGTGAACGCGTTGCCGGACAGGTCAAGATGCGTCAGATGTTGAAGGGGCGCCAGCGCGCCAATCACATCGTCCGCGAACCACGCCCGGCTGTTTTGGATCTGCAAGCGCTGCAGGTGTTGGCAGCGGGCGATAGCCGCCATGTCTTCGGCGCGCCAGGTAAGCGTTTCGCGACGACTTTGCCTTGGCCACAGATTGATGATGTTCAGCTCCCTTAATTGCGCAAGCAGGCCAATCGGCCTCAAGTCCTCTGGGCGCAGATACGCGTTGGTCAAGGACAGCGTGCGCAACTGCGGCAAATCGGTCAGGCCGATTGGCAGACGGCCAATCCTGGTTATCAAGCGCAGTTCGCGCAGGTTAGGGAAGCGCGCGATGAAGCTGCCAGGCAGATTTTCCATCGCCGGCAGGTTGAGGGTCAGGCACTCGATTGCGGCGAAGTCCAGCGGCAGCTCGGGCAGGCTGTCGACAAACCCATCGTTGATTTCCAGCTCACGGATTGTCGGGGCCATGGCATTGAGCAACTGCTCGGCGATAATCCCCCGCCGGCGCGCACCGTAACCCGCCCCCTGCACATTGCTGACCCGGACCCAAGCCCGCAACGCGCCGTCCAGGCGCAAGCGCGCTTGCTCCAGGCTATCGAGTGCGGCGGTGAGCGTCATCCCCTGTTGTGCCACTTCGTCAAAAATACGATCGATTTGGCTTTCGGATGCCATAGGGAACATGAGTTGCAACCGTTCGCGACCACGCTCGCGCTCGAACCGCCCACCGGTGCCACCCATCGCCCGGGTGCGGCGGCCGGAGCCGTGCGGATGCAAGGTAACGGGTGGGCGCTCGATGCCAAGCAGGGCCAAAGCACGCGTCGGATCGGTAGCGGCCAGTTCATCCAGCAGGTTGCGCAAGCGTTCAGTCTCGTTCGTACCCAGCCCCAGGCGTTGGCGCTGCGAAGCCCCCATCAGATCCAGCAGCGCGGCATAGAAGTCACTGTGGAAACGGCTGTCAAGGTAACGCTCACCCTCCAGTCGAACCACTTCGTAGCTGATCGGGCTGCCGGCGCCCATCCCCCAGGACGGCGCGCCTTGCACCTGCGCATGGCGCCTCGGCGTCGTGCTTCGCACATCTCCCGGATACAACGCCAGGTTCAGGTCTGAGTGCCAGCCAGGCAGGGACGGTAATAGTGCGAACGCCAGCAGGCGGGTATCGATGTGGGCTTGGGCAGGAGCGCGAAAACCCATCAGCGCACGCGTCAGCCGATAGGCGTTCCAGGCCTGGCGTGAACGCTCGAACAGGTCCAGGTCAAGGACACCGCGGGAAAGACGTTCCAGCACGAGAGGTGAGGAGTCGGTAATCAGCCGGTCAAGCATCTGCACAGGCAGGTCCGGGTAGTGCTGGCGAAGTTCGTCAAGTTGCACGTCGCTAGCCACCTGCGCCGGCTCAGGCAGTTGCAGGGCGACTTCGCTGCGGGCCAGGAACGCGCGAAATAGCCTGTCGTACCATTCCAGAAACAGCACCGCCGGCGGTGCGCCGCAGTCAGGGCCGCAATAAGCGTTACTGTCGTCCTGTTGTGGGCTGCGTCGTGGCCGGGGTACCTGAGTCTCGGTGACAGTAAACAGCGCACGGAATTCTGCCAGTTCTGGCACCTCGTACTCAGCAGGCACCACACGCCCGTCCTTGACCAGCGCCAGCAGCGATTCGGTCTTGCGCACCCGCCGCAGTCGGCCGATCGTCCACACCAGTAATGCAGGCGGCGCATCGTCATGGCTATACACCCTGCGCAAGGTGGTATTGGTTACACCACTGAGGCGTGCAGCCAGCATCAGATCTTCATCGCCAAGGTCTTCCAGCCAGCTACCCAGGCGCCGCAGCAACGATAGCCGTCCCCATCGCTCCGGGCGCTCCAGGCTATGGTGCCAACTGCCCGCGCCGTTGTGCTCGAGGATCGGACTATAGGCGCGCTGATCGCTAATCAGACTCAAGCGCTCTTTTTCGATACTGGCATCGAAATTGATCAAATAGCTGCGGCCATTGATTCGGATTTCCCGCCCCAGGGACGAGTGGATGATGCCTCGATCATTTGGCGGATCGAACTGCTGCGGGGGCGGCAAGGTGTAGGCGCTCAGGTTGCTGGCCCAACGCCCGTAACGGCCGTTGGGCAGGATCACCCAGCGCCAGGGCATGACGTAGTCGGAGGGGGCCTGGCCCTCATCCTCCTCGCCGGCTTGAAACCCGACCCCGGCACCGAACATCAGGTGCTGCTGAGTAGCCTCGAGAAAATATGCAATGTTGCCAACCGTCCTGCGGCCCTCTACCGCCGCCGTGGGGACGGCCAGGTACCTGGCATCGTCGCCAAGCCTGCGGCACATTTGTTCGAACCAGTGTGCCTTCAAACCCTTGCTCAGCGATTCGGTGCGCAGGTTCAAGCGCCTGTTGCGTGTGTATTCGTCGGTCTCCAGCAACGCTTCAAGCACGATGGACCATTTGGCCATTGGTACAAAACGGCGGAAAAAGGCCTGGAAAGCCCCATCAGTCAGCTGTACCTGCAGATCGTCAAGGAACGCTGAACGGGAGGGGTACTCCTTCAACGGCTGCTGCGGATGCCCCGGTACAAAGGCAACACAGGGCGACTGTGGCTTGTCGACGCCAAACACGAGAATTTCACTCAACGCCACATCGTCAAGCAGGTGCAGCGACCACTCCTCGGCATGATCGTAGGGTGAGATGCCGTCGTCGAGGATATGCCGGACCTGGCTGCCATGGGGGGTATCGCGCGCCGCCGCGTTGATGAATGCGTTGAGGATGACCTTCGCGGCGCTGCTCAGCTGGCCCTTGATATCGGCAATCGCCAGTTCCTCGGCCAGGACATTCATGGCGGCCACACATTTGATCTGCGGCAGGGAACCGGCAGCCAGCTGGCGGGTCAGGTACTCCTGATACTGCTTGCCCATATCCAGGATGCGAACTTGCAGCGCATAGGCAACACCCTCGTCGGCGTAACACACGATGGAACTTACGGCATCGACGGCATCCCGATCCTTGCCGGTGAAGCCGGCAAACAGATCGAACTCCGTGGGTATTGCCAGCTTGACGAAAGGGTTGCCAGCCAATTGCCGCAACTGCGCCAGGCTGAAGTTCTGCAAGGCGGCTTCGTACATCGAGCGCTGACTCAGCAGCACCTCATCCAGGCGATTGGGTAACGCGGCTGAGTCGGGGCTGAACACCAGAAACGTGCCGTTGACAGTGTCGACCACTTCGCCAGAGCTTTCACGGGCCATTTGCTCGAGCTTGGGTCGACAGAATTCATACAGGGTTTGCAGCCCGCAGATCGCCGCCGTCAGTTCACGGCGCAGCGTACGGCCCTCTTCACGTATGCGCATCAGGCGCAGGCGTTTGGCCGGCTCGGCGGTCTGCAGCCATTGGGGCAAACCTTCCTGTTCATGGGGTGAAAACGACGATGGTATGTAACCGATCCCGGCATACGGCAACGACGCTGCGGGGGTATTGGCCAATAACGATGACATGACGGATACCTCTGATTGAAAGAGAACCTTCAGTTCATCAGAAGCCGACAGCGTCGATCATATAGATATTTACTCACTACCGGCCTTGCACTGGGCAGCGCAAACGCTTGCGTTTACCATGGTGGCCTTGCGCCTGCCAACGCGCGTCCTGTCAAGCCCACGCCATGCCTTTCGAACTCAGCGTAGACCTCACCACCCTGGCGATTCTTGCCGCCGTCGCCTTTGTCGCCGGCTTCATCGATGCCATCGCCGGTGGTGGTGGCCTGCTCACCACCCCTGCCCTGCTCACCGCCGGTATGCCGCCGCATCTGGTGCTGGGCACCAACAAGCTCAGCTCGACCTTTGGCTCGGCCACCGCCGGCTTTACCTATTACCGGCGCAAACTGTTCCACCCGGCGCAGTGGCGTCACGCCCTGGCCGGCACCTTTGTCGGCGCCTTGATCGGTGCAGTGGTGGCCCACTACCTGCCGGCCGAATGGCTGAACAAGATGCTGCCGGTGATCGTCTTCCTCTGTGGTGTTTACCTGCTGTTCGGCGGCACGCCCAAGGCGCCGCTGGATGCCGACGCACCGGTGAAAAAGAAGTGGCAGATCCCCCAGGGCTTCACCCTGGGTTTCTATGACGGCGTGGCCGGCCCCGGTACCGGGGCGTTCTGGACCGTCAGTACCCTGCTGCTCTACCCCATCGACCTGGTCAAGGCCAGCGGCGTGGCGCGCAGCATGAACTTCGTCAGCAACGCCGCGGCCCTGTCGGTGTTCATTTTCTCCGGCCAGGTCGACTGGCTGGTGGGCCTGTCGATGGGCTCGGCGCTGATGGTCGGCGCATTTTTCGGTGCGCGCACCGCCATCAGCGGCGGCAGCAAGTTCATCCGCCCGGTGTTCATCACCGTGGTGCTGGCGTTGACCGTGCGCCTAGCGTGGCAGCACTGGTTCGGCCAGGCCTAGACGCCGCGCCACGTACAGGTCGATCAGGTAACGGGCAATCGAGCGCCCCGCCGGCAACGGCGGCAGCGCATCGACGCGAAACCACTGGGCGTCTTCGATCTCGTCCGCCTGCATGATGATCTCGCCACCGGCGTACTCGGCATGAAAGCCGAGCATCATCGAATGCGGGAACGGCCAGCACTGGCTACCGACGTACTGGATGTTCTGCACCTCGATCGCCACCTCTTCGCGCACCTCGCGCACCAGGCAATCCTCAGCCGACTCGCCCGGCTCGGCAAAGCCGGCCAAGGTGCTGTACACGCCGGTGACAAAGCGCGGAGAACGGGCCAGGAGGATTTCATCGCCACGGGTGACCAGCACGATCATGCTCGGCGAGATGCGTGGGTAGCTGCGCAGCTCGCACGGCGCGCAGTACATGGCCCGCTCCCAGTGGATCTGCGCCATGGGCTGGCCGCAGCTGCCGCAGAACCGGTGCTCGCGGGCCCAGGTGCCGATCTGCGCGGCGTAGCCGAGAACCTTGTAGGTGTCGAAGTCGCCTTCAAGCATGAACTGACGCAACCCCCGCCAGCTGCAGCCCTGCACCGCCTGCGGGCTGCGTAATTCGAGCAGGAACACCGGCTGGCCATCGAAATGGCCGATACCGTGCTCGCACAGCACGTCCAGCTCCTGGCGCTTGAGCCAGTCGCGCGGGAACAGCGCGCCGTTATCATCGACCAGGAACCCTTCGCTGCAGCGGGCTACTGCCCAGCCGCCGCTGATGTTCGTATCCAGTACTGCGGTGATCCAACGCGCTGACATTGTGCGGTTCCTTGCGCAGGTTCGCCGCCGGGCGTCAGTCGGCGAACTCGGGTTTCTGTTTGCTCATGTGGGCGGCAACCGCCACCCGCAGATCGGTGGATTGCAGCATGGCGGCGTTCCAGGTGGCGATGTATTCCAGGCCATCGTCGATGCGGTGATCGCGCATGTAGCTGATCATGTGCTTGGTGCCGGCCACGGCAAGCGGCGATTTTCCCGCAATTTCAGCGGCAATGGCAAAGACTCCGTCGAGCAGCGTCTCATACGAGTCGAACACCCGGTTGACCAGGCCGATGCGCAGGGCTTCGTCAGCCGCGACATTGCGCCCGGTGTAGGCCAGCTCGCGCATGATGCCGTCGCCGATGATCCGCGGCAGGCGCTGCAGGGTGCCGACGTCGGCAGCCATGCCCATGTCGACCTCCTTGATCGAGAACTGCGCATCGCTGCTGCAGTAGCGCATGTCACAGGCCGAGACCAGGTCGATGGCGCCGCCGATGCAATAGCCCTGAATCGCCGCCAGCACCGGCTTGCGGCAGTTGTCCACGGCATTGAACGACGCCTGCATGCGCAGGATGGTCCGGCGCAGCAAGCGTGCGTTGCGGCCGACGTCCTTGCCCAGCTCGTTGGCCACCGAGGCTAGCAGCATCAGGTCGATGCCCGCGGAGAAATGCTTGCCCGCGCCGCTGATCACCACCGCGCGCACCGCGTCGGTTTCATCGATCCACTGGAAGATCTCGACGATCTCACTCCAGAACGCCGCGTTCATGGCGTTGTACTTTTCCGGGCGGTTGATCTGCACGTGGGCGATGTGGTGAATCAGTTCGACCTTGAACGCTTGGTACTCAGTCACGGTGCTTTCCTTGATGGCGGCGAGGTTGATCGCAGGACTATAACAAGGTGGCCGTCGGCGCCAAGGCCGCGCTTGTGCCAAAACCGGGACTTTTACCTTGATCTCCGTTCACACATGCGGCACTTTGCCCAGCTGTTGAATCATAAGGATACATTTTCATGTCCCGCTCCCTGGCCGGCGCCCTGGCCCACAATTTTCTCGGTCAGTCGCCGCGCTGGTACAAGGCCACCTTGTGCCTGTTCCTGCTGCTCAATCCCCTGCTGCTGTTCACCCTTGGCCCGGTGGTGGCCGGCTGGGTGCTGGTGATCGAGTTCATCTTTACCCTCGGCATGGCGCTCAAGTGCTACCCGCTGATGCCCGGCGGCCTGCTGATGGTCGAAGCCCTGTTGCTGGGCATGACCACGCCGCAAGCGCTGTATGAAGAGCTGCAGCACAACTTTCCGGTGATCCTGCTGCTGATGTTCATGGTCGCCGGCATCTACTTCATGAAAGACCTGCTGCTGTTCCTGTTTTCGCGCATCCTGCTGGGGGTGCGCTCCAAGACCCTGCTGGCCTTGCTGTTCTGCTTTCTGTCGGCGTTCCTCTCGGCGTTTCTCGATGCCTTGACGGTCACGGCGGTGATCATCAGCGCGGCGGTGGGCTTTTATTCGGTGTATCACCGGGTCGCTTCCGGCGGCAACCCGCGGGAAGAGTCCGACCTGGACAGCGACCAGCAGATCGCTCACCTGCACCGCGAAGACCTGCAGCAGTTTCGCGCGTTCTTGCGCAGCCTGCTGATGCATGGGGCTGTCGGTACCGCCCTGGGCGGCGTGTGCACCCTGGTGGGTGAGCCGCAGAACCTGCTGATCGGCCACGAAATGGGCTGGCACTTCGCCGAGTTCTTCCTCAAGGTCGCGCCGGTGTCGCTGCCGGTGCTGGTGGCCGGGCTGGTCACCTGTGTCCTGCTGGAGAAACTGCGCTGGTTCGGCTACGGCACCCTGCTGCCGGACACCGTGCGCCAGGTGCTGGCCACCTATGCCGCCGAAGACGACGCCCAGCGCACCACCCAGCAGCGTGCCGCGCTGCTGGTGCAGGGCCTGGCGGCGCTGATCCTGATCATCGGCCTGGGCCTGCATGTGGCCGAAGTGGGCCTGATCGGCCTGCTGGTGATCGTGCTGATCACCGCCTTTACCGGCATCACCGACGAACACCGCCTGGGCCGCGCGTTCCAGGACGCCATGCCGTTTACCGCGCTGTTGGTGGTGTTCTTTGCCGTGGTGGCGGTGATTCACCAGCAGCAGCTGTTTACCCCGCTGATCCAGTGGGTGCTGGCGCTACCGGCCGATCAGCAGCCAGGCATGCTGTTTATCGCCAACGGCCTGTTGTCGGCGATCAGCGACAACGTGTTCGTCGCCACTATCTATATCACCGAGGTCAAGCAGGCGTTTGTCAACGGCGGCATGAGCCGTGAGCACTTCGAGACCCTGGCGGTGGCAATCAATACCGGCACCAACCTGCCGAGCGTGGCCACGCCCAATGGCCAGGCGGCGTTCCTGTTCCTGCTGACCTCGGCGATTGCGCCGCTGATTCGCCTGTCGTACGGGCGCATGGTGTGGATGGCGCTGCCCTACACCGTGGTCATGGGTGGGCTGGGGTGGTGGGCGGTGACGTACTGGTTGTAGGAGCGGGCTTGTCCCGCGATGGGTTTCACCCGATGCGGTGCCAGACCCTCCGGTCCCGGGCCAGCAACTCATCCGCCGCCGTCGGGCCATTTTCGCCGGCGGCATAGGGCTGCACCTCGCCGCCCTCCTTCCAGGCATCGAGAAACGGCTGCACCGCGCGCCAGCCGTTCTCGATGTTGTCGGCACGCTGAAACAACGTCTGGTCGCCGGTCAGGCAGTCGTAGATCAGCGTCTCGTAGCCGGTCGACGGCTGCATCTTGAAAAAGTCCTTGTAGGCAAAACCCAGCTCGACGTTCTCCATGGCCAGGGCCGGGCCCGGGCGCTTGGCCTGCAGGTCGAACCACATGCCTTCGTTGGGCTGGATCTGGATTTTCAGGTAGTTGGGCTTGAGCCGCTCGACCTCGGTGTCGCGAAACTGCGCGTAGGGCGCCGGCTTGAAGCAGATGGCAATCTCGGTGTCGCGCACGCTCATGCGCTTGCCGGTGCGCAGGTAGAATGGCACGCCGACCCAGCGCCAGTTGTCGATCATCACCTTGAGGGCGACGAAGGTTTCGGTGTTGCTGTCGGGCTCGACCCGCGGTTCTTCGCGGTAGCCAGGGACTTTCTTGCGCCCTTGCTTGCCGGCGCTGTACTGGCCGCGCACCGAATTCTTCAGGGCCATGTGCTTCGACCAGGGCCGGATCGCACCGATGACCTTGGCTTTCTCACTGCGCACCGCATCGGCGCCAAAGGCCGCTGGCGGCTCCATGGCGACCATGGCCAGCAGCTGGAACAGGTGATTGGGCACCATGTCACGCAAGGCGCCGGTGTTGTCGTAGAACCCGCCGCGGCTTTCAACGCCGACGGTTTCGGCGGCGGTGATCTGCACATGATCGATGTAGTGGTTGTTCCAGAAGGCTTCGAACAGGCCGTTGGAAAAGCGGCTGACGAGAATGTTCTGGACCGTTTCTTTGCCCAGGTAATGGTCGATACGGTAGATCTGCTTTTCGCTCATGACCTTGAGCAGGCAGGTATTGAGCGCCTCAGCGCTGGCCAGGTCCGAGCCGAAGGGTTTTTCCACCACCACCCGGCGAAAGCCGTCGGTTTCGTCGAGCAGGCCGGCGGCGCCCAGGCGCTGCACCACTTCGCTGAAAAAACGCGGCGAGGTGGCCAGGTAGAACACCGCGTTGGCGCTAGGGTTGCTGCGGATGCGCTCGGCGATGGCCTGGTAGGTCGCCTGGTCGAGAAAGTCGCCGGTCAGGTAGCCGATGCGCTTGGCCAGGCGCGCCCAGAGCTTGTCATCCAGGCACTTGCTGGCGCCTTGGCTAGCCTTGTCACGCTCGCGCATGAAGGCTTCCAGGCGTGCGGCAAACTCGCCGTCGGTGGCGGCGTTGTGGTCGACGCCGATGATCCGCAGGCCTTTGTCGAGCAAGCCATCGCGGCTCAGGTTGTACAGCGCCGGCATCAGCAGGCGTTTGACCAGGTCGCCATTGGCGCCAAACAGAAACAGGTTGCAAGGCGGGGCCGCTTCGATCTGTGTTTTGCTCATTCGGCGTTCTTCTCGACGTGACCACCAAAGCCGAAGCGCATCGCCGACAGCATGCGGTCAGCGTAGGTGCCCTGCTGCTGGCGCGAGCGGAAGCGGGCGAACAGTGCGCTGGACAACACCGGCACCGGCACTGCCTGCTCGACGGCCGCATCAATGGTCCAGCGTCCTTCGCCGCTGTCGGCGACCGAGCCGCTGTAGCCGCCCAGTTGCGGATCGGCCACCAGGGCGTCGGCGGTAAGGTCAAGCAGCCAGGACGTCACCACGCTGCCACGACGCCACACTTCGGCGATTTCGGCCAGGTTCAGGTCAAAGCGCTGCTCGGCCGGCACGGCATCGCTGCCCTTGCTCTTGAGCAGGTCGAACCCTTCGGCATAGGCCTGCATCAGGCCGTACTCGATGCCGTTGTGGATCATCTTCACGTAGTGCCCGGCACCTGCGGGCCCGGCATGAATATAACCCTGCTCGGCACGCCCGGCCGGGCCCTGGCGGCCACGGGTGCGGGGGATGTCACCGACCCCGGGAGCCAGGGTGGCAAACAATGGATCGAGACGCTCGACCACCGCCTTTTCGCCACCGATCATCATGCAGTAGCCGCGTTCCAGGCCCCAGACCCCGCCCGAGGTGCCGACATCGATATAGTGCAGGTTGCGCTGGCCCAGCTCGGCGGCGCGGCGCATGTCGTCCTTGTAGAAAGTGTTGCCGCCGTCGATGATTACGTCGTCGGCGTCGAGCAGGTCGGCCAGTTGCGCGATGGTCTGCTCGGTCGCCGCACCGGCCGGCAGCATCACCCACACCGCCCGCGGCTTGTCCAGCTTGCCCACCAGCGCGCCAAGGTCATGGGCGCCGTTGGCGCCGTCCTTGACCAGGGCTTCCACCACCTGGCGATCACGGTCATGCACCACCATGCGATGCCCGCCACGCATCAAGCGCCGCGCAATATTGCCGCCCATGCGGCCCAGCCCCACGATTCCCAATTGCATGTGCGATGCTCCCCTGGAATGAAAAATGCCGGTTCAGGCCTTCAAGGTTAGTCCAGCCGTCGCCCACTTGGTTCAGCGACGAACGGCAAGACAACCAGAAACAAAAAAGTTCCAATGACCGCGAAAAGAATTCAGAATCGCCGCCGATCCAGCAGCTACGCTGTTAGAAAAACGACCCACCCTATGCGAGGTGTGCAATGGGAACCCTTCTGCCAAAAATGCCTGCCCAGACCCTCTACGTGACGGTTCGCCGCGACGAGCTGCGTCGCCTCAAGGAGGAGCGCGACCAGTTGCAACAACAAGTCGCCCAACTGAATCTGCTCCTGCAGCAAGCCCAGGACGGCCAGGTGCCAACCCGCGCCTGACGATTAGCGTGGCGTACAGAAAATGGCCAGCAGTGGCCGATCAGCCGCCATCACTCCTCGCTGCCGCCGCACGCTGAACCTGCGCCATGACCTGCGGTCCAGGGGCAGCAGGTTTTCCCCTCTGCAAAAATGACCAGCGGGTCACATTTTTCACGATATCTCTCCTACACTCGGTACTCGGCCAGACATCGCCCGGAAAACTCGACTGAAATTAGTCGAAACTTCTGGAATTGCGGTAGGTCAGGAACTAAGTAGGCCATCGATTCCGCTTCAACGGACGCGGCCCACCCACCCCATATTGTCACCACGCCGTCGGCAGGATGCCGGCTTGCGTAGCGCTTGTGCGCTTGGCTTCGGGGCATGGAACGCAAGGCAACATCACTTACAGAGAACAGTATCGGTAAAGAAACAACAACGGGCGCCCACGCCCGCACCACTTAGGGACGGAGAGACGTATGATCAGTGCCGCTGTCGAACCTCATGTAGAGCATTTCACCCCGGATACGCGTGAGCCGCTTGGAGCGGAGTTCACGCCGACAGCCAAGGCACTGGGTGCTGACCCCAGACATTCATCGCACAAACGCAAGGTGTTGTTCGTTACCTCGGAAATCGCCGACCTGGTCAAGACTGGCGGCCTGGGCGATGTCTCGGCGGCGCTGCCGCGGGCCATGCGCCATTTGCACGATGTGCGGGTGCTGATTCCCGGTTACCCGCAGGTGCTGGAGAGCGACAACCCGATCCACCTGGTGGGCGAGCTGGGCGGCCACGCGGCCTTGCCGCCGTGCAAGATCGGACGCATGGACCTGGCCGATGGCCTGGTCATCTATGTGTTGATCTGCCCCGAGCTGTACCAGCGCGAAGGCACCCCCTATGGTGCCAACAACGGTCGCGACTGGCCCGACAACCACATCCGCTTCGCCCGCCTGGGCCTGGCCGCCGCGGAAATCGCCGCCGGTGAAGGCATGGTCCACTGGAAGCCCGACCTGGTCCACGCCCACGACTGGCCGGCGGGCCTGGCCCCGGCCTATATGCACTGGCGCGGCCTGCAGACCCCGACCCTGTTCACCATTCACAACCTGGCCTACCAGGGCGTGGTCAGCCGCGCCTGCTGCCCGGAGCTGGCGATCCCCGATCATGCCCTGCAGCAGGAAGGCATGGAGTTCTATGGCAAGCTGTCGTTCCTCAAGGCCGGCCTCGCCTACTCCAGCCACATCACCACGGTCAGTGCCACCTACGCCCGGGAAATCACCACGCCGTCATTTGGCTGCGGGCTGGATGGCTTTCTTGCCAGCAAGGCCCAGCAAGGCCTGCTCAGCGGCATCCCCAACGGCATTGACGAAAGCTGGGACTCGGCCAGCGACCCGCACCTGGCCCACCCCTTCAGCCTCAACGACTGGCAAGGCAAGGCCGCCAACTCCCGGCAGGTCCGCGAACTGTTCGACCTCGAACCTTCGAGCGGGCCGCTGTTCGCCGTGGTTTCGCGCCTGGTGTATCAAAAGGGCCTGGACCTGACCCTGGGGGTGGCCGAATACATCGTGCGCCAAGGGGGCCAGATTGCGATCATCGGCCGTGGCGAACCGGAAGAAGAACAGGCCATGCGCGAACTTGCCCTGCGCCATCCCGGGCAGATTGGCGTGCGTATTGGCTTCAATGAAACCGATGCCCGACGCATGTTCGCCGGCAGCGACTTCCTCTTGATGCCATCACGCTACGAACCCTGCGGGCTGAGCCAGATGTACGCCCAGCGCTTCGGTTCACTGCCGGTGGCGCGTAACACCGGCGGCCTGGCCGACACCATCGAAAATGGCGTGACCGGCTTTCTGTTCGATGAGCCCACCGTCGACAGCTACCGCGAAGCCCTGGGCCGGGCGTTCTACGTGTACAGCAAAAAAAACCTGCTCAACGCCATGCGTTGCCTGGCCATGACCCAACCCTTCAACTGGTGCCAGGCTGTCGAGCCTTATGCCCGTCTCTACGAGGAACTGGTCGAAAACGCCCGTGCAACCCCACGCTGAACGCGAGGTGGCAGGTATGCCCTTTAGGTCACAGGAGCGCGCGACTCACGGGGCCGCGATGCTGGACAGCAACAGCGCCCGGTTTGCCCTCTGGGCTCCGGACGCGCAGCGGGTAGATGTCGAGTTCGCGTCGGGGCGGCGTGAAGTTTTGCCGGCACAGGCTGACGGTTGGTTCATCGGCCGGCTCGCGTGTAGCGCCGGTAGCCGTTATCGCTATCGCATCGACGGCAAGCTGAGCGTCGCCGACCCGGCGTCGCGCCACCAGCCCGAAGGCGTGCACGGCCCCAGCGCGCTGCTGGCCCCTGCCGCCTACCGCTGGCAGCACCCGGACTGGCACGGACGCCCCTGGCACGAAGCGGTCATCTACGAGCTGCACGTCGGCCTGTGCGGCGGTTATGCCGGAGTGATCGAACGCTTGCCAGCCCTGGCCGAACTGGGTATCACCGCGATCGAGCTGATGCCGGTCGGACAGTTTCCGGGCGAACGCAACTGGGGCTATGACGGCGTGCTGCCGTTTGCCCCGCAACACAGTTATGGCACCCCGATGCAACTGCGCGAATTGATTGACCAGGCCCACGGCCATGGCCTGATGGTCGTGCTCGATGTGGTCTACAACCATTTCGGCCCGGACGGCAATTATCTCGGCCAGTATGCCAGCGGATTTTTCCGCGAAGATCGCAAGACCCCCTGGGGCGCGGCGATCGATTTTCGCCGCCGCCAGGTGCGCGACTTCTTTATCGAAAACGCCCTGATGTGGCTGCAGGATTATCGCATCGACGGCCTGCGCCTGGACGCCGTGCACGCCATCGATGAGCCGGATTTTCTCGCCGAGCTGGCACGCCGGGTGCGCAATGACATCGCTCCCGGGCGTCAGGTGTGGCTGAGCCTTGAGAACGAACATAACCAGTCACACCTGCTCGAACAGGGCTTCGATGCGCAGTGGAACGACGATGGCCATAACGCCCTGCACGTGCTACTGACCGGTGAGCAGGAGGCGTACTACGTCGATTACAGCGAATCGACCATCGACAAACTGGCACGCTGCCTGAGCCAGGGCTTCGTCTTCCAGGGCCAGCCCGACCGCAACGGCCGCCCCCGCGGCGAGCCCAGCGGCCATTTGCCGCCTACCGCCTTTGTACTGTTCCTGCAGAACCACGACCAGATCGGCAATCGCGCATTCGGCGAGCGCCTCAACCAGCTGTGCCCGCTACCCGCCTTGCGGGCCGCCACCACCCTGTTGCTGCTGGCACCGATGATCCCGCTGCTGTTCATGGGCGATGAATGGGGCTGCGAGCAACCTTTCGTCTTTTTTACCGATCATCACGACGAACTCGCCGATGCCGTGCGCGCAGGCCGGCGGGCCGAGTTCGCCAGTTTTGCCGCCTTTGCCGACGCCGCGACCCGGGCGCGGATTCCCGACCCCAACGCCGTCACCACCTTCAACGCCTCAAGGCCGCGCCCGCCCCAATCGCGCCAGCAACCCTGGCTACAGTTATACCGTGAACTGCTGGCCCTGCGCGCCCGGCACATCGTCCCGCACCTGCCTGGTATCCGCGCCCTCGGTGCCCGGGTGCTGGGGCCGCAGGCCCTGAGTGTGCGCTGGCAGCTGAAAAGCGGCGGCGAGCTGCGTATCGACCTGAACCTTGGCCCGACCTCGCAACGTGCCGACCTGCCCGATAACGCTGCGCGACTGTTCACCTGCAGCGAGGCTTGCGTCGGCACTACGCACCTGCCGCCCTACACCACCCTGGTCAGCCTGATGCCGACCACCCCAGCGGAGCCTGCCCATGACTGACCCTCGCTTGCAGCAACTGGCCGAACTGGCGGGCCTGGCCGTGGACTGGATCGACGCCAACGGCCGCGCCCAGCGGGTCAGCGACCCGGCGCTGCAGCGGGTGCTGGCCGGGCTTGGCCATCCGGCCGATAGCGTCGAGGCGATCGAAGCCAGCATCCAGGCCCTGCTCAGTGCCCACGATGCCCGCCACCTGCCGCCGCTGTTGACCGTTGACCAACACCAGCCACTGGAGCTGGCAGGCTATTTCCCGGCGTCGATGCCGTGCCGGGTGCTGCTTGAGGATGGCAGCGAACAACAGCTGCAGTTGGATGACCAAGCCAGGCTTGCCGGTAGCTTGCCTATCGGC
The DNA here is from genome assembly GCF_000696345.2 of Pseudomonas donghuensis. Classification (NCBI taxonomy): domain Bacteria; kingdom Pseudomonadati; phylum Pseudomonadota; class Gammaproteobacteria; order Pseudomonadales; family Pseudomonadaceae; genus Pseudomonas; species Pseudomonas donghuensis. The sequence goes on from NZ_CP071706.1 coordinate 3,425,098, forward strand.
TATCACCAGGTGCAGATCGACCAGCAGCACTTCACCCTGGCCGTAGCGCCCGCACGCTGCTACAGCATTGCCGATGCCCTCGGCACGCCAACACCGCGCTGCTGGGGGCTGAGCGCCCAGTTGTACAGCCTGCGTCGCCCCAACGACGGCGGCTATGGCGACTGCCTGGCCCTCGAAGCCCTGGTGCGCAGCGCCGCCGAACGTGGCGCCGATGCCCTGGCGATCAGCCCGCTGCACGCCATGTTCGCCAGCGACACCCAGCGCTACAGCCCTTACTCGCCGTCCAGCCGGCTGTTTCTCAACAGCCTGTATGCCAGCCCCGCGGCGCTGCTGGGGGACCGCGCGGTGCGCATGGCCATTGAGGCTTGTCAGTTGCACGACCCGCTTGAGCAGCTTGAACTATTGCCACTGATCGACTGGCCGCAGGCGGCGTCGTTTCGCCAGCGCCTGCTGCGCGCGCTGTATCGCGACTTCATCGCCGCTGAGCACCCGTTGTTCGCCGATTTCAGCAGCTATCGCCAGCACGCCGGGCCCGCACTGGAGCGCCACTGCCGCTTCGAGGTGCTGCTCGAGCATGCGCTCAAACGCGATATCGGCCAGGACTGGCGCGGCTGGCCCGCCGCCTGGCACGACCCGCATAGCCCGCAGGTGAGCGCCTTCGCCCGCCAGCACAGTGAGGAGGTGGAGTTTCACGCCTTCTGCCAATGGCTGATCGAACGCAGCCTGCAGCGCGCCCAGGATGCGGCGCGCAGCAACGGCATGAGCATCGGCCTGATCGCTGACCTTGCGGTGGGAGCCGACGGCGCCGGCAGCCAGGCCTGGAGCCGCCAGGACGAGCTGCTGGCGGGTCTGAATGTCGGCGCCCCGCCCGACATCCTCAACCGTACCGGGCAAAACTGGGGCATCTGCGCCTTCTCGCCCGAAGGCCTGCGGCGCAACGGCTACCGCGCCTTTATCGAAATGCTGCGAGCCAACTTCGCCCATGCCGGGGGCCTGCGCATCGATCATGTCATGGGCCTGCAACGCCTGTGGCTGATCCCGCAAGGCGCAAGCCCGGCCGAGGGTGCCTACCTGCACTACCCACTCGATGACCTGCTGCGCCTGCTCAGCCTTGAGTCAGTGCGACACCAGGCAATCGTGCTGGGCGAAGACCTCGGCACCGTCCCTGAAGGGCTGCGCGAGAAACTCGCCGCACGGGCGATCCTCGGCATGCGCGTGCTGCTGTTCGAACAGGACCCGCCCGGCCACTTCAAGCCCATCCTCGACTGGCCCGACAGCGCCCTGGCGACCACCAGCACCCATGACCTGCCGACGCTGGCCGGCTGGCTGGAGGCCCGCGATATTGACTGGAACCAGCGCCTGGCCCTGATCGACGGCATCACCGAACGCCACTGGCGCGAAACCCGCCAGCACGAGCGTCAGGGCCTGCGGCGGATCCTCGAACACAACTACGGCCAACCCCTGGCAGACAGCGACGCCCTGATCGATGCCAGCATCCGCTACCTCGGCCATACCCGCGCGCCGCTGGTGCTGGTCCCGCTGGAAGACCTGCTGGGCATCGATGAACAACCCAACCTGCCGGGCACCACCAACAGCCACCCGAACTGGCGCCGGCGCTTTGCCCTGCCGGCCACCGCCCTGCTCGACGACGAGGACGCGGCGCGGCGCCTGGAGCTGCTGGCGCAGGCTCGCGAACAAGCCTGGGAGCGTGACCGATGAAAGCCCTGAGCGCCACCCTGCGCCTGCAGTTTCATGCTGACTTCAGCCTCGACGACGCCGCCGCGCTGGTGCCCTACTTCGCCCGCTTAGGGGTCAGCCACCTGTATGCCTCGCCGTTGCTGCGCGCCCGCCCCGGCTCGCGCCATGGTTACGATGTGGTCGACCCCGGCCAGGTCAGCCCGCAACTCGGCGGCGAAGCGGCGCTGGTGCGGCTGGTGGCGGCGCTGCGCTTGCACGGCATGGGCCTGATCCTCGACATGGTGTCCAACCACATGGCGGTCGGCAGCGACAATCCCTGGTGGCAGGACCTGCTGGCCTGGGGCCGGCGCAGCCGCTATGCCGAATTCTTCGACATCCAGTGGCACTCGCCCGACCCGCTGCTCGAAGGCCAGTTGTTGCTGCCGTTTCTGGCCAGTGACTACGGTGCGATGCTGCAAGGCGGTGAAATCCCTCTGCAGTTCGATGCCGCTACTGGGCAGTTTCATATCCAGCATCACCACCACCGCTTTCCGATCTGCCCGGCCGACTACGGGGTGATTCTCGCCAATGGTGGCGCCGCCCTGCAGGCGCTGGGCGCACGCTTGGAGAGCCTGCGCACGGCTGCCGATGCGCCGGTGCGCGCCCGGCCGCTGCTGGCCGAGCTGGCCGCGCTGTCCAGGCAGCAGCCCCTGGACAATCTGCTCAGTGCATTCGACAGCCGCACGCCAGAAGGCTTCCAGCGCCTGCACGCGCTGCTCGAGCGCCAGCCCTATCGCCTGGCCAGCTGGCGCACCGCCGGCGACGATATCAACTGGCGGCGTTTCTTTGACGTCAACGAACTGGGCGGTTTGCGCGTGGAGCGCGCAGCGGTGTTCGAAGCGACCCACGGCAAGGTGTTCGAGCTGATCGGCCGCGGGCTGGTCGATGGGTTGCGCATCGACCACATCGACGGCCTGGCCGACCCGCGAGGCTACTGCCGCAAGCTGCGCCGCCGGGTCGACGGGCTGCTGGCCCAGCGCCCACTGGAGGCGGCACTGGAGCACTTTCCGATCTATGTCGAGAAAATCCTCGGCGCCGGCGAGCAATTGCACCGCGATTGGCACATCGACGGCACCACCGGTTATGAGTTCATGAACCAGGTCTCGCTGCTGCAGCATGACCCGGACGGCGAAGGTGAACTGGCCGCGCTGTGGAGCGCACTCAGCGATCGCCCGGATTTTACCGAGGAAGTGCGCCTGGCCCGCCAGCAGATCCTCAATGGCAGCCTGGCCGGCGATTTCGAGTCGGTGGCCCAGGCATTGTTGCAGGTGGCCCGCGACGACCTGATGAGCCGCGACCTGACCTTCGGCGCCATCCGCCGCACCGTGCAGGCCCTGATCGAGCACTACCCGGTGTACCGCACCTACATCAATGCCTGCGGGCGCCCCAGCGAAGACGAAGCGTTTTTCCAGCAGGCCCTGCGTGGCGCTCGCCAGTGCCTGAGCGAAGCCGACTGGCCGGTGCTCGATTACCTGCAGCGCTGGCTCGGCGGCGAACCCTGGCGCCAGTTGCCGCCAGGCCGGCCACGCAAACACCGCCGTCATGCCTGCGTGCGCTTCCAGCAACTGACGTCACCCACCGCCGCCAAGGCCGTGGAAGACACCGCATTTTACCGTTCGGCTCTGCTGCTGTCGCGCAACGATGTCGGCTTTGATGCCGAGCGCTTCAGCGCCCCGGTCGAGGACTTCCATCAGCACTGCAGCGAGCGCCTGGAGCAGTTCCCGGACAACCTGCTCACCACCGCCACCCATGACCATAAACGCGGCGAAGACACCCGCGCGCGCCTGGCGGTGCTGAGCGAGCGCAGCAGCTGGTTTGCCAGCCGGGTCGAACACTGGCGCGAACTTGCCAGCCCCTTGCGCTGCACCCTGGCCGACGGTGAGGCGCCTGGCGCCGGTGATGAACTGCTGTTGTATCAGACCCTGCTCGGCAGCTGGCCGCTGGAGCTCGACGAGAACGATCCGTTGGCCCTGGAAGCCTTTGCCGAGCGTCTGCGCCAATGGCAGCGCAAAGCCCTGCGCGAAGCCAAGCTGCGCAGCAGCTGGAGCGCACCGAACGAGGCCTACGAGCAGGCCTGCCTGGACTTTATCGATACCCTGCTGCTGGAGCGCGCCAGTCAGCAGTTGCGCCATTCCCTGGCCGAGGCGGCGCAAGCGATCGCCTGCCCGGGGGCCCTCAACAGTTTGGCCCAATGCCTGCTGCGCATGACCGCGCCAGGGGTGCCCGACCTGTACCAGGGCAACGAATTCTGGGACTTGAGCCTGGTCGACCCGGACAACCGCCGGCCGGTGGATTTTGCCCGCCGCCGCCAGGCGCTGGGGGACGGCACCACAACGTTGCAACTGCTGCAGGACTGGCGCAGCGGTCGGGTCAAACAGGCGCTGATCAACCAGGTGCTGGAGTGGCGTCAACAGTACCCCCAGTTGTTCCTGCGCGGTCGCTACCTGCCCGTTGAAGTGCGCGGCAGGCACGCCGAGCGGGTCCTGGCGTTTGCCCGGGTGAGTGCCGACGAGCACGCCATTGTTGTCGTGCCACGCCTGGCCTGGGGCTTGCTTGCACAGTCGCCAATACCCCTGATCCCGGCACAGAACTGGGACGATACCCGGCTGATCCTGCCGTTTGCCTTGTCGCCTGCCAATTGCTCGGGACTGTTTGCCACAGGCGCAGTCTCAGCCTCACAGGAGCTGTGGCTGAGTACTGCACTCAAGGAGTTTCCGGTCAATCTGTTCATTGAACATCATTAAGTCCTCAGGAGCGTCGAGATGAGTGTCGAAGAAAAACGTATCCGTGAATTCGCCTATCAGATCTGGGAATCGGAAGGCCGGCCCGAAGGCCAGGAGCAGCGCCATTGGGACATGGCGCGCAAGCTCGCCGAAGCCGAAGCGCTGGCGCCCAAGGTGACACCGCGCAAACCCGCCAAGGCGCCGCCGGCCAGCACCGGCAAGGCCAAGCCGGCCGGCGCTACGGCGGCGCCGAAGAAGCCCAGGGCTGCCAAGAAGCCGCCGCTGGCTTAAGCCGTTGAAAGCATCGCTGGCAAGCCAGCTCCCACAGGGGCTGCTTGCACCGAATCCTGTGGGAGCCGGCTTGCCGGCGATGGGCTGCAGAGCAGTCCCAGCCTCATCAAGGAGCACAAATGACCACCCGCAAAGCCAAGCCCGCCGCCGAAGTCCACCCCGAACCCTCGCGCATCCGTGAAGGCCTGCCCTTCCCCCTGGGCGCCACCTGGGATGGGCTGGGGGTCAACTTCGCGCTGTTCTCGGCCAATGCCACCAAGGTCGAGCTGTGCCTGTTCGATGCCAGCGGCGAGGTCGAGCTCGAGCGCATCGAGCTGCCGCAATACACCGATGAGATCTTCCACGGCTACCTGCCCGACGCCCACCCCGGGCAAATCTATGGCTACCGGGTGCACGGCCCCTACGCCCCGGAAAACGGCCACCGTTTCAACCCCAACAAACTGCTGATCGACCCCTATGCCAAGCAGTTGGTCGGCCGCCTGAAATGGTCCGAGGCACTGTTCGGCTACACCATCGGCCACCCTGATGGCGACCTCAGTTTCGATCAACGCGACAGCGCGCCGTTCGTGCCCAAGTGCAAGGTCATCGACCCGGCCTACACCTGGGGCCGCGACCAGCGCGTAGGCGTTCCCTGGGAGCGGACGATCCTCTACGAAGCCCACGTACGTGGCATCAGCATGCGCCACCCGGCAGTCCCCGAGGCCAACCGTGGCACCTTCGCCGGGCTGATGTGCGACGAACTGCTCGGCCATATCAAACAGCTGGGAGTGTCGTCGATCGAATTGCTGCCGATTCACGCCTTCGTCAACGACCAGCACCTGCTGCAAAAGGGCCTGAACAATTATTGGGGCTACAACAGCATTGCCTTCTTTGCCCCGCACCCGCGTTACCTGGCCAACGGCAAGATCGCCGAATTCAAGGAGATGGTCGCACACCTGCATGACGCCGGCCTGGAGGTGATCCTCGACGTGGTCTACAACCACACGGCCGAGGGCAATGAGCTGGGCCCGACCCTGTCGATGCGCGGCATCGACAATGCCTCCTACTACCGCCTGATGCCCGACGACAAGCGCTTCTACGTCAATGATTCCGGCACCGGCAACACCCTCGACCTCAGCCACCCCTGCGTGCTGCAGCTGGTGACCGATTCGCTGCGCTACTGGGCCGGGGAGATGCACGTGGACGGTTTTCGCTTTGACCTGGCGACCATCCTCGGCCGTTATCACCAGGGCTTTGACGAGCGCCACAGTTTTCTTGTCGCCTGCCGTCAGGACCCGTTGCTCAGCCAGGTGAAACTGATTGCCGAGCCCTGGGATTGCGGCCCCGGCGGTTACCAGGTGGGCAACTTCGCTCCCGGCTGGGCGGAATGGAATGACCGCTTTCGCGATACCGTGCGCGCCTTCTGGAAAGGCGACGAAGGCCAGCTGGCCGACTTTGCCGCGCGCATGACCGCCTCCGGCGAGCTGTTCAACCGCCGCGGGCGCAGGCCCTATGCTTCGATCAACTTCATCACCGCCCACGACGGTTTCACCCTGCGCGACCTGGTGTCGTACAACGACAAGCACAATGAGGACAACGACGAAGACAACCAGGATGGCAGCAACAACAACCTGTCCTGGAACCACGGTGTCGAGGGCCCCACCGACGACCCCGAAATCAAGGCCCTGCGCCTGCGCCAGATGCGCAACTTGTTCGCCACCCTGCTGTTGGCCCAGGGTACGCCGATGATCGTTGCCGGTGACGAATTCAGCCGCACCCAGCACGGCAACAACAACGCCTATTGCCAGGACAGTGAGATCGGCTGGGTCAACTGGGAGCTGGACGACGACGGCGCCGCGCTGCTCAAGTTCGTCAAGCGCCTGACCACGTTGCGCCTGGCTTACCCGGTGCTGCGCCGTTCGCGTTTTCTGGTCGGCGACTACAATGAGGCGATCGGGGTCAAGGATGTCACGTGGCTGGCGCCGGACGCCAGCGAGATGAGCGTCGAGCAATGGCAGGACGCCCACGGGCGCTGCCTGGGCATGCTCATGGATGGCCGCGCCCAGGTCAGTGGCATCCTGCGCCCGGGGGCCGACGCCACCTTGCTGCTGATCGTCAACGCTCATCACGACACGGTGGCCTTCACCCTGCCCGGCGTGCCGGAGGGCGAATACTGGAACTGCCTGGTCGACACCGACCGGCCGCACCTGCGCAAAGGCGAGCAGCATGCCTTTGCCAGCGAGTTTCAGGTCAGCGGTCGCTCGCTGGTGTTGCTCGAGCTGTACCGTGACGACGATGCGTGACTGCCGGGGAACTGCACGTACCCCGGCAAGTCCGATGCTATAGATGGGTCGAACAGGAGTCACCGTGAGCGCTGAATCGGACACCCGCCACACAGCCACCGCCCGCCAGGCTGCAGCGGTCAAGCGCCTGCAGGTGCTGACCGTCAACACCCACAAGGGTTTTACCGCCTTTAACCGCCGCTTCATCCTCCCCGAACTGCGCGAAGCGGTGCGCAGTACCCGCGCCGACATTGTGTTTCTTCAGGAAGTGCTCGGTTCCCACGACCGGCATGCCGCACGCTACGCCAGTTGGCCGCCGACTTCGCAGTACGAATTTCTGGCCGACAGTATGTGGAGCGATTTCGCCTACGGTCGCAACGCCGTGTACCCGGACGGCCATCACGGCAATGCGCTGTTGTCCAAGTACCCGATCATCGAGCACCGTAATCTCGACGTGTCGATTACCGGCCCCGAGCGCCGCGGTTTGCTCCATTGCGTGCTGGATGTACCCGGACAGCGCGAGGTGCATGCCATTTGCGTGCACCTGTCGTTGCTCGAAAGCCATCGGCAACAACAGCTGCAGTTGCTGCGCCGGCTGCTCGATTCGCTGCCGGCCGATGCCCCGGTGATCATCGCCGGCGACTTTAACGACTGGCAACTGCGTGGCAATCGCACCCTCAACCTGCACCGCGACCTGCACGAAGCCTTCGAGCGCCATCATGGCCTGCTCGCCCGCACGTACCCCGCGCGCCTGCCGCTGTTGCGCCTGGACCGCATCTACCTGCGCAACGCCAATAGCCATGCCCCGCAAATCCTCGGCAACAAGCCCTGGAGCCACCTCTCCGATCATCTGCCATTGGCGGTGGAAGTGCAGCTTTAGCAATCATTCGGCATAGCCGCGACGCTGGAAAGAGCAGTTGCGGCTATCGAATGTGAATTTTTGTTTTATTTCAATGTATTGCCACCACTAATAGTTTGATAACAGTTATTTCACGCTTTCTTGACGCCCGCCCGCTCCTCTCCTTAGCTAGAAGTAATGCAGCAATTGCAGATTCCATTCCGAGCCTCTAGCGCGCGCTTTTCAGCGCGCGGCAGGGACCGGTTTGCTGGTTTGGGTCGCCCTCTGGTTTTGCCTTACAGCCCGTGACATCAGGCCAGAACCCTGGCTATGAAAACAGAGGATATCCGCTATGAAAAAAACTCCGAATCCTACGGGCTTTGAGTATGTTTTCTATGCGGTTTCCACGTCGCTGCTACTGGCAACCCCGTTGGAAACCCATGCATTGGGCCTGGAGGATAACGAACCGTTCAGCAACCTGGTGCAGGCTCAGCCTGTACTCTCGCTCAACCCGGTCAGCACCAGCGGCCTGGGCCTGAGCACCCTCGGGGCGTTTTCCGAGCGCCTGGCCGAGCGCCACGCCCCGGCCGCGACCGACCCTATCGCCAGCCAGTGGGCGCAGTTTTTCCCGACCCCGGTCCGCACCCCGAGCCCGGAAGTCGACAACCTCGGCATATCGAACCAGAGCCTGCAGATCAGCCCGGACCTGTTCATTCGTGAAACCAGTGGCGGCAATACTCACCGTGCCGGTTTCTTTGTCGGCCACAGCAACCTGCAAAGCGGTTTTGACGGCCTGCGCAAACCCCAGGTCGGCAACAAGGAAAGCGTCCTCAACCTCGACGGACAAAGCCTGGGTGTGTACTGGAGCATGACCCACGATCAGGGCTGGCACCTGGATGCCGTGGCCATGGGCACGCGCTTCGATATCAATGGCCGCAGCGAAACCGGCCAGCGCCTGGATGGCAACGGCCATGCCCTGACCCTGTCGGTCGAAGGTGGCTACCCCATCAGCCTGGGTAACAACTGGACCCTCGAGCCGCAAGCACAGTTGATCAACCAGCAGTACTTTCCGGGCAGCCAGACCCAGACCGACACCCAAGAGGCGTTCGACCAGCAACCGAACTGGACCGGCCGGGTCGGTGCCAAGTTGTCTGCGCATTACAACGTACGCGGCATGCCGATCGAACCGTTCGTGCGCACCAACGTCTGGTATGACTTCTCCAACGCCGACACCCTGAGCCTGGACAAGGTCGACAAGATCAGCAGCGGGCGCAATTCCGCCACGGTCGAACTGGGCTTGGGCCTGGTGGCACGGGTAACGCCAAAGGTGGCGCTGTTTGTCAGTGCCGATTACAGCAGCAATGTCGATGACAATGACCTGAACGGGCTGATCGGCAACCTGGGGATCAGGATACGGTGGTGATGCGAGCGCTTCGCGCTCGATCGCTGGCAAGGCCAGCTCCCACAGGTTCGCTGCATGCAGGCCCTTTGTGGGAGCCGGCCTTGCCGGCGATGGCAATCACTGCGGTCGCAGGATCAACACCCCCAACGGCGGCAGGTTCAACCCCAGCGACAACGGCTGGCCATGGCTGGGCAACGCCTGGCTGGCCACTTCACCAAGGTTGCCGTAATTGGACCCGGCATAGCCCTCGGCATCGCTGTTGAACACCTCGGCCCAGCGCTCACCAAACGGCACACCGATGCGATAACCCTCGCGCGGCACCGGGGTGAAGTTGGCCACCACCAGCAGCGGCTCGCCGTCAGCGCTCCAGCGCAGCCAGGCATAGACGCTGTTGTGTGCATCATCGCCAATCAACCATTGAAAGCCCTGGGGCAGGCAGTCCTGCTCGTGCAAGGCACGCTCTTCGCGGTACAGGCGGTTGAGGTCGCTGACCAGGCGCTGCACGCCCAGGTGCTCGGGGTACTTGAGCAGATACCAGTCCAGCTCGCTGTCGTGGTTCCACTCGCGCCACTGGCCGAACTCGCAGCCCATGAACAGCAGCTTCTTGCCCGGATGGGTCCACATGAAGGTCAGGTAGGCGCGCAGGTTGGCGAACTTCTGCCAGCGATCGCCGGGCATCTTGTCGATCAGCGAGTGCTTGCCGTGCACCACTTCGTCATGGGAGATCGGCAGGATGAAATGCTCGGAATAGGCATAGATCAGGCCGAAGCTCATCTCGTTGTGGTGATAGGTGCGATGGATCGGGTCGTTCTGGATGTAGTGCAAGGTGTCGTGCATCCAGCCCATGTTCCACTTGTAGGCAAAGCCCAGGCCGCCCTGCTGGGTCGGCTGGCTGACGCCCGGCCAGGCCGTGGACTCTTCGGCGATCACCAGGGCACCGGGGGCTTCCAGCGCCACCACGTCGTTGAGGTGACGCAAAAAGTCGATGGCTTCGAGGTTCTCGCGCCCGCCATGGCGGTTGGGCACCCACTCCCCGGCCTTGCGTGAATAATCGCGGTAGAGCATCGAGGCGACAGCATCCACCCGCAGGCCATCGATATGAAAGTGCTTGAGCCAGTGCAGCGCCGAAGCCAGCATGAAGCCGTGCACTTCGGTACGGCCGAGGTTGTAGATCAGCGTATCCCAGTCCTGATGGAAGCCCTCCAGCGGGTTGTCGTACTCGTACAGCGCGGTGCCGTCGAAACGCACCAGGCCGTGGCTGTCGGTGGGGAAATGCGCCGGCACCCAATCAAGGATCACGCCGATGCGCGCCTGGTGGCAGGCGTCGATAAAGGCGGCAAAATCCTCGGCCGTGCCATAGCGCGCGGTGGGCGCGAACATCGACAGCGGTTGATAGCCCCAGGAGCCGCCAAAGGGGTGCTCCATGATCGGCATCAGCTCGATATGGGTAAAGCCCAGCTGCAGGATATAAGGCACCAGGCGCTCGGCCAGTTCGCGCCAGTTGTAAAAACGCGCCACTTCGCCGTTGTCGTCCAGCTCGCATTGCCAGGAGCCAGCGTGCAGCTCGTAGATCGACAGCGGCGCATGGGTGGCCTGGCGCTCGCCACGCTGCTGCATCCAGTCCTGGTCCTGCCAGTCGTGGGCCAGGGGACCTGCGACCCTCGAGGCGGTGCTTGGCGGCAGTTCCGTAGCGCGAGCCAGCGGGTCGGCCTTGAGCGGCAGGATGCCTTCGCGCCCGAGCACTTCATACTTGTAAGCTTCGCCGGCCTGCAGGCGCGGCACGAACAGCTCCCAGACCCCGGACGGGTGGCGCAGGCGCATGGGGTGTCGGCGCCCGTCCCAATTGTTGAAATCACCCACCACCGACACCCGCCGGGCATTCGGTGCCCACACTGAAAAGCGCACGCCGTCGACGCCTTCGACCTTCACCGATTGCGCGCCCATGGCCCCGGACAGGTCGCGATGATTGCCCTCGGCGAACAGATAAAGGTCCATGTCGCCGAGCACCGGCCCGAAGCTGTAAGGGTCTTCGGTGACCTGCTCACCGCCGGCCCAGTTGATCTGCAACAGGTACGGCTGTTGCTCCGCCAGACGGGTGATGAACAACCCCGGTACCGGGCCCTGCTCCAGCACGGCCAGGACACGGCTGTCGTCGCGCGCCAACACCCGCACGTTCAGGGCATTGGGCAAATAGGCGCGGACAAACTGGCCTCCGGCACCATCCGGGTGCGGACCGAGCACCGCGAACGGGTCGGCGTGTTTGGCGTTTACCAGGGCGTTGATATCACGCTGCCCCAGCCCGCCTTCCTCGCGCTTGCGTTGAGTCATTTACTGCTCTCCCCAGGTACTGATCAGACCATGCAGGCCATGCAAAGGCACAGCCAGCCAATGCGGACGGTTCTCGGCTTCGTAGAGGATTTCATAGGCGGCCTTCTCGAGCGTGAACAACGCCAGCGCCGCCTGCTCGCCGTCGCCGTGCTCCCAGGCATGGGGCATGGCCGCGCTGGCCAGGCCATAGGCTTCGATGAAGGCATGCCGGGCCTGGTGCAGGTAACGGCGGGCAACACGTTGACGGGCCTGACGGGCAGCCTCGGAAAGGTCGACAGCAGAAGCACTGCGCAGCACCATCGCTGCAGCATAGTCGAAGGAGCGCAGCACGCCGCTGACATCCTTGTACGGGCTGTGTTTGGCCCGCCGCTGTTGCAGCGGCCGCGCCGGCTCACCCTCGAAATCGATCAGGTAGGCGTCGCCCTGGACCACCAACACCTGGCCCAGGTGCAGGTCGCCGTGCACACGCATCAGCAGCCCGCCCAGCGCCTGCTTGCTCAGTTCGCCAATGTGCTCGAGCAGGCGCTTGCGCTGCTGTTGCAGGTCGTCGACCAGGGCCTGGCTGTCGCTGTCGAGGCTGGCGCGGTGTTCCTGCAGCAAGTCCAGGGCGCGGCTCAGCTGGGCGCTGATGTGCTTGTTCCAGGCCTGGCTGTCGCGCCGGTTGCTGGCCCGCGGCTGGAACGCAGGATCTGCGCTGGGCGCGGCCAGCAGCAGGTGCATCTCACCCAGGCGCTGCCCCAGCAAGGCGGCGAAATCGGCCAGGTCCTGCAGGGCATCGGTGTGCACGTCCTGGTCCTTGCTCGAAGGCTCCATCTCGTCACGAATGGCCCGTTCCAGGTTGTTCTGGGTCCAGTCCCAGGCGTCGCCCTGGTTGCTCAGGTAGCCCTGGGCGATCATCAGCAGGTGCGGCTGCGCCTGATCATCCACGCGGCTCACCCACGCCAGCAGCGGCGAAATGTTGGCAAAGCCGGCGGCGCTCAGGTAGGCGCTCATTTCGAGCTCCGGGTGCACCCCGGGGTTGACCCGGCGGATCAGCTTGAGCACCAGGCTGCCACCGACCACCACCGAGCTGTTGGACTGCTCGGCGCTCAGGTAGCGCACTTGAGCGTCCTCCCCCAGGTTCAAGGCCGCCAGTTGCCCGCTGGCCTCGAAACGCAGCTCACCTTCGCCGCACGGCAAGCGCAGGCCATCCTTGCAGCCGGCAAGCACCGCGCGCACGAAACTTTCCAGGACAAAACCGTCGGTAATCAAGCCCACCTGGCGACCGCGGCGAACCCGCGCCAAGGCCAGCTGCTGCGGCGCCGGGCTGTTGAGGTGCTCTTCGGCGATCAGGCCGAACGGCAGTTGATAGCGACTGCTCCGACCGCCGCCCTGCACCACGATCTCGCTGAGCAACACCGGGCTGGTGGGCGCGCCGAAGCGCACGCCATAGGCGATCTGCACGTGCTCGATCACGGTTTCCTTGCCGGCAAACCAACGGCGCTTGGGCAGGTACTGCGGCAACACACTGTCTTGCAGGGTGGCCCGCGACGGCGCCTCCAGCAGTTCCTCCATACGCTTTTTCAACACCAGCGTAGTGAACTCCGGCAGGCTCTGGGCCGGCTCGACGTGCCAACTGGGCATCTGATCCTTGTCAGCCAGCAGGAACCAGTAAAAGCCATAGGGCGGCAAGGTCAGCAGGAACGGCAACTGGCCGATCGGCGGAAAGGCACTGCCGCCGAGCATCTCCACCGGCACCTTGTCGGCATACTGCTGAAGTTCGAGCTCTGCCGCTTGTGCGGCGCGCGAGACGTTGGCCACGCAGAGGATGATCTCGGTCTTGCCATCGGTGCCGGTGTACTCGCGCAGATAGGCCAGGATCCGCCGGTTGCTCGGCGACAGCATTTTCAGCGTGCCGCGGCCAAAGGCCTTCTGCTGCTTGCGCACCGCCAGCAAGCGCCGGTTCCAGTTCAGCAGCGAGTGCGGATCATGGGCCTGGGCTTCGACGTTGACCGACTGGAAGCCGTACAGCGGGTCCATGATCGGCGGCAGCACCAGGCGCGCCGGGTCCGCGCGGGAGAAACCGCCATTGCGGTCGATCGACCACTGCATGGGTGTGCGCACACCGTCGCGGTCCCCCAGGTAGATGTTGTCACCCATGCCGATCTCGTCGCCGTAATACAGGGTCGGGGTGCCGGGCATCGACAGCAGCAGGCTGCACAACAGCTCGACCCGGCGCCGGTCGCGTTGCAGCAGCGGCGCCAGGCGGCGGCGAATACCGAGGTTGATCCGCGCCCGGCGGTCCTCGGCGTAGTAGTTCCACAGGTAGTCGCGCTCACGGTCGGTGACCATTTCCAGGGTCAGCTCATCATGGTTGCGCAAGAAGATCGCCCACTGGCAGTTGCTCGGAATCTCCGGGGTCTGGCGCAGGATATCGGTAATTGGAAAGCGGTCTTCCTGGGCCACGGCCATGTACATGCGCGGCATCAACGGGAAGTGAAAGGCCATATGGCACTCATCGCCCTGCCCTTCGCCAAAGTACAGCTGGGTGTCTTCCGGCCATTGATTGGCCTCGGCCAGGAGCATGCGGTCGGGGTAGTTGGCGTCGATTTCGGCGCGGATCTTTTTCAGCACCTGGTGGGTTTCGGGCAGGTTCTCGTTGTTGCTGCCGTCACGCTCGATCAGGTAAGGGATGGCGTCCAGGCGCAGGCCGTCGACGCCCAGGTCGAGCCAGTAGCGCATCACCCCAAGCACCGCCTTGAGCACCTGCGGGTTGTCGAAGTTGAGGTCCGGCTGGTGCGAGTAGAAGCGGTGCCAGAAGTACTGGCCGGCCACCGGGTCCCAGGTCCAGTTGGATTTCTCGCTGTCGAGGAAGATGATCCGCGTGCCGTCGTACTTCTGGTCGCTGTCGGACCACACATAAAAGTCCCGGGCCTTGCTCCCGGGCTTGGCGTGGCGGGCCTTCTGGAACCACGGGTGCTGGTCGGAGGTATGGTTGATGACAAGCTCGGTGATCACCCGCAAGCCGCGCGTGTGCGCCTGGGCGATGAAGCGCTTGACGTCGGCCAGGGTGCCGTAGTCGGGGTGCACCGCCTTGTACTCGGCGATGTCGTAGCCATCGTCACGGCGTGGCGAGGGGTAGAACGGCAGCAGCCACAGGGTGTTGACTCCAAGCTCGGCGATGTAGTCGAGTTTGGCGATCAGGCCGGGGAAGTCACCGATGCCGTCGTTGTTGGAGTCGAAGAAGGACTTGACGTGTACCTGGTAGATGATCGCGTCCTTGTACCACAGCGGATCATCGATAAAGGCGGCTGGGCGGATGCGCTTGGCCATGCTCGACTCCTTTCTAGTGGGCTTTTTCGATACGCCAGATTCCAAACGGCAGATGCCAGGGCTCGATGCGCATCCATTGGGTCTTGCCGTGCCAGGTCCAGCGATGGCCGCTCATCAGGTCTTCACCGAAGGTATCGGCATTGTCGTCCAGCCCCAGCTCCCACAGCGGCAGTTCGAAATGCGCTTCCTGGGCGTTGTGCGGGTCGAGGCTGACAGCGATGAGGACGAAGTTGTCGCGCTGGGCGGTGCGTTTGCCGAAGTACAGGATGTTGTCGTTCCAGGCGTGATAGAAGGCCACGCCCAGGTGGGTGTGCAAGGCCGGGTTCTGCCGGCGAATGCGGTTGAGCTGGGCGATTTCGGCAATGATGTTGCCGGGCTGGGTGAAGTCCCGCGGGCGGATCTGGTACTTCTCCGAATCCAGGTACTCCTCCTTGCCCGGCACCGGCGTCGCCTCGCACAGCTCGAAGCCCGAGTACATGCCCCAGAGGCCCGACCCCATGGTCGCCAGGGCGGCGCGGATGAGAAACCCGGCGCGCCCGGACTCATGCAGAAAGTACGGGTTGATGTCCGGCGTGTTGACGAAGAAGTTCGGCCGGTAGCAGTAGCACCACGGCGGCTGGTTGAGCTCTTCAAAATAGCTTTGCAGCTCGGCCTTGGTGTTGCGCCAGGTGAAGTAGCTATAGCTCTGGGAATAGCCGACCTTGCCCAGGCGCGCCATCATCGCAGGCTTGGTGAAGGCTTCGGCGAGGAAGATGACCTCTGGGTACTGGCTGCGCACATTGGCAATCAGCCAGTGCCAGAACGGCAAGGGCTTGGTGTGCGGGTTGTCGACCCGGAAGGTCTTGACCCCCTCCTTCACCCAGCCCACGACCACGTCGCGCAGGGCCAGCCACAAGGCCGGTACCGAATCGGCGGCGTAGAAGTCGACGCTGACGATGTCCTGGTATTTTTTCG
Organism: Pseudomonas donghuensis; assembly: GCF_000696345.2. Taxonomy (NCBI): domain Bacteria; kingdom Pseudomonadati; phylum Pseudomonadota; class Gammaproteobacteria; order Pseudomonadales; family Pseudomonadaceae; genus Pseudomonas; species Pseudomonas donghuensis. The sequence goes on from NZ_CP071706.1 coordinate 3,440,944, forward strand.
GCGGGTTCTCGGCGTAGCGGATGCTGCCGTCCGGGCGCCAGGAGAACCAGCCCGGGTGCTCCTTGAGCCAGGGGTGGTCCTGGGAGCACTGGATGGCAAAGTCCAGGGCGATTTCCAGGCCATGCTCGGCAGCGGCAGCCACCAGCCGGCGAAAATCCTCGCGGCTGCCCAGTTGCGGGTGAATCGCCTCGTGCCCGCCTTCGGCGCCGCCAATCGCATAAGGGCTGCCCGGGTCATCCGGCTCGGCCTGCAAGGCGTTGTTGCGGCCCTTGCGGTAGCGCACGCCAATGGGGTGAATGGGCGGGAAGTACAATACGTCAAAGCCCATGTCGCGGATCATTGGCAGGCGTTCGTGCACATCATTGAAGGTGCCATGTCGCTCAGGGTCATCGGTGATCGAACGGGGAAACAGCTCGTACCAACTGGCGAACTGCGCCTGGAGGCGTTCGACTTCCAGCGGGTATTCGGGGCTGCGACTGAGGTAGGTACGATGCTCGGCCTCGGCCATCAACAGCGCGGTGTCCGGGTGCAGCAGCAAGGCCACCTGCTCATCGGCGGGCAGGCCCGGCAGCTGCTGGTGCAAGGCCTGCAGCTGGTCGCGCAAGGGGCCTCTGCTGCGACCGATATTGTGCTTGACCAGCAGCTGCCCTTCCTGCAGCTCCAGTGGCACCGCGACACCGGCGTTGAATTTCTTCTCCAGGTCATGGCAATAGGTGGCGAACGGGTCGATCCAGGCCTCGATGCTGAACAGGTGGCGGCCCTGCTCGCTGACGGTGAATTCGGCCTGCCACAGGTCATTGCCGGCAAACTGCATCGGCACGCAATGCCAGCGCCGGCTATGGGCCTGGCGCCAGTTGAGCATCACCGCCAGGGCATCATGGCCATCGGCATAGACCTTGCTGCTGACCTGCACCGGCTCGCCCACCACCGCCTTGACCGCAAACAGTCCGCCATCGAGTACCGGCACGGTGTTCTCGATCACGATCCGCGGTTCGAGCAAGGCCTGGGACAGGCTCAGGGCCTGGTCCGGGTGGTCGCTCGCCGAGGGCATGCGGTCGGTTTCGAAGGGCTCATCGCGGGTCATCGAACATTGCTCCGTTATGAAGTGACGGTAAAGGTTCGAGCGGGGGCGCGGCTTGGGGTTCAAAAAAAATCAGCAATTGGCCAAGGCCAGGGTAGGAATCCTGAGCAGGTCATGCACATTCCCATCGGTGCCGGTCAAACCGACGGTGCCGCCCACCGTGGGCGACTCGCCGAGTAACGAGCCGCCGGTGAAAGCGTAGACATCGCGGGGCAAGCCCGCTCCTACAATCTGTAGGAGCGGGCTTGCCCCGCGAAAAATTCAGCGCTTGATCAGCTCTGCAATGCTGATCTCACGCATGCGAAACTTCTGCACTTTGCCCGTCACCGTCATCGGGAACTCCTCGACAAAGCGGTAGTAGCGCGGAGTCTTGAAGTGGGCAATGCGGCTCTTGCACCACTGTTGCAGTTCGATCTCGCTGGCGCTGTGGCCGGGGTGAAACTTGATCCAGGCGACGATCTCCTCGCCATAGCGCTCATCGGGAATACCGATCACCTGCACATCCGCCACCGCCGGGTGAGTGAAGAAGAACTCCTCGAGCTCTCGCGGATAGATGTTCTCGCCACCGCGAATGATCATGTCCTTGTTGCGCCCGGCAATGCACACATAGCCTGCCTCGTTCATGGTCGCCAGGTCGCCGGTGTGCATCCAGCCCGCCGGGTCGATAGCTTCGCTGGTGGCAGCCGGATTGCCCCAGTAACCGAGCATGACGCTGTAACCGCGGGTGCACAGCTCGCCAATCTGCCCGCGCGGCACAATGCAGCCCTGTTCATCGATGATCTTGCTCTCCAGTTGCGGCTGGGTCCGCCCGACCGTGGTCACGCGCAGTTCCAGGTCGTCATCGGGACCGGTCTGCATCGACACCGGGCTGGTTTCGGTCATGCCGTAGGCGATCTGCACCTCGCTCATGTGCATCTCGCCGATCACCCGGCGCATCACCTCGATCGGGCACGTGGCGCCGGCCATGATCCCGGTGCGCAGGCTCGACAGGTCCATCTCCGGCCGCTGCGGGTGGTCGAGCATGGCGATGAACATGGTCGGCACACCGTACAGGGTGGTGGCCTGCTCTTCAGCCACGCAACTGAGGGTCAGCAGCGGATCGAAAGCGTCGTTGGGGTAGATCATGGTACTGCCATGGGTGATGCAACCGAGGTTGCCCATGACCATGCCGAAGCAATGGTACAGCGGCACCGGGATCACCATGCGGTCGTGCTCGTCAAGGCCCAGGCTCTCGCCGACCATGTAGCCATTGTTGAGGATGTTGTAGTGGCTGAGCGTGGCGCCCTTGGGGAAGCCGGTGGTGCCGGAGGTGTACTGGATGTTCACCGGCTGGTCGAACTGCAGGCTTTGCTGACGGGCCTGGAACTCGGCCGGTTCGGTTTCACTGGCAAGCTCGGCCAGACGATCCCAGGGCAGAAAGCCCGCCGGCGGCTGCAGGTCGAGGCTGATCAGCCCGCGCAGCTCCGGCAAGCGCTCACTGCGCAGTTGCCCTGGTGTTTGCCGGGCCAGGTCCGGCAGCAATTCACCGAGCATGGCGTGGTAATCGGAGGTTTTGAAGGCACCGGCGCTGATCAACCACTGGCAGCCGGACTGTTTGAGTACATACTCAAGCTCGCTGGTGCGGTAGGCCGGGTTGATGTTGACGAGGATCACGCCGATCTTGGCACTGGCGAACTGGGCAATGCACCACTGCGCACAGTTGGGGGCCCAGATTCCTAAGCGATCGCCGGTTTTCAGCCCTAGCGCCATTAGCGCCCGGGCATGCAGGTCGACGCTGGCGGCCAGCGACTGCCAGGTATAACGCTGGTGCTGGTGGCGCACCACCAGTGCCTCCCGCGTGGCAAAACGCGACACGGTCCGGTCAAACGCCTGGCCGATGGTCATGGCCAGCAACGGCTTGTCCTGGCGGCCCTGGGTATAGCTCGGTTGATTCATGGCGGTCCCTTTTTGTGGTTGTTCTGGGAGCTGACTCAAGCGGGTCTTACTCTGGCCCAAATTTACGTTAACGTAAAGGTCATGACGAGATTGACAGCATCGGGCGGCAGGTTTACGTTAACGTAAAGGTTACAAGCCCATCGCTGGCAAGCCAGCTCCCACAGTGTTCGGTGCACTCGCTACTTGTGGGAGCTGGCTTGCCAGCGATGAGGGCAGACACCACACCCTGATCCAAGAACAAATAGAAGGTGCCAGCATGCGTTATCCGACCCTGAACTTCGCCCTGGGCGAAACCATCGACATGCTCCGCGACCAGGTCCAGTCCTTCGTCGCCGCTGAACTGGCGCCGCGCGCCGCGCAGATCGACCAGGACAACCTGTTCCCCGCCGACATGTGGCGCAAGTTCGGCGACATGGGCCTGCTCGGCATCACCGTCCCGGAAGAATACGGCGGCGCCGGTCTTGGCTACCTGGCCCACGTGGTGGCCATGGAAGAAATCAGCCGCGGCTCGGCCTCGGTCGCCCTCTCCTACGGCGCCCACTCCAACCTCTGCGTCAACCAGATCAACCGCAACGGCAACGCCGAGCAGAAAGCCAAGTACCTGCCCAAGCTGATCAGCGGCGAGCACATTGGCGCCCTGGCCATGAGCGAACCCAACGCCGGCTCCGACGTGGTGTCGATGAAACTGCGCGCCGAACAGCGCGGCGACCATTTCGTCCTCAACGGCAGCAAGACCTGGATCACCAACGGCCCCGACGCCAACACCTATGTGATCTACGCCAAGACCGACCTGGAAAAAGGCGCCCACGGCATCACCGCCTTTATTGTCGAGCGCGATTGGAAGGGCTTCAGCCGCAGCAACAAGTTCGACAAGCTCGGCATGCGCGGCTCCAACACCTGCGAGCTGTTCTTCGACAACGTCGAAGTGCCCAAAGAGAACATCCTCGGTGTGCTCAACGGCGGCGTAAAAGTGCTGATGAGCGGCCTGGACTACGAACGCGTAGTGCTTTCCGGCGGCCCGACCGGGATCATGCAAGCCTGCATGGACCTGGTCGTACCCTACATCCACGACCGCAAGCAGTTCGGCCAGAGCATCGGCGAGTTCCAGCTGATCCAGGGCAAGATCGCCGACATGTACACCCAGCTCAACGCCGGCCGCGCCTACCTGTACGCCGTGGCCCAGGCCTGTGATCGCGCCGAAACCACGCGCAAGGACGCCGCCGGGGTCATCCTCTATACCGCCGAGCGCGCCACCCAGATGGCCCTTGAGGCGATCCAGATCCTGGGGGGCAACGGCTACATCAACGAGTTCCCGGCCGGTCGCCTGCTGCGTGACGCCAAGCTCTACGAGATCGGCGCCGGTACCAGTGAGATCCGCCGGATGCTGATCGGCCGCGAATTGTTCAACGAAACCCGCTGAGCACAAGGAATCGCGCCATGGCTACCTTGCACACCCAGATCAACCCACGCTCGGCGGAGTTCGCCACCAACAGCGCGGCCATGCTTGAACAGGTCAACGCCTTGCGCAGCCTGATCGCCCAGGTTCACCAGGGCGGCGGGCCCAAGGCCCAGGAGCGGCACACCTCGCGGGGCAAACTGCTGCCGCGCGATCGGATCGACCACCTGCTCGACGCCGGCTCGCCGTTCCTCGAAATCGGCCAGCTGGCCGCCCATGCGGTGTACGGCGAAGACGTCCCGGCCGCTGGTGTGATCGCCGGCATCGGCCGGGTCGAAGGCGTCGAATGCATGATCGTCGCCAACGACGCCACGGTCAAAGGCGGCTCCTACTACCCGCTGACGGTGAAAAAACACCTGCGCGCCCAGGCCATCGCCCTGCAGAACCGCCTGCCGTGCCTGTACCTGGTGGACTCCGGCGGCGCCAACCTGCCGCGCCAGGATGAAGTGTTCCCCGACCGCGAGCACTTCGGGCGGATCTTCTTCAACCAGGCCAACATGAGCGCCCTCGGCATTCCACAGATCGCCGTGGTCATGGGCTCGTGCACCGCCGGTGGCGCCTATGTGCCCGCCATGGCCGACGAAGCGATCATGGTCCGCCAGCAGGCGACGATCTTTCTCGCCGGCCCGCCGCTGGTCAAGGCTGCCACCGGTGAAGTGGTCAGCGCCGAAGACCTCGGCGGCGCCGACGTGCACTGCAAGACCAGCGGCGTGGCCGACCACTATGCCGACAACGACGAACACGCCCTGGCCATCGCCCGGCGCTGCGTGGCCAACCTCAACTGGCACAAGCTTGGCGAGTTGCAGCAACGTGCCCCGGTGGCGCCGCTGTACAGCAGCGAAGAGCTGTACGGTGTGGTTCCGGCCGATGCCAAGCAGCCGTTCGATGTGCGCGAGGTGATTGCGCGGCTGGTCGACGGCTCGGTGTTCGATGAATTCAAGGCGCTGTTCGGCACCACCCTGGTGTGCGGCTTCGCCCACTTGCACGGATACCCGGTGGCGATCCTGGCCAACAACGGCATCCTCTTCGCGGAAGCGGCGCAAAAAGGCGCGCACTTCATCGAACTGGCCTGCCAGCGTGGCATCCCCCTGCTGTTCTTGCAGAACATCACCGGCTTCATGGTTGGCCAGAAGTACGAGGCTGGCGGCATCGCCAAGCACGGCGCCAAGCTGGTCACCGCCGTGGCCTGCGCCCAGGTGCCGAAGTTCACGGTGATCATCGGCGGCAGCTTCGGTGCCGGTAACTATGGCATGTGCGGCCGCGCCTACGACCCGCGCTTCCTGTGGATGTGGCCCAACGCGCGGATCGGCGTGATGGGCGCCGAACAGGCCGCCGGCGTGCTCGCCCAGGTCAAGCGCGAGCAGAGCGAACGCAGCGGCCACGCCTTCAGCGCCGAGGATGAAGCACGCCTCAAGCAACCGATCCTCGATCAGTACGAGCATCAGGGCCACCCCTACTACTCCAGTGCGCGGCTGTGGGACGACGGTGTCATCGACCCGGCGCAAACCCGCGAGATCCTGGGCCTGGCGTTGTCTGCGGCCCTCAACGCACCGATCGAACAAAGCCGTTTCGGCATTTTCCGGATGTGACCATGAGCGACTTCACTACCCTTGAACTGATCAAGGATCCCCGTGGTTTCGCCACCCTGTGGCTGAGCCGGGAAGACAAGAACAACGCCTTCAACGCGCAGATGATCCGCGAGCTGATCATCGCCATCGACCACATCGGCGCCGACAGCAGCCTGCGTTTCGTGCTGCTGCGTGGCCGTGGCCGGCACTTCAGCGCCGGTGCCGACCTGGCCTGGATGCAGCAGTCGGCACAACTGGACTACAACACCAACCTTGACGACGCCCGCGAGCTGGCCGAGCTGATGTACAACCTGGCGCGGCTCAAGGTGCCGACCCTGGCCGTGGTGCAAGGCGCAGCCTTTGGCGGCGCCCTGGGCCTGATCAGCTGCTGTGACATGGCCATTGGCGCCAGTGACGCGCAACTGTGCCTGTCCGAGGTGCGCATCGGCCTCGCCCCGGCGGTGATCAGCCCGTTCGTGGTCCAGGCCATGGGCGAGCGTGCCGCGCGCCGCTACGCCCTGACCGCCGAACGCTTCAGCGGCGAACGCGCCCGCGAGCTGGGCCTGCTGGCCGAAGCCTACCCGGCCGCCGAGCTGGAACAGCAGGTCGGCCAATGGATCGACAACCTGCTGCTCAACAGCCCGCAAGCCATGCGCGCCAGCAAGGAGCTGCTGCGCGAAGTCGGCCACGGCGAACTGACCCCGGCCATCCGTCGCTACTGCGAAAACGCCATCGCCCGCATCCGCGTCAGCCCCGAGGGGCAGGAAGGCCTGCGCGCCTTCCTGGAAAAACGCAGCCCGGCCTGGCAGGGCCAACCGTCGAACAAGGAGCCGCGCCCATGAGCCGCACCCCGTTGACCACCCTGCTGGTCGCCAACCGCGGCGAGATCGCCTGCCGGGTGATGCGCACCGCCAAGGCCCTGGGCCTGACCACTGTGGCCGTGCACAGCGCCATCGACCGTGAAGCGCGGCACAGCCGCGAAGCTGATATTCGCGTCGACCTCGGCGGTGCCAAGGCCGCTGACAGCTACCTGGACATCGACAAGCTACTGGCCGCGGCAAAAGCCAGCGGCGCCCAGGCAATCCACCCCGGCTACGGTTTTTTGTCCGAGAACGCAGGCTTTGCCCGTGCCATCGAGCAGGCCGGGCTGATCTTCCTCGGCCCACCGGCCAGCGCCATCGATGCCATGGGCAGCAAGTCGGCGGCCAAGGCCCTGATGGAACAGGCCGGCGTGCCACTGGTGCCGGGCTATCACGGCGAGGCCCAGGACCTGGAAACCTTCCGCGCCGCCGCCGAGAAGATCGGCTATCCGGTGCTGCTCAAGGCCACCGCCGGCGGCGGTGGCAAGGGCATGAAGGTGGTCGAGCACGAAAGCCAGCTCGGCGAAGCCCTGGCCTCGGCCCAGCGTGAAGCCCAGTCATCGTTTGGCGATGCGCGCATGCTGGTGGAAAAGTACGTGCTCAAGCCCCGTCACGTGGAGATCCAGGTATTCGCCGACCAGCACGGCAACTGCCTGTACCTCAACGAGCGCGACTGCTCGATCCAGCGCCGTCACCAGAAGGTGGTCGAAGAAGCCCCGGCCCCGGGCCTGAGCAGCGCCCAGCGCCAAGCCATGGGCGAAGCGGCGGTCAAGGCCGCCCAGGCCATCGGTTATGTCGGCGCCGGCACCGTGGAGTTCCTGCTCGATGCCCGTGGCGAGTTCTTCTTCATGGAGATGAATACGCGCCTGCAGGTCGAGCACCCGGTCACCGAAGCGATCACCGGCCTGGACCTGGTGGCCTGGCAGATCCGCGTCGCCTGTGGCGAACCGCTGCCGCTCACCCAGGCGCAGGTGCCGCTCAACGGCCACGCCATCGAAGTGCGGCTGTACGCCGAAGACCCGGCCAATGATTTTCTCCCGGCCACCGGCCATCTGGCGCTGTACCGCGAGTCGGCGCCGGGCGACGGTCGGCGGGTGGACAGCGGCGTCAGCGAAGGCGACGACGTCTCGCCGTTCTATGACCCGATGCTCGGCAAGCTGATCGCCTGGGGCGAAACCCGTGAACAGGCGCGCCTGCGCTTGCTGGCAATGCTCGACGAGTTCGCCATTGGCGGGCCGAAGACCAACATTGCCTTCCTGCGGCGCATCCTCGCCCACCCGGCGTTTGCCGAGGCCGAGCTGGATACCGGGTTTATCCCGCGCTACCAGGAGCAACTGCTGCCAGCGCCGCAAGCGTTGCCCGAGGCGTTCTGGCAGGCGGCGGCTGAAGCCTGCATCCAGAGCCAGCCGCTGCAACCGCGCGCGGACGACCGTCATTCACCCTGGGCCGCCAACAACGGCTTTCGCGCAGGTGTTGCGGCGCAGATCAGCCTGCACCTGACCTGCAACGGTGAAGCCCGGGCCATCAACCTGAGCCAGGCGGCGGCGTCGAACCTGAAGCTCGACGGTGAGCACCTGCTGATCGATCAGGACGGCCTGCGCCGTCGGCACCTGGCGATCCGCCGTGGCGACACCCTGTACCTGCAATGGGACGGTGAGCTGCACAGCGTCAACCGCTACGACCCGATCGCCGAAGCCGACGCCAGCCACAGCCATCAGGGCGGTCTGGGCGCGCCCATGAACGGCAGCATCGTGCGGGTCCTGGTGGAGGTCGGTCAGGCGGTGGAAGCCGGAACGCAACTGGTGGTGCTGGAGGCCATGAAGATGGAACACAGTATCCGCGCGCCCCATGCCGGCACCGTCAAGGCGTTGTTCTGCCAGGAAGGCGAGATGGTCAGTGAAGGGGCTGTGCTGGTGGAACTGGAAGAGGCTTGAGTCATTGGGGCTGCTAACGCAGCCCATCGCCGGCAAGGCCGGCTCCCACAGGATATCGGTGCATGCGGGCTCATTGTGGGAGCCAGTCTTGCCGGCGATGCAGGCGACACGGTGTCTCAGAATTTCACCAACGCCTGCACCACCACCCCCAGCATTTCACACTGCTCGGTACACAGGACCTTGGGATAGGTCGGGTTCAGCGGCCTTAAATAGCGCTGCCCGCCCTCCTCGATCAGCTGGCGAAAACGCGGCGCTTTGCTGTCGGGCGAACGCGCGATCACCAGCTTGCCGGGCTCGCCAGGCAACGCAGTGTCCACCAGGATCAACATCCCTTCCGGCACACTCACACCCAGTGGCGCTGTCATCGCATCGCCTTCGACCTTGAGCCAGAACGCCCGCCCCTGCGCTTTATAGTCGGTTGACTGCAGCGCACAGTCTTCACCTACCTCGATCGGGTCGAGATTGCCCCAGCTCAGAATCGGATAGCGAAAATACAGATCGTGCTGTAGGCCATCGGCGCCAGTAACAGTAGTCGGGTTACCCGAGACTGTGTAGGAACCGTGGTTTTCCGCCACCTGGTGAGGGGAAACCATCTGCAACGGCGGCAGACCCACCTCCACCAGAATCTGGTTGAGCACCTTGAGTTTCGGCTCGCGCTCCTCGCGCAGCCAATGGCCCACGGCGCCCTGGGTGACCCCGATGCGTTCGGCAAGATTTTCCTGCGTGACCTTCAGTTCACGCATCCTGGCTTTTACCAGGTCAGTCCATTTATCCATCGCTGGCACGATACGGACTGCCTTCTGGCACTCAATACACATATTGTAGTATTTAAGCAATCGCAAAAACTACATGTCGTATTAATATTCCCCAGCACCTTTAATCGCTTACCCAAACAGCAGGCAGCCGAATGAAACCGACATTTCCTGACACGGACCTCAGCCTTGATAGCGAAGCATTAAGTAACAGTGATGCCGCCCGGCGTGCGCTGGACTACTACCTCAACCCCGCACCCGTGCAGTTCGGCCCGGACGAACCGCTGATGGTGGCCCGCGAAGGCCTCAGCGGCGCCCAGGCCACGGCTCACGCCACCAACCTGTTGCGCTGCGCCGCCGCCACCGCCTACGAATCGGCTGACGGCCTGCAAGGCGTCCCCCGGGACCTGGCGCTGGCGTCAATGCACATGATCAACATGGCCAGGGCCATGCTCGAACGCAAGGCGGCCAACCAGGACCCTGCCTGAGCAGCGATCTACGGATTTCGTGGGGAGTCGACCGAAGGCGGGTGTTGGTGTCCGCCGGTCTGGAGGGAGCGCATTCGGTAAAAGATTTTTACGGAATGACAGAAAATTCATTTGACTTGCAAATGATAACGATTATTATTGCTCACAACTGGTCGCGAGACTGGTTGGATAAACTGAAAGCCCTTAGGTCGGACTCTCAGATTATCTCCTCATCAGGCTAATCACGGTTTTTGACCCGGCTTTTTGCCGGGTCTTTTTTTTGGTCTTCAGGCTAATGAAGAGGGGTGTTGCTCGAATGGCCGCGATGATAGCAAATGAATGTCGCACAGTGAATGGTTGTAACAGCGCTTTGCAGAATTAGCACTTGAGAATCAATCTCGTTACGAATAAGCTGTTACAGCGTCACGGAAGACGCCCCCACTCCACCGACCAGCAAGGAGCTTGTACATGACCCGTCTGTTGCTGCCCCTTGAACACAATTCCCTTTCCCACGACCTGACGGACGATGCCCTGTTGCAGCGCCTTAGAAAGCTGCCACGCCGCGTTCAACAGGTGTTCCTGCTCAGCCGCCTCGACCAATTGTCGTTCGCCAGCATCGCCGAGCGCCTGAACCTGCCCGCGGTCACCGTCGAGCGCCACATGAACCAGGCCCTGCACACCGCCCGCGAAGAGCGCGACGCCCTGGCCAACATCGCCGGCCAATGGTACGTACGCCTGCAAAGCCCGCAGGTGACCGCCAGCGAACGCATCGACTTTCGCCGTTGGCTGGACAGCGCCCCCGAGCACCGTGAGGCCTTCCATGCCACCGAGCTGCGCTGGCGCACCCTGCTGGCCCCGGCCCGCCAACTGGGCGAGGACGGCTGGTACCGGCAACCACGGGCAAGCTTGTCGCTGGGCGGTTGCTCGGTGGCCATCGGCCTGGGCCTGGCCGCCCTGGCAGCGATCGGTTTCTGGTCCTGAGCCAGGCGTGTAGAGTAGGTGTCACAACAACTCTACATGGAGCCTGGTGATGACCGTGACGCTGTCCCCCCTGCACATCGACTGCGATTTCGATTCCGGCAACATCCTCGTCAAGGATGCCAGTGACCCCGCACGGGTGTGCCTGGCGATTCGCCCCGACACCCGCAGCGAGCACTTCCAGTGGTTTCACTTCAAGGCCGCCGGGCTGACCCCGGGCCAGACCCATGGCTTTATCCTGGAAAACGCCGGCGCCTCGTCCTACCACGAGGCCTGGAGCGGCTACCAGGCTGTCGCCTCCTACGATCAGCAACAATGGTTCCGGGTGCCCACCCGCTTCGATGGCAAGGCCCTTGAGTTCAGCCTCAAGGCCGAGCAGCCCCAAGCCTGGTTTGCCTACTTCGAGCCTTACCCGCGCGCGCGCCACAATCAATTGATTGAACGTGCCACAAGCCTTCCCGGCGTCGAACTGCTGGCCACCGGCCGCAGCGTCGAGGGCCGCGACATCCAGTTGCTGCGTGCCGGCAGCGGGGCGCCGGGCAAGCGCAAACTGTGGATCATCGCCCAGCAGCACCCAGGCGAGCACATGGCCGAATGGTTCATGGAAGGGGTGATCGACCGCCTGCAACACAATGACCCGACTATCCAGGCCTTGCTGCAGGAGGCCGACCTGTACCTGATCCCGAACATGAACCCCGACGGCGCCCTCCACGGCCACCTGCGCACCAACGCCAAGGGCCAGGACCTGAACCGCGCCTGGCAGGATGCAAGCATCGACAGAAGCCCGGAAGTGTTGTTCGCCCAGCAGCAGATGAAACTGCATGGCGTCGACGTGTTCCTCGACGTGCATGGCGACGAAGAAATCCCCCACGTGTTCACCGCCGGCTGCGAAGGCAACCCCGGCTATACCGCGCGTATTGCTGCATTGGAAGCCACCTTCCGCGACAGCCTGTGCAAGCGCACCGTGGACTTCCAGCAGGTGCATGGCTATCCGCTTTCCGCCCCTGGCCAAGCCAACATGACCCTGGCCTGCAACAGCGTCGGCCAGGCCTTTGACTGCCTGTCGCTGACCCTGGAAATGCCGTTCAAGGACCACGACGACGCCCCCAACCCCCAGACCGGCTGGAACGGCCTGCGCAGCAAGGACCTGGCCAGCGCCGTGCTGGACGTGTTCGGGCAGATGGCCGGCACCCTGCGCTAACCCTGCTGGCGAGCAGGATCAACCGCCCTGGCAGGCAAAGCAAAGACCTGCCGGGGCCTTGCCACCCTAAATGGCGGCCACCAACGCCTCCTTTAGGGAACCTGCGCCATGACCACCCGCCTCCCCCATTTTCTCAAGGGCTCCAGCCTGAGCCTGCTGCTGGCCCTGCCCCCGGTTCAGGCACTTGAGCTGTTTGCCGATGACGACACGCACCTGAACGCCAACTTCCTCGCCGTGTATGGCCTGTTCAACAGCCGCAAGAACTACGACGGCACCACCGGCGGCTCGACCTGGCGCGAGGGCTTCATCAAATATGGCCTGAGTGCCGACCAGCGCCTGGACGATCTGGGTACGCTGTACGGCACCGCCAACCTGGTCAGTTCGGCGACCTGGGGCGACGGCGATGCCGCCGGCATCAGCGATGGCAGCGAGCGCACCACTAAATTCGACGAAGCCTTCGCCGGCTGGCGCTCGGGCAATTTGATCCCGGCACTGGGCGACGATGGCCTGGACCTGTCGTTCGGCCGCCAGGTCATCACCCTCGGCGATGGCTTCATCATCAACGACGACGGCTTGAACTTCGGCAAAGGCCCGGCCGATGGCGAGCTCAATCGCGGTGGCGCCTATTACCTGGCCGCCCGCCATGCCTTCGACAAGACCGCAGTACTGCGCCTGGGTGGCAAGGATGGCCTGCACGCCAGCCTGCTGTGGATGAAGTCGGATAACCGCGCCCAGGCCAACAGCGAACTGGCCGCCAGCACCCTGACCTACAGCGCCGCCCCCGGCACCCTGGAGCTGACCTACATCCGTGGCCTGAATGTCGATGATCGTTACGCCAGCGAATTCCAGAAGCAACGTGAAGGCATGGACATCTACAGCCTGCGCGGTGCCGGTGACGCCGGGGTCGAGAACGCGCATTTTGCCTTTGAGTACGCCAGGCAGAACAAGCACGCAGGGCCGGAGAAAGCCTGGTACGCCGAGGCCGGCTACACCTTTGCCGATGTGCCCTGGCGCCCGGACCTGACCTATCGCTACAGCCGCTATTCCGAAGGCTGGGACTCGATGTTCAACGGCATGAACCGCGGCTACGGCACCTGGTTCCAGGGCGAGGTCACGGGCAACTATTCAGGCCCGCTCAACAGCAACAACGACGTGCACTTTGTCGGCCTCAAGGCCACCCCGGTCGAGGCGCTGACCCTGGGCGTGCTGCTGTTCAATTACAAGACCCTGCACGAGCGCAGCACGCTGAACCTCGACGGCCGCGAGCTGGATCTGTACGCCGAATGGGCGGTGAGCGAGCACCTGATCATCAGCCCGCTGCTGGGCCTGTACCAACCGCGCAAGAGCAGCGATAACGGCGGCAACCAGGTGGGCGGCAACGGCACCAACGTCTACAGCCAGTTGACCATCGCCGTGCCCTTCTGAGCACTCAAGCCGTGCCGTGGGCCTTGTGCTTGAGTTTCTCGGTATCGACGCGCACGAACACCGAATCGGCGGTCACGGTCAGCACGTCGTCGGCCCAGACCTCGCAGATCACCCGGCTCTTGCGCCCGACCTCACCTTCGACCCGGGCCTTGAGCAACAGCTCGACGCCCATCGGCGTTGGTTTCAGGTAGGTCAGGCTGAGCTGGCCGGTGACGCAGTCGATGCGCGGCAGGCTGCCGGGCTCCCGGCCTTCGGCACGGTAGTGGTAGGCCATGGCGGTCCAATTGGAATGGCAGTCGACCAGCATTGCCAGCAAGCCGCCATACACCAGCCCCGGCCAGCCGAGGAAGGTGCCGTCGGGTGAGTGGCGGCACAGCAGGTGGATACCATCGGCGTCCCAGTGGCTTTTCAGGCGCAGGCCGCTGGGGTGGGAACAGCCGCAGCCGTAGCAGACGCCTTCGGGGGCGGCCAGTTCCTGCAGGGATAAGGCTTGGGTACTCATAGGCTTCCTGATTGTCTGTTATTGGTGGGAAAGCGACCCCGATAGTAACGCCGCACAACGAAAAAGCCCATGAACCGGTCATGGGCTTTTGCCTTGCCAAGCGCCGCGCTAGAGGCCTTTGCCTGACACCGCCGGGCTGCCGACCGGCGCATCGGCCGGCGTTTTGCGCCGGGTCAGCGAGATCAGCAGGATGGCCAGGGTCACCCCTGCAGTCATCAGGGTTTCATAGCGGTAGGCCGGGCTGATCAGCATGTAGCCGAGCACCAGGGTGATCAAGCCGATCACCAGCCAGGTCAGCCAGGGGAACAGCCACATCTTGAACGCAAGCTCGGTGCCCTGGCGGTCAGTGATGGCGCGCATGCGCAGCTGCGACACGGCAATCACCAGGTACACCAGCAAGGCGATGGCGCCGGTGGTCGACAGCAGGAAGCCAAAGACCTTGCCCGGGAACACATAGTTGACCAGGCAACCGGCAAAGCCGGCGAAGGTCGAGAGGATTACCGCCACGGTCGGCACGCCATTGCCGGAGATGCGCTTGGTCATCTTCAGCGCTTCGCCGCGCGAGCCCAGCGAATAAAGCATGCGCGAAGCGGTGTACAGGCCCGAGTTCATGCAACTGGTCACTGCCACCAGCACCACCAGGTCGACCATCAGCTTGGCGCCGGGCACGTTGAGCACCTCCAGCACCCGCTGGAACGAGCCCACCGCCTTCAGACCCGGGTCGTTCCAGGCCACCAGTGAAACGATGAAGAAGATCGAGACGATGTAGAAGATCGCGATGCGGTACACCACAAGGTTGGTGGCCTTGCGGATCTTGTCCTTGGGGTTGGCCGTTTCATCGGCGGCGATGGTGACGATCTCGGCGCCGAAGAACGAGAAGATGGTCACCAGCACGCCACCGAGCACCGCACCGAAACCGTTGGGCATAAAGCCGCCGCTGGCCCAGAGTTGCTGCACACCCGAGACTTCGGCCAACGGCCAGACGCCGAACACCGCCAGGGTGCAGACGCCGATGAAGGCAAGAATGGCAATGACCTTGATCAGCGCGAACCAGTACTCGAATTCACCGAAGTTCTTCACGCTGATCAGGTTGGTGCCCGACAGCACGATCATGATCAGGAAGGCGAACAGCCACGACGGCACGCCGGGGAAGTAGGCGTGCAGGATATCGGCGCCGGCAATCGCCTCGACCGGAATGATCAGCACCCAGAACCACCAGTACAGCCAGCCGATGGTAAACCCGGCCCAGGGCCCGATGGCCTGGCTTGCGTAGGTGGAGAACGAGCCGCTGTTGGGGTTGGCGATGGCCATTTCCCCGAGCATGCGCATCACCAGCAGCACCAGCAGGCCGGTCATGGTGTAGGAGATCAGAATGGCCGGCCCGGCCGTGGCGATGGCGGTGGACGAGCCGATGAACAGGCCGGCGCCAATGATCCCGGCAATGGAGATCATCGACACCTGGCGCGAGGTCAGACCGTGTTGCAGCGAACGCTGTTTCTTTTGTTGTAGCGATGCCATGGGTAACCCTCAACTGGTAGGGTGAAAGCGTTTTTATTGTTCCACTGGCGGGATCGGTGGCGCGGCCATCGCTGGCAAGCCAGCTCCCACAGAGTCCTTGTGGGAGCTGGCTTGCCAGCGATGGGGCCGACTCGGTAATCAGTCGAACACAATCCCCTGCGCCAACGGCAGCTCGCGGGAATAGTTCACGGTATTGGTCTGCCGACGCATGTAGGCCTTCCACGAATCCGAACCCGACTCTCGGCCACCGCCGGTTTCCTTCTCGCCGCCAAACGCCCCGCCAATCTCCGCACCGCTGGTGCCGATGTTGACGTTGGCAATCCCGCAGTCACTGCCCGCCGCGCTCTGGAAGCGCTCGGCTTCGCGCAGGTCGGTGGTGAAGATGCACGACGACAAGCCTTGCGGCACTTCGTTGTTCAGGCGCAGGGCTTCGTCGAATTCGTCGTAGGCCAGCACGTAGAGGATCGGTGCGAAGGTTTCATGACGCACCACCGCGCTCTGGCCTGGCATCTCGACGATCGCCGGCGCCACGTAATAGGCATTCGGGTATTGCTCCTGAAGCTGACGCTCACCGCCGAATACCTGGCCGCCTTCATCACGGGCACGGGCCAGGGCATCCTGCATGCCTGCGAACGAGGCCTGGTCGATCAGCGGGCCGACCAGGTTGTCTTTACGCGGGTCGCCGATGCGCACCTTGGCGTAAGCGGCTTTGACCCGGGCCACCACTTCGTCCTTGATCGAACGATGGACGATCAAGCGGCGCAAGGTGGTGCAGCGCTGGCCCGCAGTACCGACGGCGCTAAAGAGGATGCCGCGCACGGCCAGATCGAGGTCGGCACTGGGCGCCAGGATCATCGCGTTGTTGCCGCCCAGTTCGAGGATGCTGCGGCCGAAACGCGCGGCGACACGCGGGCCAACTTCACGACCCATGCGGGTGCTGCCGGTAGCGCTGACCAGCGGCACGCGCGGGTCGTCAACCAGCGCTTCGCCGGCGTCGCGATCACCAATGATCAACTGGCTCAGGCCTTCTGGCGCTTCACCAAAGGCCTTCAGGGCTTTTTCGAACAGGGCCTGGCAGGCCAGTGCGGTCAGCGGGGTTTTCTCCGACGGTTTCCACACCACGGCGTTGCCGCACACCAGCGCCAGGGTGGTATTCCAGGCCCAGACCGCGACCGGGAAGTTGAAAGCGCTGATCACCCCGACCACACCCAGCGGGTGCCAGGTTTCACGCATGTGGTGGCCCGGGCGCTCGGAGGCGATGGTCAAGCCGTAGAGCTGACGCGACAGGCCAACGGCGAAGTCGCAGATGTCGATCATTTCCTGCACTTCGCCCAGGCCTTCCTGGGTGATCTTGCCGGCTTCGATCGACACCAGTTCACCGAGCTCGGCCTTGTATTGACGCAGCACTTCGCCAAACAGGCGGATCAACTCACCGCGGCGCGGGGCCGGGACGTTGCGCCAGGCCTGGAAGGCTTTTTCGGCCTGATCGATCTTGGCGGTCACCTGGGCTTTGCTTTGCAGGGTAAGCGCTGCAATCTGGCTGCCGTCGATGGGGGTACAAACAGCGTGTGTGCCGCCGTTATATAAACCTTCAGGCACGCCCAAACGGGTAAGTAGTTCAGCAACCATCTTATTATTCTCCTACAGCGGATACGGGTCGAAATCATTGATGCAGGTCAGTATTAATCTATAGGGCCGCTGCTCACAAACGACCTTTTAGAAGCACATGATTCCGTAATGGAATGACCCTATCTCTTTTTCGCCCGGTTGACTCTGCCCATGTACAAACCCCTGGTGCCCCCCACCACCACTCTGCTCCGTGCTTTTACCTGGATAGCTGTCAAGGCGTCCAAGGTGCACGCCTTGGTCGGGTGGATTGCCGAATGGATAAGCCAGGGCGATAAAGTTCACGACCTGCAGGAATGATTGCAATCCATTATTTCGCTTGCACAGCAGTAGCGGGCCTCGCTTAGATAATAAGAAACTCCAGTGAGGCCGTGGGCAAATGAGTCACGAAACGATCAGCCAGTCTATTTCCGTCGTTCACCCTATTACACTGTCACACGGTAAAAACGCGGAAGTCTGGGACACCGACGGGAAACGCTATATCGATTTCGTTGGCGGCATCGGCGTATTGAACCTGGGCCATTGTCACCCGCGGATTGTCGCGGCCATCCAGCAGCAGGCCACACGCCTGACGCACTACGCCTTCAACGCGGCTGCACATGAACCCTACCTCGAATTGATGAATCGCCTGGCGACGTTTGTGCCGGTGTCCTACCCGCTCAGCGGCATGCTCACCAACAGCGGCGCGGAAGCGGCGGAAAACGCCCTGAAGATCGCCCGCGGTGCCACCGGCAAGACGGCAATCATCGCCTTCGATGGCGGCTTTCATGGCCGCACCCTGGCGACCCTCAACCTCAACGGCAAAGTTGCGCCCTACAAGCAACGCGTCGGCGTACTGCCGGGGCCGGTGTATCACCTGCCCTACCCCAGCCAGGACACCGGCGTCAGCAGCGAGCAGGCGCTCAAGGCCATGGAGCGCTTGTTCAGCGTCGAGATCGACGTCAATGACGTGGCCGCCTTCATCTTCGAACCGGTCCAGGGTGAAGCCGGCTTTCTGGCCATGGAGCCCGCGTTTGCCCGCGCCTTGCGCAGCTTCTGCGACCAGCACGGCATCCTGATCATCATCGATGAAATCCAGTCGGGTTTTGGCCGCACCGGCCAGCGCTTCGCCTTCCCGCGCCTGGGCATCGAGCCGGATTTGTTGTTGCTGGCCAAGAGCATCGCCGGCGGCATGCCGCTGGGCGCCGTGGTCGGCCGCAAGGCGCTGCTCGACAACCTGCCCAAAGGTGGCCTTGGCGGCACCTACTCCGGCAACCCGATGGCCTGCGCCGCCGCCCTGGCGACCCTGGATGAAATGAGCGACGCCAACCTTTCGACCTGGGGCGAACGCCAGGAGGCCGCGCTGCTAAGCCGCTTCGAGCGCTGGCAGGCCAGCAAACTCTCGCCTTATCTGGGCCGCCTGACCGGCACCGGGGCGATGCGCGGCATCGAACTGGTCAACGCCGACGGCACACCGGCCACCGCGCAGCTGGCGCAACTGCTGGCAGCGGCCAGGAGCGCCGGCCTGCTGTTGATGCCCAGCGGCAAGGCGCGGCACATCATCCGCTTGCTGGCGCCGCTGACCATCGAGGCTGAAGTGTTCGAAGAAGGCCTGGACATCTTTGAGCGCTGCCTGGCCGAACTGGGTTAATCCTGCAGCGGCCCAGGCCACAGCTCGATGCCCTGAAGAAAGTGACGCGCCCTCAAGCCCCTGGCTTTCAGGGCCGTCACTGCATCGCGGGAGAACACGCACCAGGGCCCGCGGCAATAGGCCACCACTTCCTGGCTGACCGGCAGCTCGCCCAGGCGCTGCTGCAGTTCAGCGAACGGAATATTGATCGCCCCCGGCAAATGCCCCTGGGCAAACTCCTCGGCCGGGCGCACATCGAGCAGGGTCACGCTGTGATCCTGCAAACGCTCCAGCAGCTCTTCCCTGCTGATCGCTTCCAGGTGCTCGGGCGCACTCAGGCTATCGCTCATCAGCTCGCGGATCGCCGCACGGTTGAACGCGGCCAATTGCCCGAGCGCCGCCAGCACCTCGGTGATCGGCCCGGCGCTGAGCCGGTAGAGCACGCGCTTGCCGTCGCGGCGGGTCTGCACGAAGCCTGCGCGGCGCAAGTGCTGCAAATGCTGGGAAGCGTTGGCCACCGACAGCTCGCACTGCTGGGCCAGTTGCTCGACGGCAAGCTCGCCGCTGGCGATCTGTTCGAGCAGATTGAGGCGATGGGCGTGGCCAAGGGTCCGCGCCAGTTCGGCGATGTGCTGGTGCTGCTGGGTTTTCATATCGGTCATTGACAGGAAGGTAGCATTGGCCAATCATTCAATCAATCTATTGAATGTTTTTAAATGGAGTACGCCATGCCTGAAGGAATCGTTCTTGCTGTTTTGATCGGCGTAACCGCCACGGCCCTGGCCGACCTCTGGTCACTGTTCCAGCAGCGCGTGCTGGGCATGGCCGGACCGAACTGGGGTTTGGTGGGGCGCTGGATCGGGCATATGCCGCGCGGGCAGTTCGTCCATCAAAGCATCGCCAAGGCGCCTGCGCTGGCCAATGAACGGCTGATTGGCTGGAGTGCGCATTACACCATCGGGGTGATTTTCGCCGGGTTGCTGCTGGCAATCTGCGGTGTGGCGTGGGCACACCAGCCGCAGTTTGTGCCTGCGTTCGTGCTCGGCCTGGTGACCGTGGCGGCGCCTTACCTGATCATGCAGCCCGGCATGGGCGCGGGCGTCTTCGCCTCGAAAACCCCCAAGCCGAATGCGGCGCGGGCGCGCAGCCTGCTGGCTCATGGGGTGTTCGGCGTGGCCTTGTACCTGGCCGGGTTGCTCTGGGCCACGGTGCTGTAGCCCAACGGATTACAGGCCCAGTTCTTCCGGGGTGAGCATGTCGCTTTCGAAGGCGATCCAGCCGCCTTCCAGCTCGGCATGGCCGTTAACGATCGGGCCGTAGTAGCTCAGGCCGTTTTCCAGGGTCACGCAGATATGCGTCGGCTTGTCGGGAGCGGCCAGGGTATTGATGAAGTGAACCTTTTTCAGCGTCTCGCTGACGGCCTCCAGGCCGATCTTGATCCCGGGGTTTTCCACGGCCTCGACATCTTCATGCAGGTCGTCGCTGACGGTCACGGTGGCGGTGTATTTGTACAACATGGTCGAACTCCAACGACAGGGAAAACCGCGTCAGCTGACGCGTGCGGGCGCATAGGGTAAAGGAGCGGCACGGAAAAAGCCCGCGCCCTTCGACGAGGCGACGCACGAAGGTACCCTCGGCCCGCCCCGGCTGGTATTGTGCCCCCCGGTAAAAACCTGTCAGAGGAATGACATTGAGTGCTGAACAGAACCTGACCTCGGACATGTTCGAGGTCGACAAGCGCCTGGGGCTCAAGCCCGTGGTGGATTTCAACAACTACCTGCAAAAAGCCTTCGGCGACGGGCCTTGCACCTGTATCCGCTGCCGCACCAGCGGCGGTGACGAAACGGGCTACGAGTACCAGCACACCTTCGTGCTCGATGGCCAGACGCTCAACCGGCGCTTTGCCAACACTACGGGCAGCGATGTGCTCAATGCACTGAAGAAGGCCTGGCTTTCGTACACCAAGGTCGACCTGCCGACGCTGGGTGCGCTGGACCTGAGCGCAGTGAAAGGTTTTGTTGAACCGCAGCTGCACAAGCGCCTGCTGCCGCTGTTCCTGGCCAGTGGCCTGGTGCGTGAAATCGACGGGCAGTGGATGCTGCAGGTTCAAGCCGGCGATTGAGTGCCTGGGGCTGCTTGCGCAGCCCATCGCCGGCAAGGCCGGCTCCCACAGTTTCGAGCCTGCACAGCACCTGTGGGAGTTGGCCGGCCCCGCGATGCCCCCCCTCAGCCACCCACCGCCAACGCAAACGGCCCCTGCGCCAGTTGCTCGCGCAAGAACGCCACGCAACTGCGCACCTTCGCCGAACTGTCCGAACGCGCCGCCGTCACCGCCCAGACATCCGCCGGCTGGTGATAGGCCGGCAACACCCGAACCAATGACCCCTCCTGCAAGCTGCCAGCCACGTCCCAGTACGAGGCCATGATGATGCCGTGCCCGTCCATGGCCCACTGGCGGACGACATCGCTGTGGTTGGCCGCCATGGGCCCGGTGACCTTGACCGTTTCCGACCCGCCCGGCCCAATCAACCGCCACACCCCGAAGCGATCGTCGCGGCTGCGAAACAGCAGGCAATCATGCTGGGCCAGTTCCGCCGGTACCCGCACCTGGCCGCGGCGCGCCAGGTACGCCGGCGAGGCCGCGAGCACCCGCTTGTTCTCGGCGATGCGATGGGCGATCAGGTGTTTTTCCTGCACCTCACCGACGCGGATGTCGATATCGAAATTCTCGCCAATCAGGTCCACCCGCCGGTCGAGCAGCTCCAGCCAGATATCCAGGGTCGGATAACGCTTGCGCAGCAGCGACAGGATCGGCGCGATGTGCTCGCGGCCCAGGCGCAGGCTGGTGCTGATGCGCAAGGTGCCGCGCGGTTCGCTGTGGGCCCCGGACAACGCCTCGAGCATCGACTCGACATTCTCGAGGATCTTCTGCGCCCAGATGAACGCCGCTTCGCCATCGCTGGTGATATTCACCCGCCGTGTGGTGCGGTTGAACAGCTTGACCCCCAGCAGCGTCTCCAGGGTGGCGATGCGCTTGCTGACATGGGCCGGCGACAGGCCGATCTCGGTGGCGGCGGCGATGAAGCTGGAGCGCCGCGCCACTTCGCAGAACAACTGCAGGTCGCGCAGCAGCGGGTCATTATTCGCTAATAGCGCATTCTGATTCTTCATCTGGCCCGATTATCTCCTGGGAGTTTTTTATTAGCCTCTCACAAAACCGTTGCCGCGGTCCGCATAACAATGACGAGAGCGCCATGCACACGATCCGTATTGCCGTCGCCGGTGCCGGCCTGATTGGCCGCCGGCATATCGAACTGATCCAGGCCAGCGCCGAGTGCGAACTGGCCGCCCTGGTCGACCCGGCCCCGGCCGCCGCCGAACTCGCGGCCAGCCACGGCGTTGCCCTCTACCCCAGCCTTGAGCAGTTGTTCGCCGAGCAGCGCCCGGACGCGGTGATCCTGGCCACGCCCAATCACCTGCATGTCGAAGGCGCCCTGGCCTGCGTTGAACACGGCATTGGCGTGCTGATCGAAAAACCGCTGGCGCACACGCTGGAAGCAGGCAAGCGCCTGCTGGCCATCGCCGAGCGAACCGGTGCGCGGCTGCTGGTCGGCCATCATCGTGCCCACAGCACGATCCTGGCCAAGGCCCGCGAGGTGATCGCCGAAGGCCTGCTGGGCAACCTGGTGGCGGTGATGGGCAGCGCGCTGTTCTACAAACCCGACGACTATTTCGACGCTGCGCCCTGGCGCCGCCAGATCGGCGGCGGGCCGGTGCTGATCAACATGATCCACGAGATCAGCAACCTGCGTTCGCTGTGCGGCGAGATTGTCGCCGTGCAGGCCCAGGCCTCCAGCGCCACCCGCGGCTTTGCCGTGGAAGACAGCGTGGCCATCAGCCTGCGCTTTGCCAGCGGCGCCCTGGGCACCTTCATGCTGTCCGACACCGCCGCCTGCGCCCGCAGCTGGGAGCAGACCACGGGCGAGAACCTCGACTACCCCAGCTACGCCGACGAAGACTGCTATGTGATCAGCGGCACCCGGGGCTCACTGTCGATCCCGAGCATGCGCCTGAAGTACTACGAGCAGCGCGCCGACCGCTCGTGGTGGAAGCCCTTCACCAGCACCGTGGTGCCCTTGCACAGCGCCGACCCGCTGGCCCGCCAGCTGGCACACTTCTGCCAGGTGATTCGCGGCCACGAGCCGCCGCTGGTAAGCGTGCGCGACGGTCTGCGCAATGTGCAGATTGTCGAGGCCATCAGCAGCGCCGCGCGTAGCGGCCAGATCGTCGCCACCGACAGCCTCTGAGCCCTTTTTACCCGCCTACGACGCCCTGCGCGCCAACCCCCAGACTGGAAACCTGCACCATGAAAACCCTGCTCGTGCTCAATGGCCCCAACCTGAACATGCTCGGCCTGCGCCAACCGCAGGTTTACGGCCGGGAGACCCTGGCCGATGTCGAAAACCTCTGCCAGCAGGCCGCCAGCCGGCTGGAACTGAAGCTTGAGTTCCAGCAGACCAACCACGAAGGGCAGATGATCGACTGGATTCACCAGGCCCGTGGCCGGGTCGCCGGGATCGTCATCAACCCCGGTGCCTGGACCCATACTTCGGTGGCGATTCATGACGCCTTGATTGCCGCCGAGGTGCCAGTGATCGAAGTGCATATCTCCAACGTCCATCGCCGTGAAGCCTTCCGCCACCACTCCTATGTGTCGCTGGTGGCCAAGGCGGTGCTGGCCGGCTTCGGCACCCACGGCTACGTGCTGGCCATCGAACATTTTGCCCGCGAGCTCACGCCACTGGCACGCCTGTGCACGACGGCCGAGGTCAGCTGAGCGCACACTCACGCAACCACTCAACCATCACCCGCACGCGCTGCGCCAGCGGCTCGCGCGGCGGATGCACCAGGTAATAACCCTGCCCCGCCGCCTGACTGAAGCCGCCCAGGGGCAGGATCAACGCGCCCTGGTCCAGCAACGGTTGCACCAGGCGCTGGCGCCCCATGGCCACGCCGGCATGGTGGCGGGCAGCGGCGCTGCACAGGTCGGAGCGATCGAAGGTCAGGTGGCTGGCGGGCAGGAGCTGTTGCAGGTTCTGTTCGCGGGCCCAGCGTTGCCACTCGGCGTCAAAGGCCGCGTGTTCCCAGGCCAGCGCGTCGTGCAGCAAGGTGCACTGGGCCAGGCGCTCGGGGTGGCCGATCAAGCCATGGCGTTCGGCGTACTGCGGGCTGCACACCGGGGCTATCTGCTCGTCCATCAGCAATCGGCTGACCAGCCCCGGAAATTCGCCGTGGCCGTACAGCAAGGCCAGGTCCACTGGCCGGGTGCGAAAATCCACCGGGTCGTTGCCAGTGCGAATATCCAGGCTCAGTTGCGGATAACGCTGCTGAAAATCTGCCAAGCGCGGCACCAGCCAGTGTTGGGCCACCGAAGGCCGTACATACAGGCTCAGGGCCCCGCTGACCTGCGTCGTCAACGGCTGCAGGGCTTCCTGCAGTTGCGCCTCGAAGCCTTGCAGCACCTGATAGAGCCGCTCACCTTCAGCGGTCAGGCGAATGCGCCGGGTCAGCCGTTCGAACAGGCGCAGTGCCAGCGCCTGTTCCAGGCGGGCGATACGGTGGCTGACGGCGCTGGCGGTCAGGCACAGCTCCTGCGCCGCCTGGCTGAAGCTCAGGTGCCGGGCGACCGCAAGGAAGGTATGCAGGTTGGCGAACTGGGCGCCGTTCAAGCGCATGCCTAGGCGATCGGGCAGGTTGAGCATGCTCAGCGCCCGGCCAGCACGGCACGGCCCTTGGCCAGGTAGCGGTCCATTTCGTCGCGCGGCACCATACTGCCGCCGGTGCCCCAGACCAGGTGGGTGGCACGGGCCATGCGCTCATCACTCAAGCCCAGGCGCTGACGGTAGCCTTGTTGCTCTTGCATCACGCTGAACATCCCCGACACCCCGGCCAGCGCCGAGGGCTCAAGTTCGATGCCCTCACAGGCGTGCATTTGCGCAAGCTGGCGGTACAGGGTGTCGTCGCTGACGGTGTAGTAGCCGTCGATCAGGCGCTGCAGCGAGCGGCCGACAAAGCCCGAGGGGCGGCCAACCGCCAGGCCGTCGGCGGCCGTCTGGTTGTCGATGCCAAAGTCATACACCGAGACACTGTCGTGCAAGCCGGTGTACACACCGAGGAACATGCACGGTGAATGGCTCGGCTCGGCGAACAGGCAATGCACCGCATCGCCAAAGATATGCTTGAGGCCGAAGGCCACGCCACCCGGGCCACCGCCGACGCCACAGGGCAGGTAGACGAACAGCGGATGCTCGGCGTCGACCTGGATGCCCTGCTCCGCCAACTGGCGCTGCAGGCGCTCGGCGGCCACGGCGTAACCAAGGAACAGGTTCAGCGAGTTTTCATCATCGACGAAATGGCAACGCGGATCGGCCTCGGCCTCCTGGCGTCCCTGCTCCACCGCCACGCTGTAGTCGGCGCTGTACTCACGCACCTCGACGCCGCAGGCGCGCAGGCGATCCTTTTTCCACTGACGGGCGTCGGCGGACATGTGCACCGTCGCCTTGAAGCCCAGGCGCGCACTGATGATGCCGATCGACAGGCCGAGGTTGCCGGTGGAGCCGACCGCCACACTGTACTGGCCGAAGAATGCCCGGGCCTCATCGCTGTCAAGCGTGGCGTAACTGTCGCCCGGGCGCAGCAAACCGCCTGCCAGGGCCAGGTCTTCGGCATGCTTGAGCACTTCATAGATGCCGCCGCGGGCCTTGATCGAACCGGAAATCGGCAACAGGTTGTCGGCCTTGAGCCACAGCTCACCGGCTGGCGCAAGGTGCTGTTCGGCACAGAGCACCGCCTGCAGGGCGCGCAGCGGCAATACGGGCGATTCGATGATACCGGCGCTGGGCACGGTCTCGGGGAACGCCGAGGCAATGTACGGGGCAAAGCGCTCGAGCCTGGCGCTGGCTTCACGGATATCCGCAGCCGTCAGCGCCACGTCCCCCAGGGCCTCGGCGCTCGGTGCCAGGGCCGGGTTGAACCAGCAGGTAGGGCGCAACGCCACCAGTTCGGCGATCAACGGATGACTCTGGCACCAGGCATTAACGGATTGTTCCAGCGGCATTGGGCGACTCCATCGGCAAGCGGATAGAAGGATTAAGCGTCAGCGCCGCAGGCTTTACAACCGATGGTTACTCAGGCCATGGATGAACCTGCTTCAGCCATGGACCGCCGTGCAAGCCGCCGCACTTCTGCTACCTTGGGAATACCCTCTTCATCCGCATCACACACAGGTGACCCCTCATGGCGCGCACCACTCCCATCGAGCTGTACCGCAACATCGGCATCGTCGCCCATGTTGACGCCGGCAAGACCACCACCACCGAACGCATCCTGTTCTACACCGGGGTCAACCACAAGATGGGCGAGGTGCACGACGGCGCCGCGACCATGGACTGGATGGCCCAGGAGCAGGAGCGCGGCATCACCATCACCTCGGCGGCGACCACGGCGTTCTGGCAGGGTTCGACCAAGCAATTTCCCGACAAGTACCGCTTCAACATCATCGACACCCCCGGCCACGTCGACTTCACCATCGAGGTGGAGCGTTCGCTGCGCGTGCTCGACGGCGCGGTGGTGGTGTTCAGCGGCGCCGATGGCGTCGAGCCTCAATCGGAAACGGTCTGGCGCCAGGCCAACAAGTACCATGTGCCGCGCCTGGCCTACGTCAACAAAATGGACCGCCAGGGCGCCGACTTCCTGCGCGTGGTCAAGCAGATCGATCAGCGCCTGGGCCATCACCCGGTGCCGATCCAGCTGTCGATCGGCGCCGAGGAGCACTTCGCCGGGCAGATCGACCTGGTGAAGATGAAGGCCATCTACTGGAACGAGGACGACCAGGGCACCAGCTACCGCGAAGAAGAGATTCCCGCCGACATGCTGGCGCTTGCCCGCGAGTGGCGGGCACACATGATCGAGGCCGCCGCCGAGGCCAATGACGAGTTCATGGAGCTGTACCTCAACGGCCAGGAGCTGAGCAACGAACAGATCAAGGCCGGCCTGCGCCAGCGTACCCTGGCCAACCAGATCGTGCCGGCGATCTGCGGCTCGTCGTTCAAGAACAAAGGCGTGCCGCTGATGCTCGACGCGGTGATTGACTACCTGCCGGCGCCCTCGGAAATCCCGGCGATCAACGGCACCGACCCGGACGACGAAGACAAGCACCTGGAGCGCCACGCCGACGACAACGAACCGTTCTCGGCGCTGGCCTTCAAGATCGCCACCGACCCGTTCGTCGGTACCCTGACGTTTGCCCGGGTCTACTCCGGCGTGCTCAGCTCAGGCAATGCCGTGCTCAACTCGGTCAAGGGCAAGAAGGAACGGATCGGCCGTATGGTGCAGATGCACGCCAACCAGCGCGCCGAGATCAAGGACGTGTGCGCTGGCGACATCGCCGCGCTGATCGGCATGAAGGACGTCACCACCGGCGACACCCTGTGCGACATCAACAAGCCGATCATCCTCGAACGCATGGACTTCCCGGACCCGGTGATCTCGGTGGCGGTCGAGCCGAAAACCAAGGCCGACCAGGAGAAAATGGGCATCGCCCTGAGCAAGCTGGCCCAGGAAGACCCGTCGTTCCGGGTGCGCACCGATGAAGAGACGGCGCAAACCATCATCTCCGGCATGGGCGAGTTGCACCTGGACATCATCGTCGACCGCATGAAGCGCGAGTTCGGCGTCGAGGCCAATATCGGCAAGCCGCAAGTCGCCTACCGCGAGAAGATCCGCAACACCTGCGAGATCGAAGGCAAGTTCGTCCGTCAGTCTGGCGGGCGCGGCCAGTACGGCCACTGCTGGATCCGCTTCGCCCCGGGCGAGGAAGGCAAAGAGGGCCTGGAGTTCATCAACGAAGTGGTCGGCGGCGTGGTGCCGCGCGAGTACATCCCGGCGATCCAGAAAGGCATCGAAGAGCAGATGCAGAACGGCGTACTGGCCGGTTATCCGCTGATTGGCCTGAAGGCCACGGTGTTCGACGGCTCGTACCACGATGTCGACTCCAACGAAATGGCTTTCAAGGTCGCAGCGTCAATGGCCACCAAGCAACTGGCGCAAAAAGGCGGCGCGGTGCTGCTGGAGCCGGTGATGAAAGTCGAGGTGGTGACCCCCGAGGAGTACCAGGGCGACATCATGGGCGACCTGAGCCGCCGTCGCGGGATGATCCAGGAAGGCGACGAGACGCCGGCGGGCAAGGTGGTACGCGCCGAAGTGCCATTGGGCGAGATGTTCGGCTATTCCACGCAGATGCGCTCCATGACCCAGGGCCGGGCCAGCTACACCATGGAGTTCACCAAGTACGCTGAAGCGCCGGCGAGCATCAGTGAGGCGATTATCAAGAAGCAAGGCTGATACGGCGACCGCTTCGCGGTCGATCGCCGGCAAGGCCGGTTCCCACAGGATAGCGGTGCGCTCGACACCTGTGGGGCCTTGCCGGCGATGGGGTGCGCAGCAGCCCCACCTCGAACAAAGCCGATTGAACTCTCACCCCAGCCGTCCGATCCCAATCCTTAGGAGCCGCCCATAAGCAGCAGGACACCGCCATGGCCAAGCCGTTGCAGGAGTACGCACGCAAGCGCAATTTCGACGCCACCCCGGAGCCTGTGGGTAGCCATGCCCAGGGCAAAAAAGCCGCCCACGCCCTGCAGTACTGCATCCAGAAACACCACGCCAGCCACCTGCACTACGACTTTCGCCTGGAACTGGACGGCACCCTGAAAAGCTGGGCCATCCCCAAGGGCCCGTCGCTGGACCCGAAAATCCGGCGCCTGGCGGTGCACGTTGAAGACCACCCACTGGACTACGCCAACTTCGAAGGCCGTATCCCCGAAGGCCATTACGGCGCCGGTGAGGTAATCGTCTGGGACCGCGGTGTGTGGATTCCCGAAGAAGACCCGCGCAAGGCCTATGCCAAAGGCAAGCTGCGCTTTCGCCTGCAGGGCGAGAAGCTGTCCGGCACCTGGAACCTGTTTCGCACCCACCTGGCCGGCACCAAGGAGCAGTGGCTGCTGGTCAAGTCCGACGATGCCCAGGCGCGCCCGCAAGCAGACTACGACATCCTCGAAGCAGAGCCCGACAGCGTGCTCAGCGAACGCAGCCTGACTGCCCGCCGCCCCAGGGCAGCGGCGAACAAAACCACCCGCAAGGCCAGGCCCGCGAGCAAGTCCAAGCTCGACGGCGCCAGCAAAGCCGCTTTGCCCGCTTCGTTCAAACCGCAATTGGCGACCCTGGTAGAGACGCCCCCCGAGGGCGACTGGGGCTACGAAGTGAAATTCGACGGCTACCGCATCCTCGCCCGCATCAACGGTGAGCAAATACGCCTGTTCACCCGCAACGGCCATGACTGGACCGCCAAGTTGCCCAGACAGGCCAAGGCCCTGGCCGGGCTCGGCGTGCAATCGGCATGGCTCGATGGCGAGATGGTGGTGGCCAACGAGCACGGCGTTGCGGATTTTCAGGCGCTGCAGAATGCCTTCGATCAGGCCTGCGACGAGCAGATCGTTTACTACCTGTTCGACCTGCCGTACCTCAACGGCATGGACTTGCGCCAGTGCCCGCTGGAACAGCGCCGCTCGGCCCTGGCCGCGCTGCTGGAGAAGGCCGACGACAAGTGCCTGCGTTTCTCTGCCGGCTTTGACCAGCGTGTCGAATCGCTGCTCGACAGCGCCTGCAAGATGAAGATGGAAGGCCTGATCGGCAAGCGCCTGGGCAGCCACTACGTCAACCGCCGCAGCAGCGACTGGATCAAGCTCAAGTGCAAGCAGCGCCAGGAATTCGTGATCGTCGGCTTCACCGACCCCAAAGGCTCGCGCGCAGCGTTTGGCGCGCTGCTGCTGGCCCTGCACGATGAGCGCGGCGAGCTGCGCTATGCCGGCAAGGTCGGTACCGGCTTCAACAGTGCCACCCTTGCCCACCTGCATCAACGCCTGGCGCCGCTTGAAGTCGGCAAGCCGCCATTGCCCACGCCGCCAACCGGCGCCGAGGCCAAAGGCGTGCACTGGCTCAAGCCGCAGCTGCTGGCCGAGGTCGCCTATGCGCAGATGACCCGCGACGGCGTGGTGCGCCATTCGGTGTTCCATGGCCTGCGTGACGACAAACCGGCCAAGGCCATTGGCCTGGAGCAGCCCGTGAAAAGCCCGGCAAGCAACACGCCCACACTGCAGCTGACCCACCCGCAACGGGTGGTCGACGCCAGCACCGGTATCACCAAGCGCCAGGTCGGCGAATACTACGCCCAGGTCGCCGAGTGGATCCTGCCGCACCTCAAGCGCCGCCCGGTGGCCTTGGTGCGGGCACCCGACGGGCTGGCCGGCGAGCTGTTCTTCCAGAAGAACGCCACACCGTTGAACATCCCCGGCCTTGAGCGCCACGACAAGGCCGAAGCCGGTCAGGCGCTGATGATCATCGACCGGGTCGAAACACTGCTCGGCACGGTGCAGATGAACACCCTCGAACTGCACACCTGGAACGCCACCGCCAAGGACTTTGACACGCCCGACCGGCTGATTCTCGACCTCGACCCGGACCCGGCGCTGCCGTGGAAGGCCATGCTCGAAGCCACTCAATTGACCCTGGCCCTGCTCGATGAACTGGGCTTGCAGTCGTTCCTCAAGACCAGCGGCGGCAAGGGCATGCACATTGTCGTGCCGCTGACCCGGCGTGCCGGTTGGGACGAGGTCAAGGCCTTCAGCCAAGCCATGGTCCAGCACCTGGCCGGGCTGTTCCCCGAGCGCCTGTCGGCGGTGTCCGGGCCGAAGAACCGGGTCGGGCGGATCTTCATCGACTACCTGCGCAACGGCAAAGGCGCGACCACCGTCTGCGCCTATTCGCTCCGCGCCCGCGCGGGCCTGCCGGTGTCGGTGCCGATTCGCCGCGAAGAGCTGACTGAGCTTGAAGGCGCCAACCAGTGGAACCTGCTCAACCTCGGCAAACGCCTGGTCGAAGGCGATGACCCCTGGGCCGATTATGGCCGGGTGCGGCAGTCGATCAGCAAGGACCTGCGCCGACGCATGGGCGTTGAATCATGAGCGACCTGGCCGAACTGGGCCGACAATTGAGTACACCCCTCGAGGGAGGCTGGCGGCTATGACCCTGCAGAGACCGCAAAACCCGATCCAGGCACCGGGCACGCCCTTGGCGCACTGGCAATCCTCCACGACCCTGCAAGCGGTGCCGGCCATCAGCCACGATCAATTGGTGCCGCGTGGCGGCCGCCTGGTGGTGGTCGCCCCGCACCCGGATGACGAAGTGCTCGGCTGCGGCGGCGTGCTGGCCGGCATGCGTGGCCGCGAGCAGGATCTGCTGCTGATCTCGGTCAGCGACGGCGAAGCCAGCCATCCTGATTCGCGCCACTGGACCAGCGAACGCCTGCGCCAGCAACGCCCGCGGGAAAGCGCCGACGCCTTGCGCCGCCTGGGCCTGGACCTGACCCGGCTGAGCTGGCTGCGCCTGGGCCTGGCGGACGGCGCCGTGGCCAATCATGAACGCTGGCTGGCCGAACGCCTGGTGCAACTGCTGCGCGCCAGCGACCGGGTCCTGACCACTTGGCGCCTGGACGGCCACTGCGACCATGAAGCGGTCGGCCGCGCCTGTGCCCGCGCTTGCGAAACCGTCGGTGCGCGCTTGATCGAAGTGCCGATCTGGGCCTGGCACTGGGCCCGCCCCAGCGACCCGCGCCTGCCCTGGCAGCGCGCCCACAAGCTGTTCCTCGACCGCGCGGTGCTGGCCCTCAAGCAGCAGGCCGTCGCCGCCCACACCAGCCAGCTGCAGGCCGACGAGCAGACCCCGCCGGTCCTCGACCGCGAGGCCCTGGCACGCCTGCTGCAACCGTTCGAACTGGTGTTCACATGAGCGTATCGGCACGCTGTTTCGAGTAACGCATCAAACAACGCGGCCTGCCCGGCGACTGGGGCACTTTCTCAACAACCTCGGCGACCCGGCTCGGGCATCGCCAGCCAGGCCTTGATGAAATCGATCCAGGCGCGAACCTTGCGCGGTACATGGCGGCTGGACGGATACAGGGCATACACGCTCTGCGCCGCGAAGCGGTACCCGGGCAGGCCGTCGAGCAACTGCCCGCTGGCCAGGTCATCGGCCACCAGCCAGTCGGGCAACAAGGTAACGCCCGCGCCCTGCAGGGCAAAGGCACGCAGGATCGAGGCATTGTCGGCCACCAGCAACGGCGTACCCTGCGGCGCGAACACTGCGCGGCGCCCCTTGTCGCCCAGCAGCTCCCAGCGATTGTTCTGCTCGAAACGGCTGTGCACCAGTTGCGCGACGTTAGCCAGGTGCTCGGGGGCGTTGATCAGCTGAGCCCCATGAACGGCCAACAGGCTCGGTGCCAGCACCAGGCGCACGTTGTAGGTCGCCAGGCACACGCCGCGATAATTGGAGTCCTGCGCCTGGCCCAGGCGAATGGCGACATCGAAGCGCTCGCGCACCAGGTCAACCTGCGCCGTATGGGTCTCCAGGCGCACGCTCAGCCCCGGGTGCAGGCGGCAGAACGCCTGCAGTGCCGGGGCGAGGACTTTCAGCCCGTACTCGACCGTGGAGGTAATCCGCAAGCTGCCCTGCAAGCCACTGTGTTCGGCGCGCGCCTCGTCGATGGCGATGCGCGCGTCTTCGACCACCTGCAGGCAGCGCTGGTAAAAGCGCTCACCGGCGTCAGTCAGGGCGATCCGGCGGGTGGTGCGGGTCAGCAGGGTGACCCCCAGTTCAGCTTCCAGCTGCTTGATACTGAAGCTGACCGCAGCGCGGGTTTGCTGCAAGCGCTCGGCGGCCCCCGTGAAGGAGCCGGCCTGGACCACGGCGCAAAACAGTTCGAATCGGTCGAGGCTGACCATGCAATGCCTTCGCCATTGTCAAAATAACTCAACCAATCTGCCGGGTTTTCGCGTCTTATTCAAGCACCTGCAAGTCTCTAGACTGCGCTTTTCTTCGGCCCATCGAACTGCTCATGCCTTATCGTGCGAAAGTCACCCTGGTCTACCTGCTGGGTTTCACCCTCGACCTGCTCAACATGTTCGCCCTCAACGCCGCCTACCCGGCGCTGGGCCAGGAACTGCACGCCTCGGTGGCGCAACTGAGCTGGACCAGCAACCTGTACATGCTCGGCCTGACCCTGGTGATCCCGCTGGGCACCTGGCTGGCCGCGCGTCTGGGCGAACGCCAGACACTGCTGCTTTCGCTGGCGCTGTTCGGCCTGGGATCGGCCCTTGCGGGCAGCGCCGGTTCGATCGAGGGCCTGCTCGCCTGGCGCCTGCTGCAAGGCCTCGGTGGCGGCCTGCTGATTCCGGTGGGCCAGGCCATGGCCTATCGCTTATATGCACCCGAGCAGCGCCACCACCTGACCTCGCTGGTGATGATGGTGGCCCTGCTGGTCCCGGCCGTGTCGCCGGCACTGGGTGGCGTGGTGGTCGATCAGGGTTCGTGGCGCTGGATCTTCTTGGCCATGCTGCCGCTGACCTTGATTGCAGGCGTACTGGTGCTGGCCTGGCTGCCTGCGAACCTGCCCTTGCCTGCCCCACAGCCAATGCTTGACCTGCGCCTGCTCGGCCAGCCGCTGCTGCGCACGGCAATGCTGATTTACCTGTGCGTGCCGGGCGTATTCATCGGCGCCAACCTGGTGGCGGCGTTGTACCTGCAACAGCGCCTTGGGTTGAACGCCACAGCCACCGGCGCGCTGATGCTGCCCTGGGCGCTGGGCGCCTTGGGTGCCATTGCCGTTGTCCGCTGGCGCTTCAACCTGACCGGGCCCAAACGCCTGCTGAGCGCCGGGATATTGATCCAATGCACTGCACTGTTGTGGCTGGCCTCGCCGTGGGTCGCTGCGCATCCGGCCTGGCTGGCGCTGATTTTCGCCCTGCTGGGCCTTGGCAGCAGCCTGTGCAGCAGCAGTGCGCAAAGCCTGGCATTCCTGGCCATCGCGCCGGAGCAGATGGGCCAGGCCAGCGCCTTGTGGAACCTCAACCGGCAACTGAGCTTTTGCCTCGGCGTCGCCGTGCTCGGCGCCACGCTCAATCATCTGCTGCCGGCGCCGCAAGCATTTGCCCACAGCTTCATCCTCGCTGCGCTGCTGACCCTGCTACCGCTGCCGATGGTTTTCAAACTGCCCGGGGCTCGCACCCTGGGGCTTTGCACCACCCCTACCTGAGCCCTGCCCATGAACCAAAACACCCCCGCATTCAAGGAAGTCATCGATGCCCACGTCGCCATTGAACAATGGCTGTCGGGCAACGCCCCGGCTGACCAGTTCGACGCGCTGATGGCGCGTTTCAGCCGGCAATTCTCAATGATCACCCTGCCCGGCAAGGTGATCGATTACCAAGGCCTGCACAGTGTGTTTCAGCACGCCTACGGCAAGCGTGCGGGCCTGGAAATCGGCATCGATGAGCTGCAATTGATCGCCACAGGCCCGAACCTGTCGGTGGTCAGCTATCGCGAGTGGCAGGCCGACGCGGCAGGCAACCGCTCAGTACGGCGCTCGACCGTGGTCTTCGAACACAACACCAATGGCGCCCTGCGCTGGCGCCATCTGCATGAAACGCCAGTGACGGACTGATCAGGCTTTCTTGCGCGGCTTGCTGGTGCCTGCCGGTTTTTTCGCGGCCGGCGCCGCCTTCTTCGCGGCCGGCTTGCGCCCGCCCAGGCTGCGTTTGAGCAGTTCGGTAAGGTCGATGATGTCGGCGCTTTTCTGTTCGCCTTCGCCCTCCAGCGGCTCGACCGTGGCGATCTTGCCCTGGCGGGCCTTCTCTTCGACCAGGCTCATGATGGTGTCCTTGAAGTCGTTACGATAGTCCTCGGGCGTCCAATGCCCGCTCATGTCCTCGACCAGGCGCGTGGCCATTTGCAGCTCGCGCTTGTCGAGGCTTGAATCGCGCACGCTGGCGTCCAGGTCCAGGCTGTCCAGGCCGCGCACTTCCTCGGGCCAGCGCAGGGTGATCATCACCAGCGCGTCCTCGAGCGGGCGCAGCAGCGCCAGGTGCTGCTGGGTGTGCAGCACCACCTTGGCCAGGGCCACCTTGCCGGTGCTCTCCAGGGTTTCGCGCAGCAAGGCATAGACCTTGCCGCCACGCCGGTCGGGGCTCAGGTAGTACGGGGTGTCGAACTGCTGAAGAGGGATTTCGCCGCTGTCGACGAACGAGAAGATGTCGATGGTCTGGGTCGCTTGCGGGCGCGCCTGGCGGATCTCCTCTTCGCTGATCACCACATACTGGCCCTTCTGATACTGCACGCCCTTGACGATATGCTCGCGGGCGATCTCCTTGCCGGTGACCTTGTTCACCCGCTTGTAGCCCACCGGCTCCATGCTGCGCTCGTCGAGCCAGTCGAAGTCGACCCGGTCGCTGCTGATAGCAGTACTCAACGACACCGGGATATGCACCAGGCCGAAGCTGATTGCACCTTTCCAGATGACTCTGGCCATGACCTCTTTCCTCTTAACACGTAGCGTGCCAGCGCACGGCGCCGCAGCGCTCACAACGCTGGCATAGCAGCGCACCTTCGCCCTCGGGCTCATCGCACCAGTGGCAGCCCTTGAACAGACAGATAATGGTCATGGGGCCCTCCCATGGGGCGTTTGGACCACCCCTTACCTGTTGTGACTGCGCCAGGCGCCGAAGGTTTGCTGCGATTGCCGTCAGGACAGCGGATTGCCACCGGTGACGACGAACACGTTGCCGTTGATGCAACTCGATTACTGGCTGGCCAGCAGCATACACCGTGGCGCCAGTGGTCCGTAGACAGCAATCGGGCTGAACTCTGACGCCTGGGGCCTTTCGTAAAACTAACAGCTGCATGCTGTTTACGCCCCGGGAGATACCGCTTATGAACCCTTTTATCCGTCCCATCCGCCTTGTCCTGTGCCTGTGCGTCGTGCTTAGTGCCAGTACCCAGGCTGACAGCAACAATGCCTTCGTCAGCGAAGCGATCGGTGCCGGCATGGCTGAAATCCAGACCAGCCAGTTGGCCCTGGAAAAAACCCAATCGCCCCAGGTAAAGGCATTTGCCCAGCAGATGATCAAGGATCACACTAAAGCTAATCAGCACCTGCTCGATCTTGCCAAGCAACATGGCTTCAGCGTCCCGGATGACGCAGCCCTCACCAGCAAGGCGCGCAAGATGATGTTGCAGGTGCAGGACGGCGCGTCGTTCGATGCGGCCTATGCCATCCATCAGGTCGACGCCCATGAGCAGGCGGTGCGCCTGTTCGACGAAGAGAGCCGGTCTACCTCGGACCCTGACGATCTGCGCACCTTTGCCAAGTCCACGCTGGCGACCCTCAAGCACCACCTGGAAATGGCCAAGCAACTGCAGAACGCGCACCGCAAGAACTGAAGGAGGCCCTTGGTATGAGAAAGGTCAGCCCGGCCTGCCCGACCTGCCTGCAGATCGACTTCGTCCAGGACACGCTGTTCGGTCCCATCGCCCACAGCGCCGAATGTGAAGTGCAACTGGCACCGCTGAACATCAACGGCCTGCCTGGCTTGCGCATGCAGGTACAGGCGCCCGTACCCGACAAGCTTGAGCGTTCGCACAGCGTGGCGTTTGTCTGGGAAGGCCGCACCTATCGCGGGATTGTCCAGTATCACCGGCGCTGCGATGACGGCGGCTTGCAGTTGCAGCTGGAGTTACAGTGAACACGTGTGGGAGCGGCGGTGCGACGCGCCCACCGTTCGGTCAGCGTTTGGGGCTGGCGGCGCATCCACAGCCACTGCTATTGCACGGTTTGCCGGACGGATGGTGCTCGGCACAGGCCTGACAACAATAGGCCCTGCCCTCGCTCATCACCGGATGTTCACCCAGCTTGCAGTTGCAACCTGGGCAGGCACAGGTTTGTGCGTTCATGGCGTTGACTCCTTGGGTAGTGCTAGTCACATGTCAGTGACCAGACAATACCGGGAGTGGTTCAAAAAAAATGAAACCCCAGCGCAGGCCAAGTCTCCATAGAACAGGGAGAGGTGTTTTCTACTCTGCTCACCCTCGGAGGTCACCATGAGTACCCATCTGGTTCAACTCTTCACCCACCCCGACGACGCCTGGATGGAAATTCGCCAGGAAGAAGAACTGCACCCGCGTCACTACCTGCCGCACCTGCTGCTGATGGCGCTGATTCCCGCCCTGTGCCTGTTCATTGGCACCACCAGTATTGGCTGGAGCCTGGCCGGCACCGAGCGGGTACGCCTGAGTGTGACCAGCGCCGCCGAACTGGGCGTGCTGCTGTACGCCACCAGCGTGCTCGGGCTGATAATCATGGGCGGGTTCATTCGCTGGATGTCACGCACCTTCGACGCACGTCCCACGCTCAATCAATGCATCGGTTTTGCCGCCTACACGGCCACGCCATACTTCGTCGCCGGTGTCGCCGGGCTCTACCCCGGACGCTGGCTGGCGCTGATCGTGCTGGCTGTGGCGTCGGCCTATGCGACCTTTCTGCTCTACATTGGCCTGCCGACTTTTCTGCGCCTGCGCAAGGAAGACGGCCTGCTGTATTCGACCAGTGTCTGGGCGGTGGGGTTGTTGGTACTGGTGACCATCCTGGTGTCGATGATCCTGTTCTGGTTCAACGTGCTCAACCCTGAATACCTGCGCCCGGCCAGCTTTGGCTGACCGGGCATCCGGGCTGAGTCTTCAGACCATCGCTTGGGGCGTAAGGGGAATATGGCTACGCCCCAGGCGCTGTTCTTCACGCACCTGGGCGACCAGGGCGGCCAGTTCATGGCAGGTGGTAAGGCTGTGCACATGGATTCCGGTGACGGTCAGGCACTCGCCGAGGGTATCGCCCTGCCCCAGTTGAAGGGTCAGATGCTCACCATCGAGGCAGGACACGATGCACCGTTCAGGCAGAAAGGCCTGTTCGATCAGATGGCACAGCTCAAGCGTAGAAACACCAATCAGTGACATGATTCGATCCTCGTGTCGTAAGGCCCGAATATTGAGTTAGTACCCGACCAGCCCCAGATGCCAATTGTAATTGCTGATACCGCACCGCTACCCCATACAAGGCAGCAATGGTCGATGCCCTGACCGTTCGTCATGAAGCGGCGAAATATTTCAAACTTTGCCCAGCGCGGCCGTCTCCCAACTTATGTAAGGCAAACGCCTTGCGAACATTCACAAGAGGAAGAGAATCATGGCTAACAAAGGCACTTCGAATCCCGGGAATTTCGCTAACGACAAGCAAAAAGCATCTGATGCCGGGAAAAAAGGTGGCCAGGCCTCCGGCGCAGCTGGCCAGCCCCGCAAGCCTGACATGGACAAGGACCAGCCCCGCAAACCCAGTGGTGGCGGCCGTAGCTGACGGACGAAAGACCGGCGCACGTCATGTGCGTCGGTCCCGAGAGAGCGCAATGAGCCAACAGGTGATCCACTTCCATTGCCAGATCGATCAGGACACCACCGAGCGCTTTCGCGATCGGTGCCTGCAGGCCATCGCTGATGGCGCCACCTCGTTGCTGCTGTTTCTGTCGACCACTGGCGGCAGCACCAACTTCGGGTTCTCGCTCTACAGCTTTCTCAAGTCCTTGCCGGTACCGCTGTGCGCTGTCAATGCCGGCAACATCGAGTCAATGGGCATCATCATGTACCTGGCAGCCGCCGAGCGCGTCGCCGCACCGCATTCACGCTTTCTCATCCACCCCATGACCTGGCACTTCAGCCAAAGCGCAGTGGACCATTCGCGCCTGCGTGAATACCTCTCGAGCCTGAACAACGACCTGGAGCGCTACGTGCGCATCTTCGAGCAGGAGACCGCCCAGGCCGAGCGCAAGCTGGACATTTTTCATTGTCTGTCGACCGAAGAAAAGGTCATTCCCGCCTATGACTCGTTGGCCTGTGGTATCGCTCACCGCCTAGAGCAGGTGGTGTTTGCCAAGGATGCCCGGCACCTGAGCGTCAGCGGCACCCACTGACGGGCTGAAATCCAATGGAATTTTTCTGCAGGCGCAGCACTCACTAAAAGCATTGAAGAGATTTTCCTGGTCACTGCTCTGTAAGGATCTTTCCAGCCCCATGGAAAACGCAAAACTGTTCGTCATCGACTACCAACTGCACGGCGATCACAAGTCCTTTATCGTCCGCGCCGAAACGATGGACAACGCCGATGCCTGGCACTGGGCTAGTTGCGACGCCGGTATTGGTCGAATAGGCCGTTACGGACACGAAAAAGTGAAAAAAGTCAGCAGGCCCCTGGCCGAGCGCTACGGTATTAGCGATGTGAAGTGGCGCCAGTCCGGTTGAGTCAGCTCAGCGACGCCCACAAGTGCTGGGCGGCATAGGCGCGCCATGGGCGCCAGGCCTGAGCGCGCTGTGCCAGTTGCGCCTCGGGGCCCTCCAGCAGGCGCAAGGCCTTGATCAGGGCTACATCCCCTAGCGGCAAGGCATCGGCCGCGCCCATCTGGCGCAGGGCCAGGTAGTGGGCGCTCCACGGGCCGATACCGCGCAAACGGCACAGGCGCTGGACCCAGGCCTCCAGGTCACGGTCCGGGCCAAACAGCTGCGGGTCCTCGCGCAGAGCCCGGGCCAGGGTCGACAAGGTCGCGGCCCGGGAGCGCGGCATGCCCAGGCCACTGAGGTCGACGTCAACAATGGCCTCGGCCCTGGGGAACACATGGGTCAAGCCGGGCAACTGCTGCACATGCGCGGGGAGTCGCTGGCCGTAGCCCGCCACCATCCGCCCGGCCAGGGTGATGGCCCCGGCCACGCTGATCTGCTGGCCCAGCACGGTACGCATGGCTTGCTCGAACGCGTCCCAGCCGCGCGGCACACGCAGCCCCGGACGCAGGCTGATCAGTTGCGCCATCAACGGGTCGCGACTGAGCTGCGCCTGGATCTTGTGCGGTTCGGCATCCAGGTCAAACACCCGTCGGACCCTGGCCAGCATACCTGGCAGCGCTCGCGCAGAGGCGCCGAATACGGTGACTTTCAGCCGGTGCCCACGCGCCTGAGACACCTGGACGATGCCCTGGCCCTGGGCAAGATCGAAGCTGCGCGCATACACCCCCGCCACGACCGTCTCGACCCCGGTGATCGCCCGCGCGGCAAAGAACCCCAGCAGCGACGGCCAGTGCAACGGTGGCTGATAGGGCAGCCAGAAGCTGATGACGCTGCCCGGCCGCACGGTGCGACGATGGCCAGCCAAGGTGGAAGATTTCATGCGCCGATCATCACCTGCGCAAACCTCACGACGCCAGAGGTTTCGCAGAATTTCGGCGCCCCAAAGGTCTGCCCTTCAGGGGGATGTCGATACGACGACGGCCGGGCTACGCTAGCGCCCGGCCGTTGATCAGTGCACGGCGTTATTTGCCGTTGGTGAGGGTGTTGTAGCTGGTCATCAGGTTACGGTAGTCGGGGATGTGGTTGGAGAACAAGGTACCCAGGCCTTCGATGTCGTTGCGCCAGTCGCGGTGCAGCTCACAGGCCAGGCCGAACCAGGTCATCAACTGCGCGCCGGCTTGTGACATGCGGTTCCAGGCCGAGTCGCGGGTCAGCTCGTTGAACGTACCGGAAGCATCGGTGACCACGAACACGTCAAAACCTTCTTCCAGGGCCGACAGCGCCGGGAAGGCCACACACACTTCAGTCACCACCCCGGCAATGATCAGTTGCTTCTTGCCGGTGGCCTTGACCGCCTTGACGAAGTCTTCGTTGTCCCAGGCGTTGATCTGCCCGGGGCGGGCGATGTACGGCGCCTCGGGGAACTGCGCCTTGAGCTCGGGCACCAGCGGGCCATTGGGGCCGGTTTCAAAGCTGGTGGTGAGGATGGTCGGCAGCTTGAAGTACTTGGCCAGGTCGCCAACGGCCAGCACGTTGTTCTTGAAGCGATCCGGGTCGATGTCTCGAACCAGCGACAGCAGGCCGGTCTGGTGGTCGACCAGCAGGACGGCAGCGTTGTTCTTGTCCAGACGGACGTAGGGCTTGGTCATGGTCTTACTCCTTGCGTTGAGACGCCGGTGCCGGGCACCGGACATGAGGGATCAGCGTTGGGAATCGAGCAGTTCGTTGTCGCGGGCCACCTGTTGCGCCTTGAGGTAGCTTTCGATCAGCAATTGGTAATGCGGGAACACAGAACTGTAGGCTTCGGCCCACTGCTGGGCGTCTTCGCGGTTCCAGGTGCGCTGGACTTCCGAGCACACCGCGGCGGTGTCCATCGGCACCACACCGGCCTGCATGATGCGCGCCAGGGTGATTTCCTGGGCCATCTTCGAATAAGTACCGCTGGCATCGATCACCGCAAATACTTTATAGCCGGCATTGACCGCACTGATGCTCGGAAAGGCCATGCACACGCTGGTGATGGTGCCGGCGATGATCAGGGTCTTGCGTCCGGTCTTCTCTACGGCGGCAACGAATTCGGGATTGTCCCAGGCGTTTATTTCACCTTTGCGTGCCACGTACTGGGCGTGCGGCGCGGCTTCGTGAATTTCCGGGATCAACGGACCATTGGGCCCCTGCGGCACGGAGGCAGTGGTGATGACCGGGATCCTGGCGAGCGATGCGATCTTGGCCAGGGTGATGGCATTGGCCCGCAACTCGGTCATGGGCATGTCCTTGACCGTCTGGAACAGGCCGCTCTGATGGTCGATCAGCAGCATCGCAGCGTCATCGGGGTCGATGCGCGGGACCTGACCGTTGAAGTTGGCAACGTTGGCAAATGTACTCATGGCATATTCTCCTTCGGGTTTATGAGACTAGTTGTGGTGACGCGGCCCGGCCTGCCCGCTCATCTGGCCGAAGCGTCCGGCGCGAAAATCGTCGAAGGCCTCGGCGATTTCGGCATCGCTGTTCATCACGAATGGGCCGTAACCGACAATCGGCTCGTCCAGCGGTTCGCCACTCAGTAGCAGCACCGATACATCGCTTTGCGCTTCAAGCAGCAGCTCGTCACCGGCGCGGTCGAACAGCACCAGTTGCGCGGCACCGACCTGGCGCTCGCCGTTGACCAGCAACTGGCCACGCAACACCACCAGCGCCGTGCTGCGCCCAGCGGCGCTAGGCAGGCGTAGCGGCGCGCCGGCCTTCAGTTGCAGGTCCCAGACATCCATGGGCGTAAAGGTCTGCGCCGGCCCCTGATGGCCACGGAATGCACCGGCAATTACCCGCAAGGTGCCAGCGCCGTTGCCCAGCGGCACCTGCGGGATGTCAGTGCTGAGCAGGGTCTGGTAACCGGCCGGCGCCGATTTGTCCTTGGCCGGCAGGTTGACCCACAGTTGGACCATCTCCAGGGTGCCACCCTTGGCGGCGAAGGCTGGCGAGTGGAACTCCTCGTGGAGAATCCCGCCGGCAGCGGTCATCCACTGCACATCGCCCGGGCCGATCAGGCCGCCGGCACCCGTGGAGTCGCGGTGCTCCAGTTCGCCCTGGTAGACGATAGTCACGGTTTCAAAACCGCGATGAGGATGCTGGCCGACCCCGCGACGTGCGGTGGTCGGGGTGAAGTCGTGGGGGCCGGCATAGTCCAGCAGCAGGAACGGGCTGATGTGCTGGGCCAGGTTGTCGTAGGTAAACAGGCTACGGACCGGGAAGCCATCACCCACCCAATGCGGGTGCGGGCTGCTGTAGACGCCTTGGATCTTTTTCATCAGATGCCTCCTCTCGTGCATGGCTATAACCATACGAGCGCAACGACATCGGCGGTAGATCGGTTAAACTGCCCTCAGCGTTCCATTTGGAGAACACTGGTGGAAGACCTCAACGACCTTTACTACTTTGCCCAGGTGGTCGATCACGGCGGCTTTGCCCCCGCCGGCCGCGCCCTGGACATGCCCAAGTCCAAGCTCAGCCGGCGCATTGCCGGGCTGGAAGAACGCCTGGGCGTGCGCCTGATCCAGCGCTCGACCCGGCATTTTTCAGTGACCGAAATCGGCCAGGCCTACTATCGCCATTGCCTGGCCATGCTGGTCGAAGCCGAGGGCGCGGCCGAACTGATCGAGCGCAACCGTGCCGAACCCCAGGGCATCGTGCGCTTGAGTTGCCCGACGGCGCTGCTGGATTTCTGGGTGGGGGCCATGCTCACCCGCTTCATGGTCCAGTGCCCGCTGGTGCAGTTGCATATCGAAAGCACCAACCGTCAGGTCGACCTGATCCAGGAAGGCATCGACATCGCCCTGCGTGTGCGCGTACCGCCGCTGGAAAGCAGCGACCTGGTGATGAAGGTCTTGGCGCGCAGCACCCAGTACCTGGTGGCGGCGCCGTCAGTGCTTGAGCGCCTGCCGCAGCGGCCGGTGCCTGCCGACCTCAGCAGCCTGCCCAGCCTGCACTGGGGCTATCCGCAGCGCGACTATCACTGGCACCTGCTCGGCCCCGACGGCGCCCGCGCCAGCCTGCGGCACAACCCGCGGCTGGTGACCGATGACCTGGTGGTATTGCGTCAGGCCGCCGTGGCCGGCGTGGGCGTGGTGCACCTGCCGCTGGTGGTGATCCGCGAAGAACTCGAAGCCGGCCGGCTGGTGCAAGCCACGCCGAACTGGGCACCGGAGTGCGGCGTGGTGCATGCGGTGTTTGCCTCGCGCCGCGGATTGCTGCCGTCGGTGCGCAGCTTGCTGGATTTTCTCGCGGCGGAGTTCGAGGCCAGTGATATAGCGTAAGGGGATGTCCGCTTTTTCCTT
Organism: Pseudomonas donghuensis; assembly: GCF_000696345.2. Classification (NCBI taxonomy): domain Bacteria; kingdom Pseudomonadati; phylum Pseudomonadota; class Gammaproteobacteria; order Pseudomonadales; family Pseudomonadaceae; genus Pseudomonas; species Pseudomonas donghuensis. The sequence continues at coordinate 3,484,509 of NZ_CP071706.1, forward strand.
ATGGCGTTGGAAACGAGCAACCCAGACGTTTGAGCGTTTCGCTCATCCAGAACGGCAAATGGCCGTTGCGCTTTTGTAGATACGTCAGGAATTCCGTACGCCATTCGGAGGGTGCGTCGTCAGCACCCAGAAAATGTTCAGCCAATGCCGATATCAAGAAATAACCTGTTTTCCACGCATGTTGATCAGCACGATTAAGGCTTTCCCAATGCTCGAAAGCGCTTTGCAAATGCGCCTGATCGGGAACCGCTATCGCGCACAACCACAAGCGCTGAAAAGCAATACCTTGAACCTCGGGATGCGTTTCCATTTCCAAAGGTTTTCTCGCTTCGGCATACAGGTCCTGGCCTGAGTCCAGCCAGCGCCACATGGCCACTAACAATCGACACTTCTCTCGATCGATGCCGTGCCGATACAGCAGATGAGCTTCATTCAGCCCTTGATAGCCCTTCAACGCAACGTCGCCCACCTCAAGCGCCTTGGCAATATTTCCATGCTCGCCGAGAATCAGCGAGTAGCTGTACCCCGCGTCAGCCAGATCGATTGTGAAGCGCTCAGGTTTGGCCTCCGCCAGCCTGGTGGCAATCGAATACCCTTCTTCGATATATGAAATAGCCTCTTCCATGTCGCCCTGCTGCGACAACCGATTGGCATAATTATTCAGCGAGATAACCCAGTCCGGATCATCAGGGTATCCGCGGCATTCGATAAGCTGACGGTAAGACTCCAATGAACGTTTGGCGGTCTGAAGGGCATCTTCATCACATCCGTTGTTCCCCAACAAATTACTGTAACGATTGTACGCAACCCCCATATTTTTATGGTACTGCGAAATATTGGCCTGGCTGGCACTTCGATGCAGTTCCAAGGACTGCTTGACGTAGTCAATGGCCTTGTCGCCCTGCCCGCACTCATCCAGTCGCAGTGCATACAAGCCAAGCACCTTTGCCCGTTGCTGTACCATGATCGTGCCGTGCTTGCGAACCAACACCAGCGCTTCCTCAATCGCGGACATGGCACTGTCCGACATGCCAAACTCGGCGCGATGCTGAGAGATGTCACAAAGAAGGTCTATCAGGGCCGGGGTATGCCTTGGATCTCGCTGAGCAATGGATCGCGAGACACTCAACGCCTGCTCCATTGTGTCCTTCGCCAACACCGACTGACCAATGTAGCGAAGCGTTTTCGAGTGCCATTTCAAGGCGGACGACCGTGCAACATCGCCCTTACGTCCAGCCTTGTCATTTTTGTCACTAAAGTGTCCGACCAGCACTTCCCCTACCTGCTGGCGCAATCCAAGTAACGCGATCATTTCAACCTGTAATTTGTCCTTCAACGCACCGGCCACTTGTATTTTTCGCTTAGGACTCATCTGCGAAAAAATACCTTCCAGGATGCCAGGCAGTGGGCTGCGGGTTTCCAGACAAACAGCAATCCAGCCATCCATGGTTGCTGAAAACTGCCGATCCATCACTTCAAACACCGTGGGCGCAAGATCCTCCCGATAGCGCAGCATCCGTGCAACAACCGTTAATGCCGAACGGACCTGGCTGCCGCTGCCCTCGGCCAGCACGCGCTCGAACACAGAACCGCCGTGCTCCAGCAATACTTTCGCCACCAGCGCTTCTCCCAACAAGTCAGGGCGCAGTGCTTGCAGCCCTTGTCGATCAGGATAGAGCGGGGTCAAGACATCGTAGAGACGCTTAAGGTTGGCGCGTTCCTCTGCTTTCAAATCGAGAATATCATCGAGTACCCGAGCGGTCGGTATGCCACTGATTAACGTCGACAAGGTCATCAGCATTGTCGCTTGACGGAGCGACTGGACGTCCGCCAACCCCTGTGCTGCCAAGGTCTTCTGCCAATACTCCGACTCACGGTTGAGCACCGCCCTGGGCAATCCCTCGGCGGACTTTGCAGACTCCCCTCGCAACGTCATCAGTGCCGCCATCTGGATGAACAGCGGCCGATCAAAATGCTCGGCTTCAAGGTTGGGCTGAAGATCAACTGCGCCGATGTTCAAATGCTGAGCAAATGCCAGCGAGGCTTCCTGATACGCGCGCTGACGACTGGCCACAGACTCATGAAGCATAGGCAGTTGATAAGGGCCACTCGTTTGCGACCCGCTCAGCACGCCTTCACACTCGCTGTCGTGTTCTGGCAGCCGCCGCCACCATTCGCCGCCATCTCGGGCAAGAAGCAGTATACGTATCGGCTGTTCGAGCCGACCGTTGTGCAAGACTTTAATCAGTGCCAGCAATGCGTCCTGTCGGGTTTCGGCATAGTCGATCACAATCAGCGAAGGTTGCTTGGCAGCCTTCAGCTGATCAGCCACCCGAGCCATGCTGCTGGCGGTAAACTCGCTGGACAGTATGCCGCTGAGCCAGCCACTCTCCCGCAAGCGCTGACACAACTCCAATCCCAGGCGGGTTTTCCCCACCCCTCCAGCACCGGTGAGTAGCCTGATTGCCAATGAATGGGTGGGGGCCTTGACCCAGTCCAACTGCAGGTTCAAGAACGGCTCGCGATCCTTGTCAAAAGGCACCACAGCCGCTTCCGCGCGCAGCAGTTGGCTATCGCTGTGGCCCATTGCGGCGCTCGATCGGCCAGGGCAACTGAGCCAGTCAAATTCAAGTGGCGTTTGCGCCGCTGTGGACACGCTGGGAACTGATGTAGTTGCCGATTCAGAAATGTCCCAACCCAATGCGTTCGCACAGGCTCTGGCACACGCGGTCCAGGTAAACTCAGCTGCCAGCGCCTCACGCAAACTAGCGGCCTGCCTGCGCTTGGACGAATCATTGCCGACCACATTCAACGCGCCGACCAACTGTTGTATGTCCTGCTCCTTGTAAAAAGGATCGATATTGCTACCACGCACATCGATAGACGTTACATGCCCCTTGTACAAACCTTCCTGCCATTCCTCCAGCATCTGGTAAGCACCACTTTTGTCGCTGATGACAACTGGCACACCCGCCGCGATAGCTTCCCAGGCAACCAAGCCGAAGCCTTCATGCCAGGACGGCATCATCGCCACACTGGCGTTTCGGATATCCGTGAACAGCGCCTTGCGGTCTGTGGTAAATGGAAGCGCCTTAAGGTTGTACGCACGGTCCGCGTGCTGCTCGGCGAAGCAGCGCAGTTCAAGTTCTGCTTCGCCGATCTGTTCACTTTCGCTTTTCTCGAAGTCGACGCCACGCAGCAACAAGCTCGGGTGCCGTTTGGCAAGGAACACGTTGTCCAGATGAGGCGTGGTGTCCGCGACTCGTATGGCCTGGGAGAACGCTGCGACCCCCAGATGAGCCTGTTTGATCTTGCGCGCGTCCTCACTCAAGCGCCCACTCAGGATCGCCTTGAAATTACGCGGCGCCGCTCCTTTCGCGTCAATTTCCGGCAACCCTGGCACCAGCATCGCAACGGCGCCGTCTTCGCGCAGATCGAGAAGCGCATCTCTTAACAGTGGGCCCACGGCCATGACCACATCGGCAGATTGAAACAACGCCCGCTGCTGATCCTCCTTGCCGCGAGCATCCACGCTGTTTTCCGCGAACGCTTCATAATGGCTGTAACTCATGTGGTGGATCAGCGCCGACCGCCCCTTCCATTCGCGCGCCGCAGCCACAGCGATATCTCCGGTAATACGATCATGGCCCAGCCAGACCGTATCCGTCCCCAAGCTCACTTTTTCAGCATCAAGCGCGTTGCGTACGCTCGATTTCAGCTCGGGAGAAAAATGCTTCTGCCCTTCCAGCCCGAGCGAAATCAGGCGAACCTGCTTGCTTGCCGCATCGACAAAGTCCTCGTCGTTTGCCCAGAGCACGACGCAGACCGTTTCGACTTGCCGGCAGCACAAGATGGCAAACGCCCCCAACAGGTCATAGTTGAAGCTGTTTATACCGCCGAAACGGGTTCCCCAGCTGGTGGCGAAACTGACGAGGGTGTTGAGCGCCTGGGCCATGCGTAACTCTTGATTCAGATAGAAGGACCCATCAATAATGGCATTTTAGAACCTTGGATCCAACAACTATGCCGCCTTCGGGTCAGCGGATGAATGCCTACCACCGTGACTAACCCGCCCATCCTCACCCTGGCCGAAAACTACCGCCACGGCGAACGCATCGCTGCCCATTGCCACAACCGCGCACAGTTGATCCACGCCTTGAGCGGGGTCATCACGGTCAACTCGCTGCAGGGCAGTTGGGTGGTGCCGCCAGGGCGTGGTGTGTGGGTGCCGGCGGCGGTCGAACACGACCTGAAGATGGCCGGCGCGGTACGCATGCGTACCCTGTTCATCGACCCACAAGCGCGCACGGATCTGCCCCAGGGCTGCCAGGTGATCGACATCTCGCCGCTGCTGCGCCAGCTGATCATCAGCGCCATGGACATTCCCGCCGACTACCCGCGCACAGGGCGCGACGAGCGGGTCATGCAATTGATCCTCGATGAGATCCGCGTGCTGCCGATCATGGCCCTGCACGTGCCCTCCCCCCGCGACCCACAACTGGCCGAGCTGTGCCAGGCCCTGCGGGATGCGCCCAGTGAAGACTGGAACCTTGCGCGCGCCGCCCGCCTGATCGGCACCAGCGCCCGCACCCTGACCCGCGCCTTCCAGCGTGAAACCGGCTTGAGCTTCATCCAGTGGCTGCGACGCATGCGCCTGTTGGCCAGCCTCGACTCGCTGGCCGCCGGGCATCCCATCCTCGATGTGGCGCTGGACCTGGGCTACGACAGCCCCAGCGCCTTCAGCGCCATGTTCCGCCGCACCCTGGGGGTGTCGCCCTCAGCCTATTTTGGCAAAGCCCAGGCCTATGGCACGGCGCAGCCGGACTGATCAGCCGTCTTTCTGACGCAGCAGCAACGAGGCCAGGGCGCAGGCGGCCAGGGCCAGGCACGACAGGTAGAAGGCGTCCGAATAAGCCATCAGGTAAGCCTGCTGGCGCACGCTATGATCGATCAGGCTCAGCGTCTGCATCACCTGCGGCGCCTGCACATCGACCAGCCCGCGCGGCAGACGCTGCTGCAAGGCGCCGTCGAACATCGTCACCGCCTCGCCGATACGCTCGGAATGAAAGCGCTCACGCTGGGACACCAACTGCGTGAGCAACGCCGTGCCCACCGCGCCGCCGAGGTTGCGTAGCATCGAGATCAACGCCGAGGCCGAGCCCGCCTGGGCCTTGTCCAGGCCTTTGACCGCCAGCACCGAGAGCGCCACCATGATCAGCGGCTGGCCGATGCCGCGCACCACGGTAGAGGGGATGATCACGTTGGCGGCGGCATCGTCCGACAAATGCGCCCCCAGCCAACACCCCAAGGCCATGATCGCGAAGCCACTGGCCACCAGCAACTTGGCATTGAGCCAGCGCATCAGCCGCGGCAACAATGGCGCCAGCAGCAACTGGACCATGCCATAGGCGATCAGGCTGATGCCGATCTCGCGGGCGTTGTAACCCTGCACCAGCGACAGGTAGTTGGGCACCAGAAACACCAGGCCGAACGTCGCCGCGCCGAACACCGCCATGGCCAGGCTGGCGACGCCAAAGTTGTAACTGGCCAGCAGGCGCAGGTTGATAAAGGGCCGCTCGCCCCACAACTGCCGGTGGATGAACAGCACCAGGGCGACACCTGCAAACAGGCTGAAACCGATGATGAATGAGGAGTCGAACCAGTCCTTGCGTCCGCCCTCCTCCAGCACGATCTGCAACGCCCCCAGGCCCAGGGCCATGGCGGCGATGCCCAGCCAGTCGGCCTGGCGCAGCTTGCGCCGGTCCCCGGCCTGGGCGCCGATCGACCAGGCCACCGCCGCAATCAGCGCCACCCCCGGGAGCAACTGCAACAGGAAAATCCAGCGCCATGAATAAGCGTCGGTGAGCCAGCCGCCAATCGATGGCCCGGCCGCCTGGGCAACGCTGTTGGACAGGCTGAACAAGGCCATGCCCAGCGGGATCTTGCTGGCCGGCAGTTCAGTGATGATCAGCTGCATAGACAGGGGGATCAGCACCGCCCCGGAGGCGCCCTGAATCACCCGGAGGGCGATCATCGCCTGCAGGCTCGGCGCCAGGGCGCAACTGACCGAACTGAGCAGAAACACCACCGAGCCCACCAGCATCACTCGGCGCAGGGAGAACACCTGCACCAGCCAGGCGGTGAGCGGGATCATGCTGATTTCCGCGACCAGGTAGGCCGTGGAGATCCACGAGCCTTCCTCGAAGCTGGCCCCCAGCGCGCCTTCGATCTCCGGCAAGGCGGCACTGGTGACGTGCACGTTCATCCCGGCCATGAAGCAGCCGAACAGGCCGCCGATCACCGCCACCCAGGCGCGCAGCGAGACCTTGTCTTCAGCGGCCATGATCGGCCTCCCGGGTATCGACCGTGGCGATCACCGACATGCCCGGCAGCAGTTGCGCTTCACCGGCGGCCGGCGGGTCGAGCTGGATGCGCACCGGGAAGCGCTGGACGATTTTGGTGAAGTTGCCGGTGGCGTTGTCTGGCGGCAACAGCGCGAACACCGCACCGGAGCCGGGCGACACGCTGTCGACCGTGCCCTGCCAGTGGCGGCCGAAGGTGTCGACTTCAAGCCTGACCCGCTGACCGGGGCGCAGGTGCTCAAGCTGGGTTTCCTTGTAGTTGGCGACCACATAGGCCTGGGCCACCGGCACCACCGCCAGCAATGGCAAACCGGGGGTGACGTACTGCTGCTGGCGCACCTTGCGCTGGCCGATCACGCCATCGAAAGGTGCGCGGATTTCGGTGTCGGCCAGGGCGTTCTCGGCCAGGCCCAGCTCGGCCTCGGCCTGTTCCAGCGCGGCCTGGCGTGCAGCCAGATCGGCCTGCGCCTGTTGCCGCTGGCTGCTCAGCACCTGTTGCCGCGCCTGCTGGCGCTCAAGCTCGGCGGCGGCCGCGCGCAACAGCGCGTGAGCCTTGACCCGGCTGGCGCTGGCGCTTTCCAGGCGCTGGGCACTGGCGGCCTGTTGCCCGGCCAGTTGCCGGTAGCGCTGCCAGTCGAGCTGTGCACGCCGCGCTTCGCCTGCACAGGCGGCATGCTCGGCCTGGGCGCGGGCGATGGCCTGGCGTTGCTCGTCCAGTTGCGCAGCGAAGGTCCTCAGGCGCGCCTGTTGTGCCTGCACGGCGGCGGCGCTGGCGGCCTGTTGCGCGCGGGCCTGGCGCAGGCGCTGCTGGTAGTCGCGGGCATCCAGGCGCACCAGCACGTCACCGGCCTTGACCCTGGCATTGTCGGCCACCCGCACCTCGGCCACATAACCTGCCAGCCGCGCGCTGACCGGCGCCCAGTCGGCGCGCACGTAGGCATCATCGGTCTGTTCGAAAAAGCGCGCGCTGCTCCACCAGTAACCGCCATAGGCCAGCACGGCCAACAGCCCGGCGGTGCCCAGCGCATAGCGGGCGTGCCGGCGGCGGGTCAATTGCGCGCCGACACGCTGCGGATCGGGGGTAACGACCTGGTTCATGGGCGGGCTCCGGTGTGCAAGGCAAGGGATTGAGGAGTGTCGGTACGCTGCCAGCCGCCGCCGAGGGCACGGAACAGCTCGACCTGGCGCTCCAACAGGCGCAAGTCGGCTTCGGCCAGCTCGGCCTGCTGGCGGACCAGGGTGCGTTGACTGTCGAGCAGCTCCAGGCCGTCCACGGCGCCAGCGTCCAGGTTCAGCCGGACAAGCTCGAAGGCGCGCTGGCTCTGGGCGGTGGCGCGGGCCAGGGCCGCGCGCTGCTGGCGTTCGCCGGCATACAGCGCCAAGGCCTGCTCTACGTCGCGCAAAGCCCCCAGCACCACGCTGTCGAAGCGCGCCAGTGCGCCGTCGCTGCTCGCGTGTGCTTGCTCGACCCGGGCATGGGCCTGCGCGCGGTTGGGAAAGCGCCAACTGATCATGGGGCCGATGGCAAAGGTCAACGCCTTGCTGTCGCCCATGGCGCCGAAAGTGGCCGCTGAAGACTCCAGCGCCGCGCCAAACTGCACCTGCGGATACAGTTGCGCTTTGGCCGTGTCGATCCGTGCCCGCGCGGCGAACAACTGGCGTTCGGCCTGGCGGATGTCCGGGCGGCGCTGCAACAGGCTCCAGGCATCGCCCACTGGCAATGGCCGGGCAATGCTGGGCAGGCGCTGGCAATGGCTGGCCTGTTGATCCAGGTGCTGCGGCGGCTGGCCACTGAGTACCGCCAGCTCGAACAAGGCGGCCTGGCGCTGGCCCTGCAACCGAGGCAACAGCGCCCGGGTCTGCTCCAGCAGGCTTTGCTGGCGGTTGATGTCCAGCGCCGTGAGGACCCCGGCGGCCTGTTGCTGACGCGTCAGGGCCAGGCTGCCTTGCAGCACCGCCACTGATTGAAGCTGCACCTCGCGGCGAGCGCCGAGGGCGCACACGCGCAAGTAGGCGCGTGTGGTTTGTGCCGCCACATTGACCCGCAGCCCATCACGGGCAGCCTGCGCCGCCTCGGCATCGGCGCGCGCGGCCACGATGCTGGCGGCAACCCGGCCCCACAGGTCAAGTTCGTAGTCCAGGGCAAATTGCGCTTCATGCTGCCACTGGCTGTCAGCATGGCTATCGCTGGCTTGTGCCAGGGTCTGGTCATCGCCATCGCGGCCATAGCGATAGCCATACCCCAGCCGCGTCGTTGGCCAGCGGCCGGCAGCGGCGCTGCGCAAGCCACCGAGCAATACCTGCACATTAGCCTGGGCAGCGGCCAGCTCACGGTTATGCGCAAGGGCGGCTTGCACCAGCCGATCCAGCTGCGGGTCGTGGTACAGCGACCACCAATCCTGCGGCAACGCCTGCGCATGCGTGCCGGCGGTACGGCTCAGTTCGACGTCGGGCCGCAGTGCCGGTGCCAGCGCCCGGCCCTCGTCAAATTGGCTACACGCCCCGCTCAGTAACACGCCTGCGCACAGCAACGGCCAACGCGCCTGTCCCATGCTGCCTCTCCTGTTGTTGTCTGTGGAGGGGCAGCTTAGGGAATGGCGAGCTGTCGTTCGCTCGTGATCAGGCCACCTATCGTCGCAAAATGGACAACGACCCGATCACCTCAACAGGAAGGTCTCGACCTGCTCGCAGCACGCCGCCGGGTCTTCCTGCATGAAGCAGTGTCCGCCCGGCACCTGGCTGGCGGTGACATGCTTGTTGGTCTGGGCCCAACGCTGCACCGACTGCGGCACGAAGGGATAGGTGGACTGGCCATAAAGCACCAGGCTCGGGGTGGTCACCTGGGTCAGCGAAGCCCACATGCGCCGCGGGAAGGAGCTGAAGATTTCCACCTCACGGCTGGGCCGGCACTTGAGCACCACGCCTTCGCCGCAATCGCCGATGGCGTGTTCGATATAGGCCTGCAACGCCGATTCGCTCCAGCCCTTGAAGATCCCCCGCCCCTCCAGCGACGCCCGCGCCGCGCTGCGGTCTGGCCAGTGGCTGCGGCGGGTAGCGGCCTTGCGTGCCAGGGCATGTCGACGGTGCAGGCCAACCAGGGCGGCGGCGCCCATGATGCCCATCATCGCACGGGTGAACAGCACCGGATCGAGCAGCACTGCGCGCTGGAACAACTGCGGTTGCTGCGCCAGCATCAAGCCGGTCAGTACCCCGCCAAAGCTGTGGCCGACGGCAAACCGCGGCACCTCGCCGTATTCGCCGCGCCCGGCCTCGAAGGCTTCGATGGCCAGCTGCGCGCTGCGGTTCCAGCCGGCGAACGGGCCACCATGATCACTGTCGCCATGGCCCTGGACATCGCACAGCCACAGGTCGAACCGCTCGGCCAGGCGCGCCAGCAATGGCTGGTAGGCCAGGCAGCAAAAACCGTTGCCGTGGAGAAAATGCAGCAACGGTTTGCCACTGGCTGGGGAGCGCCAGCCGCGCAGGGTGAAGCCAGCACTTGTGTCATGGGACCAGGGAATCAACTGCATGTGCCAGCGCACTCATGTCAGGAAAAGCTCGATTCTACAAACAGCAAGGGGTACAGGGATATCACCAGCAGCGCCGCCATCAACAGATTGAACAGCATCAGCCAGCGCGGGTTCTGCAGCACCGTGCGCAAGGCGCTGCCGAACATCACCCAGACGCACACGCTGGGCAGGTTGACCAGGGCGAACACGCTGGCAATGACGATGACGTTGGTGACGTAACCCTGAGCCGGGGTGTAGGTGGTAATCGCACCCACCGCCATGACCCAGGCTTTCGGGTTGACCCACTGAAATGCCGCCGCGCCCCAAAAGCCCAAGGGCTTGCGGCTCTCGGGATTGCTGACCGACAGCGGCCCGGAGGTGGCGATCTTGTACGCCAGGTACAGCAGGTAGGCGGCGCCGACATAACGCAGCACGGTATAGATCGGCGGATAGGCCTTGAACACTTCGCCCAGGCCAAAGCCCACCGCCAGCACCATGACCATGAAGCCCACGCTGATGCCCAGCGCATGGGGAATCGAACGGCGCACGCCGAAGTTCACCCCGGAGGCCAGCAACATGGTGTTGTTGGGCCCCGGGGTGATCGAGGAGACGAAGGCGAACAACACGAAGGCAGTGATCAGGTCCAGTGAACCGAGCATGGCAGGCATCCAGTTTTTTTATTGGGCTGCACTGACACTAACGGAGTCCCGATCCGGACCGACCATACAGTTGCTGAAAATAACGCCGCTACACTTGACTGTCCTGCTCCGCCAGCGCCTCGACGACGAACTCCAGGCGGTCCTGGCCAAAGAACATCTGCTCGCCGACAAAACAGGTGGGCGCGCCAAACACGCCACGGCGCACGGCTTCCTCGGTCGCATCCTTGAGCGCAGCCTTGACCTCGGGCGCGGCTGTCCAGGCCTGGTACTGCTCGGGGTCGAAACCGGCTTCTTGCAACACACCCGTCAGGACCTGCAGGTCGCCAAGATTACGCTGGCGAACCCACAGGGCCTCGAACATCGCGCTCAGGTAGGCCTGGAAACGCTCTGGCTGGTAGCGCTGCACGGCAACGGTAGCGCGCATCAGGCCCAGGGTATTGATCGGAAAGCCCGGTGGGAACGCCAGCGTCACGCCATAGCGTTTGGCATAGCGCTGAAAGTCGACGAACACATGCCGGGCCTTGGCCGGCACCATCACCGGCGAGGCATTGCCGGTGGCCTGGAACACCCCGCCCAGCAGCATCGGCCGGTATAGCAGTTGCGCATCGTGTTCGGCGCACAGTTTCGGTAACTGGGTCCAGGCCAGGTAGCTGGCCGGGCTGCCCAGGTCAAAGAAGAATTCGACGGTCTTGCTCATCTGCAGCGGTTCCTTTCTTGTTGTGGTGAGGGGCTTACCAACGTTCCATCCACGGCCGCAGGTCGAGCTCGAAGGTCCAGGCATCGCGAGGCTGGCTGTGCAGGAACCAGTAGCTGTCGGCGATGTGTTGCGGGTCGAGAATGCCGTCCTGGTCCTTGAGCGCATAACGCTCGGGGAAGCTGTCGCGGATGAACGCGGTGTCGATGGCGCCGTCCACCACCACATGGGCGACATGGATATTGCGCGGCCCAAGCTCGCGGGCCATGCTCTGGGCCAGAGCGCGAATACCGTGCTTGGCACCGGCAAAGGCGGCAAAACCCGCAGCGCCGCGCAAACCAGCGGTGGCGCCGGTAAACAGGATAGTCCCGCGCTCGCGGGTGACCATGCGCCGCGCGACCGCCTGAGCGGTCAAAAAGCCGGCGAAACAGGCCATTTCCCAGATCTTGAAGTACTTGCGCGCGGTCTCCTCCAGAATGCTGCAGGGCACGTTGGCGCCGATATTGAAGACAAAGGCTTCGATCGGGCCAAGGCTGCTTTCGATCTCCTCGACCAGCGCCGCGACCTCCTCTTCCTTGCGCGCATCCGAGGCAAAACCGTGGGCTTCGCCACCGGCGGCGCGGATCTCGTCCACCAGCGGCTGCAGCTTGTCGGCGCTGCGCCGGGTCACGCAGGCGACATAACCCTCGCGGGCAAAACGCCTGGCAATCGCGCCGCCGGTTGCATCGCCGGCCCCTACCACCAGTACCACCTTCTTGCCTTGGGTCATCTGTCGCCTCCATTAGTAAACGATCATTTAGTAAACGAACGCTATGCTATGATCCAGGCTTCGTCAAGCCAGCCCAGCGGAGATTGTCGGCGTGCGCTACTCCACCACCCACAAGGAACAAACCCGGCAAAAATTGCTGGAAAGCAGCGGCGCCCTGGCCAAGCGCGGGGGCTTCGGCAGCACCGGCGTGGCCGGGCTGATGAAGGCCATCGGCCTGACCGGCGGCGCCTTCTACAACCACTTCCCGTCCAAGGACGACCTGTTCAGCGAAGTGGTGCGTCGCGAACTGTCGCAGAGCCCCATCGCCCAGCAACCGATAAACCGCGCCCGGCTGGAGCGCTGCCTGGAGCAGTACCTGAGCATGGCCCATTTGCACAATGTCGAAGGCGGATGCGCGATTCCGGCCCTGGGCGCGGAGATCGCCCGCGCCGAGTTACCGGTGCGCGCCGAAGCCGAACACTGGCTGTGCCATCTGCAGCACGCCTGGGCGCAGACCCTGAAAGACCCGGCCCTGGCCTGGGCGCTGCTCAGCCAGTGCGTGGGCGCGCTGGTGATTGCGCGCATGCTGGCCAGCGAGCCGATTCAGCAAGACGTGCTCAAGGCCTCCCGCGACTTTATTGCCGGGGCTTTGCATGAAGCCTCTTGAGTCGCTACTGCTGAGCCTTGCCCTGAGCGCCCCCCTGACCGCCCTCGCCGCCTGCCCGGCCGGCCAGTATGAAATCTGTCTGGGCAGTTGCATCTGCTCGCCCATCGACCTCGGCCAGGCCGGCACCGTGCTCGACGACCTCGGGCGCATGGCCAGCAGCTCCCTGGCCATGGCCTTGCAACAGGCACGCGACACCGCCGCGGCCGGCACGGTGCTGCCGATCCCGTTGCACATCCGTGCCCAGCTCGAGCCGTTCTATGACTTCCAGGTGCTCGATGCCGCGCGCTACAAGGTTGGCGACCAAGAGGCGCTGGACAGCGCCAATGCCCTGCTGCAGAACCCCGATGTCAACGCCGTGACCCTGATCGACATCATCGTCTTTCGCAACGAAGCCGACGCCCAGGACAACGTCGCGCTCTGGGCCCACGAACTGCACCATGTGCAGCAGTACCAGCAATGGGGAGTGGCGGAATTCGCCCGGCGCTACTCGCGCGACTTCGACGCCGTCGAAACGCCGGCCTACGAAATCCAGGCAAAGGTCAGCAAGGCCCTGCGTGAGCGGGCCTCGGGCCAGGCGCGCTGAATCAGGCCTGGGCCGCGCGCAGTGCGCTTAGTGCCGGTTTGATCATCGCCTGCAGGCGCGCCGTGGCAATGCCGTCGCGGGCCTGGATGGCAATGCCGTGCAGCAAGGTAGCGAACAGATCGCCCAGTGCCTGCGGATCGGCATCGGCCTTGAGCTCGCCACGGCCATGGGCCTGCTGCAGCAAGTCGATGATCGACTGGGTGCGCTGGCGGCGCAGCTCGCTCATCCAGTCGAGCACGCCGGTGATATCCGGCCCGCCGCTGGCGGTCGATGACACCGCCAGGCAGCCACGCGGGCCGTCCGCCGCCGTGTAGGTGGCGATGGCATCGAGGAGGATCTGCTCCAGCGCCTGGCACACCGGCAGGCCACGGTTGATGACCCGCTCGGCAAAGCCGCCCTGCTCGGCCAGGTACAGCGCCACCACTTCGCGAAACAGCTGCTCCTTGCTGCCAAAGGCGGCGTAGATGCGCGCCGAGGCAATGCCCAGGGCACTGACCAGCAAGGCCATCGAAGTGCCTTCATAGCCGTATCGCCAGAAGGTCGCCAGGGCCTTGTGCAAGGCCTGGTCGCGATCGAATTCCCGGGGACGTCCGGCCATGGGTTGTGTGTCCATCAAATCAGGTGTGGCGGATTCTACCCTGCAAAACAGTTGACGCAAGCCTGTTGCCGACCTATTGTTTGTCGATCGACAAACAATAGGAAGTCACCATGCGTACCCTTAAAGGACCCAGCCTGCACCTGGCCCAGTTCAGCGCTGAGCAAGCCCCCTTCAACAGCCTCCCCGAGATCGCCCGCTGGGCTGCCGGCCATGGATTCAAGGCCTTGCAGGTGCCGGCCTGGGACCGGCGCCTGTTTGACCTGGAACGTGCCGCCGAAAGCCAGACCTACTGCGATGAGCTGCGCGGCATGCTTGCCGACCACGGCCTGCAGATCAGCGAACTGAGCACCCACCTGCTCGGCCAGTTGGTCGCGGTACACCCGGCGTACGACGCCCTGTGCGACAACTTCGCCCCGCCGGCCCTGCACGGCAAACCCCAGGCGCGCACGGCCTGGGCGCTGGAACAATTGCACCTGGCAATCAAGGCCTCGCAACGCCTGGGCCTGACCGACATGGGCACGTTCTCCGGCTCGCTGGCCTGGCCTTACCTGTTCCCCTTCCCGCAGCGCCCGGCGGGCCTGATCGAGGCGGCGTTTGCAGAGCTGGCGCGGCGCTGGCGGCCAATCCTCGATGCCTGCGAAGACCACGGCATCAACCTCTGCTACGAAATCCACCCCAGCGAAGACCTGCACGACGGCAGCAGCTTCGAACGCTTCCTCGACCTGGTGGACCAACACCCGCGCTGCAACCTGCTGTTCGACCCCAGCCATTTCGTCCTGCAGCAATTGAACTACCTGGACTACCTGGACATTTACCACGCGCGCATCCGCATGTTTCACGTCAAGGATGCCGAGTTCAACCCAACGGGCCGCCAGGGCACCTACGGCGGTTACTGCGACTGGACCGAGCGGGCCGGGCGTTTCCGTTCCCTGGGCGACGGCCAGGTCGATTTCAAGGCGATCTTCTCCAAGCTGGCGCAATACGACTTCCCCGGCTGGGCCACCCTGGAATGGGAGTGCTGCCTCAAGGATCAGGAAGACGGCGCCCGCGAAGGCGCAGCATTCATCCGTGAGCACATCATCCAGGTCACCACTCGCACCTTCGACGACTTTGCCGGCGCGCCGGTCGACCCGCAACAGATCCAGACCCTGCTGGGCCTGGCTTGAATCCCTCTCTTTCACATGGAGTGCAACAGATGTCAGTAACCCCCGAAGCCGACTTCGAACATCGCTATTTGATCCTGGAACCCGGCCGCCGCCTGCATTGCGTGCAATTGGGCCGCGGCCAGCCCGTGCTGCTGATCCCGGGTTGGCCGCAGACCTGGTACACCTGGCGGCATGTGATGAAAGCCCTGGCCCGCCAGGGTTACCAGGCCATCGCCGTCGACCTGCCGGGCACCGGCCTGTCCGACCCGGCCGCCGAAGGCCACGACACCGGCAACATTGCCGCGCTGTTGCACCGGGCCATGGGCCAACTGGGGCATCAGCGTTACCGGCTGGCGGGCCATGATGTCGGCATGTGGGTTGGCTACGCGCTGGCCAGCGACTACCCCGACGCCGTCAGCCAGTTGGTGCTCAGCGAAGCGGTGATTCCAGGCCTGGCCGAGGCGCCGCCAATCTTTGTCAGTGCCGAGCAGAACATCTTCATCTGGCACTTCCTGTTCAACCAGCTGCAGGACTTGCCCGAAGCCTTGATCAGTGGCCGCGAGGACCGCTACCTGACGTTCATGTTCGAGCGCTGGGCGCACCATGTCGACCGCGTTGCAGTTGATACCTACATCAAGGCCTACAGCAAGCCCGGCGGTCTCAGTGGCGGGCTGGCCTACTACCGCTCGATCAGCCAGACCATCGCCCAGAACCAGCAGCGCGCGGGCAAACGCCTGGGCATGCCGGTGCTGGCCATCGGCGCCGAGCATGCTACTGGCGAGGTGCCGTTGCAGACCCTGCAGGCCCATGCCGACAACCTGCGTGGCAGCGTCATCGCCGACTGCGGGCACTTCGTCATGGAAGAAGCGGACGAAGCGTTCAGCGCACAAGTGCTGGCGTTCTTCGAAGCGAACTAGACTTAAAAGTTGCCCCCGCAACATATTGGCCCGAGGTTGCCGGCCCCGCTGGCAACCCCGTTGACGTTGGACTTCTGCAGGAGAACACGCAATGGACGAAGCCAGACTCAATGACTTCATGGGCAAGCTGGTCACCGACATGGGTGCCGCCGCCATGCTTGCCAACCTGATCCTCGGTGATGAGCTCGGTTTGTACCGGGCCATGGCCGACAGCCAATTCATCACACCCGAACAACTGGCCGACAAAACCGGTTGCAATGCCCGCCTGCTACGCGAATGGCTGAGCGCCCAGGCGGCCTCCGGATACATGGAACACAGCGATGGGCGCTTTCGCCTGCCGGAAGAACAGGCCATGGCCCTGGCCATTGAAGATTCACCGGTGTACGCGGCTGGCGGCGCCTCGGTGATCGCCGCACTGTTTCATGACAAAGACAAACTGGTCGCCGCGATGCGCGGCGATGGCGCCCTGGCCTGGGGCGATCATCACCCGTGCATGTTCAGCGGTACCGAGCGCTTCTTCCGCCCCGGCTACCGTGCTCACCTGGTGGCCGAATGGCTGCCGAGCCTGACCGGGGTAATCGACAAGCTGCAGGCCGGGGCCAAGGTCGCCGATGTCGGCTGCGGCCATGGCGCCTCGACAGTAATCATGGCCCAGGCGTTCCCGGCCTCGCGTTTCAGCGGCTTTGACTACCACGGCCCGTCCATCACTATCGCCAACCAACGTGCTGCCGAAGGGGGGGTGGCCGAGCGCGCCGAGTTCGTCCAGGCCAGCGCCAAGAACTTCCCCGGCAACGACTACGACCTGATCTGCTACTTCGACTGCCTGCACGACATGGGCGACCCGGTCGGCGCTGCCCGCCATGCCTATGAGTCGCTCAAAGCCGATGGCACGGTACTTTTGGTCGAGCCGTATGCCAACGACACCCTGGATGAAAACAGCACGCCGGTCGGGCGACTGTTCTATGCCGCCTCGACCTTTATCTGTACGCCGAACTCGCTGTCCCAGGAAGTCGGCCTCGGGCTTGGCGCCCAGGCGGGGGAAGCGAGGCTGCGGGCAGTGTTTGAAGAGGCTGGGTTCAAGCGCTTTCGCCGGGCCACCGAAACACCGTTCAACCTGATCCTCGAAGCCCGCAAGTAGTCCCCCTATCGCGGGTCAAGTCGAGTCGTCGCACCGGCGCCCCTACAAGGTTATCTGAACCTCTGTGGGAGCGGCGGTGTGACCCGCGATGCTGTACATCCCCACCCGTCCCCCCTAGCAGAGAAATTTGCCGGAAGCACTTGCATGGTAAATATTATGGTATACCATCAGACAACAAGACCAAACCACCCTGCACGGGAGCAGCCCATGAGTTTCGAAATCCGCAAGATCGTCACCTACAGCGAACAGACCCTGATTGAAGGCGGCAAGGCCAGCGACAAACCGGTGACCATGGTCGGCCTGGCTGTGGTGATCAAGAACCCCTGGCTGGGTCGCGGTTTTGTCGAAGACTTGAAACCCGAAATCCGCGCCAACTGCTCGGACCTCGGCGCCCAGATGGTCGAGCGCTTGTGCGCGGCCATCGGCGGTGCCGACAAGATCGAGGCGTACGGCAAAGCGGCCGTGGTCGGCGCCGATGGCGAGATCGAACACGCCTCGGCGGTGATCCACACCCTGCGTTTTGGCAACCACTACCGCGAAGCGGTCAAGGCCAAGAGTTACCTGAGCTTCACCAACAAGCGCGGCGGCCCGGGCACTTCGATCCAGATCCCGATGATGCACAAGGACGACGAAGGCCTGCGTTCGCACTACATCACCCTGGAAATGCAGATCGAAGACGCCCCGCGCGCCGACGAGATCGTCGTGGTGCTCGGTTGCGCCGACGGTGGCCGCCTGCACCCGCGCATCGGCAACCGCTACATCGACCTGGAAGAGCTGGCCGCTGAAAAAGCGCAATAACAATAATGACGCCCTAGGAGCGACCGATGATTCAGCCTGCTGCTGAACGCACCCCGGCCGGCACCAGTTACCTGGCGACCGGCCAAGGCCAACCCGTGGTCCTGATCCACGGCGTGGGCCTGAACAAAGAAATGTGGGGCGGGCAGATCGTTGGCCTGGCCAGCGACTACCGGGTAATCGCCTACGACATGCTTGGCCATGGCCACAGCCCGCGCCCGGCCGCAGGCACCGGCCTGCCCGGCTATGCCGCGCAACTGGCCGAGCTGCTCGAGCACCTGCAAGTACCTCAGGCGACCATCATCGGCTTCTCCATGGGCGGCCTGGTGGCCCGCGCCTTCGCCCTGTATTACCCACAGCGCCTGGCCGCGTTGGTGGTGCTCAACAGCGTGTTCAACCGCAGCGCCGAACAGCGCGCCGGGGTGATCGCACGCACTGCCCAGGCGGCCGAACACGGCCCCGACGCCAATGCCGAAGCAGCCCTGGCACGCTGGTTCAGCCGCGAATACCAGGCGGCCAACCCAGCGCAGATCGCCGCTATTCGCCAGACCCTGGCCAGCAACGATCCGCAGGGTTACCTGACCACCTATGAACTGTTTGCCACCCAGGACATGTACCGCGCCGATGACCTGGCCAGCATCCAGGTGCCGACCCTGATCGCCACCGGCGAATGGGACCTGGGCTCGACCCCGGACATGACCGAGCAACTGGCCCGGCGCATTCCCGGTGCCCGGAGCATGGTGCTGGCCGAGCAACGGCATATGATGCCGGTAGAGTCGCCGCGCCTGGTCAACCAGATGCTCCTGGACTTTCTCGGGCACGCCCGAACCCTCTCCGATTCAGCCAAGGGGATCGTTGCATGACACTTGTACCTTTCCAGATGTGCATCGACGGCCAGTGGCGCGATGCGCTCAGCGGCAAGACCTTCGCCAGCCTCGACCCGTCCACCGCGCAAGCCTGGGCGCAACTGCCCGATGCCGCTGAAGCCGATGTCGAGCTGGCGGTACAGGCCGCGCAAAAAGCCTTCGAAAGCCCCGCCTGGCGCGGCATCACCGCCACTGCCCGGGGCAAGCTGTTGCGCCGCCTGGGCGACCTGATCAGCGACAACAAGGAACGCCTGGCCCAGCTGGAAAGCCATGACAACGGCAAGCTGATCCGCGAGACCCGCGGCCAGGTCGGCTACCTGCCGGAGTTCTTCCACTACACCGCAGGCCTTGCCGACAAGCTCGAAGGCGGCACCCTGCCGCTGGACAAGCCCGACCTGTTTGCCTACACCGTGCACGAACCGATCGGTGTGGTGGCAGCGATCATCCCCTGGAACAGCCCGCTGTACCTGACCGCGATCAAGCTCGCACCGGCCCTGGCGGCTGGCAATACCATTGTCATCAAGCCGTCCGAACACGCCTCGGCGACCATCCTCGAACTGGCGCGCCTGGCCCTTGAGGCCGGCTTCCCGCCGGGGGTGGTCAACGTTGTCACCGGCTACGGCCCGAGCACCGGCGCGGCCCTCACCCGCCACCCGCTGGTGCGCAAGATCGCCTTCACCGGCGGCGCCGCCACCGCCCGCCATGTGGTGCGCAGCAGCGCCGAGAACTTCGCCAAGCTGTCGCTGGAGCTGGGCGGCAAGTCGCCGAACATCATCTTCGCCGACGCCGACCTGGACAGCGCGGTCAATGGTGCGGTAGCCGGTATCTACGCCGCCTCCGGGCAGAGCTGCGTAGCCGGCTCGCGCCTGCTGGTGCAGGAGGAGATCTTCGATGAATTCGTCGAGCGCCTGATCGAACGGGCCAAACGCATCAAGATCGGCAACCCGCAGGATGAAAACAGCGAAATGGGCCCGATGGCCACCGCCCAGCAACTGGCCGTGGTCGAAAACCTGGTCGCCGCGGCCAAGGCCGAAGGCGCCACCCTGCGCCTGGGCGGCCAGCGTGCCGAGGTCGAAGGCAACGGCTGGTACTACCAGCCGACCCTGTTCGAATGCGACAGCCATTCGTTGAAGATCATGCAGGAAGAAGTCTTTGGCCCGGTGGCGGCGGTGATCCGCTTCAAGACCGAAGCCCAGGCCCTGGCCATGGCCAACGACTCGCAGTTCGGCCTCGCTGCCGGTATCTGGACCCGCGACCTGGGCCGCGCCCATCGCCTGGCCCGAGACGTGCGGTCGGGGATCATCTGGGTCAATACCTACCGCGCAGTGTCGGCCATGGCGCCGATCGGCGGCTTCAAGAACAGCGGCTACGGCCGTGAAAGCGGCATCGATTCGGTGCTGGCGTATACCGAGCTGAAAACGGTGTGGATCAACCTCTCCACCGCGCCCATGCCCGACCCCTTTGTCATGCGTTAGGAGCGCCAGTCCATGATCGAACCCGGCATTTACAAAGACGTGATGGGCTCCTTTCCCTCCGGCGTCACCGTGGTCACCACCCTGGACGCCGACGGCGGCATCGTCGGCATCACCGCCAGCGCCTTCAGCGCGCTGTCGATCGACCCGGCGCTGGTGCTGTTCTGCCCTAATTACGCCTCCGACACCTACCCGATCCTGCGTGACAGCAAGCAGTTCGCCATTCACCTGCTGGCCGCCGGGCAAACCGCCGAAGCCTATGCTTTCGCCGGCAAGGGCAAAGACAAGGCCAAGGGCATCGACTGGCACCTGAGCGCGCTGGGCAACCCGTTGCTGACCAATGCCACGGCGATCATCGAGTGCGAACTGTGGCGCGAGTACGACGGCGGCGACCACGCCATCATCGTCGGCGCGGTCCAGCACCTGATCCTGCCCGAGCAACCGGCAACGCCGATGATCTACCACAAAGGCAAGCTCGGCGCCCTGCCGCCACTGGCCTGATTGATTGGGAGCGCAGCGATGAACAACGAGAAGTACCAAAAAGGCCTGCAGATCCGCACCCAGGTGCTGGGCCAGGACTACGTCAACAAGTCGATCGAGAACGCCGACGACTTCAACCGGCCCTTGCAAGAGCTGGTCACCGAATACTGTTGGGGGCATGTCTGGGGTCGCGACGGTTTGTCGCTCAAGGAGCGCAGCATGATCAACCTGGCGATGATTTCCGCGCTCAACCGCCCACACGAACTCAAGCTGCATATACGCGGTGCCTTGCGTAACGGTCTGAGTCGTGAGCAAATACGCGAAATCCTGCTTCAAGTCGGTATCTATTGCGGTGTGCCCGCAGCCGTGGACAGTTTCCGGCTGGCCCGCGAAGCCTTCGCCGAGGCCGACTCGGAGCCCACCCGATAACGACGGGCTGTTCAACTGCGACAGCCCTCTGCAGAGCACCGATGATGAAACGCCAGCCCCTCGACGACAGCTTCAAGGTCAACCGCAACCCCGTCACCCTGCGTGAAATCGTCCTCGACAAACTGCGCGGGGCGATCATGAGCTTCCAGTTGCTGCCGGGCGACCGCCTGGTCGAGCGCGACCTCTGTGACCGCCTCGGCGTCAGCCGTACATCGGTGCGTGAAGCGCTGCGCCACCTGGAGTCCGAAGGCCTGGTGGAGTTCGCCGACGCCAAGGGCCCACGGGTAGCCATCATCACCCTCGAAGACGCTCGCGACATCTATGAGCTGCGCTGCGTGCTCGAAGGCCTGATCGTTCAGTTGTTCACCCTGAACGCCAAGGCCAAGGACATCCGCGCCCTGGAAAAGGCCCTGGAAGTCAACCGCAAGTCCCTGCAGGAAGGTGAGCTGCAACAGGTGATCGATTCGGTGCAGGGCTTCTACGACGTGCTGCTCGAAGGCTCGGGCAACCACGTTGCCGCCACCCAACTGCGCCAGTTGCAGGCACGCATCAGCTACCTGCGAGCGACCTCGGTGTCCCAGGAAAACCGCCGCGGCGCCAGCAACCAGGAAATGGAAAAGATCGTCGAGGCGATCAAGAGCGGCGACCCGCTGGCCGCCCACCAGGCCTCGGTCGATCACGTGCGCGCCGCCGCCAAGGTGGCGCTGGACTACCTGCGCTTGAAACAGAACGACAACAGCAAGGTGCGCGACATCGCCGCGCCCATTGCCCTCAAAGAACCCCGTATAGGCCGCTGACCATGCCCGCCGTCCCGCGTTACTGCCCGCATTGCACTGCCGAGCTGCACCAGGGACGGCCCAGCGGCGATACCCACGAGCGCTTGCTGTGCAGCGCCTGTGGCTATGTTCACTATGTGAACCCGAAGATCATCGCCGGCTGCATCATCGAGCAGGACGGCAAGTACCTGCTGTGCCAACGGGCGATCCCGCCGCGCCCGGGCACCTGGACGTTGCCGGCAGGCTTCATGGAAAGCTGTGAGACCACCGAGCAGGCGGCACTGCGCGAGCTCTGGGAAGAAAGCGGCGTACGCGGCGAGATCATCTCGCCCTACTCGATCTTCAGCGTGCCGACCATCAGCGAGGTGTACATCATCTTTCGCGCCATCGCCCTGGAGATCACCGGCCAGTACGGCCCGGAGACCCTCGACTACCGTTTCTTCGCCCCTGAAGACATCCCCTGGGACGAGATCTACTACCCGGCGATCCGGCAGATTCTCGAACGCTACATCGAGGAGCGCCAGGCCGGGGTATACGGGATCTACATGGGCAATGACGACACCGGCAAGGTGCATTTCATTCGTTAAGCCCGCCGCCAGCGCTGTCCGTCGGGCATGAGTGGCGCCGTACCCGGCTAGTTTCGTATACCATATCCAGAAATAACTTCGGACGACGCCACCGTGACCGTACCCCGCCTCAACGCCCCGGACCTGGGCAACACGCCTTCGACCTCGGAAATCATCACCCGTCACCTGCGCGATGCAATCATTGCCGGGCACTTCGCCGAAGACGAACCGATCCGCCAGGACGATATCGCCCGTCAGTTCAACGTCAGCAAGATCCCGGTGCGCGAAGCGCTCAAGCGCCTGGAGGCCGAAGGGCTGGTGATGTTCCAGCGCAATCGCGGGGCGATGGTCACGCGCATGTCCGAGTCGGAGCTGGCGCAGATGTTCGAAGTGCGCATGCTGCTCGAAGACAAAGCCCTGCGCCTGGCCATCCCGAACATGACCGAAGAAACCTTCGCCCGTGCCGAACGCATCTGCCAGGAGTTCGTCGGCGAGAACGACGTCGGTCGCTGGGCCGAGCTTAACTGGGAGCTGCACGCCTGCCTGTACGAGCCGGCGCAGCGCCCCTTCCTGGTCAACATGATCCGCTCGGTGAACGACAAGCTGGAGCGTTACCTGCGCATGCAGATGAGCCTGTCGGCTGGCAAGGAACGCGCCGACCACGAACACCGCGACATCCTCGACGCCTGCCGGGCCAAGGATGTCGAACTCGCCGTCAGGTTGCTCGACGAACACATCGCCGGCGTCTGCAAGACCCTCTTCGAGCACCTGCCGCCCACCAAATAATGGCAACCTGGTGGACCTGTGGGAGCGGGCTTGCCCCGCGATCGAGCGCGAAGCGGTCGCAATCCAGGCGCCACCTGATGTGCTGGCTGTACTGGCCTCATCGCGGGGCAAGCCCGCTCCTACAGGTCCCACCAGGGTTCCGGCGCTGTGCCGATTTCGTCATCGGCGCGACGTAAAGGCATCAAGCCTGCGCACTGGGGGACAGGCCACTCTGTCGTTCACTTCCCTGAACGGACGCGGCCTTCGATGAAACGCATTACCGTGATCGACTCCCATACCGGCGGCGAACCGACCCGCCTGGTCACCGACGGATTCCCCGACCTTGGCAACGCCAGCATGGCCCAGCGCCGCCAGCGCCTTGCCCAGGAACACGATCAATGGCGCACTGCCTGCATGCTGGAGCCGCGCGGCAGTGATGTACTGGTCGGCGCGCTGCTGTGCGAACCGGTGGACCCGAGCGCCTGCGCCGGGGTGATCTTCTTCAATAACAGCGGTTACCTGGGCATGTGCGGCCACGGCACCATCGGCCTGGTGGTATCGCTGGCGCACCTTGGCCGGATCGGGCCGGGCGTGCACCGCATCGAAACCCCGGTCGGCACCGTTCAGGCGACGCTGCACGAGGACCTCTCGGTCAGCGTGCGCAACGTGCCGGCCTACCGTTACCGCAAGGACCTGGTGCTGGAGGTGCCGGGCCTCGGCCGGGTGGTTGGCGATGTGGCCTGGGGCGGCAACTGGTTCTTCCTGATCGCCGACCACGGCCAGAAGGTCGCTGGCGACAACATCGAAGCACTGACGGCCTACACCTACGCCGTGCAACAGGCGCTGGAGCATCAGGGCATCCGCGGCGAGGACGGTGGCCTGATCGACCATATCGAACTGTTCGCCGACGACCCCGACGCCGACAGCCGCAACTTCGTGCTCTGCCCCGGCAAGGCCTACGACCGCTCGCCCTGCGGCACCGGCACCAGCGCCAAGCTCGCCTGCCTTGCCGCCGACGGCAAGCTGCAGCCAGGTCAGACCTGGCACCAGGCCAGCGTGATCGGCAGCACCTTCGAGGGCTCGTTCGAGGCCGACGGCGAGCGCATCATCCCGACCATTCGCGGCCGCGCGTACATCAGCGCCGAAGCCACGCTCATCCTCGAGGAAGACGACCCGTTCGCCTGGGGCATTCGCCCGTGAGCGGCGCTGCCGTGGCCGATGTGATCGTGATCGGCGCCGGGATCATCGGCGCGGCCTGCGCGCAGTCGCTGGCCGCGCGTGGCTTGCGCGTGCTGGTGCTGGACGCCGGGCTGCATGGCGCCACGGCAGCCGGCATGGGCCACCTGCTGGTGCTCGACGACAACCCCGCAGAGCTGGCACTCAGCCAACATTCGCTGCAACGCTGGCGCGAACTGGCCCCGCAGCTACCCGCGGACTGCGCCTACCGCAGCAACGGCACCCTGTGGCTGGCGGCTAACGCCGAAGAGATGGCCGTGGCCGAGCATAAATTCAACGTCCTGCAAGCACAGGGGGTGACCTGCGAGCTGGTCGCCGGGCACGCCCTGCGCCAGCGCGAACCAGCGCTGCGCGAAGGGCTCGAAGGGGGTCTGCTGATCAACGGCGACGGCATCCTCTACGCGCCGGCCACCGCCCGCTGGATGCTGCAATCGCCACGTATCGAACAGCGCCGGGCGCGGGTCACTGCGCTGCAAGGCAACCGCGTGCGCCTGGATAACGGCCAGTGGCTGAGCGCCGAGGCCGTGGTGCTGGCCAACGGCATCCAGGCCGTTGACCTATGCCCGGAACTGCCGATCGAACCGAAGAAAGGCCACCTGCTGATCACCGACCGCTACCCCGGCACCGTCACCCACACCCTGGTGGAACTGGGCTACGTGACCAGCGCCCACACTGCCAGCGGCCCGTCCACCGCGTGCAATATCCAGCCGCGCCCGACCGGCCAGCTGTTCATCGGCGCTTCGCGCCAGTTCGGCACCACCGACCCGGCCGTGGAAGGCTGGATGCTCGCGCGCATGCTCAAGCGCGCCACTGAGTACATGCCGGACCTGGCGAACCTGAACGGCATCCGCGCCTGGACCGGCTTTCGCGCCGCCAGCCCCGACGGCCTGCCGCTGGTGGGCCGCCATCCGCACCAGGACGGCCTGTGGCTGGCGGTCGGCCACGAAGGGCTGGGGGTCACCACTGCCCCGGCGACCGCCGACCTGCTGAGCGCGCAACTGTTCGACGAAACGCCGCCACTGGCGGCCAGGCCCTACCTGCCAGATCGCTTCCTGGGAGCACTCACCCATGCCTGACCTGACTCTCGATGGCCGCCCTCTGCGCGTGGCCGACGGCACCAGCGTGGCCGCCGCCCTGGCCCTGGGCGGCGATGGCTGCTCGCGCACCTCGGTCAGCGGCCAGCGCCGCGCACCGCTGTGCGGCATGGGCATTTGCCAGGAATGCCGGGTGCGCATCGACGGCCGCCAGCGCCTGGCCTGCCAGACCCTGTGCCGCGACGGCATGCAGGTGGAGACCCGCGCATGAACGAACACACCAACCTGCTGATCATCGGCGCCGGCCCCGCCGGACTGGCCGCGGCACTGGCCGCCGCGCCGCGGGCCACGCGCATCGTGCTGCTCGACGACAACCCGCTGCCGGGCGGGCAGATCTGGCGCGACGGGCCGCAGGCCAAGGTGCCTGCCCAGGCCCGACAACTGCGCGAACAGGTACTCGCCTGTACCAATGTGCAGTACTACAGCGGCACACGGGTGATCGCCCAGCCCGGCCCGGACACCCTGCTGGTGGAAGACCCCGAACGTGGCTGGCAAATCCGCTACGACCGGCTGATCCTCTGTACCGGCGCCCGCGAGCTGCTACTGCCCTTCCCCGGCTGGACGCTCCCTGGCGTGACCGGTGCCGGTGGCTTGCAGGCACTGATCAAGGGCGGGATACCGGTGCACAACCAGCGCATCGTCATCGCCGGCAGCGGCCCCTTGCTGCTGGCCAGCGCCGCCACCGCTAAGGCTAATGGTGCCCGGGTGCTGCGCATCGCCGAACAGGCCTCGGGCGCTGCCGTCGCAGGCTTCGCCGCACAGTTGCCACGCTGGCCGCGCAAGCTGTTGCAATCGATCAGCCTGTTCGACCGCCAGTACCGCACCGCCAGCCATGTACTGGCCGCACTGGGCACCGACCGTCTCGAAGGCGTGCGCCTGAAGCACAAAGGCAAGGTGGTGGAAATGGCGTGCGACCGACTGGCCTGCGGCTTCGGCCTGATCCCCAACATCCAGCTCGCCGAGGCTCTGGGCTGCGCCGTGGAACAGCAGGCCATTGCCGTCGACGCCTGGCAGGCGACCTCGCAACCCGGCATCTATGCCGCGGGCGAATGCACCGGTTTCGGCGGCAGCGAGCGCGCTCTGGTTGAAGGCGCGATTGCCGGCTGTGCAGCCACCGGCAATCGCCAGGCGGCGCAGCAGCTGTGGCGCCGCCGCGCCCGCTGGCACGGTTTTGCCAGCGCGCTGAACAACGCCTTCGACCTGGACCCTGCACTCAAGTCGCTGGCCACTGCCGACACCCTGGTGTGCCGCTGCGAAGACGTCCCCTATGCCGCCCTCGTCGGGCATCGCGACTGGCGCCAGGCCAAGCTTGCCAGCCGTTGCGGCATGGGCGCCTGCCAAGGCCGGGTGTGCGGTGCGGCCACCGCGCACCTGTTCGGCTGGCAACCCTCGGCGCCACGCCCGCCGTTCAGCCCGGCGCGCATCGACACCCTGCTGTGCCTGGAGGAAACCGGCGACGCTTGAGATAAACGCCGGGGGCGCTCTATGATCCCGACGGTCGCCCCCGGAACGTCAGCGCCATGCACGCCACGCTCAACCACTTCGCGCCCTGCGACCTGCCGACCCTGCTCAGCAGCCTGCAGCCCATCGCGCCGCTGCTCGACACGCTCAACGATGTGGTGTTCTTCATCAAGGACCGCGAGGCGCGCTACGCCTTCGTCAACCAGACCCTGGCCCGGCGCTGCGGGCGCAAGCACCGCGAAGAGTTGCTCGGGCTCACCGCCGAGCACGTATTCCCCGCCCGCTTCGGCCCGCTCTACACCGAGCAGGACCGCCGCGTGCTCAGCAGTGGCCGGGAACTGGCCGACCAGCTCGAACTGCACCTTTACTACGGTAATCACCCGATCTGGTGCCTGACCCACAAACGTCCGCTCAAGGATGCCGAGGGCACTATTGTCGGGCTCGCCGGTATTTCCCGCGACCTGCAATTGCCCCAGTCGAACCACCCGGCGTTCCACAAGCTTGCCGCCGTCGACGCGCATATCCGCGCCCACTTCACCCGCCCGATCAGCCTCGCCGAACTGACCGCTATCGCCGGGCTGTCGGTGGCGCAACTGGAGCGCCACTGCAAGCGCATCTTCCAGCTCACGCCGCGGCAGATGATCCACAAGGCGCGGCTGGAGGAAGCCTCGCGCCTGCTGCAAGACCCCGACCTGCCGATCACCGACATCGCCCTGCGCTGCGGTTATACCGACCACAGCGCCTTCAGCCGACAGTTTCGTGCCCTCACCGGGCTTTCGCCCAGCCAGTACCGCGACAACCAGCGCTGAGTGTTCCTTTATCGGGCGCTGCGCACAGGCAGTGCTCCGATATGTAACACCTGCGCTGCGCCCATCCGGCTGCGCTAAAACCGCCCGCACCCGCCCTCGTTTGCTTCAGGCGCCCTAGCTCACGGGCCGCAGGATTATTCCTACAGCCACAACAAAACAGGCACGGCCATTGCACTAGAAAATATCGTATACGAAATTACCAATACGATATCTAACAGCACTTACCCGACCACGAGGCACCTATGAAAAACCGCACATTTGCCGTAGCCCTCAGCGCTGTTCTCAGTACCGCCTGCATTGCCAACGCCCAGGCCGACAAGCTCGACGACATCATCGGCTCCGGCAAGCTACGTTGCGCCGTGACCCTGGACTTCCCGCCGATGGGCTTTCGCGACGAAGCCAACAAACCTGCCGGCTTCGACGTCGACTACTGCAGCGACCTGGCCAAGGTGCTGGGGGTCGAACCGGAAGTGGTCGAAACGCCCTTCCCCGACCGTATCCCGGCGCTGGTCTCCGGCCGCGCCGACGTGATCGTGGCGTCCACCTCCGACACCCTCGAGCGGGCCAAGACCGTCGGCCTGACCGTGCCCTACTTCGCCTTCCAGATGGTGGTGCTGACCCGCGACAACACCGGCATCAACAGCTTCGATGACCTCAAGGGCAAGGCGCTGGGCAACACCAGCGGCACCTACGAAGCCATCGCCCTGGAAAAAGACGTGAAAAGCTGGGGCAGCGGCACCTTCCGCGCCTACCAGTCGCAGAACGACACCCTGCTGGCCGTCGCCCAGGGGCACATCGATGCCACCGTGGTCACCAACACCGTTGCCGCGGCCACCCTCAAGTCCGGCAAGTACAAGAACCTCAAGGTCGCCGGCAATGCCCCCTACGTGATCGATTACGTGTCGCTGGGCGCCAAGCGCAACGAGTATGGCCTGCTGCGCTACCTGGACCTGTTCGTCAACCAGCAGGTGCGCACCGGGCGCTACAAGGAACTGTTCACCAAGTGGGTGGGCACTGAAATCGCCCCGACCGACCTGACCGTGCCACAGGTCTACTACTGAGGTGGGCAGCATGACCAGCACACCCATTGCCCTGACCGGGCGCAGCCTGGTCGAGGGCGCAGCCCAGGGCCCATTGTTGTTCGCCGATACCGGGTTGAGCTTCTGGGGCGGGGTTGACGCCTGCAGCGGCGAAGTCATCGACCGTCATCATCCACTCAGCGGCCAGCGCATCGCCGGGCGCGTGCTGGCGATTCCCAGCGGGCGCGGCTCATGCACCGGCAGCAGCGTGATGATGGAGCTGATCAGCAACGGCCACGCACCGGCGGCACTGGTGCTGGCCGAAGCCGACGAGATCCTGACCCTCGGCGTGCTGGTCGCGCAGACCCTGTTCCAGCGCTCCCTGCCGGTGCTGTGCATCGGCAAGGAGGCCTTCGCCGGCTTGCGCGGTGAAGGCTGGGCGCGGGTCGAAGGGGATCGCCTGAGCCTGTATTCCCAGGCGCCAGGCGATCACTGGCAGGCCGTGCCGCCTGCCCAGGACGGCCAGCCTTTCACCACCCGCCTTAGCCTGGAAGCACAGGACCAGGCGCTGCTCGACGGCAGCCACGGCAAGGCTGCGCAGATGGCGATGCAGATCGTGCTGCGCATGGCCGAGCTGCAAGGCGCCGAGCAGTTGCTGGACGTGACCCAAGCCCATATCGACGGCTGCATCTACACCGGCCCCGCCAACCTCGGTTTTGCCGAGCAACTGCTGCGCTGGGGCGCGAAGGTGCGGGTGCCGACCACGCTCAACGCCATCTCGGTCGACCAGCGCCGCTGGCGCGAGCTGGGCATCGACCCGGCGCTGGGCGAGCCGGCCAGCGCCCTGGGCGATGCCTACATGGCCATGGGCGCGCAGATGAGTTTCACCTGCGCGCCTTACCTGCTGGACAGCGCGCCGACCCAGGGCGAACAGATCGTCTGGGCCGAATCCAATGCAGTGGTCTACGCCAACAGCGTCCTCGGCGCGCGCACCCTCAAGTACCCCGACTACCTCGATATCTGCATCGCCCTGACCGGTCGCGCACCGCGCATCGGTTGTCACCTGGACAGCCAGCGCAAGGCCCGGCTGATTGTGCAGGTGCCGGCGCTGGCAGCGCTGGACGACAGCTTCTATCCGCTGCTCGGCTACCACATCGGCGCCCTGGCCGGCTCGCGGATTCCCCTGGTGCGCGGGCTGGAGCAGGCGCAGCCGAGCCTGGACGACCTCAAGGCGTTCGGCGCCGCCTTTGCCACCACCTCGGCGGCGCCGCTGTTTCATATCGCCGGGGTCACCCCCGAAGCGCTGGACCCGGCGCAGGTACTCGAACCTGACGCCAGCCTGCCCAGCGAGCGTATTGAACTGAAGGGCCTGCTGCACAGCTGGCGCGCGCTCAACAGCGCCCGCGAGGCGCGGGTGGATGTGGTGTCGCTGGGCAACCCGCATTTCTCCTTCAGCGAATTCGCCGCACTCGCGCAGCTGTGCCGGGGCCTGCGCAAACACCCCGACGTGGTCGTGGCCATCACCTGCGGCCGCGCGGTGCTCGAACAGGCCCGCGCCGCCGGGCTGATCGCCGGGCTTGAACGCTTCGGTGTAACGCTGGTGACCGACACCTGCTGGTGCATGCTCGGTGAACCGGTGATCCCGCCAGCGGCGCGCACGCTGATGACCAACTCCGGCAAGTACGCCCACTACGGGCCGGGCCTGGCCGGTCGCCCGGTGCATTTCGCCAGCCTCGCCGAATGCGTCGAGTCGGCCTGCAGCGGCCAGGCCAGCGGCCGCTTGCCGGCCTGGCTGCAACCGGCTGCCTGCAAGGAGGACCCCGCGCATGTTTGACTACACCTTCCAGTGGCGCTCGGCACTGCGCGCATTGCCAGACATGCTGGCCGGCGCCTGGGTCACCTTCGAGACCGCCGCGCTGTCGATGATCTTCGGGGTGCTGATCGCCCTGGCCCTGACCGTGATGCGCGAAGGCAAGCAGCCGCTGCTGCGCGGCTTTGCCAACGGCTGGGTGTCGATCGCGCGCAACACGCCCTCGCTGTTCCAGATCTACATCCTGTACTTCGGCCTCGGCTCCCTGGGCCTGCACGTCAGTTCCTGGATCGCCCTGCTGGCGGGAATCACCTTCAACAACGCGGGGTACCTGGCTGAGAACTTTCGCGGCGGCCTCAAGGCCGTGCCAACCACGCAGGTGCGCGCGGCGCGCTCGCTGGGCATGAGTGCCTTCCAGACCTACCGGATGATCGTCATCCCGCAACTGCTGCGGGTGGTGTTCTACCCCTTGACCAACCAGATGGTCTGGGCGGTGTTGATGACGTCGCTGGGGGTGATCGTCGGCCTGAACAACGACCTGACCGGCGTGACCCAGGACTACAACGTCAAGACCTTCCGCACCTTCGAATACTTCGCCCTGGCGGCGGCGCTGTACTACGTGATTGCCAAGGCGATCGTCGCGCTGGCCCGGCTGATGGCCTGGCGGCTGTTCCGTTACTGAGGAGCTCGGCATGTTTTCCACCGGTTTTACCTGGAACGACTTGGTGTTCCTGCTCGATGGGGCGCGCATCACCTTGCAGCTGACCTTCTGGGCCATCCTCCTGGGCACCTTTGCCGGGCTGCTGTTCGGCCTGGCCCGGGCCCTGTGGCCACGGCTCAGCCTGCCACTGGCGTGGGTACTGGATGTGTTTCGCAGCGTGCCGCTGCTGATCCAGTTCGTGTTGTTCAACTCGTTCAAGAGCATCGTCGGGCTCGACATCAGCGCCTTCAGCGTCGGCTGCATCGTGCTCGGCGTCTACACCGCCGCGTACTTCACCGAGATCGTCCGTGGCGGTGTGCTGGCGGTGTCGCTGAGCGTGCGCCGGGCCAGCCGTTCGCTGGGCATGAGCTACCTGCAGGACCTGCGCTGGATCGTCCTGCCGATGGCCACCCGGGTGGCGTTTCCCGGCTGGCTGAACCTGGTCCTGGGGGTGATGAAAGACACGGCGCTGGTGATGTGGATCGGCATCGTCGAACTGCTGCGCGCCTCGCAGACCATCGTTACGCGGATTCAGGAACCCCTGCTGGTGCTGTGCATCGCGGGCCTCATCTACTACGTCATGAGCCTGGTGGTTGCCCGCCTGGGCGCCCGTCTGGAAAGAAGGTGGCAGGAAAATGATTGAGATCGAGAACGTACATAAATCCTTCGGCGACCTCGAAGTGGTCAAGGGCGTGAGCCTGACCGTGGACAAGGGCGAAGTGGTGTCGATCATCGGCGGCTCGGGCTCGGGCAAGTCGACCTTGCTGATGTGCATCAACGGCCTGGAGCCGATCCAGAAAGGCAACATCCGCGTCGACGGCGTCGAGGTCCACCACCGGGCCACGGACCTCAACCGCCTGCGCCAGAAGATCGGCATCGTGTTCCAGCAGTGGAACGCCTTCCCGCACCTGACGGTGCTGGAAAACGTCATGCTCGCACCGCGCAAGGTGCTCGGCAAGAACAAGGAAGACGCCGAGGCGCTGGCAGTGAAACAACTGACCCACGTGGGCCTGGGCGACAAGCTCAAGACCTTCCCCGGCAAACTGTCCGGCGGGCAGCAACAGCGCATGGCGATTGCCCGGGCGCTGGCGATGTCGCCGGACTACATGCTGTTCGACGAGGCCACCTCGGCGCTCGACCCGCAGCTGGTGGGTGAGGTGCTCGACACCATGCGCATGCTGGCCGAGGACGGCATGACCATGGTCCTGGTGACCCACGAGATACGTTTTGCCCGGGATGTGTCGGACCGGGTGGCGTTCTTCCGTAACGGCCTGGTACACGAAATCGGCTCGCCGGACCAGGTGATCGGCAACCCGTTGCAGCCGGAGACGGCGGCGTTCTTGAAGTCGGTGAAATAGAAGCATCGCGGGGCAAGCCCGCTCCTACAGGGATCTTTGTAGGAGCGGGCTTGCCCCGCGATGAGGCCTGCCCTAACAACACAAGGAGTCCTGTGAATGCGTTCATCCAAGATCATCCACATCGTCAACTGCCACGCCGAAGGCGAAGTCGGCGACGTCATCGTTGGCGGCGTCGCCCCGCCCCCCGGCGCCACCGTCTGGGAGCAATCGCGCTGGATCGCCGCAGACCAGACCCTGCGCAACTTCGTCCTCAACGAGCCGCGCGGCGGCGTGTTCCGCCACGTCAACCTGCTGGTCCCGCCCAAGGACCCGCGCGCGCAAATGGCCTGGATCATCATGGAGCCGGCCGACACCCCGCCGATGTCCGGTTCCAACTCGCTGTGCGTGTCCACCGTGCTGCTCGACAGCGGCATCCTGCCAATGACCGAGCCCGAAACGCGCCTGGTGCTCGAGGCCCCCGGCGGCCTGATCGAGGCCGTCGCCCAATGCCGCGACGGCAAGGTAGAGCGGGTGGAAGTGAAGAACGTGCCCTCCTTCGCCGACCGTCTCGACGCCTGGATCGAGGTCGAAGGCCACGGTTCGCTGCAGGTCGACACCGCCTATGGCGGCGACAGCTTCGTCATTGCCGATGCCCGGCAACTGGGCTTTGCGATACGCCCCGACGAAGCCAAGGACATCGTCGAGATCGGCCTCAAGATCACCCGCGCCGCCAACGAACAACTGGGTTTCAGCCACCCGCTGAACCCGGACTGGGCGCACATTTCCTTCTGCCAGATCGCCGCGCCCGTCGAGTACCAGGACGGCGTCGCCAGCGGCGCCAACGCCGTGGTCATCCGCCCCGGCAAGATCGACCGCTCGCCCTGCGGCACCGGCTGCTCGGCGCGCATGGCGGTGCTGCAGGCCAAAGGCCTGATGAAGGTCGGCGAGCGTTTCATCGGCCGCTCGATCATCGGTTCGCAGTTCGACTGCCGTATCGAATCACTGACCGAAATCGCCGGTCGCCCGGCCATCTACCCGTGCATTTCCGGCCGTGCCTGGATCACCGGCACCCATCAGTTGCTGCTCGATCCGAGCGATCCCTG
The DNA here is from genome assembly GCF_000696345.2 of Pseudomonas donghuensis. Lineage (NCBI taxonomy): Bacteria > Pseudomonadati > Pseudomonadota > Gammaproteobacteria > Pseudomonadales > Pseudomonadaceae > Pseudomonas > Pseudomonas donghuensis. The sequence goes on from NZ_CP071706.1 coordinate 3,518,247, forward strand.
GCCACAAGGCTACCGGTTGTCGGACACCTGGCCCGGTGCCTGAAGCCTAACCCCTTGATTTCGAAACACCCTTGAAAACCGATCAGCCACAGCCGTGAAAAAACGCTGGTCCACTCGAATCACTTGAAATATCGTATACGAAATACAATAAACAACCGGAGAACACCATGAGCAAGTACGTAAACTGGAGCGGCGTCTTCCCTGCGGTCACCACTCAATTCAACGACGACTTCTCGATCAACCTGGAAAAGACCCACGAGGTGATTTCCAACGTGATCCGCGACGGCGTCTCGGGCCTGGTGGTCTGTGGTTCGGTGGGTGAGAACACCTCGCTGAGCGCCGAAGAGAAAATCGCCGTCACCGAGGTCGCCGTCGATGCCTCCCGCGGCCGGGTTCCGGTGATCTGCGGCGTGGCCGAGTTCACCAGCGTGCAGGCCGCCAAGGTGGCCAACGCGGTGCGCCAGGTCGGCGTCGACGGCGTGATGCTGATGCCGGCGCTGGTCTATGGCTCCAAGCCTTTCGAAACCGCCGAGCACTACCGTTACGTGGCCAAGCACACCGACGTGCCGCTGATGGTCTACAACAACCCGCCGATCTACAAAAACGACGTCACCCCGGACATCCTGATTTCCCTGGCCGACTGCGACAACGTGGTGTGCTTCAAGGACTCCTCCGGCGACACCCGCCGCTTCATCGACGTGCGCAATGAAGTGGGCGATCGCTTCGTGCTGTTCGCGGGCCTGGACGACGTGGTCCTGGAAAGCATCGCCGTCGGTGCCCAGGGCTGGGTCTCGGGCATGTCCAACGTGTTCCCCAAAGAGGGCGAGACGATCTTCCGCCTGGCCAAGGCCGGTCGCTTCGCCGAGGCCATGCCGATCTACGAATGGCTGATGCCGATCCTGCACCTGGACGCCCGCGCCGACCTGGTGCAGTGCATCAAGTTGTGCGAAGCCATCGCCGGTCGCGGCAGTGCGCTGACCCGTCCGCCACGTCTGGCCCTGCCGGAAACGGATCGCGTCTACGTCGAGCAGATCATGGCCAAGGCCCTGGCCAACCGTCCGCAGCTGCCAGACGTCGGCCTCTGAGTGATTGCCGGGCCGGCTCCGTCGTGGAGACCGGCCTGCCTGTTTTGCGCCCATACAGGAAACGCCAGCATGTCCAGTCACCCTTCCAGCGCAACCACCCCTTCGGGATTGAAACGTGTCGTGGCCGCGGCCATGGCCGGTACCGTCGCCGAATGGTATGAATTTTTCCTCTACGGTACCGCCTCGGCACTGGTCTTCGGCCAGCTGTTCTTCCGCCAGACCGACAGCCCCGTCGACGGCATCATCGCCGCCTTCGCCCTCTATGCCGTGGGCTTTCTCGCCCGCCCGCTGGGCGGTCTGGTGTTTGGTCACTACGGTGACAAGTTCGGCCGCAAGCGCTTGCTGCAACTGAGCCTGGTGGTGGTCGGCATCACCACCTTCCTGATGGGCTGCCTGCCGGGCTTCGACAGTATCGGTTATGCCGCGCCGGTGTTGCTGGTGCTGCTGCGGCTGATCCAGGGTTTCGCCTTCGGCGGCGAATGGGGGGGTGCCATCCTGCTGGTGTCCGAGCACTGCCCGGACAACCGCCGTGGCTTCTGGGCCAGCTGGCCGCAGGCCGGGGTGCCGGCCGGCAACCTGGTGGCGACCGTCGCCTTGCTGCTGTTGTCGAGCAACCTGTCGGAAGAGCAGTTCCTGGCCTGGGGCTGGCGTGTGACCTTCTGGTTCTCGGCAGTGGTGGTGCTGATCGGCTACTGGATCCGTACCAGCGTCGACGACGCGCCAATCTTCAAGGAGGCTCAGGCGCGCCAGGCGCAAAAAGCCGAGCAACAACTGGGCGTGGTCGAAGTGTTGCGCCATCACTGGCGCGCGGTGCTGGTGGGGATCGGCGCGCGCTTTGCCGAGAACATTCTCTACTACACCGTGGTGACCTTCTCCATCACCTACCTCAAGCTGGTGGTGCACAAGGACACCTCGCAGATCCTCCTGCTGATGTTCGGCGCGCACCTGCTGCACTTCTTCATGATCCCGCTGATGGGTTACCTGTCCGACCTGGTCGGGCGCAAGCCGGTGTACCTGACCGGCGCGGTGCTCACGGCGTTCTGGGGCTTCGTCGGCTTTCCGATGATGGACACCGGCAACAACTGGCTGATCATGGCCGCGATCACCCTGGGCCTGGCCATCGAGTCGATGACCTATGCGCCCTACTCCGCCCTGATGGCCGAGCTGTTCCCGACCCATGTGCGCTATACCGCCCTGTCGCTGTGCTACCAGGTGGCACCGATTTTTGCCGGTTCTCTGGCGCCGCTGATCGCCATCAGCCTGCTCAATGAGTTCCACAGCTCGACGCCGATCGCCTGGTACCTGGTCGGCGCCGCGCTGATCTCGATCGTCGCTGTCGGCCTGACCCGCGAGACCCGCGGCACGTCGCTGCACCAGGTAGACGCCGAAGCCGCCGCGCGTATCGCTGCCGGGCAAGCTGCGCCTGTTCGCCAGGGCAGTTCGCTGGCCTGATCCCACCCTTTTTCAGGAGTGTTCCATGCCGGATATCATTGGCCACAATTACATCGGCGGTGCACGCAGCGCCGCTGGCACCCTCACCCTGCAGAGCCACGACGCGGTCAGCGGCGAGGCCTTGCCGTATCAATTCCACCAGGCAACCGCCGAAGAAGTGGATGCCGCCGCCAAGGCGGCGGCGCACGCTTACCCGGTGTTGCGCAGCCTGTCACCAGAGCGGCGAGCGCAGTTTCTTGAGGCCATCGCCGCACAACTGGAAGCCCTGGGGGATGATTTCATCGCGCTGGTGACCCGCGAAACGGCGCTGCCCGCTGCCCGGATCCTCGGTGAGCGCGGGCGCACCAGTGCGCAGATGCGCCTGTTCGCCCAGGTGCTGCGCCGGGGTGATTTTCTCGGCGCGCGGATCGACCGCGCGCAACCGGATCGCCAACCGCTGCCACGCGCCGACCTGCGCCAGTATCGCCTGGGCGTCGGCCCGGTCGCCGTGTTCGGCGCCAGCAACTTTCCGCTGGCCTTTTCCACAGCCGGTGGCGACACGGCCGCCGCGCTGGCCGCCGGCTGCCCGGTGGTGTTCAAGGCCCACAGCGGCCACATGGCCACGGCCGAACGGGTCGCCGACGCGATCATCCGCGCGGCCGAACTCACCGGCATGCCCAAGGGCGTGTTCAACATGATCTACGGCGCCGGCGTCGGCGAAGCACTGGTCAAGCACCCGGCCATCCAGGCCGTGGGCTTTACCGGCTCGCTCAAGGGCGGCCGTGCGCTATGCGACATGGCGGCGGCGCGGGCGCAACCGATCCCGGTATTCGCCGAAATGAGCAGCATCAACCCGGTGCTGGTACTGCCCCAGGCACTGGCCCAGCGTAGCGAGCAGATTGCCCGCGAGCTGGCCGCCTCGGTGGTGCTCGGCTGCGGACAGTTCTGTACCAATCCGGGGCTGGTCATCGGCCTGCGCTCACAGGCATTCAGTGCCTTTACCGAACAACTGACGGCGCAACTGACCGAGCAACCGGCACAAACCATGCTCAATGCCGGCACCCTCGCCAGTTACCGCAAGGGCGTCGAGGCGCTGCTCGCTCATCCGGGTATCCGCCACCTGGCGGGGCGTGCGCAACAGGGCAACCAGGCGCAGCCGCAGCTGTTCAAGGCGGATGTGAGCCTGTTGTTCGAGGGCGATGCGCTGTTGCAGGAAGAGGTTTTCGGGCCGGCTACCGTGCTGGTCGAGGTGGCCGACAGCGGCCAACTGCAGCAGGCCTTGAACGGCCTGCACGGTCAGCTCACCGCCACCCTGATCGCCGAAGCCGCGGACCTGCAGGCCCACGCCGAGCTGCTGCCGCTGCTGGAACAGAAGGTCGGCCGGGTGCTGTTCAACGGTTACCCGACCGGCGTCGAAGTCTGTGATGCGATGGTGCATGGCGGGCCGTACCCGGCCACCTCGGATGCCCGCGGGACCTCGGTCGGCAGCCTGGCCATCGAGCGCTTCCTGCGCCCGGTGTGTTACCAGAACTGCCCGGATGCGCTGTTACCACCGGCACTGCAGGACGCCAACCCGCTGGGCATCGCTCGCCTGGTTGACGGCCGGAGCAGCAGCGCCGCCTTGTAGGGTCGCCGCACCGCCGCTCCTACAGGGGTTCAGGCCAGCAGCGCCCTGAGATCGTTGTACAGGGCCTGCGGAATCTCCACGCCCTCCACCAGGCTGCGCGCGCGTGCTGCATAACGGCGCGCAGACGGCAGCCGCGCGCCCTGCCCTTCAATGCTCTCGAATACCGCTTCGGCGCGGGCCAGGTGCTGATCGGCGGCATCGCCCAGGAACCTGCGCGGGTCCAGGGCGATCAGCAATTCGCCGTGGTAGGGCGAGGCTTTGCTGCCGTCGGCATGGGCCAAGGATTCGGCACTGGTCAAGTCACCGATCAAGGGACCGGCAATCAGCTCGACCATCGCCGCCAGCGCCGAGCCCTTGTGCCCGCCGAAGGTCAGCATCGCGCCACGGTCCAGGACCACATTGGGGTCGGTGCTGGGCTGGCCGTGCTCGTCGACACCCCAGCCTACGGGAATGGCCTGGCCCGCACGCCGATGCAGTTCGATGTCACCGCGGGCGATGGCGCTGGTGGCGAAGTCGAATACGTAAGGAGGCTTGCCCGCCCGCGGCCAGCCGAAGGCGATGGGATTGGTGCCGAACACCGGCCGATGCCCACCGGCAGGTGCGACCCAGGCATGGCTGGGGGTGAACGCCAGGGCGACCAGGCCGGCCTCGGCCAGTTGCTCGATCTCGACCCACAACGCGGAAAAGTGCACACAGCGGTTAATCGCCAGGGCCGCGATGCCGTTGCTGCGGGCCTTGGCTTGCAACACCGGCAAGCCGGCCTGGAACGCCAGTTGGGAAAACCCGCCGCCGGCGTCCACGCGCACGATCGAGGGCGCCTGGTCAATGACGTCGGGGCGTGCATCGGCGACCACCTTACCGGCCTTGAGCGAACTGACGCAGCCCAGTACCCGGTACAGGCCATGGGATGCGCAGCCATCGCGTTCGCCGGCGACGATGGTGTCGCTCACCGCCTGGGCGTGGTCGGCGCCAAAGCCATTGTGCAAGAGGATTGAATAGGCAAGTGAATGGGCTTCGGACAGGGTCAGTCGGGTCATGGTCATCTCCTTGGGCTGACTGATCAGCCTGCCCTAAGCCCAGGCGCGCCGACTTGATCGCTTTAGCCCCATGCGATGACGAACTCGGCACAGTGGGCGCGGCGGTGCGACGACTCGACTTGCCCCGCGATGCTTTGCCCTGCCCTCACACCCCCTCGACAATAATCACCTCGGCCCTCGCCACCCCCTGCCTGAACGCGCACGCCTGCTGATATTCATCCGACCGATAACACGCCAGCGCCCGCTCATAGGATTCGAACTCGATCACCACGCTGCGCTGCGGCGTCGTCCTGCCCTCCAGCGCCTCGCTGCGCCCACCGCGCGCCAGCAACGTGCCGCCAAACGCGGCAAAGGCCGCCGGCGCCCGCTGGGTGTATTGCTGATATTGCGCGGGGTCGGTCACATCCACATGGGCAATCCAGTAAGCCTTCATCGCACGCTCCCGCTCAAGGTTTATCTGTATTATGGTATACCATGAAATTTACCTCAGATAGCGAGTGCGCCGCAATGCCCTTCAACAGCATCGAAGACATCCTCGAGGACTACCGCCAGGGCAAGATGGTCTTGCTGGTGGACGACGAAGACCGCGAGAACGAAGGCGACCTGCTGATCGCCGCTGAACGCTGCGACGCCCAGACCATCAGCTTCATGGCTCGCGAAGCCCGTGGCCTGATCTGTCTGACCCTGACCGACGAGCACTGCCAGCGCCTGGGCCTTGAGCAGATGGTGCCGGCCAATGGCAGCGCCTTCAGCACCGCCTTTACCGTGTCGATCGAGGCGGCGCGTGGGGTCACCACTGGCATCTCTGCCGCCGACCGCGCCTGTACGGTCGCGGCCGCCGTGGCGCCCGGTGCCCGCGCCGAGGACCTGGTGCAGCCGAGGCATATCTTCCCTTTACGCGCCCACGAAGGCGGCGTGCTGACCCGCGCCGGGCACACAGAAGCCGGTTGCGACCTGGCGCGCCTGGCCGGCTTCAGCCCCGCCTCGGTCATCGTCGAAGTGCTCAATGACGACGGCAGCATGGCCCGGCGCCCGGACCTGGAAGTCTTCGCCGCCCGCCATGGCATCAAGATCGGCACCATCGCCGAGCTGATCCACTGGTGATCCTCGCCAACCATAAGTCCTCGCAAGCCCTGCTTGAACGGGTACCGCACCTGACCCAGCCACCGCGCCCTTACCCGCGCGGGCAATCGCGCAGCTACTCAGAAGTGGGTACCGGCGCGCAGATTCTCCAGGACCTGGGCGTGGGCAAGCTGCGTCACCTGGGCCCGCCACTGAAATACGCCGGCCTCACCGGCTATGACCTGGAAGTGGTGCAGAGCATCCCGTTCAGCGCATAGCCGCACCAATGCCGATAACACCACCGAACCTGTGGGAGCGGGCTTGCCCGCGATCGAGCGCGAAGCGGTCGTAGTCCAGCCAACACTTGCTGCATTGACTGGGCTGGCCTCATCGCTGGCAAGCCAGCTCCTACGGGCTAGTCCTGCGCCTCGGGGAAATTGCGGCAACTCTTACGCTCGGCCAGCTCCTTGTCAGTAGGGCGCTGCTCGACGAACACCGTCCGGCCATCCTTGTAGATCTCCAGATAGCCCCATTCCAGGTCCTGTTCATGCTGACCGGGCTTGGGCGGATTGCGCCACCAGGGTTCGCGGCTGATCAACTGCATGGCAATGGCTCTCGCTGAAACACATTACTTCACTATAGACGGTAGACCGCGAAGGCTCTGTCTCGGGCATCTGCGCCCGCGAACCGGCGCCGGGTGATAGCCGGTAGCCTGCAGCCTCTTGTCAAAAGTTTGGAATACCATAATATGACATCCCGTAGACCGAAATACCTGTTGATGCTCCCCACTACAAGGCGGGCAACACAAAGCCCGCTCAAAACACAAGAAACGAGGGCGTACCTATGCTGTTCTCCAAACGCGCAAGCGCAGTGCTGGCTGCCAGCCTGCTGACATTGACCTGCCAGGGGGCCCTGGCCGCCAACAGCCTGAACTTCGTCAGCTGGGGCGGTACCACCCAGGATGCGCAGAAGCAGGCGTGGGCCGAGCCCTTCAGTGCCAGCAGCAAAATCCGCGTGGTCCAGGACGGCCCCACCGACTATGGCAAGCTCAAGGCCATGGTCGAAAGTGGCAACGTGCAGTGGGATGTGGTCGATGTCGAAGCGGATTTCGCCCTGCGTGCGGCAAGCGAAGGTCTGCTCGAACCGCTGGACTTCACCACCATCAAGCGTGATCGCCTCGACCCGCGTTTCGTCTCCGATCACGGTGTAGGATCGTTCTTCTTCTCCTTCGTCCTCGGCTACAACGAAGGCAAGCTCGGCGCCAACAAGCCACAAGATTGGACTGCGCTGTTCGACACCAAGACCTACCCCGGCAAACGCGCCCTGTACAAGTGGCCAAGCCCCGGCGTGCTCGAACTGGCCCTGCTGGCCGACGGCGTCACTGCCGACAAGCTCTACCCGCTGGACCTGGACCGCGCCTTCAAGAAGCTCGACACCATCAAGAAAGACATCGTCTGGTGGGGCGGTGGTGCGCAATCGCAGCAACTGCTGGCTTCCGGTGAGGCAAGCCTGGGCCAGTTCTGGAACGGCCGGGTCTACGCCCTGCAGCAAGATGGCGCACCGGTCGGGGTGAGCTGGAAGCAGAACCTGGTCATGGCCGATTTTCTGGTCATCCCCAAGGGCGCGAAAAACAAGGATGCGGCGATGAAATTCCTGGCCAATGCCAGCGGCGCCCAGGGCCAGGCCGACTTTGCCAACCTCACCGCCTATGCCCCGGTCAACCTCGACAGCATCAGCCTGCTCAAGCCCGAGCTCGCACCCAACCTGCCGACCGCCTACGCTCAGGATCAGGTGACCCTCGATTTCGCTTACTGGGCCAAGAACGGCCCGGCCATCGCCACCCGCTGGAATGAGTGGCTGGTCAAATGAAAGTCGCCATCAATGCCCTGCAAGCCCCGTCCGGCGCTGCGACCGGCGCCAAGGGAGCAGCGATGAAGCACACGCCACCCCTGCGTGAACGCTGGCGCGGCAGCCGTAACCTGCTGCCGGCCCTGCTGTTCCTTGGCCTGTTTTTTTTCGCACCGCTGATCAGCCTGCTGCTGCGTGGCGTGCTCGAACCCGTCCCGGGCCTGGGCAACTACGAGCAATTGTTCGCCAACTCGGCCTATGCCCGGGTGCTGTTCAACACTTTCTCGGTGGCCGGCCTGGTGACCCTGATCAGCGTGCTGCTGGGCTTCCCCCTGGCCTGGGCGATCACCCTGGTGCCGCGCGGCTGGGGCCGCTGGCTGCTGAACATCGTGCTGCTGTCGATGTGGACCAGCCTGCTCGCCCGCACCTACTCCTGGCTGGTGCTGCTGCAGGCCTCGGGGGTGATCAACAAGGCACTGATGGCCCTCGGCATCATCGATGCGCCGCTGGAGATGGTGCACAACCTCACCGGCGTGGTGATCGGCATGAGCTACATCATGATCCCGTTCATCGTCCTGCCGCTGCAGGCGACCATGCAGGCCATCGATCCGATGGTGCTGCAGGCCGGTTCCATCTGTGGCGCCAGCCCCTGGAGCAACTTCTTCAAGGTGTTCCTGCCGCTGTGCCGTTCCGGGCTGTTTTCCGGGGCCTTGATGGTGTTCGTCATGTCCCTGGGTTATTACGTGACCCCGGCGCTGCTCGGTGGCGCGCAGAACATGATGCTGCCCGAGTTCATCGTCCAGCAGGTGCAGTCGTTCCTCAACTGGGGCCTGGCCAGTGCCGCTGCCGCGTTGCTGATCGCCATCACCCTGGTGCTGTTCTACTTCTACCTGAAGCTGCAACCGGAATCCCCGGTCGGCAACAGTAACGCGAGGTAAGCCAAGATGCTCCTGACGCCCAATGCCATGAGCCGGCGCCTGCGCTTCGGCCTGTACACCACCACCGGGGTGATCGCGCTGTTGTTGCTGCTGCCGATCGTGTTCATCGTCCTGCTGTCGTTCGGCTCGTCGCAGTGGCTGGTGTTCCCGCCACCGGGCTGGACGCTGAAGTGGTACGAGCAGTTCTTCTCCAACGCCGAGTGGATGGAAGCGGCCCTGGCCAGCCTCAAGGTCGCGCTGCTGACCACGGTGTTTGCCGTGGCCCTGGGCCTGCCCAGCGCCTTTGCCCTGGTGCGCGGGCGCTTCCCTGGCCGGGAGATGCTCTACGGCCTGTTCACCCTGCCGATGATCGTACCGCTGGTGATCATCGCCGTGGCGGTGTACGCGCTGTTCCTCAAGCTCGGCTACACCGGCACGCTGTTTGCCTTCGTGGTCAGCCACGTGATCGTCGCCCTGCCCTTTACCATCATCTCGATCATCAACTCGCTGAAGCTGTTCGACCAGTCGATCGAAGACGCCGCGGTGATCTGCGGCGCCTCGCGCCTGCAGGCTATCGTCAAGGTGACCTTCCCGGCGATTCGCCCGGGGATGATCGCCGGCGCGCTGTTCGCCTTCCTGGTGTCGTGGGACGAGGTGGTGCTCAGCGTGATGATGGCCAGCCCCAACCTGCAGACCCTGCCGGTAAAAATGTGGACCACCCTGCGCCAGGACCTGACCCCGGTGATCGCCGTCGCTTCGACGCTGCTGATCGGCCTGTCGGTGCTGGTGATGATGATTGCCGCCGCTCTGCGCCGGCGCAACCCGGTCAGCGCCTGAGCGCCTGGAGAACAACAAGATGAGTGCAGTCCTCAACGACAAGCAACCGGCCAGGACCCTGGTCAGCCTGCGCAACCTGAACAAGCACTACGGCGATTTTGCCGCCGTGGACGACATCAGCCTGGACATCCAGGACGGTGAATTCCTCACCTTCCTCGGCTCCAGCGGCTCAGGCAAGAGCACCACCCTGTCGATGCTCGCCGGCTTCGAGACGCCGAGCAGCGGCGAGATCCTGGTCAATGGCGCCTCCCTGGTCAACGTGCCGCCGCACAAGCGCGATATCGGCATGGTGTTCCAGCGTTACTCGCTGTTCCCGCACCTGTCGGTGCGCGACAACATCGCCTTCCCCCTGGCCATCCGCAAACGCAGCGCCGCCGAACGCGACAAGCAGGTCGATGCCATGCTCAAGCTGGTGCAACTGGACAGCTTCGCCCACCGTCACCCGGCGCAGTTGTCCGGCGGCCAGCAACAGCGGGTGGCGATTGCCCGGGCGCTGGTCTATGAACCCCGCATCCTGCTGATGGACGAACCGCTGGGGGCGCTGGATAAAAAACTGCGTGAAGACCTGCAAGATGAACTGCGCCAACTGCACCGGCGCCTGGGCATCACCATCGTCTACGTCACCCACGACCAGGAAGAAGCCATGCGCCTGTCCCAGCGCATCGCCATTTTCAGCCACGGCAAGATCGTCGGCCTGGGCAGCGGTTACGACCTCTACCAGAATCCGCCGAATGCCTTTGTCGCCTCGTTTCTGGGCAACTCCAACTTCTTGCGGATCAAGGCCCATGGCAACGGCGCGGCGAGTTTCGAAGGGCAGCCGCTGGCGATGCGTCTTACCCCGGGGCTGGCCGAGGGGCAGGAGGTGCTGTTGATGGTGCGCCCGGAAAAAGCCCTGGCCCTGAGTGTCGAGCAAGCGGCGCGTGAGGCATTGCCGGCGGGCTGGAACGAGGTGACGGCCAAGGTCGGGGAAGTCTTGTTTCTAGGCGAGAGCCAGACCTGCAGCGTGGTGACCGCGGGCGGTACGGCGATGACGGTCAAGGCCTTGTCAGCGGCGGGGATGCCGATGCAGCCGGGCGATACGGTGAAGGTACGCTGGGCGGTGGCGGATGCTTGCGTGTATACCCAGTGGGCGGAAAGTGACCTGAACAAGGCTGCCGGAGCACATTGAAGCCATCGCCGGCAAGGCCGGCTCCCACAGTGGATGTGTACACGCATGACCTGTGGGAGCTGGCCTTGCCAGCGATGGGCCGCAAAGCGACCCCACAATCGATCAGGCTGGCGCCGAGGTGCGGATCAGGTGATCAAAGGCCGCCAACGAAGCCTTGGCGCCCTCGCCCACGGCAATCACGATCTGCTTGTACGGCACGGTGGTCACGTCACCGGCCGCGAACACGCCCGGCAGGTTGGTCTGGCCGCGGGCATCGACGATGATCTCGCCGCGCGGGGTCAGCTCGACCGTGCCTTTGAGCCAGTCGGTGTTGGGCAGCAAGCCGATCTGCACGAAGATCCCCTCCAGCGCGAGGTCATGCAGCTCATCGCTGTTGCGGTCCTTGTAGCGCAGGCCGTTGACCTTCTCGCCATCACCGAGCACTTCGGTGGTCAGCGCACTGGTGATCACCTTCACGTTCGGCAGGCTGTGCAGCTTGCGCTGCAGCACCGCGTCGGCACGCAACTGGCTGTCGAACTCGATCAGGGTCACCTGGGCGACGATACCGGCCAGGTCAATGGCCGCTTCCACCCCCGAGTTACCGCCACCGATCACCGCCACGCGCTTGCCCTTGAACAGCGGGCCATCGCAGTGCGGGCAATAGGCAACGCCGCGGCTGCGGTATTGCTGCTCGCCCGGCACGTTCATTTCGCGCCAGCGCGCACCGGTGGCGAGGATCACGGTCTTGGCCTTGAGCGAGGCACCGCTGGCCAGGCGCACTTCGTGCAGGCCGCCGTCGGTGGCCGGGATCAGCGCTTCACCGCGCTGCAGGTTGATGATGTCGACGTCGTACTGCTTGACGTGTTCCTCAAGGGCCATGGCCAGCTTCGGCCCTTCGGTTTCCTGCACCGAGATGAAGTTCTCGATGGCCATGGTGTCGAGCACCTGGCCGCCGAAACGCTCGGCGGCAACGCCAGTGCGGATGCCTTTGCGCGCGGCATAGATCGCCGCTGCGGCGCCGGCCGGGCCACCCCCAACGACCAGCACGTCAAAGGCATCCTTGGCGTTGATCTTCTCGGCCTGGCGCTCACCGGCGCTGGTGTCGAGCTTGGCGAGGATCTCTTCCAGGCCCATGCGGCCCTGGCCGAACACTTCGCCGTTGAGGTAGACGCTGGGCACGGCCATGACCTTACGGCTCTCGACTTCGGCCTGGAACAGCGCACCGTCGATGGCGACGTGGCGAATATTGGGGTTGAGCACCGCCATCAGGTTCAGCGCCTGGACCACGTCCGGGCAGTTCTGGCACGACAGCGAGAAGTAGGTTTCAAAGTTGAATTCACCCTTGAGCGCGCTGATCTGCTCGATCACCTCGGCGCTGGCCTTGGACGGATGACCGCCGACCTGCAACAGGGCAAGCACCAGCGAGGTGAATTCGTGGCCCATGGGGATGCCGGCAAAGCGCAGGCTGATGTCAGCGCCCGGGCGGTTCAGCGAGAACGACGGACGACGGGCGTCGCTGCCATCTTCACGCAGGGTAATCAGGTTCGACAGGCCGGCGATTTCCACCAGCAGGTCGCGCAATTCGCGGGACTTCGCGCCGTCATCGAGGGAAGCGACGATCTCGATCGGCTGAGTGACCCGCTCCAGGTAGGCTTTCAACTGAGTTTTAAGCGTGGCGTCCAACATACGGGCGATTCCTTTTTCAAACGGTAGAAATAACAACGCCCGGGCGAAAGCGCCCGGGCGTTTTGCGGGGCGGTGACAACGTCAGGTGCGGTAGACCACCGCCCTCGGCTGGCTCACGGTCTTAGATCTTGCCGACCAGGTCCAGCGATGGCGCCAGGGTCGCTTCGCCTTCTTTCCACTTGGCCGGGCAGACTTCGCCTGGGTGGGCGGCAACGTACTGGGCAGCTTTGACCTTGCGCAGCAGCTCGCTGGCGTCACGGCCTACACCACCGTCGTTGAGTTCGACGATCTTGATCTGGCCTTCAGGGTTGATCACGAAGGTGCCACGGTCAGCGATGCCGGCTTCTTCGATCAGCACGTCGAAGTTGCGCGAGATGACGTGGGTCGGGTCACCGATCAGCGGGTACTGGATCTTGCCGATGGTGTCCGAGGTGTCGTGCCAGGCTTTGTGGGTGAAGTGGGTGTCGGTGGACACGCCGTAGATTTCCACGCCCAGGTCTTTGAACTGCGCGTAGTTGTCGGCCAGGTCGCCCAGCTCGGTCGGGCAGACGAAGGTGAAGTCGGCCGGGTAGAAGAACACCACGGACCATTTGCCTTTCAGGTCGGCATCCGAGACTTCGACGAACTTGCCCTGGTGGTAAGCGGTAGCTTTGAACGGTTTGACCTGGCTGTTGATGATAGGCATGAGTGACGCTCCTTCAGGGGGTTGAAAAAACTGATGGGAGAATCGTAGCCAATGCATTGGATTAATGCTCATTGGCAAAGCTCATGTTGGTGATTGGTTTTGGCTATAAGGCGGGGATATTAATAGAAGGGAATGATACTGAGGCTGCTGTGCAGCCTATCGCTGGCAAGCCAGCTCCCACAAAGCCAGTTGTACCTGTACCTGTGGGAGCCGGCCTTGCCGGCGATAGCGTACGCCGCTTAACGCGAAGGCGTACGCAAGGTGACGAACTCTTCCGCCGCCGTGGGGTGCACGCCAATGGTCTCGTCGAACTGCTGCTTGGTCGCCCCGGCCTTGAGGGCGATGCCCAGGCCCTGGATGATCTCGCCGGCGTCCGGGCCGACCATGTGGCAACCCAGCACACGGTCGGTGTCGGCATCGACCACCAGCTTCATCAGGGTCTTTTCCTGCACCTCGGTCAGGGTCAGCTTCATCGGCCGGAAGCGGCTCTCGAAGATCTGCACCTGGTAGCCCTGTTCCAGCGCCTGCTCTTCGGTCAGGCCAACGGTGCCGATCGGCGGCTGGCTGAACACTGCGGTGGGGATGTTCTGGTAATCCACCGGGCGGTACTGCTCTGGCTTGAACAGGCGCCGGGCCACGGCCATGCCTTCGGCCAGGGCCACCGGGGTCAGTTGCACCCGGCCGATCACATCGCCAATGGCCAGGATCGACGGCGCGGTGGTCTGGTACAGGTCATCGACACGGATAAACCCACGCGGGTCGAGTTCGACGCCGGTGTTTTCCAGGCCCAGGTTGTCGAGCATCGGCCGCCGGCCGGTGGCGTAGAACACACAGTCGGCCACCAGTTCGCGGCCATCCTTGAGGGTAGCCTTGAGGCTGCCGTCGTCCTGGCGCTCGATACGCTGGATGTCGCTGTTGAACTGCAGGTCCATGCCGCGCTTTTGCAGCTCGTCCTTCAGGTGCTCGCGCACCCCGCCGTCGAAGCCGCGCAGGAACAGGTCGCCGCGGTACAACAGCGAGGTCTTGGCCCCCAGGCCCTGGAAGATTCCGGCAAATTCCACGGCGATATAGCCGCCGCCGACCACCAGCACGCGCTTGGGCAGGTCCTTGAGGTAGAACGCCTCGTTAGAGCTGATCGCCAGTTCCTTGCCCGGGATGTCCGGGATCTGCGGCCAGCCACCGGTGGCAATGAGGATGTGCTCGGCGCTGTAGCGCTGGCCATCGATTTCCACCTCATGGGCGCCGGTCAGCTTGGCGTGGCCTTCGAGCAGGGTCACGCCGCTGTTGACCAGCAGGTTGCGGTAGATACCGTTGAGCCGCTCGATCTCGCGGTTCTTGTTGGCGATCAGCTGGCCCCAATCGAACTGGGCATCTTCCAGCGACCAGCCAAAGCCTGCGGCCTGCTCGAAATCGTCGGCAAAGTGTGCGCCGTAGACCAGCAGTTTTTTCGGCACGCAGCCAACGTTGACACAGGTGCCACCCAGGTAGCGGCTTTCGGCAACCGCCACTTTCGCACCGAAGCCTGCGGCAAAGCGCGCAGCACGCACACCGCCAGACCCGGCACCAATCACGAACAGATCAAAATCGTAGGTCATCTCGATGCTCTCAAGCTGCAAGTCTCAAGCTACAAGCTACAAGAAAAAGCCACCCGAAGGTGGCTTTATCAAACCGCTAGCGACCAGACTCAGTAAGCTTTGCCGGTCTTGTAGAAGTTCTCAAAGCAGAAATTGGTCGCTTCGATGTAACCTTCGGCGCCACCGCAGTCGAAACGCTTGCCCTTGAACTTGTAGGCAATAACGCAACCATCCTGGGCCTGTTTCATCAGGGCGTCGGTGATCTGGATCTCACCACCCTTGCCCGGCTCGGTTTCTTCGATCAGTTTGAAAATGTCCGGGGTCATGATGTAGCGGCCGATGATCGCCAGGTTCGACGGGGCATCTTCAGGCTTTGGCTTCTCGACCATGTTGCGTACACGGTACAGGTCGTCGCCGATCAGGTCACCGGCGATCACACCGTATTTGCTGGTTTCCTGCGGGTCGACTTCCATGATGGCAACAATGGTGCAGCGGTACTGTTTGTACAGCTTGACCATCTGCTTGAGCACGCCGTCGCCTTCAAGGTTGACGCACAGGTCGTCAGCCAGCACCACGGCGAACGGCTCGTCGCCGATCAGCGGGCGACCGGTGAGGATCGCGTGGCCCAGGCCTTTCATTTCGGTCTGGCGGGTGTAGGAGAACGAGCACTCGTCGAGCAGACGACGGATGCCGACCAGGTATTTTTCCTTGTCGGTGCCCTTGATCTGGTTTTCCAGCTCGTAGCTGATGTCGAAGTGGTCTTCCAGGGCGCGTTTGCCGCGACCGGTAACGATGGAAATCTCGTTCAATCCAGCGTCCAGCGCTTCTTCAACGCCGTACTGGATCAGTGGCTTGTTCACCACCGGCAGCATTTCCTTGGGCATGGCTTTGGTAGCAGGCAGGAAGCGAGTGCCGTAACCGGCTGCCGGGAACAAGCATTTCTTGATCATATACGTCCTTAACAAGGGCTTTGCGTACGAAATTCGGCGCAGTCTAATCAGGCGGCGGTCAGCTTACAATGCCCCACCACCTGGCGGCCGATGCCATGATAGAGAAATCCTGGGGTAGATAGTTCCCCAGGATCATAAATATTGCGCCGGTGAAAGACCACCGGCACATCACCAGGGGCTTTGTGCTACCTACATGCCCTGCCCGACCAACACGCCGTCGATCTTCTGCCCATAGAGGTTCACGCCATCATTGGCATGGAACTTCAGCCGGGTTTTCTCGATCGAGCCGTCTACCAGGCGCGGGTCCTGCGGCCGTTCGTGGCGGTTGATGTACGCCGCCACATCCCAGGCCTGCTGGTCGCTCAAGCTGCCGGGCTTACCCAGCGGCATATTGTGCTTGATGAAGGAGGCTGCGGTATTGATCCGGTGCATGCCGGCGCCCCAGTTGTAGGAGTCTTTACCCCATAACGGCGGCATCACGTAGTCCTTGGCCACTTTCTGCCCTTCGCCGTTGGCCCCGTGGCAAATGGAACACTGGGCCTGGTACACCTGCTCACCACGCTTGAAGTCATAGCCTTCAGCCGATTGCGGTACGTCCGGGTAACCACGGCCAGCACTTTCGACGCCGATTGGTGCTTTGCTCGCCAGCCAGTAGGCATACACCGACAAGGCCGTCATCTGTGGGCTGTCAGCCGCTGGTGGCTTGCCGTTCATACTGAATTGAAAACAGCCCTGGATACGCTCGGCGAAGGTGTTGACCTTGTCGTTTTTCTTGCGATAGGCCGGGTACATCGGGTACGCGCCCCACAGCGGTGCCGAGTTGCCCAGGCGGCCCTGGTCGAGGTGGCAGTTGCTGCAGTTAAGGCCGTTGCCGACATTGTCCGGCATCAACCGCCGGGTATCGACGAACAAGGCATGGCCATTGCGGACCAGCTTGCCGAAGGCATTGTCAGGCAACTCACTCTCGGCAGGCGGGGTGAAGCTTGGCGCGCCAGGCGCAGGCTTGAGCTGCGACTGGTCTTCCATGGCAATCGGGGCGGCGTGAACAGTGCCAAGGCTCAGGGCCAAGGCGGCGAAAATCATCGGTTTCATGGCTTGACCTCCGGGCTGACAGGGTTGGCGAAATAGTTGGCCACAGCCTTGATTTCGTCATCGGTCATGGCCTTGGCCACGCCGACCATCAACTGATTGGGGTCGTTGCTGCGGCTGCCGTCGCGCCAGGCGTTGAGCTGGGCAATCAGGTAATTTGCCGGCTGATGGGCCAAGGGTGGGAAATGCTCGCCAACACCCGCGCCTCCAGGCCCATGGCACTGCACACAACCGGGGATTTTGCGTTTCCAGTCGCCATACAACGCCAACTTCTGGACTGGATCGGCGGCCATTTGCTGGCGATGGCTGTCGCCGGCCGGTGCGCTGGGCATGGCCGCCAGGGTTGCGCTGACCGCCTGGATCTCCTCAGCGCTCAGGGCCTTGGCCAACGGCTCCATGATCGGGTGCTTGCGGCTGCCATTCTGAAAATCATGCAGCTGCTTGCTCAGGTATGCCGCAGGCAGGCCGGCCAAGCGCGGGAACCCCGCCGGCGCGATACCCTTGGCGTCCGGGCCATGGCAGCCCAGACAGGCCATGGCGGCCGGGTTCTGGCCGCCCTGGGTAAAGATCTTTTGGCCGTCGGCGGCTTGTACAGCAGGCAGAGAAAACAGCAGCAGGCTGCTGATCAGGATGCGATCCAGTGGGATCATCACGGACTCCATTTTCTTGTTATAAGCTTAGGCTTAATAAGTATAAGCCTTTGGATAGTAGGCCTATACGCCGTGAGCTACAACGCAGAAAGATGGCTAGATGCCAGCTGAATCGGTTAGTTCGATCGAGGTCTTACCCGGAGATGCAGCGCGTCGCTGCCGTCTTCACATCACCCAGGCGCAGCGGGAAATTGTTCAACCGCTCATACAACTTGATGCTGCTGCCACTGCCACGCTTGTCGATATCCACCAACGCAGCCGGGCCGGAGCCGACTTTTTGCGGCACGACCAGGCGCAGACCATCGTGGCGCTCTTCCACCACCAGTTGCCCGCGGGTTTCGCTCAATTGCTGTTGCACGCAATCGGCATATTCCTGGGGTTTCTTGCCAGAAATCACATTGAGGGTTTCCGGGCTGCGCTCAAGCTCGGACACACTCACACAGCCACCCAGCGTCACTGCCAACGCTGCTACGACCCACTTCATCAAACACACCTCCACCACGGAAAAAAGACTATGACCACGCGCAGACCATTTTGCTCCCTTGAATGGCAGTTTTATCCTGGGTCTGGCATGAAGACCAACAGTGTAACCGACATCATGGTATCGTTTTGATTTGCTGACAGATCCAATGCGGAGTGCAACATGAAATTCGTACACCAGCGCGAGCACCTCAACGAGGATGACATCGTGGTCATCCATTGCTCCCAGCGCTGTAATATCCGCCTGATGAACGACGCCAACTTCCGCAGCTTCAAGAACGGCGGCCGCCACACCTACCACGGCGGTGCCTTCGTTGACTTCCCGGCCAAGATCACCGTGCCCAGCACCGGCTTCTGGAACATCACGATCGATACCGTCGGCCCACGGGCCCTGTCGGCCGTGACCAAGCCGACCTTTACCCACACCATCAAGATCATTCGCCGTTCGTCGTCGAAGCTGAGATAAGCCCATGACCCAGACCACCAAGTACGTCATCAAGTACAAGCTCGACGGTGAGCAACGTTTCGACTTCGCCCAGATGATCAGCGATGCACCTGAACATGTGCAGGCAGCGCTGCAGCAGCTCCACGGCGAAGACGCCAAGAAGATCACTGATATCAAGGTGAGCAAAGCGCTGTAAAACCACCTCAGCACAAGGAACCCCAGGCATGCGCCAATGGCCGGACACCCGTCTCCTCGATCTGCTTGGTATCGAACTGCCGATCCTTCAGGCGCCAATGGCCGGCTCCACCGGCTCGGCTATGGCCATCGCCGTGAGCAATGCCGGCGGCCTGGGCTCGCTGCCTTGTGCAACCTTGAGCCTGGAACAGATCCGCGCCGAGCTTGAAGCCTTCCGCGAGGGCAGCAACGGCCCGCTCAACGTCAACTTCTTCTGCCATCAGCCAGCGCAGCCGGACCCTGCCCGCGACGCGGCCTGGAAACTGGCACTCAAGCCTTATTACGAGGAATTGGGCGCCGATTTCGATGCGCCAACGCCAGTGTCCAATCGCGCGCCATTCGATGACGCCACCTGCCAACTGGTCGAGCAATTCAAGCCGGCGGTGGTCAGCTTTCACTTCGGCCTGCCCGAAGCCTGCCTGCTCAAGCGGGTCAAGGCCACTGGCGCCAAGGTGCTATCCAGCGCCACCACCGTGGATGAGGCCCTGTGGCTGGAAGATCACGGCTGCGACGCAATCATTGCCATGGGCTATGAGGCCGGCGGCCATCGCGGGATGTTCCTCAGCCGCGACCTCAATACCCAGGTCGGTACCCTGGCGCTGGTGCCGCAGGTTGTCGATGCGGTGAAGGTGCCGGTGATTGCCGCCGGCGGCATTGGCGATCATCGCGGCATCGTTGCTGCCCTGGCCCTGGGCGCCTCGGCAGTGCAACTGGGCACCGCCTACCTGTTCTGCCCGCAAGCCAAGGTTTCGGCGGCCCATCGCCAGGCCCTGCACAGCGCCAAGGAAAGCGACACGGCCCTGACCAATCTGTTCACCGGGCGCCCGGCGCGCGGGATCAACACGCGAATCATGCGCGAGCTGGGGCCGATGAGTGCGCTTGCGCCACACTTCCCGCTGGCTGGAGGTGCGCTGATGCCGCTGCGGGCAATCAGCGAGCCAAAGGGTAACAGCGATTTCAGCAACCTCTGGTCGGGCCAGGCGCTGCGTCTGGGCCAGGCGCTGTCGGCTGACGAACTGACGCGCACCCTGGCTGAAAAAGCCCTCGCCCAGCTCAAACGCTGAAGCAGTACTTCCCGTTGGTCGGGTATTCGCTATATATTCACCTATATAACGAATACCCCTCAGCCTGTGGAGCTGTTTTTCATGAGTAAGTGCGCACCACGTTTTGCCCTGGCCGCCCTGGCCACCTTCATGACCTTCAACAGCGCCTGGGCCGATGAGGTACAGGTGGCCGTCGCCGCCAACTTCACCGCACCCATCCAGGCGATCGCCAAGGATTTCGAGAAAGACACCGGCCACAAGCTGGTTGCCGCCTATGGCGCCACCGGCCAGTTCTATGCACAGATCAAGAACGGCGCGCCGTTCGACGTGTTCCTCGCCGCCGACGACAGCACCCCGGAAAAACTCGAGAAAGAAGGCAATACCGTCAAGGGCTCGCGCTTCACCTACGCCATCGGCACCCTGGCGCTGTGGTCGGCCAAGGACGACTATGTCGATGGCAAGGGCGACGTGCTGAAGAAAAACCAGTTCAAGCACCTGTCGATCGCCAACCCGAAAGCCGCGCCGTACGGCCTGGCAGCGACCCAGGTGCTGGACAAACTGCAGCTGAGCGAGGCCACCAGGGCCAAGATCGTCGAAGGCCAGAACATCACCCAGGCCTTCCAGTTCGTCTCCACCGGCAACGCCGAACTGGGCTTCGTCGCCCTGTCGCAGATCTACAAGGACGGCAAGGTCAGCAGCGGCTCGGCCTGGATCGTGCCGTCCAACCTGCATGAGCCGATCAAGCAGGACGCGGTAATCCTCAACAAAGGCAAGGACAGCGCCGCTGCCAAAGCCCTGGTTGAATACCTCAAGGGACCAAAAGCGGCTGCCGTGATCAAAGCCTACGGTTACCAAATCTGATGCCCCTGGATGCCAGCGACCTCGGCGCTATCTGGCTGACCTTCAAGCTGGCCAGCCTGACCACGTTGATCTTGTTGCTGGTCGGCACCCCCGTCGCCTGGTGGCTGGCACGCACCCGTTCGTGGCTGCGCGGGCCGGTGGGCGCGGTGGTAGCCCTGCCGCTGGTGCTGCCGCCGACGGTGATCGGCTTCTATCTGTTGCTGGCCCTGGGGCCCAACGGCTGGATCGGCCAGACCACCGAGGCGCTGGGCCTGGGCACCGTGGTGTTCAGCTTCAGCGGTCTGGTGATCGGCTCGGTAGTCTATTCCATGCCGTTCGTGGTGCAGCCGCTGCAGAACGCTTTCAGCGCTATCGGTGAACGGCCGCTGGAGGTGGCCGCCACCCTGCGCGCCAGCCCCTGGGACTGTTTCGTCCACGTGGTGCTGCCACTGGCGCGCCCAGGCTTCATCACTGCCAGTATCCTCGGCTTTGCCCATACCGTCGGCGAGTTCGGTGTGGTACTGATGATTGGCGGCAACATCCCCGACAAGACCCGGGTGGTCTCGGTACAGATCTTCGACCACGTCGAAGCCATGGAGTACCTGCAAGCCCACTGGCTGGCCGGGGCCATGCTGGTGTTCTCTTTCCTCGTGCTGCTGGCGCTGTACTCCAGCCGCCGGGGCAAATCGGCCTGGAGCTGAGCATGGCGGCTATGATTCATGCCCGATTGAAGCTTGCCCGCGACGACTTCAGCCTGGATGTCGACCTGCAACTGCCCGGGCGCGGCATCAGTGCGCTGTTCGGCCATTCAGGCTCGGGCAAGACCACCTGCCTGCGCTGCCTGGCCGGGCTGGAGCGGGCCCCCGAAGCCTACATCGAGGTCAACGGCGAGATCTGGCAGGACTCGCGCCGCGAGCATTTCGTCGCCCCGCATCAACGCCCGATCGGTTATGTCTTCCAGGAGGCCAGTCTGTTCGCCCACCTGTCGGTACGCGCCAACCTGACCTTCGGCTACAAGCGCATCCCCGCCCAGCAGCGCAAGGTCAGCCTCGAGCAGGCCTGCGCGCTGCTGGGCATCGAACACCTGCTTGAACGTAAGCCGGCGACGCTGTCCGGCGGCGAAGCCCAGCGCGTGGGCATTGCCCGGGCGCTGCTGAGCAGCCCGCAACTGCTGCTGATGGACGAGCCGCTGGCAGCCCTGGACGGCCCACGCAAGCGCGAGATCCTGCCTTACCTTGAGCGCCTGCACAGCGAACTGGACATCCCGCTGATCTACGTCAGCCATGCCCAGGATGAAGTCGCACGCCTGGCCGATTACCTGGTCCTGCTGGAACAGGGCCAGGTCCAGGCCAGCGGGCCGATTGCCGCCACCCTCGCCCGCCTTGACCTGCCGCTGGCCCAGGGCGATGACGCCGGGGTGATCATCGAAGGCCAGGTCAGTGCCTACAACAGCGACTACCAGTTGCTCAGCCTGCAACTGCCACACAGCGACCTGCAGCTGCGCGTGGCCCACGAGCCGCTGGCCGTCGGCATGCCCTTGCGCCTGAAAGTGCAGGCGCGCGATGTCAGCCTGAGCCTGGGCGCCGACCAGCACTCGAGCATTCTCAATCGCCTGCCGGTGACCGTCAGCGGCCATCGCCCGGCCGACAACAGCGCCCATGTGCTGGTCAGCCTGGACGCGGTCGGCACCCCCCTGCTGGCGCGCATCACCCGTTACTCCGCCGACCAGCTCAAGCTGCACGCCGGGCAAGCGCTGTGGGCACAGATCAAGTCGGTGGCACTGCTGGGCTAACCCTGCAGACAATTGGGCAAGCCCCATCAGCGGCTGCGAGGAAGTGGCGTCGGCGCTGTTCATGCAAAACCTGGCCGCCCCTTGAAAAGCCATTCAGCGAAACCCACCTTGGGTATCATGCAGAGAAATTTCCCATATTCGTTCAACCCCCCTATGCTTGCGGGTACGGGCAGCACTCGCTGTTCGGGAGCGCTCATCCAGCCAATCGGCACCTGCGACTAAAGACTCACTACAGAATCTGTGTTCGGGGGAATTAATATCCGCCGAAAGCGTCTTTAATGAAGGGAAAGAGGGACTCACCCCCTGTGTGATCCCGGCTTCTGCGGGCCCCGCCTGCAAGGCAACTTACGTTACCAAGGAGATATACATGCTGATACTCACCCGCAAGGTTGGCGAAAGCATCGTCATCAACGATGACATCAAAGTCACCATTCTGGGCGTCAAAGGGATGCAAGTGAGGATCGGTATCGATGCACCAAAAGATGTACAGGTGCACCGCGAGGAGATTTTCAAACGCATTCAGGCCGGTAGCCCGGCACCGGAGAAAGGAGGCGACGAGCACTAAGTAGCCCCCAGCTGACTCAAGCCGCACGGATGCGCTTGATCCTGTACTGACGGCCCTGCGGCTGCCTCACCAGGTCTCAAGATGCCTCGGGCGCGTCGACCAGTTCCTTCACTTTGGCCATCAGTTGAACGATGTCGAAGGGTTTGTCGAACACGGCAGCAAACAGCCCGGAATTATCCCGCCCCATGTGAGCTTGTGCCCCGCTCATCAGTATGATCGGCAAGCCCTGTAGCAGCGGCTCTGCACGAATGCTGACGGCCAATGCCCCGCCATCCATCACCGGCATCATGTAATCGGTGATCACCAACTCCACCCGCTTGCCTTTCAATACGTCCAGGGCCTTCTGCCCATTGCTGGCCAGTTCCACGTCGAAACCTCTGTCCTCAAGGGCGTACCTGAGGATATCGGCGATCAGGTACTCGTCATCGACGACCAGAATGGTACTCATGGTGTTACCACCCGCCTCTTCATGATCCCGACACCGGTGAAGGCGTGCCGGACATCGCCCCCGAGACCTGGGCAAATGCCTTCTTCAGATCGATACCCTGGTCGCTGATGACCAGCTCCAGCAGCGCCGGGTCGTAATAGCTGTCGCGCACCTTGAGGACCGACAGCAAACGCTTGAGCTCGGCGTCCACTTCGACAAAGCGCATCAGCAGCAGGTTGTCGACGATGCTCGACAGGTCGGGCGCCGGCGCGTTGATTTCCGAGCCAAAGATGTCACGCATTTCCCAGGTAGCCAGGACGCTGACGTCACGGGCGCGCAACTCACCGGTCAGGGCGCGGAAGAACTCGTTGAGGCGGCTCGGGTTGCTTGCCAGCCGGGTAAAAGCGCCCAGGCTATCGATCAGTACACGCTTGATGTTGTGCTGCTCGACCAGGCGCAACAGGCGCATGCCAACCTCATCGAGCAAGCCTTCGGTGGTCGGTTGCCAGGCAATGTGCAGTGCGCCGCTAAGTTCCATGGCGCTGAAATCATGCCCCAGGGCGCTGGCTTTCAGGCGCAGGCGCTGAGGCGTTTCATAAAAACCGAAATGCAGCCCGGGCGCTTCGGTGGTGGCTGCAGCCAGAAAACTCGCCCCCATCGAGGTCTTGCCGATACCCGAGGGCCCCATGACCAGGGTGACCGATGCCGCGGGCAGCCCCCCGCCGAGCAAGCGATCGAACATCGGTATGCCGCTGGCGACGCGGGTCAGCTCGCCACTGCCCTGGCCACTCGGGTGGCTGTACAGCGACTCCAGGCGCGGGTACACCTGCAGGCCATCCTCGGTGATCTCACACTCGTGAATGCCCGACAACGCACCGCTGCCGCGGGTCTTGCGCAACTGGATGCGGCGCAGCGAACGGCTGCCGAGCAACGCGTCTCCCAGCTCGATAACACCATCGACCATGGTGTGTTCCGGGCTTCCGTCATCCAGCTGCGAGCTGGTCAGAAACAGCACGGTGCAGCCGGCGAACGCGGCATGGCCATGCAACTCGGCAATGAATTTTTTGCTGTCCAGCGGGGTTTCCGCCCGTGAGCGGGCATTGAGCAAGCCATCGACGATCAGCAAGCTGGCCTGGTGGCGGCTGATTTCACCGCGCAGCAGTTTCACCACTTCGTCCAGCCCCTCTTGCTCCAGGGTGTCGAAGGCACTGACGAACTGCAATTGCGCACCGATTTTCGCCGGATCGAAAAAGCTCAACGTCGCCAGGTACTGGAACAGACGCTCATGGGATTCACTCAACAGCGTCGCCACCAGTACGCGGCCGCCTTGCGCGACATGGTTGAAGGCCAGCTGGTTGGCCAGGATGGTCTTGCCCGAACCGGGCCGCCCTTGAACGATATAGGAGGCACCCACCACCAGCCCGCCCTTGAGCAGTTCATCGAGCCCGGGGATGCCGGTGGCAAGGCGGTTGAGTTGCTCCACGATGCTATGCACCTCCGTACTCTGGTGTAGGGGCGAGGCCAATGGCGGCGCAGTACACCGGCAGATAGACACTCATGCAAGTGCCCTTGCCCGCTTCAGTACTGACGCTGACCGTGCCATTGCTCTGTTTGGCGAAACCATAGACCTGGCTCAGGCCCAGGCCTGTGCCCTTGCCAAGACTCTTGGTGGTGAAGAACGGCTCGAAGATGCGCGGCAGCACCTGGCTGTCGATTCCTCGGCCGGTATCGCGCACGCTGATGCAAACAAAGCACCCGGCCAGACCGTCCTGTTGGCCATCCAGCTCACAGTTTCGTGCGTGCACGCTGATCACGCCCTCGCCGTCGATGGCATCGCGGGCATTGAAGATCAGATTGAGCAAAACCATCTGCAACTGCCCGGCATCGACTTCGACATCCCACAGGTCCTCGGCAAGCTTTACCTGAAGCGCCACGGCATTGGGCAAGGCCTGCCCGAGCAGCGAGCGTGTCGACTCAATCAGCGCCGACACCTTGACCCGGCCAGACTTCAGCGCCTTGTAGCGGGCAAAACTGAGCAGTTGCTGGGTCATCTGGCTGCCGCGTTCGCCGGCATCGAGGATATGCCCGAGCAGGCGCTGGGTACGTTGTGGATCCCGGCTAACGAGCGCCAGCCGGGCCGAACCGATGATGATGGTCAGCAGGTTGTTGAAATCATGCGCCATGCCCCCGGTCAGTTGGCCGAGGGCTTCGAGCTTCTGCGACTGACACAGCTGCGCGCGCACCTCATCGAGTTGCAGCGCGGCCTCGCGCCGCTCGGTGATGTCGCGGGTAATTTTCGCCAGCCCCACCACTTTGCCATCGGGCGCCCTGATCACGTCCAGCACCACCAGCGCCCAGAACAGCGAGCCGTCCTTGCGCAGGCGCCAACCTTCATCCTGGGCGCCACCGGTACTCAAGGCGCGATCGAGCAGCCAGGCCGGCTTGCCGTCGGCACAATCCTGCGGGGTGAAGAATATCGAGAAATGCTTACCGATCACTTCATCGGCACAGTAGCCCTTGATCCGTTGGGCACCGGCGTTCCATGACATCACATGACCTTCGAGGTCGAGCATGTAGATGGCGTAATCAGCGACGGTTTGCACCAGTTGCTCGAAGCGATTGGCATGCAGATCGGAGTCGGATGAGACCATGGCTGCCCCACGAAACCGCAGATGGCTTGTCTGGATATGACAGCATACGCTGCACGCGATTCCCTTCGCTGGTCTAAAACTTAGTCGGATTCTTCGCCCACTGCCAGACCTTGGCAAACGGCACAGGCCAATACCACCTGACCCAGGGGTTGCCGACGGACGTTTCAGCAGTGCGAGGCGCCTGCGTGGACAGGTGTGCCTGCCTTGAGTTGATCAAACATGAAAGCAACAGTGGCCCAATGACAGCAAGGAGCCAATTGCTCTATAGTCGCCCCGAATTTGCTATCTGCCACCTACCTCGAGGGAACGACGCGTGGCCGCAGACCTACGAATGAAAGCCATCCACGATGACCTGCAACACACCGCCGCCGACCTTGAGCGAGTGTCGCACGACTTGCGCGGGCACGTGTTGCACTTGCAGCACTCCATGCACCAGGCCGACGCCGCCGCAGTACTGGGCAGGATCGCTGGCCTGCAGACGTCGGTGGCTGACTTGCGCAGCGTCGCCGATACGATCAGCTACTGACCACACAGGCTGCGTGGCGTCTGCCCCAGCTGGCGGCGAAACAGTCTGGAAACGCCACCGGGTGGTCCTGGCCCAGGTCCAGGGCAAGTGCTCTGGCGCTCAGCACAGGCGCCGCCCAGAGCCTTGCGCGCGGTTGACTCGAATATAACGATGGGTTATAAAGCTCGCTTGATTGAGGGAGCAAAAGCATTTTCCTCAAGGCAATGCGAGTGTGGTGGAATTGGTATACACAGCAGACTTAAAATCTGCCGGCGTGAGCCTTGCGGGTTCGAGTCCCGCCACTCGCACCATCTTCTGAAAAGGCGCCTTATCGGCGCCTTTTTGCTGTCTGGCGTTTATCCAATTACAGCCTTATGCCCTTTTTGCGCCGGCGCGCCGCAAATCCTTGCGGCAACTGCTAAGGTAAAATTGCCCAACAACAAAGGAAGGCCGCCATGCGCTATACCCTGTTCGACAACCAGCGCGACGTTATCATCCTGCTGGCGCGGATACTGCTGATGATCCTGTTCGTGATGTCTGGCTGGAGCAAGCTCACCGGCTTCGACGGCACGGTCGACTACCTGGCATCCCTGGGGGCTCCGCTGCCAGCAGTCGCGGCTGCGGTGGCGGTAGTCATGGAGTTTTTTGTCGCCATCATTCTCATCCTGGGCTTCTACACCCGACCGCTGGCCTTCCTGTTCGCCCTGTTCGTGATCGGTACCGCAGTCATCGGCCATCCGTTCTGGAACATGGTCGACCCAGCCAAAGCGGCCAACACCGTGCAGTTTTTCAAGAACATGAGTATCGTCGGCGGCCTGCTGTTGCTGTCGGTCACCGGTGCCGGGCGCTTCTCGGTGGATGGCCGTTAACCGCGCCCCCCTCCAGGTGCCAGCGCTGTTGCTGGCGCCTAGAGGTCGTCGAGGGTGTCTACGCCTTCATCCCAGAAGGCATCATCGTCCCCCGCGCCAGCACCAGGCCCCTCCTCGTCCTCGTCGTCATCTTGCGGATCGAACAACGGGTTGACCTCGTCCTGGAACGGGTAATCGTCTTCGGCGAACTCATGATCCAGCAAGTGATCATGTTCAGGTTCGTGAATGTCCAGTTCGTCGTCGTTCATTGCAGGGCCTGTCTTGCCGGTGTGGGGGGCGCCTGTATAAGCGCACTGGCCCACGCCGTCAACTGCGGTTTCAATCGAGCACGTGAGTCAGCACTTCGTAAATGATGCCGGTGGCGATCGCCACCAGGATCAGGTCGGTGCCGGCCTGGCGCCATTCGTAACCATCATAGTGCGGTAGTCTGCCGAGCAGGCGGTCATCGAGTTTTTTCGCAATGCCCGGTGGCAAGGGTTTGCCCCGCGCCAGATTCTTGCGCACACCCGGGGGCAGGTCGGCGCCGCGGCTCCAGTAATCAGGATAGCCATGCAGCACGTTGATAACGCTGGTGCGATCGATAGTTGGGCCGTGGCTCCATTGCTCGGCACCCTTGCCGCCTTTCTGGCCGGCACCCTGGCCACCCTGTTTGCCCTGGCCTTGGCCATGCACCGGATTGCCTTTGCCATTGCCCGGATCGGCAACAGCGCCAAGCGAGCCGAGCATCAGGCTCAGCGAAGTGACGGCGACAACCAGCAGGCGTGATCTGGACATAACGATGCGCTCGATAATGGGACATCCCACAGCAGCTTAGACGTTGTACAGGCACAAGGTTCCATGCCAGGGTAACGGCGCCAACCCAGGCGCAATTCCTGCGCGAAGTGCACGCCAGCGCGCGACGCTCGACCTTCGAAGTCAGCGCCTGGCTGGGTACCTTGTTGGCCTTGGTTGTATCGCTGGCGGTCTGGGCGCTGACATGACTGTCGCAGGCTTGCCCAGCGATCGGGTCTATCCTCAACCGATAGGCACCTCGCGGAGCATCGCAGCATGTGCGGCAGGTTGTCCCAGTACCGTGGCATCCACGATTTCGTCGACGCCCTGAGCATGCCGGGTGCTCTGGTCA
Source organism: Pseudomonas donghuensis (assembly GCF_000696345.2). Taxonomy (NCBI): domain Bacteria; kingdom Pseudomonadati; phylum Pseudomonadota; class Gammaproteobacteria; order Pseudomonadales; family Pseudomonadaceae; genus Pseudomonas; species Pseudomonas donghuensis. The sequence goes on from NZ_CP071706.1 coordinate 3,546,846, forward strand.
ACAACGTCGGTGATCAACCGCTTGGGCACTTCAATCTGGCACCGAGCACACCGGTGGCACTGCTGCATATCGCGGCCGCCAGCCTGCACGCGGACCTGCTGCCCTGGGGCTGGCGGCCGCACTGGTCCAAGGACCACGCCACGCCCATCAACGCGCGAGTGGAGAAGGTCGCCCATGGCGCGTTCTTTCGCGCCATCTGGCCACACCGGGCCATCGTGCCGATTGACAGCTGGTTCGAATGGGTCGATGAAGGCCGCGCGAAAAAACAGCCTTATCTGATCCGCCGCGCCGATCAGCGCCCTGCCCTGTGCGCCGCGATCGCCCAGTTCAGCGGCGAGCACGCGGGGTTTGTGATGCTCACGGCGGACAGTGAAGGCGGCCTGCTCGACGTGCATGACCGCCGGCCGGTCGTGCTGGCGCCGGCTTTCGCCCGACAATGGCTGGACCCGGCCACTGCCGGTGAGCACGCCGAACAGATCGCCTTGCACCTGAGCGAGCCGGCCACGCTGTTCGAGTGGTACCCGGTCAGCTCCGCCGTCGGTAATGTGCGTAATCAGGGCGCCGAATTGATCGCTCGCCTCCCAGGGTAGCGGCTGATGACAGGGCGTTCGTAGCGCCCGATGACGGCGGCGGCAAGCGACCGGGTAATAGCGCAGTCGCTATCAAGCCGCGGCAAACCATCCGATGAAGGCAATCAATCCTATTACCTGCAAAATCAGTAATGTAGCCGCGCCTGCGGGTTTTCCGGCGAGCCACCAATAAGTGCCCACCAACGGCAGGCATAAGCCATTGGTTACCCCCAGCGTGAATAGCGCGAGGGCGCTACCAAGGCCCGGGAAAGGCCCTTCAGGGCTTAACAGGATAAATACGAAAACGCAGCCGCCTATCGCCGCGACAACAAGGGCAGCCAGTGCAAACAAGCGTTGGGGCAAAAAGGGGTCGTCCATGATCAGTCCTTTGCATGTGCGGGTCGGCCATTTTACCGATGCGCGCAACGTTTATCATGCATTGCCTGACGGTGGCCGGCATCACATTCGAGGTGTTCACTGTGCGCCGTTCGGGCGGCGGATGGCTAGGTCCGGTTACTCGCCCGCCCTGCGGCCAGACCGTCGACCAGGCACCAGCCGTTACGCCCCTTGTCCTTGGCCTGGTAAAGCGCCGAATCGGCAGCGCCCATCAGCACGTGCGCCGTGAGCGGCTCGCTGACCGGGTAACCCAGGGCAATGCCGGCACTGGCCGTGACCCGCCCTGACGGGCTTTTCACATGCTCGATAGCCAGTGAGCGAATGGCTTCGAGGATGCCCTCGACAATCCGGCTGGCACCTGCGGCATCGGTGTTGGGCAGCAGCAGGGTGAACTCCTCCCCGCCGTAGCGCACGGCCAGGTCGCCAGGGCGCTTGAGGCTGCTCTGAATGGCGGCGCCTACTGCCCGCAAACAGTCGTCACCGGCCGGATGCCCATAGTTGTCGTTGTAGCGCTTGAAGTAATCCAGATCCATCATCACCAGTGCCAATGGATAGCCCTGGCGCTTGGCCCGGCGAATTTCTTCAGCCAAGGCGGTGTCCAGCCGACGCCGGTTGCCCAGGCCGGTCAGGCTATCGCTCAAGGCCAGGTCGCGGACGGTCTGGTGCGCACGGCGAAGCGCGGTCTCCATCACCATGCGTTCGCGCAATTGCCTGAGCACCAAGGCGCCGAAGCTGCTCAAACCCACCAGCAACAACAGCAACACCATGGCGGTTTTGATCAGGTCTTCACGCCAAGGGTCGATGATCGAAGCCCTCGACAGCCCGGCTTCCACCACCAGCGGATAAGCGTCCAGCGCCTTGTAGGCGTACAGGCGCTGCGTGCCGTCGACCACTGCCGTGGTTTCGACGACACCTTCGGGGGATTGCGGAAGATAGTCCTGGAAAATCTCGCTACTGGCCAGGCTGCCGCCAATCACCCGCTCGACAAAAGGCCGGCGGACCAGGATGGTCCCGTCCCGTTTGGCCAGTACCAGCGCCCCGCGGTCATCGATCTTGAACGCCCCGTAGAACTCGACGAAATAGTCGACCTTGACGGTGCCGAGCAACACCCCGAAAAACGACCCGTCGGGGTTGTTCAAGCGCCTGGAAACAGGAATGATCAGATCGCCGGTGGAGCGGCTTTTCACCACCGCGCCGATATACACGCCGCGATCTTCATGGGTGCGGTGATACTCGAAATAATCGCGGTCGGCGTTATTGGCGTTGGTCGGAGTGCCGCTCTTGTCGGTAACGATCCAGCGGCCGTCCGAGCCATACACGAACAAGCCGTGAAGCTGCGGCATCAGTGTTGCCTGCTGCTTGAGCAGCTTGTGCAGCCGTGCAATGTTCATCCGCGCAAACCCGTCGCCCTCCAGCCGCTCCCCAAGCATCGCGGTTACCACATCGACCTGACGAATCGCGTCTTCGGCATGCTGGGCAGTGGCACTGGCAAGGTTGGTCACCGAGTCATGAGCACTGGCGAAGGCGTGCCGGTAATCGCGCCAGATCCGCCAGCCTTCGATGCCGACGAACAGCAGCACGACCAGCAGCAGGAAACTCAGAATCAAGCGAAACAGCGGCGCCGAACGCCCTTCACGTGGCGAGAATGACTCCGCATCGTGCCCGTTCAAGTCATCGCAGGAGGGCATACAGGTCCCTGTTCCATAAAACTCCAACCACAGTGATAAACCACCTCCCGACTGTCTGATAGCACTTGGCGTTTAACATAGACCACCCAGGCCCACCCACCTAGCGCTGGCGTGCAAAAAAGCACGCTACGTCGGGCGCTATGCTCAACAATGGCTGATCAATGCGATGAACCAGGGGCATGGTATCCGGCAACGCAGATGGGTAGTACAGGCGCTAGCCGCAGAAGGCCCCGACAATCCGCTTCTGCTCATTCACTTCCAGATTCAGCCGATCAGGCACGAAGCTCAGGTCGCGACCCGGCATCGACAACACACGCACCGAACTGACGCCCGATAACACTTTGGCAAGCAGCAGTACGTCCTTGCCCACTTCCTGGCCAAACAAGACCTCAACCGACTCTGCCGTGCACGCCTGCTCATCGCTGAAATACGCACTGGAATCTTCGCTGATGGTCTCTGCGAGCTCGACGATCACCACGCTGAACAACAACCAGCCGACCAGGGCCAGGGAGAGCCCGAGAATAATGTTCGGGAGCAGGTCAAGCACACCCCGCGCTGCACTTTTGTCCATAAAAAAGCCTTCAAAGGCTGCTCAGACCGAACACCCCCACGCGAGTTCCCGATCGATCAGCGGGTGCGTTTGAAGTAGACAAGCTCCGGGTCATGCTCATCGAGGTTGTCGATGACGCCGCTCGGCTCGAAACCGGCCTTGAGGATGAGCTTGCGCGAAGGAAGGTTGGACTGGTTGGTCGAGATGAACAGCTTTGCTGTCTTGCAGGTCGCCTCGGCGGCGAGCAGTAGCCGACCTGCCATGCCCTGACGTTGATATTCAGGGGCAACGACGACCAGGTTGATAAAACCGTAATCGAAAAAGCTGTAGGTGAGCACGACGTAGCCAATCACCGCCCCAGCGTGCACGGCAACCAGGCATTGCTGCTTGTCGACGGCTTCGCCAAGAAACCGCCCGCGCCCGGTGTTGACACTGGCGTAGGCATCGAATGCGAGCATGGCGCCCACGTCTTCGGGCATGGCCCTGCGGATGATTGTATCGTCGTGCGTTGCGCTCATTCGGCCTCCTGCCTTGAGTCAATACCGCGGCGGACCTACCTCTGGTCCAACAATGCCGCATTCGCCTGGCGGACCATGGCCACCCACTCCGCCGGGCTGACCAGACCGGACTGCTCAAGCTGCTGCGCGGCCATCAAGGCCTGGTCGTATTCGGCCTCCTGCAGCACACCTTCTCCCAGGAAGCGGGCCCGCCACTCAAGAATCGCCGCCATCCCTTTCTTCGTCTCCATCCCCGCCCCCACGTCCACTGAAAACAGGTGTTCGACCGGGTCGTCACCTGAGCGGCGGCGAGATTACAGGAGAACGATAGATTTGAGAATGTTTCGTAATACCGCCTGTCATTTCGCGCTGTGCAGCCACATCGCTACCGCTACAGCGATAATCAGCCGCTAGCCTTGCGTGTGTTTGCGCTGCTCGAGGAACACCGCCAGCGCCGCCAGCACGATAGCCAGGCTGTAGGCGAAAAGGCCAAGGTTAATCCCCAGGATCATCTTCTCTGAACCGTCCGTGAGCACCATTGACCCACCGTAGCCCTCCCGCAGCCAGTAAGCCATCAGGAAACCACCGGTGACGAAAAGGGTCAGCAGGCTAGCCAACCTGAGATTGTCCTTGATCCACACCAGCCAGACGCTATAGGCGCCAAGCGCGGTATTGGTGAACAATTGCCAGGTCTCATGGAGCCGTGCATGGGGTTCCCACGCCGGGTTGAACACATGGGTCTGGTTGATCTCGAGAATAGGCACCACAACGGCGTAGAAGACGATCCCGATCGTTACCAGCAGCTTGGCCATCATCACAAACCTCCTTGTCCGTGTTTCTCGTTACCGGGCCGATTCTCGAAGGGCCAGCGGCAGTTCGCAGGAATGCTGGCGCCGCAAGGCGCACGCGGTGTATTTCAGTCCTGCCCGGTGAGTTCGCAGCCGCAGTACAGCGCCTAACTCTAGCTGCTTCATCGAAGGACCTCCAGAACCTTGCGAAGTGATCCCGTCATCACGATATAAATGAACTGCCAGGGCCTGGAATTCATTTAGTATTCACATCTATCAGGTGAACGTTGGCCACCTGCGCTCCACGCCTCGGGCTGCCGGGAATGTTGCTACCCTGCGGACGACGGGAGCTGATGTTGCAACACGACCAAACCCGGACCTGGCTTCGATAGGCATTCATCCCAGGCCCGCCAGGATTGATTTGTCAAAGGAGTGAGCCGTTATGAAGCTAGGGATTGCAGGTCTGCTGCTGGTGACACTGTGCGGATGCGCAACGGTCAGAACCGTGACGGACGAATCACGCGCAGTAGATGATCTGGCCAAATGGGAAACCAACTGCCATTCGATACCGCGCGCCTACAGTGGCGTTGCCTATCAGTTTTGCAACCTTAACGGACCGGCCAGATCGACTGCTCACTGGGCGCCAGCGCCGATCCTTCTGGATATGGCCGCATCGGGTATCGCCGACACCGTCATGCTTCCCTATACCGGCTACCGGCAGTTCAAACATGGAAATACCCCAGTACGGCGACTGGAGTATTGAGGCTTCAAGCACTGATGGCCAGGTGGTGGTTCTGTTCGCCAGGTGGCGGCGCATCGTCATCCCTTCTTTCTCTCTGCCCCCCTGATTACGAGGTACAGCAGAGGACCGATTGAAACGAAGACCAGCGTGATCAGCATGTAAGGCAGCACCCCAATCAGAGCGCCTCCTCGTGCGCGGGTGTCCGTTACCATCCACATGCAGGCCAGCGCGGCCATCAAGTAGAGGTCGACAACCACTTGCGCGGTGTCAGGCCGGGACATCAGCTCAAGACCAAAAGCGAGGAGCGATTGCTCTGTAATCAGCAGCGTCCAGCCGGTATATAGCGTGAAGGCCATCAGTGGGGGCAGTGCAAGATAGCGAGCTCTCACGTTTTTCTCCTTGGTGAGTCACCCCGGTACAGTAGTGATAGGGTTCCTCGCCACTCAATGACCTGACAGGTCATGGACGTCTCCCACATGGACAGCCAAGGTAGAAGCATGAGTAACCATCACTTCCATCGCAGAGCCGCCGCTGCCGGTACAGAAGCCGGAGCCTATCTGCGCCGGTTCCGGCAACACGCGGGATTGAGCCAGTTAGACCTATCGCTCATTACCGGAATTTCCCAACGCCACCTTAGCTGCATAGAAACAGGACGTGCCAACGCGAGCCCCAGCACCTTGCACGCAGTGCTCTCTGCGCTTGACGTTCCGCTGGAGCAAAGTAACGACGTATTCCTCGCGGCGGGGTACGCACCTCGCTACACCGCATCGCCGCTAAACGCACCGGAAATGGAGATGGTGTATGCAGCGGTCAATCATATTCTGCAGGCCAACAATCCGGCTCCAGCCATTGTCATTGCCAGCAACTGGGACATTACGGCCGCCAATGTCAGCACAGGATTGCTGTTTGACATGGTCGGTCTTGCGCAAGGACATCGCTCAGGCCTCAATCTGCTGACGACGCTACTGTGCCCGGGGGGCTTGGGTGATTACCTGATCAATGCCGAAGAGATCAGGGCAATCGCCTGGCAGCGAGCGACGAGGGAGGCTGCAAGCAACGCTGATCTGTCTCATCTGCTAAGCAGTATTCCCGCCCCTGCCAGCCTTCCTGCAGATGCGGCGCTCTCCCCTGTAGTGCTTACTCGCGTGCATTCAAAACAGGGGGAGCTGGCGTTCCTTTCAACCTTTACAACCTTCGGCATGCCGCTGGACATAACTGTGGCATCGTTGCGTATTGAGCACCTGATTCCCGCCGACACGCAGACCTGGAAAACGATGGCGGCGGCCTATGAACAGTGGCTAGCGGTTCAAGCATAAGTGGCACAAGGGCACAACATTATCGTCCCTACGCAAGGCGTGAACTTCAAAGCGGTGCACAACCGCGACCGCAACGTCACCCACGCCAACACTGATGGGTGATTCAACCAAGAGGCCTTCGTTTATGACGCGACACACGGAAAGTCATCAGCGGCCCTCTTGGCGTTCAGTCAGAAATCCTCATTCTCGATCGCTAATCCAGCGTTTACGCAGTTGCATCCAACGGCATTCGGTATTCGATAACGCCAGGCTTTTCGGCAATCCAGTCGTATAGCCTTTGGGCGGTTTGATTGGTCTCCTGGGTGTGCCAGTAAAGCCGGTCACAGTTTTTTCCCCGCGCTTGCCCTTGCACATATTCGATGAGCGTCTTACCGATCATCTGGCCGCGTACGCTTGGGCATACGTATAGATCCTCCAGGTAGCAGAAGTCGTTGCGGCCCCAGGTGGATCGGTGAAAAACGAAGTTAACGAAACCGTAGAGGTGCTCGCCATCTGAGGCGACTGCACAATGCACAGGTTCGGTGCTGTCGAAGAAACGCGCCCAGGTGGTCTTGGTCGTCTCCATGCCCACATCCACCTGGTAGAACGCTTGATACTTAGCCCAGTATTCGCACCACGTGTCGAAGTCCTTTTGCTCTACTGGGCGAACCGATAAAACCTGTTGTCCTGCTGTCATGCTCAATCCTTAATGACGGTAGAAACGATAACTAGAAATGTAGATGCCCCGCTCCGTTTCTATCCGGTACGGCGCCGCCCCCACGTGGTATCAACACGCTTGGTAACTGATTTATAGCGTGCCAATGGCCGAGGTAGCCCATCCAGTTTTTGATCTGCGGCCAGACCATTTGCTTAATCTCCAGAGTTCTGCTTAACCTGCGAACATCAACTGGGCTTGTCTTTGTTCCTGATGAAATCCAGATAGAAGCCCACAGCGCCCACCAGCAGAATTGCGCTTACCACCAGCAAACCAACAACGGTATTGTTCATCTACATCTCCTTGGCAGATCGCTGCTCCGATCACGAGAACACACGTGTAAACAATCGCTTTGCGCCGCCCGGACGCGAGGCAGTAGCCACCACCCCTGCTCGACTTCCCCCACGAAAATCCCGGGCCAGACGCTTGAGAAACAAGACCATCACCCCGCCCAACAACAGCATCGCCAGGACCAGTGCCGGATAAGCAAGCCACCACGGGACACCACTGGTCATCATGCTGAATTCGGACATGCCGCCGATGCTGGCGATCAGGTTCAAGGGCAGAAACACCACGTTGATCAAGGTCAGCTTGCGCAGCATTTCGTTCATGGTGTTGTTGGCCAGGTTGCCACGTGCATCCATCAGCCCGGCAAACACCGTGGAGTAGATCTCTGCCTGTTTGTAGCACTGGGTATTCTCGATGATCAGGTCGTCGATCAACTCGATGAGCGGCGCGTCAAAGTGGTTTTTCTGCGCATGATTGCGAAGACGCGAAAGCACCGTGCCATTGCTGTGGATGGCGTTGATGTAATAGATCAGGCTTTCACTGAGGTTGAACATCTGTATCAGGTGGTTGTTGTGCATCGAGCTGTTGAAGCGCTGCTGCAGCTCGCGGGCAACCCGCTTGATCACCTTCAAGTGCCCAAGGTAGTGATGGATATTACTGAACAGCATGTCCAACAACACATCCAGCGGTGTCTGCAAGTCATGGCGGGTACCCAGGCCTTGCAACTGCGAGTCGTCCGGCGCGATCAGCACCAGGCGCTCGGCGTGCAACAAAAGACCGAAGGAGGACACTTCAAAGGAGAAACTGTCGCCGCCTGAGTAGTTCTCAGGACGTTTCCAGATCAGGAACAGGCTGTCTGGGTGGAACTCGATGCGTGAGACCTCATCAGGGTCAAGCGCTGACGCCAGCGCGTGCTCATCAATGCGCAAGCGGTGCTTGAGCAGTTCGCGCTCGGCAGGGTCCGGATCGACGAACAACAGTACCGGGCTGTCGAGGCCTTCACTCGGATGCAGCGCCCCTTGGGCGAGCAGGAAGCTTTTAATCATCGCGGCACTCCCGGATCGATGCCGCGCCTCTACCAGACCTGGCCGCGGCGCTTGTGTTCCAACCGGCGCACGAACTCTTCCAGCACCAGGGTGTACAGGTCGTCCTGCAAATAAGCGTCCTCGATGCCAGCGTCCAGATTGGGGTTATCGTTCACTTCGATGACCACCACTTTGTCTCCCGCTTGCTTGAGGTCGACACCATACAAACCGTCGCCAATCAGGCCGGCGGTTTTTACCGCCAGCTCTACCACTGCTCGAGGTACTTCGTGGACGGGCAACGTGCGGCATTCACCAATAACGTCGGCGCCATTGGCCTTGTGGTTGAAGATCTGCCAATGGCCTTTCGACATGAAGTACTGGCAGGCAAAGATCGGCTTACGATTGAGAATACCGATGCGCCAGTCGTACTCGGTATAGAGGTACTCCTGAGCCAGGAGCAGCACCGAGTGCTCGAAGAGTTCAGCCGTAGCCCGCAGCAGCTGATCCTGGTTCTCCACTTTGATTACGCCACGGGAAAAGCAGCCATCGGGGATTTTCACGACCAGCGGGAAACCCAGGCGCTCCCCCACGTGCTGCAGTTCCTGGAGGTTGTCCTTGTAGAGAATCTCGCTGGCCGGCATAGCCAGTTTGTTGCTGCGCAACAGGTCAGTCAGGTAGACCTTGTTGGTGCACCGCAGGATCGAGGTTGGATCGTCCATCACCACCAGCCCTTCGCTCTCGGCTTTTTTAGCGAAGCGGTAGGTATGATTGTCGACGCTGGTGGTTTCACGAATCAGCAGTGCATCATATTCGGCCAAGCGCGAGTAGTCTTTCTTCTCGATCATCTCGACATCGATGCCCATGCCGCGGCCTACCCGCACGAAACTTTCCAGCGCCTTGGCATTCGAGGGCGGTAATGTTTCGTCGGGGTCATGCAAGATGGCCAGATCGTAGCGCGCCATGCGCCTGGACCGGGGGACACGCCAGATTTTACGACTGAACCCATCCAGTGCATTGGCAAACTGATCTTCCTGATCTTCACGCAGCTTGTGCATTGACCCGGCTTTTACTCCAGCGATATGCCAGCCATTCGCCTTGCGGAATTCGACCAGTAATATCGGACAGGGAAACGCCTCAAACAGCTGACGGGCAATGGACTGCAACGGTTCCAGGTGTGTCCAGCCAAAGTAAAGACTCAAGGTAAAGCCTTCAGCGCTGGCATATACATTATTATTTAAATTTTTCTCCAGGGTCTTTTCCACGTCGTCCAGGGCCAAGCCATAGAGCGACTTGCGGGTGAGCTCACTGATGGTCTTGACCGACGGTATTACTGTGTGACCTCTTGCCTCGGCCAAAAGCGAACAGTAATAACCATGCCCAAGGTACTTGTAACTGCGGCATAGGTTAATGACCTGCACGCGCTTGCTTGGCTCGCGATCCCGCGGCCGTTCCAGGTATTCCTGGGCGCTCACCAGGTCTTCACTGGGAAAGTACTTACTCCAGTCTTCCTTACGCTCAACAATAATAACAAGTTGACTTGAACTCTTGCTTTCAATTGCGCCACGCGGTTGACTGACTATTGCCGACTCAACACGTTTACCCAATACTGCGCGCAAACCTGACGGTGCTATTGTCATTTCAAGTGCCTAACGAAGACCAAGTGCTTATCTATTAAGCATGGAAAATTAAAAAAGTCTCGCTCCCTTACGAAAGTTTTACGGTGATCTATATGGAATTTATATTTCGCACCGCCTGTGCCCAAGACCTGCCCTCGTTACTGTCGTTGGAGAACCAGTGTTTCGAGCATGACCGGCTATCGCCTCGAAGCTTTCAATGGATGATCAGCCGTGCACACGCCAGCCTGATCGTCGCTCAGGCCGAGGGGCAGTTGATGGGTTACGCCTTGCTGTTGTTTCATCGTGGAACATCCCTGGCGCGCCTCTACTCCATCGCCATTTCGCCCGCCGCTCGCGGTCAAGGGCTGGGTAAACGGTTGCTGGCTGAAGCGGAGCAAAACGCGCGCAGTTTCGACTGTGCCTACGTGCGTCTTGAGGTCCGTCACGACAACAAGACGGCGATCAGCCTTTATGAAGGCGTAGGCTATCGACGCTTCGCGGTGATCAACGACTACTACCAGGATCATGCTGACGCCCTGCGCTATGAGAAACGCATCATTGAACAGCCTTCCGGCAATGCGCGGCGGGTGCCTTACTATCAGCAGACCACCGACTTCACCTGTGGCCCGGCATGCCTGTTGATGGCCATGGCCGCACTGCAACCCGGGCGGGCGCTGGACAGACGTGAAGAGGTTCAGCTGTGGCGCGAAGCAACCACGGTGTTCATGACCTCGGGGCATGGTGGCTGCAGCCCCCAGGGGCTCGCATTGGCGGCCTGGCGCAGGAATTTTCGGGTGACTTTGCAGGTGAGTGTCGACGGCCCGCTGTTCCTCAATGGCGTACGCAGTGAGAACAAAAAAGCAGTGATCCGCCTGGTGCATGAGGAACTCTGCACAGCGCTTCAGAGTAGCGACGTGGTGCAGGTACAGAGCAAGAAAATCGACATCGCGGGTCTATTGGCGGCGGGCGGTCAGCCGCTGGTGCTGATCAGTTGCTTTCGCATGACCCGCAGCAAAGCACCACACTGGGTGCTGGTGACAGGATGCGACGAAGACTTTGTTTACCTGCATGATCCGGATATCGACCATAGCCGGCATCGCCACGCCCTGGATTGCCAGCACCTCCCGGTAACCCACCAAGAGTTTCAGCGCATGAGTCTTTTCGGCGGTAATAAGTTGCGCGCGGCAGTCGTGCTTTATCCCCGCCCGGCCGGTGGAGTGTGATCGAACAGGCTAGCAGCCGCTTGAATTCCCGAGAAAAGCAGGATCAATTATCCGCGCAATGGCTTGCGCAAATGCCTGCGGATGTTCAAAACTGGGGCAGCTCGCTGGAGGCACAAAGCCACTACACCAGCGACCAGCTCAGTGACTGGCTTCCCCTCCACACTGGATGCCCGGACAGGAAGACAGTAGATTCAATCTCTGAAGGATGCTTCTCACCCATGGAGTGGATTTTTGCGCAAGCTGATTGTTGTATTTATGCTCGGTTTTCCGTGCAGTTTTCCCGTAATCGCTGGTGATGGTGGCGTCAGAGTGTCAGGCATGGGGGCGGTTGTTTCAGCGACTTTTGTTGTGACTTTTTCCCCCTTTACGCTTACTCAAGAGATCGACGAAAGCACCCAGGGTAGTCACAAGGGGGGGGACCAGAAAATTCTTGCCGCTCGCAATGATGCTGCAGCTTTTGTCGCGAGTGATGGGTATATCCGAGGCGCGAGCCTGGAGGCAGCATTCGAGGTGTTGCGTACTCAGAATCAAGTGGGCACAGCCAGCGACATCGAGCTAGCTCAAGCCGTTTTGATTTACGAATTTCGCTAGCATAAAAGCGTTTCGACCACTGGTGACGAGCCCGGCCCCACGCTGGGCTTTTTGCATTTGGCTGCCCGGCCAGGTCCTCGCTACAGTCACCCATTTTAAAGGAGGGATCATAGGCGAGTCTTGATTGGGGCAGTGGCAGTGACGTTGCAGGCAGGCTGCGCAATGTGCATGAAAAGCTTAAGTTGGCGTGTGCCAGGTCCAAGGCAGGGAGGGAGGCAGAGTAGCGACGTCGCCCCGCAGTACTGGATCATCCATACCTATACTCTCTCTGGGCACGAAGAGGGAAGGACATGCGGAGGCCGTCAAATGAGACTTGGAAGCAACTAAGATCAGCCTCCGTTGTTCTGGGAGGGATCATGCTAGTCGTGCTCATGGTCGTCATCAGCAGGTCCTATGGATATCGTGGGGCCGACATTGAAGTCATGCGAGGAGTGGCGGTCCATCAAACGACTGGTAATCATCCCAAGATCACCCTCCGGGACCTGGACTCGGGACGACTTAAACAGCTCGACTCCAAACTGCTCCGTCCGTCGGACCTGTTTAGAAAAGCCCAAGGCAAAGAGATCGAACTGTCGTTCGTCGGTAGCAGCATTCTGCATTGCAAAGTGGAAGGCGTGGACCTCTGTTCTCCCATGTGCCTCTCAGGCAACGAATGCGAGGAGTGGGCCTCTGCCAAGGAAACCCGTAAAGCTCGACTCTTTGTCTTCATGTGGCTCACCGTCGCTGTGGTTTCCCATGTAATGCTGATGATGAATAGCAGGAGGCACCCGCGATCTCTATGACCGCACGGGCCTTCCATTTGGTCCCTAGGCACTGTACGAAAAGTAATGTCGCAAACACCGCATGGCACAAGCTAACGAGACCATCGCTGCGTAGCTTTTCGCGAGCTTGTCGAAGCGTGTGACGATCCGTCGGTTCTCTTTCAGCCAGCCGAACATGCGCTCGATGATGTTGCGTTGTCGATATTTCGGCCGATCAAACAAGCGAGGCAAGCCGGGCTTGGGTTTGCGTTTCATCGATCGCCGAGGGATTACCGGTTGCATCCGGTAACGGTCACCGTAGCGTCGCAGGGCTTCGGCATCGTAGCCCTTGTCAGCCAAAAGCCAGCGACAGCGTTTGCGAGGGCGACCGCACAAACTGGGGACATAGGCTTCATCGAACAGGGGCTGAGCGTACGAGATGTCACTGGCCTGTCCGCCCGAAAGCAGAAAGCGCAGCGGTACGCCATTGGCGTCGCAAAGCATATGAATCTTGCGCCGGGGCTGTTCAAAGAGATCAGCAACCAGCTCCCAGGCTGCATCGGGGATTTCGTACCGCTGACCATCGTGGCCTCCTGCCTTCGATGGGCGCAAACTCTACCGAATATCAGTGTTCAGGTGCGGCGACAGCGGTTTCAAAGGCTGGGATTTTGTGCCGTAGCAGCTGCGCAACTCACTTCTTGGACATGATCCGCAAGATCCGCAGGAACAGATTGATGATGTCCAGATACAGCGATGCGGCACTGTCGATCGCATTGTCCACGGTACGCTCGATCTGGTTCGCACGTCCCCAGTCCACCCCGATATACCCACAGAAGATCGCTGCAACGATCCAATCCATCGCCGCCAGACGGGTGCCGAACAACCAGGCTTGCCCCAACTCGACGACTATCGCAACCACCAGGGCGATAAACAGCGACGCTTCGATGCGTTTGAAGAAGGCGGGAAACGCGGTACCCAGCAGCATCATGCCCACGGTCAGCAAGGCGGTCGTTTGCACGGCTTTAATAATGTTTTGATGCGAATAGTCCGGGAGGACAATGACAAGCAGCAAGCCTATCGGAACCACGATCAGGTTGTAGCCGAGAAAGCTGTACAGCGGTTTCTCAGACTTGAATATGATGGCGACACCCGTCAGCGTAGTGATCATGTAACCGGCCATGAAGAGCAGCATGGGGATAGCCTGAATAACGTCGGCCGGCACAGTGGTTACCAGGTACCAGTTGACGGCAAAGCCCCACAGCAGCACTGCACCGAGGATGAGATTGTAGGCGTTGGCCGAAATCTGATGGTTGGTTCCGACCCGGTTGAAAGTTTGGTTTTCCAGCATGTCCGTTATGCTCCCTGGATACTGTCTCTGTGAATGCTGCCCGGAATGACGTGCGTTCAATGCCACCTGGCTGAGCCGCTACTGTTACTCGAGATCGATGCCCCACGCAGGAGCCGCCAGCGCAAGCGCGAGTTCGATGGCTCGGAGCGTGGTGATATTACGATGCCAGGTACGCTCTGACAGCAAGCGTGATGGTAACCGTAATCATCTGCAAAATGGACTAAGAAATGGCACTTCGGCTTAGGCCGCAAAATTTCAGCGTTTGAGGGGTGAGGTGACGATTGGGTTTCTGGGGATTTCGTACAGAGCCTAGTAGCTAGATGGTTGCTCGCCAACCAGGAGAGGAATGCCGCCCAAGGCCTAGCGCTTGTGGCAAAAATGAGAATCGTCTGATTTCGAATTCGAGGTGGCGTAGGTAGTTTCACCAATCCATTTTGAATTAGTACGAATTAGCAATGAACTTACACAATTCGGAATTAACGCCAAGCAAGCAAGCAAGCAAGCAAGCAAGCAAGCAAGCAAGCAAGCAAGCAAGCAAGCAAGCAAGCAAGCAAGCAAGCAAGCAAGCAAGCAATCAAGCAATTATAAGCTAAAAATAAGTATTGCCGCAAGTGTTTTTACTGCACTCTCTGGATGCACTACTGCTTCGCAGCATGACATAAAACAAAACTATTCTAACGAGCACTACTACAACAAATTAAAAGCCGAAAACCCTGATTATCACTGGGAATTTATTGAGAGGTCATACAACCAATGACGCTCAATAAGAATTTTAATTTACAAAAATCTCAAAATTCAAACCATCCCTTTAAAAATGGAAATCCCGTCAGGCTAAACCGCTTATTGCAAGCACTTATATTTCAAAGTATTAGCTTTAATGCGATGGCGGCTTGCAGCCTTGTCACAGGGCACAGCGAAGCCACCCTAACGGTAAGCGTACCCTCAACTTTGCCTTTCCCGCGAGACACTCCAGACAACACTGTCCTTTATGAGTCAGGGAGTGCCAACGCTACAGGGCCGTCGTTCACGTGCACTACGGATACAAGGTGGGGTGTAAAAAACAAACTAGGCACAGACTCCCCCACGAGCAAAACCTTTCCGATCGGTGACACGGGCATCTCATGGCAGTGGATATATAATGGCACTCCAGTATCCGGCGACGGAGGAGCGTCAGTACTTAATGGCGGCGAAACCTATGGATTCGCTAATACGACACATGCGCTTCGCCTGCTGAAAACAGGAACAGTCAAAAACAACACTACGATTTCTGCAGGAGAAATCGGAAGTTTAAAAGCAGGCTCAATTTATCCAATCAGCTTGAAAATCAGCAACGAGTTGAAATTCATAGCTCAATCCTGTGAAACTCCAGACGTTAAAGTCGAAATGGGGCAATACGATCTTGGTATTTTCTCCGAAATCGGTGATACCTCAAAAGCAACGTCCTTCAACATCCTGCTTAACAACTGTCCAAGCGGGATAAAAAAGGTCATGTACACCTTAGCGCCGAATCCAACCACCCCAGCCTGGAATGCCGCCCTGGGAATCATAGAGCTCAACAAGAGCTCTACTGCACAAGGTATTGCATTACAAATACTGGACAGCAATCAAACTCCTCTAGAACTTAACAAAGATTACGTATTCAGCGACTACACCTCTACAGGCGGGAGTTTCCGGATACCACTGAGCGTACGATATTATCGAACACTTCCAGCAAGCAGCGGAGGCAAGAATGATTTAGGGGTAAGACCTGGAACGGCCAACAGCGAGGTGTCATTCGTTATGAGCTATCTATGAACCCTCGGTCACCAGACGTGCAGGATGCTGCAGGACCTCCAAGCGATCGTAGCTGGTATTCGGTAACAGCCTGGTACTGCGACTCAGCCTCCAGCCCCAGGCGCTCGACTTTCTTTGCTGACTGACCGGCACCCTGAGCAGCGTGGTAACGTCGCTGCGCATCGATGGCCTATTGTATCAGCGGCTCGCCCGCCTCGATAACTCCGGCCAGGGTCTTCTTCACATTCTGCCGCTCCGGTCATTTGGTCAAAGCAGTATAGGCCAGCGGCGATTCGAGCTTCGCTACTCACCGCTCAGGGAGAGCGACATGTCTGTAGAGATCCAGCGTTCGGAAAATGCAACTGAAGCAGACCGGTTAGGCATTTTGTCTCCATTACTGGCCCATAATCTGGCCAACGGTGGGGACGACGCCCATGAAACATTGGCCCTGTTGCTACGGGACCCTGACAGTAACGAAGATATAGGCGGCCTGTACGGCAAGGTCTCATATCATTGGCTGCTCATTGATCTTGGCCCGATAGCGGCTTCATAGCAGACCACAATCGGCCAATTTCAGCCAAATGCTGACCGGCAGCTTTGGGTTGTGGATTCAACCGGTCGCTGCAGGATCAGCGATGGGCTGAACATCCTCGGTTGACCTGCAACCTCCGGTACACTGCTCACCGTCAAGGAAATCGACAGGACACGGAATGCCATCTTCACACTCTTCATCCCTAACCAGTCGGCGCCGCTTCTGGGTGCGCTGGCTCCAGGCTGCCGCCCTGGCGCATTTGCTGGTAGGTGTCGGGCTGACGTGGGCTGGCCACAGCCTGCTGCTGAACGACTATCAACTGAGTATCGAGCAGGCCTTCTGGGGCCAGGCTGCACCCGTACCGGCACGCAACCAACAGGTCTGGTGGCTGGCCCTGTTCGGCGCCACCCTGCAAAGCTACTCGCTGTACATGCTCGGCCTCATCCACCTGGGTGATCGCCTTCGCAGCCACCAGGCCTGGGCCTGGCTGATTGCCGGCATTGTGCTTTGGGCACCTCAGGATGCCCTGATTTCGCTACAGGTGGGTATCTGGTCGCATCTGGTTGTCGACGGTGTGGCCCTCCTGGTCCTGATTCCACCACTGCTCTGGCTGTATCGCCATGACCGCTCTGTTTTCACTGTAAAAGGACTTGAACGTGGCTGAACTGCCTACACTGCACTGGGCCATTATCTTGCTGCTGTTCCAAGGGTTTCTTGGGGCGCTCGACACTCTCTACCATCATGAACTGACCGTGGCCCTGCCCCAGCGCCATAGTGCACGCCTGGAGTTGGCGATCCACGCAGTACGCTCGTGCTTCTACGGGGTCCTGTTCCTGGGCATTGCGCACGTTGCCTTTCAGGGGGGATGGGCCATTGTCGTTGCGGTGCTGTTTACCCTGGAAATCGGCTTAACCTTATGGGATTTCGTGGTCGAGGACCGTAGCCGCAAGCTACCGGCGATCGAGCGCATCATGCATACGGTACTGGCAATCAACGCCGGTGCCTTTTTCGCCCTGTATGGCATGCAGTTACTGGAGTGGTCGCACCTGCCCAGCGGCTTGGTGGCAATCGATCTCGGCTGGCAAGGCTGGGTACTGACGCTGTTTGCCGTTGGCGTCACGGCTTCGGGTGTCCGCGATGGCCTGGCGGCGCTGCGCATGCAACGCAAGGGCCTACCGCCCAACCTCTTTGCAGGGGCAGCCTACAAGCAGGTGCTGGTCACCGGCGGCACCGGTTTCATTGGCGAAGCGCTGGTCAACCAACTGCTTGATGCCGGTCACACCGTCACCGTGCTGGCCCGAGATCCGCTGCGCGCAGCCTACCTGTTCGATGGCCGGGCCCGGTGCATGCGCGAACTGGGCAAGCTCGGCCATGGCGAACGATTCGATGTAGTGATCAACCTGGCCGGCGCGCCGGTCGCCGGGCCGCGCTGGTCACCGCGGCGCCAGGCCCAATTGCTCGCCAGCCGGGTCGCCACCACCGAGGCGCTGCTGGGCTGGATGAGACATGCCACCCACAAACCGGCGCTATGGATCCAGGCCTCAGCCATCGGCTACTACGGCGTGCGCGATGGCAGTGAACAGCTGGACGAAAACGCCAGCAAGGGTGAAGGCTTCATGGCCAAGCTCTGCGCCCACTGGGAGGCCGCGGCCAGGCCCGCTACCGAACTGGGGGTACGCCAGGTTGTACTGCGCCTGGGTGTGGTGTTCGGCCCCGGTGGAGCACTACCTGCGCTGCTGATGCCGTTGCGCCTGGGCTTTGGCGGGCGCATGGGCGATGGTCGGCAGATCATGAGCTGGGTGCACCGCGACGATGTGCTGCAGGTGATGGCACGGGCCATGGACGACACCTCGATGAACGGCACATACAACCTGGTCGCCCCCGAGCCCGTCAGCCAAGCCGAGTTCGTCGCGGCCGCCGGTACGCTGCTCAAGCGTCCGGTATGGCTACATGTTCCGGCAGCGCCGGTACGCCTGATCGCCGGCGAGATGGCCGAGCTGTTCTTCGACGGCCAGCGCGTGCAGCCGACCCGGCTGCAACAAGCCGGCCACCGCTTCCAGTACCCAACCCTGGACAGCGCGCTGCGCGACCTGGCCTGAGGAGCATCAATGAACAAGCCCTTGATGTACCTGTTGGCTGGCAATGGCAGTGCCGCCGACTGGTGGGACGATGCGCTCGCGCATTTTCGCCATTACCGGGTACAGGCCCTGGAGCTGCCTGGTTTTGGTGATAACCCACAGCCGCCCTGCACGGACCTGTCAGGCTATGCTCAGGCACTGCTGGAGATGACCGAGCCTGGCCAGGAAATCATGGCCGTGGGGGTGAATGCGCTTATCGTGCTGCATGCTTTGCAGCGCCGCCCGGGGCACTTTGCCCGCAGCGTGCTGCTGGCGCCGGTCGGGGCGTTTCTCTGGCAGCGTCGTCTGCCGGCCCTCATGTCGCCCCTGCCGCTGCGCAAGACCATCCACTGGCTGCTCGGCCACAAGCCACAATGGTTCGCCCGCAAGTTTTCCCAACACCGCTGGAGCGCTGCGCAATACCGCCGTATGGGCGCCGGCTATACCCGATGCAGGGCCTTCATGCCCTATTGGGACCAACTGCGCGCCGACACAGCCCTGACGCTGCTGGAGTGGATCACCGACCCCATCGAGCTGGTCTGGGGCGATCAGGACCAGATGCTCGGCATTGCCCAGGCAGCAGCCTGGTCAGCAATCCTGGCCCGCGCCGACCTGCGCATCAGCCTGCAACCAGGCTGGGGGCACTATCCCTGGATCGACGCACCCAGCGCATTCGCGACCTGGTTGGAATCAGGGGCGCAAGGCTTCGTCGCCCACACCAAGGGCGGTCGCTTGCGCCTGGCCGAGCTTGCCGGACAACCAGTCCCCCAGGCGTTGACCATTGAGCATGAGAGCGACCCCCGCCTGGCGCAGTTGCTCGCCGGCACTGCGCACATGACTTGGGCCGTACGCTCCTCCAGCTATGGCGAAGACCAGGCCGATGCGGCCAATGCCGGCCTGAGCACCACGTACCTGCGGGTAACGGCTAGCGACGTTGCAGCCCGGGTAAAGCAGCTGCGCGTTGCGGGTGTCGAAGAGGTCGTGGTGCAGCGCTTCATTACTCCCAAGCTCTCGGGTATCGCTTTTGTTCGCCATCTTGCGGTGGAACTGGAGTGGGTCGAGGGGCATCTGGAATCGCTCGCCGATGGCCAGGCCACGCCAGAGCGGGCAACCCTTTCGCGCCTGGGTTCAGCGTGGGAAAGTGGGCAGTTTCGGAACCTGCACGGGCTCGACGCAACCGCGCTATGGGGCTTCCTGCAAGGGGTGCTCAAGGTGTTCCATTATGTGCCCGGCGATGTCGAATGGGCCTGGGACGGCCAACAGCTCTGGCTGCTGCAGTATCGACCGATCAGCGAGCATGGCTGGCGACGCCACCTGACCGCGGCGAACATTGCCGAGATCCTGCCGCCACAGCCCAGCTGCTTTGTCGAATATGCCCAGCGCCGCGCAGCCGCAAGTATCCCGGCGATCATGGCACGTTGGGACTGCCGCATTCTGGAAGACAACGAACCCTTTACCGCTGTATTCGCTGGCGCCTCCTACATCAACAACGACTTGTTCCTGGCCCGCCTGGCAGACTGGGGCGTATCGGCCGCAAGCTATGCAGGCGAAGTAGGTGGCGCCACCCCGGTTCTGCCTTGGCGACCGCTGCGGCTACTACGCTCGCTGCCGCTGTTCTGGCGCATGCAGCGCATAGCCCGAGGGCACCTGCATACCCTGGAGTCGGGGCTGCGCCGCTTTGATGATGAACTGACGCAGCTCAAGGCCGACGGCGCCAATGGCCAGCAATTGGCAGATTGGTTCAGCCGCTTCTATGTCTTCGTCGTGCAGGGCAACCTGTGCATCGCCACCGCACTGGCCAGTAGCGGCGGCGCCCTGTTCGGTCGCCCGCCAACCGCCTATGACGACCTGGGCTTCAGCCCGCATCGCCTGCCTTGGGAAACCGACCCAGGTACCCCACGCCCCAGCCATGCCGAACTGCCCCTGCAACCGCTGCCACTCTGGCCCAGGCCCATCGCGATGGCCCACCGCCTTGGCTTTCCGGGGCTTCGGGGGTACTACCTGCAGGTGCGCGAATGGTACCGGGACAACCTGATGCGTATCTTCTTCCGGGTGCACCACGCGATGCCAAGAGCCGAGCGTGCACGCTGGTTCGCACCACACCCTGAAGTGCGCAACCGCGCGGGCAGCTTCTGGCAAGATGGCCGCGAGGGCCTTGAGCAGGCTGCCGGCTTCATGATCTATCCCGGCTACGTGCGGGGCATTCTCGGCCAGGATATCCTTTTTGAGGACAGCCTCGACCCGGGGCGGCATGCCCAATATCAGCAGGCTAGCGCGGTGATCGCACGAATGGGTGGGCGGTTGTCCCACGGTTCAACCCTGCTGCGCGAGTTGCGCAAACCATCGGCGGTGCTGCCGCAGGTAGATAATGGATGGCTGGGCCGCGAGGTGGTTTATTGCGACGGGGAGTTGCGATTGTCGCACCCTGATAGCCAGTCGTGATGCAGTTTAAGAATTGTGGCCCCCCAGCCATTGAAAGCAGCCATCTGCGCTTGTTTGTTTTACCGCTCACCGCCCGACGTTTCGGACGTGGGCCTGGCACGCCCGCAAGGTAATTAAGCCTTGGTCGCCGGCATCGGCGATGGCGGCATTTCGTTGAGCAGCCGCAGGGGCAAGTTCGCCTCGCGCGGCGCCATGAACCACGCCGCAGGTGTCGGACTATTCAATGGAGTGAGCGCGCCGGTCCACCAAGCGATCGGAGCTAGTACTCGGTGACAGCCTCGATAATTCCCGCCAGAGTCCTCTTCACGCTGCTGCTCCGGTTATTTGACCAGAGCAGTATAGGACGCCTCGAACGCCAGGCCTGCTATTCGGGCTCGGTCATACGCTTTCGCCAGTTCTCTCGTGCGAGCAGGTCGGAGAGCACAAGGGCGGCATAGTGGGAGTACACCGCCGGAGATATGAGAGTTTTAAAAGCAAGAAACTCAATACTTGATCAGTGCAAGTAGCGCGATATTGCGTGGCCGAGCGACGCCTGAGTAACCGCGGTCGCCGGCGAGACCCGGTAATGCATAATTGACTGTCGCATCGACTCCACCGACGGTAACAGTCGGGTAATCAGTGGTCGAGTACGGGTCTACACCCATCGCTACTTGCGATGCTGCACCAGAGTTTTGTGTGGTTGAAGCACTCCAGATGCCGTTGGCTTTATTGTCAGTGGTATCGTAGGGGTGCAGGGTGCCCTTTTGCGACGATCCAAATGCACGCCCAGCATCTATCCCCCTGCCGTCATCAAAGCCGCGGATGAACTCGCCTCGCAAGTCAGGCAATACGAATGTGGTCGAACCGTCCCCAGCACCATAGGTCGTTCCAATTGCCGCAAAGAGCGCAGAAAACGTGCTACGTGAAACCTCAGCGCCATCTGCTTTGAGCCAACCCGCAGGAACGGAATTGGCAGCCGAAAATTTCACATCACCCGGCGCAGCTCCCGAAGCGATGGAGATCTGACCCAAGGTTACCGCGTGCTGGCTACGTGTTGCATTGGCGACCTGCTGTGCACCGCCGTCGCTACTGATCAACACCCAACACAAAGCGCCGCCGTTGAGCATAGGGCCAATATGCGAGACCAGCGTGACATTGCCGCCAGCAACGATCTCGTCACCCTGCAGCAGTTGCCCACCCAAGCCATAAATCGGAGCCGCTGCGAGCCCATCAGGGGCATAGGTAGCATCGGCCGGGTTGGTCATCGTGGCGCGAAAATACTGAACCACGCCGTTGGTGGTGGGCAGCGCTGCAAAGGGCAGGGAGTTTGAAGCGGTGTAGGTAGTTGTCATCTGACTTTCCTTGTGAGTTGACACGAAAAAATTCAAAAGTGGCTGCGTCGGTCGGCACCTCGACCAGACGGCCTGCAATCTCAATACACTGTATATACATACAGTATATTGGGCAAGCTAAATCCATCTTGAAATCTTCATCACTCGCTCCTTTGATGGTTTGCTCAGCCCACTGGGCGCCGGTCGCGGCAAACGATGTAGGCAGCAGCGCATCATGCGACGCACCAGCCCGCTTTTCATCGTCAACGAGCATGGCAAGCGGATGAGCTGGCCAATGTTGCGCAACCGGTGGGCGGACGCACGCGAGGCCACGAGGTTGAAAGCAGAGCTGGAGAAGAAGCCTGACCTTACCAATCGAATAGCCCAGTTCCAGTTCAGGGACATCCGACCGAAAGCGGCATCTGAGGATCAACGACCTGAGCGATGCGAGCGTGCTGCTCGGACACTCGAAAGAGGGAATCACCGAGCGCGCTTACCGTCGCGTCGGGGCCATCGCCAAGCCCTGCAAAGGGTGAAATTTCGGAACTCAATGCCTGAAGTATCGGAACTCCAACCTTTTCCGACCCACAAAGAAAAACCCCGCAGACGTTAATCTGCGGGGCTTTCAATAATGGAGGCCGAGGTCGGAATCGAACCGGCGTAGACGGATTTGCAATCCGGAGCATAACCACTTTGCTACTCGGCCTCAAATGCCCGAGACCCTGAAACTGCGATCTCAAACATATACAACTCTTTAAGGAAACAACTTACTAAAACCGCTATCTCCTTGAAAACGCTAGGCTTTTTAAGTGCCTCGTTTTCGATGGACGCAATTATGTACTCATTCCCCCGCTCTGGCAACCCCTTGAATTCAAAAAGTTTATTTTTTTCTTCGAGGGGCCCTGGGCACCCTGAAGTGCGGGCTTTGCGCGCAACAAACAGGGGGACGGCACAGGTGCCAAAGCGCGTTACTATACAGTCTCTGCACCCAGCCCGCTGCCTGAATCGCCGCTTATGATGCAAACCGAACTGGACCTGTTCAACCCCGCCAACCCCGCCGAGCCACAGTGGATCGGCAAGCAGGCGGTAGTGTTGCCCGGGCTTGCCCTGGCCTGGGTCGACGCCCTGCTACCTGAGCTGCGCCAGATCATCGCCTGCGCGCCTTTGCGGCATATGGTCACTCCCGGTGGCCTGAACATGGCCGTGGGTTTGACCAACTGCGGGACACTGGGCTGGATCAGTGATAGGCGCGGTTATCGCTACAGCCCGGTCGACCCACTCAGCCAGCAACCCTGGCCGGCATTGCCAACCGTATTCAGCGAACTGGCCGCCCTCGCCGCTTCGGCCGCAGGCTTTGCCGACTTCCAGCCGGACGCTTGCCTGGTCAACTGTTATCAGCCGGGCAATCGCTTGAGCCTGCATCAAGACCGCGATGAACACGATTACAGCCAACCGATCGTCTCGGTTTCGCTGGGTTTGCCGGCTGTGTTTCAGTTCGGTGGCCACAGCCGCAACGCGCCCAGCCAACGCATCGGCCTGCGCCATGGCGATGTGATGGTCTGGGGCGGTGAGGACCGCCTGCGCTTTCATGGGGTGCTGCCTCTCAAACCGGGCAACCATCCCGTGCTGGGCAGCCGGCGCATCAACCTGACCTTGCGCAAGGCGGGCTAGGCAGAACGCTATCGCGGGGCCAGCCTGCTCCCACGGACCTTGACCGTCACTCGCTCCGCGCTCCATGCTCTAGCCCCTTCCCCCCCGACTTTCAAGGAACGATTGCATGAAGCTGGAAACCCTGGCCATCCACGCGGGCTTCAGCCCCGACCCGACCACCAAGGCCGTCGCGGTACCGATCTACCAGACCACCTCTTTTGCCTTCGACGACACCCAGCACGGTGCCGACCTGTTCGACCTGAAAGTCGCCGGCAACATCTATAGCCGGATCATGAACCCCACCAATGATGTGCTCGAGCAACGCATGGCGGCGCTGGAAGGCGGCGTCGGTGCCCTGGCCGTGGCCTCGGGCATGGCCGCGATCACCTACGCGATCCAGACCGTGGCCGAAGCCGGCGACAATATCGTCTCGGTGGCCAAGCTCTACGGCGGCACCTACAACCTGCTGGCCCATACCCTGCCACGCTTTGGTATCCAGACCCGCTTTGCCGCCCATGACGACATCGCCGCCCTCGAAGCGCTGATCGACAGCCGCACCAAAGCAGTGTTCTGCGAGTCGATCGGCAACCCGGCGGGCAATATCGTCGACCTGCAAGCCCTGGCCGATGCCGCGCATCGCCATGGCGTACCGCTGATCGTCGACAATACCGTGGCCACGCCGATTCTCTGCCGCCCGTTCGAACACGGCGCCGATATCGTCGTGCACTCGCTGACCAAGTACATCGGCGGCCACGGCACCAGCATCGGCGGCATTGTCATCGACTCGGGCAAGTTCCCCTGGGCCGAAAACAAAGAGCGCTTCGCCCTGCTCAACACCCCCGACCCGTCGTACCATGGTGTGACCTACACCGAAGCCTTTGGCCCGGCCGCCTTTATCGGCCGCTGCCGGGTGGTGCCGCTGCGCAATACTGGCGCGGCGCTGTCGCCATTCAACGCCTTCCTGATCCTGCAAGGCCTGGAAACATTGGCCCTGCGCATGGAGCGTCACACCGAGAACGCACTCAAGGTCGCCCACTACCTGCAGAACCATGAGCAAGTCGCCTGGGTGAAGTACGCCGGCCTGCCTGATCACCCCGAGCATGAACTGGCCCGGCGCTACACCGAAGGCAAGCCGGCCTCGATCCTGTCGTTCGGGATCAAGGGCGGCCAGGAGGCCGGCGCGCGCTTTATCGATGCACTGCAGTTGGTGGTGCGCCTGGTGAATATCGGCGACGCCAAGTCGCTGGCCTGCCACCCCGCCTCCACCACCCACCGCCAGCTCAACGACGAAGAACTGGAGCGCGCCGGCGTGCCACGGGACATGGTGCGCCTGTCGATCGGCATTGAGCACAGCGATGACATCATTGCCGACCTGAGCCAGGCCCTGGAGGCCAGTCGCGGATGATCCAGTCCGACTACTACGCAGCCTCACGCGAGGCTGCGGTGTACCCGCACCTGCGTCAGGCAGTTGAGCTGGTCGCCATCGATGCAGGCAACATTGCCGTGGATGTCGGTTGCGGCGCGGGCCGCAACACGCGGTTCTTGCTGGAGCGCGGGTTTGTCGTGCATGCCTACGACAACAACCCCGAGGCCCTGGAGTACGTGCGCGACTTGGCCGATAAGCCGCAACTGTTTACCGCCTGCAGCAGCTTTGAAACTTTCGACTACCCCCAGGCGGCGTTGATCACCGCCAGTTCCTGCCTGTTTTTCTGTCGGCCGGAACACTTCGCAGAGGCCTGGCGCCGAATCGTTCAGGCGTTACGCCCGGGCGGGATATTCTGCGGGCACTTCATGGGGCCAATGGACTCCTGGGTACAGCTTGAACGTCGCGACCTGAGCGTGCATGACCGTGCCCAGACCGAGCAACTGTTCGACAGCTTCGAGTTGCTCGATCTTTATGAGCACAACCAGCCCGGCAAGACGTTGCTGGGCCGCAGCAAACACTGGCACACCTACTCGGTGCTGGCCCGCAAGACCGCTTAAGGCTTGCCGGCCAGCAGCAGTTCACTCAGGCGATGACGATCTGCGCCGCGCTCAGGCTATCTGCCGACACCCCCACCAGGGTCACGCTGTCAGCGCCAAAACGCAGTACGGTATCGTTACCCTCCTGGCTCAGGTGCTGGCGAAAGTCCGGTTGCGCGGTGCCGCCATCAACGCCGATGAACAGCAGACGGTCATCACTGGTAAAGCCTTGAACCTGATCCTGGCCAAAGTGGCCGCTGAACAGGAAGGTATCCTGACCGCCGCCTGAAACCAGCACATCGTTACCAGCGCCGCCGACGAACACATCGTTGCCACGCCCGCCCTGCAAGTGGTCATTGCCATCCAGGCCAAACAACCAGTCACCCTGGGCGCTCGCGGTCAGGCTGTCATTAGCCGCCGTGCCGTTCTGGCTCGTAGCATAGGCGTGCAGCTTGCCACTGCTGAGCACACCCTGCGGGTCGATCTGGTGGCTGACCTCCTTGCTGAAGAGCACCAGGCTCGACTCCTTGCTGACCAGCGTCTCGACCTGGTTGACCAGGCTGATGCCGCCCGCTGCGTCGCGCAGGTACAGGGTGCCGTTGCCATCGCGGGCGATATCGAAACTGCCAAGGGCCTGGCCGAGTTTCAGGGTGTCGTGCCCGGCGCCGCCGTCGATCAGGTTGTAGCCGCCGTCGTCACGGAAGGTGTCATTGCCGCCGCGCCCTTCCAGGTAGTCATTGCCACGCCCGCCATGAATCAGGTCGCCGGCTTCGGAGCCGATGATGAAGGTACTGCCCGTGTGCGTCTCGGCATTGCGGTTCAGGTCCTCGACCCAGGTCGAGCCACGGGTAACGTCGGAGAGGTTGCTGACGACGATGGTCGAGTCCTTGGCCGTCCAGGCGTAGAACTTCGAATCCAGCACCCGGCCCAGGCCGTCACCGTACGCCGTAGGTAAATGCGCCAACCAGGTGGCGATATTGCCGATCGAATACGGCAGCAGGTTCCAGGCATCGGAGGCGTAATGGTCATTGAAGTTGACGATGTTGTCGGTGCTCGAAGGCTTGGCGCCGTCGTGCACGCCGACGGTTGCCCAGTCGAAACTCGAGCCATTGAGGGCGCGGAACACCGGGTCGTTCTCGTAGCCGATATTCAGCACCTTGCCGCTGTCACTGGCCTGGGTCGGTGAGGCAAAGGCTACGTAACGGGCATCCTCATAAAAGCCCCCCCACTTGTCGTGACTGAGCTCAGCCAGGCTGTTGACGCCCAGGCCGCCAAGGCTGTGGCCACTGACGGTGATATCGGTGCCTTTGAGGCCATTGGCCTTGGCAAAGGCGGCGACATCGTCGAACAACCGGCCAAAGGCATTGGCGGCGTAATTTTTTGCGTAGCCGTCCGGGCCAATGGCGGCCATCAGGTCGTTGATGGCATCGGCGATGGTATCGCCCACCAGGTTTTCCCGTGGCCCGCTGGTACCGCGAAAGGCAATGCCCAGCCCGCTTAACTGGCCGGCGGCGTCATACTTGCCGAGGATCTCGACCTGGGCACTGGTGTAGCCGGCGGTTTCGCCGTGGAAGGTTCCGCGAAAATCCGTGCTGCCCTCATAGCCCAGTTGCTTGGCGCTGATCGGCGTCCAGCCCGCGGCCTTTACAGCGGCCAGGGCCTGGGCTTCGGAGTCGGGGTTCCAGGGGATGCCCGGGATCGCGCCCTGGCTGTCGGTGCCGCCAATCAGTGCCTTGACCAAGGTGGCGGGCAAGCCCAGACCAAAGCCGTTCTGCTGGTAACCAACGGCAAAACCGTTGTCGAGGCCGTGATAGGCATAGAGGGTCAAGGCCATGGCGTCGCTGTACAGCGCCTTGGAAGCGGCGCTGTCGAGGTTGCGATAATCGAAAACAGGCATGGGGGTACATCCTTGTGCAGTTGGCAGAAAGCCCTGGCGACATCGTCCATTGACACACCCGAGGGCAGGTCAAACGCTGCCACAAGGGCAATTCTCCCGTCCACGGTCACGTCGAGGGCAAGCTGGCCAAATGCGAGGAGTTTTCGTTACCAGGGCGGCAACACCAGGCTGTATATCCATACAGATAAAGCTTGCCACGCCTATCAATCCTGCGCATCCTATGGCCTTCACCAGCCATAGATCGAACGGCATGCGCCTGTTTCTCTGCGAAAAGCCTTCCCAGGCCAAAGACATCGCCAAGGTGCTCGGCGCCAACCGCCGCGGCGACGGCTGCTGGGTCGGCACCGATGTCACGGTCACCTGGTGCATCGGCCACCTGCTGGAAACCGCTCCACCCGACAGCTACGACGCGCGCTACAAGCGCTGGGTGTTGGCCGACCTGCCGATCGTGCCCGAGAAGTGGAAAATGCTGGTCAAGCCCAAGACCGCCAGCCAGTTCAAGGCGGTTAAACGCCTGCTCGGCGAGGCCCGCGAACTGGTGATCGCCACCGACGCCGACCGCGAAGGCGAGATGATCGCCCGTGAGCTGGTCGAGCATTGCCGCTACCGGGGGCCGATCAGCCGGCTATGGCTGTCGGCGCTCGACGACGCGTCCATCCGCAAGGCCCTGGCGACGCTCAAGCCCGGTAGCGAAACCTTCAGCCTTTACCATTCGGCCCTGGGGCGCTCGCGAGCCGACTGGCTGATCGGCATGAACATGAGCCGGCTGTTCACCCTGCTCGGCCGTCAGTCCGGTTACCAGGGTGTATTGCCGGTAGGCCGGGTACAAACGCCGACATTGCGTCTGGTGGTCGATCGCGACCGCAGTATTGCCGACTTCGTGCCGGTGGCCTACTGGGCCATCGACGTGCAGCTACGCAGCGCTGGCGAGCAGTTCACTGCACAGTGGCGGGCACCGGAGGACGCCTGCGACGACCAGGCCCGCTGCCTGAACCAGGCCCTGGCCCAGCAGGCCGCTGCGGCCATCGGTGCGGCCAGCAGTGCCCGGGTAATGAACGTCGCCACCGAACGGGTTCGCGAAGCGGCGCCGCTGCCCTTCGACCTCGGCACCCTGCAGGAGCTGTGCTCGAAAAAACTCGGCCTCGGCGCCCAGGAGACCCTGGACATCGCCCAGGCACTGTACGAAACCCACAAGCTGATCACCTACCCGCGCAGCGACTGCGGTTACCTGCCATTGAGCCAGCACAGCGAGGCAGCGGCCATTCTGGCCGCCTTGCAGCGTGCCGATGCCAGCCTTGCGCCCTTGCAACCGTACCTGCAAGCGCAACGCCGTTCACGGGCCTGGAACGACGCCAAAGTCAGCGCCCACCACGGCATCATTCCCACTGCGGCGGCCAGCGACCCGTCGCGTTTGCCGGCCAGGCACAAGGCAGTCTATACGCTGATCCGTGCCCGCTACCTGGCGCAGTTCCTGCCCAACCACGAGTACGATCGCACCCAGGCCGAGTTCGATTGCGCAGGCCAGGCATTACGTGCGGTGGGCAAGCAGATTGTCGAGCCAGGCTGGCGCCGCGCCCTGCCTGAGGCCCTGACGCCTGGCAAAGGCCGCGAGGCGCCGGTGGCTCAGGTGCTGCCGCTGCTGCGTGAAGGGCAGGATTGTGCCGTGGCCGGGGTCAACCTCAAAGACTTGTGGACCCAGCCGCCCAAGCCGTTTACCGAAGGTGACCTGATCAAGGCGATGAAAAACGTCGCCAAGCTGGTGGACGACCCGCGCCTCAAGCAAAAGCTCAAGGACACCACCGGCATCGGCACCGAAGCCACCCGTGCCGGGATTATCCAGGGCCTGCTCGATCGCGGTTACCTGGTCAAGAACGGCAAGGCCCTGAGTGCCACCCCGGCGGCCTTCAGCCTGATCGACGCGGTGCCGCGGGCGATTGCCGACCCGGGCACCACGGCGATCTGGGAACAGGCGCTGGACATGGTGCAAAGCGGCGAGATGAGCCTGGAGGACTTCGTCGCCAAGCAGTCGGCGTGGATGAGCAAGCAGGTCGAGCGCTGCGCCGGCATGCGCCTGACCATCAGCGGCCCGGCCACCCCGGCCGGGCGTGGTGCTGCGCCGTGGAAGAAAAAACGCAAAAGCAGCGCGGCGGCGGGCAAGCGAACGCGCAAGCCGAAGGCGGCAGCGCAGTGAGGCTGCCGGCCTCATCGCTGGCAAGGCCAGCGCCCACAGGTCCGGCGTACACAAGGCCACTCCCACAACAAACACCTGCTCCCACATGATCGGCGTCTACCAAGCCATTGTGGGAGCCAGTCTTGCCGGCGATGAGGCCCTCAAGGTCCGCAGCCGTTAGCCCCGCTTGACCGCCTGCAAGGTGTAACTCAGCGGCAAGCGCCAGCGATCCTTGTTCAGCGACCACTCACCTGCCCCGTCTTGGCTCATCTGCCCCGGCAGCGCCTCCCAGGGAATGCTGTCATGCTCCACCAGCGCGGTGAGCTGCAGCCCATGCTTGAGCAAGGCACTGATGATCTCGCCCAAGCCGTGGTTCCACTCATGGGTAACCGTTTGCTCAAGCAACCTGTCGGTCTCGACATACGTCTGGCCGCTGTCCCACACCGTCGGCGCCTCGCGCTCGAAGTACGGGTACTCGATCACCAACTGGTCCTGATGATCTTCGTTCACCGCCAGCAGCATCGGGTGACCTTCACGCAGGAACAGCCGTCCACCCGGCTTGAGCAGCGCCGCCACGGTACGCGCCCAACGCTCGATGCTCGGCAACCAGATCAACGCGCCGATGCCGGTGTACACCAGGTCGAACGACGCCGGCGCCAGCACCTGGTCGGCGGCGTACACATCCGACTCGACATAGTCGATCATGGCCCCACAGCGTTCAGCCAAGGCCCGCGCCTGAGCCAAGGACTGCGCAGAAAAATCCAGCCCGCTGACCTCGGCCCCCAAACGCGATAGCGACAACGTGTCGGTTCCGATATGACACTGCAAATGCACCGCCCGCAGGCCACGGATATCGCCCAGGCGCGGCAAGTCGA
This sequence comes from Pseudomonas donghuensis, assembly GCF_000696345.2. Lineage (NCBI taxonomy): Bacteria > Pseudomonadati > Pseudomonadota > Gammaproteobacteria > Pseudomonadales > Pseudomonadaceae > Pseudomonas > Pseudomonas donghuensis. The sequence continues at coordinate 3,577,645 of NZ_CP071706.1, forward strand.
AACGCACCACCTCAGACAGGTGCGCAGGGTCGGCGACGAATGTGTCTACTTCATAATCTTTGGATGCCGCGTGCAATGGCGCACGCTCATCCCAGTTGCGGCGGTTGAGTTCGATCGGGTCGGTCATCAGGGCTCTCCTTTGCAGCCACAACCTTAGCGACGTACCCAAGCCGCCGGCAAGTGCTGTATAAACCGCCCACGCCCTCTTCAATCAAGGAAGCATTGATGAAACTCGGATACACCATCGTCTACGTCCCGGATGTCGCCGCCTCGCTGGCATTCTTCGAACAGGCCTTCGGCCTGGGCCGGCGCTTTCTCCATGAGTCCGGCGACTATGGCGAGCTGGACACCGGCGCCACCACCCTCGCCTTCGCCTCATTGGCCCTGGGCAACAGCCACTTTCCGGGCGGTGTGCTGGCAGCCAGCGAATCGGCAAAACCGCTGGGCATGGAAATCACCCTGGTCACCGACGATGTCGCTAGCGCCCATGCCCGCGCCGTGGCTGCCGGCGCCATCGAGCTGAAAACCCCCGAAGCCAAACCCTGGGGGCAAACACTGTCGTATGTGCGCTGCCCCGATGGCACCCTGGTGGAGCTGTGCACGCCGGTTGGCAACTAGCCCGGAGATAACCATGGACGTTGAAACCTACAGCGGTGGCTGCCTGTGCGGGGCGATCCGCTTTGAAGCCACAGGACCGGTACTGAACCCCCACTGCTGCTCGTGCAAATGGTGCCAGCGCCATACCGGCGCGCTGACAGCCACCTGGGTAGAATTTGCCCGCGAGCAGGTTCGCTGGATCGGCCCGGCAGGCGCTCCGGCCACCTTTCGCTCCTCGGACTATTCCCGCCGCGCCTTCTGCCCCACCTGCGGCAGCTCGCTGGGTGCCATCGATGATGAGCCTACAGTAGCCCTGCTGCTGGGTAGCTTCGACAGCAACCAGCATCAGGCCCTGGCGCCGACCGCGCATTCATTCAACGACCAGTTGCCGCGCTGGTGGTGCGTGCAATAACGCACTGCCGATTTACAGCGCCAGGCTCAGGCTGACCATCAGATTGCGCGGCTCCCCAGGCAGGTTCCACGCCGCGTTGTAGCCGCGCTCGTAGTACTTGCGATCGAACAGGTTGTTCAGGTTCAGGCCCACCGTGGCCTGTTCGCTGACCTTGTAGTGGGCCAGCAGGTCGACAGTGCTGTAGCTCGGCAGGCGAAAGCTGCTGCCGGCCTGGCCGGAGCGCTCGCCGACATAGTTGGCCGCAGCGCCAATGTCCGAACCGAGCAAGGGCCCGCTCTGGAACTCATACACCGCCATCAGGCTACCGCTGTGCCGGGGGATGCCCAGCAGGTCGCTGCCCTTGGGCAAGGCGGCATCGCCCTTGGTCACTTCGGCATCGATATAGGCATAGGCACCGATCACCCGCACCGCGTCGCTGAGCTGGCCACTGAACTGCAGGTCGACACCCTGGCTGCGCGCCTTGCCGGCGGCGATGCTGTCACCGAAGGCATCGGTGGTGATGACGTTTTCCTTGTCGATCTGGAACAGCGCGATGGTTGCCCCCAGACGGCTGTCGAACAGGTCGAGCTTGAGCCCGGTTTCATAGCCCAGACCCTTCTCCGGCTTGTAGATCTGGCCCTGGGTGCCGATGCTGTTGGGCTTGAACGAAGTCGAGGCATTGGCGAACACACCGACTTCAGGTGTGAGCTGGTACAGCAAGCCCACACGCGGCGTGGCAACGTCCTTTTCCTGGCGGTTGCTGACCTGCGTAGTGCGGTTCTGCGCGGTCTGCTCGATGTGCTCCAGGCGCACGCCCAGCAGGCCGCGCAAACGCTCGGTAAAGGCAATCTGGTCCTGCAAATTGAGCGCGTAGCTTTCAGTGTGCTCGAAGAAGTCATTGGGGTTGATCAGCGGCGGTTTCGCCTGGCCGTACACCGGGTTGTAGATGTCCAGGCCATAGCCGAGCGAGGTGGCGCTCTGCGGGTACTTCTGGCTGTTGCGGTAGTTCTCGTACTCCAGGCCGATCAGGCTCTGGTGCTCCCAGCCGGCGAACTGGAACTGGCCATGCAGTTCGGCCTGGGTGATGTTGTCGTTCCACTCGAAATCGCGCTCGCGGTAGAAGCGGCTGATGGTGCTGCCGACCACCCGCGACGGCTCCGAGCTGTTGCCCTTGAGCCGGCCCTGGGTGTAATGGTTGGCCAGGCGCAGTGTCCAGCTGTCGCTGAGGCTGTGCTCCAGGGTCAGGTCGAGGGTTTGGTTGTCATTGCGGATGCGCCCGTCATTGGGCTCACCGAGAAAGGTCGAACGGCTGACCGAGCCCAGCTCATTGTTGACCGCCGGGATACCACGGTCGAACACCGACTCGGTGCGCGAGAACTCGGTATCGATCGACAGCAGGGTCTCGGGGCTCAATTGCCAGCTCAGCGACGGGCTGACGATGCGCCGCTCGCTGCCGACATAATCGCGAAAGCTGCCGTTATCCTCCACCGCCATGTTCACCCGCGACAGCACCCTGCCGTCCTCGCTCAATGGCGTGTTCACGTCCAGGCTGCTGCGGTAGCGGTCCCAACTGCCGGCGCTGGCCTTGAAGCGGGTGAAGGCCTCGGCCTGCGGACGCTTGGTGACGATGTTCACCAAACCACCTGGGTCGCCGCGCCCGTACAGGCTTGCCGCCGGGCCCTTGAGCACTTCGATGCGTTCGATGTTCGAGGTGTCGGGGGCACTGTAGCTGCCGCGGTTGACGGCAAAGCCGTTCTTGTACAGCTCGCCGGTGGTGAAGCCGCGCACGCTGTAGTTGAGGAAGGTCAAGCCACCGAAGTTGTTCTGCCGGCTGACCCCGCCGGCAAAGTCCAGGGCGCGGTCGATGCGCGTGCTGTTGAGGTCCTCGAGCACCTGACTGGGCACCACGGCGATGCTTTGCGGGGTGTCGCGGATGTCAGTGTCAGTTTTGGTCGCGGTGCTCGAGCGGCTTGCGCGATAGCCTTGCACCGGGCCGGTCGCGGTTTCTTCGTAATGGCGCTCGTTGACGTTGAGGGCATCGAGTACTACGGCGTCGGCGGCAACGGCTGGCAGGGCGAGCAGCGAGGCGGACAGGCCTAGGGACAACCTTCCTACGGGGTAGTTCATGGGGGCTCCTTAAAATCATGTAATAACATAACAACTTAAGGAGAAATATAAAAGCATCGCGACGCAAGCGCTCCTGCAGGAGCGGGCTTGCCCCGCGATCAAACCTCAACAGCTGCGAATCACCGCCTGCAGCACGGTCTTGAAGGTCGCAATCTGCTCCTCGCTGAACGTCCCGAACACCTTGTCCTGCTGCTCGCGGGCAATGCTCCACAAGCCTTCGGTCTGGTCGATGCCAGCGCTGGTCAGGCGCACATGCCCGGCCGCCTGACTGTCGCAGACCAGGCCCTTGCGCTTGAGGTTGGCCACTGCCTCGTCGATTTCCCGCGCCGGCATTGCCACTTCACGCTGCAGGTCGGCCAGGTTCAGCCCGGCGTCATTCTCCAGCACCATGAGCATCCGCGCCTCGCTGGTGCGCAGGCCGCTGGACAATTGCCGTGGCTGGTAGCTGCTCTGGTAGGCACGCAGAGCCTGGGTCATCAGGTAATACAGGTTGTGGCTCAAGCGGCCCTGGAAGTGGCTGCTCGGTGGCTGGCCTTCTTCACGGCGGGTCATGCGGGTGTGCGGCAGCACCATGGAGTAGGCGCCCTGGTGATAGAGCAAGGGCGAGCGCCCGCAATCATCGAAGGCCACCACCTTGCCGAGCATGATCCAGTGATCGCCGCCATCGAGGATCTGGTGGGTTTCACACTCAAAGCATGCCGAGCAATCGGCCAGGATCGGCGCGCCGCCCTCGCCTGCTTGGTAACTGATGCCGGCGAAGCGATCATCCTTGGGCTTGGCGAAGTTATTGGACAGATCGATCTGGTCGGCGGCGAGGATGTTCACCGCAAAATGGCTGGCCGCCTCGAACACCGCCAGGCTGCTGGAGCGTTTATCCAGGCTCCAGAGGATCAGTGGCGGGTCGAGGGACACCGAGTTGAAGCTATTGGCGGTGACGCCGACCAGGTTGCCCCGAGGGTCGGCGGCGGTGACCACGGTGACGCCGGTGGCGAAGTTGCCCAGGGCGCGGCGAAAGGCACGGCTGTCGAAGGCGGTTGCGGTTGCGCTAGACATGCAAGACTCCCCGGCTGCCTTGAGCGGCAGCCGTCATTGTTGTTATTGGCGAGGCCCTTCAGACCATGCTCGGGTCAGGCTCCAGGCCCATCAGCTCGCGGCCGAGAATCTGCGCGCAAACGTCGTAGTCGGTGTAGGCATGGGCGCCGGTCATGTGCGCGTCGCGCCACAACCGCTGCATCTCGTTGCTGTCGAACCACGCGGTACCGCCAGCAGCTTCGAACAGACGATCGACCGCCTGAATGCACATCTTCACCGCATAGCCCTGATTGGTGCGCCAGAACGCCAGGGTCTCGCGCGTCGGGTACTGGTGACGTTCGCTGTGCTCGGCGTGTTCCTGCCAGGTTTTTTCCAGAAATGCGCGAGCGGCGGCAACCTGATGGGTGGACTCGGCCAGGCGCATCAGCGCGGGTGTGGCGGCGCCAACATTGACCCCGGTATAGGCACGCACACGGTTCTTGGTCTTTTCGCGGAAGGCTTCGAGCATGCGCTCGGCAATACCGAGGCTGACGGTCGAGAAGCCACTGGCAAAGTACGGCCGGTATGGCGAGTAGAACACCTTGCTGTCCGGGTACAGGCCAAAGCCTGCGGACTTGCCTTCCATCATGTCCTTGGCTTTCTGGATGCGGTGCTCGGGGACGAACACCTTGTCGATCACCAGGGTCTTGGTGCCGCTGCCTTTCATGCCGGCGGCGAACCAGTCGTCACGGATTTCGTAGTCACTGCGTGGCAGCACGGCGAAGCAGTAATCCTGGGTGCCTTCGGCATTGGCCCGGCGGCAACCGACAATCGCCCACTCGGCATGGTCACTGCCACTGCTCCAGCCCATCTCGCCGCTGAACAGCAAGCCGCCTTCGACCTCTTCGACCTTGCCGAACGGAGCGATACTGCTACTGGCGGTGGCGTCGGGGTTATCGCCCCAGATTTCTTCCTGCAGCTTGGCCGGGAACATTGCCAACTGATGACTGTGGGTGCACAACAGGCTCATGGCCCAGGCGGTGCTGGCGCACGCGCCGGCAAGCAAGGCGATGCAGTCGGCGAACTGCGGCAGGGAGATTTCCAGGCCGCCGTACGGCTTGGGCAGGAAGGCACGGTGCAGGCCGATGCTTTTGAGCAGGGCGATGTTTTCGTCCGGGACCTTGCGGTCTTGCTCGGCACGGGCGGCATTGGCGGCGATGGTGGGCAAAATCGAACGAAGGTCTTCGAGCAGCGGATTTGGCTTTTTCATGAGGGGCCCTGCTTATTATTGGATGTCCACCGAGGCCTGCGAAGTGGCAGGTGGCGGCGGATGCAGGGGCCAGTATGGGAGGCTTGGCTCAGGGGGAAAATGCAACTTCCATAGGCAAGATTGTACTTTTCATAGCGTTTTTTTGTGGGTTCAAGGGCCTCATCGCTGACAAGCCAGCTCCCACAGGGTCAGCATGCACCGGCCCCAGTGGGAGCTGGCTTGCCAGCGATTGGGCCCTGAAGGTTACCCTTGAACCACCTGCTGCAGATTCCGCCAAAGCTCAGCCACATGCTCACGCTCGGTCGGCAACGCCCCCACCGACACCCGCACCATCCAGCGGCCGTTCAGGGTTGCCGGGGTGACATAGGCCACCCCCGAAGCATTGAGCCGATCAGCCCAACGGCGGGTATGCGCATCCAGCGCCTCCCCCTCCAGGCCGTCGCCCCGATGGCGAATACACAGGGTCTGCAACTGCACCGGCGCCAGCAATTCCCAGCCCTGCGCATTGCGCACCTGTTCGGCCAGCCACTGGGCGTTGTCCAGGTCGCGGCGCAAGCGCTGCTGCAGGCTCTCGATACCCTCGCTGCGCAACATGAACCACAGCTTCAAGGCACGGAACCGCCGCCCCAACGGAATGCCCCAGTCGCGCAGGTTCTTGACCTTGCTGTCGACCGCCGACTGCAGGTAGCTGGGGTTGGTGCTCATGACCCGGATCAGGTGCTGCGGATCACGCACGAAGTACAGCGAGCAATCGAAAGCCACCCCCAGCCATTTGTGCGCATTGACCACAATCGAATCGGCCTGCTCGATACCGTCCCACATCCAGCGGCATTCCGGCAGGATCATCGCCGAGCCGGCCATGGCCGAGTCCACGTGCAGCCATAGGCCGAACTTGCGCGCGATCTCGCCGACCGGTTGCAGCGGGTCGATGGCGGTGGTCGTCGTGGTGCCGGTGGTTGCCACTACCGCGCAAGGTTGCAAACCGTTCGCCAGGTCCTCTTCGATGGCCGCGGCCAGGGCTTGCGGGCGCATGGCAAAGTGGTCGTCGGTTTCGATGTAGCGAATGTTGTCCTTGCCAAAGCCTGCCAGCAGCGCGGCCTTGTCCACCGAGCTGTGGGCCTGGGCGCTGGTGTAGATCATCAGCGGCTTGCCCTGCCCCTGCAGGCCGCCCTTGGCCAGGGCGTAGTCGCTGCTGCGCTCGCGGGCGCTGATCAAGGCGACCAGGGTGCTGGTGGACGCAGTGTCCTGAATCACCCCGCTCCACTGCGCCGACAAACCGACCATCTGCCGCAGCCAGTCCACGGTGGTTTCTTCCAGCTCGCTCAGGGCCGGGCTCGATTGCCACGACAGGCCGAGCACGCCAAGGCCGGTGCTGAGAAAATCGCCAAGCACCGACGACAAGCTGCCGTTGGAGGGGAAGTAGCCGAAAAAGTCCGGGTGCTGCCAGTGCGACAGGCCGGGCATCACTAACTGGTCTACGTCCTTGAGAATGTTCTCGAACGGCTCGCCCTGAACCGGCGCCGAGCTGGGCAAGGCCGCCTTGAGGTAGCCGGGCTCGACCTGGGCCATCACCGGCAGTTCGCCGACACCCTGGCGGTAGTCGGCGATCAGGTCGATCAGTTGGTGGCCATGTTTGCGAAATGCTTCCGGGCTCATGCAGCGGCTCCTGTTGTTGTCGGTAAGTGGGCCTGAGTCTAGGCCCTGGCCCACCGACAAAAAACGCCGCCCGGCGCATAGCTGCTATGGCGAATGCGCATGGCCGCCGTGCACGCCGAACTGCGACTGCTGCCACTGCTCGAACACCAGGTTGCGCAACCAGCGGTGCTCGGCCGAGGCGTGCAGGCGCTGGTGCCAGACCACCCAGTAGCGCTGGCTGTGCTCGACAAAGGCCAGTGGCCGCCAGGTCAGCGGATGCAGGCGGCTGAGCTGACGGGCGATGTGCTCGGGCACGGTGACCAGCGCCTGGCTGCTGCCGACCACCTGCACCGCCGCCGAGTAGAACGGCACCTGCAGGCTGACGCGCCGGCTCAGGCCCTGCTCGCGCAGGTGGCGGTCGATAAAGCTGTCCTTGTCGCCACCACCGGAAATACGCACATGGTTCCAGGCGCGGTAATCGTCCTGGGTCAGTTCGGCTTTGCTCGCCAACGGGTGTTCGCGATGCATCAGGCATACCGCGCGGTCTTCACCGAGCATGCGCCCGTGCAGGTTGGCCGGGGCGTCGTCGAACAGCGTGGTGGCCAGGTCGACTTCGCCACTGGCGAGCAGTTCATACTGCCCCGGTTGCCAGGTGCGGTACTCGATCGACACCCCCGGCGCTTCGCGCTCCAGGGTGCTGACCAGCAGCGGCAGCATGTGCTCGGCGATGTAGTCCGAGGCCGCCAGGCAAAAGCGCCGCTCGCAGCGTTTGGGATCGAAGGCCTGCGGTTGGCGCAAGGTCTCAAGCTCGGCCAGCACCTGGCCCAGCGGCACCAGCAGGCTTTCGCCGCGTTCGCTCAACACATAGCCGCGGCCCTGACGCACCAGCAGCGGGTCGTCGAACGCCTCGCGCATATGCGCCAGCTGACGGCTGAGCACCGACTGGCTGCTGCCCAGGCGTTCGGCGGCACGGCTGAGGTTTTTCAGCTGCAGCATGCTTTGCAGCGCCCGCAGGTGGGCGATGCTCAGGGAAGCGAAGATCGGATTCAAGGGGCGCTCCTGCACAGGCGGATGCCGCAGCCTACGGGCAAAACCTGCAGATTACAAAGCGCCTGGCAGGCCGGTGCATGGCCGGCGGCAGGCTCAGTCAAGCCGGCGCCGGTATGCTGCGCTAGGGTCGGGGCCTTGCTTTCCCTTGAGGTTCGTCCCATGAGCAACATCAGCCTTTTGCCCCAGGTGCGCACGTTTCTGCAACGCGAGCACAGCAGTTTTATCGACGGTCGCCAACAGCCTGCGGACCATGCCCGGCTCCTTGAGGTGATTGACCCGGCCAACGACCAGGTCATCAGCCGCGTGGCCGAAGCCTGCGTGCGCACGGTCGACGCCGCCGTCGCCTCTTCGCGCCGAGGCTTTGCGCAATGGTCGCAAACCGCCCCGGCCGTACGGGCCAGCGTGCTGCTGAAACTCGCCGATCTGATCGAACAGCACCGTGAGGAGTTGGCGCAGCTGGAGACCTGCCAGTCGGGCAAGCTGATCACGCTTGCGCGCAACTTCGAGGTCGACCAGGCCGCACATTTTTTGCGTTACTACGCCGGCTGGGCCACCAAGCTCAGCGGCCAGACCCTCACCCCATCGCTGCCCTCGTTCAACGGCGAACGCTACACCGCCTTCACCCTGCGCGAACCGGTGGGGGTGGTGGTCGGCATCGTGCCCTGGAACTTCTCGACCATGATCGCCCTGTGGAAACTCGGCTCGGCCTTGGTTACCGGTTGCAGCATCATCATCAAGCCCAGCGAGTTCACCCCGCTGACCATCCTGCGCATCGCCGAGCTGGCCATTGACGCAGGCCTGCCCGCTGGCGCACTGAACGTGGTGACCGGCGCCGGCCTGGCCGGCAAGGCGCTGATCGAGCACCCGGGCACCGACAAGGTCTCGTTCACCGGCTCCGTGCCCACCGGCCTTGCTGTTGGCCAGAGTGCCATGGCCGCCAACCTGACCCGCACCACCCTGGAGCTGGGCGGCAAGAATGCGGCCGGGTTCCTGCGTGATGTGCCGTTGAACAAAGCGGTGGACGGCATCATCGAAGCGGGCTTTTTGCATGCCGGGCAGATCTGCGCCGCAGCCGAGCGCTTCTATGTGCATCGTTCGCAGATCGAGGCGGTGACCGGTGCTTTGAGCGAGCGCCTGGCAACGTTGAAGATCGGCTCACCGCTGGATGAAACCAGTGAATTCGGCCCGGTGAGCAACAAGCAGCACCAGGCCAAACTCGGTGCGCTGTTTGCCAAGGCGCGCCGCGAGAACAGCCAGATCATTCATGGCGGGCGCCTGATCGAAGGGCCGGGATGCTATGTGGAACCGACGGTGATCCTGGCCCATTCGCTGAACGACAGCCTGCTCACTGAAGAGACCTTCGGGCCGGTGGCGACCTTTTTGCCTTACGACGATGAAGAGCAACTGATCGCCCTGATGAATGACAGCCCCTATGGCCTGAGTGCCAGTGTGTGGACCAACGACTTGAGCAAGGCCTTGCGCCTGGTCCCGCAGGTGCAGGCCGGTACGGTGTGGGTGAACATGCATACCCTGCTCGACCCGGCGGTGCCGTTTGGCGGGGTGAAGGCTTCGGGAATTGGCCGTGAATTTGGCGGGGCGTTTATCGAGGATTACACCGAGCTCAAGTCGGTGATGATTCGCTACTGACCCCAAAAGCACCGCTGGCAAGCCAGCTCCCACAAGGTCCGCAATACCTGTGGGAGCTGGCTTGTCAGCGATGCAAGGCAAAGCCTTGCCCAAAAACCTACTGCCCCCCCCAAGCGCTTTAGGCCCGCGGCCGGCCCGGCACTGACGGCTAAAAGCGGGTCGTCGCACTCACCCCGAACGTACGCCGATCGCCCCGCGCGTCCCAGGCAATATCGAACGGCAACGGCACGCTGTCGGTCTTGTACTGCTTGTCGGTCAGGTTGTTCACATACGCCGTCAGATCCAGGTCATAGCGCCCGCCCAGGTGATAGGTGGCACTGGCATTGCCCAAGGTATAGCCGCCCTGGGAAACGCTGTGATCCTGCTGCGCCGTCGGCAGGAAGAAGATCCGACTCTGATAGCGCCAATCCGTGCCCAACCGCACTTCATCGCCATTCTCCAGCGGTATCCGGTAACTGCCGCCCACGGCCAGGGTCCGCGACGGCGAGCGGGCAATGCGGTTACCCGAATAATCCACCCCGCCGGACTCGAAATCCTGCAGCTCGGTATGCAGCAAGCCCAACGAGCCATGCAGTTCCAGGTTGCTGAACGGCAACGCCTGCAGCTCGAACTCGGCGCCGCGAATCACCCCTTGGCCACTGTTGGTCAGCAGCGACACCACCTGGCCGTCGCGCACCGACACGGCGTTGACCTGAATGTCCGAGTAGTCGTAGTAAAACACGTTGGCATTGGCGATCAGGCGCTCGTCGAACCACTCGCTCTTGACCCCCAGTTCGTAGGCATCGACGTTCTCCGGCGCCACCACCGAGGCCTCGGCCTGCACCTGCGCACCGCCGCTGAAACCACCTGAACGAAACCCCTTGGCATAGCGAAAGTACACCCGCGCGTTGTCGTTGAGCTGGTACTCGGGGGTGAAGTCGTAGGTGAGCTTGTTCCAGGTGCGTTTTTCGTCCTGTTCGACGCGGGTCACCAGGTCGCCGGTGTAGTGTTTCCACCAGTCGCGCTCGCTGCTGTAGCTGACCGCATCGGCATCCGGCGCGGCTACGCGGTGCAGGTCGATGTCCTTGGTTTCGCGGGTCCAGCGCAGGCCGGCGGTGAGGCTCAGGTTGTCGGTGGCCTGCCAGGTGCTGCTGCCGAAAATCGCGAAGCTGTCGGTGCTTTGGTCGATATCGGTACGACCGTAGTCAGCCACGCCCAAGGCCTGGTTGTAGGGCTTGGGCAACAGGCCGTTGTCGTTGCGGCTGTCGAGTTGTTCATGGAACACATGCGTGCCGACGATCCAGCTGACCGGCTGGTTTTTCGCCGAAGACAAGCGCAGCTCCTGGGACACCTGCTTCCAGCGGTCATCGTTAAAGCCACGGCCGAACTCGTAAAGGCTCATGTTCGGGCTTTCGGCTTTTTCGTGGATATCGTCGAAGGCGGTGATCGAGTCCAGTTGCAGGTCGCCCAGATCCCACTTCAGCGCCAGCTGCACACCGTTGTGCTCGATGCGGTCTTCGGCCTTGCCAGTGAACGCGGCCTCGTCGGTATCCGGCTTCGGCGCCGGGCCAAACAGCGTGCTGCCACCCGGCCCCGAACCCCAGGCGCGGGTGGCGATGCCCTGCCCCTTGTAGTCGCGGCCATGCAATTGCAGGGTGGCCTGCAGGTCGTCGTTGATCTGCGCCAGCAATTGCAGGCGCAGGGCCTGATCGTGGATGTCGCCAACGGTATGGCCATCGACCTGGTTCTCCAGTTGGCCATCGGCGCTCTGGTCGACAAACGCCACCCGTGCGGCCAGCTTGTTGTCGATCAGCGTATCGCCATAGGCGCCTTCGTACAGGCGCGAATTGTAGTTGCCCAGGTCGAGTTTGAAGTAACCGTTGGCTTTCTCGAAATCCGGCTTGCGCGAAACGAAGTTGATCGCCCCGCCAGTGGTGTTCTTGCCCCACAGCGTGCCCTGCGGCCCGCGCAGCACCTCGACGCGCTCCATGTCATAGAGCGGAAAACCGGTAGCCACATGCGGGTCGATATACACGTCATCGGTGTAGATGCCTACCGGGTAAACCGTGGTCGACGCCATGTCCCCCGAGCCCATGCCACGAATGTACCAGCGCGGCCGCTGGTGCCCGGCGAACTCCGGGGCGATGGAGTTGGGCACATTCTGCAGCGCCTTGCCGGCACTGAAGCCACCACCGCTGTCGGCGATCTGCTTGGCGCTGACCACGGAGATGGCTGAGGGCACATCCTGCACCGACTCTTCGCGCTTTTGCGCAGTAACCGTGACAGTGGGCAGCGCTTCGGGGCTTGGCTCGGCGGCGAAGCTCGGTAGCGTGGGTAAGGCGGCGGCGATGGCCAGTAACAGGGGCACGCGGGCGAAGGGAGCGGTCATGAACGTCGATGTTCCACGAGGGGGAAGAGACGAGGGCCTTCGCAATGGTTGTGCCAGGTGGGTAGTGGGTTGATTTGTATCGGTTTTGTCTGTTTGCGATTGATGAGATGTTGCCTGATGAGCAGCTGGCCAGCACTGTTTGCGTGAGCATCAGCAGGGGCCAAACCTTTAACTACGAGCGCGCTCCAATCTTCCCTTCAATCCATTCTGCAACCTCGCGCCCCTCCCCCTGTCGCTGTAAATCCAGCGGCCGGGTTTGGTAGCCCGAGTACTCTAAGGCGTGCAGGGTGGACCAAGCCTCGGCCAAGTAAACGCCGAGGGCTACGCCCGGGCCGCCGACGCGGCCCATCGAGCGAATGCTCATCCCCGTGAAAAACACACCTAGAGCAAACACGGCTAGGCACAGCTACGCGGGTATAGTCGATTCTATGCCGACCGTACTTCCAAGAGCCTCCAGCCGTGCCCGACTTGCCGCCCAACGCCGCCTACACCCAGCGCTTCAGCGCTGTGCTCGCCTACATCGACGCCAACCTCGAAGGTGATCTGTCGGTAAAAACCCTGAGCCAGGTGGCGAACTTTTCGGTGTTTCACTTTCATCGCCAGTTCACGGCGTACGTCGGGGTGCCGGTCTCGCGCTATGTGCAGTTGATGCGCTTGCGCCAGGCGGCGCATCGTTTGGCGGCCAATGCCGATCACTCGGTGCTGGAGGCTGCCCTGGCGGCAGGTTTCGAAAGCCCCGAGGCGTTCAGCCGGGCGTTTCGGCGGGCGCTGGGCATGTCGCCTAGCGCCTTTCGCCGCCAGCCGAACTGGCAGGCCTGGAATGCGGTGTTCGCTATCCCTCACTTTTCCAGGAGCGTCATCATGCAGGTTCGTATTGTGGAATTTGTTCAAACCCGGGTCGCAGCGCTGGAGCACTGCGGGCCGGCCGCGCAGGTCGACGAGAGCGTGCGCCAGTTCATTGCCTGGCGCATGGCGAGCGGGCAGTCGCCGGTGGCGTCGAGCCGCAGCTTTGGCATCCCCTATGGCAACCCCGATACCACGCCGGCGGAGGATTTTCGTTTCGCCATTTGTGGTGAGATTGATGAGGCGGTGGCGGCAAATGAACTCGGCGTGCACGAACGGGTGATTGCTGGCGGGCGTTATGCGGTAGTGCGGCATGAGGGTTCGCCGGACCATATTGGTGAATCCATCTATCCGCTTTATCGCGACTGGTTGCCGGACAGTGGTGAAGAGTTGCGCGATCAGCCGCTGTTTTTTCATTACCTGAGTGCTTATCCGCAAACGCCGCAGGAGCAGTGGCAGACGGATATTTATGTGCCGTTGCGGTAGTCGGCGGCTTGGGGCTACTGCGTAGCCCATCGCCGGCAAGTCCGGCTCCCACAGTGGATCTGTGTACACCGGACCTGTGGGAGCTGGCCTTGCCAGCGATCGAGCGCGAAGCGGTCGCAATCCAGACACCACCTGATGTGCTGGCTGTACCGGCCTCATCGCTGGCAAGCCAGCTCCCACAGTGGATCTGTGTATGCCGGACTTGTGGGAGCTGGCCTTGCCAGCGATCGAGCGCGCAGCGGTCGTAATCCAGACACCACCTGATGTGCTGGCTGTACCGGCCTCATCGCTGGCAAGCCAGCTCCCACAGTGGATGTGTGTACACCGGACCTGTGGGAGCTGGCCTTGCCAGCGATCGAGCGCGAAGCGGTCGTAATCCAGGCACCACCTGATGTGCTGGCTGGACCGGCCTCTAGCCACAATCCCGATTCGCGCTTACTATAGCGCCAACTCGTATTACCGCGGCTGCTGAACCCGGTACTCACGAGGACAAGATCATGGAAAGAACCCGCGCCTGGAGACGCTCACAGGCCCGTAAAAGTGGCAAAACCAAAGCGGTGCATCCGCTGGAGTTCAAGCCCGAAAAGAACTGGAAGCTGCTGTACACCCGTGCCGACAAGCTGATAAGGGCACGCCAACTCGGCATGAGCTATCCCATCCGCTCCACCCGCCAACTGTTGGATCAAGAGTGACTAACCTCCTGTTCGTCTGCAGCCGTAATCAATGGCGCAGCCCTACCGCAGAAGCGCTCTGGCGCCGCCGCCCCGGCTTCGATGCCCGGTCGGCGGGCACCAGCCCGAATGCACGTAAACCCATCGGCCCGGCGGATATTCGCTGGGCCGATGTGATTTTTGTCATGGAACGCAAACACCAGAATCGCCTGCAGGCGCACTACGCGCGGCTGCTTGAGCACAAGCGGCTGTATACCCTGGATATACCGGATGATTTTCGCTTCATGGACCCTGAGTTGGTGGCCATGCTCGAAGATGCGGTCGCGTCCTGCCTGGCGCTGTAGAAACAGACACGCAAAGCCTGCGACAGCGATAGTGTCGCCAGATCAAGCGCAAGAACGCGCTATTTGATCTGCACAATGACCGGACCTTCCGTTACGATCGGCGGCTGCGCGTGGATACTCGAAGCATTTTTCTGAATCCAGTCACGGGCGACTTTCAAGCTCGCATCGCTGCCGGTCTTGTCCGTGCAGACAGTTATCGACGTACCGCCATCACCCGTATTCAGCAGCGTGTAGCTGACCAGCCCAGGCACTGTCCGCAAGGCTGCTTCGACGTCGGCTTTGCGCACTTCTAAAAGCTCGAAAAGCTGCTTTGCTCCAGTACCTAGATAGGTTCTGATAACCGCATACATGTTCGTCTCCTTTGGGGCGCCGCCTTGATGCTAATCCAGGTCCACCGATGGCCGCTTTCAGCCAGGTTTCAATTCGCCCCGGTTTATTAAGCTTAGCCACACGCCGACGACAAGCGAAATGCAACGACCACCGGCAGCTTCTGGCCGAAAGCAGACGCTCAAACCCAAGGTAACGCAATGACGACAGACGTTTGCATCGGTACCTTCTCGAATGTGGCACTCACCCTGCCCCAGGCCTGCGACTGGGTCGTACGCAACGCTCAGCCCGGGCGCGTGCATGCCGCAAGGAAGCGTGTACGTGGGCCCAGGGGAACTGTATGTCGTCCCCTGCGGCTTGGAGCACAGAACGGCTGCGGAGGGTGAAGCCAAGCTGTTGATGATCGAGCCACGGGGCATTCTGAATACAGGCCATGAAGGTGGCGAGCGCACGGCCAGCAATGACGTCTGGATCTGAACACCGGGCGCTCCACCGTGCCTGGGCGCCGGGCAAGCCCGCGCCTACCGCTGACCGAGTGGCCGTTGGCTCGTTAAGCAGCGGCTTTAGAACTTTTACATTACGTGAAACTGCGGCACCTCAACGCCTGATCCGGGTCGCTAGTTCTCCCCATAACAGCCAGCCACTGGCCGGACAGCGACAGATAGCTGGTCTAGCCACTTCCACCCTGGATCGAAGCCCACATGATGACGTGCGTACCAAGGAGGATGCCGGTCATGCCGGCTCACCTATACACCACCACTGAACCTCGACCTCGTCTTCTGGTTGAGTGACATCATGTCCATGCTCGATGAAGTTCCCTGGCAAGTGTAATGCCAGAGTTTGACTAAGCAGATCAGACTCAAGTGTATTGGCCTGTCCCAGAAAGCCGAGGTAGTAATCCCGATCGTAAAATACTGTCACCTCACTCTGATGAACCCAAGGCCAGACCAACAGACAAGCCACTCGATAATACCCAACTGAGCGGTCAGCCGCTTTGGACAGGTGATTGGCCGCTTCAAGCAACTGCTGTATGCAGAAGGCCTGGTTTTCAACCCTGGCACGTGGGCCTTGCACCAGACCTGAATGAACCGGGATTTTCCAGTTTTTATAGGCTTCCTTGTGTTCGGATTGAGGATAACAGCTGCCATGAAAACCCAAAGCCCATCGCTCAAGTGCGCGCAGACGTCGTATCGAGCCTCTGACTGGCTTGGTTCCAACAGTGATTTGTCGCATGACTATGTCCTGGAGTGGGTGGTGCTCATAACATTCGTTGTTAAAACATTCACGGCCGACAAGAATAACCGAGAGGCGGACTAGTCATGGCGGGTGGCGTCCTCGCGTAAGGCGCTATGCAGCCCCGTTGCGTCCCGCCAGTACAACGTTTCTTCGAACTGAAAGGTTATCAGGAACAGCGACGCACACGTCTGAGCAATGGATTCGGCTATTTTGTTCAGGTCCTGCATAGCCGACTGACCATCTGGTTCGGGACCTTTGATTCTGATGCTACAGCGCATAGCGACTTGAAAGTCGATACCCTTGGTATCCTCAGCGTAAATCGCGGGATCGGTAACTGCGCCATCGCCAGTCAATCTCACCCCCGAGCTAAAGGCTGCGTCCAAACCGCACTCCGCCATGTTGATCTGGAACGCGCCAGCATGCTCCATGGCTTGTCTCAGTGTGAACATCGTAAGCGCTTTATCCGCCTCTAGATACAGATCAAGACTCACCTTGAACCCTTCTTGTATAAGGAAATGGGTAGTGCGTGACTCATAAGCGAACGGTCAACGATGGGCGTTGGGCTCACACTTGCGCGCGCTCCCGCTAAAGCTCAAAACCGCTGCGTACTGGCCTGAAGCAGGCGTGTCGTGATGAGCACATGGATCGACCCAGGCGCTCCTGCCACCCTGTAAGAACTCACGCATCAAGCTCAGCAAGCACCTCTGCCCTGGTGGTCACCTGGCGGAAATGATGCTTCCACAGATCGATGCCCAACCGACCTGACCTGTCCAGGGATGAGCCAACGGTCAGGTCGGTCACCAGCGTCGGCATCAACCCTGCATCGAACAGTGCAAACCCGGCGGCGAGCACGCAGGTTTCGGTCTGCAGACCACAAACCAGCACGCGCTCCACACCGAGCTGCTTGATGTACTCGATGGTTTCTGCGGTCTGCCCGTAGCCGTGCTTTACAAACACTTTGTCGGCTTCGACCAGGCTCTCGTCTTCGGCCGCAGGATGCCAACCGAGTTGTTGTGCAAACGGGGTTACCTGCTCATCATGCAGCTCGACCGAGGCAATCGTGACAATCCGCTCTGACAACGCCCGCACCCCATCGACCAGCCACTCGGGTGGACTGAACGTGGACTGGACATCAACGATAAGCAAAACCTGGCGCATAAGCTTCTCTCGGGCATCAACCAATGGCCCGGAGTATATCGCCCTGCGGCGGATTATTTAGCCCTGTTTGCCTGGCCAATGACCACGCGTTTTCAAGGTCGCGCAGACAAACCGCAGCGCTCGTTGAAACACAGGGTGGCAGTCGGCAAGGGGTAAATGCTCAAGCCCAGCCCAGAAGAATGTGAACACGTGGCCATGATCGTCGAGCGTCTGATGAGACCACTGCTCAGGCAGCGGTCCGCTCGCCCGGCACAATTGAAACGACCAGGTCTGGCCAAGGTGCTCGGCATCCCAACACCCCAGGTCGTCCACGATGGTGGCGGCACTGATGCCAGACTCTTCCGCCAGTTCTCGCAGCGCTGCCTGGGCAGGTGTTTCGCCGGTTTCAATGCTGCCCTTCACCAGTTGCACTCCGGCCAGCGGATGACGAAACAACAGGAGCCTGGGGTGCGGCGTGGATGAAAAAACCACTGCGCAGGCCTTGTCAGGGAGCATGGCGATTTCCTTATCGGCAAAGACGGTTGAGCATCATACGCCAGGCGCAGGCCTGCCTCGCGATGGCGGTCATATAGATTCGCGGGGCCAAGCCCACGCCGAATTAAGCAGCGGCGGCTTAGAACTTTTCCCTTTTTATCGGTCTATGTGGATACGTTCAATCGTCCTTCAGAGGTTGTCATCGCTCATGAAATTCCAAGCCCCACGGATGGTGCTCGTTGCCCTGTTCGCACTCGCGGCAGTGGGCTCGGCATCAGCAACACAGATGAAGACCTCAACCCCTGCTGTCGCCGCTCCAACGCCGGTTGTCCAGGCGCCGGCCCTGGCGGCCGGCAACCCGTGGCCGACTATCGCCAGCATGGCCGAAAACCAGCCTGGGCCGTTGCTTGCCCATGATGACCACTACCGGCATGACGACCGTTGGCATGATCGTCGAGACGATTGGCGCCGAGACAACTGGCGCAGGGAACAATGGCGTCGCGAGCAAGCCCGGCGCGAAGCCGAGCGCCATCGTTACTGGGAACGCCACCATGATCGGGCCATGCGTTACCGTTATGAGGACGATCGCCGCTACTATCGCCGCTAAGGTGTAAAGACGGGTCGATCGCGTCCCCCATAACCGTCAGCCATTGGCCGGACCGCGGCAGATTACGTTGCTCCGGTCCACACTGTATTGGCCCCGCGCGATAGCGTTATGATCAGGCGACCTGAACCGGACGTCCCAGCCTATGCCCATAGACCTCCAAGCGCTCTACCCCAAACTGATCCATCTGATGCTGGACACGGTCTTCGTGGTCGACAGGGACAACCAGATTGTATTTGTCAGTGATGCTTGCGAGGCACTGCTCGGCTACGGTGCCGACGAGCTGACCGGTACCCCGATCACCGACTACATCCATCCTGACGACCTGGCGGTCACCCGGGCCTCCATTGTCCGGGTCATGAATGGCCACTCCCACGTTGACTTTCGCAACCGTTACATCCGCAAGGATGGCGGTGTCGTGCATATCCTGTGGGCGGCCTTCTGGTCCGAGGAGGTGGGTGCACGAATCGGTGTGGCGCGGGACGTCACGGCCCTCAGGCAGGCCGAGGATGAGTTACGCTTCCTGGCCCATCATGATCCATTGACAGCACTGACCAACCGCTCGCTGTTCAATCAACGAATGGAGTCGGCCCTTCGAGCGGCGCAGCACCACCAGAGCACCCTGGCGCTGCTGTTTCTGGATATCAATGACTTCAAGGGTATTAATGATGTCCATGGGCATGCAATGGGTGATCGGATTCTCTGCACGATTGCCCGGCGCCTGGAACGCTGCGTACGTGAAACCGACACGGTAGCCCGGATGGGGGGTGATGAATTCACCGTGCTGCTGCCGGGTATCCAGTCACACGATGCCGTTTACGCGAAGGTGGAGCAGATTCTCGCGGCCATGGCCGAGCCGCTCGGCGCTGAATTTGGCGGGATCAAAATGCCCTCCTGTAGTGTCGGCGTGGCCTTTTACCCCAAGGACGCAGAGGATGCCGACACGTTGCTCAGCCATGCGGATGGCGATATGTACCGGGTCAAAAAACAACGTGGCGCGCAGCTGATATCATTCAAGCATTTACCAGCCGAGTAACAACGTGAATCGTCAAAAGAAGATAAAGCAGCTGTTGAAGGCTCATGCCAAAAAGGCCAGTGCCAAACTGGCACCGAAGAGCAAGCCTAAATACATCAGTAAAGCTGACCGTTTGAAACTGGCCGCTGAACCCAGTCACGACGCCGTCACTCAGGGCGAATGAATCGCCGCCAACTGGATAGCCCCCCATACGAAGCTCAGCGTGGTGCGCCCGGCCTGATCACCACCTACCGTGCCGCGCAACCAGCATCGCAGTCCTGATGCTCAAGCTCGGCAAAACGCCGCCGATACCCCTTTAACTAGTATGGAAACTACGGGTACCGACCATGAGCCCAATCATCGCAGGATTGCGTATTGCCCCTGCATACACAGCCCCCCAGCCGACACCGGCCAGCACCGCCAATACCCGCACCGAGCAGGTCGCGGCCACCCCGAGTACTACCGTCAGCCTGGGCCAGAGCCCCCGTGGCGACGACGCAGGCACCTATTCGTCCCGCGGGGCAGTTGCCGTACCGAAGCGCTACGTGCTGGAACACGACAGCCTGAACAAGCTCAGCATGAACCTGCTCGGCGGCGTCCAGTCTTCCGCTATCGGCTCGCGCTTGCACGGGCTTGGCGCTGCCGTGCTGAATCAACTGGTGGCCAACGGCGGGCAGTCCTTTACGCAATCGGTATTCGCCTTCGCCGACGGGGCCCAGCCAAGCGCCGAAGTCCTCAAGCTTCAAGGCGATAACCTGCGCCAACACCCGGCCAATGGCGTGAGCCTGAGCCTGACTACCGCCTCCGGAGCCACTGTCACCCTGTCCCTGGCCAGCAATGAGCAAGGCCTGGCGGTGAGCGCCGAGGTGCAGGGCGGCCAACTCAGCAGCGATGAGCTCGAGGGCCTGGCGGCGCTGTCCGATAGTTTCCAGGCGACCATCAATGGCCTGAGCGCACAGCCCCCGCGCCTGCAATTGGGCAAACTGGCCACGCTCGACCCGGCGCTGTTCCGCTCGCTGCAGATGAACGCCAGGCTTGAGACACCCAGCGGCGAGCCGCTGAGCTTTGACCTGAGCCTGAACGACAGCGCACGCACCCTCAGCCTGCAAGGGCCTGACGGTAACGTGAAACTGAACCTCGATACCCGCGACACATCGTTGCTGGGCACCAGCACCCAGCGTCAGGCGGCGATCAGTCATTACCTGAAGCAGTTCGACGCGGCGCAAAGCCGGGGCAACGGCGACGAGGGCCTGGTGAGCCTGTTCAAGGACGCTTTCGTCCAGCTCAACAGTGCCGACGACACAGGCAAACCGTCGAGCGGCCGTATCCCGCTGCTGGCGGCCAAAGACACTGCCCTGCTCAGCGGCCTGGCCGACTTCAGCGCCTCGATCAGCCAGTCAGTCCAGCAGATCAACCCGATGCGGCCGACAGAAACCGACCACTTCGACTATCAGGTCTCCCAGTCGACCACGGTCCGCGGCACGGCCCAGTTGGGTCGCACGGTGCAACAGGATCAGCAGGCACGGCTGACGGCTGCCTATCATGCAGACTTCAACCCCCAGGTGGGGCTGAGCCTTGACCCGGCGTCGCAGAACTACCGCTACCACGAGATCAACGATCAATCGAGCAGCAGTACCCGCCTGGTCTACGACAAAAGTCGCCTGGTAGAGGCCAGCGTCACCCAGCAGGCCAGCCGCAATGAACGGGTGCGCACCTACGCCAATGGCCAGGTGGAAAACGACGTGAATACACCGACCTCGGCCACCGAGTCGCGCAACCTGGTCGGCCTGCTCAACGACCTGTTCGAGCGCGAGCGCATCGCCCAGCGCGAGCGCGGCGTGTCGATCCTGGAGGCGCAGTTGCAGTCGCTACGCAGCCAGTGGCAATTGCAGGCCGACCCAACGGATATACAAAGGCTTACGCCAGCAGCTCGGTAATCCACCGGGCCTGCCGGGCGACTTGCTGAACCTTCGCCTCGGGCACGGCGTGCCGCGCCCGGGCGAAGTTGGCCAGGGTCTGCTGCTTGCGCCGCAGGATGCTCTGCCACTTGGCCAGGAACGCCGGGCTGCGGGCCTGCATCTGCAGCGGGCCGAAGTACAGCTGTTCGGCGCTGTAGGTCACAGGGCCTGCGCGCTCGGCAACGATGATTTCGTAGTCGAAGCGGTTTTCCCGCAGTATTTCTTCGCAGAGTATCCGG
Source organism: Pseudomonas donghuensis (assembly GCF_000696345.2). NCBI lineage: Bacteria > Pseudomonadati > Pseudomonadota > Gammaproteobacteria > Pseudomonadales > Pseudomonadaceae > Pseudomonas > Pseudomonas donghuensis. The sequence goes on from NZ_CP071706.1 coordinate 3,599,096, forward strand.
TAGCCGTTTTCCATCAGCCACAGGCGCACAGGCTGCTCGCCGCCGTTGGGTTGCAGGATCAGCCGTTCCTGCCCGTTCAAGTGCGCCTTGCCACTGTCGAGGATGTCGCGAATGGTCTCGCCGCCCATACCGCAGATGCTGATCGCGCTGATGCCATCAGCCGGCTCGATCGCCGCCAGGCCGTTGGCCAGGCGCACGCTGACCTGCTGCTCCAGGCCGTTGTCGCGCACGGTGCGTTGGGCCGCGCTGAATGGCGTCAAGGCCACCTCGCCAGCCACCGCCGCCGCAATCGCGCCACGGCGCAGCAACGCCACCGGCAGGTAGGCGTGATCCGAGCCAATATCGGCCAGCCGCGCACCCGCTGGCACCTGCGCCGCGACGCGCTCCAGGCGCATGGACAATGTCTGTTCGTTCAACTGCAGCCCCTTTTCACCCGCAACATCCGGCACCTCTGGCCGGGGCGCGATTCTGGCGGGCAATGCGGGGTATTTCAACTTTATGCGACCGGGCAACGTTTGATCTGCTGGCTGCACTGGCCTCATCGCCGACAAGGCCGGCTCCCACAATGGACCTGTAAACACCCCACCCTGTGGGAGCTGGCTTTGCCAGCGATCGAGCGCGCAGCGGTCGTAATCCAGGCAGAACTGGTTTCCAGCCACCCTATCCAGCCTTTATCCTGCGCCACCTTGCCCACTGGTTTTCCGGAGTTGCAATGTACATTGATGTACCCCGCCGCCTGGTGTTCTTCGACAAAAGCGACAGCATTCGGCCCACCTGCCTGACCCAGTACGATCCGGACACCGGCGCATTGACCCGGCCAGCCGGCCCCCAGGCCGATGATAGTGTCTGCGACATCTCCCGCGATGGTCGGCGCATGGCCCTGCGAGGTTGCGACTGGCAGGTGGTGCGTGGCGCCAGCCGTTCGCGCCTGAGCTTTCTTCAGGGTTGCACGCAGTTGCATGAGACCGACAGGTATCTGTCGTACTGGTCACGTCTGGACCCCAGTGGCCAGTACGCGCTGGTCAGCGTCGGCAACGATAGAAAGCGCCCTGTGATCATCGACCTGGACAGCGGTGAGTGCAGCGAGCCTATCGCCCGTGATGTCGATGCCAGGTTCGGCTGTATCGACCCTGAGCAAGGCAAACTCTGGGCACCCGATGAGCGTGCCCGCAACAGTGTGCTGACGGTTGACTGCGCCAGTGGCGAGATCAACAAGATCAGCCTGGCGCTGGAGGCCAAAGTCAAAAGCCTGCGTTTTTCCCGTGATGGTCAGTACCTGTTCGCCACCGGCGAAAACAACCGCCTGCTGTGCTGCGATCGCACTGGCGCGACGCGCTGGGCCAGGGACATGGGCGAATACGGCCAGATAGGTGCCGGTAACATCCTGTTCAATGAATCCGGTAGCCACCTGTGCATGCCGATCCCGGCAACACAACGCTCCAATTGGGGCGAAGACGTCATTATCGCAACGGCCAGCGGCCAGACCGAGACCACGGTGGTACGCCAGAAGGGCCCACCCGGCCGGCTCGCTGCCGACTGGTTTGGCGATCGGCTGTTGACCCATCGTCTGGAGGTCGTGGATTTCTTCACCGGTGATGTCGTCGATGTGCTTGATCTGAACAGCACCCTAGCCGCTGATAGCCACAGGTGAGAATGCACGCCATGCTTGTACTGCCAAAGGGAGAAAGCCGCGGGATAGCTCGTGCGCGCAGCGAAGTACCTCGATGTTGTCGATAGGGTCAAAGACGCATTAAAACAATGCGGCTTTGACATCCACCGAAATGAGACTGAGAGCCTGTAGATCCATTGCGACTACAAACCTCGTACGGCATAGCGGGCACTCGACATACCGGCGCTCACAACGTTGATGATGCAGGTACTTCAACGGCGAGTGATGACGATCTCCAGGTACTCGCTGGGCACCACCAGCGACGCGTCCCCCGCCACATTGTTATCATTGAGCAACTGCGTCAGATCGCGCTCCAGCGCGCTGGCCTGGTCACCTTCCAACGACGCAAATGCCTTGTGCACCGGCCCGTACCAGGTCCTGAACACCTCGATGAAATGCGCTGGCGAGCGATAGCGAAAATTGAAATGCTGGCGGCTGACTTTGATCGCACCTATGTTATCGCCGAACAGGTTGTGCAATTGCTCTTCATCACCCCAGCGTGACGGCGGTTGCGCGCCGACAGGCGGCGGCACGTGGCGGCCGAGGGTCTTGAACATCTGCCCGACAAACCCTTGCGGGGTCCAGTTGGCCAGGCCAATGCGCCCACCCGAACGGCACACGCGGCCCAGCTCCTTCGCCGCTTGTGCCTGGTCGGGGGCGAACATCACACCGAAGGTCGACAACACGGCATCGAAGGTGCCGTCCTGGAACGGCAAGGCTTCGACATCGGCGACTTGAAAGGTTACGTTCAACCGCTCAGCCCGGGCGCGCTCCTCACCTCGTTTGAGCAACTCGGGTACGTAATCGGTGGAGGTCACCTGGCAACCACGGCGTGCGGCGGCCAGGGTGGCATTACCGTTGCCGGCCGCAACATCCAGGACCTTTTCATCCCAGCGCAAGTCGCAGGCCTCAGCCAAACATTCGCCAACCAGTTGCAAGGTCGTACCGATCACCGCGTAATCGCCACTGGCCCACGCCGCCTGCTGGCGTGCCTTCAATGCATTCAAATCCAGGGGTGTGCTCATGGTCTGCACCTGATGAGGTTGTACACACGAGCGTTCAGCTAAACGCTAACCCCTTCATCCGGCAAGGGCTGCTGTTTCGGTGGCAAGAACCGTTGGCTACATGGCTATAACCCGGGCGAATAAACACAAAAAAAGCACCCGAAGGTGCTTTTTTTTGTTAGCGCGATTTAACGGGACAGGTTCGCTACCTTGGCCCGGGCCGCGTGCAACTTCTTATAGCTGTCGATCAGGCGCAGGTGGCGATCAAGCCCTTCGAGTTTCAGGCTGGTCGGCGTCAGGCCATGGAAGCGCACACTGCCATCCACCGAGCCAAGCACCGCGTCCATGCGCGGGTTGCCGAACATGCGGCGGAAGTTGACTTCGTAATCGGCCAGTTCCAGCTCGTCATCCAGCGCCACCTCAAGCACCACATTCAGCGCCTGATAGAACAGGCCGCGCTCAACGGTGTTGTCGTTGTACTGCAGGAAGGTTTCGACCAGCTCTTTTGCCGGCTCAAACTGCTGCAGCGCGAGGTGGATCAGCAGCTTCAACTCGAGGATGGTCAACTGCCCCCAGACGGTGTTGTCGTCAAACTCGACGCCGATCAAGGTGGTGATGTCGGTGTAATCATCCAGCTCGCTTTCTTCCAGACGCTCGACCAACGCGTGCAGCTGCTCATCATCCAGGCGGTGCAGGTTGAGGATGTCTTCGCGGAAAAACAGCGCCTTGTTGGTGTTGTCCCAGATCAGGTCGTCGACCGGATAGATTTCCGAATAGTCCGGCACCAGGATGCGGCAAGCGGTGGCGCCCAGGTGCTCGTACACCGCCATGTACACTTCTTTGCCCATGTCTTCGAGAATGCCGAACAGCGCCGCGGCTTCTTCGACGTTGGCGTTTTCACCCTCGGCCGCGAAGTCCCACTCGACGAATTCGAAGTCTGCCTTGGCACTGAAGAAGCGCCACGACACCACACCGCTGGAGTCGATGAAGTGTTCGACAAAGTTGTTTGGCTCGGTCACCGCATGGCTTTCGAAAGTCGGTTGCGGCAGGTCGTTCAGGCCTTCGAAACTGCGGCCCTGGAGCAATTCGGTCAGGCTGCGTTCCAGCGCCACTTCAAAGCTTGGGTGCGCGCCGAACGAGGCAAACACGCCGCCGGTGCGCGGGTTCATCAAGGTCACGCACATCACCGGGAAGGCACCGCCCAGCGATGCATCCTTGACCAGCACCGGGAAGCCCTGCTCTTCCAGGCCCTGTATGCCGGCAAGAATTCCCGGGTACTTGGCCAGTACGTCCTGTGGCACATCCGGCAATGCCAGCTCGCCTTCGAGGATTTCACGCTTGACCGCCCGTTCGAAGATCTCCGACAGGCATTGCACCTGGGCTTCAGCCAGGGTGTTACCGGCGCTCATGCCGTTGCTCAGGTACAGGTTCTCGATCAGGTTGGAGGGGAAATACACCACCTCACCGTCGGACTGGCGCACGAACGGCAGCGAGCAGATACCACGCTCGATGTTGCCGGAGTTGGTGTCGTACAGGTGCGAGCCAAGCAGCTCGCCATCGGGGTTGTAAATCTCGCGGCAGTACTCGTCGAGAATCTCCACCGGCAGCGCATCTTTACGCCCGGGCTTGAACCAGCGCTCGTCCGGGTAATGGACGAAGTCGGCGTTGGCGATGTCTTCGCCCCAGAACTGATCGTTGTAGAAGAAGTTGCAGTTGAGCCGCTCGATGAACTCGCCCAGCGCCGAGGCCAGCGCGCCCTCTTTGGTTGCGCCCTTGCCATTGGTGAAGCACATCGGCGACTGCGCATCGCGAATGTGCAGCGACCAGACATTGGGCACGATGTTGCGCCACGAGGCGATCTCGATCTTCATGCCCAGGCCGGCGAGAATCCCCGACATGTTGGCAATGGTCTGCTCCAGCGGCAGGTCCTTGCCGACGATATAGGTGCTGGTGTCCGAGGCCGGGTCGAGCATCAGCAAGGCCTGGGCGTTGGCATCGAGGTTTTCTACCTCTTCGATGACAAACTCGGGGCCGGTCTGCACCACTTTTTTCACCGTGCAACGGTCGATCGAGCGCAGGATGCCCTGGCGGTCCTTCTCGCTGATATCGGCCGGCAGCTCGACCTGGATCTTGAAGATCTGCTTGTAGCGGTTTTCCGGATCGACAATGTTGTTTTGCGACAGGCGGATATTATCGGTGGGAATATCGCGGGTCTGGCAGTACAGCTTTACGAAGTACGCCGCGCACAGGGCCGACGAAGCCAGAAAGTAATCGAACGGCCCCGGTGCCGAGCCATCGCCCTTGTAGCGGATCGGTTGATCGGCCACCACCGTGAAGTCATCGAACTTGGCTTCAAGTCGAAGGTTGTCGAGAAAGTTAACCTTGATTTCCATGCGGGAATACCATACGAGCAAAACGATTTGGCGGCCATTATCCGGGTTTTCGCCGGGAAGTCTTGTGCCGGGCGCAAATACTCGGGCAAACCCGCCAGGCGTTACGCCGTGCGCTGGCGTGTTATTCGCCGCCGGAGCCTGGCTGTAACAGGTCATCGACAACTTCGCCCGAATAGCTCAACGCCACCGGACCGGTGAGAAACACCGGGCCCACGCCATCCCATTGCACGGTCACCGTCCCGCCATCGCACGCCACCTCAACGCAAGGGTCGAGCAGGCCGCGACGGATACCGTTGACCACCGCACCACAGGAACACGACCCCGAGCCCAATGGAATGCCGCCCCAGCGCTCCCAGATGCGCAAGCGGATGTGGCTTCGGTCGATGACCTGAACGAAATGCACGTTGGTCCGGAGGGGGAACAGCGGGTGGGTTTCAATGGTCGGCCCAATGGCCGCTACATCAACAGCCGCCAGATCATCGACAAAATAGGTGCAGTGGGGGTTGCCCATACTGCAGGCGATAGGCCCACCAGCCAGCGGCAACACAGCCGTATCCAGGTGCGTAGCCAGCGGAACATCCGCCGAGCCGAACAACGGCACTCCCATACTGACTGAAATGGCGCCGGTTGCTGTTCGTTCGCACGTCAGTAAGCCACGGTTGGTGTGCAGCGTTATCGAACGGGTGTTCGCTTCGCTCATCAGCCTGTGCGCAGCACCCCGCGTTGCGCTGCCGCAAACGTCCAGCGTGGAGCCATCGGCATTCCAGAACATCAGTCGCGCATCAGCTTCTTGGCAATCAAGCACCACTGCAAGTTGATTGAAGCCGATGCCGCTGACGCGATCACCCAGCCGCCGAGCGAGCGTGCTGGTGATGGGGTTGGAGGCGTTGCGCGCATCGACGATAACGAAGTCGTCGCCATTGGCGTGCATCTTGTGAAAAATCAGCGGCATGGATCGACCCTGGCAACGAGACACCTATGCCTCGATCTAGCCTAATTCCTACAGCCTTTGCAAGGGTAGGCAAGACAGCCCGGTCACCCCGGGCTGCCCTCCTCCCACACGTGTTTAAGCGCTTTTCAGCTGATCAATCGCCGCCTGCAAGCGATTGCGGCTATGTTCGCTGACGTCCTTCTGGGCCTGGTGAGTTTCAGTCGGCGCCTGGCGCACGCTGGCATGCGGCACCACCTGCCATGGCCTGCCATCCAGCGGCAGGTAGCGATAGCTGGCGGTACCGCGAGCCCAGTTGGCACTGAGAATCCCGTGCAGATGGAAGGTCTGCTCCAGGGTGCTGAACGGGCCGCTCGGGCTGCCGGTCAGGTTGAGGACGATATGGCCCTCACCTTTGAGGCCAAGCTTGAGGTCGGAATAGTCCCCCCACACGTCGGCGTGGAAGTTCAGCGGAGGGTAAGTGGCCGCGAAGATGCTGGCCACGCCGGTGATCTTCTTCTGCACGGTGTTGACCAGCAGATCGAGGGTCAGGACCGGCGCACCGAGCAGACCGGTGCGGACGTTGAGGCGGGTATGGAACAGTCCAATTGCAGGCATGGTGCGACTCCTTGTCTGTTCAGGCGCGGCTGGATTTGCCAGCTTTGCCGGAAGCGCTCTTGGTCGAATCAATGGCGGTGTTCAGGGCAGCGCCCGCATCACCGGCGGCCAGGGCCTTGAGGTGGGCGAGATCGCCAGTGGCAATCGCCGCCTCCAGGGTGGCGGCGTGCAACAGCGTTGGGATATCGAGGTCACCGAAGGCCTTGATGCGGGTGTCTTCCCGGTGTGCCGGCGCCTCGACCACAATCCATTGCCCCTGGCTGTTCAGGTAACGGTAGCCGGCCTGGCCTTTTTGCCAGTCCGTGCCGACCGCCAGGTGCAGGCTGAAGATAACCGGCGAGTTGGCAGTAGGGCCGCCATGGTTGCCCTGCAGGGTGATGAGGATGCTGCTCGGGCTCGGCGGCAGGAACAGCTGGTAGCTGTAGGTACCCCACACATCCAGGTGCAGGTCCAGCGGCGGATTGCTGGACTGGGTAATCTGAGCGGTGCCGCGCAGGGTGCGATCGGCCGGGTGCACCAGCAGGTCGAGAACCAGGCGCTGAGCGCCGGGCGCTTCGGTGCCGATAACATAGGACAGTGGGAACAGTCCTATCACGGGTGCTTGTACTGAGTCAGTCATGGTGCCTCCATTGCAATCAATGAGTGGAAACAAGCGCGTGGGCTGTTTCTGGCGGGCGACTTCCTTGGCGCGCAGTTGGATGCAGGCGAACGGCGTTGCGACCTCCACGATGGCGTCACGCGCAGATTGCCTGCGCAGAAGACGCTGCGGTCCGGCACAGCCATGCCCAAATAGGCACGGTTTGCCGAGGTGCAACGGGTATGGAACCCTCCCTGGGCGCATAGCTGCCTGCCTGGCAGCCCTGATCAGTTAAGCAGGGAAAACCGGACTGGCCAGGGGGTAGTGGCAAAAGTGCGTTATGCCCGACGGGTGGTTGAGCGGGCCCCTGAAAAACGCAAACTGCAGGTTGAGTATCCGCAGCTGGCTGCTGATTGGTGTTCGAGTGAACGTGGCCATCGCTGGCACGCCAGCACCCAAAGGGTTCTTGGCCAGACATTCTAGGCGTATTGGATCAACCCGATTTTGCCGTGGGACGATTCCGATTCCGTCCAGCGGTGCGTTAAGCCGTAAACACCAGTGCTAGGTTCCGGGCTTCATTGCCCAAGGAACCTGCGCATGACAAGGACGCCATCCCCCGTTTTCCCCCGACCTCCTGCGATGACCGCCGCAAGCGGCACGTTGCAGCCAGGCTTCTACATCGTGCCGCGCAGCATGACCGGTGCCCAGGTGCTGGCCCTGCTGACGGCAGAACAGGGGCCTCAGTTGATCGCTCGATTACAGCGACTTAACCCGACCTTTGCCAGTGGCTTCAAGGCGGGGGAAATCTTCGTCATTGCTGACCCGGACATTGGCAATGCCTGCACGCGTGAAGAGGCCGATCTGATGACGGCTGCGGCGCAGGTGCGCGAAAGCCTGGCTGCACTCAGTGCTGAAGAGGCCAATTTCATGATGCGCCATCAGGCCGAGATTGCCGGGCTGTCCGCGGGTGCGAGCCAGGCCATGGGGGGCGGCAAGGACATGCTGGAAAAGGGCCTGCGCCAGGTCGAAGCAACGTTGCGCAGTATCGAGCAATTGCATCAACGCGAATTCAGCCGCAGCGGCAAGTTGAACAGCGCAGACTTCTTCAACGCCCGCCGACGGCTGCACTTGCAGCTTGATGCGCAGCTCAAGAGTGCCTTCCTGAACAAGCAGCTGAACCTGGGGAGCTACGACAGCTTGCGCAAGGGCCTGGGCATTTCGACGCGTAGCCTGGTGCACCACTGGAACCGGGCCGGCGGGGCCGGGCAGATTCCCGGGTACGCTATGCATTTGGACCAGGTGGCGAAGACGGCGAAGTATCTTAAGTATGGAGGGTACGTCGGGATCGGGTTGGGTGGGACGGCGTCGTGGTTGACGGTGCGGGATGCATGTCGGGTTGGGGAGACGGATGAATGCAAAAGGATCCGGTTTACCGCGACGGGTAGCTTTGCCGGGGGGCTTATCGGTGGAACGTACGGTGCCAAAGCCGGATTCGTTGCCGCTACTGCTCTATGTGGTGTGTTTGCCGTAGCGAGTGGCGGATTAGGTGTACCGGTTTGTGGGATTGTTCTGGTCGGGGGTGGGTCGCTTGTCGGGGGTATCGCGGGCGGAGCATTCGGGGAGTGGGTGGGTGACTTGATCTATGAGGCGTAGGAATGATCAGTATCGACAGTTGGCCATTAGGAATCAAAATTATCTTCGGCCTCTCCCCTTTTCTGGTCGGTTTGACCGGGTTGATGATGAGTGCGTATATCGCTTGTAGCCGCGATTTCCTTGTGCTTATTTCGGCAATTCAGAGCAACCCCTGGTTTGAGTCGCAGAAGCGCTCGCAGGGAACATCCAGCTTTACGTCGCGTTGGAATTTGGTTTACTCAGCGGCGGGAGTATTGATCTGTCCGCATCTGCATATACGAAGAGGATTGCTTGATGCTGAAGAATTCCGCCGCTTCCCCCTCCCCCTCAAACGCCGAATGCTTTGGTCAGTCTGGCTGACAGTCATTGGCTTTGTCTGGTTAATGATTGGCGCTGGGCTGGTGCAGGCGAGCAAGTATTGAAACCACCGTGCAGCAGTCAATCAAGCACGCAAAGGACGTAATCCAGGCGACAACTGACGTGCTGGCTGGACTGGCCCCATCGCGGGTCAAGCCCGCTCCTACAGTGGATCTGTGTACGCCGGACCTGTGGGAGCAGGCTTGCCTGCGATCGAGCGCATAGCGGTCGTAATCCCTGGGAGGTCCCGGACCAATCTACACCTGCGAACTCGGCAAAAATTAACCCTTGATCACTGGTAACCTGCAGCCCCGTTCAGGACACTCAGCAAGGCCGATTATGGATGATCCAACCTACTACCCCTTCCACCTCTTCGCCGCCACCTTCGAGAGCGAAGCCCATGCTCAGCTGTTCGCCTTCGAGCAGTGGCGACCCGAGCCGTCGGCCGAGGCAAGCGCAGACGAGTACCAGGCGTGGGAGGCACGCAATCCCACCTGGCGTCTGGCCCAGGAGCTTGAATTCTTCATGGATTCGGACTTTGTCGAGCTGGATGAATCGCTGGAGTATGTGCAGAGCCTGGTGGCCAACGAGGCGCAGAAAGCGCTGCTGTGTTCCCGGTCTCTGGACGGTTTCAGTCACTTCATCATCGTCGGCGACAACGCGATCTATGGGGATCGGCGTTCGCCGGGTGGATCGCATCCACGGCAACCGCAAAGCACAGCCATACTCACCTATCTGGGGCATTTCAATTGAGTCGCCTGCAGGTTGTAGGGATTGATCTGAGCAAGGTGACAAGCGCCAAGGAGCTGCATTGCCTGTTGAGGGACGCCCTCGGCTTTCCCGATTGGTATGGCTGTAACTGGGATGCCTTCTGGGATGCGATTACCGGGCTTGTGCAGATGCCTCGACAGTTGAAGCTCAGTGGCTGGGACACTTTTTCCAGGCAGTTGCCGAGGGACGCCGAGCTGATGCAAAAATGCCTGGCCACTCTGCAGGCCGAGTATCCGCAAATGGCGGCTGAAGTGCTGTTCGAGTGAACCAGGCCATCGCCGGCAAGCCAGCTCCACAGGGCGATGAATCCGATTTTACTGTGGGACGCTTCCCATTCCGTCCAGCGGTGCGTTAAGCCGTGAATGCCAGTGCTAGGTTCCGGGCCTCTTTGCCCAAGGAACCTGCGCATGACAAGGACGCCATCTGCCGTTTTTCCCCCTCCGCCTGCGATGACCGCCACCAGCGGTACTTTGCAGCCTGGCTTCTACATCGTGCCGCACAGCATGACCGGTGCCCAGGTGCTGGCCTTGCTGACGGCACAACAAGGGCCTCAACTGATCGCTCGACTACAGCGGCTCAACCCGACCTTTGCCAGTGGCTTCAAGGCGGGGGAAATCTTTGTCGTTGGTGACCCGGACATCACCAGTGCCTGCACCCGTGAGGAGGCCGAGCTGATGACGGCTGCGGCGCAGGTGCGCGAAAGCCTGGCTGCACTGAGTGCTGAGGAAGCCAATTTCATGATGCGCCATCAGGCCGAGATTGCCGGGCTGTCCGCAGGCGCGAGCCAGGCCATGGGCGTTGGCAAGGACATGCTGGAAAAGGGCTTGCGCCAGGTCGAAGCGACCTTGCGCAGTATTGAGCAATTGCATCAGCGCGAGTTCAGCCGCAGCGGCAGGTTGAACAGCCCGGACTTCTTCAATGCCCGCCGGCGGCTGTACTTGCAGCTTGATGCGCAGCTCAAGAGTGCTTTCCTGAACAAGCAGATGAACCTGGGGAGCTACGACAGCTTGCGCAAGAACCTGGGGATTTCGACTCGCAGCCTGGTGCACCACTGGAGCCGGGCTGGCGGGGCTGGGCAGATTCCGGGGTATGCGACGCATCTGGACCAGGTGGCGAAGACGGCCAAGTATCTCAAGTATGGCGGGTATGTCGGGATTGGGTTGGGAGGGACGGCGTCGTGGTTGACGGTCCGGGATGCTTGTCGGGTTGGGGAGACGGATGAGTGCAGAAAAGTCAGGTTTACCGCGACGGGTAGTTTCGCCGGGGGGCTTGCTGGTGGAGCAGTTGGTGCTTACTTCGGAACACAAGCAGCGCTTTCCGTTTGCGTTGCTTTCGGGCCGTTGGGAGCCGCCGTTTGCGTCATAGTTATTGTTGGTACAGGCTCACTCATAGGCGGTTATGGAGGCGGTCTGTTTGGAGAACGAATGGGAGAGATGATCTACGAGGCTCGTCTATGATGGACCTGAAAGCCTGGCCGCTGGAGGCTCAAATTGCTTTGGGGTTGGCCCCCTTCGTATTTTGTTTGTCTGGCTTAGGCATTGGCGTCCATCTCGCTTGTAGCCGACATTTCAAGGTCATGCTCAAGGCCCTTGAAAATAGCCCCTGGCTTCATCAGCAAGTCAACTTGTGGGGAATCACCAGCGTAAGGTCACGCACGCTTGTCGTGGGTAGTGTCTGCGGCGCAATGCTTAGACCGCGCCTTGGTATCCGTAAAGGCGTATTGGACCCAGCGGAAGTAGCAGATTTCCCACCTTACCTAAAACGCCGAATGTACATTTCGTCCTGGTTGACAATTGTAGGATTCGCCTGGCTGATGGTTGGTATAGGCCTGATAAAACTGGGCATGTTTTAGCCCTAACCAACACTCATCCGCAAGGCCATCGAAGGACGATCCTGACTCAAACCTTGAGCGGAATGAGCCGATGATCTCGCCCTGGAAGTAACCGTTGTGTTGGGTGAGTTCTGTGCGCATCGGCTGTTCGATTTCGCAGTAACCCGACCTGGACGTAATTCAGGCAACACCTAATGTGCTGACTGGACTGGCCCAATCGCGGGTCAAGCCCGCTCCTACAGTGGATCAGTACGCCGGACCCGTGGGAGCTGGCTTGCCTGCGATCGAGCGCGTAGCGGTCGTAATCCAGTCAGCGTCTGATGTGCTGGTTGGACTGGCCTCATCGCCGGCAAGACCGGCTCCCACAGGAAACGACCATGCTGGAAGATCCTCGAACCCGGATGCCCGGCGTGCAACTGGTTTTCTTATTAACGCCTTTTCTGTTGATGTTATCTGCAATGGCGATGAATGCCTGCGTCGCCTTGAGCCGTGATTTCGACCTTTTGATTGAGGCAATTCAAGGCAACCCCTGGTTCGAGCGCCAGAAGAACCTATGGGGCACTGCAAGCTTCAAGTCGCGTTGTTACTTGGTATGGTCGGCCTGCGGCGTGGTGATCTGGCCACAGCTTCATGTACGCAGGGGCCACCTCGATGCAGACAAGATGGATAGATTGCCGCCAACCCTCAGGCGCCGGATGATCGTTGAGTGAGTGGCTTTGCCGATTAAGGATAGTGGGAACTCCGGCCTACAAGCACAAGATGGAGAAGACTCATGGCGGCATCCTCGCCTGCCGCACTATCCTCGGCACCGAGGCCTGGGGCTGGCGGATTCCGTTCCTGCTGTCGATCCTGCTGTCGATCCTGCTGCTGATCGTCTCGGTGTACATCCGCCTGCAACTGAGCGAATCGCCGGTGTTCCAGAAGATGAAGGCCGAGGGCAAGGCCAAATTCACCAGTTCGTGCGACCTGGCCAAGAGCGTGCTGGCGAAAAAAGCCATCCCCTACAGCAACGAGAACGCTGATCCCGGCACCGTCGCGCAGATCCGCATCGGCGACACGGTGATCCAGAGCTTTGAAGGCACCGGCATGCCGGCCGCCGACTTCAAAGCCCAGAACGACGCCTTCATCGCCACCCCGGGCACCGCCCTCAAGGACGCTGGCTACCCGGAAAAAGCCGACCCGGCCAAGACCAACTACCCGATAGTCTTGCTGCTGACCATCCTGGTGATCTGCGTGACCATGGTCTACGGCTGGTTCGGCGGCTTCCTGCCGACCGTGGCCTTCGCCATGGTCGCCGCCACCGGCGATATCTACTACGGGCTATGGTACCCGATCGTCATCGCGGTGATGACGGCGATCCTTGGCACCTTCTTCCTGCCGGAAACCAAGGACCGCGACATCACTCATACCTAAGTCTGATACCCACCCTCTCCCCTGTGGGAGAGGGCGTTTCAGCTGTTTCCCGGCACAGTGCCAACCCGAGCGAATTATGTACTAACTTGTTAATTAGCTTGCTAAGGGTATAAAATTCGACCACTCCCCCCCTTCGAGTTTTCTTCGATATGACACAGACACCGCGCGTATCTGGCGCCTCAACATTCATCCTGGTTGGCCTGGGGGTGATCATCGCCCTGCTCGGCCTTGCGCTCGCCGCCGGTGGCGTGAAGCTGGTCAGCCTGGGTGGTTCCTGGTACTTCCTGGTCGGCGGTTTGCTGATGGCCATTTCCGGCCTGCTGATCGCCCGCCGAAAACTGGCCGGCGCCTGGCTGTTCGCCGCCTTCCTGGTCGGTACCGCGATCTGGGCCGTGGCCGATGTCGGCCTGGTGTTCTGGCCGCTGTTCTCGCGCCTGTTCATGTTCAGCGCGATGGGGCTGGCGGTGGCGCTGGTCTATCCGCTGCTCAAGCATGCTGCTGGCGCTACGCCTGGCCGTGGCGCCTACGGCTTGGCCGCTGTGCTGGCAATTGCCCTGGCGGTGGCGGCCGGCAATATGTTCGTCGCCCACCCAAGCGTTGCCCCAAGCGGTGACGGCCCGGGCCTGACCGCGGTCGACCCGGCCAAGGCGCAGAAGGACTGGGCTCACTACGGCAATACCGAAGGCGGCAGCCGTTTCGCCGCACTCGACCAGATCAACCGCGCCAACGTCGACAAACTGAAAGTGGCCTGGACCTACCACACCGGTGACGTGGCCATCAGCGACGGCAACGGCGCCGAGGACCAGCTGACGCCGCTGCAGGTCGGCAACAAGGTGTTCATCTGCACCCCGCACAACAACCTGATCGCCCTCGATGCCGACACCGGCAAAGCGCTGTGGAAGAACGAGATCAACGCCAAGTCGGCAGTCTGGCAGCGTTGCCGCGGCATGGCCTACTTCGATGCCAGCGCACCGATCGCCCAGCCGACCCAGGCAAACAGCTCGCCAATCATCGCCGCCAGCGTGCCGGCCGGTGCCAACTGCCAGCGCCGCTTGCTGACCAACACCATCGACGCCCGCCTGATCGCAGTCGACGCCGATACCGGTGAGTTCTGCCAGGGCTTTGGCAGCAACGGCCAGGTTGACCTCAAGGCCGGCCTGGGCAATGTCCCGGACGCCTTCTACCAGCTCTCCTCGGCGCCGCTGATGGCCGGCACCACGGTGGTGGTCGGTGGTCGGGTTGCCGACAACGTCCAGACCGACATGCCAGGTGGCGTGATCCGTGGCTTTGACGTCATCAGCGGGCAGATGCGCTGGGCCTTCGACCCGGGCAATCCTGAAGACCGCAATGCCCCGACTGGCGACAGCACCTACGTGCGCAGTACCCCCAACAGCTGGGCGCCGATGTCCTACGACCCGGCGATGAACACCGTGTTCCTGCCGATGGGCAGCTCGTCCACCGACCTCTACGGCGTCGAGCGTACCGAGCTGAACCACAAGTACGGCGCTTCGGTGCTGGCCCTGGACGCAACCAGCGGCGCAGAGAAGTGGGTGTACCAGACCGTGCACAATGACCTCTGGGACTTCGACCTGCCGATGCAGCCGAGCCTGATCGACTTCACCAAGGCCGATGGCCAGTCGGTGCCGGCCGTGGTCATCGGTACCAAGGCCGGGCAGATCTACGTGCTCGACCGTGCCACCGGCAAGCCGCTGACCGAGGTACTGGAAACCCCGGTCAAGCCGGGCAACATCCCCAACGAGCCGTACTCGCCAACCCAGCCAAAATCGGTGGGCATGCCGCAGATCGGTGCCCAGCAACTGACCGAGTCGGACATGTGGGGCGCCACCCCGTATGACCAGCTATTGTGCCGCATCGACTTCAAGAAGATGCGCTATGACGGCCTTTACACAGCGCCCGGCACCGACCTGGCGCTGAGCTTCCCGGGCTCGCTGGGCGGCATGAACTGGGGCAGTATCTCCACCGACCCGGTGCATGGTTTTATCTTCGTCAACGACATGCGCCTGGGCCTGTGGATTCAGATGATCCCGTCGCAGAACAAGGCCCAGGCCGCCTCCGGTGGGGAAGCGCTGAACACCGGCATGGGCGCGGTCCCGCTCAAGGGCACGCCCTATGCGGTGAACAAGAACCGCTTCCTGTCGGTGGCTGGCATTCCGTGCCAGGCGCCGCCGTTCGGCACCCTCACCGCCATCGACATGAAGACCCAGAAGGTGGCCTGGCAAGTGCCGGTCGGCACCGTTGAAGACACCGGCCCACTGGGTATCCGCATGCACCTGCCGATCAAGGTTGGCCTGCCGACCCTCGGCGGCACCCTGTCGACCCAGGGCGGCCTGGTGTTCATTGCCGGCACCCAGGACTTCTACCTGCGCGCCTTCAACAGCGCCAATGGTGAAGAAATCTGGAAAGCCCGCCTGCCAGTAGGCAGCCAGGGTGGCCCGATGACCTATGTGTCGCCGAAAACCGGCAAGCAGTATGTGGTGATCACTGCCGGTGGTGCGCGCCAGTCGACTGATCGTGGCGACTATGTGGTGGCATACGCCTTGCCGTAAATCGCCCCCAATCGCGGGACAAGCCCGCTCCTACCTGGAGCGGGCATTTTTGCATATACGCACCAGCGTAATCTGGGCGATGATCGCGCCCCCTGTTTTCAAGGAATGAAGATGAACTCGCTCCTCTGCATCTACGCCCTTTGCGTGGTCGCGCTGTTTGTGAAGATGCTGGCGATCTCTTGCTATCAGGGCTTCTATCGCATCAGCCGCCTGACCTTCAAGCACCCCGAAGATGCTGGTTTTGTCGGCCGCCCGGCGAGCCCCGAGGAGTTGCCGCAAGTCCTCCGCGCGGCCCAGGCCTGGGCCAATGACCTGGAGAACATCCCGCTGTTTTTTGTGTTGGGCGCGTTGTGCCTGGTATTCAACCCGCCGTTCATGCTCACGGCCGGGCTGATGGTGCTGTTTACCGTCGCACGCATGGTGCACACCCTGACCTTCCTGGCACGCTGGCAACCGTGGCGCACGATCGCCTATGCCGTGGCAATCACCTGCCTGCTGGGGTTGGCGGCGATGGTCAGCATGGGCGCCGTGCGACATTTCTAGTCCGCTGCCTTATACCGCCTTGGCACTCAACAAGCGCCCCCCCAGGCCGATGAACAAGGCGCCCGTTGCACGCTTGAGTGCGGCAACCACGCGCGAGGCGTTCACGTGTTTGCGAAAGTGCATGGCACTGAAGCTGTAGAACGAATGCACGCCGCAAACGATGACGGTGCTGGTCAGGTACATGACCGTGAACTGCTCGGCGATCGGCCGGGCATGGTCGAGGAACTGCGGCAGGAAGGCGCAGAAGAAGATCAGGGTTTTCGGGTTGCTGGCCGAGACCAGGAAGGCTTCAGTACCGATCCGCCATTTCGATTGTGCTGCTGGCACGGCGACTTCGGCGGCAGCAGTCGAAACCGATTTGCGCGCAAACAGCTGGTGTGCACCGAGGTAGATCAGGTACCCCGCGCCTACCACTTTCAAGGCCAGGAACGCCGTCGGCAACGCCAGCAACATCGCCCCCACGCCCCAGGCCACCGCACTGATGACCAGCAGTTGCGCCAGCAGGTTGCCGAACAAGGTCACGCCCATGCCTGCCGGGCCATGGCGCAAGGCATTGCGCACAGTCAGCAGTACGTTGGGGCCGGGGATCAGGGAGGTCAGCAGGTATGCCAGGGAAAAGGTGAGCCAGAGGTGCAGTGCCATGTGGGCAGTCCTTGCCAAAGGGGAACAGGTGCAACAATGACAGGAGGTGCACTGGCGTGGCAATCACTGTGGGAGCTGGCTTGCCAGCGATCGAGCGCAAGGCGCTCGCAACTCAGGCAACACCTGATGTGCAGGGACTTAAAAAGAGGGAAGGTACAACGAGAAAATGGCAGGGGCGGCTGGATTCGAACCAACGCATGGCAGGATCAAAACCTGCTGCCTTACCGCTTGGCGACGCCCCTGTAGCTGTAGCGATGAGTGCCTGGCACTCGCTTGCGATGATGCAACGTGGTGCAACCTGAGACGTTGCGGGCCTACGCTGCCAGCCCCGTGAGGGCCGTTGCAAGAATGGTCGGCAATTTATCAAACTTTGTTGTGCATGGGAAGCCCCTGACTACACAAATTGTTGTTAAAACAGCCACTTACTCTGAATCGAGGCGCCAGATCGGCGCCTCGACCGTTCACCAGCTGCGCACAACCTGGCGCAGCCGGTGTTTTACCGCCGCGTGGAACTCAGTTCCACGGACGGTCGCCGTTCTCGTCTTTAACCCGAGTCGGCAAGCCCATCACGTCCAGCGCCTTGAGGAACGGCTCGGCAGGCAGCTCCTCGACGTTGACCATGCGCTGCACGTCCCACTCGCCACGGGCAACCAGCAGCGCTGCGGCGACTGGCGGCACGCCTGCGGTGTAGGAAATGCCCTGGCTATCGGTTTCGGCGTAGGCCTCCTCGTGATCAGCTACGTTGTAGATGAACACTTCGCGCGGCTGGCCGTCCTTGGTGCCTTTGACCAGGTCGCCGATGCAGGTCTTGCCGGTGTAACCCGGCGCCAGCGAGGCAGGATCGGGCAGCACGGCCTTGACCACTTTAAGCGGCACCACTTCCAGGCCTTCGGCGGTCTTGACCGGTTGCTCGGAAAGCAGGCCAAGGTTCTTCAGCACGGTGAAGACGTTGATGTAGTGCTCGCCGAAGCTCATCCAGAAACGCACGTTCGGCACGTCGAGGTTCTTCGACAGCGAGTGCACTTCGTCATGGCCGGTCAGGTACAGGTTCTGCGAACCGACTACCGGCAGGTCGTCGGTGCGCTTGACTTCGAACATGGTGTTGCTGGTCCACTGGCTGTTCTGCCAGCTCCACACCTGCCCGGTGAACTCGCGGAAGTTGATTTCCGGGTCGAAGTTGGTGGCAAAGTACTTGCCATGGGATCCGGCATTGACGTCGAGAATGTCGATCGAATCAATGCTGTCGAAATACTGTTGCTTGGCCAGGGCCGCATAGGCGTTGACCACGCCCGGATCGAAGCCCACGCCAAGAATGGCGGTAACGTTCTTTTGTTGGCATTCCTCGAGGTGTTTCCACTCGTAGTTGCCATACCAGGGCGGCGTCTCGCAGATCTTGCCCGGTTCTTCGTGAATGGCGGTGTCCAGGTAGGCCACGCCGGTATCGATGCAGGCACGTAGCACCGACATGTTGAGGAAAGCGGAACCGACGTTGATGACGATTTGCGATTCGGTTTCGCGGATCAGCGCTTTGGTCGCTTCGACGTCCAGCGCATTCAACGAGAAGGCCTTGATCTCTGCAGGTTGCTTGAGGCTACCCTTGGCCTTGACGCTGTCGATGATGGCCTGGCATTTGGAGATGTTGCGCGACGCGATAGCAATACGACCGAGTTCGTCGTTGTGCTGCGCGCACTTGTGGGCCACCACCTTGGCGACACCTCCTGCACCAATGATAAGAACGTTCTTCTTCAATTTCTCTTTCTCTCCTTTACTGCCAGCTTACGACAGGCTGGACAAGTAGTCTTCGAACCCGAATTCACGAACCAGCTCGACACTACCGTCGAGTTGTTTCACTACGATGGACGGCATTTTCAAGCCGTTGAACCAGTTTTTCTTGACCATGGTGTAACCCGCTGCGTCAACAAACGACAGCCGATCGCCGATGGCCAGCGGACGATCGAATTGGTATTCGCCGAAAATGTCCCCGGCAAGGCAGGATTTGCCGCATACCATGTAGGTGTGTTCGCCCTCGCTTGGCGCCAGCTTGGCGTTCAGGCGGTAGATCAGCAGGTCGAGCATGTGCGCTTCGATCGAGCTGTCGACCACGGCCAGGTGCTTGCCATTGTAGAGGGTGTCGAGCACGGTCACTTCCAGCGAGGCGCTCTGGGTGATCGCCGCTTCGCCCGGCTCCAGGTAAACCTGCACGCCGTACTTCTCGGAGAACGCTTTCAGGCGCGCGCAGAAGGCGTCGAGTGCATAGCCTTCCCCGGTGAAGTGGATGCCGCCGCCGAGGCTGACCCACTCGACCTTGTACAGCAGGTGGCCGAAGCGCTCTTCGATGGTCCCGAGCATCTGGTCGAACAGGTCGAAGTCGCTGTTCTCGCAGTTGTTGTGGAACATGAAGCCGGAGATCTTCTCGATGACTTCTTCGACCTTCACCGGGTCCCACTCGCCCAGGCGGCTGAACGGGCGCGCCGGGTCGGCCAGCAGGTAGTCGGAGCTGCTCACCTGCGGGTTGACGCGCAGGCCGCGGACCTTGCCTTCAGAGGCATCGGCAAAGCGTTGCAGCTGGCCGATGGAGTTGAAGATGATCTTGTCGCAGTTGTCGAGCATCTCTTCGATTTCATCATCGGCCCAGGCCACACTGTAGGCGTGGGTCTCGCCGGCGAACTTCTGGCGGCCGAGCTTGAGCTCGTACAGCGACGACGAAGTAGTGCCGTCCATGTACTGCTGCATCAGGTCGAACACCGACCAGGTGGCGAAGCACTTGAGTGCCAGCAGGGCCTTGGCCCCGGACTGCTCGCGCACGTAGGCGATTTTTTCCATGTTGCGCAGCAGCTTGGTTTTATCGATGAGGTAGTACGGCGTTTTGATCATTTCGAGGCCCCCGGCCAGGCCGGCCAAAAAAAGGACACGCATTGTGCCTTCCCTTGTCCCAAGTCGAAAGAGCAAAAGCGCTTTTCCCTTGATCAGCGGTCAAATTCAGAGCATTCGCAGGTGGCCGAGCCACTGTTCGACGAGCAAAACCGCGGCAATCAGGATCATCGCCAGCCCCGACACCCGGCTGACCACTTTCGCCGCCGTGGGCCGTGCCTGCAGCACCGCCTGCGAGCCAAAGCCCACCAGCAGATAGACCACCGCGCAACTGAAGGCATGGACCAGGCCCAGGGTGATGACCTGTACCGGCACAGGCCAAGCGGCCATGGCGTCGGTGAATTGTGGCAACAAGGCCAGAAACAGCAGAAACACCTTGGGGTTCAAACCGCTGACGCAAGCGCCTTTGAGTGTCCAGCGTGCCCAGGAGGCCGACGCCTGTGCCTGCCCGGCTTGTGGTACCGAAGGATGGATGAGCATGTTCACGCCCAGCCACAGCAGGTAAGCCGAACCCGCCACCGTCAGCAGCGTCAGGGCCATGGGGTTGCTCGCCACCAGCCCGCCAACCCCGGCGGCGACCACCAGGATTGCCGCCAGGTGCCCGAGCAACAGCCCGGTCACGGCAGGCACCACCACCCGGCCGCGCATACCGGCAGAAATGGCATAAGCCCAGTCCACGCCCGGGGTGATCACGAACAACAAGGATACCGCCCAGAAAGCGGCCAGCATGTTCAAGGTCATGGCTGCACCGCCTGGGGCTGCGCCTGGAAGTTTGTTGTCTGCATCGTGCTCTCTCAGTCCGGATGTGGAGTTCGGAGGGAGATTAGAGAAAAGCTGGTAGGATTATCTTTCGAATATTCCAGCCTTGACCGCCCCTGGAGAAAGGTTCTTCTCAATGGACAGGATTGACCGCAAGATTCTTGCTGAACTGCAAAACGACGGACGCCTGTCGGTGACCGAACTGGCCGACCGGGTGGGTTTGAGCCTGTCGCCCTGCCACCGTCGGCTGCGTGCCCTGGAGCAATCCGGGGTGATCCAGGGCTACCGCGCGCAACTGGCACCGGGAGCCCTGGGGCTGAACTTCTCGGCGATGGTGTTCGTGACCTTGCGCGAAGGTGATCGCCAGGCGGTGAGCGCCTTTGAAGCGGCGCTGCAGGAGATACCCCAGATCGTCGAGGCGCAGCGGCTGTTTGGTGATCCGGACTACCTGCTGCAGGTGGTCAGCCGCGACCTTCCCGCCTTTCAGCAGCTGTACGATGAGCAGCTGTCGGCACTGCCCAATGTCCAGCGCCTGACCTCGACCCTGGTGATGAAGCGGGTTATCGACAACCGCCCGTTGCCGATGTGAGCCGAGCGCACAATTGCTCTAAACCCCCGTCGCGCAAACGGGTTAGGGTCGTGCATGCCCACGCCCTGTTGGGCGTCGGTAGTGCGCGATTGCGGCGCTTCAATCAACTGTTGGCGTTGCTGCTGGTCGCTTCAGCCTGGCTGAATGTGTTTGCAAAAAGGCCTGCAGCGCTTTGACCCGCTCGGTCACCTGCGCCCGATGCGGGCACATCAGGTACACCGGAACGTGCTCGCCCTGCCACTCGCCCAGCAGCGGCAGCAGGCGCCCGGCTTCGACGTCCGCGGCCACGTCCAGCCAGGCCTTGTACGCCACACCATGCCCGGCCAGGGCCCAGCGCCGGGCGACCTCACCGTCGTCGCAGCGATACTCGCCCTGCACCCGTACTTCGCTCACTTCACTGCCGCGCGCAAAACGCCACAGGTCGTAAGGTCGCCCGTTGCGCTGATAGATCACGCACTGATGGCGGGTCAGGTCCTGGGGCGTCGAAGGTGTGCCATGGCGGGCCAGATACTCGGGGCTGGCACAGGCAACACGGTGGTGATCGAGCAGAATCGGCAAGGCGACCATGTCGGAGTCGGCAGGCACGCCAAAGCGCAAGGCGACGTCGACCGGTTCGCGGTACAGGTCACTGGCCTGGTCATTGAGCAGCAACTGCAGCTGCACCCGCGGGAACTCGCGCTTGAACTCGTCCAGCCAAGCCAGCAGCACACTGCGACCAAAATCCGACGGTGCCGCCAGTTGCAACAGGCCGCCCATCGCCAGGGACTGTTCGCGCAGGGCCTGCTCTCCCTCAGCCAGGGCCCCGAGGGCAAGGCGCACGCTGTCGAGGTAACGACGGCCTTCGTCGGTCAGCCGTTGCTGGCGGGTGGAACGGGCAAACAGGCGGACCTGCAGGCGCGTTTCCAGACGCTTGAGCGCAAGGCTGGCGGCCGCCGGGGTGATGTCCAGGCTGCGCGCGGCAGCAGACAAACTGCCCTCGTCGGCCACGCGCACGAACAGCTCAAGATCAAAAAGCGTGCTCATCAGTCCTGACCGAATACCGGACGGAAAAACGAGCGCTCATAGCTAATGATGCACCGGGTGTCCTGGGCGTACTGGAAGGCGGCCAGGCACTCAGGGTCGTTCATCGAGTCCTGGCGGTAGCGTTCGTACTCGGCAAGGCTTGGAAAGCTGAACATCGCCAGGGCGATATTGTTGGCGCCTTCGGAGGGCAGGAAGTAGCCGTGGTGCTGGCCGCCGAAGCGCTCCACCAGCGGTATCCAGAGTTTGCCGTAATGCTCGAACTCGGCGAGTTTGTAGGGGTCGAGGACGTAGCGCAGGTAGCAGGTGATCATCGGTGGCTCTCGCTCAGATTGTTCGGCAGCCGAGAATGCACGAATCCACCGCTGCCCGCATCACTCTTGAGGGCCGGCAATCTCGTCCATGAAGCCTTCAACGAACAGCTCCAGGCGCCGATGCCGCTCGGCGGCCAGGCGTGCGCCCTCCCCGGTCTGAAAACCCGAGGCCAGTTTCAGCAGCTTGGTATGGAAATGTTCGAGGCTGAACTGGCGATCCTGGTAATCACGCCCTGCCGCGGTGGGGTTGTTGAAGTCGTATAGCGCAGAGCCCATGCGCCCGCCGACGTAAAAACAACGGGCCACGCCGACCATGCCGATGGCGTCCAGGCGGTCGCTGTCCTGAAGAATTTTTGCCTCAAGGGTTTCAGGCTGCAAGCCGGCAGAAAAACTGTGGGTGGCGATGGCGTGGGCCACGGCGCTGATGCGCTCGGCAGGCCAGCCGAGTTCGGCCAACAGCGTTGTAGCCCTGTCTGCGGACAGCGTCGACGCCTTGGCGCGTAGCGGAGAATTTTTTTCGACCGCAACGCAATCGTGCAGCAAGGCGGCGGCCAACAGGATCTGCAGGTCGCCGCCCTCCTTGGCCTGGAGGGTTCGGGCGTTGGTCCAGACCCGGTGGATGTGGGCCAGGTCGTGGGAGCCATCGCCGTTGTCCGCAGGCAAGTGCGGCAACAAAAGGTCGGCGAGGGCCTGGCAGGGGTGGAACGGTTGGGCGGGCATCATGAGCGGATTCTTGGACTGGGCAATCGAAAATACGCCAGCATCGCCTGGATTGCGACCGCTTCGCGCTCGTCATCCAGGCCATCCCAGATGTGCAGACTGTACCGGCCCCATCGCTGGCAAGCCAGCTCCCACAGTGGATCTGCGTACGCCGGACTTGTGGGAGCTGGCCTTGCCAGCGATCGAGCGCGTAGCGGTCGTAATTCAGGCAACACTGATGTGCTGGCTGGACCGGCCCCATCGCTGGCAAGCCAGCTCCCACAGTGGATCTGTGTACGCCGGACTTGTGGGAGCTGGCCTTGCCAGCGATCGAGCGCGCAGCGGTCGTAATCCAGGCACCACCTGATGTGCTGGCTGTACCGGCCTCATCGCTGGCAAGCCAGCTCCCACAGTGGATCTGTGTACGCCGGACTTGTGGGAGCTGGCCTTGCCAGCGATCGAGCGCGCAGCGGTCGTAATCCAGGCACCACCTGATGTGCTGGCTGTACCGGCCCCATCGCTGGCAAGCCAGCTCCCACAGTGGATCTGTGTACGCCGGACTTGTGGGAGCTGGCCTTGCCAGCGATCGAGCGCGCAGCGGTCGTAATCCAGGCACCACCTGATGTGCTGGCTGTACCGGCCCCATCGCTGGCAAGCCAGCTCCCACAGTGGATCTGTGTACGCCGGACTTGTGGGAGCTGGCCTTGCCAGCGATCGAGCGCGTAGCGGTCGTAATTCAGGCAACACTGATGTGCTGGCTGGACCGGCCCCATCGCTGGCAAGCCAGCTCCCACAGTGGATCTGTGTACGCCGGACTTGTGGGAGCTGGCCTTGCCAGCGATCGAGCGCGTAGCGGTCGTAATCCAGACACCATCTGATGTGCTGGCTGTACTGGCCTCATCGCTGGCAAGCCAGCTCCCACAGTGGATCTGTGTACGCCGGACTTGTGGGCGCTGGCCTTGCCAGCGATCGAGCGCGCAGCAGTCGTAATCCAGGCACCACCTGATGTGCTGGCTGTACCGGCCTCATCGCTGGCAAGCCAGCTCCCACAGTGGATCTGTGTACGCCGGACTTGTGGGAGCGGGTCTTGCCCGCGATCGAGCGCGTAGCGGTCGCAATCCAGGCAACACCTGTATCGCGGGTCAAGCCCGCGTCTACAGGTTCTGCGCCAAGCTTGTGTGCGGATTTATCCGCGAAGGGTTGCGGAGCGCCCATAAATCACCAGCTCGCCACTGGTGGCAAGCACCAGGCTCATGCCGGTATAGGAGAACCCGAACGCGCGTACGTCGGTCTCGATCGCCAGGGTATGAAACTGCCAGGGCCGGTTGTAACGCGCGCCATGCAGCCAGGACCCCGGTTCGACCAGCAGCAGGTACTGCTCGGGCCAGGCCAGGGTGATGTTCTCCACCACCCAGCCATCGCTGGTGCTGATCGGCAGGCCACCGCCCTGAATGCCGGCCATGCGGATCACCCGGTCGTGCAGCGGGCCAATACCGCGGGTTTCCAGGTAATGGTCGCTGCCCAGGTTGTCAGTACGGTCGCGAGCGATCTTCTCGCCGGTGCGACAGTCGATCACACTGCGGCCGGAGCTTGAAGCCACCAACAGCCGCTCGCTGTCTCGGTCAAAACCGATTTCCAGCAGGCCGGCGACGGTGAACTGGCCTGTCCGCTTCCAGGGTGCTGGAGGTGGCGAGACCGGCCGTTGGCGGATGGCCTGGCGCAACGGGTCGAGGTGTCTGCTGGTCATGGCGCCTTCCAGTCCTGATGCGTCAGCCGGTACACACGTACGGGCCGCCCGTGGAACTGCACGGTATCGAAGGTATTGAAACCGGCTTTTTGCGCCACACGCAAGGAGGCGACGTTTGCAGACTCGATGATTGCAATGACGGCAGGCTGCTGTTGCTGGCTGAATACATACTCCAGCACGCCCCGCACCGCTTCGCTAGCGAGCCCCTGACGCCAAAAGCGCGTGGCCAGACGATAACCCAGGCTGGCCTGCTCCACCCATGACTTCGGGGTCACTGAGGATGGCAGTCAGGGCCGGGGTCCTGACGAGAAAGTTCGCGGGCAAGCAAGCGCGGGGTTGCGAACCGCCCGGCGCTTGCTGCCGATAAAACATCAAATGTACCCACCCTGCCGTTCATCCGCCACATCACCCGGCAATGGCAATTTGCCAAGTGCTCGACTGAACTGTGGGTGTGCCCTTCATCACGCTTGCGAGGTGACCTCATGCGCTGGCTGCTGCTCGCCCTGCCCCTGATGATCTCGGCCTGCACTTACCTGCCGGGCTCCCGGCATTTGATCGTGAGCAACCAGCAATCGCTACCTGAACCCACGCTGCACTACCTGGGCGTCGGTGGCTGGCTGGTCCACTGGAAAGGCGAAGGCGTGTTGCTCGCGCCGTCGTTTTCCAACCCCGGCGGCCTGGGTATCCGTGGCCTGCCGCCGTTACGGGTCAAGGCCAACCCGCAACGCATCGACGCGTTGATGCCAAGCGCCCGCGACGTGAAAATGCTCCTGGTCGGGCATGCCCACTACGACCATTTGCTCGATGTCCCCAGGGTCATGCACATCCATACCCCCAAGGCGACGGTCTACGGCTCGCAAACCGTCGGTCATATCCTTCATGCCGGCAAGGTTGATGCCCGCCGAATCAAGGTGCTGGTAGCAGACGAGATTGCCAACCCCTACCAGCCCAGCCGTCGCGGCACCTGGTTCTACTCCAACGGCCAGTCAGCCAAGGATGGCACCCGGCCCCAAGGGCCAACGCCCGGGATGATTCGCGCCATGCCGATCCACAGCGAACATGCCGGGCATGCCTTTGGCATCAACTTCATTCAGGGACAATACGATCACCCTCTCGGCACGCTCCCCCAAAGCCTGTTTGGCTGGCGGCTCGGTGAGGTAACCCTGGCCTGGCTGATCGACCTGCTCGACGAAAACGGCAAGCCGGTGTATCGCATCCATTACCAGGACAGCGCCGCCACCCCGCCTCTGGGCTTCCCGCCGCTGATCGCCGACGGCAAACGCATCGATGTCGAGATTCTCTGCGCCGCCAGTTGGGACCAGGTGCACAACTACCCTGCCGCCCTGCTGCGCATCACCCAGCCGCGTACCCTGGTGCTGGGGCATTGGGAAAACTTCTTCGCCAGCGACCCGAAAAAACCAGCACGGACCATCCCCTTGCAAGGCTACAAGGGGTTGCTCAAGCAGATGCCTCACTACACACCGGTCATACCCGAGCCATTCTCCCAGGTACCGCTACCACCGCACGAGTAGCGCCCTGTGCGCACCATATTGTGTTTCGCAACCTGTGAACGCACACTCGGCCACGCCACGCCATGCCTCGCGGAGTCGACCTTGCCCACCCCACGCCAGTTCAGCAAGAAATCCAGCACCAGCAACATGCTTAATCTCAAACACCCCGAGGCGGCCTCTACCCCAGCCTATCAGGTGGGCTTCCTGCTGCTGGAGAACTTCTCCATGGCCAGCTTTACCGTGGCCATGGATGTGCTGGTGACGGCCAACCTGCTCAAGAGCCATCTGTATTTGAGCACGCCGTTTTCCCTGGACAGCGAACGGGTGACCAGTGACCTGGGCCTGGAGATCTATGCCGCGCACCTCGACCGCGCGGCCCTGGACAACCTCGACATGCTGATCGTCTGCGGCGGCTTGCGTACCCCGCTCAAGTACCCGCAGCTGGACAAGCTGCTGACCGATGCCGCCGCTCACCACCTGGCCCTCGGCGGGTTGTGGAACGGTGCCTGGTTTCTTGGCCGCGCCGGCGTGCTCGAAGGCTACAACTGCACCATCCACCCCGAACAACGGGCGAGCCTGGCCGAGCGCAGCCCGCAGTGCACCATCACCCCGGCAAGCTTTGTGCTCGACCGCGAGCGCCTGACCGCCGCCAGCCCCAACGGCGCTCTGGAGATGATGCTGGCGTTGCTCAAGTGGCAACACGGTGAAGCGCTGGCCGAGGGTGTCGAGGAAATCCTGGCGTTTTCCAGTGCGCGCTTTCGCCGGGTCGACAGCAGCCAGAAAAAAACCATGAGCGCACCCCTGCGCACTATCGTCGAGCTGATGGAAAGCAACCTGGAAGAAACCCTCAGCCTCGATCAGCTGGCCGCCTACAGCGGCCGTTCGCGCCGGCAAATCGACCGCCTGTTCCAGGCCCAGCTCGGCACCTCGCCAAGCCGCTACTACATGGAGCTGCGCATCACCAAGAGCCGGCGCCTGCTGCAGTATTCCGACCTGCCGCTGATGGACGTAGCGATTGCCTGCGGCTTTGTTTCGGTCTCGCACTTCAGCAAGTGCTACTGCGCCTATTTTGGCTACCCGCCTTCACGCGAGCAGCGCCTCGGCGAGTAAGTGCGGCGGTTGCCGCCCAGGCTCAAGCCGCCCTCCACCACCAGCACCAGCACCGCCAGCCAGATCGCCAGGTAGGTCGGCCACTGCGCCGGGGCGATGCTGTCGCCCAACAGCACCGCGGCGACCACCAGCAACACCGGCTCGACATAGATCAGCAGGCCGAACAGAGTCAGGTTCAGGCGCGGCGCCGACAGCGCCTGCAAGCCCAGCGCCGCCGCACTGATCGCGCCCAGGCCGAGCACCAGCCAGGGCAGGTTCGAGGCCAGCCCGGCAAGGCCGAGCACCACGCCACCCTTGAGCACGAAGTACAGGCTCACCGGCAGGCTCAAGCTCATGTCGAACCACAGCCCGCCCATGTTGTTGCTGTCGGTCACCCGGCGCAGCCAGAAGTACAGCGGGTAGCACAGGCTCACCACCAGCACCGGCCAGGAGATCGCCTTGGCGATGGCGATCTGGTTGATGATGCCCAGCGCCGCCAACGCACACGCCAGCAGTTGCAGGCGGCTGATCGAATCCTTGAACGCCAGGCGGCCGACAATCACCATGACCAGCGGCATGAGGAAGTAGCCCAGCGACACGTCCAGGCCATAGCCATTGATCGGTGCCCACATGAACAGCCACAGCTGCACGCCGAGCAAGGCCGCCGAAACCAGGCGAATCGCCCAGAACCCGCGCTCCTCGAACAGCCGCTGAAAAATCCGCCGCACTTGCGGCCAGTGCCCGCTGGCGACCACCATCAGGGTCAGGCACGGCACGGTCAGCAGGATCCGCCAGCCATAGATTTCGGCGCCATCCAGGGGCGCGAGCAGGCTGGTGTAGGCGTACATCACCGCGAACAGCACCGAGGCGAGGACATTGAGCGCTACGCCCAATGTGGAGTTATGCGCGGTCATTGCAAATACCTTAATCAGGGTCAGCAGAGGGTGATAATTTATTCCGCAGGCACTGATAAGTGCCCTCGTTTTCACCGCTCAAGATGAGAAATTTTTGCATGGACCTGGACGAATTCGACCTTGCCCTGCTCGCTGCCTTGCAGCGGGACAACAGCCAGCCCCTGCGCGAGCTGGCCGAACAGGTACATTTATCCACGGCCTCGGTGCAGCGGCGTATTCAGCGTTTGAAAAAGTCCGGGGTAATTCAGGCCAACGCTGCGGTCATCAACCCGGACAAAGTCGGTCAGGTGATTACCCTGATGGTCGAGGTGCATGCCGACCGCACCCAGTCGGCGGACCTGGACGCGATGAAGCGTGCCTTCTCAGGGCCGGAGATTCAGCAGTGCTATTACGTCACTGGCGATGCCGACTTCTTGCTGGTACTGACGGTGGCGAGCATGACCGTGTTCCAGGACATCGCCCAGCGGCTGTTTCACGATAACCCCAACGTGAAGTGGTTTCGGACCGTTGTGGTGCTGGACCGGGTCAAGACGACGTTGCAGGTGCCGCTCTAGGCTGTGCGCCTGCCGGCACCGGCCTCATCGCTGGCAAGCCAGCGCCCACAGGGTTCCGGTGCATGCAAATCCACTGTGGGAGCTGGCCTTGACGGCGATGGGTTGCAAAGCAGCCCCGCCATTATTGCGGCGGTAAAGCCTTTAGTGCCGCCGCCAACGCCTCGGCACTGGCATATTCCTTCTGCGCCACCACCTTGCCCTGCTCCAACTGAAGCCACAGCACCTTGTCCTCAGCCCCCGGATACTGCGCGACGACCTTGCCGTCGCGGTCCAGCACCACCCGGTAGTTGTAATCGCGCATGGCCGGGATCGCGAACAGCTTGCTGATCAGCGCCGGCATGCGCTGGATATCGGCGACGAACACCGCATCGCGCGCCTCCAGGTAGCCCTTGGGCTGCTCGCCCAGCGCGGCCTTGACCAGCTTGGCCGCGTCCATGTTGCGCGCCACCAGCAGCACGCGGGTCTGCGCGTTGAGGCTGTAGGCCTGGTCGTGCTGGTCAAGCAAGGTAAACGGCGCCAGGCGCTCGCCGACGTCGGCGGCACTGGCCAATAGCGGCGTCAGGCTCAGTAGCAGGGCAATGGCATATTTCACAGGTGACCTCGTTGTCAGTGCAGGACTGCTGATCCTAGCGTGGATACCAGGGCTAAAGTACCCTTTGCGGGAGAACATCCCGGCGCGGCAAGCGGCCATTGAGCACGGCATAAGCCCCAAGCCCAATCAGCAATCCCCAGAACGCCCCACCAATCCCGAGCACATTGATATTGGCGGCCGCCGCCAGAAAAGTGATCAGCGACGCTTCGCGGGTTTGCGCATCGGCCATGGCATTGGCCAGGCTGCCGCCAATGCTGCCCAGCAGCGCCAACCCCGCCAGGGTGCTGATGAAAGTGGCCGGAAAGGCCATGAACAGCGCGGCCAGGGTTACCCCGAAGACACCGACAACAAGGTACAACACGCCTGCTGCCACCCCGGCGATCCAGCGCTTGCCGGGCTCTTCGTGGGCCTCCTTGCCAGTGCAGATCGCCGCGGTGATTGCAGCGATGTTGAAGGCGTGGGCGCCGAACGGCGCCATCAACAGCGAGCCCAGTCCGGTAAGGGTGACGATGGGGTTGGCACTGGCCTTGAAGCCGTCATTGCGCAGCACCAGCATGCCGGGCATGTACTGGCCGGTCAGGGTAATCAGGAACAACGGCAGGGCCACGCTGAGCACGGCATTGAGCGAAAACACAGGTGCGGTGAAGACCGGCGCCGCCAATTGCAGGCGCAGCCCCGACAAGTCCAGTTGCCCGCGCATCAGCAAAAAGCCCAGCCCCAGCAGCAAAATGCCCACCACCGCATAGCGCGCACTGAAGCTCTTGAAGAGCAGATAGGCAACGATCAGCAGCGCGGCCAGCAGCGGGTCGACGCTCAGCCCGGCAAAGGCACCGATGCCGAATTGCAGCAGGATCCCGGCCAGCAGCCCCGCCGCAATGCCCGCTGGAATCAGACGGATGAGCTTGTCGAAACAGCCCGATAAGCCCAGCAGCACGAACGCGGCCGCCGAGACCAGGTAAGCGCCTACCGCCTCGGCATAAGGCGTACTGGCCAAGGCTACGACCAGAAAGGCCGCCGCCGGGGTGGACCAGGCGGTGATGATCGGCTGACGCATCACCCAGCTGAGCAACAGCCCGGTAACGCCAACGCCGATGGATACCGACCACACCCAGGAAGCCGTGAGTGCGGGGCTCAAACCGGCAACCTGGGCCGCCTGGAACACCAGGATGAACGTCCCGCCATAGTTGACGATCACCGAGATAAGGCCGGCAATGATCGGATGGATGAGGTCGCTGGCGCGTATCGCTGAATCAGGCATAGCAGGTGGTTCCTTGCAGGTAGGCAGTGACGAGCGACCGAGTGTACGAATAGACTGGCCTGCCCATTCAGGCCAGTTTTTTCACTTACAGCAGACCACATGACAACCACGTTCGAGCTTGAAACCCTGAAGATGCGTGTCAACGACGCGCAGTTCGCGCCGCTGGACCTGCACCAGCGTATCCAGCGCGCCTTGCGTGCACTAATCCTTGAAGGCGCACTGGCCGGCGGCATGAAACTGCCGGCGACGCGGACCCTGGCCACGTCACTGGGGGTGGCCCGCGACACCGTCGAGAACGCTTATGTGCAATTGCAGCGCGATGGCTACATCCTGCGCCGCGAGGGTTCGGGGAGCTATGTGTCGCACAACCTCGGCGCGCAACTGCACGGCGGCACGCAACGGCGCATCAAGGCCCAGGCACAAAAAACCAGTAACCGGCTGCCTGGCCAGGGCCTGAGCCAGCGTGGCCAAACCCTCTTCGACAACGGTGGCGTCAGCGATCAACAGGCAATCAAGGCCTTTGCCACCGGCCTGCCGGAAACCCGCTCGTTCCCGATGGATGTCTGGGAGCGCCTGCAACGCCAAGCCGTGAAAGACCATCGCGACAACGTCCTGCTACATGGTGACCCACAGGGCTGCGAGGCCCTGCGCAAGGCCATCGCCACCTACCTGAATCTGGAGCGTGGCGCCAAAGTGGCACCCGAGCAGGTGCTGGTGCTCAGCAGTACCCGCCAGGCGCTGTTCCTTTGCGCACAGATGCTGGTGGACGCCGGCAAGCCGATCCTGCTGGAGAACCCCGGCTACTTTGGCGCGAAAAAAGCCTTTGAAGCGGCGCAAGCGCGGATCGTACCCATCGACGTCGACGCCCAGGGCATCCGTACCGACCTGCTGCGTGCCGACCGCAGCGGCGCCCGCTGCGTCTACCTCACCCCTTCGCATCAGTACCCCACGGGCGCGACCCTGAGCCTGGAGCGCCGCCTTGAACTGATCAACTGGGCAGCGGAAAACGGCACGTGGATCATCGAGGACGACTACGACAGCGAATTCCATTACGACGGCCTGCCGACCACCTGCGTGCAGGGCCTGGACAGCCACCAGCGCACCCTCTACATCGGCACCTTCAGCAAGACCCTCTACCCCGGCCTGCGCATCGGCTACATGGTGCTGCCGACGGAGCTGGTGGCGCCCTTCAGCGCGGCACGCAGCATCATCGACGGGCATACGCCGCAGGTGCTGCAACTGACCCTGGCGCGCTTCATGGACGACGGCCACTACAACGCCCATGTGCGAGCCATGCGCAAACTCTACGCCGGACGCCGGGCGTGCCTGCTCGAGGCCATTGGCAAGCACCTGGCGGGCATCGTCA
The DNA here is from genome assembly GCF_000696345.2 of Pseudomonas donghuensis. Classification (NCBI taxonomy): domain Bacteria; kingdom Pseudomonadati; phylum Pseudomonadota; class Gammaproteobacteria; order Pseudomonadales; family Pseudomonadaceae; genus Pseudomonas; species Pseudomonas donghuensis. The sequence goes on from NZ_CP071706.1 coordinate 3,631,324, forward strand.
CCGCCATGCGCCCGCCGGGTGGCCTGCAGATTCCCTGTGTGCTCGAGCCGGGCTGGTCAGAACCACAGACCCAACGCCTGGCCGCCCGTGCCGGTGTGCAGCTGCCCGGGCTCAGCCGCTTGTATGCCGGTGAACACAAACAGCAGGGCTGGTTGCTGGGCTATTCATCACTGACGGCCAGTGAAATCGAAACGGCGATCCGGCAGCTGGCCAAGGCCCTGAAACAACCATCGCGTCAGTGAAAAATAGTGGTAGCAACTATCTGTGGGAGCGGGCTTGACCCGCGATGAGGCCAGTACAACCAGCACATCAGGCGGCGCCTGGTTTACGAACGCTTCGCGCTCGATCGCGGGTCTAGTCGGGACGCCGCACCGCCGCTCCCACAGGTCGCTCCTCGAGCAATTGCTGGATCACCTGCTCCTGGGTGTCGTAGGCGCCCTCGCCAAAGTGCACATAGCGCACCTGGCCGTTGCCGTCGACGATGTAGTGCGCCGGCCAGAACTGGTTGCCGAAGGCGTTCCAGATCGCATAGTCGTTGTCGATGGCCACCGGGTAATCGATGCCCAGCTTGGCCACTTGCTCGCGCACATTGTCGACCACCCGTTCTTCGGCGTATTCCGGGGTGTGCACGCCGATCACCACCAGGCCCCGCTCAGCGTAGCGCTTGGCCCAGGTGTTGACGTGCGGCAGGCTGCGTCGGCAGTTGATGCACTCGTAGGTCCAGAAGTCCACCAGCACCACCTTGCCCTTGAGCGCTTCGCGGTCAAGCGGCGGCGAGTTGAGCCACTGCACGGCACCCGCCAGCTCCGGCATCGGCCCCAGTACTTCAAGGCTTGCAGGCGTGCCAGCGAAAAGGCGGTTGCCCAGGCCTGCGGCCGCCAGCAGCACGGCCAGCAAGGCGGCCAGGCCCAAGGCCCGGCGGCGGGTAGCGTTAACGTTGATGTTCATGGACGAACCTCCCTGGTCGATGGCTTAACCGCCTTCATGGCAGTCGCTGGCAAATTTCTGGTACTGCAGGCGGTGCTCCTTGCCCTGGGAATCAAGGTAGTCCATTTGCGCATTGACCACGCCGCAGCCGATGCGACTGTCTTCGTGCAAGGCCAGGACCTTGTGCACATCCAGTTGCTGGCCATAGCGATAGGGCTGCACCGGCACGTTGTCGTTGGCCTGGGCGGCAATGGTGCCGAAGCTCAGCAGGGTCACCAGGCTGGCAGTGGCAAGGGGCTTGATGTTCATGGCGGTACTCCCGAAGCAGGTTGCAAGGCGGTGAAGGGTTCCACCCCGTTGCTGTCTATTGCAGGCCCGCCAGGTATCGCCGATGTGTCCGGATCAGCCCGCTTTGCCTCCCCAGGTATCTATGGCCACAGCAGATACACTGCAATACAAACCCCGGCAGGCAAGCGACACCGGCCTCGGTACACTTGCCGCCACCACCATGACGGGAGCCGGACGATGGAGCATGTCGATCACATCCTGATCGTCGACGATGATCGCGAGATCAGGGAGCTGGTGGGCAACTACCTGAAAAAGAACGGGCTGCGCACCACCATCGCCGCCGATGGCCGGCAGATGCGCGCCTTCCTCGAGTCCAATGTGGTCGACCTGATCGTGCTCGACATCATGATGCCCGGTGACGACGGCCTGCAGTTGTGCCGCGAACTGCGCGCCGGCAAGCACAAGGCCACGCCCGTGCTGATGCTGACCGCCCGCAACGACGAAACCGACCGCATCATCGGCCTGGAAATGGGCGCCGACGATTACCTGAGCAAACCCTTTTCGGCTCGCGAACTGCTGGCCCGAATCAACGCCGTACTGCGCCGCACGCGCATGCTGCCACCGAACCTGACCGTCAGCGAAAGCAGCCGCCTGATCGGCTTCGGCCACTGGCGCCTGGACACCACCGCGCGTCACCTGCTCGACACCGACGGCACCCTGGTGGCCCTGAGCGGCGCCGAGTATCGCCTGCTGCGGGTGTTCCTCGATCATCCGCAACGGGTGCTCAGCCGCGAGCAACTGCTCAACCTCACGCAAGGCCGCGAAGCGGATATCTTCGACCGCTCCATCGACCTGTTGGTCAGCCGCCTGCGCCAGCGCCTGCAGGATGACGCCCGCGAGCCGGCCTACATCAAGACGGTACGCAGCGAGGGCTATGTGTTCTCCTTGCCGGTACAACGGGTCGAGGCCTGAACATGACCAGCCTGTTGCGCTGGCCGCGCACCCTCGCCTCGCGCCTGGCGCTGATCTTCTTCACCGGCCTGGTGCTGGCTTATGGGCTGTCGTTCAGCTTCCAGTTCTACGAGCGCTACCAGAGCTCGCGCTCGATGATGCTCGGCAACCTGGAGCAGGACGTCGCCACCTCCGTGGCCATTCTCGACCGCCTGCCGGCCGCTGAACGCGCCGCCTGGCTGCCGCGCCTGGAGCGGCGCACCTACCGCTACCGCCTTGATAGCGGCGAGCCCGGCCAGCGCCTGAGCATGGACGATGCGCCCATGGCCGCGCTGTCCATCGGCAAGGCCCTGGGCGGCCAGTACGCGCTGGACTACCAGAACATCCCCGGGCCCACACCGCACTTCCAGGTGCGCCTGCGCCTGGCCGATGGCAAGCCGCTGACTGTCGACGTCACCCCGGCGCCGGTGCCGATGTCGAGCTGGCTGCCCGTGGTCCTGCTGATCCAGCTGGCGGTGCTGTTGCTGTGCACCTGGCTGGCGGTGAAAACCGCGATCCGCCCGCTGACCCGCCTGGCCGAAGCAGTCGACCAGCTCGACCCCAACGCCCCGGGGCCACAGCTGGACGAAAGTGGCCCACGGGAAGTGGTGTATGCCGCAGTGGCCTTCAATACCTTGCAGGCGCGCATCGGCGCCTACCTGAAAGAGCGCATGCAACTGCTGGCGGCGATCTCCCATGACCTGCAGACGCCGATCACGCGCATGAAGCTGCGGGTCGAAGCCATGGACAATGGCCTCGACAAAGACAAATTCTGGAGCGACCTGGAGGCCATGGAACACCTGGTGCGCGAAGGCGTGGCCTATGCCCGCAGCATCGATGGCAACAGCGAGGTGCCGTGCCGGGTCAACCTCGATGCCTTTCTCGACAGCCTGGTGTTCGACTACCAGGACAGCGGCCAGCCGGTCGAGCTGCACGGCAAGAACGGCGCGCTGATCGAGACCCGCCCGCAAGCCTTGCGCCGGGTGCTGGTGAACCTGATCGACAACGCCCTGAAGTTCGCCGGCGCGGCGCAGCTTGAGGTGCACAGCGGCGCCAACCACAGCACGGTGATTCGCGTGCTCGACCAGGGCCCGGGGATTCCCGCCGAAGAGCTCGACGCGGTATTGCAGCCCTTCTATCGCGTGGAGAACTCGCGCAACCGCAGCACCGGCGGCACCGGCCTGGGCCTGGCTATCGCCGCGCAGCTCACCCAGGCCATCGGCGGCTCCCTGACCTTGAGCAACCGGGCCAGCGGTGGGCTGTGCGCGCAGATCGAACTGCCCTGAAGCCGCTGGCGCGGCCACGCTCAGCCTTGATCAGCTACTGCGGCGCGGCAGTGGCCGGGTACCAGCACCGCAGTGATGCTGGCGAATGGAATGCAGCGGCATTCATCATCGCAGGCGAAGTACAGCTGCAATTGGTGCGCGCCCCAGTCGATGCGGCGTACTTCGCCTGACTGGCTGTCCATGACCCCGTACTCGGCGGCAAAACAGCCATACAGCACCACGGTGTCTCCAGGTTGATACAGGCGAAGACGCTCTTTGTTGTCGTCGTCCATGTCCGCATGGCTCCAGCCCTTGAACCGGCATCATCACCCTCTGCAAGCGGGTGCGCTACTGGCAAAAATACCAGGCCTCGTTCATGCCGCTTTCTGCCGCGGCACCAGGGTGATCCAGTAGCGGCTGCGTGCCTGCACCGCCAGCGGCAGGCTGGCAGCCAGCAAGGTCAACACCCGGTCGGTGTCATCCAGGCGGAAGGTCCCCGTAACCTTGAGCGACTCCAGCGCCGGCTCCCAGCGCAACCAACCCGGCCGATAACGCGACAGCTCACGCAAAAATTGCCCCAGCGGCTGGTCGTTGACGCTCAGCACACCGTCGCGCCAGTCCGGTTGATGGGGATCGAAACGGTCCATGGCGCCACTGCCGTCGGCGCTGATGGTCAGTTGATCGCCGGCCTGCAAGGCCAGCGCCGCACCGTGGCGCGGCCGCACCTGCACCGAGCCATGCAGCACGGCGATGCGACACTGTTCGGCATCGCGGCGCAGGCACACCTGGGCCTGGCCAACGCTCACCCGGGCCATGCCCAGCTCGACGTGCAGGGCTTGGGCGCGACTGACGTTCAGGGCGATCTCACCCTCGACCAGGGTCAAGCGCTGGTGAACAAGGTCAAGGTCGACGGCTGTGGCGGTGTTCAATTGCAGCAGGCTGCCATCGGCCAGGCGCACGCCACGGCGTTCACCCACTGCGGTACGCAGGTCGGCGCGCAAGGCCTGCAGCGGCGTCTGCTGGCTGAGCAGCCAGCCAGCAGGCAGCAACACGGCTACCATCAGGCCGCGCTTGAGCAAGGTACGACGGTTCGGTTCGGGGCGATCCAGGCTGGCCATGGCCAAGCTTGGCGGCACCTCCTGAAAGCGTTGGCGCAAGCCTTCGGCACGCTGCCAGATCTGCTCGTGCTGCGGGCTTGCCGCGCGCCAGTACTGCAAGCGCTGCAAGTCGTCGGCGCTGGCGCGCCCGGAATCGAGCAAGGCCAGCCAGCGCGCCGCCGTGCGGGCCAGTTGCCGGGATTCGCGGCTGAAGGTGCGGTTCATAGATCAACCAACAGGCAATGCTCATAGGCCTGGGCCATGTAGCGTTTGACCGTACGCTCACTGACAGCCAGACGCTCGGCAATCTGTGCGTAGTTCAGGCCTTCGAGCTGCGACCAGAGAAACGCCCGACGCACTGCTGGTGGCAAGCCATCGAGCAGTTCGTCCAGGGCCTGCAAGGTTTCCAGCAGCAACCAGCGTTGTTCCGGTGACGGCATCTGCGCTTCGGGCAGGTTGGCCAGGGCCTCGAGGTAGGCCTGTTCCAGGCTGCGGCGTTTGTGGAAGTTGACCAGCAAGCGCTTGCCGACGGTCAGCAGGTAGGCCCGCGGCTCACGCAGTTCGCTAAGCACCTGGGGGCTGGCCAGCACCCGCAGGAAGGTGTCCTGGCTGAGGTCGGCGGCATCCCAGCGGTTGCCCAAGCGCTGATACAACCAGCGTTCAAGCCAGCTGCGATGCTCCCGATAGAGGCCATGCAGGGTCTGCTCGGTTGGGCTCGCCGCTTCGCTCATGTCTACGCACCTGGATGGATCAGACTCAAATGAGATTGATTCTAATTAATACCCTGGCGCAATCCAAGCGCTATTACACGGCTTTTATCATCTGCCAGCGCTGGCGCACCTCCCGCACTGTGGGGGCCGATACCCCGCGCAGTGGGTGTGTGCTTTTGCCGCTTGCAAGACACCAGTCCGCGGTTGGGCCTTCACCTGGCGTGGCGCAGCGACGATCCCTCGCCGCTGCCGGGGCGCGTTATCGCGTTGACTGAAAGCGCGGACACTGGCCTTCGAGCCGATACCGCAGGGTAACCAGCTGGCCGCTGGAGTCTTCAAAGGTCATCAGCATTGGCGCCGCTTCGCAGCCGCGGGCCATGGGTGTTTGCTCGATCAGACGGGCGACATCCACAGATTTGCCGTAGGCAAAATCCTGGATCGCGGGGACGGTCTTGCCGGTTCTTGCTGCATAGGCCTGCACTGCCTGCTCATGGGCAACCAGACGCGCATCCTTTACCTCTGGTGCCGAAGCCAGCGCGCTTTGGCCGGCCAGCAGAACCACTGCGGCCAATACCAAACCTTGCGTGCGCTTCATTGGCGGATACCTCGAATAAAGTTAAATGACGACAGTAACAACGGCTTTGAGCTTACGCCCCTAATGGCATTTCAGCTACAAAGTGATACCAAGCGCCTGACGCAATTGCTCGCCTCGGCGGTCGGATGCGGCGCTGACCAGGGCGTAGTTGTAGTCCCCTCGCGACCAGTAGCGGGCCTGCAGCTGGCCGTCGGTTCGCTCACCACTGGGCATGCGCGCATAGTGCTCACCCGGCGAGCGCAGGAACAGGCTGACCCGCTGGCCCCGGGCGTCTTCAAACAACAACAGCGCCGCCGGCCCCTGCTCGTTGCTCAGCAGCCGCGCACCTAGCGGGGTAAAACCGTAGGCCGAGAGGTCCGGTAAAGTGCCGACATGGGCAAAGTGCTGGCCCAGCCAGGCCTGCAGGCGCGCCGGGTCCTGGGCGCTGAGGTCGAGGGCCTTGGCATCGGCGAACAGCCGATGGGCCTGCACGGCATCGGCCATCGGCGGGTTGCTGGCCAGCAGGCTCGCCTCGCGCACCTGCCAGCCGCCCAGGCCGCCGATGCCCAGGGTCAGCAGCAGTACCGCAGCACTGGCCCAGCGCCGTTGCCGCCGGCGGCGCAACTCACGGCGCACGTTGGCCGGGTCCAGGCGCGGGTTGGGTGCTTGCGCGGCAAAGCCGGACAGCGCCGCGCGCAGCTGGCGGGCATCGTTGCGCCAGGCTTCGACCCGCGCCGCCTGCTCGGGGTTGGCCGCCAGGTACAGCTCCACCGCCCGCCGCCGCTCGCTGTCCAGGCGCTCGTCGACATAAGCGTGCAGTTCGTGTTCGGACGGGATCAAGCTCATTTCAACCTCCGCAGCGCCGGGGGCGGTGTGTCGCCCTCGGCCAGTTCGCGCATGGCCGCGCGGGCGCGCGACAAGCGTGACATTACCGTGCCAATCGGCACATCCAGGGCCAGGGCAGCCTCCTTGTAGCTCAGGCCTTCAACGCTGACCAGCAACAGCAAGGCACGCTGCTCGGTGGGCAGTTGCGCGAACGCTGCCAGGCCCAACTGGGCAACGACGATATCTTCGGTGTTGCTGCCCGCCTCCTCGCTGCGGCCGAACCAGGCCAGCCAACGTGCCTGGCGGCGTTCGCGGCGTTTGCCGTCGATAAACTGCCGGTACAGGATCGAGAACAGCCAGGCGCGCAGGCTGGCGTCTTCGCGTTGTTGACCACGGCGGCTCAAGGCGCGCTCGACCGTGGCCTGGACCAGGTCGTCGGCGCTGCTGGCCTCGCGGGTCAGCCACAGGGCGAAGCGACGCAGGCGCTCAAGCATCTGGCGTAATTGCTCGTCGTCTAGTTCGTTCATTGCCGCAGTCTTGGCCTGTAGGCGATCAGTGTACGAAGCAGACGCTGGCGGTGAAGAATTATTCCCTGATGCTGGAATAAAATTCTGCGCCACGCGTCGTACCGGCTCATTCACTGACCCGGATCATCGCCATGAGCACTCCGTTACACGGTCGCCCGCGCGCCTTGCGCCTGGCTGCCATCGGCTTCGGGCTGACGGCCCTGGCCGCAGGTTTTGCCTATGCCGCCGGCTGGATCGGCGCCGAGCGCCTGACCCCGAAGCGCATTATCGACACCTTCGAAGCCCAGGCCGGGCACTACCCCGGTTACCGTAAGAATCACGCCAAGGGCCTGTGCGTCAGTGGCTACTTTCAGAGCAGCGGCGCTGCGGCGAAGCTGTCCACTGCGAGGGTGTTCAGCCAGGCCAGGGTGCCGGTAATCGGCCGCTTCGCCATCGGCGGCGCCAACCCCCACAGCCCTGATGCCAGCGTGCCGACCCGCAGCCTGGCGCTACAACTGCGCAGCGACGATGGCCAGCAGTGGCGCACCGGCATGAACACGCCGCCGGTGCTGGCGGTGGGCACGCCCGAGGCCTTCTACCAGCAAGTGCTGGCCATGACCCCCGACCCGGCCTCCGGCAAACCGGACCCGGCGCGCCTGCAGGCATTTTTTGCCGCCCACCCGGAGAGCGCCGCCTTTCGCCAATGGGCCAAGGACTACAAAGCCTCGGACAGTTTCGCCAGCTCCAGCTACAACAGCATCAACGCTTTTGCCCTGATCGATGCCGCTGGCAAGGCCCGCTACGTGCGCTGGAGCCTGTTGCCGCAAACCCCGTTCGCCGCCCTGCCGGCTCAGGTCGACGACAACGACTACCTGCAACACGACCTACGCCAGCGCCTGAACCAGGGCCCGCTGCGCTGGACCCTGCAATTGACGCTGGCCGCAGCCGGCGATGCCGTCGATGACCCGAGCCAGCCCTGGCCTGCGCAGCGGCCCACGGTAAACGCCGGCACCCTGGTGATCGACCAGGTCGATGCCGCGGAACAAGGCGCCTGTCGCGACCTGAACTTCGACCCGCTGATTCTGCCGAGCGGCATCCAGCCTTCGGCCGACCCGATCCTCGCGGCGCGCTCGGCGGCCTACTCGGAATCCTTCAACCGCCGCAGCCGTGAAGCCGCGCAGCTGGGAGCTCGCCGATGAAACCTGTTGCCTTCCACCCCCTGGCCCGCGTCCTGCACTGGCTGATGGCGCTGCTGATCCTGGCCATGCTGTTTGTTGGCGTGAGCATGGTCAGCGACCTGTCGCCGCGCCATACCTGGCTGATCAGCCTGCACAAGGCCATTGGCCTGGCCCTGTTGCTGCTGGTGATCGTGCGCATTGGCGTACGCCTGAGCCTGCCGCACCCGCCGCTACCCGACGACTTGCCGCCACTGCAGCGCTGGGCGGCGAAAGCTTCGCACCTGTTGTTGTACGGGCTGATGCTCGCGATGCCGCTGCTGGGCTGGGGCATGCAGTCTGCCGGCGGCTATCCGCTGCCGCTGCAACTGCCGGCGCTGGTGCCCCACGACCTGCAACTGTATGCCCTGCTGCGCCAGGCCCACGGCTGGCTGGCCTATGTGCTGTTTGCCAGCGTGCTGGTGCACCTGGGTGCGGCGCTGGTGCACGGGCTGGTACGCCGTGACGCCGTGCTGCGCAGCATGTGGCCGGGGCCACTGCCAAAGGATTAATATCTTAATTAATTTCCGTTCCAGGCCGTTTATACCAGCAATAGGTCTATTCAAAAATAAAGATAATATGTTAACAATATAGGCAGAGACACCTGGCACCCGCCACACACAACAACAAGAAAGGTAGCCCCCAATGCTTCTGCCCCGTTCGCTGACGGTGAGTGCCGGCCTGTGCGCCGCATTCACCCCCTACATCGCCCAGGCCGAGTTCATCAAGGACAGCAAGGCCAGCCTTGAGGCGCGCAACTTCTACTTCAGCCGTGACTTTCGCCAAAGCGGCGCGCCGCAGAGCCAGGCGCGGGAATGGGCTCAGGGCTTCATCCTGAAAATGGAGTCGGGCTTTACCGAAGGCACCGTAGGCTTTGGCCTCGATGCCCTGGGCGAGCTGGGGGTCAAGCTCGACGCCAGCCGCGACCGGCGCGGTACCGGCCTGCTGCCCTTCGGCGCCAGCCAGGAGCCGGTGGACGACTACAGCGAACTGGGCCTGACCGCCAAGCTGCGGGTCAGCAAAACCACCCTCAAGCTCGGCACCCTGCAACCGATGCTGCCGGTGGCGGCGATCAACGACGTGCGCCTGCTGCCTTCGACCTACAGCGGCGGCCTGCTGACCTCCCAGGACATCGACGGCCTGACCCTGAACCTCGGCCGCCTGGAAAAACAAAACCTGCGCGACTCCTCGAGCAACGACGAGATGAGCTACGCCGGGGTCGAGAGCAATCACCTGGACCTGGCCGGCGGCACCTACGCGATCAACCCGCGCCTGGCCGTCAGCTATTACTACGCGCAGATGCAGGATATCTACCGCCAGCACTACGCCGGGCTGGTCCACGACCTGCCCCTGGCAGAAGGCATCAACCTGCGCAGCGATCTGCGTTACTTCGACACCCGCGAACAGGGCAGCCACAACCTGCGCGCGGCCTCGCGGGTCGACGGCGGCAAGATCGACAACCGCTTCTTCAACGGCATGCTGACCCTGGGCGTGGGCGCACACAAGTTCGGCCTCGGTTACCAGAACCTCTCAGGCGATGGCGATTTTGCCTACCCGGGCCTGGACCCCTACTCGGTCAACCTGGTCACCGTGAACGTCTTCACCAAGGCTGAAACCGATGCCTGGCAGGCGCGTTACGACTACAACTTCGCCGCCCTCGGCCTGCCGGGCTTGAGCTTCATGACCCGCTACGTGAATGGCAGCCATATCGAAACCGCCAGTGTCAGCGGCGGTAAGGAATGGGAACGCGATACCGACATTGCCTACGTGGTGCAAAGCGGGCCGCTGAAGAATGTCAGCGTGCGGCTGCGCAACGCCACCTTCCGTTCCAGTGGCGGCCTGACCACGGACATCGACGAGAACCGGCTGATTGTCGGCTACACCCTGGCGCTCTGGTAAGCAAAGGTGGCGGCCGTGTGAAAACAACGCTTTATTAGTTTTTTGGGAATGCTTATCATCTGCATTATTTTTCCGGGATGCAGCCAGGATGAGCGCACCGCCGTCACCGCCCAATGCCGAACTCGGCCAGCTCTATCAGCACCATCACCTGTGGTTGCAACACTGGCTGCGCCGGCGCCTGAGCTGTCCGCAACGGGCGGCGGACCTGATGCAGGACACCTTCGTACGCATCCTCGCCTCCTCCGAGGCGCTGGAGCTGGTGCGCCTGCTGCGTGAGCCGCGCAACTACCTGGCGACGGTGGCGCGGCGGGTGATGATCGATCATTTCCGTCGTCAGCAACTGGAGCGCGCTTACCTGGAAGCCTTGGCAGCGCAACCGCAAGCCGAACAGATCTCCAGCGAAGAGCAGGTGCTGATTCTGGAGACCCTGCGTGAAATCGACCAACTGTTGGCGGGCTGCGGCGCCAAGGCACGCAAGGCGTTTCTGATGGCCAACTGGCTGGGCATGACCTACGTGGAAATTGCCGAGGCCCTGGGTGTGTCACTGACCACGGTGAAAAAGTACCTGATCAAGACCACCGAGCGCTGCCTGCTGCTCGCTTACGATGCTCAGCCATGACTGACCGCGAGCGCCAGCGCCAAGCCCTGAAGTCCGCCGCCCGCTGGCATGTGCAACTGACCGCCGGCGATGCCCCGGCCGAACTGCACCAGGCCTGGCAGGTATGGCTGGCCAGCGCTGCCGAGCATCGCTGGGCCTGGGCGCGGGTCGAGCAGTTGCAGGGGCGCCTGGCCAGTGTGCCAGGCGGCCTCGCCTTCGATACCTTGCAGCGTAGCGAAGCCGAAGGCCTGCCCCGGCGCAGCGTGCTCAAGGGCCTGCTGCTGGCCAGCGGCCTTGGTCTTGGCGGCTGGACCAGCTATCGCAGCCAGCCGGCGCAGCACTGGCTGGCGGATGTGCACAGTGCCACCGGTGAAATTCGTCACCTGACCCTCGCCGACGGCAGCCAGTTGGTGCTCGATACCGCCAGCGCCGTGGACATCCGCTTCGATGCTCAGCAACGACTGATTCGCCTGCGTCACGGGCGGGTTTTTCTGACTAGCGGCAAGGACAGCCGGCAACGCCCCTTGCGCGTGGAAACCGCCCAAGGCCTGGTCGAAGCCCTGGGCACGCGCTTCAGCGTCGTTCAGCGCGAAGCCGCCAGCCAGGTCGAGGTGTTCGAGCAGGCGGTGCGCATCAACCCGCATCAGGCGCCGGCTCGTCGCCTGGACGCTGGCCAGCGTTGCCAGTTCGACAGCCATGCGGTCCACGCCACGCAGGCCGTCGCCAGCAGCGAAGCGGCCTGGACCAGCGGGCACCTGATCGTCGAGGACTGGCGCCTGGGCGATGTACTCGAAGAACTCGGCCGCTACCGCCCTGGGCTGCTGTCCTACGCCAGTGAGCTTAACGGGCTACGCGTCTCAGGGACCTTCTCCCTCACCAACAGCGATGCGGCGCTGTCGGCCCTGGCCACGTCGTTCAAGCTTCAGGTACGCCGGTACAACCGCTTCTGGGTCAGCGTTGGCCTGAGTTGAAATTCTTTCAGCAAGGGGTGCCTGTTTTTTTTCGTTCGTCCGCCTCTGTAGGAAATAATCTCATTTGCGAACGAAGAGGATTTCCATGCAACCCCGCTTCCCCCGTGCCCTCCTCCCCCAGCTGATTGGCCGACACCTGCTTGTCGCCGCTCTGGTCATGCCCCTATTGCCCCTCGACGTTGCCCAGGCAGCAGAGACCGACAGCGCCAGTAACGGCCAGGTGTTTGCCATTGACGCGGGCTCCTTGAGCCAGGTGCTGGGCAGCTTTGCGGCGGCGGCCGGGGTCAACCTGTCGTACGACGCGCACCTGACCAGCAGCCAGCAGAGCCCGGGCCTGCAGGGGCGTTACGGGGTACTCGAAGGCCTGAGCCGGATCCTCGCTGGCAGTGGCCTGCAGGCTTACCGCCAGGCCGACGGCAGCTACTCGATCCGCCCGCTGCCGGCCAGTGATGGCGCGCTGGAACTGGGCGCCACCACCATTGGCGCCAGCACCTTGAACACCCACATGGAAACCACCGACAGCCTCACCGTGCGTCAGGTCAGCTTTGCCAAGGGCGAGCATTCACTGCGCGAAACGCCGCAGTCGGTGACGGTGATCACCCGCAAAATGATGGATGACCAAAACCTCACCACCCTCGAACAGGTGATGGAGAAGACGCCAGGGATCACCGTGCATGACTCGCCCATGGGCGGCAAATACTTCTACTCGCGCGGTTTCATGCTCGCCGGCCAGTACCAGTACGATGGCGTGCCGCTGGACCTGGGTGGCAACTACGTACAGGCCAACAGCTTTGCCAGCGATATGGCCTATTACGATCGTGTCGAAGTGCTGCGCGGCGCCGCCGGCATGCTCAAGGGCTCTGGCAGCTCTGCCGGCGGGGTCAACTTCATCCGCAAGCGCGGCCAGGAAAAGGCCGCCACCAGCGTCAGCCTTTCGGCCGGCTCCTGGGACAACTACCGTGCCCAGCTCGATACCGGTGGCCCGCTGAACGAATCCGGCAGCCTGCGTGGCCGGCTGGTGGTTGCCGGGCAGGACCGCCAGTATTTCTACGACATGGGCAAGCGCGACGACCAGGTGGTCTACGGCGCCCTGGACTACGACTTCAACGACGCCACCACCCTCGGCATCGGCGCCGCCTACGAGAAGCTCAACGCCACCCCTTGCTGGCAGGGCCTGCCGCGCTACAGCAATGGTGCGGACCTGAAGCTGTCGCGCTCCACCTGCCTGGGCGCGACCTGGAACAGTTGGGAAAGCCAGCGGGTCAACCTGTTCGCCGACCTCACCCATCACTTCAACGACCAGTGGCGGTTGAAGGTCGCCGCCATGCACAGCCACAACACCCAGGACATGCAGTACGCGATGACTCTGGGCAGCGTACCGGTCGGTAGCAGCTCGGCCAACAACCAGCTGTACTCCGGCGTGTTCGACTACGACCAGCACGACTACGGCATGGACGCCTACCTGGACGGCAAGTTCAACGCCTGGGGCCTGGAGCATGAACTGATCATCGGCGCCAACGCCAGCCGGGCCAAGGGCAGCGACAGCTACGCGCTGATCAACATGACCCAGTTGCTCGGCGTGACCATGGACCCCTTCGCCCCCAACCGCGACATTCCCAAGCCGCCGGACAGCCTGTACCAGACCGCCTCCTACCGCGGCGGCCCGCTGCCGGTGGAAACCGACACGCGGCAGATGGGCACCTATGCCACCTTGCGCCTGAAACTGGCCGAGCCCCTGACCCTGGTGCTTGGCAGCCGGGTCAGCTGGTACCGCAGCCAGCGCGATTCCTACACCCAGGCCTGGGACTACTGGCAGCATGACCGCAGCCAGGAAAACGGCCAGGTCACGCCGTTTGCCGCGCTGATCTACGACCTGGACGACACCTGGTCGGTGTACGGCAGCTACGCCGACATCTTCCAGCCCCAGGGCACCTACACCGATACCCAGGGCAGCCCGTTGCAACCCAAGACCGGCGCCAACTATGAGCTGGGGATCAAGGGCGAATGGCTCGATGGCGGCCTGAACGCGGCGTTCAACCTGTTCCGCACCATCGAGGCGCACCGCGCCGAAGCCGATTACGATTCGGTGTGCGCCGGTTCCTCCGACGGTTACTGCTACAGCGACAAGGGCAAGGTCCGCGCCCAGGGCTTTGAAGCCGAACTCAGCGGCGAGCTGGCCGAGCGCCTGCAGGTACTGGCCGGTTACACCTACACCGAGCTTGAGTACCTCAAGACCAACAGCACCAGCCAAGACGCGACCTTTACCGCCAGCTACGTGCCGCGCCATCTGCTGCGGGTCTGGGCCGACTACCAACTGGACGGGCCGCTGCAACGCTGGAGCCTGGGCGGCGGGGTCAACGCGCAAAGCGACAACCACTACCAGGACCGCGCGGCGAAAACCGTACAGCCCGGCTACGCGATCTGGAACGCGCGCCTGGGCTACCAGCTGGACGACAACTGGAGCATTGCCGTCAACGGCAACAACCTGTTCGACAAGCACTACTACTCCAGCGTCGGCGCCCTGGCCTGGGGTAACTTCTATGGTGAGCCGCGCAATTTCATGGTGACCCTCAAAGGCGATTTCTGACGCCGGTGATTTGCGGTCGACGCCAGCCGATGATAATCGTTATCATCTTGTGCCGGTCGTCGACCGCCTTGCCCTCACCTGCCCTGGATAGCCCATGACCACTGCAACGGACCCTGCCGTGCTCGCTTCAGCCGAGCGCTCCTCTTTCGACCTGCGCCCGCTACTGGCGGCCAACATGGCCTGCACCATGGCGCTGATGGCCTTCGTTTCCTTGATCGGCCCGATTGCCCGCACCCTGGGCCTGGCCACTTGGCAGGCAGGTATTGCAGTCACGGTTGCCGGAGTGATCTGGATGCTTCTGGCCCGCCCCTGGGGCCGCGCCAGTGATCGCCTGGGGCGGCGCAAGGTGTTGCTGCTCGGCACCGCAGGCTTCACCGCCGCCTACTGGGCGTTGTGTTTGTTCATCGACACTGCTTTGCACCTGCTGCCCAGCGCCGCATTGGCCTTTGCCGGGCTGGTGCTTGGCCGCGGCTTGATCGGCGCCTTCTACGCCGCTCTGCCGGTTGCTGGCGCAGCGCTGATTGCCGATAACATCGAACCTCAGCACCGCGCTCGGGCAATGGCTTCGCTGGGTGCGGCCAACGCCTTCGGCCTGGTGATCGGCCCGGCGCTGGCAGCGGTCCTGGCCCGCTACAGCCTGGGCCTGCCGTTCTATGGGATGGCGGTGCTACCGATGCTGGCGTTCCTGGTGCTGCTGCTCAAGCTCAAGCGTCAGGAGTTGCACATCAAGCAACCGCCACGCCCGGTACGCCTGGCCGACCCGCGCCTGCGCCGGCCCTTGCTGGTGGCCTTCGTGGCAATGCTCAGCGTGTCGGTGGCGCAGATCACCGTCGGTTTCTTCGCCCTAGACCGCCTGGGCATGGCCCCGGCCGATGCCGCGCAAACCGCCGGGGTTGCCCTGACCATGGTCGGCGTGGCGCTGATCCTCTCGCAGATCCTGGTGCGCAAGCTCGAGTGGCCACCATTGCGGATGATCCGCGTCGGCGCCAGCATCGCCGCCGTGGGTTTTGCCGCCAGCGCCCTGGCCAGCAGTGCCGTGGGGCTGTGGGCGTGTTTCTTTGTTTCGGCCTGTGGCATGGGTTGGGTGTTCCCGGCGTTTTCGGCGCTGGCGGCCAATGCCATGGACGCCAGCGAGCAAGGCGCCACGGCCGGTTCCATCGGCGCGGTGCAGGGGCTGGGCGTGGTCATCGGGCCGCTGGCCGGGACCCTGATCTATGCCGTTGATCCGCGCCTGCCATACCTGATTGTCGCTGCGTTACTGTTGTTGGTAGGCCTGTGGCCGCAGCCGAAAAAGCCCGCCTAACAGGTGGGCCGCTAAAGCCTGGCCGAATGTGCTTTAATGCCTCGCCCAAAATTTTTGACACATAAGGCGGCTATGGACACGGGGACACGACTCAAACTGGTGCGTGAACGCAACAAACTCTCCCAGCGGGAGCTGGCTCGACGCAGTGGCCTGACCAACTCGACGATCTCGCAGATCGAGCAGAATCGCGTCAGCCCGTCGGTCAGTTCCCTGAAAAAGCTGCTTGAAGGCATTCCGATGTCGTTGGCGGAGTTCTTCAGTTTCGACGAGCCGATCCGCGAGGAGCGCTTTGTGTTCCGCTCCACCGAGCAGCCAGACCTGGGCAACAGCGGCCTGCGCATGTTGCTGGTGGGTGCCAGTGTCGAGGGCCGGCAGATGCGCATGTTGCGCGAGCTGTACGCGCCAGGCGCCGATTCCGGTGAGCCGATCGTGCATGCCGAAGGCGAAGAATGCGGCCTGGTGACCCGAGGCACCATCGAGTTGCGGGTCGATGGCCAGGTCAGCATCCTCAACTCGGGCGACGGCTACTACTTCCCCACCACCCTGCCCCACAGCTTCAAGAACATCGGCCAGGACGAGGCCGAGATCATCAGCGCCAACACGCCGGCGAATTTCTAGATTCGGGGGCTGCTGCCAACCCATCGCCGGCAAGCCGGCTCCCACAGTAGATTTGTGTACACCGGAACTGTGGGAGCTGGCTTGCCAGCGATCGAGCGCGAAGCGGTCGCAATCTTGGCCCTTTACATCCAGCCCAACCACTGCCACCAGGTAGCGGCAAACACCAGCATCAGCCCATAGCCGATCAAGGTCACCAGGATCCCCACCCGGGCAAACTGCTTGGCGGTGAAAGTTTCGGTGCCCAGGCAGACCATGTTCTGCGGTGCGTTGATCGGCAGGATAAACCCGTAGCTGACCACAAAGCCCAGGGCCATGGTCATGCCCAGGCGGCTGAAGTCACCCGGCAGGGTCTGCAGCACGGCGATCAGGATCGGCAGCAGTGCCGAGGTCAGCGCGGTGGCGCTGGCAAAGCCCAGGTGGATCAGAATCAGGAAGGCCGCCAGAATCGAGAACACCCCCAGCGTCCCCAGTTGATCCAGCCCGGTATGGGCCACCACCTGCGCGCCCAGCCATTGCCCGGCCTGGGTGGTGAGCAAGGTAGTGCCCAGGCTGATGCCGACACCAAAGACAATCACCGTGCCCCAGGGAATGCGCGCCTGCACGTCTTTCCAGGTCATGACCCCGAGCCGTGGCAGCAGCAGGATCACCAACCCGGCATAGGTGGTCGAGGTGGTATCGAAGTGATGCAGCTTGCCCTCGGTGGCCCAGGCCAGCAGCAACAGCAGTGACACGCCAAGCAGGCGTTTCTGCGCAGCGGTCATCGGCCCGAGCTCGGCCAAGGTCTTGTTCACCGCCGCCTTGCCGCCGGGTATCGCTTCGCTCTCGGGCGGCAGCATTTTCAGTACCAGGACAATCAGCACCACCGACATGATCAGCGCCCACGGCGCACCGGCAATCAGCCAGTCGATCCACGACACCCGCGCCCCGAGCATCTTGTCCATGAAGCCGACGGTCAGCAGGTTCTGCGCCGCAGCGGTCTGGATACCGATGTTCCAGATGCTGGTGCCCTGGGCGACGATGATCATGATCCCGGCCGCGATGTTGGAGCGTTTATCCACGCCGAACGCGGCAATCACCCCCATCATGATCGGCACCACGCAGGCACTGCGCGCCGTGGCGCTGGGCACCACCAGGCTGAGCAGCACGGTAACCGCCACCGCCCCGATGAGGATGCGCCGGGTGCTGACGCCGATGCTCGAGAGCGTCACCAGGGCGATGCGCCGGTCAAGGCCGGTGTGGGTCATGGCCGCGGCGATGAACAAGGCCCCGACCACCAGGGCCAGGGCACTGTTGGAGAACCCGGTCAGGGCCAGGGTGATTGCCGCCGAGGAGCCGTAGATTACCGAAGGGTCGGCGACCGTCGGCGCAGTGCCGAGCAAAAACGCCATCAGCGAGGTGATCATGATCGCACTGGCTTCGTACGACACCGCTTCGCTGATCCACACCACCACGGCAAAGGCCAGGATTGCCAGCACCCGGTGGCCGGCCACCGGCAAGTCGGCGGGCATCGGCAGCAACAGCACCCCGGCAAGGGCCGCGATACCGACCAACAGGCCAATAGGCACGCGGGTTCCGGCAGTTGGAGAGACAGGCGCATTGGCCGCTGAATTCATGGGTGACTCCCTGCAAAACATGTCCAGGCATGATCCTGCAAGTCACCTCAACGCGGACTGATGCGTATCAATGCCCTGAATTCGAGGCATTGTCGGACAATATGTAGTGCGTGGAAAAAATCACTACAAAACCTGTTGACGCCGTTCATCGCCCCTTGCATGATGAGGCCGTCTCCCCGATCGGGGGTACTGGCAAGGGTGTTCCAGGCAGCTCGACAGATCCATGAGCTGTGTGCGGATGGGTACTGCCCAAAAGGCAGCGTGTAGAAGCCCCCAGTTGTGACGCTGCTGTAGCAGCTTTCATTTAACGCTACATGTTATGCGCCAAGTGCGAACAAACAACGAATGGTCAAGGGGGCTTTATGATGAATCTGAACAATCAACCGACTGTTGAAGAACTGGCCCGGCTGTTCGCCGCGCGCAAGGACACCCTCGACAGCCATATCCTCTGGGTTTGCGAATCGGGCGAAGTTCGCCTGGACAGCCTGGATACCCTGAGCGACGAAGCGCAGTTCGAGCAATGCAACCCGAACATGCGGGCTCGCCTGAAGATGTACCGTCGCGGCCAGGGCTACGTTGGCAAGAAGGCCGCCGCCGACACCCAGTATGTCGGACGGGTTCTGCAGACCCTGCAAAGCGAGTGGGCTGCGCTGCAGAACAAACCGGGCGTCGCGGTAATCGACCGCCTCTGCTAAGGGTCGCTGGGGTGCGGCACAGCCCCAGCCACGCTTGAGCCCAATCCCTGCGGATTGGGCTTTTTTTATGGTTATTCATGGAGTCCCGGGGGCTATGGTCCTTGGCTTGGGATGTTGAGGCTGCGAGCTTATCCGTTCGCTGTGGCGCCGCTGCTGGCCCCTTCCGCCTTTACGGCGGCCTACTTTTCTCTTGGGAAAAGTAGGCAAAACCGCTCGCTCCTGCATACGGCCCTACGCTGCGCTTCGGGTCCCTTCGCTTCGGTGTCTTCCAGGGGCTCCGCGGCCTACGACTTGCTACGCCAAGTCTACGTCTCGCGACTTCGGCTGACGCCGAAGGGTGCTGCGCACCAGCCCCCTCCAGACACCTACGCTCAGCCTCCTGAAGTCGCGAAGTTACGGGCGGCGCCTGCACGGGCGTATCTGCGAAAGCAGATGTTGGCGCAGCCAGGCTGACGCCAGAGCGGGGCAAGCTCGCTGGCAAAGCGAGCACCGACTTGCTTGGTCTTGATTTTGATGTTCATGCACGTAATTCCAGGCGCCGCCAAAAGCGACTTCAGGAGGCCGAGCGAAGGTGCCTGTAGGGGCAGTGCGCAGCACCTTCGGCGTTAGCCGAAGACGCGAGACGTAGACTTGGCGCAGCAAGTCGTAGGCCGCGATGCCCCGGAGGGCGCCGTAGCGAGGGGACCCGAAGCGCAGCGTAGGGCCGTATGCAGGAGCAAGCGGTTTTGCCTACCTTTTCCCAAGAGAAAAGTAGGCCGCCGTAAAGGCGGAAGGGGCCAGCAGCGGCGCCACAGCGAACGGATAAGCTCGCAGCCTGAACATCCCAACCCAACCCAACCCAACCCAACCCAACCCAACCCAACCCAAGGACCATAGCCCCCAAGACTCCATGAACAGCATTTTTTATTCGCCCCGGGACTTGGCTAGAATGGCGCTTTTACCTGAAGAGCCCACTTATGACCCACCCTGCTTTCGGAACCGGTGATGCGTCCTACCAAGCCGCCGGTGGCATCGACGGCCTGCGCCGCCTGGTCGATGAGTTCTACCGGTTGATGGATGAGAACCCCGAGGCACTGGCCGTGCGCCAGATGCACCCCGACAACCTCGATGCCTCACGCGACAAGCTGGCCTGCTTTCTCAGCGGCTGGCTCGGTGGCCCGCGGCTGTTCAGCGAACGCTATGGCCCGATCGCCATCCCGGCCTTCCATGCCCAATGGCCGATCGATGAACACCACAGCGCTATCTGGTTGAGCTGCATGGAGCAGGCAATTGCACTGCAGGATTACCCCGACGAATTTGCCGACTACCTGCTGCGCCAACTGCGCGTGCCGGCCCAGCGCATCGTCCAGGCCAGCCGCGCCCGCCATCCTCAGGCCTGAAGGCGCAGCGCCACCGTCTCCAGCGGCAACGCCCCGGTAGCCAGTGCCCGGGCCCGGTCGACACCCCAGACCATGGCGCGGGTCATGGTTTCGCCGGGACGGTTGTCGTAATACTCCTCGACCAGGGCATTGCCCTGGCACGTATAGATACCGAGGAACAATTGCGTGGCACCGGTACGCGACAACCTCACCTGCACGTCGATACTGGTCCCGTCACTGAGCTGTTCGTCATGGCTGCGGCTATGCAGTTGCGCGTCGGCCCAGCTCCAGTAAGTTTCTTCCCTGATACGCATCGAGTGGCTCCTGTATTGATGGCGGCAGTAGTAAGGCACACAACCCGAAATCAGGCGAGTACGAGCCGCACAACCTTTGCGCGAGGTCAAACAATGCAAAAAAAACCCCGCCGTTGGGCGGGGTGGTGGTCGATTCGATCACTTCTTCGCGGGCAAGCGCGGGGTGAATTTGCCCTTCTTGCTACGCGGCAGCGTGTTCAGGCGCACCTGTGCGTCTTCCTGCGTCATGTTGGTAAAGCCCAGCCGATAGCCGCTCTGCCCGCAACGGATTAGATTGTTGATTGGAAAAGCGTCGCCGTTGTCCTCATTGAATAAGTCAACCATGCCCCAGTCTCCCTCCGACAGCGGATCAGTACCGGCAAGCAGATGATTGCCCAGAAAAGCACTGACCCTGGTGATTCTGAGACTAGCCGGTCATTTACGGACCACACGGGCGAAGACAAAAAAGCCCGACCAATGGCCGGGCTATTTTGTCGCACCCCTCGGGTGACTTAGAGGCTTACTTGAGCTTTACGGCGGTGCCGGTGACAAACACCACAACCATGCCACCGCGTGCCGACGGCATGCTGATTTCGTAATCCAGGCCCACCACCGCATCGGCCTGCAGGCTGCGCGCGCGGCTGCGGATTTCGTCGGTGGCCTGGATGCGTGCTTCTTTCAGGGCACTCTCCAGGGTTTGCGAACGGCCACCGAAAAAGTCGCGAAAGCTGGCGAAAATATCGCGAACCACGTTGATGCCCTGGACCGACTCGGCGCTGACCACATCCAGATAGGCGGCGATTTCCCGGCCTTCGATGGTACCTGTGGTGGTGATGATCATGCTGCTCTCCTTCGGCCTTGCCTGTCAGCCGCCCGGCGCTTCAGTGCGCGGGCGGTAAAAAAAACGCGATGGTAGCAAAACCGGTGCCTGGCGCGCTGGCTATTTATACAAGTTATAAATTGTGTAATAGAACGACTGCACCTAGACTTTCAGCCACTGAACGCCCCGCCTGCGAAGGAGCCGCACATGAGTACCGCCCACACCCCTGCCCCCGCTTCATGGGCCGAACTGCTGCACGGGCGCAATGCCCTGCGCTCGATCGCCCTGGCCGGGGGTGTGGCCTTGCACGCGATCAACGTCTACATCGTCACCACCATCCTGCCGACCGTGATTGCCGACATCGGCGGCCTGGCGTTTTATGCCTGGAGCACCACCCTGTTCGTCGCCACCTCGATCATCGGCTCGACCTTGTCGGCGCAATTGATCGAACGCCTGGGTGCGCGCGCCGCCTTTCTCCTGGCGTTGGCGGTGTTCGCCCTGGGCTCGGTGATCTGCGCCGCAGCGCCAAGCATGCCGGTGCTGCTGATCGGCCGCAGTGTCCAGGGCCTGGGCGGCGGTATCTTGTTTGCCCTGAGCTATGCCTTGATCCGCCTGGTGTTCGATGAACGCTTGTGGCCGCGGGCCATGGCCCTGGTGTCCGGCATGTGGGGCGTGGCGACCCTGTGCGGCCCGGCGGTCGGTGGCATCTTCGCCCAGGGCGGTCATTGGCGCTGGGCGTTCTGGTCGCTGTTGCCGGTAGCGGCGCTGCTGGCGCTGATCGTCATCAGCCAGTTGCGCAACCAGGTCGCCGCCCGTTCGCAATCCCGTCCACCCTATGGCCTGATCGCCTGCCTGGTGGCGTCGGTGCTGGCGATTTCCGCCGCCAGCCTGTCGACGCAACTGCTCTGGAACCTGATCGGTATCGGCGCGGGGCTGGCCATCGCCGTGCTGATCGCACGCCTGGACCACCAGCCCGGCCGACGCCTGCTGCCCACCGGCGCCTACGCCCTGGGCACACCGCTGGGTGGGTTGTACGCGGTCATGTGCCTGCTGATCGCGGCGATCACCACGGAGATTTTCGTTCCTTATTTCCTTCAGCAGATTCACGGCCTGAGCCCGCTGGCAGCTGGCTACATGACCGCCGCCATGGCCGGTGGCTGGACCGTTGCCGCGTTGTTCAGCGCCAGCCGAACAGGCGCTGGCGCCGAACGCATGATCCGCTTCGGCCCGGCGGTTATTCTCGTTGCCCTGCTGGCACTGGCGCTGATGACCCCGCAACAGCGGTGGCTGGCGCAGACCCAGGGCCTGGTTGTGTATTGCCTGGCCCTGGCCGGGGTTGGCCTGGGGATCGGCCTGGGCTGGCCACACCTGTTGACCCGGATACTCAGCGCCGCCCGCCCGGGCGAAGAGAACCTCGCCTCGGCCTCGATCACCACCGTACAGCTGTACGCCACTGCCCTGGCCGCCGCACTGGCCGGGCTGGTCAGCAACAGCGCCGGGCTGGTCGAGCCCGGTGGCGTCGCCGGTGCGCAGCAGGCCTCGGCCTGGCTGTTCGGCGTGTTTGCCCTGGCGCCGGTGCTGGCCCTGCGGCTGACCTGGCGCCTTACCCGTAGCCCGGCCCAGGCCCTGGCCTGAAGAGTTGAGTCCCCCTGCCATGCAAGGAGCAGCGATGAAAGAAGCCAAACAGGTGTACGAGCGCATCAGTGAACAGTTCGAGGACTTCACCAGCCATGCCAGCCAGCGCGGTGTCGAAGTCGATACCTTCCGCTACATGGTCGGCAACGTGCAGCGCCTGGAGATTCTCGACCTGGCCTGTGGCCACGGTTTTTTCAGCCGCCAGCTCAAGGACTGGGGCGCGGCTCAGGTGCGCGGCGTGGATATTTCGCCGAGCATGATCTACCAGGCCCGCCAGGCCAACGACGGTATCGCCTATGAAGTACGGGACGTGGCGCAAATGGGGCGCATCGGCAGCTACGACAAGGTCACCGCGGCCTGGTTGTTCAACTACGCCAGCAGCGTCGAGGAACTGGGGCGGATGTTCAGCACCGCGGCGCAGAACCTCAAGCCCGGCGGCCAGTTGGTGGCCTACACCGCCAACCCGGCCTTTGACCTGGCCAAGGGCAACTTCACCCGCTACGGCATCAGCGTACTGGAAGAAAGCGCCGTCAACGGCGGCTACCGCTGCAAAGCCCAGTTCATGTCCACGCCGCCGGCCGACTTCACTTACTACCGTTGGCGTAAAGAGGTGTATGAAGACGCGGCAAAAGCCGCAGGCTTGCGCGACTGCCTGTGGATTGCGCCGTTGATCAGCAAGCAACGCCGGGCGGCCCGGGAGCCGGGCTACTGGGACGCGTTCGAAAGCAACAGCCTGCAGATCGGTCTGATCTGCAGGAAGTAAGTAAAACGGCCGGGACCTGAAACACTCAGGCCCCGGCCGTGCTCCCACTCAGTTGCGTACCAGCGCCAGCAGGTACATGGCGTCGCCATGCTGGCGTTCGATCACCACCAGCTCCTGCCAGGTCAAGCCGTAGCT
Source organism: Pseudomonas donghuensis (assembly GCF_000696345.2). NCBI lineage: Bacteria > Pseudomonadati > Pseudomonadota > Gammaproteobacteria > Pseudomonadales > Pseudomonadaceae > Pseudomonas > Pseudomonas donghuensis. The sequence continues at coordinate 3,655,008 of NZ_CP071706.1, forward strand.
TTCAAGGGTGTCGCGAATGCCCTGCTCGGTGAAGAAGTAACCCTGGCGCTGGTTGTCCATCTCGCGCCAGCCCGGTACCGGGTTGCTGCTGTCCACGCCAAACACATTGAGCGCAATCAGGCCGCCCTGGCGCACGTGGCTGCGCATGTGCGCCAGGTACGCATCCCACTCATCGGGGTGCTGATGGTGGAAGCAACCGTTGTCGAGCACCGCGTCGAACTGCCGGCCGTCCACCGGCTGCCAGTCCTGCAGGGCGCTGTTGAGCAACTCCAGGCGTTCGCCCCAACGCTTGCGCAACAGCGGCCAGCTGGAGTTCTCGACGATGTCCAGGCCGGTAACCCGGTGCCCGGCCTGAATCAACTCCGACGCATCGCGGCCTCGCCCGACGCCGACATCGAGGATGCGCTGGTCGGGCCTGTCACCCAGCGCCGCGAGGAATATCCGCGCCGCCCGGGCCATGCCGATGTCCCACGACCACTCGTCTTCACCATGGCTATAGCGGTGCACAAACGAGGTATCGAGCGCCTTGCGGTACGCCGAAAGCTCCATGAAATCCACTGCCTGCTTGCTCATTGACCGATCTCCTCGCACTCAGGAAGCACGCCGGGCGGCGATGCCATAGATGTTGCCGTCATAGGAGCTGGCCAGAAAATCATGCTGCTGACCGCTGTGGGTGATGCAGGAAATGCCGCTGGCGGTGGGCCGTTGCAGCGGCTGCCAGCTGCGTGTGGCCAGGTCGAACAGGGCCACCGTGCCGTTGTAGGCGGCGGTGGCGATGATCGCGCCGTCGGCCGAAGCGCCGATGCACTTGATCGAATGCTGGTGCGGCGAGTCGTACACCTCGTCACCGCTCTCCAGCCACAGGCGCAACTTGAGGTCGCGGCCGATACTGGCGAAGCCGCCCGCGATCTGGCAGCAACCATTGGAGATGCGCGAATGGGCGTTGTCGATATGGCGGGCGCAGCTGAAATCGTCGATACGGTGCAGCGCGGCATCGGCCGAGGCACAAACGCTGAACAGGTAGCGGTCGTTGGCGGCAACGCCTTTGATGGCGTTTTCGTGCATGGCGATCGAGGCCACTAGCTTAATGCCGTCACGACCGTCAAGGATGAACACCAGGCCTTCGCCGGTGTAGGTGCCGATCAGGGCGTGAAGCACGCCGTCCTTGGTAAAGGTGGTGCCGCAGTTCAACGGTGAGCGGTGCTGGTACAGCAGGTGCCCGGTAAGCGCATCGAACACCTGGCCCATCTGCCCGCCGGTCAGCAGCAACGGCCCGAACGGCTGGAGGAAGTTGCACAGGCTGCCGACCCCGGTCACCGGTTTGTTGTCGCGAAACAGCAAGCCGGCATCGCCGATGCTGTACTGCTGGCCCTGGGCACTGACCACGGCGTTGATGCTGACCGCAGGTTGGATACCCTCGACACTCCACTGGTCGCGCTCGTAGTTCCAGGTGGCATAGCGCGAGCCGAAGGTGGCGAACACCAGTTCTTCTTCACCGACAAAGGCGCAGCTGCGCGGCCAGATGATACTCGGCAATGCGGTGCTGCGCAGCTTGCTGAGGTTGTGCTGGGCATCGAAGCGCCAGAGGATCGCCGAGCGGTCGTAGCTGAGGGTCACCAGCAGTTGCTTGTCGTCGTTCCAGACAATGCGCTTGATCCCGGCGTCGTGGGCGGCAACGCTGCGCACCTGGCCCTGGCCGATGATCGAGATGCGCCCTTCATCGTCGCCGGCGAACACCACACCGGAACGGGTGATGGCGATGGTGTCGGTCTCGACGCCGCCGATGTCCACTTCATCGCACTGGCTGAAGCTGGCGGTGTCCCATTGGCGCACGGTGCCGTCGTCGCTGCTGGAAATCAGGCGTTTGCCGTCCGGCGACCAGACCACCGAAATCACGTCGGCCTGGTGGCCGTGGAAACTGCCCTTGAGGTTGCCGTGCACATCGAAAATGCGCAGCACGTGGTCACGCGAGCAGGTGGCGACCAACGTGCCGTCGGGCGAGAACACCGCCATCTCGACGTCGTCCTGGTGGCCGGACAGCACCGCCTTGAGGCGCATGCTCGGGACTTCCCAGATACGCGCGGTGTAATCGCTGCTGGCGCTGACCAGGTGCTTGCCGTCGGCACTGAAAGCGCATTGATTGGCCAGATGATCGTGGTGCACACGGTGAATGGGCAAACCGGTGCGGGCATTCCACAAAATGACCTGGTTGTCGTAGCCTGCGGTGGCGACGAACTCTGCTGCATGGGCGGCGATGCCGCTGATGGGGCCAATGTGTTTCATCGAAAAATCCTTTTTTCTTCAGAGAACAATCAGAGCTTGATCGAGTGGCTGGACTTGGCCACTTTCGACAGCAGGTAGTTACGGTTGTGCCGGGTCAGGAACACCCCGGTCGGCACCTGGTCGATGACCTCGATGCCACCTTCGCGCAACTGCTGGACCTTGTCCGGATTGTTGGTCAGCAGCCGGCAGCGGTGCACATTCAACGCCTTGAGCATCTGCGCCGCTGGGGCGAAGCTGCGCGAATCGGCGGGATGGTTGAGCTCAAGGTTGGCTTCGTAGGTGTCCAGGCCGCGGTCCTGCAGCAGGTAGGTCTCGAACTTGGAATACAGGCCGATGCCGCGCCCCTCCTGGCGCAGGTAGATCAGGTAACCGCCCTGCACGTTCAAGGTGTTCAGCGCCTCCTGCAATTGCGGGCCGCAATCGCAGCGCTGGGAGCCGAACACATCGCCGGTGATGCATTCGGAATGCACCCGCACCAGCGGCACCTGGGCCTTGTCCAGGTTGATGCCGACGGCAAAATGTTCGTTGTGCTTGTCGAAGCCCTTGAAGCCGAAGAAATGAGCGTCGACCGAACCACCGAGGATCGAGATCGGCACCTTGGTGTGCAGCGAAACGTCGTTGTTCATGATCAAACCTCGCACGATTGACAGATAACTCAGTTGTTGTTTTCTACCAGGCGAAAGCCCATGACATAGATCGGTCGTGGGTAGCGCCCATGTCGCCGAGGGTTGCGCGCCAGGTCGCGAAAGCGCGTGAAGCTGCCACCACGGGCGATTCGGTGACGACCGACATCCAGCACCAGGTCGTCGTTGATCTGCGGGCCGCCGGGGTAAGGCCGATAGTCATCGGCGACGTACTCCTCGACATTGCCGGCCATGTCCAGCACGCCGAACATCGAGGCGCCCTCGGGGAACACCCCCACCGGGGTGCTGTCCAGGTAACCCAGTTCGATGGTGTTGGCATATTCGGCGTGAAAGTGTTCGCCCCAGGGAAACTGCAGGCGCTGGGGCCCGGCTGCGGCATGCTCCCACTGGGCTTCGGTCGGCAGGCTGAAGCGCCGGCCGGTGCGCTGGCTCAACCACTGCGCATAGGCATCGGCGTCGCTGTCGCTGACGCTGTACACCGGGTGGTTGGCGCGCTGCTGCGGGTAGCGGCCAAAGGCCCAGCTACTGGGCAGCGAGGGGTGGCCGGTGTCGAGCAAAAACGCCCGGTACTCGCTGTTGGTCACGGCAAAGCGGGCGATGCGATAGCGGTCCAGCTGAACGCTGTGCAGCGGGGTTTCCTTCTCGATCCAGCTGCGGTCCAGGCCTAGCCCGTCGAACGCATCGAGGACTTCACCCACCCGCTCTGGCGCAAGGCCGATCTGCACGGTAGCGCCCGGAATATCGATCATCTGCGGGTTGAATACATCAATGCGCGGGTCACCGCGCAACCCCAGCACTTCACCTGCACCAATGCGCTGGTACAACGGCGTATCTGCGCTTTGCAGCTGGGCCAGCAACTGCTCGACCGGGCTATCGAGCAGCGCCCGGATGGCCATGCCCACCTGTTCCACCAGCGGGTATTCACGGTAATGCTCGGGGTAGCCCATCAGCACCCGGTCAGTGACATCTTTGGGCAGCGGGCTGGGAAGCCGCGGCCAATGCCGATCCTTGAGACTATTCATCCTTGCACCTTGTATTGAGTAACGACGCCCACGCCGGGGCCGAACCTGGTTCGGCCCACAACGCAGTACCCAGGGCTAGCCTCAGAGCTGGTCGAGCAGCAGTCGGCGGTTGGTTTCGATCATCTCGATTTCGGCGCTATAGACTTCGACCACCAGGCCATCGGGGTCTTCGAAGTACACGGCGCTGCGTACGTTGTCCGGGCCATGGTGATAGCCCGGCGCCGGGCCATTGCCTTTGACCAGCTTGATCGAACCATTGGCCGTGACCCGCTCGGCGATGCGCTTGACGTCTTCGGGCAAGGCGCGAATGCCGATGTGATAACCCGGCGGGTAGTTGAACTCGGCGCTCTGCTCGATGAAGAAGTCAAAGCCGTTGAGTTCCATCACCACTTTGCGCGGGCCAAGGTTGTAGCAGTAGCGTGCGCCGAAGATGTCGCGGTAGAAGGCCTGAGACACCTGCAGGTCGCGAGCCAGGATGTTGATGTGATTGAGCTGCGGCTGCTGGCGGGCCAGCGCCGCAGCATCGAGCGATACCCCTTCCAGGGCACGCCACATCTTTACCGCGGCGGTGAACTTGGCATACCCCGCAAGCCAGCTTTTCAACGCTTCGCTGGCCAGCGGCTTATCCAGTTGGGTCAGGCCATAGGGATAGACGAAGCACACCGCAGCCTGCAACAACTGGTGATTGATGGCGTCTGCGCCAGGCACCCTGCCCTGGCCGTCGGCCAGGCGTACCAGGGTCACCGCCGTATTGCGGTAGAGGGCCTCGGCCGCCTTGAGCTGTGCGCCCAATGCCGCCTCCTGTTCGCCAGCCAGCAGCACGATCAGGCCATCGGCCTCGCCTTGGCGAGCCAGTTGCGCCGTGGCGTGCAGTTCGAAACCGGCGGCGCTGGCCACCTGGCCCAGCTCACCGATCAGGGTCAAGGTACGGCCGTCCGGGTTGGCCGAGTGCAGAACGATGAACTTGAGCATCAGTTGGCCCTCCGTCCGACCAGCAGGGTATAGCGGCCAATCGGCTCCTGGTCGACGCTCAGGCCCTGGTCCTGCATCTGTTTTGCCAGCCAGCGGGTCGGGTGCAGTTCGCCATTCACCGTGTTGACCATCATGTGCAGGGAGAAATCCGCCGACAGCACCGGGTGGATCTCGTCTTCGTCCAGGGTCATGCTGAGGATCAGCAAGGCGCCGTTGTTTTCCAGCAACTGACTGGCACCCTTGATCAGCGCAGTGGTCTGCTCGCGGGTGAAGTAATGCAGGCAGTCGTTGAGCATCACCACATCGGCGCGCGCGTCCTGATAACGCGCAAGGTCGAGCAGGTTGCGCTCCTTGAAGCTCAGGCGCTGCTCAAGCTGATACTTGCCGATGGTGCTCTGGGCGGCCTGGCGGGTGGCGTCCAGGTCCCAGATCTCACCGCTGACCTGCGGGTGGCGACGGGCGATCTCGGCGATGTAGGTGCCATGGCCGCCGGCCAGGTCGATGACCTTGTTCGCCTGGTCAAAGACTGACAGCTCACGCAGCACATCGACCATTGGCTGACTGAAGCGGACCATGGCATCGTTGAAGGCATCACGGGCAGCGAGGTCATGCTTGAAGCGGTTTTCCTGCTGGAAATCCAGCGATTGGGTGGTGCTGAGAATTTCCCCCAGGCGCGGCCAGTTCTGCCATTGCAGGCGCTGGTGGGCAATGATCGGGCCGATGAATTCGCCGCTGCTGCTGACCAGGAAGCGCTCGCTCAACGGCTGGTTGACAAAGCCTTTGTCGGTTTTTTGCAGCAGGCCCATGGCAACCAGGGCATTGAGGAAGATCTTGCCTTTGTTGGCCACCCAGCCCAGCGCCAGGCTGACCACCTCGGCCTTGACCGGCTGGCGGGTATGGTCGAAGACCTTGTGCGCGACTGCCGCGTGGAGGATGGCCGACTGGCGATACTGGTCGGAGAGTTTCACTAGGTCGAACACTCCGTCGAGGGTATTGGCCTCTTCGGCGTGCTCATAGATGGTCACCGGTTTTTGCGCATTCATACACTCACTTCCCTGTTGAGTTTCATTCCCTAAATGCTCCAAGCCCACGGCCTGCCTGCACGGCAAGTTCTGGCCATTGGCGGTGCTCACTGCTGCCACGGACGCAGACTAAGATCTCAGGCTAGTCGCTGCCGGGGAAAACACAAATTCGAACTTTTATATTTTTTTGAGCTTTAAACTTTGTAGCTAATACCTTTTACAAATAATCGGTGCAGTGCTAAAACGGGCTATGATCGAGCTCGTTACCTGCGCAATGGATGGCGCCACAGGTCGACCGTTAACGCCTATTCGCATGGTTATCTGCACACGATGATTGCACCTGCCGCCGACGCCAACTCCACCGCCGACCGTATCCTGTTTTTACTCAAGACCCGTGGCGCGCTGAAAACCACCGACCTTGCCAGCCTGCTGGAGATCACCTTCGAAGCCGCGCGCCAGCAGATCCAGAAGCTGCAGGCCGCCGAGCTGATCATCGGCATCAGCGCCCCGGCCAAAGGCGCTGGCCGCCCTTCGCAGAAGTGGACCCTGACCGACGCTGCACAGCGGCGCTTCCCCGACGCCCACAGCGTGCTGACCCTGCAGCTGATCGAGACGGTCGAGCAGGTGTTCGGCCATGAGGGGGTCGATCAACTCATCACCCGCATGGAAAACGCCAACCGCAGCGAATACCTGCAGGCCTGCAGCCCGGCCGAAACACTCGAAGACAAGGTGCGGACCCTGGTGCAGCTGCGCGAACGGGCTGGCTACATGGCTGAAATGGTCGCAAGCGACAACGGCTGGCTGATCATCGAAAACCACTGCCCGATCTGTGCCGCGGCGTCACGATGCCAGGGGTTTTGTCGCTCGGAGCTGCAGATCTTCCAGTCGGTGCTGGGTGAACAGGCGCTTGTCGAGCGCTGTGAACATCTGATATCAGGTGACCGACGCTGCGTGTACCGGGTCTTGCCGAGGACGGCGCCCGCGCAGTGAATTCATAAGTCCTTAAGGAATGAGGCCAGCATGAACCCGACCATCGAGCTGCTCGCCAGCCATCGCAGCGAGCGCAGTTTCCAGGACCGGCCGATCAGCGACAGCCTGCTCGACGCCATCCTCCAGGCCGCCCACCAGGCACCGAGCTCGTTCAACGCCCAGCACATTTCCACCGTGGTGGTGCGCGATGCCGAGCGCCGCCGCCAGATCGCCGAGCTCGCCGGCGGGCAACCGTGGATTGCCGCGGCACCGGTGTTCATCACCCTGGTGGTGGACTTCTACAAGACCGCACTGGCGGCGCGCCTGAGCGGTGACCAGCAGTGCATTCACCAGCACCTGGAAGGCATGGTTGCCGCTTGCACCGATGGCGGCATCATCCTCTCGACGCTGATGACGGCTGCGCGTTCACTGGGCTTGGGCGTGGTGCCGGTGGGCGGCATTCGCGCCAATGCCAGCGGCATGATCGAGCTGCTTGGCCTGCCGGAAAAGTCCTTTGCCCTGTGCGGGGTTGCGCTGGGTTACGTGCAGCAGCCGGCGCTGCAAAAACCGCGCTTGCCGTTGGCTTCGTTTCGTCATGACGAGCGCTATGACGCCCAGGCATTGCCGGCGGCAATCGAGGCTTACGATGCGGCCCTGATGGAACACTGGCAGCTCGCCGGGCGAGTCGAGGGGCAGAACTGGTCGAGCACTATCGGCCGCTGTTATGCGCGCAATTACCGGCCGCAGCTCAAGGCGCAGTTGCTGGCCAATGGGTTGGCGGCAGACTGAACGACCCCATCGCGGGTCAAGCCCGCTCCCACAAAGAACCTCTTTACCCCGGACCTGTGGGAGCCGGACTTGCCGGCGATCGAGCGCGCAGCGATCGTAATCCAGGCAACACTGATGTGCTGACTGGACCGACCTCATCGCTGGCAAGCCAGCTCCCACAATGGATCGCTGTACGCCAAACCTGTGGGAGCCGGACTTGCCGGCGATCGAGCGCGCAGCGGTCGCAATTCAGGCAACACTGAAGTGCTGACTGGACCGGCCTCATCGCTGGCAAGCCAGCTCCCACAATGGATCGCTGTACGCCAAACCTGTGGGAGCCGGACTTGCCGGCGATCGAGCGCGAAGCGGTCGCAAGTCAGGCAACACTGAAGTACTGACCGGACCGGCCTCATCGCTGGCAAGCCAGCTCCCACAATGGATCGCTGTACGCCGAACCCGTGGGAGCCGGACTTGCCGGCGATCGAGCGCGCAGCGGTCGCAATTCAGGCAACACTGAAGTGCTGGCTGGACCGGCCTCATCGCTGGCAAGCCAGCTCCCACAATGGACCTCTGTACGCCAAACCTGTGGGAGCCGGACTTGCCGGCGATCGAGCGCGCAGCGGTCGCAAGTCAGGCAACACTGTTGTGCTGACCGGACCGGCCTCATCGCTGGCAAGCCAGCTCCCACAATGGACCTCTTTACCCCGGACCTGTGGGAGCCGGTCTTGCCGGCGATCGAGCGCGCAGCGGTCGCAAGTCAGGCAACACTGAAGTACTGACTGGACCGGCCTCATCGCTGGCAAGCCAGCTCCCACAATCGATCGCTGTACGCCGGACCCGCGATGAGCCGATCACTGCACCGCGCCACTCCCCCAGCCCAGCGCCTTGTACAGCGCAATCGCATTCAGGTACGAAGCGGTCTCTGCCTCTGCCACTTCACGCTTGATCAAGAAGAACGCGCGCTGGTTTTCCAGCACCGCCATGTAGGTACCCGCCCCTCGCCGATAGCGCTTGGAGGCGATGTCGATGGCATCGGCGCCATGCGCCGCCGATTGCATCAACGCACCAAGGCGGGTCTGGTTGCGCGCCAGGCGCGTGACGGCGTTTTCCACTTCTTCGCGGGCCAGCAACAGTGACTGCTCATAGCGCGCCTGCGCCCCTTGCGCCTGCGCCTGCGCAGCACGCAAGCGAGCCTTGGCGTTACCCAGGCGCAACGCCGGCCAGGTGACTGTCGGCGCCAGCTCATAAGCGCGCGCGGCACTGCCCAGGTCGCCACTGCGCAAGGCGAAGAAGCCGATAAACCCGCCCAGGTCCAGGCGCGGGTACAGCTCGGCGGTGGCCACGCCAACGTCTTCGCTGCTGGCTGCCAGTTGCCGCTCGGCACTGGCAACATCCGGGCGGTTGTTGATCAGCGCGTTGACATCGCCCAAGGGCAGTTGTCGCGCCAGCGGTGGCAGAAAGCGTGCTTGCCCTGACGCCTCGGCAAGGCCCGGTGCGCGCCCGGTGAGCACATCGAGGCGGTACCCGGCCTCCTGGATCGATGCCTGCAATGGCGGCACCGCCGCTTCGCTGAGCAGCAGATTGGCATGGGCGTTCTGCTCGTCCTCGTACTGACCGCTGCCGGCACGCACCTGGGCACTGGTGAGTTTCAGGGTTTCGCGCCAGGCCTCGACCTGGGCCTGCGCCACTTCCAGGCTGCGGTGCAAACCCTGCTGCTGGTAGTAGGCGCGGGCGACTTCGGCGGCGATGCTCAGGCGCATCTGTTCAAGGTCGGCGCGCGCCGCCTCCGAGCGCGCCTCGGCAGCGGCGGTCAGGCGTTGCAAGCGGCCGAACAGGTCGATCTCCCACTGCACGTCAAACCCTGCGCGATAACTGCGCGAGAACATGCGCTGCGGGTCGCTGCCATCGGCCGGTTGCTGCTGCTCAAGGCTCTGGCTGAAGCCGCTGCGTGCGGTAACGCCCGGGTACTGGTCCAGGCGCCGGTCATCGAACAGCGCCCGCGCCGCCAGCAGGTTGGCCTGGGCCTGGCGGATATCGTGGTTGTGCTGGAGCGCGGTGTCGACCAGGCGGTTCAGCTGCGGGTCCTCGAAGAACGACCACCACTGCGCCGGCAGTTGCGCCTGCTGGGCGAACTGCTGCTGTTGCGGCGTGCTCAAGGGGATGGGCGCAGGGGTTGCCTTTGCATAGTCGGGGCCGACCTTGCAGCCCGCCAGGGCCAGGCTCGAAATCACACAGGCCAGGGCCAGGTTCACTCTGTTCATCCTTCGCTCCTCAGCGCATCAGCCAGGGACACCGCACGCGGTGTACTCGCGGCGATTGCGTGTTTGCGCGCCAGCAGGCTGTACACCGTGGGCAGCACGAACAGGGTGAACAAGGTGCCGATCAACATCCCGCAGACAATCACCAACCCCAGGCCAAAGCGGCTGTTGGCACCGGCACCGGAGGCGAACAGCAAAGGGATCAGGCCGACCACCATGGCCGCGGTGGTCATCAGGATCGGCCGCAGGCGAATCTGCGCCGCCTTGCTGATCGCCGCCGCGCGGTCGAGCTGCTCGTGTTCCTGCAGGGTGTTGGCGAATTCGACCATGAGGATACCGTGCTTGCTGATCAGGCCGATCAAGGTCACCAGGCCGATCTGGGTGTAGATGTTCACCGTCGCATAGCCCAGCGCCAGCGGGATCAACGCACCACTGATCGACAGCGGCACGGTGATCAGAATGATCAGCGGGTCGACCAGGCTCTCATACTGCGCCGCCAGCACCAGGTAGATGACGATCACCGCGGCCAGGAACGCCAGCATCAGCGCACTGCCCTCCTGGGTGTACTGGCGTGCATCCGATTGCCAGTCGTAGCTGAAGCCGGCCGGCAGCGACGCTGCCACCTGATCGAGAAATGCCACCGCATCACCCAGGGTCACTCCGACCGCCGGGATGCCCTGGAAGGTGGCGGCGTTCTGCTGGTTGAACTGGGTCAGCTTGTTCGGCTCGACCTGCTCGGACACCTGCACCACGGTCGACAATGGCACCAACGTGCCGTCTTCGCTGCGCACGTACTGGCGGGTCAGGGTTTGCGCGGTCAGGCGCTGGCTACGCGGGCTCTGGGCGATGACATCGTAGGAACGCCCTTCGAGGCCGAAGCGGTTCAAGTAGTTCTCGCCCACCAGCACCGCCAACGACTCGCCGATGTCCTGCATGCGAATGCCCAGGCTGTTGGCCTTGGCCCGATCGACGCGCACCTGAACCACCGGGTTGTTGTAGTCCAGGTCGCTGTCGACCACGGCGAACAAGCCGCTGTCCCGGGCCTTTTGCTTGATCTCCTGCATGGTCTGGTACAGCACCTGGTAGTCCTGGGAGCTGCGCAGCACCAGTTGCACCGGCAAGCCGCCGGTGGAACCCGGCAAGGCCGGCAACTGGAAGGCGAAGATACTGGTGCCTTCGACATCGTTGACCGCCGCCTGCAGGTCGACCTGAATCTGCGAGGCGGTACGCTCGCGCTCGTCCCACAGCGACAGGTTGATACCGCCGATGCCCGAGGCGAGGCCGTCGCTGCCGTTGATGATCCAGGTGCTGACCGTTTCTGGCAGACGCTTGTAGACCTGGTCGAGCTTGTCGGCGAAGCGCTCGACGTATTCGAGGTTGGCGTGCTGCGGTGCCTTGATCGCGGTCAGCAGCCCGGCCTGGTCTTCGGTCGGCGCCAGCTCGCGCTGAGGCAGGCCGTACAGCCAGGGCAAACTGAGCAGCACCAGCAAGGCAAACCCGGCGCTCAGCCAGCGCCGCGCCAGGGAGAATTCCAGCGCCCGGCTGTAGCGTCTGGCCAGGGCGTCGAAAAAACGGTTGGCGGCATGGGCCATGCGCCCTTCGGATTGCTTGGCCTGCAACAGGAACGAGCTCATCACCGGCGACAGGGTCAAGGCCACCACACCGGACACCACCACCGCTCCGGCCAGGGTCAGGGCGAACTCGCGAAACAACGCACCGGTCAAGCCGCCCATCATGCCGATCGGTGCATACACCGCAGCCAGGGTGATGGTCATGGCGATCACCGGCCCGGCCACTTCCCGCGCCCCCACCAGGGCCGCGGCCACCGGGGTCTTGCCCTCTTCGATATGACGGTGGACGTTCTCGACCACGACGATGGCATCGTCCACCACCAGGCCGACGGCGAGGACCATGGCCAGCAAGGTCAACAGGTTGAGGCTGAAGCCGAACATCAGCATCAGCGCCGCCGCACCGAGCATCGACAACGGAATGGTTACCACCGGGATCAGCACGGTGCGCAGCGACCCCAGGCACAGGTAGATGACGATGACCACGATCAGCAGCGCTTCGAGCAAGGTCTTGCTCACTTCGTCGATGGAGGCCTGGATGAAGCGCGCGGTCTCGAACGCAAGCTCGGCCTTGACGTCCGGCGGCAGCGTCTTGCGGATGTCCGGCAGCACCTTGCGGATGCCGTCGACGATCACCAGCGGGTTGCCGCCGGGGGTCGGGAACAGGCCCAGGTGCACGGCGCGCACGCCGTCCATGGAGGCGCTGGTTTCCACCGAGGCGGCGCCCAGCTCGACAGTGCCGACATCCTTGATGCGCACCAGGCCATTGCCGTCGTTGCGGATCACCAGCTCGCGAAATTCGCCGACGCTGGTCAAGTCGGTATTGACGCGGATATTGGAGACCACGAACTGGCCTTTGACCTTGCCGGGCGCCGCCTGGTAGTTGTTGCGCCTGACCGCCTCGGCGACATCCGCGGCAGTCAGGCCGCGCGCGGCCAGGCGCGCCGGGTCGATCCACAGGCGCATCGACAGGGTCTGGCCGCCAAATACCTGGACCTTGGCCACACCGTCGATGGTGGTCAGGATCGGCTCGACCACCCGCGCCAGGTAGTCAGTCATCGCCGGGGTCGACAGGCTGTTGCTGGCAAAGCCGATATAGGCCACCGCCGTCGACTCGCCGGACGAGCGTTCGATCACCGGGTCATAGGCTTGCTCGGGCAGGCGAAAACGCACCTGGTTGACCTTGGCCATGACCTCGGTCAGCGCCTGGGTGGAGTCGCGGTTGAGCTCCATGCGCACAGTGACCAGGCTGCGGCCCTGCACCGAGGACGACGACAGGTAATCGATGCCCTCGACCGACGACACCGCCTGGGCAATCGGCTGGGTGACGAAGCCCTGCATCAGCTCGGCCGAGGCGCCGGGGTATTCGGTGGTGACGGTGATGGTCGAGCTCTCCAGCATCGGGTACTGGCGGATCGGCAGCTGGCGCAGGGAGAGGATGCCCAGCAGCAGAATGAGGATGCTGACCACCAGCGCCAGCACCGGCCGACGCACGAACAGATCGGTGAATTTCATCTAAGGGTCTCTGGACAATCGGTCAGGAGCCGGACAGCGCCGGGGCTTGCAGGGTGTCTTCGGTGGCTTCGACCGCGACCCCGTCACTGAGCTTGAGCTGCCCGGAGGTCACCACCTGGTCGGCCTCCCGCAGCCCTTCAAGGATGATCACCCGGCCATCCTGGCGTTCGCCGATCTTCACCGGCACCCGCTGCACCACCAGCGCCTGCTGCTGCTCGTCATGGCGGGCAAGAAACACCGTGTCGCCGTAGGCGGTATAGGTCACCGCGGTTTCCGGCAGGCTGAGCACCTCGGCCACCTGCGGGTCGGCAACCTTGACGCTGGCATACATGCCGGCCTTGAGCAGCGCATCGGCGTTGTCCAGGGTCGCCTGCACCTGTACCGTGCGCGAACGGTCGATCAGTGGGTCGATGGCACTGATGCGCGCCGCAAAGGTTCGCTCGGGATAGGCATCGAGCAGCACGTCGACCGGCTGCCCGGGTGCGAGGTGGATACTCAGTTGCTCGTCGAGGGAGAAGTTCACATACAGGGTGCGGGTGTCGATCAGGCTGACGATCGCATCGCCGACATTCAGGTACTGCCCCTGGTTGACCTTGCGAATGCCCAGCACGCCGTCGAACGGCGCGCGGATGGTCTTCTGCGCGATCACCGCCTCAGTGTGCGCCAGCTCGCCGCTGGCCATGTCGCGTGCGGCCAGGGCGTTGTCGAGCTGCTCCTGGGTGGCGGCGTTTTCCGCGACCAGGTCGCGCACCCGGCGGTGGTTGATCCGGGCGTTGTGCAGTTGCGCCTGCAGGCGAATGCGCGCGGCCTGCTCGGGGGCATCGTTGAGGGTCAGCAGTACGTCGCCACGGCGCACCTTCTGCCCGGAGACGAAGTTGATGCGTGTCACCCGCCCGCCGATTTCGGCCGAGACCAGCACCTGGCGCGCCGCCTCAAGCTCGCCGACCCCGGCGAAAAAACCATTGGCCGGACCGCGCTGCACGGTGCCCAGTGCCACCTTGACCAGCGTCCGCGGCGCCGGTGCCGAGGCCTGTGCGGTGTGCGCCTGTTGCCAGACCACCAGCACCGCCAGGGCGGCACCCGCCAGCAGCGTACCAAGCGCGAGATTCTTGCTGTTCATCCACCACTCCCTGTGAGGCTGGCCTCAGGCCCACTGCACGTTGAACACCACGAAGGCCAGCAAGGCCCAGAGCACCAGTACCAGATGGGTCAGTTGCAACCCCTCCTGGCGAATCCAGTAACCGAACCACAGGCCGCCTAGCAGCATGGCGAAGGTAAAACCGAGAAACGCGCTCAGCGCCAGGTTCAGCCAGGGCCGCGCCGCCTCAAGCCCCGCGCCGATCAGCAGGGCGTAGCTGCCGATCAGGGCAGTGGCTGCCGCCGCGACCTGTAGCACCAGCACGACCACCAGGGCGATTCGATGTGCAGCCGTGGAATGCAGGGCCCGGGACAACAGCGGGAAGTCGATGGTCGGTGCCTGGCGCAGCGGCGCCATCGCCATGGTCGCGCCGACCGCACCGAGAGAGGCGCGAAACGCCTGCAGGTTGTTGAGTACCGCGATGCAGAGCCAGAGGCTCAGGCCAATGGCCTGAACGGCCTGGAACAGCCAGAGGGAAGTATGCAAATCCATTTGTACGTCCGTGGTGGTTGAGCGCAATAACACAAGAAAACACTTGGATATTAGAGCCGTGCCTTCCAATGCACAACCCACAAGACGCTAACCACCCTGCGCCGAGCAAACATTGTCGGCGGTCATGCTTTGCCCTAATCGGCCAACCGGGCCAGCATTCGCTGGCGCAAGCGCGGGCCGAAAACGTTGACCAACAGCCCGGCCATCACCAGTAACGCACCCCAGCCTTGCAGCGGTGTCAGGCGCTCATCCAGCAGCAGCGCCGAGGAACTCAGGCCCACCACCGGCACCAGCAGCGAGAACGGCGCCACCTTGCCCGCCGGGTAACGCGACAGCAGGTGGCTCCACAGGCTGTAGCCCAGCATGGTGGCTACAAAAGCCAGGTACGCCAGCGACAAAATCGAGCTCCAGCCAATGCCGCGCAGCGAGCGTTCAATCAGCTCGGGACCTTCCAGCCACCAGGACAGGGCCAGGAACGGCAGCGGCGGCACCAGCCCACCCCAAATCACCAGAGCCACCAGATCGATGTTGCCGAAACGCCGGGTGATGATATTGCCCATGGCCCACATCGACGCGGCGCACAGGGTCAGCAGCAAGGCGAAAAACGGCACGCTGGCGCCGTTCTCGCTGCCGATCAGGGTCAGGCCGCCGGCGGCCACCAGCAAGCCCAGCACGCTGGCCGCGCGCAGCCGCTCGCCGAGAAAGATCGCGGCAAAAAACAGGGTGAAGAACGCCTGGGATTGCAGCACCAGCGACGCCAGGCCCGGCGGCATGCCGTTACCCATGGCCTCGAACAGAAAGGCGAACTGGCCCAGGGAAATGGTCGCGCCATAGGCGATCAGCCAGCGCCAGGGCAATTGCGGGCGCTTGACCAGCAGCACCGCCGGAAACGCCACCAGGGCAAAGCGCAAGGCCCCCAGCAACATCGGCGGCAGGCCATCGAGGCCAACCTTGATGACCACGAAGTTGACGCCCCAGGCGACGATCACCACCAGCGCCAACAGCAAGTCCTTTAATGGCATTGTTCCCTCACCGGCTTTGTAATATTTCGCAACAGCATAACCTTATGCCCGAAATCATCGCACCCACCTATCGCGACGGATGGGTGCATCAAAGCCGACACCTTCACTTGACCGTATTTGTATATACATGCTCATATCTGTTTCAGTCGCCCACTTGCGATCGACTGGCGACCCGACCGCGACAACACAACAATAGGCGGAGATCCCGAGCAATGACCCAGGCCAATGCCTCGCGCAGCAAGCCCCTGATCGAGCGCCGCTCGATCGACTACATCCCGGAAAACGAACGACACGGACGCCTGTACAGCCAGTTCACCCTGTGGCTGGGCGCCAACCTGCAGATCACCGCAATCGTCACCGGGGCCCTGGCCGTGGTGCTCGGCGGCGATGTGTTCTGGTCGCTGATCGGCCTGCTGCTCGGCCAACTGGTCGGCGGCGCGGTCATGGCCCTGCACGCCGCCCAGGGGCCGAAACTCGGCCTGCCGCAGATGATCTCCAGCCGCGTGCAGTTCGGCGTGTATGGCGCGGCCATCCCGATTGCCCTGGTGTGCCTGATGTACCTGGGCTTCACCGCCACCGGCACCGTGCTCTCGGGCCAGGCCATCGGCCAGTTGCTCAGCGTCAGCGACAGTGCCGGCATCCTGATCTTCGCCGGGGTCATCGTCCTCGCCACGGTGTTCGGCTACCGTATGATCCACTGGATCGGCCGGGTCGCCAGCGTGTTGGGGATCATCGCCTTCGTCTACCTGTTCAGCCGCATCATGGTCATCAGCGACATCGGCCAGCTCCTGGAAAACCGCCACTTCACCTGGGCCTCGTTCCTGCTCGCGGTGTCGCTGTCGGCGTCCTGGCAGATCTCCTTCGGCCCGTATGTCGCCGACTACTCGCGCTACCTGCCGAGCAACACCTCATCGTTCAAGACCTTCCTCGCCGCAGGCCTGGGTTCGGTGGTCGGCGCCCAGGCATCGATGGTGCTCGGGGTGTTCGCTGCGGCCATTGCCAACGGCCAGTTCTCCGGCCGTGAAGTGGCCTACATCGTCGGCCTGGGCGGTACCGGCGCGACCGCCGCGCTGCTGTACTTCAGCATCGCCTTCGGCAAGGTGACCATCTCCACCCTCAACTCCTACGGCAGCTTCATGTGCATCGCCACCATCATCAGTGGCTTTCGCGGGCACATCGAAGTGACGCGCCGCCAGCGCCTGTTCTTCGTCCTGGCCATTGTCGGTGCCTCGACCCTGATCGCCCTGCTCGGCCAGCATTCGTTCCTGGCGGCGTTCAAGTCGTTCATCCTGTTCCTGCTGACCTTCTTCGTCCCCTGGAGCGCGGTCAACCTGGTGGACTACTACTTCATCACCAAGGAACGCTACGACGTGCCGGCGCTGGCCGACCCCAACGGCCGCTACGGGCGCTGGAACCTGCCGGGCATCATCGTCTACACCGTCGGCGTGCTGGTGCAGATGCCGTTCATTTCCACCAAGCTCTACACCGGCCCGATGGTTGCCCACTTGGGCGGTGTCGACCTGTCGTGGATCATCGGCCTGGTGGTGCCGAGCGTGCTGTATTACTGCGTGGCACGCGGCAAGGCGGCGCAAGCGCCTAGCCACATGATCCTGCCGGAAGCGGCCAAAAGCTGAGCCGGCCTGAACCGCTGCCCACCGCCCGTCGGCGGGCAGCGACCATTCGGCAGCCCGGGCAATAACAACATATTTGTATGCTGTAACCGATCTGAGCAACAACGCCAAGGCCCTGGCCAAGTTCCTTGCCAGTGCCAACCCCTACCTGCCAGAAGCGACACTCAATACCCTGCTGGCAGCACATGCGCGAGCATATCCTCAGCCTTGCCGATGCCTTGACGGCGGCGCTGGTCAAGCAGTTCCCGGACAAGTTCTGAGCGAGGTCGACTGATGTTCGAAGGCCTTGGCCACACCCAACAGGCGTTGCTCACCGCCCTGCTCTATCGGGCTACGGACATGAGCATCGATGAGATGAAGGAAGTCGGCTACGAATCCCAGGTATTTTTCCGCTCCGGGGGCCCGGCGCAGATCATCGCCCACAACTGCGTGTTCCATCAGCTGGCCGAGGCTCACCCTGAAGTCTGTGAGCTCGACCTGGCGCTGATCGGCAGCCTGGGTGGCGGGGATGTGCAGCACCTGGAATGCATGCTGCGTGGTGGTCAGGTGTGTCGCTTTCAGCTGGCGGGCAAGGCCTCATAGCTTGGCGATCGATACCTCGGTGGATTTGACGAAGGCAATCACTTCGCTGCCGACCCGCAGTTCCAGCTCGTGCACCGAGCGGGTGGTGATCACCGAGGTGACGATGCCTGCAGAGGTCTGCACATCGATTTCCGATACCACCGGGCCTTCGATGATCTCCTTGACCGTGCCTTTGAACTGATTGCGTACGTTGATCGCCTTGATGGTCATGCGCTGCTTCCTCGTCCTGGGGTGCACTGCCGCGCAGTGCTTGAGGTGCAGAGTGCGCCCGAGCAGATAAAATTAAAAAGAATAAATACGTACAAATATAGAACTAAAAGAGATATGTAAATCGACATATCGAAAGTCCTATAAGTTATTTATTTTCAGTTTTTTAGATCCCTTAGCATCAGTGCCACCCTCATAGAGCAAGTGAGCGCAACCTTTGCACAGCACGCCATCGACCCCTCTGCAAATCGCGCGGGAACTGACCAATGAGTTCGCCCGCACCGCGGTCGAGCGCGACCGCCTAGGCGGTACGCCCAAGGCCGAACGCGATGCCATCCGCAGCAGCGGCCTGCTGGCCTTGAGTATCCCCCGCGACTTCGGCGGCCTGGGCGCCAGTTGGTCGCAAACCTTCGAGGTGGTACGTGAGTTCGCCCGGGTCGACAGCTCGCTGGCCCATGTGTTCGGCTTTCATCACCTGATGCTCGCCACCGTGCGCCTGTTCGCCACCCCGGCGCAGTGGCAGCCCTGGTTCGAACTGACCGCGCGCAAAAGCTGGTTCTGGGGCAATGCCCTCAACCCCCTGGACACCCGCACGGTGGTCAAGGACCGCGGTAGTTTTCGTGAATTCTCCGGCAAAAAAAGCTTCTGCTCCGGCGCCAGCGATTCAGAGATGCTCATCGCCTCGGCAATCGACGAGAACGCCGGCGGCAAGCTGTTGATCGCCGCGATTCCCAGTGGCCGCACCGGCATCACCTTGCACAACGACTGGCACAACATGGGCCAGCGCCAGACCGACAGCGGCAGCGCCACCTTCGAACGGGTACGGGTGGAAGAAAGCGACCTGCTGCTCAACCCCGGCCCCTTGAGCACACCGTTCGCCTGCCTGCGGCCGCTGATTGCCCAACTGCATTTCGCCACGATCTTCCTCGGCATCGCCGAAGGCGCCTTCGAGGAGGCCCGGCATTACGCCCTGCGCGAATCGCGGCCGTGGTTCAAGTCAGCGGCCGAACAGAGCAGCGCCGACCCTTATGTACTCAACCATTTCGGTGACTTCTGGGTGCGCCTGCAGGGTGCACGCCTGTTGGTCGAGCAGGCCGCCCAGGCGCTGGACCAGGCCTGGGCCAAGGGCGCGGCGCTGAGTGCCGAACAGCGCGGGCGCCTGGCGGTGACCATCGCCACCGCCAAGGTCGCCGCCAGCCGGGATGGCCTGGAGATCTGCAGCAAGGTCTTCGAGGTTACCGGCGCCCGTGCCACCCAGGCCTCGGTGGGCCTCGACCGGCACTGGCGCAACCTGCGCACGCAAAGCCTGCACGACCCGCTCGACTACAAGCTGCACGAACTCGGTGAATGGGCCCTGCGCGGGCAATTGCCGACTCCGACCTTCTACTCATAGTGTGACCGCCATGCAATTGTTGACCCTACCGCCCTCCCCGGCCCTGGCCACCTCGATTCGCGCCACGGCGCAGGTGTTCGAAGACCCCAAGTCGCGGGCCTTGCTGGCGCACCTGCAACGGGTCGCGCCAAGTGAAGCCAGCGTGCTGATCATCGGCGAGACCGGCACCGGCAAAGAGCTGGTGGCCCGGCACATCCACAACTTGAGCGGGCGGCGCGACAAGCCTTTCGTCGCGGTCAACTGCGGGGCGTTTTCCGAATCGCTGGTCGAGGCCGAGCTGTTCGGCCACGAAAAAGGCGCGTTCACCGGCGCCCTCGGTTCCAAGGCCGGCTGGTTCGAAGAGGCCAATGGCGGCACCTTGTTCCTGGATGAGATCGGCGACTTGCCGATGCCGATCCAGGTCAAGCTGCTGCGCGTGTTGCAGGAACGTGAAGTGGTGCGCCTGGGCTCGCGCAAGAGCATTCCCATCGATGTACGGGTGCTGGCGGCAACCAACGTGCAGTTGGAAAAAGCCATCAACGCCGGGCACTTTCGCGAAGACCTGTACTACCGCCTCGACGTGGTCAGCCTGGAACTGGTGCCACTGCGCGAGCGCCCGGGTGACATCCTGCCGCTGACCCGCCACTTCATCCAGGCCTACAGCCAGCGCCTGGGCTATGGCGACGTCAGCCTTAGCAGCGAGGCCGAAGCCAAGCTGTGCAGTTACGGTTGGCCGGGCAATATCCGCGAACTGGAAAACGTCATCCATCACACCTTGCTGATCTGCCGCGACGGGGTGATCCGCCAGGACGACCTGCGCCTGTCGAACATGCGCATCGAGCGCGCCGACGACAGCCCTGGCCCCGATGATTCGGCTGAAGGGCTGCTGCAGCGGGCGTTCCAGAAGCTGTTCGAGCAGCCCGCGGGGGCCTTGCACGAGAAGGTCGAGGATGCGCTGTTGCGCGCGGCGTATCGGTTCAGTCATTACAACCAGGTGCATACGGCGAACTTGTTGGGTTTGAGCCGCAATGTCACCCGCACGCGCCTGATCAAGATGGGCGAGCTGGCGGTGAACCGCAGGCAGCCTGCGGGGAGTACCCAGGGCGAGCGGGTACTGAACCTGTCCATCTAATGGCCTCATCGCGGGTCCTGCACCAATCCTGTGGGAGCGGGCTCGACCCGCGATCGAGTGCGAAGCGCTCGCAATCCAGACACCACCTGATGTATTGGCTGCACTGGCCCCATCGCTGGCAAGCCAGCTCCCACAGGTACTGCACCTATTTCATGACCACAGCCAATCCTGTGGGAGCCGGACTTGCCGGCGATCGAGCGCGCAGCGGTCGTAATCCAGACGCCGCATGATGTGCTGGCGGGACTGGCCCCATCGCTGGCAAGCCAGCTCCCACAGGTACTGCACCTATTTCATGACCACAGCCAATCCTGTGGGAGCCGGGCTTGCCGGCGATCGAGCGCGCAGCGGTCGCAGTCCAGGCGAAAAAAGGTCAGCGGTAGATCTCACTTCCCGCATCCGGCGCCAGTTTGCGAAACACCAGCGCCGAGGCCATGCACGCCAGCGCACACACGCCAATCACCAGGGCAATATCCGCCACCGCCACCTGCTGCTCGCCCTTCACGCTCATCAGCACGCTCAGCAGCGAGGCCGCCACGCCTACCGACACACTCATGGCCAACTGCACCGTCGCCGCCGACAAACTGCTGGCCCGGCTGTGCAGCTCGGCAGGGACATCGGCATAGGTCAAGCCGCCCATGGCGCTGAACCGCAAGGAGCGGATCAGGCCGCTGGCGAACAGGATCAAGACCACCAGCCAGTACGGCGTGTCGAGGTTGAAACTGGCGCAGGCGCCCAGGCTCACGCCGGTAAACAACGCATTGACGCTCAAGGTGCGGCGAAAGCCAAAGCGGCGCACGATGCGCACCGCCAGCAGCTTGACCACAAAGGCGCCGACGCCACCGGTAAAGGTCAGCAAGCCGGCATGCAAGGGGCTCAGGCCAAAACACAGCTGGAACAACAGCACCATCAAGAACGGCTGCGCCGCCGTGCCCAGGCGAAACAGGTTGCCGCCCCAGAAACTCAAGGCAAAGCTGCGCACGCGCAACGGCGCAAAGTCCAGCAGCGGCTGGGCGCAGTGGCGCGCATGGCGCACATACAGCAGCGCCGCCAACAGCCCGAGCAGCAACAGCAGCACCCAATGCCGCGCCAGCAAGCCATGGCCCAAGGCTTCGAAGCCGAACACCAGGGACGCCAGGGCCACACTGGCCAGCAGCAAGCCACGCAGGTCCAGGCGTTGCCGGCTGTCGCCGGGGTAATCGGGAATATGCCGCAGCACCAGGTAAACCCCGAGCACGCCGATGGGCAGGTTGACCAGAAAGATCCATTGCCACGACAGCAGGGTCACCAGCAAACCGCCCAGGGGCGGCCCGAGCATCGGCCCCACCAGCGGTGGGATGGTCAGGTAGGACATATTGCCCAGCAGTTGCTCGCGCGGCGACCAGCGCAGCAGGATCATCAACCCCACCGGCACCATCATCGCCCCCGCCGCGCCCTGGCACAGGCGTGCCAGGCATAGCTGCAGCAACGAACCGGCCAGGGCGCAGGCCAGCGACGACAGGGTGAACAGAACGATGGCCAGGACGAACAGCCGCCGTGGCCCATAGCGGTCCGCCGCCCAGCCGCTGACCGGCACGGCCAAGGCGGCGGCGAGCAGGTACAGCGACACCACCAGGTTCATGCGCACGCTCGGCGCGCCGAATTCGCTGGCCATCTGCGGCAAGGCGGTCATCACCACGGTGGAGTCGATCAGCTCCATCAGCAGCGCACAGCCGATGATTATCGGTACTCGCCGTGATTGCCAGGTGCTGAGGTTCAGCAAAGGCGCCTGCACGCTGCCCAATTCAGAACAACCCCGAGGTCGGTGGCGGTGTGCCGGTCAGCTGCCAGGCGCCGACCGCCGCGGCCTTCCAGTGCCGAGGGTTATGGTTGGCGACCGTGCGCGCGTTGCGCCAGTGGCGGTCGAGGTTGTGGCTGCGGCCGGTGGTCGAGGCGCCGCCGACGTCAAACAGCAATTCGGCGGCCTTGAGCGCCGATTCGGCAGCAATGTACTGGGCCTGGGCAACGTCGATGGCGGCCTGGTCGACCTGTTGCGGGTCAAGGCCGGCGGCCCAGGCGCGGTCGATCGACGCCGCAGCGCGCAGCACCACGGCCTCGGCGGTAAAGGCGCGGGCAGCGATTTCACCAACGCTGAGCTGCACGTACGGGTCATCCACCGAGCGCGTGGCGCTGCTGTGCTTGATCGGCCGCGCGTGCTCACGGGCAAAGCGGCTGGCATCGTCCAGGGCATTGCGGGCGATGCCAGCCTGCACCGTGGCCAGAAACAACTGCAAGAACGGCGTGACGATGGTGCGCTTGCCCTCCTCCACGGTGCGCGTGCGAATCTCGTCGGCGTACACCAGCACATCGTTCAGGCGCGTGGTGCCGCTGGCCGTCAGGCGCTGGCCCATGGCGTCGAAATCGTCGAGCAATTCCAGGCCCTGGCGCTCGCGCGGCAGCACGAACGACACCGGCTGATCGTTTTCATCCAGGGCCACGGCGCTGACCCAGTCGGCGTACAGGGCGCCGGTGCTGTAGTACTTGCTGCCGCTGGCGCGGTAATGCTCACCCTCGCGCACGATGCGCGCGCTGATCGCGCCATTGGCGCCACCCACTTCCCAACCGGCATTGCCCAGCACCGCGCCTTGCAGGTAGCGGGCGAACCAGCGCTGGCGCTCGGCTTCGGCACCGTCGGCGGTCGAAGACAACAAGCCCTCGACAAAGCCGAAGCCCGGACGCAACGCCTGGGCAACGTTGGAGTCCACCGAAGCGATGCGCAGCAGCAGGCCGATCACATCGCTGACACTGCCACCCGGGCCGCCGTACGCCTGCGGAATACGGCAGGTGTAGAGCCCGGCCTGGGCAATCTGGCGGACCGCTTCATAGGGCAGCTGGCGCTCGCGTTCACGTTGCGCGGCGCCGGCGGCAATCAGCGCCAAGAGGTTTTCGGTATTGCCCTTGAGGTCGTCGAGGTTGCGCTGCTCAACACGGGGTACTGCGGATAAACCAGGCATGGACTTTCCTTGTGCGGATCAGGCGATCAGATCGCCAGGCGGAGAAATTCGAAACTGACTCGACGGCCGCTTTCCAGGTGCGGGATGGCATCGAGCAAGGCACGGGTATAGGGGTGTTGCGGACGGTCGAAGACATCGCGCACGGCGCCGCTTTCCACCGCCACGCCATCTTTCATCACCAGCACCTGGTCGCTGACATGGTTGATCACCCCCAGGTCGTGGGAGATGAACAGGCAGGCCAGGCCCAAGCGCTGCTTGAGGTCGTCGAGCAGCTCGAGAATCTGCGCCTGCACCGACACATCCAACGCCGACACCGGCTCGTCGCACACCAAAATCTGCGGCTGCGCGGCCAGGGCGCGGGCGATGGCGATGCGTTGCCGTTGGCCGCCAGACAGCTTGATCGGGCGGCGCTCCAGCAGGCTGGGGTCGAGGCGCACCAGGGTCAGCAGCTCGACGGCCTGCTGGCGCCACTGCGCGCGCAGGTGCCCGGCCACTTGCAGCGCCTCGAACAGCACGCGCTGCACGGTGTAGCGCGGGTCGAAGGAGCTCAGCGGGTCCTGGAACACCACCTGGATGCTGCGGCGCAGCTGGCGTTTCTCCTGGTCATCGAGGCGCAACCAGGGCCGGCCCTTGATCTGGATCTCGCCGCTGTCGGGGGTTTCCAGGCCGAGAATCATCCTGGTGAGGGTGGTCTTGCCCGAGCCTGACTCGCCGACGATGCCCAAGGTGCGGCCCTTGTGCAGTTGCAGCGAAACCTGGTCGACCACGGTGCGCCAGGTGCCGTCCGGGCCCTTGAAGGCCTTGCTCACCTGCTGCACCTGCAACAGCGGCGCGCTGCGTTCCACCACCGCGGGTGCGACCGCCGCCAACGCCGGCGCCTGCGGCCGGCGAAAATGCACGGCGGCGCCAGCCTTGAGCAGGTACTGGGTATAGGGGTGCTGCGGGTCTTGCAGCACCGCCTCGACACTGCCCTGCTCGACGATTACGCCGTTGTGCATCACCGCCACCCGGTTGGCCAGGCGCGAGACCACCGCCAGGTCATGGCTGACGATCAGCATCGCGGTACTGTCGCCACGCAGGGATTCGAGCAGGCTCAAGACCTGGGCCTGGACCGTGGCGTCCAGCGCCGTGGTCGGCTCATCGGCAATCAGCAGGCGCGGGTTGCAGGCGATGGCCGAGGCGATCAAGGCACGTTGACGCAAGCCGCCGGAAAGCTGCCAGGGGTATTGGCGGGCGCGCAGCTCAGGCTCCGGCACGCCGACCGCGCGCAGCAGTTCAAGCACGCGCGCCTGGCGCTGTGCGCGGTTCAGGTCGCTGTGCAACTGCAAGGGTTCGGCAATCTCCTTGCCGACCGGGCGCAGGGGGTCGAGCGAACCCAGGGCGTCCTGCATGACAAACCCGATCTGCGCACCGCGCACCCGGCGCCAGGCACGCTCGTCGAACTGGCGCAGGTCCTGCCCGGCGAAGGCCAGGCGGCTGGCCTGCAGCTGCGCATGGGCACCGGTGAGCCCGGCCAGGGTGCGCGAAGTGACGCTCTTGCCCGAGCCGGACTCGCCCACCAGCGCCAGGCATTCGCCCTGCTGCAGGCTGAAGCTGATGCCCTTGAGCACCGGCACGCCCTGGCCGAAGCGCACCTGCAGGTCGCAGACCTCGATCAGCGGCGCGGGGTGTTGGATAACAGCATTCATAGGCGTTTACCTTCGTTGCGGCGCAGCAGTTCGCGGCCGATGGCGGTGATCGAGACTACGGTGAGGGTGATGGCCAGTGCCGGCCAGGCCACCAGCCACCAGGCGTTGGCCAGGTAGTTGCGGCCGATGGCGAGCATGCCGCCCCACTCCGGCTCTGGCGGTGGCGCGCCAAAGCCGAGAAAACTCAAGGCGGCCCCGGCGACGATGGTGCTGCCGATGCCGATGGTGGCGAGTATCAAAATCGGCTTGATCGCATTGGGCAGCACATGCCGCCAGATCACCTGACGCCGAGGCAGGCCGAGGGTGGTGGCCGCCTCGACATAGCCGGCATTGCGCACCACCGGGGTTTGCGCACGCACCAGGCGCGCATAACGCGGCACGCTGGCGATACCCACGGCGATGATGGTGTTGAGCGCGCCCTGGCCAAAAAAGGTGATGATCACCAGTGCCAGCAGCAGGTCGGGAAAGGCCAGCAGCACATCGACCAGGCGCATCACCACGCCGTCGACCAGCCGGGGCCCGAGCCCGGCCAGCAAGCCCAGCACGGTGCCGAGCAACAACCCCAGGGCCGTGGCGCTCAGGCCCAGCACCAGCGACGGGCGCACGGCATGCACCAGCCGCGCGAGGATGTCGCGGCCGTTCTCGTCAGTGCCCAGCCAGTGCAGGCTGCTCGGTGGCTGGAATGCCTGGCGGGCGCTGGCCTCGAGCGGGTCGGCGGACACCAGCCAACCTGGCTGCAGCGCCGCCAGCACCAGCAGCGCGACAAACAGCGCGGCCAGTACCAGCCCCGGGCGCAGGGCCAACTGTCGAGGCCTGACGAAGCGCGCCTGGGCCTGGATCAGGCCGTTGGCCGGCAGCACCGCCGCCGTTGAATTGATTGGCGCCATCGGGCACCTCCTTGGGCTGAACGTTAAAGGGCAGGATTGCGGCTCTGCCGGTGGCCAGGCTCACACCGCTTCGGCGGCGCGCTGGTACTGGCCGGCTGGGTACGGCAGGCCGAGGTGGTCGCGCAGGGTGCTGCCCTGGTATTCGTGGCGGAACACCCCGCGCTTTTGCAGCAGCGGCACCACTTCGTCGACGAACACCTCGACACCCGAGGGGAACATGTCCGGCATGATGTTGAAGCCGTCGGCGGCACCGGCGCGAAACCAGTGTTCGAGGGTGTCGGCGACCTGTTCCGGGGTGCCGACGATCAGCCGGTGGCCGACCAGGATGCGCCGCGACAGCTCACGAAGGGTCAGGTGCTCGCGCCGCGCCAGGTTCAACTGGGCTTCGAGAAAACCGTGGGAGCCGCGCTCGAATTCCGCCACCGGGCCGATCCGCTCCCAGGGCAAGGGCGCATCCAGTTCCAGCTCGCTGACCGCAAGACCCACCCGCGCCGCCACCTGATTGATCAGCCCCTCTTCGCCGTACCAGGCATTGAGTTCGTCGAAGCGCGCCTGGGCCTCGGCCTCGCTGCTGCCAATCACCGTCGACAACCCCGGCATGATTTTCAGGTGCTCGGGGTTGCGCCCCCACTGGCGGGCGCGCTGCTTCATTTCCTGGTAAAAGGCCTGGCCGTCGACCAGGGTGGTCTGGGTGGTGAAGATCGCATCGGCATAGCGCGAGCCGAGGGCCTTGCCACCTTCGGAGGACCCGGCCTGGACCAGCACCGGCCGGCCCTGGGGCGAGCGCGGCAGGTTCAGCGGGCCCTTGACCGAAAAGTGCTCGCCGACAAAGTTGATCGCATGCACCTTGGCCGGGTCGGCAAAGCGCCCACGGCGGGCGTCGCCAATCACCGCGTCATCTTCCCAGCTGTCCCACAACTTGAGGGTGACGTCGATGAACTCATCGGCACGGGCGTAACGGTCAACATGGCGCGGCGCGCCGGCCAGGCCGAAGTTCTGCGCCGCCGCGTCGCCGGCATTGGTGACCACGTTCCAGGCCGCGCGGCCGCCGCTGATATGGTCCAGCGAGCTGAAACGCCGGGCCAGGTTATAGGGGTCGTTGTAAGTGCTCGAGGCGGTGGCGATCACGCCGATGTGGCGGGTGGCCAGGGCCACGGCGGTGAGCAGCACGGTCGGCTCCAGGCGCCCGGCCGGGTGCTCGGCAATATCGCCCAGCAGCGCCGGGCCGTCGGCGAGGAAAATCGCATCGAGCTTACCGCGTTCGGCGATGCGCGCGATGTTGCTGTAGTACTGCTGGTCGAGGTAGGCATTGGCCGGCACCTCGGCCTGGCGCCAGGCGCCGGCGTGGGCGCCGAAACCGAGGATGTTCATGCCGATGCTCATGTGTTGTGCGGGCTGGCTCATGGCAATTCCTTGAGTGGGGGTCAAACCGCGCTGGCTTCGTCGCGGGCGGCGTTGTCCTGTTCGTGCAACTGGCGCCAGGCGGCACCTGGGCTGACGCCATTGAGGTAGTAGTTGCCCAGCGCCCGCTCGCGGTAGATCGCCGGGTTGTGCGAGGCCAGGGTGCGGGCGTTGCGCCAATGCCGGTCGAGGCGCCGGGCCTGGCTGGTGGCCGAGGCGCCGCCGACTTCAAACAGCAAGGTGGTGGCTTCGAGCACCTGCTCCAGCACCACCTGCTGGGCCTGGTAGGTGCGGATATCGGCCTCGACGTAGTGGTCTTCGCCGACCGTGCCGTCGAGCTCGGCTTCGTGCACCGTCTGCAGCACCTGGGCGACATCCAGCACCAGGGCTTGGGCGGCATAGGCCAGGCTCGACAGGCGGCCGATCACCCGCTGCACCAGCGGGTCGTCCTTGGGGCTGGACTGGCCAGGCACGCCAAAGGCGCGGGTGCGGCCCTGGACGAAGTCGACGGCATCCCGCTGCACCGCACGGGCAATACCGGCCAGGGTCGCCAGGTGGTACAGCTGGTAAAAGGCTGACAAGTAGGACTCAGCGCGCAGCTCGCCGGGCTTGAAGCGGCGCAACACCTGCGCCGGCGGCACCGCGACCGCGGCAAAGCGGGTGGTGCCGCTGCCGCTCAGGCGCTGGCCGAAACCGTCCCAGTCATCCTCAAGGCTGACCCCCGGCGCCGTGGTCGAAACCACTACGCTGACAAAATCCTCGTCGAGCATGGCCACCGCCGCCACCCAGTCGGCATAGATGGCGCCGGTGCAGTAGTACTTCTCGCCTTCTAGCAACCAGCCAGCGTGCGGCGCCTGCGGGTCGGCAGCCGTGAGCCGCACCGAATTGCCGGTGGTGTCGGTACGTTCGGCCATGGCCGCGCCCCACAACTGCCCCGCCGCCACCTTGGTCAGCCAGTGGCGTTGCGAAGCGACGTCAGCGCTGGCCAACCGGCCTTCGACAAAACCGAAGTGGGCGCGGAAGATCTGCGGCAGGTTGGAATCGGCCTCGGCGAGCTCGATCAACAGACGAAACAGCACCGGCAGGCTGACCTGCGCGCCGTTCAACGCCTGGGGCACGCGCAGGGCGCCGAAGCCCGCCTCGCGCAGCCAGGCCACCGGCTCATGGGCCAGTGTGCGCTGCTGCTCGCGGTCTACCGCGCCTTCGGCGATGCGGGCAAAAACCGCGGCAAAACGCGCCTGCAGGTGGGCATAGTCCTGGCTTGCGGGGTTCGCGGCCAGGGGTGTTGGCAACTCATGGGCACTCATGGCTGGTCCTTGAAATGCGGGTTCATACGCTTTTGCTGCGCGGGTCGACCCAGTGGTTGATCAGGTCGACGAGAACGTTGACGACCCCATAAATCGCCGCCGCCAGCAGGGTGATCCCCAACAGCAACGGCATGTCCTTGGTGATGGCGGCATCGAGCATCAGCCGGCCGATGCCCTGGCGGGCGAACAGCATTTCGATGATCACCGCACCGCCCAGCAGGCTGGCAAAGACAAAACCGGAGAGCGTCACCAGCGGCACCAGGGCATGGCGCAAGGCGTGCTTGAGGCGCACGCCCGTCTCGGACATGCCGCGCGCCCGGGCCATGGCGATAAAGGGCTGTTCGAGGATGTCCTCGAGTTCCTGGCGCAGTACCTGGGTCAGCACCGCGGCAACCGGCAGGGCCAGGGCCAGGCTCGGCAAGATCAGCGCCTGCCAGCTGTTGGAGCCGGACGGTGGCAGCAGGTGCCAGCCGAACGAGAACAGCAGCAACAGCACGATGCCGATCACGAACGATGGCGCCGACGACAGCACCAGTTCGCTGCCGGACACCAGCGCGCGCACCCAGCGCGGGCGGTTGGCGGTGAGCACCGCGCAGCTCACCGCGAGGAGGATCGACAGCAAGGCTGCGGCCAGCGACAGCTGCAGCGTGGCGCCCAACTGGCTGCCGATCACCTGCAGCACCGGAATGCGCAGGCGGTACGACTCACCGAGGTCGCCCTGGGCCAGGCGCGCCAGGTACTGGCCGTACTGCACCCACAACGGTTGATCGAGGCCGTACTCGGCGCGCACCTGGGCGATCAGCTCGGCGCTGGGCATGGCGTCGGGGCCGCCGAGAATTGCCAGGGCCGGGTCGCCGGCACTGAGGTTGATGGCCAGGAACGTCAGGGTCGCCGCGCCCCAGAGCACGCCGATGCCGGCCAGCAGGCGCCAGGCCAATCGCTGCAAAGTAGTCATTTGCCCTCCGGGTCGAGCCACACGCTGGTGAACAACGGGGTGTTGTGCGAGGTGTCGAAAATCAGGCCCTTGACCTGCTTGCGGTAGGTCAGCAGCACATGGCTTTCGAACACCGGCACCGCCGGGATGGTCTGCGCCAGGCGCTGCTGGGCGATGCGGTAGAGGTCGCTCAGCTCGACCGGGTCGGTGGTCTGGCGTGCGGCGCTGAGCACCCGGTCGAGCTCGGCATCGCGAAAACGCCCGGCGTTCTGGCCGATCAGCTTGGCAGTGCTGATCGCCTGGCTGTGGTAGAGGATGTACAGGCCATCGGGGGTGTTGGTGTGCCAGTAGCCGCCGCCAATCAGCTGGAAGTCGCTGGCGTACCGGCGCTGGGTGACCTGGGCCAGGGGCAGCAGGTCGATGTCGATCTGCAGGCCGATCTTCTTCAGGTCGGCCTGGATGGCCACGGCGATGCTGCTGGGGTAGGCGGCGGTTTCGTAGGTCAGCAAATGCGCGGCCAGGCGCTGGCCGTGCTTGACCCGGTAGCCCTGGCCGTCGCGCTCGCTCCAGCCGGCCTGGTCGAGAATGCGGTTGGCTTCAGCCACGTCATAGGCCAGCACGTCCTTGAATGCCGGGTCGTAGTAGCGGGTGTTGGCGGCGAGAAAATCACCCTTGGCCAGGTACTCGCCAAAACCGGTGATCCAGGCCAGGCCGTCGCGGTCGATGGCCTTGGCCACGGCGCGGCGCACCTGGACGTCATCGAAGGGGAAGCGCTCGACGTTGAAGGTCAGGCTGCGAAACGGGTTGGCCTTGCGGATACGGCTGCGCATCTGCAAATCCGGGTTGGCGCGAATGGCCCGGGCGTTCTGGGTCGGGGCATCGACGGTAAAGTCCGACTGGCCGGCTTCCAGGGTACTGAAGCGGATCATCGGTTCGGGGACGATGCTCAGTTCCAGGCGGTCGAGGTAGGCCTCGCCCTGGTGCCGGGTCACTGCGGGAGCCCAGTTGTAGCCCTTGCGCTTGACGAAGTTGGCGCCCTGGTCGCGGGTGTAGCTTTCCAGCACGAAGGGCCCGGAGCCGATCGGGTGTTCGGCGATGGTCTTCGGCGCTTCGAGGATCTGCCGTGGCGAGATCATGCTCAGCCAGGATTGCGCCAGCACATCGAGAAACGGCGAATAAGGCTCGCGCAGGTGCGCTTCGAAGGTGTACTCATCGACGATGCGCCCATCCACGTAGGGGGCGATATAGGCGGCAGCCAGCGGCGACTTGGTCGCCGGGTCGCGCATGTGTTCAAGGTTGACCTGCAGGGCGCGGGCGTTGAATTTTTCGCCATCGCTGAAGGTCACGTCATCGCGCAGATGAAAGGTGTAGGTCTTGCCGTCGTCGGAGATCTCCCAGGACTTGGCCAGCCACGGCGAGATATTGCCCTGCTCGTCCTGGTACAGCAGGCAATCAAACAGGATGCGCCCCAGCCACTGCACATTGCCGTGGGAAATCGAATGCACGTCGAGGGTCGTGGTGTCGGATGCCGTCGACACCCGCAGGGTGCCACCGGGCTTGCCCGGGGCGGCCTCGTAATAGTCTTGCGCGGCATAGCTCAGGGTGCCGTTGTGCAGCGTGCCGTCGATGCCGCCGCTGCCCTGCCCCGGCGCCGGCTCCACCGGCTTGCAGGCGCCCAGGGCCAGCAGCGCGCCGAGCACGGCGGGGCCACCCAGCCTTGCGATTACTCTCATGCGGTTCTCCTGCAGGTGCCGCAAGAACGGCACCCGCCCCTGGCTCAGAAGTTGTAGGCAATCCCGGTGTAGGCGCCGAAGCCATCACCCGGATACAGCGAAGCGGTGTCCTGGCCCTTGGCGTCGTAGCTGGGCACCAGGGCGGTGACGTAGTCCTTGTCGGTGAGGTTCTTCAGGTCCAGGTACACCTGCCAGGTCTTGTTCGGCGCGTCGTAGCCCAGGCGTGCGCCCCACAGGGTGTAGGACGGGGCGTAGAAGCTGTTGGCGTAGTCCACCGCCGTGCTCGATGCCGAGCGCACATTGACCCCGGCGTAAAAGCCATTGGCGTACTGGTAGAACAGCTCGCCCTGGTAGATGTGCTTGGGCAGGCCCGGCAGCTCGTTCTTGGCGAACAGCGGGTCGTTGCGGTAGTGGAAGTCGTTGAGGGTGTAGGCCTGGCGCCAGCTCAGCACATCGCCGTTATCGCGCTGCCAGAGCTTGGTGGTCAGCCCCGCCTCGATGCCCTGGTGGATGGTCGGGCTGGCGTTGGAGGTCGAGACCACGGCGGCCGCAGTGTTGGTGGCCGGGAGGATTTCGACGTTGAGCAGTTCGTCCTTGATCCAGGATTTGTACAGGGTCAGGCTGCCGTCGAAGATCTCCGAGCGCCCGCGAATACCCAGCTCAACGGTGTTGGCGCTTTGTGGCACCAGGGTCTTGGCGAAGTTGGTGGTCACCCCCGAGCCGGAACTGGACCAGGAGCTGGGCGGGTCGATGGAGCGGCTGACGTTGCCGAACACCTGCACGTCCGGGGTCAGGTAATAACGCAGGCCGACCCGTGGCGCCAGTTTCCACTCCTCATAACGGTAGTGGCTGGGGATGCCGCTGGTGTTGGGCCGGTCGCTGAAGTTGACATCGACGTTGCGCTTGACCTCGATGGCCGAGAGGCCCGTGGACAGGTACAGGTTGTCGGTCAGTCCGAGGTCGTTGCCCAGCGACAACACATGGTCGAACGAGCCGTCGTACTCGACCTGCTTCTGCAACCTGCCCAGGTCCTTGTCACCGCTGTAGGTGCGCACCCCGGAGCGGATGTGCTGGGTGCTGCTCCAGCCGACGCTGGTGGTGCTCGGCAGGCCGAACAGCTGGTCGCTGCGGGTGTACTTGAGCGAGTAGTTGATGTCGCGCCAGTCCCAGTAGTTGGGGTTGACCGTGCTCTTCTTGCTGAGGATCTGCGGGTAGTTGTGATAGACCAGCCCGGCCACCAGGGTCGAGTCGTCGTCGAAGGTGTAGGTGGTTTTGCTGCCGACCCAGGTCGAGCCTTCCTTGGTCGAGTCGCCACGGGTGGCGCGGGTGCTGGGGTTGGTCTGCGAGGAATTCTTTTTCAGCTGCGCCAGGGTCAGGGCCCCGGCGTTCTCGTGGTACTCCTCGCGGTAGCGGATGTACAGGCGGGTTTCCAGCTTGGGGTTGAAGCGGTAGCCGAAGTTGGTCACCACGCCCTTGGCCTTGGTGAAGGTGAAGTCCTGGTAACCGTCGCGCTTGGAATTGTCGACGCTGATGAAGTAGTCGGCGTTGCCGGCCACGCCACCGGTGCTGAGGGTCTGCTTCTGCCAGCCGAAACTGCCGCCTTCGACCTTGATGCGGTTGCCTGGCGCAGTGAGGCCAGAGTGGGTGACGAAGTTGATCGCGCCGCCCAGCGACAAGGCGCCGTACTCGAAAGCGTTGGCGCCGCGCAGCACTTCGGTGTAGCTCAAGCCCTGGGTGTCGAGCAACTCATAAGGCGTGCCGCCGGCGCCGGTCAGGGCCAGGCCGTCGAAGAGGAACTTGGTGCCTTCGCGGAAATAGCCCGGCGAGGTGTTGGCACCCGAACCACGGATGGAAATCTTGATCGCATCGTTGCCACCGGCGGCCTGGGCATACACCCCCGGTTGATAGGCCAGGGTGTCTTCCAGGGTGGCCGAACGGCCCTTCTCCACCTCGGCCTGCTGAACCAGCCCGGTACCGCCGGGGATCTCGTCCAGTTGCGCCTGCGCCGCTTGCACCGGGGTGGCTTTGGCCGCCTGGACGGTGACCGTCTCCAGGCGTTTTTCGGTCTGTGTGGCATCTTCGGCCTGGGCCAGCGGCGCCAGGCTCAACAGTGCGGCGCCGACGCTGGCCAGTGTCCAGTCCTTGCCTACTACTTTGGTCGAAGAATTGAATAAAACGGATGTTGCCCGAGGCACGAAATTCAAGGTATTGCTCCCCACCTGATTAAAAAATAGGCGAGTTTCTATTGGTATAGTCAATCTCGAAGGGAGCTGTTGCAGCGACCGTGCCAACCGGTAAAACCCTTGTAATCCCTGCGCTTGAGCGGCTCCTGCGGTTTAAACAATTGTTCGAATTTCGGGTATCTGTGCAACTGCTGTTGCCTGGCGAACACTTGATCATGCTCCAAGCCTTGATAGATCCCGTCGATAGACCTATCAACAAGGTCGATTAGTCCCACATTCCGTACGGGAATACACTAGCGCGCATACGTCCGCTCAAAACCCTGCAACAGACAGGGACTTGCGACACACCGTGCTTTTTACCCCAGCCAACCGCGCTTGCGACGCCTTGTTGCCGGGCATGCCTATGCCCGCAGCTTTGTGCAGCCGATAAGAATGAGGAGATACCCATGGGACTTGGCAGACGACAGTTTTTCAAGCTCTGTACCGCCGGCGTCGCCACCGCCACCTGTGCGAGCCTGGGCTTTGCCCCGGGCGTGGCCCAGGCGACCCAGTCGCGCCAGTACAAGCTGCTGCGCGCCAAGGAAACCCGCAACAACTGCACCTATTGCTCGGTCGGTTGCGGGATTCTCATGTACAGCCTTGGCGACGGTGCCAAGAACGCCAAGGCGCGCATCTTCCATATCGAAGGCGACCCTGATCACCCGGTCAGCCGTGGCTCGCTGTGCCCCAAGGGCGCCGGCCTGGTCGACTACGTGCACAGCGAACAGCGCCTGCTCTACCCCGAATACCGCGCGCCGGGCTCGGACAAATGGCAGCGCATCAGCTGGGATCACGCCATCGAGCGCATCGCCCGGCTGATGAAGGACGACCGCGACGCCAACTTCATCGAGAAGAACGCCAAGGGCACCACGGTCAACCGCTGGCTCAGCACCGGCATGCTCTGCTCGTCGGCGGCCAGCAGCGAAACCGGCTCGCTGGACCAGCGCTTCACCCGCGCCCTGGGCATCCTCGGCACCGACAGCCAGGCCCGGGTCTGCCACGCGCCGACCGTTTCGGCCCTGGCGCCGACCTTCGGCCGTGGCGCCATGACCAACAACTGGGTCGACATCAAGAACGCCAACGTCGTGCTGATCATGGGCGGCAACCCGGCCGAGGCGCACCCGGTGGGCTTCAAGTGGGTGATCGAGGCGAAGATCCGCAACGGCGCCAAGGTCATTGTCGTCGACCCGCGCTTCAACCGCAGCGCCGCGGTGGCCGACATCTACTCGCCGATCCGCGCAGGCTCCGACGTGACCTTCCTGATGGGCGTGGTCAACTACCTGATCAGCCACGACAAGATCCAGCACGAGTACGTGCGCCACTACACCAACGCCAGCCTGATCGTGCGCGCGGACTACCACTTCGACGACGGCCTGTTCAGTGGCTATGACACGAAAAAACGCAGCTACGACCGCAGTTCCTGGACCTACGAGCTCGACGAAAAAGGCTACGCCAAGCGCGACCTGACCCTGCAGCACCCACGCTGCGTGTGGAACCTGCTCAAGGCCCACGTCAGCCGCTACACCCCGGAGATGGTCACCAACGTCTGCGGTACGCCCAAGGACGACTTCCTCAATATCTGCGCGATCCTTGGCGAAACCTCTGCCCCGGACAAGACCGCGACCTTCCTCTACGCCCTGGGCTGGACCCACCACACCAACGGCGCGCAGATGATCCGTGGCTCGGGCATGATCCAGCTGCTGCTGGGCAACATCGGCATGGCCGGTGGCGGGGTCAACGCCCTGCGCGGCCACTCCAACATCCAGGGCTACACCGACCTGGGCCTGCTGTCGCTGCGCCTGCCCGGCTACATGAACCTGCCGTCCGACGAGCAGACTACGCTTGCCACCTACCTCAAGCAGACGACGCCGACAGCGCTGCTGGAGGACCAGGTCAACTACTACAAGCACACGCCGAAGTTCTTCGTCAGCCTGATGAAAAGCCTCTGGGGCGACAAGGCCACCAAGGACAACGACTGGGGCTACGACTGGCTGCCCAAGTGGGACGACAGCTACGACGTGCTCAACTTCAGCAACCGCATGTACGAGGGCAAGGTCAACGGCTACATCGCCCAGGGCTTCAACCCGGTGGCGGCGTTCCCCGACAAGAACAAGGCCCAGGCGGCGCTGGCCAAGCTCAAGTTCCTGGTGATCATCGACCCGCTGGCCACCGAGACCTCGAGCTTCTGGCAGAACCACGGCGAGCAGCATGACGTCGATAGCGCCGCGATCCAGACCGAAGTGTTCCGCCTGCCCTCCTCGTGCTTTGCCGAAGAAGACGGCTCGATCGTCAACTCCGGACGCTGGCTGCAATGGCACTGGGCGGGCGCTGCGCCACCCGGGGAGGCCTGGCACGACGGCAAGATCCTCGGCCACCTGTTCCTGAAGATCCGCGAGCTGTACGAAAAGGAAGGCGGCGCCAACCCGGCACCGATCCTCAACATGGCCTGGAACTACGCCGACCCGCTGGACCCCAAGCCCGAAGAAGTGGCCAAGGAATCCAACGGCCGCGCCCTCGCCGATCTGCACGACGAGCAAGGCAACCTGATCCTGCGCAAGGGCCAGTTGCTCAGCGACTTCTCGCAACTGCGCGACGACGGCAGCACCCAGTGCTTCAACTGGATCTTCGCCGGCTCCTGGACCGAACAAGGCAACCAGATGGCCCGTCGCGACAACGCCGACAGCGGCCTGGGTTGCACCCCGGGCTGGGCCTGGGCCTGGCCGCAGAACCGGCGCATTCTTTACAACCGCGCCTCGGCCGACCCGCAGGGCAAGCCGTGGGACCCGAAACGCAAGCTGATCGGCTGGGACGGCGTGCGCTGGAGCGGTGTCGACGTGCCCGACTTTGCCGTCACCGCCGCCCCTGGGGGCAAGGTCAACCCGTTCATCATGCTGCCTGAAGGCCTGGGCCGGCTGTTCTCAGTCGGCGCCATGAACGACGGGCCGTTCCCCGAGCACTACGAACCGACCGAAAGCCCGCTGGCGAGCAACCCGCTGCACCCGAACGTGACCTACAGCCCGACCGCGCGGCTGTATGAAAGCGATCGCCAGCGCATGGGCAAGCGCGAAGAGTTTCCCTACGTGGCGACCACCTACTCGATCACCGAGTTGTTCCGCCACTGGACCAAGCACGCGCGGCTGAACGCCATCGTCCAGCCCGAGCAGTTCATCGAGATCGGCGAGAAGCTGGCCGCCGACAAAGGCATCGTCCAGGGTGACCTGGTCAAGGTCAGCACCAAGCGTGGCTACATCAAGGCCAAGGCCGTGGTGACCAAGCGCATCCGCCGCCTGGCGGTCGACGGCCAGGATGTCGACACCATCGGCATCCCCTGCCACTGGGGTTACGAAGGCAGCACGCGCAAGGGCTTTCTGGCCAACACCCTGACCCCGGGCATCGGCGAGTCGAACACCCATACGCCGGAGTACAAGGCGTTTCTCGTGAACATTGAAAAGGTCTGAGGGCGAATACCATGTCCATGCAATCCCAAGACATCGTCCGCCGCTCGGCCACCAATGTGCTGACCCCGGCGCCGCACACCCGCGATCACCAGGCCGAAGTGGCCAAGCTGATCGACGTGAGCATCTGCATCGGCTGCAAGGCTTGCCAGGTGGCGTGCAACGAATGGAACGACCTGCGCGATGAGGTCGGCCACAACGTTGGCGTATACGACAACCCGGCCGACCTGTCCGCCGAAACCTGGACGCTGATGCGCTTCGATGAAGTCGAAGACGAAAGCGGCAAGCTCGAGTGGCTGATCCGCAAGGACGGCTGCATGCACTGCGCCGACCCCGGCTGCCTGAAAGCCTGCCCGCAACCGGGGGCGATCATCCAGTACGCCAACGGCATCGTTGATTTCCAGTCCGAGCACTGCATCGGCTGTGGCTACTGCATCGCCGGCTGCCCGTTCGATGTGCCGCGCATCAGCCAGAAAGACAACAAGGCCTACAAGTGCACGCTGTGCGTCGACCGCGTCTCGGTCGGCCAGGAGCCTGCCTGCGTCAAGACCTGCCCGACCGGCGCGATCAACTTCGGCAGCAAACAGGACATGCTGCACCAGGCCAGCGAGCGGGTCACCGAGCTGCAGGGCCGCGGCTTTGCCGGTGCCGGCATCTATGACCCGCAGGGCGTCGGCGGCACCCACGTGGTGTACGTGCTGCAGCATGCCGACAAACCGCAGCTGTACCACAAGCTGCCCACCGACCCGCGCATCAGCAATGCCATCCAGGGCTGGAAAGGCTGGATGAAACCGGTGGCCGCGGCGGCGTTCTTCGCCACCTTGGCCGGCACCCTGTTCCACTACATCGGCGTCGGCCCCAATGAAGTCGACGAACAGGACCAGAAGATCGAAGAGGATACCCACGCATGAACAAGGACAAACTGATCCTGCGTACGCGCTTCATCGAGCGCGCCAGCCACTGGTTCATGGTGATCTGCTTCTTCGCCGTGGCGCTGTCGGGGCTGTCGTGGTTCTTCCCGTCGCTCAACGGCCTCAATGCGGTATTCGGCACCCCGCAGCTGGCGCGCATCCTTCACCCGTTTTTCGGTGTGCTGGTGTTCTTGCTGCTGATGTTCCTGTTCGTGCGCTTCGTGCGCTACAACCTGCCGGAGCGCGAAGACCTGCAGTGGTTCAAGAACCTCAAGCAGGTACTGGCCGGCAAGCATGAGCCGGTGCTGAACATCGGCAAGTACAACGCCGGGCAGAAGATCCTGTTCTGGGGAATCATGGGCCTGATCAGCCTGCTGCTGCTCAGCGGCGTGGTGATCTGGCGGCCGTACTTCGCCCCGCTGTTCAGCATCCCGACCATCCGCATCGGCCTGCTGGTGCATGCGCTGGCCGGCATCAGCCTGATTCTGCTGATCATCGGTCACGCTTATCTTGCATTCTGGGTCAAGGGCTCGATCCGTGGCATGGTCACCGGCTACGTCAGCCGCAGTTGGGCCAAGACCCACCATGACCGCTGGTACCGTCAACTGAGCGGCAAGCAGAGCAAGGCTGGGAGCGAGAAATGAACAGCATCCAGATGACCCCGGTGCAGACGCCCAGCGGTGGCGTCAACGAGATCGTCGCGGTGCTGCTGCCGTCGCTCAAGGACCGCTACCGCCAACGCGCGGCGCGCCTGCGCCAGTTGGCCGACGGCCATGCCATGGGCGATTACCTGGGCTTTTGTGCCGGCATCGCCGAGGCTCAGCAACAGCTGCTTGAAACGCTGCCGTTGCCTGAAGCGCTGGCATCCGGGCTGGCTGCGCGCCTGGCCAATGGCCGGGCGCCGCTGGCGAGCCGCGAGTACCCACGCGACGCCTACTGGCAGCAGTTGCTCAGTGCTTTGATCGATGCGCTCTACAGCGATGCCAACCCGACGGTTCGCGGTACCCTGGAGCGCTTGCGCGGCTACTCGGCAGCGCAACTGGAAGACCTCGCCAGCGCCTTGCTCGCCGGTGACTACGACCAGGTCGACAGCGGCCAGGCGCTGTTCCTCTGGAGCGCACTGTCGCTGTACTTCACCCAGTTGGCCAATGCCCTGCCGGCCTCGGCCAAGGCCTCCCTGGGCGAGCAGCGCCAGCATTGCCCGGTATGCGCCAGCGCGCCGGTGGCCAGCGTGATCATGACCGGCGCCCAGGCCGGGCTGCGCTACCTGCATTGCAGCCTGTGCGAAAGCCGCTGGCACATGGTTCGGGTAAAATGCAGCAACTGCGAAGCCACCGGCGCCCTGGACTATTGGTCGCTGGAACGGCAGGATGCGCCGATCAAGGCCGAGAGCTGCAACGACTGTCACAGCTACCTGAAAGTGTTGTACCCGGAAAAG
Organism: Pseudomonas donghuensis; assembly: GCF_000696345.2. Lineage (NCBI taxonomy): Bacteria > Pseudomonadati > Pseudomonadota > Gammaproteobacteria > Pseudomonadales > Pseudomonadaceae > Pseudomonas > Pseudomonas donghuensis. Next base: position 3,694,571 of record NZ_CP071706.1, read on the forward strand.
GACCGCGACCAGGAAGTGCTGGCCGATGACCTGGCCTCCCTGGCGCTGGACGCCGAAGTGGAGCGTGAGGGGTATGGGCGCAGTGGTGTCAGCCCGTTCTTGTTTCCCGGCTGACAGCATCGCTGGCAAGCCAGCTCCCACAGAGTGCATACACCGGCCCCTGTGGGAGCTGGCTTGCCGGCGATGGGCTGCACAGCAGCCCTCTCACAAGCACGACCCCACCAAGAGACTCCCCATGGGCATCAAGAAATCCTCCGCCGAACTCAAGCGCGACCTTAAAACCGTCGCCAGCAACCTGGAACGCACCGCCGGTGAAATCAGCAAACTGGCCGAGCGAATCGACGGCGTTGACGTGGTTGCCGTGCTGCACCTGATGAACCGCCTGTACAAAGACTCCGACAAGCTCAAGGCCTACGCCGACGAGATCAAGGGCGGACGCATCGTGCGCGGCAAAGCCGAGTAATCAACCCATGCGCCCGGCGACCAGCAGCACACCGATCTGCTCGGCCAGGTGCAACAGCTCGGCGTAAGCCCCGCTGTCCTGCAGCACGCTGCGCGATTGGCCCTGGGGCTTGAGCATTTTGCCCGCCAGCCGATCGCCAAACAGCATCATCGCCCGCGCACTGTCATCCTGCCGTGAGGTCCAGCACAGGCCCTGCACCTCAGGGCTCTGCCGGTGAATCGCCTCGGCCCACAAGCGGGTCTGCGGGTACTGGTCCTTCTCGGTATCGATCAACTGGTTGCGCGGCACCCCGAGCTTGCGCAGGGCCTTGCTGCCCAGGTCCACCAGCAGCAGGTCCTGCGCGCTGCGCAGCACCGAATGCAGCTGCCCCTGCAACTTGCCCTTGTCAAAGGTCTTGAGCCCGGCGGCAAAGGGCACGTCGTGGAACACCGTTTCCATTGCCGCACAGTCGAAGCTGGTGCCACCGTACAAGGTCGGGATCGGCTGGCCACGGGCGTCCCGGATCGGGCTGAAACGGGCATTGCCCTTGAGCCCGGGGTTGAACTGGCCGGGGCCGTAACTCTCCAGGTGCAGCCGATGGATCGGCGTACCCTGGGCCCAGGTCAGGGTCGACAGTTGCAATACACCGGCAGGTGCCGGTGTATCACCCATGGGCGACGCCCTGCAGCTCGTCGTCGGCGGCGGCCAGCACCTGCTCCGGGGCACGGCTGATGACATCGAGCGGGCGCTTGCCACCGAGAAAGCTGTTGGCCGACATGAACCAATACGCCAGGCCCCAGCTGTCCTTGGCCTGGGCAAAACGTGCAAGCACCGGGGCCATGGCCTTGAGCGGCCGGTAAGCGGCGTCCAGGCCATAGGCCGGGAAATAATCCACGCCATGGTGGCGCAGGGCGAAGATCGCCCCTTCGCGCTTCCACTTGTTCGGCTGGGCGCTGGGGTTGCTCAGGCTGAAGCCAGCCAGCCCGGCGATCTGCGCGGCGGTCAGCCAATCGCCGCTCTCCAGCACTGCGGTGCGCGCCTGGGCCAGCATCGCCGCCTCTTTGAGCGCATTGGGCGTTGGCGGCGCCTTGGGTACCAGGGCTTCGACGATGGATTCGAGGGTGTGCTGCTGTTGCCGGCCCATCAGGCTTTTGACCAATTCGGCAACGCTGGCGAAGGTGGCGGCAATGGCATCGGCCTCCCCCGGGCTGGCATCGGCCAGGGCCACGGCCACCACCTGCTCGGCTTGCTGGTGGCTCAGGCGCTTGCGCAGGGCTTTGGGGGACCCGGCCAGGGCGCTAACCGCCGGACGCTGATCCGTAGCACGGCTCATGGAACCTCCTGATGATGAGATCGAATACCTTTAATCAAGGATAATCCAGATAACCCAGGCTCACCAGCCAGGCGCCGACGACCGGCGAGCAAATCCTGCCGGCGGCTTTACACTTGAACTAAGCAGTGGACGCCTGTAAACAGGTCTTCAACCAACCCTGACAAGATGGAGCCTGTCGCAATGCCGAGCCTGGATTTTCTCATTACTTCATTGATCGTCGTGCTGATTCCCGGCAGCGGCGTGATCCTGACCCTCTCCACTGCCCTGGTGGCCGGCAAGCGCGCCAGCCTCTATACAGCGCTGGGCTGCACGGCGGGGATTATCCCGCACCTGCTGGCCTCGATCCTTGGCCTGTCGGCCATCCTGCACACCAGCGCCCTGGCCTTCCAGGGCCTGAAGTTCGCGGGTGTCGCCTACCTGTTGTACCTGGCCTACGCCACCTGGCGCGACCGCTCGGCCTTTGCAGTCGACCGTAACACCGCCGTCGGCAGCGCTGGCAGCCTGATCCTGCGGGCCTGCCTGTTGAACATCCTCAACCCGAAACTGACGATTTTCTTCCTCGCCTTCCTGCCACAGTTCATCCGTGCCGAGGGGGGCTCGGTGACCGGGCAGATGCTCAGCCTGAGCGCGGTGTTCATGCTCATGACCTTCGTGGTGTTTGTGTTGTACGGTCTGCTGGCCAACCTGTTTCGCCGCGCGGTGATTGAATCGCCGCGGGTGCAGAACTGGCTGCGCCGCAGTTTTGCTGCCTCTTTTGCCGGCCTGGGCCTGAACCTGGCGTTCACTCAGCGCTGAGGAGCGCCTGCGATGAACCGCTGTGACGTACTGATTATCGGCGCCGGCCCCACCGGGTTGGTGCTGGCGCTGTGGCTGAGCAAGCTGGGCATCAAGGTACGGATCATCGACAAGACCGCCGCCCCCGGCACCACTTCCCGGGCCTTGGCGGTACAGGCCCGGACCCTGGAGCTGTATCGCCAGCTGGACCTGACCGAGGCGATCATCGAGCAGGGGCACCAGGTGCCGGCGGCCAACCTGTGGGTCAAGGGCGAAGCCGCCGCACGCTTGCCGTTCAGTGCCATTGGCGCCGACCTTACGCCCTACCCGTTCCTGCACATCTACCCGCAGGACCAGCATGAACGGCTGCTGATCGAACGCTTGCAGCGCTTTGCGGTGGAAGTCGAACGGCAAACCGAACTGCTCGGTTTCAGCCAGGACAGCGACGGCGTCACTGCCCGGCTACGCAATGCCGAGGGTGAGGAGCACGTTTGCCACGCCGACTACCTGGCCGGTTGCGACGGTGCCCGCTCGACGGTGCGCAAGGTGCTGGGCATCGGCTTTCCCGGCGGCACCTACCAGCAAGTATTTTATGTTGCCGACGTCGACGGCGCGGGGCCGGCCTTCAATGGCGAGCTGCATGTGGACCTGGACGAGGCAGATTTTCTCGCCGTGTTCCCACTGGCTGGCAATGGCCGCGCGCGGCTGATCGGCACGGTGCGCGACGAGCGCGCCGAACACCCACGGGACCTGCGCTTCGAAGACGTCAGCAAGCGGGCCATGGAGCACCTGAAGGTCGAGATTCATCAGGTCAACTGGTTCTCCACCTACCGCGTGCACCACCGGGTGGCCGAGCAGTTTGGCCGCGAGCGCGCCTTCCTGCTCGGTGACGCGGCCCACGTGCACAGTCCGGCCGGTGGCCAGGGCATGAACACCGGTATCGGCGATGCCATCAACCTGGCCTGGAAGCTGGCAGCCGTGTTGCAAGGCACCGCCAACGACGCCCTGCTCGGCACCTATGAAATCGAGCGCAGCGCCTTCGCCCGGCGGCTGGTGTCGACCACCGACCAGGTGTTCAACTTCATCACCGCCGACGGCCGCCTGGCCGCCCTGCTGCGTACGCGCCTGGCGCCGTTGCTGCTGCCGCGGGTGGCGGCGTTCAAGGCGGCGCGGGCATTTTTGTTCCGTACGGTGTCGCAGATCACCCTGAACTATCGCGACATGCCCTTGAGCGTCGGCAGCGCCGGTCAGGTGCATGGCGGCGAACGCATGCCCTGGGTCAGCGACGGCAGGCACGACAACTTTGCCGGGCTGGCGCGGATGTGCTGGCAGGTACAGGTGTATGGCGCCGCCAACGGCAGCCTGGTGGCCTGGTGCAGCGAGCGCGGCATGCCGCTGGAGGTGTTCGAGTGGCGCGAGGCTCATGAAGTGGCCGGGTTGCAGCAAGAAGGCGTGTACCTGATACGTCCGGACAGCTATGTGGCACTGGCCCAGGTCGGTGCCGGGCCAGAGGTGCTGGAAGATTACTTCGCCGCGCGCGGGTTGCGCGGATACTAGTGGTGATGTGCGAGAATGCGCGCTTGTCTCGCGTCTCTACCTGCTAAGGAATGGCACCATTAGAATCTTCACGTTTTTGCTCCTGGCCTCGACCCTGACCCTGGCCAGTTGCGGCACCTTTCTCGCCCGTGGCATCAGTGGCTACAACAACCACGATTACTACAAAGGCACCCAGACCAACGTCGAGCTACTGACCTCGCACAATCAGACCGGCTACGACGCCTACGCCACTGTGCTCTGCTGGGTAACCGTCGTCTGCCCGGTGGTTGCCATTGTCACCTTGCCGGTGGACATGGCGGTCGACACCGTCCTGCTGCCCCATGATGCGATGAACTGACATGCCGCAACTCGACTACCGCCACGTGGCGTTTCTGAACATCTACATCAATGATCTCAGCATCTATATCGGCGCGCCCCTGATGGCGCTGACGGTGTTCGACTGGATGCCGAAGAGCATTACCGCGACCTGCATTCTGGTGATTCTCGGCCTGTGCTTGCTGAGCTTCCCGCTGGCGATGCTGGTGCGCTGCCCGCTGTGCAACGCGGCGATGCTGCACCTGTACAAGGACGAGGCCGGGACCGCGCTGTCACGCCGGGTCGGCTTTAGCGAAGTGCACAAGCTGAAGAAGGTGCGTTGCCTGAAGTGCGATGGGCTGCTGAAGATTCGCGATTGATCGCAGGGCCTCATCGCGGGTCAAGCCCGCTCCCACAATGGATCTGCGTACGCCGGACCTGTGGGAGCGGGCTTGACCCGCGATGAGGCCAGTACAGCCAGCACATCAGGTTTTGTCTGCATTGCGACCGCTGCGCGCGTGATCACGCCACCTCAGCCCGGGCAAAACGGTAAGTCGTCACCACGCACAACAGCAACCCTGCCAGGGCCAGCGCGCCCCCGACAAAACCGATGTTGCCCAGGCCCATGTGCACGCTGACCAGGCTGCCGATCAAGGCCCCGGCGCCAATGCCGATGTTGTAGATGCCGGAGAACATGGCCATGGCCACGTCGGTGGCGTCCGAGGCGAGGATCAGTACTTTAGACTGCAACGCCAGGCTGAAGCACATGATCGCAACACCCCAGAACACGCTCAAGGTGCCCAGCAGGCTGAAATCGCCAGACAACGGCAACAACAGCAGCAGACAGGTCGCCAGCATGGCGATCGCACCGAGCAGAAAGCCCTGCGGGAAGCGCTCGCTGTAGTGGCTGAACAGCACCGACCCAAACACCCCGGCGCCGCCGAACAGCAACAGCAGCACGGTGGTCAGTTCTGCGCCGATCTGCGCCACATTCAACGCGAACGGCTCGATGTAGCTGTAAGCGGTGAACTGCGCGGCAATCACCAGCGCCACCAGCACATACACGGTGACCAGCGCCGGGCGCTTGAACAGCACCGGCACGCTGCGCAGCGAGCCGGAGTTCTGGCTGGGCAGCAACGGCAAGGATTTGACCAGGCACAGCAAGGTCGCCAGCGCCACCCCGGCAATCGCCAGGAAGGTGGTGCGCCAGCCCAGCGCCTCGCCGACCACCCGCCCCAGTGGAATCCCCATGACCATCGCCAGGGTGGTGCCGGTGGCCAGCAAGCCCAGGGCCTTGGCCTGTTGCCCCGGCGGCGCCACACGCACTGCCAGCGAAGCGGTAATGGCCCAGAACACCGCATGGGCCAGGGCGATGCCGATACGGCTGACCAGCAGCATGGCAAAGCTCTGCGCCACCCCCGAGAGCAAGTGGCTGAGGATGAACAGGGCAAAGACGATGATCAGCAACGTGCGCCGCTCGATGTTGCGCGTCAGCAGCATCATCGGCAGCGAGGCCAGGGCCACCACCCAGGCGTAGATGGTCAGCATCAGCCCGACCTGGGCGGTGGACATCTCGAAGCTGCGGCCGATGTCGCTGAGCAGCGCCACCGGGACGAATTCGGTGGTGTTGAAAATGAAGGCCGCCAGGGCCAGGGCGATGACACTCAGCCAACTGCCGGTTCGCGCATCCACGGATGTATTCATGAGTAAAGCCTTGCTCCGAGTCGTTTGCGGTTGCCGGGAACGAAAACGCGCCCAGCGCCAGACACTCATGCCGGTCGGGCCTGAGTGAAGCGTGTGCGCTGAGGAAAGATTTGTAAGTATGCGGGGTATCGCTTGCTGGCAAGGATAGTACGTCAGCACCGAGGCTGTCACAACCGCGCAGGCCTGGAGTACCATGGCCCGATTCGTTCATGGAAGACTCCGTATGACTTCAACGCCCGCCGCGCTGGCCAACATCCTCGACAACGCCAGCCTGATCGCCGCTATCGACCAGGGGCTTGCGCCGCAGTACCTGTACTTCTGGGGCCACCGGCAAAAAGTCGAGGGCAAGCCGGACAAAAGCTGCTTCAGCCAGTGGTTCGAGGCCGGGTTCAAGGAACAGCGCCTGCACTACCCCAGCGCCGAGCACTACATGATGGCCGGCAAGGCGCGGCTGTTCGACGACCAGGCCACCCTGGAGAAAATCCTCGCCGCGCGCACGCCCGCTGAGGCCAAGAAGCTCGGCCGTGAAGTTGCCGGGTACGACGAGGCAGCCTGGGTTGCCGAGCGTTCGGCGATCGTCGAGCAGGCCAACCTGCTCAAGTTCGAACAGCACCCGGGGCTGCGCACGTTTCTGCTGTCCACCGACGGCCAGGTGCTGGTCGAGGCCAGCCCCGTGGACCGCATCTGGGGCATCGGCCTGGACGCCAAGGCGCCGCAAGCGACTGACCCACGCCAGTGGCAAGGCCTGAACCTGCTCGGCTATGCGCTGATGCGCGTGCGCGAGCGCCTGGCCGGCTGAGGTCCCAGCGCAGGATTTTTCTGCGCTGCTACACTTTATTCGCGCAGATGGAGGATTCCCTCATGTCCGATAAAGAGATCACCACCGCCCTTAACCTGATCAACCAGCGCCAGGCCCGGCTCGCTTCGGCGTGCAAGGAGATTGCCGACTGGATCGACCGCCAGGGTGATGTGCCTGTGGCCGGCAAGATCCGCGACACCCTCAAGGCCGTCGAAGCCGACGATCAGCTGGTCAGAAAAACCCTCACCTCGCTGAGCGTTGAACGCCCACTGCCCCGTTTCCGCTAGCCCGCAGTGGCTAGTGGCGGGCAGCAGGCGCGTCATCCTTTCAAGACCCAGGGTCGCCTGTGCCCGGCGCGGCTCCCGTCTTCGATTTCCCGCAGGTTCGGGCAGATACCGGTGATTAGCCGTCAATGAATATCCTTTACGACGAACGCGTCGATGGTGCCCTGCCCGCAGTCGACAAACCGGCGCTGCTGCAGGCCTTGCAGGCACAACTGCCCGACCTCGATATCCTCCACGCCGAGGAAGACCTCAAGCCCTACGAATGCGATGGCCTCTCGGCCTACCGCTGCACGCCGATGCTGGTGGTACTGCCGCATACCCTCGCGCAGGTCCAGGGCGTCCTCAAACTGTGTTTCGAGCGCAAGGTGCCGGTGGTCGCGCGCGGTGCCGGCACCGGCCTGTCGGGCGGCGCCTTGCCGCTGGCAAAAGGCGTGCTGCTGGTGATGGCGCGCTTCAACAAGATCCTCGCCATCGACCCGGCCGCCCGTACCGCGCGGGTGCAGCCCGGGGTGCGCAACCTGGCGATTTCCCAGGCCGCCGCGCCCTTTGGCCTGTACTACGCGCCCGACCCGTCGTCACAGATTGCCTGCTCGATCGGCGGCAACGTCGCCGAGAATGCCGGTGGCGTGCATTGCCTGAAGTACGGCCTGACCGTGCACAACCTGCTCAAGGTCGAGATCCTCACCGTCGAAGGCGAATGCCTGACCCTCGGCGCCGACAGCCTCGACGCCCCCGGGTTTGACCTGCTGGCGCTGTTCACCGGCTCCGAAGGCATGCTCGGGATCATCACCGAAGTGACGGTCAAGCTGCTGCCCAAGCCGCAGGTGGCCAAGGTACTGCTGGCAGCCTTCGACTCGGTGGCCAAGGCCGGCCGTGCGGTTGGCGACATCATCGCCGCCGGGATCATTCCCGGTGGCCTGGAGATGATGGACAACCTGGCCATCCGCGCCGCCGAAGACTTCATTCACGCCGGCTACCCGGTGGCGGCCGAAGCGATTTTGCTGTGCGAACTCGATGGCGTCGAAGCCGATGTGCACGACGACTGCGACCGCGTGCGTACCCTGCTGGAGCAGGCCGGCGCCACCGAGGTGCGCCAGGCCCGTGACGAAGTGGAGCGGGTGAAATTCTGGGCCGGGCGCAAGAACGCCTTCCCGGCGGTGGGGCGGATTTCGGCCGATTACTACTGCATGGACGGTACCATCCCGCGCCGCGAGCTGCCCCATGTACTGCAGTGCATCGCTGCGCTTGCGCACAAGTACGACCTGCGGGTGGCCAACGTCTTTCATGTCGGCGACGGCAACATGCACCCGCTGATCCTGTTCGACGCCAACCAGCCGGGCGAGCTGGAGCGGGCCGAAGCCTTTGGCGGGGAGATCCTCGAACTGTGCGTGAGCGTCGGCGGCAGCATCACCGGCGAACATGGCGTGGGCCGCGAGAAGATCAACCAGATGTGCGCGCAGTTCAGCAGCGACGAGCTGACCCTGTTCCATGCGGTCAAGGCGGCCTTCGACCCCCATGGCCTGCTCAACCCCGGCAAGAACATCCCCACCCTGCACCGCTGCGCCGAGTTCGGCGCTCTGCACGTGCACGCCGGCCAGTTGCCCTTCCCCGACCTGGAGCGGTTCTGATGCCGGCCCACAACAACGATGCCAGCCAGGCACTGCTGGAGCAGGTCAACCAGGCCCGCGCCACAGGCACGCCGTTGCAGATCCGTGGCGGCGCCAGCAAGGCCTTTCTCGGCCGCCCGGTTGCAGGCGTTACGCTCGATACCCGCGACCACCGCGGCATCGTCAACTACGACCCGACCGAGCTGGTGATCACCGCCCGCGCCGGTACGCCCCTGGGTGAGCTGTCGGCGGCGCTGGAAGCCGCCGGGCAGATGCTGGCATGCGAGCCGCCGCACAGCGACGACGGTGCCACCCTCGGCGGCATGGTCGCCGCCGGGTTGTCCGGGCCACGCCGGCCGTGGGCGGGCTCGGTGCGCGATTATGTGCTCGGTACCCGGGTGATCAGCGGCCTGGGCGTGCACCTGCGCTTTGGCGGCGAGGTGATGAAGAACGTCGCCGGTTACGACCTGTCGCGCTTGATGGCCGGCAGTTTCGGCTGCCTGGGGCTGATCACCGAAGTGTCGCTGAAAGTGCTGCCCAAACCGCGCTGCGAAGCGCACATCGCCCTGCACCTCGACCCGCAACAGGCCCTGCTGAAACTGGCACAATGGGGCCAGCAACCGATCCCGATCAGCGCCGCCTGCCATGACGGCACGGTGTTGCGCCTGCGCCTCGAGGGCGGCGAAGGCTCGGTCAAGGCCGCCCGCGAGCGGCTTGGCGGCGAGCACTTCCAGGCCAGCTGGTGGCAGGACCTGAACAACCGCCGCCTGGCTTTTTTCGCCGACCCGCGCCCGCTGTGGCGTTTGTCGCTACCCAACAACAGCCCGGCGCTGGAGCTGCCTGGCGCGCAACTGCTGGACTGGGCCGGTGCCCAGCGCTGGCTCAAATCCGAGGCCCGGGCCGAGACCATTCGCGCCGCTGTCAGCCGCCTGGGCGGCCATGCCACTTGCTACAGCGCCAGCGACAGCCCGTTCCAGCCACTGCCTGGCGCCTTGCTGCGCTACCACCAGCAACTCAAACAGCGCCTCGACCCGCAAGGGATCTTCAACCCCGGGCGGATGTACGCACAGGTCTGAACCATGCAAACCACTTTGAGCGATGCCGCCAAACGCCTGGCCCGTGCCGAAGAAGCCGAGAGCATCCTGCGCACCTGCGTGCACTGCGGCTTCTGCAATGCCACCTGCCCGACCTATCAATTGCTGGGCGACGAGCTCGATGGCCCGCGCGGGCGGATCTACCTGATCAAGCAGGTGCTGGAAGGCCACCCCGCCAGCGCCAAGACCCAACTGCACCTGGACCGTTGCCTGTCGTGCCGCAACTGCGAAACCACCTGCCCGTCCGGGGTCGATTACCACAACCTGCTGGATATCGGCCGCGCCGTGGTCGATCAGGCCGTGCCTCGCCCGCCCCTGCAACGCGCCTTGCGCCGCGGGCTGCGCAGCTTGGCCAGCCACCCGCAGGCCTTCAAGCGCCTGGTGCAGCTGGGGCGCAGCATCGAGAGCCTGCTGCCGGCGCCGCTCAAGGCCAAGCTGCCGCGCTCGGTGCCCCCCGCGCAACTCCGTCCACAGCCCCGCCATGCCCGGCGCGTACTGCTGCTCGAAGGCTGCGTGCAGCCGAGCCTGTCGCCCAACACCAACGCCGCCACCGCACGGGTGCTCGATCGCCTGGGCATCAGCGTCACCCCGGCGCCGCTAGCCGGCTGCTGCGGTGCTGTCGACTATCACCTGGATGCACAAGCCAGCGGCCTTGAGCGCGCCCGCCGCAACATCGATGCCTGGTGGCCGGCGATCGAGGCCGGTGCCGAAGCCATCGTGCAGACGGCCAGCGGCTGCGGGGCCTTCGTCAAGGAGTACGCCACGCTGTTGCAGGGCGATGCGCAGTACGCCGGCAAAGCCCGGCGGGTCAGCGAACTGGCCAGGGACCTGGTCGAGGTCATCGGCGCCGAACCCCTGGAGCCGTTGGCCTGCCACAGCGGTCTGGTGCTGGCGGTGCACTGCCCGTGCACCTTGCAGCATGCGCAGAAGCTTGGCGGCAGCGTCGAGGCCCTGCTCTCACGCCTGGGCTTTACCCTCAGCAACGTGCCCGACGGCCACCTGTGCTGCGGCTCGGCCGGCACCTATTCGCTGACCCAGCCGGCGTTGGCCAGGCAACTGCGCGACAACAGGCTCGATGCCCTGGAAAGCGGCCAGCCGGACCTGATCGTCACCGCCAATATCGGCTGCCAGACCCACCTCGACGGCGCCGGACGCACGCCGGTGCGGCACTGGATCGAGCTGCTGGACGAGGCGCTAGCGAAGTCGCCAACCCTGGCATAAGCTCAATCGGGCAGCCCCTTTCGACAACCCGAGGACTCGTCATGCGTCAGCTTCTACTGGTCTCATTGCTCGTCGTAAGCCCCGCCGTTCTGGCCAAGACCGAATGCAGCACCGCCGACAAGGTGCAATGGCAGGACCAGAACAACTTCCAGGAAGAACTGAAAAAACAGGGCTATGAGATCAAGAAATTCAAGGTCACCGACGGCAACTGCTACGAGATCTATGGCAAGAACAAAGAAGGCAAGAAGGTCGAGATCTACTTCGATCCGGTGACCGGCAAAAAAGTGAAAGAAGAGATCGACTGAGGTGAGCGGCGATAACCTGCGCCTTTGGGACCCGGTGGTGCGCGTGTGCCACTGGTCGTTGGTGCTGGTGTTTATCGGCGGTTATTTTTTCACCGAAGAAGGCGATGGCTGGCACCGCTGGCTGGGCTATTACGGCCTGGCGATCGTGCTGCTGCGTAGCGTATGGGGCTTTGTCGGCAGCCCGGCGGCGCGCTGGGCGGACTTCTGGCCGACGCCAACGCGATTGAAGTGGCATCTGCAGGCGTTGTACCGCGGCGCAAACTACCACCGCCTCGGGCATTCGCCGTTGGGCGCCCTGGTGATGGTACTGATGTTGCTGCTGATGGCCGGCCTTGGAGTCAGCGGCTTCATGATGGAAGAGATCTATTACTTCTGGGGTGAAGACGGCCTGCGGGATATCCATGAGTTGATGGCCGACACCCTGCTGGCGCTGGTGTGCCTGCACATTGCCGCGGCGCTGTTCGAGAGCTGGCGGCTGAAGGAGAACCTGCCGCTGTCGATGCTCACCGGCCGGCGGCGCCAGCGTTGAAACGGGGCAACGCAGCCGCTGCTGCGTTGCCCCGGCACGGGTATCAGAAGCGGTAGTTGGTGCTCAGCTCCAGGGTCCGAGGCGCCCCTGGGGTGATCAGGTCCACCGAGCCGTGGGCCGAGGCGTAGTAGTCGCGGTCAAAAACGTTACGCAGGCGCAAGGCCATGTCCCACTTCGGCTGGTTGTACAGCAGTGCAGCGTCCACGGTGGTGTAGGACGGCATCACCACGACGTTGTCCAGCGCGGTGTAACGCTCATCCACATAGTTGGCGCCCATGCCCACACGCCAGTGCTCGGTCAACGAGCGAACCAGCCACAGGTTGGCGCTGGTGCGCGGGGTCAGGGTCGGGGTCTGGCCTTCGTTGGCCACGCCATTGGTGCGGTTGGTGGACTTGATGATTTCGGCATCGAGGAAGGCAAAGCCGCCATAGACTTGCCACTTGTCCGTCAGTTGCCCGCTCACGGTCGCTTCGAAACCGTCGGTACGCTGCTCACCGGCCAGCACCAACTGCGCCGGGTTGGCCGGGTTGGTGGTTTTCATGTTGGTACGTTCCAGGCGGAACAAGGCCGCGGTCACCGCCAGGCGGCTGTCGAGCAAGTCCCACTTGGCGCCGATTTCGTAGTTGGTGGTCTCTTCCGGTTCCAGGCCCTGGTTGCCGGCACTGAGGGCGAAGACCTCCGACGACGGCTGGTAGGAGCGGCTGACCGACACGTAGTAGGACTGGATCGCGTCCGGCTGGTAGACCAGGCCGATGCGCGGGCTCCAGGTGGTGTCGGTGCGCGACAGCTCGGTGCCGCTCAGGTCGTCGGCGTACTCCTGGTCAAACACGTCGTAACGCACCCCGAGCAGGGCCTTCCACTGCGGCGCCAGCTCAATCAGGTCCTGTACGTAGAAACCTGCGATGTCCTGGGTGGTGGTGCCCTTGGCGGTCTGGCGGTTGGCCTGGAACGGCACATCGACCAGGCCGTCACGGAACACCGGCACCTGGGCCACGTTATTCTGGCTGAACACGCTCTGGTCCTTGACCTGCCGGCCGAGCTCCACACCGTACAACAGGTTGTGGTTCATGCCGGCCAGCAGCGCCTGCTGCTTGAGCTCGGTCTGGTTGAACCAGCCGTCTTCGCTGCGTTGCACGTTGCCGCGGTTGAGCTTGACCAGCAGTTCACCATTGGCGGCGGTGACGAAGCGGGTCGGACTGGAGTCCGCCAAGGTGTTGTTGCGGTCCAGGTCGTAGTGGTAGTAACGGCTGGTATTGCTCAAGGTGAAGTTGTCATTGATCCGGTAGTCGACACCGGCGCTGAAGGAAAACACCTCGCTGCGGGCGTAATCGTCATCCGGGTCGGCGGCGCCGAAGCGCTTGTCGCGGTCGACATCGACCGGGCGGTTGCCCAAGGCCGGAATGCCGAAGTCGATCAGGCGCTTGTCGTACAGGTAGGTCGCGCCCAGGTTCAGTTCCAGGTCATCGGACAGCTTGAAATAGGCCGAGGGTGCCAGGGCCTTGCGGTCGATGTAGCCATCGTCACGGAAGGTGTCGCTGTCTTCCAGGGCGCCGGTCAGACGAAAGGCCTTATCACCCTGCTGCTGGTCGGCCCAGCCGGTATCGAACTGGGTACGGCGCTTGCCCTCGCTGTCGAAGCTGACGCCCACTTCCTGCACCGGGCTGAAGGTGGGTTTCTTGCTCACGCTGTTGATCAGGCCGCCGGAGGAGCCGCGGCCATAGAGCACGGCCGCCGGGCCCTTGACCACCTCGACCCGCTCGACATTGGACAGATCGCGGTAATACAGGGCGTCGTCACGCATGCCATCGACATACATGTCGCCAATGGCACTGAAACCGCGAATCGTCACCTGGTCGCGCTGGCCGTCGCCGTTGGACAAGCCAATCCCCGGCACGTTCTTGAGCACGTCCTCCATCGATTGCGCGCCCTGATCCTTGATCACGCTCGCTGGCACGACGTTGACGGTTTGCGGGATGTCACGCAGCGGCGCGTCGATTTTCAGAGCACTCCGGCTTTCGCTGGCCTTGTAGCTCTGTTCTTCATAGTTGCTGTTGACCGAGGTTGCCGGAATAGCTAGGGGTTCGGCGTGCAGCGCTGGAGCGACCAGCACGCTGAGCACGGAGAGAGAGGCCGGGTGAATGCGCGAAAGAGCCACCATGCGTTCCTTTTTTTGTAAGGATTGTAAAGAAGCGCAAATGGTAACGATTTGTAATTGAGAACTAAATACTATTACGTTTTAAATATTTTGACGCCACGCACAAAAAAGCCAGGCTGCCGTCCTTGACTGCAGCCTGGCTTGTTGTCGACCGCGTGGCGGCGATCAATGCATGTGCTGGTGGCCCGACATGGCTTCAGCATTCAGCGCCCGCACCGGCGCCTTGACTTCAATGGTCTGCTTGACGCCCTTGGCATCCTCGACCACCAGGGTCAGCGGTACCTGCTCGCCTTCCTTGAGCTGCTGGTTCAGTTGCATGAGCATCACGTGATAGCCGTTGGGGTCCAGGGTCACCGCCTTGCCGGCCGGCAGCGCGACGCTGTCGACCTCGCCCATCTTCATCACGTCGTTGTCCATGGTCATCTGGTGCACCTGCACGATCTTGGCCACCGGCGAGGCCACGCTGATCAGCTTGCTGTCGGTGCTGGCGGTGAGGGTCATGAAGGCACCGCTGGACTGCTGGTGCGCCACGGTGGCGCGTGCCCAGGCGTCGCTGACGGTGGTTTGCGCCACGGCCGGCAAGGCCAGGCCAATCAGGGCCAACGCGGCCAGGGAACGTTTGACAGGGTTGCGAAGCATTAACACACCTCCATGACAGTGAGCAGGTCTTCTGCGCACTCTTTTGCATTGAGCGAATGGGACAGCCCCAGGCGCAACTGGCCACGGGAATCGAAGACGTAGCTGGTCGAGGTGTGCGAGATGGTATAGGTATCGCCGGCTGGCACCTTCTCATAGAACACACCGAACTCCCGGGCTGCCGCCGCGGTTTCTTCGAGGGTGCCGGACAGCGCCACGAACGACGGATCGAAGGCCTTGACGTAGGCGTCGAGCACTTCGGGGGTATCGCGCTCGGGGTCGAGGCTGATGAACACCACCTGCAAGAAGCCTGCGTCACGGCCCATCAGCTTCTTGATCTGCGCTGCGCGCGCCAGGGTGGTCGGGCACACCGCCGGGCACTGGGTGAACCCGAAGAACACCATCGGCATCGAACCCCAGAAACTCGACAGGGTACGGACGTTGCCTTGGGTATCCTTGAGCTTGAACGAACGGCCGAGGATCTTGTTGCTCATGTCCTTGCCGTATTTGAAGTCCAGCGCGCCACCGGAACGGGGGTCGCAACCTGCAAGGGCGCCGAGGCCCAGCAGGCTGATCCCGGCAACAACCTGGCGCCGGGTCAGTAAATCAGTCATGTAACCATCCTTTTGGGAAGGTGCCAGCCCCTGGATAGAGGGCATGTCGAGAAACCTTCGCATTTTGTCATGGCGGTGGACGCAGGTTCCAGCGCGCAGCGCCCCGTACGTCTGTATCCCAGTATTTACGGGGTGCGGCCTGTTGTCGCAGGCAGTGGCAAGAACACTCGGCAACGCCTGCCAGGTGGCGATCGCCGTGTTACTGGCAACGCTGGGCAGCTAGACACTGACAAACTCGAACTGGAGGTATCGCACCCCTTCGGGCGTTTCAATGGTTTGCACCTGTGCCCCCGCCGGCAGAACCTTTGGCCAGAAGCGCAGGCCGGCGAGGTTATCCGCCAAGACCGATAGCTCCCATCGGCCGCTGTGCAACGCGAACAACGCCTGCGCGGCGGCATGGCCAACCCCCGCCAAGCGATAGTCACTGGCGACATAGAACTCGGCCAATTCGTACTCCGTGAGCTCTTGCTGCTGGCGAACCAGGGCGAACCCTGCGATGTCGCCCTCAACCAGCAGCAGGTAGGCAAAACGCCGTGGCTCCTGCCAGTAGAGCGGTAAATAAGGGTATTCCCCTTCAACTCCGAGTTCGCGCAAATACCCCGGAAGCATCGCCTCAAAGTGGGCTTTTTCACTCTCAAGTGCGGGCTTTATCTGAACCTTCATGCTGCTAATTTCCTACATCAGTCACAAAACGGTACACATCCTGCTTACTGCGAGGCGACGCATCCTATGATGCGCCTTTCGTAACGACACATAAGGAAAAGTGCCGTGTTCAAACCGTTAGCAGTCGCTGTAAGCCTGGGTTGCGCAATGTTGTCGTCAGGCGCCAGCGCCTATGAGTATGGGGAGTTTGCCGGGCAGACCCTGGACCGTCTGATCAACGACTACCCCGGGCGTTACCGTGGTACCGCCAGTTTCGAAGGTGCTACCGCACTGATGCAATCGCAACTGGGCTTCGGCTACCAGACCCGCCGCCAGGACTTCACCTGGGCCGGCAACCGCAGCTCGCAGAACGTCATCGCTTCGGCCCCGGGCCAGAACAGCACTTACGTGGTGCTCGGCGCCCACTACGACACCTATTTCGGCCGCCCCACCCTGCAAGGCCTGGACGACAATGCCTCGGGCGCCGCGGTGCTCACCGAAATCGCCCGCAACCTCGGCGGCGTGGCCCTGGAGAACGGCCTGGAAGTGGTCGGTTTTGGTGCCGAGGAAGAAGGCCTGCGCGGTTCGCGTGCCTATGTCGCGTCATTGAGCGACAGCCAGCGCGCCAACCTGCTGGGCATGATCAACCTCGACAGCCTGATCACCGGCGACAAGATGTACGCCCACGCCGCCAGCAACAGCGTCGCCAACCCGGCCCTGGGTGCCTACCGCGACCAGTTGCTGCGCATCGCCCAGGAGATGAACATCCCGCTGTTCACCAACCCTGGCCTCAACCCCGAGTACCCGGCCGGCACCGGCTGCTGCAGCGACGGCGAAAGCTTCAAGGGCCTCAACGTACCGGTGCTGTTCATCGAGGCGACCAACTGGGAGCTGGGTGAGCTGGACGGCTACGAGCAGACCGGCAACCCGGCGATCCCCGGCGGCTCGACCTGGCACGACCCGGCCGAGGACAACCAGCAGGTGCTGACCCATGCTTTCGGCCAGGAGCGCATTGACCAGCGCCTGCGCGACTTCTCGCGGCTGCTGACCCGCCTGGTGCTGGAACTGACCAACGCCGACCTGCTCGCCTCCACGGCTTCCGGCGGGGCCATGGCGCGGCAGATGGAAGACCAGCTGCAACGCCAGCACCAGGCCCTGACCCGCCTGCATGACCGCCGATGGCTGAGCCTGCTGGATGCGTCACGGGCGGTCGGCAGTGTTGACGGTGAAGTGGGTGTCGAAGGCGAAGTCTCGCCCGACAGCGGCTTCGATGCGCCGGGCAACCCGGAGTCGAAACGGGCGGGGGTCTATGGCGTCGCTGACTACCGCCTCAACGAAGCCCTGACCGTCGGTGCCAGCCTGAGCTTTCAGCGCAGCCGCGATTCGCTCGAGCATGGCGGACGCATCGAAGGCGATGCCTGGCAAGCCGGGCTGTTCGCCCTGCTCAACGACGGCGGCCCGCAATGGCTGGCCGGCGAGCTGAGCGCCGGGCACACCCGCTTCGATAGCAAGCGTTCGGTGTACATCCAGGCCAACAATGGCCCGGTGTTGCTCGACCAGCGCCTGAGCGGCGACACCTCGGCGTGGTTCTGGGGCGCACGGCTGGACGGCGGCTACGACTTCAGCTTCGGCGCCTTGAAAACCGGCCCGGTCGCCGGCCTGGACTACATGCATTACCGCATCGACGACTTCAGCGAAGACGACAACCTGCGCACCGCCCTGGGCTACGAGCAGCAGAACTACGACGCCCTCGAAGCCAGCCTCGGCTGGCGCCTGCATGGCAGCGTCGGCCTGGGCGCGAACATGGCCCTGCAACCCTACGCCAGCGTGCGCTGGGTGCGCGAACTGGCCGATGGCCGCCTGGATGAAATCGACCTGACCAGCCATGCCGACGGCCGCGTGCGGGTGGCCGACATGGGCAGCGTCGACAAGGACTTTGGCCGTGCGCAATTGGGTGCGCAGTTGATGTTCACCGAGCAGTTGGGCGTGTTTGCCGAAGTGAACAGCCGCTTTGCCCATAGCGAGGGTAATCAGGCCGGCTACTCGCTGGGCGTGCAATGGCAGTTTTAACCCTTTAGGAGCGGGCTTGCCCCGCGGTAGCGGTCTGTCAGTCACATCGCAACCGCGGGGCAAGCCCGCCTCCACAACAAAAGGATATAAAAATAACAAAACAATCTAACAATTTGGAATAAACAAATTGAAGGGCCTGCGCGGGCTCCTTATATTTTCGGGCATGCCTTGCCCTTGAATCCCAGGAGTCCGCCCATGTCGCACACGCCCCATTCCCCCCTGCGCCGCCTGCTCGCCGGCGGCCTGTTTGCCACCTTTGCCGCGCTGCTACTGCCCGGCTCGCTGGCCCATGCCGAACCGAGCAAGACCCTGCGCATCGGCTACCAGAAGTTCAACAGCATCAACATTCTCAAAGGCAGCGGCGCCCTGGAAAAAGCCCTGGCACCGCAAGGGGTGAGCGTCAGCTGGTACGAATTTGCCGCCGGCCCACAACTGCTCGAAGCCTTGAGCACCGGCGCCATCGACCTTGGCCACGCCGCCGACGCGCCCTCGGTGTTCGCCCAGGCCGCCGGCAAACCGGTGGTCTACCTGGCCGCCGAACAGCCCTACCCCAAAGGCATCGGCCTGGTGGTGCGCGAGCAGGACAAGATCGCCAGCGTCGCCGCCCTCAAGGGCCAGCGCGTGGCCACCGGCCGCGGCTGGAACGCCCAGTACCTGCTGGCCGTGGCCCTGCAGGACGCCGGCCTGAGCTACAAGGACATCACCCCGGCCTACGTCAACAACGCCGCCGACGCCGTGGCCGCACTGCAGTCGGGTAGCGTCCAGGCCGTGACCCTGTGGGACCCCTTCCTCGCCGCCGCGGAAAAACAACCGGGCCTGAAGAACCTGCGTGACGGCAGCGGGCTGTCCAACAACCGCACCTTCTACCTGTCGTCGGCGGCCTTTGCCGACAACAACCGCGCACTGCTGAAAACCTTCTTCAGCGAGCTGGCCAAGGTCAGCAGCTGGGCCAACCAGCAGCCCGACGAAGTCGCCGCCCTGCTGGCGCCGCAACTGGGTATCGGCGCCGACGTGCTGCAGGTGGCCAGCGAGCGGCGCAACTACAACGCCGTGGCCATCGACGCGCAGATCACCGCCGAGCAGCAGAAGCTTGCCGACACCTTCCAGGGCCTGGGCCTGATCCCCAAGCCGCTGAAGGTGGCCGACGCGGTCTACCCGGTGTCGGTCCTGCCCTGAGTACAGCCCATGTCCAAGACCATCCGCTTCAACGCCTTCAGCATGAACGCCGCCACCCACCAGTCCCCCGGGCTGTGGCGCCATCCGCGCAACACCAGCGTCGATTTCAATCGCCTGGACTACTGGACCGACCTTGCCCGCCTGCTCGAACGCGGGCTGTTCGATGCGCTGTTCATCGCCGATGTGCTGGGCATCTATGACGTGTACCAGGGCAGCGCCGACGGTGCCCTGCGCGGCGGCGTGCAGGTGCCGGTCAACGACCCGCTGCTGATCGTCCCGGCCATGGCCGGGGTCACCGAGCACCTGGGTTTTGGCGTGACCTTTTCACTGAGCTACGAGCACCCCTATCCCTTCGCCCGGCGCATGTCCACGCTCGATCACCTGAGCGCCGGCCGGGTGGGCTGGAACATCGTCACCGGCTACCTCGACAGCGCCGCGCGCAACCTCGGCCTGGCCCGGCAACTGGGCCACGACGAGCGCTATGAGCTGGCCGAAGAATACCTGCAGGTGCTGTACAAGCTCTGGGAAAAAAGCTGGGACGACGATGCGCTGGTGCAGGATCGCGCCAGCGGCCAGTTCCTCGACCCGGCCCGGGTGCACCCGATCAACCACCAGGGCGAGCACTTCCAGGTGCCCGGCATTCACCTCAGCCAGCCCTCGCCGCAGCGCACGCCGGTACTGTTCCAGGCCGGCGCTTCGCCACGGGGCCTGCGCTTTGCCGCCGATCATGCCGAATGCGTATTCATCAGCGCCCCCACGCAAACGGCGCTGCGCGGCTACGTCGAGGCGATTCGCAAGGCCAGCCGTGAAGCCGGGCGGCCTGAACAGGACGTGCTGATCTACGCCCAGGCCCTGTTGATTGTTGGCGAAGATCGCCAGGCTGCCGAAGCCAAACTGCAGGAGTACCGCCAGTACGTGGACGTCGAGGCGGCGCTGACCCTGCTGTCGGGCTGGACCGGCATCGATTTCGCAGGCGTCGACCCCGATTCGTTGATCGAGTACATCGACAACGACGCCGGCCGCACCGCCCTGGCGGTGTTCACCAAGGCCGACCCGAAGCGGCGCTGGACCGTGCGCGAAGCCGCCGAGTTCGTCAGCCTCGGCGGCCGCGGCCCGGTCTTGCTCGGCTCGCCCGCGCACATTGCCGACCAGTTGGAAGACTGGCTCGACAGCACCGGTATCGACGGTTTCAACCTCACCTATGCAGTGGTACCGGACGACCTGCAAGCGGTGGTCGAGCAGGTGGTGCCCGAGCTGCAGCGCCGTGGCCGCTACCGCACCGCGTATGAGGACGGCACCTTGCGCCACAAGCTGTTTGGCCGCGGTGACCGCTTGGCGCCTGAGCACAAAGGCCGGCTCGTCCGGATTTGATGCCAGGCACTATGCTCTGAACAGTCGCCCAGCCGCTGGAGCCTGTTCATGAGCCGTCGCCTTGTTCTGTGCCTGCTGCTGACCCTCAGCACCTGGGCCGGTGCCGCTGAACGCTGGCATCTGGCCCAGGACGAAGACGGTATCAAGGTCTACCTCAGCGAGGTGCCAGGTTCGCAATACCAGCAGTTTCGCGGCGTTGCCCTGATCAAAGCCAGCGTGCGCACCCTGAGCGACTTGCAGGAAAACCTGCGGGTCGCCTGCAAATGGCTGTATGGCTGCGCTGACATGCGCCTGCTCAAGGTCGAGGGCGACCGCACCTGGGTCTACCTGACCACCGCCCTGCCCTGGCCGGCCAGCACCCGCGACATGGTGATCCTGGTGCACAGCGAGCGCCGCGACGACGGTAGCCTGGTGCGTCACCTCAAGGCGGTGCCCGGCATGGTCAAGCATGTGCCGGGGCAGATCCGCGTGCGCCAGCTCAAGGGGCTCTGGACCCTGGTGCCCAAAGGCGAACACCTCACCGAAGTGACCTATGAACTGCAGGC
This sequence comes from Pseudomonas donghuensis, assembly GCF_000696345.2. Lineage (NCBI taxonomy): Bacteria > Pseudomonadati > Pseudomonadota > Gammaproteobacteria > Pseudomonadales > Pseudomonadaceae > Pseudomonas > Pseudomonas donghuensis. The sequence continues at coordinate 3,715,723 of NZ_CP071706.1, forward strand.
CGATCCGGCCGGGGACATCCCCTCGTGGCTGGCCAACCAGTTCGTCCTCGATGCGCCGACCATCACCTTGCGCACCTTGCGTGCAGTGGCCGAGCGCCAGGGCGGCGCAACGCCCTGAGCAGGCCTGCAGGGGGCGCACCAGGCCCTGCGCGGACAGGACCGGGGAGATTTTGCGGGTTGTTTGCGGGCCTCATCGCGGGTCAAGCCTGCTCCCACAGGTTTTGTAGGAGCGGGCTTGACCTGTGATCAGATGCTTCAGGACAGGGCTTTTTTCGCCGCCCGCACGTGCAACACCGCGCCCATCAAGGCCACGACAATCGCCGCCGCACCGGTGGAGAACACCAGCACCTGGTAGTCCGGCACAAACGCCATGGTCACCAGGCAGCCGATGATGAACACGATCACCAGGTAGGTCAGCCACGGGAACAGCCACATTTTCAGGCGGATCGGCTTGCCTTCGGCTTCCAGCTTGCGGCGCATCTTCAGTTGCGAGAAGGCGATCACCAGGTACACCAGCAAGGCAATCATGCCGGTGGTGTTCATCAGCACATCGAGCACGTCTTTCGGGCGCAGGGTTTCGCTGAAGTTGATCAGCGCCACGAACACCGCCACCGAGCAGGAACCGATGATCGAGAACACCGGCACGCCGGTACCGGCACGGGTGATCTTGAAGAACGACGGCGCATCGCCACGGGTCGACAGCGAGAACAGCATGCGCGACGCGGTGTAGTGCGCGGAGATCAGGCAGCTGCTCACCGAGGTCAGGACCACGAAGTTCATCACCAACTCGGCACCCGGGATGCCCAGCAGCTCCAGGGTCCGGCGGTACGAGCCATAGCCCGAGGTGCCCATCAGCGGGTCATTCCACGGCACCAGGGCGACGATCAGGAAGATCGAGCCGACGTAAAACAGGCACACCCGCCAGACCACCGAGTTGGTCGCCTTGACGATCTGCTCGGACGGGTTCTTCGACTCGGCGGCAGCGATGGTGACGATTTCCGCGCCGAGGAAGGCGAACATCACCCCGAGCATGGCGACGACCACCGTCTCAATGCCATTGGGCATGAAACCTTGCGCGGTGAGGTTGCTCAGGCCATGGACCTCGCCTGTGGGCCAGAGGTTGACCACCGCCAACCCGCACACCACAAGGAAACAGATGATCGCCACGACCTTTATCAAGGCGAACCAGAACTCGAACTCGCCGTAGTGCTTGACGTTGAAGAAGTTGACGCTGATCAGCACCAGGGTGGTGGCCAGGACGAAGACGTTGACGCTGACCGAGGGGAACCAGCCGTGCAGGATCTTGCCGGCGACGTAGGCTTCCCAGGCCATCAAAATGACCCAGAACCACCAGTACAACCAGCCGATGGTGAAACCCGCCCAGCGGCCGATGGCGCGCTCGGCATAGGTGGAGAACGAGCCGGTGTCGGGCGACGAAGTCGCCATTTCACCGAGCATGCGCATGATCAGCACCACTAGGATGCCGCCAGCCAGGTAGGCCAGAATGGCCGCGGGGCCGGCGCTGTGAATCACACTGCCGGAGCCGACGAACAATGCGCCGCCGATGACCCCGGCGATCGACATCATGGTCAGGTGGCGAGACTTGAGCGAAGCGCTGAGCTTGCTCTCGTGCTCCACCTTCGCAGTGGAAGTGGAAGTGGATGTTGCGTCCATCAGTAGCTACCTCGTGTTCTTTTTATGCAAGGAAACTCGTGGGACCGCCTGCTACAGCGGTCTCACCCATTCAAACGTGTGAAAGTGCGGGCAGCCGACATCGCCCGGCCCAGTTGACCGGGTCGGCGACGGTGCTCACGGGGCCAGCGGAGTGCCTCTGGTCGGATTGAACGGTGCAATGGCGCGATGGCGGATCAGTGCCATCTGTGCGCAAGGAGCGGTTGGGCGGCGCCCAAGGGTGAAAGCATCAGTGTCATTGTGATTATTCATACTGCTTCAACGTGCTTTAGCTAGCGATAACAGACCCCTAATGTAAAAATGTCCGACACATAGAGCCATGCACAGCGCGATGAAAAATCCACTGCACTGTACAGGCCGCCGATGCAGTACACCGCGATTTCCTGCAGGCGCCCGGCGTTACGCACACCTGAAGGCACAGCTTCCCCATGCTTGAATTACGAGCCGACGCATCGCCCCCGCTGGTCAACCAGATCATCAACGGGCTGCGTGAGTTGATCGAGAACCAGACCCTCAAACCCGGCGCCAAGGTACCGTCGATCCGCGCCTTCGCCGCCACCTACTCGGTCAGCACCTTCACCGTGGTCGAGGCCTACGACCGCCTGGTCGCCCAGGGTTTGCTGGTCAGCCGTGGCAATGCCGGGTTCTTTGTCAACCGTGCGGCCGTGGGGCTGATCGAAAACCAGACCAAGGAACCGGCGCCGGGCAAGCCGGAATTCAACTCCGAGTGGTACCTGCAGCAGATCTTCGAAAGCCGTCAGCTTGAGTTCAAGCCCGGTTGCGGCTGGTTGCCCAACGACTGGATGTTCGAAGACGGCCTGCGCCGGGGCATGCGCCAGGTCGCCAGCAGCGTGCTGGAACTGAGCGGTTACGGCGACCCCATGGGCCTGCTGGAGCTGCGCACCCTGACCGCGCAGAACCTGCAGCAGGACCTGCGCATCGTCGCCAACCCCAACCAGCTGATGCTCACCCACGGCGCCAGCCAGGCCCTGGACCTGGCCGTGCGTACCCTGGTGCGCCCCGGCGACGTGGTGCTGGTGGACGACCCCGGCTACCCCAACCTGATGAGCATCCTGCGCTTTCAGGGCGCCACCTTGCTGGGCGTGCCGCGCACCCCGAATGGCTACGACCTCGACCACCTGGAGCGCCTGCTCGAACACCACCGCCCGACGGTGTTCTTCACCCAGCCGCACCTGCACAGCCCGACCGCCTCGCGCACGCCGCTGGCGCAACTGCACCGCCTGCTGCAACTGGCGGCGCGCCACGGCTTTCGCCTGGTGGAGAACAACCTCTACGCCGACATGATCAACGAGCCGCTGCCGTGCCTGACCAGCCTCGATCATTTGCAGCAGGTGGTGTACGTCGGCAGCTACTCGAAGAGCATCTCGCCGAACGTGCGGGTCGGCTTCATGCTGGCCAACCCGGCATTGATGCAGCAACTGCTGCAACTGAAAATGCGCTCCGGCCTGACCACCTCGCAGGTGATGGAACGGGTGGTGTACGCCGCCATCACCGACGGACGCTGGCGCAAGCACCTCAAGCGCCTGCGCCAGCGCCTGGCCGAGGCGCAGCAGCAGGTCAGCGAACACCTCACCCGGCTGGGTTTCGAGCGTTTTATCGAAGGCGACGAAGGCATGTACCTGTGGACCCGCCACCCGGCCATCGCCGACAGCGCGGCGCTGGTCGATGACGCGCTGGCGCAAGGCATCATGCTCGGCCCAGGGCAGTTGTTCATGGTCGACTCACAGGCGACCGGGTGGATGCGCTTCAACGTCGCGTTCAGTACCGAGGCGGCGTTGTGGGAGAAGCTGGAGAAGTTGCTGGTCAAGCATGGGCGGCGGGGGCAATAGCGCCTGCGACCGCTTTGCGCTCGATCGCTGGCAAGTCCAGCTCCCACCAGTACGCCAGCGCCCTCACGGTTGACGAATGACCTGTGGGAGCTGGGCCAGTACAGCCAGCACATTCGGCGCCGCCTGAGTTACGACCGCTGCGCGCTCGATCGCTGGCAAGTCCAGCTCCCACAAGTACGACGGCGCCCTCACGGTTGACGAATGACCTGTGGGAGCTGGGCCAGTTCAGCCAGCACATTCGGCGCCGCCTGAATTACGACCGCTGCGCGCTCGATCGCTGGCAAGTCCAGCTCCCACAAGTACGACGGCGCCCTCTCGGTTGATGCATGACCTGTGGGAGCTGGCTTGCCAGCGATGAGGCCAGTACAGCCAGCGCATTCAGCGTTGCCTGAATCCCGCTCCCACAACTTCCAAGATTGGCATACGACCTGTGGGAGCGGGCTTGACCCGCGATGAGGCCGGTACAGCCAGCCAAAATCCCGACCTATGCAACCACCCTCACCGCCGCCGATAACTCTTTTTGCCACTGGGCGTCAGGCAATAAACCCCACCCCGCGGCCCGGTACAAAACAACCCGGAGCCACAACCACAGCCCTCGCTCGCCCCGCGCAGCGGCTGCAGCGAAGGCCGCGCGGCGCTGCCGCCCATGTACGCGGTACAGCTCTTCTTCGAACCACTGATCGACCCGTCATTGCACAAAAACAGGTCGCCATCACAGCCGGCAATCCCACCCTTGCGCCCGGAGCACGGCGTATTGGCCGCCAACGCTGTGGACGCCGCCAACACCAGTACCAGGGCCAATCCCAACCGCCCGGAAATAGAACGCGCCACAGCACCGCCTCCGCAGAAAGTGGCCGAATGCTATCAGTCTTGCCTTGGCGCAGCAAAGCACCGGCGACGGGTGCCCTGCACCTTCGCCGAGGGCGTAATGAGTAACGTTCTTGACCAAGCCTGTCGTTAACTCCCCAACCAGTTGATCTGCATCAACATTTAACCGGTTAACCAGAACGTTCATCCCTACCCTGCCCGCTGAAGGCTGAGAATGTCTCCAGGATTCACAGTGGAGAGCCAAGTTGAAGCGCATCAAGATAGCGTTGTGGTCGTTGTTCATAGGGTTAACCGTGCTATGGGCGCTGGCAGATACCTTCCTGCCGACCCCACTGAGCTATTTCTCGCTGCGTACTGTACTGGTGCAATACACCGGCGTGATCGCGATAGCGGCCATGAGCGTGGCAATAATGCTCGCCGTGCGCCCGCGCCGTCCGGAGCCCCTGCTTGGCGGGCTGGACAAGATGTATCGCCTGCACAAATGGCTCGGCATCAGCGCCCTGGTGTTCGGTAGCGTGCACTGGGTCTGGGCCAAGGGCACCAAGTGGGCCGTCGGCTGGGGCTGGCTGACCAAGCCGGCCAAGGGCGGCGGTGTGGCGCCAGAACTGGGCGCAATCGAGCAGGCGCTGCGCAGCCAGCGCGGCCTGGCCGAAACCCTTGGGGAATGGACGTTCTACGTCATCGGGGTGCTGATCATACTGGCCCTGATCAAGCGTTTCCCGTACCACTGGTTTGCCAAGACCCACACTGTTCTGGCGGCACTCTATCTGGTGCTGGTGTTCCACACCGTGGTGCTGCTCAAGTTCGAGTACTGGCTGCAACCTATCGGCATCGTTACCGCCCTGCTGCTGATCGGCGGCACGCTGGCGGCGTTGCAGGCGTTGTTCAAGCGCATCGGCAAGCAGCGCAAGGTCCAGGGCCAAATCCGGACCCTGATCCACTACCCAGAGGCGAACCTGCTGGAAACCCATATCGCCCTGCAAGGGGGCTGGCCCGGGCACCAGGCCGGACAGTTCGCCTTCGTGACCTCATCGGAGTCCGAGGGGCCGCACCCTTACACCATCGCCTCTGCCTGGGAACCGCAGGCCGCGCAGCTGCGCTTTATCACCAAAGGGCTGGGCGATCACACCCGCCGACTGCCAACGCGCCTGAAAGAAGGCGACCGAGTGACGATAGAAGGCCCTTACGGTTGCTTCACCTTCGAAGACCAAAAGCCGCGGCAGATCTGGATCGGTGCCGGCATTGGCATCACGCCCTTTGTGGCCCGGTTAAAGCAGCTGGCGCTGGAGCCTGACCGGCAACACCGTATTGACCTGTTCCATCCCTGCAGCGTGTATTCGCCCGACGTCATTGATAACTTGCGGGCCGACGTGGCGGCTGCGGGCGTGCGCTTGCATCTATTGGTGTCTGGCCAGGATGGCCGGCTGAGCGGCGAACGCCTGCGCAAGGAAATTGCCGATTGGCAGGAAGCGAGTATCTGGTACTGCGGGCCAGCGGACCTGGGGCAGTCCCTGCGCGAAGACCTGGTGGCCCATGGGCTGAAGCCGAACGACTTCCATCAAGAGCTGTTCCAGATGCGCTGACGATCAGAGCAAGTGGCGCGCCAGCAGCCCGGGCTGCTGCCGCCACCAGCATCGCCACCCCGGACAGGGTCAACACCACCCGGCGGAAGGTCACCTCGCTGATACCGATGTACACCCGCGTACCGGTCAGCGTCGGCAGCAGCATCGCCGAACCGTGTGGGAGCGGGCTTGCCCCGCGATGCGGCCAGCAAAACTTGCCGCGTCATTCATTCGTTACCACCGCCCGCCACACATCGATTCCGCATCTTGCGTATGACCACCACACGTTTGCACATCTGGCGAAATCTTCGGCTGTTGATCACGAGCAGCGCCGACAGCGGAACCAATAGAGAAAAGACGGAAAACAGCTTATGAGGCGTTCTCTCGACAGTTGAAATCACGGCGAGAAGACAAGCCAATAGAAGCCCGACGATCACCCAGACTCCCCATACCCGCCCCCGGATAAGGATGTAGCTGCCAAAGGAAAGCAAAAATGCGGCAGTCACTACCGAGCCGACAGCGTATTCATTTTCATAGGGGTGATTATGGAAAAAACTATACATTACACTCAAAGTGGCAAACGAAAAGGAAGCGGTGGTCAGCAAGATTACGGCTATCAGTCGCGGGAAATAGCGTCGTGTAAAGGTACGAACGCGGAAGAAGGGATTCATTTAACATGCCCTTGGAGTATACGAGCCGAAACCGATGAAGCGAGTAGAACCTTCATCTTCGGACTCTCCACTTTTTACGTTGCTTACGTATCACCACCAGACGTTTGCACATCATCCGGTAACGGCGGCTGTTGATCGTGAGCAGGGCAAACAATGCGGTGATCAACGACACTGCGAAAAACACACGGTTAGTCGATGCCCCGTATGTAGCAAACGTTGCCAGAAGGCTAGTCACGACAAGCGCAACTGTGGTCCAGACAGCGTTGACAAAACCTCTCAGTAACAAGATGTGCGCTAGGAACAATACAAACGAAGCCCCAAGTACCGCCAGCATTACCTGTTCAACGTCATGCAGATAAACACCTAGAACATGCACCGACGCAAAAATCATCGAAAACAGTGCAAGAAAGAATCCGTTTGCAAAGCACGAAAAATATCGCTTCATCCGTTCGACGACTGCAGGAACGAGCATCATTCGTCTACTTCCTCATAAAGCCCCAAGACAATTGTCTGGACGTTAGCGCTGCTACCGATCCCCAATGCCACACCCAATGCATCCTTAATCAAAGTGGTGGTGGAATGCTTGATCTGTGTCGGTGTATATCGCTTAGGTAGATTGCCTAATCGCTGCTGCAACCTGATCTGCTTAGCAGTTAACGAAGGGTGTTTTATCGATAGCAATTCTGCCGTCAAACTCTTTCGCTGTTGACGACTCAGTTCTCTGAACAGATCGAACCAACCTCTACCCGTAGCCATCTTACGAACCTGCAAAAGCCGAAAAATGCTCATAGAAGAAGTTGCCAACCCCATTAACGAAATGGTTTCAAGCGACGACTCAATTAAACGCATGGCGACCATATCGTCTAGGAAATCATTCAGCTCAGGCTTGGCAGCTTCAATGGTGGTTCTAATCCCCCCAATAACACATAGCCCAATTCCTGCCAAAGCGGCCGCTGTGCTCACAACCGAAATCGCCACGCCAACCGGCCCTCCGAAAGCAACAGCAATGGAACCGTTGTACAGCACCCGCCAACCGATGTATGTACTCACGCAGGTTGCGGCAGTACCCAATAGCCTCTCGAAAACTTGAGACTCTCGTGGATCGCTGCTGATCTGCTCCAAGTACTGCGCAGGAGCTAAATACCTTTTCACCTCCCGCAGCACCACCCGCTTAGTCAACACACTACAAATCGGCCGAAACGCCCGCAACGTCACCACGTTGTAGTCCGCATCGATGTACACCACCCCTGCCCCGACAATCCCGGGGTCGGCGTCAATCGCTGCGAACAACCTCGGCACATTGACCAGGCTTTCAATCCGCTGGCGCGCAAAGTACTGCGACGGGCTCGCGCCAAGCCCGCTCATCCTTGAGTCGTTCATGGGGTCTCCTGAAACGTGAAAGCGCCCGCAAACCCGAAGGTTGCAGGCGCTTGAGCGGCCTAGTTTTAGCAGCTAAAAATCAACGTTTCAGAAGCGTATTTTTGCCGGGTATGTCGTCCTACACACTCAAAACAAGAATAAAAACAATGCCTTGTAGGAAGAAACCATTGAGGCTCTTGTAGACGTATTACCCCGCCGTTGTTTCCACCGGGTCAATCACCCGCAACGCTACGTTTGAGCTCAGTTCGACCAGGCAGAGCAGGTGCGAAGTTCCATCACCGCCGAAGAACTTGTCCGCTCGATCGCCGGTCAGTTTTTCCTGGAACTTGAACGGTGTCGTGATAATCCGCTTGATATCTTCCTTGAAGCTCTCGGTATTGGCGTTGATCCATTCGGCTGCCTTGCGTCGCTCGGCAATCGGCGCTTTGGGCGTGCCTGTGCTTCTGAGCAAGACGGCAGGATCGATATCAAGGTCTTCGGTGTTGTAGCGCATGAACACATGGCACAGCTCCTTACCCTGGTGGTCAGCAACCGCCACGCGCAAGTTGTACCCGCCCCTCCTCGCCTTGCACGCCTGCTCGGTTGCATCAACGCCAACCTCCCAGTGCACCTGGCCTCTGATTTCGCCTCGTTCCATATCGATCTGGTTTTCGATGAACGAGTACACCGTTCTGTTCACCCTGACCCAGCCGAGCTTCCCGGCACCGGATATGCACAAATAGCGGTGCTGAGGCTTGAACTCGTGGGGTGCCTTGCCGACGGACCAGGTCAACAGCTCTTCGCCTTTTAACGAATGTTGAAGCTTGGCGTTTTTTTCATCGTAGCGAGAAACGATGGTGCACTTTCTGGGATTGGACTGCGGCCGCTTGGCCAACTCCGAGCGAACCTCGGCATCGATTGCCCGCTCGCCGCGTTGCGCACTTGCGCGCGATTTCTCGGCAGCAATCAAGTCGCGATCCAGTTCTTCGGCCTGCTTGCGCAACGCATCATATTTGCCAGCCAGCGCCTGCGCAGCATTGTTAACCGACTCCAGAAAGCCCGGTGTCAACAAGGTGGCCTTACGCTCCATCTTCGCCACCAGCGCCTCAACGCCCTTGCTGACCCCGCGAACGCGAACGTTGGCTTCAAAATTCGCACTCGCACCCCGCTCGGTAAAATTCTGGCTGCCCAAGGTCACAAAGCGGTCCTTGGCGACGACCATCTTCGCGTGAAGATTGGGCAGGTAGTAAACCGGGATCTTTTTCTTCAGGAGGGCTTTGATGGCACTGTAACTGGAGGCACCCGACGCAAGCACCTGCACATTGACCAGCGTATAGACCTTGGCACTTTTACCCAGTTGGGCAATCTCCAGCGCTGCCGAACCGGTCAGATAGGGCGAGAAAATCTTCAGATCTACCTTGTCGTTTTGCAGCTGCGTTTTTATCAGCGGCACGATATTGCTAGTGAACTTCAATCGTCGGCATCCTTGTTCGAACCTTTGCCGATAGTACTACATTGCCACTACTTGACGATTAGCCCAAAATCCCGCCCCCAGCACGCCCAAGCCGCCCTACAAGGAAACCGCCATGGCCCAGCCCCTGCTCAATGCCTTCATTGCATGGATGAGCGCCAACCTGGACAGCGCCACCTTCGCCCATCAGTACCAGAACCGCATGAGTGACAAGCCCTGGCACTGCAGCAGCCTGTTCAATGCGTATGAAAAATACCACTGGCCGCACCCGGCAATAGAGCACCTGGACGTCGACAAGGGCAGCAACATCACCAGCAACACCCGCGCGCTGGCGGCGCTCCAGCAGCAACTGCAACGCGCCCTCGCGCCCGCGCCCGAAGACCAGGCCGCCAGCCGCGCAGCCATCGATGTGATGATCTGGGGTGGCGTACAGAACGGTAACGTCAGCTGGCTGACCAACAACTGCGACGGCCTGGCCAACCTACTGATCAGCACCCGCGACGCGATCGACAGCGGTGAATTGAATCACTCGGTACTGGTTGACCCCGAGCTGCGCTTCAATGCCGGCATGACCAAGGTCTACTCGCTGATCTGCAAGCAACTGGTGATCTACGACAGCCGCGTTGCAGCCGCGCTGGGTTGGGCAGTGGTGAAGTTCTGCCAGCAGGCGAACCCCAAACTTACCCAGGTGCCGCCTGAGCTGGCCTTCCCCTGGGCTGCGGCCAGGCCGACCAAGGGCATATCCAAGCAGCGCGATCCGTCCCAAGGCAACTTGCGGTTCCCATCATTGCAGCCCGGTACGGTGCATGCGCAGTGGAACATTCAGGCCAGCCGGATACTGGCCGCCGTACTCGCCCACGCCAATGCCAAGGACAGCGGCTTCAACAAGCACGACGATTCGGGTGGCAGCCCGTTGCGGCGTTTGGAAGCGGCATTGTTCATGATTGGCTATGACCTGGGCGGCGGCGCTGCGACCGCTATGGAGACAGAGGCCAGCCAAAGCGCGATGCCCGCGCCAACAGCGGGATGGGTCGAATGCTGGACGCCCAGCCATCGCAAGCCTTTTCACTACCGCGTGACCGGTCAGGGCTTCGAGACCCACGGCAAGAGCATCACCCGCTACCCGCTGCAGGTGGTCAACGATACCCTCAACTACCTGTGGCGGCAGTTCGGCCGCGGGAAGTTCCCCCTGGCCAACAGTGCCGACGGTGTGCCGGCCGGCACCAGCGAAGAAGGTATCGGTACCGCTTACTACCATGCAATCAACCGGCAACAGCGGGTGCCGGAGTCGAGCCGCCTGGCTGCCATCCTTGAGGACCTCGGGGTGATTCAGCTAGTGAGCCGTGGGAAAAAGCACTGGCTGCTGAACCTGGAGTTGCTGGAAGCTAACGATAAAGGCACCCTGGATATCGCGCCGCTGTTGCTGCGCCTGCTTGAAGACCAAGCGCAGGACTGACCTCACGATATGCAACGGTGACCGGCCCCACATGGCCGGTGACCCCGCTGCCCATGCTATTGGCAGCCAGGACAATCGAGCAGCTATTGCTCTCAAGGACGTTGATGAACCAGCAAAGCATTGTGCGGTACTGGCATGCGGTTGAACTGCTGCAACCGCAATCGGTCCCGAAGCTGAAAAAGCGCGACGACGACTATCAGCCTTATTACCACGACATCCCCGCCACGGCCCGGGTACTGCCCTGGATGCCGGCCAGTGTATTGAGCACGCAGACGCTGCCGAAAAAACGCGTCTGGAGCCACACCCTCTATGCTCACCTGTACGACAACCTCGATGTCGCCAAGCAATTGGAAGCGCTCTACGGTGCCGACCAGGGTTACAAGGAGCCGCAGCGCCGCGAATCGGCTCTGTTTGCGCTGAAGTTCAGTGCCGACGGGGTAATGATTGCCGACAGCCTGGTGCTCTCCAGCGAGGCCTGGTTCGTGGGGTGCGCCATCGCCGGTGAAGACTGGACCCGTGGTTTCGACGACGCCCAGGACCGCGCCCGTGAGCAGGCCAATATGCTGTTGGGTGGCGTGGTAACGGCCGACAGCCTTGAGCGGATGACTGACTATATACGCCAAAGTCTCGGCCTCGATGGCTTTTTCGGTGACCTGAACCAACGACGCCACCGGTTTCGCTCGGCCCCCATCGACCCGAAGAAACCCGAGCAGGAGGACGATCCGCTCAACAGTTTCCTGCTGGGCGACCTGGCCGATGTGGCCGAGGCAGTAGCCCGGGGCACGATCAGCCAACCGTTGGCGCACTACCTTCAGCAACATGACGCCGGTAACCGCCTGCACCTGGATACTCCACAAGCCTCCCTGGCGCTGATTGATCGCCTGTCCCCTTCCCGCTACGCCCCCGGCTGCTGGCCCGCGGAACGGCACCTGGGTCTGGTGCACTCGCAACAGGTGGCGGTCAACAGCATCTTGCAGACACTGTCTGACGCCTCCGGCGTACTGGGCGTCAATGGCCCGCCTGGCACCGGCAAAACTACCCTGCTGCGCGACCTGATTGCCGCCGTGGTGACTCAGCGCGCCGATGTACTGGCGTCGTTCAACCGGGCCTCTGATGCCTTCGTCAAGGACGGTCGCGAAACGGCCAATGACAGTGGCCGCGAGCGTGCAGCCTACCGGCTGGTGCCTGAGTTGTTCGGCTTCGAAATGGTGGTGGCCTCCTCCAACAACGGTGCAGTCGAGAATGTCACCTTGGAGCTGCCGCAACGCGACAAGATCGACCCCTCGTGGCTGCCCGAAGCGGAGTACTTCAGTCACCTCGGTGAGCTCACCAGTGGCAAGCCGGCATGGGGCATGATTTCTGCCGCGCTGGGCAGCAAAGCCAAACGCACCCAGTTCGTCAAACGCTTCTTTTATGGTGAGCAGCCGACCAAACCGACAAAGCCCATGGCAGACGCCGCAGCCCAGGTTGACCTTGAAGAGCTCGATGCCCTGGCCCAGGACGAAGACCTTGACAACACTGAGCACGAACAGGCCAACGAAGCGCCTGTGGTCGATGCTGCAGAACCGGCGCAACGGCCAAAGGGCTTCCTTGGCTGGTTGATGAGCGCCGCAGTATCGCCCGAGGAACGCCCAAGCACCTGGCAGGCCGCCGTGCAGCAGTACAACGAAGCCAAGCGCAACGAGCAAGCGCTGCGAGCCCGCGCCTGCGCGATCATCGACCTGATCAAGGCAGTGATCAGCGCCAAAACCCGAATCGCCGAGAAGGAACAGCAACGTCTGGACCACTTGGCCAAACGCCAAGGCCTGGAAAGCGAACAAAGTGCCCAGGAAACCAAGACCCTGACGCCTGCACGGAGCACACTCGAAACCCAGCTCCAGGCCCTGCAAGCCCACCTGAAAACCAAGCCCGGCTTCTGGGCCAACCTGTGCAGTTGCTGGGCGTCCCACCGCGCCTGGTCGGCGCAGCAGCGCTTGCTCGACGCCAGCCATGCCCTGGCCAAGGACGCGTTTGACACTGCCCAGCGTCAGGTGCAGCGCCTGGTTGCACAGGTGATGGAAGTGAACAAGCAACTGGCAAGCGACGAGCAAGCGCTTGCCGCCCTCTACCAGCACGCCACCTTGCAGATTGACAACGCCCGACGCCTCGCCGAGGAAGGCCAGGCCGCGCACCTGTTGGCCTGGCTGGACACCGGCGAGATCGGCCGCGGTGACGTCATCGAGCTGCTTGAGCCCTGGGTCCTTGAAAACTGGCGCCAAGCCCGCGCCAAGGTGTTCATCGAAGCCCTGAGCCTGCACCGCACCTTCTTCCAGATCGAAGCCAAACGCCTGACCGCCAACCTGTACTTCATCACCAGCGTACTCACCGGCGGGCGCTACCAGGGCGTGTCGCGCGAGCTCGTGCGTTCAGCCTGGGCTTCGTTGTTCATGGCCGTCCCGGTGCTCAGCAGCACCTTCGCATCCTTTGCCCGCTCGTTCGGCAGCCTCGGTTGCGGCGAGATCGGCTGGTTGCTGGTCGACGAAGCCGGCCAGGCCACTCCGCAAGCCGCCGTCGGCGCCTTGTGGCGCGCACGCCGGGCCGTGCTGGTGGGCGATCCGCTGCAGCTCAAACCGATTGTCACCGTCTCCGACGCGGTGCTGGAACACATGCGTTGTCGCTACCAGGTCGATGCCCATTGGCTGCCCAACCGCCAGTCCGCACAAACCTTGGCAGACCAAGCCACCCACTGGGGCAAAATGGCCGGCCCGCGTGGCCAGAAGTGCTGGGTGGGTTTGCCGCTGGTGGTGCATCGTCGCTGTGACCGGCCGATGTTCACCCTGGCCAACCGCATCGCCTACGACAACGCCATGGTCTACGGCACCCTCGCCCCCTCGGCAGAAAAAGAAACCCGCGCCAGCCTGTTGACCGGCTGGATTCAGGCCAGCGGCCCCTCCTCCGGCAACTGGGTACGCAACGAAGGCATCGCCCTCAAACAGCTGTTGGCCAGCCTCAAGGCCGATGGTGTACCTGAAGACAGCATCGCCGTGATCACCCCCTTCCAGGATGTGCGCCAACGGCTGAGCAGCTTTTTGCCACGCAAAATCGTCTTCGGCACCATCCACACCATGCAAGGCAAGGAAGCCGCGGTGATCATCCTGGTGCTGGGCGGCAACACCGAAAGCCCTGGCGCCCGCGACTGGGCCGTGTCCGAGCCGAACCTGTTGAATGTCGCCGCTACCCGCGCCAAGCGGCGCCTATATGTGATTGGTGATCGCAACGACTGGCAAGGCCGCTCGTTGTTCTGCGAGGTGATGCAGCTGTTACCGACGCAGCAGCAGGTGGTGCTGAGTCCGGCGGGCAATACGACTGTTTGATGAGTGCGGGGGCCAGCGTGGTGGAGTGCCACGCTGGAGCGCTTCAGCGTTGAGCCACTGACTACTGCTCAGCGCCCATTCCGTGCGCCACATCCTCCACCAACGCCTTGGCCATGCCGCTGAGGTAATGCGACGCCCAGACCAACGCCGCGTCATGCTCGATCCCGGCTTGCAAGGTCAGGCGATGCACGCAGCCCATCAGCACGGCCGACTGCTCCAGAGCGAACGCCGCACTGTGGCCGGGTTCGACGCGGAACAGTCTTTGTGTGGAGTGTCCACTTTCGCCGTTACCGAAGGAAGCGATGCCGGCTGTCTTAGAGGTGGTAGCTGGATTCAAATCCTCATCCATTGATAGGTCTCCCTGCTGAAATCGCTAGCCCGCGTTGCTGAACGGTGTCGTCAGCAACGCGGGCGCCCGCTTATTGGCAGCTCAGTGGCGTGACTGCACCTTGCTCAAGGCCACTTCGACCAGAGCGCGGGCGTGTTCGATTTCGTGCATGGTCGCCAAGGTGAGGACCTGGCCGGGAGGTTTGGGATGGAGCAGGACGGTTTGCTGGGCGATGGTCAAGGCGCAGACCAGGTATTCGGAGGTCTGGACGAGAAGGTCTTCGAGGGATTGGTTGGGGTGATGGGGTGGGTCGGGGACGATTTTTAACATAGCGAACTCCTTTGCTTTAGGGAGCCGCCACACATCTGCTGTCAAACAAAAGGTGGCAGCCATACGTGGGTTGACAGACCGGCAAAGCAAAGGAAAACCCGGCGCACACGAAGGTGCCCCACGTACAGCCGCCATAACGCGTGCACATGCGGATTCACTTTGAATTCGGTCTGTCAAAACCGGTCGTTGAATTAGCAACGACTGGCGGAGACTAGAGCGCTGAAGGAACCACTGCAATGGCTTGAAGGCGGTGGGAGTATGATTGGGAAATGGACTACAGGGAATCAGGAAATTCTGAAGAATTTGAGGGGCGGATGTTCATCGGCAAGGTCATCGAAAAGAACGGCAAAAGCCTGCCAGAGTGCTCAGGCCGTTCGCCATTTACTAGCGTTTTGCCATAAAATGGCCGGTTGCCGAAAGAACCGTCATGGCCATAGCCATGAAGGGCTTTCATTCTTCCAAATAACTGTGGTGAAGATGAACAAGCCTTTCATTTCGCTGTGCCCGGAAATTACTCGGGCACACGCACTAACGCTCATGGATTGGTTGGAAGATGAGCGCGTTACCTGCTACTTGAGCGATTCGCGTCATGTCTCCCGCTCCATCGAGCAAGTTATCGATCGGACCCAATTGCCGATCCTGACCCATCTATTCAACCGGGGCGGCCGATTCTTCATGGCCTACGACCGGCATGATGCCCCGGTGGGCTTTGTCCGTCTCATCAAGACCGGCCCTAACTGCGAGATCGTCCTGGTCATCGGAGACAGCGACAAATGGGGCCGAAACCTCGGCGCGCGCACAATCCGCGAAGGCATGAAACTGGCCTTCCTCGACATGCGCGCCGAGAAGCTCATCGCCAAGATCCACCCCGACAACACCCGCTCGCTGAAAGCCTTTGTGCGCAGCGGTTTTCTGCTTGAAAGCGAAACGCCGACATTGAAGTCATTTTCCATGACGGCGGCGCGCTATCTGCAGTTCTTGCGCGAAGGTGCCGTTGCCGACTCCACTGAGATCTACATCACCGAAATCGACAAGGCCAGGCTCGAGAGCCTGATCGCGCTCGAGCAAGGCCCGGCGGTTGTTGAACTCGAACATGAGCTTGAGCGAGCCATTGTCGTCACGCCGCAGCAGGTGGCGCGCAATGTCGTCACGATGAACTCCAGGGCCTTGCTGCAGCTGGACGACGAAGAGATCGAAGTGGCCCTGGTCTACCCTGAAGACGCGGACAGCAGCGCCGGAAAGTACTCCGTGTGCTCCGACATCGGCGCCGCCATCCTCGGCTATCAGGAGGGGGACGCCATCGACTGGCGAGTTTCTGACCGGACCCGCCGGATCGGGATCAGGAAAGTGCTTTACCAGCCGGAGGCTGCGGGCGATTTCCACCTGTAATTGCGCCTTTAACTAAGTGCTCCATCAGGCACGAAGATCCCCAACGATTTCCGTGCCTGATGCAGACAGGGTGGACAAGGTCAGGACTTGGCCAGAGGACCTCCTTCCTGCGCTCAATTTGGTAACAGCAAGTAGGACCAATCCTTCATTTTCGTAGGATCTCGCGGTATGGTTGCTGGCGATATGCCAGACCTGTAAGGACGCGAGATGCAATTTTTCTGGGTGAACCTAGGTACAACGCACAAGGAGGCCAGGGCCGGCAATTTTCTCTGGGCCCCGCTGAGTTCGCGTACACAATCCGGCAAGGTGCAAACCCGTCGCCACTGGGACAACGTCGGTAAGGTTAAAGCCGGAGACTTGATCTTCTGTTACCACGACAACTACCTACGCGCGATTGCCAAAGCCGAGCGCGATGCCTACCAAGCCGAACGCCCTCCAACTCGCTCGTTCAACGAGTGGAGCAACCAAGGGCACCGAGTCGATATCACCCTCACCGACCTCAAGCACCTCTTACGCAGCGACGACATTGCACCCACCTACCAGGCGCAATTCGATGCCCGCACAGAGCCATCGTTGTTCAACAACAAAGGCAGTGTGAATCAGATCTACATGGCGCAGTTGCCTGCCGATGCTGCGCTGTATTTGTTGGAACAAGCCGAGGTTGTTGCTGACTACGAAGACCAGCTCGTAGATGCCGGATCGCCAGGAAAAAGCCCTTCCGTTACGACTCGAGAAGCGCTCGTAAAGGCTCGAGTTGGCCAAGGCGCGTTTCGAACAGGGCTGCTCAAACGCTGGGAGAAAAAGTGTGCGTTGACCGGGCTAAAAAATCCCAACCTCCTCGTCGCCTCGCACATTCAAGCTTGGGCCTTAGCCGACAACAAAGCCCGACTGGATACAGACAACGGGTTGTTGCTGGCCACCCACATTGATCGACTCTTCGACTGTGGATTGATTTCTTTTGGTGAGGATGGGCGACTGCTGATCAGCGACGATTTGACAGCGGAGGAACACAAAATCCTAGGGCTGGACCAATACACATCGATTCCCACCTTGACTGAGGGCAATCGCCACTACCTTGAGAAGCACCGCAAGCGATTTAGTTTTGCGTAGGGGGCGTTTTCCAGATCGAGTAAACTCCGCTCCATAGATTTTCTGATCTACACAGTCCTTTTTGCCCGAAATCAAAATCAATTGACAAGGCAAAAGATCTGCAACCATAGAACCTCAGGCTTCAAGGGGACAATGGTTGGTTTGCTTAGTATCTCGGACTCAATGTGCTCGACCAGCCCCTGAGGAAACCAATATTGAACAAGGGTGAGACGGGGGTTCAAATCCCCCCGGCTCCACCACTTCAACATCTAAAGACGTCCACGGGCGTCTTTTTTTGTGCCTGAAACTCAGCAAATACGGGGCTTTTAGCACCCTCAAGATCCGTCAGCGTCTATAGACATCCATGCAAACGTGTATTCCAAGTGGTATTCCAAGATCCCAGCTGGTAATTTTTGGAATACACAAACAGCATTGGAATACACCATGGGTGCCCAAGCCACGCGTCTTTCAGACCTGAAAGTCAAAGCCGCCAAACCTAAGGAAAAGGACTACACGCTGACTGATGGCAACGGCCTTCAAATGCGAGTGAGAATCAATGGCTCAAAACTGTGGAATTTCAACTATATCCATCCCATAACCAAAAAACGGATCAACATGGGACTAGGCACCTTCCCCGAGGTGAGCCTAGCCCAAGCACGCAAGCGAACCGTTGAGGCTAGGGAGCTTGTCGCTCAAGGGATTGATCCGAAGGAACAGCGCAATGCTAATCGGCAGGCAAAAAAAGCCGCTACCGAACACACCTTCCAGAATATCGCGACGGCTTGGTATGAGTTGAAAAAAGACTCAGTGACGCCAGCATACGCCGAGGACATTTGGCGTTCCCTGACACTGCATATCTTCCCGGACCTCAGCACCACCCCGATCTCCGCCATCACAGCACCTCAGGTCATCAACCTGCTCCGGCCGCTCGAAACCAAGGGCAGCCTTGAGACCGTTAAACGTCTGACGCAGCGGCTCAATGAGATCATGACCTACGGGGTCAATTCAGGACTGATTCACGCAAACCCGCTCAGCGGGATCCGTTCCGTTTTCAAGAAGCCAAAGAAAAAGAATATGGCGGCGCTCCCTCCCGATGAGCTGAAAGAGCTCATGGTGGCGATTGCCAATGCGAGCATCAAAAGAACGACTCGTTGCCTGATCGAGTGGCAGCTCCACACCATGACCCGGCCAGCCGAGGCAGCGACTACCCGCTGGGAGGACATCGACATCGAGAAGAAGATCTGGACGATTCCCGCTGAACGCATGAAGAAACGCCGTACACATATCGTCCCGCTCACGGAACACGCTCTCGCGCTACTGGAAGCAATCAAGCCATACAGCGGACATCGTGAATACGTATTCCCCGCAGACCGGAATCCTCGCACCCACTGCAACAGCCAAACCGCCAACATGGCGCTGAAGCGCATGGGTTTTGAAGGGCGCCTGGTCAGCCATGGCATGCGCTCAATGGCCAGCACCATTCTCAATGAGCATGGCTGGGATCCTGAACTGATTGAGGTGGCGCTTGCCCACGTCGACAAGGACGAGGTCCGCAGCGCCTACAACCGGGCGGACTACATCGAGCGCAGACGCCCAATGATGGCTTGGTGGAGCGAGCACATACAGGAAGCAGCTACCGGAAACCTTTCGATGTCTGCTATCAAGGAAAATCGGGACAGAAAGGTCGTTCCGATACGCTGATTAGTTAGTGTCAACCGCCGCAAAGTAGCAACAGGCAACAACCAGCCGATTCTGTTGAAAAAGTCCCGCCGTGATTTTTTGCCTATGAAGAACGTGAGCGACGTTGAAACCTAGTTCGCTCAGAAGCGGAGCTGTCTTAGTTTTTACGTAGCCGCGCCGAAATCGAGCGTTTGTTGATCTGTCGAAAAACAGCGCTCTCAGAAACCGACTTTTTCAACAGAATCGGCTAATTGAAGACGTTCGTAATGCTGGGCATGTATTTCATGCAATGTCACCATGAATGGCCCTCCCCCGCACGAGCCTTGCTCGGCTGGCGTAAGGAGCATTCGAGTTAGGCCAAAGGCTAACTGCCAACTCTGGCGGAAATACCCCAAAATGCAGGATGGCAATTTGCAACTGCTCCGGCTAGTGTAGCGATTGTCGGCATCCCCTAGACCGTGAAAATGGATTTTCAGCCATGTGGCATGACAACGAGACAGCGATTGATTACCTGAATTTCGGCGTAGTGGCTGATGCATGCGCAAGCATGCTGACGCGAGCCGAAGGAGAGCCAATTTCCATTGGTGTTTCCGGTGGATGGGGAGCTGGTAAGTCGTCTTTGGTGAAGATGATTGCAGCACGACTGAAAGCCCCCGCCGAAGCTGCAGTTGATGCGGGCGACAAGCCACGCAATACCTTTGTTGTCCTCACTTTCAATCCGTGGCTGTACCAAGATTTCGAGTCTGCTCGCAGTGCTCTGCTTCAGATCGTAGGTGATGAGATTGTTCGGCTTGCCAAAGAGAATCAGACCATTGCTGATAAGGTCACTGAGCTATGGCGCCGCATCAACCTACTCAGGATTGCCCAGCTGAGTGGTGAGGCCGCGCTGACATTGACGACTGGGATTCCGGTCGGGGCTCTCGGTAAAACGCTTAACGCTATCGCAGGCTTCTTCTCCTCTCCGGAAAACCCAGGCGAGGTAGCAGTAGATGCTGAGGGCATCGCGTCGGCGGCCAATGGTTTGCTGAAGCCAAGCGAACCGTTCTCTATGCCGGCGCACATCCAGGCCTTCCGAGACACTTTGGAGGAGCTTCTCGCCGAACTCGAAATAACCTTGGTGATTTTCGTCGACGACCTGGATCGATGCCTCCCACAAACCGCAATTTCAACGCTCGAATCCATTCGCCTACTGCTGTTCATTCGCCGTAGCGCATTCGTCGTAGCGGCCGACAACGACTTCATCAAGGCAGCTGTAAAAGTCCATTTCGATGGAGCAGGAATTTCGAGCGACGTTGCCACCAACTATTTCGACAAGCTCATCCAGGTTCCGCTTCACGTTCCACGACTTGGTTTAAATGAGGCGAAAGCTTATCTGGTGTTGCTCCTGCTCGAACGAGAGGCCAAGGCTGGTACGCTCACTCGCGGCCAATTCGAAAGCGCCCTCGAGCTCATTCCTAAAAGGCTGCGAAACAGTTGGAAAGGCGAGACGATTAACCAAGAGTTTCTCTACGAACTGGTCGGAGCAAATGAAGCGCTTCGGAGCTTGATGAACCTTGCGGAGGGGTTGGCTTCACTTCTCCATGGCTCATCAGCAGTCAATGCCAACCCCCGGCTCATGAAACGCTTCCTAAACACTGTTTATCTGCGCGAGGCCCTTTCTGCGCCGCAGGGGATCAAGCTAGATATCGCAGCATTGGCGAAATGGCACATTCTTGAGCGCTGTGATGAAGCACTAGCCGAGGCGCTAGCCGGTCAGGTGCATTCGGATAATGACGGTCGAGTGCAGATCCTTGCTGAGGCAGAAGGTGCGGCCGCTAGCCAAGCTGGATTGCCCGATCCCTTCAAAGACAACCCCTTCACTCGGCAATGGCTCCAGTTGCCACCTGCACTCGGTACTGAGGATCTACGTCCGCTGCTTCATCTGAGCCGTGACTCGGGTACTCGTGATTTCGGCGATGACAACATGACGCCCGATTCAAGAAAGCTTCGTGACGCTCTGAAGACAGCAACTAGCGCGCATCAATCTCTCACGGATCTCATGAGCAAGGTCGGACCTGATCAGACCGAGATGGCGATGACTAAGGCATGGCAGAGCTGCGCCACAACACGCTCTTGGAAGCGCAACAACGAAATCTTGATGCTCATCGAGTGCTGCAAGGCCTTTCCCGAGCTCGGAAGAAAGGCGGCTAGTTTGTTGGACCAAGCGCCTTTAAAACAGGTCGGACCCGGCATCATTCCTACCCTAGGCGCTCAAACTTGGGCACGCGAGGTCTTGGAGCGTTGGAAGGATCTTAACGAACTGACTAAGGCAACCAAGAATGCGATTGTGAATCTGGAGGCGAAGCGCTGATGGGTACTTCAACATCCAGTAGTGGCGGTCGGTCGGGCTCTCCTTTTGACCCAGAATGGCTTACTCCAAATGGAGCGGCACCTAGCGGCTCAGGTGGTGGGGACGAATCTAGTTCTGACCAGGACGAAGCCGGTGGTGCTCCTGCCAGCGATGCACCCGCGGCACCCGAGAACGTTATCGCTCCGGATCGCCGCTTTGGTCCTGCACGCTCGCAATTGGGCTCATATCTTGGAAACGGAAGCCGCGACGATCTCCGTGGTGCGACCCGGAGCATGGTGTCAAAAGGAATGGGAGGAGCAAGCCGCGCTGCTTCGACCATGCGTGGCACAGCCAGGGGGGCTGGGGCTCTCGGTCAGTTTCTGGTAGCTGCTCGCGAGGGTACCGACCAGCAAGTGACGGACTGGGTCGCGCGGTGTCGATCGGCCAATCTCTCCGCTTCTGACTTGGCGCTTGAGGTTTTGAAAGAGGTCATCTCCGGATCGGGCAGCATTGACGAGGAGTCTTTGCGTGACGCCGGCGCTGAGGCGCTGGCCAAGCTCTACGAGAATCATCCGGATGTAGACATTTTTGATCTGACGGACGCACAAATTGCCGAAGTGATTGGGCTGACAATCGCTATCCAAATCTGCCAGCGCATCGATATGCAGCTCGGGCAGACCTACGAAAAACTCAAGCATGACCCTGCTCAGATCCAAGAGCGCCGAGCAGACATAAGGGAATGGGTCTGGGCAGAGGTACGGGTGGTCCTGGAGGAGAAGAAAGCCTCGTATGCAGACCCTAAGAGTTTGGCTCAGTCAGTCCTTCAATCCGCGTTGCAGGTGTTTGCCGAATGAACAAGGTTCTGTGCTCCAAAGTGGAAAGGATCCCGCAGCAGCTGCAAGCAGACGAGCGAGTGTTCTCCTATTTCAAGGGAGCCAATCGAAATGGCGTCGGCGCAATTGCCAACCGTTGGCATGGCTCATTGAAGAGATCGGGGTTCCGACCATCGCCGGCAGTTTGGGACTTCGTTCAATTCTGTCTTGCTGTCTGCAGTGCTGACCTTGCTAGCCCCCGAAGCACCAGTGCAGATGGATGGACCCGTACGATCCAGCTCACAGTGGGGCTTTGCGAACCGCTACGGTGGATTCCTCTCAAGCGTCGCCTTGAGGAAATGCTCAAGGTTTTAACTGGCGACTATTGGACCCTAATTTTCAACGACGCAGGGGTTGAGCCGCCTGAGGGCGATGGTATCTATCTCCAGAACGACTGTGTGTCTTTGCTATCAGGTGGGCTCGATAGTCTAATTGGCGGCATCAATTTGGCCGCGGAACAAAGACGTCCTCTGTTCGTTTCGCAGCTTGCGCATAAGGACTCAGCACGGCAGCGGGACTATGCAGGGTTGCTTGCGGGTGCTGGTTCGCATTACCAATGGAGCCATGGCATCAGCTTCAAAGGGGCACGCGAGGCTTCGACTCGTGCTCGATCCTTGGCATTCTATGCTTTTGCCGTGCTCGCCTCGACGAAGATCAATCTGCCCAGGCCGCAAATCTATATTCCTGAAAACGGGTTTATCTGCACCAACCCTCCATTGGTCCCTGGTCGAGTCTCGAGTCTGAGTACACGCACGACCCATCCGCTTTTCATCGGCACGCTTCAAAGCGTGCTTGATGAGCTAGGGATATCCGTTGAGTTGATACTGCCTTATCGTTTCCAAACCAAAGGCGAGATGATGCGGAGCTGCCTCGACCAGGATAGGTTGAGAGAGCTGGCTTCGGACTCCACAAGCTGCGGGCGCTTCAGGACTTATAATCGCCAGCACTGTGGTCGTTGTGTGCCTTGCCTGATCCGTCGAGCAGCTTTCCTGGCATGGGGACCGGGGACCGATCAAACCAACTATCGCTTTCCGTCAGTAGTAGGTAGCGATAAGTCAGGCGGCCCTGATGATCCCATGGCCGTGGCTCTGGCTGTGCTCGATGCCAAGCAGAGAGGGTTGGATCGATTCCTGGGCGGCACACTGGCCTTTGCATCTATTGAGGAGCGTCCAAGCTATCGTCGAGTCCTGCAGCAGGGGCTTGCTGAGCTGGAAGCTGTTCTTGTTCGGGACCAACTGCTTTGATCGACTTCCATTGCCATGTAGATCTCTACCCGAAAGCTAGGAACATACATGCCGAGACCCTGAGCCGCAACGCATTCACGTGGCTGGTAACCACAAGCCCGAAGGCTTTCCAAGCAACGAGCTCGGTGCTTGGCCATCACGAAGCAATGTTGATCAGCCCAGGCCTTCACCCTGAGATCGTCGGTGAGCGCTTTCAGGAGTTGGATCTCCTAACAGAACTAATTGACGGCGCTATTGCTGTCGGTGAAATCGGTTTGGATGGTTCTAAGCGTTACGCTCCTACCTACCTAAAGCAGAAGCAAGTCTTCGCTGCTGCGGTAAAGCGATGCCATGACCTGGGCGGACGAGCACTCAGCATCCACTCTAGGCAAGCAGTTCCAGATGTGTTGGCTGTACTCAGTGAGTTCCCTCACCACGGAATTCCGGTGCTGCACTGGTTTACCGGAACGGCATCAGAGCTCAAGGCCGCTGCTGGACAGGGCTGCTGGTTTAGCATTGGCCCCGCAGCTTTCAATTCCACGGCTGGGAAGGCGCTAGCCAAGAAGCTTCCGAAGGATAGGGTCCTTCCTGAAAGCGATGGGCCTTTCGCGCAGTTGAAAGGGAGTCCGGTGATGCCCTGGGATTTCGACATTACCGTCAATCTGCTGAGCGAGGCTTGGGCACTACCACCGCTAGAAGTTCGGCACCAGTTGTTGAGTAACGCCAAGGCTCTGCTTATCAAGATGGGTTGCAAAGCTTCAGCACACATCCCCATCCAGTAGCTCAAAATAGCTCGGTGCCTAGCTAGCCGGCCCAAGCTTTCACTGTATTAAGGTGATTCTGATGCTAATGAAAAACCTAAAGTCACTGCACGAAAGCATGAAATCTCAGACGAATGCTCACGGAGATGTAATTGAGCTGCAGCGTTTCAGAAGCGTGCAGGGCGCAGCTGTATTTGAGTGCATTTTCTCCACGGGAGAAAGTCCCTATAAGCTGTCGCTGACTTCACGTGGAACAGAAAGTCACCCGAAGTCCGAATTCTTTCTGTTTGATGTGTCCGACGAGTACACCATCCCCAACTATTTTCATGGGGATACTCATCCGAGACTACTTGAGCTTCTAAAAACGCTGGGAGGTCTGACAGGAAATCGGCTTTATCCCGCAGACTTCTTGGCACAACTTGACGCCAATGTTCCCGTATTGGCAACCGTTCCGGCTATCCCAAGCTCAGACTATATGCTCACGAACCGTCCGGATTTGACCGATGAGCGTGACAGGCCATATTGGAGTCATTGGTCCAAGCCGCGCAGCAAAGCTGATGGGTCGCCTGGACAGGTCTCCTCTGAAAACCAAGAAAAGACAGCGGCACTACTTGGCTCGGCAGCTCTGACCTA
The DNA here is from genome assembly GCF_000696345.2 of Pseudomonas donghuensis. Classification (NCBI taxonomy): domain Bacteria; kingdom Pseudomonadati; phylum Pseudomonadota; class Gammaproteobacteria; order Pseudomonadales; family Pseudomonadaceae; genus Pseudomonas; species Pseudomonas donghuensis. The sequence continues at coordinate 3,740,599 of NZ_CP071706.1, forward strand.
TAGCCGAACGATGCGGATGTCCTCGTGCTGGAGTCCGGTGCCAACAAATAAGAACTGGCGTCAGCCTAGCTGAAAGGCTTCTCACCTGACCGTTCTGCTCATTCCTAATATGCCAATGCCTGGCTAGCAAGGAGCTGCTATGCCCACTATTCGCAAGCTGATTCTTCAGAACTTCAAGCAGTTTGGTCGGCTGGATCTGGAGTTTGATGAGCGCCATAACGTTCTGATTGGTGATAACGAGACAGGCAAGAGTTCTGTGCTTCTTGCTCTGGACTTGACATTAAGCGGCAGCCGAAATCGAGTCGAGAACCTCGGGTTTGAGGCCTTGTTTTGCAAGCCTACCATCGAGGCGTTTCTTGATGGTCCGCGCCGCGTCGACCAACTGCCGACGCTCGTCGTCGATGTGTTCCTGGCGGAAGGCCAAGACGAGGGTCTCTACGGTGTTGGCAATCTGGCAGGCCAGGAGACGGATGGTATTCGGCTGGCAATTGAGCCGGTGCAGGACTACGGCGCGGAGATTCAAGCAGTGCTTGGTCAGCCAGGTCGTAATTTTCCATTCGAGTACTACGCCGTTAGGTTCCAGACCTTCGCCCGAAATCCTTATGCGAGCTTCAACCGACCTGTTCGACATCTCCTGCTAGACAGCTCTCGCATCGACAGCGACTACGCTGCTCGGGAATACACAAGCTCAGTGTTCCACTTCCATGCCCCGGTGGAGGCTCGATATCAGCTGGAAAATGCGTATCGCATGGGGAAGTCGAACTTCAAGGACAACCATCTGGCTGGGCTTAACGGAGAACTAGAGGGCTTCCAGTTTGAGGTTCGCTCCGGCGCTCGCTCAAACCTCGAAACCGACTTGGTGATTTCAGAGGACGGTATTGCTCTGGAGCATCGAGGCAAGGGGCGGCAGTGCTTCATCAAGACTAGCTTTGCTCTCAACACGCGCCGGGCCCAAGCTGGCTTCGATGTCATGCTGCTTGAAGAGCCTGAAAACCATCTAAGCCATACCTTGATGAAGCGATTGGTCAACGAGCTCTCCAAGAAAGACGGAACGCAGCTCTTCATCGCGACCCATAGTAGCCACATCTGCTCCCGCCTTGATTTGCGCAACGCGTTGTTGCTCGGGCCAGGTCAGCGTAGTGGCACGCTCAGACAGCTGTCCGACGATACCGCCGCCTTCTTTATGAAGGCTCCTGACAACAATGTTCTTGAGTTCGCCCTGTCCCGCAGGGTAATTCTTGTCGAGGGCGATGCAGAGTTCATCCTCCTAGAGGCCTTTTACGCGAAGCTGGCGGGGCGCCTTCCCGCCGAAGACGATGTCCATGTAATTTCTATCGGTGGTACTAGCTTCAAGCGATATTTAGAGCTGGCAGGCCTGTTGAACATTAAGGTTGCAGCGATAAGAGATAACGATGGCAGCTACGAGGAGAACTGCGTTGAGAACTACGCTGACCTAGTGACCGAGCATGCCAGAGTCTTTGCTGATACTGACAACCAGCGCAGTACCTTTGAAATAGGTCTGTATGCCGACAACACGGCCATCTGTGACGAGTTGTTTGCTCCAGGGCGAAAGACCTTGACCCCTCAGCAATATATGCTGGCGAACAAAGCAGAAGCAGCATTTGAACTGCTGGACAAGAAGGCGGATGAGCTGGTTGTTCCTGGCTACATTATGGAGGCAATCGCGTGGCTAAGGGCGTGATGTTTGCGGTTGCAGGTTCTGGCAAAACCACGACGCTCATCGAGCGCCTGACCCTAGACCAGCGGGCATTGATCATCACCTACACAGAGAACAACTACGCCCACCTGCAGCGCAGCATCATCCGAAAATTCGGATTTGTACCTCCCAACATTACCCTGTTTACCTACTTTGGGTTCCTTAACGGCTTCTGCTACAGGCCGCAGCTTGAGCTGGCTTTGGGTTCGCGTGGGCTGAATTTCAGAACGCCGCCTGCCCACACACGGACATTTGCTCGTACTCAGATGGAGTACTACAAAGATGGCAAGGGGTATCTATTCCACAACCGCCTGGCCAAGCTGCTTCAGGTCAAGGGGACAGTCCCACGGCTCATTGCACGAGTTGAGCGCTTCTACGACCAGCTTTTTGTCGATGAGGTCCAAGATTTCGCGGGTCACGACTTTGATCTTTTGCTCGCCCTGATGCCTGCCCAGGTGGATATCCTGTTGGTTGGCGATTTTTACCAGCACACTTTCGATACCAGCCGAGATGGCCCCACTAACCGCACACTGCATGACAACATTCAGCGCTACGAGCGCCGTTTTAGTGATGCGGGCGTTCAGGTTGACAAGGAAACCTTGAGCCACAGCTGGCGTTGTGGAACCACTGTGTGTGACTTCATTACGACCCATCTCCAGATCAATATCGGATCACATAGGGACGATGAAACGGCGATTATCCCTGTGATAACTCAGGATCATGCCGACGCCATTCATGCCGACCCGGAGGTGGTGAAGCTCTTATACCAGGAGAGCTACAAGTACGGATGCCATGCATTCAATTGGGGAGCGAGCAAAGGCATGGACCACTTCCAGGATGTGTGCGTTGTACTGAGTGACAGAAACTGGAAGCTCTATCTTCGAGGCACCTTTGAAGGTCTGCCTGCCCAGACGCGTAACAAGCTCTACGTGGCCTGCTCCCGTGCGCGAGGCAATCTCTATCTGGTGCATGAAAAGTACTTCAGAACCTTTAAGGCCACCTGACCTGAGGCGTGCATGTGCCTTGTGAACAGTGGAGGCTACAGCTGCCTTAAAAAACGCCGCGCTTGCTCAAAGCTACAATCAGCAACAACATAGATCTACACATCAGTTTCTATTAACTTGGGTTCGCTCGACAGCGAACGGACCGCTCGTTGAGCTGCAATTTTTTCAACGATCGAGTCTCTATGAGTCAAGCTATGCTTGATAATCGAAGATCTTGGCAAAACCAACCGAACTGGCGCCGGAAGCAGTTCGAAAGCCTTTTCTACTGCGAGAAGGAAAAACTCATCGTCTTTCAAGCGATCATGAGTAACAGTCAGCAGCCCATCAACTAAAACCTTTTCAACAGCAGGCCAATGCTTCTCTACCCGCGAGACCGCAGCGGTAGCCCCCTCCCCAACGCTTTCAAGCACCGCACCCTTTGCAGAGGCTACAGCATCGCTTGCGGAAGACACTTTCTCCGTGACCACCTCTGTCAGAGCTTTCGCTTTATTCGCAATAAATCCAAACATACCCATCCATTCCTTGAATAGTCGTTACGTATAAGAAATCGGCGCCCAATCATTGAACTTTAGCGCTCCGAAGCGCTATGCCGTAAACCGCTGGGCTAGCGTTAAAACAAAATCTAACCCGTTAGCCTTCGAATTTTACTAAGACGCTTTTGAAGAGGAAAATCGAATGATGTCCCGAAAAAGTCCCACGCATGAAAAAGCCCAATCTTTTCGGATTGGGCTAAGTCATTGAATTTAATGGTCGGGACGGAGTGATTCGAACACTCGACCCCTTGCACCCCATGCAAGTGCGCTACCGGGCTGCGCTACGCCCCGACTGGGCTTGAAGCATGTTCCCCTAGTTGCTGAGAACGTTGAAGAATGTACCCTAACCTTTTGAATTATGGAAGCATTTTTTCCAAAATTCCGGGCCCGATAAGGGTTACTTCTTCAGCACCACCAACACGTCTTCCAACTCGACAATCATCTGCCGGATCAGTTGTTTGTACTGAGTGGTGTCGTCCTTGGCTTCATCGCCAGAGAGGCGCAGGCGCGCCCCGCCGATGGTGAAGCCTTGGTCGTACAGCAGCGCGCGGATCTGGCGGATCATCAGCACGTCTTGGCGCTGATAGTACCGCCGGTTACCGCGGCGCTTTACCGGGTTGAGTTGCGGGAATTCCTGCTCCCAGTAGCGGAGCACGTGCGGTTTTACCGCGCAAAGCTCACTCACTTCACCAATGGTGAAGTAGCGTTTGCCTGGAATCGGCGGAAGCTCGTCGTTATGACTTGGTTCCAGCATAGGCCTCAACTCGGGCTTTCAACTTCTGCCCTGGACGAAAGGTGACGACCCGACGTGCCGTGATCGGGATTTCTTCCCCAGTCTTGGGGTTACGGCCCGGCCGCTGGCGCTTGTCGCGCAGGTCGAAATTGCCGAATCCGGACAATTTGACCTGCTCGTTGTCTTCTAGAGCGTGCCTGATTTCCTCAAAGAACAGCTCGACCAATTCCTTGGCCTCGCGCTTGTTCAGGCCCAGCTCCTCGTACAGCCGTTCGGCCATCTCAGCTTTCGTCAGAGCACCCATACGCTATTTCCTTAACGTGGTGTTCAACCTTTGTTCGAGCGAGGTGAGGATGTTCTGGGTTGCAGTATTCACCTCTTCATCATTAAGAGTGCGCGATGGATGCTGCCAGGTCAAGCCGACGGCCAGGCTTTTTCTATCAGGATCAATACCTTTACCCTGATAAACATCAAACAGCCTGAGGTCCGTGAGCCATTCGCCTGCATTGTCACGAATTACTTCAAGCACCGAGCTCGAAGCAACATCACGTCCTGCCACCAAGGCCAGGTCACGACGCACTTCCGGGAATTTCGACAGCTCGCTGAACTTCGGCAGGCGGCCTTCGGCCACTTCACCCAGGACCAGCTCGAAGACGTACACCGGACGGTCCAGGCCCAGGGTCTTGGCCAGCTCAGGGTGGATGGCACCCAGGTAGCCGACTTCGCGACCGTCACGCTCGATGCGTGCGGTCTGGCCCGGGTGCAGCGCCGGATGTTTGCCTGGCACGAAGCTGAACTCGGCCAGCGAGCCGGAGAAGCCCAGCAGCGCCTCGACATCAGCCTTGACGTCGAAGAAGTCGATGCTGTCGCGACCGTTGGCCCAGCCTTCCGGCAGGCGGCTGCCGCAGACGACACCGGCGAGCATTGGCTGCTGCTCGAGGTCGCCCAACTGGCCGACGAAGCGCAGGCCGCTTTCGAACAAGCGCACGCGGTCTTGCTGACGGTTGAGGTTGTGCTGCAGCGACTTGACCAGGCCCGGCCACAGGGAGGCACGCATGGCCGCCATGTCGCTGGAGATCGGGTTGGCCAGCAGCAGCGGCTCGACGCCCGGGCTGAACAGTTCGAACAGTTTCGGGTCGATGAAGCTGTAGGTGATGGCTTCCTGGTAACCACGGGCCACCAGCAGGCGGCGCAGCGCTGGCAGGTCGCCACGCGCTTCGGCCTTGGCCTGCGGGGCCAGGCGCGCTTGCGGGTAACGTACCGGCAGGCGGTTGTAGCCGTACAGGCGCGCCAGCTCTTCGATCAAGTCGACTTCCAGGCTGATGTCGAAGCGATGGCTAGGTACTTCGACCTGCCACTGCCCTTCCCCGGCGGTGGTTTTCAGGCCCAGGCCGTTGAGCAGTTGCTCGACGTCGGCGCTGGCCATTTCCATGCCCAGCATCTGGCTCAGGCGCTCGGCGCGCAGGGTGATGGGTGCAACCTTGGGCAGGTGCGCTTCGCTGGTCACGTCGATCACAGGACCCGCTTCGCCGCCAACGATCTCCAGCAGCAGAGCGGTTGCGCGCTCGATGGCTTCGCGCGCCAGTTGCGAGTCGACGCCACGCTCGTAGCGGTGCGAGGCATCGGTGTGCAGGCCGTAGGAACGCGCCTTGCCAGCGACGGAGATCGGCTCGAAGAAGGCGCTCTCGAGGAAGATGTCGCGGGTGCCAGCGGCAACGCCACTGTGCTCGCCACCCATTACGCCGGCAATGGCCAGGGCGCGGCTGTGGTCGGCGATCACCAGGGTGTCGGGACGCAGGGTGACTTCCTGGCCGTCCAGCAATACCAGCTTCTCGCCCTCTTCCGCCATGCGCACACGGATCCCGCCGTTGATCTCGGCGAGATCGAAGGCGTGCATCGGCTGGCCGAGTTCGAGCATCACGTAGTTGGTGATGTCGACGGCAGCGTCGATGCTGCGCACGTCGGAGCGACGCAGACGCTCGACCATCCACAGCGGGGTCGGCTTGGACAGGTCGACGTTACGGATAACGCGGCCCAGGTAGCGTGGGCAGGCCGCTGGCGCCAGCACTTCAACCGGACGCACTTCGTCGTGGGCGGCGGCAACGGCCGGCACTTGCAGGCGGGTAACCGCTACGTCGTACAAGGCACCGACGTCACGCGCCAGGCCAGCTACAGACAGGCAGTCGCCACGGTTCGGGGTCAGGCCGATCTCGATGCTGGCGTCGTCCAGGTCCAGGTACACGCGAATGTCTTCGCCAACCGGGGCGTCGGCAGCCAGCTCCAGCAGGCCGTCGTTTTCTTCGCTGATCTGCAGCTCGGCGGCCGAGCAGAGCATGCCGTTGGATTCAACACCACGCAGCTTGGCCTTCTTGATCTTGAAGTCGCCCGGCAGTTCGGCGCCGATCATGGCGAAGGGGATCTTCAGGCCAGGGCGCACGTTAGGCGCGCCGCACACTACCTGGAAGGTCTCGCTGCCACTGCTGACCTGGCACACGCGCAGCTTGTCGGCATCGGGGTGCTGTTCGGTGCTCAGCACCTCACCGACGATGATGCCGCTGAACTGGCCGGCGGCCGGGGTGACGCTGTCGACCTCAAGGCCGGCCATCGACAGACGGGCGACCAGATCGTCACGGGATACCTGCGGGTTGACCCAACCGCGCAGCCACTTTTCACTGAATTTCATCCTGCTCTCCTGAAAGATTCGTTACGGGTGCGCGACCTAGCGAAATTGCGCAAGGAACCGCAAGTCGTTGTCGAAGAACAGGCGCAAATCGTTGACGCCGTAACGCAGCATGGCCAGGCGCTCGGCGCCCATGCCGAAGGCAAAGCCCTGGAACTCTTCGGGGTCGATGCCCGACATGCGCAGCACGTTGGGGTGAACCATGCCGCAGCCCATGACTTCCAGCCAGCCAGTTTGCTTGCACACACGGCAGCCTTTGCCGCTGCACATCACGCACTGGATATCGACTTCAGCCGATGGCTCGGTGAAGGGGAAGAACGACGGACGGAAACGCACCGCCAGTTCTTTTTCGAAGAACACCCGCAGGAATTCTTCGATGGTGCCTTTGAGGTCGGCAAAATTGATGTCGCGATCGATCAGCAGGCCTTCGACCTGGTGGAACATCGGCGAGTGGGTCAGGTCCGAGTCGCAGCGGTAAACGCGGCCCGGGCAGACAATGCGGATGGGCGGCTGAGTGGACTCCATGGTCCGCACCTGCACCGGCGAGGTGTGGGTACGCAGCAGCATGTTGGCATTGAAATAGAAGGTGTCGTGCATTGCCCGGGCCGGGTGGTGGCCGGGAATGTTGAGCGCTTCGAAGTTGTGGTAGTCGTCTTCGACCTCAGGGCCTTCGGCGATGCCGTAGCCGATGTGGGTGAAGAACTGCTCGATGCGTTCCAGGGTACGGGTGATCGGATGCAGACCACCGGAGGTCTGGCCACGGCCCGGCAGGGTTACATCAATGCACTCGGCAGCCAGACGGGCGCTGAGCTCGGCCTCTTCAAACGCCGCCTTGCGCGCGTTGAGGACCTCGGTGACGCGTTCCTTGGCGTCGTTGATCAGCGCGCCAACCTTTGGCCGCTCTTCGGCAGGCAGATTGCCCAGGGTCTTCATCACCTGGGTCAGTTCGCCTTTCTTGCCAAGGAAGTGCACCCGGATCTGTTCCAGGGCATTGATGTCTTCAGCGCGTTCCACGGCCTCCAGGGCTTGGGAGACCAGCGCGTCCAGGTTTTCCATGTACAGACTCCAGATACGAAATAGGGGAAGAGCGCAGGCTCTTCCCCTATTAAGACGTTTAACACCAGGTGCCGGAAATGACACCGGGTGATTGTCGGGGGTACTTAAGCCAGCGAGGCTTTAGCTTTCTCGACAATCGCAGCAAACGCCGCTTTTTCGTTCACTGCCAGATCGGCCAGAACCTTGCGGTCGATTTCGATCGACGCTTTTTTCAGGCCAGCGATCAGGCGGCTGTAGGACAGACCGTTGATACGCGCACCAGCGTTGATACGAGCGATCCACAGAGCGCGGAACTGACGTTTTTTCTGACGACGGTCGCGGTAGGCGTATTGGCCTGCCTTGATGACCGCTTGCTTGGCAACACGGAATACGCGCGAGCGAGCGCCGTAGTAGCCTTTAGCCAGTTTCAGAATTTTCTTGTGACGCTTACGAGCGATGACGCCACGCTTTACACGAGCCATGAGTAACTTCCTCTAATCTTTGACCGAAATTAACGTACGCGCAGCATGCGCTCGACTTTTGCAACGTCCGACGGGTGCAGCAGGCTGCTACCACGCAGTTGACGCTTACGCTTGGTCGACATTTTGGTCAGGATGTGGCTCTTGAAAGCGTGCTTGTGCTTGAAGCCCGAAGCGGTTTTCAAGAAACGCTTCGCTGCACCGCTTTTGGTTTTCATTTTTGGCATGTTCGGATACTCCGCATTCAGTTGATAAACATAACCGCAAGGCCTGCCGTGCCCTGGTGGTTATTTCTTTTTCTTGGGTGCGATGACCATGATCAGCTGGCGTCCTTCCATCTTAGGATGCTGTTCGACGGAACCGTATTCCAAAAGGTCAGTTTCGACCCGCTTCAACAGTTCCATACCCAGCTCCTGGTGGGCCATCTCACGACCGCGAAATCTCAAGGAAATCTTGGCCCTGTCCCCATCACTCAGGAAACGTACCAGGTTGCGTAGTTTTACCTGGTAATCCCCCTCCTCCGTCCCTGGACGAAACTTGATTTCTTTAATCTGGACCTGCTTCTGATTCTTCTTGGCCTCGTTGGCTTGCTTCTTCTTTTCGAAGAGGTGCTTGCCGTAGTCCATGACTTTGCAGACAGGCGGTACTGCGTCGGCAGAGATCTCTACCAGGTCCAGCTTCGCTTCTTCAGCGATACGAAGCGCTTCATCAATCGAGACGATGCCAATCTGCTCGCCGTCAGCGCCAATTAACCGAACCTCGCGTGCCGAGATATTCTCGTTGATCGGGGCCTTCGGTGCAGCTCGTTTATCGTTTCTCATTTCACGCTTAATAGTAATTACTCCGATTCTTGGCGACCACGCCGGGAAACCGCTTGAGCGAGGAATTCAGCGAATTGAGCGACGGGCATCGAGCCCAGGTCAGCGCCTTCACGAGTACGCACAGCGACGGTTTGCGTTTCGACTTCGCGATCCCCTATAACCAAAAGGTAAGGGACCTTGAGCAAAGTATGCTCGCGGATTTTAAAGCCGATTTTCTCATTTCTCAAGTCGGACTTGGCACGGAACCCGCTTTCATTGAGAGTTTTTTCAACATTCTGGGCGAATTCGGCCTGCTTGTCGGTGATATTCATGATCACCGCCTGGGTTGGCGCGAGCCAGGCCGGGAATGCACCTTCGTAATGCTCGATGAGAATTCCGACGAAACGCTCGAACGAACCGAGGATTGCACGGTGCAGCATCACCGGATGCTTGCGGCCGTTGTCTTCGGAGACGAATTCGGCGCCCAGACGGATCGGCAGGTTGAAGTCGAGCTGCAGGGTACCACACTGCCACACGCGACCCAGGCAATCCTTCAGCGAGAACTCGATCTTCGGCCCGTAGAAGGCACCTTCGCCCGGCTGCAGGTCGTACGGCAGGCCGGCGCTGTCGAGGGCGGCAGCCAGTGCGGCTTCGGCGCGATCCCACAGCTCATCGGAACCGACGCGCTTTTCAGGGCGGGTCGAGAGCTTCATTTCGATGTCCTTGAAGCCGAAGTCGGCGTAGACATCCATGGTCAGCTTGATGAACGCGGCGGATTCGGACTGCATCTGCTCTTCGGTGCAGAAGATGTGCGCGTCGTCCTGGGTGAAGCCACGTACACGCATGATGCCGTGCAGCGCACCCGACGGCTCGTTACGGTGGCAGGCACCGAACTCGGCCAGACGCAGCGGCAGCTCGCGGTAGCTCTTCAGGCCCTGGTTGAACACCTGCACGTGGCATGGGCAGTTCATCGGCTTGATGGCGTAGTCGCGGTTTTCCGACTGGGTGGTGAACATGTTGTCGGCGTAGTTGGCCCAGTGGCCAGACTTTTCCCACAGCGAACGGTCAACAACCTGCGGAGTCTTGATCTCCAGGTAGCCGTTCTCGCGCTGCACCTTGCGCATGTACTGTTCCAGTACCTGGTACAGGGTCCAGCCGTTCGGGTGCCAGAACACCATGCCCGGCGCTTCTTCCTGGAGGTGGAACAGGCCCAGGCGCTTGCCGATCTTGCGGTGGTCGCGTTTTTCGGCTTCTTCGATGCGCTGAATGTAAGCAGCCAGCTGCTTCTTGTCGGCCCAGGCGGTGCCGTACACGCGCTGCAGCTGCTCGTTTTTAGCGTCGCCGCGCCAGTAGGCGCCGGACAGCTTGGTCAGCTTGAAGGATTTCAGGAAACGGGTGTTCGGCACGTGCGGGCCGCGGCACATGTCGACGTATTCTTCGTGGTAGTACAGGCCCATGGCCTGTTCATCCGGCATGTCCTCGACCAGGCGCAGCTTGTAGTCTTCGCCGCGGGCCTTGAACACGTCGATCACTTCGGCGCGCGGCGTGACCTTCTTGATGACGTCGTATTCGGTGTCGATCAGCTGCTGCATGCGCTGCTCGATCGCCGCCATGTCTTCGGGCGTGAAAGGACGCTCGTAGGCGATGTCGTAATAGAAGCCTTCGTCGATGACCGGACCGATGACCATGCGCGCAGTCGGGTACAGCTGCTTGACCGCGTGGCCGACCAGGTGGGCGCACGAGTGACGGATGATCTCCAGCCCCTCTTCGTCCTTGGGCGTGATGATTTGCAGGCTGGCATCGTTTTCGATCAGGTCGCAGGCGTCGACCAGCTTGCCGTCGACCTTGCCGGCGACGGTGGCTTTAGCGAGGCCCGCACCAATGGATGCGGCGACTTCGGCAACCGAAACTGCCTTGTCGAATGAACGTTGACTGCCATCGGGAAGAGTAATAATGGGCATGGCGCCTCCTCTCCTAGTGGTGACCCCTACCAAAGGTCACGTGGGTTGGGATGAGCCAGTACGCGATCCGCCCCTGTCTTTGCACAAGCAAAGCCTGCCTCACAGTGGCAGAAGCCCGAAGGCCTGCCAGGGAACGAACCAGAGTGACTGGAATAGTAAAAAAACAGTTGGGAGCTGCAAGCCGCAAGCTGCAAGAAAAAGCCGGCGGCGAGCTCAAGCCACGCATGCTAGCACAAAGCTTTCGGGCGATTGCGGGCAGATTGACCGGCTGGGCAGAAATATTCGGAAAATATGCCTTGGCGGTGAACTTGCGCGGATTTTTTCCGCTCAGAGTTTGAGAAGCGTCCTACTCTTGTGAGACTCGACCCCAAGGAGTGTTGGTTATGCGACTTCAGTCTCTTCTGGCCCTGGCGGCTGCATCTGCCCTGCTGCTGCCGCTGGGAGCCCATGCCGGCAAACTGCCCGCCAACTACCAGACGACCTGCGTAACGCAGGCGCAGAAGCAAGGCCTGGCACAGGATAAAGCCGAACAGCACTGCAAATGCGCCGGAGACGTGCTCGAAAAAAATCTCAGCGACAAGGAGATCAAGGACCTGGATACCCTGCAGGATGGCGTAGATGCAGCGGTAATGGAACGCGCGCAAAAAAATATTGCAGCGGTCTGCGGCCCGAAAAAATAGGGCCTTTCGCCAGTTATCCATCGCTAATTTGCTCCAGATCAGCATTCTGCGAAGGTAAAAGGGGCTACAAGCCCATAATTAGACTATGATGGTCGGCGTGCACCCTGTTGGCCTCGGCAACACCGCACTACTGAAAATCATGTTTCCTGGAGATACACCCATGTCTAATCGCCAAACCGGCACCGTAAAATGGTTCAACGATGAGAAAGGCTTCGGCTTCATCACTCCACAAGGTGGCGGCGACGACCTGTTCGTTCACTTCAAGGCTATCGAAACCGACGGTTTCAAAAGCCTGAAGGAAGGCCAGACTGTCTCCTTCGTTGCCGAAAAAGGCCAGAAGGGCATGCAGGCTGCACAAGTTCGTCCAGAGTAAGATCTGACCGAATAAAAAAACCCGTCCTTGTGGCGGGTTTTTTTGTGCCTGTATTTTGGGGCTGAAGGGCGTTTCTCTGTGGGAGCGGGCTTGCCCCGCGATCGGGCGCGAAGCGACCGTAATCCAGGCGCCACCTGATGTGTCAGCCGCACTGCCTCATCGCGGGGCAAGCCCGCTCCCACCACAGACAGTTGCTCCCACAGAGACCGTGTTAGCCGCAGTTCACGCGGGTAACCACGCCTTTTTCGTCGGCGTTGAGGTTCAGGCGCTCGGAGCGGTACTCCAGGGTCATGACGTCGTGAGGCTTGAGCACACGGGCCAGTTGCGAGCCGCTGGCTTTGCGCGCCTGCTCGAGCAACTCGGGGGTGGCCGGCTTGCCGATGGCGAACTCGGCGCCGCTGGCCTGGCAACGGCCATCGGTATTGGCGGCAACGTCTTCCGGGGCCTTCGACGAAGAGCCACCCGTGCTGCTGCAACCTGCCAGTACGGCGACGGCCAACAGGCTTGCCAATGATGCACGCGTGCGGAACATGAATCCTCCTTAAATACTTGAATGCTGCCTATGTGACAGCACTCCTGGTTTTTCGTTGCAAAACCGGGCCATTGTGCCCGAGCCAGAGCGCTCAGGGCCAAGTGCAATCGTGACCGGATTTTGCACGATCTCAATACAGATCGATGTAATCACTGGCAGGTTTCGGCCAGTTATTCTTCAGGGCGTTGTACACCTGCCGTATCCAGCGCTCGTCGTCGGCCACTTGCGGGCCGACGCAACCGGAGCCCGCAGCCCAGGTTTCCAGACGAAAGGCCAGGCCGTCCAGCTCACGGCCACCGGTGACCTGGGACAACCAGGCAATGCCGGCGCGACTGACCCGCAGCTGATTGTGTACCGCGCCATTTCCGGCCACCAGCAGGGCCCGCACGTTGTCGAGGGTAAAGTCGTTGGGGTTGGTCAAATCGATCTGCACTGCGCTGTCCCGGCAAGCTAAAACACCGTTAGTTTGCCACGACCCTGTGCTTATGCCTAAGTCGCAGTGCGCGGCAGGTGGCGCCCATGATTTACTGCAAACATCGGCGGAGCGCAGGCCAGCCTCCCCTTCAAACGCCAGGGCCCGGCATTTGAACCGACAGCGCGCGCAGTATTCTTTCGAGATTGATCATGACAAGCCACACCATCGATGCCGACATCAAGGTCAAATGGCCCGAGGGCCAGAGCGCCTACAGCCCGGCCAGCGCCGAGGAGTTGATGCTGATCGCGGTCGACCTGCTGGTCAAAGACCTGGGCCACGACGGCGCACGCAGCTACATCGACCAGGTCTTCGAACGTTACGCCCATACGGCTACGGCAGACGCGCCAGGCGGCTACTGAGCAGGTCGAAAAAGCCCTGGGCATCGCCGTCGGCGATCCAGGTGACGTTCGCCGGCTGCTTCAAGGCCCCGTACCAGTCAGTGATGGTCTGGCCAAAGGTCGGCCCATCACGGCTGTCGACCTGCATGAATACCTGGCGCCCCGTGAACAGTTCGGGCTTAAGCAGGTAAGCGATTACCGTGGTGTCATGCACCGGCCCACCTGGGATGCCATAGTGCTTCATGTCGGCCTTGACGTAGGCGTTGAGAATATCCACCACGCGCTTGCTGGCCGCATTGTTCAGGCTGGCGATCTGTTTCAGCCGGGCCTCACTGGTCAGCACCTTGTGGGTGACGTCCAGCGGCAGGTAGGTCAGCTTGACCCCACTCTTGAGCACCACTTCGGCAGCATGGGGGTCGGCGAACAGGTTGAACTCGGCCACCGGGGTGATATTGCCGCCGTTGAAGTGGGCACCGCCCATGACCACCACTTCCTTGATGCCGTTGACGATTTCTGGCGCCTCGATCAGCGCCAGGGCCAGGTTGGTCTGCGGCCCGAGCATGGCCACGGTGATGCTGTGCGGCTTGGCGCTGCTCAAGGTGTCGATCAGGTAGCGCACCGCATTGCCGTTGGCCAGCCCCTTCTGCGGCTCGCTGACCGTGACACCGGGCAAACCTTCTTCACCGTGGATGTCGGCGGCGTAGATCGGCGTGCGCAGCAGCGGCCTGGGCGCCCCGGCATACACCGGAATCTCTTCGCGCCCGGCCCACTCCCGGGCCAGGCGGGCATTGCGCGAGGTCTTTTCCAGGCGCACGTTGCCCGCCACAGTGGTGATGGCGCGGATTTTCAACTCATCAGGCGAAGCCATGGCCAGGAACAGCGCCACCACATCATCGGCGCCAGGGTCGGTATCAATAATCAGGTCAATGGGCGCGGCTTGGGCGCCAGCCGACAGCATGGACATCAGCAGTACTCCTTGGAGCAATCGTTTGGCACAGCTCAACATAAGACACGTCCTTATGGTCAGAGGGAAAAGCGCTAGAAGGTCACCCCGGCAACCAGCGCAATGTTGCTGTAGGGCTGGCACTCACCGGTGCGCACGATGGCACGGGCGCTGCGGCTCAACTGCTTGAACTCGTCATGGCTGAGCAAGCGCCGGTCGCCCAACTCGCCTTGGGCCGCCAACTGTTCGACCGTTGCCAGGCCCGGCGGCTGATGCTGGAGGATTTCGTTCGCCAGCACGTGGCTTTCGACCTGCATTTCACTCAGCACCACCCGCAGGGTGCTGGCGAAATCAGGAACACCCGGCGTCAACGCCAGGTCGATCAGTTCCACCCCCGGCGGCACCGGCAGGCCGGCGTCGCCGATCAGCAGGATGTCACCATGGCCAAGGGAGGCGATCAGGCGCGACAAGGCGATGTTGAGCAACGGAGTCTTCTTCATGGCTGCAGCTCGGCAAGGTGTGGAATCGAAGGCTGCGCACCGGCGCGGGTGACCGACAGCGCCGCCGCGCGCTGGCCGAAGGCGATGGCTGCGCCCTGCTCTTCGCCGCGCGCCAGGGCCGCGGCGAAACCGCCAACAAAGGTGTCGCCGGCCGCCGTGGTGTCCACGGGTTGCACCACCGGCGCGGGGAAATGCCTGAACGCCTGGCCATCGGCAAACAACGCACCCTGGGCCCCCAGGGTAACGATCACCTTGCCCACACCCAATGCCAACAAGCGCGTGGCGGCAACCTTGGCGCTTTCCAGGTCAGTGACCGGCACACCGCTCAGGGCCTCGGCTTCACTTTCATTGGGGATCAGGTAGTCAATGCTGGCAAACCATTCGGCCGGCAGCGGGCCGCTGGCGGGTGCCGGATTGAGGATCACGGTTTTACCCAGCGCCCTGCCCCGTTCAAGGGTGTAGGCGACGGTCGCCATGGGCACTTCCAACTGGCAGATGATCACATCGGCGTGTTGCAGCAAGGCATCAAAACGCTGCACTGATTCGGGCAGCAACTGGCCGTTACCACCGGCAATGATGACGATGGCGTTCTGGCTGGCGGCATCCACCACGATCAGCGCCACGCCACTGGACACACCGGCAGCAACGCCCACCGCCTGGCAGTCGATCTGTTCATCGGCCAGGGCCTGACGCAATTGCTGGCCATAGGCATCGTCACCGACGCAGCCGACCATCGCCACCTGCGCCCCCAGGCGCGCCGCCGCCACCGCCTGGTTGGCCCCCTTGCCACCGGGCACCGTGACGAAGGTCTCACCCACCAGGGTTTCGCCGCCGCGCGGCAAGCGCTGGGCGCGCGTTACCAGGTCCATGTTCAGGCTACCTACCACTACTACATTGGCGTGCATGTGCGGGCTCGTTCTCAGCGGTAATCATTGAAAAGGTCGGGGCGCGGCGCAGTCGACTCACGCAGGACGATGCTCGGCGCGACAATGCGCTGCTCCGGCGCGCCGCGCAGCGGTTCGGCAATACGCCGCAGCAGCAGTTCGGCGGCGTTTTCACCGAGCTCGCGGATCGACTGGCCGACGGTGGTCAACGCCGGGAACACGTACTGGCTGATCTGGATATCGTCGAAGCCGATCACCGACAGCTCGCTGGGCACGCAGATGTTGCGCTCGGCAGCGGCGCGCAATACGCCGATGCCGATCATGTCGTTGCCAGCGAAGATCGCCGTCGGCCGCTCGCCTTCGAGCAGCAGTGCCGCCGCGGCGTAACCGCCGAGGCTGGTGAAATCGCTGCTCAGCAGCCAGTCCTGACGTGGAGTAACGCCGGCCTCGGCCAGCGCCCGATGGAAACCGGCCAGGCGCAACTGGGCAACGCTGGTGCTGGCCGGGCCGCCGATGCAGGCGATGTCGCGATGGCCCAGGTCCAGCAGGTGCCGGGTGGCCAGGTAAGCACCCTGCTCATGGTCGATGCGTACCAGGTCGGCGGCCACGCCCTCCAGGGCGCGGTCGACGATGACCATCGGCGTGCGCACGCTGGCCAGGCTGTCGAGCAGGTCGCGGTCTTCGCCGACCGAGGCGACGATCAGGCCATCAATGCGCTTTTCCAGCAGCACGCGCAGATAGCTGCGCTGCTTTTGCGGGTTGTCGTCGGAGTTGCAGAGGATCACGCAGTAGCCGTTGCGCTCGCAGCCGTCCTCGATCCCCCGGGCCAGTTCGGCGAAGTACGGGTTGACGCTGTTGGGCACCAGCAGGCCGATGGTTGCGGTGCTGCGCGCCTTGAGCGAGCGGGCCACGGCGCTGGGCACGTAGTCGAGCTCGGCAATGGCCGCCTCGACCTTGAGGCGCACCGGCTCACTGACCGGGCGGGTCTTGTTCAGTACATGGGACACGGTGGTATAGGAAATCCCCGCCAGTGCCGCGACATCTTTGATGGTAGCCATTGTTTCAGTTCCGCCTGCGCGCGCGCCGGCTGCGGTAAGTGTCGAGGACCACGGCGATGACGATCACCGCCCCGGTGATGATGCGCTTGGTCGGTTCCGAGGCGCCGATCTGCGCCAGGCCTGCGGCCAGCACCGAGATGATCAGCACGCCGAAAAAGGTGCTGATCACCGAACCGCGCCCGCCCATCAGGCTGGTGCCGCCGATCACCACCGCGGCGATCACCTGCAACTCCAAGCCGGAGCCGGCATTGGGGTCGGCGGCCTCCAGGCGGGAAATCTGGAACAGCGCGGCGAGGCCCGCGAGCAGGCCCATCAACGAGAACACCAGGATCTTGTAGGGGCGCGGATCGATACCGGCCAGGCGCACTGCTTCTTCGTTGGTGCCGATACCGATCAGGTAGCGGCCGAACACCGTGCGCGTGAGTACCAGTTGGGCGAGGATGATTACCAGCAAGGCAATCAGGAACGACGGCGACACGCCAAAGGCCAGGGGGTTGGACAGCCAGGCAAAGGCATCACCGATGTAGGCGGTGCGCGAATCGGTCAATTGATAGGCCATGCCCCGGGCCATTTCCAGCACGCCGAGGGAAACAATGAACGACGGGATGCGCCAGGCCACGGTGATCGAACCGGTGATGCTGCCGGCCAGCGCCGCCACCGCCATGCCGAGCAGGGCCGCGGGCATCACGCTCCAGCCCCAGCCGAGCATCGCCACGCTGACCGCCGACCCGGCCAGGGCCAGCACCGAGCCCACCGACAGGTCGATGCCGCCGATGATCAGCACGAAGGTCATGCCCACCGCCAGCACCATCAGATCGGGAATCTGGTTGGCCAGGGTGCTGAAGGTGGCATACGACAGAAAGTGACTACTCAAAAACGAGAACAGTACGATCATCGCCAGCAAGGCGCCGGCCAGGCCCAGGTAGGTACCCAGGCCAAAGTAGGTGCCGCTGCGCTTGGCGCTCGGGGCGGCGGTGTCCAGTTGCGTGGTTTTCATGGGGTTGTCCTGGGCGCCGCTTCATGCAGCAACGCATCACGTTTCTGATAGCCGGCAAAGGCCGCGGCCAGTAGTTGGTCCTGGGTCCAGCTGTCGCGCTCGAAGGTGTCGATCAGGCGCCCGGCGCTGAGCACGCCGATGCGGTCGCAGATCAGCATCAGCTCGCGCAGGTCGCTGGACACCACCACCAGCGCCTTGCCCTGGCGCGCCAGTTCGGCCAAGAGGCCGTAGATGTCGAACTTGGCGCCCACGTCGATGCCGCGGGTCGGTTCGTCGAACAGCAGCACTGAACAGTCGCGCTCCAGCCAGCGGCCGATCACCACCTTCTGCTGGTTGCCGCCCGACAACTCGCCGACCACCTGCTCGGGACTGGAACTGCGGATGCGCATGGCGGCGATCTGCCGTTCGGCCAGTTCGCGCTCGGCACCTTTGTCGACCACGCCCGCGCGGGAAATCGCCGGCAGGTTGCCCAGGGCGATATTGGCACTGATCGACTGGCTCAACAGCAGGCCTTCGCCCTTGCGGTCTTCGGTGATCAGGGCAATGCCCTGGCGCACCGCAGCCACAGGTGAGTCGACCCGCACCGGGCGCAACGGGCTGCC
Source organism: Pseudomonas donghuensis (assembly GCF_000696345.2). NCBI lineage: Bacteria > Pseudomonadati > Pseudomonadota > Gammaproteobacteria > Pseudomonadales > Pseudomonadaceae > Pseudomonas > Pseudomonas donghuensis. The sequence continues at coordinate 3,758,923 of NZ_CP071706.1, forward strand.
CAGCTCGAGGCTGCCGCTGTCGGCGCTATCGGCGCCGTAGATCAGCCGCAGCAGCTCAGTGCGCCCGGCACCGATCAGGCCGGAGATACCGAAAATCTCGCCGCTGCGCACCTCGAACGAGACATCCTTGACCTTGTCGCTGCGGGTCAGGCCGTTGACCTTGAGGATCGGCGCGCCGATGTTGCGCACGCCCAGGTCGATATGTTCGCCCAGCTCGCGGCCGACCATCAGGTTGACCAGTTGCTCACTGTTGTAACGCTGCATCGGCTCGACACACACCAGCTTGCCATCGCGCAGCACGGCAATGCGCTGGGCGATGCGCTTGAGTTCTTCAAGGCGATGGGAGATATAAATGATGGCGACGCCGCGCTGCTGCAAGCGCTCGATCTGGCTGAACAGCAGCTCCACCTCGCGGGCGGTAAGCATCGCCGTGGGCTCGTCGAAGATCAGCACATGGCAGTCGCCGATCAGGTTGCGGGCGATCTCGACCATCTGCTGATGGCCGATGCCCAGCTCGCCGACCGGGGTATCCGGGTCGATGGCGTCCAGGCCGACCTGGGCCATGGCCGCCACCGCCAGCTGGCGCAGGCGCTTGCGGTTGATCCAGCCGGCACGCCCGGGCAAATTGTCGAGAAACAGGTTCTCGGCCACGGTCAGGGTTGGCAGCAGGTTGAGTTCCTGCATGACCATGCGCACGCCCAGCCGCTCGGCGGCGGCGCGGCTGCCCGGTTGGTAAGGCTGGCCCTGATAGAGCATCTGCCCGGTGGTGGGCACTTCGAGGCCGCCGATGATCTTCGACAGGGTGCTCTTGCCCGCGCCATTTTCGCCAGTCAGGGCCAGCACTTCGCCCCGGCGCAGGCTCAGGTCGATATCGCCGAGCACCGGCTGGGCGTAGGTCTTGCCGATCGCGCTGACTGAAAGTACGACATCCGCAGTCGCTGACATTGCCTGTTCTCCTGGCGCCCGCCGCACGGCGGACGCCCATCATGCGACTACTTAGTGGGTGACCAGCTCGACCGGCGTCTGGATGACGTTGTCGGCGTCGACGTCGGCTTTTTCGCCCTTGAGCATCTTCAGCGCCGCCTCGATGCCGAACACTGCCTGCTTGGCGGCGTACTGGTCGGCGGTGGCAAGCACGCGGCCATCCTTGAGCATCGGCTTGATGGCGTTGATGTTGTCGTAACCGACTACCTGCACCTGGCCGGCCTTGCCCGCTGCGCGCACCGCGGAAACCGCACCGAGGGCCATGCTGTCGTTGCCGGCCAGCAGGGCTTTGAGGTCAGGGTTGGCGTTGAGCATGGCGGCGGCGACGGCATTGCCCTTGGCAATTTCCCAGTCGCCCGACTGCACCGAGACGACCTTGATCTGCGCCGCTTGCATCGCATCCTTGAAGCCGGCGGTGCGCTGCTGGGCGTTGGTGGTGGTCGAGACGCCCTCGATGATGGCGACCTGGTCACCGGCCTTGAGCTTCTGCTTGGCCAGGTATTCACCGACCAGGCGTGCGCCCTTGCGGTTGTCGGGGCCTACGAACGGCACGCTGAGGTTCTTGCTCTTGAGCACCTCGGGGTCGAGGCGGTTGTCGATGTTGATCACGGTGATGCCAGCGTCCATGGCCTTTTTCACCACCGGCACCAGGGCCTTGGAGTCGGCCGGGGCGATGACCAGGGCATTGACCCCGGAGACGATCATCTGCTCGACGATACGGATCTGGTTGCCGGCATCGGTCTCGTCCTTGATGCCGTTGGATACCAGTTCGAATTCAGTGGCGTGGTCTTTCTGGTAGGCCTTGGCGCCGTCTTCCATGGTCAGGAAGAATTCGTTGGCCAGCGACTTCATCACCAGCGCGACTTTGGGCTTGGCTTCGTCGGCCAGGGCTTGGGAAAAGGGGGTGGCGAGGGTCAGCGAGGACAGAACGGCGAGCGCCAGCAGGCGTCCAGCAAAGGGCAGCTTCATGGGTTTACTCCGGATCTTATGATTTTTATCGGGTCGCAAACGTTTGCGTTAACTCACTATGAGAACGTCACCCGGTTTTGTCAAATTCGCTGCCGGAGACCACCTGGTCAGTGCTCGTAGGAATTATCCTAAAAACAACCGGAAAACCGAACACCTCTTGTACACAATATTCGGAATTCCGAATAGGAAAATGCTCCGTCCGCGCATCACCGACTCTTCTAAGCCCATGAAAATCAATAGAATCAAGATGAAAACCGACGAGCGGCAGTTCTGGTATGAAACCTGCTCCCTTGAGCGCGTTACACAGCAAACTCCAGCCAGAAGAGAAATCAACGATGAAAGCTGCGCTTAATTCCTTCGTTCCGGGCGCTATGGCCCTGCTGCTGTTAATGCCCGCAGGCGTCAACGCCAAGGAAGTCGAAAACCAACAGAAACTCGCCAACGTGGTGATCCTCGCCACCGGCGGCACCATTGCCGGCGCCGGCGCCAGCACCGCCAACAGCGCGACCTACCAGGCCGCCAAAGTCGGTGTCGACAAGCTGATCGCCGGCGTTCCGGAACTGGCCACCCTGGCTAACGTGCGCGGCGAACAAGTGCTGCAGATCGCTTCCGAAAGCATCAGCAACGAAAACTTGCTGCAACTGGGCAAGCGCGTTGCGGAACTGGCCGAGAGCAAGGACGTCGACGGCATCGTCATCACCCACGGTACCGATACCCTGGAAGAGACCGCCTACTTCCTCAACCTGGTCGAAAAAACCGACAAGCCAATCGTCGTGGTCGGCTCCATGCGCCCAGGTACCGCCATGTCGGCTGACGGCATGCTCAACCTGTACAACGCCGTGGCCGTTGCCAGCAACAAGGATTCGCGCGGCAAAGGCGTGCTGGTCACCATGAACGACGAGATTCAGTCGGGCCGTGACGTCAGCAAGGCCGTGAACATCAAGACCGAAGCCTTCAAGAGCCAATGGGGCCCGCTGGGCATGGTCGTGGAAGGTAAATCCTACTGGTTCCGCCTGCCGGCCAAGCGTCACACCGCCGATTCGGAATTCGACATCAAGAAAATCAGCAGCCTGCCTGCCGTGGACATCGCCTACGGCTATGGCAACGTCACTGATACCGCCTACAAGTCGCTGGCACAAAATGGCGCCAAGGCGATCATCCACGCTGGCACCGGCAATGGCTCGGTATCGTCCCGTGTAGCGCCTACCCTGCAGGAACTGCGCAAACAAGGCGTGCAGATCATTCGCTCGTCCCACGTCAATGCTGGCGGCTTCGTGCTGCGCAACGCCGAACAGCCTGACGACAAGAACGACTACGTCGTCGCTCACGACCTGAACCCGCAAAAAGCCCGCATCCTGGCCATGGTCGCCCTGACCAAGACCCAAGACAGCAAAGAGCTGCAGCGGATCTTCTGGGAATACTGATTCAGTAACCCAAAGCGCTTGCCCGCCCTGTAGGACGGGCAAGCCTGCCTCCCCTACCCTCGCAAAAAATACTTTAAACAGACCGCAGCAAACCGCGCGGTTTGCGGTCACATGCGCTCTTTCACCGACGAGCTGTTGCGAAATTGCTTACAGTAAAATACTGTATGCGCATACAGCTAAAAAAGGAACGCTTCGTGGCCACCACTTCCGCCCCTGCCAGCAGTTACGAGCAACTGGGCATCCGCATCCAGAAAATCATCAACGCCCCCACCGCGCAAAAAGCCCGCGCCGCGCTGATCTTCCGCCTGGAGCACGAATCGCCTGAAGACTGGGCGACCCTGCTCGAGGAAATCGCCGAGAACGACAACGTCACCCTCGCCTACCGCGACGACGGTGGCGTGCAGATTTTCTGGGTTGTGCCGAAGGAAGATTGAAAGCGCATGAGATTTCCGGTTTTTGCAGTAGCTTGCCTGTTGTTCAGTGTCACCACCGCCCACGCCGATGCACCACGTACCTTCAGCGAAGCCAAGAAGGTCGCCTGGCGCCTGTATGCTCCGCAGTCCACCGAGTTCTACTGCGGCTGCAAGTACACCGGTAACAAGGTCGATTTGCAGGCCTGCGGTTATGTGCCGCGCAAAAATGCCAACCGCGCCTCGCGCATCGAATGGGAGCATATCGTCCCCGCCTGGCAGATCGGCCATCAGCGCCAGTGCTGGCAAAGCGGCGGGCGCAAGAACTGCTCGCGCAACGACAAGGTCTACCAGCGCGCCGAGGCTGACCTGCACAACCTGGTGCCGAGCATTGGCGAGGTCAATGGCGATCGCAGCAACTTCAGCTTCGGCTGGCTGCCCGAGCAGCGCGGGCAATACGGTTCGTGCCTGACCCAGGTGGACTTCAAGGCCAAGAAGGTCATGCCGCGGCCGTCGATTCGCGGGATGATCGCGCGCACCTACTTCTATATGAGCAAGCAGTACAGCCTCAAGCTGTCCAAACAGGACCGCCAGCTGTACGAAGCCTGGAACAAGACCTACCCGCCGCAGCCCTGGGAACGCCAGCGCAACCAACGGGTGGCCTGTGTGATGGGCCACGGCAACGAGTTCGTCGGCCCGGTGAACCTCAGCGCTTGCGGTTGAGGCTCAGGCCAGCGCCTGCAGGTAGGCGCTGGCCTGCTGGTAACGGGCCAGGCGGGCGATGTCGTCGGGGCCGGGAACGGCAATGCGCGACAGGTCGCTGTTGTCGGCAAGATCGGCCAGCTTGACCACACGCGCCAGCGGATCATCACCGACACGCACAACGAACGCTTCGTAGCTTTCGTCATCGCGCCGGCTTAGCGCCTGCACCGCAGCGAGAATCTTCAGGGCAAAGCCTTCGCGGGCCAGGTCCGAGAGCGTCATCGGCGAATCCTCGAGCACATCGTGGAGCACCGCGACAATGCGCTGCTCGGGCGTCGAGACCCTGAGCATCACCCGCAACGGATGCAGGATATAAGCTGCCCCGCCTTTGTCGTGCTGCCCCTCATGTGCCCTCGCCGCCACCGCAATGGCCCGCTCCAGCGTAGACATATGGCCCTCCTGCTCAGCATTGATGTCGTCGCAGACGCGCCATGCTGTAAACATCGATCAACTCACCGTCACGCATAGCATAGTCAATCAATTGACCTTCCACCGCAAAGCCGAAGCGCTTGTACAAGGCAAGCGCCGGTTGATTGTCGGTGTACACGGTCAACTCGACCCGCTGCAGGCCCATCCAGTTGTCGGCCACCTCCAGCACCGCCTCAAGCAGCCGGCTGCCGACACCCTGGCCTTGCCAGGCGGGCGCCACGCCCATGCCGATCCCGCCACAGTGGGCACGGCGGATGCGGGCGTATTGTTCCAGCGAGCAACTGCCGATGACTTCGCCCTGGTGAAGCGCCACCAGAAACAGCATCCGTTCGTTGTCCAGGCTCAGTCGCTTGCGCCAGATCTCCGCTGACTGGTAAGGCATCTGCAGCACCTGACGCGCCACCCGCGGGTCGTTGTACAGCGCGGTCAGGCCCTCGACATGCTGTTCGGTACAACGCTGCAGGGTAATGGCGGCGGATGAATCACTCATGACGGCTCTCCTTGCGTATGAGCCGCCAGTGTACGAGGTGCTTGAAGCCGCTGGCTAGCGCGGGACGTCGTGCTGGATGACGATCGAGTCGGTGCCCAGGCGCGCCATGACGTCGGCTTGCTGAGCCTCGGCTTGAGCCTTGTCCGGATAAGGGCCGAGCAGCACCACCGGCTTGCCGTTGCGGTAGACCACCGAGGACGGGATCTGTTTTTCGATCAGGCGTGCGGTCATGTCACTCAGGGCGCCCATGTTCGCACCCTGGACGATCTCGACATCCCAGCCTTGTGGCGCAGGCTGGTCGGCCGCAGCATCGGCGGCGCGCTGCAGGTCGGCACCGCCGCACTGCTCACGAATACGCAGGTTGCTGCCCTGCTCGGCGATGATGATTTCATAGCCGCTGGCCTGCTTGAGGGCTACGTAGCTGCGGTACGGCACAAAGGCGCCGGCGTCGTCTTTGCCGCGCACCTGGCCGCAAATGGTGCCTAGCTGGTCGATTCGCACGTTGGCGAACTTGGCTGTCTTGGGGTTCTGCAGGTGTTCGGCCACCTGCTTGTGCACGCCTTCGACTTCGTTCTCGCAACCGGCCAGAGCCAGCACCGCCATTACCACCGCCACTTTGCGCACGCGTCTATCTCCTGAATGCAAGCGGCGGATTTTAGCATTCTTGGCTGGCCTTTAGGGCCCTATCGCGGGGCAAGCCCACTCCTACAGCTGAAATGCAAAAAGGGCGACCCTTGCGGATCGCCCTTTTTGTTACCACACAGCAGTGTGGATTTGTTTGGTAGGCACAATTGGATTCGAACCAACGACCCCCACCATGTCAAGGTGGTGCTCTAACCAACTGAGCTATGTGCCTGCTGTGGGGCGCATAATACGCAGGTCTTTAACCTTCGTAAAGCGAAATTTCATAAAAAAATCAGCAGCTTTGCTTTGCCAGGCAAAATTGCCCAGAAACAAAAAAGGCGACCCTTGCGGATCGCCTTTTTGTGTACCGCCAGCAGGGGCGGATTTGATTTGGTAGGCACAATTGGATTCGAACCAACGACCCCCACCATGTCAAGGTGGTGCTCTAACCAACTGAGCTATGTGCCTGCTGTGGGGCGCATTCTACGCAATCGACGAACAGTGTCAACTCTTTTTTTAACGCTAAGCCACTGAATAACAAAAGTATTTGCGAAAACCCGGGGTAAAGGATTTTCAACACACGACTAGCGGGTGTTTATTATTATTGATAGCATCGGTACAGTCGTAAAAAATATAAAACAGAGGTTTCGCAGCATGGCCAATACCCCCTACCCTCAGTCCTACTACGCCGCATCGGCCAATCCGGTTCCGCCGCGCCCGGCGCTGCAGGAAGAGGTACAGACCGATGTCTGCGTGATCGGTGCCGGCTACACCGGCTTGTCCAGCGCCCTGTTCCTGCTTGAGAGCGGTTTCAAGGTTACCGTGCTCGAAGCCGCCAAGGTCGGTTTCGGCGCCTCGGGCCGCAACGGCGGCCAGATCGTCAACAGCTATAGCCGCGACATCGACGTCATCGAACGTACCGTCGGCCCCAAGCAGGCGCAACTGCTGGGCCACATGGCGTTCGAGGGCGGGCGCATCATCCGTGAGCGCGTGGCCAAATACAACATTCAGTGCGACCTCAAAGACGGTGGCGTATTCGCCGCCCTGACCGCCAAGCAGATGGGTCACCTGGAATCGCAAAAGCGCCTGTGGGAACGCTTCGGCCACACCCAGCTGGAACTGATGGACCAGAAGCGCATCCGTGAAGTGGTCGACTGCGACCAGTACATCGGCGGCATGCTCGACATGAGCGGCGGCCACATCCACCCGCTGAACCTGGCCCTGGGCGAAGCCGCCGCAGTCGAGTCGCTGGGCGGCAAGATCTACGAACAATCACCCGCCATCCGCATCGAGCGCGGCGCCAACCCGGTGGTGCACACCCCACAAGGTAAAGTGCGCGCCAAGTTCATCATCGTTGCCGGTAACGCCTACCTCGGCGGCCTGGTGCCGGAACTGGCGGCCAAGTCGATGCCGTGCGGCACCCAGGTGATCACCACTGAGCCACTGGGCGAAGACCTGGCGCGCAGCCTGCTGCCGCAAGACTACTGCGTCGAAGACTGCAACTACCTGCTCGACTACTACCGCCTGACCGGCGACAAGCGCCTGATCTTCGGCGGTGGCGTGGTGTACGGCGCCCGTGACCCGGCCAACATCGAAGCGATCATCCGCCCGAAAATGCTCAAGGCTTTCCCGCAGCTCAAGGACGTGAAGATCGACTACGCCTGGACCGGCAACTTCCTGCTGACCCTGTCGCGCCTGCCGCAAGTGGGCCGCCTGGGCGACAACATCTATTACTCCCAGGGTTGCAGCGGCCACGGCGTCACCTACACCCACCTGGCGGGCAAAGTGCTGGCCGAAGCCCTGCGTGGCCAGGCCGAGCGTTTCGACGCCTTCGCCGAGCTGCCGCACTACCCGTTCCCGGGTGGCCAACTGCTGCGCGTACCGTTCAGCGCCCTGGGCGCCTGGTACTACAGCCTGCGCGACCGCCTGGGCTTCTAAGCTCCCCTGCCCGGCCCGGCCTGCGCCGTCATTGCCCCAGGGCGCTGACGGCCTGCCGGGCCGCTTGTTCCTGGCCCGCCTGGGCCAGGTCATTGGCCGCTTTCAGCCAGCGCTGACGGTCAACCTGGGCCGGCAACTGGCCCGGCTGCTGGAGCAGCACCGCCCAACTCCCCTGCTTTTGCCAGGCTGACTCGAAATCGTCGAATTCCATCAGCAGGCGCCGGTTCGCCCCCGCCCGCAACAATACCCGCTGCTTGTAGCGGTCGTAGCCGACCAGCAAGGCATAGCGCGGCTCGCTCCAGAACGCCGAACCCTCCTGAAAACGCAGCAACACCGGATTGCCCGCCGCCACTTGCGCCAGCAAGGCGTCCAGACGCGGGTCGAGCGGATAGACGACCATGCCGTACTCGCGGCCAACCCGCTGGATCGAGCCTTCAAGCTTGTCGATGTTGTGCGGCAGGCCCAACGGTTTGTCGAGCAGCCCCGGGGTGATACGCACGCCCTGTTGCGACAGCAATGCCGCCAAGGCCATCGACGCACTCTGGTTGGCTTCGCCACGGTAGAACGGTACCGAGCCGATCTCGACCCGTTGCGGCAGGCTTTTAAGCTGGGACGGCGGCTGGCTGGCGCAACCGGCCAGGGCCAGGCTCACCGCGCAGGCGGCCAGCAGGCGCCGTGGGGTGAAGCCGATTAGGGAAGTCAGTGGAGGCATGAACACTCGCTCGATGACGGCCGGCAGCCACTGCCCGGCCCTGAGCGCTGATCATAGGCTGGCCAGCGTCCGGGGTATAGCCCGACACAGGCTTAGAACAAAGCGGCCCAAGCGGCTAGACCATCGGTCAATAGCCTGCAACATGCAAAGGGCTAGACTGAACAGGTGTCCGCGTGGCGAGCCTTGTTGCCTTGGCGCGGACGTGAGGAGGCAGACATGAGCCTGACAATGGCAATCCTGATGCTGGTCGGCGCCTGGTTGAGCGTCGCTGCCGCCATGCTCTGGGGAGTGTTGCGCATCGCCCGGCGTCACCATCCGCACCATCGTATTCAGCCAGAAGGCAAAGACGCGGTGCCGGTGCGGCGTAGTCGCCGGCATGCCGGGGCGCATTAGATTCATAGCTGGCATAAAGCACTGTGGGAGCTGGCTTGCCAGCGATGCGGACACCGCGCAGTCACAAGCACCGCGCTGATCCCATCGCCGGCAAGGCCGGCTCCCACAGTTTCTACTTCAGCAATTATTAAGCTTCAGTAGCCTCACGCTTCAAGCGCGCCCGGCGCGACATGATGTTCAGCACTTCGATCGCCGTCGAGAAGGCCATCGCCGCATACACATAACCCTTAGGTACGTGAGCACCGAAACCTTCGGCGATCAGGGTCATGCCGATCATGATCAAGAAGCCCAGGGCCAGCATCACCACGGTCGGGTTGTCGTTGATGAACTTGGCCAGCGGGTCGGCGGCCACCAGCATCACGATCACGGCACTGATCACGGCGATGATCATGATCGGCAGGTGCTCGGTCATGCCCACGGCGGTGATGATGCTGTCGATCGAGAAGACGATGTCCAGCACCAGGATCTGACCGATCGCCGCGGCAAAGCCCAGGGTGATGGTCGAAGACGCCTTGGCTTCAGCCTGGGCACGCGGGTCGACGCTCTCGTGGATTTCCTTGGTCGCTTTCCACAGCAGGAACAGGCCACCGGCGACGAGGATCATGTCCTTCCAGGAGAAGGTATGGCCGAACACATCGACCACCGGCTCGGTGAGCTGGACAATCCAGGCCACGGTGCTGAGCAGGCCCAGGCGCATCACCAGCGCCATGCTGATACCAATGCGCCGCGCCTTGGAGCGGTAGGCCTCAGGCAACTTGTTGGTCAGGATCGAGATGAAGATCAGGTTGTCGATACCGAGGACGATCTCCATGGCCACCAGGGTGGCCAGGGCGACCCAGGCAGTCGGGCTTGCAGCGAGTTCCAACAAGTATTCCATGAATCAAATCCTGCATCGGGGTAAGGGGTGGGTCAGATGTCCTGGGCGCTGGCGTCGCGCTCTGGTTTGCCGGCCTTGTCGCTGCCTTCGGAGCCGGTGGCTTCGCTCAGGGCCTGCTGGGCGGCTTCGTTGGTTTTGTCGATGGCCTCCTTGGCCGACTCCGCCGCCTGGTTGAGCATCTGCTGGGCGGACTTTTCCGCCTGCTCGCAACCGCTCATGGCCAGCAGGGCCAGCAGCAACACCAGGGGTGTACCGATGGATTTGACGTGCAGCATCTGTGGATCTCCGTGCAATTGATCGGTGCTCATTCAGGGGCACCGTGATGGCAAGGGATTCTAAAGAGACGAATACATCAGGAAAATTCGTATTTTCAGCGGTTATACTTCGGTTTTTACGAATCGGGAATCGGCATGCTCAATTACCGCCAACTGCATTACTTCTGGGTGGTGGCCAAGACCGGCAGCATCGTGCGCGCCTGCGAGCAACTGAACCTGACCCCGCAAACCATCAGCGGGCAGATCACCCTGCTTGAACAAACCTATGGCATCGAGTTGTTTCGCCGGGTCGGGCGCCAGCTGGAACTGACCGAGAGCGGCCGGCAAACCCTGGCCTACGCCGAACAGATGTTCCAGATTGGCGGCGAGCTGGAGGCGATGCTGCGGGCCCGGCCGGATGAACAGCAGATCCTGTTCCGGGTTGGCGTGGCCGATGTGGTGCCCAAGTCCATCGTCTATCGCCTGCTGGCGCCGACCATGGACATGGAGGACGCCCTGCGCCTGAGCTGCCGTGAAGACAAACTCGAGCGCTTGCTGGCGGACCTGGCGATCCAGCGCCTGGACCTGGTGATTTCCGACAGCCCGATGCCCAGCCACCTGGACATCAAGGGCTACAGCCAGAAGCTCGGTGAATGCGGGATCAGTTTTTTTGCCACGCCCGCACTGGCCGAACAGTACGGGCGTACCTTCCCGGCCTGCCTGCAACACGCGCCGCTGCTGATCCCCGGCCAGGAAACCGTGGTGCGCAGCCGTCTGCTGCGCTGGTTCGCCGAACAGCAACTGCAGCCGCGGATCGTCGGCGAGTTCGACGACAGCGCCTTGATGCAGGCTTTCGGCCAATCCGGCAGCGGCATTTTCATCGCCCCCAGCGTGATTGCCGACGAGGTGTGCAAGCAGTATGGCGTCGAACTGATCGGCCAGACCGACGCGGTCAACGAATCCTTCTATGCCATCTCGGTGGAGCGCAAGGTCAAGCACCCGGGCATCGTCGCCATCACCGAAGGCGCCCGGCGCCAGTTGTTCAATTGGTAGCCGGCTGCAGGCGCGGGCTCGTCAGCCCCAGCGCCAGCAGCACCGACAAACCAATAAGGATGGCGGCGGCATAACCGAGGTTGGCCAGGCCCAGGGTGTCGATCACCCGCCCGCCAATCACCGCGCCCAGGCCGATGCCCAGGTTGGCTCCGGCGATGTTCAGCGATGCGGCAAAGGCCGGGGCCTGGGGCGCGGCCTTGATCAACCGCACATGGCTGACCAGGAACAGCGCCGCCTGGGTCATGCCCCAGATCCCCAGCGCCAGGCCCAACCCGTACACCGTATGGATCGCCGGGACCACGGCAATCATGCCAACCATCATCAGGGCACAGAAAGCAGCCGAGGCCTTCAACGGATGCCGATCGACCGCGCGACCACCCAGGCTGTTGCCGATCAAGCCGACCGCACCAAAGCCCATCAGGCACCAGCCGACCAGCGCGCCGTCAAAGCCGGCCAGGCGCTCGAGCATGTCGGCCAGGTAGGTGTAGGCGGTGAACATGCCGCTGAACACCAGCACCGAGAGCAGCACATGGCCTTGCAGCAGGCGGCTGCGCAGGATGCCGAACTGGCCAAGCAGTGAAGTGGCCTGGTTGTGCCGGGGCGTGCGCGGCAGGTAGACGTACAGCAGCAAGGCCTTGGCCAGGGCCAGCAGCGCCAGCACCGCAAAGGCCGCGCGCCACCCCAGGGCATCGCCGATCAGGGTGCCGACCGGAATGCCGAACACCGTGGCGCAGACCACGCCAAAGCTGATCTTGGAGATGGCCCGGCCGGCATAGGCCGGGCCGACGATATCCACCGCCGTCTCACTGGCCAGGGCCCAGAACACCGGCAAACCCAGTGCCGGGATCAGGCGCGCCACGCCCATCACATAGAGGTTGTCAGCGATGGCTGCCAGGGCGTTGGACGCCGCGAACACCAGCAAAATGCCAACAAACAGCCGCTTGCGCTCGAATCGCGCCGCCCAGGCGGTGAGGAACGGGCCAAAGCAGGCCACGGTGAAGGCGAACAGGGTCACCAGCAGGCCCGCCTGAGACACGCTGACCTCAAGGTCGCGGGCAATGCCCGGCAGCAGGCCGACGATGACAAACTCGGTGGTCAACACAGTGAAGCCGGCCGCAGCCAGCAACAGGATGGGCAATAACATCTACACTCCGCAGCTGAACAAAAACGGCCAAGGCCGTTTGTAAAGGGCGCGCATACTACACGCTCGTCCTACCGTCTGACACAGCGCAAATACCAAATGTGCCCTGCTGTGCTAAAGTCGCGCCCTTTTTCTCGGCCCTGCCCTGCCAGGTGCCCCATGCTCCAGCGCCGTGGTTCGCCCGCCGCCCCTGAACAAAACAGAGAAACACCTGCCATGACCCCTGTTCTAAACCTGTTGAACCGCACCAGCCTGGTGGTCCAGATCATGATCGGCCTCGTCGCCGGCATTGCCCTGGCCATGTTCGCCCCCGCCACCGCAGCAAGCCTCGGTTTTGTCGGCAAGGTCTTCGTCTCCGCCCTCAAGGCGGTGGCGCCGGTCCTGGTGTTCATCCTGGTCATGGCCTCGATCGCCAACCATCGTCACGGCACTGAAACCCATATTCGCCCGATCCTGGTGTTGTACCTGTTCGGCACCTTCGCCGCTGCCGTGGTCGCGGTAATTGCCAGCATGGCCTTCCCCTCAAGCCTCGCGCTGAACACCTCGGACGTCGCCCTGAGCGCACCCGGCGGTATCGCCGAAGTGCTGCAAAGCCTGCTGCTGAGCGTGGTCGATAACCCGGTGAGCGCGCTGATGAACGCCAACTTCATCGGCATCCTGGCCTGGGCCATCGGCCTCGGCGTGGCCATTCGGCATGCCGGGGAAACCACGCGGACGGTGGTCGCCGACCTGTCCAACGGGGTGACCTTGATCGTGCGCGTGGTGATTCGTTTCGCGCCGCTGGGGATTTTCGGCCTGGTCGCCTCGACCCTGGCACAATCCGGGCTCGACGCCCTGCTTGGTTACCTGCACCTGCTGGCGGTGCTGATCGGCTGCATGCTGTTCGTGGCGCTGGTGATCAACCCGATCATCGTGTTCTGGAAGATCCGCCGCAACCCTTTCCCGCTGGTGCTGCTGTGCCTGCGTGAAAGCGGCATCACGGCCTTCTTTACCCGCAGCTCGGCAGCCAACATTCCGGTGAACATGGCCCTGAGCGAAAAACTCGGCCTGCACGAAGACACCTACTCGGTGTCCATCCCGCTGGGCGCGACCATCAACATGGCCGGTGCGGCAATCACCATCACCGTGCTGACCCTGGCCGCCGTGCACACCCTGGGCATTGCCGTCGACATCCCGACCGCGATCCTGCTCAGCGTCGTCGCCGCCGTCTGCGCCTGTGGCGCTTCGGGTGTGGCCGGCGGTTCGCTGCTGCTGATCCCGCTGGCCTGCAGCCTGTTCGGTATCCCTAGCGAGATCGCCATGCAGGTGGTGGCCGTCGGCTTCATCATCGGTGTGCTGCAGGACTCGGCGGAAACCGCGCTGAACTCCTCCACCGACGTCTTGTTTACCGCCGCGGCCTGCCTGGCCGAGGAACGCCAGGCCGCCTGAGCCTGAACAGCAGCCGGTGCGTCCTGCACCGGCTGCTTGTGTTTTACCCTGTTGCGCACCTAGGCTAGAGGCCTTTCTTCGCATAGAGACAGGGCCATGTCCGCCGAACACCAAACCTCTTCCGACGCGCGTTTCAGCAGCAGCGAAATCCGCGTGCTCGGTTCGCTGATCGAAAAACAGGCCACCAGCCCGGAAACCTACCCGCTGACCCTCAACGCCCTGGTCCTGGCCTGCAACCAGAAGACCAGCCGGGAGCCGGTGATGAACCTCAGCCAGGGCCAGGTCGGCCAGGCCCTGCGCGCACTGGAAGGCCAGGGCCTGACCCGCCTGCAGATGGGCAGCCGCGCCGACCGCTGGGAGCAGCGCGTGGACAAGGCCCTGGAGCTGGTGCCGGCGCAGGTGACCCTGCTCGGGCTGATGTTCCTGCGCGGGCCGCAGACCGTTAACGAACTGCTGACCCGCAGCAACCGCATGCATGAGTTCGAAGATGCCGAGCAGGTCGTGCACCAGCTTGAACGCTTGATCGCCCGCGGTTTCGCCCTGCACTTGCCGCGCCAGGCCGGGCAGCGTGAGGACCGTTACACCCATGCGCTGGGGGATCCGGCCGAGATCGAGGCGATTCTGGCGGCGCGCCAGCAAGGGCCGGAGCGCTCGGCCGGTGGCGCGGTGTCACTGGAGCGGATCGAAGCGCTGGAAGCGCGGATTGCGGCGCTGGAAGAGCGCCTCGCGCAGTTCGAGTAACAGCATCGCGGGGCAAGCCCGCTCCCACAGGGTTGTGTACCATCAGATCCACTGTGGGAGCGGGCTTGCCCCGCGATAGGTTTTACCATTCAGCCGCGGGCAAACGCCACCGCCCGCGCCACCTGCTCATCGGTCGGCCGCACCCCGGTGTACAGCACAAACTGCTCCAGCGCCTGCAAGGCAATGACCTCAAGCCCGGTAATCACCGGTTTGCCCAAGCGCTGGGCCTCGACGATCAATGGCGTCAACGCCGGCATCGCCACCACATCGAACACCCGCTGCGCCGCCGCAATTGCCTCGGGGGTAAATGCCAGCTGGTCGGCCTCGACACCACCGGCCATGCCAATCGGCGTGACATTCACCAGCATCGGCGGGCACAGGTCGCCCAGCGTCGCCTGCCAGCGATAACCGCAACTGTCGGCCAACTGCCGCCCGGCCTGCTCATTGCGGGCGACGATGATGCCCTGGGTAGAGCCCGCATCACGCAAGGCACTGGCCACCGCCTTGGCCATACCGCCGCTGCCGCGCAAGGCGAAGGCGGTAGAAGGGTCGACCTGGTGCTGCTCGAGCAATCGGCGCACGGCCAGGTAATCGGTGTTGTAGGCCTTGAGGTGACCGTCGGTGTTGACGATGGTATTGATCGACTCGATCGCCGCCGCCGACGGGTCGATTTCATCGACCAGGGCCATGCAGGCTTCCTTGTACGGCATCGATACACCGCAGCCACGAATGCCCAGGGCACGAATGCCGCCGACCGCCGCCGGCAGGTCCTGGGTGGTCATGGCCTTGTAGTAATAATCCAGCCCCATCTGCTGATACAGATGGTTATGAAAACGCACACCAAAAGTGCCCGGACGCCCGGCCAGCGAGATGCACAGCACGGTGTCTTTGCCTGGAACAACAGCCATTGAGTTCTCCCCTTCGAGCGATCCGGCATTATGCCCACGTTCGCCGCCGACCGCTGATCGGCGCTTACATAACCTTTACTCAAAAGCTGTGTGATTTTCGCAATTCCCGCAGTCTTATAAGTATCCCCGGCGTCGGGGTCGTTCTGTGAGGAATGGCTATGAACCGTCATGTTCCGATAATCGCCCTGCTGGTTGGTGCCCTGGCCGCCAGCGGGCAGGCAGCCGCCCATGGCGGTGGTGGTGGCCATTACCGGGTGGCGCCGCTGATTGGAGCGGCGGTGGTCGGTGCCGTGGTGGGTTCGGCGTTCTACGGCGGCCGCGACCGCACGGTCTATGTCGAACGCCAACCGGTGTACTACGGGCCGCCTCCGGTCTACATGCAGCCACCGCCACCGGTCTATTACCAGCCGTACCCGGTGGTCGAGCGCTACGTGCCGGTACCGCCGCCCTATTACCGCGAGCGTTACTATGGGCCGCCGCCGGTGTATTACGGGCCGCCGCGCTGGTGAAGAAATACCGCTGATGATCACTATCGAGCGCGTTGATTTCAACCGCTGCGCACTGGCCGTTAAGGTAGGCCCATGATTCACGGGAGGACTCCCCCATGGCCCCTATCAACATCATGTCCGTCATCGGCAGCGCTGTCCCCGCCTCGCTCAGGGAGCTGGGCCTGCTGGCCTGCTGGTATCTGGTGCGCAATGGCGAACCAATCTCCGGGCCCTTGACCTCGTTGCCCGCCGCCCAGGCCCTCGCCGACCGGCTGGAAGGCCCTGGCCTGCAGGCCTGAGGGCCGCCAAGGTTTTATCGTGCGTTGCTCCGCACAGCCCCTTGCCCCGCCCTTTGGCGGGGCTTTTTATGCGCGGTCGATCCGTTTGCCGGGGATTGTTATCATCGCCCGAGGCTGAATGAACAGGCACGCAATAGGGACGTCGTCATGAAGGTAATCAACTGGGGAATGATCGGTTGCGGCAGCGTTGCCGAACGCAAGAGTGGCCCGGCCTTCTACAAGGCGCCGGGGTCGGCGCTGGTGGCGGTGATGGGCCGGCGCCCCGCCGCCGCCCAGGACTATGCCACGCGCCATGGCATCACCAAGGTTTACAGCGATGCGGCGCAGTTGATTGCCGACCCGCAGATCGACGCGGTGTACATCGCCACCCCACCCGACAGCCACTGCGCCTACAGCCTGCAGGTCGCAGCGGCCGGCAAGCACTGCTGCGTGGAGAAACCGATGTCGCTCAATGCCGCCAGCAGCCGGCAGATGCAACAGGCCTTCGTCGACGCCGGGCGGCATCTGTTCGTCTCCTATTACCGACGTTCATTGCCGCGCTTCCAGCAAGTTCGCCAATGGCTGCAAGACCAGCGCATTGGCGAGGTCCGGCACCTGAGCTGGACCCTGACCAAGCCAGCCACCGACGCCGACCGCAACGGCAGCGCCAACTGGCGCACCGATCCGCAGATTGCCGGTGGCGGTTACTTCGCCGACCTCGCCAGCCATGGCCTGGACCTGTTCCAGTACCTGCTCGGCGACATCGTCGACGTCACCGGCTGCAGCGCCCGCCAGGCCGGCCTGTATGCCGCCGAAGACGCCGTGGCCGCCAGCTGGCGTTTCGCCAATGGCGCGTTGGGCACGGGCTGCTGGAACTTCGTCGCCGACCGCCGCGAGGACCGTGTCGAGATCATCGGCAGCAAAGGCCGGATCGGCTTTTCAGTGTTCGACGAGTACCCGGTGCGCCTGGACGCCGACGAACAGCTCAGCCTGCAGATCGCCAACCCCGAGCATATCCAGTGGCATCACGTACTGGGCATGAATGCGCATATTCGCGGTACGGCCAGGCACCCGGCAGTCGCAGCACAAGCGCTGAAGACCGACTGGGTGATGGATCGGATTCTGGGCCGCCAATGATCGTTTTTCACCGGTCTCAGAGCAGCTTTCGCATGAAGTAGCGGGTATGCCCCGGCGGATAGTCGGCGAGCTCACCAAAAACCGTAAAACCGAGCGTGCGGTAAAACGCCGGCGCCTGGAAGCTGAAAGTATCCAGCCAGATACCGGTACAGCCCGCGCTGTTCGGTGGGGCTGCTGGTGAACTCGATGTTGGCGATCATGAAGAGGTCGTCCGGTTGACCAAAGAAGGTCACGACTGTAACAAATGCCCACCGAGAGAAAGAAGCTGACGGGTAGATCCAGCCCCGTCAGCTTGGCAAGCGCTGGCTGAAAGCAAACGGATCCAGATGGGCGGCTGGGCCGGCAACTTGTTGATGCAAGCAATAATATGTATCATTTAGTTTCACATAAAGGGTGCGAGGGAGTGCATTGCCCACATAAAAATAAGGTCCAGGTAATGCTCAAAATGCTACTCGTGTATGGTCATCTGATTGCCACCTGTATTGCTCTGGGGAGGGTGTTACAGGCTGATCAAAAGCTATGGCGCTGGCGCAAGGATGTGTTGAGCCAGGTACAACGTGAGTATCTCGAAGAGACTCAAAAAATCGTCACGCTCGCATTACTGGCACTGTGGGGAAGCGGCATGCTGCTGGTGCTCCAGGGTTACCTCTATGAGGGGAGCGCGTATCTGCTCAATCAAAAGCTCTGGGCCAAGGTGAGCGTTGTCGCGCTGCTTAGTCTCAATGGCGCTTTGTTGCACCGGATGGGTTTCCCACTGCTGCAAAAAACTCCTTTTGTCTTGTTACACAACTCTGCCCGCACTCGCCTTGCTCTTTTGGGTGCTCTCTCTATGAGCGGCTGGCTATTTGCCGCTTTCTTGGGGGTAGCTCGAGCATGGAATCACGTACTTCCTTACTTGCATGTAATGGGCGCTTTTACGCTGTTCTCATTGGCTGCCTGTGCAGTGGCGCTGATAGCCGCCAACGCAGCAGGCAGCATGATGACAAGGTTGACGAGACCCTGAAATGTGCCCCTCAGATCAACGGTGAGTGCGAGTCCACTCATCCGCCACTTCACCCATCGTCAAGGGCTCGCCACTTTTAATCCAGGCCATGAATGCTCGATCGAACGTGAACGACGCCCCGCATTCGCCGGTGAGGAACTGCCGGACCTTCTGCGTATTGCGGTAGTTTTTATCCAGCGGGGTGGTGCGTGTAATGGGGCCAGCGTGCCAGTCGAAGATCATTTCCATTCCTTTGGTGATGTAAATCGTTAGTCACATGAGTGGCGAGCCTAGCAGTACCTGCTGTCCGGTTCATTACTGCATCATATCGTGGCGCGCAACCCGAGGATTCACCATGGACGATCAGCATAAGAAAATCATCGGATATCGCGACCCGAGTCAGTCTGAAATCACCGGCATCCGTCTCCAGGACCTTGATCGATTTCAGCTAATGACTGATCGAAATTGAGCCAGCTGGAAAGTCAGCTAAATGGGTACAAAATGGGTACACGATTAAATCTTTTTCATGTTCCGTCCAACGGATGCAGGGCAATCGACAGGATCTGAGCCATACTCCAGAATGCAGCGGTTTTTTGGGGGAAAACCCTTGCACAGCCAACGACATAACAACTTTTAGTGAGCCTCAACGTGAAAACTTCCCTTTCGATTCTTAGCCTGCTCCTGTTGCTCACAGGTACTGCGACTGTCACGTCGACCGCTGCTGCTCAACCCCCGGCCCAGCAACAACGCGATCCGGCGAAATTGCGCCTGGCCTCTGGCAGTGCCCTGCTGATCGACCTGCAAACCAACAAGGTGCTCTACGCCAACAACCCCGACCGGGTTGTCCCCATCGCCTCGGTGACCAAGCTGATGACCGGCATGGTGGTGCTCGACGCCAAGCAGAACATGGACGAGATGCTCACGGTCACCATCGCCCAGAACAAGGAAATGAAAGGGGTGTACTCGCGGGTCAAGCTGGGCAGCCAGCTCAACCGCAAGGACATGCTGCTGATCACCCTGATGTCATCGGAAAACCGCGCCGCCTCGACCCTGGCGCACAACTACCCGGGTGGCTACAACGCGTTCATCAAGGCGATGAATGCCAAGGCCAAGGTGCTAGGCATGAGCCATACCCGCTACGTGGAACCCACTGGCCTGTCGATCAACAACGTGTCCACCGCCCGTGACCTCAGCAAGCTGCTGATGGCCGCGCGCAACTACCCGCTGCTGAGCCAGTTGAGCACTACCCGCGAGCAGACCGTGGCGTTTCGCAAGCCCAACTACACCCTGGGCTTTCGCAACACCGACCACCTGGTCAACAAGAGCAATTGGGACATCAAGCTGACCAAGACCGGCTTCACCAATGATGCCGGCCACTGCCTGGTGCTGTTGACCAAGATGGACAACCGCCCGGTGGCCATGGTGATTCTCGATGCCTTCGGCAAGTACACCCACTTTGCCGACGCCAGCCGCATGCGCCAGTGGCTGGAGACCGGCAGCACCAAGCCGGCTCCGGCGGTGGCCATGCGCTACAAGTCCGAGCGCAGCCAGGACCGTCAGTTGGCTGACTGAACAGAAAAGGGCCTGTGTATGTACAGGCCCTTTTGTGTGGTTCTTCACGGGAGCCTGGGGGCTATGATCCTTGGGTTGGTTTGGGTTGTTGAGGCTGCGAGCTTATCCATTCTATGTGGCGCCGCTGCTGGCCCCTTCCGCCTTTACGGCGGGTCCCTTTTGTTCTTGGCAAAAGGAACCAAAACCGCTCGCTCCCGCAGCGTAGGGCCGTATGCAGGAGCAAGCGGTTTTGCCTACTTCTTCCCAAGAGAAAAGTAGGCCGCCGTAAAGGCGGAAGGGGCCAGCCGCAGCACCACAACGAATGGATAAGCCCACAACCTCAACATCTCGACCCAACCCCAAAATCATCGTCCCCGGGATCGCATGAAGAACCCTTTTTATGGCTCAGGCGTTGGTACTGACCAGCGAGCCCGAACTGCTGCCACCGGCTTCGGTCAGCGCCTTGAGCAGTGCCGCCGTGGCGCTTGCGATCGCCGCCATGGTCGCGCCCACCGCCGACTGCGCGGCAGTAACGGCCGCAGCCTTGAGGGTAGGTTCCATGTCCCTGGACATGACTTCCTGCAAACGCTTCTGCTGCTCGGCCAATTGCTTTTGCAGCTTCTTGATCATCTCGCGCATTTGCTTGATGTGTGCCGGCTCTTCACCCTCGCTGGCGCTTTCCTTGGCTTCTTCGGCCTTGCCGCTATCACGCACCTTGGACATGTCAACGTTGACCGCACCCTGCGCCTCCAACCCGGCCGTTTTTTCCTGCCCGGTGATGGTGATGCCTGTGCCGATGCCGCTGTTCAAAGGGGTCCCGTTGATTGAGACGGCGCTAAAACCTGCCATGTTTCTATCATCCTGATGGTATTGGGGTTAGCCCGGCTATCGACCGTACACGCAGAAACTTGAGCCAGACCGGCGCCTGGATAAATTTGCCCAAGCGCCATTCGTCCCTCCTGATACCCGTGCTTTGCCCCCGGCACGCCAGTGCACCGGGCAAGCCGTTCCGATCAGCCCAGTGTCGAGATGGCAATGACCAAGACCAAGACCCGTTCCCGCAAAGCCCTGTACATCGGCCTGCCGCTCGCCCTGGCGGTGGCACTGGGCGCGGCCGCAGCCGGTTACCTGTACTACAAGCAGGCGGCCGGCTACCCGCGCCCGATCGTCGAGCAGGCCAATGCCCTGCATGAGCACATGCTGACGTTCGACAGCCACATCACCGTGCCGCTCAAGTTCGGTAACGAGGGTAACGAATTCGACAAGGACGGCCCCGGCCAGTTCGACCTGGTCAAGGCCGGCAAGGGCCGGCTCTCGGGCGCGGCGCTGACCATCTTTGGCTGGCCGGAGCTGTGGAACGGCCCCAATGCCCCGCATCGGCCAACCCCGGGGTTTGTCGACGAAGCGCGCAACCAGCAGGAAGTGCGCTACAAAATCATCAGCAACATGGTCCGCGACTTCCCCAATCAGGTCGGCATCGCCTATACCCCGGATGACCTGCGCCGCCTCAATGGCGAAGGCAAGTTCGCCATTTTCATCAGCATGCTCAACGCCTACCCGCTGGGCCACGACCTGTCGCAACTGGACCTGTGGGCCAAGCGCGGCATGCGCATGTTCGGCTTCAGCTATGTGGCCAACAACGACTGGGCCGACTCCTCGCGACCGCTGCCGTTTTTCAACGACACCCCCGATGCCCTGGGCGGCCTGTCCGAGCTGGGCGAACAAGCCGTCAAGCGCCTGAACGACCTGGGGGTAATCATCGATGTCTCGCAGATGTCGACCCTGGCCCTGGAAGACGTCGCCCGCCTCAGCCGCACGCCCATGGTTGCCTCGCATTCGGCGCCGCGCGCACTGGTGGACATCCCGCGCAACCTCAGCGACAAGGAAATGCAACTGATCAAGGACAGCGGCGGCGTGCTGCAGGTGGTGGCTTTCGGCACCTACCTCAAGCCCCTGAGCAAGCCGAGCCTGGACAAACTCGAAACCCTGCGCGCGCGCTTTGGCCTGCAACCGCTGCAAGGGCTGGCCAATGCCCTGATGCCCGGCGATGCGGTTATCGCCATCTGGCCGCAGGCACGCTTTGGCGAGTACGCCGGCAGCTTGTACGACATTGTCGAGCAGGAACCCAAGGCCACCCTCAAGGACTACGGCGACGCCATCGACTACGCGGTGAAGAAGATGGGCATCGACCATGTCGGTATCAGTTCCGACTTCAACGACGGTGGCGGCCTGGAGGGCTGGAAGGATGTCAGCGAGATCCGCAACGTGACGGCCGAGCTGCTCAGCCGCGGTTACTCCGAAGCCGACATCGCCAAGCTCTGGAGCGGCAATTTCCTGCGGGTCTGGGACCAGGTGCAACGAGCCGCCCGCCCCATTGCCAGTACCTCTACTCCTTGAATCCAGGCAGCTTTAGACATGACTGACCGTCGCACCTTTCTCAAGCAGGCCGGCCTGCTCGCCGCCAGCCTGCCGCTGTTGCCCCAGGCCCTGGCAGCCGCGCCGGCGCCACTGAGCGGCAAGGACAAATGGCACAACCTGCGCCAACTGTTTCCCCTGGACCCGGCCTATGCGCACTTCGCCAACTTTCTGGTCACCGCCCACCCGCGCCCGGTGCAGGAGGCCATCGACTACTACCGCGCCGAGATCGACCGCAACCCGGCGCACTGGGTTGACTGGGAAACCCAGATCGAATGGCAGCGCGAAGGTGAGGTGCGCGACTGGGCAGCCCGTTACCTGGCGGTACGCCCGCGGCAGATCGCCCTGACCGGCAGCACCACCGAAGGCCTGGGAATGATCTATGGCCGCCTCAAAGTCGCCCCCGGCCAGGAAATTCTCACCACCGAGCACGAACACTATGCGACCCGCAAAGCCCTGGCGTTCCGCCAGCGCCATGAGGGCACCCAGGTGCGCAAGCTGCGGCTGTTCCAGCAGCCACGGGAGATTTCCACCGACCAGGTGCTGAGCACCCTCGACCAGGCCATCAACGCCAACACCCGGGTGCTGGGCATGACCTGGGTGCACTCCGGCAGCGGGGTGAAATTGCCCATTGGCCAGATCGGCGAACTGGTGCGCCAGCACAATCGCGACCGTGACGAAGACCGGCGCATTCTCTACGTGGTGGACGGCGTGCACGGCTTCGGCGTGGAGGACGCCAACTTTGCCGATTTCAACTGCGACTATTTCATTTCCGGCACCCACAAGTGGATGTTCGGCCCGCGCGGCACCGGGATCATCTGCGCCGCCTCCGAGCAGATGAGCAACCTGGTGCCAACCTTTGCCACGTTCTCCGAGGACGAGGACTTTGCCACCATCATGACCCCGGGCGGCTACCACGCCTTCGAGCACCGCTGGGCACTGGGCAAGGCCTTCGAACTGCACCTGCAACTGGGCAAGGCCGAGGTTCAGGCGCGTATCCACCAGCTCAACGATTACCTCAAGCAGCGCCTGCTCGAACACAAGGCCATCGAGCTGGTGACCCCGCTCAGCCGCGAACACTCGGCCGGCTTCACCTTCATTCGGGTCAAGGGCCAGGACCCCGACGCCCTGGCCAATTACCTCACCAGCAACCGCATCGTCGTCGACGCCGTCGACCGCGACGCCGGCCCAGTGCTGCGCATGGCCCCGGGGCTGCTCAACAACGAGCAGGAAATCGACCGGGCCATGGCCCTCCTGATCAAGAAACTCTGAAAAGGCTCGCTCATGTCCGCACCCTTGATGTACCGCCTCTCCCTGGCCGCCCTGCTCACCGCACTTGGCTTATCGAGTGCCCAGGCCGCCAACGCCCAGACACCGGGTACGGTGTTTCGCGATTGCAAGGCAGCCTGCCCGGAAATGGTCGTGCTACCCGCCGGCAGTTATCAGATGGGCACCCCCGATGACGAAGTCGGGCGCCAGCCCGATGAAGGCCCGCTGCACACCGTGACGTTCGCCAAACCCTTCGCCATCAGCCGCTTTCAGGTGACCGCTGGCGAGTGGGACGCCTACCTGCGTGAGTCCGGCGTGGTGATTGCCGACGGCGACACCCGCCCCGGCCGCGAATGCAAGGCGAGCAAACCGCGCTATGAACAAAAGCCACGCCAGCCGGCGGTGTGCATGAGCTACCACGATGTCCAGGCCTACACTGAGTGGCTGTCGAAAAAGACCGGCAAGCACTACCGCATGGTCAGCGAGGCCGAGCGCGAATACGCCGCCCGCGCCGGCAGCAGCGGGCCGTTCCCCTTTGCCATGGACCCTGGCGCCGACTATCAGATCACCCGCAACGCCAACACCTACGGCCCGCGTGACGGCTTCAGCTTCAGCTCGCCGGTGGGCAGCTACCCGGCCAACGCCTTTGGCGTCTACGACATGCACGGCAATGTCTACGAGTGGGTTGCCGACTGCTGGCACGAAAACTATGTCGGCGCCCCCAGCGACGGCAGCGCCTGGGTGGAACCTGGCTGCACCACCCGCCACATTCGCGGTAACGACTGGGGCGAGGCACCGATCTTTTCCCGCTCCGGCAATCGCAATGATCGCCCGGCCGATATCCGCGGCGACTGGCTTGGCCTGCGCGTAGCCCGCGAACTCTGATGCCTGGCGCATGGCCCGGAAGCCACCGGGCCGCGCGCTAAATTCCCCGTCTATCCACTCGTTTCAAACGGTAGATCCCCCGCTGCCATCGACCGCAGCGGGGCCTGTTTGCCATCGCACCCGCCCCGAATTTCTCCTTCAAGGAATCGACGACATGAGCCAGACGACTTCGCACGATACCCTCCACGATCTGATCAGCGTGGGCTTCGGCCCTTCCAACCTGGCCCTGGCCATTGCCCTGCAGGAGCGCGCGCAAAGCAGCGGCCAGGCACTCAAGGCACTGTTTATCGACAAGCAGCAGGACTACCGCTGGCACGGCAACACCCTGGCCACCCAGAGCGAGCTGCAGATTTCCTTCCTCAAGGACCTGGTCTCGCTGCGCAACCCCACCAGCCCCTACAGCTTCGTCAACTACCTGCACAAGCAAGGGCGCCTGGTCGACTTCATCAACCTGGGCACCTTCTATCCCTGCCGCCTGGAGTTCAACGACTACCTGCGCTGGGTTGCCGAGCACTTTGCCGACCAGGCCGTCTACGGTGAAGAAGTGGTGCGCATCGAGCCGCACTTCAACGGCGACGCCATCGACCTGCTCAAGCTGGTCTCGCGTGACAGCCAGGGCCGCGAGCACAGCCGCCTGACCCGCTCGGTGGTGGTAGGCAGCGGTGGCTCGCCACGTATTCCCAAGCTTTTCGCACCGTTCAAGCAAGACCCGCGGGTGTTCCACCACTCCCAGTACCTGGCGGCGCTCGAGCAACTGCCGTGCGCCCAGGGCCAGGCCATGCGCATCGCCATCATCGGCTCCGGGCAAAGCGCGGCCGAGGCCTTCATCGACCTCAACGACAGCTTCCCGTCGGTGAAGGTCGACATGATCCTGCGCTCCTCGGCCCTCAAGCCTGCCGATGACAGCCCGTTCGTCAACGAGATCTTCGCCCCGGCCTACACGGACCTGGTGTTCGAGCAACAACCCCAGGACCGCGAAAAACTCATCGAGCAATACCACAACACCAACTACTCGGTGGTTGACGTCGACCTGATCGAGCGCATCTACGGCATCCTCTACCGGCAGAAAGTCGCGCACCAGTTCCGCCACTCGGTACTCTGCCGCCGTGAAGTGGAAGCGGTCTCGGCCACCGACCAGGGCATCGAACTGACCCTGCGCGATCACGCCACCGGCAAGGATCAGACCCACCGGTATGACGCGGTGATTCTGGCCACCGGCTACGAGCGCCGCTCGCACCGCGAGCTGCTGGCGCCGCTGCAGGAGTACCTGCAGGACTTCCAGGTCGATCGCCATTACCGCGCCCTGAGCGATCCACGCCTGAAAGCGGGCATCTACCTGCAAGGTTTCTGTGAGGCCTCCCACGGCCTGAGCGACACCCTGCTGTCAGTACTGCCGGCGCGCGCCGACGAGATCAGCCAGGCGCTGTACCACGCGCTGGACACGCCGCGCACCCTGCGCGAGAGCCCGCTGGCCGCCGACCTCATCAACGCCTGAAGCGAGAGACGTCAATGACCCGTCCATCCCGCAGCGCCGTTCGCGACCTGTTCGGCCTGCTCAAACCGTTCTGGCCGCTGGTGGCGATGTCCATCGCCCTGGGCATGGTCGGCGGCATCAGCGTCACCACGCTGCTGGCGACCATCAACAGCGCCCTGCACAGCGACAGCGGCCTGACCCAGGGCGTTGTCCTGGGTTTTGCCGGGTTGTGCCTGCTGGCGCTGCTCAGCACCATCTGCTCCGACATCGGCACCAACCACGTCGGCCAGCACATCATCGCCAAACTGCGCAAGACACTGGGCGAGAAGGTGCTCGCCGCGCCCATCGACCAGATCGAGCGATACCGCAGCCACCGCTTGATTCCGGTGCTCACCCATGACGTCGACACCATCAGCGATTTCGCCTTCGCCTTTGCCCCGCTGGCGATTTCCCTGACCGTGGTGCTCGGCTGCCTGGGCTACCTGGCGATGCTGTCGTGGCCGATGTTCCTGCTGATCCTGCTGGCCATTGCCCTGGGCACCGCCGTGCAATTCATCGCCCGCGCACGCGGCCTGAAAGGCTTTGAAGCGGCGCGTGAAGCCGAGGACGAACTGCAAAAGCACTACCACGCCATCGCCGAAGGGGCCAAGGAACTGCGCATCCACCGCCCACGGCGCCAGCGCATGTTCGTCCAGGGCATCCAGGGCACCGCCGAACGGATCTGCGCCACGCAGATCCGCTCGATCAACACCTTCGTGATCGCCAAGAGCTTCGGCTCGATGCTGTTCTTCGTGGTCATCGGCCTGGCCCTGGCCATGCAGTCGTTATGGCCGAGCGACAACAAGGCGGCGATGAGCGGCTTCGTGCTGGTGCTGCTGTACATGAAAGGCCCGCTCGATCACCTGGTCAGCACCCTGCCGATCGTCAGCCGCGCGCAGATTGCGTTTCGGCGCATCGCCGAACTGTCGCAGCAGTTCTCCTCACCCGAGGCTCACCTGCTGCTCAGCGACAACGGCGCGCCAGCGCCTGCGGTAAACAGCCTGGAACTGACCGATGTGACCTACACCTTCCCCCGCGTGGAGGGCTTCGAGCCGTTTCGGCTGGGGCCGGTGAACCTGCGCATCGAACAGGGCGAGATCATTTTCATCGTCGGTGAAA
This sequence comes from Pseudomonas donghuensis, assembly GCF_000696345.2. NCBI lineage: Bacteria > Pseudomonadati > Pseudomonadota > Gammaproteobacteria > Pseudomonadales > Pseudomonadaceae > Pseudomonas > Pseudomonas donghuensis. The sequence goes on from NZ_CP071706.1 coordinate 3,786,097, forward strand.
ACGGCTGCGGCAAGACCACCCTGATCAAGTTGCTGCTGGGCCTGTACGCGCCACAAGGTGGCAGCATCGTGCTCAACGGCACGCCGGTGGTGGCCGAAACCCGCGACGATTATCGGCAGTTGTTCACCACCATCTTTGCCGACTACTACCTGTTCGACGATGTGGTCCAGGGTGACACGCAGATTCCCGCCGACGCCGACCGCTACCTGCGGCGCCTGGAAATCGACCACAAAGTCAGTGTCCGCGACGGGGTGTTCAGCACCACCGACCTGTCGACCGGGCAACGCAAACGCCTGGCCCTGCTCAATGCCTGGCTCGAAGAACGCCCGGTACTGGTGTTCGACGAGTGGGCCGCCGACCAGGACCCGACCTTCCGGCGGATCTTCTACACCGAATTGCTCCCGGACCTCAAACGCCTGGGCAAGACCATCATTGTCATCTCCCACGACGATCGCTACTTCGACGTCGCCGACCAGCTGGTGCGCATGAACGCCGGCAGCGTCGTCAGCGAACCGCAACTGGCCTGATCCCTTCGCACTGAAAAAGCCCGCGGCCGAAAATAATTTTCCGGTTTGCGGGCCTACGAACGTCTCATCACCAGTAATAGAAATCATTATCAATCAAGTAGCCACCCTGCCAAGAGCACACCATGCCAGCACACGCCCTTTCACCTCTAGCCAAAGCGCTGATGATGCGCAGGCTGCTCAAACCGCGCATTGTTTCCACCACCCTCGGCCTGGCACTGGCCCTGCCGCTGGCTGCCCAGGTGCAGGCACGGGAAGTGGCCTTCGACATTCCGGCGCAACCGCTGTCCAGCGCCTTGCAGAGCTTCGGCCAGCAGGCCAACGTGCAGCTGTTGTTCAGCCCTGACGATGTGATGAACCTGCGTGGTGCGCCGGTGCAAGGGCGCCTGCAGCCGGAAGCGGCGATTGGTATCCTGCTCGGCGGCACGAACCTCAACTACAGCCTGCAGGGCGATACCCTGACCGTCACCGGCCGCGGCTCGTCGAGCTCGGTCGAACTGGGGGCGACGACCATTGGTGCCACCGGGCTGGGGAGCACCACTGAAGGCACAGGTTCCTACACCACTGGCTCGACCAACACCGCCACCAAGCTCAACCTGAGCCTGCGCGAAACGCCGCAGTCGGTCAGCGTCATGACCCGCCAGCGCATCGACGACCAGAACCTGCGCAGCATCGGCCAGGTGCTGGAACAGACGGCCGGCATCAACGTACAGAGCCCGGGCAGTGACCGCTTGTATGTGTACTCGCGCGGCCTGGCCATCGACAACTACCAGTACGACGGCCTGCCCACCACTTCCTTCGCCTTCAGCCAGGCCCTGCCCCAGGCGCTGTCGGACATGGCCATCTATGACCGGATTGAAGTGGTTCGCGGCGCCACCGGCCTGATGTCCGGTGCCGGTGACCCGTCCGGGACCATCAACCTGGTGCGCAAGCGCCCCACCGACACCTTCAAGGGTTACGTCAGCGGCGGCCTCGGCTCCTGGGACCTGTACCGCAGTGAAGTGGACGTCTCCGGCCCGCTGACCGAAAACGGCAAGCTGCGCGGCCGCGCGGTGGCCGCCTACCAGCAAGGCAACAGCTTTACCGACCACCTGCAGCAGGAAAAGACCATCCTCTACGGGATCGTCGAGGCCGACCTGACCGACAGCACCCTGCTCACCGTCGGCGTCGATTACCTCAACAGCGACCCACGCGGCTTCTCCACCACCGGCCTGCCGATCGTCGACAACAAGGGCAACCGCGTGCACATGCAGCGCTCGGCCAACGGTGCCAGCCGCAACAGCACCAACCGCCAGGAGACAGTCAACGCCTTCGCCTCGATCGAACAGAAACTGGCCCACGACTGGACCCTCAAGGTCGCCGCCAACTCGCTGTACGGCACCCGCGACTACAACTCGATCATCGTCGGCACCTCCACCGGCTTCGTCAACGCCGAAACCGGCGACAAACTCAAATACACCGCCACCAAGGGCGACAACACCCAGGAACAGCGCGGCCTCGACATCATGCTGTCCGGCCCCTTCGAGCTGGGCGGGCGCACCCACGAACTGGTGGTCGGTTTCAACTACCAGGACTACGAAAACCGCCGCAACGGTTTCGGCCACCCGACCGCCGATGGCGGCAGCGACAACGGCGTCAGCGGCAAGCCGGTGAACATCTGGACCTGGGACAACTATGCGCCCAACCCGACCTACACCATGAACCGCGAAGACGACAACCTCAAGCAGCGGCAGAACGGCGCCTACCTGGCCACCCGCCTCAAGCCCACCGACGACCTCTCGGTGATCCTCGGCGCGCGGGTCAGCAACTACAAGTACGACGCCATGCTGCACTACAACGTCCCGAAAATGGTGCGCAACAATACCGATGACTCGGTCAAGGTCAGCGGCGAAGTCACCCCGTATGCCGGCGTGGTCTACGACCTCAACGACATCCACTCGGTGTATGCCAGCTACACCAGCATTTTCAAGCCGCAGCCCTACCGCTCCCGCGACGGCAAGCTGCTCGACCCACGTGAAGGCGACAACTACGAGATCGGCCTGAAAAGCGAATACTTCGGCGGCCGCCTGAACACCGCCCTGGCCCTGTTCGAGGTCAAGCTGGACAACGATGCGATCCCAAACGGCACCCTGCCCAGCAACGACCTGATCACCGCCTACAAGGCGGAAAAAACCAAGACCAAGGGCATCGACCTGGAAGTCAACGGCGAGATCATGCCGGACTGGAACATCGCCGCCAGCTATACCCATGCGGTGGTCAAGGACCATGACGGCGAGCGGGTCAAGACCATCGTCCCGACCGACCTGTTCAAACTCTGGACCACCTACCGCTTGCCCGGCGAGCTGGATCGCCTGACCGTCGGCGGTGGCATGAACTGGCAGAGCGGCATTCACTTCACTGTCGACTCCTGGCAACTGAGTGCGCCGGCCAAGGCCAAGCAAGGCGACTACGCGACCTTCAACCTGATGGCCCGCTATCAGCTGACGCCCAAGTGGTCGACCACCGCCACCGTCAACAACTTGTTCGACAAGAAGTACATCAGCTCCCTGGATGACAACTTCTACAGCGGCTCCTACGGTGAACCGCGCAGCTTCCTGGTGAGCACCAAGTACGAGTTCTGATCGTCCTGCACACAAACGCCGCCCCGGCAAAGGCCAGGCTCCTGGGAGCGACCTTTGCCGGGGCGGCGTTTTGCTGTTCGGGCCTCAGCGTTCGAGCACCTGGCCAAGCCAGGCCGATGCCTGTGCGTAGACCTGCTCCACCTGGGCGACGATGCCGCCCATGCGCAAGAAATCATGGGACAGACCGGTTTCGACACTCAAGGTCACCTCGGTACCCGCCGCCTGCAACCACTGGGCATAGGCCAGGCCTTCATCATGCAGCGGGTCGTAGCCGGCCAGCGCCACGTAGGCCGGCACCTGGGCAATGGCGCTGCCGAGCAGCGGCGAGGCGCGCCAGTCGAGACGGTCGGCTGGCGTGCGCGCGTAGTGCTGGTAAAACCACTCCAGGGTGGCCGACTCCAGCAGGTAGCCTTCGGCGTAACGCTGATGGGACGCCCGCAGCTGGCTGATGTCGGTCACCGGATAGAACAGTAACTGCGCCACCGGCCGCAGTGCCGCTGGCAACGCCCCGGACGCGGCCATCGCCGCCAGCACCGTGGCCAGGGTCGCCCCGGCACTGTCACCGGCCAGCACCACTTTAGCGCTGTCCAGGTGCAGGGCGCCGGCCTGCTCGACGAGCGCTGCCAGGCTGTCGGCGGCATCCTCCACGGCAGTTGGGAAGCGGTGTTCCGGTGCCAGCCGGTAGGCCGGGGCCAACACCGCGAACTCACCGCTGAGCGCCAGGCGGCGGCACACCGAATCATGGGAATCGAGGCTGCCGACCACATAGCCACCACCATGAAAATAGAGCATCACCGGCAAGGCTTTAGCGGCGCTGGCGCTGCGGCGATAGAGCCGCGCGGCAATCTCGCTACCGTCGCGGGTCGGCAACTGCAGGGCGCTGACCTGCAGCTCGCCCGGCGGGTTGGGGTCAAGGATCTGCGAAGTGGCCTCGAAATCGGCACGCGCCTTGGCCAGCGGCAACGCGTGCAGAGGCTGGCTTTTGCCGGTCAGGCGACCGAACTCGGCAAGCTCCAGAAAGGCAGAAAGATCAGGGTGCAAGGACATGGAAGCATCCAGACAGAATATTAGGAAAAAAGGCGGGGCCGGACGGCCCCGCCCCGGGTTCAATCGACCAGCGTTTCAGCCCGCAACACGTGCCGCTGCAGCTGGGCAAGCAGCTCGCTGTTGGCCAGGATGTCGTAGTGACCGGCGTCGATACGCTGCCCTGCGGCCTGCACGTGCAGGCTCGCTTCATAGGCCTCGAGCAGCTCAACCGGCAGTTCAGCGCGCCACCACACCTGTGCCGCACAGGCGCTGCGCGGCAATGGTTGCACGTGCCGGGACAGGGCCTTCAGGCGCAAGCCCACCTGGAAGGCACGGGCCAGTTCATCGGCTTCGAAGCGGCTGGCCTGGGCCGGCGTAGCCGGCTGCAGCGCGGCCAACAAGGCGCTGAGCTGCGCCAGGTCAGGCTCGTCACTCGGCAGTTGGCCAGGTTCGACCCGCAGATTGGCGGTCTGGGCCAGAAACGCCGGCAGGTCGTCACGCCAGTCATCCGCGTGCGCCAACGGATCGCGCCGTGGGATAAAACTGTCGACCAGGCCCAGGAAGCTCACCGTCTGCCCTTGTTTTTCCAGCTCTGCGGCGACCAGCACCGCCAGGGTGCCACCCAGCGACCAGCCCAACAGACGGTACGGACCTTGTGCCTGTTTCTGGCGAATGTACTGGGCGTAATCGATGGCCATCGACTCCAGCGAGTCATCCTCCCAGTCACGGTCCAGGAGCATTCGGCATTGCAGGCCATACACCCTGCACTGCCCTTGCAGGCGCCGCGCCAACGGTTCGTAGTCGAACACCGTGCCGAAGCCTGCGTGCAGGCAGAACAGCGCCGGGCCTGGCTGCGTGGCGCCATTGAGCGCCAGCACCGGGTCAAGCTCGCCTGCCTGCTCCTCATAACCCGACAACTGAGCGATGGTTGGCTTGGCCAGCATGTCGCGCAGCTTCAGTTCAAAGCCGGCCGGTGCTTGCTGGCGCACCTTGCTCAACACCTTGAGGGTGCGCAGCGAATCGCCGCCGAGCTCGAAGAAGTTGTCCGTGGCACCGACCTGTTCAAGCTCCAGCACCTCCTCCCAGATAGCCGCCAGCAGGCGTTCCAGGGCGTTGCGCGGGGCGACATACGCCTTGCCCTTGAAGTCCGGGTCGGGCAAGGCCAGGCGATCGAGCTTGCCACTGGGGTTGAGCGGCATGGCCTGAAGTTCAAGGATCTGCGCGGGCACCATGTAATCGGGCAGTTCGCCCTGCAGGGCACTGCGCAACTGCTCGACCTGCAGCCCCTGCGCCGTGGCCACCACATAAGCGATCAGGCGTTTGCCCGCCTCGCTGTCGCGGGCCACCACCACGGCCTCGCGTACCCCGGCCTGAGCGCGCAGACGGGCTTCGATTTCACCCAGCTCGATGCGAAAGCCGCGAATCTTCACCTGATGATCCAGGCGTCCCAGGTAGTCGATCACCCCGTCGGCGCGGCGGCGTACCAGGTCACCGGAGCGGTACAGGCGCCCGCCGGCCTCGAACGGGCTGGCAATGAAGCGCTCGGCGGTCAGCCCCGGGCGCTGGTGATAGCCGCGCGCCAAGCCTTCGCCGCCGATGTACAACTCGCCGGCGACGCCGTCGGGCAAGGGGTTGAGCTGGGCATCGAGGACATACAGGCTGCGGTTGCCGACACGCTCGCCGATCGGCGCATAGGCCGCTTCGCAGCGGGCCCCGGCGGCGGCGCGCCAAAGCATCGGGGTGACCACGGTTTCGGTCGGGCCATAGCCGTTGGTGATCATCCGCGGGCGCAGGGTGCGCTGGACCAGGTCGAAGTTGGCCTCGGCGACGGCATCGCCGCCAAAGCAGTAGATGTCCACCGGCGGCGGGTTGTCCTGGCCCTGGCCATACTCGGCGATCTGTTTGAGGTAGGCCGGCGGGAAGCAGGCAATGCTGATGCCTTGCTCATGCAGCACCGCCCAGGTTTCTTCGGCGGTCCACAGGCTGTCGTCACGCAGCACCAGGCAACCGCCGGCCAACAGCGTCGACCACCAGCGCTCCTGGGCACCGTCGAAAGCGAACGACATGAACAGCAGTTCGCGGGTTGCCGGGGTCATCTGGTACAGCGCGCCGATCGCCTGGCAATGCATGGCCAGCGGCCCGCGCGCCACGGCAACGCCCTTGGGCTTGCCGGTGGACCCGGAGGTGTAGATCAGGTACGCCAGATGCTCTGCCTCAATGTGCACCGGCGGCGCTGTTTGCGGGTACTGATCCAGTGCCAGGGTGTCGAGGCTCAGCACCTGCGCCTGAGTGGTCTGCGGCAGGCGCGCCAGCACCCGGCTATGGGTCAGCAGTACCTTCATGGCCGAGTCTTCGACGATCCATTGCAGGCGCTCCTGCGGGTAGTCGATATCCAGCGGTACGTAGGCGGCGCCGGTCTTGTGCACGGCGTACAGGGCCACGATCATCTGCACCGAACGGTTCAACGCAACCCCTACGCGCACTTCCGGCCCTACGCCCTGGGCACGCAGGCAGTGCGCCAGGGCATTGGCCTGCGCTTCGAGTTCGGCATAACTCAACTGCTGCCCGGCGCAGACCACCGCCGGCGCATCGCCCTGGCTTGCGGCATGGGCCTGGACCCGCTCGAGCAGGCTCGGCGCCTGGGGCTCTGCTGGCAGCACCGGGTTGGCCGCGGCCAACGCCTGCAGGCCGCCGGCATCGAGCATGGCCAGGCTGCCGAGGGTCGCCTGCGGCTGCTCCAGCAAGGCTTGCAACAGCGTCTCGAAACAGGCGCGGATCTGCACCACGCTGTCGGCGCTGAAGCGGTTGCGCAGGTAGAGGAACTCGATGCTCAGGGTTTCGCCCAGATTGACCGCCAGGTCCATCGGGTAGTTGGTGACATCGCGACCGCTGGTGGCGCCAAACTGCAACGAGCCCTGGCCGACCTCCCGCAGGCGCTCGTCGACCGGGTAGTTCTCGAACACGATGATGCTGTCGAACAGGCTGCGGCCACTGTGCCCGGCCCAGCGCTGGATGTCGGCAAGCGATGCATGCTCGTGGTCACGCACGTCCAGGTTGTAGGCCTGCAGTTGCTCCAGCCAGTCGCCGACGCGCTGGTCTGGCCGCAGGCTTTGCAGGATCGGCAAGGTGTTGATGAACAGCCCGAGCATCTCGCCGGCCTGAGGCAGGCTGGCCGGGCGCCCGGCCACCGTCGCGCCGAAACAGACGCTCTGCTGGCCGGTGTAGCGCTGCAACAGCAGCAACCAGGCGGCCTGCACCAGGGTGTTGGCGGTGACCCGCAACTGCTGGGCGGCGTTGCGCAACTGGCGGGTGCGGGCAGCATCCCAATCCAGGTAGAGCGCATCGTGGCCGTGCAACTGGGCCGCAGGGCGCGGCCAGGTGCAGGCCGCAAGCTCGGTGACCTCGCCCAGGTCGCGCAATTGCTGGCGCCAGAACTGCTCCAGGGCTTGTTGGTCATCCTGTTGCTGCAGCCAGGCAATGTAGTCGCCGTAGCGCCCTTGCACTTGCACCGGGCGCCCATGGTAGGCCTGGAACACCTCTGCGAGCAGGCGTGAGCTGCTCCAGCCGTCCATGAGAATGTGGTGACGGGTCCAGATCAGGTGGCAACGCTGATCGTCAAGGCGCACCAGGGTGACCCGCATCAGCGGCGCGCGCAGCAGGTCGAAGCCCTCGCGGCAATCGGCGTGCACCAGCATCTCGATGGCGTCGCTGGCTACCGCCTGGCCACGCCAGTCGAGCACACGCACCACGGACGGCGCCTGCTTGCTCACCACCTGCAGCGGTTGGGCCAGGTGGCTGGCGTTCCAGAACCCGCTACGCAACACGTCGTGGTTGGCCACTGCCAGGTCCCAGGCCGCAACGAAGCGCTCAAGCTCAAGCCCCTGCACCGCGACGCTGGTCTGGTTGATGTACAAGCCGGCCTCGTCGGCTTCCAGGGAGTGGAACAGCATGCCCTGTTGCATCGGCGACAACGGGTAGATATCGGCCACCTCGCGCGCCGGCACCGGCAGGCCGTCGAGCTGGGCCTGGGTCAGCCCGGCCAGGGGGAAGTCCGCCGGGGTCAGGCCGCCGCTGGCCTCATGGCAACAGTGCTCGATCAGCGCCTGCAGTTCGCTGGCATAGTCGGCGGCCAAGCCTTCGACGACCTGGCTGTCGAACATCTGCGGGCTGAAGATCCAGCCGATGCTCAGCCGCCCTTGGTACACCTGGCCATTGAGGGTCAGCCAGTTGCCCAGCTCGGCCAGCTCGGCGCGCTCGCTGCCCGAGGCTTCACGGGCCACGGTAAACAGCGCATCGTCGCTCTGGCCGTCGAAGCTGTTGTCGAACTGCCCCAGGTAGTTGAAGGTGATGCGCGGCAACGGCCGCTGGCCCAGCGCCTGGCGCGCCGTGCTATCGCCCAGGTAACGCAGCAGGCCATAGCCGATGCCGTTATCGGGCACCGCCCGGACCTGCTCCTTGATCGCCTTGATCGCCTCGGCCAGGCCAGGCGCCGGCGTCAGCGCCAGTGGGTACTTGCTGGTGAACCAGCCGACACTGCGGGTCAGGTCGAGATCGGCAAACAGCTCTTCGCGGCCATGGCCTTCCAGTACCACCTGGGTACTTGGCTGCCCGCTCCAGCGGCAGATCACCCGGGCCAGGGCAGTCAGCAGCAGCTCGTTGATGCGCGTGCGGTACGCGGCGGGCGCCTGTTGCAACAAACGCTGGGTGGCGGCGTTGTCCAGACGGCTGTAGACGGTCCGGGCATCACGTTGCAACAACGGGCAACGGGCATCGCGCACCGGCAGGTCGTGAACCGCCGCCTGCGCCTGCCAATAGCCGAGTTCGGCCTGCAACGCGGCGCTGCCCGCGCGCGCCTGCAGGCGTTCGGCCCAGTGTTGGGCCGAACAGGTTTTGCCCGGCAGGCTCAAAGCCTGGCCGGCGGCCAATTGCCCGTAGGCGCTCTGCAGGTCTTCCAGCAGGATGCGCCAGGAAACGCCATCGACCACCAGGTGGTGCACCACCAGCAGCAAGCGCTGCTGGCCATCTTCGAGGCTCAACAGCACCGCCCGCAGCAACGGCCCATGGGCCAGGTCGAGGCTGCGCTGGGCCTGCTCGCAGATCGCCGGCAGCTGCTCAAGGCAGGTGTTGCGCTGCCACAACAGCTCGTCAGCGCCCGCGCCGGGGTGGTGCTCGGCGAGCCAGCCGTCAGGTGTCTGGCTAAAGCGCAGGCGCAAGGCATCGTGTTGCCTCAGCAAGGCCTGCAAGGCCGCCGCCAGGGCCGGCGCGGACAACGGCGTGCGCGGGGCAAGCAGCACCGACTGGTTCCAGTGATGACGGTCGACCACCTCGTTCTCGAAGAACATCTGCTGGATCGGCAGCAGGGTCAGGCGGCCCTCGACCGGCCCGCTCGCACTGGGCGCCTGGGCCGCACCGGCACTGGCAATCCTGGCCAGGCGTTGCACGCTCTGGTGCTGGAACAGGTCCTTGGGGGTAAAGCGGATACCCGCTTCACGCGCGCGGCTGACCACCTGGATGGAGATGATCGAGTCGCCGCCCAGCTCGAAGAAATTGTCCTGTCGGCCAACCCGCGGGACCTTGAGCACGTCCTCCCAGATTGCCGCCAGTTGCTGTTCCAGCTCGCCTTGCGGTGCACTGTAGGCATCGCTCGCCGCCTGCTGGGCGGGCGCCGGTAGCGCCTTGCGGTCGAGCTTGCCGTTGGCGGTCAGGGGCAGCTGCTGCAGCAGGATCAACTGCGCCGGGACCATGTAGTCCGGCAAGCGTGCGCGCAGTTCGCCCAGCAAGGCGGCCGCCACCTCGGCCGTGCTGCCGATACGACTGACCACGTAACCGAGCAGTTGCTGGCCGCGCTCACTGGCGTGGCCGACGACCACCGCCTGCTCCACGCCATCCAGGCTGCGCAGGCACGCAGCGACCTCGCCGGGCTCGACGCGAAAACCGCGAACTTTCAGTTGATCGTCGATGCGTCCCTGATAGTGCCACTGTCCGGCGCTCAGGCGCACGCCATCGCCACTGCGGTACAAGCGCTCGCCGTTGCTGCTGAAGGGGTCGGGGACAAAGCGCTCGGCGGTCAGCCCCGGTTGCCCGAGGTAGCCGCGCGCCAGGCCTTGGCCACCGATGTACAGCTCGCCCGTGCCGCCGTCCGCCACCACCTGCAGGCTGGGGTCGAGCACCCGCACGCGGGTATTGGCCAAGGGCTGGCCGAGGCTGACCGGCGCGGCCTCGAGCGGCCCGGCGAGCACACCGACAGTGGATTCGGTCGGCCCATAGTGGTTGAACACCCGGCACTGCGGCGCCAGTTGCCGCACGCGCGCGAGCAGCGCCGGCGGACAGGCTTCGCCACCGAGCACCAGCAGGCGGCGCGGCAACACCTCGGCGGCCTGGGCCGAGGCCATCAACGCCGCCAGGTGCGAAGGCACAATCTTCAGCACATCGACCTGCTGGCGCTGCATGGCCCCGGCCATGGCCTGGGCGTCCATCGCCGTGTGCGGGTCGAACAGATGCAGAGTCCGCCCCGAGCACAGCGCGCCGAACAACACGGTGTGGCCGAGGTCGGCGGCGACCGTGGAGACCATCGCCATGCTCTGCGCCTGCTCCAGCGGCAGGCGTTGCAACAGGCCCTGGACATAGTTGGCCAGGGCGCCATGGCTGACCATCACCCCTTTGGGCTGCCCGGTGGAGCCGGAGGTGTAGATGACATAGGCGCAGCTCTCGGCCAGCGGCAGCGTGTGCAGCCGTTCGCCACTGGCGAGCGCTTCAGCGCCGGGGCGGTCGACACAGACCAGCACCTGACCCGCTACCCGCGGCATGTCGGCCTGCACCGCCGAATCGCAGAGCAGCACCTGGGCGCCACTGTCCTCAAGCAGCGTGCGCAGGCGATCAGGAGCGGCTTGCGGGTCCAGCGGCAAGTAGCTGGCCCCGGCCTTGAACACCGCCAGGATCGCCACGACCAGTGCCGAACTGCGCTCCAGGGCAATCGCCACCCGCGATTCGCGGCCCACGCCCAATGCGCGCAGGTGGGCGGCCAGGCGCCCGGCCTGCTGATCGACTTCGGCGTAGCTCAATTGCTGCGTCGCACACACCGTTGCCAGGCGCTCTGGCGTGGCCGCCAACTGCTGCTCGAACAGCGCCAGCACGCTGCTGGCGGCAAACCTGCATTGCGGCCCCTGGCCAAGCGCGGCCAGGCGCTGCTCCTCAGTGGCCGACAGCAGCGGCAGGTCCTCGATGCGCACCTGGACGTCGTCAACGATGGCCTGCAACAGCCCTCGCCACTGCCCGGCAATGGCCTCGATGCTGCAGGCATCGAACAGGTCGCTGGCGTAGACAAAGGTCGCCTCGATCCCGCCCGGATGCTCCAGGGTATTGAGGGTCAGGTCGAACTTGCTGGTGGTCAGCGGTTGCACCAGTGGCGTCATGTGCAAGCCGGCCAGGGCTGGCGAGGCACTGCCAGGCTCCTCGCGCTGATGATTGAACATCACCTGGAACAACGCCGAATGGCTCAGGCTGCGTTCGGCCTTGAGCACGTCGAGCAACTGCTCGAAGGGCAGGTCCTGGTAAGTCTGGGCCTGCAGGGCCGCCTCGCGCACCTGGGCAAGCAGTTCGCTGAAGCGCTGCTCACCGCACACCTGTGCCTTCATCACCTGGGTGTTGACGAAGAAGCCAATCAGGCGCTCGGTCTCAGGCCGCCCGCGGTTGGCGATCGGCACCCCGACACGGATCTCCTGCTGGCCGCTCAAGCGCTGCAGCAGGGCCTGGAACGCCGCCAGCATCAGCACGAACACCGTCACCCCTTGGCGCGCGGCAAGGGCCTTGAGCTGCTCGCCCAGGCCGGCGTCCAGCGCGGCATCCAGGCTGGCGCCGGCATAGCTGCGTTCGGCCTGGCGCGGGCGGTCGAGCGGCAACTGCAGGACTTCAAGCGACCCCTGCAATTGCTCGCTCCAGTAGGCCAACTGACGCTCGCGTTCGCCGTTGTCCATCCACTGCCGTTGCCACAACGCGTAATCGGCATATTGCACCGGCAAGGCCGGCAGGCTTGGCTCCCGGCCCTGGCTGTAGGCGGCATAGGTTTGCATCAGCTCTTGGACCATCAGTTGCAACGACCAGGCGTCGGAGATGATGTGGTGCTGGACCAGGCTGAGGACGTGCTGCTCGTGTTCGACCTGCAACAAGGCGGCCCGCAGCAACGGCCCACGGGCCAGGTCGAAACCCTGAGCGCCCTGCCCGGCCAGAAACGCCTGAATCCCGGCCTCGGCCTCCACTGCGCCGGGCAAGGTCTGGCGCGCCAGCGCCAGGCCAGACGGCGCCTGTATCTGCTGCCTGACCCCGTCCGGCGTTTCGATGAACAGCGTGCGCAGGCTTTCGTGGCGGGCAACCAGCGCATCCAGGCTGCGCTGCAGGGCACCAACGTCCAGGCGACCCTGCAAGCGGATCGCCAGCGGGATGTTGTACGCCGGGCTGTGCGGCTCCAGCTGCCAGAGAAACCACTGGCGTTGCTGGGCATAGGAAAGCAGGAGCGGCTCGTCCTCGGCACGCTGGAACACAGGAGCGATCCCGAACAGGTTGATCCCTTTCTGTTTCAGCAGGACAGCCAGCGCTTTGCGCTCTTTCGAGGAAAGCGCCCCCACAGACTCTATTAACTTTTGCACGCCACGACCCCTTGTCAGGAAAGCAGTTTCTCAAGATCTTCGGCAGATAGACGTTTGAGAGCCTCCAGGGATTTAGTCAACTCGTCCTGTAGCGGCGAAAGCGCGTCCTGCAAGGCCTGGACCTGGGCACAGAAGGCCTCCAGGTGCTCGGCTTCGAACAGCAGCTTGAGCGGCACCTCCAGGGCCAGTTGGTCGCGCAGGCGCATCACCACCTGGGTGGCCATCAACGAATGGCCGCCCAACTGGAAGAAGTTGTCGTCCAGGCCTACCTGCTCCGTGCCCAGCACCGCTTGCCAGGTCGCCGCCACCTGCTGCTGCAGCGCCGACTGCGGTGCCCGATGCAGCGCCTGAGCGCTCAGGCTTGGCGGCGCGGGCAATTGCCGGCGGTCGAGCTTGCCGTTGGGGCTCAGCGGCATTTCACTCAAGGCCACCAGGTGGCTGGGCAGCATATGTTCAGGCAGGACCTGGCGCAGGAACTCGCGCAAGCCGGCGATGGCCTCGGCACTGGCCTGGCCTTCGGCAACCAGGTAGGCCACCAGTTGCGTGCCGCCGACCGCCTCGCGGGCGACCACCACCGCTTCGCGTATCGCCGGGTGTTCCAGCAGCCGCGCCTCGATTTCCCCCAGCTCGATGCGCAGCCCGCGGATCTTGACCTGATGGTCGATACGCCCGGCATACTCGATTGCGCCGTCGGCGCCAAAGCGTGCCAGGTCACCGGTGCGGTACATGCGCTGGCCTGGCACGAACGGGTCGAGCGGGAAGCGCTCGGCGGTCAGCCCCGGGCGACGGTGGTAACCGCGCGCCAGGCCGGCACCGGCCAGGTACAGCTCTCCCAGCACACCCTCGGCAACCGGCTCAAGGTTGCCATCGAGGATGTAGGTGCGCAGGTTGGCGATGGCGTGGCCGATCGGCACGCTGGTACGGCCGTCATCGACACACTGCCAGTGGGTCACGTCGATGGCCGCTTCGGTCGGCCCGTAGAGGTTGAACAGAGCGGCCGCCGGCAGCTTGGCGAACACCTGCTGCTGGGCTTCGACCGGCAGCGCCTCGCCACTGCAGATGATCCGCGACAAGCCGGTGCAGCGGGCAACCTGCGGCGCCTGGAGGAACACCTGGAGCATCGACGGGACGAAGTGTAAGGTGCTGATGCCCTCACGCTCGATCAACTCGATCAGGCGGTCCGGGTCGCGGTGATCGCCCGGCGCGGCAACCACCAGGCGCGCGCCGGTCATCAGCGGCCAGAAGAACTCCCAGACCGACACGTCGAAACTGAACGGGGTTTTCTGCAGCACCGCGTCGCTGGCATCCAGGCCATAGGCTTGCTGCATCCAGCACAGGCGATTGACCAGGGCACTGTGGCGGTTGCCCGCCCCCTTGGGTTTGCCGGTGGAGCCGGAGGTGTAGATCACATAGGCCAGGTGCTCGCCCTGCACCGCCACCTGCGGATCGTCTTCGCGGCTGGCGACCGTGTGCGCCTGGTCGAGCAGCAGCGTGCGCAGCCCCGGGGTCGGCGGCAAGCCATCGAGCAACCAGGACTGGGTCAGCAGCAGTTCGATGCCGCTGTCCGCGAACATATGCGCCAGGCGCTCGCGCGGGTAGTCCGGGTCCAGTGGCACATAGGCGCCGCCGGCCTTGAGGATCGCCAGCAGGCCAATGACCATCTCCAGCGAACGCTCGGCGGCAATCCCCACCAGCACATCCGGCCCAACCCCTTGGCCGATCAACGCCCAGGCCAGACGGTTGGCGCGGGCATTGAGCTGGGCGTAGCTCAGGCTCTGCCCGTCATACACCAGGGCCGGTGCCTGGGGCGTGCGCTGTACCTGGGCCTCGATCAACTGCTGGATGCTGCACTGCAGCGGATAGTCGGCCAGCTCTCCCGCGCCCTGGGCAACCTGCTGAGCGCGCGCCTCGGCGCTGAACAGGCTGAGGCTGGCGACCGCCTCATGCCCCTGGCAGTCGCCCAGTTGCAGCAGCAGTTGGTGCAGTTGCGCCCCCAGGCGCTGCACCGCCGAGGCATCGAAATCGGCGCAGGTGTATTTGAACGTCACGCTCAGCTGCTCGCCGGCATCCACCAGCAGGGTCAGCGGGAAGCCGTTCTGCTCATGGCCGATCACCTCGCCAAAGCGCAAGCCGGCCGGCGCACCCTGCTCCAGGGCCTGGGCCACCGGGTAGTTCTCGAACACCAGCAAGGTATCGAACAGCGGCTGACCGCTGTGCCCGGCCCAGCGCTGGATCTCGTACAGCGGCGTATGCTCCTGCTCGCGCAGGTTGAGGTTGTGCGCCTGCAGGGCCTGCAGCCAGTGCTGCAACGATTGCTGCGCCCGCGCGCCGCCGATGACCGGCAGGCTGTTGATGAACAGGCCGATCTGCCGCTCGATGCCCTTGAGCTCGGCCGGACGCCCGGACACGGTGGCGCCGAAGGTGACATTGTCCTGGCCGCTGTAATGCTGCAGCAGCAATGACCAGGCGCCCTGCACCAGGGTATTGAGGGTGACCTTCTGCGCCCTGGCAAATGCGTGCAGGCGCTGGGTCTGCCCGATGCTCAGGGCCTGCTGGTGCTGAGCGCTGCCCACTGCGGCCTGAGCGGGTTCGCGGGCGATGGCCTGGCTCAGCAGGGTCGGGCCGTCGAAGTGTTGCAACTGCTGGCGCCAGAACGCCTGGCAGGCAACGCCGTCGCGCCCCTGCAGCCAGCCGATGTAGTCGCGGTAGCGGCCGATCGGCGCGTCCACTGTTTCACCGGCGTAGCGCTGCAGTACCTCCGCCAGCAGCTGTGCATTGCTCCAGCCGTCCATCAGGATGTGGTGGCTGGTGAAGATCATCTCATGCGTCTGCTCGTCGCGACGGATCAGGCTCAGGCGCAGCAATGGCGCGCTGTCGAGGGCAAAGCCGGCGTTGCGTTCCTGGGCCGCGAGGTCGTCCAGCGCCGTGGCACCGTGCGGTGCCCCGCGCAGGTCGATGCTGGCAAACGCCAGCGGCACATCGCGCACCACCACCTGCACCGGCGCAGCGAAATCGCCTTGCCAGTGAAACTGGCTGCGCAGGCTGTCATGGGCATCCAGCGTGGCCTGCCAGGCGTGACGGAAACGCTCGACGTCCAGGCCCTGGACCTGCACCCGCAGCTGATTGATGTTGTCACCGCAGGTTTGCGCATTCAGGGCGTGGAACAACATGCCCTGCTGCATCGGCGACAGCGGGTAGATATCGGCCATCTGCCCTGGCGCCAATGGCAGGCGATCGAGCTGCGCCTGGCTGAGTGCCGCCAGGGGGAAGTCCGACGGCGTTACCGCGCCGTTGCCGGGTGCCAGGCAATGCTCGACCAGTTGCACCAGTTGCTGGCTCAGGGCATCCGCCAGGCGCTGTACCGTGGCCGGGGCGAACATGGCCTGGCTGAAGGTCCAGTCCAGGGTCAGCTCACCGCCATACACCTGGCCGTTGATGCTCAACCAGTTACCCAGCGGTGCCTGGTCGCCCTGCTCGGCCCCGGACGCTTCACTGGCCGGGGCGAACAAGGCATGCGGGTCATCGAAGCTGGCGTCAAACTGGCCCAGGTAGTTGAAGGTAATGCGCGGCGTCGGCAGGCGGGCCAGCGCCTGGCGCTGCTCGGCACTGCCGTAGGCGTGCAGCACGCCAAAATCCAGGCCCTTGTTGGGGATCGCCCGCAACTGCTCCTTGATCGCCTTGATCGAGGCGCCGATGTTGTTGCCTGGGGTCAGGCAGGCCGGGAACGCCGTGGTGAACCAACCGACCGTACGGGTCAGGTCGATGTCCTCGAACAGCGCCTCGCGGCCATGCCCCTCAAGCTGGACCCAGGTCGAAGCCTGGCCGCTCCACTGGCAGATCACCTGCGCCAGGGCAGTCAACAGCAGGTCGTTGATCTGCGTGCGGTAGGCAGCCGGTGCCTGTTGCAGCAAGGCACGCGTGTGCGGTGCGTCGAGACGGCTGCGCACACTGCAGGCCTGATCCTTGCTCAAGCTGGCGTTGCGGTTGTCGCAGGGCAGGTCCTCGCCGGCGCTAGCGCTCAGGCCCGTCCAGTACGCCGCGGCGCCAGCACTGTCGGCACTGCCGGCGTACTGCTGCAAGCGCCCGGCCCAGGCCTGCACGGCACTGGTGCGCGGCGGCAGTTGCGCGGCCTGGCCAGCGGCCAGTTGGGCATAAACGGCTTGCAGGTCTTCGAACAGAATTCGCCAGGAAACACCGTCGACCACCAGGTGATGGACCACCAGCAGCAGGCGCTGGCCACCCTCGTCCAGATCCACCAACAAGGCCCGGAGCAAAGGCCCGGCACCCAGGTCGAGGCTGCGCTGGGCCTGCTCGCACAGGCTCAGCAATTGCTCTGCCGAGGCGGCGCGACGCTGCCACACCAGGCCCTCACCGACTGCCGCGCAGTGATCGGCACGCCAGCCCTGTGGGCCGTGCACGAAACGTTGGCGCAGCGCATCGTGATGCGCCACCAGCACCTGCAATGCCTGTTCAAGGCGTTGTGGCTCCAGCACCTGACGCGGCGCCAGCAACACCGACTGGTTCCAGTGATGACGCTCGGCCAC
This sequence comes from Pseudomonas donghuensis, assembly GCF_000696345.2. Taxonomy (NCBI): domain Bacteria; kingdom Pseudomonadati; phylum Pseudomonadota; class Gammaproteobacteria; order Pseudomonadales; family Pseudomonadaceae; genus Pseudomonas; species Pseudomonas donghuensis. The sequence goes on from NZ_CP071706.1 coordinate 3,803,454, forward strand.
GGGGCTGTCGAAGAACTGCCGTTGAATCGGCAACAACGCCAGCTCGCCGCTGGCCGGGCCCTGCTCGACCTGCAACGCGTGGCCGGTGAAGCTGGCCACCGTGGCCAGGCTTTGCACGGTCTGGTACTGGAACAGGTCTTTGGGGCTGAAATGAATACCGGCCTGACGCGCACGGCTGACCACCTGGATGGAGACGATCGAGTCACCGCCCAGTTCGAAGAAATTGTCCTGGCGCCCGATCTGTTCACGCTTGAGCACCTGCGCCCAGATCTGCGCGATAGCTTGCTCAAGATCGCCCTGAGGCGCGCTGAAGGTTGTGCTGCCCACCTCGTTTTCAGGCAGCGGTAATGCCTTGCGATCCAGTTTGCCGTTGACCGTCAGGGGCAGTTGCGCCAACCGCAGCAGGTGGCTCGGCACCATGTGCGCCGGCAGGCGAACGGCAAGCGCTTCGCGCAGGGCGTGCACCTGGACCTCTTCCTCGGCCACCACGTAGCCGACCAGTTGCGGCCCGCGCGGCCCCTCCTGGGCCAGCACCACCGCTTCGCGCACACCGGCCTGGGCCTGCAGGCAGGCCTCGATTTCACCCAGCTCGATACGCAGGCCGCGCAGCTTGAGCTGATGATCGATACGCCCGACATAATGCAGCTCAGCCTGCGCCCGGCGGCGCACCAGGTCGCCACTGCGGTACAGGCGCGCGCCAGGGGCGCCGTAAGGGTCGGGGATGAAACGCTCGGCGGTCAGCCCGGGCCGGCGGTGGTAACCGCTGGCCAGCGAGGCGCCTCCCAGGTACAGCTCACCCAGGCCGCCCTGTGGGCAGCGCAGCAGGTTGGCGTCCAGCACCTGGGCACTGACGTTGCTGATCGGTGCGCCGATGCGGATGATGTCCTCGGGCTCCTGCCAGGTCAGCTCATGGCTGCTGGCATCGATGGTCGATTCGGTCGGGCCATAAAGGTTGATCACGCGGCCCTGCCAGTGCTGCGCCAACTGTTTTACCAGGCTGGCCTTGAGCGCCTCGCCGCCGACGAACAACAGCCGCAGCGACGCCAGTTGCCCAGGCTGCAACGAACTGAGCAGCCCGTGCAGCAGCGAGGGTGCCAGTTGCAACACGCTGATGCGCTGCTCGGCCACCAGTGGCCACAGCTGGGTCAGGTCCTCGTTGAGCTCGGCCGGTGCCAGCACCAACGGCGCGCCGCACAGCAGCGGCAGCCAGAACTCCCAGACCGAGGCATCGAAACTGCAGGCAGTCTTTTGCAGCACCCGGTCATCGGCCTGCAGCGGATAGGCGCGCATCATCCACTGCATGTGGTTGGCCAAGCCGCCGTGGCGAATGGCAACACCTTTGGGCTGACCGGTGGAACCGGAGGTGTAGATCACATAGGCCAGGCTGTGCGGGTGCAGCACCAGCGCGGGCGCTCCCGGGTCGCTGGCCGGTACGCCCAGGGCCTGCTCGTCGAGCAGCAGCGTACGTGGCGCCGACAGCGGCCCCAGGCGAGCACTGAGTGCGGCGTGGCTGAGCAACAGCTGCATGCCGCTGTCGTCGATCATGTACTGCAGGCGCTCGCGCGGGTAATCCGGGGCCAGCGGCACATAGGCCGCACCGGCCTTGAGCACCGCCAGTTGCGCCACGACCATCTCCAGGCTGCGCTCCAGCGCCAGGCCCACCAGGCTTTGCACGCCAATGCCGGCCTCGCGCAGTTGCCAGGCCAGACGGTTGCTGCGCGCCTCAAGTTCGCCGTGGCTGTACGACTGCCCGGCGACGATCAACGCCAGCGCGTCGGGCTGGCGTTGCAGTTGGGCACGCAACATCGGCAACAGCAGTTCGCCCGGCGCCTGCTCTGCCAGGCCCTGCGCACAGGCAGGCTCGGCGTCCAGGGCAATGGCCTCCAGGCGCTGCCGGGTATCACCGGCGAACGCCTGCAACAGCACCTGCCAATGGCCGGCCATGCGTTCGATGGTGGTTGCATCGAACAGGTCCAGGGCGTAGGTCAGCGATGCCCACAGACGCTCCCCCTCCTCGAAGGTGTCGAGGTTGAGGTCAAAGGGCGAGGCATGGCTGTCCCAGTTCAGCGCCTCGATGCGCAAACTGCCGGCAAGCCCGGCAGCACTGGCGCCCTGCCCGGCGTCGACCTGGTGGTTGAACATCACCTGGAACAACGGATTGAAGCTCAAGCTGCGCTCCGGCTGCAGGGCTTCGACCAGTTGCTCGTACGGCAGGTCCTGGTAGGCCTGGGCGGCGAGCGCGGTGTGTTTGACCTGTTGCATGAACGCGCTCAGCGTCTCGCGCCCGTGCACCTCGGCCTTGAGCACCTGGGTGTTGACGAAGAAGCCGATCAAGCCCTTGGTTTCGGCGCGGTTGCGGTTGGCCACCGGCACCCCGACGCGGATCTGCTGCTGGCCGCTGTAGCGGTGCAGCAGCAGTTGGAACGATGCCAGCAGCAGCATGAACAGGGTCACCCCTTCACGCTGGCAGGTACGCCGCAGGCCACTGAGCAATTCAGGCGGCAGGTCAATCTGCCAGCGCCCGCCACGGTAGCTGCTTTGTGCCGGGCGCGGGCGGTCGTGGGGCAGCTCCAGCAAGGCCTGCTCATCACCCAGGTGTGCGGTCCAGTAAGCCAGTTGCCGCTCGCGCTCGCCGGCCTCCATCCAGCAACGCTGCCACAGCGCATAGTCGGCGTACTGGATCGGCAGCGCCGGCAGCGAGGCCGGCTGGCCCTGGCTGAAGCCCAGGTACAGCGCCACCAGTTCTTGCACCAGCACCTGCATCGACCAGCCATCGGCGACGATGTGGTGCAGCGCCAGCACCAGCACATGCTCCTGCTCGTCCAGGCGCAGCAAGCGCGCACGCAGCAGCGGCCCGTGCTGCAGGTCAAAGGGCTGTTGCAGGGTGCTGTCGACAAAAGCATCGATCAGCGCCTGGCGCGCCGGGGCCTGGGCCGGCGCCTCAACACTGTGCAGCTCCAGCGCCAGTTCGGCGTGTGCCTGTACCCGCTGGACGGCGTGCTCGGCCTGTTGCTCGAAGGTGGTGCGCAGGCTTTCGTGACGCGCGACCAGGGCCGTGAGGCTGCGCTGCAGGGCCTGGCTGTCGAGCGCGCCGTGCAGGTGCAAGGCGGCCGGAATATGGTAGGCACTGCTGTGCCGGTCCAGTTGCCAGAGGAACCACTGGCGCTGCTGGGCGTAGGACAGCGGCAGGTCGCCGTGTTCAAGGCGGCTGACCGGGATCGGCAGTTGCGCCAGGCTCATGCCCTTGCCGGCGAGTTTTTCCAGGAACAGCCGGCGCTGCTGCGCAGGCAGCTTGATGAAGCGCTGCACCAGCTGCGTATTGTCCATTCCAGCCATGTCAGTTCGCCTCCAGTTCGTTGAGAAAGTCAAACATGTCGCTCAGGTCTTCCTCTCGATTCGATGTCATGCACGCGGCCACGGCCTCGGCGTATTCCGCCAGGCTGCGGGCCTTGAAAATCAGCTCCAGGGCCAGGTCCGCGCCAAGCTCCAGCTGCGCCTGGGCGGTAGCCTGGGTGGCCAGCAGCGAGTGCCCGCCCAGTTCGAAGAAGTTATCCAGCAGACCGACCCGCTCGACCTTGAGCACCTGCTGCCAGATCGTCGCCAGGCGGCGTTGCAGGTCGCTTGCCGGGGCCTGGTAAGCCTCACTGCCGTGCAGCGCCTGGGGTGCGGGCAAGGCCTTGCGGTCAAGCTTGCCGTTGGGGGTCACGGGCAACTGTTCGAGCTGCATCAGCTGGCTCGGCACCATGTACGCCGGCAGCTGGCTTTGCAGCTGCGCCTTGAGTGCGCTGAGCCAGGTTGCAGGCGCCTCGGCCAGGCCGTCGCGGCTGGCGACCAGGTAACCGACCAGGGTCTTGCCATGGGCGCCGTCACGGGCCACCACCACCGCCTCGGCAACCCCTGGCTGGGCTTGCAGGCAGGCTTCGATTTCGCCCAGTTCGATACGGAAACCGCGCACCTTGACCTGGTGGTCGATGCGCCCCAGGCAATCGACGATGCCACTGACGCGCTGGCGCACCAGATCGCCGGAACGATACAGGCGCCCGCCAATGCTGCCGCTCGGGTCGGGCACGAAACGCTCGGCCGTCAGCCCCGGACGGTTCAGGTAGCCCCGCGCCACCCCATAGCCCCCCAGGTACAACTCACCCGCCAGGCCATCGGGCAGCAGGTTCAATGCAGCATCGAGTACCTGCACGCTACGCTCGCCGACCCGGCTGCCGATCGGCGCATACGCCGCACCACAGGTGTCGCTCGCCGCCGCTTTCCAGATCAGCGGGGTGACCACGGTTTCAGTCGGGCCATAGCCATTGATGATGAACTCGGGTTTGAGCGCCCGCCGCGCCAGTTCGAAACTGGCCTGCGCCACGGCGTCGCCACCAAAGCAATAGATGCGCACCGCCGGCGGGTTGCCGCGGCGCTCGGCCAGCTCGGCCAATTGCTGCAGGTACACCGGCGGGAACGCCGCCACCGTCACCCCGTGGCGGTGCAACGCCTCAAAGGTTTGTTCCGGGGTCCACAGGCTGTCGTCACGCAACAGCACGCGCCCGCCGTGGGTCAGGGTGGTCAGCCAGCGTTCGTGAGCGCCGTCGAAGGCAAACGACATGAACAGCAGCTCGCAATCGCTGGCGCTCATGCCGTAGCGCTCGCCGATCCGCGCGCAGTGCATGGCCAGCGGCCCGTGGGCCACGGCAACGCCCTTGGGCTGACCGGTAGAGCCGGAGGTGTAGATGATGTAGGCCAGGTTGTCCGGCTCGATCGCGACCACCGGCGCCTGTTGCGGCCAGTCGTCCAGGCACAGGCGGTCCAGGTGCAGCACCTCCAGCTGCGCCGGCAGTGACACCTCCCAGGCCAGGCGGGAGTCGCTGAGCAGCAAGGCCGCAGCACTGTCTTCGAGCAGGTAGGCCAGGCGCTCGGCCGGGTAATTGATATCCAGCGGCACATAGGCGCCACCGGCCTTGAGCACCGCCAGCAGCGCCACCAGCATCGCTTCGTCGCGGCCCAAGCCCACCGCTACCCGTACTTCCGGGCCTACGCCACGGGCGACCAGGGCATGCGCCAGTTGGTTGGCACGGCGCTCCAACGCCGCGAAGCTCAGGACCCGCTCGCCTTGCAGCACCGCCGGTTGTTGCGGCTGCTGCGAGGCCCATTGGGCAATGCGCTGATGCACCAGCGGATAATCGCCCGGCCCTTGCTGCAGGTTGCGCTGATGTGCCTGGGCACGTTCAGCGGCCAGCGGCAAGGCGATCTCGCCGAGGCGAACATCGCTGCCAGCCATGAACTGCTCCAACAGGTTGAGCACATGCGCCGCCAGGCGCTGCACCGCCTGCGCGCTGAACTGGCCGGCGGCATAGTCGAAGCCCAGGTGCAGCGACTCTCCCAGTTCCACAGCCAAGGCCAGCGGGTAATGCGTCTGCTCGTGGCTGCGCAGCGGGCCGAACTGCAGGCCGCTGTCGGCCTGGCGCTGCAAGGCCTCGGCGACCGGATAGTTCTCGAACACCAACAGGCTGTCGAACAACGCCTCACCGCCCAACCCCGCCCAACGCTGGATTTCGAACAGCGGCGTCGCTTCATGCTCACCCATGGCCAGGCTCAACGCCTGCACTTGCTGCAGCCACTGGCCAACGGTCAAGAACGGCTGCGGGTTGGCGATCACCGGCAAGGTGTTGATGAACAGGCCGATCTGCCGGTCGGCGCCGGGCACCTGGGCCGGGCGCCCGGCAACCGTGGCGCCGAAGGCCACGCTGGCCTGGCCGGTATAGCGTTGCAGCAGCAACAGCCAGGCCGCTTGCACCAGGGTGTTGACGGTGACTTTACTGGCCCGGGCAAAGCTTACCAGGGCCTCGGTGCCCGAGCGGTCGAGGCTCTGCGCATAGGTGGCACGCCCGCCCGCCTCGCTTACCTGACCATAGGCGGCCAATGCCGGTGCCAGGTGCGTCGGCGCTTCCAGCCCGGCCAACTGCTGCTGCCAGAACCCTGCGCTGGCCGCGGCGTCTTGCGCCTGCAACCAGGCAATGTAGTCACGGTAACGCCCGGCCGCCGCCAACGGGGTATGGCCGTGGTAGCGTTCGAGCACCTCGCCGAGCAACTGCGCGTAGCTCCAGCCGTCCATGAGGATATGGTGGTTGGTGTAGATGAACTGGTAACGATCGTTGTCGCAGCGCACCAGGCTCAGGCGCAGCAACGGCGCCTGCTGCAGGTCAAACCCCTGCTCGCGGTCACTGCGCGCCAGGGCCTGTACCGCCTGGTCCAGGTCGGCACGCCCGCGCCAGTCGAACTCGGCGAAAGGCAACTCGACCTGCTTGCGCACAAACTGCAGCGGCTGGGGCAGTTCGCCCTGCCAGATAAACCCGCTGCGCAGGATGTCATGGGCCTGCAGGGTCTGCTTCCAGGCCTGGCGGAAGCGGGCAACCTCCAGCCCGCGCACCTCGACCTGCATCTGGTTGACGTAGTCCCCGTTGCCTTGGGCATACAGCGCATGGAACAACATGCCCTGCTGCATCGGCGACAGTGGATACAGGTCGTCGATCTCGCCCGGCACCAACGGCAGGCTGTCGAGTTGCGCCTGGTCCAAGGCCGCCAGCGCCACATCCGAGGGGGTCAGGCCGCCCTGTTGCGGGGCGCAGCAGTGCTCGATCAGCGCTTGCAGGGCGGCGCTGTAGTCCTCGGCCAGACGGGCGATCAACGCAGGCTCGAATACCTCGGTGCTGAAGGTCCAGCCCAGGCTCAACCGGCCCTCATAGACCTGGCCATTGAGGGTCAACGGCGCACCCAGCGGCGCATCCGGGCTCTGGTCGCGGCTACCGCTGTCGCCGGCCGGGCGCAACAAGGCCTGGGCGTCGGCAAAGCTGCCGTCGAACTGCCCCAGGTAGTTGAAGATGATCGGCGCGCCGGGCAATGCCGCCAGTTGCTGGCGGGTAGCCGGGTCGGCGAGGTAACGCAGCACGCCGTAACCGATGCCCTTGTTCGGCACCGCACGCAGTTGTTCCTTGATTGCCTTGAGCGATGCCCCCACCTCGGTCCGGGGCGTCAGGCGCAACGGGAACAGGCTGGTGAACCAGCCCACGGTGCGGCTCAGGTCCAGGCCTTCGAACAGCTCTTCACGGCCATGGCCTTCGAGCTGGATATGCAAGCTGGGTTCACCGGTCCAGCGGCAGATCACCTGCGCCAGCGCCGTCAACAGCAGGTCGTTGACCTGGGTCCGGTACGCCTGGGGCGCTTGTTGCAGTAACTGGCGGGTGGTTGCCGCATCCAGGCGGCTGTACAGCGTGTGCGCATGGCGGTTGAGCGCAGGCGCCAGCGATCGGCTGCCGGGCAACGGCCCGCCTGCGCCTTGACCCTGGGCCTGCCAGAACGCCAGTTCATCGCGCAGTTGCGGGCTGTCAGCCAGGCGTTGCAGGTGCTCGGCCCAGCCCTGATAGGCGCTGGTGCGTGCCGCCAATGCAACGGCCTGGCCAGCGTGCAATTGCCGGTAAACGCTCTGCAGGTCTTCAAACAGGATGCGCCAGGACACCCCGTCCACCACCAGGTGGTGAATGGCCAGGAACAGTCGCTGACTGCCATCGGCCAGGGTCGCCAACAGGCCGCGCAGCAGCGGCCCCTGGGCCAGGTCGAGGCTGCGCTGGAGCTCATCGCACACGCGGGTCAACCCGGCGCTGTCCTGCACCCGGGCTTGAACCAGCAAGCCGGGCAACGGCGCCTGGCGATAGTGCGCCGACCAGCCCTCGGCTGATTCGACAAAGCTCAAGCGCAGTGCATCATGGTGCTTGACCAAGGCTTGCAAGGCCTGCTCCAGGTGTTGCGGGTCCAGGTGCTGCTGGGGCTCGAGCAACACCGACTGGTTCCAGTGCTGGCGCTCGGCGATGGCCTCGGCGAAAAACGCCTGCTGAATCGGCAGCAGGATCTGCTCGCCACTGACCTCGCCGCGGGCAAGCGCTGCGGGTGCCTCGCCGCGCCGGGCGACAGCGGCCACACCCTGGACCGTCTGGTACTGGAACAGCGCTTTGGCGCTGAAGTGGATGCCGGCCTGGCGGGCACGGCTGACCACCTGGATGGAGATGATCGAATCGCCACCCAGCTCGAAGAAGTTGTCCTGCACGCCCACCTGTTCACGCTTGAGCACCTCGGCCCAAATGGCGGCCAGCTGCCTTTCCATGGCGTTGCGCGGCGCCTGGAACGCAGCCTGTGCCGCTACCTGCGGCAGCGGCAAGGCCTGGCGATCGAGCTTGCCGTTGGCGTTCAGCGGCAATTGCTCGAGCAGCAGCCAGTGCACCGGCAGCATGTGCTCCGGCAGGCGGGTGCGCAGGTGCGCCTTGAGCTGCTCCAGCAACCCCTGGTCAGCCCCGGGCGCGACGACATAGGCCACCAGTTGCGGCCCCTGGGCGCCAGGCTGGGCAAGTACCGCCACGGCACTTACCTGACGGTGCGCACGCAGGCGCGCCTCGATCTCGCCCAGCTCGATGCGCAGGCCGCGAATCTTCACTTGGTGGTCGATACGGCCAAGGTACTCGATGACCCCGTCGGCGCGCTGACGGCCCAGGTCGCCGCTGCGGTACAGGCGCGCACCGGAGGCCCCGAACGGGTCCGGCACGAACTGCTGCGCAGTCAGCCCCGGGCGCTGCAGGTAGCCACGGGCCAAGCCCTCGCCCCCCAGATAAAGCTCGCCAACCACGCCCCCAGGCACCGGGTTGAGCTGGGCATCGAGCAGATAGGCCGAGCGTGCCCCCACCGGGGTCCCGATCGGCGCATACGGCGCCGCTTCACCCGAGGGCTCGCAGGCCCAGATCAACGGGCTGATCAGCGCCTCGGTGGGGCCGTAGGCGTTGTACAGCTGCACGCCGCGCAAGTGCTCAAGCGCCGCCACTTGCTGCTGGCTCCAGGCTTCCCCGCCGAGAATGCAGGCACGCACGTTCAGCGCCGGGCTGCCCGGGGCGGCGGCCGCGATGATGCCGGTAAGGTAGCTGGGCGGCAGGTCGAGGACACTCAAGCCATGCGCTTGAACCTGGGCCAACAGCGCTTCATAGCTCCAGTGAGTCACGTCGCCGACCAGCAGCGCCGCACCCTGGATCAGCGGCATGAAGATCTGCTCGGCGGCCGCATCGAAACTCACCGAGGCAAACTGCAGCAGGCGATCTTCGGCGCTCAGTGCATAACGCGCTGCCGCTGCCTGGCAATGCATGGCCAGGGCGCCATGCTCGACCGCCACCCCCTTGGGCTGGCCGGTCGAGCCGGAGGTGTAGATGACATAGGCCAGGCTTTGCGCCGAGACCTGCGCGTGCTCCAGCGCCTCGCTCGAGCCACTGCCCAGCGGGTCTTCCAGCACCAGGCGCCGGCAGGTGCTGTCCAGCCTCAAGCCATCGAGCAGTTGCCGATGGCCGAGCAGCAACTGCACGCCACTGTCCTCGAGCATGTAGTTCAAGCGCTCGGGCGGATACTGTGGGTCCAGCGGCACATAGGCACCGCCCGCCTTGAAGATCGCCAGCAGCGCGGTCACCAGCGCCATGCCGCGCTCGGCGAGCAGCCCCACGCGCACCTCCGGGCCCACCCCGGCGGCGCGCAGATGACGGGCCAATTGATTGCTGCGCCGATCCAGCTCGGCATAGCTCAAGCGCTGCTCGCCCTCGATCAGTGCCAGCGCCTCGGGCTGCTGTTGCACACGCGCGGCAAACAGCTCGACCAGCGATTCGGCATGCACTGCCGGCGCCTGGCCGCAGGCACCGGCGAGCAACGCCTGCCATTGCCGGTCATCCTGCACGCGCAGTTGGCCGATGGCCTGCTCAGGCTGCTCGACCATGGCCCGCAACAGGTTCTGCCAGTGCCGGGCCATGCTTTCGATGGTCGCGGCATTGAACAGCTCGGCGGCATAGATGAACGCCGCCTGGATGCCATGATCGGTTTCCAGGGTTTCCAGGGTCAGCTCGAACTGCGCCATGCCGCCAGGCAGCAGCATTTCCTGCGCGCTCAAGTGCGGCAGGCTGTTGCCCGCAGCTGCGGCACCGACGGTGTTGAGGTGGTTGTACATCACCTGAAACAACGGGTTGTGCTGCAGGCTACGCTGCGGGTTGAGCGCCTCGACCAATTTGTCGAACGGCAGGTCCTGATGGGCCTGGGCTGCCAGCGCGGTATCGCGCGCCTGCGCCAGCAGGGCATTGACCGAGGCCTGCGCCGCCAACGGCAGGCGCATCACCAGGGTATTGACGAAGAAGCCCACCAGGCCTTCGAGCTCTTCGGCGTTGCGGTTGCTGATCGGCATGCCGATGCGGATATCGTCCTGGCCGCTGTAGCGCTGCAGCAGCAGGGCAAACGAAGCAATGAACACCTGGAACAGGGTCAGGTTGTTGCGCCGTGCCAACTGGCGGATGCGCTGTTCGAGCTCCACCGGCAAGTGCAGCTCGACCCGCCCTTCCCGGTAGTGCTGGCCGGCCTGGCGCGGATGGTCGGTGGCCAGCTCCAGCACCGGGTGCTCGCTGCCCAGTTGCCCACGCCAGTAGTCCAGCTGACGCGCCAGCTCACCGCCTTCGAGCCAGCGGCGCTGCCAGTGCGCATAGTCGCCGTACTGCACCGCCAGCGGTGCCAGGCTCAGCGGCTGCTGGCGCTGGAAGGCGCCATACAGGGCGGCGAACTCACGCCCCAGCACGCCCATCGACCAACCGTCAGAGATGATGTGGTGCAGGGTCACCACCAGGATGAAGTGCTCGGCCGCCACTTCCAGCACCTTGACCCGCAGCAGCGGGCCACGCTCCAGGTCAAACAGCGTGGCGATCTCGGCGCCGACGCTGGCCTGGATCTGCGCGCTGTCCGCCTGTTCCAGGCGCTCCCAGCGCACAATGAGCGGATCATCGGCGTCGACAATCTGGTACAGGGTCCCTTGCTGCTGGCTGAAACGGGTGCGGAAGGCCTCGTGCCGAGCCACCAGGGCGGCAAAGGTCTGCTCCAGGGCGGTACGCTCCAGTTGCCCCCGCAACTGCACCACAATCGGCGTGTGGTATGCCTGGCTTTGCGGTTCCAGGGTCCACAACAACCACTGCCGCTGCTGTGCGAACGACGCCGGCAACGGCTGCCCTGGCGACACCCGATGCAACGCCGGGCGGCTGCTGGCGGTGCCGGCCTGTTGCACCTGGCGGGCAAATTCGGCAAGCGTTGCGCTCTCGAACAGGCTGCGCAGCGGCACATCGACCTGCAGTAGCCGGCGCACCCGGGAAATAATCTGCGTGGCCAGCAACGAATGACCGCCAAGGTTGAAGAAATTGTCCTGCAGCCCCACCCGCTCGACCTCCAGCACCTGTGCCCAGATCTGTGCCAGCTGTTCCTGCACGGCGTTCTGCGGTGCCTGGTAGGGCACCTGCCGCGCCTGCAACTCGATGGCCGCCAGGGCGCGCAAGTCGAGCTTGCCGTTCAAGGTCAGCGGCAGCGCCGCCAGCACGACGTAATGGGCCGGCAGCATGTACTCCGGCAGCACCTCGCCCAGGCGCTGCTGCAGCTGTGCGGTAAAGGCATGTTCGCCGCTGTTGGCCTGGGACTCGTCCAGCACCAGATAGGCGACGATCTGCGCCTGGCCGCCGACAGTGGCCAGGCGGGTGACGGCGTCCCTGACCGCCACCTGGCGCCGCAGGCAGGCGCTGATTTCATCGAGCTCGATGCGGTAGCCGCGAATTTTCACCTGATGGTCTATACGTCCGTGGAAACGAATCTGCCCGTCGTCGCGGTAGCTGGTCAGGTCACCGGTGCGATACAGGCGCTGACCGGCCTGGCCATGGGGATCGGGAACAAAACGTTCGGCGGTCAGCCCTGGGCGCCGGTGATAACCGCGGGCCAGGCCGGCGCCGCCGAGCAACAGCTCGCCATTGACGCCCGCCGGCAGCACCTGCAGGTTGCCGTCCAGCACCCGTGCGCACAGGTTCGGTAATGGCCGGCCCAACGCCGGGACGCTGCCCGGGCTCGGCTCGATCGGCGCTGTCAGCGCGCCCACGGTCGACTCGGTCGGGCCATAGTGGTTGATCACCTGGCAGGCCGGCGCCCAGGCGGCAATGCGTTCAAGCAAGGCCGGCGAGGCCGCTTCACCGCCCAGCACCAGGCATTGGCGCGGCAACCCGGCACCACGGTGGCTGTCGCTGAGCAACGCCTCGATATGCGAGGGGACGATTTTCAGCACATCAATCTGCTCGCGCGCCATGTAGGCGGCAAAACGCTCGGCATCCAGGGTCAGGTCAAGGTCGAGCACATGCAGGGTGCAACCGGAGCACAGCGCGCCAAACAGGGTGGTGTGGCCCAGGTCGGCCGCAATGGTCGAGACCACCGCCATGCTTTGCGCCCCGGCCAGCGGCAGGGTCTGCAAGATGCCCTGGACATAGTTGACCAGCGAGCGATGGGCCAGGGTCACGCCTTTGGCCTGGCCGGTAGAGCCGGAGGTGTAAATCACATACGCCAGGTGCTCGGGGTCCAGCGCCAGCTGCAGGTCATCGTCACGGTATGCGCTGGTCGATGCCTGCTCGCCATCGAGCAGCAGCACCTGCAGCGTGTCCAGCGCCGGCAAGCGCTCAAGCAGGGCCTGCTGGGTCAACAGCAGGCTCACCTGGCTGTCTTGCAGCAGGTAGGCCAGGCGCTCGCGCGGATACTGCGGATCGAACGGCACATAGGCCCCACCGGCCTTGAGGATGGCCAGCAGGCCGACGATCATCTCCAGCGAGCGCTCAACGGCAATCCCCACCAGCACATCCGGGCCTACGCCCTGGGCCTGCAGATGGCGGGCCAGCTGGTTGGCCCGGGCGTTGAGCTGCTGATAGCTCAGGCTGCGCCCGGCAAAGGTCACCGCGGTGCGCTGCGGCCAGGCAACGGCTTGGCGCTCGATCAACTGGTGGATGCACAACCGCGCATCGCTCACCGTCGGGCTCGGGCCCGACTGCTGGAGCACCGCCTCGCGGGCCTGCGCCGAGAGCATCGGCAATTCGCCGAGCGCCAGCTGCGGCGCCTGGACCATCGCCGTCAGCAGGTTCAGCCAGTGTTCGGCCATGCGCGCGATGGTGGCCGGGGCGAACAGTTCACTGCGGTAGGTGAAGGCCGCATGCAGTTGCCCGCCGCGCTCGAAGGTGTCCAGGGTGAGGTCAAAGCGGGTGGTCCGGCTGGTCCACTCCAGCGCCTGCAACTGCAGGCCGCCAGCGCTATGCACGGCGCTCAGGTCGGCGACTTGCGGCTGATGGTTGTACATCACCTGGAACAGCGGATTGTGGCCACTGTCGCGTTCTACGCGCAGGCCCTCGACCAATTGCTCGAACGGCAATTCCTGATGGGCCTGCGCCCCCAGCGCCGTGCCCTTGATCTGTTGCAGCAAGGTACTGACGGCGGCACTGGGGTCGAACTGCAGGCGCAGCACCTGGGTGTTGACGAAGAAGCCGATCAGGCCCTCGACCTCACTGCGATTGCGATTGGCGATGGGCACGCCAATGCGGATGTCGTCCTGGCCGCTGTAGCGCTGCAGCAAGAGCCCGAAGCCGCCCAGCAACAGCATGAACAGGGTGATGTTGTGCTGGCGGGCGGCGCCGCGCAGTTGCTCGGCCAGCACTGGCGGCACGCTGAATTCATGTCGGGCGCCGACCTGGCTGGGCCGTGGCGGACGCGGATAATCCAGCGCCAGCGCCAGCACCGGGTGCTCATCACCCAGCTGGGCGCGCCAGTAGTCCAGTTGCCGGGCCTGCTCACCCGCCTCCAGCCAGCGCCGCTGCCACAGGGCATAGTCACTGTACTGAATCGGCAAGGCCGGCAGGTCCAGCGCCTGGCCACGGTCGGCAGCGTCGTAACGGCGAATGAATTCGTCGATCAGCACGTTCATCGACCAGCCGTCGGCGACGATGTGGTGCATGACCAGCAGCAACACATGCGCCTGCTCGCCCATACGCACCAGGCTCACCCGCAGCAGTGGCCCCTGGGCCAGGTCAAACGGCAACAGGGCCTGGCGCTCGGCTTCGGCCCGCACCCAGGCTTCGCGCTGGTCTTCAGGCTGGTCGCTGACATCGTGCCGGGCAATCTGCAGCGCCTGCGTCACCGGCACCCGCTGCGGCAGGTCATCCGCCCCCTGGATGAACGCGGTGCGCAGGGTTTCGTGACGCGCCAGCAGGCCGGCGAAGGCCGCTTCCAGCGCCTGGATGTTGAGGGCACCGTTGAGGCGCACGGCGCTGGGCAGGTTGTAGGCGCCACTGCCGGGCTCCAGTTGCCAGAGCAACCACATGCGCTGTTGCGCATACGAAAGGCTTCCCTGATCGGCCGTTGCAATCTGCGCCGGAATCGGAAACTGGGCAAAGTCGACACCCTCGCGGCGAAGGCTTTCGAGGAAGATCCGGCGCTTTTCCAGCGGCAACTCTATGAATCGGCGGGCAAGCTTGCGAGCATCTTCGGCATTCATCGACTTTCATCCATCCAGAGGAACAACGAGCCCGCAGGCCCGGTAATTCAAGAAAAACGGATGACTGCGAAGGAAAATTAAGCGCAACTGGCCAGATCCCCCGGTGCCTCTGAAACATTTGCTTTCAACTAACCCTGCGGGTTTTACGATTCTCGTTCGTCTTATCTATTGCAGTCCCAAGGCTGAGCATCGGCTCGACCTCAATTTCTCTGAAAAGACACCTGCAATGTCCCAAAAACCGAAAAAGTCCAAATCCAGACTGTGGTTCCTGGTCCATAGCTGGCTTGCCCTGCCGATCTGGTTCTTCGTCCTGATCGTCTGCGTTACCGGCACCCTGGCGGTGGTCAGCCAGGAAATCGTCTGGCTGGCCAACCCCGATGTGCGCGCCAGCAAGCCCGATGGCGACGCCGAGCGGCTGAGCTTCCAGCAAGTGCTCGATGCCCTGCACAAGGCCGAACCGGACATGGCGGTGCGCTTTATCAGCCAGCCGGACGGTTCGCACTTTGCACTGACCGCGGCGGTGACCTTCCCCGATGGCAGCGCGCCGACCCTGTACGTCAACCCCTACACCGGGGCGATCCAGGGCAAGAGCCCATCGTTCAACTTTGAGGCCTTCACCCGTGCCTTGCACGGCTGGTGGCTGGTGCCGTTCACCAACGGCTACAGCTGGGGCTGGTACCTGGTGTCGCTGCTCGGCCTGCCGATGCTGGCCTCGCTGGTCACCGGGCTTGTGGTCTATAAACGGTTCTGGAAGGGCTTCTTCAAGCCGACATTGCGCTTTAACCATGGCGCGCGGATCTTCTGGGGCGACTTCCACCGCCTGAGCGGCATCTGGTCGATCTGGTTCATTGCAGTGATCTCCATCACCGGCACCTGGTTCCTGATCCAGGCGATCCTGGCCGACAACCACGTCACGATCTCCACCGAGCCGGTGGTGCCAGTAATTGCCCGCGAAGACGTGCCACGCACCGAAGCCGGCACACCTGCCCCGCGCATCAGCCTGGATGACGCCACGCGCATCGCCAAGGAGCAGATCGCCGGCCTGGACGTCAGCTTCGTCTCCCTGCCCGGCAACGCCTATGCCCACCTCTACCTGGGCGGGCGCGGCTGGTACCCGCTGATGTTCCAGACGGTCAACGTCAACCCGTACAACAGCAAGATCGAGTCGCAGTTCTTGATCGACGACCGCTCGACCCTGGAGTTCGTTACCGAATCCATGCGACCGCTGCACACCGGTGACTTCGGCGGCCTGACCATCAAGCTGATCTGGGCCTTCTTCGGCCTGGTGCTGTCGATGATGGTGTTGAGCGGCCTGCTGATCTGGACCAAGCGCACCGCCCAGGCCACCGCCGCTGCCCTCAAGCGCGAGCGCAAGCCGCACAAGCAGCCCACCACCGCTACCGATACCGTCACGGAGGCGAGCCTATGAGCAAGGCAGCCGTTATGCCGCAAAGCCCGCTGAGCCGCTTCTGGCACAAATGGCGCTTTCACCTGAACATCCTGCTGTTGCTGATCCCGCTTGGCTTCATGCCCAAGTATTTTGCCGACGCCGCGATGTTTCGCGGTGACAGCGGCCTGGGCGAGCGTGAGCTCGGCGAGGTCAAGGTCGGCCCGTGGAGCGTGCAACTGGCCGAGTTGCGCGACGAGGCACCGCGCGCCGATGGCCCTGCCGGTTACTTCAAGGCGTTCAATATCGCCCTGTGCCAGGCCTGCATCGCCGAGGTCAAGGCCGCTTACCTGCGCATCGGCAAGCCGCGCAGCCTGCGCGCCGCCGGGACGATCTTCTTCGGCACCCCGTACCGCATGAGCACCGGCCTGCCGATCCCGCTCAAGACCCGTGCGGACGCCGAGCTCTGGATCACCCTCGAAGGTTGGGACGGCAGCATGCACCAGGCCGCCGTGCCGTTGAGCAAGGCCTCGCCGGCTACCGTTGCCTGGCTGAACAAACAAGGAGGCAAATGATGAAATTTCGTAAGCAGCTCCTGCCCTTGCTGCTGCTCGGCGCTGCCGGCCAGGCGTTGGCACACAACCCGATGTGCGAATGCAAGGCCGTCGATGGCGGCCAGATCCAGTGCACCGGCGGTTTTTCCGATGGCAGCGGCGCGCCGGGGGTCACCCTCGATGTGATCGGCTATGACGAATCGATCCTGGTGCCCGGCAAGCTTGGCGATGACTCGAAGCTGACCTTCAAGCGCCCGGACGGCGAGTTCTACGTGCTGTTCGACGCCGGCCCCGGCCACGTGGTGGAAATCGACTACGCAGATATCGAGCAATGAGCCGCGTCCAGGTAGTGCGCCCGGCCGGCGCCGGGCATGAAACCCTTTACGTGCTGCTGGTCAGCCTGCTGATCCTGGCCGTGGCCGCCGGCATCGTTGCCCTGCGCGGCGAACGCCTTGACGAGGTCAGCATCGAGGCCCATCAGCTGGATGCCCGCCGCGACCTCAATGCCGCCGAACAAGGGGTGTACGCCGACTTGCGGGTGGCGTTCGACGAGATCCAGGCGCGCCGCGAAGACGAGCCGCAACTGCTGGCCGTCGAGGTCCTGGCCGAGGAAGGCTTCCCGCCCTTCGTGGCCGACGCCAGCGCCGCCAGCCGCGGCCAGCACCAGTGGCAGCTGCTGGCGCCGCGCGCCTACCTGGGCCTGAGCCAGGCCCGCGAGGTGGCCGGCAGTTTCCTCCTGCTGGTGCCCGAAGCCGAGGACGGCGCCGCTGACGTCTGGTTGCAGCGCAGCGCCAGCGCCAGCGTGCCTGCCGACTTCAGCCAGGCCGCCCTGATCGCCGCCGGCTGGCAACAGATCGCCGCCCACTACGACGCCGGCGTCACCCGCCAGCATCGTCATTGACACAAGGACGCCCCATGTTTCGCGCCACCCTCGCCCGTCGCCTTCTCAGTGTGTTCCTCGCCTGCGCCCTGCCCGCCCTGGCCCTGGCCGATACCGGCAAGCCGCTGCGCATCGGCATCACCCTGCACCCGTACTACAGCTACGTGAGCAACATCGTCGGTGACAAGGCCGAGGTGGTGCCGCTGATTCCGGCCGGCTTCAACCCCCACGCCTACGAGCCGCGCGCCGAGGACATCAAGCGCATCGGCACCCTGGACGTGATCGTGCTCAACGGCGTTGGCCATGATGATTTTGCCGACCGGATGATCGCCGCCAGCGAAAAACCCAACATCACCACCATCGAATCCAACAGCAACGTGCCGCTGCTGGCCGCTACCGGCGTGGCCGCACGCGGCGCCGGCAAGGTGGTCAACCCGCACACCTTCCTGTCGATCAGCGCCAGCATCGCCCAGGTCAACAACATCGCCCGCGAGCTGGGCAAGCTCGACCCGGACAACGCCAAGTACTACAGCCAGAACGCCCGCGCCTACGCCAAGCGCCTGCGCAAGCTGCGCGCCGAAGCCCTGGCCCAGGTCACCGAAGCGCCGGGCGCTGAATTTCGCGTGGCGACCATCCACGCCGCCTACGACTACCTGGTGCGCGAGTTCGGCCTGGAAGTCACCGCAGTGGTGGAGCCGGCCCACGGCATCGAACCCAGCCCCAGCCAGCTGAAAAAGACCATCGACCAGCTCAAGGCCCTGGACGTGAAGGTGATCTTCTCGGAGATGGACTTCCCCTCGGCCTATGTCGAAACCATCCAGCGCGAATCGGGGGTGAAGATCTACCCGCTGACGCACATCTCCTACGGCGACTACAGCAAGGAGAAGTACGAAGTCGAGATGAAGCGCAACCTCGACACCGTGGTGCGGGCGATCAAGGAGTCCCAGGCATGACCGTGGCCCAGCCGCTGCTCAATCGCGCCTGCGGGCCGGACATCGCCTTTGCCGAGGTCGACCTGACCCTGGGCCGCACGCGGATCCTCGACAAGGTCAGCTTCAACGTCGCCGCCGGCAGCGTGCATGCGCTGGTCGGCCCCAACGGCGGTGGCAAGAGCTCGCTGATCAAGACCCTGCTCGGGCAGATGCCGCACCAGGGCCAGTTGACCCTGACCTGGCCCGGCGACGAGCAGATCATCGGCTACGTGCCCCAGGCCCTGGAGTTCGACCGTGGCCTGCCGATGACCGTCGATGACTTCATGGCCGCCATGTGCCAGCGTCGCCCGGCGTTTCTTGGCCTGTCACGCAAGGTGGCGCCGGCCATCGATGCCGCGCTGCAGCGGGTCGGCATGCTCGACAAGCGCAAGCGGCGCATGGGCGCCCTCTCCGGTGGCGAGCGCCAGCGCGTGCTGCTGGCCCAGGGGCTGATCCCGGCACCGCAATTGCTGGTGCTCGACGAGCCGATGTCGGCGCTGGACGAAGCCGGTATCCAGGTATTCGAACGCCTGCTGCACGACTGGCGCGCCGCCGGCACCACGGTGCTGTGGATCGAGCATGACCTGCAAGCCGTGGCGCGCCTGGCCGACCGCGTCACCGGCCTCAGCCGCCGGGTGCTGTTCGACGCGCCGCCAACCCAGGCGCTGACCCCGGAGCGCCTGCTCAGCCTGTTCTCCATTCACCCGCGCAGCGAGAGCACCGCCTGATGAACTACGAAGAATTTCGCCTGCTGATCCAGGGCTGGGCTACCGCCGGTTACCTGCCAGAAGCCCTGGCCTATGGCTTTGTGGTCAATGCCCTGCTCGCCGGCCTGATGATCGGCCCGGTGCTCGGCGGCCTCGGCACCCTGGTGGTGGTCAAGCGCTTTGCCTTCTTCTCCGAAGCCGTCGGCCATGCGGCGCTGACTGGGGTGGCCATCGGCATTTTGCTTGGCGAGCCCTACACCGGCCCCTATGGCAGCCTGTTCGGCTACTGCCTGTTGTTCGGCATCCTGCTGAACTTTTTGCGCAACCGCACCGGGCTGTCGCCCGACACCCTGATCGGCGTGTTCCTCTCGGTGTCGCTGGCCCTGGGCGCCAGCCTGCTGCTGATGCTGGCCGGCAAGATCAACGTGCACATCCTCGAGAACGTGCTGTTCGGCTCGGTGCTGACCGTCAGTGGCCAGGACCTGCTGGTGCTCGGCATCGTCGCCAGCCTGGTGCTGGCCCTGGCCTTGCCGTTGTACAACCGCATCATGCTGGCCAGCTTCAACCCGCAACTGGCAGCGGTACGCGGCGTCGCGGTGAAACGCCTGGACTACCTGTTCGTGGTACTGGTGACCCTGGTCACCGTAGCAGCGGTGAAAGTCATCGGCGCGATCCTGGTCGGCGCCCTGCTGGTGATCCCGGCAGCCGCGGCGCGCCTGATCAGCCAGTCGCTCAAGGGCTTTTTCTGGGCCTCGGTGCTGATCGCCACCCTGAGCACCCTGGTGGGCATTCTGCTGCCGATCGTCTTCGACCTGCCGGTGCCTTCGGGTGCGGCGATCATCCTCGTCGCCGGCTGCTGCTTCGCCCTCGCCGCCCTCGCCCGCGGCCTTGTTCCACGCCTGCAAGGAAACCCGGCATGACCTTCAAACTCCAGCACCTGTGCCTGGCCCTGGCGCTCGCCGGCCTGCCCACCCTGAGCCTGGCCCAGAGCGCCCCGGCAGCGGCCAAGCAAGCAGCGGCCGGGGTTACCGTCCTGGCGTCGCTGCCGGTGACCCACAGCCTGGCCAGCGCCCTGCTCGACGGCACCTCGGTGAAACTGCAACGGGCAGCGCCAGCGAATATTCCGGCCTCGCGCCAACCGTCGTACTTCAGCGGCCGTGGTGGCGCCAGCCTGCAAAAAGCGGCCGGCGGCGCCGATGCGGTGATCGGCCTGCGCTCGATCTGGAGCGACGATCCGCTGTACCCGGTGGCCCGGCGCAGCAATATCCGCATCGTCGAAATCGACGCCGCGCGCCCGGTGGATGGCGCCCTGCCGGGCATCGCCGTGCAGGGCAGCAATGCCTTTGCCGGCTACCCCTGGCTCAACCCGAGCAACCTTGGGCGCATGGCCGATGTCCTGGCCAACGACCTGGGGCGCTTGAGCCCGGCGGACCAGCCGAAAATCCAGAGCAACCTGGCGGCCCTCAAGCGCCAACTGCTGGAGCTCAGCGCCGGCAGCGAAGCGCGGCTGGCCGAAGCGGACAACCTCAGCGTGGTCAACCTCTCGGATCGCCTGGATTACTTGGTCAGCGGCTTGAACCTGGACCTGATCGATCACCCGCAGGTGGCCGATGACCAGTGGGATGCGGCGGCGCTCAAGCGTCTGGGCGATGAACTCAAGGGCCAGGACGTGGCGCTGGTGCTGCATCACAAGCAGCCAGGCCAGGCAGTGACCGAGGTGATCGCCACGTCCGGGGCCAAACTGCTGGTGGTGGAGACCGATGCGCAGGATTCGCTGGCGGGGCTGAAGGCCAGTGTCGAGCAGGTGGTGGGGGCGTTGCTGGCGGGTAGCAGCTGAGGGCCTCATCGCGGGTCAAGCCCGCTCCCACAGGTATTGCAGTGTTCTCAGGGTGTATGCAAGACCTGTGGGAGCTGGCTTGCCAGCGATGAAGCCACCACCGACTCAACGTTTCATGCAGCGCTGATAGCGTTCATCCACCCGCTTGGCAAACCAGGCCGTGGTCAGTTTGCGGGTGATCTTCGGGCTCTTCAGTTCAATGCCCGGTAGCTGCGCCCGCGGCACGGCCTTGCCCGCCGTGCCATCGGCCAGGGCATAGACACCCTTGTACAAGCGGGTGTCTTCGAACGCCAGGCTGTCGCCCTTCTCCAGCTGGTCGCGGATGCTGACGTTGCGCAAATCCAGCTTCACCCCCAGGCGCCTTGCTGCCTGCTCGGTGGTACCCGGCATGATCGCCCCCGGCGCGATCAGGTCGCCGTCCAGGGCCAGCTGCACGCCCGTGGCGCGGCTCAAGGCACTCTGGAACGCCGCGTTGCGACTGGCGTACCAGCCGGCATTGAAGTCGCCAAAACGATAGAGCGGGCGATCATAGTGGGTGGGGTAGCCGAGCAGGTGAGCGATGCCAAAATACAGGCCGCCACGGCGGCTGAAGACTTCCTGGCGGATGGTCCCGCCATAGGTGTAGGGGTAGCCCTGGGCATGCTGTTCGGCAAAGTCGATGCTCACCTGCATCGGCCCACCGGTACGCACCGGGTTCAAACCACCGAGCAGGGTCTTGCCCATGGGCAAGGCGCCGATCAATTGATCAAACAGGTCGCTGAGTTCTTTTTCGCTTCGCACCGCATCCAGGCGCTGGCCGTAGGTTTTGCCGGTCGGCGAGCGGGTTTGCAGGGTGGCGTCGATCAGTAGTTTGGGGATGTGCAGGCTGGCCGCGCGGCGGTCGATCTCTTGCCGGGCGATGCGGCCCAGGCCCGGCACTTTCGGGTCGGCCTGGAAGGTCGATTCCTGTTCAGTGACCGCCAGCACCGCGCACAGGTTGCTCTTGCTGGCGCTGATCTTCTGCGCGGCGAAGGCGCTCTGGATATCCCGCGCCCAGCCTTCACGGTCCTTGGTGCTGGCCGGCAGCAGGCGCACGATCTGTGCGCGCACCTTGGCCGGGGCCTGCTCAGGCGCTTCACGCTGGGTGACGCAGCCCTGAACCGTTAACAGCACGCTGAAAACCACCAGCCAACCGGGTACTTGCATGGGCTCTCCCGCCACATCTGGCAACAGCTGCACAGTAGCGGCGGTCGGGCACGACTGCAATCAGCAGCCTGGTTTGCTCAGTTGCGTGCCGATGGTCACCGCGGTGATCGCCACCGGTTTGAAGCTCTGCAAGGCGACCGGGTCGAAACTGCGTTCGCAGTTGTATTTGGTTTCCATGACAAAGTCTTCGCCCTTGTGCTTCTTCATCTCGTCCGCCCATGTGTTCGAGGCAGCGATGGCCGCGTCGTCGGTGAGCATGACTTCGGCCAGGACCTGGGTGAAGCCGACCGCACGCGGCCCTTCCCACAGGGCATACACCGACGGATCGGCGGCGTTGCCACACATTTCCAGGCAGTCGGCATAGAACTCCAGCGGGCCACCGGTAGACTCATGCAGCGCAGCAAAGGTCAGCGGCTGGTTGGCTGGCGGGGCGAAGGTGCCGATGAACGAGCTGAGGTCGGCCTTGCAGGTCGGCGACAGCTCCAGGCGCAGGTCGTTGATGCTGCCACCGGTAGCGTCGGCAGTGATCTCGCAGCCCTGCACCTTGTAGGTGTGCTTGTCGCCTAAGCTGGTGCGGGCGATGCCTGCGACCGACTCGAAGTACTTGAGGTTGGTGCCGAGCATTTCACCGTTGAAGACCTGGGCGACAGTGGCCTGGGCCTGGGCGAACAACGGCAGGCAGACCAGGGTCAGGGTCGAGCCGATAGTCAGCAGTGCACGCGGTTTCATCTGAACATCCTGTAAGCAATGAAGTGGCGCGCACTTTAATGCAGCGCCGCGCACAACACCACTGGCCAGTGCCCGAGCCCGACGCTCACGGCTGCTCGCCAACCATGTAGGTCTTGCTGACAGCGCGGAACTGTTCGTGGGCCGAGCTGCCGAGCAACTCGAAAACGACCATCTCGCGGGTGACGATCTGCGCCCCGGCGGCACGCATGCGGGCAATGCCAGCATCGCGGTTGTGGGCGCCGCGACAATCACAGGCGTCCTCGACCACGAATACCTGCTTGCCCAGTTCCAGCAGGTCGAGCACGGTTTGCAGCACGCAGATATGGGTTTCCATGCCACAGACGATCACCTGCTCGCGGGCCAGCAGCGATGCCGGCAGGCACTGGGCAGCGACGCAGGAGAAGTGCAGCTTCTCGACCACCTGAGCCGCCGGCGAGGCCTCCTTGAGCTGCGCCACGGTCGGCCCCAGCCCCTTGGGATACTGTTCGGAAATTACCGTCGGCAGGCCCAGGGTAGCGGTCGCCGCCAACAACCAGCGGGTGCGCGCCAGGGTGCCGGCCGGGTCGCTAACCGCGCCAATGAGTTTTTCCTGAACATCGATGACCAGCAGGCTGGCCTGGTTCGGCTTGATCAACATCGCGTGCACCTGTGCTCTGGCTAAACCCCAAGGCTCGCCCATTCGCCGTCGCTGCGTCAACGTTCAAGCCGACAGGCGATGAGGTTCCAGGGCGGCGCTGAGCACGCCGAGCACCCGCTCTTCATGCTCATGGATGAAGAAGTGGCCGCCAGGGAAAATGTCCAGCGAGAAGTCGCCGAGCGTTTCCTCGCGCCAGGCCAGCAATTGCGCTTCGCTGGCCTTGTCGGCCTCCCCGCCCAACACATGCAATGGGCAACGCAAGGGCCCACGCTGGCGATACACATAACGCCCGCACAGCATGAAATCGGCACGCAGCACCGGCAGGGTCAGGCTCATCAGCTCCTGGTTGGCCAGCACCTCTTCCGGCGTACCCTGCAGCGTGCGCAGCTCGTCGATCAGTACCTCATCGCTTTTGGGCTCGCGCCAGTTGCCGCCGTCGTAATCTTCGCGGCGGGTTGGCGCAGCCGTGCCGCAGGCAAACAGTGCCACCGGTGGCGGGCAGCCCAGGGCCTGCAGTTCGTGGGCCAGCTCGAAGGCCAGCAAGGCCCCCAGGCTGTGCCCGAGCAAGGCATAGGGCTGGCTGGCGGCCAGGCGCTGCTCATGGGCAAGCTGGCGCGCCAGCACCTGCATGTCGGTCAACAGCGCCTCGCCCAGGCGCGCGCCACGCCCGGGCAGCTCCACCGGGCGCAGGTTCAGCCAGGCCGGCAGCTTGCGCCGCCAGCGGCTGTAGACCATGGCACTGGCACCCGAGTACGGCAGGCACAACAGGGTCAATGCAGACACAGGTGCCCCTTACTGCGCCGCAGCGGTTTCGGCCATCTTCTGGCGCAGGCTCAACGGGCGCATGTCGGTCCAGACTTCGTCGATGTATGCCAGGCACTCCTGCTTCAGGCCGCTCTTGCCGACGCTACGCCAGCCCGCCGGGATCGCCTTGTAGTCGGGCCAGATGGAATACTGCTCTTCGTGGTTGACCACTACCTGGAACACGATGTCGTCGCGGTCGAATACGGATGTCATTGCCTGTCTCCTGGATTGATTGGGCCCGTCACGCGCGTGGCGTACGCTGGCGTTCTAGAGAACGAGCGACAGGCCCGACAAATTAGTCCGCGCGCGGTAGCGCCCTGGTTTCAGGTATTGGACTTGAGCTTGGTCCACAGCCGCGTGCTCAGGCGGGCGATGGCACTGAACTCGGCGTCAGTCATCGGCCGGGTAAGGCTGGCGCTCAGTTCCATGCCGTTCGGCCAGCCGCTGAAAACCGGCGGTGTCTATTCGTTGTGCCTGCAGGCCGCAGGGGCTGGGCATCCGGCGTGCGCGGTGGTAATGCAGTGGTTTGCCGAGCAGCACGGTCGCTGATCCTGTTACATTTACCGCCTGTCCAACCCTCCAGAGCCTGAAAATGGATCTTCACGCACTTCTCGCCTTCACCCTGGTTGCCGCGATTGCCATCGCCAGCCCCGGCCCCGCCACCTTGATGGCGATCAACAACAGCCTGGCCTATGGGCCGCGATATGCGGTGTGGTCCTCGTTGGGCAATGCCAGCGGGCTGTTCTGCCTGTCGGCGGCGGCCATGCTCGGCCTCGGCGCGCTGCTCGCCAGCTCCGAGTGGCTGTTCAACGCAGTGAAAATTCTTGGCGCCGGCTACCTGTTCTATCTCGGTGCCAAGCAGCTGATGAAAAAGAGCCCGATGCTGGCGAGCGACGTTGCGGCGGGCCAGGCAGCGGTCAAGCCATCGCGCTTGAAGCTGTACAAGTCGGCCTTCCTCACCGCCGCCACCAACCCCAAGGCAACGATGTTCTTTACCGCCCTGTTCCCGCAATTCATCGACCAGAGCGCTGCGCTGCTGCCGCAGTTCCTGATCCTCACCGCGATTTTCATGGCCTTGTCGCTGACCTCCTTGAGCCTGTATGCCGCCCTGGCCTCGCGGGCCAAGGGCGTACTGACCCGGCCTGAGTTTTCCAGGTGGGTCAGCCGGGTGGTGGGCTCGACGTTTATCTGCTTTGGTGCGGCGATCCTGACCATGCGCCGCCAGGGTGCTTGATCTAGAGAGCAGCGCAAATCCTGTGGGAGCTGGACTTGCCAGTGATCGAGCGCGTAGCGCTCGTATCTCAGGCAATGCCTGGTGTGTTGGCTGTACGGCGACATCGCGGGTCAAGCCCGCTCCCACAGACAATGCATCAACCCTGGTCGACACCACGCTTGAATACCCACCCCAACCCCGTTACCCTCCTTCAGTCGCTGCCAATTCAGCGACCGGGTGTGCAAGCCCGAACGATGTGGAGCAATCAGTACCTTGAGACCTTCCCGGCGCGTCTTTGCGTCCGAGGAATAGTTTTATGGTGGCTGTGCGTGGGAGGCCTTCGGGTCTGCCGGGTCCTATATCCTCGGTCTTGCACACCTGCGCACAGCTGCCACCCATTCGTGTGCAAGCGGATGCTGGCAGTTTCCTGGCTGATATAGGAGATGCAGCATGATCAAGATCGTTCCTGATCCACCGCCAGCCGGCGCCCTTCCTCACACTGCCGACACGCCTTTCGGGGCTTGTGCTGCAGGTCATCCCCCGTTGTTTTCTGTACGCGCCGGTATCGAGGCGCATGACGCGTTGGTGCATGCGTCGATGTATTTGCGTTGCGCCCATGACACTGGCATGCAGGCATGCGACAAGGTTGATGCCGACGCCCGTGGAACGATTTGGGCGACACTGCACTCGGTCGAGATGGCCAAGGGACTGGTGGATGCCTTGCTTGATGGGATCGAGGCACAAGCCTTGGAGCGCAAGGCAGCCAGGTAACAATCCAGGGGGACGCAAGTGCCTGGTTTTGGGGCCGCAGGTGCGGCCCATCGCTGGCAAGGCCAGCTCCCACAAATCCTGCGTCCAACCTCCAAAGACCTACCCAACGATGAACTATCAAGCCCCGACTCTCTGGGCTGGACATCAATACTGGCCACTTAGTAGCATCCAATCAGCAGGACTGCGTAACTCAATACGACTATC
This sequence comes from Pseudomonas donghuensis, assembly GCF_000696345.2. NCBI lineage: Bacteria > Pseudomonadati > Pseudomonadota > Gammaproteobacteria > Pseudomonadales > Pseudomonadaceae > Pseudomonas > Pseudomonas donghuensis. The sequence goes on from NZ_CP071706.1 coordinate 3,829,722, forward strand.
ACCAGCCAGGGAGGCTAAATGAACACGATTGTCCATCGACCCATCCACGCAGCTCTACGCCCCACTCTCGGCTGGTCCGATACCTGGCAGGGCCCTGACCAAGGTCTGATCCGCTGCTGGGAGGCTGGTCGTGAACGAGCCCTCAAACATCCCGACATTGCCCGGCGCTGCATCGCCGGTGAGCTCCCCGTGCTGGGCTGGAAAGGTGGTGTCGAACGCACCTTGAAGAAACTCGAGAAGTTCGGCTCGCTCAAGTATCTGGCTCACTGGCAAGGTTTACGCGGTGACGACCTGCAAATCGATACCACAGCGGAACTGACGATTAGCTGCAGCCGTACAGGGATGGTCGTGACTTTCACACCCGAGCAAAGCAAATACTACAACTCACAGGTTGAAAACGAAGAGTAAGGAAGCTTGCATCATGGTCGACTTGCATCAGGAATTCGAAAACAGTCGTTTCTACCACCAGGCCCGTATCGACCGACGCTCGGCGGACGCCTTACTCGGCATTGCCGCAGGGCTCACTGCAGATAACACCATCAACCAGCGAGAGGCTGAGTTTCTAAAAAACTGGATCGAGCAGCATCTGGCACACCTGGATGATCCAGTGATCAACCTGCTCTACCGACGCCTGGCCAATATGCTCAGCGATGGAATTCTGGATGCCGACGAGTCGACGGAATTGTTGGAGATACTCCAGCAATTTACCGGTGCCCCCAGTAATAGTCCTCGCCCTTTTACTGCGCCCACCACACTCCCCCTTAATGATCCAGCACCTGCCCTCGACTGGCCAGATAGGGTGTACCTTTTTACTGGCGCCATGGCCTATGGGCCACGTAAGGAGTGTGAGGCCCTTGTGCTAGATCGCGGAGGCTTGATTGGCGGCTCGGTGAGCAAAAAGGTGCACTTCCTGGTGGTCGGGAGTGTCGGGAACGAGCAATGGCTGCACAGTAGTTATGGTACGAAGATCAAGAAGGCCGTGGAGATCAGGGAGGCTGGGGGAGGGATTGCGATTGTTAGCGAGGAGCATTGGCAGAGGGCGGTATTTGGTTAAATTCCTTCGACTTACTACTCTATATAGCCATCACGGACGATAGAAATTTCAACAGCTACCTGCAAGGATCTTTAGATGAGCATTGAGCACGCCCCCCTTACAAAAGAGCAGCGCACCAAAAAAATTAACGAGTTACTTAGCGACTCAAATAGGCTCTTAACTACTACAAGCAGCCGCCTCAATGGAAGACCCGAGCAATTGGTCATTGCCTTCTGGAAACAACTTATCAGCAATTGTAATGCCGCCCTGCTGCTGATGCGTGAAGGCTTTGAAAATGAGGCAATGGCCACGACACGACTCGCCTTGGAAAACTTATTCCACCTCGGGGCCTTGGTAAAAAAACCTGAAACACTGGACAAACTAACCAATAATTTAAGTAAAGAGCTTAGAAAGCAGGCCGATGCAATACACAACGACGCCTTATCCTCCAGCACCCTCACCAAAGAAAACGCAAGTGATTTAAGTGATTATTTAACCGCCACAAAGGAAGAAAAATATCAAGGCGCCAGTTTGCACGAGATGTCGAAAACAGCAGGCCTAGAATTCTTATATCACAGCAAGTACCGCAGCCTTTCCACCTCGTCTGCACACTCGACCTTGGTCGCGGCCCTGCAGTTCGACGCCCCCGAAGACCACCAAAATGAAGTGCTGACTTTTGTCGAAGAAATGCTAAGCCTCTCCATGGCTCTCATTGATCTGCTCCTCAAGAACAGCCCCCCCAAACCTGAAACCAAGTAGCGCATGCGTCGACATATTCTAGTGGCGCCGTAAATCATTACTCCAGCTATTGCATCACACCACGCTGGCGCGCTGCAGGCTGCTGACATGTCCCACACCGGCCGCCTGCAAGCGGCTGACCAGATCGCCACGGGCCTCGCCGCCACCTGCGCGGATGTATTCAAGCTCGGCCGCGGTGATCAACACCACCGGCACCAGGGTCACCGGCGACAGCGGCATGCCCTCCAGACGGGTCGGGAAATCCGGCGCCGGGCCGCCCAGCAGCACACCGATGCAGTCGTCCTCGGTCACGAAATGCTCGGGAAGCTGGCCGCTGATGTGGTGCGACTGGCTGAAGCCGGGCAGCTCCAGAGACAACGCACCGTACCTTGCCAACTGCTGGGTGATGCCGCCGGCATCGGCCACGGTTTTGGCGATGTTCTCGATCAACTCGAATGCCCAGCTGCGCTTGAACGGGTCGACTTCGCCCAAAGGTCCACGGGCATGTTCCGGGATGTCCGGCGTTTCGACGAACAACTCCATCTCGAAACCATTGCCTTGCCCCTGGGCATCATCGAAGGGGTCGGACAAGCCTTCGGTCGCCAGGATAATTGAGTCGCCACGGCGCACTACCCGATAGGCCTGACGGGTCGAGGGCCAGTGCGGGCCGCCGGAAAAACTCGGGCTGATGAGGTAGGCAAGGACATCCCGTTCCACGCTACCGACGCTGCTCCAGTGACGATCCAGGCAGGCTTCACCGGCAAGCCTCGCGGCCTGGTTGGCATCTTCGGCTTGCGCGATTGGCGAATCTTCCTGGGGCGCTGGTCGTTTAAATGAGTCGAGTAGCTTTTTCAGGAGGTTCATCTGCGATCCTTGCGAGGTGGACATCTATGCTAACCACTCATTAGCATCGGCACTACCCCTGGCACACCAGAACACCCATCCCATGCCTGCAACACTGAAAACCTGTTGGCCCCTAGGCTGGTGCAATGTGCCCGGCCTCGACTACAGCGCAGCGACCATCGACCTGCAGGCCATTGTGCCCAACGCCGGCGAAAAGGCCTGGGCGCGGTTCGACAGGCGCGACACGGTGCAGGCTGGCGATACCGTGCAACTGCTCTGGTGCCCTCCGGTGTCTGCCGTCAATGGCTGGAGCGAACAGCCTTCGGAAATTGCCCTGAGCTACTTGCTGACTGCGCTCGTGCTCAGCAGCATGGGCGACACCTATGAACTCGACATCCTTGGCAGTGAGCGGCTACTGCCAATGCTCAGGTCCCTGCCCCGCGATCAGGGCGCCTGGGCACTGCAGCAAGTCGGTGGCGAGGTGGGACAGATCTTTGCCCTGGAGGAAGCCTGCTGGAGTGCCAGCGCGGTGGTCGATGGGCTGACCTATCTGAATGCCTGCACGCCGTTCGAAGCGCATATGGAGCTGATACTCGAGGTGACAGGCGATGAGGTTGTCGGGCTGTTCTCGGCGCATGTCGACCCGGGCGGGGCTTTCTATTCGTTTGGCCGGCGCAAGCTGGAAGGTCGGGAGCTGAAGGCGGTCGAGCAGGTGCTGAAGATTGCGCAACCACTCAAAGACTCTCAGGGCCGCTACCTGCTGACTTGAAGGCCTCATCGCTGGCAAGCCAGCTCCCACAGGCCCTGCACCTTTCCTGAGAACAGCGGCAAACCTGTGGGAGCTGGCCTTGCCAGCGATGGGTTGCAAGGCAACCCCGAGGGCCTACTGGCCGAGCAACTCCCGCGACATCAACCACTGCTCCTTGCCCCAGGCCTCGAACCGCTCGCGCACGCTCCAGCCGCGTTTGGCGTAGTACGCGCTCTGGTCATGGGTGTGCAGGTACAAGGTGGCCACGCCGCGCTCCCGGGCTCGCTGACAAATCCCTTCAATCAGTTTTTCCGCCAGACCCTGCCCGCGAGCCTGCGGCTCGACCAGCACACAAGCGAGCCAGGGCCCTAGCTCCGGGCGCCCGGGCAGGTCATCGCGGGCCAGCGCAGCGCCACCGAGCAAGCGTCCTTGATCGAGCGCAACCAGGCATTGCCAGTCACCGTTGCGCTGGCCCTCGGCGAACTCTCGCTGCCATGCTTCCAGCGAAATATCGGCGTACTCGTAGCTGAACTGCCGATACAGCCGCTCGGCGAAGGTGTCGCAGTGCTGCATGTGGTGTTCAAGCCATTCCAGGTTCGGCATGTGCAGTCCTTTTTATGTTTTGCTCAGGTGCCCGAGCGCTCGGGCAACAGACTACGGTCAAACACGAAGGGCGTCTCGGCTTTCGGCGTGTGTTCGAACAGTTGCTGGGGCCGGCCCATTTTCGGGAAATTCTTGTCGCCGGTGTCGCGAATCCAGCCCTCCTCCTTCATGCGCTCCAGGCGCTTGCGCAGGGAGGTGTTGTTGACCGGGTGACCGAGGCAGACCTGCACGGCGTTGAGTGCATCGAGCACGGTGAAGCGCTCGGGCGCCAGGTACAGCGGCAGGTTGGTATAAACCGCCTTGGACGCCAGGCGCTCGCACGCCAGTTGCACCAGCAGGTTATGGTCGAACGGCAGCACCCGCTTGCGCCCGATGACGCTGGCGACCTCGACAAAGCACAGCTGCTCAGTGCCGGCCTCGACGTCCGGGCCAAGCAAGGCCAGGTAGTAGGTGCTCATCGACCAGCCACGCGGGTCGCGAAAGGCATTGCCTTCGGTGCCCACCTGCTCCAGGTGACGCGGCAGGATCCGGGCTTTTTCGCTCATCGCCCGGTCAGCCGCCGCCGCCAGGGTGTTGTCCGGGGTGCGGCCGTTGACGATCACCCCCGGCAGCGCCCATTCACCTTCGTGGGGCGCACGCTCACGCCGGTACAACAGCACTTCCAGCTGCTTGCTCTCGGGGTTCAGGCGCAACGCGACGATGTCGACGCTGGCCAGTACTTCTGCAGCACTCACTGTGGACTCCTATACACCTCAAACTCTTCAACGATGTCGGGCAGGCACCAGGCTGCCGGCAACGCCTGGCCATTGCGCAGGCCGGCGCGGATGGCCGAGCTGTGCACGCCCAGTTGCTCCTCGGCCACCAGCAGGCCGAAGTCGTCCAGCAGTTCCTGGCCTCGATAAAAGCCAGCAACATTGGCCTGGTTATCCTCGCCGATGACCAGGGCGATATCAGCGCGGGCAATACCGCTGCGCTTGCTCAACGCGCACAGCAGGTCATAGCTGTACACCGCCCCGCCCTCGCCGCCCAGCTCACGCTCCACGGCCGAGCAACTGACCCGCTCGCTCCCGAGCCGCTCGATCAGCCGCTGCAACCAACGACAACGCAGGTCGAAGTCAACCATGCGCTTGCCATAGGCATGCCGGTAACTGGGCACCACGACCACCTGATCGGCCCACTCCAGCGCCCGGGTGATCACGCTCAGGTGGCCGGGGTGCGGTGGGTCGAAAGCACCACCGTACACAGCCAGACGAAACCGCACCGGGCCCGACTCATATATTTCACTATGCATACTATATCCACCGTGGTTGCTTCTGAAAAAGAAAAAGCGGTTGACATACATATTACACCTAGTGAATTATGTGTCCACACCCAGTGCAGGAGCCACCCCATGAAAATCGCCAGCTTCGATGTCGACGCCCAAAACGGCTTCACCGACAACGCCCCCTCCGAGTTGCCAGTCCCCGGCGGCGCCGAGATCGCCCCGGCACTCAACGCCATGGCCAAGCGCGCCAGCCTGCGCATCGGCAGCAAGGATGCCCACACGCCGAAAGCCGCCTGGGTGGTGGGTAGTCACGCCGAGATGCTGCAGCCACTGGACATGGCCAACGCCGACCTGACCTGGGTCAGCCACTGCGTGCCGGGCACGCCGGGCTTCGAGCTGCTGGCCGGCCTGCCCGCGCCGATCGACTACGACTTCTTCGTCTGGAAAGGCATCGAACCCGACCTGCACCCCTACGGCGCCTGCTACCACGACCTGGCCAACCGCCGCTCCACCGGGGTCATCGAGTACCTCAAGGTGCAAGGCGTGCAAGCGGTGATCGTTGGCGGCCTGGCCCTGGATTTCTGCGTCAAGAACACCGCCCTGCAACTGCAGGCCGCAGGCTTGCAGGTGTTTATCTACCAACCGGCATGCCGGGCGATTTCCGCCCAGGGCGCCGCAGCGGCCATGGCCGAGATGACCGGCCAGGGCGTGATCGCCTGCGCCGACCTCGCCAGCCTCGACCAGCAACTGAACGCATTCAAGGGAGCATGAACATGAGCGAGAGCGTCTTCGGCCCAAGCATCATCCAGAACCTGCTGGACACCGACTTCTACAAGATCACCATGATGCAGGCGGTGCTGCACAACTACCCCAACGCCGAGGTGGAATGGGAGTTCCGCTGCCGCAACAGTGAAGACCTGACCCCGTACCTGGCCGAGATCCGCTACCAGATCGAGCAACTGGCCGAGGTCTCGATCACTCAGGATCAACTGGCGTACCTGGGGCGCATCCCTTTCATCAAGCCGGACTTCATCCGCTTCCTCAGCCTGTTCCGCTTCAACCTGCGCTACGTGCACGTTGGCGTCGATGATGCCGGGCAACTGGCGATCCGCCTGCGCGGGCCCTGGCTGCACGTGATCCTCTACGAGATCCCGCTGCTGGCGATCGTCTCCGAAGTGCGTAACCGCTACCGCTACCGTGAAGTGGTGATGGAACAAGTGGGTGAGCGCCTGTACGAAAAACTCGACTGGCTCAAGGCCGAAGCGTCGCCTGCGGAACTGGCCGGCCTGCAACTGGCTGATTTCGGTACCCGTCGGCGCTTCTCCTACCGGGTCCAGGAGCACGTGGTGCACACCCTCAAGCAGGACTTCCCGGGGCGTTTTGTCGGCACCAGCAACGTGCACCTGGCGCGCGAACTGGACATCAAGCCGATCGGCACCATGGCCCACGAGTGGTTCATGGCCCACCAGCAACTGGGCCCGAGGCTGATCGACAGCCAGGTCGCGGCACTGGAGTGCTGGGTCAAGGAATACCGCGGCCTGCTGGGTATCGCCCTGACCGACTGCATCGGCATGGATGCCTTCCTCAAGGACTGCGACCTGTACTTTGCCAAGCTGTTCGACGGCCTGCGCCACGACTCTGGTGATCCGCTGCTGTGGGCCAACAAGGCCATCGCCCACTACGAGAAACTCGGCATCGACCCGAAGAGCAAGACCCTGGTGTTCTCCGATGGCCTGAACTTTGCCAAGACCCTGCACCTGTACCGCGAGCTCAGCCCACGAATCAACGTCAGCTTCGGCATCGGCACCAACCTGACCTGCGACATTCCCGGCGTTGAGCCGATGAACATCGTGATCAAGATGACCGCCTGCAACGGCGCGCCGGTGGCGAAGATCTCCGACAGCCCAGGCAAGACCCAATGCCGTGACGAGAACTTCGTCAGCTACCTCAAGCACGTGTTCAAGGTTGAAGGCCAGTAAAGGAGAAGCACATGAACAGTCGTCAGATCGAGATTGCCAAGGCCCTGGGCGTGGTGGCGCCCTTCGCAGATAACGCGGCAGTACAGAACGAGATCCGCCAGCGCATCGATTTCATCAAGCAGACCCTGCTCGATGCGCGCTTGAAGGTGTTGGTGCTGGGCATCAGCGGCGGCGTCGACTCGTCAACCGCCGGGCGCCTGGCGCAGTTGGCGGTCGAGCAATTGCGCGCCGAACAAGCCGACGGCGGCTATCGCTTCATCGCCATGCGCCTGCCGCACAACACCCAGCATGACGAGCCCGATGCCCAGGCGGCGCTGGCCTTTGTCGGCGCCGATGAGTGCATCACGGTGAACATTGCAGACGGCGTCAACGGCCTTGCCGGGCAACTGCCGCAACTGGCCGAGCTCGCTGACGGGCAACGGGATTTCGTCCTCGGCAACGTCAAGGCGCGCCTGCGCATGCTGGCCCAGTACACCCTGGCCAACGCCCGCAATGGCCTGGTGATCGGCACCGACCATGGCGCCGAAGCGGTGATGGGCTTCTTCACCAAATTCGGCGACGGCGCCTGCGACCTGGCCCCCCTAAGCGGACTGTGCAAGGGCCAGGTGCGGGCCATCGCCGCCGCGCTGGGTGCGCCGGAACACCTAGTGCACAAGGTGCCTACCGCCGACCTTGAAGAACTGCGCCCGGGCCTGGCCGACGAGCAGGTACATGGTGTCAGCTACGCGCAGATCGATGCCTTCCTGCAGGGTGAAAACGTCGATGACGCGGTCGCAGCCATCATCATCAATGCCTACGACAAGACCCGGCACAAACGCGAATTGCCCAAGGCACCGGCGGCACGATTCGATACAATGCTGCCATCCTGAATGGACTCACCGGAGACTGTTGTGCAACGCCTGATCCTCACCGCCCTGTCCGCCGCCGCCCTCGCCGGCTGCGCGACGCCCTCCAAGGAAAGCCTCGACCAGTATATCGGCACCATGCTCGCCCAGCCGCTGTCGACCTACAGCCTGTTTCGTGAAGGCGATGTGCTGAGTTTCCAGGTTAACGTACCGGCCAACAACGGCTTGACTGATCGCAGCTTCCAGCTCGAAGCCTCCTGCGCTGAGCCGAACGTGGCGATCATGTACCTGGATGCCGATCAGCGCGCCTACTTCAAGAACCCCAGCGGCTACGCCCCGCCGCAGCCGATGCCTGATCGCTTCCATGCCATCCTGATGAACAACCCAAGCTTCGCCGGGGCCTGCAAGACTCAAGCAAAGGCCGACTGGCGCAAGCTTAAAGGTGAAGATGGCGAGCCATGGGTGCTGGTCGATCGCAACAGCATCAACAAGATGGGCAACGACGTCAGCCTGTGGGCCGCCTTCGACCAGCCGAGCATCCTCCTCGACCTGCCGTACAACGCGCCCTACGCGCAAAAGCGTGAGCATCACCGCTTCAACTGCAGCACCGGTACCTACACCCTGCTGGCCGGCTACGATGTCGATGCCAACAACCGGGTCACCGACGGCATGGTCCCGTCACTGCCCAAGCCCGAGCCTGTGGCCGACAGCAACGCCGACTACCAGGCGCTGTTCGCCCTGGCCTGCGCCACGCAGGATAAAGTCGCGCAGCTGGCGCCATTCAGCCCGCGCTTCAAGGCTCCGATCGTCACGGCGGTGTTGCCGCCGGTCAGCCCATCGGTGATGGTCGCCCTCGAGCGCCTGCAACTGCCCAAGCCGGCACAGCCGCTCACGTACCTGGACGCCGTCGGCACCTCGACCATAAAAGGCAAGACCTCGCCCATGCGCGAGGAGCAGTTCCTGTCGGTTGATGGCAATAGCCAGCAACTGATGGTGATCCTGCGCGGCAAGGGCTATGAGGCGCAAAAGATCACCTGGCGCGGATTGATCCCGCTGGTGAGCAAGACCGACTTCACCGGCATGAGCGAAAGCAGTGCGCTGACCAGCCTGAGTTTCAAGGGCGACTGGAAGACCATGGCGGTGGGCAGCAAGCTCAGCTATTCACAGCAAGGTGCGACCAACAACAACGTGATCGGCCAGTACGGCAAGGACCTGAAGATCACCGAGTGCACAGTGCAACAGCAACTGCCGGCCAGCACCCTCAACGCCAGCTTGAGCGGCAGCGCCAAGGCGCTGGACTGCAGCGTGCAGGGTGACGAGGACAAACGCGTCAATCACCTGTTCTACCTGGAAGACTACGGCTACTTCTTCAGCGCCAGCATCGACAAGAACACCTTCTACTACAATGATCTGCGCCTGCAGACGGTGAAGTGAACCCTGGGGCCGCTGACGCGGCCCATCGCCGGCAAGCCGGCTCCCACATTGGATCGGCATGCACCATTCCTTGTGGGGGCTGGCTTGCCGGCGATGGACCGCGAAGCGGTCGCAAACCAGGCGACTCAGGCAGGCTGCCCCCCCGATTTGCAGCCCCCACGCTTTGGCTGGCAAACTTCGCCCATGCACGATACCCCGCTACAACCCGCTCAGCTCGGCGTCGCTGGCGTCTGCTGCATCAAGCAAGCGCATGCCGCGCAGCTGTTCGGCGTGGCGCAATCTTACGGGCGCAAGTACACCAGCAGCAGCCCACTGTCCCAGAACCTGCGCGCACTGATCGACGAAGACACCCGTCGCCTGGCTGCCAATACTGACCCACACCCCGAGAACGCCATGATCCTGCGCCCCGAAACCCCGGCCGACGCCCTGGCCATCGAACAACTGACCGCTGCAGCCTTCGAGCAGGCACCCCACTCAAGCCACACCGAACATTTCATCGTCAACGCCCTGCGCCGCGCCGGGCAATTGTCGGTGTCGCTGGTGGCTGAAGTCGCCGGGCACATCATCGGCCATGTGGCCTTGTCGCCGGTGACCCTGTCTGACGGCAGCCCCGGCTGGTATGGCCTGGGCCCGATCTCGGTGGCGCCCGAGCGCCACGGCCAGGGCATCGGCAGCCAGTTGATGCGCGCGGCGCTGCAGGCCCTGCAAGGATTGGGCGCCAACGGTTGCGTGGTGCTGGGCGATCCAGGCTACTACGCACGCTTCGGTTTCGAGGCGCACCCGCAGTTGCAGCTGCCGGGCGTACCACCCGAGTATTTCCAGGCCCTGAGCTACAGCGGCCAGTGGCCGCAGGCCCAGGTCAGCTATCACCCGGCCTTCGAAGCCACGAGTTGATCACAACCTTTACGGAATGATTTGCACCCACGGCGATCCTTGTACAAAATCGCCGCCTTTGCCTCGAAAGGATGCGTGCAATGAAGTTCGAAGGGACTTTCCAATACATGGGCCAACACGGGATCGTCTTCAACGTCTCGCAGATCACCCTCACCGACAGCGAACGCGGACGCCTGCGCGAGCTGCATTTTGGCGAAGCGAAAAGCGCCCACTACGAGGTTAACAGCAAGGTTGTCGAGGTCTACGACAAGATGCTGGCCAAGAACCTGCCGTGCGTGATGAAGATCGCAATCTCCAAGCCGCTGACCCGGCAACAGGGCGACACCCTCAACGCTCAGCGCACCACGGTCGTCAACGCCTGCGCCTCGGCCTTCACCGCCGCCACTACCAGCGTGGCCTCCTCCTTTGTAGGTGTGCCCGTGGGGGCCGCCGTGCGTACCTACGCCAATGAAATCCTGCCGACCTACCATGCCGGCGATGTGCTGGTCAGCATTGACGCCCAAGTCAATGGCGGGATCGGCCCGCAACGAACCATTTCGACCATGATCATCAAGACCTGAGTGAGACTGCTCCGCAAACGCCGTCGGTTTGAGCAGGTTGGCTGAGGTTTTGTAGGGGGCTGATCGCTAATTTGGGATCAGCCCTACTATTTTGTAGGAGTGGTACGACATACACCCAAAGTTGTTTTGGGCATCTTTCCCTGCTTGTCGATGAGGTGCGCGCGGCGCGTCTGTATTACACAGGGAAGGTTGTTGTGCAGATACAAAGAACCTATGAGTACGCCGGTCACTTCGGCATCGTTTTCCACGTCTCGCAGCTCGTCGTCCTGCCGGATCATCGCGCACGGCTGCGCGAGTTGCATATCAGCGAAGCGAAGGGGGCGCACTACGAGGTCAACACAATGCTCGTGGCGCTCTACGACAGAATGCAGGCCGGCAATCGTGCCTGCGAGATGAAAGTCGCTATTTCTCAGCCGCTTAATCGACGTCAAGCAGATAAGCTAAACGACCAGAGATTTTATGCTTCCGGTGTTGTCGGTAGCGCTGCAGGGGGGCCTGTCGGCCTGCTTACAAAGGCAATCGTCGGAACAGCCGTTACTGCGATAACAACTTACTTGGCTAAGCGCAAGCTCCCTACACACCACGCTGGTGACGTAATCGTCAGTATCCAGGCATCTGTCAACGGCGGCATCGGCCCTCAGCAGTCAAGCGTTTCGACGATCATCAAGAATCAAGGCTGAAAAGACATGTCGGAATACAGTCAATTCTTTATCGCCTTCCTATTCTTCATACTGATTGAGTGTCTGCTCAAACCCTCCAAGCTACGAAAATGGCTAAGTTTGACGTTTTTGCTGGGCGGCCTGCTGGGTAGCGTCACGCTGAGCGAAAAAAGTTACTGGGGCGGTTTTGACCTGCATCTGGTTTCGCTTTTTGCAATTGTCGGAGGCCTTGAGTTGTTTTTCAGGCGCAACCGCCACGAAGAAGATGCCTGAGCAGAGCACACACCATGTCTGAAGTTACGCAGCTATGTTACGCGTTGATCCTCATTGCTTTTCTGGATCATTGCCTAAAACCCTATTTAATTCGTAAATGGCTAGGACTTTTCCTATGCGCTGCCGGCATTACTTTACTGTTTACACCGGGTGGCACTTATTGGGAGGCAATGGATCTGCCCCTAGCGCCTTTGCTCGTATTCTCGGCAGGTATGACCCTGATCATCGGACGCCGTAAGTTTCAACCGGACGAATGAGCGAATATCTTCGATACACCGTCATCCTGGGTGTGGGACTGCTCCTCAAACGCCGTCGGCTTGAGCAGGCCGGCTGAGATTTTCCAGGGGCTGATCGCTAATTTAGGATCGGTCCTACCTTCATGCCGGAGTAATATGACATACGCCCGAAGTTGATTTGGGCACCTTTCCCTGCACGTCGATAAGGTGCGCCTGGCGCGTATTACACAGGGAAGGTTGTTGTGCAGATCGAAAAGACCTATGAGTACGCCGGAAACTTCGGCATCGTTTTCCACGTCTCGCAGCTCATCGTCCTGCCGGATGATCGCGCACGGCTGCGCGAGTTGCATATCAGCGAAGCGAAGGGGGCGCACTACGAGGTCAGTACAATGCTCGTGGCGCTCTACGACAGAATGCAGGCCGGCAATCGTGCCTGCGAGATGAAAGTCGCTATTTCTCAAGCGTTGAGCCGACAGCAGGCTGATAGGTTGAACAGCCAGCGACAAACTGTGAGCACTACTGTAGCCGGGGCCTTTGCCGGCTTCGCCAGCTGGCTGATCAATCCATTGATTGGAAAAGCCACAAACACCGAAGCAGGCGACTTCATTAAAAACCGCATATCCACCCACCATGCCGGAGATGTAATCGTCAGCCTTCAAGCGTCGGTCAGTGGCGGCATCGGCCCCAACGTTCAGCTTCCTCAATGATCATCGAGAATCAAGGCTGAAAAGAACATGTCAGAGTTCAATCAATTCCTCCTCGTCCTGGCGCTTTTCATCCTGATAGACCGTCTGGTCAAGCCGTCCAGGCCACGAAAATGGCTCGGCCTGGCTTTCTTGGGTGGCGGCTTGCTTGGCAGATTGACACTGACCGAAAGCCATTGGCTTGGCTTTGACTTGCAACTCGTTTCACTCTTTGCAGTTGTCGGTGGGCTGGAGCTGTTCTTCAGACGTCATCGATTCAATCCCGACCTCTGGGCCTGAGCAGAACATACGCCATGTCTGTAATTACACAAATGTGCTACGCAATGATCCTGATGTCAGCGATAGACCACTGCCTGAAACCCTACCCGATAAGAAAGTGGTTAGGGATTTCGCTTTGGGGGGCAGGTACATATGGTCTCTTCGCATTTCCTGACAAGTACTGGTACGAACTGGACATTTGGCTAGTGTCATTGCTCATCTCAGGTGCTGGCTCCAGCTTATTCTTCAGGCGTCGCAGGTTTGACCACCTGGACTGAATGGCTCTGTACCTGCGCAATTGCTGCTCGACAAGCCGAGCAACCACCTCGACCTGCCCTCCCTCGCCGCCCTGGAAGCCATGCTGCGCCAGTATCGCGGGACCTTGCTGGTAGCGTCCCACGACCAGGTGCTCCTGCGGCAACTGGCACTGGACGGCTACCTGCAGTTGGGCGAAGGCTCAGAACTGCACGTCTGCGGTTGATTGCAGGCGGGCAAAGGCGCCGCCCAGGGTCAGGTTGTGGTGGGCGATGATCGCCTCGGCCGACAAGCCGGGGGTGTCCATGCAGGTGTGGGCATCGCTGACCAGCACCACGTTGAAGCCCAGCTCGCGGGCAACCCGGCAGTTGGTGTCGACGCAGTACTGGGTTTTGAGGCCGACGATGACCAGCTCATCAATGGCGGCCTCGCGTAGCTGATCGGCCAGCGAGGTGGCAAAGAAGGCACTGGGGCGGGTTTTATCGAACACGATGTCGCGGGCAGGATCGACCGCCAGCGCGGGCAGCAACTGCCACGCGGGGCTGCCTGCGGCGATCGGCGACCCTTGCGGGCCGGTGTGGCGAACCGCAAAAACCGGCGCCTGGGCAGCGTGGGCAGCGCCAATCAGGGTGTTGACCTTGTTCAGTACCCGATCACCCTGCCAGGGTTGTTCGGGGCCATGGAACAAGCCCACTTGCATATCCAGGACCAGCAGTGCGCGTTTTGCTTGCATCTTCATCTCTGCGTGATTGGCCAGCCAGGACGGAGAAAAGACAAGGCCCCGTCCATTGCTGGCGGGGCCTTGGATTACCTGCTGCCTTAAGGTTAAACAGCCGTACCCGCCCCGCGTATGGCGGTGGTAGTGGTACGCGACGAGGTCAGCAGGCAAAGCTTCATACTTCGATAATGCGCCCGGACCGAGGAACGGTCAACGCCTGTTGCAACAGGCAGCGTCAAAGATTTTCACTGCGACCATGGTCCAATCTATGACTGGGCGTTCCCGATCTGCACGGGATGTATTATCGTGGCCGAGTGCGCAATAAGAACCGCCTGCTCCAGCAGGCATCTGCAACCGAATCGAGGGTGCCATGAGTAACGAAAGCATTAACTGGGACAAGCTGGGCTTCGACTACATCAAGACCGACAAGCGCTACCTGTCCTATTTCCGTAACGGCGAATGGGACAAGGGCACCCTGACCGAAGACAACCAGCTGCACATCAGCGAAGGCTCGACCGCGCTGCATTATGGCCAGCAATGCTTCGAGGGGATGAAGGCCTACCGCTGCAAGGACGGCTCGATCAACCTGTTCCGCCCGGACCAGAACGCCCTGCGCATGCAGCGCAGCTGCGACCGCCTGCTGATGCCGCAGGTGCCGACCGAACAGTTCATCGACGCCTGCAAGCAGGTGGTCAAGGCCAACGAGCGTTTCATTCCGCCGTACGGCAAGGGCGCCCTGTACCTGCGACCGTTCGTCATCGGCGTGGGCGACAACATCGGCGTGCGTACCGCGCCGGAGTTCATCTTCTCGATCTTCGCCATCCCGGTCGGCTCGTACTTCAAGGGCGGCATGACCCCGCACAAGTTCCTGATCTCCGACTACGACCGCGCCGCGCCACAAGGCACCGGCGCTGCCAAGGTGGGCGGCAACTACGCGGCCAGCCTGCAACCGGGCTACAAGGCCAAGCAAGCCGGCTTTGCCGACTGCATCTACCTTGACCCGCTGACCCACACCAAGATCGAGGAAGTCGGCTCGGCCAACTTCTTCGGCATCACCGCCAACAACGAGTTCGTGACGCCGAAATCGGCTTCGGTACTGCCAGGCATCACCCGCCTGTCGCTGATGGAACTGGCGCAATCGCGCCTGGGCCTGAAGGTCATCGAGGGCGACGTGGAAATCAACAACCTCGCCCGCTTCGTCGAGGCTGGCGCTTGCGGTACCGCTGCGGTGATCACCCCAATCGGCGGCATCCAGTACGGCGACAAGCTGCATGTGTTCTACAGCGAAAGCGAAGTCGGCCCGGTCACCCAGAAGCTCTACAACGAGCTGACCGGCATCCAGAGCGGCGACATCGAAGGCCCGGCGGGCTGGGTTGTGAAAGTCGCCTGACCTGCAATATGGGCCGCGCTGCGGCCCATCGCCGGCAAGGCCGGCGCCCACAGGGGTCGGTGCATGCCGGCCCATTGTGCCCCTCTCCCCTAGATGAATTTTTCTTTAACCCGGGCACCGCCTATTCTTTGGCACAATCAGGTTTCTACCCGCCGCCCAGGTAAAAGCATGCCCCGCGTACTGACTATCGAAGACGACGCTGTCACCGCCCAGGAGATCGTCGCCGAGCTTTCCAGCCATGGCCTGGAAGTGGAATGGGCCAACAACGGCCGTGAAGGCCTGGCCAAGGCCATTGCCGGCGGTTACGACCTGATCACCCTGGACCGGATGCTCCCGGAGGTCGATGGCCTGACTATCGTCACCACCCTGCGCACCCTGAAGATTGCCACGCCGATCCTGATGATCAGCGCCCTCTCGGATGTCGACGAACGGGTCCGCGGCCTGCGCGCCGGCGGTGACGACTACCTGACCAAGCCGTTCGCGTCCGATGAAATGGCCGCCCGCGTCGAGGTGTTGTTGCGACGCAACAGCGTGCCCCTGGCACAGACCCGCCTGCAGGTCGCCGACCTTGAGCTGGACCTGATCAGCCACGAGGCCAAGCGCGGCGATCAGACCCTCAACCTGCTGCCCACCGAGTACAAGTTGCTGGAATTCCTCATGCGCCACGCCGGCCAGGTGATTACCCGGATGATGATTTTCGAGGAAGTCTGGGGCTACCACTTCGACCCGGGCACCAACCTGATCGACGTGCACATCGGACGCTTGCGCAAGAAGATCGACGCCGCTGGCCAGACACCGCTGATTCGCACCGTGCGGGGATCGGGCTATGCCATTGCCGAACCCGTCTAAGGGCTGGAGCTCGTCCACCAGCCGCCTGCTGGCGCTGTACAGCTTCCTGTTCGTGGCCTGGAGCAGCATCCTCATGGGGGTGCTGTACTTCGAGGTCTCGGGCTACCTGAACAAGCTCACCCGCCATTCCTTGCTGCAGCGCCAGCACCTGTTCGCGCACATGAGTGGCAAGCAACTCGATGACGCGCTGATTGCCAGCCAGGCGTTCGAGGAGCGCAGCTTCGATGCCTATGGGCTGTTCGATGGGCAGTTCAATCCGCTCGGCGGGCAGATCCGCCAGATCCCGCCCGAGCTGGGCCTGGACGGCAAGATTCATGAACTGAGCCGCTGCCTGGATGCCGACGAACCGCACCTGCCCCGCGACAGCTGCGACGCGGTGGCGATCAAGGTCCGCGATGGCCGCTGGCTGGTGCTGGTGCGCGACAACGGCTCGCTGTTCGTGGTCACCCGCATCATCCTTCATGCCCTGCTCTGGGGCCTGTCACTGACCATCATCCCCGGCATCGCCGGCTGGTACCTGCTGCGCCGCCGGCCACTCAAGCGGATCCGCGCGATCCAGGCCAGCGCCGAGCAGATCGTCGCCGGCGACCTGACCCGGCGCCTGCCGCTGTCGGCGCGGCGCGACGAACTGGACATGCTGGCGGCCATCGTCAACGCCATGCTCGACCGCATCGAGCGCCTGATGCATGAAGTCAAAGGCGTGTGTGACAACATCGCCCACGACCTGCGCACCCCACTGACCCGTCTGCGCGCCCAGCTCTACCGGATTCGCCAGCAGGCCGGCGATGATTCACCGCAGGCCGAGGCGCTGGAACAGGCCATTGGCGAAACCGATACCTTGATGGCGCGTTTTCGCGGCTTGCTGCGCATCAGTGAGCTGGAAGACCGCCAGCGCCGCGCCGGCTTCGTCGAGCTTGATCCCCATGGGCTGCTGCAGGAGCTGCATGACTTCTACCTGCCGCTGGCCGAAGACGGCGAGATTGACCTGACGCTGGACATGCCTGAACAACTACCGGCACTGCACGGTGACCGCGAGTTGCTGTTCGAGGCGCTGGCCAACCTGGTGGGCAATGCCATCAAGTTCACCCCGGTGCAGGGTCAGGTGCTGATGCGTGCACTGAGCGATGCCACGGGTGTGCATATCGAGGTGCACGACAGCGGCCCGGGGATTCCCGAGGATGAACGCGGGGCGGTGTTGAAGCGCTTTTATCGCAGTGAAGAAGGCCAGCGTCACCCGGGGTTCGGGCTGGGCTTGTCGATCGTTGCAGCGATCGTCGACCTGCATGGCTTTGAGCTGGAGGTGGGAGGGAGTGAGCTGGGTGGGGCGAAACTGGTGTTGCACTGCAGGACGGGTGTCGTCAGTTAGGGGCTCATCGCGGGGCAAGCCCGCTCCCACAGAGGATTGCAGTCTTCTGTGGGAGCGGGCTTGCCCCGCGATTGCTTAGTCAGCCAAGCGCCAGGTCGTGCCGCCCTTGCCGTCTTCCAGCACCACGCCCATGGCGGTCAGCTGGTCGCGGATGCGGTCGGATTCGGCCCAGTTCTTGTCGGCGCGCGCTTGCAGGCGCGCCTGGATCAGGGCTTCAACCTCGGCGGCATCAACCTTGCCTTCGGCACCGGCACGCAGGAAGTCATCGGCGTCCAGTTGCAGCACACCGAGCAAGTCACCCAGCTCGCGCAGACGACCGGCCAGGCCAGCAGCGGCCTGTGGGTCGCTCTCGCGCAGGCGGTTGATCTCGCGCACCAGGTCGAACAGCACGGCGCAGGCTTCGGGGGTGCCGAAGTCGTCGTTCATCGCCACGGTGAAACGCTCGACGTACTCCTCGCCACCTTCAGCCGCCACCCGCGGCAGGCCGCGCAGGGCGTGGTAGAAGCGCTCCAGGGCACCCTTGGACTCGCGCAGGCTGTCTTCGGAGTAGTTGATCGAGCTGCGGTAGTGGCTCGACACCAGCAGGTAGCGCACCACCTCCGGGTGATACTTGTCGAGCACGTCGCGAATGGTGAAGAAGTTGTTCAAGGACTTGGACATCTTCTCGCCATTGATGCGAATCATGCCGCAATGCATCCATGAGTTGGCGTACTGCTTGCCGGTCGCGGCCTCGCTCTGGGCGATTTCGTTCTCGTGGTGCGGGAACTCCAGGTCGTTGCCACCGCCGTGGATGTCGAAGCTCTCGCCCAGGCAGCAGGTGGACATCACCGAGCACTCGATGTGCCAGCCCGGACGGCCCGGGCCCCATGGCGACTCCCAGCTCGGCTCGCCCGGCTTGACGCCCTTCCAGAGGACGAAGTCGAGCGGGTCCTGCTTGGCTTCGTCGACCTCGATGCGGGCACCGATGCGCAGGTCTTCGATCTTCTTGCGCGACAGCTTGCCGTAGCCGACGAACTTGCCGACCCGGTAGTACACGTCGCCGTTGCCTGGCGCGTAGGCATAGCCCTTGTCGATCAGGGTCTGGATCATCGCGTGCATGCCGGCGATATGGTCGGTGGCACGCGGCTCCTGGTCCGGCGGCAGGATGTTCAGGCGGCGCTCGTCTTCGTGCATCGCGTCGATCATGCGGGCGGTCAGGGCGGCGAAGGATTCGCCGTTGTCGTTGGCCCGGTTGATGATCTTGTCATCGATGTCGGTGATGTTGCGCACGTAGGTCAGGTCGTAGCCGCTGTAACGCAGCCAGCGGGTCACCAGGTCAAAGGCGACCATGCTGCGCCCGTGGCCCAAGTGGCAGAAGTCGTAGACGGTCATGCCGCAGACGTACATCCGAACCTTGTTGCCTTCAAGCGGTTTGAAGACTTCCTTGGTCTTGCTGAGCGTGTTGTAGATGGTAAGCACGAGAGTTCCTTAGCTGCCCCACGAATCGCGCAGGGTCACGGTGCGGTTGAACACCGGGCGACCCGGCTGGGAGTCTTTCAGGTCGGCGCAGAAATAGCCTTCGCGCTCGAACTGGAAGCGGTCTTCTGGCTGGGCCTGGCCCAGGGAAGGTTCCGCACGACAACCGGTCAGCACCTGCAGCGAATCAGGATTGATGTTGTCAAGGAAGTTGCCGCCATCTTCGGTCTTCTCGGGGTTGGCCGAGCGGAACAGGCGATCGTACAGGCGCACTTCGCATTCGACGCTGGCGGCGGCCGGCACCCAGTGGATCACGCCCTTGACCTTGCGGCCTTCGGGGTTCTTGCCCAGGGTGTCCGGGTCATACGAGCAGCGCAGCTCGACGATGTTGCCGTCGGCATCCTTGATGGCCTCGTCGGCGCGGATCACGTAGCTGCCGCGCAAGCGCACTTCACCGGCCGGCTCCAGGCGCTTGTAGCCCTTTGGCGGCTCTTCCATGAAGTCGTCGCGATCGATGTAGATCTCGCGGGCAAATGGCAGCGCGCGCACGCCCATGTCTTCTTTCGGGTGGCGCGGCAGCTCGAGGTTCTCGACCTGGCCTTCGGGGTAGTTGGTGATGACTACTTTCAGCGGGCGCAGCACGCACATGGCGCGGGGCGCGGTGCGATCGAGGTCGTCGCGGATGCTGAATTCGAGCATCGACATGTCGACCACGCCGTCAGAGCGGTTGGTACCGATCATTTCGCAGAAATTGCGGATCGAGGCCGGGGTGTAACCGCGGCGACGGAAGCCCGACAGGGTCGACATGCGCGGGTCGTCCCAACCGTTGACATGCTGCTCGTCGACCAGTTGCTTGAGCTTGCGCTTGCTGGTGATGGTGTAGTTCAGGTTCAGGCGGCTGAACTCGTACTGGCGCGGCTTGGCCGGCACCGGCAGGTTGTCGAGGAACCATTCGTACAGCGGGCGATGGCCTTCGAACTCCAGGGTGCAGATCGAGTGGGTGATGCCTTCGATGGCGTCCGACTGACCGTGGGTGAAGTCATAGTTGGGGTAGATGCACCAGGTGTCACCGGTCTGGTGGTGGTGGGCATGACGGATGCGATAGAGGATCGGGTCGCGCAGGTTCATGTTCGGCGAGGCCATGTCGATCTTGGCCCGCAGGACGCGCTCGCCGTCCTTGAACTCGCCGGCCTTCATGCGCGCGAACAGGTCGAGGTTCTCTTCGACCGAACGCTCGCGGAACGGGCTGTTCTTGCCTGGGGTGGTCAGGTTGCCACGGTATTCCTTGGCCTGCTCCGGGGTCAGGTCGCAGACGTAGGCCTTGCCGGCCTTGATCAGCTCGACCGCCCAGGCGTGCAGCTGGTCGAAGTATTGCGAGGCGTAGCGCACCGGGCCGGTCCACTCGAAGCCCAGCCACTTGACGTCGCTCTGGATCGCATCGATGTACTCCTGGTCCTCTTTGGCCGGGTTGGTGTCATCGAAACGCAGGTGACAGGCCCCACCGAACTCCTGGGCCAGGCCGAAGTTCACACAGATCGACTTGGCATGGCCGATGTGCAGGTAACCGTTGGGCTCTGGCGGGAAACGGGTGACGATGCTGCTGTGCTTGCCCGAGTCCAGGTCTGCCTGCACGATCGGACGCAGGAAGTTCGCAGGGATGGCGGGAGCGCCTTTGGCAGCGGCGTTGGGAGCGGTGTCGGCAGTGGGCTTGCTCATAGGATCCTTGAATACGGGGTGCACGGCCTGGGTAGGCCGACTGAATCAAAGCGCTTATCATAGCCGAAGCGGTCGAGCTGCCGACAGCATCGCGCCGACAAACTGGCGCGATATTCGCCGGCGAATGCAAAAAAACTGCCGCGAATCACGTATCGCGGGCTGTAGACTGTACGTCAGGTGTGTATCGCGATACTGCGCGAACAATTTCCAATGCCTTGAAAAGAGCGAATTTCAGCATGTCCAAAGTCAAACTGAGCACCAACCACGGCGACATCGTCCTGCAACTGGATGCCGAAAAAGCCCCGAAAACCGTCGAGAACTTCGTTCAATACGTGAAAGAAGGCCACTACGACAACACCGTGTTCCACCGTGTGATCAAGGGCTTCATGATTCAGGGCGGCGGTTTCGAGCCAGGCATGAGCCAGAAGAAAACCCGCGCCAGCATCCAGAACGAAGCTGACAACGGCCTGAAGAACGACAAGTACAGCATCGCCATGGCCCGTACCATGGAGCCGCATTCGGCCTCGGCGCAGTTCTTCATCAACGCCTCGAACAACGATTTCCTCAACCACAGCGGCAAGAACGTGCAGGGCTGGGGCTACGCGGTGTTCGGTAAAGTGACCGAAGGCCAGGACATCGTCGACAAGATCGAAGCCGTTGCCACCGGTTCCAAGTCCGGTCACCAGGACGTGCCGAAGGACGACGTGATCATCGAGAAAGCCGAGATCATTGAGTGATACTGCTGATCTCTGATCTGCACCTGCAAGAAGAACGCCCGGACATTACCCGGGCGTTTGTTGATCTGCTCGACGGTCGTGCGCGGCACGCCGAGGCGCTGTACATCCTCGGCGACTTCTTCGAGGCATGGATCGGCGACGACGCCATGACGCCCTTCCAGACCTCGATCTGCCAGGCCCTGCGCGCCCTGAGCGACAGCGGCACGCAGGTCTTCCTGATGCACGGCAACCGCGACTTCCTGCTCGGCCAGGCTTTTTGCAAGGCCGCGGGCTGCACATTGCTGGCGGACCCCAGCGTGGTCGAGATGGGCGGTGAGCCGGTGTTGCTGATGCACGGCGACAGCCTGTGCACCCGCGACCTGGCCTACATGAAAATGCGCCGTTACCTGCGCAACCCGCTAAGCCTGTGGATTCTCCGGCACCTGCCGCTGAGCACCCGCCAGAAGCTTGCGCGCAAGTTGCGTAGCGAAAGCCGGGCGCAGACGCGGATGAAGGCCAACGACATTGTCGATGTGACCGCGGAGGAAGTGCCACGGATCATGCAGCAGTTTGGCGTGCGCACCCTGGTGCATGGCCATACCCATCGACCAGCGATTCACAAGCTGGTGGTCGGCGATCAACCGGCGCGGCGTATCGTGCTGGGCGATTGGGACCGGCAAGGCTGGGCGTTGCAGGTGGATGAGCAAGGGTTTCAACTGCAGCCTTTTGCTTTTCCCTGATAGGCCCGATCGCTGGCAAGCCAGCTCCCACAGGCACAACACCTGACCTGTGGGAGCTGGCTTGCCAGCGATGCTTTTCTTCAGTGCCCCGCCGACGCCGGCCCGGCCTTGGCCGCGAACGGCGGCTTGGCCAGCCATACCAGCAGAACCAGGCTAGCGAAAATCCACCCCATCAGGGTGAAGTAATCCACCGTCGACATCATGTACGCCTGGCTGCTGAGCATCCGCTCCAGCTGCGCATACGACTGCCCGCTCGCCCCGCCCAGCTGGTTCAACGCCTCACGGGTGGCCGGGTCAAAGGTGCTGATGTTCTCGCTCAGGTAGGCATGGTGCTGGTCCGCCCGGCGAATCCAGATCCAGGTGGTCAACGACGCGGCAAAACTGCCGCCCAGGGTCCGCAGGAAAGTCGCCAGCCCCGAGCCGTCGGCAATCTGCTGCGGCGGCAGGTCGGAGAGCAGGATGCTCAAGGTCGGCATGAAGAACAGCGCCACGCCGATGCCCATGAACAGTTGCACCAGGGCGATGTGCTGGAAGTCCACTTCGTTGGTAAAGCCGGCGCGCATGAAGCAACTGGTACCAATCGCCAGGAACGCCAGCCCGGCGAGCAAACGCAGGTCGAACCTGTGTGCGTACTTGCCGACAAACGGCGACATCAATACCGGCAACAAGCCGATGGGTGCCACCGCCAGGCCCGCCCAGGTGGCGGTGTAGCCCATCTGCGTCTGCAGCCACTGCGGCAGGATCAGGTTGATGCCGAAGAACCCGGCATAGCCGCCGACCAGCACGATGGTGCCGATGCGAAAGTTGCGGTGCACAAACAGGCGCAGGTTGACCACCGGGTGCTTGTCGGTCAGCTCCCAGATAATGAACACCGCCAGGAACACCAGCGAGATCAGGCTGCCGATGATGATGAAATTCGACTCGAACCAGTCCAGGTCATTGCCCTTGTCGAGCACGATCTGCAAGGCACCGACGCCGATGATCAGGCTCAGCAGGCCGATGTAGTCCATTGGCTGACGGCTGGTGCTGACCGGGCGGCTGCGCATCTGCTGGCGCACCACGGCAGCGGCGAACAGGCCGATCGGCACATTGATGAAGAAGATCCACGGCCAGCTGTAGCTGTCAGTGATCCAGCCACCCAGAATCGGCCCGGCAATCGGCGCCACCACCGTGACCATCGCCAATAGCGCCAGGGCCATGCCGCGTTTGGCCGGCGGATAGACCGCAATCAGCAGGGTCTGGGTCATCGGGTACAGCGGCCCGGCAACGATGCCCTGAAGCACGCGAAAGCCGACCAGCTCGGGCATCGACTGGGCGATGCCACACAGGAACGAGGCCAGCACGAACAGCAGCGTGGCCCAGATGAACAGCTTGACCTCGCCAAAGCGCCGGCTCAACCAGCCGGTCAGCGGCAAGGCAATGGCGTTGCTCACCGCGAACGAGGTGATGACCCAGGTGCCCTGCTCCGAGCTCACGCCGAGGTTGCCGGAAATGGTCGGCAACGCCACGTTGGCGATGGTGGTGTCGAGCACCTGCATGAAGGTCGCCAGCGACAGGCCGATGGTGGTCAACAACAGGCTCGGCGGCGTAAAGGAAGCCTGATTGCCGCTCATCGCTGCGCCGTCTTGCTGGAGCCTGCACTGTTGTCATGGATCAGCTTGGTGATCAGGGTATCGGCCTCGACCAACTGACGGTCGTACACCTGGGTGGCGAACGAAGCCTTCTGCGGCGGCTGCTGGGCCAGGACCGGGCCGCTCTGGTCGTGCAGGTCGACCTCGACCTGGGTCGACAGGCCGATGCGCAGCGGGTGCTTGGCCAGTTGCTCGGCATTGATATGAATACGCACCGGTACCCGCTGGACGATCTTGATCCAGTTGCCGGTGGCGTTCTGCGCCGGCAGCAGGGCAAAGGCGCTGCCGGTCCCGGCGCCGAGGCTGTCGATGCTGCCGTTGTACTTCACCTCACTGCCATACAGGTCGGCAACGATGTCTACCGGCTGGCCGATACGCATGTTGCGCAGCTGGGTTTCCTTGAAGTTGGCGTCGATCCACAGTTGATCCAGGGGGATTACCGCCATGGTCGCGATACCCGGCTGCAGGCGCTGGCCCAATTGCACGGTGCGCTTGGCCACGTAGCCTGTGACTGGCGCCACCAGCGTGGTGCGGGCGTGGTTCAGATAGGCCTGGCGCAATTCAGCGGCGGCGGCCATCACCTCGGGGTGCGACGACACCACGGTGTCATCGACCAGCGCCGCTGTGGTGTTGAGTTGCTGTTTAGCATCATTCAAGGCGCTTTGCGCCGAAGACAGGTCGTCGCGGGCGTGGGACAGTTCTTCCTTGGAGATCGCCCCACCGGCGGCCAGGGTTTGGCGCCGATTGAAGTTCTCCTGAGCTTTTTTCAGCTCGGCCTGGCGCGCGGCCACCTGGGCCTTCTTGCCATCGACGTTGCTGTACAGGCCACGCACCTGGCGCACCGCACGCGCAAGCTTTGCCTCGGCGGCCTGCAGGCCGACCTCGGCATCGCTCGGGTCGAATTCGAGCAGCATCTGGCCTTCGTGGACCAGGTCGCCATCGTCAGCGCCGATGCTGACCACGGTGCCGGTGACCAGCGGGGTGATCTCCACCACGTTGCCGTTGACATAGGCATCGTCGGTCTCTTCGCTCCAGCGCCCGTAAAGCTCGTGCCAGGCCCAGACGCCAGCGCCGGCGACGACGATCAGCAACGCCAGGGCCAACAGCCAGGTCTTGCGCTTGCGCTGGTTGTTGAGGTCCTGCGTGGTGTCGTGCGCAGAAGAAGTAGTGGCCATTGCTAATACCTTGGCTGAGTGAATGGGTGAAATGGGCGCTTACTTGGCACCTAGGCGCATGGCCGCCAGAGTGTCGCCGGAGGCCAGCAGCACCTTGCTCAGAATCGCTTCGAGGGTGGTCAGCTCGCCGGGATCGAGCACGCCCAGCAGTTCGTTCATCGCTGCAGCGCCAATCTCTGGCAAGCGGTCGGCCAGTTTCTGGCCCTCCTCGCTCAGCCCCAGGCGAATCTGCCGACGGTCGTCAGGGCAACGGCGGCGCACGATCAGGTCTTTCTGTTCGAGGCGGTCGAGCATGCGCGTCATCGAACCGCTGTCCACCGACAGGTAGCGGCACAGCTCGGCCGGGGTGTCGACGCCGTACTGGGCGACGATGATCAGCACCTTGAACTGCGCGGCGGTCACGCCATAGGGCTGCATATGGCTGTCGAGGATGCGGTCTTTGACCAGCGCGGTGCGGCCCAGAAGCATGCCGAGGGTGCAGTTCTGGAAGTTTTCCGGGGTGTAGTGCTGCATGGACACAGATACCTGCTTAGGCAGTAAGTTACACAATGTTACTGCTTAGGCAGCTAACGTCAAGACATTAATTAGCTTGCTTATTATTTGCACGACAAAAAGGGCTGCGTCGCAGCCCATCGCCGGCAATGCCGGCTCCCACAGTGGTTCAGTGTACGCAGCACTATTGTGGGAGCTGGCGTTGCCAGCGATGGGCTGCAAGGCAGCCCCCATTCAAAGCAGGTCAGTCAGGCAGGCACGCCACTATGAAAGCGAAACTCTTCATCCGCGCTGCTGATCAGTTCGGCCTCGACCGCCCTGACCTTCTCCACCACCCGCTCGATATCCGCCGCATCCCCGTACTGATGCGCAAGCTTCAGGTAACCCTGGTAATGCCGCGCCTCACTGTTGAGCAGGCCGTGGTAGAACTTGCCCAGTTCTTCGTCCAGGTGCGGCACCAGCGCGGCAAAGCGCTCGCAACTGCGCGCTTCGATAAAGGCACCGACCACCAGGGTGTCGACCAGCTTCACTGGCTCATGGGTGCGCACCACCCGGCGCAGGCCCGAGGCATAGCGCCCGGCCGACAACGGGCGCAGGGCAATCTTGCGCCGCTTCATCAGGCGCAACACCTGCTCGTGGTGCACCAGCTCTTCACGGGCCAGGCGCGACATCATGTTGATCAGGTCCAGGTGCGTGTTGTACTTGGCCATCAGGCTCAGCGCAGTGCTGGCGGCCTTGAACTCGCAGTTCTTGTGATCGATCAGCAGGGTTTCCTGGTCGGCAAGCGCCGCCTGGACCCAGGCGTCAGGAGTAGGGCAACCAAGGAAGGCTTCGATTTCGGGAATAAGGGACATAGGCTCACAAACAGGCAGGGCAAACGGCAAGACCGGCGATTATACCGGCAGTAGCGCCGATCACCAGTGAACTATGCTTGATACATATCAACGCCCGTTGCCGTTGGCGCCGACTATAGTCAGGCATTGGCCGCCATTTATGAAGGGAGTTCACGCTCATGCAAGAAGTACGCAGCATCCTGGTGGTACTTGATCCCGAGCACGCCCACAGCCAGGCGCTGACCCGGGCCAAACTGATCGCCGGCGTCACCGGTGCGCGCCTGCACCTGCTGATGTGCGACAAGAAACAGGACCATGGCGCCCTGCTCAGTCTGCTGGCCAGCCAACTGCATGATGACGGCTATGACAATGTGACCCACGAGCAGGCCTGGCATGACACCCTGCACGAGTCGATCATCGATGTGCAGCAGGCCGAAGGCTGCGACCTGGTGATCAAGGAGCATCGCCCGGACAACCCGCTCAAGCGCGCCCTGCTCACCCCCAGCGACTGGAAGCTGCTGCGCCAGTGCCCGTGCGCGGTGCTGATGGTCAAGAGCGAGCGGCCCTGGACCGGCGGGGTGATTCTTGCCGCCGTGGACGTCGGTAACCACGACGAGGCCCATCGCCTGCTGCACACCAGCATCATCGATCATGGCTACGCGATCGCAAGCCTGGCCAAGGGCGAGCTGCATGTGATCAGCGCCCATCCGTCGCCGATGCTGTCAGCGGCAGACCCGGTGTACCAGCTCAAGGACACCATCGAGCGCAAGTACCGCGAGGAATGCGCAGCGTTCCAGGCCGAGTTCGACATCAAGGACGAGCGCCTGCATGTGGCCGAAGGGCCCGCGGATGTGCTGATTCCCTTTACGGCGAGCAAGTACGGTGCAGTAGTGACGGTGATTGGCACCGTGGCCCGTACCGGGATTTCCGGGGCGCTGATCGGCAACACCGCCGAAGTGGTGCTCGATGCGCTGGAGTGTGATGTGCTGGTGCTCAAGACCGAGGAAGTGAAGGTGCACCTGACGGAACTGGCCAGAGGCTGAGGGCCTCATCGCTGGCAAGCCAGCTCCCACAGGGACTGCATGCACTGATCTTGTGGGAGCTGGCTTGCCAGCGATGGGCTGCAAAGCAGCCCCGGTTTTTAGCCCAAGGCATCCTTGAGAAACCCCGGCGCGATATAGCGCTGGTAATGGGCTTCGGACAGCAAGAAGAATTCCCGATCAATGGCATCGCGCAGCTCGGGCAGTTCCCAGTCGCGAAACTCCGGCAGCAGCACCATGCCGTAAGCCTCCAGCTCACGGATCACCCGCGCCCCGCGGGCAATCAATTGATACGCCCAGCAATATTCGGACTGGTGCGGCACGAAGCGAATCTTGCGCTGCTCCAGTTGGTGGCGCAGGCGCGTGGCATCAAAGACTTCAAGTTTGGCCACCATGACCTGCACCAGCAATTGCTCCAGGCGCAGCCACACCGCTCGCTTTTCATCTTCGTTGTAGCCGTTCCAGTTGATCACTTCATGGTGAAAACGCTTGCAGCCACGGCACACCAAGTCCCCGTAAACCGTGGAACAGAGGCCGACGCAAGGCGTTTTAATTGACTGATTGGACATGAAAAAACCGACAGCTTGGCGGTGGAACAGGCTGCCATGTTAGCCCTTTGTCTAACGAGGGTCACCCGCTAAAGTCATCCAGCGCGCCTTACCTTTATCGACTTTTTACCGTAGAATCACCCGGCCTTTTTAAGGCAGCAATGTCCGTTAGAAGCTGTTTTCAAAGCGTCACGAGCACAGTTCATCCGGTAGAACGGCGTTGGCCCGGGATATTCGCTTCGCGCATGTCCCGCGCCAGCCCTCATCAGCCTCCGTTCTACAGGCGTAAAACTTTGAAAGCAGCTTCTGTAAGGATTTCCTGCAACCCTGGCTACGCGGCCCAAGAAGCCGTATTGCGCACGGGTGCCGGAATTTCTGGATGAGCGTCCCGGACACCCATTTGGGACCACTGATGAGGGTAATAACTGTGCTTGAAGCCTACCGCAAACACATCGAAGAGCGTGCCGCCCAGGGTATCGTGCCCCAGCCGCTTAACGCCGAACAAACCGCAGGCCTGGTCGAGCTGCTGAAGAATCCCCCTGCTGGCGAAGAAGCAGTCCTCGTCGACCTGATCACCAACCGCGTTCCACCAGGAGTGGACGAAGCCGCCTACGTCAAGGCCGGTTTCCTTTCCGCCATCGCCAAGGGCGAAGCCAACTCGCCGCTGATCGACAAGAAGCGCGCCGTTGAGCTGCTGGGCACCATGCAGGGCGGCTACAACATCGCCACCATGGTCGAGCTGCTGGACAACGCCGAACTGGCCGCCGTCGCCGCCGAACAGCTCAAGCACACCCTGCTGATGTTCGATGCCTTCCACGACGTCGCCGAAAAAGCCAAGGCGGGCAATGCCCACGCCAAGGCCGTGCTGGAATCCTGGGCCGCCGGTGAGTGGTTCACCAGCAAGCCAGCCATCGCTGACAAGTACAGCCTGACCGTGTTCAAGGTCCCTGGCGAAACCAACACCGACGATCTGTCCCCTGCCCCGGACGCCTGGTCGCGCCCTGACATCCCGCTGCACGCCCTGGCCATGCTGAAAATGGCCCGTGACGGCATCGTGCCTGAGCAACAAGGCGCCATCGGCCCGCTCAAGCAGATCGAAGAAGTCAAAGCCAAGGGCTTCCCGGTGGCCTACGTCGGTGACGTGGTCGGTACCGGTTCCTCGCGTAAATCCGCCACCAACTCGGTGCTGTGGTTCTTCGGCGACGACATCCCGTACGTACCGAACAAGCGCGCTGGCGGCTTCTGCTTCGGCTCGAAAATCGCCCCGATCTTCTACAACACCATGGAAGACGCCGGCGCCCTGCCGATCGAGTTCGACGTGTCGAACCTGAACATGGGTGACGTCATCGACGTCTACCCGCACGCGGGCAAAGTCTGCAAGCACGGCAGCGAAGACGTCATCACCACCTTCGAACTGAAGACCCCGGTGCTGCTCGACGAAGTCCGCGCTGGCGGCCGTATCCCGCTGATCGTCGGCCGTGGCCTGACCGAGAAAGCCCGCGCCGAGCTGGGCCTGGGCCCAACCAACCTGTTCAAGCTGCCTGAAGCACCTGTCGACACCGGCAAGGGCTACACCCTGGCCCAGAAGATGGTCGGCAAGGCCTGCGGCCTGCCTGAAGGCAAAGGCGTGCGTCCAGGCACCTACTGCGAACCGAAGATGACCACCGTCGGCTCCCAGGACACCACTGGCCCGATGACCCGTGACGAGCTGAAAGACCTGGCGTGCCTGGGCTTCTCCGCCGACCTGGTCATGCAGTCGTTCTGCCACACCGCGGCCTATCCGAAGCCGATCGACGTCACCACCCACCACACCCTGCCGGATTTCATCCGCACCCGTGGCGGCGTGTCCCTGCGTCCAGGCGACGGCATCATCCACAGCTGGCTGAACCGCATGCTGCTGCCGGACACCGTCGGTACCGGTGGTGACTCGCACACCCGCTTCCCGATCGGCATCTCGTTCCCGGCCGGTTCCGGCCTGGTCGCCTTCGCCGCTGCCACCGGCGTCATGCCGCTGGACATGCCGGAGTCGGTACTGGTGCGCTTCAAGGGCAAACTGCAACCCGGCATCACCCTGCGTGACCTGGTCCACGCCATCCCTTACTACGGCATCCAGAAAGGCCTGCTGACCGTCGAGAAGAAAGGCAAGATCAACGCCTTCTCCGGCCGCATCCTGGAAATCGAAGGCCTGGACGAGCTGACCGTCGAGCAAGCGTTCGAACTGTCCGACGCCTCGGCTGAACGTTCGGCCGCCGGTTGCACCATCAAGCTGCCAGAAAAAGCCGTTGCCGAGTACCTGAAGTCGAACATCACCCTGCTGCGCTGGATGATCAGCGAAGGCTACGGCGATGCCCGCACCATGGAACGCCGCGCGCAAGCGATGGAAGCCTGGCTGGCCAACCCGCAGCTGCTGGCTGCCGACAAGGACGCCGAATACGCCGAGATCATCGAGATCGACCTGGCCGACGTCAAAGAGCCTGTGCTCTGCGCCCCGAACGACCCGGACGACGCCCGTCTGCTCTCCTCCGTACAGGGCGAGAAGATCGACGAAGTGTTCATCGGTTCGTGCATGACCAACATCGGTCACTTCCGCGCTGCCGGCAAGCTGCTGGACAAGGTCAAAGGCTCGATCCCGACCCGTCTGTGGCTGTCGCCGCCAACCAAGATGGACGCTCACCAGCTGACCGAAGAAGGCTACTACGGCATCTACGGCAAGGCTGGCGCGCGCATGGAAATGCCGGGCTGCTCGCTGTGCATGGGTAACCAGGCACGTGTTGCAGCGAACTCGACCGTTGTGTCGACTTCGACCCGTAACTTCCCGAACCGTCTGGGCGATGGCGCCAACGTCTACCTGGCCTCTGCCGAGCTGGCCGCTGTTGCCTCGATCCTGGGCAAGCTGCCAACCGTCGAAGAGTACATGGAGTACGCGAAGAACATCGACAGCATGGCTGCCGACGTTTACCGCTACCTGAGCTTCGACCAGATCGCCGAGTTCCGTGAAGCGGCTGCGAACGCCAAGATCCCGGTTGTTCAAGCGTAAGCTGACTTAGCGTGAAAAAAAGCCCCGCCAATTGGCGGGGCTTTTTATTACCCTTTGAAAAGCATCGCTGGCAAGCCAGCTCCCACAGGTACTGTATGCACAGGACCACTGTGGGAGCTGGCTTGCCAGCGATGAGGCCCTCAGATCACGAACAAATCCACAAACCGCTGCACCGCCGTCGCCTCAAGCACCGCCTGGTCTTTGCACAAGGCAAAGATCTCGGCACTGCGCTGCCCGGTAAAACGCGTCGCCAGGTTGGCCTTGAACTTCTCTTCCAGCAATGGAATCCCCTCGGCCCGACGGCGACGATGGCCAATCGGGTACTCCACCACCACCTGCTCGGTGCTCGAACCATCATTGAAAAACACCTGCACGGCATTGGCGATCGAACGCTTGTCGGCCTCCAGGTATTCACGGGTAAAGCGCGGCTCTTCGACGATCTCCATCTTCTCGCGCAGGCGGTCGATGATCGGGTGCGCGGCATGGAAATCATCTTCGTACTGCTCGGCCACCAGGTTGCCGAAAATCAGCGGCACGGCGGTCATGTACTGGATGCAGTGATCGCGGTCGGCGGCATTGGCCAGGGTGCCGACCTTGGAGATGATGCGGATTGCCGACTCATGGGTGGTAATGACGATGCGCTCGATGTCATGCAGACGGTTGCGCACCTGCGGGTGCAGGATCACCGCCGCTTCACAAGCGGTCTGGGCATGGAATTCGGCAGGGAAGCTGATCTTGAACAGCACGTTTTCCATCACGTAACTGGCGTATTTTTGCGTCAGGCTGAAGGCGCGCTTGTCTTCAGGCTTGAGCGCCAGATCCTTGTTGGTATGACTGAACAACACATCATAAAAGCCCCACTGCGGCGCACTCAGCACCCCGGGAATACCCATCTCGCCACGCAGGGCGATATCGGCCAGGCGCACGCCACGGCTGGAAGCATCGCCCGCCGCCCAGGACTTGCGCGAGCCGGCATTCGGCGCATGACGGTAGGTTCGCAGGGCCTGGCCGTCGACAAAGGCATGGGAAAGCGCCGCAAGAAGCTGTTCGCGATTGGCGCCCATGAGTTTGGCGCACACCGCTGTCGAGGCGACCTTGACCAGCAGCACATGGTCGAGGCCGACGCGGTTGAAGGAGTTTTCCAAGGCAATCACGCCCTGGATCTCATGGGCCATGATCATCGCCTCAAGCACCACGCGCATGCTCAAGGGCGCTTCGCCATTGGCCACACGTTTTTGCGACAGGTGATCGGCCACGGCCAGGATACCGCCGAGGTTGTCCGAGGGATGCCCCCACTCGGCGGCCAGCCAGGTATCGTTGTAGTCGAGCCAACGGACGATGCAACCGATGTCCCAGGCCGCTTTCACCGGGTCCAGGCGGTAGCTGGTACCCGGCACCCGCGCGCCGAACGGCACCACGGTCCCCTCCACCAGCGGCCCCAGGTGCTTGGTGCACTCCGGGAAGCGCAACGCCAGCAGGCCACAGCCCAGGGTGTCCATCAGGCAGTTGCGCGCCGTGTCCAGCGCCTCCGGCGATTCGACCTTGAACTCCAGGACATAGTCAGCGATATCCTGCAGCACCCGGTCGTAGTCGGGTCGGTTGTTCAGATCAACGTTGGCACTCATTTCATTTCTCTCTGTTGACGTCGGTAACAGGGAGCCAAGCGCCGCTACTGGTTAGAAGGCATCACCGGGTACCCGTACCCAGCCCTCCATCAGTACGCGAGCGCTACGGCTCATGATTGCTTTGGTGACAGTCCACTCGCCGTTCACCTGGCGGGCTTCGGCGCCAACGCGCAGGGTGCCCGAGGGGTGACCGAAACGTACGGCGCTGCGCTCACCACCACCGGCGGCGAGGTTGACCAGGGTGCCGGGCACTGCCGCGGCAGTACCGATGGCGACCGCGGCGGTGCCCATCATGGCGTGGTGCAACTTGCCCATGGACAGTGCCCGTACCAATAGATCAACGTCGCCGGCGGCCACGGCTTTACCGCTGGATGACTGATAAGCCGCCGGTGGCGCGACGAAGGCGACTTTCGGGGTGTGCTGGCGCTTGGCGGCTTCGTCGACATGCTCGATCAGGCCCATGCGCACCGCGCCATAGGCACGGATGGTCTCGAACCGGGCCAGGGCTTGCGGGTCGCTGTTGATCGCGTCCTGCAACTCAGTGCCGGTGTAACCGAGGGCCTCGGCCTGGATGAAGATGGTCGGGATGCCGGCATTGATCAGCGTGGCCTTCAGCGTACCGACACCGGGTACCACCAGGTCGTCGACCAGGTTGCCGGTGGGGAACATCGAGCCGCCCTCGCCGTCTTCATCGGCGGCCGGGTCCATGAATTCGAGCTGCACCTCGGCGGCCGGGAAGGTCACGCCGTCCAGTTCGAAGTCGCCGGTTTCCTGGACTTCGCCGTGAGTGATCGGTACGTGAGCAATGATGGTCTTGCCGATATTGGCCTGCCAGATGCGCACCACGGCCACGCCGTCGTGCGGGATGCGGCTGCTGTCGACCAGGCCGGCGCTGATGGCGAACGAGCCGACTGCCGCCGAGAGGTTGCCGCAGTTGCCGCTCCAGTCGACGAACGCGGTGTCGATCGAGACCTGGCCGAACAGGTAGTCGACATCGTGCTCGGGCTTGATGCTGCGCGAAAGGATCACGGTTTTGCTGGTGCTGGACGTCGCACCGCCCATGCCGTCGATCTGCTTGCCGTAGGGGTCGGGGCTGCCGATCACCCGCAGCAGCAGCGCGTCACGGGCGGGGCCCGGGATCTGCGCGCTTTCGGGCAGGTCGTCGAGGCGGAAGAACACGCCCTTGCTGGTGCCGCCACGGATGTAGGTGGCGGGGATTTTGATCTGGGGTACGTGAGCCATGGTTGAGTTGTCCTGTGAGTGCTTTGGGGGAGCTATCGCGGGTCAAGCCCGCTCCCACTGAACTGTGGGAGCGGGCTTGACCCGCGATGAGGCCCTACCTCAAACGGCCGCCGATTCGAGGAAGTCCTGGGCAAAGCGCTGCAGCACCCCGCCCGCTTCGTAGATCGACACTTCTTCGGCGGTATCCAGGCGGCAGGTCACCGGCACCTCGACGCGCTCGCCGTTGGCCCGGGTGATGACCAGGGTCAGGGTCGCCCGCGGGGTCCGCTCGCCGAGCACGTCGAAGGTCTCGGTGCCGTCGATGCCCAGGGTCTTGCGGTTGGCGCCCGGCTTGAACTCCAGCGGCAACACGCCCATGCCCACCAGGTTGGTGCGGTGGATACGCTCGAAACCCTCGGCCACGATGGCCTCGACACCGGCCAGGCGCACGCCCTTGGCCGCCCAGTCACGGGACGAGCCCTGGCCGTAGTCGGCGCCGGCGACGATGATCAGCGGCTGCTTGCGCTGCATGTAGGTTTCGATCGCCTCCCACATGCGCGTGACCTTGCCTTCCGGCTCGATACGCGCCAGCGAACCCTGCTTGACCTTACCGCCTTCCTGGACCATTTCGTTGAACAGTTTCGGGTTGGCGAACGTTGCGCGCTGCGCGGTCAGGTGGTCGCCGCGGTGCGTTGCGTAGGAGTTGAAGTCTTCCTCCGGCAAGCCCATTTTCGCCAGGTACTCACCGGCGGCGCTGTCGAGCATGATGGCGTTGGACGGCGACAGGTGGTCGGTGGTGATGTTATCCGGCAGCACCGCCAACGGACGCATGCCCTTGAGCGTGCGCTCGCCGGCCAGCGCGCCTTCCCAGTACGGCGGGCGACGGATGTAGGTGCTCATCGGGCGCCAGTCGTACAGCGGGGTGACCTTGGGCCCGGTGTCTTCCTGCACGGCGAACATCGGGATGTAGACCTGGCGGAACTGCTCGGGCTTGACCGCCGCCTTGACCACCGCGTCGATCTCTTCGTCGCTTGGCCAGATGTCTTTCAGGCGGATTTCCTTGCCGTCGACCACGCCCAGCACGTCCTTCTCGATGTCGAAACGGATGGTGCCGGCAATCGCATAGGCCACCACCAATGGCGGCGATGCCAGGAACGCCTGCTTGGCGTACGGGTGGATGCGGCCGTCGAAGTTGCGGTTGCCCGAGAGCACGGCGGTGGCGTACAGGTCGCGGTCGATGATCTCTTGCTGGATGGCCGGATCAAGGGCGCCGGACATGCCGTTGCAGGTGGTGCAGGCAAAGGCGACGATGCCAAAACCGAGCTGCTCCAACTCGTCATCCAGGCCCGCCTCTTTCAGGTACAGGGCCACGGTTTTCGAGCCCGGTGCCAGCGACGACTTCACCCACGGCTTGCGCACCAGGCCAAGCTTGTTGGCGTTGCGTGCGAGCAAACCGGCGGCAATCACGTTGCGCGGGTTGCTGGTGTTGGTGCAGCTGGTGATGGCGGCGATGATCACTGCGCCATCGGGCATTTGCCCCGGCACTTCCTCCCACTGGCCGGCGATGCCCTTGCTCGCCAGGTCGCTGGTGGCGACCCGGGCGTGCGGGTTGGACGGCCCGGCCATGTTGCGCACCACGCTGGACAGGTCGAAGCGCAGCACCCGCTCGTACTCGGCATTGGCCAGGCTGTCGGACCACAGGCCTGCGACCTTGGCGTAGGTTTCCACCAGCTTGACCTGCGCGTCTTCACGGCCGGTGAGCTTGAGGTAGTCGATGGTCTGCTGGTCGATGGAGAACATCGCCGCGGTGGCGCCGTATTCCGGAGCCATGTTGGAGATCGTTGCACGGTCGCCCAGGGTCAGGGCGCGGGCGCCTTCGCCGTAGAATTCCAGGTAGGCGCCAACGACTTTTTCCTTGCGCAGGAATTCGGTCAGGGCCAGTACCACGTCGGTGGCGGTGATGCCCGGCTGTGGCTTGCCCGAGAGCTCGACGCCGACGATTTCCGGCAGGCGCATCCACGACGCGCGGCCGAGCATGACGTTCTCGGCTTCGAGGCCGCCGACGCCGATGGCGATCACGCCCAGGGCATCGACGTGCGGGGTGTGGCTGTCGGTGCCGACGCAGGTGTCCGGGTAGGCCACGCCGCGCTCGGCGTGAATCACCGGCGACATCTTCTCCAGGTTGATCTGGTGCATGATGCCGTTGCCCGGCTGGATCACGTCGACGTTCTTGAACGCCTTCTTGGTCCAGTTGATGAAGTGGAAGCGGTCTTCGTTGCGGCGGTCTTCGATGGCGCGGTTCTTCTCGAACGCCTGCGGGTCGAAACCACCGCATTCCACTGCCAGGGAGTGGTCGACGATCAGTTGCACCGGTACCACCGGGTTGACCTGGGCCGGGTCACCGCCACCGTCGGCGATGGCGTCGCGCAGGCCGGCCAGGTCCACCAGCGCGGTCTGGCCGAGAATGTCGTGGCACACCACGCGGGCCGGGAACCAGGGGAAGTCGAGGTCGCGCTTGCGCTCGATCAACTGGCCCAGCGAGGCATTGAGGCTGGCCGGGTCGCAGCGGCGCACGAGGTTTTCCGCCAGGACGCGCGAGGTATAAGGAAGACGGTCATAGGCGCCGGGCTTGATCGCATCGACGGCCGCGCGGGCGTCGAAATAATCCAGGCCAGTGCCCGGCAGGTTCTTGCGAAATTCACTATTCATGGCACAGGGACTCAATCACGGTAAGGTCGAAAGCCAGCTACAAGCCCCAAGCCACTAGCGGCAAGCAAAGCAGATGAGTGGTGCGTCAGCATTTGCTGCCGGGGCACATCCCTGCTGTTACTTGCAGCTTGGCGCTTCAAGCTTGCAGCTCGGCCTAGTCTCAGCGTTGTTCGATTGGCACGAACTTGCGCTGTTCGACGCCGGTGTACTCGGCGCTCGGGCGGATGATGCGGTTGTTGGCACGCTGCTCGAATACATGCGCCGCCCAGCCGGTCAGGCGCGAGCAGACGAAGATCGGGGTGAACAGCTTGGTCGGGATGCCCATGAAGTGGTACGCCGAGGCATGGTAGAAGTCGGCGTTGGGGAACAGCTTCTTCTGCTCCCACATGGTCTTGTCGATGGCTTCGGACACCGGGTACAGCACAGTGTCGCCCACCTCATCGGCAAGCTTCTTCGACCAGGCCTTGATCACTTCGTTACGCGGGTCGGACTCTTTGTAGATGGCATGGCCGAAGCCCATGATCTTGTCCTTGCGCGCCAGCATCTGCAGCAGCTCGGTCACCGCTTCCTGCGGGCTCTGGAAGCGCTCGATCAGCTCCATCGCCGCTTCGTTGGCGCCGCCGTGCAGCGGGCCGCGCAGCGAGCCGATGGCGGCCGTGACGCAGGAGTACAGGTCAGACAGGGTCGAGGCGCAAACCCGGGCGGTGAAGGTCGAGGCGTTGAACTCGTGCTCGGCGTAGAGGATCAGCGAGACGTTCATCACCTTGACGTGCAGCGCGCTCGGCTTCTTGTCATGCAGCAGGTGCAGGAAGTGGCCGCCAATGGTGTCTTCATCGCTGCTGCAGTCGATGCGCACGCCATCGTGGGTGAAGCGGTACCAGTAGCACATTACCGCCGGGAACAGCGCCAGCAGGCGATCGGTCTTGTCGTGCTGCTGCTCGAAGGTCAGCTCCGGCTCCAGGGTGCCGAGCACCGAACAACCGGTACGCATCACGTCCATCGGGTGGGCGCTTGCCGGGATGCGCTCAAGCACTTCTTTGAGCGCCTGCGGCAGGTCACGCAGGGTTTTCAGCTTTTGCTGGTACTGGGCCAGCTGCGCCTTGCTCGGCAGCTCGCCGTACAGCAGCAGGTAGGCGACTTCTTCAAACAGCGCGTGCTCGGCCAGGTCGCGCACGTCGTAACCACGATAGGTCAGGCCGGCACCGGCCTGGCCCACGGTCGACAGTGCGGTTTGCCCGGCCACTTGACCACGCAGGCCGGCACCACTGAGTACTTTTGCTTCGGCCATTGTCTTTCTCCTTTCTTGAATTTGTTATGGAATCTCAGGCTGATCGCGGGGCAAGCCCGCGCCTACAGAGGACCTCAGCCCTTTTTCTGGGCGAACAGTGCATCGAGCTTCTGCTCGAACACGTGGTAGTTGATGGCGTCGTACAGCTCCATGCGCGTCTGCATGGTATCGATGACGTTCTTCTGCGTGCCGTCGCGACGCAGCGCGGTGTAGACGTTTTCGGCAGCCTTGTTCATGGCGCGGAAGGCCGACAGCGGGTAGAGCACCAGCGAGACATCGACCGACGCCAGTTCTTCGGTGGTGTACAGCGGCGTGGCACCGAACTCGGTGATGTTGGCCAGGATCGGGGCTTTGACCCGGTCGGCGAAGGTCTTGTACATCGAAAGCTCGGTGATGGCTTCCGGGAAGACCATGTCGGCACCAGCTTCGATGCAGGCAGCGGCGCGGTCCAGGGCCGCTTCCAGGCCTTCAACGGCCAGGGCGTCGGTACGCGCCATGATCACGAAACTGTCGTCGGTACGGGCGTCAACCGCGGCCTTGATGCGGTCGACCATCTCCTGCTGGGAGACGATCTCCTTGTTCGGGCGGTGGCCGCAACGCTTGGCGCCGACCTGGTCTTCGATATGAATGGCCGCGGCACCGAACTTGATCATTGACTTGACGGTACGCGCGACGTTGAACGCCGAGGAACCAAAACCGGTATCCACGTCCACCAGCAGCGGCAGGTCGCAGACGTCGGTGATGCGCCGTACGTCGGTCAGTACGTCATCCAGGCCACTGATGCCCAGGTCAGGCAGGCCCAGGGAGCCTGCGGCCACGCCGCCACCGGACAGGTAAATGGCCTTGAAACCGGCACGCTGGGCCAGCAGCGCGTGGTTGGCGTTGATGGCACCAACCACCTGCAGCGGGTGTTCGGCGGCAACTGCATCGCGAAAGCGCTGGCCGGGACTGCTTTTCTGACTCATGACTCACCTCGTGGGCTGGAAGCGTCCAGATAGTGACGCTCGATGTTGCGTTTGGAGGCGCCGATGTGGCGGCGCATCAAGAGCTCGGCCAGTTCACCGTCACGGTCGGCGATGGCATCGAGAATCCGGTGGTGTTCGGCGAACGCCTGGCGTGGCCGGTTGGGCGTGGCGGAGAACTGGATGCGGTACATGCGCACCAGTTGATACAGCTCGCCGCAGAGCATCTGCACCAGGGTGCGGTTGCCGCTGCCCTGGATGATCCGGTAATGGAAGTCGAAATCACCTTCCTGCTGGTAATAGCCAAGGCCGGCCTGGAAGGTGGCGTCGCGCTCGTGGGTGTCGAGCACCCGGCGCAGCTCGTCGATCTCGGCTACGCTCATACGCTCGGCGGCCAGGCGGCAGGCCATGCCTTCGAGGGACTCGCGGATTTCGTACAGTTCGATCAGTTCGGCATGGCTGAGCGACACCACCCGCGCCCCGACATGCGGCACGCGCACCAGCAGGCGCTGGCCTTCCAGGCGATGGATCGCCTCGCGCAGCGGCCCGCGGCTGATGCCGTAGGTGCGCGCCAGCTCAGGCTCGGAGATCTTGCTGCCGGGGGCGATCTCGCCTTTGACGATGGCCGCCTGGATACGCCGGAAGACGTTTTCCGAGAGGGTTTCGCTGTCGTCTGCCACTGTGCCGGGGGCTTGGGCTGTGTCCAGCATATTGTTGACACCTCATAAATCAATGAGGGCAAAACTAGCCAAATCGACACCCATAGTCAAAGACAAAATGAATATTGTCGACAATCGTCTAAGAACGAACTTCAAGGTCCCGGTTGTTGTCTGAGTGCAGCCGCTGGCGCCAGCACACCAGCGTGATAGAATGCCGCGCCTCCCGACGGGGCACGAATAGTGTGTCTGTCATCTGTTTATGCAGGTGGCAGGTAAACGAGGAAGCTTGCGCAGTACTGCCAGTGGCCTTGACCCGAACATCGCACAGCACCGCGCCAGGATTTATGAGACTTACGCCCCTCCCCCTGTTGTTCAGCCTCTGTCTGTTGCCGGCCCTGGGCCAGGCTGCGGAAAAGACCGTGTACGGCCTTAATGAATACGCCCGCCTGGCCGATATCGACCTGGAAGTGGCGGCCAAACTCGACACCGGGGCCAAGACCGCCTCGCTCAGTGCCCGCGACATCAAGCGCTTCAAGCGCAACGGTGAGTCCTGGGTGCGCTTCTACCTGGCAATTGACGCTGCCCACTCGCATCCGATAGAACGACCACTGGCCCGCGTCAGCAAGATCAAGCGACGCGCCGGTGACTACGACCCGGACGAAGGCAAGGCCTATACCGCCCGCCCGGTGATTGCCATGAACATCTGCATGGGTACGGCCCTGCGCAGCATCGAAGTGAACCTGACCGACCGCAGCGCGTTCCAGTATCCGCTGCTGATCGGCTCCGAGGCCCTCAAGCACTTCGACGCGCTGGTCGACCCAAGCCTTAAATACGCTGCCGGCAAACCCGCCTGCGCCACTGACGCTCATACCGCAGAGTAATCCTGATGCGCTCTCTTACCCTCCATCTGAAAGTCCTGATTACCGTCCTGGTGCTACTGGGCATCCTGGTCACGGCCTATCAGATCTTCTTTCTCGGCATTCCGGTGACCGAGGATGAAACCGATGACCTGTGGAACATCGACGCCAAGGTCGAGTTCGTCGCCAGCCCCAAGGACCCGGTCAAGGTCCAGATGTTCGTCCCCCCGCTGAGCCGCGACTACGTGAGCCTCAACGAGAGTTTCATCTCCAATAACTACGGCGTCAGCGTCAACCGCGTCGACGGCAACCGCAAGGTGACCTGGTCGGCACGCCGCGCCAACGGCAACCAGACCCTCTACTACCGCCTGGTGCTGACCAAGCGCTATAGCACCGAAAAGGCCAAGATCAAGGGCCCGACCTTCCGCGACAGCCTGGCGGTCGAAGGCCCGGAAAAAGTCGCCGCCGAAGCCCTGATGGCGCCAATCCGCCAGCATTCGGCTGACGTCGAGACCTTCGTCGGCGAAACCATCAAGCGGGTCAACAACCTCAACGACGACAACGTCAAGCTGCTGCTGGCCGGCGACACCTCGTCGCTGAACAAGGCCAAGGTCATCGACCTGCTGCTGTCGATCGCCCACGTACCGGTCGAGAAGGTGCACACCATCCGCCTGGTCGCCGACCAGCCGCAAACCCCTGAACTGTGGCTGCGCAGCTTCAACGGCACCGACTGGCTGTACTTCAACCCGGACACCGGCGAGCAAGGCCTGCCGGCCGACCGCCTGCTGTGGTGGACCGGTGATGACAACCTGATCACCGTCGATGGCGGCAAGAAAGCCAACGTCAGCTTCAGCCTCAACAACAGCGAAATGAACGCCATTCGCCTGGCCAAGCTGACCGACGAGAACACCGACGCCGACTTCCTCGAATACTCGCTGTACGGCCTGCCGCTGCAGACCCAGCAGACCTTCATGATCATGGTGATGATCCCGATCGGCGTACTGGTGATCCTGGTGCTGCGCAACCTGATCGGCATCCAGACCCTGGGTACCTTCACCCCGGTGCTGATCGCCCTGGCCTTCCGCGAAACCCAGCTGGGCTTCGGCATCATCCTGTTCACGGTGATCACCGCGCTCGGCCTGTCGCTACGCTCCTACCTCGAGCACCTTAAATTGCAGATGCTGCCGCGCCTGTCGGTGGTCCTGACCTTCGTCGTGGTGCTGATTGCCGCCATCAGCCTGTTCAGCCACAAGCTGGGCCTGGAACGCGGCCTGTCGGTGGCGCTGTTCCCGATGGTGATCCTGACCATGACCATCGAACGCCTGTCGATCACCTGGGAAGAACGCGGCGGTGGCCATGCCATGAAAGTGGCGATCGGCACCCTGTTCGCCGCCTCCCTGGCACACCTGCTGATGAGCGTGCCGGAGCTGGTGTACTTCGTCTTCACCTTCCCGGCGGTACTGTTGATTCTGGTGGGCTTCATGCTGGCAATGGGTCGCTACCGCGGCTACCGCCTGACGGAGCTGGTGCGCTTCAAGGCTTTCGTGAAGGCTGACGCCTGATGTTCGGTCTCTGGAAAACCTGGAAAGCCCTGGAGGCCCGGGGCATCATGGGTATCAACCGGCGCAATGCGGACTACGTCCTCAAGTACAACAAGCGCCATTTGTACCCGATCGTCGACGACAAGATCATCACCAAGGAGCGTGCGATCCGGGCCGGCATCCATGTGCCGGAAATGTACGGGATCATCTCCACCGAGAAAGAGATCGACAAGCTCGGGGAAATCATCGGCGGGCGCAGCGACTTTGTCGTCAAGCCTGCCCAGGGTGCCGGTGGTGACGGCATCCTGGTGGTTGCCGATCGCTTCGAAGACCGTTATCGCACGGTCTCGGGCAAGATCATCAGCCACGAGGAAATCGAGCACCAGATCTCCAGCATCCTCACCGGCCTGTACTCCCTGGGCGGCCACCGCGACCGCGCGCTGATCGAGTACCGGGTCACCCCGGACCAGATCTTCAAGAGCATCAGCTACGAAGGCGTGCCGGACATCCGCATCATCGTGCTGATGGGCTACCCGGTAATGGCCATGCTGCGCCTGCCGACCCGCCAGTCCGGCGGCAAGGCCAACCTGCACCAGGGCGCCATCGGTGTCGGCGTCGACCTGGCCACTGGCGTGACCCTGCGCGGCACCTGGCTGAACAACATCATCAGCAAGCACCCGGACACCACCAACGCGGTGGACGGCGTGCAACTGCCGAACTGGGACGGCTTCATGAAGCTTGCCGCCGGCTGCTACGAGCTGTGCGGCCTGGGTTACATCGGGGTCGACATGGTCCTGGACCAGGACAAGGGCCCGTTGATCCTCGAGCTCAACGCCCGCCCCGGCCTGAACATCCAGATCGCCAACGACTGCGGCCTGACCCTGCGCACCCACGCGGTGGAGGCGCACCTGGAGCAACTGGCCAAAGACGGCCGCCAGGAGAGCGTCGAAGAACGCGTACGCTTCGCCCAGGAGCTGTTCGGCCACGTGCCGAGCTGAGTGCACATCCTGTCTGCGTCAGCCGGTCCGGCTGGCGCAGGCTGGAGACTCAATGTCGTAGTCAGCGCTAGGAGCATTTCCTACAGAGGACTACAATCGCCTCCCCGCATTCATAGCTGTTACTTGCATGCCGACCTGTACGCTCCACCCCCTGC
Source organism: Pseudomonas donghuensis (assembly GCF_000696345.2). Taxonomy (NCBI): domain Bacteria; kingdom Pseudomonadati; phylum Pseudomonadota; class Gammaproteobacteria; order Pseudomonadales; family Pseudomonadaceae; genus Pseudomonas; species Pseudomonas donghuensis. Next base: position 3,872,769 of record NZ_CP071706.1, read on the forward strand.
CCTACCAGGCCGATCCCGCGGCCTACTTTGCGCGCATCCGCAAGGCGCCCGGAGCCGTGCTGCTCGACAGCGCCCGACCGACGGCCGAACGCGGTCGCTTTGACCTGCTCAGCGCCTGGCCGCTGCAGACCCTGGCACCGACGGTGGATGAAAGCGGCAGCGCTTACCTGCAGCGCCTGCGTGACAGCCTGACGCAACTGGGCCGGGCGCAGGTACCCGATGGCGTCGAATTACCGTTTGCCGGTGGTCTGATCGGTTATTTGAGCTACGATTTCGGCCGACGCCTGGAGCACCTGCCCAGCGTTGCCGTCGACGATCTGGGCCTGGCCGATGCCAGCCTTGGCCTGTATGCCTGGGCGCTGATCAGCGATCACCAGCAACAGCACAGCCAGCTGCTGTTCCACCCAAGCCTGGCCGAGGCCGAGCGTCAACGCCTGATCGAACTGTTCGAGGCACCAGCCACTGTCGACACCGCCAGCTTTGCGCTGCAGGCGCCAATGCGCGGCGATATCAGCGCAGAACACTACCGCCAGGCCTTTGACCGGGTGCAGCAGTACATCCATGCCGGCGACTGCTACCAGATCAACCTCACCCAGCGCTTTCGCGCCCCCTGCCAGGGCGACCCCTGGCATGCCTACCAGGCCCTGCGCCAGGCTTGCCCGACGCCGTATTCGGGGTTCCAGCTGCTGGCCGATGGCAGCGCGCTGCTGAGCTTCTCGCCAGAGCGCTTCATCCGCGTCAGTAACGGCCAGGTCGAAACCCGGCCGATCAAGGGCACCCGCCCACGCAGCAGCGATGCCGGCGAAGATGCACGCAACGCCGCCGAACTGCTGGGTAGCAGCAAGGATCGCGCAGAAAACCTGATGATCGTCGATCTGCTGCGCAACGACCTGGGGCGCACCTGCGAGATCGGCTCGGTAAAAGTGCCGGAGCTGTTCAGCCTCGAGAGCTACCCCAACGTGCATCACCTGGTCAGCAGCGTCACCGGGCGCCTGGCGGCCGGCAAGGACGCCCTGGACCTGATCGCCGACAGCTTCCCCGGTGGCTCGATCACCGGCGCGCCGAAAATCCGCGCCATGCAGATCATCGACGAGCTGGAGCCCAGCCGCCGGGCGCTGTATTGCGGGTCACTGTTGTATGTGGACGTGCGCGGAGAAATGGACAGCTCGATTGCCATCCGCAGCCTGCTGGTCAAGGACGCCCAAGTGTGCTGCTGGGGGGGTGGCGCAGTGGTGGCGGATTCGGACTGGCAGGCGGAGTACGAAGAGTCGATCACCAAGGTCAAGGTGTTGCTCGAGACCTTGCAAAGTCTCTAAAAGCATCGCTGGCAAGCCAGCTCCCACAGGTTGGGTGGTGAACCTGTGGGAGCTGGCTTGCCAGCGATAAGGCCCCTACAGGCTCAACGACCGGTTCGAAGCCTTGATGAACTCTTTCTTCAGCGCCGTAAAATCATGCACCGCCGGGAACTGCGGGAACTCCCGAATGACGTTCTCCGGCGCATGGAACAGAATCCCCGCATCCGCTTCGCCAAGCATGCTGGTGTCGTTGTACGAATCGCCCGCGGCAATCACCCGGTAGTACAGGCTCTTGAAGGCCAGCACCGACTGACGCTTGGGGTCCTTCTGGCGCAACTGGTAACCGGTGACCCGATCGGATTCGTCGGTGATCAGGCGATGGCACAGCAAGGTCGGGAAGCCCAGCTGGCGCATCAGCGGCTGGGAGAATTCGTAGAAGGTGTCGGAGAGAATCACCACCTGGAAGCGCTCCCGCAGCCAGGCGACGAATTCAATGGCGCCGTCCAGCGGCTTGAGCGTGGCAATCACCGCCTGGATATCGGCAAGCTTCAGGCCATGCTCATCGAGAATGCGCAGGCGCTGTTTCATCAGCACGTCGTAATCGGGAACATCGCGGGTGGTGGCTCGCAGCGATTCGATTCCGGTTTTTTCCGCGAAGGCGATCCAGATTTCCGGGACCAGCACACCTTCCAGGTCGAGACAGGCAATTTCCACAGCACACTCCTCGAACAACGCCAAAAATGGGAAGCCGCACTCTACATGCGCGGCGTCGACCCCGGCAATTTTTGTTAAGATCAGGGTATTACGAGCGCCAAGCGCCACTCAACGACCGGAAGCCGCCTGATGAGCCAACCCTTCGACGTCGCCGCCCTGGCCGCGACCTACGCCAACAAGTCGCCGCAAGATATTCTCAAGCTGGCCTTCGAGCACTTCGGCGATGACCTGTGGATTTCCTTCAGCGGTGCCGAAGACGTGGTGCTGGTGGACATGGCCTGGAAGCTCAACAAGAACGTCAAGGTGTTCAGCCTCGACACCGGCCGCCTGCACCCGGAAACCTACCGGTTCATCGAGCAGGTGCGCGAACAGTACAAGCTGCCGATCGAGGTCCTCTCCCCCGACCCCAGCAAGCTTGAGCCCCTGGTCAAAGAAAAAGGCCTGTTCAGCTTCTACAAGGACGGCCATGGCGAGTGCTGCGGCATCCGCAAGATCGAACCGCTGCGGCGCAAGCTGAGCACCGTCAGCGCCTGGGCCACCGGCCAGCGCCGTGACCAGAGCCCGGGCACCCGCAGCCAGGTGGCAGTGCTGGAAATCGACAGTGCGTTCTCCACCCCCGAGCACACCCTGTACAAGTTCAACCCGCTGGCACAAATGAGCAGCGAGGAAGTCTGGGGCTACATCCGCATGCTTGAGCTGCCGTACAACAGCCTGCACGAGCGCGGCTTCATCAGCATCGGCTGCGAACCCTGCACCCGCCCGGTGCTGCCGAACCAGCACGAGCGCGAAGGCCGCTGGTGGTGGGAAGAGTCGACCCAGAAAGAATGCGGGCTGCACGCCGGCAACCTGATCACCAAGGGCTGACCTCCTCGGGCTGGCAATAGCGCTCAAGGTGCCGCTCAAGCTCCACGATCGCCTGGCGCAGCAGTTCCACCAGTTGGCTGATGCGGTGGGCCGGGGCATGCGCGGCGCAGGCCTTCTCCAGTTGGGCGCAGATGTCCAGCAGATCGTGGGCGCGGATCATCCGCGCCCCGCCCTTGAGGCGGTGCACCAGGTCGGCAAGCGCCGCCAGGTCCTTACCGTCGTGCAGCCGGTCCAGCCGCCGCAGATCCTGGCGGTTACTGCTGAGCAAATCGCCGAGCAGGGCTTTGACCTTGCCCTGGTCGCCCACGGCCAACACCAGCAGGCTGGAGATGTCCACGCCTGGCAGCACAGCTAGCGGCGGGGCCTCGACCGGCACCGACGCAGCGCACGCCACCCCGCCCAACGCCTGTGCCAAATCATCGATACTCAAGGGCTTGAACAGGCACGCATTCATTCCCGCCGCCCGGCAGCGGGCGCGTTCGGACACCTGTGCGTTGGCGGTCACCGCCAGCACCCGGCAGGCGCGCCTGCCGGCCCGCCGCTCATGCTCGCGGATCGCCCGGGCCAGCCGGTAACCATCGAAAATCGGCATATTGCAGTCGGCAATGACCACATCGAACGGTTCTCGCAGCCAGCAGCGCAACCCCTCACCGCCGTGTTCGCACACCCGCACGCGATGGCCCAGGTAGCCGAGCTGGTGCATGAGCAGAATGCGATTGGCCGGATAATCATCCACCACCAGCACCTTTAGCGGTTTTGCCCCGCCAGCACCCTCCCGGCACCTGCCTGGCACAGTGCTGGAAGCCGAGGGCGGCAGGCAGGTCAGGCTCAACTGCAACTCGACGCGCGTACCGACGCCAATGCTGCTATCGAGCTGCAGGCGCCCGCCCATCAGTTCGCACAGCATCCGACAAATGCTCAGCCCCAGGCCCGCACCGTTGCGCCCCGTTTGCCGGTTGTTGCTGGCCTGGCAATAGGGCGTCCCCAGGCGTGACAGGTCAGCCATGGGAATGCCGACGCCGGTATCTTCCACCACCAGGGTGACGGCTACCCGGTGGCGCTGGCGTTGCGTTTCAAGGCGCACACGCACTGAGCCTTCACGGGTGAACTTGATCGCATTGCTGACCAGGTTGGACAGAATCTGCTTGAAGCGCAGAGCATCGAGCAGCACGTCGCTATCCAGCGCACCAGCGACCTCCAGATACAAGCGCAGGCCCTTGCTCTGGGCCTGCTGTTCAAACATGCGCACCACGCCTTCGACCTGCTGGCGCAACGGGGTACGCCGTGGTTCGAGCAGCAGTTGGCCGGATTCGATGCGGGTGACATCCAGCACATCGCCGAGCAACTCCAGCAGGCCACGCGCCGAGCTTGAGGCCACCTCGATGGCCAGCCGATCGAGCACACCCTGTTCGGCCTTTTCCTGGGCCAGCTCGAGCATGCCCAACAGGGCATTCATGGGCGTGCGGATCTCATGGCTCATGGTCGCCAGAAATGTCGTCTTGGCCTGGTTGGCCGCCTCTGCCTGCTCTTTGGCGGCTTGCAGCTCAGCGTACAGCTGGCTCAAGGCCCGTTCGGTGCGTTCACACTTGCGGATCGACTGGCGCAGGTAGTGAATCCATACCAGCGCCAGTGCCAGCAAGCTGCCGACCAAGGCACACGCCTGGGCGATCAGGCGCCCATTGTCGTGCCAGAAACTGTCGACTATCGCCAGCGTGGGGTTTTGCACCACCACCGCATGCGCATGAGCCTCAAAGGCGCGCAAGCCGCGGATCGCATCCGGCCAGATACCTGGCGTTACGTCATCGGCGCCAGCCACTTCGGTCAGGCATAACAGGGCCAGCAACCCCAGCGCTTGCAGCAATCGAGCCTGCACACAATTGCGCAACCTAGACGAGCAGATTGCGCTTGGCGACATCCGCCAGGTCCACCAATGATTTGACCCTCAGTTTTTCGATCAGGCGGGTTTTATAGGTGCTGATGGTCTTGTTGCTCAACAGCATCGCATCGCCAATGGCCTTGTTGCTCAAGCCCCGGGCCAACTGTTGCAGCACCAGCAGCTCACGGTTGGTCAGGCTGGCGATGCATTCGGCCTCCGTGGCCCGCACATCGACCCTGCTCACGGAGCTCAGGGCAACCTCGGGAAAGTAGGTGTAGCCGGACATGACCGCATGCACCGCCTTGCTCAGTTCGCACAGGTCATCGGTTTTCGACACGTAGCCGACCGCCCCCGCCTTCATGCAGCGCAAGGAAAAGTATTCAGCCTGTTGCGAAGTCAGGATCAGAATCTTCAGCGCAAGCTTCATCGCCTTGACCCGGGCGATGACTTCCAGGCCGTCGAGCCCCGGGATGCTGATATCGAGAATCATCAGGTCCGGGCTCAACTCTCGTGCCAGCCGAACGGCATCGATGCCGTTATCGGTCTGGCCAACCACATCGAAGCGTTCGCTGACGAGCAGCAAGTTGACGCTGGAACGAATAAACGGGTGGTCATCGACGATCAAGACACTACTCATGCTTTCCCTCATACCACGACGGTGACTGGGCTCGGTTCACCCCTGGAAGGCAATCTCGCGGCGCTGTTCGCCCTCGATCAGCTCAAAGCGATAATGACGCCCGGGCTTTTTCTCGAACACGCGGACATTGCCCGGCAACACATGGTGCTTGGTCGCCGGCACACAGTCCTGGTTACCGGCGGCGCAGTCATTGAAATGATCGAGCACGATAGTGGTATTGCCCTTGTTGGGAATCAGGAAGCGCCCAGCCTGATGTTCAACCTCGGTCTGGTAGCGGCTTGCCTGGGGCCGTACGAACAGGATCGAACCATAACCGGCGAGGATATTGACCCCGACCTTGAGGGCGTCTTCATAGCGTTCGGCTTCGTCTTCGGTAATGGCAAAACCGTCGTCGACCTCCGGCAGCACCGGAATGAAACGCAAGCGGAAATAGCGCTCCTGATCGCGCTCGCCGCGGTAAAGCAGACGCACCGCCTGCATGCCATTGGCGGGGATGATCAGCCGCGCCGGGCTCACCACCAGGCCGCGCTGCAACGCCTCGCGCCCGTCCATCTCGACCTCGCGGGCCTGGCCCTGGTTGTCGTAGACCAACTCGACAACGCTGACCTTGACGAACGCCGTGGCGTCTCCCGCATTGCGAACCCGCTTGAGCAGCGTGCTTTTGTCGCCATCGAGATAGTCATAAAACGTGCCGATATTGAGCTCAGGGCCCGCGAATGCGGACCCACAAAGCAGCATCAACAGCACTGGCATTGCCAGAATTCCCTTCATGCGTACGCCTCCCTTAGGCAAATGGCCAATTAATATCATTCTCATCGAGCGGGATTAGCCGGGCAACCTGCACGACCTATAGGAAACTTCCCAAAATCAAGGAGAAACGTCTTACATCCTTTTCGGGCTTCGTGAGCCACTGGCTGTCTACAGCGCAGCATCCACTACCAGCGTGACATCGCCCTGATAGGTTTCCCCCGGATGTAAAAGCATTTGTGCGACATCAGCCTGGGACACTTCAAACAGCAGGCGCCCCTGGCGGTCGCGCGTTTCCTCGATAGTGTCGATGGTAAGTGCTGCGCCGCCGCCTACCGGCAACGGCAAGTCCTCAACCAGCGCACCGGCATGGCGCATGCTCGGCGGCAGGGTCAGGGCGAAGGTCAACGGCACCTGATGATCGCGACGATTGCGGATCCCGCACCGCCCGCCCATGGTGTATTCGCAGCGGGCATGGACACTGATGGCACTGGTGGTCCAGATGCGAAACGGAAGATGGCGGTACAGGCGCTGCGGCGCGGCCCCTCGGTTGCTCCAGCTGGCCCAGCCACCTGCGGGTTCAAGTACCGCCCGCTCGGAGCCGGCCGGAAACTCGATCTTCAAGGGGTGTCTGACGGTTACTTCAAAATCCAGGGTCCAATGGCTTATCGGGTAGGAACTGTTACCGGTGTCAAACTCCCCCCTCCCGGAAAAGCAACCCTCCATGGCAATTGAGCCCTATAGACACCGTTTTTCAGTGATGTGGCAGACGGCAACTGCAGGTCGAAGGATATTCCCATTACGTGGGTCCAGTGCTCGCCTCTGGCTCCTGGACTATGATGTCGCTCACCTATCCAGCAACCAAGACTCGGGTCGATGATCGCCCCGAGGTATTCAGTGTTGAGAGATGCGGGGTTACGCGACGCCACGCCCCTACACCCTCCGTTATTTGGGTAATCCACTTCCAGATTCCTGGTAGATCTGATTCTCAGGCCGACATGGGTCGGCTTGAACTGAGCACGGAACGAATCCCCGTGCTCATTGACCAGATGCAAGGTGGTTACGTCCGGCAGTTTGAAGAAGTACCTGTTTCGTAAATCTGGGTCTTGTTGGAAGGTGGTCTTGTTGTAACTGGCCGGGAAATTGAACGTGTACTTGTGTTCGTTGTACCGAGTACAGTGAACCAGCCCCGAACAGAACTCCGCCGGCGGCGTGGTATTGACGAACTCGTCCGGCCTATAGCCTGGCCGAGGGCCGGTGTATTCAAAGGTAATGTTCGCCACGTTGGCCTCGGCCTTAGCGCTGAGCAGCCCTGGCAAACCGCCCCCTGATACACCCATGAACACGGCAAACGCCGCGCCCAGGGATTTTCGCAGTCGCCGCATCACGCTTCCTCCTTCATCTGTTTCAACTCGGCCCGGGCCACATTGGCACCGGCGCAGGTCAAATCACCGACCAGCAGTACATCGTTCTCCCGCGCAAACCTGCCTTGGTCAAAACTGAGCAGGCACAAGGCATCCCCGGCTCGGCGAATCTCCAGGGTCGGCGTCGATTCGCTCATCTCGATAGCAAAGAACCCATCTGCCTCACTGACACTGCGGCTGGCGTGATTGATCACCAATGCGCCCCTGAGCGGCTGGCCTTTGGCGTCGACCAGTCGACCGATCACTGTGAGGGTCTGCATCACGCGAATCCGGTGGTACTCCACGCCTCCGCGGTTGAGGTGATACTCAAGGCTTGATGGCTGAATCACGGCGGCATGGGCATCATGTCCATCAAAATCGAAGTGCACCTGGCCAGCCTTGTAGGCCGCCACCGGGATGACATTGCGCCCGGGGCGCAGTACCGCACCATAGCCCCGATGGTCATCGGCACGCATACGCACGCCCTGCAGGTCGGACTCCACATCGACGATCAACCCCGCCTCATGGGGCAGGTACTGCCCGGACATCGCCACCTTGCCGGCGCCAACCGCCACCACGCTGTCCAGGTTCAGGCCAGCGGTCAACTCGCCGTTGTAGGAAGAACTTTGGGCATAGGCATCACCGTGCACCAGCGGGCTTTCGAACAGGGCATTGCCGCCAAAACCGGTCCCATAGCTATCCAGCGAGACAGTGCCAGCCAGGCTGCGCAAGGCGCCGTAGTCAACATCCTGCTGATAGGTCAACGAAGCATTCTGGTCGCGCTCGCCGTCACGTGACGTCCTGCTACCCAGGGTTGCCGAGATTCGCTGCCCAGGCCCCCCCAGGCTCATGCTCATGCTCAAGCTGACGCCGCGGTTCCGCGCATTGCCGGAACTGCTGGTGCCGGGCCGGTCGAACAGCGACAGGCGCCAGCTGGTATCGGAGTTCAGCAGCTTACCGAAGTAGCCCCAGCCCAGATCCACGCCGGTGCCATCTGCGCCGGTACCGCTGCTATGGGACAGGCGCAGGGTGGCAGTACTTTGCCGATCGACCCTGTGGCTCAGCGATAGCGCACTCTGGCGGACCTCCTGGACACGCGTACCGGCATAGACCGTATCCATAACCTCGTCGACCCGGCGACTATCGAGCCAGGACCGGCTGTGGCTGAACACCAGCGAGCCCAATGCGTAGTTGTAGATACCCTGCAAGTCATAGCCGTTGCCGTTGTCTTCGGTATGAAACACGCTGGCATACAGCTTCAGCGGATCGAGCACATCCCAGTCCAGCGAGCCGCCGTATTGCATCAGCTCGTCGATACGCTGGGTAGAGAGCCCGAGCACCACCCTGGGATGGGCCAGATAGTTAGTGAATGCACCGGCGGTGAAGCTGTCGTCGTAGGTCTGGTCCCAGTTGCTCCACAGGCTGCTCTGCTGCCCAAGGTAGATGTTGTAGCGCCAGGGAGACTCGGCGTTGCTCCAGTTACTGGGTTTGTAGATAAACGCTTCGGTGCGCGAGGTTTCCTGATTGTCTTCGATCAGGCGTACCTCCACTTCATAGATGCCGCCCGGCAACACCCGGGTATCCAGGGCCTGCAAACCAGCCTGCACGGCCTGACTGTTGATCAGTACACCGTTACGGTAGATTTCCGCGATACCGGAGCGGTTGGGCGTGACGTAGATGGGCGTTGCACTGGCCTGGCCATTGTTGAGCGCCAGGCTGTCGCTGCTACCGAGCATAAACCCGCGTGTGGTATCGGGATGATTACCCAACAGGCGCGGTTGGCGGGTGAGCCCCTGGGCGCCTGGCGTGAAATACCCCAGGCGAAAAAAATGATTGTCGTGCAGACGTTCGCCATAGAGCTGGTCGACCCGGTGCCGGGTTTGCTCGAGGTTGTCGCTGTTGCGGTCGAACTGGGCCTCGCCCAGGGCCGTCCAGTTGCCGAAGCTGCTTTGCCCTTGGACGGCATAACGTCCGGTGGTGTCGTTATCTGCATCGACCAGGTTCAACTGATTGCGCAGCAGCAAGCCATGGCTGCCACGCTCGGGCAATTGATGATAAAGCCTCGGCTGATCACTGCGCTCGGCCGCTGCGGTAAGAATCGACAACTGCGAATTCACCAGGCTGTAGTGCAAGGCCACCAACCCCTGCGGACAACTGGACAGGCAGTTGCCCAGTGACCTTGGCTCGCTGAGCTGTTCGCGCCAGCGGGAGCGCTCGGTGTCGGCGACCTGGCTCTCGAAGGTGTCGGTGAAGTCGAGCAACTGCACCTGCTCATCACGCGACAGCACGACCAGGGCATCCCCCAGGTAGCGACCATCAAGGTCGACCCTGACCGCCAATGGCACATCGAAGAAATGCTCAGTGAACTCTTGCGGCAGGCCCTGGGCCTGGGTCAGTACACCAAGGTGAGTGGACGGCCCCTGCGCATCGGCCCAGGCTGACGCCATACCCGAAAAGGCCAGACACCCCAGTGTCATTCGGATTACAGCAACTAATGGCACGTAATTGACCATGTCCATGTTTTCACAGGCAATATTCACCCCACCCCAGGCAAGTGCATGAGGAGCGGGGCGAACAGAAGGGGAAGGGAAAAACGCCAGGCTGGCGACTTACGGCGTGACGGTCTCGAACATCATGTTGATGATGCCCTGGTAGTTGCCGGGCACGTAGCCGCTTGGGCCTGCGGACTGCGCGGCGACGTCAAAACCGACCCGGGCACCCGCTGCGGCATCGGCTGCCGGGACCACCGGAGCGGAAGTGGTGGTCAAACCGGTGCCATTGACCGCTACGTCCAGGCCGATGCTGTTGGCACCACTGCTGATCACGGCCGGGCTGAGCAGGCGCGCGGAAATGGCTCCAGTGGTGCTCTTGACCTGCAGCTGTTTACGAATCGGCTCAAGCGACTCGCGCATCGGGTTCCAGGCCATGCTCTGGGGTTCGTTCATCCAGTTGCCGCCCACCGGCTCGACGTAGAAGTTCTCGGTAGGAATAGTCGCTATAACGGTGACCTGTTTCTCCAACGGCTCCACCGCAAAAACGTTAGCTGCGGCCAGCATGGCCAATGGCAGGGCCAGAAAAGTGCGTTTCATGAAGTGCTCCTCGAATTGACCTGTGAAACCGTCACAGGTGACGTGCCAACGGCGAAGTGCCCGCCGGCTGATGCCGCACCGCACAGTGCGGTTGGCGAGGAGGATTATTCGGCAGTTTTCTGACGCAAAAAGTCGGACCACTCCCAGGGGCATTGGGAAATTTCCCAAGCAATACAAACGTTAAAACGTACGCAAAAAAAACGCCCCTCGCGGGGCGCTTTGCAGCGATCAAACCGGCATCAATGCACCGGCAACTCGACACCTTCGAACAGCTCTTCAAGCTCCTGCTTGTTGTGGCAGGCGATAGCCTTGGCCATCACTTCGCGGGTCAGGTGCGGGGCGAACTTCTCGATGAAGTCGCACATGAAGCCGCGCAGGAAGGTGCCACGGCGGAAACCGATCTTGGTCACGCTGGACTCAAACAGCTCGCTGGCATCGAGCACCACCAGGTCATTATCGAGCTTGGTGTCGACGGCCATCTTGGCCACGATACCGACGCCCAGGCCCAGGCGCACGTAGGTTTTGATCACGTCGGCGTCGGCGGCGGTGAACACCACTTTCGGGGTCAGGCCGCGATGACTGAAGGCTTCGTCGAGCTTGGAGCGGCCGGTAAAACCGAACACGTAGGTGACGATCGGGTATTCGGCCAGGGCTTCGAGGGTAAGCTTGGGCAGCTTGGTCAGCGGGTGGCCTTGCGGTACCACCACGCAACGGTTCCAGCGGTAGCACGGCATCATCACCAGGTCGCCGAACAGCTCCAGGGCTTCGGTGGCAATGGCGAAATCGACGGTGCCGTCAGCAGCCATTTCGGCGATCTGCATGGGCGAGCCCTGATGCATGTGCAGGGCCACTTCCGGATATTGCTTGATGAAGCTGCTGATCACCGGCGGCAAGGCATAACGCGCCTGGGTATGGGTGGTGGCGATCGACAGGGTGCCCTTCTTCTCGTTGGAGAATTCCTGGGCGATCTGCTTGATGCTTTCAACCTTGCGCAGGATCTCGCCGGCAGTGGTAATGATGCGCTCACCGGCCGGGGTCACGCGGGTCAGGTGCTTGCCGCTGCGGGCGAACACTTCGACGCCCAGTTCGTCTTCAAGCAGGCGGATCTGCTTACTGATGCCCGGCTGGGACGTATACAGGCTCTGCGCTGTCGCGGAGACGTTGAGGTCGTGGTGCGCCACTTCCCAGATGTAGCGCAATTGTTGAAGCTTCATAGGTATCCCTCAAATCAGCTGGGCGTCACCGGCAGCAGCGACGATTTATAACTATATTAGTGGTTTGAAGAATAAATCTAGAACTATTTTAGCAGTCTTCCAGGAACCTACCTGCGCCACGCAGTTACGACTTCCTACGCCCAAGGTGTTGCGCGAGCGGCACCATATACACCGGCACTGGCGACAGCTGCAGCAAGCGCACGGCGGTGCGTCCGATCGGGATATCAACGCCAGCGCCCTGGCTATGGCTACCGAAGATCAGCAAGTCGACACTCAGGCGCTGGGCCTGCTCGAGAATCACCTGCGCCGGATCGCCCTGGCGCACGCGCACAGCCTTGATCAGGGCCAGGTCGGCCTCCTCGCCCAATTCGTCACGAAAGTTTTCCAGAACCCGCTGCTCGATATTGGCCATCACCGTGGTGACGCCTTCGCTGTGCAGTTCATCGAGGGTCTGCTCGTCCAGGTAGCTTTGCAGCAGCGATTCGGCGAACTGGCCCATGGGCTCGACCGCATGAATGACGTAGAGCTCTGCGTTGAAGGTCCGCGCCAGCGCCAGCGCGTGTTGCATGACAAAAGGCGCGTACACACCGAGGTCAGTGGCATACAGCATGGAATGGATCATTCGACCTCCTCGACTGCCATGACGGCAGAGCAAGCTTCAGCTTAGCAGCGCCAAGAACCGTCGCAGGGCCGTCCGGCGCCGAGGTTTGTCCACTAGCCCAGGGTGGGTTCGTTGCTGATCCCATGAGGCACATGGCCAGTGGCGACGACACTGCGCGCACGCTCGCAATGGCCTGCCTGGTCGTCGAAAAACACATCGGCGGCAAAGGCTTCGAGGAACGCCGATTTGTCCAGGCCACCGAGGAACAACGACTCGTCCAGACGAATATCCCACTCGCGCAGCGTACGGATCACGCGCTCATGGGCCGGTGCCGAACGGGCCGTGACCAGCGCCGTGCGAATCGGGCAGGCGCCTTCGGGGAACTCCTTCTGCAGCACGTTGAGTGCCGCCAAAAATGGCTTGAACGGCCCACCGCGCAACGGCTCGCGGGCCGACTGGCGCTCGCTGGCCTGAAAGGCTTCAAGGCCACCCAGCTGATAGACACGCTCGGACTCATCGGAAAACAGCACCGCGTCGCCGTCAAAAGCGATGCGCAGTTCGTCACTAGCGGCGCGGCGGGCACCACCGGAGAGAATGGTGGCAGCGGCGAAGCCGGCCTCCAGGGCGCTGCGTACATCATCGGCATCGGTGGACAGGAACAGATGGCAGCCAAACGCCGCCAGATAAGGATAAGGACTACGGCCGCCAACAAAGGCAGCACGGTAAATGCCCAGGCCATGGTGCTCAATCGAATTGAAGACCCGCAAGCCTGTGTCGGCGCTGTTGCGCGACACCAGCACCACCTCGACCCGGGGCTGGCCGAGGCTGGCATTCAGGCCCAGGAGTTTTTCCACCAGCGGGAAGGCGTCGCCGGGTTCGAGCACCTGGTCTTCGTGTTCGATCTGGTACTGGCGGTAGACTTCAACGCCCTGGGCCAGGTACAGGCGGTGGCTCTCGCTGAGGTCGAACAGCGCTCGGGAGGAGATGGCGACGACCAGTTTGTCGCCGAGATTCTTGCTCATGTGCTGTATCTCCTACATACCCTGTGGGAGCTGGCTTGCCAGCGATTGGCTGCGCAGCAGCCCCGACGCTCATCAATCCTGCAAGTTATGCCGATCAATAAAGGCCAGGGCCTGATACAGCACCTGCATCTTCGGCAATTCACACCCCGCCGCCCTGGCCTGGGCCAACGGCTCGGCATAAATGGCCGCCAGTTCCAACGGCCGCTGCTGGGTAAAGTCGTGGTACATGCTCGGCCAGTAATCAGGCATCTTCTCGGTTACCGCGAACAGGTGCTCGGCATAGCCTTGCGGCAGCTCATGGCCACACGCACGCGCGCCCTGCACCACTTCGGCCATCAACGCCTGGATCAAGGCGCGGCTGTCGGCGTCGGCCATCAGCGGCGTGGTGCTGGCCTTGAGCAGCACTGACAAACCATTGTAGGGCACATTCCACACCAGCTTCTGCCAGCGGGCCTGGGCCAGGTTGGTCATCGCCTGGGAGTCGATGCCGGCTGCATGGAACAACGTCGCCCCGGCCTCGACAATGGACTGCCGGCTGTCTTCATCCGCCGCCGGACCACTGTGATAGCCAAGGTTCACCGCACCCAACGACTGGTGCCGGATCACCCCCGGGGCTTCGCGGTTGACGCAGATAAAGCACAAGCCACCGAGCAGGTGCAGGTCGGCGGGCAGCAACGGGCGCAACTGCTCTTCGACACCCAGGCCGTTTTGCAGCAGCACCACCTTGGCATCAGGCGCCGCGACCTGAGCGATCAATGGCGCAAGCTCGGCGTTGCTGGTGGTCTTGGCGCCCACCAGCAACCAGTCGCAGGGCGGCATGTCAGCGGCTTCGGCATAGGCCAAGACCGGCATCTTTATAACGCCGTGAACCGCGCTGTCGAGCTGCAACCCGTGCTGCTGAACGGCTTCGAACTCGCTACGCAGGAGAAAATGCACCTCGAGCCCGGCACGCGCCAGCATCAGGCCATAGAAGCCGCCAATGGCGCCGGTTCCGATCACGCCGATACGCGGGTTGCTCGTGCTCATCCTGCTCTCCTCAACCGTTCATTTTCTGTTCACATTTTTTACACGCAAATCATACGTCTTGCGAACCTTCACTATACTCAAGCGAACAAGGTCAAAAAATCGACACGGAGTCGAGCATGCGTGGGTTTCTGCTGCACCCGGACGACGTTCCGGTCGTACTGACCCTGCGTCAGTCGCCCAAACTGTTTCGCCAACGTCTGCACACTATCAGCCTGGGCGGAATCGCCTGCAACCATCCACGGGCCTATCGACGCGGCATGGCGGTGGAAATGCTGATCCCCTCGCTCGGCGCCGAGGCACGCTATCCCGGTTATGTCGCCTGGTGCCAGAAGCAACAGGACGGCTATCGGGTGGGCATTGCCTTCGTCGATGAACAAGCATTGTTTGGCGCGCGCATGGGCGAACAGGTGTGCCAGATCCAGCACTTCTGCCAGGCGCAAACCCAAGCCGAAAGCCCGGACGCGGACCTTGAAACCCTCGCCCAGCAATGGGTCAGCCTGCACGCCGGCGAGTTCTCCGAAGCCAGCCTTGAGGCAAGCCATACCCGGGAAATCCTCCTTCCGGGCTAAAAACCCCGTGTCTGTGGGCTTTTCCTTGCAGGAAAGCCGCCCTTGCCCATTGTCGAGCCACGGTGTAACGCGCTAAGGTTCGGCTCCCCGCTGCGTACAATTTTCGCTGCTCCGCCGCACGGGGATCGCTGGCGGCCGGCACCCGTGACCTGACGAGTAACACGATGGCTGATTTACCGATCGATGACCTTAACGTTGCCTCCAACGAGACCTTGATCACCCCCGATCAGCTCAAGAAGGAAATCCCCCTCAGCGCTACCGCCCTGCAGACCGTGACTGCCGGTCGCGAAGTGGTACGCAATATCCTCGACGGCAAGGACCACCGCCTGTTCGTGGTGATCGGCCCCTGCTCGATCCACGACATCAAGGCTGCCCACGAATACGCCGAGCGCCTCAAGGTGCTGGCGGCAGAGGTGTCCGACACCCTGTACCTGGTCATGCGCGTGTATTTCGAAAAGCCGCGGACCACGGTCGGCTGGAAAGGCCTGATCAACGACCCGTACCTGGACGACTCGTTCAAGATCCAGGATGGCCTGCACATCGGTCGCCAACTGCTGCTGGACCTGGCGGAAATGGGCCTGCCGACCGCCACCGAAGCCCTTGACCCGATCTCCCCGCAGTACCTGCAGGACCTGATCAGCTGGTCGGCCATCGGCGCGCGCACCACCGAATCCCAGACCCACCGCGAAATGGCCTCGGGCCTGTCCTCGGCGGTCGGTTTCAAAAACGGTACCGACGGCGGCCTGACCGTTGCCATCAATGCCCTGCAGTCGGTTTCCAGCCCGCATCGCTTCCTCGGCATCAACCAGGAAGGCGGCGTGTCCATCGTCACCACCAAGGGCAACGCCTACGGTCACGTGGTACTGCGTGGTGGCAACGGCAAGCCCAACTATGACTCGGTCAGCGTCGCCCTGTGCGAACAGGCCCTGGCCAAGGCCAAGATCAAGCCGAACATCATGGTCGACTGCAGCCACGCCAACTCCAACAAGGACCCGGCCCTGCAGCCGCTGGTGATGGAGAACGTCGCCAACCAGATCCTCGAAGGCAACCAGTCGATCATCGGCCTGATGGTCGAGAGCCACCTGAACTGGGGCTGCCAGGCGATCCCGAAAGACCTCAACGACCTGCAGTACGGTGTATCCATCACCGACGCCTGCATCGACTGGGAGTCGACCGAGAAGACCTTGCGCAGCATGCACGCCAAGCTCAAGGACGTGCTGCCCAAACGCCAGCGCGGCTGACAGGCAGATACAAAAACGCCGGGCAATTGCCCGGCGTTTTTATTGGTGCGTTGAACAGCAGCGCTGATGGCTGCCCTTCGCGATCCTCAGGCCTTGTTGGTGGCGTGTTTTTGCTGACGCTCCATGTAACGCTCGACATAGGAGCACGACGGGATCACGGTATAACCCATGTCTTCGGCGTACTTGAGCGCCTGTTCAGTGAGTGCCGCAGCGATACCCCGGCCACGCAACGCGTTCGGTACGAACGTGCGATAGATATCCAGGGTTTGCTTACCCAGGTCCATGTAGGTCAGGTAAGCACGATGACCGTCCACATTGGTCTCGAATTGATGACCAGCCTGGTCATGGTGGATGGACAACGCCTCGCTCATCACTACTCCTCGCGGGTCTTGTGCTCTGACCCCTACCTTACCGATGTTTTTCCGGCGAAGGAACCTCTACGCCACCCCGTGCCCCATTGGACAGCGAGAAGAGCATGGCTGTTCTCTGGCAAATGAGCACGTACAAATAGTAGGCGCCCCACGCCCAGATGCTCAAGGTGGCTGGTCGCAAATTTCACCCACTTGTGGCAAGCGGACACGGCGGCGAGCATCGGCCTGAACAGTTGCCGGATGTTGTAGTGCTATGACGAAGGATGACACTTTAAGTCACTTTTAGTTCAACAAAATACGCACTTGCTACACTTGCAAGCACCCGCGCGGGCGGCGCCTTCACAGTTTTTCTACATTAGGCTGTGGCGGACCCGGGACAGGCGCATTTTTTTGCAGTTCTTGCGCTCTGTCAGTTTACTTACTACAAGTAATGGGTACTATGTACGCCGGCCAGTTTCTCTTTCTTGAGAGATGGCTATTTAATAGAAAGTCCTTGAAGGGGAACACGATGAACAACGTTCTGAAATTTTCTGCTCTGGCTCTGGCCGCAGTTCTGGCTACCGGTTGCAGCAGCGTATCCAAAGAAACCGAAGCTCGTCTGACCGCTACCGAAGACGCAGCTGCTCGTGCACAAGCTCGTGCCGATGAAGCCTATCGCAAAGCTGACGACGCTCTGGCTGCTGCTCAAAAAGCACAACAGACCGCTGACGAAGCTAACGAGCGCGCTCTGCGTATGCTGGACAAAGCCAGCCGCAAGTAATAGTCCTTCGGGATTGTTATTGGAAGCCGACCCACTTGTGGGTCGGCTTTTTTATTGCTGCCAGAAAAGTGCAACGCCAGAAACGACGAGGCCTGCACGATGGCAGGCCTCGGATAAAGCAGGCAGGGCTTACTGCATGTCGTAAGGCACGCTGGAAACCATCGGCGCCTGGCCGCCGGCACCATTGGGTACGGCAATTTCCACCGGCATGCCGTCTTCGGCTGCGATCACATCACGCACCATATCCCAGTTCATGCGCAGGTTGTTGGCCAGGTCTTCACGCTTGAGCAGGGCATTGATGACTGACGTGTGCTTGTCGACCACCGACGGGTCGCCCTTGTCGTCCAGCGGCGTGTGCGCCTCGAGGTAGACCTTGCCGGCACTGAGGCCGAACTTGTAGGGCTCGTTGATGATGCGTACCGGCACACCGACCGGGGCCATCTTGGCCAGCTCAAGCACGTTGTTGTTGAACATGCGGAAGCAACCGTGGCTGGTGCGCATGCCGATGCCGAACTTCTTGTTCGAACCGTGGATCAGGTAGCCCGGCACGCCAAGGGTGAACTTGAACGGCCCCAGCGGGTTGTCCGGGCCTGCCGGCACCACGGCCGGGAGGATGTCACCGTCTTCGGCGTGTTCCTTGCGGATCGAGGCCGGTGGCGTCCAGGTCGGGTTCGGGGTCTTGGCCGTGACCCTGGTGTTGGCGATCGGCGAGCCCCAGCCTTCACGACCGATACCCAGCGGGTAGGTGTGCACCACGTTCTGCCCTTTCGGGTAGTAGTACATGCGGTACTCGGCCAGGTTGATGACGATGCCTTCACGCGGGCCCGGCGGCAGGATGAAGCGGGTCGGCAGGATGATCTCGGTGCCGGCGCCCGGCAGCCATGGGTCGACGCCGGGGTTGGCGGCGATCATTTCCAGATAGCCAAGGTCGTTGGCCGTACCGATGTCGGCAAAGGTGTCTTCGTACTTGGCCTTGATCACCTGGACCTGGCCGATGACGTCTTCACCGGGAGGCGGCAGGGGGAACTCCAGCGCAGCAGCGGGACCTGCCGCCAGCAGGGCGGCCAGGGACAGGCAACGGGTGACGGCGGGAAAGCGCGGCAACATCCGGGAAATCCTTCGCTAATTCAATTGAGTCAAGCAATCGATTGTACACCGCCCCCTGCATAATCGGGAGATGTCCCGGCAGCGGTTGGCCGTACAGGGGATGAAAGGTTATATCAGCAGGTTACAGCTCGGGCCATACCGGCCGTGTGCCACGGCGCTGGGCATCGAGAATCGCCCGGCACAGCGAGCACAGGCGGCGGTCACGGTAAATGCTGCGCTCGGCCTGCGACCAGCGCGGTTGCGCCGGCAACAGGGTGCCGCACAGGGTACGGTCGGCCGAGCCACCGAGCTCAAGCTGGCGGGCTACCAGGTGGACGCGGATCTCCTGGCAGGCGAACAGGTCAAGCTGTTCGTCAGGCTCGATCAATTGATAGGCATACAGGGACCAGGCGGGACGCGGCATCGGGGGCTCCAAATCGGGGGCGCAACATTAGCCGAAAGCCGGTCACTATAAAAGCGTCAAAGCAGCGGTTTTAGTTGCGGCCAGGCATTTTCCAGCAACCTGGCCTGGGCGCCCTGCCCCGGATGAATGCCATCGGCCTGCATCAGCTCGGGCACACCGCCCACCCCTTCGAGAAAAAACGGCACCAGCGGCACCTGTTTTTCCGTCGCCAGGTTTTCATACACCTTGGCGAAGGCCTCGTTGTAACGCTTGCCGTAGTTGGGCGGCAGGCGCATGCCCAGCAACAGCACCTTGGCGCCGGCAGCCCGCGATTTGTCGATCATCGAGGCAAGATTTTGTTGCAATTGCGTTGGCAGCTGCCCGCGCAGGCCATCGTTGCCGCCCAATTCAAGCACCACCAGCTCCGGCTTGTGCTCTGCAAGCAGCGCCGGCAGCCGCGCCTGGCCTCCGGCACTGGTGTCGCCGCTGATCGAGGCATTGACCACCTTGGCGTCGAAACCCTCGCGCTTAAGGCGTTGCTCCAGCAAGGCAACCCAGCCCTCGCGGGTATCCAGGCCGAAAGCGGCACTGATACTATCGCCGACAATCAGCACGGTCCCCGCTGCTGCGCCCTGGGCCATGCACATCAAGGCCAGGCCAGCACTCAATAACCATACTCGCATCGGATTCTCCATGGGCCCCAGCATTCTCAGTGCGCGCAACCTTAGCAAAGTGGTCCCCAGCGCGGAAGGCGACCTGACCATCCTGCACGAACTCTCGCTGGAATTGAAACAGGGCGACAGCCTGGCGATCGTCGGCGCCTCGGGCTCGGGCAAATCGACCCTGCTCGGCCTGCTCGCCGGCCTCGACCTGCCCAGTGCCGGCTCCGTGACGCTAGCGGGCCATGACCTCGGCCCGCTGGATGAAGACCAGCGCGCCCGAGTGCGGGCCGAGCACGTCGGCTTTGTGTTCCAGTCGTTCCAATTGCTCGACAGCCTCAACGCGCTGGAAAACGTCATGCTGCCACTGGAGCTGGACGGTCGCCGCGATGCCCGCGAGCACGCCCGCAGCCTGCTTGAGCGGGTCGGCCTGGGCCAGCGCCTGAGCCACTCGCCACGCCAGCTTTCCGGTGGCGAACAGCAACGGGTGGCCATCGCCCGCGCCTTTGCCGCCGAGCCCGCGGTGCTGTTTGCCGACGAGCCCACCGGCAACCTCGACAGCCATACCGGCGAGCGTATCAGCGACCTGCTGTTCGACCTGAACAAGGAACGCGGCACCACCCTGGTGCTGGTCACCCATGACGAACGCCTGGCCCAGCGCTGCCGTCGTCTGATCCGCCTGGACGCCGGCCACCTGGTCGCGCCGCTGGAGCCTTGATGAAGCGCTTGCCGTTGTTCCCCCTGGCCCTGCGCCAGTTGCTGCGCGACGCCCGCGCCGGTGAGTTGCGCGTGCTGTTCTTCGCCCTGTTGGTGGCGGTGGCGGCCAGTACCGCCATCGGTTATTTCGGCGCCCGCCTCAACGGCGCCATGTTGCTGCGCGCCACCGAATTCCTCGGCGCCGACCTGGTGCTGCAAGGCAGCTCGCCAGCCGCGCCCGAGCAGGTCAACCGCGGCACCGCGCTGGGCTTGCAACACGCCCGGGTGGTCGAGTTTTCCAGCGTGATCGCCACCGACAACGGTATTCAGTTGTCGAGCATCAAGGCGGCCAACGCTACCTACCCGCTACGCGGTGCGCTGCGCAGCGCCGCCGAGCCCTATGGCGCCGAAACCGCTGGCGGCGGCCCGGCGCCAGGCGAGGCCTGGGTCGAACCGCGACTGCTGGCGGCGCTGGACCTGAAGATCGGCGACAGTATCGATGTGGGCATGAAAACCCTGCGCATGAGCCGGGTGCTGACCTACGAGCCCGACCGCGCCGGCAACTTCTACAGCTTGACCCCGCGAGTGCTGATCAACCTCGCCGACCTTGAGGCCACCGGGGTGGTGCAACCGGGTAGCCGGGTCAGTTATCGCGAACTCTGGCGTGGCGAGCCCGACGCGCTGGCCAGTTATCGTGACGCGGTGAGCAAAAGCCTCGCCGCCAACCAACGCCTGCAGGACTCGCGCGACGGCAACCAGCAGATCGGCGGCGCCCTGGGCAAGGCCGAGCGCTACCTGAACATGGCCAGCCTGGTGGCGGTGCTGCTCGCCGGTGTTGCCGTGGCGCTGTCGGCCAGCCGCTTCGCTACCCGTCGGTTCGATGCCAGCGCCCTGCTGCGTTGCCTGGGCCTGTCGCGTCGCCAGGCGTTGAGCCTGTTCTGCCTGCAACTGGCGATTCTGGGCAGCATCGCCGCACTGTGTGGCGCAGCGCTCGGCTGGCTGGCCCAGTTGGGCTTGTTCGAGTTGCTGCAAGGGTTGATGCCGGCACAGGTTCCGCCCGGTGGCATTGCCCCGGCCCTGGCCGGGATTGCCACTGGCCTGGTGGCCCTGGCCGGTTTCGCCCTGCCGCCGCTGGCGGCCCTTGGCCGGGTGCCGCCGTTGCGGGTCCTGCGCCGCGACCTGTTGCCGGTGCCGGCCAGTAGCTGGCTGGTGTATGGCGCCGCGCTGTTTGCCCTGGGGCTGATCATGTGGCGGCTGAGCCTCGACCTGCTGCTGACCTTCGCCCTGCTCGGCGGCGGCCTGGTCGCCGCCTTGCTGCTCGGCGGGCTGCTGTTGCTCGGCCTGCGCAGCCTGCGGCGCCTGCTCGCCGATAGCCCGCTGGCCTGGCGCCTGGGCCTTGGCCAGTTGCTGCGCCACCCGCTGGCGGCTGCCGGGCAATCCCTGGCCTTCGGCCTGATCCTGCTGGCCATGGCCCTGATTGCCCTGTTGCGCGCCGAACTGCTCGACACCTGGCAGAACCAGTTGCCCAAGGACGCGCCGAACTATTTCGCCCTGAACATCCTGCCCGACGACAAGAACAGCTTTGCCCAGCGCCTGACCGAGTTCTCTGCCCAAGCCGCACCGTTGTACCCGGTGATTCCCGGACGCCTGACGGCAATCAACGGCGAGCCGGTGCAACAGATCGTCAGCAAGGAAACCACCGGCGACCGCGCCGTGCAGCGCGACCTGAGCCTGACCTGGGCCGCCGACCTGCCCCAGGGCAACAGCCTGATCGCCGGCCAGTGGTGGCAAGCCAAACCTGCCGCCGAGGCCTTGCCCGGTGTTTCGGTGGAAGCCGAACTGGCCCTGAGCCTCAAGCTCAAGCTGGGCGACCAACTGACCTTCACCATTGGCGGCCTGCAACGCCAGGTACAGGTCAGCAGCCTGCGCACAGTCAACTGGGACAGCTTCCAGCCCAACTTCTACATGATCTTCCAGCCTGAAACCCTGCAGGACCTGCCGACCACCTACCTGACCAGCTTCTACCTGGCACCCGGCCATGACCCGCAGGTGGTGGCGCTGTCGCGGGCGTTTCCGGCGGTGACCATCCTCCAGGTCGACGCCCTGCTCGAACAGCTGCGCAGCATCCTCGCCCAGGTCACCCTGGCGGTGGAGTACGTGCTGTTGTTCGTGCTGGCGGCGGGCCTGGCAGTGCTGTTCGCCGGCTTGCAGGCGACCCTTGATGAACGCATCCGCCAGGGCGCCCTGCTGCGTGCCCTGGGCGCCGGGCGCGGCTTGCTGGTCAAGGCCCGGCGCATCGAGTTCGGCTTGCTCGGGGCGGCCAGCGGCCTGCTGGCGGCAATCGGCTGCGAGCTGATCACCCTGGTGCTGTACCGCTATGCCTTCGACCTGCACTGGAGCCCGCACCCGTGGCTGCTGTTGCTGCCGGTCATCGGCGCCCTGCTGGTCGGCGGCGCCGGGGTCTACGGTACGCGCCGGGCGCTCAATGCCAGCCCGCTGGCGGTGCTGCGCGAGGGCTGATCAGGGTTTGACGTAGTCGATGGCGTTGACCCACCAGCACATCTCGCCGGAAGGGGTCTGGACGATGACTTCATCGCCGACCTCTTTTTTCAGCAAGGCGCGGGCCATGGGCGAGTCGATCGAGATGTAGTCCATGCGCCCGTAGATCTCGTCGTAACCGACGATGCGAAAACGCTTGGTCTCGCCCTCCTCGTTCTCGATCTCGACCCAGGCGCCGAAGAACACCCGGCCTTCCTGCTCCGGCGAGTACTCGACCACGCGCATGTCTTCCAGACGCTTGCGCAGGTAGCGCACGCGGCGGTCGATCTCACGCAGCAGTTTCTTGTTGTACTGGTAATCGGCGTTTTCGCTACGATCGCCCAAAGACGCCGCCCAGGTGACTTTCTGGGTGATATCGGGACGCTTTACCCGCCACAGATGGTCCAGCTCCTGCTTGAGCGCTTCGTGACCTTCCTTCGTGATGATTTGCGTACTCAACAAAAATTCTCGCTTACAGGCTGACTTAGTGGCTTGCAGGGCCTGATCATCAACCCTGCCGACGCGCGGCGCAACTGCACGTGACTTGTGCCTGGCGGCTCCAGTCCCAAAGGGAATCCGCAGACAACCACAACAATACGGTCTGACCCGCATGCACGCCCAACGCACCGCCTTGCACAACGAGTTGCACGCCCGCCCGTCGCTGTACTTCGATGAGCCGGCGCATGTTTTCCACCTGGCGTTTCTCGGCACCGATGCCGATTGCAACGCTCTGCTGCAGCGCTGCTGCGCGGATGCGTTCGAGCCGGACGCCGCGCAGGGCATCACCCAGCTGGACGGCCATCCGTTCAAATGGGAACGCCATGCCGAGTTCTTCACCCTGACGATGGTGGTACCCGCCGCCAGCCGCGAGCTGAACTGGACCACCCTGCCGCCGGCCCTGGCCGCAGGTGTCGAGCCTTACCGCGAGCAGATGATCAACGCGGTGCAGGTACTGGTGCGCGACGAACAGGATCTGGACCTGAGCCGCTACGCGTTCAAGGACCCTTGCGGCTCCTGCGTGGGCGGCGGCGATGCCGTGGTGTGGAGCGATTTTCGCCTGACTGCAGATGGCACCAACCGCTTCCTGTTCATCAACCGCCGGCTCAATGCCTACCGTCAGGGGCGAATGATCCGCCGCCTGCTGGAGATCGAGACCTACCGGATGATGGCCTCATTGTCGTTGACCGTTGCCAAGGCCCTGAGCCCGCAACTTGACGCCTATGACCGCAAGCTGGTCAGCCTGTCGGAACGCAACGTCAGCAGTGACGGCGGCAATGCCAAGGCGCTGCTGGCCGATATCGCCCAACTGTCGCGCCAGGTGGTCGGCAGCACGGTCAAGCACCGCCATCGCTTCAGCGCCACCCAGGCCTATGCGCAACTGGTATTCGAGCGCCTGGGCGAACTGCGTGAAAGCCATGTCGGTGATTGCCAGCGCCTGGGGGTGTTCATCGAGCGGCGGTTCAAGCCCACCGTGCGTTACTGCGCGGTCACCGAACAACGCCTTGAGCACCTGGCCGAGAGCGTGGCCAACCTTGGCGACCTGCTGCAGGCACGGGTGCAGGTCGAGATGGAGGAACAGAACGCCGAGATCTTGCGCAGCCTCAACGCCCGCGCCGACACTCAGATCAAGATCCAGCGGGCGGTCGAAGGGCTTTCGATCATCGCCATCAGCTACTACCTGCTGAGCCTGTTCAAGCTCTTCTATGCCGGCCTGCATACCCTGGGCGCGCAGATCAGCGCACGCGAGGCGTTGTTGGGCATGGCGCCGGTGGTGATGCTGATCATGCTGGTGATCCTGCTACGGATCAGGAAAGCCAAGGCGCATTGACGTACCGGCCCGGGCGCTTCAAGCCCGGGTGATCAACCCCTGGCGGGCGACGCGGGTCAGGTGGCCGATGACTTCGGCAGCGTCGTCGGCGCTGGGCGACTGGATCACGGCGAGGTCGAAACGGTCGTTGGCGAACTGGCCAAGGGAGTCGCGGCTATCGGCGAACTGGATCAGGAAGGCGGAGTTGCGGCTGTTGCGACGCGGCCAGCCGTCGAGGTAACGCAGAAGGGTTGGCTGATGGCTGCCGCCCAGAAGAATACGCGGCGTGCGCGTGCCCTGGCTGGCGGGCAACGGGGTCAGGCAAACGCTGGAACGTGGACAACTCATGGGGTTAGATCTCCGCCTCGCAAAACCCGCTGGGCTGCGGTGGGAGGCGTCACCGAACCAGCGTTTTAGCGGTATTTGGTGAAACCTCCGAAGAGGTAACCCTGCGCCCCGCAAGTAGCTGTTTAAATCGGCGCAAGTCAGCATCCTAGAGAAGCCGCGGGTGGAATGTCAACGGCCTGGCGACTAAAAAGCCCCGGAAATCCGACATCAAACGGTAGGAGCGGGGTTGCCCCGCGATAGCGTTCTGTCTGCCAGATCGCATCGCGGGGCAAGTCGAGTCAGGCGGCATCACCGCCCCATCCGGATCAGCGCACAATCAATCGATCCAACGACAGTTTCCCCGCCCCCTCAACCAGCACCGCCAGCGTCCCCGCCATCAACGCCAGGGCAAACTCATAGCCATTGTTGGCCATGAACAACCCATTGCCGATATGCACCGAGAAGATCGCCACGATCAGCGTCACGGTCAGCGCCAGTGCCGCTGGCCGTACCAGCAAGCCGATCACCAGGGCCAGGCCGCCGAAGAACTCGGCACCGCCGGACAGCAGCGCCATCAGCAGGCCAGGCGCCAGGCCGAGGCTTTCCATGAACTGCGCGGTCCCCGCCAGGCCGCCGCCGCCAAACAGGCCGAAGAGCTTCTGCGCGCCATGGGCCATGAAGATGATACCGACCAGAATACGGATGATGCTCAGGCCCCAGCTGGCACGGCTGGCAACTACGGCGTTGAGGATGTTGTTGTTCATGAGTGTTCCTTAAGGGGTGTGATGTGTGGTGTTGGGCGCCATATTAATCGAATCAACCAATAGTAAAATCGCAAAATTTACGACATTAAAATCGAATTATTCGATTATTTTTGCCCCACACCTTTACCCCCTTTCGGCTCCAGGGATGCGCGCTCACGGTCGAAGGCCAGGAAGTACTTGTTGACGCTGTTCACATAGCTCACCGGCCCCATGCCCACCTGTTCCATGGCGATGCGCTCGGTCTGGAAGAACCACTGGTTGCCATTGAGCCCACGCCGCCGCGCTTCGGCACGCATCGCCTGAACCCGCTCCGGGCCCAGGTTATAGGCCGCCAGGGTGAACGCCATGCGTTCACGCTCGTTAAGCTGGTTGCTGGAAAAGAACTTGCGCCGGATCAGCGCCATGTAGCGGGCGCTGGCCTGAACATTGCCATCGACATTGGCAATATTGCTCACCCCCACCCGCTGAGCGGCGCTGGGAGTGATCTGCATCAGCCCGTGGGCGCCCCCTGCCCCGCGGGCAGTCGGGTCAAGGGAGGACTCCTTGAAGGCCACCGCAGCCAGGTTCAACCAGTCGATCTTCTGTTCGCGGGCGTGGCGCTGCAGCACCGGACGCAATGCCTCCAGGCGCTTGCGATCAGTGCGTGCCAGGGGATTGTGGACCCGGTACAGACGCCGGTAGATCCGCTCAAACGCTGCATCCTGATTGGCCGGCGCCTTGTAGCCCTGAAGAAAGCGATCGACGCTGGCGTGCAGCATTACCGCGTCACGGCGCACGTACCAGCGCATGGCCTCGGGGCTGGCCACATGCAGTTTGCGCTCGACCCGCAGCTTGGGCATGACCTTGGCCCAGCGTTCGGCAATCGGCTGCTCGACCACGGTCAGGTGAAAAATCCCGGCCTGGACCATCTCCAGCACATCTTCGACCGCCAGCGTCGGGTCGACCCACTCGACCTTGATCGGCGCCAGCTTACGCAGGGCCAGCTTCTGGTTGATCTCATGCAGGGTGTCGCCGGCGGCACTTGAGCTGGTCAGTGCCAAGGTGCGCCCGGACAGTTGCTCGACGCGCTGGAAACTGCGCTCGCCCTTGCGCCCGACCAGCACCAGGGGCACCTTGTCGACCACCGGATCACTGGCACTGAGGCCGCGGGTGGAGGTTGGATCGACCAGTTCGCCCGGTGCCACCAGGTCGGCTTCGCCGCGCTGCAAGGCGGCCAGCAGCTGTTCCTTGGCGCGGGGGATGATCTTCAGGCGGATTTCCTCGCCATCGCGGGCGCGGGCGTTGAGGTAGTGCTCAAAAGCACGCAGGCGGTGGTGCTCGACGCCCAC
Organism: Pseudomonas donghuensis; assembly: GCF_000696345.2. NCBI lineage: Bacteria > Pseudomonadati > Pseudomonadota > Gammaproteobacteria > Pseudomonadales > Pseudomonadaceae > Pseudomonas > Pseudomonas donghuensis. The sequence goes on from NZ_CP071706.1 coordinate 3,899,806, forward strand.
CGGTTCGCCCTTGACTTCGCCGGAGCTGTTGCGGCTCTGGTTGACCAGCACTTTCAGCACCCGGCTGCTGCGAATCTGCGCCAGGTCGCGCACCGGGGTCTTGGGCACCGCCTGTTGCGGGCCGGCCAGACGCGCGCTGGCCGGCCCTGCCGTCAGCAGCGAGAAGCTCAGCACGATCAACAAAAACAGCGCTCGGGTCATCCGTTGCGAGGTCCGCGCGTGTGGGGTTGGCGCCATAGTTTGCAGTCGTTCCATGACAGTTGACCGCAAAAGACCACGACAACTCGTTGAAGTTCTTGGCTTTATCGATTTTCGTCGAGCTTTGTTATGCTGGCCGGCCCCCGGCCTGAGGTAGCACCATGCAACTCATCGACATCGGCGTCAATCTGACCAACCCAAGTTTTGCCGACAAACACCCGGCAATTCTCGAACGCGCCGAGGCCGCCGGGGTGGTGCAGATGATGGTCACCGGCACCAGCCTTGCGGGCAGCGAACAGGCCCTTGAGCTGTGCCAGCAGTTGGATGAAGGCGCCCAGCGCCTGTTCAGCACCGCCGGGGTTCACCCCCATGACGCCAGCAGTTGGAGCACCGACAGCAACCGCCAGCTGCGCGCCTTGCTTGAGCAGCCGCGGGTGCAGGCCGTGGGTGAATGCGGGCTGGATTTCAACCGCGATTTCTCGCCGCGCCCGCAACAGGAAAAAGCCCTGGAAGAACAGCTGGCCCTGGCGGTGGAACTGCAGATGCCGGTGTTTCTTCACGAACGTGACGCCAGCGAACGCCTGCTGGCGATCCTCAAGGATTTTCGTGACCGCCTGCCAGCGGCGGTGGTGCACTGCTTTACCGGCGAGCGTGCGGCACTGTTCGGCTACCTCGACCTGGACCTGCACATCGGCATCACCGGCTGGATCTGCGACGAGCGGCGCGGCACCCACCTGCACCCGCTGGTCAGCAGCATCCCCCAGGGCCGGCTGATGCTCGAAAGCGACGCGCCCTACCTGCTGCCACGCAGCCTGCGGCCCAAGCCGAAAAGCGGGCGCAACGAACCGGCGTTCCTGACCGAAGTGCTGCGGGAAGTGGCCCTGCACCGTGGCGAAAGCGCCGAGCAGCTGGCAGCCCACAGCACCGCCACTGCCCGCGCCTTCTTTAACCTGCCCGCGATTATTTGACGCATATCAAAACGTCTTGATGATCGACTGGGCACAATGATGGCACCTTGCCAACAATGTTTCCGCTCAATCAGAGAAGACCTACCATGGGTGCCTGGCTTAGCAATATCTCCCTGAAGTACAAGTTCTGGGCCGTGAATGCGGTTGCCTTTGTCACCACGCTGTTTCTGGTGCTGTATGCCGTGCACCTTGAACAGCAGGCCCGGGCCCAGAGTGCACAAAGCAAAGCCCAGGCCCAGGCGCAGCTACTGGCGGCCTGGCCAGCCGGGCAACCCCTGCCGAGCAACGCGCTGTGGCTGACGTACACCACCGGCCAGGCGCCGCAGTTCGAAGGGCACAGCCTCGATGCGCTGGCCTCGGCCCAAGGCTGGGTCGAGCTCGAAGGCATGCCGTTGCTGGGTGACAATCCGCTGGCCGGTGCCCAGGTCATCAGCCACGGCGATCAGCAGATCGCCGTGCTCGCGCCCTCCCCCAGCCTGATCCAGGTATTCACCGACCGCTTCACCAATTACGCCGTGTGCGTACTGATTCTGATGTTGGCGATGCTCTGCGCCTCGCAACTGCTGATCCGCTTCCTGCTCAGCCAGCTCAACACCCTCAAGGACGTGATGCTGCACGTGGAAAAAACCGGCGACCTGTCAGCCCGCGTGCCCCTGGCCTGTGGTGATGAAGTCGGACAGATGGCCAGCGCCTTCAATGCCATGCAGACCACCTACCACCGGGTGGTCAACACCGTGGCGCGCACCGCCGCGCAACTGGATTCCGGCGCCGCGCGCCTGGCCGCGAGCATGAACGACGTGCGTCACGGCATGCTCGGCCAGCAGAGCGAAACCGACCAGGCCGCCACCGCCATCAACGAAATGACCGCCACGGTCTATCACATCGCCCAGCACGCCGGCGCCACCCGCGACCTGTCGCAGAGCGCCGACACCCTGGCCGGCAGCGGCCAGGAAGTGGTCAGCCGGGTACAGACCTCGATTGCCGGGCTGTCCAGCGGCGTACAACAGACCGCCGAAATGATCCGCCAGCTGGCCGACGACAGCCAGAAGATCAACGGCGTGGTCGGGGTGATTCACAGCATCGCCGAGCAGACCAACCTGCTGGCACTCAACGCCGCCATCGAGGCGGCCCGGGCCGGCGATCTGGGCCGTGGCTTTGCGGTGGTCGCCGACGAGGTGCGCAACCTGGCCAAACGGGTACAGGCCTCTACCGACGAAATCACCACCATGGTCTCGGCCCTGCAGGCCGGTACCCGCGACGCCGTGGATTTCATGCAGGAAAGCTCGTTCAAGGCCGACGACTGTGTGCAACAGGCCCAGGAAGCCGGCGCCGCCCTGGCGGAGATCACCAGCGCGGTGGCGCAGATGCGTGAGAGCAATACGCAGATTGCCGTGGCCGCCGAGCAGCAGAGCCAGGTGGCCGAGGAAATGAACCGGGCGGTGGTGAGCATCCGCGACGTCACCGAAGAGACCGTGCAGCAGACCGTTGACTCGGCCACCACCAGCAGCGAACTGGCGACCCTGGCCGGCGAGTTGAACAAGGCCATCGGCCAGCTCAAGCTATAGGCGTCATAGCCGCCATCGATTGGCCCCTTTGCCGGGGCCGCACTATTCTTCAGGCAAGCCCCTGAGGAACATTTCCATGAGTAAACGCCTGCCCAACCTGCCCGCCTGGCAATGGCGTGGCTACCACCACAACCACCGCAACCCGACCAACCTGGTGCTGCACCTGATTGCCGTGCCGCTGTTCATCCTCGGCGTGTTGCTGGTGCTCTCGGGGCTGTTCTCGCTGGACCTTGGGCAACTGGCCGTGGGCATCATCGCCCTGATCGCCGGGCTCGGTCTACAGCGCCAGGGGCACCGCCTGGAAGCCGAACAACCCGAGCCGTTCGCCGACCGCAAGGATGCCATTGGCCGCCTGCTGGTCGAGCAGTTCATCACCTTTCCGCGCTTCGTGCTCAGCGGTGCCTGGTGGCGTGCCTGGCGCCAGCGTCATCGCCGTTAAGCGAACACCGACACCGTCTGGCGACTGATTGCCAGCAACTCGCCAGAAGCGCTCCATAGCGCGGCCGAGGCATGCCCGTAACCATCGCGGGCGTGGTCGATCTGCGCACAGTACCGGCACCAGTCCAGGGTGCTCAGGCTCGGCACCGGCTGCACGAACTCGATGGTCCAGGTCAGGGTGCTGCCCGCCGCCGGTTTGCTCAGGTAAGGCAACAAGGTCGGCGGCCAGGCATCGACCAGCGCCAGCAGGTGCGCCTCACTGACCGGCTCATCCTTGACGTCACCGCGCAGGCGTACCCAACCGCCCATGCTGCGCGATGGCGTGTTGCTGAACGGCAAGCCGCCCACCGCCCAGCGCAGGGCCAGGTGGCGCATGAACTCCGGCGTGATCCCCTTGATGTAAGGCAGCTCGGGCGCGGCCTCCTGCAGGCTTTTCATTTCGACCGCCGGCAAGGCCGGAACATCGATGACCGAGTCACGCCCGGCACCAAAGCTGCCCTGGATCAGCGTCACCACTTGACCGTTCTGAGTGGCCCGGCCTAACAGCGAACTGACGGCCTTGCCCTCGCGCAGCAGCTCGACGTCGAAGCTGATCGGCACTTCGGGCTCGGCCGGGCCGACAAAGGTAATGGCCAGGGAACGCACTGGACGCCCCGGCGAAGTCTTGGCCAGCATGGCCTCGTACACCAGGGCAGCCATCAGCCCGCCAAAACAGGCACGGCCCTGGGCCCAGCTTGAATCGATGGTCACCGCCTGGGGATGCTGGCGGACCGCCGTGAGCAATTGCGAAAAGTTCATGACGACCTCAGCGATCAGAAAAAAATTGATCTTAACCAGACAGCAGCCGGTCTACAGCACGCATTTCGGCCATTTCAGCGGGCTATCGCTGCGCAAGCCGCACCTGCAGGCGTTCCAGGGTGGCATCGGCGCGTTGCTCGGCCATGGTCTGCTGCGTTTGCCAGTGGCTGACACACGGGGCCAGGTCGGGTTGCTGCTCGGCTTGCAGCAGCCACTGCAGCAGGTCGTGCCAGGTGCCCAGGTCACCCTGGGCACGCTTGAGGGCCTTTTGCAGGCGGGGGTTGGAGTGCTGCAACTGCGGATAGGCTTCAGCCGCGTAGCGCACCCGCTTGATCAGCAGGCGCAGGCGATGGCGGTCGTGGGCGGGATCGTCAAGGGCCTCACGCAGTTGCTTCCACTGTTTTCCCAGGCGTCTGTCGATGCGCTGTTGCAGGCGCCGGATCAGGCCCTGGCGCTGCGCTGCGCGCAAGAACACCGGGAAAGCGTCGACGATTGCCAGCAGGCGCGCCAGCTCGGGGCTGGCGGCGACATTGGCGAAGGTTTGCCTGCGGTGCGCCAGGCGCGATTGCGCAGCGGCCGTCTGCTGTCGCTCGAACAACTGCGCGGCCAGCACCTCACGGTCACGCAGTGGTGTGGTCAGGGTACCCAGCGCCTGGGCAGCCGCTTCCAGCTGGTCGACGCCAGGCAATTCGCGCAGCGGCCGCAGCAGGCTGCGCAAGCGCCGCACGCCGATGCGCAGGTCGTGCAGCGCCTCGCTGTCGGTATCGGCAGCCAGACGTGCCTGGCACGCCAGCAGACGCACCTGCAGGCTCAGTACCTGGGCAATGACATGGTCAAGCATGGCCGACGACATGGTCTACTCCTGTATCAGCGCCCGGCGCGGGATTCGCGAATGTAGAAGCGGGCTTTCTGAGCCTTCCTGCTGCAGCCTTCGAACGCTTCGAACTGCTGCTGGGTCTTGGCCCCGGTCAACAGCGACAACGCCTTGGAGTAGCTGACGGTACCGGCGAAGCCTTCGGCCTTGGCCAGGTCGAGCTCCTTCCAGGCCGCGTCCAGCTGATTGGCGCAGCTGTCGCGGTAGGCCGTCTTGCCAGCGCAACCGGTCAGGACCAGGGCAATCAAGGGCAGGCAAATCCAGGCTTTCATCGGCAATTCCTCAAAAGAAAAAGTTCAGGGTGGCGACTTCGACGGCAAACAGTGAGAAAAGTGCCCTATTCAGCGTAGCGCAGCGCCGCTGACGATTGAAGCACAGACACAATTGGGCGCATTGTTAGACCATGGAAGCAGAACACCGGGGAAGCATCATGAAAAAGCGCGTCGCACTGGTTCTGGGTTCAGGCGGGGCTCGGGGCTATGCACACATCGGCGTGATCGAGGAAATCGAGCGTCGCGGCTACGACATCGCCTGCATCGCCGGGTGCTCCATGGGTGCGGTAATCGGCGGTATTTACGCCGCCGGCAAACTCGATCAATACCGCAACTGGATCGAGAGCCTGGACTACCTGGACGTGCTGCGCCTGGTGGACGTGAGCTTTCGCCTGGGGGCGATACGCGGTGAGAAAGTCTTCGGGCAGATTCGCAAGATCGTCGGCGAGGTCAATATCGAAGACCTGCGCATCCCCTACACGGCAGTCGCCACCGACCTGACCAACCAGCAGGAAATCTGGTTCCAGGAGGGCTGCCTGCACCAGGCCATGCGTGCCTCGGCGGCGATTCCCAGCCTGTTCACGCCGGTGGTGCAAGGCAACCGCATGCTGGTCGATGGCGGCATCCTCAACCCTTTGCCGATCATCCCGGTGGTCTCCAGCCACTGCGACCTGATCATCGCCGTGAACCTCAACTCGACCAACCAGAGGCATTACCAGTTACCGGTGATCGAACGCCCGGCAGCGTTCAAGTTGCGCTTTGACAGCCTGATCAACTCGCTGGGCTCGCACCTGCCGTTCCGGCGCAAACCGGCCGAGCAATTGATGCGCATCGAGCAGGAGCTGCAACCTGAGGCGGCGCAGATTCCCAACCCCTGGCTCAGCGACGCGGCCGCCCCCGAGGCCCAGCAACCGGCCGCGGCGCCGGAGGCTGACGGCGCGCCGAAATCGGCGACCGGCTCGTTCATCATCGACAACGTCGGGCCTGCCTCCCTGCTGGACTTGATCAACCAGAGCTTCGAGGTGATGCAGACGTCACTTGCCCAGTACAAGATTGCCGGGTATCCGCCGGACGTGCTGATCAACGTGCCCAAGCGAGTGTGCCGGTTCTTCGAGTTCTACAAGGCGCCGGAGCTGATTGCCCTGGGCCGGGAAATTGCCCGCGATACGCTGGATAACTATGAGGCGGAGCGGCGTTGACGGCTAACAGCATCGCGGGGCAAGCCCGCTCCTACATTTGCTGTGGGAGCGGGCTTGCCCCGCGATAGGGCCCTTAATTCTGCTCCGGACCGATCAGCCTGTACCCCACCCCAGGCTCAGTCACGATAAACCGCGGCGCCGTGGGGTCATCGCCGAGCTTCTGGCGCACATGGGCGACGACGATGCGCAGGTAGTGGCTGTCATCGACGTGGGTCGGCCCCCAGATATCCTTGAGCAGTTGCTGCTGGGTGATCACCCGCCCCGGATGGCTGGCCAGCTGCGCCAATAGCGCATATTCCTTGCGGGTCAGCGCCACCTCGATGCCGTCCAGGGTCACCCGGCGAAACGCCAGGTCGACGGTCAAGGGCCCGAAGCTCAGCGCCGATACGGTGGCTGTCGCCTGCGGCGCCTGGCGCAGCAAGGCCCGCACCCGGGCAAGAAACTCCTGGATGCCGAAGGGCTTGGTCACGTAGTCGTTGGCACCGCTGTCCAGCGCCTCGACCTTCTGGATTTCACTGGCCCGCACCGACAGCACCAGTACCGGCACCGCACTCCACTCGCGCAGTTCACGCAGCACCTGCTGGCCGTCCATGTCCGGCAGGCCAAGATCGAGCACCACCAGGTCGGGGCGCGCCAATGCCGCCTGGGTCAAACCTTCGGCACCGGTAGCGGCCTCCACCACCTTGTAGCCCTGGGAACTCAGGCTGATACGCAGGAACTTGCGGATTTGCGGCTCGTCATCGATGACCAGCAGGGTCGCGCTTTGGCTCATGGGGCTTCGCTTTCAGGCTCGGGTTGGGTCGGCAGCGGCAAGCATAGAGTGATGCAGGTGCCCTTGCCATCGATACCATCGCCCACGCGGATATGCCCGCCATGGGCGCCGATCATGCCCTGGCAGATCGCCAGGCCCAGCCCCGTGCCCTGCCCGCCCCGGTCACCGCGGGCAGCGGTGTAGAACATGTCGAAAATCCGCTCGCGATCGGCCTCGGGAATACCCGGCCCTTCATCGCTGACGGCAAAGCACAACAACTCGCCCTCAGTGCTGACCTGAAGCGCCAGCCGCCCAGCCGCCGGAGAAAAACGTGCAGCGTTCTCCAGCACATTGATCAGCGCCTGCTCGATCAACGCGGCGTGAACGAACAACAACGGCAAGTCGGCCGGCACCTCGGTGCGCAGTTGCAACGGCGCCAGCACCACCCGCAGGCGGTTCAGGGCACTGCCGACAATGTCGGTGGGCGCCACCCAGTCGCGCGCCAGCTTCAAGCCGCCATGGCCCAGGCGGGTCATGTCGAGCAGGTTCTGGATGTAGCGATCCAGGCGTTCGGCTTCGTTGCGGGTGCCTTCGAGCAACTCCTGGCGATCGGCCTTGGGGATCGCCTCACCGAGGGCCAGCAGGCTGTCGATGCTGCCGCGCATGGCGGTCAGCGGCGTGCGCAGGTCGTGGGACACCGAGGCCAGCAAGGCGCTGCGCAGCTGTTCGGTTTCGCCATGCAAACGGGCCGACTCAAGCTGCTCGGCCAATCGCGCCCGGGCCAGGGCCTGGGCCAGCGGCTGGCTCAGGGCCTTGAGCAGGCGGCAATGCTGGGCCGTCAGTTGCTGGCCCTTGCGCGGTCGCACGCCGAGCAGCGCCAGGCGTGCCTCGTCCACCGACAGCGGCCACCACCACCAGCGGCCATTGGGCAAGGTATCGCTGCCCTGGCCCGCCGCCTGGTCGTGCTGCCAGGCCCAGTCGGCGGCGGCACGCTCATTGTCGCTGAACTGCAGGTCGCCGCCACTGGCCACCTGCAGTCGACCCTCGGCATCGCGTTCGAGCAGGCACACCTGCAGGTCCTGCCAGCCATCCAGGTGTTGGCCGGCGGCGGTGAACACCGCCTGGCGGTCGGTGGCGGCGGTGAGCTTGCGCGACAGCTCAAGCAACTGGCTGGTCTGCTCCTGGGTTTCGCGCAGGGCCTGCAACTGCCGGCGCTGGCGTGCGGCGAGGTTACCGGTGAGCGCTGCCATCAACAGGAAGAACAGCGAGGTCAGTACGTCTTCTTCACGTTGGATGCTGAAAGAGAACGTCGGCGGAATGAACAAAAAGTCGTAGGCCAGGAACGACATCACCGCACAGGCCAGCGCCGGGCCCAGGCTACTGCGTACCGCCACCAGCAACACCGCGGCGAGAAACACCAGGGAGATGTTCGGCAAGGCCAGCACGCTGGCCACCGCCCAGGCCAGGCCGGACGCCAACAGGGTGGCGGCCAGGGCCAACAGGTAATGGCGCCAGACCCAGACCTTTTTCACCGCTGCACTGGGCGGTTCGGGCTGGGTGTCGCGGTCGAGCACGTTGATTTCCAGGCCATGGGCATCACGCAGCAAGCGCGTCGCCACCCCGGCGCCGAACAGCCGCCGGCGCAGGCGATCGCGTGACTGGCCGACCAGCACCAGGCTCGCGCGCCGTTCCAGGGCATGCTGGATCAGGGTCCTGGCCACCTCGCCGGCGCGCAACAGCACCACTTCGCCACCCAGGCGTTCGGCCAGTTGCTGGGCCGCCTGCAAGCGCTGACGTGCGGTTTCGTCGCGCAGCCGGCCGTTGTCGACGTGCACCAGGGTCCAAGGCAGATGGCGGCGCTGGGCGACACGGCTGGCATGCCGCACCAGGCGCTCGGCCTGGGCATCGCCATCGACGCCGACCAGCAAGCGACCGCGCAAGGCCGGGGCGTCCTGGCCAAGCTGGCGGTAACCGTGGGCCAGGTCCGCATCGACCTGGGCCGCCGCTGTCTGCATGGCCAACTCGCGCAAGGCGGTCAGGTTGGTTTGGGAAAAAAACGCATCGATCGCCGCCCGCGCCTGCTCCGGCACATACACCTTGCCTTCGCGCAGGCGCTCAAGCAGCTCGCGCGGCGGCAGGTCGATCAGCACCAGTTCGAAGGCTTCCTGCAGCACCCAGTCCGGCAGGGTTTCACGCACCTGCACGCCCGTGATGCCGCGCACCTGGTCGTTGAGGCTTTCCAGGTGCTGGACGTTGACCGTGGTGTAGACGTCGATGCCGGCGGCGAGCAACTCCTGGACATCCTGCCAGCGCTTGGCGTGGCGGCTGCCAGGAGCGTTACTGTGGGCCAGCTCGTCGACCAGCACCAGTTGCGGGCGGGCCTTGAGCAGGCTGTCGAGGTCCATTTCTTCCAGCAGCATGCCGCGGTATTCGCTGCGCAGCAGTGGCTGCTGGGGCAAGCCGCCGAGCAGCGCTTCGGTCTCGGCGCGGCCATGGGTCTCGACCACTGCGGCCAGCAGCGCCACCCCCTGGCGCAACTGGGCATGGGCGGCCTGGAGCATGGCGTAGGTCTTGCCTACCCCGGGCGCCGCGCCCAGAAACACCTTGAGCCGGCCGCGCCCTTCGCGCGGCAGCCCAGCCAACAACGCATCTGCGCGTTCGGAATTGCTCATGCTCACTGCCTGTCCTTATTTCGACGCCGGTGCCAGCCGCTCAAGGGCGCTGTTCAGGGCCAGCACATTGACCACCGGCGGGCCGATCAAGGGATGCAGGGTGGACTGCTCGACCAGCAGTTGCAAGGCCTCGGGCGCAACCTTGCGCGCCGCCGCCACCCGCGGCAGCTGGTAGGCCACCGCCGCAGGCGACAGGTGCGGGTCCAGGCCGCTGCCGGAGGTGGTCAGCAAGGCCAGCGGCACGGGCCCCTGCGCTTCGATGTACAGCTGCGCGGCGCTGCTCTTGACCCGCTCGGCCAACGCCGGATTGCTCGGTGCCAGGTTGCTGGCGCTACTGGCTACCGTGGCGTAGTCGCCCGCCGAAGGCCGCGACTGGAACCAGGCGTCGCCCTCGAAGCGTTGCGCGATCAACTGCGAGCCGCGCACCTGGCCCTGCCCGTCGCGCAGCAGGCTGCCATTGGCCTGGTCGGGGAAGGCCACTTGGGCGATGCCGGTGACCACCAGCGGGTACACCGCGCCGGTGATCAGGGTCATCAACAGGATCAGGCTCAGGGCCGGACGAATATGGGTAGTCATGGTCATCTCCTTGGTTCAGACCAGCTTCAGGGCGGTGAGCAACAGGTCGATCAGCTTGATCCCGGCGAACGGCACGATCAGCCCGCCCAGGCCATAGATCAGCAGGTTGCGACGCAGCAGGTGGGCGGCGCTGGCGGCCTGCACCCGCACCCCGCGCAGGGCCAGCGGGATCAGCACGACGATGATCAGGGCATTGAAGACGATTGCCGAGAGGATCGCACTCTGCGGGCTGCTCAGGTGCATCAGGTTGAGCACGCCCAGTTGCGGGTAGATCGCCGCGAACAAGGCCGGGAGGATGGCGAAGTACTTGGCTACGTCGTTGGCAATCGAGAAGGTGGTCAACGCACCACGGGTCACCAGCAACTCCTTGCCGACCTGGACCACATCCAGCAGCTTGGTCGGGTCGCTGTCCAGGTCGACCATGTTGGCTGCCTCGCGGGCTGCCTGGGTGCCGTCGTTCATGGCCATGCCGACATCGGCCTGGGCCAGCGCCGGGGCATCGTTGGCGCCGTCACCGCACATGGCCACCAGACGGCCGTCGTTCTGTTCCTGGCGGATGCGCGCCAGCTTCTTCTCCGGGGTGGCTTCGGCGAGCACGTCATCGACCCCGGCTTCGGCGGCAATCGCCGCAGCGGTCAGCGGGTTGTCGCCGGTGACCATCACCGTGCGGATGCCCAGCTTGCGCAGCTCGGCAAAGCGCTCGCGGATGCCCGGCTTGACCACGTCCTTGAGGTGGATCACGCCGAGCAGGCGCTTGTCGAGGCACACCAGCAGCGGCGTGCCACCGCTCTGGGCAATCTTGTCCACTTCCCGGGCCAATGACGCCGGCATTTCCAGGCGTTGCATGCCGACGAAGGCCAGCACCGAGTCCACCGCGCCCTTGCGATAGCGACGTTGCTGATAGTCGATGCCGGACAGCCGGGTTTCGGCGCTGAAGGCCACGGGCGTGAGCTGATCGGCAGTCGGTTCGGTGAAATCATGCAACTGGCGCAGGTACTCGACAATCGACTTGCCTTCGGCAGTGTCGTCGGCCAGCGACGCCAGCAAGGCGCCCTCGCCCAACTCCCGCGCGGTAACGCCGGGCGCCGCATGCAGGGCGCTGCAGCGGCGGTTGCCGAAGGTGATGGTGCCGGTCTTGTCGAGCATCAGCACATGCACATCACCGGCAGCCTCTACCGCACGACCGGAGCGGGCGATCACATTCAGGCGCACCAGGCGGTCCATGCCCGCGATACCGATGGCCGACAACAGGCCGCCGATGGTGGTCGGGATCAAGGTCACCAGCAGCGCCACCAGGAACACCAGCGGGATGCTGCCACCGGCAAAATGGGCGAACGGCTGCAGGGTCACCACGACCACCAGAAAGATCAGGGTCAGGCCGATCAGCAGGATGTCCAGGGCGATCTCGTTGGGAGTCTTCTGCCGTTTGGCGCCTTCGACCAGGGCGATCATGCGGTCCAGGGTCGACTCGCCGGGGTTGCTGGTGATGCTGATCAGCAACCAGTCGGAGACCAGCCGGGTGTTGCCGGTGACCGCCGAACGATCACCGCCGGACTCGCGGATTACCGGCGCGGATTCACCGGTAATCGCCGCCTCGTTGACCGCGGCGATACCTTCAAGCACCTCGCCGTCGCCAGGGATCATCTCCCCGGCCGAGACCTTGACCACATCACCCTTGCGCAGGCTGGTGGCCGGGACAATCTCGAAGCTGCCCGAGGCCGTACGGCGACGGGCACTGAGGCCCTGGCTGCCGGCCTTGAGGCTGTCGGCGCGGGCCTTGCCACGGCCCTCGGCGAGGGCTTCGGCGAAGTTGGCAAACAGCACCGTGAACCACAGCCACAGGGCGATCTGCAACGCCACGCCAGTGGGCACGCGGCTGTCAGGCAGCAAACACAGCAAGGTGGTGAAGATCGCGGTCAGTTCCACCACCAGCATCACCGGCGAGCGCTTGAGCTGGCGCGGGTCGAGCTTGACGAAGGCCTGTACCAGCGCCGGGCGCCACAGGGCGGCAACGGTGGTGCGCGCAGCTTCGGCGGCCTGCACCTTTACTTCGGGAATCGGCATATTCATCAGTTGTTCCTCACAAGCCCAGGCTCAGGTATTCGGTCACCGGCCCCAGGGCCAGGGCCGGCAGGAAGGTCAGGCCACCGACCAGCAGGATGGTCACCACCAGCAAGGTGACGAACAGCGAGCCGTGGGTCGGGAAGCTGTTCTGCCCCACCGGTGCGGACTTTTTCAGTGCCAGGCTGCCAGCCAGGGCCAGCACCGGCAGGATGTAGCCGAAGCGGCCGATCAGCATGCCCAGGCCGATCATCACGTTGTGGAAGGTGGTGTTGGCACCCAGGCCGGCGAATGCCGAACCGTTGTTGGCGCTGGCCGAGGTGTAGGCATACAGCAGTTGGCTGAAGCCATGGGCACCGGGGTTGCTGATCGCTGCCGCAGGTCCCGGCAGGCTGGCTGCCAGGGCGCCGAGCACCAGCACGCCGACCGGCATCACCAGCAAGGTCGCCACCAGCAATTGCACTTCCCGCGCCTGCAGTTTCTTGCCCAGGTATTCCGGGGTGCGGCCAATCATCAGGCCGGCGAGGAACACGGCGACCAACACGTTGAGCAGCATGCCGTAGAGCCCGGCACCAACGCCGCCGAAGATCACCTCGCCGACCATCATGTTGACCAGCGCAACCATGCCACTGAGCGGGTTGAGGCTGTCGTGCATGTTGTTCACCGAACCGTTGGAGGCGGCGGTGGTAGTCACCGTCCAGAGCACGCTGGCAGTGGTGCCGAAACGGCTTTCCTTGCCTTCCAGCGGCGCGCTCTGTTCAACCAGCGGGCTGCTCAGCGCCGGGTTGGCCTGGTGCTCGCTCCACAGCGCGGTGCCGCCACCGATCAAGAACAACGCGAGCATGCCGGCGATGATCGCCCGGCTCTGGCGCATGTCCTTGACGTAATGGCCAAAGGTGAACACCAGGGCCACCGGGATGAGGATGATCGAAGCCACCTCGAACAGGTTGCTCCAGGCCGTCGGGTTCTCGAACGGGTGCGCCGAGTTGACGCCGAAGAAGCCGCCGCCGTTGGTGCCCAGTTGCTTGATCGCGATCTGGCTGGCGGCCGGGCCCAGCGGGATGGTCTGGTCGGCGCCCTGCAAGGTCAGTGCATGCACGTAATCGGCGAAGGTCTGCGGCACGCCCTGCCATACCAGCAGCAAGGCCAGCACCAGGCACAGCGGCAACAGGCCGTAAATCGTGGCGCGGGTCATGTCGACCCAGAAGTTGCCCAGGGTCTTGGCCGAGCGACGGGCGATGCCGCGGCACAGCGCGACCAGCACCGCCAGGCCGGTGGCGGCGCTGACAAAGTTCTGCACGGTCAGGCCGAGCATCTGGCTCAGGTAACTGACCGAAGCCTCACCGCTGTAGGACTGCCAGTTGGTGTTGGTGACAAAGCTCACCGCGGTGTTGAATGCCAGCGACCACTCCTGCCCCGCCAGGTGCTGCGGGTTGAGCGGCAGGTAGCCTTGCAACTGCAGCACCGTGAACACCAACACGAAGCCGGCGAGGTTGAAGGCCAGCAGGGCCAGAGTGTATTGCTGCCAGCTCTGCTCCTTGTTCGCGTCGACCCCGGCCAGCCGGTAGCAGCCACGCTCGAGCGGCCCGAGCAGTGTCGACAGCCAGGTACGCTGGCCCTCCATCACCTTGAAATAGAAACGCCCGAGCAAGGGTGCCGGGAGCAGTACCAGCGCAAAGAACGCCAGCAGCAACACGTAATCGTAACTGTGCATGGTCGCTCCTAGCCCCGATCGGCGCGCAGCAGCGCGACCAGCAGGTAGATCATCAAGGCCACTGCCAACAGCAGTGACACCCCGTCCAGAATGCTCATGAAAACTCTCCGTCCTTACGGCACGCGCCGCTGACGGTCATTGTCGGCAGAGTGGCTGTAAAGGGACGAGACCAAGAGCCCGGGGCGGGCATAAAGAATGCGTAAATAACGCCGCCCACCTGTAGGAGCGGGCTTGCACCGCGATGAGGCCAGTACTGTCAGTAGATCCGGCGTCGCCTGGGTTGCGACCGCTGCGCGCTCGATCGCGGGGCAAGGCCCGCTCCCACAGAAGGCCTGCGCCTACAGGGGTCTCCACTCAAGAGGCTGCTGGTAATTGGCAACCCAGTCGACCACCTGCTCGGCCGGCATTGGCCGGGCGATGCAGTAGCCCTGGGCGATGTCGCAACCCAGGCCCATCAGCAACTGACCATGCTCGACCGTCTCCAGGCCCTCGGCAATCACCTGGCGGCCAAAGGCCCGGGCCAGGCCGATCACGGCACGGGTCAGGGCCAGGTCGTCCTGGTCGTGGAGGATGTCGCGGACGAACGACTTGTCGATCTTGATGGTGCGCGTCGGCAGGCGCTTGAGGTAACTGAGCGACGAATAGCCGGTGCCAAAATCATCCAGCGAGAATTGCACGCCCAGGCGCTGGCAGGCCTCCAGGCACTGGCTGACGCGCTGGATATTTTCAATCGCCACCGACTCGACGATCTCCAGGTCGAGCATCGCCGGCGCCACGGCCGGATGACGGTTCAGCGACAACTGCAGGCGCTCGACAAAGTCGTCACGCTGCACATGGCGGGCGGCAATATTGACGCTGACCGGCCATTGATACCCCAGCGCTTGCCAACGCTGCATCTGGTTCATGGCCTGGTCGATGACCCATTCGCCGATCTCGACGATCAGGTCGGTCTGTTCGACCTGCGGCAGGAAGTCAGCGGGCATCACCAGCCCCTTGCCCGGGTGCTGCCAACGCAGCAGCGCTTCAAAGCCGATCACCGCGCCGTTGTGCATGTTGACCTTGGGTTGGTAATGCAGGCACAGCTCGCCCATGTACAAGGCCTGGCGCAGGCGCGCCACGGTCTGGTGGGTGGCCTTGACCTCCCGGTCGAGCGACACGTCGAACAGGTGGAAGCGATTGCGCCCACTCTGCTTGGCCACGTACAGGGCCTGGTCGGCGTGGCGCACCAGGGTGTCGGTGTCCTCGTTGTCCTGAGGGAACAAGGTCACGCCGATACTGGCGCTGACGCGGATCTCCTGGTCGCGGATCTGGTACGGCGCTGCTATCGCGATCAGCACCCGGTCGAGCGCCGCCTGCAAATGCGCAGGGTTCTGCACATGGCGCAGGATCAGCACGAACTCGTCGCCCGACAACCGCGCCACGGCATCGCCGCCGCGCAAGATGCCCTTCAGGCGCGTGGCCACTTCGACCAGCAGAAGATCGCCGCTGGCATGCCCGTAGCCGTCGTTGACCGCCTTGAAGCCATCCAGATCGAGCATGCACACCGCCAGCGGAATGTCCTCGTTGCGCGAGTACTCCAGGGCCTGGTTGAGCAGGTCGGACAGATAAGCGCGATTGGGCAGGCCGGTGAGCACATCGTGGCCCACGCGCCATTGCAGGGTATGCAACAACTGGCGCTTCTCGGTGACATCGAAGCGGATCGAAACGTACTTGCGCACCTGGCCGCTGGCCGGGTCGATCAGCGGCACCATGGTGCTGTCGACCCAGTACAACGAGCCGTCCTTGGCACGGTTGCAGATCTCGCCCTTCCAGACCCTGCCGGCGACCAGCGCGCGCCACATGTCGACGAAAAATTCCGGCCCGTGCAGGCCGGAGTTTAGGATCCGGTGATTGGCCCCAAGCAGTTCCTCGCGGCTGTAGCCGGAGATGCTGCAGAACTGCTCGTTGACGTAAGTGATCCGGCCACTGAGGTCGGTTTCGGAAAAGATCGCGGCGGCATCGACGGCCGTGCGGTAGTTATCGTCCATGAATTCCTCTGCGCCCTGGTGGCTAGCGGTTGAAGCGCTCGACCAGGGCCCGCAGGCCCGAAGAAATGCTTTGCAGCTCGGCGCCGCGGCTGGCCGCGGCATTGGCGTTGCGCGCGGTGGCCTGCACCGTGCTGGCAACGTTGTTGATCTGCTCGCTGACTTCTTCGGCCACCGAGGATTGTTCTTGCGAGGCAGCGGCCATCTGCTGGCTCATGTCGCTGATGCGCTCGACGGCGGCACGAATGCCCTGCAAGGCGCGTTGCGCCTCCAGCACCTGGGCCACGCCCTGCTCGGCCTCGTTGATACCGAGGCTGGCGATACTCACCGCCTCGTCGGCACCGCTGCGCAGGTTCTCGATGATGCCCTGGATCTGCACGGTCGACTGCCGGGTCTTGGCCGCCAGGGCGCGAACCTCGTCGGCGACCACGGCAAAACCACGGCCCTGCTCGCCCGCGCGGGCCGCTTCGATGGCGGCGTTGAGCGCCAGCAGGTTGGTTTGCTCGGCAATCGCGCGGATCACTTCAGCGGCGAGCATGATGTCCTGGGTCTGCCCGGCCAGGTGGGTGACCGCCTGGTTGATCTGGCTGACGGTATTGGCCAGCAACTGGATGGCCTCGCGGCTGGTGCCAGCGACCTGGCTGCCCTGCTCGGCCAGTTGGTTGGCGGTCTGCGCCTGGACTGCGGTTTGCTGCACATGCTCGGCCACCTCGCCGATGGACGCAGCCATTTCGGTCATGGCGGTGGCGGTCATGTCGGTTTCCGCGCGCTGTTCCAGCAACGCGGTTTCGGTGTTCCTGGACAGACGACTGGAGTCGCTGGCGGCTTCGGCCATCTGCGTGGCCAGGTCGCTCAGGCGGGTGAGCGCGGTCTTGAGCCGCGCTTCTTCGCTGATCAGGATCATCTGCAATTGTGCTGCCGAGCCCAGTTGATCGCTGTAGGTCAGGGCGCTGATCGGGTCGGCAAAGGTGTGATTCGAGCACGCCACGATCTGCCCAAGCTGGCGGCCCAAGCGGCTGTGGGCCCAAAGGCCGATCAGCCCGAACAGGCCAAGGGTAATGCCCTGGCCCGGCCAGCCCGGCAGCGCCTGGTTGGCGGCCACCGCCACTGCACCGGCCGCCAATGGCAGGCTCATCACCTGGCTCAGTTGGGCCAGGCGGCGGCCGGCCGACACCGCAGGCTTGCCTTCACGCAACCGCGCATACAGTTCCTCGGCCCGGCGCACCTGCTCGCGGGTCGGCTTGACCCGCACCGATTCGTAGCCGACCAGGTGGCCGTCTTCGAGGATCGGCGTGACATAGGCGCTGACCCAGTAGAAGTTACCGTTCTTGCAGCGGTTCTTGACGATCCCCATCCAGCTCTGGCCAGCCTTGAGGTACTGCCACATCAGCGCGAACACCGCTGGCGGCATGTCCGGGTGGCGGACCAGATTGTGCGGGCTGCCGATCAGCTCGGCCTGGCTGAAACCGCTCATGGCGGCGAATTCGGCGTTGCAGTAGGTGATATTACTGGCGGTGTCGGTAGCGGAAATAAGCCGCTGGTCCTCGCCGAAAGTCTGTTCGACCGAGGTGACCGGCATGTTGAGACGCACGATAAAACTCCATTTGCTGTGGTCTGCCAGGTTGTCCTGTGCAGCGCACGAACCATTCGTCCGACATCGAGATCAGCCTTCTGCCGAGGTGCTTTGCTGAATACTCTCAGCCTGCTGCCCCCGGTTGAAACTCGATGGCTTTTGGCCTGTCCAAACCGGTAATTCTACGAATTACATCACATTATGCAAATAAAGGTGATGAATCGTGGCGTTGCCTAATGCGCATAGATATCGTTAAGTTCTTGATTCTAAATGGGAATTAAGCGATGACAAATTCAAGTTTGGGTTCGGCCATCAGACGTTACCGCAAGGTAGCCGGGCTCACTCAGGCTGAACTTGGCGAGAAAACCGGTTTTGACCCCAAGACCATCAGTCGCTTCGAAACCGGCACCTACACCCCCAGCGTGGAAGCCCTGTCGACCTTCTCCGAGGCGCTGGGGATCAAACTCAAAGCCTTCTTCGCAGACGAGGACGACGAAGATGAGCAACGTGCCTACCTCTTCGGCGTCATCCATAAGGCCCCTTCCCAGGACCTGGGAAAGCTGATCGCGGCGGTAGACCTGGCCTTGTCCAAGCCTTAGTCCCGGCAACACGGAAAAAGCGGCAGGTTGAACCTGCCGCTTTTTTTTGGTTCTTCACGGAATCCTGGGGGGCTAGGATCCTTGGCTTGGCTTGGCTTGTTCCGGCTGCGAGCTTATCCATTTGCTGTGGCGCCGCTGCCAGCAGCGGCGCCACACCGAATGGATAAGCTCGCAACCAACCCCACCCCAAGGCTCATAGTCCCCGAAATGTCGTGAAGAACTTTTTTTTGCCTGGGTATCGCACTAACTGGTCAGACCGGTAAAGCCAATTCTCCCCCACCCAACCGAAAACCCCTTGCCAAGTCGAAAAAACCGCGCTTACACTGCCCACGCACTGGACATACCGGTAAGACCACAATAATTAAGTCCTCCGCTCTTTCGCCCCCGTGGCATCGAAGCAGGGACACCGACCAGAGATCCCTCCCATGCTCAAATGGTGCTCGCGTTCGATCTTCCTCCAAGTGGTGTTGGGCCTTGTGCTAGGCATAGCCTGCGGCCTGAGCTTTCCTGAAGTTTCCCTGCAACTCAAACCCCTCGGTGACGGCTTCATCAAGCTGATCAAGATGTTGATCGGGCTGATCGTGTTTTGCGTGGTGGTCAGCGGCATCTCCGGTGCCGGCGACCTGAAGAAAGTCGGGCGCATCGGCCTGAAATCGGTGATCTACTTCGAAATCCTGACCACCATCGCCCTGGTGATCGGCCTGGTGTTCGCCTTTACCTCCGGCATCGGCAGCGGCGCCAACATTCACCTGGACCAATTGGCCAGCAGCGAAGCCAGCAACCTGGCCGAACGCGGCCAACACATCCACGGCACCGCCGCCTTCCTCATGGACCTGATCCCGACCTCGGTGATTGGAGCGTTTGCCGACAACAATATCCTCCAGGTCCTGCTGTTTTCGGTGCTGTTCGGCAGCGCCCTGAACCTGGTGGGTGAAGCGGCCTCGGGCATCTCGCGGCTGATCAACGAACTGAGCCATGTGATCTTCCGCATCATGGGCATGATTGTGCGCCTGGCGCCGATTGGCGTGTTCGGTGCCATCGCCTTCACCACCAGCAAATACGGCCTGGAATCGCTGCAGCACCTGGGCGGCCTGGTGGCCTTGTTCTACCTGACCTGCACCGGCTTCGTGCTGCTGATTCTGGGCACCGTGATGCGCCTGTCGGGGCTGAAGATCCTGCCCTTCATCAAGTACCTGCGCGAAGAGCTGACCATCGTCCTCGGCACCGCCTCCTCCGACGCCGTGCTGCCGCAGATCATGCGCAAGCTTGAGCACCTGGGCGTGGGCAGCTCCACGGTCGGCCTGGTCATCCCCACGGGTTACTCGTTCAACCTCGACGGTTTCTCGATCTACCTGACCCTGGCTATCGTGTTCATCGCCAATGCCACCGGCACACCGCTGGCCATGACCGACCTGCTGACCATCCTGCTGGTGTCGCTGATTACCTCCAAAGGCGCCCACGGCATCCCCGGCTCCGCCCTGGTCATCCTGGCCGCAACCCTGACCGCCATCCCGGCGATACCGGTGGTCGGCCTGGTGCTGGTGCTGGCGGTGGACTGGTTCATGGGCATCGGCCGGGCGCTGACCAACCTGATCGGCAACTGCGTGGCTACCGTCGCCATTGGCCGCTGGGAAGGCGATATCGACATGGAGCGGGCCAACAATGTGCTGTCGGGTAAACAGGGCTTCGGCTTTGCCCAGCGCAAGACCCCGAACGCCCATCAACAAGAGTTCTGAGTAACATGGCCGGCAGTCCCACTGCCGGCCACAGGAGCAAACCATGCAAGTGTTCTCATGGAGTGAACAATGATTACTTCATCGACCGTCGTGAACTCGGTGGTAGAAAAACTCCGCCAGGCTCTGGCCCGTGGCCAGTGGCGCTCCGGCGACATGCTCCCGGGCCAGCGCGAACTGGCCGAGCAACTGGGCATCAGCCGCCCGAGCCTGCGTGAAGCGGTGACGGTGCTGGAAACCCTCGGCCTGGTGCGTTCGATGCCGGGCAAAGGCGTGCTGGTGCTTGATGCCGATACAGTACCAACCACCCTGCCCCAGAGCGGCGTCGCCGAGGCCAGCCTGGAAGACGTGCTGCAGCTGCGCTATACCCTCGAACCGTTCATTGTCGGCCTGGTGGCGCAGTCGATCAGCAGCAAGGAAATCGGCCAGTTGCGCCTGACCCTGATGGACATGCGCGAAGCCCTCGAGGCCCAAGACAGCGAAGCCGGCGTCAACGCCTACATCGCCTTTCACGAAGAGCTGTTCACCCTGACCGCCAACCCGATCTTCCAGAGCGTGGTGCAGCAGACCAGCAATGCCCTCAAGCAAAGCGCCGCAGTGCTGCGCAACTCGCCCGAGCATTTGGCGGCAAGGCTTGAAGAAAACGAAGCGGTGGTACGTGCCATCCGCAACAAGAACAGCGCCCAGGCCAGCGCGCAGATGCGCCACCACATCCTCCAGGAAGGCCTGCGCATGGGTATCGAACTGAACATCCCGGACGATCATCCGGGCAACTGACCCCAGGAGTGCGACCATGAACGCCAGCGCCCACGCCCATGCCACCGCCCTGCCGCCACTGCTCGCCCAGGGTGAACGCCGGTTGTCGGCCGAGCAGATCTACCCGCGGCTGTTCGATGCCATCCTCGAACAGCGCCTGGCCCCTGGCAGCGCCCTGACCGAGCAAGCCCTGGGCGATGCCTTCGGGGTCAGCCGCACGGTGATCCGCCGGGTACTCGGGCGCCTGTCCGACCAACAGGTCATCGTCCAGCGCCCCAGCCACACCGCACGCCTGGCCGCGCCCGACCCACAACATGCACGGCAGATCCTCAGCGCCCGGCGCCTGGCCGAAACCACCTTGATCAGCCTGGCGGCCAAGCGCTCACGGCCGGCCAAGATCCGCCAGTTGCGCGAGCTGGTGGCCCGTGAGCGCCAGCACCATGAACAGGGCCAGCGCTGCACGGCGATCCGCCTGGGTGGCGAGTTTCACCTCAAACTTGCGGAAATGGCCGACAACGTACCCTTGGCGCGTTTTCTCAATGGCCTGGTGCCGCAAACCTCGCTGATCATTGCCCAGTACGAAGCGCGGCCATGCAGTCATTGCGCCTGGCAGGAGCATGCGGCGATCATCGATGCGCTGGAGGACGGTGATGGCGAGGCGGCGTTGGCGTTGATGCATGAGCATCTGGACCATATTGAAGCCAAGCTCGACCTGGAGGATTGACCGAAGGGCCTCATCGCCGGCAATGCCTCCACAGTGGGTTTGTCTACGCCGAACCTGTGGGAGCTGGCTTGCCTGCGATCGACCGCGAAGCGGTCGTAATCCAGACGCCGCCTGATATGCTGGTTGTACTGGCCTCATCGCGGGTCAAGTCGCGTCGTCGCACTGCCGCCCCCACAGTGGATCTGGGTATGCCGGACATGTGGGGCTGGCCTTGCCAGCGCTCGCAATCCTGGCGACAGCTGTTGTCCGCCCGCTTTACCATGGGCCTCGATCGCCTTGGAGGGCACGCTGATGAACGAAAGGATCACCTCGGTTAAACCCGAGCCCGCTGCTGCACCTGCGCCGCAAATGACGCCTGAACAGCGCCACCAGGTGCGCGTGGCGATGTCCGATGCCTTCGTCGACACCCACATCGAGTTCCTCTGGATCGCCCGCCACCTGGTAGGGTTTGACCGCGAGCTGCTGAAAGAAATCTTCTACAGCGAAGTCGCCCCCGCCTGCTACGGCAACATCATGACGCCGGTACCGCCGATCTGGACCGGTTTCGACGAAACCTGGCTGCAGGAAGAGATCGAAGAAAGTCTCCAGGCACGCCGCGACAGCTGGTGGCGGCGCCAGATTGACCGCTTTCTGAATGCCACCTGGGTGTGGTTTTTCTGCAAGGAAATCTGGGCAGAGATCGTCGAGGCGCTGGATCAGGCCGAGGCCGAACAGCAGCCCGAGTGACGGCACCTATACTCAAATAACCACCGTGCTCGACCTTCCCTAACCACAGGGGGCTGCGATTTTATGCCGCGTTCCCCGCTTACCGTGCTGCTGCTCGCCTTGTTCCTGGTGCTGGCTGGCTGCGGCTCGCGGCAAAAGGTCAGCGAGCCGCCGCCCATCCCGGTCAGCGCGGCGACCTGGCAGCAGATCGACCGCGACATCATCGACGCCTCGCTGGCCACCACCAGTTCGGTCAACGACTATGCCCGGCGCTCCATGCGGGTGTGGAAGGAGCGCGTGCAGCAGTACACCGAAAGCGACTTCATCCCCTGGTTCACCGGCTACTGGACCCAGCAATGGCTGACCATGAAAGTGGCCTGGTACAAGATGAACAGTGGCGAAGGCCGTGAAACACCGGAAAAACGCCTGGCCCTGTACCTGCAAGAGCAGTACCACGAGCGGGTGCTCGACCCGGTGGCCAAGGAAATCGACCCCGAAGCCATTCGCGACCGGGCCATGGAGTTGTATATCCAGCTGCTCGGCCAGCAACTGCAGCAGATCGCCCAGCGCTACCGCGCACCAACGGAGCAGTTCAACCTGCACCTGACACGCATCCAGGCCATTGGCCTCGGGCCGCCAGCCAACAACAACGCATCGCTGCATCAACTGCTGTTCAGCAAACCGCTGGAACAGCAGCCCGCCTATGCAGCCCTGGTCAAACGTCTGCACAGCGCCGTGCGCGCCGGCACCCAGCGCTCGGACATCGGCTTGTCATCGGTCGCCCAGCAAGCCAGCGAAAAGCTCGGCGCCACCCTGGCGCCACGGGGTATTGCCAGCGCCGTGGCGGCGGCGGTCGGGCGCGCCGCGGGCACGGTGATTTCCCTGGCGGCGACCGGTATTGGGGTCGTGAGCCACAACCGCGAGCAACCGGCGATGATCGAACAACTGCGGGTGATCCTCAACGTGGCGCTGAACGAGGAGTGGCGCGATCTGATGGAGAATCGCAAGACCGGCGCCATGGCCGGCGTCTATTACCTGTCGGGGGAAATCGAAGACAGCCTGCTAGCCGCCGAAGGCCCCGAGCACGAGCCGCAGCCCGCCGCCCAAGTGATTACCCTGCCCGCCCAGTAAGGGTCTTGTTCATGCCGGCTGCGCCTGGGCCGAAATCGGCAGGCCAAAGATGCGGTCGAACAACCCGTTGTAGATGAAGGTGTAGCAAGGGATGAGAATGATAAAGGCCAGGTCCACCAGCACGGCTTCGACCAGGCTCATGTTCAGCCACCAGGCAATCAGCGGGATCAGGTACACCACCAACGTCAGCTGGAAACCGATGGCATGCGCCACCCGCCGGGCAACACTGCGCCCGCGCTTGGCCTGGCGGCTTTCCCAATACTCAAACAGGGTGTTGTAGATGAAGTTCCAGGCCATGGCGATGGTGGTGATCATCACCGCCAGCGGCCCGGTATTGCTCGGCGCGCTGTCGGCCAGGTAGGCCAGGCCCAGGGTCGACATGCACAGGCCGATCAGTTCATAGGCGGTCACGTAGACCAGTTTGCGTTTGACACCTTGCACGTTGCTAACCTCGGTTTTGCACTGAAACGCCGCCTTTTGGCACGGCTGAGGCGGGCAAGCATGCGTCAATCCTGTTGACAACCAAAGTCAACAGCTATCAGATTTACTGATAGGAGAGTGCCATGAATTTTTCCAGCGACAACATCGAACTGTTTCTCGCCGTGCTCGACCGCGGCTCGTTTTCGGCCGCCGCACGCGCTCTGGGCCGAGTGCCTTCAGCGGTGAGCATGGCCATCGGCAACCTTGAAGCGGAGCTCGGCTTCAGCCTGTTCGATCGCACTCACCGGGAAACCCGCCCCACCGCCATGGCCCAGGCGCTGGAGCCGCATGCGCGGATGATCGCCCATCAACTGGGGCAGTTGCAGGTGCACGCCCTGGAGTTGTCCCAAGGGCTGGAAAGCACCCTGAGCATCAGCGTGGTGCCGGACATCGAGCACAGGCACCTGCTGGCAGCGATCAGAACCCTCAGCGAGCGTCACCCGTTACTGAATGTCGAGGTGCTGACGGCCCCGCAGGAAGACGCCCTGCAACTGCTGCACGACGGTCGCGTCAGCCTGTGCCTGGCCTTTGCCGGGCTGGCAGTGGACGCCCGCCAGCGCTTTCAGAACATCGGCATGGAATCGCTGGTGGCCTGCATCGGCCCGCAGCACCCGGCCCTGCAGCAGCGCCCGCGGCAGATCGTCTACCTCGAAGACCTGGCCAACGTGCGGCAGATCCTGGTGGCCAGCCGTGACCTGCCGCTGAGCGACACCCGCGCCCTGATCGGCAAGGCGCACTGGCGCACCGACAGCCTGGCCATGGCCATCGAGATGGTCGAAGCCGGCCTTGGCTGGGGCGACTTCCCGTTGTCGCGGGTGGCGCCTCTACTGGACGCCGGACGCCTGGTGCGCCTGGATTTCAGCAACACCCGCAACGAATTGCAGCTGCCGGTGCATGCCTTCTGGCGCCAGCATCAGCCGCTGCAAAAAGCTGCCCAGGAGCTGGTGCGTTTGCTCGGGGTGCAGTAAAGCGCCTGGCTGAAACACGCACGCCAGAGCAGGCTGTAGGAAAATCCTGTCAGCCCCTGCGGCAAAACTACCTATCAATTTTTCCGTTTCGCGGCCGATACCCGTCTGGATAGGTACGAGCACACGCCAAAAGCGCCGCTCGGCACTCCTCTTTACTGGCACAAGGTCTCGGAACATGAACCTGAAATTTCGCCACAAGATCCTGCTGTGCGCCTGCGGCGTCGTGGTTCTGGCATTTGCACTGTTCACCCTCTACAACGATTACCTGCAACGCAACACCATCCGACAGAACATCGACTCGTCGGTCAAACAGGCCGGCGCACTGGCCGCCAGCAGTGTGCAGAACTGGATGAGCGGACGCATTCTGGTCCTGGAAAACCTCGCCCAGGACGTCGCCCACCAAGGCGCCAATGCCGACTTCCCGGGGTTGGTCGACCAGCCATCGTTCACCAACAACTTCCAGTTCACCTACGTCGGCCAGTCCAACGGCGTGTTCACCCAGCGCCCGGACGCGAAGATGCCTGACGGCTACGACCCGCGCCAGCGTCCGTGGTACACCGCCGCCGTCGCCGCCAACCAGACCATGCTGACCCCGCCCTACATGGCCGCGGTCGGCGGCCTGGTGGTTACCATTGGCATGCCGGTGAAAAGCAAGGCCAACGGCGAGCTGCTCGGCGTGGTCGGCGGCGACCTGAGCCTGGCCACCCTGGTCGATATCATCAACGCCGTGGACTTCGGCGGTATTGGCCACGCGTTTTTGGTCGACCGTAACGGTCAGGTGATCGTAAGCCCGGACAAAGACCAGGTGATGAAGAACCTCAAGGACATCTACCCGGGCAGCAACCTGCATATCGCGCCAGGCACCCACGAGGTGACCCTGAACAAGCAGGAGCGGATCATCTCCTTCGCCCCGGTCAGCGGCCTGCCGACGGCTGACTGGTACATCGGCCTGTCGATCGACCGCGACAAAGCCTACGCCGGCCTCAGCCAGTTCCGTACCTCGGCGATCATCGCCATGCTCATTGCCGTGGCCGCCATTGCTGGCCTGCTGAGCCTGCTGATTCCGGTGCTGATGCGTCCGCTGACCACCATGGGCCGCGCCATGCAGGACATTGCCCAGGGCGAAGGCGACCTGACCCGCCGCCTGGTGGTGGAGAACAAGGACGAGTTCGGTGAACTGGCCGGTGCCTTCAACCAGTTCGTCGAGCGTATCCATGCCTCGATTGCCGAAGTGTCCTCGGCCACTCGCCAGGTCCATGACCTGTCCGAGCGGGTGATGAGCGCCTCCAATGCCTCGATCATCGGCTCTGAAGAGCAGAGCATGCGCACCAACAGCGTCGCCGCGGCAATCAACGAGCTGGGCGCCGCCACCCAGGAAATCGCCCGCAACGCCGCCGACGCCTCGCAACACGCCAGCGGTGCCAGCGAGCAGGCCAATGACGGTCGTCAGGTGGTGCAGGAAACCATTTCGGCGATGACCGCGCTGTCGCAGAAGATCAGCGAATCCTGCGAGCAGATCGAAACCCTCAATGCCAGCACCGATGACATCGGCCAGATCCTCGACGTGATCAAGGGCATCTCCCAGCAGACCAACCTGCTGGCGCTCAACGCCGCCATCGAAGCGGCCCGTGCCGGTGAAGCCGGGCGTGGTTTTGCCGTGGTTGCCGACGAGGTACGCAACCTGGCGCACCGCACCCAGGAGTCGGCCGAAGAGATCCACAAGATGATCACCACCCTGCAGGTCGGTTCGCGCGAGGCGGTACACAACATGAACGCCAGCCAGGTTTCCAGCGAAGAAAGCGTGCTGGTCGCCAACCAGGCCGGCGAGCGCCTGAGCAGCGTGACCCAGCGCATCGGCGAGATCGACGGCATGAACCAGTCGGTGGCCGCCGCCACCGAAGAGCAGACCGCCGTGGTCGAAAGCCTGAACCTGGACATCACCCAGATCAACGTGCTGAACCAGCAAGGCGTGGCCAACCTCAACGACACCCTGCGTCATTGCGATGCCCTGGCCCAGCAGGCCGGGCGCCTCAAGCAACTGGTCGACAGCTTCAAGATCTGACGCGTAAACAAGCAAGGGGCCGCTCAGGCCCCTTGCTTTTACACCTCCCGCTGCACCGCCAGCACCCGCTTGGCCCGCCCCAGGCGCAACCAGCCGATCAAAACCGCCAGCATCAGCACGAAGCCCAGGTAGCCGAAGAACGGATAGACCTGGCCGACCAGGCTGATAAAGCCGATCAGGCTGCAGATAAATGCCGCCACCCCCGCCGCCACCGAGCCCAGGCGAAAACTGCGGGTACCTGCCGGCAACAGCCGCGCCAGGAACGAATACAGCGTGCCCACCGCAGTGTTGACGATCATGCCGAAGATGATCACGCACATGATCACGCCCAAGGCCGGAGAGATTTCGCTGGCAATCGACAGCATCGGCATCGGCAGATCGGCGACGGTATCCAGGCGCGACAACAAGCCTGCGCTCATCACCAGCATCAGGCCGCCCAGGGCCGCACCGCCGAGAACCCCGCCCCAGATCGCAGTCTTCTCCAGGCGTGCCGAGCCACCGAGAATCGCCAGGATCGGCGCACCGGCGACAATGTTGTACGACACATACAGGAACGCGCCGAGCAGCCAGTGGCTGGTACCCGCCTGCTGCTGGCTGGCCACCTGATTCAGCGCGGCAAAGCTCAGCTCGCGGGTGAACACCGCGTACAAGGCGATGGCCGTGGCGATGAGGATCAGGAACGGCGTGACCGCCCCGATCAGCAGGATCACCTTTTGCACATCCAGACACACCACCGCCACCACCAGCAGGGTCACCAGTACACTACCGGTCAGCGCCGGAATGGCGAACTGCTGTTCAAGCAATGCCCCACCGCCGGCAAGCATCACCACGGTGACCGCAAACATGAAGAAGGTGATCAGCAGGTCAACGAACAAGCCCAGGTAGCGCCCACAAATGGCATACACCACATCCTTGTGCGAGGCGGCCTGCAAGCGGTTGCCCAGCCCGGCCAGGGCCATGCCGAGAAAAGTGAACAAGGCCGCGCTGACCAGCGCCCCGAGCAGGCCCCAGAGGCCGAAGTCGACAAAGAACAGCAACAGCTCCCGCCCCGAGGCGAAACCCGCGCCGACGATCACGCCGATAAAGGCGCCTGCAATTTTCAGCTGCTCTTTCATTTTCAACCCTCTGGTATCGATGGCCCTGCCCGGGCCTTGTTGTTGTTTTTACCCAGTGTTGCTGTGGTGCCTCAGTCGTTGCCGATCCAGGCCTGTACTTCGATCTCGACATCCACGCCCAGGGCCAGGCCGGCACTGACGGTGGAGCGCACCGGGTAGCCGTTGGCGAAGACGCTTTTGTACACCTCGTTGAAACCAGCGAAATGGGCCATGTCGGACAACCACACAGTGGCCTTGATCACCTGATCGAAACCCACGCCGCATTCGGCCAGGGTTTCGCCGATGCGTTCCAGAGCGGCCCGGGTCTGAACCTGAATGTCGCCACGCACCACTTCGCCGTCGGCGCGCATGGGGATCTGCCCGGAAAGGAACAGAAAGCCGCCGACCTTCACCGCCTTGGAGAACGGATACGGCAGGTGGCTGGGGATACGCTGGATAGTCGAGCTCATGGGAAATCTCCTTGGGGAGTTAACGAAAGCGCGCCGGGGACAAGCGTTGCGGCTCGACCCCTTCGGCGCTCAAGGTTGCTGCAAGCGGCTGCTCAAGCAGCAGCGCGCACGCCAGTTGCGAAGCGCCAGCGGCGGACTGGATACCGTAACCACCCTGCGCCGCCAGCCAGAAAAACGCGGGATTTTGCGGGTCGTGGCCGATCACCAAGTCGCCGTCGGCGACGAACGAACGCAAGCCCGCCCAGGTATGGCTGGGGCGGCGAATCGCCAGGGTGGTGATGGCTTCAATGTTGTAGATGCCGATGGCCACGTCGAGCTCTTCGGGCATCACGTCCTGGGGCTCGACCGGGTCGGCGTTGGCCGGCGAGCCGAGCAACTGCCCGGCGTCGGGTTTGAAATAGAAACTCTCATCGACGCCGATCACTGCGGGCCAGCGACTGAAGTCCTGGTCTTGCGGGCCTTCGAAGGTAAAGGCCGAGCGTCGGCATGGCTGCAGGCCGACGGGTTGGATACCACAGACCGCCGCGACGTGGTCGGCCCAGGCGCCCGCGGCGTTGACCAGTTGGCGCGCCTGAATACGACTGCCATCGGCCAGGCTCAACTGCCAGTGACCCTCGTGGTAGCCGCCTTCAACCACCTCGGCATTGCAACGCAACTGGCCACCGGCCTGGCGGTAACCGCGCAGGAACCCCTGGTGCAGCGCATGCACATCCAGGTCCATGGCACCGGGCTCCAGCACTGCTCCGGCCAATACCTCGGCACGCAGGCTCGGCACCAGCGCCAACGCCGCGTCACGGTCGAGCAAGGTGACGTCGGTGCCGTTGGCCAGGCTTTGCGCATAGGTACTGTCGAGCAGTGCCTGCTGCTCCAGCGTTGCCACATACAGGCAACCACGCGGCTCGAGCAACGCATGCTCACAGAAGCCCGGTGGCGGCGACGCATAGAATGCACGGCTGGCGCGGGTCAGCGCCTGGATCTGCGGCGTGCCGTAGGCCTCCATGAACATCGCTGCCGAGCGACCGGTGGCGTGATAACCAGCCTGGGCTTCGCGTTCAAGCATCAGCACCTGCCGCCCTTGCGCCAGGCGATAACCCAGCGATGCGCCAGCAATACCGGCGCCGATGATTACGATGTCGAAGGTCTCTGTCATAGCCATGCACTCGCTTGCGAGGTGTAATTATCATTTGTGAGAATTCTAATATATGAGAATTTCGGATTATGCAAGCGGCCACGGTAAGATGCGGGTCCGTTTTGTCTGACCGAGATGCTTGATGAGTGCCGACCGCTCCCCTGCCGACGACCGCCCTGGTGCGCTGCCACTGATTGACCGCGCCGAAGTCGGAGCGCGCCTGCGTAGCGTGCGCAAGGCCCAGCAACTGACGCTCAAGCAACTGTCGGCGCTGTCCGGGGTACCGGTGTCGACCCTGTCGAAAATGGAACTGGCCCAGGTCTCGGTGAGCTACGAGAAACTGGCGGCGGCGGCGCGGGCACTGAAGGTTGATATCGCCCAGCTGTTTCGCGCTTCAGGCGTGAGCGATATCCCGGTGCCGACCACGGTGGTGGTCAACTCCCTGCCCACAGCGCCCGGCTACAGCACTGGGACCTACGACTACCACCCGATCGCCGGGGAATTTCCCGAGCGGCTGATGACGCCAATGTATGCGCGGATCATCGCCCGCGAGCGGCAACAGTTCGATGAATTCATCCGCCACCCGGGGCAGGAATTTGCCCTGGTGCTCAGCGGGCGCGTGCGGATTGTGTTTGAAACCGGTGAAGCCGTGAGTATCGGCCCGCAGGAGACGGCGTACTTCAACAGCAATGTCGGGCATATTTATCTTTCCGAGACGGAAGATGGCGGGGATGCGCATGTGATGGTGGTGATGACGGATCGGTAACAGCGTTGTCTGTAACACCGCATCGCGGGTCAAGCCCGCTCCCACAGCGCCACGCGCTCAGCAAGAGCGAAGCGAATTGTGCTCTTGATCTTGATCTACCGGCCCCGTTAACCAGAAGGGCCGAGTGCAGGTGTTGCGAAGGGGCTAGTGCGCAGCACCTTCGGCGTTAGCCGAAGTTGCGAAACGTAGAGTTGCTTGCAACTCGTAGTTCGCAATGCCCCGTAGCGACACCGTAGCGAGGGAACCCGAAGCGCAGCGTAGGGCCCCTGGTGGGGCAAGCCCTTTGGTTACTTTGGGGCGACTGCCAAAGTAACCCGCCGTAAGGGCGGAAAGGTGACTCCGCGCCACCATCACAACCGGATAAGCCCCTCCTCTCACAGCCACCACCGGTTATAACCTAATAACGAACTAGTCTATTTGGCTATAAAAAAACCTTTATGCTGGCTGCCATCCGATCACGGGCACGTTGGGCGTTTAGGTTACTTATGGATGTAGGTTCTTTCGGTTTTACCATTGCAGGCCTGGTAGTAGGTTTCATCGTCGGCATGACCGGCGTCGGCGGCGGCTCCCTGATGACCCCGATCCTGCTGTGGTTCGGTATCAACCCCGCCACCGCCGTAGGCACCGACCTGCTTTACGCCGCCATCACCAAAGCCAGCGGCGTCTGGGTCCACGGCAAAAACAACAATATCGACTGGAAAATCACCGGCTGGCTGACCCTCGGCAGCGTCCCGGCCGCGGCCCTGACCCTGTGGTTCCTCGCCAGCCTCGATGCCGACACCCAGGCCGCCAACACCATCATCAAGCAAGGCCTGGCCGTGGTGCTGGTGCTGACCGCCCTGGCCATCCTGTTCAAAAGCAAACTCCAGGCATTCGCCAGCAAACACGCCGGCGACCGCTATCACCTGAGCGGTACCAGCCTCAACCTGCTGACCGTAGTCACCGGTGTGATGCTCGGCGTCATGGTTTCGCTGACGTCCATCGGCGCTGGCGCCCTGGGTACCGTGGCGCTGTTCCTGCTCTACCCCTACCTGGTCACCCGCCGCCTGGTCGGCACCGAAATCGCCCACGCCGTGCCGCTGACCCTGGTCGCCGGCCTGGGCCATGCAAGCATGGGCAACATGGACTGGTCGCTGCTTGGCTACCTGCTGCTGGGCTCGCTGCCGGGCATCTACATGGGCAGCCACCTGACCGGACGGATTTCTGACAGCATCCTGCGCCCGTGCCTGGCAGGCATGCTGCTGATGATCGGCTACAAACTGGCGTTCTGAGTGTGTCGCTTGATCTACGAGTGCTACGCACTCGATCGCTGGCAAGGCCAGCTCCCACAGGGGTAGCAGGCGACATCAAGCCCTGTGGGAGCCGGCCTTGCCGGCGATGGGCTACGCCGTAGCCCCAAGGTTCAATCCTGCGTGCGCCACAGCACCGGCCACATCTGCGACCAGCTCCCACTGCAACTGCCCATCCGCGCCAGCGAGCGCAGTTGCATGCGCTGCCCATCAAAACGCCAGCTCTGATCGACACCGCAATCACCTATGCCGCGCCCCTTGGTAAAGCTACTGAGCACTCCGGTGTCTGCGTTGTACTCGACCGAGCCACCAAAGTCGCCCCACTGCTCCAGCCCGGGAAACTCCGCGAACTGCAGGGCCTGCGCCTGCTGCGGATGCGCCCGTGAAGTGGTGAACAAGGCGTACTCGCAGTTGTAGGCGCCACAGCCATAGCGAAAGCTGACCAGCGCACGCTTGCCACTCAACGCATAGGCTTGGGCAGTATCGGGCTGCCAGTCATCACCCACGTCCTGCCAGGCATCAGCGCTGGCTGCATGCACGGCGGCGACAATGTGCCTGGCCTCTGCTTCCCCCAGCGGCTCGGGCCGTGCGAAGGGCGCCAGCTTCGGCAGCGCCGGCGCAGGCGGCACGGCACTGTCTGGCGCATCACCTGCACGCATGAAGGCACTGCGGTGGCCCAGCCGCCCCTGCACCGAATCGATCAGCAACAATGAGGCGCTCAGGCCATTGAGCGAACTCCCCAGCTCACCATCATTGCTCGCCGAGGTCAGCCGCGAGCCATTGCGCAAGGCCTTGACCAGGGCCACGGCCTGCTCGCCACTCGCCCGCCAGGACACCACGCCGTTGTGCTGTTCTTCATGCAGTGCCAGCGCCAGAGGCTTGCCATCGAGCTGCAATGGCCCCTCCAGCGAACTCTGGCTGTAAATCGTTACCTGCAACGGCCCCTCCAGACCCGCGCCACGCACGATCTGAATACCCAACGGCATGCCGTCGACGCTTTCATCGGCCGCCAGCGCCGTACAGTGGCGGGTGTTGTCACACCCCACCACCCAGTCCTTGAGGTGCCGGTACAAGGGTACCGGTTCTGCCGTCGTGGCCTGGGTAGCGCCGGGCAAGGCCAGCAGGGAGAGAAAGGCTGCGTGCAGCGGTGCGCTCATGATGAAGTCCGTTTCAGGTGAGCGCACATTCTACCCCTGGAACTTCTCGAAGTCCGGTTGGCACAGCGGGCTTGTCATTTACATATGGAGATCCGTATATTCGAATTTCCATATATCAAGCCCGGACCGATTCGATGCTTACCCCTGCCGCCCTGTTCAAATGCCTGGCCGACGAAACCCGCGTTCGCGCCACGCTGTTGATCGTCCGCGAAGGCGAACTGTGCGTGTGCGAGCTGATGTGCGCACTCGACGACAGCCAGCCGAAGATCTCCCGCCATCTGGCCCAACTGCGCAGCTGCGGCCTGTTGCTCGACCGCCGCCAGGGTCAGTGGGTGTACTACCGCCTCAACCCGCAGCTGCCAGCCTGGGTGAACGAGGTGCTGCAGCTGACCCTTGAGGCCAATGGCCAGTGGCTCAGCGACGTCAGCGAGCGCCTCGAGGCAATGGGTGATCGTCCTGTCCGTGCGACCTGCTGTTGAGGAATCAGCCCATGCGAGTCTTGTTCATGTGTACTGCCAACAGCTGTCGCAGCATCCTCTGCGAAGCGCAGTTCAATCACCTGGCCCCGGCCGGTTTCCACGCGGTCAGTGCCGGTAGTTTTCCCAAGGGCCAGGTGCATCCTCGCAGCCTGTCGACCCTGCAACGCGCCGGCATCGCCATCCACGGCCTGACCAGCAAAGGCAACGACGCCTTCGCCGACAACCCGCCAGACATCGTCATCACCGTCTGCGACAACGCCGCTGGCGAAGCCTGCCCGCTGTACTTCGGCCCAGCGCTGAAAACCCACTGGGGCCTGGCAGACCCTTCCGAGGTCCACGGCAGCGATACACAGATCGATGCCGCCTTTGACGCCACCCTGGCGCGCATAGCACTGCGCTGCAAAACCTTCCTTGCCCTGCCCTTCGAGCGCCTGAGCCGCGACCAGTTGCAGGCTGAAATCGACCGCATCGGCACTTTGTAAACGGAGCCCCCATGAGCGACCACCTACCCAATCTCGATCTCGACCTGATCCCGGCCAACGCCGCACATGACGGACACAAACCACGCATCCTGCTGCTCTATGGCTCAACCCGCGAACGCTCGTTCAGCCGCCTGCTGACCGAGGAAGCCGCGCGCCTGCTCGAACACTTCGGCGCCGAAACGCGGATCTTCAACCCCAGCGGCCTGCCCCTGCCTGACGACGCGCCCGACAACCATCCCAAGGTCGTGGAGTTGCGCGAACTCATGCAATGGTCCGAAGGCCAGGTGTGGTGCTCGCCGGAGCGTCATGGCGCGATGTCGGCGGTGTTCAAGGCGCAGATCGACTGGGTGCCATTGGCCATGGGCGCAGTGCGACCGACCCAGGGCAAGACCCTGGCGGTGATGCAGGTGTGCGGCGGCTCGCAGTCGTTCAACGTGGTCAACCAGCTCCGCGTACTGGGGCGCTGGATGCGCATGTTCACCATCCCCAACCAGTCCTCGGTACCCAAGGCCTGGCTGGAATTCGACGGCAACGACCGGATGAAGCCGTCGGCCTACTACGACCGCGTAGTCGACGTGATGGAAGAGCTGGTGAAGTTCACCCTGCTGCTGCGCGGGCGCAGCGATTACCTGGTGGACCGCTACTCCGAGCGCAAGGAATCGGCAGAGGCGTTGTCAAAGCGAGTTGGCCAGCGTTCGATCTGAGCGGCGCGCTGCGCTTCCCAGTTGCGGGCCTGCGTTGATGATCGACTGCGACGCCACACGAGTTAGCGGTTGAACCGGCGGGCATGCCCCCGCCCCGCCGGGGATCATGTATGGGATTGAGCCGGTGCTTTGCGCCCCAGGGAAATCAACTCGTTGGAGAAACACAGGCCGGTGATGATCAGCCCCGCACCCACGTACAGGCTTTCTCGCGGCACCTCATTGAGGACCAGGAACGCCAGCAGCGCAGCGAACAGGGGCTCGGTCAGCTCCAGCGCCTGCACCTGGGATGGTTTCAGGTACTCGATGGCCTTGGTGGTGCAAAAGAAGCCCAGGATGGTCGGTAACGTGGCCAGCGCCAGCAATGCGGCAATCGCCAGGGGCGACAGCTCGCCAATCACAAAGCCATCGGCCGCAGCCGGCATCAGCAGGTATAGGCTGCCGAAGAACAACAATTGCCGAGTGAAGTGCAGCCCCCCGGAGACGCCCATATGCTTCATGGCCACTGAAAACGCCCCGTATCCGCAGCCGGCCATGGCAGCCAGGGTAGCGCCTTGCAGGGTGAACCCCTGTTGCAGGTCAGCACCAAAGATCACTGCAATGCCGGCGATGGCCAAGGCGGCGCCAACGGTAGCGTTTGCGGTAATGGGATCTTTCAGGAAAATCCGCCCCAACAGGATCGAGGAAATAGACGCACTGGCCATCAGCATCACCACCACGCCCGCGGCGGCGTAATGGCGGTAGGCCGATGTTTCGAAGTGGAACAGCACGAAGATTCCGAGAAACGCGCAAATCGCAGCCTGGGTCCACTTCGCCGTCGTTTGCGGGCGCCTGATGAACAGCACCAAGGCCGACAGCAGCAGGCAACCTAGAATGGTTTTGATCACAGCGACACTGCTGGCGGTGAAGCCGTTTTCCATGAGCACTTTGCTCAGCACACCGATTGTCGCGTTCAACGCGGCGGCGGAAAGCGCAAAAACAACGCCTTTACCAAAACTGGATTGCATGAATGACCGTCCCTGTCGTTGCGTGGTGGCTCGCTAGAATATCCATCCAAATGGGGGATGCAAGCCAAAGATAAGAGCGCACTGGACAAACCACCTGAAAAACCTCGACTGTCTCCAGTACGGTGGGTCCACGTCGTGGGAGGGGTTGCGGGTTCGGTGGGCGGATGGGATGTTGACGCATCCGCTCAGCGTGCTCCTTTTGGAAACTGAGTCAACTGGTCAAACAAGCGAGCATTGAGTAATGGACGCAAACGCATTCGCGAAAGCACTGAAGACCTCTATTAGCGAGGTTAAATCGCAGGGTCATGAAACAGTCAATTGCGACAAGTTAATAACGTATATCGATAGGGTTGTCGAAGCCACCTCAACAGACAACAACCCCGAGGAGAACAGCGAAGTACTCAAGGCGAGACTCCAGCTTTCCCTGGACGCGCACAAACACAACCTGTCAGCCAATTTGGAAATGTTCAAAAGCATTATCCAATCAGGGCAAAACGCACTCAAGACGATGCTGCTACTGAATGGAGGAGCCGCGATTGCCCTGCTCGCCTTCATTGGCAAACTCTCAGACAACAACAGCAGCGCCATCCCAGACTTCGCATATTCGCTAACAGCCTTTGTAATCGGGGCATTGGCTATCGGCATCACCTCTTGCTTGACGTATCTTTCGCAGATGGCCTTTGACAGCGCTGTAAAGTGGCACAACAACGTCGCCACTACCTTACACGCCACCTGCGGCGCATTGGGTTTGGTTTCAATATCCGCCTTTGCATATGGCACCTATAAAACCTACCAAGCGTTCTTGTGCCTAGCTACTTGCGCGTAACCTGTCGAATAGCTGAGCTTGGCATTCCAGGTTCAGCCATCTTTGTCTCTCGTCGCTTTGCCCAGGCCTAGGCAGCCTGCTTGCGGGCGAATGCCTGGCACTCTTGGTAGACTATGGCACCTTTGTTTTTGATACGGATCCTGGCGAGGTGGTACATCGTACCCACGATCCATCAAAAAACGCCCAGCTAATGGTACAAAACACGTAACCGAAAATGCCCCTAGAATTCGCCTCAACCCCAGTAAACCCGCGCCCTGAGCCGTCTCGTCGGTTCAGCGTTGCACCTATGATGGACTGGACCGACCGCCATTGCCGGTTCTTCCTGCGCCTGCTTTCCAGCAACGCCCTGCTCTACACCGAAATGGTCACCACCGGCGCGCTGCTGCACGGTGATGCCGAGCGTTTCCTGCGCCATGACGAGGCCGAACATCCGTTGGCCCTGCAATTGGGCGGCAGTGTGCCGGCTGATCTGGCCGCGTGCGCCAAGCTGGCCGAGGCCGCAGGCTATGACGAGGTCAACCTCAATGTCGGCTGCCCGAGCGATCGGGTGCAGAACAACATGATCGGCGCCTGCCTGATGGGCCATCCGGCGCTGGTCGGCGATTGCGTGAAGGCGATGCAGGATGCGGTGCAGATCCCAGTGACGGTCAAGCACCGCATTGGCATCAATGGCCGCGACAGCTATGCCGAGCTGTGCGATTTCGTCGGCCAGGTGCGCGACGCCGGTTGCCGCAGTTTTACCGTGCATGCCCGGATCGCGATTCTCGAAGGTCTGTCGCCGAAGGAGAACCGCGAGATTCCACCGCTGCGTTACGACGTCGCTGCGCAGTTGAAGGCGGACTTTCCCGACCTGGAGCTGGTGCTCAACGGCGGTATCAAGACCCTGGCCGAATGCCAGGAACACTTGAAGATTTTCGACGGGGTGATGCTCGGCCGCGAGGCCTATCACAACCCGTACCTGCTGGCCGAGGTCGATCAGCAGCTGTTCGGCAGCACCGCGCCGGTGATCAGCCGCAGTGCGGCGCTGGCCAAATTGCGCCCCTATATTGCCGCGCACCTGGCATCCGGTGGCGCCATGCACCACATCACCCGGCACATTCTCGGCCTTGGCCAGGGCTTCCCGGGGGCGCGCAAGTTCCGCCAGTTGCTGTCGGTGGATATCCACAAGAGCAAGGACCCGCTGGCCCTGCTCGACCAGGCCGGCGAGCTGCTGCAGGGGCGTTAGTTCCGGAACCTGTGGCCGGTTCGGCACTCGAAGGCTTATCCCCTTCGCCCCGCCTGCCAGCCAGCCCTTGAGCGGCTGGCGGCGCTCGGGTAATGTCGAGCCATTGCACAGGACAGAGCACGCCCATGACTTCCAAGCTGGAACAACTCAAGCAGTTCACCACCGTGGTTGCCGACACTGGTGACATCGATGCCATCAGCCGCCTGAAACCGGTCGATGCCACCACCAATCCTTCCCTGCTGCTCAAGGCCGCCGCCATGCCCGGCTATGCCGAGCTGCTCAAGCAATCGGTCGAGCACAGCAAGGGCGATGTCGGCCTTGCCTGTGACGCCTTTGCCGTGGCGGTTGGCGCCGGCATTCTGAAGGTGATTCCGGGGCGTATCTCCACCGAGGTCGACGCCCGCCTGTCCTTCGACCAACCGGCGTTGCTGGCCAAGGCCCGGCAACTGATCGCGCTGTACGACAAGGCCGGTATCGGCCGCGACCGGGTGCTGATCAAGCTGGCCTCGACCTGGGAAGGCATCCGCGCCGCCGAGGTACTGGAGAAGGAAGGCATCCAGACCAACCTGACCCTGCTGTTCTCCTTCGCCCAGGCCCAGGCCTGTGCCGACGCCGGAGTGTTTTTGATTTCGCCGTTCGTGGGGCGCATCTACGACTGGTACAAGAAGTCCACCGGCAAGGACTACGTCGGCGCCGAAGACCCGGGCGTGCAGTCGGTAACGCGCATTTACGACTACTACAAAACCAATGACTACAAGACCGTGGTCATGGGCGCGAGCTTTCGCAATATCGGCCAGATCGAACAACTGGCCGGCTGTGACCGGCTGACCATCAGCCCGGAGCTGCTGCAGCAGTTGAGCGAGGATCAGGGCGAGTTGCCGCGTATCCTCAAGCCTGGCAAAAACGGCGAGGCGCGTCAGCACCTGAGTGAGAGCCAGTTCCGCTGGGCATCGAACGAAGATGCCATGGCCACCGAGAAGCTGGCCGAGGGGATTCGCCAGTTTGCCCGGGACCAGGAGAAGCTCGAGGCGTTGTTGGCGGCAAAGGCCTGATACAAATCTGGGTTTGCCAGTGAGGGGCGCAGCGTAGAGCATCTTATCGGCCTTCACGGCCTCATCGCGGGTCAAGCCCGCTCCCACCCATCAAGTGGGAGCGGGCTTGACCCGCGATGCTTTCGACTTTGCTTTCAGAGATGTTGATGTCTGAATCTTCCGAATTACCCGCAGTACTGGCCGGCCCGTTGCTGCGCCGCCTCGAACCCACGCGGATCGTGTTCTGGCTGGTAGCCTCCGAGCCGCTACAGGCCGAGCTGCAACTGAGCTGCGCAGGCGTTAGCGCCGACATCAACTGCACGGTTGTCCCGATCGGTCGCCACGCC
The DNA here is from genome assembly GCF_000696345.2 of Pseudomonas donghuensis. Lineage (NCBI taxonomy): Bacteria > Pseudomonadati > Pseudomonadota > Gammaproteobacteria > Pseudomonadales > Pseudomonadaceae > Pseudomonas > Pseudomonas donghuensis. Next base: position 3,938,650 of record NZ_CP071706.1, read on the forward strand.
TTTGTCCACCTGCTCGACATCAACCTCGACAGCCCGCTGCCGTGCGACGCGCAGATCGACTACGACCTGATCCTCAACACCCAAAGCATCGCCCAGTACGCCCCGCACCTGCTCTACCCGGGCGCGCAACGGCCGAACTTCGTCCTGCGCTCGCACCTTGAGCAACTGCTCCACGGCTCATGCCGCAAACCCCATCACCCGGCAGCAGACGGCCTGCTGTGCGCCGACCGCCTGTTGCTGGAACACCCCGCGCCGTTGCAGCGCCCTGCCCTGCTGATGATGAGCGGCGACCAGGTTTATGCCGACGATGTCGCTGGCCCGATGCTGCGCGCCATTCATGCGCTGATCGAGCGCCTGGGGCTGTTTGGCGAGCACCTGCAAGGTGCGGTGGTCAATGACAGCGCCGCGCTCTACCGGCACCCGGCCAGCTATTACCATCGCGCAGACTTGCTGCCAGCACTGGAGAGCAACGAAACCCTGCGCGAGCGATTTTTTGGTGGCACGCGCAAGCCGATCTTCACCAGCAGCAACGCCGACAACCACCTGGTGACCTTCGCCGAAGTCATGGCCATGTACCTGTTGGTCTGGTCGCCGGTGCCCTGGAGCCTGATCGAGCCACAGATGCCGGCGGGCCTCACCACCGAGCGCCAGGTGCGCTACCGCCAGGAACAACAGCTGATCAACGGCTTTGCCAGCGGCCTGGGCGGGGTTGCGCGGGTATTGGCACACTTGCCGAGCCTGATGATCTTCGACGACCACGACATCACCGATGACTGGAACCTGTCGGCGCAATGGGAAGAAACCGCCTATGGCCATCCGTTCTCCAAGCGCATCATCGGCAACGCCCTGCTCGGTTACCTGCTCTGCCAGGGCTGGGGCAACAACCCTGAGGCGTTCAGCGGGCTGCTGGAGCACTGCCAGGCTTGCAGCCACAGCGCCGATGCCGATGACTACCTCGACACGCCGCTGCAGGACTCGCTGATCAACGAATTGCTGCGCTTTCAGGGTTGGCAGTTCGTCCTGCCGAGCAGCCCGGCGCTGCTGGTGCTGGACACCCGCACCCGGCGCTGGCGCAGTGAAAGCAACTTCAAGCGTCCCTCCGGCCTGCTCGACTGGGAAGCCCTCAGCGAGCTGCAACAAGCGCTGCTCGACCATCCTTCGGCGATCATCGTCTCGCCGGCGCCGATCTTCGGCGTCAAGCTGATCGAAACCGTGCAGCGGGTGTTCAGCTGGCTGGGTTATCCGCTGCTGGTGGATGCCGAGAACTGGATGGCCCATCGCGGTGCCGCGCAGGTCATCCTCAATATCTTCCGCCACTCGCGCACGCCGGGGCATTACGTGATCCTCTCCGGTGACGTGCACTATTCGTTCGTCTACGAGGTGCAGATCCGCCACCGCCAGCGCGCCCCGCACCTGTGGCAGATCACCAGCAGCGGCATCAAGAACCAGTTTCCCAAGCGCCTGCTGGATACCTTCGACCGCCTCAACCGCTGGCTGTACTCGCCACGCTCGCCGCTCAACTGGTTTACCAAGCGTCGGCAAATGCAAGTGATCCCGCGTACACCCGCCCACAGCAAGGCCGGCGAGCGGCTGTGGAACAGCGCGGGCCTGGGCCAGGTGTTTTTCAACGAACAGGGGCAACCGGCGCGGATTTTTCAGCTCAATGCCGATGGCAGCGAGGCGACTGAGTTTCCACCACGGGAAGCTGACTTGAAAGAGGTTTGACCGGCGCCAGAACGGCGCCCGGGTCGACGGTCAGGTACGTTCGAGGGCGTTGACCAGGTCGTGGAAGGCTTCGCGGTTGGAGTCGTTCAGGCCCATGAGGATCTTGTGCGCTTCGAGCACCTTGGAGCGCACCACGTCTTCGTTCTGGTCCTGGGACGGCAGGTCGGTCAGGCACTCCGGGCACGGGATCGGCCGGTCAACGATGTTGAACACCTGGTCAAAACCCATCGACTGCAGCAAACGGGTGATATCGGCATGGGTGGTGACCACCGTTGGCAGCAACCCGACTTTTTGCCGCGACAGGATCGAGAGCTTGGCCAGCAAGCCCAGGGTGGTGCTGTCGATGCTGTTGGTTTCCGTCAGATCGATGACGATCGCCGAGAAATTCAGCGCCGTGAAGATTTTTTCAATCGTCGCATCCAGCGCCGAACATAAGGTCAGGCGCACTTCACCGACAAACTTCAGCACGAAGGTGCCATTCTGCTCGGCGAACTGGATTCTACCCGTACTCATTGAAGGTTCCTGCTCAACACCAATAGGGCGATATCATCCGGCATCTCCCCAAGCGTAGCTAATCCGAATCGTTGGCGCAGCCCATCCAGACTACCGCCTGCGGCCTTGATGATTTCAGGCAGGGCCGCCTCTTTATCTTTGAGTGTCTCACCCGGCAAAAGGTCCAGAATGCCATCAGATAGCAGGGTCAGGCTGAACTGCGGCGGCAACTCCAGGATATGGTCCTGGTAGACAGCCTCCTCGAACAACCCCACCGGCAATCCACGGCCTTCCAGGTAACGGCTCTGGCCCGGGGTGTAAAGCACTGGCAACGGCAGGTGACCGCCGATGCTGTAGGTCATGATACCCGTATCTTCGTCGATTACGCCGCCGACCATGGTCACATGCTTGCCCAGCTTGCAGTTGATCAGGCCCCGGTTGATGTGCCCGAGCACCTCCGAGGGCTTGAAGTCGCGCAACGTGCCGCCGCGCTTGAATTCGAACAGCAAACGGGTAGTCATGAACTTCAGCAGCACGGTGACGAAGGCTGACGAGGCGCCATGCCCGGAAACGTCTGCCAGGTAGAACGCGATTCGCCTGTCATCGACGCGAAAATAGTCGGCAAAGTCGCCCGACAGGTACAGCGACGGAATGATCTGGTGCTCGAACGACAGGTCGTCGGCCACCCAGGGGCTTTCCGGCAGCATGTTCATCTGCACCTGACGCCCTGCGGTCTGGTCCTCCTGCAGCAGGTGCAGGCTGGCCTCCAGTTCGCGGTTGGCGGTTTCGAGCTTTTCCCGGTAGCGCTGGTTTTCCAGCACCAGCCGTGCGCGATCCAGTGCCCGGCGCACCGAATGCTCGAGTACGGCGAGGTCTTCCAGCGGCTTGATCAGGTAATCGGCCGCGCCCAGGCGCAGGGCCTCGACGGCGTCGTTCATCACCCCGGCACCCGATACCACGATCACCGGTAACTCCGGCGCGCGCTCGGTCACCTGGCGAATCAGCTCCAGGCCGCCCATTTGCGGCATGCGCAGATCGCAGATCACAAGATCAGGGTGTTCCTGTTCGAAGACCTGTAGGCCCTGCTGGCCATTGCTTGCCTGCAGGACGCTGAAACCGCTGTCTTCCAGGTAGGCGGCAAGACTCGCACGTACGACGTCGTCGTCATCGATTATCAGCAGCGTTGCACTGGTTTTCTGCATGTGGGCAAACGGCGCCAGGAATAGGTTGGGCGTAGGTGAGCGGAGCCCACGTACTGGATTCACTTCGAGCTACTCTTCTATGAGTTGTAGGACATCAAAACCTGTCCGGCAAATAGCAGAGGTGCCTTGTAAGGCGCAGACGGTACTCCCATCCGCCGGGCGTTTCAAGGGCACACCGATGGTCGCCGATGCTCTTTACAGCTGAAAGCACCGGGAGTTATAAAAACCCCTCCAACCGCAACGCAATGGAAGGATGCAGACATGAGTTCAGTGCACACGGACTACAGCGAGAAGCGCGATTTCATTCGCATGCGGGTGGATGCAGATGTCAGCCTGATCCACGCAGGTCAAGTCATCGCTGCCATCTGCCTGGACCTCTCCAGCAGCGGCATGCAGGTCCAGGCGCCACGCCAGTTCAAGGTCGGCGATAGGCTCGAGGTGCGTATCGATTCCGAGTACCCGGCGCTGGAGGGCCTGGAAGCAAGCACCGAGGTGGTGTGGATCGCCGACCAGCCTGGCGGCGAACAGAAGCTTGGCCTGCGTATCCTCAGCATGAAATAAATGCAGACACAAAAAAGGCGACCCGAAGGTCGCCTTTTGTTTGCCTATGCGGATCAGAAGTCGTCGACGACTTCGCCATCCTTGACCTTGAATTCGCGATTCTGCAGATAAGCATTGCGAATGAAGATGTATTTGTCGCCCTTGATCAGCTTTTCTGCCGACAACAGGCTTGCGCGGGTATCGACCACATCGACGGCCATGGCGGTGTTGCGGGTCGGCACATGGTCGATGTAGCGGTAGGGTTCGGTGTAGGTGTCCGGGTACTTGGCGATGGCATCACGCACGGTGCTCGGGCCGAGCAACGGCAGCATCACGTACGGGCCACTGCCCACGCCCCAGTAGCCGAGGGTCTGGCCGAAGTCTTCGTCGTTGCGCTGCAGGCCCATCTTGGTGCCGACGTCGAAGAAGCCGCCGATGCCGAAGGTGGTGTTGACGATCAGCCGTGCGGTATCGACACCGGCCGCGTGCGGCTTGAGCTGCAGGACGTTGTTGGCCAGATTGGTGACGTCGCCCAGGTTACGGAACATGTTGTGGATGCCGTCTTCGAGGAACTGCGGGGTGACCGCCTGGTAACCCTGCGCCAGCGGCTTGAGGGCATAGGTGTCGACCGTGTCGTTGAAGCGGAAAATCGGCCGGTTGATGCTTTCCCATGGATCTTCTTCGGTCGCCGCCTGGGCCGCGACTACAGGTGCCAACAGCACGCCGGCACAGATACAGGCCCGGGTCATCCGATCGATCAGGCCGATCCTACGCATAGAGTTACTCCTCGAACTGGGGCAGACGCTGCGCGTCCTACGCCGAAAAATGAAGCAAGTATAAGGCCTCTGCTGCCGTTAAGCAGCTTGGCATAAACAGCGCCGCAAAAAAGTGAATAACTGTGTATCGGCAGCGTCACCAAAAGGTAACAACCCAAGCGTAGCCTGCAAGGTATTTCAGGGACCTTGCCATGCCAGACTCCCCCGCCATCACAGCCCTGCTGTTCGGCTTGCGCGGCTGCCTTGTCGAAGTGAACCCGGGCGCTGATGCCCGCACTCCCTGCCCGACTCCCGGTGCGCTGCCCACCCTTGACTGGCTGCATCAACAAAAGGTTCCTTGCGCCTGGCTCGATGAGCTCCCGGCCGCCGAGGGCAACCATCTGGCGCGCCCCCTGCCTGCCTGGCTCAATGGCTACCCCGGCGGCAACACCCCCTGGCCTGCGCCAGATGCCTGCTGGCAGGCGTTGATGCACCTGCAGGCGGGTAAACTCGAGGGTTGTGTGCTGGTCAGTGACGAACCGCGCCTGCTGCAATCGGGCCTCAATGCCGGGCTGTGGACCATCGGTCTGGCGTCCTGCGGGCCCAGCAGCCAGTGGCAAGCCCTGAGCCCCAAGGAGCAGGAACGCAAGCGCGGCCAGGCCACGTTGCAGTTGTTTGCCCTGGGCGTGCACTCAGTGGTCGACCACCTTGAAGCCCTGGCCGATTGCCTGGCGGATATCGGCCAACGCCGGCGCAAAGGCGAAAAGCCCTGAAACAGCGCCATTGATCAGGGTCATGCAAAGCACTGGCCGGTGGATTACTCTAGTAGACAGGGCATGGACCTTTCACCCACTGCCGGGGTCCATGACTGTGCCTATTCATAGAGGGAGAACACCCATGCCTGCCCGCGAACTGCAACAGCAACTCAACGAGCTGCGCGAGCAACTGGAGCAAAACCCGCCGCTTTCAGAAGAAGAGCGCGTACACCTGCGTGAGCTGATGCAGCAAATCGAGGCCAAGCTCGAACTGGAAGCCGCAAGCCCTGACAACGATCTGATCGATAGCGTCAACCTGGCTGTGGAAACCTTCGAAGCCAACCACCCCAGTTTGACCGGCATCCTGCGCAGGCTTGCCGTAAGCTTGCACAGCATGGGCATCTAAGCCCATCCAAATAAAAAAGCCCCGTCATCGAACGGGGCTTTTCGTTACTGGCGAACCAGTCGCAGGTTCTCCAGGGTCACCTGTGAAGTACTGCGGTACGGGTTGATATCCAGCCCACCGCGGCGCACGTAACGGGCATAGACCGTCAGGTGCTCAGGGTTGAGCAGGCGCTTGAGGTCAAGGTAGATACGCTCGACGCACTGTTCATGAAAGTCGGCATGCTGGCGGAAGCTGATCAGGTAGGTCAGCAGGCTGGCGTGATCCAGCGCCGCGCCACGGTAATGCACCGTCACACTGCCCCAATCAGGCTGACCGGTAACCGGGCAGTTGGACTTGAGCAAATGGCTGTGCAGGGTTTCTTCGACAACGTGGCTGCTGTCGCAACGCAGCAGCTCCGGTTGCGGCTGCTCATAGTTGCTGATACTGACATCCAGCTCATCGATGCACACCCCCGGCAAGCCGACCACACCCTGCCCTTCGACCTCGGCCAGGCTGCGAATCTGCACGCCCACCGGCTTGCCGGCAGCAGCGGAGAGGTCCTTGACCAGGCACGCCTGCAACGCCGCTGGCGACTCGAACACGGTCTGGTTCAGCGAATTGAGGTAAAGCTTGAAGGACTTCGACTCGATGATGTTCGGCGAATCGGCCGGGATGGCGAACTCGCCAATGGCCACCACCGGCTTGCCCGACGGCAACAACCAGGACAGCTCGAAGCAGTTCCAGAAGTCGACACCCAGCCATGGCAGGGTCTCGGCGCTGACACCCAGCTCGGCCCATTTCGCCGCCCGCGGAATCGGGAACAGCAGCGAAGGTGTGTAGGTGGCGACGTATTCGCTGGATTTACCCAGCGGAGAATGTTCGGCGGCAGGATGCATGGCTAAAACCTGTAGGAGCAAATGCGCCTAGTTTATCGGTTTTAGGCCATGCATTGGGTAATCGGCTGTTATTGGCCGATGGTCAGCCTGCCGACCATACCCGCCTGGTAGTGACCGGGTACGTTGCAGGCGAACTCGATCGGCGTCGATTGACTGAATGTCCAGGTCAGCTCTGCGCTCTTGCCAGGTTCGACCATCACCGTATTCGGGTCGTCATGCTGCATGGCTGCGCCATGCTCCATGCCACCGTGGCCCATGGCCGAATGGTCCATCTGGCCCTGCATGGCGAGCATTTCTTTCTGGTGCTTGGCGTGCATCACGGCATCGCCCAAGCTGAACTCGTGCGCCACTGCGCCCTTGTTGATCAGCACGAAGCGCACCGTTTCCCCGGCCTTGACCGCAAGGCTGCGCGGCGCGTAGTACATGTCGCCCATCACCACTTCGACGGTGCGGGTAGCCTTTGCTGCTGCCGCCGGCTGACCAAAAGCATAGGAATGTGCCGGTGAAGCCAGCGCTGGCAAGCTGAACAGCGCCAGGGCGCCGACGATAAAAAGGTGTTTCATTCAAGCCCACTCCAGGGTTGCGACGATTCAGGCTTCACTGTAGAAAACCGCCGCTGGCAGTCACCTGACAAAAAGATTACAACTTTGTCAGCTTGGCCACCCGACACACCCGGCGCGGTATAACCCTCCGGCAATCCACGCTAAAGAGCCTGCCGATGAAACTGTTGATCGTCGAAGACCAGACCAAGACCGGCCAGTACCTGTGCCAGGGCCTCAGTGAAGCGGGCTTCGCCACCGAGCTTGCCAGCGACGGCAATACCGGCCAGCACCTGGCCCTGACTGGCGACTATGACCTGCTGATCCTCGATGTCATGCTGCCCGGCCGCGATGGCTGGCAGATCCTTCAAGCCGTGCGCGCCGCCGGCCTGGATATCCCGGTGCTGTTCCTCACCGCCCGTGACGCGGTGGAAGACCGCGTGCATGGCCTGGAACTGGGCGCCGACGATTACCTGGTCAAGCCTTTCGCCTTCTCCGAACTGCTGGCACGGGTGCGCAGCCTGCTGCGCCGCGGCAGCAGCCCCGCGCAGGAAACCACCCTGGGCCTGGCCGACCTGCGCCTGGACCTGATCCGGCGCCGGGTCGAACGCGCCGGCCAGCGCATCGACCTGACCGCCAAGGAATTCGCCCTGCTCGAATTGCTGTTGCGCCGCCAGGGTGAAGTCCTGCCCAAGTCGCTGATTGCCTCGCAGGTGTGGGACATGAACTTTGACAGCGACACCAACGTCATCGAAGTGGCAATCCGCCGCCTGCGCCTGAAGATCGACGACGCCCATGACAACAAGCTGATCCATACCGTGCGCGGCATGGGTTATGTGCTTGAAGAGCGCAGCGCTTGATGCGCCGCCTGTCCCTTGGCAGCCGCCTGGCGCTGTTGTTTGCCGCGTGCACTGCGGTGGTCTCGCTGACCGCCGGCATCCTTTTCAGCCGTGCCAGCGAAACCCATTTCATCGAACTCGACCAGCAATTGCTCAACAGCCGCCTGTCGCTGCTGCGCCAGATGCTCGAGGGCGCGGATGACCCGGCCAGCCTCGCACCGCGCCTGCCTGCCCTGCAGACCGAACTCAGCCACCAGGCAGACCTTGCCGTGCGCATCCGTGGCAGTGACGGGCGCATCTGGTTCGACAGCCAGCCAGGCCTGCCCGATTCACCGCAGCAAGTCGGGCTCAGCACCTTGCACACCAGCGCCAGTGACTACCGCAGCCTGTGCGTCAACCTGAACAACGGCAAAGCTCAGCTGACGCTGTTTCTCGACATCACCCACCACCAGCACTTTCTTCAGCGCATGCAGCAGCTGATCTGGCTTACCGTCGGCCTCTCGGCGCTGGCTACCGCCCTGCTCGGCGCCTGGGCTGCGCGCAGCGGGTTGCGGCCGTTGCGGCAGATGGGGGAAGTGGCCTCCGGGGTGTCGGCGCGGTCGCTGACCACCCGCCTGCCGGAGGGGCAGATGCCGGTGGAGCTGGCGGAACTGGCGCAGACCGTCAACGCCATGCTCGAACGCCTGGACGATGCCTTCCAGCGCCTCTCGGCGTTCTCCGCCGATATTGCCCACGAACTGCGCACGCCGCTGTCCAACCTGCTGACCCACACCCAGGTGACCCTGACCCGGCCGCGCAGCCTGGACGAATACCGCGAAGCGCTGCACAGCAACCTTGAAGAGCTGCAGTGGATGGCGCAATTGGTCAACGACATGCTTTACCTGGCCAAGGCCGACCACGGCCTGCTGATGCCCAGCCGCCAACAGTTGGCGCTTGAGGACGAGGCCGATGCCTTGCTCGAGTACTACGCCCCGTTGGCCGAGGACGCCGACGTGAGGTTGAGCCGCGAGGGGCAGGCGCCCCTGGCAGGCGACCGGCATATGTTGCGCCGGGCGCTGTCCAACCTGCTCGACAATGCCTTGCGCTTTACTCCGGCCGGTGGCGAGATTCGCGTCACGCTTGAACAACGGGAAGGCCTGGTGCGGCTACAGGTGGCCAACCGTGGCGAGCCGATTGACCCGGCGCTGCTGCCGAAGTTGTTTGACCGCTTCTACCGGGCGGATCCGGCGCGGCGCGAAGGCAGCAGTGAGCATGCGGGATTGGGACTGGCGATTACCCGCTCGATCGTGCAGGCGCACGGGGGGAGTATTCATGGCGAATCGGCTGGGGGCTGGACCAGATTCGTGGTCGACTTGCCGACAGTGTAGCCCTCATCGCCGGCAAGGCCGGCTCCCACAATGGCGCTTGTGGGAGCCGGCCTTGCCGGCGATCGGCCGCAGCGCGGCCGCACCTGTCATCACTCGTAACGCAAGGCGTACGCCGGCTCCACCTGCGATGCCCGCCACGCCGGGTACAGCGTCGCCAGGAAGCTCATGATCAAGCCGGCGCTGCAGATCAGCGCCACGTCGCCCCACTGCAGCTCGGACGGCAAGGTGCTGATGAAGTACACGTCCGAGGTGAAGATATGCTGGCCGCTGACGCGCTCCAGCCAGCCGACGATCTGGCTGACGTTCAGCGCCGCGATCACCCCGAGCACGCCGCCAATCAAGGTACCGACGATACCGATCAGGCTGCCCTGGACCATGAAGGTGCCCATGATCTGCGCCGGCGTCGCGCCGATGGTGCGCAAGATGGCGATGTCGGCGCCCTTGTCGTTGACCACCATGATCAGCGTGGCAATGATGTTGAACGCCGCCACGGCGATGATCAGCAGCAACAACAGGCCAATCATGGTCTTTTCCATCTTCATGGCGCTGAACAGGCTGCCCTGGGTATGGGTCCAGTCATCGGCGCGGTACTGCTCGCCAAGGCTCGCGGTAATCGCCTTGGACACCTGCGGCGCGGCGTACAGGTCCTTGACCTTGAGGCGCACGCCCTGCACCTGGTTCGGCGCCCAGCGCTGCATCTGCGCGGCGTCGGCCATGTGCATCAGGCCCAGCGAGCCGTCCAGTTCGGCGCCCACCTTGAACACCCCGACCACGTTCAGGCGCTGCATGCGCGGGGTGATGCCACCTGGCGCGCTGCTGACTTCCGGCACGATCAGGGTCAGCTTGTCGCCGACGTTGAGGCGAAAACGCCGTGCCGTGATTTCGCCGATGACCACGCCGAACTCGCCCGGCTTGAGGTCTTCGAGGCGACCCTGAACGATATGCTGGGCCACGATCGAGACCTTGCCTTCCTCGGCCGGGTCGATGCCGCTGACCTGGATCGGCTGCATCGAGCCCTTGTAGGACAACATGCCTTCCATCTCGGTCAGCGGCGCGGCAGCAATCACTTCAGGGTTCTTCAAGGCTTCGGCCGCCACTGGCCGCCAGTCATCCAGCGGCTGGGCACCGAGCACGCTGGCGTGCGGCACCATGCCGAGGATGCGCGAACTCATTTCGCGCTGAAAGCCATTCATCACCGACAGCACCACGATCATCGCCAGCACGCCCAGGGACAGGCCGATCATCGAGGTCATGGAGATGAACGAGATGAAATGGTTGCGGCGCTTGGCGCGGGTGTAGCGCGCGCCGATGAAAATAGACAAGGGTCTGAACATGAACGAAAGCACCCGGGTAAAGAAAAGGAACCAGGTGCCCGCCTAACGGTGGCGGGCACGTTGCGCGGGCAATCAGATCGGTACCAGGTGCCCGTCATCCAGGCGCAGCACTCGGTCCATCTGGCGCGCCAGGTTGAGATCGTGGGTCACCACCAGGAAGGCTGTCTGCGAGGCGCTGCTCAGCTCCTGCATGAGGTCCTGGATGCCCTGGGCGGTGTGATGGTCGAGGTTGCCGGTCGGCTCGTCGAGCATGACCAGCCCCGGCCGGTTGACCAGGGCCCGGGCGATGGCCACGCGCTGGCGCTCGCCACCGGACAGCTCGGCCGGCTTGTGGCTCAGGCGATGCCCCAGGCCCACGCGCTTGAGCAGCGCCTGGGCACGTTCACGTGCTTCGGGAATGGCGGTGCGGCCGATCAGCAACGGCATGCACACGTTCTCCAGCGCAGTGAACTCCGGCAGCAGGTGGTGGAACTGGTAGACGAAGCCCAGGGCGCGATTGCGCAGCAGGCCACGGGCGCGTTCGCCCAGCGCCGAGAGCTCTTCGCCGGCCAGCCAGACGCTGCCTTCGGACGGGGTGTCGAGGCCGCCGAGCAGGTTGAGCAAAGTACTCTTGCCCGAACCTGAACTACCGACGATCGCCACCCGCTCGCCCGGGTGCAGCTCCAGCTGCAAGCCGGACAACACCTGGACCTTCTCCGGGCCTTCCTCGTAGGACTTGCCCAGGTTGCGGCAACTCAGCACTGCTTTATCACTCATGCCCAACTCACTCATAACGTAGCGCCTCCGCAGGCTGGGTGCGTGCCGCACGCCAGGCCGGATACAGGGTGGCGAGGAAACTCAGGACCAATGCCGCACCGCAGACCATCCACACGTCCTCGGCCATGATCTGCGAGGGCAGGTAGTCGATGAAATAGACGTCGGCATTGAGGAACTTGTGCCCGATCAGGGTTTCGATGCCGGCGATCGCGGCGCTGACATTGAGCGCGGCGAAGATGCCCACCAGCGCGCCGATCAGGGTGCCGACCACACCGATCACCGTACCCTGAACCATGAAAATGGCCATGATCTGCCCGGGCGTCGAACCCAGGGTGCGCAAGATGGCGATATCGCCCTTCTTGTCGTTTACCACCATCACCAGGGTGGAAATGATGTTGAACGCCGCCACCGCGACGATCAGCAGCAACAGCAGGCCGATCATGGCTTTTTCCATGCGGATCGCCTGGTACAGGTTACCGTGGCTGCGGGTCCAGTCGCGGGCATAGAACTCCTGCTCGCCGAGCTTCTGGGCGATGTCCCAGGCCACCCGCGGCGCCTGGAACAGGTCGTCGAACTTCAGGCGCAGGCCCTGGACCTGGTCGGCCTTCCAGCGGTGCAGGCGGGACAGGTCCGAGAGGTTGGTCAGGCCCAGGTAGCCGTCGATCTCACCGGCGCCGACATGAAAGATGCCGACCACGGTAAAGCGCTTCATGCGCGGGAACATGCCGGCCGGGGTCACGGTGACTTCGGGGGCGACGAAGGTCAGCTTGTCGCCGACGCCAACACCCAGCTTGGTGGCCGCCTTGTCGCCGATCATGATGCCGAACTCGCCGGGGGCCAGGTCATCGAGCTTACCCTCGCGGATAAAGTCGTCGATGATCGAGACCTGGCGTTCCTGGGCCGGGTCGATGCCGTTTAGCAGCACCTTTTGCACCTTGCCGTCATGGGTCAGCAGGCCCTGCATCTGGGTGAAAGGCGCCACCGCCAGAACCTGCGGGTTCTGCTTTACTTGACTGGCAAGGGCCGGCCAGTCGTTGATCGGCTGGCCGGTTTCCAGTGTGGCGTGGGGCACCATGCCCAACACCCGGGTGCGCATCTCGTGATCGAAGCCGTTCATGACCGACAACACCACGATCATCACGACAACGCCCAGGGCGAGGCCGATCATCGAGGTCAGGGAAATGAACGAGACGAAGTGGTTGCGACGCTTGGCACGGGTATAACGCGTGCCGATGAATACGAAGAGAGGTCTGAACATGTCGGGGCTTGTTCGGATGAAAGAGGAACGTCCTTGTGGCGGGGCTTGAATAGCAGCTTTACACTCAGACCACCGCCGCTACCATGGGTTCGCCATGTCGACATTAGATGAAGAAGATCGCCGCGAATACTACCGTATCGAGGATCGGATCGCACTGGAAATTAGCCCGTTGAGCGCCGCCGAAGCGCTTGGCACGGACTTGTTGCAAGATACTTCGCCGCTGTTCAACCTGCTCAGTGAATTGCACCTGAGCGAGTTCGAATCCCAACACCTGCTGCGCCAGCTCAGTGACAAGGACCGCACCCTGGCCGCCTTTCTCAAGGCCCAGAACAAACGCATCGACCTGCTCAGCGCCGTGGTCGCGCAGACCTTGCTCGGGCAGTTGAGCGCGCCGCAAGCGGTGGTGCTGTCCGAAGGCGGCATCGAGTTCAGCCAGGCCGAGCCGCTGGCTGCTGACACCTGCGTCGCGGTGAAGTTGGTGCTGATGCCCCAGGCCCTGGGCCTGTTGCTGCGCGCCAAAGTCACCCATTGCGATCGCAACGCCGACGGCCAGTACGAGGTCGGCACCGAGTTCATCGACACCACCGATGCCCAGCGCCAGCTGCTGGCCCGCTATATCCTGCAACGCCAAGCGCAACAACGACGCCAGGCCCTGGAACAGAACGACCCAAGCGCCTCCTGAGTTTCACTTATTTGTTGAAGGAACAGACGTGACCACGATTTACGGCCACCGCGGCGCCAAGGGCGAAGCCCCCGAAAACACCCTCGCCAGCTTCCAGCAGTGCCTCGGGCACGGCGTGCGTCGCTGCGAACTCGACCTGCACCTGTCAGCCGACAACCAGCTGATGGTGATCCATGACCCGAGCCTCAAGCGCACCACGGGCCGGCGCGGCAAAGTGGTCGAGCATTTCGCGGCCGATCTTGCGACCTATGATGCACGCAAGGGCGGCCCGGGCTGGGTCTCGCCCTGCCCTATCCCGCGCCTTGAAGAACTGTTTGAAAAGTGCGACTTCGAGCACTGGCAACTGGAGGTCAAGAGTGCCTCGCGCACCCGCGCCGCCACCACCGTGCTGGCAATCCGCGAAATGGCCCAGCAGTTCGGCTTGCTCGACAAGATCACCATTACCTCAAGCTCACGGGAAGTGCTGGGCGCAGCGCTTGAGCTGACACCGGATATTGCCAGGGGGCTGGTCGCCGAATACGCCTGGCTCGACCCACTGAAGGTCGCCCAGAACTATGACTGCAACTTGCTGGCGTTGAACTGGACACTGTGCACCCCCGAGCGCCTAATCAAGGCTCAGCGCCAGGGGTTGCACGTGTCGGTGTGGACAGTCAACGAGCCGGCGCTGATGCGCAGGCTCGCCGACTTCGGCGTAGACAGCCTGATTACAGACTTTCCCGGTTTGGCCAGCGCCACCCTCGAGAATCGCTGAAATCGGTCTCCCCGGCCGGCTCAGGCCACCGGCCGGAGCCGCTCAAAAAAGCCGGTTGAGGCCGTCGTAAGCCGCTACCCGATAGGCTTCGGCCATGGTCGGGTAGTTGAAGGTGGTGTTGACGAAGTACTTCAGGGTATTGCGCTCACCCGGCTGATCCATGATCGCCTGGCCGATGTGGACGATCTCCGACGCCTGGTAGCCGAAGCAGTGCACGCCAAGGATTTCCAGGGTTTCGCGGTGGAACAGTATCTTCAGCATGCCTTGCGGCTCACCGGCGATTTGCGCCCGGGCCATGCTCTTGAAGAAGGCCTTGCCCACTTCATAAGGTACCTTGGCCTGGGTCAGCTCCTGCTCGTTCTTGCCGATCGAGCTGATCTCCGGAATGGTGTAGATGCCAGTCGGCACATCATTGACGAACCGCCAGCTACCGTTGTCGACGATGCTGCCGGCAGCCGAGCGACCCTGGTCGTGGGCGGCACTGGCCAGGCTCGGCCAGCCGATCACATCACCGGCACCGTAGATGTTCGGCACGTGGGTGCGGTAGTTCTCGTCGACTTCGATCTGACCACGGCTGTTGACCTTGATGCCAATGTTTTCCAGGCCCAGCTTGTCGGTATTGCCGGTACGGCCGTTGCACCAGAGCAAGGCATCGGCCTTGATCTTCTTGCCGGATTTGAGGTGCAGGATCACACCGTTGTCCAGGCCTTCGACACGGTCGTACTCTTCGTTGTGGCGAACGGTGATGTTGTTGTTGCTGAAGTGGTAGCTCAGCGCCTGGGAAATTTCCGAGTCGAGGAAGCTCAGCAACTGAGCGCGGTTGTCCACCAGCTCCACCAGCACACCCAGACCACTGAAGATCGAGGCGTACTCACAGCCAATCACGCCAGCGCCGTAGACGATCAGTTTGCGCGGGGTGTGGCCGAGGCTGAGGATGGTGTCGCTATCGTAGATACGCGGGTGGTGGAAATCGATATCGGCCGGGCGATACGGGCGCGAACCGGTGGCGATGATGATGTGCTTGGCCACCAGTTTCTCGACCACGCCGTTGGCGCAGACCACTTCGATGGTCTGCTCGTCGGCGAAGCTGCCGGTGCCGAAGAACACGTCGACGCGGTTGCGCGCATAGTAGCCAGTGCGCGAGGCAACCTGCTTGGAAATCACCTTCTCGGCGCTTTTCAGTACGTCAGGGAACGAGAACCAGCGCGGTTCACCAATGGCCCGGAACATCGGGTTGGTGTTGAACTGCATGATCTGGCGCACTGAGTGACGCAGGGCCTTGGACGGGATGGTGCCCAGGTGGGTGCAGTTGCCGCCGACCTGGCGACGGCTATCGACCATCGCCACCTTGCGTCCTGCTTTGGCAGCATTCATTGCCGCCCCTTCTCCTGCGGGGCCGGAACCCAGCACCACTACGTCGTAGTTGTAGACAGCCATGCGTACTCCTTCAGAACAGGCCTGCGCGCCACATCGGCGGGCGGGGCTACCTCATGCCGCCAGCGGCGCCATGAAAAAATTCGGGTGCAGTCTAATCAAGCTTGAACGCCGCGCACATTAACCCTTGGTCGCGTCGTAGGCTATTTTTCTCTGCACTACATGTCATTTACACAAACCCTGTGGGAGCCGGCCTTGCCGGCGATGGCATCAGCGCAGTGTCAGCGATTGCGCGTCGGCTGCATCGCTGGCAAGGCCAGCTCCCACAAAAACTGGTTACTGCTTGTTCACCTGGGCAAACGCCGGCGTGCTTCGGGAGACGAAACCTTCCGCAACCCGGGTCACGAACACCGCGGCAATCCCGTGTTTGAGGGCAAACTCCCAGCCTTGCTCGGGCCCGAGGATCAACAGCAAGGTCGAGTACCCATCGGCCATCAGCGTCGAACGGTCAAATACCGTCACCGCCGCCAGGTCGTGTTTCACCGGCCTCCCAAGGCGCGCATCGAAGGTGTGTGAATAGCGCAGGCCATTCTCCTCGAAATAGTTGCGATAGTCACCGGAGGTGGACACAGCAAAACCGTCCACGGCCAGCACTTGCTGGGCAATCTGGCGGTCAGTACCCGGCAGCTCCAGGGCCACTTTCCATTTGCTGCCATCAGGTTTGCGCCCGATCGCCTTGAGTTCACCGGTCGCTTCGACCAGCAAATCCGCGATGCCCAGGGCTTTTAGCCGCGTCACCAGCAGGTCCACCGCATGCCCGGCAGCGATGCTGTTGAAGTCGACTTCCACCGGTGCATCCTTGCACAGCTGCTCACCGTTTATGCGCAAATGCCCATACCCGACCCGTTGGCGCGTGGCGGCCAGGGCCTGGGCATCCGGCACTTTTTCCCTGCGTGACTGCGGGCCGAAGCCCCACAGGTCGAGCAAGGGCTCCACGGTCAGGTCAAACGCCCCGTCACTCTGCTGCGCCAGCTGCTCGCCAACCCGCACCAGCGCCAGCACATCGGCCGGCATCGACTGGCAGCTGTTGGCCGGCAGCCTGTTGAAGGCCTCGATCAGCGAGTCGCTGCGGTAGGTGGAAAATCGCTTGTCGATGCCTTCGAGAATCCGCTCCACCTCGCGCTTGACCTGCTCCGGCGCCGGCCCCTGGGGCGTGCGCACATACTGCACGGTGTAGCTGCTACCCATGGTCGGGCCACTGATGCGTTCAAGGGTGTTGCCCTGCCCGCACCCGGCCAGACTCAGCAACGCGCCTATCAACACTGTTCTACGCATCCAGCCTCCTGGAAATTTCAGGCAAAAAAAACGGGAACCCTGAGGTTCCCGTCTTTCACAACCAAGCCAAGCTTAGCGTGGGAAAGCAGGCGGATTGACGCCAGCCATGTCTTCCATCACGCGCACTACCTGGCAGCTGTAACCGAATTCGTTGTCGTACCAGACGTACAGGACAACACGGTTTTCGTTGCAGATGGTGGCTTCGGCATCGACCACACCGGCGTGGCGGGAACCGACGAAGTCGGTGGAGACCACTTCCTGGGAGCTCACGTAGTCGATCTGCTTGTGCAGGTCCGAGTGCATGGCCATCTGGCGCAGGTACTCGTTGATCTCTTCGCGGCTGGTGGCTTTTTCCAGGTTCAGGTTGAGGATAGCCATCGACACGTTCGGCGTTGGTACGCGGATCGCGTTGCCGGTCAGCTTGCCCTTGAGCACTGGCAGTGCCTTGGCAGCTGCAGTGGCGGCACCGGTCTCGGTGATAACCATGTTCAGCGGCGCGGCACGGCCACGACGGCTGCCCTTGTGGAAGTTGTCGATCAGGTTCTGGTCGTTGGTGAACGAGTGAACGGTTTCAACGTGACCGTTGATGATACCGAACTTGTCGTTGACCGCCTTCAGTACCGGAACGATGGCGTTGGTGGTGCAGGAAGCCGCGGAGATGATCTTGTCATCAGCGCTGATTTCGCCATGGTTGATGCCATGCACGATGTTCTTCAGCGCGCCCTTGCCAGGTGCGGTGAGGATCACGCGGGCAGCGCCCGGGCAGGCCAGGTGCTGGCCCAGGCCGTCGGCGTCGCGCCATACACCGGTGTTGTCGACAATCAGGGCATTCTCGATGCCGTACTGGGTGTAGTCGACTTCGCTCGGGTTCTTGGCGTAGATAACCTGGATCAGGTTGCCGTTGGCAGTGATGGTGTTGTTGGCTTCGTCGATGGTGATGGTGCCATCGAACGGGCCATGTACCGAGTCACGACGCAGCAGGCTGGCACGCTTGACCAGATCGTTCTCGGCGCCTTTGCGCACGACGATGGCGCGCAGACGCAGGCCGTCGCCACCACCGGTTTTCTCGATCAGGATACGCGCCAGCAGACGGCCGATACGACCGAAGCCGTAGAGGACAACGTCGGTGCCTTTGCGCGCCGAAGCGTTTTGCTGGCCAACCACGTCAGCCATTTCTTCACGCACGAACTGCTCGGCGCTGCGGCCGTTGCCTTCTTGCTTGAACTTGTTGGCCAGCTTGCCCAGGTCGACCGAAGCGGCGCCCAGTTTCAGCTCGCTCATGGCTTTGAGCAGCGGGAATGTCTCGTGTACAGACAGTTCGGTTTCGTCGGTCTGGCGATGACGGGCAAAGCGGTGCGCTTTGAGGATCGAGATCACCGAGCGGTTGATCAGGCTACGGCCATAGATCGAGCTCACCACATTGTTATTGCGGTAGAGCTGACCGATAAGCGGGATCATCGCTTCTGCAAGCGCTTCACGATCAATCCACTCACCAAGACACTGGTCGGGCTTCTGAGTCACGGGAACCTTCCACATGTAGGGACAGAAAAAAGGGGCTACATTATGACGCCCCGCAGCCCATCGGGCAATGAGCGCCTGTCGCCGACAATCCACTACATGCTTTTAGCCTGCACAAACCTGACAGCGCGGGCCTGCGCCCGGTACAATTGGCGTCTTTGTCGCAACGCTTGGAGCTCGACCTCCCGTGCCTGTTCTGCGTCTACCGCACCTGCCGGCCACTGCCGGCAAACAAACCTGGGGCAACCTGCCGGGCGCCGCCCTGAGCCTGGCGATTGCCGAAGCGGCCAGCGCCGCCAAACGCTTCACCCTGCTGCTGACCGCCGACAGCCAGAGCGCTGACCGCCTCGAGCAGGAACTGCGTTTTTTTGCGCCCGAGCTGCCGGTACTGCCCTTCCCCGACTGGGAAACCCTGCCCTACGACCTGTTCTCGCCGCACCAGGACATCATCTCCCAGCGCATTTCCAGCCTGTACCGGCTGCCGGAGCTCGATCACGGCATTCTCGTGGTGCCGATCACCACGGCCCTGCACCGCCTGGCACCGACGCGCTTTCTACTCGGCAGCAGCCTGGTGCTGGACATCGGCCAGAAGCTTGATGTCGAGCAGATGCGCACGCGCCTTGAAGCCAGCGGTTACCGCTGCGTCGATACCGTGTACGAGCACGGCGAGTTCGCCGTACGCGGCGCGCTGATCGACCTGTTCCCGATGGGCAGCAAGCTGCCGTACCGCATCGACCTGTTCGATGACGAAATCGAGACCCTGCGTACCTTCGACCCGGAAACCCAGCGCTCGATCGACAAGGTCGACTCGGTGCGGCTGCTGCCGGCCCGCGAGTTCCCGCTGCAAAAAGAGGCGGTGACGCGCTTCAAGGCACGCTTTCGCGAGCGCTTCGACGTCGACTTCCGCCGCAGCCCGATCTTCCAGGACCTCTCCAGCGGCATCACCCCGGCCGGTATCGAGTACTACCTGCCGCTGTTCTTCGAAGACACCTCGACCTTGTTCGACTACCTGCCCCAGGACACCCAGGTGTTCTCCCTGCCGGGCGTCGAACAGGCCGCCGAGCACTTCTGGAGCGATGTGCGCAACCGCTACGAGGAACGCCGCATCGACCCGGCGCGACCGTTGCTGCCGCCCGCCGAACTGTTCCTGCCGGTTGAGGACTGTTTCGCCCGGCTCAAGAGCTGGCCGCGCGTGGTGGTCAGCCAGGACGACGTCGACAGCGGCGTCGGCCGCGAGCGCTTCCCGGCCCAGGTCCTGCCCAACCTTGCCATCGAAGCCAAGGCCAACCAGCCGTTGGCAGCGCTATCGGGCTTTCTTGAGCAGTTCTCTGGCCGCGTGCTGTTCACCGCCGAGTCGGCGGGCCGTCGCGAAGTGCTGCTGGAGCTGCTTGAGCGCCTGAAGCTGCGCCCGCAAACCGTCGACAGCTGGAGTGCCTTCGTTGCCGGCAAGGAGCGCCTGGCGATCACCATCGCACCGCTGGACGAAGGCCTGCTGCTGGATGACCCGGCCATCGCCCTGGTCGCCGAGAGCCCGCTGTTCGGTCAACGGGTAATGCAGCGCCGTCGCCGCGACAAGCGCAGCGACGCCAATAACGATGCCGTCATCAAGAACCTCACCGAGCTGCGTGAAGGCGCGCCGGTGGTGCATATCGATCACGGGGTCGGCCGCTACCTGGGCCTGGCGACCCTGGAAATCGACAACCAGGCCGCCGAGTTCCTCACCCTCGAATACGCCGAGGGCGCCAAGCTCTACGTGCCGGTGGCCAACCTGCACCTGATCGCCCGCTATACCGGCAGCGACGACGCCCTGGCGCCGCTGCACCGGCTCGGCTCCGAAGCCTGGCAAAAAGCCAAGCGCAAGGCCGCCGAACAGGTACGTGATGTCGCTGCCGAACTGCTCGACATCTATGCCCGCCGCGCCGCGCGCAAAGGTTATGCCTTCGCCGACCCGTCGGTGGATTACGCCACCTTCAGCGCCGGCTTCCCCTTCGAAGAGACCCCGGACCAGCAAAGCGCCATCGAAGCGGTGCGCGAGGACATGCTCGCGGCCAAGCCGATGGACCGCCTGGTGTGCGGCGATGTCGGCTTCGGCAAGACCGAAGTGGCCATGCGCGCAGCCTTCATTGCCGTGCACGGCGGCCGCCAGGTGGCAATCCTGGTGCCGACCACCCTGCTCGCCCAGCAGCACTACAACAGTTTTCGCGACCGCTTCGCCGACTGGCCGGTAACGGTCGAGGTGATGAGCCGCTTCAAGTCGCCCAAGGAAGTCGCCGCAGCGGTGGCGGACCTGGCCGAAGGCAAGATCGACATTGTCATCGGCACCCACAAGCTGCTGCAGGACGACGTCAAGATCAAGGACCTGGGCCTGGTGATCATCGACGAAGAGCACCGTTTCGGCGTGCGCCAGAAGGAGCAGCTCAAGGCCCTGCGCAGCGAGGTGGACATCCTCACCCTGACCGCCACGCCGATCCCGCGCACCCTGAACATGGCCGTGGCCGGCATGCGCGACCTATCGATCATCGCCACGCCGCCGGCGCGCCGGCTGTCGGTGCGCACCTTCGTCATGGAGCAGAACAAGAGCACGGTCAAGGAGGCGCTGCTGCGTGAACTGCTGCGCGGCGGCCAGGTTTACTACTTGCACAACGATGTGAAGAGCATCGAAAAATGCGCCGCCGACCTTGCCGAACTGGTACCGGAAGCACGCATCGGCATCGGCCACGGGCAGATGCGCGAGCGCGAACTCGAACAGGTGATGAGCGACTTCTATCACAAGCGCTTCAACGTGCTGATCGCCTCGACCATCATCGAGACCGGCATCGACGTGCCGAGCGCCAACACCATCATCATCGAGCGTGCCGACAAGTTCGGCCTGGCGCAGTTGCACCAGTTGCGCGGCCGGGTCGGGCGCAGTCACCACCAGGCCTATGCCTACCTGCTCACCCCGCCGCGCCAGCAAATCACCCCGGACGCCGAAAAGCGCCTGGAAGCCATCGCCAACACCCAGGACCTGGGGGCTGGCTTTGTCCTGGCCACCAATGACCTGGAGATCCGCGGCGCCGGCGAGCTGCTCGGCGAAGGCCAGAGCGGGCAGATCCAGGCGGTCGGTTTTACCTTGTACATGGAAATGCTCGAACGCGCGGTCAAGGCCATCCGCAAGGGCACCCAGCCAAACCTCGACCAGCCGTTGGGCGGCGGCCCGGAAATCAACCTGCGCTTGCCGGCACTGATTCCCGAGGACTACCTGCCGGATGTGCATGCGCGGCTGATCCTCTACAAGCGCATCGCCTCGGCGGTGGACGAAGACGGCCTGAAAGACCTGCAGGTAGAGATGATCGACCGCTTCGGCCTGCTGCCGGAACCGACCAAGAACCTGGTGCGCCTGACCCTGCTCAAGCTGCAGGCAGAAAAACTCGGCATCAAGAAGGTCGACGCCGGCCCCAACGGCGGCAAGATCGAATTCGAAGCCCAGACCCCGGTCGATCCGCTGGTACTGATCAAGCTGATCCAGGGCCAGCCCAAACGCTACAAGTTCGAAGGCGCCACCCAGTTCAAGTTCCTGGTGCCGATGGAGCGCCCGGAAGAACGCTTCAACAACCTTGAGGCGCTGTTCGAGCGCCTGACCCCACAATCTGCGTGAAGGAAGATCCATGCGTGCGACGCGTAGCCTGACCCTGCTGCTGGCACTGATTGCCCCGACGGCATTTGCCAATGGCGCCTATCAGGTCGAAATGATCCTGGTACGGCAGAACGCCGTGCCGGCGATTACCAGCAAGTCGGCCCCGGAAGACTGGCGCAATGGCGCCCAGATCGTCGCCGAGGGTGACCTGCGCCAACCAGCGCTCACCGACGAGGCGGCCAAGCTTGCCGCCGACCCGAACCAGTACACCGTGCTGCTGCACAAAGCCTGGAAACAAGATGCCGGCACAGTGGCGATCAGCGACGGCGAAGAACACTTCGGCCAGTTCCCCATCGAGGGCAACCTGACCGTCAAGGAAGAACGCTTCATCGCCGTTGATGCCAGTTTCTGGGTCAACCAGTTCGACGGCAACGGCAGCGTGACCTTGAGCGAACCGCTCAAGCAGAGCAACAGCACCATCAAGAATGGAGAACTGACCTTCCTCGACGGCGGCCACCTGGCCCTGCTGCTCAAGGTCACGGCCAACCGGCCAGCCAGCGCTCCCACTGCGCCTGCGGAGATGATGGAGCAGTAACCCGATGCCTAACGATGGTATTGCCCCCACGCCTCACCTGATTCTGGGCAGCCACGAGTTCAGCGCCTACGTGCCGCAAACCGGCAGGATGCAGCGCCAGCACCAGCACCGGGCGGCGCT
Organism: Pseudomonas donghuensis; assembly: GCF_000696345.2. NCBI lineage: Bacteria > Pseudomonadati > Pseudomonadota > Gammaproteobacteria > Pseudomonadales > Pseudomonadaceae > Pseudomonas > Pseudomonas donghuensis. The sequence continues at coordinate 3,961,484 of NZ_CP071706.1, forward strand.
GTCGTTCAACTATGACGGCATTCGCGCCAGCGGCAGGCAAGTCAAGGACGTCAGCCGCCTGGAGAGTACTGGCAGCCAACGCCTGCAGCGCCACGCCGAGGCCGAAAGCCAAATCCGCCAGACGCTCCAGCGCCTGGGCTTCAAGATCGCCACCCGGCAGAGCAAAGCCCTGCCGGAGAGCGCCGGCGACCTGCTTGAGCTGGCCTCCGAAGCAGCCTGGCTACGCTTCATGCTCAATGACCTGCCGACCCTGCGCGAACAAGGCTGGGAGATCGAGTACACCGACGACTTCGCCTTCAATCTTGCCGAGGTCGACAACTGGTACGCACAGATCGACGAAGCCAGCGGCCGGGACTGGTTCGACCTGGAACTGGGTATCGAAGTCAATGGCCAGCGCCTGAGCCTGCTGCCGATTCTGCTCAACGTGCTGCGCAGCCACCCGGAACTGCTCAACCCTGCGCAGTTGCACAAGCGCCGGGACGACGAACAATTGCTGGTACAGATTCCCGCGCCTGTGGGTGAAGTACGGCGCAACCTGCAAGTGGCCCTGCCCTACGGTCGCCTCAAGCCGGTATTGGCAACCCTGGGCGACTTTTACCTGCGTGAACCCGGCGAAACCAGCGTGCGCCTGCCGACGCTGGACGCCACGCGCCTCAATGCCCTGGAAGAGCTGCCGTTGAGCTGGCAAGGCGGTGAGCAGGTGCGCAGCCTGGCCGAGCGCCTGCGCGATATCCGCCTGCAACCGGCGCAAACGCCTGAAGGCCTGAACGCTACCCTGCGCACCTATCAGCTCGAAGGCCTGAGCTGGATGCAGGCCCTGCGTGAGCTGGAGGTCGGCGGCATCCTCGCTGACGACATGGGCCTGGGCAAAACCCTGCAAACCCTCGCTCACCTGCTCAGCGAAAAAAATGCCGGACGCCTGACCCGCCCGGCCATGGTGGTGATGCCCACCAGCCTGATCCCCAACTGGCAGGACGAAGCCGAACGCTTCGCCCCGGGCTTGCGCGTGCTGGCCCTGCAAGGCATCGGCCGGCGCAAGCATTTCGGCAGCCTGCAGGACTACGACCTGCTGTTGACCACCTATGCCCTGCTGCCCAAGGACCTGTCGCACTTCAAGGGCCTGAAGCTGCATGTACTGATCCTCGATGAGGCGCAGTACATCAAGACCCCGGGCAGCAAGGCGGCCCAGGCGGCGCGCCAGCTCGAAGCCCGCCAGCGCCTGTGCCTGAGCGGCACCCCGCTGGAAAACCACCTGGGTGAGCTGTGGTCGCTGTTTCACTTCCTGCTGCCGGGCTGGCTGGGCGACGCCAAAGCGTTCAACCGCGACTATCGGGTGCCGATCGAGCGCCAGGGCAACGATGAACGCCTGCAACACCTCAATGCACGGATCAAACCTTTTTTGCTGCGCCGCACCAAGGAGCAAGTGGCCACCGAGCTACCGGCCAAAACCGAGATGATTCACTGGGTCGAGCTCAGCGATGCGCAGCGTGACGTGTACGAAACCATGCGCCTGGCGATGGACCAGAAAGTACGCGCGGAGATCACCCGCAAGGGCGTGGCGCGCAGCCAGATCATTATCCTCGAAGCGCTGTTGAAGCTGCGCCAGGTCTGCTGCGATTTGCGCCTGATCAACAGCCAAGCCTCGACCGCGCGCGGCGCCCACTCCGGCAAACTCACCAGCCTGATGGAAATGCTCGAAGAACTGCTGGCCGAAGGTCGACGTGTCCTGTTGTTCTCGCAGTTCACCAGCATGCTGCGGCTGATCGAGGCCGAACTGCAGCACCGCGGTATCGCCTATGCCCTGCTGACTGGCGAAACCCGTGACCGCCGGGCACCGGTGCACGACTTCCAGAGCGGGCAATTGCAGATCTTCCTGATCAGCCTCAAGGCCGGCGGTGTCGGCCTGAACCTGACCGCGGCGGACACCGTGATCCACTACGACCCGTGGTGGAACCCGGCGGCAGAAAACCAGGCCACCGACCGCGCTTATCGAATCGGCCAGGAAAAACCGGTGTTCGTCTACAAGCTGATTACCCGGGGCACGGTGGAAGAGAAGATCCAGCAGTTGCAGCAGGAGAAATCGGCGCTGGCAGCGGGCGTGCTGGATGGGCGGCAGGCGGGGGACTGGCGTTTGGCGGCGGAGGATATCGATGCGTTATTTGCGCCGTTGCCTGGGAAGCGGCAAGGCTCTAGTGCGCGGTGAACTCATCGCTGGCAAGCCAGCTCCCACACGGAGCCTGTGGGAGCTGGCTTGCCAGCGATGGGCTGCAACGCAGCCCTGCAATCAATCAACCAGCTGCGCTTCCTTGAGCGCTCCAAGCGCCTCCAGCCAGCGCGGCTGTTGACGATAGTCGGTACGGGCAAAGCCCCGCCCGCGCATCTGCGCAATCCGCGGCGACGGCTTGACTTTCAGGCGCTGGGCGGCAGTCAGGGCCAGCTCGGCGGCTGCGCGATCATTGCACACCAGGCCCATGTCACAACCGGCGCTCAGGGCCGCCTCGATACGGCTGGCGGCATCACCGACCACATGGGCACCGGCCATGGACAGGTCATCACTGAAGATCACCCCATTGAAGCCCAGCTCGCCGCGCAGAATCTCCTGCAACCAGCGCCGGGAGAAACCAGCCGGCTGGTTGTCCACCTGCGGATAGATCACGTGGGCCGGCATCACTGCCGCCAACTGCCCGCTCAAACGAGTGAACGGCACCAGGTCGGCCGCGCGGATCTGCGCCAGGCTGCGCTCGTCGGTGGGAATCGCCACATGGGAATCGGCCTCGGCCCAGCCATGACCCGGGAAGTGCTTGCCACAAGCGGCCATGCCCGCAGCGTTCATGCCACGAATAAAAGCACCGGCCAGCAGCGTGGCGCGTTGCGGATCACCTTCGAAGGCGCGGCTGCCGACCACAGCGCTGCGCTGGTGATCGAGGTCCAGCACCGGCGCAAAGCTCAGGTCCAGACCGACCGCCAGCACTTCAGTGGCCATCAGCCAACCGCATTGCTCGGCCAGGTATTCGGCGTTGTCGTTATCGGCAATCGCGCGCATCGCCGGCAGGCGCACAAAGCCCTGGCGCAACCGCTGCACCCGACCGCCTTCCTGATCCACCGCCAGGATCAACTCGGGGCGAATGGCGCGAATCGAGGCGCACAGCTCACGCACCTGGCGCGGGCTTTCGATGTTGCGGGCAAAGATGATCAGGCCGGCCACTTCGGGCTGGCGCAAAAGCTGGCGGTCCTCGGCGGTCAGCCAGGTACCGGCGATGTCGACCATCAGGGAGCCTTGCAGGCTGGCACTCATAATTGATCCTTCAGTTGACGCGGATGTGGGCCCATTGGGGGCACGCGGCTTCGTCGATCTGCACCGGGCAATGCACCGGCACCTGGTCGAACAGGTTCAGCAGGTCGGCGTTGCGCAAGCGCACGCAACCATGGGACAACGGCACACCCATAGGTTCGCTATCGGGGGTGCCATGCAGGTAGATATAACGGTGGAAGGTGTCGACCGGCCCCAAGCGATTGACGCCCGGCTCGCAACCGCTGAGCCAGAGTATGCGCGTGAGGATCCAGTCACGACCGGGAAAGTGTTCGTGCAGTGCCGGCGACCAGATTTCGCCGGTCCAGCGCCGCCCCCTCAGCACCGCGCCTTGCGGCAAGCCGGCACCGATCTTGGCGCGCACCTGGTGGCGACCCCGCGGCGTGCAACCCGAGCCCTTGAGCTCACCGGCGCCGTTGCGCGCGGTGGAGACGTCAAGGCGCAGGCGCAACTGCCCCTGGGCGAACCCATAGAGGCATTGATCAGCAAGGGAGATATGCAGAAAATCGAGACTGGCCATGGGGCGCTAGCTTAGCCGATGCGGCTCGCCGCGCCCAGCCGTGGCATCAGGCCTTGGCGGCGACCGGGGTGCTGCCGGACTTGCTGCGTGGGCGCAACTGCGCGGCAGCCATGGCTTCGTCAGTGACACCGCTGTCGGCGCGCATGCCGGCGGCCAGGAACGGCACCATCAGGCGCATGACCTGCTCGATCGAGGTATTGATGCCGAAATCGGTTTCGGCGATGGCGCGCAGGGCCTTGATCCCGGACATGCTGAACGCCGCGGCGCCGAGCATGAAGTGCACGCGCCAGAACAGCTCGATTGGCGGAATGCGCGGCGCGGCTTCGTTGACCAGCAGCATGTAGCGGCGAAACACCTTGCCGTACATGTCTTCAAGGTAACGGCGCAGGTGGCCCTGGCTCTGGCTGAAGGCCAGGCCCAGCAGGCGCATGAAGATCGACAGGTCATTGCCGCTGCGTGGCTGCACCACCAGCGCCTGCTCGACCAGCATCTCCAGCAGCTCTTCAAGGCTCGGCTTTTGCTCAGGGCGGGCCTGGCGGCGCTCCAGCTCGCGCTCAAGGCTTGCGCAGAACGGCCCCAGGAAGCGCGAGAACACCGCCTGGATCAGGGCCTTCTTCGAACCAAAGTGGTAGTTCACCGCCGCCAGGTTGACGCCGGCCTTGCTGGTGATCAGCCGCAATGAGGTTTCGGCAAAACCTTTTTCCGCGAACAACTGCTCGGCAGCATCGAGAATGCGTTCTACGGTTTCCGACTGGGCCATGACTACTCCGCCTGACAAACACTTGTTTGAAACATACGTTTCAAAGCGGTGATTTGTCAAGTCCGCGCAGCCGCTTTGCGGCCATGCGGTCACGTATTAAACCATAGCTGCGAGAGCGCCTATCCGCCTTTTCTTGGCGCGTGGCGCTTGCAGCTTGCCACCTACTGTATATAATTCCAGTCACTGTATAAAAAGACAGAGCGATCGACATGCTAAAACTGACGCCACGCCAAGCTGAGATTCTGGCTTTTATCAAACGCTGCCTGGAAGACAACGGCTTTCCGCCCACCCGCGCAGAGATCGCCCAGGAGCTGGGTTTCAAATCGCCCAACGCCGCCGAGGAGCACCTCAAGGCCCTGGCCCGCAAGGGTGCGATCGAAATGACCCCGGGGGCGTCACGGGGCATCCGCATCCCCGGCTTTGAAGCCAAGCCCGACGACAGCGGCCTGCCGATCATTGGCCGGGTGGCGGCCGGTGCGCCGATCCTCGCCCAGCAACACATCGAAGAATCCTGCAACATCAACCCGGCGTTCTTCCATCCCCGCGCCGACTACCTGTTGCGCGTTCACGGCATGAGCATGAAGGATGTCGGCATCGTCGACGGCGACCTGCTGGCCGTGCACACCTGCCGCGAAGCTCGCAACGGCCAGATCGTCGTTGCTCGCCTGGGTGACGAAGTCACGGTCAAACGCTTCAAGCGCGAAGGCAGCAAAGTCTGGCTGATTGCCGAGAACCCCGAATTCGCCCCAATCGAAGTCAACCTGAAAGACCAGGAGCTGGTGATCGAGGGCTTGAGCGTCGGCGTCATACGCCGGTAAAGGAGGCATCATGCAGTTCCCCCCTGCGTCACAGAACGTACCGCTGCAAGCACAATTGCCACTGTTCGAAGCATTCCTGGCCCAGCCGGTGCTGCCCGGACTGAAAAGCGCCAAGCCAGCGCCCCACCCCGGCGCGGCCCAGGTTTTCAGCGAGCTGTCTTTGCGTGGCGCACTGGGTAGCTGCCAGAGCCTGTTGGCCCCGATGCTGCGTGAACTGAGCGAGTTGAGCGAAGAACATGACGCCCGCTGGCTGACCCTGATCGCCCCACCTGCCAGCCTGACCCAGGCCTGGCTGCGCGAGGCCGGGCTGAACCGCGAGCGCATCCTGCTGTTGCAACCGCGCGGCAACCAGAGTGCCTTGCAACTGGCCTGCGATGCCCTGCGCCTGGGCCGCAGCCACACCGTGGTCAGCTGGCTCAACACCGTCAGCAGCAGCGCCCGCCAGCAACTGAGCAATGCGGCTCGCGCTGGAGACGCACAAAGCCTGAACATCCGCCTCGGCTGATATTCAGGTCTGTTTCAACCATTGATTTCGCCAGGCTTCCTCAGGACGAGGAAGCCATGCAGGCGATCAGTGCAGGACCCGTGGCCCTTCGTCGCGTTCGATCTCGCCTTCTACCAGCTTGCCGGCCATCTGCACGCCAACACTGAGCATGGCCTTGGCCACTTCCACGTGCTGACCTTGCAAAAAGGCTTTGGCGTCCTCGGAGAAATCCAGGGTTACCAACGAACCCTCGTCCTCGGCACGGCGCAGCTCGATCCGGCCATCAGGCAACTCGACAATTTCTAGAAAGGACGTTGGCATAAGGGGCTGTTCTCCGCGAAAGGCCGGCATTGTACCAGCCACCGCCCCAATCAGCACTCACTCAAACCTTCACGAAAACGAACCGTAAGCCCCTTGAGGTTCTGCCGCCAGCTTTCCAGCTCTTCGCGCGACAGCGCTGGCGCCTCGGGTTCATCGAGGCTTAGTGCCTGGATCAGCGGCTGGGTAACGTCGGTTTTTGGCGCTTTTTTCGCGACCGGCGGTCGGAACAAATCGGCATAAGCACTTAGCAATTGCGCCAGCCAGGTTTCGCGCTGTTCGGCCAGCTCAACCAGTTCGGCCATCTCTGGGATGGCCACAGCCTCGAGCACTTCGCGGGTCAGCAACAGCTCGGCACGGGGTGCGCCGGCCTGGGGCAAACGATAAAACCCGGCAATCTCGTGACACAAGCCCAGCAGCGCGCCGTACAGGTGAAACAGCGCCGACTCACGCTCGGCCTGGATCAGCGCCTGGGCATTCATGGCCCGGCTTTCCTGCGCCTTGCCAAGGGCTTCGAGGGCCAGGCCTGCGAAGTAAATCTTCTGGTTGGTGCGGGTGTAGAGTTCCTGGGCCATCTGGGTGCCCTCCGAAAGGCTGCAAGGCGGTCTGTGAGTGTCACGGATTGCCCTGCCCTACTGCAAGTCTAGATGGCGACCGCTTTGCGGTCGATCGCCGGCAAGGCCGGCTCCCACAGAGTCGGCGGCGATTGCACTCCCTGTGGGAGCCGGCCTTGCCGGCGATGGGCCGCGAACAGCGGCCCCAAGCTCAATCAGCGCTTGTCTTCGACCTTCCAGGCATTGCCGTCATAGAACGCACGCCAGCCGGTCGGCTTGCCGTCGACCTCGGTCTGCACGTACTGCTCCTTGGTCTTGCGGCTGTAGCGGATGACCGCCGGGCGACCGTCCGGGTCCTTCTTCGGCGCCTCGCAGAGGAAGTGATACTTCGGATCGATCTCATCCTTGTGCGGGATGATCTCGATCACCAGGGGTGCACGGGTCTCGCGGTTTTTCGGGAACTGGCTGGCAGCCAGGAACAGCCCCGAAGCACCGTCACGCAGCACGTAGGTATCGTTGACCTTCTCGCACTTGAGCTCCGGCATCTTCACCGCATCCATCTTCGGCGGCGCCGCCTCGCCACTCTTGAGCAGCTTGCGGGTGTTCTTGCATTCGGCGTTGGTGCAACCGAAGAACTTGCCGAAACGGCCAGTCTTGAGCTGCATCTCGCTACCGCACTTGTCGCACTCAAGGCTCGGCCCTTCGTAGCCCTTGATGCGGTAGTTGCCTTCTTCGATCTCGTAGCCGGTGCAATCGGGGTTGTTACCGCAGATGTGCAGCTTGCGCTTCTCATCGAGCAGGTAAGCATCCATGGCCGTCGAGCAGATCGGGCAGCGGTGCTTGTTGAGCAGCACGCGCGATTCCGATTCACCCTCGTCGTCGGCGGCGATTTCATCGCCCGGGACCAGGTTGACGGTGGCCTTGCAACGCTCTTTGGGCGGCAGGCTGTAGCCCGAGCAGCCGAGGAACACGCCGGTGGAGGCGGTGCGGATCATCATCGGCCGGCCACATTCCTTGCAGGCAATGTTGGTCAGGGTCGGCTGGTTGGCACGCATGCCCTTCTCGCCGTCTTCGGCCAGCTTCAGCTTGTTGCTGAAGTCGCCGTAGAACTCGTCCAGCACGTTCTTCCAGTCGCGCTCGCCCTGGGCCACGTCATCGAGGTTCTCTTCCATGCCGGCGGTGAAGCCGTAGTCCATCAGGTTGGAGAAGCTCTCGGACAGGCGCTCGGTGACGATGTCGCCCATCTTCTCGGAGTAGAAGCGGCGGTTGTGCAGGGTCACGTAACCGCGATCCTGGATGGTCGAGATGATCGCAGCATAAGTCGAAGGACGACCGATACCGCGCTTTTCCATCTCCTTGACCAGGCTGGCTTCGGAGTAACGCGCCGGCGGCTTGGTGAAGTGCTGGCTCGGGTCGAGCTGGATCAGCTTGAGCACTTCGCCCTGGTTCATTTCCGGCAGCACATCGTCATCGCCCGGCTTGCTCTGTTGCGGCAATACCCGGGTGTAACCGTCGAACTTGAGGATACGGCCCTTGGCGCGCAGCTCGAAGTTGCCTGCGGTGACGCTGACGGTGGTCGACAGGTACTGCGCCGGTGGCATCTGGCAGGCCAGGAACTGGCGCCAGATCAGCTCGTACAGACGCTCGGCATCGCGCTCCATGCCACTGAGCTTGGTCGGATGGGTGTTGACGTCGGATGGACGAATCGCTTCGTGCGCTTCCTGGGCACCCTCTTTGCTGCCGTAGACGATCGGCGCTTCGGGCAGGTACTTCTTGCCGAACTCGCTTTCGATGTAGCTGCGAGCCATTTCCACCGCATCGACCGAGAGGTTGGTCGAGTCGGTACGCATATAGGTGATGTAGCCGGCTTCGTACAGACGCTGGGCCATCATCATGGTTTTCTTCACGCCGAAGCCCAGGCGGTTGCTCGCGGCCTGCTGCAGGGTCGAGGTGATGAACGGCGCCGACGGCTTGCTGCTGGTCGGGCGGTCTTCACGCTTGGCCACGGTGTAGCTGGAGGACTTGAGCTGCGCCAGCGCTGCCATGGCCTGGGCTTCGTTGAGCGGCTTGAAGGCTTCGCCGTTCTCGCGGGCCACTTCGAAACGCACCTTGGCGTCCTTGGCGGTACCCAGGTCGGCGTGCACTTCCCAGTACTCTTCAGGGATGAAGGCACGGATCTCGCGCTCACGCTCGACCACCAGCTTCACCGCCACCGACTGCACGCGGCCGGCGGACAGGCCGCGGGCGATCTTGGCCCACAGCAGTGGCGAAACCATGTAGCCCACCACGCGATCGAGGAAGCGTCGCGCCTGCTGGGCGTTGACCCGGTCGATATCTAGCTCGCCAGGCTGCGAGAACGCTTCCTGGATGGCTTTCTTGGTGATTTCGTTGAACACCACGCGCTTGTAGCGGCTGTCATCACCACCGATGGCTTCGCGCAGGTGCCAGGCAATGGCTTCCCCCTCGCGATCCAAGTCGGTTGCGAGATAGATGGTGTCGGCATCTTTGGCCAGGCGACGCAGTTCGTCGATGACCTTCTCCTTGCCCGGGAGAATCTCGTATTTGGCTTTCCAGCCGTGGTCAGGGTCGACGCCCATGCGTGCGACCAACTGCTTGCGCGCCTTCTCTTTTGGCGACAGGGCCGGCGCTTCGCCTGCGGCGGCCTTGCCGCGCTTGGCGGCAGGCTCCTTGCTGGCGCTGGCCGAACCGCTGGTGGGCAGGTCTCGGATATGGCCGATACTCGACTTCACCACGTACTGGCTGCCCAGGTACTTGTTGATGGTCTTGGCCTTAGCCGGGGATTCCACAATGACCAGCGATTTGCCCATGGATCGGAAAATTCCTGAATACTGAAAATAAAAACACGGCAGGTACCTGACGCGGCACCGCTATATATAGTGGCAACAGAGTGAGGTCAAGCGCGGGGCTCTAGCCACCCTCGGCATCGGGCCGGGAAAACAGCTCGGTTTCAGCCTTGACCAAAGCAAAGCGCGGCACTTGCTCGCCGTCAACCTCGACCGACTCGAGGAACATCGAAAGCGGTCGTACCCACAGGCCGAATTCACCGTACAGCGCCTGGTAGAACACCACCCACTCCTCGGTTTCGGAATGGCGCGCGGTGCCGAACACACGATACTCAGGCCCCTTGTAATGCCGGTATACGCCTGGTTGTATCTGCATGTTGCTCACCCTCTTGAAAAAAATTCCTGCAAAAACAAAAACCGGGGCACCAGGCCCCGGTTTCCACCCGCCGAACGCTTAAACGCGTTCGAAGATGGTGGTGATGCCTTGGCCCAGGCCGACGCACATGGTCGAAACGCCGAGGGTCCCGCCATTCTGCTTCATGACGTTGAGCAGAGTGCCGGAAATCCGCGCACCGGAGCAACCGAAAGGATGGCCCAGGGCGATGGCGCCGCCGTGCAGGTTAACCTTCTCATCCATCTTGTCGAGCACTTTCAGATCCTTCAGCACTGGCAGGGCCTGTGCGGCGAAGGCTTCGTTGAGCTCGAAGAAGTCGATATCGGCGATGGACAAGCCCGCACGCTTGAGGGCTTTCTGGGTCGCCGGAACCGGACCGTAGCCCATGATTGCCGGGTCGACACCGGCCACGGCCATGGAACGGATCACCGCCAGAGGCTGGATACCGAGGTCCTGGGCACGCTGGGCCGACATGACGATCATGCACGAGGCGCCGTCGGTGATCTGCGACGAGGTGCCGGCAGTCACGGTACCACCTTTGGGGTTGAAAGCAGGCTTGAGGGCCGCCAGGCTTTCCAGGGTGGTGTCCGGGCGAATGGTTTCGTCGTAGTCGAAGACCTTGAGGAAACCGTTCTCGTCGTAGCCCTGCATCGGGATGATTTCATCCTTGAACTTGCCTTCGACCGTCGCCTTGTGGGCGAGCTGGTGCGAACGCAGGCCGAACAGGTCCTGCTGCTCACGGCTGATGCCGTGCATCTTGCCAAGCATTTCGGCGGTCAGGCCCATCATGCCCGAGGCCTTGGCGGCGTACAGCGACATGTGCGGGTTGGGGTCGACACCGTGCATCATGCTGACGTGGCCCATGTGCTCGACACCACCGACGACGAAGACATCACCGTTGCCGGTCATGATCGCCTGCGCCGCGGTGTGCAGCGCGCTCATCGACGAGCCGCACAGGCGGCTGACGGTCTGGCCGGCAGCGGTGTGCGGGATCTGGGTCATCAAGGAGGCCATGCGGGCGATGTTCCAGCCCTGCTCCAGGGTCTGGTTGACGCAGCCCCAGATGACGTCCTCGACTTCGCTCGGATCGACCTTGGCGTTGCGCTCCAGCAGCTTGCTGATCAGGTGCGCGGACATGTCTTCGGCGCGGGTATTGCGATGCATGCCACCCTTGGAGCGGCCCATCGGGGTGCGACCGAAGTCGACAATCACCACGTCTCTTGGATTCAGGCTCATATATTCACTCTCGCTCTATATCGTTGGGCGCTTAACCGAAGAAGCTCTGGCCGTTCTTGGCCATTTCACGCAGCTTCGCGGTGGGGTGATACAGCGGACCCAGATCGGCGTATTTGTCGGCCAGGGCAACGAATTCGGCTACACCGATCGAGTCGATGTAACGCAGCGCGCCGCCACGGAAAGGAGGGAAACCAATACCGTAGACCAGGCCCATGTCGGCTTCGGCGGCGGTGTCGACGATACCGTCTTCCAGGCAGCGAACGGTTTCCAGGCACAGCGGGATCATCATCCAGTTGATGATGTCTTCGTCGCTGACTTCACGTTGCTCGTAAACGATCGGCTTGAGCACGTCGAGGACTGCCGCGTCAGCGACTTTCTTCGGCTTGCCGCGCTTGTCGGTCTCGTAGGCGTAGAAGCCCTTGCCGTTCTTCTGGCCCAGGCGCTTGGCTTCGTAGAGCACGTCGATGGCCGAACGACGGTCGTCCTTCATGCGGTCCGGGAAGCCTTCGGCCATGACGTCACGGCCGTGATGGCCGGTGTCGATACCGACCACGTCCATCAGGTAGGCCGGGCCCATTGGCCAGCCGAATTTTTCCATGATCTTGTCGATGCGCACGAAGTCGACACCGGCGCTGACCAGCTTGGCGAAACCGCCGAAGTACGGGAACAGTACGCGGTTGACCAGGAAGCCCGGGCAGTCGTTGACCACGATCGGGTTCTTGCCCATCTTCTTGGCATAGGCCACGGTGGTGGCAACCGCCACTTCGCTGGACTTCTCGCCACGGATGACTTCAACCAGCGGCATCATGTGCACCGGGTTGAAGAAGTGCATGCCGACGAAGTTTTCCGGACGCTTGAGGGCCTTGGCCAGCAGGTTGATGGAAATGGTCGAGGTGTTGGACGCCAGGATCGCGTCTTCCTTGACCTGGCCTTCCACTTCAGCCAGCACTGCTTGCTTGACCTTCGGGTTCTCGACCACGGCTTCGACGACGATGTCGACGTTGCCAAAATCGCCGTAGGACAGGGTCGGGCGAATCGCGTTCAGCGCTTCGGCCATTTTCGCCGGGGTCAGGCGGCCTTTTTCAACGCGCTTGCCGAGCAGCTTGGAGGCTTCGTTCAGGCCCAGCTGGATGGCGCTTTCGTTGATGTCCTTCATCAGGATCGGGGTGCCCTTGACCGCCGACTGGTAGGCGATGCCACCCCCCATGATGCCGGCGCCGAGCACGGCAGCCTGCTTCACGTCGCGCGCGATTTCGTCGTGGGCCTTGGCTTTGCGCTTGAGTTCCTGGTCGTTGAGGAACAGGCCGATCAGGCTCTCGGCAACCGAGGTCTTGGCCAGTTTGACGAAGCCTGCGGCTTCGACTTCCAGGGCCTTGTCACGACCGAAGTTGGCGGCCTTCTGGATGCTCTTGATCGCTTCGACCGGCGCCGGGTAGTTCGGGCCAGCTTGACCGGCGACGAAACCCTTGGCGGTTTCGAACGACATCATCTGCTCGATGGCGTTGAGCTTGAGTTTTTCCAGTTTTGGCTGGCGCTTGGCCTTGTGGTCGAGCTCGCCGCTGATGGCGCGCTTGATCAGGTCAAGGGCCGCAGCCTGCAACAGCTCAGGGGTTACCACGGCATCGACGGCGCCGACTTTCAGCGCGTCTTCAGCACGGTTTTCCTTGCCGGCGGCAATCCACTCGATGGCGTTGTCGGCACCGATGATACGCGGCAGGCGCACGGTACCGCCGAAGCCCGGGTAGATGCCCAGCTTGACTTCCGGCAGGCCGATCTTGGCGCTGGTGGCCATGACGCGGTAGTCGGCAGCCAGGCACATTTCCAGACCGCCGCCCAGGGCGATGCCATTGATTGCGGCAACGGTCGGCACGGCCAGGTCTTCGAAATCGCTGAAAATCCGGTTGGCTTCCAGGTTGCCGGCGACCAGTTCGGCCTCGGGCAACTTGAAGTTATCGACAAACTCGGTGATGTCCGCGCCGACGATGAATACGTCCTTGCCACTGCTGACAATCACGCCTTTGATCGATGCGTCGGCTTTGATGGTGTCTACGGCCTGACGCAATTCGTTCAGGGTAAGACGGTTGAACTTGTTGACGGACTCACCCTTGAGGTCGAACTTCAGTTCGACGATGCCGCTTTCAAGAGCCTTAACCGTGATGGCTTTACCTTCGTAAATCATCAACTGATCTCCACGATATGGAAGCTGAACTGTACACGCCGATCGCTGGTGAAAGATCCGGCCGGCCATTGGCCGTTGTTGCCGAACCCTTGCTCCAGGCACACCCGCCAGCGCGATAGTCGGGATTCTGTAAGAGCCGTCTGACAATACAAACGCTCAATTCATACGCCCGTTTGATTTGGGTATGCACACATTCAACGAAAAGATCGCCGTTGTCAAATACCCAAAAGCACCGTGAAAACGCGACTTTCCGGTCATTTTCTGCTGACAGGGGGCAAACGGCCGCTCTGCTGATGGCACGCCATTCAGCGCTGCGATAGTGGTCAATGGCTTACACGCGCTGATCATCGATCAACGCGAAACAAGAGAGGGAGTAGGCAGCAAATTGCCGCTGGATGGCTACACTGCAAGGGACTGAAACATTACACCGGCCTGCCTGGCCTGTCCGCCCGATCTGTGCATCGGGCTTTTTATTGATAGCGATCAGGCCAGGGCGTTGAGCACTGCGGCAATATCCTGCAATACAGCCGTTTCACCGCGCTCACCCCAGTACAAGGCAACCATCTGCGGGCCCGCCTCGACTTTGTAGACACTCTCCGGCAAGCGCGCCAACTGCTCGGCATGCGCGGCATCGGCGCAAGGCTCGCGCCACTGGTTGAGCCACACGCCGGGGGTGGTCTGCCAGTAGCACCAGCTGTCGCTACGGCCCTGGCGTCGTGGCCGCAGGTACTGTGCGCATGGGCTGGGCGGCTCCTTGGGCAGCCAGTGCGGCCACTCCTGGGGCGCCAGTTGCATGGCCAGGCCCATGCGCCGGGCTTCCATGCGCAGGGCCATCTGGCCGCTTTGCTTGCGCGAAGGACGCAGCCAGGCCAAAGGGCTGAGAATCAGCGCAAGGATTGACACCACTACCCAGACCGTCATATCAGTTGTTCCCACAAAGCGTTGCAAATGAGCTGGTTAGCCGCGATTCGAAGCGATCAGCCTGAAACCGACCATACTTTACCTATCGCGACTGTCAGGAGAGCTTCTCATGCCCTACGAACACATACTGGTTGCCGTCGACCTGACCGAAGAATGCGATCCGGTCATCAAGCGCGCCATGACACTGGCCGAGCCGACACAGACCAAGGTATCCCTGGTACATATCGTCGAGCCCATGGCCATGGCCTTTGGCGGCGACGTGCCGATGGACCTGTCCCAGCTGCAACAGCAACAGTTCGACCAGGCCAAGGAGCGCATGGATCGTCTGTTCAACAAGTACCCGGGCATCAACCGCGGTGATTCGCACCTGACCTACGGCCAGCCGCGCCAGGAGATCCACCAACTGGCCAAGGACCAGAAGTGCGACCTGATCGTGGTCGGCAGCCATGGCCGCCACGGCCTGGCCCTGCTGCTGGGTTCTACCGCCAACGACGTGCTGCACGGCGCACCCTGCGATGTGCTCGCGGTACGCCTGCAGAAAAAAGCCGAGTAACACCCGGGTGGGCCCGGCGCAGGCTCATGCGCCGGGCCCTGCCCTTCAGCTGTCGAGTTCGGCCCAGCGCTCGACCAGCACATCCAGCTCGGCCTGCATCTTCTCCAGGCTCGCCAGTACCGCACTGGTCTGCTCGATCGGGCGCTGGTAGAAAGCCGGGGCAGAAATCTCTTCCTGCACCGCCGCCATCTTCTGCTCCAGCA
Organism: Pseudomonas donghuensis; assembly: GCF_000696345.2. Classification (NCBI taxonomy): domain Bacteria; kingdom Pseudomonadati; phylum Pseudomonadota; class Gammaproteobacteria; order Pseudomonadales; family Pseudomonadaceae; genus Pseudomonas; species Pseudomonas donghuensis. Next base: position 3,976,538 of record NZ_CP071706.1, read on the forward strand.
CATCGATCTGGCCCGGCAAGGCTTCCAGCTCGCGTTGCAGCTTGTAGCTGAGCTTTTTCTTTGCCGTTTCAGCCACTGGCGCCGCTACCGGCGCAGGCGCCACGCTCTCGACCACAGCGGTGTTGAGTTCGGACTTGCCCGACTTGCTCTCGGTAACCCCGAGCAACTTCGGCGAACCGCCCTGGCGGATCCAGTCCTGGTAACCACCGACGTACTCGCGCACCTTGCCCTCGCCTTCGAACACCAGGGTGCTGGTCACCACGTTGTCGAGGAAGGCCCGGTCGTGGCTGACCATCAGCACGGTGCCCTTGAACGCCGACAGCACTTCTTCGAGCAGCTCGAGGGTCTCGACGTCGAGGTCGTTGGTCGGTTCGTCGAGCACCAGCAGGTTGGCCGGCTTGCTGAACAGCTTGGCCAGCAGCAGGCGCGCACGCTCGCCACCGGACAGGGCCTTGACCGGGGTCCGGGCGCGCTGCGGGCTGAACAGGAAGTCGCCCAGGTAGCTCAACACGTGACGGCTCTGGCCATCGATATCGATGAAGTCGCGACCTTCGGCGAGGTTGTCGATCACGGTCTTTTCCAGGTCCAGCTGATGGCGCAGCTGGTCGAAATAGGCCACTTCCAGGCGGGTGCCGGACTCGACCTTGCCGCTGGTGGGCTCAAGATCACCGAGCATCAGCTTGAGCAAGGTGGTCTTGCCGGTACCGTTGGCGCCAAGCAGGCCGATACGGTCTTCGCGCTGCAGGACCATGGAGAAGTCCTTGACCAGCTGCGGGCCACCCGGATGGTTGAAGCTGACGTTCTCCAGGACCATCACCTGCTTGCCGGACTTCTCCGCGACATCCAGCTGGATGTTGGCCTTGCCCTGACGCTCGCGACGCTCGCTGCGCTCGACGCGCAGCGCCTTGAGGGCGCGCACACGGCCTTCGTTGCGGGTACGCCGGGCCTTGATACCCTGGCGGATCCACACTTCTTCCTGGGCCAGCTTCTTGTCGAACAGCGCGTTGGCGGTTTCTTCGGCCGCCAGTGCCGCTTCCTTGTGTACCAGGAAGCTGGCGTAGTCGCCGTTCCAGTCGATCAGGCCGCCACGATCCAGTTCGAGGATGCGCGTGGCCAGGTTCTGCAGGAAGGAACGGTCGTGGGTGATGAACAGCACGGCACCGCCGAACCCGCTGAGGGCATCTTCAAGCCAGGCAATGGCACCGATGTCCAGGTGGTTGGTCGGCTCGTCGAGCAACAGCAGGTCGGGCTCGGACACCAGCGCCTGGGCCAGCAGCACACGGCGGCGCCAGCCACCGGAGAGCTCGGCCAGGGTCTTGTCGGCCGGCAGTTGCAGGCGGCTCAGGGTGCTGTCGACCAGTTGCTGCAGGCGCCAGCCATCGCGCGACTCGAGGTCGTGCTGGACGTGCATGAGCTTTTCCAGGTCGGCATCGCTGTGGATGTTCTGGCTCAGGTGGTGGTACTCAGCCAGCAAGGCGCCGACGCCATCGAGGCCTTCGGCGACCACGTCGAACACGGTACGGCCGTCGGCCACCGGCAACTCTTGCGGCAGCTCGCCGATCTTCAGGCCCGGGGCACGCCAGACATCGCCTTCATCAGGCTTCTGATCGCCCTTGACCAGGCGCAGCATGCTCGACTTGCCTGTGCCGTTGCGGCCGATGATGCACACCCGCTCACCACGGGCGATCTGCCAGGACACCTTGTCCAACAACGGCGTGGCGCCGAACGCAAGGGACACATCGCTTAATTTGAGCAGGGTCATGATCTTCTCCAAAAACCGGGCGCGCATTCTACCCGACTTGGGCCGGCTTCACATTAAGCAGCGCGTCCTTCAGTACCTTCCGACGACAGGCCGCTTCTTTACAAGCAGATACAAGCACAATGCTTTCATCCGCCTGCGGCAACCGGCTAAGCTAAGGCAATGCAACTCCAACAGTGCTGGCTTCGCCGTCACTTTTCATGGTCAAACTGCCCGGAAGTCTCATGCGCAGCCGCCTGCTCCACCTCGTATCCAGCCTGCTTCTCACTGCCTCGGCGGTGGGTGTCGCCCAGGCCACCGACATCACCCAGCAACGTCAATATTACGATGAAGCCAAACGCGCCCTGGCCAAGGGTGACAAGGGGCCCTACCTGCGCTATGCCGATGCCCTGCGCGACTACCCGTTGACGCCTTACCTGGCCTACGACGAGCTGACCGCCCGGCTGAAAACCGCCAGCAACGCCGAAATCGAGAAATTCCTCGGCGCCCACGGCGACCTGCCCCAGGCCAACTGGATGAAGCTGCGCTGGTTGCGCTGGCTGGCCGAGCGTGGTGACTGGGCGACGTTTACCAAGTACTACGATCCGAAACTCAATTTCACTGAACTGGACTGCCTCAATGGCCAGTACCAGCTCAGCCATGGCCAGCGCGCCGAAGGCTTTGCCAGCGCAGAAAAACTCTGGCTGGTCGGCAAGTCGCAACCCGCGGCCTGCGACGCCCTGTTCGAGCGCTGGGCCGCCGAAGGCCAGTTGACCGAGCAAAAACGCTGGGAGCGCGCCAAGCTGGCGGCACAAACCCGCAATTATGCGCTGGCCAATACCCTGGTCAAAAGCCTCAACACCCTGGCGCCGCAAGGCCGCCTGCTGATCGACGTGGCGCAAAAGCCCGAACTGCTCAACCAGCCCGGGCGCTTCACCCCGGTCAACGAGGCGATGTCCGACGTGGTCAGCCTGGGCCTGCGCCGCCTGGCCCGCCAGGACCCGGAGCGGGCCATGAACCTGCTCGATGACTACGCCAGCCGCATGCATTTCTCCCGCGACGAGAAAGTTGCCATCGCCCGCGAGATCGGCCTGACCCTGGCCCGCCGCTACGACCCGCGCGCCCTGGACCTGATGACCCGCTACGATCCGGAGCTGCGCGACAACACCGTCACCGAGTGGCGCCTGCGCCTGCTGCTGCGCCTGGGCCGTTGGGAAGATGCCTACGCGCTGACCAAGCGCCTGCCGCAAGACCTGGCCAGCAGCAACCGCTGGCGCTACTGGCAGGCGCGCAGCCTGGAGCTGGCACAGCCGAAGGACCCGCAAATCCCGCTGCTGTACAAAACCGTGGCTCGCGAGCGTGACTTCTACGGCTTCCTGGCCGCCGACCGCTCGCAAACGCCTTACCAGTTGAACAACAAGCCGCTGGTGCTGAGCCAGCAGGTGGTCAACAAGGTCCGCAACACCCCGGGGGTCAAGCGCGCACTGGAATTCCACGCCCGCGGCCAGATTGTCGACGGGCGTCGCGAGTGGTACCACGTCAGCCGCCACTTCAACCGTGACGAGATGGTCGCCCAGGCCAAGCTGGCCTACGACATGCGCTGGTACTTCCCGGCCATTCGCACCATCAGCCAGGCCAAGTACTGGGACGACCTGGACATCCGCTTCCCGATGGCCCACCGCGACACCCTGGTGCGTGAAGCCAAGGTACGTGGTCTGCATTCGAGCTGGGTGTTCGCCATTACCCGCCAGGAAAGCGCGTTCATGGACGACGCCCGCTCAAGCGTCGGCGCCAGTGGCCTGATGCAACTGATGCCGGCCACCGCCAAGGAGACCGCGCGCAAGTTCAGCATCCCGCTGGCTTCGCCTGCGCAGGTGTTCAACCCGGACAAGAACATCCAGCTGGGCGCCGCCTACCTGAGCCAGGTGCACAGCCAGTTCAACGGCAACCGGGTACTCGCCTCCGCCGCCTACAACGCCGGCCCGGGCCGCGTGCGCCAGTGGCTGCGCGGCGCCGACCACCTGAGTTTCGATGTCTGGGTCGAGTCGATTCCGTTCGACGAGACGCGCCAGTACGTGCAGAACGTGCTGTCGTACTCGGTGATCTACGGGCAGAAGCTCAATTCGCCGCAGCCGCTGGTGGATTGGCATGAGCGGTATTTTGACGATCAGTGATCGTCCAGCCCATCGCCGGCAAGGCCGGCTCCCACAATAGATTTGCATGCACCTGTGGGAGCTGGCGTTGCCAGCAATGAGGTCAGTCCAGCCAGCCTATTCGGCGCTGTCCGAATTACGACCGCTTCGCGCTCGATCGCCGGCAAGTCCGGCTCCCACAGGATTGGCAGTGCTCCCAGGGTCGGTGCAAGACCTGTGGGAGCTGGCTTGCCAGCGATGAGGCCAGCCCTGCTTGCACATAACGCATCGTCTGGATTGCGACCGCTTCGCGCTCGATCGCCGGCAAGTCCGGCTCCCACAGGATTGGCAGTGCGCTCAGGGGCGGTGCAAGACCTGTGGGAGCTGGCTTGCCAGCGATGAGGCCAGCCCTGCTTGCACATAACGCGTCGTCTGTATTGCGACCGCTTCGCGCTCGATCGCCGGCAAGTCCGGCTCCCACAGGTTTGGCAGTGCTCCCAGGGTCGGTGCAAGACCTGTGGGAGCTGGCTTGCCAGCGATGAGGCCAGCCCTGCTTGCACATAACGCGTCGTCTGGATTGCGACCGCTTCGCGCTCGATCGCCGGCAAGTCCGGCTCCCACAGGATTGGCAGTGGCCCCAGGGTCGGTGCAAGACCTGTGGGAGCTGGCTTGCCAGCGATGAGGCCGGTCCAGCTTGCACATAACGCGGCGTCTGGATTACGACCGCTTCGCGCTCGATCGCCGGCAAGTCCGGCTCCCACAGGATTGGCAGTGCCCCAGGGATGGTGCAAGACCTGTGGGAGCTGGCGTTGCCAGCGATGCAAGGCAAAGCCTTGCCTGGTTACTCCAGCACCGTCACCGCCATCCCCACCTCAAGCACCCCCGCGCCATCCGCCACCAGGTTCTGGCCAAACAGCACATCCCCCTCCTTCTGCCGATAGGTGCGCAAGGTCGCCAGCGGTTCGCGGTCCGGGCTGCGCTCGCCGGTCTGCGGGTCAATGGTGGTCATGATGCAACGCTCGCACGGCTTGAGCACCCGGAACTCGACCGCGCCGATGCGGATCCGCTTCCAGCCATCCTCGGCAAACGCCGCACTGCCCTCCACCACCAGGTTGGGACGAAAGCGCAGCATCTCCAGTGGCCGCCCGACCTTGTCGACCAGGTCATCCAGCGACGCCTGGCCAATCAGCAGCAAGGGAAAACCGTCGGCGAACGCCACGCGGTCGCTGTTCAGACCATAACCATTGGGTAGATAACGCGTGCGTTGCTCTGGCACATGAACCAGGCGCACGTCCTTGCCGATGAACCGACTGAGCCACTGCGCGGCAGCATCGCCGGCATCCGGCACGCGAAAGGTATCGCGCCAGATAGTGACGCCGCGCAGGTCGCTATCGGGCTCCGGCACGCCAACGTGCAGCGCCGGGTAGCCTGGTGCCTGAAGGGTGAGGCTGCCGTCGGCGTTGTGCAAGGCCGCCAGCTGGCTCATCTGCGGGTACATGCGCTGGGTCAGAAAACGCCCATTGTCACGTTCCACCAGCATCCAGCGGCGGTCCCCGCTCAACCCCAGAAGGTCCAGCGAGGAGGTTTGCAGCGCCTCACCGCGCGCTGATTTGAGCGGGTATCGGTACAACGCACTCAGGCGCATCATGACCTGCCTTGTGTCGGTTAAAACCCTAGCTTATACCGACTCAGGCCGTGGCTTCATCCAGCATCAGCCGTTGGCGCACGACATCGACCAGCTTGTCGGGCTGGAACTTGGAGAGGAAGTTGTCGCAGCCGACCTTCTTCACCATCGATTCGTTGAAGCTGCCGGACAACGACGTATGCAGCACCACGTACAGTGAGCGCAGGCGCGGGTCGTTGCGGATCTCGGTAGTCAGGCGGTAGCCGTCCATTTCCGGCATTTCGGCGTCGGTGAAGACCATCAGCAGCTTCTCGCAGACATCCTCGCCAGCGTCGGCCCAGCCCTTGAGCATGCGCAGGGCCCTGAGGCCATCGCTGGCCACGTGCATCTTCACCCCCAGTTGCGACAAGGTGTCACGCAACTGCGCCAGGGCCACGGTGGAGTCGTCCACCAGCAGCACTTCGCGACCACGGGCACGGCCCAGCAGCGGATCTTCGAGCTTGTCGCGCGACACTTTGGCGCTGTACGGGACGATTTCCGCCAGCACCTTCTCGACGTCGATGATTTCCACCAGTTGCTCGTCGACCTTGCTGATCGCTGTCAGGTAGTGCTGACGACCGGCACTGGTCGGCGGCGGCATGATGGCTTCCCAGTTCATGTTGACGATGCGGTCGACGCCACCGACCAGAAAGGCCTGCACCGAGCGGTTGTACTCGGTGACGATGATGGTGCTGCCCGGGCCCGGCTCCAGCGGGCGCATGCCGATGGCCTGGGACAGGTCGATCACCGGCAGGGTCTGCCCGCGCAAGTTGACCACGCCACAGACGTACGCGTGACGCTGTGGCATCAGGGTCAGCTTGGGCATCTGCAGCACTTCCTGGACCTTGAACACGTTTATCGCGAACAGTTGCCGGCCCGCCAGGCGGAACATCAGGATTTCCAGGCGGTTCTCGCCCACCAGCTGCGTTCTTTGGTCTACCGTGTCGAGAATGCCAGCCATCGAAGAGCCCCCAGGTGTGTCGAAAATGATCCCAATGGCCCTGTATCGGCCGTTTGCCGCAGAGCTTGACCCCTTGAAGAAAATGCTCTGCAGCCCATTGATGTCATTTTACCATCATGCTTTACTGCGCTCACCTCTCCGCTGTCGCAAACACCCGCAAAGGGTCGTATCGAAAACACCGTATCAGGGAATCCCCTAGTGACAATCGGGTGAGACCTGATGTTCGCAATATCCATTAGCCATTAATGTGACGCCATTCTCATTGCATGAACGGAGTCAGGCTTTTGTCAGCGATCGCCTCATGGTGGCCAGCCCCTGCTCCAGCCTTTCGCGCTGGAGCCAAATGATGGCTAACGACGCACTGCACAACAGCGCCCTGCAGGAATTCCTGATCGACGCCCAGGTGCTGCTGACCAAGGCAGAGGAATGCCTGCTGCACCTGCAACTGATCGATAACGATCCGGATGCCTGCCACTGCCTGAACGACACCCTGGCAACCCTGGTGGAACGCGCACAGACCCTTGGCCTGGTCGAGGTCGCCGCCTACAGCCAGCAGTTGCAAGCGCTGCTGGAGCCGGCACAGGCGCAACCGGCGCTGCAGGGTGAAGCCCTGCAGGCCCTGGAAAGCTGCCTGACCTTGCTGGCCTGGCAACTGGAATTGATCGACCCGCACACCGGCCGCCTGAGCCTGGACACCGAGGAACAGGTGCAACTGCTCGACACCCTGGCCACTGCCCTGAGCCCGCAAACCGCTCTGGCCTGCACCTCTTGCATCGAGACCCAGCACCTCTGCGAACACTCCGAACCGTCCATGACTGCGCCCGCCACCGCGCATGCCTGCGCACTTTCCTCGCCAACCAGGGTCAACTAAGCGGCATAACAACAATGCCCTGGCGAAGATAACCGGCTCCCTGACGAGTGCACACTAAGGTCAAACTTAGTGTATTTTCCGGCACCTCTAATTATTCGCAAAAAATATTCCGTTTAATTGATATCGGGCAAAATTCCATCCCCACAAACTGATGGCATAGTGCTAGATTCGAAGGTAATCGGAACCGCCGTGCCAGCCCGTAAAATCTGGCTATTCAGTCAGTTATCAGAGTTCGCGACCAATTGTATTTGAAGTGATACCATGCGCGCTGATGAAGTCATGCACCTCACCTGGCGCCCCCAAGACAGAGCACGCCGACTTTCATCGCCGCACCCCAGCGCCGACATTTAAACGTTATTGAAGGCAATTCGACAAAAGCCTCTAGTTTGACCTTTGCAAGGCTTTCAACAGCGATATTTCAGTGGCTTCATTTCCTATGCTCTCAAGCCTCAAGACACTCAAGCGCTGGCGCCCCGGCGCCTCTCTGTTGCGCTGGGCGACCGCCCTGCTGTGCCTGGCCTCGATTGCCGTCAACCTGGCCCTGTACCTGCTTGAGCAACCGTTGCCGGGCGCAGCCCTGGCCCTGCAACTGATCGCCCTGCTGAGCATTGCCTGGCAACTGCGTCAGTGGGCGCGTTCGATTGCCCTGCGCCCGGCGGAACTTGCCGACCGGTTGCTCAAGGTGCAGGAAAGCGAACGCCAGCGCCTGAGCCGCGAACTGCACGACGATATCGGCCAACTGCTGACCGCCGCCAAGCTTCAGGCCGACTGGCTGCAACGTCGTGCCCCGGCTGAGCTGCAGGAGCACTGCAGTACTTTGCGCAGCACCCTGGATGACACCCTGGCCAATGTTCGCGATGTCTCGGCCATCCTCAACCCCCGGCAGTTGGCTAGCCTGGGGCTGGAAGCCAGCCTGCGCGCCCACCTGCTGCGCACCCTGGAGAACACCAATGTGCACTGGAGCCTGGAGTGCCGTCAGCGCCTGGGCGGCATCCCGGAAGACATGGCAATTGCCGCCTTTCGCATCACCCAGGAGGCGGTGACCAACATATTGCGCCATGCCAGGGCCAACAACCTGGTGGTTCGTATCCAGCGCCAGCCCGAAGGCCTGGCACTGTCGATCAGCGATGACGGCCTGGGCTTTCTGCCCGCCAGCAATCCGGCCGACGAAGGCCAACGCGGCATGGCCGGAATGCTCGAGCGTGCCGGCTTGCTCAATGGCACACTGTCAGTCACCAGCCAGCCCGGCCTGGGCACCCAGATCGACGCCCTGTTCCCCTGGCCTCCCCGTACCCTCGAACGCGCCAAGACAAGTAACGCCCCATGACCTGTACATTGTTGTTGGTGGATGACCACTCATTGATCCGCGCAGGTGTTCGCGCACTGGTGTCAGATATACCCGGCTATGCCGTGATCGGCGAAGCCAACGACGGCGGCCAGGTGCCCGAACTGGTCATGCAACTGGACCCGGACATCGTCTTGCTGGATATCTCCATGCGCTGCACCAGCGGCCTGGACGCCTTGAGCCGCTTGCGCGCCCTCGGCTGTCGCAGCAAGGTGTTGATTCTCTCCATGCACACCGATCCGGAGCTGATCATGCAGGCCCTGGAAAGCGGTGCCCACGGCTACCTGCTTAAAGACACCACCGCTACCGAACTTGAGCAGGCGCTGGCCGCGCTGCGTGGCAACGAGCGCTACCTGAGCCCGGCGATCGCCCACACCGTGATCAACCAGGCGCTGCTGCGCGCCCAATCAGGCAAGCCGGAAGCAGCCGAAAAGCACAACCTCACCGCCCGCCAACTGGAGATCCTGCGCCTGATCGTGCGCGGCAAATCGACGCGAGAAATCGCCCAGGGCCTGGGCCTGAGCATCAAGACCGTGGAAACCCACCGCTCGCAGATCATGAAACGCCTGCAAATCTACGATGTTGCCGGCCTGGTGCTGTTTGCCGTGCGCGAGCAGATCATCAGCCTGGACGACTGAGCAGCAGTACACCTGGCGCCAGGCGCACACTCAAGGCCGGGGCACAGCACGTGCCCGCCTCCAGCCTGGCGGCCATGACCAATGCCCAGACCCCATTGAGCATCGAGTATCGACGCCTTTTCTGGCGCGCTTTTACTGCATCGCACTTAACGTTTCAGCAGTCATTTGCACACCATTCATACAAATATCATTGAAAGCTTCGCCGCCCAGGCGCATCATTCGACAAATATTTGGCCTTTATGGATGACGCCAGTGGTAAAAGTCATTTTCTTGACTCATTGCGCAAAAGCCTGCCAGGTTGCCCTGTTTACTTTTGCCGCACTGCCCAGGCAGTGCCCCTGACTCGAGGCTGTGAGATGAGTGTTCTGATCCCTTGCATCATCGCTGGCGGCGCCGGCACCCGCCTGTGGCCGGTATCGCGCGAAACCATGCCCAAGCCGTTCATGCGCCTGCCCGATGGCCAGAGCCTGCTGCAGAAGACCTTCGCCCGCGCCAGTCGGCTGGCCGATGTCGAGCGGGTACTGACAGTGACCAACCGCGAGGTGTTCTTCCGCACCCAAGACGAGTTCCGCCAGTTGAACAAGGCTAATCTGGCCCTGGACTATATCCTTGAACCCTTTGGCCGCAACACCGCTGCCGCCATCGCCGCAGCCGCCCTGCACTGCGCCCGGCTGTATGGTGAGGACGCACAATTGCTGGTGCTGCCGGCCGACCACCTGATCAACGACCTCAGCGCCTTCGACCAGGCTGTCAGCCAGGCCCGTGCGCTGGCCAGCCACGGCTGGCTGACCACATTCGGCCTGCTGCCGACCCGCGCCGAAACCGGATTTGGCTACATCGAAAAGGGCCAGCCACTCGACGCCCATGGCTTCAAGGTCGCACGCTTCGTGGAAAAACCCGATGCCGATACCGCACAGCAGTACCTCGAGGGCGGCCAGCACCTGTGGAATGCCGGGATGTTCTGCATGCGCGTCGATGCCATCCTGCATGAACTGGAACTGCACACCCCGCAACTGCTGGCAGCGATCAATCGTTGCCTGGCCCAGAGCCCCTGCAAGGAAGGCGCGCGCGAGTGCCAGGTGGAACTGGACCCGGACAGCTTTGCCCAGGTGCCGGACATTTCCATCGACTATGCGGTGATGGAGGTCTCACAACAGGTCGCGGTACTGCCCAGCCAACTGGGCTGGAGCGATATCGGCAGCTGGGAGGCGGTGCGCGAGCTCTCGACCGGCGATCACCAGGGCAACCGCTGCACCGGCGAAACCGTGCTGCACGATGTGCGTAACTGCTACATCGACTCACCACGGCGCCTGGTCGGTGCGGTGGGCCTGGATAACCTGATCATCATCGATACCCCCGACGCCCTGCTGATCGCTGACGCAGCCCGCAGCCAGGAGGTCAAGGTGATCGCCCAGCAGCTCAAGCGCCAGGGCCACGATGCCTTCCGCCTGCACCGTACGGTCAACCGCCCCTGGGGCACCTACACCGTGCTCGAGGAAGGCCCACGGTTCAAGATCAAGCGCATCATGGTCCGCCCCGATGCCTCGCTGTCGCTGCAGATGCATCACCACCGCAGCGAGCACTGGATCGTGGTCAGCGGCATGGCCTGCGTGACCAACGGCGAAGAGGAGTTTCTGCTCGACACCAACGAATCGACCTTCATCAAGCCCGGACGGGTGCACCGCCTGACCAACCCCGGGGTGATCGATCTGGTGATGATTGAAGTACAAAGTGGCGAATACCTGGGCGAGGACGACATCGTGCGCTTTACTGATATCTATGGACGCGCCCCGGAGCCAGCCGCAAGCTGATCCCCTTGGCGCGTCCATTTTTATCTGCATGCCGTTACCCGCCTGAACACTGAGGAAAGGGGTCATGCGCATACTCTGGACACTACCCTACCTGCCCTGGCCGACCACCAGCGGCGGTAAAACCCGGCAATACCACCTGCTGCGCAACCTGGCGCAGCGCGGTCATCGCATCACCTTGCTGGTGCAGTCGAAGATCCTCCCCAGCGACGCGGCCCGACAGGCGTTGGAGCCTTTGCTCGAACGCCTGATCGTGCTCCCCAGGCGCCCCTTGCACAGCCCGCTGAACCTGCTGGCGGCGATTTACCCCAGCTACCCGATGCGCGCCAGTATCAATGGCCTGGCGCCGCACCTGCGCCACTGCTTCGAGCAATTGCTGGACGAGCCCTGGGATGTGATCCAGATCGAACACAGCTATAGCTTTCAGCCATTCGAAAAAGCCCTGCAGAGTCGGCGGCTGCCGTTCGTGCTCAGTGAACACAACATCGAATCCGTCAACGGCGCCGCCTGTCACGACCGCTTGCCACTGTGGCTGCGCCCCTTCAATGCCTTCGATCGCTGGCGTTATCGGCGCTGGGAGAACCGTGTGCTCAGCCAGGCCCATGAAGTGGTGGCGGTCAGCCCCACTGACGCCGAGCACATCAGCCAGGTGACCGGTTCTGCGGTGTCGGTGGTGATCAACGGCGTGGACTGCGCGCACTACCAGGACATCCAGCCCTCGCTGCACAGCCAGCGCCTGCTGTTTGTCGGCAACTTCGAGTATGGCGCCAACCTTGAGGCCATCGAATGGGCGCTGGAGGACATTCTGCCGCAAGTCTGGCTGAGCAACCCGGCGGTGCGCCTGGCGGTGGTCGGCCACGCCTTGCCGCCCAGCTGGAAACTGCGCTGGACTGACCCGCGGATCGAATGGATCGGTTACCTGCCTGACCTGCGCGAACTGCAACGCAACTCGGCAATCTTCTTCGCCCCGCTACGCTACGGCGGCGGCTCGAAGATCAAGGTACTGGAAGCCATGGCCGCCGGGCTGCCGGTGGTGACGACGGGCAAAGGTGTGTCCGGCCTGCAAGTGACCCATGGCGAGCACTATCTGGCCAGTGACGATGGCGACCAGCTGGCCCTGATGATTACCCAACTGCTGAACCAGCCCTGGCGCCTGCGCCAGTTGTCGCAAGCGGCCCGGGAGTTTGTCTGCTGCCGGCATGACTGGAGTGTCGCCGCCGCCCAGCTGGAAAGCGTGCATGCACGTCCCAGCCTGCGTGCGCCAAGCAGTGCCACCCTGGTGGACGGCACGCTGCTCAGCCGATCAGCCAAGTAGTTCGCTCAAGGGAATGAACTGGACGATATCGCCTTTGCCCGGGGTCTGGCCCTCACGGACTTCGACCAGCCCCTCGGCCCAGGCAGCACTGCGCAATACACCCGAACTCTGGTTTTTGTAGATCAACGCACTGCCCTGCTCCAGACGCCCGCGCAGGTACTCGCGGCGGCTTCCGGCCTTGGGCCAGTCGAATCCGGCCGGTACCGGGAACTGCAGTGGCGTGACCTCGCTGACGCCCTGGCGGCGCAGCAGGTAAGGCCGGGTCAACAAGCCAAAGGTCACCAGGGTCGAGGCCGGATTGCCAGGCAAACCGATGACCGGCACGCCTTTGTAATGACCAAAGGTCAGCGGCTTGCCCGGCTTGATCGCCAACTTCCACAACGACAGCTCGCCTTCTTCACGCAGTGCGATGCCCAGGTAATCCGCCTCGCCCACCGAAACGCCACCGGTAGACAGAATCAGATCGACGTCCTGCAACCCGGCCAGGCATTCACGGGTTTTCTCCAGGTCGTCAGCAAGAATGCCTGCATCGATCACTTCGCAGCCCAGGCGTTGCAGCCAGCTGCCAAGCAACCGCCGGTTGCTGTTGTAGATCTGTCCGGGACCGAGGGGCAAGCCGGGCTCGACCAACTCATCCCCGGTCGACAGCACCGCGACCTTCACCCGCCGCACCACCGTCAGTTCGGCACAGCCCAGTGACGCGGCCAGGCCCAACTCGATGGGCCCAAGGCGCGTACCGGCGGCCAATACCGCCTCGCCAACCCGGGTCTCCTGGCCTTGCGGGCGAATGTTCTGGCCGACGCGCAGCGGCTCGGTGAAACGCACACGCTGATCGTCCAGCAGCTCGGCGTTTTCCTGCATTTCGACGCAATCGGCCCCCACAGGCAGCGGCGCCCCGGTAAAGATTCGTGCACAGGTGCCCGGCTGCAACGGCTCGGGAGTATGCCCGGCGAATATCCGCTGGCTGACCGGCAACGGCGCGCCAGTCCAGTCGGCCAGGCGCAGGGCGTAGCCGTCCATGGCGCTGTTGGGCCAGGGCGGCAGGTCGAGGCTCGATACCAGCTCGTGGGCCAGCACGCGGCCTTCGGCGGCGGCCAGCGCGACCTGCTCGGTGTCGTTGATTGGCGCGGCTTCGGCCAGCGCGAGCAATTTGGCCAGGGCGTCTTCGACGGGCATCAATGGCGTGTGCATGGGCGTCTCAACCACGGCTTTCGCAGGGCGCAGCCTGCTTGAGGTGGGTGACGAAGTTGCACGGGCGATGACGGGCGTCGAGTTGCTCGGCAAGGATACCGTCCCAACCAGTGCGCACGGCATTGGTCGAGCCCGGCAGGCAACACACCAGGGTGCCATTGGCCAGGCCGGCCAAGGCGCGGGACTGCACGGTGGAGGTGCCGATATCGGCCAGGGAGATATGGCGAAACAGCTCGCCGAAACCATCGACCTGCTTGTCCAGCAGGCAAGCCACGGCTTCCGGCGTGCTGTCACGCCCGGTGAAGCCGGTACCGCCAGTGATCAGCACCACCTGCACCTGCTCATCGGCGATCCAGGTCGCGACCTGAGCGCGGATCTTGTACAGATCGTCCTTGAGCAGCACCCGCGCAGCGAGGGCGTGGCCGGCCTCGGTCAGGCGGTCGACGAACACCTGGCCGGAGGTGTCGGTTTCCAGGGTGCGGGTATCGCTGACGGTCAGTACGGCAATGTTCAGCGGCACGAAAGGTACATCTGCCTTGGCTTTCATGGGACCTTGAATCCATTGATAGGAACGAATGAGCGGTGTTATATCACAGCCCTGCCCGCCTCGCGCCCGCCACCGGGCCAGGCATTGGGCCCAGTCAATAATGCTGGATTGCCGCTATGCTGCAATCTGCACGGAACTTGCGCAGGCGCCATGCGTCTCAAGAACCATTACGCACCATCCTTTACTGGAGAAACACAATGATTCAACGGACTCTTCCCGCTTTCCTGCTCGCCCTGGGTCTTGGCACCCTGGCCGGCTGCGCTTCGCCAACCGTCATTACCCTGAACGACGGTCGCGAAATCCAGGCGGTCGATACTCCGCAATACGATGAAGACTCGGGCTTCTACGAATTCGAACAGCTGGACGGCAAGCGCACCCGCATCAACAAGGACCAGGTCCGTACCGTCAAGGACCTGTGAGCTGATCGACAAGCCGCCTTCGGGGGCTTGCCGAGGAGAAAATTTTGAGTAATATTTTCTCCATCGGAGTGTAGCGCAGCCAGGTAGCGCGTCTCGTTCGGGACGAGAAGGCCGCAGGTTCGAATCCTGTCTCTCCGACCAGATTACTCAACAAAAAGCCCGCCCTCGTGCGGGCTTTTTCGTGCCCGGCAGACGAGCAGCACTGGCCAGCATTGCACGGCGACGGCGCTACCAGCAGAATGCGCGCCTTTCGAACATTGAGGTTGATTCACATGCGTAAGACTCTTGCCGCCCTGACCCTGGGCCTGCTGTGTGCACAAGGCGCCATGGCCGGCGATGGCCAGACCGCTGTAGGCGGTGGCCTGGGTGGTGTATTGGGTAACGTGGTCGGGCAAAAGCTGGGTGGCAGCACCGGCGCGGCCATTGGTGCCGGTGTCGGTGGTGCAGCGGGCAGCGCCATGGCCGCGAAGAAAGGCAACAAGACCAAGGCAGCCATTGGTGGCGGCCTGGGTTCGGCCGGTGGCTCGCTGGTAGGCGGCAAACTGGGTGGCAGCACCGGCTCGGCGATTGGCGCAGGCTTGGGTGGTGCAGCCGGTGGTGCGCTGGGTAATAACCTGGCGGACAGTCACCGCAAGAAGCGGCACTGATCCAGAACCGGCGATGCTTTTTGAAGGCCTGAAACAAACAACCCCCTGAACAGGGGGTTGTTTGTTTCTACCGTAGCAAATGCTTACAGCGCAGGCTCAGCCTGTACCGCAGCGGCCGCTTCCGGCAGCACCGGAACATACAGCAGGCCCAGACGCGAGCTGCTCCATTCACGGGTCTTGTTGGTCAGCTCAAGGTTGTTGTTGAGCTTCTGGCCATAGGTCGGAACGATTTCCTTCAGCTTGGCCTGCCACTCAGGGGTCTTGATGCGATCCTTGAAGGTCTTTTCCAGCACGGTCAGCATGATCGGCGCAGCGGTCGAGGCACCTGGCGAGGCGCCCAGCAGTGCGGCAATGGTGCCGTCCTGGGCAGCAACGACTTCGGTACCGAACTGCAGGATGCCGCCGTGCTCAGGGTCCTTCTTGATCACCTGGACGCGTTGACCGGCCTGCAGCAGCTTCCAGTCTTCGTTCTTGGCGTTCGGGAAGTACTCGCGCAGGGCCGTCATGCGGTCATCGAAGCTCAGCATCAACTGACCCATCAGGTAGGTGCTCAGGTCGATATTGTCGATACCGGCGTGGGTCATCGGCATGATGTTGTGGGTAGTCAGCGCCGCGAACATGTCCAGCAGCGAGCCGTTCTTCAGGAACTTGGTCGAGAAGGTGGCAAACGGGCCGAACAACAGCACTTCCTTGCCGTCGATCACGCGGGTGTCCAGGTGCGGAACCGACATCGGCGGTGCACCGACCGACGCCTTGCCGTACAGCTTGGCCTTGTGACGGGCAACGATGTCCTGGTTGTCGGTCATCAGGAACTGGCCACCGACCGGGAAGCCGGCATAGCCGTCTGCTTCAGGGATGCCCGACTTCTGCAGCAGCTTCAGGGCGCCACCACCGGCACCGATGAAGACGAACTTGGCCTTGATGCTGCTCTCGGCACCCTTGTTGGCCAGGTCAGCGACGACCACGGTCCAGGTGTTGTCGGCATTGCGCACGATGTCGCGCACTTCGTGCTGGACGTGCAGCTTGACGTTGTCGTGCTTGGTCAGCGAGGCGAACAGCTGGCGGGTGATCTCGCCGAAGTTGACGTCGGTACCGATCGGCATGCGGGTGGCGGCGATCTTCTGGTCGGCGGCACGGCCTTCCATCACGATCGGTACCCACTTCTTGATCTGCTCGTGGTCTTCGGAGTACTCCATGCCACGGAACAGCGAGCTGTGCTGCAGGGCTTCATGACGCTTCTTGAGGAACTCGACGTTCTTGTCGCCCCAGACGAAGCTCATGTGCGGCACGTTGTTGATGAACGACTTCGGGTTGCTCAGCACGTTCTGCTCGATCTGGTAGGCCCAGAACTGCTTGGAGATCTCGAACTGCTCGTTGACCCCAACGGCCTTGCTGATATCGATCTTGCCGTCGGCGCCTTCGCTGGTGTAGTTCAGCTCGCAAAAGGCAGAGTGACCGGTACCGGCGTTGTTCCAGGCGTTGGAGCTTTCTTCGGCGACCTTGTCCAGGCGCTCGTAGATGTCGATCGACCAACCGGGTTCCAGCTCATTGAGGTAGGTACCCAGGCTTGCACTCATGATGCCGCCGCCGATCAGCAGCACGTCTACGGTTTTCTCGGGCTCACTGGGCTTGGAGCAACCGATGACACTCAGGCACAGGAGCGTCAGCAGGATTTTTTTCATAGTTCAATCCAATTGAAGTGAAGTAATTGGCAATGACCGCAGGTCCCGTAGTGCACGCCCGGATTCTTGTTGTTGCTCGCGCAGTCCAAGGCTCAGCGTAGCTGGTGCTCAGGCAGTCGGCCGGATGCACAGGCAATGGATGGCGGCTGGGGTTGTTCGATGGATCGGGAACGGTCGTCACGCCAGACACGGGGCAAGGCCGCCGCTGTCAGGGTGGGTCGCCTTAAAGCAGGAAACGGGCCAACTTTCACAAGACCAACGGCTAATAGCTAGGACGAGTCGTCGCACCCCAACTTTAACGGTTTAGCTGGCGACAATCCGCCACATTGCCAGGCTACGGACGCTGGATGTGGCGGATTTCCCCCTTCGCTGCTCAAGCACTCAGGCGTGCGGTGACTTCGCCAAGCTGCCCGGACAGCCCGTGCAAATGCTGGCCGGCCTGCTCGGTCTGCTGCACGGCCTGCTGGTTGGTGGTGGCGATGCGGGTGATTTCCACCAGGTTGCGGGAGATATCCTCGGCAACGCTGGTTTGCTCTTCGGCGGCCGTGGCAATCTGCCGGTTCATATCGCGAATGGCCTCCACCGCCACGGTGATGCGCTGCAGCATCTGCCCGGCCTGCTGCACCTGTTCGGCCCCCTCCTCGCTGCGCCGCTGGCCGCTTTCGATGGCCTTGACCGCGTCCACGGCGCCGGACTGCACGGCACTGATGATCTGGTTGATTTCAGCAATGGAGGCCGCTGTACGCTGGGCCAGGCTGCGCACTTCATCGGCGACCACGGCAAAGCCGCGCCCGGCCTCCCCGGCCCGCGCCGCCTCAATGGCAGCATTGAGCGCCAACAGGTTGGTCTGCTCGGCAATACCGCGAATCACTTCCAGGACCTTGCCAATGCGCCCGCTATCGGCTTGCAGATGACGAATCACCTCGGCGGTGCCGGCGATTTCCTGGTTGACCACGGCAATGGTGTCGATGGTCTGCTGCATCACCTGCTCGCCGGCCTGGGCGCTGTGATCGGCTTCATCGGCGGCACGCGCGGCGTCGGCGGCATGGCGGGCAACTTCCTGGGCGGTCGCGGACATTTCATGCATCGCCGTGGCGACCTGGTCGGTACGCTGGAACTGATCGTCGGTGCCGCGCGCCATGTTGCCGGCAATACCGCGCAATTCACCGCTGGCGCTTTCCAGCTCACCGGCGTTGCGCTGCAGGCGGCTGAAGGTGTCGGCAAGAAAGTCGCGCAGGGTATTGGCCGCCACTGCCAGCCGCCCCAGCTCATCCCGACGGTCACTGGCGACCCGGGCCTCGAAGCGCCCCTGGCTCAGTTGCGCGACATAGTCGATCAAGCCGCGGATCGGCTCGATCAGGCTGCGGTTGACCAGCCACAGGCTGAACAGGCCGACCAGCACGGCCGAACCGAACATCACCAGCAGCCCCAGCCAGACGGTGCGCTCAGCCGACTGGCTAATGGCCTGGGCGCGTGCCTGGGCATCAGTGCGCAGTTGCGTGACCAGCGCGCTCATCTGTTCGCTGGCGGCGCGGTCGACGCCTTTTACCGCCTGGTCGCCGACCGCAGGATCAGCACCCGCGGCCAGAAACGCCTGACGCCCTTGTGCGTATGCCTGGCCCAACTGCCGGTGACTGTCCTTGAGCTGCTCGGCGCGGGCCTTGAGCGGCTGCTCGCTGTGCTCGATCAACTGGTCAAGGATGCCTTGCACCTGCTGCTCGCGCGCCAAGAACTGCTGCCAGTACTTGTCCAGCTCGGTGGGCTGCTTGCCGCGCAGCAGCACGTTCTTCCATTCCTGGACCTGAACCTTGAACTGCAGGTTGGCCTCATCGATCAACTGCGACGCCTGCAACGGCCCGTCGATCAATTGCCCATAGCCACGCACGCTGGAGGACAACAATTGAAAACACACCAGGGCGATCAACAGAATCGCCAGCAGGCTGCCGCCGAGCAAGGCGAGGATTTGTACTCTGAGGGATGTACGCAACATCGGAAGAAGTCCCGAAACAAGGAATGAGGACGCGACGCACGTGGCGTCGACCCGGCAAAGACCTCCCTGTCCTTGTTCTTTGGCCGCTGACAGCAGGCCAAAAAAAAGCTGCCATCGATCGATAGCAGCCAGGTTCAAGCATTACGCAACAGCTGGAGCAGATAGTCTCAAGGCATTGCTACAGAATTGTGACAGTCTGTAGGAGGCCGTCACAAATCCGTCATGGTGTTGAACTGCAACGCCGCCAGCCGCGCATACAAGGGGCTCTCGGCAATCAACTGGCGATGACTGCCGATCGCCACCAACCGGCCCTGGTCGATCACCGCAATGCGATCAGCATGCTGCACCGTGGCCAGGCGATGGGCGATCACCAAGGTGGTGCGCCCGCTCATCAAGGTCGGCAGCGCTTGCTGGATCAGGTGCTCGCTCTGGGCATCGAGGGCGCTGGTGGCTTCATCGAGCAACAGGATCGGTGCATCCATCAGCAACGCCCGGGCAATCGCCAGGCGCTGGCGCTGACCACCCGACAATCCGAGGCCAGCATCCCCCAGATGGGTCTGATAACCCTTGGGCAACTGCAGGATGAATTCATGGGCATGGGCACTGCGGGCCGCGGCCTGGACCTGCTCGACTGTGGCATCGGCCCGCCCGTAGCGGATGTTGTCTTCCACCGTACCAAAAAACAGCGCCGGGTTTTGCGCCACCAGGGCGAAGTGGCGGCGCAGGTCCTGGGGATCCAGGCGACTGATATCCTGGCCATCGAGCCGGATGCACCCTTGCTGCGGGTCATAAAAACGCAGCAGCAGGTCGAACAGCGTCGACTTGCCCGCCCCCGACGGGCCGACCAGGGCCAGGGTTTCGCCGGGCTCGACCGTCAGGCTCAAGCCATCGATGGCGGGCGGCGTCGGCCGTGACGGATAGGCAAAACCCACAGCCTGCAACTCGACCCGCCCGCTGGCCCGCGCCGCCGTACGCTGCAGGCCTTGCGCCGGCGCAACAATCTCGCTGCGCGCCGCCAGCAGCTCGGCAATCCGCTCGGCCGCCCCTGCGGCACGCTGCAGCTCACCGATCACTTCGCTCAAGGTACCAAAAGCACTGCCGACGATCAGGCTGTAGAACACGAAAGCGGCCAGTTCACCCCCGGAAATGCGCCCGGCGATCACATCCATGCCACCGACCCAGAGCATCACCCCGACCGCGCCAAGCACCAACACGATCACCAAGGTGATCAGCCAGGCGCGCTGGAGGATGCGCTGGCGTGCCACAGCGAAGGCCGCCTCGACCGTCGTGGCGAATCGCTGCTGGTCACTGGCCTGATGGTTGTAGGCCTGCACGGTCTTGATCTGGCCGAGGGTTTCGGCCACGTAACTGCCAACATCGGCCACCCGGTCCTGGCTTTGCCGCGACAGGCTGCGCACCCGCCGGCCGAAGATCAGGATCGGCGCCAGCACCAGCGGCAAGGCCAGCACCACGATACTGGTGAGCTTGGGGTTGGTGACAAACAGCAGGACGATCCCGCCCAGCACCATCAAGGCATTGCGCAGGAACAACGACAGCGACGAGCCGATCACCGACTGCAGCAAGGTGGTATCGGCGGTCAGCCGCGACTGGATTTCCGAGCTGCGGTTGTTTTCGAAAAAGCCCGGGTGCAGGTCGATCAGGTGGTCGAACACCTGCTGGCGGATATCGGCCACGCAACGCTCGCCAATCCAGGACACCAGGTAAAAGCGGCTGAAGGTGCCGATCGCCAGGGCCAGCACCAATAGCAGGAACAGGCCGATGGACTGATTGAGCAGGTGCGGCGAGCGGGTCATGAAGCCCTGGTCGACCAACAGGCGGATGCCCTGGCCCATGGACAGGGTAATCGCCGCGGTGACTATCAGCGCCAGCAAGGCCAGCAGCACCTGCTTGCGGTAAGGACGGATGAAGCGCCACCCCAGGCGCATGGCCTGGCGCTGGCGGGGAGAAAACCGGTTGAGCATGGAGTACGCCGTTTGTCTGCTGTTTGCGCCAGCCTACACCGGACCGCTCGTCCAGCGCCAAGGAACTCCCGGTAATGGCAGGCGTCGGAACCAGAACCTGGGCATATAAGACCCAGGGCGCAGCGGGCTAGACCGTTTCGGTCTAAAGTACCACTGGAGGTTTACTCACCTTTCTGGTGGAGTGGACAGGTCGCACAGTGATAAACGAAAGAGCTGTCACAGGCCGGTCACGAGGCGATTCTAGTCTGAGCTTGCAACCTGATGAGGAGACAGGAAATGAGCTTGCAACAAGGCAATACCCAGGAAAAACCCGTGCCTAACCCGCAGGCATCGGTAGGCGGCACGATCATCGACAAGGATGGTAAAGAAATTATCATCACCGAAGAGATGATCCAGCATGCCTGCGAGGAGCTGGAAAAAAGCCGGGTAGAACTCGCCAAGAAAGACTGACCCACCCGAATTCTTCAACCCGGCGCACGCGCCGGGTTTTTATTGCCCGCGACTCAGACCAGCACTGCGCCCAGGGCGCGGGCCATCTGCGCCAACTGCGGCGCCTGGCCGTGCAAGCGCACGGCCAGGCCTTCGATCTCGCGACGCGGCGGGTAGTGTTTGCGCAGGCGGTCGAAGGCGGCCTTCTGCTGAGCCGGGTCGCGGCTCAAACTACGGCGAAAGTCAGCATCGTCGCGGCGTGGGTCATACACTGCGCGGCACAGGGTGGCCAGGGCCCAGGCCGGATCGGTCTCGGCCTGCAAAGCGATTTCGGCCAGCCACGGCTGCGGTAGCAGGTCGGCCAGTTGCACCCGCTCAGGCTCGCCGCGCCAAGCGCAGAACGCCTGATAGATCTGCGCCGTGCCACGTTGCTTGCCGTCCAGGCTGTAGCCGGCAATATGCGGGGTGGCAATCACGCAGAGGTCGGCCAGGGCCAGGTCGACCTGGGGCTCGCCTTCCCAGACATCGAGTACCGCCTGGATGTCATCGCGCTCGCGCAGCAGCTGGCGCAGCGCCTGATTGTCCACTACCGGGCCACGGCTGGCGTTGATCAGCCAGGCCCCCGGGCGCAGGCGCGCCAATTGCTGCTCGCCCAGCAAGTGCCAGGTGGGCTGCTCGCCGCCGCGGGTCAGCGGGGTATGCAGGCTGATCACATCGCACTGTTCAAGCACCTGCTCCAGGCTCACGTAGTCGCCGCCTTCGCGCGCCTGACGCGGCGGATCACACACCAGCACCTGCCAGCCCAGGCCACGCAGCACCTCGACCAGGCGCCCACCGACTTCACCGGCCCCCACCACCCCATAGGTACGCGCAGGCAAACTGGCGCCGTCAAGCTCGGCCAGGGTCAGCAGGCTACCGAGCACATAGTCGACCACCCCGCGGGCGTTGCAGCCTGGCGCGCTGGACCAGTGAATGCCAGCCTCGGCGAAATAATCCAGAGCCAGGTGATCGGTGCCGATGGTGCAGGTGCCGACAAACTTCACCCGGCTGCCTTCGAGCAAAGTGCGGTCGACCTTGGTCACCGAACGTACCAGCAGTACGTCGGCATCCTTGACGCAGGCGGCATCGATCGCCCGCCCGGGGTAGCGGCGAATTTCGCCGAAGCCGGCAAAGAAGGCATCGAGCAGCGGGATATTCTCGTCAGCAACAATCAGCATGGCGCTCTCCTATCGGGGTGCGCAGTGTAGGCCGATACGGGTGGACTGATCCACAGGCAGGCAAGGTTTCCTGACTGCCGCGTCAAGGCGTAGACTAGCCGGCTTTGCCCATCTTTTATGTGGACGCCTGCCTTGTGACACCGATGACTGCCGATACCCCAACCCCTGCCCTGTCGCGTCCGGCGCGGGTCCGCACCGAGCTGCGCGGCCTGCTGATGCTGGCCACGCCAATCATCATTGCCCAGCTGGCGACCACCGCCATGGGCTTTGTCGATGCGGTGATGGCTGGCCGGGTCAGCCCGCGCGACCTGGCAGCCGTGGCCCTGGGCAACTCGATCTGGATCCCGGTGTACCTGCTGATGACCGGCACCCTGCTGGCGACCACGCCCAAGGTTGCCCAGCGCTATGGTGCCGGCCAGCATGCCGAGATCGGCCCGCTGGTGCGTCAGGCGTTGTGGCTGGCGCTGAGCGTTGGCCTGATTGCCAGCGGCCTGTTGCTCAGCGCCGAACCGATCCTGCAGGTGATGAAAGTCGACCCGCAACTGGTGGCGCCGAGCATGGGCTATTTGCAAGGCATTGCCTTCGGCTTCCCCGGCGTCGCCCTTTATTACGTGCTGCGCTGCTATAGCGATGCCCTGGGCCGGACCCGGCCAAGCATGGTCATCGGCCTGTCCGGCCTGCTGCTGAACATTCCACTGAACTATGTGCTGATCTACGGCCATCTGGGCCTGCCGGCCCTGGGCGGCGTCGGTTGCGGCTGGGCCAGTGGCATTGTCATGTGGTTCATGGCCCTGAGCATGGCCGCCTGGACCCGCTGGGCCCCGGCCTATGCCCAAAGCCGGGTGCTGGTGCGCTGCGACAAGCCGCAGTGGCCGGTGATCAAGCGCCTGATCGGCGTCGGTCTGCCGATCGGTATCGCAGTATTCGCCGAGTCGAGCATCTTCGCGGTGATTGCCTTGCTGATCGGCAGCCTCGGCCCGACCGTGGTCGCCGGGCACCAGATTGCCCTGAACATCAGCTCGCTGCTGTTCATGATTCCGTATTCACTGGGGATGGCGGTGACCGTGCGGGTTGGCCAGGCGGTTGGCGCCGGGTTGCCACGCCAGGCGCGCTTCGCCGCCCTGGTCGGCCTGGGCGCGGCGCTGGTGTTCGCCTGCTTCTCGGCCAGCTTGATCCTGCTGATGCGCGAGCCGATCGCCTCGATCTACACCCCGGATACGGCAGTGATCCAGATTGCCGCGATGCTCATCGTGTATGCCGCGCTGTATCAGTTCTCCGATGCCATCCAGGTGATCGCCGCCGGTGCCCTGCGCGGCTACCAGGACACCCGGGTGACCATGATCCTGACCCTGTTCGCCTACTGGGGCATTGGCTTGCCGGTGGGTTATGTATTGGGCCTGACCGACCTGTTCGGCCCGGCCAGCGGCCCCAACGGCCTGTGGGAAGGCCTGATTGCCGGGCTCACCTGCGCGGCGCTGATGCTGGCGATTCGATTGGCGCGCAGCAGCGCCAAGCACATTCGCCGGGCTGAAAAGCGTTAGTCGAGCTTCTTGCGGATCCAGTACAGGTAGGTGCCCGCGTCTTCCTGCTGCTGGACCAGTTCGTGATCCAGGAACACACAGAACTTGGGGATATCGCGACGGGTCGAGGGATCGGTGGCGATCACCTTGAGCAGGCCACCGGCGGCCAGGTCGCGGATGTGCTGGTGCAGCATCATCACCGGCTCCGGGCAGTTGAGGCCGGTGGCGTCGAGGATGGCATCTGGGGTCAGGTCAGTCATGTAGAACTCCGGAAACAATCAGCTATTATCGCTCATGCACACGGCAGGGTCATCTTCGCTGGGCTGATCGCCGGCAACGCCGGCTCCCACAGGTTTTGCAGCCACCCTTGCCAGCGATGGCCTCACCGCGGTTTCAGATCCAGGCGGCGCAAGTGGCAGGTCACTTCTTCGCGGTCGTGATACAGCTGCTTGCAGCCAATCGACACCTTGACCTTGCGCGCCTTGAAGCCTTCCTCGATGCGTTCGAGCAAGCGCCGCACTTCGGCATAGCGCTGCTTCATCGGCAACTTGAGGTTGACCACCGCCTCCCGGCACAGGCCTTCGCCCAGCCAGGTTTCCAGCAAGGCAGCACTGCGCGCCGGCTTCTCGACGATATCGCAGACCATCCAGTCCACGGTTTGCTTGGGCTTGTAGGTAAAGCCGTCGGCCATCAGGTGCTGGACCAGGCCGGTGTCCATCAGGCTCTCAGCCATCGGTCCGTTGTCGATGGCGGTCACCAGCATGCCGCGCTTGACCAGTTGATAGGTCCAGCCACCCGGCGCCGCGCCGAGGTCGACCCCGGTCATGTCATCGGACAGCCGCGCATCCCACTGGTCGCGCGGGATGAAGTGGTGCCAGGCCTCTTCCAGCTTCAGGGTCGAACGGCTCGGTGCTTCGCGGGGAAATTTCAGGCGCGGAATGCCCATCGGCCACATCGCCGAGTTGTCCGCCGCCGCCAGGCCGACAAACACCCGCCGGCCGCTGACGAAGGTCAGTAGCAAACGTGGCTTGTGCGCATCCTCAACCAGGCGCCCGGCCTTGCTCAGGGCTTTGCGCAGCGGTACTTCGAACTTTCGGCAAAAGGTCGAAAGCTCCTTGCCGTCGTTGGTGTCCATCACCTCCAGCCACAGGCTGCCGCACTGCGGATAATCAGCCAGGGCGTCGAGCAGTACGCTGATGCGATCGGTTTCCGGCAGCTCGATGAACGCGCCGCGGGCCCATTGCCGGGGGAAGATCAGCTGGGCAAAACGCAGCTCGCGCATCATTTGCTCGGCACCTTCGGCGTCGTTGCAGATGAACTCGGCGCAGGCGCTCTGCGGCTTGGCCTTGGCGTAGCCGGCGACGTTCAGGCGCGCGGCGTGCTCGGCGATTTCGGCACAGACTTCACTTTCGAAACCGGGCCGGCAATGCATAAACAGGGTATTCATCTTCACTCCAGGACGGATGGCGCCCAATCACGCCAACCCTGACCGGGCGCAATACGCAGCGCCGGTAAATCGGCGAATGATAAAGGAAGTTCGGAACCTGCGACACTTCCTGCCGGTCCAGTACATGGTCAGGTCCGCCAAACAGGGCTAACCTGACCGTTCAGCCAGGTCCGTGCCGTGCGGACCGTCACAGAGGCGGTGAACCGGCGACAGCAGGGAAGATTGCCGTTCACCGGCGCAGAAGGAGTTGGTAATGCCCTCGCTCGATAGCCTGAAAACCCTCAAGACCCTGACGGTCGATGATCGTCTCTACCACTATTACAGCCTGCCCGACGCCGCTCGCACCCTCGGCGATCTGCAGCGCCTGCCGATGTCGCTGAAAGTGCTGCTGGAAAACCTGCTGCGCTGGGAAGACGGCAAGACCGTCACCAGCGGCGACCTTTCGGCGCTGGCCAACTGGCTCAAGGAGCGGCGCTCCGACCGCGAAATCCAGTACCGCCCGGCACGGGTGCTGATGCAGGACTTCACTGGCGTTCCGGCGGTGGTCGACTTGGCGGCCATGCGCGCGGCCATGGCCAAGGCCGGCGGCGACCCACAGCGGATCAACCCGTTGTCGCCGGTCGACCTGGTCATCGACCACTCGGTGATGGTCGACCGCTACGCCAGCCCGCAGGCTTTTGCCCAGAACGTCGACATCGAAATGCAGCGCAACGGTGAACGCTATGCCTTCCTGCGCTGGGGCCAGAACGC
Organism: Pseudomonas donghuensis; assembly: GCF_000696345.2. Taxonomy (NCBI): domain Bacteria; kingdom Pseudomonadati; phylum Pseudomonadota; class Gammaproteobacteria; order Pseudomonadales; family Pseudomonadaceae; genus Pseudomonas; species Pseudomonas donghuensis. The sequence goes on from NZ_CP071706.1 coordinate 4,002,830, forward strand.
CTTCGACAACTTCAGCGTGGTGCCGCCGGGCACCGGCATCTGCCACCAGGTCAACCTTGAGTACCTGGGCCGCACCGTCTGGACCCGTGAAGAGGACGGGCGCACCTACGCCTTCCCCGACACCCTGGTCGGCACCGATTCGCACACCACCATGATCAACGGCCTGGGCGTGCTGGGCTGGGGCGTGGGCGGTATCGAGGCCGAAGCGGCGATGCTCGGCCAGCCAGTGTCGATGCTGATCCCGGAAGTGATCGGCTTCAAGCTGACCGGCAAGCTGCGTGAAGGCATCACCGCCACCGACCTGGTGCTGACCGTCACGCAGATGCTGCGCAAGAAAGGCGTGGTCGGCAAATTCGTCGAGTTCTACGGCGATGGCCTGGCCGACCTGCCCCTGGCGGACCGCGCCACCATCGCCAACATGGCGCCGGAGTACGGCGCTACCTGCGGCTTCTTCCCGGTCGACCAGATTACCCTCGACTACCTGCGCCTGTCGGGCCGCCCTGAAGCCACGGTGAAACTGGTCGAGGCCTACTGCAAGGCCCAGGGCCTGTGGCGCCTGCCCGGCCAGGAGCCGGTATTCACCGACGCCCTGGCCCTGGACATGAATGAAGTCGAAGCGAGCCTGGCCGGGCCCAAGCGCCCGCAAGACCGCGTGGCCCTGAGCAATGTCAGTCAGGCCTTCGATGACTTCATCGGCCTGCAACTCAAGCCGTCGAGCAAGGAAGAAGGCCGCCTGGAAAGCGAGGGCGGTGGCGGCGTGGCGGTGGGCAATGCCGACCAGGCCGGCGAAGTCAGCTATGAGCATCAAGGCCAGCAACACCTGCTCAGAAACGGCGCAGTAGTGATCGCTGCGATCACCTCCTGCACCAACACCTCCAACCCCAGCGTGATGATGGCCGCAGGCCTGGTGGCGAAAAAAGCGATCGAGAAAGGCCTGCAGCGCAAACCCTGGGTCAAGAGCTCGCTGGCCCCCGGCTCCAAAGTGGTGACCGACTACTACAAGGCCGCCGGCCTGACCCAGTACCTCGATGCCCTGGGCTTCGACCTGGTCGGCTATGGCTGCACCACCTGCATCGGCAACTCCGGCCCGCTGGACGAAGCCATCGAGAGAGCCATCACCAGCGCCGACCTCACCGTCGCCTCGGTGCTCTCGGGCAACCGCAACTTCGAGGGCCGCGTGCACCCGCTGGTGAAAACCAACTGGCTGGCCTCGCCGCCGCTGGTGGTCGCCTACGCCCTGGCCGGCACCGTGCGCATCGATATCAGCCGTGACCCACTGGGCATCGGCAAGGATGGCCAACCGGTGTACCTGCGCGACATCTGGCCAAGCCAGCGGGAAATCGCCGATGCCGTGGCCAGCGTCGATACCGCGATGTTCCACAAGGAGTATGCCGAGGTGTTCGCCGGCGACGCCCAGTGGCAAGCCATTGAGGTGCCGCAGGCGGCCACCTATGTATGGCAGGACGATTCCACCTACATCCAGCATCCACCGTTTTTCGATGCCATTACCGGGCCGCTGCCGGTGATCGAGGATATCCACGGCGCCCGGGTGCTGGCCCTGCTCGGCGACTCGGTGACCACCGACCACATCTCCCCGGCCGGCAACATCAAGGCCGACAGCCCGGCCGGACACTACCTGCGCGACAAGGGCGTAGAGCCCCGCGACTTCAACTCCTACGGCTCACGGCGTGGCAACCATGAAGTGATGATGCGCGGCACCTTCGCCAATATCCGCATCCGCAACGAAATGCTCGGCGGAGAAGAAGGTGGCAACACCCTGTACGTGCCCACTGGCGAGAAGCTGGCGATCTATGACGCGGCCATGCGCTACCAAGCCGATGGCACGCCTCTGGTGGTGATTGCCGGGCAGGAGTACGGCACCGGCTCCAGCCGCGACTGGGCCGCCAAGGGCACCAACCTGCTGGGGGTCAAGGCGGTGCTGGCCGAGAGCTTCGAACGTATTCACCGCTCCAACCTGGTGGGCATGGGCGTGCTGCCACTGCAGTTCAAGCCCGGGCAGAACCGCAAGAGCCTGGCGCTGGATGGCCGCGAGCGTATCGACATACTCGGCCTGAGCCATGCCCAGGTGCAACCGCACATGACCCTGAACCTGAAGATCAGCCGCGAGGATGGTCGCCAGGAACAGATCGAAGTGCTGTGCCGGATCGACACCCTCAACGAAGTGGAGTACTTCAAGGCTGGCGGCATCCTTCACTATGTGCTGCGGCAATTGATCGCAGCCTGAAGTCAGGGCCCGGTCCTTGGTGACCGGGCCTTTGCCCTGTGCCGCAGAACACGTAGGATAAGCAGTAATGGCCAAAGGATGGCCGAAAGGCGTGTCCTCGACCGCAGTAACGCAGTCGAAGGATTCACGTTTTGCTTTTCAAAGGATGTCTCATGCTTGCTCCGCAATGGATCGGCCTGGCGCTGCTCGGCCTCGGTTATATCTTCGCCCTGTTCAAGGGCAACCTCGGCCTGCTGGCCCTGCCCACCCTGATTGCCCTGCTGTGCGCCGGCCTGCTGGTGCGTCGTGCCAGCCTCTGGCAGAAACTGGTCGGCCATGCCCTGTTCGTGATGCTGGCCATCGCCCTGGCCCTGCATATGCTGCCGGGCTTCAGCGGCGCCAAGGTCATCGACAAGGTGCGCTTTAGCAGCGACGCCCTGCCCTTTTCCATGTACCTGAACCTCGACAAGCCGCTGATTGGCTTCTGGCTGCTCCTGGCCTGCCCTTGGGTGCTGGCACTGAAGAACAAGCGCCCATTGGCCAGCCTCGCCCTGACCTTACCCGTGGTTGTCGCGGTGTGCCTGGGCGGTGCCTGGCTGTTGGGGATGGTCGCCTGGGCGCCAAAGTGGCCAGAGCAAGGCTGGGTCTGGGCAATGAACAACCTGCTGCTGGTGTGCCTGACTGAAGAGCTGCTGTTCCGGGGCTATATCCAGGGCGGTCTGCAACGGCTGCTAAAGAACCAGAACCTGGCCCTGCCATTGGCCGCCACACTGTTCGGCCTGGCCCACCTGGGTGGCGGCTGGCAATGGGTGTTGCTGGCTGGCCTGGCGGGTATCGGCTATGGCCTGGCTTACCGTTATGGCGGCCTTTTCGCTGCGGTTCTGTGCCATTTCGGCCTGAACCTGGCGCATTTTGCCGGTTTCAGCTACCCGATGCTGATGCCGTCGTGAACAGGCGGTCATTAGCTGACTTTTGTGTCAAAACCATGAAAGAATGCAGCTAATTTGTTGAACTTTGCACGAATGTCTTAGCGCAGGTCAGATCAGGACTCCTTGATCAAAATCAAACCCTGCAAATATTCATTCAACAAAACCCCCGGCGTGCCGATACCTTTCGAAAGCCTTGCGGATTGAACAGCTAATGCGTAACAACCAGCCGATTACCCAGCGCGAACGGACTTTCCCAGCTCAGCAACGGTTGATTTCGACCACTGATGCCAAGGGCGTGATCACTTACTGCAACGACGCTTTCGTCGAGATCAGCGGTTTCTCCCGCGAGGAGCTGATGCGCGCGCCGCACAACCTGGTGCGCCACCCGGATGTGCCACCCGCAGTGTTTGCGCATATGTGGACCACGCTCAAGCAAGGCCTGCCCTGGATGGGCATCGTCAAGAACCGCTGCAAGTCGGGTGACCATTACTGGGTCAACGCCTATGTCACGCCGGTGTTCGAGAACAATCAGGTGGTAGGTTTCGAGTCGGTGCGGGTCAAGCCCACCGCCGAGCAGGTACGCCGCGCCGAGGCCTTGTACCAGCGCATCAACCAGGGCAAACCGGCGATTCCGCGTCGCGACAAGTGGCTGCCGGTGGTACAGGACTGGCTGCCGTTCATTCTGGTCAGCCAGGTCGGCTTTTTGATCGGCAACTGGCTGGGCCACTCCTGGGGCTTCGCCCTGGCCGCCGGCCTCTCGGTACCGCTCGGCCTGCTCGGCCTGAGCTGGCAGCAACGCGGCCTCAAGCGCCTGCTGCGCCTGGCCGAACAGACCACCTCCGACCCGCTGATCGCGCAGATGTACACCGACAGCCGCGGCGTGCAGGCGCGCCTGGAAATGGCCATGCTCAGCCAGGACGCACGGATGAAAACCTGCCTGACCCGCCTGCAGGACACCGCCGAACACCTTAACGAGCAAGCGCGTCAGTCCGACACCCTGGCCCACAACAGCTCCTCGGGCCTGGAACGCCAGCGGGTCGAGACCGAGCAGGTCGCCGCCGCCGTCAACCAGATGGCCGCCACCACCCAGGAAGTGGCCAACCATGTCCAGCGCACGGCCGATGCCACCCAGGAAGCCAATCGCCTGACCGGCCGTGGCCGCGACATCGCCGGGGAAACCCGCGAAGCCATCCAGCGCCTGTCGGCTGCCGTTGGCGAAACCGGCCTGACCGTCACGCAGCTGGCCCGCGACAGCGACGAGATCGGTGGCGTGGTCGATGTGATCAAGGGCATTGCCGACCAGACCAACCTGCTGGCCCTGAACGCCGCCATCGAAGCGGCCCGTGCCGGCGAGATGGGGCGCGGTTTTGCCGTGGTCGCTGACGAGGTGCGTCAACTGGCACAACGCACCGCTGAGTCCACCGGGCAGATCCACGGCCTGATCGCCAAGCTGCAACAGACCGCCAACAGCGCCGTGCAGACCATGGAAAGCGGTCATCGCCAGGCTGAAGAAGGCGTTGCACGGGTGATGGAAGCCGACCAGGCATTGGTGGGTATCAGTGAAGCGGTGGCCAACATTACCGACATGGCCACGCAGATTGCTGCCGCCACCGAAGAGCAGACTGCGGTTGCCGACGAAATCAGCCGCAACATCAGCACCATCGCCCAACTGGCCGACCAGACCTCGGAACAGGCCCAGCATTCGGCACTGCTCAGCGAAGAGCTGACCCGTACCGCGACCACCCAGTACTCGCTGGTGGAGCGTTTCAACCGCTAAGCCCTTCCGCGCATCGCCTTTGGCGGTGCGCGGCTTCGCGCCTTACCAGTCGAGCGTCAGCCGGCTTTCGAAGTAACGCTCTGCACCGTTCAGCGGGTCCTTGAAGCGCAGGCTGTGGGCCAACAGCTTCAATGGTTTGCTGTAGTCGTCCGGCCCCTGAACGATGTCCGGATAGAACGGATCATTGCAGATACTCGCGCCCAGCGCGGTCATGTGCACGCGCAACTGGTGGGTCTTGCCGGTCACCGGCGACAGCCCGTAGCGCCACAGTTCGCCGTTTTTCTCCAGCACGTCGGCCAGGGTTTCGCTGTTGCTCAGCCCGTCCACCTCCTGCATGCGAAAGAACGGCTCGCCATTGACCAGGCGGCTCTTGTGCACCAACGGGAACGCACGCTCGGGCAAGGCGCGGGCGATGGCCTGGTAGCGCTTGTCGATCTGCCGGTTGGGGAACAGCGACTGATAGGCCGAACGGCTCTGCGGGTTGGCCGAAAACAGCACCAGCCCGGCGGTATGCCGGTCGATGCGGTGCAAGGGCACCAGATTGGGGTTGTCGAGACGACGGATCAGCCGGCGCAACAAGGTCTGCTCGACATACTCGCCAGTCGGGGTGACCGGCAAAAAATGCGGTTTGTCCGCCACCACCAGGTGCTCATCGATGTGCAGGATGGCCTCTTCGACCGGAATCGGCTTCTCGTTCGGCACTTCGCGAAAATAATGGATGCGCAGGCCCGGACGGTAGACAAGCGAGGCGCTGATCGGCGCCCCCTGAGCATCCAGCACCCGGCCGCGGGCGATGCGATCGAGCCACTGCTCGCGGCCAATGGCCTTGAAGTGCTCGCTCAAGCAATCGAGTACCGTCGCCCAGTTGCCAGGCGGCAGGCACACGGTGCTGGCTTGATGCTGAGCCGGATCGAAGGGGGGCGTGGCCATGGGAACACTCGAGACAGGTGGACCGGCCATTATCCCCCATGCCCGCCCGCTCAGCCAGCTTCGGCGGCTGCAGCCTCGGTGTACTCCTTGAGCCAGCGCAGCACCTCGACCGCCTCCCAACGGCTGGGATCGTAGAGGGCGTACAGCAGGCCCTGATAACCGACCACATCCAGTGGCCGATGATAGCCAGCACGCTGGAACAAGGCTTCGATCTCGGCGAAGCATGTGTTGAAGTGCACTTTGTTGAACGGCGTTTTGCCTTCCAGCACCAGGCCGTCAAGGCGCAACTCGAGCACCGCTTCACTCACGACCTCGACAGCCATGCGATTGACGGAATATTTCAGTTGTTCGACATTGACCATTGATCCGGACCCTCGACGCAAGCGCCACCCCTACACTGTATTTATATACAGCATATTCAGAGATGTCGCCGGCGTCAATCAGACAGCCGCTGTCAGACCAGGCCTGGCAGATAACCACTGTCGTAGCGAATGGTCAGCACCTGACGGCGCGGCACATTGGCGCTTAGGCCAAAGTGCACCCACTGGCCGAACTCCAGGATCAACTGATCGAACACCAGGTCACTGTCCATTACCCGCATGGCCAGCTCGCGGGGCGACAACCCGGCAGCGTTGATATCCGCCGCCAGGCCTTGAGTATGAACACTGCCGGCTGAGCCACCGATCGCCTGGTTCAGCGCTTGCGAGCGAAAGCCGCTGCTGACCAGGATCGGCCGCCCGATCAGGCTGCGAATCTCTTCGAGCCCGGCGCTGAGCCGTTGCAGGTTGCTGATGATCTGCTCATTGGGGGTATTGTCGATACCGCGACGTGCGGCGGTTTCCGAGACGGTCATCTCAGCGAGCGTGAAATGCGGGGAAAGCAGCATGGGACCATTCCTTGGCGTTTTGAATTCGCCAAGGATTGTCCCCGCACCGCTCAATCAACGCACGACAGGAAGCGGCTCCCCGCCCATGACTGCTTTACTTCAGAAAGGTCACGACTTGTTCGGCGTCAAACGGCCAGTTCAGCTCCGCCCCGGAATCACATCGGCGCAGCACAGGGATACGCAGGCCATAGGCTTCGAACATGCCCTCATGGTCGGCAATATCAACCAACTCGACCAGCAGCCCATGCTCGACAAACGGCATCAGCAGCGCCTCGGCCACTTCACACAGGTGACACCCCAGGGTGCCGAACAATTGGCATTCAGGAGGCATTTATGGGTACCAGCATCTGTAGGAACGGATCATTATTCTAGGTCTGCATTCGGGGCCAGTCGAGCGCCGCCCTTGAAGTCGGCGAACGGCATTGAAGTGCTGATGCACATCAATGGCCAAATGGCGCAAGTCGTTCAGACTTAATGGTTTTTTCGCTGTTTTCGCAAGGGAGTGTTTTGTGTTTGCCAACCTGTTGATCATCCTGGCCTCATCGCTGGTCGTCATCGCTATCTTCCGGCGCCTGAAGTTGCCGCCGGTACTCGGCTATTTGTGCGTCGGCCTGTTCGTTGGCCCTACCGCCCTGGACTGGGTCAATGAAAGTGAGGAGCTGCCGGACCTGGCTGAAATGGGTGTGGTGTTTCTGCTGTTTTCCTTAGGGCTTGAGTTTTCCCTGTCGAAGATGCTTGCCTTGCGCCAGGTGGTGTTTGGCCTGGGTAGCCTGCAGGTGATCTGCACCAGCATCCTGCTTGCCGGGCTGCTGGCCCTGCTGGGCATGCCGAGCAACGCGGCATTGCTGTTAGGCGCAGGTCTTGCGCTCTCGTCCACGGCAATCGTCAGCAAGGAGCTGACCAGCCTCGGCGAGATTTTCAGCAGCCACGGCCAGAACGCCATCGGCGTGCTGCTGTTCCAGGATGTGGTGGCGGTGTTGCTGCTGACCCTGGTCCCGGTGTTTGCCGGCCAGAGCGGCCAGGCTTGGTATTGGGCCTTGCCCTTGACCCTGGGCAAGACCGTCATCCTCTTCGTCGGCCTGCTGCTGGCCAGCCGCTGGCTGCTGCCGCGCCTGTTCCATGAAGTGGCCAGCTCGCATTCGGCGGAATTGTTCGTGCTTCTGGCCTTGGTGATCGTGCTGCTGACGGCATGGCTGACTCATTTGCTGGGGCTGTCCCCGGCCCTGGGGGCCTTCCTCGCCGGCATGCTGCTGGGCGAAAGCAATTACCGTCATCAGATCGAAGCGGACATCCGCCCGTTCCGCGACATCCTGCTGGGGCTGTTTTTCGTCAGTATCGGCATGCTTATCGACCTGCAACTGTTTGCCAGCCATGGCCTGCAGATCCTCGGCCTGACCCTGGCACTGCTGCTGGTCAAGGGCTGCATCGTCGCCGCCCTGGTGCGGGTGCGCGGCAGCGACGCTGAAACCGCCTGGCGCAGCGGCCTGGCCCTGGCCCAGGGGGGCGAGTTCTGTTTCGCCCTGATGGCGCAGATGCAACAGACCCAGCTGCTGCCCGAGGAGCTGGGGCACCTGCTGCTGGCCGCGACCTTCTGCTCGATGCTGGTCACCCCCCTGCTGCTCCGGGCCGCCCCCGGCATTGCCGCGCGCCTGCATCGCAAGCCCAACCAGGAAGTTCAACTGGAAGAAATCGAAGCCCAGAGCGCCTCGATGAACGGCCATGTGCTGATTTGCGGCTACGGCCGGGTTGGCCAGTCGATCGGGCGCTTCCTGCGCCGCGAGGACATTCCCTTCATCGCGCTGGATGACGACCCGGTGCGGGTTCAGGAAGCCGCCGCCGGGGAAAGTTGCGTGCACTACGGCGACTCGCGCCGTGGCGAACTGCTCACGGCCATCGGCCTTGAGCGGGCGCGGCTACTGGTGATAGCCGTGGACAAGACCGACATCGCCCTGAGCGTGCTCAAGGCCGCCCGCGCACGTCACGCCCAGGTGCAGATCCTGGTACGCACCCGCGACGACAGCCAGCGCGACGAGCTGCGTGCGGCCGGCGCCACGGCGGTGGTCCCGGAACTGCTGGAATCGAGCCTGATGCTGGCCTCCCATGCCCTGGTGATGCTCGGCCTGCCGCAAGATCAGGTACAGCACCGGGTGGATGAGGTGCGCAAGACCCGCTACCGCCTGCTGCATGCCTTCTACCATGGCGCCCAGACCAGCCCGGTCGACAGTGAAGGCCTGCCCAAGGCCATGATGCACGCGGTCAACCTCGGCGCCGAAGCCTTCGCTTGTGGCCGTACCTTGAGCGAGCTGGGCCTTGAACAACTGGGCGTCGAGCTGCAGGCGGTCCAGCGCCAGGGCGAGGAGCTGCAAGTGGATACCGGCACCTGCCTGCACGCCGGTGATGCGGTGCTGGTCAGCGGCCCGTTGAGCGCCGTGGAAGCCTGCCAAGCACGCTTGCTCGCCGGGCGCTGAACGATTCAGTCCTGACTGGTGGCGCCGATCTTGTGAATCGACAGGTCGGCGCCGTAATACTCTTGCTCCTGACTCAGGCGCAGACCGAGCAACAGTTTGATCCCCCCGTACACGGCAAAGCCGCCGATCAAGGCCACCAGAACTCCGGCCAAACTGCCGAGCAACTGGCTGACCAGGCTGACCCCGCCCAGCCCGCCCAAGGCACTCTGGCCGAAGATCCCGCAGGCAATTGCGCCCCATACCCCGCACAAGCCATGCAACGGCCACACGCCCAGCACGTCATCGATCTTCCAGGTGTTCTGCGCGGCGATAAAGCAGCCGACAAACAAGGCGCCGGCAATCGCCCCGGTAGCCAGCGCGCCCACCGGGTGCATCAGGTCGGAACCTGCGCACACCGCCACCAACCCGGCCAACGGGCCGTTGTGCAGGAAGCCCGGGTCATTGCGCCCTACCACCAAGGCCGCCACCGTTCCGCCAACCATGGCCATCAACGAGTTGACCGCCACCAGGCCGCTGACCCCTTGCAGGGTTTGTGCGCTCATGACGTTAAAACCGAACCAGCCGACGATCAGGATCCACGAACCCAGCGCCAGGAAAGGAATGTTCGACGGCGCAAACGCCACCAGCTTGCCGTCGCGATAACGGCCGTTGCGCGGCCCCAGCAGCAATACCGCCGCCAGTGCCAGCCAGCCCCCCATGGCATGCACCACGACAGAGCCGGCAAAATCATGGAAGCCTGCACCAAAACGTGCCGCCAGCCAGGCCTGCAGGCCAAAGTTGCCATTCCAGACGATGCCTTCGAAGAATGGGTAGACAAAGGCCACGATCAACACCGTGGCGCACAGTTGCGGGGCAAAGCGTGCCCGTTCGGCGATACCGCCGGAAATGATCGCCGGAATCGCCGCGGCAAAGGTCAGCAGGAAAAAGAACTTCACCAGGCTGTACCCATGCGCCTGGCTCAACACCTGCGCCGGCTGCAGAAAGCTGACGCCGTAGGAAATCCAGTAGCCGATGAAAAAGTACGCCAGGGTCGAGACGGCAAAATCGCTGAGAATCTTCGACAGGGCGTTGACCTGGTTCTTGTGCCGCACAGTGCCCACCTCAAGGAAGGCGAAACCTGCGTGCATGGCCAGGACCATCACCGCACCGAGCAAAATGAACAGCGTGTTGGAGCCGTGGACCAGGGTGTCCACTGCGCTTTGCAAATTTTCCATGGAGTAGGCAGGCCTGCAAAAAAGCACCAAGACAGCTCAGATACACCCCTTCGTGCACCAACCTGGATCGTTGTCACGGCCACCTCCCTGGCCAATCCGGGTGATACGGGAGTTTTTCCTTGGGTTTGTCGTGGATTGGGTTAAGGTTTACAGGTCCGGTGTTTGTCCACGCCCACAAGCGGCGCAGGCACCGGCCCTGGCGCACCACGGCAAAGCAAAAGCTGTACCAGTGAATTGCACTTGAACCTTCGCCCGCGCCCACGACTCGAAATAGCCATACACACTGTTAGGGAGAGCCCCATGGCCAGCAAATCGGCAAAGACTGCTCAAGAAATACTGATGGCTGACTTCCAGGCCCTGGTACGCGATACCGAGAAGCTGCTGGAACACACGGCAACCCTGGCTGGCGATCAGGCCGATGAACTGCGCGAACAGATCCACGACAGCCTGCTGCGCGCCCGGGAAACCCTGCAACTGACCCAGGACTCGGTACGCGAACAAGGCCAGGCGGCCCTGAGCGCCACTGAAGATTACGTGCAGAGCAATCCCTGGCAGTCGATCGGCATCGCCGCCGGTGTCGGCTTCCTGATTGGCTTGCTGGCCACCCGCCGCTGAGGACCGAGCATGGAAAGCGAACCACTGGCCGGCGCCGGCCCCTCCAGCAAGCGCCTCGGTGCGGCGGTACTGGGCCTGTTGCACGGCCATGTCGAACTGTTTGGCATCGAATTGCAGGAGCAGAAGGCCCGGACCCTGAGCCTGCTGCTGTTGGCCGGGCTGGCCCTGGTATTTGCCCTGCTGTTGCTGACCGCCCTCTCCGGCCTGGTGCTGGTGATGCTCTGGGACAGTTATCGTCTGGCGGGCATCGTTGGCCTGTGCGTGTTCTATGGGCTGGCGGCGCTGTTTTGCGGCCTGCGCCTGAAGGCTGCGATGTTCGATGAATCGTCGCCGTTCAGCTCGACCCTCGAAGAACTTGCCAAGGACCGGGAGCGCCTGTTGCCATGAGCCTGCCTGAACTACCGCAGTCCGCCAACCGCCGAGAGCTGCGCAAGGCCCTGGTGCGCCTGCGCCTGGAGATGCACCGCCAGGAGATTCGCCATGAGTCCGGGCAACTGCTCAACCCCCTGACCCGCCTGCGCGCCATGGGCGACTCGCTGCAAGGCGGCCTGGGCATCAAGCACGCGCCGTTGTGGGGCATTGGTGCCGTGGTGCTGCTGGGTTTCCTGACCGGCAAAGGCGCCCGCAGCGTTAGCGTCAGCCGCTTGGTGAAATTGGCCACCAGCTTGATCCCGTTGTTGAAGCTGGCCATGCAAGGCGCTGGTAGCAAGCGGTAAGTGCCGCCAGCACGACAGGCAGCGCCTGGGTTACGACCGCTGCGCGCGTGATCGCGGGTCAAGCCCGCTCCCACAGATCGGCGCGCTCACTCTTGATCTACCTGCCCCGACCTAAGCTCACAAAGCCACTTGCAGCGCCGCCCCCTAACCGCGAAGCTACCCCCCAGCCCCCGCACCGGAGAAATGGCCTTGGATTGGCACACCCTGCTCACCCGCGAACGCCTCGGCAAACCCCTGCACAGCCCCGAAGAACTCGGCCGCAGCCCGTTCCACAAAGACCACGACCGGATCATCTTCTCCGGCGCCTTTCGCCGCCTGGGGCGCAAGACCCAGGTACACCCGGTGTCAAGCAACGACCACATCCACACCCGCCTGACCCATTCCCTGGAAGTCAGCTGCGTCGGCCGCTCGCTGGGCATGCGCGTTGGCGAAACCCTGCGCGCCAGCCTGCCGCAATGGTGCGAACCCAGCGACCTGGGCATGGTCGTGCAGTCAGCCTGCCTGGCCCATGACATCGGCAACCCACCCTTCGGCCATTCCGGCGAAGACGCTATCCGTCACTGGTTCCAGCAGGCCGCCGGGCGCGGCTGGCTGGATGCGATGAGCGAGCCCGAGCGCGCCGACTTTCTTAACTTCGAAGGCAATGCCCAGGGTTTCCGGGTGCTCACCCAACTTGAGTACCACCAGTTCGATGGCGGCACCCGACTGACCTATGCCACCTTGGGCACCTACCTGAAGTACCCCTGGACTGCGCGCCATGCCGACGCACTGGGTTACAAGAAACACAAGTTCGGCTGCTACCAGAGCGAACTGCCATTGCTCGAACAGATTGCCCGCAAGCTCGGCCTGCCACAGCTCGAAGAACAACGCTGGGCACGCCATCCACTGGTGTACCTGATGGAGGCGGCCGATGACATCTGCTATGCCCTGATCGACCTGGAAGACGGCCTGGAAATGGACTTGCTTGACTATGCCGAAGTGGAGTCGCTCCTGCTGAGCCTGGTGGGTGACGACCTGCCGGAAACCTACCGTCAGCTGGGCCCGGACGACTCTCGACGGCGCAAACTGGCGATCCTGCGCGGGAAAGCCATCGAACACCTGACCAACGCCGCCGCGCGTGCCTTCGTCGAGCAACAGCACGCCCTGCTGGCAGGCACACTCCACGGCGATCTGGTCGAGCATATGCATGGCCCGGCCAAACGCTGTGTATTGCAGGCCAAGGACATCGCGCGCAAGAAGATCTTCCAGGACAAACGCAAGACCCTGCATGAAATTGGTGCCTACACCACCCTGGAAATTCTCCTCAACTCGTTCTGTGGCGCCGCCCTGGAGCAGCACGGCGGCCGCACGCCCTCGTTCAAGAGCCGGCGTATCCTCGACCTGCTGGGTAACAACGCGCCAAGCCCCAACGCCTCACTGCACACCTCCTTCCTGCGCATGATCGACTTCATTGCCGGGATGACGGACAGCTATGCCAGTGAAATGGCCCGTGAAATGACTGGCCGTTCCAGCCCAACCTGAACGGCTGCGACGCACTGTCCGGGTACCGGACGGTGCGTGCGTATCCGTAGCAAGTAGGAAATAACTTACACGCAGATAACGATCATCAACAGACCGGCACTTTCGTAACTTCACCTTACTTTCAACCCGCCCAACACCCGCCCTACAAAGAACCCTCTGTAATCTCCGCTTGCAAAGTTAGTAGGACTTTTCCTATATATCGATTAACACGCCTTGAGTTCATGTGCGACCAGTTCTATCTGCGTTAAGGTGCTATTCCTCTCTGGCACCTTTATGGAAGTTCAACATGTACTCTGTATTCATCGTCGACGATCACCCGGTCATCCGCCTGGCGGTGCGCATGCTTCTGGAGAACGAAGGCTATCGAGTGGTCGGGGAATCGGACAATGGCGTGGACGCCATGCAAATGGTTCGTGAATGCCTGCCTGACCTGATCATCCTCGACATCAGCATCCCGCGGCTGGACGGCCTGGAGGTGCTCTCGCGCTTCCATGCCATGGGCGTCCCCGCAAAAATGAAAATCCTGGTACTGACCGCGCAATCGCCGGCGCTCTTCGGCAGCCGCTGCATGCATTCGGGCGCCGCTGGCTATGTGTGCAAAGCAGAAGACCTCTGCGAACTGCTCAGCGCAATAAAAGCTGTACTTTCCGGCTACAACTATTTCCCAAGTCAGGCCATCAACCCTGTACGTCGCCAGGATGATTCGGTATCGGAACTGGACCTGTTCAAACAGGTCAACGATCGCGAACTGATGGTTCTGCAACTATTTGCCCAAGGTAGAAGTAACAAGGAGATCGCCCAGGGCATGTTCCTCAGCAACAAGACCGTCAGTACTTACAAGAAAAGACTGATGCAAAAGCTCAAAGCCAACTCACTGGTCGAATTGATTGAGATGGCGAAACGCAATGCACTGGTTTGAGGCCACTCATGCATAGGCAACGCCTGATCCTGTTACTGTGCGCTGCCCTGGCCTGTCTGAGCCTTGCCGCCCAGGCAGATGAAGTCGCCGCCAGCCTGTTCACGCTGTTCAGCCGTGCCGGTGCGCTGCCCACAAAACTGCCACTGACGTCGACCCAGCGGATGTGGGTCCAAGGCAAGGGCCAACTGGTTCTGGGGACTTCAGCGCCGGACTACCCGCCCTTTGACATGACCGCCAGCGGCCGTGATTACGAAGGCCTGACCGCCGACTTCGCCGGGTTGATCGGTTCGGCACTGAACCTGCCGATCCAGGTTCAACGTTTCGCTACTCGCCAGGAGGCGGTTAAGGCCCTGGTACAAGGACAGATCGACCTGCTGGGCAGTACCAACGGCTTCGAGGCAGCGACTCCCGGCATTGCCCTGTCCAAGCCTTATGCCGTCGATCAGCCGGTGCTGGTGACCCGCGAGAACGAGTCACGCCCGCTCGATATGGGCCTGGCGGGCCTGCGCCTGAGCATGGTCTATCACTACCTGCCGTTGGATGAAGTGCTGGCCAGTTATCCTGATGCCACCATCCAGTCATACCCGTCCTATCAGAATGCACTCAATGCGGTCGCCTTCGACCAGGCCGATGTGTTTCTGGGCGATACCATCTCGACCCACTACCTTATCAACCAGGGCCATCTGCAAAACGTCAAGATGGCCAACTTCGGCAAGCACGAGCCCGTAGGCTTCAGCTTCGCCGTGCGACACGACAACCAGACCCTGCTGGAACTGGTCAACACCACCCTCGACCTGGTGTCCAGCAGCACCCGAGAAAGCATCTTCAAACGCTGGAGTGCCGGCAGCGACGTCTTGCTGACCGACCGCAAACTGCAGTTGTCACAACGTGAGGAGCGCTGGCTGAGCGGGCATCCGGTGGTGCGGGTGGTGGTTAACGAAACCGCTGCGCCGTTGACCTTCTTCGATAGCGCCGGCAACTTTCGCGGGATTGCCGCCGATTTGCTGGAACTTATCCGCCTGCGTACCGGGTTGCGCTTCGAAGTGCAACGGGCCAGCGGTATCAGCGATATGATCGACCGCCTCAACCATGACCAGGCGGACGTCATCGCAGCGATTTCACCCAGCCCTCGTCGCGCCGGGACCCTGGCGATCAGTCGCCCTTACCTGGAAAACTCCTACGTACTAATGACCCGCAAGGGTGCCGACAGCCCCGATTCGCTCGAGCAGATGGCCGGCCGGCGTCTGGCCCTGACCCGCGACAGCCCCTTGTACGATGATTTGCGCCAACGCTTTCCCGACATTCAACTGGTGGAGACCGAGAGCACGTTCTACTCCACTTCATTGCTGGCCAGTGGCCAAGTCGATGCGGCCATCACGGCGCTGATCAATGCCAACTTCAGCCTCGTGTCCCAGCGCGACTTGATGATCCGCTCCTCGGTCGGCGCGGAACCGGCCACCTTCGCCATGGCCACTGCGCGCAACGCCCAGGAACTGGCGTCGATCCTCGACAAGGCGCTGTTGAGCATCGACCCGGAGGAACTGGGCATCATCAATAGCCGCTGGCGCGGCTACAGCACCGAAACCGACGCCTATTGGCAAAAATACCAGCGCCTGATTCTCCAGGTGGTCCTGGGTACCAGCCTGTTGCTCCTGCTGTCACTGGCCTGGAACGCCTGGATGCGCCGCCAGATCAAGCAACGTGAGGCCGCCGAACGGGCCCTGAACGACCAGCTCGAGTTCATGCGCGCCCTGCTCAACGGCACTCCCCATCCCATGTACGTTCGCGATCGCGACGGACTGCTGCAAAGTTGCAACGACAGTTACCTGGAAGCTGTCGAGGCGCAACTGAGCGACGTGCTGGGCAAAAGGATCCAGGACAGCACCCTGGGCGACAGTTGCTATGCCAGTCAGATCCAGGCCGATTACCAGAAGGTCATGCACGAAGGGATCCCGTTGATCGTTGACCGGCCGCTGTTGCTCAAGGAGCGCGAACTGACCATCTACCACTGGATCCTGCCTTATCGGGATTCCCTGGGCGAAGTCCAGGGGATCATTGGCGGCTGGATCGATATCAGCGAGCGACGCCAGCTGATTCAGGACCTGCGCCTGGCCAAGCAGCGGGCCGATGACGCCAATCGCGCCAAAAGCGTCTTCCTGGCGACCATCAGCCATGAAATACGCACGCCGATGAATGCCATCATCGGCATGCTCGAACTTACGCTCAAACGCGCGGATCAAGGGCATATCGATCGCCCGGCCATCGAGGTAGCCTACAATTCGGCCAAAGAACTGCTGGCCTTGATTGGCGACATCCTCGACATGGCGCGCATCGAATCCGGGCACCTGACCCTCGCACCGGAGCCTGTCAACCTGGCGGAGCTGGTCGAATCGGTCGGTCGCGTGTTCGATGGCGTGGCCCGGCAAAAGGACCTGCTCCTGCGCCTGGAGATTGCCCCGCAGGCCCACTGCGAGGTCCTGCTCGACCCCCTGCGTTTCAAGCAAATCCTGTCGAACCTGGTCAGCAACGCGATCAAGTTCACCGAAAAAGGGCAAGTCACCGTACACCTGGCCCTGGAGCCCGGCCCCGCTGCCAACCGGCCGACCTTGCGGGTAACGGTACAGGACAGTGGCATCGGTATTAGCCCACAGGACCAGCAGCGCTTGTTCCTGCCGTTCGCCCAGGCCAACCCGGACAGCAACCTGGCCCGCAGCGGCACCGGCCTCGGCCTGGCGATCAGCCGCGACCTGTGCCAGTCGATGGGAGGCAACCTGACCCTGCACAGCGTGCTCGGCCAGGGCACCCGTGTGCACATCGGCATGCCCATGACCCTGTTGGCGGAAACCCCCAAGCCTGCTCCGGCACCGCCAGAGCCCTGTGCCGTGCTACCTCCGCTGCGCGTACTGGTCATCGATGACCATCCCGCCAACCTGCTGCTGATTGCCCAGCAGCTGACCTTTCTGGGGCTTGAGCATGCAAGCGCCGACAATGGACTGAGTGGCCTGAGCACCTGGCGCCAGGGGCAGTTCGATGTGGTGATCGTCGATTGCAACATGCCACAGTTGAATGGCTACCAGTTCACCCAGGCAGCGCGAGACCACGAACGGCAGTATCAATGGGTCCCCTGCACCATCCTCGGCTACACCGCCAACGCCCAGCCGGAGGTACGCGAGCGCTGCCGCCAGGTTGGCATGGACGACTGCCTGCTCAAGCCCATCAGCCTCAATGCACTGAGCCGGCGCCTGGCCGAAGCGCCCTTGCTGGCCGCACAGCCGCCAGCGCCTGCACCGCTGCCATTCGACCTGCAGGGGCTGGAGCCGGTAGTGGGCAAGAGCATGAGTGATTTACGCCAACTGCTCGAAGAACTGCTGCGCAGTTTCAAACATGACCGCGCCTCGCTCAAGGCCATCGATCCGCTCGGCGATGCAGTGCAACTGATGAATCAGGCACACAAAATTCTCGGACCCGCCCGCATCATTCAGGCCGACAGTCTGATTCAGGCCTGCGAGCAGCTGGAGGCCGATTGCCAGAGCAACCAGGCAGCATCGGTATTGGAGGATCGCCAGCAGCAGCTACTGAGCGTCTTGAGCGCGCTTGAAGACGCGTTGCAGGGGTACTTGCACGCACAGCCAGCCCAACCATCGCGGGGCAACACCTGAACAGGCGGCGGGGCAGAAACGAAAACGGCGGCCACTGGGGCCGCCGTTTCAGCAGGATCAGGAAGCCGGGTTAACCGGGTTTTCCGGATACCAGGCGTCCAGCAACGGGCTGACTTCGATTTTGGTCAGTTCGCTGCGGCCTTTGAGCCAGCTTTCAACAGTTGCACGCTGCTCTTCAGTGACCGAGCCACGCTCAGCCTTGCAGACCAGACCGAAGTCGTCGCCGCCAACGTAGTCCAGACCATTGGCATCCATGGCGTCATCCAGGAAAGCATCGAGGAAGGCGTCAATGGCTTCGTCGGACAGATCTTCCTTGAATTCCAGGTTCAGCTCAAAACCCAGCTCCTGGAATTCATCCACGCAGAGTTTTTTGCGCAGACGGCGGGAACGGTTAGTGGCCATGAAACAATCCTCTTGAGTATTAACGCGCGGCACTTTACCAGTTTCGCCGCGCCCTTGCCGGACTAAAAGCCGATAAGCTGCTGCTCGATCCGGTATTCACAGGCCCATGGGCCTTCGGCTTGGGGCATAATGCGCGCTATATTTTTCCGTATCGGGGCCTTCACCTTTTTTCGCTCCGTTTTTTTCACCCCTCGCTCGCAGGGTTTTATCGCACATGATCAGATCTCTTCGCCCTCTTTTGCTTGCCGGCCTGCTGATGCCCCTGGCGCTTTCCAGCCACGCGGCCGCGGTCAACACCACGCTCTCACCGAAAGTGCAGCAAGCGCTGAAAACCAACAAACTGCAGGATTCGGCCCTGTCGCTGGTGATGCTGCCGCTCAACGGCCCGGGCACCCCGACCGTGTTCAATGCCGATGTCTCGGTCAACCCGGCCTCGACCATGAAGCTGGTGACCACCTATGCCGCCCTGGAAATGCTCGGCCCCACCCACCAGTGGAAGACCGAGTTCTACAGCGATGGCCCGCTGCGCAATGGCGTGCTGCAGGGCAACCTGTACCTCAAGGGCGGTGGCGACCCGAAACTGAACATGGAAAAGCTCTGGCTGCTGATGCGCGACCTGCGCGCCAATGGCGTGCAGACCATCAGCGGTGACCTGGTGCTTGACCGCAGCCACTTCATCCAGCCGCAACTGCCGCAGTTCAACGATGACGGCGGCGATGAGAACAAGCCCTTCCTGGTCAAGCCCGACTCGCTGCTGATCAACCTCAAGGCCTTGCGCTTCGTCGCCCGTAACGACGGTGGCAAGGTCCTGGTGTCGGTCGAGCCGCCGATTGCCAACATTCGCATCGACAACCAGGTCAAGGCGGTCAACGCCAAGCAGTGCAGCGGCGACGTGCGCTACAACCCGGTGGTTCAGGCCGACGGCGTCAGCGTCGTGGTCAGTGGCCAGTTGGGCGATGGCTGCAACTCGCAAACCTACCTGTCGCTGCTTGATCACCCGACCTACGCCGCCGGTGCGGTACGGGCGATCTGGAACGAACTGGGTGGTAGCATCCAGGGCCGCGACCGGGTCGACAACGTGCCGAAAAGCGCCCGTTTGCTGGCGCGCGCCTTCTCTCCGGACCTGGTCGAGATCATCCGCGACATCAACAAGTACAGTAACAACACCATGGCCCAGCAGTTGTTCCTGAGCCTGGGTGCGCAGTTCCGTACCGACGCCGATGGTGACGACGCCCGTGCCGCCCAGCGCGTGGTGCGTCAGTGGTTGGCGAAAAAAGGCATCACCGCGCCGCACCTGATCATGGAAAACGGCTCGGGCCTGTCGCGCGCCGAACGGGTCAGCACCCGGGAAATGGCGGCCCTGCTGCAAGCTGCCTGGAACAGCCCGTACGCCGCCGAGTTCATCAGCTCGATGCCGCTGGTGGGGATGGACGGCACCATGCGCAAGCGCCTCAAGCGCACCGCCATGACCGGTGAAGCGCACATCAAGACCGGCACCCTGAATACCGTACGGGCCATCGCCGGCTTCAGCCGCGACAGCAACGGCAACACCTGGGCGGTGGCGGCGATCCTCAACGATCCGAAACCCTGGGGTGCTTCGGCAGTGCTCGATCAGGTCCTGCTGGACCTGTACCGCCAGCCAAAGCTGGTCAACAGCACCGCCGCCATTCAGCCCTGAGCCTGGCTCAGGGCTGTTCGCCCTCGACCCGGTCGCGGCCAGCCTGCTTGGCCGCATACACCCCCGAGTCGGCGCGCAGCAGCAAGGCATCGGCGCCCTCCCCGGGGCGCCAGCCGGCTACGCCGAAACTCGCCGTGACCATGCCGACACCGTCCACCGGCATACTGCGCAAGCCCTGCCAGAGTTCCAAGGCCAGGGTGTAGGCCCGTTCGGCATTGCTGCCCGGGCACAGGACCATGAACTCCTCGCCACCCAGGCGGCAGAACACGTCGGTGCGGCGCAAGCGATGGTTGATGCGCTGGCACAGGCTGCGCAGTACATGGTCACCCACGGCATGACCATACAGGTCGTTGATCCGCTTGAAGTGGTCGATATCCAGCATGATCACTGCCAGATCCTGACTATCGCGCTGGGCCCGCTCAAGTTCGGTTTTGAGCCGCTCCTGGAAGTAACGCCGGTTGTGGATGCCGGTCAGCGAGTCCGTCACTGACAACGCCCGCAGCTCCTCCTCGACGCGTTTGAGATCGGAAATATCCGTCAGGTAGCCATGCCACAAGGTAGCGCCCTGCTCGGCCGGCTCCGGCGTGGCCTCGCCACGTATCCAGCGCATCCCGGCCGCCGGCAGGACCACCCGATACTCCTCGCGCCAGGGCGTCAGGTGATCGGCGGAGTAGCGGATTGACGCGCGCACCCGCGCCAGATCGTCCGGGTGAATGCGCTCGAACACCGCCGTCGCATCCTCGCGCAGACGCTGCGGGTCGATCTCGTAGATATCGCGCAAACCTTCGCTTGCATAGCTGAAACAGGAGTGGCCATCGCGGTCGAGGTGGAACTGATAGATGCCACCGGGCACCTCGGCGCTGAGTTTCTCCAGCAGGCGGTCACGGGCTGCCAGGGCCTCGTGCACACGCTTGCGCTCCGTGACATCGATGCAAATGGCCAGGTGCCCGACCCACAGCCCGTGCTCGTCGAGCACCGCGGTGACCAGCATATTGGCCAGCAGGTGGCTGCCATCCTTGCGCAACAGCGTCCACTCGCCCGGTTCGCTTTCACCCTCCTGGACCGTCTCGGCAAACATCGCCTGGGCCGCGCTGACCTCGCGGCCATAACGTTGGCTCAAGGCTCGTGCGCGGGCCTGCAGTTCCTGCGGCAATACCAGATCTTCAAGGGTCAGTTGGCCGATGACTTCAGCGCTGTGATAGCCGAGCATGCGTTCGGCACCGGCGTTGAAGGTACTGATCACCCCGCGCAAGCTGGTGGCAATGATTGCCACCTGGGTCGCGGCATCAAGCACGCTGCGCAGCTGATTATGGGTGTCGCGCAACGACTGCTCGCTGACGCGCAACTCGCCAGTGCGCTGCTCGACCAGGGTCAGGGCCCGCTGGCGCTGGCCGAACAGGCTGAACAGCAACGCGCTGAGCAACAGGCTGAGCAGGCCGCCAAGCAGTACCACGGCGTTCACCGCCGAGGAGCGATTGGCCTCCATGAACGCCAGACTCGGCTGAATATCCAGCTGGTAGTCATGATCGGCCAGGCGCAACAGATGGCTGGCGGTCAGCTCAGTGCTGGCGCCCTCGTTGCCCGACTGAAACAACACCTCGCGCCGGCCTTGCCCGGACAGGTCGAGAATGCGCACTACCAGATTGTCCTGGCTCGGGCTGGGCAGCCCTTCGGCCATCAGTTGCTGCAGGCTGATCACCGCCAGCACGTAGCCGTCAGGGGCGCTGGCAGTATTGCCGGGCGCGAACACCGGGGCCACCATCAGCACGCCCCGGGTAAAAGCCGGATCGACATTGCTCAGGTTCAGCGGCGCCGAAACGGCCATGCTGCCAGGCTGCCGGGCGCGATCCAGAGCAGCCTGGCGCAGCGGTTGGGATAGCATATCCAGGCCCAGGGGCTGCGCCTGGTGACTCAGCGCCTGGGTGTAGTACAGCGGATAATAAAACGGCCGCGGCGCCGCGACCTGCAGGCTGCCCGCGTCAGTGAGTTCATGGATGGCAAAGGGTTTGCCGAGTGTCTGTGCGGCGCCGCGCTCGAACGCCTCGCGCGCCTCGCCGGCTACCCGTGGCGCCCAGGCATAGGCCTGGGTCCGGTAGAGCAAAGGTTGGGCATAGCCGTTGAACGCATCCAGGGTAACGTTTGAGGAGAACACAAAGAAACGGCGCAGGCCGTCAAGACGCTGCACCTGGTCCTCGAAGCGTTCTTCGATACGGCTGTAGCGTTCGCTGGCCAGCAGTTCGAAGCGCTGCCGCAGCTGCTGGTGGTACAGGTCATGAGTCGCCAGCGCCAGCAGCGCTGTCAACAGGCTGCCGGCCACAAACGCCACACCGGCCACCAGCCAGGCGGAAACTTCTTCGCTGACAAAGCCGAGCATCTTCGGACGAGCGACGTGCATCGACATAGAAAGCACTCAAAACGCCAGCGTCCTGCGGATCGCGGGCTCTGATTGAGTTATAGCCATTAGCCATTAACGAAGCAATCATCGCCCGCGACAATCAGCCGATCAGCGCGCCTGGATCTTCCATGCCCGGTGAATCTTGCTATTGCGGGCAAAGTCCGGGTCCAGGGTCTGGGCACTGATCTCTTCCACCGCGTAGCGCTCAGTCAGGTTTTCATCGAGCTGGAACTTGCGGAAGTTGTTCGAGAAGTACAGCACGCCCCCCGGCGCCAGGCGTGCCACGGCCAGGTCGAGCAACTCGACATGATCGCGCTGCACGTCGAATACGCCTTCCATGCGCTTGGAGTTGGAGAAGGTCGGCGGGTCGATGAAGATCAGCTCGTACTCGTCGCGGCAGGCTTGCAGCCAGGCCATGACGTCGCCCTGCTCCAGGCGGTTCTTGTCCGAAAAGCCATTGAGCGACAGGTTGCGCCGCGCCCAGTCCAGGTAGGTCTTGGACAAATCGACGCTGGTGGTGCTGCGCGCACCGCCCTTGGCCGCATGCACACTGGCCGTGGCGGTGTAGCAGAACAGGTTGAGGAAGCGCTTGCCCGCAGCCTCGCGCTGAATGCGCAGGCGCATCGGACGGTGGTCGAGAAACAGCCCGGTGTCCAGGTAATCGGTGAGGTTGACCAGCAGCTTGACGCCGCCCTCCCGCACTTCCAGGAACTGACCCTGGGTGCTCTGGCGCTCGTACTGACGGGTGCCGGTCTGGCGCTCACGGCGCTTGACCACCACCCGGCTCTGGTCGATACCCAACGCCTGGGGAATCGCTGCCAGGGCGTCGAACAGGCGCGCTTGGGCTTTTTCCGGATCGATCGAGCGCGGTGCGGCATACTCCTGCACATGCACCCAATCCTGGTACAGGTCGATGGCCAGGGCGTACTCGGGCATGTCGGCATCGTACAGGCGATAGCAACTGACGTTCTCGCGCTTGGCCCACTTGCCCAGTTGCTTGAGGTTCTTCTGCAGGCGGTTGGCGAACATCTGCCCGCCTTCGCTCAGGCGGGCCGGCTCGCTGGCCACGGCAGCGGGCGAACGCTGCTCGGCAACTTCGCCGTTGCGCTCCGGCTGACGGCGCTCGCCGGTGACGAACTGATCGGGCTGGACCTTGATCAACAGCAGCTTGCACGGCAAGGCGCCGTTCCAGAAGGCGTATTGCTTGTGGCTACGGATGCCCATGCGTTTGCCCAGGTCCGGGGCACCGGTGAACACCGCCGCTTCCCAGTTCAGGCAGGCCTGGCGCAGACGCTCGCCGAGGTTCTGATAGAGGTACAAAAGGCTGGCCTCGTCGCCCAGACGCTCGCCATACGGCGGGTTGCAGATCACCAGGCCTTTCTGGTTCTGGTCCGGGCGCGGCTCGAAGGTGCCGACTTCGCCCTGGTAGATCTTCACCCAATCGCTCAGGCCTGCGCGTTCGACGTTGTTGCGGCCTGGCTGGATCAGCCGTGGATCGGCTTCGTAACCACGGATCCACAGCGGTGGACGAGCCAGGCCGGCTTCGGCACGGGCCAGCGCCTCGTCATGGAGTTTGCGCCACAGTGCTGGCACGTGGCCGAGCCAGGCGCTGAAACCCCAACGCTCGCGACGCAGGTTCGGTGCGATATCGGCGGCGATCATTGCCGCTTCGACCAGGAAGGTGCCCACGCCGCACATCGGGTCAGCCAGGGCGCCGCCTTCGGCGGCGATGCGCGGCCAGCCGGCACGGATCAACACCGCGGCAGCGAGGTTTTCCTTCAACGGTGCAGCGCCTTGCTGCAGACGGTAGCCGCGCTGGTGCAGGCTGTGGCCAGACAGGTCCAGGGACAGGATCGCCTCGCCGCGCTCCAGGCGCAGGTGCACGCGCAGGTCAGGGTTGAGCTTGTCCACCGACGGGCGCTCACCACTGCTGGTGCGCAGTTTGTCGACGATCGCATCCTTGACCTTCAAGGCGCCGAAGTGGGTGTTGTCGATGCCCGAACCATGACCGCTGAACTCCACCGCCAGCGAGCCGCTGGCTTGCAGGTGATCCTGCCACTCGACTTCATTGACGCCGTCGTAGAGGTCGTCGGCGTTTTTCATGTTGAAGCGCTTGAGCACCAGCAGCACGCGGTTGCCCAGACGCGACCACAGGCACAGCCGGTAGGCGGTTTCCATGTCGGCGGTGCCGCGAATCGCCGAGGTGTGCTCACGCACTTCTTCAAGGCCAAGGCCACGCGCTTCTTCGGCAAGCAGGCCTTCAAGGCCTTTGGGGCAGGTGAGGTAAAGTTCGAAACGGTCCGACATGGGGTATCCAGAGCCTTGAGCAATAAAGTGGAAGAGCAAGCGCATCGCCCTTCCGATGTTTAATCGAACGCCTTTCCACAGCGTTCGAGTGGCGCTTTTTTACGCCGGGCCACCCGCCAACCTGACTTTTGCCATGGCAGAAAAGTCTTTGATTGCCGAGCAGAATGAAAAATTCAGGTAAAAAACCGGGAAAAATGACCCTTCGTCGTTTTACCTTCGTTGTTACAAATTATCACATGGCAATGGCCAGATGATTTCGTTTCAGACCAAACCCTGATCATAGCGGGCTTTGCGCCAGATCCTAATCAGACGCATTTATTTACTTATCCTGTGACCCTATGAAAGGTTACGTCCTTATGACAAAACGATCATTCACACTGTGTCGTGCATTGGTTAGAACTGATCTCAGGTTGTCACCGCAACGGTACAACACTTCCGCTCGCGACGCCGGCAGCGAGCGCAAACCGGCAGAACGATTCTGCCCGACCTTCTAGAGGTCGACGGGACATTACAGTCAACAAGTGAGGGCAACACCCTATGAGAAGACTTAAGCGTGATCCGTTGGAACGAGCTTTTTCACGTGGCTACCAATATGGGGTCACCGGCAAATCCCGCGAGCTTTGCCCCTTTACTCTACCGTCTGTACGTCAGGCATGGATCAATGGCTGGCGCGAAGGACGCGGCGACAACTGGGACGGTATGACCGGCACTGCGGGTATCCATAGACTCAACGAACTTCACGCCGTTGGCTGAACGAGGAACTGAATCCGATTACCATGCACGCCCCATCCGGGCGGCGGGCTAAGGCCCAGGGGCCCCTTGAGGGGGCCCTTTTTTATGCCTGCGGTTTCAGCGCGGCATGGCAGCGATGGCGTCCACCGCCTCGCGGATCAGGGCCGGGCCCTTGTAGATGAACCCCGAGTAGATCTGTACCAGGCTGGCACCGGCGGCAATCTTCTGCGCCGCATGCTTGCCTTCGGTAATCCCGCCTGCGGCGATGATCGGCAACTTGCCGCCCAGCTCGCCGGCCAGCACCTTGACGATATGCGTGCTCTTTTCCAGCACCGGCGCACCCGACAGGCCACCGGCCTCGTCGCCATGCAGCAGGCCCTCGACGCCTTCACGGCCGAGGGTGGTGTTGGTGGCGATCACCGCGTCCATGCCCGATTCGACCAGGGCCGAGGCGACCAGCGCGGTTTCTTCATCGCTCATGTCCGGGGCGATCTTGATTGCCAGTGGCACCTGCTTGCCGCGCTCGCTCACCAGTTGCGAACGGCGCTCGGCCAGGGCGTCGAGCAGTTGCTTGAGCGAATCGCCGAACTGCAGGCTGCGCAGGCCCGGGGTGTTGGGCGAGCTGACGTTGACGGTGATGTAGCTGGCCTGGTCATAGACCTTGTCGAGGCAAATCAGGTAGTCGTCGACCGCGCGCTCGACCGGAGTGTCGAAGTTCTTGCCGATGTTGATACCGAGAATGCCACGGTATTTGGCCGCACGTACCCGGTTGAGCAGGTTGTCGACACCCAGGTTGTTGAAACCCATGCGGTTGATGATCGCTTGCGCTTCCGGCAGGCGGAACAGGCGCGGCTTGGGGTTGCCCGGTTGCGGACGCGGGGTGACGGTGCCGATCTCGACAAAACCGAAACCCAGTTGGGCAAAGCCGTCGATGGCCGCGCCGTTCTTGTCCAGGCCTGCTGCCAGGCCGACCGGGTTGGCAAAGTTCAGGCCCATGACGGTGACCGGCAAAGAGGCCGGCGCCTTGGTCAGCAGCCCGTTGAGGCCCAGGCGGCCACCGGCGCCGATCAGGTCCAGGGACAGGTCATGGGAAGTCTCCGGGGAGAGCTTGAACAGCAACTGGCGGGCCAGGGTATACATGGGCGGGCTTAGCTCGACGTGAGTGAGGGGGCGATTATAGCGGTGGCGTCGTCCGGGGGACAGGGCCGCCTTGGCATATGCGTTGCTAGATCCCTCTTACAACGCCTGCCACGCGAGCGGTACGGCCTGACCTTCGACACAGGCGCAATGACGTGACCAACCCTATTCCCGTAACTTCCCTGGCCTGGGTCATCGGCAGCGATGCCCCGGAAAAGCCCAGCCTGAATCTCGGTTTCATGGCCCTGAGCGATTGCGCCTCGGTGGTGGTGGCTGCCACCCAGGGCTTCGCCCAGGCCTACGGCCTGAGCCTGAACCTGCAGCGCCAAAGCTCCTGGGCCGGCCTGCGTGACAAGCTGGCCAGTGGCGAGCTGGATGCCGCTCACAGCCTCTATGGCCTGATCTATGCGCTGCAACTGGGCATCGGCGGTAGCGCGGCCACCGACATGGCGGTGCTGATGGGGCTGAACCAGAACGGCCAGGGCATCAACCTGTGCGCGGCACTGCAACGCCAAGGTGTGACCAGTCCCGAGGCACTGGAGCATTTCGTGCACCAAAGCAGGACAAAACTGACCTTTGCCCAGACCTTTCCCACCGGCACCCATGCCATGTGGCTGTATTACTGGCTGGCCAGCCAGGGCATCCATCCGTTGCATGACGTCAATAGCGTAGTGGTGCCGCCTGCACAGATGCTCGCGCACCTGCAAGCCGGACGCATCGATGGCTTTTGCGTCGGTGAACCCTGGTCGGCGGGCGCCATCGAGCAGGGCCAGGGTTTTACCCTGGCTACCAGCCAGTCGATCTGGCCGGACCATCCGGAAAAGGTCCTGAGTTGCACCCGGGCCTTTGTCGAACAGTACCCGAACACCGCCCGGGCCCTGGTGATGGCGGTGCTGGCCGCCAGTCGTTTCATCGAGCAGAACAACGAAAATCGGCGCAGTACCGCGCAGTTGCTCAGCGGCAAGGCGTACCTGGATGCACCGCTGTCGAGTATCGAGCCACGCCTGCTCGGCCAGTACCAGGACGGCCTGGGCAACCAGTGGCATGACCCCCACGCCTTGCGCCTGCACGATGAAGGCCGGGCCAACGTGCCATACCTGTCCGATGGCATGTGGTTCATGACCCAGTTCCGCCGCTGGGGCTTGCTGCGCGAAGATCCCGACTACCTCGCCGTGGCCCGCCAGGTCCAGCAACTGGCGCTGTACCGCGATGCCGCCACAGCGATCGGCGTGCCCTGCGCAGGCCCCGACATGCGCAGCAGCCCGCTGATCGATGGCAGCCATTGGGATGGCAGCGACCCGTATGGCTACGCCCGCAGCTTTCGCCTGCATGCACTGGCGGAACCGCCAGCCACCCTCGCCCGCCGCTGAAAGGAGACGCCACCATGCTGCGAATCCTGTTGATCGACGACACTGCGAAAAAAGTCGGTCGCCTCAAGGCCGCCCTGGTCCAGGCCGGGTTCGAGGTGATCGAAGAGTCGGGCCTGACCATCGACCTGCCGGCGCGCGTCGAAACGGTGCATCCGGACGTGGTGCTGATCGATACCGAGTCACCGGGCCGGGATGTCATGGAGCAAGTGGTGCTGGTCAGCCGCGACCGGCCGCGGCCGATCGTCATGTTCACTGACGAGCACGACCCCGGCGTGATGCGCCAGGCCATCCAGGCCGGGGTCAGCGCCTACATCGTCGAAGGCATCCAGGCCACGCGGCTGCAGCCGATCCTTGACGTGGCCATGGCCCGCTTTGAAAGCGACCAGGCGCTCAAGGCCCAGCTGCAGGCCCGCGACCAGCAACTGGCGGAGCGCAAGCGGATCGAACTGGCCAAGGGTCTGTTGATGAAAATGAAGGACTGCAACGAAGAACAGGCCTACACCCTGATGCGCCGCCAGGCCATGAGCAAGCAACAAAAGCTGATCCAGGTGGCCGAGCAGATCATTGCCATGAGCGACCTGCTCGGCTGAGGCATTCTGGCCCGGCTCTTGCTATCAGCAAAGGACAGGTAGCCAACGGCGGTTGCCCCCTTCACGACAAAGACGTCGCACCCCCACTCGCGCAAGCGGGTCGGGTGGCGACGTCTTTTTCGTTTCCGTCCCTGTTCAACGAGGTGTTCGATGAATACGAGTTTCTGGAAGTCCGGGCATGTCCCTACCCTGTTCGCCGCCTTTTTGTACTTCGACCTGAGCTTCATGGTCTGGTACCTGCTCGGCCCGCTGGCGGTGCAGATCGCCGCTGATTTGCAACTGACCACCCAGCAACGCGGCCTGATGGTCGCCACGCCAATCCTTGCCGGGGCGATCCTGCGCTTTGTCATGGGCCTGCTGGTGGACCGGCTGTCGCCCAAGACCGCCGGGCTGATCGGCCAGGTGATTGTCATCGTCGCACTGTTCTGCGCCTGGCGCCTGGGCATCCATAGTTATGAACAAGCCCTGTTGCTCGGGGTGTTCCTCGGCGTTGCCGGGGCCTCGTTTGCCGTATCGCTGCCGCTGGCCTCGCAGTGGTACCCGGCCCAGCACCAGGGCAAGGCCATGGGCATCGCTGGCGCCGGCAACTCCGGCACCGTGTTCGCCGCGCTGCTGGCCCCGGCCCTGGCCGCAGGCTTTGGCTGGAACAACGTCTTCGGTTTTGCCGTGATCCCGCTGCTGCTGACCCTGGTGCTGTTCAGCCTGCTGGCGCGCAACGCCCCCGAGCGGCCCAAACCCAAAGCCCTGGCCGACTACCTCAAGGCCCTGGGTGACCGTGACAGCTGGTGGTTCATGTTCTTTTACAGCGTTACCTTCGGCGGCTTCATTGGCCTGGCCAGTGCCCTGCCCGGCTACTTCAACGACCAGTACGGCCTGAGCCCGGTGACCGCCGGCTACTACACTGCCGCCTGCGTATTCGCCGGCAGCCTGATGCGCCCGTTGGGTGGCGCCCTGGCTGATCGCTTCGGCGGTATCCGCACCTTGCTGGCGATGTACAGCGTCGCCGCCATCTGCATTGCCGCCGTCGGCTTCAACCTGCCCAGCGCGGTGGCCGCCCTGGCCCTGTTCGTCAGCGCCATGCTCGGCCTGGGTGCCGGCAACGGCGCGGTGTTCCAGCTGGTGCCGCAACGTTTTCGCCAGGAAATCGGCGTGATGACCGGGCTGATCGGCATGGCCGGCGGCATCGGCGGCTTCCTGCTCGCCGCGGGCCTGGGGATGATCAAGCAGCACACTGGCGACTATCAGTCGGGCCTGTGGCTGTTCGCCAGCCTCGGCATCCTTGCCTGGTTCGGTCTGCACGGCGTCAAGCAGCGCTGGCGCACCACCTGGGGCTCGGCGGCGGTGACCGCGGCGCGGGTCTGAGGGTTACGCCATGAGCCTGCAACTGAGCTTCGCCCAGGCTAGCGCCAGCGGCCCCCGGGAGGAAAACCAGGACGCCCTGCGCCTGGTGACCCCCAACCCGGAACTGGCCGCCAGCAAAGGCTACCTGTTCGCCCTCGCCGACGGTGTCAGCCAGTGCGCCGATGGCGGCCTGGCGGCGCGGGCCAGCCTGCAGGCGCTGGCCCTGGACTACTACGCCACCCCCGCCACCTGGGGCGTGGCCCAGGCCCTGGACCGCCTGCTGCTGGCGCAAAACCGCTGGCTGCGCGCCAACGGAGGCGGCCAGCCGTTGCTGACCACCCTCAGCGCCCTGGTGCTGCGCGGGCGGCGTTTTACCCTGGCGCATGTCGGCGACTGCCGGATCTACCGCTGGGCTGCCGGGCAGCTGCAACGCATCAGCGAAGATCACGTCTGGGACCAACCGGGCATGCAGCACGTGCTCAAGCGCGCCCTGGGCCTGGACCAGCACCTGCAGGTCGATTACCTGGAAGGCGAGCTGCAGGCTGGCGAATGCTTCGTGCTGCTCAGCGACGGTGTCTGGGCCAGCCTCAGCGAAGCGCAGATCAGGGCCGTGCTGCGCGAACAGATCGACCTGCAGGATGCCGCCCAGACCCTGGTCAGCTCGGCCCATCACAGTGGCAGCCAGGACAACGCCAGCGCGCTGCTGGTGCGGGTCGAGCGACTGGGCGCCAGCAACCTTGGCGACTCCCTGGCGCAACTGCAGCAATGGCCGCTGCCGCTTGCCCTGCGCTGCGGGCAGACGATCGACGGCTGGAGCGTCGAGCAACCGCTGGGCCACAGCCGCCAGTCCTTGCTGTACCGCGTGCGCGACCACCAGCAACAGGCGTGGCTGCTGAAAACCCTGCCTGCAGAGCGCAAGGATGAACCCGGCGCATTGCAAAGCCTGCTGCTGGAAGAATGGTTCCTGCGCCGGGTGGCCGGGCGTTACTTCCCCGAAGTGCACCTGGCCAGCCAGCGCCAGCACCTGTACTACCTGATGCGCGAATACCCCGGCCAGACCCTGGCGCAACTGTTCGCCGCCAGCGGCCCGCTACCGCTGGCGCAGTGGCAGTCACTGGCCCAGCAACTGCTGCAGGCCGTAGGCACGCTGCATCGGCGCAATATCCTCCACCGCGACATCAAGCCCGAAAACCTGCACCTGGGTGATGACGGCCAACTGCGCGTGCTGGATTTCGGCCTGGCCTTCTGCCCGGGGCTCTCCGAAGACCGCGCCCATGAGCTGCCGGGCACGCCATCGTTCATTGCCCCGGAAGCCTTTGAAGGCGAGCCGCCCAGCCCCCGGCAAGACCTGTACAGCGTGGGCGTAACGCTGTTCTACCTGCTCACCGGGCACTACCCCTATGGCGAAATCGAAGCCTTCCAGCACCCCCGTTTCACCCAGGCGGTCAGCGCCGCACGCTATCGCCCGGACCTGCCCGAGTGGCTTGAGCACAACCTCGCCCAGGCACTGCTCAGCGATCCACAGCAACGCTTTGAAACCGCCGAGCAATGGCTGTTGCTGCTCGAACAGGGCGAGCGTCAGCAACTGAGTGTGCGCCCGCGGCCATTGCTTGAACGCGAGCCCCTGAAGGTCTGGCGCAGCCTGGCACTGCTGTCTTTGCTCCTTAATCTGATCCTGCTGATCTGCCTGTTCAAAGGCTGATGGCCAATACTGCCGATGAGGAAATCACCATGAATGCAAAAGTCTGGCTGGTAGGCGCGGGCCCGGGCGACCCGGAGCTGTTGACCCTGAAAGCGGTGCGCGCGCTGGGGCAAGCCGCTGTCGTGATGATCGATGACCTGGTCAATCCGGCCATTCTGCAACACTGCCCCGACGCCCGGGTCATTGCCGTGGGCAAACGCGGCGGCTGCCGTTCCACGCCACAAGCCTTCATCCAGCGCCTGATGCTGCGCCATGCCCGTCAGGGGCGTTGCGTAGTGCGCCTCAAGGGCGGCGATCCTTGCATTTTCGGCCGTGGCGGCGAAGAAGCCTGCTGGCTACAAGCACGCGGCATAGAAGTCGAAGTGGTCAATGGCATTACCGCCGGCCTCGCCGGTGCCACCCAGTGCGGCATTCCCCTGACCCTGCGCGGGATCAGCCGTGGCGTCACCCTGGTCACCGCTCATACCCAGGATGACAGCCCATTGAACTGGCAGGCGCTGGCGGCGTCAGCGACAACCCTGGTGATCTACATGGGCGTAGCGCGCCTGGCCGATATCCAGCAGCAACTGCTCGCCGCCGGCATGCCGGGCAGCACGCCGGTGGCGATGATCGAAAACGCCTCGCTACCTGGGCAGCGCGCCTGTCGCAGTCCGCTGTACCAGCTCCTGCAACGCGCCGCCGAATTCGAGCTCAAGAGCCCGGCGGTGCTGGTGATCGGCGAGGTGGTCAATGCCGCTGGCGCACTAGAGCTGCAGCCGCAAGCGCTCGACGGTGTGGCGCTCGATCTCGTCTTCGCTCAACCAGGTACGCCGCTTGCGCTGCTCGCGCAGTAGCGGCACCTGGTCGTCATAGTGCTTGCCAGGGCTGCCATCGGCGGCGATAAATCCGGATTGCCCGGGTGCCGCCAGTTCGAAGCCGCTGACCTTGCCCTCGCTGAGCACGACCATGTTGTTTTCAGTACCCAGGTTCATGCTTGGCGCCAGGGCCTGCTCTTCGCGTTGCAACGCTTGCGGGACGCCCAGGAAGTTCTTGTGGGCAAAGCGCAAGGTCGAGACCCCCTGGCGCCAGGCCGACACCTGCGGGCCTTGTTCGCGCTTGAGCTGGGCAACGCTCAGGCGCAATGCCTGGAGCATCAGCTCATCGACGTTGTGGCCTTTGAACAGATCGAAGGGCAAGGACTCGCCTTGCTCTTTTGCCGTCAATGCCCGGTACAGCACCTTGGTGCCCACCGAAATATTGTGACTGCCCGGCGAGCTGGCGCCGGGGGCGCTGTAACCGGTGTCGGTAAACCAGCCGGCCTGCGCGGGCGGTAACTGATCGGCCAGGGTCAAGTCAAGCATCTGCCCGAGCCAACGCCGAAAAATCGCCGTGGCGGGCTGGTCGTAGAAACCGTCGCGATTGCGGTCCAGGTCCTGATAGTCCCAGGCCGCCAACGCCTGGTGGACGGCAGCGAGCTCTGCTGGCAAGCGTTCGCTCAGCGCCAGCAGGCGCGGCATGAAATAGCGCGCATTGGGGTCCTCGAACGCGGCCTCCATCATCAGGCTCCAGGCTTGCTCCGGGGTGAAACGGGCTTGCTGGCGCAACCGCTCGTCGAGCACTGCGTATCGATCGGCAGCACCCCAGGCATACCACCATTGGTCCGGCCCGGGGAAGCCCTCTGCCGGCTGGTTGTTCCAATTGGCAATGTAGCCACTGGCCGGATTGAACACCTGCGGATTGGAAGCGAACGGCAGGAAACCCTGCCATTCATAGTCACCATTGCCGGGCATCGGCAAGCGACTGTCATGCCCTTGCAGACGCACCGGATAACGCCCGCCGAGGGCATAGCCAATGTTGCCTTGCTGGTCGGCGTAGTACCAATTGACGTTGATCGCCGAGCGCTCCACCTGGGCCAGCCACTGCGCGTGATTGCCGGCCTTGGCCACCTGGTTCCAGGCCATCAGGGTCGCCAGCTCCTGGCCTTCCCAGCCGCGGCGGCGAGCATAGGCCACGCCCTGTTCGGGCAGATGCTCGAACACCGCACCCTGGGCACTGCGATACACCGTGAGCTGTCGGGGCGCTTCACCTTTGACCGCAATCGTTTCGACCCGCCGCTCAAAATCCCGATAGCGGCCCTGGAACCAGTACTGGTTCGGGTTCTGCGGGTTGAGCTGGAGCCGATAGACATCAACGTTATCACCCGCGCCCCAGGTGCTACCCCAGGATATCTCGCGGTTGTGACCGAACTGGATCAGCGGATAGCCAAACGGGCTGTTGCCAACCGCATCGTAGCCAGCCCCATGCAGACCGATTGAATAAGTGTAAGCGGGTTGAAAAAAGCCGAATTGCGGACCGTTGACCAGGATTGCCCGGGCATCGGCGCTCTTTTTTGCCCCCAGGACGATGATATTGCTGAAACCGCGCCCGCTACTGGGGTCTATCGGGTGAACGGCACGCATCGGCAACGGTGGCTCCACTGCCGTGCCTGCTGTCCGTGGCACCACCGCCGCACTTCGCCGTGCCGGGTCCCACTCGCCGCGGGCGATAGTGGTCGGCGCCTGTGGGTCGTCATTGGCCAGCAGCACTTCGAACAATGACTGTCCGCCCTTGAGCCCATGCTTTTCGATCAGCCCGGCCAGCAGGTTCTGGTTGTCCAGTTCAGTGTTGTAATCACCAAAACGGTTGATCATCGAGCCGACGTAAACCATCGCCACATCAAACGCCGTCCAGGGCCTGGGTTGGAATTGGTAATGCGAAAACTGCTTGGGCAACACGCTGTCGGGGCGCTGTTCAATCTCGCCAAGATGGCGGTTGATACCCTCTGCGTAGCCCTGGAGTATCTGCAGCTCCTGAGGGGCCAGCGCAGCCAGCTGTCGGGCAATGGCCTGTGGCGAATATTGCCGGCGAATACCCTCATCGAAGGCCAGGTAGTCGCGCCCTAGCACCTCGGCCACCCGCCCCTGGGTGGTGCGCCGAGACATCTCCAGTTGAAACAGGCGGTCTTGGGCGATGGCGTAACCGTAGCCGTAGAACAGCCGGTAAGGACTGTCGGCGTAGACATGCGGCGTACCCCATTCATCACGCTTGATCAGGATGTCACCTTCAGGCTGTTGCCCGGCAATCTGGCAGCCCGCCATTGCCATGAGCACACCCAGCAATCCCCCAAGACGCAGTAGATGACACATTCAACCCCCAGATAAGATACAAATTATTTGCCTTCACGGAAATAACCGTATCACTTAAGGCTAGCCTTCCCGCCAAAGGAAGTTTGTCCAAGCGTTACAGACTCGCCTCGCAAAGGCTGGACTACACTGAACCAACTCCGCAGGGAAGTAAGACAGACAGTAAGTACTCGGAGCTTACTTTCTTCGGAGAAACCGCCATGAGCGTTACTGTCATCTGGAACTGGGCCCGTTCGGCCCAAATGCCCAACAGCGAAACCATTGCCAATCTGGTAGAGCGATCACGCTACTACCGCCATCCCGACTCGGTGCACATCGCCTACCCCACCACGGTTGACGCCCCCCTGGGCGAGCTTCCCGTCGGCCGCCATCGCATCGCCATCGTCGGCGCCGGTGTGGCGGGTATTACTGCCTTGTACGAGCTGTCACGCACGCTCACAGGGGGTGCGCAGATCGAAGTCGACCTGTACGACAACGATCCGGATCACTTCCTGCACGAGCAGCCAACCAACGGCCACGAGCGAGGTGTGCGCACTGCGGGTAAAAGAGCCGGCCGAGTCAGTGCAGCCAGGGCGACGACCGGCCTGGGTGGCAGTGAAACTGAAAGATCGGTGTACGAAATCGGCGCCATGCGCTTCCCGGAAATTGCCGGGCTGACCTGGCTCTACGCCAGCCGGGTATTCAACCCGACGACTCAGGTCAATGTCTTCCCCAATCCAGGCAAGGTCGCGACCGAATTCGTCTTTGCCGATCGCGTTGATCGTTATGGCAATGGTCAATGGCAGGATCCGCAATCCCCCACTCGGCAGGTGTTTGCCCTGGTGCTCAAGTATTTCCCGGGCGTGAACATCGAAAACGGTGAACTCACCGGCGCCTCGCTGTTCAAGATCGGCAGCCGCGACCCCGCTGTGGTTGCCGGAATTCTGGCGCAAGCAGCACCGGCCGCCGGCGAGCTGGACAGGATCGAAAGGGACTGGGCCACCTTCATCCAGGACTATGACGCCACGACCTTGGCCGGGGCAATCAGAACAATCATGGAGCATGCCAGCGCTCAGGCAGAGCTGCCGGTTATCGCTGGCTTGAACACAACCGAAACGGTGAACTACTGCGTGGAACTGTTCGGTCGCTTCGGTTTCGGCACTGGTGGTTTCAAACCGCTGTACAACATTTCCCTGGTGGAAATGATGCGCCTGGTGCTGTGGGACTACAGCAACGAGTACACCTTGCCGGTGAAAGAGAATGTGCAGTTCATCGAACGGCTGTTCCAGGCTGCACAGTCCATAGGCGGTAGCCAATTGACGGTCAACTTCCGCAGCGCCCGCGTCAGTGACGTTTATCACAGCACCCAGACGGGCAATCGCTGCGCCAATGTCTGCTACTACCCAGCCGATACCCCGCAGCCGGCCCTGATCGAAGCCAGCTACGACTATGTCGTGCTGGCCATGCCCCAGGATCAGCTCAGCCCGCTGGTCAAACGCGCCGGTCACAACCCAGAGGTTACGCCCAGGCTCCAGGTCGGTGATCGGTATCTCGGCTTGCAGCCTCGCACGGTCATCAACACTCAGCCTTCTCTGCAATTGAGCCGGGCCTATAGCGCTCCCAACGCACGCATGGCCAGCGCCATCAGCCAGTTGCACATGACCCGCACCTCGAAAGTATTCGGCCTGATTCATAACGATGAAAGCAGCGGGCCCGAGGTGCCGACATTCAACGGCAGTCCCATCCAGGCCGTGGTCAGCGACACAGGGCTTGCCGCCAGCTACATCGTTCCCAGCACCCTGAGCGGCCAGCCATACTCAAGCTTCCTCGCCAGCTACAGCTGGGACGACGACTCGACCCGCCTGCAACATGACTATGACCAGTACCCGCAAAACCCTGACAACGGCAGTGAACAGCAAAGCCCCCATTACATGTTCCAGCGCATGGTCAATCGGGTCGACCATGAGCTCTACGACCCCGACACCGAGGGCTACAAGCGCTGGTGGTTCGGTGCGCTGCTGAACAAGGTCGAAGGTGATGGCCGCCTGGTGTTCGACTGGACCACCAACACCAGTGCCGGCGGCTTCAAGCTGGACATGTGCGGCGATCACTACCAGAGCAATCTGTGTTTCCGCTATCACACCCATGCGCAAAACAGCACCCTGGATAACCGCTTTTTCCTTGCCTGTGACAGCTACAGTCACCTGGGAGGCTGGATTGAAGGGGCATTCATGAGTGCGATCAATGCAGTGGCGGGGGTTGTGGTCGCCGCCAACGACGGTTCGCTCAACAGCCTCAATGTCGAGGCGCGCAAGCTGTTCACCACCTTGGCAGCGGTTGCCTGAGGGGCAAATCGCAGGCAAAGAAAAGCCCGGCCTAGGCCGGGCTTTTCAGTAGGGCTTGGACCAATTACTTGGCTTGGGCTTCTACTTGTGCTTCTACGCGACGGTTAACAGCGCGACCAGCGTCGGTGGCGTTGTCAGCAACCGGACGGGTTTCACCGTAGCCAACCGACTCAACGCGGCTCGACTCAACACCGTACTGGTTGGTCAGAACCTGCTTAACGGCGTTTGCACGACGCTCGGACAGCTTCTGGTTGTAAGCGTCAGGACCGACGGAGTCAGTGTGACCTTCAACAGTGGTGGTGGTCTGTGGGTACTGCTTCATGAAGTCAGCCAGGTTCTTGATGTCGCCGTAGCTGTTTGGCTTGACGACCGACTTGTCGAAGTCGAACTTGACGTCCAGCTCAACACGTACGACTTCGGCAACAGCCGGGCAGCCGTCAGCGTCAACGGTAACGTTGGCTGGGGTGTCAGGGCACTTGTCGACGTTGTCGCAGACGCCATCGTTGTCGCTGTCGGAGCAGACTTCAGCAACTGGAGCAGGAGCGGCTTCAACCTTGCCACCGCTACCACCGAAGTTCAGACCCAGACCAACGGTCGGACCCCACTCGGTGTTGCCGTTGTCGATGTTGTACATGGCTTCAACGCCGGCACGGGCGAAGAACATGTCGGTGATGTACCACTTGGCGCCAGCGCCAACGTTGGCGAAGGTGGAGTGGTCACGGCCGCCACGGGTAGCCTGGCCCAGGCTCTCGTGAGCGAAACCAGCCGAAACGTAAGGACGCAGAGCGTCGCCGACGGTACCGAAGTGGTAGGTAGCGTCCAGCTTGGCCTTGGAACCTTTGATGTCTTTGTTGAAGACTTCACCACGAGCGTTGTGAGTCTCGTTGTAGCCCAGGTCCAGGGACAGGTCGTCGGTCAGGAAGTAACCAAGGCGAACACCTGGATTGGTGCCAGTGTTCTTGAAATTGCGCTCGCTATCGTAGTACTGCTTGGTGACGTTGCCTTCAATTTCGACCGCGCCTTGGCCTTGTGCCAGAGCGCCGAAGGAAGTTGCGGCTACAAGAGAACCAATGGCCAAGCCCAAGGTGTTTTTCAATTTCATCCGTTAAATCCCCATCTGGTGATAGTTAAGCAGTCCCACCAACATCCGGGGGACAACTCGACGGCAAGTTTAGCAGAACTTGCCGGTACGTTAGAGATATTTGCGCGCCACTAAGTTTCAGTGAGGCCCGCAAATTTCTCACGTAGCTTGTCAAGCGCACGCTTGTACCGCATTTTCGTTGCGCTCAGACCCATGTGCATGATATCGGCGATCTCCTGGAATTCCAGCTCTGCGACAAATCGTAGCACCAGAATCTCGCGGTCAATCGGATTGACATGCACTAGCCATTTGTCCAGCCCGCCTTTCTCTTCCGGTTTAGGCGCCTTCTCTTCCGAGGCCTCCTCGAGCGGATCAAGACTCAAGGCATCCATCAGTCGACGTTTGCGCCGCTCCTTGCGGTACTGGGTGATGCATTCGTTGTAGGTGATGCTGTAGAGCCATGTCTTGAACTTCGATTTGCCCTCGAAGTTCTTCAGCCCATAGAGCACCTTGAGCATCACCTCCTGACAGACATCGTCAGCGTCCCGATCGTTCCCTAAATAACGTGCACAGACGTTAAAAAGGGTCCGTTGGTAGCGGCGCATGAGCTCCTCATACGCGCGAGTAACATGAAACAGCTCCTCATGCGAACGCGCCACCAACTCCTCATCAGTGAGCTCGCGGGGGTCGTAACGCATGGGCAGCGAGTGAACTTTATTCAAAACGGATCTGGCCGACAGTCAGGTCAATGTCGCCGCATACCCCTGCCTGGGGCATTTTTGCGGCGGCATACATTAGCAGGATTTGCCCGGTTAGCGGCTATTGACTCGCTGTTCGAGCAGAATCCGGTTGGACAACGAGACCAGCTCGCCGTCGTCGGTCAGCAGGGTCGTCTTGACCGTGCCGATCTCCTCAATGTGCCCTTCGACCTCGCCAATCCGCACGTGTTGGCCCACTTGATACAGTTCACGCACGTAAATTCCAGCCAGAATCTGCCCGGCAATTTCCCGGCTGCCCAGGCCCATGGCCAGCGCCACGGCCAGACCAACGGTAATCAAACCGATGACGATCACGTGGTTGAGCAGGTCGGTCTTGACCTCGAGCTGGCTGATTGCCACCGAGATACTGATGATAATCACCAGGCCCTGGGCGATACGCCCAACACCTGCGGCATACTCCAGACCGATGCCTTCGGCGGCACCGCGCACCAGGCCGTTGACCAATTGCGCCAGCAATACGCCCGCCAGCAGCACCAACGCCGCGCCGAACACTTTCGGCAGGTACAGGGCAAGCATGTCGAGAGTCGCCGAGACGCGCTCAAGGCCAAGGGATTCAGCGGCCGAGACAAGGAAAATCAGCAGGACGAACCAGTAGACGATCTTGCCGATCAAGGTCGAGATCGGCACTTGAATGCCAACCCGGCTGAGCATCTTGGTCAGGCCGGTGCCGCCCATCAGGCGGTCCAGGCCGAGCTTGGCCAGCAGTTTCGACAGCAAGGTGTCGAGCAGCTTGGCCACGACGAAACCGAGCAACACCACAACCAGGGCGCCGAACAGGTTGGGGATGAAGTTCGCCACTTTGGTCCACAATGCTGTCATGGCAGTGACCAGGCTCTGGGTCCAGAGATCAAGTTCCATATTCAATCGGCCTTATCAGCTTTACGAGCGGTAGCGTTACGGCGCACCGGCGCAACATGCGCCGAGCCATTGTTCACGGCAATCATCAGCGCCTGGCTCCAACGGCCCAGCAGGCTGAACAGATCGCCCGCGCCAACCTGGCGGTTGGCGGTTTTCAGGACCCGGCCCAGGCAGGCATCGTCGTCGCGGTCCTGGCCGGACGGCGATGCCTTGAGCAGGTCTCGCAGGGATTCTTCAAACGGATCGTGCATAGGCACCTCGCGCAATATCTGTCAAAGACGAGGTCGCCACACAACGGGTCACATGAACCGGCCAGGCAGTTTGTGACTGCATGTTCACAAATTTCATCTTCACACCCAGCGCAGGCGGCGAAACAGCCACCATTGCCCCAGCGCCAGGGCCAGCACCAGCAGGCTGGCGAAGAGGAAGCCGTAGGGGCTGTCGGAACCGGGAATACCGCCGACGTTGATGCCCAACAGCCCGGTCACGAAGCTCATGGGCAGGAAAATGCAGGTAATGATGCCAAAGCGGTACATGGTCCGGTTCATCCGCTCGCTGCGGCGCCGGTCCTCGCTTTCGAGCACCAGGGCGGCGCGTTCGCGGGTCAGTTCCAGCTCTTCCAGGTAGCGGGTCAGGCTGTTGTTGAGCTCGTTCCAGTAATCGGCGTCGTCGGCGGCGAACCAGGTCCACTTGTTGCGCGCCAATTGCGCGTAGATTTCCCGCTGCGGGTTGAGAAAACGCCGCAATCCGGCCGCGCGTCGGCGGATCTGCTGCAGGCTGCCCTGGTCCGGGGCATAGCGTTTGTCGACTTCAAGCTTCTCTTCTTCGCCATCGACCACTTCCGACAGGTCGCTGATCAGCGCCTGGACCTTTTCGGTCAACAGTTGCGCCATGCTCAGCAGTAGCTCCGAGGCGGTTTTCGGCCCACGACCCTCGGCCAGTTGCTGCAGCAGTTCATCACTGGCGCGCAATGGCCGCAGACGCAACGAGATCACCCGCTGGGCCTCGGCGAAGATGCGCACCGAGACCATGTCTTCAGGCTCGGCGCCGGGGTTGAGGTTGACCCCGCGCAAAAACAGCAGCATTTGCGCATCCGGCAATGGCAGCAGGCGCGGACGGGTGTTTTCCTCCAGCAGCAGATCGCAGGCAAACTCGTTCAGGCCGCTGTCGTGGCGCAACCAGGTGCGGGTCTGCGGGTGGCTGCGGTCCCAGTGCAGCCACAGGCTTTCCTGGGGCTGCAGGGCAAGGGCGTCCAGTTCAGTTCGGGCGATCGCACGGGCACCGCCTTTGCCATCCAGCACCAGGGCATGCACCAGCCCCCATTGCGCGTTTTCTTCCTCGAACATCCCTACCCCACTGACCGGTTTCAGAGCTTTACTCAGGCATTTTCAACGGGCTTGGCGAGACGATCACGCCGTTGTTGTCGGCGTAGATGTATTCGCCCGGACGGAAAGTCACGCCGGCAAAGGTCACTGGCACGTTGAGTTCGCCAATGCCGCGGCGCACGGACTTCAGGGGGTGGCTGGCCAAGGCCTGCACGCCGACATCGGTTTGCGCCAGGACATCGACATCACGCACGCAGCCATAGATCACCAGGCCTTGCCAGTGATTCTTCGCCGCCTTTTCGGCCAGCATGTCGCCCAGCAAGGCATGGCGCAGCGAACCGCCGCCATCGACCACCAGCACCTTGCCCGTGCCATCGAGCTCGACCTGCTCTTTGACCCGCGAGTTGTCCTCGAAGCACTTGATGGTGACGATCTCACCCCCGAAGGAGTCGCGGCCACCGAAGTTGCTGAACATCGGCTCCAGCACCTGCACCAGTTCCGGGTAGGCGTCGCACAGATCGGGGGTGATGTAATGCATGGGAAACTCCTGTCGATTATCGAGACGATGAATGTCGCAGTTTCACTCAGTGAACGAGGCCCAGCGAGGCAGCTTTAGCCCCAAGGCTACACGTCACTGGCGGCGCGGTCACCTTGGCAGAGCAATCAGAGAACAGATGTTCGCTGAAAAACCCAAAAAATGACCAGAACCTTCACAATCGTCATATCTTAACGGGATCAGCCTGCCGGCGAAATGCCCTGTGCCGTCTCCGGCAGCAAAGCTGCCCGCGGATCCTGCAACCAGCGCTCGACCAAAGGCCAGACCTGCGCCTGCGCCGGCTTGCTGACCAGCATGTCGACATGCCCGAAATTGTCGAAGCCCTCTTCGCGCCCCAGGCGAACAAACTGCTTGTGCTCACTGCCCAGCTGCTCGAACAGCTTGCGGCAGGCCCACACCGGGTCCTGGTGATCCCCCGCGCCGGCCACCGCCAGCACCGGCACCTCGACCCCGGCAAGCCCCGCCCACCAGTCACGGTCCTTGTCGCCAAAGCGACCAAACAGACCGAACCAGCGCAGGCTCTCCAGGGCCAGGCCAATGGGCTCGTCTTCCGGCCCACGCTTGAGCCGCGAGCCGGAAATCTGCGCAAAGCGCTTGAGCAGCAGCCGCCCGCCCCACTCCACCGGCGGCAATTTCAACGGCCAATAGGTGCGGCTGACCTGGGTGCCGAAAAACGCCACGCTGGCCACCTGCTCAGGCCCCAGGTACTCGCCGCCCAGCGCTGCCGCCAG
Organism: Pseudomonas donghuensis; assembly: GCF_000696345.2. Taxonomy (NCBI): domain Bacteria; kingdom Pseudomonadati; phylum Pseudomonadota; class Gammaproteobacteria; order Pseudomonadales; family Pseudomonadaceae; genus Pseudomonas; species Pseudomonas donghuensis. Next base: position 4,045,157 of record NZ_CP071706.1, read on the forward strand.
GGTCGTGCCACCGAGGGAATGACCGATCCAGTGTGCCGGCTGGCCGGCCTGCTCACAGACAAAGGCAGCAATCACCGGCAGGTCGTAACGGGCGTAGTCGGCCACGCGGTTGTGCCGGTAGTCATGGTTGCGCGGCGACAGCCCGTGGCCGCGCATCTCCGGGATCCACACATCGAAACCGGCGCGCGCCAGGTATGCGCCCAGGCCAATGCCCCGGGGCGAAAACCAGAAGCGCCGGTTGGAAAAGCTGCCATGCAGCAAAACCACCGGGGTGCCACGCACCTCGGCTTGATCGGCCATGCCCAGACGGGTGAGCGCCAACTCCACGGTGCGATCCGGGCTGTTACCGGCTTTGATCCGGTACACGTCCTCGCTCAGGTCGCCACGGCGCTCGGCACTGAGCAAGGCCACGGGAAAAAGGGTACTGCTGCTTTGCATAGGGTTCTTGCACAAAAAAGGGCGAGGTCCATCACTGGAACACGCCCTGGAATACGATCGGAACCTTCACCGGCGTAACGGCCAGGTGAAGGTTCCGGTTCAGCGCATCAGTTCGCGGCCTGGCCTTCAGCCAGGAAGAACCAGGTCTCAAGGACCGAGTCCGGGTTCAGCGAGACGCTTTCGATGCCCTGTTCCATCAGCCACTTGGCCAGGTCCGGGTGATCGGATGGGCCCTGGCCGCAGATGCCGATGTACTTGCCCGCCTTGTTACAGGCCTGGATGGCGTTGGCCAGCAGCTTCTTCACCGCAGGATTTCGCTCATCGAACAGGTGCGCGATGATCCCCGAGTCGCGGTCCAGGCCCAGGGTCAGCTGGGTCAGGTCGTTGGAACCGATCGAGAAACCGTCGAAGAACTCGAGGAACTCTTCGGCGAGGATGGCGTTGGACGGCAGTTCGCACATCATGATCACGCGCAGGCCGTTGTCGCCACGGGCCAGGCCGTTTTCGGCGAGCAGGTCGACGACCTGGCTGGCCTCGCCCAGGGTCCGCACGAACGGCACCATGATCTCGACGTTGGTCAGGCCCATCTCGTTGCGTACGCGCTTGAGGGCGCGGCACTCGAGCTCGAAGCAGTCACGGAAGGTTTCGCTGATGTAGCGCGAAGCACCGCGGAAGCCCAGCATCGGGTTTTCTTCTTCCGGCTCGTAGAGCTTGCCGCCGATCAGGTTGGCGTATTCGTTGGACTTGAAGTCCGACAGACGCACGATGACCTTCTTCGGCCAGAACGCCGCAGCCAGGGTGCTGATGCCTTCGACCAGTTTCTCGACGTAGAAGCCGACCGGATCGTTGTAACCGGCAATGCGCTTGTCGACGCTCTCTTTCAGCTCGGCGGGCAGGCCGGCGTAGTTGAGCAGCGCCTTGGGGTGCACGCCGATCATGCGGTTGATGATGAATTCCAGGCGCGCCAGGCCGACACCGGCGTTGGGCAGCTGGGCAAAGTCAAAGGCGCGGTCCGGGTTACCGACGTTCATCATGATCTTGAACGGCAGCTCCGGCATGGCGTCGACGGAGTTCTTGCGCACGTCGAAGCCCAGCTCGCCTTCGAAGATCAAGCCGGTGTCGCCTTCGGCGCAGGACACGGTCACGCCCTGGCCATCCTTGAGCAGCTGGGTGGCGTTGCCGCAACCGACCACCGCCGGAATACCCAGTTCACGGGCGATGATCGCCGCGTGGCAGGTACGCCCGCCACGGTTGGTAACGATGGCGCTGGCGCGCTTCATCACCGGTTCCCAGTCCGGGTCGGTCATGTCCGAAACCAGTACGTCGCCGGGCTGGACCTTGTCCATCTCCGAGACGTCCTTGATGATCCGCACCTTGCCGGCGCCGATGCGCTGGCCAATGGCCCGGCCTTCGACCAGCACGGTGCCGGTTTCTTTCAGCAGGTAACGTTCCATGACGTTGGCCTGGGCGCGGCTCTTCACGGTTTCAGGGCGGGCCTGAACGATGTACAGCTTGCCATCGTCACCATCTTTGGCCCATTCGATGTCCATCGGGCACTTGTAGTGCTTCTCGATGATCATCGCCTGCTTGGCCAGCTCGCTGACTTCGGCGTCGGTCAGGCAGAAACGGGTGCGGTCGGCCTTGTCGACATCGACGGTCTTGACCGAGCGACCGGCCTTGGCCTCTTCGCCGTAGACCATCTTGATCGCCTTGCTGCCCAGGTTGCGGCGCAGGATCGCCGGGCGGCCGGCTTCCAGGGTGCCCTTGTGCACGTAGAATTCGTCGGGGTTGACCGCACCCTGCACGACGGTTTCACCCAGGCCGTAGGCGCCGGTGATGAACACCACGTCACGAAAGCCCGACTCGGTGTCGAGGGTGAACATCACGCCGGCGGTGCCGGTTTCGGAGCGGACCATGCGCTGCACGCCGGCCGACAGGGCCACCAGCTTGTGGTCGAAGCCCTGGTGTACGCGGTAGGAAATGGCACGGTCGTTGAACAGCGAGGCGAATACTTCCTTGGCGGCGCGGATGACGTTGTCGACGCCGCGGATGTTCAGGAAGGTTTCCTGCTGGCCGGCGAACGAGGCGTCCGGCAGGTCTTCGGCGGTGGCCGAAGAGCGCACGGCCACGGCCATGTTCGGGTTGCCCTGGGACATTTCGGCGAAGGCGCTGCGGATTTCGGCGTTCAGGCGCTCGGGGAACTCGGCTTCCATGATCCACTGACGAATCTGCGCACCGGTCTTGGCCAGAGCGTTGACGTCGTCAACGTCCAGCGCATCGAGGGCGGCGTGGATCTGTGCGTTCAGGCCGCTCTGCTCGAGAAAGTCACGATACGCCTGAGCCGTAGTGGCAAAGCCGCCGGGGACCGAGACACCGGCGCCCGCGAGGTTACTGATCATCTCGCCGAGGGATGCGTTCTTGCCCCCCACATGCTCTACATCATGGACGCCGAGCTTATCGAGGGAAACTACGTACTCTACCAAGGTGATCTCTCCACTAACTGTGTTGGAAAAGCTCAGGTCGCCCGCCTGCCAGCTCTGGCTTGGCCGGGCGCTTGTGGCCTGGACCTGGAAAATAAGTGAGAATGCCGAACGCAGTGTTCGGTAAACCGAACCTATCATATCCAAGATTCGTCACCAGCTTAAGGCCCAAGGCGCAAATGAAACGATCTGCTTTCTTTATCTCCGATGGCACCGGCATTACCGCCGAGACGCTGGGACAAAGTCTTCTAGCGCAGTTCGATACCATTCCGTTCAATAAATTCACGCGTCCGTACATCGACAGCGTAGAAAAAGCGCGTGCGATGGTACAACAAATCAATAGCGCCGCTGAAAAGGACGGCGTCCGTCCGATCATCTTCGACACCATCGTCAACCAGGATATCCGCGAGGTGCTGGCCACCTCCAACGGTTTCATGATCGACATTTTCTCGACCTTCCTGGCCCCGCTGGAACAGGAGCTGACTGCCCATTCCTCGTATTCGGTGGGCAAATCCCACTCGATCGGCGGCAACTCCAACTATATGGAACGCATCGAGGCGGTCAACTTCGCCCTCGACAACGACGACGGCGCGCGCACCCACTACTACGACAAGGCCGACCTGATCCTGGTCGGCGTGTCGCGTTGCGGCAAGACCCCGACCTGCCTGTACATGGCCATGCAATTCGGTATCCGTGCGGCCAACTACCCGTTGACCGAAGACGACATGGAGCGCCTGCAACTGCCCCAGGCCCTGAAGAACCACCAGCACAAGCTGTTCGGCCTGACCATCGACCCCGACCGCCTGACCGCCATCCGCCACGAGCGCAAGCCCAACAGCCGCTACGCAAGCTTTGCCCAGTGCGAGTTCGAGGTACGTGAAGTGGAGAACCTGTTCCGCCGCGAGAACATTGCGCACATCAACTCCACGCATTTCTCCGTGGAAGAGATTGCGGCGAAGATTCTGGTCGAGAAAGGTGTAGAGCGAAGGTTCAAATAAAATTCTCCGGCCTCATCGCGGGTCAAGCCCGCTCCCACAGGTACAGCACGATCCACCCTGTGGGAGCGGGCTTGACCCGCGATGAGGCCGGGACAGGCACAAAAAAAGCCCCGGCAAATGCCGGGGCTTTTTCATTTCAGCTCACGCTCAGGACGGCATCACCGTTGCCTGGCCACTCAAGGCCAGGTCCACCAGCTCGCGGTTGGCCACCGCGTACATGGCGTAGTCGGTACCGGTCGCCGCGCGCAGCTCGTCGAGCATGGCACGCCAGCGCTCGACCATGACCCGGTGCTGGTTCAGCCACAGGGCCACGCGGGCGTCCATGTCCTCCGGCGCATCGTCCATCTGCAGCACCGAGATGGTGATCGCCCGCTGCTGCAGGTCGATATCATCGCGGAAGGCTTCGCGGGCCAGGGCCTGCCAGTTGTTTTCCACCGGCAGGTTGCTGATTTCCTGCAGGTACCAGGTCAGGTCCAGGGCACTGCCAACGGCGAAGAAGGCCTTGGCCACTTCGGCCGGGTCCTGGCCGGTGACGTCGGACGCTTCGATGATCGGCAACAGGGTGTACAGGTGCGTGGTACCGGCCACCATGCGCGCCAGCAGCTCCGGCACGCCGGCGTCGACGAAGCCCTGGTAACGGGTCATCCAGCGCTCGCGGGTCGGCCCTTCGAGCAGTTCGTCGAGCTTCAGGCCCAGTGCGGCGATCTTCGGCCCGAAGTGCGCCACGTCACGACCAGCATCCTGCTCGTTGCGACGGCTACGCAGGAACCAACGGGTCGCGCGGCGGCCCAGGCGCATCAGCTCGTCCATCAGGGTCAGCTGGATTTCCGCCGGGACCTGATAATCCAGGGCCTCGATCTGACGGAACCAGTGCGGCAGGTGGAAGATGTCACGCACGATCACATAGGCACCGGCGACATTCGCCGGGCTCATGCCGGTGGACTCTTTCAGACGCTGAACGAAGGTGATGCCCATGTTGTTGACCAGATCGTTGGCGATCTGGGTGCTGACGATCTCGCGCTTCAGGCGATGGCGGCGCATGGCCTCGGCAAACTTGCTCACCAGCGACGGCGGGAACGCGGTTTCCATGTCGCGGGTCAGGTAGTCGTCATCCGGCACCAGCGACTTGAGCAGTTGCTCCTTGAGGTCGATCTTGCTGTAGGAGATCAACACCGACAGTTCGGCACGGGTCAGGCCCTGGCCGGCCGCCAGGCGCTCGGTCAGTTGCTCTTCGGTCGGCAGGAACTCGATGGCACGGTCCAGCTTGCCGCGGCCCTCAAGATCGGCCATCAGGCGCTTGTATTCGGCGATGCGCTCCTTGGCCCGACGTGCAGCCAGCGACAATGCCTGGGTCTGCTTGTAGTTGTTGCCCAGCACCAGGCCGGCCACTTCGTCGGTCATGCTGCCCAGCAGCTGGTTGCGCTGCTTCTCGGTCATGTCGCCGGCCTGCACCACTTCGTTGAGCAGGATCTTGATATTGACCTCGTGGTCGGAGCAGTCCACACCACCGGCGTTGTCGATGAAGTCGGTGTTGGTCGCACCGCCGTTCAAGCCGAACTCGACCCGGCCCAACTGGGTCATGCCGAGGTTGCCGCCCTCGCCCACCACCTTGCAACGCAGCTCGTTGCCGTCCACGCGCAGGGCGTCGTTGGCCTTGTCGCCGACGTCGGCGTGGGTTTCTTCACTGGACTTGACGTAGGTACCGATACCGCCGTTCCACAGCAGGTCGACCGGCGCCTTGAGCAGCGCGTTGAGCAGCTCGGTCGGGGTCAGCTTGTCGGCTTCGATGGCGAAGCGCTCTTTCATCTGCGGGGTGATCGCGATGCTTTTCGCGCTGCGCGGGAAGATCCCGCCGCCTTCGGACATGATGCTGGTGTCGTAGTCGCTCCAGGCCGAACGCGGCAGATCGAACAGGCGCTGGCGCTCGGCAAAGCTGCTGGCAGGCTCCGGGTTCGGGTCGATGAAGATGTGCAGGTGGTTGAACGCCGCCACCAGTTGCAGCGTGTTGGACATCAGCAGGCCGTTGCCGAACACGTCACCGGCCATGTCGCCAACACCGACCACGGTGATCGGGTCTTCCTGGACATTGATGCCGCGCTCGCGGAAGTGCCGCTGCACGCCGACCCAGGCGCCACGGGCGGTAATGCCCATCTTCTTGTGGTCGTAACCGGCCGAACCACCGGAGGCGAACGCATCGCCCAGCCAGAAGCCGTAGTCGATGGCAATGCCGTTGGCGATGTCGGAGAAAGTCGCGGTGCCTTTGTCGGCGGCCACCACCAGGTACGGGTCATCGTCGTCATGACGCACGACGTTGGCCGGCGGCACCAGGGCGCCGTCCTTGAGGTTGTCGGTGATGTCCAGCAGGCCGGAGATGAAGATCCGGTAGCAGGCGATGCCTTCGGCCTGGATATCATCGCGGCTGCCGCCCAGCGGCAGGCGGCGAGGCAGGAAACCGCCCTTGGCGCCGACCGGCACGATCACCGAGTTCTTCACCTGCTGGGCTTTTACCAGGCCCAGCACTTCGGTACGGAAGTCTTCCTCGCGGTCCGACCAGCGCAGGCCGCCGCGGGCGACGTTGCCAAAGCGCAGGTGCACACCCTCGACCCGTGGCGAGTAGACGAAGATTTCGAACTTCGGCACCGGCTTGGGCAGCTCGGGGATCAGCTTGGGGTTGAACTTGAAGCTGAAGTACGACTTGTTATGACCCTGGTCATCGGTCTGGTAGAAGTTGGTGCGCAGGGTGGCCTTGATCAGGTCCAGGTAGCGACGCAGGATGCGGTCTTCGTTGAGCACCTGAACGTCGTCCAGGGCAGTCAGGATGGCCTGTTCCAGACGCTGCTGCTTGTCGTCGAGGTCGTCGCTGGTGAGCTTGCGCGCCAGGTAGAAGCGGGTCTTGAACAGCCGGGTCAGCTCGCGGGCGATGTCGGTGTGGTTGTTCAGGGTGCTGGCGATGTAACCCAGGTCGAAGCCCAGGCGGATCTGCTTGAGGTAACGGGCGTAGGCACGCAGCAGCGCCACGTCGCGCCACGGCAGGCCGGCGGTCAGTACCAGGCGGTTGAAGGCGTCGTTCTCGGCATCGCCATTGACGATGTGCACGAACGCATCCTGCAGGGTGTCGTTGAGCTGCTGGATGTCGAGGTTCAGGCCTTCGGCGGCGGTGAAGGCAAAGTCATGAATCCAGTACTCGCGGCCATTGGCATGGCGCAGACGGTACGGGAACTCGCCGAGCACGCGCAGGCCGAGGTTTTCCAGGATGGGCAGCACGTCCGACAGCGCCAGCGGCGTATCGGCGTGGTACAGCTTGCAGTGCAGTTGCTGTTTGCCCGCCTGGGTCAGCGGCTGGTAGAAGCTCATCACCAGCGGCTTGCGCTCGGACAGGGTCAGCAGGTGCTGCATGTCGACCACTGCCGAATGGGCGGCGAAACGCTCGCGGTAACCGGCCGGGAAGCCTTTCGGGAAGTCGGCCAGGACGTTGGTGCCCTGGGCTTCGCCGAAGCTTTCGACGGTCAGGCTGGCGTAGTCGTCCTGCCACGAACGGCAGGCCTGGATCACTTCGTTTTCCAGTTGCTGCGGGTCGATGTCGATGCGGTTTTTCGGGTCGACACGCAGGATCAGCTGGACGCGGGCCAGGACCGACTCGGAGAAGAAGGTCCAGAACTCGCAGTCGCTGGCCTTGAGGCGCTCCATCAGCACATGCTGGATCTTCTGCCGCACTTCGGTGGAGTAGATGTCGCGCGGCACGTAGGCCAGGCAGTAGCAGAAGCGCCCGTACGGGTCCTTGCGCAGGAACACGCGAATCTTGTTGCGCTCCTGGATCTGCACGATCGACATGACGGTGCTGAACAGCTCGTCGACCGGGGTCTGGAACAGGTCGTCACGGGGCAGCACTTCGAGAACCTGGGCCAGTTCCTTGCCCAGGTGCGCCTTGGGGTCGAAGTGCGAGCGGCGCTCGACTTCGGCGACCTTGCCGCGGATGTACGGGATCGCGCGTACGCTTTCGCCGTACACCGAGGAGGTGTACAGGCCCATGAAGCGGCATTCCTTGATGACCTTGCCGTCGGCGTCCAGCTGGCGGATCGACACGTAGTCCGGGTAAGCCGGACGGTGCACGCGGCTTGGGTGCGCGGCCTTGGCGAAAGACAGCAGCAGCGGCTCTTGCAGGTAGTTGACGGCGTAGTCTTCGATGCGCAGGTCTTCAGCGGTGAGGCCGGCGCGCAGCATGCGGGTCAGGCCGAGGAACGACTGCTCGTCGTATTGCAGCTGGCCGCCCTGGGCGTCGCCATGGACGACGAATTCTTCGTAGCCGAGGAAGGTGAAGTGGTTGCCCAGCAGCCACTCGAGGAACGCCTTGACCTCGGCCTTTTCATTTTGTGCCGGGGCGTAGGCGGTTTGTTCAACCAGCGCCACGACCTCGCGCAGCTTGGCTTTCATCGGCTCGAAATCGGCAACGGCGACGCGCACTTCAGCCAGCACCTGCTCAAGCTCGCGGGTCAGCAGGTTGAGTTCGGCGGTGTTGGCGCAGCGGTCGATCTCCAGGTACATCAGCGACTCTTGCAGTACGCCTTCGCCCTGGGTGCCCTTGGGCAGGATTTCCAGCAGCTCGCCCTTCGGCCCGCGACGCACGCTCAGGACAGTGGTCTGCAGGGTGTGGATGCTGTAGCCGCGGCGGTTGAGCTCGGTGCGGACCGAGTCGACCAGAAATGGCAGGTCATGGTGCAGGACTTCGACCGCCGTGTGGGTCGACTGCCAGCCATGGCGCTCGTAATCGGGGTTGTAGACGCGAACCTGAGGCTGGGTGTGATCGAAACGCTCGATGATGCGCCAGGCAGAGAGGGTGCAACCGGCCAGGTCCGACATACGGCGCTGGGTAAGTTCGTCCAGAGAGATGATGCCGAAGAACTGTTCGGCGAACAGCGCCACTTGTGGCAGTGCCTGTTCGCTGATGTGCTGCGCCAGGGCCGCTTGCAGTTGATGCTGGAAGTCGGCTTTGCTGGCTGCGGTGAAAAACGCCATCTGTGGTACTCCGCTTGGGCTTTATTATTGAGTGAAGCGTCGCGCGCGTCCGCCGTTTACGGATCAACGATAGCCAACCCGTAGCAGGAGGACGGTAAAACCATAGAAACAGGCGCTCGATGTGACCTGCAAGTCACATCTTCCCGCTCCACGGATGGGCATCTGCAAAAACGACTGCCAGACGGGCTGTGTCTTTACGGGTGTCCATCGACAGCGCAGCTTAACGAGTGCCCGCCCGCCCCTGCTTGCGATGCTGCGACATATTCGGTCATTGAGGTGCAACCGCACGTTTATCCACCGGCCGAAGACTGGCAGAATCCTCTTTCAACTTACTGATCGAGCCGCTCATGCAACTGAAAACCGCCCTGCTCTTCGCCACCCCCTGCGATGATGAAGAGGACAACATGGCCACCCTGTGCTGCCACAGCGACAAGGGCCAGATGTTTCTCATGACCCGCTATCCGGACGAAGACACGGTGGACATCACCCTGGATGACGAGCCAAGCACCCTCGACGGCCTCAAGGTCAGCCTCAGCGCCAAGCGTTTGCTGATCGAGGTGGCGCCAGGCGATGCCGATGTGTTCAAAGGCGACGATCACCTGGAGATTACCCTGACCTCCGACGGCACCGACCTTGCCGAGGTCGAAGAAACCCTGCAGAACATCCTCAAGGGCACCGGCACCTACGTCAGCGAGCTGTAATCGCCCACGCGGTTTCTTGACAAGGAACCGCCGCAAGAGGCATTGTCTGACAACCTGATTAATGAGCCACCCTTCATGCTTGAGCTTCAGCGCCCCGATACCCTGGTCGAACGGGTTGTCGGCGCCATCCGTGCCGAAATCGATTCCGGTCGCCTGGCGGCCGAATCGCGCCTGCCCACCGAACAGCAACTGGCCGAGCAATTGAACGTCAGCCGCTCGGTGGTGCGTGAGGCCGTGGCTCAGCTCAAGGCTGACGGGGTGCTGATCGCCCGCCGTGGCCTGGGTTCGTACATCTCGCAAACCCCGACCGGCACGGTATTCCGCTTTCCTTCTGCGCAAGGCCGCAGCCCGGACCTGGTGCAAATGTTCGAAGTGCGCCTGTGGATCGAGACCCAGGCCGCCTCGGTGGCTGCCCAGCGCCGCGATGCCGCCGACCTTGCGCGCATGAGCAAGGCCCTGCAGGAAATGCTCGACAAGCGCAGCGACTTTGCCGTGGCCGCCGCGGCTGATGTCGAGTTCCACCGCGCCATCGCCGAAGCCAGCAAGAACGATTACTTCGTCGCCTTCCATGATTTTCTCCGTGGCCAGCTGGCCGCTGCCCGCCGTACTGCCTGGGAAAACTCCGCGGCGCATTCGGTGGGCGGCTCGGCCGATGCCCATCGTGAGCACCAGGCGCTGTACCAGGCCATCGCCGATGGCGACCGGGCTGGTGCTGCAGCTTGCGCCGAAGCGCACCTGCGGGCGTCGGCCAAGCGCCTGAAACTGGACCTGCCGAGCATCGACTGAACCCGCGTATTTAACGGGCGCCGATAGATAGCGCCCTTTTGTTTGACCTACTTAGTCTGACAACCTGATAAGCAGACTCTCTGATAAGAACAAACCAAGGTGACACCTGCATGATCTACGACTACTGCATCATCGGCGGCGGCATCGTCGGCCTTGCCACCGCCATGGCGCTGCTGGAACGCCAACCGGGCGCTTCGTTGCTGATCCTGGAAAAGGAAAGCAGCCTGGCCAAGCACCAGACCGGGCATAACAGCGGCGTGATCCACGCGGGCATCTACTACGCCCCGGGCAGCCTCAAGGCCGACCTGTGCAAGCGCGGCGCCCAGGCCACCAAGGACTTTTGCACCGAGCACCAGATCAAGTTCGAGGTCTGCGGCAAGTTGCTGGTGGCCTCCACGCCGCTGGAAGTCGAGCGCATGCACGCCCTGTACCAGCGCTCGCAACAGAACGGCCTGAAGGTCGAGCAGCTGGATGCCAAAGAGCTGCAACGGCGCGAGCCGAACATTATCGGCCTCGGCGGCCTGTTCCTCGATGCCACCGGCATCGTCGACTACACGCAGGTCTGCGAAGCCATGGCCCGGGTGATCCAGAGATTCGGCGGCGAAGTGCAGCTGCAGACCACCGTGCGGGCCATCGTCGAAACCGCCGACAAGGTCACCATCAGCAGCGACGACAAGGTCTGGAGCGCGCGCCAGCTGGTCGCCTGCGCCGGCCTGCAATCCGACCGCCTGGCCACCCTGGCCGGGGTCAAAATCGACCACCAGATCATCCCCTTCCGCGGCGAATACTTCCGCCTGCCAGCGGCCAAGAACGACATCGTCAACCACCTGATCTACCCGATCCCCGACCCGGAGCTGCCGTTTCTCGGCGTGCACCTGACGCGGATGATCGACGGCAGCGTTACCGTCGGGCCCAACGCCGTGCTCGGCCTTGGCCGGGAGAACTACCGCAAGTTCTCGGTGAACTGGCGCGACGTGGCCGAGTACGCACGCTTTCCGGGGTTCTGGAAAACCCTCTGGAACAACCTCGGTTCCGGCACCGCCGAGATGAAAAACTCGTTGTTCAAAAGCGGCTACCTGGAGCAGTGCCGCAAGTACTGCCCATCGCTGAATGTCGAAGACCTGCAGCCCTATGAAGCCGGCATCCGCGCCCAGGCGGTGATGCGCGACGGCACCCTGGTGCACGACTTCCTGTTCGCCGAGACCCCCCGCATGGTGCACGTCTGCAATGCCCCGTCACCGGCGGCCACCTCGGCCATCCCGATCGGCCAGATGATCGCCGAAAGGATCTTCAACGCCCGCTGAACCCTGCTGCACACCTAACTACAAAGACAAAAAAGGAAACCTCAGATGTCGGTACATGAGGCGGCTGCGGCCGCGACCGAAACCCCGGAACAAAAACGCAAGCGCCTGCGCAAGGTCGCCGCCGCGACCATCTTCGGCTCGATGCTGGAGTGGTACGATTTCTACCTGTACGCGACCATGGCGGCGATCGTCTTCTCGAAGATCTTCTTCGACCCGAGCAACCCGGCGGTGGCGTCGCTGCTGGCGTTTTCAACCTTTGCCATCGGCTTTATCGCCCGCCCCTTCGGCGGTGTGCTGTTCGGCTACCTGGGCGACCGCTTCGGGCGCAAGCAGGTGCTGGTCATCACCTTCTGCATGATGGGCGTGTGCACCACCCTGATCGGCTTGATCCCAAGCTACGCCTCGATCGGCATCTGGGCACCGATCATCCTCGTGCTGGTGCGCATCATCCAGGGCCTGGGCGCCGGCGCCGAGCTGTCTGGCGCGGCAGTGACCTCCTACGAGCACGCCAGCGAAGGCAAGCGTGGCAGCCAGGGCGCCTGGCCGGCACTGGGGCTGAACCTGGGCCTGCTGCTGTCGTCGCTGACCGTCTACCTGCTGACCATGAACGGCAACGAGTTCCTGCTTTCCGGTGGCTGGCGCATCCCGTTCATCTGCAGCATCGTGCTGGTCGGTGTCGGCCTCTGGGTGCGTAAAAGCATCCCGGAAACCCCGGACTTCAAAGAGCTCGACAAAACCCCGGCCAAAAACCAGGAATCGCCGCTCAAGCTGCTGTTCAGGAATGACCTCAAAGGCCTGGCCGTGGTGTTCTTCGTGGCCATCGGCTACAACGCCCTGAGCTACATCTTCAAGACCTTCTCGCTGGCCTACCTGACCCAGTACAAGGGCGTCGAAGCCCATGTCACCTCGCTGTCGGTGACCATCGCCAGCCTGGTGGCCATCATTGCCGTGCCGTTCTTCGGCTGGCTGTGCGACAAATGGAGCAGCAAGACCGTGCTGATGCTCGGCGGGATGTTCTCGGTGCTGTTCGCCTACCCGTTCCTGAGCCTGCTCAACACCGGCGAGCCGATGATGATCTACCTGGCGATTGCCATCGGCACCGGCATCCTCGCGCCGATGATGTTTGCCCCGCAGGGTTCGTTCCTCAGCCGCCAGTTCCCGACCCAGACCCGCTCTTCGGGCTTTGGCACCGGGCGCGAGATCGGCACGGCGGTGGCGGGCGGCCTGGCACCGCTGGGTGGCCTGGCGCTGGTGGCCAATTCGGCCACTCACTCCACCGATGGCGTGGCGCTGATCCTGGTGGTAGCGGCGGTATTGGTGGTGGTGTTTGCCCTGTGTGACCAGGGGCGCAAGCATTCCAGCTTCAAGAACTGAGTGTCCGGCAAGGCCAGCTCCCACTGGGTCAGCGCGATCCCTGTGGGAGTTGGCGTTGCCGACGATGGGCTGCGCAGCAGCCCCTGACTTTGCGATTTGAACAAATTTCCCTGCTGCCGTTAGTCGCCAGCCCTCCGGATGGATTAAAGTATCAGCCCCCGCCCGGGCGCTTTTACGCCGCACGCCCTGGCTTATTTCCAGGAACCTTCAACGATGGAACACCGTGAGGCGCTGATCGCGCTGCGCACCTTTCTTTCAACCCAGATCCTGGGCCAGGAAAAACTCGTCGAGCGCTTGCTCATCGTCCTCCTCGCCGACGGCCACATGCTGGTAGAGGGCGCCCCGGGCCTGGCCAAGACCAAGGCCATCAAGGAACTGGCCGAAGGTGTCGAAGCCGAGTTCCATCGTATCCAGTTCACCCCCGACCTGCTCCCTGCCGACATCACCGGCACCGAGATCTATCGCCCGGAAACCGGCAGCTTCGTGTTCCAGCAAGGGCCGATCTTTCACAACCTGGTACTGGCCGACGAAATCAACCGCGCCCCGGCCAAGGTCCAATCGGCGCTGCTTGAAGCCATGGCCGAGCGCCAGGTCAGTGTCGGGCGCAGTACCTACGAGCTGTCGCCGCTGTTCCTGGTGATGGCCACGCAGAACCCGATCGAACAGGAAGGCACCTACCCGCTGCCCGAAGCCCAGCTCGACCGCTTCCTCATGCACGTCAAGATCGGCTTCCCGGATGCCGCCGTCGAGCGGCGCATCCTCCAGCAGGCCCGTGGCGAAGCGCTCAATGGCGAGACCAAGCCGGAGCGCCGGGTCAGCCAGCAAGCGATCTTTGCCGCGCGCAAGGAAATCCTCGGCCTGTACATGGCCGATGCGGTGGAGGAATACCTGGTGCAGCTGGTCATGGCCACCCGCACTGCGGCCAAGTACGACCTGGAACTGGCCGACTGGATCGCCTACGGCGCCAGCCCGCGGGGCTCGATTGCCCTGGACCGCTGCGCGCGGGCCCATGCCTGGCTTGCCGGGCGCGACTTCGTCAGCCCCGAAGACATCCAGGCGGTGCTGTTCGACGTACTGCGCCACCGCATCATTCTGTCCTTCGAGGCCGAGGCCGCCGGGATTGACCAGGACCGGGTGATCCAGCGCATCCTCGACGTCGTCGCCGTCGCCTGAGCCCATGCCCAATCGCCTGCTGGCCGCGCCCGGAATCCGCATCAGCCTCACCGAGCTGATCGAGATGCGTCACCGCGTGCGCGAAGTGCAACTGTTCTCCCGGCCGGGCCAGCGCAGCCCGCTGGTGGGCCTGCACCACTCGAAACTGCGCGGACGCGGGGTCGACTTCGACCAGGTGCGGGTCTACCAGGCCGGCGACGATGTGCGCAACATCGACTGGCGGGTCACCGCGCGCACCCAGGAGCCGCACACCAAGCTGTTTCATGAGGAACGCGAGCGACCGATCTTCATTCTCGTCGAACAAAGCCAGCGCCTGTTCTTCGGCTCGGGACTGATGTTCAAGTCGGTGCTCGCCGCCCAGGCCGCGGCGCTGATCGGCTGGGCCGCCCTGGGCCACAACGACCGCATTGGCGGCCTGGTGTTCGGTGACAACGAGCACTACGAGATCAAGCCACGGCGCAGCAAGCAGAGCCTGTTGCAACTGCTCAACCGCCTGGCGCGGGTCAACCAGTCGCTGCATACCGAAGCCGTGCCCCAGGCCGACAGCCTCGGCATTGCCCTGCGCCGCGCCCGTGAAGTGCTGCGCCCCGGCAGCCTGGCGATCATCATCTGCGACGAGCGGGCGCTGACGCCTGCGGTCGAACAACAGCTGAGCCTGCTTTCGCGCCATTGCGACCTGCTGCTGTTGCCGCTGTCCGACCCGCTCGACCACGCCCTGCCCGCCGCCGGCCTGCTGCGCTTTGCCCAGCACGGTGCGCAACTGGAGCTCGACACCCTCGACCCGACCCTGCGCAAGAGCTACCGCCAGCAAAGCGAAGCGCGCATCGAGCGCTGGGAACTGCTGGCGCAAAAGCTGCGGGTGGTGTTGATGCCGTTGAGCACCCAGAGCGAAATGATCGAGCAACTGCGCGAGTACCTCAACGCGCAACGACCGGGGAAAACCTCGTGAACCCGCTCGATCAGTTGCAACCCTTGATCACCCCGACGCCGATCGGCTGGTGGCCGCTGGCCCCGGGCTGGTGGGCACTGCTGTTGCTGCTGCCCCTGCTGGGTTGGGGCCTGTGGCGGCTGCGCCACTGGCGCCCAGGCAAAAAGGCCATCGTGCGCGCCGAGCTGCCCCTGGACCCGGTACGCATCGAAGCCCTGGCCGAACTCGCGCGCCTGCCCAAACCCTACGACGGCGCCCCGGCCGGTGCCTGGCTGCAGCAGATCAACGCCCTGCTCAAACGCCTGTGCCGCAACCATTATCCGGGCAGTCACAGCCATACCCTCAACGGTCGCCAATGGCTGGCGTTTCTCGATAACCGCTGCCCGGCCGCCGGCCTGACCCGCTGGATGGTGCTGGTCGAAGGCGCCTACAAACCCGAATGCAAACTCGACGACAAAGCCATCAACGGCCTCAACCAGTCGGTCGAAACCTGGATCCGCAAACATGTTTGAGCTGGCCTGGCCGTGGGTCTTCATACTGTTGCCGCTGCCCTGGCTGGCGCGCCTGCTGCTGCCGGCCGCCGACAGTGGTGAGCCGGTGCTCAAGGTCAGCTTTCTCGATGAACTCGAAGGCCTGGCTGGGCGCCGCGCGCGCCTGAACCTGCCGACCTGGCGCCAGCAGGCGCCGTTCGTGCTGGTGTGGCTGTTGCTGCTGTTTGCCGCCGCCCGCCCGCAATGGCTGGGCGAGCCGTTACCGGTGGCCGCCAGTGGCCGCGACCTGCTGGTGGCGGTGGACGTCTCCGGCTCCATGGACTTTCCCGACATGCAGTGGCAAGGCGACGACGTCAGCCGCCTGACCCTGGTCAAGGCCCTGCTCGGTGATTTTCTTGAAGACCGCCAGGGCGATCGCGTCGGCCTGATCCTGTTCGGCAGCCAGGCCTACCTGCAGGCCCCGTTGACCTTCGACCGGCGCACCGTACGTACCTTCCTCGACGAAGCGCAGATCGGCATCGCCGGCAAGAACACCGCCATCGGCGACGCCATTGGCCTGGCCCTCAAGCGCCTGCGCCAACGTCCGGCCCAGAGCCGGGTGCTGGTGCTGGTCACCGACGGCGCCAACAACGGCGGGCAGATTCACCCGCTGACCGCCGCGCGCCTGGCCGCCCAGGAAAACGTGCGCATCTACACCATCGGCATCGGTGCCGACCCGGAACAAACCGGTACCGCCGGCTTGCTGGGCATCAACCCAAGCCTGGACCTGGACGAAGCCTCGCTCAAGGAAATCGCCGAGCTCACCGGTGGCAGCTACTTCCGCGCCCACGACGGCGAAGAACTGCATGCCATCGGCGAAGCGCTCGACCGCCTGGAACCTGTGGCCCAGCAGCCAACCCAGGCGCGCACCGCCCAGCCGCTGTACAGCTGGCCGCTGGCCTTGGCCTTGGTGCTGAGCCTGCTGCTGGTGATCGAGCAGCAATGGCCGGACAACCTGCTGCAGCGCTTGCTGCGCCGCCCGCGCTTCTTGCAGCCGCACCCGGAATGGCGTCAGCGCCTGCAACGGCTGCGCTTGAGGAGGCGCCGATGAGCGAATTGTGGCCGCAATGGCTGCGCCCGCTGTGGCTGCTCGTCCTGCCGCTGCTGGCCTGGCTGCTATGGAAGCTGTGGCACCGGCAAAAACGCGCCGGGCGCTGGCAGATGATCCTGCCACCGGCCTTTCATGCCGTGCTGCTGGGTGGCGGCAGCGGCCGCGACAGCAAACTGCCGTGGATCGCCCTGGGCCTGGCCTGGTTGATCACCGTGCTGGCCCTGGTCGGGCCCAGCTGGCAACGCCTGGAAGATACCCGCCAGCGCCCGGCCGACCCGCTGGTGATCCTGCTTGAGCTGACCCCGCAGATGCTCGCCGACGACGCGGCGCCAACCCGCCTGGAACAGGCCCGACGCAAGATCCTCGACCTGCTCGAGCACCGCCGCGACAGCCAGACTGCGATCATCGTCTATGCCGGCAGCGCCCACACCCTGGTGCCGCTGTCCGACGACCTGGCCACCAGTCGCAATCTGCTCGAAGCCCTGGATCCTGCGATCATGCCGCAAGCCGGGCAGCACGCCGACCTGGCCGTGCGCAAGGGCCTGGCCCTGCTCGCTCAGGCCGGCCTGGGCCAGGGCCGCCTGCTGTTGATCGGCTCCTCGCTCGATGCCCAGGAACGCCAGGGCATTGTCCAGGCCCTCGGCCGCCAGGGCCCGAGCCTGCTGATGCTCGGCGTCGGCAGCGCCGAGGGGGCGCCGGTCAAGCAGGCCAACGGCGAGTTCCTCAAGGACGACCAGGGCGGGATCCTCCTGCCGCGCCTGGACAGCGCCAGCCTCAAGGCTTTTATCAACAGCACCGGCGGGCGCTACCGCAGTGCCCGTATCGACGACCTCGACCTACGCGGCCTGCGCCTGTTCGACAACCCGCGCAGTCTGCGTGACGATGGCCAAACCGTACAACTCGACAGCTGGGCCGACCAAGGCTACTGGCTGTTGCTGCCACTGTTGCTGCTGGCCGCGTGCGCCGGCCGTCGCGGTTGGTTGTTCTGCCTGCCGTTGCTGCTGGCCGTGCCGCAGCCCAGCCACGCCTTCGAGTTCAACGACCTGTGGCTGCGCCCTGACCAGCAAGGCCAGCGCCTGCTTGAACGGCAACGTCCGGCCGATGCCGCCCGGCACTTCGCAGACCCGCAGTGGAAAGGCCTGGCGCTGTACCAGGCCGGCGACTTCAACGGCGCCGCCCGCCAGTTCGCCCAGGGCAACAGCGCCGCCGACCATTACAATCGCGGCAACGCCCTGGCCCGCAGCGGTGAACTGGAAGCGGCGCTGGATGCCTACGAGCAGGCCCTGGAACGCCAACCGGAACTGCAACCGGCACTCGTCAACAAGGCACTGGTCGAACAGTTGCTGCAACAACGCCAGGCCGAACACGCACCCGAACAGCCGCCGGAAGACAACCCGCAGAGCAACCCCAACAGCAGCAGCGATACTGCCAGCAGCTCGCAGAACGCCCAGGACCAGGCCGCGGCAAAACCTGCGCAGGATCCGGATGAAGCGGCCAAGGCCGAGGACAGCAGCAGCGAGCAGGCGCAGAACAGCGCCAGCGGCGCTGACGACGATGACACTACCCGGCCGCCCCAGCGCCCGGCTGACAGCAGCCTCGATGCCGAACAGCGCCAGGCCCTGGAACAATGGCTGCGACAGATCCCGGACAACCCGGCCGAACTGTTGCGGCGTAAATTCTGGTATGAACAGCAACAACATCAGGAAACCCATCGATGAGTCGCGTTTGCGTCCTGGTCTTCAGCCTCTTTCTCGCCCTGCAGGTGCAGGCAGCGGCGCTGCTCGCCAGTGTCGACCGCACACGCCTGAATGCCGGCGAAACCCTTGAGCTGACCCTCGAGACCCAGGACGTCACCCAATTCGGCAAACCCGACCTGACGCCACTGCAGGCCAACTTCGAAGTACGTGGCACGCGCCAGGTCAACAGCCTCAACAGCCTTGACGAGAGCAGCGCCAACACGCGCTGGATCATTACCCTGCTGCCGCGCCAGAGCGGCAGTGTGGAAATTCCCGCCCTGCAGCTGGGCGAAGTGCGCAGCCAGCCGATCAGCCTGCAGATCCAGGCCAATGAGGTCAGTCGCGAAAACCAGGGCCCGGTGTTCATCGACGCCAGCCTCGACCAGCCGCAAGTCTACGTCCAGGCCCAGGCGGTGCTGACCCTGAGCATCTACCACTCGGTACCGCTGTACGACGACAGCAGCCTCAGCCCGCTGCAACTGGACAACGCCAGGGTCGAGCCGCTGGGCGAGTCGCGCACCTTCGAGAAACTCATCGACGGCGTGCGCCACGGCGTGATCGAAATGCGCTATGCGATCTACCCCCAGCAGAGTGGCGACCTGAAAATCCCGGCCCTGAACTTCAGTGCCACCGCTGCCCAGAACGATGCCGAGCAGGAGCTCAACACCCCGCGCGCCGGCAAGCAGGTGCAGGTCAGCTCGACGCCGCTGGTGCTGACAGTCGACCCGATCCCGGCCGACTACCCGGCCAATGCGCCCTGGCTGCCGGCCAACAGCCTGACCCTGGAAGAACACTGGAGCCCGGACCCGGCCCAGCAGCAGACCCAGATCGGCGACTCGCTGACCCGCACCGTGATCCTCCAGGCCGAGGGCTTGTCCAGCGCCCAGCTGCCGCCGCTGCCGGGCACCGAAGTCACCGGCCTGCGCCGCTACCCGGACCAGCCGCAATTGCGCAACCAGGTCAACGACCGTGGCCTGCTCGGTGTGCGTGAAGAGCGCGAAGCGCTGGTGCCGACCCACAGCGGCCGGCTGGAACTGCCGAGCCAGGAAGTGGTCTGGTGGAACACCCGCGAAGATCACCTGGAACGCAGCAGCCTGCCCGCTCGTAGCCTGCAGATCGAGGACAACCCGGCGTTGAGCGCCGACAAACCGGCCAGCGTCGATCCGGTCACAGTGCAAACCCACCTGCTCTGGCCCTGGCAACTGAGTACCCTGGTACTGGCCCTGACCACCCTGCTGGGCTTTGCCCTCTGGTGGCGGGCGCGCTCGCAACCGGCGGTGCTGCGTGCGGCGCAAACCGGGCCGAGCCCGCGCACCCTGCTTGATGACCTCAAGCGCGCGTGCCAGACCAACGACCCCCAAGCCACGCGCCAGGCCCTGGATGCCTGGGCGCGTCAGCAACCGGAAACCCTGGCCGAGATGGCCGCACGTTTCGTACCGCTGTCCGATGCCCTCGATGGCCTCAACGGCGCGCTGTACAGCGAAAGCGGGCAGTATTGGCAAGGTGAAGAATTATGGCGGGCCATTGGCACCATCCCGGCCGCCGAGCAGGTCCAGCCTGCACAAAGCGAGAGCGGCAGCCTGCCGCCGCTGTACCCCAAATAAACTCAAGGCGTGGCGCCCCGGGCGCTATGCCGGCACACTGCGGAACCCTTCATGCGTCTGTTTCACACCTCCGACTGGCACCTGGGACAAACCCTGCACGGCCAGGAACGCGATTTCGAACACGCCTGTTTTCTCGAATGGCTGCTCGGCCAGCTCAAGCTGCGCCAGCCCGATGCGCTGCTGATTGCCGGCGACATCTTCGACACCGTCAACCCGCCGGTCAAAGCCCAGGAGCGGCTCTACGACTTCATCGTCCAGGCCCACGAACAGCAGCCCAAGCTGAACATCGTGATGATCGCCGGCAACCACGACTCCGGCTCGCGCATTGAACTACCGGCGCCGCTGATGCGCCGCCTGCGCACCCACGCCCTGGGCCGGGTGCAGTGGCTGGACGAAGGTGAACTGGACAGCGAGCGCCTGTTGATTCCGCTGACCAACGCCAAGGGCAAGGTCGCCGCCTGGTGCCTGGCGCTGCCGTTCCTGCGCCCGGCGGAAGTCACCGGTGCGCACCTGGGCGATGACTACCTGCGTGGCATTGCCCAGGTCCACGAGAAACTCATCGCCGCCGCCCTGCAACGGCGCAAGGCCGGCCAGGCACTGATTGCCGTGAGCCACGCGCACATGGCCGGTGGCTCGGTCTCGGAAGACTCCGAACGCAGCCTGATCATCGGCAACGCCGAAGCCTTGCCAGCGCGCCTGTTCGCCCCGCAAATCAGCTATGTCGCCCTCGGCCATCTGCACAAGCCGCAGAAGGTCAACCGCGAAGAGCGCATCCGCTACAGCGGCTCGCCAATCCCGCTGTCGTTCTCGGAAATCGGCTATCAACACCAGATCCTTGAAATCGAACTGGATGGCGCCAACCTGGCCAGCGTCGAATCGCGCCTGGTGCCGCGGGCCGTGCACCTGCAACGGCTGGGCCCGGCGCCACTGGCCGAAGTGCTCGAGCAATTGGCCGAGCTGCCGGTGATTGACCTGCTGGACGATCCGCAGCGCCAACCCTGGCTGGAGATCCGCGTACGCCTGGACGAGCCCCTGCCCGACCTGCGCGCCCAGCTCGAAGGCGCCCTGCACGGCAAGGCCGTGCGCCTGGTGCGCATCGCGGCCGAGTATGCCGGCAACGGGCGCAGCGAGGATGAGAGCGGCGCCGACTTGCTGGAACTGGGCCAACTGACCCCGCACGAGCTGTTCAGCCGCGCCTGGGAGCAGGCCTATGGCAATGTTGTCGATGAACAGACCCTGGCCGACTTTGCCCTGTTGCTGCAGGACGTCCAGCAGGAGGAAGAACAGCCATGAAGATTCTCGCCATCCGTCTGAAGAACCTGGCCTCGCTGGAAGGCCCGATCGAGATCGACTTCACCGCCGAGCCGCTGGCCAGCGCCGGCCTGTTTGCCATTACCGGGCCCACCGGCGCCGGCAAGAGTACCCTGCTCGACGCCCTGTGCCTGGCGCTGTTCGGCGCCGTGCCACGGCTGAACAACATCGGCCGCGAGACCAAGCTGCCGGATCTCGACAGCGACATCCTCACCAGCGACCCGCGCACCCTGCTGCGCCGGGGCTCGGGCAGCGGTTTTGCCGAGGTGGATTTCGTCGGCATCGACGGCCGGCGCTACCGCGCCCGCTGGGAAACCAACCGCGCCCGCGACAAGGCCAACGGCAAGCTGCAAGGCAGCCGTCAGAGCCTGCATGACCTGGACAGCGACCAGCTGCTGAGCAACCAGAGCAAGGCCGAATACAAGCAACTGATCGAGTCGCGCCTGGGCCTGAACTTCGAACAGTTCACCCGCGCGGTGATGCTGGCCCAGAGCGAGTTCAGCGCCTTTCTCAAGGCCGATGACAAAGAGCGCAGCGAGCTGCTGGAAAAGCTTACCAACACGGCGATCTACAGCCAGCTGGGCCGCCGCGCCTACAGCAAGAGCAAGGAAGCCGAAGAGGCGCACAAGGCCCTGCTGGACCAGGCCAGCGGCGTGATGCCTATGGCCGCCGAGGCCCGCGCCGAACTCGACCAGCGCTACAGCGGGGCCCTCGATCGGTTCAAGACCGAACAGGCGCAACTGCGCCAGCTTGAACAGCAGCGCAGCTGGCTCACCGAGTTGCTGCAACTGCAGGAACAGGTGCAGACCAGCACGGCGCAACTGCACAGTGCCCAGCAGCACAACGACAGCCTGCACAGCGAGCGGCTGAAACTCGCGCGCCTGGAACAGCTGGCGCCGCAGCGTCACCAGTTTGCCCGCCAGCAGGCGCTCAATGCCCAGCTCAGCCCGCTGGCGATGAGCATCGCCGCGCAGCGCCAGCAGCATGACCTGTTGCATGGCCACCAGCAGCAACTGCAGGACGACCTGGGCAAGGCCCACGCGGCCCTCGCCCAGGCCCTGGCACAACAAACCGACAGCGCGCCATCGGTGCGCCAGGCCTTTGCCGAGCAGAACACCCTCGCCCGCCTGCACCAGGAACTGGCCAACAGCGCGACGCTCAAGCACCAGGCCGAGCAGGCCAGTGCCGAGGGCCAGCAACAGCTGTTGACCCTCGATGAACAGCAACGCCTGAGCGAACAGCGCCTGCAGCAGATCGGCCAACAGCTGGAGCAAAGCGCGCCGCTGGCCGGGCTGAGCGAAGCCTGGAGCGCCTATCGCGACCGCCTGCAGCAACTGATGCAGCTGGGCAACCGCCTCAACCAGGGCCACGCCGAGCTGCCTGGCCTGCAGGAGCGTGCCAGCCAGGCCAGTGCCCAGCTTGAGGAGCAGCGCGCCGCCCTGGCCCTGCTCTACCGCGAAGCCGAGGCTGAACCCCAGGCCCTGGCCGAACAGATCGGCCTGCTCGGCGAGCTGCTGCAGAAAAACCGCCAGCAGCAGCGTCAGGTCGAAGAACTGAGCCGGCTGTGGAGCAACCAGCAGGACCTCGAACAGCGCCTGCAAGCCTTGCGCGAGCGCCAGCAAGCGGCGTTGAAGCAACGCGAGCAGCTGATCAGCGAAGGCCTCAATGGCAAGAACCAGCTGACCGCCGCCGAGCAAGCGCTAAGCGTTACCCGCCAGTTGCTCGAACGCCAACGCCTGGCCCGCAGCCAGAGCGTCGAAGACCTGCGCGCGCAACTGCAAGACGACCAGCCCTGCCCGGTGTGCGGTAGCCAGGAGCACCCTTATCACCAGCCCGAAGCCCTGCTGCAAAGCCTCGGCCGCCACGACCAGAACGAAGAGGCTAACGCACAGCAAATGGTCGACGGGCTGAAGAAACAGCTCGATGAACTGCGCACTCAACTGGGTGGCGTCAACGGCCAGATCAAGGAATACCTGCACCAGCAGGAACAACTGGGCAACCAGCAACACGCGTTGCAGCCAAGCCTTGAAGCGCACCCGCTGTACCCGTCGCTGGCCGACCAGGACGCCAGCCAGCGCAGCGCCTGGCTGGACTTGCAGGCGCGCAACCTGAACCACGACATCAGTCGTGACGAACAGCGCCAGAACGCCCTACTGGCCCTGCAGAAAGACGCCAGCCGCCTGCAACAGCAATTGCAGGCAGCCCAAGATACCAGTCAGCAGGCCAACCAGCACCTGAGCCAGCAGCAAACGGCGCTGGCCAGTGACCAAGAGCGCCTGGAGCAGGAACTGGCCAGTTTCGCCAGCCTGTTGCCTGGCGAGATCCTCAACGACCTGCGCCAGGAGCCGGCTGCCGCCTTCATGCGCCTGGACCAGCAACTGGCCCTGCGCCTGGACCTGCTGCAACGGCAAAAGGACGAACAGCAGGAGCACGGCGAGCGCCAGCAGACCCTGGACAAAGCCCAGTTGCAGCAACAGGCACGGATTCAGAAGCAGGAAGAACTGCAACAGCAGTTCAGCGAGCTGGAGCGCCAGCATCAAGCCAGCCGCGACAGCCTTGCCAGCCTGCTCGGCGAACAGGCCAGCGCCGAGCATTGGCAGCAGCATCTGGACCAGGCGGTGGAGCAAGCGCGCCAGGCCGAAACCCAGGCCGGCCAACAGTTGCAGGAGACCCAGGCACGCTTGATCGAACTGGCCGCCGAGCTCAAGGCCAAGGGCGAACGCCTGAGCGCGCTGGAGCAGGAACACCATGAGGTGCGCGGCCAGATCGAACAATGGCGCCAGGGCCACCCGGAGTTGGACGACAGCGGCCTGGAGCAGTTGCTGGCGCTCGACGACAACGCCGTGGCGCAACTGCGCCAGGAGCTGCAGGACAGCGAGAAGGCCATCGAACAGGCGCGTACCCTGCTGCAGGAGCGCCAGCAACGCCTGGACCAGCATCAGGCCCAGGGCAATGCCGAGCTCACCCGCGAAACGCTGGAACAGGCCTTCGACAGCCTGCAGGTGCAACTGACCGCCAGCGAACAGACCTGCGCCGAATTGCGTGCCGCCCAGGCCGAAGACCAGCGCCGGCAACTGGCTCACCAGGCCCTGGCCGAGCAGATCGCCACAGCCTACAGCGAGTGGCAGCGCTGGGCACGGCTCAATGCCCTGATCGGCTCGGCCACCGGCGATACCTTCCGCAAGATCGCCCAGGGCTACAACCTCGACCTGCTGGTGCACCACGCCAACGCCCAGTTGCGCCAACTGGCCCGGCGCTACCGGCTCAAGCGCGGTGGCAGCCTGCTCGGGCTGCTGGTGCTGGACACGGAAATGGGTGACGAACTGCGCTCGGTGCATTCGCTGTCGGGCGGCGAGACCTTCCTGGTCTCGCTGGCCCTGGCCCTGGGCCTGGCCTCGATGGCTTCGAGCACCCTGCGCATCGAATCGCTGTTTATCGACGAAGGCTTCGGCAGCCTCGATCCGGAATCGCTGCAACTGGCCATGGACGCGCTCGACGGCCTGCAGGCCCAGGGCCGCAAGGTCGCGGTGATCTCCCACGTGCAGGAGATGCACGAGCGCATCCCGGTGCAGATCCAGGTCCGCCGCCAGGGTAATGGCCTGAGTACCGTGGAGGTCAGCGGATGATCCTCTACTCGTTCCGCCGCTGCCCCTGGGCCATGCGCGCGCGCCTGGCCCTGCGCTACGCCCAGTGCCCGGTAGAGATCCGCGAAGTCAGCCTCAAGGCCAAGCCAGCCGAACTGCTGGCCCTGTCGCCCAAGGGCACGGTGCCGGTGTTGAGTGCCGATGACCTGGTACTGGAGGAAAGCCTGGACATCATGCGCTGGGCCCTGGCCCGGCACGACCCGCACGATTGGCGGCTGACGGCCGACCCGCAGGCGGCGCAAGCCGCTGATGCGCTGATCGCACGCAATGATCGCGAGTTCAAGGCCCAGGTCAACCTGTACAAGTACGCCGAACGCTATCCGCAGCATTCACGGGAACATTACCGGGCCCAGGCCGAAAGCTGGTTGGTGGAACTGGATGCGCGACTGGCGCAGCAGGCGTACCTGTTCGCGGACCATCCCAGCCTGGCTGACGCGGCATTGTTGCCGTTGATGCGCCAGTTTGCCGGGGTGGAGCCTGAGTGGTTCGCCCACGCGCCCTACCCGCACTTGCGGGCATGGTTGCAGAGGTGGCTGGAGTCGGCATTGTTCAAGGCGATCATGGCGCGTTGAACCCATCGCTGGCAAGCCAGCTCCCACAGGGCCCTTGTGGGAGCTGGCTTGCCAGCGATGAGGCCAGAAGCTACAGCGCCAGAATCGGCGAAGAATAGAGGAACAGCAACACCGCCAGAATTCGCCATTTCATGTGTTATCCCCTGACGTCAATAAATTAGCGTCAAATTCAATCACATGGCGATATGCTATTACCAGAAAAATCTACACGCTCAATGCTGCGACTTGTGGTCCAGCGCAGCGTAGAAGTTGGCACTTTGTTGCAGGTATTTCTGGGTATAGCTCTGGGTCGACGATTTACGCTCGCTGAGCTCGACATGGGCGTTGGCCGGCAGGACCACCGAAGCAGAAATGGCGGAAGCGGCGATGACCGGGAAAAGGTTGAAGTTCATGGCGCTGACCTCGAAGTCTGTGGTTTGAAGTGGCCGCTTGGGGCCGTGGTTCAAACTTACGCCGCTGGCGCGGCGCACAGAAATTCATTGCAGCAGTAGCCAACATCAAGGCAATTGATAGTCAGTTGACGAACTTCAGGTCCGACGGCGCATCCTGGGCCAGCTTCTGTACGGTTTCGCCCAGCAGGCCACTGCGTGGATCACGGCGGATCACCACGATCTGGTTGCTCTTCTGATTGGCCACCAACAGGTACTTGCCGGTAGGGTCGAGGGTAAATTCCCGCGGGTGATCGCCCTCGACACTGCGCCGCTGCACCTGCATCAGCTTGCCGCTCTTGTCATCCACGGCAAACACCAGCAGCTCGTTGGCCGTGCCACGGTTGCTGACATACAGAAAGCGCCCGTCGGCCGACAGGTGCAATCCCCCCGCCGCCTTGGCCGAGGCATCGTTCTGCTCGGTCAATGGCAGGCGTTGCAGCTCCACCAGCTTGCCGTCCTGATAATCGAAGGCCACCACTTGGGCGCTCATCTCCAGGGTCAGGTAGGCATGCTTGCCATCGCGGTCAAACAGCAGGTGCCGCGGCCCGCTGCCCGGTGGCAGGCTGACCGGCTCGACCGCGCTCAGCGGTTGCGTGGGGCTGGCGCCGTCGTAGCGGTAGACAAACACCTTGTCGGCCCCCAGGTCGCTGGCGAACACGTACTTGCCGTCGTCCGATGACACCACAGAGTGCACATGGGGCCCGGTCTGGCGCTCCGGGTTGACGCCGCTGGGCTTGTGCCGGTCTTGTTGCACCGAGGCTTGCAGGTAGCCGTTACGCCCCACCGGCAACACACTCAGGCTGCCGCCCGGGGCGGGCAACACGCCGTAATTGGCGACGAACAGGTAGCGTTGGTCCTGGCTGAGGCTGGAATGGGTTGGTTCATCGCCCTGGCTTGGCACCTGGTTCAGCGCCTTGAGGTTGCCGTCCTTGCCAATCGCAAAACTGCTGACCTGGCCGTTGCCGGCGCCGTTCTCGTTGACGGCAAACAGCAGGCGCTTGTCCACCGAGAGGGTCAGCCAGGACGGGTTTTCGCTCATGAGGATCTGCAGCGGCGCAGGGTCGATCTGGCCGCTGTCACTGTTGAAGCGGTAGCGGTAGATACCTTCGCTGCTGCCTGCGGTATAGCTGCCGACCAGCAGGTCGTGGGCCTGGGCGGTGAGCGTCAGGCTCATGCTACTGGCGATCAGCAGGTTCTTCAGCAGGCGCGTCATCGTCTTCCTCATCGCAGGCACTAAAGGCACTCATACAGACTAGCCGATGCTCGCCAGTCTCGGCCGCGACCAGCCAGTCGGTACCTTCAAGCCGGGCGGCGCCGATCTGCTCGGGGGAGAACTTGTATTTTTTCAAGGCACGGCCGTCCATCAGCTCGATGCTCAGGCCGGTTTCGTCGAAGGTGAAGTCAAAGGCGTGCAGGCCGTCGATCAGGAGCATGTTGCTGGATTCGAGGGCTTGGGAGAGGGTTGTCATTGCAGGAAGATCACTGGCGGGAAAACCCCCATGATACCTGATCGTCAAAAGCGTCGCCGGCAAGACCGGCTCCCACAGGTAATGCGCACCTGTGGGAGCCGGCCTTGCCGGCGATGGGCTACGAAGTAGCCCCGATGACAGCAGCGGTCAATGGGCAAAAATCGAACCGCCCTCCTTGCCCACCATTTTCTCCGGTTTGATCAGGAACCGCGCCAGAGCCGGCAGCAGCCACAGCGCACCAAACATGTTCCACAGCAGCATGAAGGTCAGCATCAGGCCCATGTCGGCCTGGAACTTGATCGCCGAGAAGATCCAGGTGCACACGCCGATGGCCAGGCACAGGCCGGTGAACAATACCGCCTTGCCGGTGGACTTGAGGGTCTGGTAGTAGGCTTCCTGCAGCGGCAACCCGGCGCGCAGGAAGCTCTCCAGGCGGCTGTAGATGTAGATGCCGTAGTCCACGCCAATGCCTACGCCCAGTGCCACCACCGGCAGGGTCGCGACCTTGACGCCGATGCCCATGTAGGCCATCAGCGCGTTGCCCAGCACCGAGGTCAGCACCAGCGGCAGGACAATGCACAGGGTCGCGGCGAAGGAGCGGAAGGTGATCATGCACATCACCGCCACGCAGATGTACACCAAGATCAAAATGGTCAGCTCGGCCGACTTGATCACTTCGTTGGTGGCCGCCTCGATACCGGCGTTACCGGCAGCCAGGAGGAATTCCAGGCCTTCCTTGTTATGGCTGTCGGCAAACTCCTGCACCGCCTTGACCGCACGGTCGAGGGTCTCGGCCTTGTGGTCGTTGAGGAAGATCAGCACCGGCGCCAGCGAGCAGTCGGCGTTGTACAGGCCGTCGGCACGGGAGATCGAGCTGTTGAGCACGTCCGGGTTGCGCGACAGGCTTTCCCATTTCAGGTTGCCCTCGTTCATGCCCTTGATCATCTGCTTGGACACGGTCACCAGCGAGATCGCCGACTGCACCCCAGGGGTGTTCTCCATCTTCCACATCAGCTCGTCGATCGGCGCCATGGTCGCGTGTACCGAACAGCCTTCGGTCGGGGTCTTGACCATCACCACCAGCACGTCGGAACTGGTCGAGTAATTGTCGATGATGAAGGCGTTGTCCTGGTTGTAGCGCGAGTCCGGACGCAGCTCCGGCGCGCCTTGGTCGAGGTCGCCGATCTTCAGGTTCTGGCTGTACCAGAGACCGCCACCGAAGGCCAGCAAGGCCAGGACAATGGACACCGGCGCCACCTTGGCGCTGGCAAAATTGGACAGCAGGCGCCAGAACGGATGCTCGCGGGTGGCGTCCTTCTTGCTGCGCTCGATGGCCTTCTTGCTGATGCCGACATAGGAGATCGCCACCGGCAGCAGGATCAGGTTGGTGAAGACAATCACGGCTACACCGATCGACGCACCGATGGCCAGCTCGCGGATCACGCCGATGTCGATGATCAACAGGGTGATGAAGCCCACGGCGTCGGCGAGAATGGCGATCATCCCCGGCAGGAACAGTTGGCGGAAGGTACGCCGCGCGGCGGTCAGGGCGTTGTCGGCATCGCTGGACTGCAAGGCGATGCCGTTGATCTTCTGCACCCCGTGGGAGATGCCGATGGCGAAGATCAAAAACGGCACCAGCATCGAGTACGGGTCAAGGCCGAAGCCCACCGCGTGCATCAGCCCCAGTTGCCAGACCACCGCCACCAGGGTGGTGATCAACACGGCGATGGTGCTGCGGATGCACCAGGTGAACCAGTACAGCAGCACCCAGGTGATCACCAGCGCGATCCCGAAGAACATCGCCACCATCATCAGGCCGTCGATCAGGTCGCCGACCTTCTTGGCGAAGCCGACGATGTGTACCTTCACATTGGGGTTCTGGGCCTGGAACTTGTCGCGGATCTTCTCTTCCAGCTGATGGGAGAACTGCTGATAGTCGAGCTTGATCAGCTTGCCCTGGTCCTGCGGGTCGGGATAGGACTCCAGCAGCGGAATATCGATGATGCTCGACTTGAAGTTGTTGGCCACCAGGCGCCCGACCTGCCCGGACTTGAGCACGTTGTTACGCAGCTTGTCGAGGCTTTCCGGCGAGCCGTTGTAGGTCTGCGGGATGACTTCGCCACCGGCAAAGCCCTCTTCGGTCACTTCGGTCCAGCGCACGCTGGGGCTCCACAACGACTTCAGCCCGGAACGGTCGACGCCGGGAATGTAGAACACCTCGTCATGCACCTGACGCAGGGTTTCCATGTACTCCTTGCTGAAGATATCGCCGTCGGTGGCCTCCACCGAGATGCGCACGATGTTGCCGAGGTTGGCCAGGTCATTGCGGTGCTCGAGCATCTTCTCGATGAAGGGGTGCTCGAGCGGGATCATTTTTTCGAAACTGGTGGAAGGACGAATCTGCGTGGCCTGCCAGAACAGGAACACGCTGACCAGCAAGCAGATGAGGATCACCACCGGGCGATTGTTGAAGATCAGGCGTTCGAGCAAAGTTGTCTTGTCCTGATGGTGTTGCTGGTTCATGTTGAACTGCTCCTGACCGGTCATGGCTGCACTCCTTCGGCGCCCTGGGCCGAAGCCAGGTGCACGCCACCCTGGCCTACCAGCACCAGGCGCCCTCCACTCAGCCCGCTGACGCCGGCCAGGGCGATGCGATCGGCCCGGTTGAACACGCTGAAGCTCTGGCCGTCGTCGCTGCTGCGCAACACACTGCCGCCATTGCCCACGAGTACCAGGCTGCCATCATCGAGAAGCGTAGCGCTTGCCAGGCCAAATTCGAGGTTGCCGCGCGCGGCTTTCAATTCGATCTGTTGCCAGCTATCGCCAAAATCCGTGGAACGGTAGAGGTTGCCGCGCAATCCGTAGGCCAGCAAGGTACGCGGCTGGGCGGTGCCGGTGACACCGAACAGCGAGCCTTCATAGGGGCCTTCGAGCTTTTCCCAGGTCTGACCGTCGTCGCTGGAGCGGAACATGCTGCCCTGCTCGCCAACGATGAACAGGCCGGCGTCTTTCACCGCGGCGATACCGTTGAGGTGGAACTGGTCTTCGTTGTTCAGCCGATCGCCGACCTCGTTCCAGGTCTTGCCGCCGTCGGTGGTTTCCAGCAATGCGCCGTAGGCACCCACGGCGAAGCCGTGCTGGGTGTCCTTGAACCAGACGTCGAGCAACGGCGCTTCGCGCGCCAGGTCTTCAAATTGTTTGCTCCAGGTGGCGCCACCGTCAGTGCTGGCAAGGATCTGCGCATCGTGGCCGACCGCCCAGCCGTGCTGGTCGTCGACAAAATAGACCGCCGTGAGCAGTTGCCGGGTCGGTACCTTGGCTTGGGTCCAGGTCTTGCCCTGGTCATCGGAAAACAGGATATGGCCGCGATCACCGACAGCGACCAGGCGCGCGCCGGCCTTGGTGACGTCCAGCAGCAGGCTGTTTACCGCCTTGGACGATTCGGTGGAGTAGACATCGGTTGCAGCGGCTGCAGCCTCGACCGTGTTGGCCCAAAGCCCGATTGCCACTACCAGCAAGCCGCTGGCGGCCAATGCCCAAGGGCGACTGCCGGCTTTACGCGCAGCACCGCCGAGACCCGCCATGACAGGCTCAGTCATAGATCTATCCCCCTTTATTGTTATTTGGGTCAATCTATATGCAGGTACTGCCAAAAACCGTGTTCCAGAGCCCCGCAATAGCTGAGAGCCATCCTATCGGGGTTTGCAAAGGACTGACAACGAACGGGACGTTATCTTTTGTTAAGCGGGGGGGATTTGCGGGGAAGCAATCGCGGGTCAAGCCCGCTCCCACACTAAATGTGGGAGCGGGCTTGACCCGCGATGAGGCCATCAAGCCAGACTTTTGCTCACGACCTCATACACATCACTGGACAGCGAACCGCTAGCCAGAATGCGCTCCAGCTCACCTTTCATCAGCGCCTGACGCGCGCTGTCGTATTTGCGCCAGCGGGTCAGCGGCGCCAGTTGGCGCGACGCGATCTGCGGGTTGAGTGCGTTGAGCTCGATCACCAGGTCCGCCAGGAAGCGGTAACCCGAGCCATCGCCAGCGTGGAAGTTGACCAGGTTCTGCCCGGTGAAGGCACCGACCAGGGCGCGGACCTTGTTCGGGTTCTTCATCGTGAACGCCGGGTGCTGCATCAGTGCCTTGACCCGTGCCAGGCCGCCCGGCAGGGTGCTGGCCGCCTGTACGCTGAACCACTGGTCCATGACCAGCGGGTTGTCCTTGAAGTGCTCGGCAAAGCTCTCCAGGGCCTTGGCCCGCTCGGCTTCGAACGGCGAATTGACCAGCACGGCCAGCGCGGTGAGACGCTCGGTCATGTTGTCACAGGCGTCGAACTGCTCCAGGGTCGCGGCCAGGACTTCAGGCTTGGCGCTGAGCATCAGGTACGACAGCACGATGTTCTGCAGGCTGCGCCGGGCAAAGTGCTCGGCCTCGGCGAGGTACTCGGTGCCACGCGATACCCCGCGGTTGGCCTGGTAGCGTGCATTCAGGGCCTCGAACAGCTGCTCGGCGATCTGTTGGCGGGCGAACTCGCGGGCGGCGTGGATGGCATCGACATCGGCCACTTCGCTGATTTCGGTGAGGTAGGCCTCACTGGGCAGCGAAAGCATTTCGGCGACCATGGCCTGATCCAGTTGCTCGTTGGCCAGCACCGTGCCCAACGCGGTCACCAGGCGCTGGTCAAGCACCAGCTTGGCACCCTGCTGGTGCTGGGAGATCAGCTCCTGCAGCACCTGCACCGACAATTGCTGGCCGGCTTCCCAGCGGTTGAAGCCATCGCTGTCGTGCTGCATGAGGAACATCAGCTGGTCGCGGTCATAGGGGAAGCTCAGCTTGACCGGTGCGCTGAAACCACGCAGTAACGATGGCAGCGGCTTGGCGGCAACGCCTTCGAAGGTGAAGGTCTGCTCGGCTTCGGTCACCGACAGCACCCGCGAAGTGCCGACCGCAGCCGCCTCGCCTTGCAGGCGCAGGGCGATATCGTTGCCCTGGGCATCGAGCAGGCCCAGTTCCACCGGGATCACGAACGGTTTTTTCTCGACCTTGTCCGGGGTTGCCGGGCAGCTTTGACGGAAGGTCAGGCTGTAGGTTTGCGCAGCACTGTCGTAGGCCTCGCTGACCGCCAGGCGCGGCGTGCCGGCCTGGCTGTACCAGCGCTTGAACTGGCTCAGGTCGACGCCATTGGCGTCTTCCATGGCCTTGATGAAGTCATCGCAGGTCACCGCCTGGCCATCATGACGCTCGAAGTACAGGTCGCTGCCTTTGCGGAAACCCTCGGCACCAAGCAGGGTGCGGACCATGCGCACCACTTCCGAACCCTTCTCGTACACGGTCAGGGTGTAGAAGTTGGAGATCTCGATAAAGCTGTCAGGGCGCACGGCGTGGGCCATGGGCCCGGCATCTTCGGCGAACTGGTGGGTACGCAGGTAGGCGACATCCTCGATGCGCTTGACCGTGCGCGAGTTCATGTCGGCGCTGAATTCGGAGTCACGGAACACCGTGAAGCCTTCCTTGAGCGACAGCTGGAACCAGTCGCGGCAGGTCACGCGGTTGCCCGACCAGTTGTGGAAGTATTCGTGGGCGACCACCGCCTCGACCCGCTGGTGGGCGGCGTCGGTGGCGGTTTCGGCGCGGGCCAGCACGCAGCTGGAGTTGAAGATGTTCAGGCCCTTGTTTTCCATGGCGCCCATGTTGAAGTCGTTGACCGCAACGATCATGAAGATGTCCAGGTCGTACTCACGGCCGTAGACTTCTTCGTCCCAGCGCATGGACTTCTTCAGGCTGGTCATGGCGTGCTGGCACTTGTCGATGTTTTCCGGCTCGACATAGATGCGCAGGGTCACGTCACGGCCCGACTGGCGGGTGAACTTGTCTTCAACGCACCACAGGTCACCGGCGACCAGGGCGAACAGGTAGGCCGGTTTCATGAACGGGTCTTCCCAGGTCGCCCAGTGCCGGCCGTCGTCCTGTGGGCCGCTGCCGACCGGGTTGCCGTTGGACAGCAGCACCGGGTAGCGATGCTGCTCGGCGATCACCGTGGTGGTGAACGCGCTCATCACGTCCGGGCGGTCGAGGTAGTAGGTGATCTTGCGAAACCCTTCGGCCTCGCACTGGGTGCAGAACATGCTGCCGGACTTGTACAGGCCTTCGAGGGCCGTGTTGCTCTCGGGGTGGATCTTCACGCTGGTGTCGAGGGTGAAGGTCGCAGCCTTGGGCTGTACGGTCAGGTGGCTATCGTCAAGCTGGTAGTCGCCGGCAGCCAGGGCCTGGTCGTCCAGGGCCACACTGAGCAGCTCCAGCTGCTGGCCGTCGAGCACCAGCGGCGGCAGGCCAGCACCACGGGCCGGGTTGCGGCGCATGACCAGCTGCGCGTGGACCAGGCTGTGGTCCTCGAACAGTTCGAAGGTCAGGTGCGTCTCGTCAATCAGGTACTCGGGGGCCTGATAGTCCTTGAGGTAGATCACTTGCGGCTGTTCGGTACGCATGTGGCGGTCCTTTTTTACTGATGCACGGCGAGCTGGTACGCCGTGTATTTACGAATATTGATCACGCCGGTGTCGAAGATCAGGTACTGGCCCTTGATGCCCAGCAGCGTGCCTTCAGCCACGGGATTCTTGTCCAGGTTGAAGCTGACGATCTTGCTTGGGTAGGCCTCGACCGGGTAGCGGATTTCCAGCACCTCGGCGTCAGTCAGCGGCTGGATCGCCTGCAGGCCGAATCGCGTCTGCAGGGCGCTGAAGCCCTCGGCGCAGCTGTCGAACAACTGCTGACGCACGGCCAGCAGGTCGACCGCCTCGGCATCGCCCTTGAGCAAGGCGCGCCAGTTGGTGCGGTCGGCGACCTGGCTGCGGAACAGGTCCTCGACCAGCCCCGATTGCTGGCGGGTGGCAACCCGCACGATCGGCAGCGCCTGGCTGGCGCCCTGGTCAAGCCAGCGCGTCGGTAGCTGGCTGGCGCGGGTGATGCCGACCTTGATGCCCGAGGAGTTGGCCAGGTACACCACATGATCGGTCATGCAGAACTGCTCGCCCCACGCGGGTTCGCGGCAGGTGCCCTGATCGTAATGGCATTTTTCCGGGGCCATGATGCACACGTCGCACTGCGCAAGCTTGGTCATGCACGGGTAGCAGTAACCCTGGCTGAAGCTGGTCTTGGTCTTGCGCCCGCAGTGGCTGCAATGGATGGCACCGAGGTATTCCAGGCGCACGGTCTTGCCGATCAAGGGGTTGACCGGCACTTCCTGCTCGCCCAGGCGAAAAGCGTACTGCACCATCGACGCGTCGAGGCGCGCCGACATTTTGCTGATGGAGCCGCGGCCGAGTTCGATCAATGGATCGCATCCGACTTGAACAGGATGTTCGCCACCGGTGCCGATTTGGAGCTGCATTCCTGCGCCCCCATGTAACCGGTGCGCTCTTCCTCGGGCAGGTTCTGCAGTTCCCAGGCGATCACCGCCTGCAGCGACAGCTCTTTCTGCTCGGTGGTGAGCTTGCGCCCGTCTGCCCATTTGCCCAGTTCCACGGCCAGTTTCAGGCTCTGGTAGATTTCCGGGGTGATGTTTTCAATCATTTGCGCAAAAGTGGACATAACGTCTCCCAAAATCAAGCGGTCAGTTTACGCCGGGCCAGCGCCCCGCCCAAGAGCCCGCTGAGGCAACCGACCAACAGCCCGCTGACATGAGCGGCGTTGGCGATCTGGCCGAAGCCGAGCAGGCTGATCAAACCGGACAGGCACAGCAACAGCCAGACCAGCATCATTACCAGCACGCCGCGCGGCATGCGATACACAGGGTTGGGCGCCAGCCATTGGT
Source organism: Pseudomonas donghuensis (assembly GCF_000696345.2). Classification (NCBI taxonomy): domain Bacteria; kingdom Pseudomonadati; phylum Pseudomonadota; class Gammaproteobacteria; order Pseudomonadales; family Pseudomonadaceae; genus Pseudomonas; species Pseudomonas donghuensis. Next base: position 4,080,516 of record NZ_CP071706.1, read on the forward strand.
ACAGCCAGACATGCCCGAGCAAACCGTAGAGCACCCCCGACAGGCCGCCGAACAGGCTCGGGCCGCCAAACAGGTACTGGGCGGCGTTGGACACCAGGCTGAACAGCAGGGTCATGCCGAGCAGGTTCCACGGGCCCTGGCGCAGCTCGATGCGCCGGCCCAGCTCCCAGTACCAAAGGCCGTTCATGGCCAGGTGGAGGATGCCGAAATGCACCAGCATCGGTGTGAACAGGCGCCACCACTGGCCATCGGCAAGGCTTGCGGCCAGCGGGGTGAAGTACAGGTAATCGCCCTGCACGCGAAAATCGAGGAAGGTCAGCCAGCTCAAGGTGGCGAAGTTGTCGCCAAGCCCGGTGAGGCCGGCGACGATCAGGCACAGCAGCAGGATCGCCGCCGTGGCCTTGCTGGCGCGCAACTGCTCGCCGACGCTTGGCTGTGCCGGTGGCGCCAGGGCGGTGTCGGCCGGCAATTCAAACTCCGCATTGCCCTCTGGGAAGCGCTGATACAGCTCGCGCACGTCTTCGGCGAAGTCCTCGGCCACCCACAACACCAGGTCGCCGCCCTCCTCGCTGACCCGGTGCGGCACCTGCAGGCGCCGTAACAGGCCGACAAAACCGCTGAGATCGGTACTCAGCGGCATGCGTAATACCTCCACTACAGTCATTGGCTGGCCTCCGGCCGGTCGACATCGACCCAGACGAACTTGCGTGGGTCGATGCGGGTTTCAGCATCCAGACGGTAAGCAACCAGTTTGCCGTACAGCACCGCACTGTAGTCCAGGCAGGCCAGGTTGGCGCGGATCGGCGCCGGTTTGCCGCTGCGCCAGTAATGGCCGACAAACAGCATCGGTTCGTCCTCGCTGTAGCGCAGCAAGGCGTTCTTCTGGCTGTGGCTGAGCGGCGCGTTGGCCACCTGCTCGGGCAGCGCATCGGGCTGGAAGACGATATCGCCGTAGGTTTGCGGGTCTTCTTCCCAGAACTTGGTGCGGAAAAACGCGCGGGTCAGGCCGTCGCCCCCGGTCAGGGTCAAACCGTCCGGCAGGCGCATGTCGGTGCCGCGCAACAGGCGGTTGCAGACCGTGGCGGCAAAGCTCTCCGGCACCGCCGAAGCCTGGATGAAATGCTCGTCGATGCGCCCGTCCGGGTACTGCTGGCGCAGCGGCTCGATCAGGCGCGCGTCCCAGCAGGCATGCACCAGGCGAAAACGCCCGGCGTCGATGAACAGCGGCAGCTCGTAGAACCACTCGAGGAAGTCCTGCCAGTCGCCCGGGTGCTGTTCGAACTGGGTCAGGGTCTCATAGATCAGCCGCCCATGGCGCGGGGTGTGCTCGCGCACGTAATGCTTGCCGCTCTCGGGCAACGCCGGGGTGTTCCAGCCCAGGGCGTTGTACTCGTGGTTGCCCATGATGCAGTAGGCCTGGCCGGCTTCGACCATGTCATGGACGATGTGCAGCGCTTCGCGAATCCGCGGGCCACGGTCGATGATGTCGCCGAGGAACAGCGCCTGGCGCGACGGGTGACGCCAGACGCCGCCCTGGCGCTTGTAGCCGAGGGCATCGAGCAGGCGTTCGAGGGTGTGCGCACAACCGTGCACGTCACCGATCAGGTCGAAACTGCGAGCGGGATCGAGCATCACTCGCCTCCACCACCCAGGCGGCTGCCCCAGCCGAGCTTGGTCCGGCATACCTCATAGTAATTGTGATCCAGCGGGTGGATCAGGCGCAGCTTCTGCGGCTTCTTGTTCACCGTGATGGTGTCGCCCGGTGCACAGGTGAAATGGTTCTGGCCGTCGCAGGAAATCTGCGGGTAGATCTGCAGGTCCTTGGACACCACGATCTTCAGCTCGCTGTTGCCGTCGACCACGATCGGCCGCCCGGACAAGGTGTGCGGGTACATCGGCACGATGACGATGGCGTCGAGCTTGGGGTGCATGATCGGCCCGCCCGCCGACAACGCATAGGCGGTGGAACCGGTCGGGGTGGCGACGATCAGGCCATCGGCCTTCTGGCTGCAGACGAACTGGCCGTCGATGTAGATCTCGAATTCGATCATCCGCGTCGACTTGCCCGGGTGCAGCACCACATCGTTGAGGGCGTCGCCCTGGCCGATGGCTTCGGCGTGGCGGCGGACTTCAGCCTGCAGCAGGAAACGGTTTTCCACCAGGTAATGGCCGTCGAGTACCTCGGCGACTTTCACTTCCAGCTCATCGGGGCGGATATCGGTCAAGAAGCCCAGGCTGCCACGGTTGATACCCAGCACCGGAATGTTGTGTCGGGCCAGGGCGCGGGCGGCGCCGAGCAAGCTGCCGTCGCCACCGACGACGATCACCAGGTCGCAGACTTCGCCCAACAGCTTGCGCGTTGAGGTCTGCAGGCCGTGGCCGGGCAGGACTTCGGCGATGGTGTCCTCAAGGATGACGTGCAGATGCCGCTCCAGCAGGAATTTTTTCAGTCGGCGAATGGTATCGAGCACCTGGGAGCTGCCGAGGCGGCCGATGATACCGATATTGCGAAATTGCTCCATGGGGCTCCAGGGCTCTACGGCGGGTAAAAAGGCGATGCTCGCCAAAGAGTTCGATTATGGGCGAAAGCGCCGTGCAGCGGCAAACGCCGGAGAAATTCGCCAGGCGCGCAGGCTTAGCGGCTATGCTCGCTGAATGAACCCGTTTCCCAGCCTGATCGACCTGCCCCGCCAGTTGCGCCAGCCTCAGGTGCGCGACCTGGCCTGGGTCATTCTCGCGCCGCCGATGCTGCGCGACACGCCGTGGCCGCAGCGTCATCCACTGGCCGCCAGCCGTTGGGTGGCCGAGCCAGAACGGCTGCAGCAGTGGCTGCTCGAGCAGGACCGTGACAGCCACGCCCTGCTGTACTGGCTGACCCAGGCCAGCACCCGGCGCCTGGGGCTGTACTACGAACGTCTATGGCAGTTTGTCCTCCAGCATGCCCCGGGCGTGACCCTGCTGGCCGCCAACCTGCCGATCCGCAACGGCGGGCATACCCTCGGCGAGCTGGACCTGCTGCTGCGCGACAGTGACGGCGTGCACCACCTGGAACTGGCAATCAAGCTATACCTGGGCCCGCAGCACGGCACCGACGACAACCCGGCGCAGTGGCTGGGGCCGGGTTGTCACGATCGCCTGGACCGCAAGCTTGCGCACCTGGCCGAGCATCAACTGCCGATATCGGCCCGTAGCGAAAGCCGCGAAGCGCTGGCGGCGCTGGAGATCGAGCAGTTCAGTGCGCAGCTGTGGCTGGGCGGCTACCTGCTGTACCCCTGGCCGGGACAGGCGCAAGCGCCGCGCGGGGCCAATCCACAGCACTTGCGTGGGCGATGGTTGCACCAGCGTGACTGGGCAGCGTTCCGTGCCCAGAGTGCGCCCGGTCGCTGGCAGCCATTGCCGCGCCATGCCTGGTTGGCGCCGGCCTGTTACCCGGCGCAGGACTGCTGGTCGGCACAGCGCTTCGAGACCTGGTTGCAGGCGCTGGACCCGCTGGCGCCAGCGCAGTTGCTGGTGCGGCTGGTCGAGGGTGAGCGTGGCGAGTGGGAGGAAGCCGAGCGGTTGTTTCTGGTCTCGGACTTATGGCCGAACCTGCCAGGGTGACGGGTTTTGCAAGCCAGCTCCCACATGCACACAGATCCACTGTGGGAGCGGGCTTGACCCGCGATCAGGCCACCTCTAGACCACAGTCAACCGCAGCGCCAGCGCCACCAAGGTCAGCAACAACACCGGCACCGTCAGCACGATCCCGACCTTGAAGTAATACCCCCAGCCAATCTTCACCCCCTTGCGCTCCAGCACATGCAGCCACAGCAGGGTCGCCAGGCTGCCGATCGGGGTGATCTTCGGCCCCAGGTCGCTGCCGATCACGTTGGCGTAGATCATCGCCTCCTTGACCACACCCGTGGCGGTACTGGCATCGATCGACAAGGCGCCGATCAGCACCGTCGGCAGGTTGTTCATGATCGACGACAGCACCGCGGTCAGCAGCCCGGTGCCCAGCGCCGCTCCCCACACCCCGCCCATGGCAAAACCGTCGAGCCAGCCGGCCAGGTAATCGGTCAGCCCGGCATTGCGCAGGCCGTAGACCACCAGGTACATGCCTAAGGAGAACACCACGATGTGCCAGGGCGCTTCCTTGAGCACCTTGCGCGTGGAGATTTTGTGCCCGCGCGCCGCCACCAGCAGCAACACCAGGGCGCACACTGCAGAAATCGCGCTGATCGGAATGCCCAGCGGCTCCAGGGCAAAGCAACCCAGCAGCAGGATCATCAGCACCAGCCAGCCGGCGACGAAGGTCGCCGGGTCCTGCACCACGCTGCGCGGGGCATCCAGTTGCAGCGGGTCGTAGTTGCGCGGAATGTCGCGGCGAAAGTACCACAGCAGCACTGCCAGGGTGGCCGCCACGGCGACCAGGTTGACCGGCACCATCACCGCCGCGTAGCGGTTGAAGCCAATACCGAAGAAGTCGGCAGAGACGATATTGACCAGGTTCGACACCACCAGCGGCAAGCTGGCGGTATCAGCGATAAAGCCTGCGGCCATGACGAACGCCAGGGTCGCCGCCGGGCTGAAGCGCAGGGCCAGGAGCATGGCCACCACGATCGGGGTAAGGATCAGCGCCGCACCATCATTGGCGAACAGTGCCGACACCAGTGCCCCCAGCAGCACGATGTAGCAGAACAAGCGCCGGCCACTGCCGCGTCCCCAACGCGCCACATGCAACGCCGCCCAGGCGAAGAAGCCGGCGGCATCGAGCAGCAGGCTGATGATGATCAGGGCGATGAAGGTGCCAGTGGCGTTCCAGATGATGTGCCAGACCACCGGGATATCGCTCCACTGCACCACCCCGCAAAGCAACGCCAGCAGCGCCCCGCCCGTGGCGCTCCAGCCCACGCCCAGGCCACGGGGCTGCCAGATCACCAGGGTAATGGTCAGCAGGAAAATCAAAGATGCCATCAGCATGAAGTACAAACCTTGCAAAATAGTGGGGCACAAGCGCCGGATTCTAGCGACAGATCAAGACGGCGGTGATGAATTTCTGCTGCAATGCCCGGGTAACCGGCTGGCAAGCGGTTACAGTTAGCTGACTGCGCCAGAAGAGCGCGGACTTCGACCTGATGATGAGGAACACCCATGACTCTGAGCCAAAACCAGGCCCGCTACAGTGGCCTGTCGATTGCCCTGCACTGGCTGATGCTGGTGCTGCTGGCGGCGGTCTACGCCTTTATCGAACTGCGCGGCATGTTTCCCAAGGACAGCGCCGAACGCGCCTTGATGAAAGACCTGCACTTCATGCTGGGCCTGAGCGTGTTCGTGCTGGTCTGGTTACGCCTGGCCCTGCGCCTGGGTCGCCCGACCCCAGCGATCATTCCGGCGCCACCGGCCTGGCAGACAGGCCTGGCGCACCTGATGCACCTGGCCCTGTACCTGCTGATGATCGGCCTGCCGCTGGCCGGCTGGCTGCTGCTCAGCGCCGCCAACAAGCCGATCCCGTTCTACGGTTTCGAGCTGCCGGCGCTGATCGCCCCGGACCCGGACCAGGCCAAATTCATCAAGGGCTGGCACGAGCGTATCGGCACCTGGGGCTACTGGCTGATCGGCCTGCATGCGGTCGCAGGCCTGTACCATCATTACGTGCAGCGCGATAACACCCTGCTGCGCATGTTGCCACGCAACAACTAGGCAAAACCGCGGCGGCCCTGCAGGCCGCCGCTGTGCAGGAAGATAAGGCGGGTACCAGGGGCAAAGGCCCCGGCTTCGACCTCCCGACGTAGCGCCAGCAAGGCTTTGGCGGTGTACAGCGGCTCCAGCGGCATCGCCGACTGCGCCTCGCACTCGGCCATGAACGCCAACAATTCGTCATCGACCTTGGCAAAGCCGCCACGGCAGGCCTCATGCAAGCGGTAACCAGCCTTGCCCACCAACGTTTGCACCGCCTCGGGCACGCCATGGTCCAGCGGCACTGCCAAGGCACCATGGACCTCGTGCCTGCCCGCTTCCGCCAGCACCAACCCGGCCAGGGTGGTACCGGTACCTGCCGCCAGCCACCAGCCGTGATAATCCGCCCAGCCCAGCGCCGCCAATTGCCCGTGCGCCTGCTCGACGATCAAGGCGCAGCCCTTGGCGCCCAGGGGCCCGCCGCCGCCTTCGGCGACACAATGCCAACCGGGGTAAAGCGCGTGCCAGGGTTGCCAGAAACCCGGCTGATGACGCTCGCGATAGCCGCCATACCCCAGCCAATGCAGCTGCATGCCAAAGGCCTGCAGGTCGCGCACCGTCGGTGTGTCTTGCTCGTGCCCGCGCAGCAGGCCAGCGGTGGCAAAGCCGAAACGCTTGCCGGCGGCTGCCAGGGCATGCAAGTGATTGGAATGGGCGCCGCCAAGGCTGATCACCCCAGGCGCCCTCTGGGCCTGGGCGATTCGCAGGTGTTCGAGCAGCTTGAACCACTTGTTGCCGCTGATCAGCGGGTCGATCAGGTCCAGGCGCAACACCGCCAGCTCCACGCCATGCGGGCGCAGCCAGCTCAGGGGCAAGGGTTGCAGGGGCGCGAGAGGAAGGTCGTCGAATCTGCCGATCATGGGAGGGGCACAACAGGGCTGCCAGGGCAGCGCAGTGTAACAGCGCGACGGGCCCGGCAGCCCGCCGCGCTGCGCCAGTCAGAGTTCGGCGGCCAGGCGCGACCCCTGGTTGATGGCGCGCTTGGCATCCAGCTCGGCGGCGACATCGGCACCGCCGATCAGGTGCACCGACTGGCCGGCGGCGACCAGGCCGTCCTGCAGTTCGCGCAGCGGGTCCTGGCCGGCGCAGATGACGATGTTATCCACCGGCAGCACCTGCGGCTCGCCCTCGGCGATGCGAATGTGCAGGCCGGCGTCGTCGATGTTCAGGTACTCGACGCTGTTGAGCATCTGCACCTGCTTGTTCTTCAGGCCCGTGCGGTGAATCCAGCCGGTGGTCTTGCCCAGGCCATCGCCGACCTTGGTCTTTTTGCGCTGCAGGAGGAACACCTGGCGCGCTGGCGCATGCGGCTCGGCCTTGATCCCGGCTACGCCACCGCGGGCTTCAAGCTGGGTATCGATGCCCCACTCCTTCCAGAACGCTTCGCGGTCCTGGCTGGTGGCCACGCCCTGGTGCACCAGGTACTCGGAGACGTCAAAGCCAATACCGCCAGCGCCGATCACCGCAACCTTCTGCCCTACCGGCTTGCGCTGCAGCAGCACGTCCAGGTAGCTCAGCACCTTGGCGTGCTCGATGCCGGGAATGGCCGGCAGGCGCGGAGCGATACCGGTGGCGAGGATGATCTCGTCAAAGCCGCCCGCCGTCAGCTGCTCGGCATCGACGCGGGTGTTCAGGCACAGCTCGACACCGGTGGTCTGCAGCTTGCGCTTGAAGTAGCGCAGGGTCTCGTAGAACTCCTCTTTGCCCGGCACGCGCTTGGCCACGTTGAACTGGCCGCCGATCTCGCTGGCCGAATCGAACAGGGTCACCTCATGGCCGCGCTCGGCCGCCACGGTGGCAGCAGCCAGGCCGGCGGGGCCGGCGCCAACCACGGCGATGCGCTTGACCTGGGTCACCGGCAGGTAATTGAGCTCGGTTTCGTGGCAAGCGCGCGGGTTGACCAGGCAACTGGTCAGCTTGCCGCCGAAGGTGTGGTCCAGGCAGGCCTGGTTACAACCGATACAGGTGTTGATCTCGTCGCCACGCCCGGTGGCGGCCTTGTTGACGAACTCCGGGTCGGCCAGGAACGGTCGCGCCATCGAGACCATGTCGGCATCGCCTTCGGCAAGGATCTGCTCGGCGACTTCTGGGGTGTTGATGCGGTTGGTGGTGATCAGCGGGATCTGCACTGCACCGCGCAGCTTGGCGGTGACCTTGCTGAACGCCGCGCGCGGCACCTTGGTGGCGATGGTCGGGATCCGCGCCTCGTGCCAGCCGATACCGGTGTTGATGAGGGTCGCGCCGGCCTGTTCCACGGCCTTGGCCAGCTGCACGATCTCTTCCCAGCTGCTGCCGCCCTCGACCAGGTCGAGCATCGACAGGCGGAAGATGATGATGAAGTTCGGCCCTACCGCTTCACGCACCCGGCGGACGATTTCCACCGCCAGGCGCATGCGGTTCTCGTAGCTGCCACCCCAGCGGTCGGTGCGCTGATTGGTGTGGGCGGCGAGGAACTGGTTGATGAAGTAGCCTTCCGACCCCATGATCTCGACGCCGTCGTACTCGGCGCTTTGCGCCAGCAGCGAGCAGGTGACGAAGTCCTGGATCTGCTGCTCGATGCCCTCTTCATCCAGCTCGCGCGGCTTGAACGGGTTGATCGGCGCCTGGATGGCGCTTGGCGCTACCGATTTCGGGCTGTAGGCATAGCGACCGGCGTGGAGGATCTGCATGCAGATCTTGCCACCGGCCTCATGCACCGCTTTGGTGACGATGCGGTGTTTATCGGCTTCTTCCGGCGTGCTCAGCTTGGCAGCGCCGGAATACACCCCACCCTCCACGTTCGGGCCAATGCCGCCGGTCACCATCAGGCCGACGCCGCCACGGGCGCGCTCGGCAAAGTAGGCCGCCATGCGCTCGAAACCGCCGGGCTTCTCTTCAAGGCCGGTGTGCATCGAGCCCATCAGCGTGCGGTTGCGCAAGGTGGTGAAACCCAGGTCCAGCGGGGCGAGCAAATGCGGGTATTGAGCGGCGGCCATAGTCAACTCCACAACAGGCGTAATCACGGAATGCGGGCGCCTCGCCAAGGCTGGCGGGGCCCGTCAGTTATCTGAGGCCGACATTAAAGAGCCAGCGGGCGCGGCTCAATGACCGAAAGTGACAAGTTATTGATCCTACTGCGCGCGGGGTCTACCCTAGGGGCCGAATCCCTTGTCGGCGCTGTCCCGTTTCATGCGAAAACTTCTGTTGAGCGCCCTGGCGCTGGTTGTCATAGCCGCCCTGAGTGGCTACGGGTTCTGGACCGAGCAGCGCCCGGCCGGGCACTACCTGTCGGACCTGCGCATCGAGCTGGCCCTGAGCGAAGGCGTGCCGGCCGATCACGGCAATTTGCTGGGGGTCGAGCCGCAACTGTTCCCTGGCGACTACCAAAGCTTGCAACGCCTGCACCGCAAGCTGGCCGCCTACCTTGAACACGCCCGCGCCCAAGGCCTGGTCAATGCCAAGACCATCGTCATCCTGCCCGAGCACATCGGCACCTGGCTGTGGGCCCGTGGCGAGAAAAACGAGCTGTACCAGGTCACTGAGCGCCGCGAAGCCCTGCAGTGGCTGGAGCTGAGCAACCCGCTGCGCTACGGCCTGGCCATGCTCGGCGCCGAAGGCGACGACCGCCGTGCCGATGCGCACCTGCGAATGAAAGCCGGGCAGATGGCCGAGGATTACCAGCAGTTGTTCGGGGGCCTGGCCAAGGAGTTCGGCGTGACCCTGGTGGCGGGCTCTATCGTCTTGCCTGAACCTTATGTCGAGCGCGGCACCCTGCGGATCGGCTCCGGTGCCCTGTACAACGCCAGCCTGGTCTTCGCCAGCGACGGCTCGGTGCTTGGCCAGCCGCAGCGCCAACAGCACCCCGACAGCGAAGTGCGGCGCTTTATCAGCAGCGGCACCGATCAACCGCCACAGGTACTGCAAACCCCTGCCGGGCGCCTTGGCGTGCTGATCGGCAGCGACAGCTGGTACCCGAGCAACCAGCAGCAACTGGTCAACCAGTTTGCCCAGATCGTCGCCAACCCGGTGTTCCTCAGCGGCCACAACAGCTGGAGCGCGCCATGGCGCGGCAACCGCCACCAACCCCTGGCCTCGTCGCTGACGCTCAAGCCGGGCGAAGTGAGCGAACGCGACGCCTGGCAGCGCCTGACCCTGGAGGCCAACACCGCCAAGGTCAGCAGCATGAGTGTGTTCCTGCGCGGGCGCTTCTGGGACCAGGCCGCCGATGGCCAGGGCTTTGCCCAGCTCAACGGGGTGAACCTGGGCGGCACTGCCAGCCCCGGTGCGCGCCTGCTGAACGTCTGGTTGTAAACGCATGAATCGCCCACGTGTGCGCTTGGGCGACCTGTCGGTCGGTTTCATTCAGCCGCTGAGTGAAACCCTGCAGCAACGCGGGATCGATCCCTCTCCCCTGCTCGCCCGCTACGGCCTGGACCCGGCGCGCCTGGCCGAACCGGGGGCGCGCCTGTCGATCCCGCGCTACATGCACCTGGGCCATGCCGCCATCGAGCTGACCGGCGATCCGGCCCTGGGCCTGCACATGGGCCATATCAGCCGCCTCGGCCAGGCAGGCCTGGCCGGCGTCACGGCGGCACAAGCGCCGACCGTGGGCGAAGCCGCGCGCACCTTGCTGCGCTTCGAACCACTGTATGCGGCCAATTACCGCGGGCATTCAAGCTTTCATGAAGACAGTGGCGGCGCCTGGCTGCGTTTCTACTCGATCAGCCCGTACAACGCCTACAACCGCTTCGTGGTGGACTCACTGCTGGCCGGCTGGCTGGCGCAGTTGTCGAGCCTGGCGGGGGTGACCCTGCTGGCAGAACGGGTCGAGATCGAATTCGACGCGCCTGCCTACGCCGCCCACTACCAGGCCTTGAGCAGCAACCCGGTGCAGTTCGGCGCAGGCACCAATCAGCTGCGCCTGAGCCGCGCCAACCTGGCCCTGCGCAACCCCGCGCACTGCCCGAGCACCTGGCAGCACCTGCTGCAACTGTGTGAGGCCGAGCTTGAACAGCGCACGCGGATACGCAGCCTGGGCGAGCGCATCGCCCATCTGCTGGGGCCGTTGCTGAACGGTGGACGAGAACCGGATCTGGAGGAAGTGGCCAGGCACCTGCAACTGCCGACCTGGACCCTGCGGCGCAAGCTGGCCGAGGAAGGCACGCAGTTTCGCGCGATCCTCAACGATACCCGGCGCGACCTGGCCATGACCTACATTCGCGACACGGAGCTGGCCTTCGGCGAGATTGCCTATCTACTCGGGTTTGCCTCGGCAGAGGCCTTTCAACGCGCGTTCAAGCGCTGGAACGGCATCACCCCGGGCGAGTTTCGCCGCAGCCAGCGGCGTACCGGCTGATTACAGCTCGGTGGCGTCTTCAGCGGGCTCGACCGGGTCGAGCTCAATGGCGCGGTATTCGAGTAGTTCTTCTTGATAGTCGTCCATCATCTGCTCCGTCGTTTCTCATTCACGTCATTGATTCGTCAACGAGCCTAAAGTGCCGTGATGAAAGAAAAATGACAATGACGCTTGTCAAAACAACGTAGCAGACACTGGCGAAGTTACAGCGGCGCCTGCTCGGCGCTGCTGGCCGGCGCTGCCGGGGCGACGGTCGGGGCCGGTTCGGCAGCCGGCGTGCTGCTGTCCTGGACACTGATCGGCGCAGCTTCTGCCGGCGGCGGTACCGGCTGCGAGCCATTGCTGTCATCGACCACGGGTGCGGCAGGCACCTCGGCAGCTGGTGCCGCAGCCGGCTCGGTGACCGGTACTGCTGCAGCCGGCGCTGGCGTCGCAGGTGCTGGCGCAGGCGTCGGGGCCAGGGCGGCCGCTGGCGCTAGCGGCGCAGGCTCGGGCACGCCCAGTTCCACTGCCGGCTTATCCGCAGGCTTGGGGCCGGCCTTTTTCTTGTTTTCCTTGGGCAGGAAGCTTTCGACCAGGGCGAAGTAACGCTCGTAGAACTTGGCCGAAGTCACGGTTTCGCTGGCGACCTTGACCATCGAGTCGTCACTGGAGCCGATCGGCATCGACACCGACCCCAGCACACCCACGCCAAGGCTGGCCGAGGTGTTGGATTTTTTCAGCGCATAGCGATCCTGCAGGGCGTTGGCGAACATGGTCGAGCGCTGCTCGTCGCCGCTGTCACGGGCGCAGACCACGTTGAAGCTGATCTGCAGGTGCGAATCGCCGGTCTGCTGGAAACTCTTGTTGCCATTGACCTGGCCTGCATCGCTGCTGGTGATGATGTAGCCCTGGCTGAGCAAGGCACGGCGGGCAGCCTCGCAGGTACCGGCCTCACTGACCGGAAAGCTGCGCGAAAAGGTACCCGAGTCGTCGAAATTCTCGTGTTCGTAAATGGCTGCTTTCTTCGAAGAACAGCCGGAAACACCCGCCAGCACAAGGGCCAGCCCGAGCGCACCGCAGACGGTTGACTTTGACATTGCAAATCCTGAGGAAAACGGTCGGTGCCTATTGTGCATCACATCGGCGGCATGCTGAAACCGTAGGCTGCCAATCACCGCAGAAATTTCACCCAAAGCGCCAGCGATCACCCCCGGTGCCTAGGGTTGACCATTGGTCGATAAGCCCACAATTACTTCACTCAAACCCTACTGTCTGATCGGATCCATCTGACTTTTGCCCTGCACATTCTGCGACTACGCTGGCAACTAGCCATTATTGACGCCATACCGGTCGACAGGAGTTACCTCGGTGAAAAACCTATCCGTGAAAATCAAGCTGCTGCTCGGCTTTACGCCCATCCTGGTATTGATGGCGCTGCTGGCCATTACCGCCATCAGTAGCCTGAATACCCTGACCCAACGGGCCGACCGCCTGGTGTCGGTCAATTACATCCTCGACAACCTCAATGAAATGCGTGCCGCCCAGCTGAGCTTCGAGCAACGCCGCGAAGGCACCTTCACCAGCCAGCTGACCAAGGCTCATCAGCGGGCCACAGCGTTGGTGGAGGAAAACCTCGCCGCCCTGCCCGATGCCGACTCGCAGCGCCTGCTCAAGGCCACTGGGGACGATCTCAAGCTGTACCTGGAACAATTCGAGCAACTCAAGGCTGCGACCGGCGGCACCCTGCTGCAGACCAAGCTTCACGATCAACTGCTGGAAAACGTCCACCAGGGCCTGGAGGCGATCAACCAGTTGATCACCCTGCAAAACCAGAAGAGCACCGAAGAATCCAGCAACAGCCGCAGCCTGATGCTCGCCTTGCTGTTCGCCGCCCTGGTGCTGGGTGTGCTGATCAGTGCGCTGATCATCCGCCAGGTCACCCAGCCACTGCGCCAGGCGCTGGAGATTGCCCGGCGCATTGGCGAAGGCGACCTGACCAACACCGCCAGCGAACCGCGCCGCGACGAATTCGGCCAGCTGTTGCAGGCGCTGGCGCAAAGCGGCGATAACCTGCGGGAGATGCTCGGCCAGGCCGGGCATGTCACCCGCCAGCTGTCGAGCGCCGCCGAAGCGCTGTCGACCATCACCGAGCAGACCAGCGCCGGCATCACCAGCCAGAAGGTCGAGACTGACCAGGTAGCCACGGCGATGAGCGAAATGGTCGCCACCGTCCAGGAAGTCGCGCGCAATGCCGAAGAAGCCAGCGAAGCCACGCGCCAGGCCGACAGCCAGGCCAAACAGGGCAACCGCGTGGTGCAGCAGGCCCTGAACCAGATCGGCCAGCTGGCGGACGATATCGGCAGTTCGGCCAGCGCGATCAGCCAGCTGTCGGAAGAAAGCGAACGCATCGGTACGGTGATGACGGTGATCAACGCCATCGCCGAGCAGACCAACCTGCTGGCGCTCAATGCCGCCATCGAAGCGGCGCGCGCTGGCGAGGCCGGCCGCGGTTTTGCCGTGGTGGCCGACGAGGTTCGCGGGCTGGCACTGCGCACCCAGCAGTCGACAGCACAGATCGAAGCGCTGATCGTCTCCTTGCAACAGGGCGCACAGAAGGCCGCCGAAATGATGCACGCCAACCAGCAGCAGGTCGGCGGCACGGTAGAGATGGCCAATCAGGCCGGTATCGAACTGCAGGCCATCACCCAGACCGTGACCAGCATCCAGACCATGAACCTGCAGATCGCCACCGCCGCCGAACAGCAGAGCGCCGTGGCCGAATCGATCAACCGCAGCGTGCTCAGCGTTCGTGATGTCGCCGAACAGTCGTCCACCGCTTCACAGCAGACTGCGGCCTCGTCAGTGGAACTGGCGCGCTTGGGCTGCGAACTGCAACAGCTGGTGGCGCGCTTCAGGGTTTAGCCGTTGACTCAGCCGAACAGGCCGCCGTCGTCGCTGTCGATGACGATCGACGACAGGCTCACATGCCGCGGCCGGGTCACGGCAAACAGCACCGCCTCGACCACATCCCGATTGGTGCCGCGCTCACCCTTCTGGCGCTCGCTGACGGCCTCCCAGGCAGGTTCGGTCGGGGAGATATCGTCCAGGTACGGCGGGTGCACGCACAACGAACGGATCGGCGTACCCGCCAGCTGTTGACGCAACCCTTCGGCCAGCGCCCGCTGGGCGTGCTTGGCGGCGTAGAACGGCACTGAGACGCTGTGCAAGGCGGCATTGGGCAATGCGCTGATCGAACCTATGGGTGACGATGTCCGGGCGCCGGGAGCGGCGTAGCGACGCCAGCAGGCCCTGGGTGAAGAGGAAGGTGCCGGTGACCGCGGCGTTGATCACGCCCTGCACGTCTTCGGGCGAGTAGCCCTGCTCGTTCGCTTCCAGCCACATGGCGCCGTTGTTGATCAGCACGTCGAGGGTGGGAAAGCGCTGACTGATGGTTTGCGTGGCGCGGGTAACGCTGGCGCTGTCGGCCAGGTCGACCTGGACCGTGGTCGGCAGCTGGCCTGTGCGGGTTTCGATAGTGGCGGCGACGTGTGCCAGCGCCGCTTCATTGCGCCCGCACAGCACCACCTTGCAACCGGCGTCGGCCAGCGAGATGGCCAGGGCGGCACCCAGGCCGCGTCCGGCGCCGGTGATCACCGCGATCGAGTCTTGAAGATTGTTCATCCTGAACCTCAGTGGAAGACTGAAGGCGCTAGCATAACGGTTGTGAGGACTGGATGTAGACCAAGTAGGCCTCATCGCTGGCAAGGCCAGCTCTCACAAGTTTTGTGTACACCGCGCTCCTGTGGGAGCCGGCCTTGCCGGCGATGGCCGCACCACGGTGCCGAAATTCAGGCACAAAAAAAGCGACCCGAAGGTCGCTTTCTTTGTTACTTCGATATGGCGCAGCGGACGGGACTCGAACCCGCGACCCCCGGCGTGACAGGCCGGTATTCTAACCGACTGAACTACCGCTGCGTGTCGTGCTCACCTGAGTTGCGCGAAGGCTGCAAAACTCAGGCACAAAAAAAGCAACCTCAGGTCGCTCTCTTTGTTACTTCGAGGAGTTCAAGGGCCTCGAAGCGAAGATGGCGCAGCGGACGGGACTCGAACCCGCGACCCCCGGCGTGACAGGCCGGTATTCTAACCGACTGAACTACCGCTGCGTATCGTACAGGCTTGCGCCCGCTTGAAACTGGGATCTGGCTACAAGGCTGTTGGCCTTGAAACCTCAAACCGGTCGTTAAACCGATCTGGAGAATAGTGGCGCAGCGGACGGGACTCGAACCCGCGACCCCCGGCGTGACAGGCCGGTATTCTAACCGACTGAACTACCGCTGCGCATATGGACTTGCGTCCGGTTCCTCTCTGGTAACACCTTCTTGCGAAAGTGTCGGGTCAGGAACATCTCAGGAAGTGGTGGGTGATGACGGGATCGAACCGCCGACCCTCTGCTTGTAAGGCAGATGCTCTCCCGGCTGAGCTAATCACCCGTGTGCTTCGCTGAGGTGGCGAAATTTACGCAGGTATCGAACCTAAGTCAATAGCCTGATTGAAGTTTTTTTCACTGAGGTGAAAAAAACAGCTTCAAGCTTCAAGCTGCAAGCCACAAGAAAAAGCAAAATCAAAAGCACATTGCGGACATCTTGCAGCTACCGATAGATCATCTTCTTGGTCATGCCACCGTCGACCACAAATTCCTGGCCGGTGACGAAGCCGGCATTGCGCGACAGCAACCAGGCCACCATCGCCGCGACGTCTTCCACCGTCCCTACCCTGCCCGCCGGATGCTGGGCATGGTCGGCTTCGGTCAGCGGCTCGGCACGGCGCTGGGAAGGATCACGTGCATCGATCCAGCCGGGGCTCACCGCGTTGACGCGAATCTCCGGGCCCAGGCTCATGGCCAGGGCATGGGTCAGGGCCAGCAGCCCGCCCTTGCTCGCGGCATAGGCCTCGGTGTCGGGCTCCGATTGCCCGGCGCGGGTCGACGCCAGGTTGACGATCGCCCCGCAATGGGCGCGCAGATACGGCGCACAGTGCTTGGCCAGCAGCATCGGGCCGCCAAGGTTGACCGCCAGCACCCGGTTCCAGTGCGCCAGGCTCAGGCTTTCGAGGGTGGTGTTGTGCGGGTCGGCAATCGCCGCATTGCACACCAGGGCGTCGAGCCGGCCAAACTGGCCCAGCACTTCAGCCACACCAGTCATCACCTGGGCTTCGTCGGCGACATCCATGCCGACGAACCAGGCGTTGTCGCCGAGCACCTTGGCCACTTTCGCGCCACGGGCACGGTCGAGGTCGGTGAGCACCACCTGCCAGCCTTCGCTGATCAGCCAGGCAGCAATGCCCAGGCCAATACCGCGCGCCGCGCCGGTGACCAGGGCGACGCGACCGTTATGGCTGCTGTCGCCCACCGACCAGTCGATCACAGCGCCGCCAACCCGCGGGCCAGGTCGGCCTTGAGGTCAGCCACGTCTTCCAGCCCCACCGCGACCCGGATCAGGCTGTCGCGAATGCCGGCGGCCTCACGCTCCTGCGGCGACAGACGGCCGTGGGAGGTGGTGCCCGGGTGGGTGATGGTGGTCTTGCTGTCACCCAGGTTGGCGGTGATCGAAATCAGCCGGGTGGCATCGATGAAGCGCCAGGCGCCCTCTTTGCCGCCCTTGACCTCAAAGCTCACCACGGCGCCGAAACCGCTCATCTGCTGCTTGGCCAGCTCATGCTGCGGATGGCTCTGCAGGCCCGCGTAGTGGACCTTGTCGATGCCCTCCTGCTGCTCCAGCCATTCGGCCAGGGCCTGGGCGTTGGCGCAGTGGGCGCGCATGCGCAGGTTGAGGGTCTCCAGGCCCTTGAGGAAGATCCAGGCGTTGAACGGGCTCAGCGACGGCCCGGCGGTGCGCAAAAAGCCCACCACTTCCTTCATCTGCTCGCTGCGCCCGGCAACCACGCCGCCCATGCAACGGCCCTGGCCGTCGATGAACTTGGTCGCCGAGTGCACGACAATGTCGGCGCCCAGCTTCAGCGGCTGCTGCAAGGCCGGAGTGCTGAAGCAGTTGTCGACCACCAGTTGTGCACCCTTGGCATGGGCGATCTCGGCCAGGGCGGCGATATCCACCAGCTCAGCCAAGGGGTTTGAGGGCGACTCGACGAACAGCAGCCTGGTGTTGGCCTTGATCGCCTGGTTCCAGGCGGCCAGATCGGTCAGCGGCACGTAATCGACCTGCACGCCGAAGCGCTTGAAGTACTTCTCGAACAGGCTGATGGTCGAACCGAAGACGCTCTGCGAGACCAGCACATGATCGCCGGCGCTGCACAGGGCCATGACGGTCGAAAGGATCGCCGACATGCCGGTGGAGGTGGCCACCGCCTGCTCGGCGCCTTCAAGGGCGGCGATGCGCTCTTCGAAGGCGCGCACGGTCGGGTTGGTGTAGCGTGAATAGACGTTGCCTGGAACCTCGCCGGCGAACCGCGCGGCGGCATCGGCCGCCGTACGGAACACATAGCTGGAGGTGAAGAACAGCGGATCGCTGTGCTCACCTTCCGGCGTGCGATGCTGGCCGGCGCGTACCGCCAGCGTGTCGAAAGCGACCCCTTCGAGGTCGCTGTCCAGGCGCCCGGCATCCCATTCCTGTGTCATGCCGCTGCTCCTAACTTAGTTGTTGTAGAGGTCGATGATCGCGCTGACCGCCTGGTTCTTGACCTTGGAGGCGTCGTTGCGCGCCTGCTCGATCTTGTCCAGGTAGGCTTCGTCGATGTCGCCGGTGACGTACTTGCCGTCGAACACCGCGCAATCGAAATGCTCGATCTTGATCTTGCCACCGCCGACCGCTTCGATCAGGTCCGGCAGGTCCTGGTAGACCAGCCAGTCGGCGCCGATCAGTTCGGCGACATCCTGGGTGCTGCGGTTATGAGCAATCAGCTCGTGGGCACTCGGCATGTCGATGCCGTAGACGTTAGGGAAGCGTACCGCCGGGGCGGCCGAGCAGAAGTAGACGTTTTTCGCGCCGGCTTCGCGGGCCATCTGGATGATCTGCTTGCAGGTGGTGCCGCGCACGATCGAGTCGTCCACCAGCATCACGTTCTTGCCGCGAAATTCCAGTTCGATGGCGTTGAGTTTCTGGCGCACCGACTTCTTGCGTGCGGCCTGGCCGGGCATGATGAAGGTACGGCCGATATAGCGGTTCTTGACGAAACCTTCGCGGAACTTGACGCCCAGGTGGTTGGCCAGCTCCAGCGCCGCGGTGCGGCTGGTGTCGGGAATCGGGATGACCACGTCGATGTCGTGGTCCGGACGCTCGCGCTGGATCTTCTCGGCCAGCTTCTCGCCCATGCGCAGGCGCGCCTTGTAGACCGAAACGCCGTCGATGATCGAGTCAGGGCGAGCCAGGTAGACGTGCTCGAAGATGCACGGCGACAGCTGCGGGTTGGTCGCGCACTGACGGGTGTGCAGCTTGCCCTCTTCAGTGATGTACACCGCTTCGCCCGGCGCCAGGTCACGGATCAGGGTGAAGCCCAGCACGTCCAGCGAAACGCTTTCGGAGGCGATCATGTACTCGACGCCTTCGTCGGTGTGACGCTGGCCGAAAACGATCGGGCGGATGCCATTGGGGTCACGGAAGCCAACGATGCCGTAGCCGGTGATCATCGCCACCACCGCGTAACCGCCGACGCAACGGTTGTGCACGTCGGTGACCGCGGCGAATACGTCTTCTTCGGTCGGTTGCAGCTTGCCACGCACCGCCAGCTCATGGGCGAAGACGTTGAGCAGCACTTCCGAGTCGGAACTGGTGTTGACGTGGCGCAGGTCGGACTCGTAGATCTCCTTGGCCAACTGTTCGACGTTGGTCAGGTTGCCGTTGTGCGCCAGGGTGATGCCGTAGGGCGAGTTGACGTAGAACGGCTGAGCCTCGGCCGAGGTCGAGCTGCCCGCGGTCGGGTAGCGCACGTGGCCAATACCCATGTGACCGACCAGGCGCTGCATATGACGCTGCTGGAACACGTCACGGACCAGGCCATTGTCCTTGCGCAGGAATAACCGGCCATCATGGCTGGTCACAATACCGGCAGCGTCCTGGCCGCGGTGCTGGAGGACGGTTAGCGCGTCATACAGCGCCTGATTGACGTTCGACTTACCGACGATACCGACGATGCCACACATGCGACGCAACCCCTACTTAATGAAACTGGACTGAACAGCGGTCAAGGCGTTTTGGGCCCAAGCAGCTGTTCCTGGAACGGGAGATCAGCCGGTGCGCTGATCCCGCTGGCTAGCCACTGACTGGTGAACCCCAGAATGAGGTTTTTCGACCAGTCAGCTACCAATAGAAATTGTGGCAGGAGGCGAGACTCCTGCCACCACTGATCCTGTTGTACCGGCCCC
Source organism: Pseudomonas donghuensis (assembly GCF_000696345.2). Lineage (NCBI taxonomy): Bacteria > Pseudomonadati > Pseudomonadota > Gammaproteobacteria > Pseudomonadales > Pseudomonadaceae > Pseudomonas > Pseudomonas donghuensis. Next base: position 4,099,925 of record NZ_CP071706.1, read on the forward strand.
AGGCTCAACAACCCGACGGCCACTACCACCAGCAAGGCCCCGCGGGCAGCGCCAAAGGCCATGCCCAGGAAGCGATCGGTCCCGGACAGCCCGGTGACGCGAATCAGCTCGCCGATGAGAAAGTTGATCATGGCCCCCACCAGCAGGGTGGCGACGAAAAGAATGGCGCATCCGCCGATGACCCGGGCCGAAGGCGTCTGGATATAGGCTTCCAGGTACTGCGACAGCGAGCCACCGAACATCCAGGCCACGGCACCGGCGATGATCCAGGTAAGCAGCGACAAGGCCTCTTTGACAAAGCCGCGCTTGAGACTGATCAGCGAAGAAATGGCGATGATCGCGAGAATCGCCCAGTCGACCCAGGTAAATGCCACAGTGGTGCCTGCAAACGGATAAGGCGGCGCATTTTACCAGAGCAACGGGCTGTCGGTAAGCAGTGATTTACCGCCCGGTGCGGGCCGGGCGGCAAGGGTTCAACTGCGCTCGGGTTGGAAGCGTACGACAAAGCCCTTGAGCTTCTGCTGGCGGTTGATCACATCACGCAGGCGCTCGGCCTCAGCGCGCTCGATCAACGGCCCGACATACACCCGGTTCATGCCTTCGGCCGAACGGATATAGGCGTTGTAGCCCTGGCTGCGCAGGGTTTTCTGCAGGTTGTCGGCACTGGCGCGGTTGGACAAGCTGGCCATCTGGATCGACCAACTGACCGGCAGGCCGTTGGCGTCGATCTTGCCCGCTGCCGGCTTGGGCGCCGTGGCGACCGTGGCCGCGGGCTTGGCCGGCGCCTTGGCTGGCGCAGGCTCGGCCGGTTTTGCGGCGACAGCCGGTACAGCCGGGGCCGGGGTTGGCGCCGGCGTGGCACTTGGCACCGGGGCAATTGGCGCGCTGGGCGCCTGCGCCGGGGCAGCGGACTGCTCGACGATGACGGGCTCCTCAGGCAATACCTGCGGCTCCGGCACCTGCACCGGCTCCACCTGCACTTGCGGCAGGGTCGGTGCAGCCGGCGCCTCAGGGGCTTCGACGCGCACCTGGCGCATTTCATCTTCGCGGGAGAACAGCATCGGCAGGAAGATCACCGCCAGTGCCACCAGCACCAGCGCCCCGACCATGCGTTGCTTGACCACTTTATCCAGCAATGCCATTTGCCCCGTCCTCCGTGGCCTGCCGGTCGAGCCACTGCAAGGCTTCGCCGACACAGAAAAATGATCCGAACAGCAGGATTTCATCATCCGCCGTTGCCTGCGCGCACTGCCCTTCCAGAGCGGCAGCGACACTGGCGTAAGACTGCACCGCAGCGCCAAGGTTCGTCAGCGCCGCGTGCAGCTCGGCGACCGGCCGGCTGCGGGCGGTATCCAGCGGCGCCACGGCCCAGGCCTGAACCTGTTGCTGCAGCGGCTTGAGCACACCCTCGAGGTCCTTGTCGGCGAGCAGACCGAACACCGCCAGGCGCTTGCCCGGCAGCGGCCGGGCGGCCAGGCGCTGAGCCAGGTACTCGGCAGCATGCGGGTTGTGCCCGACATCCATGAGGATAGTCAACGCTTTGCCTTGCCAGGTAAAGGCCCGGCGATCAAGGCGGCCGACCATGCGTGTACTGCGCAGGGCCGCGGCGATTTGCCCGGCATCCCACGGCAGGTCGAGCAACAGGTAGGCCTGCAGCGCCAACGCGGCGTTTTCCATCGGCAGGTCGAGTAACGGCAGGTCCTGCAACTCGACCACCTCGCCGCGGGCATCGACCCCGCGCCACTGCCAGAACTGGTCGGTGCTGGCCAGGTCGAAGTCGCGGCCACGCAGGAACAGCGGGCTGTGCAAGGCGCGAGCCTTGTCCAGCAAGGGCTGTGGCGGATTGAGGTCGCCGCACAGGGCCGGCTTGCCTGCGCGGAAAATCCCGGCCTTCTCGAAGGCTACCGACTCGCGGGTATCCCCCAGGTAATCGCTATGATCGACACCGATGCTGGTCACCAGCGCCAGGTCGGCATCGACGATATTGACGGTATCCAGGCGCCCGCCCAGGCCGACTTCGAGCACCACGGCGTCCAGCGCCGCCTGCTTGAACAGCCAGAACGCCGCCAGGGTGCCGGCTTCGAAGTAGGTCAGGGTAATTTCGCCACGGGCCGCCTCGACGGCGGCAAAGGCTTCGCACAGCTGCTCATCGCCGGCTTCAGCGCCGTCGATCTGCACCCGCTCGTTGTAACGCAGCAGGTGCGGCGAGCTGTAGACCCCGACCTTGAGACCCTGGGCGCGCAGTAACGCGGCCATGAAGGCGCAGGTCGAGCCCTTGCCGTTGGTGCCGGTCACGGTGATTACCCGTGGCGCCGGCTGGCCCAGCCCGAGCCGCGCAGCGACCTGTTGCGAACGCTCCAGGCCCATGTCGATGGCCGACGGATGCAACTGCTCGAGATAGGCGAGCCAGTCGCCAAGGGTACGTTGGGTCATACGGTGGCAGGCGCCGGCGGAACGACGAGCGGCTCGCTCACTGGAGCGACGAACTTCGGCGTCGGCAGGCCCATCATTTGCGCCAGCAAGCTGCCCAGGCGCTGACGCAGTTCCTGACGCGGGATGATCATGTCGATGGCACCGTGCTCGAGGAGGAACTCGCTGCGCTGGAAGCCTTCTGGCAGCTTCTCGCGTACGGTCTGCTCGATCACGCGCGGGCCGGCGAAGCCGATCAGCGCCTTGGGCTCACCGACGATAACGTCGCCGAGCATCGCCAGGCTGGCGGAAACGCCGCCGTAGACCGGGTCGGTCAGCACCGAGATGAACGGGATGCCTTCTTCGCGCAAGCGCGCCAGTACCGCCGAGGTCTTGGCCATCTGCATCAGCGAGATCAGCGCTTCCTGCATGCGCGCACCACCGGAGGCCGAGAAGCAGACCATCGGGCAGCGGTGTTCCAGGGCATAGTTGGCGGCACGCACGAAACGCTCGCCGACGATGGCGCCCATGGAGCCCCCCATGAAGGAGAATTCGAAGGCACTGACCACGACCGGCATGCCCAGCAGGGTACCGCTCATGGAGATCAGCGCGTCTTTCTCGCCGGTCTGCTTCTGCGCGGCAGTCAGGCGGTCCTTGTACTTCTTGCCATCGCGGAACTTCAGGCGATCGACCGGTTCCAGGTCGGCACCCAGCTCAACACGGCCTTCGGCGTCGAGGAAAATGTCGATACGGGCGCGGGCGCCAATACGCATGTGATGGTTGCACTTAGGGCAGACATCCAGGGTCTTTTCCAGCTCCGGACGATACAGCACGGCCTCGCAGGACGGGCACTTGTGCCACAGACCTTCAGGGACCGAACTCTTCTTCACCTCGGAACGCATGATCGAAGGGATCAGTTTGTCTACTAACCAGTTGCTCATGCTTTCTTTCTCCAGTAGCGGCGACCGGCAGGCTATGGCTGCCAGCTCGCGCGTATGCCCTTGAGCTCAATTCGTGTATGACGCGATGATGGTCCGGCTCCGGCGCCCGCCTGCAGCGAGCCACCCCGATACCGCACCATCGTCAACCTGTAAGGGCGACGCCAGTGGCGTCACCCGGTAATTTCGACCGGCCCATGGGCGCGATCCGGCAGCACCAGGCTGCGAAAGCTATGGACGATGGCGCGCGGCCAGCCGTCACATCCGCAGCATGCAGCGATTTCACGCCTGCTTGACCGCGCGGATAAATGCCTCGATCCGTGCCGGGTCCTTGATGCCCTTGGCCTGCTCCACGCCCCCGCTGACATCCACCGCGTAAGGCCGCACCTGCTGGATGGCGTGCGCCACGTTCTCAGGCGACAAGCCACCGGCGAGGATGATCGGCTTGCTCAGTTGCGCAGGCACCAGCGACCAGTCGAAGGCCTCGCCGGTACCGCCAGGCACGCCGGCCACGTAGGTATCGAGAAGAATACCGCTGGCACCGCTGTAGAGCTTGCAGCTGGCCTCCAGGTCGTCGCCCGGGCGCACCCGCAATGCCTTGATCCATGGGCGGTTGAGACCTGCGCACTCGGCCGGGGTTTCATCGCCATGAAACTGCAGCAGGTCCAGCGGCACCGCTTCGAGGATTTCCGTCAGCTCACAGCGGCTGGCGTTGACGAACAGACCCACCGTGGTGACGAACGGCGGCAGTGCGGCGATGATCGCCCGCGCCTGCTGCACACTGACCGCCCGCGGGCTTTTGGCATAGAACACCAGGCCGATGGCATCGGCACCCGCCTCGGCTGCGGCCAGCGCATCCTCGATGCGGGTAATGCCGCAGATTTTGCTGCGAACGGCGCTCATGACCTGTGAACCTCAGCAGAAAGCGGAAAGTCCCGGATGTTAGCAAATGGCTTGCGGGCCGTCAGCCTGTCAATGTCTCATAGCCGGTCAGGAAGTGTGGGCCAATGTAACGCTCGGGCAGCTCGAACTCGTCGTGGTACTCGACCTGCACCAGGTACAGCCCGTACGGATGCGCGGTCACCCCGCCGGCGCGCCGCTCGCGGCTTTCCAGCACTTCCCTGGCCCACTCCGGCGGACGCTCGCCGGCGCCGATGGTCATCAGCACGCCGGCAATGTTGCGCACCATATGGTGGAGGAAGGCACTGGCGCGGATGTCGAGGACAATCATCTGGCCGTGGCGGGTAACGCGCAGGTGATGAAGATTCTTGATCGGCGACTTGGCCTGGCACTGGCCAGCGCGGAAGGCGCTGAAGTCGTGGGTGCCGACCAGGTACTCGGCGGCCAGGGCCATGCGCTCGACGTCCAGCGGCCGGTGGTTCCAGGTCACCTCTTCGCCCAGGTGCGCCGGGCGGATCTGGTCGTTGTAGATCACATAGCGGTAACGCCGGGCGATGGCCTTGAAGCGCGCATGGAAGTGCGCGGGCATTTCCTTGGCCCAGGACACGCTGATGTCATGGGGCAGGTTGATATTGGCGCCCATGGTCCAGCCCTTCATGCTGCGCACCGCCTGGGTGTCGAAATGCACCACCTGGCCACAGGCATGCACGCCCGCATCGGTGCGCCCGGCGCAGTGCAGGGTGACCGGCGAATCAGCCACCCGCGACAAGGCTTCTTCCAGGGTTTGCTGCACGCTCGCCACGCCACTGGCCTGGCGCTGCCAGCCGCGGTAGCGCGAGCCTTTGTACTCAACGCCCAAAGCAATACGAAAGAAGCCTTCGGCCGCCACTTCGGCAGCCGCGTTATCAATGATTTCCAAGGGATACAGCCTGTTGGTTTAGCAGATGGCGGTAATTATAACGACAACGGCAGCCACTTGGGCTGCCGTCGGCGGTACACAGGCTGAACTCAGACCAGGCGCGAGAGCAGCTCGTCGGCTTCCTGGCGCTGGGCATCGCTGCCGTCCTTGCGCACTTCATCGAGGATGTCGCGGGCGCCGTCATGGTCGCCCATGTCGATATAGGCCCGGGCCAGGTCAAGCTTGGTGGCCACTTCGTCGGCACCGCCGAGGTAGTCGAAATCATCGTCCAGGTCGTCGCTCAAGGCGGCGTCCGCTTCAGTGAAGTGCGCTTCGATCGATGGCTGCTCAAGGCTTTGCGACAACTTGTCGAGTTCGGCGTTGACGTCATCGAGCTCCGAGGCAAAGTGCTTGTCCGCCTCCGAGTCGTCCAGCGACAGCGACAGGTCGAAGTCTTCCGGCAGGTCCAGCTCGCTCAGCGGGTCGAACTCCGGCATGGTTTCGTCGAACGCCGCCAGCTCGGCGGCGACATCGACGTTCTCGCTGCTCGGCTGTGGCGCAGGCTCGTCGCTGGCGACATCGAGGTCAAAATCGGCCAGGTCGTCCAGGGCCTGCTCAGGCTGGGCAAGATGCTCTTCCAGCAAGGCGTCGAAGTCGGGTTGAGCGGGGCTGGTTTCGCCCGCGACTTCTGCCACCTGCGGCTCTTCAACGGCCAGCGAAGGCTCATCGAGCAGTGGCGGTTCGTCCAGCTCCAGGCCTTGCAGATCTTCCTCCAGGCTCAGGTCGAAAGCGCTGTCCAGGTCGTCTTCAGGCAACGGATCAAGATCCGCCAGCGACTCCTCAACGGCAGCCTCAGGCTCAACGACCGGCTCGGCCTCGAGCACAGGCTCGACTTCAGCAACCGGCTCGGCAAGCGCTTCGTCCTGCAGCAGTTCCTGGACGTACTGGGCGTCCAGTTCGGCCGCCAGCGCCGCAGCACTGACACCTGCGCCAGCGACTGCCAGCATGGCCGGGAAGCGGTTTTTCAGGGCTTCGACATCGGCATGGTTCTGGCCGGTGGCGATCAACTGGCGCTCGTGGCCGACAAAGCCATCCCGGTCGCCCTGACGGGCGTAGACTTCCATCAGCTTCAAGCGCAGGTCGCTGCGCTCCGGCGCGGCGGCAACCGCGGGCTCCAGTAGCTCGGCGGCGTGATTGAGGCGGCCACGGGCGATGTTCAGCTCCACTTCGTCGAGCAAGGTATCGCCGGTCGGTGCCGCAGCACTGGCCGCCGGGGCAACCAGCGGCGCGGCAATCGGGCCTTGCACCGGTGTGCTCGGCGCAGCTTGCGCAGGTTCAGGCGCAGGCTCTTCGGCAGGCAATGCGGCGGCTGTCGCGGCAGCCGCGGACGCGGCCACCACTGCCGGCGCCAGGGTAACGCTCGGCGGCACCACGTCCAGGCCTTCAAAGCTGCTTGGCGGCAGGTCCAGGTCTGCAGCGCGCTCGCCCTCCTCCGCCAGGGCCCGGGCCATGCGCAGGTGTTTTTCCGCTTCCTGGTCGGCCTTGCGCTTGCGGGCCAGCAACAGCAGCAAAAGCAACAGCACCAACACCGCGGAGCCGGCAATCAGCGCCAGCAGCAATGGGTTGCCGAGCAGATCGTCGAGCATTTTGTTCGAATCGGCCGGCGCCTGTTCGGCGACCGCAGGCTGCGCCGGGTCAACCGGTGCGGTATCGACCGCTGCCGGCGCTGGCGTGACTGCTGGCTGCGCAGGTGCCGGGGCCGGTTGCAGCTCGGCAGAGATCGCCGGTGGCTGGGTCGCGGCGGCTTCAGGCGCAGCGGCATCTGCGGCGCCCTGGGCCTCGAGCTTGGCCAACTGGTCGTTCTTCAGCGCAATCAGGCGCTGCAGTTTGTCCAGTTGGCTCTGCAGGTCGGCCATGCGGCCTTTGAGTTCTTCATTGTCGCGACGGCTGGTGTCCAGGCTTTCCTGGGCCATGGCCAATTTGTCGCTGAGGCCTTTGCTGCCCGCGGCGGCCTTGCTGCCGGGCGCGACCAGCTTGAGGTTGTCCTGATTGGCGATGCGCGCCGGCGCCGCCTCGGTGCCGCTGCGCCGGGTGGCGTCGAGCTGGCGCGCACGCGGGCCCAGGCGCCGGCCTTCGCGCCAGGCAGCGTACTGCTCGGCGACTTCGGTGACGGCCTGGGCCTGAGGAATACTGGTGATCTGCTGCTGATCGGGCAGGCGCAGGACCTGGCCGGTTTTCAGCAGGTTGATGTTGCCGTTGATGAAGGCATCCGGGTTCAACGCCTGGATGGCCAGCATCGTCTGCTGCACCGAACCACCCTGACGGGCTTTCGAGGCGATTTCCCACAGGGTATCGCGACGCACGGTGGTGTAGTTGGCTGCCGTCACCGCAGGTGCAACGCCCGCCGGCGCCGGTTGCCCGGCCGGTGTGTTGAACTTGGCCGGGTCGACCAGCACGCTGTAGTCGCGCAGCAGTCGACCGCTCGGCCACATGACTTGAACCAGGAACTTGACCATCGGGGCCGGCAGCGGTTGGCTCGAGGTCACCCGCAACACGCTCTTGCCGTTGGGGTTGATCACCGTGGTGAAGGTCAGGTCATTGAGAAACGCCTGGCGCTCGACACCGGCCTTGGCGAACTCCTCGGGCGGCGCCAGGCTCGGCGCCACTTCGGCCGCCGTCAGGTCGCGGACATCGAGCAGTTCGATCTCGGCATCCAGGGGTTGGTTCTGCGCTGACTTCAACGTCAGCTCGCCCAACCCGAGGGCATGCGCCATACCGGACGACAGCGCCGACGCCGCGGCAATTGCTAAGACCAGTTTGCGAATTCGAAGCATGACCTCTTCCTTTGAATGAACCTTCCCCGGCAACCGAGAACAAGTGGGGCAAATTGTCGGCAAGTATCTTTTACACAAGGCCTTTTATCAACAATTGCGCCAGCTGGACCGCGTTCAGGGCCGCGCCTTTGCGCACATTGTCGGTGGTCAGCCAGAGGTTGAGCTGCTCAGCCTCGTCGATTCCACCGCGTACCCGTCCAACATAGACCACGTCCTGGCCCACTGCGTCACCCACTGGCGTCGGATAATCGCCCTCCTCCACCAGCTCGATGCTGTCAGCGGCTTCCAGCGCGGCGTTGACCGCCGCCAGGTCGACCGGCGTACGGCTTTGCACGGACACACTGTAGCTATCGCCGAAAAACACCGGGACTTGAACGCAGCTCACGGAAATCTTCAGTGAAGGCAAGCCGAGCACCTCGCGCAACTCGCTGACCAGGCGGCGCTCCAGGACGCCATGGCCTTCGGCATCGCTGGCGCCGACCTGGGCCAGCAGGTTGAAGGCCATCTGCCGGTCGAAGAAGCGTGGCTCCAGCGGCCGGGCATTGAGCAGCTCGGCGGTCTGCCGGGCCAGCTCGTTGACCGCCTCGCGCCCTTGGGCCGAGACTGCCAGGCACGCGGTAACGTTGATGCGCTCAAGCTCCAGCAAGCCCTTGAGTGGCGCCAAGGTGACCGCCAGGGCGATCGCGGCGGCGCTTGGGCTACTCAGTTGCAGCGGCGCCTTGAGGTTGTCGAGCACCGCCGGGTTGGCTTCTGGCACCACCGCCGGCGCCTGTTCGGCCGGCAGGCCGCCGGACAGGTCGATCACCGCACAACCGGCCGCCTGCGCCCGTGGCGCGAAGCTGCGGGTCACCGCCGGGCCGGCGGCAAAGAAAGCCAGCTTGACCTTGCTGAAGTCGAAGCTGTCGACCTCGCGCACGCGCAGGCTCTTGCTGCGAAACATCACGCCGCTGCCCGCCGATTCGTTGCTGGCCAGCAGGTGCAGGGTGCCGACCGGGAAATCGCATTCATCCAGAATTTGTACAAGGGTCTCACCGACTGTACCGGTGGCACCGATGACGGCGATATCAATAGGCTGGCTCATGGAAAATCCTCTGCTGAAACGGCGGGAGCGGCACTTTACTTGGATTTCGTCTTGCAGTCTTGTGCCTGCTGCTACTGGCGCTGCTTATGCAGCCCATCGCTGGCAAGCCAGCTCCCACAAGGGTCTGTACAAACCGAACCTGTGGGAGCTGGCTTGCCAGCGATGCTTTGAGGGCCAACAAAAAAGCCCGCGCTGTTTCCAGCACGGGCTTGGGTTCAACACTGACTGGCGATCAACGCTCCAGCAGGATCCGCAGCATGCGCCGCAGCGGCTCGGCCGCACCCCACAGCAGCTGGTCACCGACGGTGAAGGCGCCCAGGTACTGGGAGCCCATGTTCAGCTTGCGCAGGCGACCCACCGGGATGTTCAGCGTCCCGGTGACGTTGGTCGGGCTGAGCTCCTGCATGCTGATTTCACGCTGGTTCGGCACCAGTTTCACCCAAGGGTTGTGCTGGCTGATCATGCCTTCGATGTCGGCGATCGGCACGTCCTTGTTCAGCTTGATGGTCAGCGCCTGGCTGTGGCAACGCATGGCGCCGATGCGCACGCAAATACCGTCGACCGGGATCGGGCTCTTGAAGCGGCCGAGGATCTTGTTGGTCTCGGCCTGGGCCTTCCACTCTTCACGGCTCTGGCCGTTAGGCAGTTCCTTGTCGATCCACGGGATCAGGCTGCCAGCCAGCGGCACACCGAAGTTCTCGGTCGGGTAGGCTTCACTGCGCATGGCCTCGGCGACCTTGCGGTCGATGTCGAGGATGGCGCTGGCCGGGTTGGCCAGGTCATCGGCCACGGCGGCGTGGGTGGCACCCATCTGGCGGATCAGCTCACGCATGTTCTGCGCGCCGGCGCCGGAGGCTGCCTGATAGGTCATGGCGCTCATCCACTCGACCAGGCCCGCTTCGAACAGGCCGCCCAGGCCCATCAGCATCAGGCTGACGGTGCAGTTGCCGCCGATGTAGTTCTTGGTGCCCGCGTCGAGCTGCTGGTCGATGACCTTGCGGTTGACCGGGTCGAGGACGATGACCGCGTCATCCTGCATGCGCAGGCTGGAGGCGGCGTCGATCCAGTAGCCCTGCCAGCCGGCTTCGCGCAGCTTGGGGAAGACTTCGTTGGTGTAGTCGCCGCCCTGACAGGTCAGGATCACATCGAGGGTCTTGAGCTCTTCAATGCTGTAAGCGTCCTTGAGCGGAGCAATATCCTTGCCCACTGCCGGACCCTGGCCACCGACGTTGGAGGTGGTGAAGAACACCGGCTCGATCAGATCAAAATCCTGCTCTTCCAGCATCCGCTGCATGAGCACGGAACCGACCATACCGCGCCAACCGATCAGACCTACACGTTTCATCGCAACTACACCTTTGCTAAAAAGTGGGCCGCTGCTTCACAAGGAAAAACAGCAGCGGGCCCGAGAGATTACAGATTCCGCAGCGCTGCGACTACTGCGTCGCCCATTTCCTGCGTACCTACCTTGCTGCAACCGGCCGACCAGATGTCGCCGGTGCGCAGCCCCTGATCCAACACCAGGCTGACGGCCTTTTCAATGGCTTCGGCTGCCGCCTGCTGGTTGAAGCTGTAGCGCAGCATCATCGACACCGAAAGAATGGTCGCCAACGGGTTGGCAATGCCCTGGCCGGCGATGTCCGGTGCCGAGCCGTGGCAAGGCTCGTACATGCCTTTGTTGTCGGCATCCAGCGACGCTGATGGCAGCATGCCAATGGAGCCGGTGAGCATGGAAGCTTCATCCGACAGGATGTCGCCGAACATGTTGTCGGTGACCATCACATCGAACTGCTTGGGTGCACGCACCAGTTGCATGGCGGCGTTGTCGACGTACATGTGGCTGAGCTCGACATCCGGGTAGTCCTTGGCCACTTCCTCGACGATCTCGCGCCACAGCTGGCTGGAAGCCAGGACGTTGGCCTTGTCCACCGAGCAGAGCTTCTTGCCGCGCACGCGGGCCATGTCGAAACCGACCCGGGCGATACGGCGGATTTCGCTTTCGCTGTACGGCAGGGTGTCGTAGGCCTGGCGCTCGCCGCCTTGCAGCTCGCGGGTGCCGCGTGGCGCGCCGAAGTAGATGCCGCCGGTCAGCTCACGAACGATGAGGATGTCCAGGCCCGCGACGATTTCCGGCTTGAGCGACGAGGCGTCGGCCAGTTGCGGGTAGAGGATCGCCGGGCGCAGGTTGGCGAACAGGCCCAGTTGCGAACGGATCTTCAGCAGGCCGCGCTCGGGGCGAATGTCGCGCTCGATCTTGTCCCACTTCGGCCCGCCAACGGCGCCGAGCAGCACTGCATCGGCCTTGCGTGCACGAGCCAGGGTCTCGTCGGCCAGGGGTACGCCGTGCTTGTCGATGGCGGCGCCACCGATCACGTCGTGCTCCAGGCTGAAGCCGAGCTGGAACTTGTCGTTGGCCAGCTCCAGAACCTTGACCGCCTCGGCCATGATTTCCGGACCAATGCCATCACCTGGAAGAATCAGAATCTGCTTGCTCATGCTTTCCTCTATTCAATTCAAGCGGCACGCCCTGTTGGCCTGCCGGAAAAAACCTAGCGTTCGGCCCAGAGCACCACGACATCGGTGCTGAACGAGCCGTCGGCTTCAATCTGGTAATACTGCCGTACTTCTTCGCCCATCGCCTGCTGCAATTGGCGAATGGCGCCACGCATCACTTCAGGGGTGCGCATGCGCTCGACCCAGGAGCTGTACTCCAGGCGCAGGCGCTGGCGGCTGTGGCTGCGGGTGAAGAGGCCGGCTTCGCTGACCTGTTGCAGCCATTCGCTGGCCGAATAATCGCGCACATGGCTGGTATCGCGCAGCACTTCGACGCTCTGCAGGTAGGTGTCGAGCAGCGGGCTGCCCGGCGACATCACGTCGATGAAGGCCGCCACGCCACCCGGCTTGAGCACCCGGCGCACTTCACGCAAGGCCAGGCCGAGGTCGCTCCAGTGGTGCGCCGAGTAGCGGCTGAAGACGAAATCGAAGGAAGCATCGGCGAACGGCAGACGCTCGGCGGCGCCACGCTCGGTAACGATGTTCTCGAAGCCGCGTTCGGCAGCTGCGGCGGCAACCACGTCGAGCATCTGCTGCGACAGGTCATAGGCCACCACTTCACGCACCAGCGGGGCAACGTGGAAACTCACATGGCCGGCGCCACAGCCAAGGTCCAGCAGGCGTGCGCGGCCTTGGCCGGCAAGTTCGGCCTGCAACAAGGCAAACTCACTGCCCTGGGCATGCACGGCGCTGCTCAGGTAGGCACTGGCCTGTTCGCCGAACTGGCGCTGGACGACGTCCTTATGGGTGGTGCTGGTCATTGCGATCTCCTTGGCCTCATCGCTGGCAACGCCAGCTCCCACACAGGCTGTGGTGCTCACAGCACCTGTGGGAGCCGGTCTTGCCGGCGATGGCGTCAGCCGGTTCACCGTATTAGTCAGACGTCACGAAACAACCAGGGCTGGCTAGCCCGATGCTTGGCTTCAAAGGCGGCGATCGCATCGCCGTCCTGCAAGGTCAGGCCGATGTCATCCAGGCCGTTGAGCAGGCAGTGCTTGCGAAACGCGTCGATCTCGAAGCTCAGCACCTTGCCGTCCGGGCGGGTCACGGTCTGCGCCTGCAAGTCCACGTTCAACTGGTAGCCAGGCTCGGCTTCGACCTGCTTGAACAGCTCATCGACCTCTTGCTCGCTGAGGATGATCGGCAGCAAGCCGTTCTTGAAGCTGTTGTTGAAGAAGATGTCGGCGTAGCTCGGCGCGATGATGCTGCGAAAGCCGTATTCTTCCAGGGCCCAGGGCGCATGCTCGCGGCTCGAACCGCAACCGAAGTTCTCGCGGGCGAGCAATACGCTGGCCCCCTGGTAACGCGCGTGGTTGAGTACGAAATCCGGGTTCTGCGGGCGCTTGCTGTTGTCCTGGTACGGCTGGCCGACATCCAGGTAGCGCCATTCATCGAACAGGTTGGGGCCAAAGCCGGTGCGCTTGATCGACTTCAAGAATTGCTTGGGAATGATCTGGTCGGTGTCGACGTTGGCACGGTCCAATGGCGCGACAAGGCCAGTGTGCTGGGTAAAGGCTTTCATGCTGCGCTCCCTTGGATCAACTCACGTACATCGATAAAACGGCCGGTAACGGCGGCAGCGGCGGCCATTGCCGGGCTCACCAGGTGGGTACGACCACCGGCACCCTGGCGCCCTTCAAAGTTGCGATTGGAGGTGGAGGCGCAATGCTCGCCACTCTCCAGGCGGTCGGGGTTCATCGCCAGGCACATCGAGCAACCCGGTTCACGCCACTCAAAGCCCGCTTCGAGGAAAATCTTGTCCAGGCCTTCTTTTTCCGCCTGGGCTTTGACCAGGCCCGAGCCAGGCACCACGATCGCCTGCTTGATGGTCGCGGCCACCTTGCGGCCCTTGGCGATTTCGGCGGCGGCGCGCAGGTCTTCGATGCGCGAGTTGGTGCAGGAGCCGATGAACACCCGGTCAAGCTGGATGTCGGTGATCGCCTGGTTGGCGCTCAAGCCCATGTACTTCAAGGCCCGTTCGATCGAGCCACGCTTGACCAGGTCGGCTTCGGCAGCCGGGTCCGGCACGTGCTGGTCGACGGCCAGGACCATCTCCGGCGAGGTGCCCCAGCTGACCTGCGGCTTGATCTGCGCAGCGTCCAGCTCGATCACTGTGTCGAACACCGCATCGGCGTCGGACACCAGGTCTTTCCAGGCTTCGACCGCTTGCGCCCACTGCTCGCCTTTGGGCGCATACGGGCGGCCCTTGACGTACTCGACGGTTTTTTCATCGGTAGCCACCAGGCCAACCCGGGCACCGGCTTCGATGGACATGTTGCAGATGGTCATGCGACCTTCGACCGACAACTCGCGAATGGCGCTGCCGGCAAATTCCATGGCATGGCCGTTGCCGCCTGCGGTACCGATCTTGCCGATCACGGCGAGGACGATGTCCTTGGCAGTGACGCCGAACGGCAATTTGCCTTCGACGCGCACCAGCATGTTCTTCATTTTCTTGGCCACCAGGCACTGGGTCGCGAGCACGTGCTCGACCTCGGAGGTGCCGATACCGTGGGCCAGGGCGCCGAAGGCACCGTGGGTCGAGGTGTGCGAGTCGCCGCAGACCACGGTCATGCCCGGCAAGGTCGCGCCCTGCTCCGGGCCGATGACGTGGACGATGCCCTGACGCACGTCATTCATCTTGAATTCGACGATGCCATACTCGTCGCAGTTTTCATCGAGGGTCTGAACCTGCAAACGCGAAACCTGGTCGACAATGGCGTCGATACCGCCCTTGCGCTCAGGAGTGGTGGGCACGTTGTGATCAGGCGTGGCGATGTTGGCATCGATGCGCCAGGGTTTGCGATTGGCCAGGCGCAGGCCTTCGAAGGCTTGCGGCGACGTCACTTCGTGAATGATGTGACGGTCGATGTAGATCAGCGCCGAACCATCGTCGCGCTGCTTGACCAAATGCGAATCCCAGAGCTTGTCGTAAAGCGTTTTGCCGGCCATCAGACTGTTCCTCATCAGCGTCTTTCTATGCCAATAACCCCTTGGCTTGTACGGACGATGCTATGCCGGTAGATTGAATAACTCAAATTCATATTTTTTATACTTTGGATAACCAAAAGGAATTCGAGTAGTGGACCTGGCCAACCTCAATGCCTTTATCGCGATCGCCGAGACCGGCAGCTTTTCCGGGGCCGGCGAACGCCTGCACCTGACCCAGCCGGCGATCAGCAAACGCATCGCCGGCCTTGAGCAGCAGCTGGATGTGCGCCTGTTCGACCGCCTGGGCCGCGAGGTCAACCTGACCGAGGCCGGCCGCGCCTTGCTGCCGCGCGCCTACCAGATACTCAATGTGCTGGACGACACCCGCCGGGCCCTGAGCAACCTCACCGGTGAAGTCAGCGGGCGCCTGACCCTGGCCACCAGCCATCACATCGGCCTGCACCGCCTGCCACCGCTATTAAGAGCCTTTACCCGCCAGTACCCGGCGGTGGCGCTGGACATCCAGTTTCTCGATTCAGAAGTAGCCTACGAAGAAATCCTCCATGGCCGAGCGGAAATTGCCGTAATCACCCTGGCCCCGGAGCCCCACCACCTGGTACGCGCCGTGCCGGTATGGGACGACCCGCTGGACTTCGTCGCCGCCCCCGAGCATCCACTGGCGCGCAAGGGCGCGGTGAGCCTGGCCGACATTGCCCACCATCCGGCGGTTTTTCCCGGCGGCAACACCTTCACACACCATATTGTCCAGCGCCTGTTCGAAGCCCAGGGCCTGGCCCCGAACATCGCCATGAGCACCAACTACCTGGAAACTATCAAGATGATGGTTTCCATCGGCCTGGCATGGAGTGTGTTGCCACGTACTATGCTCGATGAGCAGGTTGCGCCCATCGCCTTGCCGGGCATACAGCTGTCGCGCCAGCTAGGCTACATTCTGCACACCGAGCGAACGTTATCGAATGCCGCCAGGGCCTTTATGGCACTGCTCGACAGCCAAGCAAGCCCCTTGAACCACTGAGGTAGCATCCGGGCAAGCCTGCCCGCTCAAGGACGCGTTATCTGCCAAAGGTCTGGTATCGATGCCCAAATCAGCAAACCGTTTTCCGCGCATGCCCCGAATTCATGCGGCGGACCCTCAGGAATCGGAGCAAACCTGGGAAAACGCCCCGCAACTGCTGGCGGCACTCAACGGTGCGCGCCTGGGTGCCTGGTTCTGGGATGTCGAGACCGGGCAGATCAGCTGGTCGCGCGGCACCCAGGCACTGTTCGGCTTCGATCCGCACCACCCACTGCCCAACGACCTGGACTACCTCGAACTAGTGCCCATGGAAGACCGCCCCCGTGCCCTGCAGGCATTTCATGCAGTGGTCAACGGCGAGCCGGTGGAGCAGGCCCTGCGCCATCGCATCCGTTGGCCCGATGGCAGCCTGCACTGGCTGGAAATCAATGGCAGCATCACCAAGGACCGCAGCGGACGGCGGCAAATGGTCGGGGTAATCCGCGAGATCACCCGTCAACGCGAACGGGAAGCGGCACTGATCAACTCGGAAAAGCGCTTCGCCACCCTCTTCCACCTGAGCCCCAATGTCATCCTGCTGACCCGCCGTGCCGACGGCATGATCTACGAGGTCAACCAGCATTTTGAGAACATCCTCGGCTGGCCGGGCCACCAGATCATCCACAAGAGCACCCTGGAGCTGGGCCTGTGGGTCCATCCACAGCAGCGCCACCAGGTACTGGCGGCGACCAGCGGCACCAGCGGCCCGGTGACCCTCGAAGTGCAGTTTCGCGGCAGCAACGGCGAAATTCACGACGGCATTCTCTGCACCCAGAATATCGAGCTGGAAGGCACCGCCTACCTGCTCAGTACCTTTGTCGACACCAGTGAACGCAAGCGCGCCGAACAAGCACTCAAGGACAGCCAGGAACGCCTGGACCTGGCCCTGGACTCGGCGCAACTGGGCACCTGGGACTGGCACATCCCCAGCGGCATGCTTTACGGCTCGGCGCGCGCGGCCCAGTTACACGGCCTTGAACCGGCCCCCTTTCACGAATCCTTCGAGGCGTTTTTCGAAGGCGTGCCGGAACTGGAGCGCAGCACCATGCGCCAGGCCTATCGCAGCCTGCGTGAAGGCCCGGCCGGCAACTACCAGATCACCTACCGCATCCAGCTGGAAGATGGCACCTCGCGCTACATCGAAAGCCGTGCACGGCTGTACCGCGACGAACAAGGCAACCCGCTGCGCATGGCCGGCACCTTGCTGGACATCAGCGACCAGGTCGAACGCGAACAGCGCCTGACCAGCTCCGAAGAAAAGTTCGCCAGCCTGTTCCAGGCCAGCCCCGACCCGATCTGCGTCACTCGCCAGGACAGCGGCCAGTTCATCGAGATCAACCCGGCCTTTACCCAGGTGTTTGGCTGGAACGCCGAGCAGGTACTGGGCAACACCGCCGAACAGATCGGCCTATGGGCCGAGTCCGCCGAACGCGCCCGACGCATCGAACGGGTGATCCGTGACCAGGCCCTGAACAACGTCGCCGTGGTGGTCAACCACAAGGACGGCCAGCCGCTGACCTGCGTGATCTCCAGCCGCCTGATCAAGGTCGACAACCAGCCCTGCAGCGTCACCACCCTGCGCGATATCACTCAGCAGCAGCGCGCCGAGGCGGCGCTCAAGGCCAGCGAAGAGAAATTCGCCAAGGCGTTTCACTCCAGCCCCGATGCCATCACCATCACCGAGCGCGACAGCGGCCGCTACCTGGAGGTCAACGATGGCTTCTGCCGCCTGACCGGCTACAGCGCCGCCGAAGTGATCGGCCAGACCGTGCACGACATCGGCATCTGGGCCGACGACAAGCAGCGCGCGGCGCTGCTCAGCGAATTTCAGGAAAAAGGCCGTGTGCATCACCGGGAAATGCTCGGGCGCAACAAGCGCGGCGACATTCTTACCGTCGAGGTGTCGATCGAGCCGATCAACCTCAACGAAACCGAGTGCCTGCTGCTCACCGCCCGCGACGTCAGCCAGTTGAAGAACGCCCAGGCGCAAATCCGTCACCTGGCCTACCACGACCCGCTGACCAACCTGCCCAACCGCGCCCTGCTGATGGACCGCCTGAGCCAGCAGATCGCCCTGCTCAAGCGCCACAACCTGCGTGGCGCCCTGCTGTTTCTCGACCTCGATCACTTCAAGCACATCAACGATTCCCTCGGCCATCCGGTCGGCGATACGGTGCTCAAGATCATCACCGCGCGCCTAGAAGCCAGCGTGCGCCTGGAGGACACCGTCGCGCGCCTGGGCGGTGACGAATTCGTGGTCCTGCTCAGCGGCCTGGAAGGCAGCCGCGAGGAAGTCACGGAGAAAGTCCGCGAACTGGCCGACACCCTGCGCGAACTGCTGGCCGAGCCGATGTCGCTGGACGGCCAGCGCCTGCAGGTGACGCCGAGTATCGGCGTGGCGCTGATCCCCGACCACGGCTCGACCCCGGCCGACCTGCTCAAACGCGCCGACATCGCCCTGTACCGGGCCAAGGATTCCGGGCGCAACACCACGCAAATGTTCCACACCACCATGCAAAAGGCCGCCAGCGAGCGCCTGCGCATGGAAAACGACCTGCGCCTGGCCTTGGCCCGCGGCGAACTGGCCCTGCACTTCCAGCCCCAGGTCGATGCCCGCGACAACCGCATCGTCGGTGCCGAAGTGCTGTTGCGCTGGCACCACCCGCAACTGGGCCAGCAGCCGCCGGCGCAGTTCATCCAGGTGCTGGAAGAAAGCGGGCTGATACTGGAAGTTGGCAACTGGATCCTCGACGAAGCCTGCGATGCCTGTGCCGGCATGCTACGCGACGGCCTGATCGCTCCGGACGACTTCAGCCTGTGCGTGAACATCAGCCCGCGACAGTTCCGCCAGAACGACTTCGTCGAGCGGGTGATGCGCAGCCTCGACGACTTCCGCCTGCCGCACAGAATCCTCACGCTGGAGATTACCGAAGGCATCGTCATTCAGAACCTGGAAGACACCATCAGCAAAATGCGCGAGCTCAAGGCCTTGGGCGTGAGCTTTGCCATGGATGACTTTGGTACTGGCTACTCTTCGCTGACCTACCTCAAACGCCTGCCGGTGGACGCCCTGAAGATCGACCAATCGTTCGTCCGCGACGCACCGCTGGACCCCAACGACGCCGAGATCGTCCGCGCCATCGTCGCCATGGCCCGCAGCCTGGACCTGGCGGTGATCGCCGAAGGGGTGGAGCTGTCGGAGCAGCTGGAGTTTCTCGAGCGGCTGGGGTGTCATTTGTACCAGGGGTACCTGCATAGCCGGCCGTTGCCGCTGGGGGAGTTTCGGGCGATGTTGCTTGAAGCGCCGGCAGGCTACTAAAGCGACCGAAAATGTAGGAGCGGGCTTGCCCCGCGATAGCGCCCTGCCTGCCAAATCGCATCGCGGATCAAGCCCGCTTCCACAAAGCAAGAGCGAAGCGAATTGTGCTCTTGATCTTGATCTGCTTGTGATCTTGATCTACCGGCCCCGTTAACCAGAAGGGCCGAGTGCAGGTGTTGCGAAGGGGCTAGTGCGCAGCACCTTCGGCGTTAGCCGAAGTTGCGAAACGTAGAGTTGCTTGCAACTCGTAGTTCGCAATGCCCCGTAGCGACACCGTAGCGAGGGAACCCGAAGCGCAGCGTAGGGCCCCTGGTGGGGCAAGCCCTTTGGTTACTTTGGGGCGACTGCCAAAGTAACCCGCCGTAAGGGCGGAAAGGTGACTCAGCACCACCCTCGCCAACGGATAATCACCAAAAACCAAAGACCATAAAAAAGGGCACCCGAAGGTGCCCTCATCAACATCAACATCAACATCAACCAATCAATTCAGAGCAGGCTTGCCATCCCCATTGATCGGGATCCGCTTGGCCTTGGCCTCTTCCGGCACGATCCTCAGCAGATCAATGCTCAGCAGCCCGTTAGCCAGACCAGCCGCCTTGACCTCGATATGGTCAGCCAACCGGAACGACAACTTGAACGCCCGTTGGGCAATGCCCTGATGCAGATAGGTAACGCTATCAGCGTTGCTGTCACGCTTGCCGCCAGTCACGGTCAAGACGCCTTTTTCCACTTGCAGATCCAGATCCTGCTCCTGGAAACCTGCCGCAGCAACGACGATTCGATAGTGGTCATCGCCATGTTTTTCAACGTTGTAGGGAGGGTAGCTGCTACCCGCCTCATTACGCGCCGCAGATTCGAACAGGTCGTTGAAACGGTCGAAACCCACGGAATGACGGAACAGTGGAGCCAGAGAAAAAGCAGTAGTCATGATGCATCTCCTGAAAATCAGCGAGGTTGTGTAGTAGCGCGACCCGACTTCGGCATCGCGTACTCCCTAGATAAGGACCCTCGCCTGCTTTTCAAGCAACCCTGCAAAATTTTTTTCAGGCCGCCTCGCAGACCGGCACACCGATCAACTGCCCGACCCGGTCACAGTCGGTTTCCCGGCGCAATTCAGTGAACAGCGCCACCGCCTCGGGGTAGGTGCGGGTCAACATCGCCACCCACTGCTTCAAGCGCCCCGGTGCCTGGCGCGGCGTCATCTGCGCCCGGGCCTGGCCCCAGAAGTCCCGGATCAGCGGCAGCAAGCTGTGCCAGCCCATGGGCACGAACTCGACACCATCACGTTCGGCGGCGATCTGCCGGGCAAGGTCCGGGCGCGAAACCAGGCCACGGCCCAGCATGATGTCTTCAACACCGCTGACTTCTCGGCAACGCCGCCAGTCTTCCAGGGTCCAGACCTCGCCGTTGGCATACACCGGCACCTTGACCACGTCCTGCACCCGCGCCACCCACTCCCAATGGGCAGGCGGCTTGTAGCCGTCGACCTTGGTTCGCGCGTGCACCACCAATTGCTCGGCGCCACCTTCGGCCAGGGCCCGGGCGCAGTCCAGGGCGCCGTCGGGGCTGTCAAAGCCCAGGCGCATCTTGGCCGTGACCGGAATATGCGCTGGGACCGCGCGACGCACTTCTCGCAAGATGGCATGCAGCAGCTCTGGTTCCTTGAGCAACACCGCACCACCACGCGACTTGTTCACGGTCTTGGCCGGACAGCCGAAGTTGAGGTCGATCACCGGCGCGCCCAGTTCACAGGCCAGCACCGCGTTTTCGGCCAGGCACACCGGGTCGGAGCCCAGCAATTGCACGCGCAACGGCACCCCGGCAGCGGTCTGCGCACCCTGGCTCAGCTCCGGCGCGAGCTTTTCGAAGGTGGCCGCCGGCAACAAGCGGTCGCAGACCCGAATGAACTCGGTGACACACCAGTCGATGCCGCCCACCTGGGTCAGTACGTCGCGAAGAATGTCGTCGACCAGCCCCTCCATCGGGGCCAGGGCAATTTGCATGGGTTGCATCTCGGCTGGAAAAGGCCGGCAGTCTAGCAAAATCCGCGACCTACAGCGCTCCGGCCATCAGCGCCGGGCCATAGCCGTCAATAAACTCGCCCGGCATGCGCTTGGGCCGCCCCGTGGATAACTCAATGCAGACGAAGGTGGTCTGCGCGCGCAGCAAGGTGGTGCCGTCGCTGGGACGAACCAGCTGGAAGCGCCGGGTCATTTTCAGCCGTTGGTCCCAGTCGACGATCCAGGTTGCCAGTTGCAACTCGTCGTCTTCATAGGCGGCGGCAAGGTAGTCGATTTCGTGGCGGACCACGGCCATGGCCCGGTCCAGGCGCCGGTACTCGGCCAGGTCCAGCCCCAGGCGCTGGGAGTGGCGCCAGGCGCAACGCTCAAGCCAAGTGACGTAGACTGCGTTGTTGGCGTGGCCGAGGCCGTCGATGTCGTCGGCAGCGACCCGCAGGTCGATGATGAACGGTGTTGCCAGATCCCAACTCATGCCCGCTCCAGGTCCGTGGTGAACGGGCAGAGTGTACCGGATGCTCAGGCCGATTGCCGCGCCGGTGAACTGCTGCGCTGCAGCAACGCCAGCACCCCCTCGACCAGTTGCGGGTCAGCCAGCACGCGCTGATGGCCGCCGTCAGGCAGGCGCAGCAGGCGGCTGTCGAACCAGGCCCGGTGAATGGCGTCGGACTCCTTGACCGGTACCAGCGGGTCATCCTCGGCATGCACGATCAAGCCAGGCAGCTCCAATTGGTAGCCACTGACATCAAGGCGGGCAATTTGCACACCGACATCACGCTCGATCTGGCGGATAAACGCCGCCCGCGCCCGTGCCGGCATGCCCAGGTGCCGCGCAAAGCCACGGACCACGCCAAGCAACTGGGCTGGCGCGGCGATGCTCACCGCCACTTCGGCGCGCAGGCCCCACTGCAGGGCCAGGAGCATGCTGGCACCGCCCATGGAGTGGCCGATCACCGCCTGCAGCGCCGGCAGTTCGGCGGCGGCCTCAAGCAAGGCCCGGGCAAACAGCACCACATTGGCTTCGCTACCCGGCGAACGGCCATGCGCCGGGCCTTCCAGCGCCACGGCGGTATAGCCAGCCTCGACCAGGGTGTCGATCAAGCGTGCGAACTGGGTTGGGCGCCCTTCCCAACCGTGCATCAACAGCACTGTCGGGCCCTGGCCCCAGCGCAGCGCAGAAAGCCCGAAGCGCAAGGTGATGCGCTCGGCACGGGCCAGCAGTGGCAGCTCCCATTCCCGTGGCGGCAGGTTGCGCGGGGTCATGAAGGCCCGGCGCATCTTGCGCGCGACATGCTCCGGCGCAATGTGCCCAAGGGTGCCGTTGACGCTACGAATCCAGCTCAAGGTATTCATCGCTTTGCTCCGGTGGATAGCGCGTGGTTCAGACAACCGCCGACTTGGCGGCACGCAGGATGCGGTCAGACAGCTCGCCAGTGCCCAAAGCGCGGGCCAGGGCCAGGCCACCGATCATCAGGGCCATGTCGGCCAGGACCTTGTCGGCCTCCTCAGGGCTGTCGGCAAGATTGGCCATCATCAATTCGATGTGCTCGGACAGCACCGCCCGGAAGGCCTCCGGCAGGCGCGCCATTTCGCCCAGCGAGGTGGGCAGCGGGCAGGCGCGCTCGGTGGCGTCGCGGTGCTTGCGAGAAAGATAAAAGGCGGCGACCAGGGCACGGCGCTCCTCGCCACTCATGTTCGGGTCGACTTCGGCGAGTAGCGCCCGACGCTCGCCCAGCAACTGGCGAAAGGCTTCGAGCATCAGCGCGTCCTTGCTGTCGAAATGGGCGTAAAAGCCTCCGACAGTCAAGCCGGCAGCACCCATTACCTGATTGACGCTGGGCTCGGCCGGGCCGTGCTGAATCAGCGCACTGCAGGCTGCATCGAGAATCCGTTCGCGGGTTTTCGCCTTTTTGTCGTTCATGCTCGCCTCCAAAATATTATGGCTAGAATATTATTCTCATAATATTTTTCCGCAAGCAGAAAGTGCTGCCGCTTGTCGCGTCAGGCAAGAGAGGGTTGGGGGGAAAGTTTTTTTCGAGGCAAAAACAAAAGGCTCATTCAATAATCGAATGAGCCTTGAAATCCCACAAAGTGGGTAAAATGGCGTCCCCTAGGGGACTCGAACCCCTGTTACCGCCGTGAAAGGGCGGTGTCCTAGGCCACTAGACGAAGGGGACTTGTAACCTTCGTGCAGACCCGTTTTCACGAATCCTGGCAAAATTGGTGGAGCTAAGCGGGATCGAACCGCTGACCTCCTGCATGCCATGCAGGCGCTCTCCCAGCTGAGCTATAGCCCCAGATTTTTAGCCTCGCGGCCCAGCAACTTCTTTCGACGTTGCTTGTGTGAAACTGGCGTCCCCTAGGGGACTCGAACCCCTGTTACCGCCGTGAAAGGGCGGTGTCCTAGGCCACTAGACGAAGGGGACGAACCTTCTTACCTTACCAACCTGGTCGCTGGAACCCGGTTGATTTCGCAGTCAGTCTAGCTGACTACGAATCGGAATTTGGTGGAGCTAAGCGGGATCGAACCGCTGACCTCCTGCATGCCATGCAGGCGCTCTCCCAGCTGAGCTATAGCCCCACAATGTCGCTTTGAACTTGAATCGCTTGGCTGGGTGCTTCGCGTTTCGTTTCGTTCATCGCTGTGGACGGGGCGCATATTAAGATCGGATGGCGAACCTGTCAAATATATTTTCAACAAAATTCAAAAAAAATTTCCGAGATAACAAACACTTACCGCCCGAAACCGGGAAACACCCCGTATTTACTGGGGTGCAACCGCTCTACTACAGCTAATTCCCTACCCGCCATCCTGGCCTCATCGCTGGCAAGCCAGCTCCCACAAAGCTCCCCCGTGGGAGCTGGCTTGCCAGCGATGGGCTGCAAAGCAGCCCTGAAAAGCAATCAGGCGATGGTGCCCAAGAGCTTTTCCCACTCTTTGTTTTCTTTCTTCGACACACCACCAAGCAGGTCCAGGGCCTGGCGCAGGCGGTAGCGGGTCAGGTCCGGGCCAAGGATTTCCATGGCATCGAGCACCGAGACAGAACTGGCCTGGCCGGTGATCGCGGCAAACATCAGCGGCATGGCGTCACGCAGCTTCAGTTCCAGGGCGTCGACAACCGCCTGGATGCAGCCGGTGATACGGTCTTTTTCCCACTGGCGCAGGCTTTCGAGCTTCCACAGGATCAGCTGGATGACCTGGCGTACCTGGTCGGCCGAGAGTTTCTTGCTCTCGAACAGCTTGGCATCGAGCTTGAGGCCACCTTCGAAGAAGAAGCCGCCCAATGGCACAACCTGGCTGAAGGTCTCTACCCTGCCCTGCACGTGCGGTGCGATCTGCATCATGTAGTCGCGATTGAACGCCCACTTCTGCAGGCGCGCGGCGAACTCTTCCACCGGCAGGTCACGCAGCCACTGGCCGTTGAGCCACGACAGCTTCTCGATGTCGAAAATCGGCCCGCCGAGGGAGACGCGCGACAAGTCGAAGTGCTCGACCATCTCGGCCAGGGAGAACTTCTCGCGCTCGTCCGGCATCGACCAGCCCATGCGGCCCAGGTAGTTGAGCATGGCTTCAGGCATGAAGCCCATGCGCTCGTAGAAGGTCACCGAGGTCGGGTTCTTGCGCTTGGACAGCTTGCTCTTGTCCGGGTTACGCAGCAGCGGCATGTAGCACAGGGCCGGTTGGTCCCAGCCGAAGTACTCGTACAGCTTGATCAGCTTGGGCGCCGACGGCAGCCACTCTTCGCCGCGCAGCACGTGGGTGATGCCCATCAGGTGGTCATCGACGACGTTGGCCAGGAAGTAGGTAGGCAGGCCGTCGGTTTTCATCAGTACCTGCATGTCCATGCGATCCCACGGAATCTCGACGTCGCCACGGAGCATGTCCGGGACCACGCAGACGCCTTCGCTCGGCACTTTCATGCGGATCACGTGCGGCTCGCCAGCGGCCAGGCGGCGCTGCACTTCTTCTGCCGACAGCAGCAAGGCGCGGCCGTCGTAGCGCGGGGTTTCGCCGCGGGCCATCTGCTCGGCGCGCATCTGGTCGAGCTCTTCGGCGGTGCAGAAGCACGGGAAGGCGTGACCAAGGTCAACCAGCTGCTGGGCATACTGCTTGTAGATATCGCCGCGCTCGCTCTGCCGGTAAGGGCCGTGCGGGCCGCCGACGTCCGGACCTTCGCTCCACTCGATGCCGAGCCAGCGCAGGGCGTCGAAGATCTGCTGTTCCGACTCGCGGGTCGAACGCAACTGGTCGGTATCTTCGATACGCAGGATGAACTCGCCGCCGTGCTGCTTGGCAAAGCAGTAGTTGAACAGGGCAATGTAAGCGGTGCCGACGTGGGGATCGCCAGTAGGCGATGGCGCGATACGCGTGCGAACGGTGGTCATGGACAGTCTCGAACTAGAGATGAAACAAAGGCGGGATGTTAACAGGGAGCGGGCATCGGGCTCCAGCAATGGGCGCGATCGTCGCCCTCACGCCGTGATCATGCGCTCGCGCAACGCGGTAATTTCGTCGCGCAGTTGCGCCGCCGCCTCGAACTCCAGGTCGCGCGCCAGCTGGTACATCTTCTCTTCCAGCTGCTTGATGCGCTTGGCGATCTCGCCCGGTGAGCGCAGCTCGGCTTCGTAACGGGCGCTCTCCTCTGCCGCCTTGGCCATGCCCTTGCGCTTCTTGCTGCGCGAGCCGGGCACGTTGGCGCCTTCCATGATGTCGGTGATGTCCTTGACCACGCCCTTGGGCACGATGCCATTGGCGGCGTTGAAGGCAATCTGTTTGTCGCGGCGCCGCTCGGTCTCGCCAATCGCCCGCTGCATGGAGCCGGTCATGTTGTCGGCATAGAGGATCGCGCGACCATTGAGGTTACGCGCGGCGCGGCCGATGGTCTGGATCAGCGAACGCTCGGAACGCAGGAAGCCTTCCTTGTCGGCATCGAGGATCGCCACCAGCGACACCTCGGGCATGTCCAGGCCTTCACGCAGCAGGTTGATGCCCACCAGCACATCGAAGGTGCCCAGGCGCAGGTCGCGGATGATCTCGACCCGCTCGACGGTGTCGATGTCCGAGTGCAGGTAGCGCACGCGCACGTCGTGGTCGGCCAGGTAGTCGGTGAGGTCTTCGGCCATGCGCTTGGTCAGGGTGGTCACCAGCACCCGCTCTTCCACCGCCACGCGCTTGCGAATCTCCGAGAGCAGATCGTCGACCTGGGTGGTGGCCGGGCGCACCTCAACCTGCGGGTCGACCAGGCCGGTCGGGCGCACTACCTGCTCAACCACGCGGCCGGCATGTTCGGCTTCGTAGTTGCCCGGGGTCGCCGAGACAAAGATGGTCTGCGGGCTGACCGCCTCCCATTCATCGAAACGCATCGGCCGGTTGTCCAGCGCCGAAGGCAGGCGAAAACCGTACTCGACCAGGGTTTCCTTGCGCGAGCGGTCGCCCTTGTACATGGCCCCGACTTGCGGAACGCTGACGTGGGATTCGTCGATCACCAGCAGGGCGTCGTCCGGCAGGTAGTCGTAAAGGGTCGGTGGCGGCGCCCCGGCCGGACGCCCGGACAGGTAACGCGAGTAGTTTTCGATGCCGTTGCAGTACCCCAGTTCGAGGATCATCTCCAGGTCGAAACGGGTGCGCTGCTCCAGGCGCTGGGCTTCGACCAGCTTGTTGGCCTTGTGCAGGTACTCAAGGCGCTGGGCCAGTTCCACCTTGATACCGTCCACCGCCTCCAGCAGCGTCTCGCGCGGGGTCACGTAGTGGCTCTTGGGGTAGAAGGTGAAGCGCGGCAGCTTGCGGATCACCTCGCCGGTCAGCGGATCGAAGGCGGCGATGTTTTCCACTTCGTCATCGAACAGCTCGATGCGGATGGCTTCCAGGTCCGATTCGGCCGGGAAGATGTCGATCACATCACCGCGCACGCGGAAAGTGGCGCGGGCAAAGTCCATCTCGTTGCGGGTGTACTGCAGGTCGGCCAGGCGGCGCAGCAGCGCGCGCTGGTCGAGCTTGTCGCCGCGATCCACGTGCAGGACCATCTTCAGGTAGGTTTCCGGGCTGCCCAGGCCATAGATGCAGGAAACGGTGGTGACGATGATCGCATCGCGCCGCTCCAGCAGCGCCTTGGTCGCCGACAGGCGCATCTGCTCGATATGGTCGTTGATCGAGGCGTCCTTCTCGATGAAGGTGTCGGAGGACGGCACGTAGGCTTCAGGCTGGTAGTAGTCGTAATAGGAAACGAAATACTCCACGGCGTTGTTCGGGAAGAACGCCTTGAACTCGCCGTACAGCTGCGCTGCCAGGGTCTTGTTCGGCGCCAGCACCAGGGTCGGGCGCTGCACCTGGGCGATCACGTTGGCGATGCTGAAGGTCTTGCCCGAGCCGGTCACCCCGAGCAGGGTCTGGTGCGCAAGGCCCGCCTCGATTCCTTCGACCATCAGGCGAATGGCCTCGGGCTGGTCGCCGGCCGGCTGGAAACGGGTGACGAGCTGGAACTCGGACATGACAAACCTCTGTGTGATCGCGATGGTTTCATCGCTGGCGCGGGCAACTGTATTTATAGACAGTAGTTATACCGAATTTAGGGCCCCGAGCGCCAGTTTCAACTCAGTGTTGCGGGCATTTCTGACGATGGACCGGTGAAATCGACTAACGGTCGAAAAATATTCGGCCAAACAGCAGGAAAAGCTGCGACAGACTGTCGCCGTGACCAGCCGGTATCACTATACTGACTCCCCGTTTGTGCACCGCTCTAGTGCAAGCGACTGGAGCGTGCGATCTCTTCCACTCTCCATTCAGAGCCAAGGTAATAATGAGCCTGTTTTCCGCTGTCGAGCTGGCACCACGCGACCCCATTCTGGGCCTCAACGAAGCTTTCAACGCCGATACCCGTAGCAACAAGGTCAACCTGGGTGTGGGTGTTTACTGCAACGAAGAAGGGCGTATCCCACTGCTGCGCGCAGTGATCGAAGCCGAAACCCAGCGCGCTGCCCAGCACGCTTCCCGCGGTTACCTGCCGATCGACGGTATCGTCGCTTATGACCAGGCCGTGCAGAAGCTGCTGTTCGGTGCCGAGTCGCCGCTGTTGAGCGCCGGTCGCGTGATCACCACCCAGGCCGTCGGCGGTACCGGCGCCCTGAAGATCGGCGCCGACTTCCTCAAGCAACTGTCGCCGAACGCCGTCGTCGCCATCAGCGACCCGAGCTGGGAAAACCACCGCGCGCTGTTTGAAACCGCCGGTTTCCCGGTGCAGAACTACCGCTACTACGACGCCGCCACCCACGACGTCAACCGCAGCGGCATGCTCGAAGACCTCAACGCCCTGCCGTCCGGCTCGATCATTGTGCTGCACGCCTGCTGCCACAACCCGACCGGTGTCGACCTGACCCCGCAAGACTGGAAAAACGTCCTCGAAGTAATCAAGGCCAAAGGCCACGTGCCGTTCCTCGACATGGCCTACCAGGGCTTTGGCGACGGCATCAGCGAAGACGCCGCCGCCGTACGCCTGTTCGCCGAGTCGGGCCTGAACTTCTTCGTTTCCAGCTCGTTCTCCAAGTCCTTCTCGCTGTACGGCGAACGCGTTGGCGCACTGTCGATCGTCACCGAGTCCAAGGAAGAGGCCACTCGCGTGCTGTCGCAGGTCAAGCGCGTGATCCGCACCAACTATTCCAACCCGCCAACCCATGGCGCCACCATCGTCGCCACCGTGCTCAACAGCCCAGAGCTGCGCACGATGTGGGAAGACGAGCTGGCCGAGATGCGCCTGCGCATCCACGGCATGCGCAAGCAGATGGTCGAGCTGCTGGCCCAGTACGGCGCCAAGCAGGACTTCAGCTTCGTCGGTCGCCAGTGCGGCATGTTCTCCTACTCGGGCCTCACCGTTGAGCAGGTCGCCCGCCTGAAGAACGAATTCGGTATCTATGCGCTGGATACCGGCCGCATCTGTGTCGCCTCGCTCAACCAAAGCAACATCCATGTGGTGACCAAGGCGATCGTTGAGGTTCTGTAATTACTGAAATGCACGGGGGAGGCTTGACTTCCCCTTAGCAATCAGTAAGATACGCCACAGATTCCGCGATAGCTCAGTCGGTAGAGCAAATGACTGTTAATCATTGGGTCCCAGGTTCGAGTCCTGGTCGCGGAGCCAAACACCTGAAAAACCTCCAGTTGCCCTGAGCACTGGAGGTTTTTTCGTTTCTGCCCGAACAGAAGTTTCGCTACTGGCTATAGGGCTCGGTCACCGGCAGCGGCTCATCCACCAGGCTCCATACCGGCAACCTGGCCAATGGGGTAGAAGCGGCCACCACTCCAGACACCCAGCCACTGCTGGCCATCAATCTGCCGCGGCACCGCCAGCTCGACCAACTGGTAGAAGACGTTGCGGTGGATCAGCGCTTCGAGGTTGCTGCGCATGTGCACATACGGCGAAGGCTCCTGGGTTTGCGCATCGATCTCAAAGCGTAGCGGATGCTCGGGGCCAGCCTCGACCTGGTCGTCGACATTGCTGGTAAAACGCAGCAGCTGCTGCTCGCCTTCGCCCTGCACTTCAAGGCTGACAGCGACAAAGGGCGCGTCATCGACCTTGATACCGACCTTCTCCACCGGCGTCACCAGGAAGTAGTCGTCACCGTCGCGGCGAATGATGGTCGAGAACAGCCGCACCATCGGTTTTCGCCCGATTGGCGTACCCAGGTAGTACCAGGTGCCATCGCGGGCGATGCGCATGTCGATGTCGCCGCAAAAATCCGGGTTCCACAGATGCACGGGCGGCAGGCCTTTTTCTGCCTTGGGGATCTGCGCCAGCAGATCACTGGCCTTGCCGGTATCTTGCATCACCCTCTCCTCAACGACTCATGCCTAACAGGCTGCGAGCGTAATCCTCAAGCGGGGACCTGAGCAAATCTTCCGGCTTGTTGTCATGGAACGTCAGCAAACCGCCGCGGCTTTTGATCTGCGCGGTGTCGATCAGGTAACGGGTGCTGGTTTCGATCAGCATCAGTTGCACCACCCCGGTATCGATGCCCAGGCGGTCAACCGCCTGTTCGTCGTACCACTCATCGCCATTGCCGATGCGATCATCGGTGCGGGCAAAGCGGGTGTACAGCAGGTAATGGGCGCCGACTTCACGCGCCTCGATCAGCGCCTGCTCCAGGCCCAACGGCGCCGGGGCGCGGCGAACCAGGGGGAAGTACTCGATAAAACCCTTGAAGGCCTCTTCGGCCACCACGTTAGGGCGCGGATACGGGCCCTTGCCCGGCGGCACGAAGGCACCCTGGCCAATGTAAATGAATGAATCAGGCTGCAGGCGCACCGACAGCGAACGACGGGTGTCGCTGTGATCGAGCAGACCGGCATCGCTCATGTGATATCGGGCGCCCTCGCCCATATCGCTGACATTCATGCAGCCGCCCAGCGCCGTCAGCGCCAGCAGCAAAACCAGGCTACGCATCTATCCTCCAGTGGCCGGTGACGGAAAACCGGCGAACGGCTGGCAGATGCAGCTTTTGCGCCAGTCTTAGCCGCCAATGATCTTCATCACCGTCGCGCCGCCGGAAAACGCCACCGACTGCTTGTCGCCAAGGGCTTTGACCAGCAAGCCCTGCAGCGCCGGCAAGGCCTGATGGCGCGGCTTGTCGAGCAGATCGCCGATATAGTGACGGTTGCTCGACGACAGGCAACCGTGCAACCACCCGGTGGACGACAGGCGCAAGCGCGAGCAGGTGCGGCAGAACGGTACGCTCTCGTTGGCGATAATGCCGAAGTAGCCCTGCCCCGGGATCTGATAGCGCAAGGCGGTGGCATCCACCGGCGCATTGGCCTGCAGGTACTCGTACTGCCCGCCAATCAATTGCAACAGGTGCTCGAGGCTGACGAACTGCTGCAAAAAGGCATTGCTGTCGCGAGCCAGGTGCCCCATGCGCATCAGCTCGATGAAGCGCAGCTCGTAGCCGTGGGCCAGGCAATACTCCAGCAGCGGCAGGACCTGGTCGAAGTTCTGCCCGCGCAGCGGCACCATGTTGACCTTGATCTTCATGCCCGCGGCGCTGGCCTGGCTCATGCCGTCCAGCACGGTGGCCAGGTCGCCGCCACGGGCAATGCGCCGGAAGGCGTCCGGGTCAAGAGTATCGAGGGAAACGTTAAGACGACGGATACCCGCCGCGCGCAGCAAGGGCAGCTTGCGCGTCAGCAACTGACCATTGGTGGTCAGGCTGATTTCATCCAGGCCGAGGGTGGCGATTGAAGCGAGGAAGGTTTCAAGCTTGGGGCTGACCAGCGGCTCGCCACCAGTGACGCGCACCCGCTCGATGCCGGCAGCCTCCACCAGGTAAGCCACGCCACGGGCCATGGCCTCGGCCGAGAGCTCGTCCTGGGCCGCGACCAGACGCTTGCCGTCCGGCACACAATAGGTACAGGCGTAGTTGCAGGCAGCCGTCAGACTGACACGCAAATTGCGAAAACGCCTGCCTTGGCGGTCGACGATCATGGGTGACTCCGGCATGGGTGAATCGGGCCTGCAAAACCTGACTCAAAAATCAGGTTTTTGCAAGCCTCATACCTGAGTATATTCCTCGCCACCCAATCCCAGTAGCGCCATGGTTTGGCTGAATGTCTCAGCTACCGGTGCTATCCGGGTCGCGCTTGCGCTTGTTGCCCATGCGCACGCCGATGTCCATGAGGAACTGGAAGAAGCCTTCCTGATCTTCCAGCACATTGCTCCAGAACGGCGAGTGATAGAGCGCCACCGCCCCATGCACCAGTGCCCAGGCAGCGCAGTAATGGAAGTACGGCGGCACGTCTTCGAGCTTGCCTTCGCTGATGCGGCCCTTGATCAGCAGGGTCAGGCGGTCGAAGTTGGAGGCGCGGATCTTGTGCAGCTCCCCGACCATCTCCGGCACCTGGTTACCCTTGACCACCTTCTCTTCGAGGCGGTCGAACAGGCGGTAGCGCTGCGGATCACGCATGCGGAATTCGAAGTAGGCGCGCGACAGGGCTTCCTTGTCGCGGTCGACGTCGGCAGAGTGCAGCAGTTCGTTCAAATCGCGCTCGTAGTCGAGCATCAGGCGCAGGTAGATCTCCGCCTTGGATTTGAAGTGCTTGTAGATCGTGCCTTTGCCGATACCGACGGCATCAGCGATCATCTCGACGGTGACACTGTCTTCACCCTGTTCGAGAAACAGCTTGAGCGCGGTATCGAGAATTTCTTGCTCACGGCGACGAAACTCACGGACCTTACGAGGTTCTTTCTGCATAAGAAGGACTGGATCAAAATCGAAGCCGGTTATTATGCCTAACTTGCGCCAAAATGCACGGATCATCCAACCATGTCTATGTTTCTTGATGAGTTTGAACAGGCCCCGGGCCTTCGCTATCTGAACCATGCTGCCGTGGCACCCTGGCCGAAACGCGCCAGCCAGGCGGTTTCGCGCTTCGCCAACGAGAACGTTTTGCTCGGCGCAAGGGACTATCCGGACTGGCTAGCCATGGAGCAGCGTCTACGTGAACGCCTGATGCGCCTGACGAACGCACCGTCGACGGATGACATTGCCTTGGTCAAGAACACCTCCGAGGCATTGTCTTTCGTCGCCTTCGGCATCGACTGGCAGGCCGGCGACCAGATCGTCATCAGCGACGAAGAGTTCCCTTCCAACCGGATCGTTTGGGAGGCCCTGGCCGACAAAGGCGTCAGCGTCATTCAGGTCAGCCTCAAGGGCAGCGACCCGGAAGGCGCCTTACTGGCTGCCTGCGGCCCCAAGGTACGCCTGCTGGCGATCAGCGCCGTGCAGTTCGCCAGCGGCCTGCGCCTGGACCTGCCGCGCCTGGGCCAAGGCTGCCGTGATCGCGAAGTGCTGTTCTGCATCGACGCCATCCAGCAATTGGGCGCCCTGCCCTTCGACGTCCAGGCCTATCAATGCGACTTCGCCATGGCGGATGGCCATAAATGGCTGCTCGGTCCGGAAGGCCTGGGGGTGTTCTATTGCCGCGCCGAGGTGCGCCCGCTGCTCAAGCTCAGCGAGTACGGCTGGCACATGCTCGAGCACATGGGCGACTACACCCGCAGTGAATGGCAACCGGCCCACAGCGCCCGGCGCTTTGAATGTGGCAGCCCGAACATGCTCGGGGCCGCGGCACTGGAAGCCAGCCTGTCGTTGCTCGAAGACGTGGGAATGGATCGCGTGGCAGCCGAGCTGCAGGAACGGGTGCAGTGGCTCAATGAGGGCCTGGCCGCAATACCCGGGGTAACGCTGCACAACCCGCAAGACCCGGCGCGCCGCTCAGGGATTGTGTCCTTCAGCATTGAAGGGGTTGAAAACCTGCAGGTCTATCAGCAGCTCAAGCAGCAACAGGTGATATGCATCCCACGAGGCCCGGGCGTTCGATTTTCCCCGCACTTCTACACACCTAAGCAGATAATCGAAGAAACTCTGGCGATTGTGCGGCAGATTGCAGAGCGATGAGTGCTCAGCAGCCGCAGCCGTATTCCAAATCTGTTTAAAAAACGAGCAGCTGATGCTGGCGGCGCGCCAATCCTGACCAATACTTCAGGTGTTGACGCGGCGCATCCCCCCAAGTGGCGCGTCGATAAAGGTGCTCAGGGACCGCGTACCTTTGTTTTACTCCTAATGGTCTTAACCCGGATTCACCCCCCAGAACCCGGGTTTTTTTTGCCTGTTTTTCAGCAGGCGAACTCAGCTTACCCGCGCCAACGGAAACAGCCGCTTGAAGTTCGCGGTGGTCTGCTCGGCCAATTGCTCATAGCCCTCGCCGCGTACCATCGCCACGAACTCCGCCACTTCCCGTACGTATTGCGGCAGGTTGGCTTTACCGCGATAGGGAATGGGTGCCAGGTACGGCGAATCGGTCTCGACCAGCAGGCGATCGGCCGGTACTTGCCGCGCCACGTCGCGCAGTGCATCGGCATTGCGGAAGGTGACAATGCCCGACAACGAGATGTAATAGCCCAGGTCCAGCGCCGCCCTGGCCATATCCCAGTCTTCGGTGAAGCAGTGCAGCACGCCGGCCTGCGGCAAATCTGCTTCGCGCAGCAGTGCCAGGGTATCGGCACGCGCCGCGCGGGTATGGATGACCACCGGCTTGCCCGTGACCTTCGCCGCCTCCAGGTGCAGGCGGAACGAGTCCTGCTGCACCTGGGCCGCTTCCGGTTCGTAGTGATAGTCCAGGCCGGTTTCACCGATGGCCACCACGTGCGGGTGCTCAAGCTCCTTGAGCAACCAGTCCAGCGCCGGCGCACCGTCAGGGGTGAGGTCCAGCGGGTGGATACCCACTGAACAGTCGACATCGCTGTAGCGCTCGCTGAGGTCCTTGACCGCCTGGGCGTTGTCGGCGCTGACGCCGATGCACAGAAAGTGCCCGACGCCACGCGCGCGGGCAGCATCAAGCGCCGCATCCAGGGAGCCCTGGTGGGCGGTAAGGTCTAGACGGTCGAGGTGGCAATGGGAATCTACAAGCATGGGCACATGACAACGCTGAAAAGTAATGAAGGGACGGCGCAGCTCAACGCTGGCCCGGCAACATCGCCCAGGACGCCAGCAGCGCCTCGAGCAACAGCACCCGATTGAGGTTGGCCTTGCCCAGGACCTTCTGGCGCTGGGCCAGAATCCAGTCCTGGATCTCCAGGACCTTGCCCTGGCTGCTCTTCTGCGCCAGGTACTGAACCACCTTGCGCATATCGCCCAAGCCTAACCCCTCCTCGTCCTGGGTCAACTGATAACGCAGGACCAGGTTGGACCAGTCACAGAACCAGTCAAACAGTTGCAACAAAGGAATGGCATTCCAGGCTTCGGCCAGCTGGCTGGGCGATTGCTGCTGCTTGAGCAGCTTCTTCACCCCATCGACCACCAGCGCGCGCTGCTCGCGCACACCCTGGGCCTGCAGGCTGACCGCCGCCAACGGCGAACCGGCCGCCAGGCTGAGCAGTTCCAGGCGCTCCTGCTCGTCGCAGTCGGGCAAGGCCTGCTCGAGCCAGGCCAGGCTTTGCTGCCGACTCGGCAGCGGGCAGGCCTGCTGCTGGCAGCGGCTCTTGATGGTCGCCAGCAAGCGGCTGGGCTGATGGCTGACCAAGAGCAACACGGTATTGCCCGAGGGCTCTTCGAGGCTTTTGAGCAAGGCGTTGGCGGCGTTGACGTTCATCGCCTCGACCGGCTCGATCAACACCACCTTGCGCCCACCCAACTGCGCGGTCTGCACCACGAAGGACACCAGGTCGCGAACCTGATCGACCTTGATCGGCTTGTCGGCCTCTTCCGGCTCCAGCACGTAGTTGTCCGGATGGCTACCTGCTGCGAGCAACAGGCACGACTTGCATTGCCCGCAAGCCTGCAGCCCTTCTGGACGCTGGCACAGCAACAGGGCCATCAGGCGTTCGGCCAGGGCGCGCTTGCCGATGCCCTGCGGGCCATGCAGCAGGTAGGCATGGGCATGCTGGGTACGCCCGGCCAGTTGCTGCCACAAGGCCTGCTGCCAAGGGAAGGCCTCAGCCACGGCAACGCTCCAGGATCTGCGGCAGCAAGGCGTCCAGAGACTGCTGTACCTGTGCCAGCGGCAGCGCGGCATCGATCAGCCGGTATTGCTGCGGCGCAGCCTGGGCGCGGGCCAGGTAGGCCTGACGTACCGCTTCGAAGAAGGCCTGGCCTTCCTGCTCGAAACGGTCCAGGCGGCCGCGGGCGGCTGCGCGGGACAGGCCGATTTCCACCGGCAGGTCGAACACCAGGGTCAGGTCCGGACGCAAATCGCCCTGGACGAAATTCTCCAGGGTGGCGATGCGCGCCAACGACAGGCCGCGGCCACCGCCCTGGTAGGCGTAAGTGGCATCAGTAAAACGGTCACACAGCACCACCGCGCCGCGGGCCAGGGCCGGGCGAATCACTTCGGCCAGGTGCTGGGCACGGGCGGCAAACACCAGCAACAATTCGGTGTCGGCGTCCATTTTTTCGTCGCTGGGCGCCAGCAGCAGCTCGCGGATCCGCTCGGCGAGCGGCGTGCCGCCCGGTTCGCGGGTCAGCACGACATCCAGGCCCTGGGCGCGCAGGTGTTCGGCGAGGTACTCGCGGTTGGTGCTCTTGCCCGCGCCTTCGGGACCTTCCAGGGTGATAAACAAGCCGCTCACAGGCAGTCCTTACAGTTGTTCATTGCGAAGAGGCCGCTTCGCTGGCCGGCGCCGCTTGCTCGGGCGCCGACGCAGGGCTGACGTCCGGGGTTTGCGGCGCCTGCGGCTGGGCCTCGGGTTCGGGTTCGGTAATAGGGGCCGGGCTCGAACGGTAGTCGGCGCGGCGCTTGATCTGGTATTCGCGCACCGCCGAATTGTGCGCATCCAGGTCATCGGAGAACACATGACTGCCATCACCACGAGCGACGAAATACAAGCTGCTGCCCGGGGTCGGGTTCAATGCGGCATGAATGGCTTCACGGCCGACCATGGCAATCGGCGTCGGCGGCAAACCGGCGTTGGTGTAGGTGTTATACGGCGTCGGCTCGCGCAGGTCGGCACGGGTAATCTTGCCGTTGTAGCGCTCGCCCATGCCGTAGATCACTGTTGGGTCGGTCTGCAGCAGCATGCCGATGCGCATGCGCCGCACGAACACCCCGGCAATCTGCCCGCGTTCCTGAGGCACGCCGGTCTCTTTCTCGACCAGCGAGGCCATGATCAGCGCCTGGTACGGGTCGCGATACGGCACGTCGCTGGAGCGTTCCGCCCATTCCTTGGCCAGCACCTCTTCCAGGCGCGCATAGGCTTGCTGAAGGAACTCGACGTCGGTCATGCCCCGCACGAAGCGGTAGGTATCAGGAAAGAAGCGGCCTTCCGGGAACACGCCTGGGTGGCCGAGCTTGTCCATGACCTCGGCGTCGCTCAGGCCGTCGAGGGTCTTCTTGATCTTCTCGTGCTTGGCCAGCGCCGCGCGCACCTGGCGGAAATTCCAGCCTTCTACCAGGGTCAGGGTGTACTGCACCACATCACCGCGGCGCCAGACCTCGAACAGATCGCGCACACTCATGCCCGGGGTCATGCGGTATTCGCCGGTGTGCAG
Organism: Pseudomonas donghuensis; assembly: GCF_000696345.2. Taxonomy (NCBI): domain Bacteria; kingdom Pseudomonadati; phylum Pseudomonadota; class Gammaproteobacteria; order Pseudomonadales; family Pseudomonadaceae; genus Pseudomonas; species Pseudomonas donghuensis. Next base: position 4,136,910 of record NZ_CP071706.1, read on the forward strand.
CGGCACGCCAGCCATGTTGAAGCGCCAGTACAGGCGCAGCCAGAAGGCATCTTCCAGCACACCGTCGCTCTCCATGCGGTAGAACATACGATTGGGGGTGGTACCGGTGGGCACGTCGAGCAACCGCTCCTGAGACACGTGCAGGGGCTGCTCCAGCGCCGAATTCACCTTCCAGGCCGAATACCCCAACATCAGGCCGGCCAGGATCAACCCGGTCTCCAGCAGCACCAAGAATTTACGTCTCACAAATCAGGCATCCAGTAGCGTACGGGCAATGGCCTGCAGTTTACGGGTGAGCGGCCCCGGCGGCCAGTTCAGCGATGTAAAAGCCTGTACCGGCCAGATGCCGTAGACGCTGTTGCAGACGAAGACTTCGTCGGCCTGCTGCAGGTCCCGCAGGCTCAGGTCGGTTATTCGCAGGGGGATTCCAACTGCCCTGGCGTGATCGAGCAAGGCTGCGCGCATCACCCCGGCCACACCGCAGCGGCTCAGGTCGGCGGTCAGCAGCTGGCCGTCACGCACCAGGAACAGGTTGCTATACACCCCTTCGATAATGCGCCCGGAAACATCGCGCATCAAACCTTCAGCGTACGTGGCGTCCTGCCATTCGGCGCGAGCCAATACTTGCTCGAGGCGATTGAGGTGCTTCAAACCCGCCAGCAGCGGTTGCTCGGCCAGGCGCGTCTGGCAGTCGAACAAGCGAACACCCTGCTCGGCATGCTGCGTGGGATAACCGGGCAAGGGGTTGCCCTGGAGAATACGCCGTGGCGCCACGCCAGCGGCCGGCGCATAGCCGCGCTGACTGTCGCCACGGGTAACAATAAGCTTGAGCACGCCGTCACCCAGCAGGCTGGCATAACGGCATATCTCGTCGCGAATCAGGCCGTGATCAGCGCAAATCGCCAGCCGCTGGCAACCCAGCGCCAGGCGATCGAGGTGATACTCGAGCAGTGACGGCCGACCGGCCCGCACGGCAATGGTCTCGAACAGACCATCGCCGTAGGCCAGCCCCCGGCTCTGCACCGTCAGTGCATCTGCCGGCTGGCCGTCGACCCAGCTGTGCATCAGCCGGCGAACCGGCGGAACACCAGCGAGCCGTTGGTACCGCCAAACCCGAAGGAGTTGGACAGCACCACCTCGATCGGCATGTTGCGTGCCTGGTGCGGCACGAAATCGAGGTCGCAGCCTTCGCTCGGCTCATCCAGGTTGATGGTCGGCGGCGCCACCTGGCTGTTGATCGACAGCACGCTGAAGATCGCCTCGACTGCACCGGCAGCGCCGAGCAGGTGACCGGTCATCGACTTGGTCGAGCTGACCGCCAGCGTGTAGGCGTGCTCGCCGAACACCGACTTGATCGCCGACGCTTCAGCCAGGTCGCCGGCTGGCGTCGAGGTACCGTGGGCGTTGATGTAATCAACGTCGCTGGCATTCAGGCCGGCATCGCGCAGGGCGTTGGCCATGCAGCGCGCAGCCCCGCTGCCGTCTTCTGGCGGCGAGGTCATGTGGTAGGCGTCACCGCTCATGCCGAAACCAACCAGCTCGGCATAGATGGTTGCGCCGCGCGCCTTGGCGTGCTCGAGCTCTTCGAGCACCAGCGCACCGGCACCGTCGGCGAGCACGAAACCGTCACGCCCCTTGTCCCACGGACGGCTGGCACGGGTCGGGTCGTCATTGCGGGTCGACAGCGCCCGCGACGCACCGAAACCGCCCATACCCAGACCACAGGCGGCCATCTCCGCACCGCCGGCAATCATCACGTCGGCTTCACCGAAGGCGATGTTGCGCGCGGCCATGCCGATACAATGGGTACCCGTGGTGCACGCAGTGGAAATAGCGTAGTTAGGCCCCTGTACCCCCAAGTGGATCGACAGGAAACCGGAAATCATGTTGATGATCGAACCCGGTACGAAGAATGGCGAAATACGCCGCGGGCCCTGGTCATGCAAGGTCCGGCTGGTTTCTTCGATATTGGTCAGGCCACCGATACCCGAGCCCATGGCCACGCCAATGCGCTCGCGGTTGGCATCGGTTACTTCCAGGCCGGCATTACGCACCGCCTGAAAACCGGCAGCCAGGCCGTACTGAATGAACAGATCGAGCTTGCGGGCTTCCTTGACCGACAGGTACTGCTCGACTTCAAAGCCCTTTACCGAGCCGCCAAAACGGGTGGAGTAGGCAGACAGGTCAGTATGCTCGATCAGACCTATGCCACTGCGGCCAGCCAGAATGCCCTGCCAACTGCTCGGCACATCCGTACCCAGTGGCGACAGCATACCCATACCGGTGACCACGACGCGTCTACGCGACACAGCACTCTCCTTATTCAATTGACTACATCTCTTGTAAAGAAAAAACCGCACGCCGGCAAAGGCAGTGCGGTTTTTCCATGACAAGAAGCGACGACTACAACGTCTTAAGCCTGGTGGCTGTTGACGTAGTCGATAGCAGCTTGAACAGTAGTGATCTTCTCGGCTTCTTCGTCAGGGATTTCAGTCTCGAATTCCTCTTCCAGAGCCATCACCAGCTCAACGGTGTCAAGGGAATCGGCACCCAGATCTTCGACGAAGGAAGATTCGTTCTTCACTTCTTCTTCTTTAACGCCCAGTTGCTCGGCGACGATTTTCTTGACGCGTTCTTCGATGGTGCTCATACCTTGTTTTCACTCCTAATGGACATATGTCAGGCAGCTGGCCGGTGTGTAAGTGTATAGAAAGACGTCTGCTTTTCAAGCGCAACACGCCTTGCAAGACCACACCTGCCAACCGACTAGAATCTGGTTGCAGCTTTATAACGGATTTTAGACAGCTCGTATGACATTTTTTTGAAGCAATCCGTCACATCCGATTTTACATGTACATGCCGCCGTTGACCGGGATGGTCGCGCCGGTCACATAGCCTGCACCTTCAGAGGCCAGGAAAGCTACCACATTGGCAATTTCCTGAGCCTGGCCCAGACGCCCCAGGGGGATCTGGATCTGCAGCGCTTCACGCTGAGCTTCAGGCAGCTCGCGGGTCATGTCGGTGTCGATGAAGCCCGGGGTCACCGAGTTGACGGTGATCGCACGGGAGCCGACTTCACGCGCCAGGGCGCGACTGAAACCTTCCAGACCGGCCTTGGCGGCGGCGTAGTTGACCTGGCCGACGTTACCCATGGCACCGACCACCGAGCCGATGCTGATGATACGACCCCAGCGTGCCTTGGTCATGCCGCGCAGCACGCCCTTGGACAGACGGTAGAGGCTGTTCAGGTTGGTGTCGATGACGTCGAACCACTCGTCGTCCTTCATGCGCAGCATGAGGTTGTCACGAGTGATACCGGCGTTGTTGACCAGAATGGTCGGCGCACCGAACTGTTCCTGGATCTTGGCCAGGGTAGCGGTGACCGACTCGTCGCTGGTCACGTTCAGCTCAAGGCCGGTACCGGTGATGCCGTGTTCCTTGAGGGTCGCGGCGATACGCTCGGCGCCCGAAGCGGAGGTGGCGGTACCGATCACGGTAGCGCCCAGACGGCCCAGTTCCAGGGCGATAGCCTGGCCGATACCACGGCTGGCGCCGGTAACCAGGGCAACTTTACCTTGCAGGCTCATGCAAGCTTCTCCTAAATCAGGCCTGCGCCGCGAGCGTCGCGGCGAAAGCATCCGGGGTATTGAGGTTAGAGGTGTTGACGCCGTCGGCGCAGCGCTTGTTCAGGCCGGCCAGAACCTTGCCCGGGCCGCACTCGACCAGGTTTACCGCGCCTTTGGCAGCCAGGGTCTGCACGCACTCGACCCAGCGGACCGGCTTGTACAGCTGCTCCAGCAGGTCGCGCTTGAGGGTATCGAGATCAGCCGCAACGGCAGCGCTGACGTTCTGCACCACCGGGATCTGCGGGGCCTGCCAGTCGATGGCATTGACCGATTCGGCAAAGCGCTCGGCAGCCGGGCGCATCAGCTCGCAGTGCGACGGCACGCTGACCGGCAGTGGCAGTGCGCGCTTGGCGCCAGCAGCCTTACAGGCTTCCATGGCACGCTCAACGGCGGCCTTGGCACCGGCGATGACTACCTGACCTGGCGAGTTGAAGTTCACCGCACTGACCACTTCGCCCTGGGCAGCTTCTGCGCAGATACCCACGACGACAGCATCGTCCAGGCCGAGAATCGCCGCCATGGCGCCCTGCCCGGCCGGCACGGCCTCCTGCATGAGTTCGCCGCGACGCTTGACCAGCCTCACAGCGTCACCCAGGCTCAGGCTGCCAGCGGCGACCAGGGCGCTGTATTCGCCCAGGCTGTGACCGGAAACGAACGCCGGACGCGCACCGCCCTCTGCCAGCCACAAGCGCCACAAGGCGATCGAGGCAGTGAGAATGGCCGGCTGGGTTTTGTCGGTTTGGTTGAGTTGCTCTTCCGGACCGGCCTGGGTCAACGCCCAGAGGTCATAGCCCAGAGCCTCGGAGGCCTCACGGAAGGTATCAATGACCAGCGGATACTGGGCACCCAACTCGGCAAGCATGCCGAGGGACTGCGAACCTTGACCGGGAAAGACGAATGCGAGGGATGCAGACATTGAACAAGCCCCTAGTGATCTTGTCGTCGGAAATAAAGCGCCCAGCACCAGGCTGAGCACAAGAAACTGAAGAGTTGGATGGTAACGAGGACCAAGCGGTCACATTTAACCACTTCCTGAGGCATATACCTAAAGCAACAGGTCTTCCAAGCGGCCGTGCAAGCGTTGCGGCAGGTTCTCCTGGATCTCGATCAGCGCGCGCTGGATGGCGCTCTGAAAGCCCTGTACACCGGCAGAGCCATGACTTTTGATGACGATGCCCTGCAGGCCAAGGAAGCTTGCGCCATTATGTCGCGCCGGCGCCAGGTCAGCCTGTAGGCGGCGCAGCAGCGGCATGGCCACGGCACCGGCCAGGCGCGCACCGAACCCGCCCTTGAACAGGGCCTCGATGCGCGAACCGATCATGGTCGCCAGGCCTTCACTGGACTTGAGCAGGATATTGCCGACAAAGCCGTCGCACACCACCACATCCGCTTCGCCACGGTACAACCCGTCACCTTCGACAAAGCCGATGTAGTTCAGCCCACGGGCGTTCTGCAGCAAGTTCGCGGCAAGCTTGACCTGCTGGTTGCCCTTGATGTCTTCGGTACCGACGTTGAGCAAGGCCACACGCGGCCGGGAAATCCCCAGGGCCTGGGCGGCCACCGAGCCCATCACGGCGAACTGGTAGAGGTTTTCCGCGCTGCAGTCGACATTGGCGCCCAGGTCGAGCAACTGGCAATAACCGGTCTGGGTGGGAATGGCGGCAACCATGGCCGGGCGGTCGATGCCGGGCAGGGTTTTCAATACATAGCGCGACAGCGCCATCAGCGCACCGGTGTTGCCGGCACTCACGCAGGCTTGAACCTTGCCATCACGCAATAGTTCCAGGGCCACGCGCATGGACGAATCGGGCTTGCCGCGCAACGCCTGGGACGGCCGCTCATCCATGCCGATCACCTCGCTGGCGGCCACGATCTGCAGGCGCGCGCGATCCGCTGCCGACTGGCCAGCGACTAGATCTTCAAGGAGGGAGGGTTGACCGACGAGGGTCAGGTGCAGCGAGGGGGTAGCCGACAGGCAAGCAATACTTGCCTGAACAATGCTGCGGGGACCGAAGTCCCCGCCCATTGCGTCAATCGCGATGATCTGAGCGGACAAGGATTACTCGTCAGCGCCCTTGTCGATCACTTTACGACCACGGTATACGCCTTCTGGCGATACGTGGTGACGCAGGTGCACTTCACCAGTGGTTTTCTCTACGGACAGAGCGTTTTCCGAGAGGGCGTCGTGCGAACGGCGCATGTCACGGGCAGAGCGGGATTTTTTGTTCTGCTGAACAGCCATAATTGATTAACTCCTAAACGTTTGGGTCACGCTTTAACTGCGCCAATACACTGAACGGGTTGGACCGTGTTACCTCGTCCTTGCTCGGTTCGGGCTCATCGGCGCCCGCCGGCTGCTGGCATTCTTCCGGATGATGAGCAGGCACGATAGGCAAGGCGAGCAGAAGCTCTTCCTCGACCAAGGCCTGCAGATCCAAAGGATCTTCGCCCAGTTCCAGCACGTCATAACCTTTCGGCAACGACTGGGTATTCGCACCCTCCTTCACCACGGCGTAAGTACATTCGCTGTGGATCGGCAGGGTGACCAGCTCAAGACAACGCTGGCAAACCATCTTGACCTCGACGCTCAGGTCGGTGTGGATAACCACAGCCTTCTGCTCGTCGCGCTCAAAATCGAATTTAGCCTGCACCGTACCGACAGTGTCGGAAAGCGGGTCGCAGAGTCTCTCCAAATCGGCGAGCTGCAGTGTTCCTTCGAGGGAAACACCACGATCGGCCAATTTGCGCGGGTCAACGTGAGGTGGAATCGGGTCATTCAACATAGGCGCAGCATTCTAGGGATGACCCCCGCCCCTGTCAAAGGAAATTCGGCTCCGTTCAGCATGTTAGAATCGTTTCACCTGCCCAGGAGTCTATCATGCTGCCTTTATTACTGGCTTCCAGCTCACCTTACCGGCGCGAACTGCTCGAGCGCCTGCGCCTGCCTTTCAGCTGCGCCGCCCCGGATATCGACGAACAGCGCCTGCCCGAGGAACCCGCCCTTGACCTGGTCAAGCGCCTGGCCCGGGAAAAAGCCCTGGCCCTGGCCGACAGCCATCCCGGGCACCTGATCATCGGCTCTGACCAGGTGGCAGTGCTGGGCGAGCAGATCCTCGGCAAACCACACACCTTCGAGCGCGCCTGCGAGCAGCTGCTGGCCGCCAGCGGCAATCATGTGAGCTTTCTCACCGGCCTGGCGCTGCTCAACAGCACTACCGGCCACTGCCAGGTCGACTGCGTACCCTTCACGGTAAACATGCGCGAGCTGGACCTGAAGCGCATCGAACGCTACCTGCGCGCCGAACAGCCCTACGACTGCGCCGGCAGCTTCAAGGCCGAAGGCCTGGGCGTGAGCCTGTTCCAGAGCACCCACGGGGTGGATGCCACCAGCCTGATCGGCCTGCCGCTGATTCGCCTGGTGGATATGCTGCTGGCTGAAGGCGTGAGCTTGCCCTGATACCGCGAGCACAAAAAAGCCGGCCTCCAAGGGCCGGCTTTTCATCAGGCAATACAATCAGCGCAGCGATGGCCCCTGAAAGCCCATCCACATGGCCAGGCGCTCGGCAACACTGGCACCCAGGCGCTTGGAGAAGCGATCGAACGGCGACTCTTCGACAGTGAAGTCGACCAGCTCCTTCTCCCCTACCACTTCACGCGCCACGTAACCGGCACTGCCCAGACCATCCACCAGCCCCAGGGCCAGCGCCTGCTCACCCGACCAGATCAGGCCACTGAACAGCTCAGGATGCTCCTTGTCCTTGAGGCGCTCGCCGCGACCCTGCTTGACACTGGCGATGAACTGCTTGTGCGTGGTTTCCAGCACGCCCTGCCAGAACGCCGTCTCTTCAGGCTTTTGCGGCTGGAACGGATCAAGGAAGGCCTTGTGCTCGCCAGCGGTGTAGGTACGACGCTCGACACCGAGCTTCTCCATGGTGCCGACAAAGCCGTAGCCGGCCGCCGTCACACCGATGGAGCCAACCAGGCTGGCCTTGTCGGCATAGATCTGATCAGCGGCACTGGCAATGTAGTAGGCACCGGAAGCGCCCAGGTCACTGATTACCGCATACAGCTTGATGGCTGGGTGCTCTGCGCGCAGGCGGCGAATTTCGTCGTAGATGTACCCTGACTGCACCGGGCTGCCACCCGGACTATTGATGCGCAGGACCACCGCCTTGGTTTTCGGATCCTTGAACGCCTCGCGCAAGCCACCGACGACGTTGTCAGCGCTGGCGGACTCCTGATCGGCAATCAAGCCGCGCACTTCGACCAGCGCGGTGTGGCTGACGCTGCGCGAGGCCGCTTTGTCCATGTCCATCAAAGGCGTGAACAAGGCAAGGATGCCGAACAGGTACACAAAGCCCATCAGCTTGAAGAAAATCCCCCAGCGCCGCGCCCGACGCTGCTCCTGAACACCAGCCAGGAGGGTTTTCTCCAGCAGCTTCCAGCTCTTGCGCTCTTCGTTGTCTTCGGCGCTGGGCGCCTTCCACTCGTCAGTCATGCTCACCTACCCTGGAATCTGCTGCCACAGGCGATTGGCTAAGCCAGGCCTGCAACTGAGAAAAATGATCAATACACAGCTGCGGCCCAAAGGCACTCAAGGCCTCCAGCGACATGGCGCCGTAACCAACCGCTACCGAATGCATGCCAGCATTGCTGGCCATCAACAGGTCGAATGATGAATCTCCAACCATCAACGCTCGCTGCGGTTCGACCTGGCAATGAGCAAGGATCTCCTCGAGCATCTGCGGGTGCGGTTTGCCGCGACTCTCGTCGGCCGCCCGGGTGATGTCGAAGTAGCCCTCCCAGCCATTGGCGCGCAGCACACGATCGAGACCGCGACGCGCCTTGCCGGTGGCCACCGCCAGGCGATAGCCCTCGGCACGGAACGCCTCCAGCGACTCCACCACACCTTCGAACAGCGGCGAAGGCTGGTCATCCAGGGCCATGTACACGTCAGCATAGTGCTGGCGAAACTGTGCCACCTGCCCCGCATCGAGCCGCGGATACAACACACTGATGGCTTCTGGCAACGCCAGGCCAATTATACCCTTGACCGCCTCATCATCGCAGGCGGCATAGCCCGCGCGACCGGCGGCCAGGTGCATGGCCTCGACGATGCGACCGATGGAGTCGGCCAGGGTGCCGTCCCAGTCGAAGATCAGCAGATCGTAATCACGCTGCACTCAGGCGCTCCACGGTCTTGGCCCACATTTCATCCACCGGCGCCTCAAGCTTGAGCTCGCCGCCATCGGGCAACGGCACGGTCAGGGCGTAGGCATGCAGGAACAGGCGCTTGCCACCAAGGTCGCGAATCTCGCGGGTGAAATCTTCATCGCCATACTTGCTGTCGCCGGCAATGCAATGCCCGGCATGCAGGGCATGCACGCGAATCTGGTGGGTACGCCCAGTGATCGGCCGCGCCTCGACGATCGTGGCGAACTCGCCGAAACGGCGCAGCACACGGAAGATCGTCAGCGCCTCCTTGCCCTCGTCATTGACCTCGACCATGCGCTCGCCGGAGCGCAGGTTGCTCTTGAGCAAGGGCGCATTGACCTGCTTCTTGGCGGTGGCCCAGTGACCGCGAACCAGCGCCATGTAGCGCTTGTCGACGCCATCGCCACGCAGGGCGGCGTGCAGGTGACGCAACATGCTGCGCTTCTTGGCAATCATCAACAGGCCAGAGGTATCGCGATCGAGGCGGTGGACCAGCTCCAGCTCCTTGGCGTCGGGACGCATCTGACGAAAGGCTTCGATCACACCGAAATTCAGGCCACTACCACCGTGCACGGCAATACCGGCCGGTTTGTTGAGCACAATCAGAGCCTTGTCTTCGTAGACAATCGCCGCTTCAAGGCGCTGAAGCAAACCCTGGGCCACCGGCACCGGTTCGTCACGTTCGGGCAGACGAACGGGCGGCACGCGCACGATGTCACCGGCCTGCAACTTGTACTCGGGCTTGATCCGGCCCTTGTTCACACGCACTTCGCCTTTGCGCAAAATGCGGTAAATCAAGGTCTTGGGAACACCCTTGAGTGCAGTGATGAGGAAATTATCGATTCGTTGGCCGGCAAGTTCCGGCGCGACCTCGATCAGCTGGACGCCGGAGGTCGGAGGGGCATTAGTCGTCATTTGCCAATCATAACAATTTTTTATGGATTTGAAGCACTTAATGATTGCTGCTATAGTCGCGAACGCCGCCAAAAGCGGCTGGCCAGCGGACTCACGGCTTACAGCCGGCCCTGACCGACGCAATTCTCGAGGACGCGAGGCCGTCCGACGGGGCTTTCGCCAGTTTACAGAAATGCCTGGAATCGCCACCAGCGCCGTGCAGAGAAGACCGATAAAAAACTACAAGAGCGGTATTTCACCCTCCCCCACGTTTTTTTCGCTGCCACTCTGTCAGTGCCGTCAATTTCACGCAGTCATGGCGACGGCTTCGGAAATACCAGCCTTGGACATAAAAGGCGCGGGCTCCCGTATGGAGCTGGCGAAAATGCAACCCGTTGCGGATTCAGCGCGCGGCAGCACCCGAATTATCAGGGATACGTGTAGGGTGGAGATGCACAACCGTCGGACCGTGTAGCACTGCGTCCAGTCCACCGGCCTATTGGCCAGGCGACCGGACCCGGTCTTGATCAAGATGCCCCACGGGCGTCCACGGCCGAAGGCTGATTCCTCCTCCTGACTGAGTGCATTTGACACCACAGCAAGCAGGACGCGTCGTCGCGACTTCGGCAGTACTGGGTGACCAGTCGGACTCGAAAGTTGCTGGACACGGGGGTGGCCCGCCACCCCTTGCGCACCTGACACAGACCGTGAGAAGTCGTGTGTGCCGAACGCCGTTTCCGGCAGCCCGGAAACCGACGGTATTACATGAAAAGAATGCTGATTAACGCGACTCAACCCGAAGAGTTGCGTGTAGCTCTGGTGGACGGCCAACGTCTCTACGACCTGGACATCGAGTCCGGCGCGCGTGAGCAGAAGAAGGCCAACATCTACAAAGGCCGGATCACCCGGATCGAACCCAGCCTGGAAGCCGCTTTCGTCGACTTCGGCTCCGAGCGTCACGGCTTTCTGCCGCTGAAGGAAATCTCCCGCGAATACTTCAAGAAGTCGCCCGAAGGCCGGGTGAACATCAAGGAAGTGCTCAGCGAAGGCCAGGAAGTCATCGTCCAGGTCGAGAAAGAAGAGCGCGGCAACAAGGGCGCGGCCCTGACCACCTTCATCAGCCTGGCCGGTCGCTACCTGGTACTGATGCCGAACAACCCGCGTGCCGGTGGCATCTCCCGCCGCATCGAAGGCGAAGAGCGCAACGAACTGCGCGAAGCCCTCAACGGCCTGGTCGCCCCTGCCGACATGGGCCTGATCGTGCGCACTGCCGGCCTTGGCCGCAGCAGCGAAGAAATGCAATGGGACCTCGACTACCTGCTGCAGCTGTGGACCGCGATCAAGGAAGCGTCCCAGGACCGCGCCGCGCCATTCCTGATCTACCAGGAAAGCAACGTCATCATCCGCGCGATCCGCGACTACCTGCGCCAGGACATCGGCGAAGTACTGATCGACAGCATCGACGCCCAGGAAGAAGCCCTGACCTTCATTCGCCAGGTGATGCCGCAGTACGCCAGCAAGATCAAGCTGTACGAAGACAGCGTGCCGCTGTTCAACCGCTTCCAGATCGAAAGCCAGATCGAGACCGCCTTCCAGCGCGTCGTCGACCTGCCGTCCGGCGGCTCGATCGTCATCGACCCGACTGAAGCCCTGGTCTCCATCGACATCAACTCGGCGCGCGCCACCAAAGGCAGCGACATCGAGGAAACCGCCCTGCAGACCAACCTGGAAGCGGCTGAGGAAATCGCCCGCCAGCTGCGCCTGCGCGACATCGGCGGCCTGATCGTGATCGACTTCATCGACATGACCCCAGCCAAGAACCAGCGCGCCGTGGAAGAAAAAGTCCGCGAATGCCTGGAAGCCGACCGTGCCCGCGTACAGGTTGGCCGCATCTCGCGCTTCGGCCTGCTGGAAATGTCCCGTCAGCGCCTGCGCCCTTCGCTCGGCGAAAGCAGCGGCATCGTCTGCCCACGCTGCAGCGGTACCGGCATCATCCGTGACGTCGAATCGCTGTCGCTGGCAATCCTGCGCCTGATCGAAGAAGAAGCCCTGAAAGACCGCACCGCCGAAGTCCGCGCCCAAGTGCCGATTCCGGTTGCCGCCTTCCTGCTCAACGAAAAACGCAATTCGATCACCAAGATCGAGCTGCGCACCCGGGCCCGTATCGTCATCCTGCCGAACGATCACCTGGAAACCCCGCATTTCGAAGTCCAGCGCCTGCGCGACGACAGCCCGGAAGCCCTGAGCGGCCAGTCCAGCTACGAAATCGCTGCCGCCGAGACCGAAGAAGTCCAACCGGCTGCCGCCACCCGCACCCTGGTACGCCAGGAAGCCGCGGTCAAGACTGCCCCGGCCCGCGCCAACGCCCCGGTGCCGACCGAAGCTGCCGCGCCAGTGGCTGCCCCGGTGCACGCACCTGAACCAAGCCTGTTCAAAGGACTGGTGAAGTCGCTGGTCAGTCTGTTCGCCGGCAAGGACGAACCTGCCGCCGCACCTGCAGTTGCCGAGAAACCTGCCAGCGAACGCCCGCAGCGCAACGAAGAGCGTCGCAACGGTCGTCAGCAGAGCCGCAACCGCAACGGCCGCCGCGACGAAGAGCGCAAGCCGCGTGAAGAGCGTGCCGAGCGCGCCCCGCGTGAGGAGCGTCAGCCACGCGAAGCTCGCGAAGCTCGCGAAGAAGCCCCTGCCCGTGAAGAGCGCGCACCACGCCAGCCGCGTGAAGAGCGCCAACCACGCGCACCACGTGAAGAACGCCGCTCCCGCGAGGAGCGTCCGGTCCGCGAACTGCGCGAGCCACTGGACGCCGTCGCCCCGGCCGTACGCGAAGAGCGCCCTGAGCGTGCCCCGCGTGAAGAGCGTCAGCCTCGTGAAGAACGTGCACCACGCGAAGAACGCGCCCCACGTGAAGAGCGCGCTCCGCGTGAAGAACGTGCTCCGCGTGAAGAGCGCGCACCACGTGAAGAGCGTCAACCGCGTCCGCCGCGTGAAGAGCGTCAGCCTCGCCCAGCCGAACAGGCTGCAGAAGCGGCTGATGAACAACTGCCGAACGAAGAGCTGCTGCAAGATGACAACCAGGAAGGCACCGAAGGCGAACGCCCTCGCCGCCGCTCCCGTGGCCAGCGTCGTCGCAGCAACCGTCGCGAGCGTCAACGCGATGCCAACGGCAACCTGGTAGAAGGCTCGGAAGAAGGCAGCGAAGAGCAGCCTCAAGCCACCGAGCTGGGCGCTGAACTGGCCGCCGGCCTGGCCGTGACCGCCGCTGTTGCCACCAGCAACATCAGCGCCGCTGCCGAAGCCGAAGCCAACCAGCAGGCCGAACGCGCTACTGCTGCTGTCGAAGAGCAGGCCGTTGTTGAAGTCGCTGCCAGCGAAACCGTCGCTGTCGAAGCTGCCCAGCCAGTGGTTGAAGTCACTGAAGTCGCCGAAGTGGTTGAAACCGTCCAGGCTGCTGAAGTCGCTGCCGCACCGGTTGTCGAACAAGCGTTCACTGCCCCGGTCGAAGCGCCGCAGGCCATCGAAGCCAGCATCGCTCCAGTGGTCGAAGCATCCGTGCCTGCACCAGTTGAAGCGGTCGAGCCGGTTGCTGCAGTCGAGCCAGAGCCTGCAGTGCAGGCACCGGTTGTGGCTGAACCGGTAGTCGTTGCCGAAGCAGTCGAAGCGCCTGCGCCCGTTGTCGAGCCAGCACCGGTCGAAGCGCCGGCACCTGCTGTTGAAGCACCGGCCAGCGCCCTGACCAGCAGTGGTCGCGCCCCGAACGATCCACGTGAAGTACGCCGTCGCAAGCGTGAAGCCGAAGCTGCCGCAGCCGCCGCTGCAGCGGCCGCTGCCGAAGCCAGCGCTGCCGTGGTCGCTGAAGAGGCGCCTGCTGCACCGGCTGAAGAAGTGGTCGAGGAGAAACTGGAAACCACAGAAGAGCACAAACCGCTCGTCTGATTATCCAGGCTGAAAAAAAGCCCCGCCAGGTAACTGGCGGGGCTTTTTTATTGCCTGTAGGAAAGCGGATCACCTGTGGCAGCCGGCTTTGCCGGCAATAGGGCCAGCACAGCCTACGACCCCTTCGGGCTCGATCGCTGGCAACGCCAGCTTCCACAAGGACAGCACAAATCAGTACAGATTCGGCTCCATTTCCAGCTCGACCCCGAAACGCTCAAGGATGTCGGCCTGGATTTTCTGCGCCAGTTGATGCAACTGCACACCGCTAGCCTGGCCATAGTTGACCAACACCAGCGACTGCAAGCGGTGCACCCCGGCATCGCCTTCGCGATGCCCCTTCCAGCCAGCCTGCTCGATCAACCAGCCCGCAGCCAGTTTGAACTGACCATCAGCCTGTGGATAAGCCACCAGCCCCGGGTACTGCAAGCGGATCTTTTCGGCCAGCACCGCAGCCACCACCGGGTTCTTGAAGAAGCTCCCGGCATTGCCCAGTTCGAGCGGGTCGGGCAGCTTCTCGCGGCGAATGCTGCAGATCGCATCGCTGACATTCTGCGCAGTCGGCTGACTGACGCCCTGCTCGCTCAGGCGCTGCCGCACCGGACCGTACTCCAGGTGCGCGTGCATAACCCGACTCAAGGCAAAGCGCACCCGCAGAATCAACCAGCGGCCCGGATGACGCTTGAACAGGCTGTCACGGTAGGCAAAGGCGCATTCTTCCAGGCTGAAATCGCGCAACTCGCCAGTCTCGCGATCCAGCGCGGTGAGCCCGGCGAACACATCCTTGATCTCGACGCCATAGGCACCAATGTTCTGCATCGGCGCGGCGCCGACCGTGCCCGGGATCAGGCTGAGGTTTTCCAGCCCGGCCAGGCCCTGGGCCAGGCTCCACTGCACGAACGGATGCCAGGGCTCACCGGCTTCGGCCTCGACCACTACCCGCTCACCGTCGTCAGACAGGATGCGCAGGCCACGACTGGCCATGCGCATAACCAACGCCTGGATATCGCCAGTCAGCAGCAGGTTGCTGCCACCGCCGACCACCAGCACCGGTACGCCCTGCTCACTCGCCCGGGCCAAGGCCTGGCGCACCTCATCGTCGCTATGGACTTCAGTGAAATAGCGGGCCTTCACGTCAATGCCGAAGGTGTTGTACGGCTTGAGCGATACGTGTTGCTGCCACTGCCCGCTCATAGACGGCCCTTGAGTTCGATGACCAATCGGCGACAGGCGACTTCGATCAGGTCCAGGACCTGCTCGAAATCCTCTTCGGCGCCGTAGTAAGGATCCGGCACCTCATCCAGCGCACCGTCATAGCGACGCAGGAACAAGTCCAGCTCGGCTTTTGACCCGGCAGGCTGCATTGCCCGCAGATGGCCAAGATTGCTCTTGTCCATGGCCAGGATCAGGTCGCATTCATTGAAGTGCGCGGCCTTGACCTGTTGCGCACGCTGCTGCGACAAGTCATAGCCACGTATGCGGGCGGTACGACAGGTACGGGTATCGGGTTGCTTGCCGACATGCCAGTCACCGGTACCGGCCGAAGCCACCTCGATCAATTCGCCCAGGCCCTCAGCCTGTAACTGGTGACGCAACACGCCTTCGGCGGTGGGTGAACGGCAGATATTGCCCAGGCACACGAACAGTACCCGCATCAGGCCTCCAGCAAGCGCCGCACGCGCTCCAGGTCTTCAGGGGTGTCGACGCCCACGGGCGGCGCATCGATGGCATCGGCGACGTGAATACGCACGCCATGCCAGAGCGCGCGCAACTGCTCCAGCGCTTCGGTCCTCTCCAGCCAGCACGGGCCCCAGGCGACGAAATCCTGCAGGAAGCCAGCGCGGTAGGCGTACATGCCGATGTGACGGCGGTACGGCACGTCTTGCGGCATTTGCTCACGACTGTGGGCAAAGGCATCACGCGCCCACGGCAACGGGGCACGGCTGAAGGTCAGGGCCAGACCGTTGCAATCGCTGACCACCTTGACCGCATTGGGGTTGAACAGCGCTTCGATGTCGCTGATCGGTTCGGCCAGGGTGGCGATGCCCGCTTCAGGATGGGCCGCCAGGTTGGCCGCCACCTGATCAATGATCACCGGCGGGATCAGCGGCTCGTCGCCCTGAACATTGACCACGATGGCATCGGCGGCCAGGCCCAGCTTGGCAGCCACTTCGGCCAGGCGGTCGGTACCGGAGTCATGGTCTTCGCGGGTCATCAGCACTTCGGCGCCGAAGGCCTCACAGGCTTTGAAAATACCCGCGTCATCGGTAGCGATCACCACGCGGCTGGCGCTGCTTTTGCACGCCTGTTCCCAGACATGCTGGATCATCGGCTTGCCGGCAATCGTCAGCAACGGCTTGCCCGGCAAGCGGGTCGACCGGAGCCGCGCCGGAATCACAACGGTAAAGGCCAGGCTCATTTGTCCAGACGCTCATCATCGGTCAGGGTGCGCGCTTCGCTTTCAAGCATTACCGGGATGCCATCGCGGATCGGGTAGGCAAGACCGGCGCCCTTGCTGATCAGCTCGGTCTTGTCGGCGCTGAGCTTGAGTGGGCCTTTGGTGATCGGGCAGGCAAGAATATCGAGCAGTTTGGTGTCCATGGAAATTCCTCGGGCCAATGGCCGGAAAAGAAACGAATCAGGAAGGCTGCGACTCGGGCAGCAAGCGAGCGAGCTGGGCATCGATCCAGGCCTGGAAGCCCGGCGAAGGCACAGCATCGACCGCAAGGTACCACCAGTCGTCAGCAGCAAAGGCGCGGCATTTGACCGCGTCCTTCTCGGTCATGACCACAGGCAACGCAGGCGTGAAGCTCAGGGCCTGGCCGCTGTACTCGGCATGATCGGCAAAAGGGTGTGGCACAGGCTGCCAGTTTAGCCCCTGCAGGGTGTTGAAGAAACGTTGCGGGTTGCCAATGCCGGCCACCGCATGCAGGGCCTGGCCAGGAGGGAAATAGTCGAGACGGTGACGCTCGCCGCTGCGCAGGTTGACCAGCGCGGTAGGCTGCAGGGCAAAGGCAAAACCGTCTTCCCGGTCGGCCGTGGCGCCATTGTAAAGCACCGCGTCTACTTCCTGCAGGCGCTCCACCGGCTCGCGCAAGGGGCCGGCTGGCAGGCAGCGGCGATTACCCAGGCCGCGGGCGGCATCGATCAGCACCAGCTCCAGATCGCGCGCCAGGCGGTAGTGCTGCATGCCATCGTCACAAAGGATCAGGTCCAGCGTCTCGCTGGCCAGCAACGCCTGTACGGCGCGCGAGCGGTCCGGGTCGATCATCAGCGGCACGCCGCTGCGCTGGACGATCAGCAAAGGCTCATCGCCCGCCTCGGCCGCGCCCTGCTCGGCACGCACGCGCCAAGGCAACTGCGGTGGCTTGGCACCATAACCGCGGCTGACCACGCCGACGCGCAGGCCGCGCTGACGGCAATGCTCGATCAACCAGAGAATCATCGGGGTCTTGCCGGTTCCGCCGACGGTGATGTTGCCCACCACAATCACCGGTACCGGCGCGCGGTAACGCTGGCTTTCACCACTGAGAAAGCGCGCGCGCTTGCCCAGCACCACGCGGCGATACAGGGCTTCAAGCGGACGCAGCAGGGCCAGGGCAGGATGCCCGGCGTACCAGGCATCGAGCAGGCGATCGGCAATTGCCATCAGGGCGTCCCCTGAGCCGCCTCGACCGTGGTCATGCGCAACTGGCTGAAACCGAGCTTGCCGGCCGCATCCATGGCAGTCACCACCGCCTGATGCGGGGTCTTGCCGTCGGCGCTGATCGACAACGGCAGTTTGGTGTCACCTGCGGATTCCTGCTGCAGGGCTTCGGTCAGGGTCGCCAGGTCGCTCTTGGGCAACAGATGGTTGTTCACCGAGTAGACGCCATCGGCGCTGATGGTGATGTCCAGCTGCTTGAGCTCGGAATCCGGTGCCGGCGCGCCGCTGACCGATTCCGGCAGCTCGACGCGCAACTGGGTTTCGCGGGTGAAGGTGGTGGTGACCACGAAGAACAGCAGCAGGATGAACACCACATCGATCAGCGAGGCCAGGTTGATGTCCACGGTCTCCCGTGGCTTGCGCCGGAATTTCACGCCTTGCCCTCGGCCAGGTCGACATCACGGTCGCCCTGCACCACTTCGACCAGCTTGATCGCCTCCTGCTCCATGCCGACCACCAGCTCATCGATGCGCCGCTGCAGGAAACGGTGGAAGAACACCGCCGGGATACCAACCATCAGGCCGGCCGCCGTGGTGATCAGCGCCTTGGAGATACCACCGGCCAACACCGCCGCGTTGGTGGTCATGCCGGTGCCCATGAAGGCACTGAAGATATCGATCATGCCCAGCACGGTGCCGAGCAGGCCGAGCAGCGGCGCCATGGCGGCGATGGTGCCCAGGGCATTGATGTAGCGCTCCAGCTCATGAATGACCCGGCCGGCGGCCTCTTCGATGCATTCCTTCATGATCTCGCGGCCATGGCGCGAGTTGGCCAGGCCCGCAGCGAGGATCTCGCCCAGTGGCGAATCGGCACGCAGGGCCTTGAGTTTGTCACTGGTGAGCTGCTTGTCCTTGATCCACATCCACACCTGGCCCAGCAGATGCGGTGGCGTGACCCGGCTGGCGCGCAGGGTCCAGAGACGCTCGGCGACGATCGCCATGGCAGCGATGGAGCTCAGAATGATCGGCAGCATCATCCAGCCACCGGACTTGACCAATTCCCACACAGTAAGCATCCCCTCGAAAAAGTCCGCCACTTTACCATAGGACCCCAGGGGGCTCATCTGCCGAAGGTCGTCATCTCGGCTCACGCCAGAAACGCCGCTGGGCGCGCAGCCCTTCAGGCTCGCCGAACGCCCCCAGGCGCAGGCGCAGCGCACCGTGTTCGACATTGTCGTAAGCCTGGATACCGTGCGTCCGATAGCGCGCCATGACCTCGGGGTGAGGATGACCGAAGGCGTTGTAGCGCCCCCGGGAGATCAGCACGCCACGCGGGGCGGTTGCGCTCAACAGCGCCTCACTGGAGGAACTGCGGCTGCCGTGATGGGGCGACTGCAGCCAATCGACCTGGCCCGCCTGCCAATCCCGCACCCAGGCCCGCTCGCCACGGGCATCGAGATCACCGGTGAGCAGCAGCTTCTCGCCTTGCGCCTCGACCAGCAACACACAGGAATCCTGGTTGCTATCACCGGCGTCATGCCATTGCCAGAGGGAAAAATTGACCCCGTCCCACTGCCAACGCTCGCCGCTACCGCAAGATTGCGCTTGTAGCACAGCAGGCAAGGCCGACGCTTCGCCACTGAGCACCCGTAGTACCGGCAAACCGCGCTGAACGGCGCGAGCGCCGCCGGCGTGGTCGGCATCGGCGTGGCTGAGCAGCATCAGGTCGAGCTGGCGCACGCCCAGCTTGTGCAAGCTGGGTAGCACCACCCGCTCGCCCAAATCGAAATCGCCCATGGCCGGGCCCGCGTCATAGAGCATGGCGTGGTGACGGGTGCGCAAGATGAACGCCAGCCCCTGGCCGACATCCAGTTGCCAGACTTCCACCTGGCCCTCGGGCACGCGCTCCCGTGGCGCAAATGCCGCCAGCAGCAACAAAGGCCAGCCGAGGGCGCGCATCGGCAAGCCGCGCGGCAACAGCAGCAGGAACGCCCCCAGGCACACCAGCAACCAGCTCCAGAAAGGCAGTGCCGCAGGCAGCCAGGCTGGGCGCCAGACAGCGGCTTCTGCCAACATCCGGAACAAACCGTCGAGCAAGCCACCGGCCAGCCACAACAGCCCCTCCCCCAGATACGGCACCGCCAGCAACAGGGTGCCGAGCAACGCCGCCGGCAACACCGCAAGGCTGATCCACGGCACCGCCAGCAGGTTGATCAGCGGTGCCGTCAAGCTCACCGGCAAACCTTGCGCGAGCAACACCGGCAACAAGCCGATGGCGATCAACCACTGGGCGCGACCCCAGGCCAGCCACGGGTTCCAGGCGCCAAGGCGGCCGCTGAAGGTAAAGATCAGAATCGCCACGGCCACGAACGATAACCAGAAGCCCGGCTGCAAGCTGGCCAGCGGCTCCCACAGCAACACCGCGTTCAGCGCCAGCAACAGCGGCAAGCCAACGCCCAGATGGCGAAAACGCAGGCGCCAGAGCAGCACCATGGCCAGCATCACGCAGGCACGCTGCACCGGCACCTGAAAACCGGCCAACACGCCGTAGACCAGTGCGGCGGCAAGTGCCAGCGCACAGGCACAAGGCAACCAGGGCAGCCTTGGCGGCCACCAGCCAAGGCGCGCCAGCCCGGCAATCAAGGCATACACCAACCCGGCCAGCAGCCCCACATGCTGGCCAGAGATCACCAGCAAGTGCACCGTACCGGTTGCCTGCAACGCCTGCCAGTCTTCGCGCGCCAACCCGCCGCCATCACCCAGTACCAGCGCGGCCAGCGCCGCCTCCCGGCCTTGGGCATCCACAGCCAACAAGCGCTGGCGCAGGTGATCGCGCCAGGCCGCTGTCGCCGGTGCCAGGCGCTCGCCGGCCTTGACGCTGCCGATGGCACCGATACGCCGGGCCAACAGGCTCGCTTCCTGATCGGGACCATGAGGATTGAGCAAACCGGAGGGGCGTTTGAGGCTGACGGCCAATCGCCAAAACTCACCGCTGTTGACCGCTGGCCCGCCAAACCAGCTGAGCTGTATTCGCCGGGGCAATTGCGCACGGCGAGAGTGGGCAGCGCTCAGCTCGAAGCGCACCGAGCGCGCGCCCTGCTCCGGCAAGCCTGTGACCCGGCCTTCAATCCACAAGGTACGGCCATCGAGTTCTGCCGCCAGACGCTGGTCCAGCGCCGATTGCGCCGAGACACAGGCCCAGCTCAACCCCAACAGAAACAACCCGATTGGCCAGAGCCGCGAAGGCAAGCAGGAAAGTCCGACAACTGTCAGCAGGACAAGTCCCCAGACAGACGGCAAAGCCGGTAGAAACCCGAGACTGATCAGCCCGAGCGCAAGCGCCAACATCCCTGTGCGCATAAGGTTGAAGCTCCAGAAGTGAACCACCTCCTGAGGCTTAGATCAGTGACGGCAAGCGCTCGCTAAATAATTGTCACAAAGTCTGAATAAGGCACTTTTAGAATCCGTGCATACTGGCACCCTTCAGATTGCCGAGACCCCACATGCCGCGTCGTCTCTTCAAACGCTACATGCCCGATCCGACCAGCATCAGGGAACACAAATCCTTACGCTTTCTCGGCCGGCTGTTGCACGACCCCAACCTCTGGCACCTCAACCGGCATTCGGTTGCGCGGGCCATGGCCGTCGGTCTGTTCGCCGCCTTTATCCCGGTTCCGATGCAGATGCTACTGGCCGCCAGCCTGGCGATCATGGTGCGCGGCAACCTGCCGATCGCGGTCAGCCTGGTGTGGCTGACCAACCCGATCACCATGCCGCCGGTGTTCTTCTGCACCTACCAGATGGGCGCCTGGCTGATGCAGATTCCGCCACGCAGCCTGCCCGAAGAACTGACCTTCGAATGGATCACCGACCAGCTGTCGACCTTGTGGCAGCCGTTCCTGCTCGGTTCAGTGGTGTGTGGCGTGTTGCTCGGCGCCCTCGCCTACTGCCTGACCATGCTCTACTGGCGCTGGTGGGTAGGCCGGCAGTGGCGCCGGCGCAAGGTCAAGCAATCAGGTACGCATTCCTCGCCCGCTGACCAATAGGCGCGTACAACCGACATACAGCACCGCAGTGGCGACCAGCATGAAGCTGATGGCCACGCCGATACGGATATCCGACACGCCGAGAATGCCATAGCGGAACGAGTTGACCATGTGCAGCACCGGGTTGGCCATCGACACGGTCTGCCAGAACGGCGGCAGCAGGGTAATCGAGTAGAACACCCCGCCCAGGTAGGTCAGCGGCGTCAGCACGAAGGTCGGGATGATCGAGATATCATCGAAGTTGCGTGCGAACACCGCATTGATGAAGCCCAGCAACGAGAAGATCGTCGCCGTCAGCAGCACCACGACAATGGTCACGCCCAGGTGGTGCACCTGCAGGTCGGTGAAGAACAACGACAGCAACGTGACGATCACCCCCACCGCCAGGCCGCGCAATACACCGCCCAGGGTGTAGCCGACGAGGATGGTGTGCGGCGACACCGGCGACACCATCAGCTCCTCGATCGAGCGCTGGAATTTACTGCCGAAAAAGCTCGACACCACGTTGCCGTAGGAGTTGGTGATCACCGACATCATGATCAGCCCCGGGACGATGTACTCCATGTAGGTGAAACCGCCCATGTCGCCAATTTGCCGGCCAATCAGGTTACCGAAGATCACGAAATACAGAACCATGGTGATTGCCGGAGGCAGCAAGGTCTGCGGCCAGATCCGGGTGAAGCGGCGTACTTCGCGGTAGACGATGGTATTGAGGGCGACCAGGTTGGCGCTCAGTTCCGAACTCATACCGCCACCTTTGCCAGGTTTTTCTCAACCAGGGACACGAACAGCTCCTCGAGACGATTGGTCTTGTTGCGCAGGCTCTGCACCTCGATGTTCTGCAGCGCCAGCTGGCCGAACAGCGCGGTGATGCCCACTTCCTTGTCCACTTGCACTTCCAGGGTGTGCGGGGTGATCAGACGGCACGGATAACCGACCAGGTGTGGCGCCTGGGGCAAGTCCTGCTTGAGGTCGAGCAGGAAGGTCTCGACATGCAGTTTGCTCAGCAAGGCACGCATGCTGGTGTTCTCGACGATGGTGCCGTGGTCGATGATGCCGATGTGGCGGCACAACTGTTCAGCCTCTTCCAGGTAATGGGTGGTGAGGATGATGGTGATGCCTTTCTGGTTGAGCTCGGTAAGGAAGCTCCACATCGAACGGCGCAGCTCGATGTCGACGCCCGCGGTGGGCTCGTCGAGGATCAACAGGCGCGGCTCGTGAATCAGGGCGCGGGCGATCATCAACCGGCGCTTCATGCCGCCGGACAGCGCACGCGACGGTGCATTGCGCTTGTCCCACAGGCCGAGCTGGGTCAGGTACTGCTCGGCACGCTCCTTGGCCACCTTGGCCGGAATGCCGTAGTAACCGGCCTGGGTCACGACGATGTCAAAGGTCTTTTCGAACTGGTTGAAGTTGAATTCCTGCGGCACCACGCCAATGCAACGCTTGAGCGCGGCGGGTTGACGATCAAGGTCGTGACCGAAAATATTCACGCTGCCGCTGGTCTTGTTGACCAGGGTCGAAAGGATGCCGATGGTGGTGGATTTACCGGCGCCATTGGGGCCGAGCAAGGCGAAGAAGTCACCTTCGGCGACATCCAGGTCAATACCCTTGAGGGCCTGGAAACCGTTGCCGTAGGTTTTGGTTAGCTGCCTTATGGACAGAGCAGAACTCATAGCGGGTCGCGTACCAGTGTGGAAGGTTCTAGACGCGGCCGGGCAAGGCCGGCCGCAGTGAATATGACCATGGTGCTTGTGCAGACCGGACAAGTACAGTCATGTGTATCGATAATAACTATCAGATTGACCGTAGTTGCCCGATCAACAGTGATCAGGTCAGTGCGGTCATCACTGCCGCCTGGTACGCCGGGCGCTCCCGCAAGCGTTCATACCAGGCGCGCAGGTGACGCATTTCGGGACGCTCGATAGGCATCTCGAACCAGGCATACGCAAAACAGCCCAGCGGAATGTCGCCCATGCCCAGGGTATCGCCGGACAGATACGGCGAATTGGCCAAGGCCTGATCTGCAATCGAAAGCAGCTGCGCGCAGGTCTTGTGCGCGGCGTTGATTGCCAGCCAATCCCGCTGCTCTTCAGGCGTGCGCACCATGCCCCAGAACAAGGGGCGAAACGGCGTGGCGAGCGACGAGGTGACCCAGTCCATCCACTTGTCCGCCTCGGCGCGCTTGCGCGCGTCCGTCTCATACCAGCCCGACGCGCTACCGTATTGCGCGCACAGGTAGCGAACGATGGCATTGGACTCCCAAAGCACCAGGCCGTCGTCTTCGATCATCGGCACCAGGCCGTTGGGGTTCAATGCCCGGTATTGCGGGTCATTGACCAGGCCGAAGGCGCCCCCGGCATTTATCGACTCATACTCAAGGCCAAGCTCTTCGGCACACCACAGTGCTTTCCTGACATTGGTCGAGTTCTTCCTACCCCAGATCTTGAGCATGACATATCCCTATTGGTTTGACGGGTCGCCCAGTCTACTCCAGGCGATCACGCTGGCAATCATCTGGCATTCAGGCGAACTCCTGAGGTCATGTCCTGTCACTGTTCAGACAAGCCGTTTAGCCGATGCGGTCTAAGCTTCGATGGATGGCGAAATGCCCTGATGTTTCACGGAGGAACTTCCTATGTTGCTGTTGTGGTTAGTGGTCCTGGTGATCGGCGTGGCTTACCTGGCCCACCGTCGCATTGCCGCCTTGCCAGCATTGGGCATCGTCGCCCTGTACCTGCTGGCGATGGGCATTTTCAGCCATTCACCGGTCTGGTTGCTGACGATCTTCTGGCTGTTGCTGGCCGCCGTGGCCGCCCCGCTGCTGCTCCCCGACCTGCGCCGCAACGTGCTCAGCGCACCGTTGTTCGGCTGGTTCCAGCGTACCCTGCCGCCGATGTCGCAGACTGAACGCGAAGCCATCGACGCCGGCACCGTGTGGTGGGACGGCGAATTGTTCAGCGGCCGCCCGGACTGGAACACCCTGCTCGGCTATTCCAAGGCCGAACTCACCGAAGAAGAACAGGCCTTTATCGATGGCCCCACCGAAGCACTCTGCGCCATGGTCAGCGACTGGCAGATCGGCCAGGACCTGGACCTGCCGCCCGCCGCCTGGGAGCACATCAAGCGCCATGGCTTCTTCGCCTTGATCATCCCCAAGGAGTACGGCGGCAAGGGTTTCTCGGCCTATGCCCACTCGCAGGTGGCGATGAAGCTGGCGACCCGCAGCGGCGACCTCGCCTCGACAGTCATGGTGCCCAACTCCCTCGGCCCGGCCGAACTGCTACTGCACTATGGTACCGACCAGCAGCGCAATCACTACCTGCCGCGCCTGGCCCGTGGTGACGAGATCCCCTGCTTCGCCCTCACCGGTCCGCTGGCCGGCTCCGATGCTGGCGCCATGCCCGATACCGGCGTCATCTGCAAAGGCCAGTGGCAAGGCGAGGAAGTCATCGGCCTGCGCCTCAACTGGGAAAAGCGCTACATCACCCTCGGCCCTGTCGCCACCCTGCTGGGTCTTGCCTTCAAGGC
Source organism: Pseudomonas donghuensis (assembly GCF_000696345.2). Classification (NCBI taxonomy): domain Bacteria; kingdom Pseudomonadati; phylum Pseudomonadota; class Gammaproteobacteria; order Pseudomonadales; family Pseudomonadaceae; genus Pseudomonas; species Pseudomonas donghuensis. The sequence continues at coordinate 4,161,796 of NZ_CP071706.1, forward strand.
CTACGACCCCGAACACCTGCTGGGCGACAAGGAAGAACTGGGCATCAGCCTGGCACTGATCCCCACCGACATCCCTGGCGTCGAGATCGGCAAGCGCCACCTGCCGTTGGGCGCGGCGTTCATGAACGGCCCCAACAGCGGCAAGGATGTGTTCGTGCCGCTGGACTTCCTCATCGGCGGCCAGGACATGCTCGGCAAGGGCTGGATGATGCTGATGAACTGCCTGTCGGTGGGCCGCTCGATCTCCCTGCCGGCAGTGGGCACGGGCGCGGCCAAATACACCAGCCTGGTCACCGGCCAATATGCGCGTATCCGTGAGCAGTTCAATGTGCCACTGGCGGCCTTCGAAGGTATCCAGGAATCCCTCGCGCGCATCGGCGGCAACGCCTTCCTGATGGACAGCGCGCGCCTGCTCACCGCCAAGGCCGTGGACCTGGGCGAGAAACCCTCGGTGCTCTCGGCGATCCTCAAGTACCACCTCACCGAGCGCGGCCGTGAGTGCATCCAGCACGCCATGGATGTGCATGGCGGCAAGGGCATCATCATGGGCCCGAACAACTACCTGGGGCGCAACTGGCAAGGCGTGCCGATCTTTATTACCGTCGAGGGTGCCAACATCCTCTCGCGCAACCTGATGATCTTCGGCCAGGGCGCGATTCGCTGCCATCCGTTCGTGCTCAAGGAAATGGCTTTGGCCGGCCGCGAAGACCACGACCAGGCACTCAAGGAGTTCGACCAACTGCTCATGCAGCACATCGGCTTTGCCGTGGGCAACGCCGCCAGCACCCTGGTCCTCGGCCTGGGCCTGGGTCACTTCGAGAAAGTCCCGGGCGATGCCTTGAGCCAGGGTTACTTCCGCGCCCTCAACCGTCAGGCGGCGGCCTTCGCCCTGCTCGCGGACCTGTGCATGATGCTGCTCGGCGGCGAACTCAAACGCCGCGAACGTCTGTCGGCGCGCCTGGGCGATGTGCTCAGCCACCTGTACCTGGGCTCGGCTGCACTCAAGCGTTACCACGACCTGAACTCGCCCGAGCACCTGCAACCGCTATTGCGCTGGGCCATGGAAGAAAGCCTCGGCCAAGCCGAAAAAGCCCTGGACCGGCTGCTCGACAACTTCCCCAATCGCTTGCTCGGTTGCGCCCTGCGCCTGGTGGTGTTCCCGTTCGGGCGCCGCCACAGCGGGCCAAGCGATGAACTGGACGCCGAGATCGCCGAACTGATTGGCCGCGCCAAGGGCGACCCGGCCCTGGAAGAGCTGCTTGCCGGTTGCTACCGACCGCAAGCGGAGGGTGACCCGGTTGCGGCCCTGCAACAGGCCTACGAGCAACTCAGCGCAAGCGAGCCGCTGCGCAAAAAGCTGCAGCAGGCACTCAAGAGCGGCCAGGTCGCCGCCGCCCCGGGCGAATCGGTAATCGATGCTGCCCTGCATGCCGGCGTGCTGCAAGCCGTTGAGGCGCAAAGCCTGCATGCCGCTGAAACGGCACGCCGCCGGGTGATCGATGTGGACGCCTTCAACAAGGAGGAACTGCTACCGGCCGACGGCAAGATTCGCTAAGAGCCGGGACATCGGGCGCCGGGCGCCGTATACTCCCGCGCCCGTTTTTGCTCAAGAGGATTGCCAGCATGGCTACCGATCGCCTGGAATATCATCTCGCCCTGCTCACCCACCTGCGCACCATCCTGGTTGCCTTGGGCGAAGCCGAGCAGGTACCGGAAGAAAGCCACGCGCTGTTTCTGGAGCGCTTCGACGAGCTGATGCTGCAACTGCCGGTCGACCCGGAAAGCACCTATCTTGGCCAGGACATCATCTGCCAGGTCATCCAGCGCTACCCGCAAATCGCTCACCTGGTCCCGCGCGACCTGCTGTGGTTCTTTGGCGGCGACTGCCTGCACTTCATGCCGGAGAACGAGCTGGACATGTACCAGGAACTGGAAGAGCGCCGCTTCGAAGCCGAGCAGAATGACGAGCCCTTCGACTGGAATCAGGAAAAACAGCTGCTGAGCATGTCGGACGACGACAGCAAGCATTAAGCGCTACAGGCGCGCAGGGCTGACAACAGTCCTGCCGTCTGCAGGTGGCGGTTAAAACCGAGACGAAAAAAAACGCCGTTCAAATGAACGGCGTTTCTTTATTTGGAGCGGGAAACGAGACTCGAACTCGCGACCCCGACCTTGGCAAGGTCGTGCTCTACCAACTGAGCTATTCCCGCAAATTTTGTAGCGACCGGCAAACCGGCAAGAACAAGCGCTGATGCCCTTGTTCCATCACTACAGCGTTATCAAACGCTGGAGCACCATATTTGGAGCGGGAAACGAGACTCGAACTCGCGACCCCGACCTTGGCAAGGTCGTGCTCTACCAACTGAGCTATTCCCGCAAAAATGGCGTCCCCTAGGGGACTCGAACCCCTGTTACCGCCGTGAAAGGGCGGTGTCCTAGGCCACTAGACGAAGGGGACGACGCCCGAAACATGCAATGCATGCTTCAGTTACCAACTCAAACCGTTAAGATCTGACGCTGGGTTTTTACAAGCCCTGCCGTTAAGCAAAGCCTTTGTAAACTGGAGCGGGAAACGAGACTCGAACTCGCGACCCCGACCTTGGCAAGGTCGTGCTCTACCAACTGAGCTATTCCCGCATTGGCGTCCCCTAGGGGACTCGAACCCCTGTTACCGCCGTGAAAGGGCGGTGTCCTAGGCCACTAGACGAAGGGGACACACTACAACATTCACTCCCTGCCGCGTTTCGCTGTGTGCTTTACGCTGCAAGTGGCGCGCATTCTAGGGATGCTTTGATAAGCCGTCAACCCCTCTGTATAAATTTATTTAAATCAATGACTTCGCGAAGCTTTGCAGCCTTCTGCCAGGCCATCGCGCGCCTTACGCTTGACGTTTTTTTTCTGACGCCCTACCCGCCTTCGGCCCAGCAGCCACGGCAGGTTGAAAGCAAAAGGCCATCAACTACCCCCCAGGCAACTGCCAAACAGCTCTATCCGGCTAAAAGCTTAGCCACTACACTCAAACAGTAAATCATCCTGTATGAGGCGTTAACGGTGACACCACTTCTGATCACCCTGCTTATAGTAGCGGGGATCGCGTTATTGATCGTGATCGGCTACCTGAACAACGTGGTCGAGAACAACAAGCTCGAGCGTGCCCGGCTGAAGATCGAGCTGGCCGAACGTTTGCGCCGTTGTGGCGAAATCACCGAAACCTTTCCTGGCCAGTTGATGACCCCGGCACTCAAGTTGCTACTGACCCGCCTGGAACTCAACCTCAACCAGCGCCGACTGGCCCTGGACAAACACAGCCGCGACATCCGGGCGCGGATTGCCGAGCTTGAAGGGCTGATCGCCAAGGGTGAGGCGCTGCCGGTGAACAATCCGCCGATGCCGATTCAAACCGAAGCCCGGGCCAAGGATGTCCGCTTCCTGCTCGAAGGCATGCATAACCAGATTACCCGTGCTGCTCAGGAAGGCTTCCTGCCGACCAACGAGGCCAAGTACTGGGTCAAGGAAATCCGCCATATCCTGGTACTGCTGCACATCGAGTTCTTCAACAACCTCGGCCAGCAGGCGCTGCAGCAAAACCAGCCAGGGCATGCACGCCTGGCGTTCGAGCGCGGCGTGCAGTACTTGCGCAAGCAGCCGGACCCGGCGGTTTACCGCGAGCAGCTCGAGTACATGGAGAAGCTGTTGGCCCGCGCCAACGCTCAGGTGCTGAGCCAGCTGGAACCGGCCGCGGACGAAACCAACGCCTTGACCGAAGGCCTGAAAACCGACACCACCGAAGACTGGAAGAAGAAAGTCATCTACGACTGAGTTCTGGTTGACCCGATCGCCGGCAAGGCCGGCTCCCACAGGTCCTGTATACACCGAACCTTGTGGGAGCCGGCCTTGCCGGCGATCGAGTGCAAAGCGCTCGTCAGCAATCAGTCAAACGCAGAAAGATCCCCGCCAAGCGCTCCAGCCCCGCCTGATCCACCTCACTGAAGCGCGCCAGCTTAGGGCTGTCCAGGTCCAGCACGCCAATCAAGCGCCCGTCCTTGACCAGCGGAATCACCAGCTCACTGTTCGATGCACTGTCACAGGCAATGTGCCCGGGAAATGCGTGCACGTCTTCGACCCGCTGGGTTTCCCGGCTGGCCGCGGCCGCACCGCATACACCGCGACCGAAGGGAATACGCACACAGGCCACCTGCCCCTGAAACGGCCCGAGCACCAGTTGCTCGTTGCGATTGAGGTAGAAGCCAGCCCAGTTCAAGTCATCGACCTGGCTATAGAGGAACGCCGAAAACTGCGCGGCGTTGGCAATGAAGTCACGCTCATCGGCAAACAGGGCTTCCAGCTGGGCCGCCAGCAGGCCGTAGCCTTCGAGGCCAGCGCCGGTAGCGTTGAGGTCGATCATGGTTTTTGCTCCAACAGTTTCAGCCCGACCCAATAGCGGGCGAACTGGTAGGCGCATCGGCCGTTACGGTTGCCGCGGCCGGTCGCCCAGCGTACAGCGAGAATGTCCAGCTCCTCATCGCGGCTCCAGACCAGCTCCGCGCGCCGGGCCAGCTGGCCGATCCAGTGTTCGACCACGTTGAGGAAGTGCTCCTGGGTGAAGGGGTAAAACGACAGCCACAGGCCGAAGCGGTCAGACAGGGCAATCTTGTCTTCCACCGCCTCGTTGGGGTGCAGCTCGCCGTCGACCATCTTCCAGTTTTCGTTGTCGCTCTGTTTCTCCGGCACCAGGTGGCGGCGGTTCGAGGTAGCGTACAGCAGCACGTTATCCGGGGCCTGCTCCAGCGAGCCATCGAGCACGCTCTTGAGCACCCGGTAATCGCCCTCCCCGGCTTCGAACGACAGGTCATCGCAGAACAGCACGAAGCGTTGCGGCAGTTTCTGCAGTTGCTCAACCACCCGCGGCAAGTCGGCCAGGTGATCACGCTCGATTTCGATCAGGCGCAGGCCGGCCTCGGCATGCTCGGCCAGCAACGCTCGCACCAGCGATGACTTGCCGGTACCGCGCGAACCCCAGAGCAGTGCATGGTTGGCAGGCATGCCATCAAGAAACTGGCGGGTGTTGCGCCCCAGTTGCTCGCGCTGCTGATCGACACCGATCAGGTCGGACAGGCGCATGTCGAGGCTGACCTCCAGCGGCAACAGGTAGCCGCTACGGCCATCACGCTGCCAGCGCGCAGCCAGGCATTGCGACCAGTCGATGTTCGCACGCACCGCCGGCAACAAGGGCTCAAGGCGGGCAAGCACGGTTTCTGCACGTTCCAGAAAAGCATTCAAACGAGAGTCCACAAGATTTCCTCAAGACAGTTGCAAGGACAAAGGCATAGCTGAATGTGTGACAGGGCGTGCCAGCAGCCGGGACTGATCGGCTATGCTTGCGCAGCGCACGGAATGTGAAACTGGCTCGGGACTCATGGATATCAAGTTCACCAATCGCCTGTCCTACAAGCAAGCCCGGCTGACGGTCCTGGTCGGCTTCATCCTGGGTACATTGCTCAGTCTCATCCAGATCGGTATCGATTATGCCAGTGAAGACGCCTCTATCAACCGCGAGATGCTGTCGCTGCTGGAAATCAGCCATAACCCGGCCTCGCGCATCGCGTACAACATCGATGCCGAGCTGGCCCAGGAGCTGACCCGCGGCTTGCTGCAATCGCCGGCGATCACCCGCGCCTGGCTGATCGACAACAACGACACCGTACTCGCCGATGTTCAGCGCCCACGCCAGGAAAGCAGCTACCGGCTGATCAGCGATTTCCTCTTCAGTGAGTCACGCCAGTTCCAGGACCGGCTGTTTCTCAGCCATATGCCCGACGAGTCCCTGGGCACGCTGTTCCTGGACGTCGACACTTTTGCCTTCGGCAGCCGCTTTCTCAAGCGTGCCGAAGTCACCTTGCTCAACGGTTTCATCCGCAGCCTGATTCTGACCGGCATTCTTCTCGGCCTGTTCTACATCATGCTGACCCAACCGCTGGTACGGGTGATCAGGGCCTTGAGCAACAGCGACTCACGCAATCCGTCGCAGTCCAAGCTGTCGTTCCCACCGGGCCATGAACTCGACGAGATCGGCGTGCTGGTCAAGGTCGCCAACCAGCAGTTCGTCAGCATGGCCACCGAGATCCAGCAACGGCGCAACGCCGAAAACCGCCTGACCGATTACCTCAACGAACTGGAGAACATCGTCTCGGCGCGCACCAATGAGCTCAAGGCCAGCAACACCCGTCTGAGCCAGTCCAATGAAGAGCTCGAAGTCGCCCGGCGCCGCGCCCTGGACATGGCTCAGGCCCGCGCGGCCTTCCTGGCCAACATGAGCCACGAAATTCGCACGCCGCTCAATGGCCTGCTGGGCATGATCGCCCTGTCCCTGGACAGCCCGCTCAATGCCGAGCAACGTCAACAGCTGTCGATCGCCCACGACTCGGGAAAAGTGCTGGTCGAGCTGCTCAACGATATTCTCGACCTGTCCAAGTTCGACGCCGGGCAGCTTGAACTCGAGCGCATCCCCTTCGACCTCGGCGCCCTGGTCGAAGACACCGCCAATCTGCTGTCGCAGAACGCCGCACCGAGTGTCGAGCTGACCTGCCTGATCGATCCGCTGTTTCCCTCGATGGTACTCGGCGACCCAACCCGGGTGCGGCAGATCGTCAGCAACCTGCTGTCCAATGCCTTGAAATTCACCCGCTTCGGCCGTGTCGATGTGCGCCTGACCAGCTACCCCGGCGGTATTCGCCTGGACGTCTGCGATACCGGCATCGGCATCCCCAGTGAAGCCCAGGTGCGGATCTTCCAGCCCTTCACCCAGGCCGGTGCCGGAATCACACGCCAGTACGGCGGTACCGGCCTGGGGCTGGCGCTCACCAACAACCTCTGCGAAGCCATGCAGGGGCGCCTGAGCATCAGCTCCGAAGCCGGTTTCGGTAGCCAGTTCAGCGCCGAATTGCCCTTGCCCAGCCACACCCCGGCAGTCCCTGCACAACCGTTGCAGGGTAGCGTTGCCGCAATCAGTAATGCCAGCAGCGGCCTGGCCGAACTGTTGCTCACCCTGCTGCCCGGCTGGGGCCTGGACTACCAGCGCTACGATCATCCGACGCAACTTGGGCAGGCACAGCCAGATCTGCTGATCACCGACGACCTGGACTGCCTGTTCAGCCTGCGCCCGCAGATCAGCGCGCCGATTCTGCTGGTGACCGCCTATGGCAACTTCCTGCCCGGTGAACAGGCCGCACACCTGGCGCCGTTGCAGCAGCAGGCGCGACCGCTGGCGCGCAATGCCCTGTATCAGACGCTGCGGCGCACCCTGCATGGCACCGACAACATCAACCAGTCCCCATTGGACGGCGCCCAGCACAGTGAACGGCGCGCGCGCATCCTGCTGGTCGAGGACAACCCGGTGAATCAATTGGTGGCCAAGGGCATGCTGGCCAAGCTCGGCTGCGAGGTCAGCGTTGCCGCCCATGGCGCCGAAGCCCTGGAACAGCTGGAACAGGCACCATTCGACCTGGTGCTGATGGACTGCAACATGCCAGTGATGGACGGCTACGAAGCCAGCCGGCGCATCCGCCAGAGCGGACGCTGGCCAGACCTGCCGATCGTCGCCCTGACCGCCAACGCCATGCCCGAGGAACGCGAACGTTGCCGGGCAGCGGGGATGAGTGATTACCTGGCCAAACCGTTTCGCCGCGAAGAACTGCTGGCGCTGATCGATCACTGGGTGCCGCTGAAGGCTACCTGAGCAGCTTTTCGATCGAGCCGGTCAAGGCGTCCGGCTTGGTGCTTGGCGCATAGCGGCTGACCTTGCCGGTGGCCGGATCAATCAGGAACTTGGTGAAGTTCCACTTGATCCCTTGCAAGCCGAACAAACCGGGCGCGCGCTTTTTCAACTCGACGAACAACGGATGGGCACCGCTGCCGTTGACCTCGATCTTGCGAAACAACGGGAAGCTGACACCGAAGTTGAGCTCGCAGAACTGCGCGATCTCCTGCGCATCACCGGGTTCCTGCTTGCCGAACTGATTGCAGGGAAAGCCCAGCACCACCAGCCCCTGTTCGCGATAACGCTGCCAGAGCTGCTCCAGGCCTTTGTACTGCGGAGTAAAACCGCACTGGCTGGCGGTGTTGACCACCAGTAGCGCCTTGGCGGGGTAATCGGCCAGGGCTTTTTGCTCACCGGTGAGGGTAATGCAGGGGATCTTCAGCATTGCGTCGGCCATGACCTTTCTCCTTTTATCAGCGGGGCACCAGGTCCAGGCAGACCGAGTTGATGCAATAGCGTAGCCCGGTCGGCGGCGGGCCGTCAGGGAACACGTGCCCCAGGTGGGCGTCACACTTGGCGCAGGTCACCTCGGTGCGGATCATACCGTGGGAGGTGTCGCGAATCTCGATCATCGCGCTGTCGGCAATCGGCTCGTAAAAACTGGGCCAGCCGCATCCGGAGTCAAATTTGGCTTTCGAATCGAACAGCGCTTCGCTGCAGCAGATGCAATGGTAGACGCCGTCGGTCTTGGTGCCATTGTACTTGCCGCTGAACGGCCGCTCGGTGCCCTTCAGGCGGCACACGTTGTACTGCTCGGGGTCGAGCATGGCGCGCCATTCTTCGAGGGTTTTCTCGAGTTTTTCCATCATCAGGCCTCATCTGTCCAAAAACCCCGCGCCATGGCTTTTCCACAGGGCGGGCGGCACGTATATTATTGCGCCTCATCAGACATCAGTCTGGCACCCGCGTCACACGCATATCAAACGTTTTCACAGCGCATTGCGCGGCGATCTTTTCTAATCGGGATCACATCATGCAGGTCAGCAAATCGAACAAGCTCGCCAATGTCTGCTACGACATTCGCGGCCCGGTGCTCAAGCACGCCAAACGCCTGGAAGAGGAAGGCCATCGCATCCTCAAGCTGAACATCGGCAACCCGGCACCCTTTGGTTTCGAGGCGCCGGACGAGATCCTCCAGGACGTGATCCGCAACCTGCCGACCGCCCAGGGCTACAGCGACTCCAAAGGCCTGTTCAGCGCGCGCAAGGCGGTCATGCAGTACTACCAGCAAAAGCAGGTAGAAGGTGTCGGCATTGAAGACATCTATCTGGGCAACGGCGTCTCCGAACTGATCGTGATGTCGATGCAGGCGCTGCTCAACAATGGCGACGAAGTGCTGATCCCGGCTCCGGACTATCCGCTGTGGACCGCCGCGGTAAGCCTGGCCGGCGGCAACCCGGTGCACTACCTGTGCGACGAGCAGGCCGACTGGTTCCCGGACCTGGACGACATCAAGGCCAAGATCACCTCCAACACCAAGGCCCTGGTGATCATCAACCCGAACAACCCGACCGGCGCGGTGTACTCGCGCGAGCTACTGCTGGGTATGCTCGAACTGGCCCGCCAGCACAACCTGGTGGTGTTCTCCGACGAGATCTACGACAAGATCCTCTACGACGAAGCCGTGCACATCAGCACCGCCTCGCTGGCGCCGGACCTGCTTTGCCTGACCTTCAACGGCCTGTCCAAGTCCTACCGGGTGGCGGGTTTCCGTTCCGGCTGGCTGGCCATCTCCGGGCCCAAGCATCACGCCCAGAGCTACATCGAAGGCATCGACATGCTGGCCAACATGCGCCTGTGCGCCAACGTGCCGAGCCAGCACGCGATCCAGACCGCCCTCGGTGGCTACCAGAGCATCAACGACCTGGTGCTGCCGCAAGGCCGCCTGCTCGAGCAGCGCAACCGTACCTGGGAGCTGCTCAACAGCATTCCCGGGGTCAGTTGCGTCAAGCCGATGGGCGCGCTGTATGCGTTCCCGCGCATCGATCCGAAGGTCTGCCCGATCCACAACGACGAGAAATTCGTCCTCGACCTGCTGCTCTCGGAGAAACTGCTGATCGTTCAGGGGACAGCCTTCAACTGGCCGTGGCCGGACCACTTCCGCGTGGTGACCCTGCCCCGGGTCGACGACCTGGAGCAGGCCATTGGCCGTATCGGAAACTTCCTGAAGACATATCAGCAGTAACCTACCGTTGATATGGAATCGTCTGCGCCATTAGCGGCGCAGACCTTACACACCGAGTTTTCAGCACTGATATCACCCGCCGCTCTGGCGTGCGGGTTGCTGGAATTCGTCTGTAATACAGGCAAGTACACAGTTTGAAATAGTCGCCCGGTTGAATCACCGCAGCGCGCACCTTATATACCCCGCATACGTGACACTTTTATCCGTCAGGAGAACGTAACAACCATGATGCGCATCTTACTGTTTGTGGCCACCAACCTCGCGGTTGTGCTGATTGCCAGCATTACCCTGAGCCTGTTTGGCTTCAACGGGTTCATGGCGGCCAACGGGGTTGACCTCAAACTCGACCAGCTGCTGATTTTCTGCGCGGTATTCGGCTTTGCCGGCTCGCTGATCTCGCTGTTCATCTCCAAGTGGATGGCGAAGATGAGCACCGGCACCCAGATCATCAGCCAACCGCGCACCCGCCACGAACAATGGCTGCTGCAGACCGTCGAGGAGCTGTCCCGCGAAGCCGGCATCAAGATGCCGGAAGTCGGTATCTTCCCGGCTTACGAGGCCAACGCCTTCGCCACCGGCTGGAACCGCAACGATGCCCTGGTAGCGGTCAGCCAGGGCCTGCTCGAGCGTTTTTCGCCCGATGAAGTGCGCGCCGTACTGGCCCACGAAATCGGCCACGTGGCCAACGGCGACATGGTCACCCTGGCCCTGGTGCAAGGCGTGGTCAACACCTTCGTGATGTTCTTTGCCCGCATCATCGGCAACTTCGTCGACAAGGTGATTTTCAAGAACGAAGAAGGCCAGGGCATTGCCTACTACATTGCAACCATCGTCGCCGAACTGGTACTGGGCATTCTGGCCAGCATCATCGTCATGTGGTTCTCGCGCAAACGCGAGTTCCGCGCCGACGAAGCCGGTGCCCGCCTGGCCGGCACCAACGCAATGATCGGCGCCCTGCAGCGCCTGCGCTCGGAACAAGGCGTGCCGGTGCACATGCCCGACACCCTCAATGCCTTCGGCATCAATGGCGGCCTCAAGCAGGGCCTGGCTGGCCTGCTGATGAGCCACCCGCCGCTGGAAGACCGTATCGAAGCCCTGCGCCGTCGCGGCTGATCGGACACCGGTAACAAAAAAGGGCGACTTCGGTCGCCCTTTTGCATTTCAGCGCTGCAGGCGGTACACCCGCTCGGACAGCTGCGGCACTGCGGCCTGAACGAACTTGGGGCTTTCGACGAGAATGTCCCGCGCCTCCAGCTCAAGAGGCTGCCAGTCAGCAAACAACTGCTGCACCTCTGCATCGACCACGGCAAAGGGCGGCCCCGGCAGCAGGGCCTGGTCGTAATCCATGGTGATCAACAGCCCCTGGCAACCTTGCGCCAGGCACCCGCTGAGCAGCGCCGCATAGCGCTCGCGCAACGCCGGCGGCAAGGCGATCAGCGCCGCTCGGTCATACAGCGCACTGCAGTCAGCGATATCGTCAGCATTCAGGGCAAAGAAATCTCCGCACCAAAGCTCCAGATTACCGCTGCGATAGGTCGTGAACACACCTTGCTGAGCGACCTCAGGCTGTAACTGCTGCTCGCTGAAAAAGTCCTCCACGGCACGCTGGGAAAGCTCGATGCCGAGCACCCGATGGCCCTGCCCGGCCAGCCAGGCCAGGTCCAGGCTTTTGCCGCACAGGGGCACCAGCACCTTGCTGCCGGACGCCAGGCCCAGGGCCGGCCAATATTGTTGCAGATAGCTGTTGACCTGCCCCTGATGAAAGCCGATCTGGTTGTCTGCCCAGCGCTTGTGCCAGAACTCTGCCTGCATGGCATACCTCGAATTATTCGATCAGATTATGCAAAAACTTATATTGGAATTAGATCAATGATCTGCCTGAAGATAGCCCCATCTTAACCTTCAGGACGCTCCCCATGCTGCCCAGCCTGTTTATTTCTCATGGCTCGCCGATGCTCGCCCTCGAGCCAGGCGCCAGCGGCCCGGCCCTGCAGCGCCTGGCAAGGCAACTAGCGCGACCCAAGGCCATCGTGGTGGTCTCCGCGCACTGGGAGAGCCGCGAGCTGTGGGTATCCAGCCATCCCCACCCCGAGACCTGGCATGACTTCGGCGGTTTTCCCGCCGCCCTGTTTGCCGTGCAATACCCCGCGCCCGGCGAGCCGGCGCTGGCCGAACGCCTCAAACACCTGCTGTGCGATGCCGGCCTGCCGGCCCGCCTGGACCCCAAGCGACCGTTCGATCATGGCGCCTGGGTACCCTTGTCGCTGATGTACCCGGCCGCCGACATTCCCGTGGTACAGGTTTCACTACCCAGCCAGCTGGGCCCACAACTGCAGGAACGGATGGGCAAAGCGCTGTCCGGGCTGCGCGAAGAAGGCATCCTGCTGATCGGCTCAGGCAGCATTACCCACAACCTGCGCGAACTGGATTGGCAGGCCGGCCCGGACAGCGTCGAGCCCTGGGCCCTGGCATTTCGTGACTGGATGATCGACAAGCTGGCAGCCGACGACACCCCTGCCCTGCATGACTACCGCCAGCGGGCGCCGTTTGCAGTGCGCAACCATCCGAGCGATGAGCACTTGTTGCCGCTGTACTTCGCCCGGGGTGCAGGTGGGCGCTTCGGGATTGCCCACCAGGGGTTTACGCTCGGGGCGCTGGGGATGGATATCTACCGGTTCGACTGATCCTGCGCGCTTGATCGCTGGCAAGACCGGCTCCCACAGGGTAGATGCACGCTCCCACTACAGACAGTTGCTCCCACGGACAGCGCCACAGCTTGGCACAGGCAAAAAAAATCCCCGAACCAGTCGGGGATTTTTTTATCGCTCGCGGATCAGTCTTCGCGGTAACGGCGCAGCTTCAGCTGCTTGCCGGCAACACGAGTGTCCTTGAGCTTGGTCAGCAGACGCTCCAGGCCTTCTTCCGGCAGCTCGACCAGGCTGAAGCTGTCGCGCACCTGGATGCGGCCGATGGCTTCGCGGGCCAGGCCGCCTTCGTTGAGGATGGCGCCCAGCAGGTTCTTGGCGGCGATACCGTCACGCGCGCCCAGCGCGGTACGGCAGCGAGCACGACCTTCGCCCAGCGGCATCGGTGCACGACGCTCACGCTCGCCACGCTCTGGACGATCGCCAGTGCGCTCACGCGGGGTGTAGGTCGGAACCAGCGGCTGCTCTTTCTCGACGGCTTCCAGGGTCAGGGCCTGACCGTTGGTAGCCTTGCGCAGCAGGGCAGCGGCCAGGGCACGTGGGCTGCAACCGATGTCGGCAGTCAGGCGATCAAGCAGATCACCGTGGGTCGACTCAGCATCGGCAACCAACGGCGCCAAGCTGTTGGTCAGCTTCTTGATGCGGGCATCGAGAACGGCCTGAGCGTTCGGCAGGCGAACTTCGGCAACTTTCTGACCGGTCACACGCTCGATCACCTGCAGCATGCGACGCTCGCGCGGGGTAACCAGCAGCAGCGCACGGCCTTCACGACCCGCACGGCCGGTACGGCCGATACGGTGAACGTAGGACTCAGGGTCATACGGCATGTCGACGTTGAACACGTGAGTGATGCGCGGTACGTCCAGGCCACGGGCAGCGACGTCGGTGGCGACGACGATGTCCAGACGGCCATCCTTGAGCGAGTCGATCACGCGCTCACGCTGGTTCTGGGCAATGTCACCGTTCAGCGCAGCGGCTTTGTAGCCTTTGGCTTCCAGGGCGCTGGCCAGGTCCAGGGTGGCTTGCTTGGTCCGCACGAAGGCGATCAGCGCGTCGAACTCTTCCACTTCCAGCAGGCGCAGGACAGCGGAAACCTTCTGGTCGGCGTGGACCATCAGGTGGGCTTGTTCAATGGCGGTGACGGTCTGGGTCTTGCTCTGGATCTTGACGTGCTTCGGCTCGCGCAGGTGGCGCTCGGCGATGGCACGGATCGAAGCAGGCAGGGTGGCCGAGAACAGCACGGTCTGACGGCTTTCCGGCATGGCCTTGAAGATCACTTCGAGGTCATCCATGAAGCCCAGCTTGAGCATTTCGTCGGCTTCGTCGAGCACCAGGTGGTTGACGGTCGCCAGGACCTTCTCGTCGCGACGCAGGTGGTCGCACAGACGGCCCGGGGTAGCAACGACGATTTGCGCGCCGTTACGGATAGCTTTCAGTTGTGGGCCCATCGGGGCACCACCGTACACGGCCACCACGGTTACGCCCGGCATCTGCTTGGCGTAGGTTTCGAAAGCGGTGGCTACTTGCAGCGCCAACTCACGGGTTGGCGCCAGGATCAGGGCTTGCGGCTCGCGCTTGCTCGGGTCGATGCGGTGCAGGATTGGCAGAGCGAAGGCAGCGGTTTTACCGGTACCGGTCTGCGCCTGACCGATCATGTCGTGACCAGCGAGAATAATCGGGATCGATTGCTGCTGAATGGCGGACGGCTCTTCGTAGCCGGTAGCCAGCACTGCAGCAACAATGCTCGGATGAAGTTCGAGAGCGGCGAAGCCGCCGGTTTCCTGGGTCATGGGTCTGCCTCTAAGTGCATCCGCAAAGACCCATGCTCCAAAGCTGCACATGCCTTGTAAGACCCGAAGGTCACCCTGGCAGCTTTGTCGGCGGGGATTTGCGAAAACGATTGAAGAAAAAAAGGAACGTCAAGGAGAGTCCGCGGGGCGGACGCGCAGCCGAAGCTGGCTTCGGGGAATTGCACTACCTTAAACGAGGTCCGGTGAAAGACCGGCGCGTACTATACCTGAATTCGCAATTCACGGGAGTTTTTTTTAATCAACCACGCCAGCGCCAGGCCACGCCAAGGCGGGCCCGGGAAGATAACCGCACCGGCGGCTGAATCGATTTTCCGCCAGTGACCCAGTGACGCGCCTCAGGACGCCGGGCGGATCGCGCCGATCAGCGGTTGCAACGAGTAGCCCAGTTGTGGCGCCAGCGCCTCGGCCCTGGCGGTGAGGCCGGGCAGATCGAGCTGCTGCTCAAGGTCAGCCGGCACCATGAGGATGACGTTACCCTCCTTGACCGGCAGTTCCCAGTAATGACGATGGTAGAGCCCGCGCAACAACGCAGCGCCCAACGGCTTGCCGTCATCGCTGGCCCATTGGTTGATCACCAGCCAGCCACCGGGATTCAGACGCTGCTGGCAATCCTCCAGAAAACGCCAGGCCAGGTGCGCAACACCCGGGCCATGATCGGTGTACAGGTCGACGAAAATCAAGTCAGCGGACTCGGCGGTTTCCAGCAGCTCCATCGCATCGCCAATGCGGATATAAAGGCGCGGATCATCATCCAGGCCCATGTACTCGATGGCCAGGCGCGGCACATCCGGGCGCAGTTCGATGGCTTCGACGTCTTCCAGCGGCAGGAACTTGAGGCACGCCTGGGTCAGGGTACCGGCCCCCAGGCCCAGAAACAGCGCGCTCTCGGGTTCGGGGTGGGCCAGCGCGCCAATCAGCATGGCCCGGGTGTAGTCGTACTCCAGCCAGCTCGGGTCGGCGGTGAACACACAGCTCTGCTCGATCGCCTCGCCAAATTCGAGAAAGCGATAGTCATCGACTTCCAGCACACTGATGGTGCCGTACTGATCGTGGACCTGGGCCAGCAGCCGCTCTACCCGTTCCTCTGTCATGCTGTCTCCCGGCAGGCGCCGCTGTACCAAGCAAAAACCGCCATTGTCCGTCAATGGCGCCAGTGCAACAAGGTACGTGGCACCTGTTAACATGGCAGACAGCCCTTTTCCGACCAGATCGAGCCCGTGATGAACCACCCCTGGAGTCCTGACAGCTGGCGCGCCCTGCCGATCCAGCAACAACCGAGCTACCCCGATGCCGCGCACCTGCTCAAGGTCGAGCAGACCCTGGCCAGCTACCCGCCGCTGGTCTTTGCCGGCGAGGCCCGGGAACTGCGCCGTCAGTTCGCCGAGGTCACCCAGGGCCGCGCGTTCCTGCTGCAAGGCGGCGATTGCGCCGAGAGTTTCGCCGAGTTCTCGGCAGCCAAGATTCGTGACACCTTCACGGTGCTGCTGCAAATGGCCATTGTCATGACCTTTGCCGCCGGTTGCCCGGTGGTCAAGGTCGGGCGCATGGCCGGGCAGTTCGCCAAGCCGCGCTCGGCAGGCGATGAAACCATTGACGGCGTCACCCTGCCGGCCTACCGCGGCGACATCGTCAACGGCATCGGCTTCGATGAAAAGAGCCGGATCCCGGACCCGGAGCGCCTGCTGCAGGCCTACCACCAGTCCACTGCCAGCCTCAATCTGCTGCGCGCCTTTGCCCAGGGCGGTTTCGCCGACCTGCATCAGGTACACAAGTGGAACCTGGACTTCATCGCCAACTCGGCGCTGGCAGAAAAGTACAGCCAGCTGGCTGACCGCATCGACGAAACCCTGGCCTTCATGCGCGCCTGCGGCCTGGACAGCTCGCCGCAGTTGCGCGAAACCAGCTTCTTCACCGCCCACGAAGCGCTGCTGCTGAACTATGAAGAAGCCTTCGTCCGTCGCGACAGCCTGACCAACGACTATTACGACTGCTCGGCGCACATGCTCTGGATCGGCGACCGCACCCGCCAGCTCGATGGCGCCCATGTCGAGTTCCTGCGCGGGGTGAACAACCCGATCGGGGTCAAGGTCGGCCCGAGCATGAACAGCGAAGAGCTGATTCGCCTGATCGACGTGCTCAACCCGGACAACGACCCCGGCCGCCTCAACCTGATCGTGCGCATGGGGGCGAACAAGGTCGGCGAACATCTGCCGGCCCTGATCCGCAACGTCGAGCGCGAAGGGCGCCAGGTGCTGTGGAGCTGCGACCCGATGCACGCCAACACCATCAAGGCCAGCAGCGGTTACAAGACCCGCGATTTCGCCCAGATCCTCAGCGAGGTCAAGCAGTTCTTCCAGGTCCATCAGGCCGAAGGCAGCCATGCCGGGGGGATTCATATCGAAATGACCGGGCAGAACGTCACCGAGTGCATCGGCGGCGCCCGGCCAATCACCGAAGACGCCCTCTCCGACCGCTACCACACCCATTGCGACCCGCGGATGAACGCCGATCAGTCACTGGAGCTGGCCTTCCTGATTGCCGAAACCCTCAAGCAGGTACGTCGCTGAGGTCACTGCGTGCCAGCGCCTCGCGCAAGCGTGCGGCACTGGCACGCGGGCAGTTCAACTGCACCTCGGCCAGGCCCAGCCAGGCGGCCATGCGCTGCAGGCTTTCAGCCAGGGCCTGCATGCCCGCCTCATCCAGCCCCGCCTGTTCTTCATGCACCGCGTGTACCGTCAGGCAATCGTTAGCGCGCTCGGCACGCAGGTCGACCCGTGCGGCAATGCGTTCGTTGTGCAGGAACGGCAGCACGTAATAGCCATACACCCGCTTGTGCGCAGGCGTGTAGATCTCCAACCGGTAGCGGAAATCAAACAGACGCTCGGTGCGCTCCCGCTCCCAGACCAGCGAGTCAAAGGGCGAAAGCAAGGCGCTGCTGCTCACCTTGCGCGGCACCCGTGGCGAACCCAGGCAGTATGCCGCTTGCGTCCAGCCCTGCACCGCACAGGCCTGCAATGCTCCCTCCTCGACCAACTCGGCCAGCCGTGCGCGGCTATCGCCGGGGGCCAGGCGAAAGTAGTCTCGCAGGTCCTTCTCGGCAGCCACCCCCAACGCACCCGCGGCATGCAGTAACAGTCCGCGTTGCGCGTCGGCCTCATTCATTGGCGGTTGCTCAAGCAATGCCGCCGGCAGCACCCGCTCGGGTAAATCGTACAGGCGCTCGAAACCGCGCCTACCGGCGACATTGACCAATCCCGCGGCAAACAGCCACTCCAGCGCGTGCTTTTCAGCGCTCCAGTCCCACCACGGGCCGGCACGCTCCTGGCGGGTCGACAGGCTGCCCGCGCCCAGAGCGCCCTGTTCGGTCACCGCCGCCAGCACCCGGGCGATGGTCGCTTGCTGCTCGCGGCCAAAGCGCGCCAGCTGTTGATAGATGCCCTGGCCCTGACGCGCACGGTCCATGCGCCAGCGCAGCAACGGGTACAGCGAGAGCGGCAGCAGCGAGGCCTCATGACCCCAGTACTCGAAGAGTTTGCGTTGACGGTTGCGGCCCCAGGCCAGTTGATCAAGCAGCGCCTGTGGATAACTGCCAAGACGGGAAAACAGCGGAAGGTAGTGGGAGCGTACCAGGGCATTGACCGAGTCGATCTGCACCACCCCCAGGCGTTCGATCATCCGCTGCAGCTGCGCGGCCCCCATCGACGCGCTTGTCTGGCGAGTGTTGAAGCCTTGTGCCGACAGCGCCAGGCGGCGCGCCTGGGCCAGGGAAAGGGACTGTGTGGTGGGCATGCCCGGCTCCTTGTGAACAAGCCCACTTACACTAGTCGTGGCACCTCGATGATGCGACTCATTTTTTCAGTGGATCCTCCCAGAATGGCCGCTCCACCTCGCGCAGGATATCCGCCCGACTAAGACCGATATCGTCCAGTGCCGCATCGCTCAGGCGCGCCAGTTCGCGGCGCTCGCGGTGCAGTTGGCGCCAACGCATCAGCCGTTGGGCCGCGACGTGGGTGAGCTGGTAAAACCAGCTGTGCTGGGACGTTGAGTACTGCAGAACAAGCGATTTCTGACCTTTCATCGTCTTACCCTCCTGTTGGGATGACGACAGTGTCAGACCCGGCATAAGATCAATCCAACGAATGTTTCTTATGTAATACATCTAGGAGATTGATGCCTTGTCCCAGTACCAGAGTATCGATTCCGACGTGCTGCGCACCTTCGTCGCCATTGCCGAACACGGCGGCTTCACCCGTGCTGGCGAAGTGGTCAATCGTACCCAGTCGGCGGTGAGCATGCAGATGAAGCGCCTGGAGGAGGACATCATCCAGCGCCAGCTGTTCGAGCGCGATGGCCGCCAGGTGCGCCTGACTGCCGAGGGCCAGGTGCTGCTCGGCTACGCCCGGCGCATCCTCAAGCTGCACGGCGAGGTGTTCAATACCCTGCGCATGCCGCACATGGTCGGGGTGGTGCGCATAGGTACGCCGGACGACTACGCCATGCGCTTTTTGCCGGGCATCCTGTCCAGTTTCGCCCAGGCCTACCCGTTGGTTCAGGTCGAAGTGCACTGCGAAAGCTCGCGGCAGTTGATGCAACGCCAGGACCTGGACCTGACCATCATCACCCGCGAACCGGGCAACGAAATCGGCCAGTTGCTGCGCCGCGAGCGCGCAGTGTGGGTGCAAGCCCGGGGCTTCTGCCCGCATGAGCACAACCCTCTGCCGCTGGCGATGTTCAACTGCGATTGCTATTGCCGGACCTGGGCCTGCAATGCCCTGGATGCCATCGAGAAGGAGTACCGGATCGCCTACACCAGCGCTAGCACCGCGGCGATCATGGCCGTGGTCAGTGCCGGCCTCGCGGTCACCGCGCAGTTGCAGAGCCTGATCACCAGCGACCTGCAGATCATTGGCGAAGCCGAAGGCCTGCCACCCTTGCCCACCGCCAGCATCATGCTGCTGCGCAATCGCACCACGCAGTCGGAAATGACCGACTGCCTGGCCGACTACATCATCGAAGGCTTCAGATCTTGAAGGCCAGCATCACCGCACAGAGCACCAGAAACCCACAAAACAGTGAACGCAGGACTCTTTCCGGCAGGGCGTGAGCCAGTTTCACACCCCAGCTGATGCTCAGCAGGCCACCGATAGCCAGCGGGATGCCCATGCTCCACTGCACATGCTGATGCACGCCGTAAGTCAGCAAGGTGACGGCAGTACTGGGGGCTGCCAGGGCCAGTGACAACCCCTGAGCAACCACCTGGGTGGTGCCGAACACGCTGGTCAGCACCGGGGTCGCCACCACTGCCCCACCGACCCCGAACAAGCCGCCCAGCACCCCGGCGCCGCTGCCCAGCACGCCCAGCCACGGCCAGGGCTGGCGCAGCTCGCTGGACGGCTGCGCCGTACGCATGAACATCCGCGCCAGGTTCCAGGCGGCCAGCGCCACCAAGAACAGCACAAAGCCAAAGCGCATGGCCTGGGCATCCACACCCACCGCCCAGATCGAACCGAGCCAGGCGAAAACAAAGCTGGTCGCGGCCAGCGGCAAGGCATGTTTGAGTTCGATGCGATTTCGCTGGTGATACCGCCACAGCGCCAGCAACACATTCGGTACCACCATCACCAGCGCGGTGCCTTGGGCCAGTTGCTGGTCGAGGCCGAACAACACCCCCAGCGCCGGAATCGCGATCAGCCCGCCACCGATGCCGAACAACCCGCCCACCGTGCCCAGTGCCGCGCCCAGCGCTATGTACATCGCCCACTCGATCATTGCCGTCTCTCTGAAATACCAATCGGTGCATGCTACCGAGCTGGTGCTAGCGGGGAAACGCACAGCAACGCACAATGGCTATGCTATTTACGCAAAAGCAGACTTCAGCATGAACCCCGATGCCCTGACCGAACAACTCAGCCTGTTTCTTGATGTACTGGAAACCGGCAGCTTCTCCGCCACCGCCCGGCGCCATCCGTTGACGCCTTCGGCGGTGGCGCGGCGTATCGACACCCTGGAAAACGCGGTCGGCAGCCGCCTGTTCGTGCGCAGCACCCATGCGGTACGGCCGACCCCGGCGGGTAATGCCTTTGCCGAACGCGCCCGCAGGATTGTCGAAGAGCTGCGCCTGGCCCGCGCTGAAGCGGTATCGCTGAGCAACGCCCCGGAAGGCCTGATCCGCATCGACGCCCCGGCCGCCTTTGGCCGCCGCCACCTGGCCCCGGCCATCGCCGACTTTCTGGTGGCCTATCCGGGGCTGGATGTGCAACTGCGCCTGATCGACAGCTTCGTCGACCTGCACGGCTCGCACCTGGGCGAAGTCGACCTGGTGCTGCGCGCAGGGCCCCTGGCCGATACCCGCCTGGTGGCCACACCGCTGGCCTACATGGTCCGCATTGCCTGCGCCAGCCCCGCTTACCTGGCCCAGCGCGGCATTCCCGCCAGCCCCGCTGAATTACCCGAACACCACGGCCTGGACTGGGACGGCCTGGCCCCGCCCTTCGCCTGGCGCTTCGCGGTCGAGGGGCAGATGCGCCTGTATCGCCCCACCCGCATGCGCATGAGTGCCAACAACGCCGAAACCCTGTTGTTCGGCGCCCTGGCAGGCCTGGGCATTGCCCACCTGCCCACCTGGCTGATCAGCGAATACCTGCTGCGTGGCGAATTGCTGCCGCTATTCTGTGACAACGGCCTGCCCAGCGCCGAAAGCAGCGGCATCTATGCCCTGCGCCTGGAACATGAAACGAACTCTCGCAGCCGTTTGCTGCTCGAATTCCTCAAGCACCGCTTCAGCCCGATCCCGCCGTGGGACCTGGCGCTGCAAAGCGAGCTGCGCTGGCAGTAAGTGCGCTAATGACCTGCGTGCTAAATTTAAAGGACCCAACCCATTGAAGGATGTGCATGAACGCCGACCCTAAAGCGCCTGTTCCTTGCGACGAACTGCTCCTGGACAACCAGGTGTGCTTTGCCCTGCACTCGACTTCGTTGCTGATGACCAAGGTCTACAAACCGCTGCTGCACAAACTCGGGCTGACTTATCCACAGTACCTGGCAATGCTGGTGCTGTGGGAACAGGACGGTTTGACCGTCGGAGAGATCAGCCAGCGCCTGCTGACCGATCCGGGTTCTCTGACACCGTTGCTCAAACGCCTGGAAGCCGAAGGCCTGCTCAAGCGCAGCCGCAGCCGCGAAGATGAACGGGTGGTGCTGGTGCAACTGAGCGATCAGGGCCGAGCCCTGCAAGCCCGGGCCAAAGACGTGCCCCACTGCATTCTGGCCGCCAGCGGCGAGAACCTCGAACGCCTGCAACAGCTGCAGGCCGATTTGCTGGAACTGCGCGCCAACCTGCAAAAAAACCTCTGAGCGCTATGCTGAGAAATGACCGTTGGTAGGTCAGCCGAAAATTATCTTGCGCACTAAATAATTGCGCGATAACTTAATTCCCGTACCCACTCAGCGCCGCGGCGCAACTCACAAGCGAGGCTCATCATGCAAAAGGTCACTCCGCTGTACATTGCCCAAGCCAAATCCACCGGTGGCCGCGACGGCAGTTCGCGCTCCAGCGACGGCAAGCTGGAAGTCAAGCTGAGCACCCCCAAAGAACTGGGCGGCGCAGGTGGCGACGGCACCAACCCCGAGCAACTGTTTGCCGCCGGCTACTCGGCCTGCTTTATCGGCGCCCTGAAGTTCGTTGCCGGCCAGCAGAAAAAGGCCCTGCCAGCCGAGAGCTCGATCACTGCCAAGGTTGGTATTGGCCAGATTCCGGGTGGCTTCGGTCTGGATATCGACCTGAACATCGACCTGCCGGGGCTGGAACAGGCTGAGGCAGAGCAACTGGTTGAAGCTGCCCACCAGGTTTGCCCGTACTCCAATGCCACCCGTGGCAACGTCGATGTACGCTTGCATGTCACTGTCTGAGCGATAAAACACCAGGCATAAAAAAACCCGGCCAAGGCCGGGTTTTTCATGGGCGCAAGAATTACTTCTTGGAACGGCCCTTGAAGCTGTTGTCGCGGGTGTCGATATCGATCCACTCGTCGATCTGGATGAAGTCAGCAACGCTGATTTCAGTGCCGTTTTTCAGCTTGGCAGGTTTCATGACCTTGCCCGAGGTGTCGCCGCGAGCAGCGTTCTCGGTGTAGACAACCTGACGGCTGATGGTGGTCGGCAGTTCTACCGATACCAGGCGGCCTTCGAAGAATACGGCTTCGCAGACGTCTTCCATGCCTTCTTCGATGTACGGCAGAACGGCCTCGATGTCTTCGGCGTTCAGTTCGTACATGGTGTAGTCGGTGGTGTCCATGAAGGTGAACGAGTCACCGCTGATGAACGACAGGGTCGCTTCTTTGCGATCCAGGATCACGTCGTCCAGCTTGTCGTCCGCACCGTAAACGGTCTCGGTCTTGTAGCCGGTCAGCAGGTTCTTCAGCTTGGTCTTCATGATCGCGCTGTTACGGCCCGACTTGGTGAATTCAGTTTTCTGAACCAGCCACGGGTCGTTGTCGATCCGCAGTACGGTACCGGGTTTCAGCTCTTTACCAGTTTTCATTGCGAGATATCCGAATTTGGATGGATTTACAAAAATCGAGGCCGCATATCATAGCCAATTTCGGTAAAACTGTACCAGCGCCGTGGCAAGGTCCGGCTGAGCGGCTTGCACCGCGCTCCAGCGGCGGGCGTGCTGCTCCAGCTCGTCCCAGTGCGCCAGCACCTGTTGCCAGGCCTGGCCCATGTCGTTGTCCATGTTCCAGGCACGCCACAATTGTACCAGCGCGGCCCCGGCGGGCGCGGACAATCCCTGGATGTACAGATCGAGAAACGCTTCGAGTTTTTCCCAGTGGGCATACTCTTCCTGCACATAGATATGCCAGAGCAGCGGCCGTGCGGCCCATTGCGCGCGGACGAACGAATCTTCGCCACGCACCGCGTTGAAATCGCAGCACCAGAGCAGCCGGTCGTAATCGTCCTGGCTGACGAAAGGCAGGATCTGCACGGTCAAGGCACCGCGCCGGGCAATGCTGCCTACGCTCAGCGCCTGCTCGCCGAGCCAGGCCTGAACGTCGCCCAGCACCCGGCCTTCGGGCACCAGCAGGTGATTGGCGCGGCAGTCGGCAGCCAGGGCATCCAGCCAGCTGGCGACGCCGGGGTTTTCGTAGGCGAACAGCGAAATCAGCCGGGCATTGCGTTCTGGCGTTACACCTAGCCCCTGCAGAAACGCCTTGCGTGCGGCCGGGTCCTGCTCAAACGCCTGGCGACGTGGCAGCAAGCTCGCCTCACGCAGCAAGCCGCCGGTCTTGGCGGTAAAGCCTGGGAAGAAAAACACCTTGCGCAAGCCATTGGCCTGGGGCGACGGCAAGCCATGGCAACCTTCGACCCAGTCTTCAGCGCTGAGGTAGTCCAGGTTCAACCACAATGGCGCACGGGGTTGTTCGAGCATGGCCTGCACATAGGCAGGCGGTAGCTGACAGGCGAAAGCGCCAATCACCACATCAGCTACCGAAGTGTCCTGCCAATCGGAAGGCCATTGGCGCACATCCACGCCCTGCTGCCATTGCTGGGCGACGTCGGCCTGGGCTTCGGGGCAGATACGCACGAACGCCTTCAGGTCATCCACCCACAGGCGCACCGCCAGGCCCTGCTCGGCCACCAGTTGCCGGGCCAGGCGCCAGGTCACGCCGATGTCGCCGTAGTTATCGACGACACAACAGAAGATGTCCCACCGCGCTTTCATCGCTGGCCCCTTGGAAAAAGCGCCGATTGTCCGGGTAAATCATCACTGACAAAAGCGTGGCACGAAAAAAATCCGTTGCACCGTGCGACAATGGCAACCCGTGTCCTGGCCAGGAGGCCATCATGCCCCGCCCTCGCGAATTGAAGATCACCCTAAAACCCCTGCAACTGATCCTGTGCATTGCGCTAGGCCTGTGGCTTGGCGCTGTGGCTATTGCCCTGAGCCTGTGGCTGGCCGGGCGCCTGCTGCCAGCGACGGTGCAGCCGATCGGCCAGGTGCTGGCGCCGCCAGCCACGGCGCCGGCGTCGCCGGAGACAGCCGACTCGCAAAAGCAGATGTTCGAGCAATACAAACAGATCCTGCGCAACCAACAAGTACAGCAGGCCGAAGAGCAGGCGCAAGGCAGCCTGCGCAATCTGTCCAACCCCAAATGCCAGTTCTGGCTGCAACAGAACCGCACCGCGCCGACCGAAAAAAGCCGTGCCCTCGTTCTTGAATTCTGCAACTGAGCCCATGACCAAAGCCGACCTGCTGCAACGCATCATCGATACCCTGAGCTTTGATCTGGATGTCGCCCAGCGCGCCGCGCAAACCGCCTATGAAGCGGCCACCGCCGAAGAGAACATCGCCGAGAACAAGTACGACACCCTGGGCCTGGAAGCGTCGTACCTGGCCACCGGGCAAGCCCGGCGCATGGAGGAAATCCGCCAGGCGCGGGCGGCGTACCAGCAATTGTTGCTGCGCGACTATGACCCGCAACGCGGGATCCAGGTCAGCAACCTGGTGACCCTCGAGGCCGAAAACGGCACTTGCCAGCAGCTGTTTCTAGGGCCCGAAGGCGCCGGGCTGAAGATTGGCCAGGGGGCGCAACTGGTCACGGTGATCACCCCGCGCTCGCCACTGGGGCAACGTTTGATCGGCAAGGTTGAAGAGGATGAGGTGAGCCTGGTGCTCGGCGGCGTACCCCAGAATTACTCCATCCTCAAGGTTCTGTGATCAGGAAGGCTGCGCCTTCCATCGCTGGCAAGGCCAGCTCCCACAGGTTCGGCGTGCCCTGATCCAGTGTGGGGTCTGCAGGAGCCCTTACTGTGGGAGCCGGCCTTGCCGGCGATGGGCTGCACAGCAGCCCCCCCTCATAAAGCACCCAACGCATCAAACCGCTGCGCCAACCCCTGCCGGGCAAACTGCTCGATGACAAAATCGACAAACGCCCGGGTCTTGCCCGGTAGCAATTTGTGCTCGGTGTAGTACAGCGAGATATTGCCGTCGTCCACATACCAGTCCGGCAACACCCGCAGCAGCCGGCCAGCCTGCAGGTACGGCACGGCGAACGGCATGCTCACCAGCGCCACGCCCAGGCCCTGCTCCGCCGCCGCACAGGCTGCCTCCGAGTCACTCATGGTCATGCGCAAACGCAAGCTCAAAGGGCTCTGCTCCCGCTCGCGGCTGGTCAACGGCCAGGAACGTACCCGCCCGGTCTGCGGAGAACGAATGAGGATGCCGTCCAGCGCGTGCAAATCGGCGGGCTGGGTAATGGGCGGATGCTGCTGCAAGTACGTCGGCGCCGCCACCAGAATCCGGTGCGCCGGGGTCAGCTTGCGCGCCACCACGCCCTGGGGCAGGTCGAAGCCACCGCCAATGGCCGCATCAAAGCCCTGGCCAATCAGGTCGACCTGACGGTTATCGAAATGCCAGTCAGGGCTGATTGCCGGATAGCGCCGCAGGAACTCGGCCAGCAGCGGCACGATGTACAGGCGGCCGAACACCGTGCCCATGCTCACCTTCAGGGTGCCGGCCGGTTGCCCTTCGGCACTGGCCAGGTTAGCCACGGCGTACTGGATGGTCTGAAAACTCGCCGCCACCTCGCCGAGAAAGCGCTGCCCGGCCTCGGTCAGGGTCAAGCGCCGGGTACTGCGCTGAAACAAGCGCACGCCCAGGCGCGCCTCCAGCCGGGCGACGTTCTTGCCCACCGCCGCCGGGGTCAGGCTCAGGCGCCGCGCCGCTTCGGCAAAGCTGCCGACTTCGGCGCTGCGGACAAAACACTCGATGCTGCTGAAGGATTCCATACCGATGATTCCATACTTCTGGTTTACACAGACTATAGCGATTACTGGCTACCGACAGGGTAATCAGCGGCCGATACTGAGCCCCATCCAAGGCATCCAGCCTTGTTCTTTCGGGAGCACAGCATGTCGACCCAATCCAGCCTCCACGGCAAAGTAGCCCTGATCCAGGGCGGTTCGCGCGGTATCGGCGCCGCCATCGTCAAACACCTGGCCGCCGAAGGCGCCAGTGTCGCCTTCACCTATGCCAACGCCACGGCCCAGGCCGACGCCCTGCAACAGAGCATCATCGCCGCCGGCGGCAAGGCCCTGGCCATCAAGGCCGACAGTGCCGATGCCAGCGCTGTGCAGCAGGCGGTGCAAAGCACTGTTGAAGCGTTCGGTCGCCTGGATATTCTGGTCAACAATGCCGGGGTTCTGGCGGTGGGGCCGCTTGCGGACTTCAGCCTGGAGGACTTCGACCGCACCCTGGCGGTGAACGTGCGCAGCGTCTTCGTGGCCACGCAAGCGGCCGTCCGGCACATGGGCCAGGGCGGGCGGATCATCAACATCGGCAGCACCAATGCCGAACGCATGCCCTTCGCCGGTGGCGGCCCTTATGCCATGAGCAAATCGGCGTTGGTCGGCCTGACTCGCGGCCTGGCCCGTGACCTCGGGCCGCTGGGCATCACCATCAACAATGTCCAGCCGGGCCCGGTGGACACCGACATGAACCCGGCCCAAGGCGAATTCGCCGAAAGCCTGATGGGCTTGATGGCCGTGGGTCGCTACGGTCATGTCGACGAGATTGCCAGCTTCGTCGCCTACCTGGCCGGCCCCGAGGCAGCCTACATTACCGGTGCCAGCCTGAGCATCGACGGCGGCTTCGCGGCCTGAGGCGGGTCAATGGCCATCCCTGACCGCCAGGCGCTGTTCAATCAGCTGGGCAAAGGCCCTGGCGGCCGGGGTCGGGTGCATCGACCAGATCGCATACACGTGACGCACCGGCGCATCCTCGATTGCCACCGACATCACGCCGTTGAAGCTGTTGGCAATTCGCGCCGGCACCAGGCCGATGGCAAGGCCGCGTTTGGCAAACTTCTCCACCAGGCGGATATTGGTCACCTCGAACTGCACCCGATGACGCACGCCGGCGGCGGCAAAGGCCTCGTCGGTTTGCCGGCGGGCGCCGCTACCGGCCGGAAAATCCACCAGTGGCTGGGCCTGGAGATCAACCAGAGACAAGCGCGCGGCACCCGCCAAGGGATGCTCGACGGCCATGACCGCCACCAGTTCCTCTTCGGCCAGCAGGCGGTACTCGACGCCGTCCAGCCGCTCGCCCGGCCAAACCCCGATAAAGCCCACGTCCAGGCGCCGTTCGCGCACATCGGCAATGAGCAACTCGCTCTTGGCCATCAGCCAGCGGATATCCACCAACGGGTGCTGAGCATGAAAATCGGCCAGCAGATCGACCAGGTCAAGTTCGGTCAGCGAGGTGATCTCGCCGATGGACAATTGCCCGCGTACTTCGCCACAGGCCGCGGCGACATCTTCGGCAATCCGCCGGGTGGCTTCCAGCGCTGGCCGGGCACTCTGCACGAAGGCTTCGCCCGCCGGCGTCAGGCGCACGCGCCGCGAGCTACGCTCGAACAGGCTGACGCCGAGGGTTTCTTCCAGCCTGGCAATCTGGTGGCTCAAGGCCGACTGCACCACATGGCAGCGCTCGGCGGCACGGGTAAAGCTACCGGTGTCGACCACCGCCAGGGCATATTCAATCTGCTTGAGGTTCATGGATTGATCTATTTTCAAGATGGATAGAATGAAAACGATACATTGGCGTCATGCTAGCGTATTTCCGATACTGTCACTTCCCAACTGCCACTGATCGAGACGGTCCATGACCTCTTCCAGCCACACCCTGAGCCGCGGCCTGATTCTGCTGATGGCGACCGCCACGGGCCTTGCCGTCGCCAGCAACTATTACGCCCAACCCTTGCTGCATAGCATCGCCGAACACTTCGGCCTGACCACCGCCAGCGCCGGGGCCATCGTCATCGCCGCACAGCTGAGCTACGGCGCCGGCCTGTTGTTGCTGGCCCCTCTGGGCGACCTGTTCGAACAGCGCAAACTGATCGTCAGCATGATCGCCATCAGCACCCTGGGCCTGCTGATCAGCGCCTTTTCGCCCAGCCTGGCATGGCTGCTGATCGGCACCACCCTCACCGGCCTGTTCTCGGTAGTCGCTCAGGTGCTGGTGCCGATGGCCGCCGGCCTCAGTGATCCAGCGCAGCGCGGGCGAGTCGTCGGCACGCTGATGAGCGGGTTGCTGCTGGGCATCCTGCTGGCGCGCACCGCCGCCGGCTTCATGGCCGAACTGGGCAGCTGGCGCAGCATCTACCTGCTGGCTGCGGCGTTGATGGGGCTGTCGGCGATCGCCTTGTTCCGCGCCCTGCCCGAGCGTCATCAGCACGCCGGGCTCAGCTATCCAGCGCTGCTCGGCTCGGTGTTCCGCCTGTTCGTTGACGAGCCGATCCTGCGCTTGCGCTCGTTGCTGGGCCTGTTGTCGTTTAGTTTGTTTGCCCTGTTCTGGACCCCGCTGGCGTTTCTCTTGTCGGCCGAGCCCTACCATTTCTCTGACGCCGTGATCGGACTGTTCGGCCTGGCTGGTGCCGCCGGTGCCCTGTCGGCCAACTGGGCCGGGCGCCTGGCCGACCGTGGCAAAGGCCCGCTGGGCACCACGGTAGGCTTGCTGGCCTTGCTGCTCTCATGGGTGCCGCTGGCCTATGCACAGTCGTCGCTGGCGGCACTGTTGCTCGGTGTGCTGTTGCTCGACCTGGCGGTTCAACTGGTGCACGTGAGCAACCAGAATGCCGTGATTGCCCTGCGCCCGGAAGCCCGCAACCGCCTGAATGCCGGCTACATCACCTGCTACTTCATCGGCGGTGCACTCGGCTCGCTGCTCGGTACGCAACTGTTCCAGCGCTACGGCTGGGACGGTATTGTCATCGCCGGTCTGAGCATCGGCGCCCTGGCCTTGCTGGTCTGGGGCCTGGCCGAACGCCAGCGCGCCGTGCGCCTGCGTACCGCCTAACGGCGTACAAAGGCCTCATCGACCCGGGCCAGGTGCTCTTCGCGCAGGGTCCCGGCGTAGTAATGCAGCTTGACCCAGGCCAGCAGGTAGTCGTAGCGGGCCTGGGCCAGGTCGCGGCGGGTGGTCGCCAACTGCTGCTCGGCATTGAGCACATCGAGGTTGACCCGCTCCCCCCCCAGCACGCTCTGGCGGGTCGACTGTACCAACGCCTCGGCCGAGGTCAGCGCCCGCTGATAGGCGCGCAGGCGGCTGACGCCCGACTGGCAGGCGTTGTACTGGCGGCGCAACTCGATCAGGGTTGCCCGGGTGTTGCCGTCCAGTTCGTATTCGGCCTGCTCCAGGTTGCGGCTGGCCTGACGGGTGGCCGCCGACACCCCGCCACCGGCAAACAACGGCAGGCTGACTTCGATGCCGATGGTGTTGGTGTCGTAGCGCTGGTTGTAGGTGTTGCCACTGTCAGACTGCATTTGCCGCGATGTAGCGTAGGCGGTGACTTTGGGCAGGTGCCCGGCACGGTTGCGTTCCACTTCGTATTCGGCCACCTCCAGGGCCTGGCGCTGGGATGCCAGTTGCGGGTTATTGGCCAGCGCCAGCTCATGCCAGGCCTCATAGGTCGCCGGTTGCAGCGCCAGCAAGGCAAAGCCGTCGTTGAGCGGCGCCAGTTCGTCGATGCGTGCCGAGGGTTCGCCGATCAATGCCCCCAGCTCACGCAAGGCGGCGTCCTGATCGTTGCGCGCCTGGATCTCCTCGGCGTCGGCCAGCTCAAAGCGGGCCTGGGCTTCGAGAATATCGGTACGGGTACCCTCGCCCTGCTGGAACAGTTGCTGGTTCTGCTGGAACTGCTGTTGATACGCCTGCTTGCTGGCTACGCTGATGCTGATCTGGTCTTGCGCAAACAGCGCCTGGGTATAGCTGGTCATTACCCGCACCAGCAACTCCTGGCTCTTGTCGCGAAACGCCTCGTCGGCGAACAGCGCCTGGGCCACGCCCTTGCGGTAGCTGGCGTAGGCTTCGTAGTCGAGCAAGGGCTGCTGGAGGATGAAGCTCGAGCCATAGCTGTTGTAGTGACGGTCTTCATCCTCGCGCCGCGAGTCGCCCAGGTAGCGGGCCTTGGAATCGTTGCGGCCCTTGTTGTAGTTGTACGACAGGTTCGGCAGCAAACCGGCGCGGCCAATGGCGCGGTTTTCCTGCCCGGCTTCGCGGGCCTTGAGCGCGCCAAGGAACACCGGGTCCTTGCGCAGCGCCTGCTCATACACCTGAAACGGCCCCATGGCCTGCGCGCCCGCCCCTGTTGTCAGGGCGAACGCCGCCAGCAGCCCGGTCATCAAGCTTTTCATGCACAGGCTTCCTTATTGTTCGGTCAACGCAGTGCCTGCCCGATCGAGCAGGGGTTTGAACAGGTAATTGAGCATCGAGCGCTCGCCGGTGCGCACGAACAGTTCGGCCGGCATTCCCGGTTTGATCACCAGGCCGTCAAGGCGCGCCAGTGCCTGTTCGCTGACCGTGCTGCGTAGCACGTAGTACGGCTGGCCGGTCTTGTCATCGAGCAACTGGTCGGCGGAAATCAGCGCCACCTCGCCCGCTACCCGCGGCGTGCTGCTCTGGTTAAAGGCCGTGAAAAGGATATCCACAGGCAGCTGTACCGCGACTTTATCCACAAGGTTGACCGGCAAGCGCCCTTCGACCTCGAGGGCAGTGCCCTGGGGCACCACCTCCAGCAGGGTTTCTCCGGCACGCACCACCGCACCTTCGGTATGCACGCCCAGGTTGACCGCGATGCCATCGGCCGGGGCGAGAATTTCGCTGTGCTGCAAGTCGAAACCGGCCGAGGTCAGTTGCTGCTCCAGGGTGACGCTTTTCAACTGCGCTTCCGCCAGTTGGCTACGCACTTCCTTCTGATACTCCTCACGACGCTGTTGCAGGTTCAGCCGCGACTCGACGATGCCCTGCTCCAACCGCGCACTGTCGCCGTTGTTCTGCGCCAGGTCGCGCTGGACCTGGGACAACTGACGCTGATACTCCAGCAAGCGGTTGCGCGGGATATAGCCCTGGCTGGCCAACGGCTTGAGGTTCTCCAGTTGTTCGCGCAGTGAATCGGCCTGGGCCTGCAGGTCGCCACGGGCGCGGCGCATGCCTGCCAACTGGGCGACCGCACCGTCGATACTGGCGGTCAGCCCGGCCTGCTCGCGGGCCTGGGCGTCGCGGCGGCTGCTGAACAACTGCCGCTGGCTTTCAAGCACCAGGCTCAACTGCGGGTCGGGGTCGGCGCTGAGTTCTGCCGGGAAGACGACTTCGCCGAGGTTGTCGCGCTCGCTCTGCCAGCGTGCCAGGCTGGCCCATGCCACCCGGTACTGGGCCTGCAGCGACTGCACGTCAGCCTGGACCTGGGTCTGGTCCAAGCGAAACAGTGGCTGCCCCTGCTTAACCCGTTGGCCTTCACTGACCAGGATGCGGCTGACCACGCCGCCGGCCAGGGACTGCACCGCCTTGCGCTTGCCCGAGACCACCACCGTGCCTTGCACGGCAATGCCCTGATCAAGCGGCGCCAGGGTTGCCCAGGCGATAAAACCGCCAAAGCCGACCAGGGTCAGCAACCACCCGAGGCGTACATAAAAGCGTGCACTGCGGCTTTTATCGACCTGGCTCATGCGCCACCTCCGGTTGCCAATGCGGCATTGGCCGGTTGGCGCTGAGCCTGCTCCTGGGCCCGGCTCAGGGCCTGCATGACGTCATGCGCCGGCCCAAATGCCTGCATCCGGCCCTCGCTGAGTACCAGCAGCTTGTCGGCCTGGGCCAGCGCGGCCGAGCGATGGGTAACCAGCACCACGGTGCGGCCCTGGGCTTTCATTTGCGCAATGGCGGTGGCCAGCGCCGCCTCGCCACTGGTGTCGAGGTTGGAATTGGGTTCGTCGAGCACGATCAGGCTCGGCCCACCGTACAGGGCACGAGCCAGGGCGATGCGCTGCTTCTGCCCGCCGGAAAGATCGCCGCCGTCTTCGCCCAGGCGGGTGTCGTAGCCTTGCGGCAAGCGCAAAATCAGCTCGTGCACACCGGCTTGACGCGCCGCCTCGACCACCTTGTGGCCGTCCAGTTCGGCAAAGCGGGCAATGTTCTCGGCAATGCTGCCGCGCAGCAGTTCGATGTTCTGTGGCAGGTAACCGATGTGCGGGCCCAGGGCCTCGCGATCCCAACGGTGCAGGTCGGCGCCGTCCAGGCGCACGGTACCGGCCAGCGTCGGCCAGACGCCGACCAGCACCTTGGCCAGGGTCGACTTGCCCGAGCCGGAGGTACCCAGTACCCCGAGCACTTCACCGGCACTCAGGTTGAAGCTGATCTGCTGCAGGGTTGCCACGCGCTTGCCTGGCGGCCCGGCACTGACCTGCTCGAAGCTCAGGCGCCCGCTTGGCGCAGGCAAGGCCATCGGTGCCGGCGGCTCGGGAAACTCGCGCAGCAGGCCGTCCAGACGCTGATAGGCCATATGCGCCCCGCTCCACTGCTTCCACACGGCAATCAACTGATCGATGGGGCTGAGCACCCGGCCCATGAGGATGGACCCGGCGATCATCATGCCCGCGGTCATCTGCCCCTCGATCACCAGCAAGGCGCCCAGCCCCAGCACCAGCGACTGCAGGCACAGGCGCAGCGACTTGCTGATCGCGGTGATCACCGCCGAGGTATCACTGGCCTGGTTCTGCAAGGTCAGAAAACGCGAATGCAAGGCGAACCAGCGCTGGCGCAACGCTGCGAGCATGCCCATGGCCTGGATGCTCTCGGCGTTTTGCAACTGGCTGCTGGCCAGGTGCGTGGACTGCTGCTGGAAACCGCTGGCTTCAACCAGCGGCTTGTGGGTCAGGCGTTCGTTGAGGATTGCCAGGGCAATCAGCAACAACGCACCAGCGCAGGCCATGACACCCAGCCAGACGTTGAACAGAAAGATCACCGCCTGGTAAATCGGAAACCAGGGGGCATCGAAGAAAGCGAACAACGCGGGACCGGTGACAAATTGCCTCACCTGCGTCAGGTCATTGAGCGATTGCCCTGCCTGTCCGTCCCCCCGGCGCAAGTTACGCTCAAAGGCCGCCCGATAGACATTCAGGTTAAAGCCCTGTTCCAGTTGGTTGCCGACCCGAATAACAATGAAACTGCGGATCGCTTCCAGTGCACCAATAAACACAAAGAAGCCGACCACCATCAACGTCAACATCCACAGGGTTGTTTCGTTTTGCGAAGACAGTACCCGATCATACACTTGCAGCATATAAATCGAGGGCACCAGCATGAGTAGGTTAATCAACGCGGTAAAACAACCCACACTCAGAAGCGTGGACTTGTGATCGGCCAGTGCTGCCCACAAGGGCGCACCGGCTTTATGAGTCGGCCTGTTCATTGTCCGCCTTTCTATCCCTGAAAAATCGGCAATCGCCTACAAGGTTTTATTCTTTACTCTTACGTTCCAACAACAGTGTCTCGCCGGACGCGGAAGTCCACTTGAACATACCGGGCTTATAACGGTTGAAGTGCACCAATGCGCTGCCGCTGCCATCCAGCAAGGCCAGGGTATCGGGGGTTGGCAACCAGCCGCTGGGGCGCTTGCCTATCAGCACTTCTACGCATTGCAGATCACCGCGCAAGGTTTGCGTTACATCCAGGTACAGCTCGCAACCTGCAGCCCGATCGGCTTCGGGGTAAAGCGTCCAGTCACCGGCCAGTTGTGCGGGAGTGGGGAGTAGCAGGCTGCTTGCCATACCGACCTCGGTCATCAACATCAGGGGAACCGCGCCGAGCGCGATCATTCGCTTGAGAGCCATCATCTGCCTGTAATCCTCTCAGAAGAAGCGGCGCTTGCGCGCCGCCCTTCCAGGCTGTTGTCAGACCACGATATCCGTGGCGACTGCCTGACCTACGGTGGTCACCAGGAAATCAGACAGGCTGTTGCCGGTGATGTCGATCGACAGGCTACCGAGGTTGCTGGCCTGATCGAAGCTCAGTACCGCCTCGCCGGCATGACCGGTGAAGGCATCAACGAACTGCAGTGGCAGCTTGTTGACGGCAAAGGCCGAGATGGCCGACAGGTCGATCTTGTCCTGACCGCTGACAAAATCCATGATCCGGTCAGGATTGCTCGGGGTCGAATCGCTGCTGGCAGCGAAGATGAAGGTGTCGGAACCGGCACCACCCCAGAGTTTGTCGCCACCGCCGCCGCCGTAGATGATGTCGTTGCCGGCACCACCCTTGAGCTCGTTGGCCACGGCGTTGCCGATCAGCAGGTCGTTGCCCGAGCCGCCGATGGCATTCTCGACGATGGCACCCTTGGCAATGGAAATATTGCCAATCATGCCGCCGACATCAGAGAACGACGCGTCATTGAGGTTGATCTTCTGGTTTTGGGTAAAACCGGAGAAGTCCAGGGTGTCGTTGCCGCCGCCGTCCCACACCGAAAAGACGACTTTCGACGAGGCCGAGGTGGCCGAGTAGAAGTCGCGGTCAGCGGTGGAGTTGAAGCCGTACACGGTGTCGCCGGAGCGGGTCGCGTAGTTGGCGCCATACAGCTTCTGGATTGCCGCGATGTCATCCATCAGCGGTGCCGAGGAGTACACCTGCACGCCGCCCTTGGTGAAGTTCTGGTTGGTGTTGCTCTCGCCCCAATAGCTCATGACGCTGTAGCCACGGGTGTCCTGACCGTAGGAAGCATCGGCGTAGGTCGGGTAGCCTTCCCCGGCGTTGTAGTCGCCCGGGTGAGACAAGCCCAGCACGTGGCCGATTTCGTGGGTCAGGGTCTGACGCCCGTAGTTGCCGTTTTCCGGGTTGACGTTGGCCTGGTACTGGCTGTTGATCAGGTACCAGGATTCACCCTTGTGCGAGCCTGGCCGGTCAAATGGCAGGTAGGCAAATGCCGCACCGCCGCTGCTGCCATCGCTGTAGTTGCCGAAGGTCATGTGACCGTCGCCACCTGTCGCGGCCTCCTTGAAGGTGACCTTGGCCACGTCTGCCCAGGACTGCATGGACAGTTTGGCCTGAGCCTTCTGCTGGGCGGAAAAGGCGCTGAACGAGCCCAGTTCCTGACTGTCGAAGCCAGCAGGCGCCTTGGTCAGGAAGGTATAGGTCAGGTTGATGGTGCCGTCCTTGTTCAGGTCTTTCCAGGCAGCGCCGTCACGCAGCAACTGGGTAGCGGCCTGGTCGACCGAGAACGAAGGTTTGCCATTCACTGTCGCACTGCCGCCGCGATCATATTGATGGCCGAAACTATTGATCAGGCTGTAAGCGGAACTTGCACCGTGCGGTTGCAATACAGAGCCAGCTGAAACAATAGCGCTTTCTTTGACTTTCGACATACAGACACTTCCTTGTTTACAAAAAAGCAGTTGTTGTCCGACAGGACGCTCCCGCGGCGAGATCGTCCTATCACTCGCCTGAATGAGGCGGGGAAAAACTGACACACCAGGAATTGAACTGTCCAGCTTTTTTTGACGCCAATTTTCATTAACCCAAGTTGTTTATTGTCCTACAATTTTAAAACCCTCGATTTAGCTTAGCGACATCAATTTGCGCAAACGGCGATATATCGACTCCACTAAAAAAGCGAGCGACAGACGAAAACCGAGCAGGAGGCTTTAGTTGCGAATCCGAACTTTAATTATAAGAATGCGACATGCCGTTATAACTCGTGGGCCCTGAACCTTTACTTTTTTGTGACAACTAGGGGAGTACCCTCCGTCGCCTGACCATTGACTTGTGCCGTGCGCTGGCGCTGAGTAGGGATTGGTCAATAGCCCTTTCAACCTGGACGCCACTATGACAAGACTCACGGTTCAATCCGGCGATTTCTTGCAAGGTGAAGGCGAGTACCGCAATGGATCGCTCACACTCAAGACCGCCCGTAGCCCTTCACCCGGCGAGAAAATCGCCCTTACCCGCATTACCGACCTGGTCGTTGCCAATCAGGAGTCCAGCCGCAGCCTGAGCAGTGCCCTTGGCTGGGGTGTGGCCGGCGCCCTGGTGGCCGGCCCGGTTGGCCTGATCGCCGGCCTGTGGTTAGGCGGCAAGGAAGAGGAGGTGACCTTCCTCGCAACCTTCAAGGATGGTCGCAAGCTGATGGCCATCACCGACAAGAAAACCTGGTCGAAAATCGACGGTAATTGGCGGCGCCATTCCCAGACCGCAGCAAACGGTTGAAGCCGCGCGACGCCCGCTCGTTCATGGCAGTAGCAGCCGATTGAAAACAGGGGCGCCGCCCGCCGGTTGCCCCTGCTAAGATTGCGTCCCCGCCTGCCCGGCGCAATACCGGCAGGCTATCAATGCCTGGGCCCACGCCCCTCTACCTACTGGGCAAAAAACCCTTTCGGACTGCAGCCGATCAATAACGGCGCGTCCGCGTTCGCCGTCAAGGAGCTCCTGCATGACCCTGCCCCGCCCTCGCCTGCCCTTGCGCCTGCTCGGCCTGAGCCTGGCCCTGCCAGCCACGCACAGCCTGGCTCAGGACAGCATTACCTTGGCCCCGGTGCAGGTGTCCGAGGCCTACAGCGAGGGCTATCAGGCCCGCGAAGCGGCCGTCGGCGGCTTCCAGCCGGCACCATTGCTGGACACCCCGGCGTCGATTGCGGTGTTCAGCGAGCAACTGCTGGCTGATCGTCAGGTGCGCACACTCAGCGAAGTCCTGCAAAGCGATGCTTCGGTGGGTGAAAGCTATGCCCCGATCGGCTACTACGAAAACTTCAACGTGCGCGGTTTTGAGCTCAATGCCGCCAGCAGTTACAGGATCAACGGCCAGACCATCGCCGGCGAGCAGAACGTGGCCCTGGAGAACAAACAGCAGGTCGAGTTGCTCAAGGGCCTGTCGGGCTTGCAGAGCGGCGTGTCGGAACCCGGCGGGCTGATCAATTACGTGACCAAGCGAGCGCAAGATGTGCGTTCGGTGACAGTGTCGAGCAACGAGCAGGGTGAACGCTACATCGCCACCGACCTGGGCGGCTGGTTCGGCAGCGAGCGCCAGTTCGGCCTGCGCACCAACCTGGCCCATGAAGATATCCGCTCCTACGTCGACCATGCCGACGGCAAGCGCGACTTCGCCTCCCTGGCCTTCGACTGGCAAATCAACCCCGACGCGGTGCTGCAACTGGACGCCGAATACCAGCAGCGCGAACAGCGCTCGGTGCCGGGTTATCAGCTACTGGGCGGCAACAGCCTGCCCCACGGTATCGACCCGCATGACCGCCTGGCCTATCAGCACTGGGCCAACCCGGTGACAATCGATTCGCTGAACCTTGGCGGGCGCTTCGAGTATCGCTTCAGTGACAACTGGACGGGCAGCCTCAGCGCCTCGCGCAGCAAGGTGGTGATCGATGACTACAGTTCGTTTGCCTGGGGCTGCTATGGCGCGCCCAGTTGCGCCGAATCCAGCGTACCGAACTATTTCAGCCCGCAAGGCGACTACGACATCTATGATTTCCGCAGCCCGGACGACACACGCCGTATCGACGAAGCCCAAGCGCTGCTGAACGGGCGTTTCGAGCTGGCCGGGCTGGGCCATGAGTTGACGGTCGGCAGCAGCGCACAGCGGCGCACCCTCGATCAGCGGCCAACCTTCAACCAGTTCATCGGTAGCGGCAACATCTACCAGCCAACCCCTGCACTGGAGCCGTTCGATGGCTCGCCAGGGCACTCCGAACGGCGCCTGGACAGCCGTCAATACGGTGTTTTTGTCAGTGACCGGATCACTTTCAACGAGCAGTGGCAGACCCAACTGGGCGCTCGCGTGGTGCGCCTGGACGAAAGAGCCTTCGATGAAGCCGGCAACGATCGCCGCCATACCCGCCAGTACGAGCTGCTGCCCAACGCAGCGCTGATCTACAAACCACGTGCTGATATCTCGCTGTACACCAGCTTCAGCAAAGGCCTTTCAGCAGGCAGCGCGGCGCCATGGTTTGCCCAGAACAACCAGGACATCCTCGCCCCGACCACCTCGCAGCAGATCGAGCTCGGCATCAAGCGCGACTGGCAACGCCTGAGCCTGAGCGCAGCGCTGTTCCAGCTGCGCCAGGCCTATCAGTATTCGCAACCTGATGGCGCCGGACATTTCACCTATGTGCAGCAAGGCCAGCAGAAGAACATCGGCCTGGAGCTGGGCGCCAGCGGCTGGCTGACTTCCAACTTGCAGATCAATGCCAGTGCCGCGGCGATTCGCGCGCGGGTCAAGAACAGCGGCACGGCTGACTACGAAGACCATCAGGCGCTGAACGTACCGAACTTGCGTGCCGCGGTGCAGGCTGACTACAGCCTGCCAATCCCGGGCCTGGCCGTGCTCGGCGGCGCGCGCTACAGCGCCAGCAAGTACGCCAATCAGGCCGGTACGGTGGAAGTCGGCAGCTATGCGGTGTTCGATCTGGGGAGCCGCTACAGCACCAAGGTTGGCGGCTACGACACAGTACTGCGGCTGATGGTGGATAACGTCTTCGACAAACGCTACTGGCGCGATGCCGGGGAGTACCTGGGGGATGGTTATCTGTTTCAGGGTGCGCCGCGCACCGCACGGGTTTCGGCTTCTGTGAGTTTCTGAGGGCCTCATCGCGGGTCAAGCCAGCTCCCACAATGAATCTGTGTACGCCGCCGACTCTGTGGGAGCTGCGCGAAGCGGTCGTAATCCAGGCAGCACCTGATGTGCTGACTGCACGGGCCTCATCGCTGGCAAGCCAGCTCCCACAATGAATCTGCGTGCGCCGCCGGACCTGTGGGAGCTGCGCGAAGCGGTCGTAATCCAGGCAGCACCTGATGTGCTGACTGCACGGGCCCCATCGCTGGCAAGCCA
Source organism: Pseudomonas donghuensis (assembly GCF_000696345.2). Classification (NCBI taxonomy): domain Bacteria; kingdom Pseudomonadati; phylum Pseudomonadota; class Gammaproteobacteria; order Pseudomonadales; family Pseudomonadaceae; genus Pseudomonas; species Pseudomonas donghuensis. Next base: position 4,200,969 of record NZ_CP071706.1, read on the forward strand.
GCTCCCACAATGAATCTGCGTACGCCGCCGGACCTGTGGGAGCTGCGCGAAGCGGTCGTAATCCAGGCAGCACCTGATGTGCTGACTGCACGGGCCTCATCGCTGGCAAGCCAGCTCCCACAATGAATCTGCGTGCGCCGCCGGACCTGTGGGAGCTGCGCGAAGCGGTCGTAATCCAGGCAACACCTGATGTGCTGACTGCACTGGCCCCATCGCTGGCAAGCCAGCTCCCACCAAGCACCGCCGTCAGAACGGCTCGCTACCCTCGCGAATTTCCACTTCCAACACCTCGCCCAACGCAACCAGCTGCGCCGCCACGTCCCTGGTGGTGATGAAGCCACTGTAGCAGTCACTGTCGGTGGACCAGTTCCACAGCACCAGGCCCTGCTTGTGCAGTTCGTCGTGGGCCGTGACCATCAGCTCGGGCACCGTGGTGTCGTCGAGGAAGTCTTCATCCTCCGCGTCTTCGACACCGAAAGTGACTTCGGCATCCCGCGCCTCGGCCAGCTGTTGCACGCTCTGTACAAACGACTCGGTGTCTTTCCAGTCGACGAAGAACACCGACTCCCAGTCAGCCACATCCTTGACGATATACATCAGTTGCTGCGGATCGTCCTCGAATTCCTCGACGTCGTCTTCATCCAGCTCGACCTCGCGCAGGGCCTGGACATGCTGGCTGGCCATTGCCGCCGACGGACTGATCAGGGTCAGCAATTGTTCAGCGGCAAGGATCTGGGCCTTGGTAAAACATTCTTTGAGCATCTGAAACATCCTTTTTCATGGGCAAAACAAAAAGCCCCCGGCCTTGTTCAGGTCGGGGGCTTTTCTAGATGTGGCGGTGAAGAAGGGATTCGAACCCTTGATACAGTTTCCTGTATACACACTTTCCAGGCGTGCTCCTTCAGCCACTCGGACACTTCACCGGTTCTCGCCAAGCAGTTCAGCCTGTCGAGGCGCGCTAATGTAGTCGAAAGAGGTTCTAATGGCAAAGGTTTTTTTCAGAATATTCATGTGCTTAAGCCATTTAATCGAAAAAACACGGCACACAGGGCAAAGCCGCCATTCTCTGGCGTGCTTCGGCAGCCCGGTTTACCGCGCTCCCGTCAGGACAAGCACGTGGGCCGGGACGCTGACCGGTCAGTCAGTCACAGCGCTTTACCTCGGGCACTTGCCTGAGTAACGTCTGCCCCACTCCCCCTTAAGGAACCCTGTGATGAGTGAGCTGATTACCTACCACCTCGAAGACGGCATTGCGACCCTGACCCTGAACAACGGCAAGGTCAACGCCATCTCGCCTGACGTCATCAAGGCGTTCAATGCCGCCCTCGACCAGGCCGTGCAAGACCGCGCGGTGGTAATCATCACCGGCCAGCCAGGCATTCTCTCCGGCGGCTACGACCTGAAAGTCATGACCGCCGGCCCCAAAGAGGCCGTCAGCCTGGTGACCGCCGGCTCCACCCTGGCCCGGCGCATGCTCTCGCACCCGTTTCCGATCATCGTTGCCTGCCCGGGCCACGCGGTGGCCAAAGGCGCCTTCCTGCTGCTCTCGGCCGACTACCGCATCGGTGTCGAAGGCCCGTTCAGCATCGGCCTTAATGAAGTGCAGATCGGCATGACCATGCACCACGCCGGTATCGAACTGGCCCGGGATCGCCTGCGCCGCTCGGCGTTCCACCGGTCGGTGATCAACGCCGAGATGTTCGACCCGGCCAGCGCCGTTGACGCCGGCTTCCTCGACAAGGTAGTGCCGGTCGAACAGCTGCAGGAAGCTGCGCTGACGGCAGCCCGCCAGTTGAAGAAGATCAACATGAACGCCCACAAGCACACCAAGCTCAAGGTGCGCAAAGCACTGTTCGAGATCCTCGACGACGCGATCATCCGCGACCAGGAACACCTGGGCTGACCCCCTACCAAGGCCTGATTGCGATTATTCGCGCAATCGGGCCTGCCCCGCGCCAATGAGCGTTTGCCGATAGAAGTGCACACCCGTACACTGCGCCGCGTTTGCCTGGTGTGAGTCGTACGATGCTTTTTATTATCCGCATGTTCCTGTTGGGGCTGCATTTTCTCCTGGCCGGTGTTCTCGGTGTGCTGGTTGGCCTGTGCCGACCGTTCAACCCGGACAACAGCCGAATCTGTGCACGCCTTTATGGGCTGCCTGCCACCTGGCTGATGCGCCTTGAGATCAAGGCCGAGGTCGGCCCGCTGTTCGATCAGCCGCCGGGCTGCGTGATCATCGCCAACCACCAGTCCAACTACGACCTGTTCGTGCTGGGTCATGTGGTGCCGCGGCGCACCGTGTGCATCGGCAAGAAGAGCCTGAAGTGGATTCCCCTGTTCGGCCAGTTGTTCTGGCTGGGCGGCAACGTGCTGGTCGATCGCGGCAATGCCTACCAGGCGCGCCGGGCAATCCAGACCACCACCCGCACCCTGAGCGAAGACAACACCTCGATCTGGGTGTTCCCCGAAGGCACGCGCAATGCCGGCGAGCACCTGATCACCTTCAAGAAAGGTGCCTTTCACATGGCCGTAGAAGCCGGCGTGCCGATCGTACCCGTATGCGTCAGCCGCTATGCCTGCCGCTTGAGCCTCAACGGCTGGCGCCGCAGCAAGGTGATCATCCGCTCACTGCCCCCCATCGCTACCAGTGGCCTGACCCAGCAGGATGTACCGGCGCTGGCCGAGCAATGCCGCGTGCAGATGCAGCACTGTATCGATCGCATGGAAGGCGAGCTGGCCCTGGCGTGAACAGTTGCCGAATTGTGCCAGTCAGACCAAGCTACTGGCACGGTTAACAGAAGAAGCGGACAACCATGGGTCGAGTCGTTGCAGCGGCGGTGTACAGCGCCGGCAGGAAGGTCACCAACATCAGCCTGGACGAAGGCAGCCAATGGGCGAGCAAGCCCGGGCATTTTGTCTGGATTGGCCTGGAAGAGCCCGATGCCCAGGAGCTGGCCAATCTGCAGCGCCAGTTCAACCTGCATGAGCTGGCCATCGAAGACGCACTGGAAAAACACAGCCGGCCCAAGCTGGAAACCTTCGGTGACGCCCTGTTCATCGTCACGTACTCGCCTGTGCGCCATGAAGGCAAGCTGGAGTTCATCGAGACGCATATCTTCGCCGGCAATGGCTACATCATCACTGCGCGCAACGGTCATTCGAAGTCCTACGCCCTGGTGCGCCAGCGCTGTGAGGCCCGCCCGCTGCTGCTGGAGCACGGCGAGGACTTCGTGCTCTACGCCCTGCTCGACTTCGTGACCGAAAACTACCAGCCGGTCAGCGAAGCCATTCATGGCGAGATCGAGGAACTGGAGCGCAGCGTGCTCAGCGGCTCGCTCAAGGAAGAAGACATCCAGCGCATCCACAGCCTGCGCCGCGACATCCTGCGCCTGCGCCGCTACGTGGCGCCAATGGTCGAAGTCAGCGAAGAACTGCAGCGCCTGACCTTCCCCTTTATCGACAAGAACATGCGCCCGTATTTTCGCGATGTGCAGATCCACGTCACCCGGCAGATGGAAGACCTGGCCGGGATTCGCGATATCGCCAGCCAGACCATCGAAATCGGCATGCTGCTGGAGTCCTCGCGCCAGAGCATCGTGCAGCGCAAGTTTGCCGCCTGGGCGGCGATCCTGGCGTTCCCCACCGCAGTGGCGGGGATTTACGGGATGAACTTTCAGAACATGCCGGAACTGAGCTGGCACTACGGCTACTTTGCCGTGCTGGGCGGGATCGCCGTGGGCTGCACGGCGTTGTATGCCAGCTTCAAGCGCTCCGGCTGGCTGTAACGGCAGGCCTCAGTTCGAGCTGCCCTGAGGTTTGTGCGCGACAAAACGCATCATCCATTCGGCCACCGTACTGCCGTGATGCTCATGCACCAGGCTGTCGATACCCTTGTGGTACACCTCCTGGCCGAGGCTGTCCTGGCGCAACTCAAGCAGCGCCCGCGAATAGTCGTGGATGAACTCCGGGTGGCCCTGGAAGCACAGCACCTGATCGCCGATGTGGTAGGCCGCGTTCGGGCAGAAATCGCTGGAGGCAATCACCGTGGCGTTTTCCGGCAGGCGCGTGACCTGGTCCTGATGGCTGATCAGCAAGGTCAGTTCTTCGACCTGCGGGCTGATCCACGGCGCCTTGGCGTTCATCACATAGCGGTGGGTACCCACCCCCCAGCCCTGGTGCGCGCGCTCGCTCTTGCCACCCAGCAGTAGCGCCAGCAACTGATGACCGAAACACACACCAAGCAATTTGTCGCCACGCTGGTAGCGGTCCAGCAGGAACGCCTTGAGCTTCTGAATCCACGGATCATCACCGAACGAGTCGGCCTTGCTGCCAGTGACCAGGTAGGCATCGAACACCTGGTCTTCATCGGGATACTCGTCGTTCAACACGTTGTAGACGCGAAACTCGGCGGCGATTGGCTGGCGGGAGAACAGCTGCTCGAACATCCGTCCGTAGCCCTGATACTGCTCGACCAGCTCGGGTCGCAGGACGTCGGTTTCCAGGATGCAGATGCGTAGCGACATATAAATAGTCCTGAACGACAAAGGCGGGATTGCCCCGTAAAGCCTGCCCCGAATAAGGCGCGCAGGCAAGTATGATGCTCGGACGAACGGTCACGATCTGTGGATCCACTCACTAAAGGCACGCAAGTGTCTAGCAAGGGGAATGCTGATGGATGGCCAAAGGCCTCATAGCAAAAACTGCACATAACTGCTTAAGTACAGATTAAAGCGTTCTAAAACACGGGTGACGTTGACCCTAAGGTTAGCTGTATACCCATTAGCAACAGTTCGCGTCTTAATGGTTTCACAGCGTTAAATGATGTTCGCCAGATCGATGACAAGGAAGCCTCTGGGCACTCAGGAATAACAACAAAAAGGCGGTCAGCCATGTTCAAACAACACAAAGTACGTCAAGCCGGGCTCATCCTCTTCGCCACTACGCTGCTGTTGATCCTGCCGAACCTTTCGCGCCTGTTCGGCTGAGCGACATGCCCTCTTCCCTGGGTTTGTGCCTGGCACAAGCCGCTTGTGTGCAGGTAATCTGCCGACCCTGATGGTTGGAGAGTGCCCATGCGCCAGTGCTTTACCTTGCTCATTGCCCTGCTCTGCCTGCCCTTGCAGGCGGCACAACTGACCCTGGACCTGGGTAATGGCAGTCGCCCTTGGCAGAGCGCCGAGCTGCTCAAACACCCGCTGGTGCAGGACATCCAGATCGACAACGATGTTTCCTACAAGAAAACCATGCACTACCGCGCGGTGCCGCTGGCTGCGCTCCTGCAGGGCGTACGGGCTGATGATCACCTGCAGGCCGTAGCCCTGGATGGTTTTGCTGCCGAGATGCCGGCTGCGCCTTTGCTCAAGGACGGCCCTGCCCGAGCCTGGCTAGCCATTGAAGACCCGGCCAAGCCCTGGCCACCCCTGGCCAAAGGCAAAACCAGCGCCGGGCCTTTCTATCTGGTCTGGACCGACCCGCAAGCCGGGCGCATCAGCCCGGAGCAGTGGCCGTTCCAGGTCGCCAGCATTCGCCGTCTGGCGACGGTGGCCGAGCGGTTCCCAGCCATGCGCCCGGCACCGGGGTTGGCCGCCGATGATCCGATCAACCAAGGCTTTGCCGTGTTCCAGAAAAACTGCCTGGCGTGTCATCGCCTCAACGCTGCCGGTGACGCCCAGTTCGGCCCGGACCTGAACCTGCCGCACAACCCCACCGAATACTTCCAGGCCGACTATCTGCGGCGCTATATCCGCGACCCGCAAAGCCTGCGCCAATGGCCCCAGGCGAAAATGCCCGGGTTTACCGAAACGGTCATCAACGACAGTGAGCTGGACGCACTGCTTGCGTACCTGCGCCACATGGTCACGCGCAAACCCTGAAGCTCACTGCTGCTGGGCGTTGAGGGCCGGAGTCACCAGCACCTTGGCGTGCATCTGCTCGAAACCGCCACCCCGGCGCATGCCGCGTACCGGGCAGGCATCCAGGTAGTCCAGGCCCACGGCCAGCTTCAGGTGCCGTTCGGGCCGGGCCAATTGGTTGGTGACATCGAAGCTGTACCAGGCATCCTCAAGCCAGGCTTCGGCCCAGGCGTGGCTGGCCATCTGCTGGCTGTCGCTGTCGAACAGGTACCCGGACACGTAGCGCGCCGGCACGCCCAGGCTGCGCGCGCACGCCAGGAAGGCATGGGTATGGTCCTGGCAAACCCCGGCCCCACCGGCAAACGCCTGAGCCGCGCTGGTGTCGACGGCGGTGCTGCCCGGCCGGTAGGCCATGCGCTGGTTCAGGGCGTTCATCAGCTCGATCAACGCCGAGCGGTCACGCCGCTTGCGGCATTGCTGGCTGGCGAAGGCGCGCAACGCATCATCCGCTTCGGTGAGGCGGGTGAAGCGCAGGAACGGCAGCGGTGATTGCAGCTCGTGCTCGGTTTCACGGCTTTCATCGATGTCGACCAGGCCGCGGGCGCCGATGACCAGGTCCGCATGCGGCTCCTCCAGGCTCAGCACATGCAGGATGTTGCCGAACGGGTCCAGTTGCGCCCGCACCGGCCGCGGCAGGTCCAGCTGCCAGCTGAGCACCTGCTGGCGTTCGCTGTCGTGCGGGGTCAAGCGCAGGTACTGGATGCTCGAGCGCACCAGCTCTTCGTAGTGGTAGGCGGTTTCGTGGCTAATGGTCAGTCTCATACAGCCTCCAGGTAGGCACTGTGAATGGCATTGCCCAGTTCACGCACCAGCGGAATGTAATGGGTCAACCAGGGGTGCAGGCCCTCGGCAAGGATTTCATCGATCGAGGTGTAGCGCAGGCGTGCGTCCACCTCGGCGGCCAGGCGCTGGGCCGGGCGGCCGTTGCCACCGGGCAGGCTGGCGAGGATCTGGTCGATCTCTTCGGTGCAGGCTCGCAGCGAGCGCGGTACATCGGCGCGCAACAGCAGCAGCTCGGCGACATGGCGGGCAGCCGGGGCGTCACGGTAGATTTCGGTGTAGGCCTCGAATGACGACAGCGCGCGCAGCAAGGCGCTCCATTGGTAATAGCCGCGCGCCGAGCTGTCGCTGACCGCCTCGGCCTCGTCGCCGAGCATCTCGTAGCGGGCATCGAGCAGGCGCAGGGTGTTGTCGGCGCGCTCGATGAAGGTGCCCAGGCGAATGAAGCGAAAGGCGTCGTTGCGCATGATGGTGCCGTAGGTAGCACCACGGAACAGGTGCGAGCGCTCCTTGATCCACTCGCAGAAACGGCTCATGCCGTAGCGCCCCAGGCCCTGCTCGGCGATGCCACGAATCTCCAGCCAGGTGGCGTTGATGTTTTCCCACATGTCGGCGGTGATCCGCCCACGAACCGCATGGGCACTGGCCCGCGCCGCGCCGAGGCAACTGTAAATGCTTGCCGGGTTTTCCGGGTCCAGGGCAAAGAAGTGCAGCAGGCGCTCGGCATGCAACTGGCCGTGGCGCTCCAGGTAATCGTCGAGAGTACCGGTGATCAACAGCGGCATGGCCATTTCATCCAGGCCGTCACCGCGGCCATCCTGCGGCATCAGCGACAGCGAATAACTGACATCAAGCATCCGCGCGAGGTTTTCCGCGCGCTCCAGGTAACGTGACATCCAGTACAAATCGGAGGCAGTTCTACTCAACATGGCTTAATCCTCGACCACCCAGGTGTCCTTGGTACCGCCGCCCTGGGACGAATTGACCACCAGTGAGCCTTCACGCAGGGCAACCCGGGTCAGGCCGCCAGGCACCACCCGGGTCTCGCGCCCGGACAGCACGAAAGGCCGCAAGTCGATATGCCGCGGGGCAATGCCGTTGTCGACAAAGGTCGGGCAAGTCGACAGCGACAGCGTTGGCTGGGCGATGTAGGCCGCCGGCCGGGCCTTGATCCGTGCGGCAAACGCCTCGATCTCGGCGCGGGTCGCTGCCGGCCCGACCAGCATGCCGTAGCCACCGGAGCCCTGGGTTTCCTTGACCACCAGCTCCGGCAAATGCGCAAGCACGTGGGAAAGCTCTTCAGGCTTGCGGCACTGCCAGGTCGGCACGTTCTTCAGGATCGGCTCCTCATCGAGGTAAAAACGGATCATGTCGGTGACATAGGGGTAGATCGACTTGTCGTCGGCAACGCCGGTGCCAATCGCATTGGCCAGCACCACGTTGCCGCAGCGATAGGCGGCCAGCAGCCCGGGCACGCCGAGCATCGAATCGGGATTGAACGCCAGGGGGTCGAGGAAGGCATCGTCCAGGCGCCGGTAGATCACATCCACCGCCTTGGGGCCGTCGGTGGTACGCATGAACACCCGCTCGTCACGCACGAACAGGTCGGCGCCCTCGACCAGTTCGACGCCCATCTCGCGGGCGAGGAAGGCGTGTTCGAAGAACGCACTATTGAAACGCCCGGGCGTCAGCACCACCACGCTGGGGTTATCCAGCGGGCTTGAGCTCTTGAGGGTATCGAGCAACAGGTTAGGGTAATGATCGATGGGGGCGATGCGCTGGGCGGCGAACAGCTCGGGAAACAGGCGCATCATCATCTTGCGGTCTTCGAGCATGTAGCTGACGCCGCTGGGAGTGCGCAGGTTGTCTTCGAGCACGTAGTAGCTGCCGTCGCTGTCGCGCACCAGGTCGACCCCGCAAATGTGCGAATAGAGGTCGCGGTGCAGGTCCAGGCCTTGCATCGCCAGTTGGTACTGGTCGTTGGCCAGGACCTGCTCGGCCGGGATGATCCCGGCGCGAATGATGCGCTGGTCGTGGTACAGGTCAGCCAGAAACAGGTTCAACGCCTTGACCCGCTGAATGCAGCCCCGCTCCACCACCCGCCATTCACTGGCGGGAATACTGCGCGGAATCGTATCGAAGGGAATCAGCCGCTCGGTGCCCTGCTCGTCGCCATAGAGGGTGAAGGTGATGCCGGCGCGGTGGAACAGCAGGTCGGCTTCACGTCGACGCTGGGCCAGCAGCTCCGGCGGGGTTTCGGCCAGCCAGCGGGCGAACGCCCGGTAATGCGGACGGACCAGACCGTCAGCGGCGTACATTTCGTCATAAAAGGTGCGGATCATGCCGAACTCCTTGTCACCCGTGCACCCGAGCCATCGCAAGCCCCGTGCCAGCGGCATAATTCCTTGTTTTTCAATAGCTTGTACTTTGACAAAAGGACGATCGCACCAGATCTGTGCAAGCGTTCCGGTTGCGTTGGCAGCAACGCTTCATTGCGAAGCGCTGATCAGCCCGTACCGGGCGGCAACAGCCGCCCTCGCCGGGCCCTGGATTCAAGCCAGTTGACGCTCCTGCTTGACTCCCCAGCCTTCAATCTCACCGCCCAATGGCGCGATGACCGCTTCGAAATCCTGTTCGAATTCGCCGATACCGCCATAGGTTGCAAACATCACCTTGCTCAGCTCCAGGTGCCAGGCGCCATCATCGCGCTCATGTACCTGGGCACTGAGTGATTCGCCGCGAAACTTTCCTGCCGCTCGCCGCGCCCGTGCCTCGTCCGGAAATACCGCATAAAACTCGATGGGATGAATCTGGGCGAAGTTGAACCCCCCTTCTTTCATCCGACGCAAGACCGTGCTGCTGATGTCCTCGTATTGGCTGCTCATGAATCGTCCTCCTCATTACCGATGGATAGACTTTCAGTGCAAAACGCACCTGCCCGCCACACAAGACGTGCGGGGGCAATTCGAGCTGTTGCGTGACGTGGATCGGCAAGCCCGGACAATCAGAAACAATCGCCCGACCTTGTCTGCAGCGTAGCGCCTGATTGCCGGGCGTGCCAGCCAACGGGCTCAGGGTGCTTCAGTGATGGCAGTGATCTCCACGCCGTTCTGCTCTTTGAGCCATTTGGCGGTCGGCGAGGGTTCGCGGTCCTGGAAATCATTGAGGTCCAGTTCGCCCAGGACCGGAAACAGATGGGTACGAATCAGCCGCGCAGCCTCTTCGATGCTCGGCTCAAGCTCTGCGGTGAAAGGCAGCGAGGTACGTTCGCCCTTCTGATCAACAAAAGTAATGACCCAGTCTTTCATTGGACGCTCCTCTGTACCGATGTTCAGGGTGAATCTGGCCTACCTACCGTTGACCTCGCCGCGGGGTGGTTGTTCAGTCGACTTGCGGCTCAAAGCGATGGCCGCCCGGCAGCGCACGTATGCTTTGCAGCGTGCGCAGAAACTCGTCCCTGGAGGGCTCGAACTGCAGCGGCGGCTCGGAGTGTTCATCGGTCACTCCCAGTACCACGGTGGGCTGGTAGCCGGAGCTCAAGGCGCCAGCGACCATCCTGAACGTTTCAGTGGCCGCCGGCTTGAGACTGTCAGGCTCATAGACGCGAAAGCGTGCGCCGCCGAACCGGCCCTTGGCGGCCCCGATCCGCACGCTTGAGGGCCCGAACTTATCGACGCTGATCTGCAGCGGAAACGGATTGGCGATCAGTCGATCCAGCAGCATCGGCACCATCTCGACGGCCTTGTCGCTGTCACTGCTCATGCTCAGGCGGTGCAACAGGTTCGGGTTGTCTGCGGGGTTGAAGCCCAGGGTGATGGCATGGCGCGGTGTGCCATCGTCGGCGATGAAGCCGAAGGGCACACAGAAGCCGTTGTCCTGGGGAATTTCGTATTGCTTGCGGATGCGGAACGCGGCCAGCACAGCGCGCGCCCTGGGCTCCAGCCGGGCCAGCGCCGCGGTGTCTGTCGCGGTATTGGCGCCACTGTAGAATTTGAATCGGTAGATGCGTTGATCGCGCCACAGGTAGGCAGTCAGATTGCCTTCATACCAGTTTGCAGAGGCGTCCGGCACACCCAGCTCGATAAAGCGCTCATGCTCGTACTCTACATCGGTCGGCCATTGCGCCTGCTCCTCGAAGAAGGCATCACGCTCGACCTGCAGCTTCGCCACCGACCGCCCCTCGGCAGTAAATTGCTTGATCATGTCGTCAAGCACTACCAGTTGCGAATTCACATAGCCTATGCGCTGGAGCTTTTCACGCAAGTCGTAGTACTGATCACTCAGTGCCCTGTAGCGCGTTTCATCGCCACGGCTCGCAGAGATGGCGGCATCCAGCGCCTCCATCTGCGCCTTCACCACCCGCTCCTGCGCCGGGCCACGGGTGAGGCTCTGCACATAGCGGATCTGTTCGTAGAGTGCACGGGTGGTCAACGGGCTGACCTCGATGTCGACCAGAAAGGGCAGCTCGCCAGTCAACCCTTCGCCGTAGGCAATCTGCTTGTCCCCAGGGGTGATCGTGGGGTCGGGGAGCTCGAAATTGTAGTACTGCCAGTAGCCACTGGAGGTGTGCCAGGCAATGTCCTTGGGCACATCGAACTGCACCCGGCCCATGCATTCGGTACGCCAGCCGGGGGGCGTCTGGTAATCCGCCGGTGCAACATCGGCCACCGCCAACAGTGAATGGCACAGGCAGGCAAACAACACGAACACGCGCACGTAAAAATCCTTTTTTGATGGGCGCCGTTGCAGCCCCCGCTTCCTCAAGCGCGCGATTTGAGCACCCATGGCCCAGAAAGCCAAGACCCCGGCAAGCCGGGGTCCTGTTTACAGCGCTAGCAACGACGTTATTCCGGGGTGCCGTGCACTACACCAGCGGTGTTGTCCAGCAAGCTCTTGGTCGCCGTCTGGATGAACGACTCGAGCTTGTGGGTCAGGTCCTTCTGGTCCGGGGCTTCGATCAGCTCAGCCTTGAAGTTGGCACCGAGCTCATAGCGGTACATGCGTGGCGACATGTCCTTGGACTCGATCAGGATCCGGTCACCCTTGATCAGGCCAACGATCTGCTCGCTTCCCGACGGCTTGATCATGCCAATGCCCGGATCACCGGCCGGCAGGTTAAGCAGGTCACGGCCCCAGCACTGGTGACGGGTTTCGCCGCCCAGGCGGCCCATGATGGTCGGCACGATGTCGATCTGGGTACCCACGGTGTGGTTGAGCGCACCGAACTTGTCCTGGATACCCGGGGCGATCAGCAGCAGCGGCACGTTGAAGCGCCCCAGGTCCATCTCGGTGACCTGCTGGTGGTTGCCGAAGCCATGGTCGCCGACGATGACGAACAGGGTTTGCTTGAAGTAAGGCTCCTTGCGCGCCTTCTCGAAGAACTGGCCCAAGGCCCAGTCGGAGTAGCGCATGGCGGTCAGGTGCTCGTCCAGGCGGCCCTGGCCTGTGACCTTCTCGACCGGCAAATCCTTGGGCAGTGCATACGGCGTGTGGTTGGACAGGGTCTGCAGCAGCGCGTAGATCGGCTTCTTGCCATCGTGCTTGGCCAGCTCTTCGTTACCGCGGTCGAACATGTCCTGGTCGGACACGCCCCAGGTCGGGTCGGAGAACACCGGATTGACGAAGTCGTTACGGCCGATGAAGGTGGTCATGCCCTGGTTGCCGAAGAACCCGGACTGGTTGTCCCAGGCAAAGTCGCCGTTGTAGACGTAGACGTCGTCGTAGTCACGGGCACTGAGCAGCGCCGGCAGGCCCGACAGCTTGTGGCCGCCTTCCGGGGTCTGCATCAGGTACTCGAAGCCCGGCAGGTTCGGGTAGCAGGCCATGGTGGCGAACATGCCCTGGTGGGTGTGGGTGCCGTTGGAGAAGAAGCGGTCGAACAGCACGCCCTCTTTCGCCAGTTTGTCGAAGTACGGGGTGATGTTGTTCGGGCTGCCCAGGGCGCCTACCGAATGACCGGCGAAGCTCTCCATGAGGATCACCACGACGTTCTTGATCGGCAGGGTGTTGTCCGCTGGCGGGGTGAAGTCACGGCGCACCGCGGCGCTGTCGGCATCGACCAGCTTGTCGTTGGCGGTCAGCAGCATGTCACGCACGGCCTGGGTAGCCAGGCCCTGCTCGATGGTCGACTTCCAGATGTTGGCGCGGTCCTCGCCGAAACGGCTCTTGGCTGCATCGATCAGGGTCAGGGTGCCGTTCAGGCCCAACTGGTTGACGAAGTTCGAGTCGGTGGTGAAAGCGTCGCCCCAACGCATTGGCGGGCCCTGGCGCAGGGTGCCGCGAGCAGCGATGACCGCCACCAGCAAGACCATGAAGAACACCACGCCGCGCACATACCAAGGTGCTACGCTACGCTTGCCAGCGACCTGGCTTTCATACACGCCATCGGGCCGGGTAAGGCGGTCGATGCCCTTGAACAGCAGGCTCAGCAGCCAGGTGCCAAAGGCCCAGGCCAGCAGGTAGCGCACTACCGGGAAGCCGTACCAGAGCATGCTCAGCACGGTTTTCGGGTCTTCCTTGACGTACTGGAACACCAGGCCGTTGAGGCGTTGGTGGAACTCGCGATAGAAATCCATCTCCATCAGGCCGAGGAACATGACGATGCTCGAGGCGATGGTCAGCCAGGCACGGAACAGGCCGCGTGCGGCCATGGCCCGGGCACTGAGGATGGCCAGCAGCAGCGGGATGCTCAGGTACACCACGACCCGCAGGTCGAAACGCAGACCGTTGAAGAAGCCCTCGGCTACAGTCGACATCGGCGTGTCGCCGATCATGTCGTTGTTGTAGGCCAGCAGGGCCAGGCGGACCAGACTGAGCATCAGCATGATCACCAGACCGCACAGCAGGGTGTAGGCCAGGTGCGATTTCAGCGTCGGTTGCAACGGGCGCGACGCAGCCCGCTGTTGACTCAAGGCGTCCGTGGTAGCCATGAATTGGAAGATCCCTAGGGTTCAGGTTCGAGGAAGGCGGTAAAACGAATCGGCAAATGTGCCCTAAACGCGAGCACGTTGCACGGCCATTCGGCGATTGGATAATTGCGCGAGCAAATTGTCGGCAATCGATTGTGAAAATTTCGTAATAGAATCAGTGTTATCCGCATCGAGATCATTACGCCATGTTTTATCGCTACCTCCCAAGCCCGCTTGGCCCGCTGCTACTGGCAGGGGATGAACAGGGCCTGCGCATGCTGCACATGGATGCCGCCCAGCCCTGGGAACTGGCCGAAGACTGGCAGCCGGCCACTCGCCAGCTGGACGATGTGGCACGCCAGCTCGACGAGTACTTTGCCCGTAAGCGCGAACATTTCGAAGTGCGCCTGGCGGCCCACGGCACGCCATTCCAGCGCCAGGTGTGGCAGGCCCTGCAGCGCATTCCCTATGGCACCACCTGCAGCTACGGCGAGCTTGCCCAGGCCATTGGCAAGCCGAAATCGGTGCGGGCAGTGGGCACCGCCAATGGCGCCAACCCGATCGCGATCATTGTGCCCTGCCATCGGGTGATCGGCAGCAATGGCACCCTCACCGGGTTTGCCGGGGGGATCGAGCGCAAGCAGATCTTGCTGGAACTGGAGGGGACCTGGTTGATCTGAAAATTATCGCGGGGCAGGAGCCGGCTTGCCCCGCGATAGCGGACTATAGCCGCACATTGCCCCGCGGCCCGGCGATCGCCCAGATGATCAGGCCCAGCACAGGCAACAGCAGAATCAGCAGCACCCAGAGAATCTTGACGCCGCCACTGACACCGCTCTTGATCACATTGATGATCGCCCAGATGTCCAGGGCCAGAATGATCAGCCCAACCACGCTATTGAAGGTAGACCCCATGGTATTGCTCCCATGATCACGCCTGCCCTCAGGATAGCTGGCTATCAGCCCGATAGAGGCGAATCGTTCGCCGCAGCCCAGCAGCGCTGGTTACACTCGGTTCATTGAATTGCAGCCAGAGGTCCCTATGCCACCCGCCCACAGCCACAGCAGCCCTGCCCCCGCGCCACTATGGAGCGCCTGGATACAACAGGCACAAAGCAGCCCGTGGCTCAGCGCAGGCTTGGGTTTGAGCCTGCTGGCGGTGCTCGGCCTGCTGGTCGCCAGTGCCTGGAACGCTGTGCAAGGCGAGCACCAGCAAAACCTGCACATGGCCATGCTCGGTGGCCTTGCCGGCTTTGCCGCTACCGCCCTGGGTGCGGTCATGGCCGTGGTGCTGCGCGAGATCAGCGCGCGAACGCAGGATGTCATGCTCGGCTTTGCCGCCGGCATGATGCTCGCTGCCAGCTCGTTCTCGCTGATTCTGCCCGGCCTCGACGCGGCCCGTGGGATCACCGGCAATGGCCCTTACGCGGCATTGACGGTGGTCGTCGGCATGGGCCTGGGCGTGCTGCTGATGCTCGGTCTCGACCGTTTTACCCCGCACGAACACGAGAGCACCGGCCCCTGCGGCCCACAGGCCGAGCGGATCAACCGGGTGTGGCTGTTCGTGCTGGCGATCACCCTGCACAACCTGCCCGAGGGCATGGCCATCGGCGTCAGTTTTGCCAACGGCGACCTCAATGTCGGCCTGCCGCTGACCAGCGCCATCGCCATCCAGGACATTCCCGAAGGCCTGGCCGTGGCCCTGGCGCTGCGCGCAACCGGCCTTTCGACCTTCAAGGCGGCATTGGTGGCGATCGGCTCGGGCCTGATGGAACCCTTGGGTGCCGTGATCGGTCTGGGCATCTCCAGCGGTTTTGCTATCGCCTACCCGGTGAGCATGGGCCTGGCGGCCGGGGCGATGATCTTCGTGGTGTCCCACGAAGTGATCCCGGAAACCCACCGCAACGGCCACCAGACCTCGGCAACCCTGGGCCTGATGGGCGGCTTTGCGGTGATGATGTTCCTCGATACCGCCCTCGGTTAAACGTGCACGGCAACCCGTAGCGCTTCCAGAGCCGGCGCTGCGGCAATGCCGACCTCGGCGCACAGTTCCAGCACCCGTGGCAGCTCGTCGTTGCCGACCAGCACCATCTGCAGCTCGTCATCGAGCAACTGGCTGAAGTTCATCAGCACGTAGCCGCCTGCTTCCTTGTTCATCGCGCCCATCTGCACCTGGATGCGGTTGAGCGCGGTCAGCGGCTCGACCTTGGCCAACTGCTTGGGCTTGAGGTTGAACGGCACGCTCTTGTCGAAGGAGTCGACGATCTGGGCAAACAGGTCCTGGTAGGTATCGGCCTGGAACAGCACGGTATCGGGCAGGCTGCCGACCACAATCCATTCACCCAGCGGGATCGGGAAGCTGTCGTCGTAGTTGATGTCCGGGTTGGCGGCGAGGAACGCCTGCGGGTCGGCATAGGCCTGGGCGGCTTCGTCGGCGATGCGCGCGATGTCTTCCTCGCGCATGCAGCCAGCGCTGATTTTGCCGATGAGTTCGACCAGTTGGGATTTCATGTGGGGGCCCTGCGACGGTAAAAAAGTCGCCAAGGATAGCCGCAAAAGGCCCCGGGGGGTTAGCCGAGCAGCTTGAGCAACTGCTCGCTGGTCTCAGGGGCACCCATGGTTTGCGCCGCGCCCAGGGCATCGCTGCCACGGGCGTCACGGTGGCGCGGGTTAGCGCCCTTGCCCAGCAGGTAATCGACGATGACCGTGCGGTTGAACATCGCCGCCATCATCAGCGCCGTACGCCCATCGGCAGACGTCCCATCGACCTCGGCGCCTTTATCCACCAGCAACTGGACCATCTCCAGGTTGCCCTTGAAAGCGGCGCCGGCGATGGGCAATTGGCCCTTGTCATTGGCAATCTGCGGGTCGGCACCGTGCTCGAGCAGCACTGTAACGGCCTGCAGATGTCCGTGATAGCTGGCAAGCATCAGCAAGGTATCGCCATTGCCATTGCGCAGGTTCACCGGCAGGCCATTTTCCAGCAAGCGCCCGAGCATCACCGCGTCGCCCTTGCGCGCCCGGTCGAACACTTCTTCGGCGAACGCTGCCGCCTCGTCATCGTTCATCGGCGTGGGGCTACGTTGGTCAGACATGGGGAACCTCCTGGCTATCGGAAAGGCCCAAGTCTTTGTCAGCGAGCACGCCGGGTCAACGGTGGATAACTCATGGCCATGACAGAAGAAATCTATTGGCCAGGGCAGCACTGCAAAATGCACTGTGCAAAATGCACGACCGTGCAGAGTGCACGATAGCGCTCTTCGACATAAATTATAACTTATTGATTTATAACGATTTTATCTCAAAGAAAAGCTGGCACAGTCACTGCACCAGTCACTCCATGTCTGCCACTAACAGTCAGGAGCTGATATGGACCTCATCCAGGAAAAATTCGCCTCGGTATTCTCCGCCTACGACGTCACCACTCAGGCGCGCCCCGACGGTGGAATTCTGCTGACCCTGCGGGCAGCGGACGGCACCCAGACCCAGCGCTCGATTTCTTATGCCCAACTGCACAGCGCCGAACAGCTGTCGTGGGCGATCAGTGCGATTCGCCGCGACCTGGCCGGGCAGGCCAGTGAGTTGCCAGTGATTTCAAATTTGCAGAGCCAGCAGCGGTTTGCCTTGCCGACTTATCGGTAAGCATGGAGATCGCATCGCGGGGCAAGCCAGCTCCTACAAGTCTGTGTAGGAGCTGGCTTGCCCCGCGATGGCGATCACTCAGTCATCAAGCCGAGGAAAGTCTGCAGCGATCTTGTCGCCAGTAAAGTTGGCAACCGAACCCTGTACCTGGTTAAACACCCGGATCGCCACAAACCGCGGCTCCTCGCCCAGATCGAGCCAATGCCGAACCCCCGCCGGCACGCCGATCAGGTCGCCCTTCTCGCACAACACCGCATAGATGTAATCCTCGATCCGCAGGCTGAACAGCCCGCGCCCGGCGGCGAAAAAGCGCAGTTGATCTTCGTCGCAGGTATGCTCGGCAAGCAAGCGGGCGTCCGCTTCGCGGGTTACCTCGACACCGGCATAGCCCTTCTCGGCCTTCAGCGCGTCGATACTGGCTTGATAAGCGCCGATCACATCCTGATCGCTGGCCCCCGCCTGAATGGCCGCGGCGGCCTGCCAACGCTCGAAACGCACGCCCTGCTCGGCCAGGGTCGCGGCAATGTCTTCAAGATGAGTCAAGACTTTGTTGGGAATATCCGGGGTGGACTGGTGATACACGGTCAGGCTGCTCATCAGGGCAACTCCTTACTACCGGCCAATGGTTCACGGCCAAGGCTCATGCCCTGTCCTCTTTCATTCGAAGTGCAATGATAACGGCTGCGGCCAGGGCCGCGACGCTGGCAATACTAAAGGTGGTAGCCGGCCCCAGCAGGTTCCAGCTGTACCCCGAACACAAGGCGCCCAAGGCGCCGCCCGTGCCGGCGAGCGCTGCATACAGCGCCTGGCCCTGGCCTTGCTGGCGGGCGCCGAAACTGCGTTGCACGAAAGCGATGGCGGCCGCGTGAAAACTGCCGAAGGTGGCTGCGTGCAGGACCTGGGCAAGCAGCAGTACGCCCAGGTGCTCGGCAAAGTTGCCCAGCAACACCCAGCGCACGGCCGCCAGGGCAAAACTGGCCAGCAGCACCCGGCGCAGCGAGACCTGCGCCAGGATCCAGCTCATGGCCAGGAACATCAGCACCTCGGCCACCACCCCCAGGGCCCAGAGCATGCCGATGGTGCCGCGACTGTAACCCAGGTGCTCAAGGTGCAGGGTCAGGAAGGTGTAGTACGGGCCATGGCTAAGCTGCATGAGTGCCACGCACAGGTAAAACGCGGCAACACCCGGGCTTGCCAGTTGCCTGAGAAAACCGCCGCCGGCCGCACGCTCATTCTGCCCCGGCGGCTGGGCATTGGGCACCCAGAGGCTGGCCACGACGATACCGGCCATGACGACCACCAAGGCAACCGGGTAGATATCCAGGCTAAGCCAGTCGAACAATCGGCCAAGGCCGACCACGGTGAGGATGAAGCCGATCGAGCCCCACAGACGGATCTGGCTGTAGCGTGCGGTCTGCCCTTGCAGGTGGGCCAGGGTGATGACCTCGAACTGTGGCAGTACCGCATGCCAGAAGAACGCATGCAGGGCCATCACCAGCGCCAGCCAGGCGTAGCTTTTGCCGAAGAAGATCAACGAAAAGGTCGCCAGGGTCGACAAGGCGCCCAGGCGCACGATCAGCAAGCGCTGGCCACTGCGGTCGCCCAGCCAGCCCCACAGGTTGGGGGCCACGCAGCGCATCAGCATGGGGATGGCCACCAGCTCGCCGATGCGCGCACTGGAAAAACCCAGGTGATCGAAATACAACGCCAGAAACGGCGCTGTCGAGCCGAGCAAGGCGAAGTAAAAGAGGTAGAAACTGGACAGCCGCCAGTAGGGAATCGGCGCCACGGCTCAGCGAGCCGCGGCGCGATTGGCAGGCGCCAGCATTACAGTTGGCCCAGCACCGGCGTCTTCACGCGCACGTCGGCGTTCTGCCCGCGGTGGCGCAGCAGGTGGTCCATCAGCACGATGGCCATCATGGCCTCGGCAATCGGTGTGGCACGGATACCCACGCACGGGTCATGACGGCCCTTGGTGATCACCTCAACCGGGTTGCCATCGACGTCGATGGAGCGGCCAGGGGTGGTGATGCTCGAGGTCGGCTTGAGGGCCAGGTGGGCAACGATCGGCTGACCGGAGGAAATACCGCCAAGAATGCCGCCGGCGTTGTTGCTGAGGAAGCCTTCCGGGGTCAGCTCGTCACGGTGCTCGGTACCGCGCTGGGCGACGCTGGCAAAACCTGCGCCGATTTCCACGCCCTTGACCGCGTTGATACTCATCAGCGCGTGGGCAAGCTCGGCATCCAGGCGATCGAAGATCGGCTCGCCCAGGCCGGGCATGACGCCTTCAGCGACCACGGTGATTTTCGCCCCGACCGAATCCTGGTCGCGGCGCAGCTGGTCCATATAGGCCTCGAGCTCCGGGACTTTGTCCGGGTCCGGGCTGAAGAAGGCGTTCTGCTCTACCGAATCCCAGGTCTTGAAGGGGATTTCAATCGGCCCGAGCTGGCTCATGTAGCCGCGGATGCGGATGCCCTGGGTGGCCAGGTACTTCTTGGCGATGGCACCGGCGGCCACGCGCATGGCGGTTTCCCGCGCCGAGCTGCGGCCGCCGCCACGGTAATCACGCTCACCGTACTTGTGGTGGTAGGTGTAGTCGGCGTGGGCCGGGCGGAACAGGTCCTTGATCGCCGAGTAGTCCTTGGACTTCTGGTCGGTGTTGCGGATCAACAGGCCAATGGAGCAGCCGGTGGTGCGGCCTTCGAACACTCCCGAGAGGATTTCGACTTCGTCGGCTTCCTGGCGCTGGGTGGTGTGGCGGCTGGTGCCGGGCTTGCGCCGGTCCAGGTCGTGCTGCAGGTCGGCCAGGGAAATCTCCAGGCCTGGCGGGCAGCCATCGACAATGGCGACCAACGCCGGGCCATGGCTTTCGCCAGCGGTGGTGACAGTGAACAGCTTGCCGTAGGTATTGCCGGACATGCAGGACGCTCCGCGAATCAGCCAGATTTGAACAAGAGCGCCAGTATACGCAGGCTAACCATTCAGTTCATCCCTGACGGCGAACCTTCTGCGCCCGGCCCGGTCCAAACCGCACTCTCTCGATAGTGGCCTGATGATGTTGCGTATTGTTGCGGTACTCACCCTGCTGTTCAGCGGCCTGGTCCAGGCTGCCGCTCCCACCGTGTTCCAGCGCCCGGTCAGCCTCGATACCGGCAGCGGCGTGCTGCACGGTAGCCTGCTGTTGCCGCGTACCGAGCAGCCACCACCGGTGGTGCTGATCATTGCCGGCTCCGGGCCCACCGACCGCGATGGCAACAACCCCTACGGCGGCAACACGGACAACCTCAAGCAACTGGCCCTGACCCTGGCGAAAAACAATATCGCCAGCGTGCGCTACGACAAGCGCGGCGTCGCGGCCAGCCTCGCGGCCACCCCGGACGAGCGCGACCTGACGGTAGAGCGCTATGTCGCCGATGCCGTGGCCTGGAGCCAGAAGATCAAATCCGACCCACGTTTCGGCCGCCTGATTCTGCTTGGCCACAGTGAAGGTGCGTTGATCGCCAGCCTTGCCGCCGAGCAAAGCGGCGCCAGCGCCGTGATCAGCATTGCCGGCAGTGGCTGGCCGATCGACAAGGCGCTGCGCGCACAGATATTTGAGCGGGTGCCCGGGCGCTACATGGCCAGTGCCGGCGATATCCTTGATCGCCTGAAAAACGGCAAGACCTCCTCTCGCGTGCCCCTGCCCCTGCAGGATGTACTGCGCCCCAGCGTGCAGCCCTACCTGATTTCGCTGTTCCGCCAGGACCCGGCCGAGGCCTTTGCCAAAGTCAAGGTACCGGCGCTGATCATCCAGGGCACCCATGACTTCCAGGTCAATGTCGACAACGCCGAGATCCTCAAGGCCGCCAAGCCGGATGCCGAGCTTGCCTTGATCAAGGGCATGAACCACATGCTGCGCATCGCACCGGAGCAAATCAGCCAGCAACGCGACAGTTATCTTGATCCGCAACTGCCGCAAGCGGCCGAACTGGGCAAGCGCGTTGTCGACTTCATTCAGCGGTTGCCCGCCAGCTGAGGCCCAATCGCAG
Organism: Pseudomonas donghuensis; assembly: GCF_000696345.2. Taxonomy (NCBI): domain Bacteria; kingdom Pseudomonadati; phylum Pseudomonadota; class Gammaproteobacteria; order Pseudomonadales; family Pseudomonadaceae; genus Pseudomonas; species Pseudomonas donghuensis. The sequence goes on from NZ_CP071706.1 coordinate 4,222,239, forward strand.
AAATTACGCCTCCAGTCCGGGCCAGTCCTGCCGATAAAGTGGTGCTGGCTTCGTCAATGCGACCAGCCTGCTGCGCACATGAGGATTGCCGTGATGACCGAAGCCGCCCCCCAGGACACCGCCGAGACGACTGCCGAACAGGCAGCAGCGGAAGTTGCGCCCCTGCCCTGGGCCGATGTTGCCCCCGAACACTTCCAGATGCTGCGCCTGGCGCCGCTGCCGACCGACCGCAACAGCGGTGCGCGGCCGCTGCGCTTCGTCCAGTACGGCTATGCCGAACGCCACAACAAACAGACCAGCCTGCTACGCATGGCTATCCAGCTGCCGGCGCAGAAGGTGCGCAAGGAACAGAACCACCTGGATGTATGGGTCGACCACGAAGAAAAACGCGTGACCTTCAGCCCTGACTCCGGCCTGCAGATCGAGCCGCTGAACCGCGGCCTGGGGCGTTTTCTGATGAACCAGGCGGTGACCTGGGCGCAACGCAAGTGGCCGCACTATCGGGTCGAAGGCGCGGCCCTGCCGAACAAGGACGCCCTCAACGAAGACACCCGTCTGCGCCGTGACCATGTGCTGCGCAGTCATGGCCTGGAGGTCGAGTACGCTGATGCCCAGCACCTGAAGGGACGCTTTGTCGATGTGCAGGTCGGTGAACTCAAGGGCGGCTGGAACAGTGACAAGGTGCAGCGGGTGGAGATACTCGATGCTGCGCAGATGCTGCAACAGGCCGAGCAGAGCCTGCAGGAAAAAGAAGCGCAATTGCGCGAGCGTGACGAGCGGGTCAGCAAGTACCGCCGTGAAGACAGCGGGCTGCGCTTTACCATCACCTGCCTGGTGGCCTTTGCGGTGTTTCAGGCGGGGTTGTTGATCTGGATTGCGACTCACCGCTAAAAAGCCTCGCTGGCACGCCAGCTCCCACAAGGGCAATTGTGGGAGCTGGCTTGCCAGCGATGGATGCACTGCAAACCTGAAGCCTTACACCTTCGAAGCAAACAACTCCTGATGCTGCCGGCACTGCTGCGCCGTGAGCATGAACACCCCGTGCCCACCCCGCTCGAACTCCAGCCAGGCGAAATCCACTTGCGGATACAGCGCCTCGACATGCACCTGGCTGTTGCCAACCTCGACGATCAGCAACCCCTTCTCGGTCAGGTGATCAGCCGCTTCGGCCAGCATCCGCCGCACCAGGTCCAGGCCGTCATTGCCGCAGGCCAGGCCCAGTTCCGGTTCGTGATGATATTCCTCGGGCATGTCGGCAAAGTCTTCGGCATCGACATACGGCGGATTGGACAGGATCAGGTCGAAGCGCTGCCCCGGCAGACCGCCGAAGCCATCGCCCTGCACGGTATAGACGCGCTCTTCCAGGCCATGACGCTCGATGTTCTGGTTCGCCACCTCCAGTGCCTCGAAGGACAGGTCGGCCAGCACCACTTCAGCGTCCGGGAACACTTCGGCGCTGACGATGCCGATGCAGCCAGAGCCGGTGCACAGGTCGAGGATGCGCGCAGGCTCGCTGGCCAGCCACGGTTCGAAACGTTTTTCGATCAGCTCGCCAATGGGTGAGCGCGGAATCAGCACGCGCTCGTCAACGATGAACGACAAACCACAGAACCAGGCCTCACCGAGCAGGTAGGCGGTGGGTACGCGGTCTTCGATGCGGCGCTTGAGCAGGCGCTGGAGATTGACCAGTTCGTCGTCTTCCAGCTGACAGTCCAGATAGGCGTCGGCGACTTCCCAGGGCAGATGCACCGACCCCAGCACCAGCAGCCGCGCTTCATCCCAGGCGTTGTCGGCGCCATGACCGAAAAACAGGCCCTGCTCGTGGAAACGGCTGACGGCCCAACGGATATGATCGCGCAGGGTGCGCAAGCGAGAAGTGATCACAACAGACTCCTTGAAAGACGACCTGCGATTCTAACAGCCCGGCAGCAGAAATGATCGGCAAAAACACCCTGTAAGGATATCGCCAAGCTGGCTGCAGGCCACTAACGACGCTGGTTGTACGCGAAGCGATTCACATAAGTGCTCAGGCAGGGGACAATAGGGTAAAAGCCCTATCCAAAGGAGCCCTTGATGTCTGTTCCAACGACGATGTTCCACCTCAGCGGTCGCGGCTATCCGCCGGCCAAGCTGAACAATGCCAGCCTGGTGATTATCGATGCGCAAAAGGAGTACCTCAGCGGTCCCCTGGCGCTCTCGGGCATGGATGCTGCCGTGGCCAACATCGCTAAAATGCTCGAGGCGGCCCGCAAGGCCGGGCGCCCGATCATCCACGTGCGTCACCTGGGTACCGTCGGCGGCATGTTCGACCCGCAGGGCCCGCGCGGTGAGTTCATCCCGGGCCTTGAGCCGCAGGGCGATGAGGTGATCATCGAAAAACGCATGCCCAATGCCTTCAAGAACACCACCCTGCATGAAACCCTGCAGAAATACGGCCACCTGGACCTGATCGTCTGCGGCTTCATGAGCCACTCCAGCGTCAGCACCACCGTGCGCCGGGCCAAGGATTACGGCTACCGCTGCACCCTGATCGAAGATGCTTGCGCCACCCGCGACCTGCCCTTCAAGGATGGCGTGATCCCGGCGGCGCAGATTCAGCAGAGCGAGATGGCGATCATGGCCGACAACTTTGCCTGTGTAGCGCCGACCACCAGCCTGATCTGAGCGACCGCCCGGCAGCCGGGCGGAACCACCTCAGGGCTTTTCGGTCCAACGCCGGATATCCATAGAGGAAATCGGAATGAAAATATCCGATGGTTTCGATGCCAAGCGCTTACGCCCACGCACGCCCCGCAACTGGGGCATGCGCTTTGCGGCGGCGTTCTCGGCGTTGCTGGCAACCGCTGGCGTGCTCCTGGCCATGGCCGGCGCCGCCAGCCTGCTGGGCCGCCCCGCTGCCCTGGGCGAGCTCAATGCCAACCCGGCCGGTGCCAGCGTCTTGCTCGGCCTTGGCCTGTTGCTGCTGTACCTGGGCGTGTGGTTCTGGCGCCGCAGCCGTTTGCGCCTGCGGCGCAGCCGCGAGCTCAACCTGTCACCGCACCTGATGAAAAAACACGATTGACTGCACGCCGTGGGGGAGTCGCGTAAACTACGCCGCCCAGGCGGAGGCTTACATGCAAGACGACGATTTTTCCCTGTTCAAAAGCGAGATGCGCGGTGTCAAGCCGATCACGCATGATCGCGCCGAAGTCGGTAAACCCAAGGCCGACCGCAAGAAACTGGCGGGCCTGCGCCAGGCCGCGACAGTGCGCAGCGACCAGACCGTGGTCGATGGCCTGTCGGACCAGTTCGTCATTGATGTCGGCCCTGAAGACGACCTGCACTGGAGCCGTGACGGCGTCCAGGAAAGCCAGATGCGCAAGCTCAAGCTTGGCCAGATCGGCTTCGAAGGCAGCCTTGACCTGCATGGCATGAATGTCGAAAAGGCGCGGGAAACCCTCTGGGCCTTCCTCGCCGAAGCGACCCGTTTCGAAGTGCGCTGCGTGCGCGTCACCCATGGCAAGGCGGTACGCCTGGATGGCAAGCGGCCGATGATCAAGAGCCACGTCAACACCTGGCTGCGCCAGCACCCGCAAGTCCTTGGTTTTACCTCGTGCCAGGCCCGCCATGGCGGTACTGGCGCGGTGTATGTCATGCTCAAGCGAACCATGCTCGAAGGCCGCGACGAGTAACGCCGTACTTGCAGCGCCGCCGCCGCCGCCGTACCCTTCGCGTTTGCGATAAAATCCCACAGGTAGATCCATGTCCCTGGAACAGAACTACACCGCGATCCTTGGCCAGCTTGGCGAGGATATCTCCCGCGAGGGCCTGCTCGACACGCCCAAACGGGCAGCGAAGGCCATGCAGTACCTTTGCCGCGGTTATGAGCAAACCCTGGAAGAAGTGACCAACGGCGCCCTGTTCAGCTCCGATAACAGCGAGATGGTCCTGGTCAAGGACATCGAGCTGTACTCGCTGTGCGAGCACCACATGCTGCCGTTCATCGGCAAGGCCCACGTTGCCTACATCCCTGACGGCAAAGTCCTGGGGCTGTCGAAGGTGGCGCGGATCGTCGACATGTACGCACGTCGCCTGCAGATCCAGGAAAACCTCAGCCGCCAGATCGCCGAAGCGATCCAGAAGGTCACCGGCGCCCTGGGCGTGGCGGTGGTCATCGAGGCCAAGCACATGTGCATGATGATGCGCGGTGTGGAAAAACAGAACTCGACCATGATCACTTCGGTGATGCTCGGCGAGTTCCGTGAAAACGCCGCGACCCGCAGCGAGTTTCTCAGCCTGATCAAGTAAGCGAACCAGACTGCAAGCCGACCTTTCGTGGTCGGCTTTTTTTATTCTCAGGAGTTGCCATGATCGTCAAAGCACTGCGTGTGGGCCTCGGCCAATTGATTGTGTTCGGTGACTGGATCAGCCGCCCGGCCAAACTCAAGCGCGACCCGGCCGCCCAGGCCCGGGTCGAGCAACAGGCCGAGGGCCTGAGCCTGTACCAGTTCCACGCTTGCCCATTCTGCGTGAAAACCCGCCGCACCCTGCACCGCCTGAATGTGCCGGTTGCGCTGCGCGACGCCAAGAACAACGAACAGGATCGCCAGACCCTGCTCGCCGAAGGCGGCAAGATCAAGGTACCGTGCCTGCGTATCGAGGAAGACGGCAAGACCACCTGGATGTATGAATCCAAGGTGATCATCGACTACCTCAACAAGCGTTTTGCCGCCTGATCGCTCAACCGAGCATGGTCACGTGACGGGGATGGCTGGCCACACGTTCCAGCCATGCCTGGATGCCCGGGTACTCATTAAGGTCGAACCCGCCCTGATGGGCGACATGGGTGTAGGCGTACAGCGCGACATCGGCGATCGAATAGTTATCGCCCACCAGGTATGGCGTCAGCTGCAGTTGCTTCTCCATCACCCGCAGGGCCTTGTAGCCGCCCTTGTGCAGGGTCTTGTATTCCTCCAGCCGGTCTTGCGGCAGCCCCAGGTAGAACTGGATGAAGCGCGCCACGGCGATGTACGGCTCATGGCTGTACTGTTCGAAGAACTGCCATTGCAACACCTGGGTGCGTAAACGCGGTTCGGTGGGCAGGAACTCGCTGCCATCGGCCAGGAAGTTGAGAATCGCGTTGGACTCCCACAGGTAGGTGCCATCTTCGAGCTCCAGCACCGGCACCTTGCCGTTGGGGTTCATGGTCAGGAACGCCGGGGTTTCCGTCTCGCCCTTGAGGATATCCACCGAATGCCATTCGTAAGGCAGGTCGAGCAGGTGCAACATCAGCTTGATCTTGTAGCAGTTGCCCGACTGGTAGTCGCCGTAAACCTTGTACATCACTCCCCCTCTTCGTAAGGCTCAATCGTACCCGCGCCCATAGTTGGCGACTGTACGGCTAATTGCAATGCCTGCTGTATGGCAAAGATCAACAGTGTGCGCGGTAGTCTGAAATACCTGCTTACATCCAGCACAAGGAATGCCCCGATGCCCGATGCCACGTCCGCGCAATTGCGCCCTTTGGCCGACTCCTCGCCGTCCGCGCTAGTGGCCGGTTTCATTGCCATGCTCACCGGTTACACCAGCTCCCTGGTGCTGATGTTCCAGGCCGGTCAAGCAGCCGGTTTGACCACCGGGCAAATTTCTTCGTGGATCTGGGCGCTGTCGATCGGCATGGCAGTGTGCAGCATCGGCCTGTCGCTACGTTATCGCACGCCGATCACCGTCGCCTGGTCGACGCCCGGCGCGGCGCTGCTGATCACCAGCCTGGGTGGGGTCAGCTATGGCGAAGCGATTGGTGCCTACATCACCTGCGCAGTGCTGGTGGTGATCTGTGGGATGACCGGTAGCTTCGAGCGCCTGGTCAAGCGCATTCCGGCGTCGCTGGCCTCGGCGTTGCTGGCGGGGATCCTGTTCAAGATCGGTAGCGAGATTTTCATTGCCGCCCAGCATCGGACCGCATTGGTGCTGGGCATGTTTTTCAGCTACCTGCTGATCAAGCGCGTGTCGCCGCGCTACTCGGTGCTGGCGGCGCTGGTGGTCGGTACTGTGTTGTCCGCAGCCATGGGCCTGCTCGACTTCAGCGGTTTCAGCCTGGAAGTGGCCACGCCGGTGTGGACCACGCCAAGCTTCTCCCTGGCCGCCACCATCAGCATCGGCATTCCATTGTTCGTGGTAGCCATGACCTCGCAGAACATGCCCGGTGTCGCCGTGCTGCGTGCTGACGGCTACCAGGTACCGGCCTCGCCGCTGATCACGGTAACCGGCCTGGCCTCGCTGGTGCTGGCCCCGTTCGGCTCCCACGGCGTCAACCTGGCGGCCATCAGTGCGGCGATCTGCACCGGGCCGCATGCCCACGAAGACCCGAACAAGCGTTACACCGCAGCGGTCTGGTGCGGGATTTTCTACGGCATCGCCGGGGTTTTCGGCGCCACCCTGGCGGCGCTGTTCGCGGCCCTGCCCAAGGAGCTGGTGCTGTCGATTGCCGCCCTGGCGCTGTTCGGCTCGATCATGAACGGCCTGACCGTGGCGATGAACGAGGCCAGGGAGCGCGAAGCTGCACTGATCACCTTCATGGTCACAGCGTCCGGCTTTACCCTGTTCTCGATCGGTTCGGCGTTCTGGGGGATTGTTGCCGGGGTGCTGACCTTGATGATTCTCAACTGGCGTAAATAGTCGTAGGGACGCCGCTCCTACAGGCGAAAATGCCCGACCATCCCCTTCAAGTCATTGCCCAACTGCGCCAGCTCGATACTTGAGCTGGCGTTGCCCTGCATGGCCAGCGCCGACTGATCGGCGCTGCTGCGGATCTGGGTGACGCTGCGGTTGATCTCTTCGGCCACCGAACTTTGCTGCTGCGCCGCCGCGGCAATCTGCTGGTTCATCTGCTGGATCAACGACACCGCCGCGGCAATGCTGCCCAGGGCGCTTTCCGTGTGCAGGGCATCGCTGACGGCCAACTTGACCAACTCGGCACTGCCCTGGATCTGCGCCACCGAGGCCTGGGCACCACTGCGCAAGCTGCTGACCAGGCGCTCGATTTCCTCGGTTGATTGCTGGGTGCGCCGGGCCAGCGCCCGCACCTCGTCGGCGACCACGGCAAAACCACGCCCCTGCTCACCCGCCCGCGCGGCCTCGATGGCGGCATTGAGCGCCAGCAGGTTGGTCTGTTCGGCGACGCTCTTGATCACTTCAAGTACCTGGCCGATGTTCTGCACTTCGCTGCTGAGAGTCTCGATGCTCTGGCTGGCTGACTCGGCGGAAGTTGCCAACTGTTCGATACGCTGCATGCTCTGGCGTACCACCTGTTGACCGCTTTCCACCTTGTCATCCGCCGTTTGCGCCGCCTGGGCAGCCTCTTCGGCGTTGCGTGCGACATCATGCACGGTGGCGGTCATCTGCTGCATGGCAGTGGCCACCTGCTCGGTCTCATCCTTCTGGCTGTTGACCTCGCGATTGGTCTGTTCAGTGACCGCCGACAGCGACTGGGCGTTGCTGGCCAGTTGTTCGATACCGTTTTGCAGGCCGCTGACGATTGCGCTCAAGCCCGTGCCCATCTGCTGCATGGCCAGCATCAACTGCCCGACCTCATCCTGGCGGTCGACACCGATATCACCGCGCAGGTCGCCGGCGGCAATCTGCTGGGCACGGCCCATTACCTGGCGCAGCGGCCCGACCACCGCACGGGTGATCAACCAGGCCGCCAGCACGCCCACCAGCAGTGCCAGCAGCGAGGCCGCAAGGATCAGTATGGCGTTGTTCTTCAACTCACTTTGCATGGCCCGGTCTTCAGCGAGATAGGCTTGATCGACCTGGCCGGTGACCTGCTCGGCACGTGCCTGCAATTGCTGCTTGAGCTGCTGCTCGCGGCCGAGCAGGTCGGTGTATTCGGCGAGCTTTTCACTGAAACTGACGATATGCGTGCCGACTTCGCCAAGCACGGTCTGATAACCGGCATCGGTCACGGCGGCCTTCAACTGCTCGACCAGGGCAGCAGCCTGTTCGGTCTGTTCAATGCGACCCTGGCGCGCGTCTTCGGCGCCCTTGCGGTTCTGCTCCAGGCGCACCCGCGCCTCATCCATGGCCTGCAGCATCAGGCGCGCGACCTGGGCCACCTGCCCGGCCTGCTCGACGAACTCGGCGCCCTGCTGGCCCTGGGTGTCCTTGAGGGTGTAAGTACCGTCATCGGCCAGCCCGGACTGCAGCACATCGAGGTTGTTGGCAACGCTGGAGACCGACCAGCTGGCCATGTCCAGTGCCAGCTCCTTGGCCTGGGTCAGCTCGACGAACTGGTCGAAGGCCTGGCGGTAGTCGCTCAGCGCCTGCTCGACGCCGGCCAGTTGCACCAGCGCCCGCGCTTGCTCCTGCAGCGCTTCGACACGTTGATGCACAGCCTCTACCGCCTTGGGATCGGAGCGCAGGGCGAATGCCTGCTCCTGCAAACGGGTGTCGAGCAGTGCGGTATTGAGCGCCGCCATCTGCTTCAAGCCATCGAAACGTTGCCCGACGCTGTGCAGCGCGGCGACCCCCGCCGCAGCCACCACCGCAGTCAACAGCAACACCAGGGCAAACCCCAACCCAAGCTTGCGGGCCATGCCCAGGTTGGCGAAAAAACCACGCTTGGCCGAACTCATCGCACTTCCCCCCGATACCCGCAAATGCATCAAGGGTGAAGAGTGGCAATGGCGCGGCCAGCGGCACAAGATCCCGGCGTCGGAATAATGGCAAAAAGCTACAGTCGCGTCGTTTTCAGGACAGCCGAGGTCGCCCGGCACGTTGGAAGAACGCCTGCGCGCGCTGGTCCTGCGCATAGGCGACATTGATCCGTAACCAGTCGCAAGCAGCGCCCTGCGGATCGAAAGCACTGCCCGGCGCCAGCAGCACCGAACAGGCCTGCGCCTCACGGTTCAGCTCAGCGAAATCCCGCCCCGGGCAGCGGGCCCAGACGAACATGCCGCCGTACGGCTCCGTGAACACTTCCCAGCCATTGGCTTCCAATTGCCCCAGGGCCTTGGCCATATGCTGGGCCAGGCGCACGCGCAAGCGGGCGATGCTCTTTCGGTAACTACCGTTGCCCAGCATCTGCGCCACGACCTGCTCGGTAAAGCGTGAAGTGCCCAGGCCACTGACCATTTTCAATTCAGCCAGGCGAGCGACCAGATCAGGCCTGGCCACCAGATAGCCAACCCGCAGCGAACTGCTCAGGGTCTTGGAGAAACTGGCCAGGTAAATCACCCGCTGCTCGGCATCCAGGGTTGCCAGACGCGTGACCGCACCGTCCTGAAAATCCGCGTAGATGTCATCCTCGATGATCAACACGTCATGTTCACGGGCCAGTTCCAGCAAGCGATAAGCAACCTTGGGCGACAGGCTGCTGCCGGTGGGGTTCTGGTACAGGCTGTTGATGTACAGGCAACGCGGGCGGTGCCGTTTGAGCAGGTCTTCCAGCACATGCAGATCAGGGCCCTGAGGGGTACGCGGCACGTGGAGCATGTCCACCTGATGCTGGCGCAGGAGGCTGTACAGGTTGTAGTAACCCGGGCTTTCTACCAGCACCTTGTCGCCGGGCTTGAGCAGTGTGCGCACCAGCAGGTCGAGGGCGTGGCTGGCGCCCTGGGTGGTGAGGATCTGCTCAGGCGCGGCCTGGATGCCGATCTGCTCCAGGCCCTTGTGCAACTGCGCGCGCAGGCTGGCCAGGCCCAACGGCGGGCAATAGTCGATCAAGTCTTCAAGCGCGCCACGGCTGACCTGACGCACCGCCTGGGCAATCGCCTCGGTGGCGCGCCAGTTGGAAGGCACCCAGCCACAGCAGAGCTTGAGCAGCTCAGCCGGATCGTCAGTGAACTGCTGCCATCGGCTGTCAAATGCCTCGTCGCGGATCGGCTGATCAACCAGAGGCATCTTGAGCCGCTGTTCGGCAACAAAAAATCCGGCGCCATGGCGCGCCTCCAGCCAGCCCGCCGCCACCAGCCGGTCGTAGGCTTCGATCACGCAGGACTGGCTGACGCCCTGCTCCCGGGCCAACTGACGTATCGACGGCAAGCGGCTACCGGGGCGTAGGCGCTGGCCTTCGATCCAGGCCTGCAGCTGCCCAGTCAATTGCTGTACCAGCGGGATGGCGGAGTGACGATCAAGGTTGAGGTGCATGGCAAAGTGTTCGTGGATTTTGTCCGAACAGTTAATCACAAAACCCTCGCCAGTGTGCCTTGTGACGCCCTGCCGGGCGCCGGATAGTCAGCCCCTCGACAAGGAGCCGACCATGCCCACCCAGCGCCACCCCGCCCTACTGGCTTTTGCCCTGTGCCTGATCACCTTCGCGGTCAATCTGCAGGCACCGTTGTACACCACCTATGCCGAGCTTTCCGGTTATGGTGCCGGGGCCACGGCCATGGCGTTCTCCGGCTATGTGCTGGGGGTGATACCGGTGCTGCTGTTGCTCGGCGGCCTGGCCGACCGGGTCGGGCGCCGTCCGTTGATCCTCGTCGCCCTGGCCTTGTCGATGCTTGCCACCCTGCTGATGCTGCTGGCCCCTGGCTTGGAAACCCTGGGCCTGGCACGCCTGCTGCTCGGTATCGGCACCGCACTGGCGTCGGCCACCGGCACCGCCTACATGAGCGAACTGATGCACGCTGGCGACAACCGCCATGCTGCCACCTGGGTCACCGCCAGCACCTCGCTGGGCTTTGGCCTCGGCGCGGCGCTGACCAGCCTGTTCCTGCTCAGCGGCCCAAGCCTGACACCTGGCAGCTTCTACCTGCACCTGGCGCTGGCCTGCCTGGCGATGCTGGCGGTATGGCAGTTGCCCGACCGGCGCCTGGACAATCCCGCCGCCCTGTTGCGCTTGCCCTACTACCCTGCCGGCAGCTTGCCCTACGGCCTAGCAATCCTGCTGGCCTGGGCCTGTGTCGGCCTGGTGATCGCCTTGCTGCCGTCGATCCTCAAACAGCATGGCCTGGCCAACTGGTCAGGGTTCTCGACCTTTTGCGTGATCAGTTGCGGGCTGCTGTTCCAGCCGCTGGCCAAGCGCCTGGCGCCAGTGCGGGCCACGGCCATTGGCCTGGTGATACTGCCTTGCAGCTATGCACTGCTAGCCTGGGGGGCGGACGGCGGCGCGCTGGCCGCCGTGCTGCTGGGCACCATCGCCGCCAGCAGCGCTTGTTATGGCTTTGTTTACCTTGGCGGCCTGTCAGCAGTGAACAGCCTGGCAGGCGAGGAAAAAACCCGTGCCAGCGCAGGTTTCTTCCTTCTGGCCTACATGGGCTTCAGCCTGCCGGTAATCCTCACCGGGTTGCTGGTCGACCGCCTCGGGCCGGGCACCGCCCTGCTGGTGTTCGGCCTGGTGCTGCTGGCCGGTTGCCTGCTGGTCGGCCTGGCCCTGGCACGCAGCCACAAGGCGCTCGCCGAGCCAATGCTGACGGCAGTCAAATAGCCGTGGCACCACCATCGACCGCCAGGGCCTGGCCGGTGGTGAACGCGGCGCCGTCGCTGCACAGGTAAAGCACCGCACTGGCGATTTCCTCGACCTTGCCGATGCGCCCAACCGGGTGCATGGCGGCGGCGAACTCGGCCTTGCGCGGGTCAGCCTCATAGGCGCGGCGGAACATGTCGGTGTCGATCACCGCCGGGCACACGGCGTTGACGCGGATTTTTTTCTTGGCGTATTCGATGGCCGCCGACTTGCTCAAGCCGATCACCGCATGCTTGGAGGCGCTGTAGATGCTCATCTTCGGCGCCGCCCCCAGCCCCGCCACCGACGCCGTATTGACGATAGCGCCACCCCCTTGGGCCAGCATCAACGGCAACTGGTACTTCATGCACAGCCACACGCCCTTGACGTTGACACCCATGATCGCATCGAACTCCGCTTCGCTGCCTTCGGCCAGGCGACCCTGCTCGATCTCGATGCCGGCGTTGTTGAGGGCGTAGTCCAGGCGCCCATACGCCTCCACGGTGCGCGCCATCAGTTGCCGCACATCCGCCTCGCGAGTGACGTTGCAACTGACGAACAAGGCCTCGCCGCCGCTACTGCGGATCAACTCGACCGTGCCGTCGCCGCCAGCCTGATCCAGGTCGGCCACCACTACCTTCAACCCTTCGGCGGCAAACGCCAGTGCCGTCGCCCGGCCAATCCCCGCAGCACCACCGGTGACCAGGGCAACCTGGCCGGAAAAACTCATGCTCATCGCTAGCTCCCGCAACAAAGTAAGGTCAGTGCTGAGGAGTCTAGGCAGCGATCAGCAGCGTTGGGCAGCATCATCAGGACGCCGGTTGAAGCACTATCGGCGTGGGTGATTGTCTTTGCCCTGCTCAATCAGCTCAGTGGATTGCAGTGTATTCGCCAGGCGGGTAAACCTTGCCGGTTGGCCGATCTGGGTCTATCAACAAACATTGCCCTTCAAACGAGAGCCTTGCCATGACTGCCCAGAGCAACCGCCGCTTCCTCCTCGCCAAACGCCCGATCGGCGCTGTCACCCGCGACGACTTCACATACGAACAAGTGCCAGTGGCTCAACCGGCTGAAGGCCAGGTGCTGGTGAAGAACCTCTACCTGTCCCTGGACCCGGCCATGCGCGGCTGGATGAACGAAGGCAAGTCATACATCCCACCGGTAGCCCTGGGCCAGGTGATGCGCGCGCTGGGCGTCGGCGAAGTGATTGCATCCAAACACCCGGGCTTCGCCGTCGGTGATCACGTCAACGGCGCGCTGGGCATCCAGGACTATTTTGTCGGCGAGCCCCAGGGCTTCTACAAGATCGACCCGAAACTGGCGCCGCTGCCGCGTTATCTGTCGGCCCTGGGCATGACCGGCATGACCGCCTACTTCGCCCTGCTCGAAGTCGGTGCGCCCAAAGCAGGAGAAACCGTGGTGATCTCCGGCGCTGCCGGCGCCGTCGGCAGCATTGCCGGGCAGATTGCCAAGCTCAAGGGTTGTCGCGTGGTGGGGATCGCCGGCGGCGCCGAGAAATGCCAGTACCTCAAGAGTGAACTGGGCTTTGACGGCGTCATCGACTACAAGGCCGAAGATGTCCTCGAAGGCCTCAAGCGCGAATGCCCGAAAGGCGTCGATGTCTATTTCGACAACGTTGGTGGCGACATTCTCGATGCCGTGCTCAGCCGCCTGAACTTAAAGGCACGCGTGGTCATTTGCGGCGCCATCAGCCAGTACAACAACAAGCAAGCGGTCAAAGGCCCGACCAACTACCTGTCACTGCTGGTCAACCGTGCGCGCATGGAAGGCTTCGTGGTGATGGACCATGCTGCCAACTATGGCAAGGCAGCGCAGGAAATTGCCGGCTGGCTGGCAACCGGCAAGGTGAAGAGCAAGGAAGACGTGGTCGAAGGGCTGGAAACCTTCCCCGAAACACTGTTGAAGCTGTTTAGCGGGGAAAACTTCGGCAAGCTGGTGCTTAAGCCCTGATTTCAGCGACCACGGCCGCCAGTGCCTGGGCAGGATCGGCGGCCTGGCTGATCGGGCGACCGATCACCAGGTAATCGGAGCCGGCATCCAGGGCCTGGCGCGGGGTCAGGATGCGACGCTGGTCGTCCTGGGCGCTGCCGGCCGGGCGAATACCCGGGGTCACCAGTTGCAGAGACGGGTGCGCAGCCTTCAGTGCCGGAGCTTCCAGGGCCGAGCACACCAGCCCGTCCATACCAGCCTTCTCGGCCAGGGCCGCCAGACGCAGCACCTGTTCTTGCGGCTCGATGTCCAGGCCGATACCGGCCAGATCCTCACGCTCCATGCTGGTCAGCACGGTCACGCCGATCAGCAGCGGCTGCGGGCCGCTGCGCTGGGCCAGCACCTCACGGCAGGCTGCCATCATGCGCAGGCCACCGGAGCAGTGCACGTTGACCATCCACACGCCCATCTCCGCCGCGGCCTTGACGGCCATGGCGGTGGTGTTGGGGATATCATGGAATTTCAGGTCGAGGAACACTTCGAAGCCCTTCTCGACCAGGGATTCGACGATGCCCGACGCGCTGCTGGTGAACAGCTCCTTGCCGACCTTGACCCGGCACAGGGCGGGATCAAGCTGATCGGCCAGCTTCAGGGCGGCGTCACGGGTAGGGAAATCCAGGGCGACGATGATGGGCGTCTGGCAGGCGGACATGGGCTGGTCTCTTGGCAAGTCTTGAACGGCGCGCATTGTAAACGAAGCGGCGGCCTGTGGGGGGCCGATGATCGCGAAATGACCGCGTCCCGCCCCAGCCCCTATAATTGAACCAATGAATGATGTGTTTGCTCCAATTTAATGAGGCAGCGTCATTCGCTGTTTAAAAGGAGAACTACATGCCCTGGTATGCCTGGTTGATTCTGGTCCTCGCAATCGGCTCCATCGTCGGTGGCCTGATGCTGCTGCGCGATACCGCGAAAAAGCTGCCTTTGACCGAGGAACAGCTTAAGCGCGTGCATGAGCGAAATGCTGAAATGGATGCCAAGGATGCGCAGGATCGTTAAAACGCCACCTTCGCTCGACATTCTGCAATCCACGACGCCTCTTTCAACGAAAAAGCCGGTCGCTGACCGGCTTTTCACATCAGCGGATGCTATTTGACGGTGAGCTTATCGCGGTTGCGATCCAGCAAAGCTTTACCTATACCTTTGATCTCCAGCAATTCATCTACTGTCTCAAAGGCACCATGTTCGCTGCGGTAAGCGACAATAGCTTCAGCCTTGCTCCTTCCAATTCCGGTGAGCTTTGATTGCAACGTCATTACGTCCGCTTGGTTCAGATTCACCAGGCCTGCCTGTCGCTCTATGACAGCAGTCGGCGGTGATTCTGCCATGGGTTGTGTTGCAGCATTCACGGGTAAAGAGGCACTGGCAAATAGGGAAAGCAGGAGATAGAGCAGGACCGTATTGCGCATTGATGAAACTCCTTGGGAAATTGATTAAGGCAGCTTTTCCGTGGCTGCCACTGAAACCTAGAACGTCTCGCTTCAGAGTCAAACTAAGTAGCTCAGTGGAATATTTACCAAATTAAACATGAGGCGCGCATGAGCCTCGTACCCAATAAAAACGGGCGCTTCACTCCGGGCGACGTCCCCCTCCCACAGCGTTTCCAACTGTAAGCAATCGTACCGAGTCGGACATCTACTCCATCTCTCTCGAACGTCCCCGGCGCCGCCTAGGCGGTTTCATGGCATGGGTGACGCCTTTCGTCGGAAACCCCTCAAAAGCATGAAAATCTCCTACATTTGCCAGGCCGTTTTCCTGCGAGAAAACAGCGTTTTCCCACATCCAAGTGATAGAATCGCTCGCATTCTCAAGACGGAGAGACAGCCATGAAGGCTTTGGCCCTAGTTATTATCAGCGGATTTCTGACCATACCGACAGCTTGGGCAACGCAAGACGCGCAACACGGGAGTTCTTGGCGTCTCGAACCAGAGAGCTTCATTGGTTTGAATTTGAAGGGCGATTTTCTCAAGGACATCCCCGAGTGCGCAGCGAAAGCTGCGCAACAATCTGTCGCTAGTCTGTGCCGGGAACTGACTGAGCACGATAATACTTACTTGCTGCAAGGCGAGATTCCCTTTGGGGGAAAAAAAAGTAATACGACAGTCCAGCTAAACAATGGAAAAATCCAGCGCTTAATTATTTCAGGCAACGCAGAAACCATCAGAAACCTGAGCGAAACACTCACAACAACCTACGGCGATCCGACGACCTGGGAACTAAGCCGTCTCGAGTCAAAATCGGGTTATTCGTTCGTAAGCGAAGTGCTGATCTGGAGCGGCCAGCATGTCTCCATGAAACTCCAACGAAACAACGATGACATCAACACATACTCAATTATCGTCATCAACAACAATTACGCCCCTGAATCTGCAACAGAAAGCAGTGAAACCATACCAGCTGAAAAGCGCTCTACATTATGATCCAGCACCTACGTTTCCAACCCTGCTGAAGGCGCTCCAGCCTAACGCCGTGACAAGCCATTTTCGAATGGCTTAAATATCAACAAATTCTGCTTTACCACCTCACGACATTCAGTATAATTCGCGACCTCGTCTCACAGGGGAAAGGTCGATCGTGAAAGCAGCGGCAAAAATTATAATAGAAACACTTTGCATTCTTATACTTTTGGGGACACAAGTTCTACTTTCAATATACTTGCAAAACTTCACACTCTATGCCGATGGAAGCCTGAGGTTACTTCCCCTGCTGGTTTCCTTGACACCCGTCGCGCTCTTCTATTTGCTCGCACGCTTCGCCTTCCCTCCTTTGCTGACGACGGCGCTAATTTCAACAACCTTGGTGGTACTGTCCCTGGTCAACAACATGAAGTTGGCCCTGACAAACGATCCGCTGTCATGGAGTGATATCTCTTCGACGGCAAATGCATCAGTCATTTGGCACTACCTGACCCTTCAGCACGTAGGTATTTTACTGGCAGCATCTGTGCTGTGTACTCTAGCGTTGCGAATCAATCCCTATAATATGCTTTCAAAGCGAGGTATTGCGTTAAACCTAACGGCGTGCGTGATCATCGCCCCGATTGCCTTATGTTCGTACAGCGATCTCATTAGCCAGTCTTTTGCCGTACAGGCAGACAAGCTAAGTAAAAAGTTAGGAGTTTACTATATCTCGTGGGATTGGCCAGTAAACATTGAGCGAAATGGCCTGCCGTTACACTTGATACATACTAGCCGAAGAACGATCCCCACCGAGGCCACCGAGGCACAAGCCAGTGCATTTGCATCGTTGCAAGGTCACGCAGTCGCTGACAACAACCGTCCGCAAAATATAATTTTTATCTTATGCGAAGCATGCTGGCATGATGAACAGCACTTCAAGTCAGCCTTCCTACCGTTGGTTAACGCCGGATTCATAGAAACACGCTCTGTCTCCCCCGTGTATGGAGGCGCCACCGTAAACGCCACATTCGAGCTGCTTACTGGATTACCGTCAACCGGATCACTCAGTGGTGTTATTTACCAAGAGTACGCGTCGCTTATTTCAAACTCTGCGCATACGTTACCTCGTTACCTAAAAGCTGCAGGGTATAATACGACTGAAGAACACAACCATGGTAAACAATTCTGGAAGAGAGACATTGTTTCGCCTAAGTTTGGTTTCGATAAATTCGTCGGCCTGGAGGACATGGGCCAAGCGGTAACCATTAATTGGGCGGATGACGAAATTCTATTTGACCATGCACTCTCTGAGTTGAAAAAAAACCAATCAAATTTTATGTTTTTGACCACCGTGTCTACTCACGGCCCGTACCCGTTCATCAATGATTATGGCCAAGGTTACTATTTAAGCAAGTTATCCACAGCAATTCAGCGGGTTGCCGCGTTCGCAGAAAAAGTCAAGGCATACGACAATAATGCTTTGATTATGGTCGTCGGTGATCATAAACCAGCACTGAACACGTTTTTCTACAAGGAAGGAATACTGCCCAAGGATCACTTCGACACGGTTGGCGAGACGAATGGGGAGTTCACTTTCTCCGCTAACTCAGCCCCTGAAATTCGCGGTGACGTACCCGTATACGTACTAGGTAAAGACGCAGGACGCGTCAACCAATTTGTTGAGCAATCGAACGGGAAACCATTCTTCTGTTTATCGCAAATACTGGACACTGACTTTATCAACTCGGGCGTGCCGGCATACAACTTCGCGAACGAACATTCTATTTGTACTAACGAAGCGAACATGGGGTACAAAGCGATCGTTTCACTCTACCCAGACTGGCTCTACTCTTTATCTATCCTGAAATAACACGAGGCAGCCCGGCTCAGACGAAACCTCCTCATCCTTGAGGAGGTTTACTTTCAGCGTGCCGGTGTGTACTGAGTAGAATCGCTATCGCCTTCAGCACGACTGTTAATAGCGAGCAAAATGCCAATGGGCAACCAGAATAATGTCCAGTAATCACCGGGGCGCGTAAATATTCTCTCAACATCCGTAAGCAAGGCAATGAGTGCAAATACCAGGGCGGGCAGCGCAAGGCGGACCCAGACATTATTTCGCATACGCCAGACTTTATGAAAAATGGCAACCACGCCTGTGCCCAGTAGCAAAAGTGAAATGATGCCGCTGTCATACACCTGCTGTAAATAGAGACTGTGTGCATGGGGTGAAACAGTTACACCGTTTTCCCACCGAAACTCAAACGGTGTCCCAAGACCCTGTCCGAATATCCAATGACCGGACATGACTTCAAAGTAATACTCCCAAATCGGCCCGCGCCCGGAAAGCTGCCTCTGCTCAATCTCGACAACCAACTCTGACGAGAATATCACCACCAGAAGCAGCACTAATGCAAAGCCGGCTAGCAATAAAAACCATCCCAGCTTCGACTTCTGCAAAAAAACAACAAGAATGCTGGCACCCGCTAGCGCAAACCAGGCACCTCGTGTGTATGTGAGGAGCACGTAAAGGGCCAGAATACTAAAAATGCCAAGCCAGATAATAACCTGCCTAAGCTTGCCCCCTTGCTCCAACGCCAGTCCCAGCGCCCAAACGGCTAACGCACCATGAAATATCCCTGCGGCTACAGGCCAACCATAGTTGGCAAAATCTCCGATACCCAATCGGTCAATTCGGTAGGCTCGATAAGCTAGCGGTCGATCGAGAACGCCAAACTGATATATCAGACTGGCTAATGCCCCCATTGCAACCACGAAAATCCCGGCCAGCAGCGCGCGCCTCAAAAAAACCTGGTCGCGAAGCATTAACCAGTAGATCGCCACAAGATAAAGCGCGATTAACAATCCTCGCTTAGCCAGCGAGAAAGCACCAGTCTCCGCACCCTCTGCCCATACTGTGCTAAGGCCGACCCAAAAAAGAAAGGCTGCCCATGGTAAGTAATGCCACGTTGGAAGTTCTATACCCCGAACGCAAAACCCATGCACCAAGAAGATCAGTGCAGGTAAGAGAAGCCAGATATAGATCTGAGCATTTCTAGCACTTCCGGACTCTATCCACACTTTGCCACTGATCTGGATAAATAGCCCAATCGCCAGCATCCAAACCAACAGACGGGGCCACTTGAGCCTTTCGGTGCTATTACTCCACCAGCGCATCATGCCTTTCATAGCTATCCATTACCGTTAAACTGAAGTCAAAATGCGTTTTTATTAATGAACCCTTTGAAGATCGTCAGAAAAATAATCTTCAAGTCAATCCACAATGACCAGTTATCGATGTACCACAAATCGTACTCAACACGTTTTTGCATTTTCTCCAATGTATCAGTTTCTCCACGGTAGCCACTGACTTGAGCCCAACCCGTAATCCCAGGCTTGACCTTGTGGCGCTGCATATATGACTCCACGAGCTCTTTATAATATTCGTTATGTGCCAATGCATGGGGACGGGGTCCAACAATTGACATACGTCCTTGCAGTACGTTGAAAAACTGAGGTAGCTCGTCAAGGCTGGTGCGACGGAGGAACGCTCCGACCTTAGTAACCCGCGCATCATTACGAGAAGCCTGAGTCACGCCACCCTCACTGTGAACGACCATTGAGCGAAACTTATAGACTTTGAAACTCTTGCCGTTAATACCAGTGCGATACTGTTTGAACAGAATTGGCCCCGGAGACGACAAACGAATACTCAAGGCAATTACCATGCAAACAGGAAGAATCATCAGACTGATTATTCCTCCGATCAGCAGATCCTCAATACGCTTCACTACACGCGCCGGACCGTCCATTGGGCTGCAGCTCAAGTCCAACGAGTACAAGCCGGCGATATGGCTGACCTTATGATTGAGCAGGCGGATATCGCCCCACTCAGGAATAAAACGCACGGCGACTGTATGGTGACGCAATGCGTAAAGTATCGAACGTATAACACCGCCTTCACTCAAGGGCAGACACAGCCAAACCTCATGCACCCCCAGTTCGTCAACTTTAGCGACCAGACGCTCCATCCAGTCCTCTTCCTGGCTGAACGCTAAACTCTGAGCAACGCAAAAGCCATCTCCCTCCAAGGCCCGGCCGTTGTTTAACTGACTTGCGGACTCCCCTCCCGAATCAACCAGCAATATACTCTTCAGGTTTCGTCCAGCGCCACGCACACGGCGCAGTATAAAAAATACCGATAACCGCAACAACAAACAGAATGTTCCACCCAGGAACAGCATCACAGTAAACCATATACGAGAGTAATTACCCGAAACCTTTAGAAAAAAGGTCAAGGACAAAAGCACTCCCGCTGCAGCCAGCCAACAGACAATCAACATTCCCAGTTGATGCCAGAGCGATTGCCCGCGCTGAGAACCGTACACCCCGCCAGACGCCAAACAAACAACAACAATAATAGCGGTTAGCATCGTCGCCGTATTATAACGACCGGTCATGTCAAAGTGCTCAAAGCGATAGTAATAAGCGCACAAGCCTGACATAAGGACTATAATCATGTCCATCAAAGCGACGAAAAACGGTACTGGATAACGCTCAGCAAATGTTGGTTGATATCGATGGTTGACTTGCATGTCTTTGAATAGGCCCCAACTTTTAGCAATCATAATTTTAAACGGAGCGCTACGTTATCAGACGATCACCCTCATTACGTCTGAACACGAGCACCTAAAACTATTTCCTAATAATAATAGGTACCGACTTACCGCTCCTAGTCCAGTGCGAAACGTCAATGCCTCCATTCGCCGAACCAAGAACTGGGGGCCGTCGAACTCGCTCCCCCAAGCTACCGGCTTCCACGACTGGATGCGCGCCGCACTGAATTACGCCAAACGCTGCACACTGAACCATTATGACCCAATTCAGAGGCTTCATCCATGCCTACGCCCTGCCAAAACGCAGGCATGCATTTAGTCAGGGGAACCCATGCAGCTAAAAATTGTGTAGCCCACATAACGCGGGTTGAGCAGGGGTAGATGAGCAGCTAGTACACAGTGGCACCACACGAGGACGAGTCTGCGAGTGCGCAAGCGAGGGAAAGGCCAACTGGCGAAGCGGATATCTGTTATCTCTACCCGCCAGTCAACCTTCAGAACCGAACGAATCGATAGGTCTTGGCCGAGCCCCGTCGATGGCCGTTCACTGAAGAGGCCGTCGATACAGAGCAGCGCCGGGACAATTTATGCAAAAGGCCCCTGCCAATAGCGCTTGTGCATGCTGAGCTTTTTCTTCAACTCAATAGGCAGGCTCTTTTCCTTTTGCCCCAGCTTATAGGCAACCAGTTTGAGCGCATTGCGTAGCATTGCGCCAGGCCACAGATATACACGTCGAACACCCAGGAACTTTAGTTCTGACTTCACATACCGCAACCCTTCGCCCCCTGCACCACCAAACGTTTCGCGAATCCACGCCTCACGCGCATGAAAAACCCCTTGATCGAAGTACCGACAGAACTCTTCTTTCAAACTATAATTATGGGAGTGTCGACATACCGCACTGCCGCTATAAGCAACCTTCCAACCGGCTTGTAGCATTTTTGCGGCAACATACATATCTTCAGAAAGGATGACGTGTTGTGGAAAACCACCAACACTCAACAACACACTTCCTCGATAAGCCGAAAAGGAGTTCGACATGAAAGGCGTTTTGATCCCTAAGACTGCGGCATCCGCCAGCGATTTAACTTTTGAGTCGTTGGGGTAGTTGAAATGGCGGGCATGCTGTGAAAGCAGGTCAGCGTTCAAGTGAGGTAGCTGCTTACCACAAACAGCGGCAATCTGCTCATCTACGAAAGGTGCCACAAGATTTGCAAGTGCCTGAGGGTCTTCAAGGTAGGCATCTTGAGTGAGAAAAACATAAACATCGTAGCCTGGATTGTTGGCCACCATCATCTGTCGGGTGCCACCGTGATTAAACTCGATTCCCGGAATGACCGTGACGTTTTCAAGTTCAGCCTTGGCCAACTCCTGTGTACCATCACTGGAACTGGAGTCAACAACGAAAAGATCAAAGCTGCCCTGTTGGCTACGTATCGACTTCAGCAAACGAGCAAAATCTTCACGACCATTGTAGGTCGGTACAATACATGCCACTCGCAACCCGATCTTTTCGTCAAAATATGAAATCACAATTCAGCACCAAAATAAGAAAATTTCGTTTACACCCAACACTTTAAACCGCCTTCAGGCGGACTGTGATTTCCACTTCAGTGATAGACGACTTACAAGTCGATCGACACGAGCCTTCAGATTTTTTGCAACCCTTCCTCCGAAAGCAATAGAGCGCTCTTCAACTAGATACCAAGAGAGATAACCAAGGCCGATGCACACCACAATCGCCGCGACCTGATTGAAACGGACCCCCCAATCAAGAAAATGATACGCCAGCATTTGCTGGACCGGAAAGCCCCACAAGTAAATGCCGTAGGAGACGTCAGTCTTAGGCTTAATCGCCAACAACAGCTTCGTGCCAGACAGGTACAAAATGGTCAAAAATATAGCGATGTACAGAAGGTACTTGGAGAATGCCGACGCTGCACACGCGTAAAATACTATCCAGCAAAAGAAGACAACACCTGAATGCAACTCGAAGGAGTCTTTATACAAAGCCAATAACGCACCGAATGCAAAGCATTGGACGAGTATCGGCTGATGGAAAATTGGATGCATGGCGTCTGCATTGACAAAGTGCTGACTTACCAACAAAAACACTAGCGCAAGCGTAGCCAGGAATTTATCCCTGAAGATTCCGAGCAGAAACATTAATAACAGCCCAAGATAAGCGCCTACCTCATAGTAGAGCGTCCACAGCGAACCATTAACTGCAGCCTCGTAAGGCAATTCGAAAAACACCCCAGGTAAATAGTACCTTATATCCATCAGAAAATTGGAGGTCACATAGTCAATCACTTTGAACTGACGACTTGAAAAATATTCAACCAGGGACAAGCTGGAGTAAATCGGGCCGATCACCAACGCGCTGACTACCACAACCAACATAAATGCCGGCCAAATCCGAAAAAACCGCGAACACACAAAAGCGATGGCGTCCCGTCGGGATAAAAGGCTATTCGTCACCACCAGCCCGCTGATAAAGAAGAAAATCTTTACCGCAAGTAAGCCTGAATAGTCATAGCCTAATAGTCGCTCAACCCAGTCGGAATACCCCGCCTGAGGAGCGATAGCATACGCATGCCCGTAGATAACCATACAAGCTGCAACCATGCGAAAAACATCCAGATTATTCGCATTTCTTCCCAGCAATTCACCTAGACGCACGTAGCCACCACCCAGGGATGCTCGAAATCAAAGGGCATTTTTATAATCTCCTCAATCATGGTCAACTCAACCTCCTAGACTCACTCAACGGGCTGAGTTTGGCTGGGTGCAGGAGATCAAGCGACCTCAGAAAAAGCACACCCAAAATGAAAGGCAAAACTTCGGTTGACTGGTACACCAGGGACTGAAAAAGGAAGGCTAGAAGGAAAAATCTGAAAATTCGTTCTTTCGAGAAAAAATACATATAGCCAAAAAAACAGAAAAAAATAATTGATCCCACAATACCAAAATTGATCAGGTTCTGCAGAACTGCAGACTCAACGACATAAGAATCGGCCCCCACCAGATTGGCTGTTAAGTTGGTCGCGATACCGAAATTATTCCCAAACCACCAATCGCCGCTAGAGAACACTTCGAGACCATGACGCCAAGCTTCAATTCTATCGTCATTACCCACGCCCTGCTGATCGAACGATGAAGAAATCCTTTCAACGAACAGCTCGAGGAACCCTGACGCCAGTAGCGCTACTAAGCCAGTCAATAATGAAAAGTAAAATACTAACAGACCTTTCAAACTGAACCGAAAGCCATTAGTCAGGATGTTATAAACGATAAAAAACGAGAAATGTGCGAAAACCAGCATCATCCCCGAACGCGAGAACGCGAGAAACACGCTTGAAAACGCAAGCAAGGATACAAAGGTCACCCGTTGATTGACCGCCTGTAAAAAAACCCCCAGCATTACCATGATCAAAGGGTAATGCAGATAGCTCCCTGTCAATGATGAGGGCCTAGCCAGGTCGACGGGTAAACCATAGGCTGGGGTTGCCCCGGGAAGATCAATAATTTTAAATTCTTGTAATGTAGCCGTCACAAAAAGAACAAGAACTAATGCTGATACCGCACGCTCAACCCCCCTGAGGTCGACAGAGGTTACCTTAATGGAATAGAACATCAGAAAAAAGAACGAGATGGCCACGGGGTAAGCCAAATAAAAACCATAAGCGGTGTCCGCTCCATCTGCCAACGTAAACAGTAACGACGATATCGAGCTAATGATAAAAGCTATCGATATGATAATGACTGCGGGCCGAAGCACCAGCACCGGCCGACAACTGGCATAAAAGCATATGACAAAGAAAACAAAGCCACCCAATGACACCAGGTAAGAAAGCGATTTTGGAAGAAAATATTCCGCTAAGCCCCTCGAGCATATGAAGAGAAGCGCGAAGAACAGGGAATAATTCATCGACCACTACCCTCATTCGCTATCGCTGGAAACTGCTTGGCGATAGCAGCGTAGTAATCAACGCAGGTAGTCTGCCAATAGTTGTGCAGCACCGGGCCGGGTACAAACTGCTCAAGGCTTAGCAGGAACTCAGCTGCTATTTTCCCGCCACTAATAAAGTTTTGCCCATCCTGATCAATAACCACGCCGGTATTGTTTTCAAATACAAACCCAGCCTGAGGTATCACCACATTTGTAATAACCGGCACCTGAAAGCACAGATGTTCATAGAACTTATTAGGCGCTGCGTATTTATGCAAAAAAATATCGGGATCATAGTACATCCATGAAAAATCAACTTGCTCATACAGCCCTTCCAGCTGATCCCCTGTGTAACGTCCGACGTAGGCAATATTTGAAAAGCGCTGCGCCTGCTCTTCAATATACCCCTTCAACGGCCCATCCCCTGCCACTAACAGTTTTACCCGGTCGGCATTAGCACTCACCAACTCTACTATCAAATCAAGCCCACGGCTTGCATCCAAGGTACCAAAATAACCAACTGTCAGTACACGCGGCTGCTTTTCTTCTTTCACCGAATTAGAGCTGCACTTTTCGTCCTTTGCAAAGGACGGCATATTTTCAATAACAAAGCCTCTCACGCCAGTGGTATCAGCACCTAATAGGTCGTGATAGTAACGCAGCCTGCTTTCATGGGGAAATACCGCCAGACTGGCCCGATTAATAAAGAAAAACTCAATACGATCAATGAGCTTAGGGCACGGAATTTTTTTGAATCGAGCTTGCGATGCAGGATCTACGACATCAAAAATCAATGTCGCCCCTTTAAAAAAACTCCCCATCCAAACCGGCACGAATGTATCCAGATCCATGCACACACAGGTATCTTTTCTGCCAACCTTGAAGAGCGAAAAAAAGAAGAGGTAAAGGAGATACATAGGGTATTTAAGCGCCATCCAGCCACCATCTTTTGCCAGTGGAAACGTGACGACTTTTTTATCCCCCGCCGCACTACGCTCTTTTTTCTCCCACGTACAGTAGGTTACGTTGGAAAAGAAAGCTCCGTTTCTCAGAGTGCGCGAATCGGCGATCAGAGGCAAGCCTCTAAAAATGTAAGCTTTTCTTTTCGCACCAACAGTATCAACATTCATAATCCACAACCCACTCTAGAATCCCCCACTGCTTATGCAACAGGTCGCGCAAACGGCAAGGCCAACACCTGATCAGTGGAACCTTCAGGCACAACGTCGCTTAACCACAATAATATGCAGGATATTCAGTACAAGGAGAACTGACAAAGCGATCTCTGATGTCAGAAGTGCCTGAGCAACCACCTTCCCAGCATCGGTGGACATCTGAAGATAAATAACCAAAACAAATATGACTGCGGCAATATTAAAACTGTATGCATAACGTGCAGCGGCACCTGACGCGCTGAGCGTCTGTATACCCGCGACATTGTTGAAGACACTAAAAAATACCCACGTTAGTAGTACCCCCAAGTAAGCCGTTCCCTCAGCAGGAATCTTGAATATCTCAAACCAGATAGAACTGGAAAAATAAAAGACTGCAATAGCCATAGCGCACAGTGACAACATTGCCACCCCAGTAACCCCTACGCTTCTTAGGCCTTTTTCAAAGGACTGGGAAAACATCCTGCTATTTAACGGATAGAACGCCTGGCTAATCGGAATGAACAATCCGACAATAGCTTTTACTACGCGTTCGACGGCGGCGTAAATGCCCACAATAGCGGGACTGGTTGAGAGCCCTAACCAAAACACCCCACCATTACTTAGAAGCATCGACAGCATGGTAGTGGAAAATATATGCCAGCCGGCAGAATATTGTTTTGCCAGGTCCTGTTTGGAAATCATCAAAGACCAGCGTATCCGCTTATATATAAACCAATAACCGAAAATCAATGGAGGGAAAACTGCGACAAAATGCAGCAGAAAAATATCACTCACCTGCGACGTACTGTCGATCAACGAAAACGCTAGGACCAGAAAAACCACTCGCCCCAGTACGTTGAAAAGGGAAATTTCTCGCAGCTGCTGGATACCCTGAAAATACCAATTCGGAATGAGCGCAGTAAGCATGCCGGTTGCAGCAACCACTAAAACAGGTTGAGCGCTATCCGCCATGAAAAAGTAGTAGGTTAGCGCCAACGTCAACACGCAGGCGGACAGTAATAGTTTTGCTACTGTCACCTGAGAAAAAATAGCTGAAATTTTTGCAGAGCTACCGTCTGACGCAGCGATGTCACGCGTCCCTGAAAATGAAAAACCGTAATCCACAAAGGTCTGTACGTATAACATGACAGAATACCAGAACGCATACTGCCCAAACCCCGCGATCCCCAGCTCTTTCATAAAATGAAACATCACAGCCAAAGGAACAACATAGTTAGCGCCCTGTACTAAAATCAGATACAAGGCGTTCACTGCACCACGACGGTACTCCTGCATACGACGCTCCAAACTACTTAAAGAGTCAAAAGCGCTTCGCATATGCGAGCACAGGCTGCACCATCCCCGTACGGGTTATGGGCACGGCTCATCGCTTCGTAGTACGACTGATCGCTCAACAAAAGGCTTAATTCACGCACGATATTTTCATTGTTTGTCCCTACCAACTTGACAGTTCCAGCAGCCACCGCCTCGGGACGTTCAGTTGTATCCCGCATGACCAGAACAGGTTTGCCCAAGGACGGAGCCTCTTCCTGAATACCTCCCGAGTCAGTCAAAATGATATGGGAGCGACTCATCAAATAGACGAAAGGCAAATAGTCCAGTGGGGCAATCAAGTGAATGTTGTCAATTCCGGTCAGCAGACGATTGACGGGCTCACGTACATTCGGATTAAGGTGCACAGGATAGACGATATCAATATCCGGATATTGCTGAGCCACGTCAATAAGTGCCTTGCAGATTCGCTCGAACCCCTCACCGAAGCTCTCACGGCGGTGCCCTGTCACCAGGATCAGTTTTCGAGACGGGTCCAGAAACTCCGAAGGCGCCGCTGCTTTGGCGCGCAAATCAGCGTCTTGGCCAAGGCGCTCTACCACATCCAGCAGGGCATCAATAACTGTGTTGCCAGTTACAATAACCTTATCTGCAGGAACCGCTTCCCTCAGCAAGTTATCCCGAGAGGTCTCTGTCGGAGCAAAATGCAAATTGGCAAGTACACCGGTCAATTTACGATTGGCTTCTTCTGGCCAAGGAGAATATATATTCCCGGTGCGTAATCCCGCCTCGACATGCGCAATCGGAATTTGCTGATAATATGCAGCCAAGCTTGCGGCGAAAGTAGTCGCGGTGTCGCCATGCACCAATACTACATCCGGGCGAAACTCGGAAAGCACACTTTTCAGGCCTTGCAGTATCGCCGTTGTCACATCGCTCAGGTCCTGACCCGGCTTCATGATATTCAAGTCATAATCTGGCGTAATGGCGAACAACCCCATTACCTGATCGAGCATCTCCCGATGCTGGCCGGTAACACATACCTTTGCGTCAAAACGCTCATCCGCCGCCAGCGCGAGTGCCAGCGGAGCCATTTTGATGGCTTCTGGACGCGTACCAAAAATACAAAGCGTTTTCACTCAAAGCACTCCTTCAATCAGTGTGATGCTGCCATTCTACAGAAAACAGATGGCGTAAATCGCGTTTGTCCAAACAGATGGAGTAGGTGCTTTGGGTTGAATCGGCATCGCTTCTTGCCCCTACCCACACCGATGAGCACCAGGCTCTGGCCCGATGCCCTGGAGCAATCATAACGCCCGCCAAGAGCGAAAATACCGATTCAACTAATCCAGAGAATTGGTCAAAAACTCTCACAGCACATTACTGGTAGGCCCCTTAATGCTCTGGCTCGGCTCATTCACAATCACCTGAGACAACGCTTGAGGGGCAGAAGAGCGCTCTCGCATGCGTCGTAGCACCATGAAATGACGGAAAATGGCAACCATGACACCCAACAAACCACCGATAAACAGCCCCAACGCGATGAGCAAAGCCTTGTTCGGCCTGATTGGGCTTGTAGGCTCAATGGCCCTCTGGTCAATATTGACCAAACTGAGGTGTTGCATATCAGTACCAATATTCGTCAAGCGGACACGCTCAGCCCGCAGTGACTCAATACCTTTAAGAAACACATCTTCATTCTCTCGCTGCTTCAGTACCTCAACCTCACGGTTGGTAGCCAACAGCAGCAATTCTTTGCGAATTTGTGCGACACGTGGGTCAGAGAAATCATCGGAGGTACGCTGGCGAAGCACGCGCCGTTCTGCTTCAAGCGCATCGGCCCCCATAAAATACAGCGGGAATTGCTGGTTATTTACTTCGGTCCGGATGACACTGCCGGTCGATGGGCTCTCGTTGGCCATTGAAGACGGTGACGAAGGTTTCTTCAACCCTAGAGAATGAGCAATGCTAATCGCCTCATCGAGCTGGGCAACACGATCATCACGCTGAATTTTGAGCTGCACTCGAAGTGCTTTAAGCTCATCAACCAATTTTGCCCGTTTGAGATTATCACCCTCCAGCAAGACAGCAATTTTACTGTCTTTACTTGATTCATACGCAGCACGCGCAGCGGCCAACTTGGCATCTACTTCGGCCAGTCGGTTGCCGATGATAACCTTAAGGTCGTCGGCAATTTGTTTGCGCTCGTTCTCAATGGCATACTGAACAAAACCATTAAGAATCTCTTCACCCTTAACCCCTTTTGGGTAACGCAGTTGCAGCCCAATGAAAGAACTCAGCAAATCAGCTTTATTAGGATCGGGTTGAACCAGCTTTAGAGAGCTGCGGTTAAACTCTGCGAAAACTTGTTCAGGCGTTTGGTCTGGACGACCAAATGCCGAGAACAACTCAGGGTTCGCGCGGAAATAATTAAGTCGGGTGTCGTAGGAGTCCAGCGCCGCCCCTACCCGCACCAGAGCGCTCCCTGGTGGCAAGGAGTAGACTTCCGAGCGATTCAAAGCATCCAGGTCATTGAGCGCGGCAGGCCGCAGGACTGTGCCCACCTCGTATTCTGGCGTAGTAATAAATGCATACGCCCCAGCAATGACGCCGACAAGCAAAGCGGCTGAGGCAATTAGCTTTTTTTGCCGCCAAATGGACTGGATCATTGCGATTAGGTCAGTTTCATCGTGGGCAACAACATGAGGTACGCGAGAAATGTTGGTCACACCAAAAAGCCTGTCGGTTGGGTTAAGCGCTCGCCCACGACAGACCAAGTCACGCCGCCATCGCTACCGACTACGGTCCCAACAATCCCTGTCGTCAGACGACGAAAAACGGATTGTGACATTTTCCGAAACGATGAACCAGCCTCAAATCACCCACGCCCCCATATCCATTGCCACCGGTTCAGTTTTGGCGCTTATGATGCGTGGCCTGTGCGTACAGGTAATGGATCAGCGCTACAATTCCGCCCAAAATCAGGCCAAGCACCAGCCCAAGCAAGACAATCAACAGCTTTTTCGGACGGACAGGCTGATCGGGCAATTCGACGACGCCATCCTGCCTATAGACCGCCACCAACGCAGGATCAATGCTTAAATCGTTGTAGAACGACAACGAAGACTGTTGCACCCTGAGGTTCGCAATGAATGGATCATCCGACTGGCGATCCTGCAGGTTTCTGATCTCAGCTTCCAGAGCTTTGCTCCCTCGCATGTAGATCAACGAACCGTCCATTTTCGCAGAAACCTCTGTCGATAGGCTGTCAGAAATTATTGGAGGCTTTTCCAAGCCAATGGACTTCGCAATCAGAAGGGCTTCCTTGAGCTGAACAATTTCGTCTTCGCGCTGCTTACGAGTGCTTTCACGCGCTGCCGAGATCTGTCTCTGCAAGTTGTTTGCTTTCACCAACGCATCGCTTTTTGCATTCTTCAACACCTCCTGCTTGGCCCGATCTCCGGCCAGTTGCGCGTAACTAGCCACCCAATCCACTGCCTGTTGCGGGCTAAGCAGATTGGCAGTGATCGCAAAGCGCGCTGGTGCATCCTTGTTCTCAAGACTCACAGACAGCAACTTGCCAAAACGGGCGTACAGCTCATCTTGAGAGCCTTTACGCTGAGTTTCTGGCAACGTAGGCAGATACACCGTCTGGAAGAAGCTTCGACGCAAGGATTCAGACTGCAGATGCCTTAGGAAAACCTCGTAGACATCCTTGACAGAAAACAACTCTAAGCCGGCATCACTGCCACGCCCATAATTAAGATAGGCAATGTCATTCTGAGTAGGGGGCTGGACAAAAACCTTTGCTTGATAAACCGGAGAGGCGAATAGCACATAAACGACCGCAGCGAGAAAAACCACTAGTGCGGTGCCGAACATCAAAAGCTTGCGCCGCCACAGCCCCTGAATCAAGTCAACCAAATCGATTTCATTACTTTGTACCAAACGCTCTTGATCACGGGTCATTTATTGTCTTTTTTCCTTAGATCTGTCTCATCAAGTACTGCCGGCATTCAGTTCTCAGTATACGCAGCAACGAATCAAATACATGAGGGGGATGGTTTTTACCCCACCTCAACTGTCTTCCCAAACTCAACAGGGTACTACCAAATTTAACTCACCCAAGCTTAGCTGAATATTGGAAACAAGTGCGAGGAATAGCGCTAAAGCCCTCCCGACCAAGCCCCTCCCCTTGCGCAAGACTCAGACAGCACCTGACGGCGGCGCTACTCTCACAAAGGTAACTTGACTGCGCCTGCGCTCGCATTAACGACGGACGCCAGACATCTGCAGAATAGAGAACAATAGCTGCTTGATCTAGTCCGAGAAGCAGAATCAGAATTTTCTTACACCGAAAGGCTAAACTGGTCAAAACTCCGGTATTGTTTTGCCACACCCTGCACTCAATGGTGAGACCACTGACACTCGGCAAAGTTCAAGGGCTCAAGGCTGAAACCCACTCAAAGCCCTACTTCAACGCCAGGACCGGCAATACCCAACCACCAAGAACACAGAGCTGCAAGGCACGAACTGGCAACAGGATCACGCACCCGAGAGCGGCTTCTTACGGGGGCCGCGAGTGCGCCAAGCAGTCATCATCACCAACAAAGGCCCCACTGACAGACCCGCCACAAGCGCAACCACCAGCAATGCCGACACAGGCAACGATGGAAGAGAATAGCTGGCAAAAGATAGCGTCACTTCCTGCTGATTTTCTAGGATGAACGTAACAGTAATCAAAACAAGCGCCGCCAGCAGTACGGCAATCATCAAACGGCTTAATTTACGCACGAGCCTCTCCTTCACGCTCGCCAACCCCCTCCTCCTCATTCACCCGATCCCGCAGCTCCTTCCCCGGCTTGAAGTGTGGCACAAACTTGCCGTCCAGGCTGACGGACTGCCCGGTTTTCGGGTTGCGGCCTACGCGGGGGGCGCGATAGTGCAGGGAGAAGCTGCCGAAGCCGCGAATTTCGATGCGGTCGCCAGTGGCCAGGCACTGGGACATTTGCTCAAGCATAGTCTTGATGGCCAGCTCGACATCCTTGGATGAGAGCAGCCCTTGATGGGTGACAATACGTTCGATCAGCTCCGACTTCGTCATATTTTTCCCTTCTTTATCAAGCAGCTAGATCATTGCTTCGTTGTTTTTAGCATGACCTGAGGGATTTGAACAGGGCGGTTCTTGACTTAATCGGAATTTGAAGAAATACGCCTTGGCACAATAGATGATGGCGGTTTGCCGCCAATTTCACCGGAGCTCACTGGCACAAGGGTTTCAGCGCGCGGGAGGAATCGCAGGCACAAAAAAGGGCGACCGAAGTCGCCCTTTTTTAACACCAACAGAACTTAGTTCTGTTTGGCCATTGCCTGACGCAGCAGCGCAGCCATGGTGGTGTCAGCAGCTTCCGAAGGAGCAGCTTCTTTCAGGCTTTGGATAGCCTCTTTCTCTTCAGCGTCGTCTTTCGACTTGATCGACAGCTGGATGACGCGCGATTTGCGGTCAACGCTGATGATCTTCGCTTCGATCTCTTCGCCTTCCTTCAGGACGTTACGCGCGTCTTCAACGCGGTCACGGCTGATTTCGGAAGCTTTCAGAGTGGCTTCGATGTCGTCGGCCAGGGTGATGATGGCGCCTTTGGCGTCAACTTCTTTTACAACACCCTTAACGATTGCACCCTTGTCGTTGGCAGCAACGTACTCGGAGAACGGATCGCTTTCCAGCTGCTTGATACCCAGGGAGATGCGCTCGCGCTCTGGGTCAACAGACAGGATGACGGTGTCCAGCTCGTCGCCCTTCTTGAAGCGACGCACGGCTTCTTCGCCGACTTCGTTCCAGGAGATGTCCGACAGGTGAACCAGGCCGTCGATGCCGCCGTCCAGACCAATGAAGATACCGAAATCGGTGATCGACTTGATGGTGCCGGAGATCTTGTCGCCCTTGTTGAACTGGCCAGAGAAGTCTTCCCATGGGTTGGACTTGCACTGTTTGATGCCCAGGGAGATACGACGACGCTCTTCGTCGATGTCCAGAACCATGACTTCCACTTCGTCGCCGACTTGTACGACTTTCGAAGGATGGATGTTCTTGTTGGTCCAGTCCATTTCGGAAACGTGTACCAGGCCTTCCACGCCTTCTTCCAGCTCTGCGAAGCAGCCGTAGTCGGTCAGGTTGGTAACACGCGCCATGACGCGGGTGCTTTCTGGGTAACGAGCCTTGATAGCAACCCATGGGTCTTCACCCAGTTGCTTCAGACCCAGGGATACACGGTTACGCTCGCGATCGTACTTCAGAACCTTGACATCAATCTCGTCGCCAACGTTGACGATTTCCGATGGGTGCTTGATACGCTTCCAAGCCATGTCGGTGATGTGCAGCAGGCCATCAACGCCACCCAGGTCAACGAATGCGCCGTAGTCGGTGAGGTTCTTGACGATACCTTTGACTTGCTGGCCTTCCTGCAGGGATTCCAGCAGAGCTTCCCGCTCGGCGCTGTTCTCGGCTTCCAGGACGCTGCGACGGGAAACGACAACGTTGTTGCGCTTCTGGTCCAGCTTGATGACCTTGAATTCCAGCTCTTTGCCTTCCAGGTGGGTGGTGTCGCGCACTGGGCGGACATCAACCAGGGAACCAGGCAGGAACGCACGGATACCGTTAACGTCGACAGTGAAGCCGCCTTTAACCTTACCGTTGATAACGCCCTTGACCACTTCTTCGGCGGCGAAAGCTGCTTCCAGAACAATCCAGCACTCGGCGCGCTTGGCTTTTTCACGGGACAGTTTGGTTTCGCCAAAGCCGTCTTCGACCGCGTCCAGCGCAACGTGAACTTCGTCACCGACCTTGATGGTCAGCTCGCCAGCTTCGTTGTAGAACTGCTCGAGCGGGATGACGCCCTCGGACTTCAGGCCAGCGTGTACGGTAACCCAGTCGCCGTCGATGTCGACAACGATACCGGTGATGATCGCACCCGGCTGAAGATTGAGGGTTTTCAGGCTTTCTTCAAAGAGTTCTGCAAAGCTTTCGCTCATTTTAATTCCTGTAGATTCGGGCGGGACAAACGCCCATCAGCCACATTCCAGACAATGTGGGTTTCGTTCATATAAAGGAAAGCCGGCAGGACGTTGACTGGTGCCCCTGCCTGCTCTCCTGGCCATCAGGCGATATCGCGCAGGGCGATCTCGCTCTTGATGCGTTGCAACACCTGCTCGATGGACAACTCCGTGGAATCCAGCTGGATCGCATCGGCCGCCGGTTTGAGCGGGGCCACTGCGCGCTGGGTGTCACGCTCATCACGCGCACGGATCTCTTCTAGCAGACTTGACAGACTAACATCTTCGCCTTTTGCCTTCAACTGCAAGTAACGGCGGCGAGCACGTTCCTCGGCGCTGGCGGTCAGAAACACCTTGAGCGGTGCATCCGGAAACACCACGGTGCCCATGTCGCGACCATCGGCAATCAGCCCCGGGGCTTCCTGGAATGCCCGCTGACGTTGCAACAAGGCCTCGCGCACCGCCGGCAGCGAGGCGACCATCGAGGCACCGGCACCGACGGTTTCGGTGCGAATGACATGACTGACATCCTCGCCCTCGAGAATGATCTGCTGCAGCTTGCCCGGCTCGGCAGCAATGAACTGCACATCCAGGTGCGCAGCGATCTTGACCAACAGCTCTTCATTGGTCAGGTCGACGCCGTGGTTGTTGGCGGCAAAGGCCAGCAACCGGTACAGCGCGCCGGAATCCAGCAGGCGCCAACCCAGCTCACGGGCCAGCAGGCCGGCAACGGTACCCTTGCCCGAACCACTCGGCCCGTCGATGGTGATGACCGGTGCGTTGGAATTCACGACTTGCCCTCTTCTGCCACGCGAATGCCGACTTCGGCGCACAGGGCGAGGAAGTTCGGGAACGAGGTCGCGACGTTGGCGCAGTCATGGATGCGGATTGGCGCCGTGGCGCGCAACGAGGCAACACTGAAGGCCATGGAGATGCGATGGTCGCCATGACCATGAACTTCACCACCGCCAATAACGCCGCCATCGATGATGATGCCGTCCGGCGTCGGCTCGCACTTCACGCCCAGGGCCAGCAGGCCGTCGGCCATGACCTGGATGCGGTCGGACTCCTTGACCCGCAGCTCTTCGGCGCCGCGCAGCACGGTACGGCCTTCGGCACAGGCCGCGGCGACGAACAGCACCGGGAACTCGTCGATAGCCAGTGGCACCAGGTGCTCGGGGATCTCGATACCCTTGAGTTTAGCCCCCCGCACGCGCAAGTCAGCCACCGGTTCACCGCCGACTTCACGCTGGTTTTCCAGGCTAATGTCGCCGCCCATCAGGCGCAGGATGTCGATGACGCCGGTACGGGTCGGGTTGATGCCAACGTGCTCGAGCAGCAGCTCGGAGCCTTCGGCGATCGACGCCGCCACGAGGAAGAAGGCCGCCGAGGAAATGTCGGCCGGCACTTCGATATGCGTGGCGCTGAGCTTGCCGCCCGACTCCAGCGAAGCCGTAGGGCCGTCGACCTTAACGCTGTAGCCAAAACCACGGAGCATGCGCTCGGTGTGGTCACGGGTCGGCGCAGGCTCGGTGACAGTGGTCTTGCCTTCGGCATACAGACCGGCCAGCAGCAGGCAGGATTTGACCTGGGCACTGGCCATCGGCAGGGTGTAGGTCAAGGCCTTGAGCGCGTGGCCGCCGCGGATGGTCATCGGCGGACGACCTTCGGCGGCGGTTTCGATTACTGCGCCCATTTCCCGCAGCGGGTTGGCCACGCGGTTCATTGGCCGCTTGGACAACGAGGCATCGCCAGTCAATACGGTATCGAACGGCTGTGCGGCCAGCAGGCCCGACAGCAGACGCATCGAGGTGCCGGAGTTGCCCAGGTAGATCGGGCCCGGTGGCGGCTTCAGGCCGTTGAGGCCGACGCCGTGGATGGTTACCCGGCCATGGTGCGGGCCTTCGATGACCACCCCCATGTCGCGGAAGGCCTGCAAGGTCGCCAGGGCATCTTCACCCTCGAGGAAGCCTTCCACTTCAGTGGTGCCTTCAGCCAGGGAGCCGAGCATGATCGAGCGATGGGAAATCGATTTGTCACCTGGTACACGAATACGGCCAGATACGCGGCCACCAGGATTTGCCAGGAAAATCAGGTCGTTGGAGTTCATAGCGTCCACATAGGCCCGTCGGGCCAGGATTTTACTGAAATGCTCGCGGGCAACACGGGCGCGGGTGAAGACGCCCAGCAACTGATGCCCATCCCCTGCATCGACCGCGTCGCGCAAGGCGTCGAGATCGCTGCGAAATGTATCCAGCGTGCGCAGGACAGCCTCGCGGTTGGCGAGGAAAATGTCGTGCCACATGACCGGGTCGCTTCCGGCGATTCTCGTGAAATCGCGGAAACCTCCGGCAGCGTAACGGAAGATATCGAGGTTTTCATTGCGCTTGGCCAGGGAATCGACCAGGCCGAAGGCCAGCAGGTGCGGCAGATGACTGGTTGCCGCCAGGACTTCATCATGGCGCTCGACCTGCATATGCTCGACATCGGCCTCCAGCGCACGCCAAAGCCGGTCGACCAGCGCCAGGGCAGCAGGATCGGTTTCGGCCAGCGGCGTGAGAATGACTTTGTGGCGGCGGAACAGAGCAGCATTGGAAGCCTCCACCCCGCTCTGCTCGGAGCCGGCAATCGGATGCCCGGGCACGAAGCGCGGCAAATGCCCGCCAAGGGCCTCGCGAGCTGCGCGCACGACATTGCCCTTGGCGCTGCCGACGTCGGTCAGCACCGCCTGCCCCAGATCAAGCCGAGCCAGGCGGGCGAGGAGTTTTTCCATGGCCAGGATCGGCACGGCAAGCTGGATGACATCAGCGCCGACGCAGGCGACGGCAAGGTCGTCCTCACAGCGGTCGACCACGCCCAGCTCCACCGCCAGCTTGCGCGACTGCGGATCCAGATCGACACCGACCACTTCGCGGCACAGGCCGCTTTCACGCAAGCCCTTGGCGAAGGACCCGCCAATCAGGCCCAACCCGACCACCACCAGCCGACCGATGATCGGCTCAGGCTTGTTTACCACGACTTCAACCACGGAGCTGGACCCTGTTCAAGACTGCATGTACGCCACTCATCGCTTCAGAGTACCGCTTTGGGGTAGGAACCCAATACCTTCAGGGCCACGGCTTCCTGGCTGATCTGCTCCAGCACGGCTTTGATCAGCGGGTCGCGGTGGTGGCCGACGAAATCGATGAAGAATACGTAGGTCCATTTACCGCTGCGCGAAGGACGAGTCTCGATACGAGTCAGGTCGATGCCGTTCTCATGGAACGGCACCAGCAACTCGTGCAAGGCGCCCGGCTTGTTGCTCATGGAAACGATAATCGAGGTCTTGTCATCGCCGGTCGGCGGCACTTCCTGGTTACCGATCATCAGGAAGCGCGTGGAGTTGTCCGGACGGTCTTCGATCTTCTCGGCCAGACGGGTCAGGCCGTACAGGTCAGCCGCCATGTCGCCGGCGATCGCCGCCGAGTTCCACTCGCCCTTGACCCGCTTGGCCGCTTCGGCGTTGCTCGACACCGCGACGCGCTCGACATTCGGGTAGTGAGCGTCCAGCCACTTGCGGCACTGGGCCAGCGACTGGGCGTGGGAGTAGATACGGCTGATGCTGTCGGTCTTGGTGTTCTCGCCCACCAGCAGGTGGTGGTGAATACGCAGCTCGACTTCGCCGCAGATCACCATATCGTGCTCAAGGAAGCTGTCGAGGGTGTGGTTGACCGCACCTTCGGTGGAGTTTTCCACCGGCACCACGCCAAAGTTGACGGCACCGGCCGCCACTTCGCGGAACACTTCGTCGATGGCCGCCATCGGCTTGCTGATCACCGCATGGCCGAAATGCTTCAGCGCCGCCGCCTGGGTAAAGGTCCCCTCAGGGCCCAGGTAGGCCACCTTGAGCGGCTGTTCCAGGGCCAGGCACGACGACATGATTTCGCGGAACAAACGCGCCATCTCTTCGTTGCCCAGCGGCCCCTGGTTACGCTGCATCACGCGCTTGAGCACCTGGGCTTCACGCTCGGGGCGATAGAATACCGGGGTCTCGCCTTCGGCCAAGGTCGCAGTCTTGACCCGCGCCACTTCCTGCGCGCAACGGGCACGGTCACTGATCAGCTCGAGGATCTTCTCATCGAGACTGTCAATGCGCACCCGCAGCGCTTTGAGTTCCTGCTCAGACATCATCCATGCTCCTTCTCGAATTCTTCCATGTAGGCAACCAGCGCTTCAACGGCATCCAGACCCAGGGCGTTGTAGATCGAGGCGCGCATGCCGCCGACCGAGCGGTGCCCCTTGAGGTTGAGCAGGCCGCGAGCGTCGGCGCCAGCGAGGAACGCCTTGTCCAGGCGCTCGTCAGCCAGGCGGAACGGCACGTTCATCCACGAACGGGCATTGACGCTGATCGGGTTGGTGTAGAACTCGCTGCTGTCGATGAAGCCGTACAGGCGGTCCTTCTTGGCCCGGTTGCGCTGCTCCATGGCCTCGACGCCGCCTTGCTCTTTCAGCCACTCGAAGACCAGCCCGGAAAGGTACCAGGAATAGGTCGCCGGGGTGTTGTACATAGAGCCGTTGTCGGCCGCGACCTTGTAGTCGAGCATGGTCGGGCAGCTGCTGCGGGCGCGGCCGAGCAGGTCTTCGCGGACGATCACCACCACCAGGCCGCTCGGGCCGATGTTCTTCTGGGCGCCGGCGTAGATCAGGCCGAAGTTGGAGACATCGACCGGACGCGAAAGGATGTCCGAGGACATGTCGACCACCAGCGGCACATCACCGGTCTGCGGCACCCAGTCGAACTCCAGACCACCGATGGTCTCGTTCGAGGCGTAGTGCACGTAGGCGGCATTCTTGCTCAGCTCCCACTCGTTCTGGCCAGGGATGGCCAGGTAGTCGTAAGGCTTGGCGCTGGCAGCAACGTTGATGTTGCCGTAGCGGCGAGCCTCTTCGATGGCTTTTTTCGACCAGATACCGGTTTCGATATAGTCGGCGGTCCCCTCTTCGGGCAGCAGGTTGAGCGGGATCTCGGCGAACTGCTGGCTCGCACCGCCCTGCAGGAACAGGACCTTGTAATTGGTGGGAATGGACATCAGGTCGCGCAGATCCTGCTCGGCCTTCTCGGCAATGGCCACGTAGTCATCGCTACGGTGACTCATTTCCATCACGGACAGGCCTTTGCCACGCCAGTCCAGCATTTCAGCCTGGGCGCGCTGCAGAACAGCGTCGGGAAGCGCAGCAGGGCCTGCGCAGAAGTTAAAGGCTCGTTTGCTCACATCCACTCTCGCTCTGCTCTTGATGTCCGCAGGAGCCGGTCGGGCAGCGAGCTGTGCCCGACTGCCGCGACCTCCCCCACCAGGGTTACGCTACTACTTGATTATTCCGGCTGTGCCTCTTCGTCGGCAGCGTCGGCCTGTGGCGCCGCATCGGCGTCCACGTCAGCGCCCTCCACCTCGGCGTCGAAGTCCTCGTCACCTTCCTCTTCGGACGGCTCCTGGACCCGCTCCAGACCCACCAGGGTCTCGTCGCTGGCCAGCTTGATGAGGGTCACACCCTGGGTGTTACGGCCCAGGCTGGAGACTTCGCCGACACGGGTACGGACCAGGGTGCCCTGGTCGGAAATCAGCATGATTTCCTCACCGTCCTGCACCTGCACCGCACCGACCAGGCGGCCGTTACGCTCGTTGCTGACCATGGCGATAACGCCCTGACCGCCACGCTTGTACTCGGGGAACTCGCCGATTTCGGTCCGCTTGCCGTAACCACGCTCGGAAGCGGTGAGGATCTGGCTGCCTTCTTCCGGGATGATCATGGAGATCAGCTTCTGCCCTTCGGCCAGGCGCATGCCACGCACACCGCGGGCGGTACGGCCCATGGCGCGAACGTCGGACTCCTTGAAGCGGGTGACCTTGCCGGCGTCGGAGAACAGCATGACCTCACGCTCGCCATCGGTGATGGCCGCGGAAATCAGCACATCGCCTTCGTCCAGCTCCAGAGCGATCAGGCCAACGCTGCGCTGACGGCTGAAGGACTCCAGCGGGGTCTTCTTCACGGTGCCGTTGGCGGTAGCCATGAAGATGAAGTGACCTTCGGTGTACTCCTCGACCGGCAACATGGTCGAAATGTACTCGCCCTCGTCCAGCGGCAGCAGGTTGACCAGCGGTCGACCGCGCGCGGCACGGGAGGCCTCGGGAATTTCATAGGTCTTGAGCCAGTACACCTTGCCCTTGCTGGAGAACAGCAGCAGGGTGGTGTGGCTGTTGGCGACCAACAGGTGCGAGATGTAGTCCTCGTCCTTGACGCCGGTAGCCGACTTGCCTTTACCACCGCGACGCTGGGCCTGGTAGGCGGCCAGCGGCTGGGTCTTGGCGTAGCCACCATGGGAGATGGTCACGACCCGGTCTTCTTCCGGAATCATGTCGCCCAGGGTCAGGTCCAGGCGCGCATCGAGGATCTCGGTGCGGCGCACGTCGCCGTATTCGGCACGGATCAGCTCCAGCTCTTCGCGGATCACTTCCATCAGGCGCTCGGCGCTGTTGAGGATGCGGATCAGCTCGCCGATCTGGTTGAGGATCTCCTGGTACTCGGCCAGCAGCTTCTCGTGCTCAAGGCCGGTCAGGCGGTGCAGGCGCAGGTCCAGAATGGCCTGGGCCTGTTCCGGCGACAGGAAGTACTTGCCATCACGCAGACCGAACTGCGGGTCAAGGTTTTCCGGGCGGCAGGAGTCGGCGCCAGCGCGCTCGACCATCACCTGCACGGCGCTGGATTCCCACGGCGTGCTGATCAGCGCTTCCTTGGCCTCGGACGGCGTCGGCGAAGCCTTGATCAGGGCGATCACCGGGTCGATGTTGGACAGGGCAACCGCCTGGCCTTCAAGGATATGCCCGCGTTCGCGCGCCTTGCGCAGTTCGAACACGGTACGGCGGGTGACCACTTCGCGGCGGTGGCGAACGAAGGCCTCGAGCAGCTCCTTGAGGTTCAGCACCCGCGGACGGCCGTCGATCAGCGCCACCACGTTGATGCCGAAGACGCTCTGCAGCTGGGTCTGGGCGTAGAGGTTGTTGAGGATCACCTCCGGCACTTCGCCACGACGCAGCTCGATGACAATGCGCATACCGTCCTTGTCGGACTCGTCGCGCAGCTCGGTGATGCCTTCGAGTTTTTTCTCTTTTACCAGCTCGGCGATCTTCTCGATCAGACGCGCCTTGTTCAACTGGTACGGCAGCTCGGTGACGACGATCTGCTGGCGGCCACCGACCTTGTCGATGTCTTCGACCATCGAGCGGGCGCGCATGTAGATGCGGCCACGGCCGGTGCGGTAGGCCTCGATGATGCCCTGGCGGCCGTTGATGATCGCCGCGGTCGGGAAGTCGGGGCCGGGGATGAACTGCATCAGTTCATCGACGGTGATGTCGGCGTTGTCGATCAGCGCCAGGCAACCGTCGATGACTTCACCGAGGTTGTGCGGCGGAATGTTGGTCGCCATACCCACGGCGATACCGCTGGAACCGTTGACCAGCAGGTTGGGGATCTTGGTCGGCATGACCGCCGGGATCTGCTCGGTACCATCGTAGTTGGGTACCCAGTCGACCGTTTCCTTGTGCAGGTCGGCCAGCAGTTCGTGGGCCAGCTTGGTCATGCGCACTTCGGTGTATCGCATGGCGGCGGCGTTGTCGCCGTCGACCGAACCGAAGTTACCCTGGCCGTCGACCAGCAGGTAACGCAACGAGAACGGCTGGGCCATACGTACGATGGTGTCGTAAACGGCGGTATCACCATGCGGGTGGTACTTACCGATCACGTCACCGACCACACGGGCGGATTTC
Organism: Pseudomonas donghuensis; assembly: GCF_000696345.2. Lineage (NCBI taxonomy): Bacteria > Pseudomonadati > Pseudomonadota > Gammaproteobacteria > Pseudomonadales > Pseudomonadaceae > Pseudomonas > Pseudomonas donghuensis. The sequence continues at coordinate 4,263,943 of NZ_CP071706.1, forward strand.
TTGTACGGTTTGTTCCAGTCGTTACCCAGTTCGCTCATCGCATACAGAACGCGGCGATGCACGGGCTTCAAGCCATCACGCGCATCGGGCAGTGCACGCCCGACAATGACGCTCATCGCGTAGTCGAGGTAGGACTGTCTCAGTTCGTCTTCGATATTGACCGGGAGGATTTCTTTGGCCAGTTCGCCCATGAGAAGCCTGATTCCTTTTTCTGGTGAAACCTCGTCACATCCATATGGGACGAACGAAGCTCGCCGCTGCAAAGTGACTCCTTGCAACGACTTACGACAAATCAACGAGTTATGCCATGGATCTGCGCAGTAAAGACAGCCCCGCAGGGCGGCCTTGGAAACCGTCGGATGTTACCACAATCGCCCAGAGGGTGGGAGTAGCCTGCGGCACTACTACCCTACTGCTCGTCGATAACGCCCGTTAGCCGCTACAGCAGGCCGCAGACGAGGGCAAAGACTCAATGCAAACGCTTGCGGCACATCAGTTGCGCCATCTTCACCGTATCCGGGCGCTCGACAATGCCTTTTTCGGTGATGATCACGTCGATCAGGTCGGCCGGGGTCACGTCGAACACCGGGTTGAACGCCTCGAAAGTGGCGCCCAGCGGCTCGCCGCCAAGTTCCAGCAACTCGCTGGCGCTGCGCTCTTCGAGGAGGATGTCATCGCCGCTCTCAAGATTCATGTCGATGCTCGAACTGGGCGCCACGACCATGAAACGCACGCCATGGTGCATGGCGTTGACCGCCAGCTGATAGGTGCCGATCTTGCTCGCCACATCGCCATTGGCGGTGATGCGGTCGGCGCCGACGATCACCCAGGTAATGCCCTTGGTTTTCATCAGGTGGGCGGCGGCGGAATCGGCGGTGATGGTTGCCGGGATGCCCTCGCCTGCCAGCTCCCAGGCACTCAGGCGCGAACCCTGTAGCCACGGGCGGGTTTCACCGACATAGACACGCTCGATCATGCCCTCCAGGTACGCGGCGCGCACCACCCCAAGGGCCGTGCCGAAACCACCGGTGGCCAGAGCACCCGTATTGCCGTGGGTAAGGATGGTCTGCTCGTTGCCCTGGTGCTTGCGGATCAGTTCCACGCCCAGCTGGGCCATGGTCAGGTTGGCTTCGCGGTCGCTGTCGTGGATGGCCATGGCTTCGGCCTCCATGATGGCCAGTACGTCATCGCCCGGCTTGAGCCGCAGCAGGCGTTCACGCATGCGGTTCAGGGCCCAGAACAGGTTGGCGGCGGTTGGCCGGGCATGCACCAGCAGCTCGAAGTCCTCTTCCAGGGCCATTTCCCAATCACCACCAGCGGCCAGGCGCTGGCGAATCGCCATGGCCAGGCCGTAGGCGGCACTGATGCCGATGGCCGGAGCGCCGCGCACCGCCATCGAGCGAATGGCTTCGGCCACCGCAGCGGCATCGCCGCAGGCCAGCCAGACCTGCGCGCCCGGCAGCGCGCGCTGGTCGAGCAGATAAAGGGTGCCATCCCGCCAATCGATGGCTTTCACCTTCTCTGCAGCCATTAGTCGATCGCGCATGCCTCACCCCATCATTCGGACATCAAAAGCGGACGATTATAGCGAGCCCCAGGCGCGGACGCTCGGGTATACTTCGCCCTCACTTCCAGTCGCCCAGGGAAACCTGTCATGCCCAAACCCGCTACGCCGCTCGACCTGCTGCTCCTGCCTACCTGGCTGGTGCCGGTCGAACCTGCCGGGGTGGTATTGAAGGATCACGGCCTGGGCATCCGCGATGGGCAGATCGTGTTCATCGGCCCGCGCAGCCAGGCCCAGGCGTTTATTGCCAGCGAAACCCGCGAATTGCCGGGCTGCCTGCTCAGCCCCGGACTGATCAACGCCCACGGCCACGCGGCGATGACCCTGTTTCGCGGCCTGGCCGACGATCTGCCGCTGATGACCTGGCTCGAAGAGCACATCTGGCCGGCCGAAGGGCGCTGGGTCGATGAAGCGTTCGTGCGTGACGGCACCGACCTGGCCATTGCCGAGCAGGTCAAAGGCGGTATCACCTGCTTCAGCGACATGTACTTCTACCCCAAGATCGCCAGCGAGCGCGTGCACCTCAGCGGCATTCGCGCGCAGATCGCCGTGCCCCTGCTGGACTTCCCCATCCCCGGCGCGCGCAGCACCGACGAAGCCCTGCAGTTGGGCATCGAGCTGTTCGGCGACCTGCGCCACCACCCACGCATCAGTGTAGCGCTGGGCCCGCATGCGCCGTACACGGTGAGCGACGACAACCTGGAAAAGATCCGCGTCATTGCCGAAGAGCTGGACGCGCCGATCCACATGCACATCCATGAAACCGCCTTCGAGGTCGAGCAATCGCTGCAGACCCGTGGCGAGCGCCCGCTGGCTCGACTGGCCCGTCTCGGCCTGCTCGGCCCGCGCCTGCAGGCGGTTCACATGACCCAGGTCAGCGACGAGGATCTGGCCCTGCTGGTAGAAAGCAACACCAGTGTGGTGCACTGCCCGGAGTCCAACCTCAAGCTGGCCAGCGGCTTCTGCCCGGTCGAGCGCTTGTGGCAGGCTGGCGTCAACGTTGCCGTCGGCACGGATGGCGCGGCCAGCAACAACGACCTCGACCTGCTCGGCGAAACCCGTACCGCGGCACTGCTGGCCAAGGCCGTGGCCGGTTCGGCCAGCGCCCTGGACGCCCACCGGGCGCTGCGCATGGCCACCCTCAATGGCGCCCGGGCCCTGGGCCTGGAGGCGATTACCGGTTCGCTGGAGCTGGGCAAGGCCGCCGACCTGGTCGCCTTTGACCTCTCGGGGCTGGCCCAGCAACCGGTGTATGACCCGGTTTCGCAACTGATCTACGCCAGCGGCCGGGACTGCGTGAAGCACGTCTGGGTTGCCGGCAAGCCACTGCTTGACGACCGGCGCCTGACCCGCCTGGACGAACAGGCCCTGCACGCCACCGCCTGCGCCTGGGGCCAGCGGATCGGCGAGCGCAACGAATAAGCGCCCGGCAGCCAGTGCTGGCGGGCAAGAGCAAATTATCCAAGATTCAGAGGACTGTTCCATGAGCAACGTCGACCACGCCGAAATCGCCAAGTTCGAAGCCCTGGCCCACCGCTGGTGGGACCGCGAGAGCGAGTTCAAGCCGCTGCACGACATCAACCCGCTGCGGGTCAACTGGATCGACGAGCGGGTCAAGCTGGCCGGCAAGAAAGTCCTCGACGTCGGCTGCGGCGGTGGCATCCTCAGCGAGGCCATGGCCCTGCGCGGCGCCACCGTCACCGGTATCGACATGGGCGAAGCGCCGCTGGCCGTGGCCCAGCTGCACCAGCTCGAGTCCGGGGTCAACGTCGAGTACCGGCAGATCACCGCCGAAGCCCTGGCCGAAGAAATGCCCGAGCAGTTCGACGTGGTTACCTGCCTTGAGATGCTCGAGCACGTGCCGGACCCGTCCTCGGTGATTCGCGCCTGCTTCCGCATGGTCAAGCCCGGCGGCCAGGTGTTCTTCTCGACCATCAACCGCAACCCCAAGGCCTACCTGTTCGCCATCATCGGCGCCGAATACATCATGAAGCTGCTGCCGCGCGGCACCCACGACTTCAAGAAATTCATCCGCCCGTCCGAGCTTGGCGCCTGGAGCCGCGATGCCGGCCTGACCGTCAAGGACATCATCGGCCTGACCTACAACCCGCTGACCAAGCACTACAAGCTGGCCAACGACGTTGACGTCAACTACATGATCCAGACCCTGCGCGAGGAATAAGCATGCGTTTGCGAGCGGTACTTTTCGACATGGACGGCACCCTGCTCGACACGGCGCCGGACTTCATCGCCATCTGCCAGGCCATGCTCGCCGAGCGCGGCCTGCCGCCCATCGACGACAAGAAAATCCGCGACGTGGTCTCGGGCGGCGCCAAGGCCATGGTGTCGGTGACCTTCGACCTCGACCCTGAAGCCGAAGGTTTCGAGGCCCTGCGCCTGGAGTTCCTCGAGCGTTACCAGCAGGGTTGCGCGGTGCACAGCAAGCTTTACGACGGCATGGCCGAACTGCTGGCCGACATCGAGAAAGGCAACCTGATCTGGGGCGTGGTCACCAACAAGCCGGTGCGCTTCGCCGAGCCGATCATGCAGCAACTGGGCCTGAGCGAACGGTCGGCGCTGCTGATCTGCCCGGACCACGTGAAGAACAGCAAGCCGGACCCCGAGCCGCTGATCCTCGCTTGCAAGACCCTCAACCTGGACCCGGCCAGCGTGCTGTTCGTCGGCGACGACCTGCGTGACATCGAGTCGGGCCGCGATGCCGGCACCCGCACTGCGGCGGTGCGCTACGGCTACATTCATCCAGATGACAACCCCAACAACTGGGGCGCGGATGTGGTGGTCGATCATCCGCTGGAGCTGCGCAAAGTGCTCGATAACGCGCTTTGCGGCTGCTGAACCTTCGTACCGGCAAGGCCGGCTCCCACAGGTCACCACCAACCTTGTGGGAGCTGGCTTGCCAGCGATGAAGCCATCACCTATCTAGAGGTAACCCCATGTTCGATTACTCTGCCCGCCCCGACCTGCTCAAAGGCCGGACCATTCTGGTCACCGGCGCCGGTCGCGGCATCGGTGCGGCCGCGGCCAAGAGCTACGCCGCCCATGGCGCCACCGTCTTGCTGCTGGGCAAGACCGAAGCCAACCTGAGCCAGGTCTACGATGAGATCGAAGCGGCTGGCCACCCGAAACCCGCGGTCATTCCGTTCAACCTGGAAACCGCCCTGCCGCACCAGTACGACGAGCTGGCAGCGATGATCGAAGCCGAGTTCGGCCATATCGACGGCCTGCTGCACAATGCCTCGATCATCGGCCCGCGCACGCCGCTGGAGCAGCTCTCGGGCGACAACTTCATGCGCGTGATGCAGGTCAACGTCAATGCCATGTTCATGCTCACCAGCACCCTGCTGCCGCTGCTCAAGCTGTCGGCGGATGGCTCGGTGATCTTCACCTCCAGCAGCGTCGGGCGCAAAGGCCGAGCCTACTGGGGTGCCTATGGGGTGTCGAAGTTCGCCACCGAGGGCCTGATGCAGACCCTCGCCGACGAGCTTGAAGGGGTGGCGCCGGTGCGTGCCAACAGTGTCAACCCGGGCGCCACCCGTACCAGCATGCGCGCCCAGGCCTACCCTGCGGAAACCCCGGAAAACAATCCGCTGCCAGAGCAGATCATGCCGGTCTACCTGTACCTGATGGGCCCGGACAGCACTGGCATCAACGGCCAGGCCTTCAACGCCCAGTAAGCTCAGCCCTCGGCCAGCTCCGCCCGCGCCCGGGCGGGCTGCTGGCGCTGTTCCTGCTCGTGCTGCATGCAGCGCTCAAGGAACAGGAACATGTAGTCGTAGCTCTTGCAGACGGCCCGGCGCAGTTCGGTTTGCAGCGCCACCGACGGGTTGTTGCCGGCCAGGGTGCAGACGATCTCCAGGGCTTCCCACGGATGTGCGTCGTCGTACTGGGCGTGCATCTTCAGCCATTTCATGGCGCGCTTGCGGCCTTCCTCCGGGAAACCCTGGGCGTAGACGCCAGTCGAGCAAACCAGCGCCGACCACTCACCGGTTGCACCTTCGATGGCGTAGTTGGTAGCGGCAATGGCAACCACCAGCGAATCGGTCGCACACGTGTGCCAGCACCAGTCGCTGAGGGCATTGAGTTCGCTGGGGACTTGCTGCGCCTGCAGGTCTTCGAGGCTGACGCCATGGGCCTGGGCCCAGAACAGCCAGTAATCGGCATGGTTGAGTTCGACGCGGATGTTGCGCATCAGCCAGCGCCGCGCCATGTCTTCGCCGGGGTGGCGGGCGTACTGGGTCTTGGTGAGGTTCTTGGCCATGTACAGGGAGAACTGTTCGACCACCGGCCAGCCGCCAATCAGGTACTGACGCATGGTCCGGCCACTGAGGCGACCATCACGCATACGTTGATAAAGCTCGTGCTCCACCACCCGACGCTTGCTCTCGCTGCAGTCCTTGATCAACTGCTGGGCCCAAAACGGGTAACTGCTGGGGTCCATCAATGGACCAGTACGAATAAACGCGTCAATCACTGTCAGCTCCTTGTTCCTTGTGATTTTCGGTGGATCTCAGCGAAAGGTCCCCGGCGCCTTGAACAGCAGGGGCCTTGCAGCAATCCGTTTGCGCTGCAAGCTGTCACAGGTGAACACCTGTGGCCGCTCGATCAGGTATCCCTGGGCGTAGTCGACGCCAATCTCCTGCAGGGCCTGCTCGATCAACGGGGTTTCGACAAACTCGGCGATGGTGCGTTTACCCATCACGTGACCGATGTGGTTGATCACCTCGACCATGGCCCGGTTGATCGGGTCATCGAGCATGTCCTTGACAAAACTTCCGTCGATTTTCAGGAAGTCTACAGGCAAATGCTTCAAATAGGCGAACGACGACATACCGGCGCAGAAGTCATCCAGCGAGAACCGGCAACCTAGCCCCTTGAGCTCGTTGATAAAGCGGATGGCACTGCCCAGGTTGGCGATTGCGCTGGTTTCAGTGATTTCGAAACAAATCATGTGCGGCGGAATGGCGAACTCGGCAAACAGCCGCTGCAGGTACTCAAGAAACTTGTCGTCACCGATACTGCTGCCCGACAGGTTGATCGCGCACATGGCCAATGGGCCGTCACGTTGCTCGTCCAGGCATTGGCGGATGACCTTGAACACACTGCGCACCACCCAACGGTCCAGCGCGGTCATCAGGCCATAGCGCTCGGCGGCGGGAATGAAGCTGTCAGGGAGGATGATGCGGCCGCTCTCGTCGTGCAGGCGCAGGAGGATCTCGATATGCCCGACGCCTTCATGGGACCCCAGGGCGGCAATTTCCTGGGCATAGAGGCAGAAGCGGTTCTCTTCCAGGGCCACGTGCAGGCGCTGGATCCAGGCCATCTCGCCAAAACGCATGGACAGCTCACTGTCGTCGGCGTGGTACACCTGCACGCGGTTGCGGCCCTTTTCCTTGGCCATGTAGCACGCCATGTCGGCTGCCCGCAGCGAGGCTTCCAGGGTGGCCGGCCCTTGGGCGATATGCACCAGCCCCAGGCTCACGGTGGTCATGAATGGCCGCCCCTTCCACACGAAGTGCAGGCTCTGCACCGCCTGGCGCAAGCTCTCGGCAATGCGTTCAGCCTGCTCCTGGGGGCAGTTCTCCAGCAGGATGCCGAACTCGTCGCCACCCAGCCGCGCCAGGGTATCGCCTTCGCGCAGCCCGGCCTGCAACACGGCGCAGATATGGCGCAGCAGCTCGTCCCCGGCAGCATGGCCACAGGTATCGTTGACCAGCTTGAACTGGTCCAGGTCAAGAAACATCAAGGAGTGGCGCGCCGGTTTGCGTGCCAGCGCATTGAGCGCCAGTTCCAGGCGGTATTCGAACTCGCGGCGATTGGCCAGGCCCGTCAGGGCATCGTGGGTCGCCTGCCAGGACAGGTTGGCGATGTACTGACGCTCCTGGGTCATGTCGTGAAGCACCAGGACGATGCCACTGACCTTGCCTTCAGCCATGATCGGCGCGCCCACCAGGGTGACCGACACAGTGCTGCCGTCCAGACGCTGGATCAGTTTGGTGTGTTCGCTGCCGCCCTTGAGCCCGCCCTCAAGTACGCGCTCGACCAGGGTCAGGCTGTCTTTTTCGGCATTCTCGTCCAGCAGGCTGAACAGCGCCGCCAGGGGCAAACCCTGGGCCTGGGCCGCATGCCAGTGGGTCAGCTGTTCGGCCGCGGGATTCATGTAGGCGATACAGCCTTCGACATCGGTGGTGATGACGCCATCGCCGATGGATTCGAGGGTGATCTGCGCCCGCTCCTTCTCCACTTCCAGGGCATTGGCAAAGGCCTGGCGCTGGGCCAGCAGCTTGCTCGAGCGCATCCAGGCCAGGGCAATCAGGAACAGTGCGGTCGCAAGGTTGGTGACCAGCAATACCCGCAGCAACATTCGCGAGCCTTCGCCCAGGGCGTCGCTGAAAGCCCGCGCGGCCGGGGTCACGGCATCGTTGATCGCAGCAATCTGCGCCTTCCAGCCCGCGACCCTACGGGCATCGGCCTGGCCTGAACGAAAACCGTTGTGCATCTGCTCGGCGACTTCATCCAGCTGGCGCAGGAATCCGTCACCGACCGCCCACAGCTCGATGGCCTCCTGCATATAGCTGACCTGGTGAAAGTTCAGGTACAGCCAGATCACACTGGACACGTCGTCGGGATGGTTGCCGCCCTGGAGAATGCCACGGCGCGCGGCGTCGATATCCGGGCTCGGCAGGTCGAGGGCTACGCGCAGGTCATGGCCACCCTGGGGCACGGCAATCGCCTTGCGATACTTTTTGAAAACCGCCTCGTCGCGGCTGTCAGCGTACAGGTTGAGGTAATAGATAGCGTCTTTCTGGCCCTTGGACCACAAGCTCTCGCCCGCCACATAACCACGCACTGCCGACAGCGCGTACAGGCTGATGCTCCCGAGCAAGGCCTGAAACAGTACAACAGCAACAAATGGCCAGATAATGCCCAACAACTTTGGCGCTTCGAGAGTCCGTTTTCGCTTCATGAGGTCCCTTGCAACAGAGCCGGATGAATCTCACCTACAAAAGCACAGCCTAGGCTATTTGCTATTAATACTGGAGAGCTTTTCTCACATGCACAGCAATTTGCCCTAACTCTGTTGCAAATGGCCGTACAGCTTGGCGTACAAGCCACCTTCGGCGATCAATTGCTGGTGATCGCCGTCCTCGGCGACATGGCCGCCGTCGAACACCAGCACCCGGTCGGCCTGCTTCACCGCCGAGAGGCGGTGGGCAATGATCAGGGTGGTGCGGGCACTGAGAAAACGAGTCAGGGCCTGGTGCAGGTTGTATTCGGTGGCCGCATCCAGGGCCGAGGTGGCCTCGTCGAGGATCACCACCTTGGGCTCGGCCAGCACCATCCGCGCAATCGCCAGGCGCTGGCGCTGGCCGCCGGACAAGCGCACGCCAGAGCGGCCAACCACGCTGTCCAGGCCTTGCGGCAAGGCGGCAATGGTGGTGTCGAGCTGGGCGATGTTCAGCGCCTGCCAGCAGGCATCATCGCTGCAGTCGCGCCCCATGGTCAGGTTGGCGCGCACCGTGTCGTTGAACAGTGACGGGTGCTGCAGCACCACCGCCACATGCTCACGCAGGGTTTCCAGGCCGATTTCCTGCAGGGTCGAGCCACCAAAGCGGATGGTCCCGGCCTGGGCGCTGTACAGGCCCAGCAGCAATTGCACCAAGGTGCTCTTGCCGCCGCCGCTGGCACCAACGATCGCGACCTTCTCGCCCGGGGCGATCGACAGGTTGAGCTGATCGAGCACCGGCTCGTCGTTGTAGGCAAAGCGCAACCCCTGCACTTCGATGCCAACGGTGTCGCGCCCCTTGAACGGGTCTACGCCACCGGGATACTGCGGCTCGTCGGCACGCGCCAGCAGTTCGTTGAGCCGGCTCAGGGCGCCACCGGCGGCGTAATAGGCGTACTGCAGGTTCAGCAGTTGCTCGACCGGGCCGATCATGAACCACAGGTAGCTGAACACCGCCAGCATCTGCCCGATCGACAAATCGGAGAACAGCACCGTGAGCATCGCCGCGGCGCGGAAAATATCGATACCGAACTGGAACAGCAAGCCGCTGGCACGTCCGCTGGCATCGCTTTTCCATTGCGAGGCGACAGCGTAGTTGCGTACCTCCTGGGCGCGCAGGCCAAGGCGGCCGAGGAAATAGCCCTGACGGTTGCTGGCGCGGATTTCCTGGATCGCGTCGAGGGTTTCGGTCAGTGCCTGGGTGAAGCGCGAGGTACTGTCGTTCTCCAGTTTTTTCAGGTGCTTGACCCGCTTGCCCAACTGCACCGTGGCAAAGATCACCAACGGGTTGAACAACAGAATCAGCAGCGCCAGCTTCCAGTGCATCCACATCAGGATGGCGGCGGTGCCGGTCAGGGTCAGCATGGCCACCAGGAAGCGACTGAGGGTTTCGCCGACAAACTTGTCGAGGGTATCGAGGTCGGTGACCAGGTGGGTGGTCACGGTACCGCTGCCCAGGCTCTCGTATTCGCTGAGGGAGATGCGCTTGAGGCGCTCGATCAGACGAATGCGCAAGCGGTAGACGATGTCCTTGGCCAGGCCCGCAAACAGCTTGGCCTGCACCACATTGAAGGCCAAGGCGGCGCAACGCAGGGTCAGGGTGAACAGCAGCATCAGGCCGATGTAGCCGGCGGCAACCTGCCAGTTGCCGGGGAGGAACTGGTTCATCCACTTCAGCGCGGCATCGCCATGCCCCAGCAGCACTTCATCGACCAGCAACGGCAGCAGCAAGGGGATCGGCACACTGCACAGCGCTGCCAGCACGGCCACGCCATTGGCGATCCACAGGGCTTTTTTATGCCGCAGGGCCAGGCGGCGGATTTCTGCCCAGCTCAAGCGATCAGCATGCACAGGGCCTGGCCCTGGTACCGGGTCGGGTGAACCCGGCAGGTCAAGCACAGGCGGCCTGCTTCAGCCAGCGGCCGAGCAGCGGTTCGAGGGATTCGAGGGTCTGGTAGCCGTTGGTCAGCAAAGCCAGCTGGCCATTGCGTTCGGCCAGCAGGGTCGGGAAGCCGGCGATGCCCAGGTCCTGGACCCAGGTGAAGTCCGCCGCCGTGGCCGAGCGTTGTTCGGCGCTGGTAAAGGCCTCGGCAAAGGCTGCGCGCTCGTAACCGGCCTGCTCGGCCAGCTCCACCAGCAAAGGCGCGCGGGTGACGTCTTCGCCACGCAGGTAGAACGCTTGCTGGATCAGCTTGAGCAACGTGCCGACATGCTGCGGGTCAAGGCTGCGCGCGGTGACCAGGGCCCGGCAGGCAGGCTCGGTGTCGTAGACAAAACCGTCAGGCAGCGCACCTTCGAACTGAAAATCCTGCCCGGTGGCGTCGTGCACCGCCTGCCAGTGATCGAGGATGTAACCGCGCGTCGAGACATCCAGCGCCCGGCTGCCGGAACGCAGGCCACCCAGCACTACCTGGGTCGGTACGCCTGCTGCCCGCGCCTGGGCGATCAGGGCCTCGGCGACAGGGGCAAAGCCCCAGCACCAGGAGCACATCGGGTCCATCACATAAAGCAGGCGTGCGGACATCAATCAGGCCTCGGCAGCTTTGCGGTAGTTGTGACCGATCGGGTGAGGCTGATTGCGCGCCTTGGCCAGCTCGATCTGCTTCTGCCGGTCAATGGCACTGCGTCGGGTCTTTTCGCTCAGGCTGTCCCAGCAATGCGGGCAACTGATGCCTGGCGAGTAGTGCTCGGACGCACGGTCTTCCACGCTGATCGGGGTGCGGCAGGCATGGCACTGGTCGTAATCGCCCTCGGTCAGGTCGTGACGCACGGTGACCCGGTTGTCGAACACGAAGCAGTCGCCCTGCCAGCGGCTTTGATCCTGCGGCACCTCTTCGAGGTATTTGAGGATCCCGCCTTTAAGATGATAGACCTCTTCAAAACCCTCGCCGAGCATATAGCTGGAGGCTTTCTCGCAGCGGATGCCACCGGTGCAGAACATCGCCACTTTCTTGTGCTTGGCCGGGTCGAAGTTGGCCTTGATGTACTCGGGGAACTCGCGGAAGGTGGTGGTCTTGGGGTCGATCGCGCCGTCGAAGGTGCCGATCGCCACTTCGTAGTCGTTGCGGGTATCGATCAGCAGCACTTCAGGGTCGCTGATCAGCGCGTTCCAGTCCTGGGGCTCGACGTAGGTGCCGACCTTGTAGTTCGGGTCCACGCCCGGCACGCCGAGGGTGACGATCTCTTTCTTGAGCTTGACCTTGGTGCGGTAGAACGGCTGTTCGTCGCAGTAGGATTCCTTGTGGTCGATATCCACCAGGCGCGCATCGCTGCGCAGCCAGGCCAGCAGGCCGTCGATGCCTTCACGGGTACCGGAGACGGTGCCGTTGATACCTTCCTCGGCCAGCAACAAGGTGCCCTTGATGCCGTTGGCCATCATGCTCTCGAGCAGCGGCTCGCGCAGCTCGACGTAATCTTTCAGGGTGACGAATTTGTACAGCGCCGCGACGACGATAGCTTGGGACATGCAGTAACTTCTCCAGGTGGTCACCCTCGCAAAGGGCGGACCGGATGCCAAATAAAAACGCGCCGACAAGCGGCGCGTTGAGCATTCTAGCAAAAACCTGACGAGGAAATCAGTGCTTGCTGCCACCGGCACAGGTCGGCGAGGCCGGGGCGACGCCGATTTTCTGCCATTCCTGCGGCGTGTAGGTGTGCAGTGCCAGGGCATGGAACTGGCTCATCAGCTCACCGAGGGTGGCGTAGACCTTCTGGTGACGCTTGACACTGTTCAGGCCTTCGAACTGCTCGCTCACCAGCACCGCCTTGTAGTGGGTCTGCTGCCCACGGCTGTGCATGTGGCTTTCATCGAGCACCTCAAGGTGCTGGGGTGCCAGCGCCTGCAGGCTCTGCTCGATTTTTTGCTGCATGGTCATGTCAGGCTCCGCTGGTTACTTCTTGGCCGGCGCGGCCTTGCCGGCGTTCGGATCGAGTTCATTGGTCATGTCAGCCAGCAGCTTGTTGACCACCGGTACCGCGCTTTCCAGTTTCTGCTGGGTCAGCTGGGCCGATTGCTGAGTCACCTGCGGCATCTTCTCCAGGACTTTCTTGCCCAGCGGCGACTGGTAGAACGCTACCAGGTCCTTGAGTTCGCTTTCGGTGAAGGTGCTGGTGTAGAGCTTGACCATGTCCGGCTTGAGCTTGTTCCAGCCAATGGCCTGGTCCAGGGCGGCGTTGGCTTTGGCCTGGTAGCTGTCGAGCACGGACTTCTTCGAGGCGGGTGCCTTGGTCTGCTCGAAACGCTGGGCAAACATCTGCTGCACCTGCATGTAGACCGGAGTACCGAGCTTGTCGGCATGTGCCATCATGAGGAATTTTTCAGCACTGGCGTTGTGGCTGGCGGTATCTGCAAGCACCTGGCCGCTGGCGCAGACCAGCGCTACAGCAGTGCAGAGGGCGCGAAGACGGGTCATCGGAATTCCTTCAAGTAGACAGAGGAGGTAGTACCCCAGAGTAGAGCATTCTGCGCCGACAGTGGCACAGTGCTCAAGTGGATCGACGCGCGATGGAACCGCGATGTCGAATAAGGACCTAAACTGCGAATTCAGACCACAAGGGAGTGAGCGCAGCATGAGCCGTATCGAAACTGACAGCCTGGGGCAGGTCGAAGTTCCTGACCAGGCCTACTGGGGTGCCCAGACGCAACGCTCGCTGATCAATTTTGCCATCGGCAAGGAGCGCATGCCGCTGGCGGTCTTGCATGCCCTGGCACTGATCAAAAAAGCCGCAGCACGGGTCAACAACCGCAACGGAGACCTTCCGGCGGACATCGCCCGACTGATCGAACAGGCCGCCGACGAGGTGCTCGACGGCCTGTTGGATGACCAGTTTCCACTCGTCGTCTGGCAGACCGGCAGTGGCACCCAGAGCAACATGAACGTCAACGAAGTGATAGCCGGCCGGGCCAACGAACTGGCCGGCAAGGGTCGAGGCGGCAAAGCGCCAGTCCACCCCAACGATCACGTCAACCGTTCGCAGAGCTCCAACGACTGCTTCCCCACCGCCATGCACATCGCCGCCGCCCAGGCGGTGCAGCACAAGCTGCTGCCAGCGATTGGCGAATTGTCGTCGGGGCTGGCGGAACTGGCAGCGCGCCATCAGCATCTGGTGAAGACCGGCCGTACCCACATGATGGACGCCACACCGATCACCTTCGGCCAGGAACTCTCGGCCTATGTCGCCCAGCTCGATTACGCCCAACGCGCCATTCGCTCGGCGCTGCCAGCGGTATGCGAGCTGGCCCAGGGCGGCACTGCCGTGGGCACCGGCCTGAATGCCCCGCACGGGTTTGCCGAAGCCATTGCCGCCGAGCTTGCCGCCCTTTGCGGCCTGCCTTTTGTTACCGCGCCGAACAAGTTCGCCGCCCTGGCCGGCCATGAACCGTTGACCACCCTCGCCGGCGGCCTGAAAACCCTCGCCGTGGCGCTGATGAAGCTGGCCAACGACCTGCGCCTGCTCGGCTCCGGCCCGCGCGGCGGCATTGCCGAAGTGCGCCTGCCGGCCAACGAGCCGGGCAGCTCGATCATGCCCGGCAAGGTCAACCCGACCCAATGCGAGGCCCTGTCGATGCTGGTCTGCCAGGTATTGGGCAATGACACCGCGATCGGCTTTGCCGCAAGCCAAGGGCACTTGCAGTTGAACGTGTTCAAGCCGGTGATCATCCACAACCTGCTGCAGTCCATCGACCTGCTGGCTGACGGTTGCAGCAACTTCCAGCAGCACTGCATTGCCGGTATCGAACCGGATACCGAACAGATGGCCGCGCACCTGGAGCGCGGGCTGATGCTGGTGACCGCGCTCAACCCGCACATCGGCTACGACAAGGCGGCGGAAATCGCCAAGAAGGCCTACAGCGAAGGCACCACCCTGCGCGCGGCGGCGCTGACCCTGGGCTACCTGACCAACGAGCAGTTCGACCAGTGGGTACGCCCGGAAAAAATGCTCGAACCGGGCGACAAGGGCTGAGTCACCGGGCCAGGCGTACGCGCCTGGCCCGCCAGCCAGCCATGATCGACGGGCCCAGGGCGGTCAGCGCCGAACCCAGCACCACCACCAGCGCACCGATGTAGCCCAGGGTGTTGATCTGCTCGGCGTGCACGTAGTCGGGCCAGAACCAGGCCGCCAGGGCCACGGCGACGAAGGTGATCAACGGCGTAATCGCCAGGGTCGCGCTGACCTTGGAGGCTTCCCAGTGCGCCAGGGCTTCGGCAAAGGCGCCATAGGCCACCAGGGTGTTCAGGCAGCAGGCGAGCAACAGCCAGCCTTGCAGCGGGCTCAATTGCAGGGCTTCGAGCGGATGCACCCAGGGCGTCAGCAGCGCCGCGCAGCACAGGTAGATCACCATCATCACCTGCAGTGAATTCCACACCGTCAGCAGTTGCTTCTGGCTCAGGGCATAGAACACCCAGATAGTGGTCGCCAGCAAAATGGTCAGCACGCCGGTGGTATAGACACTCAAGGAGCTCAACAGCTCATCCAGGCGCTGATTGAAAAACAGGCCAAAGCCCACCAGCAGGATCGCCAGGCCCATGCCCTGCCCCAGGCTGAATCGCTCTTTGAACAGGAACACACTGGCCACCAGCAACAGCACCGGGCCCATCTGCACCACCAGTTGCGCAGTGCCGGGGCTGAGCAACTTGAGCCCGACCAGGTACAGGACATAGTTGCCGACCAGGCCGCAGGTGGCCAGCAACACCAGGCCCCAGCCCTTGCGCCCGAGGTTGTCGAACGAGGGCAGGCGCTTGCTCGCCGCCAGCCAGGCCAGCAGCAGACCACCGGAAACCAGCAGGCGAAACCAGGTCACGGTGATCGGGTCCATCACCTGCAGCACCTGTTTGAGCTTGATCGGCAAGATGCCCCAGAGCACGGCGGTCAGTAGCGACAAGGACAGACCGTAAACCCAGCGTCCGGAAGAAATATGCATAACCAGCCTCGATAGCCCTGTGGTGGGGGGAAACCGGATTCTACGGGGTGGGCTGATGGGGAGACAGGCGCGATTGTGGAAAAGAATTCAGTACTTCATTCCCTGAGTTCCTGCTGGCGCCGCTACGCGCCCCATCGCCGGCAAGGCCGGCTCCCACAAGGCCAGGTTTGCACCCTTTCTGTGGGAGCTGGCTTGCCGGCGATGAGGTCCTATTTCTTGTCCTTCTTGAACGCCGCCTCCAGCGCCTCATTGATGGTGCGCAAAACCTTTACCCGCGCCCAGCGCTTGTCATTGGCCTCAACCAGGGTCCAGGGCGCGATCTCGGTGCTGGTGCGATCAACCATGTCGCCCACCGCCTCCGCGTACTGCCCCCATTTTTCGCGGTTGCGCCAGTCTTCCTCGGTGATCTTGAAGCGCTTGAACGGGATCTGCTCCCGTTCCTGGAAGCGCTCGAGCTGGGTCTGTTCGTCGATCGACAGCCAGAACTTGACCAGCACGACCCCGGCGTTGCTCAGTTGCTCTTCAAAGTCGTTGATCTCGCCATAGGCACGCATCCAGTCAGCCTGGCTGCAAAAGCCTTCGACCCGCTCGACCAGCACCCGGCCATACCAGGAGCGATCGAACACGGTGAACTTGCCGCGCGCCGGAATGTGCCGCCAGAAACGCCACAAATAAGGCTGATCGCGCTCTTCTTCGGTGGGCGCGGCAATCGGTATGATGCGGTACTGACGCGGGTCTAGCGCCGCCGCAACCCGGCGGATGGCACCGCCCTTGCCCGCCGCATCATTGCCCTCGAAAACCGCGATCAGCGCATGCCGGCGCATGCGTTTGTCACGCAGCAAACCGGCCAGGCGCGCTTGCTCGGTGATCAACTGCTCCTGGTAGTCGTCCTTGTCCAGGTGCAGGCTCAGGTCGAGGCTGCCAAGCAGGCTCCGCTGGTCGATGCTTTCGCCCAGCGGGGCGATGTTGGCCTGGTGGATCGGTGCGTGATTGGCCTTGAGCGCCGCCTGCAGCCCTTCGAGCAGAATCTTGCCCACGGCCAGGCTGCGGTAATGCGGATCGACGCCTTCGATCACGTGCCAGGGCGCGTAGTCACGGCTGGTTTGCCGCAGCACCCGCTCACCAAAGCGCACGAAACGGTCGTAGGTCTCCGACTGCTGCCAGTCCAGCGGGCTGATCCGCCAGCTGTGCAACGGGTCGTCATTGAGCGCCTTGAGCCGGGCCTTCATCTGCTTCTTGGACAGGTGGAACCAGAACTTGAAGATCAGCGCGCCTTCATCGCAGAGCATCTCCTCCAAGCGCTCGGCGCCACGAATGGCCTGGTCGAGCACGGCATCCTTGAACTGGCCATGCACCCGCCCCTGAAGCATCTGGCTATACCAGTTGCCAAAAAACACGCCCATCCGCCCCTTGGCCGGCAGTGCCCGCCAATAGCGCCAGGCCGGTGGCCGGGCGAGCTCTTCGTCGGTCTGCTGGTCGAAGGTGCGCACCTCGATCAAGCGCGGGTCCATCCATTCGTTGAGCAGCTTGACTGTCTCGCCCTTGCCGGCGCCTTCGATGCCGTTGATCAGCACCAGCACCGGAAAACGCGCCTGCTGCTTGAGTTCGAACTGGGCTTCCAGCAGCGCTTCACGCAGTGCCGGAACCTCGGCTTCATAGGTGTCTTTATCGATGGCGTGACCAATTTCAGCGGATTCGAACATACCAGGCTCCCTACATGGATAAGCAAGACTAGCGGATTGTAAAAACCTTTGTCGGTACAAAACAAAGCCTGCCGCAGGTCAAACAGCCTGGCACCGATCAGCTAAAATGGCCCTCTTGCCAACGCTGAGCCGAACATGACCGAAGTAACCCAATACGCCCAGATCGACTGGGATGACCAAGGCCGACCGCACTCGCGCCAATACGATGACATCTATTTCTCCAAGGAGCAGAGCCTGGAGGAAACCCGTCATGTGTTCATCGACCAGAACGACCTGCGCCGGCGTTTCACTGCGCTGCAGCCGGGCCAGTGCCTGGTGATCGGTGAAACCGGCTTCGGTACCGGCTTGAACTTCTTCTGCGCCTGGCAGCTGTTTGCCGAGTGCGCCCCGCGTGATGCGCGGCTGCATTTCATCAGCGTCGAAAAATACCCCTTGACCCGCGCCGACCTCGGCCGCGCCCTGGCTCTGTGGCCGCAACTGGCGCCGTTCAGCAGCCAGTTGCTGGCTCAATACGTGGCGGTGCACCAAGGCTTCCAGCCGTTTGTGTTCGAGCAGGGCCGGGTGCGCCTGACCTTGATGATCGGTGACGTGCTGGAGCAATTGCCGCAGCTCGATGCCCAGGTCGACGCCTGGTTCCTCGACGGTTTTGCCCCGGCCAAGAACCCGCAAATGTGGACCCCGGAACTGTTCGCCCAGATCGGCCGGCTGTCATCGCCCACGGCCACCCTCGGCACCTTCACCAGCACTGGCTGGGTGCGCCGGGGCCTGATCGCCGTGGGCTTTACCATGAAGCGCATTCCCGGCATCGGCAAGAAATGGGAAATCCTGCGCGGGACCTTCAATGGCCGGCCAGCCGAGCAGCCACTGCCGCCCGCCAGCGCGCCGTGGTTTGCTCGCCCGCCGGTATTGCCAGGGCCGCGCCAGGCGCTGGTGATCGGCGCCGGCCTGGCCGGTTGCGCCAGCGCCGCCAGCCTTGCCGCCCGCGGTTGGCAGGTGAAAGTGCTGGAGCGCCATGCAACGCCGGCGGCGGAAGCCTCGGGCAACCCGCAAGGGGTGCTGTACCTGAAATTATCCGCGCACGGCACGGCCTTGTCGCGCTTGATCCTCAGCGGTTTCGGCTACACAAGGCGGCTGCTCGAACGCCTGCAGCGCGGGCAGGATTGGGATGGCTGCGGGGTGCTGCAACTGGCGTTCGACGCCAAGGAAGACCAACGCCAGCAGCAACTGGCCGAGGCCTTCAACCCGCAATTGCTGCAACGCCTGGACCGCGAGCAGGCCGAGCAGCTGGCCGGGGTTGCCCTGGGCAGTGGCGGGCTGTTCTACCCCGAAGGCGGCTGGGTGCATCCGCCGGCGCTGTGCCAGGCCCAGTTGCAGCACCCGAACATCACCCTGCTGCCCCATCATCAGGTGCTGCAACTGCGCAAGGTCGACGGCCTGTGGCAAGCCTGGGAAAGTGAAAAGCTGCTGGCCAGCGCACCGCTGGTGGTACTCGCCACCGCCGCCGAGATCCATAGCTTCGAGCCTTGCGCCGGGCTGCCGCTCAAGCGGATTCGTGGCCAGATCACCCGCCTGCCGGTTACTGCACAGAGCCAGGCCTTGAGCACCGTGGTCTGTGCCGACGGCTACGTGGCACCACCGCGCAATGGCGAGCACACCCTCGGCGCCAGCTTCGATTTCCACAGCACCGACCTGACGCCCACCACTGGCGAGCATGTCGGTAACCTCGGCTTGCTCGAAGCGATCTCCAGCGACCTGGCCCAGCGCCTGGGCGCCCACGACCTCGACCCGCACGCGTTGCAGGGCCGCGCCGCGTTTCGCTGCACCAGCCCCGACTATCTGCCGATTGTCGGCCCGCTGGCCGACCAGGCGCAGTTCAACGAGGTTTACGCCGTGCTGGCCCGGGATGCCCGGCAGATCCCCGACAGCCCCTGCCCCTGGCTCGAAGGCCTGTTCATCAACAGCGGCCATGGCTCGCGCGGGCTGATCACCGCGCCACTTTCTGGCGAATTGATCGCCGCCTGGGCCGACAACGCGCCGCTGCCAGTGCCTCGCGCCGTCGCCGAAGCGTGCCACCCGAATCGTTTCATGTTGCGTGATCTGGTCAGAAGCAAAAATGCAGCGGCAAGCGGCAAGCCACACGCTAAAAGCTGACCGGCCCGGCTCCGTCTTAAGGACTTATGTGCGGATTAGACAGCCTGGTCGGCAACAAGCATTAGCGCCTACACAGCCAGGACAGGTTTCGCGTAGCATGGCGGTACCTTTTCGCCAGACCTGTCCTGTTCATGCTGATTCCTTACGACCAACTGGAAGCCGAAACCCTCACCCGCCTGATCGAGGATTTCGTCACCCGCGACGGCACCGACAACGGTGACGACACGCCGCTGGAAACCCGCGTGCTGCGGGTACGCCAGGCGCTGGCAAAAAAACAGGCATTCATCCTGTTTGATCTCGACAGCCAGCAATGCCAGCTGCTGGCCAAGCACGACGTGCCCAGGGAACTGCTCGATTGATTCAGCCGGCCACCGCCTGCTTGGCCAACTGCTCGACAATGCGCTTGTAGATCTCTGCCCGGTGCACCTCGACGTGCCGGGGGGCACTGATGCCAAAGCGCACCGTATTGCCGTCCACCGACAACACCTTGATCTTGATGTGATCGTCAATGGCGATGATTTCGCCTATTTCGCGGCCTATTACCAACATGCTCCGATCCTCCACAAATCAGGAAGTTCGGAGACTGCACGGGGCGCCGGACGCCTTCAATGCTCTGACAACTAATTAGACAGATCCCACCTAACTAGGCGATTTTGCCTACAGATTCTTGTTGTTTTTGACCCTTCAGGCTGTCTGTAGACGTGGTCCGAGCACGATGATGCTGGCACCCAGCACGCACAGCAGCGCGCCGATCCAGTCACTGCCCAGCGGCCGGGCTCGCTCGACCAGCGCCAGCCAGAGCAACGATGTGACGATGTAGATACCGCCATAGGCGGCATAGGCGCGCCCGGCGTATGCGGCCTCGACCCGGGTGAGGATCAGGGCGAACAGGGACAGGCTGAACAGGGCCGGGGCAATCCACCAAGCGCTCTTGCCCAGGCGCAGCCACAGGTAGATGGCATAACAACCGGCGATCTCGAAGACCGCCGCGAGAAAAAACCACAGGTAATTGATCACACCAGGTACTCAAGGCTGTTCAAGGGATGGCCAAGAATACCTGATGCCGACGCTCAAGCCTGGGACGGTCGGGCCTTGGCGCGCATTTTCTCGGCCATGCTGGCCATTTCATCGTAGAGCAGCTGCGGGGTGCGCTGCTTGAGCTTCCAGGCTTCACGGCCCTGTTCATGGGGCAGAATCAGGAACTCGCCGGCGGCCACTTGCTGGTGAATGTAGTCGGCGATATCGGCGGCGCTGATCGGCGAGCTTTCCAGCAGCTTGCCGACCTGGGCCTTCATTGCCGGGGTCGGACCGCGGAACGAGTCGAGCAGGTTGGTCTGGAAGAACGACGGGCACACCACATGCACGGCGACCTCATGCTGGCGCAGCTCGATCAGCAGGCTTTCCGACAGGGCCAGCACACCAGCCTTGGCAACGTTGTAGTTGCTCATCGCCGGGCCTTGCATCAAGGCCGCCATCGAAGCGATGTTGATGATCGTGCCCTTGCTGCGCTCCAGCAGCGGCAGGAAGGCCTTGCAGCCCTTGACCACGCCCATCAGGTTGATCGCGATCTGCCAGTCCCAGTCTTCCAGCGACAGCTCGGCGAAAAAGCCGCCAGAGGCC
Source organism: Pseudomonas donghuensis (assembly GCF_000696345.2). Classification (NCBI taxonomy): domain Bacteria; kingdom Pseudomonadati; phylum Pseudomonadota; class Gammaproteobacteria; order Pseudomonadales; family Pseudomonadaceae; genus Pseudomonas; species Pseudomonas donghuensis. The sequence continues at coordinate 4,284,927 of NZ_CP071706.1, forward strand.
ACCCCGGCGTTGTTGACGATCACATCGATACCACCGAGCTTTTCTTCACAGGCCTGGGCCAGGGCGGTCAACTGGCTGTAGTCGCGCACATCGCAGCGCTGCACAAAGCCGTCAGCGCCAGTTTCGCGTACCAGCGCCAGGGTTTCCTTGAGGCCGGCCTCGTTGACATCGGCCAGGGCCAACCGCCACCCCTCGCGCGCCCAGCGCAAGGCAATTTCGCGCCCAAGCCCCGAGCCGGCACCGGTAATCATCATGCGCTTTTGCATAGCAGGCTGCCTTGTACTGTTCTTGAAAGTTCAGGCCAGTGTAGCGAAGGCAAGGCCGCGACCCACGCTGTATCAGGATGCTGAATGGGCGGGGCAAACAGCGGTGAAAGTGGCGTGTTAACAACCGATAAAACTTTTAGCCACTGGCAGCAGTCGGAATTAACAGGCGGGCATGAAACACATGACCGAAGAGATGGATTGCAGCGTAACGCCTACTTCTCAAGCCAAACAAGGAAACTGCCATGGGCACCATACTTATCATCATCCTGATTCTGCTGTTGATCGGTGGCTTACCCGTCTTTCCGCACTCCAGAAGTTGGGGCTATGGGCCATCCGGCATCATCGGTACGGTGCTGATCATCCTGTTGATCCTGTTATTGCTCGGCAAGATATAGAAAAGCTGCAAGCCATAAGCGGCAAGCCGCAAGTCAAAGCAGTACGCGTACGGCTTCAACTTGCGGCTTGTGGCTTGTGGCTTGTGGCTTGTGGCTGGAAAGGCAGCCAAAGGCTGCCTTTTGCCTACTTAGTGAGACACCGCACCGCTGGCACCCAGGCCAGTCTGCGAGCGCACGAACTGCGGGAAGAACAGCGCTCGTTCATCATCGGCGGCCTTGGACTTGTCGGTGATCGAGAAGAACCAGATACCGGCAAAGGCAATGAGCATCGAGAACAGCGCAGGGTACTCATACGGGTAGATCGCCTTCTCGTGGCCGAGAATCTGCACCCAGATGGTCGGGCCGAGAACCATCAGCGCCACCGCACTGACCAGGCCCATCCAGCCGCCAATCATGGCGCCACGGGTGGTCAGCTTCTTCCAGTACATCGACAGCAGCAGTACCGGGAAGTTACAGCTGGCAGCGATGGAGAACGCCAGGCCAACCATGAACGCGATGTTCTGGCTTTCAAAGAGGATACCCAGGCCGATCGCCAGTACGCCCAAGGCGATGGTGGTGATCTTCGAGACGCGGATTTCATCCTTCTCGTTGGCCTTGCCCTTCTTGATCACGCTGGCATACAGGTCGTGGGACACCGCCGAAGCACCGGCCAGGGTCAGGCCGGCAACCACTGCCAGGATGGTGGCGAAGGCCACTGCCGAGATGAAGCCGAGGAACACGCTGCCACCTACCGCGTTGGCCAGGTGTACCGCGGCCATGTTGTTGCCGCCGATCAGGGCGCCAGCGACGTCCTTGAATTGCGGGTTGGTGCTGACCAGCAGGATCGCGCCGAAGCCGATGATGAAGGTCAGGATGTAGAAGTAGCCGATGAAGCCCGTGGCGTAGAGTACGCTCTTGCGCGCTTCCTTGGCATCGCTGACGGTGAAGAAGCGCATCAGGATGTGCGGCAGGCCGGCGGTACCGAACATCAGTGCCAGGCCAAGGGAGAACGCCGAGATCGGATCTTTGACCAGGCCACCGGGGCTCATGATCGCTTCACCTTTGGGGTGAACCTTGATCGCCTCGGAGAACAGCGCGTTGAAGTCGAAGTTGACGTGCTTCATCACCATCAGCGCCATGAAGCTGGCACCGGAGAGCAGCAACACGGCCTTGATGATCTGCACCCAGGTGGTCGCGAGCATGCCGCCGAACAGCACGTACATGCACATCAGGATGCCGACCAGAATCACCGCGACATGGTAGTCGAGGCCGAACAGCAACTGGATCAGCTTGCCGGCGCCAACCATCTGCGCGATCAGGTAGAAGGCCACCACCACCAGCGAACCGGAGGCCGACAGGGTGCGGATTTCCTTCTGCCCAAGGCGGTACGAAGCGACGTCGGCAAAGGTGTATTTGCCCAGGTTACGCAAGCGTTCGGCGATCAGGAAGAGGATGATCGGCCAGCCGACCAGAAAACCGATCGAGTAGATCAGGCCATCGTAGCCAGAGGTGAACACCAGGGCGGAAATACCCAGGAAAGAGGCTGCCGACATGTAGTCGCCAGCAATCGCCAGACCGTTCTGAAAACCGGTGATGCGCCCGCCGGCGGCGTAGTAGTCAGAGGCGGACTTGTTACGTTTGGATGCCCAGTAGGTGATGCACAGGGTGGCACCGACGAAGGCGACGAACATGACGATCGCCGACACGTTCAACGGTTGTTTCTGCACCGCGCCGGTGAGGGCGTCAGCGGCCCAGACGGCGGGTGCAAAAACGCCGAAGGCCAGGGTTGCCAGTAGACGCCGGATCATTGCTGAGCCTCCTTGAGGATCGCCTTGTTCATCTCGTCGAACTCGCCGTTGGCGCGACGCACGTAGATGGCCGTGAGGATGAAGGCCGAGACAATCAGACCGACGCCGAGGGGAATACCCCAGGTGATCGACGAGTCAGGGCTGAGCTTGGCACCCAATACATGCGGGCCATAGGCAATCAACAGGATGAAGGCGGAATAGAGACCGAGCATGATCGCCGAGAGAATCCAGGCGAAGCGTTCGCGTTTTGAAACCAGCTCCTTGAACCGCGGGCTGTTTTGTATCGAGAGATAAATGCTGTCGTTCATTGTTTTTGTCCTCGCAGCACAGATTAGGTAGAACCCACTCCACTTTATGCTGCCTTCGGACGCACTCCAGACGACCTTAGTCTTAGATGCAAAACTCTTTTACCGAATCGGTAACAGCCTGAAACGACAAGGGCCGCGACAGCGTTTTCGCTGCCGCGGCCCTGGAAGGTGCCAGATAGAAGCCTTAGGCCATTATTTGCCGGTCCACTGTGCTACGCGTTCCGGGTGCTTGGCTACCCAGTCCTTGGCTGCGGCCTCGGGTTTAGCGCCCTCTTGAATGGCCAGCATGACCTCGCCGATTTCATCCTTGGACTGCCACTGGAAGTTTTTCAGGAATGCCGCCACTTCCGGGGCTTTCTTGTCCAGTTCCTTGCTGCCGATGCTGTTGACGGTTTCAGCAGCGCCATACACGCCTTTGGGGTCTTCGAGGAACTTGAGCTTCCACTTGGCGAACATCCAGTGCGGTACCCAGCCGGTCACCGCGATCGATTGCTGCTTGGCATAGGCGCGGCCCAGCTCTGCGGTCATCGCCGCGCCGGAGCTGGCCTGGAGTTTGTAGCCGCTCAGGTCATAGTCCTTGATCGCCTGGTCGGTCTTGAGCATCACGCCGGAACCTGCGTCGATGCCGACGATTTTCTTCTTGAAGCTGTCATCGGCCTTGAGGTCGGCCAGGGAGTTGGCCTTGACGTACTCGGGGACGATCAGGCCGATCTTGGCATCCTTGAAGTTGGGGCCGTAGTCGACCACGTTGTCCTTGTTCTTGGTCCAGTATTCGCCATGGGTTACCGGCAGCCAGGCCGAGAGCATGGCATCGAGCTTGCCGGTAGCCACCCCCTGCCACATGATGCCGGTGGCCACGGCCTGCAGTTTGACGTCATAGCCGAGTTTCTGCCTGATGACTTCGGCGGCGACGTTAGTGGTCGCCACACTGTCGGACCAGCCATCGACATAGCCGATGCTCACTTCCTTGGCCAGCGCTTGCCCCGCGCCAATGGCCATTACCAGGGCGGTGCCCACCCCCAGGAGTCGTCGCATTTTCATCCAAGCATCCCCTCGTCACGTCACGGAAGCTGCATCATCAACCGCGCATGGTTGCTGACCTGCTCTGGTAACGACCTCAAGGCAACGAGAAACGACATCACATCGCCAGCAACGTGGATCGTTACACCAAGCAACATCCACCGCGGCTAACTTTGCCGCCCAAGGCTTTGGCCTGAGCCATTTGCAGGTACTATTGCCGGCTTTGTTCCCAGACGGTCCGATCCATGTCCTCGACTGCGCGCTTCCCGCTTTTACCCTACCTGTTCGCCTGCCTACTGGGCCTGTTTGCCCTGGGGGGCCTGTGGTACGGCCTGGGCAAACCGGTGGTACTGCCGGATGCGGCCAGCGCTTCACACAAGCTGCAGTGCGCCTCCTACACGCCATTCGACAAGGACCAATCACCCTTCGACCAGCCGTTCCAGCTGCGCCCGGCGCGCATGGACGCGGACCTGGCCTTGCTGGCGCAGCGCTTCGAGTGCATCCGTACCTATTCGATGACCGGGCTTGAGGCGATCCCGGACCTGGCCCGCAAGCATGGCCTGAAGGTGATGCTCGGCGCCTGGATCAACGCCAACCCGGTGGATTCGCAAAAGGAGGTCAAGGCCCTGATCGCCTCGGCCAATGCCAACCCGGATGTGGTCAAGGCGGTGATCGTCGGTAACGAAACCCTGCTGCGCAAGGAGGTCACCGGCCCGCAACTGGCGGCGCTGATCAACCAGGTGAAAAGCCAGGTCAGCGTGCCGGTGACCTACGCCGATGTCTGGGAGTTCTGGCTGCAACACCCCGAGATCGCCCCGACGGTGGACTTCCTGACCATCCACCTGCTGCCCTACTGGGAAGATGATCCCAAGAGCATCGACGATGCCCTGGTGCACGTTGGCGAGATTCGCCAGGTGTTCGGCAACCGCTTCGCGCCCAAGGACATCGTCATTGGCGAAACCGGCTGGCCGAGCGAAGGCCGCCAGCGCGAAACCGCCCTGCCCAGCCGGGTCAACGAAGCGCGTTTCATCCGTGGCTTCGTGGCCATGGCCGAACAGCAGGGCTGGAAGTACAACCTGATCGAAGCCTTCGACCAACCGTGGAAACGTGCCAGCGAAGGCGCCGTAGGCGGTTATTGGGGCCTGTATGACGCCGATCGCCAGGACAAGGGCATCCTTGAAGGGCCGGTGAGCAACCTGGCGTTCTGGCCGCAGTGGCTGGGCGTCGGTGTTGCGCTGTTCGCCACCACCCTGCTGCTGGCCGGGCGTGTGCGCGGTACCCGCGCGGCCTTGCTGGTGCCGTTGCTGGCGGCACTGGGCGCCGCCAGCCTGGGCCTGTGGGGCGAAATGGTGCGAATCAATAGCCGATTTGCCGGAGAGTGGATCTGGGCGCTCCTGCTGGCGGGCCTCAACCTGCTGGTACTGGCCCATGGCGCGCTGGCGTTGTCGCAGCGTCAGGGTTGGCGTGGGCGCGCCTTCGCCTGGCTTGAAGCACGTGCCGGAGGGTGGTTGCTGGCGGCAGGTTTTGCGGCGGCGGTGAGTATGCTGGCGCTGGTGTTCGACCCGCGCTATCGCAGTTTCCCGAGCCCGGCACTGTTGTTGCCAGCGGTCGTGTACCTGTTGCGGCCGGTACCGGCACGCCGGGCCGAAGCAGCCTTGCTGGCGTTGATCGTTGGCGGCGGCATTGCCCCGCAGTTGTTCCTTGAAGGGCTGAGCAACCAGCAAGCGCTGGTCTGGGCCGGGGTGAGCGTACTGATGGTGGCGGCGTTGTGGCGCAGCCTGAGGGTTCGGCTTCAGCAGTAACCGGGGCTGCTTCGCACCCCATCGCTGGCAAGCCAGCTCCCACAACAGACCCTGTGGGCGCTGGCTTGCCAGCGATGGCAGCGCCGCAATGTCAGCTGGAGCGCCGCACCAGGCGCAACCCCGCCAGCACCACCGCGAACACCGCAATGCTCGCGGTATACAACACCAGCGCCGGAATCCCGCACACCAGCGCCGCCACCCCCAGGCGCCAACCTGCGCGCCCAGGCACCAGCGTGGCCAGCAGCGCCAGGCCCAGGGCCGACCAGGCCAGCAGCCTGAAGTGAATCATCAACCCCATGACCGAGCGCGCCTGGCAGCCCCACAATTGTGCCTGATCGGCGCAGGTGGCGAGCCAGTGGGCGTCCTCCATCAGCACATAGCGCAGCCCATAGCTTGCCGCCAGCCACAAAGGCAGGAACACCAGCAAAGCGATCAGCGGTAAACGACGGGACATGCGACACTCCAGAAACGTGAAATCGGCGCCCAGCATAATCGTCCGAGGCGTCTATGCAAGGCAAAAGCGCCAGCCTCAACTACTTTGTCCTGTAGATAAGTGGAACCAAATGTTGCGTATCCTCAACGGGCATCGGCAACATCTGGGACGATAAATGCCGGAGCGCCAGGCAACTTTGCCAGGGCCATCATGGTCCTAGCCTGCGTAACGCACTTTGCCGCTGCATTTTTGGGGATCCGTCATGCTTCGTTCTCTGCGCCTCGCTGCCCTGTTGGGCGGCCTTATCTCGAGTGCGTGCGCTTGGGCACAAACCATCGACGCCGCCAGTTACGGCTACCCGTTGACCAACCCGTTCGAGGCGACCATCGCCACGACGCCTCCGGAGCTGCGCCCGGAACTGCCCAGCGACGACGACATCACCCAGTCCGACTACAGCCTGAACCTGCGTCCGGAGCGGGCCTTCACCCTGCCGGACAACTTCTGGCCGGTCAAAAAGCTCAAGTACCGCCTGGCCCGCCAGGACCACGAAGCGCCGCTGATGTTTCTGATCGCCGGCACCGGCGCGCCCTACTCCAGCAGCATCAACGAATACCTGAAGAAGCTCTATTACAAAGCTGGCTATCACGTGGTGCAGCTGTCGTCGCCGACCAGCTTCGACTTCATCACCGCCGCCTCGCGCTATGCCACCCCCGGGGTGACCAAGGAGGATGCCGAAGACCTGTACCGGGTGATGCAGGGCGTGCGCGCCCAGCACCCGCGGCTGCCGGTCAGCGAGTACTACCTCAGCGGTTACAGCCTCGGCGCCCTGGACGCCGCATTCGTCAGCCACCTGGACGAGACCCGGCGCAGCTTCAACTTCAAGCGCGTGCTGCTGTTAAACCCGCCGGTCAACCTCTACACCTCGATCAGCAACCTCGACAAGCTGGTGCAGACCGAGGTCAAGGGGGTCAACAACAGCACGACGTTCTATGAGCTGGTGCTCAACAAGCTGACCCGCTATTTCCAGCAGAAGGGCTACATCGACCTCAACGATGCCCTGCTCTACGACTTCCAGCAGTCACGCCAGCACCTGTCCAATGAGCAGATGGCGATGGTCATCGGGACCTCGTTCCGCTTCTCGGCGGCCGATATCGCCTTTACCTCCGACCTGATCAACCGCCGCGGCCTGATCATCCCGCCCAAGTACCCGATCACCGAAGGCAGCAGCCTCACCCCGTTCTTCAAGCGGGCCCTGCAATGCGACTTCGACTGCTACCTGACCGAGCAGGTAATCCCCATGTGGCGCGCCCGCACCGACGGCGGCAGCCTGCTGCAACTGGTCGACCAGGTCAGCCTCTATGCACTCAAGGACTACCTGCAGCAAAGCCCGAAAATCGCCGTGATGCATAACGCCGACGACGTCATCCTTGGCCCTGGCGACCTGGGGTTCCTGCGTAGCGCCTTTGGCGAGCGCTTGACCCTGTACCCTCATGGCGGCCATTGCGGCAACCTCAATTACCGCGTCAACAGCGACGACATGCTGGAGTTCTTCCGTGGTTAAACGCCTATTGATCATTAGCGCGCTGCTGGCCTGTGGCATGGCCGAGGCGGTTGAAGAAACCGCGCCGCGCGCCAGCGTCATCGAAGCCAATAACGTCGATAGCGATGGTTTCACCGAGCCGCTCAAGGCACTGAAATTCAACCCGGGCCTGGACCAGCGCGAATTCGAACGCTCGACCCTGGCGGCGCTGACCGTCTACGACCCGCTGGAATCGATGAACCGGCGCATCTATCACTTCAACTACCGCTTCGACCAATGGGTATTTCTGCCGGTGGTCAATGGCTACCGCTACATCACCCCGCATTTCGTGCGCAGTGGCGTAAGCAACTTCTTCAGCAACGTTGGCGATGTGCCGAACCTGTTCAACAGCCTGCTGCAGTTCAAGGGCAAGCGCTCGATGGAAATCACCGCGCGGTTGCTGCTCAACACCACCATCGGCGTCGCCGGCCTGTGGGACCCGGCCAGCAAGATGGGCCTGCCGCACCAGAGCGAGGACTTCGGCCAGACCCTGGGCTTCTACGGTGTGCCAGACGGCCCATACCTGATGCTGCCAATCCTCGGCCCCTCGAACCTGCGCGATACCGGTGGCCTGGTGGTGGACTACAGCGCCGAGAACTGGATCAACTTTCTCAATGTCGCCGAGGTCAGCAGCAACCACCCGGAAGTCTTGGCCTTGCGCGCCATCGACAAGCGCTACACCACCAGTTTCCGTTATGGCCAGCTGAACTCGCCGTTCGAGTACGAGAAGGTGCGCTACGTCTACACCGAAGCGCGCAAGTTGCAGATCGCCGAGTAAGCGGCTTCAGCTGAGCGGCGGCAGACCAAGAAACGCGCACAGTTCGCGGCGCTTGGCCAAGGCGTCACGGCGCCCGAGTTCGATCAGTTCGCTGCAGTAGCCGGCTTCGAACAACAGGTAGCTGAGTACCCCCGCCCCGCTGGTTTTGGTCGCCCCCGGACCACGCAGGAACAGGCGCAAGGCGGCAGGCAATTCACGCCGGTGGCGGGCGGCGATCTCATCCAGGGGCTGGCTGGGCGCAACCACCAGTACCTCGACCGGCGCCAGGCCCAAACGCCGGCGCTCCAGGTGTTCCGGCATCAGGTGGCTGAGGTGATTGAGCCGCTGCAGCAACTCGATATCGTCTTCCAGGCTGTCAATGAACGTACTGTTGAGCATGTGCCCGCCAATCTGTGCCAGGCTCGGTTGCTGGCCACTGAAGATGCGCGGTTGCAGGTCGCCTGCCGTGGGCCGCTGCGGGTTGCCGCTGACCCCGACCACCAGCACCCGGCTGGCGCCCAGGTGCAGCGCCGGGCTGATCGGCGCCGACTGGCGCACCGCGCCATCGCCGAAGAACTCCTCGCCAAGCTTGATCGGCGCGAACAGCAACGGGATCGCCGAACTTGCCAGCAAGTGTTCGACGCTCAGGCGGGTCGGCAGGCCGATCCGCCGGTGGCGCAGCCAGGGATCGATAGCACCTCTGCCCTGGTAGAAGGTCACCGCCTGACCGGACTCATAACCGAAGGCGGTTACCGCCACGGCATGCAGGTGCTGTCGCTCGATGGCCTGGTCGATGCCGTTCATGTCCAGGTGCTGGTTGAGCAGCTTGCGCAAGGGGGAGCTGTCGAGCAGCGCCACCGGCACTGGCGTGCCGAGGCCGAGCAGGTTGTGGCAAACGAAACGGCTGGCCTGGCGGATCACTCCGGGCCAGTCGCTGCGCAGCACCTGATGGCTGCGAAAGCCCTGCCAGAAGCTGGTCAGGCGGCGGATGGCGTCGGCAAAGTGGATCGCGCCGCTGGCCAGGGTCACGGCATTGATGGCGCCGGCCGAGGTACCGACGATCACCGGAAAGGGATTGGCCGCACCCGGCGGCAACAGGTCGGCGATGCCGGCCAGCACACCGACCTGGTAGGCGGCGCGGGCGCCGCCGCCGGAGAGGATCAAGCCGGTGATCGGTTTTGCTGCCATGGGTTCCTCCCGCCAATTGTGTCGCCCCTATCGCCGGCAAGGCCGGCTCCCACAGCTTCAGGGCTGGCTCGACCCTGTGGGAGCTGGCTTGCCAGCGATAGCCTCAACGCCGTTTTTCGTAGAGTTTCGGCGCCCCTGGCGGGCGCGACTTGAAGCGCCGATGCGCCCACAGGTACTGCTCCGGGCATTCACGCAGGGCCGCTTCGATCCATTGATTGATGCGCAGGCAATCGACCTCTTCGGTCTCGCCAGGGAAGTCTGCGAGCGGCGGATGGATCACCAGCTTGTAACCGCTGCCATCGGCCAGGCGCTGCTGGGTGAAGGGAATCACCCGCGCCTTGCCCAGCCGGGCAAACTTGGTCGTCGCGGTGACGGTCGCCGCCTCGATGCCGAACAGCGGCACGAACAGGCTCTGCTTGGCGCCGTAGTCCTGGTCCGGTGCGTACCAGATGGCGCGCCCGGCGCGCAGCAGCTTGAGCATGCCGCGCACGTCCTCACGCTCCACCGCCAGCGAATCAAGGTTGTGCCGCTCGCGGCCACGGCGCTGGATGAAATCAAACACCGGGTTGCCGTGTTCGCGGTACATGCCGTCGATGGTGTGCTCCTGGCCCAGTAGTGCAGCGCCGATCTCCAGGGTGGTGAAGTGCAGGGCCATGAGGATGGCACCCTGACCATCACGCTGGGCGGCCTGCAGGTGCTCAAGCCCCTCGATGTGCGCCAGGCGCGCCAACCGGGCCTTTGGCCACCACCAGCTCATGGCCATTTCGAAGAAGGCGATGCCGGTGGAAGCGAAATTTTCCTTGAGCAGACGCTGCCGTTCGACGGACGGTAGCTCGGGGAAACACAGCTCCAGATTACGCGCCGCAATGTAGCGGCGCTCGCCGGCCACCCGGTACATCAGCGCCCCCAGGGCACGGCCGATCACCAGCAATACCCGGTATGGCAGCTGCACGATCAGCCACAGCAGGCCCAGGCCCAGCCACAGCGGCCAGAAGCGCGGGTGCAGAAAGTAACGACGAAAACGCGGGCGATCCATTAAAGATTCCGGAAAGACAAGGGCCGGGCATTCTACAACGGTTCGGCACGGGTTGCGGCCAACCGGTGTTCTCGTTATAAGTCTGGGCACTTTTTCGTAACAAGCCGCCCTAATGCAGACCATGAGCCAAACCCAAACGCCAGACCAAGACCCCGTGTTCCAGCTCAAGGGCAGCATGCTCGCCATTACCGTGCTCGAGCTTGCCCGGAACAACCTCGAAGGCCTCGACCGGCAGTTGGCGGCCAAGGTGGCCCAGGCGCCGAATTTCTTCAGCAACACCCCGCTGGTGCTGGCCCTGGACAAGCTCCCGGCCGGCGAAGGCGCAGTCGACCTGCCCGGGCTGATGCGCGTCTGCCGCCATCACGGCCTGCGCACCCTGGCCATCCGTGCCAGCCGAATCGAAGACATCGCCGCAGCGATCGCCATCGACCTGCCGGTGCTGCCACCGTCCGGCGCCCGTGAGCGGCCGCTGGAGCCAGAGCCGGAAGTGAAGAAGCCCGAGCCGGCCCCGGCCCCGCCGCCACCGCCGGAACCGAGCATCCGCCCGACCAAGATCATCACCACGCCGGTACGCGGCGGCCAGCAGATCTACGCCCAGGGCGGCGACCTGGTGGTGGTGTCGTCGGTCAGCCCGGGGGCGGAACTTCTCGCCGATGGCAACATCCATGTGTACGGTGCAATGCGTGGGCGGGCACTGGCCGGGATCAAGGGCAACACCCGGGCGCGGATCTTCTGCCAGCAGTTGACCGCCGAGATGGTCTCGATCGCCGGGCAATACAAGGTCTCCGAAGACCTGCGCCGCGATCCGCTGTGGGGGGCAGGGGTGCAGGTCAGCCTGTCCGGTGACGTGTTGAACATCACCCGTCTTTAACGGATACTTGCCGCCATTTTCTGCGCAACTTTTTTTGATGTTGCCGTTTTTTGTATTTTTTGGGACTCGACGTCCTTTTCTTTAGGGGTGAAACACCTTGGCCAAGATTCTCGTGGTTACATCCGGCAAGGGTGGTGTGGGTAAGACCACCACCAGCGCCGCTATTGGTACCGGCCTCGCATTGCGCGGCCACAAGACTGTCATTGTCGACTTCGACGTCGGCCTGCGTAACCTCGACCTGATCATGGGCTGCGAACGCCGCGTGGTATACGACTTCGTCAACGTGGTCAACGGCGAAGCCAACCTGCAGCAAGCACTGATCAAGGACAAGCGCCTTGAAAACCTCTACGTGCTGGCCGCAAGCCAGACCCGCGACAAGGACGCGCTGACCCAGGAAGGCGTGGAAAAAGTCCTGATGCAGCTCAAAGAGGACTTCGAATACGTGGTCTGCGACTCGCCGGCCGGTATCGAGAAAGGTGCCCACCTGGCCATGTACTTCGCTGACGAAGCGATCGTCGTGACCAACCCGGAAGTCTCCTCGGTACGTGACTCGGACCGTATGCTGGGCCTGCTGGCGAGCAAATCGCGCCGCGCCGAACGCAACGAAGACCCGATCAGGGAACACCTGCTGATCACCCGCTACCACCCCGAGCGCGTCAGCCAGGGCGAAATGCTCGGCGTCGAAGACGTCAAGGAAATCCTTTCGGTGACCCTGCTGGGCGTGATTCCGGAATCCCAGGCGGTGCTCAAGGCATCCAACCAGGGCGTGCCGGTGATCCTTGACGACCAGAGCGATGCTGGCCAGGCCTATAGCGATACCGTTGACCGCCTGCTGGGCAAAAACGTGGAACATCGGTTCCTTGATGTGAAGAAGAAGGGATTCTTCGAGCGCCTGTTTGGAGGCAACTAACCAATGAACCTTTTTGACTTCTTTCGTGCCAGCAAAAAAGTAAGCACCGCCTCGGTCGCGAAAGAGCGTCTACAGATCATCGTGGCGCACGAGCGCGGTCAGCGCAGTACTCCGGACTACCTGCCAGCCCTGCAGAAGGAACTGGTGGAAGTGATCCGCAAGTACGTCAACATCGGCTCCGATGATGTGCAGGTCGCTCTGGAAAACCAGGGCAGCTGCTCGATCCTGGAACTCAACATCACCCTGCCCGATCGCTGATAGCGTTTTCGAGCACCCTGTGGGAGCGGGCTTGCCCCGCGATAGCGATCTGTCAGTCATATCGCATCGCGGGACAAGCCCGCTCCCACAACTATTTTGGAACACGCAATGCCGCTGTCCAACGTTCACATCCTGCATGAAGATGACGCCATCCTGGTGGTCAACAAGCCGACCCTGCTGCTGTCCGTGCCGGGCCGGGCCGAAGACAACAAGGATTGCCTGATCACCCGCCTGCAGGAAAACGGCTACCCCAATGCCCTGATCGTCCATCGCCTGGACTGGGAAACCTCGGGGATCATCCTGCTGGCCCGCGACGCCGACAGTCACCGCGAACTGTCCCGCCAGTTTCACGACCGTGAAACCGAAAAAGCCTATACCGCCTTGTGCTGGGGCCAACCGGAGCTGGACAGCGGCAGCATCGACCTGCCGCTGCGCTACGACCCGCCGACCAAGCCGCGCCACGTGGTCGACCATGAGCAAGGCAAGCATGCCCTGACGTTCTGGCGTATCGTCGAGCGCTGTGGCGATCATTGCCGGGTCGAGCTGACGCCGATCACCGGGCGCTCGCACCAGTTGCGCGTGCACATGCTGTCGATCGGTCACCCGCTGCTGGGCGATCGCCTGTATGCCTGCCCCGAGGCGCTGGCGGCCCACGAGCGGTTGTGCCTGCACGCGAGCATGCTGAGCTTTACCCATCCGGTTTCCGGGGAGCGGCTGCGCTTCGAGTGTCCGGCGCCGTTCTGACGGCGCCAGCGGCAAGCTTCAAGCTTCAAGCAGTCACTCTGCATCGAGTTGCGCCGCCTCTTGCAGCTTGCAGCTTGCAGCTCACCCGCTAAAATGCCGCCACTGCTGTCTGGAGTGACCTATGCGCGATGCACTGAATCAAGGCCTGATCGACTTCCTCAAGGCTTCCCCTACGCCGTTCCATGCCACCGCCGCCCTGGCCCAGCGCCTCGATGCCGCCGGTTACCAGCGCCTGGACGAGCGCGACAGCTGGGCCACCGTGGCCGGCGGTCGCTACTACGTTACCCGCAACGATTCCTCGATCATCGCCTTCAAGCTCGGCCGTCACTCGCCGCTGCTCGACGGTATCCGCCTGGTCGGCGCCCACACCGACAGCCCGTGCCTGCGGGTCAAGCCGCAGCCCGAGCTGCAACGCCAGGGCTTCTGGCAACTGGGCGTAGAAGTCTATGGCGGCGCCCTGCTCGCGCCGTGGTTCGACCGCGACCTGTCGCTGGCCGGGCGGGTGACCTTCCGCCGTGATGGCAAGGTCGAAAGCCAGCTGGTCGACTTCAAGCTGCCGATCGCGGTGATCCCGAACCTGGCGATCCACCTCAACCGTACCGCCAACGAAGGCTGGGCAATCAACCCGCAGACCGAACTGCCGCCGATCCTGGCCCAGGTCGCCGGTGACGAGCGCGTGGATTTTCGCGCCCTGCTCACCGACCAACTGGCCCGCGAGCACGGCCTGAACGCCGATGTGGTGCTGGACTACGAACTGAGTTTCTACGACACCCAGAGCGCCGCCCTGGTCGGTCTGCACGGCGAGTTCATCGCCGGTGCCCGCCTGGACAACCTGCTGTCCTGCTATGCAGGCCTGCAGGCGCTGCTCACTGCCGACAGCGATGAAACCTGCGTGCTGGTATGTAACGACCACGAAGAGGTGGGCTCTTGCTCGGCCTGTGGCGCCGACGGCCCGATGCTCGAACAGACCCTGCGCCGCCTGCTGCCCGACGGTGACGATTTTGTCCGCACGATCCAGCGTTCGCTGCTGGTCTCGGCCGATAACGCCCACGGCGTGCACCCCAACTACGCCGAGAAGCACGACGGCAACCACGGACCCAAGCTCAATGCCGGCCCGGTGATCAAGGTCAACAACAACCAGCGTTACGCCACCAACAGCGAAACCGCCGGCTTCTTCCGCCACCTGTGCATGGCCGAGGAAGTACCGGTGCAGAGCTTCGTGGTGCGCAGCGACATGGGTTGCGGCTCGACCATCGGCCCGATCACCGCCAGCCATCTGGGCGTGCGCACCGTTGACATCGGCCTGCCGACCTTCGCCATGCACTCGATCCGCGAACTGTGCGGCAGCCATGACCTGGCGCATCTGGTCAAGGTGCTGACGGCGTTCTATCACAGCCGCGACCTGCCGTAACTGCGCGGCGCCTGCATCGCTGGCAAGCCAGCTCCCACATGCCGAACCGGTGAGAGCGGGCTTGCCAGCGATGAGGCCCACCAGCCTGACCCCGATCAACCCCCACCCCGGCGATTCCCGCTATGCTTGAGGCATAACTCTCAAGCACAAGGACCTTGCCGCATGTCAGCCTTCCAATCCCTGTTCCTTCCAGTCATCGCCGGCCTGATCCTGCTGACCGTGGGCTTCAACCTGCGCGACCGCAATATCGGCGTGCTGATGATGTGGATCGGTACCCTGGGCATGATCGGCATCATGTGCTGGAAGATCCTCGAGAAACTCAACTGACAAATACACTACACTCGGGCGATTGATCGTTTTGAGGTTGATTGTCCGGTGCCTGCCTTTTTCCGCGTTGTTCTCCTGCTCCTGCCCTTGCTCTTCATAGCGCCAGCGCACGCCGCCGGCCTGCCGGGCCTGCTCGGCGGCGGCAGCAAGGCCCAGCCCGAAGCCACGGAGCCCCTGGGCCAGTCGCTGGACGAAGTGATCAAGACCCTGGAGAACGACCAGCAACGCAGCAAGCTGCTGGCCGACCTGAAAAAACTGCGCGACAGTACCAAGCAAGCGCAACCCAGTGCCGAGCAAGGCGTGCTGGGCCTGATCGGCAGCACCTTCAACGAGCTGGAAAAACAGTTCAGTGGCGAGGCCAGCCCGTTCAACCGCTGGACCCGCGAACTGGAGCTGGCGCAGATCGAGCTCGACGCCCGCCTGGTGCCCTGGCACGAATGGCCGCCGATCCTCTTCGGCTTTGCCGCGATCATTGCCCTGTGGAGCCTGCTGGCCTACGCCCTGAACTGGGTCGGCCACCAGCTGCGCCTGCGCTTTGGCCTCACCGAAGAACTGCCGCAACATCCACGCACCTGGGACCTGGTGCGCTTTGCCCTGCGCAAGCTCGGGCCCTGGCTGGTGGCGCTGGTGATCACCGTGTACCTGAGCTTCGCCCTGCCCTCGTCGCTGGGCAAGTCGATGGCCATGGTCCTGGCCTATGCGCTGGTGGTGGGCACCTGCTTCTCGGCGATCTGCGTCATCGCCTTCTCCCTGCTCGACGGCCCGCACCGTCACCGCGCCTTGCACATCCTCCGCCACCAGGCCTTCCGCCCGCTGTGGCTGATTGGCAGCTTCGCCGCCTTCGGCGAGGCGATGAACGACCCGCGCATGGCCGGTGCCCTGGGCGATCACCTGTCGCACACCCTGGCGACCCTGGCCAACATCCTCGCCGGGTTGTCCACCGGGCTGTTCATCCTGCGCTTTCGCCGGCCCATTGCCCACCTGATCCGCAACCAGCCGCTGTCACGGCGCCTGACCCGCCGGGCGCTAAGCGACACCATCGAAATCCTCGGCACTTTCTGGTACCTGCCAGCGCTGGTGCTGGTGGCGATTTCGCTGTTCGCCACCTTTATTTCCGCTGGCGACACCAGCACCGCCCTGCGCCAGTCGCTGATGTGCACGGTGCTGGTGATCCTGTGCATGGTCATCAACGGCCTGGTCCGCCGCCACGCACTCAAGCCGCAACGGGCCAACCGCCGCCAGGCGGTGTACTCGGAGCGCCTGAAAAGCTTCGGCTACACCCTGGTGCACCTGAGCATCTGGCTGGTGTTCATCGAACTTGGCCTGCGCGTCTGGGGCTTCTCGCTGATCGGCTTTGCCGAAGGCGAAGGCCATGAAGTGGCGGTGCGCCTGTTCGGCCTGGCCGGCACCTTGATCGCCGCCTGGCTGGTCTGGATTCTCTCCGACACCGCCGTGCACCACGCCCTGACCCGCTCGCGCAAGGGCCTGGCCAACGCCCGCGCACAAACCATGATGCCGCTGATCCGCAACGTGCTGTTCGTGGCGATTTTCATCATTGCGGTGATCGTCGCCCTGGCCAACATGGGCATGAACGTCACCCCGTTGCTGGCTGGTGCCGGTGTCATCGGCCTGGCCATCGGTTTTGGTGCGCAATCGCTGGTTGCCGACCTGATCACCGGGCTGTTCATCATCATCGAAGACTCCCTGGCCATCGACGACTATGTCGATGTCGGCGGCCACCTGGGCACGGTCGAAGGTCTGACCATCCGCACCGTGCGCCTGCGCGACATCGACGGTATCGTCCACACCATCCCGTTCAGCGAAATCAAAAGCATCAAGAACTACTCCCGCGAGTTCGGCTACGCGATCTTCCGCGTGGCCATCCCGCACAGCATGAACATCGACCAGGCCATTACCCTGATCCGCGATGTGGGGCAGAAGATGCGCAACGATCCGCTGATGCGCCGCAACATCTGGTCGCCGCTGGAGCTGCAAGGCGTGGAGAGCTTCGAGTCGGGTTCGGCAATCCTGCGTGCCCGCTTCAAGACCGCGCCGATCAAGCAGTGGGAAGTGTCGCGGGCCTTCAACCTGGCGCTCAAGCGTCAGCTCGACGAAGCTGGCCTGGACCTGGCCACCCCGCGCTTGAGCGTGCAGGTGATCACCGCCGACGCCAGCACCCCGTTCAGCGAAACCCCCACCAAGGCCTAACCGGCTTCGGCCTTGATGCGGATCGCGTCATGGCGCCAGTACTCAAGGTCACAGTCGATCAGCCGCCCGTGCTGGTCGCTGTTGACCCGGGTGATGTGCAGGCCGGGGCTGCCGGCCGAGACCTTGAGCGCGGTGGCCGCCGCCACCGGCAAGGCGGTGGGCAAAATCTCGAAACGCACCCGGCCGTATTCGATGCCATAGCGACGCGCATAAAGCTCGGTCAGCGACTGGCTCAGGTCGTGTTCAAGAATCCCCGGGAAGTAGTCGGGGTTCAGGTAGTGCTCGGCATACAACACCGCACGGCCATCTATCCGGCGTAACCGGCAGATCTGAATCACACTCGACAGCGGCGCCAGTTGCAACCGTGCGCACACCGCTGCCGCCGCCGGTTGCAGGCGCGCCGACAACAGCTCGGTGCGCGCTTCGCGGCCCTGGTCGCGGACCATGGCGTGAAAATGGCTGCGCTCGATCAGGTCGTAGGTCAGCCGCTCGGGCGCGACAAACCAGCCGCGCCGCTCCTCGCGGTAAATCAAGCCGCGCGCCTCCAGTTGCACCAGCGCTTCCCGCAGGGTGATGCGCGTGGTGTCGAACACCTCGCTGAGCTTGCGTTCGGCCGGCAGCTTGCAGCCGGGCGACAGGAGGCCATGCTCGATCTGCTCCTGCAGGGCATGACAGATGGCTGTTACTGCTCGCGGTGGCAGTGGCTGCATCAAAGGTTACCTATCTGGACTAGTCCAGCACCGGCAGCGCCCACTTTTGGCGCCTTCAGGGCTATGAGAATAGTGCAAGCCTAGGCACTGCAGATGAATGCCAGATGACAGCCAGGGTGGTCTACGCTTGATTTTCAGGGCCCCAAGCCCTGGCCGGCAGCACGCCTGGACATCAAATTGTCATGCAACAGGCCTACCTTGGCTCAGGTATTGCTGACCTAGACCAACCGAACCGCAACAACGTCCAACAACACCATTCGCGTTTTGCAAGGCACCCCATCAAGGAGCTTCGGATGAAACAGTTTTTTCTGGCGTCACTGTTAGGCTCGAGCATTGCTCTGTGCACCACGGCCATGGCCGCCGACACCGACCTCAAGGCCCTCGAGGACGCTGCCCGCAAGGAAGGCGTGGTCAATAGCGTAGGCATGCCCGATGCCTGGGCCAACTGGAAAGGCACCTGGGACGACCTGGCGAAAAAATACGGCCTCAAGCACATCGACACCGACATGAGCTCGGCCCAGGAAGTGGCCAAGTTCGAGGCTGAAAAAGACAACGCCAGTGCCGACATCGGTGACGTTGGCGCCGCCTTCGGCCCGATCGCCGTGACCAAGGGCGTGACCCAGCCGTACAAGCCAAGCACCTGGGCGCAGATCCCGGATTGGGCCAAGGATAAAGACGGCCACTGGGCCCTGGCCTACACCGGCACCATCGCCTTCATCATCAACAAGCAGTTGGTGAAGGAACAAGACATGCCGAAAACCTGGCATGACCTGGAAAAAGGCAAGTACAAAGTCGCCATCGGTGACGTCGGTACCGCCGCCCAGGCCGCCAACGGCGTACTGGCCGCCGCCATTGCCTACAAGGGCGACGAGAAGAACATCGAACCGGGCCTGCAGCTGTTCACCAAGCTGGCCCAGCAAAAGCGCCTGTCGCTGGCCAACCCGACCATCCAGACCCTGGAGAAGGGCGAGATCGAAGTCGGTGTGGTCTGGGACTTCAACGGCCTGAGCTACCGCCAGCAGATCGACCCGAAACGCTTCGAGGTGCTGATCCCGTCTGACGGCTCGGTGATCTCCGGCTACACCACGATCATCAACAAGTACGCGAAAAACCCCAACGCCGCCAAGCTGACCCGCGAGTACATCTTCAGCGATGCCGGGCAGATCAACCTGGCTGAAGGCCACGCCCGGCCGATCCGTGCCGAGCACCTGAAACTGCCGGCGGAGGTACAGGCCAAGCTGCTGCCCAACGAGCAGTACAAGGCGGTGCAGCCGATCAAGGATGCGCCGGCGTGGGAAGCGACCTCCAAGAAGCTGCCACAGCTGTGGCAGGAGCAAGTGATCATCGAGATGGAGTGAACCCTTTGGGGGCGTCAGGCAGCCCCTGCCGCCCCGATCGCTGGCAAGCCAGCTCCCACAAGGTCCGGTGTATGCAGTGCCTGTGGGAGCTGGCTTGCCAGCGATGAGGTCAGCCACAATTTCGGAGTCCCTATGAACCACAACGTCATCCTGGTCCTGCTCGATGGCCTCAACCATCAGGTCGCACACCACGCCATGGGCCATCTGCATGCCTATGTCGAAGCTGACCGCGCAGCGCTGTACCGGGTCGAGTGCGAGCTACCGTCGTTGTCGCGCCCGCTGTACGAATGCATCCTCACCGGTGTCGCGCCCATCGACAGCGGCATCGTCCACAACAACGTCAACCGCCTGTCCAACCAGCGCAGCGTGTTCCACTACGCCCGCGAAGCCGGCCTGGGCACGGCAGCGGCGGCCTATCACTGGATGAGCGAGCTGTACAACCGCTCGCCCTTCGACCCGCTGCGCGACCGCCACACCCACGCGCCCAAGCTGCCGATCCAGCACGGGCTGTTCTACTACGCCGACCACTACCCCGATTCGCACCTGTTCGCCGACGCCGAATACCTGCGCCGCCGTCATGCACCGAACTTCCTCCTGGTGCACCCGATGAACATCGACGACGCCGGGCATCGCCACGGCCTGGACAGCAGCCAGTACCGCAACAGCGCACGCAGCGCCGACATCCTTCTGGCCGACTACCTGCGCACCTGGCTCGAAGAGGGCTATCAAGTGCTGGTCACCGCCGACCACGGCATGAACAACGACCGCTCGCACAACGGCCTGCTGGCCGAGGAACGCGAAGTACCGCTGTTCGTCTTCGGCGAGGCGTTCAGCCTCGACCCGGTCGCCAAGCCGCTGCAGACCGAGCTGTGCGGCACCCTCTGCGAACTGCTCGGCGTGCCCCACGACAAACCGGTGTGCCGGGAGCTGCTCAAGTGAATTCGATCAAGCGCGGCAAATGGCTGGCACTGCTCTGCCTGGCGCCTTTCGCGGTGTTTTTCATCATCTTCCAGATCGCCCCGCTGGCCTGGGTAATGCTCCACAGCGTGCAGGTGGAATCAAGCTGGGGCCTGGACAATTTCAGCAAGGTGTTCAACTCGAAGTTCTACCGCCAGGCGATCCAGCACAGCCTGCAGATCAGCTTCTGGTCGAGCCTGTTCGGCATCCTCATCGCCATCCTCGGCAGCTACTCGTTGCGCCGGGTCGATTCGCGCCTGCGCGACTTCGTCAACGCCTTTGCCAACATGACCAGCAACTTCGCCGGCGTGCCGCTGGCGTTCGCCTTCATCATCCTGCTCGGCTTCAACGGCGCGCTGACCATGCTGCTCAAGCAGGCCGGGATCATCGAAGACTTCAACCTCTATTCCAAGAGCGGGTTGATCATCCTCTACACCTACTTCCAGATCCCCCTTGGCGTGCTGCTGCTCTACCCGGCTTTCGACGCCCTGCGCGAGGACTGGCGTGAATCGGCCGAGCTGCTCGGTGCCGGCGCCTGGCAATACTGGCGGCACATCGGTCTGCCGGTGCTCACACCGGCCCTGCTGGGCACCTTCGTGATCCTCCTGGCCAACGCCCTGGGCGCCTACGCCACGGTCTATGCGCTGACCACCGGCAACTTCAACGTGCTGCCAATCCGCATCGCCGCGCTGGTAGCCGGCGACATCTCGCTGGACCCGAACCTGGCCAGCGCCCTGGCGGTCATCCTGGTCGGGCTGATGACCCTGGTGACCTTCGTCCATCAATGGCTGTTGAAGCGGAGCTACCATGTCGCGCGCTGAACCGGGCACCTCGTCGCTGTACCACCGCCTGGTGGTCTACCTGCTGTTCATCATCCTCCTGCTGCCACTGGCCGGCACCCTGCTCTACTCGCTGGCCACCAGCTGGTCGGCAAGCCTGTTGCCCAGCGGCCTGACCTTCAAGTGGTACCTGGCGCTGTGGAGCGACCCGCGTTTTCTCGCAGCCTTCGGCCAGTCGCTGCTGGTCTGTGTCGGCGCGCTGCTGCTGTCGGTGCTGCTGATACTGCCGCTGTTGTTCGTGGTGCATTACCACTTCCCGCGGCTCGATGCGCTGATGAACATCCTCATCCTGCTGCCCTTCGCGGTGCCGCCGGTGGTGTCGTCGGTGGGCCTGCTGCAGCTCTACGGCTCGGGGCCGATGGCCATGGTCGGCACGCCGTGGATCCTGATCGGCTGCTACTTCACCGTGGCCCTGCCGTTCATGTACCGGGCGATTACCAACAACCTGCAGGCGATCAACCTGCGCGACCTGATGGACGCTGCCCAGTTGCTCGGCGCCAGCACCTTCCAGGCCGCCTTCCTGGTGGTGCTGCCGAACCTGCGCAAGGGCCTGATGGTGGCCCTGCTGCTGTCGTTCTCGTTCCTGTTCGGCGAGTTCGTGTTCGCCAACCTGCTGGTCGGCACCCGCTACGAGACCCTGCAGGTGTACCTCAACAACATGCGCAACAGCAGCGGCCACTTCAACAGTGCCCTGGTGATTTCCTATTTCCTCTTCGTGCTGGTGCTGACCTGGGCAGCCAACCGCCTGAACAAGGACAAGTCCTGATATGAGCTTTGTCAGCGTACAGAACCTGCAAAAAAGCTATGCCGGCAGCACGGTGTTCAACGACATCAACTGCCAGATCGAACGCGGCGAATTCGTCACCCTGCTCGGCCCTTCCGGTTGCGGCAAATCCACCCTGCTGCGCTGCATCGCCGGGCTGACCGCCGTAGACAGCGGGCGGATCTTGCTCGATGGCAACGACCTGGTGCCGCTAAGCCCGCAAAAGCGCGGGATCGGCATGGTGTTCCAGAGCTACGCGCTGTTCCCCAACATGACCGTCGAGCAGAACGTCGCCTTCGGCCTGCGCATGCAGAAGGTCAACAGCGACGACAGCCAGGCGCGGGTCCGCGAAGTGCTGCACCTGGTCGAGCTGCAGGACTTTGCCCGCCGCTACCCGCACCAGCTGTCCGGCGGCCAGTGCCAGCGCGTGGCCCTGGCCCGCTCGCTGGTCACCCGCCCGCGCCTGCTGCTGCTCGACGAGCCGCTGTCGGCGCTGGACGCGCGCATTCGCAAACACCTGCGCGAGCAGATCCGCGCCATCCAGCGCGAGCTGGGCCTGACCACCATCTTCGTCACCCATGACCAGGAAGAAGCGTTGACCCTGTCCGACCGCATCTTCCTCATGAACCAGGGCCGCATCGTCCAGAGCGGCGATGCCGAAACCCTCTATACCGCACCGGTGGACGTGTTTGCCGCCGGCTTCATCGGCAACTACAACCTGCTCGACGCCGACAGCGCCAGCCGCCTGCTGCAACGCCCGGTGAGCAGCCGCCTGGCGATCCGCCCGGAGGCCATCGCCCTGGGCCTGGAAGGCGAGCTGGAGGGGCGGGTGCGCAGCCATAGCCTGCTTGGCAACGTGATCCGCTACCGTGTCGAAGCGCGCGGGGTAGAATTGCTGGTCGATGTGCTCAACCGCTCGTCCGCCGACCTGCATCCGGATGGCCAGCGGGTAGCCTTGTCGATCGATCCCACCGCCCTCTGCGAAGTCGCCTGAGGGTTGCACAGGAGTTGCTCTGAATATGGCACTAGCGATTTTCGATCTGGACGAAACCCTGATCCACGGTGACTGCGCGTCGCTGTGGAGCGAGCAGATGGTCCGCCTTGGCTGGGTCGATGGCGAATCCTTTTTGCGCCGTGACAAGGCACTGATGGACGCCTATGGCAAGGGTCACCTGGCCATGGAGGACTACATGGCCTTCAGCCTCGAGCCATTGATTGGCCGCCCCCCGGAAGAGGTCGAGCACCTGGTCGAACCCTGGGTGGAAGATTTCATCGAACCGATCATCTTCAGTGACGCCAGCAAAACCATTGCCGCCCACCGCAAGGCCGGCGACCGGATTCTGGTGATCTCCGCCTCCGGCACCCACCTGGTCAAGCCGATTGCCGACCGCCTGGGCATCGATGAGATTCTCGGCATTGAGCTGGAGGTTGAGCGCGGCGTTTATACCGGCAAGACCACTGGCGTGCTGACCTACCGCGAAGGCAAGATCATCCGCTTGCTGGAATGGCTGGATGAGCAGGAAGAGAACCTGGAGGGCGCGAGCTTCTACTCGGATTCACGCAACGACTTGCCGTTGCTGTTGAAGGTGGATTACCCGCATGTGGTCAATCCGGACCCGGTGTTGCGTGAGCATGCCGAGAAGAACAAGTGGCCGATTCATACCTGGAAATGAAAGGCATCGCTGGCAAGCCAGCTCCCACAGGTACTGCATACACCTGACCTGTGGGAGCGGGCTTGCCAGCGATTGGCGGCCTACACCAGACTCTCGTCGATCACCAGCACCAGCTTGCCCGACACCTGGTTGCTGGCAAGCTCGGCAAACGCCGCTTCTGCATCCTGGACCGGGAAGGCCTTGGCCAGTTGCGGCTTGAGCCGGCCTTCGCCGAACAGCGGCCACACCTGCTGGCCGAGGTCGCTGAGCAGGTCAGCCTTGAACTGATCGTCCCGCGTACGCAGGGTCGAACCCATTACCTGCACGCGCTTGCCCAGCAACTGCGCCAGGTCCAGCTCGGCCTTGCGCCCGCCCATCAAGCCGATGATCACCCAGCGTCCGTCCCGTGCCAGCAGCTTGAGGTTGAGCTCGGCATAGTTGGCGCCGACCGGGTCGAGGATCACGTTGAACGGGGCAAAATCGTTCAGCGCGTTGAGGTCTTCACTGCGCACCACGCCGCCGCTGGCACCCAGCCCTTGGCAATAAGCCAGGCGCTCGGCCGAGCCGACGCTGACCCAGCACGGGCTGCCAAAGGCCTTGCACAACTGGATCGCCGCCGAGCCGACACCACTGGCACCGGCATGCAGCAAGACCTTCTCGCCCGGCGTGAGCCCGGCCAGTTGAAACACATTGAGCCAGGCGGTGGCGTACACCTCGGGGATCGCCGCCGCTTCCTGCAGGCTCAGGCCTTCGGGGACCGGCAGCACGTGACGGCCGTCGACCACCACTTCCTCGGCCATGCCGCCACCGGCGAGCAAGGCACAGACCCGGTCGCCGACCTGCCAGGAGGAGCCTGCGCCCACTTCGCTGATCACCCCCGAGCATTCCAGGCCGAGAAACTCGCTGGCCCCCGGCGGTGGCGGGTAGAGCCCGGCACGCTGGAGCAGGTCGGCGCGATTGAGGCCGGCTGCGGCCACGCGAATTCGTACTTGACCGATATCGCAAGCTGGACTTGTCGTCGCAACCCACTCCACATGTCCGTCAACGCCTTGCAATGCCTTCACAGTGCCTCCATAGTTGAGTCATGACTGAGCCCGGGTGCTGTAGCCCCGGGCTTTTTGCATTATGCGTCCGGTTTTCATGGAACCGGCGAATTCAAAGACGGCCTAATATGCGTGATCAATTGTCCCTACGTCGAATCAGCATGAAGCATTTTCTGCCAAGCACCACCCTCGCCCTGTTGATCGGTCTGGGCAGTCTGCCATTGGCGGGCAGTGCATGGGCCGCCAACAGCTGGGATAAGCTCCAGCCCGACCGCGATGAAGTGGTCGCCAGCCTCAACGTGGTCGAGCTGCTCAAGCGCCACCACTACAGCAAGCCGCCGCTCAACGATGCGCGCTCGGTCATCATCTACGACAGCTACCTCAAACTCCTCGATCCTGCGCGCAGCTACTTCACCGCCAGCGACATCGCCGAGTTCGACAAGTGGAAGACCCAGTTCGACGATTTCCTCAAGAGCGGTAATCTCGACCCCGGCTTCACCATCTACAAGCGCTACCTGGACCGGGTCAAATCGCGCCTGGACTTCGCCCTGGCCGAGCTGAGCAAGGGCGTCGACAACTTCGACTTCACCACCAAGGAGTCCCTGCTGATCGACCGCAAGGACGCGCCGTGGATGAAGAACCAGGCCGAGCTCGACGACCTCTGGCGCAAACGCGTCAAGGATGAAGTGCTGCGCCTGAAAATCGCCGGCAAAGAACCCAAGGCGATCCAGGAGTTGCTGACCAAGCGCTACAAGAACCAGCTCACGCGTCTGGACCAGACCCGTGCCGAAGACATCTTCCAGGCCTACATCAACACCTTCGCCCAGTCCTACGACCCGCACACCAATTACCTGTCGCCCGACAACGCGGAAAACTTCGATATCAACATGAGCCTGTCGCTCGAAGGTATCGGTGCCGTGCTGCAAAGCGACAACGACCAGGTCAAGATCGTGCGCCTGGTACCGGCCGGTCCTGCCGCCAAGACCAAGCAGGTGGCACCGGCCGACAAGATCATCGGCGTGGCCCAGGGCAACAAGGAAATGGTCGATGTGATCGGCTGGCGCCTGGATGAAGTGGTCAAGCTGATCCGCGGGCCGAAGGGCTCGGTGGTGCGCCTGGAGATCATCCCGGCCAGCAATGCGCCGAACGACCAGACCACCAAGATCGTGCCGATCACCCGTGAAGCGGTGAAACTCGAAGAGCAGGCAGCGAAAAAATCGGTGCTCAAGCTCAAGCAGGATGGGCGCGACTACAAGCTCGGCATCATCGAGATCCCGGCCTTCTACCTGGACTTCAAGGCCTTCCGTGCTGGCGATCCCGAGTACAAGAGCACCACTCGCGATGTGAAGAAACTGCTGACTGAACTGCAGAAGGAAAAAGTCGACGGCGTGGTCATCGACCTGCGCAACAACGGCGGCGGCTCGCTGCAGGAAGCCACCGAACTGACCAGCCTGTTCATCGACAAGGGCCCGACGGTGCTGGTGCGCAACAGCGACGGCCGCGTCGACGTGCTCGAAGACGAAAACAACGGCGCCTTCTACAAAGGCCCGCTGGCACTGGTGGTCAACCGCCTGTCAGCCTCGGCATCGGAGATTTTCGCCGGCGCCATGCAGGACTATCACCGCGCGCTGATCCTCGGCGGGCAGACCTTCGGCAAAGGCACCGTGCAAACCATCCAGCCGCTCAACCATGGCGAGCTGAAGCTGACCCTGGCCAAGTTCTACCGGGTGTCCGGGCAAAGCACCCAGCACCAGGGCGTGCTGCCGGACATCGATTACCCATCGATCATCGACACCAAGGAAATCGGCGAAAGCGCCCTGCCCGAAGCCATGCCATGGGACACCATCCGCCCGGCGATCAAGCCTGCGCTCGACCCGTTCAAGCCGTTCCTGGCCCAGCTCAAGGCCCGTCACGACACCCGTACGGCCAAGGACCCGGAGTTCGTCTACATCCGCGACCGCCTGGCGTTGACCCAGAAGCTGATGAACGAGAAAACCGTCAGCCTCAACGAAGCCGAACGCCGTGCCCAGCACGCCGATATCGAAAGCAAGCAGCTGGCGTTGGAAAACACCCGCCGCAAGGCCAAGGGCGAAGAGCCACTCAAGGAACTGAAAAAGGAAGACGAAGACGCCCTGCCGGTCGAACCGGACGATACCAAGCCGGAAGACGACGCCTACCTGGCGGAGTCCGGACGAATCCTGCTGGACTACCTGGGCCTGAATACGGCGGTGGCGAAAAACAACCCGTGAAAGCGGTGATGGCAAAATAATGTGACTGCGCGTCATTGCGTCATCAAATAGTCATCAGACTGTCGTGAAATAAGGGACTGAGCGCCGTAGGTGCCCAGTCCCTTATTTTCAAGGTAGCCCTGACAATGACCGTCAACGAACAGCTCAGCGCGTTGAGCACCATCCTCGCTCAAAGCGGCTTGCACAGCCTGTTCCAACCCATTGTCTGCCTTTCCGAACGGCGCATCCTTGGCTACGAAGCCCTCAGCCGCGGCCCATCCAACAGCCCGTTGCACTCGCCAATCAACCTGTTTGCCGTGGCCCGCCAGGCCGGACGCCTGACCGAACTGGAAGTGGCCTGCCGGGAAAACGCCTGCCGGCGCTTCAGCCAGCAGAACCTCGAGGGCAAGCTGTTCCTCAACGTCTCGCCCGAATCCTTGCTCGAGCCGCAGTACCAGTCCGGACGCACCCTGAAGATGCTTCACGAGCTTGGCGTGCCGCCCAGCCGGGTGGTGATCGAACTGACCGAACAAACTCCCACCGACGACTTCCAACTGCTGTTCAATGCCCTGCACCATTACCGCGACATGGGCTTCTCAATCGCCCTCGACGACTTGGGCGCCGGTTACTCGAGCCTGCGCCTGTGGTCGGAGCTGCGCCCGGACTACGTCAAGATCGACCGCCATTTCATCGACGGCATTCACCTGGATGCGGTCAAGCGCGAGTTCGTCGGCTCGATCCTGCAAATCGCCCGGGCCTCGCGCGCCCAGGTGATCGCCGAAGGCATCGAGCTGGCCGAAGAGCTCAAGGTACTGACCGAGATGGGCATCGACCTGGTCCAGGGCTACCTGCTGGGCCGTCCGCAGGAACAGGCGGCGCGGGATGTGCAGAACATGCTCGGACAACCGACGCAGGCGCTGCAGAGCCTCCACGAAGACAGCGGCAACCTCGCCGCACTGCTGATCGAACAGCCCGCAGTGAACCGCGACGCGCCAACCCCGCAGGTACTCGAGCTGTTTCGCAGCCAGGCCAACCTCAACTCGCTGGCGGTACTCGATCAGCACCAGCAACCCTGTGGCATCGTCCATCGCCACTCGCTCTCCGATGCCCTGCTCAAGCCGTTTGCCACCGAGCTGTTCGCGCGCAAGCCGATCAGCCGCTTGATGAGCGACGATTTTCTCGCGGTGGATCTTGGCCAGTCGCTGCAGCAGGTCAGCCGCCTGCTCACCAGCCGCGCCCGCCAGCGTATCGAAGAAGATTTCATCATCACCCACAACGGCCGTTACCTGGGCCTGGGACGGGTGATCGACGTGCTCAAGCTGATCACCGAGCAGAAGATCCAGCAGGCCCGTTACGCCAACCCGTTGACCCTGCTGCCAGGCAATGTGCCGATCCAGCAGTGCCTGACCCGCCTGTTGCAACAGCAGCGCGCTGCGGCGATCTGCTACGTCGATATCGACAGCTTCAAGCCGTTCAACGACATCTACGGCTACGCTCGCGGCGATGAAGTGCTGCTGTGCCTGGCTCAGTGCCTGAACGAACGGGTCGACCCCAGCCGGGACTTCGTCGGCCACATCGGAGGCGACGATTTCATGCTGGTGCTCGGTTCAGAGGATTGGCAACAGCGTTTGCAGCTGTTGCTGGAGGATTTTCACAAACAGTGCCGGCGCTTCTACCGTGCCGAGCACCTGCAAGCCGGGTGCTTCATTGCCACCGACCGTCAGGGCCGGCGCCAGGAATTCGCCTTGCTGTCGCTGTCGATCGGCGTAGTGCAGTTGCACCCACAGGCCTGTGCCGGGCTCGATGCCGGGCAACTGGCCGAGCTGGCCTCACAGGCCAAGCATCAGGCCAAGGATGTGCCGGGGCACAGCCTGTACCTGATCGATACCGCGCCCGCCGCTCAGGCTTCTTCGTGTTCGGGGTAGCTGTACTCGAACACCCGCACCACTTCCGAAGCATGCCAGGAGGCCGCAGCCATGCCATCGGAGGGGCCGGAGAAACGCCCCAGGCGCTCGACGCACTCGAAAAACCCGGTACGCGGCAAGCGGCTGGCGCCCTGGCTGATCACCAGCGAGCTACGCAGTGGCTGCTCGGCGCGGGCATCAAGCGCCGCCAGGTGCTCCAGGGCAGCGGTCAGGGTCTGCATGGCCGGGCTGGGCAATTGCAGGCGCTCAAGCAAGGCACGGTAAGTCAGCAGGTGGCGTTGGCGGCGGGCGACGTCCAGCTCGCCGAGCAGGCCTTCCCAGTGCTGGCGGCTGATCCGAACGCTCACGACGGCTCGCTCCAGCCGGCCACACCCAGTTCCCAGGCCAGGCTGCGGCGAATCGCAGCATCCGGCTGGCGCTCACCACTTTCGATCAGCGCCAGGTACACCGGGCTGATGCCAACGCTGCGTGCCAACTGCTCCGGCGCCAGGCCCTTGCCCTCACGCAAACGCGCCAGCTCACTGAAACTCGGCAAGCTGGCGCTGTCGGTAATGTTGGATGGTGTGTTTTCGGCGGCACCCGGCTCGCCTTGCCCGGCGGCTTTGAGCAGCGCCTGGTACTGCTCCCAGGGAACAACCGCGTACTCGGGTTGACCGTCTCGGCTGATGACCTGAATACCCATTACAACCCCCTTGTAGGATTACGATATGTAATCGGTAGGCATAATCCTTATGCCAATTATATTACCAGCCAATAAGGGTGTGCAGGGTCGTGATGTGATCAGCTTTTTTCTTGTTCCAGGCGCAGGGCTTCGGGGGTGTCGGGCAGGCGTTCGACCACCCGCAGTTTTTCCGGTGCCTGACGGTTGCGCCAGGCGCTGAAGGCGGCCAGTTCATCGGCCACCGCTTTCATCACCCAGGCCAGTACGGCGATGTCATCGAGCAGGCCGACGCCCAACAACCAGTCGGGGATTGCATCCAGCGGGCTGACAAAGTACAGCAGCCCGGCCACCACGGTGATCAGCGCCTTGGGGCTGATCGCCCGGTACTCGCCGCGCCACCAGGCCAGGCACAGGGCCTGCATCAGGCGCACGTCCTCGCGCAGTTTGCCCAGCCGTGGGCCTTTGCGCGCCACGGCAAAAATCAGCGCCGGCAAACGTCCGCGGCTGAGCAGACGCTCGGCCAGGGGCAGAAATCGGGCGAAGTTCCACGGTGCTTTCATACGGCCTCCAGGGCCAGTGCCAAGGAAGGTTATCCACAATAATTGTGGATAACCTTGTGAACAGAGCTCAGTTTCAGGCTCAAGGCGCCCGCCCGGCAAGGGTCCGGGTTAAATCGGGCGTTTTTTACACACCTGTTTCAATCACGCAAACGTTTTGCCCGCCGCGCGCTGATCCATCAACAGGTGCAGCGCTTAAGACCCTGCACGGCCCCCAGGGTTCGGTAAACCCCAGAAACGACAACGCCCCGTCGAGACGGGGCGTTGCGGGGATCCGCTGGCCTTACTCGGCAGCTGGATCGGCAGGCTCTTCAGCCTTGGCCTGGTCCTTGATACCCAGCAGTTCCAGCTCGAACACCAGTACCGAGTTGGCCGGGATCATCGGGCTCGGGCTCTGGGCACCGTAAGCCAGGTCCGACGGGATGTACAGCTTGTACTTCTCGCCCACGTGCATCAGTTGCAGGCCTTCGACCCAACCCGGGATCACGCCGCCGACCGGCAGGTCGATCGGGCTGCCGCGCTCGACGGAGCTGTCGAACACCTTGCCATCGATCAGCTTGCCTTCGTAGTGAACGGTAACCACGTCAGTCGGCTTGGGCTGGGCGCCGTCGGCCTTCTTGATCACTTCGTACTGCAAGCCCGAAGCGGTGGTGACCACGCCAGCCTTCTTGGCGTTTTCTTCAAGGAACTTCTTGCCGGCGGCAGCCGACTCTTCGCTCATCTTGACCAGGCGCTCTTCAGCGCGCTTTTGCAAGGCGGCGAAGGCTTCAACCAGCTCTTCGTCCTTGATCTTCTGTTCTTTCTTGCCGATGGCATCTTCGATACCTTGAGCGACAGCTTTCGAATCAAGGTCGTCCATGCCTTCCTGAGCCAGGCTTTTGCCCATGTTCAGGCCAATACCGTAGGAGGCTTTCTGTGCCGGGGTCTTCAGCTCGACGCTGGTCTGCGAATCGCAACCCGCCAGTACCAGGCTAACCAGGGCAACCGCAGCCGCCAACCGATGCTGTTTCATGCTATTTCCTTGTTCATGCGCCAATAGGGCAATCGAGTAAAGCCGCGAGCTTATCAGGCGGCCACGACCAATGGCTACCGGGATAAGAGCGAGAAACGCCGGATAAGTTCACCGCTGTAGCCTAAGCAGGATATTACCGGGTGAGCGGGCCTGCGCTTGCACCTCATCAGGCGTAGCAGCATATGACAAATCTGCCAGAGTACATTTGTAACCACCTTTATCGACCAGCCCATGGCACACAGTTATCATCGGCGTCTGACCGGGTAGATTACGGCATGAGGCTACTCGTTCATTCAAGAGGACCCGCGCAATCGAAAAGGAAATCAGATGATGTGGGATGGCAAGGTTACCTTTGGCGACTACTGGTTCGGCTATGTCGGCAAGACCGACCAGACCAGTGCTCATGCCCACGTGGCAATCCAGTTGTGCATCGGTATTCACAGCGATGTCACCGTCGAACTGAAGGAACGGACGCTGTGCGGTGCCGGGGTGATCATCGGGCCCTTCGTCAATCACCGCTCGCGGCCCAATGCCGATCGCGTCGCCTTCCTTTATGTCTATCCGGACGCGCCGCTGGGCCGCGCCCTCAATGCGCTGCTCGATGCCAGCGGCACGGTCCTGGCGAGTGACGAAATCCTCGAGTGTTTTCGCCAGGCCGACAGCTTCGAAGAGGTGATGGCAGCGCTCAATGCGGTGCTGGTGGCCGATGACAGTTTCGACCCGCGCCTGTCCAATGCCCTGCTGCTGTTGCGTGAATATTGTGGCGGCACCGGCGCCGTATCGCGGGCGGCAAACGCCGTGGGGCTGTCCAGCCCGCGCCTGCGCTTCTTCGCCCATAGCCAGATGGGCGTGCCGCTGTCGCAGTGGATCATCTGGCGCAAGTTGGAACGCGCCTGCCAGTCCCTGGCCGCCGGCGCCAGCCTCACCGAGGCGGCCACCGACGGCGAATTCTCCGACCAGGCCCACCTGACCCGCATGATGCGGCGCATGATCGGCATGTCGCCCAGCCGTGCCGCGCTGGTACTGCGCAAGACAAGCGAATCGTTCAAGACCCTCTCCTGACAAACCGCCATCCTTGCCCCGCCCTCCTCCTCGGGATCTCCAATCAGTGGCGGGAAGGCTCGGCTGCGGCCCCGGTTTAATGGGGCCTGCGGCCAAACAATAAAAATTCGCTTCGCGACGGGCACAGTGCCCGCCCTTTGACTGCCCGGTCGCCTTCAGCGCCAACCCTCTTCATTCACTTCATGTCTGCAAGGAGCGTAAGCACATGTCTGAACATTCACGGATGACCGTTCTACTGACCGGCGGAGCCGGTGTACTGGGCGAAACCTTGATCGACCAGCTGGGTGATGACTACCGGATTATCTGCCTGGCGCGCAAAAGCCGGATTCGCCAGAGCAACGTCGAAGTGCTGCGCGGGGATATCTGCCAGCCCTACCTGGGCCTGAGCGACAGCGATTACCGGGCGTTGCTGGCCAGGGTCGACTGGGTGATCCATTCGGCCGCCATCACCCGCCTCGACGGCCAGGCCGAGCAGATCTTTTCAGTGAACTACCAGGGCACGGAAAACATTGTCAGCTTCGTCCAGG
Source organism: Pseudomonas donghuensis (assembly GCF_000696345.2). Classification (NCBI taxonomy): domain Bacteria; kingdom Pseudomonadati; phylum Pseudomonadota; class Gammaproteobacteria; order Pseudomonadales; family Pseudomonadaceae; genus Pseudomonas; species Pseudomonas donghuensis. The sequence continues at coordinate 4,317,521 of NZ_CP071706.1, forward strand.
AGGCGGGCACGCCGCTGTACCACATCAGTACAGCCTTCACCCACCCTTGCGACTACTACCCTGGCGTGGTGCCGCAAACGCCTTATGAAATCGCCAAGCGCCAGGCCGAAAAACTGGTGCGCAGCGCCGACATCCCGGTGTCGATCTTCCGCCCCTCGATCATCATCGGCGATGCCGAGAACGGGCATATGCCCAACTTCCAGGGGTTTCACCTGACCATGGGCCTGATGATGTCCGGCTACCTGCCAATCATCCCCTGCCCGGAACGCGGCTATGTCGACCTGATCGCCCGTGACGTCGCTGCCGCGGCAATCAAGAGCGCCCTGGACCAGCGCCTGATTGGCGATGACTACTACCTCACCAACGGCCCCGATGCCCTGGACATCACAACCCTGCTGGACCTGATGTGCGCGGAGATGGCCAACCAGCAAAAGCCCTTCGACCGCCCGCGCTGCATGAACCCGGACATCTACGACCGGCTGATCCGTCCGGTATTCCTGCCGGCACTGGAAGAGAACGTACGTGCCGCACTGGGCCGGGCCACGCAGATGTGCCGCTACGCCAGCCTGCGTACGCCGCTGCCCAGCTCCCTGGCGCAATTGCTGCCGGCGCACCGCATGCATACCCGCGACCCGCAGCGGGAACTGGCCCGCACCCTCGGCCAGCTCTCGCCCAAGCTCTCGGCCATGCAGCGCATGCTCAAGGTGCCGGCGCCGGGTCCCCAACGATCCGCCATTGCCATGGAGGCATGAATGAACAGCATTACGGCCAACCCCAACGAAGCCCTCAAGGCAAAGATCCAGCAGCAGTACCGCAATCATGTGAATGCCGGCTATGCGCGCCTGGCGTCAATGATGAACCTGCAGATCGAAGCCTCCAGTGCCGGTGTGTACATCTACGACATCGATGGCAATCGCTACCTGGATGCCGGCGGTTATGGCGTGTTCCTGCTTGGCCACGGCCATCCCGAGGTGCTGGCCAAGGTCAGCGAGCAACTGCACAGCCACGCCATGGCCAGCAAGCTGCTGCTCAACCCCTATCAGGCCGCCGCTGCGGCGGCACTGGCCGAGGTCTGCCCGCCCGGGCTGCAATATGTGTACTTCTGCAGCTCAGGCACCGAAGCCACCGAAGCGGCGCTGAAGCTGGCCTGCATGAACGGCTGCCAGGCAACCCTTTCAACCATCGGCGGCTACCACGGCAAGACCCTCGGGGCCCTGGCCGTGACCGGCCGCGCGACCTACCGCGAGCCGTTCGCCGGCCTGCTGGGCAACACCCATTTCCTGCCCTTTGGTGACACCCAGGCCCTGGAACAGCAGTTGGCCAGCCTCGATTGCCGTGCCTGCGTGATTCTCGAGCCGATCCAGGCCGAAGCTGGCGTGCTGATCCCGCCGCCGGGCTACCTGCGCCGGGTGCGCGAACTCTGTGACGATCACGACGCCGTGCTGATCCTCGACGAAATCCAGTCGGGCCTGGGCCGAACCGGCTACTGGTGGGCCTGTGAGCGCGAAGGCGTGGTGGCCGACATCATGCTGGTCGGCAAAAGCCTGTCCGGTGGCTGCGTGCCGGTCAGCGCCATGGTCGCCACGGCGCGGATGCAGGAACCGCTGAACCGCAACCCGCTGATGCACACCACCACCTTCGGTGCCAACCCGCTGGCCATGGCGGCGGTGCAGGCCACCTTGCAGGTGATGCAGCGTGACGGCCTGGTACAGAAAGCCCGTGCGCTGGGCGAGTTGCTGCGCGGGCGCTTCGAACAGCTACTGGAGCAAAACGGCTGGACCAAACAGGTACAACTGCGTTGCGCCGGCCTGCTGCTGGGCTTCGAGTTCGTCGATGCGTCCATCGCCGCCAACATGGTCATGGCCCTGCTCGACCAACGCATCATCGTCTGCCATTCGCTCAACGATCACCGGGTCATCCGCCTGACCCCACCGGCGCTGTACAGCGAAACCGACGTCGAATGGCTACTGGACGGCTTTGCCGTGGCACTCACCTCCTCACTCCCGACCGGTACCCGCCCATGAAAGAAGTCCGCCTGAATGCCTTCATCCCCCGTCAAAGCGCCGATGAAGTCTACGCCGCCATCAGCAATTTCAGCGCCTATCCGCAGTACTGCACGTCGGTACGCAAGATCGACGTCAAGAACCTCAGCGAAAACGTGACGCTCACTGACTGGGAGGTGAACTTTCACAACGGCATCCTCAAGTGGCAGGAACACGACACCTTCGACCCGAGCAACCGCCAGATCTCCTTCCGCCAGACCGCCGGTGACATCGACCACTTCTCCGGCTCCTGGCACGTAGAGGCCGATGGCAACGACGCCACCATTGCCTTCGATTCCTGCTTCGACCTCGGTTTGCCGATGCTTGCCGACATGCTCGATCCGGTCGCCGAACAGGCAATCTCGGAAAACATCCGCGCCATCATCAGCGGCCTGTTCCCGGCCAGTTACATCAAGGATTGATGACCATGACCCTGGCTTTACTGCAACGCTCGCGGGCCATTCTTGAGCACTTTGCCCCAGGCTTTGATGCCCTGCTTGGCGAAATCCCCTTCGCCGCACGGGAAGCAGCCGACAGCCCGGTGGTTGGCTGGTTCAAGCATCACGGTCCGGTGGGCCTGCTGATCAACCAGGAAGCTGGTGGACTGGGCGCCGACGCCTTCCAGGCCGTGCATGTACAACTCGCCCTGGGCGCACGCTCGCCGTCACTGGCGGTGGCCAGCACCATGCACCAGTTCTCGGTGGCAAGCCTGGTCGCCATCGGCCAGAACGGCGCGGGCGCCGAAGGCCTGTTGCTCTCAGCCATTGCCCGCCAGCGCTTGCTGCTGGCCTCGGGTTTTGCCGAGGGCGTACCCGGCGGTGGCATTCTCGACGCCGGCATGCAGGCTGAACAAACCCCCTCCGGCGTAATCCTCAGCGGCAGCAAGAAACCCTGCAGCCTGGGCAAGTCCATGGACTTGCTGACCGCCAGTTACAGCCGCATCAGCCCGGCGGGCGAAGAACTGATGGTCGCGCTTATCCCGGCCAGCGCGCCGGGCATCAGCCACCAGCCGTTCTGGCAAAACAGCGCCCTGGCGGCAGCCGAAAGCGTCGAGGTGCGCCTGGACCGGGTGCTGGTCGACAACAAGATGGTGTTTTCCGCCGGCCTCAAGACCCAGCTGGGCGAAGTCCAGACCATCGGTTTCATCTGGTTCGAGCTGTTGATCAGCGCCTCTTACCTCGGTGCCTGCCTGGGCCTGGTGGAAGCGGTGGTGGCGCAGCAGCGCTGGAGCGAACACCACCGGGTCGAACTGGCCGCGCAGATGCAACTGTGCCTGAGCGCACTGGAAGGCGCGGCACTTGATATCCAGCGCCACCCCGACGACCTCTCGGCGATCCTGGCCCGCCTGCTGCTGGTGCGCTACGGCATAGAGCAACTGCTGGCCAGTACTTCGGACCAGGCTCACCAGATGCTCGGCGGCCTGGACTTCATCCGCTCCACCGACAGCTCGCAGTGGATGCTCAGTTGTCGCGGGCTGCAGTTCCATCCGCCAGCCAAGATAGCGATGAGCAAGAATCTCGACGCCTACCTGCAGGACGCCTCATTCAGCATTGCCAAAGGAGTTGCAGCGTGAACCTGATGAACAAGACCGTGGTGATCACCGGTGTCGCCCGTGGGCTGGGCCTGGAGACCGCCCACAAGCTCAAGCGCCTGGGCGCGACGGTGATCGGTATCGACCGCCTGGAAAGCGATGCCAGCCTGCACTTGGATGCCTTCTACCTGCTCGACCTGTGCGACCAGCAAGCCCTGGCCGAGGCCGTGCACTCAATCCAGGAACGATTCGGCGACCTGGATATCCTGGTCAACAATGCCGGCACCCTGACCCTCGAACGCGGCGAGACCGGGGTTACCGATGAAGTGCGCCGGGCCATGGAAATCAACCTGCTCGCCCCCTGGCAACTCACCGCCGCCTTCCTCCCGGGGTTGCTGCGCAGCCGCGGCAAGGTGGTGAACGTGTCGTCACTGTTCGCCTTGGTCAACGCCCCCTATGTTGCCGCCTATGCCGCCAGCAAGCGGGCCATGAGCGCCTACTCAGACGTGCTGCGCATGCAGTACCCCGGGGAGCTGGATGTGGTCACCGTCTACCCCGGTTTCATCGATACCGCCATCCACCAGCCCGCCCAGCGGGTGGGGCTGTCGGTCAAGCGCCTGGTGAGCTTCAAGCTGGGCGACAAGACCCTGCTGTCGCTTGAAGAAAAAATCGGCGCTGCCAGCGACGGCCTGGTTCGTGCCTGCCTCAAGCGCGGTTTGCGCAATCGCGGCCTGACCTTCCTCGGCACCGTGGCCATGTACAGTGCGCGCTGCATGCCGAGCCTGGTCGACGCCTTCATCGCCTTGCGCCTGCGCACGCTGACCAAGGCTGGACAACTGACGCTCAAACCCGAGCTGATCGAGTAAGGAGCCAGGCATGCACCGGCCGGCATTTCACAAGCCTGAACTCAAGCTCGAACGGCGCCTGTTCGCGACGTCCGCGCTGGAGTCGGCCCTGGTCATCGGCTATGCCCTGCTGCTGTTCGCCGTGCCCCTGCTGGCCTATGTGGGCCTTGCCGGACATGGCCCGGCGTGGGCCCTGGGCGCCCTGCCGCTGCTGATACCGGCGGCGTACGGGATGTTCCTGCAGGGCATCCTCGGCCACGAGGGGTTTCACTTCAACTTCAGCGACAAGCGCCTGCTCAGTTGCCTGCTAGGCGTGCTGTGCAGTTCGATACTTACAGGGTTCTGTGTCACCGGCTACTTCGTCGACCACTGGCAGCACCACCGCCACAGCAACGGCCCGCAAGACCCGGACTGGCGACTGTTTCGCCGCTATCGGCATCCGTTGATGCGGATGATTGTCTCGCGCTTGCAGGCCACCGCTCGCTACTTGCTGCAGACCGTGCAACTGGCGCTGCCCGGGGCCAGGGTCGAGGGCCGCTTGCCATTGCCGGCGCAGCAGATCCGCCTGCTGGCACGGGTCAACCTGCTGTGCCAGGCCGGCTGGATCGTCCTCTGGGCTGGCCTGGCCAGCCACTGGCCAGTGTTGCTGCCGGCGCTCGTGGTGTGCCTGCTGCTGGCCCTGCTGATTTCCGGCGTCAATGCCTACCAGGAGCATGCCTTCGCCAGCGACGTCGAAACGCCGATCGCCCGTTCGCGCACTTCGCTGCTGTGCAGCCTGCTACACGCGGGCTCGAACTATCACCTGGAACACCATCTGTACCCTCGGGTGCCGTGCTGGCGGCTCCCCCAGGTCCATCGGCGCTTGCTCGCCAGTGGCTGGTACCAGGACCGGCAGGCCTTGCTCGAGCCCAGCTTCATCGGCTCGTTCAGGTACTGCTCCAGCCAGTTCCCCTACAGCGGGGAGGTGCAGGCAACACCCGAGCGGGCACCCGCTTCGCTCGAGGGCAGCGGACCCGCCCGCTGACACTTCCAACAATGACACTCATGGAGCCGAGTATGTCTTTCGAGATCGATCAATATATCCAGGACGAACGCCGCACCCTGCTGGAGCACCCGCTGTTCGCCAATATCGCCACCCTGGATGACGTGCGCTTGCTGATGGAGGTCCACGTCTTTGCGGTGTGGGACTTCATGACCCTGCTCAAACGCATCCAGCGTGACCTGACCTGCGTCGAGCTGCCGTGGCTGGCGCCCAAGCACATCACCGCCGCCCGCCTGATCAACGAGATAGTCATCGGCGAGGAAACCGACGAGCGTCCAGGTGGCGGCTTCATCAGCCACATGGAGCTGTATGTCAACGCCATGGAAGAAATCGGTGCCAACACCGCGCCGTTTCGCAACTTCCTCACCCAGCTCGGTAACGGCGCCCCGCTTGGCCAGGCCCTGGCGGCCCCGGACATTCCGCTGCCGGCCAAGATCTTCGTCAGCCAGACCCTCGACGTCGCCCTGTACGGCACCACGGAGCAAGCCCTGGCGTATTTCTTCTTCGGTCGCGAAGACATCATCCCGGACATGTTCGGGCGCCTGCTGGAGAACTGGTCGGTCAGCGAGGATAGCGTGCCGATGCTGACCTACTACCTCAAACGCCACATCGAGATGGACGGCGACGACCACGGCCCGGCGGCCAAACGCATCATCGCCGCCATCATCACCGAACCGGCCCAGCAAACCCAGTTGGTCAACAGCGCGCGCAGCGCCATCAATGCCCGCATCGGCCTGTGGGACGGCGTGCAGCACCTGTTGGCCGAGCGCCTGCCGACACCCGAATTACAACACCAGTACCAGGCCGAACTGGGCTGAGGGCAGCACCTGCGTGCCGGGCTACGGCCCGGTGCACAGCCCTTCCTGCGCGATAAAAATCCAGACGAAGAGCGTATGACATGGTGAAAAGCAAATACGGCAAATTGGCGGTATGTGCACTGGTAATCGGTGGCCTGCTGTTTCTTGGCTGGCAGCGCTGGCAATACGCCCGGGAATACGTCAGTACCGACAATGCCGAGGTGGAGGGGGTCATCATCCCGATCCGTGCCAAACTCTCCGGAACCGTGGTCGAGGTTCCGATCCGCGAAAACGCCCGGGTCGAACAGGGCGAACTGCTCTACCAGGTACGCGAGGACGAGTACCGCCGGCGGGTCGAGCAAGCCCAGGCCAACTACCTCGGCCTGATGGTCGCCGCCGGCCAGGGTGGCATGCCCGGCCTGATGGACAGCCAGGTGCGCAGCGCCGCGGCCCGCAGCCTTGCCGCCGAAGCCGCCATCGCCCAGCTCGGTGCCAACCTCGAGCAAGCCCGCAGCGACTACCAGCGTACCCGGCGCCTGGCCAGCCAGGGCGTAGTCAGCACCCAGGACCTGGAAGCCGCCCAGGCGCGCTTCAATGCCCTGAACCACGAGCTACAGGCAGCCCGCAGTAACTCCCGCGCCGCCGTCGAAGGCACCCTGGCCAACAAGGCGGCACTGAAAGTCGAGGAATACCGCATCGGTGCTGCCGAAGCGGAACTTGAACTGGCTCGGATCCAGCTGCAGGACACCCGCCAGACCTCGCCCCAGGCCGGCATCATCGCAAAAAAGGAAGTCGAGCCCGGGCAATTCGTGGTCGCCGGGCAAAAGCTCTTGAGCCTGGTCAGTACCGAGCACCTGTGGGTAATCGCCAATTTCAAGGAAACCCACATCGGCCGCGTGCGGGTCGGACAAAAGGCCCGGATCAGCGTCGATGCCTTCCCCGGTGAACGCTTCGAAGGCGTCGTGCAAAGCCTGGTGCCGGCCACTGGTGCGCGCTTCTCACTGCTGCCCCAGGAAAACGCCACCGGCAACTTCACCAAGGTAGTGCAACGCATCCAGGCGCGCATCGAACTCGACCAGGTGCCCGAGCGATACCGCAATGCGTTGAGCCAGGGCATGAGCGTGTTCGTTGAGGTGAACATCCGGGACGCCGAGCAGACCCTATGAAATCGCCCTGGCTGGTGGCCTTCACGGTCACCCTGATCTCTATGATGGAGCTGCTCGACGTCACCATCGTCAACGTTGCCATTCCCAGCTTGATGGGCAGCTTCGGCGCCTCGGTGGATGAAATCTCCTGGGTCTCGACCGGTTACATCGTCGCCAACGTAGTAATCCTCCCGGCCAGTGGCTGGCTGTCGGCCTGGTTCGGCCGGCGCAACTACTACCTGGTTTCCTCGATCCTGTTCGTACTGGCCTCGCTGGGCTGCGCGATGTCCACCGAGCTCTGGCAACTGGTGGCCTTCCGGATTATCCAGGGCCTGGCTGGCGGTGGCTTGCTGGGTATCTCCCAGGCAATCATCTACGACGTGTTCCCCAAGGAAAAGGTCAGCACTGGCCTGGCCCTGTACGGGGTCGGGGTAATGATGGGACCGACCCTGGGGCCCTCGGTGGGCGGTTACCTGATCGATGAATTCTCCTGGCACTGGATCTTTCTGATCAACCTGCCGATCGGCGCTGTGGCGATCCTTCTGTCGTGGCTCTGCGTGCATGACTCAATCAACGAGAAACGCCCGCAAAGCATCGACTACATCGGCTTCGCCCTGCTCGCCCTGGGCGTCGGCAGCCTGCAGATCATGCTCGAGCGCGGCGAACACTGGGACTGGCTGGAATCGGACCTGACCATCGCCTGCCTGCTGCTGGGCAGCTTCGGCCTGCTGGCGTTTTTCTGGTGGGAGCAGCGCGTGGCCACGCCGATCGTCAATATGGCGCTGTTTCGCAACCGCGAGTTCCTCATGGGCTCGGTCTGTGCCTTTTGTGTCGGCTTCGGCCTGTACAGCACGCTGTTCATGGTGCCGTTACTGCTGCAGACGCTGCTGGACCAGAGCGCCTACCAGAGCGGCATGGTGATCTTTCCCGGGGCCCTGGCCAGCGCCGTGAGCACCCTGGTGATCGGCAAGCTGTCCCAGGAAAACAAGATCGATGAACGGCTGTTCGTCAGCGTCGGCATCCTCATCTACGGCTATGCGATGTACCTGCACACCCAGTTCACCCTGCAAAGCAGCCCCGACACCCTGTACTGGCCGCTGATCATCCGCGGGCTTGGCCTGGGCATGATTTTCGTTCCGCTCACCAACCTGGCCATGCGCCAACTGCCTGCACAGCTGATCTCGGTCGGTTCGGGGGTGCTCAACCTCATGCGCCAGCTCGGTGGCAGCGTCGGCATCGCCATCGCCGCGACCTTGCTGACGCGCTTTTCCTGGGCGCGCTACCGGCAATTATCCGAGCACGTCACCGAGTCGAGCATCATCGCCAGCGGCTGGGATGTTGCCCGCTACGACCCGCGCGTGCTCTCGCTGGGCACCAGCGATCCGGCCCAGGCGCAAGCCCTGCTGGCCCTGGTCAATACCCGTGAACAGGCACAGATGCTCGGCTTCAGCATGCTCTTCGGCCTGCTTGGCGCAGTAATGCTGATCGGTGTGCCGATGGTCCTGCTGATGCGCAACCCCAAACGAATCGCTCAATCCGAACAGGAAGCCTTGCCGTGCTCGAACAACTCTCGCGAATCCGCGCAAGCCTGATCGCCCTGCTACTGCTCGCCAGCAGCCAGCAGGCCCGGGCTGATGACCTCTACCAGCTCTATCAAAAAGCCCTGGCCCATGACATGAAATACGCCGCGGCCATCGAACAACAACGTGCCAGCAACGAGAAAGAACCCCAGGGCCGCGCCCTGCTGCTGCCCAACCTGTCACTTGAAGGGGGCGCCGCCTGGGTCGACCGCGACGACAGCGGCGCGTCCACACGCAACCGCGACAACTCCAATGCCTACGCACTGGTGCTGATCCAGCCGCTGCTGCGCTGGCAGAACGTGATCGGCCATGACCAGAGCAAGGCCCTGGTGCTGGCCGGGGAAATCAACCTGCAGGCCGCCCGCCAGGACCTGATGCTGCGAGTCGCCGACGCCTACTTTGACCTGCTGCTGGCCGAAGACCTGCTCAGCACCAGCCGCCAGCAGGTGCGCACCCTGCAGGAGCAGCGCAGCAAGGCTGAACGCTTCTACCAGGCCGGCTCCGGCACCGAAAGCGAAGTGCAGCGCATCCAGGCCCGCTACGACCTGGCCTATGCCCGGCAGATGGCCGCGCACAACGCCGTGCAATTGCACCAGGAAACCCTGGCGCAGTTGACCGGCAGTGTACCCGCGGCCCTGGCGCGGCTCGACCCGCAGGTGCGCTTCCAGGGGCCGCAGCCAGCGCTGATCGGCACCTGGGCCGAGCAGGCGCAACAGCACAACCTCAAGGTCCAGGCGGCGCAGATCAAGCGCCTGGTGGCAGAAAAGGAAATCGACAAGCAGCAAGCCGGGCATTTGCCCACGGTCGACCTGGTGGCCGCTCACGGCCGCTTCGCCTCGGTGGGCGGCAGCCTCTACGACGTCACCCTGCCGGAAGAAAAGTACACCCAGACCGTGGTCGGTGTGCAGGTCAGCCTGCCATTGTACGCCGGTGGCGGCACCACCAGCCGCACCCGCGAAGCCCGCGCCCTGCACGGTGTGGCCCTGGATGAAGTCGAGGACGCCCGCCGCGAGGCCGGCCTGATGGCGCGCCAGGCCTACCTGACCCTGACCAGCGGCATCAGCCAGTACACGGCGCTGCAGCAGGCGCTGCGCTCGAGCCAGACCAACCTGACCTCGACCACCCGCGCCTTCGAGGCCGGCGCGCGGATCAGTTCCGATGTGCTGGACGCCGAACAACAGGTGACCCAGACCGAACAGCAACTGGCCGAGCAGCGTTATGCGATCGTGCTGGCCCAGCTCAGGTTGCTGGCCGCCAGCGGCAGCCTCGGCGACGCCGGCCTGCAAGAGATCAACGCCCTGCTCTCAGCGGGCGCTCAAGGGTAGTGGCCGTCGCGGTACTGCGCCGCCACCTCGCGCAAAACCTCGCATAACCATTGCGCAGGCAACGCCAGGGGCAAGGCGGCGTTGCTGCAGATGCCGACCGAGCCGCCCGGTTCACTGACGCCCAGGTCCAGCTCGCACAGTTCACCGCGGCTGAGGTCAACGCGCACCGCATCCCGGGGGGCGACCCAGACCGCATCGCTGCCTTGCACATAACGTCGGCTGAGGGCCGGCGACAGGGTTTCCAGGCGTTGCGCCGGTTGCTCGATGGCGCACTGCACGAACAGGCTGTCGGCATGCTTGCGGATGGTCGTGCCGGCCAGCGGCAGCACCAGCGGGTAGTGCCCGACCTGGTTGCGCTCGATCGGCTGGCGGCCGAGCAAAGGGTGACCTGGGCGCACCACCAGCGACATCGACTCGCTGTACAGGTGCTCGAACATCAGCCCCTGAATCTGCGGGCTGTCGGTCATGCGCCCGATCACCAGGTCCAGTTCGCCCACATGCAATTGCCCCAGCAGGTGCGCACTGGGGCCAGTGGCAACGCTGACCACCAGGGCCTCATGGCGCTGGTGCAGGCGGCACAGCACCTCGGGCATCAGCAGGCTTTCAACCGTCGACAACACGCCGACACGCACCTGGGGCGGTGCGTGCTCTTCACCGCGCAGGGTGCTCACCCCTTCGCGCAGGGCCTGCACGCTGGGGCCGGCGTAGCGCATGAAACGCACCCCGGCCGGGGTCAGCTCGACGCCCTGCTTGCTGCGCTCGAACAGCCGCGTCTCAAGCAGCTCTTCAAGCTCCTTGAGGGTCTTGGAGATAGCCGGCTGACTGATCGCCATGGCGTCGGCAGCCTTGGCGAAACTGCCCTGGCGGGCGATTTCGAGAAAGCACAGCAAGTGGCGGAATTTGATCCGGGTGTCGAGGTTCATCCCGGGAGTTTATCGGGGCTCCGGCAAGACTGCGACCGCTTTGCGGTCGATCGCCGGCAAGACCGGCTCCCACAGGTACTGCATACCCCAGACACTGTGGGGGCTGGCTTGCCAGCGATGAGGCCATCAGCAGCGCCCCAACTCTATCTGCTCACCACTGATGCGCACCGGCCACACCTGCAAGGCCTGCTGCGGATCCTCCAGGCAACGCCCGTCACGCAAGCAGAAATGCTGCTTGTACAACGGTGCCGCCACCACCAACTCGCCCTTGAGCTCCCCCACCAGCCCGCGGCCGATCACATTGGCCCCTGACTTGGGGTCGCGGTTGTCCACGGCAAACAGTGGCGTGGCATGCCCGGGCAGGTAGAACAGCGCCACCTGGCGGCCGTCGAACCACACCACCACCCCGGACTGGGCGATCAGGTCGGTACGGCTGCAGACCGCCTGCCAGTGTTGCGCCTGAACAGTTATCGCAGCGTTGGTCTGGCTCATCAGAGCACCTCCTCGGTGGTCGGGATCAAGTGAAGTTCGCCGGCGCCGATGGGCCGGCGCTGGCCGCGTTCGCGGACAAAGTGCACACCCGGGTCCGGGCGCTGGTCGTTGACGAAGGTACGGAAGCGCTTGAGTTTCTCCGGGTCTTTGAGGGCATTGGCCCACTCGCACTCGTAGCGGTCGACCACCAGCTGCATCTGCGCTTCCAGTTCTGCGCCCAGGCCCAGGCTGTCGTCGAGGATCACCTGCTTGAGGTAGTCCAGGCCGCCCTCCAGGCTTTCGCGCCACACCGAGGTGCGCTGCAGCTTGTCGGCGGTACGGATGTAGAACATCAGCACGCGGTCGATGATGCGGATCAGGCTGGCGTCGTCCAGGTCGGTGGCGAACAGTTCGGCATGCCGCGGGCGCATGCCGCCGTTGCCGCAGATGTACAGGTTCCAGCCTTTCTCGGTAGCGATCACGCCGATGTCCTTGCTCTGTGCCTCGGCACATTCGCGGGTGCAGCCGGACACCGCGAACTTGAGCTTGTGCGGCGAACGCAGGCCCTTGTAGCGGTCTTCCAGGGTCAGGGCCATCTGTACGCTGTCCTGTACGCCGTAGCGGCACCAGGTACTGCCCACGCAGGACTTCACTGTGCGCGTCGACTTGCCGTAGGCGTGGCCGGTCTCGAAGCCTGCGGCAATCAGTTCGGCCCAGATTTCTGGCAATTCATGCAGCTGGGCGCCGAACAGGTCGATGCGCTGGCCGCCGGTGATCTTGGTATAGAGGTCGTATTTTTTCGCCACTTCGCCGATGACGATCAGCTTCTCGGGGGTGATCTCGCCGCCGGGAATCCGCGGCACCACCGAGTAGGTGCCGTTCTTCTGCATGTTGGCCATGAAGGTGTCGTTGGTGTCCTGCAGTGGTACCAGCGACGGGTCCATGATCGGTTGGTTCCAGCACGAGGCGAGAATCGAGCCGATCGTGGGTTTGCAGATATCGCAGCCGACATGGCCGCGACCATGCCTGGCGAGCATCTCGTCAAAACTGAGGATGCCCTCGACCCGCACCAGCGCGTACAGCTCCTGGCGGGTGTAGGCGAAGTGCTCGCAGAGGCTCTTGTCGACGCTGACCCCACGGGCGATCAGTTCATGCTCGAACACCTGCTTGAGCAACGCCGCACAACCACCGCAACCGGTGCAGGCCTTGGTCTGCTGCTTGAGCTCGCCGAGGTCGCCGCAACCGTTGTCGATAGCCGCGCAGACCGCGCCCTTGCTGACGTTGTGGCAGGAGCAGAGGGTCGCGCTGGCGGGCAAGGCATCGACGCCCAGTGCCGGCGCGCCGGCCGACTGCGGCAGGATCAGGCCGGCCGGGTCGGCTGGCAGGGCAATGCCGTTCTGCACGTATTGCAGCAAGGTGTCGTAGTAGCTGTTGTCGCCGACCAGCACCGCGCCGATCACCTGTTTGCCGCTGGCATCGACCACCAGCCGGCGATAGGCCGATGCGGCTTCGTCGATAAAGCGATAGCTGCGTGCGCCCGGCGTGGCGCCGTGAGCGTCGCCGATGGAGCCGACATCGACGCCGAGCAGTTTGAGCTTGGTCGACATGTCGGCACCGGTAAAATTGCCAGCGTCTTCACCGGCCAGGGCCGCCGCGACATTGCGCGCCATGCTGTAGCCCGGCGCGACCAGGCCGAATACGCTGCCGTTCCATGAGGCACATTCGCCAATGGCGAAGATCCGTGGGTCGCTGCTGCGACACGCACTGTCGATCACCACCCCGCCGCGCGGCGCGATTTCCAGGCCGCTGCTGCGACCCAGGGCGTCCTGTGGGCGGATACCGGCGGAGAACACGATCAGGTCGGTTTCAAGAAACTCGCCGCCGTCGAAGTTCATCCGGTAGCGATAGTCTTCACCGGCAACGATGGCCTGGGTCGCCCGCGACAGGTGCACGCCAACCCCCAGGGCTTCGATCTGCGCACGCAAGGCCGCGCCGCCTTCGGCATCCAGTTGCACCGGCATCAAGCGCGGGGCGAACTCCACCACGTGGGCCTCCAGGCCCAAGGACTTCAAGGCATTGGCCGCCTCAAGGCCGAGCAGGCCACCGCCGACCACCACGCCACGGCGGGCACTGCTGGCGGCGCCGCGGATGGCATCGAGATCATCGAGGGTGCGATAGACCAGGCGCGCCGCCCCGTGCGAGCCTTCAATCGGCGGCACGAACGGATAGGAGCCGGTGGCCAGGACCAGTTGATCATAAGGGTAGCGCCCGGTGCGGGTGACCACTTCGCAGCGTTCGCGGTCGATCTCCAGGACCGGCTCACCCAGGTGCAGGTGGATGCCGTGCCCGGCGTACAAACCCGCCTCGCCCAGCGCCAGGGTCTCGGCATCACTGCCACTGAAGTACTCCGACAGGTGCACACGGTCGTAGGCGCGCTGGCGCTCTTCGCCGAACACCCGCACCTGGAAGCGGCCCAGGGCACCGCGTTCGATCAGTTGCTCGATGCAGTGATGACCGACCATGCCGTTGCCGACGATGATCAGCTGTTGCCGCGCTTCGATGCTGGTAAACCCATTCATACCCGATCCTCACTCAAGGCCATTCACGGTGGCTTTGCTGCTGGGGGCCAACCCCGAAAAACAAAAAAGGCGCCTGGAGCCGAAGCTCCAGGCGCCTTTGCCTGGTCGTTTTATGTAGTCCCGGTTGCGAATCGCCATTGACCCGCGAGGACGTTGTAAGCAAGCAAAAGCAGGTAGCGTGCCAACTGCCAAAGTCTTTGAAACCGGGGGTTCTACGCTATCCGTCCGGGCCGTTATCGACCCAGGCTGGTGCAGCCCTCCCCCTTATGGGGCGCTCAGTAGACGTCACGCAGGTAGCGCTTGGCGCGGCTCAGTTCGCTGACATAGGCCTCGGCCCGCTCCACACTCATGCCGCCGTGCTGATGAACCGCCTGCTTGAGCGCCGCATCGACGTCCCTGGCCATGCGCTCGGCGTCACCACAGACATACAAGTGCCCGCCCTCCTCCAGCCAGCGCCAGAGTTCGGCGCCGTGTTCGAGCATGCGCTGCTGGACGTAGATCTTCTGCGCCTGGTCGCGGGAGAACGCGGTGTCCAGGCGGCTCAGGTGGCCGTCCCGCTGCCAGGCCAGCAGCTCGTCGCGGTAGTAGAAGTCCGTGGCCGCTTGCTGCTCACCGAACAGCAGCCAGTTGCGGCCTGTGGCACCCTCGGCCTGACGCTCCTGAAGAAACGCCCGGAACGGCGCCACACCGGTGCCGGGGCCAACCATGATCACCGGCGCCGAGCTGTCACTGGGCAGGCGAAAGTGCGCGGTCGGCTGGCTGAAGATTTCTACCCGGCCGGGCTCGCTGCGGTCGGCCAGGTAGGTCGAGCACACGCCCTTGCGCTGGCCGTAACGGACGGTGGAAACCGTCAGGTGCACCTGATGCGGATGCAGCTTCTGGCTTGAGCTGATCGAGTACAGCCGCGGCTGCAAGGGTTTTAGCAGGCCCAACCAGCTATCCAGGCTCAGCTCGGGTTTGCACGCGTGCACCAGGTCGATCAGCTGTTTGCCCCACAGCCAGTCCTTGAGCGCAGCCTTGTTGTGCGGTGCAAGCAACTCGCGCAGTTGCTCATTGCCAACCGCGAAGGCCTCGAGCAATGGCGGCGTGATGCGGGCGATCTCCAGGTGCTCCAGCAGCGCCTCGGCCAACGGCATGTCGGCCTGGCCCTTGAGGCTGATGCAGCGGCTGCCATCGAAGCGGGTGGCGGTCAGCAGTTCGTCGACCAACGCCGGGCAGTTGCGCGGCCATACACCCAGGGCGTCACCGGACTGATAAGTGAAACCGCTGTCGCCCAGGTCGAATACCAGTTGGCGGGTTTCCTTGAGCGCGCCGGGGCCATTGAGCAGGCGATTGCCGACCAGGGTCGTTGCCAGCGGCCTGGTTTTGCTGAAGCCGGTTGCGGCCGGCGCTGCCACTGGCGCTTCGAGCAGCAGCTCGCCGTAGCCCAGTTTGCCCAGCAGCGCCTGCAACCATTGCCCGGCCGGTTCATTGAGATCGCCCTCGCAATCGACCCTGTCCAGCAAGCGCTCAGCCCCCAGTTCTGCCAGGCGCTGATCGAGCTTGCGACCAAACCCGCAGAACTGTTCATAGCTGGAATCCCCCAGGGCCAGCACCGCATAGGGCACACCGGCGCAGCGTTGGGAGTGCTCGCCATGCAGGCCACGCCAGAACGCCGCGCCGCTGTCCGGCGCGTCACCGTCGCCAAAGGTACTGGCGATCAGCAGCAGGCTGGCGGGATTGTCCAGTTGCTCCACAGCCACGTCTTCCATGCAGCGCAACTGGACCGGCAAGCCGACCTGGCGCAAGCGCTCGGCGCACTGTTCGGCCAGGGCCTGACCGTTGCCGGTTTGCGAGGCCCAGAGCAGCAGGTGCTTGTCCTGTACCGAGGCGTGCTGCTGATCGACCTGGACGGCCTCGATACGTTCGCCAGCGACCCGGCTCAGGGCCACCGCGCAGTACTTGAAGGCCGGTTGCAGCGACAGCGGATCGACCGCGTCGCTGGTCAGCGCATTGATCGCCAGGTTGTCGCCGTAGACGTCGTTCCAGTGAAACGGCGCAAAGCAGTTGCCCGCCAGTACCTGGGTGGTGATCCGTGCCGGCAGCAGCGCCTGCCCGCGGCGTGAACGGATCTGCACCTGATCCTTTTCAGCGATGCCCAGGCGCTCGGCATCGTCCGGATGAATCTCCACGAACGGCCCGGGGTCGAGCTTGTTCAACGCCGCCACCTTGCCGGTCTTGGTCAGGGTGTGCCACTGGTGCTGGACCCGGCCGGTGTTGAGCACCAGCGGAAAGTCAGCGTCTGGCCGTTCGGCGCTGGGCAGGCAAGGCCGGGCAAAGAAGCGTGCCTTGCCGCTGGGGGTGGGGAAGGCAATGGCAGGCACCTGGCCTTGCGCATCACGCAGCAGGACCTGGCTGACACCGTCGTTGCGATAGCGCAGCGGGCTGCGATCATGCTCGCGCCCGGGTTCACACGGCCACTGCTGCGCTGCCTCACGCAAGCCGGCATAGCTGACGCCGCGCACATCGTAGCCGGTGGCCGGGTTCCAGGCCTGACGCAGCTCGTCGAACACCGCCTCGGCATTGGCGTAGCTGAACGCCTCGGCGTAGCCCATGGCACAGGCGATACGGGCAATGATCTGCCAGTCGGGCAAACTCTCGCCCGGCGCCTCGACGGCCTGGTTCATCAGGGTCAGGTTGCGCTCGGAGTTGACCATCACCCCCTCGCCCTCGGCCCACAAGGCGGCGGGCAGGAGGATATCGGCGTAGCGATTGGTCTCGGTGTCGAGGAAGGCATCCTGGGTGATCACCAACTGCGCCGCCTGCAAGCCTTCGATCACCTGCTGGCGGTTGGCGACGCTGGCCACCGGGTTGCTGCAGATGATCCAACAGGCCTTGATCTGCCCGGCCGCCAGGCTTTCGAACAGCGCCACCGTGCCGTCACCGGCTTCGCTGCGCAGGCTGCCGGCTGGGATCTGCCAGAGCTGCTCGACGAAGGCACGATCTGCCGCGACCAGCGCCGAACGCTGCCCTGGCAGGCCGGGGCCCATGTAACCCATTTCGCGCCCACCCATGGCATTGGGCTGGCCGGTCAGCGAAAACGGCCCGCTGCCCGGCCGGCAAATGGCGCCGGTGGCCAGGTGCAGGTTGCACAGGGCGTTGGTCTGCCAGGTGCCATGGATGCTCTGGTTCAGGCCCATGGTCCAGCAACTCATCCACTCCGGGGCCTGGCCGATCCACGTTGCAGCTTGGCGGATATCGACTTCGCGCAGCCCGGTGATGGCGGCGACCCGCTCAGGTGTGTAGTCCTCGAGAAAGGCCGGCATCGCCTCCCAGCCTTCGGTGTAGCGCTGGATGAAATCGGCGTCGCACTGGCCGTTCTGCCGCAATAGATAAAGCAGGCCATTGAGCAGCGCCAGGTCGGTGCCTGGCTTGATCTGCAGGAACAGGTCGGCCTTGGCAGCGGTGGCGCTGTGCCTGGGGTCGACGACGATCAGCCGCGCGCCGGCCTTGAGCCGGTCGAGCAGGCGCAAGAACAGGATCGGGTGACAATCGGCCATGTTCGCGCCAATCACGAAAAACACCTCGGCGCGATCAAAATCCTGGTAGCTGCCCGGCGGCCCATCGGCGCCCAGCGACAGTTTGTAGCCGCTGCTGGCACTGGCCATGCACAGGCGCGAGTTGGACTCGATATGCCGGCTGCGGACAAAGCCCTTGGCCAGTTTGTTGATCAGGTACTGGGCCTCCAACGACATCTGTCCGGAGACATAGAACCCCAGGGCGTCGGGCCCATGCTCATCAATAATCGCCCGCAGGCGCTGCGCGGCCTGTTCGATGGCGGTCTGCATGCCGCGCTGCACCGGGTCGCGCTGACGCTGGTCACGCAAGTAGGCGTGCTCCATGCGCCCGGACTCGCGCAGCGGTTGATGGGCGGTCAGGCCCTTGGTGCACAGGCGGCCAAAGTTGCTGGGGTGCTGTTTGTCGCCACTGACCTTGGTCACCCGCCCGCCTTCCACGGTCATGACGATGCCACAACCGACGCCACAATACGGGCACACGCTGCGCACGCTGGTGCTGCTCATCGGCCTACCTCCTGATTGCGCAAACAAAAAGGCGCCCTGCTGCCCCGGCTTGAATCAACAAGCGGGGGCAACACGGCGCCTTTGTCGTGAACGGGGCAATCTGCGTTGATTGCCGGATGTTCAAGCTATAGCAAGGGCCGCGCCAGAATCGGCAAGGCCTTGCTGTGCGGGGCTCGGGCACTCACCGGCGGCTGCCAGGCTGCACCGCATTGGGCCCGCTTGCACCATCGGATGGCACAGCCAGCAGGCGTGGCCGTATCATTGGCGTACATTCAAAGAGACGAAATACCTTCCCCCATGAGCCAAGTGGTCCTGAAAAACGCCGAACAGCTGGCCCTGATGCGCACTGCCGGCCAGTTGCTGAGCCAGGTGTTCGCCCACCTCGACAATTTCATCGCCCCCGGGGTCAGCACCCTGCAGATCAACGACCGGGCCGAGGCGTTCATCGTCGATGTGCTCAAGGCGCGACCGGCGAGCAAGGGCCAGTACGGCTTTGCCTATTCGCTGAACACCTCGGTCGACCACGTGGTGTGCCACGGCGTGCCGCACGCCGACGAGGTGCTCAAGGCCGGCTCCATCGTCAACGTCGACATCACCCTGGAGCAAGGCGGCTACATTGCCGACTCGTCGAAGATGTACTGCCTGGGACAGATCGATGCCGCCGCCCGGCGACTGGTCGACACCACCTATGCCGCGCTCTGGCAAGGCATTCGCCATGTGCGCCCCGGCGCGACCCTGGGCGATATCGGCCACGCCATCCAGCGCCACGCCGAAGCCGCTGGCTACAACGTGGTGCGTGAGTACTGCGGCCACGGCATCGGCCGGCAGATGCACGAGGCGCCCGAAGTGTTGCACTACGGCCACCCGGGCAGCGGCCTGCCGCTCAAGCCCGGCATGGTGTTCACCATCGAGCCGATGATCAACCAGGGCGGACGTGGCGTGCGCACCCTCAAGGACGGCTGGACGGTGATCACCCGCGACCGCAGCCTGTCGGCGCAATGGGAACACACCATCGCCGTCACCGCCGACGGTTTTGAAGTGCTGACCCTGCGCGAAGAAGAGCGCGCCATGCTGGCCAGCGCTTAACGCAGCGAATCCGGTTTGCCGCGCACCGCGCGGCTCTCTACAATCCGCGCCATTACGGCCGGCACCCGCACACTCCTCTACCGGCCCCGGAGCTTTTTCATGGAAGAAATCGAGCAGCACTGGCTGTACGCCCTTTCCGCGCCCATGGTCGCCCTCAACGGCGCCAGCTACACCGCGGCGACCTACTTCGAAACCGACGTGGAAGACGAGGCCGACCTGAAAAAGTGGTGGGGCATCAGCAATCGCCAGGAGCTGCTTAAAATCCTCACCATGGCCGACACTGGCCACGCCCAGCAGGTCAAGGACGCCTACTGGCAAGCCGCGCGCTGCCTGCCCAGCGAATGGCAGCAGGTGCTTGAGCTGTTGAGCCCACGCCAACGCATCCAGTACCAATTCGCCCTGCGCACTCTCGCCGACTGCGGCCAAGGCGGCGTACGCGCCTGGGACATCGGGCGCATGAGCTACCTGCTGCGTGCCGGCCTGCGCAAGGGCTACGTCAGCCTCGATGAAAGCCTCTGGCTGCACGGCCGCCTGGCCCTGCGTGCACGCCACTACTACAACGACTGGGACCGCTACCTGGCCGGTTACCTGTTTGGCAGGGCGCTGTGGAACTGCTCCAGCAGCAGCGACGAGGAACTGGCCCAGAACCTGGAACGCCAGGGCAGCGAACACTGGAACCGTTGCATCATGATGAACCTGAGCCAAAACGCCCTGGACTTTTTCGCCAACATTCCTTGGGACCTGCCGCTAAACCTGCCTGAATGCCCCGACACCCTGCCAAAGGATTGCTGGTCATGAGCTGCTGGATTCGCCTGGGCATCGAGCCGACCAACGATCCCGATGTCATCCGCGGCGCTTACCGCGCGTTGTTGCCGCAGCACCACCCGGAAACCGACCCGCAAGGTTTCCAGGCCCTGCGCGAGGCCTATGAGCACGCCCTGCGCCTGGCCCGCGACGAGCAGGATGAGGACCTTGAGCACAACGATCCGGTGCCTGCGCGCAATACACTGATCGAACAGACCATGGCGGACTTCGCCAAGCTGCTCGCCGACCCGACCCGACGCTTCGATCCGCCGGCCTGGCAGGCCTTCATCGATGGTTTCAGCAGCTTGAGCCTGGGTGACCAGGAACAGATCAGCTGGCACCTTTTGTACAACCTGATGGAGGCCGGCCCGTTGTCGCACGCCTGCGTGCAGCTGATGGCCACTCACCTGGGCTGGGAAAACGAAGTGCTGCGTCTGGAGGATCCGCGCCAGGCCGACGAATTCCTCGAAAGTATCAGCGAGCCAGACCCGTTCGACACCCGCGTGATGAAACACTGGTCGGCCGAAGCGCAGGTCGAAGCCCTGTGGTTCGCCAGGAACCTGGATTACTTCTACCATAACCGGCCGCTGTTCGAATTCGAGAGCTTCGCCACCCTGCACACCTGCATGCCGTTCCCGGATGACCAGGCCTATATCCAGCGCCTGCTGGCACAGCTGTGCCAGGCCGGCATCGGCAACACCTGCTTCTTTGCCTTGATCGCCGAGCAACAACGCCAGGCGCCGGACGATATCGACCTGCTGTATATGCTCGCCTGCCAGGCCAGCGACACCGGCCAGGTAGAGCTGGCCCGCCAGTGCTGGACCCGCCTGTGGCGCGAACACCAGTACCCGGAAGCCGCCCGCTGGTTGCTGAACCTGTACGCCAAGCAACAGCCGCAGCGCCTGCCGCTGCTGATCCTGGCCATGGATCGCCTGGATCCGGTATACGAATGGCCGCAAGACCTGAACGATCCAGGGCAGACCTGGGGCAGCCCGTCGCAACGCCCGGAAACCGTGACGCGCTTGTTCGAAGCCGCGCGTAACGAGCACGAAGGTATCGCCGGGATTTTCGTCAAATGGCGCCTGGACGGCAAAGATGAACTGCCGCTGCTGGCCTGGCTGCTCGACGATCAGCCGGACCGCCAGTTGCAGCGCCTGTACCGCCACGCCTGGGCACTGACCCGCGGTGACAGCGGCCTGCTGCGGCAAATCCTGGACGAACCGCTGGGCGATGATCCGCTGGAGATCCTGATCCTCGAAGGCTTCAAGTACCAGGCCGAGCAACAGTTGCGCTGGCTCAACCAGTCGCCGCTGGCCCTGGCCCTGACCGCCTTCATCAACAGCCCTTCGGCGCACCCGCAACTGCCCGAGGTGCTGCGCGAAGACAGCGGCTCGCCGGTGGCCCGCGACTGGCTGCGGCGGGTGCGCAGCTACCCGGCCGCAACCCTGCCCAAGCTCACCGAGCTGATCAAGCCGGGCAACCTGATGCCCGAGCCCTATGGCGTGCAGCTGCTTTCGGAACTGGCCGAGGCCGGTATCGAGCTGCCGCGCCCGCCTGCCGATGACGGCCTGTGGACCTGGCACCGGCAGAACCTGTTCATGCTCGCCCTGATCGATGAACCCGAGCGTTGGCTGGCGATGGTGCCGACGCAACTGCTGGCAAGCCTGCCGTATGCGCCTGGCCATCCGTTCGCCGGGTTGCAGCAGTTGCTGCTACGCCTGCAGAGCCAGCAAGGCAACGTCAATGGCCTGCTGGGCTGGCTGGACGACAACGATCCGCTGCAGCACTTTATCAGCCAGCGCCTGCTCACCGTGCAACAAGCCCTGGACAGCGCCAAGCTGCCCAGCAACCTGCAACTGTATGCCTGCCTGGAGCACGACCCGCACGCGTTTGACGATGACGTGCTGGGCATGATGGTGCTGTGCGGCATCCTCTATCACGACCCGAGCCTGAGCGCCGAGCAGCATGGCAGCCTGCTGCGGCGCATCTCCACCCTGACCTGCCCGGATGCCTGGTTCGAACCGTTTCGCAGCGGCCTGATCAAGGGCGAACCGGTGCGCCCGCCACGCAAGGTGCTGGAAGAAGACGAGCTGATCAACAGCACGCTGTTCTACAGCATGCTCGACGCCCTCAAGAACCTGGCACGCTACGGCAGCGCCGGGGTACCGCGGGCCAAGGTGCTCAAGGAGCTGCAGCGCGGCAAGGATTACCCGGGCATGGACGCCGGCATTCGCGCAGCACTGACGGCATTGCTGTCGTGGTCTGAGCGTCTGCTGCTGGCCAATACCGGCAGCCAGCCGGTACCGGCCTCGCACCTATGGAAACTGGGCAGCCGCCTGGGTCGCAAGGGCTATGGCGTACAGGTGGTCGGCAGCGTCTTGCTCGGGCCGATCCTCACCCTGACGGCCAGCACTTCGCTCGGGCAAGCCTTCTTCGGCCTGTTGTTCTTCGGCCTGCTCGGCAGTGCCACCCTGCGCCGTCTGCACGATATTGGCCGGGGCATCCCGACGATGATCATCTTCGCGATGCTGCTCCCGTTCCTGCACTTCTTGCCGTTGGTGCTGCTGATACTGCCAGGCGAACCGCTGCCCAACCGCTACGGTGTGCCGCCCGTCCATCAGCCACAGGACAGCCTGGACAGTGGCCTGCAAGCCGCCCTGCGGCGGCTCAACGGTCAGTAACGCAGTTCGTCCAGCGCCTCGATGAGGCGCTGGCGAGCGTTGGCGATCTCCGTCGAATGCTGGCCGGCCAGGATCGCGCTGAACTCCTTGAGCCAGTCACCGATCAAGTCGCGGTCATCGCCCAGGGTCTGCGACCAGGCGCGCTCCAGGCGGGCCAGCAAGGTCCGGTTGGGCAATGCGTCGCGCGGGTGGATCTTCAGCCCTGCAAGGCGCGCATGGCTGGCTTGGCGCGCTTCTTCATCCAGCCCGGTAGGGCTGCGATCGATCACGTGGCTGAACTGCTCGCCAGTACCCGGCAAGGTGACATCGACTTCCAGCAGGCCGTTGATGTCGTAGCTAAAACGCACGTCCAGGCGCTGGAGCTTGCCGTTTGGCGTCAGCGGGACCTTGAAGGAATCGACAAAGATGTTGTCCTCGACACTCGGTCGCTCGCCCTGATAGACCCGGATGCTGATCATTTTCTGTTCAATGTGGGTGCTATAGAACGGCTTGATCCGTGAAGTCGGAATCACGGTATTGCGGTCGATGATCGGCGCAAAGATCTCGCTCTGGTATTCACCATCCACTGCGGCGATACCCAGGGTGTAGGGGCAGACATCGGTGAGGATCAGCTCTTCGATCGCCGAATCGCGCGCCTTGCACGCCGCCTGGGTGGCGGCGCCGAGGGCAACGATGGTGTCCGGGTCGAGGTGACGGTAAGGCAGGCGGCCGAACAGGGTCGAGACCATCTGCTGGATCACCGGCATGCGCGTGGCACCGCCGACCAGCACCAGGCTGTCGAGGTCACTGGCGCGCAGGCGCGCATCGCGCAGGGCCTGCTCGATCGGCGCACGAATCCGCGCCAGCAAAGGCGCCCAGATCTTCTGCGCACGGGCTTCATCCAGCGACCACTGGCGGCTGACGCCGTCACCGTTCCAGCTCAAGTGCTGCTCGCCCTCGCCCAGTTTGCACTTGAGCTGCTCGATGGCATCGGCAAGGCTGGCCAGGGCCTGGGGTGCAAGCATCGCGGGCTTGAGTTGCCAGCCCTGCAGGCAGGCCTGCAGCAAGGCGGCGGTAAAGTCTTCGCCACCGAGGAAGTTGTCGCCGGTCGAGGCATGCACCTCGATCAGCGGTAGCGCGTACTCCAGCACCGTGACGTCAAACGTGCCGCCGCCAAGATCGAAGATCAGCGTGCGCTCGAACTTCTGCTCGTGCAGGCCGTAAGCCATGGCCGCAGCCGTCGGTTCGTTGATCAGGCGCTGGACTTTCAGCCCGGCAAGCTCGGCGGCAAAGCTGGTGCGCTTGCGCTGCTCGTCGCTGAAGTAAGCCGGCACGGAAATCACCGCTTCGCTGATCGGGCAGCCGAGAAAAGCTTCGGCATCGGCCTTGAGCGAGCCGAGCACCAGCGCCGACAGTTCTTCGGGGCTGAAGGTCTGGTCACCGAGCGTGATCTTTTTTTCGCTGCCCATGAAGCGTTTGAAGGCGGCTGCGGTACGTTGCGGGTGGGTGGTCAGGCGCGAGCGCGCAGCCTTGCCGACCAGGATGCTGCCGTCTTCGTCGAGGCTGACCACCGAAGGAGTGAGCACGTCGCCGAGGGCATTGGGAATCAGTTGTGCCCGGCCATCTTGCCAGACCGCCACCAGGCTGTTGGTGGTACCCAGGTCGATACCCAGCATTGGCGCCGGGGAAGTGCTTGCATCCTGCATGTTCGATCTCTTGCTCAGAAGTGGGGCTGGCACGGAGAAAACAGTAGCGTCCCAGCGTACTGGTGGATTCTGGACGAATTCCAGAAACAAAAAAAGCGACCCTAAGGTCGCTTTCTTTGTGGCTTCCGGGTGTTCAGTGGGCCCTGGAAGCTAAATATGGCGCAGCGGACGGGACTCGAACCCGCGACCCCCGGCGTGACAGGCCGGTATTCTAACCGACTGAACTACCGCTGCGCGATACACTGAGAAGTGGTGGGTGATGACGGGATCGAACCGCCGACCCTCTGCTTGTAAGGCAGATGCTCTCCCGGCTGAGCTAATCACCCTTCGTCTCGGTGTGGCGCGCATTCTACGGAGCACCGCACACTCTGGCAAGTACTTTTTTAAAAAAAATTTTCAGGCGTTCCAAAGACTTAGCGGACTTGGCCTGAAGCGCCCGCTCGGAGAATAATGCCCTCCTTATGTGTTGAGGAGAGATTCACCCCATGTGGTTCAAAAACCTGCTGACCTACCGCCTGACCCAGGACATCCCGTTCGACCCCGAGGCACTGGAAACCGCTCTGGCCAGCAAGCCGGCTCGCCCATGCGCCAGCCAGGAGTTGACCACTTATGGCTTCATCGCCCCGTTCGGCAAAGGTGAAGACGCACCGCTGGTGCATGTCAGCGGTGACTTCCTGCTGATCGCCGCACGTAAAGAAGAACGCATTCTGCCGGGCAGCGTGGTGCGCGATGCGGTCAAGGAGAAGATCGACGAGATCGAAGCCGAGCAGATGCGCAAGGTCTATAAGAAGGAGCGCGACCAGATCAAGGACGAGATCATCCAGGCCTTCCTGCCGCGCGCCTTTATTCGTCGCTCGATGATCTTCGCCGCCATCGCCCCCAAGCAAGGCCTGATCCTGGTCAATTCGGCCAGCGCCAAGCGTGCCGAAGACCTGCTGTCGACCCTGCGTGAAGTCATCGGCTCGCTGCCGGTGCGCCCGGTGACCGTGAAGATCGCCCCGAGCGCGACCATGACCGACTGGGTCAAGACCCAGCAGGCCGCGCCTGACTTCTATGTACTGGATGAGTGCGAGCTGCGCGACACCCACGAAGACGGCGGCATCGTCCGTTGCAAGCGCCAGGACCTGACCAGCGACGAGATCCAGTTGCACCTGGGCACCGGTAAGGTCGTGACGCAACTGTCGCTGGCCTGGCAGGACAAACTGTCGTTCGTGCTCGACGACAAGATGGTCATCAAGCGCCTGCGCTTTGAAGAGCTGCTGCAGGACCAGGCTGAAGAAGACGGCGGCGACGAGGCCCTGGGCCAGCTCGATGCCAGCTTCACCCTGATGATGCTGACCTTTGGCGAGTTCCTGCCGGCGCTGTTCGAGGCGTTGGGAGGAGAAGAAATCCCGCAGGGGATCTGACTTCAAGCTGCAAGCTGCAAGCTTCAAGCTGCAAGAAAGAGCAACAGCCACACGCGCTGCCTTTGCTTGCAGCTTGTCGCTTGCAGCTGATAGCTTATGCCCCCTGTGAGGACGGCCTCACGACGCACCGCGTGACCATTCCGGGGACGGCCCCATCACTTGATGGAGACTCTGCATGTCCTGGATCATCCTGTTTTTCGCCGGCCTGTTCGAAGTCGGCTGGGCCGTCGGTCTGAAGTACACCGACGGCTTTTCCCGCCCCCTGCCCACCGTACTGACCGTTGCCGCGATGGTCATCAGCCTCGGCCTGCTGGGCCTGGCCATGAAAGAACTGCCGCTGGGCACTGCCTACGCAATCTGGACCGGCGTCGGCGCAGTCGGCACGGTGATCGCCGGGATCATCCTGTTCGGTGAATCCATGGCCCTGGTACGGCTGGTCAGCGTGGCGCTGATCATCTGCGGCCTGGTCGGGCTCAAGGTCAGCACCAGCTGACCCTGCCCCGCCGCTTCAGAGTGAGTCGCCGCGCAGTGCGCTGACCCGCTCACGCAGCATTGCCGGCTCTGCCGCTTCCACCGGGACGGCAGAACCGGCCACCAGGGTCACCCGCGACCACAAGCGGCGAAAGAAGCCCTTGGCCGGATCGCGGCTGAAGAAACTCCCCCACAGGCCCTGCAACGCCATCGGAATCACTGGCACCGGTGTCTGCTCGATGATCCGGCTGAGGCCGCCCTTGAACTCGTCGATTTCACCGTCGCTGGTCAGCTTGCCCTCGGGGAAGATGCACACCAGTTCACCGTCAGCCAGGTAAGCGGCAATCTGCTTGAACGCCCGCTCGTAGGTCTCGATATCTTCACTGCGCCCGGCAATCGGAATCGCCCCGGCGGTACGGAAGATGAAGTTGAGCACCGGCAAGCGGTAGATCTTGTAGTACATGACAAAGCGAATCGGCCGGCGCACCGCGCCACCGATCAGCAACGCATCGACGAACGACACGTGGTTGCAGACCAACAGTGCTGCGCCCTGATCAGGAATCTGCTGCAGGTCACGGTGCTCGACGCGGTACATGGAATGGCTGAGCAGCCAGATCATGAAACGCATGGTGAACTCGGGGACGATGCGGAAGATATAGAAATTCACCGCGATGTTGAGCAGCGACACCACCAGGAACAGCTGCGGAATGCTCAGTTCCAAAAAGCTCAGCAGCACCACGCTGAAGATCGCCGAGACCACCATGAACAGTGCGTTAAGGATGTTGTTGGCGGCAATCACCCGCGAACGCTGGTCTTGCGGGGTGCGCGACTGGATCAGTGCATACAGCGGCACGATATAGAAGCCGCCGAACACACCCAGGCCGAGAATCGACCCCAGCACCCACCAGGCCTGGGCGATGCCCAGTACCGCCAGCCAGTCGTACGGCGCGGCCGCCGGCGGGATCTCGCCGGAGTGCCACCACCAGAGCAGGCCGAACAGGCTCAGGCCGAAGGAGCCGAACGGCACCAGGCCGATTTCCACCTTGTGCCCGCTCATGCGCTCGCACAACAGCGAACCGACGGCGATGCCCACCGAGAACAGGGTAAGGATCAGGGTCACCACGGTCTCGTCGCCGTGCAGCCATTGCTGGGCGTAACCGGGGATTTGCGTCAGGTATACCGCGCCAATGAACCAGAACCACGAGTTGCCGACGATCGAGCGCGACACCGCAGGCGTCTGCTTGAGGCCCATGCGCAGGGTGGCCAGGGTCTGGTTGGCGATGTTCCAGTTGATTTTCAGCTCCGGCGTAGAAGCTGCGGCGCGCGGAATGCCACGACTGGCCAGGTAGCCCAGCAGCGCCACCAGCACCACCGCCGATGACGCCCAGACGCCGTAATCGGCGCTGGACATCAGTACCCCGGCACAAATAGTACCGGCGAGGATCGCCAGGAAGGTGCCCATTTCCACCAGGCCGTTGCCGCCGACCAGCTCTTCCTCGCGCAGGGCCTGGGGCATGATCGAGTACTTCACCGGGCCGAACATGGCCGAGTGGGTGCCCATGCCGAACAACGCCAGGAGCATCAGCAAGGGTATCTGGGTCATGATGCCAATGGCACCGACCGCCATGATCGCGATCTCGGCCAGCTTGATCACGCGGATCAGCGCGTCCTTGGCGTACTTCTCACCGAACTGCCCGGCCAGCGCCGAGAACAGGAAGAACGGCAGGATGAACATCAAGGCGCAGGCGTTGACCCAGATGGCAGTGTCCTGGCCGTGGGGGCTGGCGATCTTGTAGAGAAACAGCAGGATGACCGACTGCTTGAACAGGTTGTCGTTGAACGCACCCAGCGACTGGGTGACGAAGAACGGCAAAAAGCGCCGTTTGCCAAGCAGGCTGAATTGTGAAGATTGACTCATCGTCCGTGTACCTGAGTGAGGCTTTGTTATTGGATACGCGCAGGCCGCACAAAGCCACAAACACCCAGGTAAATGCAATCTACTTGTTCAGGCCGGCAATGCACGGCGACACGAACAGCTCGCCATGCCAGGCGCCGCGCAGGGTCAGGGCGGTGACCAGCAGCCACAGTGTGGCCAGGGCCACCACCAGCAGCATGCCCAGCTCATGGAAGAAACCCAGGCCCAGCCAGGCCGCCAGTTTCAGGGTGGCCAGGGTGTACACCCCCAGCGGGAAGGTAAAGCCCCACCAGCCGAGGTTGAACGGCATGCCATGGCGGATGTAGCGCAGGGTGATCAGCACTGCGGTAAGCAACCACCACAGGCCCGCGCCCCACAGCACGATCCCGGCAATCAGGCCCAGGCCACGGGCGATTTCACCGAGGCTGCCGAGGCCATTGGCGGCGAAAATCGCCGGGGCATCGGCGCCGAGCAGAAGCATGCCCAGGGCACCGGTACCGATCGGCCCCAGGGCCAGCCAGCTCGACGCCGCCATGTTGGCCTGCGGCAGCTTGTGCAGGGCCATGCGCAGCATGAGGATGGTGAGGATGCTGAACGCCACCGGCAACGACACCGCCCACAGCACATAGCTGGTGATCAGCACCTGAAACTGCGTGTGCGCATCCACCAGGTGCGGCGCCAACAGGCCGCCACTGGCGGCGGCAACTTCAGCCGCCACCACCGGCAGCAACCATACCGCGGTCATCTGGTCGATGCTGTGTTCCTGGCGGGTGAACATCAGGTAGGGAATGGCCACGCCGCACAGCAGCGCCAGGCCGACGTCGAACCACCACAGCGCCTCGACCCAGGGCAGGATGCCTTCGCCCCAGCGATTGATGCCGAACACCAGGCAACCGTTGAGAATGGTCGCCAGCCCCATGGGGATGGTGCCAAAGAACATCGATACGGTGGAATGGGCGAAGATCCGCCGCGCTTCGTCAAAGAACAGCACCCAGCGCGCGGTGTACAGCAAGGTAAACAGCACGAACAGGCCGATGGTCAGCAACCACAGGGATTCGGCCAGGCCGCGCAGGCCTGGTACATCAACCTGCGCCAGGGCCAGGGCGAGCACGCCGGTGCCCATGGTCGCGGCGAACCAGTTGGGGGTGAACTGACGAATCACTTCGCGCGGGTGCGCCAGCTGGCTCAGCGGGCGTAACGGCGAGGTGCGGGTTTGGCTGCAAGGCATGATGGATTCTCCTGTCCTCCGGTGAGGTTGAGCTCATCTTATGCCTGAAAAATATATCTATATAACGGGTATTTTCTCTATCTGTTATCGGTTTTACAGATATACAGATTACCTCGCCCAACGCGTATGCTCAGCACCGATAACAACAAGGACGTGGTTAACAATGCTCACCGCTATCAAAAGCTACTCGGCGCAGGTTCGCCTGCTACTGGCGACCACCTTCATCCTGACCCTGGCCCGGGCGATCACCCTGCCCTACCTGGTGGTCTACCTTGCACAGAACTTCGCCCTGGACATCAGCGGCATCGGCCTGATGATCGGCGGCGCACTGATCGTCGCCTCATTGCTGAGCCTGTACGGCGGCTACCTGATCGATACCCTGCGCAGCTACACGGTGATCATCGCCGCGACCCTGACCTTTACCCTGGCCTTCATTGGCGCGGTGGTCAGCCGCGAACTCAGCCTGTTCTTCCTCTGCCTGGTGCTGATCAACCTGGCCCTGGCAGTGGTGGACATTGCCGCCAAGGCCGGCTTCTGCGCGCTGCTGCCGCTGGAGGAGCGCAGCGAGGTGTTCTCGATCAAGTACACCCTCAGCAACGTCGCCTACGCGGTCGGCCCCTTCGTCGGCGTGGCGCTGGTGCTGCTGGATGATCACTTGCCGTTTTTGCTCTCGGCGCTGCTCGGCCTGGCCATGTGCCTGAGCTACCGGCGCTGGGGCGAGCGCGCGGCGCGGGCGCGGGTCGAAGGCAACGAACAGGCCGGGTTTCTCAGTGTCGGCGTGCAGCTGGTGAAAGACCGCCGGCTGATCTGCTTCACCCTCGGCGGAGCCCTCAGCGCGGTGGTGTTCGGCCAGTTCACCGCCTACCTGTCGCAGTACCTGGTGGTAACCAGCAGCGCCAGCGAGGCGGCGCGCTACATCAGCTACCTGGTGGCCACCAACGCGGTGACGGTGATTGCCTTGCAGTATGTGATTGGCCGGCGCATCAGCAGCCGCCAGCTGATGCCCTGGCTGATCGCCGGCATGGCGCTGTTCCTGGTCGGCCTGCTGGGTTTCTCGCTGGCCCAGTCGCTGCTGGTCTGGTGCCTGGCGATGCTGGTGTTCACCCTCGGCGAGATCATTGTCATCCCCGCCGAGTACATGTTCATCGACAGCATTGCCCCGGAGCATCTGCGTGGCGTGTACTACGGCGCGCAGAACCTGTCCAACCTCGGCGCGGCGCTGGGCCCGGTGATCTGCGGCTTTGCCCTGGCGCACCTGGTGCCGGTGGCGACCTTTTACCTGTTGATTTTTTCGGTGCTGCTGGCAGCGCTGTTCTATTACCTGGGGGCCCGCCCTGCCGCACCTCAAGCCGAACAGGTGGCGGCCGAACGCTGACCGAACAGGCCGAACGCGGCCAGCAGACACAGGGCCAACAAGCCCAGGGCATACACCTGGCTAGTCGCGATCAGGCCAAAGTGGCGAACCATAAAGCCGGCCAACAAGGCCGGCAGGCAAAACGCCAGGTAACTGAGCACATAGAAGGTCGACATCAACCCGGCCCGCTCGTGAGCTTCGGCCAGTGGCAGGGTGCTGCGCAAGGCACCGAGAAAACCGGCGCCGAAGCCACTGCCGGCCACCAGCGTGGCGATGAAGAACAAACCCAGCGCAGCACTGTGCAGCGCCAGCAAAATCAGCGCCACACCACTGGCCAGCAGCACCGTGCCCAGACGCAGAACGCGTAGTGCCGGTTGCTGGCGCAGGCTGAAGATTGCCGCCGCGCCGCTCAACGTCAGCGCGGCGACCAGCGCCCCACCGGTAAGGTTGGAGGTGGACCCCGTGGTTTCGCGCACCAGCGACGGTGCCAGCGACAGAAAGAATCCACCCAACGCCCACACCGCGATATCCACTGGCAACATCCGCCACAGGGCGCGACGGGCTTGCACCGGCACGCTCAAGGCCGGCTGCAGGGACGCCCAGGCTCCGCGCTGGCGGCTGACGCTTTCCGGCAGGCGCAGCAGCAACAGGGTCAGCACGGCAAACAAGCCCAGCAGCAGCCAGTAGGCCAAGCGCAATGGCCATGCAGCATATTCGACCAACAGGCTGGTCCCCAGCGCACCGCAGGCCATACCCAGTAACGGCGCCAGGCTGTTGACCAGCGGCCCCTGGTGGCGATCGGTATCGAGCAAGGCCGCCCCCAGCACGCTGGTGGCCATGCCGGTGGCAAAGCCCTGCAACACCCGCGCAGCGAGCAACCAGGCGACGCTGTCGGCGACGATGAACAGGCCCATGGCGCCGATTTCCAGGAGCAAGGCCGCAAGGATCAAAGGCCGGCGGCCAAGGTAATCCGACAACGAGCCGACCGTCAGCAGCGCCGCCAGCAGGCTCAGGGCATAGACGGCAAAGATCAGCGTCAACGTCGCCGCCGAGAACTGCCAGGCCTGTTGATACAGATGGTACAACGGCGTCGGCGCACTGGAGGCGGCGAGAAAGCCCAGCAAAGCAACGGCCAGGTACACCAGGCGAAAACCCCGGGCGCCCGGGGGTATGGATTCAAAAACCATCAGCACTCCCAATAAAAGCTAACGATTAGCTTTAGTGCAGTGTGCGCGCCCTCCAGCCTTAACGCAAACCCTTTGTGTTAAGGTTTGGCCCATGGCGATCAAAGAAGGTATCCGCACGGGCGGCCGCAGTGCCCGTGTGCAGCAATCAGTCCATGCGGCCGTACGCACGTTGCTCCAGGAGCAGGACCGGGCGAGCCTGACTGTTCCCCAGATTGCCGCCCGCGCCGGCGTCACCCCGTCGACCATCTACCGGCGCTGGGGCGAACTGGCAGCCTTGCTGGCCGATGTCGCCGTCGAGCGTGTGCTGCCCGACGTTGCACCGCTCGACACCGGCGAGCTGCGCGCCGACCTGCGCGCCTGGACCGAGCAATACCTCGACGAAATCACCTCCGAGCCAGGCCGCAACCTGATGCGCGACGTACTCAGCAGCGCCTGCCCGGGTTACTGCACCCATATCCTGCGCGGGCAGCTGCAGGTCATTCTCGATCGTGCCCAGGCGCGCGGCGAGGCCTTGCCGGACATCGAGCGCCTGCTCGATTTGCTCGTCGCGCCGACCGTCTACCGCACCTTGTTCGCCGAAGCCCCGCCAACCCTGGAACAGCTCTACTGCCTGCTTGACCTGGCCTTGCCCGGCTAAGGCCTGCGACGCTCTGCCACTGCGACCATCGTCGGCGCTGACGAAGCCTCTGCGGCGTGCCAGACTGATTGATCGAGGTTCGCTGTCGGGCTGAATCACCCTTTTGCTTCGGAGTTGTCATGTCGCTGTCCAGTGGGCTGATCGCCGTGGTCGCCCTGGCCTATATGGCCATCATGTTCGCCATCGCCTTCTACGGCGACCGCCGCAGCACGCCGCTGCCGCCGCGCCTGCGTGCCTGGGTGTACAGCCTGTCACTGGCGGTGTACTGCACCAGCTGGACCTTCTTCGGCGCCGTCGGCCAGGCCGCCGAACAACTCTGGGCATTCCTGCCGATCTATCTGGGCCCTGTATTGCTACTGCTGTTCGCCCCCTGGGTGCTGCAGAAGATGGTGCTGATCAGCAAACAGGAAAACATCACCTCGATCGCCGACTTCATCGCCGCGCGCTACGGCAAATCCCAGAGTTTGGCGGTGGTGGTGGCGCTGATCTGCCTGATCGGCGTGCTGCCCTACATCGCCCTGCAGCTCAAGGGCATCGTGCTCGGCGTCAACCTGTTGATCGGGGCTGGCGCCGATGCCACCGGCAGCCGCGTGCAGGACACCGCGCTGGTGGTGTCGCTGGTGCTGGCGCTGTTCTCCATCGTCTTCGGTACGCGCAGCCTGGATGTCACCGAACACCACCGCGGCATGGTCCTGGCGATTGCCTTTGAATCCCTGGTCAAGCTGCTGGCCTTCCTCGCCGTCGGCGCCTTTGTCACCTTCGGCCTGTTCGACGGCTTCGACGACCTGTTCAGCAAGGCGCAACTGGCGCCGCGCCTGGAAGGCTTCTGGAACGAGACCATCAACTGGCCGTCGATGATCGTGCAGACCGGCGTGGCGATGATGGCGATCATCTGCCTGCCGCGCCAGTTCCACGTCACCGTGGTAGAGAACATCGAGCCCCAGGACTTGCGCCTGGCACGCTGGGTGTTCCCGATGTACCTGATCCTCGCCGCACTGTTCGTGGTACCGATCGCCCTGGCCGGGCAGATGCTGCTGCCAGGTTCGGTGCTACCGGACTCCTTCGTCATCAGCCTGCCGCTGGCCGAAGCCCATCCGGCGCTGGCGCTGCTGGCCTTTATCGGCGGCGCTTCGGCGGCCACCGGCATGGTCATCGTCGAAGCCGTGGCGCTGTCGACCATGGTCTCCAACGACATGCTGCTGCCCTGGCTGCTGCGCCGCAACAACGCCGAGCGGCCGTTCGAAGCCTTCCGCCACTGGATGCTCTCGGTGCGCCGGGTGACCATCGTCGTCATCCTCCTGCTGGCCTACGTCAGCTACCGCCTGCTCGGCTCCACCGCAAGCCTTGCGACCATCGGCCAGGTGGCCTTTGCCGCCGTGACCCAATTGACCCCGGCCATGCTCGGCGCCCTGTACTGGAAGCAGGCCAACCGCCGCGGCGTGTTCGCCGGCCTGGCCGCCGGGGTGTTCCTGTGGTTCTACACCCTGGTGCTGCCGATTGCCGCCCACAGCCTGGGCTGGTCGCTGACGCTGTTCCCGGGCCTGGCCTGGCTGCACGGCAACCCGTTGAACCTGCCGATCACCCCGCTGACCCAGGGCGTGGTGCTGTCGCTGGCGGGTAACTTCACCCTGTTCGCCTGGGTGTCGATCCTCTCGCGAACCCGGGTGTCCGAGCACTGGCAAGCCGGGCGCTTCATCGGCCAGCAGACCAGCGCACGGCCGAGCAGCCGTTCGCTGCTGGCGGTGCAGATCGACGACCTGCTGCACCTGGCCGCACGCTTTGTCGGCGAAGAGCGCGCCCGGCAAAGCTTCATCCGCTTTGCCTACCGCCAGGGCAAGGGCTTCAACCCCAACCAGAACGCCGACGGCGACTGGATCGAACACACCGAGCGCCTGCTCGCCGGCGTACTGGGCACCTCCTCGACCCGCGCGGTGGTCAAGGCGGCCATCGAAGGCCGCGACATGCAGCTTGAGGATGTGGTGCGTATCGCCGACGAAGCCTCGGAAGTGCTGCAGTTCAACCGCGCCTTGCTGCAAGGGGCGATCGAGAACATCAGCCAGGGCATCAGCGTGGTCGACCAGTCGCTGCGCCTGGTGGCCTGGAACCGCCGCTACCTGGAGTTGTTCAACTACCCCGACGGGCTGATCAGCGTCGGCCGGCCGATTGCCGACATCATCCGCTACAACGCCGAGCGCGGCCTGTGCGGCCCGGGCGAGGCCCAGGTGCACGTGGCAAGGCGCCTGCACTGGATGCGCCAGGGCCGCGCGCACACCTCAGAACGCCTGTTCCCCAATGGCCGGGTGATCGAGCTGATCGGTAACCCGATGCCCGGCGGTGGCTTTGTCATGAGTTTTACCGACATCACCCCGTTCCGCGAAGCCGAACAGGCCCTCAAGGGTGCCAACGAAAGCCTCGAACAACGGGTGGCCGAACGCACCCATGAACTGTCGCAACTGAACCAGGCACTGACCGAAGCCAAGAGCCACGCCGAAGCCGCCAACCAGTCCAAGACTCGCTTCCTGGCTGCGGTCAGCCACGACCTGATGCAGCCGCTGAACGCCGCGCGGTTGTTCTCGGCGGCGCTGTCGCATCAGGGCGATGGCTTGTCGGCCGACGCCCAGCAACTGGTCCAGCACATGGACAGCTCGCTGCGCTCGGCCGAAGAGCTGATCAGCGACCTGCTGGACATCTCGCGCCTGGAGAACGGCAAGATCACTCCCGACGCCAAGCCTTTTGCCCTCAACGAGCTGTTCGACACCCTCGGCGCCGAATTCAAGGTCCTGGCCCAGCAGCAAGGCCTGGATTTTCGCCTGCGCGGCAGCCGCCTGCGGGTGCAGAGCGACATGAAACTGCTACGGCGAATTTTGCAGAACTTCCTCACCAACGCCTTCCGCTACGGCAAGAGCCCGATCCTGCTGGGTGTGCGCCGCCAGCAAGGACGGTTGTGGCTGGAGGTCTGGGACCGTGGCAGCGGCATCGCCGATGACAAGCTGCAGGTGATTTTCGAGGAGTTCAAACGCCTGGACAGCCACCAGACCCGCGCGGAAAAAGGCCTGGGCCTGGGCCTGGCAATCGCCGACGGCTTGTGCAAAGTGCTCGGGCATCCGCTTGAGGTGCGCTCCTGGCCGGGCAAGGGCAGCGTGTTCCGCGTCAGCGTGCCACTGGCCACGGCGCCGGCGGTAGCGCTGGCCAGCCCCGCCGAACAGGCCGGGCAGCCACTGGCGGGCCTGCAGGTGCTGTGCGTCGACAACGAAGACAGCATTCTCATCGGCATGAACAGCCTGCTCAGCCGCTGGGGTTGCCAGGTGTCCACCGCGCGCAACCGCGCAGAATGCGATGCCCTGCTTGCAAACGGCCTGCGCCCGCACCTGGCGCTGGTCGACTATCACCTGGACGACGGCGAGATCGGCACCGAACTGATGGCCTGGCTACGCACCCGCCTCGGCGAGCCGGTACCTGGCGTGGTGATCAGCGCCGACGGGCGCAGCGAGATGGTCGCCCAGGTGCATGCCGCCGGCCTCGACTACCTGGCCAAGCCGGTCAAGCCGGCGGCCCTGCGCGCCCTGCTCAATCGGCATCTGAGCCTGGCCCAGTAAGGGCGCTGGCGGCCAGTGGGTCGCCTTCGCTCATGGCCCGTTCGAGCAGCTCGGCAGGCAGGCTCTTGCTGGCCCGGGCGCCGAGCAGCTTGAGCTGTTCGCTGCGGCTGATCAGGTTGCCACGGCCTTCGCAGAGCTTGTTGCGCGCCGCGCTGTAGGCTTTGTCGACCTGCTGCAGGCGGTTGCCCAGCTCGTCCAGGTCCTGGATGAACAACACGAACTTGTCATACAGCCAGCCGGCGCGCTCGGCGATTTCCCGGGCGTTCTGGCTCTGGCGTTCCTGCTTCCACAGGCTGTCGATAACCCGCAAGGTGGCCAGCAACGTGGTCGGGCTGACGATCACGATCTGGCGGTCGAAGGCTTCCTGGAACAGATTCGGTTCAGCCTGCAAGGCCGCCGAAAACGCGGCTTCGATGGGCACGAAGAGCAAAACGAAATCCAGGCTGTGCAGCCCTTCGAGGCGATTGTAGTCCTTGCCGGACAAGCCTTTGACGTGATTGCGCAGCGACAGCACATGCTGCTTGAGCGCGGCCTGAGCGATCTCGCTGTCATCGGCGGCAACATACTGCTGGTAAGCGGTGAGGCTGACCTTGGAGTCGACCACCACTTGCTTGTCGCCCGGCAGCATGATCAGCACGTCGGGCTGGAAGCGCTCGCCGTCGGCGCTCTTGAGGCTGACCTGGGTCTGGTACTCGCGGCCTTTCTCAAGCCCGGCGTGCTCCAGGACCCGCTCCAGAATCAGCTCGCCCCAGTTACCCTGGGTCTTCTGGCCCTTGAGCGCCTGGGTCAGGTTGGTGGCTTCATCGCTCAGGCGCAGGTTGAGCTGCTGCAGGCGCTCCAGCTCCTTGGCCAGCGAGAAGCGCTCGCGGGCTTCCTGCTGGTAGCTGTCTTCCACGCGTTTTTCGAAGGCCTGGATGCGCTCCTTGAGCGGGTCGAGCAACTGCCCCAGGTGTTGCTGGCTGGTCTGGGCGAAGCGCTGCTCGCGCTCATCGAAGATCTTCGTGGCCATTTCGGCGAATTGCGCGCGCAACTCGTCACGCGAGCCCTGCAGGTCGTCGAGGCGTTGCTGATGGCTTTCCTGTTGTTCACGCAGCTCGGCGCTCAGGGCTGCGCTGTGGGCATCCAGGCGACGCAATTCGGCTTCGCGGGCAGCGCGTTCGAGCTGCCAGGCGTGCGCGGCGTCGCGAGCGTTGTCGCGATCGATCTGCAACAGCTCAAGCTCACGGGCCTGGGCAGCCAGGGTAGCCTGCTTGGCGGCGTTGGCCTGGCCCAGGTCGCTGATTTCGTCGCGACTGGCATCCAGTTGGGCGAGCAGGCCTTCCTGGGCCAGTTGCACGTTGCTCAGGCGCTCCTCGAGCAAGGCTGCTTGCGCCTGGCGCGCACTCAGGCGCCGCTGCACCTGCAGCACCAGCGTCAGGCACGGCACGGCCGCCACCACGATACCCAGCAGAATACTGGTCAGATCCACTGCCATAGCCACCCCGATCTCCCTCGGCCAACGATCAACGGCTCAGCTTATCAGCCTTGGGCCTGCGCGCCGCACTCAGGCGTCAGGCAATTGCCTGAGCAGGCGCACGGCTTCCTGCGAGCCCTGGGCCGCCGCCTGTTCCAGCCAGTAACGGCCCTGGGCCGGCTCATTCAATTGCCCCTGGGCACACAGGCGGCCGTACTCGAGCTGCGCCCGGCGGTCACCGGCCCGCGCGGCCTGGCGCAGCAGTTCATGGCCGATACGCCGGTCGCGGGCATTGCCGCAGTCACGGCAGAGCATCTGCCCCAGGCGGCTCTGGGCGACCACCACACCCTGGCGCGCCGGCTGCTTGAGCAGGCGCCCGGCGAAGTGCTTGACGTTGGGGTTGTCACCCAGGCGCGGGCTGTCGAGCAACCACAAGGCAACCTTCAAGGAGAAGCGCTTGGGCTCGGGCAGGGGCGGTTGGGCAGCAGGAGCAACGAGGGTTTTGGAGCGAAACTTCATAAAAAACAGCGAAGGCAACTCGAGAGGCGCGCCACTCTACTCCATTTCTCTGACAATGGCCCGGTGCTTTTTTGCACTTTTTTTCAAAATATTTCAGCGTTTTTTCTTGACGTCAGGGCGGGCATTTTGTCCCTGGCAGAAGACTGCCGAAGGATTGTCGGACACCGGCTAAAAAGCTGGCACGCCCGTCCTAGAGCAAGCGCTAGGGACAATCCACAGAAGCTGTGGATAACTCGGTGGACAACCCCCTAAACCACCCCGCAAACCCCTATGAAATGGGGCTTCCAGTCAAACTGTCGATTTTTTCACCAGCTAAAATAAGTGTTTTTTTTCATTGACTTAAGGCAACGGCCAAGTCATTGGCAGCCACCTGCCGCGTTGTTGCAGAGCTGTAACAGCGGCTGCCCCATGTGTGCACAACCGCCCCGAAGCGAGGCATTTCCCTGCACGAAATTGGCACGTTCCCTGCCTTACAGCGCTGGAAAGGTGGTGAAATAGCACTTCACAGCGAGCCAGGAACGCGACATACTGGCCGGCTCGCCAGACGAAAACTTACAAAGCTTGCCAAGACCGGCAGACTCCTGTAGTCTTGCCGCCGTTAGTACCAAGCTGAAAGTCAATTCTGGCCAAAGCAGTCCTTACAGTGCCCTGCCCCTCACTTCGGACAGGCCTGTTGAAACCAGGACCGGCCCACTCGATGGCTCCCCAGGTAAATCACTTCTTACTCTGACCGAGCCAACCTGCAGATTGATCAGGATCCTCACCCAGCGGCATTGAACCCGACCCTGGTGTGTTGCCTGTCCTCTGACGTACCTACCAGTCAGCCCCAGCGCCACATGATAAATGCGCCCAAAACTGGCTGCCCTGTTCCAGTCAGGTTCTTCGCACCGGCTTAAATGCCTGCGTTACTGGAACGTTTTATATGTGCACGGATCAAAACCGTGTCTATTGCAGGAACATCTAATAACTATGAATCACTCTATCCATACTCAGGCTGCCATTCGCACCCTTTCCCAGGCATTTGCCCCTCTGAACTGCTTGATCCTGGCGTCGCGCAAAGGCGGCTTCAGCTTCACCCTGGTCAACGAGCACGGCATTGCCCGTCACAGCGAGCGCCTGTACCCGGAGCAATACTCCGAAGCCGAGCCGCTGCAGGCCGTCATCGAGCGCACCCGTCAGGCCCTGGTGGCCTGATCCGCACGATGCTGCAAACGCTCAAGCCCCGCCCTCTGGCGGGGCTTTTTTATGCCTGGTAAATCTGCCGAATCCCCCTGTAGGAGCTGGCTTGCCAGCGATGAGGGCAGCCCTGGCTAACGTGTTGCGGCCATCGCTGGCAAGCCAGCTCCCACAGGAATTTGGCCATCCTTTAGTGCGAATCACTAATCGCCACACGGCATATGATTTATAACTAAAAGCCGTAAATGTTTTAAAAACAGGCCTTTACAGCACGAATATGACACTAGACTTCAACTCAAGCGGCAAAGGCCGCTTCCGGCGGGCCAGACCGACTCACCAGCTGCCAAGCTCCAGCGTCCGCCGGTCAATTTCAAGTTCGAGGGCATCATGGGTATCGCCGCGAGCGAGTTGAGCCAATTTGTCATTCGTCCAACCCTGGTTTATCTGGGCCGTCACTGCGCCAGCGCCGAAGCCCTGCTGCTCGGTGTCGCCGCCAGCCAGTCGGCCCTCGGCTCGGCCCTGCACGACCGCCGCGGCCACGGCCTGTACCGCATCGGCGAACTGCGCCACCAAAGCCTCTGGGACCAGTTCCTGGCCCGCGACCCGGACCTTGCCAGCCTGGTCCGCGGCCTGGCCAGCCAGCATGCCTTTCTCAGCGGCCCGCACCTGGAACTGACCGTCAACCTGCGCTACGCCACCGCCATCGCCTGGATGCTGATCGAAGAACAGGCCCCCGAACTACCCGCCGCCGACGATTTACTGGGCCTGGCACGCATCTGGCGACAAACCTTCCAACCCCAGGGTCGCCTGCGCGATTTCACCAGCGCCTGGCAAACCTGCGTCGCCCCTGTGACTCTTCAGGCCTGCTGAGAGTCACTGCTTCCCAAAATCGGAAAATTCCCGCCATCTTGGTAGGATTGTCCTACAAAACCGCTCTATCTCCTGCGATACAGCCTATAGCGCTGCGGGCGAAATGTTGGTAGTTTTCGCCCCGGAGATCCCAAGGAGTTCTAATAATGAAAAAAGTCATGCTCAAAACCTCTCTCAGCCTCGCCGTCACTCTCGCCTCGACTCAACTGTTCGCCAGCGGCTTCGCCCTCAACGAACAAAGCGTCAGCGGCATGGGCACAGGTTTCGCGGGTCGCTCTTCTTCTGCCGATGATGCCAGCACCGTTTTCGGCAACCCCGCCGGCATGTCGCGCCTGAAACGCGAGCAAGTCACCGTCGGTGGTGCCGCTCTCATCGCCAAGTCCGATATCAGCGGCAGCGGCACCTTCGGTGGCAGCAACGACGGCGACATGGTTCCGGTCGTCGGTGTGCCGATGGGCTATTACGTCAAACCTATCGATGACCATTGGGCCTTCGGTATCGGCATGTACGTGCCGTTCGGCCTGGTAACCGACTATGAAAGCGGCTTTGCCGGCCGCTACTTCGGCAGCAACAGCGAAGTCCAGGTCATCACCCTGCAGCCAACCATCAGCTACGCCTTCAACGACAAGGTCTCGATCGGTTTCGGTCCGACTATCAACCGTATCGACGGCACCCTGGAATCCGCCTCGCTGAACCGCACCTCCCTGGGCAGAAATGACGGCAAGGTCAAGATCTCCGGTGATGACACCGCCATCGGCTACAACATCGGCGTGCTGGTACAGGCAACCGACAGCACCCGCGTAGGCCTGACCTACCACTCGATGGTCGACTACAAGCTCGAGGGTGACACCAAAATCAGCGGCTCCGGCTTTGGCCCACTGAGCGGCAGCAAGTTTGATGCCTCGTTGAAGATCAAAACGCCGGAATCGGTCGACTTCTCCGTCACTCACGAGCTGGATGCCAACTGGACACTTTATGTCGGTAGCACCTGGACGCGCTGGAGCCGCCTGGAAGCCATCACCGTCAACAACGAAGGTGTTCCTGCCCCCCTGGCACCTGCCCTGGGGCAGATCAGCGAAGAACAGAACTGGCACGATACCTGGGCTCACGCCATTGGCGCAGCTTACAAGCTGAACAAGGAATGGACCCTGCGCGCCGGCTTCAGCGTCGACCAGTCGCCGACCAACAATACCAACCGCTCGCCACGCATCCCTACAGGCGACCGCAAGGTGTTCAGCCTCGGTGCAGGTTGGAGCCCGAACGACGACATGACTGTCGACATCGCCTACTCCTACCTGATGGAAGAAGACGTCAAGGTTCGCCAGAACACTTCGCCTACCGACCCGGCGCACTTCAAAGGCTCCTACAACGCCAAGTACGAAAACAGCGCTCACGGCCTGGGAGCATCGCTCACCTACCGCTTCTGATTCATTCCACGTCGCAGAAAACCGCCAATCCTGGCGGTTTTTTCATGCTTGCTCGCAAGGCCAGAGGTGGGCCAGGCGGCCCTGTAAGTAGTCCATGAACAGCCGCACCTTGGCCGTCATGGCAAAGCGGTCGGCCACGCACAGGTAGACGTCCATCGGCTCGGTCTGGGCATAGGCCCTGGCCGATTGCGAATATTCGAACAACGCCACCAGCTGGCCGCGCTCGAGCAAGGGCCGGGCGACAAACTCGGCCAGGCGGGCAATGCCGCCATCCTGCACGGCCATCTGGGTCAGCACATCGATGTCATCGCTGATCAGCACCTTGTCGAACTCGGCATCGAAGCGCAGCCCTTCGCGGACAAAACCCCAGCGCAGAAAACGACCGTCCACCGGGTAGCGGAACACCAGGCAGCGATGCTCCTTGAGTTGCTCTGGCGATTGCGGCCAACCGGCTGCCGCCAGGTA
The DNA here is from genome assembly GCF_000696345.2 of Pseudomonas donghuensis. Lineage (NCBI taxonomy): Bacteria > Pseudomonadati > Pseudomonadota > Gammaproteobacteria > Pseudomonadales > Pseudomonadaceae > Pseudomonas > Pseudomonas donghuensis. The sequence continues at coordinate 4,359,822 of NZ_CP071706.1, forward strand.
ACCCGGCGACGCACAGCAAATGAACGGCACCCGGGCGATGTGCCGGGCCAGCAGGCCATCTTCAAGTTGCGGCTGGATTCGCAGACTGACATCGACACCTTCCTGAACGTGGTTGACGCGCCGATCATTCGTAACCAACTCAATTGAAAGCTGCGGATAGCGCGCGCTGAACGCCGGAATCAACGGTGCCAGTACGTGACGGCCGAACGCCGAGGACGAAGCGATGCACAAGCGCCCTTTGGGCTCGCAATCCGGGGTGGTGACCGCCTGCTGCGCCTGCTCGAGGTCGCGCTCAATGTGTTTGACCTTGTCGTAGTACAGGCTGCCACTGGGGGTCAGGGCCATGCTACGGGTAGTACGCGCGAGCAGGCGCACCTGCAGGTGGGCTTCCAGGCGGGCGATATTCTGGCTCACGGCGGCGGCACTCAGGCCCAGGCTACGAGCGCCACCGGCAATGCTGCCGGCTTCGACAACCTTGATGAAACTCTTGATCGAACCGAGCAGGTTCATGACAGGCTTCCGGGAATTCGTAAGATCTTCTTTATAAAGACCTAAGTCCGAGGCGTCTACCCCGGCCACAGGCAGCCTTGTTAGGCTGCGCCCTCATCCACTGCCAACGGAGTCCGCATGACGACCCAGACCAGCGTCCGCAGCCGACGCAAGCTCGGCGTTCGCGCCACCCCTTACGTGTTCGCCTTCTACATGTCGGCGATCATGGCCCTGCTGATGTGCTTTGTGATTACCGCCGCCAACGCCGGCATCGACGAGCAGTACCTGGGCAACGTGCTCAGGGCCTACCAACTGGCCATGCCGGTGGCCTTCGCCTGCGTACTGGTGGTGCGCCCGATCGTGCTCAAGCTGGTGGCCTGGACCGTGCACGCCAGCCACTGAGGCAGCTCAGGGCTGGGAAGCGATGGCCTTCTCGATCGCCGCCTTGAACGCCGGATCATCCGGCTTGGTTCGGCTGGAGAAGTTAGCCACCACCTTGCCCTGGCGGTCGATCACGTACTTGTAGAAATTCCACTTCGGCGCGCTGCTCTGCACAGCCAGCGCCTTGAACAGTGGCGTGGCATCACTGCCGCGCACCGGCTGGGCCTGGGTCATGGTGAACGTCACGCCATAGTTGGCGTAACAGACCTTGGCGGTCTTCTCGGCGTCGGCGTCTTCCTGCTTGAAGTCGTTGGACGGCACCCCGAGCATTTCCAGACCCTGCCCGTGGTATTGCTGATAGATGCTCTCCAGCCCTTTGAACTGCGGGGCGAAGCCGCAATAGCTGGCAGTATTGACCACCACCAGCGGTTTGCCGGCAAAGCGCTCACAGAGGTTGATCTGCTCCTTGCCGCGCAGCTCCGGCAGCGTGCCGTCGAGCAGCGCCGGGCACTCGCCGGCCAGGGCATTGGCAGCGGCGGCCAGGGTCAACAGTGGAACCAACATCCAGCGTGTGCGCATCTTTTTTCTCCTTGAAACGGACCTGGAGAAATCAGAGTACTCCTAGCACACGCCCATGCCCAACTGCATCAACGCCAGACCGCCTTCATGCCAGCCCCACCAGGCCAGCGCCAGCACCAGCACGGCGGCGAGGCCGAGCACGGTGCGAATGGCCATAGGGCTCATGCCGCTTGCGCCTGCAAGCGCGCGACCGGGCGCTCGCGTACCGGCCAGTTGAGTGCTGCGGCGAGCAGGCTGAGAAGGATGGAAATCTGCCAGACAAGGTCATAGTTACCGGTCTGGTCATACACCACCCCACCCAGCCAGCCACCGAGAAACGCGCCCAACTGGTGAAAGAGGAAAACGATCCCACCCAGCATCGACAGGTTACGCACACCGAACAGGGTGGCCACGGTGCCATTGGTCAAGGGCACGGTCGACAGCCACAGCAGGCCCATGGCGATACCGAACAGATAGGCACTGAACGGGGTGATCGGTGCCCACAGGAACAGCACGATGACCACCGCGCGCAACAGGTACAGGGCGGTCAGCAGGCGCGGCTTGGACATCCTCCCGCCCAGCCAGCCGGCGGTGTAGGTGCCGACGATATTAAACAGCCCAACCAGCGCCAGCACGGTGGTGCCGATGGTGGCCGGCAGGTGCTGGTCGACCAGGTAGGCCGGCAGGTGCACGCCAATGAACACCACCTGGAAACCGCAGACGAAAAAGCCCAGGGCCAGCAGCCAGAAGCCTGAATGCGAGCAAGCTTCGCGCAGGGCCTGGCCGAGGGTCTGCTCATGGCCATCGCTGGGCAACGGCCGATCGCGCAACAACCCTACCAACGGCACGATAAAGGCCACCAGCAAACCCAGCACCAGCAAGGCCGCCGACCAACCCAGCCAGCCGATCAGGCCCAGTGTGCCGGGCAACATGGCGAACTGGCCAAAGGAGCCGGCGGCACTGGCGATACCCATGGCCATGCTGCGCTTCTGCGCCGGTACGGCACGGCCGACCACGCCGAGGATCACCGAGAACGAAGTGCCCGACAGGCCGATACCGATCAACAGGCCGGCACTGAGCGACAGGGTCAGGGCCGAGTCGGACATACCCATCAGCACCAGGCCGACGGCATAGAGAATACCGCCGACCATCACTACCTTGGCCGCCCCCAGGCGATCGGCCAGGGCGCCGGCAAACGGCTGGGCCAGGCCCCAGATCAGGTTCTGCAAGGCAATGGCGAAGGCGAACACGCCACGGCCCCAGCCAAAGTCAGCACTCATCGGCGCCAGGAACAGGCCAAAGCCGTGCCTCACGCCCAGCGACAGCGCCAGGATCAGCGCCGCGCCAAGGAGAATCCACCCACTGGTTCGCCATACCGATGTCATTTTTGTTGTCTCCAGTGCCGCAAGGTTATGCGGGTATATACCCACTTATAATCGTAAAAAGCTCAGGCCAGCAACTCCAGCAGGCGCACCAGTTCGTCGCGCTGGCCCTCGCCAAGGGTGTTGATCAAATCGCTTTGAGCCTGCTCCCAGGCCGGTTCCGCTGCCTGTAGGCGGGCCCTGCCCTGCTCGGTCAACAGGACGATACGATTGCGCAGGTCCTGCCCTTCGGCCAACGCCACCAGGCCGTCGGCCTCCAGCACCCGCAGGTTGCGCCCCAGGGTGCTGCGGTCCAGGCCCATGGCCTCGGCCAGGGTGGAAATACTCGGTTGGTCCAGGCGCCGCAAATGGCGTAGCAGGGAAAACTGCGCAACATTGATCCCGAAGCCGTCGAGGGCTTCGTCATAGTGTCGGCTCACCCCGCGGGCGGCGCGACGCAGGTGGGTGCAGATGCATTCGCTGGTCAACATAATGCGTGTATATACCCGCACCTGGGCAACTGCAAGCCTTTATTCGCCGCTCACAGCACCAGGGCGATCAATACCGCCAGCTCCAGCAGCTCCAGCATGGCCCCGGCGGTATCACCGGTAGTACCGCCCAGACGACGGACCATCAACCGGCGCAGCCAGGCGAAGACCGCTGCGGCAACCAGCACAGCCCACAGCCCTTTGAGCCCTGCCAGCAGTCCACAGGCCAGCGCGCTGAGCAGCAAAACGAGCGTGCCCGACCGACGCGGCAGGTGATCCGCCAAGGCCTGGCCCAGCCCGCCGCTGCGCACATACGGCGTGCAGAGGAACAAGCCCAGCAACGCCGCACGGCCAATCAACGGCGCGAGCAACAGCAGCAGCCCCTCGCCGCGCTCGATCAGCGCCAGCAAGGCACAGAACTTGAGCAGCAGCACCAGCACCAGGGTAACCACGGCAATCGGCCCGCTGCGTGGGTCTTTCATGATCAGCAGGGTGCGCTCGCGGTCGCCGAAACCGCCCAGCCAGGCATCGGCGCTGTCAGCCAGGCCATCCAGGTGCAAGGCACCGCTGAGCAGCACCCAGGCACTGAGCAGCAAAGCACCATGAAGCAGCAACGGGCTGCCAGCCAGCAGCGCGTTCAGCCCCCAGAGCAGCGCCCCGAACAACAGCCCCACCAATGGGTAGAACAGCAGCGAGCGGCCCATCTGCTCCGGCGCCGGCATGCCCGGCAAGCGCACCGGCAAGCTGCTGAGAAACTGCAGGGCGATCCAGAACGCCAGCATCTCAGTGCACTTCCCGCAGGCTGCCGTCGGCCAGCAGCTCAAGGCGAAACAAGGCGCCATGGGCCACTTCGACCTGCAGTAATTGTTCTCGGGGCAGGCCACGGGCGCGGGCCAGCAACAGGCGCATCACGCCGCCATGAGTGACCAGTAGCAAGTGCCTGCCGGCATGCCCCTGGTGCAAGGCGCTGATGGCCTGCAATACCCGTGCGGAGAAATCCGCCACGGGCTCGCCGCCTGGCGGTGTGAAAGCATAAGGGTCAGCCCAGAATTGCCCGAGTTCGGCTTCGTGGGTGAGCATCAGGTCTGCCGCACTGCGCCCTTCCCACTCGCCGAAATGCAGCTCCTGCAGCCCCGGCGCCAGTTGCAGCGGCAGGTCCAGCTGGGTGCCCAACGCTTCGGCAAAGCGTGCGCAGCGTTGCAATGGCGAACTGACCAGCGCATCCCAGGGCCCCGCAGCCTTCACCGCCGCCTGCATCTGCGCCCAGCCCGTGTCGGTCAGAGCATCGTCGAGGCTGCCGCGCAGGCCGCCGCCCCGTTCGGTTTCGCCGTGGCGCAGCAGGTCGATGATCATGCCGGACGGTCCGCAACCGCGGCTTCGGCGAAGGTCGCCATCTGCCCGTGCAGGTCGCAAGCCAGGCGCAGTAGCGGCACCGCCAACGCCGCACCACTGCCCTCGCCCAGGCGCAAGCCCAGCTCCAGCAGCGGCTCGGCGTCGAGCGCGGCAAGCACCCGGCGATGCCCGGGCTCGGCGCCGCGATGGCCGAACAGCAGCCAGTCACGACACTGCGGGTTGATGCGCGTGGCTACCAGGGCGGCGACGGTGCAGATAAAGCCATCCACCAGCACCGCGACACCGGCCTGGGCGCACCCCAGGTAGGCACCGACCAGCGCGGCGATCTCGAAGCCGCCAAAACACAACAGCCGTTGCAGCGGGTCGTCGCCAAGGTCCGCGTGCTGTTTCAGGGCACGCTCGATGACCTCGGCCTTGTGCCGTACACCGGCGGCATCCAGGCCGGTGCCCGGGCCGCTGAGCTCGGTAGCCGGGCAACCGAGCAAGGCACAGGCCAAGGCGCTGGCGGCAGTGGTGTTGCCGATGCCCATCTCCCCGCCGATAAACAGCCGGGCACCGCTGGCAGCGGCGCGCAAGGCACTCTCGCGCCCGCCCTGCAGGGCCAGCAGGCCCTGTTCGTGAGTCATCGCCGGCACCTGGGCGAAGTTGGCCGTACCGGGGCCGACGCGCAGGTGGCGCACACCCGGCAGTTCCAGCGCCAGGTCGATGGTGCCCAGGTCGATCACTTCCAGTTGAGCATTCAACTGCCGCGCCAGCACACTGATAGCGGCGCCGCCGCTGACGAAGTTGTGCAGCATCTGCCCGGTCACCGCCTGCGGATAGGCGGAGATGCCTTCGGCGACCACGCCGTGATCGCCGGCGAAGATGGCGATCCAGACCTGCTCGACGCTCGGCTTGAGCTGGCCCTGCAGGCCGGCCAGTTGCACCGCCAGTTGCTCCAGGCGGCCCAGCGAACCGGCCGGCTTGGTCAGTTGCTGTTGACGCGCCAGGGCCTGTTCGCGAACAGCCTGGTCAACAGGACGGCAGGCTTCAAGCCACCAGGTTTGACTCATAGTGCAGGTCCTTTGAGGGTAAGTGGCAGGCCGGCGACGGTCAGCACCACGCGCTGGCAGCGCTCGGCAATGGCCTGATGCAGCCAGCCGGCTTCATCGACATAACGGCGGGTCAATTCGCCCATGGGCACTACGCCCAGGCCGGTTTCGTTGCTGACCAGGATGATTTCGCCCGGCAGGCCCGCCAGGCAGTCGAGCAGCGCCGAGCGTTCAGCCGCCAGGCACTCGGGGTTGTCGAGCATCAACAGGTTGGTCAGCCACAGGGTCAGGCAGTCGACCAGCAGGCAACGTTCGGCACCGGCAGTGGCGCAGAGCACCCGAGCCAGTTCCAGCGGTTCTTCGATCAATGCCCACTCGGCCGGACGCCGCTCGCGGTGCAACTGCACCCGCGCATTCATCTCGCCATCGAGCGGTTCGCTGGTGGCAATGTAGGTGACCGCCAAGCCGCTCTGGCTGGCCAGCTGTTCGGCCAGGCGGCTCTTGCCCGAACGGGCGCCGCCAAGAATCAGGTTGAGCATGTCAGTTCAGTCCGCAGAGTTGGCGCAGGCGCGCGGTGTCCAGATGCTGCTCGACCAGGTCGGCCAGGCGCTCGATGTCGCGTTCGCGCAGGGCGTGATAGTCGATTTGCTCTACCTCCTGCAGCCCAGCCCAGCGCAACAGCGCGGCGCAGCTATGCGGCGCCTCGAACAGGCCATGCAGGTAGGTGGCGAAGATCTGCCCGTCGGCACTGAGGGCGCCGTCGGCGCGGCCATCGTCCAGTTGCACCGCCGGGCGCTGCAGGGCCGGCCCCTGGGTTACGCCGGCATGAATCTCGTAGCCGCTGATGGCTGCCTGTTCCAGTTGCAGGGTGCCAGCGACATTGCGCAACTGCTTCTCGGCTTCCAGCACGGTGACAAAGTCCAGCAGCCCCAGGCCATCGCTGGCACCGGCAGGCCCCTCCAGGCCCAATGGGTCTTCCACACGCTGGCCGAGCATCTGCAGCCCGCCGCAAATGCCCAGCACCTTGCCGCCATAACGCAGGTGGCGGCTGATCGCCTCGTCCCAACCGCGCTCACGCAACTGTGCCAGATCGCCGCGTACGCTCTTGGAGCCAGGCAGGATGATCAGGTCGGCCGGCGGAATCGGCTGGCCGGGGCCGATGAACTGCAAATCGACCTGCGGGTGCAGGCGCAGCGGGTCGAAATCGGTGTGGTTGCTGATACGCGGCAGCACCGGCACGATGACCTTGAGCTGACGCCCGGCCTTGATGCCCTGGCGCTGGTCGATGCCGTCTTCGGCTTCCAGGTGCAGGTCCAGCACATAGGGCAGCACGCCCAGCACCGGTTTGCCGGTACGTGCTTCGAGCCAGTCCAGGCCCGGCTGGAGCAAAGCGATATCACCGCGAAAACGGTTGATGACAAAGCCCTGGACCCGTGCCTGTTCGCTCGGCGAGAGCAATTCCAGGGTGCCGACCAGATGGGCGAAGACCCCGCCGCGGTTGATGTCGGCAATCAGAATCACCGGGCAGTCCACCGCCTCGGCGAAGCCCATGTTGGCGATGTCGCCGGCACGCAGGTTAATCTCGGCCGGCGAGCCGGCACCTTCGACCATCACCAGCGGATAGGCCGCGCTCAGGCGCTGGTGCGAGGCCAGTACCGCCTGCATGGCGATGGCCTTGTAGTCGTGATAGGCCACGGCATTCATGCTGGTGACCGCGCGGCCATGGACGATCACCTGGGCACCGGTGTCGCTGTTGGGCTTGAGCAGCACCGGGTTCATGTCGGTGTGCGGCGCCAGGCCGGCCGCCTGGGCCTGGACCGCCTGGGCCCGGCCGATCTCGCCACCTTCGGCGGTCACGGCGCTGTTAAGCGCCATGTTCTGCGGTTTGAACGGCACCACCGCAACGCCCTGGCGCAACAGCCAGCGGCACAGCGCGGTCACCAGGGTGCTTTTGCCGGCATCGGAGGTGGTGCCCTGCACCATCAGGGTGGTCATGGTTGTTCCTTGCGGTATTCGCTGAAGGCCAGGGCCAGGCGCTGGAAGTCCTGCTCGCTGGCCGGCAGGCCGAAGCGCAGGCTGGGCGGCTGGGTGAACAGGCGCAGGAGGATGCCGCGCCGGGCCATGAATTCATGCAGTTGCGCCGCCTGATCGGTGACCAGGTACTGGAACAGGTCGCAGCTGCCGTGGGGGGCAAAACCTGCCGCGCTGAGTACCCCGGCCAAACGCTGGCTGGCAGCGGCGCAGCGAACAATCTGCTGTTGATGCGCGACGCTATCGAGCAGGCAGGCCTGGCCGAGGACCCGGGTCGGGCCGCTGATGGTCCAGGGCCCGAGCTGTTCGGCGAGCAGCTGCAACAGATGACGTTCAGCCAGGACAAAGCCCAGGCGTACACCGGCCAAGCCAAAGAACTTGCCGAACGAGCGCAGCACAATCAGCCCGGAGCGCTCGGCATGCGCGGCGATGCTGTGTTGCGGGGTGTTGTCCATGAAGGCTTCATCGACCAGCAGCCAGCCGCCCCGGCGAGCCAGGCGCGCGTGCCATTCCAACAGTTGCTCGGCAGATATCAACCGAGCGCTGGGGTTGTTGGGGTTGACCACCACCAGCACGTCGAGGCTGTCGAGGTAGTAATCGACCTGATCTTCAGGCAATTCGCGCACCCGGTGCCCGGCGCGGCGCCAGCCTTCGGCGTGTTCGGCGTAGCATGGCGACAGGACGCCGACCGTGCCGGGGCGGCGCAGACGCGGCAAGGCCTGGATCGCCGCCTGGGAACCGGCCACCGGCAGCAGTTGCTCGACCTGGTAATACTCGCAGGCCGCCCGCTCCAGGCCGTCGTCGGTCTCGGGCAGGCGCGCCCAGGCGCGCAGCGGGATCTCGGGGATTGGATAAGGCCAGGGAGCAATGCCGCTGGACAGGTCCAGCCAGTCTTCGCGGGCAATGCCGTACTGCTGCACTGCGCGTTGCAGGCGACCACCGTGTTCAAGCATAGAATTCAGCCCCCAGGCACACCAACAGCAACCACAACCAAACGCCCTGGCAGACCAGGCGCCAGCCGCGCTCGATGGCCTCGGCATCGGCCTGCGGGCCTTCGCCCAGTTGCGGGCGCTGGTGCAGCTCGCCGTGGTACACCGCCGGGCCGCCCAGCTCGACACCCAGCGCCCCGGCGCCGGCAGCCATCACCGGGCCGGCGTTGGGGCTGTCCCACAACGGCGCCTGGCGCCGCCAGCAGCTCAGGGCCAGGCGGGTCTTGCCCAGCAGCGCGTAGGTCAGGGCCACCAGCCGCGCGGGAATATAGTTGAGCAAGTCGTCGATTTTCGCGGCGGCCCAGCCGAAGCGTTCGAAGCGTTCATTACGATAGCCCCACATCGCGTCGAGGGTGTTGCTCAGGCGATAGAGCACCACCCCCGGTACGCCAGCGACGACGAACCAGAACAGCGCGGCAAACACCGCATCGCTGCCGTTCTCCAGCACCGATTCGGTGGCGGCGCGGGCCACGGCGGTTTCATCCAGCTCGCGGGTTTCGCGGCTGACCAGATAACCTACGCGCTGCCGGGCTTTTTCCAGGTCGCCCTGGCGCAAGGCTTCGGCCACCGGCGTCACGTGCTCGCCGAGGCTGCGCAGGCCCAGGGCGCAGTACAACGCCAGCACTTCGACCAGCCAGCCAATGTACGGCAGCCAGGACAGCAGCATGGCTACGAAGGTCAGCGGCACCACCGCCAGGAACCAGGCGCTGACACCATGGCTGCGCCAACCACGGCCACCGGCATTCAAGCGTTGCTCCAGACGCCCGGCCAGGCGCCCGAAGGCCACCAGTGGATGCCGGCGCTTGGGTTCGCCCAGCAGCGCATCCAGCGCCACCCCGGCCACCGTCAGCAACGCCACACTCATCAAGACTCTCCCCAGTGATTTTCAAACAGCATGTCGTGCAGCGGTCGCGCCGTGGTCCAGCCTTCGAGCACCAGCATCGGCGCCGGGTAAAACGCCTGCACCGGGCCCAGGCAAAGGATCGCCAGCGGCTTGGCGCCGGCCGGCATGCCCAGCAACTCGGCCAGGGCCTGGGGCTCGAACAGCGACACCCAGCCCATGCCCAAGCCTTCGGCGCGGGCGGCCAGCCAGAGGTTCTGGATCGCACAGGACAGCGACGCCAGGTCCATCTCCGGCAAGGTCCGGCGGCCGAAGATATGCGCTTCGCGTTCATCCATCAGCGCGGCGACCAGCAGTTCGGCGCAGTCGTTGATCCCTTCGACCTTGAGTTTCATGAAGTCGTCGGAGCGCTCGCCCAGGGCTTGCGCGGTACGCAACCGCTCCTCTTCCACCAGGGCCTGGATACGCTGACGCAGTTCCCGTTGAGTGATGCGGATAAACCGCCAGGGCTGCATCAAGCCGACGCTGGGCGCCTGGTGCGCAGCCTCAAGCAAACGGGCGAGCAGTTCAGGGGCGACTTCGCCGCCGCTGAAATGGCGCATGTCACGGCGCTCGCCGATCGCGCGATAGACCGCCGCGCGTTCGGCTTCGGTAAAAGCATGTTCGTTCATGGACACAACAGCGCCGCCGACGCCTGGGGGTTGGAAGCAAAGTAGAAATGCACGTAGGACGCCGTCAGCCGCCCGTGGCGATAGACCGCCTCGGCACCGCGGCCACCGTTGGGGCTCTGGCCACGGGCAATCGGTTCAAGTTCGGTGCTGGTCAACGAGTGATGGTAGGTGTGCCCGCGCAAGGTGCCTTCGGGCAGTTCCACCGCCTGCAGAGCCAGGGCGGCCAAGCGCTTCTGCATCACCGCCTCGCCGGCCAGCAGGCCGAGCAGTTCGGCACGCTCGCCGCCGACATCGGTAAGGGCCTCGAGCAGGTAAAGCATGCCGCCGCATTCGGCCAGCAATGGCTTGCCGGCGTGATGGTGGGCGCGAATGGCTTCGAGCATCGGTGTGTTGCTCGCCAGCGCCTGGTGATGCAGCTCCGGGTAACCACCGGGCAGGTACAAACTGTCAGCATCCGGCAGGCTGGCATCATGCAGCGGCGAGAAGAACGCCAGCTGCGCCCCCATGGCCCGCAGCAGGTCGAGGTTGGCGCCATAGGTGAAGGCAAAGGCTTCGTCGCGGGCAACCGCGATGCGCACACCCTGCAACAAGGGCTCGATCGCCCGCTCGGTCGGCGCGGCGAACCTCACCGCCGGCGGCAAGGCCGCATCGCAACTGGCACCCAGGGCGGCGGCAGCCGCATCCAGGCGGGCATCGAGGTCGTTCAGCTCACTGGCCTGCACCAGGCCCAGGTGGCGGCTGGGCAGCTCGATGCCGGTTTCCCGTGACAGACCGCCATACCAGCGCAAGCCTTCGGTCAGGCTGCCTTCGAGCAACTGGGCATGGCGCAGGGTACCGACGCGGTTGGCCAGTACCCCGGCAAACGGCAGGTCCGGCTGATAGCGCGCCAGGCCCAGGGCCAGGGCGCCGAACGTCTGGGCCATGGCCGTGCCATCGATCACCGCCAGCACCGGCACGCCAAAATGACGGGCCAGGTCAGCGCTCGATGGCGTGCCATCGAACAACCCCATGACCCCTTCGATCAGGATCAGGTCGGCCTCAGCCGCCGCTTCCCACAACAACCGGCGGCTTTCCTGCTCGCCGACCATCCACAGGTCAAGCTGATACACCGGCGCACCGCTGGCGCGCTCAAGGATCATCGGGTCGAGAAAATCCGGGCCGCACTTGAACACCCGGACCTTGCGCCCCTGGTTGCGATGCAGGCGCGCCAGCGCGGCGGTCACTGTGGTCTTGCCCTGGCCGGAGGCCGGTGCGGCAATCAATACCGCCGGGCAATGGCGCGCGTCACTCATAGTTCGACGCCCTTCTGGGCGCGAATACCGGCCTGGAAAGCGTGCTTGATCATGCCCATTTCGGTGACGGTGTCGGCCAGTTCGATCATTTCATCCTTGGCCGCACGACCGGTGACGATCACGTGCTGCATCGGCGGGCGCGCCTGCAGGTCGCTGAGGACCTGGTCCAGATCGAGGTAACCGTGCTTGAGGGCGATGTTCAGTTCATCGAGCACCACGAAGGCGATCGACGGGTCCTGGAGCATCTGCCGCGACACCGCCCAAGCGGCTTCGGCGGCGGCGATATCACGCTGGCGGTCCTGGGTTTCCCAGGTAAAGCCCTCGCCCATCACGTGGTAGCGCACCTGCTCGGGAAAACGGCGGAAAAACAGCTCCTCACCGGTGCTGTTGCGGCCTTTGATGAACTGCACCACACCGCACTGCATACCGTGGCCCATGGCCCGGGCAAGCATGCCGAAGGCCGAACTGCTCTTGCCCTTGCCGTTGCCGGTGAGCACCAGCAGCAGGCCGCATTCGTTGGGCGAATTGGCGATGCGCTCGTCGATGACGGCCTTCTTGCGCTGCATACGGGCCAGGTGGCGTTCGTCGCGCTCGGTGGATTCAGTCATGAGGTTCTCCGCAAACCACTGTCGGCCGGCCCGCAACGAGCCTGGCAGCCTGTGGCTGCTCAAGGATCGCGAAGGAAACGGCGTGACAGATGAATGGATATGGCAGACGGAAAACGCGCAGGGCTGCGGCACAGGCCGGAGGAACCGCGCATCACCCTCCGTGATGCCGTTGGCTGTTACAGGCCGGTCTCCGGGCTTGTGAGCGGGGCCATGAACACCCGGGACCGCGCGCCTTCCCGGGTTGAACACCCAGTGGCCCTGCGCGGCCTTGACTCACCTACCGTTGCGGGGGCAGCGCCGGATTCGCGCGCCTTGCACGCCCACCGGCTTCCCTGTTTCACCCTGCCAGGCCATAGCCCACAGAGCACCTGAAACAAGTCGCGAAGGTTAGAGGGTTGCACCCGGAGCGTCAATGAAAGGCGCTGAACTGGCCTGGATCAATGGCGCCTTTGTCATCTTGTGTAACACTGACTTCAGTGATATCAAATAGCCATAACTTCGGCTGTACTCGATCACAACTATAAGGGAGAGCAGCATGCAAGGCCTGATCATCAATAACGCGCGCCTGGAGTTCCTGCGCCCCGCCCTGGAACGTTGGGTTGATTGCATCGACCGCTTCAACCAGACCCTCGGCGATGGCGAGGCGCCCTACTGGCACGGCGCCCAGGCCAACCTCGGCCTGCTCTCGGCCGCCGCCTGGCAAGCCGAGCTGGTGACCCTGCAACAGCACCAGAGCAAGAAACAGCGCGAGGACGGTGATCGTGAAGGCCGCTGCGACCTGTACATCGCCAACCACGAAGAAGCCGCCTACCTGCAAGGCAGCCAGCGCTGGCCAAAGATTGCCAAGCTCGATTTGAACAACGCCCTGGCCGAGACCGTTTACACCGCCCGGCAGATCGCTGCGCCCAGCCAGCTCAAGGTTGCCGCGCTGTTCGCCAGCCCCTGGAAAGCCGGCCAGCACGCCAGCCCCGAAGAGCTGCAGGACCTGGTCGACGACCTGCAAAAGCACAACGCCTGCGCCATCGCCTGGTACTTCCCCTACGCTTACCGCAAGCTGCACAACGAAGCCGGCCAGTATTACCCCGGCATCGCCCTGCTGCTCAAGCAGGCCTGAAGCGGGGAACCTCCCACGCCTGGCCCGCCTCTACTGGCAATAGCGGCCAATGTTGCGAGGGAAACGACATGGGTATCAAGCCGATTGCACTGCTGCTGGCAGTGACCGCGGGGTTAAGTGGCTGCGGCGAGCACGCGCGCCTGGATGTCAGCGACGGGGTTGGCCCGTCGCCGCAGTTGCCTGAACCCAACAAGACCCTGATCCCCACCGTCAACATCGCCCCTGCTATAGGCTGGCCCCTGGGCATGACGCCCAAGGCCGCCCCCGGCACCCAGGTAGTGGCCTTCGCCGAAGGCCTGGACCACCCGCGCTGGCTCTATGCCCTGCCCAATGGCGATATCCTGGTTGCCGAAACCAATGCCCCACCCAAGCCCGATAACGGCATGGGCATTCGTGGCTGGGTGGTGGGCAAGATCATGGACCGGGCGGGCGCCGGCGTCCCCAGTGCCAACCGTATCAGCCTGCTGCGCGACAGCGACCATGACGGCGTGGCGGAAACCCGCACGACCTTTATCGAGCACCTCAATTCGCCCTTCGGCATGGCCCTGGTTGGCAATGACTTTTACGTCGCCGACACCGATCGCCTGCTGCGCTTTCACTACCAACCCGGCACCACCTCGATCCACGGCCCCGGCACGCCGGTGGCTGACCTGCCGGGCGGTACGCTGAACCATCACTGGACCAAGAACGTGATCGCCAGCCGGGATGGCAAGAAGCTCTACGTCACTGTCGGCTCCAACAGCAATGTCGGCGAGAACGGCATGGACCAGGAAAAAGGCCGTGCGGCGATCTGGGAAATCGACCCGGCCAGCGGCCAGCAGCGCATCTTCGCCTCTGGCCTGCGCAACCCCAACGGCCTGGCGTGGGAACCACACACCGGCCAGCTGTGGACCGCGGTCAACGAGCGCGACGAGATCGGCAGCGACCTGGTGCCCGACTACATCACTTCAGTCAAGGATGGCGGCTTCTATGGTTGGCCTTACAGCTATTTCGGTCAGCACGTCGATCAGCGGGTCACCCCTTCCGACCCGAACCTGGTGGCCAGCGCCATCGCCCCGGACTATGCCGTTGGCCCGCATACGGCTTCGCTGGGCCTGACCTTTGCCGAGCCCGGCGTGCTGCCGCCGCCGTTCGAGCAAGGCGCATTCATCGGCCAGCATGGCTCATGGAACCGCAAGCCGCACAGTGGCTACAAGGTGATCTTCGTGCCCTTCAGCACCGCTGGCAGGCCCGCAGGCAAACCGATTGACCTGCTGAGCGGGTTTCTCAATGACGAGGGCAAGGCCATGGGCCGGCCGGTGGGGGTGATCAATGACCAGCGTGGTGGCGTGCTGGTGGCTGATGATGTGGGCAACAAGATCTGGCGGGTGAGCAAGGCCAAGTGATCCGGAGGCCGCTATGCGGCCCATCGCCGGCAAGGCCGGCTCCCACACAGATCGCATGCACTATTACCCTGCGCCCTCTCAGCGCTTGCGGCACAAGGTCAAGCCATCGCCAATCGGCAGCATCGACAGGTCCACCCGCGGGTCATCCTTGAGCTTGTGGTTCAGTGCCTGGATGGCCCGGGTGTCTTCGCTGTCCGGCTTTTTCTCAAGCACCCGTCCGCTCCACAAGGTGTTGTCGAACAGCACCAGCCCGCCAGTACGCAGCAAGCGCAGGGACTCTTCCAGGTACTGCGGGTAATTGGCCTTATCGGCATCGATGAAGATCAGGTCATAGCGTTCTGACGGCAGTGTCGCCAGGGTTTGCAAGGCGGGTGCCAGGCGTAGTTCAATGCGCTCAGCGACTCCGGCCTCCTGCCAGTAGCGCCAGGCCACGGCGTTATAGCTGCCTTCAAGGTCGCAACAGAGCAACTGCCCATGCGCCATGGCCTGGGCCATGCACAAGGCGCTGTAGCCGGTGAACGTGCCCACCTCGATGATCCGCTGGGCGCCGATCAGGCGCACCAGCAGCGCCAGCAACTGGCCCTGCTCCGGCGCCACCTGCCAGCGCGCTTCAGGCAAGGCCTGGGTTTCGGCACGCAAGCGGGCGAGCAAGGGCGATTCGCGCAGCGATACGCTTTGCAGGTAGTGGTAGAGCGGGTCGTCGAGGTAGAGCGTCTGAGCGGTCATCGTCTACCTCGCGAAAGTCAGGGGTTACGCGCCAGGTGTGCCGGCTGCAGGACGCGCTTGGCGTTCAGGTAGGTTTTTTGCCAGTAACTGTTGGACAGGTAGTCCAGGCGCACCGTTCCACCGGTGGCCGGGGCATGGACGAAGCGCCCCTCGCCGACATAGATACCGGCATGGCTGACTTGCGATCCACCATTGGTGGCGAAGAACACCAGGTCACCGGATTGCAGCTCGTTGCGCTCGATGCTCGGCGCACGGATGCCGATCATTTCGCGGGTCGAACGGGGCAGCGAGATACCGGCGGCATCGCGATACACATAGCCAATCAGGCCACTGCAATCGAAACCCGAATCCGGGGTATTGCCGCCCCAGCGGTAAGGCGTGCCGACCAGGCCCAGGGCACGGAACAACACGTCTTCGGCAACCGGGGAGAAGTACACTTGCGGCGCCATCACCGCAGGCTCGACCACTTTACGCGGGGCCGGGGCATGGCTTGAGCAGGCACCAAGCAGTGCCGCGAGGGAAAGTACCGCGAAGCGCGCCATCATCGCCATGGTCAGAACATCCTGTCTGAAGCCGCTCCGGCCAGAGCCGAAAAGAGTTGAGAGTTTAGATTAGACGCTTTCTGTAAACACGCACGGCGACGAGCTTTTCAGCTGCGTCGCCGTGGTCGAACCTGTCGAAGGATCAGTTGCGCGAAATGGTGGTCGCGGCCGGAGCCATGGCCAGTGCACGCTTGGCTTCGATGAAGGTCTTGCTCCAGTAGCGATCACCGAGCTTGTCGATGCGCACACCACCGCTGCGGCGGCTGCTGGAGTGGATGAACTGGTCGTCACCGAGGTAAATCCCGGCGTGGCTGACGCGCCCGCGACCATTGGTGCTGAAGAACAGCAGGTCGCCTGGCTTGAGGTTGTTGCGAGCAACCAGCGGGGCCTTGACGTTGATCATTTCGCGGGTGGAGCGCGGCAGGTTGAGGCCGGCTTCTTCGCGGAACAGGTAGCCGATGAAGCCGCTGCAATCAAAGCCGGTGTTCTCGGAGGTACCACCGAAACGGTAGCGGGTACCGATCAGCGACATGCCGCGCTCGAGAATGTTGTCGGCCAGGGCTGGCAGCTGGTAAGGCTTGCTGCTGGCGAAATCTTGCAGCTCTGCTTCGGTGGCCAGCTCTTCCTCGAGCGTCGCCTGGACGGAGGACTTGGTCGAAACCTGAGCGGAAACCGGTTGCTGCTGAACCTGCTGCTGCGATACGGGACCGGTGGTCGCGCAGCCAAAAAGCAGGGTCACGAGTGCGAGGGGCACGAGGGGTGCGAAGCGATTTAGCATGGGCACGACCGTGTCTGGAATTTAAAGAAGCCGAGACTATGCCTTCTATCGCATCGATTTGCAAATTCAATCGAAAAAAATGTGACTTTTATGTGCCGAGGCTCTAGCCCCTGCCTTACCAGCCCAACGTTTCTTTCAAAAACGGGATGGTGAGCTTGCGCTGAGCCTGCAACGAGGCCTGATCGAGGCGCTCGAGCAGGTCGAACAATGCACTCATGCTGCGGGTACCACGGGTGAGAATGAAGTGCCCGACCTCGTCGGTCAGGTGCAGGCCACGGCGCGAAGCGCGTAATTGCAGGGCGCGCAGCTTGTCTTCATCCGACAGCGCACGCATCTGGAAGATCAGTGCCAGGGTCAGGCGCGACTTCAGGTCAGCCAGTTTGATCGGCAGTTCGCGGGGCGAGCTGGAGGCGGCCAGCAGCAGGCGCCGGCCACTGTCGCGCAGGCGGTTGAAGAGGTGGAACATGGCCTCCTCCCACTCCGGCTTGCCGGCAATCACGTGCAGGTCGTCGAGGCAAACCAGTTCGTACTGCTCGAGGTTGTCGAGCAGTTCGACGCCGCGGTCGAGCAATTGCGCCAGGGGCAGGTAGACCGCCGGCTCCCCCAGTTGCTCGAAGCGCAGGCAGGCAGCCTGCAGCAGGTGGGTACGGCCTACACCTTGCTTGCCCCACAGGTAGATCAGGCTTTCGGTCCAGCCGGCGTCGGCTTCGCAGAGTCGCTCGACGTAGCCCAAAGCGGCGGCGTTGGCACCCGGATAGTAGTTGATGAAGGTGGCGTCATCACGCAGACGCACACCCAGGGGCAACTGGATCGGTTTCATGCTGGCTGGGCAGTTCCGGGGAACCGCAAGGGGCCTTTTGTGAAAAGTCTGCAAAGTTTATACCCGTGGCGCCGGTCGCACAATCGGCGCAGACCACAAGTAAAATCAAAGGCTTGCATAAGCGTACAAGCGCCAATACAAGCCAGGTGCTATCAAGCTAGAGATCCGGGTCGATTTCGCCGGCGTAAATATCCGACTCTTTATACAGGTCATGCACATGGCGCAGCAGCACCATGATCACCGCCGCCACCGGCAGGGCCAGCAGCACCCCGGTAAAGCCGAACATTTCGCCACCGGCGAGAATCGCGAAAATCACCGCCACCGGGTGCAAGCCGATACGGTCACCCACCAGCAGCGGCGTCAGCACCATGCCTTCGAGCGCCTGGCCGACCATGAACACGGCAGCGATACCAAGCAATGGATAAGGGGCGCCACCGAACTGGAACAGCCCGGCGATCATCGCCGCGCTGATACCGATGATGAAGCCCATGTACGGCACGATCGCCGCCAGGCCCGCCAGCAGGCCGATCAACAGGCCAAGCTCCAGGCCCACCAGCATCAACCCCGAGGCATAGATGATCCCCAGGGCCAGCATCACCAACAGCTGGCCACGGACGAAGGCGCCGAGCACCTCGTGACATTCACCGGCAAGCGCCACCGCCCGCTCCTCGCGCTGACGCGGCAGCAGGCTGCGGATCTTGGCCATCATCAGGTCCCAGTCGCGCAACAGGTAGAAGCTCACCACCGGAATCAGCACCAGGTTGGCCAGCCAACCGATCAGGGCCAGGCCCGAAGCCGTGGCCTGGGACAGGATGATCCCGACGATGTCGGTGGTCTGGCCCATGTGCTCGCTGATGGCGGCCTTGATCTTGTCGAACTTCCAGAAACCGTCGGCCAGGCCCAGGCGCGCCTGCACCCAGGGCAAGGCCACATGCTGCAGCCAGTCGAGCATCTGCGGCGCCAGCTCGTACAGGCGCACCAGTTGCTTGGCCAGCATCGGCACCAGCACCAGTAGCAACACGGTCAACAGCAGGGTGAACAGGGTAAAGACCACCACCACGCCCCAGGTGCGCGACAGGCCGGCGCGCTCCAAGCGATCGACCAGCGGGTCGGCCAGGTAGGCCAGCAGGATGCCGACCAGAAACGGCGAAAGAATCGGGTGCAGCCAATAGAGCAAGGCCGCGCACAGCAGCGCCCCGCCTACCCATACCCAGCGGCGTGTATCAGTCATGAACGGCTCCCGGCCAGGTCAGGGTTTACCAACGGAAACGCAACCCGTTGAAGGCTTGCGCAGCCGCAGCCTGGGTTGCCCCGGGGTGGGCCGGATCGACGGCGGCAGGTGTCGCTGGCGCTTCGGGCGGCAGTTCCTGCAATTTGGCCAGGCCCAGTTGCGCGCGCAGCTGATCGCTGTTGCCAGTGACCTGGTAGGTCAGGGTATCGCCCTGCACGGCCTTCAGGCGTGCACCGTAGGGCTCGAGCACCCGCCCCAGTTCGGCATAGCGCTCCAGGGTCATGCCCTGGACCTGCACCTGCATATCGCTGCTGGCGCCTGGACGGGCCACAAAACGCGGAGCCAGGCGGCTACTGACCGCAAGCATCACCGCATCGGCCAGGGCAGCCTGATCAGCGCCTTCGGCAGTGCCCTGCTCGCGTTGCTCACCCAACCACAGGCGCCATTTACCCTGCCATTTGCCATCGGCTTCGCTGGCGTGCACCGCCAGCAAGGCATCGGCGCCATAACGCTCGGAAGCCTCACGCAGCGGCGCCGGGTCTGTGCCTTCAAGGTTCTTGCCGGTGGCCACCAGTTGTTCCTGCAAATCGGCCAGTGGCAAGCGCAGCGGCAAGCCGCGATGCTGGGCGGCACGACGCAGCGGTTCGGCACTGCCCTGGCCGTCGCCAACCAGGCTCGAGCCTTCGGCGCTGTCGTTCAACCACCAACCGAGGATCGATGGCCGGTTGTTACCCCACAGGGCCAAGCCAGCCTGGCGCAAGGCGCGCTCGGTACTGCCCGGGTCGAAGTCGACCAGCACGGTTTCCGGCGGACCAGCCTCGAAACCGAACTGACTGATGATTTGTTGCGGATCTTTACGCAGTGCCGCCAGGCCCGGGCTTTGCGCCGCCTTGGCATCGCCGGTCAGGCGCAACACCAGGGTCTCGAGGGCTTTTTCGGTGGCCTGGGTACGGGCATCGGCGCCCTGACCGCTGACCGGTTCGCGGACCTGGTACAGGCCGGAGAGGGTTTCGGCCTGAGCCGAGAGGCCGAACAGGGCCAGACAGCTGGCGGCCAGGTAATTACGCAAACGCATGAAGGATTCCTGTCCTGAAAATAAAGAAGCGTGGGCTCAACAAACGGATGCAGCTCAGACCGCAGCCCCCGGCAAATCATTCAACCGCGAGCACTAAATTGTGCCCATCGCCTTTGCTATACCTTATACAGCCTGCGCCGTGGCAACCAGTCGCGCACTGTTAAAGCGTATTTTTAGCCAGATAATAGCTCTGCCCGTCGGCCTGAGGATGGCCGCTACCGGGCAACCCTGATAAAATCGCGCGCCTTCGCAGACCGGCGACGGTCGGGCAGCCGGATTTCCCTCCGCCTTGCCTGGCAGGTCACGGTCGATTCCCCCGAATCCCTCCCCCTAAAGGCCTGGATCATGAGCAAGCAACCCTCCCTGAGCTACAAGGACGCCGGTGTAGACATCGACGCCGGTGAAGCATTGGTCGAACGCATCAAAGGCGTTGCCAAGCGCACGGCGCGCCCGGAAGTCATGGGCGGCCTGGGCGGTTTTGGCGCCCTCTGCGAAATCCCGGCCGGCTACAAGCAGCCGGTTCTGGTCTCCGGTACCGACGGCGTCGGCACCAAGCTGCGTCTGGCGCTGAACCTGAACAAGCACGACAGCATCGGCCAGGACCTGGTCGCGATGTGCGTCAACGACCTGGTGGTCTGTGGTGCCGAGCCGCTGTTCTTCCTCGACTACTACGCCACCGGCAAATTGAATGTCGACGTTGCCGCCACCGTGGTTACCGGTATCGGCGCTGGCTGCGAACTGGCTGGCTGCTCCCTGGTCGGCGGTGAAACCGCTGAAATGCCAGGCATGTACGAAGGCGAAGACTACGACCTGGCCGGTTTCTGCGTCGGCGTGGTGGAAAAAGCCGAAATCATCGACGGCTCCAAGGTTGCCACCGGCGACGCCCTGATCGCCCTGCCATCGTCCGGCCCGCACTCCAACGGCTACTCGCTGATCCGCAAGATCATCGAAGTCTCCGGCGCCGATATCGAAACCGTACAGCTCGACGGCAAACCGCTGACCGAACTGCTGATGGCCCCGACCCGCATCTACGTCAAGCCGCTGCTCAAGCTGATCAAGGACACCGGTGCGGTCAAGGCCATGGCCCACATCACTGGTGGCGGTCTGCTCGACAACATTCCACGGGTGCTGCCAAAAGGCGCCCAGGCCGTGGTTGACGTGGCCAGCTGGGAACGCCCGGCGGTATTCAACTGGCTGCAGCAGCAAGGCAACGTCGACGAGCACGAAATGCACCGCGTGCTGAACTGCGGCGTCGGCATGGTCATCTGCGTTGCCCAGGACCAGGTCGACAACGCCCTGAACGTCCTGCGTGAAGCCGGCGAGCAGCCATGGGTGATCGGCCAGATCGGCGTAGCCGCCGAAGGCGCTGCCCAGGTCGAGCTGAAGAACGTCAAGGCGCACTGATGCCGAGCACGACCTGTGATGTCGTGGTGCTGTTGTCCGGCACCGGCAGCAACCTGCAAGCGTTGATCGACAACACCCGCACCGGCGACAGCCCGGTGCGGATCTGCGCGGTCATCTCCAACCGCGCCGACGCCTATGGCCTGCAGCGCGCCAAAGACGCCGGCATCGCCACCGCCGTGCTCGACCACAAGGCCTTTGACGGCCGCGAGGCGTTCGACACGGCGCTGGTCGAGCTGATCGATGGCTACCAGCCGCAGCTGGTGGTACTGGCCGGCTTCATGCGCATCCTCAGTGCCGGTTTCGTCCGTCACTACCAGGGCCGCCTGCTGAACATCCACCCTTCCCTGCTGCCCAAGTACAAAGGCCTGCACACCCATCAACGGGCGCTCGAGGCCGGCGATGCCGAGCATGGCTGCAGCGTGCACTTCGTCACCGAGGAACTCGATGGCGGGCCGCTGGTCGTACAGGCAGTAATACCGGTAGAGTTGGATGACACGCCAGAACGTCTGGCACAGCGGGTTCACAGCCAGGAACACCTGATCTATCCGCTGGCGGTGCGCTGGTTTGCCGAGGGCCGTTTGCGCCTGGGCGAACACGGTGCTCTACTGGATGGCCAGCCTCTGGCGGCCAGCGGCCACTTGATTCGACCCTAGGAGAAATTATGCGTCGTGCCCTGCTCTTCGCTCTCGCCGTGCTCGCCTTGCCGCTGCAGGCAGCCGATCTGAAGCCGTTCTCGGCCAGCTACACCGCCGACTGGAAGCAGCTGCCCATGAGCGGCACTGCCGAGCGCAGCCTGGAAAAGAACGCCAACGGTACCTGGAACCTCAATTTCAAGGCGTCGATGATGATCGCCAGCCTGACTGAGCAAAGTACCCTGCGCCTGGACAAGGACACCCTGCTGCCTCAGACCTACCACTTCGAACGTGGCGGCCTGGGCAAGGCCAAGAAGGTCGATCTGGATTTCGACTGGAACAGCAAGAAGATCACCGGCACTGACCGCGGCGACGCGATCAACCTGCCGCTCAACCGCGGCGTGCTGGACAAGTCCACCTATCAACTGGCCCTGCAGCACGACGTGGCAGCGGGCAAGAAGAGCGTGAGCTACCAGGTGGTCGATGGCGACGAGATCGATACCTACGACTTCCGTGTCCTGGGTACGGAAAAGGTCACCACCAAGACCGGCCAGGTCGAAGCCATCAAGGTCGAGCGCGTGCGCGACCCGAGCCAGAGCAAGCGCATCACCGAACTGTGGTTCGCCAAGGACTGGGACTACCTGCTGGTACAACTGCGTCAGGTCGAAACGGACGGCAAGGAGTACGTGATCGTGCTGCAGGACGGTACGGTCGATGGCAAGGCGGTCAAGGGCAACTGATAGCCCTGATTGCTGGTAGCAACCGAAACCCCGCCTGGTGCGGGGTTTTTTATTGCCCTTGGCCAGTCAGCCCCAAGAGCCCGCGCCTACGTGAAAGATGTTTCATGCGCCAGTCATTTACTTAGCCTGCTAACAAATTCTATAAAAGAGACCTGCGACACGGTGCCGCAGTTAACTGAAAGTGGAGTTTGCAGATGACTGTCAAAGTAACTGAGCGCGACGAAAGCAAAATGTCTCACGAAGGCCTGGCTGCAGGCGTGCGCATCTGGGATGTGCATCAGCAGGGCGAGCTGGTCGGCATGTTCCACAACGAGCACGAGGCCCACAGCTACCGCATCGAGCTGGAATACCTCGAGACCAGACGGCAACAGCAATAACCCCATGCAAAAAAACAAACCCCGCCGAAGCGGGGTTTGTCGTTATTACCACATCAGATCGTCAGGGATCACGTAGGCCGCGTACGGATCGTCGGCATCCGGCTCTTCAACCTGGGTGTTGAGCAGGACGATACGCTGTGGGTCGCGCTCCTGGATCTTCAGCGCCGCCTCACGGGGGATCACTTCATAACCGCCAGCATGGGCAACGATGGCCAGTGAGCCGCTGCTCAGCTTGCTGCGCATCAGGGCGTTGACCGACAGGCGCTTGACCTTCTTGTCGTCGACGAAGTTGTAGTAGTCCTCGGTGGTCAGCTTGGGCAGGCGCGAGACCTCGATCAATTGCTTGACCTGGGCGGCGCGGGCCTTCTGCTCGGCCTTCTCCTGCTGCTGGCGGTTGAGCTCCTGGTCGCGCTTGGCTTTCTCGGCCATGGCTTCCTTGGCCAGCCGCTGCTGGGTATCGTCGACTTCGACCTGGCCTTTGTGCTCCAGGCGCTTTTGTTTCTTCTGTTCTTTACTGACCTGCTTGACCTGTTTCTGGTTGACCAGACCGGCCTTGAGCAATTGGTCGCGAAGGGAAAGGCTCATCGTTCACTCACTTATGCAACAGCTCAGCCGCAGCTGGGCAGGTTCTTTTCCTGACGTTTGGCTTCGCCCCAGAGCGCGTCCATGTCTTCGAGGGTGCAATCTTCGATCGGACGGCCTATGTCGCGCAATGCCTGTTCGATAAAACGGAAACGTCGTTCAAACTTTTTGTTGGCCCCGCGCAGGGCGTTTTCCGGGTCGACCTTAAGGTGCCGGGCCAGATTCACTGCTGCGAACAACAGGTCACCGAGCTCATCGGCGAGGGCCACGCTGTCGTCGTCGGCCATGGCCTGGAGCACTTCATCGAGCTCTTCACGGACCTTGTCGAGCACCGGCAAGGCATCCGGCCAGTCGAAACCGACCTGGGCCGCGCGCTTTTGCAGTTTGGCCGCCCGCGACAACGCCGGCAAGGCTGCCGGCACATCATCGAGCAACGACAACTGCTCGGGCTCGCCCTTCTCGGCGCGCTCCTGGGCCTTGATTTCTTCCCAGCGCTGCTTGACCTGGGTGTCGTCGAGCTTGGGCGTGTCGAGCGCGGCGTAGAGCTCACCGTTAGGGAACACGTGCGGGTGACGGCGGATCAGCTTGCGGGTAATGCTGTCGACCACGCCGTCGAATTCGAAGCGGCCCTCTTCCCGTGCCAGCTGGCTGTAGTAGACCACCTGGAACAACAGGTCGCCGAGTTCTCCCTGCAGGTGCTCGAAGTCGCTGCGTTCGATGGCGTCGGCCACTTCGTAGGCTTCTTCGAGGGTGTAGGGGACGATGGTCGCGTAAGTCTGCTTGAGATCCCAGGGGCAGCCGTGCTGCGGGTCGCGCAGGCGGGCCATGAGGTGGAGCAGGTCGTCTAGGGTATACATCTTGGGTTCCTTATCGCGGGTCAAGCCCGCTCCCACAGAGGATGCTGTGGGAGCGGGCTTGACCCGCGATAGCAGTCTTACGGCGTACGGTTACGCCGCGTCTCGATGATGTTCGGCAGCTGCGAGATCCGCCCCAGCAAGCGCCCGAGGGCATCCAGGCCAGGGATCTCGATGGTCAGCGACATCAATGCGGTGTTGTCTTCCTTGTTCGAGCGGGTGTTGACCGCCAGCACGTTGATCCGCTCGTTGAGCAGGACCTGGGAAACGTCACGCAACAAGCCCGGACGATCGTAGGCACGGATGATGATATCCACCGGATAGGTCTGCACCGGCACCGGGCCCCAGCTGACCTGAATGATCCGCTCCGGCTCGCGCCCGGCCAGTTGCAGCACCGAGGCGCAATCCTGGCGGTGGATGGTGACGCCGCGGCCCTGGGTGATGTAGCCGACGATCGCATCGCCCGGCAACGGCTGGCAGCAACCGGCCATCTGCGTCAGCAGGTTGCCGACACCCTGGATCTGGATGTCGCCACGCTTGCCCGGCTTGTAGCCGGTGGCCTTGCGTGGCACCAGCTCGACATGGTCGCTGCGCTCCGGCTCCACCAGTTGCTGGGCGGCGTTGACCAGGTGCGCCAGGCGCAAGTCACCGGCGCCCAGCGAGGCAAACATGTCCTCGGCGGTGCGCAGGTTGGCTTTTTCCGCCAGGCGCTCGAAGTCGACCTGCGGCAGGCCCAGGCGGTTGAGTTCGCGCTCGAGCAGGGTCTTGCCGGCGGCGACGTTCTGGTCGCGGGCCTGCAACTTGAACCAGTGGACGATCTTCGCCCGCGCCCGCGAGGTGGTGACATAGCCCAGGTTCGAGTTCAGCCAGTCGCGGCTGGGGTTACCGTGCTTGCTGGTGATGATCTCGACCTGCTCACCGGTCTGCAAGCTGTAGTTGAGCGGCACGATACGGCCGTTGATCTTCGCCCCGCGGCAGTTATGGCCGATCTCGGTGTGCACCCGGTAGGCGAAGTCCAGCGGCGTGGCGCCCTTGGGCAGGTCGATGGCGTGGCCATCCGGGGTGAACACGTAGACCCGGTCCGGCTCGATATCGACGCGCAACTGTTCGGCCAGGCCGCCGATGTCCCCCAGTTCTTCGTGCCATTCCAGCACCTGACGCAACCAGGAGATTTTCTCCTCGTAGTGGTTGGAGCTGGATTTGACGTCGGTGCCCTTGTAACGCCAGTGCGCGCAGACGCCGAGCTCGGCCTCTTCGTGCATGGCATGGGTACGGATCTGCACCTCGAGCACCTTGCCCTCAGGGCCGATCACCGCCGTGTGCAACGAGCGGTAGCCGTTCTCCTTGGGGTTGGCGATGTAGTCGTCGAACTCTTTGGGGATGTGCCGCCAGAGGGTGTGGACGATGCCCAGCGCGGTGTAGCAGTCGCGCATTTCCGGGACCAGCACGCGCACCGCGCGCACGTCGTAGATCTGGCTGAATTCCAGGCCCTTGCGCTGCATTTTGCGCCAGATCGAATAGATATGCTTGGCCCGGCCGCTGATATCGGCATTGACGCCGGTGGCCAGCAGCTCGTTCTGCAGTTGGCTCATCACGTCGCTGATAAAGCGCTCGCGGTCCAGCCGGCGTTCATGCAAAAGCTTGGCAATCTGCTTGTACTGGTCGGGTTCGAGGTAGCGGAAGGACAGGTCTTCCAGCTCCCACTTGATATGACCGATACCCAGGCGATGGGCCAGCGGCGCATAGATATCGAACACTTCGCGGGCGACGCGGTTGCGCTTCTCGTCGTCGGCGCCCTTGACCGCGCGGATCGCGCAGGTACGTTCGGCCAGCTTGATCAATGCCACACGGACATCGTCGACCATGGCCACGAGCATCTTGCGCAAGTTCTCGACCTGCGCCTGGGAGCCCAGCACCAGCGACTGGCGCGGGCTGAGGCTGGCACTGATGGCGGCCATGCGCAGCACACCGTCGATCAGTTTGGAGACCACCGGGCCAAAGCGCTGGCCGACTTCAGCCAGGGTTACCTTGCCTTCGCGCACGGCGCGGTAGATGACCGCGGCAACCAGCGAGTCCTGGTCGAGCTTGAGGTCGGCGAGGATTTCGGCGATTTCCAGGCCGGCCTGAAAACTCGACGTACCATCGGCCCAGGAATGCTTGGCCGGGTTGCCCTTCTTCTCGACGTCCTGGGCGAACTCGCAGGCGGCCTTGAGGGCCTCCCGGTCCAGCGCCAGGTCGACGCTCACCACATGATCCAGCCATGCTTCGAGATTGATACTGCCGTCGGTATTGACCGGCTGGTGCACTCTCACCTGTACCATCTTTGTTTACCTTTCCCTACAGCGCATTCGCGATGCGCTTGAAATCACTGGTGCTGCCCCTGCCGGACCCAAGGTGCAGCGCCGAACGCGTCAGCCTGGCTAACCCGCTTCGAATAAAGCCATGGCTTCGACATGCGCCGTCTGAGGAAACATGTCGAGAATCCCGGCACATTTTAACCGGTAACCCTGCCTGACCAGTTCGACGGTGTCGCGGGCCAGGGTCGCCGGGTTGCACGATACATAAACAAGACGTTTCGCCCCAAGGTCTGCGATTTTTCGCACCACCTCATAAGCGCCGTCGCGCGGTGGGTCCAAGAGTACCGCAGAAAAGCCTCCTGCGGCCCAGCCCGACGCCGCCAAAGGCTGCGATAAATCGGCCTGAAAAAACTGCGTGTTATGCAAATTGTTGCTACGAGCATTGGCTGCCGCCCGCTCGACCATTGCCTGTACCCCTTCCACCGCCACCACTTCCCGCGCCTGCCGGGCCAGCGGCAGAGCGAAGTTGCCCAGCCCACAGAACAGGTCAAGCACGCGTTCATCCGCCTGCGGCGCCAACCAGGCCAGGGCCTGCTCGATCATCGCGGTGTTGACCTGGGCGTTGACCTGGACAAAATCGCCGGGCCGGTAGGCAAGCTCAAGGTTCCAGGGTTCAAGGTCAAAACCAAGACTCTGACCGGCATCCACTGGCGAAGGTTCACCTTCGCCTTGCAACCACAGTTGTACACCCGCCTCGACGCAGAACGCCTGCAGGCGCGCCAGGTCACCCTCGCCCAATGGCCCGGTATGACGCAACAGCAGCGCCAGCGCGGTACCGCTGAACAGCTCGACGTGGCCAACCACCTGCGGCTTGCTCAGGCTACGCAACAGCGTCGGCAGGTGGCGCATGATCGACTGCAAGGGTTGTACCAGCACCGGGCAATCGTCGATGGCGACGATGTCCTGACTGGCTTCGGCGCGAAAACCCACTTCGAGATTTTTCGCCTTGTTGTCCCAACGCACGGCAACCCGCGCCCGACGCCGGTAGCCGAACTCCGGCCCGGTCAGC
The DNA here is from genome assembly GCF_000696345.2 of Pseudomonas donghuensis. Classification (NCBI taxonomy): domain Bacteria; kingdom Pseudomonadati; phylum Pseudomonadota; class Gammaproteobacteria; order Pseudomonadales; family Pseudomonadaceae; genus Pseudomonas; species Pseudomonas donghuensis. The sequence goes on from NZ_CP071706.1 coordinate 4,387,541, forward strand.
GGCGCTGCCCAGTGCTCGGGTTGCACGCCCGCGACCCGCTGCAACTGCTCGGCCAGCAGGCGCTGCTTGAGCGCCAGTTGATCGGCATGGGGCAGATGCTGCAGGTTGCAGCCACCACAGCGGTCGAAGTACTTGCACGGGGCCTCGCGGCGCGCCGGGCTGGCAATGAACACCCGCTCCAGACGGGCCTCGACCACCTTGCCGTGGGTATTGAGCACCCGCGCTTCGACCTCTTCCTCGGCCAGGGCGCCACTGACGAACCAGGTGCGACCGTCGAGAAAGGCAATACCGCGGCCGTCACCGGCCAGGCGCTCGATGCTCAGGCGCTGTTTTTTACCGGTAGGGATCTGTGGCGCGCGGGTGCCACCGGCCGGCTGAAAGCGCAGGCCGCTGTTACGTTTGTTCTTGGACATCAGTTCACTGAATCGAAAATGCCGGTCGACAGATAACGGTCGCCACGGTCGCAAATGATCGCCACCATCACGGCGTTTTCCAGCTCGCGGGACAAGCGCAGCATGGCTGCCACTGCACCACCGGAGGACACGCCACAGAAAATGCCCTCTTCTCGGGCCAGCCTGCGGGTGGTTTCTTCGGCTTCGCTCTGAGTCATGTCGACCACGCGGTCAACGCGCTCGGACTGGTAGATTTTCGGCAGGTATTCCTGCGGCCAGCGACGGATGCCTGGGATGGCCGAGCCTTCCATCGGTTGCAGACCGATGATCTGCACCGCCGGGTTCTGCTCCTTGAGGTAGCGCGAGCAGCCCATGATGGTGCCGGTGGTACCCATGGAGCTGATGAAGTGGGTAATGGTGCCCTGGGTCTGGCGCCAGATTTCCGGGCCGGTGCTCACATAGTGAGCTTCAGGGTTGTCGACATTGCCAAACTGGTCGAGCACCAGGCCACGGCCTTCCGCCTGCAGACGGTCGGCAAGATCACGGGCGCCTTCCATGCCCTCTTCCTTGCTGACCAGGATCAGCTCGGCGCCATAGGCCGTCATCGCCGCCTTGCGCTCGGCGCTGGAATTGTCGGGCATGATCAGGATCATCTTGTAACCCTTGATCGCCGCCGCCATGGCCAGCGCGATACCGGTGTTGCCCGAGGTCGCTTCGATCAGGGTATCGCCCGGCTTGATCTGCCCACGCAGCTCGGCGCGGGTGATCATCGACAACGCCGGCCGGTCCTTGACCGAGCCTGCCGGGTTGTTGCCTTCGAGCTTGAGCAGGAGGGTATTGCTGGTGTCGCCGGCAATGCGCTGCAGGCGGACCAGAGGCGTGTTGCCGACGCAATCGGCGATGGTTGGGTACTGCAAGGTCATGGCGTATTCGCAATCCAGACTGCGGGGGCGCCTATCATACCGGCAAACGGGATTTGCCCATATCACGCAATGTGTTGGGGTTATAGCTGCAAGCTATAAGCAAGAGTTTATGGCCCTATCACTGGCAAGCCAGCTCCCACAGTGGATTTGCATGCACCTAGTACCTGTGGGAGCCGGACTTGCCGGCGATGGGCCGCGAAGCGGCCCCGGGATCACACCGCCGGCAGTTGCATGTTCAGCCGCAGGCCCTGGCCAGTGTTTTGCGCCCACAATCGCCCGCCCTGGCGGACGATGGCATTGCGGGCAATGCTCAGGCCCAGCCCGAAGCCGCCATCGCCGGGCCGCGAACCGTCCAGGCGGGTAAAGGGCGCGAAAATGCGCTCAAGCTCGCTTTGCGCCACCCCACCGCCCTGGTCTTGCAGCCAGATCAACCAGTGATCGCCCTGACGCCGCCCGTCCAGGCGGATAACGCTCCCGGCGGGGGAATGCCGAATGGCGTTGCGCAAGATGTTCTCCAGCGCCTGGGCCAGGCTGTTGAGGTTACCCTGCACCCAGCACGAGGCCTCCAGCGCACAATGCAGTTGCGCGGCGGGCCAGCCACTTTCATAGCAGGCATCTTCGGCCAGCATGTCCCACAAGGCCTGGACCTGGATGGGCTCCTTGCTCAGCGGCGCACGCTCGGTGTCCAGCCAGGCCAGTTGCAGCGTATCTTCGACCAGCCGCTGCATGCAGTCGATCTCCCGCCCCAGGCGCTCGCGCAGGTGCTGCGCATCGGCTTCGCTGTCACAGGCCACGCGCAAACGGCTCAACGGTGTGCGCAACTCATGGGAGAGGTCACGCAACAGTTGCTGCTGCAGGGCGACCGTGCCCTGCAGGCGCTCGGCCATGTCATCGAAAGCGCGGCCCAGTTCACCCAGCTCGTCCTGCCGGCTGGTGGTGCTGCTGGCCACCCGTGCCGAGAGCTGGTCGGCGCGCCAGGCATTGGCCTGCTCACGCAACTGGATCAGCGGCACAATCAGCATGCGGTAGAGGCCAACGCACAGCAGCAAGGTGAACAGCCCGGGGATGATGCCGTTGGTGACTACCCGCCACAGCACCCGGTACTGCCCCGGCGCCAGACGTTGCGGCAGTTCCATGACCAGGGTGCCCAGGTGCGGCTGCTCGGTAAACGGCAGGCGCATCCATGGCATGCCGATCGACCGCGGGCTCACCGGCCAGTCGATACCGCGCAGAAAGGTCAGGCGCCGGTTTTCAACCTCGTTGAGCGGCGTGCTGCTCAGGGACTGCAGGTCCGGGCCGATCACCCCGACCCAGCCGGACTCCTTGTCGCGGACTGCCGCCAGCCAGGCGTCGATACCGGCCTGCCCTCCACGCGCCCAGGCCTGCTCGGCTTCACTGGCATAGCCTTGCAACGTGCCTTTGGCCTGGTCCGAGAGGAACGCGTTCTGGGTTTCCATATGCCGGCCCCAGGTCCAGCTCAGGCCGATCATCAGCAGGCAGAAGCCGACCAGCAAGATCGCCAGTTTCCAGAACAATGAATGACGGTTGGGCACTTCAGTGCACCTCTGCGCCACTGAGCACATACCCCTTGCCCCATACCGTCCGCACTTCGCGCTCGAGATAACCGATGGCCTTGAGCTTGCGGCGAATCTGGCTGACATGCATGTCCAGGCTGCGATCATGGCGGGCATAGCCGCGCTGCAACACGTGCTGGTAAAGGAAGGCTTTGCTCAGTACCTCCTCATCGCTGCGGTGCAGGGTATCGAGCAGGCGGTATTCGCTGAGGGTCAGCCCCGCCCATTGCTTGCCGTAACAGACATCACTGGTCGTTTCATCGAAGTGCAATTTCCCGGCCTGTACCTGTGCCGGTTGGTGATGGCGTCGCTCCAGCGCCACGCGGCGCAGGATCGCCTCGATACGTACCTGCAGCTCGACCATGCTGAAGGGTTTGGGCAGGTAATCATCGGCACCGCGCTGGAAGCCGGTGATGCGGTCAGCTTCGGCCCCCAGGGCGGACATCAGGATCACCGGTGTCGAACTGTTCTGCCGCAGCTGCGCCAGCACATCCAGGCCGTTGAGGCCGGGTAGCAGGATGTCCATCAACACCACGTCAAAGCTGCCGCGCTGGGCAACCTGCAGGCCATCGCTGCCATTCTGGCACCAGGTGACCTTGAAGCCGCCGCGCTGCAGCTCCTCACGCAGGTAGGCGCCCAGGACCGGATCGTCCTCGATGGCAAGGATGTTGGACGCGCAAGTAGATACAGGAGTCATTGACCGATGCTAGCAATTCTCAATCACGCGATTATTGGGTATTCACTGCGCACAGGCAACCAAGGCTCGGGCAAAGCCTGGCTTATCGCTTGGAATAGACAAAAGCAGATACAAATGAGTGCATTACGCGAGTAGGCGCGGTACTTTTCCGACTTGGTCTGTCAGCAGGAGCTGGCGGGGACTTACAGCGCTTACCGCGCACAGGAGAGTGGCGTGCTGAATAGATTGGGGATCAGAAGCCGCGTGCTGTTGCTCGCCTTGTTGCCGGCCAGCCTGATGGCACTGGTGCTGGGCGGCTATTTCACCTGGTTGCAGCAGAACGAGCTGCAAACCCAACTGCTGCAACGCGGCAAGATGATTGCCGAACAACTGGCACCGCTGGTGGCGCCGGCGCTGGTACGTCACGACCCGGCGCAGCTGGAGCGCATCGCCGCCCAGGCCCTGGAGCAGTCCGATGTACGGGCCGTGGCCTTCCTCGGCCCTGATCGCAACGCCCTGGCCCACGCCGGCCCGAGCATGCTCAACCAGGCGCCCACCGGTGGCGGCACGCAACTGCTGCAACGCACCGGCAATGACGCCACCCGTTATCTGCTGCCGGTGTTCGGCCGTCACCGCGACTTGGCCGGCGAGCTGATTCCTGGCGAAGCCGATCGCCTGCTGGGCTGGGTGGAAATCGAGCTGTCCCACGACGGCACCCTGTTGCGTGGCTACCGCAGCCTGTTCACCAGCCTGCTGCTGATTCTACTGGGCCTGGCCGCCACCGCGCTGCTGGCCTTGCGCATGAGCCGCACCATCAACGGCCCGATCGGCCAGATCAAATATGCCGTCACCCAGCTCAAGGACGGCAACCTGGAAGAACGCCTGCCGCAAATGGGCAGCTACGAGCTGGACGAACTGGCGGCGGGCATCAACCGCATGGCCGAAACCCTGCACAACGCCCATGAAGAACTGCAGCACAGCATCGATCAGGCTACCGAAGACGTTCGCCAGAACCTGGAAACCATCGAGATCCAGAACATCGAGCTGGACATGGCGCGCAAGGAGGCCCTGGAGGCCAGCCGGATCAAGTCCGAGTTCCTGGCCAACATGAGCCACGAAATCCGTACGCCGCTCAACGGCATCCTCGGCTTTACTCACTTGCTGCAAAAAAGCGAACTGACCCCGCGCCAGCTCGACTACCTGGGCACCATCGAAAAGTCCGCCGGCAGCCTCTTGGGCATCATCAACGAGATCCTCGACTTCTCCAAGATCGAGGCCGGCAAGCTGGTGCTCGACAGCATTCCGTTCAACCTGCGCGACCTGATCCAGGACACCCTGACCATCCTCGCCCCGGCCGCCCACGCCAAACAGCTGGAGCTGGTCAGCCTGGTGTATCGCGATACGCCGCTGTCGCTGGTCGGTGACCCGCTACGGCTCAAGCAGATCCTCACCAACCTGGTCAGCAACGCCATCAAGTTCACCCGTGAAGGCACCATCGTCGCCCGGGCCATGCTCGAGGACGAGCGCGAAGACAGCGTGCAGTTGCGCATCAGCGTTCAGGACACCGGTATCGGCCTGTCCAACCAGGACGTGCGAGCGCTGTTCCAGGCCTTTAGCCAGGCTGACAACTCGTTGTCGCGCCAGCCCGGCGGCACCGGCCTGGGCCTGGTGATTTCCAAGCGCCTGATCGAACAGATGGGCGGCGAGATCGGCGTCGACAGCACGCCAGGCGAAGGCTCGCAGTTCTGGATCAGCCTGAGCCTGCCCAAGGCCCGTGACGATGCCGAAGACCTGCCCATGCAACCGCTGGTGGGCCGCCGGGTGGCGATTGTCGACAGCCACGAACTGGCGCGCCAGGCCCTGGAGCATCAACTGGAAGACTGCGGCCTGAGCGTCAGCCTGTTCGCTACCGTCGAACAATTGCTGCACGCGGTCGAGGCCGCCACCCTTGCCGGGCAACCCTTCGAGCTGGCGGTGCTCGGGGTCAACCTCGACAGCCTTTCGCCGGAACGCCTTGGCCAGCACATCCAGCAACTGGAGCACCTTGCCTGCCAGGCCCTGGTGCTGTGCCCGACGACCGAGCAGGCGCTCTACCATCCGTACCTGCCCAACCCCCACAGCCAGTTGCAGGCCAAGCCTGCGTGTACACGTAAATTACGCCGGGCCCTGATGGAGATGGTCCAACCGCGGCGCCCGGGCAGCGAAAGCAAGCCGGTGTCCGACCAGCCGTTGCCGAAAGTGCTGTGCGTCGACGACAACCCGGCCAACCTGCTGCTGGTGCAAACCCTGCTGGAAGACCTCGGTGCCGAAGTGCTGGCGGTCGACAGCGGCTATGCGGCGGTTCAGGCCGTGCAGGACGAGCGTTTCGACCTGGTGCTGATGGATGTGCAGATGCCCGGCATGGACGGGCGCGAATGCACCGAGCAGATCCGCCAGTGGGAAAGCAGCCAGAGCGGCGCACCCTTGCCGATCGTCGCCCTGACCGCCCACGCCATGGCCAACGAAAAACGCGCACTGCTGCACAGTGGCATGGATGACTACCTGACCAAGCCGATCAGCGAACGCCAACTGGCCCAGGTGGTGCTCAAATGGACCGGCCTGACCCTCGGCGCACCGCGCCCGGAACGACTGCTGGAGCGCATCCCCGACAGCAGCGAATTGAAGGTCCTCGACCCCGAGGAGGGCCTGCGCCTGGCGGCGGGCAAACCGGACTTGGCCGCCGACATGCTGGCGATGCTGCTGGCGTCGCTGGAGTCCGACCGCGAAGCGATTCGCACCGCCCGCGAGGCAGCCGACCGCAATGGCATGATCGAGCGCGTGCACCGGCTCAATGGCGCCTCGCGCTACTGCGGCGTGCCACAACTGCGCGCGGCCTGCCAACGCAGTGAAACCTTGCTCAAGCAAGATGACCCACAAGCCCCGCAAGCCCTCGACGAACTGGACCGGGCCATTACCCGGCTCACGGCCCAGGCGCGCATGAGCGCCTGAACCCTGGCTGACCTGGGGCAAGGCTTGATCCTTGCCCCTTGGTTAAACTTTCAGGCAAAGCCTTCAGGAGGATCCCATGCGCGTACTGTTTTTCAGCAGCCAGACCTACGACCAGGACAGTTTCACCGGTGCTGCACGCGCTCCGGGGCTGGAGCTGCACTTTCAGCCCGCACGCCTTAGCGAAGACACCGCACCGCTGGCCGCCGGCCATGAAGTGGTCTGCGCCTTCATCAACGATGACCTCGGCGCTGCCGTACTGCAACGCCTGGCGGCCGCCGGCACGCGCTTGATCGCTCTGCGTTCGGCCGGCTACAACCATGTCGACCTGGCCGCCGCAAAACGCCTGGGCCTGGCCGTGGTGCGAGTACCGGCCTACTCGCCCCACGCCGTGGCCGAACATGCCGTGGCGCTGATCCTGGCACTCAACCGGCGCCTGCACCGGGCCTACAACCGCACCCGCGAGGGCGACTTCACCCTGCACGGCCTGACCGGCTTCGACCTGCACGGCAAGACCGTCGGTGTAGTCGGCACCGGGCAGATCGGCGCGGCCTTTGCGCGAATCATGGCCGGCTTCGGTTGCCAACTGCTGGCGTACGACCCCTACCCCAACCCCGAGCTGCTGGCCCTCGGCGCACGCTACCTGAGCCTGCCAGAGCTGCTGCGCCAGGCGCAGGTGATCAGCCTGCATTGCCCGCTGACCGACGACACCCGCCACCTGATCAACGCCCAGAGCCTGGCTGACCTTAAGCCTGGCGCCATGCTGATCAACACTGGCCGTGGCGCACTGGTGGACACCCCGGCATTGATCGAGGCGCTGAAAAGCGGCCAGCTCGGCTACCTGGGCCTGGATGTCTATGAAGAGGAAGCCCAGCTGTTCTTCGAAGACCGCTCCGACCTGCCGTTGCAGGACGACGTGCTGGCGCGGCTGCTGACCTTCCCCAATGTCATCGTCACCGCCCACCAGGCCTTCCTCACCCGCGAGGCACTGGCCGCCATTGCCGCCACCACCCTGGACAACATAACCCGCTGGGCGGCAGGCAATCCGCAGAACTTGGTCGAGGGTTGATGCTAGGATACGCGGCAGATTTGGAGGACCCATGGTCGAACACGATTTCCGCTACACCCTGTTTAACCCGCAACACACCCTGATCGAGTGCCGCGCCCTGGTGCCAGGCCGCTATCAAGTGACCGGCAACGGCGGCTCGATCCAGAAGAACGACGTTCTGCTGGTGACCCTCAAGGGCAGCAAGGACTTGTCCATGCGCCTGACCGTGGAGTCCGTGCGTCACCTGATCAACCCCACCGGCCAATGGGTCGCGGTGGCCAGCGGCCCGGTATTCGGCGAACTGGCGATCCACACCTGGGAGGTCAACTGCGACAGCTGCCAGGCGAACCTGAGCTTCGAATTCGCGGTCGATGCCAAACTGGGCAAAAAGGCCCAACAACCGGCCGCCAGCGCGCGCATTGCCGAACTGGGCTGGGTCAGCCGTGGCGACAAGCACCTGTGCCCGAAATGCAAGGAGACGGCCCAGTGAAAACGCTGTTGCTCTCAGCCCTGATCGGCACGGCCCTGCTGGGTTGCGCCGCCGAGCCGATGAAGCTGGAACAGGAACGCAGCTACCTGCTGGAGTGGATTGGCGAACGTCCGCTGATGGACTACAGCCACCTGACCCTGACCCTGGCCGCCGACGGCCGCGCCTATGGCAACGCCGGCTGCAACCACTGGTTCGCGCCGTATCAGCTGGAGGGCGAGAAGTTGACCTTCGGCAAGGTCGGCAGCACCCGCAAGCTCTGCGCGCCGGCACTGATGGAGCAGGAAAAACGCTTCCTCCAGGCGCTGGAGACCGTGCAACGCTGGGACATCTCGCCGATCGAGCAGGTGCGTTTCTGGCCGGCCGAGGGCAAGCCGCTGCGTTTCTGGCCTGAGGAAGGCTGACTTAAGCGGCAAGCCACAAGCTTCAAGCAGCAAGTAAAAGCAGACTGTGCGCGGTCTTGCTCTATCTTGCAGCTTGTCGCTTGTAGCTTGAATCTGCTGTCAAGCGCCCTTGAGCGCCTCGATCTTCTGCTTCAACCCCTCAAGGGTCTGCTCGCCCATCAACTGTTCGCGCACCTTGCCCTTGTCATCGATGATGTAGGTCACCGGCAAGGCTTCGCTAGGCGGCAGCTCGTAACGCTCGGCCGGGTCGCTGGCGAGTACCGTGAAGCCGATGCCCAGCGCCTCGCTGGCCTTCTTCAGGTCTTCACCCTGCAGGCCGTCGAAGTTCACCCCGAGCACCTGCACGCCCCGCCCCTGCCATTGCTTGGCCGCCGCGTTGAGTTCGGGAATTTCCGTACGGCATGGGCCACACCATTCCGCCCAGTAGTTGAGCACCAGCCAGTGCCCTTCAATCTGCTCGGCCTTCACCGCCTGGCCGTGCTGGTCCAGGCCGTAATCCGCACCGCAACCACCGAGCAACAGGCTCGCAGTGATGGCCAGTGCTGCTGCCAAACGCCTTGTCATGGGTCAATCCTTCTCGAAGATTCAAACAAAATGCGAAGTCGCTACGGTTAGAATAGCCGCCACACCCTGCTGGATGCGACCCGAACATGACTGACCTGACCCTCTATCACAATCCGCGCTGCTCCAAATCCCGTGGCGCCCTCGAGCTGCTCGAAGCCCGCGGCCTGGCCCCGACCGTGGTGCGCTACCTGGAAACCCCGCCGACTGCCGTCGAGCTCAAGGCCCTGCTCGGCAAGCTGAACATCAGTGCACGCCAGTTGCTGCGCAGCGGTGAAGACGAATACAAAACGCTCAACCTGGCCGACGCCAGCCTCAGCGAGGCGCAGTTGATCGACGCCATGGCCCAGCACCCCAAGCTGATCGAGCGGCCCATCCTGATTGCCGGCGATAAAGCCGTGATCGGCCGGCCACCGGAGAAGGTGCTGGAGATCCTGCCGTGAGCGCGCCGTACATCCTGATTCTGTTCTACAGTCGCCACGGCTCGACCAGCGAGATGGCCCGGCAGATTGCCCGCGGCGTCGAAATGGCCGGCCTGGAAGCGCGCATCCGCACGGTACCGGCGATTTCCACCGAGTGCGAAGCCGTCGCCCCGGACATCCCGGAAACCGGCGCCCTGTATGCCACCCTGGATGACCTGCGCCATTGCTCGGGCCTGGCCCTGGGCAGCCCGACGCGCTTTGGCAACATGGCTGCGCCGCTCAAGTACTTCATCGACGGTACCAGCAGCCTGTGGCTGAGCGGCGGCCTGGTGGGCAAGCCGGCGGCGGCGTTCACCTCCACCGCCAGCCTGCACGGCGGCCAGGAGTCGACCCTGCTGTCGATGCTGCTGCCACTGATGCACCACGGCATGCTGATCATGGGCCTGCCCTACAGCGAGTCGGCGCTGCTGGAAACCCGCGGCGGCGGCACGCCTTACGGCGCCAGCCACCATGCCGGTGCCGACGGCAAGCGTGACCTGGATGCCGACGAAATCGCCCTGTGCCGCGCCCTTGGCCAACGCCTGGCGAGCACCGCCAAACTGCTGGAGAACGGCCGTGGCTAAAAAGCCCAAGGTGCTGCCCCCAATCGAATGGCTGACACCGCGCCTGCGCCTGACCCGGGCGTTGAGCCTGGCGAGCTTTTTCGGCCTGATCGCCTTGCTGACCCTGAACAACCTGCTGTTCGCCGACCTGCACGGTGCGCGGGTCGGGGTGATCCTGGCAATCGAACTGGTGCCGCTGGCCCTGCTGCTGCCGGGCATGCTGCTGGGCAACGCCCGTGCGCATGCCTGGACCTGCTTTGTGGTCAACCTGTACTTCATCAAAGGTGTACTGGCCGCATTCGACCCGGCCCGGGCGCTGTTTGGCTGGCTGGAAGTGGCGATCAGCCTGGCGCTGTTCGTCAGTGCCCTGCTGTATGTGCGCTGGCGCTTTCAGTATGAGCGGCGGCTGGCGGGGGAAGGTTCGAACTAAGAGTTGAATTCATCGCTGGCAAGCCAGCTCCCACAGGGTTTTGTGGGAGCGGGCTTGCCAGCGATGATGGCACCACCGATCTCAGTGATTGACGGTATGCGCCAGCATCACCGACAGCTGACACAGCGGCCGCCCACTCTCGGCATGCCACTGATTGAAGGCATCCTGCACCAGGGCCAGATCGCGCTGGCTGGTCGGCGGCTTGTCGATGATGTCCTGGGCGATCAACGCCGCAGCCATGTCATTGGTAGGGATGAACGTGTCCTTGCCGCACATGCGCAAAAAACGCGGCGCCGACAGCCCGCCCAACTGGTTGCCATGCTTGGCCAGGTACTTCCACAGGCCGACGATATCGGTCACCGGCCAATCGGCGATAAACCCACCGAAACTGCCGAATTCCTTCTCGACATCGAGGATCATCTGCGCATTGCGCGGCACGCTCTTGAGCTTGCCCAAATGGCGGATGATCCGCGTGTCCTGCATCAGCCGCTCCAGGTGCTCGGCGCCCATCAGCACGACCTTTTGCGGGTCGAACGCGAAGAACACCTGCTCGAAGGCCGGCCATTTGGCGTCCACCAGGCTGTGCTTCAAACCGGCGCGAAACACCCGCAGGGCCAGGGTCGACAGGTAACGGTCGGCGCCGATCGCGCGCAACTGCTCGGGGCTTTTCGCCTGGGGCAGGTGCGCTTCGAGGGCCGCGGCCGAGCCGAAGCGGTTCAGGCAGTACTCATGCAGCCATTGGTAATCGCGCATGGCGGTCAGATGTTCAACACGTCGACAAACCGCGGGGTGGCGGTCTCGTCGATCTTCAGGCTGGTGAAGTCGAACAGATTGCGGTCCGCCAGTTGCGACGGCACCACGTTCTGCAGGCCACGGAAGATATTCTCGGTACGCCCCGGGGTCTTGCGCTCCCACTCCACCAGCATGTCCTTGACCACCTGGCGCTGCAGGTTTTCCTGCGAGCCGCAGAGGTTGCACGGGATGATCGGGAATTCCTTCATGTCCGAGTAGGCCTGGATGTCCTTCTCGCTGCAGTAGGCCAGCGGGCGGATCACCACGTTACGCCCGTCATCGGCACGCAGCTTGGGCGGCATGGCCTTGAGGGTGCCGTTGAAGAACATGTTGAGGAAGAAGGTTTCGACGATGTCGTCGCGGTGATGCCCCAGGGCCATCTTGGTCGCGCCGATCTCGTCGGCAAAGGTGTACAGGGTGCCGCGACGCAGGCGCGAGCACAGCGAGCAGGTGGTCTTGCCTTCCGGGATCAGCTCCTTGACCACCGAGTAGGTGTCCTTCTCGACGATGTGGTACTCGACGCCGAGGGTTTCCAGGTAAGCCGGCAACACGTGCTCGGGGAAGCCCGGCTGCTTCTGGTCCATGTTCACCGCGACGATGTCGAACTTGATCGGCGCCACTTTCTGCAGGTGCAGCAGAACATCGAGCATGGTGTAGCTGTCTTTGCCGCCGGACAGGCAGACCATGACCTTGTCACCGTCTTCGATCATGTTGAAGTCGGTGATGGCTTCGCCAGCGAGACGACGCAGGCGTTTTTGCAGTTTGTTCTGGTTGACCGAAAGGGTGCCCATAGCGCTTGGAATCCGCGAGGTGTGACAAAAGCCGAACATTTTACCCTTAAACCAACAGCGGGCGTAGGCCAATCCGATAAAGACTGCATCGTGATTAAGCAGCGCCCTGACAGCGCGATTTGCTCTAAAAAGCCGGCTTTATGCAGCGAACGCCTTTCTATACTGCGACATAAGGCCACACAAAGGTGACCTCCAACCTCTGGCCCAGACTTGGGGCCGCAGCGCTCCGATGGGGGGCGATGGCAACAGCGATAGGAGTGACCGGCATGATCCATCACGTTGTTGGGCTATTTACCCATCCCGATCAGGAATGGAAAGAAATTCGCGGTGAAGAAGAAAGCATCAGTCACATGTACCTGACCCACACGCTGATCCTCGCCGCGATCCCGGCGATTTCGGCGTTTATCGGCACCACCCAGGTCGGCTGGGTCATCGGCGATCGCGCTCCGGTCATGCTCACCCAGGAAAGTGCGCTGTGGATGACCATCATGTCCTACCTGGCCATGCTGGGCGGCGTGGCGGTCATGGGCGCATTCATCCACTGGATGGCCCGCACCTACGACGCCAACCCCAGCCTGGCGCGCTGCATCGCTTTTGCCACCTACACCGCAACGCCGCTGTTCATCGGTGGCCTGGCGGCGCTGTACCCGCACCTGTGGCTGGGTATGATCGTTGGCACCGCAGCGGTGTGCTACACGGTGTACCTGCTGTATGTCGGCTTGCCGACCTTCATGAACATTCCATCCGACGAGGGCTTCCTGTTCTCGAGTTCGGTACTGGCAGTAGGGCTGGTGGTGCTGGTCGCTATCATGGCCTTCACCGTAATTGTCTGGGGACTGGGCGTGGGGCCCGTCTATACCAACTGACGCAAACTATTAGAACAGCAACATAGGTGCACCAACCCTCAGGCCGCCGCAAGGCGGCCTGATACTGTGCGCTGACAGGTGGCTCGGCAGCGTCGCTGCGGTTGCGGCATAATCGTCGGCCAGGAGTGTTCCCCGATATGCCCGAACTGCTCAAATCCCGCGTCGAAACCTGTTACCAGCAAGCCGAAACCTTTTTCAAACGCCCCTTCCCGCGCCCCGAAGTCAGCTTCAAGCTGCGCGGACAAAAGGCTGGCGTCGCCCACCTGCACGAGAACCTGCTGCGCTTCAACCTGCAGCTGTACCGCGAAAACAGCGAAGATTTCCTCAAGCAGACGGTGCCCCACGAGGTCGCCCACCTGGTGGCGCACCAGCTGTTTGGCGACCGCATCCAGCCCCATGGCGAGGAATGGCAGCTGATCATGCGCGGCGTCTATGAACTGCCGCCCCACCGCTGCCATAACTACGCCGTCAAGCGCCGCACGGTGACCCGCTATATCTACCGCTGCCCGTGCGCTGGCAGCGACTTCCCGTTCTCGGCGCAACGCCATAGCCTGGTCCGCCAGGGGCGGCGCTATCTGTGCCGGCGCTGTCGCAATACCCTGGTGTATAGCGGCGAGACCCGGGTGGAATAAAGCATCGCAGGGCACGCCCGCTCCCACCCAATCTGTGGAAGCCCCCGCAGACACAAAAAAGCCCATCCGAAGATGGGCTTTTTGCGTTACACCGCCTGCATCTTAGCGAGCAGGACCTTCAGCCACGCCCAGGTCATCCATCGGGCGGGTATCGGTCAGCGGCGAGCCACCGGAAGCCAGTTCGGCCTGCAGCTTGTCTTCGTCCAGCTCATTGACCCACTTGGCCACGACCACGGTGGCCACGGCATTGCCGATCAGGTTGGTCAGGGCACGGGCTTCGGACATGAAGCGGTCGATGCCGAGGATCAGCGCCAGACCGGCAACCGGCAGGTGGCCAACGGCCGACAGGGTCGCGGCAAGCACAATGAAACCACTGCCGGTAACGCCCGCAGCCCCCTTGGAAGCGACCAGCAGCACCAGCAGCAGGGTGATCTGGTGGGTGATGTCCATGGTGGTGTCGGTCGCCTGGGCGATGAACACGGCGGCCATGGTCAGGTAGATCGAGGTACCGTCGAGGTTGAACGAGTAGCCGGTCGGGATCACCAGGCCAACCACGGATTTCTTCGCCCCCAGACGCTCCATCTTGGTCAGCATGCGTGGCAGCGCCGATTCCGAAGACGAAGTACCCAGCACGATCATCAGCTCTTCACGGATGTAGCGGATCAGCTTGAGGATGCTGAAGCCGTGAGCGCGGGCGATACTGCCGAGCACCACCAGGATGAACAGCACGCAGGTGACATAGAAGCAGATCATCAGCTGGCCCAGTTGCACCAGCGAACCGACGCCGTACTGGCCGATGGTGAAGGCCATGGCACCGAAGGCACCGACCGGCGCCAGCTTCATGATCATGTTGATGATGTTGAACATGACATGGGCGAAGCGGTCGATCAGGTCCAGCAATGGCTTGCCGTAGGCACCCAGGCGATGCAGGGCGAAGCCAAAGATCACCGAGAACATCAGCACTTGCAGGATGTCGCCGTTGGCGAAGGCGCCGACCACGGTGTTGGGGATGATGTTGAGCAGGAAGCCCACGGTGGTCTGCTGCGCGCCGGCGGCGGCATAGGCAGCCACACTGCTGGCGTTCAGGGTGCTGACATCGATGTGCATGCCGGCGCCAGGCTTGACCACGTTGACCACGACCAGACCGATGATCAGGGCAATGGTCGAGACGATTTCGAAGTACAGCAGCGCGTAGCCACCGGTCTTGCCGACCGATTTCATGTTCTGCATGCCAGCGATGCCGCTGACCACGGTACAGAAGATGATCGGGGCGATGACCATTTTGATCAGTTTGACGAACCCGTCACCCAGTGGCTTCAGGGCTACGCCGGTTTCAGGGTAGTAGTGGCCCAGCAGGATACCGATGGTGATCGCTACTAACACCTGGATATACAGCGATTTGTACAGTGGCTGACGCGTCGTCATGGCTAATTCCTCAAGGGTACCGGCTCATCCTTGCCAGGATGCGGGGTACCTAAAGCGCGAACCCTCCTGCACTGGAGGGATTTGTTGTGTCGAGCTGCCTGGCAGAACTCTGATGAGTCCATAGCAAGCCCGATGCCAAAATGCGCTTTAACGGTGCAAGCCCCGGTTTTACGGGGCTGTCATGCACAAAGAGGTTGCAGGTTGACGGGGTGGGGTTGGCGGATTTCCGCACGCTGCAGAAAAGATTCCGACAATGATGGCGATAATCCGCCTAGGGGTTGCGCTCCAGTTCAAAGCGAATCCGAAAGGCAGCACCGCCCAGCGGCGAGTCATCGAGGGTCAGGGTCGCGTCGTAGCTTTCAATGATGTCCTTGACCACCGCCAAGCCGATGCCCTGCCCCGGGTTCTGCCGGTCCAGGCGCTCGCCACGCTGGAGAATCCGCTCACGCTGGTTGGCGGGCACGCCGGGGCCGTCGTCCTCGATACACAGTACAACCTGCGCCTGGTTGGCCAGCAGGCTGATGCGAACCTGGCTCAGACACAGGCGGTAGGCGTTTTCCAGCAAGTTGCCGAGCAGTTCCAGCAAGGCCCCCTGCTCCATCGGTACCATTGCGTTCGCTGGCAGATCCACGCTGATGTGCACGTGCTTGTCGCGGTAGACCTTGGCCAGGGTGCTGCACAGGCTGTCAAGCAACGGCCGCAGTTGCACCTGGTGGCGCACCAGGCCGCTCTTGCGCAGGCTGGCCCGTTGCAGTTGGTAGTCGATCTGCTGGCTCATGCGTTCGATCTGGCTTTGCAGCACCCGTGCCTGCTCACGGTCTTCGCGGCGCTGGGCCATGCTTTCGCTGACGCCCTGAAGCACGGTGAGCGGTGTTTTCAGGCTGTGGGCCAGATCCCCCAGGGAATCACGGTAGCGGCGGCGCTGCTCGCGCTCGCTGCGCAACAGGCGGTTGAGCGAGTCGGTCAGGCGCAGCAGTTCACGTGGATGCTCGCTGCTCAAGCCTTCGCGGGCGCCGGACTCGACATCATCCAGCTCGCGGCTCATCTGCCGCAGCGAACGCAGCCCCCAGGTCAGGCCGGCCCAGAGCAGCGCCAGCAGCGCCAGCAACGCCGCGCCGAAGCCCAGGTAGAGCTTTTCGCGCAGGCCGTCGAGGGTGTGCTGGTATTCACGTACCGGCTGCAGGGCGACGATACTGAAGGCGGCGGTCTTGCCACCGAGCAGCTTGACCTCGACGTCATAGACGAAAAACTCCTCGCCGTCGTCCTGACGAATCCGTGCGAACTCGTTGCCACGCCCGTCGTAGCGCGGGGTGTAGTTGATGTTCTCGTCCGCGGTGGCCCGCGAACGCCACACCAGGTTGCCCTGGCGGTCATAGATGTAACCGAGCAGGCGGCTGTCGGGCAGGTTGAATTTTTCGTCGGGCAACAACACCGGCATCTGCAGGTTGCCGTCTTCAATGCGTGCGGCAGAGATCAACGTGGTGACGTCCGACGCCAGGCGCTGCTCGATCGACTCCTGCAAGGCCAGGCTGAAGGCCTTTTGCAAAGCCGGCAGCAAGCCGAGCATGAACAGCAGCGCCAGCACCGCGGCCGCCAGCATCAGACGCAGGCGTAGCGAACGGATCATCGGCAACGCTCGGTGAACAGGTAGCCCAGGCCACGCACGGTATCGATCGGCTTGAAGCCGTTGCTGCCCTCAAGCTTGCGCCGCAGGCGGCCGACCAGCACCTCGATGACGTTCGGATCGCGCTCGTCATCGTCCGGATACAGCTGCTCCATCAAGCGGTCCTTGGCCACCACCTGCTGGTGATGACGCATCAGGTACTCAAGGATGCGGTACTCATAGGCGGTCAGCGCCAGGGGCTGCTCGTCGAGGGTCGCCTGCTTGCGATTGAGGTCGAGCACCAGGGGGCCGGCGGCGATGGTCGACTGGGTAAAGCCGCTGGAGCGGCGCAGCAAGGCGTTGAGGCGGGCTTCGAGCTCTTCGAACTGGAAGGGCTTGACCACATAATCGTCGGCGCCGGCGGCCAGGCCTTCGACCTTGTCCTGCCAGTTGCCGCGAGCGGTGAGGATCAGGATCGGGAAGCTCTTGCCCTGGGACCGCAACTGGCGGATCAGGTCGAGCCCGCTCATGCCCGGCAGGCCCAGGTCGATCACCGCCAGGTCATGGTTGAACTGCTCGGCCTGGTACAGGGCCTCCTCGGCATTGGCCACCGCTTCGACCACATGCCCGCTTTCCGTCAAGCGGCTGTACAAGTGATGACGCAAAAGTGCTTCATCCTCGACCACCAGCAGTTTCATACGCTCCTCCAGACCCGTGCCGGCCTTCATTGGCCAGTCAGTTTTGTAGACCGAATGCAGAATAACAGCGAACCGGCCGTGCGCATGCAGGCCGGTTCGGACATCGCCAGGCGACTTAGAACGCGTAGTTGGCCGACAGGTAGGTCTGGGCGCTGCTGTTCAGGCGCAGGCTGCCGACTTTCGGGCCGTCATGCTCGGACAGTTCGGTGCTGGCATTGCTGCGCAGGTAACGGTAGCCCAGTTCCACCGAAGCATTGTCGGTGACTTGCTGCAGCAGGCCGGCTTGCAGGCCGATGGCGTAGCCGGTGTCGGTGTCGCGGCTGTAGCCGGAGGACTCCATGCTCATCTTGGTCAGGCCGGCGCTGGCGCCACCGAACAGCTTGGTGGTGCTGCCCAGCGGGTAGAACAGGTCGTAGCTGCCCAGCAGGTTTTCCTGACGCACTTTCAGGCCGCTGTGGTCGTTGGAGACGTTGTCGTAGGTGAGGTAGTAGCGGCCCTGGTCGTTCATCTGGCCGACGCGGATGCCGTAGGTGCTGTCCTTGCTGATGATGCCGTCGGTGTTCAGGTGATCCGTGTTGCGGCTCAGCAGGCCGGATTTTTTGATCTTGTCGCTGGTCTGACCATAAGTGACGCCAGCGAAAGTGGTGTCAGCGGCCTGGGCGGCGGCGCTGGCGCCAAGGAAAGCAACGGTGAGCAGCAGGGTGTTGAGCTTTTTCATCGTGTGGTACTCCAGGTGATGCACTGTGTTGGTGTGGAAGCTAGAGTAAGCAAGCCGTCCTGAACCGCCGCTGAACCCTGGCTGAACCTCGGCTGAACAGCTGCACCGATTGCAAAAAACCGACTGCACGAGCCGCCCGAAAAAAAAAGGAGTACCGACCATGCGTTGTCTGCTCGCTCTGGCCCTGATCGGCGCCGCCAGCCTGGCCCAGGCTGCAGTGCAAACCCGTGAGATTCCCTACCAGGACGCCGACGGCAAGCGCCTGGTCGGCTATTACGCCTACGACGACGCCGCCAAGGGCAAGCGCCCGGGCGTGGTCGTGGTGCATGAACTGTGGGGGCTCAACGACTATGCCAAGCGCCGCGCCCGCGACCTCGCCGGCCTCGGTTACAGCGCCCTGGCCATCGACATGTATGGCGACGGCAAGAACAGCGAGCACCCGGCCGAAGCCAAGGCATTCATGGCCGCAGCGCTGAAAAACCCGAACACTGCAGCCCAGCGCTTTGATGCCGGGGTTGAACTGCTGAAGATCCAGCCACAGACCGATACCAAGCGGATCGCCGCCATTGGCTACTGCTTTGGCGGCAAGGTGGTGCTCGATGCCGCGCGCCGCGGTGAGCCACTGGCCGGGGTGGCCAGCTTCCACGGTGCGCTGGTCACCAATGCGCCAGCAACGCCGGGCAGCGTCAAGGCCAAGGTGCTGGTAGAGCATGGCGCCAGCGACAGTATGGTGACGCCGGAGCAGGTGGAAAAATTCAAGGAAGAAATGGACGCGGCCGGGGCGAGCTATGAGTTCGTCAGTATTCCTGGGGCCAAGCATGGCTTTACCAACCCCGATGCCGACCGCCTGAGCCACGGCGGGCATGGTGGGCCTGATATTGGCTACAACAAGTCGGCGGATGAGAGCTCCTGGGCGGATTTGCAGGCGTTCTTCAAAAAGATCTTCACTAAAGGTTAACCCCTGTAGGAGCGGGCTTGCCCCGCGATAGCGGTGTGTCTGTTACACCGCAATCGCGGGGCAAGCCCGCTCCTACACAGTGGCACGCCGGCACCAGCCACGGCACAATACCGGCCATGAACCGACTGCCCACCTGCTGCGCCCCGCTCCTGCACCACTGGCCCCTGCCGCGTCCGGTCCCCGGCGCGATCCTGGTCAGTTGCCCGTTCGACCCCGCCCTGCTCGCCAGCGACGACTTCAGCCGCGCCGGCATCGAGCAGACCGCCAGCCTGCAACGCTCAGTGGCCAAGCGCCAGGCCGAGTACCTGGCCGGCCGGGTGTGCGCTCGCGCAGCCTTGCTGCAACTCGATGGCCGCGACTATGTCCCGGGTACTGATGAAGACCGCGCGCCGATCTGGCCCGCCGGCATCAGCGGCTCGATCACCCACGGCAAAGGCTGGGCCGCCGCCGTGGTTGCGCGCAGCAGCGACTGCCTGGGCCTGGGCCTGGATCAGGAAAGCCTGCTCAGCGACGAGCGCGCCGAGCGCCTGGCCCGGGAGATTCTCACCGAGGCCGAAATACAGCGTATGGACCCCAGCCAAATCGGGCTGACCGTGACCCTGACTTTCTCGCTGAAAGAAAGCCTGTTCAAGGCGCTCTACCCCATCGTCAGGCAGCGCTTCTATTTTGAGCACGCCGAAGTACTGGAATGGTCCGCTGATGGCCATGCACGCCTGCGCCTGCTCATCGACCTGTCGGCGCAGTGGCACCACGGCCGCGAGCTGGCGGGCCAGTTCTGTCTGCAGGATGATCAGCTGTTGAGCCTGGTCAGCGTCTGAGCGTCAGGGCAGCAGCGGACAGTGCTCGCAGTGCCCGACCCAGTCGACCTTGTAGCTGAGGCAGCAGGTGCGGCGCCGACGCCGACCTGCGGGATCCTGGCTGATGGCGGCAAATAAAGGGCTGCCGGGCGTTTCCAGCAGCACCTGCAATCCTGTGTTGTCACTGATGCCTTGCAGCGCCTGATCCAGGCAATCGCCGGCATTGCCCCACAATACCGCTGGCGGTACGGCGCCCAACACCACCATACGCGCAACAACGGGCTGCAGATGTGCCGCCATGACCGCCTGCAGACCTTGGCAAGCGACGCCCTCGGCGACCAGCGCAACCGGCAAACCGCGCGCGTCGACCTTCACCGCTGTCGCGCTGAACGCCGACAACGGCTGCCCCTCACGCACCATTCGCCACACCAGGGCAAAGTAGTACTTGGACCATTGCGACACCAGCACCGGCCGTTGCGCCGGCATCAGCTGCGGGCCATAGAGCGCCAGCAGCAAGGCATCGAACCGTGCTTCGTCGAGCAATACCGGCAGGGCAATCGGCGCACTCATTCGCGGTCCTGGTTGCGCGGCCAGTTCAGGCTGAAACAGGCGCCGCCCAGACGCTCGCTACGCCCCACCGACGCCCGCCCACCGTGCCAGTAGATGATCCGCCGGACGATCGACAGGCCCAGTCCATGCCCACCTGATGCGCGGGTGCGACTATCGTCGAGACGGGTGAAGGGGGTGAAGATACGTTCCCAGACACCTTCCGGCACACCAGGGCCATCGTCCTCGACATCGATCCGGCAGCGCTGTCCCCCCAACTGATAGCTGAGGCTGACCTGTGACTCGGCGTGGCGCATGGCGTTGCTGACCAGGTTCTGCAACGCCCGGTGCAGGTAACGCGGTTCGGCCTCGACCCACGCCCCCTGGCCGTCCGCCGCCTTCTCCGCGCCCTGGCACGGGCCGCGCAACACCCGGACCTCGCGGCGCAATGGCGCCAGCTCGGCGATCACCTGATCCAGCAAGGCATCCAGATCGACCCGTTGAAAATGCAGGGCTGGCGCGCCCTGCTCCAGGCGCGCGTAGGTGAGCATTTCATCGACCAGTTTATCCAGGTCCTGAATATCGCCGTCCATACCGGTCAGGTACTTGTCCCGGGCCTGGTCGTTGCTGGCGCTGGCAATCATCTCCAGGCCAAAACGCAGCCGCGCTACCGGCGTACGCAGTTCATGGGATACCGCCCGCACCAGTTCGCGCTGGATGGTCAGCGAGCGCTGCAGGTGTTCGGCCATGCCGTTGAACGCCGCGGCCAGGCGCCCGACCGAATCGGCGTCGTCGGCCGCCACGCGGGTTTCCAGGCTGCCCTGGGCAATCAGGGTTGCGGCGGCCTCAAGCCCCGACAGGCGCCGTTCCAGCTGGCGCACCAGCAGGTAAACGATCAGGCCGATCAGGCACAGGCCCAGCACGGCAATCAGCACCAGCAGTTGCGGCGGATAGGGGTTCATCTGGTACAGCGGGCCGATTTCCAGCACCCAGGGCGTACCGACCAGGCCGGCGAACACCCGGATCGAGTCGCCGTCCTTGCCCAGCGCCAGCACCGTGTCGCCTTCGTCGATGCGCCGGCGCTGGTCTTCGTCCATGTCGGTCTGGTTGACCCGCTGCAGGCGCAGGTCAAAGCCAAAGCCCTTGCTCTGCTTGAGGGCCGCCAGGCGCTGCGGCTGCTCGGCCACCGGATAGCGCACCAGCTCATCGGCCAGCAGGTAGATCGTGGCGCGCGCCAGTTGCTCACTGATTTGCTGCACTTCACCAACCAGCAGCAAATCCAGGTCACCCACCTGGCGCAGCACCTTGGCCGCGTGCGGGCCGGTCTTCTCGACCAATACCTGGCCGCGCTGCAACTGGCTGCGCTGACCACCGTCCAGGGCAGTACTGCTCAGCGCCTGCAACGCCAGCGGAATCCCCAGCAGGCGCTCCCAGATCAGCAAGGCGCGCTTGCGCTCGACACCATCCAGCGGCGCCAGGTTGTCAGCCATCAGGGTAAAGGTGCCGTGGGCCAGGCGCTCACGGTACTGGCCGGCGCGCACCTCGTTGAGCAGGTGCAGGCTGAGCACGCCGAGCACCGCCACCAGCACCAACGCGGCGAGCATGCCGCCATAGATGCGCAGGAAGATCGAGTTCATTGCACCTGGCCCATGGCTTCGGCCGCCTCACGGACGAACAGGTAACCTTTGCTGCGGATGGTTTTGATCATCCGCGGGTGCTCCGGGTCGTCGCCTATTTTCGGGCGGATGCGCGAAATCCGCACATCGATGGAGCGGTCCTGGCCGTCGTAGCCGACACCGCGCAGGGAGGTGAAGATTTCTTCGCGCGACAAGGTGCGCCCGGCGTTGCTCACCAACAGCCATAAAAGGTCGAACTCGGCGCTGGTCAGTTCAATGCCGCTGTCGTACAGCCAGGCCTCGCGCAAGGTGTTGTCGACCCGCAACGGGCCGAACTGCAGGGTTTGCGGCGCCTGAGCCTCGGCCGGCGCCTCGCTGCGACGCAACAGGGCATTGATGCGTGCCAGCAGCAAGCGCGGGCGCACCGGCTTGCAGACGTAGTCGTCGGCACCCAGGTCCAGGCCCTGGATCTGGTCGAGATCGTCGCTGCGTGCGGTGAGCATCAGGATCGGCCCGGGGTACTGCTGGCGCACCTTGCGGCAGATGCTCAGGCCGTCTTCGCCCGGCAGCATCAGGTCGAGGATCACCAGGTCCGGCTGCTCGGCGATAATCCGCGCCGCCGCCCGGGCGCCATCGCCTTCCACGTCCACGGTAAAGCCATTGGCCTGCAGGTACTCACAGGTCAGGTCGGCCAGCCGCTGGTCATCTTCGACGATCAATACCCGACTGCTCTGCTCCACGGCTCACCTCAACAACTTGTTGTTATAAAGAGTACCCACATCACCAAAAGGCAACATTGGCCCCGGATACTACGTCGGGCACCGACGCCTGCCAACCGCCGTTACCGGTGGTGAAAAACCAACGGGAAAGCTGCTCGGACAAGCCGATTTTTTGTGATAGGGTTCGCGCCCGCAAAATCTGCCTGCGCCCCTAAGACCCGCGAAAAAATCGGTGACGGGCGGTCATTCAGCGCTAAGACGCGGCCTACAAGGGGTTGAGTGAAATCACTCACAAAATACGCACAAGTTATCCACAGAGCCCGACCTTGCATTACCCCCAAGACCGCATTATCTTGTATCCCCAGCGAAACAAAACACTACATCTTGGGGTTTCCTGAAAATCCCAAGCACAAGTCAAGCAGAGAACTCAAGCCCTCAACGGGTAGATTTTTTGCTTGAACTTTAGAAGAGATCAGCAGCCAAACCGCTCCTGCGCAGGCTTCCGTTGCAAACCCTTGGAGGGTGTTGTTTCGGGTACGGGTGAGACCATCAGCACACCCGACAGCAACAGTTTTGAGTCGTAGATTCAAGACCTTTGACTTCGGCCAGGGAGCGGCAAGCATTTGCCCTAATTCCTGAACTGTCCCGAAGTGAGTATGCCCGACCTGTGCGGCATGCCGGAACCTCGCGTTCCTGCGCGCCCTCGGGGTCGG
The DNA here is from genome assembly GCF_000696345.2 of Pseudomonas donghuensis. NCBI lineage: Bacteria > Pseudomonadati > Pseudomonadota > Gammaproteobacteria > Pseudomonadales > Pseudomonadaceae > Pseudomonas > Pseudomonas donghuensis. The sequence goes on from NZ_CP071706.1 coordinate 4,410,919, forward strand.
TTGTTGAGCTTTCGGACGGAACGGTTGGCGCTCAAAAAGCGCCTAAAACATACTTAGAGAACGTGGAGACACCCATGCAAACCGACACAACTCGCGAGAACCCGCTGGCTTTGGCGCCGCAGGCCGCCGATTCGAACCAGGATCTGGCAGCCACCGCCCCGGGCCAACTGCGCGTGATCAAGCGTAACGGCACTGTCGTCGCCTATACCGATGACAAGATCACCGTGGCCATCACCAAAGCGTTCCTCGCAGTTGAAGGCGGCACCGCTGCCGCCTCGTCGCGCATCCACGACACCGTTGCCCGCCTGACCGAGCAGGTCACCGCGACCTTCAAGCGTCGCATGCCTTCGGGCGGCACCATCCACATCGAAGAAATCCAGGACCAGGTCGAACTGGCCCTGATGCGTGCCGGCGAGCAGAAAGTCGCCCGTGACTACGTGATCTACCGCGACCAGCGTGCCAAGGAGCGTGCCACCCGTGGCCACGCCGAAGACGCAAGCGTGCAGCCGCACCCAAGCATCCGCATCACCCTGGCCGACGGCAGCCTGGCGCCGCTGGACATGAACCGCCTGAACACCATCATCAGCGAAGCCTGCGAAGGCCTGGCCGAAGTCGACGGCGACCTGATCCAGCGCGAAACCCTGAAAAACCTCTACGACGGCGTGGCCATCAAGGACGTCAACACCGCCCTGGTGATGACCGCCCGTACCCTGGTAGAGCGTGAGCCGAACTACTCGTTCGTCACCGCCCGCCTGCTGATGGACACCCTGCGCGCCGAAGGCCTGGGCTTCCTCAACGTCGCCGACAGCGCCACCCACCACGAAATGGCCGACCTGTACGCCAAGGCCCTGCCTGCCTACATCGCCAAGGGTGTCGAGTTCGAACTGCTCAACCCTGCCCTGGCCGACTTCGACCTGGACAAACTGGGCAAGGCGATCGATCACGAGCGCGACCAGCAATTCACCTACCTGGGCCTGCAGACCCTGTACGACCGTTACTTCATCCACAAGGATGGCGTGTGTTTCGAACTGCCTCAGGTGTTCTTCATGCGCGTGGCCATGGGCCTGGCGCTGGAAGAGAAAGACAAAGAAGCCCGTGCCATCGAGTTCTACAACCTGTTGTCGTCCTTCGACTACATGGCCTCGACCCCGACCCTGTTCAACGCCGGTACCCTGCGTCCACAGCTGTCGAGCTGCTACCTGACCACCGTGCCGGACGACCTGTCGGGCATCTACCACGCGATCCACGACAACGCCATGCTGTCGAAATTCGCCGGTGGCCTGGGCAACGACTGGACCCCTGTGCGCGCACTGGGCTCCTACATCAAGGGCACCAACGGTAAATCCCAGGGCGTCGTACCCTTCCTGAAAGTGGTCAACGACACCGCCGTCGCCGTTAACCAGGGTGGCAAGCGCAAGGGCGCTGTCTGTGCCTACCTGGAAACCTGGCACCTGGACATCGAAGAATTCATCGAGCTGCGCAAGAACACCGGTGATGACCGTCGTCGTACCCACGACATGAACACCGCCAACTGGATCCCTGACCTGTTCATGAAGCGCGTCTTCGATGACGGCAAGTGGACCCTGTTCTCGCCATCGGAAGTGCCAGACCTGCACGACCTGACCGGCAAGGCCTTCGAAGAGCGCTACGAGTACTACGAAGCCCTGACCGAGTACAACAAGATCAAGGTGTTCAAGACCATCCAGGCCAAAGACCTGTGGCGCAAGATGCTCTCGATGCTGTTCGAGACCGGCCACCCATGGTTGACCTTCAAGGATCCGTGCAACCTGCGCAGCCCGCAGCAGCACGTGGGCGTGGTCCACAGCTCGAACCTGTGCACCGAGATCACCCTGAACACCAACAAGGACGAGATCGCGGTCTGCAACCTGGGCTCGATCAACCTGCCGAACCACATTGTCGACGGCAAGCTGGACACCACCAAGCTGCAACGCACCGTCAACACCGCCGTGCGCATGCTCGACAACGTGATCGACATCAACTACTACTCGGTGCCGCAAGCGCGTAACTCGAACTTCAAGCACCGTCCGGTCGGCCTGGGCATCATGGGCTTCCAGGACGCGCTGTACCTGCAGCACATCCCTTACGGCTCCGACGCTGCCGTCGAGTTCGCCGACAAGTCGATGGAAGCGGTCAGCTACTTCGCCATCCAGGCCTCCTGTGACCTGGCCGACGAGCGCGGCGCCTACGAGACCTTCCAGGGCTCGCTGTGGTCCAAAGGCATCCTGCCGCTGGATTCGCAACAGATCCTGATCGAAGCCCGTGGCCAGAAGTACATCGACGTCGACCTGAACGAGACCCTGGACTGGGCACCGGTGCGTGCTCGCGTACAAAAAGGTATTCGTAACTCGAACATCATGGCCATCGCGCCGACCGCGACCATCGCCAACATCACCGGCGTGTCGCAGTCCATCGAGCCGACCTACCAGAACCTGTACGTGAAATCGAACCTCTCGGGCGAATTCACCGTGATCAACCCGTATCTGGTTCGCGACCTCAAGGCCCGCGGCCTGTGGGACCCGGTCATGATCAACGACCTGAAGTACTACGACGGTTCGGTGCAGCAGATCGAGCGCATCCCGCAAGAGCTCAAAGACCTCTACGCGACTGCCTTCGAAGTGGAAACCAAGTGGATCGTCGACGCCGCCAGCCGCCGTCAGAAGTGGATCGACCAGGCCCAGTCGCTGAACCTGTACATCGCCGGCGCTTCGGGCAAGAAGCTCGACGTGACCTACCGCATGGCCTGGTACCGTGGTCTGAAAACCACCTACTACCTCCGTGCCCTGGCCGCGACCAGCACCGAGAAGTCGACCATCAACACCGGCAAGCTCAACGCCGTTTCCAGCGGTGGCGACAGCGCCCCGGTACAGGCAGCGCCAGCCGGCCCTGCTCCGGTACCGAAGGCCTGCGCGATCGACGAGCCGGATTGCGAAGCCTGCCAATAAGCGCCTGAAGGCTGGCCAGCTCTCCTGTGGGAGCTGGCTTTGCCAGCGATAGGGCCGGCCCTGCCGCTCTCTTCGCCAGGCCGAACAATAAGGTCGGGGCCACCCCGACCTCCCCCGAGGGCCTCAGCCCCGGGAAGCATTCCAAGATTTTGCGTGCACCGCAGTACCCAACCGCAAGCACCGCAACCAAGATCCACCGGCCATACTGATATGGCCCTCAAGCAGGAGACCCACCATGCTGAGCTGGGACGAATTCGATAAAGACGAAGGCGAAGAAGCCGCCAAAGGCACCACCGCCACGCAAGCCGCTGCCGCAGGCATCGACAAGCTCGACAACGCCGGCGGTGTCGCCGCCCTCGAAGCCCGCGCCGTGACCGCCGCTGACTCCGAAGCAGTCAAGCGCGCCAAGGCTGCTCTGGACCAACTCGACATCGCCGAAGGCCTGGCTGAGCTGGAAGGTTCCGCTGCCCGTGTCGCGGTTGACGAAAAGCGCATGATCAACTGCCGCGCCGACCTCAACCAGCTGGTACCGTTCAAGTACGACTGGGCCTGGCAGAAGTACCTGGACGGTTGCGCCAACCACTGGATGCCGCAAGAGGTCAACATGACCGCGGACATCGCCCTGTGGAAAAACCCGGAAGGCCTGACCGACGACGAGCGTCGTATCGTCATGCGCAACCTGGGCTTCTTCTCCACCGCCGACTCCCTGGTTGCCAACAACCTGGCCCTGGCCGTGTACCGCCTGATCACCAACCCCGAGTGCCGCCAGTACATCCTGCGCCAGGCATTCGAAGAGGCGATCCACACCCACGCCTACCAGTACTGCATCGAATCGCTGGGCATGGATGAAGGCGAGATCTTCAACATGTACCACGAGATCCCGTCGGTGGCGAAGAAAGCCGCCTGGGGCCTGAGCTACACCCGCGCGATCTCCGACCCGGAGTTCAACACCGGCACCGTCGAGACCGACAAAGAGCTGCTGCGCAACCTGATCGCTTACTACTGCGTCCTGGAAGGCATTTTCTTCTACTGCGGCTTCACCCAGATCCTGTCCATGGGTCGCCGCAACAAGATGACTGGCGTTGCCGAGCAGTTCCAGTACATCCTGCGTGACGAGTCCATGCACCTGAACTTCGGTATCGACGTGATCAACCAGATCAAGATCGAAAACCCGCACCTGTGGGATGCCGAAATGAAGGAAGAAGCCTCGCAGATGATTCTGCAGGGCACTCAGCTTGAAATCGAATACGCCCGCGACACCATGCCTCGCGGCGTGCTGGGCATGAACGCGGCGATGATGGAGGACTACCTCAAGTTCATCGCCAACCGTCGCCTGTCGCAGATCGGCCTGAAGGAAGAGTACCCAGGTACCACCAACCCGTTCCCATGGATGAGCGAGATCATGGACTTGAAGAAAGAGAAGAACTTCTTCGAGACTCGGGTTATCGAGTATCAGACCGGTGGGGCGTTGAGCTGGGATTGATTTCCCTGTTCTTCATTTTTCAAGATAACTGAGACTTTTTTCAAAAATCCGAGACTAAACGCACCCAATTAGTGCTCAAACTGAAAAAAGCCACCTAAGCCATGAAAGCTTGGGTGGCTTTTCAGCATAAGGCCGGTACGTCACTCGCTCAGCAATGGGGTGCGGAGCGCTATGACGGGGATACCAGGAAGCGTAAGGCTGCTCCGCTTGAGTGAGCAGCATTACGCATTTGTTCGGCCTTGTGGTTTGACGCTCGCGCAGTTGCCCTTCAGTAGCGGAACTTGCCGCCATGAATGTCCTGCAGCACCTGCTCAGTCACGCGCACGTAGGTTTCGGTGCCCGGTAGCCAAGCGTAGACCGGGTCTTCACCGGTTTGGCTGGGGTCGAAGGCTTCGGTCCTTAGCTTGGTTTTCTGGTATTTGAACGTGCCGGTGGTTTCCATGCAGGTCCTGATGCGCAGGAACATCGGCACCGCGTAGTGAGGCATCTGGCTTTTGACGAAGCGCAGCAGGTCGCAAAAATCCAGTTGCTCCAGCGGGGCCGATGGGGTGATGGCCGCCATCCCGGCACGACCGTTGGTGTTCTTGATTTCCACACCGTAGGCCACGGCTTCGGCGATGTGGGGGTGTTGCACCATGATGTTTTCGACTTCGGTGGTGGAGACGTTTTCACCTTTCCAGCGGAAGGTGTCCCCCAGGCGGTCGACGAATTGGGCGTGGCCAAAGCCGATATCGCGAATCAGGTCGCCGCTGTTGAAGTAACGATCGCCCTTTTCGAAAACGTCGTACAGCACCACCTTTTTGCTCTTCTCCGGATCGGTGTAACCGTCGAATGGGGCGTCGTCGTCGATCTTGGCCAGCAACAAGCCTTGGCCACCCTTGCCGACTTTCTGCATGAAACCGTTCGCGCTGCGCCGCGGCTCGCCGGTGTCGTGTTCGTACTCCACCAGCGACCAGGCGTTGATGGCAAAGCCGATGGTGTTTTCGAAGTTGAGGATGTTGGTAAAGCCAATGTTGCCGTCACTGGCGGCATAAAACTCGCAGACCCGTTCGATGTTGAAGCGTCTCTTGAAGTCGATCCACACGCCCGGGCGCAGGCCGTTGCCAATCATTTTCACCACCGGGTTGTCGCCATCGTTGCCGGCGGGAGGCTGGTCGATCAGGTAGCGACACAATTCACCGACATAGCAAATGGTGGTGGCCTTGAATTTGCGTGTGTCATTCCAGAACTGACTGGCGCTGAATTTGCGGCGGATGGCGAAACCCGAGGCGCCGGCCAATGCCGAGCCCCAGCTCACGCACAGCCCGGTGCCGTGATAGAGCGGCAAGGTGCAATAGACGATGTCATCGGGGCGCATATCCAGGGCGATCATGCCGAAGCTACCGTAGACTTTCATCCAGCGCCCGTGCTTGAACACCCCGGCCTTGGGCAAACCGGTGGTGCCGGAGGTGTAAATGTAGAAGCAGGCGTCGTCCAGGTAGACCTGCTGGGTGGTCGCCGGATTGACAGCGGAGTGCGCTTCGCTGACGCGGGTCAGGTTGATGTAACCCTCGGGCGCGACGCCCGCATCGCGAGTGGTGTCGGTGTCAGCCAGGAAGAACGTGCTCAGCTCATCGATGGCAACCTCGTTACGCACCGCGTCAAAGGATGGCACCAACTCTTCGCCGACGATAATCGCCGAGGGATTGACCAGGCTCAAGCTGTGGATCAGGACGTTGTTGGTCTGCGAGGTGTTGAGCATGGCGCAGATACCGCCGATCTTGCTGACCGCCAGCACGCTGACCAGCAATTCCGGGCGATTTTCAATAAATATGCCGACCACATCGCCTTTTTTCAGGCCACGGGCAAGCAGGTAGTGGGCGAAACGGTTGGCCCACTGGTTGACCTGTTCATAACTGAAACGATTGTCCTCGTAGAGCAGCGCCGGTCCTTGAGGGTTGCGCGCAACCGCCTGTTCGAAGGCCCACCCCAGGCCGCAGGGCTGATCGACCTTGAGCTTGGAGGCTTTGATTCCCCTGATGAGCCGAGGAATGGCCCGGGCGATCAAGGGGATTTTGCGCAGCATCATGCCCCAGGTAATCATGTCGCTATTGCTACTCATGTCACCTCCTAGTGAATTGACCGTGGCAGCCAGGCGGTTGGACAAGCGCCAGACCGGCCGATCGCTTTATTGTTGTGCACGCCATGTAAAAAGTCCTCGCGCAGCGGGGTGCGCGAGGACGCCTGTTGCCAAGCCTCAGAACTCGTCGGCGACCGACTCGAGGATCTTGCCCATCAAGTAAACCGTGGTGCGTGCGACTTGCTTGACCGACTCTTTTTCTTCGTCGGTCACGACCCAGCGGTCGATGGCTGCGTTGACTTGCTCGGAGTGTTTCTCGTCGATGATCGCGTGGGCGACAAAGAAGGTAAGTTGTTGATCGGTCAGCTTGAGATGGTTCTTGCAGACATCCATCAATGGCTCGAGGTGCTCGTAGCAGTCCTCGGCCCAGAAGCTGTAGCCCAGCCGTGGAATGATGCCGCGGCACACAGAGACGAAATCCAGGTAGCCGTAGAACGCCTCTGTGGCCGGCAGCATCGGCTTATCGAACTCGGACTTGTCGACGCCAATGGCGATCAGGTCGTTGTACGCCATGTTTTCATGGCCCAGTTCTTCCAGCGCATGCTTCATCGCAAAACGCAGCAGGCCGACCTTTTTATGGTCCTGGTTCCAGCACGCCACCGCCTGGTTGATCGCGTTGTTCTTGGTGTAGTGATACACCTGGACAATCGACTTGATGTAGAGGTCACGCTGCAACTCGGGGCGCTTCATCATCTGGAAAAAGCGGCCGGCCTTGATCTTTTCCCATTCGGCATCACAGATGGCTTTCAGCTCTTTGCGAAACGCGGTCACTTCAGTCATTTCACTCTCTTCCTTGGCGGGTTGATAAATCATTCATGACACTTTTTATACTATCAAGCGAACACGGACTTACAGGCGCAGTAAGGACTTTATGATGTAGATGAACTTGGAGAAGAACCCCAGGCCTTCGATAGTATCCCAGTGTTCCATCAGCACACCGTTTTCCACACGATAGATATCGATCACCTTGTAATTCACCGTAAAGAATCTGTGCTTGGCCCAGTGCTTGGCATACAGGAAGACATAATCGCCTTCGGCGCATACCCGTTCAATGCTGGTACCCGACTCGGGGAATGTTTTGAAGAACTGCGTAAAGTAGGTCTTGAAGCCTTCGCGGCGCGGTGGAATAAATACATTGTTGTGTTGTACATAATCCTCGGCAATCAACGTATCGGCGACCGCCAGTTCCCGCTGGCCAAACATGCGCTCGTAAAACTCGATGACCACTTCTTTGTTCCTGGCTTCCATCTTGGATCAACCTCAATGTTGTCGTTGTTTTTGGATGCTCATCCCGCCAGTGACTGCCTCGCGGCACGGGCGGCCAAGGTGTAGCGAATCAAGTCATCAATGTTCTTCAGGTCTGCAGGGCAGCTTTGCAAGCCGAAGAAGGGCGTGACCGACGGCATCAGATCGCCTTTGTACAGGGCGTAGTAGTGATCACCGCGGGCTTTGATCTGGAAGAAGATACCGTCCTGATCAAAGACGAAGCTGTCGAACTTCGGCGCAAGCCGTGGTTTTACGTAGGTGATGAAGGTTTTGTAGCCGCCTTCCAGGGCGACCAGCGAGGCGCCGGTCATCGCCAATCCGTTGACCACGTTCTTGACCGGGGAATGCTTGTCGACAATAAGTCGCGAGAGTTCGACGCACTCATTCTCGTAATTGGGCCCGGAGAACCGCACCAGTTGTTCATGGCTGATGAACTCGCCCGACTCGTGAGGGAAAGGCGTAATACGCTGGGTGCCGATAATTTCACCATCATAATAAAAGGCAAACACGTAGGAACGCGGGTCGTATTCATCCAGGCATACGGTGTCGTCGACCGCGTTACCGAACAACGTCTTGTAGTAAGTCTTTCGCTGCCCGTACAACCGGCTGCGGGCACGAGACAGTTCGAGAAACTGCGCTGGCGTAACCACCTGCCTGACGTTGACCTTGTCAGATTGGCACAAGTCTTGAAGTACTGAATCATAGAAACTGTAGATTGCCGAACCGGCTGAATCATCCTTTACCAACTGCATATTTGCCGAAGGCAAGGCAGCCTTATTACTTGCGAGTGATGGCATGAGAATTCCCTTCTTATTGTGATCTGTAGTATTCAACTCAGCCCAGCGCACGACCTAAGTTTCCACAGGACAATACATAGCTTCGCCTCCTTGCGTAGATGCCTACAAGTTGATGATTTGCTTACTGCGCACAGCAAGGCACGCACCCCTCTTATCGCGGGCGTGCCTTTAAACTAAAGCGACTTGCAGTTAAACCGGTGGCAGCGAGGTCAAGGCTCGACGGATCTGCTCTGCGCGCTCGCCCAGCACTTGGGGCGTAGCGAGTGGAAGGTCCGCATGACCCAGGTTGAAACCGTCACCGACAAAGCGGGCCAGTACATGCAGGTGGGCGTGGCCCACCGTCTGCCCGGCCACAGCGCCATCGCACAGCAGCAGGTTGATACCTTCGCAGGGGTGTTCATTGAGGCTCAAGCCGCTTTCACGCAGGGCGGCCGCCACCCGTTGACCCACACGCATCATGTGGCCACAGGTTTGAGGAGGGATATCACCCAGGCCGCTTGCGTGGGCCTTGGGAATGACCAGGACATGACCAGGAGTAATCGGCTGGATGGAGAGAAAGGCCAGGCACTGCTCGTCTTCGTAGACAACGGCAGCCGGTGATTCTTTCTTGGCGATTGCACAGAAAATGCAGTTCACGATTAGCTCCCTCTATTGTAGTAGGTGCAAACCCGGTGGAGGCATGAAGATCCGGGTTGCTACAGGCTGCATTCCATTGCAGTTGACCGCACAGCTTGAGGGTGAAATTACCCTTGGCATTTCACATCTGTACACGTGAGTTTTGAAATTTTTTGTATCTGAATTCCAGAAAACACCTAATAGATTGATTTAAATGAGTTTTCTTAATGTTACTTTTTGTATCCGTCCTTTATCAGGCCGTGTGGGCCGTGTTGTTGGCCCGTCGGAGGGATATTTAAGGATCACCGTCCAAGACCCTCAAGGCCAAGGACGGTGAAGCGATCAAAGACCCGGTTTCCGGTGGATCGCAAGGCTGCTCCGCTTGAGGGAACAGCATTGCGGCCTGTGCCGGGCAGCTCGAGTCCCAAGCCTGGTTCTGCGCTCGCGAACTCGCCGGCTGATTGGCCGTTACCTTGACGAACATATCGTGCGCAAGCTCGATGCCGATCAACGGCGAACCTTGCCGCGGCTGCGGGACAGGCAGGATCTGCCAGTACAGGACGTGCCAAGGATCGGCCAGATGGATTGGGGCAGGCATTCGCTTAGCGTGCTGCAGTGGCAGCACGAACCGTGGATTCGTTTGCGCGATGTGCCTGAGGTGCTGTTCGAGCCAGGCTCCATGGCGCATAGAAGCGCCATCAAAGCCCCCCACCCTGGCGGCAGGTGGCGGCGCGCTGGCTGCGGCTTTGAGTCAGGGGCTAATGAGCTGCATGGTCGGTTTCCACACTGATCGCAAAGCGCGCCAGCACCGCATTGATGAACCGTCGCAGCTTGGCGGTTCTCTGCCGGTTGGCGGTATAGAGCAAATGCATCTGCCGACTCGGCGGCTGGTAGTCAGCCAGAACCCGCACCAGCTCGCCGCTTTGCAGCGCCGGGCGCAGAAAGTCTTCCGGCCCCAGCACAATCCCGAAGCCATCCAGCGCCGCTGACATCAGCGCCCTGCTCTCATTGACCTGCAAACGGCTGGCGACCTGCACCTTGTGCAGGGTATCGCCCTGGACGAACTGCCACTCGCGATCGGCCGGGCGCGACCAATAGGCGTAGCCCAGGCATTCGTGCTGTTCGAGGTCGGCTGGCGTTCGTGGGGTGCCGTGGGCGGCCAGGTAGCACGGCGCAGCGCAGGCCACCAGGCGGTAAGGCGCAAGCGGCCTGGCGGTCAGGCTGGAGGTGCCCAGGGGGCCGATGCGAAACGCCACCTCGAAGCCCTCCTCGACCAGGTCGACGAAGCGGTCGGTCAGGTGCAGGTCGATCTCAACCTCGGGGTACTGGCGCAGAAAGTCAGTCACCAGCGGCATCAGGCTGTAGGAGCCGAAGGTGACCGGCGCACTGACCTTCAGTTTGCCCCGCGGCGTATCGTTCATGATCTGCGCCAGGGAGTCGGCCGCCTGCGCCTCGCTGAGGATGTGTTTGCAGCGCTCGTAGTAGGCGTTGCCAAGCTCGGTCAGGCTCTGGCGGCGGGTAGTGCGGTTGAGCAGGCGCGCGCCCAGGCGATGTTCCAGAGCGGCTACATGCTTGGCAACCATTTGTGGCGACATGCCCAGACGCTCCGCGGCGCTGGCATAGGAACCTGCTTCAGCCGCCATCACAAAGGCGCCCATGCTGGTCAGACGATCCATCATTCAACACTCCTGGTAACGACACTCTATCCAGACCGGTAATTTATCTCCATCTGGTTGCCAATCATCATAAACGCTCCTATCACGCAACGGAGCAAGGACATGCGTATCGGCATTATCGGGGCAGGTTTTATCGGTCGGGCAGTGGCACAGCTGGCGCTGGCAGCCGGGCATCAGGTGATGCTCAGTAACTCACGCGGGCCGCAGACCATGAGCAGCGTGCGCAGCGGCATTCTGGGCTGCGAGGTGGGCAGTGCAGAAGATGCGGCGCGGTTTGCTGAGCTGATACTGGTGGCGATCCCCTTCGGGCACTACCGCAGCGTGCCCGCGCAGTGGCTGGAGGGCAAGATCGTTATGGACGCCAACAACTACTACCCGGACCGCGATGGTCATTTTCCCGCGCTGGACAGCTTCCAGACCACCACCAGTCGCCTGCTTGCCGAGCATCTGCCGGGTTCGCGGGTGGTGAAGGTGTTCAATGCAATTCTTGCCCAGGACCTGGAGAAAGACGCACGTATCAGTGGCGCAACAGATCGGCGTGCCCTGCCTATTGCCGGCGATGATGGTGAAGCGAAGACCGTTGTGAGCACGCTGCTCGACGACCTGGGTTACGACACCGTCGATGCCGGCGGCCTGGACGACAGTTGGCGGTTCGAGCGGGCCAAGCCGGCTTACTGCATCCCCTTTGGTGTAGAGGGCTTGAAGCGGGCCCTGGCGCAAGCCGAGCGTGAGGTTGAAGTGCCTGAAGGTGCCTGGCGGCGTTAAGTGGCGGCGTGACAGTTGATCTGATCCGTATTTTGCAGCGCCAACTGAATCTGTTTCGGTAACAGCGCCAGAGCGAAAATAGTCCTGCGTCCCGCTCTACCGGGCGCATCTCGCTAGTGCAGCCTGGCGCTGCACCGCAAAACCGTCATCTGGAGCGCTCAATGGGTAAGCTTGCATTCTTCGTCGTGGGTTTTCTGGCGCTGGCCATCGCGATTGGCGCACTCGGTACTATTTCACCGCTATAAACACCGCTGTTCTCCAACCTTCTGACTCAAGCCTGCAGCACGGCGTTGACGATGGCGCCGCATCCGCCGCCAACCTGTGCGAAAATAGGGGGCTTTTGTTCCTATGTTTGGAGATGTACAGCTTGGTAATGCACTACTCAACCAGCGGCGACGCAGTCGCTTGCGGTCGCGCCGGTAATAACCTCACCAGCACCTCCACCCCTGACCAGGTTTCCTGCAAGTCGTGTCAGCGGTCCCTGGTCAAGACGGAGTCGTCTGCGCCGGCCAAAAAATCCACCCCGTCCCTGGCAGAGCTGCGCAAACAGCGCATGGCCAAGGCCAGCCCCACCGCGTTCTGCTTCAAGGCCAACTGGCGTGATCGCCTGACCGCCCTGCCCGGCAGCAGCCGCCTGCCGCGCGGCGTAGTGCCTCAGCGCTTGGTCTAAGCGCGCGCCCGAGGACACGTGGGTGCCGACACACGGCCCCACGTGATCCCCCTTCATCGCGGCTGACGATACTCGGCCAGCCAGTGCTCCAGCTCGTCATCCATCCCGCAGCCAATCAGCACCCACAACAATACCCGGCACTTGCGCGGGCACAGGAACCCCGCCATCTGGGCGCCCTTGCGTTGCAGGTCCATTTCGCCGCCGTCAAAGCCATAGGTATACCGCGCCGTAGGGCCGGAGCCGGTTCGCGAGGCGATAATCACCGGCATTCTAGTGAGGATGTATCCCACACTCTTTGCCCACCCTTCGGATACATGCCCGGCGCCAAACCCGGCGACGACCAAGCCTTCATAGCCCAACCCGGTCATTTGCTCGAGCAGCAGGGTGTCAGCAGCCAGGCTGGCCTCCAGCAGCGCTACACGTTGATCGAGACGCCAAGGCTCTGGCAGGGGCTGGCGAGGCCTCACAGGCTTCAGGTAGCACGCGTGCCCCTCCACAACCAAACCCTCGCAGCCGAAGTGCGCTGAGCTGAAGGCTGCCATGGCCAGGCTCTCGGTTTTACGCACATGGGCAGCGGCGTGGATCTGATCATTGATCACTACCAGTACGCCGCGGCCCCGACTCTGCGCAGCCAGCGCCACCTGCGCCGCTGCCAGCAGATTGGCCGGGCCATCGGCGCCGGGCTCACTGGCCGCACGCATGGCGCCAGTCAGGATCAATGGCGCATCAAAGGGCCAGAGCAGTTCGAGAAAGTAGGCCACTTCCTCGAGGGTATCGGTGCCCTGGGTCAGCACCACCCCCTGTGCGCCCTCCTCCACCTGGGCTTTGGCCCAATACAGGACATCGATCAACTGAATGAAGGACAACGATGCACTGGGTAGCATCTGCAGGGTTTTCGTCGAGATGTGCGCAAGGCTTGCAAGCTGGGGTGCCTCGGCGAGCATCTGCGTGCTGTCCAGACCAGGAGTGACACCTTCGCCTACTGCTGACTGGAGCATGCTGAGGGTGCCGCCCAGGGTTCCTATGGCAAGTTTGGGCAGGGTCATGCGTCACCTCCTGTAACCAGACTGATGAAGGGGAGGATTGCCAGGGTAGAAACAGCCATGGACAGCACATTGCCGATGAAGCCATGCATATGGCTTGGCAGGCGCTGGCTGATAGCGGCCGCCAATGGCGGGGCCAGCAGTGCTCCCAACACCGCACTGAGCCCGACCACCTGCCAGCTACCGCCGAAGGTGAGCACGGCAGCCGGGACGACGGAAACGATCGGGATATAGGTTGGATACCAGCCCAGGCGCATCCATTGCCTACGCCAGATCAGCACACCGATGAACGAGGCCAGCACCTGCCCCGCCACCATCTGCACGACAAGTTGCGAGCCGTAGGCCGGGCCCGTGGGAGACAGGATGTACGCCAGCAACAGGCCCAACAACAAACCCAGGCTCGCCAGCTCATTGCCGAAGAACGGCGCTTCACTGAAGTCGGCCAATACCCGGCGCAATGTCCAGGTGATGCCGTAATCGGCTTGGATCTGGCCGACCGCTTGTGGGGTGTGTTCCGACGCGGTTGACCTCACCAGCAGCGGAAATCGGCGGATCAAGATGAACGCCAGCACACTGGCAACCGCCATGCCGCCGACATTGCCGACGACCACTGGCAGCTTCAAGGGGTAGCACAGGTAGTTGACCAGCAACAGGCTGGCCGGCGTGACCAGCAAAGCGCCCATCAGTGCGCCGCTGAAAGCGACCTTCCAGCCTGGACCAAACACCAGCACCATAGCCGCCGGCAACGAAACGAACGCGACGAAGGTCGGTTGCCAGGTGCCACTGTTCAAGGTCCAGCCCCACAGCGCATGACTGAACCACAACCCCAGCAGCGAACTGGTCACCAGCCACGGCCACAAGCCCGTACCGTAGCAAATGGCGAAGCCTTGCCAGCGCTTGCCGTTGCGGTTGGCCCAATGGGCCAGGGCAGCACCTGCGAGCAACCCCAGCGCTGGCAGCTCATGCTTGTAGAAGGCCACTTCGCTGATATCGCCGATGACCCAGCGCAAACGCGCCAAGGGCTGGTTGAGGTTGCTCATCATGTGCACATAGTCTGGCCACAGGCCAATCCAAGCGTCGGCGCGACCGCTGATGACTTCAAGCAGCACCGTGGTGACCAACGACACCGTCAGGCACAACAACAGCAAAGGCCAGAAGGTGGAACGGGAGGTTTCGATTGAGTTGTCCATCCCTCCTCCTTAGCGCGGCAAGGCTGGGTGCAGGTCATAACCGAGCATCGAACCGTAGAGGTCGGTCCGTCGGTCGCGGGGCAGATCGTTGAGGCTGTTCCAGATCGGTGCGCTGCGAGCACTACTGAGGTCGAGATCGGCGTAGAGGATGCATTGGTCTTCCGGCCCGGCGATCTCACCGAGGGGCCAGCCGTTGGTGCCGGCAATCAACGAGCAGCCCAGAAACCGCCCACCACGCTCACTGCCGATCCGGTTGGCGGCGGCGATATGCACATTGTTGACATGGGCGGCGGTCATGGTCAGGTAAGAGGCCATGCAGCGGCCACTGGCATCGAACAACGGCGGTGGCGTCCATACCCAGTTGTTCAGGCCGCAGATGATATCGGCCCCCTGCATGGCCAGCAGACGTGGCACTTCCGGGAACCAGATGTCCCAGCAGATCAACAGGCCGATACGGCCGATGGGCGTCTCGAACACCGGGAAGCCGAGGTTCCCCGGGCTGAACCAGAGCTTCTCCTGGTTCCACAGATGGGCTTTGCGGTAATGCCCCAGCAGGCCTTCCGGGCCGAACAGCACAGCACTGTCATACAGTTTCAAGCCGTCGCGCTCGGCAAAGCCTGCAACCAGGTAGACATGGTGTTGACGGGCAAATGCTGCCCAGGTTTTCAGGCTAGGACCGTCCGCCAGAGCTTCGGCGTGAGCCCAGGCTTCGGCTCGAGTATTGAAGCTGTAGCCGGTGTTGGCCAGCTCAGGCAGGACTATCAGATTGGCGCCCTCGCCGACCGCCTGTTCTGCGAGCTGCAGGCCATGGCAGAGGTTGTTGTCGCAGTGCTCAAGACCGACCTGCGGGTCGAACTGGATGACTGCGACACGGGCGGGACTGATCGGGGCAGCATTTGCAGACATGGGCTTTGGCCTTCTTATCGTTATGGGAGGGACGCCAGTTAAGCGGACACTCGGTTAGATAAGACAGTCAGGCGGGTCTGAAGCTGGGGCAGGAATGGTCTTAGGTTGGGGAAAGGGCAATCATGGTAGCTGGTGTTTCCAGCTAATCAGGCGGTGCCTGCATCGCCGGCAAGGCCGGCTCCCACAGGGGCCACGACTAGCAATTAAATCGCCATAAAGACAAAACCCCTACCTGCGTACGCAGATAGGGGTTTCGGAATTTAATCTTGACGATGACCTACTCTCACATGGGGAAACCCCACACTACCATCGGCGATGCATCGTTTCACTGCTGAGTTCGGGATGGGATCAGGTGGTTCCAATGCTCTATGGTCGTCAAGAAATTCTGTTGCCAGAAGGTCTTGTTTAAGACACTCCAGCGAATCGGGTATGTGATGTTTTGTGAGTTACAAATTCTCGGCTTTGCAGTCTTCACAACACCGCAATCTGGTCATTCGACGCAAATTGCTTGGGTGTTATATGGTCAAGCCTCACGGGCAATTAGTATTGGTTAGCTCAACGCCTCACAGCGCTTACACACCCAACCTATCAACGTCGTAGTCTTCGACGGCCCTTCAGGGAGCTCAAGGCTCCAGTGAGATCTCATCTTGAGGCAAGTTTCCCGCTTAGATGCTTTCAGCGGTTATCTCTTCCGAACATAGCTACCCGGCAATGCCACTGGCGTGACAACCGGAACACCAGAGGTTCGTCCACTCCGGTCCTCTCGTACTAGGAGCAGCCCCTCTCAAATCTCAAACGTCCACGGCAGATAGGGACCGAACTGTCTCACGACGTTCTAAACCCAGCTCGCGTACCACTTTAAATGGCGAACAGCCATACCCTTGGGACCGGCTTCAGCCCCAGGATGTGATGAGCCGACATCGAGGTGCCAAACACCGCCGTCGATATGAACTCTTGGGCGGTATCAGCCTGTTATCCCCGGAGTACCTTTTATCCGTTGAGCGATGGCCCTTCCATACAGAACCACCGGATCACTAAGACCTACTTTCGTACCTGCTCGACGTGTCTGTCTCGCAGTCAAGCGCGCTTTTGCCTTTATACTCTACGACCGATTTCCGACCGGTCTGAGCGCACCTTCGTACTCCTCCGTTACTCTTTAGGAGGAGACCGCCCCAGTCAAACTACCCACCATACACTGTCCTCGATCCGGATAACGGACCTGAGTTAGAACCTCAAAGTTGCCAGGGTGGTATTTCAAGGATGGCTCCACGCGAACTGGCGTCCACGCTTCAAAGCCTCCCACCTATCCTACACAAGCAAATTCAAAGTCCAGTGCAAAGCTATAGTAAAGGTTCACGGGGTCTTTCCGTCTAGCCGCGGATACACTGCATCTTCACAGCGATTTCAATTTCACTGAGTCTCGGGTGGAGACAGCGCCGCCATCGTTACGCCATTCGTGCAGGTCGGAACTTACCCGACAAGGAATTTCGCTACCTTAGGACCGTTATAGTTACGGCCGCCGTTTACCGGGGCTTCGATCAAGAGCTTCGCGTTAGCTAACCCCATCAATTAACCTTCCGGCACCGGGCAGGCGTCACACCCTATACGTCCACTTTCGTGTTTGCAGAGTGCTGTGTTTTTAATAAACAGTCGCAGCGGCCTGGTATCTTCGACCGGCATGGGCTTACGGAGCAAGTCCTTCACCCTCACCGGCGCACCTTCTCCCGAAGTTACGGTGCCATTTTGCCTAGTTCCTTCACCCGAGTTCTCTCAAGCGCCTTGGTATTCTCTACCCAACCACCTGTGTCGGTTTGGGGTACGGTTCCTAGTTATCTGAAGCTTAGAAGCTTTTCTTGGAAGCATGGCATCAACCACTTCGTCGCCTAAAGGCAACTCGTCATCAGCTCTCGGCCTTAAGATCCCGGATTTACCTAAGATCTCAGCCTACCACCTTAAACTTGGACAACCAACGCCAAGCTGGCCTAGCCTTCTCCGTCCCTCCATCGCAATAACTAGAAGTACAGGAATATTAACCTGTTTTCCATCGACTACGCTTTTCAGCCTCGCCTTAGGGACCGACTAACCCTGCGTCGATTAACGTTGCGCAGGAAACCTTGGTCTTTCGGCGTGGGAGTTTTTCACTCCCATTGTCGTTACTCATGTCAGCATTCGCACTTCTGATACCTCCAGCAAGCTTCTCAACTCACCTTCACAGGCTTACAGAACGCTCCTCTACCGCATCACCTAAGTGATACCCGTAGCTTCGGTGTATGGTTTGAGCCCCGTTACATCTTCCGCGCAGGCCGACTCGACTAGTGAGCTATTACGCTTTCTTTAAAGGGTGGCTGCTTCTAAGCCAACCTCCTAGCTGTCTAAGCCTTCCCACATCGTTTCCCACTTAACCATAACTTTGGGACCTTAGCTGACGGTCTGGGTTGTTTCCCTTTTCACGACGGACGTTAGCACCCGCCGTGTGTCTCCCATGCTCGGCACTTGTAGGTATTCGGAGTTTGCATCGGTTTGGTAAGTCGGGATGACCCCCTAGCCGAAACAGTGCTCTACCCCCTACAGTGATACATGAGGCGCTACCTAAATAGCTTTCGAGGAGAACCAGCTATCTCCGAGCTTGATTAGCCTTTCACTCCGATCCACAGGTCATCCGCTAACTTTTCAACGGTAGTCGGTTCGGTCCTCCAGTCAGTGTTACCTAACCTTCAACCTGCCCATGGATAGATCGCCCGGTTTCGGGTCTATACCCAGCGACTAAACGCCCTATTAAGACTCGCTTTCGCTACGCCTCCCCTATTCGGTTAAGCTCGCCACTGAATATAAGTCGCTGACCCATTATACAAAAGGTACGCAGTCACCTAACAAGTAGGCTCCCACTGCTTGTACGCATACGGTTTCAGGTTCTATTTCACTCCCCTCTCCGGGGTTCTTTTCGCCTTTCCCTCACGGTACTGGTTCACTATCGGTCAGTCAGTAGTATTTAGCCTTGGAGGATGGTCCCCCCATATTCAGACAAAGTTTCTCGTGCTCCGTCCTACTCGATTTCATGACTAAGAGATTTTCGCGTACAGGGCTATCACCCACTATGGCCGCACTTTCCAGAGCGTTCCGCTAATCTCAAAGCCACTTAAGGGCTAGTCCCCGTTCGCTCGCCACTACTAAGGGAATCTCGGTTGATTTCTTTTCCTCAGGGTACTTAGATGTTTCAGTTCCCCTGGTTCGCCTCTTGCACCTATGTATTCAGTACAAGATACTCAGCTTATGCTGAGTGGGTTCCCCCATTCAGAGATCTCCGGATCAAAGTCTGTTTGCCGACTCCCCGAAGCTTATCGCAGGCTACCACGTCTTTCATCGCCTCTGACTGCCAAGGCATCCACCGTATGCGCTTCTTCACTTGACCATATAACCCCAAGCAATCTGGTTATACTGTGAAGACAACATTCGCCGAAAATTTGTAATGACTCACAAATTTTACCTTAGCCTGAACACACACCAGTGAAAGTGCTGTCCAGTCTATCTTTCTATCACATACCCAAATTTTTAAAGAACGATTCTGAAAAAGTTCAGAAATCAATATTCG
>NZ_CP071706.1:4432500-5656185 GCF_000696345.2 Pseudomonas donghuensis
CAAGGCAGCGATGCTCAAGATCGCCCACGAACCCGAAGAACAGTCCGGTGCCTTGTTGATGCAGTGGTGGGATGGCCAAGGCGCCGCCGCGGTGCTCGAACACATCGATCACGCCGTATTGCTTGAGCGTGCTCAGGGGACCGCCTCACTGGCCGATCATGCTCAACACGGTCGCGACGAAGAGGCCACGCGCATCCTTTGCGCGGCGATTGCCCGCCTGCATGCACCACGGGACCAGCCGCTGCCGCCACTGGTCGAGCTACAACCCTGGTTTTCCGGCCTGTGGCCCGCCGCCGAAGAAAATGGCGGGCTGTACCGACGTTGCGCCGACATTGCCAGCCAGTTGCTCGCCTCCCCCGGCGAACAGAGGGTGCTGCATGGAGATATCCACCACGGCAACGTTCTCGACTTCGGCAACAGAGGCTGGCTGGCCATCGACCCCAAGCACCTCTACGGCGACCGCGCCTTCGACTACGCCAACCTGTTCTGTAATCCGACCCACGCTCTGGCCACCGACCCACACTGTTTTCAGCGGCGCTTGCAGATTGTATGCGAAACAGCCGGCCTGCCTCGTCAGCACATGCTGCAGTGGATCGTCGCCTGGTGTGGTTTGTCGGCGGCCTGGTTTCTCGAGGATGACTTGCACGAAGACGCCCGCACGCCCCTGCAGGTCGCGCAACTGGCACTGAACCTGCTGGAGGCAAGCAACTAATCGAAGCAGCATCGATCTGTAGATAAGGCACCCCATAGATGAGCCACCGCCATGAGTGAAGCGCAAAGCGGCAAAACCCCCGGCCTGTCTGCAGACGAAGAGCAGGAAGTCAGCCATAACCAGCCACCCCGCGCGGCGGTATTGCACGAGATCATTCGTTTCCAGGGTGACCAGGAGCTGGAGCGCACCATCGCCGCGCTGTTCTGGTCGGCGCTTGCCGCCGGGCTGAGCATGGGCCTGTCGCTGATGGCCATGGGGCTGTTCTATTCGCGCCTGCCCGAAGACGACAGCAGCCAGGTGATCGCCAGCCTGGGTTACTCGGCCGGATTTCTTGCCGTGATCCTGGCCCGCCAGCAACTGTTTACCGAAAACACCCTGACCGCAGTACTGCCGGTGATGACCGAACCTAGCCTGCGCAACTTCGGTCGCTTGCTACGTTTATGGTCGGTGGTACTGCTCGGCAATCTGGCCGGCACCATCCTGGTGTCCTATGTGATGCTCAACCTGCCGATCTTCGACAGCAAGACCGACGTCGCCTTCCTCGACGTCGGCCACAAGGTGATGGAAAACGACCTGAACCAGATGTTTGCCAAAGGCATCATCTCAGGCTGGATGATCGCCACCATGGTCTGGATGATCCCGTCGATGGAAAGCGCCAAGGCGTGGATCATCCTGATGATCACCTACCTGATGGCCCTGGGTGATTTCACCCATATCGTCGTCGGCTCGGTGGAAGTGTCCTACCTGGTCTGGGCCGGCGAAGTCAGCTGGACGGCATTCTGGCTGGATTTCGCCGCGCCGACCCTGATCGGCAACATCATTGGCGGCAGCTTCATTTTCGCCCTGATCAGCCACGCCCAGGTGCGTAGCGACAGCAGCAAGCCGCCCACTGCCCTACCCCGGCGTGACCGGCAAAAAGACCAGTCGGCAGGCAAGAACCCCTAGGGCTCTCGCGCCGCCAGCACCCGTTCGCCGCCCTGACGCAGCTCCCGTTGTGGCTTGGACTGCCACCAGGCCGGACCACTGTGCGGTTGATCGAGGCTGACCCGCTCGCCGATCTGCGGCGTGCTCAGCGATACCTGTGCGGCATTGGCCAACGCCAGGATGCGGTCGAACGGTTCATGCCAACTGTGGGTGGACAGGTCAAACGTACCGTTATGGATCGGCAGCAACCAGCGCCCGCGCAGGTCAAGGTGCGCCTGCAGGCTTTGCTCGGGCTGCATGTGTACATCGGGCCAGTTGACGTTGTAGGCGCCGGTTTCGATCAGGGTCAGGTCGAAGGGGCCGTACTGCTTGCCGATCTCCTTGAAGCCGTCGAAATAGCCGGTATCGCCACTGAAAAACACCTTCAACTGGTCATCGATCATCACCCAGGATGCCCACAGGGTACTGTTGCTGTCGAACAGGCCGCGCCCGGAAAAATGCTGCGCCGGGGTTGCGACAAACCTTACGCCTTCGACGCTGGTTTCCTGCCACCAATCCAATTGCCGGACCTTGCTCGCCGGCACACCCCAGCCAATCAGAATATCGCCCACCCCCAGAGGCGCAATGAAGTATTCGGCACTGTTGGCCAGTTGACGTATGGCCTGCTCGTCGAGGTGATCGAAGTGGTCGTGGGAGAGAATCACCGCGGTTAACGGCGGTAATTGGTCGAGCTTCAGTGGTGGCGGGTGAAAACGCCGGGGGCCGGCCCATTGCACTGGCGAGGCGCGCTCGGCGAACACCGGGTCGGTGATGAAGAAGCGCTCGCTCAGTTTCAACAGTACCGTGGAATGCCCCAAGCGCCAGACGCTATGATCCGGTGCTTCAAGCAGCTGCTGGCGGCTCAGGGGCTGCACGGCAATGCTGACACTGGGCCGGGTATCGGCGGGCTTTTTCAGGAGCAGGTATTTAAGGCCGATGCGCAGTTTTTTCATCACCCCGTCCTGGGGCAACTGCACCTGGTTGCGATAGCGCCCATCCTGGCGTTGCGCCGGTTCACCGGCCTGGGGAGTCAGCGGGGCCATGAGCAGAAACACTCCAAGGATGAAGATCAGTTTCATGGTACCCCACAGTGATTGCATCAACCGTGAAATGGCTTGTAAGGCCATTTTTCAATAGCCTGCGATTGTTCAACAATATTGACAGCATTTATGCGATAAACGGCGCCCCGGAATAGACCAGCATCCATGATGGAAAAGAAAAGCGGCAAGGGACTTTCATTTGTAAAGCGGATTTACCTGCCGCGCATCATCGGCCTGGGGATCGGCATGCTCAGCGTAATGGCCGGGATTTCAAGCCTGCCTGTGCCCTCATGGGCCTGGACCCTGCTGCTGTTCAACGGCCTGGTCTGGCCGCACCTGGCCTATCAAATCGCCCTGCGCGCCAACGTCCCGTACCACGCCGAGTACCGCAACCTGCAACTGGACTCGCTGATGGGCGGGTTCTGGACCGCCACCCTGCAGTTCAACCCGCTGCCCAGCGTGACGATCCTGGCGATGATGGCCATGAACAACTTCGCTGCAGGCGGCCAGCGTCTGTTCTTCAGGGGCCTGCTGATCCAGGGCCTGGGCATGCTGTTGTCGATCGCCCTGTTCGGCCCCGGGCTACAACTGCACGCAACCACCCTGCAAGTCTATGCGTGCCTGCCGATGCTGACGCTCTACCCCATGGCGGTCGGCTGGGTCTGTTATCGCCTGGCGATGAAGCTGTCTGAACACAAGCGCAGGCTAAGCGCCCTGAGCCGCACCGACAGCCTGACCGGCCTGCTCAATCATGGCTCATGGAAAGACCTGCTGCAGCTCAAGTTCCAGATCTGCCAGCAGCAAGGCCGCGAAGCGGTGATCGCAATCATCGACATCGACCACTTCAAAACCATCAACGATACCTACGGCCATGTCGTCGGCGATTGCGTCCTGCACCAGTTGAGCAATGAGCTCAAGCGCACCCTGCGCGATGATGACCTGGCCGGACGCTACGGGGGCGACGAATTTTGCGTCATTCTTCCGGATACCCGCCTGGAAGACGCCAGGCAGGCCATGGAACGCCTGCGCGAACGGGTCGGCAGCTACCGCAACCCACAGCTACCGGAGCTACACATCAGCCTGAGTATCGGCCTGGCCAGTTGCAGCGACGCCCTGCCCGACCCGGAAGCCTGGCTCAATGAAGCGGACAAAGCCCTGTATTGCGCCAAGAAAGGTGGCCGTAATCAGGTCAATTTCGCCGATTCGGACCTCACTGCGCTGAAGCTGGCCTATCCTGAGTGAACGTTCGTCCGCGCGGCCAGGCCGCAGGGATGCAGCTCAACAAGGACCAGCCCGAGTATGGACAGGATTGCCGATGCTCTGCCAGCCAGCCAACGCCCCAGCTTGCAAACACGCAAACTCATTGCCGCCATCGCGGCGTTGTTCGCACTTGCCTGTCTGATTGCCTTGGGGGCACTGTTCAATATCGCTGCCACGCTCAACACCAACGAGCGGGAAAAAAGCAGCTTCTACGCCCATAAGGCCCTGGAGCAGCGGCTGGAGTCATCCCGGCAGTTTCTTTCCAGTTACGCGGTATGGAACGCCGCTTATGATCACCTCAATGGCAGCGCCGACCTGCACTGGGCGTATGAAGAGAAAAACGTTGGCGACTCGCTGTACACCGCCAGCGGCTACGAGGGGGTGTTCGTCATCGATGACCAGACGACCAAGTACGCCCTGTTCAAGGGCCAGCTAAGCAAGGCCCCGGCCGATACCTATATAGAAAGCCCACTAGGCCCGATCCTCGCCAAGGCGCGCAGCGTCGCTGCCGAACGCCAGCAGATTACCGAACACGTGCTGTTCAACGGCTGGCCCGCAGTACTGGTGGCTGCGGCCATTCGGCCCGATGACGAAGTGCTGGGCATCGACCCGCAAACCACCTCGGTGATGCTCTTCGTTGATCAACTGACGCCGGAAAAACTCACCCGCCTGGGCAGCGGCGTCGGCCTGAGCGGCATGCACATCGAAAAAGCCGACGCGCCGCTGGCGGATCAACCCAGCCTGAAGCTTGGCGATACCGGCTACCGGCTTGACTGGATCACCCCGCGCCCCGGCGAACAATTGCTCTGGGCCGTGCTGCCGCCGTTGCTCGGCGCCATGCTGGTACTGGGTTTGCTGATGGTCTACTTCTTCCGCTACGCCTTGCGCACATCACAGGAAATCGACGCCAACCTGCGCAACCTGCAGGCTACTAACCAGGCGCTGGAAGCCAGCGAGCAGCGCTTTCGCGCAGTGGCCGAGGCCGCATCGGACTGGATCTGGGAAA
Source organism: Pseudomonas donghuensis (assembly GCF_000696345.2). Lineage (NCBI taxonomy): Bacteria > Pseudomonadati > Pseudomonadota > Gammaproteobacteria > Pseudomonadales > Pseudomonadaceae > Pseudomonas > Pseudomonas donghuensis. Next base: position 4,437,482 of record NZ_CP071706.1, read on the forward strand.
CCGACCGTCATCATCGCCTGAGCTACCTGTCCCAGCGCTTCGTCACCGTGACGGGCTTTCAGAGCGAGGACTGGCTCGGCCAACCGCTCAACCAACTGCTCAGTTGCGAGACCACGCCGCTGATACAGTGGCTCGACAACCAGGCCGATACCGACTCGCAGCAAGTTGCCAACCTGCGCTGCGCCTATCGCGACCAGAGTGGCCAGGTACGGTTTTGCCGGGTTTCAGCCCGCTCGATTGTGTTTGACGGCAAACTGGCCGGCTATCGAGGCACCGCCAGCGACATTACCGATGAAGTCGCTGCCCACGCGCGCATCCAGCACCTGTCGATGCATGATGCGCTGACGGGCCTGGCCAATCGCAACAAGCTCTCGCGTTTTCTCGACCAGGCCTTGCTCAAGGGCCCGGACGCTACACCGCTGACCCTGTTGTTGCTTGACCTGGACAGCTTCAAGCCGATCAACGACTCCCTTGGCCATCCCGCCGGCGACGCCGTGCTGCTGGAAGTCGCTGCCCGCCTGCGCGAATCGACCCGCGACGGCGACCTGGTGGCGCGCCTGGGTGGTGATGAATTCGTGCTGGTAATGAACGGCATGGACAGCCGCAACGAGATCGATCGCTTCTGTGCACGCTTGATCGACAGCCTGCACCAGCCGATCCACTACGAAGAACAGGCCCTGCACATCGGCGCCAGCCTGGGCGTGGCGCAGACGCGCCTGCAGGGCTTCGATGCCGGCGAGCTGATCCGCTGCGCCGATATCGCCCTGTATCAGGCCAAGGCAGAAGGCAAGAACACCTGGCGCTACTTCTCGCCAGAAATGAACAAGCAGATCCAGTACCGCCGCCAACTGGAAAACGACTTGCGCAAGGCACTGAAGAACGGTGAGTTTATCCTTCACTACCAGCCACGCTACCGCCTGGAAACCCTTGAGATCGTGTCGGTCGAGGCGCTGGTGCGCTGGCAGCATCCGGTCGAAGGCCTGCTGGGCCCGGACACCTTTATTCCCCTGGCCGAACAGACCGACCTGATCGTGCCCCTGGGCCGCTGGGTATTGCGCGAAGCCTGCGAGACCGCCCGCCACTGGCCGGAGGGCCTGCTGGTGTCGGTCAACCTGTCGCCCGCACAGTTTTCGCGCAGCGACGTGGTCAAGGATGTTCATGAGATCCTGGTCGCGACCGGATTCCCGGGCCAGCGCCTGGAGCTGGAGATCACCGAAAACGTCATGCTCAACGATATCGAAGGCGCGTTGAGCACCATGAATGCGCTCAAGGAGCTGGGCGTGCGCCTGAACATGGATGATTTCGGCACCGGTTACTCGTCACTGGGCTACCTGCGCACCTACCCATTCGACAGCATCAAGATCGACAAGCGCTTCATCGCCGGGCTCAGCAGCGACGGCAACGACCGCGCCGTGGTTCAGGCGATCATCAACCTGGGCAAGGCCATGGGCCTGACCGTCACCGCCGAAGGGGTGGAAACCGAGCAGCAACTCAAGGCCCTGGGCAAGGAGCAATGCCATGAGGTGCAGGGCTATTACTTGAGCAAGCCGATCGACAAGCTGGCCTTCGAAGCACTGCTGCAAGCCGGTGAGAACAGCCGCGCCGACGTCTCCTAGGCCGCAGGTAAACCAAGCCGGGCGCGTACCAGCTTGAGCAGGTTCGGGCCGACCTCGTCAAAACCTTTGTTCTGCGCCACGATCTGCACGCCTTCGAGCAGCAGCGTCAGTTCGAACGCTGCCTGCTCAGGCTCGGCGATCCCCGACGCTTCACATAAGCGCACCAGACGGGCCGCCTGACGACGCTTGTGCGCCTCGATCAGCTCGCGCGCCGGGCTGTCGCACACCGGTAGCTCTGCCAGTGTATTGGTATAGGCGCAACCACGGTGCGAAGAAAGCACCGGCTCCTGTACCAGAAACTCGGCAAAACCGAGGATCTGTCGCGCGGGCTGAGCGCTGAACTGCTCGGCCAAACGCCCCCAGACTTCGTCGTACTCGGCCATCATCAGACGCAACCACTCCAGTACCAACACATCCTTGGACTCGAAGTGCCGGTACACGGTCATCTTGGTGGTTTCGGCCTTCGCGGCAATGGCATCGACAGTGACGCGAGTGATGCCCTCGTTGAAAAACAGCTCGTGGGCAGCATCCAGGACCCGCTCGCGCGGGGGCAGACGGGCGATTCGTTGCGAACGCATGGGCTCACTCCAGTTGACGACGATACTAACAAGTATCACTCTATACTCATGAGTATCTTTCGATACCCATCGGTATTTTATCGTCAATTGTCACGGGAGTGCGCCATGAAGGTGAGTGAATATGTGCAATTCGATGCCATCGGCCTGGCCGAGCTTATTGCTCAAGGACAAGTCAGTGCCGATGAAGTGCTGGCAGCGGCGCAGCAGGCTATCGCCAGCGTGGAGCCAAAGGTCAATGCCCTGGCCGAACACTGGCACGACGAACCGCTGCCCGCCTGCGCCGAAGGACCGTTGTACGGCGTGCCATTTCTGATCAAGGACCTGGCCATCAGCATGCAGGGCCGCGCCCACGAGTTCGGCAGTCGCCTGGCGCAAGGCACCGCCAGCACGGCCGACTCGTTCCTGATGCAGCGTTTTCGCCGCGCCGGACTGCTCACCCTGGGGCGTACCACCACGCCGGAACTGGCCATCAGCACCACCACCGAATCGCGCCTGTGCGGCCCGACCCGCAACCCTTGGGACCTGAACCGCAGCGCCGGTGGCTCCAGCGGTGGCTCGGCGGCCGCGGTGGCCAGCGCCATGGTACCGGTTGCCCATGCCACCGATGGCGGCGGCTCGATCCGGGTACCAGCGGCGGCCTGTGGCTTGTTCGGGCTCAAGCCCGGGCGCGGGCTGATTTCCATGGGGCCATTCATGGACGAAGCCTGGAACGGCCTTGCGGTTCAGGGTGTGCTCAGCCGTACGGTGCGCGACAGCGCCCTGCTGCTCGATTGCATGGCCGGGGCGCAAGCGGGCGATCCGTACCCGCTGGCCCCTGCACAAGGCAGTTACCTGAGCGCGCTGAAGCAAGCACCTGGCACCTTGAAAATTGCCGTGCAGTGGCATCCGCTCAATGGCCGGCGCAGCAATCCGCTGATGGTCGAGGCGCTTCAGGGATTGGTCCGAACCCTGGAGAGTCTTGGTCACCACTGCCAGCAGGTAGACCTGGATATCGGTCTGTCGTGGGAGGCTTTCGTCGAGATGAACGCGCGCTTCTGGGGCAGCAACACCGCAGCCTGGCTTGATGCCCTGAGTGCCGAGACTTGCCGCCCGCTCAACGCTCAATGGCTGGAGCCGGCAACCCTGGCGCTGCACCGTTATGGCAAAGCACTGTCGGCTACCGAGCTGCTCGCGGCGATGGATCAGCGCAACCTGGTCAGTCGGAAACTGGGCGGGTTCTTCCAACGCTTTGACCTGTTGCTGAGCCCGACCCTGAGCGAGCTGCCGCCGGTCATCGGCGACTACAACGCAGGTCAAGAACAGGTCGATGGGCTGGGCTGGATGCACCGGGTATTCAATCACTCCCCCTTCACTGCCCTGGCGAACATTTGCGGTACGCCATCGATGTCGGTGCCGTTGTACCAGGATGCGGCTAGCGGCTTACCGCTCGGTATGCAGTTTACCGCGGGTGCAGCGGGTGAGCGTCTGCTGCTGAGCCTGGCCGGGCAGTTGGAACAGACGCTGCCCTGGAGCGGGCGGATCCCGCCAGTCTGGGCAGCGTCAGCTTGAAAAGCATCGCCGGCAAGGCCGACTCCCAGTGTAGATCGGCGTGCACCACCCCCTGTGGGAGCGGGCTTGCCAGCGATGCGCCCAGTGCGGTCTCGCCTCAGGCCCGCAACCGCCGCTGTGCGGCAATCTCCGGCAAATCCTTGCGGCGCAGGTAAATTCGCAGCGGCTCGGTAACATTGAGCCGCTCATCGACATTCTGCGCCAGCAGAACCTCGATCAAGGCACGGCTCAAGGTCATGATCTCGCCGTCACCGGCCTGCCAGACAAACTCGCTGCTGGGGGTGATGCTGTCGTCAGCCACGTCCATGCCGAACGAGTCTTCGCTGAAACGCACGATATGCTTGCCAAGCTTGCGGTGAAAACCGACAAAGCCCTTGAGCTGGTCGGCGGCGGCGCAGATGTCCTGGGATGTGATGTGCATGTCAAACCTCACTTGAAAAGGGGATTGGCACGCTGGGCGAAAGGGGTTGCGCTCTGGCGGGCAACTCGAGGTCAAGGTTAATGGAAATTCATCGCATCCGGTAAAGGATTTTTTCACCGAAGCAGCTGTTGCTCGCTAGACTTAACCTACTCAACGCCCTCCAGTAGTCAGCGAACGTGGATGATTCATGAGCACCGCCGTCACTTCAGATATCGCCACGATCAGCCGTATCAATGCAGTACCTGCCATCCTGCAGGTTATCTGCGAGACCACCGGCATGCGCTTCGCGGCGGTCGCCCGGGTTACCGACAGCAGCTGGACGGCTTGCGCCGTGCTCGACTCACTGGGCTTTGGCCTGAAAGTCGGCGGCGAACTGGAGCTGATCACCACCCTGTGCCACGAGATCCGCGCCAGCCACCAGACCATCGTGATCGACAAGGCCAGCGAAGACGAGCAGTACTGTAACCACCACACCCCGCGCATCTACAAGTTCGAGAGCTACATTTCCGTGCCGGTGTTTCGCACCGACGGCAGCTTCTTCGGCACCATCTGCGCCCTTGACCCTCTGCCCGCCGAGCTCAAGGGCAGTGCCATCCAGCCAATGATGGAGTCCTTCGCCCGCCTGTTGTCGATCCAGATCGAAAGCGAAGAGAACGTCCAGCAAACCGAACAGGCCCTGGAAGAAGAGCGCGCCATCGCCGAACTGCGTGAACAGTTCATCGCCGTGCTCGGCCACGACCTGCGCAATCCACTGTTCGCCATTACCGCAGGCGCCGAACTGCTCAGCCAGCGCCTGCAGGATGAAAAAAGCCGCGCCATCGCCCAGCACATCCTGACCTGCGGACGACGCGCCAACCAGTTGGTGCGCGATGTCCTGGATTTTGCCCGCGGGCGCTTGGGCAACGGCATCATGATCAACGTCCAGCCCTGCCCGGACCTGGCCGAAGCCCTCAGCCACGTGGCTTCGGAGCTGCAACGGGTGCACCCGGAGCGCTTGATACACCTGAACATCGGCAACCTCGGCAACATGCACTGCGACCGCGAGCGGGTCACCCAGTTGCTGTCCAACCTGATTGCCAATGCCCTGACCCATGGCGCTGCCGACAGCCCCGTGAATGTCATGGCGGACATCCGCGATCGGGTGTTCGTCCTCGGTGTGCACAATCAGGGCGAACCGATTGCCCCGCAGGTGATGGCGCAACTGTTCCAGCCCTTTTCACGACCACGTGACGATGCACCGCAACCCGGTCTTGGCCTGGGCCTGTACATTGCCAACCAGATTGCCCTGGCCCACGGCGGGCGCATGGAAGTGGTGTCGAGCGCCGAAGCCGGAACGCTGTTTACCTTCCGCCTGCCACTGGATCGAGTTGAGCCTGAAGCAGTTGCGCCAGCCACTCCATAAATACCCGCACCCGTTGTGGCAGGTGCAATTGCCCGGCGTAGAGCAATGACACCGGCATCGGTGGCGCATTGAATGCCTGCAGTACCGGCACCAGTTCGCCGCGATCCAGGAATTCGCGCAGCCCGGCAGCCGGCGCCTGAATCAGGCCAAGCCCGGCCAGGCAGGCACTTTCATAGGCTTCGGTGCTGTTGACCGTAATGCCCCCGGGCATGGCCTGGTACAGCGTCGCGCCGTCCTGTTCATACTCAAAGCCCGGGCTGCGCGCCCCCAGATGCTGCACATAGTGAATCAACCGATGGTTGGATAAATCCGCAAGGCTGGTCGGTGTACCAAAACGAGCCAGGTACGCGGGGCTGGCGCAATTGAGCATGCGCAGGCTGCCCAGGGGCCGGGCGACCAGGTTCAGGTCACTCAGCGTGCCGATGCGTAGCACGCAATCAAAACCTTCACGTAGCAGGTCGACCTGACGATCGGTGCAGCTGATCTCCAGCGTCAGGCCAGGGTGGCGGTCCATGAACTGCGGCAAGTTCGGCAGAATGATGCGCCGCGCCACCAAGGTCGGAAAATCGATGCGCAAACGGCCACTGAGCGTTGCCGCATCGGTGCGAAACAGCCCTTCGAGCTCATCCATTCGCGCCAACAGGTCTTTGCTACGCTCGTACAGGTGCAGGCCATCCTGGGTGGCCTGCACCCGCCGCGTGGTGCGATTGAACAGGCGCGCGCCGAGCAGCGCTTCCAGGGCCTGAACCTGTTCGGAAACAGACGAACGCGGTAGCCCCAGGCTCTCGGCGGCGTGGGTGAAACTCGACAATTCGCTGACCCGTACAAAGGTGCGCAGCAGTTCCAGCTTGTTCATGGATGAACGCTCAACTGTTCGGACTACCCGATCAGTATTTCCGATTTCCATGGATTTATCAGCCAGTAACCGACCAATAAACTCCTCCCAACTTCAGCCACCGGCTCGACCACGAGGACCACACCATGACCCGCAAACTCGCACTGATCACCGGCGCCAGCCGCGGCCTGGGCAAGAATACCGCCCTGCACCTGGCCGCCCAGGGCATCGACATCATCGGTACCTACAACAGCAAGGCTGATGAGGCCCAGGCACTGGTTAAAACCCTCGAGGCCAGCGGCGTGCGTGCGGCCATGTTGCAACTGGACGTGGGTAACAGCGCCAGTTTCGAGGCTTTTGCCCAGCAGTTGAGCGAAACCCTGCACAAGGTATTCGGCCGCCAGCACTTGGACTTTCTGGTAAACAACGCCGGCATCGGTATCAACGCGCCGTTCAGTGAAACCAGCGAAGCGCAGTTCGAGCAGCTGTTCAATATCCAGCTCAAGGGCCCGTTCTTCCTGACCCAGCGCCTGCTGCCGCTGATTGCCGACCAGGGCCGGATCGTCAACATCTCCACCGGCCTGACCCGCTTTGCCCTGCCCGGCTATGCCGCTTATGCCGCGATGAAAGGCGCCATGGAAGTGCTGACCCGCTATCAGGCCAAGGAACTCGGCGCCCGCGGCATTCGCGTCAACATACTTGCGCCGGGCGCGATCGAAACCGACTTCGGCGGTGGCGTGGTGCGCGATAACAATGAGGTCAATGACTTCATCGCCGGCAACACCGCCCTGGGGCGAGTCGGCCTGCCGGACGATATCGGCGCCGCAGTTGCCCTGTTGCTGGGCGATGGCGGCGGCTGGATTACCGGTCAGCGCCTGGAAGTGTCGGGCGGGATGTTCCTGTAAGCGCTCAATGCTGCACTTGGTCCTCGCGCACCTGCACGCTGGCGGTCATACCGGCGCTCAGGTTGACCCCATCCGGCACCTGATCGAGCTTGATCCGCACCGGAATGCGCTGGGCCAGGCGCACCCAGTTGAACGTCGGTTCAACTTCGGCGAGCAACTGGCTGTCAGGGTTGGCGTTGCGGTCGGTAATGCCGCGGCTGATGCTTTCGACATGCCCTTGCATCGGCTCGCCAGCGCTCATCAGCCAGACCTTGACCGGGTCGCCGACATGAATGCGCGGCAGCTTGGTCTCTTCAAAATAGGCTTGTACGTAAAAGGTCGAGTCATCCACCAAGGCCATCACCGATTGCCCGGCATTGACGTAGTTGCCTTCGGCCAGGCGCAGGTTGGTGATGTGCCCGCTACGCGGCGCCTTGACCTGGCTGCGCGCCAGGTTGATGGCCGCGACCTTGACCTCGGCTTGCGCCTCGCGCAGTTCGCCACGGGCAACGGCAGCATTGATCTGGGCGTTCTCGCGCAGTTCGGCGCTGATCGCCTGGGGCCCCAGGGCGGCACGGCGCGACGCTTCGTGTTCACGCAGACGCAGTTGCTGCTGGCGGGTTTCGGCCACGGCGTTGGCCTTGTCCAGGGCGGCTTCGAAGCGGTCGCGATCGATCGACATGAGCAGCTCGCCAGCTTTGACCTGCTGGTTGTCATGCACTTTCAGCTCACGCACCCAGCCGGACACGTCCGGGGCGATGATCACCACGTCGGCACGAATCTTCGCATCACGGGTCCAGGGCGTGAGCATGTAGTACTGCCAGAGCTTCCAGCCGGCAAATATGGCCACCGCCACCAGGCACAGGGTTACTGCGATACGTACAGCAGCACGCATGGTCACACTCCTTATAACGGCCCCAGCACGTGGGTCACCAAGGTCAGAATACAAACGAACAGCGCGCAGTCGAACAACGCCTCATGCCAGACCCAACGCCCCAACGGCGTGTAACGCAACAGCAGGCGCACCACGCCGGTCAGCAGCAAGGCCAACAACACATAAACCAGAAACGGGCTGAGCAGCACACCGCCCAGCGCCCATTCACGCAAGCCCATGGATTTCCTCCTGCCGACGGCACCACTTGCCCCAGCTCTTCTGCAATTGCAGCACGGCGCCAATGGCCAGGCGCAGCGGGTCACTGCCTGGAACATGTTGCAGCGCCTCGATGAACTGCTCGCTAGCCGCGTCCAGGCACTGGCCGCGCCCCGGGGCCGGGCCGCTGGCCAATACCGCTTCAAGTTGCTGCAGGTACTGGCGCTCGGCCGTGACCACCGGCGCTTGGGCAACCGCCAGGCACATGCGCAGGTGCAGCAGTTCGTCACCGATATCCAGGCCGTGCAGGCCATCATCCCAGCGCCCGCGCTCATGTTCGGGCAAGGCACTGTAATGCCGGGCCAGTTGCAGCAAGCGATCGGCCATGCGCCCGCCGAACCAGCTGTCGGCGCCCCGCAGCTCACGGCGGGTCAGGCGCACCAGGTCGCTCTGAGTGGCGGCGCGCAGGCGCTTGCCATGCCAGGCCGGGTTGCGCAGCACCAGCAACTTGAACGCCAGCACTGCGGCGCCGACGCCCATCAGCATGGCCTGGGCGCTATTGAAGAAGTTGGCGACATCGAAGCTCATGACATTCAGCGGCGCTACCAGCACGATAAAATGCAGGCAATAAGAAGTCGCGGTGGCGCCGATCTTCGGGTTGGCCATGCCCAAGGCGCCAAAGAACAGCGGCACGCCCATGGCCAGGCAGAGCATGGCAAAACTGCTGAGCTCCGGCAGCAAGATTTGCCCGACCACAAACGCCACCGGTATCGCCAGCAGGATCCCGCGCAAAAAGCTCATGCCGATCTGCGCGCCGTTCTCGCGGCTGGCGAATAAGCTACAGACCACGCAGGTCAGCACCAACCCACCGGGAGCCGCCTGCCAGGCAGTGGCCAGCCAGAAGCTGGCCATGGCCAAAAATGCCAAGGCGCTGCGCGAGCCGAACAGCAGGGCCAGCGACACATCGCGATGGGCAGCCAGGGCGTCGGGCACATCGGCGGCCGGTTTGCCCTCCTCCACCCCGCGCAAAGCCTGGGTCGCGGCCATGGCGTTATCCAGCAGCAAGGTCAGGCGCGCCAGGCAGTAGTGTTCGGCCGAGCTGATGCGCTCATCGTGGGCTGCATCCCAAACGCGCTGGCGCAGCAGCAACAGGCTGGCCTGATCGGGATGGGCCAACAGCGCCTGGACCTCCTCAAGCCAAGGGGCCATGTGCTGCGCCTGTTGCTCATCGAGTTGCCGCCATTGCCGACGCACCGAGCGGGAAATACGCAACAGCACCAGCAGCTTCTGGCTCAGCCCGCGAATCGCCCGAGCGCGCTGGCGGCCGAGGCTGCCTTCAAACCAGGCATGCTCGCGCTGGGAGTCAACGGCGACGATGCGCCCAAGAATCTCCAGCAGCCCCTTGCGCCCCTGTTCTTCGCCACTCAAGGCGGCACTGGCGGCCTGTAGCCCGCTTTGCCAGGCCTGGCGCGCCTGCCCGCTCAATTGTTGCTCGACACGCATGGGCCAGAGCAAGGCGCTGGTGGCCGTCGCGCAGACAATCCCCAGACAGATTTCGGTACAACGCGCCACCGCCTGGTCGAACACCAGCAGCGGATGGTTGATTGCCGGCAAGGCAATGATCGCCACCGTGTAACCGGCAAGCACGAACGAATAGGCCCAGGCACTGCGCAGCAAGGTCGAACAGGCGGTACACAGCGCCAGCCACAAGGCCAGGGCCAGCAAAAACAACCATGGGGTCTGGGCGAAGGCGCCGATGAACAACACCGACATGACGGTCCCGACCAGCGTGCCCAGCAGCCGCGCCAGGCCCTTCTGCACCACCATGCCCGACAATGGCTGGGCAACGATGAATGCCGTCATCAATGCCCAGGACGGCTGCTCAAGCCCCCAGCGCAGCGCCAGCCACAAGGCCAAGCCACCGCCAAGCAGCGTCTTGAGGGCAAATTGCACAGCGGATGTGTTTGGCGCCAGCAGGGCCTGCAACGTGATGGGCACGGGACGCACCTTGAACGACGGTGTTGTAAAGATAGTCAGGATGAAGCGAGAAGTTCAGGGCTCAATTATTAGCTAGCTAACTATTAATAGTCCAGTGCTTGATTAAAGGTTTTTTCACAGGCAAAAAAAAGGGGCGACCGAAGTCGCCCTAAATGCCTTGCGTGCCCGTGACTGGAAAGGATCAGCGCTCTTTGCGCTTGTTCGAATCTTTCCAGATGAAAATTCCGAATCCGACGAAGAACATCAGCATCAGACCGACTGTAATCACTCCAGCGATAACCACATTATCGAAGAACATGTCGGCCTCCATTTGCCTGCACCTGTCCGATGGGCTCTAAGGTAACGAATGGCTCGGGGAAGGAAATTGACCGAGGTCAATAGCGCCCGGAAGCGGGCGCGCAAGGCGGGTACAGGCTTGACCTGCATCAAGTTTTCAACGCTTCTTGGGTTTGCCCTTGGGCTTCTTCTTCGCCTTGCCCAGCGGCATGGCCTGCTCGAACGCCTGGCGAACTTCGTTCAGGCGCTTTTCATTGAGGTCGTGGACCCGGCGTGCACGTTCGGCACCGAGGTCGATCAGGTTGTCGTCTTGGCTCATGGTGGGCTCGGAAAGCTGACTGCAGTGCTGCAATGATGAAGGCTGCGGCCGGCGCTGACCAGTAGCGCTTGTATCCTCAGACTTCGATGTCCACCAGCAGCCCCTGGCGTGGCTGCTCGCCTATCAACGGCGCCACCGGTACGGTGTTGTCGGCGTTGACTTCATCGCCAGGCAGCGGTTGGTACAGTTCTTCATCCTGGCTCGACTGGCGCCTGCGGTGCTGACGGCGCTGCTCCTCACGCAAGAGGATCGCCGCCTGCTCCGGGTCACGCTGCTTGAGGTCGATTGTACTGTCGCTGGAAGTAGGCTGGGCCGGGACCACGGGCTTGATATCTGGCGTCGGCTTTACCGGGTCCAGTTGCTGGGTCACGGGTGCAGCGCTGAGCGGGATGAGGGGCGGCAGCATGGGATGATCTCCTGTCGCCAGTGTGTCGGCTGATGGCCATGGGCCTTGAGCCAGTGCCGGTAAAATGTGCGGGCCGCTTCACAATTGCCGGCTACTGATCGTCCGCCTCGTCCGCCGGGGTGGGTTGGCTTTCGCTCCACGGGCGCTTGAGCACCTTGTTCCAGACCTCGTTGAGGTGATCGCGCAACACTTGCGGCGCGCTCTTGAGCGACGGGCTGTCTTCACGCTCACCGCCAAAAGGCTCCTCGCCCTCGATGGCGATCAGCGACTGGCCATTGATAGCATAGCTGGCCTGGCCTTCCCGCAGCTCGACATGCAGTTCAAGGGGATCGACACCGCCGCCGCAAAAGGCGTGGCTGGCAACCGTCAGTTCGGCCAGGCCGTCGTTGTTGAGATCGCTGACGCCGCTGACATCGGTATAAAAGCCGACATCCAGGTCGAGCCCGGCGCAAGTAGTGTCGTTTTCGATTTTCCAGCGCGGCTTGAAGCTGTCATCGTCCTGGCGACCGTAGAGCGTGGCGCTGAGCTGCACCCGGTCAACGTCCTGATCGGTTTCTTCGTCACGGACCTGGTCATCGTTGCGGCTGAGCACCAGCAGGCCTTCACCTTCGCGGTCGCGGTAATGCACGCTCTGAACGGGCGATTGCACACCCAGCGCCTCAAGCTGCCCGGGGGGAATCGGCGCCAGTATTTCGAAAGCTTTCTTGTCACAGGCCCCCAGCAGTAGCAGTCCCGCCACGGCCAGCGTTCGGATGAACCACGGGTTGGAGATCGGCATGGCTGTATCGGGCCCTCAATGGCGACAGCGGTTTTCGTCGATGAAGTTGCTAGACTCTTTGGTCTGCACAGAGCTATCCGTTAAGATAGTCGGCTTTTTCATGGCGGGAGTCAGGCAGTATGGCGCAGCAGTATCAACCGGGGCAACGCTGGATCAGCGACAGCGAAGCCGAGCTAGGTCTGGGGACCGTTCTGGCACAGGACGGCCGCTTGTTGACCGTGCTCTACCCGGCCACTGGCGACACCCGCCAGTACTCCCTGCGCAATGCGCCCCTGACCCGGGTGCGCTTCTCGCCTGGCGATCAGATTACCCATTTCGAGGGCTGGAAGCTGACCGTGCGCGAGGTCGAGGACGTCGATGGCCTGTTGGTCTATCACGGCCTCGATGCCCAGAATCAGGCTCGCACCCTGCCGGAAACCCAGCTGTCGAACTTCATCCAGTTCCGCCTGGCCAGCGACCGCCTGTTTGCCGGGCAGATCGACCCGCTGCCGTGGTTCTCGCTGCGCTACAACACCCTGGAGCACACCAGCCGTCAGCTGCAGTCGTCGCTCTGGGGCTTGGGTGGCACCCGCGCACAACCGATTGCCCACCAGTTGCACATCGCCCGGGAAGTGGCCGACCGTATCGCTCCGCGGGTACTGCTGGCCGACGAAGTGGGCCTGGGCAAGACCATCGAAGCGGGCCTGGTGATCCATCGCCAGCTGCTGTCGGGCCGCGCCAGCCGCGTGCTGATCCTGGTCCCGGAGAACCTGCAGCACCAGTGGCTGGTGGAAATGCGCCGGCGCTTCAACCTTGAGGTTGCGCTGTTCGATGCCGAGCGCTTTATCGAAAGCGACGCCAGCAACCCCTTCGAGGATGCCCAGCTGGCGCTGGTCGCCCTGGAGTGGCTGACAGAAGACGAGAAGGCGCAGGACGCGCTGTTTGCCGCCGGCTGGGACCTGCTGGTGGTCGACGAGGCGCACCACCTGGTCTGGCATGAAGACCAGGTCAGCCCCGAGTACGCCCTGGTCGAGCAACTGGCCGAGGTCATCCCCGGCGTCCTGCTGCTGACCGCAACTCCGGAGCAACTGGGCCAGGACAGCCACTTCGCCCGCCTGCGCCTGCTTGACCCGAACCGTTTCCACGACCTGGCCGCCTTCCGCGCCGAAAGCGAACACTATCGCCCGGTAGCCGAAGCGGTACAGGAACTGCTCGACGAAGGCCGCCTGTCGCCCCAGGCCCACGCCACCATCGAAGGTTTCCTCGGTGCCGAAGGCGAAGCCCTGCTGGCCGCGGTCAACGATGGCGACACCCAGGCCAGCGCCCGCCTGATCCGCGAGCTGCTCGACCGCCACGGCACCGGCCGCGTACTGTTTCGCAACACTCGCGCCGCCGTCCAGGGTTTCCCTGAGCGCAACCTGCACCCCTACCCGCTGCCCAACCCCGACCAGTACATGGAGCTGCCGCTGGGCGAACACGCCGAGCTGTACCCGGAAGTGGCCTTCCAGTCCCAGGGCGAAGGCAGCGAAGAAGAGCGCTGGTGGCGCTTCGACCCCCGGGTCGACTGGCTGATCGACACCCTGAAGATGCTCAAGCGGGTCAAGGTCCTGGTGATCTGCGCCCACGCCGAAACCGCCATGGACCTGGAAGACGCCCTGCGCGTGCGTTCCGGTATTCCCGCGACGGTGTTCCATGAAGGCATGAGCATTCTTGAGCGTGACCGCGCCGCCGCCTACTTCGCCGACGAAGAATTCGGCGCCCAGGTGCTGATCTGCTCGGAGATCGGCAGTGAAGGCCGCAACTTCCAGTTCGCCCATCACCTGGTGCTGTTCGACCTGCCCGCCCACCCGGACCTGCTCGAGCAGCGTATCGGCCGTCTGGACCGGATCGGCCAGAAGCACACTATCGAACTGCACGTGCCGCACCTGCAGAACAGCCCGCAAGAGCGGCTGTTCCAGTGGTACCACCAGGCCCTGAACGCCTTCCTCAACACCTGCCCAACCGGCAACGCCCTGCAGCATCAGTTCGGCCCGCGCCTGCTGCCGCTGCTCGAAAGCGGTGACGATGACGAATGGCAAGCGCTGGTGGACGAAGCCCGCGCCGAGCGCGAGCGCCTCGAAGCCGAGCTGCACAGCGGCCGCGACCGTCTGCTCGAACTCAACTCCGGTGGCGCCGGTGAAGGCCAGGAGCTGGTCGAGGCGATCCTCGAACAGGACGACCAGTTCGCCCTGCCGATCTACATGGAAACCCTGTTCGACGCCTTCGGCATCGACAGCGAAGACCACTCGGAAAACGCCCTGATCCTCAAGCCGAGCGAAAAAATGCTCGACGCCAGCTTCCCGCTGGGCGACGACGAAGGCGTGACCATCACTTACGACCGCAACCAGGCGCTGTCACGCGAAGACATGCAGTTCATCACCTGGGAGCATCCGATGGTCCAGGGCGGCATGGACCTGGTACTGTCCGGCTCGATGGGCAACACCTCGGTGGCGCTGATCAAGAACAAGGCGCTCAAGCCCGGCACCGTGCTGCTGGAACTGCTGTACGTGAGTGAAGTGGTGGCCCCGCGCGCCCTGCAACTGGGCCGTTACCTGCCACCGGCCGCCCTGCGCTGCCTGCTCGACACCAATGGCAACGACCTGGCTTCGCGGGTGTCCTTCGAAACCCTCAACGACCAGCTCGAAAGCGTGCCCAAGGCCAGCGCCAACAAGTTCATCCAGGCCCAGCGCGACGTACTGGCGCCGCGGATCAACAGCGGCGAAGCCAAGATCATGCCGCGCCATGCCGAGCGTGTTGCCCAAGCGCAGCAGCGCCTGGCGGCGGAAACCGACGAAGAGCTGGCGCGCCTGACTGCGCTGCAAGCGGTCAACCCGACCGTACGCGACAGCGAAATCGAAGCCCTGCGCAAGCAGCGTGAACAAGGCCTGGCAATGCTGGAGAAAGCGGCGCTGCGCCTGGAAGCGATTCGGGTGTTGGTCGCCGGATAAACCGCGCCGTTTTCATCGCTGGCAAAGCCCGCTCCCACAGGATCTTTATCAACCTGCAGATTGCAGGCAAACATTGAACCTTGTGGGGGCCAGCCTTGCTGGCGATGAGGCCCCTCAGGCCTGCGCAAGTTTGCCCGCGCCCCCCTCACTGTCTGCCAGCATCCCTTCCCTCATCCTCTGCGCATCGCGGCTAAAGCACCGCGAGGCCAGCAGCAGGAACACCAGCGTCAGCATCAACGCCACCGGTATCAGGTACATTGCCCCATGCAGGCCTTCAGCCTTGAATGCCTCGCTCATCTGCACCTGCCCCGCCGCCTGCATCGCCGCCACGGCAAAATGGTCCGACAGCGCACCGACCACCACCGGCCCCAGGCCGCCGCCCAGCAGATAAAGCCCGGCAAAGAACAACGCCATCGCCGTCGCTCGCAGACGCGGCTGCACCACATCCTGAATCGCGGTGTAGACGCAGGTATAGAAGTTGTAGGCAAACAACCAGCCGACGCCGAACACAGCCACGAACACACCGATCTCGATCCGCCCGGCATGCAGCGCCCAGGCGGTGGCCAGGGTTGCAATCAGCATGCTCAAGGCGCCAAACAATAAGCGCCCATTGGCAAAGCGCTGGTGCAGCTTGTCGGCAATCCAGCCGCCAAGGGTCAGGCCCACCAAGCCGGTCAAGCCGACGATCACCCCGGTGGCCACCGCTGCCTGCTGCAGCGACAACAGGAAGTAACGCTGCAACATCGGCACCATGAACGAGTTGCACGCGTAGGTGGCGAAATTGAAAGTCAGGCCGGCCAGCACCAACCAGCAGAAGGTCGGCACACTCAGGACCCGGCGCAACGGCCGGTCCAGCGGCGCCTGGGAAATCGCCACCGGCTCCGCCGCCCCGCGCGCCGGTTCGCGAATCATGAACATGAACAGCGCCAGCAACAGCCCTGGCACCGCCGCGATGAAGAACGGCGCCCGCCAGCTGTCGAACGCCTGGACCATGGCGCCGATGCTAAAGAACGCCAGCAACAACCCCAACGGCAGCCCGAGCATGAAGATGCCCATGGCCCGCGCCCGTCGTTCAGCGGGGAACAGGTCGCCAATCAGCGAGTTGGCAGCTGGCGCATAACTGGCTTCACCAATGCCCACGCCCATGCGTACCAGCAAAAAACTCCAGAAACTGCCGACCATGCCGTTGACCGCCGTCAGCCCGCTCCAGGCCATCAGCCCCCAGCCCATCAACTTGCTGCGTGAGCCGTTGTCGGCCAAGCGCCCCAGCGGCAATCCGGCAATCGCATACACCAGGGTGAACGCCGTCCCGATCAAGCCGATCTGAAAATCGCTCAAATGCCATTCCAGGCGGATCGGCTCGATGATGATGGCGGGAATGGTGCGGTCGAAGAAGTTGAACAGGTTGGCCAGAAACAACAGAAACAGGATTCGCCAGGCGTTCGCCGCTTGAGTGGAGCTCTGCATCGATCAGTCCCTCGTTATTATTGTTCGGGGCTTTCCAGTACGCCGAGCTGAATCTAGAGGGCCCTCGACGATCTGTCTGCCATCATTGACCACACTGATACCGGGTAATTGTAAGCATTTGCAGTTTTAGAACCCGGCGCTATTGCCTCAATGACCAAATCGTAGGAGTCAATGTGCCATTAATCAGGATGGACTAATGCCGAGTTCCTATACTCCTGCAGAACGGTCTCCGAGCAGGCTATTGGGGGACGAGTGCACACTCGACTAAGAGGGATGCTATGGAGTGGCTGGGGCTAGAAATGCTCGCCGAACTTCCGGCAACCGGAAAGATCCTTCTCGATTGCAGGCATAACCCCTACCTGGTGCTGCTTGCATTCCTGATCGCCTGTGCCGGCAGCTTTGCCACCCTCGACATGGCCGAGCGCCTGAGCCACGTTGAGTTGCCCGCGGCTCAGCGGCGGTGGCGCCTGCTCGGTGCCTGCTGCCTGGCCGGCGGCATCTGGGCCATGCACTTCGTCAGCCTGCTGGCCCTGCAAACACCACTGGAAGTGCACTATGACGTCGCCCTGACCGGCGCTTCGCTGCTGATCATGCTGCTGGCCGGCTGGATGGCCATGAATACCCTGGGCCGCCAGGAGCTACTGCCGCGCCATTACCTGCAAGCGGCGGTGTGCTTCGGCCTGGGGATTATCGCCATGCATTACGCCGGCATGGCGGCTATGCGCTCCAGCGCCCAGCAGTTCTATCGTCCCGACCTGTTTGCCGCTTCCGTTGCCGCGGCCATCGCCACCAGCCTCGCGGCACTGCTGTTCGCCCGCTATTTGCGCAATGGCAGCGGCAGCCTCTATCAATTGATGAAGTACGGCGCCAGCGTGCTGATGGCTGCAGGCATTGTCGGCACCCATTTATTGGGGATGGCGGCATTGACCCTGGTGATCGCCCCCGATACCCCGCTGTCGCTGCCAGTCAGCGACAATAGCCTGCAACTGAGCCTGACCATTGCCTTCATTACCTTGCTGATCAGCGCCAGCAGCATCAGCGCCGCACTGTCGGACAAGAAGCTGCAAAGCAAGGAACACGACCTGCGCCGGGTCAACGTGCTGCTCAGCCAGCTCGACCAGGCCCGAGTCTCCCTGCAGCAGGCCGCCCATTACGATGCCCTGACCAACTTGGTCAACCGTCGTGGCTTCAATCAGGTATTCGCCGAGCGCCTGGCCGAACAAACGGCCAATGACGGCATGCTGGCGGTGATGTTTCTCGACATCGACCATTTCAAGCGCATCAATGACAGCCTCGGCCACGACGCTGGCGACGAGTTGCTCAAGGTGATTGCCGCGCATATCAAGATTGCCACCCGCAGCCAGGACGTGGTCGCCCGGTTTGGTGGCGATGAGTTCTGCATCCTTACTGCCCTGCACAGCCGCGACGAAGCCCGGCACCTGGCCCAGCGCATCATGCAGAAGATGAAGGAACCGATCGACCTGGCCGGGCGGCGCATGGTGATGACCACCAGCATCGGTATCAGTGTGTTCCCCGACGACGGCCGTACCTGCGAAGAGCTGCTGAAAAACGCCGACCTGGCCCTGTACCAATCCAAGGGCTGCGGGCGCAACAACCTGAACTTCTTCAATAGCAACCTGAAAACCCGCGCCACCCTCGAACTGCAACTGGAAGAGGAACTGCGTATTGCCCTGCTGGAAGAGCATGGCCTGCGCATTCACTATCAGCCGATTTTCGACCTGCATAGCGGTCAGGTTGCCAAGCTCGAAGCGCTGGTGCGCTGGCAACATCCACAGCACGGCCTGCTCAGCCCGGACCGTTTTATCGGTATTGCCGAAGCCAATGGCCTGATCGCCGAACTTGATCTGTGGGTGCTGCGCCATGCCTGCGCAGACCTGGCTCAGCTCATCCGCCACGGGTATGACGGGCTCAAGGTGACAGTCAACTGCTCGGCCTTGACCCTGGCCCGTGAAGAGCTGGGCCGTGAAATCGAGGATGCCCTGCGCCAGGCCGGGATCTCGGCGCGCCAGCTGGAACTGGAAGTCACCGAAAACGCGCTGATGGGCAACATTCACAACACCATCGCCCTGCTCAAGGGCATTCGCGCCCAGGGCGTATCGCTGTCAATCGATGACTTTGGCACTGGCTACTCGTCACTGGCCTACCTCAAGCGCCTGCCGCTGGACACGCTGAAGATCGATCGCTCGTTCATCCAGGAAGTGCCACGTTGCCGACCGGACATGGAAATCGTCCAGGCAATCATTGTCATGGCTCACACCCTGCACCTGCAGGTGATCACCGAAGGCGTCGAAAGCGTCGAGCAGTACCAGTTCCTCGCCCAGCAAGGCTGCGACTTCGTCCAGGGTTACCTGCTCAGCCGGCCAGTGCCGCTGGGCGAACTGCGGCCGATCCTTGGCGAGCTCAACCAGCGCCATCAGCAGAGGCAGAGCAGCTTCAATCCTTATGCCGGTACAGATCAATCAGCGTCGCCGGATCTTTTTGCAGATAGCCCTGACTACCATGCAAGCGCATCAATTGGGCGGCCAGGCCGCTGATCGGCGTCGCCGAAGCCTGTTCGCGGGAGAATTTCACCGCACTATCGAGGTCCTTGAGCAAGGTGCGCACGTGCCACTTGACCGGCTCGAAGCGGCTTTCGGCCATTTGCGGGGCGAGTATCTGCAGCGGCTTTGAATCAGCAAAACCACCGGCCAGCGCTTCGGCGATCAGGCTGGCATCGACTCCCGATTGCTCGGCCAGCGCCACCACCTCGGCAATCACCAGCGCGTTGCAGGCAACGATCATCTGGTTGCAAGCCTTGGTCACCTGCCCTGCCCCTACCGGCCCCATGTGCGTGACCCGCTGACCGAGGGTCAGCAGCACCGGGCGTACCCGCTCAAGGTCTGGCACCGCGCCACCGGCCATGATCGCCAGGGTGCCGGCTTCGGCGCCCGGGGTGCCGCCGGAAACCGGAGTATCGAGCCAGCTCATACCGGTCTTCGCTGCCAGCTCGCGGGCCATCTCGCGGGTGGCTGTCGGTTCGAGGCTGGAGAAATCCACCAGCAACTGGCCGGCCTTGCCGCCCTCGACGATGCCCTGTTCGCCAAACACCACCTCGCGCACCACCGCCGTGTCGGCCAGGCACAGCATCAACACATCGGCGTGCTGGCACAGCTCGGCCGGGGTCGCCACCTGGCGGGCACCGGCCTTCACCAGTTCGGCGCATTTGTCCGCTGAGCGGTTCCACACCGTCAGCGGATAACCCGCCGCCAACAGCCGCCGACACATCGGCAAGCCCATCAGACCGATACCGGCAAACCCCAACGAAGGACGTGCAGTGCTCATGTACAGCTCCAGACAGATTAAAGAAGTTGACTGATCGGACGATTCAGTTTGCAGGCGTGGCAAGGAAAACTCCTACAAAGGCCTAGGGTTAACCCCTATCGCTCACGCCAAATGCGCACTGATACAGTCGCGAACCTCATCCAGTGATGGCTCTATGCTACCTACTAGAACAGCCACCCACCCCCAGGCAAATGGCGCAAAATGACCTCCAAGACTACTTCTGCCAACGCGGTTTCCGAGCTGACTTCATCCACTCCCGCGTACAGCGCTCCCGGCTCGAGTTACTACAGCCCGCGGGCGCTTAACCCGCAGCAGTACCTGTATTTCACCGAAACCGATATCCAGCGCATCCTCGACAACCTCGACGGCCTGCGCGATCTGGTGTTCCCGCCCAGCGTGCACGTCGAAGACGACGCCCAGTTGCGCCTGGACCAGCAGTTCCCTTCGGTGTGCCTGATTGGCCTGGGTCGCTGTGGCTCGAACATCGCCCTGGATGTCGCAGAACTTGTATACAACGCCAGGACCTTCTACCTCAACGAATTCAACAACGAAGACCGCGCGGGCAACGAACCGAACTACAGCCCGGCACGCTGGATTCGCAACAACCTGCGCCTGGTGCAGAACAAGGGCACCAAACCGGTATTCCTGGTAGAGCCATTGGTCATGCTCGGTGACCTGGACAAGGACATCGCCGGGCGCATCCGCTTCTCGCGCAAGGGCGAGAAGAGCGGCTTTATCCGCGATTACAGCAAGATGAAGATCATGGACCTCTCGGAAGTCCATGCCGGGGGTGCCGGTAACGCGCCGATTCTCGGCCAGTACCTGGCCAAGATCATCCTCAACAAGGAAACCCACCGTTTTTCCAGCGCCGACTGGAAGCTGATCCACTCGTACCTGATCGACTCCTGCGGGATCAAGGCCAACCAGTCGCGTTTGTACTTCTACATCTTCAGCGCCGGCGGTGGTACCGGCTCGGGGATGGCATCGGAGTTCGGCCTGGCCCAGCAATACTCGTACATGAACAAGACCTTCGATACCAAGCCGGCCGACGAGAACGACGGCAAGAGCGGCCATTCGTTTGTCTTCGAGCCGATCTTCACCAGCGGCATCTGCGTGCTGCCGAACATTTCCGATCACCGCAGTGAAATGTCCGAAGCCCTGCACATCAACGCTGGCCGGCTGCTGTGTAAGTACCTGTCAGAGGAATGGGATTTCTCTTACAACTTCGACAATGAAGACAGCAGCGAAGCCAGCGTCATGGGCCGTATCCGCCCGTGGAACGCCATGATGCTGATCTCCAACGACATCATGCGTTACGCCGAAGAGAACGATGACGGCAACATCCAGAACATCGACGTCAATGCCATGGAGAAGCACGCCAACCAGTACATCTCCCAGCAGATCTTCAACATCCTCACCGCCCAGGCGGTGACCACCGACTACGACCAGAACTACTTCCGTCGCGCCGGCATCGACATTGGCGAAACCATCCGCCTGGATGCCAACGACCTGTTCATGAGCCTGGCCGGCCCCGTGGCCATCGCCTATGCCGAATCGGTGGTACCGGAACAGCCGTCGCCAAGTTCGGACAAATTCAAAGTGTTCGAGAAAGAACAGCCACGGTTGAACATCGACGACCTGTTCTTCCGCTCCATCGACCTGCCGCACTTCAACAAAGTGACCCAGGCGATCGAAGGCATCAGCCTGTTGCCGATCGAGTCCCGGCGCTACCGCGCCGCCCTCGAGCAGTACCAGGCCTCCGGCTATGACGCGGCAGCGCTGCACGACCTGCACTTCTTCAAGAACTGTTCGTCGGTGGTGTCGATCGTGTCGCTGCCCAAGGACTACAAGCTGTCGTACATGGACCTGAACCGGCTCAAGACGCACCTCAACAGCCTGTTCCCCAACACCACGCTCAAGCGCTACGCGCTGGTCATCGGCGCCTCGGCCAACCTCTCGCTGACCACTCTGATCGCCAAGAGCCCGTGCCTGTCGGACGACTTCCTGACCCTGATCGTGGCCTTCATCAAGCGTTGCTTCGCGCGTAATCCGTACCGTTTCGACGACACCCTGGACAACGCCATCCTCGAGTTCATCACCAGCGAGGCCTTCGACGAAGACCGCATCGACGACCTGCTCAACGAGTTCGAAAACCCGGCGAAGATTCTCGATACCAACTGGTATGCGATCAAACCGATGTACGAGAAGAAGTACCGCGAGCTGATCAACGACAAGAGCAAGTTCGTCTCGATCAATGACATCCGGCTGTCACGCGAATGCGTGAAGAAAGCGGTGAAGTACCTGCGGGAGATTTACCGTCACCGTATCGGCAAGACCCGGGTGATCTCGTTGAACAGCCACACCGGCAAAGTGGATTACTGATTGAAAGCATCGCGGGGCAAGCCCGCTCCTACATTTGTAGGAGCGGGCTTGCCCCGCGATCAGACTGTTACCGCACTCTCTCGGCACACTCAACTGTTACCAACAGCCACCCCGGCTGAACAGTCCCGAGCACCAAAACCTTCTTGCTGTGCATTTTCACGCACCATTTTGGCGCGCGATCAGCCGTTGGTCTTTTCCTGAATCACGATAAACGGCGAAACCACCACTGCCCAGATCTCTGGATCGCGGCTCTGAAGGTCTAGCGCCTGCTCTGTAGTGACCGCGCCGACAGTGCCAGCATTACGCCATGCAGCAAAGGTTTCGCTACGGTTTTCGGCCATTGCCTGCGCAACTTCGATCAGGTCCAGGCTCGGGTCGACCCAAATCAGGTCACCCTTGGCCCAAAAACGCTCCAGCGCTTTCCACTCGATTGTTGCTGTCTCGCCGAGCAATTTGGCATAGAGGGTGCTTGGTTGATCAGTCATGGGTTCCTACCAGAAATAATTCGACCGCAATAAAGGTCGGTATTTTTGCAGAAAAACCCAGTTTCAAAATAAGTAATTGATCGACAAGGTGGTAAATGCCCGGACTCGGCCAGTGAAACAGGCAAAGCAGTGGCGCGTTTATGTAACTTTCTGTCGATTAGGCGACACCCCTGGTTTTTGCCCCAGCGGGCCTGCTTTTCAAGCGACAAAGCAGCGCTCTACACTGTACCGGTACAGTTGCCAGGGCCAATCCGGGGGGTTATCCGGGTCCGTGACGAGGCGTGGCCTCCCACGGAACCTGATCCGGTCCTCAAGCTCTGGCCGCCAGGACTATAAAAATTACAACAGAATGAGTGGAGCACTATGAGTAAGGCTACTAAGCAGATTTCCAAGCTGTTTGCCGCAATGGTTCTGGCCGGGGTTGCCAGCCATTCGTTTGCAGCCGATACCATCAAGATCGGCATCGCCGGCCCGAAAACCGGTCCGGTCACTCAGTACGGCGACATGCAGTTCGTTGGCGCCAAACAAGCCATCAAGGACATCAACGCCAAGGGCGGCGTCGACGGCAAGATGCTTGAAGCCAAGGAATACGACGACGCGTGCGACCCTAAACAGGCCGTGGCAGTCGCCAACAAAGTGGTCAACGATGGCGTCAAGTTCGTGATCGGCCACCTGTGCTCCAGCTCCACCCAACCCGCTTCCGACATTTACGAAGACGAAGGCGTGATCATGATTACCCCGGCTGCCACCAGCCCGGAAATCACCGCTCGCGGCTACAAGCTGGTCTTCCGCACCATCGGCCTGGACAGCGCCCAGGGCCCTGCCGCTGGCAACTACATCGCCGACCACGTCAAGCCGAAAGTGGTTGCCGTGCTGCACGACAAGCAGCAATACGGTGAAGGCATCGCCACCGCGGTCAAGCAGACCCTGGAAGGCAAAGGCACCAAGGTTGCCGTGTTCGAAGGCCTGAACGCCGGTGACAAGGACTTCTCCTCGATCATCCAGAAGCTCAAGCAAGCCAACGTCGACTTCGTCTACTACGGCGGCTACCACCCAGAGCTGGGCCTGATCCTGCGCCAAGCCCAGGAAAAAGGCCTGAAAGCCAAGTTCATGGGCCCGGAAGGTGTCGGTAACGACTCCATCTCGCAAATCGCCCAGAACGCCTCCGAAGGCCTGCTGGTCACCCTGCCCAAGTCCTTCGACGCCGACCCTGCGAACAAGGCCATCGTTGACGCCATCAAGGCCGACGGCAAAGACCCTAGCGGCCCGTTCGTGTTCCCGGCCTACTCGGCTGTCACGCTGATCGCCGAAGGCATCAAGGCCGCCAAGTCCGAAGACTCCGACAAGGTGGCTGCGGCCATCCACGCCGGTACCTTCAAGACCCCGACCGGCGACCTGTCGTACGACGCCAAGGGCGACCTGAAAGACTTCAAATTCGTGGTCTACGAATGGCATTTCGGCAAACCTAAAACCGAAGTTTCTCCTCAGTAATCCCGTCTGACTATATGACTACAAGCCCACTGTGCGAGCAGTGGGCTTTGTTTTACGAGGTTCATGGGCCTGATTCCCGCGATCCGGGAGCAGGTTCACCTGAAAATCTTAAAACCGTCACCAGCGGTTCGCTGGCAGTTGCCTGTGCCGAAGTGGCCAAGACCACAAGACCGGGCCGGGGGCATCCCCACCAGTGAAATGCGTATCAGGTTTTTAGGAGCGCTGTAATGCCTGAGATCTATCACTTCTTCCAACAGCTGGTTAATGGTCTGACCATTGGCAGCACCTATGCCTTGATAGCCATTGGCTACACAATGGTTTACGGCATCATTGGAATGATCAACTTCGCCCATGGCGAGGTCTATATGATCGGTTCCTACGTGGCCTTCATCGCCCTTGCCGGGCTTGCCATGATGGGTATCGATTCACTGCCGCTGCTGATGACCGCCGCGTTCATCGCGACGATCGTCGTTACCAGTGCCTATGGCTACAGTATCGAACGGGTCGCCTACCGTCCGTTGCGTAACAGCAACCGGTTGATCCCGCTGATTTCTGCCATCGGCATGTCGATTTTCCTGCAAAACACCGTATTGCTATCCCAGGACTCCAAGGACAAGTCCATCCCCAACCTGATCCCTGGGAGTATCTCCTTCGGCCCGGGCGGCGCAGAGGAAGTGCTGATCTCCTACATGCAGATCCTGGTTTTCATCGTCACCCTGGTGGCCATGACCGGTTTGACCCTGTTCATCTCCCGCTCGCGTCTGGGCCGGGCCTGCCGGGCCTGTGCCGAAGACATCAAGATGGCCAACCTGTTGGGTATCAATACCAACAACATCATCGCCCTGACCTTCGTCATCGGTGCCGCCCTGGCGGCGGTGGCGGCCGTGCTGCTGAGCATGCAGTACGGGGTGATCAACCCCAACGCCGGTTTCCTGGTGGGCCTGAAGGCCTTTACCGCGGCGGTATTGGGCGGCATCGGCAGCATTCCGGGCGCCATGCTCGGCGGGCTGGTGCTGGGGGTGGCTGAAGCCTTTGGCGCCGATATCTTCGGTGACCAGTACAAGGACGTTGTGGCGTTCGGCCTTTTGGTTCTGGTGCTGTTGTTCCGTCCGACCGGCATTCTCGGCCGTCCGGAGGTTGAAAAAGTATGAACAGACATCTCAAATCGGCGTTTTTCAGCGCCTTGCTGGTCTGGGCCGTGGCCTTCCCGGTACTTGGCCTGAAACTCAGCATTGTCGGCATCAACCTGGAAGTGCACGGCCAAGGGCCACTGACCCTGTCGATCATCGCCGCCTGCTCGGTGCTGATGTTCCTGCGCGTGCTGTTCGACAAGCAGTGGAGCGGCCTGATGAAGTCAGCGCCCAAGGGCTCGCTGGTATCGCCCAAGGTCAGCCACTTCCTGACCCTGCCGCGGACCCAGCGCTACATCATCCTCGGCCTGATCGCCGTGGCCCTGGTGTGGCCGTTCTTCGGCTCGCGCGGCGCGGTCGACATCGCCACCCTGATCCTGATCTACGTGTTGCTGGGCCTGGGCCTGAACATCGTGGTCGGCCTGGCTGGCCTGCTTGACCTGGGTTATGTCGGCTTCTACGCCGTCGGCGCCTACAGCTACGCCCTGCTGTCGCACTACTACGGCCTGAGCTTCTGGATCTGCCTGCCGATCGCCGGCCTGATGTCGGCGACCTTCGGCTTCCTGCTCGGTTTCCCGGTGTTGCGCTTGCGCGGTGACTACCTGGCCATCGTGACCCTGGGCTTCGGTGAGATCATCCGCCTGTTCCTGCGTAACCTCACCGGCCTGACCGGTGGTCCCAACGGGATCAGCAACATCGAGAAACCGACCTTCTTCGGCCTGACCTTCGAACGCAAGGCCGCCGAGGGCATGCAGACCTTCCACGAGTTCTTCGGCCTGCAGTACAACTCGATCAACAAGGTGATCTTCCTCTACCTGGTGGCACTGCTGCTGGCGTTGCTGGCGCTGTTCGTGATCAACCGGCTGCTGCGCATGCCGATCGGTCGCGCCTGGGAAGCCCTGCGTGAAGACGAGATCGCCTGCCGCGCACTGGGCCTGAACCCTACCGTGATCAAGCTCTCGGCGTTCACCCTGGGTGCCTGCTTCGCCGGGTTCGCCGGCAGTTTCTTCGCCGCCCGCCAGGGCCTGGTGACACCGGAGTCGTTCACCTTCATCGAGTCGGCCATCATCCTGGCCATCGTCGTGCTCGGCGGCATGGGCTCGCAACTGGGCGTGATCCTCGCGGCCGTTGTGATGATCCTGCTGCCGGAACTGATGCGTGACTTCAGCGAATACCGCATGTTGATGTTCGGTGCGCTGATGGTGTTGATGATGATCTGGCGTCCGCAAGGCCTGCTGCCTATGCAACGTCCACATATGGAGCTGCGTCGATGAGCCGCGAAATTCTGCAAGTCAGCGGCCTGAGCATGCGCTTCGGCGGCTTGTTGGCGGTCAATGGCGTGGCCCTGACCGTCAAGGAAAAACAGGTGGTGGCGTTGATCGGCCCGAACGGCGCCGGCAAGACCACGGTGTTCAACTGCCTGACCGGTTTCTACAAGCCGAGCGCCGGCAGCATCCTGCTCGACGGCCAGCCGATCCAGGGCCTGGCCGGCCATCAGATCGCCCGCAAGGGTGTGGTGCGGACCTTCCAGAACGTGCGTCTGTTCAAAGAGATGACCGCCCTGGAGAACCTGCTGATCGCCCAGCACCGGCACCTGAACACCAACTTTTTCTCCGGCCTGCTGAAGACCCCGGGGTTTCGCCGCAGCGAGCGCGAAGCCATGGACTTCGCCCAGTTCTGGCTGGACAAGGTCAACCTCACCGAGTTCGCCAACCGTACTGCCGGCACCCTGGCCTATGGTCAGCAACGGCGCCTGGAAATCGCCCGCTGCATGATGACCCGCCCGCGGATCCTGATGCTCGACGAACCGGCGGCGGGCCTGAACCCGAAGGAGACCGAAGACCTCAAGGCGCTGATCAGCGTGTTGCGTGAGGAGCACAACGTCACCGTGCTGCTGATCGAACACGACATGAAGCTGGTGATGAGCATCTCCGACCACATCGTGGTGATCAACCAGGGCACGCCCCTGGCCGACGGTACGCCGGAACAGATCCGCGACAACCCTGAAGTGATCAAAGCCTACCTGGGGGAAGCGTAAATGCTGCAGTTCGAAAACGTTTCCACCTTCTACGGCAAGATCCAGGCCTTGCACAGCGTCAACGTCGAGATCCGCCAGGGCGAGATCGTCACCCTGATCGGCGCCAACGGTGCCGGCAAGTCGACCCTGCTGATGACCCTCTGCGGCTCGCCGCAGGCCCACAGCGGCAGTATCCGCTACCTGGGCGAAGAGCTGGTCGGCCAGTCGTCCTCGCACATCATGCGCAAGAGCATCGCCGTGGTCCCTGAGGGCCGCCGCGTGTTCGCCCGCCTGACCGTGGAGGAGAACCTGGCCATGGGCGGCTTCTTCACCAGCAAGGGCGATTACCAGGAGCAGATGGACAAGGTCCTGCAACTGTTCCCGCGCCTGAAGGAGCGCTTCAGCCAGCGTGGCGGCACCATGTCCGGCGGCGAACAGCAGATGCTCGCCATTGGCCGTGCACTGATGAGCAAGCCCAAGCTGCTATTGCTCGACGAGCCATCGTTGGGCTTGGCGCCGATCATCATCCAGCAGATCTTCGACATCATCGAGCAGCTACGCCGCGATGGCGTGACGGTGTTCCTGGTCGAACAGAACGCCAACCAGGCGCTGAAAGTCGCTGACCGTGCCTATGTGCTGGAAAACGGCCGGGTGGTGATGGAAGGTACCGGTGAAGCGTTGCTGACCGACCCGAAGGTTCGCGACGCCTACCTGGGCGGTTGATCGCCAAAGTTGCATGCTCCAACTGGAAAAAGGCCTTCGGGCCTTTTTTCTTGCCCGCTGTAACGCCTCCACGGCAAGGGACTCTAGTGCTGCAGGTGAGCCAGAACCGCTGGCTCTTGCCTCCTCTGACTACTGGAGTCTCATCATGAACAAGACCCTCAGCGCCGCCGCACTCATCCTCTCCCTGGGTTCGAGCCTGGCCTTCCTGCCTGCGGTACACGCAGCCGACGACATGAACATGAGCAAGGAAGCGAGCATGGACAAGGAGATGAAAATGGACAAGAAAATGGCCGACGACAAAAAGATGGACATGAGCGACGACAAGAAAATGGACAAGAAGATGCCCAAGGACGACAAGATGATGAAAAACGAAATGCACGACGACAAGATGTAACTCCCTAAAGGGTCCGTAGCGCCTGGCTGCTGCGCCGGAACCAGGCCAGCAGGTAATCGGCCAGCACCTGGACCCGCCTGGGCATCCCGCCCTGATAGGGGTGCACCAGAAACAACGGTACGCTGCGCGTCTGATAGTCGCGCAGCAACCACTGCAAGCGGCCGTCAGCGAGCTCCGCATGCAGCATGTACGACGGCAGGCGGGCAACCCCCGCCCCCAGCAGCGCCGCCTTCTTCAGCAAGCTGTAATGATTGCTGGCAAAGCTGCCAGCCACTTGCACCCGCAACAGTTCGTGCTGCTGGTGATACAACCACTCTTCACGGCCGCTGTAGTGGCTGTTGAGCAGACAGCGATGGTCGCTCAACTCGCTCGGCGCCTTCGGTTCCCCATGGCGCTGCAGGTAGCCAGGGCTGGCACAGGTAAGTTCCTGCATGGCCAGCACCGGGCGGGCGACCAGACGTGCGTCATCCTGGACTTCGGTTCGAATCGCCAGGTCGAAGCCGTCACCCAGCAGGTCGCGGTAACCGTTGTTCAGCTCAAGCTCTACCTGCAAGTCCGGGTAGCGCGTGGCGAACTCCAGCAACAACCCTTCAAAAAACGTCTCGCCCAAGGACACCGGCACGGTGATACGCACCGGTCCCGCCAGTTCGTCCTTGAGCATGGCCAGGGTCTGCCGCGCCCCTTCCATCTGCCGCACCAGTGCCTGCGCCTGGGGCAGCAACATGGCGCCCGCAGCCGTCAGGCTCAGCCGCCGTGTCGTGCGGTGCAGCAATTTCACCGAATGGCTGGCCTCCAGGGCACTGATGCGCTTGGACAGCTGCCCCTTGCTCCAGCCCAGTTGTTGCGCGGCCAGGGTGAAACTGCCGGCATCCATCAACACGGCAAAGGCCGCCAGGTCATCGAGGTCGCTCATGGATTGTTTCCACATGAAAACCAAAGGTTGCCTATTAGCACGCTTATCCGCGGAAAAATCCACCCTAGACTTGAGC
Source organism: Pseudomonas donghuensis (assembly GCF_000696345.2). Lineage (NCBI taxonomy): Bacteria > Pseudomonadati > Pseudomonadota > Gammaproteobacteria > Pseudomonadales > Pseudomonadaceae > Pseudomonas > Pseudomonas donghuensis. The sequence goes on from NZ_CP071706.1 coordinate 4,467,019, forward strand.
CTTGTCTTCACTACCCACGAGGAAGGGCCCCATGAAAATCCTGTTGATCGGCGCCAGCGGTACCATCGGTTCGGCGGTTGCCAAAGAGCTGGAACAACGCCACGAAGTGCTGCGCATCGGCCGCAACAGCGGCGACTATCAGGTGGACATCAGCGACAGCGCTTCAATTCGCCGCTTGTTCGAACAGACCGGCCGCTTCGATGCCCTGGTCTGCGCCGCTGGCAACGTGACCTTCGCAGCCCTGGAGCAAATGAACGCGGAGCACTTCGCCCTGGGCCTGAACGACAAGCTCATGGGCCAGGTCAACCTGCTGCTGATCGGTCGCGAGTTCATCAACGATGGCGGCTCGTTTACCTTCACCAGCGGCATTCTCAATCGCGACCCGATTCGTACCGGCACTTCAGCCGCCTTGGTCAACGGTGCCCTGGATGCCTTCGTCAAAGCCGCCGCCATCGAATTGCCCCGTGGCCTGCGGGTCAACGCCATCAGCCCTAACGTGCTGGTCGAGGCCATGCCAGCCTATGCCCCGTATTTCCGTGGTTTCAAACCAGTGCCGGCCGCCGACGTGGCACTGGCCTATGCCAAGAGTGTCGAAGGTTTGCAAACCGGCCAGACCTACCAGGTCGGCTAGACCCTTGTGATCGGCGACAAGCCTGCGTAACGTGGCGGCACCTTTTGCTCGAGATGCTGGAGTTTGCTTGATGCGTGCCGCCCCTTCGCTGTTGCTTGTCGCCGTGTTGCCGCTGTTTGCCGGCTGCCAGATGCTGGCTGAAAAGCCCCAGGCTGCCTCTACCGCCGGCCAGACCCGCATGCAGGGCGAACTGAGCGCCCAGGGTGGGCAACTGCTGTTCAAACCCTGCGAAGAAACCCGCCGCTTTGCCGTCAATGACAGCGGCAACACCGGCCTGCTGCAGGAAGCCAGTGCACTGGCGGCAACCCCCGGCACCTTGTTCGCCGACGTCCGCGGCACGCTGTCGGCCAGCCAGAAAGGCGGCAACGACGGCCAGTTCAATGTGCAGCGCCTGTACCGCGTCGAGCATTCCAGCAGCGCCTGCAGCGACCCCAACTTCAAGCGCCTGACCCTGCGCGCCAGCGGCCACGAGCCGGACTGGAGCCTCAAGGCCAGCGGCAAAGGCATGGTCCTGGAGCGCGTCGGTCAACCGTCCCTGGCCGTGCCCTACCTGGAAGAACAACTGCCCGACGGCCGCTTCAGCCTCAATACCGAAGCCAATGGCCAGAAAGTCGAACTCTGGGTCGCCCCACAACGCTGCGTCGACAGCGCCACCGGCAGTGTGCAACACCTGAGGGCCGAACTGCGGGTCGACGGCCAGACCCTGCGCGGCTGCGCCTATTACGGTGGCTCGCGCAACGACTGATCATCGGCGCACGCGTTTAACCTGCCTGCAAAGGCGGCGAACAGCTTATACTTGGCGGTTTGTGTAAAGCCGCCGGCCGTTCATGGCCGGGATACTGGACCCTGCCATGTTACGAATCACCGAACTGAAGCTGCCGCTGGATCATCCTGATGAAGCCCTGCGCGAGGCCATCGTGCAACGCTTGGGGATCAGCGACGAGCAACTGCTGGACTTCACCCTGTTCAAGCGCAGCTACGATGCGCGCAAGAAGAACAGCGAGCTGCTGTTCATCTACACCATCGACCTGCAAGCGAGCAACGAAGCCGAACTGCTGCAAAAGTTCGCCGACGATCACAACGTCAACGTCGCCCCGGATGTCAGCTACAAAGTGGTTGGCCAGGCCCCTGCCGACCTGCAGGAGCGCCCCATCGTCGTCGGCTTCGGCCCGTGCGGGATTTTCGCCGGCCTGCTGTTGGCGCAGATGGGCTTCAAGCCGATCATCCTTGAGCGCGGCAAGGAAGTCCGCCAGCGCACCAAGGACACCTGGGGCCTGTGGCGCAAAAGCGTGCTCAACCCCGAGTCGAACGTGCAGTTCGGCGAAGGCGGCGCCGGGACCTTCTCCGACGGCAAGCTGTACAGCCAGATCAAGGACCCGCAGCACCATGGCCGCAAGGTGCTGCACGAGTTCGTCAAAGCCGGTGCGCCGGATGAGATTCTCTACGTCAGCAAGCCGCACATCGGTACCTTCCGCCTGACCGGCATGGTTGAGAACATGCGCCACGAGATCCAGGCGTTGGGCGGCGAAGTACGCTTCGAGCAAAAGGTCACCGACCTGCTGATGGACGACGGCCAGCTCAACGGCGTGGTGCTGGCAAGCGGCGAACAGCTGCACTCGCGCCACGTGGTCCTGGCCCTGGGCCACAGTGCCCGTGACACTTTCCGCATGCTGCATGCCCGTGGCGTGTTCATGGAGGCCAAGCCGTTCTCGATCGGCTTTCGTATCGAGCACCCGCAATCGCTGATCGACCAGGCGCGCCTGGGCAAGTACGCCGGCCACCCGAAACTGGGCGCTGCCGACTACAAGCTGGTGCACCACGCCAAGAACGGCCGTTCGGTCTACAGCTTCTGCATGTGCCCGGGCGGCACCGTGGTTGCCGCTACCAGCGAGCCGGGCCGAGTCGTGACCAACGGCATGAGCCAGTACTCGCGTAACGAGCGCAATGCCAACTCCGGTATCGTCGTTGGCATCACCCCTGAGCAAGATTATCCGGGCGGCCCGCTGGCCGGTATCGAGCTGCAGGAAAAGCTCGAAGCCCACGCGTATGTGCTGGGGGGCAGCAACTACCAGGCGCCGGCGCAACTGGTCGGTGACTTTGTCGCCGGGCGACCCTCCACGGCTATTGGCAGTGTCGAGCCTTCGTACAAGCCTGGCATCAGCCTTGGCGACCTGGCACCGAGCCTGCCTGATTTTGCCATCGAGGCGATTCGTGAAGCGTTGCCGGCCTTCGATCGGCAGATCAAGGGCTACAACCTGCCTGACGCAGTGCTGACCGGTATCGAAACCCGTACCTCATCGCCGCTGCGCATCACCCGTGATGCCAGCATGCAGAGCCTGAACCTCAAGGGCCTGTTCCCAGCGGGTGAAGGCGCAGGTTATGCCGGCGGGATCCTGTCGGCGGGTGTTGACGGGATTCGCATTGCTGAAGCGGTGGCGCGCAGCATGCTGGGCTTGCAGGCCTGATTCATACCGCAACACAGTAATCGCCGGCAATGCCGGCTCCCACAGGGGTCTGAGTCGCAGCGGACCTTGTGGGAGCTGGCCTTGCCAGCGATGGGCTGCAAGGCAGCCCGCCCTTCAAACACCCTCGCGCAATACCGACGCCGGCAACGCCTCACCGCGCTCGACACACGCCTGCACCGCCTCAATCAAGCCCTCCAACTGATACCCCTGCCCGCTCAACCATTCCTGGTCATAGTAAGTGGTGGCATAGCGATCGCCGCCATCACACAGTATTGCCACGATCGAGCCGGCCTCCCCTGCTGCGCGCATCTGCTGCGCCGCCGCCAGGGCGCCAATCAGGTTGGTGCCGCTCGAACCGCCGACCCGTCGGCCCAGGCGCTGCGCCAGGTAATGCATGGCCGCCAGTGACAGGGCGTCCGGCACCTTGACCATGGCATCGATCACTTGTGGCAAAAACGAAGCCTCCACCCGTGGCCGGCCGATGCCTTCAATACGTGATCCGCAGTCCAGGCGCAGGGAACGGTCACCGGTCCTGTAGCTGTCGAAAAATACCGAGCGCTCGGCATCGGCGCACAGTACCCGGGTAGCATGCTGGCGATAGCGCACGTAGCGGCCCAACGTGGCGGTGGTGCCGCCCGTACCCGGGCTGGAGATCAGCCAGCTCGGCTCGGGGAACTGCTCGAAACGCATCTGGGCAAAGATCGATTCGGCGATGTTGTTGTTGGCCCGCCAATCGGTAGCGCGTTCGGCATAGGTGAACTGGTCCATGAAGTGCCCGCCACGTTCCCGGGCCAGACGCTCGGACTCGGCGTAGATCTGCGTCGGATCCTGCACCAGATGGCTCTGGCCACCGTAGAAGGCAATCTGGGCGATCTTCTCCTGCGATGTGCTGGCAGGTACCACGGCAATGAAAGGCAGCCCGAGCAAGCGCGCAAAGTAAGCTTCGGAGATTGCTGTCGAGCCGCTGGACGCCTCGATCACCGGCGCCCCCGGGCGCAACCAGCCATTGCACAAGGCATACAGAAACAACGACCGCGCCAGCCGGTGCTTGAGGCTACCGGTGGGGTGGCTCGACTCATCCTTGAAATACAGCTCGACCTCGGGAAAGCCTGGCAGGGGCAACGGGATAAGGTGGGTATCGGCGCTGCGCTGGAAGTCCGCCTCAATAATGCGGATGGCTTCACGGGCCCACTGGCGGTGATCGGTCATGGTCGATTCTCGGGCAAAAAAGTCGAAGTTCAACAGAACATGTTAGGAAAATTCCGATAACTACTAAAGATACAGCCACGGTGAATTATCGACTGCAACTGCTAGGCTGCAGGGCGTGAGTTGGTTACAGCATATAACAAAAAAGAATATAGTTTTTGTTTTAAAGAATATCACCACAGGGTAGGGTGTGCCCCTATCAGAACCTTCAGGATGGAGAGCGCCCTTGCCCCTGCGTAGCACTTTCACACGTTTCTTTCAGTTGGAAGCTGCCAGCGGTCTATTACTGATTGCTGCAGCCGCCCTGGCCCTAATCATCAACAACTCGCCGCTGTCTTACCTGTACAACGGCCTGCTGGATGTTCCGGTGGTCGCCCAGATTGGCGCCCTGAAAATTGCCAAACCCTTGCTGTTGTGGATCAACGACGGCCTGATGGCCTTGTTCTTCCTGCTGATCGGCCTTGAGGTCAAGCGCGAGGTGGTCGACGGCCACCTCTCCAAGCCCTCGCAGATCGTCCTGCCCGGCGCTGCCGCCATCGGCGGCATGGTGGTACCGGCACTGATCTACTGGTTCCTCAACAAGGACAACCCGGCCGCCGTGGCTGGCTGGGCCATCCCCATGGCCACCGACATCGCCTTCGCCCTCGGCGTGCTGGCCCTGCTGGGCAAGCGCGTACCGGTTTCGCTCAAGCTGTTTTTGATGACCCTGGCGATCATCGACGATCTGGGCGCGATCATCGTCATCGCCCTGTTCTACTCCGGCACGTTGTCGAGCCTGTCGCTGGGCCTGGCGGCGGCCTGCCTGCTGGTGCTGATCGCGATGAACCGGCTGGGGGTGGTCAAGCTCGGCCCGTACATGGTGGTCGGCCTGATCCTCTGGGTCTGCGTGCTCAAGAGCGGTGTGCATGCCACCCTGGCCGGGGTCACCCTGGCGCTGTGCATCCCGCTGCGCACGAAAAACGCCGAGCCCTCCCCGCTGCTGAGCCTGGAGCATGCCCTGCACCCTTGGGTCGCCTATGGCATCCTGCCGTTGTTTGCCTTTGCCAACGCCGGTGTGTCGCTGGCGGGCGTCAGCCTTGAAAGCTTTACCCATCACGTACCCATGGGCATCGCCGTCGGCCTGCTGGTGGGCAAGACCCTCGGGGTATTCGGCTTCGCCTGGGTGATGATCAAGGCAGGCATGGCTGCGTTGCCCGCAGGCGCCAATTGGGGCCAGGTGCTTGGGGTCGCGATTCTCTGCGGCATCGGCTTTACCATGAGCCTGTTTGTCGGCTCCCTGGCCTTCGTCCCGGGCAGCAGCGAGTACGCCGGCATGGACCGCATGGGGATCCTCACCGGTTCCATCCTCGCCGCACTGATCGGCTACGGCATCACCGCGCTGTCGAGTCGCAAGCCCGCCGTGGCCTGAAACTCAAGGCAATAAAAAACCCCGACCGGCGCTGCCGAGTCGGGGTTTTTAATGGCCGGTTCACAACTTCAGTGAGTAACCCGGCTGGTACCGTCGACGGTCATGATCCGCACACGCTCACCGACGCGGAAAATCTCGTTCTGTTGCACCGCCTGCACGTAGGCACGCATGCTGCCGTCGTCTTCACGCACGGTGATTTCCACGCCCTGGGTACGGGTCAGGCCTTCTTCGGCCGCAGAACCTGCCAGGCCGCCGGCCACGGCACCGATCACGGCGGCAACGATACTGCCGCGACCGCCACCCACCGCACTACCGGCGACGCCGCCAACGATTGCACCGGCGCCACCGCCGATCGGGGTTTTGGTACCTTCGATTTTCACCGGCCGCAGCGACTCGATGGTGCCCATGCGCACGGTCTGCACACGGCGCGCTTCATCACGGGAGTACGAATCGCCGGTCAGGCTCGAGGCACAACCGCCAAGCAGCAGCGACATTGTGGTGAAGCTTGCCACCAGCAGAACAGATTTACGCATTGGATGATCTCCGTAAGACAGATGCCCATTAGACTCCGCGCATTGACGACTGTCACGACAGATGCGCGGTAAAATTGCTTCCATTCAGCTTCCGTACAGCCTGTTCTATCGGGGCAGCCTGTAGAAACTTCTAGCGCAAGGATAGACATGGATTACTTCATCGTCGTCATCACCACCGTGGCAGGCCTTTACTTCCACTGGTGGATCTACGTTCGCATCAAGCGCTGGATGGACCGTGACCTGGCCTTGTCACTGGCAGGCGAAGACAAAGGCAAGAAGGTCTTCATGCTACAACGTCTGGACAGCGCCAAGGCGCAAAAGGTCAAACGCAGTGAACTGGCGGCCTGGCTGGAGCGCGAGGCCGCCGGTTACCAGGCCGATTAAGGCGCGAGGCGCTCACGCAGCCAGTTGCCCTGCTGCAAGCGGTAATTGAGGCGGTCGTGCAGGCGGCTGGCACGCCCCTGCCAGAACTCGATACGCTCGGGCAACAGGCGATAGCCGCCCCAGTGCTCCGGGCAATGCGGCTGGTTGTCGCTAAAGCGCTGCTCGGTGGCCTTTACCAGGCCTTCGAGCTCGGCACGGTCGGCAATCACCTGACTCTGCGGAGAAGCCCAGGCCCCCAGGCGGCTGCCCAGCGGGCGCACCTGATAGTACTCGTCCGATTCCTGCTGGCTGACCTTGACCACCCGGCCCTCGATGCGCACCTGACGCTCCAGCGCCGGCCAGAAGAACGTCATGGCCGCAAAGGGATTGACCAGCAATTGCTGGCCCTTGGCGCTTTCATAGTTGGTGAAGAAGGTAAAACCTTGCTCATCCAGGCCTTTGAGCAAAACGATCCGGCAATGCGGACGACCATCGCCATCCACCGTTGCCAGGGTCATGGCATTGGCTTCTACCGGCGGTTGCTCGGTTTTCAGGGCGTCATCGAACCACTGACGAAACAACGCGAACGGCTGCTCCGGAGCCAAGGCTTCGGTCAGGCCTTCACGGGTGTAATCGCGGCGCATATCGGCCAGGGATTGGGTCATTACTGCGTTCCTTGACGATCAGTTGGTCTTCGCAGGGCTGGTGTTGGCAGCGACTTTTTTCGCCGCCGGTGCCGCAGCCTTTTTCGCTGCTGGCTTGGCGACAGGCTTCTTGGCCGCGGTCTTGGCTGGTGCGGCTTTCTTGGCTGCAGTGGCTTTTTTCGCCGGGGCCTTGGCCGCAGGCTTGGCAGCCGGCTTAGCCGCGACCTTGGCTGGGGCTTTGGCATCCTGCACGGCAACCAGTTCGGCCGGGGTCGGGGTCGGCTGCTTGTACTTGGCCAGCAAGGCAACCATGGTGTTCTGCGGCGTCAGCACCAGCTCGACGCGGCGGTTCAGCGAGCGGCCTTCGAGGCTGTCGTTGGCCGCGCGCGGCATTTGCGAGCCCATGCCACGCAGCATCAGGCGATCACGTTCCAGGCCGCTGAGACGGAAAATGGCGGCCACCGACTGGGCGCGCTCCTGGCTGAGCTTGGTATTGGCTGCCGCGACCCCACTGCTATCGGCATGGCCGAGGACCAGCACTGCGGTCTGCTTGTCGGTCTCGATGGCCTTGGCCACACGGGTGATCGGGCCAAGGGTGACCGGCAGGAGCATGGCCGGACGGTCCGGGTTGTAGGAGCTGTCGACCGGCACTGTCACGACCAACACGTCTTCACGGCGTTCGACTTCGAACTTGCTGTCCTTGATGGCTTCGCGCAGCTTCGGCTCGTAACTGTCCAGCCAGGCCTGGGTCGCCTTGCGGTCGATTTTCGGCACGGCAGCGACCTTGCTCTTGTCGTTCTCGCCAAACGGCCACCACCAGCGGCTGGCGCTGTCCGACTTGGCGTCGGCCTTGGCCACTTTTTCGGTTACCACGTCCTTAACTTCCTTGTCGACGACCTGGTCCGAGCCAAATGGCCACCAGTTGAAACCGGCATCAGCGGCCCCGTGTTTCTGAGGATGCTGCGCGCAGCCGGTGACAGCCAGGCACAGGGCGAGAGCTAAGGATTTATGCGAAGACATCAGCGATACACCATGAAAATGAAAGAAATTTGGCCCAGCAATGCAGGGCTTTGGATTTCAGAATAGCCAAAGGGTTCAGGCCACACCGGGGTCAACCGATCAAAGGCAGCTGGCCAATACCCGCACCAGCTTCTGCGCCCGAGGGTCCATGAGCACATAAGGGCCCAGGGTATTGGTAACAAAACCAAAGGAAACATCATGTTCCGGGTCGGCAAAGCCCACCGAGCCGCCCGCCCCCGGATGGCCGAAGGCGCGCGCGCCCAGACCAAAGGTAGCGTTTGCCACGCGTGGCTGATCGAGCATACAGCCCAGGCCAAAACGGGTCTGGGTCAACAAGGTGCGGTCCTGGCCGAGGCTGTGCTCCCGCGTCAGTTCATCCAGCAGTTCCGACTCCAGCAGGCTGCCATCCAGCAGGCCAGCATAGAAACCGGCAAGGCTGCGGGCATTGCCATGGCCATTGGCCGCCGGTTGCTGCATCCGGCGCCACTCTGGCTTGTTGGTACTGGTGAGCATGCCTGGCGGGTTGGTGAAGGCCCGGGTCGACAGGGCCTGTGGCTCACGCAGGGTTACCTGGAGCAGGCGCTGGGCCGCTTCATCGCCCATGTTGCCTTTGCCGCGGGCGATGTGCGCGACTCGATGGAATTCTTCTTCGGCCAGGCCGATATGAAAGTCCAGACCCAGCGGCCTGGCGGTGCGCGCGACGATCGACTCGCCTGGCTCGCGGCCATCTGCCCGGCGGATCAACTCGCCGATCAACCAGCCAAAGGTGATGGCCGCATAACCGTGGGCGGTGCCGGGCGTCCACCAGGGTGATTCGCCAGCCAGCGCCTGGACCATGGTTTGCCAGTCATAGAAGGCTTCGGCCGGCATCAACTCGCGCAAGGCCGGTACGCCGGCGCGATGGCTGAGCAATTGGCGCAGGGTGATCGATTGCTTGTCGGCCTGGGCGAATTCCGGCCAGTAACGCGCCACAGGCGCGTCCAGGGCCAGCTTGCCCTCGCCGACCAACTGCAGGGCCGTCACGGCGGTGAACATCTTGGTGCAGGAAAACAGGTTGGCGATGGTGTCGCTGTGCCAGGCCTCGGCCCCGTCCTTGTCGGCACTACCGGCCCAGAGGTCGATGACGGTCTCGCCACCGACCTGGATGCACAGCGCTGCGCCACGCTCCTGAGGATCGTCGAACAGCGCCGCAAAGGCTTCACGCACTGCTTCGAACTTAAGCTCGTAATGACCCTGAATCTGCACCCAGCAACTCCCGCAAAACCGGCTTCTCAATAGGGTGTGCATTGTTTCAGTCTGCGCACGATTTGGGAACAGACAGAAGCCGGGCGGTCCACGCCAGACGGCTGCTGTCAGGGGGCCTTGGGCGTTTTCTGCGTGGCTACGAAGGTTTTACCGATCTGCTCCTGAGCCTGCAGGTTGCTTTTGCGCACACCGTCGACAAAGCCCTGGAACGGCACATCGGTAATGCCCACCAGGCCGAAGTGACCATTCTCGCCATCGAGCAGACGCCCGCTGGCCGGCTGGTCGAGGTATTGGAACCAGTGCACGCCGACGATCGTCGGCTCATCCACAGCGGCCTTGACGAAGCCGGCATAGGCTGGCGCCCTGCCTTCTTCCTTGGCCACTTCCATCGGCCCCGGCCAGAACGGGCCGCGATCACGGGAGCCGAACTGGAACTCGGAGACCAGCACCGGCTTGTCCAGCGCCTTGAGCTGGCTGAAGTCGTAACCGTCCTGCGGTTTGGGCGTGTAGAAGTTGAAGCTGATGACGTCGCAGTACTCGGCACAAGCGGCGACCGCTTCCGGCGTGCTCACGGCATAGCGGCCACCGAGCAACAGGTGATTGGGCGCATGCCATTTCAGCGAGTCGGCAATGGTCTTGAAATAGGTTTCGGCGAAGACCTTCTGGAAGTACTTGAAGTCGGCCTCGATCTCCGGGTGCTCAGGGCTTGGCAGCGGCGGTTCGAAGCCTGGGTCTTCCATCAGCTCCCAGGCCGGCAAGTCAATGCCCCAGGCCTTGGACAGGCCAGCCTGGTTGCGGTATTTGTCGCGCAGCTGCTTGAGGAAGGCGCGCTTGGCCGGCACGTCGGTAGTCAGGCGCAAAGTGCCATAGGCCAGGGCGTAACGGGCCTTGGGGTCATCCCCGGGGGCGGCCCAGGCCAGTTCGTTGTCGGCGAAATAACCGATCAGCCAAGGGTCGTCGCGGTGGTCACGGGCGGCAATCGCCACCGCACGCTCGGTGGCCATGGCAAAGCGTGGGTCGAACGGGTCGGGCATGCCGCCCCACCAGTCCATGCCGGTGCTGATACTGGCGTAGTCACCGACGATCGACAGCGGCAAGGTGTAGGGCATGCGGCTGGCCTGGCCCAGCGTCGGCTCGCTCCAGTTGCCCAGGGTATTGAAGCCCCAGGCCTGCAGGCGATCGAGGGTATGCCCCTGCCAGCGTTGCTTGTCGAAGCTGGCTACCGGGCATTCAACCGCCGGGGCCTTGTCGCTGGCTGCCACCGGCGTGCACGGTGTGCCATGGCTACGCTCGATATTGGCGGCATAGAAGTCGAACCAGCGCCCCTGGTTGAAATTGCGGCCACGGGCCGAGCCGTTGCCGTCGTTGTTGTTGCCCTCGCCGTAGAACTGCGCCAGCGCTTCACCCGGTTGCGGCAGTGCGCTGAACATGGCTTCGCGCCCGGCGACGTAAGTGCGACCGCCGTCGGCGGCCACGGTGTTGACGCCCAGGGAGTAGAACGGGTGCCCTTGCGGCGTCACCAGGTACCAGCGGCCCTCGCGTTTTTCAGTACGGAAGAAGCCCTTGGCCTCGAACGCCGGCCCCTCGTTGATGCCGCCGAACTTGTCCAGCTTGAGCTTGCTGCGCTCTCCCAGCCAGCCCTTGAGCTGCTGCTGCTCACGGCTGGCGGCGGCCTTGAGCTGATCGTCGCTGACAATCTTCTCCGGCCAGCGGCCGCGGGTGGACTGGCCATAGCCATCGATCAAGCCGGAGTACACGGCCTTCTGCAGCTGGTCGTCATCCTGAGTGCCGACGCGCTCGATGAGGATGCTCTGGGCGACATTGGGCTTGTTCATCGACAAGGTCACCGATACCACCTGCTTGAGGTCGACCTCGCCGGCGCTGCTGGTCAGCAACACCCGCTGGCCCTCATGCACCCAGGGCATCGGCGGCCCGGCACGCATGCCCTGGCTCAGGGGCGAGCTGGCCTTGAGCGGCACATAGACGGTTTGCGCCGGGCCCGCCGGCAGATCGATGCGGCTGGTGAGGGTCTTGCCATCGCTGCTCTGTACCGTCACATCGACGGTCAGCGCCCAGTCCATGGCGCTTTGCAGACGCAAGGTCATGGCCGTGGCACTGGACCAGTCCCAGGCACCGGACTGCGGAGTCAGGCGCAGTTTGGGCTGTTGCACCGGGTTGAACACCACCCGGCGCAGCACCTCGCCCTCGGCCGTCTGCTCTGCGTTGTACTGCGGCAGGCTGGCATCTTCGGTCACCACATTGACCACCGCGGCCGGGCGAACGAAGCTGAACAGCGTCTGTTGCCCGGCCAGCAGCGGCGTGCTGAACAACAGTGCGAATACGGCAGGCAAGGTACGGCGAATCATAGGGCTGGAGCTCTCCTTGAGGGCCCATAGGGCCTTGAACTGAGTGATAGACAACGCCCGGAGCATTGCGCTCCGGGTTTCAGGAAATTTCTCTGCGAAACGGTGGCAACGCATTGAGAATAGCCTTGCCATAGCGCTGGGTGACCACGCGCCGATCAAGCAGGGTGATGGTGCCGCGATCCTCTTCGGTGCGCAGCAGGCGCCCGCAGGCCTGGATCAGCCGCAGCGAGGCATCCGGCACGGCGATTTCCATGAACGGATTGCCGCCCCGGGCCTCGATCCATTCGGCCAGGGCTGCCTCGACCGGATCATCCGGCACCGCGAATGGAATCTTGGCAATCACCACGTGCTCGCAATAGGCGCCCGGCAGGTCGACGCCTTCGGCGAAACTGGCCAGGCCGAACAGCACGCTGGAATCACCGCCATCGACCCGCGCCTTGTGCTTGTTGAGGGTTTCCTGCTTGGACAGGTTGCCCTGGATGAACACCTGCTTGCGCCAGTCGCGGTCCAGGCCGTCGAACACGTCCTGCATCTGCTTGCGCGAAGAAAACAGCACCAGCGAACCGCGCGAACCTTCCACCAGCTCCGGCAGGTCGCGGATGATCGCCGCAGTGTGGGCGGCGGCATCGCGCGGGTCGGCGCGCAGGTCCGGCACCCGCAGCACGCCGGCATCGGTGTGGTGGAAGGGGCTCGGCACGACGCTGGTGACCGCAGTCTTGGGCAGCCCGGCACGCATGCGGAAACGATCGAACTTGCCCAGCGCAGTGAGGGTGGCCGAGGTCACCAGGGCGCCATGGGCGACGCTCCACAGGTTGCGCCGGAGCATTTCGGCGGCGAGGATCGGGCTGGCATTGACCTCGATGTCGAACAGCGCGCCGCTTTCCGCCAGGGTCAACCAGCGGGCCATGGGCGGGCTGTCTTCCGGGTCCTCGGCGGTGAAGGCGGTCCACAGTTCCCAGTTGCCCTGGGCACGCATCAACAGGCTGCCGAACAACGGGTACCACTCCTCGGCCTGATGGCTGGCGATGCCGATGTTGACTTCGCCGTCCATGCCTTCCTTGAGCAGCTCGGTCAAGCGGGTGAACAGGTCGTTGAGGCGCGAGAACCCCTTTTTCAGCTCGATGCCCATCTCGCGCATGTGCTCGGGGACCACCCCGCCTTCGAAGCGATGACGGGGCCGCTCGCGGCCTTCCATGTCTTCGCCGGGGCGGAAATCGGCGACCTGCTCGCAGGCGCTGAACATGAACTGCTGCTGGGCCTTGATCTCGCGGGCCAGCTCCGGCACCTGCTCGATCAGTTTGCCCAGGTCGCCGGGCAGTGGATGCTGGGCCAGCAGTTTGGTCAGGTTCTTGGCGGTTTGCTCGAGCCAGTCGGCGGTCGAGCGCAAACGGGTGTAGTGGGCGAAGTGGCCGATGGCCTTGTCGGGCAGGTGGTGGCCTTCGTCGAACACATAAATGGTGTCGCGCGGGTCCGGCAGCACGGCGCCGCCGCCCAGGGCCAGGTCAGCCAGGACCATGTCATGGTTGGTGACGATCACATCGACCTTGCCCATGCCTTCGCGGGCCTTGTAGAAGGTGCACTGCTGGAAGTTCGGGCAATGGCGGCCGGTGCACTGGCTATGGTCGGTGGTCAGGCGCGCCCAGTCCTGGTCTTCCAGGGCCTGGGGCCAGCTGTCACGGTCGCCATCCCAACGGTTGCCGGCGAGCTTCTCGATCATGCTGGTGAACAGCTTCTGGCTGGCCTCATCGACTTCGATCTTGAAGCCTTCTTCTTCGAATAGCTGGGCAGTGGCCGACTGTGCCTGGCCTTCCTGCAGCAGCAGGTCGAGTTTCGACAGGCACAGGTAGCGGCCCCGGCCCTTGGCCAGGGCGAAGCTGAAATTCAGGCCGCTGTTGCGCATCAGGTCGGGCAGGTCCTTGAAGACGATCTGCTCCTGCAGGGCAACCGTGGCGGTGGCGATTACCAGGCGCTTGCCGGCCGCCTTGGCCGCAGGAATCGAGGCCAGGCTATAGGCCACCGTCTTGCCGGTACCGGTGCCGGCCTCGACCGCGACCACAGCCGGTTCACCGACGCGCCGACCTTCGTCGTCGCAGTCGATATCGCCGAGCACCTTGGCCACTTCGGCAATCATCAGGCGCTGGCCATAGCGGGGCTTGAGGCTCTTGGCTTCGAGAAAACGCGAATAGGCGCCCTGAATCGTGGTTTTGAGTTCGTTGCTGATCATGGTGTCGGGCGCCCGAAGGGCTGGATAAATTTTCAGTGTTTCGGTTGGGTCGCTATCATACCCCGCTATTGCCCTTTGCGCCGAATGGAGATCCCGATGCCCATCTTTGCCCTTCCTTATAGCCTGCATGTTCTGGCCGCCCTGGTGTGGGTCGGGGGGATGTTCTTTGCCTGGCTGATCCTGCGCCCTGCGGCGGTTGCAGCCCTGGATGGCCCCGCTCGTCTGCGCCTGTGGGTGGAAGTGTTTCAGCGTTTTTTCGTGTGGGTGTGGATCGCGATCGCGGTGCTGGCTATCAGCGGTGTGATCATGATCAATACCCGTTTTGCCAGCTTCGAGACGACACCGCGGCATGTTCAGGTGATGATCGGTGGCGCGATTGCGATGTTCGCCCTGTTCTTTCGTATCCAGTCGTTGCTGTACCCGGAACTGCGCAAGGCGGTGCAAGCCGAAGACTGGCCTGCGGGCGCGGCGGTCATGGCGAGGATTCGCCGGATGGTCGGGATCAACCTGATGCTGGGGATCGCAGTGGTGTTGTCGGGTGGAGTGTTGTGGTGAATTGAAGCCTGGGGGGCTGCTACGCAGCCCATCGCCGGCAAGGCCGGCTCCCAGAGGGTCGGCGTGTATTTTTACAGGCGCTGCAGAATCAACTCCCCAGCCGCCCCGGGCAAACCTGGCTGGCCTGCCACACCCGGCTTGCCCGCGGCACCGCCAGCGGTGCTGTAAACCAGGCAGCCCTTGCTCGCGCCACCGGCCCCCGGCTTGCCGGCGGCCCCCGCCACACCTGGCGCGCCGCCATCGACCTGAACCACGATGCGCTCGGCCGGGAAATCCGCCGGCAGCGCCAGCCGTACCCGGCCACCAGGCGCGCCGTCATGGCCATTGCCGCCATTGTCGCCATTGGCCCCGCGGCTGGCCTGGCCCCAGGTGCAACCTCCCGGCTTGCCGTTGGCGCCATCGAGCCCGACGTATCCCGGAGCACCGGCCCCGCCACGGGCATCAATGGCCAGCGTCGAGGCCTGCAATTCATGCAACTGCAACGCCAGGTTGCGCCCGGCCTTAGCCGCCTTTTCATAGGTCCCCGGCGCACCATGGGCGACAATCTGGCTACCCTCGCCCAAACTGGCCCGGCTCACCTCGATCTGCAAGGTGGTGTCGGCCGGCACGATGGCAATCCGCGCGTCATGCCCCAGGTGCAACTCATCGATTTTGAGATCGACCAGGCTGGCTGGCAGCAACAACGTGGCGGAATCCGCAACCTCCAGGCGCTGCAAATGCACGACGCTGGACTTGTTCGGCAAGCGCAGCACCGAATGGCTCGCCACGCTAATGGCATCGGCCAGGGCCAGGGGGCTGAACAACGCAGCCAGAATGATCAATTTACGCATGAGCAGCTTCCTTGCGGGGTGCAGGAATCGAAAGGACATGAAAAATACCCACCAGCAGGATCTGCAAGCGATCGAACCAACGATGGCTGCGCGTGCGCAAGCAACCATTGAACATCAACACTTCCAGCAGATGCAGGCCAAGCAGGGCGGCACCGGCGGCATTGATCAGCAGGTGGAAGGGATGCTCCAGGGGAATCAGCAGATTCACCAGCACCACCCACCAGAACACCACGGTCAGGGCCTTGGCCAGCCCCAGTAAGCCTTGCATAGGCGCCCCCCGTTGTTATTTTTCGGTGGCGATGCCAGCCACGCCGGCATCGCCTGCAACAGTAACGGCTGACACGCTCCTTGTGCCAGTGGCTCGATCAATTAAGGTGCAGTTCCACCCTGCGATTTTGCGCGCGGCCGGCGTCGGTGTCGTTTTCGGCGATGGGCTGGCTCTCGCCGCGCCCCTGGCTGGTGACTTTCGACGGTGCCAGCCCCTGACTGATCAGGTACTCGGCAACGCTGCTCGCACGCCGCTCGGAGAGTGCCTGGTTGTAGGCATCGGAGCCTTGGCTATCGGTGTGGCCGATGACCTTGACGCTGACCACATTGGCGCCATTGAGCTTGCTGCCCAGCGCCTGCAATTGTTGCTGGGCCGCACTGGTCAACTGCGCCGAATCAGAGGCGAACATCACGGCCCCCTGATCGCTGAGGGTGATGACCTGCGAGGTGGCTGCAGGCTCCGGCGCCTTCTGGCTCACCGGGTACTGCGGCGACGGGCAACCGGTGTGGCTGACCGGGGTATTGGCCGGCGTGTCGGGGCAACGGTCACGACGATCGAACACCCCGTCTTCGTCTTCATCACCATCCTGGGCATAACAGATCAAGCCGCCGGCAATCGCACCGGCAGCACCGGCGCCAGCTGCCCAGGCAGAACTTTCGATGGCCCCCAGGCCGCCACCGACCAGACCGCCAAGCAGACTGCAGATAGGCCAGGTCCTTTGATTGAGTGGGGCGCTGCCATCGCTGTGGGTCGCGCAACCGGAGAGCAGGCTTGCGGCCAGAAGGACCGGCAGTGTGGCCTTGGAGAGAACACTCATGAGAATTGCTCCTGTGTCACCGGCCTCTACCGGTCACACAGGAGTAAAGACCGGCCTGCAGTACTTCTCAAGCCGCAGGCCGCGGTCCGTCGGCGTTTCAGCGCTCGATACGAATTTCCGTACGACGGTTCTGTGCCCGACCCTCGGCGGTGGCATTGTCGGCAACCGGCTGGGTTTCACCCGCGCCCTGCACCGAGACGAAGCTGGCGCGTGGCACACCGCTCTCGATCAGGTACTCGGTGACCGAATGGGCACGGCGTTCCGAGAGTTTCTGGTTGTAGGTATCAGAGCCTTTGCTGTCGGTATGGCCGGTGACACTCAAGCGAGCGTTCGCCGCTTCGCTTTTCAAGCGCGTGGCAATGGTATTGAGGCGCTCCTTGTCAGCAGCGGTCAGTTTGGCGGAGTCGAACTCGAAGTGAACATCGCGGATGACGATGACCTCTTCCTTGACCACGGCCACTTCTTCGACCACGGCCACGGGTTCTGGCGGACAACCGTTGGCATCGACCTGTACCCCTCGCGGGGTACCCGGGCATTTGTCGCGGCTGTCCGGCACGCCATCACCGTCTTCGTCGCCATCGCCATGGGCCCAGCAATAGCCCGCCGCCATGCCTGCGCCGAGCAACGCGCCCCAGCCAGCCCAGCTGGAACTCTCGATGGCGCCCAGGGCTGCGCCGCCTACACCCCCGACGGCAGCACACTTCGGCCAGTCGGTTTTTTGCAAACCTGCACAACCAGTCAACACGCTGGTTAGCAGAACCAGAGGTAATGCTGTGCGTACTATGCTCATTTTGTTGCATCTCCTAGGGGGAATCGGTGCAAAACCGATGCTCTGGGAGTAAAGACCGCCTCATTGATATCCGCCAGCAATAGGCCATGATGCGGCGCTGCGGCACTATGCCAAGGGACGCCAGACCGTTAATCTTGCCCGATCTGACCGAGGATTCCCGATGATGGACGGCTTTTCCCAGCGCACCCCGCAACAGGCCCTTGCCGCCCTGCTCGATCGCTATGCGCCACAGCGGCTGCTATTGATAGGTGAGCGATTTCCGGCACTGGAGGCGTTCGCCCAGGCCCATCCGCATGTGCAAATCGCCGTGGCCAGCCCCGGCCCGCTGCCTGGGGAGCTGGCGGCGCAACGCTTCGACCTGGCGCTGCTGGTCGATTGCCTGGAGCATCTGCCCAAACGTGACGGTCTGCAGTTGCTGGGGGGTATCCGTAACCTCAACGCCAGCCGCGTGGCGGTACTGGCCGACCTGAGCGCCTGCGGCTGGCAGGAAACCGATTTTTTCGCCCTGGCCCTGCAGGCCAGCGAAAAATTCCAACGGGATGCGCAGGTTCTAAACCTGTTCACCTATGATCTACATGAATACAAACAGGTCCCGGACTGGCTCAATGCCAAGTTCTGGGCCAACCCGGAAAATTTTGGCAAGTACTGGTGGTGAAGCAATGAGTGTCTCGGTTTGTCCCTGCGGTAGCGGCGATCTGCTTGATACCTGTTGCGGGCATTATCACGCAGGGCTTCCCGCCCCCGACGCGCAGACCCTGATGCGTTCGCGCTACAGCGCCTACGTGCTGGGGCTGGTCGACTACCTGGTAGCCACCACCCTGCCGGCGCAGCAGGCCGGGCTCGATCGCGAAGCGATCAAGGCCTGGAGCCAGCAAAGCACCTGGCTGGGCCTTGAGGTGGAAAGCGCCGAGGTGTTCGGCGGCAAGCCTGAACATGCGTTCGTAACCTTCACCGCCCGCTGGCACGACAACGACGGCGAGCATTGCCATCGCGAACGCTCAGCCTTCGTACAGAACCAGGGCCGCTGGTACTTCATCGACCCCACTGTCAGCCTCAAGGCCACGCGCAACGACCCCTGCCCGTGCAACAGCGGGCAGAAATTCAAGAAGTGCTGCTCCAGTTACCTGGGTAGCTGAGCCTGATGGCCCGCCTGTTGCTGATTGGCGCTCTGCTCCTGCAACTGGTGGGGTGCGCCAGCTGGCTGGACGCGGACTATCAAGACCCGCAGGTGCACCTGCTCAAGGTGGAACCGGTAAAGATGCGCCTGCTGCAACAGGAGTTCGTGCTCCATGTGCAGGTCGACAACCCCAACGACAGCCGTCTGTTCATCCGTTACCTGAGCTACAAGGTGCTGATCAACGACCTGGCGCTGACCGCAGGTGAAGCCAGCCTCTGGCGCAGCGTCGGCGCCCACGCGCGGCGCACCTTCAAGATCCCGGTGCGCACCAACCTCTGGCAGCAGGTCAAACCCCTGGCAAAATTGCTCAAAGGCAGCCAAGGTCCACTGCGCTATCGCCTGGAAGGTGAACTGAGCAGCGGATTATTCTTCGCCCGCGACCTGCACTTGTCGCGCAGTGGTGAGATAATTCCCGGCGATCTTATTCCGGAGTAACCCAAGATGACCCAGCAACCCCATGTCCATGGCCCTGACTGCAACCACGATCATGATCATCACGACCATGACCACGGCCATGTACACGGCCCGCACTGCAACCACGGCCACCAGGAGCCGGTGCGCAACGCCCTGAAGGACGTCGGCCGCAACGATCCGTGCCCATGCGGCAGCAGCAAGAAGTTCAAGAAGTGCCACGGGGCCTGATAGCGGCCTTGTAGCAGTGGCCGGCGCTTGTGCCCAGCACAGGTGCGGCCGCTAGCCCCTCCCGGCAGGATCGACGCCTCGTCAACTGCTGAAAATAAAGGCGGCGCCCCGCTTGCATGGTGTGATCGCGCTCACTAACGTAGCGCCTTTTACCGCCACGCCCTGCAGGAGCCTGATCATGGCCGCGCCAGCCCTTCCCCCTTTTACCCCCCGGTTCGGCGTAGCCGCTGTGATGCTCGGGCTATTGAGCCTGAGCGGCTGCCAGATGGCCGGCCAGCGTGACAGCGTGCTGCCTGCTACAGGCGTGCAGCCGCTCAAGGGCCTGGCGCAGAATGTTTCAGTACGCCGCAACGCCATGGGCATGCCGCTGATCGAATCGAGCAACTTCCACGATGCGCTGTTCGCCCTGGGTTATGTCCACGCCGGCGACCGTATCGGGCAGATGGTCGGCATGCGCCTGCTGGCTCAAGGCCGCCTGGCGGAAATGGCCGGCGCCGATGTGCTGGAAGTCGACCGCCTGATGCGCGCGGCCAACCTCAAGGCCAGCGCCAACCAGCTGTATGCCGATGCCTCACCACGGCTCAAGCGTTTCTTCGAGGTGTATGCCCGCGGCGTCAACGCCTACCTGTTCCGCTACCGCGACAAGCTGCCGGCCCCCTTGGCCCAGAGCGGCTACCGCCCGGAATACTGGAAGCCCGAGGACTCGGCGCTGATCTTCTGCCTGTACAACTTCAGCCAGTCGGTCAACCTGCAGGAAGAACTCGCAGCCCTGGGCCTGGCGCAGAAAGTCGGCACCGACAAACTGGCCTGGCTGTTGCCCAGCTATCCTGACGAGCCCCTGGCCCTGGCCGAAACCGACAAGCTCAAAGGCCTTAACCTGAATAGCCAGCTCGCGGGCCTGGCGCCATTGACCGCGGCCAGCGAGCAACTGGCCGCGCTCAACCTGCTCGGCACGGCCGGCGCCAGCAACTGGGCGATTGCCCCGCAGCGCAGCCGCAGCGGCAAGAGCCTGATGGCCAGCGATACCCTCGGTGCCTGGGCCATGAGCCCGGTGCAGATCCGCTCGCCCAAGTACCAGGCCGCTGGCGTGTCGATTGCCGGCCTGCCGCTGGTGCTGTCCGGCTACAACGGCAAGCTGGCCTGGAGTGCCAGCGCGGTGATGGCCGACAACCAGGACCTGTTCCTGGAAAAACTGCGCAAGGAAGGCAACCGCTTGATGTACCAGGCCGACGGCAAATGGCTGCCGGCCCAGGCCCGCAACGAGACCTTCTTCATCAAGGGCCAGCGCCCGCTGCGTGAGACCCTGTACGACACCCGCCACGGCACCCTGCTCGGCCAGCCGCAGAATGCAAGCCTGGGCCTGGCCTTGCGCATGCCCGAGTTCAAGGGCGACCAGAGCCTGGACGCCTTCTTCAACCTGTCGCGGGCGCAGAAAGTCGAGCACGCGTTCGACAACACCCGCGAGATCGGCGCCGCGGCGCTGAACTTCGTCTTTGCCGACGCCAGCAATATCGGCTGGCAAGTCAGCGGACGCTTCCCCAACCGCCGCGAAGGCCAGGGCCTGCTGCCGTCGCCGGGCTGGGACGGACGCTACGACTGGGACGGTTACGCCGACCCGATGCTCCATCCCTACGACCAGGACCCACCCCAGGGCTGGCTTGGCAATGCCAACCAGCGCAGTGTGCCCAAAGGCTACGGCATGCAGCTGTCCAACAGCTGGTACTACCCCGAGCGCGCCGAGCGCCTGGCGCAACTGGCCGGCAATGGCAAACATGACAGCCGCAGCCTGATCCTGATGCAGAACGACCAGACCACGCTGTTTGCCGACAAGCTGAAAAAGATGTTCGAAGCGCCCGGCATGGCCCAGCCCCTGAAGCAGGCGATCGACGCCCTGCCCGCCGATCAGCGGACCAGGGCCCGTGAGGCTTACACCCGGCTGATGGCCTTTGACGGCCGGCTGAGCAGCACATCGGCAGATGCCGCCCTGTACGAACTGTTCCTGCAGGAAAGCGCAAAACTGACCTTCCTCGACGAGCTGGGCCCCGAATCCAGCCTGGCCTGGCAGGCGTTCGTCGGCAATGCCCGGTTGTCCTATTCGGCCCAGGCCGACCACCTGCTCGGTCGCGAAGACAGCCCATTCTGGGACGATCAGAAAACCGCGCAAAAAGAAGACAAACCGACCATTCTTGCCCGCAGCCTCGCTGCGGCCGTCAGCGCCGGCGAAGCGCAACTGGGCAATGACCACCGCGCCTGGCAATGGGGCAAGCTGCACCAGTACCGCTGGCCGGTACCGACCTTCCACGGCCTGGGTGATACCGTCAGCCGCGGCCCGCTGGCCAGCGGTGGTGACCACAGTACCCTGAACCTGGCGCCCTACGCCTGGGGCAAGGACTTCAACGCGCAACTGGCACCGTCGCTGCGCATGGTGGTGGACTTCGGCCAGGTCGAACCGCTGCAACTGCAAAGCAGCAGCGGCCAGTCCGGCAACCCGGCCAGCCCGCACTTTGCCGACGGCCTGGATGCCTGGTTCAAAGGCCGCTACATGAGCCTGCCGGTGCAGCCGCAAAACTTCGACCGCGCCTATGGCAGCAAGCGCCTGACCCTGGTGCCGGGCAAGTAACCCCGGTACAACCACCCGCAGCCGGTGCAATGCCGGCTGCGCTGATCCATATCAACAGCCCCCGCCACCAAATCCATTACAACGAAACTGAGGCCGGTTTCGTTACCAGCCTCTGCCTGATGAACCATAAAAACGATTGCAGCCCTGCGCCCAGGGGACCACCCCACGCCAGGTGATTAAAGGAATAATGCAATGGCATCTGCCTTCTCCCGTCTGGCCTTGGTGGCCACGACCGTGTTGTCGTTCTGTGCACTCGCCAGTGAGCCGCCCCCGGCAGCGGCGGCCGACCCCGAACTGCTTGCCCGCGGCAAGTACATCGCCCAACTGGGCGACTGCATCGCCTGCCACACCGCCCCGCAAGCGCCGCAAATGGCCGGCGGCCTGCAACTGCAAACGCCCATGGGCACCATCTATTCGAGCAACATCACCCCCGATCCAGACACCGGTATCGGCCGCTACAGTTTTGAACAGTTCGACAAGGCCATGCGCGAAGGTGTTACCCCGGACGGTACCAACCTCTACCCGGCAATGCCCTACCCGTCCTACGCGAAAATGAGCGAAGAGGACATGCGCGCCCTTTATGCCTACCTGATGCACGGTGTGACGCCGATCAGCCAGACCAACCAGGAAGCGGACATGAGCTGGCCGTTCAACATGCGCTGGGGCTTGTCGTTGTGGAACTTCGCCTTCGTCGACACCCAGCCCTTCGAGCCCGACCCCAACAAGGATGAGGTGCTCAATCGTGGTGCCTACCTGGTGCAAGGCCTGGGTCATTGTGGTGCCTGCCACACCCCACGCGGCATCGCCTTCCAGGAAAAAGCCATGAGCGACGCCGGTCGCAGCGGCAAGCACTTCCTCGCCGGCGAAACCGTTGAGCACTGGCGCGCCCTGAGCCTG
This sequence comes from Pseudomonas donghuensis, assembly GCF_000696345.2. Classification (NCBI taxonomy): domain Bacteria; kingdom Pseudomonadati; phylum Pseudomonadota; class Gammaproteobacteria; order Pseudomonadales; family Pseudomonadaceae; genus Pseudomonas; species Pseudomonas donghuensis. The sequence continues at coordinate 4,489,720 of NZ_CP071706.1, forward strand.
CGCAACCTGTGGACCGTCGACGACACCGTGCAACTGCTCAAGACCGGGCAGAACCGCTTCGCCACGGTGTCGGGCAACATGGCCGACGTGATCCATCACAGTACCCAGCACTTCAGTGATGGCGACCTGATTGCCATCGCCAGCTACCTGAAGTCCCTGCCGCCGGGCAAGGACGACCTGCCGATGCCGGACATCCCGCTGGCAGCCGCAGCACCGGATGACCTGTTCAGCAGCCGTGGCGGCCTGGGCTACACCCAGTTCTGCAGCGACTGCCACCGCCCCGACGGGCGCGGGGTCAAGGGCCTGTTCCCGCCATTGGCCGGCAACCCGAGCATCGCCTCGGCCAATCCGACCTCCTTGCTGCACATCACCCTCACCGGCTGGGAGACCGCGCAGACCGCCACCCATTCGCGGGTCTACACCATGCCGGGGTTTGCGCGCCTGGCCGATGAAGAGATCGCCGAGATCCTGAGTTTCGTGCGCAATCGCTGGGGCAACAACAGCTCGCCGATCACTGCCAAGCAGGTGAAGACACTGCGTGAGCAACTCAACCCGCAGACCACCGACTCGACGGCATTTGAAACCCCGCGCCTGGCCAACCTGCTGGCTGCCGCCAACGCCGACCAGGTCATCCGTGGCATGCGCCTGCACCTGCAAACCCGCGAGTTGCTGCCGAACAACGTCGGTAACGCGCTGAACTGCACCAGTTGCCACCTCAACGCCGGCACCGTGGCCGATGGTTCGCCGTTTGTCGGCGTCTCGGCATTCTTCCCCAGCTACGCACCGCGGGCGGGCAAGGAAGTCACCCTCGAAGAGCGCATCAACGGCTGCTTCCGTCGTTCGATGAATGGTCAACCGCTACCGCCGCAATCAGCGGACATGCAGGCGATGGTGGCTTACTTCGACTGGATGAAGATGAACACCCTGCCGGGCGACAAAGTGGCCGGACGCGGGGTCGGCAAGATCGATACCGCGATCAAGCCGGACCTGGACAACGGCAAGCAGGTGTATGCCGAACAATGTGCGGTGTGCCATGGCAGCAATGGCGAGGGCCTGGCCCGTGAAGACGGCAGCCTGGTGTACCCGCCACTGTGGGGCGAGCAGTCGTTCAACATCGGCGCCGGCATGGCCCGCACCTATACCGCCGCAGCATTCGTCAAACGCAACATGCCGATTGGCTTCCACGAGAAGTTCCCGTTGGGCCAGGGTGGCTTGAGTGATCAGGAGGCGGTGGATGTCGCGGCCTGGTTCTCGCAGCAACCACGGCCGGACTTCCCGGACAAGGTCAAGGATTGGCCCAACGGTGGCAAACCGGTGGATGCGCGCTACTAAAAGCGCCGCGCTACAGCCCATCGCTGGCAAAGCCAGCTCCCACAGGATCATGCATACACCGATCCATTGTGGGGGCCGGCTGGAATATGGTGTGAAACTTGCTATCACTGTGTTGTCTGGCATCGACCGGTAACGGCTTTGTGCCACCCCAACACTTTGCGAATCCAAGGACACACAATGAAAAAAGCATGGCTGACGCTTTCCGCACTCGCGTTGTGTCTGGCTGCGGGGAATACCCTGGCCAAGGAATACAAGGAGCTGCGCTTCGGCGTTGATCCGTCTTATGCACCATTCGAATCGAAGGCCGCCGACGGTACCCTGGTGGGCTTCGACATCGACCTGGGCAATGCCATCTGTGCTGAGCTCAAGGTCAAGTGCAAGTGGGTGGAAAGCGACTTCGACGGCATGATTCCAGGGCTCAAGGCCAACAAGTTCGATGGTGTAATCTCGTCGATGACCGTTACCCCGGCGCGGGAGAAAGTCATCGATTTCTCCAATGAGCTGTTCTCCGGTCCCACCAGCCTGGTGTTCAAGAAAGGTTCCGGCCTGACCGCCGACCCGGCCTCGCTCAAGGGCAAGACCGTCGGCTACGAGCAGGGCACTATCCAGGAAGCCTACGCCAAAGCCGTGCTGGACAAGGCCGGGGTCAAGACCCAGGCCTACCAGAACCAGGACCAGGTCTATGCAGACCTGACCTCCGGGCGCCTGGATGCCTCGATCCAGGACATGCTCCAGGCTGAGCTGGGCTTCCTCAAGTCGCCCAAAGGCGCCGACTACGAAGTCAGCGAGCCGGTCGACAGCGAATTGCTGCCATCCAAGACCGCCATCGGTATCAAAAAAGGTAACACTGAGCTCAAGGCGCTCCTGGACAAAGGTATCAAAGCGTTACACGACGACGGCACCTATGCCCAAATCCAGAAAAAACACTTCGGTGACCTGAACCTCTACAGCGGCAAATAACCCATGTGGGAACCGGCCACGCCGGTTCCCACCTGTTCGCGTCTACTGGCATAGGTTCGGTTCATGTTCGAAGACCTGCTGCAATTTCTGGGGCTCTCGGCATTCAGCTTGAAGGGTTTCGGCCCCTTGCTGCTGCAGGGCACCTGGATGACCATCAAACTGTCCTTCATGTCGCTGCTGGTCAGCGTTGGCCTGGGCCTGCTCGGTGCCAGTGCCAAACTCTCGCCAGTGCGCCCGCTACGCCTGATCGCCCAGGCCTACACCACGCTGATTCGCGGCGTGCCCGACCTGGTGCTGATGCTGCTGATTTTCTACAGCCTGCAAACCTGGCTGACCACCCTGACCGACACCATGGAATGGGAATACATCGAGATCGATCCATTCGCCGCCGGGGTCATCACCCTGGGCTTCATCTACGGCGCCTATTTCACCGAGACCTTCCGCGGCGCCATCCTCGCCGTGCCCCGCGGCCAGGTCGAAGCAGCAACCGCCTATGGGCTCAAACGCCTGCAACGTTTCCGCTTTGTGGTCTTTCCGCAAATGATGCGCTTCGCCCTGCCAGGCATCGGCAACAACTGGATGGTGATGCTCAAGGCCACCGCCCTGGTGTCGATCATCGGCCTGGCCGACCTGGTCAAGGCCGCTCAGGACGCCGGCAAGAGCAGCTACCAGCTGTTCTACTTCCTGGTGGTCGCCGCCTTCATCTATCTGTTGATCACCAGCGCCTCGAACGTCGCCCTGCGCTGGCTGGAACGGCGCTATAACGTCGGCACCCGGGAGGCCATCCGATGATCGAACTCTTGCAGGAATACTGGCGCGCCTTCCTCTACACCGACGGCACCCACATCACTGGCCTGGCCATGACCATGTGGCTGCTGACCGCATCGCTGGCCATCGGTTTCGTGGTGTCGATCCCGCTGTCGATAGCCCGGGTGTCGCCGCGCTTCTGGATTCGCTGGCCGGTCCAGTTCTACACCTACCTGTTTCGCGGCACGCCGTTGTATATCCAGTTGCTGATCTGCTACACGGGGATCTACAGCCTGGAAGCGGTGCGCGCCCAACCGCTGCTCGACAGCTTCTTTCGCGATGCGATGAACTGCACCATCCTCGCCTTTGCCCTCAACACCTGCGCCTACACCACGGAGATTTTCGCCGGGGCGATCCGCAGCATGAACCATGGTGAAGTCGAGGCAGCCAAGGCCTACGGCCTGCGCGGCTGGAGACTTTATGCTTATATCATCATGCCGTCGGCGCTGCGCCGCTCGCTGCCCTACTACAGCAACGAAGTGATCCTGATGCTGCATTCCACCACAGTGGCCTTCACCGCCACCGTGCCGGACATCCTCAAGGTCGCCCGTGACGCCAACTCGGCCACGTTTCTGACTTTTCAGTCGTTCAGCATCGCTGCGGCCATCTACCTGTGCGTGACCTTCGCCCTGGTAGGCTTGTTCCGCCTCGCCGAACGTCGCTGGCTGGCTTTTCTAGGACCGACACACTAGGACTGATATGCATCACTCGACTCACGACATTCTGGCGCCGGTTCCAGGCATTGCCCGGCAGATCCACAGCTTCCACTTCGGCCCCCCGCAAGCCGGCAAGATCTACATTCAGGCCTCGCTGCACGCCGATGAACTGCCCGGCATGCTGGTGGCCTGGCACCTCAAGCAACGCCTGGCTGAGCTTGAGGACCAGGGCTTGCTGCGCCGCGAGATCGTGCTGGTGCCAATTGCCAACCCGGTGGGCCTGGAACAGGTGCTGATGGATGTACCACTGGGCCGTTATGAGCTGCAGAGCGGGGAAAACTTCAACCGCCACTTCGTCGACCTGAGCGACCAGGTCGGCGACCAGGTCGCCGATCACCTGAGCCAGGACCCGCAGCACAACATCGCGCTGATTCGCGAAAGCCTGCGCCGCGCCCTGGACGCCCATGTCGCCCACACCCCGCTGCAATCCCAGCGCCTGACCCTGCAACGCCTGGCCTGCGATGCCGAGATGGTGCTCGACCTGCACTGCGATTTCGAGGCCGTGGCACACCTGTACACCACCCCGGAGGCCTGGCCACAGGTCGAGCCGTTGTCACGTTACCTGGGAGCCCAGGCCAGCCTGCTGGCCACCGACTCGGGCGGCCAGTCCTTCGATGAGTGCTTTACCCTGGTCTGGTGGCAATTGCAGCAGCGTTTCGCCAAGCAGTTCCCGATCCCCCAGGGCTGCTTCTCGGTGACCGTCGAATTGCGTGGCCAGGGCGATGTCAGCCATCCACTGGCGGAACAGGACTGCGCAGCAATCCTCGATTACCTGACCCGCTACGGCGCCATTGAAGGCGAGCCCGCCGCCCTGCCCGCCCTGAGCTACCCGGCAACGCCGCTGGCCGGTGTGGAGCCTGTGGCGACGCCCCTGGGCGGCTTGCTGGTGTTTCACGCCAAACCGGGCCAGTACCTGCAAGCCAATGAGCTGATCGCTGAAGTCATCGATCCGCTCAGCGACCGGGTAACCCCGGTGCGCAATACCCAGCCCGGCCTGCTTTATGCCCGCTCGCTGCGGCGCATGGCCACCGCCGGTATGGTCGTTGCCCATGTGGCAGGCAACCAGGCCTATCGCAGCGGCTACCTGTTGTCGCCTTGAACCCTTACCTTTAGAGCCTGCGCATGTACAAACTGACCATCGAAGACCTGCACAAACGCTACGGCGAGCATCACGTGCTCAAGGGCGTTTCGCTCAAGGCCAAGACCGGCGACGTGATCTGTCTGATCGGCGCCAGCGGCTCGGGCAAGAGTACCTTCCTGCGCTGCATCAACTTCCTCGAACAACCCAACGAGGGCAGCATGACCCTCGACGGCAAGCCGGTGCACATGACCCACGACCATCATGGCCTGCATGTCACCGACCCGGACGAGCTGCAGCGCCTGCGCACGCGCCTGGCCATGGTGTTCCAGCACTTCAACCTGTGGAGCCACCTGAGCGTACTCGACAACATCGCCATGGCGCCGCGGCGGGTACTGGGGGTAAGCAAGCACGAGGCCGAAGAACGCGCCCGCCGCTACCTGGACAAGGTCGGTCTGGCGCCGCGGGTGGCGGATCAGTTCCCGGCGTTCCTCTCCGGCGGCCAGCAGCAACGGGTGGCGATTGCCCGGGCGCTGGCCATGGAGCCGGAAGTCATGCTGTTCGACGAACCGACCTCGGCCCTCGACCCGGAGCTGGTCGGCGAAGTGCTGCGGGTGATTCAGGGCCTGGCCGAAGAAGGCCGGACCATGATCATGGTCACCCACGAAATGGCCTTCGCGCGCAAAGTGGCGAGCCAGGTGATGTTCCTTCACCAGGGCCTGGTGGAGGAACAAGGGCCGCCGGAAGAGGTGCTGGGCAATCCGAAGAGCGAGCGCTTGCGTCAGTTCCTGAGCGGCAACCTCAAGTAGGGGTCAGGCGATCGGCGCTGGTGGCGGCTCGTCGGGCAAGGTCGGCTCGCCCGGCTCCATCGGCGGATGTTCACCCGGTTGCGGTGAATCGGGGGTGTCCGGGTCAGGCTGACCGGGCACGCCGCCCGCCTGCACGCTATGCGAGTGCGGATGTGCCAGCAACGACCAGGCCAGCACCCCAACGCTGTTGGGCTGCAGCACGGCCAGCTTGGCACTGATGGTCGGGTCGAGTTTCATGGGTTGCTCCTGGTTGACGTCCGCCTGGCGTGTTGCCGAGCGGAACAGTTCAACTCATTGGAGTGTGCCGGGGGCGAGGAATTCCCTCGCTTTGTCGCCTCAGGTGCGTGGCAAGGTAACGCCGCGCTGGCCCTGGTATTTGCCGCCACGATCCTTGTAGGACACTTCACATTCTTCATCGGATTCGAGGAAGAGCATCTGCGCCACACCTTCGTTGGCGTAGATCTTTGCCGGCAGCGTGGTGGTGTTGGAGAACTCCAGGGTCACGTGGCCTTCCCACTCCGGTTCAAGCGGGGTGACGTTGACGATGATGCCGCAGCGGGCGTAGGTGCTCTTGCCCAGGCAGATGGTCAGCACGTTACGCGGGATACGGAAGTACTCGACGGTGCGGGCCAGGGCGAAGGAGTTCGGCGGGATGATGCAGACGTCGCTCTTGACGTCGACAAAGCTGCCGGCATCGAAGTTTTTCGGATCGACGGTCGCCGAGTTGATGTTGGTGAACACCTTGAACTCGTCGGCGCAGCGCACGTCGTAGCCGTAGCTGGAGACGCCGAAGGAGATCAGCCGGTTGTCGCTCTCACCGCGCACCTGGCGCTCGACGAAAGGCTCGATCATGCCGTGTTCCAGCGCCATGCGGCGAATCCACTTGTCCGATTTGATGCTCATGGCGGGGTGTCCTGAAATTGCGTGGTGAAAAAATTCTGTGCGGCATCTTACCGGGCCCGGCGCCGGGTTCAAAGTTCCATGCGACATCAACCGTCGGATCCACGTATGACGGGGCCTGCGCGGGGGCCTGAAGCACCGTCAGTCATGAATTATGAGAAAGCTTCACAAGACCATTGGCACGTTCTGGAAAAAGGGTTAAGGTGACGCCACTGTGCTGCACGTGTCACTGAGAATATCTACCTGATGCAAGATTTCGATCAACCCATCTTCATGAATTTTCTGCCTCTTTGCACTCAGTCTCGGCCAGGGCGTTTCCTGAGTCGTAGTTAACTTTGTCCAAGGAGACAGACCATGTCCAATCGCCAAACCGGTACCGTTAAGTGGTTCAACGATGAAAAAGGCTTCGGCTTCATCACCCCACAATCCGGTGACGACCTGTTCGTACACTTCAAAGCCATCAAGGCTGACGGCTTCAAGAGCCTGAAAGAAGGCCAAGCGGTCTCTTTCATCGCTACCCGCGGTCAGAAAGGCATGCAGGCTGAAGAAGTAGAAGTTATCTAACTTCCGCTTTACAGCTTGAAAAAAGCCCCGCCCTTAACAGGTGGGGCTTTTTTTATGCCTTGATTTTAGGCTGTCTGGTGGCCCATCGCTGGCAAGCCAGCTCCCACAAGGTCCAGTGCATGCAGAACCTGTGGGAGCTGGCTTGCCAGCGATAGCATCACTTCAATCTTCGCTGATAGTGATATTCGGCATCGCCGGCGCCGCCGCTTCCTGCAGCACGATCCGCGCCCCGACCTGACGGGCCAGCTCCTGATAGACCATGGCAATCTGGCTTTCCGGCTCGGCAATCGCCGTCGGCTTGCCGCTGTCGGCCTGCTCGCGGATCAGCATCGACAACGGCAGCGATGCCAGCAGCTCGACACCGTACTGGGCCGCCAGCTTCTCGCCGCCGCCCTCACCGAACAGATGCTCGGCATGACCGCAGTTGGAGCAGATGTGCACGGCCATGTTCTCGACCACACCCAGCACCGGGATGTTGACCTTGCGGAACATCTCCACACCCTTTTTGGCATCGAGCAGCGCCAGGTCCTGCGGCGTGGTGACGATGACCGAGCCAGCCACCGGGACTTTCTGCGCCAGGGTCAGCTGGATATCGCCAGTGCCCGGCGGCATATCGATGACCAGGTAATCGAGGTCGTCCCAGGCCGTTTGCGTCACCAGCTGCAGCAGCGCCCCGGAGACCATCGGCCCGCGCCAGACCATCGGCGTGTTGTCGTCGGTCAGAAAGGCCATGGACATGACCTCGACACCATGGGCCTTGAGCGGCACGAACCACTTCTGTTCGCGGATCTGCGGCCGCGTGCCTTCGGCGATACCGAACATCACGCCCTGGCTCGGGCCATAGATATCAGCATCGAGAATCCCCACCCGCGCACCTTCACGGGCCAGGGCCAGGGCCAGGTTGGCGGCGGTGGTCGACTTGCCGACGCCGCCCTTGCCCGACGCCACGGCAATGATGTTCTTGACGTTGGCCAGGCCCGGAATCTGCGCCTGGGCCTTGTGTGCGGCGATCACGCAGGTGATCTCGACCTGCGCCGAAGCCACCCCGTCGAGACCTTCGACAGCCGTTTGCAGAACCTGCGCCCAGCCGTTCTTGAACAGACCGGCGGCATAACCCAGTTGCAGTTGCACGCTGACGCGATTGCCCTGGATATCGATGGCCTGGACACAGCCGGCGCTGACCGGGTCCTGGTTCAGGTAAGGGTCGATGTACTGGCGAAGTACGGCTTCGACGGCTGCGCGAGTGACGGCACTCATGGAGACTCCCGTTATAAAGACTGAGCAAAACAGGCCACTATGCTAACCCGTCATACCTGTTCAGATACGTCCATGGGGTGAAATATATTTCCCGGCGTTTTATAGTGGCCGATCACCGTTTCATCTCAAGTAGCCGAAAAAAGTAGCCGAGCCCCCATGTCCGAGCCACGTCAGATTCTCGTCACCAGCGCCCTGCCCTATGCCAATGGTTCCATTCACCTTGGCCATATGCTCGAGTACATCCAGACAGACATGTGGGTGCGCTTCCAGAAGCTTCGCGGCAACCAGTGCATTTATGTCTGCGCGGACGACGCCCACGGTTCGGCCATCATGCTGCGCGCCGAGAAAGAAGGCATCACCCCCGAGCAACTGATTGCCGCCGTCCAGGCCGAGCACAGCGGGGATTTCGCCGACTTCCTGGTCGAGTTCGACAACTTCCACTCGACCCACGCCGAAGAAAACCGCGAACTGTCGAGCCAGATCTACCTCAAGCTGCGTGACGCCGGGCACATCGCTACCCGTTCGATCACCCAGTACTTCGACCCGGACAAAAAAATGTTCCTGGCCGACCGCTTCATCAAGGGCACCTGCCCCAAGTGCGCGACTGAAGACCAGTACGGCGATAACTGCGAAAAATGCGGCGCCACCTACGCGCCAACCGAGCTGAAGAACCCCAAGTCGGCGATCTCCGGCGCCACGCCGGTGCTCAAGGACTCGCAGCACTTCTTCTTCAAGCTGCCGGACTTCCAGGCCATGCTCCAGCAGTGGACCCGCAGCGGCACCCTGCAGGACGCGGTGGCCAACAAGATCGCCGAATGGCTGGATGCCGGCCTGCAGGAATGGGACATCTCCCGTGATGCGCCGTACTTCGGCTTCGAGATCCCCGATGAGCCGGGCAAGTACTTCTACGTCTGGCTGGACGCACCGATCGGCTACATGGCCAGTTTCAAGAACCTCTGCGCCCGCCGCCCGGAGCTGGACTTCGACGCGTTCTGGAGCAAGGACTCGAAAGCCGAGCTGTACCACTTCATCGGCAAGGACATCGTCAACTTCCATGCCCTGTTCTGGCCCGCCATGCTCGAAGGCGCCGGCTACCGCAAGCCGACCGGTATCAACGTGCACGGCTACCTGACCGTCAACGGCTCGAAGATGTCCAAGTCGCGCGGCACCTTCATCAAGGCCCGCACCTACCTGGATCACCTGGCGCCGGAGTACCTGCGCTACTACTACGCCTCCAAGCTTGGCCGCGGCGTCGACGACCTCGACCTGAACCTGGAAGACTTCATCCAGAAGGTCAACTCCGACCTGGTCGGCAAGGTGGTCAACATCGCCAGCCGCTGCGCCGGTTTCATCCACAAGGGTAACGACGGCGTCATGGTTGACGGCGACGCCGCACCAGAGCTGACCGAAGCCTTCCTTGCCGCCGCTCCGGGCATTGCCGAAGCCTACGAAGGCCGCGACTTTGCCCGCGCCATGCGCGAGATCATGGGCCTGGCCGACCGCGCCAACGCCTGGATCGCCGACAAGGCGCCATGGTCGCTGGCCAAGCAGGAAGGCAAGCAGGACGAAGTCCAGGCGATCTGCGCCCAGGGCATCAACCTGTTCCGCCAGCTGGTGATCTTCCTCAAACCGGTACTGCCCGTGCTGGCCGCCGACGCCGAGGCGTTCCTCAACGTCGCCCCGCTGACCTGGGCCGACCATCAGACCCGCCTGAGCAATCACCAGCTCAACCCGTTCAAGGCGCTGATGAGCCGTATCGACCCAGCCAAGGTCGAAGCCATGACCGCGGCCTCCAAGGAAGACCTGGCGGCCAGCCAGACCAGCGTCGTCACCGGTAATGGCGAACTGGCCAAGGACCCGCTATCGGCCGAGATCGACTTCGACACCTTTGCCGCTGTCGACCTGCGGGTCGCGCTGATCCTCAAGGCCGAAGCCGTGGAAGGTGCTGACAAGCTGCTGCGCCTGACCCTGGACATCGGCGACGAACAACGCAACGTGTTCTCCGGCATCAAGTCGGCCTACCCGGACCCAGCCAAGCTCGAAGGTCGCCTGACCATGATGATCGCCAACCTCAAACCGCGCAAAATGCGCTTTGGCATCTCCGAAGGCATGGTCATGGCAGCCGGCCCTGGCGGCGAAGAGATCTACCTGCTCAGCCCTGACAGCGGCGCCAAGCCGGGCCAGCGCATCAAGTAAGGTTCACGCCCCGGCCGATTGCGGCCGGGGCGTTCTCATCCTCGCGTCATTGCCGGATAATGGCGGACAGCCTCAGCATTCGGCCCCCTCATGAGCGAATTCTTTCTGGCCCTGGTCAGCGCCGCGCTGATCAACAACCTGGTCCTGCACCAGGGACTGGCCATCGACCCACTGCTGCGCAGCGCTACCGATCAGGATCGGCGCCAGGTGCATGCACTGGGGCTGGCAACCCTGGTGTTGCTGGTTTTGGCAGTCGGCCTTGGGCAACTGATCTACCGCCTGGCGCTGCTGCCCCTGCAGCTTGAGTACCTACGCCTGTTCGTGTTCCTGCCGCTGTGCGTGCTGCTGATCAAGCCGCTGCTCACTCTGCTGACACGCCTGCTGCCCGCCCTGCCCTTTGACGGCTTGCTGCCCTTGCTGCTGGCCAACGTAGCGCTGCTAGGCTTGAGCCTGCAGGCCAGCGAAAACGGTTTTGGCGTCGCGCAAACCCTGGCCTGGAGCCTGGGTGGCGGCCTGGGCTTCTGGCTGGCCTTGAGCCTGTTCGCAGACCTGCGCCAACGCAGCGACAACGACGACATCCCAGAGGCATTTCGCGGCCTGCCGATCGAGCTGATTGGCGCCGGCGTGATGGCCATGGCGTTTCTCGGCTTTAACGGATTATTCAACCCATGAGTCTGATTCAACGCATCGACGCCCTGCTGCCGCAGACCCAATGCGGCAAGTGTGGCCACCCAGGCTGCAGGCCTTACGCCGAAGGCCTGGCTGCGGGCGAAGCGATCAACAAATGCCCACCCGGTGGCCGCGAGACCATCGCCGCCCTGGCCAGGTTGCTGGAAGTGCCGGTGATCGAACTGGACCCCGAGCGCGGCAGAGCTCCGGCGCAGGTCGCATTCATTCGCGAAGCCGAATGCATTGGCTGTACCAAATGCATCCAGGCCTGCCCGGTGGACGCCATTGTCGGCGCGGCCAAGCTGATGCACACGGTGATCAGCGCCGAATGCACCGGCTGCGACCTGTGCGTGGCGCCTTGCCCGGTGGACTGCATCGACCTGCTGCCATTGACGGCCAGCAGCAACATCGTGGCGATTGTCGGCGGCCTGGCCCAGGATGCCGAAACACTCGCAGCCCGCAGCCATAAGCGCAACCATGCCCGGCGCCGTTTTGAGCAGCGCAACAACCGCCTGCAACGCGAAGAAGCACGCAAGCAGGCCGAACGCCTGGCCCGCAGCCAGCGGGCAGCCAACCCCACCGCTGCCACCCCAAGCGCGGCGGTCGACGACCCGATCAAGGCGGCCATCGAACGCGTCAAGGCACAGAAAGCCGCGGCCGCCGATGCCGCCCTCAAGCAGGCCAAAATCGCCGCGGCCATGAGCCGGGCGCAATTGAGCAAGGCCAGGGCGGCCTTTGGCGATACCCCGAGCGAGACCCAGCAAGCACAGCTGGCGGAGCTTGAGCGCGAAGCGCAACAGGCCCAGACGCGCCTGCAAACACTACAACCGGCAGCCGACCATGGCCGCGACTGATAACAGCGAACGCCTGCGCAGCACCATGGGCCTGGTGCTGCTGGCCTGCGCGCCAGGGTTGCTGACCCTGCTGTGGCTACACGGCTGGGGGCTGCTCTTGAACCTGCTGCTGTGCGCCAGCGCGGCACTGGCAAGTGAAGCGCTACTGCTGAAACTGCAACACCGGCCGATCCGACCCGCCCTGAATGATGGCAGCGCCCTGGTCACTGCCGTCCTGCTGACGGCGGCACTGCCGGCCTACACCCCCTGGTGGCTGCCAATGATTGCCGCCAGCAGCGCCATTGTCCTGGGCAAGCAACTCTACGGCGGTGTCGGCAAGAACCTGTTCAACCCGGCGATGGTCGGCTATGTGCTGGTGCTGCTGTCGTTTCCACAACATATGACCCAGTGGCCGGTCACCCAGGTACTGGGGCTGGCAGATACGCTGCAGCAGGTATTCGGCCTTGGTCCCGGCAACCAGCCGGATGCCTGGGCGCAAGCCACGGTACTGGACGGCCTGCGCAACAACCGCAGCCTGACCATGGATGAGCTGTTCGCCAGCCATCCCGGCTTCGGCCACTTTGGCGGCCGGGGCAGCGAAGCGGTCAACCTGGCCTTTGTACTCGGCGGCTTGCTGCTGTTACAGCGCAAGGTCATCAGCTGGCATGCCCCGGTCGGCCTGTTGGCCAGCTTGCTGCTGATCAGCCTGGTGTGCTGGAACGGCTCGGGCTCGGACTCCAATGGCTCGCCGCTGCTGCATCTGCTGTCCGGCTCGACCATGCTGGCGGCGTTTTTCATCGTCACCGAGCCGGTGTCAGGGCCGAAAAGCCCAAAAGCCAAGCTGCTGTTCGGTATCGGCGCGGGCGTGCTCATTTACCTGATTCGAACCTGGGGCAGCTATCCGGACGGTGCCGCATTCGCGGTCTTGTTGATGAATCTCTGTGTTCCCACGCTGGAGCGCTGGGCAGAGCGCGGGCAGGCGCAAGCGCAATGAACACCACGTCGATACGCTCCACGGCGCTGTTGCTGGCCCTTGCCGTGCTGGCCGTGGGCGGCACAGTACTCTGGCACCAGCTCACCGCCCAGCGCATCACGGACGCCGAGCAGCAGCTCAAGGCCCAACGCTGGCTCAGCGTGCTGCCCGAACAGCACTACGACAACCAGCCGCTGCAACACCCCCTGCGCCTGGGGGCCGCGCCCCTGGATCACAGCCGCCTGCTCGCAGGCTATCTGGCGACCTTGCAGGGGCAGCCCCGCGCGGTCGTGCTGCACAGCCAGGCGCAGGGCTATGGCGGCCCGCTGGACTTGTTGATTGCCATCGATGACAGCGGCCGCCTGATCGGCGTAAAGGTGTTGCAACAACAGGAAACCCCTGGCCTGGGCGGCAAGCTGGTCGAACCCGGCAACACCTGGCTGCAAGGTTTTGTCGGCAGCAGCCGGCACACCATTGCCGATACCGCCTGGGCGCTCAAGCGCGATAGCGGTCAGTTCGATCAACTGGCCGGCGCCACCGTCACCTCCCGGGCAGTCATTCAGGCCACCCATGATGCCCTGCGCTATTTCGACGAGCATCGCCAGCAACTGCTGACAGGGGGCGCCAATGAATAGACAGTGGCTCGCGGCCATAAGCCTGGCGCCCTTGCTGGGGGCCACACAGACGTTAGCGCAGGCAAGTGCCATTGCGCTGCTCAGCCTGTTGATCATCGGCCTGCACCGGCTGTGCATGACGCCCCTGCACAAAGTGCTGGAGGCAAGCGCCAGCCTGATCGCCAGCGTGCTGCTGGCCGCCTTGCTGGTCACCTGCCTGGAGTTGACCCTGCGCGCCTGGGCCCTGCCACTGTCGCTGGCGCTGGGCCCCTATTCGGCACTGATCGCCGTACAATGCCTGGTATTCGAGTTCGCCCAGGGCGCCAGCGGCCGTTGGCGTACGGCGGCGGCCACACTGGGCGGTTTCGCTTTGTTGTGCATGGCCATGGGGCTGTTCAGGCAAGGGCTTGGCGAGTTTGCCAACCTGCGCCTGGCCAGCCTGTTGCCCGGTGCGCTGATACTTTTGGGCCTGATGCTGGCCCTTTACAACCGGGTTTGCCGACGGCCAGCCCCTACACGTCGTCAAGGAAAGCGTTGACCCCATGAATGCCGCCAAACGCCTGGAGATCTTTCGCAGGCTGCACGAAGACAACCCTGAGCCGAAAACCGAGTTGGCCTACAGCAGCCCGTTCGAACTGCTGATTGCGGTGATCCTCTCGGCCCAGGCAACCGATGTCAGTGTGAACAAGGCCACGGCCAGGCTGTACCCGGTCGCCAATACCCCGGAAGCGATCTACGCCCTGGGCGTCGAAGGCCTGTCCGAATACATCATGACCATCGGCCTGTACAACAGCAAGGCGAAAAACGTCATCGAAACCTGCCGCCTGCTCATCGAACAGCACGAAAGCCGGGTGCCGGAAACCCGCGAAGCGCTGGAGGCCCTGCCCGGGGTTGGCCGCAAGACCGCCAACGTGGTACTCAACACAGCCTTTCGGCAACTGGCCATGGCCGTCGATACGCATATCTTCCGGGTCAGCAACCGTACTGGAATTGCGCCGGGCAAGACTGTCCTGGAGGTTGAAAAGGCCCTGATGAAGTTCGTGCCCAAGGCTTACCTGCTGGACGCCCACCACTGGCTGATCCTGCATGGACGCTATGTGTGCCAGGCGCGCAAACCCCGCTGCGGGAGTTGCCGGATCGAAGATTTGTGCGAGTACAAGCACAAAACCTCGGACGATTGAGAAGATAGTGAAAACACTGCTCAACCGATTGAAAAAATCTTTTTTACCCGCTCAGAAATTCTCGCTATAAGGTGCGCCAATGGCCCTCTTGGCTTGGAGTGACTTATGAGCACCGATAAAGAAGACCTGGTTGTAGATGATGACATCGCCACTGAAGAAGCAGATGACGATGTACCGGTTGAAGTGGCGAAAACCAACCTGAGCAAACGCCGCACCATCGACAACCTGCTGGAAGAACGTCGCTTGCAGAAGCAGCTGGCTGACTACGACTTCGACCTCTGAAGGGATGATGCCGTAAAAGCACAAAAGCCTCCTTGATGGAGGCTTTGTTGTTTCTGGGTGTATCAAACCAGGCCGTTACGCTGGGCCAGATCGATCAGATCGACCAGTGAGCGAGCATTGAGCTTGAGCAACAAACGCGTCTTGTAGGTACTGACCGTCTTGTTGCTGAGGAACATGCCGTCGGCGATCTCCTTGTTGGTCTTGCCGCGGGCAAGCTGCTGCAAGACCATCATCTCCCGGCCCGACAAGCGCTCGACCATGTCCGCCTCGCTCGAGCCACCCAGGTTCGAGCGCACGGAATGCAACGCCTGGTTGGGGAAGTAGCTGTAACCGGAAAGCACTGCCTTTATGGCACTGAGCAGTTCGGTGAGATCCTGCTGTTTGCAGACATAGCCCGCAGCCCCCGTTTGCATGCAGCGCATGGAAAAATGCCCGGGCGCCTGCGAGGTCAGCACCAGCACCTTGATGCTGGCATTGTTGGCGGTCAACCTGGCGATCACTTCAAGGCCGTCAAGCTTGGGGATACCGATGTCCAGGATGACGATATCAGGACCATGCTCGCGCGCCAGCTGCAATGCGTCCACACCGTTATCTGTCTCGGCAATGACTTCATAACCATGCCGCTCCATCAATATGCGTACAGCCAGGCGAATGACCGGATGATCATCCACGATCAGGACTTTATTCATGAGCAAAATCCAATTGTTCGCTGTTCTATTATTTTGAGCTCGCACAATAGCCTAGTTGTACGACATATTGTATTGCGCCGTTAACAAGCAAATGCATACAAGGACGCAACCTACGGGCTTTAGAGAATTATCCTACAAGCCAGCAAAACCAAAGTCCCTAAAGAACCAACACTCGAACCATAGTGCAGACTGCCTCACACTTCCTGAATAAAGGTAGCACTAGACAAAGAAACCGCCTATGAAACTCGGCTTTAATAGCTGAAGGAAAAGTCCTATAGATCTGTTTGATAAAAACAATAATATTCAGCCATGTAAAACCGCCTTACATGATTCATGGGTAGATTACCCACCCGAGAAGTGAGCCATGCTGCCCGAGGCTGTGCCGAGCATGCTAAACCTGCGGAAACATAGGAGCGGACTCACCAAGCGCAAGGGTAACTGCATGAGTAAAGTCGAGCCGAAAAGCCCACTGACGATCATTGCGATTTTTGCTGGCATCATCGAAGCATCAGCGCTGGCCTCTCTGCCATTCCTGGGGGAGGATAGCCAAGGTATTTACACCTGGTTTCTGGTCGGCTTTCCGTTCTTCCTGACGGTATTGTTCTTTCTTACTTTGAATTTCAATTACAAGTCCCTTTATTCCCCCGAAATAAATGAACTCACTGCAGCCGCGGCGCCTGCTCCTGCACACATCCCCCTCCAGGTTGAACCGCCCACCCACGAAGTCGCCGACATTGATTTACCAAGCACGCCAGTTAAAGAAGTTGAAACACGGCATGTGCTTGCGGACATGTCCGAGCTGAGCACAGTGACTATCGCATTCCGCGGCCCGGCTGCAAGCGAGTTAATAGAGTACTTCGTACTGCAAGCACTAAAGCCCACACGATTGCCTTGTAACAAGTGGATCTTGAGCAACCTCGACACGGGCGCGCAAATCACCCTGATGAGGCAATCATTGAGCAAAGCGTAGTGCTGCACGCAACCAACAGGCAAAAAAAACCCCGGCACGCCGGGGTTTTCTGGGGTAACAAGCGTCAGACCAGCTTGCGGCCCTTGTTGGCAGCAATGCGCATGCGCAGGGCGTTGAGCTTGATGAAGCCCGCTGCGTCAGCCTGGTTGTACGCACCGCCATCTTCTTCGAAGGTGGCAATGTTGGCGTCAAACAGCGAATCGTCCGACTTGCGGCCGGTGACGATGACGTTGCCCTTGTACAGTTTCAGGCGCACGACACCGTTCACATTGACCTGGGACGCATCGATCATCTGTTGCAGCATCAGACGCTCAGGGCTCCACCAGTAGCCGGTGTAGATCAGGCTGGCGTACTTGGCCATCAGCTCATCCTTGAGGTGAGCGACTTCGCGGTCCAGAGTGATCGATTCGATCGCCCGGTGGGCGCGCAGCATGATGGTGCCGCCTGGGGTTTCGTAGCAGCCGCGGGACTTCATGCCGACGTAACGGTTCTCGACGATGTCCAGGCGACCGATGCCATTCTCGCCGCCGATGCGGTTGAGGGTGGCCAGCACCGTGGCAGGCGACATTTCAACGCCGTCCAGGGCAACGATATCGCCGTTGCGGTAGGTCAGTTCCAGGTAGGTCGGAACGTCCGGGGCGTTTTCTGGCGACTTGGTCCAGCGCCACATGTCTTCTTCGTGCTCGGTCCAGGTGTCTTCCAGCACGCCGCCTTCATACGAGATGTGCAGCAGGTTGGCGTCCATCGAGTACGGCGACTTCTTCTTGCCATGACGCTCGATCGGGATACCGTGCTTCTCGGCGTAGTCCATCAGCTTTTCACGGGACAGCAGGTCCCATTCACGCCATGGCGCAATAACCTTGACGCCTGGCTTGAGCGCATAGGCACCCAGCTCGAAACGTACCTGGTCGTTGCCTTTACCGGTGGCGCCATGGGAAATGGCATCGGCGCCGGTTTCGTTGGCGATTTCGATCAGGCGCTTGGCGATCAGTGGACGAGCGATGGAAGTACCCAGCAGGTACTCGCCTTCATAGACGGTGTTGGCGCGGAACATCGGGAACACGAAGTCGCGTACGAATTCTTCGCGCAGGTCGTCGATGTAGATTTCCTTGACGCCCATGGCCTGAGCCTTGGCGCGGGCCGGTTCGACCTCTTCGCCCTGTCCCAGGTCAGCGGTGAAGGTCACCACTTCACAGTTGTAGGTATCCTGCAGCCACTTGAGAATCACCGAAGTATCAAGGCCGCCGGAATACGCCAGTACGACCTTTTTTACGTCCGCCATGCCATCACTCCACGGGGTTGTACGGAAAGCCGTTGATTCTACCGACCTTGCGACAAAATTTACAGTGGGGCGACAGCTTGTGACGACAAAGCGACAGGAACTGTCGAGAGCGCGACGGACTGTCGCAGCTCAGGACTTGCTGACCGGCTTGCTGGCCTCTGTCGCCGCAGCCGGTGCGGCTGGTGCTTTGACGGCAGGCTCGAGCGGTTTTTCCAGCGGTTTTTCGACCGGCGTTACCCGATCAAGCTGAATGTTCACCCGCCGGTTGCGTGCGCGGTTGGTCGCGCTGTTGTTGCGCGCCAGCGGATAGCGCTCGCCATGGAAGCGCACGGTGATCTGCTCTTCGGGAATGCCATGGGCCTTGAGGTACTCCATCACCGCCAGCGCCCGGCGCCGTGACAGGTCGCGGTTGGTCAGGCGGTTACCGCTGTTGTCGGAGTGACCATCGAGTTCGATATGGTTGACCGAAGGGTCCGCCTTGAGAAAGTCGAGGATCACATCCAGGCGTGCCCGGGCATCGGCATCCAGGTCGATGCCCCCGCCAGGGAAGCCAACCTGCGCCTGGCGCACCTGGTCATAGTTCATCGGCAAGAGCTTTGCCGCACAGGCCTGATAATCGCCGTAGGCCTTGTTGAACTTGACTGGCAACACCCGCACTTCCATGGTCCGCCCGGCTTCACCGGCATAGTTGCGCACCACGGTGCTGCGACCATCGAGCAAACCGTTGATAAGGCGGCTGGCCTGGCCCTGGGAGCTGGTGAAGAGCACGCCACTGCGAGCCATGCGCACCGCCCCCAGGTTGATATCGCCGCGACCGGGCTGCCACGGCGCGGCCGCCGCCAGCAGGGTGGCGGAGCCTGTGCCGAGCACATTGTTGCTTGAACGCAGCTGGAAAGTCGCCTGCTCGCCGGCGCGACGGACGAACTCGCCGCTGCCGAAATCGGCAATGGGTTGAACCAGCCGACATTCGAACTGATCGCCTTCGACCTTCCACTCGATGTTCTCCAGACGGGTCTGGAAGGTGAGTGCCATGGCGGGCATGCTGGCAAACACACTGAGCAGGGCTAGATAACGCTGGCGCACGGGCGGCTCCACAGATTTTCACGGTATACCTGCACGCTATCGGTCGGGCGCGGCAAAACTTGATAGCGAGTGCTCGCAACCGGCTTTTCCGGTAGCATTGACCTTGAGTTCGACCCGCCTGGAATCCCCAATGTCCGACCGCCTGACCCTCCTGCGTCCCGACGACTGGCACATCCATCTTCGTGATGGCGCTGTACTGCCGCATACCGTCGGCGACGTTGCGCGCACCTTTGCCCGCGCAATCATCATGCCCAACCTGGTGCCACCGGTGCGCAACGCCGCCGAAGCCGGTGCCTACCGCGAGCGCATCCTCGCTGCACGCCCTGCCGGCAGCCGTTTCGAGCCGTTGATGGTGCTGTACCTCACCGACCGTACCCAGCCCGAGGAAATCCGCGCGGCCAAGGCCACCGGTTTTGTCCATGCCGCCAAGCTGTATCCGGCTGGCGCGACGACCAACTCCGATTCCGGCGTGACCAGTGTCGACAAGATCTTCCCGGTGCTCGAAGCCATGGCCGAGGTCGGCATGCCGCTGTTGGTGCACGGTGAAGTGACCCGCAGCGAGATCGACGTGTTCGACCGCGAGAAGCTGTTCATCGACGAGCACCTGCGCCGTGTGGTCGAGCGCTTCCCGACCCTCAAGGTGGTGTTTGAACACATCACCACCAGCGACGCCGTGCAGTTCGTCAACGAGGCCCCGGCCAACGTTGGCGCGACCATCACTGCCCAGCACCTGCTGTACAACCGCAACCACATGCTGGTGGGCGGTATTCGTCCGCACTTCTATTGCCTGCCGATCCTCAAGCGCAACACCCACCAGGTGGCCTTGCTGGACGCCGCCACCAGCGGTAGCAGCAAGTTCTTCCTCGGCACCGACTCGGCTCCGCACGCCCAGCACGCCAAGGAAGCGGCCTGTGGCTGTGCCGGCTGCTACACCGCCTATGCCGCGATCGAGATGTACGCCGAAGCGTTCGAACAACGCAATGCGCTGGACAAGCTCGAAGGCTTCGCCAGCCTGCACGGCCCGGCCTTCTACGGCCTGCCGGCCAACACCGATACGATTACCCTGGTCCGCGACAGCTGGACCGCCCCAAGCAGCTTGCCGTTCGGCGAGCAGACCGTTATCCCGCTGCGCGCCGGTGAGCAACTGCGCTGGCGCCTGCTGGAGGAAACTGCGTGAGCGAAGATCAGTACGAAGACGACCAGGAAGGTCATGGTGGCGGTCCACGCCACCCAATGGCTGAGCGCTTTCGCGGTTACCTGCCGGTAGTGGTCGACGTTGAAACCGGCGGTTTCAATTGCGCGACCGACGCCCTGCTGGAGATCGCCGCAGTCACCATCGGCATGGACGAAAAAGGTTTCCTGTTCCCGGAACACACCTATTTCTTCCGCGTCGAGCCGTTCGAAGGCGCCAACATCGAGCAGGCCGCCCTGGAGTTCACCGGAATCAAGCTCGACCACCCGCTGCGCATGGCCGTCAGCGAAGAGTCGGCCCTGACCGACATCTTCCGTGGCGTGCGCAAGGCGCTCAAGGCCAATGGCTGCAAACGGGCGATCCTGGTCGGTCACAACAGCAGCTTCGACCTGGGCTTCCTCAATGCCGCCGTGGCCCGCCACGACATGAAGCGCAACCCGTTTCATCCGTTCTCAAGCTTCGACACCGCCACCCTGGCCGGCCTTGCCTATGGCCAGACCGTGCTGGCGCGGGCCTGCCAGAGCGCCGACATCGACTTCGATGGCCGTGAGGCGCACTCGGCGCGTTACGACACCGAGAAGACTGCCGAGCTGTTCTGCGGCATCGTCAACCGCTGGAAAGAAATGGGCGGCTGGCAGGACTTCAACGACTGACGCTGGGGCAAGCCCGCTCCTACAGGCATAAAAAAACCGGCCATCAGGCCGGTTTTTTTATACCTGGCAATTACAGCTTGCCAGCGTTCTCGCTCAGGTAAGCAGCAACGCCTTCTGGCGAAGCGGTCATGCCCTTGTCGCCTTTTTTCCAGTTGGCAGGGCAGACTTCGCCGTGCTCTTCGTGGAACTGCAGGGCGTCGACCAGACGCAGCAGCTCGTCCATGTTACGGCCCAGTGGCAGGTCGTTGACGATTTGCGAGCGGACAACGCCCTTGTCGTCGATCAGGAAGGCGCCACGGAAAGCCACGCCGCCTTCGGACTCTACGTCGTAGGCCTTGGCGATGTCGTGCTTCATGTCAGCAGCCATGATGTACTGGACCTGACCGATGCCGCCGGCATTGATCGGGGTGTTGCGCCAGGCGTTGTGGGTGAAGTGCGAGTCGATCGACACGGCGATCACTTCAACGTTGCGCGCCTTGAATTCAGCCATGCGGTGGTCCAGAGCGATCAGCTCGGACGGGCAGACGAAGGTGAAGTCCAGCGGGTAGAAGAACACCAGGCCGTACTTGCCTTTGATGGCCGAAGCCAGGTTGAAGCTGTCGACGATTTCGCCGTTGCCCAGAACAGCTGGAACGGTGAAGTCCGGGGCATTTTTGCCAACGAGTACGCTCATGCGATATCTCCTGATGGGGTGGAATCATCTTGCACAGGCCAGCATGCACCGGCCTGGCATCGAAATGGCCGACCATCATACACCGCCCTGAGCCGCTCGCCGAGTTTCAGTCCGAACGCTCGACAATCAGCCGTTGGTCGCTCTAGTCCGCGCCCTGCAGAAAGAGCTTTGACAAGCATTCTCATTAACATTAAGCTTCTTCGAATTGAGCCTTAACCAGCGATGGCCAGCCCTATGTATGTGTGTCTTTGTGTTGGTGTGACCGACGGACAGATCCGCGATGCGATCTATGAAGGATGCTGCAGCTACAAGGAAGTCAGAAGCGCCACCAACGTGGCAAGCCAGTGTGGCAAATGTGCCTGCCTGGCCAAGCAGGTAGTGCGCGAAACCCTCACCGAGCTTCAGGTCAGCCAGGCTGCCCTGCCCTATCCTGTAGAATTTACGGCAGCATAATTCAGCGAATTCCAAGAACCGGACCCAGTGTCCGGTTTTTTTATGCCTGTAATTCAAGTAGTTAGGGGTTTAACGCGGAACACAAACATTCTTATTCCGATTAATTTTTATTTATTATTCAACAACTTAGGTTTGACAGTAGAAATTGCGAAGCTCAGACTTGCCTTTATAGACACACTTACAGGGCAGGACCCCATCATGAAAGGCGACGTTAGCGTCATCCAGCATCTCAACAAGATCCTCGGAAACGAGCTGGTCGCAATCAACCAATACTTCCTGCATGCCCGCATGTACGAAGACTGGGGCCTGGAGAAGCTCGGCAAGCACGAGTACAAAGAATCCATCGAAGAGATGAAACACGCTGACAAACTGATCAAGCGTATTCTGTTCCTCGAAGGCATCCCCAACGTCCAGGACCTGGGCAAGTTGCTGATTGGTGAGCACACCAAGGAAATGCTTGAGTGCGACCTGAAGATCGAGCAAAAAGGCCTGGTCGACCTCAAGGCCGCCATCGCCCACTGCGAGACCGTCGGCGACTTCGGCAGCCGTGAACTGCTCGAAGACATCCTCGAAGCCGAGGAAGAGCACATCGACTGGCTGGAAACCCAGTTGAGCCTGATCGACAAGATCACCCTGGAGAACTACCTGCAGTCGCAGATGGGCGAGTAAGTTCCCCCCCCCTGCCCTACAGGCAAAAAAAGCCCCGCATTGCGGGGCTTTTTTTTGACCAAACCTGGAATCAGGCCTTGTCAGCGGCCTTGGCTGCAGCTTCCTTGATCAGGGTCTGCAGTTCGCCGTTGGCAAACATTTCAGCCATGATGTCGGAACCGCCGACCAGCTCGCCAGCAACCCACAGTTGCGGGAAGGTTGGCCAGTTAGCGTACTTTGGCAGGTTGGCGCGGATTTCCGGATTCTGCAGGATATCCACGTAAGCGAATTTCTCGCCGCAACCCATCACGGCTTGCGCCGCCTTGGCCGAAAAGCCGCACTGCGGGGCATTCGGCGAGCCTTTCATGTAAAGCAGAATGGTGTTGTTGGCAATCTGCTCTTTGATTGTTTCGATAATATCCATGAAGCACCTCGCGGCTGAACTTTCCGACCTGGTTGTCGGCACGGTGACGCATTGTATCGGAAAGCCAAGCAGGACGCTCGGCCTTGCCGATATCAGGCCGCAACCACCTGCACTGGCACGCCATTGAGCGCCGCATTGCCCGACACTGCATCGAACTGGCGCTCATCGGTGAGGTCGTTGGCACTGGCGCCGGGGTGCGCCTGGGCGATCTCCAGGCGCACTCCGGCACGAGCATGGCCAAAGCCATGGGGCAAGCTGACCACCCCCGGCATCATGTCGCTGCTGGCCTGCACCTCGACCTCGATTTCGCCGACCCGCGAGCTGACCCGCACCCGTTGGCCGTCCTGCAAGTGGCGACCGGCCAGGTCATCCGGGTGCATCAGCAGTTGATGGCGCGGCTTGCCTTTGACCAGGCGGTGGTAGTTATGCATCCAGGAATTATTGCTGCGTACATGGCGACGACCGATCAGCAGCAGTTGATCCGCCGCCAGCGGCTGTTGCCCGGCAAAGCGCTGCAGGTCGCCGAGCATCTCCCGCGGTGCGGCTTGAATCCGTTGGTTAGGCGTCTTCAAGCGCGCGGCAAGGTTGGGCTGCAGCGGCCCCAGGTCGATGCCATGGGGGTGCTGGTCGAGGGTCTCAAGCGACAGTTTGAACGCCGAGGCTTCACCGTATCGGCCCTGGCGCAGGCCGATATCAATCATCTGCGCCGGCGCCAGGGTCGGCTTCAACGGCTTGTTACTGCGGGCGGCAAAAGCCTTGGCCAGGCCGACGAAGATCTCCCAGTCATGCAAGGCGCCTTCGGGTTTGGGCAGGACAGCCCGGTTGAAGCGGCTCACGTTGCGTACCGCCAACAGGTTGAAGGTGGTGTCGTAGTGATCATTTTCCAGCGCCGAGGTGGACGGCAGGATCAGGTCGGCGTAACGGGTGGTCTCGTTGATGTACAGGTCGATGCTGAGCATGAACTCAAGGCCGTCCAGGGCCCGCTCCAACTGCCGGCCATTGGGCGTGGACAGCACCGGGTTGCCCGCGACCGTCACCAGCGCGCGAACCTGCCCCTCACCTTCGACTAGCATCTCTTCGGCCAGGGCCGCCACCGGCAATTCGCCGCCGTACTCGGGCAGCCCCGAGACCCGGCTCTGCCAGGCATTGAAATGCCCACCCGAAGTACTGGCCACCAGATCCACCGCGGGTTCGGTACACAGGGCACCCCCCACGCGGTCGAGGTTGCCGCTGACCAGGTTGATCAGCTGCACCAGCCAATGGCACAAGGTGCCGAAGGCCTGGGTCGAGATGCCCATGCGCCCGTAACAGACTGCCTTGTCGGCGGCGGCAAAGTCCCGGGCCAACTGGCGAATTACCTGCGCCTGGACGCCGCACAGCGGGCTCATGGCCTCGGGCGTGAACGGCGCGATCGCCGCTTGCACCTCGCCCAGGCCCTCCACCGGCAGGCTCGGTTGGCGGGTCAAGCCTTCGGCGAACAACGTATTGAGCAGGCCACACAGCAACGCGGCGTCGCCGCCGGGGCGAATGAACAGATGCTGATCAGCCATGGCCGCCGTCTCGCTGCGGCGCGGATCGACCACCACCAGCTTGCCACCACGGGCCTGGATTGCCTTGAGACGCTTCTCGACATCCGGCACGGTCATGATGCTGCCGTTGGAGGCCAGCGGGTTGCCGCCCAGGATCAGCATGAACGCGGTGTTGTCGATGTCCGGGATCGGCAGCAACAGGCCATGGCCGTACATCAGGTAGCTGGTCAGGTGATGCGGCAGTTGGTCCACCGAGGTGGCAGAGAAGCGGTTACGGGTCTTGAGCAACCCGAGGAAGTAGTTGCTGTGGGTCATCAGCCCGTAGTTGTGCACGCTCGGGTTGCCTTGATACACCGCCACGGCGTTTTGTCCGTGGGCCTGCTGGATAGCCCAGAGCTTTTGCGCGGCCAGTTCGAAGGCCTCTTCCCAACTGATCGCCTGCCAGCTGTCACCGACACGCTTGTGCGGCGCCCGCAGGCGGTCCGGGTCATTCTGGATATCCTGCAAGGCCACCGCCTTGGGGCAGATGTGGCCGCGGCTGAAGCGGTCCTCGGGGTCACCCTTGATCGAGGTGATGCGCGGGGCGACATCGGGCTCGTGGGTGATTTCCAGGGTCAAGCCGCAGATGGCTTCACACAGATGACAGGCACGGTGATGCAGGGTCTTGTTCATGGCCACCTCTTGCTTGGGTGTCTGGGATGAACTGACTATGAGCCTGGCCCGGCGCACGTACCAGCGAGGTTTGTCACGTGAATCTTCGGGCATCAGGCGTAGCGATTCGCAACCGGCCCGCCGCCCGGTTTGCCAAGGCGCAGGCAGGCAGTGTAAAACCCTTGTGTAACGTATAAAAAAAGCTTCTGTCCAATGGGTTACGACACTGCCTGAAACATCGGCGACGAAACCCCCTCTTGGTATGACGCGACATTTAATTATAGTATTGCGTCTTCCCCTAATTCGTCGCCCCGTGCGGCTTTCGCCGCAGGTCACTTCCGTTGTTTTGAAAAACCGGTAAGGCTGATCTGCGGTCTGTTGCAAAAAGGTAGTCAAACATGAGCGCTAGGCACTTTCTCTCCCTGATGGATTTCACACCCGACGAACTGCTCAGTGTGATCCGTCGAGGTATCGAGCTGAAGGACCTGCGTAACCGCGGCGTACTGTTCGAACCGCTGAAAAACCGCGTGCTGGGGATGATCTTCGAAAAATCCTCGACCCGCACTCGCCTGTCGTTCGAAGCCGGCATGATCCAGCTCGGTGGCCAGGCCATCTTCCTCTCGCCACGGGACACCCAGCTGGGCCGTGGCGAACCGATCGGCGACTGCGCCATCGTCATGTCGCGCATGCTCGATGCGGTGATGATTCGTACCTTTGCCCACAGCACCCTGACCGAATTCGCCGCCAACTCGCGGGTGCCCGTCATCAACGGCCTGTCCGACGACCTGCACCCGTGCCAGTTGCTGGCCGACATGCAGACCTTCCTCGAACACCGCGGCGCCATCCAGGGCAAGACCGTGGCCTGGATCGGCGATGGCAACAACATGTGCAACAGCTATATAGAGGCGGCCATCCAGTTCGACTTCCAGCTGCGCATCGCCTGCCCGGCCGAATTCGAGCCCAATGCGCAGTTCCTGGCCCAGGCCGGTGACCGCGTACAGATCTTCCGTGAACCCAAGGCTGCGGTGCAGGGCGCCCACCTGGTGAGCACCGATGTCTGGACTTCCATGGGTCAGGAAGAGGAAACTGCACGGCGTCTGGCCTTGTTCGCGCCTTACCAGGTAACCCGCGAACTGCTCGACCTGGCAGCACCCGATGCCCTGTTCATGCACTGCCTGCCCGCCCACCGCGGCGAGGAAATCAGCCTGGACCTGCTCGACGACCCCCGTTCGGTCGCCTGGGACCAGGCCGAAAACCGCTTGCATGCACAGAAGGCGCTTCTCGAATTTCTTGTTGAACCGGCCTATCACCACGCATGAGTCAACCTTTACTGCTTAACCTGCGCGAGCTCGCCTGTGGCTATGGCGAGCAGCGCATCGTCCAGAACCTCAACCTGCACCTGAACGCCGGCGACATCGGTTGCCTGCTGGGCTCCTCGGGGTGCGGCAAGACCACCACCCTGCGCGCCATTGCCGGTTTCGAGCCGGTGCACGAAGGCGAGATCCAGCTGGGTGGCGAGGTCATCTCCAGGGCCGGGTTCACCCTGGCCCCGGAGAAACGCCGGATCGGCATGGTGTTCCAGGACTACGCGCTGTTCCCGCACCTGACCGTGGCCGAGAACATCGCCTTCGGCATCGGCAAGCATCCTCAGCAACGCCAGGTGGTCGAAGAGATGCTTGAGCTGGTCAAGCTCGGCGGCCTGGGCAAACGCTACCCCCACGAGCTTTCCGGCGGCCAGCAGCAGCGTGTGGCCCTGGCCCGCGCGCTGGCTCCCGAGCCGCAATTGCTGCTGCTCGACGAACCGTTCTCCAACCTTGATGTGGAGCTGCGCCGGCGCCTGAGCCATGAAGTGCGCGACATTCTCAAAAGCCGTGGCACCAGCGCGATCCTGGTCACTCACGATCAGGAAGAGGCCTTTGCCGTCAGCGATCACGTCGGTGTATTCAAGGAAGGTCGTCTGGAGCAATGGGACACCCCCTACAACCTCTACCACGAACCGCTGACACCATTCGTGGCCAGTTTCATTGGCCAGGGCTATTTCATTCGCGGCCAGTTGACCAGCCCTGAATCGGTACGCACCGAACTCGGTGAGCTGCGCGGCAACCGTGCCTACACCCTGACGCCTGGCAGTGCCGTGGACGTGTTGCTGCGCCCGGATGACATCATCCATGCGCCGCACAGCGAACTGAAGGCGTTGATCGTGGGCAAGAGCTTCCTCGGTGCCGCGACCCTGTATCGCCTGCAACTGCCTACCGGCAGCCAGCTGGAAGCGATCTTCCCAAGCCACAACGACCATCAGGTCGGTGCCGAAGTAGGGATTGAAGTGGCGGCGGACCACCTGGTGGTGTTTGCCGTACCGGGCAGCGTGGCGGCGCAGTTGCCGGTGCCGGAGAACGGCGTTCGCCGGTACAGCTCGACGGTCTGATGCAGGGCCAATCGCGGGGCAAGCCCGCTCCTACAAAGGTCAATGTAGGCGCTGGCTTGCCCCGCGATGCTTTCAAAGCATCAAAGTCCCACTGGCCACCAGCCTGGCATACCCAGCAATCTTCACCCGCTCCCCCTCCAGCCGGCAGAACAACTCCCCGCCGCGACTCGAACACTGAAACGCCCGCAGCTCGCGCTTGCCCAGGCGCTGCGCCCAGTACGGGATCAGGCTGCAATGGGTAGAACCTGTCACCGGATCCTCGGGAATACCGATTCCCGGTGCGAAATAACGCGAGACAAAATCGTACTCGATACCGGGCGCAGTGACGATCACCCCGAGCCCCGGTAATTGCGCCAGCGCCGCCATGTCCGGCGTACAGGCACGCAACACCTGCTCGGACTCAACCCGCACCAGCAGTTCGTTGGTTTTCCAGACTTCCAGCACCGGGCAGCCCAGGGCTTGAGCCACCGGCACCCGGTCATTCAAGGGCTGCGGCTCGACCCGCGGGAAATCCAGCTGCAAACGCCCGCCTTCGCGGCTTACGCTCAGCGGGCCGGATTTACTCTGGAACAGCAGCCGCTCACTCGGCTCTTTATAGACCTCCAGCAACACATGAGCACTGGCCAGGGTCGCGTGGCCACACAGCGGCACTTCAGTGGTCGGGGTGAACCAGCGAATCTGCCAGCCTTCGGCATGGGGAACGACGAACGCAGTCTCGGCCAGGTTGTGTTCGGCGGCAATCTGTTGCATCAACTCATCGGCGAGCCAGCGCTCCAGGCGATAGACCATGGCCGGGTTGCCGGCAAAGGGACGGTCGCTGAAGGCATCGACCTGATGGAACTCAAGCTGCATGGGACAGACCTCTCGATGGCGGGCCACAGAGCATGCCCGCCAAGCGGCAAAGACCGACAGAGACAGAATCAACCGATTTTGAACATACAGATGTCAGTCACGGCCAATGGCGGCGAATTTGCCCTGGGTATGCTCGGCCAGCAGCGCAGCCGCCAGTTCGACTTCCAGCCCTCGGCGGCCAGCACTGACGAAAATTGTTTCAAAGGATTCAGCGGTTTCGTCAATGAAAGTGCGCAAGCGCTTCTTCTGCCCCAGCGGGCTGATTCCGCCCAGCAGGTAACCGGTCGAACGCTGAGCCGCCGCCGGATCCGCCATCTCGCATTTCTTCACCCCGGCAGCATGGGCCAGGCCCTTCAGGTCCAGGCTACCGACCACCGGCACCACCGCCACCAGCAACTCGCCCTTTTCGCTACTGGCCAGCAAGGTCTTGAACACCCGCGCAGGCTCAAGGTTGAGCTTCTCCGCCGCTTCCAGCCCGTAGGATGCTGCCTTGGGATCATGTTCGTAACTGTGGATGTGGTGTTCGGCGCGAACCTTTTTCAGCAGATCCAGGGCGGGGGTCATACAGGGCTCCAGACAGTAGGGTGAATGCCATTTCGCTGGCTACTTTAGGGCAAAACCCCAAGCGCAACCAACGCCCATCACCGTCACCAATAGTCAGATTGTGAATGGTGGTTCACTTTCGACCTTTGACATAAGCGTTTCTTGTCTATATTTTTTCGATTCTGAATATAGTCATGCCCCGATAAGGTGCATTTTCTGCCGCCGCCCGACCGAAATGGGGATTTCTGTCGGGCTTTTGTCGAGCGCTCACTGCGCCTCACAACAACAAGAACCGAGGTAACGAATGACGACTGCTCTGAGACAACCAACACTTTCAAGCCAGTGCATGGCCGAATTTCTCGGCACTGCGCTGCTGATCTTTTTCGGCACCGGCTGCGTCGCTGCGCTCAAGGTGGCGGGTGCCAGCTTTGGCCTGTGGGAAATCAGCATCATCTGGGGCGTCGGCGTGAGCATGGCGATCTACCTCACCGCCGGGGTTTCCGGTGCGCACCTGAACCCGGCCGTGAGCATCGCCCTGTGCCTGTTCGCCGGTTTCGAGAAGCACAAACTGCCGTTCTACATCGTCGCCCAGATTGCCGGCGCCTTCTGTGGCGCAGCGTTGGTTTACACGCTATACAGCAACCTGTTCTTCGATTTCGAACAGGCCCATGAAATGATCCGTGGCAGCCAGGCCAGCCTCGAATTGGCCTCGGTGTTCTCCACCTACCCGCACCCGGCGCTGTCCACCGGCCAGGCCTTTTTGGTCGAAGTGATCATCACCGCCGTACTGATGGCGGTGATCATGGCCTTGACCGATGACAACAACGGCCTGCCGCGCGGCGCCATGGCGCCCCTGCTGATCGGCCTGCTGATTGCCGTGATCGGCAGCGCCATGGGCCCGCTGACCGGCTTTGCGATGAACCCGGCACGGGATTTCGGGCCCAAGCTGATGACCTTCCTCGCCGGCTGGGGCGAAGTCGCCTTTACTGGCGGTCGTGATATTCCCTATTTCCTGATTCCGATTTTTGCGCCGATCATAGGAGCGAGCCTTGGGGCCGCCCTGTACCGCGGCGTGATCGCCCGCAACCTGCCGGTTGCCGAGAGCGAAAGCGCCCAGACCGACGCCAACCCTCAGGGCAAGACCCAGGCGTCCTGATGCCTGCAGTGGCGAGCCAGACTCGCCCCGCCCTGATCTCCACCCTATTAAGTGCAAGGCCAACGACATGACAGACACCCAGAACAAGAACTACATCATTGCCCTGGACCAGGGCACGACCAGTTCGCGGGCCATCATTTTCGACCGTGACGCCAACGTGGTTGGCACCTCGCAACGCGAATTCGCACAGCATTACCCACAAGCCGGCTGGGTCGAGCACGACCCCATGGAAATCTTCGCCACCCAGAGCGCGACCATGGTCGAAGCCCTGGCCCAGGCAGGCCTGAGTCACGACCAGGTAGCAGCCATCGGTATCACCAACCAGCGTGAAACCACCGTGGTCTGGGACAAGGAAACCGGCCGCCCGGTGTACAACGCCATCGTCTGGCAATGCCGGCGCAGCACCGAGATCTGCGAACAGCTCAAGCGTGACGGCCTGCAGGACTACATCCGCGAAACCACCGGTCTGGTCACCGACCCGTACTTCTCCGGCACCAAGCTCAAGTGGATCCTCGACAACGTCGAAGGCGCCCGTGAGCGCGCCGAGCGTGGCGACCTGCTGTTCGGCACTGTCGACAGCTGGCTGATCTGGAAATTCTCCGGTGGCAAGGTCCACGTCACCGACTACACCAACGCCTCGCGCACCATGCTCTTCAACATCCACACCCTGGAGTGGGACGAGAAGATGCTTGAAGTGCTGAACATCCCGCGGCAGATGCTGCCCCAGGTGCGCAGCTCCTCGGAAGTCTACGGCCGCACCAAGAGCGGTATCGCCATTGCCGGTATCGCTGGCGACCAGCAAGCCGCGCTGTTCGGCCAGATGTGCGTGGAACCGGGCCAGGCCAAGAACACCTACGGCACCGGCTGCTTCTTGCTGATGAACACCGGCGACAAGGCGGTCAAATCTTCCCACGGCCTGCTCACCACCATCGCCTGCGGCCCTCGCGGCGAAGTGGCCTACGCCCTGGAAGGCGCCGTTTTCAACGGCGGTTCCACCGTGCAGTGGCTGCGTGACGAACTGAAGATCGTCAACGACGCCCACGACACCGAATACTTCGCCAGCAAGGTCAAAGACAGCAACGGCGTGTACCTGGTACCGGCCTTCACCGGCCTTGGCGCACCGTACTGGGACCCCTATGCCCGTGGCGCACTGTTTGGCCTGACCCGCGGGGTCAAGGTCGATCACATCATCCGCGCGGCGCTGGAGTCGATCGCCTACCAGACCCGCGACGTGCTCGACGCCATGCAACAGGACTGCGGCCAACGCCTGAGCGAGCTGCGGGTGGATGGTGGCGCCGTCGCCAACAACTTCCTCATGCAGTTCCAGGCCGACATCCTCGGCACCTGCGTCGAACGCCCGCAAATGCGTGAAACCACTGCCCTCGGCGCTGCCTACCTGGCGGGCCTGGCCTGTGGTTTCTGGAGCAGCCTGGATGAACTGCGCGGCAAGGCAATCATCGAGCGCGAGTTCAACCCGCAACTGGATGAAGTGCTGAAAGAGAAGCTGTACGCCGGCTGGCTGAAAGCAGTGGATCGCACCCGCGATTGGGAACCACACGACGAGTGAGCAGTAGAAACAAGCTGTAAGCTACAAGCTGCAAGCCTGTAGGCCGCGAATCATCTTGTGGCTTGCAGCTTGCAGCTTGAGCTGTTTTCATGGCGCAATTTTCCCGGCTGCCCAAAAGGACCGCCCATGAATCTGCCCCCTCGCCAACAACAAATCCTCGAACTGGTTCGCGAACGCGGCTATGTCAGTATCGAAGAAATGGCGCAGTTGTTCGTCGTTACCCCGCAAACCATCCGTCGAGACATCAACCAACTGGCAGAAGTTAATCTGCTGCGTCGCTACCACGGTGGCGCGGCTTACGACTCCAGTATCGAAAACACCGCCTACGCCATGCGCGCCGACCAGATGCGCGACGAGAAGCAGCGCATCGCCGAAGCGATCGCCGCGCAGATTCCCGACCACGCCTCGCTGTTCATCAACATCGGCACCACCACCGAATCCATCGCCCGCGCCCTGCTCAACCACAACCACCTGAAGATCATCACCAACAACCTGCACGTGGCCTCGATCCTCAGTGCCAAGGATGATTTCGAAGTGCTGCTGGCCGGCGGCAATGTGCGCCGTGACGGTGGCGTGGTCGGCCAGGCCAGTGTCGACTTCATCAACCAGTTCAAGGTCGATTTCGCCCTCGTCGGCATCAGCGGCATCGATGAAGACGGCAGCCTGCTGGATTTCGACTACCAGGAAGTACGGGTATCCCAGGCGATCATCGCCAATGCCCGCCAGGTCATCCTCGCCGCCGACTCAAGCAAGTTCGGCCGTAACGCTATGGTGCGCCTGGGCTCTATCAGCCTGATCGACTGCCTGGTGACCGACCAGGCGCCAGTGCCCGCCCTCACCCAGTTACTCAACCAGTACAAGATCCGCCTCGAAGTGGTCTGAGCGGCCACAAGCTGCCATCGCGACGATGGCAGCTCGAATGTTCGTTATTTTTCATTTATTTGTCATCTGATCAGTATTTTCTATGGAAAGTGACTGGCGAGCAGCATTTTGTTGCGCTAGTATTTTCGAAAGTGAACATCGATGTTCAGATTCGATGTCGGAAAGACCTTCAGGAGGCCACCCGTGTCCCAATCCAGCTTCTCATCGCCCGCCCTTGCCGACATTTATGACCTCGCCGTAATCGGCGGCGGCATCAACGGCGTGGGGATTGCCGCCGATGCAGCCGGACGCGGTCTTCACGTGTTCCTTTGCGAAAAGGACGACCTGGCCAGCCACACATCCTCAGCCAGCAGCAAGCTGATCCACGGCGGCCTGCGCTACCTGGAACATTACGAATTCCGCTTGGTGCGCGAAGCCCTGGCCGAGCGTGAAGTGCTGCTGGCCAAGGCGCCGCACATCGTCAAGCCGATGCGCTTCGTGCTGCCGCACCGCCCGCACCTGCGTCCGGCATGGATGATCCGCGCCGGCCTGTTCCTTTACGATCACCTGGGCAAGCGCAAGCAGCTCGGTGCTTCGCGCAGCTTGCGTTTCGGCCCGGGCAATCCGCTCAAGCCGGCAATCACCCGCGGTTTCGAATATGCCGACTGTGCTGTCGACGATGCCCGCCTGGTGGTGCTCAATGCCATGGCCGCCCGTGAAAAAGGCGCCGACATCCGCACCCGTACCCGTTGCGTCAGCGCCCATCGGGTCGATGGTGTATGGAACGTGCAACTGGAAAACGCCGACGGCAGCCAGCAATCGATCCGTGCTCGCGCGCTGGTCAACGCTGCTGGCCCGTGGGTAGCCAAGTTCATCCAGGATGACCTGAAGCTCGACGCGCCCTACGGCATTCGCCTGATCCAGGGCAGCCACCTGATCGTGCCCAAGTTGTACGACGGCGAACATGCCTACATCCTGCAGAACGAAGACCAGCGTATCGTCTTCGCCATTCCGTACCTGGAACGCTTCACCCTGATCGGTACCACCGACCGCGAATACACCGGCGACCCGGCCAAAGTGGCAATCACCGAGGGCGAGACCGATTACCTGCTGAAAGTGGTCAACGAACACTTCAATCACCAGCTCAGCCGCGCCGATATCCTGCACACCTATTCCGGTGTTCGTCCGCTGTGCAACGACGAGTCCGACAACCCGTCGGCCGTCACTCGCGATTACACCCTGGCGCTGTCGGCCAGCACTGGCGAAGCACCGCTGCTGTCGGTGTTCGGCGGCAAGCTGACCACCTACCGCAAACTGGCCGAGTCGGCGATGAGCGAGCTGGCACCGTTCTTTGCGCAGATGCGCGGCAGCTGGACGGCTACCGCGCCACTACCGGGCGGTGAAGACATGAGCACCCCGCAAGCGCTGGTCGACGCCATCCTGGCCCGCTGCGGCTGGCTGCCAGCCGAGATCGCCAAGCGTTGGGCACGCACCTACGGCAGCCGCGTCTGGCGCTTGCTCGAAGGCGTGCAGGGCCCGCAGGACCTGGGCGAGGCCATTGGTGGCGGCCTGTTCAGCCGTGAGGTGGACTACCTGTGCAGCGAAGAATGGGCGGTGAATGCCGACGACATCCTCTGGCGCCGGAGCAAGCTGGGCCTGTTCACGACCGCTACAGAGCAGCAGGCTTTGCAGGAGTACCTTCAGCGCCTGGAACTGAACCGCGCACGCGTACAAGCTGCCTAGCTGCTGACCCACATCGCGGGGCAAGCCCGCTCCTACACTGGGAGCAGGCTTGCCCTGGAACGCGGCTCATCATTCGGTTTTCCGAACGCCAAACCCCGCCGCATTCGGCCATCCGGACGAATCCTACCTCCCGCAAATCGTCAAAAAAGATTAATCCCCCGTTTTTTCATGGCGTTATGATCGAAATCAGGGCTTGGCACGAGTCATGCTCTACACTCAGTACCCGAATGCGCAAAACGCTTCACTGCAGTGTTCGCTGAACGAAAGAGCCCGCCAACGGCTCCATAAAAAAAACAACGTCGAGGAAATTTTGATGCGTATCGTTCCCCATCTGTTGGGCGCCGCTGTTGCGGCCGCTTTGATCAGCACGCCAGCCTTCGCTGCCGAACTGACCGGCACCCTGAAAAAGATCAACGAGTCGGGCACCATTACCCTGGGGCACCGTGACGCTTCCATTCCGTTCTCCTACATCGCCGACGCTTCGGGCAAACCCGTCGGTTACTCCCATGACATCCAGCTGGCAATCGTCGAGTCCCTGAAAAAGGACCTGAACAAGCCGGACCTGCAAGTCAAATACAACCTCGTTACCTCCCAGACCCGTATCCCGCTGGTCCAGAACGGCACCGTTGACGTCGAGTGTGGCTCGACCACCAACAACGTCGAGCGCCAGCAGCAAGTGGCCTTCTCGGTCGGCATCTTCGAAGTCGGTACTCGCCTGCTGACCAAGGCCGAAGATGGCAAGCCGGAAAACGCCAAGTACAAGGACTTCCCGGACCTGGCCGGCAAGAACGTGGTGACCACCGCCGGTACCACTTCCGAGCGCATCCTCAAGGCCATGAACGCCGACAAGCAGATGAAGATGAACGTCATCTCGGCCAAGGACCATGGCGAGTCGTTCCAGATGCTTGAGTCCGGCCGCGCCGTGGCTTTCATGATGGACGACGCGCTGCTCGCCGGTGAAATGGCCAAGGCCAAGAACCCGAAGGGCTGGGCCATCGTCGGTACGCCGCAGTCCTATGAAATCTACGGCTGCATGGTCCGCAAGGAAGACCCGGCGTTCAAGGCTGCGGTCGACAAGGCCATCGTCAACCTCTACAAGTCGGGCGAGATCAACAAGATCTACGACAAGTGGTTCAACCAGCCAGTCCCGCCTAAAGGCCTGAACCTGCAGTTCCCGATGAGCGACGAGCTCAAGGCGTTGATCGCCAATCCTACCGACAAAGCTGCAGACGAAAAGAAGTCCTGATCCCCAGCTAGTTAGTGTCTAACCTTTCATCCGAGGGCGCCCTGCGCCCCCGGATGCTCGAAGGTGCCCGTGAAATAACTGATCTGAGGGGAGATCCCGATGAATTACAACTGGGACTGGGGCGTATTCTTCAAGTCCACCGGCGTGGGCAGCGAAACCTATCTGGACTGGTACCTCACCGGCCTGGGCTGGACCATCGCCATTGCCATCGCCGCCTGGATCATCGCATTGCTGCTGGGTTCGGTACTCGGCGTCATGCGCACCGTGCCGAACCGTCTGGTGTCGGGCATTGCCACCGCCTACGTGGAACTCTTTCGTAACGTACCGCTGCTGGTGCAGCTGTTCATCTGGTACTTCCTGGTACCAGACCTGCTGCCCGAGAACTTGCAGGAGTGGTACAAGCAGGACCTCAACCCGACCACCTCGGCGCTGATCAGCGTGGTCGTCTGCCTGGGCCTGTTCACCGCCGCCCGCGTCTGCGAGCAGGTGCGTACCGGTATCCAGGCGTTGCCCCGCGGCCAGGAAGCCGCCGCCCGCGCCATGGGCTTCAGCCTGCCGCAGGTGTACTGGAACGTGCTGCTGCCGCAAGCCTACCGGATCATCATTCCGCCGCTGACCTCGGAATTTTTGAACGTGTTCAAGAACTCCTCGGTGGCCTCGCTGATCGGCCTGATGGAACTGCTGGCGCAAACCAAGCAGACCGCCGAGTTCTCGGCCAACCTGTTTGAAGCCTTCACCCTGGCCACTCTGATTTACTTCACCCTGAACATGGGCCTGATGCTGCTGATGCGCATGGTCGAGAAGAAAGTCGCCGTGCCTGGCCTGATCTCCGTGGGGGGCAAATAATGGACTTCAGTGGAATCATCCCTGCCCTGCCGGGCCTGTGGAACGGCATGGTCATGACCCTGCAACTGATGGTCATGGGCGTGGTCGGCGGTATCGTGCTCGGTACCCTCCTGGCGCTGATGCGCCTGTCGTCGAGCAAACTGCTGTCGAACGTTGCTGGCGCCTACGTCAACTACTTCCGTTCCATTCCGCTGCTGCTGGTCATCACCTGGTTCTACCTGGCGGTGCCGTTCGTACTGCGCTGGATCACCGGCGAAGACACCCCGGTCGGGGCCTTCACCTCCTGCGTCGTGGCGTTCATGATGTTCGAGGCGGCGTATTTCTGTGAAATCGTCCGTGCCGGCGTGCAGTCGATCTCCAAGGGCCAGATGGGCGCAGCCCAAGCCCTGGGCATGACCTATGGCCAGACCATGCGCCTGATCATCCTGCCCCAGGCGTTCCGCAAGATGACCCCGCTGCTGCTGCAGCAGAGCATCATCCTGTTCCAGGACACCTCGCTGGTGTACACCGTCGGCCTGGTCGACTTCCTCAACTCGGCACGGGCCAGTGGCGACATCATCGGGCGCTCCAATGAGTTCCTGGTCTTCGCCGGCGCCGTGTACTTCGTCATCAGCTTCTCCGCTTCCTTCCTGGTCAAGCGTCTGCAGAAAAGGATAACCGTATGATCTCCATCAAGAACGTCAACAAGTGGTACGGGGACTTCCAGGTTCTGACCGACTGCAACACCGAGGTCAAGAAAGGCGAAGTGGTCGTGGTCTGCGGCCCGTCGGGCTCGGGCAAATCGACCCTGATCAAGTGCGTCAACGCCCTGGAGCCCTTCCAGAAGGGTGACATCGTCGTCGATGGCACCTCGATTGCCGACCCCAAGACCAACCTGCCGCAGCTGCGCTCGCGGGTCGGCATGGTGTTCCAGCACTTCGAGCTGTTCCCACACCTGACCATCACCGAGAACCTGACCATTGCCCAGCGCAAGGTGTTGGGCCGCAGTGAAGCCGAAGCAACCAAGAAGGGCCTGGCCCTGCTTGAGCGCGTCGGCCTCAGTGCCCACGCCAAGAAGCACCCGGGGCAACTGTCCGGTGGCCAGCAGCAGCGTGTGGCCATCGCCCGCGCCCTGTCGATGGACCCGATCGTCATGCTGTTCGACGAACCGACCTCGGCACTGGACCCGGAAATGGTCAGCGAAGTACTCGACGTAATGGTCGAACTGGCTCACGAAGGCATGACCATGATGTGCGTGACCCACGAAATGGGCTTTGCCCGCAAGGTCGCCAATCGGGTGATCTTCATGGACAAGGGCAGCATCATCGAAGACTGCACCAAGGAAGAATTCTTTGGTGACCAGAGCGTACGCGACCAGCGTACCCAGCACTTCCTCAGCAAGATCCTGCAACACTGAGGTGATCATCACGCTCTGTCCGGTGCACGCCGGCAGAGCGTGCTGGTCGTACCAAGGCTACTGTGATGAAATGCGACCCTACGCTCTTTCGCCCTGCCAAGCCTGCCCTTGCCGTGAAACCCCGTCTGATCCGCCAACTGCTGTTACCGCCACTGATCATCCTGCTGATGATCGGCCTGGGTGTGGCCGGCTTCATGATCAGCGAACACAACGGCATCCGCACCTTGAGCGAAAACGGCGAGCGCCAGCTCGAGCTGCACGCGCGCGCGGTCGAGAGCGAAATCAGCAAGTACACCTACCTGCCAAGCTTGCTGGAACTGGAAAGCAGCGTTTCCAGCCTGCTGACCGAACCCGACGGCGAACACCGCCAGGCGGTCAACGAATACCTCGAAGGCCTGAACCGGCGCAGCCGCAGTCGGGCGATCTTTGTCCTGGACACCAGCGGCCGGGTCCAGGCCACCAGCAACTGGCGCGATATCGACAGTTTCCTCGGCGAAGACCTGTCGTTCCGCGCCTATTTCCAGGATGCCGTACGCGGTCAGCCCGGGCGCTTCTATGGCATTGGCAGCACCACCGGGGAGCCTGGCTATTTCCTTGCCCACGGCCTGGAAGAACACGGCAAGATCATTGGCGTGGCGGTGATCAAGGTGCGCCTGGAAGCCATGGAAGAACGCTGGCAGCGGGCCCGCCTCGAGGCTTTTGTCAGCGACGAGAACGGCATCATCATCCTCTCCAGCGACCCGGCGCGGCGACTCAAGTCGGTGCGCCCGCTGACCCCGGAAATCAAGGAACGCCTGGCCCGCAGCCTGCAATATTACTGGTGGCCGCTGAATGAACTGCAACCGCTGTCGCGGGAAAAAATCGCCGACGGTGTCGAGAAGCTGAGCTTCCCGGCCAATGCCGAACTCGGCGATGGCCGCCGCGAAGTGGCTTATCTGGCGCAAACCCGGCGCCTGAGCGACACGCCCTGGCACTTTACCTTGCTCACGCCCCTGCAGGACCTGCGCCGCGAATCCATGGTCCAGGGCATTCTGGTCGGCGTTGCCTTGGCCTTGCTCGCGATCTTGCTGATCGCCTGGAACGAACGGCGCAAGGTGATCGCCACCCGCCTGGCCGCCCGTGAAGCACTGGAAGAGGCCAACAGCCAACTGGAACGCAAGATCGCCGAACGCACTGCCGACCTGCGCGCCAGCAACGAACGCCTCAAGGGCCAGATCCGCGAACGCCGGCATGCCGAACAGACTTTGCGCCACGCTCAGGATGAACTGGTCCAGGCCGGCAAGTTGGCAGCCATCGGCCAGATGTCGACCAGCATCGCCCATGAACTGAACCAGCCGCTGGCCGCCCTGCGCACCTTGTCAGGCAACAGCGTGCGCTTCCTCGAACGCGGCGCGCTGGAAACCGTCAGCACCAACCTGCGCACCATGAACGACCTGATCGACCGCATGGGCCGTATCACTGCCAGCCTGCGCTCCTTCGCCCGCCGCGGTGAAGACAGCGGCAAGGCCTCGCTGAGCAAGGCCGTCGAGGCCAGCCTGCAGGTGCTGGGCAACCGCATCGCCGGCTGCCACTTGCAGTTGCACAGCAATTACGCGGACCCGACGCTGGCCATCGACCAGACCCGCCTGGAGCAGATCCTGGTCAACCTGATCGGCAACGCCCTTGATGCCATGGCCGCGCAACCCATGCCGCAGTTGTGGCTGGAGGGCGAGTTGCAGGGTGACAAGTACCGCCTGCGGGTGCGCGACAATGGTCACGGCATCGATGACGAAACGCGCAAGCACCTGTTCGAACCGTTTTTCACCACCAAACCGGGAGAGCACGGCCTTGGCCTGGGCCTGACCCTGTCTGCCAGCCTCGCCGCCGCCGCCAGGGGCAGCCTCAGCGTCGAACACCCCGCCAGCGGCGGTACCGCGTTCGTGCTCAGCCTGCCGCTGGCCAATGCCCCCACAGAATCAGCCGAGTCCCTATGAACCAAGCGCCCCTTACCGTCCTGATCGTCGAAGACGACCCGCATGTGCTGCTCGGCTGCCAGCAGGCGCTGGCCCTGGAAGACATCGCCTGCGAAGGCGTCGGCAGCGCCGAAGAAGCCCTGCAGCGCATCGGTGATGACTTCGCCGGCATCGTCGTCAGCGATATCCGCCTGCCCGGCATCGATGGCCTGGAACTGCTCAGCCGCCTCAAGGCCCGCGACCGCAGCCTGCCGGTGGTACTGATCACCGGCCACGGCGATATCGACATGGCGGTCGGCGCCATGCGCAACGGCGCCTACGACTTCATGGAAAAGCCCTTCGCCCCGGAACGCCTGGTCGAAGTGGTGCGTCGTGCGCTGGAGCAACGTGGCCTGTCCCGTGAAGTGTTCGCCCTGCGCCGCCAACTGGCCGGGCAAAGCACCCTTGAAGGGCGGATCATTGGCCGCTCGCCAGCCATGCAGAACCTGCGCGAACTGATCGCCAACGTCGCCGATACTTCAGCCAACGTACTGATTGAAGGCGAGACCGGCACCGGCAAGGAACTGGTCGCCCGCTGCCTGCACGATTTCAGCCGCCGCCAGGGCGCGCCGTTCGTGGCGCTCAACTGCGGCGGCCTGCCGGAGAACCTGTTCGAGAGCGAGATCTTTGGCCACGAGGCCAACGCCTTCACCGGTGCCGGCAAACGCCGGATCGGCAAGATCGAGCACGCCAACGGCGGCACCCTGTTCCTCGACGAAGTCGAAAGCATGCCGCTCAACCTGCAGATCAAGCTGCTGCGGGTACTGCAGGAACGCACCCTGGAGCGCCTGGGCTCGAACCAGAGCATTGCCGTGGACTGCCGGGTGATCGCCGCCACCAAGTCCGACCTCAACGCCCTGGGCCACAGCGGGCAGTTCCGTAGCGACCTGTACTACCGCCTCAACGTGGTGACCCTGGAGCTGCCGCCCCTGCGCGAGCGCCGCGAAGACATCCTGCAACTGTTCGAGCACTTCCTGCAGCAATCGTCCCTGCGCTTCGACCGGGAAACCCCGCAACTGGACAGCCAGACCCTGTCGCGGCTGATGGCGCACGACTGGCCAGGCAACGTGCGCGAATTGCGCAACGTCGCTGAACGCTACGCGCTGGGCTTGCCGGCGTTCAAAAAGGCCGGGGCCAGCGCCAACCAGGGCCTGGGCTTTGCCGAAGCGGTCGAGGCGTTCGAGCGCAACCTGCTCAGCGATGCCCTGCAGCGTACCGGCGGCAACCTCAGCCAGGCCAGCCAGGAGCTGGGCATGGCCAAGACCACGCTGTTCGACAAAGTGAAAAAGTATGGCCTGGGCTAACCCGGTGCTGAGACGGAATGACACGTGGACCTGATACTCAAAGCCTGCCTGGGCGCTGCCGTGGTGGTGATCCTTGCCGCCCTGGCGAAAACGCGCAACTACTATATTGCCGGCCTGGTGCCGCTGTTCCCGACCTTCGCCCTGATCGCCCACTACATCGTCGGCAAGGGCCGGTCACTGGACGATTTGAAGACCACCATCCTGTTCGGCATGTGGTCGATCATCCCCTACTTCGTCTACCTGGCGGCGTTGTACCTGCTGGTCGATCGCCTGCGCCTGGAGGCGTCGCTGGCCCTGGCGGCCGTGGCCTGGCTGGTGGCGGCGACGGTGCTGGTGGGTGTCTGGGTAAGGCTGCATTAAAGCGCTTGGGGGCTACTTCGCAGCCCATCGCCGGCAAGACCGGCTCCCACAAAATCCGGTGCATGCCGATCCTGTAGGAGCGGGTTTGCCCCGCGATCAGTACACCGCCAGATGGGTATCGGCCAGCCGTTGCATCTTCAGATAGGGCAACACCGCACCCAGCAGCGGCCCTTTGAACTGCTCCTGAAAGCGATGGGCCAAGCCTGGGATCAGCTGCAACTGGCTGCCCTTGATATGTGCTGCCAGGTGCACACCGTGCATCACCGGCAGCAGCGGGTCGGCGGTGCCGTGCACCACCAGGGTTGGCAGGCGCAGGTTGTTGAGTAACTGGACGCGGCTTTGCTCGGCCAGGATCGCCATGATCTGGCGCTTGACCCCCTCGGGATTGAAGGCGCGGTCATAGGCAATCGCCGCCTGTTCGAGCAGCGCCTGGCGGTCATCCTCGACCTCGGGGCTACCCAGGGCCGCCAGCAGGTCTGCCTGCTGCTCAAGTGCCACCTCGCGATTCGGCGCGCCACGCCGGGCCAGCAACTGCACCAGCGCCGGGCTCGGTGCCGGCAAGCCCTGGGCACCGGAGCTGGACATGATCAAGGTCAGGCTCTCGACCCGCTCCGGCGCCTGCGCCGCCAGGTGCTGGGCGATCATCCCGCCCATGCTCACGCCCATGACATGAAAGCGCCGCACCTGCAGGGCATCCATCAGCCCCAGACCGTCTACGGCCATGTCGCTCAGGGTGTAAGGCGCGGCCACCGGCAGGCCGAGCTTGTAGCGCAGCAGTTCGAAGGCCAGGTTGGCGTCGTCGGGCGCCTGGTTCCAGCTGGACAGGCCGACATCGCGGTTGTCGTAGCGGATCACCCGAAAGCCCTGCTGACAGAGCGCGACCACCACTTCATCCGGCCAGTGGATCAGTTGCCCGCCCAAGCCCATGACCAGCAGAAGGGCCGGGTCCGATTCACGACCGATGCTTTGATAAGCCAGGCTGACCTGCGAGAGCTCGGCGCGCTGGACCGGCACATTGACGTCACAACGCGATGCCGCATGAACACCTTGGGCAAAAAGAACAACGAATAAAAACCAAAAAAAACGCATGAGCGAAACACCAGAATGCAAATCCCCAGTAGAGCGCAAGTCTGATGAAGTTCGTTCAAGCGCGCTGCCACACTTGCATGACAATTTGATGAATGCCGCCCGACGGCAATCCGCCCTACTTATGTACCGCACCCACCGGCTCAACCTCGCGCCCAATGTGAACGCCACTCCCGGCATCACTTCACATTCGGGATACTGCCATGAGCGACTCGCCAGAAACCTTCGAACCCCTGACCTTTTCCCCTATAGATTTCATTCCAGCCAAACCCCGCGACAGCACCTTGCTGCTCGATGCCAGCAAGCGCTGGAAAGATCATCGCGATACCTTCGCCACTTTGCTTGCACAAGCCCCCGGCGTGTACCAGACACTCCAGGATCTGGTACGCCAACAGCTGGGAGTCGACCCGCTGAGCACTGCCCTGCGATTTCGCATCTCCGCTATGCACGACAGCGATGTCAGCCTGGTCGCCCTGGCAGTACACACGCGCCAGTATCCCCAGCCGCCCGCCGACCTCGACCAGCACGCCCAGGTGACGGGACCTGGGCCCGATCATCCGACCTTGCGCCTGACACCCACGCAACTGCTCGCCAGGCTTGCGCAGCTGGACCTTCCCGCAGCGCTCCGGCGGCAATGGGATCATTACTGGCAAGCGCGAGCCTCGGACACCGCCGTCAGCCGCCGTACCCATGCCCAGAACCAGTACCTGGAGGTGCTCAAGGCCTGTTGGGATGTGGCGCTGGCAACCGGCCAATTCGATACGCAACAGCAGCGCGCGGTCAATGGCGTGCTCGACAACCCTGAATGGCATAGCCAGCACGGTATCGAGATCCAGACCGTTTCGAGAGACGAACAGATAATACCGGGGGCGCTGCTGTTCAAGATCGAAGGCGAATCGCACCTGATGCTGTATCGCCCCGACAGCGGCTTCACTAGCCATGCATCGCCGACGGATCTGGAAACAGCCCTCGGCACCACCGCCTCCAGCATCAGCTATGAAAGCCATGAAAACCTTTCGGCCGGTTTCACCCCACTGTTCAACAGCCTGCTTAATGAACGCTTGAGCGCGCTGGACTTCAAACCCGGGGCCGATATCCGCCAGTTTGGCGAGCTT
Source organism: Pseudomonas donghuensis (assembly GCF_000696345.2). NCBI lineage: Bacteria > Pseudomonadati > Pseudomonadota > Gammaproteobacteria > Pseudomonadales > Pseudomonadaceae > Pseudomonas > Pseudomonas donghuensis. Next base: position 4,533,629 of record NZ_CP071706.1, read on the forward strand.
GCGCTGTCGATGGTCCACTGGGTCGATAGCCAACAGCGCAATCCAAGCGTCTTCAGCCTGCCGCCTGCCATTGAATCAACCGACAGCGAGGACGCGCCGCAGCGTTCGTTCTACGACTTTGGCAGCTTGAGCCTCGACATTCCCTACCCCATCCGCCTGCAACAGATCAGCGCCCAACAGGCACTGATGACCCCCATTGCCGAAACCGACCTGCAAGCGCTCAAGGACCATCAGAATGCGCTGAGTGCGGCCTGCCAAGAGGCTGAAGAGGCCATCGAGCAACAACTGAAGGCCGACACCTGGCACACCGACGAATCCCCCGCCGCCAGTGCTGCGCTGCTCACGGCTCATTACCAGGGCTTGCGCGCCCATGCCCGCTTCCAGAACCTGCTGGGGCAAATCGATAACGAGGAATTGAGGTGGCTCGAAAGCCTTCTCGATCAGCCCGACACCTTCCCCCGCCTGGGCTCCAGCCTTGTCGCGGCGTATCCAGTGCTCGATTCGACATCAATGGTTGATGGCGTCGAAACCCGTACCAGCACCACGCTCCACGATTGCCTGGTGGTGACCCTGCAGGACGATGACAACCCGCAGAGCCTGTTGGTGTACTGGCCGGGTGAAGCCGGCGGGCTGCTGCGCTGCGCCAACCAAGCGGAACTTGCCCGCTGCTTCGCCATCAACGACCCGAACGGGCAGTCACTGAGCCTGAGCCCGGTGACCGGCGATGTCCTGGCCGTGGTTCTGGGCCATCACTTGAGCCAGGCCAAGGCCGCGCTGACCACCGAGCAATCGCCCGCGGCGGTGAACGAAGCACTGGCCCGGCGCCTGCAAGTCCCCCGCCACGCCGCACGCGAGTACGCGTTCAAGCTGATCCAGGCACAGGAAACCAGTGCCACGTTGACGGGTATTTCCCTGGACTGGCTGGACAAGCTGTCGGCCAGCGATCGCGCGACGCTCAAGGCCGGTACCCTCGGTTTCATCGCCGCCATGCACCGCGCCCAGGCCCTGGTCGCCCGCGACCTGCCCCACCGCGAACTGTTCTGCCGCCAGCTCATCAGCCAACGCCTGAAGCAGGATTTCCCCGACTACGATGACAGCCCCATCACCCTCTACCTGCCAGAGAGCACCTCGTGGGTGCCCCTTCTGGTTGAAAGCACCAGCCCCCAGGGCATTGCCCCCAAGCCGACGCTCAGACCCAGCAACAAATGGGTCGACCTGGCGCTGGATACCCTGCTGCTGGACAACATCGACGAGGCCATGAAAGAGCGCCTGAGTTTTCTCAAGCTGAAGCTCAAGACATCGAATCAGGTGCTTGCTCAACAGCTCAAGGACAGCATCAATACCAACTACCTGAGCGGCCTGGCCATCGACCTTGACCTGGCCCAGCAATATGAAAACAAGATCATCGAGGTGTATCGCGGCACTCACGAAAGCGCGTTCCCCCGGGCCTACCGGCGCCAATGCCTGGGCGAGCCTTTTCGCCAGATGCTCAAGCTGCACAGTGTCCAGGCCAGGGCCAAGGGCGAACTGGACGACAGGGGCCAGACGATTTTCAACATCGCCATCGACGCCGACAGCGCGGCGGCCTACCTGGCTGACGGTCACAACATACGCCTGATCCCCGCTCGCCTGACTGCAGGTGGCAAGGATACCGACAGCTACGGCACTACGCTGTCCGGGGTGACCTTTGTCAGCGACCAGAACAGCGGCATCACCCTGCTCTACCGTCCCGACCACCCCACCCGCCTGGTGCGCCAGTACAGCAGCCTGAAAGACGCCCGCTTGGGCTTGTATGAACTGAGCAAGCAAAGCGGCGAAATCGACTACCTGGCCGGGCGCGCCTTATTGGGCAATCCGGATGCCCACCGCTCGCGGATGCGCCTGGCTATCGAACATCGCTTCGACGGCATTATCGGCCTGGGCACGGCCTGGCCCTCGACCACCTCACTGGCCCAGCACCTGCTCGACGCCCAGGGTGGCCGGATACTCGAAGCCCATCGCGCGACCTCGCGCTCGAACCGCGACCTGTGGCTGGAAAACTTCGCCTACCAGAGCGGCATGATCTTCAACTACATCAAGATGGCCCTGGGCTTCATTCCGGTGATCGGGACCGTCATCAGCGTCTACGACTTCTTCGAGTCCAGTGCCCGGCTGGTCAGCGCGTTGCGCCAGGATGAGGTGTACAAGGCGCTGGAGGCGTTGCAACAGGTACTGCTGGCGTTCGTCGATGCTGCCATCGACCTGGCGCCAAGCCTGCCCCTCAAGGCCCTGAGCGCCCGCCAGCTTACCCGTCAGCGCCAACAGCAGCTGTTGCAGGCAGGCCCGGCGGCGGGCTTTGCGCCCAGCGGCGCCAGCAGCGCCCGACGCCTGTCGCGCTTTGAAGGCTATGAATATCAGGCGCCGTTGTCGCTGGCCGGGATCGAGCCGGGCCGCCGCGGCAAATACAAAGGCATCTACCAACACGCCGAGGGTGATTTCATCCTGGTGGGCGACCGCCCCTGCCAGGTGGAATGGCTGGAGACGGAACACACCTGGCGTCTGCGCGGCACCCAGTTCAAGACCTGGCGGAAAAACATCGCGCTCAATGAAAACGGCCAATGGGACACCCATTTCTCGCTGTATGGCGTGCACCTGCGTGGCGGCGGTTCGGGTGGCGGGCAGATACTCGGACATATGGTCGATGTGTTGGAGCCCTATTGGCCAACCGCCATTCGCGAGCGACTGCCTCGCACCTGGGTGGACCGCCACTATCGTCGCCAACGCATGCTGACGGTAGAGTCCCTGAAGGAGGAAGCTCGGCTTCAAACCGCATTGGCACGCACCAACGCTAGTTTCGAGGTGTTCGAGAACGCCAGCCTACAAGCCCGGCAGGCTTCACTGGCGACAATGAAAGCAAACTGCCAGGCAGATATAGCAGCGGCGAAAAAGGCTTATAACACCTGGGATGAGTTACAAAAAATCAGTCTCAAGGCGGAGAAGCAAAGGGCCCTAACGCAAAAGGCACGTACAGCCAGAGTTATATGTGATCGAACGCTGAATTTGATCACCCTGTCCAGGGAGGAGACGTTGCGCAGCCTCTATGAATCACTGACGATTCGCATACAGCTGCAGGACCTGAACGATCTTGTTGATCGAGCCCCCCTGTTGCGGGAACTGCGCAGCAAATCGCTGAGGGTCGTGGATGGCAAGCAGCAGATGCTTGAGCAAAAACGGGAACTCGGGAACTGGTTCCCATTGGCAAAAGCTCCAATTCAACCTGAAATAAAAAATCGCGCAGATTTCAAGAGGCGGCTGGAGACCATCAAGTCGGAGTTTTCCGACAGCATCCAGGCCGTTCAACGCCTCGAGAACGACCCCGTCTTATTCGACACACGATTGAATGAAGCCAATAGCCAGTTCAGGGAAAAACTCTCAAGCCTGGGAAAACGCTTTGAGGGCGCGGCAGAGTACCTGCAGGAGGTCGAAAGTCACGAGCTCCTCAAAAACTCGTACCAGCGGCTGGAGAAATACTTCAATGACGCGTTCATTACCTTCCACAACACCTCGCACCTGATGGTCCTGGCACAAAGATACGCCAATACCTCAGTCTTCGCAGAGTTCTACACAGGGCGACTACAAACCATCGAAGACGAAGTGCAAATGATACAGGGAACCTTGTCGGGATTGTCAGAAGTACAAAGCAGTGCACCTCAACGTCTGACGATCCAAACCGAAGCCCAGCGTATCTACCGCCAATACAAACTAGAACTGCAAAGCACCAACGCCAGCTTTCCGGAACTGTTTGACGAGCACTACCTGGGGAAGCTGTACGACAATCTCGACAAGTTGATCCTGCAGAGCGACAAGGCGGTCCAGCGTTTGCCCGGCCTACGCCCTAACCGTGGACAAAACAGCAGTCCGCGCCTTTTCCAGACAGAGGACAACCACTACTACATCGGCGATTACACTCCGGCCAGCCGCAATGCTCCCGAGCGGATTACCGTGCATAGCGCTGAAGGTAGTGCCGTCAGGCGTTTTGAACCTGTGGGTGAACGGTGGCGGCCACAGGTGCTTGCGACGTCGGCACGACCTCATGAACTGCGCAACCTCAAGCAGACCGCTACACAACTGATCCAAGGGCTGGACAGTTTCCGTCAGCGGGTGCGTGGCTATATCAGATCAGACACCCTGCCGGCGGACTTTGAGGACATGATGATCGCCAAGGCCAATGAGCTTGAAAGCTGTGCAGCGCGAATCGAAGCGCTAGGCGGCAACGCGACGGATACGCAAGCACTGCGCACCCAGGCGGCACAGTTGCGCCTGGATGGCATCCAGCTGCGCATTGAGCAGATAAAGGTCAGCCCTCGCCCCAATGAAGGCCATCTTGCTTACCTCGATGATCAGCAGCAGATCAGCATTCACAAACTGGGAGAGCGCCAGATGCTCAAAGCCCGCGATTACCTGCAGGAGTACGAGATTCGTGACTTGAAATCTGCCGGCGAGCCTGTGCTGTGGTACGCCCACTTCCATTACCGTGGCCTGGATACACCGTTCGACAACTTCAGTGCCGCCCATCTCAAACGGGCGGTGGACCGCAAGAAGGGGCCGCAGTGGCAGCAAGCCCAGGCAAGTGCCAGTAGCACGCCGGACGACATCTGGCGTGGCGCAATAAACCAGCGAACCGCAAACCGGTACTTCGCCGGTCTGTAATCTCTAACTGCAACGGCGAGCCAGAGGGCTCGCCGTTGCGTCTCTCACGCCAGCTCGCTGCGCAATTGCCGCGCCGCCGCCACCATGTTCACCAGCGCAGCTTCCGTCTCCGGCCAGGCGCGGGTCTTCAGGCCGCAGTCCGGGTTGACCCACAGGCGCTCGGCCGGGATACGCTTGACCGCCTTGCTCATCAGCTTGACCATCTCGCCGGTGTCCGGTACCCGTGGCGAGTGAATGTCGTAGACGCCCGGACCGATGTCGTTGGGGTAGTCGAAGGCTTCGAAGGCGTCCAGCAACTCCATGTCCGAACGCGAAGTCTCGATGGTGATCACGTCAGCGTCCATGGCCGCGATGGCCTCGATCACGTCGTTGAACTCGCTGTAGCACATGTGGGTGTGGATCTGGGTTTCGTCACGTACACCGCTTGAGCACAGGCGGAACGCTTCCACAGCCCAGTCCAGGTACGCCTGCCATTGCGCCCGGCGCAGCGGCAGGCCTTCACGGAACGCCGCTTCGTCGATCTGCACGATCTTGATGCCGGCCGCTTCCAGGTCCTGGACTTCGTCGCGGATGGCCAAGGCCAATTGCTCGGCCTGGACCTTGCGCGACACATCTTCACGCGGGAAGGACCACATCAGCATGGTCACCGGGCCGGTCAGCATGCCTTTCATGACTTTGCTGGTCAGGCCCTGGGCGTATTCGATCCAGGCCACGGTCATCGGCTGCGGGCGGCTCAGATCACCGTAGATGATCGCCGGTTTCACGCAGCGCGAACCATAGCTCTGGACCCAGCCAAAGCGGGTGAAGGCGTAACCGTCCAGTTGCTCGGCAAAGTACTCGACCATGTCGTTGCGCTCGGCTTCGCCGTGCACCAGCACGTCCAGGCCCAGGCGCTCCTGCACCTGCACGGCATGACGGATTTCGCTGTGCATGGCATCGGTGTAGTCGTTGGCCGAGAGTTTGCCCTGCTTGTAGGCCTGACGCGCCAGGCGAATCGCCGAGGTCTGTGGGAAAGAGCCAATGGTGGTGGTCGGGAACGCCGGCAGTTGCAGGCGCTTGCGCTGCGCTTCGATACGCTGGGCAAAGGCTGACTGACGCTGGCTGTCTGCTGCGGTAACCGCTGCCAGCCGGGCCTGAACCTCGGGCTTGTGAATGCGCGGCGACTCGGCGCGGCTGCGCTGGACGGCGCGGCTATTGCTCAAGGCGTTCTGCACCAGCGGCAGGTGCGGGGTATCCAGGGCCTTGGCCAGCACGGCGATTTCTTCGCACTTCTGCACGGCAAAGGCCAGCCAGCCTTTCAGTTCGGCGTCGAGCTTGTCTTCACGACCGAGGTCCACCGGGCTGTGCAACAGCGAGCAGGAACCGGCTACCCAAAGGTTGGCACCAAAGCGTTGCTGGGCTTGCTGCAGTTGCTCCAGGGCCTTGTCCAGGTCGCAGCGCCAGACGTTGCGGCCGTTGACCACGCCCAGCGACAGCACTTTATAGGTCGGCAGGCGATCAAGCACCGCTGGCAGTTGCTCCGCTGCGCGCACCAGGTCGATATGCAGGCCATCCACCGGCAGGCCGACGGCCAGGCCGAGGTTGTCTTCCAGGCCGCTGAAGTAGGTGGCAACCAGCTTCTTCAGGGGTGAGTACTGGAGGATGTGATAGGCCCGCTCGAAGGCATTCTTCCATTCCTGCGGCAGGTCCAGGCCAAGGATCGGCTCATCGATCTGCACCCACTCCACGCCCTGGCGGGACAGGCGGCTGAGGATTTCACCATAGACCGGCAACAGGCGCTCGAGCAGGTCGAGCTTGTCGAACTCGCCGCCCTTGGCCTTGCCCAGCCACAGGTAGGTCAGCGGGCCGATCAGCACCGGCTTGACCGCGTGGCCGAGGGCCTGGGCTTCGGCAACTTCTTCGAACAGCTGCTCCCAACTGAGCAAAAAGCGCTGGTCGGCGCTGAATTCCGGGACCAGGTAGTGGTAGTTGGTATCGAACCACTTGGTCAGCTCTTGCGCATATTGCGTCTGGCCGTGGCTGGCGCCGCAGCAGGTACTGGCACCGCGCGCCATGGCGAACAAGGTGTCGAGGGTCGGCAGGCCATTGGCGCCCGTGACCTGGGCAAAGCGCTCGGGGATCGCCCCGAAGGTCAGCGAGTGGGTCAGTACCTGGTCGTACCAGGCAAAATCGCCGACCGGCAGCAGCTCGATCCCGGCGTCCTTCTGCAACTGCCAGTGGCGGGCGCGCAGTTCGCGGCCAACAGCCTCCAGGCCAGCCTGGTCGAGATCGCCTTTCCAGTAGGCTTCTTGCGCTTTTTTCAGTTCGCGGTCAGCGCCGATGCGCGGGAAACCAAGGTTGTGGGCCAATGCCATGAGAAAACGTCCTCCCTGTAAAAGATGACGCTATTGTCGACAGCCAGAGCAACATGAGACAAACTCAATAAATTCGTGTTCATCTCAAAGTTTATTCATGGAGCCCCCCGGTGCTGGAAATTCGCCACCTGAAAACCCTGCACGCCCTGCGCGAAGCCGACAGCCTGGTCGAGGCCGCCGAGCGCCTGCACCTGACCCAGTCGGCGCTGTCCCATCAGTTCAAGGAGCTGGAAGAACGCCTGGGCATGCCGCTGTTCATGCGCAAGACCAAGCCAATCCGCTTCACCAGCGCCGGGCTGCGCCTGCTGCAACTGGCCGATGCCACCCTGCCGCTGCTGCGCGGCGCCGAGCGCGACATCGCGCGCCTGGCCGGTGGTACCGCCGGGCGCCTGCACATGGCCATCGAATGCCACAGCTGCTTCCAGTGGCTGATGCCGACCATCGACCAGTTCCGCGATGCCTGGCCGGAAGTCGAGCTGGACCTGGCCTCGGGCTTTGCCTTTGCGCCGTTGCCAGCCCTGGCCCGCGGGGACCTGGACCTGGTGGTGACCTCCGACCCGCTGGAGCTCAGCGGCATCACCTACGTGCCGCTGTTCACCTACGAAGCCATGCTCGCCGTGGCCAACCAGCACCCCCTGGCCCAGAAGCCGTACATGGTGCCGCAGGACCTGGCCACGGAAACACTGATCACCTACCCGGTGGAACGCGACCGCCTGGACATCTTCACCCGCTTCCTGGAGCCGGCCGACGTGGAGCCGGCGCAGGTGCGCACGGCGGAGCTGACGGTGATGATGATGCAACTGGTGGCCAGCGGTCGCGGGGTCTGCGGCATGCCGCACTGGGCCCTGCACGAGTACAGCTCACGCGGCTACGTGAAGGCCAAGCGCCTGGGTGAAAAGGGCCTGTTTGCCACGCTGTACGCGGCAGTGCGCAGCGACATGCTCGATGCGCCGTACATGCGCGACTTTTTGCTGACCGCCAAGGACACCTCGTTCTCCACCCTCGACGGCGTCAGCGCAGTACGGTGAGCCTCACGCGACCCGGCGTTGCTCCTGCACCAGGCGCAGCGCCAGGCCAGCCAGGACGAAGCCCATGACGTAACGCTGCAGCATCAACCACAGCGGATAACGCACGAACCAGCCGGCAATGCCGGCGGCGAACAGGGCGATCAGCAAGTTGACCGAGAAGCTCACGGCGATCTGGGTCAGGCCCAGGGCCAGGCTCTGCGCCAGCACCGAACCGTTTTCCGGCGAGATGAACTGCGGCAGCACCGAAAGGTAGAACACCGCCACCTTGGGGTTCAGTACGCTGGTCAGAAAGCCCATCAGCACCAGCTTGCGCGGGGAGTCCGGGGCCAGTTCACGGGGCTCGAACGGCGAGCGGGCACCGGGCTTGACTGCCTGCCAGGCCAGCCACATCAAGTAGCCGGCACCGGCCCACTTGAGCAGGTCGTAGGCCAGCGGCACGGCCATGAACAAGGCGGTCAGGCCAATGGCTGCGGCGCTCATGTGCACCAGAAAACCGCCCACCACCCCGAGCAACGAGGTTACCCCGGCCGTGCGGCCCTGGCAGATCGAACGGGAAATCAAATAAATCATGTTCGGCCCCGGGGTCAGGACCATCAACAGCGCGGCGCCGATAAACAGCAACCATTCGTGAGTAGGGATCATCGGCATTCCTTTGCAAGTGGGATCAGACAGGGGTTGTAGTTAACTGCCGGTACAGGGGCAGAATCAAGTCCCGTGTGAGCGGGGCCAGCTCAAGGGTCAACGGCTTGCGTGCCGACACCCACACCACCTCTTCGATTTCAGCGGCAGGCTCGACCGGCATGGCGGAGTGCACCTTGAAAAGGTCGGCCTGGACGACAAAACCCGGCTCGTTGGCCGCCGGGGCACTGAACTGGCCGAGAAACTCGGCGTCCTGCGGCTCGATCGCCAGGCCCAGCTCTTCGAACAGCTCGCGAGCCAGGGCATTGACCGGCTGCTCGTCGGCCTCGATCTTGCCCCCAGGCTGCATGAACGCCTGGGTGCCGCGCTTGCGCACCAACAGGGTACGGCCTTGCGGGTCGAGCAGAAGGGCGGCGGCGATGCGAATGGTTTTGCTCATGGGACGCTCATGGACGGGAAGGCGCGCAAGGATCACATGTTGGCGAGGGCCTTTCAATGTTGGAGCGGGCTTGCCCCGCGATCAGGTTGGCCTGTGCGACTGCATCGTGGGTCAAGCCCGCTCCAACAGAGGTGGTGCATTCCGCTCCCACTCCAGCCAGCTGTTCCCACACGCCAGTCTGACGAACGCCCCTTGCAACCCCGCATCAATGGCCGCATAAACAGCCCATGAACCTCCCCGCCCGCAAGCACCCGGAACTGGACGCTTTCCACCCCGCGGTCCGCACCTGGTTCCAGCGCCAGTTCCCGACGGTAACCGCCGCCCAGGCCCGGGCCTGGCCGTTGATTCGCAGCGGGCAATCCTTGCTGGTCACAGCGCCTACCGGTTCAGGCAAGACCCTGACGGCCTTCCTGGCGATCCTCGACGAGCTGTTCGAACAGGGCCTGGCCAGTGGAAATCTGCCGGACCAGACCCAGGTGGTCTACGTCTCGCCGCTCAAAGCGCTGTCCAATGATATCCGGATCAACCTGCAGGCGCCGTTGGCCGGGATCAACGCGGTCCTGACCGAACAAGGCCACGCGTCGCTGGAAATCCGCACGGCGGTGCGCAGCGGTGATACCCCGCAGAAAGAACGCACGGCCATGCGCCGCCAGGCGCCGCACATTCTGGTCACCACCCCCGAATCGCTGTATGTGTTGCTCGGCTCGGCCTCCGGGCGCCTGGGCCTGGCCAGCGTGCACACGGTGATCGTCGACGAGATCCATGCCCTGGCCGGCAACAAGCGCGGCAGTCACCTGGCCCTGAGCCTGGAGCGCCTTGAGGCACTGTGCCAGCGGCCACTGCGGCGCATCGGCCTGTCAGCCACGCAACGCCCGGTTGAGCGGGTGGCACAGTTTCTGGTGGGCCAGGCGCGCGACTGCGCCATCGTCGATATCGGCCATGCCCGCCCCCGCGACCTGGGTCTGGAAGTGCCGCCGGTGCCGCTCGGGGCGGTGATGGCCAGCGATGTCTGGGAGCGGGTTTACGACCGCTTGGCGGCCCTGGCCCGCGAGCATCGCACCACGTTGGTGTTCGTCAACACCCGGCGCCTGGCCGAGCGCCTGACCCGTCATTTGAGCGAACGCCTGGGCCGTGACGCAGTGGCCGCGCACCACGGCAGCATGGCCAAGGAACACCGCCTGGACGCCGAGCAACGACTCAAGCGCGGTGAGCTCCAGGTACTGGTGGCCACGGCCTCGCTGGAGTTGGGCATCGATATCGGTGAAATCGAGCTGGTCTGCCAGATCGGCTCGCCCGGCTCGATTGCCACGTTTTTGCAAAGGGTCGGGCGCTCCGGGCATCAGCTCGAAGGCACCCCCAAAGGCCGGCTGTTCCCGCTGTCGCGCGATGACCTGATCGAATGCGCAGCCCTGCTCGACTGCGTGCGCCGCGGCGAGCTGGACCACTTGCATGTGCCAAAAGCCCCGCTGGACGTATTGGCGCAACAGATCGTCGCCGAAGTCAGCAGCCAGGAGTGGCACGAGCAAGCGTTGTTCGACTGCCTGCGTCGGGCCATGCCCTATGCCGAACTGGATCAAGGCCATTACCAGGCGCTGTTGCGCATGCTCGGCGAAGGCTTCAATGGCCGCCAGGGCATCCGCAGTGCCTATCTGCACCGCGATGCGCTCAATGGCACCCTGCGCGGGCGCCGTGGCAGCCAGCTGACGGCATTGACCAGCGGCGGCACCATCCCCGATAACGCCGACTACAGCGTGCTGCTCGAACCTCAGGGCCTGAACATCGGCAGCGTCAACGAAGACTTCGCGGTAGAAAGCATCGCCGGCGATATCTTCCAGCTGGGCAATGCCTCCTACCGCATCCTGCGGGTGGAAAGCGGCCGGGTGCGGGTCGAGGACGCCAAGGGCCTGCCGCCGAGCATCCCGTTCTGGCTCGGCGAAGCGCCGGGGCGCAGTGATGAGCTGTCCGCGGGCGTCGCGCGCCTGCAAGGCGAGATCGACCAGCGCCTGAGCGATACCGATGGCCAGCGGCAACCGCTGCTCGACTGGCTCACTGCAGAATTGGGCCTGGGCCTGGACAGCGCCGAACAGCTGCTTGAATACCTGGCCCACACCCGCCAGGTGCTCGGCGCCCTGCCCTCGCAGCAAACCCTGGTGATGGAGCGCTTTTTCGACGAATCCGGCGGCACCCAGCTGATCATCCATTCACCGTTCGGCAGCCGCATCAACCGCGCCTGGGGCCTGGCCCTGCGCAAGCGTTTCTGCCGTACCTTCAACTTCGAACTGCAGGCTGCGGCCAGTGAAGACGCGATTGTCCTGTCGCTGTCGGCCAGCCACAGTTTTGCCCTGGAAGAGGTCTGGCGGTACCTGCACAGCAACAGCGCCGAGCCGATCCTGATCCAGGCCCTGCTCGATGCGCCGCTGTTCGGCGTGCGCTGGCGCTGGAACGCCGGCACCGCACTGGCCCTGCCGCGCTTTGTCGGCGGGCGCAAGGTGGCGCCGCAGATCCAGCGGATGAAAAGCGAAGACCTGATTGCCGCAGTGTTCCCCGACCAGATCGCCTGCCTGGAAAACCTCGCCGGCGAACGGCAGATTCCCGATCACCCACTGGTCGAGCAGACCCTCGACGACTGCTTGCACGAGGCGATGGACAGCGAAGGCTGGCTGGCGCTGCTGCGGCGTATCGAGCAAGGCCGGATCACCCTGGTTGCCCGTGACCTGCCGGCCCCCTCGCCGCTGGCTTCGGCCATTCTCAACGCCCGGCCCTATACCTTTCTGGATGATGCACCGCTGGAAGAACGGCGCACCCAGGCCGTGCTCAACCGGCGCTGGAACGAGGCACAGAGCAGCGATGACCTGGGCGCACTGGACCCGCAAGCCATCGCCGCCGTGCAAGCCGAAGCCTGGCCCACACCCACCCGCGGCGATGAAATGCATGAAGCCTTGATGAGCCTGGCCTGTATCAGCCAGGCCGAAGCCGAGGCCAATCACGGCTGGCAGGCCTGGCTGGCGGCGCTGGCCAAGGAAGGCCGCGCCTGCCGCCTGCAACTGGCCAGCGATCAAGCATTGTGGCTGGCCCGCGAACGCCTGGTGCTGCTGCGCGCCCTGTACCCGCAGGCGGCCCTGACACCCGAGGTCGCGGCGCTGCCCGGCTTTGATCAAGCCATGGACGCAGAGGCGGCGCTGGTCGAGCTGCTGCGCGCGCGCCTGAGCGGTTTCGGCCCGCTGACCAGCGAGCAGATTGCCGCCCCGCTGCACCTGTCAGCCAGCGCCATCGAGCAAGCCCTGGCCCGCCTGGAAGGCGAAGGCTACGTGATGCGCGGGTACTTTCAGCCGAGCCAGCAAGCGCTGCAATGGTGCGAGCGGCACCTGCTGGCGCGCATTCATCGCTACACCATCAAGCGCCTGCGCCGGGAAATCGAGCCGGTCAGCCTGCAGGACTTCATGCGCTTTCTGTTCGACTGGCAGCACCTGTCGCCCACCGCTCGCCTGCAAGGCCAGGCGGCGCTGAGTGCCGTGCTCGACCAGTTCGAAGGCTATCCCGCGGCTGCAGCGGCCTGGGAAAGCGACCTGCTGCCCACCCGGCTCAAGGACTACAGCCCGCGCTGGCTCGACGAAGCCTGCCGCGCCGGTAAATACGCCTGGGCGCGCCTGGCCCCGAGTGCCGCGAGCAGCACGCTGCGCAGCACGCCGCTGGTGCTGTTGCCACGTACCCGCCTGGGCTTGTGGCGCGCCCTGAGCCCGGCGCTGGACAGCCGCGCGCTAAGCCTGCGTGCCCAGCGCGTGCACAGCGTGCTGAGCGAATACGGCGCCTTGTTCTTCGACGAACTGGTGCACGACGCCCACTTGCTGCCCAGCGAACTGGAAAGCGCCCTGCAGGAGCTGGTGGCCGCCGGGTTGATCAGCGCCGACAGCTTCGCTGGCCTGCGCGCCCTGATCACCCCGGCCAGCAAACGCCAGGGCCGCAGCCATCGACGCGGTCGCGGGCCGTTGTTTGGCGGCATGCAAGACGCCGGGCGCTGGGCCCTGCTGCGCAAGCCCGGGGACAAGCGTGACGACGACCTCGAACACATTGCCCGCACCTTGTTGCGCCGCTACGGTGTGATCTGCTGGCGCTTGCTCGAACGCGAGGCCGACTGGCTGCCCAGCTGGCGCGAGCTGCTGCGCTGCTACCACCGCCTGGAGGCCCGTGGCGAGATCCGTGGCGGGCGCTTTATCAGCGGCCTGGCCGGCGAGCAGTTCGCCTTGCCCGAGGCCGTGGCGCTGCTGCGTGAAGTACGCCGGCGGCCGCTGGATGCCAGCCTGGTCGCGGTCAGCGCCAGCGACCCGCTGAACCTGGTCGGCACCCTGCTGCCAGGCAACAAGGTACCCGCCGTCAGTGGCAATCGCCTGCTCTATCTGGACGGTGTGCCGGTCGCGACACTGATTGCCGGCAAGGTTCAGTTCAGCGGCGACGATGAACGGGCGCAGCACGGGGAGTGGCGCGACCGCCTGATCCGCGATGCCGCCCTGGTGACGTGAGCTGCGGGCTGGCGCTGGAAACCCCAACCGGGCTAAGGTCGAGGTTTGTCCAGGCCCTGAGCCTGACCGTGCCATCGCAAGGAAACCGTATGAGCCTGTCACTTCTCAGCCGCTACGCCTTCTTCGCTGCCTGTGTGCTGTTCACCCTGGCCAGCCTGCCCTTCCTCCACCACGAATGGCTGTGGCCGTTCACCCTGGTGACCGCCGTGCTCAGCCTGATTGGCCTGGGCGACCTGCTGCAAAGCCGTCACGCGGTACGGCGCAACTACCCGATCCTGGGCAACATTCGCTACCTGGTCGAAGGCATTCGCCCGGAAATCCGCCAATACCTGCTGGAAGCCGATAGCGATGCCCTGCCGTTTTCCCGGGCGCAGCGCTCACTGGTGTATGCGCGGGCCAAGAACGAAGCATCGGACAAACCCTTCGGCACCCTGATCGATGTCTATCAGTCCGGTTTCGAGTTCATCGGCCACTCCATGCGCCCGGCGCCGCTGAGCGACCCGTCGAGCTTTCGGGTGAGCGTCGGCGGCCCGCAGTGCACACAGCCGTACTCGGCGTCGGTGTTCAACATCTCGGCCATGAGCTTCGGTTCGCTCAGCGCCAATGCCATTCGCGCCCTGAACCAGGGCGCCAAGCTGGGCAACTTCGCTCACGACACCGGTGAGGGCAGCATCAGCCCCTATCACCGCGAGCACGGCGGCGACCTGACCTGGGAGCTGGGCAGCGGCTACTTCGGCTGCCGCACCTCGGACGGGCGCTTTGACCCCGAGCGCTTCGCCGAACAAGCGCGCAACCCGCAGGTGCGGATGATCGAGATCAAGATGAGCCAGGGCGCCAAACCCGGCCATGGCGGCATCCTGCCCAAGCACAAGGTCACCCGCGAGATCGCCGAAACCCGCGGGGTGATGATGGGTGAAGACTGCATCTCGCCGTCGCGTCACAGCGCCTTTTCCACCCCGATCGAGATGATGCAGTTCATTGCCCAGTTGCGCGAGCTGTCCGGCGGCAAGCCGGTGGGCTTCAAGTTCTGCCTCGGTCACCCGTGGGAGTTCATGGGTATTGCCAAGGCCATGCTGGAAACCGGCATCCTCCCCGACTTCATCGTCGTCGACGGCAAGGAAGGCGGCACCGGTGCCGCGCCGGTCGAGTTCACCGACCATATCGGCGTGCCGCTGCGCGAAGGCCTGCTGTTCGTGCACAACACCCTGGTGGGCCTGAATTTGCGCGACAAGATCAAGCTTGGCGCCAGCGGCAAGATCGTCAGCGCCTTCGACATCGCCAGCGTCCTGGCCATCGGCGCCGACTGGGCCAACTCGGCGCGAGGCTTCATGTTTGCCATCGGCTGCATCCAGTCGCAAAGCTGCCACACCAACAAATGCCCGACCGGCGTCGCCACCCAGGACCCGCTGCGCCAGCGCGCCCTGGTGGTACCCGACAAGGCCCAGCGGGTACTCAACTTCCACCACAACACCCTCAAGGCCCTGGCCGAAATGCTCGCCGCCGCCGGCCTCGATCACCCCTCGCAACTGGAAGCCAAGCACCTGGTGCGGCGCATCTCGGCCACCGAGATCAAGCTGTTCTCGCAGATGCACGTGTTCCTCAAACCGGGGGAATTGCTCAGCGGCGAGGTCAATGGCGAATTCTATTCGCGGATGTGGCAGATGGCCCGGGCGGACAGTTTCGAGCCACAGGAGGTGGCTGCGGCCTGAGGACCGGCAATGCGCTAGGGGACAGCGGGCCAGTGCTGATTGTAGTTTTCATCTTCCTGTATGGGCTTCATGACAATGAAGCCCTGCGCACCGGCCACGTAGATCGAATAAAACCTGTTGTCCACCAACGGTGCCCCCACGCGTCCTGACGCCGCCAGTTGAGCAAAGACCGAATGCTCACCGCCGATGACATTGTTGATCCCCAAGCGCGGGAAAAACTGAGCGTGCAACACTGAGTTGGAGCCACTCAGAATGTATCTCAGGAGCGGCATTTGGGTCATGGCGCCGTGACCTCTAGGCAACCAGTTACCGTCACCGGGCGCCCTCAGGTAGTAGTACTTGGTTACGCTGCGTAGCTCACTTCGCGATACCAGGTCATTGGCAATGTAATGCGCCATGGCTGACTCGAGCTCTTTCTTGGCAATGATGACCTGCCCGTAGGCATAGCTGAATGCAAACATGAACAGCGTTGGCATGATCAACAACCAGCGCAATCCCGGCCAGACCCGCCCAAACAACTCGTGATTGAGAAAAAACAGCAACACCAGGACTGCCGCAAAGCCGATGAAGTTTCTGGCCTCAAGGTTGGGCTCGGCGACAAACAGCATCATGCCCGGCACGCTGCAGACCAGCACCACCAGGCCGAGCAGGTAAAGCAGTGCAACACCAAGCTTGCCTGATAGCCGCCCTTGCATCTGAGGGATATTGCTCATCAGCAAAACAAACCCGGCACTTGCGCCCAGTAGCAGGGCAACCGCGACTCCATTGCCGGCAGACGCTGTCAGCAAGCCCAGCATCTGCATGGAGAAGCAGAACTTCTGCCACACCACTTCGAACCACTGCTGATCAAAAGGCAGGTGGTTGCCCCGCGTATCGATAGCCAGTTGGTAAGCGGTAAAAAAATAGATGAGGCCGCCGACTATCAATTGCACGACACGCTCCACGAGCGTCACCAGCAATGCCTGGACCGCAACCTTGTCTTTTACGCCACGGATATACTCGACAATACACAAGCCGATAAACAGGCTGATGGTCAACTGATAGAGGCTCAGCGCGACGGCAATCAACAGGGCCGCCAGCAACCCGCGAACAGAGCGCCGCTCAATCCGGCAGGTGATTGCACAAATGACCGCGACCAGCGCCAGCACCATCCCTGGACCATCATATTGGTAGGTCAGGTTGCCGAGGAAAAACGGGTTGCATAACACCGGCAGGATCACCAGGCAGCTGGTAATCCCGGGACGCGGAAACAGCCAGAAGGTCAGGCGCGCCATCGCCAAGGCCAGGGCAAAAACGCTGATCAACAAGGGCAGCGGGAAAATATTGATCGTTGCCTCGCTGAAGGTCAGCGCCCGGTACAGACCCTCAAGCAAGATCCTGCCTTGGTTGCGCCAGGCGTCCTGAGCCTGGAGCAATGCCCGCCAATTATCATCCACATAGGCATAATCGGCGCGAACAATGGGGAACACGTAAACAAAGGACAGAACGACAAAAAACAACAGCACGTGGCTCTGACTTAACGCCCGCTCATTCCCCTGCACGCTTGGTCTCCTTTCGATAGGTCGTGACATTGGCCTTCACGATCTCTTTCACCACGTAGCGGGGCCGATGTTTGGCCTCCATGTAAATTCGGCCGATGTATTCCCCCAATATGCCGATGCCGATCAGTTGCACCCCGCCGAGGAACAGAATGGCTGTCATCAAGGACGGATACCCGGGCACATCATTGCCAAACAGGATCTTGTCCAGCACCAGGTAACCGGCATACAGCAACGCCAGCAACGAGATGCACGCGCCGAGGTAACTCCACAGGCGCAAGGGCAAGGTGCTGAACGAGGTAATGCCGTCCAGCGCCAGGTTCCATAGCCGCCAAGCGTTGAACTTGCTGCGGCCCACAGCCCTCGGCGCACGGTCGTATTCAACAATGGCAACGTTGAACCCTGCCCACGACAGCACGCCCTTCATGAACAGTTGCTGTTCTGGCAGGGTCTTGATTACGTCCACCACCTTGCGGTCCATCAAGCGGAAATCGCCGACGTTTTCTTCTATATGGGTATAGGCGATGCGATTGAGCAGGCGATAGAACAGCGAGGCACTGCGGCGTTTCAGGTAACCATCGCTGGAGCGATCCCGGCGTTTGGCCAATACCACATCAGCGCCCTTGCACCATTGCTCGATCAGTTGCGATATCACTTCAACCGGATCTTGCAGGTCGACATCCATGGGTACCACGGCATCGCCGCTGGCATATTCCAGGCCGGCGAACAGGGCCGGTTCCTTGCCGAAGTTACGCGAGAAGTTGATCAACACCACGTCACTGTCGGCCAGGGCGATGGAGCGGGCGACTTCAGCCGTGCCGTCGCTGCTGCCATCGTTGATGAACACGATTTCGATGCAGTGGGCTTGCAACGAGGTCTCCTGACGCACCGCCTGGTAAAACAGGCTGACGGCCTGCTCTTCGTTGAACACTGGCACGATCAGTGAAACCTTCATGGCTCGGACCTGTGAAAGACCACCCACTTGGACAGCAAGAAGCCGCAGGTCAGGCTGATCAGGGAAAAGCTCACGACTGTGATCATCCCGTGCAGCCGCCAGTGGTCGCCCAGCCACCCCACTGCCAGGCTGACACCTCCCAGGCAGGACATGAACAACAGATAGCGCCCGATCGAGGGCGGGACGACGAAGGTGTAGAGGGTATTGACGTAAAAGGACAGCGTCGCCGCCACGCAAAACGCCAGAAAATTACTCAAGGCCTGGCTGAACTCGAACGCTACCCTGAGCACGAAAAAAAGCTGCCAATGGACCAGGGTATTGGCAATACCGATCACGGCATAGGTGGAAAATCCTTTCCATACGTTGGCCATTGCGCGTCGCGCCTCGATGGCTGTTGCGGCTGAATCCAAGCAGGCCACGTAAGCCGAAATTCGTCTACTACCCAAACTGACAGGTACGGGTGATTTTCGATCAACGGTCTGCCGCGCAACGGGCGAATAGAGACATTCAGTAATAAGCCCCCTTTGCAATTGCCAACGATTACCGCCACCCTGCCCCCCGCCCGAGGTGCGGCGCGAGCGATTGCCGTCGTCCGCCGGTCATTACTAAACCCACTGTTCAAGAGCCCGCTGCCATGTTTAACGGACGCGACCCGCGCATCGATTTTTTTCGAGGCCTGGCGTTGATCTTCATTTTCTGGGATCACGTCCCCCACAACCCTTTAGGCCAGGTCACCCTGCGTAACATCGGCTTTAGCGATGCCGCTGAAGTCTTCGTATTTCTCGCCGGCTACGCCGCAGTACTGGCCTATGGCAAAGTCCTGCAGCGAGACGGTTACCTGATCGCCTGCGTGAAGATCCTGCGGCGTACCTGGGTGCTGTATGTGGTGCATATCTTTCTGCTGGCGATGCTGATGGGCATCGTGTTCTTTGCCAACAGCCACGTGCAGACCCGCGACCTGGTTGAGGAAATGGGCCTGGTGCATTTCATCACCAACCCCCAGCAAGCGCTGACAGACGAGCTGTTGCTGCGCTTCAAACCCAACCTGATGGACCCGCTACCGCTGTACATCGTGCTGCTGGCCGGTTTGTCTCTGCTGCTGCCGCTGCTGATGCGCAACACCCTGGCCGTGGTTGGTGTGTCGATGGCGGTGTACCTGGTGGCACCCGGACTCGGCTGGAACCTGGCGAATTTTTCCGATGGCGTGTGGTACTTCAACCCGGTTACCTGGCAGTTCCTGTTTGTGCTCGGCGGCGCCGCGGCGCTTTACGGGCAACGGGCTCGGCCGCCGCAAACCCGGCCGTTGCGGCGCCAACCGCTGTTTCTGGCGGCAGCCGCCTATTCGCTGGCGGCTGGCATCGTTACCCTGTCCTGGCGCTGGCCAGAGCTTCACGATG
Organism: Pseudomonas donghuensis; assembly: GCF_000696345.2. NCBI lineage: Bacteria > Pseudomonadati > Pseudomonadota > Gammaproteobacteria > Pseudomonadales > Pseudomonadaceae > Pseudomonas > Pseudomonas donghuensis. The sequence goes on from NZ_CP071706.1 coordinate 4,552,894, forward strand.
CACTGATGCCGGCCAGTCTCAACACCCTGCTCTACCCGATCAGCAAGACCGATCTGTCGCCGGTGCGCCTGCTGCACTTCCTGGCCCTGGCCTACGTCACGGCCAAGCTGCTGCCGGGCAGCGGCTGGACGCAGAACTGGCTGGCGCAGCAAACCTGCCGCATGGGCCGCTACTCGCTTGAAGTGTTTTGCCTGGGGGTACTGCTGGCGCCCTTGGCGGACATGATCAATGCCATGGCCGGCGATGCCTTTGCCATGCAGATCTTCACCGCGCTGGTGGGCGTCGCGATCATGGCCCTGCTCGGTGCCTGGCTGGACTTCAATAAACGCCTGACCCAGCCGATGCGTGCGGTTGCCACCTGATAACCGCAGGCAAAAAAAAGCCCGTATCCATAGATACGGGCTTTTCACTTATCGCGGGAAGATCAGGACGCCGAACCTGCGGCACGCTGCTCCATGGTGCTTGGTGACAGCTTGAACACGTAGAACAGCACCGTCAGCATTACCAGGAACGCCGGGCCGATGTACAGGGCCACGCGGGTTTCCTCGAAATAAGCCATCAGGCCGACCACCAGGATCAGGAACGCCAGCGCCAGGTAGGAGCTCAGCGGCCACAGCCACATGCGGTATTTCAGGGCGGCACGCTCGGCGTTGCTCAGGCCGGCGCGGAACTTCAGCTGGGCCAGCAGGATCATCACCCAGGTCCAGATCGCACCGAAGGTGGCAATGGCAGTGACCCAGACGAAGACTTTCTCTGGCACCAGGTAGTTGGCCAGCACGCCCAGCAGCAAGGCTGCGATCGACAGCAGCAGGGCATTGCGCGGTACGCCGTTGCTCGAGGTACGAGCGAAGGTGGCCGGCGCCTGACCGTTCTGCGCCAGGCTATAAAGCATGCGCCCGGTACTGAAGATGCCGCCGTTGCACGACGACAGCGCAGCGGTGATCACCACGAAGTTGATGATACCCGCAGCGGTCTTGATGCCCAGACGCTCGAAGGTCATCACGAACGGGCTGCCCTGGCTGCCGATTTCGTTCCACGGGTAGATCGACAGGATCACGAACAATGCACCGACGTAGAACAGCAGGATGCGCCAGAACACCGAACCGATGGCCTGCGGAATGGTCTTTTGCGGGTTGCGCGCTTCACCGGCGGTCAGGCCGATCATCTCGACGCCCAGGTAGGCGAACATCACCATTTGCAGCGACATCAGCACGCCGGTCACGCCATTGGGCATGAAGCCACCGTTGCTCCAGAGGTTGGAGATGCCCATGGCCACGCCGTCGTTGCCAAAACCGAAGGCGATGATGCCGACGCCACCCAACACCATGGCGATGATGGTGACGATCTTGATCAGGGCGAACCAGAACTCGAACTCACCAAAGGCCTTGACCGCGATCAGGTTGATCGCGCCCATGCTGCCCAGGGCTGCCAGGGCCCAGATCCAGCGCGGCACTTCCGGGAACCAGATGCCCATGTAGATGGCCACTGCGGTGATTTCCGCCACGCAGGTCACCAGCCACAGGAACCAGTAGTTCCAGCCGGTGAGGAAGCCCGCCAACGGGCCGAGGTAGTCTTGGGCGTAGCGGCTGAAGGAGCCGGCTACCGGGTTGTGCACGGCCATTTCGCCAAGGGCGCGCATGATCACCAGGATCGCCAGGCCGCCGATGATGTAGGACAGCATGATAGCTGGCCCGGCCATTTCGATGGCCTTGGCCGAACCCAGGAACAGGCCGACACCGATACAGGCGCCCAGCGCCATCAGGCGAATGTGGCGTTCGCCGAGTTCTCGCTTGAGTGGGCCGCCTTGGGCGGTCTCACCATGAGAAGGGTGGTTGCCGACTGGCATAGAAATACAACCTCATTTTGTTATTGGATATGACCATTCGTGCAGGCCTGGCACCGCCGATAGGCTGGATGCGCTGCCTCGCCGGGCACCGCCTTGTGAGCGGCCCCGTCTGCCGGGTGTGCAAACCGGCAGAGCGAAAGGGGCGAGCAGTATAGAAAGGCCCCTGCAGGGTATTTCACTATATAAAGCCCGTTATTTGGCGAGAACTCTCGGCAAAAACCGCTTCTACGGAGGGGCATTCCCCGTGCTTTTTACCACTGCAGGAAACAAGGCGGCTAACATAGCACCAAAACGGGGCAATTCAAGCTCCACCAAAGGCGCATTTCTGACACGGTTTTGGGAAATCCCTGCCATATGACTACAAATTTTTCACCAAACCCGGCCACCGTCTAAGCTTCAGGCAAGCAAGACGAAAATACGTAGCCGAGCTGAAGACTATGGGCGCATTGTGGCAATCGGAAGCAGACAGTACGGAAACTCCCTCTGAACACCTCGATCCTTCGCCATTGCCGAAAAGCCCACGCCAGCGCCGTCTGTGGTGGCGGCTGTTGTGGCTGGTGCTGCTGCTCGCCCTGATCGCCCTGGGGTATGCCGCCACCGCCGAAATGCACACCTCGCGCCTGCAATCACGGGAATTCAGCCAATTTGCCGCGACCCTCAGTTATTCCATGCAGCCAGGCCCCAGCGACGCCATCCGCTACCCCGGCGACGGCCCGTTCGACAAGCGCCTGGGCTACAGCTCACTAGGTGAATTCCTACCGCGCCTGCTGAAGCGTGACTACGTGATCAACGAGCAGACGCGCTTTTCGCCTGCGCTTATGGACTATGTTGACCACGGTTTTTTCGTACCGTACGCCGAGAAGATCCAGGCCGGTCTGTCGATCACCGACTGCAAAGGCGATGCGCTGTATCAGTTCCACTATCCGCAATACCTGTACCCGGACTTCGCCTCGATTCCACCCATCATCGTCCACAGCCTGCTGTTCATCGAGAACCGCGACCTGCTTGATCCCAACGACCCGCTGAACAACCCTGCCGTGGATTGGCCGCGCTTTGCCAAGGCGGCCTACACCCAGGTCGCCAAGTACCTGGCCCTGCCCGGCCAGTCGGCGGGCGGCAGCACCCTGGCGACCCAGTTGGAAAAGTACCGGCATTCGCCCGACGGCCTGACGGCCTCGGGGAGCGAGAAGATCCGCCAGATGATTTCCGCCAGCGTGCGCGCTTATCAAGGCGGCCCGCAGACACTGGAAGCACGCCAGCGCATCGTGCGCGATTACCTCAACAGCGTGCCGCTGTCGGCGGTACCCGGGCATGGTGAAGTGCATGGCATGGCCGAAGGCCTGCGGGTCTGGTACGGCGCCGATTTTGCTCAGGTCAACCAGGCTCTGTCGTCCACCGCAAGTGATCCGCAAAGCCTGGCTGCCCGTGGTCTGGCCCTGCGCCAGGTGCTGTCGCTGATGATCGCCCAGCGCCGGCCCTCGCACTTTTTATCCAAGGGCCGTGCCGAGCTGGCGCTGCTGACCGACAGCCATATCCGCGTCCTCTCGGCCAGCAACATCATCGACAAGCCATTGGCCGATGCCGCCCTGGCCAGCAAGACCATTTACCGCGACTGGGTGGCCCAGCCGACCATTCAGCCGATCGTCACCAACAAGGGCATCAGCGTTGCCCGCAGCCGTCTGTCTTCGGCCCTCGGCCGACCGCTGTACGACCTGGACCGTCTCGATCTGTCGGCCACCAGCACCCTGCAATCGGACTTGCAGGGCCAGGTCAGTCAGTACCTGAAAGACCTGGCCGACCCGGCCTTTGCAGAAAAAATGGGCCTGTTCGGCGAACGCCTGTTGACCCCGACCAGTACCACCCAGGTGCGCTACAGCTTCACCCTGCTCGAGCGCACCGCCGACGGCTCAAGGGTGCGGGTGCAGACCGACAGCACCGACCAACCGTTCGACATCAACGAAGGCAGCAAGCTGGAACTGGGCTCGACCGCCAAGCTGCGGGTACTGACCAGCTACCTGGAAATCATCGGCGAACTGCACGACAAGTACGCCAACACCCCGGCTGCGGAGCTTAAGAAAGTCCCGGTGGCCGAATTGGACTTCATCACCCGCTGGGCCATCGACTACCTGATCCAGAACAAGGACCGCGACCTCAGCGCCATGCTCAACGCCGCGCTGGAGCGCAAGTACTCCGCCAGCCCCGGCGAAGCCTTTTTCACCGGCGGTGGCCTACATGTGTTCAACAACTTTCGCAAGGAAGACAACGGCCGCATTCCGACGCTCAAGGACGCCCTGCGTGAATCGATCAACCTGCCGTTCATTCGTCTGATGCGCGACCTGGTGCGTTACAGCACCTATCAGCAGCCGGGTAATAGCGCCAGCCTGCTCAAGGACGATGCCGAGCCGCGCCGCCAGGAATACCTGGCACGCTTTGCCGACAAGGAAGGCACCGATTACATGCGCAGGTTCTGGAAGAAGTACCAGCGCAAAACGTCGCAACAGCGTCTGGATACCTTCCTCGACAGCCTGCGGGTCACGCCGATCCGCTTGGCCGCGGTGCACCGTTACCTGTTTCCGGAGGCCGACCAGGCCACCTTCAACGCCTTCGTCCAGGCGCACCTGAAAAAAGACCGGATCGAAAACAAGACCCCGGCCACCAAGCAGAACACCGTTACCGAGAAACGTCTGCAAGATCTGTACGAAGCCTACCGGCCCGGCGCTTACGACCTGCCCGACCAGGGCTTTATCGCCAAGGTCCATCCGTTGGATTTGTGGCTGCTCGGCTACCTGCTGCAACACCCCAGCGCCACCTTCCAGCAAGCGGCCGATGCCAGCCACTTCGAGCGCCAGGAAGTCTATGGCTGGCTGTTCAAAAGCCGACACAAGGGTGCGCGCGACAGCCGCATTCGCACCCTGGTGGAGATCGAAGCCTTCCTCGATATCCATCAACGCTGGAAACGCGTCGGCTACCCCTTTGACCACCTGGTGCCATCGCTGGCCACAGCCATCGGCAGCTCCGGCGACCGTCCGGCAGCCCTCGCCGAGTTGATCGGCATCATCCAGAACGATGGCGTGCGCCTGCCGGTGCTGCGCATCGATACCCTGCACTTTGCTGCCGATACCCCTTACGAAACCCGCTTGACCAGCGACCCCGACCTCGGCCAACGGGTGCTCTCGGTAGAAGTCGCCCGGGCTCTGCGCGGCGCCCTCTCGCAAGTGGTGGATGCCGGTACCGCGCGGCGGGTGTCGGGCAGCTTCAAACTGGCCGACGGCACCCCGCTGGTGATGGGCGGCAAGACCGGCACTGGTGACAACCGCATCGAAAGCTTCGGTGCCGGCGGACGGCTGATTGGCTCACGCTCGTTGAACCGCACCGCGACCTTTGTGTTTTTCCTCGGCGAAAACCACTTCGGCACCCTCACCGCCTTCGTGCCCGGCAGAGCGGCGGAATCCTTCCGCTTTACCTCGGCGCTGCCGGTGCAGGTGCTCAAAGGCATGGCGCCGCTCCTGATGCCGTACCTGGAGCCTGGCAGTCACACCCTGTGCAAACCACCGCGGATGGTGCAGCGCTAGCCACCGTGAAAGCGCTTGGCGGTCATGAAGCTTTTGCTCCAGTAGCTGTTGCGCAGCGAATCGATACGGATGTTCTTGCCGGCGCGGGGGGCGTGGATGAAACGCCCTTCGCCGATATACAGGCCAACGTGGCCGATCCGGCCCTGGCCGTTGCGATTGAAGAATACTGCATCACCGCGCTTGAGCTGGCTCTGCCTGATGGTCCGGGCAGCGGACTGGAGCATGGCCGTCGTGGTGCGCGGTATCTTGATATCGGCCTCATGGCGAAACAGGTAGACCAGCAGGCCGCTGCAATCGAACCCGCCCTTTACCGACATGCCGCCCCAGCGATAGGGCACGCCGATCAGTTGGTGTGCACGCTCGACCAGACGATCGAGGTTGGTGTCCAGCTCATGCCGCACACTGTGCTCACGTGCAGTCTGGGTAAGCGAGAAATTGGCCTGGGCAAAAAATGACAGGCCCCAGAGCAGCCCGATGAAAAAAATGGAAGGTGCCACGGTGAAATACTCACGGATGAAGAAAACGTGGCGAATCTTAGGGATGACTTCCGCGCGTGTAGATCAAGGCAATCCGAGAGTTCTGTAAGAAAAACCTTAAGAGTTCCTACGCGTTTTTCCGGTTACCGCCTTTACTTCATGAGAAATATTCCTATTCTCCCGCTTGATTTAAGATATATCTTGAGTAATATCTGAAGATACATCTAACCCAAACGGAGACACCCAATGCGTGACCATCATTCCCATCACCGCGAGCATGGCGAGCGGCACGACGGCTTCGAGCGTCGTCACGGCCGCGAACGTGGCGACCGCGGCCCCCGCGTCTTTGCCCCCGGCGACCTGAAATTGCTGCTGTTGTCGATGCTGGCCGAGCAGCCTTGCCATGGCTATGACCTGATCCGCCAGATCGAAACCCTTTTCGATGGCAGCTACAGCCCCAGCCCCGGGGTGATCTACCCGACCCTTAATTTTCTGGAAGAAGCCGAGCTGATCAGCGGCAAAACCCAAGGCAGCAAGCGTCTTTACGGCATCACTGCAGCGGGCCAGAAATCCCTCGCGGACCAAGCCATTGCCCTGGACGGCGTGCGCATGCGCATTGAAGTCAGCAAACGCTCGTTGCGTGGCCACGATCGCCCGGCAGAAATCCACGAAGCCGTGCACAACCTGCGTCATGCCCTGCAAATGCATAGCGGGCGCTGGAACCCAACGGAAATCGAGCGGGTCCGTACGCTACTGAACGACACCGCCAAAGCCATCGTCGCAGGGCCTATTGCGACCTCAACGGAGAAAGCCGAATGACTGTTAGCGAAAACACCACCATTCACCGCGTCAACCACGAGATCAAACACCGTCGCCTGAACGTGCTGCGGGTCACCGAGCTGACCCCGCGCATGCGCCGCATCACCGTCGGCGGGCCGGAGCTGCAAGGCTTTACCAGCGTCGGTAGCGACGATCACGTCAAGTTGATGTTTGCCTGCTCGGAACAAGAGCAGGCTGCGCTCGACAACCTCGATTTCAGCCGCGATGGCGTGCGCCCGACCATGCGCGAATACACGCCACGGCGCATTGATCTGACGAACGGCGAAATGGATATCGACTTTGTCCTGCACGGCGACGGCCCTGCCTCGACCTGGGCGGCCCAGGCGCAGGTCGGCCAGGTACTCAACATCGCCGGGCCTCGTGCATCGATGGTGGTCCCGGACATCTTCGACAGCTACCTGCTGATCGGTGATGAAACCGCCATCCCGGCCATTGCCCGACGCCTGGAAGAGTTGCCGGCCGGGCGCAAGGTACTGGCGCTGATAGAAATCGAAGATGCCCGGGAACAACAACCGCTGCCGAGCGCAGCGCAAGTCGAGGTCATCTGGGTGCAACGCCACCAGCAGGCCTTGCTTGAGGTCATCAAGGGGCTGTCGCTGCCAGGCGGTCAGTTGTACACCTGGGTCGCTCTGGAGAAATCGCTGACGCGCCAGGCCAAGCGTTTGCTGGTCGATGAAAAAGGCGTGAAGGAAGAGCTGATCAAGGCTGTCGCCTACTGGCGCCTCGACCCGCACGACGACGAGTAACAGGCTACCTCAGGGTTGCGTCCTGGCCTTGGCCAGGCGCCCGCCCTGCCAATGATCGAGGCCGAGCAACAGCAGGCTGATGGCGACAAATCCGCCCAGGATCGACAGCGCATTGAGCAGCACCTGCGCGTAACCCAATTCGGCAACATCGATGAACGGGTAGGGATAGACCCCTATCACATGCCCACGCAGCAGCGTGTAGGCAAAATACCCCGCCGGGTACAGCAGCCAGGCCAGCAGATGCCTGAAACGCAGGCTGCCCTTTTCTACACAACACCACCAATAAGCCACGAACAGCAGCGGCATGACGTCGTGCAGCAGCTCGTCCGCCAGCCATTGCCAGCCCTGCGGGTGCCACAGGTGACGCAACAACAGGCTGTAGGCGAGGCCCACGAGAATAATGCTCGCGGCAATCCCGGAACTGATCCAGGGCGCGAGAAAAAAGCGGCGCAGCGGCGAGTCGCGGCCGAATGCCGCGTGACTGAGCACTACGGCGACCAGGGTGTTGCTGAGCACGGTGAAAAAACTGAACAACGTCACCAGGCCGCCCAGCAAGCTGGCCTGCTCTTGCCAGCGCGCCAGCAACAGCAGGTACATCTGGATCGCCAGCGCGCTCCAGCCCAGGCACGCGGCCAGGGCGATGAACAGCCTGCGCCGGCTCACCGGCTCAGCGGCCGCGTTGCATTTTCAGGTACAGGCGCTCGACCTTCTCCCGGGCCCAGGGCGTCTTGCGCAAAAAGGTCAGGCTCGACTTGATGCTCGGGTCGCTCTTGAAGCAGCGGATATCGATGCGCTGAGCCAGGCCGTCCCATTGGTAGTGCGCTACCAGCGCGGTAAGGATCTGCTCCAGGGTCACGCCATGCAGCGGGTTCTGATTAGCGGCGGTCATGCCTGTGCTCCAGCCAACGAAAGGTGCGCACCTTAGCCGAGGCACGGCTGCAAGTCTTCAGACTTTTCGCATTCAAGGTGCTGCTTACAGACATTCTAGTGTGGGCAAAGGCTCTAGCCAGCGCATGGGCGTTTTATCTTTAACGGCAATGTTATACTGTATCAATACTATAACACTGCCAAGGACCCCTTCCCTCCATGCGTCACTTACCCCTGCGCCTCTCCCCCCTCGCCGCCGCGCTCTGGCTGGCTTCACCCTTGAGCCAAGCCGTCGAGCTGCAACCTCAGGTGATCACCGCCAACCCGTTGGGTAACAGTGAACTGGCCGCGCCCAGCACCGTGCTCGACGGCGACGACCTGACCCTGCAACAGAAAGGCAGCCTCGGCCAGACCCTGAACAACCAGCCCGGTGTTGCCTCGACCTGGTTCGGCCCCGGCGCCAGCCGCCCGGTGATCCGCGGCCTGGACGGCGACCGGATCCGCATCCTGCGCAACGGCGTCGGCGCCTTGGATGCTTCGTCGCTGTCCTATGACCACGCCGTGCCGCTGGACCCGGCCACCGTTGAACGCATCGAAATCGTCCGCGGCCCGGCGGCCCTGCTCTACGGTGGCAACGCCATTGGCGGGGTAGTCAACAGCTTCGACAACCGCATCCCGACCTCGCCCATCGACGGCATTCACGGTGCCGGTGAGTTGCGCTACGGCGGCGCCGACACCACCCGCAGCAGCGCCGGCAAGCTGGAAGCGGGTGACGGCCGCTTCGCCCTGCACCTGGACGCCAACAGCCGCCAGTTCAATGACCTGCGTATTCCCGGTTACGCCCGCAGCTCGAAAGTGCGCGACGCCGACGAACCGGGCAGCAAGCATCGCCTGGAAAACAGCGACGGTCGCCAGGACGGTGGCGCGCTGGGCGGTTCCTATCATTGGGATCACGGCTACGCCGGCCTTTCCTACAGCCGCTACGACTCCAATTACGGTTCGGTGGCCGAGCCGGGCGTACGCCTGGACATGCAGCAAGATCATTACGGCTTCGCCTCGGAACTGCGCGACCTCGACGGCCCGTTCAGTTCGGTGAAGGTCGACCTCGGCTACACCGACTACCAGCACCGCGAGCTTGAGAGCGGCGAGGTGCACACCACGTTCAAGAACAAGGGCTACGAGGCGCGGGTCGAGGCCCGGCACCAACCGTTGGGGCCGGTCGAAGGGGTGATTGGCGCCCAGGTCAGCCGCAACGAGTTTTCCGCCCTCGGCGAAGAAGCCTTTGTACCGCAGACCGACACCAACAGCCTGGCGCTGTTCATGCTCGAGCAGTGGCAAGCCACCGAACGCCTGAACCTGAGCCTGGGCGGACGCCTGGAACACACCCGGGTCGAACCCGACAGCAAGGGCAGCGAGCGCTTTGCCGAGGCCGATCGCTCGAGCAGCTTCACCGCCGCCAGCCTGTCGTCTGGCGCAGTCTACGAGCTGACCCCGGTCTGGTCCCTGGCCGCAACCTTGGGCTACACCGAGCGCGCACCGACCTTCTATGAGCTGTACGCCAACGGCGCCCACGTCGCCACCGGCACCTACGAGGTCGGCGATCCGAACCTGAGCAAGGAGAAAGCCATCTCCAGCGACCTGGCCTTGCGCTTCGACAATGGCACGCACAAGGGCAGCGTCGGCGTGTTCTACAGTCATTTCCGCAACTACATCGGCCTGCTGGCCAGCGGCAACCTGCGCGAAGGCCATGACCACGACCATGATCACGGCGATGAAGAGCACGATCACGACCATGATCATGACCACGGCGGCGATGTGCCCGAATACCTCTACCACGGGGTTCGCGCGCGCTTCTACGGCATCGAGGCCCAGGACCGCTGGCAATTGGCGCAAAACCGCTACGGCAGCTTTGCTCTGGAACTGTCCGGCGACTACACCCGGGCCAAGAACCTCGACACTGGCGAAGACCTGCCGCGCATCGCCCCGCTGCGCCTGAACAGCGGCCTGCTATGGGAACTGGACCGCTGGCAGGCACGGGTGGATGTGCAACACGCCAGCGCCCAGCACAAAAAACCGGCCAATGAGACCAGCACCGACGCTTACACCACCCTCGGCGCCAGCGTGGGTTACCGCTTCGACATCGGCCAGAGCCAGTGGCTGGCCTTTGTCCGCGGCGAGAACCTCACTGACCAGACCGTGCGCTACTCAAGCTCGATCCTGCGCGACATCGCCCCGGCACCAGGGCGTAGTGTCGAGGTTGGCCTGCGTACCACCTTCTAAGTCAACACCCATCCCGAGGGAGCCGGCCTTGCCGGCGATTGGTCGTATTGGTCTGCGCCCAGTCAGCGCCTGATGTGCTGATTGTGCCAGCCTCATCGCCGGCAAAGCCGGCTCCCACAAGGGATCAGTGTCACCTGCCTCAGCCGGACTGTTACCGATCCGGCAACGGTGACTCTTGCTGAATTGACTTTTTTTCTTACAAGTTCAGCTATATCCTCCCCGCCGCAAGCTGAACCGCTTCAGTTTATTTCCCTGCAGCCTTATCGCCGATGATCCTCGGAACTCGGTGGCCTTGCCGTTTTTTCAATAATCAAAAGATAGCGCTATCTCATGCCTCAGAATGATCGTTTCCGCTTTTCCCCCGCCACCCGGACACTGCTTTCGGGTCTGGCCATCGCCAGCCTCGCGCCTTGCGCCCAGGCCGCGGCGATGTTCGCCAGCGACTCGCCATGGATGCTTGGCGACTGGGGCGGCACCCGCACGGAGCTGGCTGAACGCGGCTACGACTTCACCCTCGGTTACACCGGCGAGATGGGCGCCAACCTGCATGGTGGCTACGACGATGACGAAACCGCGCGCTACAGCGGCCAGTTCGCCCTCGGCAGCCACCTGGACCTGCAGAAGATCCTCGGCTGGCACGACGCCGAGTTTCAGTTGACCGTTACCCAGCGCCACGGCGACAACATCAGCAACGACCGCATCAATGACCCACGGGTCGGTGGCTTTACCTCGGCCCAGGAAATCTGGGGCCGTGGCCAGACCTGGCGGCTGACCCAGATGTGGATCAAGCAGAAGTACTTCGACGGCGCGCTGGATGTGAAATTCGGCCGCTTCGGCCAGGGCGAGGACTTCAACAGCTTCCCGTGCGACTTTCAGAACCTGGCGTTCTGCGGCTCCCAGGTGGGCAACTGGGTCGGTGACATCTGGTACAACTGGCCAGTCAGCCAGTGGGCGCTGCGGGTCAAGTACAACCTGACCCCAGAGCTGTACGCGCAAATCGGCGCCTATGAGCAGAACCCCTCCAACCTCGATCGCGGCAACGGTTTCAAGCTCAGCGGCAGCGGTACCCAGGGCGCGGTGATTCCGGTCGAACTGGTCTGGAGCCCGGCGGTTAACGGCCTGAAAGGGGAATATCGCGCCGGTTACTACTACAGTAATGCCAAGGCAAGCGATGTCTACAAGGACAGCAACGAACAACCGGCAGCACTGAGCGGCCAGGCTTATCGCAGCAGTTCGAGCAAGCACGGCTTCTGGCTCGGTGCCCAGCAACAGGTGACGTCGCTGGCATCAGACCACTCGCGAGGGTTGAGCGTATTCGCCAACGCCACGCTGCACGACAAGAAGACCAATGCCATCGACAACTATGTTCAGGCAGGTGTGGTGTACAAGGGGCCCTTCGATGCCCGCGCCAAGGACGACATCGGTTTCGCCCTGGCACGCGTGCACGTCAACCCTGCCTACCGCAAGAACGCCCAGGCCATCAATCAGGCTCGCGGCGTCAGCGACTACAACGATCCCCTGTTCCGTCCGATCCAGGACACCGAGTACAGCGCCGAGCTGTATTACGGCATCCACCTGGCCGACTGGCTGACCGTGCGCCCGAACCTGCAGTACATCCGCCATCCCGGTGGCGTGAGCCAGGTCGATGACGCACTGATCGGCGGGATCAAGATCCAGAGCAGTTTCTAACCCCCCTTTTCACCTAACGGAGAACACACGATGAGCACTGATGGTGCCTTGAGTAGAACCCGCTGGCTGCCGCGACTGATCGGTGTGCTGCTGTTGCTGATGGGCCTGGCCCTGCTGGCTGGCGGTATCAAACTGAGCCAGTTGGGCGGTTCGCTGTATTACCTGATCGCCGGTATCGGCTTCGCCCTGTCCGGCATCCTGCTGCTGGCCCTGCGCCGCAACGCCCTGGGTCTGTATGGCCTGGTGCTGCTGGGCAGCACCCTGTGGGCATTGTGGGAAGTGGGCCTGGACTGGTGGCAACTGGTCCCGCGCCTGGCCCTGTGGTTCGCCCTGGGCGTAGTGTTGCTGCTGCCGTGGGCGCGCCGCCCACTGCTGGGCAACCCGTCCAAGGCCAACATCGGCCTGCTGAGCCTGGCCGTGGCGCTGTCCGGTGCCACGGCGGTGGCCAGCCAGTTCACCCACCCGGGTGAAGTCAAGGGCGAGCTGGGCCGCGAAAGCGCCGAGATGAGCAGCACCGCGCCGCAAATGCCTGATGGCGAGTGGCAGGCCTATGGCCGCACCGAATTCGGCGACCGCTACTCGCCGCTACGCCAGATCACCCCGCAGAACGTGCACAAGCTACAGGAAGCCTGGCGCATCCGCACTGGCGACCTGCCAACCGACAACGACCCGGTCGAGCTGACCAACCAGAACACCCCGCTGAAGGTCAACGGCAAGCTGTATGCCTGCACCGCCCACAGCAAGGTGCTGGCCCTGGACCCGGACACCGGTGCGGAGATCTGGCGTTTCGACCCGCAGATCAAGAGCCCGGTAGGCTTCAAGGGCTTCGCCCACATGACCTGCCGTGGTGTGTCGTATTACGACGAGAACAACTACGTCAATGCCGACGGCAGCCCGGCCCCCAAAATCAGCGACGCCGGCCAGGCCGTTGCCGTCGCCTGCCCGCGCCGCCTTTACCTGCCGACCGCCGACGCCCGCCTGATCGCCCTGAACGCCGACACTGGCAAGGTCTGTGAAGGTTTCGGCAACCAGGGTGTGATCGACCTCACCACCGGCATCGGCCCGTTCACTGCTGGCGGTTACTACTCCACCTCGCCTGCTGCGATCACCCGCGAACTGGTAATCATCGGCGGCCATGTTACCGACAACGAGTCGACCAACGAACCGTCCGGCGTGATCCGCGCCTACGACGTGCACGACGGTCGCCTGGTGTGGAACTGGGACAGCAACAACCCCGACGACACCGCACCGCTGGCACCCGGCAAGACCTACAGCCGCAACTCGGCAAACATGTGGTCGCTGGCCAGTGTCGACGAGAAGCTGGGCATGGTCTTCCTGCCGCTGGGCAACCAGACCCCGGACCAGTGGGGCGCTGACCGCACCCCGGGCGCCGAGAAGTACAGCGCCGGTATCGTCGCCCTGGACTTGGCCAACGGCAAGGTACGCTGGAACTACCAGTTCACCCACCACGACCTGTGGGACATGGACGTCGGCAGCCAGCCAACCCTGCTTGACCTGAAAACCGCCGACGGCGTGAAGCCTGCGCTGATCGCCCCGACCAAGCAGGGCAGCCTGTACGTGCTCGACCGTCGCGACGGTACGCCGATCGTACCGATCCGCGAAATCCCGGTACCACAAGGTGCCGTCGAAGGCGACCGCACCGCGCCAACCCAGGCCCGCTCGGACCTCAACCTGCTCGGCCCGGAGCTGACCGAACAGGCCATGTGGGGCGCCAGCCCGTTCGACCAGATGCTCTGCCGCATCCAGTTCCGCGAATTGCGCTACGAAGGCCAGTACACTCCGCCATCGCTACAGGGCAGCCTGGTCTACCCGGGTAACGTCGGCGTGTTCAACTGGGGCAGCGTCTCGGTCGACCCGGTGCGTCAGTTGCTGTTCACCAGCCCGAACTACATGGCCTTCGTCTCGAAGATGGTGCCGCGCGCCGATGTCGCCGCCGGCAGCAAGCGCGAGAGCGAAACCAGCGGTGTGCAGCCGAACACCGGCGCACCCTACGCGGTGATCATGCACCCGTTCATGTCGCCTCTGGGCGTGCCATGCCAGGCGCCAGCCTGGGGCTACGTGGCCGGCATCGACCTGACCACCAACCAGGTGGTGTGGAAGCACAAAAACGGCACCAGCCGTGACAGCTCGCCGATCCCGATCGGCCTGCCGATTGGCGTGCCAAGCATGGGCGGCTCGATCGTCACCGCTGGCGGCCTGGGCTTCCTCAGCGGCACCCTGGACCAGTACCTGCGTGCCTATGACACCAACACCGGCAAGGAGCTGTGGAAATCGCGCCTGCCGGCCGGTGGCCAGGCCACGCCGATGACCTACAGCGGCAAGGACGGCAAGCAGTACGTGCTGGTGACCGCCGGTGGTCACGGCTCGCTGGGCACCAAGATGGGCGATTACGTCATCGCTTACAAATTGGCTGAGTAGACCTTAGCTGCTAGCTGCAAGCTTCAAGCTGCAAGCACCGCGCTCCCCACTTGCGGCTTGTAGCTTGAAGCTTGAAGCTTGAATCTTTCCTCCACCCGCCCCATCTAAGCACCATAGTCATTGAGCAGGTGCGCCATGAGCGATCAGCAGGATCTACCGGAACGTCCCGAGGAAACCGCCGAAGTCGAGCATCTCGAAGCCTCCGAACACAGCGGCCGAAACCTTGCCTTGCCGGGCCAACAGTTGCCGGACAAGGTCTATATCATCCCGATCCACAACCGCCCGTTCTTCCCCGCGCAAGTGTTGCCGGTGATCGTCAATGAAGAACCCTGGGCCGAAACCCTGGATCTGGTAGCCAAGACCCCGCATCACTCCCTGGCCCTGTTCTTCATGGACTCGCCGCCAGAAGACCATCGTCATTTCGACACCTCGGCCCTGCCGCTGTACGGCACCCTGGTCAAGGTTCACCATGCCAGCCGCGAAAACGGCAAGCTGCAGTTCGTCGCCCAGGGCCTGACCCGGGTACGTATCCGCACCTGGCTCAAGCATCATCGCCCGCCGTACCTGGTCGAGGTCGAGTACCCGCATCAACCCAGCGAGCCGACCGACGAGATCAAGGCCTACGGCATGGCCCTGATCAACGCGATCAAGGAGCTGCTGCCGCTCAACCCGCTGTACAGCGAAGAGCTGAAGAACTACCTGAACCGCTTCAGCCCCAACGACCCATCGCCCTTGACCGACTTTGCCGCCGCGCTGACCTCGGCCACCGGCAACCAGTTGCAGGAGGTGCTCGACTGCGTGCCCATGCTCAAGCGCATGGAAAAGGTCCTGCCGATGCTGCGCAAGGAAGTCGAAGTCGCGCACCTGCAGAACGAGATCTCTGCGCAAGTGAATCGGCAGATCGGCGAGCACCAGCGCGAGTTCTTCCTCAAGGAGCAGCTCAAGGTCATCCAGCAGGAGCTGGGCCTGACCAAGGACGACCGCAGCGCCGACCTCGAACAGTTCGAGCAGCGCCTGCAAGGCAAGACCCTGCCCGCCGCCGCGCAAAAGCGCATCGACGAAGAGCTGGGCAAGCTGTCGATCCTCGAAACCGGCTCGCCCGAATACGCCGTCACCCGCAACTACCTGGACTGGGCCACCGCCCTGCCCTGGGGCGTGTACGGCAAGGACAAACTCGACCTCAAGCACGCGCGCAAGGTACTCGACCAGCATCACGCCGGCCTGGGTGACATCAAGGAACGCATCCTCGAGTTCCTCGCCGTTGGCGCCTACAAGGGCGAGATCAGCGGCTCCATCGTGCTGTTGGTAGGCCCGCCAGGCGTCGGCAAGACCAGCATTGGCAAGTCCATCGCCGAATCCCTGGGCCGGCCGTTCTATCGCTTCAGCGTCGGCGGCATGCGCGACGAGGCCGAGATCAAGGGCCATCGCCGGACCTACATCGGTGCCCAGCCGGGCAAGCTGGTGCAGGCACTGAAGGACGTCGAGGTGATGAACCCGGTGATCATGCTCGACGAGATCGACAAGATGGGCCAGAGCTACCAGGGCGACCCGGCCTCGGCGCTGCTGGAAACCCTCGACCCCGAGCAGAACGTCGACTTCCTCGACCACTACCTGGACCTGCGCCTGGACCTGTCCAAGGTGCTGTTCGTGTGTACCGCCAACACGCTGGACTCAATCCCCGGACCATTGCTCGACCGCATGGAAGTGATTCGCCTGTCCGGCTACATCACTGAAGAAAAGCTGGCCATCGCCAAGCGCCACCTGTGGCCCAAGCAGTTGCAAAAAGCCGGGGTGGCCAAGACCAGCCTGAGCATCAGTGACAGCGCCCTGCGCACGGTGATCGAGGGCTATGCCCGCGAAGCCGGTGTACGCCAGCTGGAAAAACAGCTGGGCAAGCTGGTGCGCAAGGCGGTAGTGCAACTGCTCGAGGACCCCGAGAAAAAGATCAAGATCGCCCCCAAGGACCTCGAAGCCTCACTGGGCATGCCGGTGTTTCGCAGCGAACAGGTGCTCTCCGGCAAGGGTGTGATCACCGGTCTTGCCTGGACCAGCATGGGCGGCGCCACCTTGCCGATCGAAGCGACGCGCATCCACACCCTCAACCGCGGCTTCAAGCTGACCGGTCAGTTGGGTGATGTGATGAAGGAGTCTGCCGAAATCGCCTACAGCTATGTCAGCGCCAACCTCAAGCGATACGGCGGTGATCCAAGCTACTTCAATGAAGCTTTCATACACCTGCACGTGCCCGAAGGCGCCACGCCCAAGGACGGCCCCAGCGCCGGGGTGACCATGGCCAGTGCGTTGCTGTCACTGGCTCGCGACCAGGCGCCGAAGAAAGGCGTGGCCATGACCGGCGAGTTGACCCTGACCGGCAAGGTCCTGCCGATTGGCGGGGTGCGCGAGAAGGTCATTGCCGCGCGGCGGCAGAAGATCTTCGAGCTGATCCTGCCGGAAGCCAACCGGGGAGACTTCGAGGAGTTGCCGGATTACCTCAAGGAAGGCTTGAGCGTGCACTTCGCCAAGCGCTTCAGTGATGTGGCGAAGGTGTTGTTCACCTGAAGGGGTTCTGGAAGACGCGGGCTCTGAGAGCCCGCGTCAACCTGCTCGAGTACGGCTACCTAACGCTCACGGCTGATACCGGGTCAGCGTGCGGTTCATCTGCACCGCGCTTTGTTCAATTGTCTTCCATAGCCCCAGGAACCGCCCGAAGTAGATCGCAAACCGGGCCAGTTGCTGGCCTGAGGTAACGAGCTGCAGCTGATTACTCGACGCATCGATGTAAGCAGTGAGGCTTTGCCAGGCTGAATGAACATGAGACGAAGCCGTCACCACGGCTCTGAGCAGTTGTTCCAGTTTCCGCAGTTTTCCTGAGAGTTCCAGGAAACGTGATTGCAGTATCTGCCCGAGAATCCCCGCGATACCGCCCTGGGTCGCTGGTTTTACCAACTTGCCAATTTCATTGACCTTTCTCGTCGCCGCAGGAATGACCTGTATCCGAGCCTCATCGCGAAACCGAGTGGCCTCGATGCGCACACGCTCGACCTCGCGGGCGTATCCCTTCAATTGCTCCTTGAGTGCATTCACGTACATGGGCAAGGACGACACAATTTGCCTATCGGCCACACTAAGCGCCAGCGCCTCACCGCCCAGCAAAGCATCCCAGGCCTCACGTTGCTTACCCAATGCCTTGGTTTGTGCGCACACATCCAGAATGACCTCCCCTGAACGGTTGATGTTGCTGGCGACAGTGACCAACGTATGGGTCAGCTGCAGGTTTTTCCCATACAACACCTCCCAGCCGTTGGCATGCTGTTTCACCTGGCGAGAGAATGTCAGCATGGCGTTACCATTCAGCTCAGGGTTCGAGGACATCAACGCGCTGAGAATCAATGTCCAAGGGTTCGCCTGCCCTCCACCCATCCACTGATAAATGCCAGCCGGTGAGTTGGGCAATCCCCGTGTATAGGCGACATACTCATTGAGGTCACGCACGTGTGTTGGCGACAAACTCAGGGCACCGGTGTCCTGCCCTGACGCCATGGCGCTCAACAACGCGCCGGGAAGACGTGAAGCTTGTACTTGCCAGTTTTTATCCAGCATTCCATTTGCAGTCATCATTAGCGCTCTCCTGCTCGCCATTCAGCGCGCCACCCGGTTTAACTAACAATGGGTGGCGCACGGAGACACGGCAATGATTAAAAGGCTCGACGGAACTGGAAAACTATATGTTGAACATAGGCGAGCAATTGTTTCAGCAACTGATTGAACGCCTGCGCGCCCTCAAAACTGTCCAGTTCTATCCTGCGTAGTTGACTGGCCACTGTCTCCAGTTGCACATGAATCTTCTGCTTTTCAGCCAGCCATTCCAGGCGCTTTGGTTTCAGCACGGAATACTCCACCAGGGCTTGCAGATAGCCCTTCACTTGAGTCGCTCGTTGCTCCTTTTCGCGTTGTTCAGCGATCAGTTCGTTTACTTCCGTGCGCAGCGCCCGACGCTGGTCTTGCAGCCGTGAATACTGCATGCCTTGCTGCACGCCCTCCATCAGTTTGCCCAGCGCCTCCAGTGCCTGCTCGACCGCTACGGCAGCGCCGGCCGTTGTGGCGCCCTGAGCGACCAGCCCCTGAAGCTGTTCAACCGTTGGCAATTTGCCTTGGAACAGCTGCTCGATGCCATTGGCCTCAAACACACCGATGGCTTTTTCCAGCTCGGCAAGGTTTTCGCGTTTACCGTTGAGCGTATCGGTTAGCGCCTGTAGCCTGCTGGCCAGGCGCTCCTGAGTCTCCAGGTAACTGGCCTGGTCGCGGCTCGCATCATAAACCGGCAGGCTGGCGATGGACTTTGTAGCGGTCATCACCCCAGAGACCACGACATCCAGTTCTGCAGCGATCTTGTTTTTTGAGATCTGCAGTTCCTCCAGGAAGAACTCCTCTTCTTCAGGGTCTCCCGAGGCCTCTCGAAAATCGTCAATCAGCTCATCAAGCTGGTATGACTTTATGGTGACCGCCAGCACTTCCGAATTTTTAGCCAAGCCATCAACGTACCGTTGCATCCCTTTGTAGTGCCGTTCAACTGATTCATGCAGCAATGGCAGAAAGCCAAATCTACGTTGCTCCCAAAACGCCGAGTATGCCGACACGACCGAGAGAATCTTGTCCATATCCGGGACATTAAGCGAAGCACTCAAAGCGACAACATTATCATTCATTACGTTATATCCTTATTTGGCGGCTGCGGCGTCATCAAAGACACGATTCATATGCTGGGCAAACTTCTCAATGTCTTTCCATTGCCCAATGAAGCGTTTGAAAAATATCGCAAACTTGAACAACTCCTGATTGGATTCGATACGCTGGAGGTGTTCAATCGATGTATCGATGTACACCCCGATCAACTGCCAGGCCGATTGCAGGTGAGAGGCGGCTGTCACCACATCCCTGAGTCGAGTATCCAGCTGTCCCATTTGAGTGCCGAGGTCTTCCACCAGCCCTTCCAGGCGAACGGCCGCCTTGAGTTTCTGGCTGAGTTCACCGCGCTGGCCCTGCAGCTTGTTACGTTCCTTGCGGACTTTCGCCGCCTTGCTGCCATAGATGCCGCCGGTTATAGCCGCGCCCAGCGGCCCCGCAGCCAGGCCACTCAGCGCGGCTTTGACATACTGGTCATACTCGGCTTCAAGTTTTTTGATTTCATTGTCCAGCTCGGCGAGATCTTCACGCAGCTGCTGTACTGCCCCGCTCGCCTTCTGACGTTTGATCGCCTGGGTTTTTACCGCGACCAAGGGGATCAGCTGTTCACGCGCGGTATCGCGAAACTGTTCAGTCTCTTCCCGGACAGCGCCCACACGCCGAGAAAACAGGTCCACGTCTTCGCGCAGTATCTCCATGTAGTCCACCAGGTCGAGAACCCTGTGGCGGTCTTCTGTCCCCAGGCTGATCGCCTTGTCGAACTTGATGGTTTCCCACGCGTCCCTGCGCTTGCCCAGCGCACGGCTGTTTTCGAGAATGACCAATATCTCGTCGCCAGTGGTATTGATGCCATTGGCACTGGCCGCCAACTCGAAGCCAAGCTTCTTGCTATTGTCGGCAAGTACTGTCCAACGGCGTCCGTGTTTCTGTAACTGCTTGTGCATCGCCTCCATCTTGTCCGGCATCAGGTCCGGCTCTTTGATGGTGGAATAGCCCAACCAGCGAATCACTGCATCCTTGGTAACAGGAAGCTGGAAGGTATAGTTGGCATACTGGTTAAGGGTGACAATATGCTCTCGTGTCAGCGTCAACCCACCCTCGTCGGGGCCATCGCGTTCCGCCATTGCCTGAATGAGATTGCCAGGCAGGTGCTCAGCCTCAGTCTGCAATGTGTCAAAATTGATCTGTGTACTGCTCATGACCACGTCCCTGTTAAAACGCCGACTCGGCGGGGACCTTCAAACTAATCCCGCTGTGAAGTGCCCTGCAGAGGGCAGGCTTTCCTGAAAGCCAATACCAACCTGACGGACAGAATTGTCGATGAACACCAAATGCAAGCTGTTGGTCCTTGGCCTGTCACTCCTGGCAGCCTGTTCACAAACACCAGGCCGGCACGAGAATGTGGTGCTGGAAAAGGCCAGCCAGTGCCCTGTACATCTGCAGTTGGGCCAGACCCTGACCCTGACCCTGCCCAGCAACCCCAGTACCGGCTATCGCTGGCTGCTACAGAACCCGGCCGCGGGCATCCTGCGTAGCCTTGGCCCCGAGGTCTACAGCCACCCGGAAGATGCCGGCATCGTCGGTAGCGCCGGGCAATCGCTGTGGCGTTTCCAGGCCCAGGCCGCCGGTGAAAGCCATCTGCTGTTGGTCTACCAGCAACCCTGGGCCCCGGAAGTGCGCCCGGTGCAGACCTTCGATTGCGCAATCACGGTCAAGTAGGCCGCGCTGGTCAGCGGGCCATGCATCCTGCGGCCAGTTTGGCTAAAATGCCGGCCCTTTACCGCCCAACGCCTGGATTGCCCCCGTGAGCAAAGAACCCGACCGCCTATTCGCCCAGCCCCTTGGCCAGGTGCCCGACTTCGCCTTCAACGAAGACGTGGTGCGGGTGTTCCCGGACATGATCAAGCGTTCGGTGCCCGGTTACCCGACCATTGTCGAGAACCTCGGCGTGCTCGCCGCCCAGTTCGCCCAGCCCAACACTGCCCTGTACGACCTGGGCAGCTCGCTCGGTGCCGTGACCCAGGCCCTGCGCCGGCATGTGCGTAGCGAGGGTTGCCGGGTGATTGCCATCGACAACTCGGCGGCCATGGTCGAGCGCTGCCGGCAGTACCTCAATGCCCAGGACTCGATGTTCCAGGAGCTGTTGCCGGTCGAGGTGATCGAAGGCGACATCCTTGCCCTTGAGTTCCAGCCGGCCTCGGTGGTGGCGATGAACTTCACCCTGCAGTTCATTGCCCCCGAACAACGCCTGGAACTGCTCACGCGTATTCGCCAGGCGCTGCTGCCGGGCGGTGCGCTGATCCTTTCGGAGAAGCTGCGCTTTGAAGATGCCGATGAACACGCGCTGCTCACCGACCTGCACGTGGCCTTCAAGCGCGCCAATGGCTACAGCGAACTGGAAATTGCCCAGAAGCGCAGCGCCATCGAGAACGTGATGAAACCCGACAGCCTTGAAGAGCACCGCGAACGCCTGCTGGCGGCCGGTTTCTCCAAGGTCGTGCCCTGGTTCCAATGCCTAAACTTTGCCTCGTTGATTGCCCTGCCATGATTGATCTGTCCCCCCTGGTCCGCCGCTTGGCGGGCACCCCCCTGGCGCAATGGGCGCAAGGCCTGCAAGCGCAACTCGACGCCAAGATGGAAAAAGGTCATGGCGACCTGGAACGCTGGCAGGCTGCGCTCGACGCCCTGCCGGCACTGGTGCCTACGCACATCGACCTGCAAAACGGCCTCAATCTGGATTGCGACTGCGATGACGACACCCGAGCGCGCATGCAGCAGGCCCTGATGGGCCTGTCACCGTGGCGCAAGGGGCCGTTCGACCTGTTCGGCGTGCACGTCGACACCGAATGGCGCTCGGACTGGAAGTGGTCGCGGGTCGCCCCGCACCTGGACCTCAAGGGCAAGCGGGTGCTGGATGTCGGTTGCGGCAACGGCTACTACCAGTGGCGCATGCTCGGCGCCGGGGCCGACAGCGTCATCGGTGTCGACCCCAACTGGCTGTTCTTCTGCCAGTTCCAGGCCGTGCAGCGCTACCTGCCGGAGCTACCGGCCTGGCACCTGCCGTTTGCCCTCGAAGACCTGCCGGCCAACCTCGAAGGCTTCGACACGGTGTTCTCCATGGGCGTGTTCTACCATCGCCGCTCGCCCATCGAGCACCTGCTGGCGCTCAAGGACTGCCTGGTCAAGGGCGGCGAACTGGTGCTGGAAACCCTGGTGATCGAAGGCGATGAAAATCAGGTGCTGGTGCCGGAAGATCGCTACGCACAAATGCGCAACGTCTGGTTCCTGCCGTCGGTGCCAGCCCTGGAACGCTGGTTGCGCCGCGCCGGGTTCAGCGATGTGCGTTGCGTCGATGTCAGCACCACCAGCGTCGAAGAGCAGCGCAGCACCGAGTGGATGCGCTACCAGTCGCTCAGCGACTTCCTCGACCCCAACGACCATAGCCGCACCCTCGAAGGCCTGCCGGCACCACGGCGCGCGGTGCTGGTGGCACGCAAATAAAACAGGCGCCCAAATGGGCGCCAAAAATTCACCTTTTCCAAAGGAGCGGGGAGCTTCCAAGGTGAATGGAGCTACTCCTTGGCGACCTGCTTGGTCGCCGTGTCACGCTTTTGCGAGTCGGACGCGGCCAGCGCCTGGTCCTTCTTGCCGTGAATCTGTTCCTGGCTGAGGCGGAAGTTTTCCCAGAATTGCTTCGACCGCTCCGCTCCGCCTTCAGCCAGCGCCGCGCTGCTGCCCAGGGCC
The DNA here is from genome assembly GCF_000696345.2 of Pseudomonas donghuensis. Classification (NCBI taxonomy): domain Bacteria; kingdom Pseudomonadati; phylum Pseudomonadota; class Gammaproteobacteria; order Pseudomonadales; family Pseudomonadaceae; genus Pseudomonas; species Pseudomonas donghuensis. The sequence continues at coordinate 4,576,076 of NZ_CP071706.1, forward strand.
AATACAGCCATCAGCACATACTTGTTCAGGCTCATGTTGCTCACCTCGTGATTGAATTTCAGGACAGTTCAATCTTACGCAGGGCAAGCTAACGCCAAGGTGAGCCGCACATTACAGTGCTGCAAGATTCGCCCTACAGCAGGGTCAGCGGATACTCGACAATCAGGCGTACTTCATCGAGGTCCGATTCGAAGGCCGAGGCCCGGGTCGTGGCCTGACGCACACGCAGCGACAAGTCCTTGAGACTGCCGGACTGCACCACGTACTTCGCTTCGATATCGCGCTCCCAACGCTTCTGCCCGGTCAGCGGATTACCCTCGGCATCGCGGCGCATGTACACGCCATTGGCATCGGAGTAATCGATGCCGCTGCCACGTCCGTAACGGCTCATGAACGACAGGCCCGGTACGCCATAGGCGGCCATGTCGAGGTCATAGCGCAACATCCACGAGCGCTCTTTCGGCGAGTTGAAGTCGCTGTACTGGATCGAGTTGTCGAGGTAAATCGAGTCGGACTGGCGCAGGTAATCGAAATCGTTGTCGCCCTGGTTGCGCTGGTGCGACAGGGCCAGGGTATGGGCGCCATAGCTCACGCCGACGCGGGCACTCCAGATATCGTTGTCGAATTTGCCCAGCAGTTGCTGGCCTTCATCCTTGGCCTTGTAGTAGTTGAAGCTGGTGAAACCGGTCAGCTCGTCGGTGATCGGGTACTTGTAGCTGATACCGGCGTAGTACTGATCCCAGGCGTCCTTCAAACGGCTGCTGTAGAGGCTCAGGCTGAGGTTGTCGCTGGCCTGGTAATCGCCACCGAAGTAGCCCAGCCAGGGCGAATCGACGGGGCCGGCGTAAAAGGTCACGAAGCCGTCGCGGTTGTTGCTCGACAGCGGCTGGCTCATGGCGTGCAAGCGCCCGCCCTGCACTTTCAGGCCCGCCAGGCTGGTGTTCTCCAGGGTCCAGCCGGTGAAGCTTTCCGGCAACAGGCGCGAGTCGCCGAAATGCACCACCGGCGTGGTCGGGAACACGTCACCAAACTTGAGCTCGGTGTCGAACAAGCGCGCCTTGATCGCACCGCCCAGCTTGCTGAAGTTGCTGGCGGTATCGCCATTGCGGTCCACCGGCAACATGTCGAACGAACTGCGCCCGCCGCTGCGGCCATCGCCGCTGTCGAGCTTGAGCGCGAGCATGGCGTGGGCATCCAGGCCAAAACCGACCGTGCCCTCGGTATAGCCCGACTCGAAGCGGGCGATAAAGGCCTGGGCCCAGGCTTCGGCGTAGCCCGCCTTGCCGGTGGGCGACTGTTCGCCTTTACGGTAGTCGCGGTTGAAATAGAAGTTACGGCTGAGCACCGTCAGGCTGCTGTCTTCGATAAAGCCCCCGCCCTCGGGCTGGCTGACGGCACTGGCGGTCGCACAACTGGCCAGGGCCAGGGCGCCGGTCAAACAGGCTGTGGATTTGTTCCCCATCTTCAACTCCTGATTTTTCGCAGAAATACGCAAGGCGCCCGCAATGCGGGCGCCATGGGTATCCTGACAAGGGCTGAATAACCCGAAGATGAGCGGCGAATTACAGTTTCGTCACCTCAGATACGACCTCCTCCTCGTCTTTGCGGTGAGCCCAGTAATACAGCGCGGGCAGTACCAGCAGGGTCAACGCCGTTGATGAAAGGATGCCGCCAATCACCACGGTGGCCAGCGGCCGCTGCACTTCGGCGCCGGTGCCGGTGGCCAGGGCCATGGGGATAAAGCCAAGGGAGGCCACCAACGCGGTCATCAACACCGGCCGCAAGCGCGTCAGTGCACCTTCGTCGATGGCCTGATGCAGCGAACGCCCCTGCTCGCGCAGGCCGCGGATAAAGGCAATCATCACCAGGCCGTTGAGCACCGCGACCCCGGACAAGGCAATAAACCCCACGCCTGCCGAGATCGACAGGGGGATATCCCGCAGCCACAGGGCAACCACCCCGCCAGTCAGGGCGAAAGGAATACCGGTGAACACCAGCAACCCGTCCTTGAGGTTGTTGAACATCATGAACAGCAGACCAAAGACCAGCAGCAAGGCCACCGGCACCACCACCTGCAGACGCTGCGCCGCCGACTGCAACTGCTCGAACTGCCCGCCCCAGCGGGTCCAGTAACCGGCCGGGATGCTCACCTGGCTATTGATGCGCGCCGCCGCCTCGTCGACGAACGAACCGATATCGCGGCCGCGCACGTTGGCGCTGACCACCACCAGGCGCTTGCCGTCCTCACGGCTGACCTGGTTGGGCCCCTGCACCAGCTCAAGGCTGGCGACATCGGCGAGGGTAATAAAGCCGATCTGGCCGCCGCTGCCCGTGCTGGCCGGTACCGGAACCAGCAGTTGCGACAAACCGTCGATGTCGGTCCGAAGGTTATCGGACAAGCGCACGACCATGTCGAAACGCCGATCGCCTTCATACAGGGTTCCAGCCTGGCGCCCACCCACGGCCACGGCAATGGTGTCCTGCACGTCGCCAACGTTGAGGCCATAACGCGCCGCTTTGTCCCGGTCGACGTCGATGGTCAGCACTGGCAGGCCGGAGGTCTGCTCGACCTTCACTTCCGACGCCCCCGGCACCGCCTGCAAGGTACTGGCGATCTTCGCCGCGGTGCTGTTGAGCACTGCCATGTCATCGCCGAACACCTTCACCGCGACATCACTGCGCACCCCGGAGATCAGCTCGTTGAAGCGCAACTGGATCGGCTGCGACAGCTCATAGTTGCTGCCCGGCACCCGCGCGCTGGCGCGCTGGATATCGGCGATCAGTTGCTCGCGGCTCTTGCTCGGGTCGGGCCATTGATCCTTAGGTTTGAGCATCACATAGCTGTCGGAAATGTTCGGCGGCATCGGGTCCGAGGCGATCTCGGCCGTACCGGTGCGGGCAAACACCCGTTCTACCTCCGGCACCTGGCTGAGCACGCTCTGCTCCAGGCGCTGCTGCAACTGCACCGACTGGCTCAGGCTGGTGCCGGGTACGCGCAGGGCCTGCAGGGCAAAGTCGCCCTCACTCAGGCTCGGCACGAACTCGCTGCCCATGCGGCTAGCCAGCATGCCCGAAAGCAGCACAGTCATAGCGGCGAGGGCAAAGGCCAGCGGCCGATGGCCCATGACCCATTTGAGCAGCGGCGCATAACCACGCTTGGCGCTGCGCATCAGCAGGTTTTCATCTTCCTTGACCTTGCCGGTCACAAACAACGCGATGGCCGCGGGCACGAAGGTCACCGACAGCAGCATGGCGCCGAGCAAGGCGATCACCACGGTAAACGCCATCGGGTGGAACATCTTGCCCTCGACCCCGCTCAGGGCAAAGATCGGCAGGTACACCACCATAATGATCAACTGGCCGAAAATCAGCGGCCGGCGCGCTTCGCGGGCGGCATTGAACACCTCGTGCAGGCGCTCGGAGCGGGTCAGCAGGCGGCCGTGATGTTGCTGGGCATGGGCCAGGCGGCGAATGGCGTTTTCGACGATCACCACCGCGCCATCGACGATGATGCCGAAGTCCAATGCGCCCAGGCTCATCAGGTTGGCACTGACCTTGTTGCTGAACATGCCGGTGAAGGTGAACAGCATCGACAGCGGAATGACCATGGCGGTGATCAGCGCCGCGCGGATGTTGCCAAGGAACAGGAACAGAATGACGATGACCAGGATCGCCCCTTCGATCAGGTTCTTCTTCACCGTGGCAATGGCCTTGTCGACCAGGTTGGTGCGGTCGTAAACAGTGACCGCACTCACCCCTTCAGGCAGCGAGCGGTTGATCTCCACCAGCTTTTGCGCCACCGCCCGGGATACCGTGCGGCTGTTCTCGCCGATCAGCATGAACACCGTGCCGAGCACCACTTCGCGGCCGTTCTCGGTCGCCGCGCCGCTGCGCAGTTCACGGCCGATACCGACCTCGGCGACGTTGCGCACGCGGATCGGCGTGCCGTCGACGTTGGCCAGGACGATATTGGCGATGTCATCGATGCCGGCCAGTTGCCCCGGGGCGCGAATCAGCAACTGCTCGCCACGGCGCTCGATGTAACCGGCACCGACGTTGGCGTTGTTGCGCTCAAGGGCGGTGAGCAGATCGCTCAGGGTCAGCTTGTAGGACGCCAGCCGTTTGGGGTCCGGGGCAATCTGGTATTCCTTGGCGAAACCACCGATGGTGTTGATCTCCGCCACCCCGCGCACATTGCGCAGTTGCGGCTTGATGATCCAGTCCTGGATCTCGCGCAGGTCGGTCGGCGTGTAGGGGCTGCCATCGGCCTTGCGCGCATCGTCGGCGGCTTCGACCGTCCACAGGAAGATCTCGCCAAGGCCGGTGGAGATTGGCCCCATGGCCGCTTCAACGCCTTCAGGCAGTTGCTCGCGAGCCTGCTGCAGGCGCTCGTTGACCAGTTGCCGGGCGAAGAACAGGTCGGTGCCTTCCTCGAAGATTACCGTCACCTGCGACAGCCCCGAGCGCGACAGCGAACGGGTCTGCTCCAGCCCCGGCAACCCGGCCATGGCGGTTTCGATGGCGAAGGTGATGCGTTGCTCGGTCTCCAGCGGCGAAAAGCCTGCGGCCTGGGTGTTGATCTGCACCTGGACGTTGGTGATGTCCGGCACGGCATCGATCGGCAGCTTCTGGTAGCTGGCAACCCCCAGCCCGGCCATCAGCAGCACCGCCAGCAGCACCATCAGGCGCTGCTCGATGGCAAATTGTATGAGGCGTTCGAACATGTGAGGTTCCCGGTCAGTGGGCGTGTTCGGCGCTGGCCTTGCCCAGCTCCGACTTGAGGATGAAGCTGCCCTGCGCCGCGACCTGCTGGCCGGCTTGCAGGCCTTTGCGGATCTCGACAAAACCGTTGGCGCTGGCGCCCGGCTCCACCGTTTGGGCGATGAAGCCCGCGGCGCTGCGCACGAACACCGTGGGCTTTTCTTCCAGGGTCTGCAGGGCCTGGTCCGGTACGCTCAGGGCGGCGGTGTACTGCTCTGTGGGCACCTGCACGGCAACGAACAGGCCCGGGCGCCAAGCGCCTCGTGGGTTGTCGAGGGTGACGCGCACGGTGGCGGTACGGGTCTGCTCGCCGAGCAGGCTGCCCACGTGGGTAACCGTGCCGCTGACCTGCTCGCCCAGCTCACTGGCGACAAGGGTCACCGGCATGCCGGCGCGCACCTTGGGCAGGTCACGGGGGGCCACGCCGAAGCTCGCCCAGACCCGCGACAGGTCCGAGAGGGTGAAGGCCGCGCTGGTTTCGTTGACCACCTCGCCCGGCACCAGGTGCTTCTCGACGATCTGCCCGGCAAAGGGTGCACGCAACTCATAGCGGTTGCCGCCAGCCAGGACCACGCTGCCGCTCAGGGCGCTGATCTTCTGCCGGGCGTTGGCCTGGGCAATTTCCGCCTCCTGCAGGGCCTGGCGGGCCTGCTGGTAATCCTGCTCGGCGGAGATGCCCTCCTGCCACAGGTCCTTCTCGCGCTGGTAGCTGCTGCGCGCCAATTCCAGGCGACGCTGGCTGGCCGCCAGTTCACTGCGCTGCTCGGAGATCTGCGGGCTGGCGATCACTGCCAGCAGGTCACCGGCCTTGACCTGCTGGCCAAGCACCACAGCGACGGACTCGACCACCCCGGCAGCGCGCGGCACCAGGTGCGCGGTGCGGTCTTCGTCGAAACGGATCTCGCCCGGCAGCGACAGGCTGCGTTGCAACTGGCGCGGGCCGACGGCAGCCAGCTCGATGCCGGCCAGGTCGATCTGCTCCTGACTGAGGGTCAGCGCGCCCTCTTCCTCATGACCGTCTTCAGTTTTTTCCGACTCGCCATGTTGTTCTTCCTCGTGATCGCCTTCGGTATGGGCGTGAGCGGATGCGGGGGCGGCGGCAACCGGGCCGCCCTGGCGCGCCAGCAGCACACCCAGGCCCAGGCCGAGCAGCAGGGCCGCGACCAGCAGCGTGGTGGACTTCTTGTTCATGCAGGTTCCTCAGCAAATAGTCAGGTGAAGGTCGCGTTCAACGAGTGGCGAGGCTCAGGTCGCCAAAGATCCGCTCCAGGCGAACCCGCGCCTCGCTGCTCTGGGCCTGGGCCTGCAGGTATTGCAGGCGTGCCGCCACCAGGGTGCGCTGGGCATCGAGGACATCGAGAAAAGCAAACTTGCCGCGCTCGAAGCCACGGGTGGCGGCATCCAGCGCCTGCTGCGCCGAGGGCAGGATCGAGCGTTCGAAGGTCTGCACTTCCTGGGCCGCCGTGCTCCACTGGGTCAGGGCCTGGACCACTTCGCTGCGCAGGCGCAGTTCGGCGCCATTGCGCTGATCACGGGCCTGGTCGGCGCGCCGGGCGGCGGCGAGGACGTTGCCCTGGTTGCGGTCGAACAAGGGGATCGGGACCGAAAGGCCGACCACATTGATGCGCTCACGATCGGTTTCGCTGTACTGGCTGCCAACGCTGACGGTCAGGTCGGGGATGCGCTGGCTGCGGGCCAGACCCAGGGCCGCTTCGCGCTGGTCGATCTGCAGACGGGCCAGACGCAGATCGGCGGTCTGCTCCAGGCGATCGAGCAACAGTGTGCGACTTGGAAGAGAGCTGTCAGCGCCCAGGCCGCCGTCGACCCGGCTGAACGGGGCCATTGGCGCGCCGGTCAGCGCTGCCAGTTGCTGGTAGGCAATGGTCAACCTCTGTTCAGCCCGGCCCTGCTCCAGGCGCACCTCGGACAACTGCACCTGGGCACGGGTTGCCTCGACCGGCGAGGCGCTGCCGGCCTTGACCCGGCCTTGCACCACCTGCAGTGCGCGCTCGCTCAAGCGCAGTGACTGCTCGGCCAGTTGCAAACCTTCCTGGGCCTGGGCAGCGGCCTGGAAGGCGCCAATGACATCGGCACGCAGCGCGTTGCCCTGGCGCTCCAGTTCCAGCGCTGCAAGCTGCGCATCGCGGTCGGCAACGTCCAGGCGCGCACCGCGTTTGCCGCCCAGCTCGAACAGCTGGCTGACACCGACGGTGGTGGTTTGCGAACCCTTGCGGGTATCTTCCACCTCCCAACTCAGCGCCGGGTTTGGCAACACGCCGGCCTGGCGCCGTTCGCCTGCGGCAATGTCGATGCCCCAGCGCGCCGCGGCAAGCTCGGGGTTGTTGTCGCGGGCCGCCTGCAGGGCCGACTCCAGGGTCAGTACGCGCGCTTGCGCCAGGGCCAGCGACGGCAAGGCCAGCAACAGCAGGGCCAGCACTATTCGGCCTGGGCCTGTGCCTGGCCTGTCGAGGGTGCAAAACATGGCGGACTCCTGCGCCTTGATCGGAGCCCGCACTCTAGTAATCGGGGTTTATCGCCAGGATGACTCAAGTATTACAAATCTGTAATCCAGGTAAACCGTGCGCCCGGATGGCTTAGTATCCGCCGCTCGATGCACTTCACCGCTTGACCTTGCAGTAACTATAGGGTTGAGAATCAGCGTCTTTCACTACCAACGAGTCACCCCATGCGTCTACTGATTGTCGAGGACGAACTGCGCACTGCCGAATACCTGCAACAGGGCCTGCGCGAAAACGGTTACATCGTCGATTGCGCCCACACCGGTGCCGACGGCCTGCACCTGGCTCGCCAGCAGGCTTATGACCTGGTCATTCTCGACGTCAACCTGCCCGAGCTCGATGGTTGGACCGTACTGCAGCGCCTGCGTGCAGAATCCAGTACGCGGATCATGATGCTCACGGCCCACGGCCGGCTGGCCGACCGGGTCAAGGGCCTGGACCTGGGTGCCGACGACTACCTGCTCAAACCTTTCGAATTCCCCGAGCTGCTGGCGCGCATCCGCAGCCTGCTGCGGCGCAACGACCAGGCACTGCAACCGAATACGCTCAAGGTCGCCGACCTCGAGCTGGACCCTAGCCGCCATCGCGCCTACCGCAACGGCCAGCGCATCGACCTGACCGCCAAGGAGTTCGCCCTGCTGCACCTGCTGATGCGCCAGAGCGGTGAGGTGCTGTCGCGCACGCAGATCATTTCGCTGGTCTGGGACATGAACTTCGACTGCGACACCAACGTGGTGGAAGTGTCGATCCGCCGCCTGCGGGCGAAAATCGACGACCCGTTCGACGACAAGCTGATCCACACCCTGCGCGGCGTCGGTTATGTGCTTGAGGCTCGCGAATGAAACCTGCGCGCCTGTCGCTGCGCCTGGGCCTGAGCGTCAGCCTGATGGGCGCGGCACTGGTGCTGCTGCTCGCTTGCCTGGCGGTATTTGCCCTCGACCACGAGCTGGACAGCCGGGCACGCAAGCACCTGGCCAACAAGATGGTGCAGATCGAGCATAGCCTGACGATTGACCTGAAAGCCGCCGACCTGCGCACACCGGTGCATCCGCTGCTGGATGTGATCATGGGCCACGACAACCTGAGCCTGAGCGTGATTGCCCTGACCGGCCGCCATTCGGCCTTGCTGACCCTGGGCCCGGCCCTGGAAGCCAGCGCCTTGCTGCAGATTGAGAGCGGCCCGCAGCTAAGCTTCAGCCCGTGGCGCGATCAGGATGGCGACCATCTGCTGACCGCTTCGCGGCTGATGCGCCTGCAGGACGGCACCCTGGTGCGGGTGCTGCTGACGGTCAACCGTGCCGACGACCATGCCCTGCTCCAGGCCTATCTGGGCTCGACCCTCTGGGCCTTGCCGCTGCTGCTGTTGCTGATTGGCCTGGGCGCCTGGAAGCTGGTCCAGCGCGGTCTGCTGCCATTGCGCCGCTTTCGCCGGGTTGCCGAACAGGTCTCGGCGCAAACCCTCAGCCACCGCCTGCCGGAAGCCGGCCTGCCGCAAGAGCTGGGTGACCTGGCGGGCGGAATCAACATCATGCTCGACCGCCTGGACGACGGCGTGCAGCGGCTGTCGCAATTTTCCGACGACCTTGCCCATGAACTGCGCACCCCCATCGGCAACCTGATGGGCAAGGCCCAGGTCACCCTGACCCGCGAGCGCTCCAACGACGAGTACCGCGAAGCGCTGGAGAACAGCATCGAGGAACTGACCCGGCTGAACCGCATCATCAACGACATGCTGTTCCTCGCCCAGGTCAGCCAGCCGCAGGCGCAGGTGCCGCTCAAACCGGTGGTGCTGGCCGACGAGGTGCAGCGGGTGTGCGAACTGTTCGAATGCAATGCCGAGCAAAAGGGCATTACCTTGCATGTGCAGGGCTGGGGCACGGTGATGGGTGAGCGGTTGATGGTGCAGCGGGCGCTGTCCAACTTGCTCAGCAATGCGATCCGTCATGGCGATGAGGGGCAGCCGATCAACATTGGCATAGAACGCCGGGACGGTTCGGTGTGGGTGTCGGTGGTCAATCACGGGCCGGGCATTGCCCAGGCGCATTTGCAGCATCTGTTCGAACGCTTTTACCGCGTGGGTTCGGGGCGCTCACGCCTGGAAGGCGGGACGGGGCTGGGGCTGGCGATCGTGCGCTCGATCATGCAGGTGCATGGCGGACGGGTTGAGGTGCACAGCGAACTGCAGGGGGTGACGCGGTTCAGCCTGGTGTTTGCCGATACTACCGAATAAATGGACCTACACCCAATCGTGTGGGAGCTGGCTTGCCAGCGATGAGGCCAGTACAGGCAGCAAATCCACTGCCTATTAGGCGACCGCTACGCGCTCGATCGCTGGCAAGCCAGCTCCCACAGGATTGGCGTCGAATCTGTTAGTGCCGACTGGCCGCCAGGATCAACGCCTTCATCTCTGCCACCGCCGACTTGAAGCCGACGAACAGTGCATGAGCCACCAGCGCATGGCCGATGTTCAGTTCATTGATACCCTTGATCGCCGCCACTGCCTCAACGTTGTGGTAATGCAAGCCATGACCGGCATTGACGATCAGCCCCTGGCCCAGGCCAAAGGCTACGCCATCGGCCACGCGCTTGAGCTCTTCGGCCACTTCGCCGGGGGTTTGCGCATCGGCATAACGGCCGGTGTGCAGCTCGATGGCCGGCGCACCGACACGGCGCGAGGCTTCGATCTGACGCTCGTCGGCATCGATGAACAAGGACACTTCCGAGCCCAGGCGCGACAGGCGCTCGACTGCGGCCTTGATCCGCGCCTCCTGGCCAGCGACATCCAGGCCGCCTTCGGTGGTCAGCTCCTGACGGGTTTCCGGTACCAGGCAGATATGCGCCGGGCGAATGCGTTCGGCGAACGCCATCATTTCTTCGGTGACGCCCATTTCGAAGTTCATGCGCGTCTGCAGCACGTCCTTGAGCAGCAGCACGTCGCGCTCCTGGATGTGCCGGCGGTCTTCGCGCAGGTGCACGGTAATGCCATCGGCACCGGCCTCTTCGGCGTCCAGCGCGGCTTTCACCGGGTCCGGGTAGCGGGTGCCACGCGCCTGGCGCAGGGTCGCCACGTGGTCGATGTTCACGCCGAGCAGCATGCGGTTGCTTTGAGTCACGAAGAGGCTCTCCTGAAGATTGAGCCCCACAGCATACGACGTTGTTCAGCGCTTGCGAAACAGTTCGCGACTGACCAGCGGCCGACCGCCCAGATGCACGGCCAGGGCCTGGCGCATCAGGCGCTTGGCCGCGCTCAGGGCGCCAGGAATTTCCCAGTCGGCATCGGCCATGGCCAACAGCTCGGCACCGTTGAACAGCCCCGGCTGCAACAGGTAGACCCGCTCAAGCCCGGCATCGACCTGCAAGCGGTACAGGCCATCGACCACCAGCGGATCACCGTTGATGTCCTGATCGAGCGCAAAGGCATAGCCCAGCTCGTCCAGCAGGCGCCATTCGAACGCCCTTAGCAGTGGCTCCAACGGCCGTCCTGCCGCCAGGGCCTGCAAGGTCGCCGCATAGTGCTCGAACACCACCGGATGCGGGTCTTCAGCCGGCAGCAGGCGAATCAGCAGCTCGTTGAGGTACAACCCGCTGAACAGCGCATCGCCATGCAGCCAGGCGGCCACGCCGACGCTGTCCAGACGGCCGACGTTTTTCAGCTCGCCGCGGCCGCGAAACTCGACTTCCAGGGGGACGAAGGGGCGCACCTGGCTGCCGGCCTTGCCACGGGCACGGCGCATGACGGCGCGCAGGCGCCCTTGCGGGGTGAGGAAATCCACCAGCGCACTGGTTTCACGGTAGGCCCGGCTGTGCAGCACATAGGCCGGTTGGCCAACTGGCAGTTCCATGAGCGGCGCTTCAGAAGAGGTTCGACCCGGCAGCGAACGCTACCGGGCCTGGAGCAATCAGAGGTCGCCGTAGCCCAGCGAACGCAGGGCGCGTTCGTCGTCGGACCAGCCACCCTTGACCTTGACCCAGAGGTTGAGCATGACCTTGGCGTCGAACAGCACTTCCATGTCCTTGCGCGCCTCGGAGCCGATGCGTTTGATCCGCTCGCCCTTGTCGCCAATGATGATCTTCTTCTGGCCGTCACGCTCGACCAGGATCAGCGCATGGATGTGCAGGATCTTGCCCTGCTGCTTGAACTCTTCGATTTCCACGGTGATCTGGTATGGCAGCTCCGCGCCGAGCTGACGCATGATCTTCTCGCGCACCAGTTCGGCGGCCAGGAAGCGGCTGCTGCGGTCGGTGATCTGGTCTTCCGGGAAGAAGTGATCGTTTTCCGGCAGGTGCTTGGCGATCAGCCCTTCAAGGGCGTCGAGGTTGTGCCCCTGCTGGGCCGAAATCGGCACGATTTCAGCGTTTGGCAGTTGTTCCTGCAGCCACTGCAGGTGCGGGATCAGGTCGGCTTTCTCTTCGATCCGGTCGGTCTTGTTGATCGCCAGGATCACCGGCCCCTGCACGTACTGCACACGCTCGAGCACCAGTTGGTCTTCGTCGGTCCACTTGGTGCGGTCAACGACGAAGATCACCACGTCGACGTCCTTGAGGGCGGCCGAGGCGGTCTTGTTCATGTAGCGGTTGAGCGCCTTTTCGTTGCTCTTGTGCATGCCCGGGGTATCGACGTAGATCGCCTGGACATCACCTTCGGTCTTGATCCCGAGCATGTTGTGGCGAGTGGTCTGCGGCTTGCGCGAGGTGATCGCGAGCTTTTGCCCGAGGATGTGGTTGAGCAGGGTCGACTTGCCCACGTTCGGGCGGCCGACAATGGCGACATAGCCGCAGCGGGTAGTGTTGGTATCAGTCATTGCCATTCTCCACGCCCAGGGCGATCAGTGCTGCGGCGGCCGCGACTTGCTCGGCGATACGCCGGCTGACGCCTTGCCCTCGGCTTTTTTCAGTCAAAAGGGTCACTTCGCATTCGACGAAAAACGTCCGGCAATGGGGTTCACCTTGAATATCCACCACTTCGTAGCGCGGCAGTTCGCAGGCCCGCGACTGCAAGAATTCCTGCAGACGGGTTTTCGGGTCCTTGTTGGTATCGACCAGGGTCAGGCTTTCGAATTCGCCTGCCAGCCATGCCAGCACCCGCTCGCGGGCGGTTTGCATGTCCGAGTCCAGGTAGATGGCGCCAATCAGCGCCTCCAGGGCATCGGCAAGAATCGACTCGCGGCGGAAACCGCCGCTTTTCAGCTCGCCCGAGCCCAGGCGCAGGTATTCGCCCAGGTCAAAGCCACGGGCCAGTACCGCCAGGGTCTCGCCCTTGACCAGACGCGCCCGCAAGCGCGACAGCTGGCCTTCGCGGGCCTGGGGGAAACGCTCGAACAGCGCTTCACCGGCGACGAAGTTGAGGATCGCATCGCCGAGAAACTCGAGGCGTTCGTTGTTACGCCCGGCAAAACTGCGGTGCGTCAGGGCCAGCAGCATCAGCTCCTGGTTCTTGAAGGTATAACCGAGCTGGCGCTCGAGGCGGCTCAAGGAAACGCTCACAGTGTACCCACGCGCAGTTCGTGGTCGAAATTCAGCCCGCGCGCCAGGGCACCAGGCTCACACTTTACAGCTCGGTACGCCGCCATCGGGGCTACCGTCGGATTTAACGCGTTGTTCAAATCAACATCCTGAAAGACTGTTTGGCTCATGCTCGCTGGCCGCGATGCTCGGTGGAATCGCGAGATCCCTGAACACAGCCTATGCCAGAAACGCATTCGGCGCTGTCCCAGGACAGCGCCGTTGTGGTGTTACTTGATCAACCCGACCCGCGACAGGTTCGGGAAGTGGCTCAGTTTAGGCTCTGGCCAGCTCATCCAGACCGCAAAGGCCTTGCCGACGATGTTCTTGTCCGGAACCATGCCGTGCAGTGCCTTGGGAATGCTCGGGTCATCCCAGTAACGGCTGTCGTTGGAGTTGTCGCGGTTGTCGCCCATCATGAAGTAATGGCCGGCCGGGACTGTCCATTGCTGGTCAGGCGGCATGCGATAGCGGCTCATTTCCTTGCGGATCAGGTGCTCGGCTTCGCCCAGTTTTTCCTTGTACAGCTCGGCGCTGCCCAGGGTCCCAGGCTCAGTGCCGACCAGTTGCTCGGCAATCGCCTGACCGTTGACGGTCAGCTTCTTGTCGCTGGTGTAGCGAATCTGGTCGCCCGGCAGGCCAACCACCCGCTTGATGTAATTGACGTTCGGATCGCTCGGGTAGCGGAACACCATGACATCGCCGCGCTGCGGGTCACCCACCTCGATGACCTTCTTGTCGATCACCGGCAGGCGAATCCCGTAGGAGAACTTGTTCACCAGGATGAAATCGCCCACTTCCAGGGTCGGCTTCATCGACCCCGAAGGGATCTGGAACGGTTCGATCAGGAACGAACGCAGCACCAGGACAATGAACAGCACCGGGAAGAACGATTTACCGTACTCGACCAGCAACGGTTCCTTGTTCAGACGCTCGACCACTGCCATTTCAGGCTGGCTGACGCTGCCCTGATAGTTGGCGATTGCCGAACGCCGGCGCGGGGCCAGGAACAGCAGATCGACCAGGGCCAACAGACCGCAGACGGCAACGGCGATGACAAGCAACAGCGGGAAATTTAGCGACATAGGACCTAACTATCCAACCTGAGCACGGCGAGGAAGGCTTCTTGTGGGATTTCCACGTTGCCGACCTGTTTCATGCGTTTCTTACCGGCCTTCTGCTTCTCCAACAGCTTGCGCTTACGGCTAACGTCGCCACCGTAGCATTTGGCCAGTACGTTCTTTCTGAGCGCCTTGACAGTGGTACGCGCAACAATCTGCCCGCCAATGGCGGCCTGGATTGCCACATCGAACATCTGCCGAGGAATCAGTTCCTTCATCTTCTCGGTCAATGCGCGGCCCTTGTAGTGCGCATTGTCGCGGTGCACGATCAGCGCCAGGGCGTCGACCTTGTCACCGTTGATCAGTACGTCAAGCTTGACCAGGTTAGCCGACTGGTAGCGGTCGAAATGGTAGTCCAGCGAAGCATAACCGCGGCTGGTGGACTTCAGACGGTCGAAGAAGTCCAGTACCACTTCGTTCATCGGCAGATCGTAGCGTACTTGCACCTGCGAACCGAGGAACTGCATGTCGCGCTGCACACCACGCTTCTCGATGCACAGGGTAATGACGTTACCCAGGTGCTCCTGCGGCACCAGGATGGTGGCCGAAACGATCGGCTCACGGAAGTCTTCGACCGAGGACACATCCGGCAGTTTCGACGGGTTGTCGACGTAGATGGTTTCGCCGGTCTTGAGCTTGACCTCGAAGATTACGCTTGGCGCGGTGGTGATCAGGTCCAGGTCGTATTCGCGCTCCAGGCGCTCCTGGATGATCTCCATGTGCAGCATGCCGAGGAAGCCGCAACGGAAGCCGAAGCCCAGGGCATCGGAGCTTTCCGGCAGGTACTGCAGCGACGAGTCGTTCAGGGTCAGTTTCTGCAATGCATCACGAAAATCTTCGAAATCATCGGAACTGACGGGGAACAGGCCGGCATAGACTTGCGGTTGAATACGTTTGAAACCGGGCAGCACCTCGACCTCGGGGGTCGTGCTCAGGGTCAGGGTGTCACCCACCGGCGCACCGTGAATGTCCTTGATGCTGGCGATGATGAAGCCTACTTCACCGGCTTTGAGGTCGGCGGTCTGGGTGTGCTTGGGGGTGAACACACCGACGCTGTCGACCAGGTGGATCTTGCCGGTGGACTTGACCAGGATCTTGTCGCCCTTCTTCACCCGGCCGTGACGGACGCGCACCAGGGAGACGACGCCCAGGTAGTTGTCGAACCAGGAGTCGATGATCAGCGCCTGCAGCGGCGCCTCGATGTCACCGGTAGGGGCTGGAATGGTGTGCACCAGGCGCTCGAGCACCTCGTCCACGCCCATGCCGCTCTTGGCGCTGCAGGCCACGGCGTCGGTGGCGTCAATGCCGATGATCTTCTCGATCTCGTCCTTGACCTTGTCCGGGTCGGCCTGGGGCAGGTCCATCTTGTTCAGCACCGGCATGACCTCAAGGCCCTGCTCGATGGCGGTATAGCAGTTGGCGACCGACTGGGCTTCTACGCCCTGGCCGGCATCGACCACCAGCAAGGCACCTTCACAGGCTGCCAGCGAGCGGCTGACTTCGTAGGTGAAGTCAACGTGGCCGGGGGTGTCGATGAAGTTCAGCTGGTAGGTTTTGCCGTCCTGCGCCTTGTAGTGCAGGGTGACGCTGTGGGCTTTGATGGTGATACCGCGCTCACGCTCCAGGTCCATGGAATCGAGTACCTGGGCTTCCATCTCACGCGCAGTCAGGCCACCGCACATCTGAATGAAGCGGTCGGCCAGGGTCGACTTGCCATGGTCAATGTGGGCGATGATGGAGAAATTGCGGATATGACTCAAATCACTCACGGATCAACACTCAAAAAGGCTGCGGGCCGGACGCCCACCGAAAAATAGCCGGGAATTGTACCTGAAGCTTGACGTTGGCGTCACGTGAACTGTGGGCACGGGAGCTGTGGGAAATGCTTGCATGCTGGCAACCTGACCCGCAAATGAGCCAGGAAAACCTGCGGGGGCCTGGGGCGGCGCCCAGCAAAAAGGGCAGCCGAGGCTGCCCTTTTTTGTTCAACCCGACTTATTCAGCCAGTTTGAAGGTGATGAAGCTGGCGCGCCCCTGACGCAGGACACGCATGGACACCGAACGGTTCTTCGGCAGTTCCTTGGCGATTTCGGTGAACTGCTTGGCCGAAAGGATCGCCTGGTTGTTCAGGTGGCTGATGACATCGCCCGGACGCAGGCCGATCAGCGCCGCCGGACCTTCCTGGACTTCCTTGATGACCACGCCGCCCTTGAGTTCAAGGGCCTTCTTCTGCTCGGCGGTCAGGTCGGACACCGATACGCCCAGACGGTTGCTGCTGCGCTCGACACCGCCGTTGAGGTTGGTGCTGACTTCGGCGTCATCATCCGGCAGTGCGCCGATGGTCACATCCAGGGACTGGCGCTTGCCGTTGCGAATGATGTCCAGCTTGGCCTTGGCACCATCCTTGAGACCACCGATCAGGTGCGGCAGGTCGGCGGACATGACGATTGGCTGACCGTTCATGCTCAGGATCACGTCACCGACCTGCAGGCCACCCTTGGCCGCCGGGCCGTCTTCCAGGACCTGGGCCACCAGGGCACCGGCCGGCTTGTCGAGGCCGAAGGACTCGGCCAGGTCCTTGTTGACCTCCTGGATCACCACGCCCAGCCAGCCGCGGCTGACCTTGCCGTCTTTCTTCAACTGGTTGGAAACATCCAGCGCCACGTCGATCGGAATGGCGAAGGACAGGCCCATGAAGCCGCCGGAACGGGTGAAGATCTGCGAGTTGATACCGACCACCTCACCGTTCATGTTGAACAGCGGGCCACCAGAGTTACCCGGGTTGATCGCCACGTCGGTCTGGATGAACGGCACGTAGGTGTCGTTGGGCAGGGTACGGCCCTTGGCACTGACGATACCTTTGGTCACCGAATGATCGAAACCGAACGGCGAACCGATGGCCAGCACCCACTCACCGACCTTGAGCTTCTCGGAATCACCCAGCTTGACGGTCGGCAGGTCCTTGCCTTCGACCTTGAGCAGGGCTACGTCGGTGCGCGGGTCGGTGCCGACCAGCTTGGCTTGCAACTCGCTGCGGTCCGACAGGCGGACGATGATTTCGTCGGCGTCGGCAACCACGTGGTTGTTGGTCAGCACATAACCGTCACTGGAGATGATGAAACCCGAACCCAGCGATTGCGCTTCGCGCTGACGGTCGCCGCGCGGCGAACGCGGGGCTTGCGGCATGTTGCGCTCGAAGAATTCGCGGAACATCGGCGGCAGGCCTTCAAGATCTGGCACCTGGCCCGCCGCGTACGTGCGGTTAGGCAGTTTCTGCTTGGTACTGATGTTCACTACCGCAGGCGACGCCTGCTCGACCAGGGTGGTGAAGTCCGGCAGGGCTTCGGCCTGGGCGGTGAGCACCTGACCGAGCATGAACACGGCGGCGAACAACGATAGGTAGGTTTTCAAGCGTGGTATTGACATACGGCTCCCGTCACAACGAGCGTGGTTAGCAGTAGGGACCTGCAGAAGCAGGAAAGGCCAGCCCCCGAAAGGACTGACCTATAGAAAAATTCTGGAGTTTTTGCAAACTGCAAAGCTTGCCAATCATGTCAGCCAAGCAATCCTCGCCTTGTCAGCCTCATTGCCTGCGCCTCATTTTTTTGCCTGGGCATCCTGGGCGCGCATGGACAGCGCAATGCGTTCGGCAGTACCGATAGGGATCTCGCCCACCACGGTGACCATCATTTCGCCCTTGGGCGTGGTCAGGCGCCGCGAGACGGCAACGGTCGGCCCCAGTTGCGTGCGGATATCAGCGGCAGTGCCTTTGTCCAGGGCTTCGACGAACACCGAGAAGCGCGCCAGGCCATCGTCGAACATCAGGCTGCTGACGGCGTTCTTGCTTTGCGGATCCTTGCGCACCGAACTGTTGATCAGTTCAAAGCCCGGGGGTAGCCAGTCCGAACGCCAACCGGTGGCAGGCTGCGCGGCCTGAGCGGTCAGTTGCGCGACCGGCTTGCAGATATCGCTGGCTTTGAGCTGATCGTCGGATGGCGCGTCACGGGTGTCCAGACGGGTGAACTGGAAGCGTTCGAGCAAACGTCCACCATCATCGAGCATCAACGACTTGAGCGGCAGCCCGGTCTGGCGATCCAGGTGCAGCTCGAAGGCATAGCGGTGTTGATCACGCGGGGTAAGGGTGACGATGACCGCTTCGCGGTCTGCCACCCTGGACTTGCCGGCGACCCCGAGGTCGTACCAGCTCATCAACCTCAAAGGGTCAAGCACTCGCGCCGCCGCTTCCGGGGTGTTGGCCACACCCGGGACCAGGGCCCCGCTTACGCACTGGGTATGGCCATCGACACGCACGACTTCCTGGGCTGAGCCGTCGAGCTGCAACAACCGCTCGCTGACCTTGCCGTCCTGGACGCGATGCCAGATGTCGTGGGTGGAGAAACTACCGTTACGCTCGTAAACGAAAGTACCCTGATAACTCTGCTGTTGCTCGGCCTGGGCCAGACGTTTGAGCCAGTCACTTGCCTGCGGCGAGGAGTTGGCGGCAAGGGCCGGCACCGTCAACCAGCCACCAAGCAGCAGCGGTATGAGAGGTAGCGCGCGCATGATCCTCCTTACTTAACGATTTTCCAGGCTGGCTGCACGTGCATACGGCAGAGCGCTCTCGGTACCCTTGAGGGCTGCTTCCTGAGCATGCTGACGCAGGTAGCCAGGCAGACGCTGGTCATGCCAGCCGGTTTGCCCTTGCAGCACGCCATTGGCCATCGGGCCCGGCTGTTCTGCATTCTCACTATAGCCTGCCAATACGGCCGGGCCTTGCGCCTGTGGCAGGCTCAGACCTTGCTGGGCCGGTTGCTGGGCAGCCAGCTGGGCACCGCTGATCTCATCCTGGTTGTACAGACGAACGCCGGCCAGTACCGCGACAGTCACCGAAGCGGCGACGGCCAGGCGGCCCAGGCTGCGCCACGGGCCACGGCTGACCTTGGCAGGAGCGGCTTCATCGGCCAGGGCGGCGGATACGGCCGAGGCGATATCCAGCCGTGGCAGCACCAGCTCCTTGTGCATGGCTGCACGGGCAACCTGGTAACGCGACCAGGTAGCACGGGTTTCAGGATCGTCGACGGCATTCAATACCCGACGTAACTCCAGCTCGTCCGCTTCGTTATCCATCACCGCGGACAGCGATTCCTGCAAAGCTTCACGACTCATGGCGGTTCCTCTCTTGGCTGTCGCCGCTGTCTCAGGTTTCCTGCAACAACGGCTGCAGGGCTTTGTCTATGGCCTCCCGAGCGCGGAAGATTCGAGAGCGCACGGTACCCACCGGACACTGCATGACGCTCGCAATGTCCTCGTAACTCAGACCATCGAATTCACGTAAAGTTAACGCCGTACGCAAATCTTCTGGCAGCTGCTGGATGGTCCGATGGACGGTGCCTTCGATCTCATCTCGCAACAACGCGCGCTCGGGGGACTCCAGATCCTTGAGGCCGTGATCGCCGTCGTAAAATTCCGCATCCTCGGAACTTACATCACTGTCCGGTGGCCGCCGACCGCGGGACACCAGGTAGTTCTTTGCCGTGTTGATAGCAATACGGTACAGCCAGGTATAAAAGGCGCTGTCACCGCGAAAATTACCAAGCGCGCGGTAAGCCTTGATGAAAGCTTCTTGCGCCACATCCTGGGCTTCATGGGTGTCGTGGACAAAACGCACGATCAACCCGAGAATCTTGTGCTGATACTTCAGCACCAACAGATCGAACGCTCGCCTGTCGCCACGCTGCACGCGCTCGACAAGCTGCTGATCCTCTTCCTGGGTTAGCATGAACACTCCTCAGTGAACTCGAAGGAGCGTCGCACCCGCCACCGTTCAGGCTTGCAACCATAGACTCGGGCTTTGCGCAAAAGTTCTCCCCTCCAAGCAAGTTTCCTGCGGCCCTTGGTCGGCTCGCACGAAAAACGCAGCGCGGTCACGGCCGCCTGCGTCGATAATCGGGTCTCGAATACGCAAACAGTGCCTTCATGGGGCGCCTGTCGTGCGTCGCCGCGGCATTATGGCGTGCGGGCAGCCTTCTATGGATATCCATACATCACGGAAAGTTCCCACAAAAGGCTACCAGGACTGTGCAAGCGCCATTGGAAATCAGGGCCTTGTGACTGCTATAAAGGCAGCCGGTCCAGATTCACGATAGTTTCACAATGCCATAAGCGCCTGACTATTGTGCCGATCCCCCCCTTCAGATACTAGTGTCCTGACATGAGCCAACAATTCCAACATGATGTTCTCGTGATCGGCAGCGGTGCCGCCGGCCTCAGCCTGGCCCTGACCCTTCCCGGCCACCTGCGCGTCGCCGTGCTCAGCAAGGGCGACCTCGCCAATGGCTCGACCTTCTGGGCCCAGGGCGGCGTGGCCGCGGTACTGGACGATACCGACACGGTGCAGTCCCACGTCGAGGACACCCTCAATGCCGGCGGCGGCTTGTGCCATGAAGACGCCGTGCGCTTCACCGTTGAGCATAGCCGCGAAGCGATTCAGTGGCTGATTGACCAGGGCGTGCCCTTCACCCGTGACGAACACGCCGGCGACGAAGAAAGCGGTTTTGAATTTCATCTGACCCGCGAAGGCGGCCACAGCCATCGGCGCATCATCCACGCCGCCGATGCCACGGGTGCGGCGATCTTCACTACCCTGCTGGCACAAGCACAACTGCGCCCGAACATCGAGCTGCTGGAGCAGCGGGTGGCAGTCGACCTGATCACCGAGCGGCGTCTGGGCCAGGACGGCGATCGCTGCCTGGGGGCCTATGTACTGGACCGCAATACCGGCGAAGTCGACACCTTCGGTGCCCGTTTCACCGTGCTGGCGACCGGCGGCGCGGCCAAGGTCTACCTGTACACCAGCAACCCCGACGGTGCCTGCGGCGATGGCATTGCCATGGCCTGGCGCGCCGGTTGCCGGGTGGCCAACCTTGAATTCAATCAATTCCACCCGACCTGCCTGTATCACCCGCAGGCCAAGAGCTTTTTGATCACCGAGGCCCTGCGTGGTGAAGGCGGCCTGCTCACGTTGCCCAACGGCGAGCGGTTCATGCCGCGCTTCGACCCCCGTGAAGAACTGGCCCCGCGCGATATCGTCGCCCGCGCCATCGACCATGAAATGAAGCGCCTGGGGGTGGACTGCGTCTACCTGGACATCAGCCACAAACCGGCCGAGTTCGTCAAAAGCCACTTCCCCACCGTTTACGAGCGCTGCCTGACCTTCGGCATCGACATCACCCGCCAGCCGATCCCGGTGGTGCCGGCCGCCCATTACACCTGCGGCGGGGTGATGGTCGACGAACAAGGCCTGACCGACGTGCCGGGCCTGTACGCCATCGGCGAAACCAGCTTCACCGGCCTGCACGGCGCCAACCGCATGGCCAGCAACTCGCTGCTCGAATGCTTCGTTTACGGGCGCTCGGCCGCCAACGACATCGTCGCCCGCCTGGACCAGGTCGAGATGCCGCAGGCGCTGCCGTGCTGGGACGCAAGCCAGGTAACCGACTCGGACGAAGACGTGATCATCGCCCACAACTGGGACGAACTGCGGCGCTTCATGTGGGACTACGTGGGCATCGTGCGCACTAACAAGCGCCTGCAGCGTGCCGAACACCGAGTGCGCCTGCTGCTCGACGAAATCGACGAGTTCTACAGCAACTACAAGGTCAGCCGCGACCTGATCGAGCTGCGCAACCTGGCCCAGGTTGCCGAGCTGATGATTCGCTCAGCCATGCAGCGCAAGGAAAGCCGTGGCCTGCACTACACCCTGGATTACCCGGGCATGCTCAGTGAGGCCCATGACACTATCCTGCAGCCGCCCACCTACGCCGACTGAACTTCAGGCGCAAACGCAGGCGCCGGTGCTGCACCGGCTCCAGCGCGTCAAAGGCGATGCACTGGCCTTCGGTTAAACGCCGCCCGACCCTGCGAAAGCGCAGCACCACCCACCCGGGCAAGGCCAGGCTGTCGGGCTTGAGCTGCACCGCCTGCCAGCCCTGGGCGCGGCTGAACAACTGCCAGCCGTGAGCATCGCGACGCAGTGCGGTAATGGCCTGGGGGTGGGTCAGCAGAATGCGCCGGGGAATAGTCCACAGCGCGTGTAACAGACACAGGGCAATGGCTACCAGGCGCAACCACAGTGGCACCTGCAGCAGGCCAAGCGCCAACAGGGCTAGCAGCAGACTGGCGAGGTAAGCCGCCAGCAGAACCCTTGAGCCCTGCCAGCGACATTCGAAGCGCTCACTTGGGCTGGACACGGTCCAGGATGATGCGAACCATGCGTTGCAGCTCCGGGTCTTCGGACTCGCTGCGCTCCATGAACCAGCCGAACATGTCCTGGTCTTCGCAGCTCAGCAGGCGCTTGTACAACTCACGATCGGCCTCGCTCAGGGTTGGGTAGACCTCCGCGCTGAACGGGACCAGCAATACATCGAGCTCAAGCATGCCGCGGCGGCTGTGCCAAAAGAGCCGGTTGAGTTCAGATTGTTCGACCATGAAGCCCTCCTAAAATAGGCCGCCAGTATACAGAGCCCGCGCCCGAGGGACACGCGACGTTGGTCCGGACATGTGAGCAAATAATGACAGAGGCCTGCACTCAACTACCTATTTTTCCGACAGCGCTCTATCATGGGCCCCAGTCCTATCACCTTGCGATAAACCATGGCCGACTCCGCTTTTTTCTGCACCCTTTCCCACGAAGGCGTTCTCGCCGTCCGCGGCTCGGACGCCGGCAAGTTCCTGCAAGGCCAATTGACCTGCAATATCAGTTACCTCAACGACCATACCGCCAGCCTCGGCGCCCGCTGCATGGTCAAAGGCCGCATGCAGTCGAGCTTTCGCATCCTTGCCGAGGGTGATGGCTACCTGCTGGCGATGACCCGCGAACTGCTCGAGCCGCAACTGGCCGACCTCAAGAAGTACGCGGTGTTCTCCAAGGCCAAGCTGACCGACGACAGTGCCGCCTGGGTGCGCTTCGGCCTGCACGACGGTGAAGCTGCCCTGCAGGCCCTGGGCCTGGAAGTGCCGACGCAGACCGACGCCGTCAGTCGTCACAACGGCCTGATCGCCATCGCGGTATCGGCCGCTCGTGTCGAGTTGTGGGTACCTGCCGAGCAGGCCGAAGCGGTGCAAGCCCAACTGGCCGCCAAGCTTGCCAACGCCGACCTCAACGACTGGCTGCTCGGCCAGATCCGTGCCGGCATTGGCCAGGTCATGCCGCAAACCCGCGAACTGTTCATCCCGCAGATGATCAACCTGCAAGCCGTTGGTGGCGTCAGCTTCAAGAAAGGCTGCTATACCGGCCAGGAAATCGTCGCGCGCATGCAGTACCTGGGCAAGCTCAAGCGCCGCCAGTACCGCCTGGCCCTGGCCGAGGGCAGCCTGCCGGAGCCCGGGACCGAAGTGTTCTCGCCAACCCATAACTCCTCTGTCGGTGAAGTGGTGCTGGCCGCCCGCAGCGAGCAGGGCAGCGAACTGCTGGCCGTGCTGAGCGCCGATGCCGTGCAAGACGACAACCTGCACCTGGGCAGCCCCGAAGGCCCGCGCCTGGCGCTGCTGACGCTCCCTTACGAACTGGATCGCGATCGCGAAATCCAGCGCTGAGCCTGCTCCCGCCCTTTATGGGTGGGGCACTCCTCAATTGCGGTAGAGAATCACCATGAACAAGATGGCCGAGATGATCCAGGCCCACCTGCTGAGCGCCATCGACAACGATGACCTGGTGCTGCCAACCCTACCGGAAGTGGCCTTGAGCATTCGCGAAGCCGCCGAAGACAGCGAGATCAGCGTCAGCACCCTGAGCAAGGTGATCGGCCGCGATGCGGCGCTCTCGGCGCGCCTGATCAAGGTGGTCAACAGCCCCTTGCTGCGCGCCGCCACCGAGGTCACCGACCTGCACACGGCCATCACCCGCCTGGGCATCAACTACAGCTGCAACCTGGCGATCGGCCTGGTGATCGAACAGATCTTCCACGCCCGCTCCGATGTCGTTGAACAAAAAATGCGCGAGATCTGGGCGAAAAGCCTGGAAGTAGCCGGCATCAGCTATGAACTGTGCTTGCGCTTCACCCAGCTCAAGCCGGACCAGGCGGCACTGGCCGGGCTGGTTCACCAGATTGGTGTATTGCCGATCCTGCTGTATGCCGAAGAGCACAACGAGCTGCTTTCCGACCCGGTCAGCCTGAACTATGTGATCGAGCAGATCCATCCGGCACTGGGCGACAAGATCCTCAGCGTGTGGGAGTTCCCCGAGCAACTGGTGCACCTGCCCGGGTTGATCCAGGACCTGGACCGCGGCACCGACAAGGTCGATTACGTCGATATCGTGCAGATCGCCCAGGTGCTCAGCAGCAACAGCAAGGAACGACCACTGGCCGCCCTGCCCGCCTACCGCCATCTGCGCCTGCCCACCGGCACCGAGTTGCAGGCCAGCGACCTGCTCGACGCCAAGGCGATGTTCCGCTAGTCGGCACTGAAGCTGACCCGCACCTTCAAGCCACCACGCTCGCCATCATGCAGGCTGATCTGCGCCAAATGCGCGCGGCAGATCTCGCCGACAATCGCCAGGCCCAGGCCGGTACCCTGGGCACTGCGCCGGTAGAAACGCTCGAAGACTTTTTCCCGCTCGTGCTCAGGAATGCCCGGGCCGTCGTCTTCAACCTCAAGAATGCCGGGGGCGCTGACCCGCAGGATCACATTGCCGCCCTTGGGTGTATGGGCCAGGGCATTGTCGACCAGGTTGCTGAGCAGCTCGTTGAGCAGCGTTGGCTCGCCGCGCACCCACACCGGCACCTCGGCCTCCAGCGCCAGGGCCACGCCACGGGCATGGGCCAGCGGCGCCATGGCCATGCCCAGTTCACGGGCCAGCTGGCTGAGGTCCAGGCGTTGCGCGCCGCCCTC
Organism: Pseudomonas donghuensis; assembly: GCF_000696345.2. Taxonomy (NCBI): domain Bacteria; kingdom Pseudomonadati; phylum Pseudomonadota; class Gammaproteobacteria; order Pseudomonadales; family Pseudomonadaceae; genus Pseudomonas; species Pseudomonas donghuensis. The sequence goes on from NZ_CP071706.1 coordinate 4,600,869, forward strand.
GGCAATCGCCCGCGCGCCGTTCTCGACCCGCGCCAGCGATAGCAACTGGTTGGCCAGATGGGTCAGGCGATCGGTGCCTTGCGCAGCGGACTCCAGGGTTTCGCGCCAGACCTGCGGCTCATTCGAGCGCAAACCCAATTCGACCCGTGCCTTGAGTGCCGCCAGGGGCGTGCGCAGCTCATGGGCGGCTTCGGCAATGAACTGCGCCTGCCGCTCGAACTGACCGCGCAGGCGTTCGGTAAAGTGGTTCAGCGCGCGTACCAACGGGCTCAGTTCGCGCTGCACCTGAACCACCGGCAAGGCCCGCAAGTCATCGGGCTGACGTTCTTCCACGGCACTGCGCAAGCGCTCCAGCGGGCGCAGGGCAGCGCTGACGGCAAACCACACCAGCATCAGGGCGCCAAGGGCGAGCATGCCCAAGCGCAGCAACGTATCGGCCATCAGGCTGCGGGCCATGCGCACCCGCGCTTCTTCGGTTTCGGCCACGCGGATTTCGGCCATGCCGTTCATGTTCGGCTCGCTGACCGCCTTGAGCAGGCTGACCACACGCACGTCCTGGCCCAGGTAGCGGGCGTTGTAGAAGCGTGCCAGGGCCGGGTAGTCGTCAGTGCGCGGGGTATTGGGCGGCGGTGCCGGCAGGTTTTCGTAGCCTGAGATCAAGCGCTGATGAATATCGTTGACCTGGTAGTAGATGCGCCCGGCGCTGTCGTAGGCGAAGGTGTCCAGGGCCACATAAGGCACATCGGCGCTGAGGGTGCCGTCGCGCTGCGACAGGCCGGCGGCAATGGTCCGCGCCGAGGCCAGCAAGGTACGGTCGTAGGCGGTATCGGCGGCTTCGCGACCGTTCCAGTAGGCGCTCAGGCCGCTGGCCAGCATCAGCACCACCAGCAGGATCGCCAGGTTCCACAGCAGCCGCCCGCGCAGGCTGCCGCTGTCACGCATCTTTATGCTCGAGCAGGTAGCCGAGCCCCCTGAAGGTAACGATGGCCACAGGATGGCCATCGAGCTTCTTGCGCAGGCGGTGCACGTAGATTTCGATGGCGTCGGCGCTGGCTTCTTCATCCAGGCCGAACACCTGGGCGGCCAGTTGCTCCTTGCTCATCACCCGCCCGGGCCGGGCGATCAGCGCTTCGAGCACGGCCTGCTCGCGGGAGGTCAGGGTCAGCAGCTCTTCGCCGAGGGTGAAACGCCGGGTATCGAGGTCATAGACCAGCGGCCCGCAGCGCTGCTGGCGCTCGCCACCGAGGACGCTGCGGCGCAACAGGGCCTTGACCCGCGCTTCCAGCTCGGTCAGTTCGAAGGGTTTGGCCAGGTAATCGTCGGCGCCCAGGTTCAGGCCATGGACCCGGTCCTTGACGTCGCTGCGCGCGGTCAGCATCAGCACCGGCACGGTTTTGCCGCGGGCGCGCAGGCGCGCCAGCACCTCGAAACCGTCCATGCGCGGCAGGCCGACATCGAGCACCGCCACGGCGTATTCCTCGCTGGCCAGGGCCAGGTCGGCGGCCACGCCATCATGCAGCACATCCACGGTCAGACCGGTGCTTTTCAGGGCCTGGGCCACGCTTTCGGCCAGTTGCAGATGGTCTTCGACGAGCAGCACACGCATCGATCTCTCCCCTTTGCGTCGCGTTCAATGGCGCGGAGTGTACAGCCGACAGCCCGCCTGTGAAGCCTTCGCAGCAATCAAAAGCTGCTGAAAGGTTAGCGAAAGGTTCACGTCCTAGCATCCTCTCACGGCTCACTCTGCTTGCCGTAAAACCGGACCCAAGGTCCGAACTAATAAGAACAATAACGGAGTCACTCCACGATGCTGTCCATGCAGCCGCAGGCGTACGCGCCTACCCGACGCCCTTCCCGCCAGACCGCAGTTGCCAGCGCCCTCGCCCTTGCCGGCGTCGCCCCGTTGAGCCAGGCCGCCTTCTTCGATGACAGCAAGGCGAGCTTCGAAACCCGTAACATGTACTTCAACCGCGACTTTCGCGACGGTACCAGCGCCCAGCAGTCCAAACGGGACGAGTGGGCCCAGGGCTTCATGCTCAACTTCGAGTCAGGTTATACCGAAGGTACTGTAGGCTTTGGCCTTGATGCCCTGGGGATGCTTGGTATCAAGCTCGACTCCAGCCCCGACCGCACCGGCACCGGCCTGCTGCCGACCCATGACGATGGCCGCGCCGCCGACGAGTACTCCAAGCTCGGCCTGACCGGCAAGGTGAAACTCTCCGAGACCGAATTGAAGGTCGGCACCCTGATCCCGGAACTGCCCACCCTGCAGCCCAACGACGGGCGCATCCTGCCGCAGACCTTCGAGGGTGGCCTGCTGACCTCGGGCGAGATCAAGAACCTGACCTTCACCGGCGGGCGCCTGGAAAAAGCCCGTGACCGCGACAGCACCAACAACGAGGATATCGCCCTCAACAACAAGAACAGCCGCTTTCTCGGCACCGTCGCCGGTAACCATTTCGACATGGCCGGCCTGGACTACAAATTCACCGACAAGATCACCGGCAGCTATCATTGGGCCCAGCTCGACGATGTCTACCGTCAGCACTTCGTCGGCATGATCGCCTCCCAGCCCTGGGGCCCGGGGACCTTCGGCGCCGACCTGCGCATGGCCTTCAGTGACGACCAGGGCCAGGCTCGCGGCGGCAACATCGACAACACCGCGCTCAACGGCATGCTCAGCTACGGCCTCAATGGCCACAAGCTCAGCGCCGGCTACCAGCACCTTTCCGGCGACACGGCCTTCCCCTATGTCGATGGCGCCGACCCGTACCTGGTCAACTTCGTGCAGATCAACGACTTTGCCGGCGCCGACGAGCGCTCCTGGCAGGCTCGTTACGACTATGACTTCACCAAGCTGGGCATCCCCGGCCTGACCTTCATGACCCGCTACATCAGCGGCGATAATGTCAGCCTGGCCGATGGCGGTGAGGGCAAGGAGTGGGAACGCAACACCGAGTTCAAGTACGTGGTGCAAAGTGGCGCCCTGAAAAACGTCGCCGTGCGCCTGCGCAACGCCACCTTCCGTTCCAACTTCGCCCGCGATGCCGACGAAGTGCGACTGCTGGTGAGTTACAGCCTTGCGCTGTGGTAATCCCCGACAACAATAATGCTCACGGAGATAGACGATGACTTTTTCACTGCGCCGTATTGCCCTCGCCACCGGTTGCCTGCTGCTTGCCGGTAACGTCCTGGCCGCAGAACCGAAACGCCCCGAATGCATCGCCCCGGCCTCGCCCGGCGGTGGCTTCGACCTGACCTGCAAGCTGGTGCAAAGCGCCCTGATCAACGAGAAGATCCTCAGCAAGCCGATGCGCGTCACCTACATGCCCGGTGGTGTCGGCGCGGTGGCCTATAACGCTGTGGTCGCCCAGCGTCCGGCCGATGCCGGCACCCTGGTGGCCTGGTCCAGTGGTTCGCTGCTGAACCTGGCACAAGGCAAGTTCGGCCGCTTCGACGAGAACGCCGTGCGCTGGCTGGCGGCGGTGGGCACCAGTTACGGTGCCATCGCAGTGAAAAGCGATTCGCCCTACAAGACCCTCGACGATCTGGTCGCAGCGCTGAAAAAAGACCCGAGCAAGGTGGTGATCGGCTCCGGCGGTACCGTCGGCAGCCAGGACTGGATGCAGACCGCGCTGATCGCCAAGGCCGCCGGGATCAACCCGCGCGACCTGCGCTATGTAGCCCTGGAAGGCGGCGGCGAAATCGCCACGGCGCTGCTCGGCGGCCATATTCAGGTCGGCAGTACCGATATCTCCGACTCCATGCCGCACATCCAGAGCGGAGACATGCGCCTGCTCGCGGTGTTTGCCGAAACCCGCCTGGACGAGCCGGAAATGAAGAACATCCCCACCGCCAAGGAACAGGGCTATGACATCGTCTGGCCGGTGGTGCGCGGTTTCTACCTCGGGCCGAAAGTGACCGATGAAGAGTACGACTGGTGGAAAGCCTCGTTCGACAAGCTGCTGGCCTCGGAAGAGTTCGCCAAGCTGCGCGACCAGCGCGAGCTGTTCCCTTTCGCCATGACCGGCGCCGAGCTGGACACCTACGTGAAGAAACAGGTGGCTGACTACAAGGCCCTGGCCAAGGAATTTGGCTTGATTCAGTAAGCCTCTCCCCTTTCGAACGCATCGCGGGGCAAGCCCGCTCCCACAGACGCAGCGTTGACCTGTGGGAGCGGGCTTGCCCCGCGAAAAGAGGATTCCCCAATGATCCTGCAACGCCTCTTCGCCCTGTTTTTGCTGGCGGTGTGCGCCGCCCTGGCAGTGATGGCCTGGCCCTACCAGGCAGCTTTTTCCTACGAACCGGTCGGGCCACGCGCCTATCCCTTGCTGATGCTCGGCCTGATGGCTGCGGGCCTTGTGTACCTGGCCTTTCGCCCCACGCCCATCGTCCGCAAGGATGACGAGCCCGAACTGGACCGCGAAACCCTGAACAAGATCGGCCTCTGCGTCGCCTTGCTGCTGGTCTTCGCCGCTACCTTCGAGCCGCTGGGCTTCATTGTCAGCAGCATCCTCATCGGCGTGCCGATGGCGCGCCTGTATGGCGGACGCTGGCTGCCCAGCGTGGTGATCATCGGCCTGATGAGCATCGCCCTGTACTGGCTGTTCGACCGTGTGATGGATGTGCCCCTGCCCCTCGGCCTGCTCGACGTTCTGGAGAACTGACATGGATACGCTTGGCTATCTCGGCCAGGGCTTCGGCGTCGCCCTGAGCCCCTACAACCTGGTTACTGCCCTCACCGGCACACTGATCGGCACCGTGGTCGGCCTGTTGCCGGGCCTGGGCCCGATCAACGGCGTGGCGCTGCTGATCCCGATTGCCTTTGCCCTCGGCCTGCCGCCGGAGTCGGCGCTGATCCTGCTGGCAGCGGTGTACCTGGGCTGCGAATACGGTGGACGGATCAGCTCGATCCTGCTCAACATCCCCGGTGAAGCCTCGACGGTAATGACCACCCTCGACGGCTACCCCATGGCCCGCCAGGGCCTGGCCGGAGTGGCGCTGTCGCTGTCGGCCTGGAGCTCGTTCATCGGCGCCTTAATCGCTACCTGTGGCATGGTGCTGTTCGCACCGCTATTGGCGAAATGGGCGATCGCCTTTGGCCCGGCGGAATATTTCGTGCTGATGGTGTTCGCCATTGTCTGCCTCGGCGGCATGGCCGGTGACCGGCCGTTGAAGACCTTCATCGCGGCGCTGATCGGGCTGTTTCTCTCCAGCGTCGGCATCGACGCCAACAGCGGCGTGTACCGTTTTACCGGTGACAGCGTGCACCTCGCCGACGGCATCCAGTTCGTGGTGCTGGTCCTGGGCCTGTTCTCCATCAGCGAGATCCTCCTGCTGCTGGAAAAAACCCATCACGGCCACGAAGCGGTGAAAGCCACCGGACGCATGCTGTTCAACTTCAAGGAAGCGGCCTCGGTGTTCCTGGTCAACATTCGCTGCGGCCTGCTCGGTTTCATCATGGGCGTGTTGCCCGGTGCCGGCGCAACCCTGGCCAGCGCCGTGGCCTACATGACCGAGAAGCGCATTGCCGGTGCCAGCGGCACCTTCGGCAAGGGTGACAAACGCGGCCTGGCGGCGCCGGAAACCGCCATCGGTGCTTCCTGCTGCGGCGCCCTGGTACCGATGCTGACCCTCGGCGTACCGGGTTCGGGCACCACGGCGGTGATGATCGGTGCCCTGACCCTGTACAACATCACCCCGGGGCCAATGCTGTTCGAACAGCAGCCAGACATCGTCTGGGGCCTGATCGCCTCGTTGTTTATCGCCAACATCATGCTGGTGATCCTCAACATCCCGATGATCCGCATCTTCACCCGCATCCTCGCCGTGCCGAACTGGGCACTGGTGCCGGTGATCGCGATCATCACCGCGATCGGTGTGTACGCAGTGCATGCCACCACCTTCGACCTGTTCCTGATGATCGGCATCGGCATCTTCGGCTACATCCTGCGCAAGCTGGACTTCCCACTGTCGCCGATCCTCCTCGGCTTCATCCTCGGTGGGCTGATGGAGCAGAACCTGCGCCGTGCGCTGTCGATCTCCAACGGCGCCCTGGACATCCTCTGGTCGAGCCCCATCAGCGTCAGCGTGTGGGGCCTGACCATCGCCATGATGCTCCTGCCGCTGCTGCGCATCTGGCGCAAGCGCAGCCTTCAGCGCCGTGCCCTGGCCGATGTCTGATGGCCGCCTGAAACTGTACTGGGCCACCGGCCTGGTCGGCTTGGCTGGCGGTTACCTCGCCAGCAGGGTCGGCTGGCCACTGCCATGGATGGTCGGCTCGTTGCTGGCGATCATCCTGGTGCGTTGCCTGACGCCCTGGCAACTGAGCGAGATCCCCGGTGGGCGCAAATGCGGGCAGTGGATCATCGGCATCGGTATCGGCCTGCACTTCACCCCGGCGGTGGTCGAGCAGGTGGCGAGCAACTTCGGTTTGATTTTCTGCGGGGCACTGATCACCAGCGTCTCCAGTGTGGTCGGGGTGTGGTTGCTGCGCCGTACTGGTGAAGACCGCGCCACGGCGTTCTTTTCCAGCATGCCCGGCGGCTCCGGGGAGATGGTCAACCTCGGCGCCCGCAACGGCGCGGTGCTCAGCCAGGTGGCGGCAGCGCAGAGTTTGCGGGTACTGGCGGTGGTGCTGTGCGTGCCGGCGCTGTTCAAGTTTTTGCTCGGCAATGGCGTGCCGTTGACCCACACCGGCAGCGTCAACTGGAGCTGGCTGGTAGTGATCTGCCCGCTGGGCGTGTTGCTGGCCCTGGGTTGGCAGCGCTTGAAACAACCCAACCCGTGGCTGTTCGGGCCGTTGCTGGTGGCGGCGGTGGCCAGTGTCAGCGCCAACCTGCAGGTTGCCCTGCCCGACGGCGCCAGCCAGATCGGCCAATGGCTGATCGGCAGCGGCCTGGGCTGCCACTTCAACCGCGCGTTCTTTCGCCGGGCGCCGTCGTTTCTCGGGCGCACCTTGATCGCCACGGCCTTGACCATGCTGATCGCCGGTATCGCCGCCTGCGTGCTCAGCGTCATGACCAACCTCGACCTGCGCTCGTTGACCCTGGGCATGATGCCCGGCGGCATCGCCGAAATGAGCCTGACCGCCGAAACCTTGCAACTGTCGGTACCGCTGGTCACGGCGCTGCAGGTGATGCGTTTGCTGTTCGTGCTGTTTCTGGCCGAGCCGTTGTTCAGGCATTGGGACAAACGCTGCGACTGAAACAAAAAAAGAGGAAGCCAAGGCTTCCTCTTCTTCTTTACGCGCTTACCAGGTGAAACGCACCCCGACGTTGGCACCGAACGGCTTCTCGATCTTGTCGCCGTTGCTGTAATCGATATCGGCATGCAACTGCAGGCGCTCGGACAGCGACACGGCAATACCGGCACCGACCTCGGCACGCGAGCCGGACAGGTCGTTGTTGAACACGTTGTCGTTGACCTTGACCTGGTGGTTCTTGGCGAACTCATGCACCGCGGCAGCGCGCAGATACGGCTGGGCAAAACGGCCCTCGCCCAGGTCGAAGTTGCGACCCACCGTGGCACCGGCTTTGCCAAGCACCGAGGTGGTCCGGTCGCCTTCTGCCTTCAGGCCGCTGTCCAGGTCATAGGACGCGCCCTGGATGCTCACCGCCGACACCTGGGCGAAGGGTTCAACGAAGTAGCCGTCATCGAGCTTGATGTGGCGACCGAACTCGGCCGACGCCCCCACACCGTTGGTCTTGTAGTTGCCCTTGGCCTGGCTACCGTCGCTCATGGCTACCTTGGACTTGTTGTCGAAGCGGTTGACCTTGGCCACGGCGTCGAAGTAGTAACCGCTGTCCTGGTCCAGCCAGGTGGTATAGGCACCGGCGTAGTAGCTGTCGACAGTACCGGTAGTACCGCGGCTCAGGTCCAGGTCGGACTTGCTATGACCGGCCAGCACACCGACCAGCCATTGGCTGTCGCCCACCTGGGCATCGGCACCCAGGGTAAAGCCCTGCTGGGTTTGCTTGTAGGCGGTGCCAGACGACTCGGCAACGTTGTACTTGCTGCCATAAGCCCGGCCCCAGGCGCCGCTTTTACCTTCGTTGTAGCGCAACTCGCCCATGCGGGTACGCAGCGACGACAGCTCGCCGTACCACACGGTTGGTGCGGTATTGAACAGCGCCAGGACCGAACGGGTGCCTGGGCTGATGACCTTCTTCTCGGTGTCCAGGTGCCAGTCGTTGCCTTCCTTGGTCAAGCCGTAGGAAAACGCACCTAGGTCTACAGGACCGTTCAACAGGCTGAATTCGGCGTCGCCGCCGCCGGTAGTGACCACGGTGATCCGTTCAACGTTAGCCGGGTCGTGACCACTGGCACTGATGGCGAGGGTGTGCTGACCGTTGGCCTGACCGCTGACATTGAGCAGGTCGGCTTCGCCAGTGGCGAAGTCAGCCGACATATGAAAGGTGCCGTTGCCAGACAACTCTCCCAGGTCAAGGCGATAGAACTGGCCAGGCTCGCCGAATTGCACATGACCGCCCTGCAGGCTCAACTGCTCAACCTGGCTGTCGTCAATCAGCGCCCAGGTGCTGTCGCCATTGAGCGCCAATGCGTCGACGTTTTCCAGGCGCCCCTTGAACAGCGATTGATCGTTCAGGCTCAGTTGCGCCGCGCCGCCCGCGGCGACGATCACGTCACCTTCCAGGCTGGCGTTGCTCAAGTCCAGATTTGCAGTGCTGCCTTCACCAACCAGGATGTTACCGGCCAGGGTGCTGCGGCTGACCTGCATATCCGCCGAGCCGGCGTTCTTGAGCTCAAGCAAGTTGCCGTTGGCGCCTTCCAGGCTCGAACCATTGAGCACGTCGATACGGGCGGTAGTTGCAGAGTCCACCACCAGGGCCGCTCCAGTCCCCCCGATCACTTTGCTATTGTCCAGGAGCAACGTCGGGGCCTGCTCGTTGGCTTCAGAGCCATAGTATTCATGGGACAAGCGCACGCCGCTCTCGGCGCCTTCTATCACGCTGTTGTACGTCTGCGCCTGGCCGCCGATCATCAGCAGACCATCAGCCGTAGCGCCGCTCAGGCTCGAGTCTTTGAGCGACAGGCTGCTATAGGCGCTGAGCGTTGCACCGAATCGGCCACCGGTGATTTCGCTGCTCTGGACCTGGACCTCAGAACCGGTTGCCGAGCCATCCATTAATCGACCAATCGTCAGGCCACTGCCTTGGGCGCTATCGATACGAGCGTTAGCGATGCGGGCGGTACCACTGACCAGGGCAACAGCGTTGTTTGAGCCCCCGGCAGTGACCGTGCCACCGTCGATGTTCAACAGCCCCTTGCGCACTTGAATGTGCTCGGTACGGGAACCCTGGACATTCAGGGTGGCATTTTCCATTACGCGATAGTTGTAGGACGGCGTCCCCGAGGTAGCGGTAAAGGTCTGGTTGCTTTCGACAACCTTGGTGATAGCCAGGGCCTGAGCCGATGCCATCACCAAAGGTGCGACAAGGGCTGCCTGCAAGGCGCACGAAAGCGCCGAGGGTTTGAAGATGCTTGGCTTGGTCATGAGATTCTACTCCGCAGCATTGAGACTATTCAGTTCCGGATTAAACAGAGCCAGCTAGTTCAAGCCCCGTTTGTTCGGAGCGCAGAATAGAAACTTCTGACAGAATCTTATGTAGGAATATTCCTCATAAGAAGTAGGCGCAATCAACAGGTAGTGTCGCGTCTATATAGAAAAAATGAAGCCGAGCATTGCTCGGCTTCATTCATTATCAAACAATCAGCTTATGGCCTTCCTGGGCAAAGCCCGGTCCCCTGTTCGCCAAAGTAGTAGTAAGACTTCACTGGAGAACGGCCAATTGCCTGGCCACCACGTTCCTGAATCCAATACAGCTCGACAAAGCCGCTGCGTAGCGGTTCCATGCAGGGAATCCATGGGATTATGAGATTTACCCCAGTGTCAACTTCGTTTTGATTGAGTACTTCCCGTGTAAAAGATGAACGCGTCGCTTCGACAGGCACCGAATTGGTAAAACCTTCCAGGCCCAGCCAGTGCAAAGTAATGGTGTCGCCCACTTGAAGATGTTGAGCATCAAGAATCCTGGCATTAACACCTCGCCATGGAAAATCGGAACAACTGATACCCACTTGGTTACCGAGCAAATTCAACTCAGGCTCGTTGACCGCTGCCAATGGAATGGCACTGACATCCACCAATTGACTGCCCGACGACTGGAAGTTGGTGGTGGTCGCATTGGCAAAAGTTTTATAGAACAGCGGAATGTCCGTTCCATTGCCGACCGTGACAATATCGTCCCAGCTGATCTGCAACGGGATCGAATCACCGGGAGTGTCTGTGCTCAGCACTGTGTAGGTGGCCACCAACAGGTTTTCCGGACCATAGTAAAGCCGAATAACCTCCCCCGTTTGCGCAGGATCATACAGGGTAAAACTGACGTCGGCAGGCTGGCCTGCATCCTCTGGGCGCAGAAGATTCAGTTCCCCCGTCGACGAGGTCAGGAGCGGAACATCCAGCTCCGGATTGACCGGATCGGGCTCGCCCGGGTTAGGCGGCCCAATCAACTCCAGGTCAACTTCCACGTCCAGGACAGGAGAAGGGTAGGTTTTGCTGCGGATGACTTCATAGCGCACTTTGGCCGTATGCGCGGTCCCCTCGACCCCGTTGGAAATAGTCGCCCACGATGCAGTAAACGGCAAAGGCCAGTTAGGCGTTGGCGGCAGGAAGACTCGATCCACATAAATATCATTCCAGTACACACGTACTTCATCGCCCGCTAGGGCATTGGTATATTCATCCACCTCGATCAGCACGCCTTCACGTGCCTCGACAATATCAATGGGCGCTGCATCCACCCTGGGTGGTAGCAGGTCGATGGGCGTTGGCTCGAGGATTACGAATACTTGCTGACGGTGTGCCAGCTTGCTCGGATTGCCGGCCCGGTCTTCCAGTATATAGGTCACCTGCTTGGTACCCGGCCCAGCAAGGAGCAACTCGTCTGTTGTCAGCACTACATTGATGGGCCTTTCACTGACCAGCCCGCCCTTATTGGGTTGCGACTGCTCATCGCCAAAGAGGATTGCCCAATAGTCACCCACTTGCGGGTCAAGGTAGTCTGGAATCTGCAACACTAACTGATTGTCGTGCGCTTCCAGATACTCAGGCGTCACCGTGGCATCCGGCAGATCCGCCGGAAGAATGATGGCCGCTGGAAAAGCGCCAAGATTCGGATCTAGCCTGTCTACTGTTACCGTAAGATTTTGCGAAACCCCATCATTGGGATTTATGGAGTTGACGACATCAAAGTAGACGATTTTCTCACCGTGAGACTCAAGCACCGGATCCTGCAGCGTCACGGGAATGGGAAACGAGACCACATGGGGCACCGGCAACTCAAAACTGTGAACGGGCCTTTCGTTAATGTAAACGGTTACCGTATCGATCGTACTGGGCGGCCCGACTGTAGTAAAAGCCGGAATGTCCACCTTGAGCCCTTCGGGGATTTTCGGTGTACGCAGCAAATTAATCTGTCCCCCTTCAATATTTTGCTCTGTGTTAGTGGGAACAGGCGGATTGAACAAATTCCGAAAACGTCTAGGCTGCGGCGCTCGCGTCTTAGCTTTTACAGTCGGCACACCGGTTGTCTCTTCAAACTTGGTCATCTTGGTATCTCCTGAAAATATAAATAGATTTGGAACACCATCAGCACCACACCGTCGGCCCAGCCGCCACCCTGCCGTCCAGCAGCCAAGTGGTAACAAAGCCAAACATTGTTCAAAGCAGAACGTCGCCCTAAGTACGGGTGCTCAGCACTTCACCGTGCTGAACAAAACCTCATGCACGACACTGTTCAAGTTTCCGGATCACAGTACAAACCCGTGCTCAGATCGAGGACCGAGAGTCGCGCGCGCGCTAATCCAGAGTTGCCCGCACCGCTTCCGTCAGCCTTATCAAGTCGGTAACGGACATTCCCGCCGCCACGCCCGTCCTCCCGTGCTGCCAACTTGATCAACGGGTCGTAGGGCAGCACGGTAAAGATGTAACCCTGCTCGGATTCAAGATCCTCCCGGGTCAGCACATGTTCGAAACTCGCCTGGGTCCCGGGAATAGGGTTATTGCCTATCTGGCCGTAGTCGCCTTCCCAGTGCAGGGTAATTTTGTCATCTACCTGAAATTGCGAGTCTTTCGGAATTTCAACCCGCACGCCCAGCCACGGCTGGTTGCTGCAGTTGATCCACTGGTTTCGATCGGCGTCTGGGAAAGTGGCGGGCGCCAGGCCTTCGATGACTCGCACCTCGACACGCACGGGTGTTACGGGCGACCGTTGCCGGTTAACCCCGTTGAAGGTGGTGTACTGCATAGGGAGCGCAGGTGAATTGCCGACCCCATGGATAATCGCCCAAGGAACGCTCAGCACGATCAATTGCCCGCCGACATCCTCAGCCTTCACCTCGTAGCGATCTACCGCCTGCAGATGGCTCCCCCAGAACAATTCCAGCACCTGACCGGTTTGCGGGTTGTCGTACAGGCGGATCTCGACGTGGGCGTCGAGGCCGACATCGGCACCGGTCAGCACATTGTCTGCAGTCAATCCCTTGACCACAGCGGGTTGCAGCAATGGGTTTACCGGATCCGGACCGGGAGGCGGGCCGGCCACTGTCAGGTCGACGTCAACCCATAAGGTCGCGGATGTGAGCAAAGCCCCGCTGCGTCGCCAGGTGTAGTGCACCCGATCAACAAAAGGTGCAGCAAAGCCTCCTGCCGCGAGGATTGCCCAACTGACCGGGGCCCTCAAAGGCCATTGCTGATTGTCTGATAGGGTTATCAAGCGAAGCGGCAGCCCACGCCAGTAGGCCTGAACCTGATCGCCAGCCTGTGCGTCGGTGATGGCGTCAATATGAACTTCGACGCCTGTCTGGGCGTCTTCCAGATCGATCAGCCCATCAGCATCGAACCTGGGCACCCGAGGATCAGGCAAGGCGCCCGGCAGTTCATCCAGCACCACCTCAAGCCCCTGGTCCTCGGACTTTGGCCCGCGGTTACCGGTTCGATCTTCCAGGCGATAGTAGGCTTTATGCGGGCCTGAACCGCTCTCACGGACCAGCATCGCATCGTATTGCACGATGATCGGAGCGTTGACATCAATAATGCGCAGCTCACCAGCGTAGGGCAGTTCGAGGGATTGCTCATCCGTTTCAATGACGGGCAACTTTTCCCAGTAATACATCAGCAGGTCGCCCACTCTGATATCTGGCCAAGGCACGACCCGGGCATCGACCGTGTCGTGCCGACTGAGGTAATCCTCGGTGACGCCGTTGATCAGGACTTCCTGATCAAATTGCAGGGGCTTACCTTCCTCGTCGCCATTTGGCGCCTGCTTGTCGATAAACAAGTGCGTTGCGTGCGAAAGGGACGGGTTCACCGTTACCGTAACGCGGTATTCGACCCGCGCAGAGCCCGGCGCCGCCATGTAGTCCGACGGCATCGTGCAGACCACTGGAATAACATCATCCGGGATGACCGGTTGCGGGAAGGTGAATGTTTCAACCACAACCCCTCGCCAGAGGAACTCGACCTTGGTGTCAAAGCCCGGAGGTGCAGTATCGTAGTCCGCCCAGATCTCCTCGATCCTGATCGCCAGTGGACGTAACTGGTCTTCCTTGCGCACCAAATGCCCCAGTACATCATCGTCCGCCAGTTCCATGGCGGCCGGAACGACCGGTGCGGCGTAGCGCTCCCGAGGTTTTACCGGATCATCAGCAGTATCAGAATCATCCGAGCCCATGGCGACAGTTCCTTCCAGCGAAGAGGACCGTGGCAGCCAGCCTGTAGCTGGCTGCCGTGGAAAACCTGGAAGTATTAGATGCCTATTTCAAATCGGCCGAAACTGACAAAAATGCTAGGTACCCGGCCTCAAACCGGCGGCAAACGCCAGTCGATCGGGGTCAGCCCGCGCTGCTCGAGGAAGCGGTTGGCCTGGCTGAAATGCCCACAACCGAGAAAGCCCCGGTAGGCCGACAACGGCGATGGATGCACCGACTTGAGCACCAGGTGCTTGGTGGCATCGATCAGCTTCTGCTTGCTCTGGGCATGGGCGCCCCAGAGCAGGAATACGCTGTTGGGCTGGTGTTCGCTGACCACCTCGATGATGCGGTCGGTGAAGAACTGCCAGCCCCTGTTGGCGTGGGACGCGGCATTGGCACGCTCGACGGTCATGGTGGTGTTGAGCAGCAATACGCCCTGCTCGGCCCAGGACTGCAGGCAGCCGTGCTTGGGGATCTCGATGTTCAGGTCACGCTGCAACTCTTTGTAGATGTTCACCAGCGACGGCGGCGGCGCCACCCCCGGCTGCACCGAGAAGCACAGGCCATGGGCCTGGCCCGGGCCGTGGTACGGGTCCTGGCCGAGGATCACCACCTTGACCTGGTCCAGCGGCGTGGAGTTGAGGGCGTTGAAAATCAGCGGGCCTGGCGGGTAGATCTCTTTGCCGGCGGCGTGTTCCTCACGCAGGAATTCGCGCAGCTGGTGCATGTAGGGCTGGTCGAATTCGGCGCGCAGGGCCTCTTTCCAGCTCGGTTCAAGTTTGATGCGGTCGTCGTCAGTCATGGTCGGGTCCGTAAAACAATGGCGCGACACTAGGAAAGCTGCCTGCGCTTGTCAATCGATCCGACCGGCGACCGCCGAAATCACCAGCAGCGGCCATACTTGTGCGGATCAACCACGAGGTCGCCCATGGCTGCAGTACAGTGCGAAGAACTCACCGGCGTCGACGGCGCGCGCATCGGTGTCGCCACGCTCAATGCGCCGCAAACCCTCAATGCCTTGTCGCTGCCAATGATCGAGGTACTCGATGAACAGCTCAAGGCCTGGGCCGATGACCCGGACATCGTCTGCGTACTGCTGCGCGGCAGTGGCGCCAAAGCCTTTTGTGCCGGCGGTGAGGTGCGCAGCCTGGCCCAGGCCTGCAGCGACCATCCCGGCCGGGTACCGCCCCTGGCGGCGCAATTCTTTAGCGCCGAGTATCGCTTCGATTACCACCTGCATACCTACCCCAAACCGCTGATCTGCTGGGGCCATGGCCACGTGCTGGGCGGCGGCATGGGCCTGTTGCAAGGCGCCAATGTGCGCGTGGTAACGCCAAGCAGCCGCCTGGCCATGCCGGAAATCAGCATCGGCCTGTACCCGGATGTCGGTGGCAGCTGGTTCCTGTCCCGCTTGCCCGGCAAGCTGGGCTTGTTCCTGGGCCTGACCGGCGCACCGATCAACGCCACCGATGCCCTGGACCTGGGCCTGGCGAACCGTCTGCTGGGCGAAAGCCAGCAGGAAGAACTGCTCGATGACCTGCTGCAACTGAACTGGCAGGAGCAGACCGCCCTGCAGCTCAACAGCCTGCTCAAGGCGCAGCAGCATGGCGCCCAGGCTGAACGGCCCGAACCCCAGTGGCTGCCCAGGCGCCAGCAGATCGACGCCCTGCTCGATGTCGCCGACCCAGTGTGCGCCTGGCGCGCCATCGCCCAGTTGCGCAACCACGCCGACCCGCTGTTGGCCAAGGCCGCGCAGACCATGCTCGAAGGCTGCCCGTTGACTGCACACCTGGTGTGGGAGCAGATCCAGCGCGCCCGCCATCTGTCACTGGCCCAGGTGTTCCAGATGGAATACACCATGAGCCTCAACTGCTGCCAGCATCCGGAGTTCAGCGAAGGGGTGCGCGCACGGCTGATCGACAAGGACCAGAAACCGCGCTGGCACTGGGCGGATATCGCCCAAGTGCCAACGGCGGTGGTCGACGCGCATTTCAGCAAGGCGTGGGAAGGACGTCACCCCTTGGCGGACCTGGCCTGAACGGCGCCTCAGCGGCGCCAGTTGCGATCCGGCCAGCCGTCACGGTTGCGCTCGTGGCGTGACGAACCCTGGCGGTAGCGGTCATGGCCGCGGCCCGGATACGGCTTGTAGTAGTTATGCGGAGTTTCCCGGTAATAGCCGTGGGGTGCAGGACGGTAGTAATGCGGTGGTGGCGCGTAGTAACGCGGGGGTGGTGCCACGTAGTAGCGCGGCTGCGGAGCTACGTAATAACCACGATTGTAGGGATAGGACGGCCGGTAGTAACCCGGATAGCCGTAGCTATCGGCGGTATAGATTTCAGTGCGGTAATAACCGTGACCTCCATAAGGGACACAAGCGGTAGTCAGCAAACCCAGCACTACAATCAGCAAAAGTCGGCGATTCATGGCGGCCTCCTGGACCGCGAAACTGCCCATCCCAGCGGCGCTGGTCGGCGTCGATCGGCAAGCGTGCATCGACATGAAATAAGACTGCCAAAAACAGGTCCGGTGCCATTGCTGCAATAAATTGATACAAGGCCGATACCCTTAAAAATCGTAAAGTTATTTTTCTGCCAGACCACTAGAATGAAGGCCATTGGCCCACAGACCGGGAATGTCATGCCGCCTCGTTCCGCCCTGTTTTCGCAGCGCTCGCTGATCCTGACATTACTGCTCTTGCTCGCCTGCGGCTTTTTGGCGACGTCCCTGCTGAGTTACTTCGCCTCGCGTAGCTCGATCCGCGACAACATCGTCAACACCGAACTGCCGCTGACCTCCGATACGGTGTATTCGGAAATCCAGAAGGACCTGGTGCGGCCGATCCTGGTCTCCTCGATGATGGCCCACGACACCTTTCTGCGTGACTGGGCGCTGGCCGGCGAACGGGACCCTGCTCAGGTGAACCGCTACCTGAACGAGGTCATGCGTCAGCACCACGCCTACACGGCGTTCTTCGTCTCAAACACTACCGGCGTCTACTACCAGGCCAAGGGCGTGCTGAAGAAGATCGACCCGCAGGCGCCCCGCGATGCCTGGTACCAACGGGTGCTGACCCTGAACACGCCCTACGAGATCAACGTCGACCTCGACATGGCCAACCAGGATCGCCTCACGGTGTTCATCAACTATCGGGTGTTCGACTACGACGGCAAGTTCATTGGCGTTGCCGGTATCGGCCTGACGGTCGAAGCGGTGATTCGCCTGATCGATGATTACCAACAGCGCTACCAGCGCCGGGTGTTCTTCGTCGACCGCCATGGCCGCGTGGTGCTGACCGGCTCCAGCGGCGGCCCCCATGGCGCCCGGTCTGGCCAGTCGCTGACCGAGCTGGACGGTTTGCACAACCTGCTCAAGCAGATGCCCACCCCGGTCAGCGGCAGTCATGAGTACCGCAGCAGCGACGGCCACAGCCATTTCCTCAATGTGCGCCTGGTACCGGAGCTGAACTGGTTCCTGTTCGTTGACAAGCGCGAAGACGGCGCCATGGACGCCATACGCCAGTCGCTGTACCTGAACCTGGCGATCTGCGCGATGATCACCCTGGTGGTGCTGTCGCTGCTCAATGCCATGGTCAAGCGCCATCAGGACAACATCGAAACCCTGGCCACCCTCGACAGCCTCACCGGCCTGCCCAACCGCCGCGGCTTCGACCTGCTGGCCGCGCAAGCGCTGCAGGAAGCCCAGCGCGAACCCAAGCCGCTGATCGCCCTGCTGATCGACCTCGACCACTTCAAGGCGCTCAATGACACCCATGGCCATCTGGCCGGCGACGAAGTACTGTGCCAGTTCGCCCAGGTGCTGGAAGACTGCCTGCGCCATGCTGATATCATCTGCCGCTGGGGTGGTGAGGAATTTATCGTGCTGCTCAAGGACACCGACAGCCACAGCGCCCTGGCCGTCGCCGAGAAGATTCGCAGCAAGACCGAAGCACTGGCCTTTACTTATGCCGGGCAGCCGATCCATCTGACCGCCAGTATCGGCTTGAGCAACCTGCAGGCCGACGATACCCTGCACAGCCTGATCGCCCGTGCCGATCATGCCCTTTACCGGGCCAAACAGAGTGGACGCAACCGCGTCTGCAGCGAGATGCCCCGATCCGACCATGAACAGCCTTGACCATGAATGACACCCGCCGCTGCCCCGCCTGTGGCGCCAGCAACGATTGCAGCCTCGCCGACCCGCGCACGGCCGCCCAGGCCTGCTGGTGCTATGGCGTGAGCATCGACCCCAAGGTGCTCCAAGCCCTGCCCTGCGAGCTGCGCAACCAGGCCTGCCTGTGCCCACGCTGCGCCAAGGTCGAGGCGCAATTGCAGGCAGCCAAGGCCGCGCCCGAAGGTTAAACTGTCGCGCCCTGCGCCTGGCTTTGTATGCGTCTCGATCGATTCCTCAGCAACCTGCCCTGCTTCAGCCGCCAGCATGTTCGCCTGCTGCTGGTGGAACGGCGCGTGCGCGTGGATGGCCAGTGCGTCAGCGATCCGCGCTTGGACGTGCGCGAGTTCAGCCGTATCGAGGTCGACGAGCAACTGCTGCAGGCCGGGCGCCCGCTGCGCTACCTGATGCTGCACAAGCCCCAGGGCTGCGTCAGTGCCACCCAGGACCCGCAGCACCCCACCGTGATCGAGTTGATCGACCAGCCCGACACCCAGGACCTGCATATCGCCGGGCGCCTGGACTTCAACACCACCGGGCTGATGCTGCTGACCAACGACGGCCTGTGGTCGCGGCGCCTGACCCAGCCACAGACCAAACTGCCCAAGGTCTACTACGTCGAGACCGAGCAGGAGATTGGCGAACACTACATCGACAAGTTCCGCCAGGGTTTCTACTTCGCCTTCGAAGACCTCACCACCCTGCCCGCCGAACTGACCTTACTGGGCCCGTGCAGCGCACGCCTGAGCATCGTCGAGGGGCGCTACCACCAGGTCAAGCGCATGTTCGGCCACTTCGACAACAAGGTGCTGCGCCTGCACCGCGAACGCATGGGCCCGTTGCAACTGGACCCGAACCTGCAGCCCGGCCAGTACCGGGCGCTCTATCCCGAAGAAATCCAGGCAATCTGAGCCTGCGACCGCCTGGCGGAAAATTTTCGCCAATTACCCCAAAGGCACTTGCGGGTTGGCTGAGTGCCTGCTTGAATCCAATCGTCGGTCTGCTTGTGACTCACCAGTCACAGTTGTAGTCCAAGACACCTTTTTGCCGGCGACCCATGCCTCGAAGCATTGGCGTCCGGCAGATTGCCCTCCTAGAACAATACCGGTCGACCCGCGTGCCACAGGGATCGACCAGGGCCCTCAGCTTCTTCAAGGCGTATGCCTACCTGTCATAAAGAACGCGCATCCTTGCATGTGCGAACACCCTTTTTTGCGCCAGGAGTCGACGACATGAGGCCAGAAATCGCTGTGCTTGATATACAAGGTCAGTATCGGGTTTACACGGAGTTCTATCGAGCAGACGCCGCTGAGAAGACGATCATCCTGATCAATGGTTCGCTGGCCACGACGGCCTCCTTTGCCCAGACGGTGCGCAACCTGCACCCGCAATTCAACGTGGTGTTGTATGACCAGCCCTACGCCGGCAAGTCCAAGCCCCACAACCGCAATGAGCATTTGCTGACCAAGGAAACCGAAGGGCAGATCCTTCTGGAGCTGATCGACCACTTTGGCGCCGATCACGTCATGTCCTTCTCCTGGGGCGGCGCCTGCACCCTGCTGGCCCTGGCGCACAAACCACGGCGCATCGAAAAGGCGGTGGTCAGTTCGTTCTCGCCGGTAATCAACGAACCGATGCGCGACTACCTCGAACGCGGCTGCCAGTACCTGAGCGCCTGCGACCGTTATCAGGTCGGCAACCTGGTCAACGACACCATCGGCAAGCACCTGCCGTCGCTGTTCAAGCGCTTCAACTACCGGCACGTCAGCAGCCTGGACAACCACGAATACGCGCAGATGCACTTTCACATCAACCAGGTACTCGACCACGACCTGGGCAACGCCCTGCGGGCGGCGCGGGTGATCGACATTCCGGTACTGTTCATGAATGGCGAGTGGGACGAATACACCACCACCGAGGATGCCCGCCAGTTCGGTCAGCATGTGCGCAACAGCCACTTTCGCGAGATCCGCGCCACCGGCCATTTCCTCGACATGGAACACAAGGCCGCCTGCCGCGACACCCGTGAAGTGCTGCTGGGTTTCCTCAAGCCTGCGCTGAAAGAATCGCGTCCCCGTTACAGCTACACCCAGGAGCACCATGCACTGGCTATCTGAGCGACACGGTGACCGGTAGCGCAGCCTCCTGCATCAACGGCCCCAAAGGCCAGAAAGAAGATGCACGACCTTGCGCTAGCGGCCACCGGCCGATGGCTCTGCAGCAACAAAGAGCTTCAAATCGCGGCGAAGTTCTGGTACAAAGTCAGCCCTGAAAGCGGGTGTCGTATAATGGCATTACTCCAGCTTCCCAAGCTGATAACGAGGGTTCGATTCCCTTCACCCGCTCCAGCTTCTTCCAGGTTCCAGCGCAGCTGAGACCTTGGCCACCGCCCTGGTGGCTATTTTGCTAATTGCCCTTCGCCTCAACCACCGCCAACACCAGTATTTGCTGGGCCAGCTCGCTGTCCGTTGCCCCTGTTGCATGCCCCTTGCTGCGCAACCAGTGCAGTGCCGATTGCAGATAGACACCCCGGTAAGCCCCGTCGCTGGCAATGAACGCCGCGGCATCGTCGCGGGCTTGCGCAAGCACCCGCTTGCCATCGCTGTCGGAAGTCCCCTCGGAGGCCATGGTTGGCCCGAAGGTGGTTGCCCCGGTGAGCATGAAGGGCACGTACACCGTGGCCCCCAGGGTCAGCATGCCATCGACATTGCCAGTGCCATCGCCAAAGATGTCGCCCATGCCCTGGGCGGTGCAGCACCAGGCCAGGCACAGCAGGCCTGCAGGTTTTTTCCAGCTATTGAGTATGCGTTCCATCGGCTTCCATTCACTGATCCAAATATTCGGGCGGCATTTTCCACGGCTTGCACCAGACTTAACAGCGGTGTTTTTGATTTGACGCCCTGCCCAGGCTCTACGCGCTGCGCTTTAATAGCCCACCGCGAAACACTCGAAAGGATCCGTGCATGTTTCTCTCCCGCTGGCTGCCTGGCCTGGCCAATCTGTTGCAGTACCGCCGTGAATGGTTTCGCCATGACCTGCAGGCCGGCTTGTCGGTGGCCGCGATCCAGATCCCTATCGCCATTGCCTATGCGCAGATCGTCGGCCTGCCGCCGCAGTACGGCTTGTATGCATGCATCCTGCCGATGATGGTCTATGCCCTGATCGGCAGCTCGCGGCAGTTGATGGTCGGCCCGGATGCCGCCACCTGCGCCATGGTCGCCGGGGCGATCGCGCCGTTGGCCATGGGCGACCCGGCGCGGCTGGCGCAATTGTCGGTGATTGTCACCATCCTGGTCGGTTTGATGCTGATCGGTGCCGGGCTGGCGCGGGCCGGGTTCATTGCCAGTTTTTTCTCGCGGCCGATCCTCATCGGTTACCTCAACGGTATCGGCCTGAGCCTGCTGGCCGGGCAACTGGGCAAGGTGGTGGGGTTCCAGATCGAGGGCAACGGCTTCATTCTCAGCCTGATCAACCTGCTGCAGCGCCTGGGGGAAATCCACTGGCTGACCCTGGTGATCGGCGTCGCCGGGCTGGGCTTGCTGATCTGGCTGCCGCGCCGCTACCCACGCCTGCCAGCGGCGCTGGTGACAGTGGCGGTGGCAACCCTGGTGGTCGGGCTGTTTGGTCTGGACCGTTTTGGCGTGGCGGTTCTCGGCCCGGTGCCGGCCGGCATGCCGGAACTGGCCTGGCCGCACACCAATCTGGAAGAAATGAAAAGCCTGCTGCGTGATGCCTTGGGTATCGCCACGGTCAGCTTTTGCAGCGCCATGCTTACCGCCCGCAGCTTTGCTGCCCGTCATGGTTATGCGATCAACGCCAACCATGAGTTCCTGGCCCTGGGGGTCACCAACATTGCCGCCGGGGTTTCCCAGGGCTTTGCCATCAGCGGCGCCGACTCGCGTACCGCGGTCAACGACATGGTCGGCGGCAAAAGCCAGTTGGTAGGGATCATCGCCGCCCTGGTCATCGCCCTGATATTGCTGGCCTTCACCACGCCCATGGCGTGGATTCCGCAAGCGGCGTTGGGCGCGGTACTGCTGATGGCCGGCTGGGGTCTGATCGATGTGCAATCGCTGAAAAAGATCTACACGCTCAGCCGCTTCGAGTTCTGGCTGTGCGTGCTGACCACCGTCGGCGTGCTCGGGGTCGGCGTGCTGCCGGGCATCATCATCGCCGTGACCCTGGCGATCCTGCGCCTGCTCTACAGCATCTACCAGCCCACCGATGCGGTGCTCGGCTGGGTGCCGGGCATCGAAGGCCAGGTCGACATCCGCCGCTACAAGGAGGCGCGCACGGTACAAGGGCTGGTGGTGTACCGCTTTGACGACGCGATCCTGTTTTTCAATGCCGACTACTTCAAAATGCGTTTGCTCGAGGCGGTGCATCGCGAGGAGCAACCGCGCGCGGTGCTGTTCGATGCCGAGGCGGTCAGCTCGATCGATGTCAGCGGCATTGCGGCCCTGCGCGAGGTGCGCGACACCTTGAAAGCCCGCGGTATCTACTTCGGCATCGCCCGGGCGCGCGGACGCTTTTTGCGCATGCTGGTGCGTTCGGGGATCGCACGGGAGATGGAGAACGGCTTGCTGTTTGGTTCGGTGCGTTCGGGGATCAGGGCGTATCGGTTGTGGCGCAATCGCAGTCGCAAGGAACAAACGCTCTAGCACTGGCAAGGCCAGCTCCCACAAGTTCGGTGCATGCAGAGCCATTGTGGGAGCCGGCCTTGCCGGCGATGGGCTGCAAAGCAGCCCCGTTGTCAGCCTGGCTGACAGGTTTTCGGCAGTTGCGCAGCCTTGCCGATCAAGCTGATCAAGCCACACGGCAAGCTGCCCCGCCATTGCAAGTAATCATGCCCGGCCGGGTACTCGACCTGCTCCACCGGGTATCCCTTGGCCAGCAATACATCACGCAAATGGCGGTTGGTGTCGAGGATTTTCGGCCCTTCGAACAAGCCCGACTGCAAGTAGAAGCGCAGTGGTTGCTTGGGCGCCTTGACGTACTCGCGGGTAAGCCAGCCTGGCTCTTCACCTTCTTGCCCCCACCAATAGGAACCGGACAGGCTCAGCACATTGCCGAACAGTTCCGGGTGCTTGAGGCCCATGTAGGCCGAGGCCAGGCCTCCGTAGCTGGAGCCCGCGACCACGGTGCGCTGCGCCGCTGCCGCCAGGCCTTGCTGGCGTGCCCAGGGCATCAGTTCTTCAGCCATGAAACGAGCAAACTGCGGGTTCGGCGGCAGCTCCTGCTGGCGGCTGAGGTCGCTGGGGTTGGCGATGATCAAGGCCGCGGTTGGCGGGATCAAGCCATCGGCGATCAGGTTGTCGAGAATGGTCGGGGTCGGCACCTGGCGCGTATAGGCGTGCGCATCGAACAGCACCAGCAGGCCCTGCCCCTCAGCCCCCGCCTGCCACTGTGCCGGGCGGTACAGGTAGACATCGCGTTGGTTGCCCAGCAAGGTGCTGCTCAGCACCTTGCGCTCCAGGCTGCCACGGGCAATATCCTTGCGCTCGGCCACCCAGGGTTGCGCGGGCGCAGCCGGCAGTTCCAGGCGCGAGCGCGACAGGTACGGGTCGCCACTGCCATCAGCAAAGCTGTTCGGGTTCAGCGGGTCACGCCGGGTGCTGGCGAGGATCATCCGCCGATCATCCGACGCCGGTACGTCCGGGGCCAGTTGATAGCTCAAGCGTGCAGACGAAGGCAGCAGATAGCTGCGAAACCACACGTCACTGTCGCCGAGACGTTGCAGCTCATCGTGATTGCCCGAGGGCGCGCCGAACACCCGCACATTGTGCTCGGCACCGCGCCAGAGGAAGGTCACCAGGCTCATGCCCGGCTTGTCCGCCACGGCTTCGACCATGGGCGTGCCCTGTTGCTGACGCGCCTTCCAGAACGCATCGGTGCTCGCCCCCCGGGCCAACTGTTGTTGCAGCGCACGCAGGGTCGGGCTCGGCAACGGTACGGCGCGGCGCTGCTGCTCGCTGGCCGCAATCACCTGTTTCAGACTCAACGCGTAGGTTGCCTGCGGCCGGTTGGCCAGCACCTCGGCACGCAGGCCGTAGGCGCCATCGCGCTCGGCGATGAAGATGAACTCGCGCGGCTGGTCCTGACCATCGATCAACAGCCGCAGCGGTTGGCCCCGGGCATCGAGCAGGCGCAGGCTGACATCGCCCTGCAGCCGGCCCTGGACCAGGTCGCCGGCCTTGAGCTGCAAGCTCCAGACCGGTTGTTGCCCCTGGGCAACGCTGGCGCTGACGGTTTGCCCCGGTTGCAGGGGCCTGTCGGCGTTCGCCATCGCGTTGCCACTCACACACAGGGCCAGCGCCACGGCGCAGCTCCACTGACTGAAAGTCCGCATGTTCACCTCAGAAGTCGATGCTGGCGGAAAGTTTCAGCGTGCGTGGCTCGCTGACCGTGGCATAGCCGTCGTTGAACACCCCGGCCCAGTAGGCGCGGTTCTCGACGTTCTCAAGGCTTGCACGCAGCACTACATCCTTGCTGAGGATGCGCGTGCTGTAGCGACCGCCAAGGTCATAGCGGGTCCACTGCGGGATCTTCAGGTCGTTGGCACTGTCGAGGTACTGCGAGCTGCTGTGGATGCCCAGTGCGGTCAGGGTCAGGCCCGGGATCCAGGGGGTGTCCCATTCGGCGCCGAGGTTGGCCGCCCAGGCCGGCACACCCCGGGCGGTGTTGCCATCGAAGGTACCGCCGGCGGTGCGAGTCAGTTCGGCACGGGTGTAGGTGACGCCACCAAGCAGGCGCACGCTCGGGGTCAGCGCGCCGAACAGGTTCCATTCCACGCCGCGGTTACGCTGCTCGCCATCGTCGGTGTAACGGTTGCTGGCACGGTCCAGGAGCATGCTCGGCTTCTCGATCTGGAACACGCTGAGGGTGTGGGTGAAATCGCCCAGGTCCCACTTGACCCCGGCCTCCATCTGCTTGGCCTTGTACGGGGCGAACTGCTCGCCGTAGTTGGCGGCGGCAAGGTCGGTGACCATGCCGCCCTGGGTCAGGCCCTCGATGTAGTTGGCGTACAGCGACACCGGCGCATCCCAGGGCTTGAGCACCAGGCCCAGGGCCGGGGTCAGGGCGCGCTCGTCATAGGCCGGCTTGCTCATCTTCTGCCGCACTCGTTGCGAGCGTACCCCGAGGGTCAGCAGTACTTTGTCGTCGATAAAGCCCAGGGTGTCGGCGACGGCGAAGCTGGACAGGGTGTTATCGCCGGTCTTGTCGCTGGAACCGATGTCACCGGCAATGATCGGCTTGCCCGGATGGTAGATGTTGGTCACGTACTTCTTGCCGGTCACCGTGGCGGCGCGGCCGATGTCCTGATGCAGCAAGGTGGTGCTCAATACCACCTGGTGGTTGACCGGGCCGGTGACGAAGTTGCCACGCACCCCGGCTTCGGTGGACAGGCTATGGGTGTAGCCCGCCTGGTTATAGGTCTCGCCGCTGGCATCGCCGTTGGCACCGGTGACGATCACCCGGGTGCCGTTGAGAAAACCCTTGTAGCGGGTGCGGGCGCTGCCGACGCTGGCGTAGGCGGTCCAGTCGTCGTTGAGGTCGTATTCACCGCGCAGCACCACGGCCTTGCTGATTTGCTTGGCGGAAATGCCATCGAGGATGTTGGTGTCCGGTTTCGGCGCCTTGGTGACATGGCCCAGTTTGCTGAAGCCGGCCATCATCGGGCTGCCGTCCTCAAGTTTTTCGTGGCTCTCATAGGCATCCAGTTCAAGCTTCCAGCCGTCGCCGCGATAGTCCATGCCCAACGATGCCAGGGTGCGGTCCTTGGATTGCTGGTCGACGCCGGTTTCGCCGCTGCCATATACACCGTTGAAGCGAATGCCCAAGCGTTGCTCGTCGCCCAGGCGACGGCTCAGATCGATGTGTTCAGCGACATAACCGTCGGACACGTAGCTGCTGGTCAGGCGGGTCAGCGGCGCTTCGCCGGCGCGCTTGGGCACCAGGTTGATCACCCCGCCGACACCGCCGTTGGGTGCCATGCCATTGAGCAAGGCACCGGGGCCTTTGAGCACTTCCACCCGCTCAAGGAACTCGGTCGGCACATGGCCATCCGGGGCCAGGCCGTACAACCCGTTTAGCGCAAGCTCGGTGGAGTCAAGGGAGTAGCCACGGATCATGAAGTTCTCGTAGGCGTGACCTTCGCCGGTGCTGAAGCGGATCGACGGATCGTTGCGCAGCACCGCGCCAACCGTGCCGCTTTGCTGGTTTTCCATGTGCTGGGCGGTGTAGGAAGTGACGTTGAACGGTGTCTCCATCACATCGCGATTACCCAGCATGCCCAAGCGTGCGCCGCGGGCGACCTGGCCGCCACTGTAGGCCTCGGGCAGGCCATCGGGATTGCTGCTGGCATTGATGTTCAGCTCACCGAGGGTCAGGGCGCCGTCGCTGTTCAGGCTGCGCAGGATGATCACACCGTTCTCTTCACTGGCGACCAAGCCAGTGTTGGCCAGCACGCGCTGCAAGGCCTGCTGCAAGGTGAACTGGCCCTGCAATGCCGGTGCGCTGCGACCCGCCAGCAATTGGCTGTCGGCAGCGATAGCCACCCCGGCTTCACGGGCCAGGGCATGCACTGCGGCTTCCAGGGACTGACCCGGCAGGTTCAAGCTCAGGGCCGGCGCGTCAGCAGCCAGGGCGGCGGCGTGAACGCCAGTCAGTGGCAACAGGCTGGCGCTGCCCAGGGCACAGGCCAGCACCAGCCGACGCAGGGTACCGGGGAAAGCCGCAGGGGGTGCCGGGCGGGCATGGGGAAGCGACATGATCTGTCCTTGCAGAGGTGAGTTCAGCGATGAAGACGGGCCACTTCGCCGTTACCCCTCAAAACTTTTTCAGCGCAATCGCAGGGTGCGCTGCTGCCCCTGCTGAACCAGGCTCACCGGAAGGACTTTCGGCAGCGTCTGCAGCAGCAGTTCCGGCTGGTCGCTGGGGAAGCTGCCGGTCAGTTGCAGGCGTGCCGCGGCGGGCTCCAGCACTACCGGTTGCAGCGCATATGCGTTGACCTCGGCAATCACCTCGGCCAGCGGCGTCTCGGTGAACGACCACCAACCGCGCTGCCAATGCTGGATATCCGGCGCGGCATGCGGATCGGACCTGAGCCGGAGCAATCGGCCTTGCGCATCGAGGCTGATCCGCTCACCGGCCTGCAACACCTGCGAGCCGTCACGCAAGCCACGCACCTCGACCCGCCCGCGCGCCACCGCGACCTGAATCTCAGCACCGCGATCGCTGACACTGAACGCCGTGCCCAGCACCTGCACTTCGCCCAGCCGGGTGCTGATCACAAACGCTCGCAAGCGCTCGCGCGCCACGTCGAAATAGACGTGGCCATGCAGCAGGCGCACCTGGCGCAGACCGTTGCTGTACTCGACGCGCAGGCTGGTTTCGGCGGCCAGCAGCAACTGGCTACCATCGG
Organism: Pseudomonas donghuensis; assembly: GCF_000696345.2. Classification (NCBI taxonomy): domain Bacteria; kingdom Pseudomonadati; phylum Pseudomonadota; class Gammaproteobacteria; order Pseudomonadales; family Pseudomonadaceae; genus Pseudomonas; species Pseudomonas donghuensis. Next base: position 4,628,236 of record NZ_CP071706.1, read on the forward strand.
GCAGGGTTTCGCCGCGTGGCGGTTCGGCATGCACGGTTTGCAGCAGGCGATCGAACTGCGGCGTACGCCGCCACAACCAGCCCAGCCAACTGGCCCCCACCACCGCCAGCAGCAGGCCGCCGCCCTGACGCAGCAGGCGCCGACGGCTGAGGTTGAGCGGCTCCGGCGCCACTGCCGGGCGCAGTTGCGGGGTCAGCCGATGCACCAGTTGCCAGCGTTGTTCGGCCTCTTGCCAGGCCCTTTCGTGCTCGTTGCTTTTACCGCGCCAGCGCTCCAGTTGCCCACGCGCCTGCTGTACCCGTTCGGGGTCGTCACTATTGAGTGCGGCCAGGTAGGTCAGGGCCTGCTGCACCTTGCGCGTTGATACCGGCGAAGACTCAGGCATGCCGCGCCGCCAGGCTCAGTTCGGACAAATCGAACACCGCCCGGGCGATGTGCAGCTCCACTGCCTTGGCCGACAGTTCCAGCTCGGCACACACCTGGCGATGGGGCTGGCCGTGCAGGCGCACGCGGACGAACACTTCACGGCGCAGGCGCGGCATGCGTTCGATACGCTCGATCAGCTGCTGCAGTTGCTCGCGGGCGATGATGATTTCTTCAACGCTCGGGCTCAGCGCATCGGCCCGGGTCAGCCAGTCTTCCAGCGCCGCCAGCTCGTTGCTGCGTCGCCGGTACTGATCGATGCACAGGTTACGCGCCGCCTGGAACAGCAGGGCCCGGGCGTTGAGCACCGGGGCGTTCAAGGCATGGGCGTAGGCCTGGGCAAAGCTTGACTGGGCAATGTCGGCGGCATCATCCGGATTGCGCAAGCGCCCACTCAGGTAGCGGCGCAGGTCGCTATAGTTGGCCAGCAGATCGTGGACGACCGCCTGCAAGGCCGGGGCAGCGGCGGTCCAGGGCGTGGAGAGCGAAGTCATGAAGGTCCGGCGTGCGAGAAGGACATGAATAGGAATTCATATCATTCTCACATATCGGTATAGCCTTCTGCCAGCCCTCAGCTGTTGCGCGGCAACAGGCCAGGCAAGGCGTGGGCCAGGGCATTGACGGCAAAGCCGATGAACATCACCCCGCACGCCCGGGTGATCCACAGCTCGTAACGAGTGTACAGGGTACGCACATGGCGGGCACCGACCACACCGACGAGAATCGCATAAGCCAGCAGGCCACCGACAAAACTCAAGGCGATCAGCGCCGGCAGCATTGACCAGTCCAGCGTTTCGGCGCGACTGGAAAGCAAGGCGGTGAACGTGGCCACGGCCACCGGATAGGCCTTGGGATTGGTCAGGCCGAACACCACACCGTGCCAGAACGGTTTGCGTACCGGCCCCTGCTCGACCTCGCCATTGCCCGGGCGGCTACGCAGGGCACGCATGCCCAGCCAGAACAGGTACAGGCCACTGAGCACGCCGAGAATGTCGAACACCGAGTTGCCGATCTGCCGTGCGCCGACGATGGCCACCAATGCCGTGCTGCACCACAGCACATCCCCCAGCAAATGACCGCAGAGAAACCCCGCCCCGGCGCGTCGGCCGCGCGCCGCGCCAATGCCGAGCACCGCCAGCACGCCGGGCCCCGGAGTAATGCCGTAGATAAAACCGGAAGCGATTACCGCCAGCAGCAGTGAAAAGGTCATCGAGGCAGTGTCCTGAAAGTCCGTGCAAGGCGCGAAGTCTACGGCAGCCGCGCAGCGCCAGCCAGCCTGTCAATAACCCTCGGCGCGCAGAATCTGCGCCTCGCTGCGGGCACTGGGCCGGGCCAGGTAACGCAGCAGTTGGCCGCTGCGATTGCTGAAGATGCCGTCCACGCCCGCGTCCAGCACCTTGCGAAAATCCACCGGCTCATCGACGGTGTACACGTGCACCAACAGGCCCTTGTCGTGCGTCAGCTGGTTCATCCACGGCTGCACCAGGTCGGCGTAACTCTGGGCACCGCCCTCGGTCAGCGCTGCTGAAGGTCCGGTGCCGATGGCCCCATCGGCCTTGGCGTAATCCAGCCAGCGCTCGAATTCGGCCTTGTCTTTGGGTTGTTGGCGCGCATAGAACGCCGCCTTGTCGCGCTCGCCGGACTCGGCAAAGGTCTGCTGCGAGGCCGGTTCCATGCTGCCCTTGCCGATCCACAGCAACAGCACCTTGGGCACCTGGGGCATGTGCTGGTGCAGCAGCGCCAGGCTGCTACGGTCGAAGCTCTGCAATACCACCTTGCCCGGCCGCACGAGCCAGCCCTTGGCCTGCAGGCTGTTCTTCAGGTCAGCTTCGATGCCGGGAAACAGGCCTGGCACCTTGGTCTCGATGTACAAGCCCGGCTGGTGTTGCGGGTTAGCCGCGGCGATGGCCATGACCTCATCGAGGGTCTGGATCTTCAGGCCCTTGAAGCTTGCCCGGGCACGTTCGGGGTAAGCCTTGTTGAACCAGCTGCCGACATCCAGCGACTTGAGTTCGGCCAGGGTGAAGGCGCTGACCGGGCTGTTCTTGCGCTCGGGAAAGCGCTCGGCAACATCACTGGTACGCAGCAGGTTGTCATCGTGCACGGCAACCAGTACACCATCGCTGGAGCGCTGCAGGTCCAGCTCCAGGTAGTCGGCGCCCAACTCGCGCGCCAGCCGGTAGGCCGGTGCCGTGGACTCCGGCGCATCATAAGACGCGCCGCGATGGGCGATCACCGCCGGGTAGGGAATATCCTGAGCCCTGGCCAACTCGGCGCCCTGCCCGGCTTCGGCAAGCCCCGCCAGCGGCAACAACGCCAGGCAACACACACGTCCAATTGCGTTCAACATTTTCAGCCTTCCTTTGGTGCACAGCGAATCCAGCATAGTCGCCAACGCTGATGACAGACCGGTTGCATGCTAAAGTCGCCGGCGATTGCCTGCCCTGCCACAGAGATGCCCGATGCCCCACGCCGACCTCGACGCCAGCCTCCACCCCTGGCCAGACCTGAACGCCAGTCAGCCGTGCAGCGGCCTGCTGCTGGGCAACGGCGCCAGCCGTGCGCTGTGGCGACCCTTCACATATTTTTCGCTATTCGAAGAAGCCCAGCGGGTGCGGCACAAACCCCTGAGCCTGACTGACCAGGCGCTGTTCAAGTCGCTGGGCAGCGAGCTGTTCGAACCGGTGCTCAGTGCCCTGAACACTACGGTACGGATCAACGCCGCGCTGGCGATCAGCGCGTCGGCGCCGCTGAACCGCTACTACGCGATCAAGGAAGCGCTGATCCATGCCATTCGCAGCGTGCACATCCCTTGGCGCATGCTGCCGAGCCAGACGTTACTGCTGATCAACCGCGAGCTGGGCAATTACCAGAGCGTCTACTCAAGCAACTACGACCTGATCTGTCATTGGGCCGCCAGCCAGGCACCGGAAGGCTTTCAGCAGTTGTTCGATGAAGACGGCGACTTCGATATCCGCCGCACCCGCAGCCCCGGCACACGCCTGCTGTACCTGCACGGCGGCCTGCACTTGCTCAAGCAGCAGGATGGCAGCACCCGCCAGCGCAGTGCCACCGACAGCCAGTTGCTCGATGGCTTTGCCGTCAACACCCCGGGCGATGTGCCGCTGTTCGTCAACGAGAGCAGCAGCGACGACAAGCTCAAGGCCATCCGCAGTTCCGACTACCTCAGTTGGGCCCTCGGTGAGCTGGCGGGGCACCGGGGCGGGCTGTGCATCTTCGGCCAGCACCTGGACAGCACTGACCGCCATCTGCTGGAGGCGCTCAAGCAGGCGCGCCCGACGCACCTGGCCATCGCCATCCGGCCGTTGAGCGACGCCTCGATCATCAGCCAGAAGCAGCACTACCTGCAGCGTTTTGCCGACATGCCCGAGCTGCCACTGTACTTTTTCGACGCCAGCAGCCACCCGCTGGGCGCGCCCGGGCTGGACGTCCCGGTACCGGTTCCAATCCGCAAGCGGCGTTGATGGGTGACAAAAACAGGCATGGTAAATAGCAATTATTATCGATACCATTTGCAACCTTTCTCTCCGGTCCGTCCTGGAAAGCTTGCATGCCGCGCCCCAAACCCGACCCTTTTGCCCATGAAATCTGTCGCGGGTTCTATGCCGATATCCTGCATTTTTTGCGCAAGCGCATGGACAATGCCAACGATGCCGCAGACATGACCCAGGACGTGTTCACCCAGTGGCTGGGCTATCGCGACCGCGCGCAGGTCGAGCAACCACGGGCGTTCCTGTTCCAGATGGCGCGCAACCTGCTCAGCGATCACTGGCGCCGGCAGAAGGTGCGTCACAGTGTGCTCGACGAACAAGCCCAGGCCAGCGAACAGACACCGGCCGACACCAGCAGCGACCCGCTCAAGCATGCCCAGCAGCAACAACGCCTGGAACAATTGAAACTTGTCCTCGCCGAACTCTCGCCGCGCCGCCGCGAAGCCCTTATGCTGCACCGCTTCGAAGGTTTGACGCAGGCGCAGATCAGCGCGCGCATGGGCATTTCCGTGAGCATGGTGGAAAAGCACATCGCCGCGGCCCTGCTGCATTGCAAGCAACGTCTGGACAGTGACAACGGCATGGAGCAGCCAGAATGACCCCCACTCCTGAAATCGATAAGCGCAGCATCGATGCCCAGGCGGCCAGCTGGTTTACCCGTAACCGCAACGACCGCTCGCGCGAATCGCGCAAGGCCTTCGCCCAGTGGTTGCAGCACCCCGAGCATGCCCGCGCCTATGCCCAGTTCGAACAACTCTGGGATGACCTGGCCGCGCTCAAGAGCCTGAACAAACCGGTCGCCCTGCCCAGCCGCAAACCGCTGCGCTGGCGTCCGGCGCTGGCCGTGGCCGCCGGGCTGGTGTGCGCCGTGCTGGCGGCCAACCTCGGCCTGCCGAGCCGCCATCATCAGCAACAACTGACCGTGCAAAGCGAACGCCCGCAGCACCTGGCCCTGCCGGATGGCAGCCAGCTGGAGGTCAACGCCCGCACCCGGCTGAGCCTGAGCTTCGACAACGAGCGCCGGCTGATTCGCCTCGACCAGGGCCAGTTGTACATCGACGTGGCCGCCGACAAGGAGCGCCCGCTGTTCATCGATGCCGGCAATGCGCGGGTACGGGTGGTCGGCACCGGGTTCGATCTGCGCCGCGGCCAGCAGGAGCTGGTGCTCAGCGTCGCCCACGGCCAGGTGGCCCTGGAAACCCCCGGCGAGAATCGCCCGCCAGTGCTGTTGAGCGCCGGCCAACGGGCCATCTACGACCTGGCCCGCGGCAGCCTCAACGTCCAGAACCTCAGTACTCAGGAGGTGGCCGACTGGCGCAGCGGCCATGTGAGCTTTCGCAACCGCGAGCTGGCAAGCCTGATCGATGAGCTGTCGCTGTACCGCTCGGCGCCGGTGCTGCTCGCCGACCCGGCGCTGGGCCGCTACAAAGTCTCGGGCAACCTCGACGTCAATGACCCGGATGCCGTGCTCAACGCCCTGCCGGCGCTGCTGCCGATCAAGGCGGTAAACCTGGCCGACGGCCGCCTGCGGATCGAACGCAAAGAGTAATTTGAGAATATTTTTCATTCGCATGTGAGGGTTTTCCGCAGCCCTGCGTCTTCCTCCCGTCTGCGTAATCACTGCAGGCCTTTTCTGGCCTTTGTTGCCATATTGGGGGGTTTCATCTTGCGTGCGTTTGCTCCGTTCAAGCCGTTGTCTGTTCGTCCTTCACTGCTGGCCGCGTGCCTGGCCCTGAGCCTGCAGGCCCAGGCCGCACCATTGCAACTGAACCTGCCGGCGCAGCCGCTGGCAGCGTCGCTGAGCCAACTGGCGCAGCAGGCAAAACTGCAGCTGCTGTTTGACGAATCCTTGCTCAACAGCGTCCAGGCCCCGGCCCTGCAAGGTGCTTACGAACCGCTCGAGGCGATCAGCCAGTTGCTGCACAACAGCCGCTTTGCCCTGGTCAAGGTCGGCAACACCTATGTGGTGCGCCTGCGCGAAGACGACGCCACCGCCGACAACAGCATCCAGCTCGGCGCGGTAAGCGTGGTAGGCGACGGCCAGCAGGTCGACCCGAGCACCGTCGGCCGCTCGACCCTGACCCAGGAAGACATCGACCGCTACCAGCCGAGCAATATCCCCAGCGTGCTCTCGACCCTGCCCGGGGTGAACATGGGCGGCTCGGCCAAACCCGGCGGCCAGACCATCAATATCTGGGGCCTGGGTGATGCCGAAGACGTGCCGATGACCGTCGATGGCGCGACCAAGAGCGGCTTCGAGCGCTACCAGCAAGGCACCGTCTTCATCGAGCCGGAGCTGATCAAGAACATCGAGGTGGAAAAGGGCCCGCACTCGATCTACACCGGCAACGGCGGCTTCGGCGGCAGCGTCAACATGACCACCAAGGACGCCCCCGACCTGCTCCAGGACGGGCGCAACAGCGGCGCCATGCTCAAGTATGGTTACGCCAGCAACGACCATCAGCAGGTCTACAGCTCGGCGTTGTTCGGCCGCACCGACGATGGCCGCATGGACGCCCTGGTGTACCTGACCAAGCGCGACGGCGACGACATGAAGCTGGCCGGCACCCTGCCCGACCCCGAAGGCCGCTACCCGATCAACCCCCAGCGCCTGCCCAACAGTGCCCTGGACCTGGACGGCGCGCTGCTCAAGGCCAACCTGCACTTCAACGACGAACACAGCCTGGGGTTCTCCTGGTCGCGCTCGGAGAGTGAGCGCTGGGCGCCGTTCTCCTCCACCGCCTATCCGACCCCGCCGACCCAGTCGGACATCAACCGGTTCGGCTACAAGAATGCCCTCAAGCGCTTCCTGGCCAACCGCACGACCACCGACACCACCTGGTCGACCACCTACAAGTACCAGCCAGTGAACAACCCGCTGATCGACCTGCAGGTTAAGTATTCGGAGTCCGACACCCTGCAGACCGACGAGCGTGACGCCACCGCGTTCTTCCAGCCGTCCACCGGCGGGCGCAAGATGGACACCGAGTACCAGGACCAGATGCTCGATGTACGCAACACCAGCCTGTTCGCCACCGGCCCGCTGGAACACGCCTTCACCAGTGGCTTGCAGATCCGTCACCACGACCGTGACACGCAGATGTGGATGCCCGGCAAAAGCTACGAGATCCCCAAATACAATAACGGCCATTACCAGCCGTACTTCATGCCCAGCGGCACCGTCGACAGCCAGGGTTACTTCATCCAGGACGCCATCACCCTTGGTGATGTGACCATCACCCCGTCGCTGCGCTACGACCATGTCGCCAACAAAGGTAAGCCAAACCAGGCGCCGTATTACAACGTTGTCGCAAACGGCCACGACTACAGCGAGAAAACCTACACCGGCTGGTCACCGCGCCTGTCGCTGTTCTGGAAAGCCACCGCCAACACCGCCTTCTTTGCCGATTACAGCAAGACCTGGCGCGCACCGGTGCTGGATGAACAGTACGAAGTCCAGGGCCTGGGCAGTCGCACCGCCAGCAGCCGCAACCTCGACCCGGAACGCATCACCGCCCTGCGAGCCGGTAACGTTACCGACTTTGCCAACGTTTTCACTGCCGACGACAGCATGCAGATCCGCACCACGCTGTTTCGCAATGAAATCAAGGACGAGATCTTCAAAGCCACCGGTATCGGCTGTGAAGCACAACTGGCCAAGGGCGAAAACATCTCCGATGCCTGCGGTAAAGGCTTGATGTCCAATTACCGTAACCTCAAGGGCGTGACCATCAAGGGCTTCGAGGTCGAAAGCTTCTACGACTCGACCTACCTGTTCGGCTCGCTGTCCTACTCGTGGATGACCGGCCGCCATGAAGGCGCCTACACCAACCCCTGGGGGCCGGATGTCTGGGCCAAGGACATTCCGGCACCGAAGTGGATCACCACCCTGGGGGTGAAGATCCCCAGCTGGGACGCCAAGGTCGGCTGGCAGGCGCAGTTCGTGCGCAAGACCGACCGCCTGCCGAGCGACAAGTACCGCGAAGGCCCGGCCAGTGCCCTGGGTGACCGCTACTACGACCACTACGCCAACGACGACTACCAGCTGCACGGCCTGTTCGCCAACTGGAAGCCGCAGCAGCCTTACCTCAAAGGCACCGAGGTCAACCTGACGGTGGATAACCTGTTCAACAAGGACTACCGCTCCGAGCTCAGCGGCGAATATGCCTACAGCCAGGGCCGGAATGCCAAGGTCAGCATCACCCGTTTCTTCTGACGCAACTGTACGGATGAACTTGTTAGCAACTGTAACAAGATCATCCGCCGCGCCTGTGGCTCAATGAGTGGACTTCTCTGCCACAGGCGTCCTGTATGTCCAGCCGCGAAAACACCGGGATGGTCCTTGGCCTTCTCGGTGTGATTATTTTCAGCCTGACCCTGCCCATGACCCGCATCGTCGTGCAGGAACTGCACCCCTTGCTCAATGGCCTGGGCCGTGCGTTGCTGGCGGCGATTCCAGCAGCGGCGCTGCTGCTCTGGCGTCGGGAAAAATGGCCGACCTGGGCACAGATCAAGGGCCTGAGCCTGGTGGCGCTGGGGGTGATCCTGGGGTTTCCGGTGCTCTCGGCCTGGGCGATGCAAAGCGTGCCGGCGTCCCACGGCGCGCTGGTTAACGGCCTGCAGCCCTTATGCGTGGCGGTGTACGCCGCCTGGCTGTCCCATGAGCGACCGTCGAAGGCTTTCTGGGCCTGCGCGGCATTGGGCAGTGCGCTGGTGCTGGCCTACGCGATGATCATGGGCGCCGGGCAGATCCAGGCCGGTGACCTGCTGATGCTCGCAGCGATTGCCGTGGGCGGCCTGGGTTATGCCGAAGGCGGCCGCCTGGCGCGGGAAATGGGCGGCTGGCAGGTGATCTGCTGGGCGCTGGTGCTGTCGGCACCGCTGTTGCTCGGGCCGGTGCTCTACCTGGCCTTGCAGCATCAGGGGCCGGTGAGTGCAAAAGCCTGGTGGGCCTTCGGCTACGTGTCGCTGTTCTCGCAGTTCATCGGCTTCTTTGCCTGGTACGCCGGGCTGGCCTTGGGCGGCATTGCCCGGGTGAGCCAGATCCAGTTGCTGCAGATCTTCTTCACCATCGCCTTGTCGGCGCTGTTCTTTGGCGAACAGGTCGAGCCGATTACCTGGGTGTTTGCCGCCGGGGTGATTGCGACAGTGGTGCTGGGGCGCAAGACGCGGGTGCATCCTGCGCCTGTGCGGGGGCTGGGCTGACGCTATCGCCGGCAAGGCCGGCTCCCACAGTGGATCTGCGTGCACCGACCCGCGATGCTATCAGGCAGGAATCAAGCCATCGGCCCGCAGCAAGGTTTCCAGGCAATGTTCCTTGACCCCATAGAACACCTTGAGCTGCTGGATCTTCTCCAGCAGCGCTGACGCCTCAACCGGCGCCTGGCGCTTGACCGCCAGGATCATCTTGTTCTTGTTGGTGTGCTCCAACGAAATGAACTCGAACACCTTGGTCTCGTAGCCACAGGCTTCCAGGTACAACGCGCGCAAGCTGTCGGTGAGCATTTCGGCCTGCTGGCCCAGGTGCAATCCGTACTGCAGCATCGGCTTGAGTAGGCCCGGGCTGTGCAGTTGCGGGCGAATCTGCTTGTGGCAACACGGCGAGCACATGATGATCGCCGCACCGCAGCGGATGCCGGTGTGGATCGCGTAATCGGTGGCGATGTCGCAGGCATGCAGGGCGATCATCACCTCGATGGCGCTGGGCACCACGCTGCGTACATCACCGCATTCGAATACCAGGCCCGGATGCTCCAGGCGCGAGGCCGCGGCATTGCACAGCTCGACCATGTCCGCGCGCAGCTCGACGCCGGTCACCTGCGCTTCACGCTGCAGGGTATGGCGCAGGTAGTCGTGGATGGCGAAGGTCAGGTAGCCCTTGCCCGAGCCGAAGTCGGCCACCCGCAGCGCTTGGTCGGCGGCCAGCGGCGCCGAATTCAGGGCGTGGGAGAACACTTCGATGAACTTGTTGATCTGCTTCCACTTGCGCGACATCGCCGGGATCAACGCCTGTTGCTTGTCGGTCACGCCCAGGTCCTGCAAGAACGGCCGGCTCAGTTCCAGGTAGCGCTTCTTCTCCCGGTCATGCTCACCGGCCGGCACCTGGCGCGCCTGCTGCACGGCGCTGCGGTGGAGCATCGGCTTGCCCTTCTTGCTGAATTCCAGCTGCGCTTCGTCGCTGAGGCTAAGCAGGTGGGCGTTGCGAAACGAGGCCGGGAGCAACTCGTCGACCAGCGCCAGCGCTTCGTCGTTGCCCAGGTTGCGGGTGATGTCGCGGGTCTTGTAGCGGTAGACGAACGACACGCAAGCCTGGCCCTTGACCGTCAGCGGCTTGGCGATGATGCGCTGCAGGGTTTCTTCGTTGCCGACAGGGCGCGCCAGCACCAGCTTGATCAGGGCGTTCTGTTCCAGGCTGGTGGCGAGCAGGCTCAGAAACTGCGCACGCGCATCCGGCGCGGCCTGGGCGGTGGAGGAATCGGACATCGGGAAAGGGTGCCTCGGGTTGCGGAGGGGGCGCAGGTAGGCGCAGTGCCGGGAATTTTACGTGGATGCGCTTTCCCTGCACAGCTTTTGTCGACCGCCGCCGCGGCTAACCGAGCACCACCAGGCGATTGGGCAGCTCGTTGCGCTCGTGGGTCAGCGGCACGTGGGTACTGAGCAGCTCGCCGCAGGCCTCGATACAACTGATAAAGCCCTGCAACGTCTGGCCCTGGCGCACCTGCTGGGTAAAGCGCCTGACGATGGCCTCCCAGACCTGGTTGTCCAGGTGCCGGGATATGCCCTCATCGACGAGGATTTCGACATAGCGCTCGGCCTCGCTGACAAAGATCAGCATGCCGGTACCGCCCACGGTATGGTGCAGGTTCTGCTCGAGAAACTGCCGCCGGGCCAGGTTCGCCGCACGCCAGTGGCGCACCGAACGGGGGATCAGGCGGGTGGTCAGGGCCGGGATGCGGAACAGCAGGCACAGGGCAATAAACGTCAGCCACTGCACGATCAGCAAACTGTGCACGCTCATCCAGCCGCTCAGGTAATGAATGATGCCTGGCACCACCAGAGCCAGCAGGCTTGCCCACAGCAACGGGATATAGGCGTAGTCGTCGGCACGGCTGGCCAACACCGTGACCAGTTCGGCGTCGGTGTGACGCTCGACCCGGGCAATGGCTTCAGCGACCTGGCGCTGTTGATGTTCAGTAAGCAAAGTCATGCGCTGCGGTTCTCGTTGTTGATCATTTACCAGCCACCCGACGACCCACCACCGCCAAAGCCGCCCCCGCCACCGCTGAAGCCCCCACCGCCTCCCCCGCCGCCGCCAAAGCCACCGCCAAAGCCACCGCCGTAGCCGCCGCCCATGCCGCCGCGCCCGCTACTACCGAGGCCAAGCGACTGCAGGGCGAACACGACAACGATCAACAGGATGAACAAGCCGATGGCCCAGGCCGGCGCCCCGTCTTCGGCATCATTGCCCAACGCCCGTGACGGTTCGGCCAACGGGTTGCCGCCGAGCACCTGAAGGATCGCCGCCGTACCCTGGACAATGCCCTGGCTGTATTCTCCACGGCGAAACGCCGGGGTGATGATGCGATTGATGATCACCGAGGACTGCGCATCCGTCAGGCGCTCTTCCAGGCCGTAGCCGACTTCGATGCGCAGCTTGCGTTCCTGAGGGGCAACGATCAACAGTGCGCCGTTGTCCTTGCCCTTCTGGCCGATGCCCCAGTGGCGGCCGAGCTGATAGCCGTAGTCTTCGATGCTCTGCCCCTGCAAATCCGCCAGGGTCACCACCACGACCTGCTCGCCAGTGCCCTGTTCATGGGCCTTGAGCATGCTGTCGAGCTGGCTGCGGCTGGCACCGTCGAGCAGGCCGGCGTTGTCCACCACCCGCCCGCTCAGCGCCGGAAAGCTCAACTCGGCGCGCAGCGGCGTAGTCAACAACAGCGCCAACAACAGCCCGAGCGTGAACAGCCGCATCAGAATTTCACTTCAGGCGCTTTGTCGGCATCGGCGCTGGTGGCCTCGAAGTTCTCCCGGATCGGCATGTCGCTGTACATCACGCTGTGCCAGATGCGCCCAGGGAAGGTACGGATCTCGGTGTTGTAGCGCTGCACGGCGGCGATGAAGTCCTTGCGCGCCACGGCGATACGGTTCTCGGTACCTTCAAGCTGCGACTGCAGGGCGAGGAAGTTCTGGTTGGACTTGAGGTCCGGGTAGCGCTCGGACACCACCATCAAGCGGCTCAGCGCCCCAGTCAGCTGCGACTGGGCCTGCTGGAACTGGCGCAACTTCTCGGGATCGTCCAGGGTGCTGGCATCGACCTGGATCGAGGTCGCCTTGGCCCGGGCTTCTATGACCGCGGTCAGGGTTTCCTGCTCCTGCTTGGCGTAGCCTTTGACCGTTTCGACCAGATTGGGAATCAGGTCGGCGCGGCGCTGATACTGGTTCTGCACCTGGGCCCAGGCGGCTTTTACCTGCTCGTCATAGTTGGGAATGTTGTTGATCCCGCAACCGGCCAGCAGGCTGCCAAGCATCAGCAGCAACCACAGGCGTACGCCCTTGTAATGAATTACCTGCATGTTGCTACGCTCCTCGATCGCCGTGATGCACCGGACTTGAGGCATAATCCGTCGTCGCCGCTGGATCGGAATCGCCCAATCGGCTAAAAGATGCCCCAGCAAACTACAACAATAGCCGCTTCCCCAACTTCGGCTGGGCAGTATCACCGTGAACACTGCCGTAAGCCTTGAGAACAGAATTCATGAACAAGCTGTGTTTGCTGGGTCTGGTTGTCAGCCTGGCCAGTCAGTCGGCCTATGCCGATACCTCTGCCGCCCCGCTGCAGGACAAGCAGGCGTTCATCGCCAACCTGATCAAGCAGATGACCCTGGATGAAAAGATCGGTCAGTTGCGCCTGATCAGCATCGGCCCGGAAATGCCCCGCGAAATGATCCGCAAGGAAATTGCCGCCGGACGTATCGGCGGTACCTTCAACTCGATCACCCGTGCGGAAAACCGGCCGATGCAGGACGCCGCCGCCAAGAGCCGGCTGAAGATCCCGATGTTCTTCGCCTACGACGTGATCCACGGCCACCGCACGATCTTCCCGATCAGCCTGGGCCTGGCCGCCAGCTGGGACATGGACGCGATCGCCAAGGTCGGCCGGGTGTCCGCCCTTGAAGCGGCCTCCGACGGCATCGACATGACCTTCGCGCCGATGGTCGACATCGCCCGTGACCCACGCTGGGGCCGCACCAGCGAAGGCTTTGGCGAAGACACCTACCTGGTCTCGCGCATTTCCAAAGTGATGGTCGAGTCCTTCCAGGGCCAGAGCCCGGCCGCACCGACCAGCCTGATGGCCGCGGTCAAGCACTTCGCCCTGTACGGCGCGGTGGAAGGCGGCCGCGACTACAACACGGTCGACATGAGCCCGACCAAGATGTTCAACGACTACCTGCCGCCCTACCGCGCCGCCATCGATGCCGGTGCCGGCGGAGTGATGGTTGCGCTGAACTCGATCAACGGCGTGCCGGCCACCTCCAACACCTGGTTGATGAACGACCTGCTGCGCAAGGACTGGGGCTTCAAGGGCGTGACCGTCAGCGACCACGGGGCAATCACCGAGCTGGTGCGCCACGGCGTTGCCCGCGATGGCCGCGAAGCCGCCAAGCTTGCAATCAAGGCCGGCATCGACCTGAGCATGAACGACTCGCTGTACGGCGAAGAACTGGCCAGCCTGCTCAAGGCCGGTGAAGTCGACCAGGCCGATATCGACAACGCCGTGCGCGAAGTGCTCGGTGCCAAATACGACATGGGCCTGTTCGAAGACCCGTACCGGCGTATCGGCAAGGCCAGCGACGACCCGGCCGATACCTATGCCGACAGCCGCCTGCACCGTGCCGAAGCCCGTGACGTGGCACGCCGCAGCCTGGTCCTGCTGGAAAACCGCAAGCAGACCCTGCCACTGAAAAAAGCCGGCACCATCGCCCTGGTCGGCCCGCTGGCCGATGCCCCGATCGACATGATGGGCAGCTGGGCCGCCGCCGGCCGCCCGCATCAGTCGATCACCGTGCGCGAAGGCATGCGCCAGGTCCTCGGTGACAAGGCCAAGGTCATCTACGCCAAGGGCTCCAACGTCACCCACGACAAGGCCATCCTCGATTACCTGAACTTCCTCAACTTCGATGCCCCGGAAATCGTCGACGACCCACGCCCTGCCGCGGTGCTGATCGACGAAGCGGTCAAGGCCGCCAAGCAGTCCGACGTGGTGGTCGCGGTGGTCGGCGAGTCGCGTGGCATGTCCCACGAATCGTCCAGCCGCACCACCCTGGAAATCCCCGCAGCCCAGCGCGAGCTGATCAAGGCCCTGAAAGCCACCGGCAAACCGCTGGTGCTGGTGCTGATGAACGGCCGGCCGCTGTCGCTGGCCTGGGAGCGCGAACAGGCCGATGCCATCCTGGAGACCTGGTTCAGCGGCACCGAAGGCGGCAACGCCATCGCCGATGTGCTGTTCGGCGACTACAACCCGTCGGGCAAGCTGGCCATCACCTTCCCGCGTTCGGTCGGGCAGATCCCGATGTACTACAACCACCTGAGCATCGGCCGCCCCTTCACCCCGGGCAAGCCAGGCAACTACACCTCGCAGTACTTCGAAGAGCCGAACGGCCCGCTGTACCCCTTCGGCTACGGCCTGAGCTACAGCGACTTCAGCCTCTCGAACCTGAGCCTGTCGAGCAAAACCGTGAAACAGGGCCAGGACCTGGACGCCAGCATCGTGGTCAAGAACACCGGCAAGCGTGACGGCGAGACCGTGGTGCAGCTGTACCTGCAGGATGTGACAGCGTCCATGAGCCGCCCGATCAAGGAGCTGAAGAACTTCCACAAAGTCATGCTCAAGGCCGGCGAGGAACGCACCCTGCACTTCACCATCAAGGCCGACGACCTGAAGTTCTACAACGGCCAACTGCAATGGGCAGCCGAGCCGGGTGAGTTCCGGGTCCAGGTCGGCCTCGACTCGCAGGCCGTGCAACAACAGAGCTTCGAGCTGCTGTAACAACGTTGCCATGCTCCAAGGGAAGGCCAGGAGGCCTTCCCCACTGCCGGGACTTGCACCATGCCTTCTTCCTTTCGCGCCCTGCGTCTGGGCCTGATTCTGTTCTTCATCCTCGCCGGCACGCTGTTGACCGCAGGCTGGGCCATGCACCACGCCAAGCGTCAGTCGATGGTCGAGGATGCCCGTCGGGCCAGTGAGCAGTTGGGGCTGTATGCCAACTCGCTGCACACCCTGATCGAACGTTACCGCGCCCTGCCGGCGGTGCTGGCCCTCGACCCGGAACTGATCAGCGCCTTGCGCGGCCCGGTTGCAGGCCCGGTGCAGGATGCCCTGAACCGCAAGCTGGAGCGCATCAACGGTGCGGCCAATTCCTCGACCCTCGAGCTGCTCGACCGCACCGGCCTGGCCGTGGCCGCCAGCAACTGGCGCCTGCCCAGCACCTATGTTGGCTCCAACTATGGTTTCCGGCCGTATTTCAAACAAACCCGCAGCCAGGGCAGCGGCCGCTTCTATGCGGTCGGCGTGACCAGCGGCGTGCCGGGGTATTTCTTGTCCAGCGCGGTGCAGGATGAAAACAGCCGCTTCCTCGGTGCCATGGTGGTCAAGCTGGAGTTCCCCGAGCTTGAGCGCGAGTGGCGCCAGGGCAGCGATATCCTGTTGGTCAGCGACGCCCGCGGGATCATCTTCATCGCCAACCAGGACGGCTGGCGCTACCGCGAGCTGCAACCGCTGACCAGCGCCGACCGCGCCGAGCTTGCCGCCACCCGCCAGTACGACAAGCAACCGCTGGTGCCGCTACAGCACCATATCCTCAGCAGCTTTGACGCCAACAGCCACCTGATGCGTGTGCAGGGCCCGGAGGGCAACACCGACTACTTGTGGGAAAGCCTGCCACTGGAGGCCGAGGGCTGGACCCTGCACCTGCTGCGCAAGCCGCAGGTCAGCGAAGACGGTCGCAACGCCGCGCTGGCTGCCGCCGCAGTGTGGTTGAGCCTGGTCTTCGCCTTGTTGTTCATCAGCCAGCGCTTGCGCCTGGCACGCTTGCGCCAGCGCAGCCGTGAAGAACTCGAACGCCTGGTCGAAGCCCGCACCCGCGACCTGCGCACCGCCCAGGAGGGCCTGGTGCAATCGGCCAAGCTGGCGGCGCTTGGGCAGATGTCCGCGGCGCTGGCCCACGAGATCAACCAGCCGCTGACCACCCAGCGCATGCAGCTGGCAACCCTGCGCCTGCTGCTCGATAACCAACGCCTGGATGAAGCACGCCAGGCCCTGGAGCCGCTGGAGCAGATGCTCACGCGCATGGCGGCCCTCACCGGGCACCTGAAAACCTTCGCCCGCAACAGCCCCAGCGGCCTGCGCGAACGCCTGGACCTGGCCACCGTGGTCGACCAGGCGCTGCAACTGCTCGAGGCGCGCATTCGCGCCGAGGACGTCAGCGTCGCCCTGTACCTGGCCCGCCCGGCCTGGGTACGCGGCGATGCAATACGCCTTGAGCAAGTGCTGATCAACCTGCTGCGCAACGCCCTGGATGCCATGGCCGAAAAGAGCTACAAACGCCTTGAGGTGCGCATCGATGCCGAACAGGAGCACTGGCGCCTGAGCGTGCTCGACAGCGGCGGCGGTATCCCTGCCGAACACCTGGCCAGTGTCTTCGACCCGTTCTTCACCACCAAGCCGGTGGGCGAAGGCTTGGGCCTGGGCCTGGCGATTTCCTATGGCATCATTCACGAAGCCGGCGGCCGCCTGCAGGTCGAAAACCAGCCCGGCGGCGCCCGTTTCAGCCTGACCTTGCCTATGGACCCGGAACCCGCATGTTGAACTCAGTGATGGTCGTCGACGATGAAGCCAGCATCCGCACAGCCGTGGAGCAATGGCTGAGCCTGTCCGGCTTCAGCGTGCAGCTGTTCAACCGTGCCGAAGACTGCCTGCAGCAACTGCCGATGCACTTCCCCGGGGTGATCCTCAGTGACGTGCGCATGCCCGGCATGGACGGCCTGCAGTTGCTCGAGCGACTGCAGGCCAGTGATGCCGACCTGCCGGTGATCCTGCTCACCGGTCACGGCGATGTGCCGATGGCAGTCGAGGCCATGCGCAATGGTGCCTACGACTTTCTGGAAAAACCCTTCAGCCCCGAAGCGCTGCTCGGCAGCCTGCGCCGGGCCCTGGAAAAACGCCAGCTGGTGCTGGAGAACCGCCGCCTGCATGAACAGGCCGACCTCAAGGCGCGCCTGGAGGCGAACCTGCTGGGCGTGTCCCAGGGCATGCAGCACTTGCGCAAGCAGGTACTGGACCTGGCCAGCCTGCCGGTCAACGTGCTGATTCGTGGCGAAACCGGCAGCGGCAAGGAGCAGGTCGCACGCTGCCTGCATGACTTCGGCCCGCGCGCCGGCAAGCCCTTCGTTGCCCTCAACTGCGCGGCGATCCCCGAGCAGTTGTTCGAGGCCGAGCTGTTCGGCCATGAAAGCGGCGCCTTCACCGGTGCCCAGGGCAAGCGCATCGGCAAGCTCGAATACGCCAATGGCGGCACGGTGTTCCTCGACGAGATCGAAAGCATGCCACTGGCCCAGCAGGCCAAGCTGCTGCGCGTGTTACAGGAGCAAAAACTCGAACGCCTGGGCGCCAACCAGAGCATCAGCGTCGACCTGCGGATCATCGCCGCGACCAAACCCGACCTGCTCGAAGCAGCCCGGGCCGGGCGCTTTCGCGAAGACCTGGCGTATCGCTTGAACGTTGCCGAATTGCGCCTGGCGCCGTTGCGCGACCGCCGCGAAGACATCCCGCTGCTGTTCAGCCACTTTGCCCGCCTGGCCGCCGAGCGCGTCGGCCGCAGCGCGCCGGTACTCAGTGGCGCGCAGCTGGGCAAGCTGCTCGGTCACGACTGGCCGGGCAACGTTCGTGAACTGGCCAACGCCGCCGAACGTCATGCCCTGGGGCTGGGCGAGCCGGCAGCAGCAGAAATCGAAGCCGGGCAATCGCTGGCCGCCCAGCAGGAAGCCTTCGAAGCCCAGTGCCTGCGCGCCGCCCTGAGCCGGCACAAGGGCGAGATCAAGGCCGTGATGGAAGAGCTGCAACTGCCGCGGCGCACCCTCAACGAGAAGATGCAGCGCCACGGCCTGCTGCGCGAAGATTTTCTCGGGCCTACCTGATCGACCCAACGGATCGCCATAAGCGGATTTTCGCCGATCCACTCATTTGAATAGGCGGATTTCCGCTCATCATATCCGTACAACCCTTCTAGACCGGGCCTCCAGCATCTGGCACAGCTCCTGCTATAGCCCTGGCAGGCTGCGTTTCGGCGCGCTCCACAAAAACAACTATGAAGGTCCCTTCGATGGATAACTCCACCACCCTGCCAACCGGGGCGGCCATTGCGCCCGCCGCGGTAAAAACCACCCGAAGCCGACTCAAGTCGATTTTCAGCGGTTCGATCGGCAACATGGTCGAATGGTACGACTGGTACGTTTACGCCGCGTTTTCCCTGTATTTCGCCAAAGCCTTCTTCCCCGCCGGCGACACCACCGCACAACTGCTCAACACCGCCGCGATCTTCGCCGTGGGCTTTTTGATGCGCCCGATCGGCGGCTGGCTGATGGGTATCTACGCCGACCGCAAAGGCCGCAAGGCTGCGCTGATGGCCTCGGTATTGCTGATGTGCGCAGGCTCGCTGGTCATCGCCCTGACCCCAGGGTATGAAACCATCGGCGTCGCCGCACCGGTGCTGCTGGTCATCGCCCGCCTGATGCAAGGCCTGTCGGTGGGTGGCGAATATGGCACCTCGGCCACCTACCTCAGCGAGATGGCCACCAAGGAGCGCCGTGGCTTCTTCTCCAGCTTCCAGTACGTGACGCTGATTTCCGGCCAGCTCATCGCCCTGGCGGTGCTGATCATCCTGCAGCAGACCCTGACCACCGAACAACTGTATGCCTGGGGCTGGCGCGTACCTTTCGTGATCGGCGCCCTGTGCGCAGTGGTCGCCCTGTACCTGCGCCGCGGCATGGAAGAAACCGCCTCCTTCACCAAGAAGGAAAAGTCCAAGGAAAGCCTGATGCGCACCCTGATGCGCCATCCGAAAGAGCTGGCCACCGTGGTCGGCCTGACCATGGGCGGCACCCTGGCCTTCTACACCTACACCACCTACATGCAGAAGTACCTGGTGAACACGGTGGGCATGAGCATCACCGACTCGACCACCATTTCGGCGGCCACCTTGTTCCTGTTCATGTGCCTGCAACCGATCATCGGCAGCCTCTCCGACAAGATCGGCCGGCGCCCGATCCTGATCGCCTTCGGCGTATTGGGCACCCTGTGCACCGTACCGATCCTGACCACCCTGCACACCATCCAGACCTGGTGGGGCGCGTTCTTCCTGATCATGGCGGCGCTGATCATCGTCAGCGGCTACACCTCGATCAACGCCGTGGTCAAAGCCGAGTTGTTCCCTACCGAAATCCGCGCCTTGGGCGTTGGCCTGCCGTACGCCCTGACCGTGTCGATCTTCGGCGGTACCGCTGAATACGTGGCGCTGTGGTTCAAGAGCATCGGCATGGAGAGCGGCTTCTACTGGTACGTGACTGCCTGTATCGCCTGCTCGTTGCTGGTGTATGTGTTCATGAAGGACACCCGCACGCATTCGCGGATCACCACTGACTGATCCCAGTCATCGGCAGAAAAAAGGGGGCATCCGCCAGCGGATTGCCCCCTTTTTTGTTTATGGCGCTTTAACCCGCAATTAATCCCACACCCTCAATCTTCACTCATAGCGTAGACCGCATCGCCTGCATCGCTGGCAAGGCCAGCTCCCACAGGTCCGTGCATGGCCTTGCCGGTGATGAGGGCGAACTGTCGCCACATACATCTATTTTTTAGATTCTTATACGTTATTTTTTGCGCTTTTTAATCAATTTTATCGGCGTAGCATTACACCCATAGAAACAAACAACCCCTCAGCACCTCGGAGCAACGACCATGAAAAACAAACTGATCCTGACCCTGGCCTTCTCGGTACTGGCTGCCAACGCATTCGCCGAAGACGGCTTCGACCGTACCAACAGCCACAACTTCAGCGCCGTGAAAAGCCAGTCGGCTACCTATGCAGAAGACGGCTTCGATCGCACCGGCGGCGCCAAATTCGCCGAAGACGGCTTCGATCGCACCCAGGCCCACCGCATCAGTTAAGCGCTGATGTGACGCAGTCAGCCCGGCTTCGGCCGGGCTTAGTCATTTTCAGCAAGGCAAAGCCTTGGCACACTAGCGGCCTACTCACAGGGAAGGCCTTCGGGCCAGCGCAGATGTATTACTACGAACCGGCAAAAGGCCACGGCCTGCCCCACGATCCGTTCAATGCCATCGTCGGCCCACGCCCGATTGGCTGGATTTCCTCCCAGGACGCCGAAGGTCGCCTGAACCTGGCGCCCTACAGCTTCTTCAACGCCTTCAACTACATTCCACCGATCATCGGTTTCGCAAGCGTCGGGCGCAAAGACAGCCTGAACAACATCGAGCAGACCGGCGAGTTCGCCTGGAACCTGGCCACCCTGCCGCTGGCCGAGGCCATGAACCAGAGCTGCGCGGCAGTTGCGCCGCAGGTCGATGAGTTCACCCTGAGCGGTCTGACCCCGGTGGCGTCAAAAGTGATTGCCGTGCCGCGGGTGCAAGAGAGCCCGGTGTCGTTCGAATGCAAGGTGACCCAGATCATCCAGCTGCAGCGTGCCGACCAAGCGCTGGTGCCGAGCTGGCTGGTGCTGGGTGAGGTGGTGGCCGTGCATATCGCCGAGCACCTGCTCAAGGACGGCATCTATGACACCGCTGCGGGCCAGCCGATCCTGCGTGGCGGCGGCCCGGCGGATTACTTCGAACTGGGCAACCTGTTCAAGATGGCCCGCCCGCAGGTCAACGGCTGAGTTACCAGACCAGCTCGGCGTCGTCATCGACGCCCTGCAGGCGCTCAAGTTCGGCGCAGGCCGCTTCATCAGCAGCCAGGGCGGTGTTGAAGGTCTGCTCTACCAGGACCTTGTGAAAACGCGGCGCCCCGGAGGCCCCCAGGCCTTTGACGGCGATGGCGGCGTGGTAGCCGTCGTCGCCGCGTACGGCTGCCGATACTGCTTCGAACCGGGAAAATTCTTTACGTGCCATGTGCCTCGAGTCCACATCAATTGCCAGAAGCCGCCATTCTAACCTGCGCAAGGCGAGCCGAAGGTATGCAGGTCGAGGCTGTCGACTACCCGCGCCTGCACCAGCTCGCCGAACAGCTCAAGAGTCGGTGACGCGAAGTAGCCGCTCATCGATTGCTGATCGCGCCAGAAACCGCTGAGCAGCCACAGGTCGGCGTCGGCCTGGGAGCGTTGCAGGCTGAATTTCAGGCAGCCGGGAGCCTGGCGCGACGGTTCCAGCAGATCACGCAGGCGCGCGCCGAGTTCTTCTGAACGACCGCTGCTGGCCCGGATAAATGCGAGGTGGGTGACCGAATGTGTCGAGGTCATGAGCGTTTCTCCATGTGCAGCCAGATGAAATTGCCAGGCTGCACAGGTTAGGCCACACGCCCGCGCGGCGGTTAGGCGATTCCTGTCGAGCGCTTGCCTGATCCTGCGCGTCCTGCAGGATCAGGCAAGCGGGCGGCAGCTTTCGACTAGCGCCGTGGCTTGCACAAACCTATCCTGCAGTCGTTCTCCCTGGAATCGTCCCCATGCCCGCCATCGACCCTGACCGCCTGATCCTCGACCCCGCCCTGGAGCAACAGCGCCAGGAGCTGGCCGACCTCATCCAGCGCCACGCCCCCCGTCAGTCTGGCGTCGAGTCAGCGGTCGAGGACCTGTTTCTGGTGCGCTATGAAGAAAGCGTGCGCTCGATGCCCGCCCTGGCGGAGCCTGCGTTGTGCATCCTGGCCCATGGCAGCAAGGAGGTATGCCTGGGTGACGAGCGCTATGTCTACGACCCGCTGCATTACATGGTGGTGTCGGTGGCGCTGCCGATCAGTGGCGTATTGCTGGAGGCCAGCCCGGAAAACCCCAGCCTGGGCGTACGCCTGAACATCGACCCGGCGCAGATCAACAACCTGCTGGCCGATGCCGGCCCCCTCGGTGTGCCGGCTTTGCCGTCGGGCCGTGGGCTGTATGTGGAGCGTACCGACCCGCTGTTGCTCGATGCCCTGCTGCGCCTGATTCGCCTGCTCGACTCGCCGAAGGACATCCCGATCCTCGCACCGCTGATCCAGCGCGAGATTCTCTATCGGTTGCTACGCGGCCCGCAGGGTTACCGGCTGTACGAAATTGCCATGGCCAACAGCCAGACCCACCGGGTGTGCCAGGCCATCGAATGGCTCAACCAGCACTTTCATCGGCCGCTGCGCATCGATGACCTGGCGCGCGAGGTCAACCTCAGTACCTCGACCCTGCATCACCGCTTCAAGGCAGTGACCTCAATGAGCCCGTTGCAGTACCAGAAGCAGTTGCGCCTGCAGGAAGCGCGGCGGCTGATGCTCAACGACGGGCTTGAAGCAGCGGTGGCGGGCTATCGGGTGGGCTATGAAAGCCCGTCGCAGTTCAGCCGGGAGTACAGCCGCTTGTATGGGGCGCCGCCGGTGCGGGACCTGGCTCGGTTGCGCAGCGCGCTCTAGATAGCTATCGCCGGCTCCCGCAGGGATAAGTGCAAGCTGATAACCCTGTGGGAGCCGGCGTTGCCGGCGATGGAGCGCGCAGCGGTCCGCTTTTACACCGCCCTGACCACGTGCTTGATCTCCTGAAACGCACTCAAGCCCCAAGGCCCCAGCTCCCGACCCAGGCTGCTCTGTTTGTACCCACCCCAGGCCGTCTGCGGGAAGATCACCTGCGGTGCGTTGATCCACACCAACCCCGCCTGCAAAGCATTGGCAATCCGCTCGGCGGCTTGCAAATCACGGCTGAGCACGCTGGCCACCAGGCCGAACTCAGTGTCATTGGCCAGCGCCAGCGCCTCGGCTTCAGTGGCAAACGCACGTACGCACAGCACCGGACCGAAGATCTCCTCACGCCACAGAGCACTGTCCAACGGCACCTCGGTAAACACCGTGGGGCTGACGAAATAACCACAAGGCAGCTCTGCCGGCCGTGAGCCACCACAGAGCAGCTGCGCACCCGCTTGCAGGCCCGCCGCAATATGCGCTTGTACCCGCTGGTACTGAGCCTGATTGACCAACGGGCCCATTTCGCTTTCGCCGCTGAACGGCTCGCCCACGCGGATCGCTTCGGCCCGGGCCTTCAGCGCATCGATAAATGCCGGGTACAGGGCTTGGGCGACCAGTACCCGGCTGGTGGCCGAACACATCTGCCCGGCATTGAAGAAACCGCCCAGGCAGGCCAGCTCCACCGCAAGCTCAAGGTCGGCGTCGTCCAGCACCAGCAACGACGACTTGCCGCCCAGTTCCAGGCTCACGCCCTTGATCGTCTGCGCCGCGCGCTGCATGACCTGCACCCCTACCGCATTGCTGCCGGTGAAGGAAATCTTGGCAATTCGCGGATCGGCCGCCAACGGCGCGCCCACTGCCTGCCCGGTACCACAGACCAGGTTGAACACCCCGTCCGGCAGCCCCGCTTCGGCGATGATCGCCGCCAGTTCCAGCTCGGCCAATGGCGTGATTTCCGAAGGCTTGAGCACCACGCAGCAGCCTGCCGCCAGGGCCGGCGCGAGCTTCCAGGCGGTGGTGACCATGGGGAAGTTCCACGGCACGATCAGCCCCACCACCCCGCACGGCTCGCGGCGCACCCGGGCGACAAAATCCTCGCTGGGCAGCGCCACCGAGCGATCGCGCCCGAGGTTGTCCGCCAGCTCCGCGTAATAACGGAAGGTGGCGACGACATCATCGACATCGATGTGGGCTTCAGCCAGCGGCTTGCCATTGTTGCTCGCTTGCAACTGCACCAGGCGCTCGCGGCGCGCTTCGACGCCCTCGGCAATGGCCCGCAGGATGGCCGCACGGGTCGGCCCGCTGGACGTAGACCATTGAACAAATGCCGCGCGGGCCACCAGCGTCGCCCGCTCGACCGCCGCCGCGTCGCCACCGGCTACCTCGGCCAACACCTGTTCATTGCTCGGGTTGATCACCGTCAGCACCTGGGGGCCATGCTGCCAGACACCTTCGATATAGACACCAGGCAGCTTGATCATGCGGGCACCGCCCGCATCCAGGTGGCCTGGTCGATTTCGATCAGGCTCGGGCCTTGGCGATCGCACGCCTGGCGCAATGCTTCGCGCAGTTGTGCGACATCGCCGACCGACTCGGCGCTGCAGCCCAGGGCCTTGGCCACGCCGATGAAATCAGGGGTGTAGATGTCGACGCCGACCGGCTCGATGGCGCGGTTGACCATGTAGCGCTTGATCTCTTCGTAGCCCTGGTTGTTCCACAGCAGCACGATCAGCGGCACCTGCGCCTCGCGGGCACTGGCCAGTTCCGGCAGGGTGAATTGCAAACCGCCGTCGCCGATCAGGCACACCACCGGCGCGCGATCGGCCGGCGCTTCAGCGCTGCCCAACCAGGCGCCCATGGCCGCCGGCAGCGCGTACCCCAGGGTGCCGTAACCGGTCGAAGCGTTGAACCAGCGCCGCGGCTGGTCCATGTCCAGGGTCAGGTTGCCGGTGTACACCGGTTGCGTCGAATCACCGACCAGCACGGCACCCGGCAGGGTTTCGACAAGGGTGGTGAGCATGCGCGTCTGGCTGCGCATCGGCAGGTCGCGATCGGCCTCCAGCACTCCACGCAAGCGCGCGGCACGGGCCGCGCCCCACTCGGCGCCGCGCACTGGTGCCGGTTGCTCGGCCAGGGCCACCAGCAAGGCCTGGGTGGCGAGGGTCGAATCGGCAACCAGGGCGACTTTCGGCGGATAGTTGCGCACGGTCTGGTCGGGGTCGATATCGATGCGCAGCAGCTCGCCCGGGATCTCGAAGCCGCCCTTGAAGGTCACGTCGTAGTCGGTCTCGGCAAGCTCGGTACCGATCGCCAGCACCACATCGGCCTCGGCGACCAGGGCACGGGTGGCCACCAGCGATTGGGTCGAGCCGATCTGCAGCGGGTGGCTGGCCGGCAGCACGCCCTTGGCGTTGATAGTCAGCGCTACCGGCGCCTGCAGGTACTCGGCCAGGCGGGTCAACGCGGCGCTGGCCTCGATGGCGCCACCACCGGCGAGGATCAGCGGCCGGCGGGCAGCCGCCAGCATGGCGGCCATTTGTGCCACTGGCGCGGGGGCGGCCCCGGCGCGGGCGATACGCACCGGGGCGCAGGCCAGCAGGTGATCGGCGTCCTCGATCAGCACGTCCAGCGGAATTTCGATATGCACCGGGCGCGGACGCGCGCCGTCGAACACGGCAAAGGCACGGGCCAGTACCGACGGCAGGTCATCGGCGCTCATCAGGGTGTGGGAAAACGCAGCTACACCGGCCACCAGGTTGCTCTGCGCCGGCAACTCATGCAGTTTGCCGCGCCCGCCGCCCAACTGGTCGCGCGACTGCACGCTGGAGATCACCAGCATCGGAATCGAATCAGCATAGGCCTGGCCCATGGCGGTGGTGATGTTGGTCATGCCCGGGCCGGTGATAATAAAGCACACGCCTGGCTTGCCACGGGTACGCGCATAGCCGTCAGCCATGAAGCCGGCGCCTTGCTCATGGCGCGGGGTGATGTGCCGGATGCGCGAGCTTGCCAGCCCGCGATAGAGTTCCACTGTATGCACGCCGGGAATGCCAAAGACATGGTCTACGCCATAGCCTTCAAGGAGTTTGACCAGTACTTCGCCGCAAGTCGCCATGATCGTCTGCCTGTCATTGTTCGGGAAACAGGCTGTATTGGACCGCCCGACAGCTACCTGCACAATGCAAAAAAGCTCATACTAGCCATGTTCTCAAATCATGGCTCAAGCCGATGAAACGCCTGCCTCCACTGCCTGCCCTGCACACCTTTCTAATCACTGCCCAGTGCTGCAACTTCACCCGCGCCGCGCAACTGCTGCACATCACCCAAGGCGCGGTGAGCCGGCAAATTGCCGGGCTGGAGGACCACCTCGGTTATCCGCTGTTTCTGCGCCAGGCCCGTGGCCTGAGCCTGACCCGCGAAGGCCAGGACTGGCTGCCGCGGGTGCAGCAGGTGTTCACCTTGATCGAGGAAGGGGTGCAGCAGGTGGGTGCGCGTAGCACCACCTTGCAGCTCAAGGCACCGACCTGCGTGATGCGCTGGCTGCTGCCGCGCCTGATGGAATGGCAGGCGCTGCGCCCGGATGTGCCGGTGGAGCTGACCACCACGGTGCAGCATGGGGTGGATTTTCGTCGGGAAGTGTTCGACGCGGCGGTGGTCTATGGCGCCCGGCCCAACCATGGCCTGCAGACCCTGAAGCTGTTCGATGAACAACTGACGCCGGTGTGCGCGCCGCAACTGCTGAACGGCGCCCTGCCCTTGCAGCAGGTTGCGGATCTGGACCTGCACATGCTCCTGCACCCGACTCGCGATCAACGCGACTGGCATGCCTGGTTCGATGCCGCCGGGGCGAGCCTGCCCCGGCAAGGCAAGGGCCAGCATTTCGAAACCCTGGACATGGCCATGTCGATGGCTTCCCAGGGTACCGGTGTGGCCATCGGCGACTGGTCGCTGATCGCTGATGACCTCAAGTGCGGGCGGCTGGTGACGCCGTTCCCGCTCAAGGTCAGCACCGGCCAGGCCTATTACCTTGTGCGGCCACAAGGCTCGGCTTCAGCGGCGTTGCTGGAGCTGCTCGCGTGGTTGTGCGAGCAGGCCCAGGCCCCTCAGTAACCGACCGTGAAACGCTGGCGCGAGTGCGCCGGCGTCTCCACTTCATCGAGCATGGCAATGGCGTAGTCGGCAAAGCTGATCCAGCTCTTGCCATCGGCACCGATCAACAGGTGATCCTTGCCCAATTTGTAAGCGCCGCTGCGGGCACCTTCGACGAATTCGGCCGAAGGTGACAGGAAGGTCCAGTCCAGTTCCTTTTCCTGGCGCAGGATGTCGAGGTAGTGACCACCGGCGGTAGCTTCAGCCTTGTAGGCCTCGGGAAAATCCGGGCTGTCGATGACCTTGTGCCCCGACGGCAGCAGCAGGCTGCCCGCCCCGCCCACCACCAACAGGCGCTTGACCCCGGCACGCTTCACCGGCTCGATGATGGCCTGCGGTTTGATGCTGGAAAAGTGCGCGGCGCTGAGCACCACGTCATGCCCCGCGACGGCCTGTTCCAGGGCGGCGGCGTCGCTGACGTCCAGCGCTACGGCGTTCACCCCTTCGCGCCCCTGCAGTTTCGAGATGTCGCGGGCAATGGCGGTAACGCGATGGCCGCGGCGCAGGGCTTCTTCCAGCAACTGGCTACCAGCACGGCCGGTAGCACCGATGATTGCGATCTTGCTCATGGGAAATCTCCAGTCAGGATTGAATGACGCTTACCACTTCATCTCGCCCTTGGCGACCTTGGCGCTGAGCTCCAGCGAGCTCTCTTCACCCAGGTCCGGGTAACGTTTTTTCATTGCCGCGATCAGATCGGCGGCATTGCCCGCCTTGGCGGTTTCTTCGTCGAAGGCGCGGATATAGTCTGCGGTGAACTGCACCGCCTTGAGCGAACGGCTGCTCTGGCCCAGGTAATGGCCAGGGATCACGGTGTCGGGCTTGAGCTGCTCGATCCGCGTGAGGGTCGCCAGCCAGTCCTGGTGCGATTGCGCCGACTGCGTGTCGGCCATCCACACGTGCAGGTTCTCGGCGACCACCACACCACCGACCACCGCCTTGATCGATGGAATCCAGACAAAACTGCGGTCCGGCTGCGGGCCGTCGAGGCCGACCACTTGCAGGCGCTGGCCTTCGAGCTTCAGTTCATTGCCTTGCAACACCTGCGGCACGACCAGCTTCGCCGGTTTATCGGCGCCCATCTGCGGGCCCCAATAGGCCAGCTTGCCGTCCATGGTCTGCTTGATATGGGCAACGGTTGCCGCCGAGGCCACGACCTTGGCCTTGGGATAAGCATCGGTCAGGGTCTGCAGGCCGAAGTAGTAGTCCGGGTCACCGTGGCTGATGTAGATGGTGGTCAATTGCTTGCCGCTCGATTGCAGTTTGGCCAGCAACTGCTCAGCCTGCGCCTTGCCGAACTGGGCATCGACCAGGATGGCGTCATGCTTGCCGCTGACAATCACTGAGCTGACCGGGAACAGGGCGTTGGTACCCGGGTTGTAGACATCCAGGTTCAGCGGTTCGGCGGCCGAAGCCTGGGCCATGGCCCCAAGGGTGGCGAAAGCCAGCAGCAGGCGACGCAGGGAGAACGAACGAGGCATCAAGGCGATTCCTGTGAAGTGGGCGATGAACAACAGCTTAGTTGCACGATCCGTCACAAAAAATGCGATGCTTAGGATTAGTTTGTTTCTGAAAGCGTGCAAATCATGGATCGTCTGACATCAATGCGAGTCTTCGTCAGCGTGGTCGACCTGGGTAGCCAATCGGCCGCCGCCGACCACCTGGAACTTTCCCGCCCGGTCGTTTCGCGCTATCTGGCCGAGCTTGAGGACTGGGTTGGCGCACGCCTGATGCAGCGCACCACGCGCCGCCTGAGCCTGACCGCCGCCGGCCAGGAAACCCTGCCACGCTGCCGGCAGATGCTCGAGCTTGCCGGCGACCTGCAAGCGGCCGTCGGCACCCCGAACGATGCCCCGCGCGGCGAGTTGCGCATCAGCGTCAGCACTTCGTTCGGCCAGGCGCAGCTGATGGACGCGATGGCCGACTACGTCAAACGCTACCCCGGGGTAAAAATCGACCTGCAGATGCTCGACCGCACGGTTAACCTGGTGGATGAGCGCATCGACCTGGCCATCCGCACCAGCAACGACCTGGACCCCAACCTGATTGCCCGGCGCCTGACCGTATGCCGCTCGGTGATCTGCGCATCCCCTGCCTACCTGCGCCAGCACCCGGCGCCGCAGCACGTGCAGGAGCTCAGCCAGCACAACTGCCTGACCCACTCCTACTTCGGCCGCAGCCTCTGGCATTTCGACGTCGAGGGCGAGGTGGTGTCGGTGCCGGTGCAGGGCAACATCAGCGCCAACGAAGCCATGACCCTGCAACGGGCGGCCTTGGCCGGCGCCGGTGTGGCGATGCTGCCGACTTATCAGGCCGCCGACGCCCTACGCAGTGGTGAGCTGATTCGCCTGTTACCCCAGGCCAAGCCACGGGAGCTGAACCTCAACGCCGTGTACACCTCACGCAAACACATGCCGGCGACCCTGCGCAGCATGCTCGACTTTCTCGCCGAGCGCTTTACCGCCGAACCGATCTGGGATCGGGACCTGCTCTAGGCCGGGCATACCTGGCCCAGCTGACCTATGCTTTGAGTAGCACCTGTAGGTGGTTTGCAGGAGGTGAGCAGCATGGGCATCAAATCCAGAAAATGCGCCGTTATCTGTGCCATGGCCGCTGTGGTCGGGCTGTATGCCGCCGCAGCCTACCGGGTTGAACAGATCCGCAACCAACCCTACTCCGCCGCCAGCTGCAGCCTGGCTCACTGCGTGCCGCACACCGCGACGCTGAGCGCACTCAAGTAGGTTGGCCTGGGGCCTGGTGACGAAAGTCACTGGGGGCCTTGCCCGTCAGGCGGCGGAAGAACCGCGAAAAATAGGCAGGGTCAACAAAACCCAGGCTGTCGGCCAGTTGCTTGATGCTCAGGCTGGTGTAAATCAGTTCGCGCTTGGCCTCGAGTAGCAAGCGTTGATGGATGATCTGCAAGGCCGACTGCCCGGCCAGCTCACGACAGATACTGTTCAGGTGCGCCACCGAAATCCCCACCTCATGGGCCAGCGCCTCGACGCTTGGCTGCAGACGATACTGCTGCTCGACCAGTTTATTGAAGCGTTGCAGATATTCACGCCCGCGGGCCACCGCCAGCCCCTGGCCATGGCGCTGCAAGCATTGACGGCTGATCCACACCACCAGCAGGTTGATCAATGAGCGCAGTTGCAAGTCGCGCCCGGGTTGGTCCTGCTGGTACTCCTGCTGCAAGGCACTGAACAGGCTGTACAGGTAGGTGCGGTCGGCGCCTGCCAGGTAGGTGCCGGCCTGGGCCAGGGCCGCTGGCGCTCCGGCCAGTTGGGTGTGCAACAGGCTCACCAGGGGCGCCGCCAGGGTGACCACGTAACCATCGACGTCGCTGGAAAAGCGAAAACCATGCACGCACAGGGCCGGCACCACCTGGATCGCCGCCTGCTCCAGGCGCCGCACCTGGCCTTCCACTTCGATCTCGGCCTGCCCCTCATAGAGAAACAGCAACTGGCACAGATCGGCATGCCGATGCGGTTCGATTTCCCAATCATGCAATCGGCTGCGCGCCGGAATCGACTCGCAGTGCAGCAGGTCCGGGGTCGGCCACTGCAACTGTTCGCCGTACAGTTTGAACACCGGGATCGATGCCTTGCTCATTGATCAACTCGCTCCAGGGCAATGCCCGATAATCGCACTGATTGGTGAAAAGTCCTGCTTCATGCCGTTTTTATCCCTTCTTCGCTCGCATTTCAAAGCGAAAAATGCAAGCACAACAATCATAAGCTGCTTTCGGCCTTGCCCTGAAGCTTGCCTGGGATAACAACAATGAAGACTCAAGTCGCAATTATCGGTGCCGGCCCTTCCGGTCTGCTGCTCGGCCAGTTGCTGCACAAGGCCGGGATCGCCAACATCATCATCGAGCGCCAGAGCGCCGACTACGTACTCGGGCGCATCCGCGCCGGGGTGCTGGAACAGGGCATGGTCGAGTTGCTGCGCGAAGCCGGGGTTGGCGCGCGCATGGACGCCGAGGGCCTGCCCCACAGCGGTTTCGAACTGGCCTTCGACGGGCGTCGCGAACACATCGACCTCAAGGCGCTGACCGGCGGCAAAGGCGTAATGATTTATGGTCAGACCGAAGTCACCCGGGATTTGATGGCCGCGCGCCAAGCCTGCGGCGCCGTCACTGTCTATCAGGCCGACAACGTTCGCCTGCATGACCTGAAATCCGAGCGCCCTTACCTGACCTTTGAAAAGAACGGCGAAATCCAGCGCCTGGACTGCGACTACATTGCCGGCTGCGACGGCTACCACGGCATCGCCCGGCAATCGATTCCCGCCCAGGCACTGAAGATTTTCGAACGGGTCTACCCGTTCGGCTGGCTCGGCGTGCTGGCCGATACTCCGCCGGTCAGTGATGAGCTGGTGTATGCCCGCCACGAGCGCGGCTTCGCCCTGTGCAGCATGCGCTCGCCGACCCGCACCCGTTACTACGTGCAGGTGGGCGCTGAAGAGAAGGTCGAGGACTGGTCCGATGAGCGCTTCTGGAGCGAGCTCAAGTCGCGCTTGCCGGCTGATCTGGCCGAACGCCTGGTGACCGGTCCGTCGATCGAGAAAAGCATCGCGCCGCTGCGCAGCTTCGTGGTCGAACCCATGCAATACGGCACGTTGTTCCTGCTTGGCGACGCCGCGCATATCGTCCCGCCCACCGGCGCCAAGGGCCTGAACCTGGCGGCCAGTGATGTCAGTACCCTGTACAACATCCTGCGCAAGGTCTACGCCGAAGGCCGTAGCGACCTGCTGGAGCGCTACTCGCAAATCTGCCTGCGGCGTATCTGGAAGGCCGAGCGGTTTTCCTGGTGGATGACTTCGCTCCTGCACCGCTTTCCCGACAGCGATGCCTTCAGCCAGCGTATCCAGCAAACCGAGCTTGAGTACTACGTCAGTTCCGAAGCCGGTCGTACAGTATTGGCGGAAAACTACGTCGGCCTGCCTTACGAGCCGATCGAGGAGGACGCTTAGCAAGCTATCGAGTAGACTGGTCAGCACTTGCGCCCGCCGCTACCGGCTGCGGGCTTCACCTGCCTCAGAGCTGGCCCGTGACTCAACTGAACACTCCGCAACCGGTGCTGCGCAGCGTGCTCGTCGCACTGATGCTGGCGATCTTTCTTGGCGCGCTGGACCAGACCATCGTCGCCGTGTCGATGCCGGCGATTTCGGCGCAGTTCAACGATGTCGGCCTGCTGGCCTGGGTGATTTCCGGTTACATGGTGGCCATGACCGTGGCCGTGCCGATCTACGGCAAGCTCGGCGACCTGTATGGCCGGCGGCGGATGATCCTCACCGGTACCGCGCTGTTCACCCTGGCTTCGATCTTCTGCGCACTGGCACAGAACATGGAGCAACTGGTGCTGGCGCGGGTACTGCAGGGTATCGGCGCCGGTGGCATGGTCTCGGTCAGCCAGGCGATCATCGGCGACTTCGTGCCGCCGCGCGAACGCGGTCGCTATCAGGGCTACTTCAGCAGCATGTATGCCCTGGCCAGTGTCGCCGGGCCGGTGCTCGGCGGAATGCTCACCGAATACCTGTCATGGCGCTGGGTGTTCTGGCTCAACCTGCCCCTGGGCCTGACCGCCTGGTGGGTGACCCGCCGCGCCCTGCGCAGCCTGCTGGTACCAACGCACAAGGCGCAGGTCGATTACCTCGGCGCCGCGCTGCTGATTCTTGGCCTGGGCAGCCTGCTGCTGGGCATCACCCTGATCGGCCAGGGGCAACCCTGGGACTCTGCACAAGTTGCCAGCCTGCTCGGTTGTGCACTGATCGGCTTGCTGCTGTTCGTGCTTCATGAACAGCGCGTCGCCGAGCCGCTGCTGCCGCTGAAACTGTTCGCCAATCGCACCGCCACCCTGTGCTGGTGCACGATCTTCTTCACCAGCTTCCAGGCCATTTCCCTGACCATGCTGATGCCGCTGCGCTATCAGAGCATCACCGGCGCCGGTGCCGACAGCGCTGCCTTGCATTTGCTGCCGCTGGCCATCGGCCTGCCGATCGGTGCGTATTGCGGTGGCCGCCTGACCTCCCTCACCGGGCGCTATAAGCCACAGATTCTCGGCGGTGCGCTGCTGATGCCGTTTGCCATCGTCGGCATGGCCTTCAGCCCGCCGCAAGCGGCCTGGTTCAGTGGCATGTTCATGGTCTTGACCGGGATTGCCTCGGGCCTGCAGTTCCCCACTTCGCTGGTAGCGACCCAGAGTGCAGTGGAACCACGGGATATCGGCGTGGCCACCAGCACCACCAACCTGTTCCGCTCGCTCGGCGGGGCCATGGGCGTGGCCATCATGTCCACCCTGCTGCTGGCGATGCTCGCTCAGGGCGGCTTGAGCCTGGCCGGCGATGCCCTGCTCGGCAGCCTGCAGGCCGGTGAACCGACCGCGGCGATGCAGGCCGAGTTGTTGCTGACCTTTCGCAACCTGTTGCTGGGCAGTGCGACGGTTTCATTGCTGGGGCTGACGGCGGCGCTGGCTTTGCCTGACAGACAATTGCGCGGCCGTCAGTAAGACGCTTATAACTGGCGTAGAAACAAATGATCACAAAGCTTCACAAAGTGTCATTTGCGCAAGGCAGGGCTCAAGCGCAGCATATCCAGCCCGGTATCGATCCACAGCTCGGCCTGGTTCAGCAGGTCAAAGCTGCCGGGCAGCAGTAGCCAGCGGCGAATCAGCCCGTCTATATAGGCATAGATGGCCAGTGCCGCGCGTTCCGGGTCCACGTCGGCGGGCAGTTGCCCGCGCTTGACTGCATTGCCCAGCGACAACGCGATATGGGCATGACAATCGATCGTCGAGGCCTGCCGTTGCTGGCGGATCTCGCACCTATCATCGGTGAACTCGCATTTGTGATGCAGAATTTCATTGATTCGCCGGGTCTTCGGATCGAGCACCATCTGGTGCATCAACCGTACCAGCAGCTTGCGCATGCAGCCGAGCGGGTCGACTTCATCCTCGCTTTCACTGGCCCGGGCCAGGGCGTCCAGCGGCTCGTGCAGGCTGTCGAGCATGGCCTGCACCAGTTCGGCCTTGTCGTTGAAGTGCCAGTAGATGGCGCCGCGGGTCACCCCGGCCTCTTTGGCAATATCGGCCAGGGTGGTACGCGCTACCCCGCGCTTATAGAAGGCCTTTTCCGCCGCCTCGAGAATCTGGGCGCGGGTTTCCTGGGCTTCTTCTTTGGTTCGACGGACCATGGCAGTACAACCTCATCAGGCCCAGGCACGCACGCTGGGTGCCTGGGAGTCGGGCCGGGTCAGCCTCTGCAGGCTGTTACCGGCTGTATTAATTTGGGGGCTCGCATCGGCTGAATGTGTCGCCTGCGAGGTATTTACAAACAACCATGAATGTAAGTATATTCCTTAGCAAGCTATTAATCCACCCGACAGCATTTTTTATAGCGCACCCTTTCCATTATTCTTGAGCGTCTTCAGCTCTTGCGACCCGAGGATCTTCATGCAATTCAAGCCAGCTGTTACCGCTCTGGTTTCCGCCGTCGCCCTGGCAACACTGCTCAGCGGCTGTAAAAAGGAAGAGGCGGCGCCCGCGGCGCAAGCTCCTCAGGTCGGCGTCGTAACCCTGCAAACCCAGGCCTATACCCTGACGTCCGACCTCCCTGGCCGTACCACCGCGTACCGCATTGCCGAGGTTCGACCACAGGTCAACGGCATCATTCTCAAGCGCCTGTTCAAAGAGGGCACCGAGGTCAAGGAAGGTCAGCAGCTGTACCAGATCGACCCGTCGGTGTACGAGGCGACCCTGGCCAGCGCCCAGGCCAACCTGCAATCGACCCGCTCGCTGTCCGAGCGCTACAAGCAACTGGTCAGCGAACAGGCTGTCAGCCGCCAGGAATACGACGACGCGCAAGCCAAACGTTTGCAGGCCGAAGCCTCGCTGCGCAGCGCCCAGATCGACCTGCGCTACACCAAGGTGCTGGCGCCGCTGAGCGGGCGCATTGGCCGTTCTTCGGTCACTGAAGGCGCACTGGTCAACAACGGCCAGGCCGATGCCATGGCGGTGATCCAGCAGCTCGACCCGATCTACGTCGACGTCACCCAGTCCTCGGCCGAGCTGCTCAAGCTGCGCCGCGAGCTGGAAAGCGGCCAACTGCAGAAGGTCGGCGACAACGCCGCCAAGGTCACCCTGACCCTGGAAGACGGCAGCACCTACAGCAAGGAAGGCCGACTGGAGTTCTCCGAAGTCTCGGTCGACCAGACCACCGGCTCCGTGACCCTGCGTGCGGTGTTCCCCAACCCTGAGCACAACCTGCTGCCGGGCATGTTCGTTCATGCGCGCCTGGCTGCCGGGGTCAACAGCGCGGCCATCCTCGCCCCGCAACAGGGCGTGACCCGCGACCTCAAGGGCCAGCCGACCGCGCTGGTCGTCAACCAGGACAACAAGGTCGAGCTGCGCCAGCTCAAGGCCAGCCGTACCGTCGGTAGCGACTGGCTGATCGAGGAAGGCCTGAACCCGGGCGACCGCCTGATCACCGAAGGCCTGCAGTTCGTCAAGCCGGGCATCGAGGTCAAGGCCAGCGCAGCCACCAACGTCAAGCCTGCCCAGCCAACCCAGGCCAATGCAGCGATTGCAGGGGCCAAAGGGGAATAAACCATGTCGAGATTTTTTATCGATCGCCCGATCTTTGCCTGGGTGATCGCCTTGGTGATCATGCTGGTCGGCGCCTTGTCGATCCTCAAATTGCCGATCAACCAGTACCCGAGCATCGCGCCGCCGGCCATTGCCATCGCCGTGACCTACCCGGGCGCTTCGGCGCAGACCGTGCAGGACACCGTGGTGCAGGTGATCGAGCAGCAGCTCAACGGTATCGACAACCTGCGTTATGTGTCGTCGGAAAGTAACTCCGACGGCAGCATGACCATTACCGCGACCTTCGAGCAGGGCACCAACCCTGACACTGCGCAGGTCCAGGTGCAGAACAAGCTGAACCTGGCCACCCCGCTGCTGCCGCAAGAAGTGCAACAGCAGGGTATCCGCGTGACCAAGGCGGTGAAGAACTTCCTGCTGGTGATCGGCCTGGTATCCGAAGACGGCAGCATGTCCAAGGATGACCTGGCCAACTACATCGTCTCCAACATGCAGGACCCGATCTCGCGGACTGCCGGTGTCGGTGACTTCCAGGTGTTCGGTGCCCAGTACGCCATGCGTATCTGGCTCGACCCGGCCAAGCTGAACAAGTATCAGCTGACCCCGGTCGACGTGCGTACCGCCGTGGCCGCGCAGAACGTCCAGGTGTCCTCCGGCCAGCTCGGCGGCCTGCCTGCCCTGCCAGGCACCCAGCTCAACGCCACGATCATCGGCAAGACCCGCCTGCAGACCGCCGAGCAGTTCGAAAAGATTCTGCTCAAGGTCAACCGTGACGGCTCCCAGGTGCGCCTGGGCGATGTCGCCAAGGTCGGCCTGGGTGGTGAGAACTACGCGATCAGCGCCCAGTTCAACGGCAAGCCGGCCTCCGGCCTTGCGGTAAAACTGGCCACTGGCGCCAACGCCCTGGATACCGCCAAGGCCCTGCGCCAGACCATCACCGACCTGGAGCCGTTCTTCCCGGAAGGCATGAAGGCGGTGTTCCCGTATGACACCACTCCGGTCGTGACCGAGTCGATCAGCGGGGTAATCCACACCCTGATCGAAGCGATCGTGCTGGTGTTCCTGGTGATGTACCTGTTCCTGCAGAACTTCCGCGCCACCATCATCACCACCATGACCGTACCGGTGGTATTGCTGGGTACCTTCGGCATCCTTGCCGCGGCGGGCTTCAGCATCAACACCCTGACCATGTTCGGCATGGTGCTGGCCATCGGCTTGCTGGTGGACGATGCCATCGTCGTGGTGGAGAACGTCGAGCGGGTGATGGCCGAAGAGGGGCTATCGCCCAAAGAAGCGACCAAGAAGTCCATGGGCCAGATCCAGGGCGCCCTGGTCGGTATCGCCCTGGTGCTGTCGGCGGTACTGCTGCCCATGGCCTTCTTCGGCGGCTCCACCGGCGTGATCTACAAACAGTTCTCGATCACCATCGTCTCGGCCATGGCCCTGTCGGTACTGGTGGCCCTGATCTTCACCCCGGCGCTGTGCGCGACCATGCTCAAGCCGATTGCCAAGGGCGAGCACCACGTTGCCAAGCGCGGCTTCTTCGGCTGGTTCAACCGCAACTTCGACCGCAGCGTGCGTAGCTACGAGCGCGGCGTCGGCAACATGCTGCGGCACAAGGCTCCGTACCTGCTGGCCTACCTGCTGATCGTGGTCGGCATGATCTGGCTGTTCACCCGCATTCCGACGGCGTTCCTGCCTGAAGAAGACCAGGGCGTACTGTTCGCCCAGGTGCAGACCCCGGCCGGTTCCAGTGCCGAGCGCACCCAGGTGGTGATCGACGAAATGCGCAGCTACCTGCTCGACAAGGAAGCCGATACCGTTGCCTCGGTGTTCACCGTCAACGGCTTCAACTTCGCCGGTCGTGGCCAGAGCTCGGGCATGGCCTTCATCATGCTCAAGCCATGGGGCGAGCGCTCTGCCGAGAACAACGTGTTCAACCTGGCGAACCGTGCCCAGCAGCACTTCTTCAGCTTCCGCGATGCGATGGTGTTCGCCTTCGCCCCACCGGCGGTACTGGAGCTGGGTAACGCCACCGGTTTTGACGTGTTCCTGCAAGACCGTGCCGGTGTCGGCCATGAAAAACTGATGCAAGCGCGCAACCAGTTCCTCGGCATGGCCGCACAGAGCAAGATCCTTTCGGCAGTACGCCCGAACGGCCTGAACGATGAGCCGCAGTACCAGCTGACCGTCGACGACGAGCGCGCCAGTGCCCTGGGCGTGACCATCGCCGACATCAACAGCACCCTGTCGATTGCCCTGGGTGCCAGCTACGTCAACGACTTCATCGACCGCGGCCGGGTCAAGAAGGTTTACATCCAGGGTGAAGCCGGTGCGCGGATGAGCCCGGAAGACCTGCAGAAGTGGTACGTGCGCAACGCCGCTGGCGAGATGGTGCCGTTCTCATCCTTCGCCAAGGGCGAGTGGATCTACGGGGCACCGAAGCTGTCGCGTTACAACGGCGTAGAAGCCATGGAAATCCTCGGTGCGCCAGCCCCTGGCTACAGTACCGGTGAAGCCATGCTCGAGGTCGAGCGCCTGGCCGCGCAACTGCCGGCGGGTATCGGTTACTCCTGGACGGGCCTGTCGTACGAGGAGCGGCTGTCCGGCTCCCAGGCGCCAGCGCTGTACGCCCTGTCGCTGCTGATGGTGTTCCTGTGTCTGGCGGCGCTGTATGAAAGCTGGTCGATTCCGATCGCGGTCATGCTCGTGGTGCCGCTGGGGATCATCGGTGCGCTGCTGGCCACCAGCCTGCGCGGGTTGTCCAACGACGTGTACTTCCAGGTGGGGCTGTTGACCACCATCGGCCTGGCGGCGAAAAACGCGATCCTGATCGTCGAATTCGCCAAGGAACTGCACGAGCAGGGCCGCAGCCTGATGGATGCGGCCATCGAAGCCTGCCGGATGCGTCTGCGGCCAATCATCATGACCTCGCTGGCGTTCATCCTCGGCGTGGTGCCGTTGGCCATCTCCAGTGGCGCAGGCTCGGGCAGCCAGCACGCCATCGGTACCGGGGTTATCGGCGGCATGCTGACCGCCACCGTACTGGCAATCTTCTGGGTGCCATTGTTCTTTGTAAGCGTGTCGTCGCTGTTCGGTAGCAAGAAGCCCGAAGAGGACGCCACCCCTGAAACTCCACGCTATGAGGCCGGGCAATGAGTAAGTCCCTGTTGTCCCTGGCAGTAACCGCTTTCATTCTTGGCGGCTGCTCGCTGATCCCTGACTACCAGACCCCGGAATCGCCGGTGGCCGCGCAGTGGCCGCAAGGCCCTGCCTACTCGCCGACCGAGTCGGCCGAGGTGGCCGCCGCCGAACAAGGCTGGCGTCAGTTCTTCCATGACCCGGCGCTGCAGCAGTTGATCCAGACCGCGCTGGTCAACAACCGCGACCTCAAGGTCGCGGCGCTGAACATCGATGCCTACCGGGCGCAGTACCGCATTCAGCGGGCCGATCTGTTTCCGGCGGTCTCGGCCAATGGCAGCGGCAGCCGTCAGCGGATGCCGGCGAACATGTCGCAAACCGGCGAATCGAGTATCAGCAGCCAGTACTCGGCGACCCTTGGGGTCAGCGCCTACGAGCTCGACCTGTTCGGCCGGGTGCGCAGCCTGACCGAGCAACAGCTGGAGATCTACCTGTCCAGCGAAGAAGCGCGGCGCTCGACGCAGATCAGCCTGGTGGCCAGTGTGGCCAACGCCTACTTCACCTGGCAGGCCGACCAGGCGCTGCTCAAGCTCACCGAAGAGACCCTCAAAACCTACGAGGAAAGCTACCAGCTGACCTTGCGTAGCAATGAAGTGGGGGTCGCTTCGGCCCTGGACCTGAGCCAGGCACGCACGTCGGTTGAAGGTGCGCGGGTCAAGCTGGCGCAGTTCCAGCGCCAGGTTGCCCAGGACCTCAACAGCCTGACCGTGCTGCTCGGCACCGGCGTGCCGGCCAACCTGCCGGCGGCGCAGAATCTTGACAGCGACCTGTTGGCCGAAGTGCCGGCGGGCCTGCCGTCCGACCTGCTGCAACGCCGGCCGGACATCCAGGAAGCCGAACACCTGCTCAAGGCTGCCAATGCCAACATTGGCGCGGCCCGCGCGGCGTTCTTCCCGAGCATCAGCCTGACCGCCAACGCCGGGACCCTGAGCCCGGACATGGGCGGCCTGTTCAAGGGTGGCTCGGGCACCTGGCTGTTCCAGCCGCAGATCAACCTGCCGATCTTCAACGCCGGTGCCCTGCGTGCCAGCCTCGACTACTCGAAGATCCAGAAGGACATCAACGTCGCCAAGTACGAGAAAACCATCCAGACCGCCTTCCAGGAAGTCTCCGATGGCCTCGCCGCGCGCCAGACCTTCAATCAGCAGTTGCAGGCCCAACGTGACCTGGTTGCCGCCAACCAGGACTACTACCGTCTGGCCGAGCGTCGCTACCGCATCGGTATCGACAGCAACCTGACCTTCCTCGACGCCCAGCGTCAGCTGTTCAACACCCAGCAGTCGTTGATCAGTGATCGCCTGTCGCAGTTGGTCAGCGAGGTCAACCTGTACAAGGCCCTCGGTGGCGGCTGGTACGAGCAGACCGGTCAGGCGCAGCAGCAGGCTGCGGCCCAGACGCCGAAAGGCTGAGTGTTTGCGTTGTGAAAGAGCCCACCCTTGCGGTGGGCTTTTTTATGCAATCGCCTGTAGGAGCGGGCTTGCCCCACGATGATGAATTAACCAACCAGTTACCGTTCGATTATCGCCCAATTCCGCCTGCAACGAATTGATTCACCCCCGCCCGCCGCCGCACCATCGCTTCGCAGCTTTTCCAAAGCGTACCCCCAAAAGATCGTAGCCCGGCCTGTGACCTCCAACCGTCGCAGCGGATGGCTTCGGCTTACATAAAAACAAGAGACATCAAACGATGACCACACCCGCACGACACCTGCTTCCCGGCTTGCTGGCCATGACTTGCACCCTGCCCGCCCTGGCGGCCGAAGGCGGCTTTGTCGAGGACGCCAAGGCCAGCCTCAACCTGCGCAACTTCTACATCAACCGCAACTTCGTCGACCCGGCCAACCCCCAGGGCAAGGCCGAGGAATGGACCC
The DNA here is from genome assembly GCF_000696345.2 of Pseudomonas donghuensis. Classification (NCBI taxonomy): domain Bacteria; kingdom Pseudomonadati; phylum Pseudomonadota; class Gammaproteobacteria; order Pseudomonadales; family Pseudomonadaceae; genus Pseudomonas; species Pseudomonas donghuensis. The sequence goes on from NZ_CP071706.1 coordinate 4,668,695, forward strand.
AGAGTTTCATCCTCGACGCCCGCTCCGGCTTTACCCAAGGCCTGGTCGGCTTCGGTGTCGATGTGTTGGGCCTGTACTCGGTCAAGCTCGATGGCGGCAAGGGCACGAAGGGTACGCATTTGTTGCCGGTACACGATGACGGGCGCCCAGCCGATGACTTCGGGCGCCTGGGCGTAGCGCTGAAAGCGAAGATCGCCAACACCGAACTGAAAGTTGGCGAATGGATGCCGGTGCTGCCGATCCTGCGCTCGGACGACGGCCGCTCGCTGCCGCAGACCTTCCGCGGCGGGCAGATCACCTCGCAGGAGATCGCCGGCTTGACCCTGTATGCCGGGCAGTTTCGCGGTAACAGCCCACGCAATGACGCGAGCATGGAAGACATGTCGATGAACGGCCGGGCGGCCTTCACCTCCGACCGCTTCAACTTTGCCGGTGGCGAATACAGCTTCAACGACAAGCGCACGATGATCGGTTTGTGGAATGCCGAGCTCAAAGACATCTACAACCAACAGTACATCAACCTGGTGCACAGCCAGCCTGTGGGCGACTGGACCCTGGGCGCCAACCTCGGCTACTTCATCGGCAAGGAAGACGGCGCCGAACGCGCCGGCAAGCTGGACAACCGCACCGCCTCGGCGCTGCTCTCGGCCAAATACGGCGCCAACACCTTCTACCTCGGCCTGCAGAAAGTCAGCGGCGACGATGCCTGGATGCGGGTCAACGGCACCAGTGGCGGCACCCTGGCCAACGACAGCTACAACTCAAGCTTCGACAACGCCCAGGAACGCTCCTGGCAGTTGCGGCACGACTACAACTTCGCCGGCCTCGGCGTGCCCGGGCTGACCTTGATGAACCGCTACATCAGCGGCGACAACGTGCACACCGGCGCCATTACCGATGGCAAGGAATGGGCGCGGGAATCGGAGCTGGCCTATGTGATCCAGTCCGGGACGTTGAAGAGCCTGTCGGTCAAATGGCGTAACTCGACCATGCGCCGGGACTACAGCACCAATACCTTTGATGAGAACCGGCTGATCATCAGTTACCCGATCAGTATTCTCTGAAACCTCTGCCTTGGGGCTGCTACGCAGCCCATCGCCGGCAACGCCGGCTCCCACAATGTCCGCTGTGCACAACACCTGGACTGTAGGAGCGGGCTTGCCCCACGATTACTTCAAGCCCCGCGTGTGGTGCGGCTCCGCTGCCCGGCCACCCCCACCGGTACATCGCCCTGCAAGGTCACCCGGCGCACCACGCGGCCCTGGGTGCCGTAGTCATCGACCGCATAGTGCTGGGTCGCGCGGTTGTCCCAGATCGCCACGTCACCGGCCTGCCAGCGCCAGCGCACGGTGTTCTCCAGGCGCGTGACATGGCTTTGCAGCAGGTTGAACAGGTGCGCCGAGTCGCTCTGCGAGTAGCCCTTGATGCGTTTGACGAAGTGCCCGAGCAAAAGGTTCTTCTCACCGCTGACCGGGTGCACACGCACTACCGGATGCTCGGTTTCGTACACCGTCGATGTGAAGATCTTCCGGTAGTTTTCCAGTTGTTCCAGGCTCACATCGGGCTTGGCTGCGGCGTAGTCGTACTCGTTGCTGTGCACCGCCCAGAGCTGGTCAGCCAGGGCCCGCAGTTCTGCAGAGAGGTCCTGATAAGCCGTGGCGGTATTGGCCCACACCGTGTCGCCACCCGATGCGGGCGCCACCACCGAGCGCAGGATCGACGCCTTGGGGTAGGCATCGACGAAGGTCACGTCGGTGTGCCAGGAATTGGCCCGGCGCCCTTCGCCGCCATCGAGTTCGAGCAGGTAACGCGTGCCTTCGCGCACTGGCACGGTCGGGTGGGCGATCGGCTCACCGAGCAGGTGGGCGAAGGCTTCCTGGCCCTGGTCATCGAGGTGGGTCTGGGCGCGGAAGAACACCACCTTGTGTTGCACCAGGGCGGCCTGGATGGCTTCGATCACGGCGGGCTCAAGGTCGGCGCTCAACTGGACCCCGCGAATTTCGGCACCGATGCGCCCGGCCACCGGGTGGATATCCAGCGCGTGGGTGACAGGTGCTACAGCACGTGCGGCATTGCTCATGGTTTGACCCTCATCTGGCTAGGTTGCGCGAAGCGGCGTTGAAACCTCTGCTCTATTGATATGCAAATAAGCTCTAACAAATAAACAGATGTTTCATTGACGGAATAAGAGCTTGCATTTAAAACCTGAGCCTGCACGGCGGCAAATACCTTCGCCGTATTTTTGGAATGCCGGGAAAGCATATGGATCTTCGCCAACTGCGTTACTTCATCGCCCTCACTGAACACCGCAGTTTTGTCCGCGCCGCCGATGCCATGGGCATCACCCAGCCGGCTTTCAGCCGCAGCATCCAGGGCCTGGAACAGGAGTTCGGCTGCGTGCTGATCGATCGCGGCAACAAGGACCTGCGCCCCACGCCCGAAGGCCAGGTGGTGCTGCAGCACGCCCTGCGCCTGGTGCAAGGCGCAGCACAGCTGAACAGCGAAGTGCAGCAGATGACCAAGCTCGATGCCGGCGAGCTGCGCTTCGGCTGCGGCCCGGCGCCTGCGGTGCACCTGGTGCCGCAGGCGGTGGCACGCTTTCTCGGCGCCCACCCCAAGGTGCGCACCTGCTTCGACGTGGATAACTGGGAAAAACTCAGCCGCGCGCTGAGTCGAGAAGAGATCGAGTTCTTCGTCGCCGACATCCGTCATTTCGAGGCCGACCCGAACTTCCAGACCCAGCCGCTGAGCCCGCGCCGCGGCCTGTTCTTCTGCCGTCCGGGGCACCCGCTGCTGGCCAAGGACAGCCTGTCGACCAACGACATGTTCGACTACCCGCTGGCCACCACCCTGATCCCGCCGGGGGTGCGCAAGCTGCTGGCCAACCTCAGCGGCAAGACCGACTTCGCCCCGCAGGTGCAGACCGAGCACCTGCCGACCCTGGTGAAGATCGTGCTGGGCACCGACGCCATTGGTATCGGCACCGAAGAAGCCTTTGCCGAGGACATCGAACAGGGCCGCCTGATACGCCTGCACTGGCGCAACCTGCCGGCCAACCTCGACAGCCTCAATGCCCGCTGCGGCATCGTCAGCCGCAGCGGTTATCGCCTTTCGCCCGCCGCCCGGGCAATGATCGAAACCCTGATCAGCCTCGATCGGCAGCCAGAGGTGCAGGTGCTGGCCGGATAGCCTGGGGCGCCAGCCACTGCTCGACGTTGAACGGTTTGCGAATCAACCGCTGCTCGGCGGCCAAGTCCACCGACGCCTGCAATTTGGCCAGGAAGTCGGCATCCAGGGTCGAAGGGAAGATCTTGCTCAATTGCTCGTGCTGCAGGTCCTGCTGAAGGATCGCTGGCGGGTAACTGGCCAGCCCCGAGACCAGCTGGATGTACGCCTCCTTGTTGTCGTCCCGGGTCAGCCAGTGCACGGCCTTTTCCTGGGTAGCGAGGAGTTTTTCCACCAGTTCCGGATGCTCGTCGACAAAGCGCCCGGAGCCCACCAGCACGGCCTGCACATTGCCGGCGCCGCCCAAGTCACGGGTACTCAAGGGCAACTCGGCCAGGCCGCGTTGCTTGAGGGCGCTGATGCCGGTCGAGCCCCAGGTGGCGTCGATCTGCCTGGCAGCCAGGGCGGCGATCGCCGCGTTGAAATCCAGGTTGATGACTTTCAGGTCCTTCTCGCTCAGGCCCTGGCTGGCCAGGGCGGCGTCGAACGACAGCTGGGTGGCGGTGCCGCGAAACACCGCCACGCGCTTGCCCTTGAGATCTTGCAAGGTCTTGATGTTGCTGCCCGGCGCCACCCCCAGGTAGTGCTTGATGCCGCGACCGGTGGCGGCCAGCAGACGGGTGTCGAGGCCATTGGCCTTGCCGATGATCGCCGCCAGGTCGCCGAGGTAGGCAAAGTCGACCTGACCGTTGGCGAATGCCTCGTTGATCACCGGGCCCGCGCCCTTGAAGTAGTTCCACTGGATGCTGATGCCATCGGCGGCGAAGGCTTTTTCCAGCAATTGCTGGTCGCGCAGTACGTCGGTCACACCGCCGCCGGAATGCTGGGTGCCGGCGCTCAGGTCGGGCACGGCGATGCGGATTTCCCTGACCTCGCCAGCCTGGGCCGGCGGCAGCCAGCCGACCACCGCGGCCAGGGCGGGAACGGCAAACAGATTGAACACACGGTTGATCGACAGGTTCATGGCACGCGACTCCTTGTAATGGTGCGGCCACGCTACCGACAACCCAGACCAGTAAATAAATACTAATAAATTACATTTTAATAACTTGTAAGCATAAAAGCCGTTCTACGGGCGTTCCAGCGCGCCATGCATCAGGCACAAGAAAAATATGCTTCGAATGCATTGGCTGCGCGTTGTGACAGCAGCTTTAAATGCAGATTCTTATCACCTAAACGAATTGATATTCAAAGCTGTAATTCAATTTAAGAATAAGCAAATTTCAACTCGCAGAGGTTTCCATGGCCCGAGCTTCACTTTCCAGCCTGCCACTGGCCAGCCCGCCAGGCCGCATGCGACTGTTCGACGGCCTGCCCCTGCGTCGCCTGCAGGCCTGGTATCTGCCCCTGTTGCTGGCCGCATGGTGGTGGCTGGCCAGCCGCAACCTGTGGATGAGCGAACAGATACTGCCAGCGCCGAGCCTGGTCTGGCAGAGCGCTGTGGAGCTGGCCCGGGGCGAACTGTGGACGCACCTGGCGATCAGCCTGCAACGCCTGGCCCTGGGCCTGTTGCTGGGAGTTGCCAGTGGCGCCCTGCTCGGTGCCTGGCTGGGTTTCAGCCGTCGCGCCGAACGCCTGGTACTGCCAACCTTCAATGCCCTGGCGCAGATCCCGACCCTGGCCTGGGTGCCGCTGTTCATGGTGCTGTTCGGCATCGGCGAGGTGCTCAAGCTGGTGGTGCTGGTCAAGGCGATCATCGTGCCGGTAACCCTGCATACCCTAGTGGGGGTGCGCGATACCCAGCCACGGCTGCGCGAGGCGGCCACGGTGTTGCGCCTGCCGCCGCGCCTGCTGGTCAGCCAACTGATTTTTCCGGCGGCCCTGCCGGCCTTTCTCGCCGGCGTGCGCCTGGCCCTGGCCACCGGCTGGACATCGTTGCTGGCGGTGGAACTGCTGGCCTCCAGTGAAGGCATCGGTTACCTGATGGTCTGGGCCCGGCAGTTGTTCATGCTCGACATCGTGTTTGTCTGCATCCTGGTCATTGGCCTGCTGGGTTTTGTCATGGACCGTGGCCTGAGCTGGCTCGAGCGGCGTCTGGTGCACTGGCCGCACCCGTCCAGCGCCGAACTGCGGGTGTCGCGCTTGCACGGTGGCCAGCGCCTGCAGGCCTTGCTGCTGCCCTTGGCACTGCTGGCGCTGTGGCAGTTGGCCAACCAGTTGAACTGGGTCGACACACAGATTCTGGTCGCCCCGCTGCAGGTCCTGGAGACTACCGGCAACGGCCTGCTCGACGGCTCGCTCAGCGGCGCCCTGGCGATCAGTGTCGGTCGGGCCTTGGGCGGCCTGCTGCTCGGTGGCAGCCTGGGTTTTGCCCTGGGTCTGTGGCTTGGGCTGTCGACGCCCGCCGAACGCCTGTTCGGGCCGAGCCTGGCCGGCTTACGGCAGATCGCGATCTTCGCCTGGGTACCGCTGCTGACCGCCTGGTTCGGTCTCGGTGAGCTGGCCAAGTGGGTATTCGTTGGCCTGGCGGCGTTCTTCCCGTTGTTCATCGCCACCCAACGGGCCGTGGCCAACCGCTCGCCACAACTGGAAGAAGCCGCCCGCGTGCTGCACCTCAACCTGGCCCAGCGCCTGCGCCGGCTGGTACTACCGGGAGCGGCGCCGGGGATTTTCGCCGGCCTGCGCATCGGCCTGATTTACGCCTGGCTGGGCACCATCGGCGCCGAGTACTTCATGCCCTCGGGCGGCGGTATCGGCAGCCTGATGATCGGCGCCCAGCAGTTGCTGCGCATGGACATCATCATGGCCGGGATGCTCCTGGTCGGCCTTACCGGCGCACTCCTGGGTGCCCTCGGACAACACCTCGAATTGCGCGCCACGCGCTGGAGACGAGCATGAACGCCATCGCCCCTGCCCTGGTCAGTTTCAATCAGGTCGGCAAACACTTCGCCGTGGCCGGCGGTGAGCTGGAAGCCATCCGCGACTTCAACCTGCAAATCGCCGACGGTGAGTTCGTCGCCATCGTCGGCGCCAGTGGCTGCGGTAAATCCACCCTGCTGCGCCTGCTGATCGGCCTGGACAACGACTACCAGGGGCAGATCCTGATCGACGGCCAGCCGCTCAATGGCATCGGCAGCGAACGCGGCATCGTCTTTCAGGAGCACCGTCTGTTCCCCTGGCTGAGCGTGGCGCAAAACATCGCCCTGGGCCTGGTCAACGCGCCGCTGAACAGCGAGCAGCGCCAGCAACGCATCGACCAGTACATCGCCCTGGTGGGCCTGCAAGACTTCAGCCAGGCCTACCCGCACCAGCTCTCCGGCGGCATGGCCCAGCGTGTGGCGATTGCCCGTGGCCTGGTGGCCAGCCCGCGTATCTTGTTGCTCGATGAACCCTTCGGCGCCCTCGACGCGCTGACCCGCCAGCAGATGCAGGACGAGCTGCTGGCGATTCGCGAGCGGGCACGCATTACCACCCTGCTGGTGACCCACGATGTCGAAGAAGCGCTGTTTCTCGCCGACCGCGTGGTGGTCCTGGAGCCGCGCCCCGGGCGGATCAAGCGCATCGTCGACATCGACCTGGCGCACCCGCGCCAACGCGGCAGTTACGCCTTCCACCGTCTGCGCGAAGACCTGCTGCACGAACTGACCGCCGACGAACGCTATCTGCCGCCGGCGCTGGAACAGATCCGCGACCTGCCTTTGACCTACCTTGCCTACTGAGAACCGACCATGAGCCAACGCCCCAACTTTCTGGTCATCGTTGCCGACGACCTGGGCTTCTCCGACCTCGGCGCCTTCGGCGGTGAAATCGCCACGCCGAACCTCGACAAGCTGGCCACTGCCGGCCTGCGCCTGACCGATTTTCATACCGCGCCGACCTGCTCGCCGACCCGCTCGATGCTGCTGACCGGTACCGACCACCATATCGCCGGCATCGGCACCATGGCCGAAGCGCTGACCCCGGAGCTGATCGGCAAGCCGGGCTACGAAGGCTACCTCAACGACCGCGTGGTGGCCTTGCCAGAGCTGTTGCGCGATGCCGGTTACCAGACCCTGATGAGCGGCAAATGGCACCTGGGCCTGACCGCCGAGCTGGCGCCCCAGGCCCGCGGCTTTGAACGCTCCTTCGCCCTGCTGCCCGGCGCGGCCAACCACTATGGCTTTGAACCGACCTACGACGATCAGACCCCAGGCCTGCTCAAATCGACGCCAGCGCTGTACATCGAAGACCAGGCCTTTATCGAAGAGCTGCCCAAGGATTTCTATTCCTCCGATGCCTTCGGCGACAAGCTGCTGCAGTACCTCAAGGAGCGCGACCAGAGCCGGCCATTCTTCGCCTACCTGCCCTTCTCGGCGCCGCACTGGCCGTTGCAGGCGCCCGCCGAGGTGGTGGCGCGCTACCAGGGCCGCTACGACGCCGGCCCCGAAGTGCTGCGCCAGGAGCGCCTGGAAAAACTGCGCCAGCTGGGCCTGATCGGCGCCGATACCCAGGCCCATCCGGTGGACAACCACTGGCACAGTCTCAGCGATGAACAACGCCAGCGTTCGGCGCGGGCGATGGAGGTGTACGCGGCGATGGTCGAGCGCATGGACTGGAACATTGGCCGGGTGCTGGACTATCTGCGCAACCAGGGCCTGCTCGACAACACCCTGGTGCTGTTCATGTCCGATAACGGCGCCGAAGGCGCGCTGCTCGAAGCCTTTCCCAAGTTCGGCCCGCAACTGGCCAGCTACCTCGACCAGCACTACGACAACAGCCTGGAGAACATCGGCCGGGCCAACTCCTACGTCTGGTACGGCCCGCACTGGGCGCAGGCGGCCACCGCACCGTCGCGGCTGTACAAGGCCTTCACCAGCGAGGGCGGGATTCGCGTGCCGGCGCTGGTGCATTACCCGGCGCTGGCGCGCCAGGGCCAGATCAGCCATCAGTTCAGCACGGTGATGGATATCACCCCGACCCTGCTTGATCTTGCCGGCGTGCGCCACCCCGGCAAGCGTTGGCGCGGCCGTGACGTGGCGCCGCTGCGCGGCAAGTCCTGGCTGGGCTACCTGTCGGGCGAGACCGAGCAGGTGCACGACGAAAACACCGTCACCGGCTGGGAACTGTTCGGCCGCCGGGCGATTCGCCAGGGCCACTGGAAAGCTGTTTACATCCCCGGCCCGGTCGGCCCGGCCACCTGGCAGCTCTACGACCTGGCCAGCGACCCGGGGGAAATCAACGACCTGGCCCAGGCACAACCGGCAAAATTGCAGGCGCTGCTGGGCGAATGGCAAAAGTACGTCGAGCAGACCGGGGTCATCCTCAGTCAGTCACCGTTCCAGCCGGACTAGCCAGCACCTGCAGGCGTGCGAGGTCGAGGATTTCGATCTCGCCATAGCCCAGGCGCAAGGCGCCCTCCTGCTGCAGCGACTTGAGGATCTGGTTGGTGGTCTGGCGCGACAGCGAGAGCATCAGCGCCAACTGCTCCTGGGACAGTTGCAGCACGCGCCGGCTGCCCCGCAACTCGCCATAACCGGCGGCGATCTGCAGCAGCCGATGGGCCACCCTTGGCGCGGCGGCCAACAGGCTCTGCTGCTCGAGGGCGACAAACACCACGCGCAGTTTATGGCTCATCAGCAAGGCCACATCGCGCCAGTGCCGTGGCTGTTGTTCGAGCAGGTTGAGTAACGGCGCCTGGGGTATCCACAACAGCCGGGTCGGCCCTAGCGCCTGGGCGTCGTGGGTACGCGGCTGGCCGTCGAACAGGCTGATCTCGCCGAACCAGTGCGGCGCTTCGATCAGGGTCAACAGCGCCTCTTTGCCATCGGTAGCCACCGCCCCCACGCGCATCGCCCCGTCGAGCAGCGCATACAGCCCGCACGGCGCATCACCGCGCTGGAACAGGTATTGCCCGGCCGCCAGCTCGCGCTGCCGGGCCAGCGCCAACAGGCTATCCTGAAAGCGGGGAGGCAATGCCTGGAACCAATGACCTTGCAGCAGGGTTTCGCGCATAGCGCCTCGCAGGTGAACTCTGTCGGCTAGGCGACAGACAGGCGGAAATCTGTAGGACATGCTCAAGCCACCTACAGGAGGAACAACAATGAAAAACCTGGTCGAACACCTGAGTCAATACGCCGCCTACCACCGCGACCCGCGCAACATCGTCACCCACTTTATCGGTATTCCGCTGATTGTCGTGGCGGTGACCGTTTTGCTGTCACGACCGGGGGTCGACCTGGGTGGCGTCTGGGTGTCGCCGGCGTTGCTGGTAGCGCTGGTTAGCAGCGGGTTCTACCTGCGCCTGGATCAACGCCTGGGCCTGCTGATGGCGGTATTGCTCGGTTTGTGCCTGTGGGCCGGGCAGGCGTTGGCGATGCACAGCACCCTGCTGTGGCTGGGTGCGGGGCTGGCGCTGTTCGTGACCGGCTGGGTGATCCAGTTTGTCGGCCACCACTATGAAGGGCGCAAGCCGGCGTTTGTCGATGACCTGATGGGCCTGGTCATCGGGCCGTTGTTCGTGGTGGCGGAACTGGGGTTCTTGCTGGGCATGCGCCTGGAGCTGAAAAAAGCCATTGAAGACACTGTCGGACCGGTGGCAATTCGGCAGAAGAAGGCGGCGGTCTGATTGGGGCTGCTTTGCAGCCCATCGCTGGCAAGCCAGCTCCCACAGGTATGGCTGGCTTGTCAGCGATGAAGCCCTGAAGGTCAGCCCCTGGACTCAACCCCCAACTCATCCCACACCGACTCGGCCAGGTGGAAGGTCGCATTGGCCGCCGGGATGCCGCAGTAGATCGCGCTCTGCATCAGCACTTCCTTGATCTCTTCACGGGTCACGCCATTGTTGGCCGCCGCGCGCAGGTGCAGTTTCAACTCCTCGTTGCGGTTCATGCCGATCAGCATGGCGATGGTGATCAGGCTGCGGGTATGCCGGGGCAGGCCCGGGCGGGTCCAGATATCACCCCAGGCGTGGCGGGTGATCATTTCCTGGAACTCGCTATTGAACTCGCTCAGGTTGTTCAGGCTGCGGTCGACATGGGCGTCGCCAAGCACCGCGCGGCGCACCTGCATGCCGGCCTCATAACGTTGTTTCTCGTCCACGGTCATTCCTCACGGGCCAGCAGAAAATCGATCACCCGGCGGCTGAACGGCGCACCGACTTCAACGTTGGACAGGTGTGCGGCATGGAACTCGGCGTATTCGGCGCCCGCCACGTTCTCCTGGATGAAGCGCCCGCCCGACGGCGGCGTGACCGCATCGTGAGTGCCGGAAATCACCAGCAGCGGCACCTTGATCTCGCCCAACTGATCACGGAAATCAGCATCGCGCACTGCCCCGCAGTTAGCCGCATAACCCTCAGGCGAAGTGGCGGCGAGCATATCGGTAATCCGCTTGGCCTGCTCGGGGTTGCCCGCGGCATAACCCGGGGTGAACCAGCGCTCGATCGACGCATCACGCAGGCCAACCATCGCCGCTTGTTGATCACGCAGGACCATCTCGATGCGCGGGTTCCAGGTTTCCAGCGTGCCGATCTTGGCCGCAGTGTTGCAGACGATCAGGCGCTTGAGCCGGTGACCGGCATTGATCCCCAGCCACTGGCCGATCAGCCCGCCCATGGACAGGCCGCAGAAATGCGCCTGTTCAATGTGCAAGGCATCGAGCAGGGCCAGCACATCCTGCCCCAGTTGCTCGATGCTGTACGGCCCCTGGGTGACCAGCGAGCCGCCATGGCCGCGGGTGTCATAGCGCAGCACGCGAAAATGCGCGGTCAGGGCCGGTACCTGGGTGTCCCACATGTGCAGGTCGGTGCCCAGGGAGTTGGACAGCACCAGCACCGGCAGGTGTTCCGGGCCTTCAAATTGATAGTTGAGTACGCCATCGGCGAGTTGTACCTGTGCCACTGCAGCCTCCTTCAGGCATTGATGCGGTGATGTTCAGCCAGCGCTCGCTCGACCCAGGCTCGGGCCTGGCCAAGGTAGTGGGCTGGATCGAGCAGACGATCGAGTTCGTCGGGCGAAAGTTCAGCGCTGACCTGCGGCTCGTCGCCAAGCACGGCGCGCAGCTGGCGCTGTTCGGCTACGGCACGCTGGCAGCAGGTTTCCAGCAAATGGTGGGCGCGGTCACGGCCCAGGCGTTGGGCCAGCACCACACTGACAGCTTCGGCCAGGACCAGCCCTTGGGTCAGGTCGAGGTTGCGACGCATGCGCTCGGCGTCCACTTCCAGGCCGTCGGCGATGATCTGTGCCTGGCGCAATGCACCGGACACCAGGCAGCAGATCTCCGGCAGGGTTTCCCATTCGGCATGCCACAGGCCGAGGCTGCGTTCGTGCTCCTGGGGCATGGCGGCAAACAGCGTGGCGAGCAGGCCCGGCACGCGGGTGGCAGCGCCGATCAACACGGCGGCGCCGACCGGGTTGCGCTTGTGCGGCATGGTCGAAGAACCGCCTTTGCCTGGCGCCGACGGCTCGAACACCTCGGCTGCCTCGGTCTGCATCAGCAGGCTGACATCGCGGCCCAGTTTGCCAAGGCTGCCGGCAATCATGCCCAGCACCGAAGCGAACTCCACCAGGCGATCGCGCTGGGTGTGCCAGGGCTGCTCGGGCAGCGTCAGCTTCAGCTCTGCGGCCAAGGCTTGAGCCACCGGCAGCGCCTTGTCGCCCAGCGCCGCCAAGGTACCGGAGGCGCCGCCAAACTGCAGGGTCAGCACGCGTGGCTTGAGCTCCTGCAGGCGCTCGCGGTGGCGGCTCAACGCGCCTAGCCAGCCTGCGATCTTCATGCCCAAGGTGACCGGCGTGGCATGTTGCAGCCAGGTGCGACCGGCCAAGGGCGTCTCAGCGTAGGTCAGGGCTTGGCGAGCCAGGGCATCGGCCAGGCGCGCCAGATCCGTTTCGATCAACGCCAGTGCCGCCCTCAGTTGCAGTACCAGGCCGGTGTCCATGGCATCCTGGCTGGTGGCGCCCAGGTGCACATAACGCTCGGCCTCCGGCACGCCACTGGCAATCACCTTGCCCAGCGCCTTGACCAGCGGAATGGCCGAGTTGCCGGCCACGGCAATGGCTTCGGCCAGCGCGGCAAAGTCGTAGCGCTCGGCATGGCAGGCGGTTTCGATCGCTGCCACGGCCACCTGAGGGATGACCCCGGTGGCCGCTTCGGCACGGGCCAGGGCCGCTTCGAAATCGAGCATGCCCTGCACCCGGCCACGGTCGCAGAAGATCTCGCGCATGGCTGGCGCGGTGAAATAGGCATCGAACAGCTGATTGCCCGGTCGTTGCTTCAAATAGGCTGAAGTCATGGCTACTTTCTCTTGGAACTACAGAGAGTCTAGATACACCCAGTAACATCCACGATCCACAGAACAATCACCCCAGGCCGCCAACCTTGCGTGGAGGCCGGCGGCTCGGGGTCATTGCTTTACACCCGCTCGATGGCCAGGGCCAGGCCCTGGCCGACGCCGACACACATGGTCGCCAGGCCTTTGCGCCCGCCGGATTTCTCCAGTTGGTGCAAGGCGGTGAGGATCAAACGCGCGCCGCTCATGCCCAGCGGATGACCGAGGGCAATGGCACCACCGTTGGGGTTGACCTGCGGTGCATCGTCGGCCAGGCCGAGTTCGCGCAACACGGCCAGGCCCTGGCTGGCAAAGGCTTCGTTGAGTTCGATGACATCGAAATCGGCCACCGCCACGCCCAGGCGCTCGGTCAGCTTGCGCACCGCCGGTACCGGGCCGATGCCCATGACCCGTGGCGCAACGCCGGCACTGGCCATGCCCAGCACCCGCGCCCGCGGGGTCAGGCCATGCTTTTTCACGGCCTCGGCCGAGGCCAGGAGCAGCGCTACAGCGCCGTCGTTGACCCCTGAGGCGTTGCCGGCGGTGACGGTCTTGTCCGGGCCGTTGACCGGCTTGAGCCGGGCCAGGGCTTCAAGGGTGGTGTCGGCGCGCGGGTGCTCGTCGTGCTCGACCACGGTCTCGCCCTTTTTATGGGCGATGCGCACCGGCACGATCTCCTCGGCGAAGAAGCCCGCAGCCTGGGCCGCGGCGGTACGCTGCTGGCTGCGCAGGGCGAAGGCGTCCTGATCGGCACGTGATACCTGGTAGTCATCGGCGACGTTGTCGGCGGTCTGCGGCATCGCATCGACCCCGTACTGAGCCTTCATCAGCGGGTTGATGAAGCGCCAGCCGATGGTGGTGTCCTCCAGCTTCATGGTGCGCGAATAGGCATTGTCAGCCTTACCCATGACGAACGGCGCACGGGACATCGACTCGACGCCACCGGCAATCGCCAGCTCCATTTCACCGCTGGCGATGGCGCGAAAGGCCGTGCCCACCGCGTCCATGCCCGAGGCGCAGAGGCGGTTGAGGGTCACCCCGGGCACGCTTTCTGGCAAACCCGCCAGCAGCAGCGCCATGCGCGCGACGTTGCGGTTGTCTTCACCGGCCTGGTTGGCGCAACCGAGGAACACTTCATCGAGCTGCGCCCACTGCACCTGCGGGTTGCGTTCGATCAGCGCCTTGAGCGGCACCGCCGCCAGGTCATCGGCGCGCACGCCGGCCAGGGCGCCGCCAAAGCGGCCAATCGGGGTGCGAATGGCGTCGCAGATAAATACGTCACGCATCAGGCTTCTCCTGGCGCTTGGCCGTGGGCGCTGGCGGTGCGCGCTTCGAGGTCACGCAGGGCGTTGAGCTCGACTGCGCTCGGCTCGGCGGTAATCTGCACGTCGTCGGCAAAGCGGATGGCCCAGCCGGTGGCGGCAACGATCTGTTCACGGGTCACGCCCGGGTGGATCGAGGTGACGACGAACTCATGGGTGCCGGCTTCGGGCTCCATGATGCACAGGTCGGTGATGATCCCGACCGGCCCTTCACCCGGCAGGCCCAGGCGCTTGCGCGAATCGCCGCCTTCGCCATGGCCGACCGAAGTGATGAAGTCGAGCTTGTCGACAAATGCGCGGTTCGATTGCTTGAGGATGATCAGCACCTGCTTGGCGGAACCGGCGATCTCCGGCGCGCCACCGGCACCGGGCAGGCGCACTTTTGGCTGGTGGTAGTCACCGACCACGGTGGTGTTGATGTTGCCGAAACGGTCGACCTGGGCAGCGCCGAGGAAGCCCACGTCGATGCGCCCGCCCTGCAGCCAGTAGCGAAAGATCTCACCGGTCGGCACCACGGTGTCGGCGGTTTCGGCCAGCTCGCCGTCACCGATCGACAGCGGCAGCACGCTCGGCTTGGCACCGATCGGGCCGGATTCGTAGATCAGCACCACGTCGGGCGACGAGGTCAGGCGCGCCAGGTTGGCGGCCTTGGACGGCAGGCCGATGCCGACGAAACATACCGCGCCATTGCGCAGGCGACGGGCTGCGGCAACGGTCATCATTTCATTGGTGGAGTAGCTCATTGTGCAACCTCCGCAGCGCTGGCCAGTTTTGCCTTGAATTCAGTGAAGTCGGCGGTGCCGCGAATGTACTGGTCGATCCAGGCCGTGAAGCTTTCGCGGTTGCGGGCAATCGGGTCCCAAGCCTGGTAGAAGCGGTTGTCACGCTCGTAGTAACCATGGGCATAGGATGGATGCGCGCCCCCCGGCACCAGGCATACCGCAGACAGCGCCCAGGTCGGCAGCACGCAGGCGTTCATCGGTGCCTGGAGGTCATCGACGATCTCTTCGACGGTGACGATGCAGCGCTTGGCCGCCAATGCCGCTTCCTTCTGCACGCCAAGGATGCCCCAGAGCAGCACATTGCCCTTGCGGTCGGCCTTTTGCGCGTGGATCACGGTGACGTCCGGGCGCACCGAAGGCACGGCGGCGAGCACTTCGCCGGTGAACGGGCAAGTGACGCTCTTGATCAGCGGGTTGACCTTCGGCAGGTCGGAACCGGCGTAGGCACGCAGCACCGCGAACGGCAGGCCGGAGGCGCCGGCAACGTAGGCGTTGGCCAGGTCCGCGTGGCTGTGCTCTTCGATTTCCATCGCCTGCGGCCACTGCTTTTCAACAGCGTCGCGCAGGCGATGGAGGGAGCCGACACCCGGGTTGCCGCCCCAGGAGAAGATCAGCTTGCGGGCGCAACCGGCACCGATCAGCTGATCGTAGATCAGGTCAGGTGTCATGCGTACCAGAGTCAGATCTTTCTTGCCCTGACGAATGATTTCATGCCCAGCGGCAGTCGGAATCAAGTGGGTGAAGCCTTCGAGGGCGACGCTGTCACCGTCGTTGACGAACTGCTTCACGGCGTCGTGGAGCGAGAGGATTTCAGCCATTGCAGACTCCTGGATATGCTGAGTCGGGGTCGGTTTCAAGACGCCTTGGGCGGCGCCGGGTGTGGGTTCAGATTAAGGTGGGCCTGGGGGCGGTTCAATCCGATAATCGACTAATCGTTCGATTATCGAACCGATTGTTATCTTGCTAAGAACCCTGGTGGGAGCCGATATCAGGTGGCATCGGCATGGCTGACCATGCCCTTGATGATCACCGCCGTGGTGGCCAGCGCGGCCGGGATCACCAGTGCAGTCAGCACCTGCTCGAAGTTCCAGCCCAGGCCCAGCAGCGTCGCGCCCATCCACGCCCCAAGGATCGCCCCGAAGCGGCCGATACCGAGCATCCACGACACACCGGTGGCGCGCCCCTGAGTGGGGTAGAAACGCGCTGCCAGCGATGGCATCGCCGATTGCGCACCGTTGACGCACATACCGGCAACCAGCACCAGGGTCGCCAGTACGGTGATGTTGCCCAGGCTTTGCCCTACCGCGTAGGCAAACACCCCGGCCAGCAGATAGAACGTGCCGATAACTTTGTGCGGGTTGTAGCGGTCCATGGCCCAGCCCACGCCCACGGCACTGAGCACACCACCAAACTGGAACAGCGCCCCGATAAAGGCGGCCTGCTCCATGCTCGCGCCACTGTCACGCATCAGCGTTGGCAGCCAGCTGGTCAGCAGGTAGACAATCACCAGGCCCATGAAATAGGTCAGCCACAGCAGCAGGGTGCCGGTGCTGTAGGTACCGGAGAAGATCACCGCAAACACGTTGCGGGCTTTTACCGTCTTCTGCTCCGGCACACTGAAGCTCGACGCCTGGCCGACGATGGCCGGCTCGATCGGGGAGAGCGTCTTGCGCACCTTGTCGGTGCCCCGGTTGCGGACCACCAGGTAGCGCGCCGACTCCGGCAGCCAGAACACCAGCACGACGGCCAGCACCAACGGCAACAGGCCGCCGATCAGCAGCAGGCTGTGCCAGCCAAACGCCGGAATCAGCTTGGCGGAAATGAAACCGCCACCGGCCATGCCCAGGTTGAAGCCACAGAACATGCTGGTTACCAGCAGTGACTTGTGCCGCTCCGGGGTGTACTCGGACAGCAGGGTCGTGGCATTGGGCATGCCCGCCCCCAGGCCCAACCCGGTCAGAAAGCGCAGCACCAGCAACTGGTCAACGTTGCTGCTGTAGGCCGAAGCCAGGCTGAAGGCGCCAAACAGCACCACCGCCCCCACCAGTACCACCTTGCGCCCGAAGCGGTCGGCCAGCGGCCCGGAACCCAGCGCCCCGAAGACCATGCCGATCAGCGCGGCACTCATCACCGGCCCCAGGCTGGCCCGGTCGATGCCCCAATCCTGGGACAGGGCCGGGGCGATAAAACCCATGGCGGCGGTGTCGAGGCCGTCGAGGAAGACAATCAGGAAGCACAGGATCACCACCCGCCACTGGTAGCGTGACAACGGTTGGCTATTGATAAAGGACTGCACATCAAGGCAGTTTCCGACAGCAGCTTGAGGACTATTCATTATTTTTATCCAGAAGAAGCGCGCGAGTGTGCGGGTGCGCGCATGAACGGCACAGGCGAACAGGAACAGGTTCGGAAAACTGGATCAGCTGCCGCGCAGTCCAGCGTAGGACAGGTGCAAGCCGTGCGGGGACAGGAAGTCGGTCATGGGGCGTTTGCCTCTCACTCATTATTATGGGCGGTCAAGGCAGGCTGACCGCTGCGAGGGACATTAATAAGCAGGCGGGCGCGGCGCAATTCGATAAACGCATCTCTGTGCGTTTATCGAACAGGAACGTTCAGGCGAACAGTTGCGCGCTGAGGTCGCGGCTGGCGGCGAGCATGATCGGCAGAAAGCGCTGCTCAAGCTCGGTGCGACTGACCCGCCCGGCATGGGTGCTGACGTTGAGCGCCGCCAGCACCTGGCCGGAGGCGTCATAGACCGGCACGGCGATCGAGCGCAAGCCTTGCTCGAGCTCCTGATCGACCACGCACCAGCCTTGCTGGCGAACCAGTTGCAGGCATTCGAGCAGGGCCACCGGGTCGTGAATGGTGCGGCTGGTCTTGGCCTGCAGGTCGGCATGCTCCAGGTATTCGTGCAGGGTCGCGTCGTCCAGCGCCGCCAGCAGGATGCGACCCATGGAGGTGCAATAGGCCGGCAGCCGTCCGCCAACCGACAGGTCGACCGAAATCAAGCGCTGCACGGTGGCGGAACGGGCGATGTAGAGAATGTCGTCGCCTTCCAGGGTGGCCATGTTGCAGGCCTCATGCAACTGATCGCTCATGCGGTCCAGATACGGCTGTGCCGACACCGCCAGGGGTGTCGACGACAGATAGGCATGGCCAAGGGTCAGCACCTTGGGCAGCAACGAATAAGTGCGCCCGTCGGTAGTGGCGTAGCCCAGCTTGATCAAGGTATGCAGGCAACGGCGCACCGCTGCCCGGGGAATTTCCGTGCGATGGCTGATCTGCGCGATGGTCAGGTGGCGCTTGCGCTCCTGGAAGGCTTGCACCACTGCCAGGCCCCGGGCCAGTGAGGTCATGAAGTCGGGGTCGCCGGTGAAGGCCTGGATACGCTTGGCCGGCGAGGCGACGATGGGCGGCGCCAGGGACGCAAACGAGCTACGCACGTTGTCGTTCAATCCTGGCCCTTTGGGCGTGGTTTCTTCTGTCATGGCTAGCCTCGGCAACACGGTCACTAGGGCGATTATCGAACCATCGACCGATAATCGCAATTGACCGCTACCCTCAATTGCTTATACCTTTCTACCGCCACCATGTGGCTTCTTGGAGAGACTGGTCAGGTACCCACCGTAGAAGCCCCAGGCACGGCCTTGCCCACGAAGCGAGGCCGTTTTTCTTCCCTCCGTACAATGCGGGGCTTTGTAGCCGGCGAACTTTTTCTTTACCCTCGGCTCGAATTTAATACTCGGACGTCTGACTACATTCATAACGTGGTAACAAAGCGGGTGCTCTTATCAACCCTAGCGCGTGCTACTGTCAGACAAACTGCTTGCTATAATAAAACTTCGTATCCCTGCCCTCGGGCAGGGATAGTGCGGATCCAATCCGCGTCTGCCCAGGTAGACACAACTGGATTGTTGCAAGTGCCACTCACGTGAATAGCCGTTGTTCACATTCGCTTGCATCATCACAACCTACTGTTGCTGCGACAGTTATGCCGCTCTGGCAGCGTAGCCGTGTGCATGTTGCGCCCCGCGCACTATTTGCCCACGTAATCGCCAGGGTTTATATCCACACTACAGGTAGTACTGTGACCAAAGATGAACTGCGCGCGGAACTAGAGCGCCAGGAACAACGTTACAAGGACGTCTATGGCGGTGAAGTGACCACTTATGCCGCGCAACCCGACCCGGAACGCAAACCCTGGCGAAAACGCGCAAGCGTGCTTGACCAGGCCTTTGCTCAGGAGCTGGAAAAAATCGAGAAAGAACTCAAGGACCAGGCGCCCTGAGCCGCAGTTACAGGCGACTGGAACATGCCGCTCAACGGCGTGCCGAGGCGCTTTTACCTGACCGTAATGCAACGGATTTTTGCGCTTGCATGCGCATGCCGTAACGGAATTTCACAAATTTCATACAGTCGTTTGATTTCTTTCTGACAGAACAGAACGTTCTCAAATATCTAATTTTTCTCGATTTTTTCGAATTTTAGCCGACGTTAAGCGAAACATCGCCGACTCAACGGGTCAGGCACGGGGGTAGAAAAGTCGTCGAGCGGTCAGCAGCAGGGGCATCGATTACCGGGGATTTCTGGCATAATCGCGCCCCCTTATGACCGGGTCAGAATTCCTTCATGATCGATTTATTCAGCGGACTTGATGCCTGGGTACTGGTGAGCTTGCTGCTCGCTCTGACCTTCGTACTCGCCTTCGAGTTCATCAATGGCTTTCATGACACCGCTAACGCGGTAGCTACAGTCATCTATACCAAAGCCATGCCGCCGCACCTGGCCGTGTTCTTCTCCGGCGTGTTCAACTTCCTCGGCGTTCTATTGGGCGGTGTCGGCGTGGCATATGCCATCGTTCACCTGCTGCCGGTCGAACTGCTGATCAACGTGAACACCGGCCACGGCCTGGCGATGGTCTTCTCTCTATTGGCCGCCGCCATCACCTGGAACCTGGGCACCTGGTACTTCGGGATCCCGGCGTCCAGCTCGCACACGCTGATCGGCTCGATCCTCGGCGTGGGCCTGGCCAACGCCCTGCTCAACGACATTCCGTTGGGTGACGGGGTCAACTGGCAGAAGGCAATCGACATCGCCATGTCCCTGGTACTGTCGCCCATGGCCGGCTTTGCTGTGGCGGCCCTGGTGCTGATCGGCCTTAAATGGTGGCGCCCGCTGTCGAAGATGCACAAGACCCCGGAACAGCGCCGCAAGCTTGACGACAAGAAGCACCCACCGTTCTGGAACCGCCTGGTGCTGGTCATTTCGGCCATGGGCGTCAGCTTCGTGCACGGCTCCAACGACGGCCAGAAGGGTATCGGCCTGATCATGCTGGTGCTGATCGGTATCGTCCCGGCCCAGTTCGTTCTCGACCTGAACAGCACCACCTACCAGATCGAGCGGACCCGCGACGCCACTCTGCACCTGAGCCAGTTCTACCAGCGCAACGAAGCGACCCTGGGTGAATTCCTGGCCCTGGGCAAAGCCAAAGATGGCGACCTGCCGGAGCAGTTCAGCTGCAACCCGCAGCAGACCGAGCCGACCATCAAGGCCCTGCAGCAATCGCTCAACGGCGTAGCCGACTACCACTCGCTGTCGGCGGAAAAACGCGTCGAAGTCCGTCGCTACCTGCTCTGTCTGGACGACACCGCGAAGAAGGTCGGCAAGTTGCCGGGCCTGCAAGCGCGCGAGAAGGCCGACCTGGAAAAACTGCGTAAAGACCTGACCGCCACCACCGAATATGCCCCGTTCTGGGTCATCCTCGCGGTCGCCCTGGCCCTGGGCCTGGGTACCATGGTCGGCTGGAAGCGCGTGGTGCTGACCATCGGCGAGAAGATCGGCAAGCAGGGCATGACCTACGCCCAGGGCATGTCGGCACAGATCACCGCAGCCTGCGCCATCGGCATGGCCAACATCTTCAGCCTGCCGGTTTCGACCACCCACGTGTTGTCGTCGGGTGTAGCCGGGACCATGGTGGCGAACAAGAGCGGCCTGCAAAGCGGCACCGTCAAGACCATCCTGCTGGCCTGGGTCCTGACCCTGCCAGCCTCGATGGGCCTGGCGGCTGGATTGTTCTGGCTGGCGACCAAAGCCATCGGCTAAGACACCCGCACAAAAAAAGGCGCCCCAAGGGCGCCTTTTTTATACCTGGCAGAATCAGCGGCGCTTGCTGCTACCAAGCAACGAGCCCATCAGGCCACGCACCAGTTGGCGCCCGAACTGGTTGGCCGCCTGGCGTACCGCCGACTTGATCGCCTGCCCCGCCGCGCTCTGGAGGAACTCACCGGCCTTGTCGGCAAAGCTCTCCTCAGCCGCTGCCGGCGCTTGTTCAGGCTCGGCCGCGCCGCCTTTACGGGCGTTGAGCATTTCATAGGCCGACTCACGGTCCACCGGTTTGTCATAGCGCCCGGCCAGTGGCGACGCGGCAATCAGCGCCGCCCGCTCAGCAGCGCTCAGCGGCCCGATACGCGACTGCGGCGGCGCGATCAGCACGCGCTGGACCATGCCCGGCGTGCCCTTTTCCTGCAGGGTTCCGACCAACGCCTCACCGATGCCCAGTTCGGTCAGCACACTCAGGGTGTCGAACTGCGGGTTAGGACGAAAGCCATCGGCCACGGCCTTGAGGGACTTTTGCTCCTTGGCAGTGAACGCTCGCAGGCCATGCTGGACCCGCAGGCCCAACTGCGCCAGGACATCATCGGGCAGATCGCTCGGCGACTGGGTGACGAAGTACACCCCTACGCCCTTGGAACGAATCAGCCGCACCACCTGTTCCAGACGGTCCTGCAGGGCCTTGGGCGTACCATTGAACAGCAGGTGCGCTTCATCGAAAAACAACGCCAGCAACGGTTTGTCGGCATCGCCGCGCTCGGGCAATTGCTCGAACAGCTCGGCCAGCAGCCAGAGCAGGAAGGTCGCATAGACCTTGGGCGCCTCATGCACCAGGCGGCTGGCATCGAGCAGGTGAATACGCCCGCGGCCATCGGCATCCGGTTGCAGGATGTCTTCCAGCTGCAAGGCGGGCTCGCCGAACAACGCCTCGGCGCCCTGCTGCTCCAGGGTTGCCAAGCGCCGCAACAGGGCCTGGCTGGAACCTGTGGTCATCAGCGCACTGTCTTCACCGAGTAGCTGCGGGTTGTCCTTCAAATGTGCCAGCAGCGCCTTGAGGTCCTTGATGTCCAGCAGCAACAGGCCGTCGCGGTCGGCAACCTTGAACGCGGCATACAGCGCCGCCTGCTGGCTGTCGGTCAGTTCCAGCAGGTTGCCCAGGAGCAACGGGCCCATTTCACTGAGGGTGGTACGCAATGGATGACCGGACTGACCGTGAATGTCCCACAAGCTGACCGGATACGCCTGAGGCCGGTGCCCCAGCCAGGGCATGCCGGCAATGCGCTCGGCCACCTTGCCTTGCGGGTTGCCTACTGCGCCCAGGCCGCACAAGTCGCCTTTGACGTCGGCGGCAAACACCGCTACGCCCGCGTCACTGAAGGCTTCAGCCATATGTTGCAGGGTCACGGTCTTGCCGGTACCGGTGGCCCCGGCCACCAGGCCGTGGCGGTTGGCCAGGCGCATGGCCTGGGCCACCGGCTGTCCGGCAAGGTCGGCGCCGAGCACGAATTGCGAAGAGTCAGGCATGTTTTTTCACCCTCTGTTTAAAGCTTTGGCTGGAAACGGCCGATATTAAATGGCGACAGACCACCAGAAGACAGGAATAGCCCGACAAGGAATTGGGACCTGCACTGCTTTCACGCTGTTCTTTGTGCGAACGACCCGGACAACAAGACCTTAGCGGACCGACACGTTATGAACAAAAGCCTCCGATTCAGCCACAAGATCCTATTGGCCGCCTCACTGATCGTCATGATCGCCTTTACCCTGTTTACCTTGTACAACGATTTCTTGCAGCGTAATGCCATTCGCGAGGATCTGGAAAACTATCTTGAGGAAATGGGCGAAACCACTTCGACCAATATCAAGAACCTGTTTGACGGTCGTATTCTGCTGGTACAAAACGTTGCACAAAACATTGCCGCGTTTCCCGAGGCTGACAAGATCGGCACCCTGCTCGGCCAACAGGCATTGGTCTCAAGTTTCCTGACAATTTACCTGGGTGACGTCAACGGCGGGTTCACCATTCGCCCGCAAACCAAGATGCCGGATGGCTACGACCCTCGCGTGCGCCCCTGGTACAAGGACGGCATGGCGGCCAACGGGCCGATCCTGACCGAACCTTATATTGATGTCAGCACCGGCAAGATGGTCATCTCGGTGGTGGCGACCGCTGCGCGCAATGTCGGCGTGGTCGGTGGCGACCTGGCCCTGGACGGCCTGACCGAAATCATCAACTCGCTGAACTTCGGCGGCATGGGCTATGCGTTCTTGATCAACGATCAGGGCAAGATCCTCGTGCACCCGGACAAGAACCTGGTGATGAAGTCGCTGTCGGACCTGTTCCCGCAGAACACCCCGCGCATCAGCAAGGAACCGAGCGAAGTCCAGCTCGATGGCAAGACCCGGATCCTCAGCTTCGCCCCGGTCAAGGGCCTGCCTTCGGCCAACTGGTACATCGGCCTGTCGGTAGACAAGGACGAGGCCTACTCGATGCTGAGCGAGTTCCGCACCTCTGCGGTGATTGCAACCCTGGTGGCGGTAGTCATCATCATTGCCCTGCTCGGCCTGTTGATCCGTGTGCTGATGCAACCGCTGCACACCATGACCCGCGCCATGGAAGACATCGCCGAAGGTGAAGGCGACCTGACCAAACGCCTGGCCATTCACAACCACGACGAATTCGGCATCCTCGGTACCGCCTTCAACCGCTTCGTCGAGCGTATTCATGGCTCGATCCGCGAAGTGTCCTCGGCCACCGAACAGGTCAACGAAGTAGCCTTGCGGGTGGTCAGCGCCTCCAACTCATCGATGGTCAACTCCGACGAGCAGTCCAACCGCACCAACAGCGTCGCTGCGGCGATCAACCAGTTGGGTGCCGCCGCCCAGGAAATCGCCCACAACGCCGCGCAAGCCTCGCAACAGGCAAGCTCGGCACGCCACCTGGCCGAAGAAGGCCAGCAAGTGGTCGATCGCAGCATCCAGGCGATGAACCGCCTGTCGGACCTGATCTGCACCTCCAGCGCCCACATCGAGACGCTCAACAGCAAGACCGTGAACATCGGTCAGATCCTCGAAGTGATCACCAGCATCTCGCAACAGACCAACCTGCTGGCGCTCAACGCGGCTATCGAGGCGGCACGGGCCGGTGAAGCCGGGCGCGGGTTTGCCGTGGTCGCCGATGAAGTACGCAACCTGGCGCACCGCACCCAGGAATCGGCGCAACAGGTGCAGAACATGATCGAGGAGCTGCAGGTCGGTGCCCGCGAGTCGGTCGACACCATGGGCCAGAGCCAGCGCCACAGCCAGGACAGCGTCGAGATCGCCAACCAGGCCGGCGAGCGCCTGGGCAGCGTGACCCTGCGCATCGGCGAGATCGACGGCATGAACCAGTCGGTGGCCACCGCTACCGAGGAACAGACGGCCGTGGTCGATTCGATCAACATGGACATCAATGAAATCAACATGCTCAACCAGGAAGGGGTCGAGAACCTGCAGTCGACCCTGCGCGCCTGCGCCGACCTGGAGCAGCAGGCCAGCCGCCTGAAACAACTGGTGGGCAGCTTCCGTATCTGAACTTGAGCGGCAAGCTTGAAGCGGCAAGAAGAAGCGGTGCCATGTGCGCTCTGCTTTTTCTTGCCGCTTGCAGCTTGTAGCTGACCGCTGCTGAACCCAGTCGAACAAACTATCCTTCATAGAGGTCAACCTTAGGGCGCGTCTCCAGCGGCGAAAAGCTGCCTGGCGACACACTTTGGAGACGATCTCGGAGGGATGCTGATCGTGCACATCGCGGACATCACCATGTTCTACGCCCCTGCCAGCGGCGGCGTACGAACCTATCTTGATGCCAAACACCGCCGTCTGGGCCTTACCCCCGGCGTCCGTCACAGCCTGTTGATCCCCGGCGCCAGTGCCAGTCACGACAACGGCATCTACAAGGTGCCGGCACCGGCCCTGCCGTTTGGCAACGGCTACCGCTTTCCTCTGCGCCTGGCGCCCTGGCGCAATATCCTGCAGGATCTTCAGCCCAATCTGATCGAAGTCGGCGACCCTTACCTGACCGCCTGGGCGGCGCTGGATGCCCGCCGCCAGCTCGATGTGCCGGTGATCGGCTTCTACCACTCCGACCTGCCGCTGCTGGTCAGCAACCGCATGGGCAACTGGTTCACGCCAAACGTCGAGGCCTATGTCAGCAAGCTCTATGGCAACTTCGACCGGGTCCTGGCGCCGAGCCAGGTGATGGCCAACAAGCTGCGCGGCCTGGGTATCGATAATGTTCATGTGCAGCGCCTGGGCGTCGACCTGGCGACCTTCAACCCGCAGAACCGCGACCTGTCGTTGCGCCAGCAACTGGGTATCGCCGATTCCACGCGGCTGCTGGTATTCGCCGGCCGCGGCTCGCGGGAGAAGAACCTGCCGGTGCTGCTCGACTGCATGAAACGCCTGGGCAAGCACTATCATCTGCTGCTGGTCGGTTCGCATATGCCGACCCATGTGCCGGCCAATGTCAGTGTCATCGATCACTTCTGCCCGGCCAGCGAAGTCGCCCGCCTGCTGGCCAGCGCCGATGCCTTGCTGCACGCCGGCGACCAGGAAACCTTCGGCCTGGTGATCCTCGAAGCCATGGCCAGCGCCATCCCGGTCATAGCCGTGGCCGCCGGGGCCTTCAGCGAAATCGTCAACGACCAGTGCGGCCGCCTGTGTACACCCAACGATGGCCAGGCCATGGCCCGCACGGTCAGGGAGGTGTTCGAAGCCGGTGCCCGGCAGATGGGCCTGCAGGCGCGTGCCCATGTCGAGCAATATTACGCTTGGGACACTGTGGTCAATGGCTTGCTGGAGCATTACCGGGCAGTGCTGGGCCACCCGATGCCGGTGCGCATCCATGCCTGAGCACACCGATCGACCAAGCCTGCTGCTGGTGCTGCATGATGTTGCGCCGCAAACCTGGCCTGACTACCAGCCCTTCGTCGAAGCGGTGGATGCCCTGGGCGATATCCCCATGACCTGGCTGGTGGTGCCGGACTTTCACAAGCGCAACGCCCTGGAGCAGGCGCCCGGCTTTCGCCTGATGCTCGAACGGCGCCTGCAGCGTGGCGACGAGATGGCACTGCATGGCTATTTTCACCTTGATGACAGCCCGCCGCCGCGTTCGCCACGGGACTACTTCATGCGCCGGATCTACACCCGGGAAGGTGAGTTCTACAGCCTTGACCAGGCCCAGGCCCGCGAGCGCCTGGAAGCCGGCATCGCGCTGTTCCAGCGTTATGCCTGGCCGCTGTCAGGTTTCGTCGCCCCGGCCTGGCTGATGAGCGACGGCACCCGTCAGGCACTGTGCAGCCTGCCATTGAGTTACACCAGCGATCCACAGCACCTCTACCGACTACCCGACTTCACCCCGCTCCCGGCGCCTGGTCTGGTCTGGAGTGCCCGCAGCAGCTGGCGGCGCGGCCTGTCGAAAGTGCTCTGCGATGTACGTGAAGCGCGCCTGGGCAATGCCCCGGTCATACGCCTGGGCCTGCACCCGGTGGACATGCGCCATGGCTTGTCCCGCCGTTACTGGCTACAGACCTTGAAACGCCTGCTGCGCCAGGGCCGCGAGCCGATGACCAAGTCCGCCTGGCTGGCCAGCAGGCACGGCCGGTGAACCGCCTGCTCTGGCTGCTCCTGGCGCTGATCATGGCAGTGCTGGTGCCGACCTTGCTGGGCGGCAGCGAACTGGTGCCGCGTCTGCGTGGCTTCGCGCCACCGTTGCTGCTTGGCCTGTTCGCGATGATCGTGCTGTGCTGGATCATCAATGCCATCCGCCTGCGTTTGCTGCTCGGCAGCCAGGGCGCGGCGCTGGGGCGCTTGCGCAGCCTGGGGGTGATCATGGCCACTGAATTTGCCATTTGCACCACGCCTGGCGGCAGCGGCGGGCCGCTGGCCCTGATGGCCTTGCTGGCCCGCGAGCGCATTGGCCCTGCGCGCAGCAGCGCGGCGTTCGCCGCCGACCAGCTCAACGACTTGCTGTTCTTTTTCTGCGCCATGCTGGGGATCGCCGGCTACGCGCTGTTCCACAGCCTCAACCGCAGCCTGGAAGGCATGTTGCTCGCCAGTGCGCTATTGATGTTCACAGCCTGCGGCGCTTTGCTCGGGCTGATGTGCTACCGCCGCACGCTGCTGCGCCTCAATGGCCGGCTGCTGCGCAGGCTCAAGGTGCCCGCCCAGAGACGCCGGCGCTGGACGCGCAAGCTGCTGCACTTCTTTCGTGCCTTCGGCGACACCTGGCGCCTGCCCAAACGCACCCTGGCGCTGGTGTTTGCCCTGACTTGCGTGCATTGGGGATTACGTTACAGCGTGCTGTACCTGGCGCTGCGCGGGCTGGGCGTCGACTTGCAGTGGATACCGAGCTTTCTGGTGCAGATGCTGTCGCTCAGCGCGGGGCAGTTCAGCCTGCTGCCGGGGGGCGCGGGGGCCGCCGAGATGACCTCGGCCGCGTTGCTTTCACCGTTGGTGGGGACCTCCACGGCGGCGGCGGCAATCCTGATCTGGCGGTTGGTGACCTATTACTTCTATCTGCTCGCCGGTGGCCCGGTGTTTCTCTGCCTGTTGGGCCGGCCGCTGCTGGAGCGCTTGCGGCTCAGCCAGGCGCGGGGTCGTCGCTAGCCGGCTTGAGCTGCTCCCAGAGCTCGGCGGCACCCGGAAAATCGGTGCCATCGTCGCTGTCCAGCGCATCCGGGTCGTAGCGGCTCAGGCAGCCCTCGCCGAGGGTTGGCGGGGCCTTGGAGGTTGCCTTGTCGAGGGGATCGGCCATGGAGCAACCTCCTGCACTGACGCTTAGTTGAACACCACGGTCTTGTTGCCGTGCACCAGCACGCGGTCTTCCAGGTGGTAGCGCAGGCCACGGGCCAGGACCATCTTCTCGACATCACGGCCGAAGCGGACCATGTCTTCGATGCTGTCGCTATGGCTGACACGGACCACGTCCTGCTCGATGATCGGGCCGGCATCGAGTTCTTCGGTGACGTAGTGGCAGGTAGCGCCGATCAGCTTGACCCCACGCAGCGAAGCCTGGTGGTACGGCTTGGCGCCGACAAACGATGGCAGGAAGCTGTGGTGGATGTTGATCACCTGCTGAGCGTACTCCTGGCACAGCTGTGGCGGCAGGATCTGCATGTAGCGCGCCAGCACCACGACATCGGCACCGTGCGCCTTGACCAGGCGCGAGACCTCGGCAAAAGCCGGTTGTTTGTCCTGCGGGTCGACCGGGACATGGAAGAACGGGATGCCGTGCCACTCGACCATGCTGCGCAGGTCGTCATGGTTGGAGATCACGCAGGGAATGTCGCAGTCGAGCTCTTTGGCGTGCCAGCGGTGCAGCAGGTCGGCCAGGCAATGGGACTCACGGCTGGCCATCAGCACCACACGCTTCTTCTGGTCGGTATCGGTGATACGCCAGACCATCGAGAACTCTTCGGCGATCGGTGCGAAGGCTTCGCGGAACGCCTCGATGCCAAACGGCAGGGTCTCGGCGCGGATTTCGTGACGCATGAAGAACCAGCCGCTCTGCTCATCGGAGTGATGGTTGGCTTCGTTGATCCAGCCGTTGTAGGACGCCAGGAAATTACTGACTTTGGCGACAATGCCAACGCGGTCGGGGCAGGCAATCACCAGCCGGTAGGTGCGCATGAAGTGGACTCCAGAAACTTTCGCAAAGGCGCACATTCTAGCGAGTGCCCGGCAAAACTGCAGTACTCATTGCTGGCGGCCCGCCGACTGACCCGCCGTCGCTGCAGGCGGCCGGCGCCGGCGCAGCACCGGGCACAGATTTAAGTTAACTTTTGAAGCAGCGTATTAGTTTGTAAATTTTTCTTAACCTAATCTATCGCCGTGATTAACAACTCCTTGAGCTAATTGCCTGTTTTAATGTTTACTTGGCGAGGACGTCTGATTATTATTGCCGCACTGTCTCTCAGAAAACCTTCATTTCCAAGGAACGCCTCATGTCCCTGATCAACGAATATCGCGCCACCGAAGAAGCCATCAAAGAACTGCAGGCGCGTTTGCAGAACCTGTCGCAAGACGACAAGCTGAAAACCGAGCTTGAGTTCGAAGGCAAACTGCGCGCACTGATGGGCGAATATTCGAAGTCCCTGCGTGACATCATTGCGCTGCTGGATCCAGAAGCCAAACTGAGCAAAGCCCCACGCGGCGCAGTAAAAACCACCGGCACCAAGCGTGCGCGCAAGGTCAAGCAATACAAAAACCCGCACAACGGCGAAGTCATCGAAACCAAAGGCGGCAACCACAAAACCCTGAAAGAATGGAAAGCCAAATGGGGTGGCGATGTGGTTGAAGGCTGGGCAACCCTGCTGGGTTAATTGGCCCGCTGGTAACCTTGTGTTACTCGCTAAAAAAACGCCAGCTTAGCTGGCGTTTTTTATTTTCAACGATTGCTTACATTCCCAATTGCAACTTCAATGCCTGCACATGGCTGCGCCACTGACCAAGCAGCGCCTGCTGCTGGGCATCGGCCTCTGCCCAACAGTCCTGCAAGGCCCGCTCGAAATCACCGAGGGTATTGGGTGCCCCCATCAACGGATCACTCAGGCGTTGCTGGCAAAAGGTCTGCCAGCGCTGGCGCTCCTCGGCATTCAAGGTTTCGTTGAAATTACGCGCACGATAGCGAAACAACAGTTCCGGTAAACGTTCATCATCAAACATCCACTGGCCCTGCCCCAACTGCTGTGGATCGACACTGCGCACTTGCTCGCATAACCGACGATCACGGTCGCCAAGAAAGCCATCATACAACTGCTGTTCCGGATCTTCGCTGGGGGCAAACTCCTCGGCGCTGTAGATTACTGGCAATTTGTCTTGCCATTGCCCTGCCGTGGCAATCAGGCTGGCAGCGCGCGCCTGATAAACAGACATATCCAGTTCCAGCCGCTGCTGATCTTCCCCACGCAATACACTTAAGGGGGCGACTACCGGGCAGCGATTGATGTGGATTAATTTCAGCGGTACCGGCAATTGTCCGTCAGGCATTTCCTCGCGACGTGTGTATAAACGCTGACGCAGTGAATCAGCATCCTCATCGATCAAGGGCTGCGCATCCAGATGCAGGTCACAGACGATCAAGGCATTGCGATTACGCGGATGCCAGGCCAGGGGTAATACCACCCCCAGATAATTACGTGCCGCCGAAAAACGACCGGAAATATGCACCAGCGGCTGTAACAATCGAATCTGGTCGAGGACTTTCTGCTTGCTGCGCAGTTGAAACAACCAGTCATAGAGCTTGGGTTGTTTCTGTCGGATCAATCGCGCAAGTGCAATTGTCGCGCGCACGTCCGACAACGCTTCGTGTGCCTGACCATGGTCGATGCCGTTGGCGGCGGTGAGCAACTCCAGGCGCAAACTGGTGCGCCCGTCCTGTTGCGGCCATTCAATCCCGTCCGGGCGCAGAGCATAGGCGGCGCGGACGATGTCGATCAGGTCCCAGCGGCTGTTGCCGCCCTGCCACTCGCGGGCGTAAGGATCAAAGAAGTTGCGATACAGGCTGTAACGAGTGACTTCATCATCGAAGCGCAGGCTGTTGTAGCCGGCGCCACAGGTGCCCGGACGTGCCAGTTCGGCATGTACCCGGGTCATGAACTCGGCTTCGCTCAAGCCCTGGCTGGCCAGTTGCTGCGGGGTGATGCCGGTGACCAGGCAAGCCTTGGGGTGCGGCAGGATGTCGTCGCTGGGCTGGCAATAGAAGTTGATCGGCGCCTCGATCTCATTGAGCTCGAGGTCGGTGCGCACCCCGGCAACCTGCAAGGGCCGGTCGTTGCGCGGGTTGATGCCGGTGGTTTCGTAGTCGTGCCAGAAAATGCTGGAGCTCACGGGGTCGTCCTGAACAGAAGATCGACCAGAGTCTAGGGCCAGCAGCCCGCCAGGGCCAGTGTCAGGCCGAGGCGTTCAATGGATGGAAGCTGAAATAGTTGCGCAGGGCGCGCACCAACAGCTCGTAGTCACGTGGTGCCTGCAACAGCATGAAGCCCGAGTCGTAATGCCCGGGCGTCTGGTCTTCATGGCTCCACAGGCAACTGGCGGTGAGGTTGATCGGGTGCACGGCGCCATCGCGGCCCGGAACTTTGAGTTGCAACTCGAAATCCGGGCCGACCAGCATCGGCAACTGGCTGATCAGCATCAGGCCGTCTTCCGACACATTGCCCAGGTAGCCGATGGGCTGGTCGGTGAAGCGGTTGAAGACTTTGAGAAAATAAGGGAGCTGGTGACGCTCGATGCGGCGCTCGTCAAACATGGTCGGGATCGCTGTCGAAGACCCTTTTAGCAGGGCCGCGCTAGAGCTGCTGTTTTTCATTCATCTCAGCAACAAGATTAGCGCACCCTGACCCGCACGTCACAATCAGACTTGCTGACTTTAGTATTAACGCCAAGGCGTGGTCGTTGCCGGTCGGGCAATCGCGGCTTCGCCAGTGCGGTAGTGGCCCAGTTGCTCGAGGGTCTGCAGCCGCGCGCGGGCACGGAAGGCGTATTCGCTCTGCGGGTAGCGCTGGAGAATGAACTGGTAGGTCTGCGCCGCATCGACGAACAGCTTCTGCCGCTCCAGGCACTGGCCACGCAGCAGCGACACTTCCGGCTGGATGAACGGTCGGGCACGGCTGGTGCGCTCGACCTGGGACAGCTCCAGCATCGCCTGCTCGCAGTTGCCGCGGTCATAGGCGCGGTAGGCGTTGTTCAAATGATGGTCCATCGACCAGCGGGTGCAGCCGACGACGCTGGTCGCCAAGGCTAAAACGATCAAGGCTCGCATGGGGATCTCCTGTATTGAGCAGTGTATCGGCTTTGGCTGGAAAATCTGTAGACCGTGCTGGCCGATCGCTGGCAAGCCAGCTCCCACAGGATTGGCGCCGCTCTCGGGGTTAGCACTCCCCGTTCAAACGCCACCCCCGCTAACCGGCAGGTAGTGCAAAGGAACAATGACTACAGCAATTTTCCGGAGTAGCCTTTCGCTGCGCTTCACTATAGGAGTCTGTGCATGACCATCCGCCGTACCAAAATCGTCGCCACCCTTGGCCCCGCCAGCAACTCGCCGGAAGTGATCGAGCAACTGATCCTTGCCGGCCTGGATGTCGCTCGCCTGAACTTCTCCCACGGCACGCCTGACGAGCACAAGGCTCGCGCGCGCCTGATCCGCGAAATCGCCGCCCGCCTGGGCCGCCACGTGGCGCTGCTCGGCGACCTGCAAGGGCCGAAGATCCGTATCGCCAAGTTCAGCAACAAGCGTATCGAGCTCAAGGTCGGTGACCGCTTCACCTTCTCCACCGCCCACCCGCTGACCGAAGGCACCCAGGAAATCGTCGGCATCGACTATCCGGACCTGGTCAAGGACTGCGGCGTCGGTGACGAACTGCTGCTCGACGACGGCCGCGTGGTCATGCGCGTAACCAGCGCCACTGCCGATGCCCTGCACTGCGAAGTACTGATCGGCGGCCCGCTGTCCGACCACAAAGGCATCAACCGTCGCGGCGGCGGCCTGACTGCTCCGGCCCTGACCGAAAAAGACAAGGCCGACATCAAGCTGGCAGCCGAAATGGACCTGGACTACCTGGCCGTTTCCTTCCCGCGCGATGCCTCCGACATGGAATACGCCCGTCGCCTGCGCGACGAAGCCGGCGGCAGCGCCTGGCTGGTGGCCAAGATCGAGCGCGCCGAAGCGGTCGCCGATGACGAGACCCTCGACGGCCTGATCACCGCCAGTGACGCGGTCATGGTTGCCCGTGGCGACCTGGGCGTGGAAATCGGCGATGCCGAGCTGATCGCGATCCAGAAGAAGATCATCCAGCACGCCCGCCGCAACAACAAGGCGGTGATCGTTGCGACCCAGATGATGGAGTCGATGATCCAGAACCCGATGCCAACCCGTGCCGAAGTCTCCGACGTGGCCAACGCCGTGCTGGACAACACCGACGCGGTGATGCTGTCGGCCGAAAGTGCCGCCGGCGCCTACCCGATCGAAGCCGTACAGGCCATGGCGCGCATCTGCCTGGGCGCTGAAAAGCACCCGACCAGCCAGAAGTCCAGCCACCGTCTGCACACCCGCTTCGAGCGCTGCGACGAAAGTATCGCCCTGGCGGCCATGTACACTGCCAACCACTTCCCTGGCGTCAAGGCGATCATCGCCCTCACCGAAAGTGGCTACACCCCGCTGATCATGTCGCGCCTGCGTTCTTCGGTGCCGATCTACGCCTTCTCGCCGCACCGCGCCACCCTGGCCCGCGCCGCGATGTTCCGTGGTGTGTACCCGGTAGCGTTCGACCCGGCAGCCCTGCCGGCCGAGAAAGTCAGCCAGGCGGCAGTCGACGAGCTGCTGCAGCGCGGCGCGGTCGAGCCAGGTGACTGGGCGATCCTGACCAAAGGCGACAGCTACCACACCATCGGTGGCACCAACGGCATGAAGATCCTGCACGTCGGTGATTCGCTGGTCTGATGCTCGGGCACTGCTGAACAAAGCCCCGCAGCCTGTGCTGCGGGGCTTTTTTTTTTGCCTGGCCGGAATCAGGCGTGACCGATGAAAATGTCGGCGAACAGCTGGTTGCGCGGCAGGCCGGCGAGGAACATGCGCCGGGAAAACTGCTCGACACTGGCCGCCGAGCCACACGCCAGGGCCATGGTCTGGCGCGACTGCAGGCGTAACGCCGCCAGGGCCTGGGGCAACTGGGCCGGGGTCAGCAGCTCGACCTGCAACTGCGGATGCCGACTGGCCAGTGCCGTCAGTGCCTGCGCCAGATAATGCTCCTGCTCGTCGTGGGCCAGATGCAGCAAGCGAATCGGCCCGTGATGCTCCTGGCGCAAGGCCTCGCGCAGAATCCCCCACAGCGGCGCCAGGCCGGTGCCGGCGGCCAGCAGCCACAGCGGGCGTTCCTGCCAGTCCGGGTCGTAATGCAAGGCTCCGCCGCGCAGCTCGCCCAGGCGCAGCGTTGCACCGATACTCAGTTGCCGCGCGGCATCACAGAACGCACCGGGTTGCCGGCAATCGAGATGAAATTCCAGAATGCCCTCCTCCCCCGGCACGCTGGCCAAAGAATAGGGCCGGGCGACCCCACTCGGGCTCCACAACACCAGGTGCTGGCCGGCCTGATAGCGCAACGGTCTGTGTGGCTCAAGACGCAAGCGCAGCACCGTCGGGCTCAGCCAGTCGAGGCCGCTGACCTGGGCCGGCACCCCATCCTGGAGCGGGTCGAACAAGGCCACCTGCAAGTCTTCCTCGACGCTGCACTGGCACGACAGGCGCCAGCCCAGCTGGCGTTTGTCCGCCGCCAGGGCCTCGGGCCGGGCATCCCCCGGCTGGCCTTGCAGGCAGCGCACCAGGCAGGCGTGACAGCTGCCGGCACGGCAACTGTAAGGCACCGCCAGCCCGGCATCATTCAAGGCATCGAGCAGGTTGCTGCCCGGTGCCACCGTCCACTTTCGCTCACCCACCCGCAACTCAGGCATCGACGGCCTCCCAGGCGGCCAGGCAGCGGTTGCGCCCGCTGCGCTTGGCCCGGTACAAGGCCTGATCTGCACGCTGCAGAGCGTCATCGAGATCGTCGCCTGCGCACAACAGGGTCAACCCCGCCGACAGGCTCAAAGGCTCGACCCGCAATCCAACCGCTGGCGGCTGGGCCAGGGCAAACGCCCTGCGCAGCCGCTCGCAACAGGTGGCCAGTTGCGCGTCGGTGCAGTCAGGCAGCAGCAACACGAACTCTTCGCCACCGTAACGGGCCAGTACCGCGGTGTCGCCCAGGCAGTCGCTGGCGATCGAGGCGAAGGCTTGCAATACCTGATCGCCGGCGGCGTGGCCATACACATCATTGATGCGTTTGAAGTGATCGAGGTCGATCAGTGCCAGGCCATGGCAACTGTCAGCGCCCATGCGCTCCAACTCGCGGGTGGCCAGGCCCAGAAAGTGCCGACGATTGAACAAGCCGGTCAGTTCATCGGTGGCCACCAGGTCTTCGAGCTGGCGCATCATGCCGCGCAAGGTGTCCTGATGGGCCTGCAGGGCATAGCGCCGCTGGCGCATGCGCTGACGCGCGGCCTGCACATAACGGGCATACAGGCACAACCAGCACAGCACCACCAACAAGGCACTGGCCTGCAATGCCAACAGCGACCCGTCGAAATGCGGCGCTTGCCAGGCCTCCCAGGCGATCAGGCCGAGGAAGCTGCACAACACCAGCAGCGCGCAGCGCACAAACACCCGCCCGCGCAGGTGAAACAGGCCGAACATCAGGATCAAGGGGTAGAACATCAGGAAAGTGCCGCGCCCCTGGTCAAGCTGAGCCAACAGCCAGGTCTGCCAGGCGATCGCCAGCAGCACCTGGAACTCGGTCAGGCTCGGGTCGTTAAAGCGCAGGTTGCGACCGCTGGCGAACACCCAACCGAGCAGCGACTGGCACACGAGCAACAGGCTGCTGCCCAGCAGCAAAACCGTCAGGGAGGCTTGCAGATGGCCGCTCAAGAGTGCCACCCAGAGTAGCGCCAGCACCAGCAGATAGGTGCCAGCCGCCATGAGAAAGCGATTGAGGAGAAGCTTCTGCAGCGCTGTTTCGGTCACTGGTGACTCACCGTGCTCTGGCCAAGGCAGAGGAATGGGGCATGGCCAACCGCCACTTTAGGGTGTGCGAAGAATAATTGCCATGGTTGCACAAATCGACCCTGGTCAGCGCTCAGGCAAGAACAGTGCCCGGCCACTGCCGACCTTGGTGGGGACCTTTGGTACGTGTACCGGCGGCGGATGCGCGCTATACTGCCGCGCCTTTTTTGCGCCGACAGCCTTGCGTTGGCGCCTGTTGAAGGTCGTTTCGACACCTCGGCCAGTCCGCGTCGGAATACCTTAATGAATGTTCCCGTCTTTAAGAGGAGCGCGCTGCATGACCGTGATCAAGCAAGACGACCTGATTCAGAGCGTTGCCGACGCCCTGCAGTTCATTTCGTACTACCACCCCGTTGATTTCATCCAGGCCATGCATGAGGCCTATCTGCGTGAAGAGTCGCCAGCTGCGCGCGATTCCATCGCCCAGATCCTGATCAACTCGCGCATGTGCGCCACCGGCCACCGGCCGATCTGCCAGGACACCGGTATCGTCACCGTGTTCGTGCGCGTCGGTATGGACGTGCGCTGGGACGGCGCGACCATGAGCCTGGACGACATGATCAACGAAGGCGTGCGCCGCGCCTACAACCTGCCGGAAAACGTCCTGCGTGCATCCATCCTGGCCGACCCGGCGGGTAGCCGTAAAAACACCAAGGACAACACCCCTGCGGTCATCCACTACTCCATCGTCCCGGGCAATACCGTGGAAGTGGACGTGGCGGCCAAGGGCGGCGGCTCCGAGAACAAGTCGAAAATGGCCATGCTCAACCCGTCCGACTCGATCGTCGACTGGGTACTCAAGACCGTTCCGACCATGGGTGCTGGCTGGTGCCCTCCGGGCATGCTCGGCATCGGCATCGGCGGTACCGCCGAGAAAGCCGCGGTAATGGCCAAGGAAGTGTTGATGGAATCCATCGACATCCACGAGCTCAAGGCCCGTGGCCCGCAGAACCGCATCGAAGAGATCCGCCTGGAGCTGTTCGACAAGGTCAACCAGCTGGGCATCGGCGCCCAGGGCCTGGGCGGCCTGACCACCGTGCTCGACGTCAAGATCATGGACTACCCGACCCACGCCGCCTCCTTGCCGGTGTGCATGATCCCCAACTGCGCCGCCACCCGTCACGCCCACTTCGTGCTCGACGGTTCCGGCCCGGCTGACCTGGAAGCGCCATCGCTGGACGCCTACCCGGAAATCGTCTGGGAAGCCGGCCCATCGGCCCGCCGTGTCAACCTCGACACCCTGACCCCGGAAGACGTGCAGAGCTGGAAGCCGGGCGAGACCATCCTGCTCAACGGCAAGATGCTCACCGGCCGCGACGCTGCGCACAAGCGCATGGTCGAGATGCTCAACAAGGGCGAAGAACTGCCAGTCGACCTCAAGGGTCGCTTCATCTACTACGTTGGCCCGGTTGATCCGGTCGGTGACGAAGTGGTTGGCCCGGCCGGCCCGACCACCGCGACGCGGATGGACAAGTTCACCCGTCAGATCCTCGAGCAGACCGGCCTGTTGGGCATGATCGGCAAATCCGAGCGCGGCCCGACCGCCATCGAAGCGATCAAGGACAACAAGGCCGTGTACCTGATGGCCGTCGGCGGCGCTGCCTACCTGGTGGCCCAGGCGATCAAGAAGTCCAAGGTCCTGGCCTTTGCCGAACTGGGCATGGAAGCGATCTACGAGTTCGAGGTCAAGGACATGCCGGTCACCGTCGCGGTCGACAGCAACGGCGAGTCGGTACACATCACCGGCCCTGCGATCTGGCAGCACAAGATCGCTGAAAGCCTGGCGGTGGAAGTGAAGTAAGCCTCGGGGTTTGCTGATATGAAAAAGCGGCAGGGGGGATTACTCCCCTGCCGCTTTTTTATTGCCTGTACCGGCCTCATCGCTGGCAAGCCAGTTCCCACAATGGCTCTTCATGCACCTGACCTGTGGGAGCCGGCCTTGCCGGCGATCGAGCGCGAAGCGCTCGTATTTCGGCCAGCACCTTTGTTCACAGGGTAATGCGAGTGCCCAGCAACTGCAGGAACGCCGCCAGCCATGCAGGGTGCGCCGGCCACGCCGGAGCCGAAGCCAGATTACCCTGCACGTGAGCCTGGTCGACGGCGATCTCGACATACTGGCCACCGGCCAGGCGTACTTCCGGCGCGCAAGCCGGATAAGCGCTGCACTCGCGGCCTTCCAATACGCCAGCCGCCGCCAGCAGTTGTGCGCCATGACACACCGCGGCAATGGGTTTGCCGGCCTGATCGATCGCTTTGACCAGCGCCAGCACCTGCTCGTTCAAACGCAGATACTCCGGTGCCCGGCCTCCTGGAATCAGCAGCGCGTCGTAGTCGTCAGCCTGAACTTTGGCAAAATCAAAGTTCAGGGCAAAATTATGCCCGGGCTTTTCACTGTAGGTCTGGTCGCCTTCGAAATCGTGGATCGCCGTGCGCACCGTCTGCCCGGCGTTTTTGCCCGGACACACCGCGTGCACGGTATGGCCAACCATCTGCAGGGCCTGGAACGGCACCATCACTTCGTAATCTTCAACGTAGTCGCCAACCAGCATCAGAATCTTCTTCGCAGCCATGTCATCAACTCCTTCAAGTGCGGTGGAAAGATAAAGACACCATAGACCGCCAACGTGCGACAGGCTCAATCACGCCGGTCGAGCAGGTTGACCACCAGCCGGTCGAGCCAGCCCCACAAGCGTTGCTGCACGCGCTTCCACAACGGCCGCGCATGCCAGTGGGCCAGGTCGATAGTCAGGCTCCGGGCAAAGTCGCGCTCAAAGCTCGCCGCCACGTCGGCGGTCAGGGGTGGGTCAATGGCTTCGACATTGGCCTCAAGGTTGAAGCGCAGGTTCCAGTGATCGAAGTTGCACGAGCCGATGCTGACCCAGTCATCCACCAACACCATTTTCAGGTGCAGGAAACACGGCTGGTATTCGAAAATTTTCACCCCGGCGCGCAACAGCCGCGGGTAATAGCGATGGCCGGCATAACGCACCGACGGGTGATCGGTTCGCGGCCCGGTCAGCAGCAAACGTACATCGACACCCCGGGAGGCCGCGCGGCGCAGAGAGCGGCGGACCTTCCAGGTCGGCAAGAAATACGGCGTGGCCAGCCAGATGCGCCGCTGGCCGCTGTTCAGGGCGCGCACCAGCGACTGCAGGATATCCCGGTGCTGGCGGGCGTCGGCATAGGCCACCCGGCCCATGCCCGCACCACTCACCGGCACTCGCGGCAAACGTGGCAGGCCAAAGTGCGTCGGCGGCCGCCAGGCGGTACGGCGCAGGTTGGCGCGCCACTGGCGGTCGAACAGCATCTGCCAGTCGGCCACCAGCGGGCCCTGCATCTGCACCATCACTTCGTGCCATTCGCTGACGTCTTCGGTTGGCGTCCAGAACTGGTCAGTGACGCCAGTACCGCCCACCACCGCCCACTTCTGGTCGACCAGCAGCAGCTTGCGATGATCGCGATACAGGTTGCGAAAGCCACGACGCCAGCGCAGGCGGTTGTACCAGCGCAGCTCCACACCCGCAGCCAACAGGCGCTGGCGCAGGCTCAAGGTGAAGGCCAGCGAACCATAATCATCGAACAGGCAACGCACCTGCACGCCGCGCTCGGCGGCCTGCACCAAGGCCTGGACCATGGTTTCGGCGCAAGCGCCGGCTTCGACCAGGTACAGTTCCAGGTCCACCTGATACTCGGCGCGCACGATTGCGGTGAGCATGCGCGGGAAAAACTGCGGACCGTCGATCAATAGCTCGAACTGATTGCCATCGCGCCAGGGAAAGACCGGTCCGGCCATCTCAACGCGCCGTGAAGATCAGCACCGCGGCCACCGGCACCGACGGGCTGATGGACTTGAGCCCGGCCAGCTTGCGCAAGGTGGCAAGGCCGGGGAGCAGATCGAAATCATCGGCGCGCAACATCAACGGTTCCAGGGTCACCACCTGAAAGCGCCGGTCATCCAGGCGGGTGGCCAGCAGCAGGGCGCTGTAGTTGTGCTGCTTGCCATGCAGGCTGACAGTCAGCGGCAGGCGCAGTTCCACCTGGGCGCCATTGGCCAGGTCGTTGATCGGGCGCAGGTCGATCTGCGCGCTGACCTTGGCTTCGGGGAACTTGGCGAACTCGAACAGTTCCTTGCGCATGCGTTCGTCACGCAGCGGCACGCCGCTGTTGTTGGAGTCCATCTCGACCTGCAGCTCGGCGGCGCCCTTGCGATCGACCTTGCCATGCAGAACGAGGAAACGATGCACCTCAGCGGTGTCACCGTTCTTGCTGGAGACAAATGACAGGCGTGACGATTCGCCGTCCAGGTGCCAGTTGGCCTGGGCAGGGAGACTGAGAACGACCAGCAGGGCAAGCAGAAGACGCGACAGACTGAACATGTGAAATCCTGTAACACAATGGTCGTCAACCTTACCCGGCTGCCTTCACGGCAGCAAGCGACAGCCCTCGCGCGGGCCCTGCCACTGCGCACGATTCTCGACCCCCAGGCCGGCAGCGCTGACCAGCCGCTGCTGCGCGTCTTCATCCAGGCGACTCAACGGCAGGTATTGGCGCACATAGCCCCGACAATAATGTTCGTCGAAATTCATGACATAGCGGCACGAACAGTACTCCTTGGCCGAGTAGGCACTGAGGATGCCGGGGAAATCCGCCAGCGCCTGGCGTTCGTACCAGGCCCAACCGCCAGCCAGCAGCGCCAGTACCAGCAACACGCGCGTCATGGCCGCACCTTGTCGACTGCTGCCAGTACCCGCTTGAGCAACTCGTTATGGGCAAAGCTGGCGTCGCGGTCATCGGCGTAGCGGACGATCAGCAACTTGCGCGCCGGCAGCACATACAGTGCCTGGCCCCAATGCCCCAGGGCCGCATACGTGTCAGCTGGCGCATCCGGCCAGGGTGGCGGGCTGCCGGGCAAAGGTTGATTAAGCCACCAGTGCCCGCCCGGGTTAGCCTCACCGGGTTGGGCCGTGGCTTGCAGGAACGGCTGGCGATTGAAGTCGACCCAAGCGCTGGACAACAATTGTCGCGTTTGCCAACGACCTTCGCGCAGCATCAACAGGCCAACGCGCGCCAGGTCGCGAGCGCTCATGTACAGATAGGAAGAACCCACCAAGGTGGCACT
Organism: Pseudomonas donghuensis; assembly: GCF_000696345.2. Lineage (NCBI taxonomy): Bacteria > Pseudomonadati > Pseudomonadota > Gammaproteobacteria > Pseudomonadales > Pseudomonadaceae > Pseudomonas > Pseudomonas donghuensis. The sequence goes on from NZ_CP071706.1 coordinate 4,709,127, forward strand.
GGCGTCACGCTCCCAGACCGCACTGGCGATCCCCAGCGGTTCAAACAAGGCGTGCCAGGGGTACTGCGCATATCCCGCATCGCCGACCATACCGCGCAAGGCCGCCGCCAGCACGTTACTGTCACCGCTGGAATAGAGAAAGCGTTGCCCAGGGCTGGCCGCCTCGGGCCTGGCCGCCGTGTAGCCGGCCATATCGCCGCGCCCGCGAGTGTAGAGCATGGCCACTACCGAGGACTTGAGCGGCGCGTATTCGTAATCTTCCTGCCAGTCCAGGCCGCTGGCCCAGTGCAGCAGATCTTGGATGCGCACGTGGGGGTGGGCACGCATCGGCGCGTAGAAACGCGCAACCGGATCCTGCAGGTCAAAGCGGCCCTCGGCGTGGGCGACACCCAGCAGGGTCGCCAGCACGCTCTTGCTGATCGACCAGGTCAGGTGCGCGGTTTTAGCGGTGCTGGGCGCGGCATAGTGCTCATAGACTATGCGCCCGTCGGCGATCACCAGCAGCGCGTCGCTGCGCACGCCCTGACGTTGCTGGTCATCGCGTGGGGCGAAGGCATAGCGTTCAACCGCCTGCCAGGCGCTTCGGTTGGCATCGTTCGCCACCGTCCAATCAGGTACTGGCCAGTACTCCTCGGCCGAAACGGCCTTGCTGAAGGCGAAAACAGCCAGCATCCACCACACCGCGTTGCGCATGCCGCTTACTCAAGGCCAGGGTTCGCCCAGCCTGCCAGCGTTTCATGACAATCCGGCGGCGGCCCAGGCCTTGGCCAGGCGTTTGGCGCGGGCCGCACTGGCGATCTCTAGCAGGCCCTGATCGCGTTGCCACAGGCTTGCCCACTCGCCTGGGCTTGCCAGCAGTGCCTGATTGAGTTCATCTTTCAAGCTGTTGAACTGGGCAAACAGACCGCCCAGCAGCAAATGGCTGGCCGAGGTGTCGGCGCACTGGCGAGTGCTTTCAGCGCACGCGCCGAGCAGACTGATCAGGCGCAATTGCAGGTTTTGCGGCCAGCCCGTTTCCTGGCCGACGCCATAGAGCCAGGCACACAGGGCACTGAGCACATAAAGATCTTCCAGCGAGCGGAAGGGTTTGACGTAGGCATCCCAGCCGTCCCCCGCCAAGCGCTCGCACAACGCTCCTTGCAGATGCAGGCGGGCATGACCGACTTCCGGCATCAACGGCAAGGCCGGCAGCGATTCGAGGCGCACGCCCGGTTCACCGGCGTAGACCACCGCCAGGCTCAGTTCTACTGGCTGCCCCTGCGCTTCGCAGCGCGCCGCCACCAGCAGCCACTCGGCATCGAGCCCGGCAGTGACAAAGTCCTTGCTGCCGCTCAGGCGCAAATCATCCAGACGCACCTGCATGTCCGCCGGGCGCACGCTGCGCCGCTCACTGGCGCACAGGGCACCAAGGCTCTGCGGCGCACTGGGCCACAGCACCCGCAGCGCCGCCTGGTAGCCGACCAGGAAGGCCAGGCCCGGGGTGCTCATCGCCCGCCCACCGAGCACCGCCAGGTCGAACGGGCTAACCGCACCCAGGCGTGCCAGCAGGCTGGAATAGGTATCGGCCAGCGTGGCCGCAAGGGGTTGTCTGTGTCGATCGTTGAGTCGTTGCAGCCAGGCCATCGAAGCGCTCCTTGAGGGGCTGTCATACAAGCATCACCAAACATTCACGGGGGTGACACCGCATCTACCTAGGCTGAGCTTGCACAACAAAGTCGACCGGCCGCAACCCCATGGCTGGCTTATGGAGACACGCAATGACTCGGATCGCTCGCTCTGGCGACAACAGCACTGAACGCCGTCTGCAAGCCGAACGCCTGGTCGGCCCGGCAGCCCTGCAGGAAGCACAGGCCCTTCGTTTCAGCGTATTCAGCGGTGAATTCAAGGCCAAACTCAAAGGCGCCGAACTGGGCCTGGACATGGATGACTACGACATTCATTGCCGCCACATCGGCGTGCGCGATCTCACTAGCGGGCGCCTGGTCGCCACCACTCGTCTGCTCGACCATCAGGCTGCCAGCAGCCTGGGGCGCTTTTACAGCGAAGAGGAATTCAGCCTGCACGGCCTCGGCCACCTGCAAGGGCCGATTCTCGAACTGGGTCGCACCTGCGTCGATCCGGCCTACCGCAACGGCGGCACCATCGCCGTGCTCTGGGCGGAGCTGGCCGAAGTGCTCAACGAAGGCCGCTACAGCTACCTGATGGGCTGCGCCAGCATTCCCATGCAGGACGGCGGTGTACAGGCCCACGCGATCATGCAGCGCCTGCGCGAACGCTACCTGTGCACCGAGCACCTGCGCGCCGAACCGAAGAAGCCACTGCCGAGCCTGGCCCTGCCGAACAACGTCATCGCCGAAATGCCGCCGCTGCTCAAGGCCTACATGCGCCTGGGGGCGAAGATCTGTGGCGAGCCATGCTGGGACGAAGACTTCCAGGTCGCCGACGTGTTCATCCTGCTCAAGCGCGACGAACTGTGCCCGCGTTATGCCCGTCACTTCAAGGCGGCGGTCTGATGCAGCGCCTGCGCGTCTATGCACGCGTAGCCCGGGTGCTGCTGGTGGTGCTGTTCGGCCTGGCCATGGCAGCCCTGTTCAGCCTTTATGAACGCCTACGCGTGCCGGCCTCGACCGAGCGCCGCCAGCGTTGGTCGCAACTGTTCATGGGCAAACTGAGCAATGCCCTGCCGTTCAAGGTGCGAGTGGTGGGCCAACTGCCACGCCAGCCGATGCTGTGGGTCAGCAACCACGTGTCCTGGACGGATATTCCTTTGCTGGGCATGCTTGCGCCGCTGTCGTTTTTGTCCAAGGCCGAAGTGCGTACCTGGCCGGTGGCCGGCTGGCTGGCACACAAGGCCGGTACCCTGTTCATCCGGCGTGGCGGCAACGACAGCCAACTGCTGCGCAAACAGATCAGCCAGCACCTGCAACAGGATTGCCCGCTGCTGATCTTCCCCGAAGGAACCACCACTGACGGGCGCAGCCTGCGCACCTTTCACGGCCGCCTGCTGGCCAGCGCCATCGACACGCAGACACCGCTGCAGCCGGTAGCCCTGCGCTACCTGCGCAGTGGACAAGCCGATTCGATCGCGCCGTTTATTGGTGACGATGATCTGCTCTCGCACCTGCTGCGCCTGTTCAGCAATGACTGCGCCGAGGTCGAGATCCATTTGCTGGCGCCAATTGCCAGTACCGGTGAAGAACGCGCCGCCCTGGCCTTCAAGGCGCAGCAGGCGATCCAGCAGGCATTGTTCGGTTGCGAGCCGGCTGCCCAGGCGCAACGCCGGGCCAGGGCTGCCTAGGTATTGGCGCGGGCAAAGCGCTGCAACTGCGGATAGAAATTGCGAAAGTCATCCAGCAACGGCTGGTACAGCGCCGCCACCTCCTCCAGCGCGCCGTCCATGCCTTCGGGCCGCGACAGGCGCCGGGCAATGCCGCGAAACACCTGTTCGAGCACCGAGAATTCGCGGTAAGACCCCAACCAGTCATCGGCGACCATGTACGGCGCGATTTGCGCCAGGCGCCCGGGCAAGGCCGGCTCGGCGGCAAGCACGCGGTACACGCGGTCAGTGAACTGGCCCAGCGGCTGCTCGGCATAATCCTGCCAGTGCAAGGCCAGGCAATGGTCGAAAAACACATCGAGGATGATCCCGGCATAACGCCGCCGCTGCTGCGGGAAACGCGCCAGCGCCGCCAGCACCAGTGGATGGCTGTCGGTGTAGACGTCGATCTGCCGGTGCAGGCGGATCGCTGCCTCCAGTGACGGGGCGAAGCGCCCCTGCAGCGGCCCTTTGACAAAATCGCCATAAAGGCTGCCGAGCAATTGCTCGGGCTGCTGACCGCCGAGGTGAAGGTGTGCGAGGTAGTTCATGGACTGGGATTCTAGCACCCCGCCATCTATATCGTTATAACCCGATATAGCGATTTACGCTGAGCTCAGAACCACATCATATTTGTATATCGCGAAATACCGATTTATATTTCGCCCCATCGCGATATACCGCTACACACACCACGAGCCCAACCATGCCTCTCGATCTCGACGAAATAATAAAAGCCCTGGCCCACCCAGTACGGCGAGAAATCCTCAACTGGCTGAAGGACCCCGACGCGCAGTTTCCCGACCAGCACCACAGCACCGAACACGGTGTGTGTGCCGGGCAGATCGATCAACGCTGCGGCCTGTCGCAGTCGACCGTCTCCGCCCACCTGGCGACCTTGCAGCGCGCCGGCCTGATCAGCAGCCAGAAGATTGGCCAATGGCATTTTTTCAAACGCAACGAGGACACCATCCAGGCGTTCCTCAAGCAGATGAGCCAAGAGCTCTGACAAGGACCTTGCAATGCCCCTTTCGCTGATAATCCTGGCGCTCAGCGCCTTCGCCATCGGTACCACCGAGTTCGTCATCATGGGTCTGTTGCCGGATGTGGCGGCAGACCTGGGTGTATCGATTCCCGGTGCCGGCTGGCTGGTCACCGGCTACGCCCTGGGCGTGGCCATCGGTGCGCCGTTCATGGCCCTGGCCACCTCGCGCCTGCCACGTAAAGCGGCGCTGATCGCACTGATGGGCGTGTTCATCGTCGGCAACCTGCTATGTGCGGTGGCCAGCGACTACAACCTGCTGATGTTCGCCCGGGTGGTGACCGCCCTGTGCCATGGTGCTTTCTTCGGTATCGGTTCGGTGGTGGCCGCCAGCCTGGTGCCGGCCAACCGCCGTGCTTCGGCGGTCGCCTTGATGTTCACCGGCCTGACCCTGGCGAACGTGCTGGGTGTGCCGCTGGGTACCGCGCTGGGCCAGGAATACGGCTGGCGCTCGACCTTCTGGGCAGTGACGGTGATCGGCGTCGTCGCACTGATCGGTCTGATCCGCTTCCTGCCGTTCCGGCATGACGAAGAGGCTCTCGACATGCGCGCCGAACTTGCCGCGCTCAAAGGCGCCGGCATCTGGCTGTCGCTGTCGATGACCGTACTGTTCTCGGCCTCGATGTTCGCCCTGTTCACCTATGTTGCACCGCTGCTCGGAGACGTCACCGGCGTTTCGCCACGGGGCGTGACCTGGACCCTGCTGCTGATCGGCCTGGGCCTGACCCTGGGCAACATCCTCGGCGGCAAGCTCGCCGACAAACGCCTGGGCGCCACCCTGGTCGGCGTGTTCGCCAGCATGGCGGTGGTCTCCACCGTATTGAGCTGGACCAGCGTCGCCCTGATCCCGGCAGAAATCACCCTGTTCCTCTGGGCCACTGCAGCCTTTGCCGCGGTCCCCGCCCTGCAGGTCAACGTGGTGACCTTCGGCAAGGCCGCCCCGAACCTGGTCTCGACCCTGAACATCGGCGCTTTCAACCTGGGCAATGCCCTGGGCGCCTGGGTTGGCGGCACTGTCATCGCCCAGGGCCTGGGCCTGACCCGCGTGCCCCTGGCCGCCGCAGCGCTGGCGGTGCTGGCGTTGATCGTCACCCTGATCACTTTCAGCCAGGGCGGTAACAAAGCCGAACTGGCACCTGCCACTCACTGATAGGCCTTGAGGTATTTATGACGACTCTTTTCGATCCGATCACCCTCGGCGACCTCAAACTGCCGAACCGCATCATCATGGCCCCGCTGACCCGCTGCCGCGCCGATGAAGGCCGGGTACCCAACGCGCTGATGGCCGAGTACTACGTACAACGGGCCAGTGCCGGGCTGATCCTCAGCGAAGCCACTTCGGTAACGCCCATGGGCGTCGGCTACCCGGACACCCCGGGGATCTGGTCCAACGATCAGGTGCGCGGCTGGACCAACGTCACCAAGGCGGTGCATGGCGCCGGCGGGCGGATCTTCCTGCAGCTGTGGCATGTGGGGCGCATCTCGCACCCGAGCTACCTCAACGGCGAAACCCCGGTGGCACCGAGTGCAATCCAGCCCAAAGGCCATGTCAGCCTGGTGCGCCCACTGGCCGACTACCCGACGCCACGGGCACTGGAAAGCGCAGAAATCGCCGATATCGTCGAGGCCTACCGCACCGGTGCCGAGAACGCCAAGGCGGCCGGTTTCGACGGCGTCGAAGTGCATGCGGCGAATGGTTACCTGATCGACCAGTTCCTGCAGAGCAGCACCAACCAGCGCAACGACCAGTACGGTGGTTCGCTGGAAAACCGCGCACGGCTGCTGCTGGAAGTGACCGACGCCGTGATCGACGTCTGGGGCGCACAACGGGTCGGCGTGCACCTGGCGCCACGGGCCGATTCCCATGACATGGGCGATGCCAACCGTGCCGAAACCTTTACTTATGTTGCCCGGGAACTGGGCAAGCGCGGCATTGCCTTTATCTGCTCGCGAGAGAAAGAAGCCGACGACAGCATTGGCGCGCTGATCAAGCAGGCTTTTGGCGGCCCGTACATCGTCAACGAGCGCTTCACCAAGACCAGCGCCAACGCTTCGCTGGCCAGTGGTAAAGCCGATGCGGTGGCCTTCGGTATTCCGTTCATTGCCAACCCGGACCTGCCAGCCCGCCTGGCAGCCGATGCACCGCTGAACGAGCCGCACCCGGAGACCTTCTACGCCAAGGGGCCGGTGGGTTACATCGATTATCCGCGGATGTAGGTGCTGAACGCATCGCGGGGCAAGCCCGCTCCCACAGGAACAGTGGTGATCTCTGTGGGAGCGGGCTTGTCCCGCGATGAGGCCCTCAAGGCCGGGTATTGATCTGCTGTTGCAGGTTCTGCACCTGGCTTTGCAAGGTATTGATGTTTCGAGTCACCTGGCCACGAAACGCATCGAACTCCGCCGTTGACGCACCGCCACTGGCCGCAGGCGCCGGGCGGTTCTCCTGTTCGCTCTTGAGCACGATCAGGTCCTGCTCCAGGCGCTGGATCGCCGCCGCCGGGTTGCCCTGTTTCTTCAGCGTCGCCACATCTGCGCTCAGGCTCTTGAGCTCACCATCGAGCTTGCCGCCATCGACCTGGGCCGTCTTCAATGCCGCCAACTCGTCATTTACCCGCTTGAGCTGTGCCTGCAACTGCTCCTGCAACTTGGCATTGGCCGCCTGCTGCTCGCTGGCCTGAGCCAACACCTGCTCCAGTCGCTTGCCCAGATCGCCGGTCTGCCCGGCCACACCCTGCTGTTGCTTGCCCTGCTCGGCCAGGCTCGCCTGCAGCTGCCTGATCTGCAGCTTCAGGGCTTCGCTGTCGGTGCTGACACTGGTCTCGCTGGCCGCAACCTTGCCGCTGATCGCCTGCAGGCGTCCCGCCGCATCTTCACTGATGCGGGCGAAACTCTCCTGGGTGGCAACCAGTTGCTGCTCCATCAGGGAAATCTGTTGGAAGCTCCACCAGCCAAGGCCAGCCAGAGCAATGAACGAGGCGCCGAGCAATGCCCACAACGGGCCGCTGCTCGCGGCCTTGGGCTGAGCACGCGAAGCTGCCGGCCCGCCACGACGCACACCCGCTACCGGGACGAAATCATCGTCATCACGGCTACCGGCACTCAAGGTCGGCACGTTATCGAAATCATCTGGAGCATCGTTACGCATGGGATCCCTTCAACCACGGTGATAGCAAATGGTCAGTAGTATAAAGCCTGATCAGCGCACTGATCGACCGCAAAGCCCTGGTCCGGTTCAGTCCTTGCCGGACGGAAGGTCCTGGGCTTTCCACCAGCCACAGAACTCATCCAGTGCCGACCACAGGCTGACGCTGGGGCGGTAATCAAGCAACTGCCGGGCGCGGCTGATGTCGAGCGTGAAGTCCTTGCTCATCACCTGCGTGCCCAAGCGCGACAGGGTCGGTTGCGGACGGCCAGGCCAGAGCAGGCAGGCACCTTCGTTCAAGGCCGCAAGGCTGTAGGCCAGGCCGTAGGAACGGTAACGGGTGACCTGCGGCAGGTGCATTTGTCGCATTACATAATTGACCACATCCCACAATGGCAACGGGTGGCCATTGCTGATGTTGTAGGCCTGGCCCAGCGCGGCCTCGTCGGCGAGCAAGGCACTGACCAACGCCTCGTTGAGGTTCTGCACGCTGGTGAAGTCGACCTTGTTCAAACCATTGCCGATGATTGCCAAACGCCGCTTGCGCTGCATCTGCAACAAGCGCGGGAAGATGCTCACGTCGCCAGCGCCAGTGACAAAATGTGGACGCAGGGCCAGCACTTCGAGGCCGAACTCCTGAGCGCCGAAGACCTTCTGCTCGGCCAGGTGCTTGGTTGCCCCGTAATGGTTATGGAAGCGCCGCGGCACCTGCTCTTCAGTGATGCCCAACTGCGAGCGGCCATTGAAACAGATCGACGGCGAAGACAAGTGCACCAGCCGCCGCACATGCTCTTTAAGGCATGCTTCCACCACGTTTTCAGTCACCACCACGTTGCCCTGGTAGAAATCCTGATAGCGCCCCCAGTTGCCCACGGCACCCGCGCAATGCACCACGGCTTCGACGCCCTGGCACAGGCGCCGGGCCAGGTCCGGGTCGTTGAGGTCACCCGGGATGAACTGCGCGCCGCGTCGCACCAGGTGCTCGACACCTTCGGCGCGGCGGCCGTTGACCCGAACGTCAAAGCCCTGCTCCAAGGCAAAGCGCGCAAAGCGCCCGCCGATGAAGCCGCTCGCGCCGGTGACCAGAATTCGCATGTAGCACTCCGCCTAAAACAGGTTTTTCAGATACTGCTGACGCCGCCCGTGCCTACAAGGGCACCAGCCATTGCCCGGCCGTGAGGCGCAGGTGCTCCGTCAGTTGGCCAAGCAACTGCCCGCCATTGCGCCAATGATGCCAGTACAAGGGCACGTCGATGGGTTTATCCGCCGATATTTCTACCAGACGCCCGCTGGCCAGTTGGTCGCGTACCTGCAGTTCCGGCACCAGCCCCCAGCCCAGGCCCGCTTCGGTCATGCGCAAAAAGCCCTCGGACGACGGACACAGGTGATGCAGGAAACCGTCCTCAATACCCAGGGACGCCAGGTAACGGTGCTGGAGAAAATCATCCGGCCCGAACACCAGCGCCGGGGTACGCGACAAACGGCCGGCATCAAAGCCCGAAGGAAAGTAGCGGGCCATGAACGCCGGGCTGGCCAGGGCACGGTAGCGCATAGCACCAAGCAACAGGCTGCGGGCGCCCGCCACCGGCCGTTCGCTGCCGCACAGGCAGGCGGCCACTTCACCGGCTCGCATGCGCTTGAGGCCGACTTCCTGGTCTTCCACCACCAGGTCCAGCAGCACCTGCTGGTCAGCGCAGAACTCACCCGCCGCAGCGGCCCACCAGGTCGCCAGGCTGTCGGCGTTCAGGGCAATGCGCAAACGCTCCGGCATACCCTCCTCGTCCAGCGCCGGCACCTGGCTCTGCAGGTCGCGTTCAAGCAGGCGCACCTGCTGCACATGGTTGAGCAAGCGCCGGCCAACATCGGTGGGGCTTGGCGGGTTGGCGCGCACCAGCACCGGCTGGCCGACCCGCGCTTCAAGCAACTTGATGCGCTGGGAAATCGCCGACTGCGACAGGCCCAGCACCTGGGCGGCACGCTCGAAACCGGCCTGCTCGATGACGGCAGCGAGGGCAGAAAGCAGTTTGTAATCGAACATTATTTTTCCTAATGCCTGATCAGCTTTATTTGTTTTTCTTATACAGATGACATCCCCACAATGGCCAGCATCTTCTTTGTATTTGCGCCCGCGCCCTGCGGGCGTCCGTGGAGTCCTCCCTATGTGGCAAAGCTACCTGAACGGCCTGCTGGTCGCCTTCGGCCTGATCATGGCGATCGGCACGCAAAACGCCTTTGTCCTGGCGCAAAGCCTGCGCCGTGAACATCACCTGCCGGTGGCGGCGCTGTGCGTGGTCTGCGACGCCATCCTGGTGGCGGCCGGAGTGTTCGGCCTGGCCACGGTACTGGCGCAGAACCCGACCCTGCTGGCCGTGGCACGCTGGGGCGGTGCAGTATTTCTGCTCTGGTACGGCGGCAAGGCTTTGTTGCGGGCCTGCTCGCAACAAAGCCTGCAGCAAGGCGAAGGCCAGGGCCTGCGCTCGCGCCGGGCAGTGCTGCTCAGTGCCCTGGCGGTGACCTTGCTCAACCCGCATGTGTACCTCGACACCGTGTTGCTGATCGGCTCACTGGGCGCCCAGCAAACCGTGCCCGGCGCCTACGTGGCCGGCGCCGCCAGCGCCTCGCTGCTGTGGTTCTTCACCCTGGCCCTGGGCGCCGCCTGGCTGGCCCCGTGGCTGGCGCGGCCTGGGACCTGGCGGCTGCTCGACCTGATGGTGGCGGTGATGATGTTTGCCGTGGCGGCGCAGCTGATCTTTACCTGAGGCGCCGCTCGTCCGGCACCGGCAAAGGCTCTGGAACCTCTTTCCCGTACACTTGTTGCGTGGTTAAGCACCGGGCCCGGTGCTATGATCCAGCCCTTGCGTCGCAAAGAGTACAGACTCGCCGACGCACACCGGCCGCCCGTGATCGGCCTTGCGCTCACCGCAACAGACCTGATTAGGAGAATCACCATGGCTTTTGAATTGCCGCCGCTGCCTTACGCCCACGACGCCCTGCAGCCGCACATTTCCAAGGAAACCCTGGAATACCACCACGACAAGCACCACAACACCTATGTCGTGAACCTGAACAACCTGGTGCCTGGCACCGAGTTCGAAGGCAAGACCCTGGAAGAGATCGTCAAGACCTCCTCGGGCGGTATCTTCAACAACGCCGCTCAGGTCTGGAACCACACCTTCTACTGGAACTGCCTGGCGCCAAACGCCGGCGGCCAACCAACCGGCGCCCTGGCTGAAGCCATCAACGCCGCGTTCGGCTCCTTCGACAAGTTCAAGGAAGAGTTCACCAAGACGTCGGTCGGCACCTTCGGTTCCGGTTGGGGCTGGCTGGTGAAAAAAGCCGACGGTTCCCTGGCCCTGGCCAGCACCATCGGCGCCGGCAACCCGCTGACCAGCGGCGATACCCCGCTGCTGACCTGCGACGTCTGGGAACACGCCTACTACATCGACTACCGCAACCTGCGTCCGAAGTACGTCGAGGCGTTCTGGAACCTGGTCAACTGGAAGTTCGTTGCCGAGCAGTTCGAAGGCAAGACCTTCACTGCCTGAGACGGCTGCTGATCGATACGCGTGATCCGGTATCGAGCGACCGAGAAGCCCACCCTAGCGGTGGGCTTTTTTATGGGCGCCGATGCTGCAACATTTTTCATCCTATTCCCGCGCCGTGCATCTTGCCGCGCACGCAGAGCACGCTAACATCAAACGTTGGGAAACTCTTTCCCACGGATTAAAGTCGCAAGGCCGGGCAACCGATACAGTGACGGCAGGCACCCAACCTGCTCCAGGGGCAAAAATGCACCCTCACGGAGCTGGAGAAGTCCTGTTGACGGCCGATAGTGGATTGCCAAGTTTGATGGCAAAATGATGCCATGCGCATGGATTAAGGAAACCCCATTGAAGCTGGAACTCAAGAACAGCTTATCGGTCAAGTTGCTCAGGGTAGTACTGCTCTCGGCGTTGGTCGTCGGTGTAGTTCTCAGTTGTGCGCAGATCGTCTTCGATGCCTACAAGACCCGCCAGGCCGTCGCCAATGACGCCCAACGGATCCTCGACATGTTCCGTGATCCTTCAACCCAGGCGGTGTACAGCCTGGACAAGGAAATGGGCATGCAGGTCATGGAGGGCTTGTTCCAGGACGAGTCCGTGCGCATGGCCGCCATCGGCCATCCCAATGAAACCATGCTGGCGGAAAAATCCCGCCCGCTGCAGGAAGTCTCCAGCCGCTGGTTGACCGACCTGATTCTCGGCCAGGAACGCAGCTTCACCACCCAGCTGGTCGGCCGTGGCCCCTACAGCGAATATTACGGCGACCTGAGCATCACCCTCGACACCGCGTCCTATGGCGAGGGCTTTCTGGTCAGTTCGGTGATCATCTTCATTTCCGGTGTGCTGCGCGCCCTGGCCATGGGCCTGGTGCTGTACCTGGTCTATCACTGGATGCTGACCAAGCCGCTGTCGAAGATCATCGAGCACCTCACCCAGATCAACCCCGACCGCCCCAGCCAGCATCAGTTGCCGCTGATCAAGGGCCACGAAAAGAACGAGCTGGGCTTGTGGGTCAATACCGCCAACCAATTGCTGGCGTCGATCGAGCGCAACACCCACCTGCGTCACGAGGCCGAGAACAGCCTGCTGCGCATGGCCCAATACGACTTTCTCACCGGCCTGCCCAATCGCCAGCAATTACAGCAGCAACTGGACAAGATCCTGATCGACGCCGGTCGCCTGCAACGCCGGGTGGCAGTGCTGTGTGTCGGCCTGGATGACTTCAAGAGCATCAACGAGCAATTCAGCTACCAGGCCGGCGACCAGTTGCTGCTGGCCCTGGCCGATCGCCTGCGCGCCCACAGTGGCCGGCTTGGCGCCCTGGCACGCCTGGGTGGCGACCAGTTCGCCCTGGTCCAGGCCGATATCGAGCAGCCCTACGAAGCGGCAGAACTGGCCCAGAGCATTCTCGATGACCTCGAGGCGCCGTTCGCGCTCGACCATCAGGAAATCCGCCTGCGCGCCACCATCGGCATCACCCTGTTCCCCGAAGACGGCGACAGCACCGAGAAGCTGCTGCAAAAAGCCGAGCAGACCATGACCCTGGCCAAGGCCCGCTCACGCAACCGCTACCAGTTCTACATCGCCAGCGTCGACAGCGAGATGCGCCGCCGTCGCGAGCTGGAAAAAGACCTGCGCGAAGCCCTGCCGCGCAACCAGCTGTTTCTGGTCTATCAACCGCAGATCAGCTACCGCGACCACCGCGTGGTCGGCGTCGAGGCGCTGCTGCGCTGGCAGCATCCGGAGCTGGGCATGGTCCCGCCCGACCAGTTCATCCCTCTGGCCGAGCAGAACGGCAACATCATCACCATCGGCGAGTGGGTACTCGACCAGGCCTGCCGGCAACTGCGCGACTGGCATGACCAGGGCTTCAGCGAACTGCGCATGGCGGTCAACCTGTCGACCGTGCAACTGCACCACAACGAGCTGCCGCGGGTGGTCAACAACCTGCTGCAGATCTACCGCCTGCCACCGCGCAGCCTGGAGCTGGAGGTCACCGAAACCGGCCTGATGGAAGACATCAGCACCGCCGCCCAGCACCTGCTGAGCCTGCGCCGCTCCGGGGCGCTGATCGCCATTGACGACTTCGGTACCGGCTACTCCTCGCTCAGCTACCTGAAATCGCTGCCGCTGGACAAGATCAAGATCGACAAGAGCTTCGTCCAGGACCTGCTCGATGACGACGACGATGCCACCATCGTTCGCGCCATCATTCAGCTGGGCAAGAGCCTGGGCATGCAGGTGATCGCCGAGGGCGTGGAGACGGCTGAACAGGAGGCCTACATCATTGCCCAGGGTTGCCATGAAGGTCAGGGCTATCACTACAGCAAACCACTGCCAGCCCGGGAGTTGACCGCGTTCCTGAAACAGGCGCAGCGCAACCAGGTTTCGATTCTGTAACCCCCGTCCGCATCGCCAGAAGTGACAAAAACACGCATTTGAATATTTACGTGACTGCCCCTTTACACAAAATGCAAATCTTTCGCATTATGTTGCAGTTTTGCGTGCCCCGGTACGCTTGTCCAACCTCTCGACGCAGGAATTCGCCATGATTCGTATGCCTCTGGCCACCGCCAGTCTGTTGGCCATTGCCATCTCTCTCGCCGGTTGCGGCGACAGCAAGGACAAGGACAAGGCCGCCGCACCGCAAACTCCGGCCGCCACCACCTCGGCTGCCGCACCTGCTGGCGCCGTTGACGAGGCAGCGGCCAAGGCCGTGGTCAAGCATTACGCCGACATGGTCCATGCCGTCTACAGCGACTCGCTGAGCACCGCCAAGACCCTGCAAACCGCCATCGACGCCTTCCTCGCCAAGCCCAACGACGAAACCCTGAACGCCGCCAAGGCCGCCTGGGTCGCCGCACGCGTGCCGTACCTGCAGAGTGAAGTGTTCCGCTTCGGCAACACCATCATCGACGACTGGGAAGGTCAGGTGAACGCCTGGCCGCTGGACGAAGGCCTGATCGATTACGTCGATAAGAGCTACGAGCACGCCCTGGGCAACCCTGGCGCGACCGCCAACATCATCGCCAACCTGCAAGTGCAGGTCGGCGAAGACAAGATCGACGTCAAGGACATCACCCCGGAGAAACTGGCCAGCCTGAACGAGCTGGGCGGCTCCGAAGCCAACGTCGCCACCGGCTACCACGCCATCGAATTCCTGCTCTGGGGCCAGGACCTGAATGGCTCCGGCCCAGGCGCTGGCGCCCGCCCTGCCTCCGACTACCTGGAAGGCAAGGGCGCTACCGGCGGCCACAACGAACGCCGTCGCGCCTACCTGAAAGCCGTGACCCAACTGCTGGTCAATGACCTCGAAGAAATGGTCGGCAACTGGGCGCCGAACGTCGCCACCAACTACCGCGCCACCCTCGAAGCCGAGCCTGTCAACGACGGCCTGCGCAAGATGCTGTTCGGCATGGGCAGCCTGTCGCTGGGCGAACTGGCTGGCGAGCGCATGAAAGTTTCCCTGGAAGCCAACTCGCCTGAAGACGAGCAGGACTGCTTCAGCGACAACACCCACAACTCGCACTTCTACGACGCCAAGGGCATCCGCAACGTCTACCTGGGCGAATACACCCGCACCGACGGCACCAAGCTGACTGGGCCAAGCCTGTCGTCGCTGGTGGCCAAGGTCGACGCGGCTACCGACACCACCCTCAAGGCCGACCTGGAAGCGACCGAAGCCAAGATCCAGGTCATGGTCGACCACGCCGCCAAAGGCGAGCACTACGACCAGCTGATCGCGGCCGACAACGCTGCCGGCAACCAGATCGTGCGTGACGCCATCGCCGCCCTGGTCAAACAGACCGGTGCGATCGAACAGGCCGCAAGCAAGCTGGGGATTGCCAACCTGGCGCCAGACAGCGCTGATCACGAGTTCTGATTCAGTAGCGGTTAACAAAGGCGGCCTTCGGGTCGTCTTTTTTATGCGCATTATCGCGGGGCAAGCCCGCTCCCACTGTAGGAGCTGGCTTACCCCGCGATAGATTTCATCCAGCAAACGCAAATCCCTCTTATTCAATTTCCCTGAGCCTGCTAAGCTTGCACGCCGGTTTTTTGCCCAAGCCCCAGGATTATTGATGTCCTCGTTGCTTTCCCGCCTCAGCCCCCTGCTTCTGGCCCTGTTCCTGGCCGGTTGCGACGATGCCCCGCATTTCACCCAGGCCGAGCCCGGTGAGGCGCTGGCCGGTGGCAAGGCCACGGTGAACAAGCGCGACCAGAACGCCTACTCCATGCCTTCGGCCAACCTGCCGCCGAGCCGGCGCCTGGACTTCAGCGTCGGCAACAGCTTTTTCCGCAGCCCCTGGGTGATTGCGCCGTCAACCACCACTGCCCGCGACGGCCTGGGCCCGCTGTTCAATACCAATGCCTGCCAGAACTGCCACATCAAGGACGGTCGCGGCCATCCGCCCGGGCCCAACGCGGCCAACTCGGTGTCGATGCTGGTGCGCCTGTCGATCTCTGACCAACCACAGTACGCCAAGGTCATCGAGCAACTGGGCATCGTCCCGGAGCCTGTGTATGGTGGTCAGTTGCAGGACATGGCAGTGCCCGGTGTCGCCCCCGAAGGCAAGGTGCGCGTTGAATACGATGCGCACACCGTAACCTTCAAGGACGGTACGCACGTGGAGCTGCGCACGCCGCGGTTGCAGATCAGCCAGCTGGGCTACGGCCCGATGCACCCGGACACCCGATTCTCCGCCCGGGTCGCCCCGCCGATGATCGGCCTGGGCCTGCTCGAAGCCATCCCTGAGGCGGCAATCCTGGCCAACGCCGACCCCGATGACGTTAATGGCGATGGCATCCGTGGCCGCGCCAACCGGGTCTGGGACGATACCCTGGGCCAGACCGTAGTCGGCCGCTTTGGCTGGAAGGCCGGGCAGCCAAACCTCAATCAGCAGAATGTCCACGCCTTTTCCGGTGACATGGGCCTGACCACCAGCCTGCGGCCGATGGACGATTGCACCCCGGCGCAAACCGACTGCCTCAACGCCGCCAACGGTAACGGCGCCAATGGCGAGCAGGAAGTCAGCGACAACATCCTGCGCCTGGTGCTGTTCTACACCCGTAACCTGGCGGTGCCGGTGCGCAAGGACGTCGATTCAACCCAGGTCCTGGCCGGCAAGAACCTGTTCCACCAGGCCGGTTGCCAACGCTGCCACACGCCACAGTTCACCACCGCCAGCGACGCCGCCGAGCCGGAGCTGGCCAGCCAGCTGATCCGCCCCTACAGCGACCTGCTGCTGCACGACATGGGCCCGGGCCTGGCGGATAACCGCACCGAGTTCGCCGCCAGCGGCCAGGACTGGCGCACCCCGCCGCTGTGGGGCATCGGTTTGAACCAGACCGTCAGCGGTCACACCCAGTTTCTTCATGATGGCCGCGCCCGCGACCTGCTCGAAGCCGTGCTCTGGCACGGCGGCGAGGCCGAGGCGGCCAAGCAGCACGTACTGACCTTCAATGCCGAGCAGCGCGCCGCGTTGCTGGCCTTTCTGAATTCACTTTAAGCAAAGGAGCCGGGCATGTTCCGTCCCAAACTGTTGTTCACCAGCCTTGCCGCCCTCGCCCTCGGCGCCTGCTCGCCGCAAGACCCGCAAGCGCTGACCTCGGCGGCGATCGCCCAACAGGTGATCCTGCCGACCTACAGCCGCTGGGTCGAAGCCGACCGCCAACTGGCCGTCAGTGCCCTGGCTTTCTGTGAAGGCAAAGCGGACCTGGCCACTGCCCGCGCCGACTTCCTCCATGCGCAAAAAGCCTGGGCCGAGCTGCAGCCGCTGTTGATTGGCCCGCTGGCGGAAGGCAACCGCGCCTGGCAGGTGCAGTTCTGGCCCGACAAGAAGAACCTGGTCGGTCGTCAGGTCGAGCAACTGATCAATGCCGACACGCCGGTCGATGCCGAAACCCTGGGCAAATCCAGTGTCGTCGTGCGCGGCCTGTCGGCTTACGAGTACATCCTCTTCGACAGCAAGCCGGACGCCGCCAACGCCGAACAGAAAGCCCGTTACTGCCCGCTGCTGGTGGCCATCGGCGAACACCAGAAGACCCTGGCCGAAGAAATCCTCAAAGGCTGGAACAGCACCGATGGCATGCTGGCGCAGATGACCAAGTTCCCCAACCAGCGCTATGCCGACTCCCACGAAGCCATTGCCGACCTGCTGCGCGCCCAGGTCACCGCCCTGGACACCCTGAAGAAAAAGCTCGGCGCGCCGATGGGCCGCTTGAGCAAGGGCATCCCGCAGCCGCTGCAGGCCGAAGCCTGGCGCAGCCACTCCTCGCTGAAAAGCCTGGAAGCCAGCCTGAACGCGGCCCAGACCGTCTGGGTCGGGGTCGACAACAAAGGCCTGCGTGGCCTGCTGGGCAAGGATCAGCAGGCCCTGGCCGACAAGATCGACGCCGCCTACGCCAATGCGATCAAGCTGCTGGCCAGCAACCAGAAAACCCTGGGCGAGTTGCTCGACGACGAAGCCGGTCGCCAGCAACTGAACGCCATTTACGACAGCCTCAACGTCGTCCACCGCCTGCACGAAGGCGAGCTGGCCAAGGCGTTGGGCATCCAGCTGGGCTTCAATGCCAACGACGGTGACTGATCATGTTGCGACGCCAGGCTCTCAAACTCGGTAGCGTTGTGCTCAGCGCCCTCACCCTCGGCGGCTGGGCCCTGTTTCGCAACAAGAGCAGCGCCCCGCTCCTGCTCTCGGCGCGTGACGATGGCGACGGCAAGCACTATGCCGTCGGCTACCGCCTGGACGGTACCCAGGTATTCGCCACCCAGGTGGGCCAGCGTTGCCACGACATCATCAACCACCCCGAGCAGCCGATTGCCCTGTTCGTCGCCCGCCGCCCCGGCACCGAGAGCTACCTGATCGACCTGCGCGATGGCCGCTTGCTGCAGACCATCACCTCGCAGCCGAACCGGCACTTCTACGGCCACGCGGTGATCCACAAGAGCGGTGAATGGCTGTATGCCACCGAGAACGACACCACCGACCCCGGTCGTGGCGTGCTCGGGGTGTATCGGTTCGACGGCGAACGTCTGCAGCACAGCGGTGAAATCCCGACCCACGGCATCGGCCCGCACCAGGTGTCGTGGATGCCCGACGGCGAGACCCTGGTGGTGGCCAACGGCGGTATCCGCACCGAGGCCGAAAGCCGGGTGGAGATGAACCTCGATGCCATGCAGCCAAGCCTGGTGCTGATGCAGCGCGACGGTACCCTGCTGAGCAAAGAGGTACTCGGCCAGCAGATGAACAGTGTGCGCCACCTGGCGATTGCCGCCGACGGCACCATCGTCGCCGGCCAACAGTTCATGGGCGCCAGCCACGAGACGGCCGAACTGCTGGCGATCAAACGTCCGGGCCAGGCATTCGAAGCCTTCCCGGTGCCCGAGCATCAGTTGCAGTCAATGGCCCACTACACCGCCAGCGTCGCTGTTCACAATGAGCTGCGCCTGGTGGCGCTGACCGCACCACGGGCCAACCGCTTGTTCATCTGGGACCTGGACAGCGCCCAGGTACGCCTGGACGCCCCGATGCCCGATTGCGCCGGCGTCGGCGCCGTGGCCGACGGTTTTGTCGTGACCTCCGGACAGGGCCGTTGCCGCCTGTACGATTGCCGCAAAAACGAGCTGATCGGCCAGCCGCTGCAACTGCCCTCGGGGCTCTGGGACAACCACCTGCACCTGGCCTGAAAATAGCCGGGAACACAGGCTTCCCAGGCCCGGTCAACAGAGTAATATTCGGCTACATCGCACGTGGGCAGGGACGCCCGTCGTCGTGCCAAGCGAACCACAATTCGTCTCCAAGGAACTGGACTATGCTGCGCCGCCGCATGCTGATCATGTTGGGTGTTGTCCTGCTGCTCGTGCTGATCCTGGGGGGCTACAAAGCCTTTGCCATCTATCAGCAGATCCAGATGTTCGCGGCCCCCAAGCCACCGATCAACGTGGCGGCGACCGAGGCCAGCGAACGCGCCTGGCAGAACCGCTTGCCGGCAGTGGGCAGCCTCAAGGCCCTGCAAGGGGTCGACCTGAGCCTGGAGATCGCCGGCACGGTCAAGGCCCTGCAGTTCGAGTCCGGGCAGCAGGTCAGCAAGGGCCAGCTGTTGCTGCAACTGGACAGTGATGTCGAAACCGCGCTGCTGGGTACCGCCCTGGCCGACCTGGGCCTGGCCCAGGTCGATTACAACCGCGGCAGCCAGCTGGTCGGCAGCCAGGCCATTTCCAAGGGCGAGTTCGATCGCTTGAGCGCACAGTTCAAGCGCACCAAGGCGGTGGTCGAACAACTCAAGGCCGCACTGGCGAAAAAGAGCATCAACGCACCGTTCAGCGGCACCATCGGCATCCGCCAGGTGGACGTCGGCGACTACCTGGCCAGCGGCACAGTCATCGCGACCCTGCAGGACCTGAGCAGCCTCTACGTCGACTTCTTTGTCCCCGAGCAGTCGATTCCCAAGCTGAGCATTGGCCAGCAGGTGCTGGTCAACGTCGCCGCCTACCCACAGGAGAACTTCCCCGGCACCCTCAGCGCCATCAACCCCAAGGTTGAGGACAGCACCCGCAACGTGCAGGTCCGCGCCACCCTGGCCAACCCCGACGGCAAGCTGCTGCCCGGCATGTTCACCAGCCTGCAGGTGCTGCTGCCCGATCCGCAGCTACAGGTGGTGGTGCCGGAAAGCGCGGTCACCTATACGCTCTACGGCAACTCGGTGTACGTCGCCGTGGCGAAAAAGCCCGAGAAGGCCGAGGACGCCAAGCCACAGGCCACCCCCGAAGGCCAGGCGACACTGATCGCCGAGCGCCGTTTCGTGGAAACCGGTGAACGCCGCGATGGCCTGGTGGTGATCAGCAAAGGGCTCAAGGCCGGTGAAACGGTGGTCACCGCCGGCCAACTGAAACTCACCCAGGGCGCGCCGATCAGCATCAGCCCGGACAAGACCCTGCAAGCCCCCACCCGCCAGCCGCGCAGCAACTGATCAAGGAACCGCCATGGCCTTTACCGATCCGTTCATCCGCCGCCCGGTGCTGGCCAGCGTGGTCAGCCTGCTGATCGTGCTGCTGGGCTTCCAGGCCTGGAGCAAGTTACCGATCCGCCAATATCCGCAGATGGAAAACGCCCTGATCACGGTGACCACCGCCTACCCCGGAGCCAACGCCGAGACCATCCAGGGCTACATCACCCAACCGCTGCAGCAGAGCCTGGCCAGCGCCGAAGGCATCGATTACATGACCTCGGTGAGCCGGCAGAACTTCTCGGTGATCTCGATCTATGCACGCATCGGTTCAGACAGCGACCGTCTGTTCACCGAGCTGCTGGCCAAGGCCAACGAGGTCAAGAACAAGCTGCCCCAGGATGCCGAAGACCCGGTGCTGAGCAAGGAAGTCGCCGACGCCTCGGCGCTGATGTACATCAGCTTCTACAGCAGCGAGCTGAGCAACCCGCAAATCACCGATTACCTGTCACGGGTGATCCAGCCCAAGCTTGCGACCCTGCCCGGCATGGCCGAGGCCGAGATCCTCGGCAACCAGCTGTTCGCCATGCGCCTGTGGATCGACCCGGTGAAGCTGGCAGGCTACGGCCTGAGCGCCAATGACGTGACCCAGGCGGTGCGCGGCTACAACTTCCTTTCCGCGGCGGGCGAGCTCAAGGGTGAATACATCGTCACCAGCATCAACGCCACCACTGAACTGAAGAGCGCCGAAGCCTTCGCCAAGATCCCGCTCAAGACCAGCGGCGACAGCCGGGTGCTGCTCGGCGATGTGGCGCGGGTCGAGATGGGCGCGGAGAACTACGACACGGTCAGCTCCTTCGACGGCACGCCATCGGTGTACATCGGCATCAAGGCTACCCCGGCGGCCAACCCGCTGGAGGTGATCAAGGAGGTGCGCAAGCTCATGCCCGAGCTTGAAAGCCAGTTGCCGCCGAACCTGAAGTCCTCGATTGCCTACGACGCCACACTGTTCATCCAGGCGTCGATCAACGAAGTGGTAAAAACCCTGGTCGAAGCGGTGCTGATCGTCATCGTCGTGGTTTTCCTGTTCCTCGGCGCCTTGCGCTCGGTGCTGATCCCGGTGGTCACCATTCCGCTGTCGATGATCGGCGTATTGTTCTTCATGCAGTTGATGGGCTACTCACTGAACCTGCTGACCCTGCTGGCGATGGTGCTGGCCATCGGCCTGGTGGTCGATGACGCCATTGTCGTGGTGGAGAACATCCACCGTCATATCGAAGAAGGTAAATCGCCGTACGAAGCGGCCCTGGAAGGCGCCAGGGAGATCGCCATGCCGGTGGTGTCGATGACCATCACCCTGGCCGCGGTGTACGCCCCTATCGGCTTTCTGGAGGGGCTGACCGGCGCGCTGTTCAAGGAGTTCGCCCTGACCCTGGCCGGCGCCGTGGTGATCTCCGGCATCGTCGCCCTGACCCTGTCACCGATGATGTGCGCCTTGCTCCTGCGTCACGAGCAGAATCCCACGGGCCTGGCGCATCGCCTGGATGTGCTGTTCGAGCGGCTCAAGCAGCGTTACCAGAAAATCCTCCATGGCACCCTCAACACACGGCCGGTGGTGCTGGTATTTGCGCTGATCGTGCTGTGCCTGATTCCGGTGTTCCTGATGTTCACCAAGAATGAACTGGCGCCAGATGAAGACCAGGGCGTCATCTTCATGATGGCTACCGCGCCACAGCCGACCAACCTCGACTACCTGAACAGCTATACCGATGAGTTCATCACGATCTTCAAGGACTTCCCCGAGTATTACTCTTCGTTCCAGATCAACGGCTTCAATGGCGTGCAGTCGGGCATCGGCGGCTTTTTGCTCAAGCCCTGGAATGAGCGCGAGCGCACCCAGATGGAGCTGCTACCGCTGGTGCAGGCCAAGCTTGAGGGCATCAGCGGCCTGCAGATCTTCGGCTTCAACCTGCCCTCGCTACCAGGCACTGGCGAAGGCCTGCCGTTCGCCTTCGTGATCAACACCGCCAACGACTATGCGTCGCTGCTCGAGGTCGCCGAGCGGGTCAAGACGCGCGCCCAGGCCTCTGGCAAATTCGCCTTCCTCGACATCGACCTGGCCTTCGACAAGCCGGAGGTGGTGGTCGATATCGACCGGGCCAAGGCGGCGCAGATGGGCGTGTCGATGGACGCCCTGGGCGGTACCCTGGCGACGCTGCTGGCTGAAGCGGAGATCAACCGCTTTACCATCGACGGGCGCAGCTACAAGGTCATCGCCCAGGTCGAGCGGCCCTACCGCGATAACCCCGACTGGCTGAACAACTACTACGTAAAAAACCAGCAAGGGCAGATGCTGCCGCTGTCGACCCTGATCAGCATCAGCGACCGCGCCCGACCGCGCCAGCTCAACCAGTTCCAGCAATTGAACTCGGTAATCATCCAGGGCTTCCCGACGGTCAGCATGGGTGAGGCGCTGGATACCGTGCGCAGCATCGCCCGCGAAGAAGCCCCGGAGGGCTATGGCTTTGACTATGGCGGCGCGGCGCGTCAGTTCGTCCAGGAAGGCAGCGCCCTGTGGGTAACCTTCGGCCTGGCCCTGGCGATCATCTTCCTGGTGCTGGCGGCACAGTTCGAGAGTTTCCGCGACCCGTTGGTGATCCTGGTAACCGTGCCGCTGTCGATTTGCGGCGCGTTGATTCCGCTGTTCCTGGGTATCTCGAGCATGAACATCTACACCCAGGTGGGGCTGGTGACCCTGATCGGGCTGATCAGCAAGCACGGCATCCTGATCGTCGAGTTCGCCAACCAGTTGCGCCTGCAAAAAGGCCTCAGTGCGCGCGAAGCAGTGGAAGAAGCTGCGGCGATTCGCTTGCGCCCGGTGCTGATGACCACCGCCGCGATGGTGTTTGGCATGGTGCCGTTGATTCTCGCCACCGGCGCCGGTGCGGTCAGCCGCTTCGACATCGGCACGGTAATCGCCACCGGGATGTCCGTGGGCACCTTGTTCACCCTGTTCGTGCTGCCGTGCATCTATACCCTGCTGGCCGTGGAAGCGGGCTTGCCCCGCGAAGAGGTGGTGCCTGAATAACCTTCGCTTGGGGATCGATCGCGGGGCAAGTCGAATCGTCACACCGCCGCTCCCACAGGGGTCAGCCGCTGGCGCGTACGCCCTGGCTCAGGCCGAACAGCAATAACAACAGGTCGTGATCCGGCTTGGCATCGACCTGGGGTTTTACCACCCGTGGCAACGGGCATTGCGCACCGGCATCGACCTTGCTGAAAACCTGCGGGCGAGGCTCCTCCCACGCCGCTACGGCAGCGGTTGCCACGGCCAAGGCAATCACCAGAAACAAACCTCGGGCTATTTCTAGTTTCATTACTCTAAACCTTTGACAGCGCTGCCAAACGCTCCTTGGTAAAAATAGAGCAGTTTTTGCCACTCTGCGTCGTTGAAAGACGAATGGCGGCGCAGTTGTTTAAGGTCATTGAGCGCAGCACGCTGACAACTGATGCGCCGGCGGCACTTTTCGAGGTCCAGCAGGGCCACTTCAGCCCGAGCCTCGGCACCTTGGCCAATGACCTTGACGAAGACATGCTTGCCATACAGGCAACCATGCTGCCAATGACCGCGGTGCATCCGCGCCAGGTTCTGCGCCAGGTCCTCCAGCACCCGCTCGTGCAATGCCGGGTGGTACCGCTCTCGGGCACCAGCGGCGAACCAGCTGTCGATATCCTCGAAGCCTTCCAGCGCCTCGCTGACCAGCAAGGCTCGCCACTGATGCTCGGCATCACGGTCAACGCCGCAATAGACAATATGCGGCACCCGCACCCCCAACTGCTCGAAGCTGTTCAGGGCATCGTATTCACGCAACACGGTAGGGCGCCCGAAGGGGTGCAACAGGCTGCGGTAGATATGGCCGATCTGGCGCTTGGCATAAAACGTATGGCCAGCGTCGTCGCTCAGTCGCTGTACACCACTCTCGCCGCCGCGACGCTGATTGGGCTCCTCGACCCATTCGCCCTGCTGCTGCCAGAAATGATCGAACTGATCCTTGTTCGTCGTTGCTGCTGTGCGCTCAAACCCCATTCCCCGCTTACCCCTTACGCAAAAGATAGACTCGCCACATGGCGTAGAACGGTAAAAAGTCCAATCGTTCCTGAATGCGGAAACCTGCGGCTTCAAATTCCTTTTCAACCGTGGCAACAGGTAACACAAAACGATTCTGGTAACTGCCCTGCCCTTTTTCGACGTAACGCCGCTGCTCGAGCTTTTTGCGCCGCCAGGCTTTGAAATTGCCATCCACCCACAGCGAGACGATCACGCTGTCGCGGGTAACCCGTTGAAATTCAGAGAGTAATGTTTTGCGATGGGCCGCATCGCCGATGTGGTGCATCAGCCGCATGCAAAAAATACTGTCGACCGAGTTGTCCGGTAAATCGATGGCGAATGCGGAGGTCTGCAACGTACGTACCCGTGCCACCACCGCAGCCGGCTGCGAGGCCCGCGCGGTTTCGAGCATGGCTTCGGAATTGTCGGCACCAATGATCACCCGGTTGGGCTTTTCCGCCAGCAACGGCCAGAAGCGCCCGGCACCGCACGGCAAGTCGAGCACCAGCCCCGGTTCGCCAGCCAGGGCCAGGGCGCGACGGGCCAGTTGCTCGTCACGCTGGTGGGACATCCGGCGCGCCAGGCCGTCCTGGTGCTTGAGGAAGTATTCCTGGGCGTGCTGCTGGTCGTACTTATCCGAAAACTCGAGTTTGATAGGGCTACGCATTGTGCATCTCCTGACTCCAATGTGCCCACCTTAGGCTGGCAAGCGTTGGCGTCAGGTCATGCTGATGTGAAAAATTCGTTAGTTGTCACGACAAAAGTTTCAACTAATTACAAACTTTCACGGCTGGCCAATGGCCCTATTCGAGGTCAGTCGGCCTTTGCAGTGCCAGGCTCAGGTCTACGTGAAAGCGGCAGCCATGGGGCACCATGGCGGTCAGGCTGACGCTCCAGCCCTGGTCGTCACAAATCCGCTGCACCAGTGACAAGCCCAAGCCCAGGCCCTCGCCACGCTTTTCATCGCCGCGCACAAACGGCCGGAACATGGCTTCACGCTGCTCTTCGGGAATCCCTACACCACTGTCTTCGACCAGGAACCCCGCCGGTTCCAGCGTCAGGCGAATAAAGCCCTGATCGGTGTAGTGCGCCGCATTGCGCAGCAGGTTGCCCATGACCGCCTGAAGAAAGGTGGCGTTGTACAAGGTCGGGGTTGCGGCCTTGGCGTCGTACAGCAATGTCAGGCCTTTCTGCTCGATGGTATCGCGCCAGACGCCAATCAGGTCATCGGCCACCTCTTTCATGCTCGCCTGCGAGGCGACCGCGCCTTCGTCACGCTGGGCACGGGCGAGCATCAGGAAGGTCTTCACCAACTCCTGCATCTCTTCGGTGGCCCGGGCGATACGCTCGACCTGGGATCGGGCGCGGGTGTCGATGTTGGGGTTGACCAGCAACAGCTCACAGGAGCTGGCCAGCACCATCAACGGCGTGCGCAGCTCATGGCTGACATCACTGGTAAACAGGCGCTCACGGGTCAGGGCATCGCGCAGACGCCCCAGGGTATCGTCGAACGCCACGGCCAGCTGACCGACTTCATCCGCAGCGTAATCGGGCGCCAAGGGCGGCGCCAGGCCCAGCAGTTGATCACGGTGGCGCACCTGGCGGGCCAGGCGAATCACCGGTGCCATCACCCGCCGGGCCAGGACCCAGCCGAGGAATACCGCCAGCGCCAGGCTCAGGACAAAGCCGACCACGACCACCGCGAACAGCACTCGCTCGCGCTCTTCGAAATCACTCTGGTCCTGCAACAGCACGTAGCGACGGCCATCGACGATTTCGACCATCGCGTGGTAGGACAGATCTTCACGAAACACTTCATGAAAGCCACGGTCAAGGTGACGCAAATCCTTGGGCAGCTCGAAGTCATCACGCCCGCCGCTGAAATAGAACAGCTGGTCCGGCCGCGGCCGGTGGCTCCAGTCGCTGACGCTGTCCATGCGCAGCAAACGTTGCAGGTCGCCGCCCAGCACGGCGGAGATCAAGCGTTCTTCAACCAGGTGGACCGTAGCGACAATGCCGAAGGCGAAGGCCCCGGCCACCATCGCACTCATCAGGGCAAAGGCAATGATGATCCGCTGGGCAAGGCTTTGTTTAAACTCCATCACGGCCCTCGGCCAAGCGATAGCCGACGCCGTGGACGGTATGCAGCAGGGGTTTTTCAAACGGTTTGTCGATGACCTGGCGCAGTTGGTGAACGTGGCTGCGCAAGCTGTCGCTGTCCGGACAATCGTCGCCCCACAGCGCCTCTTCGAGTACTTCGCGGCGCAGCACATGCGGGCTCTTCTGCATCAGCACCGCCAGCAGCTTCAGGCCGACCGGGTTGAGCTTGAGCAATTTGCCCTCGCGGCTGACTTCCAGCGTGTCGAGGTCGTAGACCAGGTCACTGACCTGCAGGGTACGCCGACCACCGCCCTGGGTGCGACGCAGCACCGCTTCGATGCGCGCGGCAAGCTCCGACAGGGCAAACGGTTTGAGCAGGTAGTCGTCAGCGCCGGAGCGGAAGCCCTGCAGGCGATCGTCCAGCTGATCACGGGCGGTGAGCATGATCACCGGGGTGTCGCGCCGGGCGTCTTCGCGCAGGCGCTTGCACAGGGTATAGCCGTCGATGCCTGGCAACATGATGTCGAGCACGATCAGGTCGTAGTGTTCGGTGGCAGCCAGGTGCAGGCCGGAGAGACCGTCCTGGGCACAGTCCACCGTGTAACCCTTCAGGCCCAGGTAGTCGGCCAGGTTGGCGAGGATATCGCGGTTGTCTTCAACCAGTAGAATTCGCATGGGGTGTCTCCCGTCCGGCGCTTTTGCCTGCTTGGCAGGCGCAGCTTACGGCCATCAGCAGCGCTCGGCTAGGTCGGCGCGACTTTATTGCAGGTTAACGTTTTTTTCACCGAGCCTTCACGGACAGGCGATGGCGGCTAGCCGAAAATTGGCGGTCGGACTGCCCCTTTGACCTGCCTGGACTTGCCATGTCACTACCTGCCTACTCCCGTCCGCTGAATTTCTGGATTGCCCTGGGCATCCCCGCCGTCACCGCAGTGATATTGATCCTGCTGGAGCTGACCTCACTGGACATGGACCTGGCCAAGCTGGCGTTCGACCCGGTGGCGGGGCAGTTCATCGGCCGGCACAGCTACTTTCTCGAAGATATCCTGCATGACCGGGCCAAACAGGCGGTGATCGTCCTCGGCTTGCTGGCGGTTGTCGCCTTCGCCGCGAGTTTCTTCTGGACACGCCTGTTCAGTTGGCGTCGGGAGCTGGGCTGCCTGGTCCTGGCCATGGGGCTGTCGACCAGTTTTGTCACGCCGGTCAAAGCCGTGACGGCGGTGCAGTGCCCCTGGAGCCTGAGCGAATTTGGCGGCAAGGAGACCTACAGCGAGCTGCTCAGCCCGCGCCCGGCCACCGATAAGCCCGGACGCTGCTGGCCGGGTGGCCATGCGGCGACCGGCTTTACCCTGTTTGCCCTGTTTTTTGTCTTGCGCGACCGGCGTCCACGCCTGGCCAAGGCAGCGCTGGTGTTCGCCTTTGGCCTGGGTACGCTGTTTTCAGTGGGGCGCATGCTGCAGGGCGCGCACTTTTTTTCACACAACGTGTGGACGGCGGTGTTCTGCTGGCTGATCAGCCTTGGGTGTTATTACTGGGTGCTGTATCGCCGGCCGGTTGAATTGAAGCACAAGGCTGCGGTTACCGTGCCGTCCTCGTAAGACCGGCCTGCGCGGTGACTGCATCGCTGGCAAGCCAGCTCCCACATACAGATCCCTGTGGGAGCCGGTCTTGCCGGTGATGGGTTGCACAGCAACCCCAGAATTCAGGCAAAAAAAAGCCCCGCACTAGGCGGGGCTTTTTATCAAGCGGGCCAGGCTGGCTTACATCATGCCGCCCATGCCGCCCATACCACCCATGCCGCCCATGTCTGGCATGCCGCCGCCAGCACCAGCTTCAGCTGGAGCGTCAGCAACCATGGCTTCGGTAGTGATCATCAGACCACCGATCGAAGCTGCAGCTTGCAGGGCCGAACGGGTTACCTTGGCAGGGTCGAGGATGCCCATTTCGATCATGTCGCCGTACTCGCCGGTAGCAGCGTTGTAACCGAAGTTGCCGGAACCTTGCTTGACCTTGTCGACCACCACGCTTGGCTCGTCGCCGGCGTTGGCAACGATCTGGCGCAGCGGCGCTTCAACAGCGCGACGCAGCAGCTGGATACCGACGTTCTGGTCTTCGTTGTCGCCTTTGAGCTCGGCAATCGCTTGCAGAGCGCGAACCAGGGCAACACCACCGCCAGGCACCACGCCTTCTTCAACGGCTGCACGGGTAGCGTGCAGGGCGTCTTCAACGCGGGCTTTCTTCTCTTTCATTTCGACTTCGGTGCCAGCACCGACCTTGATCACGGCAACACCGCCAGCCAGCTTGGCCAGACGCTCTTGCAGTTTTTCACGGTCGTAGTCCGAGGAAGTCTCGGTAACTTGAGTGCGGATCTGGGCGATGCGCGCTTCGATGTCGCCTTGTACACCAGCGCCGTCGACGATGATGGTGTTTTCCTTGGACAGGGTCACACGCTTGGCGTTACCCAGGTGCTCCAGGGTAGCGGACTCCAGGCTCAGGCCGATTTCTTCGGAGATCACGGTACCGCCGGTCAGGACGGCGATGTCCTGCAGCATGGCCTTGCGACGGTCACCGAAGCCAGGGGCCTTGACCGCAGCAACCTTGACGATGCCGCGCATGTTGTTGACTACCAGGGTAGCCAGCGCTTCGCCTTCAACGTCTTCAGCCACGATCAGCAGCGGACGGCCGGCCTTGGCAACGGCTTCCAGAACTGGCAGCAGTTCACGGATGTTGGAGATTTTCTTGTCAACCAGCAGCAGCAGCGGGCCATCCAGCTCGGCGACCATGGTGTCTGGCTTGTTGACGAAGTAAGGGGACAGGTAGCCACGGTCGAACTGCATGCCTTCCACGACCGACAGTTCGTTTTCCAGGCCCGAGCCTTCTTCGACGGTGATCACGCCTTCTTTACCGACTTTTTCCATGGCTTCGGCGATGATGTCACCGATGGAGTTGTCGGAGTTGGCCGAGATGGTACCGACCTGAGCGATGGCCTTGGAGTCGGCGCATGGCTTGGACAGGGACTTCAGCTCTTTGACGATGGCGATGGTGGCCTTGTCGATACCACGCTTCAGATCCATCGGGTTCATGCCGGCAGCAACGGCTTTCAGGCCTTCGCTGACGATGGCCTGAGCCAGAACGGTTGCGGTGGTGGTGCCGTCACCGGCTTCGTCGTTGGCCTTGGAGGCAACGTCTTTGAGCAGCTGGGCGCCCATGTTTTCGAAGGCGTCTTTGAGCTCGATTTCTTTGGCAACCGAAACACCGTCTTTGGTGATGGTCGGAGCGCCGAAGCTCTTGGCCAGAACAACGTTACGGCCTTTCGGGCCCAGGGTGGCTTTTACAGCGTCAGCCAGAACGTTGACACCAACGAGCATTTTCTTACGGGCGGAGTCGCCGAATTTTACGTCTTTAGCAGCCATGATCGTTTAATCCTTGAATACTTTGGAGTAACGGGAAACCAGCGGAATCAGCCTTCGATGACAGCGAGAATCTCGTTCTCAGCCATCACCAGCAGGTCTTCGCCGTCAACTTTCACAGTGTTGCTGCCCGAGTAAGGGCCGAAAACCACCTTGTCACCCACTTTCACGGCCAGCGCACGCACTTCACCGTTGTCCAGAGTGCGGCCGGCACCTACAGCGACGACTTCGCCACGGTTAGGTTTTTCAGCGGCCGAACCTGGCAGAACGATACCGCCAGCGGTTTTCGATTCTTCTTCGCTGCGACGGATAACGACGCGGTCATGCAGAGGACGAAGCTTCATTGTCGATCTCTCCTAATTGTGGTTTTCATCGGCCGGTATCGACACCGGCGGGTTGATGCTTGCGGCGTAGCCGCTCGTAGCCCGCAGGGCGGACCACACATGTAATGTCTGGTGCAAATCACCAGAAACCTTGCGGTGACCCATACATGAGGTCGCCAAGGGCAATTACAAGGCTTGCTGATGAATTTTTTTAGCAACGGCCATCCGATAAAGCAAAACGGCCCCGAAAGGGGCCGTTGGCAACGCATGGATAACCATCAAAGATCGCGCGGACCCCGCAGGTTAGGCTGATCAGGGTCGGTACGCCCCACCACTTCACCTTCGATCACGGTGGGCTGATGGCCACGCCCAGGCTGGCCTGGACGCGCCATGAACGGGTCATCGCCAAACGCCCGCTGGCGCATGGCCTGGGCCTCGGCGCGCTCGCGCATCTTGCGCCCGAGCAGGCGGCGGGTGAACGGCAGCAGGCAGACCAGGCCGATCACATCACTGACAAAGCCCGGCAACAGCAGCAGGCCGCCACCGAGCGCCAGCATCAGGCCATGGAACATGTCTTCAGCGGGCAATTCGCCACGCTGCAGGCTCTCGCGGGCACGCAGGGCGGTGGCAAGCCCTGCCACCCGCACCACCAGCACGCCCAGGGCGGAGCCGGCAATGATCAGCAACAGCGCCGGAAAGAAGCCGATCGCGACGCTGACCCTGTAAAACACATACAGCTCCAGCACCGGAAAAATCAGAAACAGCAATAGAAAAGCACGCATCAACGGTTCCTCTGCGCAAGATGTCCTTGCAGTAGACCTTTAATGGATGCGATCCATCGCCATTTCAAGCCTCGGCGGTTTCCCGCTGCGGCCATTGATCAGCGCGGGCCAGAAAAACCAGGGCTTCGCGTACTTGTATCGGCGTATTGCAAGGCGCCGCGAACGGCAACCAGTACAGCGCCTGGCCAATGCGCAGGTGCATGCCTTCGCTGTCGATGCCGACCATTTGCGCCGCCGTGCCCTGAGGCAGGCCGCTGAGCTGGACGTAGTGCTCGATGGCGTTGGCATGATCGCTGTTCATGTGCTCGATCATGCTCTGTTCGGCCTTGCCGGCAAAAGGGTTGGCCAGGGTCAGGTGATCGATCCAGTGAATCGCGCCGAAGCCACCGATGTAGCGATGGCGCACCGGCTTGAGCACCCAGAAGTCGAAATCGTGGGCGGCGTGATAATTGGCCGATTCGGGAAAATAACGGTAGTAACGCTCGGCAGCGGCTTCGACCGCTTCGGGCGCAACCAGCTGGTGCGCCTCGGCCAGCACGGTCAGGCGCCCCACTGCCTGGACATCTTCAGCGTCACGCTCCCCCACCAGCAGCGAGCACTTGGGATCCTTTTGCAGGTTGTGGGTGTGCTGGGCAATACGGCTGATCAGGATCAGTGGGTTACCGTCGGCATCCAGGCAGTACGGCACCACCGAACCGAAGGGAAACCCCGGCATTGACTTGGAATGGGTCGACAGCACCCCGCGGTATTCCTTGAGCAGCAGCTCCCGTGCCTGTGTTGCGGCTTTAGCGCTCACTGTATGACTCCCCGCTGGATAAACCTCGTAATGCTGGCCGTGCGCACGAGCACACGGCCAGGCTAGTTAACCGACAAAATAATCATTATCGCTCAGGGTTGCCAGCGTGCTTACCAGGCGACGCCGAAACCTGCGGTATAGCGGGTCTTGTCCAGGTCGCTGTCACGGGTACCACTGATGATGTCCTTCTCGGCCTTGAGGTTGAGCGACGCCCACTCGGTGACCTTGTAGCGCAGACCGACTTCGGCATCCAGGGCGTACTCGGCGACGCCGCCCAGAGGCTTGCCGACTTCGCCGTTGGTGAAAAACTCGACGCGCTTGCCGATCAGGTAGCGGTTGTAGTCCCACTTCATGGCCAAGGAATAGAAGTTGTCCTTGCCGCCGTCAGCGTATTCATAGTCGGTACGGTTGAGCAGCGAACCGAGGGAGAACGCGCCCAGTTCATTGTCCCAGAACTGGTAACCCGGGCCGGTACCCACGGTGCGCTGGCGAGCGAGGTCTTCGATATGATCGCGCTTGTATTCCAGACGACCCTGCCAGAACCACTTCTCGGTGATGAAGCGGTCCAGCGCGTATTCGCCGCTCCAGTTGTTGGTGGTGGTGACGTCGTTCTTGCTCTCGCGGTTGTATTCGCCTTCGGCCTGGTGCCGCCAGCGGCCGTGGCGTGCGGTGGTCTTGAAGTCGATGTCATAGTCGTCGCTGTCGGTTTCGGCGCGCTTGTAGTCCATGGCCAGGTCGACGTTACCCTTCCACGACAGGTCCTCGACCACCGGCTTTGGCTTCATGATCTGCTGGATGCTGGCAAGCTCGACGGTCTTGGGCGTCTCGCCATTGGCCAACGTCACCTGGCCTGCGTCCGCCGCGTGCAGCGACTTGGCCTTCTCACCACTGTAGGCATCCTGCTTGACCAGCAGCTCCTGGTCGCTTTCCAGGGTCTTGACCTGTTTCCAGTCCAGGGCGATGGAGCCGCCGTACGGTGTTTCGAGCAACAGTTTGCCGCCATCGAAGACCTTGATCTTGCCACTGAGCCTGTCACCGTTTTTCATCCACACGGTGTCTGCAAGGGCGGGGGAACAGGCAGCGGCGAGGGCAACGCACAACAGGGCTCTAGAAAACATAAGCAGCAACGGACTCGGGTTCGCGAAAAAAGTCGGGCATTATCCAGATACCCGCCATCAGAGCAAGGACTGACCTGCCCCATGTCGATGAGTTCAATTCTTATTTGCCCGCACGGCCCGGTGCTCCTCGCACGGCATGGGCGCATCCCGCGATGAACGGGATGCCTGGCGATCCGACCGAAAGCGCCGAAGCCCGACGAATGGCACTCTATCTGGTGCTTGGCCAGGTGCCCGAGGGCAAGGTGATCAGCTACGGCGAGCTCGCGCAACTGGCCGGTCTTGGTCGCGCAGCGCGCTGGGTCGGGCGTACCCTCAGCCAGTTGCCCAGCGACACCCAGCTCCCCTGGCACAGGGTACTGGGCGCCGGCGGGCGCTTGAGCCTGGCGCTGGGCACCCCTTCGGGCGACGAACAGCGTGCGCGACTGCGCGCAGAAGGCATCACCTTGCACAATAATCGTGTGGATATGCTGCGCCATGGCTGGCGCCCGATGGAGCACAGCGGTTAGAGTGCGCGCTTTGTTTTCGCAAACTTGAGGCAGATGTTGGCCCATGCCCCGTAAAACCTGGCGCGCTGCGCTCGCTGCCTATGCCAGCCCGTCGACACTGGTGCTGTTGTTGCTCGGCTTTGCCGCCGGCTTGCCTTACATGCTGGTGTTTTCGACCCTGTCGGTCTGGCTGCGCGAAGCCGGCGTGGCCCGTGAAACCATCGGTTATGCCAGCCTGATCGGCCTGGCGTATGCCTTCAAGTGGGTGTGGTCGCCGCTGCTCGACCAATGGCGCCTGCCGCTGCTTGGCAAACTCGGACGCCGCCGTTCCTGGCTGGTGCTGTCGCAAGTCCTGGTGGTCATCGGCCTGGTCGGCATGGGCTTTTGCGACCCGCAAAAACATCTGTCGTGGCTGATCGCCCTGGCGGTGCTGGTGGCCTTTGCTTCGGCTACCCAGGACATCGCCGTCGATGCCTACCGCCTGGAAATCGCCGACGACCAGCGCCAGGCCGCCCTTGCCGCCAGTTACATGGCCGGCTACCGGGTTGCTGCGCTGCTGGCCACCGCCGGTGCGCTGTTCTTCGCCGAAGGCTTCGGCTCCACCGGCTTCAGCTACCTGCACAAAGCCTGGACCGGCACCTACGTGCTGTTCGGCGTGATGATGCTGCCAGCGGTCATCACCACCCTGTTGATGCGCGAACCACCCGTGCCGCTGCGCACCCAGCTGTCGGCGGCGCGCTATGGCCTGGCCCACCAGCTGGCGTCGGTGTTCGTGCTGATCATCCTGCTGGTATCGGTACCGGCGACCTTCACCCAGCTGTACAACACCGATTTCGCCAGCGTGCTGTTCGAAGGCGTGAGCCTGCTCGACCTGCTGCTCGAAGACCGCGCCTTCCTGCGCGCGATCCTCTACATCACCCTCACCGCCCTGTGCCTGTCGTCCATGGGCCGGCGCGGGCTGGCGCCGGTCCTCACGCCGGTCAACGATTTCATCACCCGCTATCGCTGGCAGGCCCTGCTGCTGCTCGGGCTGATCGCCACCTACCGGATGTCCGACACGGTGATGGGCGTGATGGCTAACGTGTTCTACATCGACCAGGGCTTTACCAAGGACCAGATCGCCAGTGTCAGCAAGATCTTCGGCCTGATCATGACCCTGGTGGGTGCCGGTTTTGGTGGCCTGCTGATCGTGCGCTTCGGCATTCTGCCGATCCTGTTCATCGGCGGCGTGGCTTCGGCGGCGACCAACATCCTGTTCCTGATGCTCGCCGACATGGGCGCCAACCTGCAGATGCTGATCGTGACCATCTCGCTGGACAACTTCAGCTCAGGCCTGGCCACTTCGGCGTTCGTCGCCTACCTGTCGAGCCTGACCAACCTGAAGTTCTCGGCCACTCAGTACGCCCTGCTCAGTTCGATCATGCTGCTGTTGCCGCGGCTGATCGGCGGCTACTCGGGGGTGATGGTCGAGAAGTTCGGTTATCACGACTTCTTCCTGATCACCGCCCTGCTCGGCGTGCCGACCCTGATTCTGATTGCCCTGCAGTGGCACCAGGAGCGGGGCAAGCAGGAGCCCGTCGAAAACGCCGCTGCAGAGCGCCCCTGAACCGCGCTGAGGCTATTGCCGGATTGACTCCGGGATAGCCTCTGGCAAGCGACTGCAAGCGCTCAGAACGACCCACAGCGGCCACAGCGCCAGAATCCCCGCCGCGCCTGCCGCCAAGGCGAAGTGCAACAGGCTGGCGCCAGCGCCGAGCATCGCCAGCAACGCCCCACCAAGGCCCAGCAGGGCAATGGTGATCATCCCCAGCATCGCCGACACCAGGCCCTTGCTCTGTTCGCTGGAGAACAGCGTCATGCGGTATAGCACGGCGTTGGCGATACCCAGGCCCAGCGCATACACCGACATGCCGATCACCAGGCTCAGTACCGAAGGGAGCAGCCAGGTGCCGAGCATCATGCCCAGCAAACCGATCAGGAATGGCCACAACGCCAGGCGCACCAAGGCGGTGAGCGCATGACGGTCGGCAATCCGGTTGATGATCAGGTTGCCGAGGATCAGGCCGCCAAACACCGGCAACTGCCACAGGGCGTAATCGAAAGTGCTCAGGCCCTCGTCATGGATCAAAAGCACCGGCGACAGCCCGATCCAGCCGATCAGCGGCAGGCCGACCAGACCCAGCGCAGCACTGCCGGCAACAAAGCGGCGGTTGGCCAACAGTTGCCCATACCCCGCCAGCAACGGCAGCAGGTGGATCGGCTGGAACGCCAGGCGCGAGCCGTCGCGGCGCTCGACGCCGAGGGTTTCCGGCATGAACCGGTACAGGGCGAACCAGGCTAACACCGCCGCCGTGCCAAACAGCACGAACAGCCAGCGCCAGGACACCCACTCCAGCAGCAGGGTACCGACCAGCGGGCCGAGCAGTGGCGACAGCAAGGCGATGTTGGCCAGCAAAGCCATCATTCGCACCGCATCGGCCTCGCTGAACGCCTCGTTGAGCGCCGGGTAGCTGACCGTTACCACAAAGCCCAGGCCGATCCCCTGGAGCAGCCGCAGCA
Source organism: Pseudomonas donghuensis (assembly GCF_000696345.2). NCBI lineage: Bacteria > Pseudomonadati > Pseudomonadota > Gammaproteobacteria > Pseudomonadales > Pseudomonadaceae > Pseudomonas > Pseudomonas donghuensis. The sequence goes on from NZ_CP071706.1 coordinate 4,744,796, forward strand.
GGTTGAACAACTCGATGCTCTGCACCCAGAAGGTGGCGATGCAGGCCAGGCAGAAGAACGCGCAGCCGCCCAGCAGCATCGGCCGACGGCCATAGCGGTCGGCCAGCGGGCCGATCAGCCATTGCAACAGCACGCCACCGAGCAGGTACAGGTTCAAGGCGTGGGGAATGAATTCGGGGCTGGCGTTCAGGTCACCGACCACCACCGGCATGGCCGGCATCACCACGTCACTGGCGAGGTAGGTGAGCAGCTCGAACAGCGCCAGGGTCATGGCGAAACAAAACGCCCGCAAAGGCGTGATGTTGATCAGGGGGGTAAGCATGATAAGACCGGGCAAACAAAAGTAAGCCAGCCTATATGCCAGAATGCACCGGGCGCAGATAGCGCGAAGACGTGAACAAGTGTAATGGCTGCTGAAAGCATCGCGGGGCAAGCCCGCTCCCACCTGGTAGGAGCGGGCTTGCCCCGCGAAAGGTTTACTGCACCGCCGCTTCCTGCACCACGCGGATCACCCGCTGCGGAAAGGGAATGTCGATGCCTTCGGCCTTGAGGCGGTCACGGGCATGCTCGTTGAGCATGAACAGCACGTCCCAGTAGTCGGCAGTGTTGACCCAGATACGCAGCGAGACGGTGATCGAGCTGTCGCCCAGGGTCGAAACCACGGCCTGGGGTGCCGGGTCCTGGTGTACCCGCGGGTCCTGGGCCAGTTCCAGCAACACGTTGCGGGCCTTTTGCAGGTCGGCGTCGTAGTCGACGCCAACATCGAACACCACCTTGCGCGTCGGCTGGCGGTTGGTGTTGGTGATGATGCCGTTGGACAGGCTGCCGTTGGGCAGGATCACGGTCTTGTTGTCGCCGGTACGCAGCACGGTATGGAAGATCTGGATGCTGTCGACGGTACCCGCCACACCCTGGGCTTCGATCCAGTCGCCAATGCGGAACGGGCGGAACAGCAGGATCAGCACGCCGCCAGCGAAGTTGGCCAGGCTGCCCTGCAGGGCCAGGCCGATAGCCAGGCCCGCGGCACCGATGGCCGCGACGAACGAGGTGGTCTCGATGCCGATCATCGAGGCCACGCTGACAATCAGCAGGATCTTCAGAATGATGTTGGCCAGGCTGCTGATAAAACCCTGCAAGGCCAGGTCGGCATTGCGCAGGGCCAGCAATTTGCCCAGGCGGTAGGTGACCTTGTTGATTACCCACCAGCCGATGGCCAGGGTCAGCAGCGCCAGCAACAGGCGGCTGCCGTATTCCATGATCATCGGTAGCCAGGTTTGCGAAGCCTTGACCAGCTGGTCGACCTCAGCGTTTAAATCCATCGTGTACTCTCCTGATGCCGAGCGGCAAAAAGCTGAAAAAGACCTGCCGCAAACGATTCAGCGGCGCCTCGGCCCTCGGACGCCAAAAAGGCGCCAAGGTTCCGGGCTCCGTGACTTCAGTCGCGGAAATTGTTGAACTGCAGGGGCATGCCGAACTCTTTGGCGCGCAGGGCGGCGATCGCCTCTTGCAGATCGTCGCGCTTCTTGCCGGTGACGCGTACCTGCTCGCCCTGAATCGCGGCCTGGACCTTGAGCTTGGCATCCTTGATGTGAGCAACGATTTTCTTCGCCAGCTCTTTATCGATGCCCTCTTTGAGCACTGCTTCCTGCTTCATGACCTTGCCCGAGGCGAAGGCATCCTTCACTTCCAGGCACTGCACGTCGATCTTGCGCTTGACCAGGGCCAGCTTGAGGATGTCGATCATCGCCTCGAGCTGGAATTCAGCTTCGGCGGTGAGGTTGACGGTCAGTTCCTTTTCCTTGAACTCGAAGCTGCCCTTGCCCTTGAGGTCATAGCGACGATCCAGCTCTTTGACCGCGTTTTCCACGGCGTTGGTGACTTCGTGCTTGTCCAGTTCCGATACCACGTCGAACGACGGCATACCTTTTCTCCAAAAAATAACGGCACCCTCGCGGCTCTGCTGAAAGAGCGCGATGGAGCGCGCAGGGTTTGACGGTTAAAATACCGGATCATTATAACGGTTGCGAAACGCTGATGAGCAGCACCTGGCATATTCTCGGCGCCGGCAGTCTGGGCAGCCTCTGGGCCTGTCGGCTGGCCCGTGCGGGCAAACCGGTGCGGCTGATCCTGCGCGATGCGGCGCGCTTGCAGGCCTATGAGGCCGCTGGCGGCCTGACCCTGATCGAACACGGCAAGACGCAGTTGCAGGCGATTCCCGCGCAGCTGGCCGACGACAACACGCCGATCCATCGCTTGCTGGTGGCGTGCAAGGCCTATGACGCCGAACAGGCGGTGGCGCACCTGGCGCCGCGCCTGGCCCGGGACGCCGAGCTGATCCTGCTGCAAAACGGCCTCGGCAGCCAGGAAGCGGTGGCCAATCGCGTGCCCCACGCCCGTTGCGTATTCGCCTCCAGCACCGAAGGGGCGTTTCGCGAACAGGACTGGCAGGTGAATTTCGCCGGCCACGGCTTCAACTGGCTGGGTGATCCGGCCAACCCGGGTGCCCCGGACTGGCTCGACGATCTGAGCGACGCCGGCATTCCTCACCAGTGGACCCCGGACATCCTGACCCGGCTGTGGCGCAAGCTGGCGCTCAACTGCGCGATCAACCCGCTGACCGTACTGCATGACTGCCGCAATGGCGGTCTGCAGGCACATCACTGCGAAGTCGCCACCCTGTGCACCGAACTCGCCGAGCTGCTGCAATACTGCGGTCAGCCCGAAGCCGCCGAGGGCCTGGTCGATGAAGTCGAACGGGTGATCCAGGCGACGGCGGCCAACTACTCTTCCATGTACCAGGATGTTCGCCACGGCCGGCGCACCGAAATCCATTACCTGCTCGGCCATGCCTGCCGCACCGCCAGCCGCCACGGTCGGCAGTTGCCGCACCTGGAACGGCTGTACCGGCGCCTGGTCGAACACCTGGACACGCGCGGATTGCCCAGCGACTGAGCACGGCGCTACCCTGCCCTTTCACTTACAAACCGGGATTACGCCTTTCACATGACCTTGCGCGAACGCCTGGAGAACCTGCCGGTCGGCCAGAAGTTGCTGGCCGCCCTGCTGGTGCTGTTGATCACCATCCTGCTGGTGGCCAACCTGACCTTTATCAGCGCCGCCTACTGGATCTCCCAGGAGAGCATGGCCCCGCAAGCCCTGCAGACCATTGGCCGGCTGGTGTCCAACCCGCAACTGGCGCAGCAGGCCAGCGATTCGCCGGAGGCCGCCAAGACCCTGCTCAAGGAACTCGACAGCTACACCCCGCTGCGGGCCGCCGCCCTGTACGGCAGCGACGGCAAGTTGCTGGCGCAGTTGCAGCATGGCGAGCAGCTGCCACTGCCCAAACGCTACCGCGCTATCGAAAACTGGCGCCTGACCGAGTTTCGCAGCACCCAGCTGGTGAACCTGCCACGCGCTGGCGGCCCGCCCGGGCACCTGTTGCTGGTGGCCAGCAGCGAGTTGCCGATGGCCTTCTACACCGGCACCCTGACCGCCAGCCTGGGCATCCTGGTGTTCAGTATCCTGCTGTGGATGATCATCGCCCGGCAGATCAAACGCCTGATCACCCAACCGATCTACCAGCTTGAAGAACTTTCGCGCCAGGTCACCCGCGAAGAAAACTACGCCCTGCGTGCCAAACGCGGCAACGACGATGAAATTGGCAGCCTGGCCGACGCCTTCAACACCATGCTTTCGCGTATCGAAGCCCGCGAGCAGCAGCTCAAACGCACCCGCGACGAGTTCCAGGAAGCCTACGACCAAGCCCAGGGCCTGGCCGAAGAAACCCGCCACACCAACCGCAAGCTGGAGCTGGAAGTCCAGGTACGCAGCAAGATCGAGAAAAAACTCACCGGCTTTCAGAATTACCTCAACAGCATCATCGACTCCATGCCCTCGGCGTTGATCGCCCTCGACGAACAGCTCTACGTCACCCAATGGAACCAGGAAGCCAGCGCGCTCTCCGGTACGCCGCTGGATGAAGCGCTGAACCAGCCGATATTCCTCGCCTTCGAACCGCTCAAGCCGTTCCTCCCGCAGCTCAAGGAGAGCGTCGAGAAGCACCAGGTGGCGAAGATCGAACGGGTGACCTGGACCAAGGACGACGACGCCCGCCATTACGCCCTGACCTTCTACCCGCTGATGGGCGGCGGTGGCCGTGGCGTGGTGATCCGCATCGACGACATCACCCAGCGGCTGTCGCTGGAAGAAATGATGGTTCAGTCGGAAAAAATGCTTTCAGTCGGCGGCCTGGCAGCCGGCATGGCTCACGAAATCAACAATCCCCTCGGCGCCATCCTGCATAACGTGCAGAACATCCGCCGGCGGCTGTCGCCGGACCTGGCCAAGAACATCGAACAAGCCGACGAAATCGGCATTGACCTGCCCTCCGTCAACCGCTACCTGGAAAACCGCGAAGTGCCGCAGTTGCTCGACGGCATCCAGCAGGCCGGTGCCCGCGCCGCGAAGATCGTTACCCACATGCTCAGCTTCAGCCGCCGCAGCAACCGCCAGTTGGCGCCTTGCGACCTGCCGGCGCTGATCGACCAGGCGGTGGAAATCGCCGGCAACGACTTCGACCTGACCATCGGTTTCGACTTCAAGGGCCAGGCCATCGTCCGCCAGTTCGACCCCAACCTGGGCCCGGTGCCGTGCACCGCCAACGAACTGGAACAGGTGCTGCTCAACCTGCTGAAAAACGCCGCCCAGGCCATTCACCTGCGCCCGGACGACAGCGAACCCGGGCGTATCACCCTGCGCACCCGGCTCAATCCGCCGTGGGCAGAAATCCAGGTCGAGGACAACGGCATCGGCATGCCCGAAACGGTGCGCAAACGTACCTTCGAGCCGTTCTTCACCACCAAGGAAATCGGCCAGGGCACAGGCCTGGGCCTGTCGGTGTCGTACTTCATCATCACCAACAACCACAAGGGGCAGATGGAGGTGCAATCGGCACCCGGCCAGGGTACCTGCTTCACCTTGCGCCTGCCGCTTGCCCCCACCAAAACGGAGTCATGAGCATGGGTTTTCGATTGTCGAAGATCTACACCCGCACCGGCGACAAAGGTGAAACCGGTCTGGGCGATGGCCGCCGCGTGCCCAAGGACCACCCACGGATCGAAGCCATTGGCGAGGTGGACAGCCTCAACAGCCAGCTGGGTGTGTTGCTGGCCGGGTTGACCGAGCAGGGGCTGGATGAGCTCAGTGAAGTGTTGGCGCCTTGTCAGCACCGGCTGTTCGATCTGGGCGGGGAACTGGCGATGCCTGCTTATCAGGCGCTGAACAACGCTGAAGTGAAACGCCTGGAAGCGGCAATCGACCGTTGGAACGAAGAGCTGGGTCCACTGGAGAACTTCATCCTGCCCAGTGGTTCCGCGCTGATTGCCCAGGCCCATGTGTGCCGCAGCCTGGCGCGCAGCGCCGAGCGGCGTTGCCAGCAGTTGAACAGTGTCGAGCCATTGGCCGGGGTCGGCCTGGCGTACATCAATCGGTTGTCGGATTTGCTGTTTGTCGCGGCGCGGTTGATTGCACGGCGCCAGGGCGTTGCCGAAGTGCTGTGGCAGGCTGCGGCCAAACCCTGAGGGCCTCATCGCGGGTCAAGCCCGCTCCTACAGGTGGCGATCCTGTAGGAGCGGGCTAGCCCCGCGATCAGTTCAGAGCTCAGGCCAGAACGCGCGGATCCCCGCCACACCCTGGGCCCCATGCAGCCAGGCCTTGTCGCGCTCGGCAGCACCCACGCCACCGAGCAAATACACCGGTTTGCTGAAACCCTCGATCAGTTGCTGCGCCTGCTCCCACCCCAACGGCACGGCGTGCGGATGAGTCTGGGTTGCCTGCACCGGCGACAGGGTGACGAAGTCCACGCCCATCTGCTCGGCCAACGCCAGCTCTTCAGCGTTATGGCAGGACGCCGCTAGCCAGCGTTCCTTGGGGAACGGCCGGCCGTTGCTGGCGTACTTGCGCAACTGCTCGGAGGTCAGGTGCCAACCGGCCGCCGGGAAGTCTCCCAGCCACTCCAGCGGGCCCTTGAGCATCAACTGCGCCTTGCCCGCACACAGCCCCACCGCATCCACCGCCACATCGCGGTACTTGGGGTCGTACATGTTCGGTGCACGCAGTTGTACCAGTTTGATTCCACCGGCAATGGCCTTCTGAATGCCACGCAGCATCTGCGGGACTTCCAGGCCCTCGGGGGTGATCAGGTATTCAGCCGGCAAGCGCGCAGCGGCAACGATCGGCTGGTTGGCCTCGGGGAAGTCGTACTGCGGCAGTTCCCGCGCGGTCACCCAGGCCAAGGGCTGGCCTTCGGCACCATGGGGCTCGCCGGTAAAGCCGTTGACCTCCCAGACATCCAGCAGCACTTGCTTGTCCGGATAATCATGCTTGACCTTGATCAGCGGACGCGCCGCAGTGACGACGATGCCCAGCTCTTCCTGCAGCTCACGCGCCAGGGCCAGCTCGACCGCTTCGCCGTCTTCGACCTTGCCACCCGGAAACTCCCACAGACCGCCCTGATGCTGGCTGTCAGCGCGGCGGGCAATCAGAATACGCCCGTCGCTGCCGCGAATGACCGCAGCGGCTACATGCACACGCTTCACCCTTCACGCTCCGCCAAGCCGGCCTTTTGCCAGGCCTGGAAGGCTGGCCATTGGTAGATGGTTTCGATATAGGCCGCCGCTTCCGCCGGCACTTCAACCCGGTAGGTGCGCAAGCGCACCGCGACCGGGGCGAAGAAGGCGTCGGCCAGGCTCACCCTGCCGAACAGGTACGGGCCAGCCTCTTTGGCTGCCAGGCGGCATTCGGACCAGAGCGCGACGATACGGTCGATATCGACTTGTACGTCCAGCGGCACGGTTTCCAGCGCTTGATCCCGGGACAGATCGAACGGCATGTTGCCGCGCAGGGCAAAAAAACCGCTGTGCATCTGCGCGCAGGCCGAACGGGCCTGGGCCCGGGCAGCGATGTCGGTTGGCCAGAGATTGGCTTCGGGGTGACGCTCTGCCAGGTACTCGGCGATCGCCAGGGAGTCGGCGATCACACCATGCTCGCTCTTGAGCAGTGGCACCTTGGCGGTGGGCGAATGCTCGAGCAGACGCTGGCGGGTATCGGGCTGGTTGAGTTTGATCAGGGTTTCTTCATAGGAAACACCGGCCAGCTCAAGGGCCAGGGCGGCGCGCAGCGACCAGGAGGAATACAGCTTGTCGCCGATGATCAGGTGATAGCTCATGGTTCGGCTCCAGATGGAGTGGAGAAAAGGTCCTGCGGACCTTATCGCTGGCAAGCCAGCTCCCACAGGCATTGTGGGAGCCGGTATTGCAGTCGGTCAGGTACGGTATTCGGCGTTGATTTTCACGTACTCGTGGGACAGGTCAGTGGTCCAGATGGTTTCGCTGCACTGGCCACGGCCCAGCTCGATACGGATGGTGATCTCTTCCTTGGCCATGACTGCCGAACCCTGGGCTTCGGTGTAGCTGGCGCTGCGCCCGCCCTTGCTGGCGATGCACACATCACCCAGGTAAACGTCGATCAGGCTGACGTCCAGGTCCGGCACGCCGGCACGGCCGACGGCGGCAAGGATACGGCCCCAGTTCGGGTCGGAGGCGAACAGGGCGGTCTTGATCAGCGGCGAGTGGGCCACGGCATAGCCGACGTCCAGGCACTCCTGGGGGTTGCCGCCGCCGTTGACTTCAACGGTGACGAACTTGGTCGCGCCTTCGCCGTCACGGACGATGGCCTGGGCCACCTCCATGCACACTTCGAACACGGCCTTTTTCAGCGCGTCGAACAATGGGCCGCTGGCTTCGGTGACTTCGGCGACATCGGCCTTGCCGGTGGCAATCAGCATGCAGCAGTCGTTGGTCGAGGTATCGCCGTCGATGGTGATGCGGTTGAACGACTTGTTGGCGCCGTCGAGGATCAGGTCCTTGAGCACCGCCGGGGCCACCTTGGCGTCGGTGGCGATATAGCCTAGCATGGTCGCCATGTTCGGGCGGATCATCCCCGCACCCTTGCTGATACCGGTGACGGTAATGGTCACGCCGTCATGCTGGAACTGACGGCTGGCACCTTTGGGCAGGGTATCGGTGGTCATGATGCCGGTGGCGGCAGCGGCCCAGTTGTTTTCCGACAGGTCATCAAGGGCTGCCTGCAGGGCGCCTTCGATCTTCTCGACCGGCAGTGGCTCACCGATCACGCCGGTGGAAAACGGCAGCACGGCACTGGCGTCAACGCCGGTCAGCTCGGCGAGCTTCGCGCAGGTGCGCTCGGCCGCGGCCAGGCCCGGGGCACCGGTGCCGGCGTTGGCATTGCCAGTGTTGGTCAGCAGGTAGCGCACGCTGCCCTGCACGCGCTGCTTGGCGAGGATCACCGGGGCGGCGCAGAAAGCGTTCAGGGTGAACACGCCGGCAACGCTGGAGCCTTCGGCGCAGCGCATTACCACCACGTCCTTGCGCCCAGGGCGCTTGATGCCCGCAGAGGCAATGCCGAGTTCAAAACCTGGAACCGGGTGCAACGTTGGCAAAGGACCAAGACCAACAGCCATGAAAGCGCTCCTAGAAAAAATGCGTCGGATCAAGATAACCGGCGCTTGAGATGGAACAACGCCGCGACGGTCAGGACCAGTCGCGGCGCGGTGTTCAGATGTCAGCGGGGTGCAACGACGGTGTGATCAGTCGATCTTGCCGTGGCACTGCTTGAACTTCTTGCCCGAACCGCACCAGCATGGCTCGTTGCGGCCCAGTTTCTGCTCGTTGCGCACGGGCGCGGTGGCCACGGCAACGTCAGCGCCCTCTTCCTGCGGTTCAGCTTCCAGGCCCGGAGCCTCGGCGTGCTGGAACTGCATGCGTGCGGCCAGTTCTTCGGCTTCGCGGCGCAGACGGGCTTCTTCCTCGACCGGATCTTCGCGGCGCACCTGAACGTGCGAGAGCACGCGGATGGTATCGCGCTTGATCGAATCGAGCAGCTCTTGGAACAGGTTGAACGACTCGCGCTTGTACTCCTGCTTCGGGTTCTTCTGCGCATAACCGCGCAGGTGGATACCGTGACGCAGGTGGTCCATGGTCGACAGGTGGTCTTTCCACAGGTCGTCGAGTACGCGCAGCAGGATCTGCTTCTCGAAGGTGCGCAGCGCTTCGGCGCTGGCCTGTTCTTCCTTCTCGTTGTAGGCCGCCAGCAGCTCGGCCATCAGCTTGGCACGCAGGGTTTCTTCGTACAGGTGGTCGTCTTCGTCGAGCCATTGCTGAATCGGCAGCTTGACCCCGAAATCGCTGGCCAGTGCCGCTTCCAGGCCGGCCACGTCCCACTGTTCGGGCAGCGACTGCGGCGGAATGTGCAGGGCGACGGTGGCGTCGAGCACTTCCTCGCGGAAGTCGGCGATGGTATCGCCAATGTTGTCGGCTGCCAGCAGGCTGTTACGCATGTGGTAGATGACTTTACGTTGCTCGTTGGCGACGTCGTCGAATTCGAGCAGCTGCTTGCGAATGTCGAAGTTGCGGCCTTCGACCTTGCGCTGGGCCTTTTCGATGGCGTTGGTGACCATCCGATGCTCGATGGCTTCACCGGACTGCATGCCCAGCGCCTTCATGAAGTTCTTCACCCGGTCGGAGGCGAAGATACGCATCAGGCTGTCTTCCAGCGACAGGTAGAAGCGGCTCGAACCCGGGTCGCCCTGACGGCCGGAACGGCCACGCAGCTGGTTGTCGATACGGCGCGATTCGTGACGCTCGGAGGCGATCACGTGCAGGCCACCGGACTCGATCACCTGTTGGTGACGCTTCTGCCAGTCGGCCTTGATCTGCGCGACCTGCTCAGGCGTCGCGTTTTCCATGGCGGCGACTTCGACTTCCCAGTTACCGCCCAGGAGGATGTCGGTACCGCGACCGGCCATGTTGGTGGCGATGGTCAGCGCACCCGGGCGACCGGCCTGGGCAATGATCTCGGCTTCTTTCTCGTGGTACTTGGCGTTGAGGACCTTGTGATCGATGCCTTCCTGCTTGAGCAGGTTGGACATGTGCTCGGAGGTCTCGATGGTAGCGGTACCCACCAGCACCGGACGGCCCTGGGTCATGCTTTCCTTGATGTCAGCGATGATCGCGGCGTACTTCTCTTCCGCGGTCAGGTACACCAGGTCGTTGTAGTCCTTGCGCGCCAGTGGCTTGTTCGGCGGGATGACCATAACGTTGAGGTTATAGATCTGGGCGAACTCGAAGGCCTCGGTGTCGGCGGTACCGGTCATGCCGGACAGCTTGTTGTACAGGCGGAAGTAGTTCTGGAAGGTGGTCGAGGCCAGGGTCTGGCTCTCGGCCTGGATGTTCAGGTTCTCTTTCGCTTCGATCGCCTGGTGCAGGCCTTCGGACAGACGGCGGCCCGGCATGGTACGGCCGGTGTGCTCGTCGATCAGCAGGATCTGGCCGTCCTGGACGATGTACTCGACGTTGCGATGGAACAGCTTGTGCGCACGCAGGCCGGCGTAGACGTGGGTCAGCAGGCCCAGGTTGTGTGCCGAATAGAGGCTCTCGCCCTCGGCCAGCAGGCCGACCTGGGTGAGCATCTCTTCGATGAACTGGTGACCGGCTTCGTTGAGTTCAACCTGGCGGCTCTTCTCGTCGATGCTGTAGTGGCCTTCCTGGGTAACCTGGCCCTCGACTTCCTCGATGTGCTGCTTGAGGCGCGGGATCAGTTTGTTGATCTCGATGTACAGCTTGGAGCTGTCTTCGGCCTGGCCGGAGATGATCAGCGGGGTGCGCGCTTCGTCGATCAGGATGGAGTCGACTTCGTCGATCACGGCGAAATTCAGCTCACGCTGGAATTTCTCTTCCATGCTGAACGCCATGTTGTCGCGCAGGTAGTCGAACCCGAATTCGTTGTTGGTGCCGTAGGTGATGTCGGCGGCATAGGCGATGCGCTTCTCTTCCGGCGGCTGGAACGGTGTGACGACACCGACGCTCAGGCCGAGGAATTCGTACAGTGGACGCATCCAGTTGGCGTCGCGGCGGGCCAGGTAGTCGTTCACCGTGACCACGTGCACGCCTTTGCCCGACAGGGCATTGAGGTATACGCCCAGGGTTGCGACCAAGGTCTTGCCTTCACCGGTACGCATTTCTGCGATCATGCCTTCGTGCAAGGTCATGCCGCCGATCAGCTGCACATCGAAGTGACGCATGCCCATGACCCGCTTGCCCGCTTCACGGGCGACCGCGAAGGCTTCAGGCAACAGCTGGTCGAGGGTCTCGCCTTTGGCCAGGCGCTCTTTGAACTCTGCGGTCTTGGCGCGCAGCTGCTCATCCGAGAGGGCCACCATCTGCTCTTCGAAGGCATTGACGATCTGTACCGTCTTGAGCATGCGTTTGACTTCACGCTCGTTCTTGCTTCCAAAAAGTTTTTTTAACAAAGGCGCAAACATATCGGCAGGATCTTCCACACGTGGGGATGGAGGGCGGCCCCGTAAGTCGCCCGTGCAGCCCTTATGGCCGCATGCGAACGAGCATTCTACCCGGAAACGATGGTGAGGAAAGTGGCGGATTTCCACGATGCTGGCACAGCGCTTTGACGGGGCCTGGTTAAAATAAGGCCTTTTTCGCCAACTTCAACCCATTGCAACATGAAGTTTTACCCTCGCAGCCCAAACAAGGCCTGGCACGGGCGATCTGCTAAGATGGCAGCTCTGTAACTTCAGGTGTCCCTTCATGGCTTTTCGCCCCTCGCCAGCCCGCGCCCCCGCTGTTCTTCTGCGCGAAGCCCGGCCGCTCAAAGCCCTGTTCAGCCAGGCCCAGCGCCTGGCGCAACTGCAGAAGCTGCTCGACAGCCAGCTGCAGCCGGCGGCCCGCGAACATTGCCATATCGCCTCCTGGCGCGAGGGCACGCTGCTGCTGATCGTCACCGACGGCCACTGGGCCACCCGCCTGCGCTACCAGCAAAAACGCCTGCAGCGCCAGTTGCAGACACTCGAAGCCTTTGCCAGCCTGACCCGGATCCTGTTCAAGGTGCAGCCACCGACCACCCAGAGCCGGGCAGTCGGGCACACCGCAGACTTGTCGAGCCGGGCGGCCGAGAGCATTCAGGCGACCGCTGAAGGCATCAGCGATCCCAAGCTGCGGGCGGCGCTGGAGCGGTTGGCCAGTCATGCGCGGGACAAGGATGCGGCGGACGGCTGATATTCCGTGCATGGGGCTGCTGCGCAGCCCATCGCCGGCAAGACCGGCTCCCACACAAAAACCAGGCATAAAAAAGGCCACCCGAAGGTGGCCGAAAAAAACTAAAGAAGAGAGTGTTCGTACTTACACTGCCGCAACTGGACGCATGTAAGAGATCGGTGCCGTGCTGGCATCTTCGAAAGTCACCACTTCCCAGGCGTCTTTTTCCTCGATCAGCTTGCGCAGCAGCTGGTTGTTCAGCGCGTGTCCGGACTTGTAGCCCTTGAACTCGCCGATCAGGCTGTTGCCCAGCAGGTAGAGGTCGCCGATGGCGTCGAGGATCTTGTGCTTGACGAATTCGTCTTCGTAGCGAAGACCGTCTTCGTTGAGCACGCCGTCCTTGTCGACCACGATGGCGTTTTCCACACTGCCACCGAGTGCGAGGTTGTGCTTGCGCAGGTACTCGATGTCACTCATGAACCCGAAGGTACGGGCGCGGCTGACTTCCTTCACGAACGAGGTGCTGGAAAAGTCCACGCTGGCACTTTGAGTCCGGTTGCGGAACACCGGGTGATCGAAATCGATCTCGAAACTCACCTTGAACCCGTCGAACGGCAGGAAAGTGGCGCGCTTGTCGCCGTCTTCCACTGTCACTTCGCGCAGGATGCGGATGAACTTCTTGGCTGCGTCCTGTTCTTCCAGGCCGGCAGATTGAATCAGGAATACAAAGGGTCCTGCGCTACCGTCCATGATCGGCACTTCGGACGCGGAGAGCTCGACGTAGGCGTTATCGATGCCCAGGCCAGCCATGGCCGAGAGCAAGTGCTCAACCGTGTCTACCTTGGTATCGCCATTGACCAGTGTCGTCGACATGGTGGTCTCGCCGACGTTGGCCGCACGGGCGGGAATTTCCACCACGGGGTCGAGGTCGGCACGGCGAAATACGATGCCGGTATCCACAGGTGCAGGTTTGAGGGTCAGGTAAACCTTTTCCCCGGAGTGCAGGCCGACACCTGTGGCACGGATAATATTCTTCAGGGTGCGTTGTTTAATCATGGCATTGGCCGCTTCAGCGCAAATTGCGAACTGGTATCAACAAAGGCTGAGGATAATACCAGACCCGGCCTTTGCTGAACACCAATCACCCTTATACCCCTGATAAATTTCATTAATCGGCCTGACGACGCAGGAATGCCGGGATGTCCAGGTAGTCCAGATCGTCTTGCGGATTAAGTTTTGCAGCAGCGGCAGCACCGGCGTGAGCCTGGTTGCGCATCACGGTCGGACGCTCCAGGTCACGGTAGTTCACCGAAGACTGCTCGTTGCGCACAGGCGCCGGTGCCGGGGTTTGCGCCGCAGCGGCCTGCATGGTGTTGTCGATAACCTTGACCGGCTTCTCGATTTTCGCACCCAGGCCAGTGGCAACCACGGTAACGTGCAGCTCGTCGCGCATGTCAGGATCGATAACGGTACCGACCTTGACCATGGCGTGATCGGAAGCGAAGGCTTCGATGATGCTACCGACGTCCGAGTATTCGCCCAGCGACAGGTCAGGACCTGCAGTGATGTTGACCAGGATGCCGCGGGCGCCCTGCAGGTTGACGTCTTCGAGCAGCGGGTTGCGGATGGCTGCCTCGGTCGCTTCACGTGCACGGTTAGGACCGCTGGCGCAGCCGGTACCCATCATGGCCATGCCCATCTCGCTCATCACGGTACGCACGTCGGCGAAGTCGACGTTGATCATGCCCGGACGCTTGATGATGTCGGAGATACCGCGAACGGCACCGGCCAGTACGTCGTCAGCCTTGGCGAAAGCCGACAGCAGGCTGGCGTCCTTGCCGAGAATGGTCAGCAGCTTCTCGTTGGGGATGGTGATCAGCGAGTCGACACTGTCAGCCAGTGCACGGATGCCCTCGTCGGCAATCTGCATGCGCTTGCGGCCTTCGAACGGGAACGGACGCGTGACCACGGCAACCGTGAGGATGCCCAGCTCTTTCGCCACTTCGGCGATGATTGGCGCCGCACCGGTACCGGTACCGCCGCCCATGCCGGTGGTGATGAACACCATGTTGGTGCCTTGCAGCACTTCGGCGATACGCTCACGGTCTTCCAGCGCGGCCTGACGGCCGACTTCCGGATTGGCACCGGCACCCAGGCCTTTGGTGACGCCGGTACCCAGTTGCAAGATGGTACGCGCGCCGATGTTTTTCAGCGCTTGAGCATCGGTGTTGGCGCAGATGAACTCGACGCCTTCGATGTTGCTCTTGACCATGTGATTGACGGCGTTGCCGCCGCCGCCACCGACACCGATCACTTTGATGACCGGACTTTGCGGGACGTTGTCTACGAGCTCGAACATTTTCCCTCTCCTTACAGTTCTCTAGTTTTTTGCGCCTACTACTACTGCTTTGAAACTTTAAAAGTTGCCCTGGACCCAACGTTTGAAGCGTTCAAACGCTGGAGCCTTCGGTTCATCGCCATAGCCGTTGTTGCTGCTGCTGATACCGGTCAGGGTCAAGCCGTCGGACTGCTTCTGCAGGCCGTAGGTCAAAAGGCCCACACCGGTGGAATAGATCGGATTGCGCACCACATCGCTAAGGCCGCGAACACTGTGCGGCACGCCCAGGCGTACCGGCATGTGGAAGATTTCCTCGGCAAGTTCCACCGCGCCTTCCATTTTCGAGGTACCGCCGGTCAGGACGATGCCCGCCGGTACCAGGTCTTCGTAGCCGCTGCGACGCAGTTCGGCCTGAATCAGGGTGAAGAGCTCGTCGTAACGCGGCTCGACCACTTCGGCCAGGGCCTGGCGCGACAGTTCGCGCGGCGGACGGTCGCCGACGCTCGGCACCTTGATGGTTTCACCGGCACCGGCCAGCTTGGCCAGGGCGCAGGCGTAACGGATCTTGATCTCTTCGGCGTACTGGGTCGGCGTACGCAGGGCCATGGCGATGTCGTTGGTCACCTGGTCGCCGGCAATCGGGATCACCGCGGTATGACGGATCGCGCCTTCGGTGAAGATGGCGATGTCGGTGGTGCCGCCGCCGATGTCGACCAGGCATACGCCCAGTTCTTTCTCGTCATCGGTCAGGACCGAGTAGGCCGAAGCCAGTTGCTCAAGGATGATGTCGTCGATTTCCAGGCCGCAGCGACGCACGCACTTCTCGATGTTCTGCGCGGCATTGACGGCGCAGGTGACCACGTGGACCTTGGCTTCCAGACGCACGCCGGACATGCCCAGCGGCTCGCGCACGCCTTCCTGGTTGTCGATCACGTAGTCCTGCGGCAGGGTGTGCAGGACCCGCTGATCGGCCGGGATGGCCACGGCCTGGGCGGCGTCGAGCACGCGCTCCAGGTCCGCCGCGCTGACTTCGCGATCACGGATGGCGACGATGCCGTGGGAGTTCAGGCTGCGGATGTGATTGCCGGCAACACCGACGAACGCCGAGTGAATCCGGCAGCCCGCCATCAGCTGGGCCTCTTCGACCGCGCGCTGGATCGACTGCACGGTGGACTCGATATTGACCACCACGCCCTTCTTCAGCCCGCGCGATGGGTGAGTGCCGATACCGACGATTTCCAGGGTGCCGTCGGCGGCGACTTCGCCCACCAGGGCCACAACCTTGGAGGTGCCGATATCCAGCCCGACGATCATTTTGCCGCTATGCGCATTTGCCATGGGTCCTGCCTCTCTCTAATTCTTCGCAACGGCGGGTTGGGCCGTCGTCGGTGCAATCGGTTCCCGCCAGCCAACGGCCAGGCCATTGGCGTAACGCAGATCGATGCGGGCGATGTTCGTGATCTGTTCTTTGAGTGTCTTGTCGTAAATGGCAATGAAACGGCGCATCTTTTCCACCAGATGATCGCGTCCCAGCAGCAGTTCGATACCTGGCCCGGCGCTACCGGCACCGGTGGTCAGGAACCAGCTGCCGCGCTCGCGCAACTCCAGCCGGGCAATCGAAAAGCCCATCGGCCGCAACATCTGGCTCAGTACCTGATATTGCTGCATTACTTTTTGCTGCGCCCGCTGCGGCCCGAACAGCTGCGGCAGGTGCTCATAGTTGGCCAGTTCGCGCGGGGTGAAGGCCTGGCCCTGGTTATTGAGCAAGGCTTCGTCGCCCCAGCGCGCCACTGGCAACTGTTCTTCCAGGCGGATCACCACTTCATCCGGCCACACCCGGCGCACTTCGGCGTGGGCGATCCAGGGCATCTGCTCCAGCTGCGCACGCATGCTCGCCAGGTCGACGGTGAAGAAGCTTGCCGCCACGTACGGGGCGATCCGTTGCTGCACCGCCTGCTGGCTGATGTAGCTCAGATCACCCTGCACGGCGATCTTGGTAATCGGCCGGTCGGCGTACGGCATCAGGCGCTGGGCACCCTCGTAGGCAGCAAACCCTGCGGCGACCAGCAACACCGGCCAGAGCAGACGCTTGAACACGCTAAAGTTGGCCTTGGGCAGGCGCGCCGACAGCGGCTCTTTGGCCACCATCCGGCTGGCACCACGCGGCACCGGCTTGTTACGGCCGGGGGCGGGTTGCTGATGACGTAACATCGCGCCTTGCATGGGCTTAACCTCGCGCCTCTACGCTGGCCGCCAGGATCGCCAGCACCAACTGCTGGAAGTCCAGGCCGGCCGCGCGTGCCGCCATCGGGACCAGGCTGTGATCAGTCATGCCTGGTGCGGTGTTGACCTCGAGCAGCCAGAAACGCCCCTGCTCGTCCTGCATCACGTCCAGGCGGCCCCAGCCGGCAATGCCGATGGCGTCGCAGGCACGTGCAGTCAGGTCGATCAGCTCTTGTTCCTTGGCCGCGTCCAGGCCGCACGGGATGCGGTACTGGGTATCGTTGGCGATGTACTTGGCGTCGTAGTCGTAGAACGTGTGCGGGGTGCCCAGGGCGATTGGCGGCAGAACCTGGCCACGCAGCACAGCCACAGTGAACTCCGGACCCTTGATCCATTGTTCAACCAACACTTGCGAGTCGTAGGTGGCAGCGTCCTTCCAGGCAACGATCAATTCTTCGACGCTGCTCACTTTCGCCATACCGATACTGGAACCTTCATGGGCCGGTTTGACGATCAAAGGGAAGCCCAGTTCCGCACCTGCAGAAATACAGTCAACTTCGCTGGAGAGCACGGCGTGACGCGGGGTCGGAATACCCAGGCTGTGCCAGACCTGTTTGGTCCGCAGCTTGTCCATGGCCAGCGCCGAAGCGAGGATGCCGCTGCCGGTGTAAGGAATGCCCAGGCACTCCAGCAGGCCCTGCATGCTGCCGTCTTCACCGCCACGGCCGTGGAGGATGATGAAGGCGCGGTCGATCTTCTCGCGCTGCAGGCGATCGAGCAGGTCGTCGCCGACGTCGATGGCGACCACGTCGACCCCAGCGCCGCTCAGCGCCTCGATAACCGCGGCGCCGGACTTCAGCGAAACCTCGCGCTCGGCGCTCTTGCCGCCGTAAAGCACGGCTACGCGGCCGAAGGCTTTCGGATCAATGGTCGAGTGCAATGTAGCGTATGCGTTATCAGTCATTTCGACTTCCCCTGACTGGCAACAGCACCAGCGAACAACGGACTCTTGAGTAATTGCGGGGCCAGGCCACCGATGTCACCGGCACCCTGGCACAGCAGGATGTCGCCAGCGCGCAACAGCGGCTTGACCAGCGGCGCCAGCTCGATGCCGCGCTCGATGTAGATCGGGTCGAGTTGGCCGCGCTGGCGGATGCTGTGGCACAGCTGACGGCTGTCGGCGCCTGGGATCGGTTCTTCGCCGGCCGGGTAGACTTCCATCAGCAGCAGCACGTTGGCGTCGGCCAGGACCTGGACGAAATCGTCGTAAAGGTCGCGGGTGCGGCTGTAACGGTGCGGCTGGTACACCATCACCAGGCGCCGCTCAGGCCAACCACCGCGCACGGCCTTGATCACCGCCGCGACTTCGGTCGGGTGGTGGCCGTAGTCGTCGACCAGCATCACGCTGCCGCCGTCTACCGGCAGCTCGCCATAGACCTGGAAGCGCCGCCCTACCCCCTGGAACCCCGAGAGGCCCTGGACGATGGCTTCATCGCTGATGCCCTCGTCGGTGGCAATGGCGATGGTCGCCAGGGCGTTGAGCACGTTGTGGTTGCCCGGCATGTTGACCGACACGTCCAGCGGCTCGCGATCGCGGCGCAGCACGGTGAAGTGGGTCTGCATGCCCGACTGGCGGACATTGATCGCGCGCACGTCGGCTTCTTCGCTGAAACCGTAGGTCACCGTCGGACGCTTGACCTGCGGCAGGATCTCGCGCACCACCGGGTCGTCCAGGCACATCACCGCCAGGCCATAGAACGGCAGGTTGTGCAGGAACTCGACGAAGGTTTTCTTCAGCTTGTTGAAGTCGCCTTCGTAGGTCGCCATGTGGTCGGCGTCGATGTTGGTGACCACGGCCACCAGCGGTTGCAGGTGCAGGAAGCTGGCGTCACTTTCATCGGCTTCGGCGATCAGGTAGCGGCTGGTGCCGAGCTGGGCATTGGTGCCGGCGGCATTGAGGCGGCCACCGATGACGAAGGTCGGGTCCAGGCCACCGGCGGCGAATACCGAGGCCAGCAGGCTGGTGGTGGTGGTCTTGCCATGGGTACCGGCCACGGCGATGCCATGGCGATAGCGCATCAGCTCGGCGAGCATCTCGGCCCGCGGCACCACCGGAATGCGTCGCTCAAGCGCCGTGGCCACTTCCGGGTTGGCAGTATTGATGGCGCTCGACACCACCAGCACATCGGCGCTGGCGGCGTTCTCGGCACGGTGACCGATAAAGATCTGCGCACCGAAGGATTCCAGGCGCTCGGTGACCGGCGAGGTCTTGAGGTCGGAGCCCGACACCTGGTAACCCAGGTTCAGCAGCACTTCGGCAATACCGCACATGCCCACGCCGCCGATACCGACGAAGTGGATGCGGCGGATACGGCGCATTTCCGGTTGCGGGATGGCTTTCTGACTTTCAACCATGGGCCACCTCCAGGCAGATATCGACCACGGTGCGGGTGGCAGCGGGCTTGGCCAGGCGCCGGGCAGTGGCGGCCATGGTGATGAGTTTTTCCGGTTGCATCAGCACCTCGTTCAGGCGTTCAGCGAGTTGCGCTGCGCCAGTTGTCGCTTGTGGCATCAGGAAGGCAGCGCCTTCACGGGCCAGATAATGGGCGTTGTGGGTCTGGTGGTCGTCGATGGCATGGGGCAAGGGCACCAGCATCGAAGGCAAGCCGGCCGCAGCCAGCTCGCTGACAGTCAGCGCACCCGCGCGGCAGACCACCAGATCAGCCCAGCCATAGGCGTGGGCCATGTCCTTGATGAACGGTTCTACCTGAGCCTCGACACCGGCCTCGCGGTAACGCTCGGCGGTAATCTGGTCATGCTGCTTGCCAGCCTGATGGAATACCTCGGGACGAATCTCCTGAGGCACCAAGGCCAAAGCCTGGGGCAGCAATTTGTTCAGCGGTTCGGCGCCCAGGCTTCCGCCGAGCACCAGCAAACGAGGCTTGCGCACGCCCAGGGGCTCGCGCAGGGTTTCCATGAACAGTTCGCTGCGCACCGGGTTACCGGTGGTGCGCAGTTTGTCCGACGCCGCGAAGGTGTCGGGGAAAGCTTCGCAGACTCGGCCAGCCAAAGGCACCAGTAGCCGATTGGCGGTACCGGCACGGGCGTTCTGCTCGTGAATCACCACCGGCACGCCGCACAGCCGGGCCGCAACGCCGCCCGGGCCGGTCACGTAACCGCCAAAGCCGACCACACACACCGGCTTGAGCTGACGGATGATCCGCCGCGCCTGCAGCACCGCCTTGACCAGGGTGAACGGCGCCTTGAGCAGCGACAGCTTGCCCTTGCCACGCAGGCCGGTGACCTGGATCAGGTGCAATTGCAGCCCGGCCTGGGGCACCAGCTCGTTTTCGATACCGCGCGGGGTGCCCAGCCAGTGCACGCTGTAACCGCGCGCCTGGAATTCACGGGCACAGGCCAGCGCCGGGAACACGTGGCCCCCGGTGCCGCCTGCCATGATCAGTACGTTCTTGCCGTTAGCGGCCATGATTCGGCTCCTCGGCAAAATCGCTTTCATTGAATTCGTGTTCTTCACTGCCCAGGTGCGTGCGGCTCTCCCACTCGATGCGCAGCAGCAAACCGACGCAGGCACAGCAGATCACCAGGGAGCTACCGCCGTAACTGAGGAACGGCAGGGTCAGGCCCTTGGTCGGCAGCAGGCCGACGTTCACGCCGATATTGATCAAAAACTGACCAATCCACAGGAACGCCAGGCCGAAGGCCATGTAGGCGGCAAAGAACTGTTTGGCTTTTTCTGCCCACAGGCCGATGTACAGCGCGCGCACGGTGACGAACACGAACAGCGCCACAGTGATCAGCGAGCCGACCACGCCCAGCTCTTCGGCCAGTACCGAGAAAACGAAGTCGGTGTGCGCTTCGGGCAGGTAGAACTGCTTCTGCACGCTGTTGCCCAGGCCAACGCCGAGCCACTCACCACGACCGAAGGCGATCAACGCCTGGGTCAACTGGTAGCCGGAGCCGAACTGATCCGACCAGGGGTCGGTAAAGGTGATCAGGCGCGCCATCCGGTAGGGCTGGGCCTGGACCAGGATGAACACCGCCGCCACCGCCAGCACCACCATCAGGCTGAAACGGAACAGGCCGACGCCGCCGAGGAACAGCATCGCCGCCGCCGCGCCCATCATCACCACCGTGGCACCGAAGTCCGGCTCCATCAGCAGCAGGCCGGCCATGGGCAGCAGCACGATGAACGGCTTGAAGAAGCCCATCCAGCTTTCGCGCACTTCCTGCTGACGACGCACCAGGTAGCCGGCGAGATAAATGACCACGAAAACCTTGGCGATCTCCGAGGGCTGGACGTTGAAGAAGCTGAAGCCGATCCAGCGCATCGAACCGTTCACTTCACGGCCAATGCCCGGCACCAGTACCAGCACCAGCAACGCGAAGGCGCCAACCAGCATGGTGAAACCCATCTTCTGCCAGGTGGCGATCGGCACCATCATGGTGACGATGCAGGCAAAGACGCCGATGGCCACGTACACCAGGTGGCGGAACATGTGGTACAGCGGGTTGCCCGACTGCGCGGCGGCCACTTCCGAAGACGCCGAGGTGATCATCACCAGGCCAAGGCCGAGCAGCGCCAGGCAACCGGCGAGCATGGCGAAATCAAGGTCGATGCCGCGACCGCTGATCAGCGGCGATGGGTAAGGCTTGATGATGCCGAAGATCATGCCAGCCCTCCTACGGCCTGGGCGAACAGGCGCCCACGCTCTTCGAAGTTCTTGAACATATCCAGGCTCGCGCACGCCGGCGACAGCAGCACCGCGTCGCCGGGCCGGGCCAGTTCGGCGCATTGCTGCACCGCTTCATCCAGGGTTTTCACCCGGATCAGCGGCACGCCGTCACCCAGCGCTTCGGCCAGACGCTCGGCGTCGCGCCCCAGCAGCACGACGGCGCGGCAATTGGCGGCGACCGGCGCAGTCAAAGCGCTGAAGTCGGCACCTTTGCCGTCGCCACCGGCGACCAGCACCAGCTTGCCGTCGATATCGGCGCCCAGGCCTTCGATGGCTGCCAGGGCGGCACCGACGTTGGTCGCCTTGGAATCGTCATACCAGTTCACGCCGTTGCGCTCGCGAATCCACTGGCAACGGTGCGCCAGGCCCGCAAAGCTGCGCAGGCTGGAGAGCATGGCATCCATCGGCAGGCCAACGGCATGGCCCAGGGCCAGGGCCGCCAGGGCATTGGACTGGTTGTGGGCACCGCGAATCTTCAGTTCGCGTACCGGCATCAGGTTGTGGAACTCGAAGGCCAGGTACTTCTCGCCGTTCTCTTCGCGCAGGCCAAAGGCCTTGAAGTCGGGAGTGTTCAGACCGAAGGTCCATACCGGCTGGCCTTCAGCCAGCAGCGGACGGCTGAGGGCGTCCTGGCGGTTGACCACCACCTGCCGCGCGCCACGGAAAATCCGGTGCTTGGCCAGGTGATAGGCCGGCAGGCCGCTGTAGCGGTCCATGTGGTCTTCGCTGACGTTGAGCACGGTGGCCACTTCGGCATTGAGCTGGTCGGTGGTTTCCAGCTGGAAGCTCGACAGTTCCATCACGTACAGCTCGACATCATCGCTGAGCAAGTCCAGCGCCGGGGTACCGAGGTTGCCGCCGACCGCCACACGCTTGCCAGCCGCGGCGGCCATTTCGCCGACCAGGGTGGTGACGGTGCTTTTCGCGTTGGAGCCGCTGATGGCAATGATCGGTGCCTTGGCGTTGCGGGCGAACAGTTCGATGTCGCCCGACAGCTTCACGCCACGGGCAGCGGCCTGCTGCAGCGCAGGCGTGGCCAGGGCCAGGCCGGGGCTGACATACAGTTCGTCGGCACGGCAAAGAAACTCTACGTCCAGCTCGCCACAACGCACTTCCACCTGCGGGAAATCGCGGCGCAGGGTGTCCAGTTCCGGCGGGTTCTCACGGGTGTCGGCAACCGCAAAGGCAATGCCCCGGTTCGCCAGGAAGCGAACCAGGGACATGCCGCTCTTGCCGAGGCCGACAACGATGCGGAAGTGGTCAGAAGCGATCAAGGACACGCGTTTCTACCTCAGTTTCAGGGTGGCAAGGCCGATCAGCACCAGAATCACGGTGATAATCCAGAAGCGGACGATCACCCGAGGCTCGGGCCAACCCTTGAGTTCAAAGTGGTGATGGATCGGCGCCATGCGGAACACGCGCTTGCCGGTCAACTTGAAGGAGGCCACCTGGATCACCACCGACAGGGTCTCCATGACGAACACACCGCCCATGATGAACAGGACGATTTCCTGACGCACGATCACGGCGATGGTGCCCAGTGCCGCACCCAGTGCCAGCGCACCGACGTCGCCCATGAACACCTGGGCCGGGTAAGTGTTGAACCACAGAAAGCCCAGGCCGGCACCGATCAGCGCGCCGCAGAACACGATCAGCTCACCTGCGCCCGGCACGTAAGGGATCAGCAGGTATTCGGCGAATTTCACGTTACCCGACAGGTAGCAGAAGATACCCAGGGCGCCGCCAACCATGACCGTCGGCATGATCGCCAGGCCATCAAGGCCGTCGGTGAGGTTGACCGCGTTGCTCGAGCCGACGATGACGAAGTAGGTCAGCACCACGAAACCGATCCCCAGCGGGATGGTGACGTCCTTGAGCATCGGCACGATCAGGGTGGTTTCGACGCTGGTCGGGGCGGTCATGTACAGGAAGATCGCCGCGCCCAGGCCGAACACCGACTGCCAGAAATACTTCCAGCGGCTGGGCAGGCCGCGCGAGTTCTTCTCGATCACCTTGCGGTAGTCATCGACCCAGCCGATGGCGCCGAACAGCAAGGTGACGATCAGCACCACCCACACGTAGCGGTTGGTCAGGTCGGCCCACAGCAGAGTGCTGATGCCGATAGCCGAGAGAATCAGTGCGCCACCCATGGTCGGGGTGCCGGATTTGGACAGGTGCGATTGCGGGCCGTCGTTACGGACCGCTTGGCCGATCTGGCGAATCTGCAGGGTACGGATCATCCATGGGCCCAGCCAAAGGGCCAGCGACAACGCGGTCAGGACACCGAGAATCCCGCGCAGGGACAGGTACTGGAAGACCGCGAAGCCTTTATAGAACTGTTGCAGATACTCAGCCAGCAGCAGCAGCATTAATGTTTCTCCCCGCTGGAACCGCACAAAGCCGCCACGACGTTCTCCATCGCAGCGCTGCGCGAACCCTTGATCAAAATAGTGGTGTTGGTGGCCTGCTCCGCGGCGCGAACGGCGTCGATCAGGTCAGCTTGATTAGCGAAATGTCGGGCATTGGCGCCGAACGCTGCTACCGCGTGGGCCATGTTGGTGCCCACCGCATAGAGTGCCGAAACCTTGTCTTTGGCGTACTCGCCTACCTGCCGATGCCCTTCCTCAGCCCACTGGCCCAATTCGCCGATATCCCCGAGCACCAGGACGGTGCGGCCGGAAAAGCCGGCGAGTATATCAACGGCAGCGCACATGGAGGTGGGGTTTGCGTTGTAAGTGTCATCAATTACCCGCACACCGTTGGGCGCCATCTGCACCACAGTGCGGCCCTTGACCGGTTGCACGGCATTGAGGCCCTGAACGATGCCATCCAGCGTCAGACCAAAGGCATGCGCGGCAGCGGCGGCGGCCAGTGCATTGGCAACGTTGTGGGTACCGAGCAGGTTGAGCTGGACCCGCGCCACGCCCAGCGGGCTGTGCAGGTCGAACGACGGGCAACCGCGCGGGTCGTGAGCAATGCTGCTGGCGTGGAAGTCGGCATTTGCGTTGTTCAGGGCGAAGGTCAGCAATGGGCGATTGCCGGCGCGTTTTTTCCAGATGCCGAAGGCCTTGTCATCAAGGTTCAATACGGCCACGCCATCCTGACCCAGACCTTCGAGGATCTCGCCCTTGGCTTCGACAATCTTCTCTGGCCCGCCGAACTCGCCGACATGAGCGGTACCGGCGTTGTTGATCAGTGCCACTTGCGGCTTGGTCAGACCGACGGTGTAGGCAATTTCGCCGATGCGCGAGGCGCCCAGCTCGATGACCGCCGCAGTATGTTCCGGGGTCAGTTCGAGCAGGGTCAGCGGGGCACCGAAGTCGTTATTGAGGTTGCCACGGGTGGCCAATACCGGGCCACGGGTACGCAGGATGCTGGCGAGCATTTCCTTGACCGTGGTCTTGCCACTGGAACCGGTAATGGCGGCGACCGGCTTGTCGAATGCGGCGCGGTTCAGCGCGCCCAACTGGCCCAGGGCCAGACGGGTATCGGCCACAACCAGCTGCGGCAGGTTGCTACCCGGCACTTCGCGCTGCACCAGGGCGGCGACCGCGCCTTTGGCGGCGACGTCGTTCAAGTAATCGTGGCCGTCGAAGCGCGGCCCGGCCAGGGCGACAAACAGCTGCCCGGCCGTGATTGCGCGGCTGTCGATGCTGACGCCATTGAAGGTTGCGTCCTGGCCGTGCAGGCGGCCATTGAGCGGCGCGGTCAGCTGGCTGAGGGACAATGGCTTAAGCATGGGGGGCCTCCCACACGGCGAGGGCTTTTTCGGCTTCGACCAGGTCGGAGAAGTCGTGGCGCTCGCCGTTGATTTCCTGATAGTCCTCATGCCCCTTGCCAGCCAGGACGATGACATCGTCAACGCCGGCGCTGGCGATAAACTGTGCGATGGCCGCGCCGCGACCGGCAACGAACTCGACGCTATCGGCCTGGGCAAAGCCAGGGCGGATATCGGCGAAGATCTGCTGCGGGTCTTCGCTGCGCGGGTTGTCGTCGGTGACCAGGACGCGGTCAGCCAGGCGCTCGGCCACTTCCGCCATCAGCGCACGCTTACCGCGATCGCGGTCGCCACCGCAGCCGAACAGGCACAGCAACTGGCCTTTGGCATGCGGACGCAGCGCTTGCAGCACCTGCTCCAGGGCGTCGGGAGTATGCGCGTAATCGACCACCACCAGCGGCTTGAGGCCGCCACCCAGGCGCTGCATGCGCCCGACCGGGCCTTCCAGCGTCGGGGTGACCTTGAGAATTTCGTCCAGCGGGTAATCCAGGGCCAGCAAGGTGCCGACCGCCGCCAGCATGTTGCTCAGGTTGAAGCGCCCGAGCAGGCGGCTGCGCAGGGAGTGCTCGCCCTGCGCGGTAACGATCACGGCGCGCACGCCATCGTCGTCAAAATGCGCTTCGCGGCAGTACAACGAAGCGGCTGGATCCTTGAGGCTGTAACTGATCAGGCGCGACTCGCCCTGCTCGGCCGCCAGACGACGACCAAACTCGTCATCGAGGTTGACCACCCGGCAACGCAGGTTCGGCCAGGCAAACAGGCGCGCCTTGGCGTCTTCATAAGACTGCATGCTGCCGTGGTAATCGAGGTGATCACGCGACAGGTTGGTCATCACCGCAATGTCGAATGCCAGGGCCGCGACCCGGCCCTGGTCCAGGGCATGGGAAGAGACTTCCATGGCCACGGCCTTGGCCCCGGCCTTCTTCAGGTCGTTGAGGGTCGCCTGCACGGCGATCGGGTCCGGAGTGGTCAGGCGGCCGTTTTGCAGCGCGCCATAAAAACCGGTACCCAGGGTGCCGATCAGGCCGCAGTGCTGACCGAGCTGGTCCAGCGCCTGGGCCACCAGCTGGGTAACGCTGGTCTTGCCGTTGGTGCCGGTGACGCCCACCAGGTCGAGCAGACGGCTCGGCTCACCATAGAAACGCCCGGCGATGTCCGACAATTGCGCCGCCAGGCCCTTGACCGGAATCAGCGGCACGTCGGTGATCGGCAACACGCTGGCGCCTTCGGCTTCGTAGGCGACCGCTGCCGCACCGCGGCTGAGCGCGTCGGCTATGTGCTCACGACCATCCATGCGCGTACCCGGTACCGCCAGGAACAGGTCGCCCGGGCGCACGTTACGGCTGTCCAGGGTCAGCTCGCGGATCGACGGATCGCGACTGGCCTGGGTAAAAAGCTTGCTCAATGGCATTGTCATCAACCGCGTCCTCCCTTGACTGGTGCAACGTTGACTTGCTGCGGTGGTGTTGCCGGCGGCAGGTTGTCCGGCGGAACATTCATCAGGCGCAAGGTGCCGGACATGACTTTGCTGAACACCGGCGCCGATACCAGGCCGCCGAAGTAACCGCCCTTGCTCGGTTCGTCGATGACCACCACCACCGCATAGCGCGGGTCGCTCATCGGCCCGAAGCCGGCGAACAGCGAGCGATAGGCATTTTCGGTGTAGCCCTTGGAGCCGATGGTGGCCTTACGCGCGGTACCCGATTTGCCGCCAACGTGGTACGACGGCACCTGGGCGCGGAACACGCCGCGCGGCGCTTCAATCACCTGCTGGAGCATGCCCTGCACGGTCTCGGCAACATCCTTGGGCACCACCTGGGTAGACTCCGGCGTCTTGTCGACCTTGAGGATGCTCAGCGGCACCATCTTGCCGTCGTTGGCCAGCGCGGCGTAGGCATGCACCAGTTGCAGCGCGGTCACCGACAGGCCGTAGCCATAGGACAGGGTCGCGGTCTCGGCCTTGCGCCACTCGCGGTGGTTGGGCAGGTTGCCGACGCGCTCGCCAGGGAAGCCAAGGCCGGTGTACTGGCCAAGGCCCAGCTGGGACATGACGCGGTAGATGGATTCGCCACCGATATCGAAGGCGATCTTGCTCATGCCGACGTTACTGGAGTTGATCAGGATGCCGGTCAGGTCGAGGATCGGGCCTTCGCTCTTGGATACGTCACGAATGGTGTAACGGCCCAGCTGCAGGGTGCCCGGGTACACCTCGACCTTGTCGGTGGGCTTCCAGCGTCCGCTCTGCAGGGCGGCACTCATGGACAACGGTTTTACCGTCGAGCCTGGCTCGAACACGTCGATGATCGCCCGGTTGCGCATGGCCGCCGGGAACATGCTGCGACGGTTGTTGGGGTTGTAGGTCGGCTGATTGACCATCGCCAGCACTTCGCCAGTCTTGACGTCCATGATCACCAGGCTGCCGGCCTTGGCTTCCTGTTCGGCGATGGCGTTACGCAGTTCGCGGGTGGCCAGGTATTGCAGGCGTAGGTCGATCGACAACGCCAAGGTCTTTCCGGCCTTGGCGTTTTTGGTTACCTGGATGTCCTTGATCAGCCGGCCGCGCCGGTCCTTGATCACCTGTCGCTTGCCGGGCACGCCGGCCAGCCATTCATCGTAGGCCAGCTCCACCCCTTCGCGACCGTGGTCGTCGAGGTCGGTAAAGCCGACCATGTGCGCGGCGACATCGCCGGCCGGGTAGAAACGGCGGAATTCCTCGATGCCGTAGACACCGGGGACTTTAAGATCGAGCACCACCTGGCCCTGCTCCGGGGTCAGGCCGCGGACCAGGTAGATGAATTCCTTGCTGGCCTGTTGCTCCAGGCGCGCTGCCAGTTGCTGCGGGTTCTGCTTGAGCGCGGCAGCCAGGGCCGGCCAGCGGTCCTTGGCAGCCTGCATCTCCTTGGGGTTGGCCCACAGGGTGGTCACCGGGGTACTGACTGCCAGCGGCTCGCCATTACGGTCGGTGATCAGCCCGCGGTGCGCAGGAATAGGAATATGCCGCAAGCTGCGGGCATCGCCCTGCCCCTTGAGGAAGTCACGGTCGACCACCTGCAGGTCGATGATGCGCCAGGCAATCGCACCGACCATCAGCGCCAGCAGGGCGATGACCACGCGAAACCGCCACGGGTAGAGTGCGCCTTCAAGCTTCATCATGGCGCCACCATCCGTACTTCGTCAGCCGCCGGGATGCGCATTTTCAGCTGCTCGCTGGCAAGGTTCTCGATACGGCTGTGGGCGGTCCAGGTGCTCTGCTCGAGAATCAGCCGGCCCCACTCGGCCTGAGCCTTGTCGCGCTCGTTGAGTTCGCCGTACAGGGAGTTGAGCAACTGACGGTTCCAGTGCGCGCTGTAGGACACCGCTACCGAAGAAACGAGCACGGCAACGAACAGCAGAAGCATCAGGAAGCTTCCGCCTGGCAAAGGCTTGGCGAACAAGCGGCTCACCGCAGCTTCTCGGCAACGCGCATGACGGCGCTACGCGAACGTGGGTTGGCCTTGAGCTCGGCCTCGGAGGCGAACTGGGCCTTGCCGTGGACCTTGATCTTCGGCTCGAAATGCTTGTGCTGGACCGGCAGGTTGCGCGGCAGGTTGTCGGCCTCGCCCTTGACCAGCTTGCGCATGAACAGCTTGACGATGCGGTCTTCCAGGGAATGGAAGCTGATCACCACCAGGCGCCCGCCGACCTCCAGCGCATCGAGCGCCGCTTCAAGGCCGGCTTCAAGATCGCCGAGTTCGTTGTTGACGTGAATGCGCAGGCCCTGGAAGGCACGGGTGGCCGGGTTCTTGCCCTTTTCCCAGGCCGGGTTGGCGACCTTGAGCACTTCAGCCAGGTCGGCGGTACGGGTGAACGGGGTTTCTTCGCGGCGCAGCACCACGGCACGGGCCATGCGTTTGGCAAAGCGCTCTTCGCCGTATTCCTTGAAGACCCGGGCGATTTCTTCTTCGGGGGCGCTGGCAATGAACTCGGCAGCGCTGACGCCGCGGGTCGGGTCCATGCGCATGTCCAGCGGGCCATCGTTGAGGAAACTGAAGCCGCGCTCAGGATCGTCCAGCTGTGGCGACGACACGCCCAGGTCGAGCAGGATGCCGCTGACCTTGCCGGCCAGGCCGCGTTCGGCGACTTCGGCGCCGAGTTCGGCAAAACTGCGCTGCACAATGACAAAGCGGCCGTCTTCGGCCGCCAGCGCTTGCCCGGTGGCAATCGCTTGAGGATCTTTGTCAAAGCCCAGCAGCCGGCCCTGCGGCCCGAGCTTGCTGAGGATCAAGCGGCTATGCCCGCCGCGCCCGAAGGTGCCATCCAGATAGCAGCCATCGGCGCGTACGGCGAGAGCCTCGACGGCTTCGTCAAGCAGTACGGTGATGTGGTTAAAGCCGCTATCTATAGTCACAGGATCAAATCACGCAGTTCATCAGGCATGGCGCCCGGTTGTTGAATAGCTGCAAGGTCGGCTGCCGAAACCGCGTTCCAGGCATCCTCGTCCCACAGCTGAAATTTGTTCAGTTGCCCCACCAGCATTGCCTTCTTGTCGAGCTTGGCGTACTCGCGCAAACGCGGCGGCACCAGGAAACGCCCGCTGCCATCAAGCTCCAGATCCACCGCATTGCCGATCAGCAAGCGCTGCAGGCGACGGTTCTCTTCACGCAATGACGGCAAGGCGCGCAACTTGGCTTCAATCAGCTCCCACTCATCGAGGGGATACACGCATAAACAGGGATCAACCGCATCGATGGTCACGATCAACTGCCCGGAACTACGCGAATCGAGCTCGTCACGGTACCGGCTCGGCATTGCGAGTCGGCCCTTTGCGTCGAGGTTGATGGCGTTGGCTCCGCGGAACACGGCTGCGATTCCCCACAATGTTAGCGTTTTTGTGCCAGAAAACCCACTTCATGCCACTTTCTGCCACTTGCGCACACTATAGGAATCCGCCTACCACACCGTCAAGGCGCGCTTATAAGGAAATCCCTTACAGATCGGAGATTTAGCGCACACGGAGAAGGCAAAAGGGTAAATCGGAGGGGATTTTGACGAAAAAAATCAAACTCACTCAGATGGATAGAGCGCGAACTTAAAGTGATTTATTAAGAGTAAGATTTTTTTGGTATTACAAAGACGCATCTGCTATCGATTCAAGCAGGAGGGGAAAAGGTGGAGAGTCGATCTGTAAGCCGGGTTCTGTCGAGGACAGTCATTCCTCTACGACGGCCATCACTGGACGCCTTTAGCAACCTACCCGGTTCCAACGCGGGCCGCGCCATATGGAACCCTATTTGGTCTTGCTCCGAGTGGGGTTTACCTAGCCATGAACTGTTGCCAGTCATGCGGTGCGCTCTTACCGCACCTTTTCACCCTTACCGGCACCGAGGTGCTTAGGCGGTTATTTTCTGTGGCACTTTCCGTAGGCTCGCGCCCCCCAGGCATTACCTGGCACTCTGCCCTATGGAGCCCGGACTTTCCTCCCCCCTCTATTGCGAAACAATAGAAGGCAGCGACTGTCCAATCGACTCTCCGCCACAAAGGTTAACGGTAGCGAGCGTCAAGAACAAGCGATAAAACCGATAATGTCACTATAACATCAGTGGGCTTTCTGTTTTTCCAGCGCCACCTGGTACAGCAGGTTCTTGCGTACGCCGGTAATTTCCGCCGCCAGGGCTGCCGCGCGCTTGAGCGGCATCTCCGCCAGCAGCAGGTCGAGAATGCGCATCGCCTCGCTATTCACC
Source organism: Pseudomonas donghuensis (assembly GCF_000696345.2). NCBI lineage: Bacteria > Pseudomonadati > Pseudomonadota > Gammaproteobacteria > Pseudomonadales > Pseudomonadaceae > Pseudomonas > Pseudomonas donghuensis. Next base: position 4,775,737 of record NZ_CP071706.1, read on the forward strand.
GCCTGCTCATCTTCCGGCGCGCTATAGCCCGCCACCAGCACCACGCACTCGCCACGCTGCTGATTGCTGTCGGCCTCGACGAAAGCGCGCAGTTCAGCCAGAGGCAAGCCCTTGAGGGTCTCGAAGGTCTTGGTCAGCTCGCGGGCCAGCAGCGCCGGACGCTCACCACCAAACACCTCTTCCATATCCTGCAGACACTCGAGGATCCGGTGCGGCGCTTCGTAGAAGATCAGCGTACGCGGCTCTTCCTTGACCTGACTCAGGCGCGCACGACGCCCTACAGCCTTGGCCGGCAGGAAGCCTTCGAAGATAAAACGGTCCGATGGCAGGCCGGCGGCCGACAGCGCCGCGATCAGGGCACAGGCGCCCGGGACCGGCACCACCGCAATGCCCGCGGCACGGGCCTGACGCACCAGGTGATAACCAGGATCGGAAATCAGCGGCGTGCCGGCATCGGAAATCAGCGCAACGTTATCCCCGGCCAGCAAGCGGGTGAGAAAGCGGCTGCCCTCATCACGCTCGTTGTGCTCATGGCAGGCGGCCAAGGGGGTATTGATGCCGAAGTGCTGCAACAGACGAATGGAGTGACGGGTGTCCTCAGCGGCAATCAACGCCACATCGCCGAGCACTTTCAGCGCCCGGGCACTCATGTCATCCAGGTTGCCGATTGGCGTGGCCACCACGTAAAGCGTGCCCGAAGTGGATTGGGAAGCCCCTGGAACATCAGTCACTGCATACACCTGTCGTCATGATCAAAGCGCCATTGTAGCCCGAGACCCGGCAACATTGGGCAACCAGGATCACCGCAAACCGGTGTTCCAGCACCTATATTGAAGGATTAACGCCAGCAAGATCGCGCCCCGGCCAGCGCTTGGGTACAATCGCCCGTTAATTTGATCGAGTAACAGGACCCTTACATGATCGCTTGCCTGCGGCTGTTCACAGCCCTTTGCCTCGCCGCCCTGCTGGCAGCCTGCGCCAGCTCGCCCTCGTCGAGCCTCGGCGAACTGCCGCGCACACCGGATGCCAGCATCGAGCAACTGCTTGAACAGGCCACTACCAGCAAGACCCCGGAGCAAGCAGCACTGCTGCGCCTGAGCGCCGCCGACCTGGCCTACAAGCAAAAGGACAATGCCCGCGCCGCGCGCATCCTCGAGCAAGTGCCGCTGGAGCAGCTCAAACCGGCCCAGCAGATGTTCGCCAGCACCCTGGCGGCAGAACTGGCCATGAGCCGCAACCAGCCCAAGCTGGCCCTGACCGCCCTGAGCCACCCGAGCCTGGCGCGCCTGAACGAACTGCCGGAGGATCAACAGATCCGCACCCGCAACGTGCATGCCATGGTACTGGAAGCCAACGGCCAGCCCCTGGCTGCTGCCCAGGAGCGCGTGCAACTGACGCCGCTGCTCAAGGGCAATGCCGCCAACGCCAACAATGACGCGATCTGGAACCTGGTGGCGGCAGTTCCGCGCGACCAGCTCAAAGGCTTGAGCGCCGGTACCGACACCATGGCTGGCTGGGCCAGCCTGGCCCTGGCGGTCAAAGGTGCCGGCACTGTCGAACAGCAACAAGCCGCCATCGACGCCTGGCGCACGCAGCATGCCGATCACCCGGCCGCCGCCCAACTGCCGCCATCGCTGATCAAGCTGATGGAACTGACCAGCCAGCCGCTGACCAAGATTGCCCTGCTGCTGCCACAGGAAGGCCAGCTGGCCGGCGTCGCCCGCGCCCTGCGCGACGGCTTCATGGCCGCGCACTTCCAGGCCCAGCAAGCCGGGCAGAAGCCGCCAACCATCGAAGTCTTCGACAGCTCGCGACTGACCTCGCTGGATGACTTCTATCGCCAGGCCCAGGCCTCGGGCGTGCAACTGGTGGTTGGCCCGCTGGAAAAACCGCTGGTGAAAAAGCTCGCCGCCTACCCGCAGCTGCCTATTACCACCCTGGCCCTGAACTACAGCGACGCCGGCCAGAAAGGCCCGGAGCAGCTGTATCAGTTCGGTCTCGCCGCCGAAGACGAAGCCCGTGAAGTGTCCCGTCGCGCCCGCGCCGACGGCATGGTTCGCGCCGTAGCCCTGGTGCCAAAAGGCGAATGGGGCGACCGCGTGCTCAAGGCCTTCCGCCAGGACTGGGAAGCCAACGGCGGCAGCCTGCTGGCCGCCCAGCACATCGATCAGCCAGTGGCCCTGGCTCAGCAGATCGCTGACCTGTTCCAGCTGCGCCAGAGCGAAGGCCGCGCCAAGAGCCTGCAAAACACTGTAGGCGGTGCGGTATCGGCCCAGCCTTCGCGCCGCCAGGACATCGACTTCATCTTCCTTGCCGCCACCCCGCAGCAAGGCCAGCAGATCAAGCCGACCCTGAACTTCCAGTACGCCGGCGACGTTCCGGTGTACGCCACCTCGCACGTGTACAGCGCCAGCGGCGACGTCAACCAGTACAACGACCTCACCGGCGTGCGCTTCTGCGATACCCCGTGGCTGCTCGACAGCGGCAATCCGCTGCGTCAGCAGGTCGAGCGCCAGTGGCCACAAGCTGCCGGCAGCCTGGGCCGCCTGTACGCCATGGGCATCGACGCCTTCAGCCTGGCACCGCGTCTGGGCCAGCTGCGCGCGCTGCCTGAAAACCGCATCGACGGCTTGTCCGGCAGCCTGAGCATGAACGAGAACCAGCGCATCGAGCGGCAACTGCCCTGGGCCGAGTTCTCCGGCGGCCAGGTCAAACGCCTGCCCGATACGCCACGCTGATGCCCGCCAGTTCGCGCCAACAGGCCGGCCAGGCCGCCGAACGGCAAGCCCTTGAATACCTTCAGGGGCAAGGCCTGCAGCTACTGGCGCAGAACTGGCGATGCAAACGCGGCGAGCTTGATCTGGTCATGCTCGACAGCGATACAGTAGTATTCGTCGAAGTCCGCTACCGGCTGCACGCGGACTTTGGCGGTGCCCTGGCCAGTATCGACGGGCGCAAGCAGGACAAACTGGTGCTAGCCGCCGAGTCTTTTCTGCAAAAGGAAACACGCTGGGCCAACCACCCCTGCCGTTTCGATGTCATCGCCTTGCAAGGCAAAGGCCATTCGGGCCCAGCACTGAACTGGCTGAAAAATGCCTTCGAGTGCTGAACCCGCGATCGCTGCGCCCCATTACCCCTACAACTTTTTTTGCTCTTTGCTTCACGGGCTGCACAGTCATGTGCCGGGACCTTTTTTGTATACTCCCGACGCGCCCGGCCAGCCGCCCTACTTAAGGTCACACTGATGGACATGCAATCCCGAATTCGCCAGCTTTTTCAGGCCAGTATCAACACCAAGCAACAGGCGATGGAAGTCCTTGCACCACACATCGAGCAAGCCAGTCAGGTCATGGTCAATGCGCTGCTCAACGAGGGCAAGATGCTTGCCTGCGGCAACGGCGGCTCGGCCGGCGATGCCCAGCACTTCTCTTCCGAACTGCTCAACCGCTTCGAGCGCGAACGCCCGAGCCTGCCGGCCATCGCCTTGACCACCGACAGCTCGACCATCACCTCGATCGCCAACGACTACAGCTACAACGAAATCTTCTCCAAGCAGATCCGCGCCCTGGGCCAACCCGGCGATGTACTGCTGGCAATTTCGACCAGCGGTAACTCGGCGAACATTATTCAGGCGATCCAGGCCGCACATGATCGCGAAATGATTGTCGTAGCTCTGACCGGACGCGATGGCGGCGGCATGGCCTCGCTGCTGCTGCCTGAAGACGTCGAGATTCGCGTTCCGGCCAACGTCACCGCACGTATCCAGGAAGTCCACCTGCTGGCGATCCACTGCCTCTGCGACTTGATCGACAGCCAATTGTTCGGGAGTGAAGAATGACCCCTAACCGCCTCGGCCTGATGGCCCTGACCCTGTGCCTGAGCCTCACCGGTTGCAGCTCGGTGCTCACTGCCACCCGCGATACGCCAATCGAGGACGATCGCGGCACCCGTACCTTCGGCAGCAAAATTGATGACTCGCTGATCGAAACCAAAGTATCGGTCAACGTCGCCAAGGCCAGCCCTGACCTGGACAAGAGTTCGCACATCGTCGTCAGCAGCTACAACGGCATCGTCCTGCTCGCCGGGCAGACCCCGCGCGCCGACCTCAAGAGCCTGGCCGAACAGGCTGCCAGCCAGGTCCAGCGAGTGAAAAAGGTGCACAACGAGCTGCAGGTGCTGCCGCCCTCCTCGATCCTGGCGCGCAACAATGACGCCTGGCTGACCACCAAGATCAAGACCCAGATGCTCACCGACAGCAGCATCCCCGGTTCGCGCATCAAGGTGATCACCGAGAACGGCATCGTCTACCTGCTCGGCCTGCTGACCCAACAGGAAGCCACCCGTGCCACCAACCTGGTGCAGGGTGTGTCGGGCGTGCAGAAGATCGTCAAATTGTTCGAATACATCGACTGATGAACCCATCGCGGGGCAAGCCCGCTCCTACACGGTGGGAGCGGGCTTGCCCCGCGATGAGGACCTGATTGACACCCACCTGAACCTAGGAAGTCCCCATGAAAAACGGCCTGCTGCCAACCTTGCTGATTGGCGCCCTCGCCACCCTGGCCGGCTGCTCCACCCCAAGCCAGATCACCCTCAACGACGGCCGCGAATTCCAGGCAGTCGACGCGCCGTACTACGATCGCGCCGCCGGCTTCTACGAGTTCAAGCAGCTCGATGGCAAGGTGATCAAGGTCAACAAGGACCAGGTCCGCACCATCACCGACCTGTAATCCAGGCCGGCAGACACAAAAAAGGCGATCCGCATGGATCGCCTTTTTCGTTACTTGACCACCTTCAGGCTCGGACGCCCGCTGGGCCGTGGTGGCTGGCCACCACCCTGCGGACCATCGTCATCCGGCTCAACGTTGTCGTCTTCCTCTTCATCTTCATCGTCGAGCAATGGCGGCTCGAGCTCGAAGACCATGCCCTGGCCGTTTTCCCGGGCATAAATACCCAGAATCGCACCGGCCGGCACGAACAGGGTGTGGGCGACGCCGCCAAAGCGGCCCTCGAAGCTCACTGCTTCGTTATCCATGTGCAGGTGACGTACGGCATTGGGTGAGATGTTCAGGACGATCTGACCGTCACTGGCGAAGCTCTGGGGTACCTGGACGGCCGGGTATTCGGCATTGACCAGCATATGCGGTGTGCAGTCGTTGTCCACGATCCACTCATAGAGTGCACGTACCAAATAGGGGCGACTGGAGTTCATCGACAGCTCCTTAAAACCTAGCGCATTTCACGTTCAGCAGCGGACAGGCTTGCCTGGAAGGCTTCGCGGGCAAACTGTCGCTCCATGTAATCGAGCAACGGCTTGGCCGGCCGCGGCAGTTCGATACCCAACACTGGCAAACGCCAGAGTATGGGCAATAGACAACAATCGACCAGACTTTGCTCCTCACTGAGGAAACAAGGCTTGTCGGCAAACAACGGCGACACCCCGGTCAGGCTCTCGCGCAATTCCTTGCGCGCCTGGACGCGTGCAGGCTCCTTGCTACGCGGGTCGAGTATCAGGTCGACCAGCGCACACCAGTCGCGCTGGATGCGGTGGATCAGCAGGCGGCTGTTGGCCCGCGCCACTGGATACACCGGCAACAGCGGCGGATGCGGGTAACGTTCATCGAGGTATTCCATCACCACGGTCGACTCGTACAACGCCAGGTCGCGATCGACCAGGGTTGGCACGCTGCCATAGGGGTTCACTTCAACCAGCTTGGGCGGCAGGCGACCAGGATCGACGTTGATGATCTCGACGCTGACACCCTTCTCGGCGAGAACGATGCGCACCCGATGAGAATAATGGTCAGCGGGGTCGGAGTAGCAGGCTAACCGGTTGGTCACGCCCATAGTGGTCCTCCTCGCGTATGAATTTATAAATGCTGCAAATGCAAACGCGCCCTGCGAGCGCCCCTGTGAATCCAGAGGCGCCCCAGGGCGCGTTCAACTACCAGAAACTACTGCGTGATCAGTGCACGTCCTTCCAGTATTCGCGCTTGAGCAGGTAAGCGAATACGAAGAAGAAGGCCAGATACAGCAGCACATAGGTGCCGATGCGCTGGCTTTCCAGTTTGACCGGGTTAGCCGAGTAGGCCAGGAAGGTCACCAGGTTCTTGACCTTCTCGTCGAACTGCTCTGGCGTCAGGGTACCGGATTTCGGCTCCACGGTCAGCTGGTCACATGCTTCATGGGTCAACGGCGAGCCGGTCAGCGGGTCGTATTGCTTCTTGCCATCGACCACGGTCTGCACTTGCTTGCAGCCAATCACCTGGTTGCCCTGCAGGCCAACCAGCACGTTAGGCATGCCGACGTTGGGGAAAACCTTGTTGTTCACCCCGTACGGACGCGACTTGTCTTCATAGAAGCTACGCAGGTAGCTGTACAGCCAATCGGTACCACGGACCCGGGCAACCAGGGTGAGGTCGGGCGGCGCGGCACCAAACCAGGTCTTGGCATCTTCAGGCTTCATGCCGATCTTCATGTGGTCGCCAATCTTGGCGCCGGTGAACACCAGCTTCTCGAGCATCAGCTCGTGAGGAATACCCAGGTCGTCAGCCACGCGCTCGTAACGCTGGAACTTGGCGCTGTGGCAACCCATGCAATAGTTGGCGAAGGTGCGTGCGCCGTCCTGCATGGCGGCCTTGTCGGTCAGGTCGATATCGACCTTGTCCAGCTCCAGGCCGTGTTCGGCGGCGAAGGTGAACGCGGGCATCACTGCCAGAATCAATACTGCAAATAGCTTTTTCATCAGCCAGTCACCCTTTCCGGAACCGGTTTGGTCTTCTCGAGCCGGGTGTAGAACGGCATCAGAAGGAAGTAGGCGAAATACAGGAAGGTGCATACCTGCGACAGCAGCGTACGGCCCGGGGTAGGCGCCAGAACGCCGAGCACACCAAGGATCACGAACGAGATGCAGAACACCAGCAGCCAGACCTTGCTCATCCAGCCCTTGTAGCGCATGGACTTGACCGGGCTGCGATCCAGCCACGGCAGGACGAACAGCACGGCAATCGCAGCGCCCATGGCGATCACGCCCAGGAGCTTGTCCGGCACCGCCCGCAAGATTGCGTAGAACGGAGTGAAGTACCAGACCGGGGCAATGTGCTCAGGGGTCTTGAAGGCGTTGGCCTGTTCGAAGTTCGGTTTTTCCAGGAAGTAACCGCCCATTTCCGGGAAGAAGAACACGATGGCGCAGAACACGAAGAGGAACACGACGACGCCGACGATATCCTTCACGGTGTAGTAAGGGTGGAACGCGATGCCGTCCAGCGGCACGCCGTTTTCGTCCTTGAGCTTCTTGATGTCGACGCCATCAGGGTTGTTCGAACCCACTTCGTGCAGCGCCAGGATGTGCAGCACCACAAGGCCGAGAATGACGATCGGCAGGGCCACCACGTGCAGGGCGAAGAAGCGGTTCAGGGTGATCCCGGAGATCAGGTAGTCACCGCGAATCCACTGGGTCAGGTCGTCGCCGATCACCGGAATGGCACCGAACAGCGAGATGATCACCTGGGCACCCCAGTAGGACATCTGGCCCCACGGCAGCAGGTAACCCATGAAGGCTTCGGCCATCAGCGCCAGGTAGATCAGCATGCCGAACACCCAGACCAGCTCGCGAGGCTTCTGGTACGAGCCGTACAGCAGGCCGCGGAACATGTGCAGGTAGACGACGATGAAGAACGCCGACGCGCCGGTGGAGTGCAGGTAGCGCAGGATCCAGCCGTACTCGACGTCACGCATGATGTATTCGACCGAGGCGAACGCCTCTTCGGCCGAAGGGGTGAAGCTCATGGTCAGCCACACACCGGTGACGATCTGGTTGACCAGCACCAACAGGGCCAGGGAGCCGAAGAAGTAGAAGAAGTTGAAGTTCTTCGGTGCGTAATACTTGCTGAGATGGTCTTCCCACATCTTGGTCGCGGGGAAGCGGGCGTCAACCCAATCCATGAACTTACTCATCACGCGTTCTCCTGATCGACGCCGACGACAATGATGTCGTCCGACTCATAAGAGTGCGGCGGCACTGGCAGATTGAGCGGCGCCGGCTGAGATTTGTAGACGCGGCCAGCCAGGTCGTAATGGGAACCGTGGCACGGGCAGAAGTAGCCACCGACCCACTTCGGACCCAGGTCGACAGGTGCCACTTCCGGCCGGAAGGTCGGCGAGCAGCCCAGGTGGGTGCACAGACCGACCAGCACGAGGATTTCCGGCTTGATCGAGCGGTTCGACGGATCGACGTAGGTGGGTTGAACCGATGCCTTGGACTCAGGGTCGGAGAGATCGCCGGTGATCTTCTTGAGGTTGCCGAGAATCTCTTCGGTACGACGAACGATGAACACCGGTTGACCGCGCCACTCAGCAATCATCTGCTGACCAGGCTCTACCTTGGCGATATTGACCTTCACCGGTGCACCTGCGGCTTTCGCCTTGGCACTGGGGAACCATGACCCTACGAACGGGACCGCAGCCCCCACCGCTCCTGCAGCACCCACCACGGACGTGGCTGCTACGAGGAAGCGACGCCGGCCTGCATTGACGCCGTCATTGCTCATTCAGTCCTCTCCCATCAGCTTTAATGGCCTGTTGCAACAGGCATCTACTAAGTAATTTCTGAACTGCTAAAAATTTGCCGCATGGTAATGAAAAGACCCTTCTCTGACAAGGTGATTAGCCTTGTGCCACCCCGCTATCCCTTATAACTCTTGACTTGCGTCTATGCGGCAAGTTGTCACAGCAAACAACAGCATAGTTATTCAAGACATAAAAAAAGCCCGGTTCCACCAGGAACCGGGCTTTTTTTGAACACCGAAGCGAAATTAACGCTTGGAGTACTGAGGACGCTTACGTGCTTTACGCAGACCCACTTTCTTACGCTCGACTTCACGAGCGTCGCGGGTGACGTAGCCAGCACGACGCAGAGCGCCACGCAGGGTTTCGTCGTAGTCCATCAGTGCACGGGTGATACCGTGACGGATCGCACCGGCCTGGCCGCTGACACCACCACCGATAACGGTGACGTAGATGTCGAACTTTTCGGTGGTCTCGGTCAGTTCCAGCGGCTGGCGTACTACCATGCGCGCGGTTTCACGACCGAAGAACACGTCCAGAGAACGGTTGTTGATGGAGATGTTACCGGTACCTGGACGCAGGAAAACGCGAGCGGTTGCGGTCTTGCGACGGCCAGTGCCGTAATTTTGAGTCGCCGACATAATGAACTATTCCGTTAAATCTTCAGTTCTTGGGGCTGCTGAGCAGTATGAGGGTGAGTAGCGCCCGCATAGACTTTCAGCTTACGGTACATGTCGCGACCCAGTGGGTTCTTAGGCAGCATGCCTTTAACCGCGGTCTCGATCACGCGCTCTGGGGCCTTGGCGATCAACTTCTCGAAGTTGATTTCCTTGATACCGCCCGGGAAGCCGGAGTGGGAGTAGTACATTTTGTCCGAAGTCTTGGCACCAGTGACACGAACCTGCTCGGCGTTGATGACGACGATGTAGTCGCCGGTGTCAACGTGAGGAGTGTACTCTGGCTTGTGCTTGCCACGCAGACGGCTCGCGATCTCAGTGGCCAGACGACCCAGGGTCTTGCCAGCAGCGTCAACGACGAACCAGTCGCGCTTTACTGTTTCCGGTTTAGCAGTAAAAGTTTTCATTCTTTATAGCCTCAGGGGCCGCCCAGCGAAAATAAGACGGCAGATCTTACTGGATAGTGCGCACCTTGACAAGTCAAGGACACAGCCGCACACGGACGCTATCGGGGGCTCGGGTCAGCGCGTCCAATATTCGGCAGGGTTCTTCTATGGAGCGGGGCATCACTTCCGCTGCACGGAGAGGGGCTGAATTATCCAGATTGCGAAAAAAAATTCAACCTGCTTTTATGCTTCTTTTAGACAGGAAGCAGCCGAATGGACTATCGCCAGCTGGGCCGAACCGACCTCAACGTCAGCGCCCTGTGCCTGGGCAGCATGACCTGGGGCGAGCAGAACGACCAGGCCCAGGCCTTCGCCCAGATCGAACGGGCTAAGGCCGCCGGGATCAACTTCATCGATACTGCCGAGATGTACCCGGTCCCTCCCCGCCCGGAAACCTACGCCGCCACCGAGCGCATGATCGGCAACTGGTTCAGCCAGCGCGGCGACCGTGCCCAGTGGATCCTGGCCAGCAAGGTGGCCGGGCCCGGCAATGGCATCAACCATATTCGCGACGGCCTGCTCAAGCACAACCGCCAGCACATCGTCGCGGCCCTGGACGACAGCCTCAAGCGCCTGCAGACCGACTGGATCGACCTCTACCAGTTGCACTGGCCCGAGCGCAGCACCAACTTCTTCGGCAAGCTGGGTTACCAGCATGCGCCGCAGGACCTGTTCACCCCGCTGGAAGAAACCCTTGAAGTGCTCGACGAGCAGGTCAAGGCCGGCAAGATCCGCCACATCGGCCTGTCCAACGAAACCCCGTGGGGCACCATGAAATTCCTGCAGCTGGCCGAAAGCCATGGCTGGAGCCGTGCGGTTTCAATCCAGAACCCCTACAACCTGCTCAACCGCAGCTTCGAGGTCGGCCTGGCGGAGATCGCCATCCGCGAACAGTGCGGCCTGCTGGCCTACTCGCCACTGGCCTTCGGCATGCTCTCGGGCAAGTATGAAGACGGTGCGCGCCCGGCCGATGGCCGCCTGACCCTGTTCAACCGCTTCTCGCGCTATTCCAACCCACAGACCGTGAGCGCCTGCAGCCGCTACGTGAAGCTGGCCCGCGACCATGGCCTGGACCCGGCGCAGATGGCCCTGGCCTTCGTCACCCGCCAGCCGTTCGTGACCAGCAACATCATCGGTGCGACAACGCTTGCGCAACTGGACAGCAACCTGGCCAGCATCAACCTGAAGCTCACTGACGAGCTGCTGGCGGGCATCGAGGCCATCCATCAGGACCAGCCCAACCCCGCGCCCTGAGACGCGATCCCGGTTCCCACAAACAAGGTGGGAACCGAGGGTAGACACAATCGCCAAAAAATAAGACGATCCAGCCGGTGATTGACCACTCTACCCTATAAGAATAAAGAAAATGATGTTTACCCAACCCACGGCGTCCTTGCGGCGCGTCAGTATCCTGGCCATCGACAACGTCTTTGCATCGACCCTGATGCAGGCCAAGGACTTCTTCCACCTGGCCAGCCTGCGCTACAGCAAGCAATTGGGGCTGGGCCTGCAATCGATGTTCGAAACCCGCCTGGTAAGCCCTGACGGCCTGCCGGTGCGCAGCTTCAGCGACGTGACACTGCCGGTCGACAGTGGCCTGGAAGCCGCCGACATCATCATCCTGCCGGCCTTCTGGGACGATTTCGATGCCCTTTGCCAGCGCTACCCGCAGGTACTGCCCTGGTTGCGCGAGCAGCATGCCCGCGGTGCCGTGCTGTGCGGCGAGGCCAGCGGGGTGTTCTGGCTGGCCGAAGCTGGCCTGCTCGATGGCAAGGAGGCGACCACCTACTGGCGTTTTTTCAGCCAGTTCGCCGAGCGCTTCCCCAAAGTCAGCCTCAACCAGGACAAGCACCTGACCGACGCCGACAACCTCTATTGCGCCGGCGGCACCACCTCGGCCTGCGACCTGTACATCTACCTGATCGAGCGTTTCTGCGGGGCCAACGTGGCGCAAGCGGTGGCCCGCGACATCCTCTACGAAGTGCAGCGCAACTACACCCCGGGGCGCATGGGCTTTGGCGGGCAGAAGCTGCACCAGGACCTGATCATCCTGCAGATCCAGCATTGGCTCGAGGAGCATTTCGCCGACAAGTTCCGCTTCGAGGACGTCGCCCGCAACCACGGCATGAGCATCCGCAACTTCATGCGCCGCTTCCAGAGCGCCACCGGTGACAAGCCGCTGCACTACCTGCAACGGCTACGGATCGAAACGGCCAAGGGCTTGCTGTCGGGCACACGCAAGAGCATCAAGACCATCAGCTATGAAGTTGGCTACGACGATGCGAGTTTCTTTGCCCGGTTGTTCAGGCAGCACACGGAGTTGTCGCCGAATCAGTATCGGCAGCAGTTTATGCAGGAGGCCTGAAAGGCCTCCTCAGCTTCAAGCTTCAAGCGGCAAGCAAGAGCAAGAGCAAGAGCAAGAGCAGCGCGCGGTCGGCTCTTGATCCTGCTTGCAGCTTGAAGCTTGAAACTTGCAGCTGCTTTTAAGGCTTATGCGCCCGCGACAGGAATTCGTGGGACTGCATTTCCAGCAAGCGGCTCAGGGTCCGCTGGAATTCGAAGGTCAGGCGACCACCGGTGTACAGGTCCTTGAGCTCAACCTCGGCCGAGATGATCAGCTTGACGTTGCGGTCATAGAATTCGTCGACCATGTTGATGAAGCGCCGGGCGATGTCATCGGTCGCCACGCTCATCTGCTCGACGTCGCTCAGCAGCACGGCATGGAAGATCTTGCCCAGTTCGATGTAGTCGTTCTGGCTGCGCGGGCCGTCGCACAGTTCGCGGAATTCGAACCAGGCCACGTCGTCGCAGGTGCGCAGGGCACGAATTTCACGGTTCTCGATCACCAGTACATCGTTCTCGACCGCCTGGGTGCATTCCGGCGTCAGCGCGCGGAAGCTCTTGCGCAGGCTTTCGTGGGCCGCTTCGTCGAGCGGGAAGTGGAACAGCTCGGCTTGCTCCAGGTGGCGCAGGCGATAGTCGACGCCGCTGTCGACGTTGACGATCTCGGTGTTCTGCTTGATCAGGGCGATCGCCGGCAGGAAGCGCGCACGCTGCAGGCCGTCCTTGTACAGGCCATCAGGGACGATGTTGGAGGTCGCCACCAGGGTCACGCCGTTCTTGAACAGCTCCTCCATCAGGGTGCCGAGGATCATCGCGTCGGTGATGTCGGAGACGAAGAACTCGTCGAAGCAGATTACCCGCGCCTCTTCCGAGAAGCGCTTGGCAATGATGGTCAGCGGGTTCTTCTCGCCCTTGAGGGTTTTCATTTCCTCGTGGACGCGCTTCATGAAGCGGTGGAAGTGCGTACGCACTTTCTGCTTGAACGGCAGCGCCTCGAAGAAGGTATCGACCAGGTAGGTCTTGCCGCGGCCTACCCCACCCCAGAAGTATAAGCCCTTGACCGGTGCCTGGTCCTTCTTGCCAAACAGCTTGCCGAACACACCCGGCTTGTTGTTCTGCGCCGCGATCAGATCGTCGTACAGGCGCTGCAGATGACGCACTGCAGTTTCCTGCGCCGCGTCATGGAAGAATTCGGGACGTTTCAGATCTGCTTGATATCGTTCTAGGGGCGTCATAATTCGTTAGCAAGGTAACAAAAACGGGCCGTCACTGTAGCGACGGCCCCGGATAATGGCAATCAGACTTGCGATAAGCCGTTCAGTCCTGCTGTGGCACCAGGGCCGCTCGCAGGGTTTCGATCGCCGCGTCGCGGGCAGCGGCATCGGCGAACTGCGGGCCGTCGCCGACGCACTCGCCTTCCAGCCACAGGCTGAAGCCCAGGCCTTCGTGGCGCACATCGAGCTCACCGCCCTGTTGCAGTTGCTTGCTCACCACACCTGCGGTCTTGCCGTCGGCGAAGTTGCGCGACAGCAGCAGTTGCTCGCCATCAGCGGCCAGCAGGCGGAAGCGGAAGCTGCCGTCGTCTTCACGAAAACTGACGAAACGCGCCGTCTTGGCCGCCTTCTTCTTGACCTGAACAGGCGCCTGCTCAATGTTGCGGAACGAGCGCAGGCCCACCGCTTCACGCAGTTGTTCGAGGAACGGCGTGGCCACCTTGCGGGCTTTCTGCGCACCGGCCAGGAGGATGTCCTCCAGGTCGGCCGGGCGGCCGATCAGTTGGTGATAACGCTCGCGCGGTTCACTCAGCTGGCCATCGAGCAGTTGGAACAGACGCTGCTTGGCCTCGCCCCAACCCAGGCCCTGGAGCAGTTCGCTACGGAACTCGTCGGCTTGCGCCGGGGTGGCGAAGGCCTGGAACAGGGTGAACAGGTGTGCGTTGTCCGGGTCCTTGGCTTCGCCCGGGGCCCGGGAGTCGGTGACGATGCGCGAGATGGCATCCTTCATGTCCTTGGCGCTGGTGAACAACGGGATGGTGTTGTCATAGCTCTTGGACATCTTGCGCCCATCCAGGCCCGGCAGGGTGGCCACGCTTTCCTCGATCAGCGCCTCGGGCATGGCGAAGAACTCCTTGCCCTGGCCGAACAGGTGGTTGAAGCGCTGGCCGATGTCGCGGGCCATCTCCACATGCTGGATCTGGTCGCGGCCGACCGGCACCTTGTTGGCGTTGAACATCAGGATGTCGGCGGCCATCAGTACCGGGTAGCTGTACAGGCCCATGCTGATCCCGGCATCCGGGTCTTCGCCGTTCTCGACGTTCTTGTCCACCGAAGCCTTGTAGGCATGCGCACGGTTGAGCAGGCCCTTGGCCGCGACGCAGGTCAGCAGCCAGGTCAGCTCGGGAATCTCGGGGATGTCGGACTGGCGATAGAACGTCACCCGCTCAGGGTCCAGGCCACCGGCCAGCCAGGTCGCGGCGATTTCCAGGCGCGAGCGCTGGATGCGCTGCGGGTCATCGCACTTGATCAGGGCGTGGTAGTCGGCCAGAAAGTAGAACGAGTCGACACCCGGTTCACGGCTGGCGAGGATCGCCGGGCGGATGGCACCGGCGTAGTTGCCCAGGTGAGGCGTGCCCGTGGTGGTGATACCGGTAAGGATGCGCGTAGTCATGGGTAATCGCTTATCAGGCTTGTATCAGTTCGAAAGGCGCGGCAGCACCAGTTCCTTGAGGTCGGTGAGCTTGCCATGAAAAAAGTGTCCGCATTCTGCCACTTTCAGCAGCTCATGGGGGCGCGGCAGTGCGTCGGACCAATCGTAGACGATCTGCGGATCGATCACTTCGTCGGTTTCCGGCTGGATCACGCTCAGTTCGCCCTGCTGCGGCAAGGGGTTATCACCCAGGCGCATCACCGCCGGAGCGACCATGAACAGGTGCTTGAGCGCAACGCCACGGGCTTCCAGGCGTCCGCCGAGGCTGGCGGCGACGAAGCCGCCGAAGGAGAAGCCCATCAGCGTCAGTGGCAGCGCGGGGTGTTGCTCGCGCAGCCAGTCTACCGCCGCCTGGGCGTCGTCCACTTCACCGCTGCCCATGTCATGGCTGCCGGCACTCTGGCCAACGCCGCGGTAGTTGAAGCGCAGGGTGATGTAGCCGGCATCGCGGGCGGTGCGCTGGAGCATCGACACCACCTTGTTCATCATGGTGCCACCCTGCACCGGGTTGGGGTGGCACAGCAGCACAACGCCGCGGGCGTCGGCGACATCGAGGTACAAGGCTTCCAGTTGGCCGACCGGGCCATCGATGAATACAGGGGTTTCGCGGATAAGCAAGGATAAACTCCGTGACCTCGGAAAGGGTCGACTCGTCTAGCTGAATGATTCTGTCTGAGATATTTGCGATCGTTCGCGGTATACAGCGCAGGTCCGAGCCGTTAACGTAAAGCAAAGCCGTTTATAGAGGAAGGACTCGTGGAACTCTCGCTCTTAGTTTGGTTGTTGCCGACCCTGGCCCTCGTCGTGGGTGTCGTCGTTGGTTTCCTGGTCGCCCGCCTGCTGCCCAATGCTGCGCCGAGCAGCACCCAGCGTCAGCTGGATGATATCCAGGAACGTTTCGACAGCTACCAGAATGAGGTGGTTACTCACTTCAACAGTACGGCTGCGCTGGTCAAGAAACTGACCCAAAGTTACCAGGACGTCCAGGATCACCTGGCCGAAGGCGCCAACCGCCTGGCCCTGGACGAACTCACCCGCCAACGCCTGCTGGCCGCCCTGCACTCCGAGGCCACCCAGGCCCCGCGTGATCGCCTGACCCCGCCGAAGGACACCGAGGTGCCGCGCGACTACGCACCGAAAGCGCCCAACGCGCCGGGCATGCTCGATGAGCATTACGGGCTCAAGCGCTGAGCAAAATAAAAGGCCCCTGTGAGGGGCCTTTTTTATAAGCGTCGCCTGCGTTGCGAGCGCTATGCGCTCGATCGCTGGCAAGGCCAGCGCCCACAGGGTCATATGGGCTACGCAGCAGCCCCTGCCAGCGTCAGCAGTACCAAGGCGCCTCCCCTTCCCGGTAACCATACTTCTCCCGCGCCGCATCCAGCACCCGCCGCTGCACCCCGCCCTGGCGCACCAGGCTGTGCAAGCTGGCCAGTACGATACTGAAGCGATCGACCTCGAAGAACCGCCGCAACTGCTGGCGGGTATCGCTGCGGCCAAATCCGTCAGTCCCAAGCGTCACATAAGGTGCTTGTACATACTCGGCAATCAGCTGCGGCCAGGCCCGCACATAGTCGGTCGCGGCGATCACCGGCGCCTCACCGTCCAGGCAGCGTTGCACATGGCTGATATCATCACTGCCCTGCCCCAGGCGGCTGGCGCGATCAGCATCCCGCGCCTCCCGCGCCAGCTCGCTGAAACTGGTGACACTGAACACTTCACTGGCAACCTGCCAATCGCTGGCCAGCAATTCACTGGCAGCAATGACTTCACGCAGGATCGCCCCGGAGCCGAGCAGGCGCACGCGCCCCTGGGCATCGGCCACCTGCTGTTCGACATAACGGTACATGCCGCGCAAGACCTCTTCATGCACCTGCACTGGCAGGGACGGCTGTGGATAGTTTTCGTTCATCACCGCGACATAGTGAAATTCGTCGCATTGTTCGACCAGCATGCGCCGCGCGGCGTATTCGAGGATCACCGCCAGTTCACCAGCAAAGCACGGCTCCCAGGCGCGGCAGTTGGGCACCATCGAAGCCATCACCAGGCTCGAACCGTCCTGGTGCTGCAACCCTTCCCCACCCAGCGTCGTGCGCCCGGCTGTGGCCCCCAGCAGCAGGCCACGGGCACGCTGGTCGGCGGCGGCCCAGATCAGGTCGCCGACACGCTGGAAGCCAAACATCGAGTAATAGATGTACACCGGCAGCATCGGCTCGCCATGCACTGCGTAGGACGTCGCCGCGGCCACCCAGGAAGAAATCGCGCCGGCCTCGGTGATGCCTTCCTCCAGCAGTTGGCCATCGCGCGCTTCCTTGTAGGACAGCAGCGACCCTGCGTCTTCCGGCTCGTAGCACTGCCCCTGGGGTGAATAGATGCCGATCTGGCGGAACAGGCTGGCCATACCGAAGGTGCGCGCTTCGTCGGCCACTATCGGCACCACACGCGGCCCCAACTGCGGCGCCTTGAGCCAGGCGCTGAGCATGCGCACGGCAGCCATGGTGGTGGACATTTCTTTGCCGTCGGCCTGCAGGGCGAAGCCGCCCATGGCCTCCAGCGCCGGTACCGGCACCGGACGCACATCGCTGCGCCGGGCAGGCAGCGGCCCACCAAGAGCGGCGCGACGCTCACGCAGATAGCGCATCTCCGGGCTGCCCTCGGCCGGCCGATAGAACTGCAACTGCTCAACCTGCGCATCCGACAGCGGCAAATGGAAACGGTCACGGAACGCCAGCAAGGCCTGCACGTCGAGTTTCTTGGCCTGGTGCGCGGTCATCCGCGACTCGCCCGCAGCGCTCATGCCATAGCCTTTCTTGGTCTTGGCCAGGATTACCGTTGGCCGGCCCTTGCAGGCCTTGGCGGCGGCGAAAGCGGCATAGAGCTTGCGAAAATCGTGACCACCGCGCTTGAGTGCGTTGATCTCGGCCGAACTCATGTGCTCGACCAGCTTCTGCAAGGCCGGCTGCTGATTGAAAAAGTGCTCGAGGTTGTAGGCCCCATCCTTGGCCCCAAGGTTCTGGAACTGCCCGTCCGGTGTCGCCGCCAACTGGCGCAACAACACGTGCTCGGTGTCGCGCGCGAACAGTGGGTCCCACTCCGAGCCCCAGAGCACCTTGATCACGTTCCAGCCAGCGCCACTGAACAGTGCCTCAAGCTCCTGGATAATCTGGCCGTTGCCACGCACCGGGCCGTCGAGGCGCTGCAGGTTGCAGTTGACCACAAATGTCAGGTTATCCAGTTGCTCGCGGGCAGCCAGTGTCAAACCGGCAATGGATTCCGGCTCATCCATCTCGCCATCGCCAAACACCCCCCAGACATGCCGGGTGCTGGTGTCGAGCAACTGGCGGTTGTGCAGGTAGCGCATAAAGCGCGCCTGGTAGATGGCGTTGATCGGGCCGATGCCCATGGAGCCGGTGGGAAACTGCCAGAAGTCGGGCATCAGCCACGGATGCGGATAAGAGCACAGGCCGTTGCCGGCCACTTCCTGACGGTAGCTGGCCAATTGCTCTTCGCTCAGGCGGCCTTCAAGAAAGGCCCGGGCGTAAATGCCCGGAGCCGAATGCGGCTGGAAAAACACCAGGTCAGCCGTACGCTGCTCAGCGCCCGCCTCACCGCGAAAGAAATACTGGAAACCGACTTCGAAAATCTCCGCGGCCGACGCATAGCTGGCGATATGCCCACCCAGGTCACCATAGGCATGGTTGGCCCGCATCACCATGGCCAGGGCATTCCAGCGCAGGATGCTGGTGATGCGTTCATCGAGCTCCAGATCGCCCGGATAGGCGCCCTGCTGTTCCACCGACAGCGTATTGCGATAAGCCGAAAACGCCTGGACGCCGCGCTCCAGCCCCAACTCACGGGCATGGGTTTGCAACTGCTCAAGCAGAAACTGCGCACGCTCCGGGCCGCAGTGCAGCAGGGTCGAATCCAGCGCCTCCAGCCACTCGGCGGTTTCTCCCGGGTCACTGTCCAGCTGCGGATCGCCCGGACGCCGCGGCATACCTTCGCCAGGCACAAGGGTCATCATTGCCACCATTGCATTTGACCTCGTCCGTGAAGGGTTCAGGCGCAGGCCTTGAGCGCCTGTTGAATATCCGCCAGCAGATCGTCGATGTCCTCAAGCCCCACCGACAGCCTTACCAGCCCTTCAGAGATGCCGTACTGGGCACGCTCCTCTGGGGTATAGCTGGAGTGGGTCATGCTTGCCGGGTGCTGAGCCAGGGATTCGGCATCACCGAGACTGACGGCACGGCTGAACAATTGCAGGGCGTTCATGAAACGCCGCCCGGCGCTAATGCCGCCCTTGAGTTCGAAGGCGATCATGCCGCCAGGCAAGCGCATCTGCCGCTGGGCCAGCTCGTACTGGGCAAAACCGGGCAAACCGGGGTAATTGATCAGTTCGACTTCCGGCTGTTGCTGCAGGTATTCGGCGATGGCCTGGGCGTTACTGCAGTGGCGTTCCATGCGCAGGGTCAGGGTTTTCATCCCGCGCATGAGCAAGGCGGCGTCGTGCGGCGACATCACCGCACCGGTCATGTCCTTCAAGCCTTCCAGACGAATCCGATCGACCAGCGCCTTGCGCCCGACCACCAGGCCGGCAGTGATATCGCCATGGCCACTGAGGTACTTGGTCGCCGAATGCACCACCAGGTCGGCACCCAGCTCCAGCGGCCGCTGCAGGTACGGGGTGCAGTAGGTGTTGTCGACCACCACGCTGATATCGTGCGCGTGCGCAAGCTTGGCCACGGCGCCGATGTCGGTCATGTGCATGTTCGGGTTGGCCGGGGTTTCGAAGTAGATAACCCGGGTCTTGTCGCTGATCGCCGCAGCGACCGCGTGTAAATCGCTCATGTCGACATGCCGGACCTTGACCCCGAACTCGCCGATGCCGTGGTGCAAAAAGGCGAAGGTGCAGCCGTACAGTGTCCGCCCTACCAGCACCTCATCGCCGGGACGCAGCAGCGTCCATAGCGTGGCGGTGATCGCGCCCATTCCCGAGGCCAGTGCCAGCCCCGCTTCGCCGCCCTCCAGTGAGGCCATGCGTTGCTCCAGCAGGGCCAGGGTCGGGTTGGAGATACGGCTGTAGAAGTACCCGGCTTGTTCCCCGGCGAAGCAAGCAGCGCCGTACTCGACGGTAGGAAAAGCGAAGGTAGCCGTCTGATAGACCGGTGGCACAAGGGCCCCGTTGTGCTCCAGCGGATCGTAACCGTGGTGAATGGCGCGGGTGGCAAAACCTGTTTTGTTATTGGAGCCGCTCATGGCAAACAGCCTCTAGTGGTTTGTTATAAGCTTATGCCACTGAGGTGCTGATTTTTTTCCAAATGTAGCCGTCCCTGCGGGTGGTTATTGACATAAAAACAACAAATCCAGACCACGGAGGGTAAAACATGCCTACAGCCATCGACCGCACCGACCGCGCCTTGCTCGCAGCCCTGCAAGGCAACGCCCGGCTGACGGTGTCCGAACTGGCCGACCAGGTCTCGCTGACCACCTCGCCATGCTGGCGACGGGTGAAGTTGCTGGAAGAGTCCGGCTATATCACCGGCTACCAGGCCATCCTCTCGCCCAAGGCCCTGGGTTTTGGCGTGACCGCTTTCGTCAGCATCATGATGGACTCGCACACCAAGGAAATGGCCCGCGCCTTCGAGCAGCGGCTGATGGAAATCCCCGAAATCGTCGCCTGCCACAATATCTCCGGGCGCTATGACTTCCTCCTGGAAATCCTTGCCCGGGACCTGGAGTCATTCGGTGAGTTTGCGCGGGAAGTGCTGCAGACCTTGCCGGGGGTGAAGGAGATTTACTCGAGTTTCTCGTTCAAGGCGGTGAAGGAGAAACGGGTGATTCCGGTGTCGGAAAAGCACATCTGAGTTTACAACCAACAAAAAACCCCACCTGAGTGGGGTTTTTTGTTCAGCGCTAACGCTTAGATCGCGCCACGTTTGCGCAGCAGGTCCAGCACCTGTTTGACGCCGTCTTCCAGGCTGAGGTTCTGGGTGTCGATCACCAGGTCCGCATCCAGCGGTACGTCATACGGGAAGCTTTCGCCCGGAATGTTGTCGCCACCGGCGGCATACAGGCCCTGCGGGTCACGCTCACGGCAAGCCAAAGGCGATGCCTGGACGTAGACGGTGAGCAAACGCTCCTTGCCGATCAGCGCCTTGGCCTGTTCGCGGCCTTCGGCATCCGGGGCGACGAAGGCGGCCAGGGTCAGCAGGCCGGCTTCGTTGAACTGACGCGCAACATGCGCGGCACGGCGCCAGTTCTCGGTACGCCCGGCACGGTCCTGCGGCAGGCCCTTGTTCAGGTCGTGACGCAGGTTCTGGCCATCGAGCACGTACACCGCACGGCCCATGTCGAACAGCTTGCGCTCCACGGCGTAGGCCAGGGTGCTCTTGCCCGCGCCCGAGAGGCCGCTGAACAGCACGGTGGCCGGCTGCTGGCCGAAGCGCAGGGCACGCTCTGCAGTGTCCACGTGGGCCAGTTTGCCGTGCTGGCCGACGGTGCCATGAGGCACAACCGGTGGCGCGATGATCATGCCGGCGCCGACGGTGCCGTTGGTCAGGCGGTCGATGACAATAAAGGCACCGGTGGTGCGGTTGCTGTCATAGCCGTCCAGCGCGATCGGGGCGTCGAGGCTGACCTTGACCTTGCCGATCTCGTTGAGCTGCAGGGCACTGGCGGCGCCCTGCTCCAGGGTGTTCACATCGACCTTGTGGGCGATGCTGGCAATCGAACCCGGCACATAGCTGGTGGCGCGCTTGATGTCGTATTTCTTGCCCGGCAGCATCGGCTCTTCAGCCATCCACACCAGCATGGCGTCGAACTGGTCGGTCACCGGCGGCACGTTGTCGGCATGTACCAGCAAATCGCCACGGGAGATGTCGATTTCGTCTTCCATGGTCAGGGTCACGGCTTGCCCTGGGCCGGCGTTTTCCAGCTCACCCTCGAAGGTGACGATGGACTTGACCCGGCTGCTCTTGCCCGACGGCAGCACGACGATTTCATCGCCCTTGTGCACCACGCCGCTGGCCAGGGTACCGGCAAAGCCACGGAAGTTCAGGTTCGGGCGGTTGACGTACTGCACCGGGAAGCGCAGGTCGGTGAAGTTGCGGTCGGCCGCGACTTCCACGGTTTCGAGGATTTCCATCAATGCCGGGCCCGTGTACCACGGCGAACGCTCGCTGCGGTTGACCACGTTGTCGCCCTTGAGCGCCGACATCGGCACGAAGTGCAGGCTGCTCGGGGTCATGTTGATAGCCTCGGCAAACTTCAGGTAGTCGGCCTTGATGCTGTCGAACACGCCCTCGTCGAAGCCCTTGAGGTCCATCTTGTTGACCGCAACGACAATGTGCTTGATGCCCAGCAACGAGGCAATGTAGCTGTGCCGACGGGTCTGGGTCTGCACGCCGTAGCGGGCATCGACAAGGATGATCGCCAGGTCGCAGGTGGACGCACCGGTGGCCATGTTGCGGGTGTACTGCTCATGGCCCGGGGTGTCGGCGATGATGAACTTGCGCTTGGCGGTAGAGAAGTAGCGGTAGGCCACATCGATGGTGATGCCCTGCTCGCGCTCGGCCTGCAGGCCGTCGACCAGCAACGCCAGGTCGATGTCGTCACCGGTGGTGCCGACTTTCTTCGAATCGCGGGTGATGGCTTCCAGATGATCTTCGTAGATCATCTTCGAGTCGTGCAGCAGGCGCCCGATCAGGGTGCTCTTGCCGTCATCGACGTTACCGCAGGTAAGGAAGCGCAGCAGCTCTTTACGTTCGTGCTGGGCCAGGTAAGCGAGGATGTCCTCGCTGATCAGATCAGATTGGTGGCTCATTACATTCAAGCTCCAAGCTGTAAGCTTCAAGCGGCAAGCTTGTCGGCATACAACTAGTCAGAAATTTTGTTGATCAACCCGCTCAGCATTCTTGAAAGCTCACGAGTCTCTGTAATCCACTCATTCGACAAAGGCTTTGGCAGATAGCCTACCTCTCCCCCGATGATGATCTGCGTACGCAACTCACCGCAGGAAGCCTTGGCAATACACAGATAACGAACCTTTTCTTTTGCCGTTCTCCGTTCCATGCCTTCAGCGATATTCGACGGGATAGAAAGTGCCGCCCGCGTGATCTGATCCTTGAATCCAAGATCCCGGCACACCCTCTGCTGCCTGTAAATCGCTACCGTCAAATCTTTGCTTCTCTGCCAAACAGCAAGCTTCTCAAAGTCCATTGTGAGCACTCTCACGCGCCCACAATGGGGCGGCAGCCGACAAAATCCAGAAGCTACGCATCTTGCTTCTAACTTGCAGCTTGCCGCTTGTAACTTGAAGCTTAGAAGTACCCTTGCCGTTTTTTGTCTTCCATGGAGCCGGCGCCATCGTGGTCGATGACGCGGCCCTGGCGCTCGGAAGTGCGCGTCAGGAGCATTTCCTGAATGATGTCGGTGAGGGTTTCGGCCTCCGACTCCACCGCGCCCGTCAACGGGTAGCAGCCAAGGGTACGGAAACGCACCTTCTTCTTGACGATACGGGCCTTTTCTTCCTCCGAGAGGTGCTCGAGGATGCGCGGGTCGTCGATCATGATCAGAGTGCCGTTCTTCTCGATCACTTCGCGTTCGGCCGCGAAGTACAGCGGCACGATCGGGATACCTTCGAGGTAGATGTACTGCCAGATGTCCAGCTCGGTCCAGTTCGACAGCGGGAACACGCGAATCGATTCGCCCTTGTTGACCTTGCCGTTGTACACGTTCCACAGCTCGGGACGCTGGTTCTTCGGGTCCCAGCGGTGCTTGCTGTCGCGGAACGAGTAGACGCGCTCCTTGGCCCGCGACTTCTCTTCGTCGCGGCGCGCACCACCGAAGGCGGCATCGAAGCCGTACTTATCGAGCGCCTGTTTCAGGCCCTCGGTCTTCATGATGTCGGTGTGCTTGGCACTGCCGTGGGTGAACGGGTTGATGCCCTGGGCGATGCCGTCCGGGTTGACGTGAGTGATCAGCTCCAGGCCCATTTCCTCGACCATCTTGTCGCGGAAGCTGTACATCTCCTGGAATTTCCACTGGGTGTCGACGTGCATCACCGGAAACGGCAGCTTGCCCGGGAAGAAGGCCTTGCGCGCCAGGTGCAGCATCACGGCCGAGTCCTTGCCAATCGAGTACAGCATCACCGGGTTATCGAACTCGGCGGCCACCTCACGAATGATGTGGATGCTTTCCGCCTCCAACTGTTTCAAATGCGTCAGTTTGTCGACCATGGTTACTCACGGAAATACGATCTTATGGACGGCCAGCGGGCCGTGTTCGAGCGAGCCACTTTATCACAGCGCCCGATTCTATTTAGGCGGCCAACTAGAACGAAACAGTATAAGAATATGCCCTGCCGTTTTAGCCTCAGATCGGGTTCGGACAGTCGATGAACAGGTGCTCCAGGGCAAAGCGCCGGGCCAGGTAATCACCCAACGCCTGCACACCGTAACGCTCGGTGGCATGGTGGCCGGCGGCGATGAAACTGATGCCGTTCTCGCGGGCGCTGTGGAAGGTCTGCTCGGAGGCTTCGCCACTCAAATACAGGTCGACGCCGGCGGCAATCGCCTGGTCGATGTAGCCCTGACCGCCACCGGTGCACCAGCCGACCCGGCGAATGATCTGCTCGCCTTCGATCAACAGCGGCTCGCGCCCCATCACCTCCTGTACCTTGCGGGCAAAATCGCGTGCCGACATCGGCTCGGCCAGCGAACCGACCAGGCCGACGATCCGCGGGTTCTCGGGGTCCAGCGGGCCTTCGACGGTGATGTCGAGCTGACGCGCCAGCTGCACGTTGTTGCCGACTTCCGGGTGCAGGTCCAGCGGCAGGTGGTAGGACAACAGGCTCAGGTCGTTCTTGAGCAGGGTTTTCAGCCGACGCTGCTTCATGCCGGTGATGCACGGGTTCTCGCCCTTCCAGAAGTAGCCGTGGTGCACCAGCACCAGGTCGGCTTCGGCTTCGACCGCAGCATCGAGCAAGGCCTGGCTTGCGGTAACGCCGCTGACGATGCGAGTCACCTGCGGGCGGCCCTCGACCTGCAGGCCGTTGGGGCAGTAGTCCTGGATTTTGGCGCTGCCGAGGTAGCGTTCGGCTTCCTCGACCAGGGTGCTCAGGGCAACAGCCATGAAAAGACTCCTCAATTTCGCAGTTCAGCGCGGCCCAAGGCCTCGTATAATGAGCGTCATTATGGGCCGTCGCCGGGTTTGGGGAAACCGACGGCAGTTGCCTGGGGGCTGGCGTTGTTGGTTTTCGTGACGATTAAACAGTTCCTGCACGCGCCCGAGCGCAGTATGATCGCGCGCGTTCACGCTCCCAGCTGTCATCGGCCCTCTGCCAACTCCCAGGATTTGTTCAATGTTCAAGGCTTTGCGTTACTTTGGCTGGCCGCTGCTGGTCGGCGTGCTGATCGCCCTGTTGGTCATTCAGCGCTTTCCGCAATGGGTCGGCCTGCCCAGCCAGGACGTCAACCTGCAACAGGCACCGCAAACCACGCGGATCATGCAGGGGCCGGTGTCCTACGCCGACGCCGTGAGCATCGCCGCCCCGGCAGTGGCCAACCTGTACACCACCAAGGTGGTCAACAAGACCGCCCACCCGCTGTTCGAAGACCCGCAGTTCCGCCGCTTCTTCGGTGACAACCTGCCCAAGCAGCGCCGCTGGGAGTCGAGCCTGGGTTCGGCGGTGATCATGAGCCCGGAAGGCTACCTGCTGACCAACAACCACGTGACCTCCGGTGCCGACCAGATCGTGGTGGCGCTCAAGGACGGCCGTGAAACCCTGGCGCGGGTGATCGGCAGCGACCCGGAAACCGACCTCGCGGTACTGAAGATCGACCTGAAGAACCTGCCGTCGATCACCATCGGCCGCTCCGACAACATCCATATTGGCGACGTCGCCCTGGCCATCGGCAACCCCTTCGGTGTCGGCCAGACCGTGACCATGGGCATCATCAGCGCCACCGGGCGCAACCAGCTGGGCCTGAACAACTACGAAGATTTCATCCAGACCGACGCCGCGATCAACCCGGGCAACTCCGGTGGCGCGCTGGTCGATGCCAACGGCAACCTTACCGGCATCAACACGGCAATCTTCTCCAAGTCCGGCGGTTCGCAAGGCATCGGCTTTGCCATCCCGACCAAACTGGCGCTGGAGGTAATGAAGTCGATCATCGAGCACGGCCAGGTGATCCGTGGCTGGCTGGGTATCGAGGTGCAGCCGCTGAGCCAGGAACTGGCAGAGTCGTTCGGCATGCAGGGGCGCCCGGGGATCGTCGTGGCGGGGATTTTCCGTGATGGCCCGGCGCAGAAGGCCGGCCTGGAGCTGGGTGACGTGATCCTGAGCATCAACGGCGAGCCGGCTGGCGATGGCCGTCGCTCGATGAACCAGGTGGCGCGGATCAAACCCAACGACAAAGTGGCGATCCAGGTCATGCGCAATGGCAAGGAGCTCAAGCTGACCGCCGAAATCGGCTTGCGTCCACCGCCGGCACCGGCGGCCAAAGAAGAAAACTGACCTTCTGCCAAGAAGCGGGGCTGTTGCACAGCCATCGCCGGCAAGGCCAGCGATGGGCTGCAAGGCAGCCCCAATGGCCTCAGTGCAGGATCTGGCTCAAGAACAGCTTGGTCCGCTCATTCTGCGGCCGGTCGAAGAAGTCGTCCGGCGCTGCCTGCTCCACAATCTCGCCCTTGTCCATGAAGATCACCCGGTTCGCCACGGTACGGGCAAAGCCCATCTCGTGGGTCACGCAGAGCATGGTCATGCCGTCTTCCGCCAGGCCAACCATGGTATCGAGCACTTCCTTGACCATCTCCGGGTCCAGCGCCGAGGTCGGTTCGTCGAACAACATGATCTTCGGCTTCATGCACAGCGCCCGGGCAATCGCTACCCGTTGCTGCTGACCACCGGACAGCTGCCCCGGGAACTTGTTGGCCTGCTCCGGAATGCGCACCCGTTCAAGGTAATGCATGGCGATTTCCTCGGCCTTGCGCTTGGGCATCTTGCGTACCCACATCGGTGCCAGGGTGCAGTTCTGCAAGATGGTCAGGTGCGGGAACAGGTTGAAATGCTGGAACACCATGCCGACTTCGCGACGGATCGCTTCGATCTGCTTGAGGTCGTTGGTCAGCTCCACGCCATCGACGACGATGCGCCCCTGCTGGTGCTCTTCCAGGCGGTTGAGGCAACGGATGGTGGTCGACTTGCCCGAACCCGACGGCCCGCACAGCACGATACGCTCGCCCTGGCGCACATTCAGGTTGATGTCCTTGAGCACGTGGAACTGGCCGTACCACTTGTTCACGCCCTGCATCTGAATAATGCCTTCAGGGCTCACAGGCTGTTTGATCGCTTCACTCATGGGAACACTCCTAACGCTTGTGGCCTGTGTCCAGCTTGCGCTCCAGATGCATGGAGTAGCGGGACATACCGAAACAGAAAATCCAGAAAACCAGGGCGGCGAATACGTAGCCCTCGGTCGCCATGCCCAGCCAGGTCGGGTCGGCAGCGGCCTGCTTGACGCTGTTGAGCAGGTCGAAGAGGCCGATGATGATCACAAGGCTTGTGTCCTTGAACAGGGCAATGAAGGTGTTGACGATGCCGGGGATCACCAGCTTCAGGGCTTGCGGCAGAATCACCAGGCCCATCGAACGCCAGTAACCCAGGCCCATGGCCGCGGCGGCTTCATACTGGCCCTTGGGAATGGCCTGCAGGCCACCGCGCACCACCTCGGCGATGTACGCCGACTGGAACAGGATCACGCCGATCATGGCCCGTAGCAGCTTGTCGAAGCTCATGCCTTCGGGCAGGAACAACGGCAGCATCACCGAAGACATGAACAGCACGGTGATCAGCGGCACGCCGCGCCAGAACTCGATGAAGGTCACGCAGACCACCTTCACCGCCGGCATGTTCGAACGCCGCCCCAGCGCCAGCAAGATCCCCAGCGGCAAGGCGCCGACGATGCCCACGGTGGCGATCACCAGGGTCAGCATCAGCCCGCCCCACTGGCTGGTCGGTACCGTGGCCAGGCCCAGGTAGCCGCCATGCAGAAGGGTGTAGGCGATGATCGGGTACAGCACCAGGAAGCCCAGGCCGTAGATCGCCTTGCGCGGGAAGCGCGAGATGAACAGCGGCGCTGCGCCGATTACCGCCAGCCAAACAGTCAGATCGACACGCCAGCGCAGTTCACTGGGGTAGTAGCCGTACATGAACTGGCCGAAGCGCTGCTGGATGAACACCCAGCAGGCACCCTCCTTGGTGCAGTCGGCGCGGGTGGTGCCGACCCAGTTGGCGTCGACGATCGACCATTGCAGCAGCGGCGGCACGATCAGCCATACCAGGTACACGGCAAACAGCGTCAGCAGGGTGTTGAGCCAGCTGGAGAACAGGTTGCTGCGCATCCAGGCGACTACGCCGACGGCTTTGACCGGTGGCGGCATATCGGGTTTGAAAACATGGGTACTCATGCGCTTGTCCTCACCGCTCGATCAGCGCAATGCGCTTGTTGTACCAGTTCATCAGCAGGGAAATGCTGATGCTGATGGCCAGATAGACGCTCATGGTGATGGCGATCACCTCGATGGCCTGGCCGGTCTGGTTGAGCACGGTACCGGCGAACAGCGAGACCATTTCCGGGTAGCCGATACCGGCCGCCAGCGACGAGTTCTTCGCCAGGTTCAGGTACTGGCTGGTCAGCGGTGGGATGATCACCCGCAGGGCCTGGGGAATGATCACCTTGCGCAGCGTCGGCCCTTCGCGCAGGCCCAGGGAACGGGCCGCTTCGGTCTGGCCGTAGCTCACCGAGCGGATGCCCGAACGCACGATCTCGGCGATAAAGGCTGCGGTGTAGATGGTCAGCGCCAGGGTCAGGGCCAGCAGTTCCGGGATCAGCACCCAGCCGCCGACGAAGTTGAAGCCCTTGAGCTGCGGCATGTCCCAGTGCAGCGGTGAGCCGAACAGCAGCACGCCCAGTGCCGGAATGCCGAAGAACAGGAACAGGCCGACCCAGAATTTGTGGAACGGCTCGCCGGTGGCCTCAAAGCGCCGGTTGGCCAGGCGCACCATCAGCACGATGGCGACGATGGCCAGCGCCAGGCTGACGACGAACGGCCAGAATCCCTCGGCCATGGACGCACCGGGCATGTTCAGGCCGCGGTTGCTGATAAAGAAGGTGTCGTTGAGATTGATGCTACCCCGCGGTCCCGGCAGGGTCAGAAACACCGCGAAGTACCAGAACAGGATCTGCAACAGCGGTGGGATGTTACGGAAAGTCTCGACATACACCGTGGCCAGCTTGCTGATCATCCAGTTCGGTGACAGTCGCGCCACACCGATGATGAAGCCCAAGAGGGTCGCGAGAATGATGCCGATGAAGGTTACCAGCAGGGTGTTGAGCAGGCCGATGACGAAAACCCGCGCATAGCTGTCCTGTTCGGTATAGGAGATCAGGTGCTGGGCGATGCCGAAACCGGCACTGCGTTCGAGAAAGTCGAAGCCCGAGGTGATCCCGCGGTGTTGCAGGTTGGTCTGGGTATTGTGAAACAGGTACCAGCCCAGACCAACCACCGCGACCACGGTGAGGATCTGGAACAGCCACGCACGCACACGTGGATCGCTCAGGGATAGTCCCTTGGGTGCGCCGATATTATTTTGCATGTAATGCCCCGAAAGGAAGGGAACCGAACAGCCTGCGGCGGCCGAATGCCGCCGCAGGCCGCAACCGTCAGCGCACCGGTGGCGCGTACTGGATGCCGCCGTTGTTCCACAGGGCGTTCAGACCGCGGTCGATTTGCAGTGGGGTTTCCTTGCCCAGGTTTTTCTCGAAGACTTCGCCGTAGTTGCCGACCTGCTTGACGATCTGCACTACCCAGTCCTTCGGCAGTTTCAGGTCTTTGCCGTACTCGCCATCGGCGCCGAGCATACGGGCCACGTCAGGGTTCTTGGTGGCCTTGGCTTCGGCCTCGACGTTCTTCGAGGTGATCCCCATCTCTTCGGCATTGAGCATGGCGAACAGGGTCCACTTGACGATGCTGAACCACTCTTCATCGCCTTTGCGCACCACCGGGCCCAGCGGCTCCTTGGAGATGGTCTCCGGCAGTACCACGTAATCGGCCGGGGCGGCCAGCTTGGAGCGCTGTGCGTAGAGCTGCGACTTGTCGGAGGTCAGCACGTCGCAGCGGCCGGATTCCAGCGACTTGGCGCTCTCGTCGGAGGTGTCGAAGGTGATCGGGGTGTACTTCAGGCCATTGGCGCGGAAGTAGTCGGAGACGTTGAGTTCAGTGGTGGTGCCGGCCTGGATGCAGATGGTTGCACCGTCCAGTTCCTTGGCGCTGGAAACACCCAGCTTCTTGTTGACCAGGAAACCAATGCCGTCGTAGTAGGTAACACCGGCGAACACCAGGCCCATGCCGGCGTCACGGGAGCTGGTCCAGGTAGTGTTACGCGACAGCACATCGACTTCGCCGGACTGCAGCGCGGTGAAGCGTTCCTTGGCGTTGAGCTGGCTGAACTTGACCTTCTTGGCGTCACCGAACACCGCAGCGGCCACCGCGCGGCAGACGTCGGCGTCGATCCCGACGATGTTGCCCTTGGCATCCGGCACCGAGAAGCCCGGCAAACCGTCACTGACACCACATTGAACGAATCCCTTCTTCTGTACTGCGTCCAGGGTCGCACCTGCCTGTGCGAAACCGCTGATACTCAACGCGGTAGCAGCGGTAACCACTGCCAGTGTGGATTTCAACATCTTCATTCAAACCTCCAGTTTTGCTCTTGTTGTGTGAGCCGGGATTGCACCGCACCCTTATGAGGCGCATCCGACCCGTGTTGGCTTGTTTTTGGGTCAATTGGCGCAATGCGCTGTTCTGTGACAGCCTTGGGGACCGCTAACGGGTGTTACCGTCCAAAACGTGTAACCTCGCATCAGGAGTTTCATAGCAAAGCGCGTACCACACTGAGGGGCTAAAGCGTTTCAGTTCACGTCAAGAGGGAAACTTGCAGCGTTGCGACAGGTTTTTCCCGGATTTACCCGACGCGCCTTCATTTCATGCACGCAAACAAGAGCGCGCGCACACTTTCGGAGCAGTCATGACCCACCCGCTGATTCTCGAACCACAAAAAAACGCTGATGCCTGTGTGATCTGGTTGCACGGCCTGGGGGCCGATCGTTACGACTTCATGCCGGTCGCCGAGGCCTTGCAGGAAGTGCTGCTGACCACCCGCTTCGTCATGCCCCAGGCGCCCACCCGCCCGGTAACCATCAACGGTGGCTATGAAATGCCCAGTTGGTACGACATCAAGGCCATGACCCCGGCACGGGCCATCGATGAAGAGCAACTGCAGGCGTCAGCCGACCAGGTGATCGAACTGATCAAGGCCGAACAGGCTAAGGGGGTGGATCTGGCGCGCATCATCCTCGCCGGTTTCTCCCAGGGCGGCGCGGTGGTGCTGCACACTGCCTATATAAAGTGGCAGGAAGCATTGGGTGGCGTTATCGCCCTGTCGACCTATGCCCCGACCTTCGCCCAGGAACGCGAACTGAGCGCCTGCCAGCAACGGACCCCGGCCCTGTGCCTGCACGGTGTTTATGATCCTGTGGTGCTGCCGGCGATGGGCCGTACCGCCTTTGAGCACCTCCAGCATTGGGGTGTCGACGCCGAGTGGAAGGAATACCCGATGGAGCACGAGGTGCTGCCCAAGGAGATCCACGATATCGGCCAATGGCTGAGCGAACGCCTGCGCTAAAAGCAGACTTCCCTGTAGTTGTCAGTGCAATCCACTACGCCGCGCCCGAATCTTGCATTACACTGCCCGGCGTACATTCCTTAACCAATTGATGAGATGACCGTGCTCAAAGCACTCAAGAAGATGTTCGGCAAGAGCGAGGTTGAGCAACTCGCCACCGAAACCGCTGCCCCCGTGAAGCAGCCGCCCGCAGCACCCCAGGCCCCTGCCCCGTCGGCACCGCTCAAGACCGAGGCCCCTGCCCCGGTTCGCGCCGAAAAACCGGCTGAGGCCAAGCCGCGCCGTGAGCGCAAGCCAAAACCCGCAGCCTCCACCTGGAAGCTGGAAGACTTCGCCGTCGAGCCGCAGGAAGGCAAGACCCGCTTCCATGACTTCAAGCTCTCGCCCGAGCTGATGCATGCGATCCACGACCTCGGCTTCCCGTATTGCACGCCGATCCAGGCCCAGGTCCTGGGTTACACCCTGCGTGGCAAAGACGCCATCGGCCGGGCCCAGACCGGCACCGGCAAGACCGCAGCCTTCCTGATTTCGATCATTACCCAGCTGCAGCAGACCCCGCCGCCAAAAGAGCGCTACATGGGCGAGCCTCGGGCGCTGATCATTGCCCCGACCCGCGAACTGGTCGTACAGATCGCCAAAGACGCCGCGGCACTGACCAAATACACCGGCCTGAACGTCATGACCTTCGTCGGTGGCATGGACTTCGACAAGCAGCTCAAGGCCCTCGAAGCCCGCCACTGCGACATCCTGGTGGCCACCCCGGGCCGTCTGCTGGACTTCAACCAGCGCGGCGAAGCGCACCTGGACATGGTCGAAGTGCTGGTCCTGGACGAAGCCGACCGCATGCTCGACATGGGCTTCATCCCCCAGGTTCGGCAGATCATCCGCCAGACCCCACCCAAGAGCGAGCGCCAGACCCTGCTGTTCTCGGCTACCTTCACCGAAGACGTGATGAACCTGGCCAAGCAGTGGACCACGGACCCGGCAATCGTCGAGATCGAACCGGAGAATGTCGCCAGCGAAACCGTCGAGCAGCACGTCTATGCCGTGGCCGGCAGTGACAAGTACAAGCTGCTGTACAACCTGGTGACCGAGAACAAGTGGGAACGGGTGATGGTCTTTGCCAACCGCAAGGACGAAGTGCGGCGCATCGAGGAGCGCCTGGTGCGCGACGGCGTCAACGCCGCCCAACTGTCGGGCGACGTGCCGCAGCACAAGCGGATCAAGACCCTGGAGAGCTTCCGCGAAGGGCGCATCACCGTGCTGGTGGCCACCGATGTGGCTGGCCGCGGTATCCATATCGACGGCATCAGCCATGTGATCAACTTCACCCTGCCGGAAGACCCGGACGACTACGTGCACCGTATCGGCCGTACCGGCCGTGCCGGCACCAGCGGCGTGTCAATCAGCTTCGCTGGTGAAGACGACTCCTACCAGCTGCCGGCCATCGAAGCGCTGCTGGGACGCAAGATCAGCTGCGAGATGCCGCCAACCGAGCTGCTCAAGCCGGTACCGCGCAAGCATCACTGATAACGCTGAACCTATCGCGGGGCAAGCCCGCTCCTACACCAACCTGTAGGAGCGGGCTTGCCCCGCGATGCTTTTCGTCCATTTAATCCTTCCGATATTGCCCAAATAAACAAAAAGTCCATAATAGACAAAATAGTTCATTTGGAGCTTCGCATGTCTGCGCCTCTCGTCATCGATCAACAGCACGCTCGCCAACTGCTCGCCCAGGTGGATGTCCCGCAGATCCTGCGCAACCTGTTCCGTGACCTGGCAGCCGGGCAAGCGGTGCAACCGCCCCAGCAACTGGTGGAGTTTCCGGCAGGCAAAGGCGACTTCATCAACTATGGCGGCGTACTGGCCCAGGAGCGCGTCTACGGGGTCAAGACCTCGCCCTACATCGTCCGTGAGCAAGGCCCGCTGGTCACCGCCTGGACCCTGCTGATGTCCATGGACAGCGGCCAACCCCTGCTCCTGTGCGATGCCGGCGAGCTGACCACCGCGCGCACCGCCGCCACCACCGCCGTGGCCGTCGACGCCCTGGCGGCCACTGACGCCCGGCGCCTGACCCTGGTCGGCAGCGGCCCGATTGCCCGCGCGCACCTGCATTACGCCCGCGGCCTGCGCGAGTGGCAGGATATCCGCCTGTACTCGCCAAGCCTTAGCGAACAGTCGGCCGGGCAGCGCCAGGCCCTGACCGATCTTGATCCACGTCTGGTGCTCTGCGCGAGCCTGGAGCAGGCCGTGGCGGATGCCGACGTGATCCTGCTGTGCACCTCCTCGGCCAGCCCGGTGCTCGACCCACGCCAGTTGAGCAAGCCCGCGTTGATCACCTCGATCAGTACCAATGCCGTCCGCGCCCATGAAGTGCCGCCAGCGAGCTTGAACGAGATGGACGTCTACTGCGATTACCGGGTGACCACCCCGGGCAGCGCCGGTGAGATGCGCATCGCCTCCGAGCAACATGGCTGGCAAGCCGAAGCGATCGTCGGCGATCTGGCGCAATTGATCAGTGGCGCAGCGCAAAAACCGACCTACCAGCGCCACGCCTTCTTCCGCTCCATCGGCCTGGGCCTTGAAGACATCGCCCTGGCCAACGCCCTGTACCGCCTGCCACGCGCCGACTGAGGAAACCTCCATGCAACAGGCTGATTTCATCATCATCGGCGCCGGTATTGCCGGCGCCTCCACCGGCTACTGGCTGGCCGGCCACGGCCGGGTGCTGCTGCTTGAGCGCGAGTCGCAGCCGGGCTACCACTCCACCGGCCGCTCGGCGGCGCTGTACACCGCCGCCTATGGCACGCCACAAGTGCGCGCGCTGACCCTGGCCAGCCGCGCGTTTTTCGACCACCCGCCAGCAGGCTTCGCCGAGCACCCGCTGCTCAGCCCGCGCGGGGAAATGACAGTCGACCTCAACGGCGACCCTGAAGAGTTGCAGCGCCAGTACCAGAGCGCCAAGGCCTGCGTGCCGGAAGTCGAGCTGCTCAGCGCCGAGCAGGCCTGCGCGCGCCTGCCGGTGCTGCGCCGCGACAAGGTGCATGGCGCCCTGTATGACCCGAGCGCCAGCGACATCGACACCGACGCCCTGCATCAGGGCTATCTGCGCGGCATTCGCCGCCAGCAGGGCGAGGTGCACAGCGACTGCGAGGTTCAGCAACTGCGCCGCGACGCCGACGGTCTCTGGCAGGTGCAGACCAGCCGTGGCAGCTTCAGCGCCCCCGTGCTGATCAACGCCGCCGGTGCCTGGGCCGACAAGATCGCTGAACTGGCCGGCGCCCAGCCGCTGGGCTTGCAGCCCAAGCGCCGCGCCGCGTTCATCTTCGCCGGCCCCGAAGGTATCGACAGCCAAGCCTGGCCAATGCTGGTCAGCCTCGATGAATCGTTCTACATGAAACCCGACGCCGGCATGCTGCTCGGCTCTCCGGCCAATGCCGACCCGGTCGAGCCCCATGATGTGCAGGCCGAAGAACTGGACATCGCCATGGGCATCTACCAGATCGAAGAAGCCACCACCCTGAGCATTCGCCGCCCGACCCGCACCTGGGCCGGGTTGCGCAGCTTCGTTGCCGACGGCGACCTGGTAGCCGGCTTCGATCCACAGGTACCGGGCCTGTTCTGGGTTGCCGCGCAAGGCGGCTATGGCATCCAGACCTCGCCGGCCATGGGCCAGGCCAGCGCCGCCCTGGTGCGTGGCGAGGACTTGCCCGAAGCACTCAAGGGCTTTGGCCTGAACGCCGCAATGCTGTCGCCGCGCCGCCTGCAAGGGTGACGCCCGGCCGCGATTGCGGCACACTCCCAGCGCCCTTTCGCCAAGGGCGCTGACA
Source organism: Pseudomonas donghuensis (assembly GCF_000696345.2). Classification (NCBI taxonomy): domain Bacteria; kingdom Pseudomonadati; phylum Pseudomonadota; class Gammaproteobacteria; order Pseudomonadales; family Pseudomonadaceae; genus Pseudomonas; species Pseudomonas donghuensis. The sequence continues at coordinate 4,811,048 of NZ_CP071706.1, forward strand.
CCGCCTGGAGCCTGCCCGAATGCCCACACCCCGCCCCGATCCCGCCCTGCAAAACTACCGGGCCATCGCCGACGCCATCGCCACCCTGTTCTTCCCCCACGCCGAAGTAGTGCTGCACGATCTGCGCAGCCAGAAGATCGATTACATCGCCAACAACCTGTCCAAGCGCGAGATTGGCGATGAGGCGGCCCTGGAGGACATGCTCGAGGCAGGCACCGACGAGACCAACATCGGCCCCTACGAAAAACTCAATTGGGACGGGCAGAAGATCCGCTCGCTGAGCACCGTGCTGCGCGACCCGGCCGGCAAGCCGCTGGCGGTGCTGTGCATCAACCTGAATATCTCTCTGTTCGAGAACGCCAAGGCGGCGCTGGACCTGTTCCTCTCGCCAAGCAAGTTGATCCCGCAGCCCGATGCGCTGTTTCGCGATGACTGGCAAGAACGCATCAACACCTTCCTCAACAGCTGGCTGCGTCAACGGCAACTGAGCCTCAACCTGCTCAGCCGCGACCACAAGCGCGAACTGGTGCTGGCCCTGCACGCCGAAGGCGCGTTCAAAGGCAAGAGTGCGGCCAACTATGTGGCCAATGTGCTGGGGATGGGACGGGCGACGGTGTACAAACACCTGAAGGAACTCAAGGCCTGACTGGCTCCAGGCCTTGAGTGAGTCGGCGATCAGTCGCCGTAGATGTCCGACTTGAAGTACTTGGCCTGGATCTTCTGGTATTCGCCGTTGGCGCGGATAGCGTCGATGGCCTGGTTGAGCTGGCTGACCAGCTCGCCATTGCCCTTGCGCACGGCAATCCCCGCGCCCTCACCGACGTATTTCGGATCTTTGAGCTCTGGGCCGGTAAAGGCGTAGTCCGCGCCGCGGGGCATGGACAGGAAGTCTTCCAGGGGAATGGTGTCGGCAAAAATCGCATCGACCCGACCGGATGCCAGGTCCATGTAGATTTCTTCGTTGTTGCCGTAACGCTGGACCTTGATGCCCTTGGGTTCGAACACTTCGGTGGCGTAGCGATCAGTGGTGGTCGCCCGCTGCACGCCGACGGTCTTGCCCTTGAGGCTTTCGTACTGGTCATCGACCACCGCACCTTTTTTCATCACCAGCCGCGATGAGGTGAAGTAGTACTTGTGGGTGAAGTCCACGGACTTCTTGCGCTCTTCGCTGATGGTCATCGACGACAGCGCGGCGTCGATTTTCTTCACTTTCAGTGAAGGGATCAGGCCGTCGAACTCGACTTCTTTCCATTCACACTTGACCTGCATCTGCGCGCACAGGGCGTTGCCGATGTCGTAGTCGAAACCGACGATCTGGCCTTTGTCATTCTTCGAGGCAAAGGGTGGGTAGGCGGCTTCGATGCCGATGCGCAGGGTATCCCCAGCGGCGTACAGACTGCTGCTGGCCAACAGGCTCATGGCCAGACCGCTGATCAGGGTGAACTTGTTCATGACGGGTCTCTCTCGCTCGTTGTTGGAGGTGTGTTGCAAGACAGAGGGAAAGGCGGGCAGGCAAGGGGCGGCCTGGAACTATTTTGTACTCATAATTCCATACTGGACTTTTTCGTATTAAAACTCAACAAGCAAAAGCATTGTGGGAGCTGGCAAGCCAGCTCCCACAGGGTTACCAGCGCCCGGCAGCGTCCTCATCACTCTGCTTGCCTTCGACCCAACGCGGGCCGTCCCCGGTCTGTTCCTTCTTCCAGAACGGCGCACGGGTCTTGAGGTAGTCCATGATGAAATTGCAGGCGTCGAACGCGGCCTGGCGATGAGCACTGGCGACACCGACGAAGACGATCGGCTCACCCGGTTCAAGGCCGCCGATACGGTGCAGCACCTCGACCTTGAGCAGTGGCCAGCGCTGCTCGGCTTCAACCACGATCTTGCCCAGGGCCTTTTCGGTCATGCCCGGGTAGTGTTCCAGAAACATCCCCGCCACGTCCTGGCCATCATTGAAGTCGCGCACGTAGCCGACAAAACCCACCACCGCGCCCACGCCAACATTGGCCGCGTGCATGGCGTTGACTTCGACACCCGGATCAAAGGCCTCGGCCTGGACTCGAACGCTCATCTCAGCCTCCGGTCACTGGCGGGAAGAACGCTACTTCGTCACCGTCTTCGAGCGGCTCGTCCAGCTTGCACAGCTCTTCGTTACGCGCGCACATCAGGTTCTGTTCGCTCAGCACCTCATACTTGCCGCCCTTTGCGACCAGTGCCTTGCGTACGTCATCCAGGGTAGCGAACGAACCGTCGAGCTTCTCGACGTCGATACCCAGAACCTCCCGGTAACGGGCGAAATACATCACCTTAATGTTCATTTGACTTCATCCGCCTGGTAATGGCCGCTCTTGCCGCCCAGTTTCTCCAGCACGCGCACGCCATCGATGATCATGCCGCGGTCGACCGCCTTGCACATGTCGTAGATGGTCAGGGCCGCGACGCTGGCAGCGGTCAGGGCTTCCATTTCCACGCCGGTCTGCCCGGCCAGCTTGCAACGGGCGACGATGTAAACGGTGTCGTTGCCTTCAGCGCTGAGCTCGACCTTGACGCTGGTCAGCAGCAACGGGTGGCACAACGGAATCAGGTCGCTGGTTTTCTTTGCCGCCTGGATGCCAGCAATGCGCGCCACGGCAAACACGTCACCCTTGGGGTGCTCGCCTTCGACGATCATCTGCAGGGTTTGCGGGAGCATGCGCACCCGCGCTTCGGCCACGGCCTCACGCGAAGTCACGGCTTTATCGGTGACGTCGACCATATTGGCGCGACCTTGGGAATCGAGATGAGTCAGCACAGCGTTACTCCTGCTTCAGGACAGCCGATTGTAAACCCTCGAGTCAGGCCTTAGCGACAAGCGCGGGCAATGCCAGCGTCTTTTAATGTGCGTTATTCATCTATTACACGCTGGCGCTCGGGCAGGTAGAAACTGGCAACGCTGCACACTTGAAGACACCATTACCCGACGCCAGGAGGCACCGCTATGGTCATTAACGCGAAAGACTACGAAAAGTTGCAACCCGTCTTTGCTCCATACATTGGCAAAACATTCAGCAAGCAGCTAGCCAAACAGATCAGCGAAACGGCAGGCGGGGGTGAAGTCACCGAGATTCGGCCGGGGGTCATTGGTTACACCGGGCAAAGCCCTTACCTGCTGATTCTCGACGGGGACGACACCATCATCAGCGTGATTTTCACCGGCTGGAGCGGTTTTGGCCGTGGCTGGAAATGAAGTCACCGGCAATGAAAAAGCCCGCATCGACTGATGCGGGCTTTTTTACAACCTCCGTGATGGTTACAGGTGCGATTCGGCGTATTCGGCCAGAATCGAGCGCGGCACGCCCTGCAGGGTGATGTGCACGCCGTTGGGGAAGTCCTTGAAGCGCTCGGTCAGGTAGGTAAGGCCGGAGCTGGTAGCGGACAGGTAAGGGGTGTCGATCTGCGCCAGGTTGCCCAGGCAGATCACCTTGGAACCGGTGCCGGCACGGGTGATGATGGTTTTCATCTGGTGCGGGGTGAGGTTCTGGCATTCGTCGATCAGGATCAGGCTCTGCTGGAAGCTGCGGCCCCGAATGTAGTTCAGCGATTTGAACTGCAGCGGTACACGCTCGAGGATGTACTCGACGCTGCCATGGGTGTTTTCGTCATCCATGTGCAAGGCTTCGAGGTTGTCGGTGATTGCCCCGAGCCAAGGCTCCATTTTTTCTGCTTCGGTACCCGGCAGGAAGCCGATTTCCTGGTCCAGCCCCTGCACGCTGCGGGTGGCGATGATGCGCCGGTAGCGCTTGCTGACCATGGTCTGCTCGATGGCGGCAGCCAGGGCCAGGATGGTCTTGCCGGAACCGGCGGCGCCGGTCAGGTTGACCAGGTGAATGTCCGGGTCAAGCAAGGCGAACAGCGCCAGGCTCTGATGAATGTCCCGGGGCTTGAGGCCCCAGGCCTCCTGGTGCAGCAGTGGCTCCTGGTGCAGGTCGAGCAGCACCAGCTCGCCATCCTTGATGCCCTTGATCCAGCCGACGAAGCCCTGTTCGTCGATGATGAACTCGTTGATATGCACGGCCGGCAGGTTATCGATCATCTGCACCCGGTGCCAGGTGCGGCCATGGTCCTGGCGGGTCTCGACCTTGCTGACGCGGTCCCAGAACGAGCCGGTGACGCTGTGATAGCCCTTGGACAGCAGGGAAACGTCGTCAACCAACTGGTCGGTGCTGTAGTCCTCGGCCGCGATCCCACAGGCGCGGGCCTTGAGGCGCATGTTGATATCTTTGGTGACCAGCACCACGTCCATTTCCTTGCGTCGACCACGCAGCTCCAGCAACTGGTTGATGATGATGTTGTCTGCGAGGTTTTCCGGCAGCAGGCGGTTGGGCTCGTTGCGCGGGCTCATGAGAATGGACAAAAAGCCTTTGGGGCCACTCTTGCCCCGCTGGATCGGCACGCCCTGCTCGACATCGGCCGGCGTGGCATCGCCCAGGGTCTGGTCGATCAGGCGGATGGCCTGGCGACATTCGGCGGCAATCGTGTGTTTGCCGGTCTTGAGTTTGTCGAGCTCCTCCAGCACCGTCATCGGGATGGCGACGTGATGCTCCTCGAAGTTGAGCAATGCGTTGGGATCGTGAATCAGTACATTGGTATCGAGCACATAAAGGATTGGCTGGTTGGAGGAAGTGGTGCGTCCTTGATCATCCATACTCGGTCACCTTTGTGGGAGCCAGACGACGCAATACCTGAACGGTGCTGCGCCGCGAAGTGGCCGCCGGTTCTCCCCGGGCCCGCGTCGTTACGGGTAGGGAGCTGCGAACAAAGAATGGGCCGTAGGACGCCACCTGTGCTGCAGGGTTCGGCGGTCTGTCTTCGTAATACCGCAAAACCCATGACCGAAAAAAGCGTTTTTACGTTTTTTTGAAGTTTATTTTTCGATCGGCCAATTAGCCCTTGGCGCAGGGGCAAAGCACCGCTACAGTCATAAATCCAGTCATGTGAAATGCCTGCGGCGTTTTATTCCCGGGCGCCAAGCGATCCTCACATCTTCACAGCTTTTCGCCGAAATTCCGGCAATCTTCCCAGCCAATTCCACTCTGCGCCGTTTGCTTGAGCAACCAGGCCAGTGCTTCCTGCGCCTTGGGCTGGGCGTCGTGAAACTGGATCAGCCCCTTGCGCCACAGCAGCATCAAGGTCAGCACCCGCTGGGCCGACTGCTCGCTGTTCAACGCGCCCTGATCCTGGGCGTCGATATCCCACAACACCACCTGCAAATGCTGGCCGGCGAAGAATGCCTGGCTGTCGGCACGGCGCTGGCCGTAAGGCGGCCGGAACAACGGCACATACTGCTGTGGCAAGTCGCCCTGCACCCGCGCCTGGCTGCGCAGTACCGAGTCCTGCCAGCCCTGCCACTGCCCGTGGGAGCGATACTGCCAGCCTTGCAAGCCCACGCACTGGTCCTGGTAAAGCGCCCTCAGGTCGGCCAGCGAGGTCTTGTCGCGCCGGTTCTGCAGACTGTTGCCCAACACAAAAAAGGTCGCAGACAGCCGTTGCCGGCGCAGGAACTCGGCCAGGCCGTCGGTACTACCGCCCGCCAATGACGGGCCGCCATCGAAGGTCAGCATGAACAGCCGGTCGTTGAGCTCGTCGCCATTGCGCTCAAGGTCGGAGAAGCGCTCGATCTCGCTGGCAGTCTGCGGGAACAGCGCGGCCTTGCGCAGCAACTCGTCCAGGTAGCGCTCGTGAAAAGCGCGGCCGGGCTCGGCCCAACCGCCATAAAAGGAATCGGCGGCAACCTCGAAGCTCGCCGTCTGTTTGCGAAAATCAGCCAGGTCGTCGATGGCATAGCAGAATGAGGCGTCCTGCTCGCAGCTCTTCTGGGCCAGGTCGTAGTTGCGCCACAAGCGCTGCCAAAGGCGCTGGCGCAGGCTGTTGATCGACACCAGGTTGATCTGCCGCAGGTTCAGCCGCGCCGCCAGGATGCCCTGATCAAGCACCTCGCTTTCACCCAGCACCCGGGCGAAGCCGAGGATCTCGGCGCGCGAGGCGACATCGAACAACGCCGGGCTGTCGAGCGGCTCAGGCCAGTGGCTGCGGTCAAAGGTGGCGACCGGGGCAGGCGCTGCACCAGCAGCAACGCTGAACAGTCCGGCCAGTAAGAGAAGGGCAATGCGCACGATCGGGCTCTCCGTTTTCCTCGCCGCGCACTATAGCGCCAAGTGTCGGGATGGTCTGTGGCTATTACCTTGATAGCTGGAGATCGCCGCCCCCGCCCCGTAGAATCGGCGCCACGAATAAAGGAGCCGACCTGATGCTGACGGTGATTTCCCCCGCCAAGACCCTCGACTACGACACCCCGCCGGTGACCCAACGCTACACCCAGCCGCAGTACCTGGACGACTCCCAGGAACTGATCGTGCAACTGCGTGAACTGTCGCCTGCGCAGATCAGCGAACTGATGCACCTCTCCGACAAGCTCGCAGGTCTCAATGCCGCGCGCTTCGGCAGCTGGACCCCGGCCTTCACCCCGGAAAACGCCAAACAGGCGCTGCTGGCGTTCAAGGGTGACGTGTACACCGGTCTCGATGCCCAGACCCTCAGCGAAGACGACTTCAGCTACGCCCAGGATCACCTGCGCATGCTCTCCGGCCTGTACGGCCTGCTGCGCCCGCTGGACCTGATGCAGCCCTATCGCCTGGAAATGGGCACCAAGCTCGCCAACGCCCGTGGCAAGGACCTGTATGCCTTCTGGGGCACGCGCATCAGCGAATGGCTGAACCAGGCCCTGGCCGAGCAAGGCGACGAGCTGCTGCTGAACCTGGCCAGCAACGAGTACTTCAGCGCGGTCAAGCGCAGTGCCCTCAAGGCGCGGGTGATCAATACCGAATTTCGCGACTTCAAGAACGGCCAGTACAAGATCATCAGCTTCTACGCCAAGAAGGCCCGCGGCATGATGAGCCGTTTCGTGATCCAGGAACGCATCAACGATCCCGAACAGCTCAAGCAGTTCGATGTGCAGGGCTACTACTACAGTGCCGAGCTGTCGAAGGCCGATAACCTGGTGTTCCTGCGCGATCATCCGGACGAGTAACCCTCTGGGGCCGCTTCACAGCCCAATCGCTGGCAAGCCAGCTCCCACAGGTTTTTGTGGGCACTGGCTTGCCAGCGATGACGCCTGAATAATCGCCACAATCCTGACGTCAAAAAACCACCCACCTAGTTTTATTGCAAAATGCCATAAGACCGTTCGTAATTTTTTGACGAATTTCGAAAAATAATTTCCGGTACTGGCACAAAAACATCCCCCCTCGCGTTCGCCCTTTATATACAGGGATGAAACTGCCAAGTGCTATCAAAGTGAAAGTATGGCCATCAGATAAAATATTAAAAAATCTTTCACGGCCTTTGAACTCGCCCCGGAACTTATCCCCTCAGCCGTCGCTCATACCACCCGTAACGATTCTCGAGCGACAGGTGAGAGATGACTTACATCACTGATTGGAGCGCACAGCCATTGTGCATCCAGACAACTTTGACTTGAGTGTCGGTCGCCCGACCTACAGTTGAACCCAGGAGAAACGCGCCCCTATAAATCGTCCTTGTGGTTGATTTCAAAGGATTTTATTCACTTGAAAGAACAAGCACTGCAGTTCCGGGTAACCGATCTGCAATAAAGACGGCTGCATAACAGGGCACGCCCATAATTATTGGCCTTTGGCTGCCAAGTTTAAGTGCAAAGACTTTTGCACTTGATATTTATATGCCTGCACACGGCGAAGTGACATCTTTTTGCCACGCCGCCGTGTGCCCGATAACTGCTGGTTAATCAACCCGGTCTGGCTCTTCTTATTGAGCCGGCGTGATAAACACATGAGGTGAATGCGATGCGTATCAGCATCTTTGGTTTGGGTTATGTGGGTGCAGTCTGTGCTGGCTGCCTGTCGGCACGGGGTCATGAAGTGATTGGCGTCGATGTATCCACCACCAAGATCGACCTGATCAACCAAGGCAAATCGCCGATTGTCGAACCGGGCCTCGAAGCCCTGCTGCAACAGGGTATCGACAATGGCCGCCTGCGTGGCACCATCGATTTTGCCGCCGCCATCCGCGACAGCGACCTGTCGATGATCTGCGTCGGTACGCCAAGCAAGAAGAACGGCGACCTGGGCCTGGAATACATCGAGTCGGTGTGCCGCGAAATCGGCTTCGTGCTGCGGGAAAAATCCAGCCGCCACACCATCGTGGTGCGCAGCACCGTATTGCCGGGCACAGTGAAGAACGTGGTCATCCCGATCCTCGAAGACTGTTCGGGGAAAAAGGCCGGCGTCGACTTCGGCGTGGCGGTCAACCCGGAATTCCTGCGCGAAAGCACCGCGATCAAAGACTACGACCAACCGCCAATGACCGTCATCGGCGAGCTGGACAAGACCAGTGGCGACCTTCTGCAATCGCTGTACGAAGAACTCGACGCACCGATCATCCGCAAGGACATCGAAGTGGCCGAGATGATCAAGTACACCTGCAACGTCTGGCACGCCACCAAGGTCACCTTCGCCAACGAGATCGGCAACATCGCCAAGGCTGTCGGCGTCGATGGCCGTGAAGTGATGGACGTGGTCTGCCAGGACAAGGCCCTGAACCTGTCGCAGTACTACATGCGCCCGGGCTTTGCCTTCGGCGGCTCGTGCCTGCCCAAGGACGTGCGCGCCCTGACCTACCGCGCCGGCAGCCTGGACGTCAAAGCACCGCTGCTCAACTCGCTGATGACCAGCAACGAATCGCAGGTGCAGAACGCCTTCGACATCATCGAGAGCCACGACAAGCGCAAGATCGCCCTGCTCGGCCTGAGCTTCAAGGCCGGCACCGACGACCTGCGTGAAAGCCCGCTGGTGGAACTGGCCGAACGCCTGATCGGCAAGGGCTACGACCTGAACATCTACGACAGCAACGTCGAGTATGCGCGGGTCAACGGCGCCAACAAGGACTACATCGAGTCGAAGATCCCGCACGTGTCGTCGCTGCTCAATGCCGACTTCGACCAGGTGATCAAGCACGCCGACGTGATCGTCCTGGGCAACCGCGACGAGAAATTCCGTGCCCTGGCCCAACAGGCTCCGGAAGGCAAACAGGTCATCGACCTGGTCGGTTTCATGAACAAACCATCCTGCCCGGCCAGCCGTACCGAAGGTATTTGCTGGTAACCACAGGCTGCGCGGGGCTACCCGGCCCCGCGCGCCATCAACGCCCTTTCCATTCGATACGGATGCAGAACATGCAAAGGCTCAAGCACGGCCTGTTACAGGTCGCCGGTTGGCTGTTCTACGTGAGCCTGCTCATGTTGATCGCCCTGGCCTTGCCCAACTCCATTTTCGACCCCGACTCGAAGGACTTCATTTTCCTGGTCGGCGCCGTCGGCATCTGGCGCTATTCCATGGGAGCCACGCACTTTGTGCGCGGCATGCTGTTCCTCTACGTGGTCTACCCCTACCTGCGGCGCAAAGTGCGCAAGCTCGGTAGCGCGGCCGACCCGTCCCACGTGTACCTGATGGTCACCAGTTTTCGCATCGATGCCCTGACTACCGCCCAGGTCTACAGCTCGGTGATCCGCGAGGCGATCGACTGCGGTTACCCGACGACGGTGGTCTGTTCACTGGTGGAAATGTCCGACGAGCTGCTGGTGAAAAGCCTGTGGGAAAAATACAACCCGCCGGAGCGTGTAACCCTCGACTTCGTGCGCATCGCCGGTACCGGCAAACGCGACGGCCTGGCCTACGGCTTTCGTGCCATCTCCCGCCACCTGCCGGATGAGAACGCAGTGGTCGCGGTGATCGATGGCGACACCGTGCTCGGCGAAGGCGTGGTCCGCAAGACCGTGCCCTGGTTCAAGCTGTTCGGCAATGTCGGCGGCCTGACCACCAACGAATTCTGTGAAGTGCGTGGCGGCTACATCATGAGCGAATGGCACAAGCTGCGCTTCGCCCAACGCCACATCAACATGTGCTCGATGGCCCTGTCCAAGCGCGTGCTGACCATGACCGGGCGCATGTCGGTGTTCCGCGCCGCCGTGGTGACCAACCCCGAGTTCATCGCCGACGTCGAGAACGACTCGCTGCAGCACTGGCGCCTGGGCCGCTTCAAGTTTCTCACCGGTGACGACAAGTCCAGCTGGTTCAGCCTCATGCGCCTGGGCTACGACACCTTCTACGTGCCGGATGCGGCGATCAACACGGTCGAGCACCCGCCGGAAAAAAGCTTCATCAAGGCCAGCCGCAAACTGATGTACCGCTGGTACGGCAACAACCTGCGGCAGAACTCCCGGGCCCTGGGCCTGGGTATCCGCCGCCTCGGCCTGTTCACCAGCGTGGTGCTGTTCGACCAGCGCGTGTCGATGTGGACCAGCCTGCTGGGCCTGACCGTCGCAGTGATCGCCAGCCTCAAGTTCGGCCCGGCGTTCCTGCTGGTGTACCTGCTGTGGATCGGCATCACCCGGCTGATCCTGACGATCATGCTGCTGTGCTCGGGTCACAACATCGGCCCGGCCTACCCGCTGATTCTTTATTACAACCAGATCGTCGGCGCGATCATGAAGATCTACGTGTTCTTCCGCCTCGACAAGCAGTCCTGGACCCGCCAGCCCACTGCCCTCAAGCGCGACCTCGCCAGCTTTCAACAATGGTTCAACACCTGGTCCTCCCGGACCATGACCTTCTCGGCGGCCAGCATCTTCATTGCTGTGCTGTTCATGGTCGTGTGAGCCGGAACCCGATTGGATTAAACAGGAACAAATCGCCATGAATACCGCCGTCAACGTCAATGTCGTGCATGAGTCCGAAGCCCAGCGTCAGCACGCGCGGGTGCGCATCCCGGCCAAGCTGCGCTACCTGGGGGGTAACCGCGAAACCCTGGAAGTGAAGGTCGACGACCTCTCCGCCGGCGGCCTGAGCTTCCACGCCAAGCACCCGTTGAAGGTTGGCGAAGTGCTGCGCGGGCGCCTGCAGTTCACCGTCGACAAGCTCGGCCTGGCCATGGACATCGAGATCCAGGTGCGCTCTTTCGACCCGTCCAGCGGCCGCACCGGCGTGCAATTCCAGAACCTCGAACCGCGTGACATCGCCACCCTGCGCCACATCATCACCTCGCACCTGTCCGGCGAGCTGATCACCATCGGTGATGTGCTCAGCACCCTGCAGCGCGACAACTTCACCAAGGCGCGCAAACAGAAGGATGCCAGCGGCGACATGAGCGCGTTCGGCCGCCTGCGCGCAGTGACCTTCAGCCTCGGCGTGTTCGTGGTCGGCGTGGCGGCGTTCGGCTTTATTGCCAAGTCGGTGTATGGCCTGTACTTCGTCAGCCATGCCCAGGCCGGGGTGGTCAGCGTGCCGACCAGCAACGTCACCATGCCGCGCGACGGCACCGTGCAGGGCCTGGTGGAAAACGGCGGCCAGGTGGTCAAGGGCGCGCCGCTGGCCTCGTTCAGCACCAGCATGCTGGACATGCTCAAGGGCCACCTGGATGACCAGCAGCTGGAGCCGGCCAAGGTCGAGGAGCTGTTCGGCAAGCAGATGAGCGGCACCCTGACCAGCCCCTGTGATTGCGTGGTCGCCCGCCAACTGGTGGATAACGGCCAGTACGCGAGCAAGGGTCAGGTGATTTTCCAACTGATTCCGCGCACCAGCAATCCGACCATTGAAGCGCGCTTCAGCTATCGCCAGTTCGACGACGTCAAACCAGGCTCGCGCGTCAACTTCCAGATCGCCGGTGAAGACGACTGGCGCAAGGGCGAGATCGTCAGCAGCACCAGCCTGAACAGCGAAGACCTGTCTTCGGATATTCGCGTGCAGATCAAGCCAGAGGGTGCACTGCCCAGCGAACTGGCCGGCCGCCCGGTGGCGGTGGACAGCAACCGTGGCCCGTCGCTGGACTGGCTGATCGATAAAGCCGTGGCCCGTGGGCTTTGATGAGGGTCTGCCTGTGAATATGCTAAACGCCGGCGAGTGCTACGCACTCGATCGCGGGCAAGCCCGCTCCCACAATGATCCGGGTAACACCACAGTCCCCTGTGGGAGCTGGCTTGCCAGCGATGCCCTTAAAATTTGCGGCCTGGCCCTGGCCATCAGCCTGGCCGGTTGTGCCGGCCTGCCCGACCAGCGCCTGGCCAACGAGGCGCTCAAGCGCGGTGACACCGCCCTGGCCGAGCAGAACTACCGCCAGCTCGCCGACCTCGGTTACAGCGAAGCGCAGGTAGGCCTGGCCGATATCCAGATCGAAACCCGCGACCCGGCCAAGCTCAAGGAGGCCGAGGCCACCTACCGCGCTGCCGCCGATATCTCGCCGCGTGCCCAAGCCCGCCTCGGACGCCTGCTGGCCGCCAAGCCGGACGCTACCGAAGCCGAGCGCCAGGAAGCCGAAACCCTGCTGAAAAAAGCCTTCGCCAATGGCGAGGGCAATACCCTGATCCCGCTGGCGATGCTTTACCTGCAATACCCGCAGAGCTTCCCCGGCACCAACGCCCAGCAGCAGATCGATAAGTGGCGTGCCGCCGGTTACCCCGAAGCCGGCCTGGCCCAGGTCCTGCTGTACCGCACCCAGAACACCTATGACCAGCACCTGGACGAGGTCGAGCGCATCTGCAAGACCGCGCTGAGCAGCACCGACATCTGCTATGTGGAACTGGCCACCGTCTACCAGAAACGCGCCCAGCCCGAGCAACGGGCGGCACTGATCGAACAGCTGAAAAGTGCCTACCAGCATGGCGCGATCCCCGCCACCCGGGTCGACAGCGTTGCCCGCGTACTGGCCGACCGCAGCCTCGGCCAGACCGACGAGAAAACCGCCCAGGCCCTGCTTGAGCAGGTGGCGCCGGTCAACCCCGGCTCCTGGGTCAGCCTGGCGCAATTGCTCTATGACTTCCCCGAGCTTGGCGACACCGACAAGCTGATGGAGTACATCGACAAGGGCCGCGCCGCCGAACAGCCGCGTGCCGAGTTGCTGCTGGGCCGCCTGTACTACGAAGGCAAGACTGTAGCGGCCGACGCGCAGAAAGCCGAAACCCATCTGCTCAGCGCCGCCAACGCCGGCGAAGTCAGCGCCCATTACTACCTGGGCCAGCTGTACCGCCGTGGCTACCTGGGCAATGTCGACCCGCAAAAAGCCGTCGATCATTTGCTCAGCGCCGCCCGCGGCGGCCAGCTCAGTGCCGACTACGCCCTGGCCCAGCTGTTCAGCGAAGGCCACGGCATCCGCCAGGACCTGGTCAACGCCTGGGTGTTCAGCCAACTGGCACAAGCCAATCCCAGCGACCAGTCACGCGAGCTGGCAGCCCAACTCGATCAGCAACTCACCCCGGCGCAGAAGGCCCAGGCTCAACGCCTGTTGCAACAAGAACGCCAGGCCCGTGGCGCCATGGGCCCCGCTGCCCTGGCCCTGCAAGCGCAACCCGAACAAGGCGAGGACTCCCTATGACACTCAATCCGTGGATGAAAGCAGGCGTAGGCCTGGGCTTTGCCCTGCTCTGGTCCTGCCCGACCCTGGCAGCGATGACTGCTGAAAAGAACTTCGGCCTGGACGTGAAGATCACCGGCCAGTCCGAAGACGACCGCGACCTGGGCACCCGTTCCGGCGGCGACGTCAACGGCCTGGGCCTGGACCTGCGCCCCTGGGTGTACGGCGAGCGCGGCAACTGGAGCGCCTTCGCCATGGGCCAGGCGGTGGCGGCTACCGACATCATCGAGACCGACACCCTGCGCCAGTCCGGCGACCAGGCCGAGGCCGACAGCGGCCGCACCAATGGCCGTGAAGCGGACAAAAACTACCTGGCCATGCGTGAGTTCTGGGTCGGCTACAGCGGCCTGACCGCCTACCCCGGCGAGCAGCTGCGCTTCGGCCGCCAGCGCCTGCGCAACGACGACGGCATGTGGCGCGACACCAATATCGAAGCGCTGAACTGGACCTTCGACACCACCCTGCTGCGCGCCAACCTGGGCGTGGCCGAGCGCTTCAGCGAGTACCGCACCGACCTCACCGAGCTGGCCCCGGAAGACAAGGACCGCCTGCACGTTTACGGCGACGTCGCCACGCAGTGGACACCCGGCCACTGGGTCGGCCTGCGCGCTCACCACAGCCACGACGACGGCAAGCTGAAAAACCCGGGCGAAACCGTCGATGCCCTGGACAAGACCCGCACCGGCGACCTCACCTGGCTGGGCCTGGAAGCCAACAGCGACGCCTACAACTGGCGCAACCAGAACCGCGTCAACTACTGGGGCAGCATGACCTGGCTGACCGGCGATCGCGACAGCCTCAACACCACCACGGTCAACGGCGAGCAGGTGGCCAGCGGCAAACAGAGTGGCGACGTCAATGCCTGGGCCACCGACCTCGGTGTCCGCCTGCGCCTGGATCCCAACTGGCAGGTCGGTGCCGCCTACGCCCGCGGCAGCGGCGGCGGTGGCAGCGATGGCTCGGGCAACTACGAGCAGACCGGCCTTGAGAGCAACCGCTCCAACTTCACCGGCACCCGCTCGCGGGTCCATCGCTTTGGCGAAGCCTTCCGCGGCGAACTGGGCAACGTACAGGCGGCGACCCTGTTCACCTCCTGGCAACTGCGCGACGACTACGACGCCAGCCTGATCTACCACAAGTTCTGGCGCGTCGATGGCGACCAGAACATCGGCAGCAGTGGCATCAATGCCGTGGTCGAGGACAACGGCATCAACCGGCCGCTGGTCCAGGGCGAGAAAGACCTCGGCCAGGAGATGGACCTGGTGGTCACCAAGTACTTCAAGCAAGGCCTGTTACCGGCCTCGCTGAGCCAGTCGATCGACGAGCCGTCGGCGCTGGTGCGCTTTCGTGGCGGCGTGTTCAAGCCCGGTGATGCCTATGGCAAGGAAGCGGACTCCTACATGCACCGCGCTTTCGTCGACGTGATCTGGCGCTTCTGACGCCTGGGGTGCAATGAAATGAGCCTTCCTCCGAACACGCTCCATGCCCTGCTGGCCGGCACCCTGCTGCTGGCCAGCAGCATCGCCCTGGCCAACGGCCAGGCGCCGACGCCGGTGGCCAAGGAGCTGCAGCAGGCCAAGACCTACACCGTCAGCAGCGCGCCGATCGAGCCGCTGCAGATCCCGGCACCGACCCTGCCGGACCTGTCCGGCTACACCGTTGATGCCGTGCAGAAAAAGATCGTCCGCAGCCACAAGGGCAAGGTTTCGGTGCGGCGCATGCTCCAGGAAAACAGCCTCAAGGAGTTCATCGGCGGCGACAACAAGATGGCCGAGTGGGTGGCACGCCAGCATGGCATCCCCCAGGCGATCTTCATCGACGACGGCCATGTCGACTTCACCGAGTTGAGCAAGCAGGTGCCCAGCCAGTACCTGCGCGAAACCGCACCGGGCGTGTACCTGGCGCGCCTGCCGATCGTGGTCGGGCCAAAAGGCGTGCTCGAGATCGACGCCAAGGTCAAGGAACTGCGCCTGTCCCAGGAGGGCGGCGCGTTCATCGTCAACGACGGCAAGCTGTTCGTCAGCGATACCCGGGTGACCGGCTGGCGCGAGCAGGACAACGGCCCGGCGACCTTCCGCACGCCCAAGGAGTTTCGCCCGTTCCTGCTGTCCTGGGGCGGCACCGAGACCTACATCGTCAACAGCAAGATGGCCAGCTTCGGCTACGCCAAGAGTAAGTCCTACGGCGTGAGCATCTCCCAGTACACGCCGAACATGGCCAAACAGATGGGCCGTTCGGAACCCACCGGCTGGATCATCGGCTCAGAATTCAGCGACATGTGGTACGGCTTCTATTGCTACGAAACCAGCGACTTCGTGGTCAAGGACAGCACCTACCGCGACAACATCGTCTACGGCATCGACCCCCACGACCGCTCGCACCGCTTGATCATCGCCGGCAACACCGTGTACGGGACCAAGAAAAAGCACGGCATCATCGTCTCGCGCGAGGTCAACGACAGCTGGATCATCAACAACAAGAGCTATGACAACAAACTCTCGGGCGTGGTGATCGACCGTAACAGCGTCAACAACCTGATCGCCTACAACGAGATCTACCGCAACCACACCGACGGCATCACCCTGTACGAGAGCGGCGACAACCTGATCTGGGGCAACAAGCTGATCAACAACCGCCGCCACGGCATTCGCGTGCGCAACAGCGTGAACATCCGCCTGTACGAGAACGTCGCCATGGCCAACGGCCTGGTGGGCGTGTACGGGCACATCAAAGACCTGTCGGAAACCGACCGCGACATCGCCCTCGACCCGTTCGACACCAAGGTCTCGCTGATCGTCGTCGGCGGTGAGCTGGCGGCCAACGGCAGCGGCCCGCTGTCGATCGACTCGCCGCTGAGCGTGGAACTGTACCGGGTCTCGATGCTGGCCCCGAGCAAGGCCAGCGGCATCAGTTTTTCCGGGGTACTGGGCGAGCGCCAGGACGAGATTCTCGACCTGATGGTGCGCCAGGGCAAAGCCGTGCTGATCGATCCGGTCGAGCGCCAGACCGAAATGCTGGACTGAGGAAGCCAATCTTATGCAACCACAACTGACCAAGCTGCTGAGCCTTTCCGGCCTTGCCGCCGCCCTGTTGGCGATCAGTGCCCAGGCGTCGGCCGAGCAGGCCCAGGCACCCCGCTTCAGCGCCGAACCGTGCTGCCAGCTGTGCCCGCAGGCCCACGACGCCAGCCGCTACACCACCCGCTACCAGCAGAACTTCACCACCCTGATACAAGCCCAGGGCGACTGGCTGTTCCGCACCCGCGAAGACCTGCGCACCGAGTTCGACACCACGCCGGCCGGCTACCGCCGCCTGCAGCAGTTGCACGATGCGTTCAAGGCCAGGGGCGTGGAACTGGTGATCGTCTACCAGCCGACCCGTGGCCTGGTGAACCGCAACATGCTCAAACCCGCCGACAAGGCCGCCTTCAACTACACCAAGGCGCTGCACAACTACCAGGCCATGCTCGGGCGCTTCAGCAAGATGGGCTACACCGTGCCCGACCTGTCGCCGCTGACCAACGAACAGTTGGCCGCCGCCGACCAGGGCAAGGATTTCTACTTCCGCGGCGATCAGCACTGGACCCCCTACGGCGCCGAGCGCGCGGCGAAGATCGTCGCCGACAGCGTGCACAAGATGGCAGCCTTCGCCGAGGTGCCCAAGCGTGAGTTCGAAAGCCACAAGTCCGGGCGCATGGGCAAGACCGGCACCCTGCACAACGTCGCCGGGCAACTGTGCGGCACCAGCTACGCGGTGCAGTACATGGACCAGTTCGTCACCGAACCCAAGGGCGAGAGTGGCAGCGATGACCTGTTCGGCGATTCCGGCAACCCGCAGATCACCCTGGTTGGCACCAGCCACAGCGGCAAGAACTACAACTTCTCGGGTTTTCTCGAACAGTACATCGGCGCCGACGTGCTCAACGTCGCCTTCCCTGGCGGCGGCCTGGAAGGCTCGATGATCCAGTACCTGGGCAGCGAAGCGTTCCAGAAAAACCCACCGAAGATCCTCATCTGGGAGTTCTCGCCGCTGTACCGCCTGGACCAGGAAACCATCTGGCGGCAGATGCTCGCCCTGGTCGACAACGGCTGCGCAGGCAAGCCCGCGCAGATGAGCGCCAGCACCACACTCAAGCCAGGCAAGAACGAGCTGATGGTCAACGGCCGTAACGGCGTGATCAAGGACCTGACCAATGGCCGTCACCAACTGGACATCCAGTTCGAGGACACCTCGGTCAAGACCCTGCAAGCCACCCTCTGGTACATGAACGGCCGCCACGAGGACCTGAAGATCGAGAAGCCGCAGACCGCCGACACCGATGGCCGCTTTGCCTTCGAGCTGCGCGAGGACGAGGACTGGGCCGCCCAGACCCTGCTCGCCGTGGAAGTTCAGGGGCCGCAGAGCGGCAGCCAGAAAGTCGCAGCCACGCTGTGCAAACGCAAGTGAGGTGCTTATGAACACATTCAGCACATCCCCTGTAGGCGCGGGCTTCAAGGTGCTCGCGCTGGCCCTGGCCCTGTTCGGCCCGGCCGTGCAGGCCGCCGGGCTGGTCCCTCCCCAGGGTTACTACGCCGGGATCGAGAAACTCAAGAGCGGCGGCAGCGACTTCAAGTGCGAAGCCATCCCCCGTCCCTACACCGGCAAGCTGCAGTTTCGCAGCAAGTACGAAGGCTCGGACAAAGCCCGCGCGACCCTGAACAAGGCCTCGGAACAAGCCTTTCGCGATTCCACCGCGAGCATCACCACCCTTGAGCGCGGGGTCAGCAAACAGGTCATGCAGTACATGCGCGATGGCCGCCCGCAGCAGCTCGACTGCACCCTGGAGTGGCTGAGCAGCTGGGCCAGCGCCAATGCGCTGATGTCCACCGACTACAACCACACCGGCAAGTCGATGCGCAAATGGGCGCTGGGCAGCCTGAGCTCGGCCTGGCTGCACCTGAAGTTCTCCAACTCCCAGCCGTTGGCTGCGCACCAGCAACAGGCCGAGCTGATCGAGAAATGGTTCGGGCGCCTGGCCGACCAGGTGGTCAAGGACTGGAGCGACCTGCCGCTGGAGAAGATCAACAACCACTCCTACTGGGCGGCCTGGTCGGTGATGGCGACCGCCGTGGCCACTGACCGCCGCGACCTGTTCGACTGGTCGTTGAAGGAATACCGGGTGGCCGCCAACCAGGTCGACGCCCAGGGCTTTTTGCCCAACGAGCTCAAGCGCAAGCAACGTGCCCTGGCCTACCACAACTATGCCCTGCCGCCGCTGGCGATGATCGCCAGCTTCGCCCAGGCCAACGGTGTCGATGTGCGCCCGGAAAACAACGGCGCGCTCAAGCGCCTGGGTGAACGGGTGCTGGCGGGGGCGAAAGACCCGAGCCCGTTCAAGGCCAAGAATGGTGAAAAGCAGGACATGGATGACCTGAAGATCGACAGCAAGTACGCCTGGCTCGAACCCTGGTGCAGCCTCTACCGCTGCAACAGCGATGTGCTCGGGCGCAAGCACGACATGCAGCCGTTCAAGAGCTTCCGCCTGGGCGGCGACCTGACCCGGGTCTATGACCCGCAGGCCGAACAGAAAAAGTAAGGATCTGCATTGTCCCTGTGGGAGCTGGCTTGCCAGCGATCGGAACACCGCGATGTGTCAGATACGACGCCTCGCTGGCAGCCAGCTCCTACAGGGTTGGTGCAAGGCAAAGATTTGATCTGGTTTCTCCCGGGAGGTTTCACGGGGGGTTTGGGGGGCTGCTGCCCCGACTGATAACGACAAGGAGAGATCGGGATGGTGTTTTCATCCAACGTGTTCCTGTTCCTGTTCCTGCCGATCTTTCTCGGCTTGTACTACTTGAGCGGGCAACGCTATCGCAACGCCCTGTTGCTGCTGGCCAGCTACGTGTTCTATGCCTGGTGGCGGGTGGACTTCCTGGCGCTGTTCGCCGGGGTCACCCTGTGGAACTACTGGATCGGCCTGAAAGTCGGCGCCGCCGGCGTGCGCAGCAAGCCGGCACAGCGCTGGCTGCTGCTGGGCGTGGCGGTCGACCTGGGCATCCTCGGCTACTTCAAGTACGCCAACTTCGGCGTCGACAGCCTTAACGCGATCATGACCTCGTTCGGGCTTGAGCCGTTCATCCTCACCCACGTGCTGCTGCCGATCGGTATCTCGTTCTACATCTTCGAGTCGATCAGCTACATCATCGACGTGTACCGCGGCGACACCCCGGCGACCCGCAACCTGATCGATTTCGCCGCCTTCGTGGCAATCTTCCCGCACCTGATCGCCGGCCCCGTGCTGCGCTTCAAGGACCTGGCCGATCAGTTCAACCACCGCACCCACACCCTGGACAAGTTCTCCGAGGGTTGCACACGCTTCATGCAGGGCTTCATCAAGAAGGTGTTCATCGCCGACACCCTGGCGGTGGTCGCCGACCATTGCTTCGCCCTGCAGAACCCGACCACCGGCGACGCCTGGCTCGGCGCCCTGGCCTACACCGCGCAGCTGTACTTCGACTTCTCCGGCTACAGCGACATGGCCATCGGCCTGGGCCTGATGATGGGCTTTCGCTTCATGGAGAACTTCAAGCAGCCGTACATCAGCCAGTCGATCACCGAGTTCTGGCGGCGCTGGCACATCAGCCTGTCGACCTGGCTGCGCGACTACCTGTACATCACCCTGGGCGGCAACCGCGGCGGCACCTTCGCCACCTACCGCAACCTGTTCCTGACCATGCTCCTGGGCGGGCTGTGGCACGGTGCCAACTTCACCTACATCGTCTGGGGTGCCTGGCACGGCATGTGGCTGGCGATCGAGCGGGCCCTGGGCATCAACGCCGCGCCGCAGCGCTTCAACCTGGTGCGCTGGGCCTTCACCTTCCTGCTGGTGGTGATGGGCTGGGTGATCTTCCGCGCCGAAAACCTGCACGTCGCCGCACGCATGTACGGCGCCATGTTCAGCTTCGCTGACTGGCAACTGTCGGAGCTCAACCGCGCCAGCCTCACCGGCCTGCAAGTGGCGACCCTGGTGCTGGCCTACGCGACCCTGGCGTACTTCGGCCTGCGCGACTTCTACCGCAACGCCAAGCCCGAAGCCAAGGCCAGCCCCGTGGCGGTCCACGCCGACGGCAGCCTGGGCTTGGACTGGGGCCTGTACGCCACCCGTGCGCTGGTGCTGCTGCTGTTCGTTGCCTCGATTCTCAAGCTCTCGGCGCAAAGCTACTCGCCGTTCCTCTACTTCCAGTTCTGAGCGAGCCGACCATGACCCGATCATTACGCAAACTCTACGCCCTGCTGTTCCTCGCCCTGTTGCTGGGCCTGGGCCTGTGGTCGCTGGGCGGCCTTGGCAGCTTCCAGCGCAGCGCGCAAATGACTGCCCTCGACGGCAAGCTGGCCAAGGCCGCCGAGACCCACTACGACGAGCAGTTCCCGCTCAAGCGCATCGGCACCAACCTGTGGGCGGCGCTGGATTTCAAACTGTTCAACGAAGGCCGCCCGGGCGTGGTGCTGGGCCGCGAGCACTGGCTGTTCAGTGACGAGGAGTTCAAGCCGGTGGCCAATAGCGACCAGTTCGAACAGGAAAACCTCGCGCTGATTCGCGGTGTACGCGACACCCTGCAACAACGCGGCGTGCAGTTGGTGCTGGCGATCGTGCCGGCCAAGGCGCGGCTGTATCCGGAGTACCTCGGCGAGCAGACCCCGGCCAGCCTGCACACTGACCTGTACAACGAGTTCCACGCCCAGGCCCGCCAGGCCGGTGTGTTCGCCCCCGACCTGCTGGCGCCGCTGCAGGAGGCCAAGGCTCGTGGCCAGGTGTTCCTGCGCACCGACACCCACTGGACGCCGCTGGGCGCCGAAGTGGTCGCCCAGCACCTGGCTGCCGCCGTCGCGCGCCAGACCCTGCTCAACGGCGAGCCGCAGCAGTTTGTCACCGAACAGCGCCAGAGCGCGCCGTACAAAGGCGACCTGACCAACTTCCTGCCGCTCGACCCACTGTTCAGCAACCTGCTGCCGCCGCCGGACACCCTGCAAAAACGCAGCACCCGCCCAGCCCAGGCTGAAGGTGAAAACGGCGACGCACTGTTCGCCGACAACGAAATCCCGGTGGCGCTGATCGGCACCAGCTACAGCGCCAACCCCAACTGGAACTTCCTCGGTGCCCTGCAACAGGCGCTGCGCAGCGACGTGGTCAATTACGCCGAAGACGGCCATGGCCCACTGCTGCCGATGCTCAAGTACCTGCAAACCGACGCCTTCAAGAACAGCGCGCCGCAAGTGCTGATCTGGGAGTTCCCGGAACGTTATCTGCCAATGAAAAACGACCTCAGCGCATTCGATCCGCAGTGGATCGCGCAGCTGAAAAAAACCCGCAATGCCAATCAAGACCTGGCCCTGTCGTCCCATCGGACGGAAAACTGAAGAGGAAACGCACATGACCTTGCATACCCCAAAGCACCGCATCGCCAAAGCCTGCGCCCTGGCCGCAGGGCTCAGCCTGCTGTCGCTGCAAGCCTTCGCCGGCGCCGATGCCGCACTGTATGGCCCAACCGCACCGAAAGGCTCGACCTTCGTGCGCATCTACAACGCCAGCGCCCAGCCAGTGAGCGCCAGCGTCGGCAATACCCAGATCAACGCGGTGGCCGCCCAGGGCAGCAGTGATTTCAGCTTCATGCCCCAGGGTGATTACAGCGCCAAGGTCGGCAGTCAGAGCCTGCCGGTCAAGCTCGCCGCTGATCACTACTACACCCTGGTCAACAACGCTTCGGGCCAGCCGCAACTGGTCGAGGAGCCACCATTCAGGAACAAGCAGAAATCCCTGGTTCGGGTACAGAACCTCAGTGACCAGGCCCTGACCCTGAAGACCGCCGACGGCAAGACCGAGGTGGTCAAGCCGGTCGCCGCCAAAGCCCGTGGCGAGCGCGAGATCAATCCGGTCAAGGTCAGCCTGGCGCTGTATGAAGGCGACAAGAAAGTCAGCGACCTGAAGCCTGTGGCTCTGGAGCGCGGCGAAGCGGCGGTGCTGTATGTCACCGGCTCCGGCAGCAACCTGTCGCCGGTCTGGGTCAAGCGCCCGGTATCCACCCGTTAACCACCTGCCTATTTCAATTTTTGGAGAACACTCATGATTCCAGTCATTCTGTCCGGTGGTAGCGGCTCGCGTCTGTGGCCCCTGTCGCGCAAGCAATTCCCCAAGCAGTTCCTGGCCCTGACCGGTGAACACACCTTGTTCCAGCAGACGATCGAGCGCCTGGTGTTCGACGGCATGGACGCGCCCATCGTGGTCTGCAACAAGGACCACAAGTTCATCGTCAGCGAGCAACTGCACAACCTGAAACTCGAAACCCAGGGCATCCTCATGGAGCCCTTCGGCCGCAACACCGCGCCAGCGGTAGCCCTGACCGCGATGAAGCTGGTCAACGAAGGCCGTGACGAGCTGATGCTGGTGCTTCCGGCCGACCATGTGATCGATGACCAGAAAGCCCTGCAACGCGCCTTGGCCCTGGCCACCGTGGCCGCCGAGCGCGGCGAGATGGTGCTGTTCGGAGTCCCGGCGAGCAAACCGGAAACCGGCTACGGCTACATCAAGTCGAGCCAGGATGCGCTGCTGCCCGAAGGCGTCAGCCGGGTGGCGCAGTTCGTCGAGAAGCCGGACGAAAAGCGCGCAGCCGAATTCGTCCGCGCCGGCGGTTACTTCTGGAACAGCGGCATGTTCCTGTTCCGCGCCAGCCGCTTCCTCGAAGAGCTGAAAAAGCACGATGCCGACATCTACGACACCTGCCTGCTGACCCTGGAGCGCAGCACGCAAGACGGCGACAACCTGAACATCGACGAAGCCACCTTCGCCTGCTGCCCGGACAACTCCATCGACTACGCAGTGATGGAGAAGACCCGGCGTGCCTGCGTGGTGCCGCTGTCGGCCGGCTGGAGCGATGTCGGCTGCTGGTCGTCGCTGTGGGATGTGCACGAAAAAGACCACAACGGCAACGTCACCAAGGGCGACGTGGTGGTCCAGGACAGCCGTAACTGCATGATCCACGGCAACGGCAAGCTGGTGTCGGTGATCGGCCTTGAGAACATCGTCGTGGTCGAGACCAAGGACGCCATGATGATTGCCCACAAGGACAAGGTTCAGGGCGTCAAGCAACTGGTCAACACCCTCAACGAACAGGGCCGCAGTGAAACCCAGAACCACTGCGAGGTGTTCCGGCCGTGGGGCTCGTACGACTCGGTGGACATGGGCGGGCGCTTCCAGGTCAAGCACATCACCGTCAAGCCCGGCGCCAGCCTGTCGCTGCAAATGCACCACCACCGTGCCGAGCACTGGATCGTGGTGTCCGGCACCGCCGAGGTGACCTGCGACGAGAACGTGTTCCTGCTCACCGAGAACCAGTCCACCTACATCCCGATCGCTTCGGTGCACCGCCTGCGCAACCCGGGCAAGATCCCGTTGGAGATCATCGAAGTGCAGTCCGGCAGTTACCTGGGCGAGGACGATATCGAGCGCTTTGAAGATGTCTACGGGCGCTCGACGCCGATCGAGCGCGGGATCTCGATCAAGACCATCGCGCAGTAACCCCGTAGCCTGCCCATCGCCGGCAAGGCCGGCTCCCACACTGGATCTGTATTCACAATCCCTGTGGGAGCCGGCCTTGCCGGCGAAGCTTTTTGAGGCCCACCCGATTTACGGTTAGGATGAAAGCACCCCGCACACAAGGTTCATTCCATGTTCATCGGTGCCCTGCTGATCCTCACCTGGCTGGTCCTGCTGCTGCGCTACCCGGCCAAGGCCCTGCCGATTTCCCTGGCAGCATTGCTCGGCCTGGGGCTGGTGGCGTTGTGGGTGGTGTGGCTGGACAACCGCGAAGCCAACCAGTTGGCCCGCCTGGAACTGCGCCTGACCTACGCCCCCGAGCAATGCCCGGCCGATCGCCCGCTGCAAGTGCACATCAACAACGGCAACTCGGTGCCTTTGCTGGAACTGCGCTGGCGGGTCGCCGCCTATGCCCCGGGCGATACCGTCAACCTTGCCGAAAACACCTATGCCGCGCCGCGCTACCGCGGCCCGGGCGAGCTGCAACCTGGCGCCAGCTGGCAAGAGTGCCTGCCGTTGCCACCGCTGCGCTCCGGCTACCGGCCACAGAGCGTCGACTACCGCGCCGAGCACCTGCAAGGCAGCTTCGCCGACTGAGCACCTGGTATTTTTGCCAGGTTACCCCAGCGGCAAAACCCTGTTGAATATCGCTGCAGACTTCACTGCCTAGCGGAGTAAGGTCATGGTCGATACATCGCCAGCGGTTCAGGACGAATTCAAGCTGCTCTTCGAACGTATCAATAACCATCGGACCCTGGCCAAGCCGGTGGTGATCCTGGTGTACTCGGACACCTGTCCGGCGTGCGCCGACGCCAAACGCAATGTGACTACCCTGGCCAACAACGGCTATCGGGACCGCGTTCAGTTCTATCAACTGACCTTCGCCGCCTTTCAGGCCTTGTCCTGCGACCTGCAGGTTACCCATGTGCCCACTCAACTGCTGTATGACACTGCAAGCCAGCGCCAGCTGTGGACCGGCATCTGCACCGAACAGTTGGAAAATGCGCTGAAAACATTGATCGCTGAAGTATGATCCAGTACCCCCACTGCTCAAGGACAGCAACTTATGCCAAGCGTCTTGATCACCGGTTGCTCCAGCGGTATCGGCCTGGCCCTGGCCGAAGCTTTCAACAACGCGGGCTTCGACGTCTGGGCCACCGCGCGCAAGGCTGAAGATGTTCAGCGCCTGGCAGCCTCGGGTTTCACCGCCCGCCAGCTGGACGTCAATGATCCAGCGGCATTGAGCCAACTGGCAAACGAGCTTGAGCAACGCGGCAATGGCCTCGATGTGCTGATCAACAACGCCGGCTACGGTGCCATGGGCCCACTGCTCGACGGCGGCGTCGAGGCGATGCGCCGGCAATTTGAGACCAACGTCTTCGCCCCGGTGGGCGTCACCGCTGCACTGTTTGCCTTACTGCGACGCAATCGGGGCCTGGTGGTGAACATTGGCAGCGTCTCCGGGGTTCTGGTGACCCCGTTCGCCGGCGCCTATTGCGCTTCCAAGGCCGCAGTCCACGCGCTGAGCGAAACCCTGCGCCTGGAGCTGGCACCGTTTGCTGTACGGGTCATGGAAGTGCAGCCAGGCGCAATTGCCTCGCAGTTCGCCAGTAACGCCGGGCGCGAGGCCGAGCAATTACTCGACGAAACCTCGCCCTGGTGGCCGCTGCGCGAAGGCATCCGCGCCCGCGCCCGGGCCTCCCAGGACAACCCGACACCGGCCGCCAAATTCGCCAAAGGCGTGCTCGATGCCGTGCAGAAAAGCCCGACGCCGACGCTGGTGCGCCTGGGCAATGGCAGCCGGGCATTGCCGTTACTGGCCAGCTGGCTGCCCAACGGTATGCTGCAAAAGGTCCTGAAAAAACGTTTCGGTCTGAACCGGATGCTGTGATCTTCCCGGTTTTCGGGGGTGAACGCCTGCGATAGCTGACCCTATCGCTAACTATAAATTGCACGCTAGAGCATTTTCCAAAGTCTCGCCAAGGCGAAGAATCCCTACCGTATTTGAACGGCTGGCCAGCCCTCTGTGTCCTTGCACGCCCTTGAGTTAGGGCCTGCATGCCCCATTTGCGGGCAGAGAACACTGCCGGTTCAAAGACATTCAGGGAAAAACCTCCAGGATCGGAGCCCCGTGGTCTGGCTGGCAGTCTTTCTCACAAATGCGATCAGGTAAATTCTGGAGTCATTCGTGAAACAAGCTCAACTTCCGCGCAAGATACCCACACAAGCCCGCTCGAGGATGATGGTCGAGACCATCCTCAAGACTACCGCCACCGTCGTGGTCAAGCACGGTTACGCCGGTACCAACACCAACCTGGTGGCGCAGCGCGCCGGGGTTAGTGTCGGCTCGGTGTACCAGTACTTCCCGAACAAGGACGCGCTGATTGCCGCCCTCTACGAACGCCACGCGCAGTCGGTGAACCGGGTAATCCTCGATGTCGCCGGCCAGTACGAAGTGGCCGACCTGCAGGCGCACATCAAGCTGCTGGTGCGCGCCCTGCTGCAGTTGCACCTGCAGGAACCGGAGCTGCATCGTCTGCTCGACAAGGATTTCGCCTTCCTCAGCAACGAATCCAGCGAGCATCAGTACAAAGCGCGCATCTCCCAGTCGATCGAGTGCCTGCTGCAACGCTGGAGCCACCAGTTGGCCCACTCCAACCTGCAGTCGGCCGCCTGGCTGACGGCGCAGATGATCACCTCGATGGTCAAGGCCTACATCCTTGATGCGCCACAGATCAGCCAGGTGGAAATCGAGCAGGCCATCAGTTGCTCGGTGACCGGGCTGCTGTGCTCAAGCCCCAACCCGGCCTTCACCCGGCGCCCGTACCTGCTCGACAGCAGCAACAGTGCCCTGGCCCATTCACGCATTCCCGCCGCGTGAAGCCTGTACCCGCTGCAATTGCTGGTAGCGTTCCAGCAAACGCCGTGATTGCAGGTAACTAGGCACTTCCACCACCAGGCCATCGACTTCGGCGCGCACACTGCCGGTACTGGCCGCTTGTTCGAACGCCTCGATCTGCCGCCGTGCCAGGTCGGCCTCTGCCGCCGTCGGCGTCAGGTAGCGGTTGGCAACGGCCACATGGGCCGGATTGACCACGCCTTTGGCCTGGTACCCGATTGATCGGGCAAATTGCATGTCTGCCTCGGCACCGGCGTCATCGGCAAAGGTGTAAGGCGAGTCGATGGCCAGCACCCCTGCGGCCGCACATTCGAGCAAAAACCGCGAACGCGGATAGTAGAGTTCGGTACCGGCACGACTGCGCCCGGCCCCCAGGTCGGCAACCATGTCTTCGGTGGCGACCAGCATTGCCTTGATCCGCGGGCTGGAGTGGGCGATCTCGATGGCCCGGACCACGCCCAGGGCAGTTTCGATATTCGGCACGATCAAGGTCGATCCGGCTTCGATCGCATACTGCGCTTCCAGGCGAGTGATCTGCTTGTCCAGCTCGATCATCTGCTCGCAGGCCTCGACCTTGGACATCATGACCACTTGCGGACGCGCGGCCATGACCGCTTCAAGGTCTTCGTAGCCACAGGTTTCGAACGGGTTGATGCGCACCGAGCTGATCCGCCCGCATTCGCGCCAGTGCTGCATGATGCTCACCGACAAGGCCCGCGCTTCGGCGCGGCGGGATGGCGGGGTGAAATCCTCCAGCTCCTGGACCAGCACATCGCCGCCGCCATTGAGCGCATCGAGCAGTGCCGCTTGATCGGCCCCCGGGATGAAGAAGAAGGTGCGGCAAAGCGCCAGCGGATTATCCTTGGAAACAGCCATGATGACGTCCTGTACTAAGAGAATGGAAAACAACTAAACAACTAGAGCATCGCCAGGCCGCCATCGACGGCGATGGTGGTGCCACTGACGAAAGAAGCCTTGCCCGACAGCAACCAGCAGATCACTTCGGCCGCTTCCTCGGCGCTGCCTTCGCGGCGCAGGGCCGTCATGCCATGCAGTTGTTCAAGCTTGCCGGCATCACGGGTGGTGTCGTCGAGCATCGGCGTGCGGATCACTGCCGGGGCGACGCAGTTGACGTTGATGCCGCGCGGCCCGAGCTCACGCGCCAGGCCTTTGCTGAGGGTGATGACCGCGCCCTTGCTGGTGGCATACCCCAGTGTGCCGGCCAACCCGCCACCGCGAATGCCGGCGACACTGGCCACCGTGCAAATGCGTCCGCCACGCGCCATGAGGCGAACCGACTGCTGCACCACACTGAAGGTCGCGATCAGGTTGATATCCAGCAACTGACGCAAGCGCGCAACGCTCAACTGCTCGAAAGGCGCGGTATCAACGACACCGGCGCAGGTGGCCAGTACGTCCACCCGCCCCTGCCAGTGTTCAATCTCGGTAAACGTTGCCGCCACTGCCTGCTCGTCACACAAGTCCAGGGTGAAGCTGCGATGCTGCGGGCCAAGCGCCGCCAACGTCGCCGCCAACCCGCGCTCATCGAGGTCCAGACACGCGACCCGATAGCCCTCGTCAGCCAGTTGCCGGGCAGTTGCCGCGCCGATCCCGCTGGCCGCGCCGGTCACCACGGCAACCTTGGTTTGTTCCAACATATCAACTGCACTCCTTGAGGCAAACCGTGAACCTTTCATTACCAGTCCACGCCTGTCCGACATGCTAAAAGAATGTTGAGACAACAACTACTCGCTTACCGGCCCCCGATAATAACGGGGCAAAGCCGAGCCGCTGCCAGGTTTAACTCGCATTTAACAAAATTGTTAAATATCCGATACCCAGACTCGTTATCGCCGACGAAATGCGAGCAACTTGCAAATCCATTTTATTTTCATCGCGACAAATCGACGCAGCGTCTCATAACGAACCATAACGTCCATTTAAAACCCAGCAAGCCCGCGTATTTCCTGAGCTCAACCTGAGCAATCACGCAGCGCCGCACTCGGTTATTTGAATGCGAGTAGCCATAGCACGGCAACTTGCCTAGGATAAGAAACAAATTGAAACGTTGTTAAAAGTGACAACTACCCGCTCAACGATGTTTCAACTTTCTTGCAATCTTCAGCCCCACAAATCAATAAAAGGACGTTCACGATGAGCAACAAGGGTTTTGACACCGTCATTGAAATCAAATACCGCGACACCGACTCGATGGGTCATGTCAGCAGCCCGATTTATTATGACTACATGCAGCACGCCTACCTCTGCTACATGCACGATCTGCTGAAACTGCCAAAGAGCGAAAAGCTGCCGCACATCATGGTTCGCAGTGAGTGCGACTACATCAAGCAAGCCATGTATGGCGAAACCCTGGTGGTCACCAGCGAAGTCGTGAAGTTCGGCACCAAGAGCTTTGAAATCGAGCACACCATGCGCCGTCAGGACGACAGCAAGGAAGTGGTCGCCAAGGCCAAGTCCTACCACGTCATGTTCGACTACGACAAACAGTCCACCATCCCTGTACCGCAAGCATTCAAGGATCAGGTCCTGGCGTTCCAGGAAGGCTGAGCAGCTGCTCAAGGATGACGGTTTCGCCGGGCGCCTTGCGGCCGGCGAACAGACTGCAAAGGTAACCTAGCAATGAAACTCTCCTGGACTCCGCAGCAACATGAGTTGCTGGTGAAATATCGGGAAATCGGTGCCGAGCTGGCCACCGCCCGCAAAACCGCAGCGCCCGGTTTCGATCATTACGGTTGGCAACGCCTGTGCGACGCCGGCCTGTGGCAATTGGTGATTCCGGCCAGCCATGGCGGCCTGGGCGAGGACTGGTGGGGCTTTACCGCCGCCCTCGAAGGCCTGGCCTCTTCGATCCGCACGCCGGAGCTGTTGCTCTCGGTGATCGCTCAGGCCGGCATGGTTCGCGCGCTGATGCTGTACGGCAGCGACGAGCAGAAAGACCGCTACCTGACCGCGATCCTCAACGGTGCACTGAGTGCCACCGGCATTGCCGAACCCGGTACCGGTACCGATGTGCGCAGCATCCACAGTCTGCTGACGCCGGTCGCCGACGGATATCGCCTGAACGGCAGCAAGTTCAATATCGCCCACGCACCAGTGGCCGATTTCATGCTGATCGTGACCAAGCTGGACACTGACGCCAAAGCCAACATTGCCCTGGTCATGATCGACAAGGACACCCCGGGCCTGACCCGCGGCGAGCCTGACGACAAGCTGGGCAACAAGCACCTGCCCACCGGCCCGCTGTATTTCGACAACCTGGCCATCCCGGCGTCCCAGGTGCTCGGTCAGCCTGGTCGCGGGCTGCAGCAGCTGATCAAGATCATTTCCCTGGGGCGCCTGTACTACGGCCTGGTGGCCGCCAACCTGCCGACTCCGTTCCTGACCGAGGCCATGCAGTACGCGGCGCAGCGCGAAAGCTTCAACAGCGCTATCGACAACCACCAGTATGTGCAGAAGCGCCTGGTGGACCTGGCCATGGGCATGGAGCGCAACCGCTGGATGGTTTATGCCGCGCTGGATCAGCTGCTCAACGACCATCCACAGGCGTTGATGAGCTGCTCGATCGCCAAGCTCGGCGCGGCCCAGGACTTCATCAACAGCGCCATCAGCCTGCTCAAGCTGTATGGCAGCCTGGGTTACCACGAAGGCGACATCGCCAACCTGGTCAAGGATGCGTTGGGGTTCGCCAGCGTCGGCGGCACCGAAGAAATGCACCAGAAAAACATCTTCAACCAGCTGCTACGCCTGACACAGGCCGCCTGAAGCGGTCGAGCCAGCAGCCCGCAAGCCTTTTTTCGCAACCCCTGCCACCACGCCGGCCAGGCCCGTACGGTCCTGCCAGGCGTGGCACGGCGGCGGGATTCTGCCTGCCTTTTATTCCGTCCATCCATGAAGAGAGCAGATCGGATGCCAACCAAATCGATACCCCTGCACAGAACCCCCGTCGCCCAGATGCCTGCTGCCTTTGCCCAGCCCGTCGACGACCGCTTCGAACATGCCAGCCTCGATGAACTGCGCGCGCATCAGTTGCTGCGCCTGCGTCAGAGCCTGGCGCACGCTTACAACAACGTGCCCTGGTACCGCGAGCAGTTCCATGCCCGGGACGTGCACCCCTATGACCTGGAGAGCCTGGAAGACCTGTCCCGCTTCCCGCTGACCAGCAAGGCCGAACTGCGCGAGCATTACCCCTTCGGCCTGTTCGCCGTGCCCATGGACCAGGTGTCACGCCTGCATGCCTCCAGCGGCACCACCGGCAAACCGACCGTGGTCGGCTACACCCGCAACGACATCGACGTCTGGTCCTCGTTGGTGGCCCGTTCGATCCGTGCCGCTGGCGGCAAGCGCGGCGACCGAATCCACATCGCCTATGGCTACGGCCTGTTTACCGGGGGCCTGGGGGCCCACTACGGCGCCGAGAAACTCGGCTGCACGGTGATCCCGATGTCAGGCGGCCAGACCGCACGCCAGGTGCAACTGCTCAAGGACTTCCAGCCAGACATCATCATGGTCACCCCCTCCTACATGCTCAACATCGCCGAGGAAATCGAGCGCCAGGGCATCAACCCTCATGAGCTGTCGCTGCGGGTCGGGATCTTCGGTGCCGAGCCCTGGGGCCAGCAAATGCGCACCGAGCTGGAGCAACGCCTGGGAATCCAGGCCCTGGACATCTATGGCCTGTCGGAAGTCATGGGCCCGGGCGTGGCCATGGAACACCTGGACACCAAGGATGGGCCGACCCTCTGGGAAGACCATTTCTACCCGGAAATCATCGACCCGCAAACCGGCGAAGTGCTGCCCGACGGCCAGTTCGGCGAGCTGGTACTGACCACCCTGAGCAAGGAAGCGCTGCCGATGGTGCGCTACCGCACCCGTGACCTCACCCGCCTGCTGCCAGGGAATGGCCGGGCCATGCGCCGCCTGGACAAGATCACCGGCCGCAGCGACGACATGCTGATCATTCGCGGGGTCAACGTGTTCCCCAGCCAGATCGAGGAACAGCTGCTGAACCTGTTCATCTTCAGCCCCGTGCATGAGCTGCACGTCAGCCGCGAGGGCAACCTCGACTCGCTGACCGTCCAGGTCGAAATGCGCCCTGAGCACAGCCGCCTGAGCACCGAGGAACAGCTTGCCGCCTGCCAGCACCTCAGCCACCAGATCAAGGTGCATGTGGGCATCAGCACGCGCATCGTCCTGCAGCCGTGCAACACCCTCAAGCGCTCTGAAGGCAAGGCCGGAAAAGTCATCGATCTGCGCGGCAAACGCTAAAAGCCTGCTGCCCGCCCCCTCAAAGGACTCACGAGGTTGACCCCATCATGGATATGACCATTGGCGATTTTCTCCTGCGTCGCCTGCAGGAATTCGGCATCCGCCATCTGTTCGGCGTGCCCGGCGACTACAACCTGACCCTGCTCGAACAGGTCGAAGCCCTGCCGCAACTGCGCTTCATCGGTAACTGCAACGAACTCAACGCTGCCTATGCCGCCGACGGCTACGCCCGCACCCAGGGCTTTGGCGCGGTACTGACGACCTACGGGGTGGGCGACCTGAGCGCCCTCAACGGCATTGCCGGCGCCTATGCCGAGCGGGTCCCGGTCATCATGATTTCCGGCATGCCGCCCTTGCACGCGATTATCGACCGCGCCCTGATGCACCACACCCTGTGCGACGGCAACTACGACAACATCATGGTCACCCTGCGCCAGTTCACCGTGGCCCAGGCACGCATCACCGTGGAAAACGCCGCCCAGGAAATCGACCGGGTGCTGCAGACCTGTTTCCGCGAGCGCCGGCCGGTCTACCTGCAACTGCCGTCGGATCTGGCCTGCCTGCACATCGAAGTGCCCCAAACGCCGCTGCAGTTGAGCGAAACCCGCAGCGAGCCGGGCCAGTTGCTCAACGTGGTCACGCAACTGCACCAGCGTCTGGCCAGTGCCAGCAACCCGGTGTTGCTGGTGGACATCGACGTCGAACGTTTTGGTCTGACCGCGCAGGTACTCGATCTGATCGAGCGCCTTGAGCTGCCCTTTGCCAACCTGCCGCCAGCCAAGGCCATGCTGCCGGAATCGCACCCGCTGTTTCTCGGTACCTATGCCGGTGCGGGCTCGGCGCCAAGCGTGCGTGAAGCCATCGAGCAGGCGGACTGCGTGATCAGTATCGGCGCCCGCTTCACCGACACCAGCACCGCGTTGTTCTCGCAGAAGTTCAAGGATGGCGCCCTGATCCAGTTGCAGCCTTACGCCGCCTCGCTGGGCAAAGTGCACTACAACGCGGTAAGCATGCGCCAGGTGCTGGAAAAGCTCGTTCAGCAACCACCAACGCTACGGGCCACGCCGCGGCAGATTCCACCGTTCAGCGCCCCGCCAGCGGTGCACGCCTTGCCCGAGCAACCGCTCAGCCAGTTGCGCTTCTGGCAGCGCATGGCCCACCTGATCAAGGGTGACGAACTGATCATTGCCGAAAGCGGCACGTCATCGGCGGGGCTCAATGGCCTGCGCATGCCCAGCGGCGTGACCTACATCACCCAGCCGATCTGGGGCTCGATCGGCTACACCCTGCCGGCCCTGCTCGGCAGCCTGCTGGCACAGCCCGAGCGGCGGCAAATGCTGTTCATTGGCGACGGTTCGTTGCAGATGACCGTGCAGGAGCTGTCGACCATCCTCGCCCACCAACTCAAGCCGGTGATCTTCCTGATCAACAACGATGGCTACACCATCGAGCGGCTGATCCTCGGCGAGAATTCCAGCTACAACGACATCAACCCGTGGCGCTATGCGCAACTGCCGCAGGTGCTCGATACCCGCGATCGCTCACGGCATTTCACCGTGCACACCGAAGACCAGCTGGAGGCCGCGCTGGTCGAGGCCGAAGGCGCTGACACCCTGGTGTTCATTGAAGTGGTGATGGAACGCATGGACGCACCGGAGTCGCTCAAGCGCTTTGCCCGTCTGTTTGCCGAGTTCGACTACGGCCTGCAACCGCTCAGCCAGCCAGCAATCGCCAGCTGAAACCCGGGCCTGGGCGACCACCGTCGCCCAGGCCGCAGGTGATCAGGCAATCGAGCGTACCACCCCGCCATCCACACGCATTGCCGCACCCGTCGTGGCGCTGGCCTGACGCGACGCCAGGTAGACCACCAGGCTGGCAACCTCCTCGACCGTCGCCAAGCGTTTGATGATCGAACTGGAACGATGCTCGGCGATGAAGCTGGCTTCCAGCTCCTCGGCGGGCACACCCTGCTCTTCGGCCATCTGGCTGAAGAAACCACCGACGCCTTCGGAGCGAGTCGGCCCCGGCAGTACCGCGTTGACGGTTACGCCGGTCCCGGCCAGGGTTTCCGCCAGGCCGCGGGATATCGCCAGCAAGGCCGTCTTGGTGGTGCCGTAGTGAACCATCTCGGTCGGGATCTGCAACGCCGATTCGCTCGACAGGAACAACACCCGCCCCCACTCACGCTCGGCCATGGCCGGGGCGTAGTGACGCGACAGGCGCACTGCGCTCATCACGTTGACTTCAAAGAAGCGCCGCCAGTCGTCGTCAGTGATGTCAAAGAAGCCCTTGGGTTCGAAGATCCCCAGGTTGTTCACCAGAATGTCGGTATCCGGTACTTTGGCAAACAACGTCTCGGCCCCTTCGGCAGTCCCCAGGTCAGCCGTCACGCCGGTTACCCGCGCGCCCGGCAGCTTGCGCTGGATCTGTTCGATGGCGCGGGTCACCCGTGCCTTGCTGCGCCCGTTGATCACTACTTCAGCGCCTGCCTCTGCCAGCCCGAAGGCAATGGCAAAGCCGATACCGGCCGTGGAGCCGCTGACGATCGCACGTTTGCCGTGCAAGGAAATATTCATACCTGCGTCCTTATATGGATGAAATGAGAGCCCACAAACAGCACGCCGCCAACAGCGTTGAAGGCTGTTGGCCACGGCTTCATGGCTGTTTGACCGCTGCCATCAGTCGAGTTCGGCAGCGGCCTGGAGCGAAGGCGCAAAAGATTGCCAGCCACCGCCCAGGGATTTGTACAACCCGACCATCGCCAGCGAGGTCGCGGCACTGCTTTCTACCCACTGCTCCTGGTTGGCCAGCAGCGTGCCCTGCACGGTCAAGACGTTGAGAAAGTCCACCGCGCCCTCCACGTACTGGCGCTGCGCGGTTTCCAGGGCCACCCGGCTCTGGCGCACCGCTTCATCGAGCAAGTCGCGACGCAATTGACTGGCGTTGTACAAGCGAAGCACATCATCGATCTCGTGCCAGGCACGCAACACCACCTGCTGGTACTGCAACGCCGCTTCCTGCTGTTGCGCCTCGCGCAGCTTGAGCACGCCCTTGAGGCGCCCGCCTTCAAAAATCGGCAAGCTCAATTGCGGGCCGATCGCAAAGCGGCGGGAACTCCAGTTACCGAAGTCCGAGAGCTGCAGCGACTGAAAGCCGGCGCTGCCGGACAAGCGAATGCTCGGGTAGAAGTTGGCCTTGGCCACGCCGATGCTGGCCGTGGCGGCGTGCAACTGCGCCTGGGCCTGACGGATGTCCGGGCGGCGCTCGGCCAGTTCAGACGGCACGCCCATGGCAAAGCGTTGTACCGTGCGCGGTAACTCGACCGGCGTGAGCAGTTCGTTCTGCAGGCTGCGCGGCGGCTCGGCAACCAGCAGGCTCAGGGCGTTGATCAGTTGCGCCTGACGCTCTTCCAGAGTCGGTAGCCGCGCCTCGATCGAGGCCACCTGGGCGGCGGCCTGGGCGACATCGAGGTTGGTCGCCACGCCATCGTTCAAACGCATCTGCGACAGGCGCAGGCTATGCCGGGAGACATCCAGGTTCTCGCGTACCACCGCCAGGGTGTTCTGCACTGCGCGCAACTGGATGTAGTCACGGGCGGTTTCGGCCAGCAACGACAAGAGCACACCCTGGCGATCGTTTTCGGCCACTTCGACGCTGGCGTCCGCGGCCTCCACCTCACGGCGCACGCGGCCCCACAGGTCCAGTTCCCAGGACGCGGTGAAATCCCCCTGCCAGAGGTTGAAGGCTGACTTGCCGCCCTTGCCGGACGGGTCAGCGAGGCCTTCGGCACTGTTGCGAGTGCGGCTGTAGCCGCCATCGAGGTCCACCGCCGGGTACTTGTCGGACGCGATGCTCATGCGCACCGCACGGCTTTGCATCAGCCGCGAGGTGGCAATCTGCAGATCGAGGTTGCGCTCCACCGCGCGCTGGATCAACGCCGACAGCTGGCGGTCGTCGAAGGTTTCCCACCAGCGCGCCTCCAGGGGCGCGCTCTGCGGCTGGCTGGGGGCCGGTTTTTCCTGCAGCGCAGGCCATGCCGAGGGCGCGGTGCTTTTCGGCGCCTCGAAGTCCGGGCCGACGGTGCAGGCGCTCAAGGTCAGCGTAGCGCCAAGCACGAGGGGCGAAGCCGTGTATGCAAGTCTCATCGAACACTGACCTCGTTACCCGCCTCGGCCTTGGCCTTGCTCTGGGTGTCGATCCTGGCCACGACCGACATGCCGACCCGCAAACGCTCCAGCAACGGCTGGTCGGCATCGAAGACGATCTTCACCGGAATACGCTGCACCACCTTGGTGAAGTTACCGGTGGCGTTGTCCGGCTTGACCGCCGCGAAGGTCAGGCCGGTGGCCGGGGCGACACTTTGCACGCGACCGCGCAGGCGTTCACCGGCAAAGGTATCAACGCTCACCTCGACGATTTGCCCAGGCAGCACGTGGGTCAATTGGGTTTCCTGGAAGTTGCCGATCACATAGGCACGCTCCAGCGGCACCACCGAGAGCATCCGCGCCCCCGGGTTGACGTAAGCCCCCACGCGCACCGCACGCTCGCCGACCATGCCGTCGATGGGCGCGACGATCGTGGTGTAGGACAGGTCCAGGCGGGCGCGCTCCAGCGCCGCCTCGGCATGCTTGAGGCCACCCTGGGCAGCATCGACCTGGGCGGTGAGGATATCGATCTGCTTGCGCGCCGCCGCCAGCGCCGCGCTGGAGTTGGCCAGGCGCGCGCGCGCCTGGTCGACCCGGCTGCGCGCCTGCTGGGCGTTCTGCACGGTGCCCGCGCCCTGCTCGGCCAGGCGGCTGTGGCGGGTCAGTTCATGGTTGGCGAAGGCAAGTTCCGCTTCGTCGGCTGCCACCGTTGCCTGCGCCTGGGAAATCAGCGATGCCTGACGTTCCAGGGTCGCCCTGGCGTTCTGCGCCTGGGCCTTGGACATCAGCAACTGCGCTTCGGCCGCCGCCAGGGCCGCCTGAAAATCGCGGTCATCGATCAGTGCCAGGGTCTGCCCGGCCTTGACCCGCTGGTTATCCTCGACCAGCACCCGGGTGATAAAACCCGAGACTTTCGGCGCGACCACGGTGTAGTCGGCCGAGACATAGGCATCGTTGGTCGATTGCACGCCGCCCGAACCGAAGATCGAGGGCAAGGCAGTAAAGGCTATGCCGCCGACGATGAGCACCGCCGCTGCAATCAAGGCCAATTTATGGTTTTTACTTAGGGTCATTACGACTATCTCTCTCAGCAGGAACGCTATGCCACCGCACGGGGTGGATAGATCCGGGTGGGCACAAAAGGAATCAGCAGGATCAACGCCAGCGCCAGCAGCGCCATGCACAGGTAGAGGTCGGCCGAGGTCAGCACCACGGCCTGTTCATGGATACGCTTGGCCAGGCCCGGTGCACTGGCATCGGCCAGGGGTGAATTGCCCAGGTTGTCCACCAGCATGTTCGAGTGAAAATGCCGGCGTACCGTGGTCAGCGCCTCCAGCACCCCGGCGGCGACCACCGAGGCCAGGCCCTTGACGGTGTTGAACCAGGCCGAAGCGAACGGGCCGTCTTGCGGGGTCATGCCGCCAGTGGCGAGCATCAGCAGCGGGATCACCGCCATCGGCTGACCGAAGATCTGGAACAGTTGCAGCACGTAGAAGTTGTCGCGAATCCACTGCGAGGTAATCATCGTGCCGCCAAAGCACGACACCGCCAGCATGCCCAGGCCAATGGCCAGAACCCAGCGGCAGTCCACCGCGCGGATGTTGCACAGCGCTGCGGTCAGCGGCAGGGCCAGCAACTGCGGCAACGCCACCAGCAACATCACCGGGCCCGTCTGCACCGGCCGGTAGCCCTGGATCTGGGCGAGGAAGCTGGACGGAATGATGATCACCGCCGAAAGCACTACCAGCACCCCGCCGAGGGTGACCAGGGCATGGGTGAGGTTGCGGTTGCTGAGCATCTGCAATTTGAAGAACGGCAGCGGGTGCGACCATTCGTTGATCATGAACAGCACCAGCAGTGCCAGGCCGCCGCCCAGCAACCAGCAGATCAACGGCGAGTTGAACCAGCCCATGCGATCGCCCTGGCTCAGGCCGATGACAATCGAGCAAATGGCCGGCAGGCCCAGCAGTAAACCGCGCCAGTCAAACTGCTTGAAGCGCTCCAGGCGCAGCGGGTCTTGCGGCAACCCCCAGGCCACGCAAGCCATGGCCAGCAACGACGGCAGGATGATCTGCCAGAACGCCCACTGCCAACCGACGTACTCGGTCCACAAGCCCGCCAGCGGCAGCCCCAGGCTCGGCCCGAAGGTGGCCGTCAAGGCGTAGCCGGCCAGGCCATAGAGTTTGATGCCAGGGGGCAGGAAACGCAGCGCCACGCTCATCAGCATCGGCGGCAAGGCCCCACCTGCAAAGCCCTGCAGGGTGCGCAGCAGCATCAGGGTTTCCTGGTTGGGCGCGAACGGGCAGAGCAAACCGAGCAGGGCGAAGGCGCCAATCGCGCAGAGGGTGAAACGCCGCAGGGAGAAGGTCACCGAGCACCAGGGCGCGAAAGCCATGGCCGAGACCGAGGTCGCCGAGTACAAGGCGACCAGCCATGAACCTTCGTCAGACCCGATGTGCATGCCACCACGAATATCGGCCAGGGCCATTTTCGTGACCATCTCGTTGAGGCCGGCGCAGAGTACCGCCAGCAGCACACCGAGCAGGCCGATGACGATGCGCGGGCCGAATGCCGCCGGTGCCGCAGGCTTGGCCGGGGCAGGTGCCGGTGCGGCGACGACGGCCGCACCCGGGGTGGCCAGGGCCTCCAGCGAACTCATGGCCTGCCCCCGGGAACGGGCGCAGGGGCACGGTAAAACAGGTACAGGCGCATGGCTTCAGAACTCCGGGTAATTGAGGTACCCGGCAAGTCTATGGAGGCCGATTACTGACGAAAACTGACATATTCGCAGCTTTATGCTGCATGAGACGCAACTATACGATCAGGTATATATAAGCGCTCAAAAGCATCAATCTTGACGTTAACACTCAGGCTTTACTGCAACACTCCTTGAGCGTCTGGCGCAGCCAGCGATGGGCAGGATCGTTGTCATAGCGCGGGTGCCAGGCCTGCATGATGGTCACCGATTCCAGCGCCATGGGGATGCGGAACGAACGTAGCGGCAGGCCCAGACGGGCAACACTGAGCAGCACGTGTTGGGGCAGGGGCAGCAGCAGGTCGGACTCGGGCAGGGAGAACATCGCCGAGTGAAAACTCGGGGTAATCAACGCCACCCGCCGGCTCAGGCCCATCCCCGCCAGCGCTGAGTCGATTGGCCCGGTGGCGCGACCGCGGCGTGAGACGCTGATCTGTTCGAAGGCGGCGAAGCGCTCCGGGGTGATCTCATCGTTGAAGATCGGGTGATCGACCCGCGCCAGGCCCACGAAGGTGGTGGCAAACAGGCTTTGCACCTTGATTTCCGGGCCGAGGTTGCGCGTGGCGCTGATGTACAGGTCCAGGCGCCCATCGCGCAGGCTGTCGTCCTCGTCACCGCCCTCGCCTTCCGGGACAAAACGCAGCACGGTACGCGGCGCCTGCTGGCGCATGGTTTCCAGCAAGGGGGCCGCGAACGGCGCGATAAACACATCGTTGGCGCGCAGGTTGAACGAGCGCTCCAGGGTCAGCAGGTCAACCTCGTCACTGGAGCTGAACACCTGCCCGGCCTGTTCGACCACGCTGCGCACCTGGGTGCGCAGGGCCATGGCCTTGGGGGTCGGTACCAGGCCGCGGCCGGCGCGGACCAGAATCGGGTCGCCGACGGCATGGCGAATTCGCGTCAGGGTGCGGCTCATGGCCGCCGGGCTGAGGTTCATGCGACGAGCCGCACCGACCACACTGCCTTCATCGAGCAGCGCATCCAGCGCAACCAGCAAGTTCATATCCGGAAAGTGCATGGTAAGCATCCATTCATGTATTTCAGTGAATCCGCTGCAATCTTACCAGTTTCTGCAGGTTTTCCAGCCCTTGCATTCTGCGCAACTAGTCATTGCACCGCGCACCATTTACCCGGCCGCACGCTTTTTCAAGAATGCCTGCTCTTTGTATTCAGAATGGGTCCCGTCACCATGTACAGCTCGGTACTGATCGCCATTGATGGCTCTGCGCGCAGTCGCGGCATCCTCGAAACCGTCAGCCGCTTCTGCGAACCCGCGCGCCATCAGTTGCATGTGCTGCTGGCGGTCGACGTGGCCTACGCCCTGGCCGAGGAGAACAGACGCATCAGCGCCTTCGACCAAAGTGAATACCCGGCCGCCAGCCATGAACAGCAAATGGCCGACATGACCATGCAGCAAGCCGTGGACTACCTGCGCACCCGCGGCTTCCAGACCGAAGGCAACCTGGTCAACGGTGACCCGGTATCGACCATCGTCGCCGAGGCCAAGCGCCTGGAAAGCGACCTGATCGTCATGGGCCATCGCCACCTGTCGCGCCTGGACCGCATGCTCGACCCTTCGATCAGCAGCAAGGTCATCGACAAGGCCGGCTGCCCGGTGCTGGTCGATGCCCGCCACGTCTGACCCTTCCCCTTTACCGAGATCGCACGGATGAAACTCGACTACCTGCAACTGGAACAGATCGGCGCTGTTGCCCTGATCCGCCTCAACCGTCCCGAGGTGCTCAACTCGTTGTGCTGCGAACTGGCCGCGGAGCTGGCCGGTGTGCTTGACCACCTTGAGCAGGACCGTAGCGTCCGCGCCCTGGTACTGACCGGTGGCGACACCGTGTTTGCCGCCGGCGCTGACATCAAGGCGATGCGTGATCGCAGCTACATGGATGTCTACACCAGCGATTTCGTGACCGTGGACTGGGAGCGCCTGGCGAGCTTTCGCAAGCCCAGCATCGCCGCAGTGGCCGGTTACGCACTGGGTGGTGGCTGCGAACTGGCGCTGATGTGCGACATGATCATCGCTGCCGACAGCGCCCGCTTCGGCCAGCCGGAAATCAAGATCGGCACCATCCCCGGCGCCGGTGGCAGCCAGCGCCTGGCCCGCTCGATCGGCAAGGCCAAGACCATGGACATGGTCCTCACCGGCCGCACCATGGATGCTGAAGAAGCCGAGCGCTGCGGGCTGGTCAGCCGCCGGGTCAGCGATCAGGCCCTGCTCGACGAAGCCCTGCAGGCTGCGGCGCGGATTGCCAGCTACTCTGGCCCGGTCAGCATGATGGCCAAGGAAGCGGTCAACCGCGCCTTTGAGACCACCCTGAGCGAAGGCGTGCGCCAGGAGCGGCGTTTGTTCCACTCCACCTTCGCCA
The DNA here is from genome assembly GCF_000696345.2 of Pseudomonas donghuensis. NCBI lineage: Bacteria > Pseudomonadati > Pseudomonadota > Gammaproteobacteria > Pseudomonadales > Pseudomonadaceae > Pseudomonas > Pseudomonas donghuensis. Next base: position 4,852,557 of record NZ_CP071706.1, read on the forward strand.
TCGAGGACCAGAAGGAAGGCATGGCGGCGTTTGCCGAGAAACGCGCGCCGCAGTTCATGCATCGCTAAGAAATTGGTTCTTCGCGGAATCCTGGAGGGCTAGGGATCCTTGGGTTGTTCTGGCTGCGAGCTTATCCATTCGCTGTGGCGCCGCGGCCGGCCCCTTCCGCCCTTACGGCGGCCTACTTTTCTCTTGGGAAAAGTAGGCAAAACCGCTTGCTACTGCATACGGCCCTACGCTGCGCTTCGGGTCCCTTCGCTACGGCGCCCTCCGGGGCATCGCGGCCTACGACTTGCTACGCCAAGTCTACGTCTCGCGTCTTCGGCTAACGCCGAAGGTGCTGCGCACTGCCCCTACAGGCACCTTCGCTCAGCCTCCTGAAGTCGCTTTTGGCGGCGCCTGGAATTACGTGCATGAAGATCAAGATCAAGATCAAGATCAAGATCAGCATCAAGATGAAGCAGGTCGGTCCTCGCTTCGGGATCAGTTTGGCTACGCCATAATCTGCTTTCGCAGATACGCCCGTGCAGGCGCTGCCCGTAACTTCGCGACTTCAGGAGGCTGAGCGTAGGTGTCTGGAGGGGGCTGGTGCGTAGCACCCTTCGGCCCAAGCCGAAGTCGCGAGACGTAGACTTGGCGTAGCAAGTCGTAGGCCGCAATGCCCCTGGAAGGCACCGAAGCGAAGGAACCCGAAGCGCAGCGTAGGGCCGTATGCGGGAGCGAGCGGTTTTGCCTACTTTTCCCAAGAGAAAAGTAGGACGCCGTAAAGGCGGAAGGGGCCAGCCGCAGCGCCACAACGATTGGATAAGCTCGCCCCCCCACCCCAAGGCTCATAGTCCCCGAAATGTCACAAAGAACCAAAAAATTGGCCCACCCCTAGATCCTGTAGGAGCGGGCTTGCCCCGCGATCAACTCAACCCTGCGCCTTGCCGGGCTTGACCACCACCGTACAGGTGGTACCCGCCGCCAGCAAAAAGCCCTCGGGCACTTCATCGATATGAATCCGCACCGGCACCCGCTGGGCCAGGCGCACCCAGTTGAAGGTCGGATTGACGTCAGCGATCAGCTCGCGGCTTTCCGGGTTGTCGCGGTCATAGATACCGCGCGAGATACTCTCTACATGCCCTTTGAGCCGCTCGCCGCTCATCATCTGCAACTCGGCCTGGTCGCCCACCCGCACGTGCGGCAGCTTGGTCTCTTCGAAGAAGCCATAAACCCAGAACGAATCCTTGTCGACCACCGCCATCTTCGGCTCGCCGGTGCGCGCGTAGTCACCGCGATGGACGTTGAGGTTGGTGACATAGCCATCGACCGTGGCGAGGATCTTGGTCCGCTTGAGGTCCAGCTCGGCCGCCGCCAATTGCGCCTGGGCCTGCTGGTAATCGGCCAGCGCCGAGTTGGCGATGTTGCTGGCATCGTCACGGTTCTCCCGCGAGATCACCAGGTTGTCCATGTCGGCGCGGCGATGGGCGTTGACCTTGCGCATTTCCCAGGTGGCCTTGCGCGAAGCGACCAGCGCCTGGGCCTGGCGGACCGCCACTTCGTAGTGCTCGGGGTCGATCTGCAGCAGCACATCGCCCTTCTTCACCAACTGGTTGTCGCGCACCGGCACATCGACCACGTAGCCCGGCACGTCGGCAGCGACGTTGATGATGTCGGCACGCACGCGCCCGTCGCGGGTCCAGGGCGTGTTCATGTAATGCACCCAGAGCTGGCGACCGATCACCACGGCAGCGGCCAGCACGAGCAAGGTGGCGATCAGGCTGAAAAACTTTTTCATCAACAGGGGTCTCAACGGTAGAGAGTCAGGGCGATGGATCCGAACAGGCAGATAAACAGGCACAGGCGCAGCAACGCCGGGTGCCAGAAGAAGCGGTAGCCGTCATGACTGGCGATAAACCGGTCCAAACCCCAGGCAAGCCCAGCGGCGAACAGGAACATCAGGGTCATGGTCGGCATGTAGACGCCATGGAAGGCGATTTCACGAGGCATGGGGCAGTCCTTTGGCCGGGGCCAGTTCGGCCAGCGGCGACTGAGGGTCGAGCAGTGAAGTACGGATGAAATGCAGGTAGCTCTGCACCCGGCGCAGGGCCGAGGTGTCGAAGTGGCGGGCGAACGGCTCGTCGGTGGCCTGCACCCGGCTGATGGCATGGTCCACCGCCACCAGCGCACGCTCGTGGTTGCTCGCGCTCGGCTGCATGAACAGGCGCGCCAGGGCGCGGCCCATGACCCGGATGGCCTGGCGCCAGGGCTGCGATTCGGCGTAGCACGGGTGCACCGGCAAAATCGCCTGCTCCTTGCGCAGTTCGATGATCGCATGACCGACCTCAAGCACCACGAACATCCAGCGCAGCAACTTGCTCTGCACCCGCGGCTGGCCGACCGCCAGGCCATAGGCCTGGTGCAGCAGGTCGCGGGTGCGGCTTTCGAAGCTCGAACCCAAGCCGCGCAGGCGCCCGGTGATCGCATACAGCACCTGGGCACGCAAATCCTGCTCCAGGCGGCTCCACAACCAGCGGCTGTTGGGCGGCAGGATGATTGCCCCGGCAGCAGCGCAGACCAGCATGCCGATGACCATGGCGATGTAGTCGTTGATGAAGTTGTAAGGGTTGTAGATGGTCAGGTTGTCCGGCACGGAACCGGTGGCAAAAAAGATCAGCAGGCCCAGCCCGTAACCGGCATAGGCCGGTCGCGAGGCGAGGAACGCGCCGAACACGAACACCGGCGCCAGCACCAGGCATAACAGCGGGAAACCGTCGATCCAGGGGAACACGAAGAAGGTTTCGAAGAAGCCGACAAAGGCGCCGAACAAGGTCCCGCAGGCCATCTGGAACGACATGCGCTTGGGGTTTGGCGTGGCCGCCGAGAGGCCGACGGTGGCCGCGGCGATCAGCGTCATCATCGCCCCGCTCGGCCAGGCGGTGAGTATCCAGAAGCTGCCCAGCACCAGCAGGATGAACGCGGCGCGCACACCGGCGGCCAGCGAGGCCATCCAGTTGGTCTGCGCCACATAGGGCTCATCCCACTGCTCGCGGGCATGGTTGTGCTCGGTCAGCGAAGCGTGGGTCTGGGCGTAGCTGTGCATGTCGTCGACGAAGCGGTACAGCAGTTCGTAGGCAGTGTGGAAGTCCAGCAGGTCGGCATCGCTCGGGCCGCTCTCGACATACGCTGCACGCAGGGTGCGCACGCGCTCCGGCAAGCCTTCCTTGTAGGCCGCCAGTTGTTCGGCCAGGCGCGCCGCATCACCCTCGGTGAGACCGCGACCGGCATAGGCGTCGAGCAGCTCGGCCAGGGCGGTGAGCCCCGGCTCGATGGCGGTGACGATCTGCAGCGGCCCACGCAAACGCAAGCGCTCCAGCAACTGGTGCAAGGCGTTGAAGCGCGTGGTGATGGCCATGAATTCGCTGTTCATCCGCCCCAGGCGCCCATTGCGCCGGCGCATGTGCGGGTCTTCGAAGGCGGTGACGCTGCGCAGGCTTTCCAGACCTACGGCCTCGGCGATAAAGCGCACGTTGCTGCTTTCAAAGCGGTCGCGCTGGCTGTCGCCGCGCAGGCCCTCGGCAACGAAGCCGGCGAACACGCCAAAGCGCTGGTACAGGGCGTTGCGCATCGAGGCACTGGCCGACTGCGGCAGAATCGCGGCGCTGACCAGGGTCGAGACAAGGATCCCCAGGGAGATTTCCAGCACCCGCCACACCGCAGCCATGAACGCGCCGTCAGGGTGCTGCAAGGCCGGCAGGCCGACCATCGCCGCGGTGTAACCGGCGAGCACGAAACCATAGGCGCGAAAGGTACGGTAGCGCATGGCGCCGGCCGAACACAGGCCGACCCAGATCGCCAGGCTCGGCAGGAACAGCTCGGTGTTCTGCGGGAACAAGGCGATCAGCGCGACCATCATCGACGAGCCGGCCAGGGTGCCCAGCAGCCGGTAGAAGCTCTTGGCGAACACATGGCCGCTCTGCGGCTGCATGACGATGAACACAGTGATCATCGCCGTGCGCGGCTGCGGCAGTTCCAGGCGCATGGCCAGCCACAGGGTCAGGAAGGCGGCGCTGAGGACCTTGAAGATGTACACCCAGGTGACCCCGTCGGTGCGCACCCACTCAAAGAACCCGCGACGCCACTCCAGGGTGGCCAGCCAGCGAAACGGCAGGGTCAGTACGCTCATTCGGCATGGCCCGGCTTGTCGAAAATCGCCAGGGTCGCCGGGGTTTTCGGCGCCTGTTGCCGATCTGCTTCCGGCACATCATGGCCCGCGCCCAGTCCGCCTCCCAGGGCCGTGACCAGTTCGGCGTGGGCACTCAGGCGTGCGGCCTGGACCTGCTGCTGGATCTGCTGCTGGCGGAACAGCATCGTCTGCGCGTTGAGCACATTGAGGTAATCGGTCAGGCCGCGCTGGAAGGCGATCATGGCGATGTCGTAGGTCTTTTGCGCCGAGGCCACCGATTCGGCGGCAAAGTGTTGCTGCTCGTTCATCGACTCACGACGGATCAACTGATCGGAAACACCCTTGAGCGCCTCGACCACGGTCTGGTTGTAGCGCGCCACGGCGATGTCATAACCAGCCGCGGCACCCCCCAGTTGCGAGCGCAAGCGACCGCCGTCGAACACCGGCAGGCTGATCGCCGGGCCGACGTTGTAGTTGAACTTGCGCCCGGTCAGAAACTCCAGCGGCCCGCCGCCGGTGGCCATGAAACCGAGGCCAGCAACCAGGTCGACGTTGGGGAAGAAGCCGGCATGGGCGACATCGATACCACGGGCCTGGGCTGCGACCTGCCAGCGGCTGGCGACCACGTCCGGGCGCTGGCCGACCAGTTCGGCGGGCAAGGCCGAGGGCAATTTCAGCGCAGTGCCCAGCGCCAGTCGTGGACGCTGCAGTTGCGCGCCCTCGCCTGGACCTTTACCGGCCAAGGCTGCCAGCTGGTTACGGGCCAGGGCGATTTCCTCATTGAGGGCATCGAGCTGGCGGTGGGTTTCCGGCAGTGGCGTCTGCGCCTGGCTGACTTCAAAGTGCGTGCCGATGCCACCGGCCAGACGCCGTTCGGCCAGGGCCAGGATCTGCTCCTGCTGCTCAAGCTCGGCCTTGACGATATCGCGCTGGGCAAAGTGCAGCGACAGCTGGATGTAGGCCTTGACGATGTTGTTCTGCAGCTCGAGCTGGGCCTGACGCGCCTGGGCCACGCTCATGTGGGCCATGTCCACGGCCTGCTCGCTGGCATTGCGCTCCCGGCCCCAGAGGTCCAGGGCGTAGCTCAAGACAAGCGATGCATTGTTGTCCCAGGTGTTGGCCCCGGACAACGCGCCGGGGCCATAGAACTGGTCTTGCGGCCAGTTGTGGCGCTTGAGCGTCGACTGGCCGTTGACCTGCAGTTTTTCTGCCGACTCGACCACCCCGGCCATGGCCTTGGCTTCACGCACACGGGCGACGGCCATGGCCAGGGTCGGGCTGTCTTGCACGGCCAGGGCGATCCAGCGATCGAGTTGCGGGTCGCCGTAGGCCCGCCACCATTGCTGGTCGGGCCAATGGGCGTCGAGGGCGGCTTCACGGATCGCCGCGTCGGTGGTCAGGGTATTGGCTTGCAGCGTCTTGCTTTGCGGGGCAATGCCCCAGGTTCCGATACAGCCGCTCAAGGTCAAGCTAAAGGCACAGGCACTGAGCGCATTGAGCGCTCTGATGATGCGACGCGGCACAGCTGCGAATTCCCGACATAGAAGGTGGATGACGCTTGGAGACGCAATTCTAGGGGGCCGCCGCACTGGCGATAAGCGTGCATTACTGCGAATCTTTGTTACGAAAACAGTGATAATCCGGCTTTAGTCTGAAGACCGCCTCGGTTACTTCATGTCACAATTTGTCGTCTACTTTGAGAGCGACCCATGGACACCCTGCAAAACATGCGTGCTTTTAGTTGCGTCGCGCAAGTCGGCAGCTTCACTGCCGCGGCCGTGCAACTGGATACGACCACCGCCAACGTGTCGCGGGCGGTCTCCAATCTTGAAGCCCATCTGCAAACCCGCCTGCTCAACCGCACCACCCGGCGCATCGCCCTGACCGAAGCCGGCAAGCGTTACCTGATGCGCTGCGAACAGATCCTCACCTACGTCGAAGAAGCCGAAGCCGAGGCCAGCGACGCCCATGCGCGCCCGGCAGGGCAACTGAAGGTGCATTCGATGACCGGGGTCGGCCAGCACTTCGTCATCGATGCCATCGCCCGCTACCGCGAAACCCACCCGGACGTGACCTTCGACCTGACCATGGCCAACCGCGTGCCGGACCTGCTCGACGAAGGCTACGACGTGTCCATCGTGCTGGCCAGCGAGCTGCCGGACTCGGGCTTTGTCTCCCAGCGCCTGGGCATCACCTACAGCATCGTCTGCGCCTCGCCCGACTACGTGAAACGCCACGGCATCGCCCACAAGCCCAGCGACCTGCTCAACCACGCCTGCCTGCGCATGGTCAGCCCGGTGATCCCGCTGGAGAAATGGCTGTTCGACGGCCCCGAAGGCCAGGAAGTGGTCAACATCACCCAGGCGCCGTTCCAGGTGAACTCCGCCGACGCGATGAAAACCGCGATCCGCAGTGGCATGGGCGTTGGTGTGCTGCCGATCTATTCGGCGATCGAGGGCCTGCGTGATGGCTCACTGGTGCGGGTGATGCCCGAGTACCGCCTGCAGGAGCTCAACCTGTACGCGATCTACCCGTCGCGCCAGTACCTGGATGCCAAGATCAAGACCTGGGTCGAGTACCTGCGCAATTCTCTGCCGGAAATTCTCGCCGCCCACGAAGCGGACCTGAAAACCCACGAACTGCGCATCGCCACCTGAAATCTTGCTGCACAGGGGTGGTGGAGAATGATAGCGTGCTACCCATTCTCCACCGCCCGCAGAGATTTCGCCGATGAAAAAGACCGTCCTTGCCTTCAGCCGCATCACCCCGGCGATGGTCGAACGCCTGCAGCAAGACTTCAACGTAATCGTGCCCAACCCCAAGCTCGGCGACATCAGTGCCCAGTTCAACGACGCCTTGCCCGAGGCGCATGGCCTGATCGGCGTCGGCCGCAAGCTCGGCCAGGCGCAACTGGCAAACGCCAGCAAGCTGGAAGTGGTCGCCAGCGTCTCGGTGGGCTACGACAACTATGACCTGGCCTACTTCAACCAGCGCGGCATCGCCCTGACCAACACCCCTGACGTGCTCACCGAGAGCACCGCCGACCTCGGCTTTGCCCTGCTGATCGGCGCGGCGCGGCGGGTGGCCGAGCTGGATGCCTGGACCAAGGCCGGGCAATGGCAGGCCACCGTGGGCCCGGCGCAGTTTGGCAGCGACGTGCATGGCAAGACCCTGGGTATCGTCGGCCTCGGCAATATCGGCGCGGCCATTGCCCGGCGTGGGCGCTTCGGTTTCAACATGCCGATCCTCTACAGCGGCAACAGCCGCAAGCCGGCCCTGGAACAGGAACTGGGCGCGCAATACCGCAGCCTCGATGAGCTGCTGGCTGAAGCTGACTTCGTCTGCCTGGTGGTACCACTGGGGGCGCAGACCAAGCACCTGATCAGCACCCGTGAACTGCAGCTGATGAAGCCCAGTGCCTTCCTGATCAACGTGTCCCGTGGGCCGGTGGTGGATGAGGCGGCGCTGATCGAGGCCCTGCAGGCCGGCACCCTTCGCGGCGCCGGGCTGGATGTGTACGAGAAGGAACCACTGGCAGCCTCGCCGTTGTTCCAGCTGAAAAACGCCCTGACCTTGCCGCATGTAGGTTCGGCTACCGCTGAAACCCGCGAGGCCATGGCCAATCGCGCGATTGATAACCTGCGCAGCGCGTTGCTGGGTGAACGGCCGCGGGATCTGGTCAATCCGCAGGTGTGGAAGTAGGCGGTACGAGTACCTAATCAACCACCCTTACCGTTATCAGTGGTGAAATCTGCGACGGCAGGCTGAGCACCGAGAGATCGAAAAACAGCACACCAGTGCCGCCCAGTGCGCTTTGCAAATAGCGCCTGGGCAGCACGAACTCGTGCCCGCGATAGTCTTCCCAACGCTCGATTGCATGCGAGTCCGAGTAGGTTTCCGGATCCCCTCCCGGTGGAAAACCAATCCAGCCTAGGAGCAAGGTTGCTCCTTGAGAGCCCTGCAAGCCTGGCAAGGAATAACCACTGAGCGTCAGCCCCTCCTCGCCCACCTGGGAAAGGCTGACAGTCCAGGCCGCATCTTTGAGAGTGGGCGGCGCGACCACCGGTTTATCGGACTTGCCCATCATCACTTCCATGACCGTTGCCTCGAACGCTGCGGATGTGTTGAGCGCAAGTTACGCCCTTGGAACGTCCCTGAAACCTGGCATTTTTATCAGGTACTGCGTCGGCCTCATCGCGGGTCAAGCCCGCTCCCACAGATTAATCCCAACTTGTGGGAGCGGGCTTGACCCGCGATTGCTACCTCAAGGCCACGACCGGCTCGACCACCTTGGGCCGGGGCTTGCGAAACACCAGCACGTTGCCCAGCATCACCAGCACCAGGCCTGCCAACGCCGGCGCCGTCCATTGATACCCCTCGTAGAACGCCGAGACGTTCAGCGCCACCAGCGGGAACAACACCGTGCAGTAAGCGGCCCGCTCCGGCCCCATGCGTCCGACCAGGGTCAGGTAGGCGGTAAAACCGATCACCGAGCCCGGGATCACCAGGTACAACAGCGAGCCGATGTAGCGCGTGTTCCATTCCATGGCAAACGCAATGCCGCTGACCAGGCAGTACAGCCCGAGCATGCTCGCGCCATAAAGCATGCCCCAGGCATTGGTGGTCAGCGGCCGCAGGCCGGCCTTTTGTTGCAGGCTGGAGAGCATGTTGCCGGCCGAAAAACACAGGGTGCCCAGCAGCGCCAGGCCCAGGCCGATAATGGTTTCGCGGCTGGCGGCATGCCCGGACAGCTCCGGCCAGAACAGCAGGCCCAGCCCGGCCAGGCCGAGGGCGCCACCGGCAAGCACATTGGCGGCAACCTTCTGGCCAAAGAATACCCGCGCATTCAGCGCGTTCCACAAGGTGGCGGTGGAGAACACCACGGCGATCAGGCCACTGGGAATCCACTGGCTGGCGGTCAGAAAGCACATGAAGTTGACGCAGAACAGGCACAGGCCCTGGGCCAGGCAGATCAGGTGGCCGCGGCGATTCATCGGTTGCAGGCGGCGGCTGAGCAGCAGGATGACAAACAGCACCAGCGCCGCCAGGGCAAAGCGGTAGACGATCGACACCGCAATGGCGACCTCCCCCAATTGCAGCTTCAGGGCAATCCAGGTGGTGCCCCAGATCAGCACAGTGAGCAGGTATAACGACAGGTTCATGGCGGCACTCCTCGATTCCAGGCCACCAGTGTGCAACTGCAACCCCAGCCGGCACTTGCACATTCTTGCGCTTTTGCACAGGCAACAGCTGTCAGCCCCGGCCTGGCGGAGTACGATGGCCCACAGAGGTAAGGACCATGACGCCGTTGGACCAGCTGCAAGTCTTCAAAGCCATGCACGACTCACCCCATGCCCGCCTGGAACACAGCGCGCACCTGGGGGACGGCCTGGCAGCAGCCCTGTGGAACAACCGTCACGACGCCCGCGACTACGAGGCTCCCAGCCATCACACCCTGTCGTGTTACATCGCCGACGGCACCGGCACCTTTCGCCGTGACCGCCCCGGCCACACCGGCGCACCCGACAAGCTGTGCATCATGCCGGCAGGATCGGCCTCGCATTGGGTGGTCAACGGCTCGATCCGCCTGGCACACCTGTACATCAGCCAGGAGCAATTCGCCCTCGGTTGCGTCAGCCTGCTGGACCGCGAACCCCGTGAACTGCAACTGCAGGAGGCGACCTTTCTCGACGACCCCGAGCAGGCCCGGCGCTTTCGCCAGCTGATCGCCCTGGACTGGGACGAACCGGGCGAGCGCCTGCTGACCAGCAGCCTGGCCCACGAGATTCTCGACCATGCCCTGCTCAGCCAGGTTGGCCTGCGCCAGGGCCTGCGTCTTAAAGGCGGGCTGGCCGCGCACCAGCGCCGGCAACTGCGCGAGTATGTCGAAGGCCACCTCGATCAACCCCTGAGCCTTGGCGAGCTGGCGGCGCTGTGCAACCTCTCCGAGTACCACTTCGCGCGGATGTTTCGCGAAAGCTTCGGCCTGCCGCCGCACCAGTACCTGCTGGCCCGGCGCCTGGCCAAGGCGCGACAACTGCTGCGCCATGGCCAACTGCCGCTGGGCGAAGTGGCCCTGCTGTGCGGCTTTGCCAGCGCCAGCCATTTCAGCAACCGCTTCCGCCAGGCCCTGGGGGCGACGCCCGGTGCCTACCGAACCGCGCTCAAAAGCTGATACCCCCCGCCTCACAAGCCCTCACCAGGACGCCCGCTCCCTGGCGCTGCCCCGGCACGCCGGGCCGCCGTCTGCTCATTGAATTTATTCATAATCTCGATCAAAACAATCGAATTAGTGAATACGTCTGCGCACCTTAAGCTTCGCCTCCTTCATCTTCCTAAGCCGAAAACGTGCGCTGAACGGGGTGAAATAACAGCGGAGCTTCGCTGTTTGGTTATTGGGGAATTAACAAGAATTCAGAGAAATTCGTGCCTAACAAAAACCATTTATTCATCAGGACAATTCCAGCGGCCTGCTTACGCGGCCCCTAAAACCAGGACAGCACCATGAGCGACGTACAGACTCCCAGCCACTTGCGACAGCGGCACTCCCTGCAGCGATCGAGCCTTTATCTTTCATTGCTGGCAGTGCTTTCGCCACTGGCTCAAGCGGACTCAGTCTCAGGGTTTGGCACCGACAACACCTACGGCGCCGGCGCCGTAGACCCCGAAATCACCAGCAACTCGGGAAACTCGGCCTACGGTTTCAATGCCGGTGCCAAGGTTACGGGCAAGCACAACACGACTGTCGGATCGAACGCCGGGGTCAATGTCGAAGGCTCATTCAACAGCGCTGTCGGGCGCAACGCGGGCAGTAACGTGGTTGGTGACAACAACACCTACGCCGGTAACGATTCCGGTAATGGCGTCAAGGGTCGGGGCAACACCGGATTCGGCATCAATGCCGGTCGCACCGTCAACGGAATGGGCAACAGCGGTTTAGGTGCAAACGCCGGGCAGAACATTACCGGCAACTTCAACTCCGGCGCCGGCAACAACGCAAGCAATCGGGTCAACGGCAGCTTCAACAGCGCCAACGGGGCATTTTCCGGCTGGAATGTGACCGGCGACACCAATACCGCGACAGGCGCACACGCCGGAAAACAGGTTAACGGCAGCTCCAACTTCGCCGCAGGTTTCTCCGCCGGCAACAACGTAAGTGGCGACAACAACATTGCCATCGGCAGAACCTCAGGCTCGAAGATCAGCGCCAACGACACGGTGGCCATCGGCACCGACGCGAGCGCCACGGCCTCCGACGCTGTTGCCCTGGGTAACCGCGCAAGCGCGATCAATCACAATGACGTGGCACTGGGTGCCGGCAGCCAGACCGCCGCCGCACAGCCGACAGCCGGCGCGGTGATCGACGGTAACGCCTACATCTATGCAGGCAGCAAGCCTGCCAGCGTGGTCAGTGTCGGCGCCCAAGATGCCGAACGCCAAATCAGCAACGTCGCGGCCGGACGCGTCACCGGCACCAGCACCGATGCGATTAACGGCAGTCAGCTGTTCGCTACCCATCGGGCGGTCAACCTGGTGGGCAGCCGCTTGAACAGTCTCGGCGGTGACATCGCCAATTACTTCGGCGCCGGTGCCGTGTACAACCCGTTCACCGGCAACATGTCTGCACCGAGCTACCTCATCCAGGGCTCCAACTACAACAATGTCGGCGACGCGTTCAAGGCAGTGAACACCACACTGACCAGCCTGGACACCCGGATCACCGATCTGCGCGATAAGAGCCCCGTGCAGTACAGCAACCCGCAAACGCCTACCCAGGCAAACCCCTATGCGCCCGGCTCGGGAGGCGCGGGTGGAAGCTCAAGCGCCGGTTCGGTCAACGGCATTACCCCCACTCAGGACGTCACCCTGGTCGGCAACGCCCCGGGCCAACCCGTGAGCCTGCACAACGTGCAGGATGGCGTGGTGGCGCGCAACAGCAAGGACGCGGTCAATGGCGGCCAACTGCAGCAGACCCGACAGCACCTCCACAATCAGGGCAATAGCGTCACCAACACCCTGGGTGCAGGCTCGCGCTATGACGCAAACACCGGCAAGGTCAGCAACCCGACCTACACCGTGTATGGCAACAACACCAGCAATGTAGGCGAAGCTATCGACAAGCTGCAGACCGGCGCGCCGGTTCAGTACTCGGATGCGCACGGCGTAGCGACACCTGATGTGCCCTCCAATGACGTCACCTTGTCCGGCAGAAACAGTGGCCCTGTCGCTGTGCACAACGTCGCGCCAGGCATCCAGGGCACCGATGCGGTCAACGTGAATCAACTGCACTCGGCAATCAGGGGCGGCACCCAAGGCCAGTTCGACCAGATCCGTTCGGACGTCAACAACCTGCGTAAGGATGCGATGGGCGCGGCCGCCGGTGCCATGGCCATGGCCAGCATGCCCCAGGCCTATCTGCCCGGCCGAAGCATGCTGGCTAGCGGCATGGCCACGACCGGTGGCGAGGCCTCGATGGCCGTGGGCCTGTCGACGCTGTCCGACAACGGCAAGTGGGTGTTCAAGGCCAATGGTTCGGCCGACACCCGCGGGCAGATGGGCGTTGGCGTCGGTGCGGGCTTCCACTGGTAAACGGCAAGGCAGTTGCCCGCTACAGGGCAACTGCCACGGGTCAATCAATCACTCTGATTCCAACGGATTTCGACATGAACAAACGTTCGATTTTGCCTGCTGCCCGCTGGGCTGCCTTACTAGCAATCGGCGCCGTGCTGGCGGCTTGCGGTACATCCCGACTAAGCCAGATTACCGAGGACGGGCATCTGCAAGCCCATACCGAGCCGGTCTGGCCCTCCGTCGAGGACAACCACTGGCAGCCGGAAGGCAGCCTCCCTGACCTTGATAACCTTGGCCGCATGATGCCGGGACTGAGCAAGCCTCAGGTCTACGAGCTGTTGGGGCGCCCGCATTTCGCCGAGGGGCAAGTGGCCGTACGCGAATGGGACTATGTCCTCAAGCTGCCTAGCGGTAACGGCACTGAATATAGAACCTGCCAATACAAGATCCTGTTCGACCGGAACATGAAGACTCAGGATGTTTTCTGGCTGCCCGCGCAATGCGCCGAGCAACTCAAGCACGGGTAACCGGGTTACCCCCCTGGCCAGCGCCACAGCCGTGAACGAAGTTCGAGGTGTGGCGCAGCGGCTAGAACTCCAGGGTGCTGGACAGGCTGACCTGGCGCGCATCGCCCACCGAGACAAAGTAACGGTTCACCGCCGAGCTGTAATAGGTGCGGTCGAACAGGTTCTTGACGTTCAACTGCAAGCGCACCTTGTGCTCGTCCAGGCGGGTTTCGTAGCTGGCGAAGGCATCGGCGACGGTGTAGCCCGGCAGCTCGAAATCATTCTCGGCGTTGCCCGCCCGCTCACCGACATAGCGCGCACCGGCGCCCAGGCGCAGGCGATCGCCGCCGAACAGGCTGCCCGCGTCATACACCGCCGACAGCGAGCCGCTGTGACGCGCTACGTTCTGCAGGCGATTGCCTTCGAGCGTGGGGTCCTGGGTGACGTCGGCATCGGTGAAGGCATAGTTGCCGATCAGGCTCCAGCGCTCGCTCAACTGCCCGCTCAGGTCCAGCTCGACGCCCCGTGAGCGCACCTCGCCCGCATTGCTGTAGAGGGTGTCGCCGGTTGCCGAGTCGAAGTTGGCCACCAGCACGTTGCGCTTGCGGATGTCGAACAGCGCCAGGGTGCCGGTCAACGCCCCCGGCACGTCGAGCTTGGCACCCAGTTCCCAGGATTTGCCCTGTTCAGGTTCCACGCCCGAGTCCAGCACCAGGCCGCCGCTCAGTGGGGCGATGCTGGAATTGGGCTTGAACGATTCGGTGTAGCTGCCATAGAACGACAGCTGCTCGTCGACCTTGTACACCAGGCCCAGCCGCGGCACCCAGGCCTGGCCATTGCCGTTGGTGTTGGCCTTGAACGGCCGCCCGCGCCCGGCGAGCTGGTCGTACATCTGGTAGCGCGCGCCGGCGACCAGGATCCAGTGCTCATCGAGGTGGATCGAATCCTGGAAGAACAGCGAGTCGCTGCGCAGCTTGTCGGTCTGCGCGCTGTCGCTGTCACGCACGCTGGTGCCTTCGACTTCGCGGCCATACACCGGGTTCAGGTAACTGAAGGTGCTCAGGCTGCTCTGGCGGATCAGGTCGGCGCGGTAGACCTTGCGGTATTCGTTATCCAGGCCGAACAGCAGGTCGTGCTGCATCCCCGCCAGTTGCACCGTGCCCTCAAGGCTCAAGGTGGCGAAACGGTCGCTGCTGAGTGCGCCGTGGGTGCCGTCCATGCTGCGGGTCAGGGTGCCGCGCGCGGCGTTGACGCCGGTCACCCGCACCTGGCTGGCGTCGTAGGTTTCACGGTTGTAACTGAAGCCCAAGTGGGCTTTCCAGTCATCCGCAAGCTGATGATCGACCTCCAGCCGATAGAGGTCCGAGCGCCCTTGCATATCATTGAACGGCTCGTCCAGGCGCCGGGTGCTGGGGATATCCAGCGGGTGGTTGGTGCGCGGGTCGATGGCGGTGCCACGGTCGAACGGATAGAGAAACTCGCGGTGCTCGTAGGCCAGCAGCACCTGGGTGTCTTCGCCGTACCAGGCCAGCGATGGCGCCACCAGCGATTCGCGGTGGGTGCCGAAGTTGCGCCAGTAGTCTTCATCTTCATGGTCGAGCACCAGGCGGTAGGCGAAGTTGCTCTCGCCCAGCGCGCCGGTGCTGTCCAGGCCGCCGCCGCTGCCGTTCTTGCCGCTGCCATAAGTAGAGCCGCGCAGGTTCAGGGCGTTGTAGCGTTGCAGTTGCGGCCGCTTGCTGACCACGTTGATCACCCCGCCCGGGTCCTGGATACCGTACAACAATGAGGCCGGGCCCTTGAGCACTTCGACCCGCTCAGTGGTGGCATTGAGGCTGCGGCCCTGCACGATGGGCATGCCATCGCGCATGATCGAGCCGTCGCGGTTGTCGCCAAAGCCGCGCTTCATCACCGTGTCCTGGGTGCCGCCGAAGTTGTTGCCCTGGGTCACGCCGCTGACATTGGCCAGGGCATCGTCGAGGTTGCGCGGGGCCTGGTCCTTGAGCACCTGGGCCGGTACCACGTTAATGGCCTGGGGCGTCTGCATGATCGATGCCTGGCTGCGCATCACCGAGCTGCTTTGCGGCGGCTGATAGCTGTAGTCGGCATCGGCCTGCGAGTTCACCGTGGTCGCCTCGAGCTTGAGCGCAGTGCCGGCATCGAGCGGTTCGAGGGTCAGGGTGCGGACATCGACGCGGCGAACGGCGAAGCCGGAATTGCCCAGCAGTTGCTGCAAAGCCTGCTCGGCGCTGAGGCTGGCGTTGAGGGCCGGAGCATTGATCGATGGCAGGTCGGCGGTGTAGATCACACTTTGCCCGGTCAGCCGGCTGAAGTCATTGAGCGCCTGCACCAGCGGCTTGCTCGCTTGGGAAAAGCTGTAGACCTGCTGCGCGGCGGCGACACCCAAGGGCAATGCGCTACCCGCAGCCAGCGCCGCGACACTGAGCCAACGTGAAAAGCGACGCGCTGGCGAGGGTGTGAACTTCATGACCGATGACCTGTGAAGGAGTGATGTTTATGCGAATGAATCGCACTTTCACTCACTACACGGTTGTCGCACGAGGTTACCTCAGCACTTTCTAAAAATATTTTTCAGCGGATCAGCGTGACCCGCTCCAGCAGGGTATTGCGCTTGAAGCCGAGCACCGCACCGAGCGAATCCAGCGCCGCCAGTGGCTGGCTGGCCGGGAAGCTGGCGCTGACCTTGCGTTTGCCCAGCTCGCTGTCGAGCAGGATGATGCGCCCCGGGTAGTAGCGGGCCAAGTCGTCGATCACCGTGCTCAGCGGCACCTGGTAGTAATTGAGCCAGCCCTGGCGCCAGGCCAGGCGTGATTCGCTGTCCACCGCTTCGACGGCGCTGGCGGTGCCGTCGCGATAGGCGACCTGCTGGCCGCCGCTCAGCTGTTGCTGCAAACGCCCGGGGGCCGCCGTCACCGCGACCCGGCCATCGAGCACGGTGACCCGGGCCCCGCCGCTGTGCTTGCGGACCTCGAACCGGGTACCGAGCACCTGGGTCTGGCCGTTTGCCGCGTCGACCACGAACGGCTCACCGGTATGCGTGACATGAAAGAACGCCGCGCCCCGGCGGATCGTCACCTGTCGCACCCCGTGCGTGAAATCCACCGATACCGCACTGCCGGCATCCAGGGTCATGTGCGAATTGTCGGCCAGCACCACCTCCTCAACCTGCCCCGCGGTTGTAACGTAATCCGCCTGCAGGTCGTCCAGCCAGTACCCCGGATGCCAGCCTGCCGCCGTTCCCAGCGCCAGCACCAGGCAGGCGGCTGCAGCGCAGGTGGCAACACGGCGCCAGGTGCGCCCCGGCGCCGGTTGCTGCATGGCGCGCAGGTAACCTTGCAGGGCCTGGTCCTCTTCGGCGGCCAGCAGGCTGGCCGGTGCTTCGCTCAGGCGCCACAACGCCTGGGCCTGGGCATAGGCCCGGGCATGCGCCGGGTTGGCCAGCAGCCAGCGCTTGAACTCGGCACGCTCGGCCAGTTGCGGCTGTTCGTTGATCCGGCTCAGCCAGCCCAGTGCGGCCTGTTCGTGCTCGGCGGTGATCTCGGTCATGGTGCTTTCCCTGGCTTGCGCGGGCTGGCTGACGGCAGCGCAACACTTGCCTTGCACGCCTCCAGAGCGCGCATCATGTGTTTTTCCACGGCGCTCTGGGACAGGCCCATGGCCTTGGCGATCTCGGCGTACTTGCACCCGTGGATGCGGTTGAGCAGAAAGATCTGCCGGGTACGCTCGGGCAGCTCCCGCAGCGCCGCTTCAATGCGCTGCAAGTCGCTGTTTGCCTCCAGGGCCGCTTGCGGTTCACTGACATGATCGTCGGCGACTTCCAGCTGCAGGCTGTCGGTGACCCGCTCTCGCGCGCCTTCGCTGCGCAGGTGATCAATGGCGATGTTGCCGGCACAGCGCAGCAGATAGGTATCGAGTGCCTCGACCTTGACCTGCGGGCGCCGCCAGAAGCGCAAAAACAACTCCTGGATCAGGTCCGAAGCCGTGGCCCGGCAACCGATACGGCGGCTGACCAGGGCTTCCATCTGCGCCCGCTGGGCAAGGAACACCTGCACAAAGCGCGCGCGACCGCTCGCCCCGTCGGCGTCACATGCACCGTCGGCGGGCAGATCGAGCGGCTCGTTCACCACTTTACAGTGATGCCATCGCAGTCAACGGCGCCAGCACCACGCTGGCCGTTGCCAGGCTCAGCAACAGGCGCGGCTGGTAAGGCAAGAGGAACACCCAGAGGGTGACCCCGGCCATCAGCACCGCGAACAGCTCGACCAGGCCCATGGCCCAGCCGCTGTGGCGCACGGCCAGTAGCAGCGCCAGAGCCAGCAGTACCCAGCCGGCGATGCGCAGGGCCATGAGCCGCGCATGAGCGGGCTTGTGCCCGAGCAGGTCCTTGTAGTGCTTTTCCATGGCCAGGCACAGGGCGGCAAAGCCGGCAAAACCAAACAGGGCAATGGCCAGCATCAGTTCACCTCGCTTTCGATCAACGTGCCGGGTGCGCTCTTGGCCTCACGCGGCGCACGCTTGGCCGCCACTACCGGCGCCCGCCACATTTTGGCGGCGGCCCAGGCCAGGAACAGCCCGCTGGCCAATGCGCTCAGGTCGAAACCGGCCATGGCCCAATCGCCGACGGCGATCGAATGGTTCAAGCCCTGCCCCGTGGTCAGGCCGTTGAGCAGCGGCAAAGCCGCCCACAGCAAGGCCCCCAGGCCCAGTTGCTCGGCCCAGGCACGGCGCCCCGGGCGCAGCATGGCGTGCAGCAACGACAGCGCCCAGAGCAGGAAGAAACAGTTGATCTCCCAGTCGGCACGGCCCTCCAGGCCAATCGGCAACAGGCGGTTGGCCCAGAAGAACGCCGCCACGCCGATCAGCAGGCCGCTCATGCTGGCGATGTTCAGCACCTCGACCAGGCGCAACTCGAACGGCTGGGTGCCGCTCTTGGCATGCTTGAGCTGGCGCTTGCCCAGCCACATCACCAGGCCGGTGCCGATCACCGCCGTGCCGGCCAGGCCGAAGAAGAAGTACAACCAGCGTAACCATGGGCCGGCGAAAACCCCCATGTGCAACCCGTACATGCCGCCGGAAATCAGCATCGGCGTGGCATCGATCTGGCTGCCGCCCTGCAGGGTGCCGTTGACCCCATCGAACAGCCAGCCACCGCCACGCTGGTGAGCGATGCGGTCGCCGGCATGGCGCACGAAGCGTACCCGGGCGTTCTGGTCACCGGGGTTCTGCACCTCGACCCACGACAGGTTGGCCCCCGGCGCTTGCGCCTGAACCTTGGCGTACAACTGCGGCAACGGCAGCAGCGGCGCCGGTGTACCCGCCACTTTGACCTCGTCGGGCGCACCGAACAGGTCACTGAAAAAGCCACGGGTATTGTCGCCATAGCTGGCAATGATGCTGGCCGGCATGACCATAGCCATGAAGATCACCAGGCTGCTGTAGCTGATCATCAGGTGAAACGGCAGCACCAGCACGCCAATGGCATTATGCCCGTCGAGCCAGGAACGCTGGCCCTTGCCCGGACGGAAGGTGAAGAACTCCTTGAAGATCTTCTTGTGGGTAATGATTCCGGTCACCAGGCCCAGAAGCATGATGAACGCGGCAAAGGTCGACAGCCAGCGGCCCCAGGGGTGAGGCATCTGCAGCTGGAAGTGGAAGCGATAGAAGAACTCGCCGCCACGGGTCTCGCGCGCCTGCAGTTCGCTGCCGGTGGCAGGGTCGAGGGTTTTCGAGGTGAAATCGCGGCGCCCGCCTCCAGGCTTGGGCCAGCCCACGCTCAATGCCGGTTCGCGGGCGTTGGGCAACTGGATGAACCAGCTGCCGGCCGTCGGCGCATGCTCCTGCAGGTAGCGCTGGGCCAGGTCCAGGCTCGCCGCCGGGTCCAGCGCTCGGCTGGGCACTTCCGGCTGCGTCCAGTGACTGATCTCTTCCTTGAAATAGGACATTGTCCCGGTCAGGAAAATCGCAAACAGCAACCAGCCGAAGATCAGCCCGGTCCAGGTGTGCAGCCAGGCCATGGCCTGGCGAAAGCCCTCTTTCATGCGCTTTTCATCCAATAGGCCAGGCCGCTGATCATTGCCAGCACCAGGCTTGGCACCAGGACACCCAGCCAGGCCTGCCAGGCGCTACGACAGGCGAAGCACCAGAGGAAGGCCACCAGGTAGAACAGGAAGGACAGCATCATGCCGCTGATCACCGCCTCGGCACGCGGCACCGGCAGCAACAGGGTGATGCAGATGCTGGCCATGGCCGCCAGCAGATAGCCACCGAACACGGCAGCCAGGCTGCGGGAGGTCACGGCCAGGCGGTAACTGAGGGGCAGCCCGGCGGCTTTGCTTTTCATGGCATCCGTCCATTACGAGAAGCGCACAATAATAATGATTTA
Organism: Pseudomonas donghuensis; assembly: GCF_000696345.2. Lineage (NCBI taxonomy): Bacteria > Pseudomonadati > Pseudomonadota > Gammaproteobacteria > Pseudomonadales > Pseudomonadaceae > Pseudomonas > Pseudomonas donghuensis. The sequence goes on from NZ_CP071706.1 coordinate 4,872,202, forward strand.
TATTCTCATAATCAAAGCCGCCGGCCAGACGGATCAGAACGACAGATCGACGCCCACGGTGTAACGGCGGCCATCCAGTACGGTCTGGTAGTTTTCGTAATCCACTTCCTTGTTGAAGACGTTGTACACACCGGCCAGCAGCTTGACGTTCTTGGTCACCCGATAGGTGCCGCCGAGGTCGACGAAGGTGTACGACGGCGTGCCGTCGGACATGGTGGTACGGCCCAGGTAATCCGAGGTTTTGCCGCGATAGTTCAGGCGTGCCCAGGTCCCCAGCTGGTCTGTAGCCTGCCAGTCGAGGGTGGCGTTGAACATGTGCCGTGGCATCTGGTTCAAGGCCTTGCCCTTCTGCGGGCCGCTCTTCTGCTCGGACGCGGTGAAGGTGTAGTTGGTGGCCAGCGACACACTCTGGGTGATGTCCCAGTCCAGGGTCGCTTCAATACCGCGCATCTGCGCTTCATCGACGTTGACCCGGTCACTGATGAACTTGTACGAGGTGCCGCCGATCTGGCACTGGCCCGAGGCATTGCCGGTGCTGTCGGTGCAGCGGCGGGTCTCGGTGATCTTGTCCTTGAAGTCGGTGTTGAACAGGGTCAGGCCGGTGGAGAAACCTTCAAGGTTGTCCCAGATAAAGCCGATTTCCTGGCTCAGGCTCTTTTCCGGCTTGAGGCTGGAGTTGCCGACGATGATTGCCGGATCGCCACCGCCACCGGTGATCTGGCCCCAGTCATCCACGGCGGCGCGGATGTCCGGCGAGCGATAACCGCTGGATACGCCACCCTTGATGGTCCATTGCTCGGTCGGGTGATAGACCCCGTACAGGCGTGGCGACCAGTGGGTGCCGTAGTTTTCATCGCGGTCCATGCGCAGGCCGCCGGTCAGGGCGAAGGCTTCGGTCAGGCGCCATTCGTCTTCGGCAAACAGTGCCCACGACCAGCGGGTCAGTTGGTTGACGCTGGCCGCCGAGGCCAGTTGGTTGCCCTCGTCGCTGAGGTCTTCGTACTTGTACTGGCCGCCTAGGGTGGTGATGTGCGAATCGCTGAAGAAGGACACCTGCGAATTGAGCACGGTGTTTTCCAGTTCCATGCGCCGGCCGGGGTTCTCGATTTTCTCGCGCTGCAGGTAGCTTTCGCTGGTGAGGCTGTCCCAGCGCCCGGAGTGGGTGATGGAGAAGTTGGTGCGGTCGTAGTCGTTGCGGCTGGCGGATCGGCTCGCCGAACGGCCTTTGTGCGCGTTGCGCTCTTGCTCGGACTTGCCCGCTTCCAGGGTGATGTCGTTGTGTTCATCCGGGGTGAACGAGAGCTTGGCCGTGGCACTGTCGGTGCTCTGCTCGTTGAAGCCGTTGACGATATGGTCTTCGTCGCGGCGCGAACGCTGGCCGTACAGCTGCAGGCCGACCAGGTTGTCGACCAGCGGCCCGGAGATAAAGGCGTTGGTGCTGTTGTAGTTGCCCGAGTCGGAGCGGTCCTGGAAGGTCGCTTCAGTGCGGATGCCGCCATACCACTGCGGGGTGGCCTTGCGGGTGATGATGTTGATCACCCCACCCATGGCATCGGAGCCGTACAGCGACGACATCGGCCCGCGCACCACTTCGATACGCTCGATGGCTTCCAGCGGCGGCATCCAGCCCTGCTCGATACCGGCGCCATCGCTGTTCGGGCGGGTCGCGCGCGAGTCCTGGCGTTTGCCGTCGACCAGCATCAGGGTGTACTTGGAGGCCATGCCGCGAATGCTGATGTCGCTGGAGCTGGCGCCACCGGTGACCACCACGCCCGGCACATCGCGCAGGGCATCGGTGACGTCACGGTAGGACTTGTTCTCGATCTGCTCGCGGGTAATCACCGAAATCGATGCCGGCGCATCCTTGATCTGCTGAGAGAAACCCGACGCGGTCACCACCATGTTGTCCAGCTCCAGTGGCTGGGTCTGCTGGGCGCTGGCGTGGGCGCTGTACAGCGAGCAGAGGGTAAGCGCGAGGCAGGATTTGCTGAAAGTCGGGGACACGAGGACCTCTCCCTGAGAAATGTAAAGGTTGCGTAAATTCACCAAGGGAGCGAATGCTAGTTATTCTCAAATGAGAGTAAAGCGTATTTACGTTTTTTACATTTTCCCGATCCTCTGCTACGCCCGTCAGTCAGGCGCCGATTGCCGAGTAGTGGCACTCTTTACTACAATGCGAACAATTCTTATTCTGTTGCGCATCCCGGCGCCGGAGTGTTCACGGTGCCCAGCGCTCCCTCTTCCTCGCTCGAAGGCCTCTACCTCGACCATCACAACTGGCTGACCGGCTGGTTGCGCCGGCGTCTGGGCTGCCCCGACAGCGCTGCGGACCTGGCCCAGGACACCTTCATGCGCCTGCTCCAGGCCCGCGAAACGCCACTGCTCAACGAGCCGCGGGCGTTCCTCACCACCGTGGCCAAGCGCGTGCTGTGCAATCACTACCGCCGTCAGGACCTGGAGCGCGCCTACCTCCAGGCGCTGGCGCAGTTGCCCGAAGCACTGGCGCCGTCGGAAGAACACCGGGCAATCATTTTCGAGACCCTGCTGGAGCTCGACCGCCTGCTCGACGGCCTGCCATTGGCGGTCAAGCGCGCCTTCCTGATGGCCCAGGTCGATGGCTTGGGCTACAGCGAGATCGCTGCGCAACTGGGCATCTCCCTAGCCACGGTCAAGCGCTACCTGAGCAAGGCGGCCATGCGCTGTTACTTCGCCCTGTGAACGGCCATCAGGCGTTTTCCCCGCAGGTGGCCGAACAGGCCGTGCACTGGCTGATCGAGCTGCAGGGCGGTGCCCTCGATGCACGTCAGCAACAGGCCCTGCAGCAATGGTTGCAGGCCGACGACAACCACCAGCGCGCCTGGGAGCACATCCAGCGGGTCAACCAGCGCTTGCGCGGCCTGTCCTCGCCCCTGGCCCACGCCGCCTTGCAGGCGCCACGTTCGGCCAGCCGCCGACGGGCGCTGAAAACCCTGCTGATCCTCGGTGTCGGCAGCGCCAGTGGCCTGGCCTTGCACTCGCACAACCCGCTGCCGACACTGCTGGCCGATTACCGCAGCCCGGTCGGCGAACGCCGGCGCCTGGCCCTGGACGACGGCAGCCTGCTGCAGCTCAACACCCGCAGCGCCGCCGATGTGCGTTTCGACGCCAGCCAGCGCCTGGTACGCCTGTTGGACGGTGAGCTGCAACTGACGGTGGCCGGCGACAGCCGACCGTTGCAACTGCTCAGCGCGCACGGCCTGCTGCACCTGAGCAGCGGCCGCTACAACCTGCGACAGTTTGCCGGGTACAGCCAGCTGGCGGTGTTTGCAGGCAGCGCCAGCCTGGCCGGGCAGGTATTGCCCGGCGGCCAGCAAGCGCGCTTCAACGGCCCGCAATGGCAGGCCACTCAGGCGCTGGACAACAATGCCGGGGCCTGGGTCGACGGTATGCTGGTGGCTGCGCACATGCCCCTGGGGGCGTTTCTCGACGAGCTGGGCCGCTACCGGCGCGGTCAGCTCAATTGCGCGCCAGAGGTCGCCAACCTGCTGATCTCCGGCAGTTATCCACTGGCCGACAGCGAACGCATTCTCGACATGCTGGAAGTGGCATTACCGGTGCGCGTCAGACGCTTTACCCGCTACTGGGTGACGGTCGAAGCGCGGGCCTGAAACATTTTTTCAACGGACCTGAGCCGTTTTCAATTCTCGCGTGACAGAGAAGGCAGACCCCTTTGCTTCGACCTTCTCAAGGACCTCCTGCATGCCTCTTCGACCGAGCCCACTTGCCCAGGCCCTGCGCACCCTGCTGCTGGGTGCCAGCCTGAGTTTCACCGCCGTTGCCGCCCAGGCAGCAGAGGCCCCGGCGCGCACCTACCAGATCGCCCCCACCAGCCTGGAAAACGCCCTGAACCAGTTTGGCCGCGAAAGCGGTGTACTGATCTCGTTCGGCTCGCACCTTACCAGCGGCGTGCAGAGCCCCGGCCTGCAGGGCCAGTACAGCCCGCAGCAAGGCCTCGATGCGCTGCTGCAAGGCAGCGGCCTGCAAGCGCGTGCCGAGGGTGACAACGCCTTCAGCCTGCAACCGCTCGCGGCAACCCATGCGCCGGTCGAGCTCGGCGCCTCCACCGTAGTCGGCGACTGGCTGGGCGCGGCGCAGCAGGACAACGTCTTCGAACATGCCGGCGCCCGCGACGTGATCCGCCGCGAGGACTTCGAACGCAGCGGCGCCACCACCGCGCGCGAAGTGCTCAACCGTATCCCCGGCGTCAACGCCCCGGAAAACAACGGCACCGGCAGCCACGACATGGCGCTGAACTTCGGCATTCGCGGGCTCAACCCACGCCTGGCCTCGCGCTCGACGGTGCTGATGGACGGCATCCCGGTGCCTTTCGCCCCCTACGGCCAGCCACAGCTGTCGTTCGCCCCGATCAGCATGGGCAACATGGACGCGGTGGACGTGGTGCGCGGCGGCGGCGCGGTACGCTATGGCCCGCAGAACGTCGGCGGCATCGTCAACTTCGTGACCCGGGCGATCCCCGACGAGCCGACGGTGAAAGCCGGCTTCCAGACCCAGACCAGCCCGTCCTCCAGCCATGACGGTTTCAAGACCAGCGCCAACCTGCTCGCTGGCGGCACCAACGCCAACGGCCTGGGCGGCGCCCTGCTCTACTCCGGCAGCCGCGGCGGCGACTGGCGCGAGCACAGCGACACACAGATCGACGACCTGATCCTCAAGGGCAAATACCAGCTCGATGAGGCCAACAGCCTGCACGCCATGGCCCAGTACTACGAAGGCGAAGCGCAGATGCCCGGCGGCCTGAGCGCTGCCGACTACGATGCCGACCCGTACCAGTCGACCCGCCTGAAGGACAAGTTCTGGGGCCGCCGGACAATGTTCAACTTCGGCTACGGCTACAAGGAAGACGCCCGTCAGTTCAGCGTCAACAGCTTCTTCACCAAGACCTTGCGCAGCGGTTACCTGGACCAGGGCAGCTTCGTCTCGCTGTCGCCGCGCGAGTACTGGGTACGCGGCATCGAAACGCGCTTCTCCCAGGGCTTTGCCCTCGGCGAGAGCTGGCACGAAGTCGGCGTTGGCTACCGCTACATCAACGAAGCCGGCCATGAACTGCGCTACCGCGAACCGATCGCCGCCAACCAACTGCCGACCACCGCCAGCCGCAACGACCGCGACACCCGTGGCAGCACCGAAGCCCACGCGATTTTCCTCGACGACCGCATCGACATCGGCCAGTGGACCATCACCCCGGGCATCCGCTACGAAATGATCGACTCCGAGCAGTCCAACAAGCTCAACGGCCAGCGCTACCAGGGCGACTACAACACCGCCCTGCCGGCGCTCAACGTCATGTACCACCTGACGGACAGCTGGAACCTGTACGCCAACACCGAAGGCTCGTTCGGCAGCGTGCAGTACAGCCAGATGCCCAACCGGGTCAGCAGTGGCGAAGTCAAACCGGAAAAAGCCCGCACCTGGGAACTGGGTACCCGCTACGACAACGGCAACCTGCAGGCTGAAATCGGCGCATTCCTGATCAATTTCGACAACCAGTACGAAAGCAACCAGACCAACGATTCGGTGATCGCCCGCGGCGAAACCCGCCACCAGGGCATCGAGACCAGCGTCAAGTACGCCCTCGAAGGCCTGAACCCGGCACTGGCGGGTTTCGACGTGTACGCAACCTATGCCTTTGTCGACGCGAAAATCCGTGAAGACGGGCCGAACAAGGGCAATCGTGTGCCCTTCTCATCCCGCCACAAAGGCACCCTGGGCATCGGCTACAGCGAGGGCCAGTGGACGCTCAACCTCGACAACACCTACCAGAGCGACCAGTTTGCCGACAACGCCAACACCGCGGCCGAAAGCGCCGACGGCAGCACCGGGCGTATCCCCGGCTACATGCTGTTCAGCAGCCGCGCAGCCTATGACTTCGGCCCGCAACTGGCGAACCTCAACGTCGCCGTGGGGGTGAAGAACATCTTCAATCACCAGTACTACACCCGCTCGTTCGACGACAACAACAAGGGCAAGTACGTGGGTGAACCTCGTACGATATACCTGCAGACCTCCGTCGCATTCTGATCCAGCGCATGCAAAAGCCCGGCCGCCGCCGGGCTTTTTGCTACAAGATATTTTTATTTCAAAAGGGCTTGAATTGTTCGGCCAAGTGCCTGACCTTGTAGTCAAGAGGCGATGGTTCTCACAGGCCGCAAAGGCCCCATCGATTCTCTTGCGAGCTAGCTGAATAAGGGATTGAACTATGCAAATCCAAGTCAATAGCGACAACCATATTCAAGGCAACATCCGGCTGGAAGAGTGGGTCCGCAGCACGGTAGAAAGCACGCTCGAACGATTTGACGAAGACCTCACCCGCGTTGAGGTCCACCTGCGCGACGAGAATGGCGACAAGCCAGGTCCGCATGACAAACGCTGCCAGATGGAGGCACGCCCAAAAGGCCATCAACCGATTTCCGTAAGCCACAAAGCCGCATCCCTCGACCAGGCTGTCGACGGAGCCGCGATCAAGCTCAACCACGCCCTGGAGCACTTCTACGGCAAGCTGCGCAGCAAACGCGCGGTCACCCAGCAAAGCGACAGCGGTGCCCAGAATGACGGGCTGTTGCAGGAAGAGTTTCTGGAGAACGAGCAAGCTCGCAGCAACGGATAATCAGCAACGCAGACGGTAAAAAGGCGAGCCCACGGGGCTCGCTTTTTTTTTGCCTGGATTGCGAGCGCTACGCGCTCCCACCTAGATCCCTGTGGGAGCTGGCTTGCCTGCGATCGAGCGCGAAGCGGTCGTAATCCAGACACCGCCTGATGTGCTGGTTGTACTGGCCTCATCGCGGGTCAAGTCGAGTCGTCGCACCGCCGCTCCCACAGACCGTTGCTCCTTCAGGGGCCAGTGCCCTGCTACTTCGCTTCCTCGATCTCCTTGCCACTGGCATCGATAGCCTTGGTCGATGGATAGCGGTACGAGGCGTAGCGCACCACCAGGATCGAGAACGCCAGCAGCAGGATGCCGCCGCACACGTACAGCAGGCCGGCGTCCGGCGCTTTGTGGTGCGACACGTCGCCAATCAGCAGGCGGGTCAGCGCAGTGATCGCCACATACAGCAGGAAGCGGATCGGCATGTGGTTGGTCTTGAAGTAGATCCCCACCATGGCGCCGAGCTCGAGGTAGATGAACAGCAGCAGGATGTCGTCGACGCTGACGCCCTTGCCGAGCATCTCGATGAAGGTGGCCACGGCCGCGTAGGCGGTGATGCCACCGATGCCGAACAGGGCCAGGTAGTGGAACGCCTCGACGCACAGGTTGCCCAGCGAGTCGGCCGAGCCATGCAGGCGCTTGCGCAGTTTGTCAGCCCAATTGATGCTCACGATACGGTTTCCTTGATACGGCTGGAAGGATGATGCGCCAGGCGCATGACGCTTGGTCTGCATGCAGTAAAAAGGCCAAGCCCCCTGCTTGAGAAGGCGACCGATTGCCGCAAGGCACAGCCATCGCTGGCTGTGCCCTTATCCTTGCAGTTCGCGGTTACCGAATCGTGTTTACTCCAGCGCCGACGCCGGGCCGAAGAATTCGTAGCGGCTCTGCTGCTCCGGCACCCCCAGGCCCTTGAGGTGGCGCTTGATGGTAGCCATGAAGGCTTTCGGGCCAAGGAAGTAGGCGTCCACATCACGCTCTTGCGGCAACCATGCGCCCAGTTGATCGGCGCTGAGCAGGCCCACGGCGTCCGCCGGCTGGCTGACGCCATCGTCTTCGGCATAGCAGTAGAAGCGCTTGACCTGCGGGTGGCGCGCCGCCAGTTCATCGACCCAGCCGCGGAAAGCGTGCACCGCGCCGTTGCGCGCGCAGTGAATGAAGTGCACCAGGCGCCCGCTGTCCAGCGCCGCCTCGAGCATCGGCAAGGTCGGGGTGATGCCGACGCCGCCACTGATCAGCACCAGCGGTTTTTCACTGGCGCTCAAAGTGAACTCGCCCGATGGCGGGAACAGGTTGATGGTGGCGCCCACGGCCAACTGCTCGTGCAGGTAGTTGGAGACCTTGCCGCCGGCTTCGCGCTTGACACTGATGCGGTACTGGCCGGCAGTGCTCAGGGCCGACAGCGAGTAGTTGCGGCGCTGCTCCTGGCCGTCGATGAACAGTTGCAGGCCGATGTACTGGCCAGGCTCAGCCTGCAAAATCGCACCGCCATCGACCGGGGCGAAATAGAAGGAGACGATCTCGCTGCTCTCCTCGACCCGCTCGACCAGCTTGAACTCGCGCGCACCACGCCAGCCACCCGGGGCCGCGGCTTTTTGCGCATAGATATCGCCTTCAGCGCCGATGAGGATATCGGCCAGTTGCTGATAGGCCGCGCCCCAGGCTGCGATCACTTCGGGGGTGGCAATCTCCTTGCCGAGCACTTCTTCGATGGCGCGCAGCAGGCAGCTACCGACGATCGGGTAATGTTCCGGAAGAATCTGCAAGGCCACATGCTTGTTGATGATCTGGCCGACCAGGCCGCCCAGTTGTTCGAGCTGGTCGATGTGCCGTGCGTACATCAGCACGCCGTTGGCCAGGGCCCGGGGCTGGTCGCCGCTGGCCTGGTGCGCCTGGTTGAACAGCGGACGCACCTCGGGGTACTCGCTGAGCATCAGCTTGTAGAAATGGGTGGTCAGCGCTTCTCCGCCGCTTTCCAGCAGGGGTACGGTGGCTTTGACGATTGCACGATCCTGGGCATTAAGCATGGATGACTCCTGAGCCTGTGGCTTCTTGATGAATGCCTTGGTTATTACAGCTTTCGTGCCAACTATTAAATCTATATAAATCAACAACTTACAAAATAAAGAGTCATAAAGACAACGACTGCGATATAGTCATATTGACCCACAGGAGTCTTTATGACCGCAAAATCCCTGCTCACCGCCTTGCTGCCGCTGGTCAGCGACCTGTCCCGCGAACTGCCCGAGCGCGAACGCTACCGGCGCCTGCTCGAAGCCATGCGCAGCCTGCTGCCCTGCGACGCTGCCGCGCTGTTGCGCCTGGACGGCGAATGGCTGGTACCACTGGCCGTGGACGGCTTGAGCACCGATACCCTCGGGCGGCGCTTCAAGGTCGATGAGCATCCGCGCTTTGCGGCCATCCTCAGCCACAGCGAGCCGACCCGCTTTGCCAGCGACAGCAAACTGCCCGACCCCTACGACGGCTTGGTCGAGGGCCTGCATCAGCACCTGGAGGTGCACGACTGCATGGGCTGCCCGCTGTTTGTCGATGAACGGCCCTGGGGCCTGATCACCCTCGATGCGCTGAACCCGGAACAGTTCCAGCAGGTCGAACTCGATGCCCTGCAGGCCTTTGCCAGCCTGGCGGCGGCCACGGTCAATGTCGCCGAACGCATCGAACACCTGGCCCTGCGCGCCGAAGACGAACACCAGCGCGCCGAGGTTTACCGCCAGGCCAGCGGCCAGCAGCACAAGGAACTGATCGGCCAGAGCAAGGCGCTCAAACGCCTGCTGGAAGAAATCCGCCTGGTCGGCAGTAGCGACCTGACGGTGTTGATCACCGGCGAAACCGGTGTGGGCAAAGAGTTGGTGGCCCAGGCTATCCATCAAGCCTCAAGCCGCGCCCAGCAGCCGATGATCAGCCTCAACTGCGCGGCGCTGCCCGACACCCTGGTCGAGAGCGAGCTGTTCGGCCATGTCCGTGGCGCCTTTACCGGCGCGGTGGGCGAGCGGCGCGGCAAGTTTGAACTGGCCAATGGCGGCACGTTGTTTCTCGATGAAGTCGGCGAATTGTCGCTGAGCGTGCAGGCCAAGCTCTTGCGCGTGCTGCAGAGCGGCCAGCTACAGCGCCTGGGCTCGGACCAGGAGCACCGCGTCGATGTGCGCCTGATCGCCGCCAGCAACCGCGACCTGGCCGAAGAAGTGCGCGCCGGACGCTACCGCGCCGACTTTTACCACCGCCTGAGCGTATACCCGCTGCTGGTGCCACCGCTGCGCGAACGCGGGCGCGATGTGCTGCTGCTCAGTGGCTATTTTCTCGAGCAGAACCGCTCGCGCATGGGCCTGGGCAGCCTGCGCCTGAGCCCCGAAGCCCAAGCCGCGCTGATTGCCTACAACTGGCCGGGCAACGTGCGCGAGCTGGAACACCTGATCGGCCGTTCGGCGCTCAAGGCCCTGGGGCAGCATGGCCTGCGACCGAAAATCCTCACCCTGGATGCCGCCGACCTGGACCTGCGCCCGGTTGAGTCGGCCCCTGCCCCCATCGACACCACTGCATTGGCCGAGGCACCGCTGCCCGGCGGCGATCTGCGCCAGGCCCTGGATGACTACCAGCGCCAGCTGATCCAGGCGTGCCTGGAGCGCCACCAGCACAACTGGGCCAGCACTGCCCGCGAACTTGGCCTGGATCGGGCCAATCTCAGTCGCCTGGCACGGCGCTTGGGTCTACGCTGATTTCACCGAGTGATTAAAGCCACGGGCCGCCGGGTCGATAACCTGGCATCTCCCCCTATTACTCTGCCCTGAAGGTGCCTATGGCGTCGCAAAATGCCCGCGCGGATTCGCTGTCGCTGCTGCTGTTTACCCTGCGCAGCGGCAAGCTGATGGCGATCAACCTGCTCAAGGTCAGTGAAATCATCCCCTGCCCGCCGCTGACCAAGCTGCCGGAGTCGCACCCCCACGTCAAAGGCGTGGCCACCTTGCGGGGCAACTCGCTGTCGGTCATCGACCTGTCCCGGGCCATCGGCGAACGGCCGCTGGAAGACCCGGACGGCGGCTGCCTGATCGTCACCGACATCAGCCGCTCCAAGCAGGGGTTGCATGTGCAGGCGGTGAGCAAGATCGTCCATTGCCTGAGCACCGACATCAAGCCGCCACCCTATGGGTCGGGGAGCAAGTCGTTCATCACCGGCGTGACCCGGGTCGACAACACCCTGGTGCAAGTGCTGGATATCGAGAAGGTCATCCACGGCATCGCCCCGCCGACGCACGAGGTGGTGACCTCCGAGCTCAGCGCTGAAGACGCCGCAGTGCTGGCCGCCACCAATATCCTGGTGGTCGATGACAGCCAGGTGGCCCTGCAGCAGTCGGTGCATACCCTGCGCAACCTCGGTATCGAATGCCACACCGCGCGCAGCGCCAAGGACGCGATCAACACCTTGCTCGAACTGCAAGGCACCGAGCGCGAGATCAACGTGGTGGTGTCGGACATCGAGATGTCGGAGATGGACGGCTACGCCTTCACCCGCACCCTGCGCGAAACCCCGGATTTCCAGCACCTCTACGTGCTGTTGCACACCTCGCTGGACAGCGCCATGAACAGCGATAAAGCCAAGGATGCCGGGGCCAACGCGGTACTGACCAAGTTCTCCTCGCCAGACCTGACCGACTGCCTGATCGTCGCCGCCCGCACCGTGGCCTTCGAAGAACGCTGATACATAGCCGCGAAGCGTTGCGCTTGAATGTGCCTGAGGCTCAGGCACAATTGTGCGCACGTTTTTGCGAGTATCCCGCCGATGAAAGCCCTCCTCTTCACCCTGCTCGGCTGCGCTGTGTTCAGCGCTGGCGCCCAGGCATCCAGCAGCCAGGCCTGGAGCGATCATCAACAGCAGGTGCTGAAAAGCTGCATCGGCGCCAGCCAGCTCAAACAGGTCAAGGCCCTGGGCAAGGCCGCCGAGTTCGACGACCGTGTGGGCTACAGCGCCCTGCTGCTCGAAGGCCGCTACCCGCAAAAGCACATGAACAACCGCAAGGGCACCGAACTGTGCCTGTTCGATAAAAAGCGCAAGGCTGCCTTCGTCACCGAATGGACGCCTGGCCAACCGTGAACAGCGCGCCCATTACCGATATCCGTTTCGACTGCACCGGCTGTGGCAAGTGCTGCACCGGCCATCATGTCCCCCTGACCCTGAGCGAGGCCCGACAGTGGGCGGGTACCGGCGGCCAGGTCATCGTCCTGGCCGAAGCCTTCCTGGCCAATGGCCTGGGCCTGCCGGCAGAACAGCGCGAGCACGCCACGCGCCGCTCCTGGCCGGTGCCCTGCGGCAGCAGCGAGGCCTGGGTCACCATCACCTTTGCCGCCTTCAACCCCGGCCGCTGCCGCAACCTCGACGACGACAACCGCTGCGGCATCTACGAGATCCGCCCGCTGGTGTGCCGTATCTACCCGATGGAAATCAATCCGCACATCCCGCTGCGCCCCGAGGCCAAGGACTGCCCGAGCGAAGCCTGGCAAAGCGGCCCGGCGCTGATTCACGGCAATCAGTTGGTGGATAAGCGCCTGGCTGAACTGATCGAGCGTTCGCGCCAGGCCGATCGCGACGATATCCGCGCCAAGCTCGCCATCTGCCAGGCGCTGGGCATTGATGTCAGCGCGCTCAAGGGCAATGGTTTTACCGCTTACCTGCCCGACACCGCGGCGCTGGCCCAGGCCCTTGAGCAACCGCCGCTCGATCAGCCCGTGGCAGCATGGACGCTGCATGTGATCGATCCGGCCTTGAGTGCCGAGCTTGAGGCGTGCGGTGCGAAGACTCGCAGCGAACCCGGCACCTACTACAGCTTCATCGGGTTCTGAACCGCCCTACTGACAACGCCGCCAGAATTCATCCGCCAGCCGGCGCAGGTCCTGCGCCAGCCCGGCCACGTCGGTGGCGCTCAGGTGGCTCTGCTGGCCGACCTGCACCGTGGCTTCACTGGCCTGGCGGATGCTGATGATGTTGCGGTTGATGTTCTCGCTGACCTGGCTCTGCTGCTCTACCGCCGCGGCGATCTGCAGGCTCATTTCGCTGATCTGGTTGACCCGCAGGCTGATGCCGTCCAGGGCACTGGCGGCGCGCTGGGCCTGCTCGACACTGTGCCCGGCATGTTCGCTGCTCTGCTGCATGACCTGCACCGCTTCACGCGCGCCATTTTGCAAGGCGCTGATCATCCGCTGGATTTCGTGGGTCGACTGCGCGGTGCGCTGGGCCAGGCCGCGTACCTCGTCGGCGACCACGGCAAAACCGCGGCCCTGATCACCGGCCCGGGCCGCTTCGATGGCGGCATTGAGGGCCAACAGGTTGGTCTGCTCGGCGATGCCGCGAATCACCTCCAGCACCCCGGTGATCTCGCTGCTGTGGCTTTCCAGATTGTGGATAACTTCAGTGGCCGAGCTCAGCGAATTGGCCAGGTTCTGGATGGCGCTGCGGTTGAGGTCGACCAGTTGATGCCCGGCCTGGGTTTCGCCCTCGGCCTGGTCGGCGGCCTGGGAGGCTTGCTGGGCACTGCTGGCGACCTGGGCGACGCTGGCGGCCATCTGGTTGATCGCAGTGGCCACCTGATCGGCTTCGCTCTGTTGTTCCAGGCTGTTGCTGTGACTGCTTTGCAGCGATTGAGCCAGGCTACCGGTATGCCCGGCCAGGCGCCGCGAGGTGTCGCCGATACGGCCGACCACCGCGCCCAACTGGCCCTTGAGCATGCGCAGAGCAAAGTCGATCTGGCCAATGCCGTCGCGTCGACCGGTGTACAGCTGCTGGCTCAAGGGGTTGTCGGCGATGGCCTGGGCCTGGACGCGCAAGCGCTCGAGCGGGCGCAAGGCGATGAAGATCATCAAGGCCGCCAGGCCACTGGCCAGGATCAGCTCCAGCACACCTTGCCATGGCAGGGCCGGCAACAGCAGCCGGCTGAAAGCGAACACCGCCGCCAGCGCCAGGGTCACCCCGCCCCACAGTTGCCAGGCCAAACCAACCACCGGCAAACGCTGCCACCAGCGCAGCGGACCGCTGCACATCCTCGCGTAGCAGCGCTCGGCGGCCTCGACCTGCTCGGCACTGGGCTTGGTCCGCACCGACTGATACTCCACGGCCTGGCCATTGCTGGAGATGGGCGTGACGAACGCGCTGACCCAATAGTGATCACCGTTCTTGCAACGGTTCTTCACCAGCCCCATCCACGACTGGCCACTTTTCAGTGTCTGCCACATTTGTGCGAAGGCCTGGGGCGGCATGTCCGGGTGGCGGACGATATGGTGGGCGCTGCCTATCAGCTCTTCGCGGGTAAAACCACTGACCTTGATGAAGTCGTCATTGGCGTAAGTGATCTGGCTGGTCAGGTCAGTGGTGGAAAGGATATTGGCGTCACCGGGATAATCCACATTGCGACCGGTCACAGGCAAATTGCTCTTCATCGGAGGCACTCGTTATTGTCGGGAGAATCGGCAGGGCGTACGACTTTAGTGGCAATTTTTTGCCCAACCTTGATCCAGCGCAGGATATTGGCACTTGGCCACTACCGGTCGCGGGGTAGCCCGCGATTGAAGCCAACGCAAATTCAATGACTATTACCTTTGACGCAACAGTGCTTATCCCAAAAGTAACTGTTTCTTTCAGCCATTTCCGACTAATTTACTCAGACCTACTTCACACTTGCCAAGCAAGAAGGTTGTTGCAAATGTCCAACAGTATGGGTGTTGCCAGCGTATTCGTCCTGTCCTCCCTGTTGCTGTCGCCACTGGCCATGGCTGAAGAATCCCAGGCTTTTGTTGCCCGTAACGCCGAGCGTGCCACGGTTCTTCAGGAGGTCATCGCCAAGCACCAGTCCGAGCAGGCCCAGGGCCTGGAACAGACCGCTGCAAAGGCTGATGCGGATGACGCGTCCGAGAGCTGATCGGGCCCCGTTTCACCCCTTCGACTCCCTCGATGGCTGCACAGGTGACTTGAATGCCTGTGCGGTTGTCTTTCAAAGCCGCTGCCGATCAGCGGCTTTTTTTTCGTGTGTCGAAAAGTGCCAGCGCGCTGGCTCGTTTGTTCATGACAAGAACGTCTTTCGTACAATAAAAACTGCCGTACATTCACCCCAAGGAGTCCACACCGGTGAACACTGCTTTACGCTTCACCCCGCTGTTCGTTGCATTGGCTGCAACGATGCCCTTCACTGCCCAGGCCGACGAGGAAAAGGCCGAAGGTTTTATTGAAGGGTCGAGTCTCAACGTGCACGCACGCAACTACTACCTGAACCGCAACCAGCTGCTGCCGGGTGTGCGTGACAACCGCGAATGGGGTCAGGGTTTTCTCGGCAAGTTCGAATCGGGCTACACCCCGGGCACGGTCGGTTTCGGCCTCGATGCCCACGCCATGCTCGGGCTGAAACTCGACGGCGGAGGCGGCACCTCCGGTTCCAGCATCCTGCCGATCAACACCAAGGGTGATGGCGAACCGGGCAAGGCCCATGATTCGTTCTCCACCGCCGGTGCTGCGCTCAAGCTCAAGGCGTTTGACACCGTGCTCAAGGCCGGCGACCTGTTCCTCACCAACCCCGTGATCGCCGGTGGCGAGTCGCGCATGCTGCCGCAGACCTTCCGCGGCGTCAGCATCACCAACAACAGCTTTGACGGGGTGATGCTCGAAGCCGGTCAAGCCAGTTTCACCAAGCCCTACAACCAGAGCGGCCACCGGCGTATCGACACCTTCTACGGCAAGCTGCAGGACGAGCGCGACAGCCGTCACCTGAACTGGGCCGGCGTGGCCTGGAGCGGCGTGCCGAACCTGACCTCGAGCCTGTATGCCGCCGAGCTCAAGGACATCTGGAACCAGTACTACTTCGATGTCGACTACACCTGGCAGCTCAACGAGCTGGTCAGCCTCAACCCGGGCCTGCACTTCTATCACACCCAGGATACCGGCCAGGCGCTGCTCGGGCACATCGACAACAACACCTACAGCCTGCACTTCACCGTCAACGTCGGCTACAACAGCCTTACCGCGGTGTACCAGCGGGTCAACGGCAACACCCCGTTCGACTACATCAACCAGGGTGACAGCATCTTCCTGGACAACTCGCAGATCTACTCGGACTTCAACGGCCCCAACGAGCGTTCGTGGAAGCTCAAGTACGCCTATGACTTCGCCGGGGCCGGCATCCCGGGGCTGACCTCGATTGTGTCCTACTCGCGCGGTGAGCTGGACATGAGCAAGGTCGACCCCAACAGCGTCGGCTACGGCCACTGGTACAACGCCGATGGCGAGAACGCCCAGCACTGGGAACGTGACGTCGACCTGCAGTACGTGTTCCAGGAAGGCCAGCTCAAGGATCTCTCGGTGCTGCTGCGCTGGGCCTCGCACCGTGGCACCCAGGGCTACTCGCATATCGACAGCGATGTCGACGAGTACCGGGTGATCGTTGACTACCCGCTGAACATTTTCTGATCGCCCCAACCCGGTAGTGGGAGCGGTGAATGACAAGTTGCTAATCCGAGGTGCCTAGAGGTTTTGCTTGAAGCCACGGGCGGCTACGAGTGCGCGAAAGTGGCGGTGGTTGCGTGCATGCGGGTATTGATCGTGCGATTGAATGCCATGCTCAAAAGCGGAACACCCTGGCGAGAACAGCCGGCTTGAAGGCGGTTGAGTCCCTGTGGGAGCCAGCCTTGCTGGCGATGCCCGGCATAGCCGGCAAGACCGGCTCCCACAGTTAACCAGATGACCGACAGTTGCTCCCACCGCAAACAGTTGCATCTACTCGTCAGAAGACACGATTAAATCCTTGTCCGACAATCCCTGCCCCCCTAGAATACGGCCGCCGCGCAGTAACACCGCACTTTCTAGACGGTCTTCGGCATTAGTGACCATGACGTTGCCCACCCGATCCCAGCGATCCGCCCTGTACAAGTCTCATCCGGAGCTGATCCTCAATCTGGGCAGTTGCCTTGCAGTGCTCGCCATCGTCGCCATCGTCACCTTCCTGTTGATGCGCGAACGCAGCAGCGCCGAACAGGCCGCCGCGCGCTCGGCCAGCAATATCGTGCAACTGATCGAAAGCGACATCGTGCGCAATGTCGAACTCTATGACCTCTCCCTGCAAAGCCTGATCTGGGCCATACAGCGCCCGGAACTGCTCGCGGTGCCCACCGAGCTGCGCCAACAGATTCTGTTCAACCAAGCCGTTACCGCACCGGTGCGCGGCGATATCCTCTGGCTCGACGCCAAGGGTGATGTGGTCGCCGACTCCACCAGCGCCATCCCGCGCCAGGCCAATTTCGCCAACAGCAAGGACTTCCAGCAACACCGCGACAACCCCAACCTGGGGTTGCTGATTGGCCAGCCGTTCAAAGCGCGGCTGGGCGACCTGGACTGGTGCATCAGCTTCAGCCGGCGTATCTCCGGGCCCCACGGGGAATTTCTCGGGGTCGCTGCCGGGGCCTTGCGCCTGTCGTACTTCAGCACGCTGTTCCAGCGCCTGGACATCGGCAGCGACAGCAGTATCAACCTGATGAACACCGACGGCGTGCTGTTGGTGCGTCACCCGGCTACGCCCGACGAGCCGCGCATCGGCCAGAACTACAGCGACCGGCCGAACTTTCAGCGCATGCGCGCGGATGTCAGCGGCACCTTTGCCGGGGTCTCCACGCGCACCGGCAAACAACGCCTGTTCACCTTCGCCCGGGTCGGCGACCTGCCGCTGATCGTTATCGTTGCGCACTCCGCCGACGAGGTGTTCCAGTCGTGGCGGCGCACAGCGGTGCTGGTCAGCGTGGCCACCGGCGTGCTGTGCATCGGTATTCTCTGGCTGACCTTGCTGCTGGGCCGCGAACTGCGTCGCCGGCACAGCGCCGAACAAGGCCTGGCCGCCCTCGCCGCCACCGACAGCCTGACGGGCCTGGCCAACCGCCGGCGCCTGGACCAGGTGCTGCGCCAGGAATGGGCGCGCAGCCTGCGCAATGCCCGGCCGCTGGCGGTGTTGATGATCGACGTCGATCACTTCAAGGCCTTCAACGAGCGCCACGGGCACCCGGGTGGGGATGCCGCCTTGCGCCAGGTGGCCAGCGCCATCGCCAGCAGCATCCGCCGCCCGGCCGACCTGGCCGCACGCTACGGTGGGGAGGAGTTTCTGGTGGTGTTGCCGGAGACCGAACTGCCCGGTGCCCGGCTCCTAGCTGAGCGCATTCGTGCCGCTGTCGAGGCGCTGCCGCCATTTGCCGATGACACCGCACCGGTCACCGTCAGCATTGGCATCGGTTGCCACACGCCAGGCGCCCAGCAAGAGCTTGCGACCTTGCTGGGCGATGCCGATGAGGCGCTTTACCGTGCCAAGGGCAACGGTCGCAACCGGGTCGAAGTAGCCGCTTAAGACTTGGCGCGCGCCTGGTTGCGCAGGGCCTTGACCTGGTCATGGTTGCGCTGCACGCCATGGTACTGACGTTCAACCAGGGCATAGACCTCGCTGCTTGGCAGGGTGTTGAGGCGGGCCAGTGTTTCCAGGGCGTCCTTGTAGGCTTTGAGAGCATGGTCCTCGCCGCGCTCGACTTCGTTGAGCACCGCTTCTTCATCCTTGCCGGTGAGCATCGACTTCAGGTTGACCCAGCCACGGTGCAGGTCACCGCTGACGCTGGTCGAGGTTTCCGGATCGCCACCGAGGATACGCACTTGCTGCTGCAGTTCCACAGCGGCGCTACCGCACTCACCAGAACGCTGGATGAAATAGCTTTTCAGCTCCGGATTCTTCACATCCTCGGCAGAGGTTTTGAAACCCTTTTCGCCATCCTTGCTGAATTCGATCAGTTCGTTGAGAACCGAGACGACTTCTTTGTTGGGAGTAGTCATGACATTGCTCCTTTGCATGAGGGAAGATGCAATAGATCGGAGCAGGGTTCGTGCCAGCCTGAGAGCTTAGAAAATATCTTTAATTTTCAATAGCTTGAAATTAAATGAACTTATGACTTTCACGCGTTCTGCATGAACTGTCCTTTGGCCTTCATGCAGATTGCATGTATGTTGGCGCCCATCCATCCCAAGAATACCCTTGCCATGAACCCGGAAGCCCTCGTCCTGCTGGTCACCCGTGAAATGCCCTACGGCAAATACCAGGGCCGGCTGATTGCCGACCTGCCGGGACACTACCTCAACTGGTTCGCCCGCCAGGGCTTTCCCAAGGGCGAGCTGGGCGGCCTGCTGGCCCTGATGCATGAGGTCGATCATAACGGCCTGAGCGACCTGCTGGTGCCCCTGCGCAAGAAGCACCCGCGCCCGCGCAACTGATCAGGCCTTGGCCGGCTGCACCGCCAGCTCCACCCCTTCGCCGCGCTTGAGCACTGCATACACCAGCGCCGTCAGCAGGCTACCGGCGACGATCGCCAGCACATACAGCAAGGCATGGTTGATCGCATTGGGGATCAGCATGACGAACAGGCCGCCATGGGGCGCCATCAGCTTGCAGCCGAAATACATCGACAAGGCGCCGGTCAGCGCGCCGCCGACGACACTGGCGGGGATCACCCGCAGCGGGTCCTTGGCGGCAAATGGAATCGCCCCCTCGGAGATAAAGCACAAGCCCAGCACCAGCGCCGCCTTGCCGGCTTCGCGCTCGCTCTGGGCGAACTTGCGCCGGGCAATGAAGCTGGCGATGCCCAGCCCAATCGGCGGCACCATACCGGCGGCCATGGTCGCGGCCATCGGCGCGTAACTCTGCGAGGCCAGCAGGCCGACAGAAAACGCATAGGCCGCCTTGTTGATCGGCCCGCCCAAATCGACGCACATCATCCCGCCGAGCAACACCCCGAGCAGAATCGCGTTGGTGGTGCCCATGCTGTCGAGAAAATGGGTCAGGCCTTCGAGCATGCCAGCCACTGGTTTGCCGACCACGTAAATCATCACCAGGCCAGTGAACAGGCTGGCCAGCAGCGGGATGATCAGGATCGGCTTGAGTGCTTCAAGGCTGCTGGGCAAGCGTGCCCAGCGGCTGATGGCCTTGGCGCTGTAACCGGCCAAGAATCCGGCGACGATACCGCCGATAAAACCCGCCCCCAGGGTGCTGGCCAACAGGCCGCCAATCATCCCCGGCGCCAGCCCCGGACGGTCGGCAATCGAATAGGCAATATAACCGGCCAGCAACGGCACCATCAGTTTGAAGGCCGCCTCGCCGCCGATCTGCATCAATGCGGCCGGCAAGGTGCCGGGCTCCTTGTAGGCCTCGATACCGAAGACGAACGACAGCGCGATCAGCAAGCCACCGGCCACCACCATCGGCAGCATGAACGACACACCGGTGAGCAAGTGCTTGTACACCCCGGTTTTCTCGCTGCGGGCCGGGGCGGCGCTGGCACCTTGCGCGGCAGATTCTTCCCGGCCTTCAGCGAGGGCTTTTTTCAGCGTGGCCTGGGCCTGCTTGAGAGCCACGCCGGTGCCGCAGCGATAAATGCGCTTGCCGGCAAAGCGCGCGGTGGGCACCTCGATGTCGGCAGCCAGCAGCACCACATCGGCTTCGGCAATGGCCGTTGCCGACAACGGATTGCGCGCCCCCACCGAACCCTGGGTTTCGACGCTGAGCTGGTAGCCCAGCTGCTGCGCCGCCTGCTGCAACGCTTCGGCGGCCATGAAGGTATGGGCGACGCCAGTCGGGCACGCGGTGACCGCGACGACTTTGGCGCTGCGCTCGACAGGGGCTGCCACCTGCTCGGCTTCGGGCTGATAGACCACAGCCTTGTCGGCCGCTTCACGCAAAAAGTTTTCCACATCCGCCAGCGCTTGCGCCGGGGTGCTCTGGTACAGCCGCTTGCCGGCAAAACGGCGAAGGTCCAGTGGGCCGGTGTTGATCACCAGCACCCAGTCGGCGGCGGCAATCGCGGCGTCAGACAGCTGGCGCTCGGCTTGCTGCGGGTCGTGCACTTCGACGCTGGTGCTCCAGCCCTGGCGCAGCGCTGCCGCTTCCAGCAGGCGCGCACTGAGCACACTGGAGACCTGGCCATTGGGGCAGGCGGTGACGATGGCAATGTTCATCTGCAACCCTCTTGTTGTTCTGTCAGCTGCACCTGGCTTTCCAGCTGCGCCAGTTGTGCCCGGTCGTTAATACCGAAGCCGATCTGGGTCACCGCCTGGGCGGCAATCGCCGTAGCCCGGCGCAGGGTTTGCGCAGGGCTATCGGCGCTCAGCAGGCCATGGACCATGCCCGCCAGCAGCGAGTCACCGGCACCGACGGTGCTGGCCACCGTGACCTTGGGCGGCACGGCGCCGAGGGCACTGCCCTGGCGGAACCAGTTGACCCCCTGCTCGCCCTGGGACACCACCACATGCTCGACGCCCTGGCCGATCAGGCGGGTCGCCGCTTGTTGCTGCTGGGCAAAGTCATGCACAGCACTGCCGAGCACTTCGCCCAGCTCGTCGGTGTTCGGCTTGACCAGCCACGGTGCGCAGGCAAGCCCGGCACGCAAGGCTTCGCCGCTGCTGTCCAGGGCCACTTTCAGGCCCATGGCCTTGAGCCGGGCCAGAAGCATCTGCAGCCACTGCGGGCTGATGCCACGCGGCAGGCTGCCGGCGACCACCACCGCAGCGTGGCCGGGGGCGATCTGCTCAAGGCGGGTCAGCAGTTCCAGGCGCGCTTGCTCATCGACCTGCGGGCCGGGGCCGTTGATATCGGTGACCTGGCCGCTGGCTTCGACCAGTTTGATGTTGCAACGGGTCTCGCCTGCCACCCGCACGAAGCAATCGGCAAAGCCACGGCGGGCGATCAGCGCCTCGAACGGCGCCAGGTTGTCGCGGCCGAGAAAGCCGCCCACGGTCACGCTATGGCCGAGGTCGGCCAGCACCTGGGCGACGTTCAGGCCCTTGCCAGCGGCGTGGCTGTGCTGCGCCTGGCTGCGGTTGACCTGACCTGCATGCAGGCTGTCGAGGCTGACGGTAAGGTCCAGCGCCGGGTTCAGGGTCAGGGTCAGTATCTTGGCCATCAACGGGTCTCCACCAGTGCCCGCACTGCGCCGGCACTGCCCTGCAGCAACGCTTGGCGCGCGAGCTGCTGGGCATGTTCAAAATTCAGTTCACGTACTTCGGCTTTGACCTCGGCAATGCTGCGCGCCGCAACGCTCAGCTCATCGACGCCAAGGCCGAGCAACAGCG
This sequence comes from Pseudomonas donghuensis, assembly GCF_000696345.2. Lineage (NCBI taxonomy): Bacteria > Pseudomonadati > Pseudomonadota > Gammaproteobacteria > Pseudomonadales > Pseudomonadaceae > Pseudomonas > Pseudomonas donghuensis. The sequence continues at coordinate 4,894,038 of NZ_CP071706.1, forward strand.
CCACCGCCTGCGGGTCGGCGGCCAGCTCGCCGCACACCCCGACCCACTTGCCATGGGCATGGGCGGCGCGCACGGTGATGTCGATCAGTTGCAGCACCGCCGGGTGCAGGCCGTCCGCTTGCGCCGAGAGGCTCGGGTGGCCGCGGTCGATGGCCAGGGTGTACTGGGTCAGGTCGTTGGTGCCGATGCTGAAGAAGTCCACTTCCTGGGCCAGTACCGGCGCCAGCAAGGCGGCCGACGGCACCTCGATCATGATCCCCAGTTGCAGGTCGCTGACAGCGATTTCCTCGCGCAGGCGCTCGACCATGGCCCGGGCCTGGCGCCACTCTTCGAGCTGGCCGACCATCGGGAACATGATCCGCAGCGGCCGGTCGCCGGCGGCGCGCAGCAAGGCGCGCAGCTGGCTTTCCATCACGTGCGGGCGTTGCAGGGTCAGGCGAATGCCGCGCACGCCGAGGAAAGGGTTTTCTTCCTTGGCGATCGGCCAGTAGGGCAACGGCTTGTCGCCACCGACATCGAGGGTGCGCACCACCAGCGGCCGACCGTCGAGGCCATCGAGCACGCGGCGGTACTCGGCCTCTTGCACGGCTTCGTCGGGGGCTTGCTGGTGGGCCATGAAAATCAGTTCGGTGCGCAGCAGGCCGACGCCTTCGGCGCCTTGATCAACCACCGCTTCGATCCCGGCGCTTTCACCGATATTGGCGAACACCTCAATGGCATGGCCGTCGCGGGTGATCGCCGGCTCCAGACGCCGGGCCTTGGCTGCGTGCAGGCGTTGCTCGCGGCGGTCGCGTTCGGCCAGGGCACGTTCGAGCTCTTCAGCCGCGGGTGCCACCGCCAGGCGGCCGCGTTGGCCATCGAGCAGCAGCGGTGTGCCCGGGGCAATCAGCAGCACGGCATCGCCAGCGCCAACGACGGCAGGGATACCCAGGGCGCGGGCGACGATCGCGCTGTGGGCGGTGGCGCCGCCACGGGCGGTAAGAATCCCTGCCACCCGTTGCGGGTCGAGTCGCGCCACATCCGACGGGCCGACCTCCTCCATCACCAGCACATAAGGCTGCTCCGGCGCCGGCACGTCGGCTTCGCCACACAGCTGGGCCAATACCCGCCGACCGATATCGCGCAGGTCGGCGGCGCGCTCGGCGAGCAGCGCATCATGCAAGGCTTCCTGTTGGCGCGCGGCGGCATCGATCACCGCCATCCACGCCGCCGCCGCGCTTTCGCCCTGGCGCAGGCGCTGGTCGACTTCGTCAGTGAGGTCCGGGTCGGCGAGCATCTCCTGATGGGTGATGAAAATCTCGCGGATGGCCTTGGCCGGGCTGCGCTGGGTCAGCGCTTCGATTTCGTGGTTAACATTGGCCAGTGCGTGTTGCAGGCGTTGCCGTTCAATCGGCAGCGACTCACCGCGCAACGGGTAGTCGAACTCACGCTGCACCTGGATATGCGCCGGGCCGCAGGCAATGCCCGGTGCCGCAGCAACGCCCTGGATCAGCGCGCCCGCTGCGGGCGCGACAAGTTCAGGCTCAGCCATCACGTCGATGACCGCCTCGACGACCGGCGCCAGCGCCTCGACCTCTTCGCCCAGGCCCGCTTCAATCGCGGCCAGCAGCGCAGGCAAGGCATCGTTGGCAATGGCTGGTTCAGCGATGATTTCCAGAATCTGCCCACGCCGTGCGCCGAGGCTGAGCAGCTTGCTCAGGCTCTTGGCCGACACCGCCGGCTGGCCGCTGTCGATCAGGCGCAGGCGAATTTCGCCGTCAAAGTGTTTCGCCAGTTGCGCCAGTTCCTTGGCCGGGCGCGCATGCAGGCCGTGGGCGTTGGCCAGGCCGATACGCGCGCTCGGCCAGTCGGCGGGCAACTCGCCGCCCAGCACTTCGAGCACCGTGCGGCTGTTGGTGGCGCGGCACAGCTCCTGGCCGCGGCCTTCGATCAACAGCGTACACAGGCGCTCAAGCAAGGCCTGATGCGCAGCACCGAGGCTGGCCAGGCAGAACAGGCCATGCACCGGTTGGCCGTTGTGGCGCAGCGCTTGTTGCGGGGTAACGAAAGCCAGGCCCGGCTGGCGCACCGCCTGCTCGCTGTGCAGCCACCACAAGCCCTCGCCCAGCGGCAGCGGATCGACCTGCTGCAACACCCCGGCAAAGCCTGAGCCGACACATTCTGCGCGGGTCAGCAAGCGCGCGGCGCGCCACACCAGCTCATCAAAATCTTCGGCGGGCACGCCCAGGCCGATCATCTGCGCATCCAGGGCCAGCTCTTGCGGCGCGCCTTGCAGCAACTTGAGCAAGGCTTCGGCGGAGCTGGCGCGGCGCAGGGCTTCGGCAAGGTCGGTCTCGCCCAGGGCGCGGGTCAGCAGTTGCAGCAGGCGCAGGTGTTCATCGGAGCGCGCGGCGATGCCGATGGCCAGGTAGACGATCTGGCCATCGCCCCAGTCCACCCCTTCGGGGAACTGCAGCAGGCGCACGCCGGTGGCATGCACCAGCTCGCGGGTTTCGGGGGTGCCATGGGGGATGGCAATACCTTGGCCGAGGAAGGTCGAGCCTTGCGCTTCACGGGCCTGCAGCCCGGCCAGATAGCCGTCGGCGACCAGGCCATCACTGACCAGGCGCTCGGCCAACAGGTGCAGTGCCGCCGACTTATCCACAGCCGACTGGCCCATGGATATCTGCTCCACGGTGAGCTCGAGCATGACCTTCTCCTTTGCAGCACCAGGTGGGTGCTGAGGTATTGTTGTGAATTGTTCAGCTGAGGGCCAGTTGCAATGACCCCGTCCAGGCGCTTGGATCGGCAGAAAATCGCCTGCTGAAACGTTTAATCTAAATTTACGAGCACGTTACTCGATAATGTGCGATCAATGAAGCCCTGCTTGTCGTATTGCTGGAGCTGCACCGCTCCCACAGGTACTGCGCCAACTCTGTGGGAGCTGGCCTTGCCGGCGATCGAGCGCGAAGCGGTCGCAACCCAGGCACCGCCTACTTTGTTGGCTGCACTGGCCTCATCGCTGGCAAGCCAGCTCCCACAGGCACTGCGCCAACGCTGTGGGAGCTGGCCTTGCCGGTGATCGAGCGCGAAGCGGTCGTAACCCAAGCACCGCCTACTTTGTTGGTTGCACTGGCCTCATCGCTGGCAGGCCAGCTCCCACAGGTACTGCGCCAACGCTGTGGGAGCTGGCCTTGCCGGCGATCGAGCGCGAAGCGGTCGCAACCCAAGCGCCACCTACGTTGTTGGCTGCACTGGCCTCATCGCTGGCAAGCCAGCTCCCACAGGTACTGCGCCAACGCTGTGGGAGCTGGCCTTGCCAGCGATCGAGCGCGAAGCGGTCGCAACCCAGGCACCACCTACTTTGTTGGCTGCACTGGCCTCATCGCTGGCAAGCCAGCTCCCACAGGTACTGCGCCAACTCTGTGGGAGCTGGCCTTGCCGGCGATCGAGCGCGAAGCGGTCGTAACCCAAGCGCCACCTACTTTGTTGGCTGCACTGGCCTCATCGCTGGCAAGCCAGCTCCCACAGGTACTGCGCTAACTCTGTGGGAGCTGGCCTTGCCGGCGATCGAGCGCGAAGCGGTCGCAACCCAGGCACCGCCTGATATGCTGGCTACCTGCCAATGACAGTTGCTCACACCGATGTGAACAACATTGCCCATATTGTCGGACAATTGCGACAATGGTCGTCTGCGCCACCCGCGTAGGATCGGCGACAATACCCGGTCAGGCTCTGCAGCCAGTCTCGGTAATAACAAGGAAAATGCGGTGAAACTCAGCGATATCGCGCGTCTGGCCGGTGTGTCCGTGACCACCGCCAGTTACGTCATCAATGGCAAGGCCGAACAGCAACGCATCAGCAACAGCACTGTCGAGCGGGTGCGGGCGGTGGTCGAAGCCCATGGCTTCACCCCCAACCCCCAGGCCGCAGGTTTGCGCAGCCGGCACACGCGCACCCTGGGGTTCATCCTCCCCGACCTGGAAAACCCCAGCTACGCGCGCATCGCCAAGCAACTGGAACAACGCGCCCGGGCCCAGGGCTACCAACTGCTGATCGCCAGCAGCGACGACCAGCCCGAGAGCGAGCGCCAGCTCCAGCAACTGTTCCGCGCCCGCCGTTGCGACGCCCTGTTCGTCGCCAGCTGCCTGCCGCCGGAAGACGACAGCTACCGCGAACTGCAAGCCAAGGGCCTGCCGATCATCGCCATCGACCGCAGCCTGGACCCGGCGCACTTCTGCTCGATCGTCAGCGACGACCGCAACGCCAGCCAGCAACTGACCCGCAGCCTGCTCGCCACCCAGCCCGCGCACATCGCCCTGATCGGTGCCCGCCCGGAGCTCAGCGTCAGCCAGGCCCGCGCCGGCGGCTTCGACCAGGCCCTGGAAGGCTTCAGCGGCAAGATCAGCCGCCTGCAAGGCGAAGCCTTCAGCCGCGAGTGCGGCCAGCGCCTGATGAACCAACTGATCGAAGAACTCGGCCGCCTGCCCGACGCCCTGGTGACCACCTCCTACGTGCTGCTGCAAGGCGTGTTCGATGTACTGCAAGCACGCCCGGCCGACTCGCGCAGCCTGCAGTTGGGCACCTTCGGCGACAACCAGTTGCTGGACTTCTTGCCGCTGCCGGTCAACGCCATGGCCCAGCAACACGGCCTGATCGCCGAAACCGCGCTCAAGCTGGCCCTCGCCGCTGTTGAACAAAAACAGTACGAACCCGGCGTGCACGCCATCGGTCGAACCTTCAAACAGCGAATCTTCACGGCCTGAACATGCGCCTGATCGACACCCACACCCATCTGGACTTTCCAGATTTCGACCCCGACCGCCCGGCCCTGCTGGCCAATGCCCGGGCCGGCGGGGTCGAGCGCATGGTGGTGCTGGGGGTGTATCAAAGCAACTGGCAGCGGGTCTGGGACCTGGTGCGCAGCGACCCGCAGCTGTACGCGGCGTTCGGCCTGCACCCGGTCTACCTCGACCAGCACCGCCCCGAACACCTGACCGCACTGGGCGACTGGCTGACCCGCCTGCAGGGTGAGCGCCAGCTGTGCGCCGTCGGCGAATTCGGCCTGGATTACTACCTGCCCGAACTCGACCGCGAGCGCCAACAGGCGCTGTTCGAAGCCCAGCTGCAACTGGCCGTCGACTACAACCTGCCCGCCCTGCTGCACGTGCGCCGCAGCCATGCCGTGGTGATCGCCACGCTCAAGCGCTACAAGCTCAAGCGCGGCGGCATCATCCATGCCTTTGCCGGCAGCGTTGAAGAGGCGCGCGAGTATCACAAGCTCGGCTTCAAGCTCGGCCTCGGTGGCGCCGCGACCTGGCCGCAGGCGCTGCGCTTGCACAAGGTGCTGCCGCAGCTGCCGCTGGACAGCGTGGTGCTGGAGACCGACGCGCCAGACATGGCGCCGGTGATGTTCCCGGGCGTGCGCAACAGCCCGGAGCATCTGCCGCAGATTGCCCAGGCGCTGGCCGCGATCATGGGGATCGAGGTTGAGCGGTTGGCTGAGGCGAGTACGGGCAATGCTTGTGAGTTGTTTGGCTGGGAATAACTCTGCCGCACGCCTCACCCTTACTTGCTGAAATACCGACTCGGCGCCGCCCCCAAGGCTTTGCGAAAAACACTGGTGAACGCACTCGGGCTGCTATAGCCCAGGTCCATCGCCACCCGGGTAACCGACTCGCCATTGCCCAGGCGCACCACCGCCGCCAACAGGCACGCCTGCTGGCGCCATTCGACAAAGCTGATACCGGTCTGCTGGCGAAACAGCCTAGTGAACGTGCGCCGGCTCCTGCCCACCTGCCGGGCCATGTCATCGATGCTCACTTCAAGCGACGGTTGTTGCAACAGCCGCTGGCACGCCTGGGCCAGGCGCGGATCATCCGGCAGCGGCGCATTCAGCGACAACGGCGCCATGCTGGCGATTTCGTGCAGCAGCAACGCCATCAAATGACCGTCGCGCTGTTCTTGCGCATACAGCGCCGGCACCTGCGCCGCCTGGATCATCAACTGACGCAAAAATGCCGAAACATCGAATACCTGACACAACTCCGGCAGCCCCAAACGTGCCGTCGCCGCGTTGCTGATGTAGGTGTTGAGCATGGTCACCGGCCCGCTCATGACCATCTCATGGGGCACCTGCGCCGGCACCCAGATGGCCCGTTGCGGCGGCACCACCCAGTTGCCCTGGCGGGTGAACACGGTGATCACCCCACAGGCCGCATAGGCGAACTGCCCGCGCTGATGGGTGTGCAGGGCGAAGTGATGACCATCGGCATAGTCAACGGCGGTCACCACCGCGTCGCGGGGAATGTGTTCAGACGGGTCAATTTCAATCATGGCCCGAATCTAACGACCTACGACCCAATAGCGCAAGCGGGCCAGCACCTGCATTGCGCATAGTTGTGCCCTGCCCGCCTGTGGATAACAACACCATGCAACGAAAACACCTGCTGCTCGCCGTGTTGGTGACAGCCGTCTGGGGCCTGAACTTCCCCATCAGCAAACTGGCCCTGGCCGAGATCGACCCGCTGTTGCTCACCGCCCTGCGCTTTAGCCTCGCCGCCCTGCCCTGGGTGTTCTTCATCAAACGCCCGCCCGTGGCCCTGGGCTGGCTGGTCGCCTACGGCTTGATCTTCGGCGTGGCGATGTGGGCGCTGATCAACTTAGGCATCAGCCTGGGCGTGCCACCCGGCACCGCTGCCCTGCTGATCCAGTTCAGTGCCTTCTTCACCTTGGGATGGGGCGTGCTGCTGTTTCGCGAAGGCATCAGCCTTGGCCAGTGCGTTGGCGTGGTACTCGCGGCCCTGGGTTTGATCTGCATTATCGCCAGCAGCCCCGGCCAGGCGACGACCGCGGGCTACAGCGTATTGCTCGTCAGTGCCTTCAGCTGGAGCGTTGGCAACGTCATCATCAAACGCTCGAAAGTGCGTGAGATGTTTGCCTTTGTGGTGTGGGCCAGCCTGTTCCCGCCGATCCCCTTGCTGCTGCTCACCTGGCTCAGCCATGGCAGCGCACCGTTCACCGCCCTGGCCAGCCACGTTGAAGGCGTGGCGCTGTTATCGCTGTTGTTCCAGGTCTACGCGGCGACGCACTTCTGTTACTGGGGCTGGAACCTGTTGCTGCGCGAGTACCCGGTTTCAACCGTTGCGCCACTGTCGTTGCTGATCCCGATATTCGGCATCGCCGGCTCCATCGTCATGCTCGGCTACCACATCAACCGCAACGAAGGCATCGCCATTGCCCTCATTCTGGCGGCCCTTGCAGCGGGGCTGGTCAAGACCCGCCCGCTGTTGCGCCGAACGGTCTAGAACCAACCGCGATCATCTTCCAGCTCCTGGCGACAGGCCTTGAGCTGGGCACCGTAGAGCCGCGACTGCGCCTCCACCTTGCGCGCCACCTGCATCAGCCACGGCTTGCTGCGATACGTCCCACGACTAAAACCGCCGCGCCCTTCGTGATAGGCCAGGTACTGGTTGTAGGTATCCCACTTGGAAATTCCCAACTGGCGCTGGGTGCCGGCGGTGTACCAGCCAATGAACATGACCGCGTCATCGAAGTTATCCCGCGAGCCGCCATTGCCGGTACCGGATTTGTACTCACCCCAGACCGGGTCCTGGGCCTGTGCATAACCATAGGCCGAACTCACCCGCCCCCACGGGATGACCCACAACAAGTAATCGCGGGGCGGCAGCGCATCGGAGACGAAACTGCTTTCCTGCTTCATGATCGCCATCGCCACATGTTGCGGCGTGCCGAACTGCTGCTGCATCTTCAGCGAATCTTCGTACCAGTCCGGGTACTCGCGGTAGATATTGCACAGATTGTTCTGATCCCTCGGCGGCGCCGTGGCGCAGCCCGCCAAGACCACAACCGAAAGCACCAGCGCCCACCCTCGCCCTTGTTTCATCCATCGCCCCAGCAAAAAAGAGGGCTTTAGTTGCCCTTCGTATATAACGCAGCGCCTGGCCGGGCCAGGTTGCGGTGACCTCCTATGATGGCGTGGGTGATGGCAGGGTCACCAGTATGGTGTTGTGGATTTGTAACGAATAGTCGCGAGAACGGTACTTTAGCGGCGGAAATCTTCAGAATTTCCTGATTCCATGTAGTCCATTTCCCAATCATACTTTTGCCGCTTTCAAAGCATTGCAGTGGTCCCGGTGGGGCTCTAGTCTCGGCCGGTCGTTGGCAATTCAACGACCGGTTTTGACAGGCCGACTACACCGTGGACATGTGCAAGCCTTTATGGCGATTGTACGTGGGGCACCTTCGTGTGCGCCGAGTTCTCCGGTGTTCGGTCTGTCAACCCGCGTACAGTTGCCACCCATTTGTTTGACAGCAGATTCGTGGCGGCTCCATTCACCGGGGAGACACCATGTTAAAAATCGTCCCAGATCCACCGCATCATCCCAACCAATCCCTTGAAGACCTTCTCGTCCAGACTTCCGAATACTTGGTCTGCGCGCTGACCATTGCCCAGCAGACGGTGCTACTGCATCCCATGCCGCCTGAGCAAGTACTGACCTTGGCGACCATGCATGAAATTGAACACGCCCGAAGCTTGGTTGAAGTGGCTTTGAGCAAGGTTCAGTTGAAGCACTGAGTTTTTCAGGCGAGCGCCAGCGTTGCTTAGGCAAGGCTGGCTGCCTGCTTTGGGAGGTATGGATGAGCGAAGATCGTGCTTCAGTGCTGAAAACGATAGGTGTTGGTGGAGGATCTGGTGCAGGGGATGGTTGGATTTAACACTGAGCGTGGCACAGCTGGATTGCCCTAAGAAATGCCAAGCTTAAAGGAAGCTCAATTTTTGGTCGAAAGCCACTGATTTCTTACGGCTGCTTTCGACTGTGGATTCAACCCATTGCAGCCATTCGCAAATGCTCTGCACGCACTCCCAATCCGCAAAACGGATGACTGCCGCCCGTCATGCGCGGACCTGGTCGAATAACTGTTGCAGAAATACATCGCCTGCCACAGAGTCAGAAAGCAAGTAATGTCCAGACCAATTATCCCTGCAGCCGCAAGGTTGAACTCAGCATACTGGAAGCTTGGGTGAATTTGTTCACTCACGCCTATGACGGGTGACCCCATCCGTTTGAATCCTCGGCGTTTGATCAACTCTTCAGCAATCAATAGCCAACAAGCGGCTGACGACTCGTTAAAATCAAGCGCCAGATGACCATTAGCTGTCCACGGGCCGCTTGGGGCCGAAAGCAGTCGATTGAAAGTCATTGGCTAACCGGCTGCGATGTGCACATCACCGCAAACCCGTTGGCACAACACGCTCTCTAGTGCCAAGCAGTGGTCCCTTTGTTCATCCATAATTTAACGGCATGTTGAAGTCTTCACCTCAAGGACGTCCCATGACCATCCATACCTCCCCTCCCAAGCAAAAACACTTGGCAGTGTTAATCGACGCTGACAATGCCCCTGCGGCAATTGTCGAAGGTTTATTCGAAGAAATCGCCAAGTACGGCGTCGCCAACGTCAAGCGGATTTATGGCGATTGGACTGGCCCGCAGTTGGGTGGATGGAAAAAGGTGCTACTCGACCATTCGATTCAACCTATCCAACAGTTCGCGTACACCAAAGGTAAGAACGCAACAGACAGCACCTTGATCATCGACGCAATGGACCTGCTGTACACCCGACGCTTCGACGGTTTCTGCCTGGTTTCGAGCGACAGTGACTTCACCCGTCTCGCTTCTCGGCTACGAGAAGAAGGTTTGACCGTCTATGGGTTTGGTGAAGAAAAAACCCCCAGGCCGTTCGTGTCGGCCTGCGACAAGTTCATCTATACCGAATTGCTGCGTAGTGAAGTGCTTGTTGCGGCGAGCAATGGGCATGATCGCCCCGAACCTGAGCCACCCGCCGCAATCGAGGCCGTCAAAGTCGCCAGCATGCCCAAGGTAAAAAAGCTACCCAAGGCACCCGTAAGTTTCATTGCAAAGATCTTGGATGACATTGCCGACGAGGATGGCTGGGCTCACTTGGGAGCGCTGGGCACCAACATCAGCAAATTGAAACCTGAATTCGACCCTCGCACCCATGGTTATAAAAAGCTCAGTGAGTTGATCAAGGGGTATCCGGATACGTTTGAACTGCAAACCAGAGGCACGTCGGGCGTGGGTGGTTCGATACTCTATGCCCGGCACCGACAGCCGAACACGTAGCTGTGGTGGTCTAATGATTCCGGACACCCATTTAGGCGGCGAACACATGTACTGCCATCAATTTGTTCAACGATGCTGCGTTTCACGCACAAACTCGATCAGCGCCTTTAGCGCTGGCGGTACGTGACGCCGGCTGGAGTAATAGATGAAAAACCTGCTTGGCAAGGCTTTCCAGTCTTCGAGAACTTCCTCCAGTTGCCCCCGAGCCATGTATTCCCTTGCCATCTCCTCATACACGTACGCGATCCCGGCGCCGTCCTTTGCCGCTTGAATCATCATGGTGTCATCTTCCAGTATCAACGGCCCTGCCACGGCCAGGCGCATGGGCTGCCCCTCAGCAAGATATTCCCACTTGTACAGTTTGCCGCTGGGAAAGCGTCGGCCAATGCAGGCGTGCTCAAGTAGCCTTTGCGGTGTGTCCGGTGTCCCGTGTCTGCTGAGGTAACTGGGGGCAGCAACGGTGACAAATCCCTGGGGTGGGCCCACCGGGACGGCGATCATGTCACCAGCCAGGCTCTCGCCGAAGCGCACTCCGGCATCGAACCCTTTTTCGACGATGTCGCTCAACCCATCATCGGCCACCAGCTCCACGTTGATACGTGGGTAGGCTGCTGTGAATGGCGCCAGCAGTGGCGCAACGACGAGACGGGCAGCGGGCCGCGATACGTTCAATCGCAGCGTGCCGGTGGGAATTTCCTGTTTGAAGGTCAGTTCATGCAGCGCTTTGGCGACCTGTGCCAACGCCGGAACCAACGTGGCCAGAAGTTGATTACCTGCTTCGGTAGGCGTGACGCTGCGAGTGGTGCGATTGAGGAGTCTGACCCCCAGCTTGCCTTCCAAGGCACGCATGGCGTGGCTGAGGGCTGACGCAGATACCCCTCGCTCGTCGGCGGCTTTACGAAAGCTGTGATGGCGAGCCACTGCGGCGAAGGCGTCGAGTTCGGAAAGGTCGCAAGGGGATTTCATGAATGCAGCTCAGCAGTTCAAACACGATTAGCTATCTTATCGTCGGTAACCTCTCAATGAATACTCTGCGCCTCAATCGACGAGAGGTTTGCATGCAAAAGAATCGGCTAGGTACATCCGAGTTGTTGATTTCGCCAATTGGAATGGGCACTTGGGCCATTGCCGGGCAAGGGTGGGAGTTCAGCTGGGGGGCGCAAGATGATGGCGATAGCCTGGCAGCATTGGAGTACGCGGTAGAACGCGGCGTGAACTGGATCGACACAGCAGCCGTATATGGACTCGGCCATGCCGAGATATTGACTGGGCAATTGCTGCGTCAGGTGCCGGCTTCGCGTCGCCCGCTGGTATTCACCAAAGGTAGCCTGGTGTGGGATCCCGAAACCCGTGAGATCTCTCATTCGCTCGCCCCCCAGTCATTGATGAAAGAAATCGAGGATAGCCTGCGTCGCTTGCAGGTGAATGTCATCGATCTCTATCAGATTCACTGGCCAGCGTTCCCGGCCGATGGAAACAGCGAAGGCATCGAGGAGGCTTTGGCGACCTTGGCCCAAGCCAAGGCTCAGGGCAAGATAAGGGCGATTGGCGTGTCAAACTTCGATGTTTCTCAGCTTGAGCGAGCCCGCTCCGTAACCGATATCGCCTCCCTTCAACCGCCGTATTCAGCTTTGATGCGTGATATCGAGGAACAGATCCTGCCTTATTGTGCAACAGCGCAGGTCGGCGTGATTGCCTACTCGACGTTACAATCTGGTTTACTGACGGGAAGCATGACCCGCGAGCGGATTGCACAGCTGTCCGACGATGATTGGCGAAAATCGCGGAGCGCCGACTTCCAGGAACCTCGCCTCAGCAAGAACCTCGCTTTGGTAGAAGTCATGGCAAATATCGGTGCCAGGCATGGGGTCAAAGCGGCGGCCGTAGCCATTGCTTGGGTACTACGTAATCGGGCAGTCTCCGGCGCTATCGTAGGCGCACGCAGGCCCGACCAGGTGAATGGATTGATCGACGCCACGAGAATTCGTCTTAGCCACGCTGAAATAGAAGAAATACGCCCCTATTTACCTGAAGGTATGGGTACAAATGTACCCAGCAGTGTGTCCTGAGCATCTGATACCCACCAGTTGATACGTTGATGACATAGCTTCTATTGCGGGCCGTGCGGATGCCAGTGAGCGATAGGGATCGCGGCCGACAAAACAGGGGCCAACATCGACCGTCCGCTTCGGGTCGGGTCGATAGCAGCCGTTCGCGCCGGACTGCTTGCGACCCATTATAGATAGCCCGTTCCCCCTTCAACAATACTGGTAACGGTTGGCAGGTAGCTGTCAACGAGGGTGGAACATGCATGCCTTTCTTGCCACATCCCTGGTATCGGTGCCGGTACTTGCAGTCAGCGCTCTGTATGGTCCAGTGGCATCAGCCCACTGTCCTTAATCGCTGCGTCAGCTTCTGGTGATGCCAGGTAGTCGAGGAGCGCCTGGGCTGCGGCATGGTGCTGGCTCTTGCTGACGACAGCGCCCGAATACATGGTCATTTTCTGCGCTTCAGCCGGGATCAGACCAACGATGTCGATGCCCTTTACTGGCTTGAGCTCACTTAGCTGTTGGAAGCCGATCTGCGCTTGGCCGCGAGCGATCACTGCGCCGACGGGCTCGGCAGGTATCATGTGAGCCTTGGCCGTGAACTGGTCACCGAGCTGCATGCGAGGGAACAGGGTCTTGGAGAGATATACGCCACTTGCGCTGTCGGAGTAGGCGACAGAGCTGCTGTTCTGCAGCACTGTGCGCAAGCCCTGCATGGTGCCTATATCCGGCTTCGGTTCGCCTTTGCGTACGGCCATGGCAATGAACGATTTTCCGAGATCTACTCGGCTGGTTTTATCGGCTTGACCGCCGGCCACCAGGTTGTCGAGCGCCGAACCCACCATCAGGACAACATCCGCCTGCTCGCCGCGGGCGAGCCTGTTCGGGACGGCCTGCGGGGTCTCCCCCATCGAAGGAGCGGCGAGAACTTCCAGCTTCACGCCAAATTTCTTCTCATAAGCTGGCGCCACTTCCCGGATAGCGCCCATGATGCCGCCGGAACTCAAAACGGTCAGCGTTTGCGTACCACCTTGCACAACGTCAGCAGCCAAGCAGACGAATGAAGTGGTCAAGAGGGCAGCAAAGGACAGCATTCGAAGCATGGGAACTTTCTCCACAGTAAAAGCGCGAAACTTTACCGGGCGAGGAGCACGCTTATGGTTAATCAGTTATTAAGAAAGTTTCACATTTTTATCCGCCAATAGCAGCTATGGGTTGTGGATGGCTGCCTCTGGTGATCGGCAGCTCCGCGGATTCCGTCTCATGTCTGTCTCATATTCCGTATAGGTCTGGTAAAGCTACAGGCAGGGCAGCCATCATTGCTCATCAACAGGCTTGGTATCGATGACGGTAACGTTTGTAGATATCCGGAGTAGCTTTTGAACCTCCGACGCCGAGTAGCCTTTAGCGTGGAACGACTCACCCGCCTCTGTATAAATGATTACTTCTCGGCTTTTTCTTGCCTCAATCCACGCAACCACAATCTTCGCGATTGCATTCCAAGGCATCGCGTCAGACAAAGCCGCAATAGCTTCGACAAGCCCCGAATTTTGAGGAGCACTTGAAAACATATGCACGGGGCCATGAGGAATACCCGCCTCATCCAATGCGGCCAAAAATGATTTCGCGCTGTGTTTGAAGAGCGTTAAGTGAATCAACGCACATTCCTGAGTACTCATCCTATCCTCGCTGGCTGATTTGAAGAGACTGCCGAATGTCGACAGTAATTGCGGAAGTGAATAGTACTCGATGCCTTCTGGCTCAAGGCTAAAACCGTGGAATCCTCAGTGGAAACCACCGTCTGACTACCTCAACATTACTCAACAAATAGGCCGCCCAGGTTCGCGCATAGGGGGTTGCGAACCTGGAGTGCGAACCAGTGGGTGGCCATCGAACAGGGTGGGGTCCTTGTCCCGTGCCTTGCCAGCCTCGCATTTGGGGGCGGACAGGGGGTAACGGTGCGTGTCATAGATACACGTTTTATCGTCGAACCGGCGTATACCCTCACGCATACCTAAAACTGGTATATGCCTAGAGACAGAACGAGACAGGCAGAAACAAGAAAGCCCGCACTTGGCGGGCTTTTCATGGGCTTCCGTATACATGAGGAGACGTATCGGAACAGCTGGATGGTGCCGGAGACAGGAATCGAACCTGCGACCTTCGCGTTACGAGTGCGCTGCTCTACCGACTGAGCTACACCGGCGTGGCGATAACGCTACCACTGCCGGGTCGCTTTCGCAAATCACTGTTTATTAACAGCAATTGCGCCGGTTTCAGAGGGCTTTGCAGCCTGCCGGGGCGAGGTCTTCGCTGAGGGTGCTGGTGCAGGCCCAACCGGTCGCGGAGCGGGTCAGGGTGATGGTTTTGTCGGTGGCGATGGCCGGGGCGTCGATCAGGGTGCAGACGATGCTGCCCACGCCCGTGGCCGCGGTGCCGCTGGCGACAATGGCGCAGTGGGCGGTGCGCTCCTGGCCGCCCAGGGCGGCGACATTGGCGATGTCTTTGCCTTCGTTCAGGCGCAGGTCGAAGGCGGTCTTCAGGGCAGAAATTTCTACCAGGCCCGCCGTGGCTTTGGTGCGTACCTGGCTGTTGGTGTAAATCGGTAAGGCGATGGTCGCCAGAAGGCCGATGATCGCCACCACGATCATCAGTTCGATCAAGGTAATACCGCGTTGCCCTTTCATGGACACTCTCCCTCACAAAATCAGTTCATGCCGGGCCGCAGTGGTGCGGCGCCAGCAGGCGCGCCAGTAGGCCCGAACAGACACCTTTTGTCACCCCGTGACGGTCATTCGGTCATCCTGGCTCGACTACTCTAGTGGGCGGCGGGCATCACTGCTCGCCGCTTGGGGCCTGGAGCTGTTACCAGGCTTGTGCAAGGCCGCGCAGCAAGGATGTGGCGATGACCGACAGCAACCAGATGTACAACTGGCAAGGCACCAACGCCCAGGGCGCCTTGATCAGCGGCCAGAGCGCCGCACGCAGCCCGGCGTTGATCAGGGCGCAATTGCGCCAGCGCGGGATTCGCCCGGGGCGTATCGCCAGTGTGCGCCCGCCGCTGTGGCAATGGCGCCGGCCACTGGATGGCAAGGCGCTGAGCCAGTTCAGCCGCCAGCTGGCCACCCTGGTCAAGGCGGGGGTGGCGCTGCTGCAAGCGCTGGATGTGGTCGCCCAAAGCAGCGCCAACCCGGCGATGGCCCGCCTGCTGGGGGCGATCAAGGCCGATATCGCTGCTGGCAGCAGCCTGGCCACTGCGCTGCGCCGGCACCCGCACTATTTCGATCGGCTGTACTGCAACCTGGTGGACGCCGGTGAGCAGTCCGGCAGCCTGGAGGTCGTGCTGGCCCAGGTGGCGGCGCTGCAGGAGCAACGCCAGGCCCTGCGCGCACGGCTGAAAAAAGCCATGACCTATCCACTGCTGGTGCTGCTGGTGGGCTTTGGGGTGTCGGCGCTGTTGCTGCTGGAGGTGGTGCCGCGTTTTCAGTCGCTGTTCGGCGGCTTTGGTGCCGAGCTGCCGGCCTTTACCCAACAGGTGATCGGCTTGTCGCAGTGGCTGGGGGCGCATTTCTGGCTGCTGTTGATAACGTCGTGCAGCGTTGTTGGCGCGCTGGTTTGGGGTTATCGACACAAGCCTGCGTTGCGTTTGTGGCTGGTGCGCCTGGCCCTGCGTTTGCCGGTGCTTGGCAGCCTGCTCCGGCATACCGCCCTCGCCCGCTTTGCCCGCACCTTGTCGACTTCGTTTGCCGCCGGGGTGCCGTTGGTCGAGGCGCTGGGGCCGGTTGCCGGGGCGTGTGGCAATCCGTTGTATGAGCAGGCGCTGCACAAGGTGCGCGAGGACCTGGCCAGTGGTCTAGCCTTGAACGTGGCATTGCGCGCCAGCGGCTTGTTCCCGGCGCTGGTGGTGCAGATGTGCGCCATTGGCGAGACAGCCGGGACACTGGACGATATGCTCGCCAGGATCGCCAGCCACTATGAACAGGCCATCGACCACCTGCTCGACACCCTCACGGCCCTGATTGAGCCGTTGATCGTGCTGATCCTGGGGTTGCTGGTGGGCAGCCTGGTGATCGCCATGTACCTGCCAATCTTCCAGCTGGGCAATGTGATCTGACCATGAACCTGTTGAACTCCCTGGCCAGCCAGCCACTGATGTACCTGAGCATCGCCCTGTTGCTCGGGCTGATCATCGGCAGCTTTCTCAATGTGCTGGTGCATCGCCTGCCGATCATGCTCGAACGCCAATGGCAGGCCGAGGCGCGCGAGGTGCTGGAGTTGCCTAGCGAGGCACAAGCGCCGCGCTTCGACCTGTTGTTGCCGCCGTCGCAGTGCCCGCATTGCGCCCACCGTATTCGCCCCTGGGAAAACATACCGGTCATTAGTTACCTGGCCTTGCGCGGGCGCTGTTCCAGTTGCCAGGCGCGCATCAGCCCGCGCTACCCGCTGGTGGAACTCGCCTGCGGGGGGCTGACCCTGTTTGTCGCCTGGCGCTTCGGCGTCACCGGCACCGCCCTGGCCCTGCTGCTGCTGAGCTGGGGCCTGCTGGCCATGAGCATGATCGACATCGAGCACCATCTGCTGCCCGATGCCCTGGTATTGCCGCTGTTGTGGCTGGGGTTGATCGTCAATGCCTTCGAAATGTTCGTGCCGCTGGAAGATGCCCTGTGGGGCACGGTGGCCGGTTACCTGAGCCTGTGGTCGGTGTTCTGGTTGTTCAAGATGCTTACCGGCAAGGAAGGCATGGGCTATGGCGACTTCAAGTTGCTGGCAATGCTGGGTGCCTGGGGCGGCTGGCAGATCCTGCCACTGACGTTGCTGCTGTCGTCCTTGTTGGGGGCGGTGATCGGGCTGATTATGCTGCGCCTGCAGCGCAAGCAGGCCAGCACGCCGATCCCCTTTGGTCCCTATCTGGCCATCGCGGGCTGGATCGCGCTGCTCTGGGGTGGTCAAATAACCACTTCCTATCTGAAATATTCCGGATTCTGATGACCACCGCTGCATTCACTCCCTGGATTCTCGGCCTTACCGGCGGCATCGGCAGTGGCAAGAGCGCCGCTGCGCAGCGCTTTGTCGAGCTGGGTGTGCACCTGGTCGACGCCGACCAGGCCGCGCGCTGGGTGGTCGAGCCGGGCCGCCCGGCGCTGGCCCGTATCGTCGAGCGTTTCGGCCCGGGTGTGCTGCTCGAGGACGGCCAGCTCAACCGCGCCGCCCTGCGCGAGCTGATCTTTGCCGACCCGCAGCAGCGCCTGTGGCTCGAAGCCCTGCTGCATCCGTTGATCGGCCAGGAGATCTTCAGCTACCTGGCCAAGGCCGAGTCGCCCTATGCGGTGTTCGTCTCGCCGTTGATGGTGGAGTCCGGCCAGTACAAGCGCACCAACCGCCTGCTGGTGATCGATGCGCCGCAGGCGCTGCAAGTGCAGCGCACCCTGCTGCGCGACCAGACCAGCGCCGAACAGGTGCAGGCCATCCTCAAGGCCCAGGCCAGCCGCGAAGAGCGCCTGCGCCACGCCCACGATGTGCTGGTCAATGACCGCGACCTGGGCTGGCTGCATTCGGAGGTCGACCGCCTGCACCACTTTTACCTGACTTTGCGAGGAGGCCAAGCATGAGCCAACCGATGACCGTAGATTGCCCGACCTGTGGCGCCCCTGTGGAATGGAACGCGACCAGCCCGTTCCGGCCGTTCTGTTCCGACCGCTGCAAGCTGATCGACCTGGGTGCCTGGGCCGCTGAAGAGCACAAGATTCCGGTCGCCCCGGATGCCGAAGACGAGCTGTTCTCCGGCGAGCTCGACCCGCGCCACTGAGCCGTCAGCGCCCGGGGTCGTCGTCCTTCCACGGGGCCTGCAGGTAGCGGGTCCGGTTGAAGGTCTCCAGCCACTCCGGGCAGAACACCACCAGGGCGCTGACCACCATGCCGTTGATAAAGGCTTCGGGGAAGATGATCAGCCACAGGTAGCCGATAAAGTCCTCGATCCACTCCGGCATGACGAAGCGCCCGTCCATCCACAGCAACCCCAGCCCACCGAGCAGGCACAAGAGTGCCGACAGCGCCGCGGCAAAAAAGCCCGAACAGAAGATATAGACGAACAGGTTGCGCGGCTGTGCCCGCTCCACCAGGATCGCGCACACTTCGGTGACCAGCACCGGCAGGCCGATCAGCAACAGGCCATTGACCCCCATCGCCGCCAGGTCCTGGCGCCCCAGCGCCAGCAGGCCGAGCTGCGCCAGCAAGCCACCGACAATCGCCAGCGGCCAGTCCAGCAGCAGGGTCACGGCGGTCATGCCGATGAAGTGATAAGACACCCCGGTGTCGAAGTCGCGCCGCACCAGCCACAGGGCAAACAAGGCGAACACCGTGCCGAACAGCAAGTGCTGGCGACGGCTGTCGGCGAACAGTTCGAGCCAGCGGGTACGCGCCACCGCCCAGATCAGCACGGGCACATAGGCGACCCAGGCGATGGTCAGGGTCTGGCTGGAAAGTACGGCGGCACTGATCACGGCAAATAACCCTTGTTCGAGTGAGGCAATAGGCGTGGGGGCAGTCTACACCTCGGGGCTGGCTTGATCAGCCTCAGTGGCTGCGGAAAATACCGGCGTTGTGCGGCGCAACGTACCTGAAGCGAGCAGCAGCACTATGGCCGGGAGTATCACCATGCTGGCGCCCAGCATGGCGCCCCGCAGGCCAATACTCTCAAGCGCTCCACCGCCGATGATCACCCCCAGGCCGATCGCGCCATTGAGCACTGCCGTATGCAGGGCCGTGGCCGGAACGGTATGGGCGCCGGCGATGCTCAACACCCAGGTCTGCAGACCGGTAAACAGCGCCGAGATGGCAACGCCCCAGACCATCAGCAAGGCCGCCACGGCCAGCAGGTTCAACTCGGGCCCAAGCAGGCCCAGGGTCAGCAGCGCCCCTGCCATGGCGATCAGGGCCAGGAGGATGAAGGGTTTGAGGTGGCGGTCGATGAAGATCGCGCTCAGCAGGTTGCCCAAAAAGCCCGCAGCGCCGAATGCAAAAAGCAGTGCCGCGACCATCCACGGGGTCACATCTGGCACCTGACTGATAAAGGGCTCGACAAAGGTGTAGGCGGCAAAATGTGCGGCCGCCGTCAGCCCGGTGATGACGAAGGTGATCAGCAGATCCCGGCGCCGCAGCACCGCCACATACCCGGTGCCGGGTGCTGCGGCGACCAGGCCCAGGCCAGGGACTACCAAGGCGATTGCCCCGGCACTGGCGACACAGAGCAACGCCAGGCAAGCAAAAGCGGTTCGCCAGCCGTCGTACTGGCCCACCAGGTTGACCAGCGATGCTGCCAGCATCAACATCAGGGCAATCATCAGCGGCTTGCGGGCGATCCAGCGGCTCAGGCTGTTGGCAAGCAAGCCACTGACAGCGCCAATCCAGGCATACAAGGTCACGCTGAGCCCGACCCTGGCCGGCTCCTGCGCCAAATCGGCGGAAATCTGTGACAACAAACCGATAGGGGCGAACTCGGAGGTCACCATCGCGAAGGAAGCGATGCACAGCACCGTCACCGCGCTCCATACCCGCCAGGTTGATAAGGCCATGCGCACCTCCGTCCCTGTCATGAGTGGCTCTACACCTCGGGGTTGGCTTGGTCAGCCTCGGCGGGCGCTTTCGGTGCCTCGAACAGGCGGAACACAGCGCCTTCAACCAGCCAGTCCGGCGGCTGGCAACTGGGGTTGCGCTGCTGCTCGATGACGCTGATGGTGGTCGCCGATACCTGCACATCGGCCCAGGCGCCGTAGCAGCCGAACTCGTTCAGGGTCAGGCGCAAGCGGTAGTCGCCGGGCATGACGCTGAGCACCTTGGGGTTGAACTCGGCATAGCTGCGGACGATTTCATCTTCTGCGCCGCGATGGTCGATGAGTTTGACGCTGTAGGGCGGTGAGTCGCCCTCCTTGAGCACCACATAGCGGCCATCTGCAGTGTCGTAAGGCACGGTGGGCGTCCAGAACAAAAAGCCCACGCCGTACACCACCAGGGCACAGACCACCGTGCCGGAACCGAATATGCCGCCCATCTTCACTACGCTCATGCTTCTTCCCTGATATTCACTGAGCCCACAACGGGTGCGCAGTCTAGGCGCTGGTTTACATGCGCAGCAATGGCTTGCAGACATTTCCTGCAAAGCTCAATTGAACGCTAAGCTTGTGCCCATGGACGACTCAGACTATTTGCGCCTGCTCACCATTCAGGCCGAACAAGCCAATGCGTTTCTATCCAATGCCCGTAAATGGGAACGTGAGCGTTGGGTCTGCCAGCGCCTGCTGCAAGGCTTGAACATTCCCTACCGCAGCGAAGACTTTGCCGCCGCCGGGCAAGAACCGCCTGATGTGCTGTTTCGCGATGCCGCCTTCGAGGTGTTTTTTGTCCTCGATGAAGGCCGGCGCCTGAACGACGAATGGCGCGAAGAGCTGCAGCGTCGGCGCAGTGCCTTCTCGTTGAGCCAACTGGTACGCCGCGAAGCCCGGCCCCGGCGGATCAGCGCCCAGGAACTGCTGCAGCGCCTGGCGCCGACCCTGCGTAAAAAATCGCACAACTACCAGGAGCGCGGCCTGGACCTGAGCGAGCTGGACATCATTGCCTTTGCCAGCCTCAAGCGCGAAGTGCTCGACCTCAACAGCCACTTCCCGCCGCCCACCGAATACCTGCGCCAGGGCTGGCGCTCGTTGTCGCTGGTGGGCCCGACCTTCGCCCGGGTGCTGTTTGCCCACCCCGATGCGCCGGACTTCTTGCGCGGCAATTTGGGGCGCAGCATCGTTTTCGATGTAGGAATAAGCCTCTGAGCTGGCCCCCTGCCAAAGCCCGATGGCATAAATTCTGTGCCGGTGATACAAAGCGCAATCATTCGTTATAAAGACAGCCAAGTGACTGAACGCTGGGCAACCTTCGAGCGACTAGAGTGAACACTGTAGCGTTCCCACAGTCACAAGCGTCTATCTGACGAGGCCCTCATGACCAGCCGACTGAATCCCGAAGACCAGCGTCGTGTCGATGAATACCTGCGAGCCCCCCAGCACCAAGTCGAGCGCAAGCCATTCCGGCCCTGGCTGCTCCTTCTGCTGGTGGTGGTCGTGACCGTTGCACTCGGCTTGTTGAGCCGCCTCTTGAGTCATCTGGTGCTATGAGCTGCCTTGCGCTCGCCCACAACGCCCGCCCCGTGCGGCCTGCCACTCAAGACCCGAATTCCGTAAACCTTATGAGATATCTCCATGACTCACCGTATTGTGATTGTCGGCGGCGGCGCCGGCGGCCTGGAACTGGCGACCCGCCTGGGTAAGACCCTGGGCAAAAAAGGTAGCGCCAGCATCACCCTGGTCGACGCCAACCTGACGCACATCTGGAAGCCGCTGCTGCACGAAGTGGCGGCGGGCTCGCTCAACTCTTCCGAAGACGAACTGAACTACGTGGCCCAGGCCAAGTGGAATCACTTCCAGTTCCAACTCGGGCGCATGAGCGGCCTGGACCGCGAAACCAAGCAGATCCAGCTGGCTGCCACCCTCGATGAAGACGGTCGCGAATTGCTGCCTGCGCGCACCCTGGGCTATGACACCCTGGTGATCGCAGTGGGCAGTAACACCAACGACTTCGGCACCTTGGGCGCGGCGCAGCATTGCCTGTTCCTCGATACCTGCAAGCAGGCCGAGCGTTTCCACCAGCAACTGCTCAATCATTACCTGCGCGCCCACGCCGGCGATCAGGCCAATGAGCAAATCAGCGTGGCCATCGTCGGCGCCGGTGCCACCGGTGTGGAACTGGCCGCCGAGCTGCACCACGCGGCCCATGAGCTGGCGGCTTACGGCCTGGATCGTATCCAGCCCAAAGACATGCACATCACCCTGATCGAGGCTGGCCCGCGGGTACTGCCAGCGCTGCCGGAGCGCATCAGCGTGCCCGTGCACAAGACCCTGGAGAAACTCGGGGTGACGGTGATGACCAACGCGGCGGTCAGTGAAGTGACCGCCGATGAGCTGCGCACCAGCAATGGTGACGTGATTCAGGCCAGCCTCAAGGTCTGGGCGGCGGGTATTCGTGCGCCGGGTTTCCTCAAGGACATCGACGGCCTGGAAACCAACCGGATCAACCAGCTGGTGGTGCGCCCTACCCTGCAAACCACCCTGGACGACAACATCTTCGCCTTCGGCGACTGCGCCGCCTGCCCGCAACCGGGTAGCGACCGCAACGTGCCACCACGGGCGCAGGCTGCGCACCAGCAGGCGTCGTTGCTGGCCAAGGGCTTGAAGGCGCGCCTGGAAGGCAAGCCGTTGCCGACGTATGCGTACCGGGATTATGGCTCGCTGGTGTCGCTGTCGCGCTTCTCGGCGGTGGGTAACCTGATGGGCAACCTGACCGGCAGCGTGATGCTCGAAGGCTGGTTGGCGCGGATGTTCTATGTGTCGCTGTACCGCATGCACCAGATGGCGCTGTACGGGACATTCCGTACGCTGATGCTGATGCTGGGTAGCCGGATCGGGCGTGGGACTGAGCCGCGGTTGAAGTTGCACTGACGTTGGATTGGCTTTGAGGGCCTCATCGCGGGGCAAGCCCGCTCCCACAGGTATGGCGGTGTTTCTGTAGGAGCGGGCTTGACCCGCGATGGCGTCGGTACAGTCGATGTAAATGTGCTGCTGGCAAGCCAGTTCCCACAAGTCCGTGGTGTAGGTTTTACTTGAGGACCCGGTAGGTACTCTGCACAAACCCGCTCTCAAAGGTGGTGCTGCGCATATGCTGCAGCACCACATCCTTCGCCAAGGCCCCGAACAGCGGTATGCCGCTGCCCAGCAACACCGGTATGCGGGTGATGGTCAGTTCATCCAGCCGGCCTTCGCGCAAGAAGCTCTGAATCACCTGCCCGCCATCGAGGTACAGCCCCTTGGCGCCTGTTTCATTCAGGTGCTCGACCAGGTCGGCGACCGGCCCCGGGTGCACTTCGATGCCATGCTGCATATCGGCCTGCTGCAAGGTGCTGCTCAGCACCACCACACGCTTGTGCGGATACGGCCACTCGCCAAAGGTCAGGACCTTCTCAAAGGTGTTGCGGCCCATGACCAGGGTGTCGACAGTGGCCATGTACGCGGCGTAACCGTGGTCGTCACTGGAACTGGTGGCGACCATCAGCCAGTCCAGCTCACCGCTTTCACGGGCGATGTAGCCATCGAGGCTGGTGGCGATATAGACGGAGGTTTTCAGGGTCATGGGGCAGCTCCCTTGCAGGAAATAGCCGGATAGTATCAGGCAGGCTGTAGAAACGAAAAAAGGGCACCTTTTGCAAGGTGCCCTTCTTTCTAAAGATGGTCGGGGTAAGGGGATTCGAACTCCTGACATCCTGCTCCCAAAGCAGGCGCGCTACCGGACTGCGCTATACCCCGGTAAAAAAAAAGGCTCCAATAAAGGCGCCTTTTTTTATGGCTGGCTGCTAATGGCAAACCAACCTTTTAAGATTTGAACCCAGCGTACCGGCTTCAAAAATGGTGGGTCGTGTAGGATTCGAACCTACGACCAATTGGTTAAAAGCCAACTGCTCTACCAACTGAGCTAACGACCCAAAAATGGTCGGGGTAAGGGGATTCGAACTCCTGACATCCTGCTCCCAAAGCAGGCGCGCTACCGGACTGCGCTATACCCCGGCTTGAAATTTGGCTCCGCGACCAGGACTCGAACCTGGGACCCAATGATTAACAGTCATTTGCTCTACCGACTGAGCTATCGCGGAACTATTAATTTCAATTACAACAGTGCTGCAATTTCGAGTGCTGTATCACTACCGCTTCGAACTCTTCGACCTTGTGCATCGCTGCGTTCATGTCTCTGAGGCGCGCTATTCTACAACCTTCAAAACCCTTGTCAACCCCTAATTTGCATTCAACTTACTGATTTGCAACTTTTTTTCAGATTCCCAATTTTGCCGGGAAGCTGCGGGGCGACATACAGCGGGGCGCACTTTACAAGCACTCGAGAAAAAATGCAAAGAAAAAAGGCCTCGAAAATCGAGGCCTTAGCGTAACCCACCGAAAACTCAGGCAAAGACGATCTCTTCGCCCTCCACTTTCGCCGTGATGGCGCTGCCTGGCAGGAACTTGCCCGACAGGATCAACTGCGCCAACGGGTTCTCGATCCAGCGCTGGATCGCCCGTTTCAGCGGCCGGGCGCCATAGACCGGGTCGTAACCGACGGCGATCAGTTTATCCAGTGCCTCAGGGCTCAGCTCCAGGCTCAGCTCACGTTCAGTCAGGCGGCTGCGCAGGCGGCCGAGCTGGATCTGGGTGATACCGGCGATCTGCTCGCGGCCCAGCGGTTCGAACACCACCACTTCGTCGATACGGTTGATGAACTCCGGCCGGAAGTGCGAACCCACGGCATCCATCACCGCCGCACGCTGCGCTTCACGATCGCCCACCAGTTCCTGGATCTGCGAGGAGCCCAGGTTGGAGGTCATGACGATCACTGTATTACGGAAATCCACCGTCCGCCCGTGGCTGTCGGTCAGGCGGCCGTCTTCAAGCACCTGCAGCAACACGTTGAAGACATCCGGGTGGGCCTTCTCGACCTCGTCGAGCAGCACCACCGAATAAGGTTTGCGCCGCACCGCTTCGGTCAGGTAGCCGCCCTCTTCATAACCTACGTAGCCTGGTGGGGCACCGATCAGGCGAGCCACGGAGTGTTTCTCCATGAACTCGGACATGTCGATACGCACCATGGCCTCTTCAGTGTCGAAGAGAAACTCGGCCAGCGCCTTGCACAACTCGGTTTTACCGACACCGGTCGGGCCGAGGAACAGGAACGAGCCGCTCGGGCGGTTCGGGTCCGACAGGCCGGCACGCGAACGGCGCACGGCGTTGGAGACTGCCACCACTGCTTCTTCCTGGCCGATCACCCGCTCGTGCAGCAGGCTTTCCATTTTCAGCAGTTTTTCCCGCTCGCCTTCGAGCATCTTCGACACCGGGATGCCGGTCCACTTGGACACGACCTCGGCAATCTCTTCTTCAGTGACCTTGTTACGCAGCAGCTGGTTTTCCGCCTTGCCGTGCTGGTCGACCATCTGCAGGCTGCGCTCCAGGTCCGGGATCACCCCGTACTGCAGCTCGGCCATGCGGCTGAGGTCGCCCTTGCGGCGGGCCGCTTCAAGCTCCTGACGCGATTGCTCGATTTTCTGCTGGATCTGCGCCGAGCCCTGCACTTCGGCTTTTTCCGACGTCCAGACCTCTTCCAGGTCGGCGTACTCGCGCTCCAGCCGGGCGATCTCTTCGGTGAGCTTCTCCAGGCGCTTGATCGCGGCTTCGTCGTCTTCTTTCTTCAGTGCCTGGGACTCGACCTTCAGTTGAATCAGGCGGCGCTCCAGGCGGTCGAGCACTTCCGGCTTGGAGTCGATCTCCATGCGGATGCGGCTGGCCGCTTCGTCGATCAGGTCGATGGCCTTGTCCGGCAACTGACGGTCAGTGATGTAGCGATGGCTGAGCTTGGCCGCGGCGATGATCGCGCCGTCGGTGATCGCCACCTTGTGGTGCACCTCGTAACGCTCCTTGAGGCCACGCAGGATGGCGATGGTGTCCTCTTCGCTCGGTTCTTCAACCAGTACCTTCTGGAAACGCCGCTCCAGCGCGGCGTCTTTTTCAATGTACTGGCGGTATTCGTTAAGCGTGGTGGCGCCGACGCAGTGCAGCTCGCCACGGGCCAGGGCCGGCTTGAGCATGTTGCCGGCATCCATCGAGCCTTCGCCTTTACCGGCGCCGACCATGGTGTGCAACTCATCGATGAACAGGATGATCTGCCCTTCCTGCTTGGACAGCTCGTTGAGCAGGGCTTTGAGGCGTTCCTCGAACTCGCCGCGGAACTTGGCACCGGCAATCAGCGCGCCCATGTCCAGCGACAGCAGGCGCTTGCCTTTAAGGCCGTCCGGCACTTCGCCATTGATGATGCGCTGGGCCAGGCCTTCGGCGATGGCGGTCTTACCGACGCCAGGCTCACCGATCAGCACCGGGTTGTTCTTGGTCCGGCGCTGCAGCACCTGGATGGTGCGGCGAATTTCATCGTCACGGCCGATCACCGGGTCAAGCTTGCCGTCTTCGGCGCGCTTGGTCAGGTCGATGGTGTATTTGTCCAGGGCCTGGCGCGACTCTTCGGCGTTGGGGTCATTGACCGCCTCGCCGCCACGCAGGTTGCTGATGGCGTTTTCCAGGGCCTTTTTGCTAACGCCCTGGCTGAGCAGCAGCTTGCCGAGCTTGCTGTTCTCGTCCATGGCCGCCAGCAGCACCAGCTCGCTGGAGATGAACTGGTCGCCCTTTTGCTGGGCCAGGCGGTCGGCCTGGTTGAGCAGGCGCGCCAGGTCCTGGGACATGTTCACATCGCCCGTGGGGTTCTGGATTTTCGGCAGTTGGTCGAGCTCTTTGCTCAACGCCTTGCGCAGGCTGTTGACGTCAAAGCCGACCTGCATCAGCAGCGGCTTGATCGAACCGCCCTGCTGATCGATCAGGGCCTGCACCAGGTGCGCAGGCTCGATGGCCGGATGGTCCATGCCCACGGCCAGGGATTGGGAGTCGGATAATGCTAATTGCAGCTTGCTGGTCAAACGGTCTATTCGCATGGGTTACCTTCCTTTATGGGCAGGTCGGAGCGATGGACACACCTGATGAAGAAAAACCTGCCAGAGATACCACTGTAGATAAGGGTGATTCTGGAAGATTCAAGCTAGCCGGGCTTGATCCAGGTCAGCGCGGTGCCAGCCAGACCAGGGAAGCGAAGCGGCCACCCTGCGGGGTACGCCGATAAGAATAGAAGCGCGGGTCGCTGACGGTGCACAAGCCACCACCATAGACGGCATTGACGCCGCGTGCTGCCAGGCGCAGGCGGGCCAGCTGGTAGATATCGGCCATCAGCTTGCCGGGCTGGGCACCGGGCACGAAGGCCCGGGCAGTTTCCGGATGAACGGTCGTGAACGCGTCGCGTACTTCCAGGCCAACTTCGAAGGCTTGCGGACCAATGGCCGGGCCGAGCCACACCAGCACCTCGTCGGGCGGCAGCGCCAGGCGGTCCAGAGTGGCTTCGAGCACACCGTTGGCCAGCCCGCGCCAGCCGGCGTGGGCGGCGGCTACCCGGGTGCCGGCGCGGTCGCAGAACAGCACCGGTAAACAGTCGGCGGTCATCACCGTGCAGGCAATGCCCGGGGTCGCGCTGTAGCTGGCATCGGCTTCGGCGATAACACTGGGGTCGGCATCGGCCACCACCACGCCATGCACCTGCTTGAGCCAGGCCGGCTGAATGCCGAACTCGACGGTCAGTCGCCGGCGATTCTCGGCCACCGCTGCCGGCGCATCGCCAACATGGTCGCCGAGGTTGAAGCTTTCATAAGGCGGCAGGCTGACCCCGCCGCTGCGCGTGGTGACGCAGGCGCGCACCCCGGCTGGCGCAGGCCAGTCGGGAAACAGCAGCGCTTGCGTCAACTCGCTCATCCGATGAACGCCTCACGGTCTTGCTTGAGCAGCGACAGCAGCCAGACGAAGTCATCCGGCAGCGGTGATTCCCAGCCCATGCGCTCGCCGGTCACCGGGTGATCGAGCTCCAGGAAGCGCGCATGCAGGGCCTGGCGCGGGAAGGTCTTGAGCGCGTCGACCATGGTCAGGCTGGCCGCTGGCGGAATACGGAAACGCCCGCCGTAGACCGGATCGCCGACCAACGGGAAGTTGACGTGAGCCATGTGCACGCGAATCTGGTGGGTACGCCCGGTTTCGAGCTTGACCCGCACATGCGTGTGCGAGCGGAAGCGCTCCAGTACACGGTAGTGGCTGACCGCCGGCTTGCCGCCCTCGGTGACCGCCATGCGCTGGCGCTGCCCGCCGTGACGGCCGATCGGCGCGTTGATCTTGCCGCCGGCCGTTACCACGCCGATCACGATGCATTCATAGATGCGGCTGACGCTGCGGCTCTGCAACTGGGCGACCAGCTGGGTCTGCGCCTGGATGGTCTTGGCCACCACCATCAGACCGGTGGTGTCCTTGTCCAGGCGGTGGACGATACCGGCGCGCGGCACATTGATGATGTCCGGCACATGGTGCAGCAGGGCATTGAGCAGGGTGCCATCAGCGTGGCCCGCAGCCGGGTGGACCACAAGCCCGGCAGGCTTGTTGATCACCAGGATGTGGTCGTCTTCGTAGACGATATCCAGCTCGATGTCCTGGGCCACCCACTCGCCCTGGGCTTCCTGCTCGGCGTCGAGCGCCAGCAGCGCACCGCCGTGGACGATATCGCGCGGACGCAGGACAGCGCCATCGACCGTCAGGCGCCCCTCCTTGATCCAGGTGGACAGGCGCGAGCGCGAGTGCTCAGCGAACAATTGGGCGGCGACTTGGTCGAGGCGTTGCCCGCCCAATTCGGACGGCACCTCTGCGCGAAGTTGAATGATCTCGGACATGCTCGAATCAGCGGGCGGCACAGCCTTTGGTTTCGACTGCACGCTTGTGGTTAAATACGACGTCTTTTGCCCCGAGGGTTGCATCGGGGTGCTCATCATAACAGGACGGCCACGCCCAAGACAGCGGCCGTCATAGGGACGCAAGCCGCCATGCAAGTGAAACACCTGCTGCTGATCGCCATCCTCGGACTGACCGCTGCTTGTTCTTCGAAGGAAGTCGTCGACGAAAACCTGAGCGAAGCCGAGCTGTACCAGCAGGCGCAGGCCGACCTGGACAACCACAGCTATACCAGTGCCACGAGCAAGCTCAAGGCTCTGGAATCGCGCTATCCGTTCGGCCGCTACGCCGACCAGGCCCAGCTCGAGCTGATCTACGCGAACTATAAGAACGCCGAACCGGAGGCTGCCAAGTCTGCCGCCGAGCGTTTCATTCGCTTGCATCCGCAGCATCCGAACGTCGACTACGCCTACTACCTCAAGGGTCTGACTTCTTTCGACCAGGACCGCGGCCTGCTGGCGCGCTTCCTGCCGCTGGACATGACCAAGCGTGACCCGGGTGCTGCCCGCGACTCGTACAACGAGTTCGCCCAGCTGACCAGCCGCTTCCCTAACAGCCGCTACTCGCCAGACGCCAAGCAGCGCATGATCTACCTGCGCAACCTGCTGGCCTCCTACGAAATCCACGTGGCCGACTACTACCTGACCCGTCAGGCCTATGTCGCTGCCGCCAACCGTGGCCGCTACGTGGTCGAGAACTTCCAGGAAACCCCATCGGTCGGCGACGGCCTGGCGGTGATGACCGAAGCCTACATGCGCCTGCACCTGGACGAACTGGCCGCCACCAGCCTGGAAACCCTCAAGCTCAACTACCCGGATCACCCGAGCCTGGTCGATGGCCAGTTCGTGCCGCAACAGAACGAGGCCGACAACCGCTCGTGGCTGTCCAAGGCCACCCTGGGCCTGATCAATACCGCCCCGCCGCTGCCGCCGGGCGAGACCCGCGCCAACCAGGACGTGATCAAGCAGTATCAGGACGCCAAGGACGCGATCCCGCAAGAGCTGCTGCCTAAAGATGCCAACGGTGACGTCATCGAAGAAGAGAACCACGAAGCGGAAGGTAACAACGAAGACCGCTCCTGGTTCAGCTACATGACCTTCGGTGTGTTCGACTGAGCCATCGTGTAAAAGATAAAGGGAGGCCAAGGCCTCCCTTTTTTCATGCCTGAGCCCTAGACTGAAGGCTCTTCACTGACAAAGCTGGACACCATGGTTCGCCTACTATTCTGGATTGCCCTGATTGCCGCCGCCTTCTGGCTGTGGCGCAAGTTCAAGGCCAGCAATGCTGCTACGCAGAACAACAGCCTCGAAGACCCGCTGAAGATGGTCCGCTGCGCCCATTGCGGCGTGCATTTGCCCAGTGACCGGGCATTGCATCGCGGGGCGCAGTGGTATTGCAGCCAGGCGCACCTGGAGCAGGGGCCTGGGGCGCAGCGCTGATTGTGCGGCGCGGCCATCGCTGGCAAGCCAGCTCCCACAGGTACGGCAGGGATCTGAAGATATCTGCTTTCCTGTGGGAGCTGGCTTGCCAGCGATGAGGCCCTAGAGAGCAGCCACCCGCCCAGCCGGTGCATACGGCGCCGGGTCGATCATCGGCTCACGCCCCAGCAACAAATCCGCAAACAACTGGCAGGACGCCGGCGCCAGCACCAGGCCGTTGCGGTAGTGCCCGCAGTTCAGCCACAGCCCGGCATACCCCGGCACCTCACCGATATACGGAATGCCCTCAGGCGACCCCGGCCGCAGCCCTGCCCAATGGGCCACCGGGGTGGCATCGGCCAGCGCCGGCAGCAATTCCACCGCCGAAGCCTTGAGGCTTTCCAGCGCCTCCTCGGTCGGGGTCTTGTCGTAACCGGCATGCTCCAGGGTACTGCCCACCAGAATATGCCCGTCACGCCGCGGGATCGCATAGCGCCCCTTGGCCAGCACCATGCTCGGTAAAAAGTCTTCGGCGCACTTGTACAGGATCATCTGCCCTTTCACCGGCTCCACCGGCAGCTCCAGGCCCAGCGGCCGCAGCAAGTCGCCGCTCCAGGCGCCAGCCGTCAGCACGACGTGATCGGCCTGGATCGGCCCGGTCGCGGTCTCCACCCCGCTAATGCGCTCGCCCTCACGGCTGAAGCCGGTGATTTCGCAGTGCTCGCGAATGCTCACGTTCGGCAGCGCCAGCAAGGCGGCCTTGAGGGATTTGACCAGGCGCGGGTTACGCACGTTGGCAACCCCGGCCATGTAGATGGCGCGCCGGAAACCGCCGCCAAGCACCGGCACCGCGTCATAGGCCGCCGAGATATCCACAGCCGTCAACGGCCGCCCTTCGCGCTCGGCCCAGGCCAGCGCTTGGGCTTCGTCGTCCAGGTCCAGCCAGTACAGGCCGGTGGTGTGCACTTGCGGGTCGACCCCGGTGCTGGCGAACAGGCGCTCGCCCAGCTGTGGATAAAAATCCTGCGACCAGTGCGCCAGGGCCGTTACCGCTGCGCTATAGCGCCACGGATACAGCGGCGAGACAATGCCGCCACCGGCCCAGGAAGACTCCTGGCCGAGCGCGCCACGGTCACACAGCACCACCTGATCGACGTCGGCCGCCAGGTTGAACGCTGTCAGCAGGCCGATCACCCCACCACCGACAATCACTACTTGCTTGGTCATGTATTGATCCAACGTCTGAAGTAAACCTCAACCACCCCAACAGCCATGGCCAGCATCAACGGCGCCGGGATTGCGGCGCACACCGGCCTGGTCGAGTACGAAATCAGCGCAGCGGTCACCGGTCATCAAACCACCCGGTATGCGCCGGGCGGTCAGGGTGAATGACGTCGAATGACGAACGGCTTGCAGCCGGTAGTGCTCGGTCCCGGACGCCAATGGGGTGACCAGGGCCTCGCTGTCGGCGTACTGGCCGGTGCGTGAATAGTGACGCTCCAGCAACTGCGCGCTTTCGAACAGCAACCCGGCGATTTCCGTGCGTGCGGCCTTGCGGACCTGTTCGCTGTAGCTGGGATAGGCAATGCCCGCAAGAATGCCGACCACGGCGACGACAAGCAACAGTTCAATCAGGCTCAAACCTTTCTGCAGGGTGGACATAAGTCAAACTCCTAGTGAAGCTGGCGCCAGAGAATGCGCCTGGGTGGCTGAGCGCCCTCTTCTACAGCCTGTGCATAAATGCTTTCGAGCACGCTGCGCCCTGCCCCGGCGTGGCTGACGGCGGTGATCCGGTACAAGGTGGCGCAGAGGTTGGCGGGCCAGTGCGCGGCGTGGGTACTCTGGCCAAGGTTTTGTACGAGGTAGAAGCCGCTGGCGCCGCCTTGCCAGCTCAGGCCGGAGGTCGGCCCTTCGCCGCGGTAGACGCCAGCCGCCCGCACCCGTGCAGCTTCCGGCGGCGGTAAACAGTAACTGCACGGCAACACGCCCGACACGCTCGACTCTCCAACCAGCAAGGCCTGCTCCGCCTGCTCGAAGCCGTGCAAGGCTGCCTGCAGGTTGCCCGCCATACGCGCCTGCAGGGTGGCGCTGACCATCGCCGAGACGCCGAGCAAAGCCAACAGTCCCAGCAACACCAGGCTGACCAGCAGGATCACCCCGCGCTGGCTGCCGGGCCTAGCCATTGCGCAGGGCCACCGTCAGTTGATACTGCTGCGGCCTTACCCGCGCCAGCGGGTCAAGCAAGGTCAGGCTCAGACGCAGCCCGGCGATGCGGGTGGCACTCCGGCTGATGATGTCGACGCGCAGCTCGCCCAGGTTGTCGATCAGCGGCGCATAGCTGGCACCGCTGCCGAACATCAGGCTGGTGCCCTCAACGCGGTAGGTCTGGCGCCGTATCGGTATCGCGTAGTGCCCGGCCGGCGCGGCCTGGACATCGGGATAGACCCGCGCTTCGCGAATGCAATCGGTCACCAACGTCCAGTTCGGCCGCCCACCGGCGCCAGCCACTTCAGCAGTGATCAGGCTCAATTGCTGCAATTGGCCGTCCGCTGCGCGGACTACCGCCAGCGGCTGGGCAAACGCCTGTGCCGAGGACGGGTTCACATGGCTGATTGCATCCTCACGCAAGCAGCCGAACATGCCGCTCATGCGAATATCCTGGGCCATACGCTGCAACGCCAGGCGCGCGTCTTCCTGCAGTTGCGCGGCAATGCCCTGAGCCTGCCAGTTCGAAGTGGCCGCCAAAAACAGGCGGCTGGCACCGAGCAGCAGCACCAAGCCGAGGCTGAGGGCCAGCAACACTTCGACCAGGCCGACACCGGCTTGCCGTTTCATCGGCCTGGCCCTGCGTTGATGCGTGCTTCTTCGAGCTCGCCATGCTGCAGATACGCAGCCTGGGTACTCTGCAAGGCACTGTCGGTGGCCTGCAACGCCCGCACTTGCGCAGCCGCTGCAGCAAAAACACCCACCCCCAGCACCAGCATGGCCAGCAGCACCTCGAGCAAGCTCATTCCTTGTTGCCGTCCGCCATCCATGGCGCCTTCCTCCTGCGACTTTTCCACAGCCCTTTGCCAACCTGGCCGACTGGACGCTGCTGTCCGCCGGCCTGACTCTATAGAAGCACTTCCAGGGAGGAATGCACGGTGAAGCAACAGGGGGTAACACTGATACAAATGATGTTCGCGCTAGCGCTGGTGGGGATGCTGACGCAGATCAGCCTGCCGACCTACAGCACCATGAACAGCGGCCTACAACAGCAAGCTGCCGCCAAGGACCTGGCCCAGGCCTTGCGCACTGCACGCAGCGAGGCCTTGCTGCGCAACCAGGTGGTTCGCCTGCAGGCGTTCGACGATAACTGGAGTAATGGCTGGCGCATGGTCGTGGAGCAGGATGGCCCACAGTTGCTGTACGAACAGCGGCTTGAGCGGGTGAGTATCGTCGGCAATCAACCGGTAGCCCGGCAGATACGCTTCAGTGGGCTGGGGGTGCCCTTGCACGCGGGGGGAGCGTTTCAGGCCGGGACGCTGTTTATTTGCCAGCGCCCCGATCCTTACAGCCAGTACCGGGTGGTACTGGCGCACACAGGCCGGGTCAGCCTGCGCGAGGAGCCCGGCGAACAGCCGCTGTGCGCGGCTGCCGGGTCAGATCAATGAACGCACACGCAGCTCTTTGGGCATCGAGAAGGTAATGTTCTCCTCGCGGCCATCGAGCTCTTCGGCGCCGGTGGCACCCCAGGCCCGCAGTTGCTCGATCACCCCACGCACCAGCACCTCGGGTGCCGAAGCACCGGCGGTGATACCAATGCGCTCGACGCCATCGAACCAGCTTTTTTGCAGGTCTTCGGCGCCGTCGATCAGGTAGGCCGGGGTCGACATGCGCTCGGCCAGCTCACGCAGGCGGTTGGAGTTGGAGCTGTTCGGGCTGCCGACCACCAATACCACGTCGCATTCGTCGGCCAATTGCTTGACCGCGTCCTGACGGTTCTGGGTGGCGTAGCAGATGTCGTCCTTGCGCGGCCCGCCAATATTCGGGAAGCGCGCACGCAGGGCATCGATCACCCGGCTGGTGTCGTCCATCGACAAAGTGGTCTGGGTGACGAAGGCCAGCTTATCCGGGTCGTTGACCTGCAGGCTGGCAACATCGTCCTCGTCTTCGACCAGGTAGATGGCGCCACCATTGCTGGTGTCGTACTGACCCATGGTGCCTTCGACTTCCGGGTGGCCTTCGTGGCCGATCAGGATGCACTCGCGGCCGTCGCGGCTGTAGCGCGCCACCTCGATATGCACCTTGGTCACCAGCGGGCAGGTCGCGTCGAACACCTTCAGGCCGCGCCCGGCGGCTTCCTGGCGCACGGCCTGGGAAACGCCATGGGCGCTGAAGATGACGATGACGTCGTCCGGCACCTGGTCCAGCTCTTCGACGAAAATCGCCCCGCGCGCGCGCAGGTCCTCGACCACGAACTTGTTGTGCACCACTTCATGGCGCACATAGATCGGCGGGCCAAACACTTCGAGGGCACGATTGACGATCTCGATCGCCCGGTCCACGCCGGCACAGAAGCCACGGGGGTTGGCGAGTTTGATTTGCATGGCGGACTCCAGGCTCACAGGGCCTTGACCGCGAGGATTTCCACCTCGAAGTTCAGGGTCTTGCCGGCCAGTGGATGGTTGAAGTCGATGGTCACCTGGGCTTCATCGAACGCTTTCACCACACCCGGCAATTCGGCGTTGGCGGCATCGTTGAAAATCACCAGCAGGCCTTCGGACAACTCCATGTCCTGGAACTGCGAGCGCGGCATGACCTGCACGTTCTGCGGGTTCGGCTGGCCAAAGGCGTTTTCCGGGACCACGGTCACGGTACGCTTGTCACCGGCCTTGAAGCCAAACAGCGCCGCTTCGAAGCCTGGCAGCAGGTTGCCGTCGCCGACCTTGAACACCGCCGGCGCCTTTTCAAAGGTGCTATCGACGGTGTCGCCGTTTTCCAGGTGCAGCGCGAAGTGCAGGGTCACTTCGGTGTTCTGGCCGATACGGGTCTCAGTCATGGACGGGCTCTCCGGACTTTTTGCTCTTGAACATGTCCAGCGCCAGCATTACCGCACCCACGGTAATGGCGCTGTCGGCCAGGTTGAAGGCCGGGAAGTACCAGCGGTTCTGCCAGTGCACGAGGATAAAGTCGACCACGTGGCCAAGCACGATACGGTCGTACAGGTTGCCCAGCGCGCCGCCGAGCACCAATGCCAGCGCGACTGCCAGCCAGGTCTCGTTGCGCCCCAGGCGCTTGAGCCAGATCACCAGCACGGCGCTGACCACCACGGCGATCAGGGCGAACAGCCAGCGCTGCCAGCCGGAGCTGTCAGCCAGGAAGCTGAAAGCGGCACCGGTGTTGTAGGCCAGGGTCCAGCTGAAGTAGTCAGGGATGACCACGATCTGCTGATACAGGCTCAGCGCGCCCTCGAAGTAGAACTTGCTGGCCTGGTCGAGGACCAGGACCAGCACGCTCAGCCATAGCCAGCTGAGGCGCCCGAAGCGCCCCACACCAGGGTTAGGCATAGTGGCGCACCTCGCCATTGCCGCTGATGTTGTCGGCGCAACGGGCGCAGATTTCCGGATGCTCGGGGTTCGAGCCGACGTCTGCGCGGAAGTGCCAGCAACGGCCGCACTTGGCGTGGCCGGACTTGACCACTTTCAGCTTGAGG
The DNA here is from genome assembly GCF_000696345.2 of Pseudomonas donghuensis. Taxonomy (NCBI): domain Bacteria; kingdom Pseudomonadati; phylum Pseudomonadota; class Gammaproteobacteria; order Pseudomonadales; family Pseudomonadaceae; genus Pseudomonas; species Pseudomonas donghuensis. The sequence goes on from NZ_CP071706.1 coordinate 4,929,834, forward strand.
CCAGGCACTTCGGTCTCGACCGCATCGGCTGGAGCCTGGGCGAACGGCGCAACGCTGGCTGCCGAGGTGATCAGCACGAAGCGCAGCTCGTCGCCCAGCTTGTTCAGGTCGGCGCTCAGGGCGTCGTCGGCGAACAGGGTGACTTCGGCTTGCAGGTTGCCACCGATGGCCTTGGCCGCACGCTGGTTTTCCAGCTCCTTGTTGACGGCTGTCTTGGCTGCCATCACGCGGTCCCAGTAGGCGCGACCCAGCTCGAAGCCTTCCGGCAGCTCGCTCAGGCCTTCATACCAGGTGTTGAGCATGACCGATTCGTTGCGCTCGCCCGGCAGGTACTGCCACAGCTCGTCGGCGGTGAACGCCAGGATCGGCGCGATCCAGCGCACCAGCGCCTCGCTGATGTGGTACAGCGCGGTCTGGCAGGAACGACGGGCAACACTGTTGGCGCCAGTGGTGTACTGACGGTCCTTGATGATGTCCAGGTAGAAGCCACCCAGCTCCTGCACGCAGAAGTTGTGGATCTTCGAGTAGACGTTCCAGAAGCGGTACTCGCCGTAGTGCTCTTCCAGCTCGCGCTGCAGCAGCAGGGTACGGTCGACGGCCCAGCGGTCCAGCGCCAGCATGTCTTCGGCCGGCAGCAGGTCGCGGGCCGGGTCGAAGCCGGACAGGTTGGAGAGCAGGAAGCGCGCGGTGTTGCGGATACGCCGGTAGGCGTCGGCGCTGCGCTGCAGGATCTGCTCGGAAACCGCCATTTCGCCGGAGTAGTCGGTGGCCGAAACCCACAGGCGCAGGATGTCGGCACCCAGGGTGTCGTTGACCTTCTGCGGCTCGATGGTGTTACCCAGCGACTTGGACATCTTGCGGCCGTTCTCGTCGACGGTGAAACCGTGCGTCAGCAGTTCGCGGTACGGCGCATGGTTGTCGATGGCGCAACCGGTCAGCAGCGAGGAATGGAACCAGCCGCGGTGCTGGTCGGAACCTTCCAGGTACAGGTCGGCGCGCGGGCCGGTTTCGTGGCCGATGTTGTGCGAGCCACGCAGCACGTGCCAGTGGGTGGTGCCGGAGTCGAACCAGACGTCGAGGGTGTCGGCGATCTTGTCGTACTGGCCGGCCTCGTCACCGAGCAGCTCGGCGGCGTCGAGCTTGAACCAGGCCTCGATACCTTCTTTTTCGACGCGCTTGGCCACTTCTTCCATCAGCTCGACGGTGCGCGGGTGCAGCTCGCCGGTTTGCTTGTCGAGGAAGAACGGGATCGGTACGCCCCAGTTACGCTGACGCGAGATGCACCAGTCCGGGCGGTTGGCGATCATCGAGTGCAGGCGCGCCTGGCCCCAGGCCGGGACGAACTTGGTTTCTTCGATGGCCTTGACCGCGCGCTTGCGCAGGGTCTCGCCGTTGTCGGGCTGCTTGTCCATGCCGACGAACCATTGCGCGGTGGCGCGATAGATCAGCGGGGTCTTGTGGCGCCAGCAGTGCATGTAGCTGTGGCTGATGGTTTCGGTGTGCATCAGCGCACCGACTTCCGAGAGTTTGTCGACGATGGCCGGGTTGGCCTTCCAGATGAACTGGCCGCCAAAGAACTCCAGCGACTGCACGTACACACCGTTGCTCTGCACCGGGGTGAGGATGTCGTCGTTGACCATGCCGTAGCGCTTGCAGGTGACGAAGTCGTCTTCACCGTAGGCTGGCGAGGAGTGAACCACACCGGTACCGGCGCCCAGCTCGACGTAGTCGGCCAGGTACACCGGCGACAGGCGATCGTAGAACGGGTGACGGAAGTTGATCAGTTCCAGCGCCGAACCTGGCGCAGTAGCGATCACCGAACCTTCCAGCGCATAACGCTTCAGGCACGATTCGACCAGCTCTTCGGCCAGCACCAGCAGCTTGTCGCCGGTATCGACCAGGGCGTACTTGAACTCCGGGTGGACGTTCAGCGCCTGGTTGGCCGGGATGGTCCACGGGGTGGTGGTCCAGATCACGATCGAGGCAGGCTTGGCCAGCGAGGCCAGGCCGAAGGCGGCGGCCAGCTTGGCGTCATCGACTACCGGGAAGGCAACGTCGATGGTCTGCGATTTTTTGTCGGCGTACTCGACCTCGGCTTCGGCCAGGGCCGAACCGCAATCGAAACACCAGTTGACCGGCTTGAGGCCCTTGAACACGAAGCCGTGCTTGACCATTTCTGCCAGCGCGCGGATTTCACCGGCTTCGTTGGAGAAGTTCATGGTCTTGTACGGGTTGTCCCAGTCGCCCAGCACACCCAGGCGGATGAACTCGGTCTTCTGCCCTTCGATCTGCTCGGCGGCGTAGGCGCGGCACAGTTCGCGGGTCTGATCGGCGCTCAGGTGCTTGCCGTGGGTCACTTCGACCTTGTGCTCGATCGGCAGGCCGTGGCAGTCCCAACCCGGGACGTACGGGGCGTCGAAACCGGACAAGGTCTTGGAGCGGACAATCATGTCCTTGAGAATCTTGTTCAGCGCATGACCGATGTGGATCTTGCCGTTGGCGTAGGGCGGGCCGTCGTGCAGCACGAACTTCGGACGATCCTTGCCAATTTCGCGCAGCTTCTGGTACAGGCCAATGCTGTCCCAACGCTGCAGGATCTGCGGTTCGCGCTGTGGCAGGCCGGCCTTCATCGGGAAGGCGGTGTCCGGAAGGTTTAGCGTGGCTTTATAGTCGGTCATTTCAGGCTCTTCGTTAGCGGTTGACCGTGCCAATGGGCACGTGCGGCGGCGATATCCGCATCGATCGCCGACTTCAGCGCCTCCAGGGAGGCGAAACGCTGCTCTTCACGCAGCTTGTGGTGGAATTCCACCGTCAGACGCCGGCCATAAAGATCGCCGGCAAAATCCAGAAGATGTACTTCCAGGTGGGCTTTGCCATCACCTGAAACAGTAGGCCGTACGCCGATGTTGGCGACACCCGGCCAGTGCTTGCCGTCGAGTTCGACGCTGACCAGGTAGACCCCGCTGAGCGGTACGCGATGGCGCTTGAGCTGGATGTTGGCCGTCGGCGTTCCCAACTGGCGTGCCAGCTTCTGCCCATGCAACACCCGCCCGCGGATGCGGAACGGCCGCCCCAGCAGACGCTCGGCCAGCTCGAAATCGGCGCTGGCCAGCGCATCGCGCACTTGCGTGCTGCTGACCCGCAGGCCGTCGAGCTCGACGGTTTGCGCCGCTTCCACGGTAAAGCCCTGGAGGATACCGGCCTGTTCGAGGAAGTCGAAGTCGCCAACACGGTCGCAGCCGAAGCGGAAGTCGTCGCCCACTTCCAGGTGTTTCACCCCCAGGCCATCGACCAGGATGGTGTCGACGAACTCGGCGGCGCTGAGCTTGCTCAAACGCTGGTTGAACGCCAGGCACAGTACCCGGTCGACGCCGGCGGCGGCCAGCAGGGCGACCTTGTCGCGCAGCCGGGCCAGGCGCGCGGGCGCGGTGTCGGGGGCGAAATACTCACGCGGCTGTGGCTCGAAAATCACCACGCAGCTGGGCACGCCCAACTCGTCCGCTCGCTCACGCAGGCGCGCCAGGATTGCCTGGTGGCCGCGGTGAACACCGTCGAAGTTGCCAATAGTGGCGACACAGCCCCGGTGCTGGGGGCGCAGGTTGTGGAGGCCTCGAACCAGCTGCATAACGCGCTTCTTGCTCATAAAGTGGTCGATTATAACCACACCCGGGCGCTGACGACAGGCAGCAGCGTCACCCCGTGGCGTGGAATGTGTAAAACCGACGTCTGACCGCCGTTACGCCTTAATGCAACGCCTTGCGGGCGAAGTCACGCGGGCGAAAACCAAACAGCAACAGACAGCCGAAATAGGTCACGACCCCGGCCAGGATCAGCGCACCCAGGCGCAGGAAGCGCTCGAGCATCTGCCCTTCGGCCCAGGCCGGCATGTAATGCATGCCTACCAGCAATACCGCCGACATCAGCAGTACCGCCACCACCAGCTTGGCGAGGAACCTGGCCCAGCCCGGTTGTGGCTGGAACAACTGCTGCTGGCGCAGCTTCCAGTACAGCAAGCCGGCATTCAGGCAGGCACCCAGGCTGATGGCCAGGGCCAGGCCAGCGTGCGCCAGGTGGGTAATAAATGCCAGGTTGAACAGCTGGGTGCAGACCAGGGTGAAGATGGCGATCTTCACGGGCGTCCGGATGTTTTGCTGGGCATAGAAGCCTGGGGCCAGCACTTTGACCAGAATGATCGCCAGCAAGCCCACCGAATAGGCGATCAGCGCACGCTGGGTCATGGCCGCGTCGAAAGCGCTGAATTTACCGTACTGGAACAGCGCCACGGTCAGCGGCTCGGCAAGAATCGCCATGGCCAGGGTGCATGGCAGCACCAGCAAAAAGCACAGGCGCAGGCCCCAGTCGAGGATCCGCGAGTACTCGTGGCGGTCGCGGTTGGCGTAGGTCTTGGCCAGGGTTGGCAGCAGGATGGTGCCCAGGGCCACCCCGAGCACGCCGGAGGGCAGCTCCATCAAGCGGTCGGCGTAGTACATCCACGACACTGAGCCGGCCACCAGGAACGAGGCGAAGATGGTGTTGATGATCAGCGAGATCTGGCTCACCGACACCCCGAGGATCGCCGGCAGCATCTGTTTGAGCACCCGCCACACGCCACTATCGCGCAGGTTCAGGCGCGGCAGCACGAGCATGCCGATCTTCTTCAGGTGTGGCAGCTGATACAACAGCTGCGCCAGGCCACCGGCCAGCACGCCCCAGGCCAGGGCCATGATCGGCGGGTCGAAGTACGGCGTGAGGAACAGGGTAAAGCCGATCATCGCCACGTTGAGCAGGGTCGGCACGAAGGCCGGCACCGAAAAGCGGTTCCAGGTATTGAGGATGGCCCCGGCCAGCGACGACAGCGAGATCAGCAATATATAAGGAAAGGTCACCCGCAACAGGTCGGTGGTCAGCTGGTACTTCTCGGTGCTGTCGACAAAGCCCGGCGCCGTTACCCACACCACCCAGGGTGCGGCAAGGATCCCCAGGGCAGTCACCAGGGCCAGCACCAGGGTCAGCAGGCCGCTGACGTAGGCGATGAAGGTACGGGTCGCCTCCTCGCCTTGCTGGGTCTTGTATTCAGCCAAAATTGGCACGAACGCCTGGGAAAACGCGCCCTCGGCGAAGATGCGCCGCAGCAGGTTGGGCAATTTGAAGGCAATGAAGAAGGCGTCGGTGGCCACGCCTGCGCCGAACACCCGTGCCAGGATGGTGTCACGGACAAAGCCCAGCACCCGCGAGATCATGGTGATGGAGCTGACCGCGGCCAGGGATTTGAGAAGATTCATCGAAAGTTTTTCACGCCTGAGGATAAAGGGCTGTGCCGCAACGCGCCCAGTTGTGCGATACTCCGCGCCGCAACGCAAGCAGAGCAAAAGCTCCCGAGTTTACAGGTCGTACCGCAGAAGGGAATCACTCCCTTGTACAGAACGACCACTCAGCGGAACCATGCAAGTGCCCTTGACAACCGATCAACTCATCGGCATGATTCGCGGCCTATTTTGTTTGCTATTTACCAAGTCTTTCGAGGAGCTCGACGGTGGCCAACTCACCTTCCGCCAAAAAACGTGCAAAACAGGCTGAGAAGCGTCGCAGCCACAACGCCAGCCTGCGTTCCATGGTTCGTACCTACATCAAGAATGTAGTTAAAGCCATCGACGCAAAAGACGCCGAAAAAGCGCAAGCTGCTTACACTCTGGCTGTTCCAGTTATCGACCGTATGGCCGATAAAGGCATCATCCACAAGAACAAGGCTGCTCGCCATAAAGGCCGTCTGAATGGCCACATCAAGGCGCTGAAAGAAGCTGCAGCTGCCTAAGCGACACGCTTGTTGAAAAACCGACCCTAGGGTCGGTTTTTTATTGCCTGTGATTCCTGAGATTGACCTTTAACCCTGTGGGAGCTGGCTTGCCAGCGATCGACCGCAAAGCGGTCGCAACCCAGGCAACACCAGATGGGTAGCCTGGACCGGCCTCATCGCTGGCAAGCCAGCTCCAGCAATGGGCTGCAATGCAGCCCAGGGTGTTTGTTACTTACCAATCTGAATCTTCGGCGCCCACTGCAGCCATTCATCCTCGGCCTTGTCGAACAGGGCGAAGGTCTGCTGTGGACGAGCCGGGTTACCCATCTTCTCGCCGCCCGGCGTTGCAAAGGCAATCCCGCCCTCGATCAGGGTCTCCAGCGACTCGGTACGCACCGTTGCGCCCTTGAACAGGCCGATGTCGAAGCCAAATCCGCTGCTGTTCCAGAAACGGCTACCACCGCGTACCAGCGCTGCGTACCTGGGCTCGATCAGGATATGGATCAGCACCCGGTCGGCCGTCTGCCCCAACTCGAAACCGGTGACCTTGCCCACTGGAATCTCGCGGTAGGTCACTGGCACGCCCGGCTTGATCGAACCCCGCCGCGGGGCGCTGAGCACCAGCGCCAACCCGGCTTCGCGCTCGGAGAAGTCCGGCGCCTGTGGCAACGCATTGAAGTTGAGCTGCGGCCCTGCGCTCCTGACTGCCGGCTGCACTTCCAGGTACTGGCCGGTGACCAGGGTTTCCAGGTTGGCGGTCTTGACGATACCCAGGGCCGGCTTGACCACCCAGAACTGCGTACCTTCGCGGGCAATGCGCTCCGGCACCTCGGTGATCCGCGCCTTGAGCAGCACCGCCTGCAGATCCTTGGTCAGGTCGACCTGCTCGACCTTGCCGACATCCAGGCCCTTGAAGCGAACCGGCGTGCCAACCTTGAGGCCGTCTGCGCGATCGACACGGATGGTCACCGTGGTTCCGCTGCGGTTGGCTGCTTCCTGGTTTTCATGCAGGAGGAAGAACGGAATACGGCGTTTGAGCGCCACATTCGGGATTGGCGTGTCGAAGGCAATACCGCCGGCCATCAGGCTCTGTAGCGATTCACTCTTGATCTGAATGCCCGACAGGCCACCGCTCAGGGTAATGCCGCTGGCATTCCAGAAGCGCGTCGAACCGTTGACCAGGCCGGCGTACTCTTTCTCGATATGCACGCCGATCAGCAGGCGCTTGCTCTTTTTGGAGAACTGGTAGCTCTGCACCGTACCGACCTTGACCTGACGGTAGAGGATCGGGCTGCCGACTTCCAGCGAACCGAGGTTGTCGCTGTACAGCACCAGGTGCAGCCCGGGCGCCTTAAGGTCCAGTGGCGGCGCCTTGGCCCGCGCCTCGAACTCACGCTGCGGGGACGCGCCCTTGTCGCCCGGGCGAATGGCAATGTAGTTACCTTTGACCAGCGCTTCCAGGCCGGTGATACCGGCGAGGGAGATCGACGGTTTGACCACCCAGAACTGGGTGCCGTCGACCAGGTAATCTTCGGCCAGCGGATCGAGGGTCAGATCGGCCATGGCACTGGCCAGGTCGGCATCGACCTTGAGGGTCTTCAACGAACCAACCTGGATACCTTTGTACATCACCGGGGTACGCCCGGCCTGCAGGCCCTCGAAGTCGCTCAGCTTGACCTTGACGCGAATCCCGGCCTGGGCCGCATCGAAGTCTTCGTACAGACGGAACGGTAAGCTCGGATCAGTTGGCGGGCTGTCCTTGCGGTGCTCGGGCGTGGCGAAGGCGATACCGCCGGCGACAATACTGGCCAGCGATTCACTACGGACCTTCACCCCGGAAAGGTCGGCATCGATGCTGATGCCGCTGGCGTTCCAGAAGCGCGTATGTTTGCGCACAAGGGCGGCGTAAGCCGGCTCGATGTACACCTTGACCTCGACCGTGCCCTGGTCTTCGGCCAGACGATAGCTCTTTACCCGGCCAACCTGGATCTGCTTGTAGAACACCGGACTGTCGCGATTGAGCGAGCCCAGGCGGTCAGCCTTGAGGGTCAGGTGCAGGCCTGGCTCGCTGTCAGACAGCGGCGGCGCCTCATCCAGCGCCTTGAAGCGCTTGGTCGGCTCGCCTTGCCCAGGGCTCACGGCAATGTAGTTACCCGAAACCAGGGTCTCCAGGCCGGTGATCCCGGCCAGGCTGACACTCGGCTTGACCAGCCAGAAGCGGGTGCCGGTATTCAGGTGCGGCTCGGCTTCCTTGTTCATCTCGATGGTGGCGATGACCCCGGTATTGTTGCCCTTGGCATCCAGTACCAGCTCTTTCACCTTACCGACCGACATGCCCTTGAAGACCACTTCGGTCTTGTTGGCGACGATACCCTCACCGCTTTCAAAGCGGACCTGGATGTTCACCCCTGACTCGCGATAGGCCTGCCAGCCAAGCCAGCCACCGATCACCAGAGCGATCAGAGGCAATATCCATATGGCCGACCAGTTCGAAGCTGGGCGGGTTTTAGCCGTAGGCAAATCACTCATGGTCGTCATCCGACTCCGTGTTATCCCAAATCAGTCGGGGATCGAAGGTTACTGCAGCGAGCATCGTCAGAATCACCACACTGGCGAAGGCGACGGCGCCCAGATTGGCTTCGACACTGGCGATCCTGCCGAAATTCACCACCGCCACCAAAATGGCGATCACGAAAATATCCAGCATCGACCAGCGTCCGATGAATTCGATGAAGCGGTACATCAGGATTCGTTGCCGCGCCGACAACGGTTGGTGGCGCTGCACCGAATAAAGCAACAGGGCAATACCCACCAGCTTGAAGGTCGGCACCAGGATACTGGCGATGAACACCACCGCAGCGATCGGCAGCATGCCGTGCTTCATCAAGGTAATAACGCCGGACATGATGGTGTCCGGGCTGCCCTGGCCCAGCGCGCTGACGGTCATGATCGGCAGCACATTGGCCGGGATGTACAAAATTGCCGAGGTGATCAGCAACGCCCAGGTTCGCACCAGGCTGTTCGGCCGCCGCGCATGCACCACTGCACCACAGCGGGTGCAGGTTTGTGCGTCACTGTCTGGCTCCTGGCGATTCAGCTCGTGGCATTCACCACAAACCAGAATGCCAGCATCAATCGCACGCATGCAGGTCTTCCCCCGATAAAGCACTCCATATCTGGTGGGGCGACATCACCACCTCCAGCCACACCTGCACCAACAACAAACTGATAAAGCAGGCCAGACCCAGGCCGAGGCTCAGCTCCGCGAGATCGACCAGCTTGACCATCGCCACCAGCACGCCCATGAAATACACCTCGAGCATGCCCCAATCGCGTAGATGGTGATAAATGCGATAGAGCAGCAAGCCGTAACTGCGGCCAATGTTCAGGCGAATGCTCAACAGCACTACCAACTGGCATAACAGCTTGAGCAAGGGAATGGCCATGCTGCACAGGAATACCACCACCGCCACGCCGCGCATGCCGGTGTTGTACAGCCCGACCACGCCGCTCCAGACGGTATCGTTGGAGCTTTGGCCGAGCAGGTGCAATTGCATGATCGGCAGGAAGTTGGCAGGTACGTAGAGCAGCAAGGCCGCCAGCACCAGGGCCAGGCTGCGCGGGACCACATTGTGTCGATGGGCGTAGAGCTCGTAGCCACAGCGCGGGCAGTGGGCCTTTTCGTCCTGTTTGAGCACAGGCTTACGCATCAGCAGGTCGCATTCGTGACAAGCCACCAGGTTTTCCAGGGGCAGGTCGGCGAGCTGATGGGGGTCGGCAGATTCTGACATAGTGAACTTCTGAGTCAACGCGAGGGCGCTATTCTAACCGATGTAGGAGCGGGCTTGCCCCGCGATACCCTTCTGTCAGCCACATCGCATCGCGGGGCAAGTCGAGGCGTCGCACCGCCGCTCCCACAGACGCCATAAAGACAAAACCCCTACCTGCGTACGCAGATAGGGGTTTCGGAATTTAATCTTGACGATGACCTACTCTCACATGGGGAAACCCCACACTACCATCGGCGATGCATCGTTTCACTGCTGAGTTCGGGATGGGATCAGGTGGTTCCAATGCTCTATGGTCGTCAAGAAATTCTGTTGCCAGAAGGTCTTGTTTAAGACACTCCAGCGAATCGGGTATGTGATGTTTTGTGAGTTACAAATTCTCGGCTTTGCAGTCTTCACAACACCGCAATCTGGCTTTCGCTCAAATTGCTTGGGTGTTATATGGTCAAGCCTCACGGGCAATTAGTATTGGTTAGCTCAACGCCTCACAGCGCTTACACACCCAACCTATCAACGTCGTAGTCTTCGACGGCCCTTCAGGGAGCTCAAGGCTCCAGTGAGATCTCATCTTGAGGCAAGTTTCCCGCTTAGATGCTTTCAGCGGTTATCTCTTCCGAACATAGCTACCCGGCAATGCCACTGGCGTGACAACCGGAACACCAGAGGTTCGTCCACTCCGGTCCTCTCGTACTAGGAGCAGCCCCTCTCAAATCTCAAACGTCCACGGCAGATAGGGACCGAACTGTCTCACGACGTTCTAAACCCAGCTCGCGTACCACTTTAAATGGCGAACAGCCATACCCTTGGGACCGGCTTCAGCCCCAGGATGTGATGAGCCGACATCGAGGTGCCAAACACCGCCGTCGATATGAACTCTTGGGCGGTATCAGCCTGTTATCCCCGGAGTACCTTTTATCCGTTGAGCGATGGCCCTTCCATACAGAACCACCGGATCACTAAGACCTACTTTCGTACCTGCTCGACGTGTCTGTCTCGCAGTCAAGCGCGCTTTTGCCTTTATACTCTACGACCGATTTCCGACCGGTCTGAGCGCACCTTCGTACTCCTCCGTTACTCTTTAGGAGGAGACCGCCCCAGTCAAACTACCCACCATACACTGTCCTCGATCCGGATAACGGACCTGAGTTAGAACCTCAAAGTTGCCAGGGTGGTATTTCAAGGATGGCTCCACGCGAACTGGCGTCCACGCTTCAAAGCCTCCCACCTATCCTACACAAGCAAATTCAAAGTCCAGTGCAAAGCTATAGTAAAGGTTCACGGGGTCTTTCCGTCTAGCCGCGGATACACTGCATCTTCACAGCGATTTCAATTTCACTGAGTCTCGGGTGGAGACAGCGCCGCCATCGTTACGCCATTCGTGCAGGTCGGAACTTACCCGACAAGGAATTTCGCTACCTTAGGACCGTTATAGTTACGGCCGCCGTTTACCGGGGCTTCGATCAAGAGCTTCGCGTTAGCTAACCCCATCAATTAACCTTCCGGCACCGGGCAGGCGTCACACCCTATACGTCCACTTTCGTGTTTGCAGAGTGCTGTGTTTTTAATAAACAGTCGCAGCGGCCTGGTATCTTCGACCGGCATGGGCTTACGGAGCAAGTCCTTCACCCTCACCGGCGCACCTTCTCCCGAAGTTACGGTGCCATTTTGCCTAGTTCCTTCACCCGAGTTCTCTCAAGCGCCTTGGTATTCTCTACCCAACCACCTGTGTCGGTTTGGGGTACGGTTCCTAGTTATCTGAAGCTTAGAAGCTTTTCTTGGAAGCATGGCATCAACCACTTCGTCGCCTAAAGGCAACTCGTCATCAGCTCTCGGCCTTAAGATCCCGGATTTACCTAAGATCTCAGCCTACCACCTTAAACTTGGACAACCAACGCCAAGCTGGCCTAGCCTTCTCCGTCCCTCCATCGCAATAACTAGAAGTACAGGAATATTAACCTGTTTTCCATCGACTACGCTTTTCAGCCTCGCCTTAGGGACCGACTAACCCTGCGTCGATTAACGTTGCGCAGGAAACCTTGGTCTTTCGGCGTGGGAGTTTTTCACTCCCATTGTCGTTACTCATGTCAGCATTCGCACTTCTGATACCTCCAGCAAGCTTCTCAACTCACCTTCACAGGCTTACAGAACGCTCCTCTACCGCATCACCTAAGTGATACCCGTAGCTTCGGTGTATGGTTTGAGCCCCGTTACATCTTCCGCGCAGGCCGACTCGACTAGTGAGCTATTACGCTTTCTTTAAAGGGTGGCTGCTTCTAAGCCAACCTCCTAGCTGTCTAAGCCTTCCCACATCGTTTCCCACTTAACCATAACTTTGGGACCTTAGCTGACGGTCTGGGTTGTTTCCCTTTTCACGACGGACGTTAGCACCCGCCGTGTGTCTCCCATGCTCGGCACTTGTAGGTATTCGGAGTTTGCATCGGTTTGGTAAGTCGGGATGACCCCCTAGCCGAAACAGTGCTCTACCCCCTACAGTGATACATGAGGCGCTACCTAAATAGCTTTCGAGGAGAACCAGCTATCTCCGAGCTTGATTAGCCTTTCACTCCGATCCACAGGTCATCCGCTAACTTTTCAACGGTAGTCGGTTCGGTCCTCCAGTCAGTGTTACCTAACCTTCAACCTGCCCATGGATAGATCGCCCGGTTTCGGGTCTATACCCAGCGACTAAACGCCCTATTAAGACTCGCTTTCGCTACGCCTCCCCTATTCGGTTAAGCTCGCCACTGAATATAAGTCGCTGACCCATTATACAAAAGGTACGCAGTCACCTAACAAGTAGGCTCCCACTGCTTGTACGCATACGGTTTCAGGTTCTATTTCACTCCCCTCTCCGGGGTTCTTTTCGCCTTTCCCTCACGGTACTGGTTCACTATCGGTCAGTCAGTAGTATTTAGCCTTGGAGGATGGTCCCCCCATATTCAGACAAAGTTTCTCGTGCTCCGTCCTACTCGATTTCATGACTAAGAGATTTTCGCGTACAGGGCTATCACCCACTATGGCCGCACTTTCCAGAGCGTTCCGCTAATCTCAAAGCCACTTAAGGGCTAGTCCCCGTTCGCTCGCCACTACTAAGGGAATCTCGGTTGATTTCTTTTCCTCAGGGTACTTAGATGTTTCAGTTCCCCTGGTTCGCCTCTTGCACCTATGTATTCAGTACAAGATACTCAGCTTATGCTGAGTGGGTTCCCCCATTCAGAGATCTCCGGATCAAAGTCTGTTTGCCGACTCCCCGAAGCTTATCGCAGGCTACCACGTCTTTCATCGCCTCTGACTGCCAAGGCATCCACCGTATGCGCTTCTTCACTTGACCATATAACCCCAAGCAATCTGGTTATACTGTGAAGACAACATTCGCCGAAAATTTGTAATGACTCACAAATTTTACCTTAGCCTGAACACACACCAGTGAAAGTGCTGTCCAGTCTATCTTTCTATCACATACCCAAATTTTTAAAGAACGATTCTGAAAAAGTTCAGAAATCAATATTCGATCCGAATATTCATTTCTAAGCTTTGACGTAAGGTGGTGGAGCCAAGCGGGATCGAACCGCTGACCTCCTGCGTGCAAGGCAGGCGCTCTCCCAGCTGAGCTATGGCCCCAACAAGAAACTGGTGGGTCTGGGCAGATTCGAACTGCCGACCTCACCCTTATCAGGGGTGCGCTCTAACCAACTGAGCTACAGACCCAGTTAAGAGCTGTTACCGATATCGTCTTCTTCAATGAATCAAGCAATTCGTGTGGGAGCTTATAAGACAGCTGATGTCTGTCGATTAAGGAGGTGATCCAGCCGCAGGTTCCCCTACGGCTACCTTGTTACGACTTCACCCCAGTCATGAATCACACCGTGGTAACCGTCCTCCCGAAGGTTAGACTAGCTACTTCTGGTGCAACCCACTCCCATGGTGTGACGGGCGGTGTGTACAAGGCCCGGGAACGTATTCACCGCGACATTCTGATTCGCGATTACTAGCGATTCCGACTTCACGCAGTCGAGTTGCAGACTGCGATCCGGACTACGATCGGTTTTGTGAGATTAGCTCCACCTCGCGGCTTGGCAACCCTCTGTACCGACCATTGTAGCACGTGTGTAGCCCAGGCCGTAAGGGCCATGATGACTTGACGTCATCCCCACCTTCCTCCGGTTTGTCACCGGCAGTCTCCTTAGAGTGCCCACCATAACGTGCTGGTAACTAAGGACAAGGGTTGCGCTCGTTACGGGACTTAACCCAACATCTCACGACACGAGCTGACGACAGCCATGCAGCACCTGTGTCAGAGTTCCCGAAGGCACCAATCCATCTCTGGAAAGTTCTCTGCATGTCAAGGCCTGGTAAGGTTCTTCGCGTTGCTTCGAATTAAACCACATGCTCCACCGCTTGTGCGGGCCCCCGTCAATTCATTTGAGTTTTAACCTTGCGGCCGTACTCCCCAGGCGGTCAACTTAATGCGTTAGCTGCGCCACTAAAATCTCAAGGATTCCAACGGCTAGTTGACATCGTTTACGGCGTGGACTACCAGGGTATCTAATCCTGTTTGCTCCCCACGCTTTCGCACCTCAGTGTCAGTATGAGCCCAGGTGGTCGCCTTCGCCACTGGTGTTCCTTCCTATATCTACGCATTTCACCGCTACACAGGAAATTCCACCACCCTCTGCCCTACTCTAGCTCGCCAGTTTTGGATGCAGTTCCCAGGTTGAGCCCGGGGATTTCACATCCAACTTAACGAACCACCTACGCGCGCTTTACGCCCAGTAATTCCGATTAACGCTTGCACCCTCTGTATTACCGCGGCTGCTGGCACAGAGTTAGCCGGTGCTTATTCTGTCGGTAACGTCAAAATACTCACGTATTAGGTAAGTACCCTTCCTCCCAACTTAAAGTGCTTTACAATCCGAAGACCTTCTTCACACACGCGGCATGGCTGGATCAGGCTTTCGCCCATTGTCCAATATTCCCCACTGCTGCCTCCCGTAGGAGTCTGGACCGTGTCTCAGTTCCAGTGTGACTGATCATCCTCTCAGACCAGTTACGGATCGTCGCCTTGGTGAGCCATTACCTCACCAACTAGCTAATCCGACCTAGGCTCATCTGATAGCGCAAGGCCCGAAGGTCCCCTGCTTTCTCCCGTAGGACGTATGCGGTATTAGCGTTCCTTTCGAAACGTTGTCCCCCACTACCAGGCAGATTCCTAGGTATTACTCACCCGTCCGCCGCTGAATCGAAGAGCAAGCTCTTCTCATCCGCTCGACTTGCATGTGTTAGGCCTGCCGCCAGCGTTCAATCTGAGCCATGATCAAACTCTTCAGTTCAATACTGCTTGGGTTTTGAGAAAACCCTAAACTTGGCTCAGCAATCTCAAATGACTTACTTTCAAATCTTTCGATTTTCGTGTAGCCACTTGTGATGCTGATAATCTTTTTGACTATCAGTCTGAGCTCACAAGCACCCACACGAATTGCTTGATTCAGTTGTTAAAGAGCGGTTGGTTAAGAGCTTTTCGTCTCAACCGAGGCGCGCATTCTACGCCTTCCTCAGAGTCTGTCAAGCGTTTATTTTGAAGTTTTTCAGAATTTCTCTTTCAACTTCAACCACTTGACTCGCTGCGATCTCTCGTCAGCGGGAGGCGAATTCTACAGCGTTTCAAACCGCTGTCAACTGCCTTTTTCACCGCTGCCGATCTTTCGATCGAAGCCCCTCCGGAATGCCCTGAAACTGCTAACTCGTTGAAACTCAAGGAGTTTTCAGTTCAGACTGCGCCGGAAGTGGGGCGAATTATAGAGAGATTAAATGGCGCGTCAAGGACTTATTTAAGCTTTTGTTGCAGGAGCTGCTTTACGCGTTACCAGCCGCGGGATTCGCCGCTCCAATGCGGGAATACGCAAGGCCAGCAGGAACACGCCAATAGCAGCGTAGACCGACCATTCCTTGAGGTCGGCGCGCACTACCCAGAGAAAGTGCAAAAGGCCCAGGCCCAGGATCGCGTAGACCAGTTTGTGCAACTTCTTCCAACGCGCGCCCAGGCGGCGCTGACTATACCGATTGGAGGTCACCGCGAGTGCCAGCAAGCCCACAAAGCCCAGCATACCGACGATGATGTAAGGCCGCTTGCTCAGCTCGATACCCAATTGCCCCCAATCCAGGCCAAGCACGAAGAACATGTAGGCACTCAGGTGCAGCACTATATAGGCAAAGCACCACAAGCCCAGCTGGCGCCGCGAGACGATCCAGCCCGCCCAACCGGTAAGGCGCTGCAAGGGGGTCATGCTCAAGGTGATCAGCAAGAAGGTCAACGCGCCCAGGCCCAGGCGATCAACCAGGATCTTGCCCGGATCCGGCCCAAGGGCTTGCATGGCCGCTTCATATAACCACCACAGCGGCCAGATACTGGCCAGGATGAAGATACCGAGTCGAAACAGTGGATAACGCATCAGTAGTTCTTCCGCAGGTCGAGGCCGCTGTACAGCCCTGCCACTTCTTCGGCATAGCCATTGAACATCTGCGTTGGCCGCACGTTGGGGCTGAACAGGCCGCTGGGCAGGCGCCGCTCACGCGCCTGGGTCCAGCGCGGGTGATCGACCTCGGGGTTTACGTTGGCGTAGAAGCCATACTCTTCCGGGGCAATCGCCTGCCAGGTGGTGCGCGGCTGCGCTTCAACCAGGCTGATGCGCACGATCGACTTGATGCTCTTGAAGCCGTACTTCCACGGCACCACCAAACGCAACGGTGCACCGTTCTGGTTGGGCAACTCGCGCCCGTACATGCCGACAGCGAGGATCGCCAGCGGGTTCATTGCCTCATCCAGGCGCAAGCCTTCTATATAAGGCCAGTCGATCAGGGCAAAGCTTGAGCGCTGGCCAGGCATGCTCTTCGGGTCTTGCAGGGTTTCGAAGCGAATGAAGCGTGCCTTGGACGTTGGCTCGACCTGCTTGAGCAGCGCCGACAACGGAAAGCCCAGCCAGGGTATGACCATCGACCAGGCCTCCACGCAGCGCAGCCGGTAGATACGCTCTTCCAGTTGGTAGGGTTTCATGAAGTCTTCCAGGGCATAGCGCCCGGGCTTGCCGACTTCACCATCCACCACCACTGTCCATGGCTCGGTTTTCAGGCTGCCGGCATTGGCTGCCGGATCGCCCTTGTCGGCGCCGAACTCGTAGAAGTTGTTGTAGTGGGTGGCATCCTTGAACGGCGTGATGGCTTCGCCCGGCGCCGTCACGGCTTGCCACTTGGTAGCGGCGAGCTTGTCGCTGAACCAGCCTGGCGCCCTGCCCGCCTCGACATCGGCATAGCGCGACGCGTCGGCAGCACCGGCCCACCGCGGCAGCGCAGTAGCGGCCAGGGCAGCCAGCGACCCGCCGAGAATGGCGCGGCGCGAGACATAAAGGGATTCGGGGGTGATTTCCGACTCTTTGCAATCGGAGGCTTTGGACAGCTTGATGAGCATGATGGCTCCGTAGAACTGGAGGACTGATGCACCAGTAGACTACGGAGCCCTAGCGAAATTACATCACTCGATGTTTTTCCGCCGACGCATGCGCAACAGGTATTGCACAGGGCCGGAGGCCGCATAGCCGAGGAACACCAGCAGCAGGATGCGCGGTGGGTCACTGAAGACTACCGCGAACACCAGCACCACGGCGAGGATCGCTACGAACGGCACGCGCCCCTTGAGGTCCAGCTCCTTGAAGCTGTTGTACTTGATGTTGCTGACCATCAGCATGCCGGCCGCAGCCACCAGCAGCGCCACCAGGAACGACAGCTTCGAACCCTGGATGCCATAGTCGCTGAAGGCCCAGACGGTACCGGCCACCACACCGGCCGCAGCCGGGCTGGCGAGGCCGATGAAGTAACGCTTGTCGGCCTTGCCGACCTGGGTGTTGAAGCGCGCCAGACGCAGCGCGGCACCGGCGACATAGATGAAGGCAACCATCCAGCCGACTTTACCCATGTCACCCAGGGCCCAGCCGAACGCGAGCAATGCCGGGGCAACACCGAAGGCGACCATGTCCGACAGCGAGTCGTACTCGGCACCGAAGGCGCTCTGGGTATTGGTCATGCGTGCCACGCGGCCGTCCAGGCCATCGAGGACCATGGCGACGAAAATGGCGATGGCGGCGAAGGCGAAATACTTGCTCGCTTCGCGCGGATCACCCGCACTGAGGGCCGCCTGGGCGCTCATGGAGTTGATGATCGAATAGAAACCGGCGAACAGGTTCGCAGTGGTGAACAGGTTGGGCAGCAGATAGATGCCGCGATGCCGAACCTTGCGTCCTTCGGCGTCATGCCCTTCTTCAACATGCTCATCGATCGGTAGCAGGCTTTCGGCGTCAGAGGCCTTGTTCGGCTCTTCGGGACGTTCGCTCATGGACATTACCTTGCAACGGTGTGGAAAGTTTCGACAGACGTCTGCGACGAGGGTTCGCCGACAAACGATGAAGCTTTATACCAGAAGCTGACCGCCTAAACGAAAAAACGCGGCCGAAGCCGCGTTTTCATCGCATCAGGACAAGATCAGTTCTTGGCCTTGTCGACGATTTTGTTCGCCGCGATCCAAGGCATCATCGAGCGCAGTTGCTCGCCGATGACTTCGATGCCGTGGGCAGCGTTGTTACGACGCTTGGCGGTCATCGAAGGGTAGCCAGTGGCGCCTTCGCTGATGAACATCTTGGCGTATTCGCCGTCCTGGATGCGCTTCAGAGCGTTGCGCATGGCCTGGCGGGATTCGGCGTTGATGACTTCTGGGCCGGTCACGTACTCGCCGTATTCGGCGTTGTTGGAGATCGAGTAGTTCATGTTGGCGATACCGCCTTCGTACATGAGGTCAACGATCAGCTTCAGTTCGTGCAGGCACTCGAAGTAGGCCATTTCTGGCGCGTAGCCAGCTTCAACCAGGGTTTCGAAACCGGCTTTGACCAGCTCGACGGTACCGCCACACAGAACAGCCTGCTCGCCGAACAGGTCGGTTTCGGTCTCGTCCTTGAAGGTGGTTTCGATGATGCCGGTACGGCCGCCACCAACGCCAGCAGCGTAGGACAGGGCAACGTTCTTGGCATTGCCGGAAGCGTCCTGGTAGACCGCGATCAGGTCAGGGATGCCGCCGCCTTTGACGAACTCGGAACGTACAGTGTGACCTGGCGCTTTTGGCGCGATCATGATCACGTCCAGGTCGGCGCGTGGAACGACCTGGTTGTAGTGGATGGCGAAACCGTGGGAGAAGGCCAGGGTGGCGCCCTTCTTGATGTTCGGCTCGACTTCGTTCTTGTACAGCTGGGACTGGAACTCGTCCGGGGTCAGGATCATGACCAGGTCGGCAGCGGCAACAGCGGTCGCTACATCGGCAACTTTCAGGCCGTGAGCTTCAGCTTTGGCAACGGTGGCCGAACCTTTACGCAGACCGACAGTGACGTCCACACCGGAGTCTTTCAGGTTGCACGCCTGAGCGTGGCCCTGGGAGCCGTAACCGATGATGGCAACTTTCTTGCCCTGGATGATGGAAAGGTCACAGTCTTTGTCGTAATAAACTTTCATGAAAATACCCCTGTTATCTCGGCCCGTAAGGCCATCGCTAATTTTTTGAGTTAGATGCTGAGCACTTTGTCGCCACGGGCAATGCCGGTAACGCCGCTGCGCACTGTTTCGAGAATGGACGCGGTACCGATGGCCTGAATGAAGCTGTCAAGCTTGTCGCTGGCGCCAGTAAGCTGAACGGTATAGACGCTGCTGCTGACATCGACGATCTGCCCACGATAGATATCGGTGGTGCGCTTGATCTCGGCACGCTGGGCGCCCGTGGCCTTGATCTTGACCAGCATCAGTTCACGTTCGATGTGCGCGCTTTCCGAGAGGTCGACCAGCTTGACGACTTCAACCAGCTTGTTCAGGTTTTTGGTGATCTGCTCGATCACCTCATCATGACCGACCGTGGTCAACGTCAGACGCGACAGGGTCGGGTCTTCGGTTGGCGCCACCGTCAGGCTTTCGATGTTGTAGTTACGCTGCGAGAACAGACCGACCACGCGGGACAAGGCACCGGGTTCGTTTTCCAACAGCAGGGAAATAATGTGCCGCATGATTAGGTACGCTCCGTCTTGCTCAGCCACATATCGCGCATCGAGCCGTCTTTGATCTGCATCGGGTAGACGTGCTCGCTGTTGTCGACCTGGATATCGATGAACACCAGGCGATCCTTCATGGCGAACGCCTCCTCGAGCTTGGGCTTGAGGTCTTTCAGGCTGGTGATGCGGATACCCACGTGACCATAGGCTTCGGCCAGCTTGACGAAGTCAGGCAGCGATTCCATGTAGGAGTGCGAGTGACGGCTGTTGTAGGCCATGTCCTGCCATTGGCGAACCATGCCCAATACGCCGTTGTTCAGGTTGACGATCTTCACCGGCAGGTCGTACTGCAGGCAGGTCGACAGCTCCTGGATGTTCATCTGGATACTGCCCTCGCCGGTCACGCAGGCAACGTCCTGGTCCGGGAAGTTCAGCTTGACGCCCATGGCCGCCGGGAAGCCGAAGCCCATGGTGCCCAGGCCACCGGAGTTGATCCAGCGGTTGGGTTTGTTAAAGCGGTAATACTGCGCCGCGAACATCTGGTGCTGACCAACGTCGGAGGTAACAAAGGCATCGCCCTTGGTCACTTCGCAGAGGGTCTCGATCACGGTCTGCGGCTTGATCACGCTGCCGTCGCCCTTGTCGTAAGGGAACATGTCGCGACCGCCACGCCATTCTTCGATCTGCTTCCACCAGGCGTCCATGGCCGCCTTGTCCGGCTGCTCGCCGATTTCGCGTAAGGTCGCGACCATTTCGGTCAGTACGCTCTCGACCGGACCCACAATCGGCACGTCGGCCTTGATGGTCTTGGAGATCGACGCCGGGTCGATGTCGATGTGGATAACCTTGGCGTTCGGGCAGAACTTGGCCGGGCCGTTGACCACGCGGTCGTCGAAACGCGCACCGACGGCGAAGATCACGTCAGCGTGGTGCATGGCCAGGTTGGCGGTGTAGCTGCCGTGCATGCCGAGCATGCCGAGGAACTGGCGGTCGGTACCCGGATAGCCACCCAGGCCCATCAAGGTGTTGGTGACCGGCAGGTTGAGCATCTGCGCAACTTCGGTCAGCGCGGCAGAGCCGCCGCCGAGGATCACGCCGCCACCGGCATAGACCACTGGGCGCTTGGCGGCCAGGAGCATCTCGGCAGCCTTGCGGATCTGCCCCGAGTGACCACGAACAGCCGGGCTGTAGGAACGCATCTTGACCTTTTTGGGGTAGACGTATTCGAACTTTTCCGCCGGGTTGGTCATGTCTTTGGGGATATCGACCACGACCGGGCCCGGGCGACCGGACTGCGCCAGATAGAAGGCTTTTTTCAGGACTTCAGGGATTTCCGAGGCATGTTTGATCATGAAGCTGTGCTTCACGATCGGCCGGGAAATACCGATCATGTCGGTTTCCTGGAAGGCATCGGTACCGACCATGGTGCTGGGCACCTGACCGGAGAGGATGACCATCGGAATGGAGTCCATGTACGCGGTGGCAATACCGGTGATGGCATTGGTCGCGCCTGGACCAGAGGTCACCAGTACCACGCCGGCCTTGCCGGTGGCACGGGCGTAACCGTCCGCCATATGGGTCGCTGCCTGCTCGTGACGAACCAGGATGTGGCTTACTTCCGGTTCTTTGAACAGGGCATCGTAAACATGAAGGAGAGCACCACCAGGGTACCCGTAGATGTGCTTAACGCCTTCGTCACGCAAAAAGCGGACGACCATCTCAGCGCCAGATAAAAGCTCCACGTTGTTCACCTCTAAAACGCCAGAATACCGTCCACGCTGGACGGGTCTTAATAGGTTTACTGCCAAGCAGAGCATGAGCGACGGAATCGCCGACTACGTCAGCACTGACTGAGCAAGTATTGGGAGCGCCCCAAAGTGTTGCGGGGTTTTCCCACCCAGCGCGAGGTAACGCGTTGCGGGGTGTTACAGGTCGGCGCGGGTGTGCGCCTCATGATCTGCTTAGCGGGTCTGCTTCTGGCAGTCCCTCTACAGCGGAATCTGGATTCTTCTTTTTCGGCGCGCGCAAGTCAAGAAAAATTATTGCCAATTTCGCGCAAGGACGATCCACAGCCACCACTAATACCAAAGACAGCAGCAGAAAAATAAACAATACAAATAAAAAGAGCCACAATCTGTGGCTCCAAGGGTGAAAAGAGGGAAATTCAGGCAGAAGGACTGATCAATTGGTCAAACTCTGCTAGCAGCCTGCGTAGCTCGCGGCTTTGCTCCGGGCGGTCGACGTATACCGTTTCAGCCATGACCAGGATGCCGGAGGCATTTGGCAACGGCAGCCCTTTCTCGAGAATCACTTTCATCTTCGGCAGGAAAATCCACTGCAGCCACTGATCGAAGTTCATGCTGTCGACGGCGAAGGGCACGGTGCTGGCCAACGCCTGGGCGCTGGGCGGCTCATCGCTCCACCAGCCCTGGAGGCGCAGCTCATGCTCGATCAACAACAGGTGATCGGCGATATCGAGAATGCGCGGATCCATCACAGGTTGACCTGGGCTTTCTGCCGCGCCAACGCTGCGCCAGCTGAATCACCCTGTTTCTCGCGTGCCTGGGCAATGATGTTCCACAACCCGGCCTGCAGGTCGGGGCGGCCGTTGGCGTAGGTCAGTGCACGGCGCGCCAGTTGCTCGGACTGCGCGGCATCGCCCTGGGCCAGGCGCACCTGGGCCAGACGGTAGAGCACCTGCGGCTCACGCGGAGCAATGCGCTGGGCACGCTCCAGGCTCGACGAAGCGCCGTTGTAGTCGCCGCCGCTCTGTTGCTGCTGGGCGGTGGTCAACAGCGCCAGCACCGGGCCGTCGAGCTGTTCGTCAGCCGACAGGCCGCCGCTGGCAGCACTGGCGCGCGGAATCCCGCTCGGCGCGCTCGGGGCGCTGCTGCTCGGCATGGTGTAGCTGCCGGCGTTGGTCGAGCTGCTGTCGAATGGCGCCGAGCTGCTCGGCCCCGGGGTAATCGGTCCGGTGCTGATCGGTGCGGCGCCGGTGGATGCCGGGAACGTCTGGATCGGTGCAGCGCCGGCACCTTGCGGGACCATGACCATCACCCCGGAGTCCTGCGGCACGGCTTGCGCCTGGCGCGTACCGCTGTAGATCTGCGCAGGCGCGCCACGGTTGGCCGTGACCCGCTCACTGTTGGACACCCGGGTACTGGAATCGACCACGGGAATGGAGCCGCGCGGATTGCTGGCGCAGCCATTGAGCAAAGCCAGCGCCGTCAAGGCTGGAAACCACCACTTGTTCACTTCACACCCTCTTTAGGCTAGTGCTTAATTCATCCAACCCTTGACCCAGTCCATGACGGACTCGGCAGGGTCCGGCTCACCGCCACAGGCAGCTCCGGCCGGCGGTTCACTCCCACGAATATACGGCATCTGCACGGCGCCCGGGCAACTGGCGTCCGAGCCCTGGCCACTGTGCGGATCGACCCAGGCCTGAACCACGTTGTCGGGCTGCGGCATGTCCAGCGGCAGCGGGTCGGCCTTGCGCATGAAGCTGGTCCAGACCTGCAAGGCACCCGTGGCGCCGGTGAACGGTGTTTTACCGTTGTCGTCACGGCCCAGCCACACCACCGCCAGCAGGTCCTGGCTGAAGCCTGCGAACCAGCTGTCACGGGAGTCGTTACTGGTACCGGTCTTGCCCGCCAGGTTCAACGAGCCTGGCAGCACACTGTAGACCGAACGCCCGGTACCTTCGCGCATCACCCGCTGCATAGCGTTCTGCACCAGATAAATGGCGCCCGGGTCGAAGGTTTGCTGGATCTGGAACGGATAACGCTTGAGCGGCTCGCCTTCGGCGGTGAGCACGCTGCGAATGCCGCGCATCGGCGTATTGAAACCGCCATTGGCCAGGGTCTGGTACATGGTCGCAACCTGCATCGGCGACATCCCGCCGGCGCCCAGCAGCATCGACGGGAAGGCTGGCCAGTCAACGTTCACGCCCAGCCGGCCGATGGTGTTGAGCACGTTCGGCACCCCCAACTCCAGGCCAAGCTTGGCCGTCGACAGGTTGTAGGAGTTGGCCAGGCCCTGATACAGATAGATGGTGCCGTGGGAACGCCGATCGTAGTTCTGCGGTTTCCACACCTGGCCATCGGCGCCTTTGACCGAAAACGGCTCGTCCTGCAGCCAACTGGTCAGGGTGTATTTGCTCGGTTTTTCCAGGGCGGTCAGGTACACCGCTGGCTTGACCAGCGAGCCGATTGGCCGCACCGCGTCGATGGCGCGGTTGAAGCCGGCAAATCCAGCCTGGCGGCTACCGATCAGGGCCTGGACT
The DNA here is from genome assembly GCF_000696345.2 of Pseudomonas donghuensis. NCBI lineage: Bacteria > Pseudomonadati > Pseudomonadota > Gammaproteobacteria > Pseudomonadales > Pseudomonadaceae > Pseudomonas > Pseudomonas donghuensis. The sequence continues at coordinate 4,953,774 of NZ_CP071706.1, forward strand.
TCACCGGTTTCCGGGTTGGTCACCACCATTGCCGCTTCGACTTCATCCGCGCCCTTGCGCCCGGCCAGGCGCTTGAAGGTCTCGCCCATGGCCGCTTCGGACTTCATCTGCAGGATCGGGTCGAAACTGGTGAAGATGCGCAGGCCTTCTTCGGTCAAGTCCTCGTCGCGATAGTCCTGGCGCAGCTGGCGTTTGACCAGGTCGAGGAAGCCCGGGTACGAGCTGTCGGCCAGGCTGCCGCGCTTGGTCACGCCCAATGGCATCTTCTTGGCCGCTTCCACCGCTTCCGGGGTCGCCACGCCCTGCTCAGCCAGCAGGTCGAGCACCAGGTTACGCCGTACCGTCGCCCGTTCCGGGTAACGCCGCGGGTTGTAATAGGAAGGCCCCTTGACCATACCGACCAGCAAGGCGACCTGATGCAGCTTGAGTTCCGACAGCGGCTGGCTGAAGAAGAACTGACTGGCCAGGCCAAAGCCGTGCACGGCGCGCTGGCCGTCCTGGCCGACAAACACCTCGTTGAGGTAGGCCTCAAGGATTTCCCGCTTGTCGTAATGCAGTTCGAGCAACAACGCCATCATTGCTTCATTGAGCTTGCGGCTGAGGCTGCGTTCGTTGGTCAGGTAGAAGTTCTTCACCAACTGCTGGGTCAGGGTACTGCCGCCCTGGCGCATGGCGCCGGATGACGTGTTGACCCACACCGCCCGGGCAATCGACTTGGGCGATACGCCGAAGTGGTGATAGAAGTCGCGGTCTTCCACCGCCACCAGGGTTTCCAGCAAGTAAGGCGGCACCTGGTCGATCTTGATCAGGATGCGGTCTTCGAGGTTTTTCGGGTACAGGCCGCCGATCAGCAGCGGCTCCAGACGCACCACGTCGAGCTTCGAGCCGTTGGCGCCACTCAGGCTGGCAACGTAGTCGCCGGAAAAACGCACGCGCACGCCTTGCGCCGGCTCCATGCCTTCATAGAACTGGAAGCCACGGGTATTCAGATCGACGGTATTACCGTTGACCGCCGCCGCACCCGGGCCATTGGCGACGCTTTCGCGGCGATAGCCGAGGGCATCGAGCTCGATAAGGAAATCAGCCTTGCTCAGCTTCTGGCCGACGAACAGCTCCAGCGGCCGGGCGTAAACCTTGGCCGGAATCGTCCAGCGCTTGCCGGAGAACTTCTCCTGGACCACGGCGTCGAGGTAAATGGCATAGCCCGCCACCAGCACAAGGCCGACCAGGCTGAGCTTCAGGGCCCAGCCCAGCCAGGCACGCGAGCGGCCAGACGGGCGTTTTTTAGCGGTACGGGGGGATCGGGATCGAGTCATGGCGGCGGATTATACGCACTTTATCAATCATCGACAGGCGCCCTCCGGCGGTTTGCACCAGCCCCGCTTGCGGCCATAATGGCCGATTCGAATCTCCTGACCCAGAAGGATCGCCCGTGAGCCAAGCCTTGATCACAGCACTGCAGAATCCCGCCCTGTTCCCTCACCCGGTGAAGGCATTTCAGGTCATCGAGACGCATATCTCCTGGGTGCTGCTCACCGGTGACTATGCCTACAAGATCAAGAAGCCGATGAACTTCGGTTTCCTCGACTTCACCCAGTTGTCCCAGCGCGCGCACTTCTGCGCCGAAGAGCTGCGCCTGAACCAGCGCCTGACCGAAGGCCTGTACCTGGAAGTGCTGCCGATCACCGGCAGCGCCGAAGCACCGCAACTGGGCGGCGAAGGCGAGCCGATCGAATACGCGCTGAAAATGCGCCAGTTCCCTCAGAGCCAGATGCTCAGCACCCTGCAGGCCAATAGCGAACTGACCGCCGCGCACATCGACCAGATGGCCGAACAGATCGCCCGCTTCCACCTGGCGGCGCCGAAGGTGGCCGTGGAGCATCCGCTGGGCACCCCGGACAGCGTCATGGCCCCGGTCGAGCAGAACTTCGAACAGATTCGCCCGTTCCTGTCCGACAAGGCCGACCTGCAACAACTGGATGCCTTGCAGGCCTGGGCCCAGGACAGCTTCAAGCGCCTGCACGGCCTGCTTGAGCAGCGTAAGGCAGAAGGTTTCATTCGCGAATGCCACGGTGACATCCACCTGGGCAACGCCACCCTGATCGACGGCAAGGTGGTGATTTTCGACTGCATCGAGTTCAACGAGCCGTTCCGCTTGACCGACGTCTACGCCGACGCCGCGTTCCTGGCCATGGACCTTGAAGACCGCGGCCTGAAATCGCTGTCGCGGCGCTTCATCAGTCAGTACCTGGAGCTGACCGGCGATTATGCCGGCCTGGAGTTGCTGAACTTCTACAAGGCCTACCGCGCACTGGTGCGGGCCAAGGTCGCCCTGTTCAGCATGCCGGCCAACGCCGATGCCGTGCAGCGCGCCACCACCCTGCGCACCTACCGCAACTACGCCAACCTGGCGGAAAGCTACAGCGCCATTCCGTCGCGCTTTTTGGCCATCACCCACGGTGTTTCCGCCGTCGGCAAGAGCCACGTGGCCATGCGCCTGGTCGATGCCCTGGGCGCCATCCGCCTGCGTTCGGACGTCGAGCGCAAGCGCCTGTTCGGTGAACAAGCCAGCGCCAATGCCGGCCAGTTGCAAGCCGGCATTTATAGTGCAGACGCCAGCCAGGCCACCTACCAGCGCCTGCATCAACTGGCCGAAACCATCCTGCGTGCCGGCTTCCCGGTGGTCATCGACGCCACTTACCTCAAGCACGACCAGCGTCAGGCCGCAGCCGGCGTTGCCAGCGAAACCGGTGTGCCGTTCCTGATCCTCGACTGCAATGCACCGGATGCGGTGATTGCCAGTTGGCTGGCCCAGCGTCAGGCCGATCAGAACGATCCGTCGGACGCCACCCTCGAAGTGGTCAAGGCTCAGCAGGCCAGCCGTGACCCGCTCAGCGCCGAAGAGCTGCTGCAGAGCAAGCGGGTGGAAACCAACGAAAGCGGCAGCCTCGACCTGCTGGTCAAACAGATCCGCCAGCGCCTGCCAGGGCTGTAATGCACCCCGAGACGTGAAGCAGTCGACACTTCACGCCTGATTCCGAGCACCTCCGCAATGGTGGCACTATAGTGTCACCATAAGCTCAAACAAGGAGGTGTCTCATGAGTCAGCCACGGCAACTGGACAGCGCGCTGTATGCATTGGTGCATGACGAACAGATCACCAGCTTCAACCGCGAGAAGCCCAGGGACGGCACCGTCGACTTTCGCGGCGGTGATTTCCGTGGGCTCGACCTGCGCGACCTGGACACCACCGGCATCGACTTCACCGATGCCTACTTCCGTGCCTCCGACCTGCGCGGCCTGGACTTGCGGCACAACAGCCTGGAAGGCGCCAGCCTTGCCCATGCGCAGATTTCCGGCACCTACTTTCCCAGCGAACTGAGCGCCGACGAGATCCTCATGTCGGTCAATTTCGGCACCCGCTTGCGCTACCGTACACGCTGATACCAACGAGCGAAACGCCCGCGGGCTGCGGCCTTGCGGGCGGTTTTCGGCTACCCGTCGGCACGCGGATGGCAAAACGCCGCGTATTTCCCAAGTGCCGCTACACTCCTCATTGACCTGCCGCGATTCCTCAATCAAGACCCGTTCAGCCGTCGCAAGGAGGCTTGATGAACGATGAACTCCAGCATCTGAAAAACCTTGGCAAGACTTCTGCGCAGTGGCTGCATGCGGTCGGCATCCACAGCGCTTCGGACCTACGCCGGCTGGGTGCGGTCAATGCCTACAAGGCCGTGCGCACCCGAGGCTTCCGGGCTTCGAAGGTGCTGCTCTATGCAATCGAAGGCGCCTTGCTCGATGTGCACTGGAATGACATTCCGGCCGAACGCAAGGAAGCCTTGAACCAGCAACTGGACGGTAAAGCGGGTGTACAGAAAAATAATCGAGAATATTAAGCCACGGCGCTTGACTCGATAATGAGAATCGTTATGATTATCACAACTGGTCGCGAGACTGGTTGGGTAACCTGAAAGCCCCTGGTTCGGACTCTCAGATTATCTCCTCATCAGGCTAATCACGGTTATTGACCCGGCACTTTGCCGGGTCTTTTTTTGCCTGGTATTTTTCCTCGCGTTGACCTCCGGGGCGCCCTAGCGGGCGATGATCAGCGGGTGCCCACGCTCAGGGTGGGGTTGTACCAATACGTCGATGCCGAACACAGCCTTGAGTGAATCCGGGCGCAATACCTGCTGCGGGGTATCCAGGGCGTGGGCGCGGCCCTGCTCGAGCAGCAGGATGCGGTCACAGTAGCGCGCGGCAAGGTTCAGGTCATGCAGGATGACCAGCACTGCAGCACCGCGGTCGGCGAACTCGCGCACCGCTTGCAAGGTGGTGTGCTGGTGCAACGGATCGAGCATCGAAGTCGGCTCGTCGAGCAACAGGATTCTGCCCTCCTCCCCTGGCCACAGCTGCGCCAGCACCCGGGCCAGGTGCACGCGTTGACGTTCGCCCCCGGAGAGCGCCAGGTAACTGCGCCCGATCAGATGGCTGGCATCGGCGGCCTGCAAGGCCAGGTCGATGATCTGCTGGTCGCGTTCAAGGCCGCTGTTGTGCGGCAAGCGCCCCATACCCACCACCTCTTCGACCTTGAAGGCAAAACCCAGGCTGGACACCTGCGGCAATACTGCCAAACGCTGGGCGCGCTGCTGACCGGGCCAGTCACATAGACCTCGCTCATCCAGGGTCACTCGCCCTTCGCTGGCACTGAGCTCACCACACATCACCCCCAGCAGGCTGCTTTTACCCGCGCCGTTAGGGCCCAACACACCTAGCACCTGGCCGGCTTCCAGCACCAGGCTGATATCGCTCAGCACCTGGTTTGAGCCCCGGCGCAGCGACAGATTCTCGACTCGCAACATCAGGCACGCCCTCGCAGCAGCAAGTAGAGGAAGAACGGTGCGCCGATAAACGCGGTGACAATACCGATGGGCAGTTCAGCAGGCGCCAGCGCCAAGCGGGCGACCAGGTCGGCGAACAACAATAGTGAAGCGCCAGCCAACAGCGATGCCGGTAGCAGCACGCGGTGATCAGGCCCCGCCAGTAGACGTACCAGATGCGGCACCACCAGGCCAATAAAGCCGACCAGCCCCGCCGCCGCCACCGCCGCGCCCACCCCCAAAGCGGTGCAGAACACCAGTTCGCGCTTGAGTTTCTCGACCTCGATGCCCAGGTGCCGGGCCTCGGACTCGCCCAGCAACAGGGCATTCAAGGCCTGGGCCCGCCGCGGCAGCCACAGCGAAACGACGATGGCGACCAGCACCAGCGGCCACAGGCGCTGATAGCTCGCGCCGTTGAGGCTGCCCAGGTTCCAGAACGTCAAGGTACGCAAGGTGGCGTCATCGGCCAGATAAGTGAACAGCCCGACCGCCGCACCGGCCAAGGCGGTCAAGGCGATGCCCGCCAGCAACATGGTGGCGACATTGGTCTGGCCATCGCGCCGGCCGAGGCGATACACCAGCGCGGTCACCGCCAAGCCGCCAAGAAAGGCGCACAGCGATAACAGGTAGGGGCCGAACACCTCAGGAATGCCACCGACCCACGCGCCGCCGACAATCGCCACCGCCGCACCAAGCGCGGCGCCAGCGGAGACACCGACCAGGCCGGGGTCGGCCAGCGGATTGCGAAACAGCCCCTGCATCGCCACCCCGGTCAGCGCCAGCACCGCGCCCACAGCCACCCCCAGCAGGGTTCGTGGCAGGCGAATCTGGCCAAGGATCAGCTCGGCCTGCTCCAGCCCTTCTCCGGCCACCGGCAACCCGACCAGCCGCGCCCCGGCCCGCAGGGTATCGAGCAGTGGCAGGCTGACCGGCCCCAGCGCCAGCGACAACCAGATCGCCAGCAGGCACAACAGTGCCAGGGTGACGAACAGCGTGCGCGGTTTGATCAGCCGGTTCATCGGGCTGTCGGATAGAAGGCTGTGGACAGGTTCTGCAAGGTAGTCGGCAGACGCGGACCGAGCCCGCCGACCAGCAGGGTCGGGTCCAACTCGATCAGGCGATTGCTGCGTGCGGCGCGCGAGGCGCTCAGGGCCGGATTTTCCTTGAGCAATGCCTGCAAGGCCTGCTCGCCGCTGAGGCTACGGTCGGCAAACACCAGTACATCGGGATCGAGCGCCGCCAGTGCTTCAACCGAGAAGTTCTTGTAGCCTTCGTTATCGGCCAGGTTGCGCGCACCTGCCTGTTTGAGCAGCCAATCACCGGCGGTACCCTTGCCGGCGATCATGGGTTTGGCGCCGGCATGACCGACCAGCAGGATCACCCCAGGGGCAGCCTGACGGGTTTGCAGTTGTTTGATCTTGCCCTGCAAGGCAGCCAGTTGCTGGCGGTAGTCGGCAAACAACTGCCGGGCCTGGTTCTCGTTGCCGAGCAAGCGCCCCAGTTGCTGCAGGTTGGTTTCGACTGCCGCCAGATCAGCCTTGCTGGAAAGCAGTTCGACCTTGACCCCGGCGCCACGGATTTGCGCCAGCACTGGCGGCGGCCCCATTTCCTCGGTCCCCACCAGCACATCCGGGCGCAGGCTCAGCACACCTTCGGCAGACAACTGGCGCTGGTAGCCGATGCTCGGCAAGGCCTTGAGCGACTCAGGATGCTGGCTGGTGGTATCGACCCCCACCAGTTTCTGCTCCCCTCCCAGCGCTGCAACCCACTCACTCAAAGCCCCACCGGCGCTGACCCAGCGCTGCGGCAAGGCTTCAGCCTGGGCCAGGGTGTTGAACACAAGACCGGCACACAGGGCGATCAGGCGGGCACTTGGGCGCATAACAGGCTTCCTTGAATGAGGAGGAGCGGCAATCCGGGTGGATAATGCCGGGGACGCACGGTATAAAGCGTCCGATACGGCTGATGCAGGCAATTTGATAATTATTTGCATTTGCACGTCAAGCCGTCACTGTGACTACAGGTAACCCCTCACCATGCATTTTCTTTGTCGTCCCGAACAACTGAGCGAAGGCCAGAGCCGCGGCTTCAGTGTCGATGACCTCGGGATTTTCGCGGTTCGACGTGCGGGCACTGTCTACCTGTACCGCAACTACTGCCCCCATCGCGGTATCCCCCTGAACTGGGAGCCTGACGCCTTTCTCGACAGCAGCGCCAGCCTGATTGCCTGCGGGCGCCATGGCGCGCTGTTTCTGATCGAATCCGGCGAATGCGTGGCGGGTCCCTGCGAGGGCGAGCAACTGACGGCCCTGGGCTGCCGCGAAGACAGCCAGGGCATCTGGCTTATCGACTGAGCAATACCGGCAACGGCCGATCGATATAGACCTGCTCGCCATCGATCCGCGTGCCATAGGCAAGCACCTCGACGCCGTCGGCCACCGCAGCGCGTAGCGCATCGGCATAGGCCCTGTCGATCTCGTCGGCCGGGCGTACGGCTTCGACACCGCTCAGGTTCACGCAATACAGCTGCACCGCACGCACCCCCTGGCGAGCCAAGGCTGCCAGTTCACGCAGGTGCTTGGCGCCGCGCTGGGTCACCGCATCGGGGAAGGCGGCCACGCTGCAATCATCGAAGCCCAGGGTCACGCTCTTGACCTCGACGTAGGCCGGCCCCTCGGCGAACTCCAGGCGAAAGTCCACCCGGCTGTTCTCCTCGCCATAGGCCACCTCGCGCTTGAGCCCGGTAAAGCCTGCCAGTTCACTGATGATCCCGGCGCGCAAGGCTTCTTCAACCAGGGTGTTGGCCCGCCCGGTGTTCACACAGGCCAGGCGCCCCTGCGGGGTTTCACTGATTTCCCAGGTGCCGGGCAGCTTGCGCTTGGGGTCGTTGGAACGACTGAACCAGACCTGGCCGCCCTCGACCATGCAATTGAACATCGAGCCGGTGTTGGGGCAATGGATGGTCATCTGCTCGCCGTTGGCCAGTTCGATATCGGCCAGGAAGCGCTTGTAGCGGCGCAGCAAACGTGCGGTTTCGAGTGTGGGTGAAAAACGCATCAGCCTTGCCAGCTCCGCAGTCCGCGGGCAATTCGCTCAACCGCTTGCTGCAAGCGCGGCAAGCTCTGGGTGTAGGCAAAGCGTACATGGTGCCCGGCCTGGTGGCGGCCGAAGTCCAGGCCCGGGGTGAAGGCCACATGCTCGGTTTCAAGGAAGTGCTGGCAGAAGGCAAAGGCATCACCGCCAAAGGCGCTGATGTCGGCGTACAGGTAGAACGCGCCCTGAGGCTCGACGGCAATCCTGAAGCCCAGTTCACGCAAGGCCGGCAAGAGAAAGTCGCGACGGCGGGCAAATTCCGCTCGCCGTTCTTCGAGGATGGCCAGGGTCCCGGGCTGGAAACATGCCAATGCCGCATGCTGGGCCATGCTCGGTGCACTGATGTAGAGGTTCTGCGCCAGTTTCTCCAGGTCAGCCACTGCCGCCGGTGGCGCAACCAGCCAACCCAGGCGCCAGCCGGTCATGCCGAAATACTTGGAAAAACTATTAAGGACGAAGGCTTCGTCGTCGACTTCCAGCACACTCGGTGCATCCATGCCGTAGGTCAGGCCGTGGTAGATCTCATCCACCACCAGGTGACCCTTGCGCGCACGGGTAGCGGCCGACAGGCCGGCCAGTTCGTCGCGATCAAGCACCGTGCCGGTCGGGTTGGCCGGCGACGCCACCAGGGCGCCGACGGTGTCCTGGTCCCAGTAGCGCTCGACCAGATCGGCGGTCAATTGATAATTCACCTCTGGCCCCACCGGCACCAGTTGCGCAGCACCTTCGACCAGGCGCAGGAAGTGCCGGTTGCACGGGTAGCCCGGGTCGGCGAGGAGCCAGTGCTTGCCCGGATCGACCAGCAGGCTGGCAGCCAGCAGCAAGGCGCCGGAGCCGCCCGGGGTAATGAGGATGCGTTGCGGGTCGATGCTCAGCCCGTAACGCTGCTGGTAGAAGGTGGCAATGGCCTCACGCAGCGCCGGCAGCCCGCGGGCGGCGGTATAACGGGTATGCCCCTGGGCCAGCGCGGCCTGGCCGGCCTCGATGATAGGCGCCGCGGTAGTGAAGTCCGGTTCGCCGATTTCCAGGTGGATCACGTCGCAACCGCTCGCCTGCAGCTCGTTGGCGCGGGCCAGCAGGGCCATCACGTGGAAAGGTTCGATGGCGCGGCTGCGCGCACTGTAGGGCTGGGCCATTAGCCTTCTCTCAAAAGGGTCTAGAATAATGATTCTACCCATGCGCCGGGTCGAACGTGTGGCAAAAGCTGCGGTCCACTGCAAAGATCTTCAAGGCTTGGTGCCATTGCCCCGGCCTTGACAACCGGGAGTAGCGCACCCCGGTTCGATCTGGTAAGTTCGGCGGCTCGCAGTCGCAGGGCCGGCGGGCGCCGGAGATGGAGCAGCCTGCGCAATGGATTAGAAAAGTGAGAGGCGGTCTATTCATGTCCACCCTAGAAAAGCAAAAAGCCAGTCAGACCATGTACGGTGTCGAACCCTATAAGGAAACCAAGGGTGAAGAGTACATGGGCGACCCCATGCGCAAGCACTTCACCATGCTTCTCGGTGCGTGGAAGCAGGAGCTGATGACCAGTGTGGACCGGACTGTGGACCACATGAAAGACGAGGCAGCCAACTTCCCGGACCCCGCCGATCGCGCCAGCCAGGAAGAAGAGTTTGCCCTGGAACTGCGCAACCGTGATCGCGAGCGCAAGCTGATCAAGAAAATCGACAAGACCCTGCAGAAGATCCAGGACGAAGAGTACGGCTGGTGCGAAGCCTGCGGCGTTGAAATCGGCCTTCGCCGACTGGAAGCCCGCCCGACCGCCGACCTGTGTTTTGACTGCAAAGAGTTGGCCGAGAAAAAGGAAAAGCAAGTCGGCAAGGCGTGATGCCAGCAACTTGCAACGCAACGGGGCGCTCAAAGCGCCCCGTTTGATTTACAGGCTCCACACCCCATGAACGACTCCAGCTATATTGGGCGCTTCGCCCCTACCCCCAGTGGTTACCTGCACTTCGGCTCGCTGGTCGCGGCCCTGGCCTCGTGGCTGGACGCCCGTGCGGTCGGCGGCACCTGGCTGGTGCGCATGGAAGACATCGACCCGCCCCGCGAAGCCCCCGGTGCCCAGGCAGCGATCCTCAACACCCTTGAAAGCTACGGCCTGGAATGGGACGGCGAGGTGGTGTACCAAAGCCTGCGTCACGAGGCCTATGCCGAAGTGCTCGAGCGCCTGTTCCGTCAGGGCCTGGCCTACGCCTGCACCTGTTCGCGCAAGCAGCTCGAAGGTTACAACGGTGTTTACCCAGGCCTGTGCCGCAACGCCGGGCATAGCCGCGAGAATGCTGCCATCCGCCTGCGGGTGCCGGAGCTTGTCTACCATTTCGATGACAGGGTACAGGGCCATTTCCAGCAGCACCTGGGGCGCGAAGTCGGTGATTTCGTCATTCGCCGCCGTGATGGCCTGTACGCCTATCAACTGGCCGTGGTGCTGGATGACGCCTGGCAGGGGGTGACCGATATCGTCCGCGGCGCCGATCTGCTCGACAACACCCCGCGCCAGCTGTATCTGCAGGAACTGCTGGGGCTGGCGCAACCGCGCTACCTGCATGTGCCGCTGATCGTACAGCCGGACGGGCACAAACTGGGCAAGTCCTACCGCTCGCCGCCCCTGGCCGCCGACCAGGCCACTGCGCTGCTGCTGCGGGCCCTGCGCGCGCTGGGCCAGACGACCGAAGCGGGCATGGAGCAAGGCACTCCGGCCGAAGTACTGGCCCATGCCGCACTGCACTGGAACCCCGACATCCTGCCCCGGCGCTTGAGCGTGCCCGAGGCCGACCTGCGCTGATTCCCTTCTGATCCGCCCCCACCACAGACAGTTACCCCGACGCAGAAAGCCTAGTAAATTCAATTCTTTGGCAAAAACGCACAAGCCCGTTACCATCGCCGCAGCCATTTGCGCCAATAATAAGTCCAAGCCGCAGCGTCCTTACCTTTGAGGCCAGCATGTATATCTATCGTTTGGTCCTGCTTCTGGTCGTGGGGATCTACCTGTTCTCCCCGGCCATCATGGACTGGTGGATCGAGCCAACCGGTGCCTGGTATCGCCCTTACCTGCTCTGGCTGATCCTGATCGTCGTGACCTTTATCCTGCAGAGCCAACGTGATGCCGATGAGCTTTAGCCTGACCCAGATGATCCTGATCAGCGCCGCCTACCTGCTGGTGCTGTTCGGCGTGGCCTGGGTCAGCGAACGCGGAATGATCCCGCGCTCGATCATCCGCCACCCGCTGACCTACACCCTGTCGCTGGGCGTCTATGCCAGCGCCTGGGCCTTCTATGGCTCGGTGGGCCTGGCCTACCAGTATGGTTACGGCTTTCTCGCCTGTTACCTGGGGGTGTCCGGCGCTTTCTTGCTGGCGCCGGTACTGCTCTATCCGATCCTGAAGATTACCCGCACCTACCAGCTGTCATCGCTGGCCGACCTGATCGCCTTTCGCTTTCGCAGCACCTGGGCCGGGGCGCTGACCACCGTATTCATGCTGATCGGCGTGCTGCCGTTGCTGGCGCTGCAAATCCAGGCGGTAGCCGACTCGATCAGTATCCTCACGGGCGAGCCCGTCAAGGCGCGGGTGGCCTTTGCCTTTTGTGCCCTGATCACCCTGTTCACCATCTTCTTCGGCTCCAGGCACATCGCCACGCGGGAGAAACACGAAGGCCTGGTGTTTGCCATTGCCTTCGAGTCGGTGATCAAGCTACTGGCCCTGGGCGGCATCGGCCTCTATGCGCTGTACGGTGTGTTTGGCGGACCGCATCAACTGGAAGTCTGGCTGCTGCAGAACCAGACTGCCCTCGCCGCGCTGCACACACCGTTGCAGGAAGGCCCCTGGCGTACCCTGTTGCTGGTGTTCTTCGCCTCGGCGATCGTGATGCCGCACATGTACCACATGGCCTTTACCGAGAACCTCAACCCGCGCTCACTGGTCAGTGCCAGCTGGGGCCTGCCGCTGTTCCTGCTGCTGATGAGCCTGGCGGTACCGCTGATTCTCTGGGCCGGCCTGAAGATGGGCGCCAGCACCAGCCCGGAGTACTTCACCCTGGGCCTGGGCATCGCCGCCAACAACCAGGCGCTGGCGTTGCTGGCGTACATCGGCGGGCTATCGGCCTCCAGCGGGCTGATCATCGTCACCACCCTGGCACTCTCGGGCATGGCCCTCAACCACCTGGTGCTGCCGCTGTACCAGCCGCCGGCCGAGGGCAACATCTACCGTTGGCTGAAGTGGACCCGACGGGCGCTGATCGTCGCCATCATCGCCGCCGGTTTTGGCTTCTACCTGACCCTGGGCAGCCAGCAGGACCTGGCCAATCTCGGTATCGTCGCCTTTGTCGCCACCTTGCAGTTCCTGCCGGGCGTACTCTCGGTACTGTACTGGCCCACCGCCAACCGCCGCGGCTTCATCGCCGGCTTGCTGGCCGGCATCCTGGTGTGGATGGTGACCATGCTGTTGCCGCTGGTGGGCAACCTGCAGGGCTTCTACATCCCGCTGCTGAACATGATCTATGTGCTCGACGACACCAGTTGGCACATGGCCGCGATCGCCTCGCTGGCGGCCAACGTGCTGCTGTTCACCCTGATCTCGCTGTTCACCAACGCCAGCAGCGAAGAAGTCAGTGCCGCCGAGGCCTGTGCGGTGGATAACGTCCGTCGCCCGCAGCGCCGTGAGCTGCACGCCGCTTCGCCGCAGGAGTTCGCCACCCAGCTGGCCAAGCCCCTGGGCGCCAAGGCTGCGCAGAAGGAAGTCGAGCAGGCCCTGCGCGATCTCTACCTGCCGTTCGACGAGCGCCGCCCGTATGCCCTGCGCCGCCTGCGCGACCGCATCGAAGCCAACCTGTCGGGCCTGATGGGCCCAAGCGTGGCCCAGGACATGGTCGAGACCTTCCTGCCCTACAAGTCTGGTAACGAAAATTACGTTACCGAAGACATCCACTTCATCGAGAGCCGCCTGGAAGACTACCACTCGCGCCTGACCGGCCTTGCCGCCGAGCTCGACGCCCTGCGCCGCTACCACCGCCAGACCCTGCAGGAACTGCCAATGGGCGTCTGTTCGCTGGCCAAGGACCAGGAAATCCTGATGTGGAACAAGGCCATGGAAGAGCTTACCGGTATCCCCGCCAAGCGCGTGGTCGGCTCGCGCCTGGCGACCATTGCCGAGCCTTGGCGCGGCCTGCTGCTGGGCTTCATCAACGTGCCCGACGAACACCTGCACAAACAGCGCCTGGGCCTGGACGGTCAGACCCGCTGGCTGAACCTGCACAAGGCGGCCATCGACGAGCCGCTGGCACCGGGCAACAGCGGCCTGGTGTTGTTGGTCGAGGACCTCACCGAGACCCAGGCCCTGGAAGACAAGCTGGTGCACTCCGAGCGCCTAGCCAGCATCGGCCGCCTGGCCGCCGGGGTTGCCCATGAGATCGGCAACCCGGTCACTGGCATCGCTTGCCTGGCACAGAACCTGCGCGAAGAGCGCGAAGAGGACGGCGAGATCACCGAGTTGAGCAGCCAGATCCTGGAGCAGACCAAGCGCATCTCGCGCATCGTCCAGTCGCTGATGAGTTTCGCCCATGCCGGCAGCCACCAGCACAGCGACGAGCCGGTGTGCCTGGCCGAAGTGGCCCAGGATGCCATCGGTCTGCTGGCCTTGAACCGGCGCAATTTCGAAGTACAGTTCTTCAACCTGTGCGACCCCGATCACTGGGTCGAGGGCGACCCGCAACGCCTGGCCCAGGTGCTGATCAACCTGCTGTCCAACGCCCGCGACGCCTCCCCGCCCGGCAGCGCGGTGCGGGTCAAGAGCGAAGCCAGCGAGCATACCGTCGACCTGATCGTCGAGGACGAAGGCAGCGGTATCCCGAAAAACATCATGGATCGTCTGTTCGAACCCTTCTTCACCACCAAGGACCCGGGCGAAGGCACCGGACTGGGGCTTGCTCTGGTCTATTCCATCGTGGAAGAGCATTATGGACAAATCACCATCGACAGCCCGGCCGATAGCCAGAGCCAACGCGGCACCCGGATCCGAGTGACCCTGCCGCGCCATGTCGTAGCGACGTCCGCTGTGAACTGAGACCGTCGAGAGAATTGAATCAATGCCGCATATTCTGATCGTCGAAGACGAAACCATCATCCGCTCGGCGCTACGCCGATTGCTTGAGCGTAACCAGTACCAGGTCAGCGAGGCCGGCTCGGTGCAAGAGGCCCAGGAACGCTTCAGCATTGCGACCTTCGACCTGATTGTCAGCGACCTGCGCCTGCCAGGCGCGCCCGGCACCGAACTGATCAAGCTCGGCCAGGGCACCCCGGTACTGATCATGACCAGCTACGCGAGCCTGCGTTCTGCTGTCGACTCGATGAAAATGGGTGCGGTGGACTACATCGCCAAGCCATTCGATCACGACGAAATGCTCCAGGCCGTTGCGCGCATCCTGCGTGACCGGCAGAACGCGCCGGCCGTTGCGACTGAACGTGGCAACGGCAAGGCCGCGCCTGGCGACAAGGCGGCGACCAGTACTGCGGCCAATGGCGAGATCGGCATCATCGGTTCGTGCCCGCCGATGCAGGACCTGTACGGCAAGATACGCAAGGTCGCGCCAACAGACTCCAATGTACTGATCCAGGGCGAGTCGGGTACCGGTAAAGAGCTGGTGGCCCGCGCGCTGCACAACCTGTCGCGTCGTGCCAAGGCACCGATGATCTCGGTGAACTGCGCGGCGATTCCAGAGACCCTGATCGAATCGGAACTGTTCGGCCATGAGAAAGGCGCCTTTACCGGCGCCAGCGCCGGGCGTGCCGGCCTGGTCGAAGCCGCCGATGGTGGCACGCTGTTTCTCGACGAGATCGGCGAACTGCCACTCGAAGCCCAGGCACGCCTGTTGCGCGTCCTGCAGGAAGGTGAAATTCGTCGGGTCGGCTCGGTGCAATCGCAAAAAGTCGATGTGCGCCTGATCGCCGCCACCCACCGCGACCTGAAGAACCTGGCCAAGGTCGGCCAGTTCCGTGAAGACCTTTATTACCGCCTGCACGTCATCGCTCTCAAACTGCCGGCCCTGCGCGAGCGCGGCACCGACGTCAACGAAATCGCCAACGCCTTCCTCGCCCGCCAAAGTGCGCGGGTCGGACGTAACGACCTGCGATTCGGCCACGACGCTGAACAGGCGATTCGGCATTACTCTTGGCCAGGTAACGTGCGCGAGCTGGAAAACGCCGTGGAGCGCGCAGTGATCCTGTGCGAGAGCCCGGAGATTTCCGCCGACCTGCTGGGTATCGACATCGAGCTCAGCGATCTCGAAGACGACGAGCCGTTCGCCGGCCTGTCGGGCGCCAGCAGCAGTGCCAACAACACCAGCCACGAGCCGACAGAAGACCTGTCGCTGGAAGACTACTTCCAGCATTTCGTCCTTGAGCATCAGGATCACATGACCGAGACCGAGCTTGCGCGCAAGCTTGGGGTCAGCCGCAAGTGCCTGTGGGAGCGGCGCCAGCGCCTGGGCATCCCGCGGCGCAAGAGCGGTGCCACCAGCGAGGGCTGAGCCGTTTCAGCGCTTTGCGCGGGTGGGCACAGGTAACACCGCTACCTTGCGACAAACTGTTACCGCACCACAAAGTCGTAACAAAAACCGGGGCTTACGGTAACGAAGCCGCGGTTTTTTTTCGCCTTGCGAACCGCTCAAAACCGCTACAACCCCTTGTTTTACTGGGTTTTGAAAAAGTTGGCACGGCACCTGCTATATGTTTGGTACAAGAACAATAACAAGCACTGCAAAAGACAATAAAAATAAGACGAATCGGCTCACGCACAATAAGAACAAGACGGCGGAGGCGCAGCTAACTGATTCTTTTGGAGAGGAGTTGTATTTGGGGCTTGCCCCACAACCAGGCAGAGAACAATAAAAACTGCACTCAAGCAGGGCCTGAACTGGTTGGATCGCATGATCATTGCAACCTCAGCGACCAAAGCAATCCGTTTGCTCTTGATCCCGATTAGGGAGACCGCCCACAAGCTTTTTTTGTGGGCAGGGCACTCAACAAAAACAAAAAGCCCGGCAAAAAAACAATAAGAGCACGCAACTACTTCTTGGGGAGCTTCGGCTCCCCTTGTAGTTTCTGCCCGCCCCAGCCCGCCTGTGCGTCGTCCGACGCGACCGCCTACACCATCCTCCGAGTAAATGCTAGAATCCCCGCCCATCATGCGGCCATTCTTCGTTTTTGGCCGAACATTCCTTCAAACAGTGCATCCCATGCTGAAGAAGCTGTTCCAGTCGTTCCGTCCTCCCGTACGTGGCACGCACCACAAGCGCACCACGCCTGAAGTGATCAATAGCGGTCAACATTCGCTGCAACGTGGCCAGTTCAGTCGTCATGCGGTGAGTATCGTCGAGCGCCTGCAAAATGCTGGCTACCAGGCCTATCTGGTCGGTGGCTGCGTGCGGGACCAACTCCTGGGCATCACCCCCAAGGATTTCGACGTTGCCACCAGCGCCACCCCTGAACAGGTCCGCGCCGAATTTCGCAACGCCCGCATCATCGGTCGCCGTTTCAAACTGGTTCACATCCATTTCGGGCGTGAAATCATCGAAGTCGCCACCTTCCGCGCCAACCACCCGGAAAGCGAAGAAGAGAACAGCCACACCTCGTCGCGTAACGAGAGTGGGCGGATTCTGCGCGACAACGTCTACGGCACCCTGGAAGAAGACGCGCAACGCCGCGACTTCACCATCAACGCCCTGTATTACGACCCGGTCAGCGAGCGCATTCTTGATTACGCCAACGGCGTGCACGATATTCGCAACCGCCTGATCCGCCTGATCGGCGACCCGACCCAGCGCTACCAGGAAGACCCGGTACGCATGCTGCGAGCCGTGCGCTTCGCCGCCAAGCTCAACTTCGGCATCGAAAAACACACCGTGCAGCCGATTCGCCAGCTGGCGCCAATGCTGCGCGAGATTCCGGCGGCTCGCCTGTTCGAAGAGTCGCTCAAGCTGTTCCTTTCCGGGCAGGCGGCCGACACCTTCGAAATGCTCGTTGACCTGGAGCTGTTCGACCCGCTGTTCCCGGCCAGTGCCGAGGCGCTGGAAGAGCACCCGACCTACACCCACACCCTGATCAGCCAGGCGTTGATCAACACTGACCTGCGCGTCAAGCAAGGCAAGCCGGTAACCCCGGCTTTCCTGTTCGCCGCCATGCTCTGGCCAGCACTGCCCGGTCGCGCCCTGCGCCTGCAGAGCCGTGGCATGCCACCGATTCCGGCCATGAACGAAGCGGCCCACGAACTGATTGCCGAACAGTGCCAGCGCATCGCAATCCCCAAGCGTTTCACCATGCCGATCCGCGAAATCTGGGACATGCAGGAACGCCTGCCGCGGCGCAGTGGCAAACGTGCCGACCTGTTGCTCGACAACCCGCGCTTTCGCGCCGGTTACGACTTCCTGTTGCTGCGTGAAAGTGCGGGTGAAGAAACCGACGGCCTGGGCCAATGGTGGACCGACTATCAGGACTGCAACGACAGCGAGCGCCGCGACATGATCCGCGAGCTGGGCAGCCGTGATGAAGGTGCCGGTGCCGGCCCGCGCAAACGCAAGCGCAGCCCGAGCAAGCGCAAGCGCGCCGACAGCGCTGCAGGCGAGTAACAGATGATCCGCGCCTTTATTGGCCTGGGCAGCAACCTGGCCGATCCCGAACAGCAACTGCGCAGCGCCGTCGAGGCGCTGGGGCAGTTGCGTGACAGCGCCCTGGCCGCGGTTTCGGCCTTCTACAGCAGCGACTCGCTGTCACCGGGCCAGCCGCGCTACACCAACGCCGTGGCGGCGCTGGATACCGCCGTTGCGCCGCTGGACCTGCTCGATGCGCTGCAAGCCATCGAGGCCGATCAGGGCCGCGAACGCAAGGAACGCTGGGGCCCGCGCACCCTCGACCTGGACATTCTGTTGTACGGCGACCAGGTCATCGATGTGCCGCGCCTGAAAGTGCCGCATTACCACATGCAGGCACGACCGTTCGTCCTCTACCCCCTGGCCGAACTGGTCCCTGAAGACTTCTGCCTGGCCGATCAACGGCCCCTGTCCCAATTACTGGCAGATTGCCCGTTCGTCGGTCTGGAACGCCTGTAGCCGGGCGTTCCCCCAGCCGGTAACGCCCGTAACAGCGCATTAGTAACAATGCGGTAACAGGGTAATTGACTTCAGCCCCCTCGCTCACGACTATAGGCGTCCCGTGGCGCCCCGAGCGCCGCAAAAAGGCGTATATAGGCCTGGAACAGGTCGTAATTCAAACACCACGATCGATGATGTGCTGTTCCAGAAGATGAATACACGCGTTGTACGCAGTCGTTTTTCACAGCGCCTGAACGAGGATTCCTTTTCATGCCAGAAGTAACCCTGACCACCCTGCAGAGCCTCAAGGCCAAGGGTGAGAAAATAACCATGCTGACCTGCTACGACGCGACCTTCGCCCAGGCCGCCAGCCGTGCCGGCGTGGAAGTATTGCTGGTGGGTGACTCCCTGGGCATGGTCCTGCAGGGCCATGACAGCACCTTGCCGGTAACCAATGCCGAGATGGCCTACCACACCGCCTGCGTCAAACGCGGCAACGAAGGTGCGTTGATTCTTGCCGACCTGCCGTTCATGGCCTGCGCCACCACCGAGCAGGCGTTCGCCAACAGCGGCGCGCTGATGCAGGCCGGCGCGCACATGGTCAAGGTCGAAGGCGCCGCCTGGCTGGCGGAAACCATCCGCCTGCTGGCCGAGCGTGGCGTACCGGTGTGCGCCCATATGGGCCTGACCCCGCAGACGGTGAACATCCTCGGTGGCTACAAGGTTCAGGGCCGCCAGGAAAACCAGGCACGGCAAATGCGCGCCGACGCCATCGCCCTGGAGCAGGCGGGCGCAGCCATGCTGCTGCTCGAATGCGTACCCACCGAGCTGGCTGCGGAAATCACCCAGGCGGTGAGCATCCCGGTCATCGGCATCGGTGCCGGCAGCGCCACCGACGGCCAGGTGCTGGTATTGCATGACATGCTCGGTCTGTCGCTGACTGGCCGGGTACCGAAGTTCGTGAAGAACTTCATGGCCGGCCAGAGCGATATTCAAGGCGCGCTCAAGGCTTACGTAACCGCCGTCAAGGATGTCAGCTTCCCCGGCAGCGAACACGGGTTCAGTGCATGAATACAGTCAAGACCGTCCGCGAACTGCGTGCCGCCGTGGCGCGCGCGCGCAGCGAAGGCAAACGCATCGGTTTCGTGCCGACCATGGGCAACCTGCACAGCGGCCATGCCGCACTGGTGACCAAGGCCGCACAACGGGTCGATTTCGTCGTCGCCAGCATCTTCGTCAACCCCCTGCAGTTCGGCCCCAGCGAGGACCTCGACAAGTACCCGCGGACCCTCGCCGCTGACCAGGAAAAACTGCTCCAGGCCGGCTGCCATCTGCTGTTCGCCCCGACCGTCGAAGAGATGTACCCCGACGGCATGGCCGGGCAGACCCGCGTCAGCGTCCCGCAACTGTCCGACGGGCTGTGCGGTGCCAGCCGTCCAGGCCATTTCGAAGGCGTGGCGACGGTGGTCAGCAAGCTGTTCAACATGGTCCAGCCGGACCTGGCGGTGTTTGGCCAGAAAGACTTCCAGCAACTGGCGGTGATCCGTGCGCTGGTGCGCGACCTGAACATGCCGATCCAGATCATCGGCGAGCCAACCGTGCGCGCCGAAGACGGCCTGGCGCTGTCTTCGCGCAACGGTTACCTGAGCGACGAACAGCGCGCCACGGCGCCTGTGCTGTATCGGGTACTGAGCCAGATGGCCGCGGCTATCGAACAGGGCGAACGCGACTATCCGGCGCTGATCGCCAACGGTCAGCAGCAACTGACCGCGGCAGGCTTTCGCCCGGACTACCTGGAAATTCGCCAGGCCCTGAGCCTGCGCCCGGCAGCACCGGAAGACCGTGACCTGGTAATCCTGGTAGCAGCCGTCCTGGGTAACACCCGCCTGATCGACAACCTGCACCTGACTCTCGACGACAAGTAAACAGGTCGCCCGCTGGAGCCTCTCCCTGTAACGCAGGTTGCATGCCTATAATTGGCATCAGCCTGCAAACAAGGCGCTGGTTCCAGTGTCCAAGGCAGTCCACGCAATAAGGAAACCTGCAGCGATGGCGTATTACCGCACCCCCCATGATGTTACTGCCCTGCCCGCCTGGCAGGCGCTCCAGCAGCACCGCGAAGCCATGCAGGCCTTCAGCATGCGCGACGCATTCAATGCCGAGCCCAAACGCTTCGAGCAGTTTTCCCTGAGCACCTGCGGGCTGTTCCTCGATTATTCGAAAAACCTGATCAACGGCCAGAGCCGCGACCTGCTGGTCAAGCTGGCCAACGAAGTAGGCCTGCAAGAGGCAATCAAGGCATTGTTCGCAGGCGAGATCCTCAACGCCTCCGAAGGCCGTCCGGCCCTGCATACCGCCCTGCGCCGCCCGGTGGGCGACAAGTTGAGCGTCAACGGCGTCAACGTGATGCCTGAGGTGCACAAGGTCCTCAACCAGGTCACCGAACTGGTTGGCCGCATCCATGATGGCCTGTGGCGCGGCTACAGCGAAAAGCCGATCACCGACGTGGTCAACATCGGCATCGGCGGCTCGTTCCTCGGCCCGGAGCTGGTCTCCGAAGCCCTGCTGCCTTACGCCCAGCGTGGCGTGCGCTGCCATTACCTGGCAAACATCGACGGCAGCGAGTTCCATGAGCTGTCGGCCAAGCTGCGCGCCGAAACCACGCTGTTCATTGTTTCGTCCAAGTCGTTCAACACCCTGGAAACCCTGAAGAACGCCCAGGCCGCACGCGCCTGGTACCTGGCCCAGGGTGGCTCGGAAGCCGAGCTGTACAAGCACTTCATCGCCGTATCCAGCAACAAGGCCGCCGCCGTGGCCTTCGGCATTCGCGAAGAGAACATCTTCCCGATGTGGGACTGGGTAGGCGGGCGTTACTCGCTGTGGTCGGCCATCGGCCTGCCGATTGCCCTGGCCATTGGCACGGCCAACTTCAAGGAACTGCTGTCCGGTGCCTACACCATGGACCAGCACTTCCAGAACGCGCCGTTCGAACAGAACATGCCGGTGCTGCTGGCCTTGCTCGGCGTATGGTACGGCAACTTCTGGGGCGCGCAGAGCCATGCGATCCTGCCGTATGACCACTACCTGCGCAACATCACCAAGCACCTGCAACAGCTGGACATGGAATCCAACGGCAAAAGCGTTCGCCAGGACGGCACGCCGGTCAACCACGACACCGGCCCGGTCATCTGGGGTGGCGTGGGTTGTAACGGTCAGCACGCCTACCACCAGTTGCTGCACCAGGGCACCCAGCTGATTCCGGCCGACTTCATCGTCCCGGTGGTCAGCTTCAACCCGGTCGCCGACCATCATCAGTGGCTGTACGCCAACTGCCTGTCGCAGAGCCAGGCACTGATGCTGGGTAAGACCCGCAGCGAAGCCGAAGCCGAGCTGCGCGACAAAGGCATGGCCGAAGCTGAAGTCCAGAAGCTGGCGCCACACAAGGTGATCCCGGGCAACCGCCCGAGCAATACCCTGGTGGTCGAGCGCATCAGCCCGCGTCGTCTTGGCGCGCTGGTGGCGATGTACGAACACAAGGTGTTCGTGCAGAGCGTCATCTGGGGCATCAATGCCTTCGACCAGTGGGGCGTGGAGCTGGGCAAGGAGCTGGGCAAGGGCGTTTACCAACGCCTGACCGGCGGTATCGAAGAGCCTGCCGAAGACGCTTCGACCCAGGGCCTGATCAACTTCTTCCGCAGCCGTCACCGCGGTTGATCACCCGCGCTGCCCCTGGCCGAACGAACACGGCCAGGGGCAGCGGCTACACTGTCCTGACAAAAACAATCCGTCAGAACAGGACCCGCCATGTTCGATATCAGCGACTTTCCCCAAGCCGATGCGGTCAGCAAAGCGGCGCAACTGAGCCAGGCCGATTACCAGCGCCTGTACCGCCAGTCCATCGACGACCCCGATGCCTTCTGGAGCGAACAGGCCAAGGCCCTGGACTGGATCAAGCCCTGGAGCCAAATCCAGCAGAGCGACATGAATACCGGCCGGGCTGCCTGGTTCAAGGGCGCGCAACTGAACGTCAGCTACAACTGCATCGACCGCCACCTGGCCACCCGGGGCGATCAGCCGGCGATCATTCGTGAGGGCGACAACCCCACCGACTCCAGCGTCATCACCTACCGCGAACTGCACCAGCAGGTCTGCCGCCTGGCCAACGTGCTCAAGCAACGCGGGGTGAAAAAGGGCGACCGGGTGTGCATCTACATGCCCATGGTTCCGCAGGCGGCCTATGCCATGCTCGCCTGCAGCCGCATCGGCGCCATTCACTCGGTGGTGTTCGGTGGTTTCTCGCCGGATGCCCTGCGCGACCGTATTCTCGACGCCGATTGCCGTACGCTGATCACCGCCGATGAAGGCATTCGTGGCGGCAAGAGCGTGCCGCTGAAGAACAACGTCGACAAGGCCCTGCTCAGTTGCCCGGACGTCAGTACGGTGGTGGTGATCAAACGTACCGGCGGCGAGATCGACTGGAGTGAAGGACGCGATCTCTGGTACCACGACGCAATCAAGCAGGTCAGTGATGATTGCCCACCCGAGCCAATGGACGCCGAAGACCCGCTGTTCATCCTCTACACCTCCGGCAGTACCGGCAAACCCAAGGGCGTGCTGCACACCACCGCAGGTTACCTGCTGCAGGCGGCGCTGACCTTCAGGAGCGTGTTCGATTACCGCGATGGCGAGGTGTTCTGGTGCACCGCCGACGTCGGCTGGGTGACGGGCCACAGCTATATCGTTTACGGCCCCCTGGCCAACGGCGCGATCACCCTGATGTTCGAAGGCGTGCCCAATTACCCCGATGCCTCGCGCTTCTGGCAGGTGGTCGACAAGCACCAGGTGAACATCTTCTACACCGCCCCCACCGCCCTTCGCGCACTGATGCGCGAAGGCCAGGGCCCGCTGGCGAGCACCTCGCGCAAGAGCCTGCGCGTGCTCGGCAGCGTGGGTGAGCCGATCAACCCGGAAGCCTGGGAATGGTACTTCGAGGCCGTCGGCGAAAAACGCTGCCCCATCGTCGACACCTGGTGGCAGACCGAAACCGGCGGCATCATGATCAGCCCGCTGGTGGGCACCCGGCGGGTCAAGCCCGGCTGCGCCACCCAACCGATGTTCGGCGTGCAGCCGGTGTTACTGGACGACAAGGGCACGCTGATCGAAGGCCCCGGCAGCGGCATGCTGGCAATCAAGGCCAGCTGGCCCGGGCAGATCCGCAGCGTGTACGGCGACCCGCAGCGAATGATCGACACTTACTTCAAGCCGCTGCCGGGTTACTACTTCACCGGTGACGGCGCGCGCCGCGACGAGGACGGCGACCTGTGGATCACCGGGCGCATCGATGATGTGATCAACGTCTCCGGACACCGCATCGGCACCGCGGAGGTCGAAAGCGCCCTGGTGCTGCACGACAGCATCGCCGAAGCCGCCGTTGTCGGGTACCCTCACGATCTCAAGGGGCAAGGCATCTATGCCTTTGTCACGCCCATGAATGGCGTAACCCCGGACGACAGCCTCAAGCAGGAGCTGCTGGCCCTGGTCAGCAAAGAGATCGGCAGCTTCGCCAAACCCGAGCTGATCCAGTGGGCGCCGGCACTGCCCAAGACCCGCTCAGGCAAGATCATGCGGCGCATCCTGCGCAAGATCGCCTGCAACGAGCTCGACAACCTCGGCGACACGTCGACCCTGGCCGACCCCAGCGTGGTCCAAGGCCTGATTGACAAACGCCTGAACATTTAAGCGGCAGCCTGTTTGGCTGCCTTGCAGACAAGGTAGCCATGGAAGCGATTCGCCGCCGTATCGAAACCCAGGTGATGAGCCTGACCGGTTTGTCCCTGGGGCAACTTGACCTGGAAAACCCCAAGGGTGACCCCGGGCTGTTCGGCCCGGGCAGCCTCAGCTGGCGCGTGCATGGCGACTTCCCAAGCATGTTGATCGGCGGCATCAGTGCCCTGCTCCTGCAACTGCTGCACCCGCTGGCGCTGGCCGGCGTGTGGGATCACTCCAACTTTCGCCAGGACCTGCTTGGCCGCCTGCGTCGCACCAGCCAGTTCATCTCCGGCACCACCTTCGGCTCGACTCAAGATGCCAACTGGCTGATCGAAAAAGTGCGCACCATTCACTTGCAGGTAGTCGGTAGCGCCGCCGACGGCCGGCCGTACGCGGCCAGCGATCCAGACCTGCTGACCTGGGTGCATGTAGCCGAGGTCAGCAGCTTCCTGGCTGCCCATAGGCGCTATCGCAACCCGCACATGCCGATCGCCGAACAGGATGCCTACTATGCCGAGATCGCCCTGATCGCCGAACGCCTGGGCGCCCGTAACGTGCCGCGCTCGCGCCAGCAGATTGCCGACTACCTGCAGGCCATGCGCCCACAACTGATCTGCGACGCCCGCAGCCAGGAAGTGGTGCAGGTACTGCTCGACGCACCGGCGCCTAGCCGCCTGGCCCAACCGGTGGGCGCCCTGATGCTGCGTGCCGGGATCGACCTGCTGCCCGACTGGGCCAGCGCAATGCTCGAGCTGAGCCAGAACCCGCTGCAACGCCGGCTGATCCGCCTGGGCATCAACAGCACCGCACCGGTCCTGCGCTGGGCCATGCGCGATGGTTCCGCCCACCGTGCCCGGCGGCGCATGGGTATCGCCTGAACGGTGCGCCAATAGCCCTCGCCCGGCCATCTATGCCACCATGCAGGTCTAGCCAGGCCCTGGGGCCTGAACCGTTCTGACGCCAAATCCAATAAGAGTGAGGACCTGCGCCATGCAAGATGTCGTTATCGTTGCCGCCACCCGTACCGCTGTCGGTAGCTACCAGGGGGCGCTGGCCAACATTCCCGCCGTCGACCTGGGCGCTGCGGTGATTCGCCAGTTGCTGACCCAGACCGGCATCGATGGCGAACTGGTCGATGAAGTGATCCTCGGCCAGGTACTGACCGCCGGTGCCGGGCAGAACCCGGCGCGCCAGGCCGCGATCAAGGCCGGCCTGCCTCACGCGGTGCCAGCCATGACCCTGAACAAGGTCTGCGGCTCGGGCCTCAAGGCCCTGCACCTGGCAGCCCAGGCGATCCGCTGCGGCGATGCCGAAGTGATCATCGCCGGCGGCCAGGAGAACATGAGCCTGGCCAACTACGTCATGCCCGGGGCCCGTACCGGCCTGCGCATGGGCCACAGCAGCCTGATCGACAGCATGATCAGCGATGGCCTGTGGGATGCGTTCAACGACTACCACATGGGCATCACTGCCGAGAACCTGGTGGAAAAGTACGGCATCAGCCGTGAGGAGCAGGACGCCTTCGCTGCCGCTTCGCAGCAAAAGGCAACCGCAGCCATCGAAGCCCGGCGCTTCGTCGATGAGATCACCCCGATCCTGATCCCGCAGCGCAAAGGGGATCCGCTTGCGTTTGCCACCGACGAGCAACCGCGTGCCGGCACCACCGCCGAATCGCTGGGCAAGCTCAAGCCGGCATTCAAGAAAGACGGCACGGTAACCGCCGGTAATGCCTCGTCGCTCAATGACGGCGCAGCCGCGGTGCTGCTGATGAGCGCCGCCAAGGCGCAGCAACTGGGCCTGCCGATCCTGGCGCGCATCAAGGCCTATGCCAATGCCGGGGTCGATCCGGCGATCATGGGCATCGGCCCGGTCAGCGCCACCCGCCGCTGCCTGGCAAAGGCCGGCTGGGACCTGGCGGACCTGGACCTGATCGAAGCCAACGAAGCCTTTGCCGCCCAGGCCCTGTCGGTGGGCAAGGAGCTGGGCTGGGACGCCAGCAAGGTCAACGTCAATGGCGGCGCCATTGCCCTGGGCCATCCGATCGGCGCCTCGGGTTGCCGGGTGCTGGTAACCCTGCTGCACGAAATGATCAAGCGTGATGTCAGCAAGGGCCTGGCCACCCTGTGCATCGGCGGTGGTCAGGGCGTGGCCCTGGCAATCGAACGCTGATCAGCGCGGGAGGGGCCGCAACGGCCCCTCCCCTGGCTTGAACTGGTAAACTGCACGTCCGCAAACCAAGGCCACGTGCATGTCCCTCTTGAATCAGGCGCTGCGCGCCGCCCTCGACGCCCGCCTGGGCCTTCTCGCCGAACTGCATGCCCAGGGCACCGACTGCTATCGCCTGTTCCATGGCAGCCAGGAAGGCGCCAGCGGCCTGACCATCGACCGCTACGGCCCGCAGTTGCTGGTGCAGAGCTTCCACCACAGCCTCGAAACCAGCGCCTTGCTGGAGCTGCACGCCGCTGTCGAAGCGCACCTGGGCCTTGAGCTGCTGCTGGTCTACAACGACCGCTCCCAGGGCAACAGCCGCATCGACCGCCGCGACCCGGTGTACCAGGCCAGCGAGGCCGCGCTGGCCGATCACGTCGGCCACGAATGGGGCCTGAACTACCGGGTGCGTGGTCGCCATGCCGGGCAGGACCCACTGCTGTTTCTTGACCTGCGCAATGCCCGTGGCTGGGTCAAGCAGCACAGTGCCGGCAAAAGCGTGCTGAACCTGTTCGCCTATACCTGCGGTGTCGGCCTCAGCGCGGCGGCGGGCGGCGCCCGCGAGGTGTGCAACCTGGACTTTGCCGAAGGCAACCTGGCCGTCGGCAAGGAAAACGGCGCACTCAACCCGCAACTGCTGCCGATGAGTTTCATCCAGTCCGATTACTTCCCGGCAATCCGCCAGTTCGCCGGCCTGCCGGTCAGCCAGCGCCGCGGCCACACGCTGCCGTCGTACCCACGCCTGCAACAACGCCAGTTCGATCTGGTGTTTCTCGACCCGCCGGCCTGGGCCAAGAGCGCCTTCGGCACCGTCGACCTGCTGCGCGATTACCAGAGCCTGCTCAAGCCGGCACTGTTGAGCACCGCCGAGGACGGCGTACTGATCTGCTGTAACAACCTGGCCAAGGTCAATGTCGACGACTGGCGCGAGCAAGTGCTGCGCTGCGCCGACAAGGCCGGGCGGCCGGTACGCGACTGGCAGGTGCTCAAGCCCGCCGGCGACTTTCCGTCGCAGGACGGTCAGCCCCCATTGAAGACCTTGATTCTTCAGCTCTGAAACAAAAAATCGTTAATTTTCGGGGTATCTTCGGAACCGATTTTACGTGCCATACTCCAACCACTCCCGCTCGAGACAGACGACGCCACACATGCCCAAAGGATTGAAACGCGCCCTCGGCGCCATGCTGGCCGCAGTGGCCTTGTACAGCCTGCTAGGCTTTCTGATTCTCCCAGGGGTTGCCCTGCGTATCGTCAACCAGCAACTGGCCAATTACGCCACAGTACCTGCGCACCTGCAGCGGATCGAGCTCAACCCGTTCAGCCTCGAACTGACCCTCTGGGGCCTGCAGATCGGCGAGCCGGGCAAGGAGCAGGTCGGTTTTGAACGCCTGTACGCCAACCTGCAGCTCGACAGCCTGTGGAGCGGCGCCCTGCACCTGGACGGGGTCGAACTGGACAAGGCACGTACCGAGCTGCTGTTCGCCAAGGACGGCAGCCTCAACCTCACTCAGTTGTTCAAGCTGCCACCGAGCGAGCCCAAGCCTGAAGAGCCGGCCAGCGATCCATTCCCGCTGCGTATCGGCAGCATCAAGCTCAGCGAAGGCTACCTGCACTTCCAGGACCTGCGCCCGAGCGAGCCGATCGAGTTCCTCTACGACTCGATGAACCTGGAGCTGAAGAACCTCAGCACCCTGCCTGACGACAGTACCGAGATGACCCTGGTCGCCAATGGCCCGGCAGGCGGGCGCATCGACTGGTCCGGCAATTTCAGCCTGGTACCGATCGCCTCCGAAGGTACCCTGAAGGTCACCGACGGCAAGATGAAAGCCTTCTGGCCCTATGTCCGAGATGCCGTGCCGCTGGTGCTGGAAGAAGGCGTGGTCAGCCTCGATACCCACTACAAGCTGAATCTGTCCAAGGAAACCGAGCTGCTGCTGGACAACGCCTCGGTGAGCATCGCGCCCTTTGCCATCAAGGCCCCGGATGGCCGTCCGCTGGCGCGCCTGGCGCGTCTGGATGTCAGCGAAACCTCGATCGACCTGGCCAAGCAACTGGTCACCGTCGGCAAGATCCGCAGCGACAAGCTCGAAACCTGGGCGGCGCTGGAGTCCGACGGCCAGCTCGACTGGCAAAAACTGTTCGCCAGCCAGCCGGCCAAAGCCACGCCAAAAGAGCAAGCCGAACCCGCTACCGCCGAGCCGGATGCCAAGGACAAAGCCGCAGCTGAAGCGCCGAGCAAGCCATGGCAGGTACTGCTCAAGGACGTGCAACTGCGCAATTACCAGGTACACCTGGCCGACCGCTCGCAGAAAGAGCCAGTGGCTCTGGACGTTGGCCCGCTGAACCTTGACCTGCAGAATTTCGACAGTCTCAATCAGTCGCCCTTTACCCTCAAGCTCGATACCGGCGTCGGTAAACAAGGCAAGCTGCAGGCTGCCGGTGAGGTGAACCTGGCGCCCGTCACCGCCAAGCTCAAGGTCAACACCCAGGACATCGACCTGCGCGTCGCCCAGGCTTACATCAGCCCCTACATCCGCCTCGAACTGCGCAGCGGCATGCTCGGCAGCGACCTCAATGTCGACCTCAAGAGCACCGCACCGCTGGCCTTCAGCATCGACGGCAAGGCCCAGGTCAACCAGTTGCATACGCTGGACACCATCAAGGACCGCGACTTCGTCAAATGGCAGCAACTGAACCTCGACGCTGTGTCGTACCGCCACGGTGATGCCCTGACCATTGGCAAGGTGACCCTGAAACAGCCTTACGCGCGCTTCATGATCAACGAGGACCGCACCACCAACGTCGATGACCTGCTGATCCCGCAGCCGGCCACCGCGCAATCCAAAGCGCCAAGCAAAGCCAAGGCCCCGGCCGAGAAGCCACTGGGTATCCGCATCGGTGAAATCGACATCAACGACGGCTCGGCCAACTTCGCCGACTTCAGCCTGACGCCCAACTTTGCCACGGCCATCCAGCAGCTCAATGGCCAGATCGGCACCATCGACAACCGTCAGCCAAAGCCTGCCAAAGTCGATATCAAGGGCAAGGTCGATCGCTATGCGCCAGTGACCATCAAAGGTTCACTGAACCCCTTCGACCCGATGGCCGCCCTGGACATCGCCACCAGCTTCAAACGCGTTGAGCTGACCACGTTGACGCCGTACTCGGGCAAGTTCGCCGGGTTCCGTATCCGCAAAGGGCGGCTGAACATCGACCTGCATTACGTGATCACCCAGGGCAAGCTCCAGGCCGAGAACAAGGTGGTGGTTGAGCAGCTGCAACTGGGTGAGAAGGTCGACAGCCCGGACGCGGTCGATTTGCCGATTCGTCTGGCGGTGGCCCTGCTCAAGGACACCGACGGCAAGATCTCCATCGAGCTGCCGGTGAGCGGCGACCTCAACGACCCGCAGTTCAGCGTCATGCCGATTGTCTGGCAGACCCTGCGCAACCTGGTGCTGCGTGCGGCCCAGGCGCCCTTCAAGTTCATTGGTGGGCTGGTCAGCGGCGGTGATTCCCAGGACCTGGGGAGCGTGGCCTTTGCCGCCGGCTCCAGTGACCTGAGCCCGGATGCGCAAAGCGCCCTGGACAAGCTGGCGACCGCACTCAAGGAACGCCCTGCCCTGCGCCTGGAAATCGAAGGCACCAGCGCCCAGAGCAGCGACGGCCCGCTGATTGCCCAGCAGCGACTGGAGCGTGAGTATCAGAGTACCTACTACAAGATCCTCCAGCGTCGCGGTGACAAGGTGCCAGCCCAGGCTTCCGACCTGAAGGTGCCGGATGGCGACAAACCGGCGATGCTCGAAGGCATCTACCGCGCCCGCATGAAACAGCAGCCACCGGCCGAATGGGAACAGCTGGACCGCGAGCAGCGCACTACCCAGTTGCGTGACGCGGTGCTCAAGTCGTGGGGCGAAAGCCCACTGCTACTGCGCCAGCTGGGGCAGGCCCGGGCCAGCAGCATCAAGGACTACCTGGTGGACAAGGGCCAACTGGCGGATGACCGGGTGTACTTCGTAGACGCCAGCCTGGGCCAGGCCGAAACGGATGGCCGGGTGATTTCGCCGCTGCACCTGGACGCGGAGTGAAGTAACCCCG
The DNA here is from genome assembly GCF_000696345.2 of Pseudomonas donghuensis. Lineage (NCBI taxonomy): Bacteria > Pseudomonadati > Pseudomonadota > Gammaproteobacteria > Pseudomonadales > Pseudomonadaceae > Pseudomonas > Pseudomonas donghuensis. The sequence continues at coordinate 4,983,892 of NZ_CP071706.1, forward strand.
ATCGCGGGGCAAGCCCGCTCCTACAAATCCCCCCCAAAAAAGAAGCCCCGGCAACCAGTGCCGGGGCTTTGAGTGACCAAGTCCTTTTGGTCTTTCGCATGAACCTGCAAGGGTCAGCGAGTCGGGAGCAACTACTCAGTTGGTTTTCAGGCCATCAGCCGAGACGGCTTGAACGCCTTTGATCTTCTTGGCAATGGCGACCGCCATCTCTTTCTGCGAATCGGTCAAGGTCACATCGGAAGACAGGGAGACCACGCCTTTGTTGGTTTCGACCTTGATGTCGGTGCCCGGGATGCCTTTCTCGGTTACCAGGTCAGCTTTGACCTTGGTGGTGATCCAGGTGTCAGAGGTCGCTTCTTTGACTTTGGTGACTTCACCGGCAGCAACAGTCAGCGGAGCCTGGGAAGGCTGTTGGGCAAACGCCGCATTAGCCAGGGTCAGGGTCAGGGCGGTGGCAGTAGCGGCAGCAATAGCGAACTTCTTCATACGAGACACTCCTGTTTTTCGAAAAGTCTGCGCCATCAGTCCTGGCAGCAGGGTATGAGAACTATTGCAGGGCTTGTGCCAGCTGCTGCTATTGACTTTTTTACTTATAAATCAGCTAGTTATATATAAAGCTGAAATCCCGAATCGTGCAATTTGCACGCAGTGGCAAAATCCTGCATGCAAGATGCAAGTCCGCAAGACAATGCCTACAGGCATAAAAAAAGGACCCCGAGGGGTCCTTTTTCTTACGCTACGTTCTTAGACGCCGGATGCCTTGGCAGCGGCAACGTCCTTGATCGACAGCTTGATACGGCCGCGGTTGTCCACGTCCAGTACCAGTACTTCAACTTCCTGACCTTCTTTGAGGATGTCGGTCACTTTCTCAACACGAGCATCGCTCAGCATGGAGATGTGAACCAGACCGTCCTTGCCAGGCAGGATGTTGACGAAGGCACCGAAGTCAACGATGCGCTCGACCTTACCGACGTAGATCTTGCCGATCTCGGCCTCGGCAGTGATGCTCAGAACACGCTGACGAGCAGCTTCAGCAGCGTCTTTGGTCTCGCCGAAGATCTTGATCGAGCCGTCGTCTTCGATATCGATCGAAGCCTTGGTTTCTTCGCAGATGGCACGGATGGTCGCGCCGCCTTTACCGATGACGTCACGGATCTTGTCGGTGTCGATCTTCATGGCGATCATGGTCGGAGCGTTTTCCGACAGTTCGCTACGGGACTGACCAATGATCTGGTTCATCTGGCCGAGGATGTTCAGGCGCGCTTCCAGGGCCTGGCCCAGGGCGATTTCCATGATCTCTTCGGTGATGCCGTTGATCTTGATGTCCATCTGCAGCGCGGTAACACCTTTGGCGGTACCGGCTACCTTGAAGTCCATGTCGCCCAGGTGGTCTTCGTCACCGAGGATGTCGGTCAGGACGGCGAATTTCTCGCCTTCTTTAACCAGACCCATGGCGATACCGGCAACCGGTGCCTTCATCGGTACACCAGCGTCCATCAGGGCCAGGGAAGCACCACAGACCGAAGCCATGGAGCTCGAACCGTTGGATTCGGTGATTTCCGATACGACGCGAATGGTGTACGGGAACACGTCGGCGGCAGGCAGCATGGCCTGGACCGAACGACGGGCCAGACGGCCGTGACCGATTTCGCGACGGCCAGCACCGCCCATGCGACCACACTCGCCCACCGAGAACGGCGGGAAGTTGTAGTGCAGCATGAAGGGGTCTTTCTTCTCGCCTTCGAGGGTGTCCAGCAGTTGCGCGTCACGGGCAGTACCCAGGGTCGCAACGACCAGGGCCTGGGTTTCGCCGCGGGTGAACAGCGCCGAACCGTGGGTCTTTGGCAGTACACCGACTTCGATGTTCAGCGGACGTACGGTCTTGGTGTCACGGCCATCGATACGTGGCTTGCCGTTAACGATGTTTTCGCGAACGGTGCGGTATTCGATTTCGCCGAAGATCTCTTTGACTTCGGAAGCCGAAGGTTGACCTTCTTCACCGGAGAACTTGGCGATCACTTGCTCGCGCAGTTCGCCCAGGCGAGCGTAACGGTCAGCCTTGACGGTGATGGTGTAGGCGTCGGAAACCGCAGCACCGAATTCACCACGGATGGCGTTCAGCAGTTCGGTGTTGGCAGCGGCTGGCTTCCAGTCCCAGGTCGGCTTGGCAGCTTCGGCGGCCAGCTCTTTGACAGCCTGGATCACAGCCTGGAATTCATCGTGGGCAAACAGTACGGCGCCCAGCATCTGGTCTTCGGTCAGCTCTTTGGCTTCCGATTCAACCATCAGCACGGCGTCGGAGGTACCGGCAACGACCATGTCCAGGCTCGAGGCAGCCAGTTGCTCGTAGGTCGGGTTCAGCAGGTAGCCGGTGCTTTCGTGGAAAGCAACACGAGCAGCGCCGATCGGGCCTTCGAACGGAATGCCGGAGATGGCCAGGGCAGCCGAGGTACCGATCATCGCAGCGATGTCCGGATCGGTCTTCTTGCTGGTGGAAACGACGGTGCAGACAACCTGCACTTCGTTCATGAAGCCTTCTGGGAACAGCGGACGGATCGGACGGTCGATCAGACGCGAGGTCAGGGTTTCTTTCTCGGAAGGACGGCCTTCACGCTTGAAGAAACCACCAGGGATCTTGCCGGCGGCGTAGGTCTTTTCCTGATAGTGAACGGACAGGGGGAAGAAGCCTTTGCCTGGATCGGCCTGTTTGGCACCGACCACGGTCACCAGTACGGTGACATCGTTGTCGACGGTGACCAATACGGCGCCGGACGCTTGACGAGCAATACGGCCCGTCTCGAGGGTAACGGTCGATTGACCGAACTGGAATTTCTTGATTACCGGGTTCACGGTTTCCTACCTTTTTCAGTGGCTCTGGGGGAACTGGTTCTTGCGAATTCTTGGGCAGCACAGGGAATCGGCCCTGTTGGCAGTCCAGATAAAACTAGAGGTTGGGAGCCTGCCCTGCCCTCGCGGTAAACCGCTCAGGCGAGACAGACAGCCAACCTCATAGATACACAAGGCGTGCTCACCAGCACGGGGGCCAAAGGCTCCGCCTGGTGACTGCAGCACGCCGTGCACACCACTGGCCAGGCCGCTATTAGCGACGCAGACCCAGACGACCGATCAGGGCGCTGTAACGAGTGGTGTCCTTGCCTTTCAGGTAGTCCAGCAGCTTGCGACGCTGGTTAACCATGCGGATCAGACCACGACGGGAGTGGTGGTCTTTGCCGTTGGCCTTGAAGTGGCCTTGCAGCTTGTTGATGTTGGCGGTCAGCAGAGCAACCTGTACTTCCGGGCTACCGGTGTCACCGGCGGCTTGCTGGTATTCGGCAACGATCTTTGCTTTTTCTTCAACGCTGAGTGCCATCTGGCTTCTCCAAATCAAGGGAAACCGAACAAACGGTTTCCAATAGGCCAGGGACTGCTCCCTGTATTCATAAAGTGAGGCGTGACCGTGCCTATTAACAGCCATCCTCTTTACCACCAGTGCCGGGCCTGAACCTGACGCTGAAGGTTTCGATCATTCTGACCGAATCAAGCGACGAGGCGCGATGCGCCCGTCTTCGCTCACTTCACCGATACCGATGAAGCGACCGTTGTGATCCTGTACCCGGACCATGCCGAACTTCGGCGCGTCGGGGGCTCTGACCGGCTGACCATTGAGCCAGTAGAACGCACTGTGCTCGGAGAACTGCAACAGTGGCCAGTCCAGCAGACCGCTGTCCGATGGCATCAGGAAGCGATCGACTGCTTCGTTGCCACCTTCGGCGTGGACCGCTTCGAGTTCTTCGAGGGTCACGGTCTGGGCCAGCTCGAAAGGACCCGCGTGCGTACGGCGCAGTTCAGCGACATAGGCTCCGCAACCGAGCACCTCGCCGATATCCTCGACCAGAGTGCGGATGTAGGTGCCTTTGCTGCAGCCGACTGACAGCCGAACACGGGTGCCTTCGCACTGGAGCAATTCCAAGCGGTTAATAGTAACAGAACGCGCCTCGCGCTCCACTACTTCACCTGCACGGGCGAGCTTGTACAGTGGCTGACCGTCGCGCTTGAGGGCCGAGTACATCGGCGGTATCTGACTGATTTGACCACGAAATTGTGGCAAAACCGCTTCGATATCGGCGCGACCAACGGTCACGTCACGGGTTTTCAGCACTTCACCTTCGGCATCGCCCGTGGTGGTGGTCTGACCCAGTTGCATGACCGTCTCGTAGCCCTTGTCGGAATCGAGCAGGTACTGCGAGAACTTGGTCGCCTCACCAAAGCACAGCGGCAGCACGCCGCTGGCCAGTGGATCGAGGCTACCGGTGTGCCCGGCCTTTTCGGCGTTGAGTAGCCAGCGGACCTTCTGCAGGGCGGCGTTGGAGGTGAACCCCAACGGCTTGTCGAGCAGGATGATGCCGCTGACGTTACGACGGATACGCTTGACCTGAGCCACCGCTTACTCCTTGGTGTCCAGGGGCGTGTCGGAAGCCTGGTGCAGCTTGTCTTCGGCGACGGCGCGCTCGATCAGTGCCGACAGGTGGGCACCGCGACTGATGCTTTCGTCATAGTGGAAATGCAGTTGCGGCACGCTGCGCAGTTGCATTTCCTTGCCCAGGTGCACACGCAGGAAACTGGCCGCGCCGTTGAGCACTTTGAGGGTCTGCTTGATGTCTTCCGCGCCTTCCTGGCCCATGGAGGTGATGAACACCTTGGCATGGCCGACATCGCGGCTGACATCCACAGCGGTAATGGTGACCACGCCGACGCGCGGGTCTTTGACTTCACGACGGATCAACTGGGCCAGCTCACGCTGGATCTGATCGCCGATGCGTTGGGTACGGCTATATTCTTTTGCCATTTTTGCTACCTGTAACTAAAGCGGCAAACGCCCGGCCAGGCTAGAGCCGGACCGGGCGTTGCGTTCAGAGCCGCCAAGCGGCGCCCTGGGGCGGGCGATTGGCGGTTCCCATGCTCGCGGCTTAGAGCGTACGAGCCACTTGGACTTTCTCGAAGACTTCGATCTTGTCGCCGACCTTGACGTCGTTGTAGCTCTTGACGCCGATACCGCATTCCATGCCGGCACGTACTTCGGACGCATCGTCCTTGAAGCGACGCAGCGATTCCAGCTCGCCTTCGAAGATCACCACGTCCTCGCGCAGTACGCGGATCGGACGGTTGCGGTAGACCACACCCTCGACGACCATACAGCCGGCGATGGCGCCGAACTTCGGCGAACGGAACACGTCACGCACTTCGGCGATACCCAGGATGTTCTCGCGAACATCGCTGCCGAGCATACCGGTCAGGGCTTTCTTGACGTCTTCAATGATGTCGTAGATCACGTTGTAGTAACGCATATCCAGACCTTCCTGCTCGACGATCTTGCGCGCGCCGGCATCGGCACGCACGTTGAAGCCGAACAGTACTGCATTGGAAGCCAGGGCCAGGTTGGCGTCGCTCTCGGTGATACCACCGACACCGCCACCGATCACGCGAACCTGTACTTCGTCGTTGCCCAGGCCACTCAGGGAGCCCTGCAGGGCCTCGAGAGAACCACGAACATCGGACTTGAGCACGATGTTGAGGGTCTTCTTCTCTTCCTGGCCCATGTTCTCGAAGATGTTCTCGAGTTTGCCAGCGTGAGCGCGAGCCAGTTTGACCTCGCGGAACTTGCCTTGACGGAACAGGGCAACTTCACGGGCTTTCTTCTCGTCAGCCACTACCGACAGCTCGTCACCGGCGTCCGGGGTGCCATCCAGGCCGAGGATCTCGACCGGGATCGACGGGCCGGCTTCTTTAACAGTCTTGCCGTTTTCGTCGAGCATGGCCCGTACACGGCCGTAGTTCGAACCGCACAGGACCATGTCGCCCTGACGCAGGGTACCGTCCTGAACCAGCACGGTAGCCACCGGGCCGCGGCCCTTGTCCAGACGCGACTCGACCACCACACCACGACCCGGGGCCGATGGAGTGGCCTTGAGCTCGAGGATCTCGGCTTGCAGCAGGACGGCTTCGAGCAGTTCGTCGACACCGGTACCCATCTTCGCCGACACCTTGACGAACGGCGTGTCTCCACCCCAGTCCTCGGAAGTGACGCCTTCGACGGCCAGTTCGTTACGGATGCGATCGAGGTCGGCACCCGGCTTGTCGATCTTGTTCACCGCAACGACCAGCGGAACACCGGCAGCCTTGGCGTGCTGGACCGCTTCGCGGGTTTGCGGCATCACGCCGTCGTCCGCCGCGACCACCAGGATCACGATGTCGGTCGCCTTGGCACCACGGGCACGCATGGCGGTAAACGCGGCGTGACCAGGGGTGTCGAGGAAGGTGACCATGCCGCGGTCGGTTTCCACGTGGTAGGCACCGATGTGCTGGGTAATACCACCGGCTTCGCCAGCGGCAACCTTGGCACGACGGATGTAGTCGAGCAGCGAAGTCTTACCGTGGTCAACGTGGCCCATTACGGTCACGACCGGCGCACGGGCGAAGGCTTCACCTTCGAACTTCAGCGATTCGGCCAGGGAATCTTCCAGGGCGGTATCGCTGACCAGGGTGACCTTGTGGCCCAGCTCTTCGGCGACCAGTTGAGCGGTCTCCTGGTCGAGCACCTGGTTGATGGTCACCGGAGTGCCCAGCTTGAACATGAACTTGACGACTTCAGCGGCCTTGACCGACATCTGCTGGGCCAGGTCGGAGACGGTAATGGTCTCGCCGATCTGGACGTCGCGGATAACCGGACCGGTCGGGTTCTGGAAGCCATGGGCGTTGCGCTTCTTCGGCTTGCCCTTGCCACGGCCACCACGACGGAAGCCATCGCTTTCTTCGTCGGTGGTACGCGGAGCGGCACGCGGGGTTGGCGCCTTTTCCTTTTCCTTGACCTTGACCGAAACGCGCGGCGCTTCGTTACGGCGCTCGCCGCCACGACGCTCGTCGTCACGCGACTTGTCGCTGCGACGGACGTCGTCTTTCTTGCGCTCGGCAACCGGTGCCGGTGCGGCATCGGCGGCGTCGATCACTGGCGCGGCAGCCGGAGCCGGAGCCGGCGCGGCAGCAGCCGGTGCGGCGTTCGCAGCGGCTGGCTGACGACGGGCTTCTTCCTCGGCACGCTGACGTGCTTCGGCATCGGCTTTTTCACGGGCAGCGTTTTCGGCTGCACGGCGCTCTTCCAGCTCGCGCTTCTGCTCGGCCTGGATTTCTTCCGGGCTGCGCTGAACGAATACTTTCTTCTTGCGTACTTCTACGCTGATGCTCTTGCTACCGGCGACACGCAGGGTGCTGGTGGTTTTGCGCTGCAAGGTGATCTTGCGCGGCTCTTCCACTTTTGCCTTGTGGCTGCTCTTCAAATGAGCCAGCAATGCCTGCTTCTCATTGTCGGTCACTACCTGACCGGCGTCGGTGTGCGGCAGACCTGCCTCACGCATCTGCTGCAGCAGGCGCTCTACCGGTGCAGCGACCTCTTGGGCCAATTCTTTCACCGTGACTTGCGTCATGCACTTCTCTCCTCAGGCCGCGCCTAATTACTCGAACCAGTGGGCTCGGGCGGCCATGATCAACTTGCCGGCACGCTCTTGGTCGATGCCGTCGATGTCGAGCAGGTCATCAATCGACTGCTCGGCCAGGTCTTCGCGGGTAACTACGCCGCGCACCGCCAGTTCCATCGCCAAATCCTTGTCCATACCCTCAAGCGAGAGCAGGTCTTCGGCCGGATGGGCGTCTGCCAGCTTTTCCTCAGTAGCGATGGCTTTGGTCAACAGGCGATCCTTGGCGCGAGCACGAAGCTCGTTGACGATGTCTTCGTCAAAGCCGTCGATGTTGAGCATTTCTTCCAGCGGTACGTAGGCAATCTCTTCCAGGCTGGTGAAGCCTTCATCGACCAGCACCTGTGCCAGCTCTTCGTCGACTTCCAGCTCGTCGATGAAGTTGCGCAGGATGTCACCGGTTTCAGCTTGCTGCTTGGCCTGGATGTCCGATTCGGTCATCACGTTCAGGGTCCAGCCGGTCAACTGACTGGCCAGGCGCACGTTCTGGCCACCACGGCCAATCGCCTGGGCCAGGTTGTCGGCACCCACCGCGATGTCCATGGCGTGGGCATCTTCATCGACGATGATCGCCGCGACTTCAGCCGGCGACATGGCGTTGATGACGAATTGTGCAGGGTTGTCGTCCCAGAGGACGATATCCACACGCTCACCACCCAGTTCGCCGGACACGGCCTGGACACGCGAACCGCGCATGCCGATACAGGCACCTTGCGGATCGATGCGTTTGTCCTTGGAGCGCACGGCGATCTTGGCGCGCGAACCCGGATCACGGGACGCGGCCATGACTTCGATCAGGCCCTCGGCGATTTCCGGCACTTCGATGCGGAACAGTTCGATCAGCATCTGTGGCGCGGTACGCGACAGGATCAACTGCGGGCCGCGGTTCTCGGTGCGGATTTCCTTGAGCAGTGCACGCAGGCGCACACCCACACGGAAAGTCTCGCGGGAGATGATGTCTTCACGGGCCAGCAACGCTTCGGCGTTGTTGCCCAGGTCAACGATGACATTGTCACGGGTGACCTTCTTGACGGTACCGGAGATGATCTCGCCCAGACGCTCGCGGTAGGCATCTACCACCTGAGCGCGCTCGGCTTCACGGACCTTCTGGACGATGACTTGCTTGGCGGTCTGGGCGGCAATGCGGCCGAACTCGATCGACTCGATCTTTTCTTCGATCACGTCACCGACTTTAGCTTCAGGATGGGTGTCCTGAATCTTCGCTGGCCACACTTCGATCGCCGGATCGTCCAGATCCTTTTCTTCGACGACAGTCCAGCGACGGAAGGTTTCGTAGCTACCGGTGTGGCGGTTGATTTCCACACGCAGGTCGACTTCGTCGTCAAAACGTTTTTTGGTTGCAGTGGCCAGAGCCACTTCCAGCGCTTCAAAAATCACGCCGGCCGGTACGCCCTTTTCGTTGGATACCGACTCAACAACCAGCAGTACTTCTTTGCTCATCGTACGCCTCGCCTTTCGCAAGCCATTGGATCCGCGCGGTCCGCGGGATCCGGCACGTCTCAGTCAAAACTGGGAATAATGTTGGCCTTGTCGATCGAATCGATCGGCAACAGGAATTCGTTGTTGTCTACCTGGACCACAACATCCTGATCCTCCACGCCACGGAGAAGGCCCTGAAAGTTACGACGACCTTCAAAGGGCGTACGCAGCTTGATCTTCACTTGTTCGCCGGCATGCGAAGCAAACTGTTCCAAGGTGAACAGCGGGCGATCCATGCCAGGAGAGGACACTTCAAGGGTATATTCGGACGTAATCGGGTCTTCGACATCGAGGATCGCACTGGCCTGGTGACTGACTTTTGCGCAGTCATCAACCAGCACGCCATCTTCTTTATCGATGTAAATCCGCAGGACCGAATGTTTGCCTTGAGAGATGAATTCGATCCCCCAGCATTGATAGCCAAGAGCCTCGACCACCGGGGCCAACAAGGCCTGCAACTGTTCTAGCTTGCTCGACACCTGAACCCCCTCGTGCATGCTATGCAAATAAAAAATGGGCAAAGCGCCCATCCCTGATACGCCGTTGAATACCGGCGTTATGACTGTTCAGCCAAGAAAAAGCCCCTGCAAAAGGGGCTCCGCTGAAACTGGTTGCGGGGGCTGGATTTGAACCAACGACCTTCGGGTTATGAGCCCGACGAGCTACCAGACTGCTCCACCCCGCGACAAAGCTGGGGCGAAAGTATACGACCGAACCCCGACAGGGTCAATCTAACCTCCACCTACAAGAAAGCCCGCTGTAGCGGGCTGTCTTGTTTCAATTGGTACCGAGAAGGGGACTCGAACCCCTACACCCTATGGGCACAACCACCTCAAGGTTGCGTGTCTACCAATTCCACCACCTCGGCAATACTACTTTGAAACCCGTTACTTCTGCTCTTGAGCGGGAGGAACATCGCCAGTCTTAGTGGCTTCGCTCTTCTGCTCCTGGAGCACCGGTACATCATCTGTTGCCGGCTTTTGCTGCTTCACTTCCAAGACCGCTGGATCTGGCAACCCTACTTGAGTCAGCTCTTGAGCTTTCTCCTTAGCAAAGTATCCTAACCCAAGAGCAGTTAAGAAGAAAGAGGCAGCTAGTATAGCAGTAAACTTACTCAGAAAGGTAGCAGAACCTTGGCTTCCGAACACAGTATTTGAAGCACCTGCGCCGAAAGATGCACCCGCTTCCGCACCTTTACCCTGTTGCAGCAACACCAGCACTACCAAACCCAGCGCGCCCAACAGATGCAAAACAACGATCACTGTTTCCAGCATTTTTCAGTTTCCTGCGGCGCGACAAATTGCACCGAATTCGTCTGCGTTCAGGGAAGCCCCACCAATCAGGCCCCCATCGATATCCGGCATGCCGAACAGTTCAGCCGCATTGGCCGCCTTCACGCTGCCGCCGTATAGAAGCCGCACACTCGCTGCGACTTCCGGGTTCTTTGCCGCCAGCTGCTCGCGAATGGCCTTATGCACATCCTGAGCCTGCTGTGGCGAGGCCGTCAGCCCTGTGCCGATGGCCCATACAGGCTCATAGGCAATCACCGCACTGGCGAAGACTTCGACACCGAACGCTTCGATGACGCTGTCCAGCTGACGCCCGACAATCTCAAGCGTTTTACCCGCTTCGCGCTCTTCGAGGGTTTCCCCTACACAGAGCACCGGCTTCAAACCACAAGCCTGTGCCGCAGCGAACTTGCGATTGAGGACTTCGTCGTTCTCGCCAATGATCTGGCGGCGCTCGGAGTGCCCAATCAGTACCAGCTCGCAACCTGCCTCGGCCAGTTGACTCGGTGCAATTTCACCGGTCAGTGCGCCTTGCTCAGGCTGTACCGCAGAATTCTGAGCGCCGACGGCGATCGCCTTGCCTTGTACGCCATCAATTACCTGATTGATGTACAGGGCGGGGGGAAACACCGCGACCTCGACACCGCTCGGCAGGGCGAGATTACTCAAGCCCTTGATCAGCTCAGCGACGCTGGCGCGGGTACCGTGCATCTTCCAGTTACCAGCTACCATAGGGCGACGCATGCTGTACCTCGTCGGTCAAAGAGGGCGCAGATGTTACCCAACCCGATCACCTCTGGCAAGCGTAATTCAAACGCAAACTTCACTTACCAGTTTTGCCAGGGCTTCGGCGTGGCCGCGAACCTGATTTTCATCCTCGCCTTCGACCATTACCCGCACCAGAGGCTCTGTCCCGGACTTGCGCAGCAGCACACGGCCACGACCGGCCAGTGCCTCGGTAACCTTGGCACTGGCGTCCTTGACCGCTGGATGCTCCAGCGGGTCGACCTTGCTCGCACCAAAGCGCACGTTGATCAGCACCTGCGGGCACTTGCGCAGGGCCTGACGGGCCTGGGCCAGGGTTTCTTCGCGGCGCTTGAGGGCCATCAGCACCTGCAGCGCGGCGATGATCGCATCACCGGTGGTGGTGTGGTTGCAGCACACCACGTGCCCGGAGTTCTCGCCACCGATGACCCAGTCGCGCTCCAGCAGCTCGGCCATCACGTAGCGGTCACCGACCTTGGCGCGCACGAACGGGATGTCGAGATCCTTCAGGGCCAGCTCCAGCCCCAGGTTGCTCATCAGGGTGCCCACCACCCCGCCCTGCAGCTTGCCGCGCTCATGCAGGTCACGGGCGATGATGAACAGCAGCTCGTCGCCATCGACGATGGCGCCGGTGTGATCGACCATCAGCACCCGGTCACCGTCGCCGTCGAAGGCGATGCCGAGGTCGGCATGGCCCACCAGCACCGCCGCCTGCAGCGACTCGATGTGGGTCGAACCGCAGTTCTCGTTGATGTTCAGGCCATCAGGCTGCGCTGAGAGCACGGTGACATCAGCACCCAATTCGCGGAACACGCTCGGCGCGACCTTGTAGGTAGCGCCGTGGGCGCAGTCGACCACCAGCTTGAGGCCGGCAAAATCAGTGCTGCTCGGCACGCTGCTCTTGCAGAATTCGATGTAACGCCCAGCCGCATCGTTGATGCGCGAGACCTTGCCCAGCTTGCTCGATTCGACCACGGTCATCGGCTGGTCGAGCAGTTCCTCGATCATCAGCTCGACTTCGTCCGGCAGCTTGGTACCCTGCCCGGAGAAGAACTTGATGCCGTTGTCGTCATGGGGATTGTGCGAAGCACTGATAACGATGCCCGCTTCGGCATGGAAGGTACGGGTCAGGTAGGCGATGGCCGGGGTCGGCATCGGCCCGAGCAACATCACATCGGCGCCCGCCGCTGACAGCCCGGCTTCAAGCGCCGATTCAAACATGTAACCGGAAATTCGCGTGTCTTTGCCGACCAGTACCCGGCAGGCACCCTGCCTGCGAAAGGCCATGCCCGCCGCCCAGCCAAGCTTGAGCATGAAGTCAGGGGTGATGGGGTATTCGCCGACACGGCCACGAATACCGTCGGTACCAAAATATTTTCTGCTCATAGATGCTCCATCACTCTTATTCGGCGGCTTGCACCGCAGCAATCATCCGCACTACATCGGCGGTTTCGGCGACATCGTGAACGCGCAATATGCTCGCGCCCTTGGTCATCGCCAGCGCAGCCAGGGCAAGGCTGCCATAGAGCCGTTCTCCGACCGGACGGCCCAGGGCCAGGCCGATCATGCTCTTGCGCGAAACACCTACCAGCAAGGGACGCCCCAACCGGTAAAGTGCTTCCATGTGCTTGAACAGGCTGAGGTTGTGCGCCAGGGTCTTGGCGAAGCCGAAGCCTGGATCGAGGATGATCCGCCCGGCTTCGATGCCGACTGCCGCACACGCAGCCATACGCTCTTCAAGGTAGTTCGCCACCTCGGCGGTGACATCCTCGTAATGCGGATTGTCCTGCATGTCGCCCGGCTCGCCACGCATATGCATCAGGCACACCGGCAAGCCGGTGGCTGCTGCGGCATCCAGGGCACCATCACGGCTGAGCGAGCGCACATCGTTGATCAGCCCGGCACCGAGCCTGGCCGATTCGCGGATAACCGCTGGCGTCGAGGTATCGACCGAGATGATCACATCCAGCTCGCGATTGATCGCTTCGACGATCGGCGCGACGCGCTCCAGCTCTTCAAGCGCCGACACCGCACGTGCGCCGGGGCGAGTGGACTCGCCACCGACATCGACCAGGGTCGCACCGGCAGCCACCATCGCTTCGGCGTGGCGCAAGGCTGCGTCACGCTGGGTGAAGCGGCCGCCATCGGAGAAGGAATCGGGGGTGATATTGAGGATACCCATGACATGGGTACGGGACAAATCAAGAACCCGGTTGCCGCAAGGCAACCGGGTCGGGTACTGCTGTGAAGTCATATGTGCCCTTAGACTTGCGCCGCTGGACCGCCGATCGGCGACTCAGGGCGATCGCTCTGCGGAGCAGAGGCGCCTGGAGTGCCCGATCCACCTTCCCAGTCACGCGGCTCGCGTGGCTCGCGACCAGCCATGATGTCGTCGATCTGATCGGCATCGATGGTCTCGTACTTCATCAGCGCATCGGCCATGGCGTCGAGCTTGTCGCGGTTTTCGGTGAGGATCTGCTTGGCCGTGGCGTAGCACTGGTCAATGATGCTGCGTACTTCCGAGTCGATCAGCTTGGCGGTCTCACCGGAGACACTGGCGTGCTGGGAACCGGCACTGCGGCCCAGGAACACCTCACCCTCTTCTTCGGCATACATCAGCGGACCGAGTTTTTCCGACAGGCCCCACTTGGTGACCATGTTGCGGGCGATCTGACTGGCACGCATGATGTCGTTGGAGGCACCGGTGGTGACGCCATCGAAGCCCAGGGTCATCTCTTCGGCGATACGGCCACCGTACAGCGAGCAGATCTGGCTGATCAGTGCGCGCTTGGACAGGCTGTAACGGTCTTCCTCCGGCAGGAACATGGTGACACCCAGTGCCCGGCCACGCGGAATGATCGAGACCTTGTACACCGGGTCATGCTCGGGCACCACACGGCCAACAATGGCATGGCCGGCTTCGTGGAAGGCGGTATTGCGCTTCTCTTTCTCGGACATGACCATGGTCTTGCGCTCGGCGCCCATCATGATCTTGTCTTTGGCCAGTTCGAACTCTTTCATCTCGACGACGCGCTTGCCACCACGGGCAGCGAACAGCGACGCTTCGTTGACCAGGTTGGCGAGGTCGGCACCGGAGAAGCCTGGAGTACCACGGGCAATCACGGCTGGATTGACGTTCTCGCCAATCGGCACCTTGCGCATGTGTACCTTGAGGATCTGCTCACGACCGCGGATATCCGGCAAGCCAACGACGACCTGACGGTCAAAGCGGCCTGGACGCAGCAGCGCCGGGTCGAGGACGTCCGGACGGTTGGTCGCGGCGATGACGATGATACCGTCGTTCATTTCGAAGCCGTCCATCTCAACCAGCAACTGGTTGAGGGTCTGCTCGCGCTCGTCGTGACCGCCACCCATGCCGGCGCCACGATGGCGACCGACGGCGTCGATCTCGTCGATGAAGATGATGCACGGTGCGTGTTTCTTGGCCTGCTCGAACATGTCGCGAACACGGCTGGCACCGACACCGACGAACATCTCGACGAAGTCGGAACCGGAGATGGTGAAGAACGGCACCTTGGCTTCGCCGGCAATAGCCTTGGCTATCAGGGTCTTACCGGTACCTGGCGGGCCAACCATGAGCACACCGCGAGGAATACGACCGCCCAGGCGCTGGAACTTGCCCGGATCGCGCAGGAATTCGACCAGCTCGCCGACTTCTTCCTTGGCTTCGTCGCAGCCGGCAACGTCGGCCAGGGTGGTTTTCACCTGATCTTCGGACAGCAGGCGCGCCTTGCTCTTGCCGAAGCTCATCGGCCCGCCCTTGCCACCGGCACCGCCTTGCATCTGGCGCATGAAGAACATGAATACGGCAATGATGACCAGGATCGGGAAGCTGGCGACCAGCAGTTGGGTCCAGATGCTCTGCTGCTCTGGCTGTTTGCCTTCGACCACGACGTGGTTGTCGACCAGGTCACCGATCAGGCCGTTGTCCTGAATGGCCGGACGGATGGTCTTGAAGCTGTCGCCATCGGTACGTTTACCGGTAATGACGTAGCCGTCGACCGCAACGCGCTCGACCTTGCCATCCTTGACCTGCTGAATGAAGTCGGAATAGTTGAGGGTCTGCGGCTCATTCGGGCTGGAGAAGTTGTTCATCACTGTCACCAGGACAGCCGCGATGATCAACCACAGGATCAAGTTCTTTGCCATATCGTTCAATTAGCTACCCTCTGAAGCCGGCTGACGGCGCAGCCGTGCCTCGCATGATATTCACCGGCTTAACTTACTACATAACCTACACATCTGCAGGCGCCGTCTGTAACCCTTTGTGAAACCTAGACTACACGATGTTCATCCAGGTCAGGCAGGAGAGCCGATTGGAAAAAACTATCGGATACCCTGAAAGCCGCCGGCCTGACGCCCTACTCGCCGCGGTAACCCCTCGCCAGCAAGTACTGTTCGCGGGAGCGGTCCCGCGAAGAATCAGGCTTGAGCATCTGGACCTTGTCGAATTTCTGACGAGCGTCCTTGAGGTATACGTCAAACCCTTCGCCCTGGAAAATCTTGATCAGGAAATCACCACCCGGCTTGAGCACCCGGGTCGCCAGATCAAGGGCCAGCTCACAGAGAAACATGGCCTTGGGAATATCCACGGCAGGCGTACCACTCATATTGGGGGCCATATCGGAAATCACAAGGTCTACGTGCGAATTACCCACCGCCTCGAGGATCTGCGCCAGCACTTCGTCCTGGGTAAAGTCCCCCTGGATGAAGGTAACGTCAGGAATGCTGTCCATTTCCAGGATGTCGGAAGCGATCAAACGCCCCTGACCACCAATCAGACGACTGGTCACCTGCGACCAGCCACCCGGGGCCGCACCCAGGTCGACGACGCTCATACCAGGGCGGATAATCCGGTACTTTTCCTGGATTTCCAGCAATTTGTAGCTCGCACGCGAGCGATAACCGTCCTTTTGCGCCTTTTTAACGTAAGGATCGTTGAAGTGTTCTTTCAGCCAGCCAAGGCTTGTCTTGGAACGCGCCATTGGGCACCTCGATGATAAGGGTCGTGATTAACTGGGCGGATCCACGGGCCCTCGGGTAAAATGGCCGCCATTTTTACAGAATCAGACAAAGGGTCAGATTATGCCGCTCAATAACGAGCAGAAGAAACAGTACAAATCCATTGGCCACGACCTGAAACCAGTTCTGATTGTGGCAGGCAATGGGCTGACTGAAGGGGTTATCGCCGAACTCGAACGCGCCCTGGTCGATCACGAACTGATCAAGGTCGAGATTCGCTCCGAAGACCGCGAAGAGCGTGCCGCCGCAATTGCCGCGCTGTGCAAGGCCGGCCGCGCCGAACTGGTACAGACCATCGGCAAGAAGGCGCTGATCTATCGCCGCAATCCGCAACCGAACAAGCAGTTGTCGAACATCCACCGTTACAAGTGATGCTCGCCCCGGTCAGTGGCGCGCCTTGCGCGCCCTGCCCGGCACGGGCTGCATGACCAGCAGCAAGCCGGTCAGGCCCAGCACCAGGTAACAGAACAGCTGCCAGCGCAGTTCCCCCGGCATGCCCACGCGCAACGCGAAATACACCACGCACGCCAGCATCACCATCGACAACAACTGCCCCCGCATGTCCCGCCACAGACTGGACAGGCCCTGCGCCTGAATCAGCACCAGCGCCTGCACGCCTGCGCAAAACGCCGCAAACGCCACCAGCAACGATGCCATCAGGCTACCGATATCCTCGATCAACAGCGGCGCCAGGCCAATCTGGCCCAACGCCGGCAGCAGACCGAAATGCAGCATCCACAGGCCGCCAACCCAGAGTACCTGGGTCAGCTGCCAGATTGCCGGGGCGGCAGCAAAGCCCCGGCGACGGTCAGATGTGTTTGACTTCGACAATCTCGTACTCGACCGTACCGCTTGGCGTCTTGATCACAACGGCATCACCCTCTTCCTTGCCAATGATGGCACGGGCGATCGGAGCACCGACCGAGAGCTTGCCCTGCTTGACGTCGGCTTCGTCCTCACCAACGATCTGGTAAGTCACCTGCTCGCCGGTCTCGGTGTTTTCCAGGTCCACGGTGGTGCCGAAGATCACCTTGCCGGTGTGGGCAATGGTGGTGACGTCGATCACGACCGAGTTCTGCAGACGGCCTTCGATATCGCGAATACGCGCCTCGACCATCCCCTGCTCTTCGCGGGCAGCGTGGTACTCGGCGTTTTCCTTGAGATCGCCCAGCTCGCGAGCCTCACCAATGGCCTGGCTCAGGCGCGGACGCTCGGTCTTGCTCAGGAACAGGTGCTCTTCCTCCAGGGCGCGAGCGCCCTGGACGGTCATCGGGTATTTGGTAATGCTCATGCTTTGAGTCCTGCATGCAGATCCTGCAAGCGGCGAACGGTCTTTTCAGGACCAAACTTCAGCGCTTCGCAGATGGCTTCACCGGCCGCAATGGTGGTGGTGCAGTAAATCTTGTGCTGCAACGCATTGCGACGAATCGAGTAGGAGTCGGCAATCGACTGGCGACCTTCGGTGGTGTTGATGATCAACGACACTTCGTCGTTCTTGATCATGTCGACCACGTGCGGACGACCTTCGGTCACCTTGTTCACGCGACGCACTTTCAAGCCAGCCGCTTCAATGACCTTGGCGGTACCGACGGTGGCGACCACTTCGAAGCCCAGGGCGATCAGGTCGCGGGCAACGCCAGCCACTTGTGGCTTGTCGTCGTCACGCACGCTGATGAATGCGGTACCGCCAGTCGGCAGCACTTCGCTGGCGCCCATCTGGGCCTTGGCAAACGCTTCACCGAAGCTGTCGCCGACACCCATGACTTCACCGGTGGATTTCATCTCAGGGCCGAGGATCGGGTCAACACCTGGGAACTTGGCGAACGGGAACACCGCTTCCTTGACGCTGTAGAAGTTAGGAATGATTTCCTTGGTGAAGCCGATTTCCTTGAGGCTCTTGCCGGCCATGACCCGCGCGGCAATCATCGCCAACGAAGTGCCGATGCACTTGGAGACGAACGGCACGGTGCGCGAGGCGCGCGGGTTGACTTCGATCACGTAGATCTTGTCGCCCTGCAGGGCCAGCTGCACGTTCATCAGGCCGACAACGCCCAGTTCCAGGGCCATTTTCTTGACCTGTTCGCGGACTTCGTCCTGAACATGGGCCGGCAGCGAGTACGGTGGCAGCGAGCACGCCGAGTCACCGGAGTGAACACCGGCCTGCTCGATGTGCTGCATGATTGCGCCGATCACCACGTCGGTGCCGTCGCAGACCGCATCCACGTCCATCTCGATGGCGCAGTTGAGGAAGTGGTCGAGCAGCACCGGGCTGTCGTTGGACACTTGCACCGCTTCACGCAGGTAACGCTTGAGCTCGTCCAGCTCGTAGACGATCTCCATGGCGCGGCCGCCCAGTACGTAGGACGGGCGCACAACCAGCGGGTAGCCGATGATGCCGGCGGCGCGGATGGCTTCGTCTTCGCTGCGCACGGTGGCGTTTGGTGGCTGCAGCAGATTCAGGCGCTGAACCATCTGCTGGAAACGCTCGCGGTCTTCGGCGCGGTCAATGGCGTCCGGGCTGGTACCGATGATCGGCACGCCGGCTTCTTCCAGGGCACGAGCCAGTTTCAACGGGGTCTGGCCGCCGTAGTGGACGATCACGCCTTTCGGCTTCTCGACACGAACCACTTCCAGCACGTCTTCCAGGGTCAGCGGCTCGAAGTACAGGCGGTCGGAGGTGTCGTAGTCGGTGGAGACGGTTTCCGGATTGCAGTTGACCATGATGGTCTCGTAACCGTCTTCACGCAGGGCCAGTGCCGCGTGTACGCAGCAGTAGTCGAACTCGATGCCCTGGCCGATACGGTTAGGGCCGCCACCCAGGATCATGATCTTGTCGCGGGTCGACGGATTGGCCTCGCACTCTTCCTCATAGGTCGAGTACAGGTAGGCAGTATCGGTGGCGAACTCGGCCGCGCAGGTGTCAACGCGCTTGTAGACCGGGAACACTTCCAGCTTGTGACGGTGACGACGCAGGTTCTTGTCGGTGATGCCCAACAGCTTGGCCAGGCGCTGGTCGGAGAAGCCCTTGCGCTTGAGGCGCAGCATCAGGTCCTTGTCGATCGCCGACAGGGCCAGGGTCTTGACCTTCTCTTCGTCCTTGATCAGGTCTTCCATCTGCACCAGGAACCAGTGGTCGATACCGGTCAGGGCGAAGATTTCGTCGCAGGTCATGCCCGAACGCATGGCGTCGGCGACGTACCAGATGCGCTCGGCGCCCGGTACGGTCAGCTCGCGCTTGAGGATGCTGGCAGCGTCAGGGCTGGCCAGGTCGACTTTCGGGTCCAGGCCGCTCACGCCGACTTCAAGGCCGCGCAGGGCTTTCTGCAGCGACTCCTGGAAGGTCCGGCCGATGGCCATGACTTCACCCACGGATTTCATCTGGGTAGTCAGGCGGGCGTCGGCTTTCGGGAATTTCTCGAAGGCGAAACGCGGCAGCTTGGTGACGACATAGTCGATCGACGGCTCGAAGGACGCCGGGGTACGGCCGCCGGTGATGTCGTTCTGCAGTTCGTCGAGGGTGTAACCGACAGCCAGCTTGGCGGCGATCTTGGCGATCGGGAAGCCGGTGGCTTTCGACGCCAGGGCCGAGGAACGCGAAACCCGTGGGTTCATTTCGATCACGACCATGCGGCCGGTGTCCGGGCAGATACCGAACTGCACGTTGGAACCGCCGGTTTCGACACCGATTTCACGCAGCACCGCCAGCGAGGCGTTGCGCATGATCTGGTATTCCTTGTCGGTCAGGGTCTGTGCCGGCGCCACGGTGATCGAGTCACCGGTGTGCACACCCATCGGGTCGAAGTTTTCGATCGAGCAGACAATGATGCAGTTGTCCTTTTTGTCGCGGACCACTTCCATCTCGTACTCTTTCCAGCCGATCAGCGATTCGTCGATCAGCAGTTCCTTGGTTGGCGACAGGTCCAGACCACGGGCGCAGATTTCTTCGAATTCTTCACGGTTGTAGGCGATGCCGCCACCGGTGCCGCCCATGGTGAAGGACGGACGGATGATGCACGGGAAGCCGAGCTTCTCGAGGACCGCGTTGGCCTCTTCCATGCTGTGGGCGATACCGGAACGCGGGCACTCAAGGCCAATGGCCTTCATGGCGGTGTCGAAGCGCGAACGGTCTTCAGCCTTGTCGATGGTGTCGGCGTTGGCGCCGATCATTTCCACGCCGAACTTTTCCAGGATGCCTTCGCGCTCCAGGTCCAGGGCGCAGTTCAGGGCAGTCTGGCCACCCATGGTCGGCAGCAGCGCGTCAGGGCGCTCTTTTTCGATGATCTTGGCAACGGTCTGCCACTTGATCGGTTCGATGTAGGTCGCATCAGCCATGGCCGGGTCGGTCATGATGGTCGCCGGGTTGGAGTTCACCAGGATGACGCGATAGCCCTCTTCGCGCAGGGCTTTGCACGCCTGGGCGCCGGAGTAGTCGAATTCGCAGGCCTGGCCGATCACGATCGGGCCAGCGCCGAGAATCAGGATGCTTTTAATGTCTGTACGTTTTGGCATGGGTTGTCACTCAATTCCGCAGGTCAGTCGGCAAGCCGCATTGAACAATCTTGGGGGCGGCACCTGAACGCGGCTTGCACCGGTCCAGGGCCTTCTCGCCAGATGCTCAGCGGCGCTTGGCCATGGCATCGATGAAACGGTCGAACAGTGGCGCGACGTCGGTCGGGCCCGGGCTGGCTTCAGGGTGGCCCTGGAAGCTGAACGCGCTCTTGTCGGTACGCTCGATACCCTGCAGGGTACCGTCGAACAGCGACTTGTGGATGGCACGCACGTTGCCCGGCAGGGTCGCTTCGTCAACCGCAAAGCCGTGGTTCTGGCTGGTGATCATCACCACACCGGTGTCCAGGTCCTGGACCGGGTGGTTGGCGCCGTGGTGACCATGACCCATTTTCACGGTCTTGGCACCGGAGGCCAGGGCCAGCAGCTGGTGACCCAGGCAAATGCCGAACACCGAGACCTCGGTTTCAAGGATGTCCTTGATCGCCTGGATCGCGTAGTCGCAAGGCTCCGGATCGCCAGGGCCGTTGGACAGGAACACGCCATCAGGATTGAGCGCCAGGACTTCACTGGCCGGGGTTTGCGCCGGCACTACGGTCAGGCGGCAGCCGCGGGCAACCAGCATGCGCAGGATGTTCAGCTTGACGCCGAAGTCGTAGGCCACCACGTGGTACGGCAGCTCGGCGGCTTCAATGGTGGCGTGGCTGTCGGTCTTCAGCTCCCAGACGCTGGAGCGCCATTCGTAGCTGCTCTTGGTGCTGACGACTTTTGCCAGGTCCATGCCCTTCAGGCCCGGGAAACCGCGAGCAGCGGCGATTGCCGCCTCTTCGCTGATGTTGTCGCCGGCCAGGATGCAGCCGTTCTGCGCGCCCTTCTCACGCAGGATGCGGGTCAGACGACGGGTATCGATACCCGCGATCGCCACCACGTTGTTGGCCTTGAGGTAATCAGGCAGGGATTGCTTGTTGCGCCAGTTGCTCGCGATCAGAGGCAGGTCGCGAATCACCAGACCAGCCGACCAGACGCGGTCGGATTCGGCGTCTTCCGGCGTGGTGCCGGTGTTGCCGATGTGCGGGTACGTCAGGGTAACGATTTGCTGCGCATAGGAAGGGTCAGTCAGGATTTCCTGATAGCCGGTCATTGCGGTGTTAAACACCACCTCACCAACGGTCTGACCGTCGGCTCCAATGGCTTCACCGCGAAAAATGCTGCCATCAGCAAGGGCGAGTATGGCTGGCTTAGTCAAGAAGACCTCCCGTAAATCTAGCCTGAAGGGGCGATCGCAGGTTGCAAAAAAGCGGAATGACGTATAGACACGTCACCCCGCTTTCTTCGTCGAATTATCTGCGCGCTTTTAGTGGACACACTAAAGCTGTAGCTTACAGAAAAACGCTTTTTTGGTCTACCACTTAAGTGCCTGAAAGGCGCAGGAATGCGACAGGGCGTCGCGGGAATGGAAAAGCATCGCTGGCAAGCCAGCTCCCACAGGAGCCACTGAGACTCAGGAATTGCAGCCATGGCGCAATTCCCGTGGGAGCTGGCCTTGCCAGCGATGGGCCGCGCAGCGGCCCCTGAACAGCGATCAACGCAGGTCGAGCACGTCCTGCATGTCGTACAGGCCAGGCTCGCGCCCGTCCAGCCACAGGGCGGCACGTACCGCACCCCTGGCGAAGGTCATGCGGCTGGAGGCCTTGTGGGTGATCTCCAGGCGCTCACCTTCAGCAGCGAACAGCACGGTGTGATCACCGACCACATCGCCAGCACGCACGGTGGCGAAGCCGATGGTCTGGCGATCACGCGCACCGGTCTGGCCTTCACGGCCATACACCGCCACTTCCCGCAGGTCACGACCCAGCGCATTGGCAACCACTTCACCCATGCGCAGCGCGGTACCCGACGGCGCATCGACCTTATGCCGGTGGTGAGCCTCGATGATCTCGATATCCACGTCATCGCCCAGCACCCGCGCAGCCATGTCCAGCAGCTTCAGGCTGAGGTTGACGCCAACGCTGAAGTTGGCGGCGAAGACGATCGGAATGTCCTTGCCCGCCTCGACCAGCAACTGCTTCTCTTCAGCAGAGAAACCGGTGGTGCCGATGATCATCGCCTTGCCTGCCTTGCGGCAGAACGCCAGGTTCTTCAGGGTCACCGACGGGTGAGTGAAGTCGATCAGCACGTCGAACTCGTCGGCGACCTTGGCCAGGTCGTCGGACAGCAGCACGCCAATCCGGCCCAGCGCCGCCAGCTCACCAGCATCGGCGCCGACCAGCGAGCTGTCCGGGCGATCGATCGCCGCGGTCAAACCGGCACCCGGGGCTTGCTGCACAGCTTCGATCAGGGTCTTGCCCATGCGCCCTGCCGCGCCCATTACCGCTATACGTCGCATGCCCTACTCCTTCTTACAGATCGCCGAAGAAGCGCTTCACGCCTTCGAACCAGCCATTGGCTTTCGGCGAATGGGAACTGTCGCCTTCCAGCGAATCACGCAGCTCTTCGAGCAGCTCGCGCTGACGACGGCTGAGGTTGACCGGGGTTTCCACCGCGACCCGGCACATCAGGTCACCGGCACCACCACCGCGAACCGGCGCCACACCCTTGCCACGCAGACGGAATTGCTTGCCGGTCTGGGTGCCTTCCGGGATTTTCAGCTTGACCCGACCATCAAGGGTCGGCACTTCCAGCTCGCCACCCAGGGCGGCATCGGTGTAGCTGATCGGCACTTCACAGTACAGATGCTTGCCGTCGCGCTGGAAAATCGAGTGTTCACGCACGTTGATCACAACGTACAGGTCGCCAGTCGGGCCACCCTGGGAACCAGCCTCGCCTTCGCCGGACAGACGAATACGGTCGCCGGTATCGACGCCAGCCGGGACTTTGACCGAAAGCGTCTTGTACTCTTCGATGCGGCCTTCGCCGTGGCACGAATCACACGGATCGGTGATGACCTTGCCCTGGCCGTGGCAACGCGGGCAGGTCTGCTGGACCGAGAAGAAGCCCTGCTGCATGCGCACCTGGCCAATACCGCCACAGGTCGGGCAGGTCGAAGGCGACGAGCCTTTCTTGGCCCCGGAACCGTCACACGGCTTGCAGTTGACCAGCGTCGGCACACGGATGTTGACCGTGGTACCGCGCACGGCTTCTTCCAGGTTCAGCTCCAGGGTGTAACGCAAGTCGCTGCCACGCTGGGCGCCACCACGCGAACCACCACGGCCGCCGCCGAAGAAATCGCTGAACACATCACCGAAGATATCCGAGAAGTTCGCGCCGCCGAAACCGGCACCGCCGCCACCCATGCTCGGATCCACGCCGGCATGACCATACTGGTCATAGGCCGCACGCTTGCTGGCATCGGAGAGCACTTCGTAAGCCTCGTTGGCTTCCTTGAATTTCTCTTCCGACGCTTTGTCATCAGGATTACGGTCCGGGTGATGCTTCATCGCCAGACGGCGGTAGGCTTTCTTCAGATCCGCTTCACTGGAGCCGCGCTCAACTCCCAGAACTTCGTAATAGTCACGCTTTGCCATAAGTCTTTGCACTCTTGAGGACGTTCGGCAAACCTCTGCGCATTCCGCGCTGTGCCGCCAGCACCTGCCTCACCCACCCTCCGGGCGGCTGACAGATGCTGTAAAAATTCGGGTATTGCAGACACGCCAACGCGGGAGCAAGCCCCCGCGCGGCGACATCCTACCAGCCAACCATCAAAAAACAGTCAATTGGCCGACAACCTGTAGCAATTACTTGTCTTTGACTTCTTCGAACTCAGCATCGACAACGTCGTCATGCTTGGCTTCCGGCTCGGCCTGCTGAGCGCCGCCCTTAGGCTGCTCAGCCGACTGCTCGGCGTACATCTTCTGGGCAACCGGAGCCGAAACCTTCGACAGCTCTTCGACCTTGGCGTCGATGGCAGCCTTGTCGTCGCCCTTGATGGCGGCTTCCAGGGCAACCACGGCAGCTTCGATCGCAGTCTTCTCGTCGGCAGTAACCTTGTCACCGGCGTCAGCGACCATCTTGCGAGTCGAGTGAACCAGTGCATCACCCTGGTTACGGGCAGTGGCCAGCTCTTCGAACTTGCGGTCTTCTTCCGAGTTCGCTTCAGCGTCGCGGATCATCTGTTGAATTTCTTCATCAGACAGGCCGGAGTTGGCCTTGATCACGATCGACTGGGTCTTGCCAGTAGCCTTGTCCTTGGCGCCTACGTGCAGAATGCCGTTGGCGTCGATGTCAAAGGTCACTTCGATCTGCGGCACGCCACGTGGTGCTGGTGGAATGTCGGCCAGGTCGAACTTACCCAGGGACTTGTTCTGTGCTGCCTGCTTGCGCTCACCTTGCAGCACGTGAATGGTCACGGCGCCCTGGTTGTCATCGGCAGTCGAGAACACTTGCGACTTTTTGGTCGGGATAGTGGTGTTCTTCTCGATCAGCGCGGTCATCACGCCACCCATGGTTTCGATACCCAGGGTCAGCGGGCTGACGTCCAGCAGCAGTACGTCTTTGACGTCACCGGCCAGTACCGCACCCTGGATCGCAGCACCCATGGCAACCGCTTCGTCCGGGTTGACGTCTTTACGGGCTTCTTTACCGAAGAAGTCGGTAACAGCTTTTTGCACCAGCGGCATACGGGTCTGACCGCCGACCAGGATCACGTCGTCGATCTTGCTGACGTCGATACCGGCGTCTTTCATGGCGATGCGGCATGGCTCGATGGTGCGCTGAACCAGGTCTTCTACCAGCGATTCCAGCTTGGCGCGGGAGATCTTCACGTTCAGGTGCTTAGGACCGGTAGCGTCTGCAGTGATGTACGGCAGGTTGACGTCGGTCTGCTGACTCGAGGACAGCTCGATCTTGGCCTTTTCAGCGGCTTCTTTCAGGCGCTGCATGGCCAGCGGGTCACCTTTGAGGTTCATGCCGCTTTCTTTCTTGAACTCGTCGACGAGGTAGTCGATCAGGCGGATGTCGAAGTCTTCACCACCGAGGAAGGTGTCGCCGTTGGTGGCCAGCACTTCGAACTGATGCTCGCCATCGACTTCGGCGATTTCGATGACCGAAACGTCGAAGGTACCGCCACCCAGGTCATAAACGATCACGGTGTGATCGCCCTTGGCCTTGTCCATGCCGTAGGCCAGGGCAGCCGCGGTTGGTTCGTTGATGATCCGCTTGACGTCCAGGCCGGCGATGCGGCCGGCGTCTTTGGTGGCCTGACGCTGGCTGTCGTTGAAGTAGGCCGGAACGGTGATCACCGCTTCGGTCACTGGCTCGCCGAGGTAGTCTTCGGCGGTTTTCTTCATCTTTTTCAGGATTTCAGCCGAGATTTGTGGCGGTGCCATTTTCTGGCCGTTCACTTCAACCCAGGCGTCGCTGTTGTCAGCCTTGACGATTTTGTACGGAACCATCTGGATGTCTTTCTGCACCACTTCTTCTTCGAAGCGACGACCGATCAGACGCTTGACCGCGTACAGGGTGTTGTGCGGGTTGGTGACCGCCTGGCGCTTGGCCGACTGGCCAACCAGGATTTCGCCATCGTTGGCGTAGGCGATGATCGACGGCGTGGTACGAGCGCCTTCGGCGTTCTCGATGACCTTGACGTTGCCGTTTTCCAGAATGGAGACGCAGGAGTTGGTGGTCCCCAGGTCGATACCGATGATTTTACCCATGTTAACTCTCCCGAAACTTGAATTTGGTTGCCGCAGCAGTGGTGGCTAACTGCGGTAATACTTGAATGCTTGACACCTAGATGGGGGCGCCGGAAACGATTTCAAGCCTGCTCGTCAATCGACGGCGTAACCGCTGCCGGGGCCTTGCTGACCACGACCATGGCCGGGCGCAGCAGGCGACCGTTGAGCTGGTAGCCCTTCTGGAACACCTTGAGCACGCTGTTGGGCTCGACTTCGGCGCTTTCCTGCATGGCCATCGCCTGATGGTGCTCGGCATTGAACGGTTCGCCGTGCGGGTCGATGGCCTCGAGGTTGTAGCGCTTGAGGGTGTCGTGGAACATTTTCAGGGTCAGCTCGATGCCTTCACGCATCGGGCGAATGCTCTCGTCGTCCGCGCTGGACAGCTCCAGGCCGCGCTCGAGGCTGTCGATGACCGGCAGCAGGTCACCGGCGAATTTTTCCAGGGCGAACTTGTGCGCCTTTTCTACGTCCTGCTCGGCGCGGCGGCGCACGTTCTGCAGGTCGGCGGCGGTGCGCAGGGATTGATCCTGGGCCGCCGCCAGCTGCTCTTCGAGCACCTGCACGCGGGCGCTCAGCTCTTGGTCGCCAGTCGCTTCGGCGTTCAGATTCTGTTCATCCAGCTGTTCGTCAGCCATAAAATCTCTCCTCTCGAATAAGGTCTGCGAGCATGACTCGCGCTTCTGCCGGCTATATGGGGTCGCAAAATCCAGGTTCAAGGGCCTTCAAGACAGCTTGCTCACATTCGCTCATAACCCAGCGCAATCAGAACCGCGCCCTGATAACCAAATCGAACTAAACATCAGCATTGTCAGCGGATTTGAAAACACTGTATAAATAACCAGACCTAACGCCTGGGAGCCGCCCCAATGCTGGTGCACCTGTCCGTACACAACTACGCCATCGTCGAACACCTGGACCTCGAGCTCGCCCGCGGGATGAGCGTCATCACCGGTGAAACCGGGGCCGGCAAATCGATCATGCTCGACGCCCTGGGCCTGACCCTGGGCGATCGCGCCGACAGCGGCGTGGTGCGCCCCGGGGCCGACAAGGCCGACATCCTCGCCACCTTCGACCTGGAAGACATCCCCGAGGCGCGCACCTGGCTGGCCGAGCGCGACCTCGACAGCGACGGCCCGTGCATCCTGCGCCGGGTGATCACCGCCGAAGGCCGCAGCCGTGGCTACATCAACGGCACGCCCTGCCCGCTCGGCGACCTCAAGGCCCTGGGCGAGCTGCTTATCGACATCCACAGCCAGCATGAGCACCAGTCGCTGCTGAAAACCGACACCCACCGCCGCCTGCTCGACGAATACGCCGGCGCCACCGACCTGGCCCGCCAGGTACAGCTGGCGGCCCAGCGCTGGCGCCAGACCCGCCAGGAGCTGGAACGGCTGTCCAACTCCGGCGATGAGCAGCGCGCGCAGCACCAGTTGCTCAGCTACCAGTTCGAAGAACTGGACAACCTCGGCCTGGGTGAAAACGAACTGGAGCTGCTGGAGCAGGAACACAAGAACCTGACCAATGCCGAAGCGTTGTTCGGCATCTGCCGCCAGGTCATCGACCACTGCAGCGAAAACGATTCGGGCAACGTCCTCAACGCCCTGACTGCCAGCCTCAACCGCCTGACCGCCGTGCACAACGCGCCCAGGGCCCTGGGTGAAGCCGCCAGCATGATCGCCAGCGCACAGATCCAGGTCGAGGAAGCCGTCGGTGAGCTGAACCGCTTCCTCGACAACTTCGATGCCGACCCGGCGCGCCTGCAACAGCTCGAAGAGCGCCTCGATACTATTTATACCCTTGCTCGCAAGCACCGGGTGCACCCCACCGAGCTGGCCAGCCTGCAGCAGCGCTTGATGGAAGAGCTGGAAAACCTCAACGCCAACGACGAATCGATCGAGCGCCTGGGGGAAGAACTGGCCGCCTATGCCCGCCATTACCAGGACAAGGCTGGCGAACTGAGCGCCTTGCGCCAGCACGCCGCCAGCCAGCTGGCCAGTGCGGTGGAGCAGGAAATCCAGCGCCTGGGCATGCCGGGTGGCCGCTTCAGCATCGAGTTGCGCGCCAACAGCAGCGACGAACTGCAACCCCAGGGCCTGGAACAGGTCGAGCTGCTGGTCAGCGCCAACCCCGGGCAGCCGCTCAAGGCCCTGGCCAAGGTTGCTTCCGGTGGCGAGCTGTCGCGGATCAGCCTGGCGATCCAGGTGATCACCGCACAGACCTCGCGTATCCCGACCCTGGTGTTCGACGAAGTCGACGTGGGTATCGGCGGGCCAACGGCAGAGATCGTCGGTCAATTGCTACGCCGCCTGGGCGAGCGCGGCCAGGTGCTGACCGTAACCCACCTGCCGCAGGTCGCTGCCCAGGGCCACCATCACCTGTTCGTGCATAAAGTACGTGACAGCGATGCCACCCATACCGCCGTGGCCAACCTGGGCAAGCGCGAGCGTGTAGAAGAGGTCGCACGCATGCTCGGTGGCATCGACCTGACCAAGGAATCCCTGGCCCACGCACGCAAGATGGTGGTTACCAGCAAGGCCTGAGCGCGCGCAGCTATATAAAGCAAGCCACCAGAAAGCACGAAGGCGACCCCAGGGTCGCCTTCAGTACTTATGCAGCAATGTAATAATTGCTTACTTCTTTTTGCGTACGTACAGAACCAGATTGTGGTCAACCAGCTCGAAGCCGTGCTCTTCCACGATTTGCTTCTGGCGCTTCTCGATTTCAGCGTCAAAAAACTCGATGACTTCACCGGAGTCGACTACGACCATGTGATCGTGGTGACCACCGTCAGCCAGCTCGAACACGGCGTGACCGCCATCGAAGTTATGGCGCACGACCAGGCCAGCGGCTTCGAACTGGGTCAGAACACGGTAAACCGTGGCCAGACCGACGTCCTCGCCTGCCTCCATCAGCGCCTTGTAGACATCCTCAGCACTCATGTGACGCTGCTCGGTAGAGTCGAGCATCTGTAGAATTTTAACTCGAGGCAGTGTCACCTTGAGACCGGCTTTGCGCAGTTCGCTATTTTCAACCATGGTCAGCTTTCTCGCCGATGCTGCTTCGCAGCTTCTCTGAATACGGGTATGATCGGGGTTTACGTTGTCCAGCCAAGATAGTGGAAGTCGCCCACCGATGCAAAACACCAAGCTCTTGCTAACCAGCCTCACCCTCGTGGGACTGCTCGCACTCGCCGGTTGCTCGTTCCCCGGGGTTTACAAAATCGACATCCAGCAGGGCAATGTCGTCACGCAAGACATGATAGACCAATTGCGCCCCGGAATGACCCGTCGGCAAGTAAGGTTTATCATGGGTAATCCGCTGATCCAGGATACCTTCCACACCAATCGCTGGGATTACCTGTACAGCCTGCAGCCTGGCGGCGGTGAGCGCCAACAGGAGCGCATGAGCATCTTCTTCAACGAGAACGATCAGCTCGCCAGCCTGTCCGGCGACTTCATGCCGGGTGTCAGCCGCGACCAGGAAATCCTCGGTGGCAGCGGCGATACCACGGTTAGCCCGACCGGCAGCACCGAACCCGCAGCGCAGGAAAAACCTGCCAAGCCAGGCTCGCTGGAAGCCACCATCCAGAAAGACGTGGACACCATCGAAGTGATCCCGGTACCGGTGCCAGAACCACTGGACACCTCGCCGCAGTAAGCCTGCAGCGCGTATAAAAAAGCCCGGATCAGTCCGGGCTTTTTCTTACCTGTAATTCAGCGTTTGGCTTTCTTGAATACCCTGGCGACCTTAGCGGCGCGCTGCTTGCGCACCTCCTTGGGATCCACCAGCAATGGCCGGTAGATCTCGATGCGATCACCCGCCTCGACCTTTTGCTCTTCAGGGTTAGCGATCACCCGACCAAAGATACCGATCGGGCAGGCTTGAATATCAGCCTCGGGAAAATGCGCGGCGATTCCCGAGAGTTTTACCGCCTCAGTAAGCGTCGTACCCGTCGGCACCTCAAGAGTGAGCAGCACCTGCCGCTCGGCCTGGGCATACACCACTTCGACCGCTAGCAAGGCTTCAGACATGGAGCTGCTTGGCACGCTGGCAGAAGGCATCGACCAGGGTGTTGGCGGCCTGGTTGAACAACGGCCCCAAAGTGGCACGCACCAGCGGCCCGGCGTAATCGAACGACAGGTCAAGGCTGATCTTGCAGGCTTTCTCGCCCAGCGGCTTGAATACCCAGACACCATGCAACTGGGTAAAAGGCCCTTCTTCAAGGTTCATTTCAATGGACTGGCCCGGCACCAGCACATTGCTGGTTACAAACTGCTGGCTCATCCCCCCCTTGGCCACTTCCAGGCGCGCGCGCATGTGCGTGTCGCTTTCTTCCATCACGGTGCTGGACGAACACCAGGGCAGGAACTCCGGGTAGCGCGCGACATCATTGACCAGGTCGTACAGGGCCTGGGCGGGATATGGCAGCAGGGCCGAACGTTGAATATGGGTAGTCATCCAGGGGTCAATTCCAAAGCTGGGCGGCAAACACAACCAGAATGCCGAGGGGCGCCATCGAGCGCATCAAGAGCGCGCATTGTCCGGGATTCACGGCAATGGCTCAAGCGCACTGCTACCCCGTAGCCGACAGCGCGGCGACTGCCTATAATGCCGCCCCTATGGCTAACCAAAAGAAACATCCGACAGGGACTATCGCGCAGAATAAAAAGGCGCGTCACGATTACTTCATCGAACACAAGTTCGAGGCCGGATTGGTCCTGTCCGGTTGGGAAGTAAAAAGTCTGCGTGCCGGCAAGGCGCACCTGACCGACAGTTACGTGGTGCTCAAAGATGGCGAGGCCTGGCTGATGGGCAGCCATATCACGCCACTGACAGCCGCCAGTACTCACGTCATCGCCGACCCGACACGTACCCGCAAACTGCTGCTCAACCGTCGTGAGCTGGAGCGCCTGCATGCGGCCGTCCAGCAGAAGGGCTACACCTGCGTGGCCTTGTCGATCTATTGGAGCAAGCACTTGATCAAGTGCGAAATCGCACTGGGCAAGGGCAAGAAGGAATACGACAAGCGCGACACCCAGCGCGAGCGTGATTCCGACCGCGAATTGCAGCGCGCGGTGCGCAACAAGGGCAAGGAAGACTGATTCCAGCCTGAAGCGCCTTTATCGCGGGGTAAGCCCGCTCCTGCAGGAGCGGCGCTGCCCCGTGACCGCTAACGCCCGCTACGCCGCTCCGCCCGCGCCACCCGCTGGACTTCCTGACGCACTTCATCGAGCACTTCCTGCACATAGGTGATGTGCCGGCTGGAGACTTCGCGTGCATCCTCCGCACGCCCTTCGACAATCGCCAGGTACAGCTCGCGGTGCTGGCTGATGAGCATGTCGCGGGTTTCGCTGCGCTGTTTGTACATGCCGCCGATGTTGGTCACCACGTTGCGTTTAAGCAGGTCGAACAGACCACGAATGGTGTGCAGCAGCACCGCATTATGGCTGGCCTCGGCGATCGCCAGGTGAAAGCGCGCATCGGCCGCGCCCTCCTCGGCCCGGTCCACTTCATCGGCACGGGCGTAGCAGTCCTGCAGGGTATCGAACGCCGCCTTGAGCCGCTGACGATCCGGCTCAGTGGCGCGGATCGCCGCATAATAGGCGCACGATGCCTCCAGGGTATGCCGGAACTCCAGCAAGTCGCGCTGTGCTTCGGGGTTGCTTTCAAGCAACTGCAACAGTGGGTCGCTGAAGGTTGAGCCGAGCGATTCGGCCACATAGTTGCCACCGCCCTGGCGGCTGACCAACAAGCCTTTGGCCACCAGCTTCTGGATCGCTTCGCGCAACGACGGTCGTGACACACCGAACTGCTCGGCCAGCGCCCGCTCGGCAGGCAGGCGCTGACCGGCCGTCAAGGTGCCTTCGAGAATCATCCCTTCCAGCCGTTCGACGATATCGTCGGACAAACGGCGTTGGCGGACCTGATCAAAAACCATCACATGCTCTCCACAATCCCGATTGCGTTCGGGGCTGTCTATTCTGGCGCATCCGCATCCCGCCGGCACCCATCAGTTGGCAAATTTCCCTGCCGTTCAGGCGCCCGATTCATTGCGCATCCGACGAAAGTTTTCCTGGGACAAATTGACACAGCCGCAGCGAGGCTTTTAACCTAGCGCCTCGACATTGTAAATTGGTCTTACCAATTATCCAATGCCAGTGCTGACCAACAACAATTAGGGGCCACCCCATATGCAAACCTGGCAACAGCTTTACAGTCCGCTTGGTAGTCTTGGCCTGTCCGCGCTCGCGGCAGTCATCCCGATCGTGTTCTTCTTCCTCGCGCTGGCGGTGTTCCGCCTCAAGGGTCATGTGGCCGGCAGCATCACGCTGGGCCTGTCGATCCTGGTGGCGATCTTTGCTTTCCAGATGCCTGCCGACATGGCGCTTGCCGCCGCCGGATACGGCTTTGCCTATGGCCTGTGGCCGATTGCCTGGATCATTGTCGCCGCCGTATTCCTGTACAAATTGACGGTCAAGAGCGGCCAGTTCGAAGTGATCCGCAGCTCGGTACTGTCGATCACCGATGACCAGCGCCTGCAGGTCCTGCTGATCGGTTTCTGCTTCGGTGCCTTCCTCGAAGGTGCGGCAGGCTTCGGCGCACCGGTGGCGATCACCGCCGCCCTGCTGGTTGGCCTGGGTTTCAACCCGCTGTACGCGGCCGGCTTGTGCCTGATCGCCAACACCGCACCAGTAGCCTTCGGCGCCCTGGGCATCCCGATCATCGTTGCCGGCCAGGTTACCGGTATCGATGCGTTCAAGATCGGCGCCATGACCGGCCGCCAGCTGCCACTGCTGTCGCTGTTCGTACCGTTCTGGCTGGTGTTCATGATGGACGGCCTGCGCGGCGTCAAAGAGACCTGGCCTGCCGCCCTGGTGGCCGGCCTGAGTTTTGCCGTGACCCAGTACTTCACCTCGAACTTCATCGGCCCGGAACTGCCGGACATCACCTCGGCCTTGGCCAGCCTGATTTCCCTGACCCTGTTCCTCAAGGTCTGGCAGCCCAAGCGCTCGTTCGCCAGCGCCACCGGCAGCGTTGGCGCCGCCGTGGTCCAGGGCGGCGGCAGCCAGCCTTCGCCGTACAGCTTCGGCGAGATCTTCAAGGCCTGGTCGCCGTTCCTGATCCTCACCGTGCTGGTCACCATCTGGACCCTCAAGCCATTCAAGGCCGCCTTCGCTGCTGGCGGTTCGATGTACAGCTGGGTGTTCAACTTCGCCATCCCGCACCTTGATCAACTGGTGATCAAGTCCGCACCGATCGTTGCCACCCCGACGGCGATCCCGGCGGTGTTCAAGCTCGACCCGATTTCTGCCACCGGTACCGCGATCTTCTTCTCGGCGCTGATCTCGATGCTGGTGCTGAAGATCAATTTCAAAACTGGTCTGACCACTTTGAAAGAGACCTTCTTCGAACTGCGCTGGCCGATCCTGTCGATCGGCATGGTCCTGGCCTTCGCCTTCGTCACCAACTACTCGGGCATGTCGTCGACCATGGCGCTGGTATTGGCCGGCACGGGTGCGGCATTCCCGTTCTTCTCGCCATTCCTTGGCTGGCTGGGCGTGTTCCTGACTGGTTCCGACACCTCGTCCAATGCCCTGTTCAGCTCGCTACAGGCCACCACTGCGCACCAGATCGGGGTCAACGACACCTTGCTGGTAGCGGCCAACACCAGCGGCGGCGTGACCGGCAAGATGATTTCGCCACAATCGATCGCCGTGGCCTGCGCCGCCACCGGCCTGGTCGGCAAAGAGTCGGACCTGTTCCGTTTCACCCTCAAGCACAGCCTGTTCTTCGCCACCATTGTCGGCCTGATCACCCTGATCCAGGCCTATTGGCTGACTGGCATGCTGGTTCACTAAAGTGTCAGGGGCCGGGCGCGTTGTGGCGCGCCCGGCAGCCGCCCCTTTAACCAACGCTGCGAGACCCCATGATCATTTCTGCCTCTACCGATTACCGCGCAGCTGCCCAACGCAAGCTGCCGCCGTTTTTGTTCCACTACGCCGACGGCGGTGCTTATGCCGAGCACACGCTGCGCCACAACGTTCAGGACCTGGCCGGTATCGCCCTGCGTCAGCGCGTGCTGAAGAACATGTCCGAGCTGAGCCTTGAGACCCAACTGTTCAACGAAACCCTGAGCATGCCGGTGGCCCTGGCGCCGGTCGGCCTGACCGGCATGTATGCACGCCGCGGCGAAGTCCAGGCGGCCCGCGCGGCAGCGGCCAAAGGCATTCCGTTCACCCTGTCGACCGTGTCGGTGTGCCCGATCGAAGAAGTGGCACCCGCCATCGACCGGCCCATGTGGTTCCAGCTCTATGTGCTCAAGGACCGCGGCTTTATGCGCAACGCCCTGGAGCGCGCCAAGGCTGCTGGCGTCACCACCCTGGTGTTCACCGTCGACATGCCGGTACCCGGCGCTCGCTACCGTGATGCCCACTCGGGCATGAGCGGCCCGAATGCACCGCTGCGCCGGGTCTGGCAGGCCATGACCCATCCGCAGTGGGCCATGGATGTCGGTCTGCTGGGCAAACCCCATGACCTGGGTAATATCTCCGCCTACCGCGGCAGCCCGACGGGCCTGGCCGACTACATCGGCTGGCTGGGTGCCAACTTCGACCCGTCGATTTCCTGGAAAGACCTTGAGTGGATCCGTGATTTCTGGGAAGGCCCGATGGTGATCAAGGGCATCCTCGACCCGCAAGATGCCAAGGACGCCGTGAAGTTCGGCGCCGACGGCATCGTCGTCTCCAACCACGGCGGCCGCCAGCTCGACGGCGTACTGTCCAGCGCCCGCGCCTTGCCGGCGATTGCCGACGCGGTCAAAGGCGAGCTGAAGATCCTCGCCGACTCCGGCATCCGCAGCGGCCTGGATGTAGTGCGCATGATCGCCCTGGGCGCCGACACCGTGCTGATCGGCCGCGCATTCCTCTATGCCCTGGCCACCGCCGGCGAAGCTGGAGTGAAAAACCTGCTGGACCTGTTCGAAAAAGAAATGCGCGTGGCCATGGTGCTGACAGGTGCCAAATCGATCAGCGAAATCACCCGCGACTCGCTGGTCCGCGAACTGGGTGCCTGATTGGTGCGCCTTCGAATCACCGCCTGATTGACCGGGGCACGCGGCGCACCAGACGCCAAGGCCCCACGAGGAGATTGCATGAGTCTGCCCGCCGCGTTCCTCGATTCGGTAGCCCGCCTGATACCCGGCGAGCGACGTTTCGACGACCCGCTCTCGACCCTGGCGTTCGGCACCGATGCCAGCTTCTACCGGCTGATCCCCAAGCTGGTGGTGCGCGTCGAATCCGAAGATGAAGTGGTCGCCCTGCTCAAGCTGGCCCAGCGTGAGCGCGTGCCGGTAACCTTCCGCGCCGCCGGCACCAGCCTGTCTGGCCAGGCCATCAGCGATTCACTGTTGATCGTGCTCGGCGATAACTGGAACGGCCGCGAGATTCGCGACCAGGGCCAGCAGATTCGCCTGCAACCCGGGGTGATCGGCGCCCAGGCCAACGCCTGGCTGGCACCGTTCGGGCGCAAGATCGGCCCGGACCCGGCCTCGATCAATGCCTGCAAGATCGGCGGCATCGTCGCCAACAATGCCAGCGGCATGTGCTGCGGCACCGCGCAGAACACCTATCACACTCTGGCCGGCATGCGCCTGGTGCTGGCCGACGGCACGCGCCTGGACAGCGAAGATCCGGCCAGTGTCGCCGCCTTCGAACACAGCCACGCCGGCTTGCTCGATGAGCTCGCGCGCCTGGCTCGGGAAACCCGCGCCAACAGCGAACTGGCAGCGAAGATTCGCCACAAGTACCGCCTGAAGAACACCACCGGCCTGTCGCTCAATGCCCTGATCGACTACGACCAGCCGCTGGATATCCTCAGCCACTTGCTGGTCGGCTCCGAAGGCACCCTGGGCTTTATCAGTGCCGTGACCTACGACACGGTGATCGATCACCCGAACAAAGCCTCGGCACTGATCGTCTTCCCGGATGTGGAAACCTGCTGCAACGCCGTCACCGTACTCAAAAGCCAACCGGTATCGGCGGTGGAGCTACTCGACCGGCGCAGCCTGCGCTCGGTGCAGGACAAGCCCGGGATGCCGGCCTTCGTCCAGCAACTGTCCGAAGGTGCCTGCGCGCTGCTGATCGAATCGCGGGCGGCAACCCAGGCGCTGCTGCACGAACAACTGGCGCAGATCATGGCCTCGCTGGCCAGCTTCCCGGTGGAAAAGCAGGTCGACTTCACCGAAGACGCCAAAGAGAACGCCAAGCTCTGGGCCATCCGCAAGGACACCTTCCCCGCCGTCGGCGCCGTGCGCAAGACCGGCACCACGGTGATCATCGAAGACGTGACCTTCCCGGTCGAACAACTGGCCATTGGCGTCAATCGCCTGATTGCGCTGTTCGACAAGCACCACTATGACGAGGCGATCCTGTTCGGCCATGCCCTGGAAGGCAACCTGCACTTCGTCTTCACCCAGGGCTTTAACAGCGCTGAAGAGGTCGCGCGTTACCAGGCGTTCATGGACGACGTAGCGCAACTGGTGGCGGTGGAATTCGGCGGCTCGCTCAAGGCCGAACACGGCACCGGGCGCAACATGGCGCCCTTCGTCGAACTGGAATGGGGCAGCGATGCCTACCAGTTGATGTGGCAGCTCAAGCGCCTGCTCGACCCCAATGGCATTCTCAACCCGGATGTGGTGCTCAGCGAAGACCCGCAAATCCACCTGAAGAACCTCAAGCCGCTACCGGCGGCCGACGAGATTGTCGACAAGTGCATCGAATGTGGCTTCTGCGAACCGGTTTGCCCCTCCAAAGGCCTGACCCTGAGCCCGCGCCAGCGCATCGTCATGTGGCGCGATATCCAGGCGAAAAAACGTGCCGGCAGCGACACCCGCGAGCTGGAACGTGACTACCAGTACCAGGGCATCGACACCTGCGCCGCCACCGGCCTGTGCGCCCAGCGCTGCCCGGTGGGGATCAACACCGGCGAACTGGTGAAAAAACTGCGCGCCCAGGCAGCCGGTCATGTGAAGACCGCCGACTGGCTGGCCGACAACTTCCACACCGCCCTCAGCGGTGCACGCTTTACCCTGCAGGCGGCCAATGGCGCCCGCCGATTACTCGGTGCGCCGCGCCTGAGTCGCCTGAGCGCCAGCCTGAGCACGCTCAGCCATGGCCGTGTGCCGCAGTGGACGCCGGCCATGCCGCAACCGCTCAAGGCCGTTCAGTTGACCCCGGCCAGCAACGACGCGCGGCCACGGGTGGTGTACCTGGCCGCTTGTGTTTCGCGGGTCATGGGCCCGGCGGCGACGGACCGCGAGCAGACCTCGCTGCTGGACAAGACCCGCGCCCTGCTGGAAAAGGCCGGCTATCAAGTGGTGTTCCCGGACAACCAGGACAGCCTTTGCTGCGGCCAGCCGTTTGCCTCCAAGGGTTACGCCGAGCAGGCCGAGCACAAGCGCCAGGAGCTGATCAACGCCCTGCTCCACGCCAGCCGCGGCGGCCTCGATCCGATCTACTGCGACACCAGCCCGTGCACCTTGCGCCTAGTTCAGGACCTGGCGGAAACGCGCCTGGACCTTTATGACCCGGTGCGTTTCATCCGCACCCACCTGGTCGACAAACTGGAGTTCACCCCCCAGGAAGAGCCGATCGCCGTGCATGTGACCTGCAGCACCCAGCACCTGGGCGAAAGCCAGGCGCTGATCGACCTGGCGCGGCGTTGCAGCAAACAAGTGGTGATTCCCGAAGGCATCCATTGCTGCGGCTTTGCCGGCGACAAGGGCTTCACCACCCCGGAGCTCAATGCCCATTCGCTGCGCAGCCTCAAGGATGCGGTGCAGTACTGCAGTGAAGGAATCTCCACCAGCCGCACCTGCGAGATCGGCCTGTCGAACCATGGCGGGATCGATTATCACGGTCTTGTCTATCTGGTGGACCGCGTAACCCGGGCGCGAGCGATCTGAACCCTGGACCAGCAGTCGACGTCGCTCGACCGATGGCGTATACTGAACCTCGAGCGTTGAAAAACGCTTACAGCTAGAGCGCAACACATGGGGCCGATTAGGATTCGACGCCGGTAGTGAAACTCTAGGTGCATGCCGAGTTGGTAACAGAACTCGTAAATCCACTGTTGCAACTTTCTATAGTTGCCAATGACGAAAACTACGAGGGTTACGCTCTCGCTGCGTAAGCAGCTGAGCCCGCTCTCCTGGTAGCTTCGGCTCCAGCAATCACTAGGGGATGCCTGTAAACCCGAAGTGATTGTCATACAGAACAGGATCGCCGTGCAGTACGTTGTGGACGAAGCGGCTAAAACTTACACAACTCGTCCAAAGCACCCTGCCCGTCGGGCGGCTGCGGATTAACTCAATAGACACGGCTAAGCATGTAGGACCGACAGCGGATCACTGGCGGACGGGGGTTCAAATCCCCCCGGTTCCACCAAATACGCAAAACGAAAAAGGCATCTGGCGCTTGCGCCGATGCCTTTTTTGTTGCCCTCTCAAAAGCATTGCTCAAGGACGAAGCCCATGCGCCCACTGATTACCCTGGCCCTGTTGCTGTTGTGCAGCGCACTACAGGCCGCCCCTCTGTGCGAGAACTTCCTGAGTGCATCTGGCGCTTACCCCAAGGGCATCGAGTATCTGGGCTGCCATCAGGAAGTTGAAGCCCAAACGGCGCCCTTGATTGCGACCTACAAGGTCAAGGGCAGCGAAGCAGCGGTGGCTGAGGCCTACCTGCAGCGAACCTACGGCATGGGTCGCCTGCAGTTTTTCTGCTGCATGTGGGACTCGCTGCGCCACTTCCACCGCGACCCACACAGCGGCATCAAATACCAAGTCCTCATGGCCTCCGAAGAGACGCTGGCCAACCAGCGCTCGCAGTGGGCACAGATCGAGTTCTTCTACATCACCGTCAGCGTCGATACCCTCGAGCCCTGACCGGCCATCAGCCCTTGGCGTACTGCAGCAACACCTCCAGCGGATGGCGCAACTGGCGGTCAGCCATGCGCTTGACCTGGCTGCGGCATGAATAGCCGGTGGCCAACGCCTCGCCCTGTTTATCCAGCTTGCCGGCCCAGGACTGCTCGAAGATGGTCCGCGAGGTGTCCTGATTGCGCGCTTCGTGGCCGTAGGTGCCGGACATGCCGCAGCAGCCGGTGGCTTCAGTCACCAGCTTCAGCCCCAGGCGGGCAAATACCTGTTCCCATTGACGAGTACTGGCCGGCACGTTGGTTTTCTCGGTGCAGTGGGCCAGCAGGCGGAAGGTTTCGCTAGCGCCCGCGGCCTGTTCGGGCAGTACGTCGATCAACCATTCCTGCGGCAACAGGACTTTCGGGCAATCGCTCAGACCTTCGACCTTCTGGTACTCCTGGCGGTACACCAGGGTCATGGCCGGGTCGAGGCCGACCAGCGGCACACCGCAATCGGCCAGGGCCTTGAGCTGGTTGGCGTTGCGAATCGCCGCCTTGGCGAAGGCGCCGAGGAAGCCCTGGACATGCAAGGGTTTGCCGTTGGCGCTGTAGGGCGCGAGGAACACCTTATGGCCAAGACGGTGGGCCAGCTCAATGAACGACGCCAGCAAAGGGGTTTCGAAGTAACGGGTAAAGGCGTCCTGAACCAGCACGATGCTGCGCTCACGCTGGGCCGGGGTCAGCTCGCGCAGCGCCGGCACGCTGGCCGCGCGCACGTTGCAGCGGGTCAGGGTGTTCTGCAGGTTGTAGCGGCTGATCAGCGGGCTGTCGAGCATGCCGACATGGCGTTCGAGCAGGCGGCTGACCCATTTCGACCCCATCACCGCGTTATACAAGCCTGGCGCATAAGCCAAGTAGGGAATGCTGAACTCCAGCGAACCGATCAGGTAGTCACGCAGCGGGCGCTGATAGCGACCGTGGTACAGCTCCAGGAAGCGCGAACGAAACTCCGGTACGTTGACCTTGATCGGGCACTGCCCCGCGCAGGACTTGCACGCCAGGCAGCCGGCCATGGCTTCGTAGACTTCGTGGGAGAAATCCGCATCGCCACGGGAGCGTGCCTGGTTGTTGCGCAGGCGTTTGGGCAGCTCCTTGAGCCATGAAGTCTTGTTCTTTGCCGCCGCCAATACATCGATGCTGGCCGCACCCTGCAGGCGCAACCATTCACGGATCAGCGAGGCACGGCCCTTGGGCGAATGCTGGCGTTCGCGGGTGGCCTTCCACGACGGGCACATGGCGTCGTTAGGGTCGAAGTTGTAGCAGGCGCCGTTGCCGTTGCAGTGCACGGCGCTGCCAAAGCTTTGCCAGACCCGCTCATCGATCTGCCGGTCAAAATCGCCGCGCATCGGCGCTTCGTTGACTTTGATCAGGCCCTGCTCGCTGCCTGGCGGGGTGCAGATCTTGCCGGGGTTGAGCTGGTTGTAGGGGTCGAACGCGCCCTTGAGCGACTGCAGTGCCGGGTACAGCTCACCGAAGAAATCCGGCACATATTCCGAGCGCAGGCCCTTGCCGTGCTCGCCCCAGAGCAGGCCGCCATAGCGATGGGTCAGCGCCGCCACGGCATCGGAAATCGGCTTGACCAGCGCCGCCTGGGCCGGGTCTTTCATGTCCAGGGCCGGGCGCACGTGAAGCACGCCGGCATCGACATGGCCGAACATGCCGTAGGCCAGGCCGTAGCTGTCGAGCAAGGCACGGAAGTCGGCAATGTAGTCGGCCAGTTGCTCAGGCGGTACTGCCGTGTCTTCGACGAACGGCTGCGGGCGCACTTCGCCTTCGACGTTGCCGAGCAGGCCCACCGAGCGCTTGCGCATGGTGTAGACCCGGGTCACGGCTTCGGCGCCTTCGGCCAGGGTGTGGCCCAGGCGCTCAACTCCGGTGTCGGCCTGCAGGTGGGCAACGAAGGCTTGCACCCGCGCGTTGACTTCGGCCGGGTCATCACCGCAGAACTCCACCAGGTTGATGCCCAGGGTCGGGCGCTCAGCTTGGGCAGGGAAGTACTCGGCGACGCTGTGCCAGACGATGTCCTTCATCGCCAGCATCAGTACCTTGGAGTCCACTGTTTCGATCGACAGCGGCTTGTGCGCCATCAGCGCATTGGCGTCGCGCAGGGCGTCCATGAAGCTGCTGTAACGCACGTTCACCAGCACCGCGTACTTGGGAATCGGCAGCACGTTGAGCTTGGCCTCGACCACATACCCCAGCGAGCCTTCGGCGCCGCACAGTACGCTGTTGAGGTTGAAGCGGCCTTGCTCGTCACGCAGGTGCGCCAAGTCGTAACCGGTCAGGCAGCGGTTGAGCTTGGGGAAGATGGTCTCGATCAACTCGCCCTGGGTTTGCTGGATCTGCCGGGCCATGCGGTACACCTCACCGCTGCGCCCTGGCTGCGCGCAGGCCTGCTCCAGCGCCTGGTCGTCGATCGCCAGGGTATGCAGGCGCTCGCCGCCGAGCAGCACGCTGTGCAGTTCAAGCACGTGATCGCGGGTCTTGCCGTAGGTGCAGCTGCCCTGGCCACTGGCATCGGTGTTGATCATGCCGCCGACGGTGGCGCGGTTGGAGGTCGACAGCTCCGGGGCGAAGAACAGCCCGTGAGGCTTGAGCGCGGCGTTGAGCTGATCCTTGACCACCCCGGCCTGGACCCGCACCCAGCGCTCCTCGACATTGATCTCGAGGATGTTGTTCATATGCCGCGATAGGTCAACGACGATGCCGTCGGTCAGCGACTGGCCGTTGGTGCCGGTACCGCCACCACGGGGCGTGAGCTTGACCTGGCGAAAGCGCGGTTCGGCGGTCAGCGTGGCAACCCGCGCGACGTCGTCGGCATCCAGCGGGAACACCGCCGCTTGCGGCAGGCGCTGGTAGATCGAGTTGTCGGTGGCAAGCACCGTACGGGTGGCGTAGTCGGCGCTGAACTGGCCACGGAAACCGCTGGCGCGCAGGGCGGCAAGAAAATCGGCGTAGTCGGCAGCAGGGGCGCTGGTCGGCAGTTGGGCGATCATCAAAGGATGGCCTCTTTAATTTGGCTAATCACGGGAATATCGGAACACTTGCTGGCTGAGCATAATTAGGTCAGCCTCAAGACACTGATGTGCCAATGATCCCGGAGCATGCCGCTGGGGACAACTGGATATTTCTGCCGCTATCGATGACTTTTACGAATGAATTACCGCCACCTCACGCCGTCCATGTCATTGCTGCTGGCTTTCGAAGCCGCTGCCCGGCATGAAAGCTACACCCGCGCCGCCACCGAGCTGTCACTGACCCAGAGCGCGGTGAGCCGCCAGGTGCAGGCGCTGGAGCAGCAACTGGGCCTGACCCTGTTCCGCCGTGAAGGCCGTCAGGTACGCCTGACCGATGTCGGCAGGCTGTATCAGCGGGAAATGAGCGAAGCCCTCGGGCGGATTCGCAGCGCCACCTTGCAGGCCATGGCGTACCAGTCCGGCGAAGGCAGCCTGCGCCTGGCGACCCTGCCGACCTTCGGCTCCAAGTGGCTGCTGCCGCGCCTGCATGAGTTCTACAAGCTGCACCCGGGCATGCTGGTACACATCAATTCACGCATCGAAGCCATCGATTTTGAAACCAGCGG
Organism: Pseudomonas donghuensis; assembly: GCF_000696345.2. Lineage (NCBI taxonomy): Bacteria > Pseudomonadati > Pseudomonadota > Gammaproteobacteria > Pseudomonadales > Pseudomonadaceae > Pseudomonas > Pseudomonas donghuensis. Next base: position 5,026,748 of record NZ_CP071706.1, read on the forward strand.
CATCGACGCCGCCATCGTCGTCGGCAATGCCGACCTGCCGGGGCTGGTCTGTCATCGCCTGCATGCCGAAGAGTTACTGGTGATCCTCTCGCCGGACACCGCCGCCAGCCAGGCCGACTGGTCACCGGCACACGTGCGCGAGCAGTTGCTGCTCAACGTGGCTAACAACCCCAACGCCTGGGGCGAATGGTTTTCCCACCATGGCCTGGCGCACCGCAGCATGCGCCTGGGGCCCAGCTTCGAGCTGACTTCGCACCTGATCCAGGCGGTGCGCGCCGGCATCGGCATCGGCCTGGTGCCGCGCATCCTGGTGACCGACGAGCTGGCCAGCGGTGAACTGGTCAGCGTCGGTGCACCCTTTGCCAGCCAGCGCAGCTACTACCTGATCTACCCGCCACGCAACCAGTCGCTGCCGTCGCTGACGGCGTTTCGCGGCTGGTTGCTGGGGCAAATCTGAGGCCCAGGCTCAGATGCTCAGGCAGATCTTGCCGAAGTGCTGGTTGCTTTCCTGGTAGCGGAAGGCCTCGACGATCTGCTCCAGGTCGAAGGTCTTGTCCACCACCGGACGCAGGCCATTGGCATCAATGGCGCGAACCATCGCCTGCTGCTGCGCCCGGCTGCCGACCAGCACACCTTGCAGGCGAATCTGCCGCACCAGGGCCTGGACCAGCGGCAGGTTGCCCGCCACCCCGGTGAGGATGCCGATCAGCGACACATGCCCGCCAATACGCGCAGCGATCATCGACTGCTCAAGGGTCGCCGGGCCGCCCACCTCGATCACATGATCAACGCCGCGGTTGGCGGTGAGCTGGCGCACCTTCTCGCCCCAGGCCGGGGTGCTGCGGTAGTTGATCAGGTGGTCGGCACCGAGGGCCTTGAGGCGCTCGAGCTTCTCGTCGCTGGAGGACGTGGCGATCACCGTGGCACCGGCCAGCTTGGCGAATTGCAGAGCGAAAATCGACACGCCACCGGTACCTTGCACCAGCACGGTATCGCCTGGCTTGAGCGAGTCATCGGCCATCAGTGCGCGCCAGGCGGTGAGGCCGGCGGTGGTCAGGGTCGCCGCTTCGGCGTGGCTGTAGCCCTTGGGCGCATGGGTAAAAGAGGTAGCGCGGGCAGTCACCTGTTCGCGGGCGTAACCATCGATGCCGTCGCCCGGGACCGTGGCGAAACCTTCGACCAGCGGCTGGCCGTCCAGCCAGTCAGGGAAGAACGTGCTGACCACCGCATCGCCCACGGCAAACTCGCTCACGCCAGCACCCACCGCGGTCACCACACCGGCGCCGTCGGCCATGGGAATACGCGGCGCAGTCGGCCCCCACATGCCACTGACCACGGCGAAGTCGTGATAGTTGAGCGAGTTGGCGTGCAGGCGCACGCTGATTTCGCCGGCTTGCGGCGCCGCAGCCTCACGGGTGCCGACCTGCACCTTGTCGTAACCACCGCCGGTCTGGACGATAATGGCCCTGCTGGTCATGGAAACCTCCTGAGTCGATAGACAAATAGCTGACCAGTCTTTGCCTGCCCCTGCCCCAGGTCAAGCACCAGCGCTTGCATAGTTCGCCAGCAAACCACAATAATGCGACTAATTATCAATTACTCGATATTGCCCCACCATGCCCGCTCCCGATCATGCTGCCCTGCACGCGCTCTACAGCGAACATAATGGTTGGTTGAAGAACTGGCTGCGTGCTCGCCTGGGCAATGCCAGCGATGCCGCCGACCTTGCCCAGGACACCTTTATCCGGGTTTTGAACGCGCGCAATGCCGACACTATTCGCGAGCCGCGCAGCTACCTGGGTGCCATTGCCCATGCGTTGATGATCGACAAGTTTCGCCGCAAGGCGCTTGAACAGGCGTACCTGGACGCACTGGCGCTGCGCCCGGAGCGGGTCGCCGAATCGCCGGAAAGCCGCTTGCTGATCCTCGAAACCTTGCTGGCCGTGGACCAGATGCTCGATGGTCTGGGCGAGCGTACGCGCACTATCTTCCTCACCGTACAGCTCGAAGGCCTGAGCTATGTGGCCACTGCCGAGCGCCTGGGGGTGTCGGTGACCACGGTGAAGAAGCACCTGATCCGCGCCATGACCCACTGCCTGCTGCTGACGGACGACTGACATGGCCCAGCCGCTGGACGCTCGCACCCTCGAAGCTGCCGCCACTTGGTACGTGCAGCTCAACGCCGCACCGCCCAGCGCTGCCCAGGTGCAGGCCTGGCAGGATTGGCTGGGCAAGAGCCAGGCCCATGCCCAGGCCTGGGCCCGGGTAGAAAAGCTGCAGCGCCAGCTGGGGCGACTGCCCGCCGATGTCGCCCTGCCGACCCTGGCCGGCGTGCGCGCCCGGCGTCGCGCCGTGCTCAAGACCCTGGCACTGCTGATGGCCGTCGGTGCAACGGGATGGGCCGTACGGGAAAGTACTCCGGGCCAGGCCTGGATGGCCGAGCTGCGCACCGGCAAGGGTCAGCGCCGCCAGGTACGCCTCGACGATGGCAGCCAGCTCGAACTCAATACCGACAGCGCGGTGGATATCCGCTACGACGGCCAGCAACGCCTGCTGCGCCTGTACAGCGGCGAAATCATGGTGCAGACCGCCCGTGATAGCGCGGCTCGCCCGTTCATTGTCGAAACGGCCGAAGGCCGGGTGCGCGCCCTCGGTACGCGCTTCAACGTCCGTAGCGACAATGGCCTGAGCCGGGTCACCGTGCTGGAGCATGCGGTTGAAGTGCGTCCGCTCGACCAGCCGCTGTTGATGCTGCGCCTGGAGGCCGGGCAAAGCGTCAGCTTCGACCGCAAGCAGATTGCCGCCGCCCATAATGCCCTGCCCGGCACGGGTGCCTGGACCCAGGGCATGCTGACCGTGATCGAATGGCGCCTGGAGGACTTCATCAGCGAACTGCGCCGTTACCGTCCCGGCGTGCTGCGCTGCGCCGAAAGCGTCGCCGACGTGCGCCTGTCCGGCGCCTTTCGTATCGACGACACCGACACCATCCTGGAAAACCTCGGCGTGTCGTTGCCGGTCAGGGTGCGTTACCTGACCCGCTACTGGGTCAGCATTGAAGCTGTCTGAAGAAATTTCGCACAAAGGGTTGCCGATTTTCATTCTCATTCGGCTACGCAGGTAAAGCGGCACATTTCGACCGCCCCTCTGCCCAGCCAATCGAAGGAAATCCTGCATGCCCCCGACTTGTCCGCGCGCCCCTCGCCCGCTGGTTCGCGCTGTCCACCTGGCGCTGTTCGGCCTGACCCTGGCGCCGCTGCCGTTGCTCGCGCTGCTGCCCGCCAAGGCCATGGCGCAGAGCGCCAGCACCCAGTTCCAGATCGCCCCGGGCCCGCTGGGCACCGCCCTGAGCCTGTTCGCCACCCGCGCCAACATCACCCTGTCGTTCGATGCCCGGCAGACCCAGGGCCAGCAGTCGGCCGGCCTGCAAGGCGACTACTCGGTGGAAGAAGGCCTGGCGCGTCTGCTCAGCGGCACCGGTCTGCAGGCTCAGCGCCAATCCAACGGCGGCTACGTGCTGGTGCCGGCCAGCAGTGGCGCGGTAATGGAACTGGGCGCCACCAGCATCAATGCCCAAGGCCTGGGTGAGACCACCGAGGGCACCCATTCCTACACCACGGCGGCAACCCGCACCGCGACCAAGCTGCCGCTGTCGATCCGCGAAACGCCACAAACCATCACCGTGGTTACCCGCCAACAGATGGATGACCAGGGTGCCCAGAGTATTTCCGATGTGTTGCGCAATACCCCCGGCGTGTCGGCGCAAACCTATGACAGCGACCGTACCGAGTTCTCCAGCCGTGGCCTGGTGATCACCAACTACCAGTACGACGGCGTCAACACCGTGTATGACGGCGTGTATGGCGAAGGCACCGCGCATGTCGACATGGCCATCTATGACCGAGTGGAAGTGCTCAAGGGCGCGACCGGTCTGATGACCGGCTCCGGCGACCCGTCGGCCACGGTCAACCTGATTCGCAAAAAACCTACCGCGCAGTTCCAGAGTTCGCTCACCGGCAGTGCCGGCAGCTGGGACAACTACCGTGGCGAAGTCGATGTCTCCGGCCCGATCAACAGCAGCGCCAGCGTGCGTGGGCGCTTCGTCAGCGCGCAACAGGACAAGAAGGGCTACCAGGACCACTACCAGCAAAGCAAAGAGGTGTACTACGGCATCCTCGAGGCCGACATCACCCCCGACACCCTGCTGACCGTCGGCATCGACCAGCAGACCACCACCCCGCGCGGCAGCTCATGGACCGGTAACCCGGTGTACTACACCGACGGCGGCCGCACCGACTTCTCCCGCTCGTTCAACCCGGGCGCCGACTGGAGCCGCCGCGACTTCCAGAACCGCACCTACTTCGCCTCGCTGGAACAGGCGCTGGCCAATGACTGGTCGCTCAAGCTGACGGTCAACCAGTTGCAAAGCGACCACGACACTCGCCTGGCCTCGGCCAGCGGTGGCGCGCCGGATCGCAATGGTGATGGCATGTCGTTCTTCTGGGGGCGTTGGGAAGGTCATCGGGTACAGAACAGCGCCGACCTCAACCTCTCCGGCCCGTTCACCCTGTTCGGTCGCCAGCATGACCTGGTCGTCGGCCTGGACACCAACCATTCCCACCAGACCGGCGCGACCTGGGACACCAGTGAGTTTGCCATGGTGCCAGGCAGCATCTTTGACTGGGACGGTCACATTGCGGTGCCGGCGTTCCCGAAAAACGGCAAGTACGAGCAAAACAAGAGCCAGAACGGCGCCTACCTCGCCACCCGCCTGCACCCGAGCGACGACCTGTCGGTGATCCTCGGCACCCGGGTCAGTACCTTCAAGTACAGCGACCAATATGACTATGACGGCCTCAACCCGACCTTCCAGGACAACCAGTCCGGCTACAAGCAACACGGCGTGGTCACCCCATACGCCGGCATTGTCTACGACCTCGACGACACCTACTCGGTGTACGCCAGCTACACCTCGATCTATCAGCCACAGAGCAACAAGGACAGCAACGGCGCCACCCTCGACCCGGTCGAAGGCGACAGCTACGAAACCGGTCTGAAGGCGGCCTACTTCGACGGCAAGCTCAACGCCAGCCTGGCGCTGTTTCGCATCGAGCAGGACAACGTCGCCGAGTCGATCGGCACCAACCCTGCGACCAACGAAGGCATTTACAAGGCTACCAGCGGCGCCACCACTCAAGGCATCGAACTGGAAGTTGCCGGTGAACTGCAGAAAGGCTGGAACCTCTCGGCCGGTTACACCTACGCGCGCTCACGCGATGCCGACGAGCAACACATCTATGGCTTCCCGATGAGCACCAGCAAGCCTGAGCACCTGGTGCGGCTGTTCACTACCTATCGCCTGCCTGGGGTGCTGGACAAAGTGACCGTCGGGGGTGGGGTCAACTGGCAGAGTGCGTTCTACGGCAAGATCTACAATCGCTCGGTGAACGACTACACCTTCATCAAGCAAGGCGGCTACACCCTGGTCGACCTGATGACCCGTTACCAGTACAACGAGCAACTGAGCTTCACGGTCAATGCCAACAACGTGTTCGACAAGCGCTACCTGACCGGGCTGGGTAACTACGACACCACCTACTACGGTGATCCGCGCAATGTGATGCTGACGACGCGCTGGGAGTTCTGAGTAAGGTGTGAGGGCCTCATCGCTGGCAAGCCAGCTCCCACAAGGACCACGTGCAGCCCACCTGTGGAAGCCGGCCTTGCCAGCTATTGGTCGAGCATCCTCTGCAACGCTCGACAATCCGCCGCATGCCAGTCGGCCAGCTGCGGCCAGGGATTGTCCGGCAGGTTGACCAGAATCGTCCGCGCCCCCGCCGCCCGACCGCAATCCAGGTCAAAGCGATAATCGCCGACCATGATCATCTCGGTCGGCGCCACGTCCCAGGCTTTGGCCAGCTTCAACAAGCCACCCGGGTGCGGCTTGGGCGGGGCTTCATCACGGCCGACGATGTGCTCGACGGCAAAGCAGTCGGCCAGGCCGATCGCTTTCAGGGTGATGTGCGCCAGTTCACGGGCGTTACGGGTCAGAATGCCCAGTTGGCAACCGCGCGCCGCCAGATCGCGAACCAGCTCCACAGCGCCGGTGGCCGGGCGCGAACCGATCGCCAGCTCACGCTCATGCTCCAGCAGCCAGGCATGCTTGGCCGCGGCCTCGGCGGCCGGCAAAGCGGCCAGGTGGGTAAGGATGTCGTGCGTCTGCGGAATCTCCAGCGCCTCCTTGATCGCCGCAAAATCGTGCACGGCGACAGTCAGGGTGCCGTCCATGTCGAACACCCAGTGGCGAATTTGCTGCAGGCTCATTGCCAATCCTTGCGATGTCGAATCAGGCCTTCCTGGCACGACGACGCCACCAGTTGCCCGGCCTGGTTGTAGATGTTGCCGCGGGCAAAACCACGGGCATTGCCGGCCCATGGGCTGTCCATGGCATACAGCAGCCACTGGTCGGCACGCAGGTTACCGTGGAACCACAGCGCGTGGTCGAGGCTGGCGATCTGCATGTCTTTCTGCCACACCGATTTACCGTGGGGCAGCAGCGAGGTGGTCAGCAGGCCAAAATCTGACGCGTAAGCAAGCATGTACTTGTGCAGCGCCGGCACGTCCGGCAGGTTGCCATCGGCGCGGAACCAGACGTACTTCACCGGCTCGCCCGGCTTGGGGTTGAACGGATCCTCGGCGGTCACCGGGCGCATTTCGATCGGCTTGGCGCAGAGCATCTTGTCGCGGATCGCCTCAGGCAGGCGATCGGCCATGCGCTTGGCCAGTTCGACTTCCGACGGCAGGTTCTCCGGGCCGACCACCTTGGGCATCTGGCTCTGGTGCTCGAAGCCTTCTTCGTCGTACTGGAACGAGGCGCTGCAGGTGAAGATGGTCTGGCCCTTCTGGATCGCGGTCACCCGCCGGGTGCTGAAACTGCCGCCATCGCGCACACGGTCGACCGAATAGACCACCGGCATGCTGGCATCGCCCGGGCGCAGGAAGTAACCGTGCAACGAATGCACATGCCGCGCCTCCTCGACCGTCTGGCTGGCCGCCGACAGCGACTGGCCCAGCACCTGGCCGCCGTACAGCTGGCGGAAACCCAGGTCCTGGCTTCGCCCGCGGAACAGGTTTTCCTCGATCGATTCCAGGCTCAACAGGTCAACCAGATCGTCCAACACGTGGCTCATTCAAGATTCTCCAAGGCAATGCGCAACTGCAGCAAATAATACAGGGTTTGTCATTGCCGGCCTGTATGTTGTGCAATTCAGCCGCGCAGGGTGGCCTGCCACTGGGCGCGGTCGATGCGGTACAGCACGTGGGAGCGCAAGGGGTGGCCTGGCTCAAGTTTCGGGTGCTCGAAGCTGCCGGCCAGATCCTGCTGCATGCCGATGGCCTGCATGACTTTCTGCGACGCCAGGTTGCTTTGCGAGGTGAACGACACCACCTGCTCCAGGCCCAATTGCGCGAACGCGCAGCGCAGGCTGGTCCAGGCCGCTTCGCTGGCAAAGCCCAGCCCCCAGTGGCGTCGGGCCAGGCGCCAACCGATCTCCACGGCCGGGGCGAAGTCGGCATCAAAACTCACATTGAGCAGGCCGGTCATGCCGATGAAAGCGCCAGTGTCCTTGCGCTCCAGGGCCCACAGGCCATAGCCGTACTCATTGAAGTGACCACGAATACGGCCGATCAGCGCGGCGCTCTCCAACCGGGTCAACGGCGCAGGAAAATAGCGCATGACCATAGGGTCGGCGCACATGGCAGCAAATTCGGCGAGATCGTCATCCTGCCATTGGCGCAATTGCAGCCGTGCGCTTTCCAGTTGCAATATCGGGGTCATGCTCGGCTCCTTATCCACAGCCTGCAGTTTACAGCGTAGGCTGTTCATTGACTGCTGGCGTCCCGGTGCGGGTAGCACAACAAGGCAAGGAGCTGGCAAGATCAACGCTTGCTCTGACCAAGACCCCGCCATGCCCCTGCCGCTGATCTACCACGACGACTACAGCCCGGCGTTCCCTGCCGAACACCGTTTTCCGATGGACAAGTTCCGCCTGTTGCGCGATCACCTGGTCGCCAGCGGCCTGACCACGGATGCAGCGTTGCTACGCCCAGAAATCTGCCCCGACGACATCCTTGCCCTGGCCCATGACCGTGCCTACATCGAGCGCTACATGCACGGCGAGCTGTCGCGCGAAGACCAGCGCCGCCTCGGCCTGCCCTGGAGCGAAGCCTTGGCACGGCGTACCGTGCGCGCGGTGGGCGGCTCGCTGCTGGCCGCCGAGCAGGCGCTGGAGCACGGCATCGCCTGCCACCTGGCCGGCGGTACCCATCACGCCCATTACGATCACCCGGCCGGTTTCTGCATCTTCAATGACCTGGCGGTGATCAGCCATTACCTGCTTGAAGCCGGGCGGGTACACAAAGTGCTGATCTTCGATTGCGACGTGCACCAGGGCGACGGTACCGCGCGCATCCTCCATAACACCCCGGACGCCATTACCGTGTCACTGCATTGCGAGCAGAACTTCCCGGCGCGCAAGGCCGAAAGCGACTGGGACATTCCGCTGCCCCGCGGCATGGGTGACCAGGCTTACCTGAAGGTGGTCGATGACGCGCTCAATTACCTGCTGCCGCTATACCGCCCGGACCTGGTGCTGTACGACGCCGGGGTCGATGTGCACAAGGATGATGCTCTCGGCTACCTGCAACTCACCGACGAAGGCGTCGCGGCGCGCGACGAAAGCGTGCTGCGCCACTGCCTGGGGCGTGACATTCCGGTAGTCGGGGTGATTGGCGGAGGTTACAGCAAAGACCGCGAGGCCCTCGCCCGCCGTCATGGGATACTGCACCACAGCGCCAGCCGCGTGCTGGGTTACTCACAATGACTGTGGAACCGCCTGTGGATAACCTGCTGGAAACCCCCTCAACGCCTTTAACCACCTGGCCTTGAGCCTGCTGTTCATTTTTTGATCAGTGTTTCCGGGCGCCTCGCTAAGGTAGAATGCCGGCTCTTTTTCCCAGCTTGCAGCCGACCATGACCGACACCCGCGCCACCGACCGCCCACACGTTGCCATTATCGGAGGCGGGCCGGCCGGGCTGATGGCCGCCGAAGTGCTGAGCCAGGCCGGAGTCGCCGTCGAGTTGTACGACGCCATGCCCTCGGTGGGCCGCAAGTTCCTCCTGGCCGGGGTCGGTGGCATGAACATCACCCATTCCGAGCCTTACCCGGCGTTTATCTCCCGTTATGCCGAGCGCGCCGGCGAAGTCGCCCACCTGCTCGAAGGCTTCGATGCCGATGTGCTGCGCCAGTGGATTCACGACCTGGGTATCGAAACCTTTGTCGGCAGTTCCGGCCGGGTGTTCCCCCGCGACATGAAAGCCGCACCGTTGCTGCGCGCCTGGCTCAAGCGCCTGCGTGACGCCGGGGTAGTTATCCACACCCGCCATCGCTGGTTGGGCTGGAACACCGAGGGCGCCTTGCGGATCGCTTATCCACAGGGCGAACTGGCACTCAAGCCGGCCGCCACCGTGCTCGCGCTGGGCGGCGGCAGTTGGGCGCGGCTGGGTTCCGATGCCGCCTGGCTGCCCTGGCTACAGGCGCAGGGCGTGCAGATTGCGCCCTTGCAGGCGGCCAACAGCGGCTTCGAGGTCGAGGGCTGGAGCGCAGTGCTCAAGGACAAGTTTGCCGGCGCGCCGCTGAAGAACATCGCCCTGAGCCTTGATGGCCAGCCCCCGCGCCTGGGTGAGTGCGTGCTCACCGCCCAAGGCCTGGAAGGCAGCCTGGTGTATGCCTGGTCGGCGCAGATCCGCGAAGCGATCAACCGCGATGGTAGCGCCAGGGTGCTGATCGACCTGCTGCCCAACCGGCCTGTGGATAAAATCCAGCAGGCCCTGGCCAAACCGCGAGGTTCCCGCTCGATGGCCAAGCATCTGCACAGTCAGCTTGGCCTGGACGGGGTCAAGGCGGCGCTGCTGCGCGAGCAGACCGATCAACAGACCTTTGCCGACCCGACGTTGCTGGCGCAGGCGATCAAGGCCTTGCCGGTCACCCTGGTGCGCCCTCGCCCGCTGGATGAAGCGATCAGCAGTGCCGGTGGGGTGACCTTCGAAGCGCTGGATCAGCGCTTGATGCTCAAGCAACTGCCTGGGGTGTTCTGTGCCGGCGAGATGCTCGACTGGGAAGCGCCGACCGGCGGCTATCTGCTGACGGCCTGTTTTGCCAGTGGGCGCAAGGCCGGGCTGGGCTTGCTGGACTGGCTCAAGGCTTAAGGGAAGGCTTCGCCTTCCATCGCCGGCAAGTCCGGCTCCCACAGGTTATCGCTGCCCTCTGTAGGAGCGGGCTTGACCCGCGATGGCGTACTCAAGGCTTGCGCTTGCGCGGCCCGGTGTTGAAGGTCGGCACCTTGCGCACCGGCTTGGCCTGCGGCGCCGCTGCCGGCGCTTCTGCGCTGTCCAGCCAACGCCCGAGGCTGCGTTTGCTGCTGTTTTCCTTGGGCCTCTTCGGCTTTTTCGGCTTCTTCAGCACCTGGCCATTGGCATCGGTCATCGGCACTTTGTGGTCCGGAATGAAATCCGGCTCTTCATGGCGCGGCAAGGTCTTGCGGGTCAGGGTTTCAATCGCCGACAGCAGTTGAACCTCGTCGGCACACACCAGCGAAATCGCCTCACCACTGTTGCCCTTGCGCCCGGTACGACCGATGCGGTGAATGTAATCCTCGGCCACGATCGGCAGGTCGAAGTTGACCACCAGCGGCAAGTCGTCGATATCCAGCCCACGTGCTGCCACGTCGGTGGCAACCAGGATCTGGATCTCGCGGGCCTTGAAGCTGTCCAGGGCTCGCTGGCGAGTGGCCTGGGGCTTGTCGCCGTGAATACCGTCGGCGTTGACGCCCTGGCCACGCAGGCGCTCGACCAGTTGATCAACGCCATTGCGAGTCTTGGCGAACACCAGCACCTGCTTCCAGCGCTGCTTGCGCATCAGGTGGCTGAACAGCTCCGGTTTGCGCTTCTTGTCCACTGGCACGATCCACTGCTTGACGGTGCTGGCGGTGACGTTGCGCGGGCTGACTTCAATGCTCAACGGGTCATTGAGGGTCTGCGCGGCCAGTTGGCGGATCTCATCGGAGAACGTCGCCGAGAACAACAGGGTTTGCCGACGTGCCGGCAAGGCGGCGTATACCGCGCGCAGCTCTTCGGCAAAGCCCAGATCGAGCATGCGGTCGGCTTCATCGAGCACCAGCGCCTGCAACTGATTGAACTTCACCGCGTTCTGGCGAAACAGGTCGAGCAGCCGGCCCGGGGTGGCCACCAGCAAGTCGATACCCTTGCGCAGCTTCATCATCTGCGGGTTGATGCTGACGCCGCCATACACCGCATAGGTGCTCAGCGGCAGGTGCTCGGCGTATTCGCGAATGTTGGCGTGCACCTGTTCGGCCAGCTCGCGGGTCGGCACCAGCACCAGGGCGCGCACCGAATTGCTGGCAACCTTGGCCCCTTCCAGGGTCAGGCGCTGCAGCAGCGGCAGGGCAAAACCTGCGGTCTTGCCAGTGCCGGTCTGGGCGGCGGCCATCAGGTCGCGACCGGCCAGCACGGCAGGGATGGCCTGGGCCTGGACCGGCGTCGGGGTGTTGTAGCTCAGGCGCTCGAGCGCGCGCAGCAAGGGTTCGATCAGGCCGAGTTTGGCGAAAGTCATGGCAATACCGTATGGGGAATTCAGCAATGGCGGCAGTTTACCCTGTTCGCGCCCGGCGCGTGGCTTCGTCGGCTTTAACCCGGCTGCTCGAAGCGGACCTTGACCAGGCGATCAAGCCCTTCCCCAAGGAAGAACGAGAAGGGCCTGCCACTCTGGTATGCATAACTGCCACAGGCATCCAACACCGAAGGTTCGCGCCTGATGAAGTAGGAATACGGGCTATACCTGATGGTACCGAGCGAGCCGAACTCGAACACCAGGCGATCGGCCTGGGCTCTTTCCTGTACCGCCTCGGGTCGCAGGATACGCACTCGCATACCGCCCATTTCCAGACGTTCGAGCAGGTTGCGATCATCGAGAAACAGCTGTGCAGGCGCCTGGAGCTGCTCACCACCGGGGGTGCGCAGTTTCATTTCACCCCGCAGGTCCGCGCCACTGACATCGAATTCGGTCACTTCAAAGGGCAAGGCCGCAAGCAGCCTGGCATTGGCTTCGCAGATCATCTCGGCCTGCAGGCGCTGATCAACTGGCGGGCCCTCGATGCGCCGCAGACGCACATCGGTCCCTGGCAAAAAACTGAACTGCAAAGTCAGGCTCACTTCACCCTGCGCAACGATGTCTTTTGACGCAGGACCAAAATCATAAACGCCCAAGCCCAACTGCCTGGCCTGGCGCATGTCGACCACCAGCCGGCCACTGAGCAGGGCCGTCTCTCGAGCCGGCTCGAAGGACTCGAAAAGCGCCCGCAAATCCTGACGCTGCCTGGCATTCAGGGCATCGTCAGCAAAACGTACCTGCAGCGCTCGCGTGCTGTCGGGGTCGAGTACCAGTTCGATCTGTTGCGAATCGATCTGCAGCTCCGCCAGGGCTTGTTGCAAAGCTTGCAGGTAACGCGGATCGATTTCGTCAGTACTGTTTTCACGGGTGACCGACTCCTGGAAATACAGGGTCATGAAGGTCTTCCTGTCGTCGCGAAGCATGACTATGCACACCGCTATCAGCGCCATGTAGCCAACGATCTTCACTGCCTCCTTGGCAAAACGTCCTTTCATTTACAGAGTTCACCTTCCATGTCGCCAACGGGTTTGGCTTTTTCCACTGCCGGTCGGCGCCACTGCGGCACACCGATCAACACCACGGCGCCAATGATAACCGCCATTGCCACGCATTCCTCGTAACCGATCTGTTCACCGGCAAAAACAATACCCAGTAACACCGCCACCGCCGGGTTGACATAGGCATAGCTGGTGGCAGCGGCCGGGCGCACGTGCTTGAGCAGGTACATATAGGCGCTGAAGGCCAGGATCGAGCCAAAGAACACCAGGTAGGCCAGCGCGCCCCAACCGGCCGCGGTGGGCATCTGGGTCATGCGTTCGCCGCTCAACACGCTGCCGAGCAGCAGGACCACGCCGCCGACGAGCATTTCTGCGGCACTGGCCATCGGCCCCTGGGGCAACGGCAGGCTTTTGCTCCATACCGAGCCAAAGGCCCAGGAGGCGGCGGCAAACAGGATCAGCGCGGCACCGACAGGACTGGCCTGCAGGTTGGAGCCCAGGTTGAGCAAGGCGATGCCAACCAGGCCGAGGACGATCCCGGCCCATTCCAGGCGGGTGTTGCGATGGCCCCAGAGCAGGCCGAACATCAAGGTGAACAGCGGCACCGTGGCCACTGCCAGTGCCGCCACACCAGAGGCCACGCCCGCATGTTCGGCCAGGGTCACGCCACCGTTGCCGCAACTGAGCAGCAAGACGCCGATGACACCCGCCGCCCGCCATTGCGGCCAGGTCGGTGCCGGCACCCCGCGCCAGCGCAAAAAGCCATAGAGCAAGGAACCGGCGATGACAAATCGCACCCCGGCCATCAGCAACGGCGGCCAGGACTCGACGCCGATGCGAATCACCAGGTAGGTCGAGCCCCAGACCAGGTACAAGGCGAGAAAGGCGCCAATCAAAACTAACGGGAAGCGACGGGAGGCAGGCATGGGGGGCTCGAATTATCGTTGTCGGGCAGTTAGTTTAGAAAGGCGGCACGCTAAACATAAGTTACAAAACCTGTTTAAACCAACCGTACACTTTTGAAAAAACGGTTCTTATGGCCTTGCGCCTTTGAATCGACAATCACCCTCTGGAAGCCCATGGACAAGTACGATCGCATGCTCCTCAGCGCCCTGCTGGACAACGGCCGCGCCTCCTTCGCCGAGCTCGCGCGCAAGGTCAATCTCTCCGCCCCGGCGGTGGCTGAACGGGTGGCCAAGCTTGAGGCCAGCGGGGTGATTACCGGCTATCAGGCCAAGGTCGACCTGGAGAAGATCGGCCTGCCGATCCAGTGCGTGATCGAGCTGCGCCTGGCCAGCCATGGCAACCAGCAGACCTTTGAGGAGCTCACGCAGATCCCGCAACTGACCGAGTGCCACCGGGTGACCGGCGACCCCTGCGTGATCATGCAGGCGGCCGTGGCCTCGATGCCGGAGCTGGAGGAACTGATCAACCGCATCGCCCAGTTCGGCTTCAGCAAGACCTCGATCATTCTCTCCAGCGCCGTGGAGCGGCGCCTGCCGCTGGGCCACCTGGAGCCCAACGGCAAGAAGGCCTAGCGATAGACTTTCAGCGCTTCGCCGATCTTCGCCGCGGGGACTTTCTGCAGGCTGCAGAACAACTGGTGGGAGACACCGTTGACGCCCTGCTGGCGCAATTGCCCGGCCAGGTGCTGGGCCAGGTTGGCGGCCATTTCAGCATCGGCCATGGCCCGGTGCGCGGTACCGGTATCAGGCAGGCCGGCCCAACGGGTCAGGGTGCCCAATTTGTGGTTAGGCGCCGAGGGCATCAGGCGTCGCGCCAGCAACATCGAGCAGGCGAACCGCTGGCTGCGGCTACGGCCGATCTGCGACAGCTCGTAGTCCCAGAACTTCTGGTCGAACGAGGCGTTGTGGGCGAGCATCGGCGTATCGCCGACGAACTCGGCCACCTCGTTCATCACCCGGGCAATCGGCGGCGCACTGCGCAGCATGGCGGTGGTGATGCCGGTCAAGCCGGCGACAAACGCCGGTACCGGCACCCCGGCATTCATCAGGCTTTGATAGCGCTCGACGATGCGCCCGCGCTCCAGCATGACCACCGCCACCTCCGTGGCCCGGCAACCGGCACCGGGTGAAATGCCGGTGGTTTCAAAGTCGATGACAGCGATACGTTCCAAAACGACAACCTCAGAAATCTTAATGCTTGAGCAGCAGGCTGCCCTCGATGGGCACATAACGGCTGGCAGCGCGAATCAGTGAATTGGCGGTCAGCCCCGGTACGCCATAGGCGACGGCCTGAATGCCGTGACGGCTGATGACCCGCTCGAGCAGCAGGTCGAAATCACCATCACCGGAGGCCAGCACCACCTCGTCGACCCGCGCGGCGGCGTCGATCACATCAAGGGTGATGCCCACGTCCCAGTCGCCCTTGGCCGAGCCGTCGCTGCGCTGGATATAGGGTTTGAGTTTGACCGTGAAACCGAGGTTGCGCAGGATCTGCTGAAACTGCTGTTGCTTGCTGTCGCCGCGGTCGATCGCGTAGGCCACCGCTTCGACGATCTGCCCGTGCTGGCTGATGTCGGCCCACAGCGCCGCATAGTTGAAGTGGCAACCGTAGGCCTGGCGCACGGTGTAGTAGAGGTTTTGCACATCGGCGAATACCGCGATCTTCTTCACCGCTTTTCCTCATGGCGCACAGCGCTGTTGCCGGCCGCCGCACACCGGGGCCGTTTCGGCGCCCAGTATGCCAGCCTGCGGGCCATGCGGGTAAGCGCGGTCAGACGAAGCTGTCGTCGTCGCCGCCGAAGAAGCCGCCGTCGTCGCTGCCGTAGTCGCTGTCCATGAAGCCGCCCTGGTCATTGCCGTAGCTGCCGTTGTCGGCGGTCAGGCGCTGCTCGTCATTGCTGCCCCAGCCACTGGTGTCGCTGGCCGGCGCCGGTTCTTCCTTGATTACTTCGACCACCTCTTCAGGCTGTGAGTGATGGTTGAACAGGCTGCTGATGCCTTGCGCCAGCATCACCCCGCCCGCCACACCGGCAGCGGTTTGCAGTGCGCCACCGAGGAAGCTGCTGGCCCCACTGCGGGCGGGAGCCTGGGCCGGTGCGGCGTTGAAGCCCTGCTGTTGCGCTGGCGGGTTGAATGACGGGCGCGACGGTTCGCGCCAACCGCCGCCACTGACTGGCGGGTTGGCCGGGGCCTGGCTCTGCAGCGGCTGTGGATCACGGGTGCCGCTGCCGAAGATACTCGACAAAAAGCCGCCACTGCTGCTCGGTGCGGTGGCTGCAACCTGGGCCTTGGCCTGCTTCAGCTCGGCCTGCAGTTGCTGGTTCTGTTCGTCCAGGCGCTTGAGCGCCGCTTCCTGCACCAGGATCGCCTGAGCCATGTAGTAAGGCGCCGCCGGTTGCTGCTGCAGGTGTTCGGCAATGCGTGCCTGGGCCTGGGCATCGCGTGGCACGGCCGGGTCCTCGGCTTGCTTGAGTCGACCGAACAGGCCGTCGATCAGGGTTTGTTCTTCACTGTTCATGGGCAACCTCACTGCAAAACCGGAAAAATCGAGTACAGGTAAAATGGGGTGCCAGGACGATAGATTCAACACAAGCCGGGATTAAACTTTCTTCAGGTTGGCCAGCGCCTGGGCTAAAGTGACGCCCTGCTTTTCTTCAATGCGATATCGACCGATGAATCCGCTTAGTGTTCTGCGCGACTCCGTGTATTTCTTCCGCCGCCACCTGCTGAGCATTGCCCAGCTGTGCCTGCCGCTGGTGGTGCTCGAAGCGCTGTGCACCCAGCTGCTGAACCAGCAACTGGGCGAGGATGCCTCTCCAGGCTACGGCATGCTGGTCAGCCTGCTGTTCTACCCGTTGTACAGCGCCGCGCTGATCCTCTACCTCGACACCCGCAGCAACGGCTACACCCCGCTCAAGCGCAACCTGCTGGCCATGGCCTTGCGCCTGTGGCCGTCATTCGCCCTGATGGTGATGCTCAGCTCGCTGCTGATCATGGCCGGCGCCGCGCTGTTCATCATTCCCGGCATCTGGGTGATGATCCACCTGGTGTTTGCCGAATACGCCCTGGTGCTGCGTGGCCTGCCACCGATCGAAGCCATGCGTACCAGCTTTCAGATGACCACCGGCAACTTCTGGCGCATCTTCAGCTGCATCCTCGGCGTGCTGGCACCGCTGTGGCTGATCGACGGCCTGAGCATGATGCTGGTGCCCGAGCCTTCGCCGCTGGCGCAACTGGCCCTCGACAGTGCCAACGGCTTCCTGCAGCTGTTCAGCACCGTGGTGATGTTCCGCCTGTACATGCTGGTCAGCGAACCGATTGCAGAGCCACCGGTATCCTGACTGGTTAGCGGACGAACGGCTCGGGTATGCTTGGCAGTGACCTGCCAAGCCAAGCCGAGCCGATGACCCGACTACTGCGCAACGCACTGCTGACCCTGCTTGTTCTGTTCGCCCTGCTGTGGCTGCTGGCCACGCAGTTGAGCTGGCAACCCGAGCCGCGCGAAACCCTGCCGGTTAGCTGTCGCGCCAGCAATGCAGCGCTGGTGCCGGGCCAGGTGCTCAAGGTGATGACCTGGAACGTGCAGTACCTGGCCGGCAAACGCTACGTGTTCTGGTACGACCAGGGCCGTGGCGAAGACACCCGCCCTACCGCCGAAGACCTCGCCTTCAACCTCGATGAAGTGGCACG
This sequence comes from Pseudomonas donghuensis, assembly GCF_000696345.2. Taxonomy (NCBI): domain Bacteria; kingdom Pseudomonadati; phylum Pseudomonadota; class Gammaproteobacteria; order Pseudomonadales; family Pseudomonadaceae; genus Pseudomonas; species Pseudomonas donghuensis. The sequence continues at coordinate 5,044,145 of NZ_CP071706.1, forward strand.
GGTGATCCGCGCCGAACAGCCGGACATCGTCCTGCTCCAGGAGCTGGACAACAACGCCAAGGCCAGCGACTACCAGGACCAGCTGGCACTGCTGCGCGAGCGTCTGGTGGATATCTATCCGTGCGCGGTGCAGGCCTACGACTGGAAAGCCGATTTCGTCCCCGACTGGCATATTTTCGGCAGCGTCGGCCGCAGCCTGGCGACCCTGAGCCGCTACCCGATCAAGCAGGCCGAACGCGTGCAATTGCCGGTCGCCGCCGGCAACGCCCTGCAGCGCTTGCTGCAACCTCAGCAAGCCATCCTTGCCAGCTACCTGCCACTGCGCGACGGCGGCCCGTTAGCGGTCCTCAACACCCGCCTCGCCCCCTTCGAGGCGGGCAGCGATATCCAGCGCCAGCAGGTGCAACAGCTAACGCGACTGCTCGACAAGCTCGAAAGCCAGGGCACCCCCTGGTTGATCGGCGGCGACTTCAACCTGCTGCCGCTCGGCCAGTACCGGCGCCTGCCGGCCGAACTGCGCGGTCAGTACAGCGCCGACAGCGATTTGCACCTGCTCTGGGACAAGTACCCGATGATCCCCAGCAATGCCGAAGCCAGCGGCGCCGACCGCGCGGCCTGGCTGACCCACTACCCCAACGACCCTAATCTGCAGGGGCCGGACCGCACCCTCGATTATTTGTTGCACAGCCCGAAGCTGCAGCGTTTGGAGGCACGGGTGATTCAGCAGGACACCCTGGAGATCTCCGATCACCTGCCGGTGACGGCGCGCTTGTTGTTGCCTGCGCAACCGTAATTATTTGCGTGGCTTGGCCCGCGCGGTAGCCTCGGCGACCAAAGGGTCATCCGGCCAATAGTGCTTGGGGTAGCGCCCCTTCAGATCCTTCTTCACCTCGGCGTAGGTGCTGCGCCAGAAGTTGGCCAAATCCTGGGTCACCTGCACCGGCCGCCGCGCGGGCGACAGCAGGTGCAGCAAGACCTGTTGCCGTCCCTGGGCAATACGTGGGGTTTCGGCCAGGCCGAACAGCTCCTGCAGGCGCACAGCGAGGATCGGCGGGGTTTCGCTGTAATCCAGGCGGATGTTCGAACCCGATGGCACACTCAGGTGCACCGGCGCCCATTCATCCAGGCGCTGGGGCAGCGGCCAGGGCAGCAGGTTGCGCAGGATCGACGAGAGGTCGAGCTGGGTGAAATGGCTCAGGCGGGTGACCTTGCCCAGGTAGGGCTGCAGCCAGTCGCCAAGGCTGGCCAGCAGCGCGGCATCGCTCAGGTCCGGCCATTGGCTCTCACCCTGGGTTGCCAGGTCGAGTTGGCGCAACAGCGCCACGCGCGCCTGCCACTGGCGCAGCTCGGGGGTCCACGACAGCAGCTCCAGGCCTTTGCGCCGCACCAGTTCCAGCAGCGCGCGGGCGCGGGCGTCTTCATCCAGGCCGGTCAGCGGCTCTCGGCTGAGCACCAGCTCACCGACCTTGCGTTGACGTTCGGCACGCAACACGTTTTCGCGTTCGTCCCAGTCGAGGATATCCAGGCTGCGCACCTGTTCGGCCAGGACCCCGTCGAACAACGCCGGGTCGAAATCGGCGGCCAGATAAATGCGCTCCTCGCGCTGGCCCTGACGGCTACCCAGGTCGGCGATCACCAGCCACGGATGTTTCATCAAGGCATCGGCTTCGCCGAACAGCGCGGCACGGCCGTTGGCCAGGCGATATTCAGCACCGCCGGCACGCCGCTGTTGGGCAACCCGGTCCGGGTAGGCCAGCGCCAGCAAGGCACCCAGCCAGCGCGAATGGTCAGGGTCGGCTACAGCTGAAGTGGCTTTGCCACGTAAATAGCCACGGTACTGACGGGCCAGTTGCCGGGCGCGCTGCACACCGCCCTGCCCGCCTTTGGCCGCGCGGGTTTCGCCGCTGAGCAGGGCCAGGCGGTTGTGCAGGTCGGCACCGCCGCCACGCAGGATGTCGCGCTCACCGAGCAATGCGGCGACATCACAAGCCATGTCGGCCAGGCCCAGGTCCTGGCCGCGCAGCAGCAGGTGGGCGATGCGCGGATGCGCCGGCAATTCGGCCATGGCCTGGCCGTGGATGCTGAGGCTGTCCTGGCTGTCGGCCTTGAACGCGCCCAAGCGCTGCAACAGATCCAGCGCCTGGCCGTAGGCGGCAGCTGGCGGCTGGTCGAGCCAGCGCAGTTGCTCGGGGACGACGCCCCAGCGCGACAACTGCAAGGCCAGGCCGGCCAAATCGGCCTGGAGGATCTCGGCAGCGCCGTACGCCGCCAATTGCTCATGCTGGGCTTCGGACCACAAGCGGTAGCACACGCCGGGCTCTAGCCGTCCGGCCCGGCCGGCGCGCTGGGTGGCGCTGGCGCGGGAGATACGCTGGGTGTCCAGGCGGGTCATGCCACTACCGGGGTCGAAGCGCGGCACCCGGGCAAGGCCGGCATCGACCACCACCCGCACACCATCGATGGTCAGGCTGGTCTCGGCGATGTTGGTCGCCAGCACCACCTTGCGCAGGCCGGCGGGTGGCGTGTCGATGGCAGCGCGCTGGGCATTGAGGTCAAGCTCGCCGTGCAGTGGGCAGAGCAAGATGTCACGGCGCTCACCGAGGGCGTCCTGCAGGGCCTGATTCACACGGCGAATCTCCGCCTGTCCCGGCAGGAACACCAGCACGCTGCCCGACTCATCAGTGATGGCCTGGAGCACCGTATCGACCACCCGCGGCTCGATGAACTCGCCCGGCTGGAAGGGGCGGCCCCACCGCACATCGACCGGGTACATGCGCCCTTCGCTGCTGACTACCGGGGCGTCGTCGAGCAGGCTCGACAGACGCTCGCCCTCAAGGGTCGCCGACATCAGCAGGATTTTCAGCGGCGGCTCATCGCGCAACAGCTCACGACCGTTGAGGCTCAGGGCCAGGGCCAGGTCGGCATCGAGGCTGCGCTCGTGGAATTCATCGAAGATCAGCAGGCCCACGCCATCCAGGGCTGGATCGGCCTGCAGGCGACGGGTGAGAATCCCTTCGGTGACCACCTCGATCCGCGTGTTCGGGCCAACCTTGCTGTCCAGGCGAATGCGGTAACCGACCGTTTGCCCGACCTGCTCGCCCAGCTCACTGGCCAGCCGCTCGGCTGCCGCCCGTGCCGCCAGGCGCCGCGGTTCAAGCATGAGGATGCGCTGCCCGGCCAGCCACGGCTCATCGAGCAGCGCCAGCGGTACACGGGTGGTCTTGCCAGCGCCGGGGGGCGCTTCGAGCACTGCTTCGTGGCGCTGGCCCAAGGCCTCGCGCAAGGCCGGCAGTACGGCATCGATCGGTAATGATTTCATGGTGGTCCTCAAACAATCCGCCGAGTATAACGGCGAACCGAGCCCGCCTTATCATGGTCTTAGCTGTAGATACCGGCTCTTTGCCTGTATCGTTGTGGCCTTCATTCCGGAGATTTCCATGCGTATTCCCTCCCGTGTCATTGGCGGCGTCGTGGTCGCCACCCTGCTGACCCAACTGACGGCCTGCGGCACCCTGTTCTTTCCCGATCGGCGCGGCCAGATCGAAGGCAAGATCGACCCGGTGGTCGCCGCCCTCGACGCTATCGGCATCCTCTTCTATGTGATTCCCGGCCTGATCGCCTTTGGCATCGACTTCGCCACCGGCGCCATCTACCTGCCTGGCGGCACCACGGCCCAGGTCGCGCCCGAGAAGCTCAATGAAGCCATCAGCGCCGACGGCAAAGTCGACAACAGCAAGCTGCAGGCTATTCTCGAAAGCGAACTGGGCCAGCGCCTGCCACTCAACGACCCGCGCCTGATCCAGCACAAGGGCAGCGTCGAACAACTGGCCATGTATGGCCTCAAGCCCGCGGCTTGACCTCTGACAGGAAGCCACCTTCGGCATGACTCCCTCGGCTGAACACCAACGCCTGCTGCGCCTGGCCACCCGCGCCTCGCTGGCGGTGGCCAGTATCCTGATCCTGACCAAGGCGGTGGCCTGGTGGCTCAGCGGTTCGGTCAGCCTGCTGGCCGGGCTGACCGATTCGGCCCTCGATGGCGTGGCGTCTTTCCTCAATTTGCTGGCGGTGCACTATGCCCTGCGCCCGGCCGATGACGATCATCGCTACGGCCACGGCAAGGCCGAGGCCATGGCGGGCATGGCCCAGGCGCTGTTCATTGCCGTCAGTGCGGTGCTGATAGGCGTGCAGGCGGTGGAGCGGCTGCAGAATCCACAACCGCTGGCAGAAACCGGCGTTGGCATTGCAGTGATGGTGCTGTCACTGGTGCTGACCATTGCCTTGCTGATGCTGCAGGGCAAGGTAATCCGCATCACCGGCTCAAACGCGGTGCGCGCCGACTCACTGCATTACCGTTCAGACCTGCTGCTCAACGGCAGCATTCTGGTAGCCCTGGTGCTGGCGCGCTTCGGCTGGCCGCAGCTGGATGCGATTTTCGGCCTGGGCATCGCCCTGTACATCCTCTGGAGCGCCCTGCAGATTGGGCGCGAGAGCAGCTCGATCCTGATGGACCAGGAACTGCCCAGTGACATCAGCGAGCAGATGCTGGCGCTGGCCTGCAGTGTGCCCGGGGTGTGTGGCGCCCATGACTTGCGCACGCGGGTATCGGGTAGCCACTGGTTTGTGCAATTGCACCTGGAGTTGCCCGGGGACCTGCCGCTGACCCAGGCCCATGCCTTGTGTGACCAGGCTGCGGCGGCGATCAACAGCCAGTATCCGAAGGCGGAAGTACTGGTGCATGCGGATCCGGTGATGTGAGGCCATTGGCAAGGCTGTGCCTTGCATCGCCGGCAAGGCCGGCCCCCACAATGGAACTGCATGCACCGTTAAACTGTGGGAGCTGGCCTTGCCAGCGATGGACTGCGCAGCAGCCCCCGGTTCAGTTGACGCTATACCCCCGCCCGCTCAAACAAGCACCCTGCGCCCGCCGATAGTTATCGGCCACCTGCGCCGACGGCGCATAACTGGCCGCAGCCGGATCAAAGCCGGTCTGCTGCACCGCCCAGCGATGGCATTCATAACGGTCACGATCAAGCTGCTGCGGCGCACTGGCCGTCGGTGGATTGACCACCACGTATTCGCGGCTGTCCTCCAGGTACTGGTAATACGTACCCGCCGCAAGGAACAACAACGCACTGCCAACCCACACTTCGCGCGCGTAATCGGGCAGGTAGTTGACCCGCACGCCATACGGCGGTGTCACCACCACATAGCGCGGGCCTTGCGGGCGATACCAGTAGCCGCCGGAATAAAAGTAATCATGCCCGCGATAGGGCACTTTCCAGTAGCGCTCGGGGAAGCGCTCGATGGTCTGCCCCGGGCGATACTGCGGCCCCGGACCCCACCCATTGCCATGGCCATCCGGATGCCCGGCGCCACCGGCCTGGTAATAGCGGTTGTCGTTGCGTCGCGGAATGTCCTGGTAGTAGCCGGTACGCGGCGCCTGGGTCTGACGCACTTCATCGGGCCGCGACTGCAACGGTGAAGCCCCCTGCCCTTCGGCAAGCAGCGGCAGATTGACACTCATGCACAGCAAACCAACACCCGCCATACGCCAGACGCGCGACTTCATGCTTTTCCTCACGGACCGATAACAAGGGGCCTGGATTACTTTATCAGGCCGTCTGCTACGGGGTATCGGCCGCCAGATGAAATTTGCCAGGCAATAAAAAAGGGAGACCCTGGGGTCTCCCTTTGAGAATTTTGTCCGTGCTCGGCGCTTGTGACACCGGCTCACCTCACGCCGTCTTGTGGACAGTGTGTAGCCCGGGGGCCGAGCACAACCGGGTGGGGTTGCTGGCCGCGGCTGGCCTGATTAGGCCCGCCGCACTGGACTGATGTCCGGGCAGTGATTCTGGTGATAAGAATACGGCGAAGGCAGCGACAGAGGATTGCTAAGATTGCTCAATTAAATATCACTTGCGCAATTTTTGCCTAAAGATTGATAATTCGACGCAATCGAAACAGAAAAGGCCAACCCCATGAGCAAGCTTGACCGCTATGACCTGAGCATTCTTGCCGAATTGCAGCGCGATGCGCGTATCTCCAACCAGGAACTGGCCGAACGCATCGGCCTGTCGCCTTCGCCCTGCTCGCGCCGGGTCAAGCAACTGGAAGACGACGGCTACATTGCCCGCCAGGTCGCCCTGCTCGATCGCAAGAAGCTCGGCCTGAGCCTGACCGCCTACGTACTGATCGGCATGGACCGCCACACCCCCGAGCGCTTCGAGACCTTCGAGGCAGCGATCCGCAGCCTGCCGCAAGTACTCGAATGCAGCCTGGTCACCGGGATGGATGCCGACTACCAGCTAAAAGTCGTAGTGCCCGACATGGACCATTACCAGCAACTGCTGCTCGGCCACCTGACGCGCATTGAAGGCGTAACCAGCGTGCGCTCCAGCTTCGTCCTCAACCAGGTACTGGCCAGCACCGAACTGCCGCTCACGCACCTGCGTTAGTCAGGCTGGCAACTGGGGCGTATAATCGCGCGCCTCAACCTGCCGGAGAGTATCGATGGATCCTGCGTTGTTCGAAGAGTGGATGATGACCATCCTGGTCACCATCCTCATTGGTTTCATGGGTTTTATCGTCTGGGACCTGGCGAAAAAATCCAAAGCCGGCAAGTTCGGCACCTTCATCCTGTTTTTCGTGCTGGGCCTGGGCATCCTCGCCTTCATCATCAAAAGCGTGGTGATCGGCTTTATCGAAGGCGTTTAAAGCTTGGCCGGCACTTCCCGCCACTGGCCTTGATCAAGGCCATCCAGGCTCCAGTCGCCGATCCGTACGCGCACCAGGCGCAGGGTCGGCAAGCCGACGGCAGCGGTCATGCGCCGCACCTGACGGTTGCGCCCTTCCTTGATCACCAGCTCCAGCCAACTGGTCGGTATGCTCTTGCGAAAGCGTACTGGCGGGTTGCGTGGCCAAAGGTCGGGCTCGTCGAGCTGGCGGGCCTGGGCCGGCAAGGTCGGGCCGTCGTTGAGCTCGACACCCTCGCGCAGACGCTGCAACTGCTCCGCGCTCGGTTCCCCCTCCACTTGTACCCAATAGGTTTTCGCCAACTTGTGCTTGGGGTCGGCAATCCGCGCCTGCAACTGGCCATCGTTGGTCAACAGCAGCAGGCCCTCGCTGTCACGGTCCAGGCGCCCGGCCGGGTAGATGCCGGGGATGGCGATGAAGTCCTTGAGGGTCGCGCGCCCTTCGCCGTCGCTGAACTGGGTCAGCACGTCAAAGGGCTTGTTGAACAGGATCAACCGCGGCTCGGCCGGCGGCGCCTTGGGCAGGCGACGCGGACCGGCGGGCTTGGCCGCGGGACGCCGCGGCTTGGTGCGTGGGGGTAACGGCATGGGGCCTCAGCGGAACGGCGGCTCGTCAAAACTGCGCAGTTTACGCGAGTGCAACGAGTTGAGCTCGGTACGCAGCAGGTCGAGGGCGGCGATACCGATGTTCAAGTGCTGGCTGACCGCCCGGTTGTAGAAGGCGTTGGCCGCCCCCGGCAGTTTGATCTCGCTGTGCAGCGGTTTGTCGGAAACGCACAACAAGGTGCCGTACGGGACCCGCAAGCGATAGCCCTGGGCGGCGATGGTGCCGCTTTCCATGTCCACCGCCACTGCCCGCGACAGGTTGATCAACGGTCGTTCCTGGGCCCAGCGCAGCTCCCAGTTGCGGTCGTCGTAGGTCAGCACGGTGCCGGTACGCAGGCGCTTTTTCAGCTCGTCGCCGCGTTCGCCGGTAACCTGCGCCGCCGCCTCCTGCAACGCCAGTTGCACTTCGGCCAGGGCCGGAATCGGAATGTTCGGGGGGACCACCCGGTCGAGAATCCCATCGCGGCGCATATAGGCGTGGGCCAGCACGTAATCGCCAATGGTCTGCGATTGGCGCAGGCCACCGCAGTGGCCGATCATCAGCCAGCAGTGCGGGCGCAGCACCGCCAGGTGGTCGGTGATGTTCTTGGCGTTGGACGGGCCGACGCCGATGTTGACCAGGGTGATACCGTCGCCATCGGCGGCGATCAGGTGATAGGCCGGCATCTGGTAACGGTGCCAGACCACCCCGGCGACCAGGGCCTGGGCTTCGCCGTTGTCCATGGCCTTTTCGATGATCACATTGCCCGGCAAGACCATGCGCACGAAGCGCGGATCATTACGCAGTTGCTCAAGACCGTGGGTGATGAACTGGTCGACATAACGGTGATAGTTGGTCAGCAGGATCCACGGCTGCACATGGCGCCAGTCGCTGCCGGTGTAATGCACCAGGCGGCGCAGGGAGAAGTCCACCCGCGCGGCGTCGAACAGTGCCAGCGGCAGTGGGTCGACGTTGGCCCAGTCGTACAGGCCGTCGGCAATGCCGTCGGTGGCGGCGGACAGGTCGGTGCTGGGGAACACCCGCGCCAGCGCCGCGGCAGTGATGCCGGTACCGGCCAGCTCGTCGCCCTGCTCGACCACATAAGGGTAAGGAATGTTCTGCTGGCTGACGCCCACTTCAACCGTGACAGTGAAGTCACGCATCAGCGGCTTGAGCTGCTCGAGCAGGTAACCACGGAACGCCGCCGGCTGCGTCACGGTAACGCTGTAGGTGCCGGGTAGCTGAACCTTGGCGTAAGCGCGGGTAATCGCCGGCACTTCGCCATGGTATTGGTAGGTCAGGCGCAGTTCGGGGTAGCGGAACAGTGCCCGCTCCTCGGCATCCGGCTCGGTGCGGTCCTTGAGGTAGCGCTTGAGCGCCTGGCTCAAGGCCGCGGTGGCTTGTTCGTGCAGGGCCGCCAGGCGGTCGACGGCCTGCTCGGCGGTTTCTACGACAACGAAGGCTTCATCAGTACGGCTCACAATGTACTTCCTGTCTGACATGCATGCCCCCATCTTGCCTACATCCGTCGGCAAAGGCACGCACGTTAGAGCGGCCAATTCGGGGTCGAGCGTTGCACCAGCGCCGCGACATCAATGCCACGGGGCAGCACGCCGTATACCCGGCCGCTGCCTCTCAGGCGGCTGGCGATAAAGGCATCGCTGACCACCGCGTTACCGGCTTCGAGCAGCAACTTGGCCTGCAGGCCGACGGCAATGTCTTCCGTGAGCTGGCGGGCGCGGTACTGGATGTCAGCGGTGTCGGCAAACGCCACCTTGAGGTTGCCGATATGTGCAGCCAGGCGCGGATCGCCATGGCCATCACCGAGCTCGGCAAACAGTGTGTCGAGTACGCCGGGCTCCTTGGACAAGGCGCGCAATACGTCCAGGCACTGGACGTTGCCCGAGCCTTCCCAGGTCGAGTTGACCGGAGCCTCGCGGTACAGCCGCGGCAGGATGCTGTCTTCGACATAACCGGCACCGCCCATGCATTCGGCCGCCTCATTGATCATCGCCGGTGCCCGTTTGCAGATCCAGTACTTGCCCACGGCGGTGATCAGCCGGGCAAAACGCGCCTGGTGCGGATCATCCGGCTGGTCGAGGGCATGGCCCATGCGCAGGCTCAAGGCCAGCGCCGCTTCGCTTTCCAGGGCCAGATCGGCCAGCACGTTCTGCATCAATGGCTGCTCGGCCAACAGCCGCCCACCGACCTGGCGATGGGCGCAGTGGTGAGCGGCCTGGGTCAGGGCCTGGCGCATCAGGGCACTGGAGCCGACCATGCAGTCGAAGCGGGTCATGGCGACCATTTCGATGATGGTCGGCACCCCACGGCCTTCCTCACCGATCATCCAGGCCAGGGCGCCACGGAACTCGACTTCGCTGGAAGCATTGGAGCAGTTGCCGAGCTTGTTCTTCAGGCGCTGGATATAGAACTGGTTGCGGCTGTCATCCGGGCGGTGACGCGGCAGCAGGAAACAGCTGAGGCCCTTGTCGGTCTGGGCCAGGGTCAGAAAGGCATCGCACATGGGCGCCGAGCAGAACCACTTGTGCCCGACCAGTTCATAAGCCCGGCCCGGGCCTGGCGCACCGACCGGATAGGCACGTGTGGTATTGGCGCGCACATCGGTGCCGCCCTGCTTCTCGGTCATGGCCATGCCCAGGGTCACCCCGGCCTTATGGCGATCGCCAATGTTACGCGGGTCGTATTCCGTTGCCAGGACCTTGGGTAACCAGTACTTGGCCAGTTCCGGCTGCAGCTTGAGCGCCGGCACGGCGGCGAAGGTCATGGTCAGCGGGCAGCCACTGCCGGCTTCGGCCTGGCTGTGCAGGTAGGTCATCGAGGCGCGGGCGACATGGGCGCCCTCACGCGGGTTGGCCCAGGGCAACGAGGGCAGGCCATGCTCGACGGCCGTGCGCATCAGCTCGTGATAGGCCGGATGAAACTCCACCAGGTCGATGCGATGGCCGTAGCGATCATGGCTGCTGAACTGCGGCTTGTACTGGTTGGCCAGAAAGCCTGCGGCCATCAGCGGCCCGCCGGCCAGGGCGCCGTACGCGTCGATGCGGTCCTGTGCCCAGCCTGCACCGTAGCGCCGCGACCATTCCTGCAGCGGCAGATCGATGCGGTACAGGTTGGCGCCATCCAGGGACGGCGGCTGGTTGGTGACCTCATGGGTTTCAGCGTACTGGTGCAGGTTCATCGAGGGGCCTCCTGGATCCTGGCGTATCTGAAATTTCAGTGAATCACGCCCCGCCCCCCTGTCAAAGTGACAAAAACGCCTAACTAGCCGTGATTTAGCCCTGGCCGGGCCATGCCCAACTGCACCTGGGGCGGGCTCAAGGGCACGCTCAGGCTCAGCTCGAAGCGGCTGCCCAGCCCCGGATTGGACTCGTGCTGCAGGCGCGCGCCGATCAGCTCGGCCAACTGCCGGCAAATCGCCAGGCCAATGCCCAGGCCGCCGTGAGCTCGAGTCATCGAGCCATCGACCTGGAAGAAGCGCTGATACAGCGTGGCTTCATCAAGGCAATCGAAACCGATGCCGCTGTCGCTGACACTGATGCTCAAGCGCAGTTGATCCGGGCCCAGGCGGGCACCGCGTACCTGCAACATGACCCCGCCCTGGTGAGTGAACTTGATGCCGTTATCCATCAAGTACCCCAGGCACATGGCCAGCTTGTGCCGGTCGCCGATCAGCACATCGGGCAGTTCCGCCGGGGTATCCAGGCTCAGGTACAAGCCCTTGGCCATGGCAGCAGCGGCATGTTCGGCGCGCACCTCCTGCAGCAGCGAGCGCAGGCTGAACGGGGCGTTCTGAGCACTCAGGCGGCCGGCCTGCAGCTCGGTGAGGATGAGGATGTCATCGACCATGCCCATCATGTCCTGGGCTGCGGAACTGGCGGTGTGCTGGTACTGGGCCAGCTCGCCGTCCAGCGGCATGGTCTGCATCAGCTCCAGCGAACCGATCACGCCATTCATCGGCGTGCGCAGCTCGTGGGTGACGGTGGCCAGGAACTGGTCTTTCAGGCGGTTACTGTTGGCCAACTGGATGTTGAGCTGCTCCAGGGTGCGGCCGGTTTCGCGCAGCGTCCGGGCCTGCTCGTCACGCATGCTGTTGATGCGGTCGGCCAGCGCCAGGGACAACAGGCCGACCTCCAGCGCCGAACCGATCTGGCTGGCGTACATGGTCAGGAACACGTTCGGCAAATAGCCCAGCACCATCAGGGTATTGACCAGGCCGCCGAGCAAGAACGCCGACCAGGCAATGATGAAGTAGCGGGCCACGCGCAAACCGCGGTGCCAGGCGAAAATCCCGGCGGCGAAGATACACACGGTGAACAGCAGCGCCAACGCCGTGGCCAGGCGCAGGGCTACGCCGTAGCTACTGGTCAGCGACAGCAGCATCGCCAGCGCACCACAGCCCATCAGCACCTTGAGCACGGCGTCGAAGGCACGGCTGTGATTGCGTACCTGCAGGAAGCTGCGGGCAAACTGGCAACCGAACAGGCCCGCCGCACCAATGAACATCGGTGTGGCGGCGTTGGCCCACCAGGGGCTGTCCGGCCAGAAATAGGCCACGCCGGCGCCGTTGACCGAGACCTGGTACAGACCGAACGAGGCGATATAGAGGATGTAATACAGGTAACTGGTATCGCGCACGCTGAGGTAGATGAACAGGTTGTAGACCAGCATCCCCAGCAACACGCCGTAGATCAGGCCCAGCACATACAGGCGGGTCGGTTGCGCCTCCATGTAGGCCTGCGCCGACCACAGGGTCAACGGCGCCTGCACTGAGCCCTGGCTGTGCAAGCGTAGATAGGCCGTGGTCGTCTGGCCGGGGGCAAAGGGTAGTTCGAAGAGGTAGTTGTTCTGTTTGATTTGCCGACTGGCATAAGGCAGGGCGTCGCCGGTGCGTTGGGCCAGGCGAAAGGTACCGCTGGCGTCCGGCAGGTAGAGTTCAAGGTGATCGAGTGGCGGATAGGCCAGCTCCAGCAACCAGGCGCGGGGGGCTGCCGATGGCAAGGCGGTGTAGCGCAGCTGGATTTTCAGCCAGAACACCGAACTGGAATAGCCGGCGTTGAGGACTTCGGCCCGGTGCGGGCGAAAATGCTCGCTGAATGACGGCGCACTGACCTGCGCAATGCTGGCGTTGCCATCGCGGTCTTCGAACACTTGCATCACCTGCCCCAGCGGCAAGCTGCGGGTGGAGTCGTCGAAATCGACCGCCGTGGCCAGCAACGGCAGCCAGCCCAGCACAACAATCAGCAAATAGCGCATACAGCCCCAGCATGGTCTGTCCCGGTCGCGTCGCGTAGCCTCCTGTCCGTTTGAGGCGACGTGATCCGGCAGTAACCGTTATCGGTTTATTCGAGCACTCTAGCATAGCTTTCCGAGCCTGCCAGATGCCACTGAAAACTTTACGCCAAAGGCTCTAGAACGGCACTTTCAGCGATTATCGCAGGACCTTTCAAACGCCCGTTGAAAAATCCCCAGCGCCGGGGCGGACCCAGCAAAAGCGTTTGGTGATAAGCTCGCGCACCATGAATACCTACAGCTCCCGCCCCGTTGTCCTCTGTCTCTCCGGCCACGACCCCAGTGGCGGCGCCGGCTTGCAGGCAGATATCGAAGCCCTGATCGCGCAAGGCTGTCATGCCGCTCCGGCCGTGACCGCCCTGACCGTCCAGGATACCGTCAATGTCAGCGACTTCCGCGTCCTCGACCGCGAGTGGGTACTGGCCCAGGCCAATGCCGTGCTTGCCGATTCGACGGTAGCGGCCGTCAAGCTGGGCATGCTCGGCTCAATCGAAATGGTCGACACCGTGGTCGAACTGCTCAATGCCCATCCGCATCTGCCGCTGGTCTGCGACCCGGTCCTGCGCGCAGGCGGCGGTGGCCGCCTGGGCAAGGATGAAGTCGGCTACGCCATGCGCGAGCGCCTGTTGCCACTGGCAACCATCGCTACCCCGAACCTTCCCGAAGCACGCATCCTGGCCGAACTGCCCGAAGGCAGCGCCGATGAATGCGCAGAAAAGCTCCTGCCGTTTGTCAGACACCTGCTGATCACCGGCGGTCACGGCGACGAACACGAAATCCACAACCGCCTGTACAGCCGCGACGGCCAGCGTCACACCTGGACCTGCCAGCGCCTGCCCGGCAGCTATCACGGCTCCGGCTGCACCCTGGCCAGTGCCCTGGCCGGCCGCCTGGCCCTTGGCGAACAACTGCAGAGCGCCGTGCGCACAGCCCTGGACTACACCTGGCGCACCCTGCGCGATGCCGAGCAACTGGGCAAAGGCCAGTACGTGCCACGCCGCCTGCCACTGGATTTCTGTTCCTGATCTTCGCTTGAGGTCTACACCATGAAGTTACGCGGCCTGTATGCCATCACTGACAGCCAGTTGCTGGCCGGCAAGTTTCTGCCCTATGTCGAAGCGGCCCTGGAAGGCGGCGTGACCTTGCTGCAATACCGCGACAAGAGCCAGGACGCGTCCCGCCGCCTACGCGAGGCCCAGAGCCTGGCCGAGCTGTGTGCACGCTACAAGACCCAGCTGATCATCAACGACGACGCCGAACTGGCTGCACGCCTGGGCGTCGGCGTCCACCTGGGCCAGACCGACGGGCCGTTGACCCCGGCCCGCACCCTGCTCGGGCGCAACGCCATCATCGGCTCAACGTGCCACGCCCAACTGGAGCTGGCCGAGCAGGCCGCCCGTGAAGGCGCCAGCTACGTCGCCTTCGGCCGCTTCTTCAATTCGGTCACCAAACCAGGCGCGCCCGCCGCCGATACCGCCCTGCTGGAACACGCGCGCAACCGTATCAAGCTGCCGATCTGCGCGATCGGCGGCATCACCCTCGACAACGCCGCCCCGCTGGTCGTCCACGGCGCCGACCTGCTGGCGGTGATTCACGGCCTGTTCGGCGCCGACAGCACGCAGGAAGTCACCCGCCGTGCCCGCGCCTTCAACGCCCTGTTCGCTTCTGCCTGATTGAGAGAGCCCATCATGTCTCGTTCCGAAACCCTGTTTGCCAACGCCCAGAAACACATCCCCGGTGGCGTCAACTCGCCGGTACGGGCGTTCAAGAGCGTTGGCGGCACGCCGCTGTTCTTCAAGCACGCCGCCGGTGCCTATGTCACTGACGAAGACGACAAGCGCTACGTGGACTACGTCGGTTCCTGGGGCCCGATGATCCTCGGCCACAGCCACCCGGATGTACTGGAGTCGGTGCGCAAGCAGCTGGAGCACGGCCTGTCCTATGGCGCGCCAACCGCCATGGAAACCGAAATGGCCGACCTGGTCTGCTCGATCGTGCCGTCGATGGAGATGGTGCGCATGGTCAGCTCCGGCACCGAAGCGACCATGAGCGCCATCCGCCTGGCCCGTGGCTACACCGGCCGCGACAGCATCATCAAATTCGAAGGCTGCTACCACGGCCACTCCGACAGCCTGCTGGTCAAAGCCGGCTCCGGCCTGCTGACGCAAGGCGTACCGAGCTCCGCCGGGGTGCCGGCAGCCTTTGCCAAACACACCCTGACCCTGCCGTTCAACGACATCGACGCGGTCGAGAAGATGCTCGCTGACGTCGGCCAGGACGTCGCCTGCATCATCGTCGAGCCGGTCGCCGGCAACATGAACTGCGTGCCGCCGGCGCCAGGCTTCCTCGAAGGCCTGCGCGCGTTGTGCGACAAGCATGGCGTGGTGTTGATCTTCGACGAAGTGATGACCGGTTTCCGCGTCGCCCTGGGCGGCGCCCAGGCTCATTACGGGGTGACCCCGGACCTCTCGACCTTCGGCAAGATCGTCGGTGGCGGCATGCCGGTGGGCTGCTTCGGTGGCAAGCGCAAGATCATGGAACAGATCGCGCCGCTGGGCCCGGTCTACCAGGCCGGCACCCTGTCGGGCAACCCGCTGGCCATGGCCGCTGGCCTGACCACCCTCAAACTGATCAGCCGCCCAGGCTTTCATGACGAACTGAGCGCCTTCACCAGCCGCCTGCTCGATGGCCTGCAACAGCGCGCCGATGCCGCCGGCATCCCGTTCGTCACCACCCAGGCCGGCGGCATGTTTGGCCTGTACTTCAGCGGTGCCGACGACATCGTCACCTTCGATGACGTCATGGCCAGCGATGCCGAGCGCTTCAAGCGCTTCTTCCACCTGATGCTCGAAGGCGGCGTGTACCTGGCGCCAAGCGCCTTCGAAGCGGGCTTTACCTCGATTGCCCACGGTGAAACCGAGCTGCAGATCACCCTGGATGCGGCTGAGCGAGCGTTCGCCAAGCTCTGATTTTTGCAGCCATCGCGGGGCAAGCCCGCTCCCACAGTGATCATTGTGGGAGCGGGCTTGCCCCGCGATGGTGCCTTGGAAGCAGAAAATCGAGTAAAGACTTTGTAAGGTAGGCGCTGCTTATCCCATAATGTGCCACCAGACACTTTGGCCGCAGCTTTGCAGAGGTAAGTCGATCCCCATGAACCGCACCGGCCGCGCCCTCGCCCTGGGCTGCCTGTTGCTTCTTCAGCCCCTGCTGGCCACAGCAGGCGGTAACTCGTTGCTGATTCCGGCGACGGGCCGCTGCACCCTCGATTCCCAGCCCGAAGACCTGCCGCAAGCGCTCGCTGCCTGCCAGGACGCGGCCAAGTCCGGGGATGCACAAGCCCAGTACGAGTTGGGTGAGTTCTACTACGAAGGCACCAACACCCCACGCGACCTCAACCAGGCCCTGAGCTACTTCGAGCAAGCCTCGCTGCAAGGCCACGCCGAGGCGCAATACCGTCTGGGCACCATGTTCTACAAGGGTGAAGGTGTGGCGGCCAACAATGTGCAGGCCTACATCCTGCTGAAGATGGCAGCGGTCAATGGTGCCGAGGATGCACTGGACATGGCTGACGAGGTGTCTGCCAAGATGCCGCGCGACGAGCTGGAAATCGCGACCCAGGTGCTGGGGCAGATCTTTCGCAAATACCTGCTGGAGCTACAGACCGTCGACGGTCGCACGCCCTTCTCGCCGCTGCCCTGAAACCCGTACTTACTTTTCCGGCATTGGCATCGGGAACGGCATTACATTGCCAGTACCGCGCGCCTCGCTGATCTTTGGCGTGCCCAGACGCTCGACCTCATCGATGCGCACGATCGAGTGCATCGGCACAAAGCTGCGCACCACGCCTTCGAACTGGGCCTTGAGCTTTTCTTCGCTCGGATCGACCACCACCTGGGTGCGCTCGCCAAAGACAAACTCTTCAACTTCAAGAAAGCCCCACAGATCGCTTTGATAGATCTGCTTGGCATACATCTCGTACACCTGGCCCTGGTTGAGAAAGATCACTTTGTAGATCGGAGCTTCGCGTTTGGTCATTTTGGGCGGGGACAATCACGGGTGGTAAAGAAGTCGCAAACTATAACATAGGCACCAGGCCGACAATGCTAGGATCCACGGCCCCGGGCCCTTATAATGTGCGGTTCTTCGAATTACCAGATGATCTCCCATGGCCAAGAAGCTTTACATCGAAACCCACGGTTGCCAGATGAACGAGTACGACAGCTCGCGCATGGTCGATCTGCTGGGTGAACATCAAGCCCTTGAAGTCACGGCCCGCGCCGAAGACGCCGACGTCATCCTGCTCAACACCTGCTCGATCCGCGAGCGCGCCCAGGACCGGGTGTATTCCCAGCTGGGCCGCTGGCGTGAACTCAAAGACCTGAACCCGGACATGGTGATCGCCGTCGGTGGCTGCGTGGCCAGCCAGGAAGGCGAGTCGATCCGCAAGCGCGCGCCTTACGTCGACGTGGTCTTCGGCCCGCAGACCCTGCACCGCCTGCCGGAAATGATCGACGCCGCGCGCACCACGCGCCTGCCCCAGGTCGACGTGTCGTTCCCGGAAATCGAAAAATTCGACCACCTGCCCGAGCCGCGCATCGATGGCCCCAGCGCCTATGTTTCGGTGATGGAAGGCTGCAGCAAGTACTGCACCTTCTGCGTGGTGCCCTACACCCGTGGCGAGGAAGTCAGCCGACCGTTCGACGATGTGCTGGCCGAAGTCATCCACCTGGCCGAAAACGGTGTACGTGAAATCACCCTGCTGGGTCAGAACGTCAACGGCTACCGTGGCCAGACCCACGACGGGCGCCTGGCGGACCTGGCCGAGCTGATCCGCGTGGTGGCGGCGGTGGATGGCATCGATCGCATTCGCTACACCACCTCGCACCCGCTGGAGTTTTCCGACAGCCTGATCCAGGCCCACGCCGAAGTGCCGGAGCTGGTCAAGCACCTGCACCTGCCGGTGCAGTCGGGCTCCGACCGGGTGCTGGCGGCGATGAAGCGCAACCACACCATCCTCGAATACAAGTCCAAGCTGCGCAAACTCAAGGCCGCAGTGCCGGGCATCTGCATCAGTTCGGACTTCATCGTCGGCTTCCCCGGCGAAACCGAGAAAGACTTCGAGCAAACCATGAAGCTGGTGGCCGACGTCGGTTTCGACTTCTCCTACTCGTTCGTCTACAGCCAGCGCCCGGGCACCCCGGCCTCGGACCTGCCGGACGAAACCCCGGAAGAGCTGAAAAAGGAGCGCCTCAAGGCCCTGCAACATCGCCTCGACACCCAGGGCTTCGAGATCAGCCGACAAATGGTCGGTACCGTTCAGCGCATTCTCGTCACCGACTACTCGCGCCGCGACCCCGGCCAGTTGCAGGGGCGCACCGAGAATAACCGTATCGTCAACTTTCGCTGCGACAATCCGAAGCTGATCGGCCAGTTCGTCGACATCCATATCGACGATGCGCGCCCGCACTCGCTGTTCGGCTCGCTGGCCCATTGAGCTGACCTGCCGGGCCTTGTTACAGGCCCGGCGACCCTTGATCGTTTCAGCGCTTTCGCCCTGCAGCGGCTAGGGTTATCCTTGAGACCATATCCTTTGCCGTTGGGCGGCTGAAAAACGACCTTGAACGCACCTATCGAACCACATCGTTTCATCCTCGAGCCCTTCGAGGCCCACCGCTTCGCCAACCTGTGCGGGCAGTTCGACGAGCATCTGCGCCTGATCGAACAGCGCCTGGCCATCGAAATCCGCAACCGCGGCAATCAGTTCGAACTGATCGGCGAACCCAAACACACCTCCTCTGCCGAACAACTGCTGCGCCGCCTCTATCGCGAGGCCAAGGCCACCGAGCTGTCGCCGGAAATGGTCCACCTGTACCTGCAGGAATCGGCCGTCGAAGAGCTGGAAAACCCGGCTGTCAACGAAGTCAGTGTTTCCCTGCGCACGCGCAAGGGCATGATTCGTCCACGCGGGCTGAACCAGCAGCGCTATGTGAAGGAAATTCTCGGCAACGACATCAACTTCGGCATCGGCCCGGCCGGTACCGGCAAGACCTACCTGGCCGTGGC
Organism: Pseudomonas donghuensis; assembly: GCF_000696345.2. Classification (NCBI taxonomy): domain Bacteria; kingdom Pseudomonadati; phylum Pseudomonadota; class Gammaproteobacteria; order Pseudomonadales; family Pseudomonadaceae; genus Pseudomonas; species Pseudomonas donghuensis. Next base: position 5,062,856 of record NZ_CP071706.1, read on the forward strand.
CTGCGCGGTTGACGCCCTGGAGCGTGAACAGGTGCGGCGCATCCTGCTGGTACGTCCGGCGGTCGAGGCGGGCGAAAAGCTCGGCTTCCTGCCCGGCGACCTGGCACAAAAGATCGACCCGTACCTGCGCCCGCTCTACGACGCCCTGTACGAGATGCTCGGCTTCGAGCACGTGGCCAAGCTGATCGAGCGCCAGGTGATCGAGATCGCCCCGCTGGCCTACATGCGTGGCCGCACCCTGAACAACAGCTTCATCATCCTCGATGAGAGCCAGAACACCACGGTCGAGCAGATGAAGATGTTCCTCACCCGTATCGGTTTTGGTTCCACCGCCGTGATCACCGGTGACATCACCCAGGTCGACCTGCCACGCGGCACCAAGTCGGGCCTGGCCCACGTTATCGAGGTGCTCAAGGGCGTGCCGGGCATCAGCTTCACGCACTTCCTGCCCAAGGACGTGGTCCGCCACCCGTTGGTGCAGCGCATTGTCGAGGCTTACGAGCGCTTCGACAGCCAGCAGCAGAACCCGACCGAAGGCAAACAACGCGATGCTTGAGCTCGATCTGCAACTGGCAAGTAATGCACCACACCCGACCGAGCAACAGTTCCGCCAATGGTGTGAGCTGGCTTTGCGCCAGCGCACGGCCGACTCGGAGCTGACCATTCGCCTGGTCGATGAAGCCGAAGGCCGCGAACTGAATCGCACCTGGCGGAGCAAAGACTACGCCACCAACGTGCTGTCCTTCCCGGCCGACGTGCCTGATGAACTGCTCGACATCCCGCTGTTGGGCGACCTGGTGATCTGCATCGCCGTGGTCGAGCGCGAAGCCGCCGAACAGGGCAAGGCGCTGGAGGCCCATTGGGCGCACCTGGTGATCCACGGCTGCCTGCACCTGCTGGGCTACGACCACATCGACGACGATGAGGCCGAGGAAATGGAAGCACTGGAACGAACGTTGCTTGCCGAACTGGGTCATCCGGACCCGTACGCCGACGACGAACACGACGACATTCAACACTGATATCTGCAAAGGATCACGAGTAACCGCCATGAGCGAAGATCGATCGAGCAACGGGCAAAAGTCCTGGCTGGGCAAACTGACCCAGGCTTTTGCCCACGAGCCGAAAAACCGTCAGGAGCTGCTTGAGCTGCTGCGCGAAGCCCATCAGAACAAGCTGCTCGACAGCGAGGCGCTGACCATTGTCGAGGGCGCCATCCAGGTCGCCGACCTGCAAGTGCGCGACATCATGGTGCCGCGCTCGCAGATGATGAGCATCAAGGCGACCCAGTCGCCGCGTGAGTTCCTGCCGGCGGTGATCGATGCCGCGCACTCGCGCTACCCGGTCGTTGGCGAAAGCCACGACGACGTGCTCGGCGTGCTGCTGGCCAAGGACCTGCTGCCGCTGATCCTCAAGGAGAACGGCGACAGTTTCAACATCAAGGACCTGCTGCGCCCGGCCACGTTCGTGCCCGAGTCCAAGCGCCTGAACGTGCTGCTGCGTGAATTTCGCGCCAACCATAACCACATGGCCATCGTCATTGACGAATACGGCGGCGTGGCGGGTCTGGTGACCATCGAAGACGTACTCGAGCAGATCGTCGGCGACATCGAAGACGAGCATGACGTCGAGGAAGACAGCTACATCAAGCCGCTGCCCAGTGGCGACTTCCTGATCAAGGCGCTGACGCCGATCGAGAACTTCAACGAGTTCTTCGACAGCCAGTTCTCCGACGACGAGTTCGACACTGTCGGCGGCCTGGTCATGAGTGCCTTCGGCCACCTGCCCAAGCGTAACGAGACCACCGAGATCGGCCCGTACCGTTTCCGCATCCTCAATGCCGACAGCCGCCGGATTCACCTGCTGCGTCTAACCCCTATCACCCGTTAAGGACACCCATGCGCTGGATCACCCGCCCCGGCTGGCCCGGTAACCTGCTGGCCGTGGCGGCCGGTGCAATCACCACCCTGGCCCTGGCGCCGTTCGACATCTGGCCGCTGGCCTTGCTCGCGGCCGGCCTGTTCTACCTCGGCCTGCGCGAGCTCAGCCCACGCCAGGCCCTGGGCCGCGGCTGGTGCTTCGGCTTTGGCCTGTACGCCGCCGGCACCAGCTGGATCTACGTCAGTATCAACACCTATGGCGGTGCCACGCCGTTGCTGGCTACCGGCTTGTTGCTGGCGTTCTTTGCCGCCATTGCCTGGTTCTTCGCCCTGCCCGCCTGGCTTTGGGCGCGCTGGTTGCGGCGCAACGAGGCGCCGCTGGCCGATGCCCTGTGCTTCGCAGCGTTGTGGGTCGGCCAGGAAGCCTTCCGCGGCTGGTTCCTCACCGGGTTTCCCTGGCTGTACTCCGGTTACAGCCAGCTTGACGGGCCGCTCTCGGGCCTGGCGCCGCTGGGTGGCATGTGGCTGATTTCGTTCTGCCTGGCCCTGTGCGCGGCACTGGTGTGCAACCTGCCGCGCTTGCGGGCACGCAAGTCGTTCCTGGCTGTGGCCGTCGTGCTGTTGCTGGCGCCCTGGGCGATCGGCCTGGCACTGAAGAACCACGCCTGGACCAGCCCTTCCGGCAAGCCGCTGAGCGTCGCCGCCCTGCAAGGCAACGTCGAGCAGGAGCTGAAATGGAACCCGGAACACGTCAACGCCCAGTTGGCCCTGTACCGCGACATGAGCTTCAGCTCCAAACCGGTCGACCTGCTGGTGTGGCCAGAAACCGCGGTACCGGTCCTCAAGGATCAGGCCCAGGGCTACCTGGACATGATGGGCAACTTCGCCGCCGAGCGTAATACGGCCTTGATCACCGGCGTGCCGGTGCGCGAAGTGGTGCACCAGCAACGCCGCTATTACAACGGCATCACCGTGACCGGCGAAGGTGATGGCACTTACCTGAAGCAGAAACTGGTGCCGTTTGGCGAGTACGTGCCATTGCAGGACATGCTCCGTGGCCTGATTGCCTTCTTCGACCTGCCGATGTCGGACTTTGCCCGCGGGCCGGCCGACCAGCCGCTGTTGCAGGCCAAGGGCTATCAGATCGCGCCGTACATCTGCTACGAAGTGGTCTATCCGGAATTTGCGGCGAGCCTGGCGGCGCGCAGCGACATTCTCCTGACCATCAGCAACGACACCTGGTTCGGTACCTCGATCGGCCCCCTGCAGCACCTGCAGATGGCGCAGATGCGCGCCCTGGAAGCCGGACGCTGGATGATCCGCGCCACCAACAACGGCGTCACCGGCCTGATCGACCCGTTCGGCCGCATCACTGCGCAGATCCCGCAGTTCGAACGCGGCATCCTCTACGGTGAGGTAGTGCCGATGCAGCAGCTCACCCCGTACCTGCAATGGCGCTCCTGGCCACTGCTGATCCTCTGCGCGCTGCTGCTGGGCTGGGCCCTGCTGGCCAGCCGGATGGCCAAGACCGTCTAGTAGAACACTTTGTAGCCGAGCAGGCCGACTGCCTCGTTGAGCAGTTGGCCGCTCTGCCACAGCGACTTGCCCTCCGGCAGCCAGCCACCGAATGGTCGGGCATGGTCACGACCAAGAAAGCCCACCGGCGCCGTCACTACGTCAAAACCCGCCTGCTCGAAGCTCCAGCGCGAGCGCTGCATGTGCCAGGCCTGGGTCACCACCACCACGCGCTTGATCCCCAGGGGCTGCAACAGCTCGGCGCTCATCTGCGCGTTTTCCCACGTGGTGCGGCTGCGCTCCTCTTTCCAGCGTACGCTCACGCCCAGGTCACGCTGGAGGGAATCGGCCATCAACTGCGCTTCGCTGGGCGGCGTACCGTAGTGCAGGCCGCCGCTGGTCAGTACCGGCAAGCCCGAAGCCTTGGCCAACTGCGCCGCGTAGCGCATGCGTTCCATGGCCACGCCCGTGGGTTGATCCTGCGAATCCCAGGCCGGATCACCGCGTTCGCGACCAGCGCCAAGAATGACAATGGCATCGGCATGCTCGGCCAGCCCTGCCCATTGGCTGGTGGCCAGCGCCGGCTCGGTTTCCAGTTGCCGGGCAGCCTGTTCCACCACGACCGGCAGGCTCATCAGCCACAACCCGCCCAAACCCAGGACGAAACACAGCCTCGACAAGCGCGGCCAGGATTTGCGCAGCCACCAGGCGCCCAGCAGCAGCAGAAACAGCACGCCAGGCGGCATGATCATTTGTTTGATGAGATAACGAATCGGCACGGGACACCTCCTTGGAGGTGCGCAGCCTAAGAGGATCGGCACCTGGCAACAATAGTCAGGTGCCGATCAGTGAAGTTTTTGACTCGGTGGCGCACTCCGCTTTGCGCCGGAAAAACCCGAACGGCTACTTGAATTGCAGCGTCCTGGACTTTGCTGTGGTAGCGGAGCGCTTATCCTTGAGCCAGACGATTCTGGCCGAAGTCGGCGTCTCCGGTTGTGGCAATGCGCCGACGCGTCCATGCCCGCCCTCCGGAAGGGATTCCAGATAGGCCTTGATCACTTCGAATTCAGCGCGGCTCAGACCACGCAACTCCAATTCAGCAGGCACTTCATCGCGTAATCGAACGGAGGTTCTAGCGACCTCGAGGGCCAGGCCCAGACGGTCGATCAGCCGTTCGTAAAGCTCCGGTTTCGTTGCTTGTTGCTGCGACTCTCCCATCCGTTCACCTCATTGAAGATAAATATATCTCCCCCCACACATGAGCTTAGCGTTACTCGCAAAAGCAGCCGGACGCCGCGACCAACGGCCCGCTGCGCCACAGGCGGTGCAATCAGGGTTTCCCTCGGTGGACAGGGGTCATGTATGCTAGGGCGTTCACCATACTTGACACCGGATTGCCGATGCAGCGGTTTGATCGCTGCCTGGATAAGGTCTCCCATTTCTCAGCGCAAAGTAGCCATGCACGAACTCTATCAGCCCCGCGAAATCGAAGCCGCCGCCCAGTCTTACTGGGATGAGCGAAAGTCTTTTGAAGTCAGTGAACAGCCAGGCAAGGACACGTACTACTGCCTATCGATGTTCCCGTACCCAAGCGGCAAGCTACATATGGGCCACGTGCGCAACTACACCATTGGTGACGTGATCGCCCGTTACCAGCGCATGCTCGGCAAGAACGTCCTGCAGCCAATGGGCTGGGACGCCTTTGGCATGCCGGCGGAAAACGCCGCGATGAAGAACAACGTCGCCCCGGCCAAGTGGACCTACGAAAACATCGAGTACATGAAGACCCAGCTCAAGAGCCTGGGCCTGGCGTTCGATTGGTCGCGTGAAGTCACCACCTGCAAGCCCGACTACTACCGCTGGGAACAGTGGCTGTTCACCCGCCTGTTCGAAAAAGGCGTGATCTACCGCAAAAACGGTACCGTGAACTGGGACCCGGCCGACCAGACCGTCCTTGCCAACGAGCAAGTCATCGACGGTCGCGGCTGGCGTTCGGGCGCGCTGATCGAGAAGCGCGAAATCCCGATGTACTACTTCAAGATCACCGACTACGCCGACGAGCTGCTGGAAAGCCTCGACGATCTGCCGGGCTGGCCTGAGCAGGTCAAGACCATGCAGCGCAACTGGATCGGCAAGTCCCGTGGCATGGAAGTGCAGTTCCCCTACGATCAGGCCAGCATCGGCCACGCCGGGGCCCTGAAAGTCTTCACCACCCGTCCGGACACCCTGATGGGCGCCACCTACGTGGCCGTTGCCGCCGAGCACCCACTGGCCACCCAGGCCGCCCAGGGCAACCCCGAGCTGCAAGCCTTCATCGATGAGTGCAAGAGCGGCAGCGTCGCCGAAGCCGACATCGCGACCCAGGAGAAAAAAGGCCTGGCCACCTCGCTGTTCGTCGAGCACCCGCTGACCGGCGAAAAACTGCCGGTGTGGGTCGCCAACTACGTGCTGATGCACTACGGCGACGGCGCGGTCATGGCTGTCCCGGCCCACGACGAGCGCGATTTCGAGTTCGCCCACAAGTACAACCTGCCGGTCAAGGCTGTGATCCGTACCAGCGCTGGCGATGAAGTCGGCAGCGAGTGGCTGGCCGCCTACGGCGAGCACGGCCAGCTGATCAACTCCGGTGAGTTCGACGGCCTGGACTTCCAGGGTGCCTTCGACGCCATCGAAGTGGCACTGATCAAGAAAGAGCTGGGTAAGTCCCGCACCCAGTTCCGCCTGCGCGACTGGGGCATCAGCCGTCAGCGCTACTGGGGTTGCCCGATCCCGATCATCCACTGCCCAGCTTGTGGCGATGTGCCGGTACCGGAAGACCAACTGCCGGTCACCTTGCCGGAAAACGTAGTACCCGATGGCGCCGGTTCGCCACTGGCACGCATGCCCGAGTTCTACGAATGCGAATGCCCGAAATGCGGCACGGCGGCCAAGCGCGAAACCGACACCATGGACACCTTCGTCGAGTCGTCCTGGTACTTCGCCCGCTACGCCTCGCCTAACTACGAAGGCGGCATGGTCGACCCGAAAGCGGCCAACCACTGGCTGCCGGTAGATCAGTACATCGGTGGTATCGAACACGCGATCCTGCACCTGTTGTACGCGCGTTTCTTCCACAAGCTGATGCGCGACGAAGGCCTGGTCACCTCCAACGAGCCGTTCAAGAACCTGCTGACCCAGGGCATGGTCGTCGCCGAAACCTACTACCGCGTTGCCAGCAACGGCGGCAAGGACTGGTTCAACCCGGCCGACGTCGAAATCGAGCGCGATGCCAAGGCCAAGATCATCGGCGCCACGCTGAAGACCGACGGCCTGCCGGTCGAGATCGGCGGCACCGAGAAGATGTCCAAGTCCAAGAACAACGGCGTCGACCCGCAGGCAATGATCGAAGCCTACGGCGCCGACACCTGCCGCCTGTTCATGATGTTCGCCTCGCCGCCCGACATGAGCCTGGAATGGTCCGACTCTGGTGTCGAAGGTGCCAACCGCTTCCTGCGCCGCGTCTGGCGCCTGGCTCAGGCCCACGTGGCCCAGGGCCTGCCGGGCAAGCTGGATGTCGCCAGCCTCGATGACGCACAGAAAGTGATCCGCCGCGCCATCCACGCTGCCATCAAGCAGGCCAGCACCGATGTCGGCCAGTACCACAAGTTCAACACCGCCATCGCCCAGGTGATGACCGTGATGAACGTACTGGAAAAAGCCCCGCAAGCCAGCGAACAGGACCGCGCCCTGCTGCACGAAGGCCTGGAAGCGGTCACCCTGCTGCTGGCGCCGATCACCCCGCACATCAGCCATGAGCTGTGGCAGCAACTGGGTCACCAGGGCGCCGTTATCGACGCGCCTTGGCCGGTACTGGACGAAAGCGCCCTGGTCCAGGACAGCATCGTCCTGGTCATCCAGGTCAACGGCAAGCTGCGTGGCCAGATCGAAATGCCGGCCGCAGCCAGCCGCGAGGACGTCGAAGCCGCTGCGCGCAGCAACGAGAACGTGCTGCGCTTCACCGAAGGCCTGAGCATCCGCAAGGTCATCGTGGTACCGGGCAAGCTGGTCAACATCGTCGCCAACTGACAGGAAACGCCGGCCCGCCAATTATGCGGGCCGGCGCACAGAATCGGCCCACAAGGGAGCTACAACATGATCAAACGCAATCTGCTGGTAATGGGCCTGGCCGTGATGCTCAGCGCCTGCGGTTTCCAGCTGCGCGGTACCGGAACCAGTGAACTGGCGATCAAGGAACTGGACCTGAGTGCACGTAACGCCTACGGCGATACCGTGGTCCAACTGCGCCAGGCCCTGCAGAGCAGCGGCGTCAACGTCTACGCCGGCGCGCCTTACAAACTGGTTCTGACCAACGAAGCCGAAACCCAACGCGCAGCCACCTATGCAGGAGGTTCGGGTCGTTCGGCCGAGTATGAGCTGACCACCGTGCTGAGCTACAGCATTGAAGGCCACAACAACACCAACCTGCTCAACGACAAGCTCGAAGTGCGCAAGATCTATGTGCATGACGGCAACAACATCACCGGCTCGCAACAGGAAGCCACACAAGCTCGGAACGAAATGCGCCGCGACCTGGTGCAGAACATGCTGGTACGCCTGCAACTGCTGACCCCTGGCCAGCTTGAAGGCCTGCAGCAAAAGGCTGATGAACGTGCCCAGGCCGAAGCCGACGCCCTCGAAGCGGCCCGCCGCGCCCAGGACGAAACGCCTCAGCAGTCGCCGCTGCAACTGCCAGCCAACTGAGATTGAACGGGGCACTTCGGTGCCCCGTCTGCCATCATGAAACTCACTCCCGCCCAACTTAACAAGCACCTGCAAGGCAGCCTCGCACCGGTCTACGTGATCAGCGGCGATGACCCGCTGTTGTGCCAGGAAGCTGCCGACGCCATCCGCACGGCGGCACGCCAGCAAGGTTTCGACGAACGCCAGGTGTTCAGCGCCGACGCCAACTTCGACTGGGGCACCCTGCTCCAGGCCGGTGCCAGCCTGTCGCTGTTCGCCCAGCGGCGCTTGCTCGAACTGCGCCTGCCGTCCGGCAAGCCTGGCGACAAAGGCGCCGCGGCACTCATCGAATACTGCTCCAACCCCGCTGAAGACACCCTGCTGCTGATCAGCCTGCCCAAGCTCGACGGCAGTGCGCAGAAAACCAAGTGGGGCAAGGCGCTGATCGAAGGGCAACACACCCAGTTCGTGCAAATCTGGCCGGTGGACAGTCACCAGCTACCGCAATGGATCAGCCAGCGTCTGTCCCAGGCCGGGCTGAGCGCCCAGCGCGACGCCGTTGATCTGATTGCCGCGCGGGTGGAAGGCAACCTTTTGGCGGCAGCCCAGGAGATCGAGAAGCTCAAGCTACTGGCCGAAGGCAATCAGATTACTGTCGAAACCGTCCAGGCAGCGGTAGCCGACAGCGCCCGCTTTGATGTCTTCGGCCTGGTCGACGCCATCCTCAATGGCGAGGCCGCCCATGCCTTGCGCATGCTCGAAGGTTTGCGCGGCGAAGGCGTCGAACCGCCGGTGATTCTCTGGGCCCTGGCCCGGGAACTGCGCCTGCTGGCCGGGCTGGCCCAGCAGTTCAGCCAGGGCGTGCCGCTGGACAAGGCCTTCAGCCAGGCCCGGCCGCCGGTCTGGGACAAGCGCAAACCACTGATGAGCAAGGCTCTGCAACGCCATTCGGCGCAGCGCTGGAGCCAGTTGTTGCAGGATGCCCAGCGCATCGATGCGCAAATCAAGGGCCAGGCTCAGGGCTCGGCCTGGACCAGCCTGGCGCGCTTGTCGTTGCTGATGGCGGGGCAGCGTCTGGCGTTGCCGGCTGAGTGAAGCCGGGGGCTGCTTTGCAGCCCATCGCTGGCAAGCCAGCTCCCACGACCGTCCCTGTGGGAGCTGGCTTGCCAGCGATGGCTTCAACGCCTATATTGCGCCCACACCCACCTGGCAGGACATCCTGTGATGAGCAAGAAACCCGCAAAACCCGGGCCCAACAAGGCCAAATCGATCATAGCCCAGCCATTGTTCCGCAGCCGCCAGGAACGCGCCGGCAAAGGCAAAGGCAGCTACCGCCGCGAAGCCTTCCAATCGAGAGATTGGGAGGCTTCTTACTTTTTGGCCGCATAAAAGCAAGAATCCGGCAGGCGTGGTATGGTCGGCACCTGACTTGAAATACCTGGACCTGTGCATGCCCTTTTGTCTTACCCGTCGCTGGCAACCTCGCCAGCTGATTGCCGCCTCCAGCCTCATCCTGCTTGTCGCCTGCGCGGAAAAGCCCACCGCCGCCGATGCGCTGCCGCTGGCTCCTGCCCAGCCTGCTCCGGTTGTGACACTGCCCAACCCCATCGTCGACACCAGCAGCGAAATCCAGCCGCTGCAAAGCTTTGCCCAATGGCAAGCGGGGTTCCGTCAGCAAGCCCTGCAAGCCGGTATCAATACCAACACCTTTGACCGAGCCTTCCTTGGCGTCATCCCCGACATGGACGTGATCAAGGCCGACCGCAGCCAGCCGGAGTTCACCCGGCCGGTATGGGAATACCTCGATGGCGCGCTGTCGCCGCTGCGTGTGCGCAATGGCAAGGGTCTGCTGGAAAAACACGCCGAACTGCTGAGCCAGATCGAACAACGCTATGGCGTCGACCGCAATGTGCTGGTTTCGGTCTGGGGCATGGAAAGCAACTTTGGCCAGTTCCAGGGCAACAAATCGGTCATCCGCTCCCTGGCGACCCTGGCCTATGAAGGCCGCCGCCCGGCCTTCGCCCAGGCGCAGCTGATTGCGGCCCTGCAGATCCTGCAGAACGGCGATATCCAGCCCGATGCGATGAAAGGCTCGTGGGCCGGCGCCATGGGCCAGACCCAGTTCATCCCCACCACCTACAACACCCACGCAGTGGATTTTGACGGCGATGGCCGCCGGGATATCTGGAACAGCTCGGCTGACGCCCTGGCGTCCACTGCCCACTACCTGCAGAGCTCCGGCTGGAAACGCGGCGAGCCCTGGGGTTTTGAGGTGCAGCTGACACCTGGCTTCGACTACTGGCTGGCGGATGGCAGCCAGCGCAAGACGGTGTCCGAATGGATGCAAATGGGCCTGAAACTGCCTGCCGGTGTGCGTTTGCCTGCCGGTAGCGAGCAGTTGTCCGCCGCCTTGCTGTTGCCGGCCGGTTACCGCGGCCCGGCCTTCCTGGTGCTGGACAACTTCCGCGCGATCCTCAAGTACAACAACTCGTCGTCCTACGCCATGGCCGTCGGCCTGCTTGGCCAACGGTTCGATGGCTCAGGTTACATCGCCGGATCCTGGCCCAAGGATGACCTGCCGCTGAGCCGCAGCGAGCGGGTCGAATTGCAGACCCTGCTCAGCGCCCGCAACTACGACGCCGGGGCCGCCGACGGCATTATCGGCGCCAACACCCGCAAGGCCATTCGCAGTGCTCAGCAGGCGCTGGGCTGGCCTGCCGACGGCTATCCGACGCACAAGCTGCTCGATAGCCTGCGTCAACGCTAAGCAATACAAAAACGCCCCTGTTCAGGGGCGTTTTTCATTCAGCGCCTGAACAAGTCCTGCTCCAGCCGCAAGCACTTGCGATCGGCATCCAGGTGCACCCTGGCCCCTAGCGGCAAGGTCAGGTTCGGGTCGCAATGACCGCTGCGCCATCCGGCCAGCACCGGCACCTGCAACGGCGCGAAGAACTGCCGCATCAAGGGCGCCAGCGCCTCTAGCGTGATTCCGGCAAAATCCCCCACCAACACGCCACGAACCCCTTCGAGCTTGCCCGCCAGGCGCAACTGCGTCAGCAGGCGGTCAACCCGATACAGTGGCTCATTGACGTCTTCGACAAACAGAATGCCACCGCCGCAGTGGATTTCTGCAGGGGTGCCCAGGGTTGCGCACAATATCGACAGGTTACCGCCCTGCAAGGGCCCGCTGGCAGCGCCTGGCAGGATCGAGGTCAACGGCCAGGCATCGGGGTGTTCAAGGCGGTCGCCGGCGCCCAGGCGGCCGCTGAGCTGCTGGAACAGCGATGACAGGGTCGGCTCCTGCTTGTTGCCCAGCAATTCCGACTTGAGCATGGCGCCGTGGAACGACACGAACCCGGCATGACGGGCAATGGCCGTGTGCAGCGCGGTGATGTCGCTGTAGCCGACCAAAGGCTTGGGGTGACGGCGCAGCAGGTCGAAATCGATGTTTTCCAGCAGGCGCATGCTGCCGTAGCCACCACGCAGGCAGATGATGGCATCGACATCTTCGGCAGCGAAGGCGCTGTGCAGGTCTTGCAGGCGCTGCGCATCGCTACCAGCCAGATAGCCCTCGGCGGCAGTCACCCCCGGGTAGATCCGGCAGCGATAGCCGCGCGCCTCGAACCACTGGTTGACCTTGAGCGTATCGACCTGGGCGGGACCTGCCGGGGCAATGATCGCGATCAGCCCGCCAGCGGGCAAGGCCATGGGCAACGGCTGGGCATGGGACAGCACGCGGGCCTGATGCGTGAAGGGAAGGTTCATCCAGACGACTCCTTGTGTGGACAGATCCGCCCACAGTAAATCAACGATCCGTTCGACGGCGCAAGGAAGCCTTGCCGCAAACAAAAATGCCGATGCCGCAGGGTAGCGAGCATCGGCATTGAGGCACTGCGACGGCGATCAGAGCTTGATCTTGGCCTCGTGCGCCTGCTGGTCGGCATGGTACGAAGAACGCACCAGCGGGCCGGAGGCGACGTTCTTGAAGCCCATCTTGTAGCCTTCTTCGGCGAACCAGGCGAAGGTGTCCGGGTGCACGAAACGCTGCACCGGCAAGTGGCTGCGCGACGGCTGCAGGTACTGGCCGAGGGTCAGCATGTCGATGTTGTGCTCGCGCATGCGATGCATCACTTCGATCACTTCTTCGTCGGTTTCGCCCAGGCCCAGCATCAGGCCGGACTTGGTCGGTACGTGCGGCACCAATTCCTTGAACTTCTGCAGCAGGGTCAGCGACCACTGGTAGTCCGAACCCGGGCGCGCCGCCTTGTACAGGCGCGGCACGGTTTCCAGGTTGTGGTTGAACACATCCGGTGGCGTCTCGGCGGTGATCGCCAGGGCGACGTCCATGCGCCCGCGGTAGTCCGGCACCAGGGTTTCGAGCTGGACGCCCGGCGACAGCGCGCGAATCTCGCGGATGCAGTCGGCAAAGTGCTGGGCGCCGCCGTCACGCAGGTCGTCGCGGTCCACCGAGGTGATCACCACGTACTTCAGGCGCAGGTCGGCGATGGCCACGGCGAGGTTCTTCGGCTCGTCGACGTCCAGTGGCTTTGGCCGGCCATGGCCGACGTCGCAGAACGGGCAACGACGGGTGCAGATGTCACCCATGATCATGAAGGTGGCGGTACCGCCGGAGAAGCATTCGCCCAGGTTCGGGCAGGAAGCTTCTTCACAGACGCTGTGCAGCTTGTGCTTGCGCAGCAGTTGCTTGATGCGGTCGACTTCCGGCGAAACCGGGATACGCACGCGAATCCAGTCAGGCTTTTTTGGCAGCTCGTCGGTGGGGATGATCTTTACCGGGATACGCGCGACTTTTTCCGCGCCACGCAGTTTGACACCCGCCTCGACCTTCGGCCGTGGCGCTGGCGTCACGCTTTGCACTGGTTCTTGCACAACAGTAGTCATATTCAGAAGATTCCGCCCGTAAGGGTCGCCTGCTCAGCATAGTCGAGGTGCTTGACCAGCTGCCCGCGCAGCCTTGCCCTTACCTCAGAGAGTTCGATCGAGCCTGCCTGATCGCGCAGCTGGGTCATGGCCAGCCCCGCATACCCGCAGGGGTTAATCCGGCGGAATGGCGCAAGGTCCATGTCCACGTTCAGAGCAAGGCCGTGAAACGAACAGCCATTGCGAATCCGCAGGCCGAGCGAGGCGATCTTCGCCCCGTCGACATAGACGCCCGGCGCATCGGCCTTGGCCGCCGCCTCGACGTTGTAACTGGCCAGCAACTCGATCAGGCAGCGTTCGATGCGGCTGACCAGATCGCGCACGCCAAACCCAAGGCGGCGCACATCCAGCAACAGATAGGCCACCAGCTGGCCCGGGCCGTGATAGGTCACCTGGCCACCGCGATCGGTCTGCACCACCGGGATGTCACCCGGCACCAGCAGATGCTCGGCCTTGCCGGCCTGGCCCTGGGTGAACACCGCCGGGTGTTCAACCAGCCATACCTCATCCGCCGTGCCCGGGCCGCGCTGGTCGGTAAACCGGCGCATGGCCTCGAGCACCGGCTCGTAGGGCAGCAGGCCAAGGTCGCGAAAGCCGAGGCAATCGGGCATCAGAGCACCATTTTCACGATACCGGTCGCGCGCAGGGCGCTGTTGATGTTGTGCAGTTGGTCTTCACTGGTCGCCACGATGTGCAGCTGCACCGTGGTGTACTTGCCTTCCTTGCTCTGACGCTCAGCCAGGGTCTTGAGATCGACCTCGGCGTACTTCTTGAGGATCTCGATCACCGTGTCCTTGAAATGGACCACGGTGTCACCGATGACCTTGATCGGGTAATCGGCGCAGGGGAATTCGATTTTGTGCGACTTGACGTCTTCGCTCATGGCAATAACGGCCTCGTAGCCGTGGCAACAACAACGCCCCCGCGTGAGTGGGCGGGGGCGTGGCAGGTCACGATATCAGTTGAACAACCCGTAGAAGAATAGCCGAATGCTATCCCACACACGACGGAAGAAACCACCTTCCTCAACGCCATCCAGCGCGATCAGGTCGGCACTGTGGACAACCTTGTCATCCAGTTTGACTTCCACTTTACCGATCACGTCACCTTTGTTGATCGGAGCGATCAATTGCGGGTTCATGGTCATGCTTGCGGCCAGCTTTTTCAATTGGCCTTTAGGCAAAGTCATGCTCAGGTCCTGGGCAAGACCGGCTTTGACCTGATTGGTCGCACCCTTCCATACCGGCGCCTGGGCCAGTTCCGTACCCTTCTGGTAGAAGGTCTGGGTTTCGAAGAAGCGGAAGCCATAGGTCAGCAGCTTCTGGGTTTCGGCCGCACGCGATTGCTCGCTGTTGGTACCGAAGACCACGGCGATCAGGCGCATGCCGTCACGGACCGCCGAAGACACCATGCAGTAGCCGGCTTCGTCGGTGTGGCCGGTTTTCAGGCCGTCGACAGTCTTGTCGCGCCACAGCAACAGGTTGCGGTTAGGCTGCTTGATGTTGTTCCAGAAGAACTCCTTCTGCGAGTAGATCGCATAGTGAGCCGGGTCTTCGTGGATAATCGCGCGTGCCAGTACCGCCATGTCGTGGGCCGACGAGTAGTGCTCGGGGTTCGGCAGGCCGGTCGGGTTCATGAAGTGACTGTTGCTCATGCCAAGATCGCTGGCAGTCTTGTTCATCATGTCGGCGAAAGCGTCTTCGCTGCCGGCGATGTGCTCGGCCAGGGCGACGCTGGCGTCGTTACCCGACTGGATGATGATGCCGTGCAGCAGGTCGCTGACGCTGACCTGGGTACCGACCTTGATGAACATCCGCGAACCACCGGTGCGCCAGGCGTTTTCGCTGACGGTGACCGGATCGTTCTCGCCGATCTGCCCACGACGGATATCCAGGGTCGCGATGTAGGCGGTCATCAGCTTGGTCAGGCTCGCCGGAGGCAGACGCTGGTCACCATTGTTCTCGACCAGGATGTTGCCACTGGAGGCTTCCATGAGCACGTAGGACTTGGCAGCCAGTTGCGGCGGCGACGGCATCATCTGCTCTGCCGCGAAGGCGGCAGGGGCAATCATCAGCGGTACAAGCAGGCAAAGGCGTTTGGCAAAGCTGGTTATGTTCATCCGTCTCTCGAAATGGCTAATGGGCTCATGCCCTCATGGGCAAAACGTTTACAGGCACATGGCCTGACGGGCAAAACCGCCATTGTACATGGCGGCTGCGCCCGGCTGCATGACAAACCGATCAGTCCCCCCGATCAGTCTGCCGTGACGACTTTGGGCTGCCCCAGGTTGGCCAGACGCACGCTGTCCTGCATCTGCTGGGCTTCACCCTGGCTGTTGATCGGCCCCAGGCGGACCCGGTGCAGGGTCTGCTGGTTACGCACGATCGAACTGATGAAGACCGGCGCGCTGACCATGCTGCTGAGCTTGGAGCGCAGCAGTTCGGCGGCGTCCGGGTTGGCAAAGGCGCCGACCTGCAAGTAAAGACCATTGCCGGCCATGCTGTTGTTGCTGGCAACCTGCAGCGGCACGACCGCGGCGGCATGCTGCTGCGGTGGCGGCGTCCATTGTTCGACCGTGCCGGTGCTGGCCGGCATGGCCTGGGTCTGGGCCACTTGCGGCTGGTCGAGAACCATCGGCGCCGGCTGGCCACGCTGGGCCCACCATTGTTTCGGGTCGATACCCTCGACGCGCACCCGCGCGGTACCGGTTTCGGCATAGCCGAGCTTCTTCGCCGCCGCGTACGACAGGTCGATGATACGGTCGGAATAGAACGGCCCGCGGTCGTTGACCCGCAGGATCACGCTGCGCTGGTTGTCGAGGTTGGTGACCTTGACGTAGGCCGGCAGCGGCAGGGTCTTGTGCGCCGCGCTCATGCCGTAGAGGTCATAGACCTCGCCGTTGGCGGTGTTCTGGCCATGGAACTTGGTGCCATACCACGACGCCGTGCCCTCGGCGCGGTAGTTGCGCGAGTCGGGGATCGGGAAGTAGGTCTTGCCCAGCACGGTGTAGGGGTTGGCCTTGTAGTTACCGGTGTGCACGGTCGGGGTCGCGTCCGGGATCTTCGAGACGTCGACATCCCACCAGGGTGCACCATCCTTGTGGGCCCGGTTGATGTCCAGGCCAGGCTTGGCCCGCACCACATTGGTATTGCCCTGGGTAGAAGTGCTTGGGCGGCTGCTCGAACAGCTCACCAGCACCAGGCCCAGGGCCGCGCAACCGAGCAGTTTCAGCGATGTAGCGGAGAACATTACGCGCATTACTTGGCGCCCCGTGCTTGAACCAGCAGGTCCGAGAGCTGATGCACTGCCATGGCATACATCACGCTGCGGTTATAGCGAGTGATCGCGTAGAAGTTTTTCAGGCCCAGCCAGTATTCCGGGCCATTGTCGCCTTCGAGCCGGAAGGCGGTGACCGGCAGATCATCGCGCAGCGCATCATGACTCGACCAGCCCAGTGCCCGCAACTCCCCGACCGTCTTGACCGCGTCGATGCCCGGGCTCAGGCCCTCGTCGACGCGCTCGCCACGCACCGTGGCACGGCTGACCACCTGCTCGCCGGCCACCCAGCCGTGGCGCTTGAAGTAGCTGGCCACGCTGCCGATGGCATCGTCCGGGTTGTTCCAGATATTGATGTGGCCGTCGCCGTCAAAGTCCACGGCGTAAGCGCGAAAACTGCTCGGCATGAACTGCGGCAGGCCCATGGCCCCGGCGTAGGAACCTTTGAGGGTCAGCGGGTCGACCTGCTCTTCGCGGGCCAGCAACAGGTACTCGCGCAGCTCCTTGCGGAAGAACTCGGCGCGCGGCGGGTAGTCGAAGCCCAGGGTCGACAGCGCGTCGATCACCCGGTAGTTGCCGGTGTTGCGGCCAAAGAAGGTCTCGACGCCGATGATCGAAACGATCACCTGGGCTGGCACGCCGTATTCCTGCTCGGCACGGGCCAGGGTGGCCTCGTGCTGGCGCCAGAAGTCGACGCCGCGGGCGACCCGGGCGTCCGTGAGGAACATCGGGCGATAGTCTTTCCAGGGTTTTACCCGCTCGGCCGGGCGCGAGATCGCGTCAAGGATCGACTGCTTGCGCTGAACCTCGCGAAACACCCCCATCAGCTGCTCACCGGCAAAACCGTAGTCGCGGGTCATTTCGCCGACGAACTCGGCCACCTGGGGCGAGCCATCGTAGTCGCCGGCACAAGCGCCTTGCGCTGCGCCGAACAAACCCAGAAAGCCGACCCAAGGCGCACAGCGAGCCGCCCAGCCACGCATTGCTTGCATGTAATTCTTCACCTTATTCAAACCTGCGCAATCCATTTGCGATGCGTATGGATCGACATTAAAACCCCAAACGCTGACAGCAGCGTCACCAACGAAGTTCCGCCATAGCTAATGAAGGGCAGCGGCACACCTACTACCGGCAACAAGCCGCTGACCATACCGATATTGACGAACACATAAACAAAGAAGGTCATGGTCAGGCTGCCAGCCAGCAGCTTGCCGTAGAGCGTCTGGGCCTGGGCGGTAATCACCAGGCCGCGGCCGATCAGCAGCAGGTAGATCAGCAACAGTGCGCAAATGCCGACCAGGCCGAACTCCTCGCCGAGCACGGCGATGATGAAGTCGGTATGGCTTTCCGGGAGAAAATCCAGGTGCGACTGGGTGCCCAGCAGCCAGCCCTTGCCGAACACGCCGCCCGAACCGATCGCCGCTTTCGACTGGATGATGTTCCAGCCGGTGCCCAGCGGGTCACTTTCCGGGTCGAGGAAGGTCAGTACCCGCTGCTTCTGGTAGTCGTGCATGACGAAGAACCACATGGCCACCGCCACCGGCACCGCCGCCGCCACCACGCTGAGGATCCAACGCCAGCGCAGGCCGCCCATGAACAGCACGAAGGCGCCGGAGGCCAGGATCAACAAGGCGGTGCCCAGGTCCGGCTGGCGCACGATAAGGATGAACGGCACGCCAATCAGGATCAGGCTGATCATCACGTGCTTGAGGTGCGGCGGCAGCGAGCGCTTGGCCAGGTACCAGGCGATGGTCGCCGGCATGATGATCTTCATGAACTCCGAGGGCTGGAAGCGGATCACCCCGGGGATGTTGATCCAGCGAGTGGCCCCCATGGCGTTGTGGCCCATGACGTCAACCACCACCAGCAGGATCACCCCGACCACATAGGCCAGAGGCACCCAGCGGGCCATGAAGCGTGGCTCGAGCTGGGCAATCACGAACATCGACACCAGACCGATGCCGAAGGAGCTGGCCTGCTTGAGCAACAGGTCCCAGTTTTTGCCGCTGGCCGAATAGAGGACGAACAGGCTGCCGGCCGCCAGGGTCAGCAGCAGGATCAGCAACGGCCCGTCGATATGGATGCGCTGCAGGAAACTGGCGCGGCGCCGCATCACATCCTCGCTGGAGAGCATGCGATCGAAGTTACTCATCACGGGGCAGGCTCCTGGGCAACGGTGGGGTTGGTGAATTCAGGCTTGAGGCGGCCGTCCGGGCCAAGCAGCCAGGCGTCCATCACCTGGCGCACCACCGGCGCGGCGACGCCGGAGCCGGACTCGCCGTTCTCGACCATCACCGAGACCACGATCTTCGGGTTGTCGGCCGGCGCGAAGCCAACGAACAGGGCGTGGTCGCGGTGGCGCTCTTGCAGCTTGTTGCGGTCGTACTTCTCACCCTGCTTGATCGCTACCACCTGAGCGGTACCACTCTTGCCGGCAATCCGGTACTGAGCGCCGACCGAGGCCTTGCGCGCGGTACCCCGGGCACCGTGCATCACCTGCTCCATGCCGTGGGTGACCTTGTTCCAGTCCGACTTGTCGCGCAGGACGATGTCGTCCATGGGGTTTTCGTCCACCGGCGGCAGGCCCTCGATGGTCTTGGCCAGGTGCGGGCGGTTCCACTTGCCCTTGCTGGCGATCAGCGCGGTGGCCTGGGCCAGTTGCAACGGCGTGGTCTGCATGTAGCCCTGGCCGATCCCGAGAATCAGGGTTTCCCCCGGGAACCAGGCCTGCTTGCGGGTGGCACGCTTCCATTCCCGCGACGGCATCAGCCCCGGCGACTCTTCGAACATGTCCAGCGAGACCTTCTGGCCGATGCCGAAGCGGTTCATGTAGGACGACAGTTTGTCGATGCCCATCTTGTGCGCCAGGTCGTAGAAGTAGGTGTCGTTGGAACGCATGATCGCCGTGTCCAGGTCCACCCAGCCATCACCGCTGCGGTTCCAGTTGCGGTACTTGTGGTCGTAATTGGGCAGTTGATAATAGCCCGGATCGAACACCCGACTCGATGCGGTGACCACGCCACTGTCCAGGCCGGCAATCGCCACCGCCGGCTTGATCGTCGAGCCTGGCGGATACAAGCCGCGCAACACGCGGTTGAACAGCGGCCGGTCGATCGAGTCGCGCAGCTCGGCGTAGGCCTTGAAGCTGATGCCGGTGACGAACAGGTTGGGGTCGAAGCTCGGCTGGCTGACCATCGCCAGCACTTCGCCGGTGTTCGGATCGAGGGCGACAATAGCGCCGCGACGCCCGCCCAAAGCAGCCTCGGCGGCCTCTTGCAGCTTGATGTCGAGGCTCAGGACGATGTCCTTGCCGGGGATCGGGTCCGTACGCTTGAGCACCCGCAACACGCGGCCCCGGGCGTTGGTCTCGACCTCTTCGTACCCCACCTGGCCGTGCAGTTCCGGCTCGTAGAAGCGCTCGATGCCGGTCTTGCCGATATGGTGGGTGCCGCTGTAGTTCACCGGGTCGAGGGTTTTCAGCTCTTTCTCGTTGATCCGCCCGACATAGCCGACCGAATGCGCGAAATGCGCACCCTGCGGGTAATGGCGCACCAACTGGGCAACCACTTCCACACCCGGCAGCCGGAACTGGTTCACCGCGATACGGGCGATCTGCTCCTCGGTCAGCTCGAACAGGATCGGCACCGGCTCGAACGGCCTACGCCCCTGGCGCATGCGCTTTTCGAACAGGGTGCGGTCATCCGGGGTCAGTTCCAGCACCTCGACGATCACGTCGAGCACCTGCTGCCAGTCGCCGGAGCGCTCGCGGGTCATGCTCAGGCTGAAACTTGGCCGGTTGTCGGCGACGATCACCCCGTTACGGTCGAAAATCAGCCCGCGAGTCGGCGGAATCGGCTGCACATGCACCCGGTTGTTTTCCGACAGGGTCGAGTGATAGTCGTACTGGATCACCTGCAGGTAATACAGGCGGGCAATCAACACGCAGATCAGCAGGACGATCGCCACTGCACCGACCACGACGCGGCTACGCACCAGGCGGGCGTCTTTCTCGTGATCCTTGAGGCGAATCGGCTGCGACATTGAAAGGGCTTAAGGCTTATTTATGGTAGGGATGCCCGGACAATACGGTCCAGGCGCGGTACAGCTGTTCGCCGATCAGTATCCTTACCAACGGGTGGGGCAGTGTCAGCGGCGACAGCGACCAGCGCTGCTCGGCCCGCGCACAGACTTCCGGCGCCAGCCCTTCGGGGCCGCCAACCATGAAGTTGACCGTACGCGAGTCCAGGCGCCAGCGGTCCAGCTCGACCGCCAGTTGCTCGGTACTCCAGGGCTTGCCATGGACCTCCAGGGTGACAATCCGTTCCCCTGGCTGGACCTTGGCGAGCATGGCCTCACCCTCCTGACGAATCAGACGGGCGACGTCGGCATTCTTGCCCCGGGTATTGAGCGGTATTTCCACCAGCTCCAGCGACAGCTCCGAGGGCAGGCGCTTGGCATATTCATGCCAACCGTCCTCGACCCACTTGGGCATGCGCGAGCCAACCGCGATCAGACGCAGACGCACGAGCGTTCCTTATTCCCGGTCTTTGAGCTTGTCTGAAAAGTCGTGGGTGTTTTCCGGGCTGTGGTGCTTGCCATCGGCGGCGCGGCTCTGCTCGGCGCCCAGCCACAGACGTTCGAGGTCGTAGAACTGACGGGCAGCGGCGGTCATCATGTGGACGATGACGTCGTTGAGGTCGAGCAGCACCCAGTCGCTGTCGCCCTTGCCTTCTTCGCCCAGAGGCTGCACGCCCTTGGCCTTGACCTGTTCGCGAACCTTTTCCAGCATCGCACTGATCTGGCGGTTGGAAGTACCGGTGGCGATGATCATGTAATCGGTCAGGCTGTGCTTTTCGCGCACGTCGATGACCTGGATGTCCTGGGCCTTGACGTCTTCCAGGGCGGACTTGGTCAGTTCGACCAGTTCTTCGGCGCTGACGGCGTTGTGTTTTTGCTTGGTCATATAAAACTCATTCAACTCAATAATGTAAGGCGCTTCTCAGCACCCTCAGTTCGGCGCACGGTAAAGGTTGTGCGCATCGATGTAGGCCAGTACTGCGTCCGGCACCAGAAACCGCACCGACTTGCCGCTGGCCAGCAGCTGTCGGATCTGCGTGGCAGACACCGCAAGCGGTGTCTGCCAGACGAATGCAATATTCCCGGCAGGCCCTTCCAGGGCCTGCGGATCACTGACCGAACGCGCTGCCAGCAAGTTGCGCAAGGCATCCGGCGGCTCGACGTCGGCATCCGGGCGTTGCAGCACCAGGATGTGACAGTGTTGCAGCAATTCTTCCCAACGGTGCCAACTGGGCAGGCCGCAGAACGCGTCCCAGCCCAGCAGCAGAAACAGTTGCTCCGAGGCGGCCATTTCGGCGCGCATCAGTTCCAGCGTTTCAATGGTGTACGACGGCTTGTCGCGGGCAAGCTCGCGGGCATCGACCGACAGCGTTGGCACGCCCTGAACAGCGCACTGGACCATCGCCAGACGGTCCTGTGCCGACACCTGCGGCGTGTCGCGGTGCGGCGGGCGGGCGTTGGGCATCAGCCGCAGCTCGTCCAGCGCCAGCACTTCGGCCACCTCCAGCGCACTGCGCAGGTGACCGATATGCACCGGGTCGAATGTCCCGCCGAGCACGCCGATGCGCCGGGCGGGCGACATCGTCATGAGGCGGGCGGGCGGCTTGCGCTCGGCCAAGTCAGAGCGACTCCTGTCCGCGCAACTGACCGTCGCCGATCACCACGTATTTCTCACAGGTCAGGCCTTCCAGGCCGACCGGGCCGCGGGCGTGCAGCTTGTCGGTGGAAATCCCGATCTCCGCGCCCAGGCCATACTCGAAACCGTCGGCAAAGCAGGTCGGTGTATTGATCATCACCGAGGACGAATCGACCTCGGCCATGAACTGGCGAGCCTGTGCCTGATGTTCGGTCACGATGGAATCGGTATGGTGCGAGCCATACCGGTTAATGTGTTCAATCGCCTGGTCCAGGCCGTCCACCACACGGATCGACAGAATGGCCGCGAGGTATTCGGTGCTCCAGTCCTGTTCCGTCGCCGGCACCGCCTCGATGATTTTCAGGGTACGCTCGCAACCGCGCAGTTCGACGCCTTTTTCCCGAAATTGGCGGGCCATTTCCGGCAAGAACTCCGCAGCTACCGACTGATCGACCAGCAGGGTTTCCATCGCCCCGCAGATGCCGTAACGGTAGGTCTTGGCGTTGAAGGCGATGCGCCGGGCCTTGTCCAGATCGGCATGCTCGGCCACGTAAACGTGGCAGATACCGTCCAGGTGCTTGATCACCGGCACCCGTGCGTCGCGGCTGATGCGCTCGATCAGACCCTTGCCACCACGAGGCACGATGACATCAACGAATTCCGGCATGCTGATCAGCGCGCCGACCGCTTCGCGATCAGTGGTTTCCACCACTTGCACCACCGCTGCCGGCAAGCCGGCCTCGGCCAGGCCGCGCTGGATGCAGGCGGCAATGGCGCGGTTGGAGTGGATGGCCTCGGAGCCGCCACGCAGGATGGTGGCGTTGCCCGACTTCAGGCACAGGCTGGCGGCGTCGATGGTCACGTTCGGCCGCGACTCGTAGATGATGCCGATCACCCCCAGCGGTACACGCATCTTGCCGACCTGGATACCCGACGGCCGGTAGCTCATGTCGCGGATCGCACCGACCGGGTCCGGCAGGCTGGCCACCTGACGCAGGCCGACGATCATGCTGTCGATGCGCGCCGGGGTCAGCGCCAGACGCTCGAGCATGGCCGGTTCCAGGCCATTGGCACGGCCAGCGGCCAGGTCCAGCTCATTGGCGGCGGTCAGCTCGGCGCGGGCAGCATCCAGGGCGTTGGCGGCAGCTTGCAGGGCGCGGTTCTTCTGCGCAGTGCTGGCACGGCCGATCACGCGGGAAGCCGCGCGGGCAGCGCGCCCCAGGCGGGTCATGTAGTCAAGAACGGACTCAGTCATGGGCTCAGTGGTCTTGGCGAAGGGGAAAATCGGATGATTATAGCTGTCGTGCGGCCCCACGCCCAGCGGTGACAGGCGGATGGTCGAAAAGAGTGCCGCGCCCACAGGATTGACGGTGCTCTCAGGGTTGTTGCAAGACGTGTGGGAGCTGGCTTGCCAGCGCTGAAGCCGCCCACAGACAGTTGCTCCAACAGTGCACTTCGGCCATTCAGGGTTGGTTAAGACAGAAATTGCTATCATCGCCCACCTGTCCACCCGCGAACCCGCCAACATGCCCGACTCCGCCCCCTGCCCGCTCCAGGCCCTGCCCGACAGTTTCTTCGATCGCGACGCCGAAGAACTGGCCAAGGCCCTGCTGGGCAAGGTCATCCGTCATCGCCACGGCCCGTACTGGCTGGCGGCACGGATCATCGAGACCGAGGCCTACTACCTCACCGACAAGGGCAGCCACGCCTCCCTCGGCTACACGGAAAAGCGCCGGGCGCTGTTCCTCGATGGCGGGCACATCTACATGTACTACGCCCGCGGCGGCGACTCGCTGAACTTCAGCGCCCACGGCCCGGGCAATGCGGTGCTGATCAAGTCGGCCTACCCCTTCGTCGACGCCCTTTCGGACGACAACAGCCTGGCGCAAATGCAACGCAACAACCCCGACGCCAACGGCCAGGCGCGCCCGCCCGAACGCTTGTGCGCCGGCCAGACCCTGCTGTGCAAAGCCCTGGGCCTGAAAGTGCCGCACTGGGACGGCAAACGCTTCGATGCCGAACAGCTGTTTGTCGAAGACTGCGGTATCAACGTGAAACAGATTATCCAGACCACCCGCTTGGGAATTCCCCACGGCCGCGATGAACACCTGCCCTACCGTTTCGTCGATGCCAGCTTCGCCCGCCATTGCACACGGAACCCGCTACGCCGGGGCCAAGTCGAAGGCCGGGACTACTTTTTACTGACACAAGGAAACTGACACGATGGGCCCATGGCTCGACAGCCTGACCACCTGGCTCAGCGCCAACCCGCAGTGGCTGGGTTTGGCCATTTTTCTGGTGGCCTGCGTGGAATGCCTGGCAATTGCCGGGATTATTGTCCCCGGCACCATCCTGCTGTTCGCCGTCGCCGTACTGGCCGGCAGCGGCGCCCTGAGCCTGGGCGAAACCCTGCTGCTGGGCTTTGCCGGCGGCCTGCTGGGTGATGCGATCTCCTACACCCTGGGCCGACGCTTTCACCAGAACATCCGCCGCTTGCCCCTGCTACGCCATCATCCGGAATGGATCGGCAGCGCCGAGACCTACTTCCAGCGCTACGGCATCGCCAGCCTGCTGGTGGGGCGCTTCATCGGCCCGCTGCGGCCGATGCTGCCCATGGTCGCCGGCATGTTCGACATGCCGCTGCCGCGCTTTATTGCGGTAAGCCTGATTGCCGGTGCCGGCTGGGCAGTGGCTTACCTGCTACCAGGCTGGGCTACTGGCGCGGCCATGCGCCTGCCATTGCCGGAAGGGTTCTGGCCGCAAGCCGGGGTTGTCGGCGGCGGCCTGGCAGTGTTGATCGGCCTGAGCATCAACAGCAGCCTGCGCAGCATGCGCCGCGGCACCCGGCTGATTGCCGGGATGAGCCTGCTGGCCCTGACCGGGCTGTTTTTCGGCTGGCCGTACCTGACCCAGTTCGACCAGGGCCTGATGACCCTGATCCAAGAAAACCGCAGTCGCGCCATCGACGGTACGGTGGTGCTGATCACCCGCCTCGGCGATTTCCGTACCCAGTTCTTCCTCGGCGGCCTGCTCACTGGCCTGTTGCTGCTGGCCCGCCAGTGGCGCCCGGCGATTTTCGCCGGCAGCACCCTGATCGGCACGGCCCTGGCCAACGGCAGCCTCAAATGGCTGTTTGCTCGGGCGCGCCCGCAAGTACTGACCGATCCGCTGACCACCTACAGCATGCCCAGCGGCCACAGCTCGGCGTCGTTTGCGTTCTTTCTGGTGCTGGCGGTACTGGCCGGACGCGGACAACCGCCGCGCATGCGCCTGACCTGGATCCTGCTGGGTTGCATCCCGGCGCTGTCGATCGCGCTGTCGCGGGTGTACCTGGGGGCGCACTGGCCGACCGACATCCTCGCCGGCGCCATGCTCGCCTGCTGCGTGTGCGCCACCAGCCTGACCCTGACCCAGAATCGCCAGCCGCTCACGGCCTTGCCGCTACGGGTGTGGTGGCTGATCCTGCCGGCCTGCGTCGCCCTGCTGGCGTTTTTCGCCTTGCACTCGCTGCCTCACGCCCTGCTGCGCTACCAGTACTGAGACTCAGGCAAACAGCTCGCCCTGCAGCCGATCGAGCAGCGCCTGGATAGCCTCCAGGCGCTTGCGCGGTGAGTCGAGGGCCAGCAAGTCGAGCTTGTCTTCTTCGACGAAAGGCAGCAAGTAGGCCAACTGATTGGCCAGCGCCTGCTGGCCGGTCACCGCTACCGGCATGCCCAAGGCCTCGACCATCGGGTGCTCACCCAGCGCCTGCAGCAGCGCCAGCAAGTCGTGATGGTCATCTTCCAGCGGCTCATCGGCAAGCTCCGGCAACCAGGACACATCGGCGACCAGCAACTGGTCTTTCTGCACCTCGAACGGCCCGACGCGAAAGCGCCGGGTGCCCTCGACACGAATCCCGAGCAGGCCGTTGTCCTGCTGCTGAAAGTCGCGAATCAGTGCCTCGCAGCCAATCTGCGAGAAGCCTGTTGGCGCAGCGCCGACCTGCTCGCCTTCAAGGAGGCATACCACGCCAAAACCACCGCCCTGCTTCATGATGCGGCCGATCATGTCCAGGTAGCGCGCCTCGAAGATCTGCAAATCGAGAAAGCAGCCAGGAAACAGCACGGTATTGAGCGGAAACAGGGGTAACGTCATTGCAATTCCTCAAGCAACCAGGCTGACCGCCAGGGGCAGGAACACCGCTGTGGCAACCCCCATCAGGCTCATCGCCAGGGCCGCGAAGGCCCCGCATTCTTCACTTTCCTGCAGCGCCACCGAGGTACCCACCGCATGCGCGGTGACGCCCAGGGCCATGCCACGCGCCTCCGGGCTGTGAACACCGCAACGCGAGAGCAGCGCGGGGCCGAAAATCGCCCCGATCACCCCGGTGATCAACACGAACACCGCCGCCAGCGCCGCCACGCCGCCAATCTGTTCAGCCACCAGCATGGCAATTGGCGAGGTCACCGACTTGGGCGC
Source organism: Pseudomonas donghuensis (assembly GCF_000696345.2). Lineage (NCBI taxonomy): Bacteria > Pseudomonadati > Pseudomonadota > Gammaproteobacteria > Pseudomonadales > Pseudomonadaceae > Pseudomonas > Pseudomonas donghuensis. The sequence goes on from NZ_CP071706.1 coordinate 5,089,358, forward strand.
CATGGTCATCAGGATCATGTGTTCGGCGCCGAACCACCCGCCCAGCAACAGGCAGGCACCCGTGGCGAATACCCCTCCGATTACCAGCGTAGTAAAGGTCGGCCAGAACAGCTGGCGAATGCGCCGCAGATTAAGGTAGAGCGGCACCGCCAACGCCACGGTCGCCGGGCCCAGGAGGATATTCATGATCTCGGTGCTTTTACGGTACTCGCTGTAGGTCAGGCCACAAGTGAGCAGTACGCCAATCACCACCAGCATCGACACCAGCACCGGCTGCAGGAAGATCCAGCGGGTTTTCTCGTAGGCCGCCAGCACCAGTTGATAGGCACCCAGGGTAATGCCGATGCCGAACAGCGGATGGTGTATCACGGCATCGACAGCACCACTCCAGTCCAGGCTCATGGCTGTTCCTCCTGGTTGTCTTGACGGGCCATCAGCTTGTGCATCAACACGCCGACAAACACCAGGGTGAGCAGCGCCGACAGCACCAGCGCGCCGACGATGGCCCAGAAGTCCGCAGCAATGTCCGCGGCATAGACCATCACCCCCACCGCCGGCGGCACCAGCAACAGTGGCAGGTAACGCAGCAGGCTGTTGGCCGCCTCGCTCAGGGGCGCACCGACTTCACCTCGCAGCATCAGGTACACCAGCAGCAACAGCAGGCCAATGATCGGCCCCGGAAGGATCGGCACGAACAGGTGGTTGATCGCCGTCCCGAGCAACTGGAACAACACCAGCCAGGTCAAACCACGCAACAGCATAAGCATCTCCTTGAAGCCTGGCGGCCATTATAAGCACGCTAACGACCGGGCTATAAGCCGATCTTGGCCGACTTGACCATACCCGGCAGGCGTGCTGATCTTAGACTTTCGAATCTGCCGAAGTGATAAGAAAACCAAAGACAATCTGGAGAGTCACAATGCCCTATGTACCTGTTGCAGAGCTTTCGCAGTACGTTGGAAAGGAACTGGGATGTTCCGAATGGCTGACCATCGATCAACAGCGCATCAACCTCTTCGCCGAGGCAACCGGCGACTTTCAGTTCATCCATGTCGACCCGATCAAGGCGGCAAAAACGCCATTTGGCAGCACCATCGCTCACGGCTTTCTCACCCTGTCGCTGATCCCCAAGTTGATGGAGAACATCCTGGTCTTGCCTGAAGGCCTGAAGATGGTCGTCAACTATGGCCTGGACAGCGTGCGCTTCATCCAGCCGGTGAAGGTCGACAGCAAGGTGCGGCTCAAGGTCGACCTGGCCGACGCCACCGAGAAAAAACCCGGGCAATGGCTGCTCAAGGTCACCGCCACCCTGGAAATCGAAGGCCAGGAAAAACCCGCCTACATTGCCGAACCGCTGTCGCTCTGCTTCGTCTGAGCCTGGCACTGGGTGAAACCGTCCTCGCGACTGTTTCACCCGCCGCATTCTGCGGCATACTCGGGGCCTCACTCGTCCGGACCCCGCCATGCGCCCACTCGTTCCTCTTGCCCTGACCCTGCTACTGGCCGCTTGCGGTGACGGCGAACCGTTGTCGCCCCCTGATGCGCGCCTGCCCGATGGCGGCCGCTATCGTGGCGAAGTGGTCGACGGTCTGCTGCAAGGCGCCGGGCGCATCGACTACCCCAATGGCAGCTGGTACCAAGGCAACTTCCTCAACGGCCAGTGGCATGGCCAGGGTGAATGGCACGGTAGCAATGGCGAGGTTTACCGTGGCCAGTTCCAGCAGGGCCTGTTCCACGGCCTGGGCACCCTGAAGACGCCAGGCAGCAGCTACACCGGCGGCTTCAAGCTCGGCCGCCGCGACGGCGAAGGCACGCTGAAAGAGCCCGGCCTGCTTTACCGTGGCCAGTTCAAGGACGACCAGTACAACGGTGCCGGCCATCTCGAACTGGCTGACGGCAGCCAGTACCAGGGCCTGTTCGCCCGCGGCAAACCCAATGGCGAAGGCATCCGCAGCGATGCCAGCGGTAACCAGTTCAGCGGCCATTTCGTCAATGGCCAGCTCGAAGGCAGCGGCACCTTCAACAGCGCTGACGGCGATCAGTACATCGGCGCTTTTCATGACAATCGCCTGGAAGGCCGTGGCCGCTACGAAAACGCCGACGGTGACGTATGGATCGGCCAGTTCAAAGATGGCTCGCTCAGCGGCAAAGGCGAGCTGATCGGCAGCGACGACAGCCACTACAAGGGCAATTTTCGCGACTGGCGCTTTTCCGGTAACGGGCGCCTGCGACTGGCGGACGGCAGCGTGTATGTCGGCGGCTTCGAGAACGATACCTACCAGGGCAATGGCCGCCTGACCCTGGTCGATGGGCGCAGTGAAAGCGGCCTGTGGCTCAACGGCCAACGCGTGCGCGACGAGCATGGCAAGCTGCTGCCCGACCCACTGGAGCTGGCGCTGCTGAACCAGGGCAGCCTGCTCGACCAGGCCCTGGCGAAAGTACCGGCCTCGACCCCAGAAATCGAACTGTACAGCCTGACCCTCGGCGGCGATGGCAAGCAAAGCGTGTTCCTGCGCGAGGCCGACTACGTCAGCAACATGCTCAAGAGCCGCTTTGGCGCGATCGGCCAGGTCAGCCTGGTCAACCACCGCGACCACCTCGCTGACCGGCCCATGGCCACCCGCGAGAATCTCGCCCGCGCCGTGCGCACCCTGGCAGAACGCAGCGGGCCGGAAGACCTGGTGTTCATCTACCTGACCAGCCACGGCAGCCACGAACACGAGCTGGTACTCGACCAGCCGCGCCTGCAACTGGCCGACCTGCCCGCCGACGCCCTGGCCGCAACCCTGGCGCCGCTGAAAGACCGCGACAAAGTCATTGTCATCTCGGCCTGTTACTCGGGTGGGTATATCGCCCCGCTGAAGGACGAAAAAACCCTGATCATGACCGCCTCGCGCGCCGACCGCGTGTCGTTCGGCTGCTCGGAAGAGGCCGATTTCACGTATTTCGGTGACGCCCTGTTCGCCCAGGCCCTGAATCAGACCGATGATCTGCAGCAGGCCTTTGACCGGGCCAGGACCGCCGTTTCGGAACGCGAGTCGATCGAAGGCTTTGATGCCTCCGAGCCGCAGATCTGGGCCCCCAAGGCAGTCCTTGAACACTGGCAGCGACTGCGCCAGCAGCAAGCTCGCAAGGCGTTGCAAAGTGACGCGGGCATATCAGGCGAGCATGCAAAAAATGCGAGCAACCACTAAGCTGACTGTATCAAGGGAGAGACATCATGTACTTGACGCCTCAGCACATCCTGCTTGCCGGAGCCACCGGTCTTACCGGTGAACATTTACTTGATCGGCTGCTCAACGAGCCTACCGTCAGCCGCGTACTAGCCCCAACCCGTCGCCCTCTGGCCGAACACCCGCACCTGGAAAACCCGGTGGGTGATCCGGCGGTGTTCCTCCCTCAACTGGCGGGTCGCGTCGACATCGCCTTCTGCTGCCTGGGTACCACCATCAAGCAGGCCGGATCGGAACAGGCCTTTCGTGCGGTCGACCTGGACATGGTCGTCGCCTTCGGCAAACGCGCCCGGGAGATGGGCGCGCGGCATTTGCTGGTGGTCAGCGCCCTGGGCGCCGACCGCAGATCGCCGATCTTCTACAACCGGGTCAAAGGCGAAATGGAGGCCGCATTGAAGGCGCAGGACTGGCCGCAGTTGACCATTGCCCGACCGTCGCTGCTGCTGGGTGATCGCATCGAGCCGCGCCTGTCAGAAAGGTTGGCCGGGCCGCTGTCGAAGCTGATTCCAGGCAAGTACCGGGGCATCGAGGCCTGCCAACTGGCCAGGGCGCTGTGGCGTTTGGCGCTGGAAGAGCAGGACGGGATTCGGATTGTCGAGTCGGATGAATTGCGCCGGTTGGGCAAGTAGCAATCGCGGGGCAAGCCCGCTCACACAGTTGATCGCTGTAGGAGCGGGCTTGACCCGCGATGAGACCAGAGGCTACAACCCGCCCGTCGCCTGAAAGCCAATTCCCAGCGCGGTCAGCACTGACAGCGGCAGCAGCAAGGTATCGAGCAAGGCGCTGCCCGGCAGATCCAGCCCTGGGTACTTCGGCGCTTCGGCGCCAAAGCGGTCCATGGCGCAACAGCCACCCTTCAGGGCGTACAAGTCCAGGCGCGTTCCGGCATAAACCACCGGCGCTCCCGGCTTGGCCGCATCCAGGGTACGCACACTGGCGCAACCATTAGCCATCAAGCACAGCAGCACCACGCCAAGCTGACGCTTCATTCATCCGCGCCAAAATGATGCTCACCCCAACGCGGCAGCATGTCCTGGGGAATGTTCAGCACGTTGAGGATCCGTGCGACGACAAAGTCGATCAGGTCATCGATGGTCTGTGGCTGATGATAAAAGCCCGGTGCCGCCGGCAGGATCACTGCGCCCATGTTCGACAGCTTGAGCATGTTCTCCAGGTGGATGGTCGAGAATGGAGCCTCGCGCGGCACCAGGACCAACTGACGACGCTCCTTCAAGGTGACATCCGCAGCCCGCTCGATCAGGTTGTTGCAGGCGCCGGTGGCGATCGCCGACAGGGTGCCGGTAGAACACGGCACCACCACCATCGCCGCTGGCGCGCCGGAGCCCGAGGCTACCGGGGACATCCAGTCTTCCTTGCCATACACGCGGATCTGCCCGGCGGCAGCGCCGGTGTACTCGGTGAGGAAGGCTTGCATGGTTTGCGGCTTGGCCGGCAACAACACATCAGTCTCGGTGGCCATGACCAGTTGCGCGGCCTTGGAGATCAGAAAATGCACCTCGCGGTCTTCGCGCACCAGGCAATCGAGCAGGCGCAGCCCATACTGCGCCCCCGAAGCCCCGGTCATGGCCAGCGTGATGCGTTCCGGCCCGCTCATTTCAGCGCCTCGGCCAGCTTGCCGTGCAGGCCGCCAAAGCCGCCGTTGCTCATGATCACCACCTGGGTGCCGGGCTTAGCCTGGCTCTTGACCCGTTCGATGATCGCCTCAAGGCTGTCGGCGACCACGGCCGGCACCTTGCATTCGGCAGCGGTGGCGGCCAGGTCCCACCCCAGGTTCGGCGGTGCATACCAGATCACCTGGTCGGCATCGTTGACGCTTTCCGGCAAGCCATCGCGGTGGGCACCGAGCTTCATCGAGTTGGAGCGCGGTTCGATCACGGCGATCAGCGGCGCATCGCCGATGCGCTTGCGCAGGCCGTCGAGGGTGGTGGCGATAGCCGTTGGGTGGTGGGCGAAATCGTCATAGATGGTCACGCCCTGCACTTCAGCGACCTTTTCCATCCGGCGTTTAACGCTTTTGAACGCACTCAACGCAGCAATACCCATGGCCGGCACCACGCCGACATGGCGAGCAGCGGCCAGGGTGGCCAGCGCGTTGGCGACGTTGTGCTGACCGGTCAGCTCCCACTCGACCACGCCTTGAGTTTCGCCCTCGAAGCTGACTTCGAAACGCGAACCATCGGCGCTGAGCAGTTTGACCTGCCACTGCCCGCCTTCACCGGTGGTTTGTACCGGGGTCCAGCAGCCCATCTTGATCACCCGCTCCAGCGCCGGCTCGGTGGTGGGATGAATCACCAGGCCTTCGCTCGGTATGGTGCGCACCAAATGGTGGAACTGCCGCTCGATGGCTGCCAGGTCGGGGAAGATGTCCGCGTGATCGAACTCAAGGTTATTGAGGATTGCAGTGCGCGGACGGTAATGAACGAACTTGGAGCGCTTGTCGAAGAAGGCGCTGTCGTACTCGTCGGCCTCGACCACGAAGAACGGCGTACCGCCCAGACGTGCCGACACCGAGAAGTTCTGCGGCACGCCGCCGATCAAGAAACCCGGGCTCATGCCGGCATGCTCCAGCACCCAGGCGAGCATGCTGCTGGTGGTGGTCTTGCCATGGGTACCGGCAACCGCCAGCACCCAGCGGCCTTGCAGCACATGGTCAGCCAGCCACTGCGGCCCCGACACATAGGGCAGGCCTTTGTTCAGTACGTATTCGACTGCCGGGTTGCCCCGCGACAGGGCATTGCCGATCACCACCAGGTCCGGCGCCGGGTCCAGCTGGGCGGCGTCATAGCCCTGGGTCAGTTCGATGCCCTGGGCTTGGAGCTGAGTGCTCATCGGTGGGTAGACGTTGGCATCGGAGCCGGTGACCCGATGGCCCAGCTCCTTGGCCAGCACGGCCAGCGAACCCATGAAAGTGCCGCAAATACCGAGAATATGAATGTGCATGATCGACCTCGCAAAACGTCGAGGCAGGGTAGCCTAGGGCGCGACAAATCGCATCCTGTGTTTCGCTCAAGCGTCTCGGGCGATGCCGTGTTTGCGAAGTTTTCGATACAAGGTATTGCGGCTGACCCCCAACTGCGCCGCGACATGGGTCATGTGCCAGCGGTGTTTTTCGAGCGTGACCAGCAAGGCGCTGCGTTCGGCGTCCTCCAAAGGAGATTCGCCTTCCCCCTGCCGGAGCGGGCTTGCACCGCAAAGGGGTGGCTCAGACAGACCGCTATTGCGGGGCACGTCGGGTAACCGCAGCGCCGCTCCTACAATAGTGGCTGGCAGCTCGGATTGGCGGATACAGCCGTCATCACACAGCGCCACCAGGGTACGCAAGACGTTGCGCAACTGGCGCACGTTGCCCGGCCAGGCGAAGTCGAGCAACGCCCTGCGCGCCGCAGGTTCCAGGCTCACCGATTGCTCGCCGGCCTCTTCAGCCAGGATGAAGTCCAGCAGTTGCGACTTGTCACTGCGCTCGCGCAAGGCCGGCAGCTCGATCTCAAGCCCGTTGAGCCGGTAATAAAGGTCCTCGCGAAAGCTGCCATCCTCGACCCGCTCCAGCAGGTTGCGGTGGGTGGCGCTGATGATGCGCACGTTGACCGCCTGCGGCTCGCCGCCGATCGGCACCACCATGCGGTCTTCCAGGACACGCAGCAAGCGGGTTTGCAGGGCCAGGGGCATGTCGCCGATCTCGTCCAGCAACAACGTGCCACCATCGGCTTGCTGCAACTTGCCGCGCATGCCTTCCTTGCGCGCCCCGGTAAAACTGCCACCACGATAGCCGAACAGCTCGCTCTCGATCAGGCTCTCAGGGATCGATGCGCAGTTAAGGGCGACAAACGCCTTGCCGCTGCGCTGGCTGGCCAAGTGCACGGCCTTGGCGAAAGCCTCCTTGCCGCAGCCGGTCTCGCCGTTGAGCAGCAGCGGCACATCGCGCTCGAACACCCGTACCGCACGGCGAAAATCGTTCTGCAGGGCCGGATCGACCAGGCAGATACCCGCCGCTTTCTCGGTTTTGACTGACGTCGCAAGCGGCGCCAGCGCAGGCAGCATCGACCGCACCTGGCCACGCAAACTGGCGAACAGCAAGCGCCCATCGCGGGTGCGCAGCGGCCAGCTGGTGCTGGCCTGGGCGGTGGCCCGGCTGAGCAGCTCGCTCTGGGAGCAATCGAAGAACATATCCACAGGCTTGCCGAGCAAGCCGTCACGGACGGTGCCCAGCAGGTTCAAGGCGCTCTGGTTGACCGCGCAAATCCGTCCGTCGCCATCAAAGGCCAGCAACCCTTCACTGAACAGCCCGACGGACTCGGCCTGCAGGTGAAAGCGCAGCAGGTACTGGTTTTCGAAATAACGCAGGAAGTAGCAGCTCTCGATCATCTTCGCCGAGAGGTTGACCAGCGCCATGGTGTGAAACTGGCTCTGGCGCGAAACTTCAGCCCGCGCCGAGGACACATCGAGCACTGCCAGCAGTTCGCCGTGCGGGTCGAACACCGGGCTGGCCGAGCACGTCAGCCCGGTGTGACGGCCACGAAAGTGCTCATCCTGATGAATGGTCACCGCCTGGCGCTCGACCAGGCAGGTGCCGATGCCGTTGGTGCCTTCGCGGGCTTCGCTCCAGTCGGCACCGAGCCACAGCCCGGCACGCTCGAAGATGCGCCGCTCGGTGGGCGCGGTGACGCAATTGAGGATTACCCCGCGGGCGTCGGTGAGCAGTACCGCATGGCCGGCGCCGGAAAGCTGCTGGTGCAGGCTGTTCATTTCGTTGCCAGCGATCTGCAGCACCTGCTGCAAGCGTTCGCGGCTTTCCAGCACGCGGCCATGTTCAAGCACGGTCGGGGCCATGCTCTGGGCCGGGTCCAGGTGATAGTCCTCAAGGCAACGCAACCACGAGCGGGCGATCGACGGATCGCTGCCAGGGCCCTGTGCCAGGGCCTTGCCCTGGGTCACGGTGAGTACTTGCCGGGCATGCCGGCTGAGGTGATTGCTCTGCACTTTTTATTGTTCTCCGCAGACGAGACAGGCCCAGCATCCTCCACCCATCGGCGCAATGCAATGCTGGCTTGACTGCTGGGTCACGCCTTGTGTCAACAACGGTACAAAGTGTCACCCTGGCTGTGCCAGACACGCTACAGCGCCCCGCCACCGCCGGCGCAGAAACCGCCCAAACCCTTGATTTACCTAAGGCCGCCTACACTGGCCCAACCCTTGCTCTATGCTTTACATCCTCCCAACAAGCACAATAGCCAGGAGACACATCATGCGTTATGCACATCCCGGTACCGAAGGCGCCAAGGTTTCCTTCAAGAGCCGTTACGGGAACTACATCGGTGGCGAGTTCGTTGCCCCCGTCAAAGGCCAGTACTTCGAAAACACCTCGCCGGTGAACGGCCAACTGATTGCCGAATTCCCGCGTTCCACTGCCGAAGACATCGAAAAGGCCCTGGACGCCGCACACGCCGCGGCGGATGCCTGGGGCGCCACTTCGGTGCAGGCTCGCTCGCTGATCCTGCTGAAAATCGCCGACCGTATCGAACAGAACCTCGAACTGCTGGCCATCACCGAAACCTGGGACAACGGTAAGGCCATCCGCGAAACCCTCAACGCCGACATCCCGCTGGCGGCCGACCATTTCCGCTACTTCGCCGGCTGCCTGCGCGCCCAGGAAGGCAGTGCCGCCGAGATCGACGGCAACACCGTGGCCTACCACCTCCATGAACCGCTGGGCGTGGTCGGGCAGATCATCCCGTGGAACTTCCCGATCCTGATGGCCGCATGGAAACTCGCCCCGGCCCTGGCCGCCGGCAACTGCGTGGTACTCAAGCCCGCCGAGCAAACTCCGCTGGGCATCAGCGTGCTGCTGGAAGTGATCGGCGACCTGCTGCCGCCAGGCGTGCTCAACGTGGTGCAAGGCTATGGCCGCGAGGCCGGTGAAGCCCTGGCCACCAGCAAGCGCATCGCCAAGATTGCCTTCACCGGCTCCACCCCGGTCGGCTCGCACATCATGAAATGCGCCGCCGAGAACATCATCCCGTCCACCGTCGAGCTGGGCGGCAAGTCGCCGAACATCTTCTTCGAAGACATCATGCAGGCCGAGCAGAGCTTCATTGAAAAAGCCGCCGAAGGCCTGGTGCTGGCGTTCTTCAACCAGGGCGAAGTGTGCACCTGCCCATCCCGCGCCCTGGTGCAGGAGTCGATCTACCCGGCGTTCATGCAAGAGGTGATGAAGAAGATCAAGCAGATCAAGCGCGGCGACCCGCTGGACACCGACACCATGGTCGGCGCCCAGGCCTCCGAGCAACAGTTCGACAAGATCCTCTCGTACCTGGAAATCGCCGAGAAGGAAGGCGCCGAGCTGCTGACCGGCGGCAAGGTGGAAAAACTCGAAGGCAGCCTGTCGACCGGTTATTACATCCAGCCGACCCTGCTCAAGGGCACCAACAAGATGCGCGTGTTCCAGGAAGAAATCTTCGGCCCGGTGGTGAGCATCACCACCTTCAAGGACGAAGCCGAAGCCCTGGCGATTGCCAACGACACCGAGTTCGGCCTCGGCGCCGGTGTCTGGACTCGTGACATCAACCGCGCCTACCGCATGGGCCGCGGCATCAAGGCCGGTCGCGTATGGACCAACTGCTACCACCTGTACCCGGCCCACGCCGCGTTCGGTGGCTACAAGAAGTCCGGCGTCGGCCGTGAAACCCACAAAATGATGCTCGATCACTACCAGCAGACCAAAAACCTGCTGGTCAGCTACGACATCAATCCGCTGGGCTTCTTCTAAACGAGAAACAGGGCGGCTCCAATCCCGGGGCCGCTCTGGCTCGCTTCCTGCAAGACCATCACCAGACAAACCGGCACCCGCCGGTATTGATAAAAAGAACAGGTGAACCCTATGCCAAGCGATCATACCGGCAGCGTGCCGGCAGGCTCTTCTGTCGACTTCGAAAAGGTCGGCTCCGACTACTTCCAACAACGTGAACTGAAAAAGGGCGCCGCCGGCTGGGTATTGCTGGTGGGCCTGGGCGTCGCCTACGTGATTTCCGGCGACTACGCCGGCTGGAACTTCGGCCTCGCCCAGGGTGGCTGGGGCGGCATGTTCCTCGCCACCTTGCTGATGGCGACCATGTACCTGTGCATGTGCTTCTCGCTGGCGGAACTGTCGTCGATGATCCCCACCGCCGGTGGCGGCTACGGCTTTGCCCGCAGCGCATTCGGGCCCTGGGGCGGGTTTCTTACCGGTACGGCGATCCTCATCGAGTACGCCATCGCCCCGGCGGCCATTGCGGTGTTTATCGGCGCCTATTGCCAGTCATTGTTCGGCATCGGCGGCTGGATGATCTACCTGGCGTTCTACATCATCTTTATTGGCATCCACATCTTCGGTGTCGGTGAAGCGCTCAAGCTGATGTTCATCATCACCGCCGTGGCCGCCATTGCCCTGGGCGTGTTCCTGGTGGCGATGGTGCCGCACTTCGACGTCAACAACCTGTTCGATATCGCCCAGACCGACGCCGTTGGCGCCAGCAGCTTCCTGCCGTTCGGCTATGTCGGGGTGTGGGCCGCGATCCCTTACGCGATCTGGTTCTTCCTCGCCGTCGAAGGCGTACCGCTGGCCGCCGAAGAAACCAAGAACCCCAAGCGCGACCTGCCCCGCGGCCTGATCGGCGCCATGCTGGTGCTGCTGGCCTTCGCCCTGCTGATCCTGGTGGTCGGCCCTGGTGGCGCCGGTGCCGAAGCGTTGAAAGCCTCCGGTAACCCATTGGTGGAAGCGCTGTCGAAAGCCTACGGCGGCTCGACCTGGATGGGCGGTTTCGTCAACCTGGTGGGCCTGGCCGGCCTGATCGCCAGCTTCTTCTCGATCATCTACGCCTATTCGCGGCAGATCTTTGCCTTGTCCCGTGCCGGCTACCTGCCACGCAAGCTGTCGGAAACCAACAAGAGCAAGGCCCCGGTACTGGCCTTGGTGATCCCCGGGATCATCGGTTTCGGCCTGTCGCTGACCGGCCAGGGCGACCTGTTGATCCTGGTCGCGGTGTTCGGCGCTACGCTGTCTTATGTACTGATGATGGCCGCGCACATCACCTTGCGCATCCGCCGGCCGAAAATGGAGCGCCCGTATCGCACCCCCGGCGGCATCTTCACCTCGGGCGTGGCCCTGGTGCTGGCCTGCATCGCGGTGGTGGCGGGCTTTCTGGTCGACCCGCGGGTAGTGATTGGCGCCGCAGTGATTTATGCGGTATTGATTGCCTACTTTGCGTTCTACAGTCGGCACCACCTGGTTGCCGGGACCCCGGAAGAAGAATTCGCCGCGATCCAGAAGGCCGAAGAGGCCCTGCACTGATCAACGCCACCTACGCCGCAGGCCAGCCCTGCGGCGTTCTGGAGAGTCTGTATGGCAAGTTTTGTACACACGGCGGGCAACCAGACCTACCGTTTCGACAGCCTCAAGGAAGTCATGGCCAAGGCCAGCCCGGCACGCTCGGGTGACTTTCTCGCCGGCGTCGCCGCCAGCAACGATGGCGAACGGGTGGCGGCGCAGATGGCCCTGGCCGATATCCCGCTCAAGCACTTCTTGAGCGAAGCGCTGATCCCTTACGAAGACGATGAAGTCACCCGGCTGATCATCGACACCCATGATGCCAGCGCCTTTGCCGCCGTCAGCCACCTGACCGTGGGCGGGCTGCGCGACTGGCTGCTCAGCGAAGCAGCCGATGAACACAGCCTGCGTGCATTGGCCCCGGGCCTGACCCCGGAAATGGCCGCGGCAGTCTCGAAGATCATGCGCGTCCAAGACCTGGTGCTGGTGGCGCAGAAGATCCGCGTGGTCACCCGTTTTCGCGGCACCATGGGCCTGCGCGGGCGCCTGTCGACCCGCCTGCAGCCCAACCACCCCACCGATGAGCCGGCGGGCATTGCCGCAAGCATTCTCGACGGCCTGCTGTACGGCAACGGCGATGCCATGATCGGCATCAACCCGGCCACCGACAGCATCGCCTCGATCTGCGCGCTGCTGGAGATGCTCGACGCCATCATCCAGCGCTACGACATCCCGACCCAGGCCTGCGTGCTGACCCACGTGACCACCTCGATCGAGGCGATCAACCGTGGCGTGCCGCTGGACCTGGTATTCCAGTCAATTGCCGGCACCGAGGCGGCCAACGCCAGTTTCGGCATCAACCTCAATGTGCTCAAGGAAGGCTACGACGCAGGTCTCAGCCTCAACCGCGGCACCCTCGGGCAGAACCTGATGTACTTCGAGACCGGCCAGGGCAGCGCCCTGTCGGCCAATGCCCACCATGGCGTCGACCAACAAACCTGCGAAACCCGCGCGTATGCCGTGGCCCGCCACTTCAAGCCGTTTCTGGTCAACACCGTGGTCGGCTTCATCGGCCCGGAATACCTCTACAACGGCAAGCAGATCATCCGCGCCGGGCTTGAGGATCACTTCTGCGGCAAGCTGCTCGGCGTGCCCATGGGTTGCGACATCTGCTACACCAACCACGCCGAAGCCGACCAGGATGACATGGACATGCTCCTGACCCTGCTGGGTGTCGCCGGGATCAACTTCATCATGGGCATCCCCGGCTCCGACGACATCATGCTCAACTACCAGACCACCTCGTTTCACGATGCGCTCTACGCCCGCCAGACCCTGGGCCTCAAGCCCGCGCCGGAATTCGAGGCCTGGCTGGCGCGCATGGGCATTTTCACCCAGGCCGACGGCCGGGTGCGTTTTGGTGACAACCTGCCACCGGCCTTCCGCCAGGCCCTGGCGCAACTGGGATAAGCGAGTCGACTATGGCCAACACTCCCCAACACGACAACAGCAGCAATCCCTGGCTGGAATTGCGCCGCCTGACCCCGGCGCGCATTGCCCTGGGCCGCACCGGTACCAGCCTGCCCACTGGCGCCCAGCTCGACTTCCAGTTCGCCCACGCCCAGGCCCGCGATGCCGTGCACCTGGCCTTCGACCACGCCGGCCTGCGCGAGCAATTGAGCGCACGCGGGCGTGACAGCCTGTTGCTGCACAGTGCCGCCGCCGATCGCCACAGCTACCTGCAACGCCCCGATCTGGGGCGCCGGCTGCACGACGATTCAGCACAACGGCTGCGCGAGCATGCCCAGGCCAACCCCGGCGGCGTTGACCTGGCCATCGTCGTCGCCGACGGCCTCTCGGCCCTGGCCGTGCACCGCCATACCCTGCCGTTTCTCGCCCGCCTGGAAGAACAGAGCGCCGCCGACGGCTGGTCGACCTCACCGGTGGTATTGGTGGAGCAAGGCCGGGTGGCGGTTGCCGATGAAGTGGGCGAACTGCTCCGGGCCAAGATGACTGTGATCCTGATCGGCGAACGCCCAGGCCTGAGCTCGCCGGACAGCCTCGGGCTGTATTTCACCTACAACCCCAAGGTCGGCCTCACCGATGCCTACCGCAACTGCATTTCCAACGTGCGCCTGGAAGGTCTGAGCTACGGCATGGCCGCCCATCGCCTGTTGTACCTGATGCGCGAAGCCTGTCGGCGGCAGTTGTCGGGGGTCAACCTGAAGGATGAAGCCCAGGTGCAAACCCTTGAGTCAGACAGCGATGCGCCGAAAAGCGCAAACTTCCTGCTGAGTAAACCTTGAGATCCTAGATTGCGTTTTCTAATTGCTTTCAGGCAGCATCTACCAAGGCTGTCGGCGACTCACCGTAAACTCCCATGGACTCTGAGGCCTGCTTATGCGAATCATCCAAGCAACCCTGGAACACCTGGACATGCTGGTCCCGCTGTTCGTCAGGTACCGCGAGTTCTACGGCCAGCTGCCTTACCCGGACTCCTCGCGCTCATTCCTGGAAAAACGCCTGGAACGTGGCGAGTCGATCATCTACCTGGCCCTGCCGGACGATGACGACAGCAAACTGATGGGCTTCTGCCAGCTCTACCCGAGCTTTTCGTCGCTGTCGCTCAAGCGCGTGTGGATCCTCAACGACATCTATGTCGCCGAAGACTCCCGGCGCATGCTGGTGGCCGACCACCTGATGCGCGCAGCCAAGAAGCTGGCCAAGGAAACCAACGCGGTGCGCCTGCGGGTGTCTACCAGCAGCAACAACGAAGTGGCGATGAAAACCTACGAATCCATCGGTTTTCACGAAGACACCGAGTTCAAGAGCTACATCCTGCCTATCAACTCGGACTGATCCGGGCGCAATGGCAGGCGCCGCGCCTGCCGTTCACATCCATTCGACATCCGCCGCTACAAACTGCGCAGGCACAATCTGTTCGTAGCCGTATAATGCGCCTCTTCATTGTGTGTGAAACTTTACCCATCTCCCGGGTAGCGACCGTCCGCATTCGCACTGCCAGCCATCGCAAGCCCGTCCCTCGGGTCAAGAACACAGGTGCTGTACATGGATTTCAACCCGCTGGACCTTATTCTGCATCTCGACGCCTACCTGGACCTGTTGGTCAACAACTACGGCCCGTGGATCTACGCGATCCTGTTCCTGGTGATCTTTTGCGAGACCGGTCTGGTGGTCATGCCGTTCCTGCCGGGTGATTCCCTGCTGTTCATCGCCGGCGCCGTCGCTGCTGGCGGCGGCATGGACCCGGTTCTGCTCGGCGGCCTGCTGATGGCCGCAGCCATCCTCGGCGACAGCACCAACTACGTGATTGGCCGAACGGCGGGCGAACGCTTGTTCCGCAACCCCAACTCGAAGATCTTCCGCCGCGACTACCTGCAGCAGACCCACGACTTCTACGAACGCCATGGCGGCAAGACCGTGACCCTGGCGCGCTTCCTGCCGATCCTGCGGACCTTCGCGCCGTTCGTCGCCGGCATCGCGAAAATGCACTACCCGCGTTTTCTCGGCTTCAGCGTCGCCGGTACCGTGCTCTGGGTGGGCGGCCTGGTGACCCTCGGCTATTTCTTCGGCAACGTGCCGTTCATCAAGCAGAACCTGTCGCTGATGATCGTCGCCATCATCCTGCTGTCGCTGGTGCCGATGATCATCGGCGTAGTGCGCAGCCGCATGAGCCGCAACGAAGCCAAGGTTCACTAAGCCCGGCCTATGTGGTCGCTCCGCGCCTGGCGCCGTCGCCGCACCCTGGCCCGACACCCGCTCGACCCGCAGCGCTGGCAGCGGGTGCGCGAGCGCCTGCCGATGCTCGATGGCCTCAGCGACGAAGAAGACCAATGGCTGCGTGAAGCCTGCGTACTGTTCCTGCACGACAAACACCTCAGTGCCCTGCCCGGGGTCGAGCTGGACGGCGAGCAGCGGCTGTTTCTCGCCGCCCAGGCGCAACTGCCGCTGCTGCACCTGGGCGAGCTGAACTGGTACCAGGGTTTCCACGAGATCATCCTCTACCCCGACGACTTCCTCAGCCCCCAGCGCCATCGCGACGCCAGTGGTATCGAACACGAGTGGGACGGTGAGCACAGTGGCGAAGCCTGGCAGCAGGGCCCGGTGATCCTGGCCTGGCCGGGGGTACAGGCCAGCGGTGGCTGGGAAGGCTACAACCTGGTGATCCACGAACTGGCGCACAAGCTCGACATGCTCAATGGCGATGCCAACGGCCTGCCGCCACTGCACAGCGATTTACGCGTCAGCGACTGGGCCCAGGCCATGCAGGAGGCCTTTGACGACCTCAACCGCCAGCTCGACCGCAACCCCGACGCCGAGACCGCCATCGACCCCTATGCCGCGGAAAACCCGGCGGAGTTCTTTGCCGTGACCAGCGAATACTTCTTCAGCGCCCCCGACCTGCTCAACGACGCCTACCCTGCGGTGTACCAGCAACTGCGCGGCTTTTACCGCCAGGACCCGCTCGCCCGCCTGCAGCAGTTGCAGCACCATCACCCGCATTACCGCCAGCCCCAGGACTGAGCCAGCCGGACATCCGGGCGGGCGTGGCAAGCGCAGCGGAATGTGCCTATAATCGCGGCCAATTTTTGGCCAAACATGGGGGCACTGCCCAATGAGCTACAGCAAGATTCCGGCTGGCAAAGACCTGCCGAACGACATCTACGTCGCCATCGAGATTCCAGCCAACCACGCGCCGATCAAATACGAGATCGACAAGGACAGCGACTGCCTGTTCGTTGACCGTTTCATGGCCACCCCGATGTTCTACCCGGCCAACTACGGCTACATCCCCAACACCCTGGCCGACGACGGTGATCCCCTCGACGTGCTGGTCGTGACGCCGTACCCGGTTGCCCCAGGCTCGGTCATCCGCGCCCGTCCGGTCGGCATCCTGAACATGACCGACGATGGCGGCGGCGACGCCAAAGTCATCGCCGTACCGCACGACAAACTGTCGCAACTGTACGTCGACGTCAAAGAATACACCGACCTGCCTGCCCTGCTGATCCAGCAGATTGAGCACTTCTTCGCGAACTACAAAGATCTCGAGAAAGGCAAGTGGGTCAAGATCGAAGGCTGGGATGGCGCTGACGCCGCTCGCGCCGCGATCACCAAGTCGGTTGCAGCTTACAAAGGCTAAGCAACCCTCAACAAAAAGCCCCGCACCTGCGGGGCTTTTTGTTTCAGGGCAAGAACGCCCCATTCAAGGTGGGAGCCTCCACCTCAATCCTTCTCACAGGATTAGGGTGGCAGCCGTACGCGGGGTGAGAGACCGGTAGACATAGGAAACCCGGCCAGACCGAGGTCTGCCCGCGCACAGCTGCCATAACTAGCTGCTTCTACTATCTACTCGAGCTCTCACACCCGGTCGCCAACGTAGCGACCCGAGGAAACTAGCCCTGTAGCACCTTTATCACAACAGTGAAAAGGCAGCAGCGTGCGTAGGATAGGTCCGAACACCTTCCAAGTGGATTTTTTTGCCAGGAAACCTCTTACGCCAGCCTAGGCAAACGCCTGTAAGCCAGCCATTTTCCCGCCTTCAAAATGAACCTCGCGTTTATAGCCCAGGCGCTGCAAGCCCACTAAACTCGGGCCTCATGAATACATCTGGCGATCGTCTCAAAGTGCTCCTGAGCGAGTGCAACCTGTCCCCCTCCGACTTTGCCGCGCAGCGCAAGGTCACGCCACAGCACGTCAACAACTGGTTCAAGCGCGGCGTGCCCTTGGCCCGCCTGGATGAAATCGCCGAACTGTTGTGCGTGCGTAGCCGTTGGCTGCGCAACGGCGAAGGCCCCAAACACCCCAACCCCTTGCCACGCCTCAACAGCCAGGCGGCCCGCCCGGGCGTCGAAGGCCCCGATGCCAGCCTGTTGGCGGCGCACAACCACAATGACATCCAACTGCCGTTCTACAGCGTCCAGGCCCGCCAGTTAAAAGCTGTTGATGACCGCTACCTGCGCCTGCCCATCCGCGCCCTCGACGCCCTGGGGGTCGACCCTGGCGATGCCCTGTGCCTGAGCATGCCCGGGCACAACATGAGCCCGCTGCTACCGCGCGGCACCACCCTGGCCGTCGACCGCAGCCTCACCCGCGTGGTCGACGGCGAGATCTACGCCCTGCTGCACAATGGCCGCCTGCGCATCAACAGCCTCAGCCGCCGCGCCAACGGCGCCTTGCGCCTGCACAGCCAGGACAGCGACGAATACCCGACTGAAACCTACAGCCCGGCGCAACTCAAGACCCAGCATTTGGAAGTGCTCGGCTGGGTCTTCTGGTGGGGCCACCTGCGCGACAGCCGCCCGGCTTGAGCGTTGTGGGTGATTTTTTGCTGGGCATCGCCAACCAATCCCAGTATGCTACGCCGCACATTTAGCCCGGCGGCCCAGCTCGCCCGCGGCCCTGGCGCGGCACCCCACCGCTTGCCCGCCACCTCCCGGCCCCAGCGCCGGAGCAACGATTTTAAGGCGGTTGCGGCTTACCAAAAATTAGCCAAGCCCGTCCCCGGAAGCCGGCCACAAGCCGGCTTTTTAATGCCTGGTTGAAAAGCCAGCCATCAATAGCCGGCAACGATAGCCGCCAGATGCGCACTCGCTCGCGCATCCACATCATTGGCATGTTGGTACTCAGAAATCGGCCGGCTACACCAACCGATTACGGCTCGCCAGGTTTCGAACCATTGATTCTATGCGCCGTATATCTTGCGCATCATCCATTTGCGAATACTGCTCTTGATCTCGGTTCACATCGGCTTGTATTGCCCGAATACCGTCTGCCTCGTCGACAAACCTGATGCGGTCCACCAGAACCCCCGTCCAGCTACGATGCTGATAAAGCACATCGTCCACGTAATAACTGAACCATTTTTCTTCCATCTCAGACGGGATAAATCCCTTGCGGATGGCACACGCCTCTTCAGCGTCGAGAACAAAATCCAGAGAAAGGGTTACGAATTGCTCTGGCATTTCCTTAGTAAGCCAATTGCCCTTGACCGCCCAGCCTTTTGAGCCTTGTTGCTCGAAAGCGACGACACCCTTGCGGTTGCTTGCTAACCACCGCTGAGTAGCCTCAAGCACCTGTAGATCACGGGTGCGACCGATGGGGTTGGTTGTTTTGCCAATGAGTTCGCGCGCGTGCTCAAAACTCGCCCAACACGTGTTTTGGGTGTGGCCCCCTGTCGGGCCGTGAGCGAAACCCGAGATCATTAGAAAAAAAGCATTCTTGCTTGTACCGCCTTCATAGAGCCCAGGGAGTACGCCGATCACTTTACCTTCGTGCCCCGCGTCCACACGCACCGCGCGGACAGCTGTTTGCTCAGGCTCCTCGTCAGCGAGCGGGCGCGCCTTGGCAAATGTCCAGACATAGCCGTCGTGGTGATTTGCCGGCTCGCGCAAGAGAACCTGTCCATCGGAGTTCAATAGAACGCCGCCGTATGCGCTGGCCTGGGGGATAATCCATGTCATATTCGTTGCTCAATGCGAGATAGGTACAAGAAGGCATGATAATGACGCCTGCAACGTCATCCGTCGCCGATTTCCGAGCCCCGAAGATTGCGGGGCTCCAGGCCATGTGCAGGCGCCACCACCTTAAATTCTTCCGTCACTCCCGCAAAAATCCTTCAATCCCACATTAACCAAGCCCACTTCGCGCCTTAGCCTTGAGTCACCGCCCACCGGAGATTCAACCATGCTGCTATTCCTGAAATCCCTGCTCATCGGCCTGTGCATCGCCGCGCCAGTCGGCCCGATCGGCTTGCTGTGCATTCAACGCAGCCTCACGCAGGGCTGGCGCGCCGGGTTCGCCACCGGGTTGGGCGCGGCAACGGCGGATGCTATCTATGGTTTTATCGGGGCGCTGGGGATCAGCGCGTTGATCACAACCCTAGTGGGCTGGAAACCCTGGCTGTGCATTTTCGGCGGTGCTTTTCTGGCGTATGTGGGCTATCGAATCATCACATCGGAAGCGACTTCGAGCAGGTCATCCGGGGAACCCTACAAGCCGTGGAGAGCTTACTCCACAACCTTGCTGCTGACCTTGTCCAACCCGATGACCATCCTGTCGTTCATTGCCATATTCGCCGCAATCAGCGATGGCGTCGGCGCGGGCCAAAGCAACAGTTATGCCCTTGCATTGATGGTCACAGGCATCTTCCTGGGCTCCGCCGGTTGGTGGCTGGGGTTGAGCGGATTTTCGGCCCTGTTCGCCACGAGACTTTCAAACTCGAAGCTGAAGCTGATCAACGTATTTTCCGCTTCGACCATCACCTTGCTGGGTGTCTACCAGATCATCACCGGTGTGCTGCTGCGAGGCGGCTAATTTCAGATTGCTCAAAGCCTGCAAGTTTCACTACTGTCAGGGTTCTTGCAGAGGAGATCGACATGGACCGAATCGACAGCAAAATCCTCGCCGCGGTGCAGCGCTCGGGACGGATGTCCATCACCGAACTCTCAGGCCATGCCGGCCTGTCGATTCCCGCCACCACCGAGCGCCTGCGCAAGCTCGAAGAGGCCGGGGTGATCAAGGGCTACGCTGCCCAGGTCGATCCGGTAAAACTCGGTTATGGCGTGTCAGCGGTGGTGGGCATGACCACCTTCAAGCCGGCCAAGGCCAAGTTGATTGCCTTGCTTGAGCAAATCCCCGAAGTCGTTGAATGCCTGCATGTCACCGGCAACGACTCCTACCTGATCCGGCTCTACGCAAGGTCCATGGCCGATATCGAAAGCATCATCGCCAGGATCAACCCTTACGGGGAAACCCGCACCAGCATCGTGCTTTCCGAACCCATTGAGCGGCGAAACCTGATGCCGTGAGTTGCAGTGCCAATCCTCAGCTACTGTCTACCCAGTCTGGAATTTTCTGAAATGGAGGCCTCATGAAACTGATCGGCATGCTCGATTCCCCCTATGTCCGCCGCGTTGCGGTATCACTGGAGCTGTATGGCATCCGCTTCGAACACCAGCCGTTGTCGGTATTCCGCAATTTCGCCGAGTTCGCCGCAATCAACCCGGTGGTCAAGGCGCCCAGCCTGGTCCTCGACGATGGCACGGTGTTGATGGATTCGACGCTGATTCTGGATTACTTCGAAGCTCTGGCCTCGCCGGCGAAAAAGCTCCTGGCGCAGGAACCTCAGGCCCGCGCCAGCGATTTGCAGGTGATCGGCCTGGCGCTGGCGGCCAGTGAGAAGTCGGTGCAGATCTACTACGAACACAACCTGCGCCCGCAGGAGAAACTGCATACGCCCTGGCTGGAGCGGGTGACCGGGCAGTTGCTGGCCGCGTATGCGCAGCTCGACGGGCTGCTTGCCGAACAGCCGACCAAGTGCCCCACCCTGCCCTTGAGCCAGGCGGAAATCACCACCGCAGTGGCCTGGTCGTTCACCCAGTACGTATGCGCCGAGGTGGTGGCGGCCAGTGACTATCCGCATGTACAGCGCTTGGCGCAGAAGATTGAAGGGCATCCGGCAATGCTCAAGTACCCGATCGAATAGCGCCTGGCGCCAAACCCTCGCGCAACATCTGTACGAAGGCATCCCTTGCCGGATGCCTTCCTGCCTGGGCATGCCAGTAAAAGGCGTTGCTGATGGCCTTGAGTTCGGCAAACTCATGGCCGCTCCAGCCGGCACCTTTACGGTATTGCTCGAAGATGCCCCGAGGCACCAGCGACACTCCGGCGCCCGCACTCACGCAACTGACGATGGCGCCATAGCTGGCAATGCCGACAATCGGCAGCTTTTGCCCCTGCTCAAGTAGCCAGTGCTCGAGCGCCGCACGGTACGGGCAACCTTCCGGCCACATGAAAATGGCCTTGCCCTGCAGGTCTTCGGCGCTGCGGATCGGCCCCAGGGATTCGGGGGCGATCAGCACCAGGTCTTCCTGGTACATGGGCGTGCGCTTGAGCAATGGCCGCTCGACCTCAACCGCGACTATTGCCCCATCGAGGCGATGGTTGAGCACGTCATCGAGCAGCTGCGACCAGGTGCCCGTGCTCAGCTCCAGTGATACCTGCGGGAAGCGCGCATGGTATTCGGCCAGCAAGCGCGGGAGCCGGCCACTGGCCGAGGACTCGATGGCGCCGATGCGCAAGCGTCCGCTGGGCACGGCTTGCGGGCTCAAGGCGGCCTTAGAGGCTTCGGCCAGGGCGAGCATCTGGGTGGCGTATTCGAGGAAGGTTTCGCCGGCCGGGCTGATCTTCAAGCCGCGCCCATGTCGAAAGAACAGCGCCACGCCCAGCTCCTCTTCCAGTGCCTTGATCCGCGCGGTGATGTTCGACGGTACGTAGTGCAACACCTCGGCTGCACGGGCGATGCTGCCGGTGTCGTAGACCGTCTTGAACATGCGAATCTGCATCAACTCCATACATCACCCAAAGTGAACGATCAGCTCAGTATAAGTCGATTGTGGTGAGCAAAGGCCTTTTTGATACTAAAGCTCCCTGCCTCTGGAGCGCCTTTCAATGCCACGCACCCAATCCCTGAAAATCGTCCTGGCGACTCTGCTCGTGGTGTTGTGCTGGGCGTACTCACCCGCCGGTATTCATATCGCCCTGCAAGGTTACGACCCAGGTCATCTGGCCCTGGCGCGGTTTATCGTGGCCTCGGTATTCATGGCGAGTGTCGCAGTGTGGCGCGGGATCAGCCTGCCACGGCTCAAGGACCTGCCGCTGTTAATGCTGCTTGGGCTGTTCGCGGTGTTTTTGCACCATGTGGCGCTCAACTTTGGCCAGCGCGGAATCAGTGCCGGGGCGTCCAGTGTGCTGGCGCAGTCCACGCCCTTGTTCAGCCTGCTGATTGCCTGTTTTGTCCTGCGCCAGAAGGTCAGCGCCTGGCACTGGGGATGCCTGGTGCTGGGTATGCTCGGAGCAGCGATGGTCGTTGCAGATGATCACGGAGTAGGAGCGCTCGACGCCCATGGCCTGTTGGTGCTGTTGGCCGCGCTGTCGTGGAGTATCTACTTCACCCTGCAGAAACTTCACGGTCATCGTTACGACGGCCTGACCATGGTCTGCTACACCCTCTGGGCCGGCACGGCGTTGTTGCTGGTGTACCTGCCAGGCCTTGGCGCTGCAGTGACTGCGGCGCCGCCCCAGGCAAACCTGGCGGTACTGCTGCTCGGCGTATTTCCCAGTGCCCTGGCGTACCTCGGCTGGGCTTATGTACTGAGCCATTCGGACGTCAGTCGGGCGTCCATGGCGCTGTACCTGATACCACCCTGCGCACTATTGATTGCCGCGGTTTTGCTCGGCGAACAACCTTCACTGCTGGTGGTCCTCGGGGCACTGGTGGTATTGAGCAGCGTGCTGGCCTTGAACCTGACGCCGGGTTTGTCCAGCCCTAGGCCGGCTCGGCAAATTTCACCTTGAAGTAATCCAGCAGGGTTTGCCCACGGCGAAAGGCCTTGCGCACCTCGTCACTTTCTTTGACCAGCGCCTCACTGGGCACCGCCTGCTGATCCACCGGCAATGGCCGGGACCACTCCCGCACCACTTTGGGAAACGTTGCTCTGGGGCGATTGTTGACCCAGTTGGAGAGATGGCACGGCAAGGTCCAGCCACCGAACGCCTGGACGAACAGAAAGCCAAACACATACTGCAGCCACGGAAAGTTGTCGCGATAGCCAATGCGGGCCATATGGAAAAACGCCACCGTGCCCTCTTCAAATTCTTCCGGCGGCGGTTCAGGCAAGGCTGCCGGGCCCTCTTCCATGTAGGCGCGAATCGCCTCCCATTCGGCCACTGCACCGCGCAGGCTGCCACAGGCCACGGTCAGCCACAGGACGTTCCCGTTGTCGGCGTCACGCAGGCCGATCATCAGTTTGAACTCGGGCATCACCGCGTATTCGGTGACCAATTGCCCGGCCGAAACACAGGCGATGACCTCTTCCCAGGGCACATACTGGGGTGCGGCGCCCTTCTTCGGCACCATCGCCACTTCACGTCGCTGGCGATTGAAGCGGATCGGTGGCTGGACGCTGAGCTGGCGCACGGCCAGGCAAAATATGACGACGTACATCAACGCCAGCAGCCCGATAAAACCCCAGATGGGCGGCGATGCGAGAAAGTCGTAGACCCCCTCCCAGAACGGCTCAAGCCTACGCCGCACCCAAGCTCCGAGAAACGCCGTCATCACCACGCAGCTCACCACCCCCATGACGGCGGCAATACCGCAGCGGGCCATGAACTCGAAGTTGCCCCGACCAATGCCGAAGTCCAGGTAGACCTCATTGGCATCACGATGCAAATGCCGGTAGCTATAGGCCTCTACCCCGGTGGGCAAGGGTTTCGGCGACAGGTAGACGATCTGAGTGCCGGAGACTTGCTCGAAGTCTCCGGCATGGGGCAGACGCTGGTATTTGCTGTCAGGCATGAAAACGTTCCGAGTCCTTTCGACAGGGAAGACACGCCAGGCGCGCTTCCTATGAATAACGCCGCACAGTATCGCGCAAATAGTCATCCAGCAGTTGCGTATCACCACGCAGCCTTGGCAAGGTCGGCGAGGTTTCGGCACGCCGCAACTCGCTGTCGATAAACGAGTGCAACAGCATCCGCCGCGGCCCATAGTCGGCTTCGACGGCCTGGCGCTTGATGCGCAACAACTCATCGATCTCGGCGAGCATTTGCGGCTCGCTCAGGGTGCCTGCCAGCAGATCGGCAAAAGCTGTCGGCGGCATGCCCAGGCCCAGGTCGATCCAGCGCACCGCCAACAGCGAACGCAGTACGTAGAGGTACTTCTTGAAGCGCACCTGCGCGCCCTGAAGGAAGTCGCGGTGGTTCTTTTTCGCCATCGACAGGTAGTGGTGCCGCGCCGCCCGGGCACTGTAGAAATTCAGTGCCAGCGCCTGGAGCGACTCCACTGCACCCGGTTCAGCGCGGTACACCAGCGGCGAGCCGAGCCATTCGAGCAGGGTCGGGTTGGAGTTGCGCAGCAGCTTCAAGGTCTTGCGCAGCTCCCAACCGCTGATGTCCAGCTCGTCGGTCAGCGGCCGCTCGATGACGTCGCGCGGCTCGTCGACGCGCAGGTACCAGTCCTGGCGCGGGACGTAGATGAAGCGCACATCGAAGTCGCTGTCGGTAGAGGCAAAGCCCCAGGCGCGGCTGCCGGATTCGCAGGCATAGAGCACAGTAACGTCGTGCTCGCGCTCGACCCGGCGCAACTCGTCAAGCACCCACTCGCGCATGGCCCCGGGCAATGGGTGACGGTCTTCCTTGTTCATGTTCGTGTCCTTGCAGTCGGGCGCCTCAAGGCGCCCTCTCTAACCTTTGACGCACACCACCTGACGCAGGGTGTGCACCACTTCCACCAGCTCGCGCTGGGCTTGCATCACCGCGTCGATGTCCTTGTAGGCCATGGGGATCTCGTCGATCACGTCCTTGTCCTTGCGGCATTCGACATGGGCGGTGGCGCGTTGCTGATCCTCGACGGTGAACGCCTGCTTGGCCCGGGTGCGGCTCATCACCCGCCCGGCGCCGTGGCTGCAGGAGCAGAACGATTCCTCGTTGCCCAGGCCGCGAACGATGAAACTCTTCGCCCCCATGGACCCGGGAATGATCCCCAGCTCGCCCTTCTGCGCCGACACCGCACCCTTGCGGGTGATCAGCACGTCGTGGCCAAAATGCCGCTCGCGCTGCACATAGTTGTGGTGGCAGTTGACCGCTTCGAGGTTGGCCTCGAAGGGCTTGCCGATCACCTTGCGCGTGGCGGCGATCACCGCGTGCATCATCAACGCGCGGTTCTGCCGGGCGAAATCCTGGGCCCACTCCACCGCTTCGACGTAGTCGGCAAAGTGCCGGCTGCCCTCTTCGAAATAGGCCAGGTTACGGTCCGGCAGGTTGGCGATGTGTTGGCGCATGTCGGCCTGGGCCAGTTCGATGAACAGGTTGCCGATGGCGTTGCCGACCCCGCGCGAACCGCTGTGCAACATCAACCAGACGCAGTTGGCCTCATCCAGGCAGACCTCGATGAAATGGTTGCCGCCGCCGAGGGTGCCCAGGTGCTGGCGGTTGTTGGTCTTCTCCAGCTTCGGGTACTTATCGGTGATCGCCTTGAAGCGCGCGGCCAGGTCGTGCCAGGCGTGGTCGGCGAGCGCCGGCACGCTGCCCCAGGCGCCCTGGTCGCGACGGCCAAAGGTCTTGCCATGGGGCACCGCTTTCTCGATTGCAGTGCGCAGGCCATGCAAGTTGTCCGGCAGGTCGCTGGCGGTCAGCGAGGTGCGCGCAGCGATCATGCCGCAGCCGATATCGACGCCGACCGCCGCCGGGATGATCGCGCCCAGGGTCGGAATCACGCTGCCGATGGTCGAGCCCTTGCCCAGGTGCACATCGGGCATCACCGCCAGGTGCTTGAAGATGAACGGCATCTTCGCGGTGTTCAGCAGTTGCTCACGGGCGCCCTCATCCACCGGGACGCCGTCGGTCCAGAGCTTGATCGGCTTGCCGCCGGCCACTTCGAGAATGTTCATTGTCGTACTTCCACTTTAATCTGTTGCTGCCGGGCCGCTGGGGCCCGGCAAATTTCATCCGGCCTTGATGCTGACCAGTCCATTCAACACCTGATCCAGGCCGCCGAACACCGAAATCCGGTCGATGCGCTCCGCCACCCGCTCCAGGGTTTCCAGCTCCTTCAGGCGCAGGGCCGTCGGGTTATCTTCCATGACCTTGGCGGTATTGAGCAGCGAACGGGTCGCCGAGGTCTCTTCACGGCGGCGGATGACGTTGGCTTGCGCCGCTTTCTCCGCCTCCACCACCTGCGCCAGCAAGGTTTTCATCTCGCCCGGGAGGATGATGTCGCGTACCCCCAGGCCGCTGACTTCGATGCCGCTGCCAATGAGCTTGTCCTGCAGGTACTGGCTGACCGAATCGTCGATCAACTGCTTGTTTTCCAGCAGCTCGTCGAGGGTACGAGTACCCACCGCCGCCCGCAGGCCGAACTGCACCTCGCGGTAAAGATGCTCCAGCGGCTTGCTCAACTGCGCGAACGCACCGAGCACATCGCTGTAGCGCCAGTTGGCCGCAAGATTCAGGCGCAGGCTGACCTTGTCGCGGGTGAGGATCTCCTGCCCGCTGATTTCCATGGCCTGGATACGCATATCGACCAACTCGACACTGACCTGGCGGTTGAAGCGCCAGAAGCCGTACTGCCCGGCTCCCAGCAACTCTTCCACCACGCCATCGACCTTGAGCACACCGACGTGGAACGCCGGCACCGCCGACAGCAACACCGCCTCCAGCCCGGCCAGGCTGCGGCCGCGCAATTTGGGCTGGTTAAGCTGGGCCACCAGGCTGGTATCCAGGCGATAGGTCTGGCTCAGGTCGATGCGCTGCAGGGTCTGCGCGCTCTGGCCTTTCCAGTACAGCTGGCGACTGCCCGGGGCCAGCAACTCGACCAGGGCGCCGTCTTCAAAACGCAGGCCGGCTTCGTTTTCCGCCAGGTCCATGCGTTCGAAATACTGCTCGACCAGAGCCGGCTCGCTTTGACGCAGGTAGCCGGCCAGGCGATGTTCGAACAGTGAAGTATTGAGGCTGAAGGTCTCGACCGTCAGCCGGTTGTGCAGGTCGAAACGCTTGTGCACGCCAGGTTCGAGAATCGACACAAAGTCGCCTTCGCAGAACAGCAGGCCGCGTTCGTTCTTTTTCACGATAAAGCGTTTCAACAGTTTCATCTTGGTCATCCTGTGCAATTAATCCTTGGTGCCGGTGTTGCCAAAGAGCCGAGCGTTGCGGGCGTGGCCCGGAGGAGCCAGTTGCCGGGACATCCTGTCCACTGACCGCGTCCTGCGGTCCGGCAACTGCCTTGCTCCGGGCCCGGCCGGCAAGCCGGGCAAATCGGCGGTGGGCGTTGTGCGCTCCTTGCGCACCTTGCAGCCTTCCCTGGCTACGCCCCACCGGCGGGTACAACATTCGAGATACCTTGGAGGGTATGTAAGGTTCGAGTCAGGCCTCGAGACCAGCGTCTCCGTGAGGAGCCACGCTATCGACTGCTCGTTGCGGCGGCGGCATGCACGACACCTACACCTGGGGTGGGCTCGTGCACCGGCGGGGACATAAACCCCGTCCCGTTGGCCAGCTTGGCGATGCGGTCGAGGGAGATATTGCGAGGGGCGTGCCAGGTTTCAAAATCAGAATCAAAAATATTTTTATCTTATTGATTTATAAGGAATTTATTTTTTAGGCCGTAAATTTTAGGCTCCTCCGCCCCCACATAAATCAATTTATTTATATATGATGAGATACGTATTTATCTTTTGAGCTAAACAGACATGGGCAAACGCAGCGTCGCCATCGGCTTTCTCGGCACCACCCTTGATCGCAACGGCAAGGGCGCGGCGCGCTGGCAGCGCTGGCGACCGACCATCAGCCTGTGCCAGCAAGCGCACACGCCTATCGATCGCCTGGAACTGATCCACGGCACCAGCGCCCGCGATCTGGGCCTGGCCGAGCGCATACGTGACGACATCCAGAGCATCTCGCCACACACCGAGGTGCGCCTGCAGCCCATGGTCCTGCGCAATCCCTGGGACTTCGAGGAGGTCTATAGCGCGCTGCACGACTTTGCCAGCGCCTACCCTTTCGATACCGAGCATGAGGACTACCTGGTCCACATCACCACCGGCACCCACGTGGCGCAGATCTGCTGGTTCCTGCTTACCGAAGCACGCTACCTGCCGGCGCGACTGATCCAGACCTCGCCAGCCCGCGGCAAGGAGGACACCGCCGACCCGGCCGGCACCAGCACGCTGATTGACCTCGACCTGTCGCGCTACGATCACATCGCCTCACGCTTCCAACGCGAGCAGGCCGACAGCCTGAACTTTCTCAAGGCCGGTATCGCCACCCGCAACGCCGCCTTCAACCGCTCCATCGAGCAGATCGAACGAGTGGCCCTGCGCTCGCGGGCACCGATGCTGCTGGTCGGCCCTACCGGCGCCGGTAAATCCTTCCTGGCCCGGCGCATCTATGAACTCAAGCGCGGCCGCCACCAACTGGAGGGCCGCTTTGTTGAAGTGAACTGCGCCACCTTGCGCGGCGACGGCGCCATGTCGGCGCTGTTCGGCCACAGTAAAGGCGCCTTCACCGGCGCCCAGAATGCCCGCGACGGTTTGCTGCGCGCCGCCGATGGCGGCATGTTGTTCCTCGATGAAATCGGCGAGCTGGGCGCCGACGAGCAGGCCATGCTGCTCAAGGCCATCGAAGAAAAGCGCTTCTTCCCGCTGGGTTCGGACCGCGAAGTGGAAAGCGACTTCCAACTGATCGCCGGTACCCACCGCGACCTGCGCAGCCGGGTGGCCGAAGGGCTGTTTCGTGAAGACCTGTACGCCCGCATCAACCTCTGGACCTTCGAGCTGCCGGGCCTGGCCGGGCGCCGCGAAGACATCGAGCCAAACATCGATTTCGAACTGCAGCGCCATGCCCGCGAGCAGAACCGCCAGGTGCGCTTCAACCTTGAAGCCAAGCGCCGCTACCTGGCCTTTGCCAACTCGCCACAAGCCCGCTGGGCCGGCAACTTCCGCGAGCTGTCGGCCTCGATCACGCGCATGGCGACCCTGGCCGACAGCGGGCGCATCGACGAAGCGCTGGTGCTGGAGGAGATCGGGCGCCTGCAACGCGCCTGGGGCCTGGAGCAGGGAGCGAATCCGCTCGATGCATTGCTCGGCGACAAGGCGCTGGACCAGTTCGACCGCCTGCAACTGCACGCCGTGCTTAATGTATGCCGCAACGCCCGCACCCTGTCCGAGGCCGGGCGCCAGCTGTTCGATGTGTCGCGCCTGGAGAAAGACAAACCCAACGATGCCGACCGCTTGCGCAAGTACCTGGCGCGCTTTGGCCTGGACTGGAATCAACTCAAGGACTGACCAGGGTGCTAGAATTCGCGCCCTCTTCGGCCGCACCTGGCCGAGCACTACCGGAAAAGGACTCTCGGCCATGTCATTGCTGACAGCTACCCGCCTGCACCTCTGCTCCTTCGGCCTGCTGGCCGGCCTCAGCCTCGCTGCCACCACCGCCTACGCCGACGAAGCCACCGACCAGGCCCTGCACAAGGGCCGCTGGCAAGGCATGGCCGCCATGGCCAACCTGTACCTCAACGACGCCACCCCGGCCGAGTTCATGGACGCCGGCGACAAGGAAAAGAGCGAGCACGACAACTATGCCGGCGCCCTGGCCTTCTACCTGACTGCCGCCCGCCTGGACCCGAAGAATGCCTTCGCCGCCTACCAGGCCGCTGCCGCGCTGTCGTCCATGGACAGCCCGGAACTGGCCGCGCAGTACCTCGACGAAGCCCGCGAGCGCGGTTTCTGGCAAGCCGTGATCCTCAAGGAAGACGACGAGCTGGAGCCAATGAAAAATGACCCGGCCTACCAGAAGCTGCTGCAGACCGCCGAGAAAAACTACCCGACCCAGGCCAAGGACGCCGGCCTCGCTGCGTTCAGCATCCCTGAAGGCAAGGCGCCGGCCGGCGGCTGGCCGGTGGTGGTATGGCTGGCAGGCTTCGGCACCGAAGGCGTCAATGGCACCAACATGCGTGCTGACCTGGTCGGCGACAAGGCGGTGCTGGTGGCATTGAATGGCACCCTCAAGCGTGATGCTCACCAGTTCATGTGGCAGCAGCATTCGGTTGAGCCGACCGAACAGGCGGTAGCCGCAGCCCTGAAGAAACTGGAAAAAGACACCCGCATCGACCGCTCGAAAGTCGCCCTGATCGGCTTCTCCCAAGGTGCCGAACACGCGGCGCACCTGATCGCCCAGTACCCGCAGAACTACAGCGGCGCAGTACTGTTGTCGCCAGGCGGCTTCAAGATCCCGTTCACCGTGCAGAAGGCCAAGGACAAGCGCCTGGTCGTGGTCCACGGTGCCCAGGAGCATGAAAGCAACCTGCAACTGACCGCTACCACCGAGAAAGCCTTCGCCAGCAACAACAAGGTGCAGAGCCATGAACACCCTGAAGGCCACACCTTCCAGGATGACTGGCGCAAGGTCTACCCAGGCTACCTGGATTACGCCCTGGGCCTGTGAGGTCCGAATTAGACCTAGGTCGTAAGGCTGGGACTTGCAAACCTGATGGCACTCTGATGTATGCTTGGCCGGTCTTCAGGGCGGGGTGCAAGTCCCCACCGGCGGTAAATCGAAAGATGAGCCCGCGAGCGCCTCGGCCTTTGGCCGAGGGTCAGCAGATCTGGTGAGACTCCAGAGCCGACGGTCATAGTCCGGATGAAAGAAGGCGTCAGGTCAGGGCCAAAATGCGCCCTGGCGCACGCATTTTGTTCGCCCTGAAACGTTCATCGATCACTTACGAGGAGCGTTTCATGTCCCCTTTGCACCGCAAGCAATTCCCTAACGTCGCTGCTGCTGTCGCCGCCTACCAGGCCGGTAAACCCGTGCTGTTGCTGGATGACGACGACCGCGAGGACGAGGCAGATATCATTGCCGCCGCCGAAAACATCAGCCTGGAAACCATGGCCATGATGATCCGCGATTGCAGCGGTATCGTCTGCCTGTGCCTGGATGAAACCACCGTTGACGAGCTGTCGCTGGCACCGATGGTACCGAACAACCGCGCGCGCCATGGCACCGGTTTCACCGTGACCATCGAAGCGGCTGAAGGTGTATCCACCGGCGTCTCGGCCCAGGACCGCATCACCACCATCCAGGCCGCACTGGACTCGACCAGCGCAGACATGCGCATTGTCAGCCCTGGCCATGTGTTCCCCCTGCGCTCGCGCGATGGCGGCGTACTCACCCGCCGCGGCCACACCGAAGGCTCGGTAGACCTCGCACGCCTGGCGGGCTTGCGCCCGGCAGCGGTGCTCTGTGAACTGATGAACCCCGACGGCAGCATGGCCCGTGGCGAGCAGGTGGCGGTGTACGCCAAGCAATACTCGCTGCCGGTTCTGACCATTGACGAGCTGGCGCGCTACCGCCAGGCAGCGCTGACCCCGGCACTGGAAAGCGCCTGAAAAATTTGTGTTCGAGAAAATTTACAGCCTTGCAGACAGCTACTAAGGTGAATGCAGAGGTGTGAATTGCGGCTGATTCAAGGCAGCCGTATCGTGCTGAGCGGGTGCAGTGACATGCACCCGGATCTGCCTCTATTGAAGAGGCGGGAAGACGACTTCATGGGGCCCCGCAAGCCAACCCGAGGTTGTCCCCGCCTCTATTTTTTTCTGCCTTACTTCAAGCCCAGCTGCGTGCGCAAAAAGTCATGCAGGCCTGCAGCGCTTTTCTTGTAGCCGTCCGCAGTCAGGTGCACCAAATCCCCCCGGGCCAGGCCCGAAGCCTGCCAGCCGGCAATTGAGCACTGCCCTCCCATGTACGCTTGCCAGTCCCAGAACAGGGCATTGGCCTGCTTGGCCGCCTGACGCTGGATACGGATCACCTGGGCCAGTTGCTGCGGTTGGCGCGCGGCGCAGCTGCGTGCCTTGCGCTGCTTGATCGAGTCCGGCGGACCAACCAGCAGCACCACTGCCCGCGGCAGGTCCTGGCGCAGGCGCTTGAGGGTATTGCGCAGTTGCGTCTGGTACAGGGCGAGGTCAAGGGTGTCATCGAAGGCTTCGTTGGTGCCGTAGGCAAGAATCACCAGGTCC
The DNA here is from genome assembly GCF_000696345.2 of Pseudomonas donghuensis. Classification (NCBI taxonomy): domain Bacteria; kingdom Pseudomonadati; phylum Pseudomonadota; class Gammaproteobacteria; order Pseudomonadales; family Pseudomonadaceae; genus Pseudomonas; species Pseudomonas donghuensis. The sequence continues at coordinate 5,121,502 of NZ_CP071706.1, forward strand.
GGGCGCAGGGTCTTGAGGTTGTCCTGCCAGCCAGCCTGCCACTTGTCTTGCACCTCAAGGCGCGCGCCATTGATGCCCAGCGCCGAATAGATCACCCCGGCATTCTTCTGGCCCTGGATATACCAGCCACCCAGCAGCGTGCCGGGCCGGCTGTTGAGGGTCAGGTCCAGCGGCAGGCCAAGGTTGCCGACCTGCGGGCCGAAACGCCATTGCCCGCCGGTTGCCGCCAGCATGCGCTGGTTGCGCCCGCGGCCGTCGCGCAGCACCAGGGTGCTGCTCTCCCGTGCCTGGTACAGGGCCTGGACTCGATAGCGCTGCGCAGTGGGCTCACGAGCCTCGATACGCACGCTGGGGTTGGCCGCCATCGGCACCGACAAGTACCCCCCGAGCGGGAACTGGGTACTCTGCTGATTACGTGCCGACACCAGCTCCCACTGACGCTTGGCAGTTTTCAGAATGACCTGCTCATAGCGGGTGCCCGACACGGGCGTGGCGGCGATCAGGCCGATACCACCGTCGCCATAACGCGCTTGCAACAAGCGACGCATCTCGCCGCTGAACAGGTCTGCGGCGGTGTGCGAGTCGCCAAACTGGATGATATTGATTGGCGCGCGATTGGCGTTCTTGAACTTGCCCGCCAGCACCGCCAGGTTGCCATCGACGCGGTGGGTCGGGGCCTTGGCCGCCGAGGTGGCGGGCCTGGCCGTGGTATTGACCGCCGCCACCGGGCTACAGCCCGGCAGCGCACAGATCAGCAGGGCCAGCCCCAGAATGTTGTGCAGTCGACGCATCAGTGTCCCGTTACAGTGAGGCCGGGAAAGGCGATCATCGAGAGAATTCGTTCCGAGATCAGCTTCTGTCCGGTGGTGGTGAAATGAATGCCGTCATCGACCCGGGTCTTGATCCGCTTGCCCTGGCTGTTCTGCAAGGTATAGGAGAAGCTGTCGTCGTTGTAACCGAGCACCGGGTTGGCCGAGACGTAATGCTGTTGATACAGGCCAGTCTGCTGCTCATAGAGCCCGCTCAGGTAAGCCATGGCAGTAGACAGCTTGGGCTTTTGCATGTTCGGCGGGCCGACCCAGATCACCTGCACATTGTGCGCGCGGGCCTGGTCGAGGATCGAATCGATACGCTGGCGGTAGGTGACTTCCCACTCCGGCGATTTGAAACGCAAAAACGGCTTGCCCTTGCCCTGGGGCATGTCCCAGGGGTCGTTGGGGCCGAGGAAGATTACCATCAGGCGAATGTTCGGCTCGCTTTCCAGGGTCTTGGCCACGGTCTGCGGCCAGTTGAAGAACCCAGGATAGGCCAGGCCAGTGCTTTGCCGGCTGAGATTGACGCTCTTGATCTGGTAGCGCTTGCGCAGGCTGTTGGCCAGGTGCGGAGCAACGCCCTGCATCAGCGAATCGCCAACCAGGAATACTTCATCGCCGGCCGCCAGGGACACCACGGTACCCGCTTGCAAGGGCGCCTGGGCGACCTGCGCTGCAGGTGCAGGTGCAGGTGCAGGTGCAACAGCAGGTGCCGCGACCTTGACCGCAGCCGGCTTGCTGACGGGGGCGGGGACGGCAACCGGCGGCTTGTCCAGGTGCACCGCAACCACCTGAACCGGCGCGGGCAGCTCGACGGTGTCGCTGGCCTCAACCTTGGCCACCAGCACCGGCTCGCTACGTTTCTCCAGGCTGTCGATGAAGCTGTCGCGGGCATCGCCCAGGGCATGGGTCAGGTTGCCACCCAGGCGCCAGGCCGGGCTCTGCCCGAGCACCGGCAATTCGCAGCTCTGGTGATACTTCTGCTGGCAATACAGGCTGATCGAATCCTGGTTCAGCCAGAACAGCAACAGGGTGGTGATGACAATGGCGTACAGGGCCTTGGCCGCGCCAGTTTGCGCGGCCAGCAAACGACCGGCATTAGAAGCTTGCATAGATGAACCCCGGCACGCCCGATTGCGAAGCAAAAATGACCAAGGAAATGAACAACCCCAGCGGTATCGGATACAGCTGCCAGGGCAAGCGCGTGGTGGTTGCGAAAAACTGGCGCAGCAGCGCCAGCAACTGCGGGTAGACAGCGACATACAGCACGCTCACCAGCAACAGCAGGCCGGTGCTGGAGAACAGCCCCTGAAGGCTCAGCCCGCCGATACCGGCGAGCATCTCCATGGCTTCATCGAGGCTCGCGCTGCGAAAGAAGATCCAGGCGAAGGCCACATAGTGGAAGGTCAGCAAGCGCGCCGCCAACCCCGCGCCCGGCCAGCGCATCGGCTGCGGCAAGATGTAGGTCGAGGCCTTGTACAGCGCCAGGCCGATACCGTGCAGCGCGCCCCAGATAATGAAATTGATGCTCGCCCCGTGCCACAGGCCGGAAATCAGCATCGCCAGCAGCATGTTCAGGTTGCCGCGCCACACGCCCTGGCGGTTACCACCCAGGGGGATGTAGACATAGTCGCGAATGAACAGCGACAGGCTGATATGCCAGCGCCCCCAGAACTCCTTGAGGTTGTGCGCGGCATAGGGGGCATTGAAGTTGTCAGGCAGGCGAAAGCCCAACAGCAAGGCGATGCCGGTAACCAGGTTGGTGTAGCCGCTGAAGTTGAAATAGATCAGGAAACTGTAGCCATACACGCTCAGCAGGATCTGCTCGGGCGAATAGCTGCCCGGGGTCTCGAACACCGGGTCGACCCATTCACTGGCCAGCCAGGCACTGCAAAAGAACAGCTTTACCACCGCCAGGGCGATCAGGCCCAGCGCCCGTTGCGGCTCCAGCACTTCACGGATGCGGCTTGAGCGAATCTGCGCCAGCATGTGGCTGGCGCGATTGACCGGGCCGGCAATCAGGCTGGGGAAGAACGCCAGGTACAGGGCCAGGTCAAACGCTGAGGCCGAGGGCATCTCGCGGCGGTTGATCGACACCAGGTAGCTGACCGAGTGAAAGGCATAGAACGACAGACCGATCGGCACCAGCACTTCCAGCACCGGCAGCGACACCTCCAGCCCGGCACTGGCCAGGGCGCCCTGCACGCCGCCGACAAAGAATTCCTGGTACTTGAACAGGTAGAAGCAACCCAGCACCAGCAGCAACACCAGCAAATAGCTGAAGCGCCGGCCGGGATAACGCTCACCGACCAGGCCGAGCAGGTACACCAGGGCACTGTAGCCAAGCAGGATATACAAGGAGTTGAAGCTGAAACTGGCCACCAGGCCATAACTGGCCGCCAGCAGCAGGACGTTCTGCAGGCGAACGCTCCAGCACAGGCTCCAGTAGACGATGAAAAACAGTGTGAAGCAGAGGCCGAACTCGATCGAAAGGAAGCTCACAACGTAGTCCATTACGTGACAACAGAAATAGGAGGCTTCACCGCGAGAAACCCGCGGGGTAAAGCGGGCGCGATTATGGCAGAGAGCCACAACCCCTCACAATGCGAGCTCTGCAGAAAAATCAAGACTTCACCGGCGGCCTTTGTGCAACAGAATGCGACGAAAGATCGCCCCTATCGATTTGCTCCCCCCGCCCCGCTCTGCTAGTGTCGCGCCGTTTATACTGCCACCGAGACAGCCGCCATGGCCCGAAAAAAAGCCTCCATTGATTTCGAGCAATCCCTCGCCGACCTGCAGGCCCTGGTCGAGCGCCTGGAGAACGGCGAGCTGTCGCTGGAAGACTCGCTGACCGCCTTTGAACAAGGCATCAGCCTGACCCGCGACTGCCAGAGCGCCCTGGCCCAGGCCGAACAGAAGGTTCAGGTATTGCTCGAGCGCGACGGAGAGCTGGCCGCCGAGCCGTTCGATGCGGACCAGCCAGAATGATCGGCGCATACCAGGCCAGCTGCCAGGCACGGGTCGACGCCGCCCTCGAGCAACTGTTTATCGCCCCCTCGGTGGAGCTCACCCGCCTGTATGAGGCCATGCGCTACAGCGTCATGAACGGCGGCAAACGGGTTCGCCCACTGCTCGCCTATGCCGCGTGCGAAGCCCTCGGCGCCGCCCCGGAACAGGCCAACGGCGCGGCCTGCGCGGTCGAGCTGATTCACGCCTATTCGCTGGTGCACGACGATTTGCCGGCCATGGACGACGACGACCTGCGCCGTGGCCAGCCAACCACCCACAAGGCTTTTGACGAAGCTTGCGCGATTCTCGCCGGTGACGGTCTGCAGAGCCTGGCCTTCAGCGCCCTGCTCGACCCGCAACTGAGCCCGCAGCAGGACAGCATCCGCCTGGCCATGGTCCAGGCCCTGGCGCTGGCGGCCGGCCCTGCCGGCATGGTCGGCGGCCAGGCCATCGACCTGGGTTCGGTGGGCCTCAAGCTCGACCAGACGGCGCTGGAGTTCATGCACCGGCACAAGACCGGCGCGTTGATCGAGGCCAGCGTCAAGCTCGGCGCCCTGGCCAGTGCCCGCGCCGACCAGACCCAGCTCAAGGCCCTGCAAACTTATGCACAGGCCATCGGCCTGGCCTTCCAGGTCCAGGACGATATCCTCGACGTCGAAAGCGACACCCAGACCCTGGGCAAGCGCCAGGGCGCCGACATCGCCCGCGACAAGCCGACCTACCCGGCCCTGCTCGGGCTCGACGCGGCCAAGGCCTACGCCCTGGAACTGCGCGACCAGGCCCTGCATGCCCTGCGTCCGTTTGACGCGGCGGCCGAGCCGCTGCGCGAGCTGGCGCGCTACATTGTCGAGCGCCGCAACTAAGCAGCACTGGTATCACCGAGCAAACCCCTGTGGGAGCCGGCATTGCCGGCGATAGGGGCCAAAGGCCCCTGCTCTACCAGTCAATGGGCAGCCAACACCGCAATAAGGTAAACTGCCGCCACTTCATATCTATAACGATTCGCCTGATGCCCACGACGTTTCAAGAGATCCCCCGCGAACGCCCGGTCACGCCGCTGCTTGACCGTGCCGATACGCCTGCCGGCCTGCGCCGCCTGGCTGAAGCCGACCTGGAGAGCCTGGCCGACGAGTTGCGCCAGGAATTGCTCTATACCGTTGGTCAGACCGGCGGGCATTTCGGTGCCGGCCTGGGCGTCATCGAGCTGACGATCGCCCTGCACTACGTCTTCGATACCCCGGACGATCGTCTGGTATGGGACGTCGGTCATCAGGCCTATCCGCACAAGATCCTCACCGGTCGCCGCCAGCGCATGCACACCCTGCGCCAGAAGGACGGCCTGGCCGCCTTCCCACGCCGCGCCGAAAGCGAGTACGACACCTTTGGTGTCGGTCACTCCAGCACCTCGATCAGTGCTGCCCTGGGCATGGCCATCGCCGCACGCCTGCAGAACGATCCGCGCAAGTCCATTGCCGTGATCGGCGACGGCGCACTGACCGCCGGCATGGCCTTCGAGGCGTTGAACCACGCCCAGGAAGTCGATGCCGACATGCTGGTGATCCTCAACGACAACGACATGTCGATTTCGCGCAATGTCGGTGGCCTGTCCAACTACCTGGCCAAGATCCTCTCCAGCCGCACCTACTCGAGCATGCGTGAGGGCAGCAAGAAGGTCCTCTCGCGCCTGCCGGGCGCCTGGGAAATCGCCCGCCGCACCGAAGAGTACGCCAAGGGCATGCTGGTACCCGGCACCCTGTTCGAAGAGCTGGGCTGGAACTACATCGGCCCGATCGATGGCCACGACCTGCCGACCCTGATCACCACCCTGCGCAACATGCGCGACCTCAAGGGGCCGCAGTTCCTGCACGTGGTGACCAAGAAGGGCAAGGGCTTCGCCCCGGCCGAAGTCGACCCGATCGGCTACCACGCGATCACCAAGCTCGAGCCTGTGGACAAACCCGCCGCCGCGCCGAAAAAAGCCGGCGGGCCAAAGTACTCCGCGGTATTCGGCCAATGGCTGTGCGACATGGCTGCGGCTGACCAGCGCCTGGTCGGCATCACCCCGGCCATGAAGGAAGGCTCCGACCTGGTGGCCTTCAGCGAGCGCTACCCGGATCGCTACTTCGACGTTGCCATTGCCGAACAGCACGCGGTAACCCTGGCGGCGGGCATGGCGTGCGAAGGTGCCAAGCCGGTGGTGGCGATCTATTCGACCTTCCTGCAGCGTGCCTACGACCAGTTGATCCATGACGTCGCGGTACAGAACCTCGACGTGCTGTTCGCCATCGACCGCGCCGGCCTGGTTGGCGAAGACGGTCCGACCCATGCGGGCAGCTTCGACCTGTCGTTCCTGCGTTGCATCCCCGGCATGCTGGTGATGACCCCGAGCGACGAGAACGAGCTGCGCAAGATGCTCAGCACCGGCCACCTGTACAACGGCCCGGCCGCCGTGCGCTACCCACGCGGCAGCGGCCCGAACGCGCCCATCGACAACAACCTCGAGCCGCTGGAAATCGGCAAGGGCATCGTTCGCCGCCAGGGCAGCAAGGTCGCCCTGCTGGTATTCGGTGTGCAGTTGAGCGAAGCCCTGAAGGTTGCCGAGCAGATCGACGCCACCGTGGTCGACATGCGTTTCGTCAAACCGCTGGATGAGGCGCTGGTGCGTGAAATCGCCGGCAGCCACGACCTGCTGGTGACCATCGAAGAGAACGCCATCATGGGCGGCGCTGGTGCTGCGGTGAGCGAGTTCCTCGCCCGCGAAGCCGTGCTCAAGCCGATGCTGCACCTGGGCCTGCCGGATGTGTATGTCGAGCATGCCAAGCCTGCACAGATGCTCGCCGAATGCGGCCTGGATGCTGCCGGGATCGAGGCTTCGGTGCGCCAGCGGATGCAACTGCTCGGTCTGTGATCTTCGGGGCCTTAACCGGCCTCATCGCTGGCAAGCCAGCTCCCACAAGTACAGCGCATGCAGAACCTGTGGGAGCTGGCTTGCCAGCGATAGCAATGGAACTGCCCATGAAATCCCTGCGCCTGGTAGCCCCACTCCTGCTATTGCCGACCACCCTGCTGGCCGAGCCCATCGACCGCGAAAGCGCCCTGAAGCTGCCCAACACGCTCATCAGCGCCAACCGCCAGGTCGAAGACCGCAGCCAAACCAGCGCCGCCAACACCGTGTTCACCCGTGACGACATCGATCGCCTGCAGCCTTCCAGCGTCACTGACCTGCTGACCCGGGTACCCGGCGTTCAGGTCTCGCGCACCGGCGGGCGCGGCAGCTTGCCCGGCATTTTCATTCGCGGCACCAAGTCGGCCCAGAGCCTGGTGCTGGTCGATGGTGTGCGCATCGCCAACATCTCGTCCGGCGACAGTGGCCTGCAGTTTCTCAATATCGATCAGATCGAGCGGGTCGAAGTGTTGCGCGGTTCGCGCTCGGCGATCTACGGCAGCGATGCGATTGGCGGGGTGATCCAGATCTTTACCCGCCGCGCCAGCAAGCCCGGCCTGCAACCCCGCTTGCACCTGGCCGCTGGCAGCAACAAGACCTGGCAACGTGACGTCGGCCTCTCGGGCGGCGATGAACGCACCCGTTTCAACCTCGCCGCCGGCCTGGACGAAACCGCCGGCATCAACGCCACCCGCGAGTCCTTCGCCGCCAACGGCGATCACGATGCCTACCGCAACAAGAGCCTGAGCCTGAACCTCAGCCATGTCGCCAGCGACTCGCTGGAACTGGGCCTGAACTGGCTCGACAGCCGCGGCCGCAGCGAATACGACAACCTGTTCGGCGACCACAGCCAGCCCTATACCGATTTCAACCTCAGCAGCATCGGCACCTATGCCGACGCTCAGCTCAGCGATATCTGGCATTCACGCCTGGAACTGGGCCACAGCGAGAACCGCGACACCAAGCGCGACACATTGCAACCAGGCGGTAGCGAGTTCAACACCTACCGTGACTCGGTCAACTGGCAGAACGACCTGAGCCTCGACGAGCGCAACAACCTGCTGCTCGGTGGCGATTGGTACCAGGATCGCCTGCACGCCAGCACGCCCCTGGAACAAGACAGCCGCTGGAACCGCGCTGCTTTCGTGCAACATCGCTACAAGGGCGACAGCTTCAGCAGCGAAGTGGGCGTGCGCCGCGACCAGAACCAGCAGTTCGGTAGCCAGAACAGCTGGAGCGCCAGCCTCGGCCTGCCGCTCAACGCCGAAAACGACCTGCTGCTGTCCTACAGCGAAGGCTTGCGCGCACCGACGTTCAACGACCTCTACTACCCGGACTTCGGCAACCCCGACCTCAAGCCCGAACGCTCGAAAAGCTACGAGTTGCAATGGCGCAGCCAACTGAGCGAGACCACCCGCCTGGAGACCTCGCTGTACCGCACGGACCTGCGCAATGCGATCTCCCTGGGCCCCAACTTCATTCCGCACAACGTGGGCTCGGCACGCATCAACGGTTTCGAAGCCAGTCTGCATCAGGAGTGGTTCGGCTGGCAGAGCAACCTCGGCGTGGCGCTGATCGACCCGCGTGACCGCGATTCCGGGCACCCCCTGGAACGCCGCGCCCGCCGCACCCTGAGCCTGGACCTGGATCGCCAGTTCGATCGCCTGGGGCTCGGCGCCAGCTGGCAGGCGGTCAGCAGCAGTTACGCCGACGCGGACAACACCAAGACGCTGGCTGGCTACGGTTTGCTTGGGTTACGCAGCAGTTGGAGCCTCAGCCGCGAGCTCCGCCTGGAGCTCAAGGCCGATAACCTGCTGGATAAAACCTACAGCCGTGCGCAGTACAACTATGGCGCAGGCTACCGCGACTACCGCGAAGAGGGCCGCACCTGGCTGCTGGGCGTCACTTGGACACCGGCACTTTAGCCTGCAGCAGCGCACACAGCTTCGCCGTCGCTTCGATCATCTGCCCGCTGGGGCGCTCCAGGCCTTTATCCGGCACCTGCAGCAGCAGACCGTCACGCACTGCCGCGACCTGCGGCCAGGCCTTCCAGGCATCGAGCTGGGGCTGATCGGCGGCGAGGATAACCTGGGGATTACGCGCCAGCACGGTCTCAAGGTTGACCTGTGGCGCCGGCTGGGTGAGATCGGCAAACAGGTTGCGCGCGCCGCAGACGCTCAAGGCATCGGAGATGATCTGGTAACCACCGACGGTATACAGCGGCTTGTCCCAGACCTGATAGAACACCGTCAGTGGCCGCTCGCGACGGTACTGCTGGCGCAGCGCGGCAAGGCGCTGGCGCAGGGCAACGGACAACTGCGCGCCCTGCGCCTTGCGCCCGATCCGCACGCCAATCTCGTCGACCTGGGAAACCAGGTCATCCAGCTCGTGGACGTCGACGCTGTAGAGCGGAATACCAAGACGTTCAAGCTGCTCACGCTGAGCCGCCGGCACGCTGCCCGGCCAGTACAGCACCAGGTCCGGGCGCACGCTGAGCAGGCGCTCCATGTCCAGCTGGCCGTAGCGGCCAACCAACGGCACATCGCTCAATTGCGCAGGACGCTCCCTCCACTCGGCCATGCCCACCAGCAGATCGCCGGCCTGCAGGTCGAGGAGGATTTCGCTGATCGAAGGCGCCAGGCTGACCACCCGCGGCGCCGCCGCCAGCGGCATGCCGAGGGCTAGCAGCAACAGCCACAGGTAGCGGCGCATCAGCCGAGCTGGCGAGGGATACGGTAGAGATAGAGCAGGACCACGCTGGAGATCGCCAGGAGAACCTGTGGCACCGCCTCAAGGCCGACGAACACCGACAGCGCGGCGACCCAGGCCGGCAGGCAACCGAACAGCATGCCCAGGCGCCGGATGCGCGCCAGCTCGATCCAGGCGCCAGGCTCGTCATCACTGTTCAAGTTTTTCTGGGTGGCAATCAGCGCATGCTTGTAGGCGCCAAAGCGCGGCAGACTGAGGAACATCGACGCCACGCCGGCGATGAACATCGGCATGGCCAGGATCGGGATCAGCGCCTGCAGGTCAGCAAAGGCCCAGGCAAACACCAGCAATGGCGCCAGCGCCACCGCCAGGTACTGCCACCAGGCCAGTTGCAGACGGCGACGCACCTCGGCGCGGGTCACGCCCGTCCGGCCTCGCCCTGGTGCTCGTTGCCCATCATGTGGCCGAGCTTGCCGGCTTTGGTCGCCAGGTAGTGTTTGTTATGCGGGTTGTGGCCGGTGTGCAGCGGCACGCGCTCGGCAACCGGGATACCCATGCCGGTGAGGGCCTTGACCTTGCGCGGGTTGTTGGTCATCAGCCGCAGCGACTTGACCCCCAGGTGCTCGAGCATCGGCTGGCACATGCCATAGTCACGCTGGTCGGCGGCAAAGCCCAGGCGCTCGTTGGCTTCGACGGTATCGGCGCCGCCATCTTGCAGCTCGTAGGCGCGGATCTTGTTCAGAAGGCCAATACCACGGCCCTCCTGGCGCAGGTACAGCAGCACGCCGCGGCCTTCGCGGGCGATTGCCTGCAGGGCCGCCTCGAGTTGCGAACCGCAGTCACAGCGCTGGCTGAACAAGGCATCGCCGGTCAGGCATTCGGAATGCAGGCGCCCCAGCACCGGCTGCCCGTCGGCCACATCACCCAGGCTGAGCACGACGTGCTCGCGGCCGGTGGCTTCATCGAGAAAACCATGCATGGTGAAGGTCGCAAACGGGGTAGGCAGCTTGGAAGCGGCAACAAAAACGACGGGCACGTTGTGCTCCTGATCAGTAACTTGAAAATTGACGTGGGCCGATTGTATCAGCAGCGTGGCGCGGCTGCTTAGGCTGAATTACTGGGCAAACAGATCGAGAAGTTCGATAACGCCTAGTGGCGCTTGCCCGCCCCGTCGAATGGATATGGCTGTTGCCAGTGCGCGAAAATCGCTCGTAATTCACCACTGGCCACCAGTTTGTCCATACGCTGATCGAACAAGGCACGCAATGCCTTGCCCTCGGCGGTGCGGCCAAAGGCCAGGTACAGCGGCAGCTCGGCCAGGTGGCTGCGGCGGAACAATTCAGGCTTGGCAGCCTGACCGAGTACATTGTCGACTTCGGTCAGGGCATCGATATAGAAGTCGACACGATCATGCTCAAGCATCGGCAGGATCCCTTCCCGGCGCTGGATCTCACGGAAATGGCCGACATTGGGCAGGTAGTTCTTGTAGTCATAGCCGCGCACCCAGGCCAGACGGTATTGGCCGAGGTTCTGCTGGCTGGGGACCGGACGGCTGGCCAGGCCCAGGGCATAGATATGATCCATATCGAAATGCCAGCGCGGGTAGAGGTTGTCGGCGTTTTCTTCGTGATAGGAGCCGACCCAGGCATCCGCTTCACCGCGTTTGACCAGGCCTACCGCGCGGCTGTACGGCGCACCTTGGGTGCGGACCTTGACCCCGGCGGGTTCGAACACCTTGCGCAGCACGTCCCAGGCCAGGCCACTGCCATCGGCGTTGGTGTAGTCGAGCCACTCCTCACTGACCAGACGGACCTGGCCAGGCATCGCCAAGGGTGCGTCTGCCGCCTTGACCACACCCGCTGTCACAACCAGCAGCAACAGCAACAGCCGCCATCCCGTCATCGCCCCGCTCCCTCAGGTGAAACTCCATACCAGGACCTGCATGCCCAGCCAGGCAAATACGCCTGCCAGCACATCGTCGAGCATGATCCCGACCCCGCCATGGACATGACGGTCAACCCAGCGAATCGGCCAGGGCTTGAGGATGTCGAAGAAACGGAACATCAAGAAACCCGCCAGCAGCCAGAGCCAACCTTCTGGCACCAACCACAGGGTAATCCACATGCCGACCATTTCGTCCCAGACGATCCCTTCATGGTCGTGCACTTTCAGGTCATCGGCGACCTTGCCACACAACCAGACGCCGAACAGCATGGTCAGGCCGAGCATCAGCCAGTAGCCCCAGTCGGGCAGCATCTGCCACAACGGGATAAAAGGCAGAGCCACCAGCGAGCCCCAGGTTCCCGGCGCCTTGGGCAAGGTCCCGGAACCGAAGCCGAAGGCCAGGAAGTGCCAGGGGTTGCGCCAGACCGACGGCGGAACGAACTCCGCAGGCACCTGTTTGGGGTGATCGGTCACGGTGTCTCCTTAAAATGTTGATAGCCCCGGATCTGCGGGGTGATGTCTTGGCCGCAATCATCGAGCAGGCGCACGCCGCTGCCGGCACTGGCGCGCCCGACCACATGGATGGGCCAGCCGGCCGCCAGCAGGGGCGCCAGTTCGGCTTCGGGCAGGGTGAAGGCCAGGACGTAATCATCGCCCCCGGCCAGTGCCGCCTGTTGCGCGCCTTTGCGGCCGAGCAAAGCCTGCAGGGCAGCCGACAACGGCAGCCGCTCCAGCTCGACCTGCAATGCCAGGTGCGATGCCTTGGCGATATGCCCGCAATCGGCGAGCAGGCCGTCGGAAATATCCAGTGCCGCCGTAGCCTTGCCGAGCAACGCCTGGCCCAACGCCAGTTGCGGTTGCGGTGACCAGTAATGGCCAAGCAAGGGCTCGGCCTGGGCAGCATCGGCCAAGCGCTCACCCAGCACCAGCGTCAAGGCGCCTGCGGCATTGCCCAGATCGCCGCCGACGCAAAGCAGATCACCTGCCCGCGCACCGCTGCGGGTCAAGGCTTGGCCGGCCGGCACGCGGCCAAACACGGTCATGGTCAGGCTTAGCGGGCCACGGGTGGTATCGCCGCCAATCAGGCTCAGCTGGCAGTTTTCAGCCATCTGGTTCAAACCGCGGGCATAGGCTTGCAGCCAGTCGGCGCGAACCTCCGGCAGGGTCAGGGCAAGGGTAAAACCGATGGGCGTGGCGCCCATGGCCGCCAGGTCACTGGCCGCGACGGCCAGCGAACGCTGACCGAGCAGAAAAGGGTCGCAGACAGCCGGGAAATGCACCCCGGCCACCAGCGTGTCGGTGGAGATCGCCAGCTGTTCGCCCGGCGGCACGCTGAGCAAGGCGCAATCATCGCCAATGCCCAGCGCCACGCCTTCACCGCCTTGCGCACAGGACGCGGCGGCGAAGTAATGACGGATCAGCTCGAACTCACCCATTGGCACAGAGCGCCGCAATCAGCGCTTGAACGCCTTGACTTCGGCTTCACGCAGGCGTGGTGCCAGCTTGTCGAGCACACCGTTGACGAACTTGTGGCCGTCGGTGGCGCCAAACACTTTGGCCAGTTCCACACCTTCGTTGATCACAACGCGGTACGGGACATCGACGCGCATCATGAACTCCCAGGTGGACAGGCGCAGCACCGCCAGTTCAACCGGATCGAGCTCTTCAAGGGCCAGGTCCAGGCACGGCTTCAGCGCTTCGTCGATTTCGACTTTTTTCGCAGGAACCCCGTGAAGGATTTCGCGGAAGTAGGCGCCGTCGACATCGGTGAAATCGTTATCGACCCGGAACTGCGCTTCGATCTCGTTCAGCGACTGCTTGGCCATGTGCCATTGGTACAGGGCCTGAGTCGCGAGCTGACGGGCTTCGCGACGCTTGGCGCTTTTCGATGGCTTGCCAGCATCCGCAGGTTTTGGATCGCGCGGGTTGAAACGATCGCTTTCGTCGCTAATCACTTGGCCTCCAACTGCGCCAGCAGGCTGACCATTTCCAGAGCGGACAGGGCAGCTTCGGCGCCCTTGTTGCCGGCCTTGGTGCCGGAACGCTCAATGGCCTGTTCGATCGAGTCGACGGTCAGGACACCGAAGGAGACCGGCACGCCGAACTCCATGGACACCTGGGCCAGGCCCTTGGTGCATTCGCCCGCGACATACTCAAAGTGCGGGGTACCGCCACGGATCACTGCGCCAAGGGCGATGATCGCGGCATATTCGCTTTGCTGGGCGACTTTCTGTGCCACCAGCGGGATTTCGAAGGCACCCGGGGCACGGATGATGGTGATGTCGCTTTCGTTCACACCGTGGCGAACCAGGGCGTCAACGGCACCGCTCACCAGGCTTTCGACGACGAAGCTGTTGAAGCGGCCAACCACCAAAGCATAGCGACCTTTGGGGGCGATGAAGGTACCTTCGATGGTCTTCAGGGTCATTCCGGAGTTCTCATCTTAAAGAGCCAGGCCGCAAACGGGCGGCCTGTGGGGGTTTGGGACACGAATGGCAGCGCGACAAACCGCCTGCTTTATTCGGAGGGCACGTATTCTACAACTTCCAGATCGAATCCGGATATCGCATTGAACTTCATTGGCGAACTCATCAGGCGCATTTTGCGCACGCCGAGGTCACGCAGGATCTGCGAACCGGCACCAACGGTGCTGTAGGTGGTCGGGGTTTTCGCCTGCGATGCAGCATCGGCGCTCTCACGAATGTGCGCCAGCAGCACGTCGCCATCGAGCGGGTGACCGAGCAGCAGCACCACACCGCTGCCAGCGTCTGCAACGGCGCTCATGGCCGCGCGCAGGCTCCAGCGGCCCGGTTGCTTGACCATCAGCAGGTCGCGCAGCGGGTCCATGTTGTGCACCCGTACCAGGGTCGGCTCTTCGGCGCAGATGTTGCCCAGGGTCAGCGCCATGTGCACGTCGCCCTCGACCGAATCACGGTAGGTGACCAGGTTGAAATGCCCCAGTTCGCTGTCCAGCGGCTGCTCGGAAACCCGCTGAACGGTACGTTCGTGGATCATCCGGTAGTGGATCAGGTCGGCGATGGTGCCGATCTTGATGTTGTGTTCGGCGGCGAAGGTTTCCAGTTCGGCGCGACGGGACATGGTGCCGTCGTCGTTCATCACCTCGCAGATCACCCCGCTCGGCTCGAAACCGGCCATGCGCGCCAGGTCGCAGGCAGCTTCGGTGTGGCCGGCACGGGCCAGGGTACCGCCCGGCTGGGCCATCAACGGGAAGATGTGGCCAGGGCTGACGATGTCTTCGGCCTTGGCATCACGGGCGGCGGCCGCCTGTACGGTGCGTGCGCGGTCGGCAGCGGAAATGCCGGTGGTAACCCCGGTGGCGGCCTCGATCGACACGGTGAACTTGGTGCCGAAGCCCGAGCCATTGCGCGGCGCCATCAGCGGCAGCTTGAGCGTTTCGCAGCGCTCGCGCGACATTGGCATGCAGATCAGGCCGCGGGCGTGCTTGGCCATGAAGTTGATGTGCTCGGCCTTGCAGCACTCGGCGGCCATGATCAGGTCGCCTTCGTTCTCGCGGTCTTCGTCATCCATGAGGATGACCATTTTGCCCTGGCGGATGTCTTCGACCAGTTCTTCGATACTGTTGAGCGCCACTGGGCACCCCCTTTCAAATCAGGATTTCAGGTAGCCGTTGGCGGCCAGGAAACTTTCGGTGATACCGCTGCCTTTGCTCGGCTCGGCGGCCTTGTCACCCAGCAGCAGACGCTCCAGGTAACGTGCCAGCAGGTCGACCTCAAGGTTCACCCGACGACCTGGACGGTAGTCGGCCATGATGGTTTCGGCCAGGGTGTGCGGGACGATGGTCAGCTCGAACTCGGCGCCATCGACGACGTTCACTGTCAGGCTGGTACCGTCGACGGTGATCGAGCCCTTGTGGGCAATGTACTTGGCCAGCTCTTTGGGGGCACGAATGCGGAACTGGATGGCGCGGGCGTTATCGCTGCGCGACACCACTTCGCCAACGCCGTCGACATGGCCGCTGACCAGGTGACCGCCCAGGCGGGTGGTCGGCGTCAGGGCCTTTTCCAGGTTGACCCGGCTGCCGCTTTTGAGCTCGTTGAAGGCGGTGCAGTCGAGGGTTTCGCGGCTGACGTCGGCCCAGAAGCCATCGCCAGGCAGCTCGACCGCGGTCAGGCACACGCCGTTGACGGCGATGCTGTCGCCCAGCTTGACGTCGCCCAGGTCGAGCTTGCCGGTTTCGACATACACCCGCACGTCACCACCCTTGGGGGTCAGGGAACGGATGCTGCCAATCGATTCGATGATGCCGGTGAACATGGAGTCCTCCTCGAGAACAGGGCTGCGCGGGGTGCTAGCCGCAAATTATACGCCGGGCGCGGGCTTCGGCACGGCCGTGACTCGCCAGTCATCGCCTACCGCGCGCATTTCGGTGATCTGCAAATAGGGCGCCTGGCTCATGGTTTCCAGTGGCCAGTCGAGTAACGGCCGGGCACTGGAGCCGAGAATGCGCCCGGCGACAAAAATCTGGTACTCGTCGATCAGGCCTTGGCGGGCAAAGGCACCGACCAGGCCGGCACCGGCCTCGACCAGCACTTCATTGACCCCACGGGCTGCCAGCTCGAGCATCAATGCCGGCAAGTCGACGCGCCCCTCACTGCCGGGCAGGCGCAGCAGCTCATGGCCGGCCTGGGCATAACGCGAGTCGGCTTCGGCGGCGGTTACCACCAGGGCCGGCCCGGCTTGAAAAAATGGCGCATCGAGCGGCACACGCAAACGGCCGTCGATCAACACCCGTAGCGGCGCACGGGCCAGGGCCAGCGCGGTGGTTTGCGGGTCCAGCCCGAGCTCGTCACCGCGCACGGTCATCCGCGCGTTGTCGGCCAGTACGCTTTCGGCGCTGGTCAGCACCACGCTTGAGCGCGCACGCAAGCGCTGCACCGCCGAGCGCGCCGCCGGGCCGGTAATCCACTGGCTCTCGCCACTGGCCATGGCCGTGCGCCCGTCCAGGCTCATCGCAAGCTTGGCCCGCACGAACGGCAGGCCGTGCTCCATGCGCTTGAGAAAGCCCGGGTTCAAGGTGCGGGCCTCGGCTTCGAGCACACCGCTGGCAACCTCGATACCCGCATCAGCCAGGCGCTTGAGGCCTTGGCCGGCAACCTGCGGATTAGGATCCTGCATGGCCGCCACCACCCGCGCCACGCCGGCCTTGACCAGCGCCTCGGCACAGGGCGGCGTGCGCCCGTGGTGGCTGCATGGCTCAAGGGTGACGTACGCACAAGCGCCACGGGCCAGCTCGCCGGCCTGGCGCAACGCGTATACTTCGGCATGGGGTTCGCCGGCACGCACGTGCCAGCCTTCGCCGACGACCTGGCCGTCACGGACGATCACACAACCGACGCGCGGGTTCGGGTGGGTGGAGTACAGGCCCTTGCGGGCCAACTCGATGGCCCGGGCCATGTAGTGCGCATCAAGTACCGCGCGTTCGCTGGACATGCTCACTCTTTAGCCGGCACGCGGGCCAGGCGGTCGATTTCTTCACGGAACTCGTTGAGGTCCTGGAAACGCCGGTACACGGAGGCGAAGCGGATATAGGCGACCTCATCGAGCTTCTGCAGCTCGGCCATGACCAGTTCGCCGACGACCAGCGACTTGATCTCGCGCTCGCCGGTGGCCCGCAACTTGTGCTTGATATGCGCCAGCGCCGCTTCCAGGCGCTCGACACTGACCGGGCGTTTTTCCAGGGCGCGCTGCATACCCGCGCGCAGTTTTTCCTCGTCGAAGGGCTGGCGGCTGCCGTCCTGCTTGATCAGCCGGGGCAGAACCAGTTCGGCGGTTTCGAAGGTGGTGAAGCGCTCACCGCAGGCAACGCATTCGCGCCGACGGCGCACTTGCTCGCCCTCGGCAACCAGTCGCGAGTCGATGACCTTGGTGTCGTTGGCACCGCAGAAGGGACAGTGCATGGTGGCAGGCAACAAAAAAAGGGAGGGCCATGGTAGCGCATCCCACTGGCAAGACAAGCCAAAGGGGTTACCATCCAGTGAGGAAATATGCCGCGAAGGAATTCCCCATGCCATTAAGAGCGCTTGTCGTGCTCAGTTTTGCCGCCGTGCTGGCCGCGTGCAGCAGCGATAAACCCCAGCCTGCAGCGGCGCCCAAAGCCCCTGTAGCAAGCAAACCGGCCAAAGAGCTCGGGCCTTTGCCGGCCTATCAGCGCGAGCTGAGCGGGACCTTGCTCAATATTCCGGTGGGCGCCGAAGTCGAACTGGCCCTGCTGGTGATCGATGAACGGGGGCGCCCGCAAGGCCTGCTGGCCAGCAGCACGCTCAGCGGCAATGGCCTGGACCTGCCGTTTCGCCTGCGCTTCAACCCCGAGGCCTTCCCGGCCGGTGCGCGGGTCGAACTGCGTGGCCGCGCGAGCAAATCCGGGCAACTGATTCTGCACCTGCCGCCGCTGCGTATCGCCCAGGCCCAAACCCAGGCCACCGGCCCGTTGCGCTTCGAAAAGGCGCCATGATGGCACCGGCGCCGCTGCAACAGGCCTTGAGTGAACTGCTGGGTGACGCGCAACTGGTGGTCAGTGAACTGCCCGAGTGCGCGCTCAAGTTGTGGTTGATCGATGCCCAGAACATGGACCGCGCCTTCAGCGCCGAAGAAACCCGGCGCATCCTCCACGAGCCGCCGTACTGGAGCTTCTGCTGGGCCAGCGGCCTGGCCATGGCGCGCTATCTGGACCAGCATCGGCACTGGGTCGAGGGTAAGCGGGTACTGGACTTTGGCGCAGGCTCCGGCATTGCCGGCATTGCCGCAGCCAAGGCCGGCGCGCGTGAAGTGGTCGCCTGCGATCTCGACCCACTGGCGCTGCAGGCCTGCCGGGCCAATGCCGCGCTCAACGAAGTGGAACTGAGCTATTCCAGCGACTTCTTCCAGGAAGCCGACCGTTTTGACCTGATCCTGGTCGCCGACGTGCTCTACGACCGCGCCAACCTGCCGCTGCTGGATGAATTCCTCAGCCGTGGCCAGCAGGCCCTGGTGGCCGACTCACGGGTACGGGACTTCAGCCATCCGCTGTACCAGTCGCTGGGTGTGCTCGATGCCCTGACCCTGCCGGACCTGGCCGAGCCCCACGAATTCCGCCGGGTCAGCCTGTACCACGCCAGCCGCCAGCCTTTATAGTGATGCCATTCACGGATTTTCGAGAGTCGCGATGAACCCTGCTACCCCGTACATTTTCGACGCCACTGCCGCCGATTTCGATCAGTCGGTGCTCCAGAACTCTTTCCACAAACCGGTGCTGGTCGACTTCTGGGCCGAGTGGTGCGCACCGTGCAAGGCGCTGATGCCGCTGCTGGCGCAGATCACCGAGAGCTACCAGGGCGAACTGCTGCTGGCCAAGGTCAACTGCGATATCGAGCAGGACATCGTCGCCCGCTTCGGTATCCGCAGCCTGCCGACCGTGGTGCTGTTCAAGGATGGCCAGCCGGTGGACGGCTTTGCCGGCGCCCAACCGGAGTCGGCGATTCGCGCCCTGCTCGAACCCCACGTAAAACTGCCGCCACCCGCTGCCGCCGACCCGCTGGAACAGGCCCAGGCACTGTTTGCCGAAGGGCGCTTCAGCGAAGCCGAGAGCACCCTCAAGGCACTGCTCACTGAAGACAACAGCAATGCCGGCGCGCTGATCCTCTACGCCCGCTGCCTGGCTGAACGGGGCGAGCTGGGTGAGGCGCAGATCGTGCTCGACTCGGTCAAGAGCGATGAGCACAAGGCCGCCCTCGCCGGCGCCAAGGCGCAGCTGACCTTCCTGGGCCTGGCCGCCAACCTGCCGGAAGTCGCCGACCTGAAAGCGCGCCTGGCGCAGAATGGCGAAGATGATGAAGCCGCGTACCAGTTGTGCATCCAGCAGTTGTCGCGCCAGCAGTACGAGGCGGCGCTGGAAGGCTTGCTCAAGCTGTTCAAGCGCAACCGTGGCTATGACAGCGGGCTGCCGCACAAGACCTTGCTGCAGGTGTTCGACCTGCTGGGTAATGACCATCCGCTGGTCGGCACCTACCGCCGCAAGTTGTTTGCTGCCTTGTATTGAATTGATCACGGGGCAAGCCCGCTCCTACTGATTTTGTAGGAGCGGGCTTGCCCCGCGATACCCTTGTCACCCCAGCCAGTGATAAACCGGCGCGTCCGCCCCGCTTTCCACCTTCACCTCGGCACTGTGGCGCAGGCGCACCAGCAGCCGCTTGCCCGCCGCAGTATTGCCCGCCAACCCTTCCAGATGTTCAAGCAACTCCGGCCCGTTGAGCTGCCCGGCCTTGCGCAGCACCTCGCGCGCCGCCTGCCATAGCGCATCATCCGGCCGCGCCGCTGCCACGGGAGCGGTAGCCAGCGCTGGCGCTGGCGCCACAGCAGCCAACTGACCGCCCAGTTGCGCCCATTCCGCCGGGTCCAGCTCCAGGGTCAGGTCTACCGGCCAGTCGCCGATGTGTCCGCGAATTCGCATGGGGTTGTCCTTGTACGCAATCAATGGGCCCATGCTCCCACGCCAACGCCTCATCGCCAAGCACACTGGCGCGCGCCGAACAAGTTGTTATAACATTACCAAACCCATCCAGTGCCTCCGCGGAGTCCATCCATGCGTCGTCTGTTGCTTGCCTTGCCGTTTGCCTTGTTGCCCCTGGCCGTCGCTCATGCCCACGACGATCACGACCATGATCATGACCACGCCCATGGCAGCCTCGCCACCCATGAGCACGGCGTCGCCCGCCTGAATGTGGTACTGGACGACAAGACCCTGGAGCTGGAGCTGGACAGCCCGGCGATGAATCTGGTGGGCTTTGAGCACCCGGCCACCAGCGTCGCCGACAAGGCCAAGGTCGCGAGTGTGCGCACACAATTGGAAAAACCATTGGCCCTGTTCGGCCTGGCCAAGGCGGCCAACTGCAGCGAAAGTGATCAAGCGCTGGAAAGCCCGCTGTTTGGCGACAAACCGGCAGCCGATGACGATGGCGACGAGCACGAAGGCCATGACCACAGTGAAGTCCATGCCCATTACCGGCTGGCCTGCGACAATCCTGGCGAGCTCAAGAGCCTCGACCTGAGCCCGTTGTTCAACGCCTTCCCTGCCACCCGGAAAATTGCGCTACAACTGATCGGACCGAACGGCCAGCAAGGTGTCGAAGCGACCCCGGCCAAGGCCACGATCAACTTCTGATAGCCCTTTTGCAGCGAAACGCCCGGGGTAACCCGGGCGTTCATTTATGAGCCAGGCACTGATTGAACTGACCGACCTGGGCTTTGCCTGGCCGGGCCAAGCCCCCTTGCTGGATATTCCCGCCCTGCGCCTGGACGCTGGCGAATCGCTGTTTCTCAAAGGCCCCAGCGGCAGCGGCAAGACTACCCTGCTCGGCCTGCTCGGTGGCGTGCAAAAGCCCGATCGCGGCAGCATCCGCCTGCTCGGCCAGGACTTGAGCGAATTGAAGCTGGCCGCCCGCGACCGCTTCCGGGTCGATCACACCGGCTACATTTTCCAGCAGTTCAACCTGCTGCCGTTCCTCTCGGTACGGGAGAACGTCGAACTGCCCTGTCGCTTCTCGCGCAGCCGCGCGCAACGCGCCGCCGAGCGCCACGGCAGCATCGACCAGGCCGCCGCCAGCCTGCTCGCGCATCTGGGATTGAAGGACCCGGCGCTGCTCGCGCGCCGTGCCGACAGCCTGTCGATCGGCCAGCAGCAGCGTGTCGCCGCCGCCCGGGCATTGATCGGCCAGCCGGAACTGGTGATCGCTGACGAGCCGACGTCGGCCCTCGATGCCGACACCCGTGAAGCCTTCATCCGCCTGCTGTTCGCCGAGTGCCGTGCGGCCGGCTCCAGCCTGCTGTTCGTCAGCCACGACCAGAGCCTGGCGCCACTGTTCGACCGTCAGTTGTCCCTTGCCGAACTCAACCGCGCGGCGCAGCCGGGCAACGACCTGGAGGCCTGATGTACCTGCTCCGCCTTGCCCTGGCCAGCCTGGCCAACCGCCGCTTCACCGCGTTTTTGACCGCCTTCGCCATCGCCCTGTCAGTCTGCCTGCTGCTGGCGGTCGAGCGGGTGCGCACCGAAGCCCGCGCCAGTTTTGCCAGCACCATCAGCGGCACCGACCTGATCGTCGGCGCCCGTTCAGGTTCGGTGAACCTGCTGCTGTACTCGGTGTTTCGCATCGGCAACGCCACCAACAACATCCGCTGGGAAAGCTTCGAGCACTACGCCAGCGACAAACGGGTGAAGTGGGCCATCCCCATCTCCCTGGGCGATTCGCACCGCGGCTACCGGGTAATGGGGACCGACGCGCGCTACTTCGAGCACTACCAGTACGGCCGCAAGCAGAACCTGCAACTGGCCGAAGGCCGAGCCTTTGCCAGTGATCCGTTCGAGGTGGTGCTGGGGGCTGAAGTGGCCGACGCCCTGCACTACAGACTTGGCGACAAGCTGGTGCTGGCCCATGGTGTGGCGGCCATCAGCCTGGTCAAGCACGACGACAAACCCTTCACCGTGGTCGGCGTGCTGCAACGCACCGGCACTCCCGTCGACCGTACTTTGCACATCAGCCTGGGCGGGATGGAAGCCATCCACATCGACTGGCACAACGGCATGCCGGCCCGCGGCGCTGGGCGCATCAGCGCCGAGCAGGCGCGCAACATGGACCTCAAGCCCGCAGCCATCACCGCCTTCATGCTCGGCCTGAACAACAAGGTGGCCACCTTCAGCCTGCAACGGGAAATCAACGACTACCGCGGCGAACCGCTGCTGGCGATCCTTCCGGGCGTAGCCCTGCAAGAGCTCTGGAGCCTGATGGGGACTGCCGAGCAGGCGCTGTTCGTGGTCTCGCTGTTTGTGGTGCTGACTGGCCTGATCGGCATGCTCACGGCGATCCTCACCAGCCTCAATGAGCGGCGCCGGGAAATGGCCATCCTGCGCTCGGTGGGCGCCCGCCCCTGGCACATTGCCGGGCTGCTGGTGCTCGAAGCGCTGGCCCTGGCGCTGGCGGGTATCGTCGCCGGGCTGGGCTTGCTGTACGCCGGCATCGCCCTGGCTCAGGGCTACGTGCAAGCCAACTACGGCCTGTTGCTGCCGCTGGCCTGGCCCAGCGCCCACGAGTGGGCCCTGCTCGGCATCATTCTTGGCGCCGCCCTGCTGATGGGCAGCGTGCCGGCCTGGCGCGCCTATCGTCAGTCACTGGCCGACGGCCTGTCCATTCACCTGTGAGCACTTCGATGACCCGCGCCCTGCTGCTGTCACTGCTGTTGATCGCCGCCCCTTCATGGGCGGCCGAACCCCGTACCCTGGAATGGCAGCAACTGATCCCGGCCGGGGCGCCGGTGATCCAGCCGCAGTTGGCGCCGCTGCACGACCTCTCGCAGTTGAGCGATGCCCTGGCCGCGGAAGCGGCGCCAGCAGCGCGGCAAACCGCACCGAATGCCCCGGTGGTCAAGGCCCTGGATGGCCAACAGGTAAAACTGCCGGGCTATATCGTGCCGCTGGAAGTCAGCGAGGCAGGCCGCACCACCGAGTTCCTGCTGGTGCCCTACTACGGCGCCTGCATCCATGTGCCGCCACCGCCATCGAACCAGATCGTTCACATCTTCAGCGAGATCGGGGTGAAGGTCGAAGACCTCTACCAGCCTTACTGGATCGAAGGCCAGATGCAGGTCAAGGCCACCAGCAGTGAGCTGGCCGATGCCGGGTATCAGATGGAAGCCGAGAAAATTTACGCATACGAGCTAGAATAAATGGCCGCTTGCAGGGCTTTAGCGATTTCATTGAGCTGAATCAAAAATCGCCGTCCGTCAGCTCCTTACCATTGGACTCATTAAATTCTAAACGTCCTTTGGGAGCTTCCATGAACAAGTCCTTGCTTGGCGCCTCGCTCGTTGCTCTGGCGCTTGCAGCCCCTGTTGCCCACGCCCACCAGGCTGGCGACTTCATCCTGCGTGCCGGCGCGATCACCACCGCTCCCAACGAAAACAGCGGCGACATCAAGCTAGACGGCACCAAGATGTCCGGCACCAAGGCAACCCTGGACAGCGACACCCAGCTGGGCCTGGCCTTCGCCTACATGCTGACCGACCATATCGGCCTCGAGCTGCTGGCCGCCACCCCGTTCCAGCACACCGTTGGCGTCAAGGGCCTGGGCGCTGGCCTGGACGGCAAGCTGGGCGACATCAAGCAACTGCCACCGACCCTGTCGCTGCAGTACTACCCGATGGAAGCTTCGTCGAAGTTCCAGCCTTATGCCGGTATCGGTCTGAACTACACCATGTTCTTTGACGAAGACCTGAGCAGCAACCGCAAGGCTCAAGGCTTCAGCAACATGAAGTTGAAAGATTCGGTCGGCCTGGCGGGTCAGTTGGGCATGGACTACATGATCAACGACAACTTCCTGATCAACGCCGCGGTCTGGTACATCGACATCGACACCAAGGCCACCATCGACGGCCCAAGCGCCCTGGGCGTCGGCAAGACCAAGGTCGACGTGGATGTCGATCCATGGGTCTACATGGTTGGCGTGGGTTACAAGTTCTAAGCGTCGTCTAAACGCACATCGCGGGGCAAGCCCGCTCCTACAAAGACATGTAGGAGCGGGCTTGCCCCGCGATGCTTTTCAGCGTCCTAGCAGACGCGCCAGCCCGACCACCAATGGCGTCGGCTCGGGAACGTCAAAGCGCGTCAGCAAGCGCTGATTGTTCGCCCGCGAATGGCGAATGTCACCCGAACGCGCCGGCCCGTAGCTGATCGCTGGCAGATCACCGACCACCGACTTCAGCGCCGCCAGCAACTGGTTCAATGAAGTTGCCTGATTCAGGCCAATGTTCACCGCCCCCTCTGCGACTGCTGCCATCTCCAGTGCCTGGACCATTACCGAGACCAGATCGCCGACATAAAGAAAGTCGCGGGTCTGCTCGCCATCGCCAAACAAGGTTATCGGCGTACCGTTCAAGGCACGCTCGCAGAAAATGCTGATGACCCCGGAATATGGCGAGGACGGATCCTGGCGTGGGCCGAAGATATTGAAGAAACGGAACACCACCGGTTCCAGACCATGCTGGCGACGGTAGAAGTCCAGGTACTGCTCACTGGCCAGCTTGTCCACGGCATAAGGCGTCAACGGCGCCTTGACGGTGTCTTCATCGATTGACTGACCCTCGCCGTTGTTGCCGTAGACCGCGGCGCTGGAGGCAAACAGCACGCGCTTGATGCCGTTCAGGCGCATGGCCTCGCAAACATTGAGGGTGCCGATGAAGTTGCTCTGGTGGGTTTTCACCGGGTCATCCACCGAGGCTTGCACCGAGGCGACAGCGGCCAGGTGCACGACAGCCTGGCAACCGGCCGCAGCGCGTTTGACCAGTTCGGCATCGGCGACATCGCCTTCGACCAGTTGCAGACGCGGGTTGTCCATCTGCAGGTTGCTGCGCTTGCCGGACGACAGGTCGTCGAGGATGCGCACCGCATAGCCTTTTTCCAGCAGCGCATCGCTGAGGTGGGAACCAATGAAGCCGGCACCGCCGGTGATCAGAATAGGGGCATCAGCCATGACGATAGAAACGATCCAGTAAGGGCGGCAAACCGGCGCGCCAGGCGCGAGGCTTGATGCCAAAGGTATGGAGAATTTTCTTGCAGGCCAGCACGGCATGCTGCGGTTCTTCACTGGCGTCCGGGCGCGCGGCGTGGGCCTGCGCAGTCGGTGCCTGGACCGCCAGCTTATGCAACTGGGCAGCTTCAGTGAGGATAGCCTGTCCCAGCGCCAGCGGCGTGGTCGCCTCGTTGCCGGCGTAGTGATAGGTACCCCACAAAGGTGCGGCGCAATCGAGCTGCTTGAGCACTGAAAGGATGACCCGCGCGGCGTCATCCACCGGTGTCGGGTTGCCACGCCGGTCATCGGCCAGCAACAACTCCTGCGGTTGCTCGGCGCGGGTCAGAAAGCGCCCGAGCACACCATCAATGCTCTCATCAAGGACCCAGCCAAAGCGCAACAGCACATGTTGCGGGCAGGTGGCGCGCACGCTCTGCTCGATGCGCCACAGGGCCTGGCCACGCAGGCCCAACGGCACCGGTTCGTCCTTCTCGCTGTAGGCGGTGGCCCGCGAGCCATCGAAGACCCGGTAGCTGGACGGCTGGACAAGAATGATGTTGTGGTGCTGACACAGTTCGGACAGGCGCTCGACGGCGCGCTCCTGCTGGGCCAGGCGCTGCTCGCTGACCGCTTCGGCCTGGAACCAGTCGAAATAGTAGGCCAGGTTGATCAGCGCATCGGGGCGGGTATCGTCGAGCAGCTGGGTCAGGCTGGCCGGATCCCAGCCGCTGTCCGGCGGGCGTGGCGCCAGAAAGCCGATATCTTCCTCGGCCCCGAGTCGAATCAGCGCTTGCCCGAGGGCACTTCCACCACCCAACAGCATCAGGCGCATTCGCATAGAGTCAGCAGGTCCGATCAGATTATTGGAAGAAAGCCTTCATTTTGCGGTTTCCGGCAGGGGAAGTCCAACACAGGGGTGCGCAGCTCGCGCGGCATTGCGTCAAGGCTGAAGAATATTCTGCACTTACACAAATCCGGAAACTGCCTATACTGCGCCCGGAATTAGCTGACTGCCCTGAATGGATTAACCAGGAGGATAGTTAGCTTATTCGTTCGCCGGAGGCCAGACGCTCAGCCTGACACCCGGCCGGCACGGATTGCCAGATAAAACCAATAACAAAGGAATGTTTCCCATGCAGGATTCGGAAGTCGCGTACCTGAAATTCGATCAGGACCAGGCCCGCACGCTGGCTGCTGCCAGCCAGTATCTCGCAGACCTCGGCGGCCCTCAGGCACCCGGCGTCGCCAGCCAGGCCCGCCAGTGGGCGCAGCGCCTGCAGCCTATCCTCGATGCCAGCCAGAAAGCTGTTCTGCAACGCTTTGCCGATGGCCAGCTGTCAGCCCTGATGTGTTCGCAGATGACCTGCCCGGGGAGCGACCCTGTGCCCGAACACCTGCCGCAACTGGCCACCCTGGCCCAGAGCGAACGCTGCCTGTACCTGGCCTCGCGTAACCAGTTGCTGCTGGCGCTGGCGAGCTACCGTGCTTTTGCCTTCGATATCGATAACGAGGGCCAGATTGTGCGCCTGGTCGGTAACTTCAAAGGTGGCGGCAGCGTGCCCCGGCCCGGCGAGGAGCACAACACCCGGATCGAACTCAGCTCTCACGCCGGACTGCGCCTGGGGCCGCACACCGAAGCCCCCTACAACTGCTCGGTTGTCGCCCGTGAAGGCCGCTCGCCCGCCCCCTCGGCGCTGATCCTCTCCGCCCGCTGGAACCCGGCCAACGAACCGACCCGGATCATCCCGCTGCGCGGCATCCTCGAACAATTGGGCAGCCTGCATGCACTGGCGCTGACTTCGGCGTCCTTCGACTTCACCCGCAGCGACTGCTTCGTGGCCGGCCAAGGCGATGCCGGCAAGGCCACTACCATGCTGCAATTCGATCCCAATGGCGGTTTCAGCCTGCGCTACAACTCGTATCGTTTCTCGCTCAACGATCACGCCAGCGACGCTGCCGCCCGCGCATTCGACGCCTTCCAGGCCCTGGTCAGGGACGCCCAGCCCTTGCCGTTCGTGCTCCAGCCCGACACCGCATTGCTGGTCAACAACAACCGCGCCCTGCACGGGCGCGACATTCTCCAGGACAACCGGCGCCTGCTGGTGCGCCTGTTCGGGTACTCGCGCTTCGCGAGCCCGGTAGTGCTCAATGACGACCCGCTGCTGGTGCGTGGCTGAACAAGGAAACCACCCAGATGATGGAAATTGATATCACCCTGTTGCTGACCCTGGCGTCGGTGGCGCTGATGGCCGGCTTTTTCGACGCCATCGCCGGCGGTGGCGGCCTGATCACCCTGCCGGTGCTGTTCGTTGCCGGCATCGACCCGCTGGCGGCGATCGCCACCAACAAGTTCCAGGCCGCATCGGCCACGGTCTCGGCCACGGTTGCCTTCGCCCGCAAGGGCATGATCGACTGGAAGCGCGGCCTGCCGATGGCCGCCATGTCGTTTGCCGGCGGCGCCCTGGGGGCGTTGTCGGTCAGCCTGGTGCCCAAGAGCTTCCTACAGGCCTGCGTACCGGTGTTGCTGATCCTGGTGGCCGCCTACTTTGCCTTCAGCCCCAAGCCGGACGAGCAGCAGCGCAAGGCGAGGATTTCGATCAGCCTGTTCTGCCTGGCGGTGGCGCCTGTGATCGGCTTCTACGACGGGGTGTTCGGCCCGGGGGTGGGTTCGTTTTTCATGGTTGCCTGCGTGATCCTGCTTGGCCAGCCGATGCTACGTGCGGTATGCAACAGCAAGCTGCTCAATGCCGCCTGCAACCTCGGCGCGCTGTCGGTGTTTTCGCTCAGCGGGGCCATCGTCTGGCCCCTGGCCCTGGCGATGGCCTGCGCGGCCTTCGTCGGCGCGCAACTGGGGGCTCGCTGCGCGGTGCATTTCGGTCCTAAACTGATCAAGCCGCTGCTGGTCTGCGTATGCTGCATCATGGCTCTCAAGCTGTTGCTCAGCACCGGCAACCCACTTGGCGAATGGCTGCATCATCAGTTCCTCTAGGCGGTGTCCATGCACCTTGAAACGATTTCGACGCAACGCTCCACCTGGCAATACGATGAACCCGCGCCGGCTGCCGAGCGCTTCATCAGCGAAACCTTCGACGGCTTCCAGCAACAGGCGCGGCTGCTGATACCCGATCAGGAGCGCGCCGCGCCACTGTTCGTGATCGGTGGCGCGCGCTCTGATTTCACCCGCCTCAACCCGCTGCTGTATCGCTTGCAACAGCAGGGTATCGGCTCGCTGACCGGCAACCTCTCAGGCCACAGCCTGGCGGCCGAGCCCGGCGCGCCACAGCCGTCGCTGACCACCAACCTGGAGGAGGCGCAGCGCTTTCACCGGCATATCGCCGAGCGTTGCCAGACTCTGCTCGGCCACAGCCTCGGCGGCGCCATCGCGCTGAAACTGGCCGCGCAAACACCGGCCATCGACAAGCTGGTGCTGATCTGCCCGGCGGTTTACCCGGATGCCGCCCACCAGGCGCCCTTCGGCCCGGCCTTCACCGAGGCGATCCGCCAGCCCTACGGGTTTCTCGACTGCGACAGCTACGAATTCCTGCGCAAGTTCCAAGGCCGGGTGCTGCTGGTGATCGGCGAGTTCGACGGGCTCAACTCCAGGGCTTACGGGCAAGGCGAAGGCACCTCGGCCGGCACCTTGTGGCTGGCCGGCGCCCAGCGTTACAGCCCGATCCCCGAAGAAGTCACCCAGGCCCTGCTGCGCGCAGTGCCGGCGCCGCACCTTGAGTGCCTGCTGCTGACCGACTGCGATCACGGCATCGCCGCGCACCTGCGTGACAAGCCGGCCGTGGCCGATCAGGTGGCGCAGGTGGTGGCGGAATTCATTCTCGGCTGAGCGCGGTTACTCGATCTCGAACAGGCCGTTGCGGATCGGCCCGGCGCTCAGGCGCTCGCGTACATCGTCGTCGATCCGCGGGTCGTCCGGGCGGTACAGCTTGACCTGGCGGTAAGCGCTGATGCGGTTGATCTCGGGGCCCAGGTACTCCCACACCACCCGGGTGCAGGCCGGGGTGCGTCGGTCACCGCTGGAAACCCCGGTCTTGAGGCCGTTGAGGCGGGTGATGCGGCTCTTGAAGCTGGGGATCAAGATGGTCTGGCTCATCTCGTTGACGGTCAGCGATTCGTAGTCGAGCAAAAACAGGCGGTCCTGCAGCTGGAACGCCGCACCCAGGTAGCGGCAACGCACCCAGTCTTCGGCCTGCACATCGGTGCTGCTGGAGCGCTCCTGACGTTCCTGGCGCTCGAACAAAAAGCTGCCGCGCTCCTCACGCAGGTGCACCAGCGACAGCAGGATCGAGCCCGGTACCGACATGCAGTTGGAGTATTCGAAGTAGTAACCGCAGTAGCGCGACAGGTTGCCGGCATGTTCGCGCAACGGCCGCAGCAGATCGACCAGTGGGTCATCCTGGCTTTGCACAAGGTTGATGGCGCTGCGGGCACCGATCAGGCGGGCGAACTGTTCCGGTGGCAAACCCAGCTCGTAATCCTCGACACCGAAAAAATCGCCGATGCGCTTGAGGTTGTATGCCGTCGGCTGGCTCTGCCCGCTCAGGTACTTGTTGAACTGCGCGCGGTTGATCGACAGCTGCCGGCAAACTTCCGAGATAGAGCGGTAGTGGCTGCAGGCAAGCTTGAGATTGGTGCCGAGATATTCGCTCATGTGAGCCGTTCCAGGTGATGCGACAGGCGCCAGTTTAGCATCAAGTCGCATCAACTGAGAGCAACCCGCGAAATTGTAACCAACCTTGTCATGACCAACCATGCGCCCCCATGGATACGGCGCATCGACGCCGGCCTGTCGTCTTTCATGCGAAGAATAAGAATCGAGGTATTACATGCTCGAAGCGCTCAACGATTTCCTCTCGGGGAAACTCCTCATCGTGCTTATCGTCGGACTCGGCAGCTATTTCACCCTGCGCTCCCGTTTCGTCCAGTTCCGCCATTTCGGCCACATGTTCAGCGTCTTCAAGGAATCCCTTCGCGGCCAGGCAGGCCAACTGAGCTCGTTCCAGGCACTGATGCTGAGCCTGGCAGGCCGTGTCGGTGCCGGCAACATCGCTGGTGTCGGCATTGCGGTTACCCTGGGCGGCCCGGGTGCGGTGTTCTGGATGTGGGTCACCGCACTGGTGGGCATGTCCAGCAGCTTTTTCGAGTGCACCCTGGCCCAGGTTTACAAGCGTAGCGACGGTGATGGCCTGTACCGTGGCGGCCCGGCCTACTACATCCAGCACGGCCTGAAGCTGCGCTGGATGGCGGTGGTGTTCGCAATCCTGCTGCTGGTGACCTATGGCTTCACCTTCAACGGCCTGCAGTCCTACACCGTGACCCACTCGCTGCAGAACGCTTTCGGCTTCGAGCCGCAGTACACCGGTATCGCCCTGGCCGCTCTGCTCGGCCTGGTGTTCATCGGTGGCATCAAGCGTATTGCCTCGGTGTCCGATCTGCTGGTACCGGTCAAGACCCTGGCTTACATCGGCGTCACCCTGTACGTGATCTTCACCCAGATCGAACACGTACCGGCCATGCTCGAGACCATCATCAAAAGCGCGTTCGGCCTTGATCCGGCCTTTGCCGGCCTGCTCGGCAGCGCCATTGTCATGGGTGTGAAGCGTGGCGTGTTCGCCAACGAAGCCGGCCTTGGCAGTGCGCCCAACGTCGCCGCCGTCGCGGCGGTACGCCACCCGGCGGCCCAGGGCGTAGTTCAGGCCTTCTCGGTGTTCCTCGATACCTTCGTGATCTGCACCTGCACCGCGCTGCTGATCCTGCTCTCGGGCTTCTACACCCCAGGCTTCGAAGGTGACGGCATCGCCCTGACCCAGAACTCCCTGGCCGCAGTGGTCGGTGACTGGGGGCGGATCTTCGTCAGCGTGGCCCTGTCGTTGTTCGTCTTCACCTGCATCCTCTACAACTACTACCTGGGTGAAACCAGCCTGCAGTTCTTCACCCGCAATCGCCTGGTGCTGCTGGCCTACCGCGGCCTGGTACTGCTGCTGATCCTCTGGGGCTCGGTGCAAAACCTGTCGACCGTGTTCGCCTTTGCCGACATCACCATGACCTGCCTGGCGTTCGTCAACCTGGTGGCCCTGGCCCTGCTGTTCAAGGTCGGCCTGCGCGTGATGCGCGACTACGACGAACAGCGCCGCGCCGGTATCGCCCAGCCGGTGTTCGATGCGTCGAAGTTTTCCGACCTCGACCTGGACCCGCAAGCCTGGCCGGTCAAGCCGGTTGCTGAAGCCGAGGCTGAAGTGGCTGTCGGTCAGGCTCAGACCCAGCGCTGATCCATACTGCAGAAAAAGCCGCCCCGT
The DNA here is from genome assembly GCF_000696345.2 of Pseudomonas donghuensis. NCBI lineage: Bacteria > Pseudomonadati > Pseudomonadota > Gammaproteobacteria > Pseudomonadales > Pseudomonadaceae > Pseudomonas > Pseudomonas donghuensis. Next base: position 5,152,802 of record NZ_CP071706.1, read on the forward strand.
TCGTGGGCGGCTTCTCCCTCCCCCGCTTTTCTCTCACCTGCCCGGAAATTTCTCATGCGTGCAGTCAAGAACCTTCTAGTCCTGTACACCGGCGGCACCATCGGCATGCTGCAAACCCCGCAAGGCCTGGCGCCAGCCGGTGGCTTCGACGCGCGCATGCGAGAGCACTTGCAGCAACTGGCCGACGCACCAATGCTGAACTGGCGCCTACGCGAACTACGGCCGTTGATCGACAGCGCCAACATGCAACAAGGCAACTGGCTGGCGATGCGTGAGGCGATTGTCGACGCGGTCGAGCGCGATGGGCATGACGGCATCCTGTTGCTGCACGGCACCGACACCCTGGCCTACACCGCAGCGGCGCTGTCGTTCTTGTTGCTCGGCCTGCCGGCACCGGTGCTGTTGACCGGCTCGATGTTGCCGGCCGGCGCCCCCGACAGCGATGCCTGGGACAACCTCTGCGGCGCCCTGCGGTTGATGGCGACCGGTATCGAGGACGGCGTGCAGCTGTATTTCCACGGCCAGCTGCTGCATGGCGCGCGGACCTCGAAGCTGCGCAGCGAAGCGTTCGATGCCTTCGCCGCGCTGGCGCGTGAGCGCAATGGGCAACGTGCCGAGTCGATCCCGGCCTGCCTGGACTACCGTCAGGTGCGCCAACCGGTAAACCTGATGGTGTTGCCGGTGTTCCCGGGGCTACAGGTCGGTCATCTGCGCAGCCTGCTGGCCAGCGGCGTCCAGGGCCTGCTGCTGGAATGCTATGGCAGCGGCACCGGGCCGTCGGACGATCAGGACCTGCTCGATGCGTTACACGACGCTCGCCAAGCTGGAGTATTGATTGCAGCGATCAGCCAGTGCCCGGAAGGCGCGGTGCACTTCGATACCTATGCGGCCGGCAGCCGCTTGCGCGATACCGGCCTGGTCAGTGCCGGCGGCATGACCCGCGAAGCTGCGCTGGGCAAGATGTTCGCCTTGCTCGGTGCCGGGCTGGATGTGCAGGCGGCGGAGCACTGGTTCGCCCTGGACCTGTGCGGCGAACGCGCGCAGTAGAAAATGGCGGAAGGCAGCGGGAGTCGAACCTGCCCGGGAACGGCTGCCGTCCCCAACCGGGTTTGAAGCCCGGCCGCGCCACCGGGCGCGATTGCCTTCCTTGTACGGATTACTGCCCGGGCGATTGCGCCAGGGCATTGTCGGCGCGGATCTGCCGCCGATCACCAACACGCCGGGTCAGGCCGATGCGGTCGAAGTACTCGAGTATCTGCACGCTGCGTTTGCGGCCGATCCCCAAGACATCGCGAAACGCTGCGACCTGCACCACCGGGTCATCGCTGGCCAGCTGCAAGAGCATAGCCGCCATTTGCCGGATCGTGGCCTCAGGATAGAACAGATCGCGCACCACCTGATGCACCTGCCCCAATCGGCCGAGCTTGCGCAGCAGCACCCGCACCTCGGCTTCATCGACGGATAACGCCTTGGCCAGGTCGCGTACCCAGGGGGGATCGAAGGCGCCGTCCACCAGCAACGGCTGCAACTGGCTCCACAGCAATGCATCCGCATCGCTAAGACGTATTCGATGTTCCGGCAAATGCAGCCACGGCCCGCTGCTACTCATCCTGTTGGCGGCGAGCAACTCATCCACCAGGCTGATGAATGCCGGACGCTCCAGCGCCAGGGCAACAAAGCGGCGCAAGCGGTCACGATCAGGGCCAAGCTGATCCGGTTCCTGCGTGTGGAAGCGCGCCAGCCCCTCCAACACTGAGTTTTGCAGCGCCTGCCAATGCTCACGGGTGAACAGCAGCGGGCCTTGCCGGGTGGCGATCACCTGGGCATTGGCGGGCAACTGCCAACTGCTGCGCAGGCGGTTGAACTGACGCTCCAGGCGCTGTGGATCAAGCCCGCCATCATCACAGGCGAGCAGCGCTGGCAAGGCCTGCTCCAGGCTGTCGGCACTCGCCAATGCCTGCAGCTGGGCCAGGCGTGCCTCGCTGCGGCGCTGGCGAGCAGGCGCAAAGGGATCGAGCACGCGACCACCGCCAAGGGTGCGCTGCGCACGCTGATCCCGCAGCACCAAACGATCACCGTGCACCGCTTGCAGCGGCGCGTTAGTGAGCAACTGAGCGAACATGCGCGCGCCCGGCAGCAACTGCTCGCCTTGCAACAAGGCCACCCGGGCCGTGACATCCTGGGTGCCCAGGTGCACATGCACCGGGCTGAAATGCTCGAAGGCGCGCAGTTCGCTGGCCAGCAGCTGCAGCTCGATATCCAGGCGCTGGGTCGGCGCATGCAGCCACTCGGCGAGCAGCCAGTCGCCGCGGTGCACCTGCTCAAGCTGCAGGCGCTCGGCGCTGATGTTCAAGGCGACCCGCTGCCCGGCATGAGCTTCGGTGGCCGGCTGGTTCTGCGCATGCAGGCCGCGCACCCGCACCGGCTTGCCGGCTTTGCCCAACAGCAAGGTGTCGCCCAGTTGCACACGCCCATCCAGGGCGGTACCGGTGACCACGATGCCCGCTCCGGCCACCGCAAAGGCGCGGTCGATGGCCAGGCGAAACCCGCCCTCGCGGCTGCGCTGGCTGACTTCACTCTGGGCCGCCAGCAAGGCCCGGCGCAGCGGTTCGATACCTTCGCCGGTCACGCTGGAAACCATGAACGGCGCCGCGCCCGCATAAGGCCCGGCGGCCAGCAACACGCTGACCTGGGTCTGTACCTCCTGCACGCGCTGCGGCTCGACCCGATCGCACTTGCTGATCACCACCAGAGCACGCGCAATGCCCAGCAGTTCGACAATCGCCAGATGCTCGCGAGTCTGCGGCATCACGCCGTCATCGGCGGCCACTACCAGCAGCACCAGGTCGATACCCTGGGCGCCAGCGAGCATGTTGTGGATAAAGCGCTCGTGGCCAGGCACGTCAATGAAACCGGTTAGCGGTGCGCCAGGGGTCAAGGCGGCATAGCGATAACCGAGGTCGATGGTCATGCCACGCTCACGCTCTTCCCGACGCTGGTCGCCGGCCTGGCCGGTCAAGGCTTCGAGCAGGGCGGTCTTGCCGTGATCGATATGCCCGGCGGTACCGACGATCACACCTGCACCTGCGGCAACTGCAACTGTGGCAACTGCGCCAGCCAGCCGGCTTCGTCATCCAGTTGGCGCAGGTCCAGCCACAGGGCATCGTCATCGATGCGCCCGAGCACCGGAAGCGGCAGGGCCCGCAACGCGGCTTCCAATCCATGCAAGGCGCGCCCACGCAGGCGCTTGGACACCTGCGGGCGTACACACAAGGCCGCGCTCGGCAAGCGCGCCACCGGTTGGCTGCCACTGCCGATCATGCCCAACGCAGGTTCTGCGCTGACCGCCCACTGTTCGCCCAGCGTTTTTGCCAATGCCGGCGCCAAGCATTCAGCCTGCTGGAGGATTTCGGCCTGTGGCCGGGTCAGCAGGCGCAGGCTCGGCAAGCGCGCGGCCAATTGGTCCGGGTTGCGGTACAGGCCCAGCACAGCTTCGAGGGCCGCAAGGGTCAGCTTGTCGACTCGCAAGGCGCGTTTGAGCGGGTTCTTCTTGATCCGCGCAATCAAGTCCTTGCGCCCGACGATGATCCCCGCCTGGGGCCCGCCCAGCAGTTTGTCGCCGCTGAAGGTGACGATATCGGCGCCATCGGCCAGCGCCTGGCGCACAGTGGGTTCGGCCGGCAGGCCCCAGCGGGTGAGGTCGAGCAAACTGCCGCTGCCCAGGTCCTCCAGCAACGGCAAAGCGTGGCGATGGGCCAACTGCGCCAGTTCTGCCGTCGGTACCTGGGTGGTGAAGCCCTGGATGCTGTAATTGCTGCAGTGCACGCGCATCAACAGGCCGCTGCGGGGGCCGATCGCCGCTTCGTAATCGCGGGCGTGCGTGCGGTTGGTAGTCCCCACCTCATGCAGCTTGACCCCGGCGCGGGCCATGATGTCGGGAATACGAAAAGCGCCGCCGATCTCGATCAGTTCGCCGCGGGAGATGATCCCTTCCTTGCGCGCCCCCAGGCTGTTGAGCGCCAGCAGGACGGCAGCGGCATTGTTGTTGACCACGGTGACGGCCTCGGCACCGGTGAGTTCGCGGATCAGGCCTTCGATCAGGTCATCACGGTCGCCGCGCTTGCCACTGGCCAGGTCGAATTCAAGGTTGAGCGGGTAGCGGGCAGCCAGTTGCACGGCGTCGATGGCCTCCTCGGGCAGCAAGGCCCGCCCCAGGTTGGTGTGCAACACCGTGCCTGTGAGGTTGAACACCCGGCGGACCTGGCTGCGGTGCTGGGCAGCAAGGCGCTCAGCAGCCCGGCCCAGCAGCACGGGGGCGGCCAGCTCGGCGGCATCCAGTTGACCGAGCCTGACATCGTCGCGCAGGTCGTCGAGCAGTTGGCGCAGGCTGGCCAGGACCGCATCGCGGCCGTAGCGGTCGACCAGCGCAAGGCTGGCGGGGTGGCGCAACAGGGTGTCGATGGAGGGTAGGCGGGTCGGGAGCTTGGCGAGGTTGGACGACATTCAGACGGTTCTCAACTTCAGCGTTGACCTAGTGGGAGCTGGCTCACCAGCGATGGCGTCACTACCGTCCTGGCGATGGACCGCAGCGCCTGCATCGCTGGCAAGCCAGCTCCCACAGGGTTCGGGTGGCATGGGCAAAACCTCAGTGTAGACCCTATCTCACTCCCCTCCCGGCGCCAGCAACAAGTTCGGCGCCAGGCGTTGAAATCCTTCCTGATCCAGGCGCATATCCAGCGCCAGGCTGGCCAGGTCGGCCGACAGCGCTTCGGCATCGGCGTCGTTTTCCAGGTAGATGTGCTTGAGGTAGGCGTTGCAGCCCGGACAGCACTCGGCCTGCAGCGGTGCCTTGGCGCTGGCATGGCGGTCGTCCTCGAAGCTGAAATACTTCAGGTCCTTGCTCTGCTCGCAGTACACGCACTTGACCCGCACCACATGCCATTCGCAGGCACACAGCGAACACACCAGGTAACGCAGGCCGTTGTATTTGCCGCGGTGGCGGATCACCCCGGCCATCGCCGGTGAACCACAGGCCGGGCATTGGCACAGGCTGTCCGCCGCCTTCAACTCGACACCCTGCAGGCTCAGCAACCAATGGCTCCAGGCTGCCTGCAACGCAGCGCCGAGAAACGGCACCAACGCCGCCGGTACCAGGCTGTACTGGCCTGTGAGCAAGGCGATGGCCCACAGCTTGCGCTGTTCGTCGGCAGCACGCTGCAGTACTGCCACCGCATCCGCCACAGCGCCATGCGAAGCCGGATAGCGCTGCAACAACGCTTGCAGATAGGCCAGCCAACGGCCTTCGCGCACCAGGCTGTCGGCCGCCAGCGGTGGCAAACCGTGCTCCACACACAAGCGCTGGCGTTCAATGTCACTGGGGGCCGCGACAGGCGGTTGATCCAGCAGGCTTTGCTGCACCTGGCACAGGCCGGCCAGCAGCCGCAGGTAGTCCGCCAGCGGGTTGCCCGCAGCCAGTTGTTCCAGCCGCTGTGCGCGCAGAGTGAACAGATTGTTTGGCGGCAAGTGCAGAAACGGCGGCGTACTGGCCGCCGCTTCGATCTGCCCGGGTTCAAGAAGGGTGCTCAAGCGCTCATCCTTTTTTGTTGATCGGCGGCTCCGGTTGTTTATCGCCGGTCACCTCCCGATACCACAGCTCATGGTGTTTTTTCGCCCAGGCGCGGCTGACCCCGCCATGCAACATGGCGCTGGCCGAACCCTTGATCCAGATGCCCGCGTAAATGTGGACGATGATGCTCAGCACCAGCACGAACGCCGCCAGCGCATGCAGCAAGGTCGCCAGGCGAATCGAGCCGATGCCGAAGTAGCTGCTGAAGTAAGCGCGCCAGATCACCACGCCGCTGATCAACAGCACCAGCATGCACAGCAGCAAGGTCCAGAACAGCAGCTTTTGCCCGGGGTTATACTTGCCGATCGGCGGTACGCCCTCCTCTTCGTTGCGCATTACCCGGTCGATGCGTTTGAGCCACAGGCGATCGTTGGCGATAAAGTAATTCGCCCGCCAGAAACGCAGCACCAGGCCAAGAAAGAACACGAACATCAATACGCCCATGAACGGATGCAATATGCGCGTCCAGGGCCCGCCGCCGAACAGATGGCTGAGCCAGTACAGCGCCGGGTGAAACAGCGCCAGCCCCGACAACGCGGCCATGATGAAGAGGATCGCCACCAGCCAGTGGTTGGTCCGCTCGTTGGCGTTGTAGCGCTGGATCGGTTTGTCGTTCATGGTCGTTCCTCCCCTTGCCCAGCTGGCCGATTCGGGTCATAGACATGCACCGCAGGGTCGACCACATGCACGCTGGTATCCGGCGGGCTGGGGTGCTCGTCTTCCTCGACCCGTTGCGGGCCGACGCGCACATAATGGAAGAACCCGGCCAGCACCGCCGCGCCCATGGCCAGCAGCGCCAGAGGCTTGGTCACGCCTTTCCACAAACCCACCAGCGGGCTGATGATGGGCTGGTCTGGAAGGCCGGCATACACGCGTGGCGTATCGGCGTGATGCAGCACATACATCACGTGGGTACCGCCGACACCATCGGGGTCATACAAACCAGCGTTGTCGAAGCCACGCGACTTGAGGTCGACGATGCGCTCGGCGGCATGCTCCTTCATGTCCTGCTTGCTGCCAAAGACAATGGCGCCGGTCGGGCAGGTTTTCACGCAGGCCGGCTCCAGCCCCACCGACACCCGGTCGGAACACAGGGTGCACTTGTAGGCCTTGTGGTCCTTCTGCGAGATCCGCGGGATATTGAACGGGCAGCCGGTGATGCAGTAACCGCAGCCGATGCAGTGGTCCTGGTTGAAGTCGACGATGCCGTTGGCATGCTTGATGATCGCCCCCGGGCTCGGGCAGGCCTTCAGGCACCCAGGCTCGGCGCAGTGCATGCAGCCGTCCTTACGGATCAGCCACTCCAGGTTGCCCTCGTCGGTCTCGTGCTCGGTGAAGCGCATGAGGGTCCAGGTCTCGGCGCTCAGGTCCTGTGGGTTGTCGTAGGTGCCATGGTTGTGACCGACCTCGTCACGCAGCTCGTTCCATTCCGAACAGGCCACCTGGCAGGCTTTGCATCCGATGCACTTGGTGGTGTCGATCAGCTTGGCCACTTCCTCCTGCTGACGGATCGACGAAGGGGCGGTGGTGGTGGCCGAACGGGCGATGATGTCTTGGCTGGCCATCAGATTTTCTCCACATTGACCAGGAACGACTTCGATTCCGGGGTCTGGGTGTTGCCATCACCGAGGAACGGCACCAGGGTGTTGGTCAGGTAGCCGTGCCGGGTTACCCCGGTAAACCCCCAGTGCAACGGAATGCCGATCTGGTGCACGGTCTGGTTGTTGACCTGCAGCGGACGAATCCGCTTGGTCACCACCGCGACTGCCTCGATATGCCCACGCTTGCAGGAGACCCGTACCCGGTCACCGGCGGCGATACCCTTCTCCTTGGCCAGGGCTTCGCCGATCTCGACAAACTGCTCGGGCTGGGTCACGGCGTTGATCGGACAGTGCTTGGTCCAGAAGTGGAAGTGCTCGGTCAGGCGGTAGCTGGTGGCCGCGTAAGGGAAGTCCTTGGCTTGCCCCAGGCTGTCCCACACCGAATCGAACACCCGCCCGGCCGGGTTGCTGGTCGCCTGCTTGTTGTTCGGGTGCAACGGGTTGATCCCGATTGGCGTCTCGAACGGCTCGTAATGCTCGGGGAATGGCCCTTCGGCCATCTTGTCCAGGGCAAAGAAGCGCGCGACCCCTTCAGGGTTCATGATGAACGGGTTCATCCCCGACTCCGGCGCCGCATCGACCTTGAAGTCCGGCACGTCGGTGCCGCCCCACGCCTTGCCGTTCCACCACACCAGGCGCTTGTTCGGCGCCCACGGCTTGCCTTGAGGGTCGGCCGAGGCACGGTTGTAGAGAATCCGCCGGTTCATCGGCCAGGCCCAGGCCCAGCCCAGGTTTTGCTTCATCCCATACGGGTCGGCGTTGTCGCGCCGGGCCATCTGGTTACCCTGCTCGGTCCAGCTGCCAGAGAAAATCCAGCAACCGGAGGCGGTGCTGCCATCGTCCTTGAGCTGGGCGAAGCCGGCCAGTTGCTGCCCGGCCTTGACCTGCGCCCCCGAGGCATCGGTGACATCGGCCACGGCGTAGCCACTGAACTCCTTGGCGATTTCTTCCGGCGTCGGTTCTTCGGGCACCTTGTAGGGCCAGTTGAGCTTGAGGATCGACTCGGCCCAAGCGCCGCCGTCGCGCTGATAACGCTCGCGCAGGCGCAGGAACAGCTCGCTCATGATGCGCACGTCGGTACGCGCCTGTCCCGGCCCTTCGGCGCCCTTCCAGTGCCATTGCAACCAGCGGCTGCTGTTGACCAGCGAGCCATCCTCCTCGGCAAAGCAGGTGGTGGGCAGGCGAATGACTTCGGTCTGGATACTGGCCGTTTCGACATCGTTGAACGGCCCGGCATTGCGCCAGAACTCCGAGGTCTCGGTGGCCAGTGGGTCCATCACCACCAGCCACTTGAGCTTGCTCAGGGCGGCGGTAACACGGTTCTTGTCGGGCAAGGCGGCAATCGGATTGAAGCCCTGGCAGAAGTAACCGTTGACCTGCTCCTTGGCCATCATGTCGAACATTTTCAACACGTCGTAACCGGGGATATCCAGCTTCGGCAGGTAGTCATAGCCCCAGTTGTTCTCGACCGTGGCGTTGGCGCCATACCAGGCCTTCATCAGGCTGACATGGAACTTGCCATAGTTCTGCCAGTAGGACAGCTGCCCCGGCCGCAGTGCCTTGGGCGCACGCTTGGCGATGTAGGCGTTGTAGTCTTGCTCCGCATCCGCGGGCAGGGTCAGGTAACCGGGCAGCAGGTTGGACAACAGCCCAAGGTCTGTCAGCCCCTGGATATTGGAGTGCCCACGCAAGGCGTTGACTCCGCCACCCGGCATGCCGACGTTGCCCAGTAGCAACTGGACCATGGCGGCACTGCGGATGATCTGCGAGCCGATCGAATGCTGAGTCCAGCCCAGGGCATAAAGAATCGTCATGGTCTTGCCCGGTTGCGAGCAAGTAGCGATCTCTTCCCAGATCTTGCGCATGCTGTCGGCCGGCATACCGCAGATCTGGCTGGCCAGTTCCAGGGTGTAGCGGCTGTAGTGCTGCTTCATCAACTGGTAGACACAGCGTGGGTCCTGCAGCGTCGGGTCGACCTTGGCAAAGCCGTCCTCGCCGATTTCGTAGCCCCAGCCGGACTTGTCGGTGTAACTGCGCTTGGCCGCGTCGTAACCACTGAACAGGCCGTCTTCGAAACTGAAACCGGCTTTGACGATAAACGACACATCGGTGTAGTTGCACACGTACTCGTGCTGGATCTTGTCGTTGCTCAGCAGGAAATTGATCAACCCGCCCATGAAGGCAATATCACTGCCGGTGCGGATTGGCGCGTAATAGTCGGCCACCGACGCGGTTCGGGTAAAACGCGGGTCGACCACGATCAGACGGGCCTTGTTGTGGGCCTTGGCCTCGGTCACCCATTTGAAGCCACAGGGATGGGCTTCTGCAGCGTTGCCACCCATCACCAGGATCAGATTCGCGTTGGCGATATCGGTCCAGTGGTTGGTCATGGCTCCACGGCCGTACGTCGGGGCAAGACTTGCCACCGTCGGGCCATGTCAGACACGTGCCTGGTTATCGAACCCCAGCATGCCAAGGCTGCGAATGACCTTGTGGGTCATGTAGCCGGCTTCATTGGAAGACGCCGAGGCGGCCAGGAAGCCTACGCTCAGCCAGCGGTTGACGGTCTGGCCCTGGGCATTTTTCTCGATGAAGTTGGCGTCACGGTCGGCTTTCATCAGGTCGGCGACACGGTCAAGCGCGTCATCCCAGGAAATCCGCGTCCACTCGTTGCTTCCCGCCTTGCGCACCTGGGGGTACTGCAAACGGCTGGGGCTGTGGATAAAATCGAGCAGGCCGGCGCCTTTCGGGCACAGCGTACCGCGGTTCACCGGATGGTCGGCGTCGCCTTCGATATGGATGATGTTCTGCGCCACGTTCTTGGCCGCATCACCCTGGCTGTACATGATCAGGCCGCAGCCGACCGAGCAGTAGGGGCAGGTGTTGCGGGTTTCTTTGGTGTGCGCCAGCTTGAAGTGGCGCACCTGCTCGGCGAAGGCAGGTGTCGGGGCCATGCCCAACGCCGCCAGGCTCGAGCCTCCAAGGCCAACTGCTGCGACCTTGAAGAACTGCCGACGGTTGAGATCCATCGTGCACTCCTGATCAGGTGGTGGACGCGCGGTGCGTTGCCGGCGTCGCTTGAACGATCACGGTGGCGACATTACTGGCAGTCACCAGTTGATACTGTAGTCAAGATTCCTGACCAGCGTGCTGAAAATGGCTCATTGCCGCCGGCATCACCCTGTTCGCCCCGCTACAGGTTGCGCACGACGTTGAGCGCAGCGCTGCTCTGGGCCACCGGCATGATCTCGATCGAGTTGATGTTCAGATGCTCGGGTTGCCGGGCAATCCAGGACACGGTATTGGCAATGTCCTCGGGGCGAATGGCCTCGACATCTTTATACAGCGCTTCGACCGCTTCCATGTTGCCGTTCAGGCGCACCACCGAGAAGTCGGTCCCTGAACACAGGCCCGGCTCGATATTGCTCACCCGCACCCGGGTACCGGCCAGGTCGGCGCGCAGGTTCAGGCTGAACTGTTTGACGAAGGCCTTGCTGGCGCCATACACATTGCCCCCCGGATACGGGTAGGTGCCGGCAATCGAGCCGATATTGATGATCAGCCCGCTATTGGCCTCGACCATCCTCGGCAGGATGCGTTGGGTGATCAGGGCAAGGCCGGTGATGTTGGTGGCGATCATCCGTTCCCAGTTCTGGGGGTCGCACTGTTGCGCGCGCTCGATGCCCAGCGCCAGGCCGGCGTTGTTTACCAGGACATCGATAGACAACGAGGCTTGATTGATCTGCCCGATTGCCTTGTCCAGCGATGCCTTGTCGCTTACATCCAGCGCCAGCGGGATGAAGTGTTCGCCAAGCTCCTGCCCCAGCTGCATGAGTTTGTCCATGCGGCGTGCGCCGCCGATGACCCGGTAACCTTCGGCGATCAGTTGGCGACAGATGGCTTTGCCAAAACCGGCCGATGCGCCGGTCACAAATGCGGTTTTCATGCAGTTTTCCCCTTTATCAGCAGTTCAGGTCAGGTATTTCGCTCACACGAATCCCGTGTGCTGCCAGCTCAATGCGGTTAATGCATCGATCATCAGAAGCGATTGAATCGACTCAATCATTGTAATAACAGAAACAAAATCGACTCAATTTATTTCTGTCGCCGCGACCTTGCATACTGCCGAAAATAACATCCAACTAATTGATTTATATTGATATTCATGACAGTGAATTTTCACACTGCCGTTGCTTTCATAACAGTTTCCAGGCGAGAGCAGGCAGACGAAAACCAGATTGAATGCATTCAAAAAGACTCGATTACCCCTCGATTACTCTTAATCAAGGCTTTCATGCTAGGCTTGCGCGCTCATGTAGATTCTGGTGCTTTACCTATGTGGGTTCCTCAATACAGCGGCCATGCGCAGCCGGTTTACCTGATGATTGCCGATGCCCTGGAGCAGGACATCAGTACCGGGCACCTGAGCCCGGGCGATCGGCTGCCAACACTCAAGGACCTGGCTGAAACCCTGAAAGTCACCCCCGGCACCATTGGTCGCGCCTATGACGAGGCGGCCAAGCGCGGGCTGGTAATTGGTGAAGTCGGACGCGGGACATTTGTCCTGCAAGCCAATGCCAGGCCGGCCTCGCCCACGCCGGGCACCAGCACCGACAGCGCCCAGATCGACCTGTCGATCATCAAGCCCAATGACGCCGACACGGGCGGATGGCTACGGGATGCGATTACCGAACTCGCGCAGTCAGCGGATTTGAGCCGCGTTCTGGACTACACCACCGACGGTGGTCATACCGTGCACAAGCAAGCCGGTGCCCGCTGGGTACAACGCAGCCTGCCAGAGGCACGGTGGCAGCAGATCATCCTCACGTCTGGCGCGCAGCATGGCTTGCTGGTGGCGATCAGTAGCCTGTCGAACACCAATGACGTGATTCTCTGCGAAGCGCATTGCTACCCCGGGATCATCTCCCTGGCCCACAGCCTGGATCGACGCCTCAAGGGCGTGCAGATCGACGAGTTCGGCCTGCTGCCCGAAGCCTTCCGGGCCGCCTGCATCGAACACCGTCCGGCACTGCTGGTGTGCGTGACCACCCACCAGAACCCGACCAACTCGATCATGCCAGCGCAGCGCCGCGAGGCAATTGCCCAGATTGCCCGTGAACATGAAGTGTTCATCATTGACGATGACATTTACGGGTTCCTGGAGGCCCAACCGGTGCACAAGCCGATCTCGGCCTATGCTCCCGAGCGCTCCATCTACCTGACCAGCCTGTCGAAAAGCATTCTGCCGGCACTGCGCATCGGCTACCTGTATGCGCCCCCTGAAACCCTCTCGCGCCTGTCGTCGATGGTACGCAGCAGCGTGTGGATGCCTTCGCCGCTGATGGCACAACTGGCCAGCAACCTGATCAACAGCGGCATGGGCGAACAACTGGTCAAGGTGCAACAGCAAGAGGCCGCCGCTCGGCAGCAAATGGCCAGGGACATTCTTGGCGGTTATCGGATTCGCAGCCAGCCCAACAGCTTCCATATCTGGCTGGAGTTGCCTGAGCCCTGGACCTGCGACGAATTTGCCAACCTGGCCCGGGCCCACGGCGTAACAGTAGTCAGCGGCAGTCAGTTCCTGGCCCAGCGTACCACCGCGACGAGCGGAGTACGCATTGCCCTGATGGCCCCGAGCCGCGCCGAACTGGGCTTTGCCCTGACCAAGCTGGCCAGCTTGCTGGCGTCTCCGGAGCCCCGCCTGTTCTATTGATGCCACATTGGCAAACCCCACAAGCAAGCCGCAGCCAGTTACTGGCTGCGGCTTTTGTTTGCGTTCCGACGCCCTGACACCTTCGTCATCTCATTACCCCTCCCAAGTAGTCCGAAACTCCCATCTCGCCTGGGAGTATCGGCCGATGCGCGAGCTCCGGCGCTTATCCATAGTTGCGGCATGTACCAGTAGTAGGTCCACGATCCGGCGCCTATGCCTGGAATTGCTCAGGAGAAAGTCATGCCTACACGCAAAAAAATAATAAAACCCACGAGCGACCTGACCGGTGACAGCAGTACCGATCTGTCCCCCCCCCACCAGGACGCCGTCGCGAGTAAAGACCAAAGCAATACCTTCATGAGCGATCCACCCCCCCTCCAAACGCCAACCGTCACTACTGATCAAGCAGACTACGCCCCCGGCAGCACGGCCATCATCACCGCCAGCGGCTTCGCCGCCGGCAGCACAGTGGCGCTCGAAGTGGAGCACGCCACTGGCCCCGGCGCGGATAACGTGTGGGGCACGCCCGACGATATACTCGATACCAACACCGGCGAGGGACACGAGCCTTGGTATGTGACCGACGGCGGTGCCGGCGATCTCGACGGCCAAGTCAACGGCAGCGTCACGACCTCGTGGTACGTGAACCCCGACGACTCGGCAGGCGCAACGTTCCTGCTCACCGCGGCCTCTGCAGGTGCCGATAGTCAGTTCGGTACCAGTGATGACGTTGTCGCGACAACGTCGTTTACCGACAGCGCCCTGAGTATCGTGGCGACGGGTGTGAACGTTACGCTGGACGAAACCGCCGGGTTGCAGAACAGCACGGCCACCGCAAGCCCTGCAGGAGACGCTGACGACAATGACATTCTGCTCACGGCGCTACCCTCGGCCTTCACTACTCGCTTGACAGCGCTGGGGGCTGGTACCGCAGCGGGTGCAGCCTTGAGTGGCTATACGGGTGCGGTGGGCAACACCGGCAGTGATGCGTTCACCATCACCGCGGCACCCGGCGGCAGCATTACCGATATCAGCTTCGTCGGCACCTCTGGCGCACCGCTCAATGGCCTGGACAGCGGACTCGATACCCTCAATGGCACCGATATCCTTCTCTATACCGATACCAACAACAACATCCTGCTGGGCCGAGCCGGGGGCCCAGCCGGCGCGATCGTGTTCGCGGCCTACATTCAAGAAAGCGGATCGCCGGTCACCGGCGGCAAGATCTGGACCGTGGAATACCAGCCACGCAAGCATCCGGACGCCAGTAACCCGGACGATGCCCTCAACCTGCTGAACAAGGTGTTCATCGGCACCAGCCAGGACCTGGTATTCAGCCTGGCCAATGCGCCTTCCGGGCAGAACCTGTTCCTGATGTTCACGACGGCGAACCCGACCGTGGTTGACGACGGTGGGGTCTTGCGGATCACTGACCCGACCATTATCGCCACCGGCAAGAACCCCGCCGACCAGTCAAGCGGCGCCAATATAACGACGGGCGACACAATCAATACCAGCCAGGCGGGTGGCCCGACCACCTTCGGCACCAACAACCAGATGATTACGGAACAGGAAGGCATCCGCTTTTCGTTCGTCACCGGTGCCAGGCAGAATGTGACCATTCCCAACCTGGATCAGAACGAAGCAGATGTTGAAGCCAACATCGACTTTACCGACGTTTTCAATACGAGGTCGGCCACGTTCGACGTCGTGCAGTTGCAAAGCGGCAAAAGCGCTATCGTAAAAATCAGCGCATTCAGCACCGCTGCTGAACCTGGCGCGAATTTCATCAACGGCTATGTGGGTGATGCGTCGGTTGCAATCAGCAATGTTCGCGTCATCAACATCAGCACCGGGCTGGTGATCGAAAACTCGGACGGCTCGGCGAATGATCCGGCCATTGTCATCAGCTTTGCTTCCGGGGTTGCGACCATCACCGGCGTTAAAGCCGGCTACAAGATTGAATACACCACAACGGCAGACCACAACCGCGTGCTCATCGAGAACGGCGCGGCCATCGACGCCAAGGGCACTAACCATGCCGATTTCGATATCGGTGGCTTCAAGCTGCTCCAAGTCTCTATTGCGAAAGCCGAAATCGGCTCGAAGATAATCTTCGAGGACGATGGCCCGAGCATCAGCACCACCGGCACAGAGCCGATACTGACAGTCGATGAAACCGTACTGGCGACCAACGCCACGCAGAGTTTTGCCGCCAACTTCACCTCGGCGTTTGGCGCCGATGGCGCCGGTACGCTGACCTATGCGCTGGGCGTGGTAGCCGGGGCCTCCGGGCTGACCGACACGGCCACTAATGAGGCGGTCAACCTGTCGCTCAATGGCACAGTGGTGGAAGGCCGCACGGCCACGACCAACCAACTGGTGTTCACCGTCAGCGTTGCCGCCAACGGTGACGTCACCCTCGACCAGCTTCGCGCCGTAGTGCATTCCGACACCACCAATCCGGATGATTCCACCAGTTTGACCTCGGACAACCTGGTCACCCTGACGGCAACCAAAACCGACAGGGATGGCGACAGCGTCCAGGCCACCCTGAATATCGGGCAGAACCTGGTGTTCAAGGATGATGGGCCAAGTATCAGCACCACCGGCACTGAGCCGACGCTGACGGTGGACGAAACCGTACTGGCGACCAACGCCACACAGAACTTCGCCGCCAACTTCAGCTCGGCATTTGGCGCCGATGGCGCTGGCACGCTGACCTATGCGCTGGGCGTGGTAGCCGGGGCTTCCGGGCTGACCGACACGGCCACGAATGAGGCGGTGAACCTGTCGCTCAATGGCACAGTGGTGGAAGGCCGCACGGCCACGACCAACCAACTGGTGTTCACCGTCAGCGTCGCCGCCAACGGTGACGTCACCCTCGACCAGCTCCGCGCCGTAGTGCATTCCAACACCACCAATCCGGATGATTCCACCAGTTTGACCTCCGACAACCTGGTGACCCTGACGGCAACCAAGACCGACAGGGACGGCGACAGTGCCCAAGCCACCCTGAACATCGGGCAGAACCTGGTGTTCAAGGATGACGGCCCAAGTATCAACACCACCGGCACCGAGCCGATACTAACAGTCGATGAAACGGTACTGGCAACCAACGCCACGCAGAACTTCGCCGCCAACTTCAGCTCGGCGTTCGGCGCCGATGGCGCTGGCACCCTGACCTATGCGCTGGGCGTGGTAGCGGGGGCCTCCGGGCTGACCGACACGGCCACTAATGAGGCGGTCAACCTGTCGCTCAACGGAGGCGTGGTGGAGGGCCGCACGGCCACGACCAATCAACTGGTGTTCACCGTCAGCGTCGCCGCCAACGGTGACGTCACCCTCGATCAGCTTCGCGCCGTAGTGCATCCCAACACCACCAATCCTGATGATTCCACCAGCCTGACCTCGGACAACCTGGTCACCCTGACGGCAACCAAGACCGACAGGGAGGGCGACAGTGCCCAAGCGACCCTCAACATCGGGCAAAACCTGGTGTTCAAAGATGATGGGCCAAGCATCAACACCACCGGCACCGAACCGATACTAACAGTCGATGAAACGGTACTGGCAACCAACGCCACGCAGAGTTTTGCCGCCAACTTCAGCTCGGCGTTCGGCGCCGATGGCGCCGGCACGCTGACCTATGCGCTGGGCGTGGTAGCGGGGGCCTCCGGGCTGACCGACACGGCCACTAATGAGGCGGTCAACCTGTCGCTCAATGGCGGCGTGGTGGAGGGCCGCACGGCCACGACCAATCAACTGGTGTTCACCGTCAGCGTTGCCGCCAACGGTGACGTCACCCTCGACCAGCTCCGCGCCGTGGTCCATACCAACACCACCAATCCGGATGACTCCACCAGCCTGACCTCCGATAACCTGGTCACCCTGACGGCAACCAAAACCGACAGGGATGGCGACAGCGCCCAGGCCACCCTCAACATCGGGCAGAACCTGGTGTTCAAGGATGACGGGCCAAGCATCAACACCACCGGCACCGAGCCGATACTGACAGTCGATGAAACGGTACTGGCAACCAACGCCACGCAGAGTTTTGCCGCCAACTTCAGCTCGGCATTTGGCGCCGATGGCGCCGGTACGCTGACCTATGCGCTGGGCGTGGTGGCCGGGGCTTCCGGGCTGACCGACACGGCCACGAATGAGGCGGTGAACCTGTCGCTCAACAGCGGCGTGGTCGAAGGCCGCACGGCGACGACCAACCAATTGGTGTTCACCGTCAGCGTTGCCGCCAACGGTGATGTCACCCTCGATCAGCTTCGCGCCGTAGTGCATCCCAACACCACCAATCCGGATGATTCGACCAGCCTGACCTCCGACAACCTGGTGACCCTGACGGCAACCAAGACCGACAGGGACGGTGACAGCGCCCAGGCGACCCTGAACATCGGGCAGAACCTGGTGTTCAAGGATGACGGCCCGAGCATCAACACCACCGGCACCGAGCCGATACTGACAGTCGATGAAACGGTACTGGCAACCAACGCCACGCAGAACTTCGCCGCCAACTTCACCTCGGCGTTTGGCGCCGATGGTGCTGGCACGCTGACCTATGCGCTGGGCGTGGTAGCCGGGGCCTCCGGACTGACCGACACCGCCAGCGGTGAGGCGGTCAACCTGTCGCTTAATGGCACAGTAGTCGAAGGCCGCACGGCGACGACCAATCAACTGGTGTTCACCGTCAGCGTCGCCGCCAACGGTGACGTCACCCTCGACCAGCTCCGCGCCGTAGTGCATTCCAACACCACCAATCCGGATGATTCCACCAGTTTGACCTCGGACAACCTGGTGACCCTGACGGCAACCAAAACCGACAGGGACGGTGACAGCGCCCAGGCCACTCTGAACATCGGGCAAAACCTGGTGTTCAAGGATGATGGGCCAAGCATCAACACCACCGGTACGGAGCCGACACTGACAGTGGACGAAACGGTGCTGGCGACCAACGCCACGCAGAACTTCGCCGCCAACTTCAGCTCGGCGTTCGGCGCCGATGGCGCTGGCACCCTGACCTATGCGCTGGGCGTGGTAGCGGGGGCCTCCGGGCTGACCGATTCCGCCACTGGTGAGGCAGTCAACCTGTCGCTCAACGGCGGCGTGGTCGAAGGCCGCACGGCCACGACCAATCAACTGGTGCTCACCGTCAGCGTTGCCGCCAACGGTGACGTCACCCTCGACCAGCTCCGCGCCGTGATCCATCCCGACGCGACCAATCCGGATGATTCGACCAGCCTGGCCTCGGACAACCTGGTGACCCTGACGGCAACCAAGACCGACAAGGACGGTGACAGCGCCCAGGCCACCCTCAACATCGGGCAGAACCTGGTGATCAAGGACGACGGCCCGGCACTCGCATTCGGCAACCTGATCGGGACCGGTAGCGTCCTTGCGCAATATGGCTTCTGGAGCAAGTCGGCCGGTGCCGATGGGCTGGGGGCGACGGGCCTGAACATCTCGTTGGTCAATGGCCAGTTCACCCTCGTCAGGCCCGACAACACGACCACGACCGGGACCGGCACGCTCACCGAGCTGGTGCCCTCGCCGGACCTCAATGGTGCGTACCAGTTCGCCGGGACCTTGACCGGTGACTTCGACAACAACGCAGCAACGGCAAACACCACCGTCGACTACACGCTGACCGCCTTTGCCAATGGCAGCTATGCATTGGATCTGGTGCAAGGCTTCGGCTCGACGATCATGCTCAGCAGTGCCGACGGCGCGCTCGCTGCCGGCGGCCCGGACCCCGTACGCACCTTGTTGATTCCAGAGCCGGCTGACCTGACTATCCCTTCGCCCTCCGAGGAGATTGTGTTCTTTTCCGCCAAGGCGCTTGCGTCAACGGCGGACATCCTGACCGGCATTGGGCTGGGGAAACCCGACCCCCTCGAAACGGTGCTACAGACCGACCCCTTGCCCGCGTACATCGACCCCGCGTCCATGAACGTCAGCACATCCGGCATCGGCGTCGCCAACAACCTTTTCCAAGGAGACAACCTGGCGGCCATCAGCAACGCCGATGAAAGTTTCGTCATCAACCCGGAGAGCCTGCTGACAGCCATGAAGGTGTTCATCGACAACTCCGTGGGGGGATACACTACGGCAACAGAAGACCTGTACTACAGGATCTACTACGAGGATGGCACGTTCTCGAACCTCATCGAGGTCAACACCCTGACGCCGGAGGCTGGCGGGCAGGTATCCTTCCTCATTGAGAAGCAGAGCACGGCGCTGATCGATGCGGTGCAGCTGACGATGGCCAGGGGCGAGATCAAGATCCCGGTGATCCAGTTCATTCAGCAGAGCGAGAACCTGGCCAGCGATATCAAGCTGGCGTTCAATGCGACGCTGACGGACAAGGACGGGGATACGGCGACCAGTGCGTTCGACGCCAACCTGTTCGCCAACGACCCGACCGACGTCCTCTTCGACTACCGGTTGGTGGGTACGGGCGGTGAGCGGGATGCCTTCAACATCGATTTGTCCGCCGATGAGAACCTGTACCAGGTCACCGGCTTCGATGCGAGCCTAAGCCTGCGCGACACGCTGGTGCTCAACGGCGACCAGAACGCCGTTGTCCAATCGATCAACAACAGCGGTGCAGACAGCATCGTGACGGTTGCCGAGGCGGGCGGACAGACAACGACCATCACCTTGGTCGGGGTAGATCTGCTCAATAGCGACATTGTGTTTGGCGGCGCCTGAGGCAGCGCACGTGTGAAAGGATGCGAGGGTGGCGTGGCAACCCCCCTCGCATTACTTTTTGAAACTTCGACAACGTCAGCACCCTCAACCTGGGGCCCCTGCCCCGGTGATGGCCCAGGCGCACCCAAAGCGTGCTCAAGCAGTCTTGTTTCGACGTGAAAATCAATCCCGCTCCACCCGGATGGATTCGGGCGGTTCTTCGTTGTTGTTGAGCCCGTGCTTCAGCGCGTACATCAGCAAGTCGATGCGATTGATCAGATTCAGCTTTTGATAGATGTTGCTGAGGTGGTTGTGCACGGTGTGCTCACTGATCCCCAGGCGCCCGGCAATACTCACGTATTTGGCGGACGGATCGCCCACGATGGCGCGAATCAGTTCCCTCTCGCGCAGCGTCAGACGCGCCTGTTTCGCCCGCTCCAGGCTATATTTCAAAGGTGTATGCACGGTCGCGGCATAGCCGGAAAGCCCACCGACCCAGGCTCTGTCCAGCCCACTGTTGTAATGGTGAACCTTGATGATGGCCTGGATGATCGACTCCGTCGGGTCTTCCGCCAGCACGATACCGCGTGCGCCCGCCTCTATCGCCTGGACAACGGGGACGGCTTCGTACAGGCCCTTGAGCACCAGCACTTTCATTTCAGCGTTGCGAGCGAGTCCCGCAACCACCTCCAGCGGGTTCAGCACGTCCAGAAAGAAACTGAAAAGAATGACATTGGGATGCAACTGATCGGCAAGATCCAGCGCATTGGTATAGGTGGTGGCCTCGCCGCTCACTTCCATCCGCGGCTTCCTGGCATTGATCAAGTCATGAAGCCCCATGAGAACCAGGGGACGACAATCGACCAGCATCACACGTATCGACTTTCTGTGGTTAGGCATGGTGTTCCTGCCTCCCATGAAAAACGATCTATGACCTGCACCCGTTGACCTAGCAGGGCCAACGGCCCTGGGGCCACGTCTAGCCGTGGCATCGACAAGGGTTGCGGACGCGTCCCAAAGCCGGAAAGCGTCATCGAGACAACACAAATAGAAATAACTATCAATAGCTTACGCACGATGCTGTGCTCCCTAGAGCCCCTCAACTGAGTCTAGGTCAGCCCAACGCGCCGCCACCCACCCGCAGCAGACTCAAGCCTCATGCGGGGGGCCCGATCGATGCTTTCAAGGAGTGGCCCTAGCCCTCGGAAATCAAGGTCTTAGGCTCGCTACAGGCGGCCTGTAAGCACAGTCTGATACCGAGCAAGATCGTCAATTAACAGACGAATGGTGTGTAATTACATGCGCCAATAATGCAGTCGTCAATTTTTCGACTCCTCCCGTTTCTGCGAGTTCCATGAACCTGACCTGACAGCCCGCAGGGGTGAATGGATAAAGGTGCGCGAATTTAGTCGTCGCAGCCATGACCTGCCCGCTGATGAACATGACGTTTTCCGGCGCTAGGGCTGTAGATCATGGCAATCGGTTGGCGATCATCCGCTTTCAATGACCAGGCATGCTTTCGGCTAATACTCGGATTCAACGTCCGTTGCCTGGGCGGGGCTGCCGGGACTCAACCAGCCATTGACACTGTCGACACTTTCGGCTGGCGGTTTTCCCGCCCAGCGATTGAGGGTGAACACATTACTGAGGAATTCGTACTGCGTCTTGAGCAGGTCACGCCGAGCGCGGAACTCGTTGCGTACACTGGCCAGAACATCGACGGCATTGACCATCCCGTAGGTCAACGCTTTCTCTGCTGCCACCCTGGAAAGCTTTGCCGAGGCCAGGGCCAGACGATTGGCGTGGATTTTTTCGCCGTTCGAATTGGCAGTCAGGTAAGCGCTGGTGATCTCCTTGACCACCTGGCGCCGGATCGCTTCCAGCTCCTGCTCGGCGGTCAGCTGATCCTGGTAGAGCCCACGGACCCGCGCCGAGGTCGAGCCGCCGCTGTACAGCGGCACCTGAACGCCGATGCCAGCAACATAGCTGTCGGTACGCGGCGTCTGGGAGTTGTTGTAGCCCTCGTTGGTTTCTTGTGCGCTCAGGTTCAGGCTCACGGTCGGATAGTGCCCGCCCTTGCCACTGCGCAACGCGGCACCCGCGGCTTCGACACCACTCTCGCTGGCCTTGAGCGTCGGGTTTTGCGCTATACCCTCGCGGACCCAGTCCTCCATACTCTGCGCCGAAACCCGTAGCTGCGCGTCATCGCGTATCCGGTTGAGCTTCTCCTTGACTGGCCGGCCGACGATCTCCGCCAGTGCCTCGCGACTGATACTGGCCTGGTTGCGGGCATCCAGTTCCTGCGCCGCGAGCAAATCCACCCGAGCCTTGAGGTCGAGCTGGTCCGTCACCAACGCCAGCTGCTTTTCGTACAACGCATTGACTCGGTCCAGACTCTTTTGCGTGGTTCGACGTTCCGCCCTCACCAACTCCAGCTCATCCTCGGCCGCCAACGCGGTGAAGTAACGCCGCGCCAATTCCACAGTGGCCTCGGCCTGGGCATCCAGTGCTTGCGACTCGGACTGCCTGGCCAAGCTTTTGAATTTTTGGTAGTTCTCCCAGGCGGCCTTGTTGTAGAGGTACTGACGCAGCACCAGGCTGTAGCTTTCGCTATCGTAACTCTGCTGTATCAGGTCGTTTTCCTGGTGAATTCGGTTCGACCCGGCATTGAGCGATAATTGCGGCAACAGCGCCCCCATGGCCTCGCGTTGATGTTCCTTGCCCGCCTGCGCTTGCGCAAAAGAGGCCAATACCCGCGGGTCCTCCAGTCGCGCCTCGCGATACAACTGCATGAGGTCGGTAGAGAACGTAGAGGCACTGACCCCGGTCGATGCTGGTGCAGCGGTTTGCCCCAGGGCGGCACCCGCTGCAAGCATGAACACCCCCCCAAAAAGCACTGACGACATGCCCACGGTCATTCCTCGATCATCGATTGAGACATGACATCGCGGGCCGGCTGCATCAAGTACTGCAACAGCGTGCGTTGTCCGGTGATGATCAACACGTCCGCCGGCATCCCCGGCAATAACTTGCGCTCACCCAGGGTGCGCACGCCCTCCTCGGTTACCCGGACCCGCGCCAGGTAATAGGCAGCCCCGGTCTTTTCATTGGTCAGCCGGTCAGCCGATACGCTGCTGACCTCGCCTTCGATCACCGGCGTCGTCGAACTCTTGAACGCACCGAAACGGATATCGGCACGCTTGCCGATGGCGATGCGATCAATATCCACCGGTGCCACCTGGGCCTCTATGACCAGCTCGGAAACCGATGGAACGATGTCCAGCAACGGCGTTGCCGGCCGCACCACACCACCAATGGTGTGCACTGTCATGCCAATCACCATGCCCGCGTCGGGTGCGCGGATGACGATATGGCTGAGCCGGTCTTCCAGGGCCGAGGTTTTCTCTTGCAGGTCGTATATCCGGGTCTGGACCTCGGCCAGCTGCTTGACAACGTCGGCACTGAAATCTTTGTCGACCTGCAGAATCTGCAGCTGCGTTTCATTGATCTGCAGACGCGTCCTGTTAATAGTGGAACGGTGATCAGCCACCTCCGACCTGAGCATCCCCAGCTTGCGCTCCTGCTCGAGCAGACGTTGTTTGTCAACGAACCCCTGCTGCAGCAGGTCGGTCAATTCATTGATTTCACTGCTGTAGGATTTCTCCAGACTAACCTTGGCACCGATCATCGACTCCAGTCCCTTGATCTGTTGATTCAACTGGCCAATACGCTCGCGCAACACCGCTATCTGGCCCAGCCGCGAGCCCTGCCGAGCGTTGAACACCTGAGTCTCGCCCTGACGCGCTTCCTCTCCCCGCAGGCTGGCGAGATCGGCGATCTTGCCAAAACCGATCACCGGTAGCGTGTCGCGCTCGGCGATGAGCCTGGCCTCCATGGCTCTGGCCGCGAGCAGCTGGCTTCGGGCTATCTCGTACTCGAAGCGCAACTGGGCATCATCGAGAATGATCAGCGGGTCATCACGCTGGACGATGTCACCGTCATGGGCCAGCACCTCTTTGACAATGCCCCCCTCAAGGTGCTGGACCGTTTTGCGATAAGCCTGCACGGTGACCACCCCCGGCGCGTAAGCAGCGCCGTCGAGGGGCGCGATCGCCGCCCAGGTGCCGAACAGGCCGAAAGTCACCCCTACAATGCCAAGGCCCAGGCGGCGGATTTTACGATCGGCTATGGGCAGGTCAGCGAAGCTTTCAATTTGACGGCTGGGCATCGTAGGGTTCATTGCCATTGCCCTTGCTAGTCTCGACCGGGGCCATGCTGGCGCCTACTGGTGCTGGCATGGCGTGCTTTGGTACCTGCGGTTGCTGCGCATTGAGTTCGGCCAGCACATGGTCGCGTGGCCCATAGAGCGTGATAACCCCAGCTCTCATCACCATGAGCCGGTCAAGTTGCGAGACGATGTTGGTTCGGTGAGTAATTACAAACAGCGTCGCGCCGGTCTGCTTGAGCTGCTGGATGGCTGCGGCCAGGGCCCGATCACCGACTTCGTCAAGGTTGGAATTGGGCTCGTCGAGAATAATCAGTCGCGGGTTGCCATACAGGGCGCGAGCCAGTCCGATGCGCTGGCGCTGCCCTCCCGAGAGCATGACGCCCTCGCTGCCGATGATGGTGTCGTAGCCATCGGGCAGCAGCAAAATCATCTCGTGAACGCCCGCCGTCCTGGCAGCTTGAATGACTTTCGCCGAATCGACCTCGGCAAAACGGGCAATGTTCTCGCCAACGCTGCCTTCGAACAGTTCAATATCCTGGGGCAAGTAACCGATATGCGGGCCAAGCTCATGCTTGTCCCAGGTGCTGATGTCTGCGCCATCCAGCCGGACCACCCCATGCTGCGGCGCCCACACCCCCATCAGAGCTCTGGCCAGGGTCGACTTGCCCGAGGCACTTGGACCGATGATTCCCACCACGCAACCGGCAGGTACGCTGAAGCTGATGTTCTTGATGATCGGCGTTTTCGAGCCAGGTGCCGCGACTATCAGATTCTCGACCTGCACGTGCCCCTGGGGCGCAGGTAAAGACAGACGCTCGGCTTGCGCTTGTTGTTTGTCGAGGATCTCGTTCAGACGACTGTACTGCGAGCGAGCGGCAATAAAGCCCTTCCAGCTACCGATGATCAGATCGATGGGGGCCAGTGCCCGCCCCAGCAGTACGGCCCCGGCAAACACCATGCCTGCGCCCACCTGATGATCCACCGCCAGGTAGGCCCCCAGCCCCAGCACCAGTGATTGCACCAGGAGCCGGAAAGACCGGGAAATCGTACTGACAATCGCTGCTCTATCACTCGCCAGGGACTGCAGCAGCAGCACGTTCCTTTGCCGGCGCCCCCAGCGATCCATCAGGGTTTCAAGCATGCCCATGGACTCGATGACTTCGGCGTTGCGCAGGTTCTTCGTGGTGTAGAGCGTCGCGCCGATATGCTCCTTGTTGGCCTGGGCCAGTACCGGCCCGGTCAGCTTCTCATTGATAAATGCGAGCAATAACAACAACAGAGCACTGCCGGTCGCTACCCAGCCAAACCAGGGGTGAAACGCGAACATCACCGCGATATAGATCGGCAGCCAGGGCGCGTCGAAAAAGGCGAACAACCCGTTACCGGAGAGAAACTGCCTCAAGCCCGTCAAGTCGTTGAGCGACTGCGCCGAGGCATCCATGCCGCCACTTTCCAGAGCCCGTTTGAAACTGGCCTTATAGACCTGGCGACTCAACAACACATCCAGCCGGGTACTGACCCGAACCATGATCCGCGAACGGATCCATTCCAGGGAGGCAAGCGTGATCAGCAGCCCGGTCATGATCAGGGTTAGCATTGCCAGGGTCGTCAGGCTTCCGCTCGACATCACTCGCCCATACACCTGAAGCATATAGAAGGTAGGGACGAGCATTAACGCGTTAATGAAAAAGCTGAAGAAGCCAACAGAAACAAAGCTGTCTCTACAGATTTTCAACGCGTGCTTCAGACTGTTTTCAGGTGTGCTTCGCATTGAAACCCCTGCTCGAAACGCCATCCTTTGTGGAGCTTAGATCATGCCGAACGACTGCGTTGAGCAATTGGCCAGATCGCCTCAGGCAAGTCGCCTGGAACGGGAAGAACCAAGCTTCAAGCAGGCCGCCATGCTGTTGATGGCCGAGCACCGAATGGCGCTAGCAGAATTGGGTCAACTGAAACTATCCCCCTAAAACGCCAAAGCCCCCGTTAAACGGGGGCTTTGGCTAGACATTTTACCGATTGTCTCTGGTCACCCAGCGCGACTTAGAACGGAATGTCGTCATCGAAGCTGTCGAAGTCCGGAGCCGGCTGCGGTGCGGCCTGCTGAGGTGCCGGGCGCTGTTGTGGCGCGGACTGCTGTGGACGCGGAGCCTGCTGGCGTGGCGCCTGGTTGTAGTTGTTGCCGCCTTGCGGGGCGCCGTCCTGGTTCTGTGGACGGCCGCCGAGCAGCTGCATGGTGCCCTGCATGTCGACGATGATTTCGGTGGTGTAACGCTTGATGCCGTCCTTTTCCCACTCACGGGTCTGCAGCTTGCCCTCGATGTAGACCTGCGAGCCTTTGCGCAGGTATTCACCGGCGATCTCGGCAACCTTGCCGAACATCGAAACGCGGTGCCATTCGGTACGCTCGACCTTCTGGCCGGTCTGCTTGTCAGTCCACTGCTCGCTGGTCGCCAGGCTCAGGTTGGTCACGGCGTTACCGTTGGGCAGGTAGCGGACTTCGGGATCCTGGCCGCAGGTACCGACCAGAATGACTTTGTTAACCCCACGGGCCATAACGTTCTCCTAGGCTTCGCACGCGGAGGAAGCCGGGTTTACCAGGCGTTCCAGGGTCGTGCGATCCAAAATTTGTGTATCAAGTTTGATATAGATGGCGGCTTCATCGGCCACCACCACTGCGTCGGTCACACCCGGTACGGCCATCAGCCGCTCGGTCAGCCCCGCTTCCCGTACCGCCTCGGCCGATAACGGCATGCGCAGGCTGGTCACGTACGGCGGTTCACGCATGCTCAGCGCCACGACCCACCACAGGGCACACAACGCTGCGCAGCCAAGGAACACCGTGCTCAGGCCACCGTGCTGGAACAACCAGCCACCGAGAATTCCTCCCAGCGCGGCACCAAGGAACTGGCTGGTGGAATACACCCCCATGGCCGTCCCCTTGCCGCCGGCGGGCGACACCTTGCTTACCAGTGAAGGCAAGGATGCCTCCAGCAGGTTGAAGGCAGTAAAGAATATCACGGTGCCGATCACCAGTTCGCGCAAGTTGTCTGCTGACAGCCAGAAGAACAGCTCGGTGAGCATCAACACACTGACCGCGCCCAGCAGGACACGTTTCATCTTGCGCTTTTTTTCGCCGTAGATGATGAACGGGATCATTGCAAAGAATGAAATCAGCAAGGCGGTCAGGTACACCCACCAGTGCTCTTCCTTCGGTAGCCCGCCACGTTCGACAAAGGCCAGGGGCAAGGCGACGAAGCTGGCCATCAGGATCGCGTGCAGGACGAAGATGCCTACATCCAGGCGCAGCAGGTCCGGGTGACGCAAGGTCGGCCCCAGGGCCTGCTTGGCCACCCCCGACTCACGATGCTGCAACGCACCGTGTGACGCCGGCACCACGAAGGCAATCAGGCCGATACCGACCAGGGCCATGGCCGCAGTGGCCAGGAACAGCCCCGACAGACCGAAGGCGCGGGTCAGCAGCGGGCCGACGACCATGGCCACGGCGAACGACAGGCCGATGCTCATGCCAATCATGGCCATGGCCTTGGTCCGGTGCTGTTCGCGGGTCAAGTCAGAGAGCAAGGCCATGACCGCGGCAGAAATCGCCCCGGCGCCTTGCAGGATACGTCCGGCGATCACCCCCCAGATCGAGTCGGCCTGGGCTGCCAGCACGCTGCCCAGGGCAAAGATCACCAGGCCCAAGTAGATCACCGGGCGCCGACCGATGCGATCGGAGATCACCCCGAACGGAATCTGCAGGAAAGCCTGGGTCAGGCCGTAGGCACCAATAGCCAGGCCGATCAGTGCCGGGGTGGCCCCGGCCAGGTCCATGCCATAGGTCGCCAGTACTGGCAGGACCATGAACATGCCCAGCATACGGAAGGCGAACACCAGGGCCAGGCCGCCTGCGGCGCGGGTCTCGCTGCCACTCATGCGTTCGCTGTGGGGATCGTGCATGGATAAACCTCGTGTGAACCGGCGGCGATTCTACCAGCCCCATCGCTTAACGGCATATACGCGACGCTTTGCCGCGTAATGGCATGGAGCCGTATACTCAACCGTTTATGCCCGCCGAGCGAGGCCGCAGTGGACAAGATCCTGATTCGTGGGGCACGAACCCACAACCTGAAGAACATCGACCTGACCCTGCCCCGGGACAAGTTGATCGTCATCACCGGCCTGTCCGGTTCCGGCAAGTCGTCCCTGGCCTTCGATACCCTGTACGCCGAAGGCCAGCGCCGCTACGTCGAATCCCTGTCGGCCTATGCCCGGCAGTTCCTGTCGATGATGGAAAAACCCGATGTCGACACCATCGAAGGGTTGTCACCGGCAATTTCCATCGAGCAGAAGTCGACCTCGCACAACCCGCGTTCGACCGTCGGCACCATCACCGAGATCTACGACTACCTGCGCCTGCTCTACGCCCGCGTCGGCACCCCGCGCTGCCCGGATCACGACATCCCGCTGGAAGCGCAGACCGTCAGCCAGATGGTCGACCTGGTGCTGGCCCAACCCGAAGGCAGCAAACTGATGCTGCTGGCGCCGGTGATTCGCGAACGCAAGGGTGAACACCTGGCGGTCTTCGAAGAACTGCGTGCCCAGGGCTTTGTCCGTGCACGGGTCAACGGCAAGCTGTTCGAACTCGATGAGCTGCCGAAGCTGGACAAGCAGAAAAAGCACACCATCGAAGTGGTGGTCGACCGTTTCAAGGTTCGCGAGGACCTGCAGCAGCGCCTGGCCGAATCCTTCGAAACCGCGCTGAAGCTGGCCGACGGCATTGCCTTGGTCGCATCAATGGATGACGAGCCGTTCGAAGAGATGATCTTCTCCGCCCGCTTCGCCTGCCCGATCTGCGGCCATGCGATCAGCGAGCTGGAGCCCAAGCTGTTCTCCTTCAACAACCCGGCCGGTGCCTGCCCGACCTGCGACGGCCTGGGGGTCAAGCAGTTCTTTGACACCAAGCGCCTGGTCAATGGCGAGCTGACCCTGGCCGAAGGCGCGATTCGCGGCTGGGACCGGCGCAACGTCTATTACTTCCAGATGCTCGGCTCGCTGGCCGCGCATTATGACTTCAGCCTCGAAATCCCCTTCGGCGAACTGCCGGCGGAGCAGCAGAAGGTCATCCTCCACGGCAGCGGTAAACAGAACGTCGACTTCAAGTACCTCAATGACCGAGGCGACATCGTCAAGCGCTCGCACCCGTTCGAAGGCATCGTACCGAACCTGGAGCGCCGCTACCGCGAGACCGAATCGGCAACCGTGCGTGAGGAGCTGGCCAAGTTCCTCAGCACTCAACCCTGCCCGGATTGCCGCGGCACCCGCCTGCGTCGTGAAGCACGGCACGTGTGGGTCGGCGAGAAGACGCTGCCGGCCGTCACCTGCCTGCCGATCGGCGATGCCAGCGGCTATTTCGGCGGCCTGAAGCTGACCGGCCGACGTGGCGAAATTGCCGACAAGATTCTCAAGGAAATCTGCGAGCGCCTGCAGTTCCTGGTCAACGTCGGCCTCGACTACCTGACCCTCGACCGCAGCGCCGACACCCTCTCGGGCGGTGAAGCCCAGCGTATCCGCCTGGCCAGCCAGATCGGCGCCGGGTTGGTGGGGGTGATGTACATCCTCGACGAGCCATCCATCGGCCTGCACCAGCGCGACAACGACCGGCTGCTCGGCACCCTCAATCACCTGCGCGACATCGGCAACACGGTGATCGTGGTCGAGCACGACGAGGACGCCATTCGACTGGCCGACTACGTGGTGGACATCGGCCCGGGTGCTGGCGTGCATGGCGGCCAGATCGTCGCCGAAGGTACCCCCGCCGAGGTGATGGCCCATCCTGATTCGCTGACCGGCAAATACCTGTCGGGGCGGGTCAAGATTGCCGTACCGGCCAAGCGTACTGCGCGTAACAAGAAGCTCTCGCTCAAGCTCAAAGGCGCGCGCGGCAACAACCTGCAGAACGTCGACCTGGAAATTCCGATCGGCCTGCTGACTTGCGTGACTGGCGTGTCCGGTTCGGGCAAGTCGACGTTGATCAATAACACCCTGTTCCCGCTCAGCGCCACCGCGCTCAACGGTGCCAGCACCCTGGAAGCGGCGCCGCACGACAGCTGCGACGGCCTGCAGCACCTGGACAAGGTGGTCGACATCGACCAGAGCCCGATCGGCCGTACCCCGCGCTCGAACCCGGCGACCTACACCGGTTTGTTCACGCCGATCCGCGAACTGTTCTCAGGCGTACCGGAATCGCGCTCGCGTGGTTACGGCCCGGGGCGCTTCTCGTTCAACGTCAAGGGCGGGCGCTGCGAGGCGTGCCAGGGTGATGGCCTGATCAAGGTCGAAATGCACTTCCTGCCGGATATCTACGTGCCTTGCGATGTGTGCAAAAGCAAGCGCTACAACCGCGAAACCCTGGAAATCAAGTACAAGGGCAAGAACATCCACGAGGTCCTGGAAATGACCATCGAGGAAGCGCGCGAGTTCTTCGACGCGGTTCCGGCGCTGGCGCGCAAGCTGCAGACGCTGATGGATGTCGGCCTGTCGTACATCAAGCTCGGGCAGTCGGCGACCACCCTGTCCGGTGGCGAGGCGCAGCGGGTCAAGCTGTCACGCGAGCTGTCCAAGCGCGATACCGGCAAGACCCTGTACATCCTCGACGAGCCGACCACCGGCCTGCACTTCGCCGACATCCAGCAGTTGCTCGATGTACTGCACCGTCTGCGCGATCATGGCAACACTGTGGTGGTGATCGAGCACAACCTGGACGTGATCAAGACCGCCGACTGGATCGTCGACCTTGGCCCCGAGGGTGGCTCCAAGGGCGGGCAGATCATCGGCTTTGGTACGCCGGAAGACGTGGCCGAGATGAAGCAGTCGTACACCGGCTACTACCTCAAGCCGCTGCTGGAACGTGACCGCGCCTGATGTAGGCGCGCTAGCAAAAGAAAAAGCCCCGCACTGGCGGGGCTTTTTTTTGTTCGGGAAAATTACATCTGCGATTGCAGGTAGTTTTCCAGGCCGATCGACTTGATCAGGCCCTGCTGCTTTTCCAGCCAGTAGGTGTGATCTTCTTCGGTATCGGCCAGCTGCACGCGCAGGATGTCGCGGCTGATGTAGTCCTTGTGCAGTTCGCACAGTTCGATGCCTTTGCACAGCGCAGCGCGCACCTTGTATTCCAGGCGCAGGTCGGCGGCGATCATGTCCGGCACAGTGCTGCCGACGTCCAGGTCGTCAGGACGCATGCGCGGGGTGCCTTCCAGCATGAGGATACGACGGATCAGGGCGTCGGCGTGTTG
The DNA here is from genome assembly GCF_000696345.2 of Pseudomonas donghuensis. Taxonomy (NCBI): domain Bacteria; kingdom Pseudomonadati; phylum Pseudomonadota; class Gammaproteobacteria; order Pseudomonadales; family Pseudomonadaceae; genus Pseudomonas; species Pseudomonas donghuensis. The sequence goes on from NZ_CP071706.1 coordinate 5,183,964, forward strand.
CGCTTCTTCTTCCATTTCGTGGTTGATGCGCTCGTAGAGCTTGCTCAGGCCCCAATCTTCGTACATCCGCGAGTGGATGAAATATTGGTCACGTGCCGCCAGTTCGCCCGTCAGCAACGTGTTGAGATAATCGATTACGTCCGGGTGACCTTGCATCGCCCTGCCTCTCCCTGTGTGAAAGGTATAGTTTGAACCAGGATGACCGGAAGGTCACTGAGAATCGGGCATAAAAGTGCAAAAAAGTGGGTAAACGGTAGTGATATTCATTGAAAAACCGCCCAATTGAGGGCGGTTCTTCTTATCACTTCGACTTAGGCGAGATTCAGGCCCAACGCCTTGGCAATCCCTTCGCCATAGGCCGGATCGGCCTTGAAGAAGTGTTGCAACTGACGCTGAACCACGTCTTCAGACACCCCGGCCATGGCGCCGGCGATGTTGCTGATCAGCAGGGCCTTCTGCTCGGGATTCATCAGGCGGAACAACGCGCCGGCGTGACTGTAGTAGTCGGTGTCTTCGCGGTGATCGTAACGATCGGCGACACCGTTCAGGGCCAGTGGCGGCTCAGCGTACTGAGGCGCCTGCTTCGGCGCATTGGCGTAGCTGTTCGGCTCGTAGTTCGGTGCCGCACCGCCGTTGCTGCCAAACGCCATCGAACCATCACGCTGGTAGCTGTTCACCGGGCTGCGCGGGGCGTTGACCGGCAGTTGCTGGTGGTTGGTACCGACACGGTAGCGATGCGCATCTGCGTAGGCGAATACGCGCCCCTGGAGCATGCGGTCTGGCGACAGGCCAACCCCCGGCACCATGTTGCTCGGGCCGAACGCGGCCTGCTCGACTTCGGCAAAGTAGTTCAGTGGGTTGCGGTTGAGTTCCAGCTCGCCAATCTCGATCAGCGGGTAGTCCTTCTGCGACCAGGTCTTGGTCACGTCAAACGGGTTCTCGTCGCGGCTGGCCGCTTCTTCTTCGCTCATCACCTGGATGCACACGGCCCATTTCGGGAAATCGCCGCGCTCAATGGCTTCGAACAGGTCGCGCTGGGCGTAGTCCGGGTCGGTGCCGGCCAGGCGCGCGGCCTCGGCAGGTGCCAGGTTCTTGATGCCCTGCTTGGTCTTGAAGTGCCATTTGACCCAGGTACGCTGGCCCTGGGCATTGATCAGGCTATAGGTGTGACTGCCGAAACCGTGCATGTGCCGGTAGCCGTCCGGAATCCCGCGGTCGGAGAACAGGATGGTGACCTGGTGCAATGCTTCGGGCGAATGCGACCAGAAGTCCCACATCATCTGCGCGCTCTTCAGGTTGCTTTGCGGCAGGCGCTTCTGGGTGTGGATAAAGTCGGGAAACTTCAGCGGATCACGGATGAAAAACACCGGAGTGTTGTTGCCAACGATGTCCCAGTTGCCTTCCTCGGTGTAGAACTTCAGGGCGAAACCACGTGGGTCACGCTCGGTATCGGCCGAACCACGCTCGCCACCGACCGTGGAGAAACGCAAGAAGGTCTCGGTCTGCTTGCCAACGTTGCTGAACAGCTTGGCGCAGCTGTACTGGGTGATATCGCGGGTGACGGTGAAGGTGCCATAGGCACCCGAGCCTTTGGCGTGTACGCGGCGCTCAGGGATGTTCTCGCGGTTGAAGTGCGCGAGCTTTTCGATCAGGTGGAAGTCGTCCAGCAACAACGGGCCACGCGGGCCTGCCGAACGCGAATTCTGGTTGTCGGCCACCGGCGCGCCGCTGGCGGTGGTCAGTATTTTGTTCTGGCTCATGCTCTCTCTCCCTATCGGTCTTGAACGGCCGGCTAATCGGCGTGGGATGAGTATTGACCACAACTATGACAGCAACAAATTCATTAACTGACTCACATCAATAGATTATTACAATACATATGGACACAAAAAACCGGGCACTAGGCCCGGTTTCTTGTTACAGACTGTTCGCCTTACTCAGCAGCTTCTACCGAGCCACCGACAGGACGATCAACCAGCTCGACGTACGCCATAGGTGCGTTATCGCCAGCGCGGAAGCCGCACTTGAGGATACGCAGGTAGCCGCCCTGACGGGTGGCATAGCGCTTGCCCAGATCGTTGAACAGCTTACCGACGATTTCTTTCGAACGGGTACGGTCGAAAGCCAGACGACGGTTAGCAACGCTGTCTTCCTTGGCCAGGGTGATCAGCGGCTCGGCAACGCGGCGCAGTTCCTTGGCTTTTGGCAGAGTAGTTTTGATCAGCTCGTGCTCGAACAGCGACACCGCCATGTTTTGGAACATGGCCTTACGGTGAGAGCTGGTACGGCTCAGGTGACGTCCACTTTTACGATGACGCATGGGTTCATTCCTTACCAAACACTACGTTCGGTGATTACGACGATCAGGCAGTCGCCTTGTCGTCCTTCTTAAGACTTGCAGGCGGCCAGTTGTCGAGGCGCATGCCGAGGGACAGACCACGGGAGGCCAGAACGTCCTTGATTTCAGTCAAGGATTTCTTGCCCAGGTTCGGAGTCTTCAACAGTTCTACTTCGGTACGCTGAATCAGGTCGCCGATGTAGTAAATGTTCTCCGCCTTAAGGCAGTTGGCCGAACGTACGGTCAATTCCAGATCGTCAACCGGACGAAGCAGGATCGGATCGATCTCGTCTTCCTGTTCGACTACCACTGGTTCACTGTCACCTTTGAGGTCGACGAACGCAGCCAGCTGCTGTTGCAGGATGGTTGCAGCACGACGGATGGCCTCTTCAGGATCCAGGGTACCGTTGGTTTCCAGATCAATTACCAGCTTGTCCAGGTTGGTACGCTGCTCGACACGGGCGTTTTCCACCACGTAGGCGATACGGCGAACCGGGCTGAACGAAGAGTCGAGCTGCAAGCGACCAATGCTGCGGCTTTCGTCTTCATCGCTCTGACGCGAATCGGCCGGCTCATAACCACGACCACGAGCTACGGTGAGCTTCATGTTCAAGGCGCCGTTGGACGCCAGGTTAGCGATTACGTGATCGGGGTTAACGATCTCGACATCATGATCCAGCTGAATATCGGCAGCGGTAACCACCCCCGAACCCTTCTTCGACAAGGTCAGCGTAACTTCGTCACGACCGTGCAGTTTGATAGCCAGGCCTTTCAGGTTCAACAGGATTTCAATGACGTCTTCCTGTACACCTTCGATTGCCGAGTACTCATGGAGTACACCGTCAATCTCGGCCTCGACTACTGCACAGCCAGGCATGGAGGACAACAGGATGCGGCGCAGCGCGTTGCCCAGGGTATGGCCAAAGCCACGCTCGAGAGGCTCGAGCGTGATTTTAGCGCGGGTTGGACTGACGACCTGCACATCGATGTGGCGGGGCGTCAGGAACTCATTTACCGAAATCTGCATGGATGCACCTATTTTCTAGCCCTTACTTGGAGTAGAGCTCGACAATCAGGCTTTCGTTGATGTCGGCGGACAGGTCGCTGCGAGCAGGAACGTTCTTGAAAACGCCCGACTTCTTAGCAGCATCCACATCTACCCACTCAACGCGGCCACGCTGGGCGCACAGTTCAAGGGCTTGAACAATGCGCAGCTGGTTCAGCGACTTCTCGCGAACCGCGACCACGTCACCCGGACGAACTTGGTAGGACGGAACGTTTACAGTCTTGCCGTTTACGCTGATCGCTTTGTGCGAAACCAGCTGACGGGATTCGGCACGAGTAGCGCCAAAGCCCATACGATAAACGACGTTATCCAGACGGCACTCGAGCAGTTGCAGCAGGTTCTCACCAGTAGCGCCCTTCTTGGAGGCCGCTTGCTTGTAGTAACCGCTGAATTGACGCTCGAGAACGCCGTAGATACGACGAACTTTTTGTTTCTCACGCAGCTGGGTGCCGTAGTCGGACTGACGACCGCGGCGCTGACCGTGGATACCTGGGGCTGCTTCGATGTTGCACTTCGATTCCAGAGCGCGAACGCCGCTCTTCAGGAACAGATCAGTGCCTTCACGACGAGACAGTTTGCATTTTGGACCAATGTAACGTGCCATTTATCTGTCTCCTGATTACACGCGGCGCTTCTTCGGCGGACGGCACCCGTTATGCGGGATTGGCGTCACGTCGGTGATGCTGGCGATCTTATAGCCACAGCCGTTCAGAGCACGAACAGCGGACTCACGACCTGGACCTGGACCCTTGACGTTGACGTCGAGGTTCTTCAGACCATATTCCAGCGCAGCTTGACCAGCACGTTCAGCAGCTACCTGAGCAGCGAACGGGGTGGACTTGCGGGAACCGCGGAAACCCGAACCGCCGGAGGTAGCCCAAGACAGAGCGTTACCTTGACGATCGGTGATGGTCACGATGGTGTTGTTAAAAGACGCATGGATGTGGGCGATGCCATCAACCACTGTCTTTTTGACTTTTTTACGAGGACGAGCAGCAGGTTTTGCCATTTCTAAATTCCTGTCGATTCGCTGGTGCGATTACTTGCGGATCGGCTTACGCGGGCCCTTACGGGTACGCGCGTTGGTCTTGGTACGCTGACCGCGTACTGGCAGACCCCGACGATGACGCAGGCCGCGGTAGCAACCCAGGTCCATCAACCGCTTGATTTTCATGTTGATGTCACGGCGCAGATCACCTTCGGTGATGTACTTCGCGACTTCAGTACGCAGCGATTCAACCTGCTCGTCGCTCAGATCCTTGATCTTAGCGGCTGGGTTGACCCCAGTCTCTGCACAGATTTTCTGTGCAGTAGTGCGACCAACACCATAGATGTAGGTCAGCGAGATAACAGTGTGCTTGTTATCTGGAATGTTGACGCCTGCAATACGGGCCATTCAGTGGGACTCCAATTGACAGCTACCTACGCCCCGGAAGCCAAGAAATAGGGCGCGAGATAATATCGCTGTAGAAACAAATAATCAACCCAGCAGCGCACTAGCTGCTGGGTTTGAAGCTCAGATCACACTCAGCCTTGGCGCTGCTTGTGACGTGGTTCCGCACTGCAAATTACTCGAACGACACCTTCGCGGCGAATAATTTTGCAGTTACGGCACAGCTTTTTCACCGATGCACGAACTTTCATCACCAACTCCTCGAACCTTAAGGGTCAATCAGCGCAGCAGACCGCTGCCACCGTAGCCTTTCAGGTTGGCTTTCTTCATCAGGGATTCGTACTGGTGCGAAACGAGGTGCGATTGTACTTGGGACATGAAGTCCATCACAACCACTACCACAATCAGCAACGAGGTCCCGCCAAGGTAGAACGGAACGTTTGCCGCGACCACCAGGAACTGGGGAAGCAGACACACGGCCGTCATATAAAGAGCACCGAACATGGTCAAGCGGGTCAGAACGCCATCAATGTAGCGCGCCGACTGCTCGCCCGGACGGATACCCGGAATAAAGGCACCGGACTTCTTCAGGTTTTCCGCTACGTCTTTCGGATTGAACATCAACGCCGTATAGAAGAAGCAGAAGAAAATAATCCCTGCACTAAACAGCAGAATATTCAACGGCTGACCAGGAGCGATCGACTGCGAGATGTCCTGCAACCAGCCCATACCTTCGGACTGACCGAACCAGGCACCCAGCGAAGCCGGGAACAGCAAGATGCTGCTCGCGAAAATGGCAGGGATTACACCCGCCATGTTCACTTTCAACGGCAAGTGGCTGGTCTGCGCAGCGAAGACCTTGCGGCCCTGCTGACGCTTGGCGTAGTGAACGGCGATACGACGCTGACCACGCTCAATGAACACCACGAAACCGATAATCGCTACTGCCAGCAAACCGATTGCGACCAGGGCGAAAATGTTGATATCGCCTGTGCGTGCAGACTCGAAAGACTGCCCGATTGCTCTCGGAAGACCGGCGACGATACCTGCGAAAATCAACATCGAGATACCGTTGCCTACACCGCGCTCGGTGATCTGCTCGCCCAGCCACATCATGAACATCGCGCCGGCCACGAACGTGGACACCGCAACGAAATGGAAGCCAAAGTCAGCAGAAAACGCCACGCCCTGACCGGCCAGGCCAATGGACATGCCAATGGCCTGGACCAGCGCCAGGATAACGGTGCCGTAGCGGGTGTACTGGCTGATCTTGCGACGGCCAGCTTCACCTTCCTTCTTCAACTGCTCCAGCTGCGGGCTGACGGCGGTCATCAGCTGCATGATGATCGATGCCGAAATGTACGGCATGATCCCCAGTGCAAAGATGCTCATCCGTTCCAGCGCGCCGCCGGAAAACATGTTGAACAAGCTAAGAATGGTCCCCTCATTCTGTCGAAACAGTTCCGCCAGCCGGTCCGGGTTGATACCTGGAACTGGGATGTGTGCGCCTATCCGGTAGACGATGATCGCCAGGAACAGAAAACGCAGACGAGCCCAGAGTTCAGACATCCCGCCTTTGCCGAGCGAAGAGAGAGCACCTTGCTTAGCCATTTATTCCTCGAACTTGCCGCCAGCTGCTTCGATAGCCGCACGCGCACCTTTGGTGGCTGCGATACCCTTGATGGTGACCGCGCGAGTAACTTCGCCGGACAGCATGATTTTCACACGCTGTACGTTTTGGTTAATCACGTTGGCATCCTTCAGGGATTGCACGGTGACAACGTCGCCTTCCACTTTGGCCAGCTCGGACAGACGCACTTCTGCGCGGTCCATGGCTTTCAGGGAAACGAAGCCGAACTTCGGCAGACGACGGTGCAGCGGCTGTTGACCGCCTTCAAAGCCTGGAGCAATGGTGCCACCGGAACGGGAGGTTTGACCTTTGTGGCCACGGCCACCAGTCTTACCCAAACCGCTACCGATACCACGGCCCGGACGATGCTTCTCGCGACGGGAACCCGGCGCTGGACTCAGATCATTGAGTTTCATCGATTAACCCTCGACGCGCAGCATGTAGTAAGCCTTGTTGATCATCCCGCGATTCTCGGGAGTATCCAGGACTTCTACAGTGTGACCGATGCGGCGCAGACCCAGACCCTTAACACACAGTTTGTGGTTAGGGAGACGGCCGGCGGTGCTTTTGATCAGCGTTACTTTAACGGTAGCCATGATCAGCGGATCTCCTCAACGCTCTTGCCGCGCTTGGCAGCAATGGACTCAGGAGATTGCATAGCTTTCAGACCCTTGAAAGTGGCATGAACCACGTTCACTGGGTTGGTCGAGCCGTAGCACTTGGCCAGGACGTTCTGAACGCCAGCAACTTCCAGGACGGCACGCATTGCGCCACCGGCGATGATACCGGTACCTTCCGAGGCAGGCTGCATGTACACCTTCGACGCGCCATGGGCGGACTTGGTGGCGTACTGCAGAGTAGTGCCGTTCAGGTCTACCTGAATCATGTTGCGACGAGCAGCTTCCATGGCTTTCTGGATCGCAGCAGGTACTTCGCGCGACTTGCCACGGCCGAAGCCAACACGACCTTTACCATCACCTACCACGGTCAACGCGGTGAAAGTGAAGATACGGCCGCCTTTGACGGTTTTAGCAACGCGGTTAACTTGAACCAGCTTCTCGATGTAGCCTTCGTCGCGCTTTTGATCGTTATTTGCCATAACTTAGAACTCCAGCCCGCCTTCACGAGCAGCATCAGCCAGCGCTTTGACGCGGCCATGGTACTTGAAGCCGGAACGGTCAAAGGCAACTTGAGATACACCGGCGGCTTTCGCGCGCTCAGCTACCAGCTTGCCAACCTTAGTGGCCGCGTCGATGTTGCCGGTGGCACCATCACGCAGTTCTTTGTCCAAGGTCGAGGCACTGGCCAGAACCTTGCTGCCGTCGGCCGAAATGACCTGGGCGTAGATGTGCTGCGAGGAGCGGAACACGCAGAGACGCACGACTTCGAGTTCGTGCATTTTCAGGCGTGCTTTGCGAGCGCGACGCAGTCGAGTAACTTTTTTGTCGGTCATTTGCTAGGCCCTACTTCTTCTTGGCTTCTTTACGACGGACGACTTCGTCCGCGTAACGCACACCCTTGCCTTTGTACGGCTCTGGTGGACGGAAGTCGCGGATTTCAGCGGCCACCTGACCTACCAGCTGCTTGTCGATACCCTTGATCAGGATATCGGTCTGGCTTGGGGTCTCTGCGGTGATACCGGCCGGCAGTTCGTAATCCACTGGATGCGAGAAGCCGAGTGCCAGGTTCAGCACGGTGCCTTTGGCTTGTGCTTTGTAACCAACACCGACCAGCTGGAGCTTGCGCTCGAAGCCTTGGCTTACGCCCTGGACCATGTTGTTCACCAGGGCGCGGGTAGTACCGGCCATAGCGCGAGTTTGTTGATCGCCATTGCGAGCAGCGAAACGCAGCTCACCAGCTTCTTCAACAATTTCAACCGACGAGTGAACGTTCAGTTCGAGAGTGCCCTTGGCACCCTTCACCGAAAGCTGTTGGCCGACGAATTTGACTTCGACACCGGCTGGCAGCTTAACGGGGTTCTTAGCGACGCGAGACATGCTTATCCCCCCTTAGAACACTGTGCAGAGAACTTCGCCGCCGACACCGGCAGCGCGCGCAGCACGATCAGTCATCACACCTTTGTTGGTGGAGACGATAGACACGCCCAGACCGCCACGTACTTTCGGCAGTTCTTCGACGGACTTGTACTGACGCAGGCCTGGACGACTTACGCGCTTGACTTCCTCGATGACCGGACGGCCTTCGAAGTATTTCAGCTCGATGGAAAGCGATGGTTTTACTTCGCTGCTGACTTGATAGCCAGCGATGTAACCTTCATCTTTCAGAACTTTGGCTACCGCAACCTTCAGAGTCGACGAAGGCATGCTTACGACGGACTTTTCAGCCATCTGGGCATTACGGATGCGAGTTAGCATGTCCGCTAACGGGTCCTGCATACTCATGGGCTAGACGCTCCTGATACAAGAAAAATTAGCCTCTCGGCTACTACAGACCCCTGAAATCGCCGGGCATAAAAACCCGGGCTCAGGAGAGCCGGTCATTCTAGACAGTTCCCAGAAACGAAACAAGCCCCAGAAGGGGCTTGTTTCGTTGCAAGGTCACCGGTGGTCGGAAGATTGCTCCCCCGCCACCTGGACGCTGCCGGTACGTCTTACCAGCTGGCTTTAACCAGACCTGGAACGTCACCGCGCATTGCTGCTTCACGCAGCTTGTTACGGCCGAGGCCGAACTTGCGGTAAACGCCGTGTGGACGACCGGTGATGCGGCAACGGTTACGCAGGCGCGAGGCGCTGGCGTCACGTGGTTGCTTCTGCAGAGCTACGACAGCGGCAAAACGCTCTTCTGGAGTTGCTTCCAGGTTAACGATGGTCGCTTTCAGCTCGGCACGCTTCTTGGCGTACTTGGCAACAGTGAGCTGACGCTTCAGCTCACGGTTTTTCATGCTCTTCTTGGCCATTTTCCTACTCCAATCAGTTGCGGAACGGGAATTTGAAAGCACGCATCAGAGCGCGGCCTTCGTCATCGTTCTTGGCAGTGGTGGTCAGGGTAATGTCCAGACCGCGCAGAGCATCGATCTTGTCGTAGTCGATTTCCGGGAAGATGATCTGCTCTTTCACGCCCATGCTGTAGTTACCACGACCATCGAAGGACTTGGCATTCAGGCCGCGGAAGTCGCGAACCCGAGGCAGGGAGATCGCCAGCAGGCGGTCCAGGAATTCGTACATACGATCACGGCGCAGAGTAACTTTAACGCCGATCGGCCAGCCCTCACGGACTTTGAAGCCCGCGATGGATTTCCGAGCGAAAGTCACAACGGCTTTCTGACCGGTGATCTTCTCCAGGTCAGCAACAGCGTGCTCGATGACTTTTTTGTCGCCGACAGCTTCGCCCAGACCCATGTTCAGGGTGATCTTGGTAACGCGCGGAACTTCCATCACGTTCGCCAGCTTAAGTTCTTCCTTAAGCTTGGGAGCAATCTCGTTCCGGTAAATCTCTTTCAGTCGTGCCATGGTCTTCTACCTAGCAGTGTTCAAGCATCAACCGCTTTTTGGGTCGACTTGAAGACACGAATTTTTTTGCCGTCTTCTACTTTGAAACCAACGCGGTCAGCCTTGTTGGTTTCGCCGTTGAAAATGGCGACGTTGGAAGCGTGCAGTGGCGCTTCTTTCTCGACGATACCGCCCTGTACGCCCGACATCGGGTTAGGCTTGGTATGACGCTTCACCAGGTTGATCCCACCAACGACCAGACGGTCGTCAGCGAGAACCTTGAGCACCTTACCGCGCTTACCTTTGTCTTTGCCGGCGATCACGATGATCTCGTCGTCACGACGAATCTTTTGCATGTCGGATCTCCTTACAGCACTTCTGGGGCGAGCGAGACGATCTTCATGAACTTCTCAGTACGAAGTTCACGGGTCACTGGCCCAAAGATACGGGTGCCGATCGGCTCTTGCTTGTTGTTCAGCAGAACAGCAGCATTGCCATCAAAGCGGATGATGGAGCCGTCAGCACGACGGACACCGTGGCGAGTGCGGACTACAACAGCAGTCATCACTTGGCCTTTCTTCACTTTACCGCGAGGAATTGCTTCCTTGACGGTTACCTTGATGATGTCACCGATGCCGGCGTAACGGCGGTGCGAACCGCCGAGAACCTTGATGCACATGACGCGACGAGCGCCGCTGTTATCGGCCACATCGAGCATGGATTGAGTCTGAATCATAAAATTTCTCCGACCCTTAGCCCTTAGACTTCAACAGCGCGTTCGAGAACTTCAACCAGTGCCCAGGACTTGGTCTTGGCCAGCGGACGGGTCTCGCGGATGGAGACCTTGTCGCCGATATGGCACTGGTTGGTTTCGTCGTGCGCGTGCAGCTTAGTCGAACGCTTAACGTATTTACCGTAGATCGGGTGCTTTACGCGACGCTCGATCAGTACGGTGATGGTTTTGTCCATCTTGTCGCTGACGACACGGCCAGTCAGCGTACGGACGGTTTTTTCAGCTTCAGCCATGATCACTTACCTGCCTGCTGGTTGAGCACAGTTTTCACGCGAGCGATGTCACGCTTAACTTGCGAGAGCAGGTGCGACTGCCCCAACTGGCCAGTTGCTTTCTGCATACGCAGATTGAACTGGTCGCGCAGCAAGCCGAGCAGTTGCTCGTTCAGCTGCTGTGCTGATTTTTCACGAAGTTCATTCGCTTTCATCACATCACCGTCCGCTTAACAAAGGAGGTGGCGAGAGGCAGCTTTGCAGCCGCCAGGGCGAAAGCCTCACGCGCCAGCTCTTCAGAAACACCCTCGATCTCGTACAGGACTTTGCCTGGCTGGATCTGGGCAACCCAGTATTCCACGGAACCTTTACCTTTACCCATCCGCACTTCGAGAGGCTTCTTGGAGATTGGCTTGTCCGGGAACACACGGATCCAGATTTTACCGCCACGTTTTACGTGACGGGTCAGAGCACGACGTGCCGACTCAATCTGGCGGGCGGTGAGACGACCGCGAGCAACAGCTTTCAGAGCAAATTCGCCGAAGCTGACTTTGCTACCGCGCAGTGCCAGACCACGGTTGTGGCCAGTCATCTGCTTGCGGAATTTTGTACGCTTTGGTTGCAACATTTGGCGTACCCCTTACTTAGCAGCTTTTTTACGAGGCGCTGGTGCTTGTGGTTTCAGTTCTTCTTGGCGACCACCAATTACTTCGCCTTTGAAAATCCAAACCTTCACACCGATCACACCGTAAGTGGTGTGAGCTTCGTAGGTGGCATAGTCGATATCGGCACGCAGGGTGTGCAGTGGCACACGACCTTCGCGATACCATTCAGTACGTGCGATTTCAGCACCGCCGAGACGACCGCTCACTTGGATCTTGATGCCTTTGGCACCAATGCGCATGGCGTTCTGTACGGCGCGCTTCATGGCGCGACGGAACATCACACGACGCTCCAGCTGCTGAGCTACGCTCTGAGCTACCAGCATACCGTCGAGTTCCGGCTTGCGGATCTCTTCGATGTTGATGTGCACAGGCACACCCATTTGCTTGGTCAGGTCCTGACGCAGTTTCTCAACATCTTCACCTTTCTTCCCGATAACGATACCTGGACGAGCGGTGTGGATGGTGATGCGTGCAGTTTGGGCCGGACGATGGATATCGATACGGCTAACGGACGCGCTTTTTAGTTTGTCTTGGAGGTACTCACGCACATTCAGATCTGCGAGCAAATAGTCCGCATAAGTCCGACCGTCTGCGTACCAGACGGAGGTGTGCTCCTTGACGATTCCCAGGCGAATGCCAGTGGGATGTACTTTCTGACCCATCTGATCGACTCCGTTACTTGTCCGCAACCTTGACAGTGATATGGCAAGACCGCTTGACGATGCGATCAGCGCGGCCTTTGGCACGCGGCATGATGCGCTTCAGCGAACGCCCTTCGTTGACGAAAACGGTGGAGACCTTCAGGTCATCAACGTCTGCGCCTTCGTTATGCTCGGCGTTGGCTACGGCCGACTCGAGGACTTTCTTCATGATTTCAGCAGCTTTCTTGCTGCTGAAAGCCAACAGGTTGAGCGCTTCGCCCACCTTCTTCCCGCGGATCTGGTCGGCGACCAAGCGGGCTTTCTGGGCGGAGATTCGAGCGCCCGACAACTTAGCGGCTACTTCCATTTCCTTACCCCTTAACGCTTGGCTTTCTTGTCAGCCACGTGCCCACGATAAGTGCGGGTACCGGCAAACTCGCCCAGTTTATGGCCGACCATGTCTTCGTTCACGAGAACGGGGACGTGTTGGCGACCGTTGTGTACCGCGATGGTCAGACCGACCATTTGTGGCAGGATCATGGAACGGCGCGACCAGGTCTTAACTGGTTTGCGATCGTTCTTTTCCGCCGCCACTTCGATCTTCTTCAGTAGGTGAAGATCGATAAAAGGACCTTTTTTCAGAGAACGTGGCACTGTCGTATCCCTCTATTTACTTGCGACGACGGACGATCATGTTGTCGGTACGCTTATTACCACGAGTCTTCGCGCCCTTAGTCGGGAAGCCCCATGGCGATACCGGATGACGACCACCGGAGGTACGACCTTCACCACCACCATGTGGGTGGTCAACCGGGTTCATGGCAACACCACGAACGGTTGGGCGAACGCCACGCCAGCGTTTGGCACCAGCTTTACCCAGCGAACGCAGGCTGTGCTCGGAGTTCGAGACTTCACCCAGGGTCGCACGGCATTCAGCCAGGACTTTACGCATTTCACCAGAGCGCAGACGCAGGGTCACATAGACACCTTCGCGAGCGATCAGCTGAGCCGAAGCACCAGCGGAACGAGCGATCTGTGCACCTTTGCCCGGCTTCAGTTCGATGCCGTGAATGGTGCTACCCACTGGGATGTTGCGCAGTTGCAGGGAGTTGCCTGGCTTGATTGGAGCCAGAGCGCCTGCGATCAGCTGGTCGCCAGCAACAACGCCTTTAGGGGCGATGATGTAGCGGCGCTCGCCGTCTGCGTAGCACAGCAGTGCGATGTGAGCAGTACGGTTTGGATCGTATTCGATACGCTCGACAGTGGCGACGATGCCATCTTTGTCGTTGCGACGGAAATCGACCATACGGTAATGCTGCTTATGACCACCACCTACGTGACGAGTAGTGATGCGGCCATTGTTGTTACGACCACCAGACTTCGATTTCTTCTCGAGCAGCGGTGCGTGAGGAGCGCCTTTATGCAGCTCCTTGTTGACCACCTTGACCACGAAACGGCGGCCAGGGGAAGTCGGTTTGCATTTAACGATTGCCATGATGCACCCCTTCCTTACTCAGCACTGCTGCTGAAATCGAGATCTTGGCCTGGCTGAAGCGAAACGATCGCTTTCTTCCAGTCATTGCGCTTGCCCAGACCACGTGCGGTACGCTTGGTTTTACCCAGAACGTTTACAGTCGACACGTTTTCGACTTTTACGCCGAACAGGCCTTCGACAGCTTTCTTGATTTCCAGCTTGGTTGCGTCAGTAGCAACCTTGAATACGAACTGGCCTTTTTTCTCAGCCAGAACGGTAGCCTTCTCGGAAACATGCGGGCCAAGGAGGACTTTAAATACGCGTTCCTGGTTCATCCCAGCAGCTCCTCGAATTTCTTCACGGCCGACACAGTGATCAACACTTTGTCGTATGCGATCAGACTGACCGGATCGGAACCCTGGACGTCACGTACGTCGACGTGCGGCAGGTTACGAGCAGCCAGGTACAGGTTCTGATCAACAGCGTCCGAAACGATCAGTACGTCGCTCAGACCCATGCCGTTCAGCTTGTTCAGCAGGTCTTTGGTTTTCGGTGCTTCAACAGCGAAGTCCTGAACCACGACCAGACGGTCGGTACGCACCAGCTCAGCGAGGATGGAACGCATTGCTGCGCGGTACATCTTCTTGTTGAGCTTCTGCGAGTGATCCTGAGGACGAGCTGCGAAAGTGGTACCACCGCCACGCCAGATTGGGCTACGGATAGTACCGGCACGAGCACGGCCAGTGCCTTTCTGACGCCATGGGCGCTTACCGCCACCAGCAACGTCGGAACGGGTTTTCTGCTGCTTGGTGCCTTGACGGCCGCCGGCCATATAGGCCACGACTGCTTGGTGTACCAGCGTCTCGTTGAATTCGCCGCCGAAAGTCAGTTCGGAAACTTCGATCGCTTGAGCGTCATTTACATTTAGTTGCATGTCAGCTTCCCCTTAACCGCGAGCCTTGGCAGCCGGACGCACAACCAGATCGCTGCCAGTTGCGCCTGGAACGGCACCCTTGACCAGCAACAGATTGCGTTCAGCGTCGACGCGCACTACTTCGAGGGACTGAACGGTCACGCGCTCGGCGCCCATGTGACCGGACATTTTCTTGCCCTTGAATACACGACCAGGAGTCTGGCACTGGCCGATAGAGCCCGGGACGCGGTGGGAGACGGAGTTACCGTGGGTGTTATCTTGACCGCGGAAATTCCAACGCTTGATGGTACCGGCAAAGCCTTTACCCTTGGACTGGCCGGTAACGTCTACCAGCTGACCTGCAGCGAAGATTTCAGCGTTGATCGAATCACCGGCCTGGAACTCACCTTCTTCAAGGCGGAATTCCCAGACACCGCGACCCGCGGCAACGTTCGCTTTAGCGAAGTGACCTGCTTGAGCAGCAGTCACGCGCGAAGCGCGACGCTCACCGACAGTGACTTGCACTGCACGATAGCCATCGGTTTCTTCAGTTTTGAACTGGGTGACGCGATTCGGCTCGATCTCAATGACCGTGACCGGAATGGAGACACCTTCTTCGGTGAAAATACGGGTCATACCGCATTTACGACCGACTACACCAATAGTCATGTTGTAAACCTCATGAGTGTACGGGGCTTTCACCCGCTATGGCCGCCCATTTCAGAGCGTTACACGACTAAGACCGAGTCTTAGCCGAGGCTGATCTGCACTTCCACACCGGCCGCAAGATCAAGCTTCATAAGAGCATCAACGGTTTTATCCGTTGGCTGGACGATGTCCAGAACGCGCTTATGAGTACGGATCTCGTACTGGTCACGCGCGTCTTTGTTGACGTGCGGAGAGACCAGAACGGTGAACCGCTCTTTACGGGTAGGCAGTGGAATTGGACCACGCACTTGAGCACCAGTACGTTTCGCGGTTTCCACGATTTCCTGGGTGGATTGGTCGATCAGGCGATGGTCAAAAGCCTTCAACCTGATACGGATTTGCTGATTTTGCATTGGATTTCAGACTCCAGGCTGCTATTCCCACCGGGCGCACTACGCCCGTTAAAAGGAGGCGTGATTCTATAGAGGGCCCCACCGAGTGTCAACCCAATAAAAAAGCCCCCGCTGAGCGGGGGCCTTTTTAAGCGATCAACGATTACTCGATGATTTTGGCTACGACGCCGGCGCCGACGGTACGACCGCCTTCACGGATAGCGAAACGCAGACCGTCTTCCATCGCGATGGTTTTGATCAGGGTAACAGTCATTTGAATGTTGTCACCTGGCATTACCATTTCAACGCCTTCTGGCAGCTCGCAGTTACCAGTCACGTCAGTAGTACGGAAGTAGAACTGTGGACGGTAGCCTTTGAAGAACGGAGTGTGACGGCCGCCTTCTTCTTTGCTCAGAACGTAAACTTCTGCGGTGAACTTGGTGTGCGGCTTGACCGAACCTGGCTTGACCAGAACCTGGCCACGCTCAACGTCGTCACGCTTGGTGCCGCGCAGCAGCACGCCGCAGTTCTCGCCAGCACGACCTTCGTCCAGCAGCTTGCGGAACATCTCAACACCGGTGCAGGTGGTGGTGGTGGTGTCACGCAGACCAACGATTTCCAGAGCGTCTTGAACGCGGACGATACCACGCTCGATACGACCGGTAACAACGGTACCACGACCCGAGATCGAGAATACGTCTTCGATTGGCATCAGGAACGGCTTGTCGATAGCGCGCTCAGGCTCTGGGATGTAGCTGTCCAGAGTCTCAACCAGCTTCTTGACAGCGGTGGTGCCCATTTCGTTGTCGTCTTTGCCTTCCAGGGCCATACGAGCCGAACCGATGATGATCGGAGTGTCGTCGCCTGGGAAGTCGTAGGTGGACAGCAGGTCGCGAACTTCCATCTCGACCAGTTCCAGCAGCTCAGCGTCGTCTACCAGGTCAGCCTTGTTCAGGAAGACCACGATGTACGGAACGCCAACCTGACGGGACAGCAGGATGTGCTCACGGGTTTGTGGCATCGGACCATCGGCGGCCGAGCAAACCAGGATCGCGCCGTCCATCTGGGCAGCACCGGTGATCATGTTCTTCACGTAGTCAGCGTGACCTGGGCAGTCAACGTGAGCGTAGTGACGAATGTTCGAGTTGTACTCGACGTGCGCGGTGTTGATGGTGATACCGCGAGCTTTCTCTTCTGGAGCGCTGTCGATCTTGTCGAATTCGACGACGGCCGAACCGAAAACTTCGGAGCAGACGCGAGTCAGAGCTGCGGTCAGAGTGGTTTTACCGTGGTCAACGTGACCGATGGTGCCAACGTTGACGTGCGGAAGGGAACGATCAAATTTTTCTTTAGCCACGACAGTGAACCTCTTGCCTAAAGGGCTGGATTAGCCTTGTTTTTTAACGAGTGCTTCGACGATATTCGACGGAGCTTCGGCGTATTTGGAGAATTCCATGGAGTAGCTCGCGCGACCCTGAGACATGGAACGAACGTCGGTCGCATAACCGAACATTTCTCCGAGCGGAACTTCAGCACGGACAACCTTGCCGGACACCGAATCTTCCATACCCTGGATCAGACCACGACGACGGTTCAGGTCACCCATCACGTCACCCATGTAGTCCTCAGGGGTCACAACTTCTACCTTCATGATCGGCTCAAGCACTTTACCGCCGCCTTTGGCTGCGAGTTGCTTGGTCGCCATGGAGGCCGCCACCTTGAACGCCATCTCGTTGGAGTCGACGTCGTGGTAGGAACCATCAAACACGGTTGCCTTCAGGCCGATCAGCGGATAGCCGGCAACGATGCCGTTCTTCATCTGCTCTTCGATACCCTTCTGGATCGCCGGGATGTATTCCTTAGGAACCACACCACCTACAACCTCGTTGGTGAATTCCAGGCCTTCGGTGATGTTGCCCTGGGCGTCCACTGATGGCTGCGAGAAGCGAATCCAGCAGTGACCGAACTGACCGCGACCACCGGACTGACGAACGAACTTACCTTCGATCTCGACGTTGTCCTTGGTGATCTGCTCGCGGTACGAAACCTGTGGCTTACCAATGTTGGCTTCGACGTTGAACTCGCGCTTCATGCGGTCAACGAGGATGTCCAGGTGAAGCTCACCCATACCGGAGATAATGGTCTGGCCGGTTTCTTCGTCGGTTTTGACGCGGAACGACGGGTCTTCCTGAGCCAGTTTGCCCAGTGCGATACCCATCTTCTCCTGGTCTTGCTTGGTCTTCGGCTCAACAGCTACCGAAATCACAGGCTCCGGGAAGTCCATACGCTCGAGGATGATCGGCTTGTCGGCGTTGCACAGGGTGTCACCAGTGGTGACGTCCTTCATGCCGATCAGAGCAGCGATGTCGCCTGCCAGTACTTCTTTGATTTCTTCACGCTGGTTGGCGTGCATCTGCACCATACGACCAACGCGTTCTTTCTTGCCCTTGACCGAGTTGATCACGGAGTCGCCGGACTGCAGCATACCCGAGTAAACGCGGACGAAGGTCAGAGTACCCACGAACGGGTCGGTGGCAATCTTGAACGCCAGAGCCGAGAACGGCTCGTTGTCGTCTGCATGACGCTCGTCGTAGTCGGCGTCAACCAGCTCGTCTTTCGGCTTCTCGATCAGATCAGGGTGGATACCCTTGATCGCCGGGATTTCGGTCGGAGCAGGCAGGAAGTCGATGACGGCGTCGAGAACCAGGGGAACGCCCTTGTTCTTGAACGAAGAACCGCAGACAGCCGGAACGATCTCGCTGGCCAGGGTGCGCGCACGCAGACCGGCTTTGATTTCTTCGACCGACAGCTCACCTTCTTCAAGGTACTTGTTCATCAGCTCTTCGTTGGCTTCGGCAGCAGCTTCTACCATGTTCGCGCGCCATTCTTCGGCCAGCTCGAGCATGTCCGCAGGAATCTCTTCCTCACGGTAGGTAGTGCCTTTGTCGTCTTCGTTCCAGTAGATAGCCTTCATCTTGATCAGGTCGACCTGACCCTGGAAGTTATCTTCCGAACCGATAGCCAGCTGAACAGGAACCGGGGTGTGACCCAGACGGTTCTTGATCTGACCTACGACGCGCAGGAAGTTGGCACCGGCACGGTCCATCTTGTTCACGTAAACAACACGTGGAACGCCGTACTTGTTGGCTTGACGCCATACGGTTTCGGACTGTGGCTCAACGCCGGAGGTGCCGCAGAAAACAACGACCGCGCCGTCGAGTACGCGCAGCGAACGTTCTACTTCAATGGTGAAGTCAACGTGGCCGGGGGTATCGATGACGTTTACGCGGTAGTTGTCGTACTGGCCACGGGAACCCTGCCAGAAGGTGGTGACAGCAGCGGAGGTAATGGTAATACCCCGCTCCTGCTCCTGCACCATCCAGTCGGTGGTCGCGGCGCCGTCATGCACCTCGCCCATCTTGTGGCTCAGGCCTGTGTAGAACAGGATCCGCTCGGTAGTGGTAGTTTTGCCCGCGTCAACGTGCGCGCAAATACCGATGTTACGGTAGCGGTTGATTGGTGTAGTACGAGCCATAGAGCCCTCGCAAAAATAGTGATGCCAGAATTAGAAGCGGTAGTGCGAGAACGCTTTGTTGGCTTCGGCCATACGGTGTACGTCTTCACGCTTCTTGACTGCAGCACCTTTGCCTTCAGCAGCATCCAGCAGCTCGCCGGCCAGGCGCAGAGCCATGGACTTCTCGCCACGCTTGCGGGCGTAGTCTACCAACCAGCGCATTGC
Source organism: Pseudomonas donghuensis (assembly GCF_000696345.2). Classification (NCBI taxonomy): domain Bacteria; kingdom Pseudomonadati; phylum Pseudomonadota; class Gammaproteobacteria; order Pseudomonadales; family Pseudomonadaceae; genus Pseudomonas; species Pseudomonas donghuensis. The sequence goes on from NZ_CP071706.1 coordinate 5,203,317, forward strand.
CAGGGCGTTACGACGGGATGGACGAACTTCAACAGGAACCTGGTAAGTGGCACCGCCAACACGGCGCGACTTAACTTCGACCAGCGGAGCGATGGCGTCGAGAGCTTTCTCGAAGATTTCCAGGGGATCGCTGTTCTTGCGTTCTTTGACCTTGTCCAGCGCACCGTAAACGATACGCTCGGCAACGGCCTTCTTGCCGCTTTCCATCACGTGGTTCATGAACTTGGCGAGGATCTGGCTTCCGTATTTTGGATCGTCCAGAATCTCACGCTTGGCTGCTACACGACGTCTTGGCATTGATAAGCCCTCAAACGGTCTTCAGGTTAGCCCGGGACAGTGCCCCCTAAGGGTGCGTGCCCGACCTTACTCTTATCGACTCAATAAAATGAATAACTGCAAACTGCTGCAAACGGCCGATTACTTCGGACGCTTGGTACCGTACTTCGAACGACCTTGGTTACGACCTTTGACGCCGGAGGTATCCAGGGAGCCGCGAACGGTGTGGTAACGAACACCTGGCAAGTCTTTTACACGGCCGCCACGGATCAGGACGACGCTGTGCTCTTGCAGGTTGTGGCCTTCACCACCGATGTACGAGGAAACCTCGAAACCGTTGGTCAGACGCACACGGCAAACTTTACGCAGTGCCGAGTTAGGTTTTTTCGGCGTGGTGGTGTACACACGGGTGCACACGCCACGACGTTGCGGGCAGTTCTGCAGCGCAGGAACGTCGGATTTCTCGACGATACGCTTACGCGGCTGACGTACCAGCTGGTTGATAGTTGCCATCTACTAGCTCCACTGTTGTCTTGCGACGCTATTGTCTTGCAAGAAAAGCAAAAATTGGCAGGACGGAGTCCCACCAAATTTAGGGGTACAAGAGTCTAAAGAGGATCTTGCCCCCAGTCAAGACAAGGCCCCGGCCCTCCCCTTCCGATCATCGGCAACAAATTATGTCGCCGATGGCCAAAACAGGTTTGCCGGGGCCCTATCCTACTTTCAGTTACCGCTGGAATTCAGCGCTTCGGTCAGTGCGGCTTCCACCTCACTGGCACTTACGCGCAGCGGCTTGTCGGCATCACGGCGACGCTTGCGCTCGCTGTGGTAGGCCAGACCGGTACCGGCCGGGATCAGACGACCCACGACCACGTTTTCTTTCAGGCCGCGCAGGTAATCGCGCTTGCCGGTTACCGCCGCTTCGGTCAGTACGCGGGTGGTTTCCTGGAAGGAAGCCGCCGAGATGAACGATTCGGTGGACAGCGAGGCCTTGGTGATACCCAGCAGTACGCGAGTGAACTTGGAGACAAACTTGTCTTCCGCGCCAAGGCGCTCGTTCTCTACCAGTACCTGGGTCAGCTCCATCTGGTCGCCCTTGATGAAGCTGGAGTCACCCGACTCGGCAATCTCGACCTTGCGCAGCATCTGACGCAGGATGGTTTCGATGTGCTTGTCGTTGATCTTAACGCCTTGCAGACGGTAAACGTCCTGAATCTCGTTGACGATGTACTTGGCCAGCGCGCTGACACCCAGCAGACGCAGGATGTCGTGCGGATCGCTCGGACCGTCGGAGATAACTTCGCCGCGGTTCACTTGTTCGCCTTCGAAGACGTTCAGGTGACGCCACTTCGGAATCAGCTCTTCGTACGGATCGCTACCGTCGTTCGGGGTGATGACCAGACGGCGCTTGCCCTTGGTCTCTTTACCGAAGGCGATGGTGCCGCTGACTTCAGCCAGAATCGAGGCTTCTTTCGGACGACGGGCTTCGAACAAGTCGGCAACCCGTGGCAGACCACCGGTGATGTCACGGGTCTTCGACGTTTCTTGCGGGATACGCGCGATAACGTCACCGACGCCGATCTGGGCACCGTCAGCCACACCAACCAGGGCGTTGGCCGGCAGGAAGTACTGAGCCGGTACGTCGGTACCTGGCAGCAGCAGATCCTTGCCGTTGGCGTCGACCATCTTGATTGCAGGACGGATTTCCTTACCTGCAGCCGGACGGTCTTTGACGTCCAGAACTTCAATGTTGGTCAAACCAGTCAATTCGTCAGTCTGACGCTTGATGGTGATGCCTTCTTCCATGCCCACGAAGGTCACGGTACCTTTCATTTCGGTAACGATCGGGTGGGTGTGCGGGTCCCACTTGGCGACGATTGCGCCAGCGTCGACCTTGTCGCCTTCCTTCACCGAAATCACTGCACCGTAAGGCAGCTTGTAGCGCTCACGCTCACGACCGAATTCGTCGGCAATCGCCAACTCACCGGAACGCGATACGGCAACCAGGTTACCGTCGGCACGCTCAACCTGTTTCAGGTTGTGCAGGCGAACCATACCGCCGTTCTTCACCTGGACGCTGTCGGCAGCCGAGGTCCGGCTTGCAGCACCACCGATGTGGAACGTACGCATGGTCAGCTGGGTACCCGGCTCACCGATCGACTGGGCAGCGATAACGCCGACTGCTTCACCGATGTTCACCTGGTGACCGCGAGCCAGGTCGCGACCGTAGCACTTGGCGCAGATGCCGTAGCGGGTTTCGCAGCTGATTGGCGAACGCACGATCACTTCGTCGATGCTGTTCAGCTCGATGAACTCGACCCACTTCTCGTCGACCAGGGTACCGGCCGGAACGATAACGTCGTCGGTGCCTGGCTTGAACACGTCACGGGCGATAACACGACCCAGTACACGCTCACCCAGAGGCTCTACAACGTCGCCGCCTTCAATGTGCGGCGTCATCAGCAGGCCTTGCTCGGTGCCGCAGTCGATCTCGGTAACCACCAGATCCTGGGCTACGTCTACCAGACGACGAGTCAGGTAACCGGAGTTCGCGGTTTTCAACGCGGTATCCGCCAGACCCTTACGAGCACCGTGAGTCGAGATGAAGTACTGGAGTACGCTCAGACCTTCACGGAAGTTCGCGGTGATCGGCGTCTCGATGATCGAGCCGTCCGGTTTGGCCATCAGACCACGCATACCAGCCAGCTGACGAATCTGAGCTGCCGAACCCCGGGCACCGGAGTCAGCCATCATGTACATCGAGTTGAAGGACTCTTGCTCGACTTCGTCGCCATTGCGGTCGATGACTTTCTCTTTCGAGAGGTTGGCCATCATCGCCTTGGAGACTTCGTCGTTCGCCTTGGACCACAAGTCGATGACTTTGTTGTACTTCTCGCCCTGGGTTACCAGGCCGGAGGCGTACTGGCTCTCGATCTCTTTCACTTCGTCGGTAGCGGTACCGATGATGCGGGCTTTTTCATCCGGGATAACGAAGTCGTTAACACCGATGGAAACGCCGGAGATGGTCGAGTAGGCAAAACCGGTGTACATCAGCTGGTCAGCGAAGATCACGGTCTCTTTCAGACCAACCACGCGGTAGCACTGGTTGATCAGCTTGGAGATCGCCTTTTTCTTCATTGGCTGGTTGACCACGTCGTACGACAGACCTGGTGGTACAACCTGGAACAGCAGCGCACGGCCGACAGTGGTGTCGACGATACGGGTGTTCTTGACGCTGCCGCCATCACGATCGTTAACGGTTTCGTTGATACGAACCTTGATCTTGGCGTGCAGGGCAGCTTCGCCGGCGCGGAATACGCGGTCGACTTCCTGCAGGTCGGCGAATACGCGACCTTCGCCCTTGGCGTTGATGGCTTCACGGGTCATGTAGTACAGACCCAGTACAACGTCCTGCGACGGAACGATGATTGGCTCACCGTTGGCTGGCGACAGAATGTTGTTGGTCGACATCATCAGCGCGCGTGCTTCAAGCTGGGCTTCCAGCGTCAGCGGCACGTGAACGGCCATCTGGTCACCGTCGAAGTCGGCGTTGTACGCAGCACAGACCAGCGGGTGCAGCTGGATAGCCTTACCTTCGATCAGTACCGGTTCAAAGGCCTGGATACCCAGACGGTGAAGGGTCGGTGCACGGTTGAGCAGTACGGGGTGTTCGCGAATCACTTCGGCGAGAACGTCCCAAACCTCTGGCAGCTCGCGCTCGACCATCTTCTTGGCGGCCTTGATGGTGGTCGCCAGACCACGCATTTCCAGCTTGCCGAAAATGAACGGCTTGAACAGCTCGAGAGCCATCTTCTTCGGCAGACCGCACTGGTGCAGACGCAGGGTCGGACCTACGGTAATTACCGAACGGCCGGAGTAGTCAACACGCTTACCGAGCAAGTTCTGACGGAAACGACCTTGCTTACCCTTGATCATGTCGGCCAGGGATTTCAGAGGACGCTTGTTCGAACCGGTGATGGCACGACCGCGACGGCCGTTATCCAGCAAGGCGTCGACCGCTTCCTGCAGCATGCGCTTTTCGTTGCGCACGATGATGTCCGGCGCGGACAGGTCGAGCAGGCGCTTCAGACGGTTGTTACGGTTGATCACCCGACGATACAGGTCGTTCAGGTCGGAAGTCGCGAAGCGACCGCCATCCAGCGGAACCAATGGACGCAGGTCTGGCGGCAGAACCGGCAGAACGGTCAGGACCATCCACTCAGGCAGGTTGCCCGAGCCCTGGAAGGCTTCCATCAGTTTCAGACGCTTGGACAGCTTCTTGATCTTGGTTTCCGAGTTGGTCTGCGGAATCTCTTCGCGCAGGCGACCAATCTCGTGCTCCAGGTCGATAGCGTGCAGCAGCTCGCGGACAGCCTCGGCACCCATGCGGGCGTCGAAGTCATCGCCGAACTCTTCCAGCGCTTCGAAGTACTGCTCGTCGTTGAGCAGCTGGCCTTTTTCCAGGGTGGTCATGCCCGGGTCGATAACGACATAGCTCTCGAAGTAGAGAACGCGTTCGATATCACGCAGGGTCATGTCCATCAGCAAGCCGATACGGGACGGCAGCGACTTCAGGAACCAGATGTGGGCAACCGGCGAAGCGAGTTCGATGTGCGCCATGCGCTCACGACGCACCTTGGCCAGGGCGACTTCAACGCCGCACTTCTCGCAGATCACACCGCGGTGTTTCAGGCGCTTGTACTTACCGCACAGGCACTCGTAGTCCTTGACTGGGCCAAAAATCTTGGCGCAGAACAGGCCGTCACGCTCAGGTTTGAACGTACGGTAGTTGATGGTTTCCGGCTTTTTAACTTCACCGAACGACCACGAACGGATCATCTCAGGCGAGGCCAATCCGATACGGATGGCGTCGAACTCTTCGACTTGACCCTGGTTTTTCAGCAAATTCAGTAGGTCTTTCAAGGCCTTTCCTCCTGGCGGAGCAGGGAGCGGGCTTTTCAGCCACGCTCCCGATTCGCGTCACGTGTTATTCGGTTTCCAGATCGATATCGATACCGAGCGAACGGATCTCTTTGATCAACACGTTGAAGGACTCGGGCATGCCCGGCTCCATACGGTGATCGCCGTCCACGATGTTTTTGTACATCTTGGTCCGACCGTTCACATCGTCCGACTTCACTGTGAGCATTTCTTGCAGGGTGTATGCCGCGCCGTATGCTTCCAGCGCCCACACTTCCATCTCCCCGAAACGCTGACCACCGAACTGCGCCTTACCACCCAGCGGCTGCTGGGTAACCAGGCTGTAAGAACCAGTGGAACGCGCGTGCATCTTGTCGTCCACCAAGTGGTTCAGCTTGAGCATGTACATGTAACCAACGGTCACATGACGCTCGAACTTGTTACCAGTACGACCGTCGAACAGCTGCATCTGACCGCTTTCTGGCATATCTGCCAGTTTCAGCATGGCCTTGATCTCGCTTTCCTTGGCACCGTCGAAGACTGGAGTGGCCATTGGCACACCGCCTTTGAGGTTGTTCGCCAGGTCCAGGATTTCCTGGTCGGAGAAGGTCTCCAGTTGCTCCTGACGACCACCGATTTCGTTGTAGATCTCGGTGAGGAACTTGCGCAGCTCGATGACCTTGCGCTGCTCTTCGAGCATGCGGTTGATCTTCTCGCCCAGACCCTTGGCCGCCAGGCCCAGGTGGGTTTCGAGGATCTGACCAACGTTCATACGCGATGGTACACCCAGTGGGTTGAGTACCACGTCGACCGGAGTACCGTTGGCGTCGTGCGGCATGTCTTCGACCGGCATGATCACCGAGACCACACCTTTGTTACCGTGACGACCGGCCATCTTGTCGCCCGGCTGGATGCGACGACGGATTGCCAGGTAGACCTTGACGATCTTCAGTACGCCCGGTGCCAGGTCATCGCCCTGCTGCAGCTTGCGTTTCTTGTCTTCGAACTTGTCGTCCAGCAGACGGCGACGATCAACGATGTAGGCCTGGGCCTTCTCGAGCTGCTCGTTCAGCGCGTCTTCGGCCATGCGCAGTTTGAACCACTGGCCGTGCTCCAGACCGTCGAGGACTTCGTTGGTGATCACAGTGCCTTTTTTCAGGCCTGCACCACCGTCGACAACCTGACCGTTCAGAGCCGAACGCAGACGCTCGAAGGTTGCGCCTTCGACGATGCGGAACTCTTCGTTGAGGTCCTTGCGGATCTCGTCCAGCTGCATCTTCTCGATGGACAGCGCACGGCTATCGCGCTCGACGCCATCACGGGTGAAGACCTGTACGTCGATGACGGTACCTTTGGTGCCGGTAGGCACGCGCAGGGAGGTGTCTTTAACGTCGCTGGCCTTCTCACCGAAGATCGCACGCAGCAGTTTTTCTTCCGGCGTCAGCTGGGTTTCGCCTTTTGGCGTGACCTTGCCGACCAGGATGTCGCCGGCGCCAACTTCAGCACCCACATAAACGATACCGGCTTCGTCCAGCTTGTTCAGCGCAGCTTCACCGACGTTCGGGATATCCGCGGTGATTTCCTCTGGGCCAAGCTTGGTGTCACGGGCCACACAGGTCAGTTCCTGGATGTGGATCGTGGTGAAGCGGTCTTCCTGAACCACACGCTCGGACAGGCAGATGGAGTCTTCGAAGTTGAAGCCGTTCCATGCCATGAACGCGATGCGCATGTTCTGACCCAGTGCCAGCTCACCCATGTCGGTGGACGGGCCGTCGGCCATGATGTCGCCACGCTGAACCGCGTCACCCTTGTTCACCAGCGGACGCTGGTTGATGCAGGTGTTCTGGTTCGAACGGGTGTATTTGGTCAGGTTGTAGATGTCGACACCGGCTTCACCGGTTTCAACTTCGTCATCGGCAACACGAACCACGATACGGCTGGCATCGACGGAGTCGATCACGCCACCACGACGAGCTACGACGCAAACGCCGGAGTCACGGGCAACGTTGCGCTCCATGCCGGTACCGACCAGCGGCTTGTCGGCACGCAGGGTTGGTACAGCCTGACGCTGCATGTTCGAACCCATCAACGCACGGTTGGCGTCGTCGTGCTCGAGGAACGGAATCAGCGACGCTGCGACCGAAACTACCTGCTTGGGCGAAACGTCCATCAGGGTGACGTCTTCTGGCGCCTTGACGGTGAATTCGTTCAGGTGACGAACAGCTACCAGTTCGTCGATCAGGTGCTTCTTCTCGTTCATCGTGGCCGAAGCCTGGGCGATGACGTGATCAGCTTCTTCGATCGCCGACAGGAACACGATGTCGTCGGTAACCACGCCCTCTTTCACCACGCGGTACGGGCTTTCCAGGAAGCCGTACTGGTTGGTGCGAGCGTACGCAGCCAGGGAGTTGATCAGACCGATGTTCGGACCTTCAGGGGTCTCGATCGGGCACACACGGCCGTAGTGGGTCGGGTGTACGTCACGGACTTCGAAGCCTGCGCGCTCACGGGTCAGACCACCAGGGCCGAGTGCGGAGACACGACGCTTGTGGGTGATCTCGGACAGCGGGTTGTTCTGGTCCATGAACTGCGAGAGCTGGCTGGAGCCGAAGAACTCTTTCACCGCCGCCGCAACCGGCTTGGCGTTGATCAGGTCCTGAGGCATCAGGCCTTCGCTTTCAGCCATCGACAGACGCTCTTTGACCGCGCGTTCTACACGCACCAGGCCAACGCGGAACTGGTTTTCGGCCATCTCGCCAACACAACGGACGCGACGGTTACCCAGGTGGTCGATGTCGTCGACGATGCCTTTGCCGTTACGGATGTCGACCAGGGTCTTGAGGACCTCGACGATATCTTCCTTGCTCAGCACGCCCGAACCTTCGATCTCGGTGCGACCGATACGACGGTTGAACTTCATGCGGCCAACGGCCGACAGGTCGTAACGCTCGGCGCTGAAGAACAGGTTGTTGAACAGGGTCTCGGCGGCATCCTTGGTTGGCGGCTCGCCAGGACGCATCATGCGATAGATCTCGACCAGCGCTTCCAATTGGTTGCTGGTGGAGTCGATCTTCAGGGTATCCGAGATGAACGGACCGCAGTCGATGTCGTTGGTGTACAGGGTCTCGATGCGAACAACCTGGGCCTTGGCGATTTTCACCAGGACGTCGGTGCTCAGCTCGGTGTTGCACTCAGCCAGGATCTCGCCGGTAGCCGGGTGCACGATCGCCTTGGCGGTAGTGCGGCCCAGGACGTATTCCAGCGGCACGTCCAACTGCTTGACGCCAGCTTTTTCCAGCTGGTTGATGTGGCGAGCGGTGATACGACGACCTTGCTCGACGATGACCTTGCCGGTTTCGTCGTGGATGTCCATGACCGCAACTTCACCACGCAGGCGCTGAGGCACCAGCTCCAGGCTGAGCTTCTCGCCCGACACGTGGAAGACGTTGGTGGTGTAGAAAGCGTCCAGCACTTCTTCAGTGCTGTAGCCCAGGGCGCGCAGCAGAACCGATGCAGGCAGCTTGCGACGACGGTCGATACGGACGAATACACAGTCTTTCGGATCGAATTCGAAGTCCAGCCACGAGCCGCGGTAAGGAATGATCCGCGCCGAGTACAGCAGTTTGCCAGAGCTGTGCGTCTTGCCGCGGTCGTGATCGAAGAACACGCCCGGCGAACGGTGCAGCTGGGAAACGATAACACGCTCGGTACCGTTGATTACGAAGGTACCGTTTTCAGTCATCAGGGGGATTTCACCCATGTAGACTTCTTGCTCTTTGATGTCCTTGATCGCTTTGTTCGACGATTCTTTGTCGAAAATGATCAGGCGGACTTTTACCCGCAGCGGAACCGCGTAGGTCACGCCACGCAGTACGCATTCTTTGACATCAAAAGCCGGTTCGCCCAGACGATAGCCAACGTACTCCAGGGCAGCATTGCCGGAGTAGCTGATGATCGGGAAAACCGATTTGAAGGCCGCATGCAGGCCCACGTCGCGGAACTGATCTTTGGTCGCTCCCGCTTGCAAGAATTCACGATACGAATCCAGCTGGATGGCCAGGAGGTAAGGCACATCCATGACGTCCGGCAACTTGCTAAAGTCCTTGCGGATACGTTTTTTCTCAGTGTATGAGTAAGCCATCAGCGTTCCCCAGCTTGGTCACCTGCTTGTTTGGCTTCTCCCGACGGGAGCAGCCAGAAAATCGTGCAAACCCCTTGGTTTGCGCCACCATCATTGGCGGTTGCAGCTCGTTATCGGCGCCGACCTGGTCAGCTGCCAATAACGGAAAAAGGCCGGTGGCAAGAGCCACCAGCCATCAGCCGTTTGCTTAGCGCTCGGGCTGGAGTCGCAAAGTCGAAATTACTTGAGTTCGACTTTAGCGCCTGCTTCTTCCAGCTTCTTCTTGGCGTCTTCAGCGGCTTCTTTCGAAACGCCTTCAGCGACAACCTGAGGAGCGCCGTCAACTTTCTCTTTGGCTTCTTTCAGGCCCAGACCGGTCAGTTCACGAACGGCCTTGATCACGTTGACTTTCTTCTCGCCGGCTTCAACCAGAACAACGTTGAATTCGGTTTGTTCTTCAACAACGGCAGCGGCAGCAGCTGGGCCAGCAGCGGCAACAGCAGCGGTAACACCGAAGGTTTCTTCCATTGCTTTGATCAGCTCAACAACTTCCAGAACGGTTTTCTGGCCGATTGCTTCGATGATTTGTTCGTTAGTCAGAGACATGACTTGAATCCTGTATTGGGGTGACAGCTTACGCAGCCATCAAATTAAACATATGATTTTGAAAGGGCTTGCGGTGCCTTAGGCAGCAGCAGCTTCTTTCTGGTCGCGAACGGCTGCCAGGGTACGAGCCAGCTTGCTGGTAGCGCCTTGGATCACGCTCATCAGCTTCGCAATGGCCTCGTCGCGGGTCGGCAGGGTAGCCAACACGTCGATCTGGTTAGCGGCAAGGAACTTGCCATCAAACGCAGCTGCCTTGATCTCGAACTTGTCCTGACCCTTGGCGAACTCTTTGAACAGACGAGCAGCAGCGCCCGGGTGTTCGTTGGAGAAAGCGATCAGGGTCGGGCCGGTGAAGGCGTCGTTGAGGACACTGAATTCAGTGTCAGCAACAGCGCGCTTGAGCAGGGTGTTACGTACGACACGTACGTATACGCCAGCTTCACGAGCCTCTTTACGGAGTCCGGTCATTGCGCCTACAGTCACACCACGGGCATCAGCCACGACAGCGGACAGAGCGACTTTGGCAGCCTCGTTGACTTCAGCGACGATGGCCTTCTTGTCTTCGAGTTTAATTGCCACGGGTTTAACTCCTGCTTGTTACCGTTTCATCTGGCCGAAGCCGGATGTCGTTTTGGTGTCTGATTCGGTAAGGAACCGGGAGCACCATCTGCGTAGGCTTGAGGTTTAAGGCTTGCGCCGCCTACGGTCTTGGATAGCCCCCGCCAGGCAGGGACCCCAATTTTTTCAACCTGGCGCGATCGCTCGCACCGGGCTTTGTCTTACGCGCTCAGCGAGCTCTGGTCGATGACCAGACCTGGGCCCATGGTGGTGCTCAGGGTAACGCGCTTGACGTAGATACCTTTCGAGGAAGCTGGCTTGATACGCTTCAGATCAGCGATCAGGGCTTCAACGTTTTCCTTCAGCTTGCCAGCTTCAAAGCCGACTTTGCCAACGGAGGTGTGGATGATGCCGTTTTTGTCGGTGCGATAACGAACCTGACCAGCCTTGGCGTTCTTAACCGCGGTGGCTACGTCTGGAGTTACGGTACCGACTTTCGGGTTAGGCATCAGGCCGCGAGGACCCAGAACCTGACCCAGCTGACCTACAACACGCATTGCGTCCGGGGAAGCAATAACGACGTCATAGTTCAGGTCGCCGCCTTTCATTTCGGCAGCCAGATCGTCCATACCAACGCGGTCAGCGCCAGCAGCCAGAGCGGCTTCAGCAGCAGGACCCTGGGTGAAGACAGCTACACGTACGGTCTTGCCAGTGCCGTGTGGCAGCACGGTAGCGCTACGAACGACCTGGTCGGATTTACGTGGGTCAACACCGAGGTTGACAGCAACGTCGAAGGATTCGCTGAACTTCACGGTGGACAGTTCGGCCAGCAGTACTGCTGCTTCTTCGAAGTTGTAGACTTTGCCTGCTTCGATTTTCGAAGCAATGGCTTTTTGGCGCTTGGTCAGCTTAGCCATTACACACCCTCCACGTTGAGGCCCATGCTGCGAGCGGAACCGGCGATGGTACGCACGGCCGCATCCATGTCAGCAGCGGTCAGATCAGCATTTTTGGTTTTTGCGATCTCTTCCAGCTGAGCACGGGTCACAGTACCGACTTTAACGGTGTTCGGACGTGCAGAACCGCTGGTCAGGCCAGCTGCTTTCTTCAGCAGAACCGAAGCAGGGGTGCTTTTGGTTTCGAAGGTGAAGCTGCGGTCACTGTAAACAGTGATGATCACAGGAGTCGGCAGGCCGGCTTCTTGACCCTGAGTACGGGCGTTGAAGGCCTTGCAGAATTCCATGATGTTCACACCGTGTTGACCCAGTGCTGGACCAACGGGTGGGCTTGGGTTGGCCTGGCCGGCCTTTACTTGCAGCTTGATGTAAGCCTGAATCTTCTTAGCCATGAGCTACTCCAATATCGGGTACGAACGCCAGAAGGCTCCCCGGATGACTTGCGTTTTATCCCAGTGACGACAAAACCCCGCAGCACATAGGGCTGCGGGGTATGGGATGCTTTGTTCGGCTAGACCTTCTCGACCTGGCTGAACTCGAGCTCTACCGGGGTAGAGCGACCGAAAATAAGCACGGCCACTTGGATCCGGCTCTTCTCGTAGTTAACTTCTTCAACGGTACCGTTGAAATCAGCAAACGGACCGTCGATAACGCGGACCACTTCGCCCGGCTCGAACAGCGTCTTCGGCTTCGGCTTGTCGCTGCCATCGGCAACGCGACGCAGAATGGCCTCGGCTTCTTTGTCGGTGATTGGCGCAGGCTTGTCTGCAGTACCACCGATGAAGCCCATGACGCGAGGGGTATCCTTGACCAAGTGCCAAGTCCCTTCGTTCATGTCCATCTGGACCAGCACATAACCTGGGAAGAACTTACGCTCGCTTTTGCGCTTCTGGCCATTGCGCATCTCAACCACTTCTTCAGTGGGGACCAGAATTTCGCCGAAGCCATCTTCCATGCCAGCCAGCTTTACGCGCTCGATCAGCGAGCGCATGACATGCTTCTCGTAACCCGAGTAAGCATGCACAACGTACCAACGCTTAGCCACGGGACACCCTTAGCCAACAATCAAGGAAATCAACCAACCGAGCAGGGAGTCGAGACCCCACAGCAGCAACGCCATCACCAGGACAACCGCCACTACGATGAGTGTGGTCTGCGTGGTTTCTTGGCGGGTTGGCCATACGACTTTACGAATCTCGGTGCGAGCTTCCTTTGCCAGCGCAAAGAACGACTTGCCTTTGGCGGTCTGCAGGGCAACGAAGCCAGCTACAGCAGCAAAGACAAGAAGTGCGAGTACGCGGTACAGAACCGGCGAGGCGGAGTAATAGTGATTACCCACAACACCAACGACTACCAAAGCGACAACAGCCAGCCACTTGAGCAGATCAAAACGAGAGTCTTGGGCTTCAGCCTTGGGAGTCATCTAGGAAAATCCTGTGAAAAGAAAGCCAGACACACGAGGTGAATCTGGCAGGTCAGGAGGGAATCGAACCCCCAACCTACGGTTTTGGAGACCGTCGCTCTGCCAATTGAGCTACTGACCTAAAAGCTTATCAGGCCGACCATTATGCCGGCCTGATCGAGAGAAATCAACTACTTATTCGATAACTTTAGCTACGACACCAGCGCCGACGGTACGACCGCCTTCACGAATGGCGAAACGCAGGCCATCTTCCATCGCAATGGTTTTGATCAGGGTAACGGTCATTTGAACGTTATCGCCCGGCATTACCATTTCGACGCCTTCTGGCAATTCGCAGTTACCGGTAACGTCAGTCGTACGGAAGTAGAACTGCGGACGGTAGCCTTTGAAGAACGGAGTGTGACGACCGCCTTCTTCCTTGCTCAGAACGTAAACTTCTGCAGTGAACTTGGTGTGCGGCTTGACCGAACCCGGCTTGACCAGGACCTGACCACGCTCGACGTCGTCACGCTTGGTGCCACGCAGCAGCACGCCACAGTTCTCGCCAGCACGACCCTGATCGAGCAGCTTGCGGAACATCTCAACACCAGTACAGGTAGTGGTTTGAGTATCACGCAGACCGACGATTTCCAGCGGATCCTGAACGTTAACAACACCACGCTCGATACGACCGGTAACAACGGTGCCACGACCCGAGATCGAGAATACGTCTTCGATCGGCATCAGGAACGGCTTGTCGATAGCGCGCTCAGGCTCTGGGATGTAGCTATCCAGAGTCTCAACCAGCTTTTTGACAGCGGTGGTACCCATTTCGTTGTCGTCTTTGCCTTCCAGGGCCATACGCGCCGAACCAATGATGATCGGAGTGTCATCGCCAGGGAAGTCATAGGTGCTCAGCAGGTCGCGAACTTCCATCTCGACCAGCTCCAGCAGCTCGGCATCGTCTACCAGGTCAGCCTTGTTCAGGAAGACCACGATGTAGGGAACGCCAACCTGGCGGGACAACAGGATATGCTCACGGGTTTGCGGCATCGGACCATCAGCGGCCGAGCAAACCAGGATCGCGCCATCCATCTGGGCGGCACCGGTAATCATGTTCTTCACATAGTCAGCGTGACCAGGGCAGTCAACGTGAGCATAGTGACGAATGTTCGAATCATACTCAACGTGCGCGGTATTAATGGTAATACCACGAGCCTTCTCTTCCGGGGCGCTATCGATCTTGTCGAAGTCGACCTTGGCCGAACCGAAAACTTCGGAGCAAACGCGAGTCAGCGCGGCAGTCAACGTAGTCTTGCCATGGTCAACGTGACCAATGGTGCCAACGTTTACGTGCGGCTTGTTACGTTCGAACTTTTCCTTAGCCATCGAGACTGTCCCCCGGTAGAAGTAATAAGCAGATCAAACAGACCATTAAAACAAAGGCAGATATTTTCATATCTGCCTTGTTATATGGAGCTCTTGAGCGGATTTGAACCGCTGACCTCACCCTTACCAAGGGTGTGCTCTACCAACTGAGCTACAAGAGCGTAACACTGTGCAACAACAGCAAACCTGGAGCGGGTAGCGGGAATCGAACCCGCATCATCAGCTTGGAAGGCTGAGGTTCTACCACTAAACTATACCCGCGGAGCTTGCGGCTCTCGCTAAAACTGGTGGAGGGAGAAGGATTCGAACCTTCGAAGCTCTCGCAACGGATTTACAGTCCGTCCCCTTTGACCGCTCGGGAATCCCTCCAGATTTGGCCGGCATTCTATGTAGATGCCGATCCAGTGTCAAGCGTTTTTTCAAATTTTTTCAATCAAATCTGAAACTTAGCTGCTTTGACACCGCCTCCAGCTCTACCACCTGAGTGGTGTTCCCTGTGAAGCGGGCGCCATTCTATCAAGCTATTCGCCAGTTGCAATACCCTCGCACAACATTATTTTATGTTTTAAGTCTTTGAAATCATGGGAAAGAGTCGTGAGCAGGGCTTGGTCCAGCAAACGCTGGCTCTGGGGCGCGACCTGCAGCCACAACCCCGTACTGTCACCGAGGCGACCAGTAACCGGAACAGCAGCAATATCCAGGCTCAACAGACGCTGACGCAATGCCTTGAGCTGCTCCTGAGCTGCCACCCCGCCCACGTAGAGACACTCCTGGCCGCGCTCCGGGGCGGTCTTACCACTGGTGGACTCGCTCAGCAGGCGAATTCCCTGCTGATTTCCCTTGTAGAGCGACAACGGAGCCACTTCCTTGGCCTTCAACGGCGCTTCCTGCTGGTGCCAGACGTAATAAAAGACGTTGAGCACCACCAACAACAGAAACAACCAACGCATAGGCACCTCAATCCAGGGGACAAGCCATGGCCAGACCAACGAACACCAGGTCCGGCACCACCCGGGCCTGTGGCGCGGCCTCCTGCACCAGGAGCGCATCGCCCCCAGTTAGCAGCACAGTGAAATCATCACCCCACAGTCCCTGAGCGTATTCGAGCTGCGAGCGAACAAAGCCCTGCAGCATATGCACGCAACCACGCTCCACCGCCTCGACAGTAGAACGCCCAGGCGCCAGGCTCGACAATGCCCGTTCAGCCGAAGCATCGTCATAGCGGATGCGCCGAGTGTGGGTACGCAGCTGACTGCGCATCAACGGCATGCCCGGGCAAATGAAGCCACCCAGATGCTCGCCGTCGGCAGATACGAAGTCGGCCTTGGCCGCCGTACCAAAATCCATGACCAGGCAAGCGCCGCCCGCTAGGTGATAGCCCCCCAGAAGCGCTAGCCAGCGATCCAGACCAAGGCGCTGGTAGTCTTCGTAGCCATTACGCACACCACAGACCTCTTTGGCCGGCTGCGCCACCACAACATTCAGGCCAAAGTGCTGAGCGAGCAGCGCCGAAAGACCGGCGGTCTCCTCTTCACTTCTGACACTGACCAGGCGGCAACGCTTGGGCGCCTCAGGGAGCGCCATGACAGCCGCTACCAGGGCCTGATCGGAGTCCACTATGCCGCCGGCAACCACAGCACCCTGTGCAGCATGGATTACCCGCCACTTGATAAAGCTGTTGCCACAATCGAGCTCAAGAATCATCACGCAACCTCAAACTGAGCTCACCACCGCTAAAGCTCTTCTCAACACCATCAACCTCGAGGCGCAGCGCCCCTTGCCGGTCAATGCCTAGAACAATTCCGTCAATCCGGTTGACGCCGGCAATCAAGGACACCGCAGCCCCCTGCCACAGATGGGATTGTTCCCATTCAGCCTGGAACGCGGCGAAACCGGATTGCCGATGGCGCTGCAGATCCTGCTGCAGGTTCTGACTGAGCGCAGCCACCAGTTTATTACGATCGACTGCCACCCCTGTCTCACGACGCACAGACGTCCATAGCTGATCGATCTGCTCGTTGACCTGCATGTTGACGTTGATACCAATCCCCAGCACTACGTGACAGACATCCGCGGGATCTCCGACCAGTTCCAGGAGGATGCCAGCGATTTTCTGATTGTTTACCAGAACATCATTCGGCCATTTCAGTCCCGCACCGGCAACACCAAAGGCCTGCAGCGTACGCATTACCGCCAGGCCAACCACAAGGCTCAAACCTTCCAGCTGGCGCATGCCGCCTTCAATACGTAGCACCAGGCTGTAATAGAGGTTTTCCGCGAATGGGCTGACCCACTGCCGGCCACGCCGGCCACGCCCGGCCGCCTGACGCTCAGCCAGCACCAGGAACGGCGCAGCCTGGCCTTCGCTGATCGAGCGCAGGGCCTGGGCGTTGGTCGAGTCGATGGATTCGAATATCAACACTGGCCACTGTTCGCCTTGGAAAAGCTCGGCTATTGCCGACTCTTCCAGCAACGACAACGGCGTGGCCAACTGATAGCCGCGGCCACGGACTTTATGAATGGGCAGGTTCAACTCAGCCTCAAGAAGCTGCAATTGCTTCCAGACAGCGGCGCGACTGACGCCCAAGGCTGCGCCCAGGTCTTGCCCGGAATGGAACCGGCCATCCTTGAGGAGCTTCAACAACTTCAGCATGCCAATCTCGACTCACAATGAGGAGGGCATGATAGCCATGCAGGTGGGGATTGCATAGAAAACTGAGTTGCGGGAGCGGCAGTAGGAGCGCACAGAGGAAAATGTCAGAAAGACAAAACCCCTACCTGCATACGCAGATAGGGGTTTCGGAATTTAATCTTGACGATGACCTACTCTCACATGGGGAAACCCCACACTACCATCGGCGATGCATCGTTTCACTGCTGAGTTCGGGATGGGATCAGGTGGTTCCAATGCTCTATGGTCGTCAAGAAATTCTGTTGCCAGAAGGTCTTGTTTAAGACACTCCAGCGAATCGGGTATGTGATGTTTTGTGAGTTACAAATTCTCGGCTTTGCAGTCTTCACAACACCGCAATCTGGCTTTCGCTCAAATTGCTTGGGTGTTATATGGTCAAGCCTCACGGGCAATTAGTATTGGTTAGCTCAACGCCTCACAGCGCTTACACACCCAACCTATCAACGTCGTAGTCTTCGACGGCCCTTCAGGGAGCTCAAGGCTCCAGTGAGATCTCATCTTGAGGCAAGTTTCCCGCTTAGATGCTTTCAGCGGTTATCTCTTCCGAACATAGCTACCCGGCAATGCCACTGGCGTGACAACCGGAACACCAGAGGTTCGTCCACTCCGGTCCTCTCGTACTAGGAGCAGCCCCTCTCAAATCTCAAACGTCCACGGCAGATAGGGACCGAACTGTCTCACGACGTTCTAAACCCAGCTCGCGTACCACTTTAAATGGCGAACAGCCATACCCTTGGGACCGGCTTCAGCCCCAGGATGTGATGAGCCGACATCGAGGTGCCAAACACCGCCGTCGATATGAACTCTTGGGCGGTATCAGCCTGTTATCCCCGGAGTACCTTTTATCCGTTGAGCGATGGCCCTTCCATACAGAACCACCGGATCACTAAGACCTACTTTCGTACCTGCTCGACGTGTCTGTCTCGCAGTCAAGCGCGCTTTTGCCTTTATACTCTACGACCGATTTCCGACCGGTCTGAGCGCACCTTCGTACTCCTCCGTTACTCTTTAGGAGGAGACCGCCCCAGTCAAACTACCCACCATACACTGTCCTCGATCCGGATAACGGACCTGAGTTAGAACCTCAAAGTTGCCAGGGTGGTATTTCAAGGATGGCTCCACGCGAACTGGCGTCCACGCTTCAAAGCCTCCCACCTATCCTACACAAGCAAATTCAAAGTCCAGTGCAAAGCTATAGTAAAGGTTCACGGGGTCTTTCCGTCTAGCCGCGGATACACTGCATCTTCACAGCGATTTCAATTTCACTGAGTCTCGGGTGGAGACAGCGCCGCCATCGTTACGCCATTCGTGCAGGTCGGAACTTACCCGACAAGGAATTTCGCTACCTTAGGACCGTTATAGTTACGGCCGCCGTTTACCGGGGCTTCGATCAAGAGCTTCGCGTTAGCTAACCCCATCAATTAACCTTCCGGCACCGGGCAGGCGTCACACCCTATACGTCCACTTTCGTGTTTGCAGAGTGCTGTGTTTTTAATAAACAGTCGCAGCGGCCTGGTATCTTCGACCGGCATGGGCTTACGGAGCAAGTCCTTCACCCTCACCGGCGCACCTTCTCCCGAAGTTACGGTGCCATTTTGCCTAGTTCCTTCACCCGAGTTCTCTCAAGCGCCTTGGTATTCTCTACCCAACCACCTGTGTCGGTTTGGGGTACGGTTCCTAGTTATCTGAAGCTTAGAAGCTTTTCTTGGAAGCATGGCATCAACCACTTCGTCGCCTAAAGGCAACTCGTCATCAGCTCTCGGCCTTAAGATCCCGGATTTACCTAAGATCTCAGCCTACCACCTTAAACTTGGACAACCAACGCCAAGCTGGCCTAGCCTTCTCCGTCCCTCCATCGCAATAACTAGAAGTACAGGAATATTAACCTGTTTTCCATCGACTACGCTTTTCAGCCTCGCCTTAGGGACCGACTAACCCTGCGTCGATTAACGTTGCGCAGGAAACCTTGGTCTTTCGGCGTGGGAGTTTTTCACTCCCATTGTCGTTACTCATGTCAGCATTCGCACTTCTGATACCTCCAGCAAGCTTCTCAACTCACCTTCACAGGCTTACAGAACGCTCCTCTACCGCATCACCTAAGTGATACCCGTAGCTTCGGTGTATGGTTTGAGCCCCGTTACATCTTCCGCGCAGGCCGACTCGACTAGTGAGCTATTACGCTTTCTTTAAAGGGTGGCTGCTTCTAAGCCAACCTCCTAGCTGTCTAAGCCTTCCCACATCGTTTCCCACTTAACCATAACTTTGGGACCTTAGCTGACGGTCTGGGTTGTTTCCCTTTTCACGACGGACGTTAGCACCCGCCGTGTGTCTCCCATGCTCGGCACTTGTAGGTATTCGGAGTTTGCATCGGTTTGGTAAGTCGGGATGACCCCCTAGCCGAAACAGTGCTCTACCCCCTACAGTGATACATGAGGCGCTACCTAAATAGCTTTCGAGGAGAACCAGCTATCTCCGAGCTTGATTAGCCTTTCACTCCGATCCACAGGTCATCCGCTAACTTTTCAACGGTAGTCGGTTCGGTCCTCCAGTCAGTGTTACCTAACCTTCAACCTGCCCATGGATAGATCGCCCGGTTTCGGGTCTATACCCAGCGACTAAACGCCCTATTAAGACTCGCTTTCGCTACGCCTCCCCTATTCGGTTAAGCTCGCCACTGAATATAAGTCGCTGACCCATTATACAAAAGGTACGCAGTCACCTAACAAGTAGGCTCCCACTGCTTGTACGCATACGGTTTCAGGTTCTATTTCACTCCCCTCTCCGGGGTTCTTTTCGCCTTTCCCTCACGGTACTGGTTCACTATCGGTCAGTCAGTAGTATTTAGCCTTGGAGGATGGTCCCCCCATATTCAGACAAAGTTTCTCGTGCTCCGTCCTACTCGATTTCATGACTAAGAGATTTTCGCGTACAGGGCTATCACCCACTATGGCCGCACTTTCCAGAGCGTTCCGCTAATCTCAAAGCCACTTAAGGGCTAGTCCCCGTTCGCTCGCCACTACTAAGGGAATCTCGGTTGATTTCTTTTCCTCAGGGTACTTAGATGTTTCAGTTCCCCTGGTTCGCCTCTTGCACCTATGTATTCAGTACAAGATACTCAGCTTATGCTGAGTGGGTTCCCCCATTCAGAGATCTCCGGATCAAAGTCTGTTTGCCGACTCCCCGAAGCTTATCGCAGGCTACCACGTCTTTCATCGCCTCTGACTGCCAAGGCATCCACCGTATGCGCTTCTTCACTTGACCATATAACCCCAAGCAATCTGGTTATACTGTGAAGACAACATTCGCCGAAAATTTGTAATGACTCACAAATTTTACCTTAGCCTGAACACACACCAGTGAAAGTGCTGTCCAGTCTATCTTTCTATCACATACCCAAATTTTTAAAGAACGATTCTGAAAAAGTTCAGAAATCAATATTCGATCCGAATATTCATTTCTAAGCTTTGACGTAAGGTGGTGGAGCCAAGCGGGATCGAACCGCTGACCTCCTGCGTGCAAGGCAGGCGCTCTCCCAGCTGAGCTATGGCCCCAACAAGAAACTGGTGGGTCTGGGCAGATTCGAACTGCCGACCTCACCCTTATCAGGGGTGCGCTCTAACCAACTGAGCTACAGACCCAGTTAAGAGCTGTTACCGATATCGTCTTCTTCAATGAATCAAGCAATTCGTGTGGGAGCTTATAAGACAGCTGATGTCTGTCGATTAAGGAGGTGATCCAGCCGCAGGTTCCCCTACGGCTACCTTGTTACGACTTCACCCCAGTCATGAATCACACCGTGGTAACCGTCCTCCCGAAGGTTAGACTAGCTACTTCTGGTGCAACCCACTCCCATGGTGTGACGGGCGGTGTGTACAAGGCCCGGGAACGTATTCACCGCGACATTCTGATTCGCGATTACTAGCGATTCCGACTTCACGCAGTCGAGTTGCAGACTGCGATCCGGACTACGATCGGTTTTGTGAGATTAGCTCCACCTCGCGGCTTGGCAACCCTCTGTACCGACCATTGTAGCACGTGTGTAGCCCAGGCCGTAAGGGCCATGATGACTTGACGTCATCCCCACCTTCCTCCGGTTTGTCACCGGCAGTCTCCTTAGAGTGCCCACCATAACGTGCTGGTAACTAAGGACAAGGGTTGCGCTCGTTACGGGACTTAACCCAACATCTCACGACACGAGCTGACGACAGCCATGCAGCACCTGTGTCAGAGTTCCCGAAGGCACCAATCCATCTCTGGAAAGTTCTCTGCATGTCAAGGCCTGGTAAGGTTCTTCGCGTTGCTTCGAATTAAACCACATGCTCCACCGCTTGTGCGGGCCCCCGTCAATTCATTTGAGTTTTAACCTTGCGGCCGTACTCCCCAGGCGGTCAACTTAATGCGTTAGCTGCGCCACTAAAATCTCAAGGATTCCAACGGCTAGTTGACATCGTTTACGGCGTGGACTACCAGGGTATCTAATCCTGTTTGCTCCCCACGCTTTCGCACCTCAGTGTCAGTATGAGCCCAGGTGGTCGCCTTCGCCACTGGTGTTCCTTCCTATATCTACGCATTTCACCGCTACACAGGAAATTCCACCACCCTCTGCCCTACTCTAGCTCGCCAGTTTTGGATGCAGTTCCCAGGTTGAGCCCGGGGATTTCACATCCAACTTAACGAACCACCTACGCGCGCTTTACGCCCAGTAATTCCGATTAACGCTTGCACCCTCTGTATTACCGCGGCTGCTGGCACAGAGTTAGCCGGTGCTTATTCTGTCGGTAACGTCAAAATACTCACGTATTAGGTAAGTACCCTTCCTCCCAACTTAAAGTGCTTTACAATCCGAAGACCTTCTTCACACACGCGGCATGGCTGGATCAGGCTTTCGCCCATTGTCCAATATTCCCCACTGCTGCCTCCCGTAGGAGTCTGGACCGTGTCTCAGTTCCAGTGTGACTGATCATCCTCTCAGACCAGTTACGGATCGTCGCCTTGGTGAGCCATTACCTCACCAACTAGCTAATCCGACCTAGGCTCATCTGATAGCGCAAGGCCCGAAGGTCCCCTGCTTTCTCCCGTAGGACGTATGCGGTATTAGCGTTCCTTTCGAAACGTTGTCCCCCACTACCAGGCAGATTCCTAGGTATTACTCACCCGTCCGCCGCTGAATCGAAGAGCAAGCTCTTCTCATCCGCTCGACTTGCATGTGTTAGGCCTGCCGCCAGCGTTCAATCTGAGCCATGATCAAACTCTTCAGTTCAATACTGCTTGGGTTTTGAGAAAACCCTAAACTTGGCTCAGCAATCTCAAATGACTTACTTTCAAATCTTTCGATTTTTCGTGTAGCCACTTGTGATGCTGATAATCTTTTTGACTATCAGTCTGAGCTCACAAGCACCCACACGAATTGCTTGATTCAGTTGTTAAAGAGCGGTTGGTTAAGAGCTTTTCGCCTCAACCGAGGCGCGCATTCTACGCTTTCCTCAGAGCCTGTCAAGCGTTTATTTTGAAGTTTTTCAGAATTTCTCTTTCAACTTCAACCACTTGACTCGCTGCGATCTCTCGTCAGCGGGAGGCGAATTCTACAGCGTTTCAAACCGCTGTCAACCGCCTTTTTCACCGCTGCCGATCTTTCGATCGAAGCCCTTCCGGATGACCCTGGAACCGCTAACTCTTTGAAACTCAAGGAGTTTTCAGTTCCGACTGCGCCGGAAGTGGGGCGAATTATAGAGAGATTAAATCGGGCGTCAAGGGTTGATTTCAAACTTTCTCAAATCAACCGCAAAACGCCTTTTGCCTATATATAGAAGGAGCTCTTACTCTGCCTTCAAAGTAATGCGCGCAAATGCCTTCTTGCCCGCCTGGCACACATGGGTCGCGCCAAGTGCAAACATGAAGTCGCGATCAACCACCGCACCGTCGACTTTCACGGCGCCGCCATTGAGCAGGTCCCGCGCCATCGCCGAGTTCTTCACCAGGCCCGCCCGGTTCAACACAGCAGCGATCGGCAAGCCTTCAGCCGCAGCAACCTCGACATCAGGCAGGTCCTCCGGCAACTCGCCCTCTTTCATACGGTTACCTGCCGCGCGGTGAGCATTGGCGGCAGCCTCCTCACCATGGAAGCGTGCAACGATCTCTTCCGCCAGCTTGATCTTGATGTCACGCGGGTTCGCGCCATTGGCAACATCGGCACGGAACTGCTCGATCTCTTCCATGGAGCGGAAGCTCAGCAGCTCGAAGTAACGCCACATCAAGGTGTCGGGAATCGACACGAGCTTGCTGTACATCACCCCAGGGGCTTCCTGGATGCCGACATAATTGCCCAGCGACTTGGACATCTTCTTCACACCGTCGAGCCCTTCGAGCAGCGGCATGGTCACGATGTTCTGCGCTTCCTGGCCGTAGGCGCGTTGCAGCTCGCGACCCATCAGCAGGTTGAACTTCTGGTCGGTACCGCCGAGCTCGACGTCGCACTTGAGCGCTACCGAGTCATAGCCCTGCACCAGCGGATAGAGGAACTCATGGATCGCGATCGGCTGGTTGGTGGTGTAGCGCTTGTCGAAGTCGTCGCGCTCGAGCATGCGCGCCACGGTGTACTGCGACGCCAGGCGAATGAAGTCGGCCGGGCTGAGCTTGTCCATCCAGGTGGAGTTGAACGCGACTTCGGTCTTGGCCGGGTCGAGAATCTTGAACACCTGCTGTTTATAGGTCTCGGCGTTATCCAGCACCTGCTCGCGGGTCAGCGGCGGACGGGTAGCGCTCTTGCCGCTCGGATCACCGATCATGCCGGTGAAGTCGCCGATCAGGAAGATCACCTGGTGGCCCAGGTCCTGGAACTGACGCAGCTTGTTGATCAGGACGGTATGCCCCAGGTGCAGGTCAGGCGCAGTCGGGTCAAATCCCGCCTTGATCCGCAGCGGTTGCCCGCGCTTGAGCTTCTCGACCAACTCGGACTCGACCAGTACCTCTTCCGCTCCACGCTTGATCAGCGCTAGCTGCTCTTCAACCGACTTCATAACAGACCCGTAAGGCTCAGATTCAAAGGGACCCAACCATACAAGATCAGCCATCAAATACAAGTTTTTGCCCCGAGTGTGACCTCGAAGCCGACTGATGACGTCTGCGCGCTTGCGCTGAAGGGGATTTGGTTATATTTTATACAGTTATTTCATCTTCATCATGTCATTCATCTTTTCCACTTCATCTATTTCAAAGTCAATTCATCTATGACCAACGAACCGCCTAAAGCGCCCCCGCTTTATCCGAAGAGCCACCTGTTGGCCGCCAGCGGCATCGCCGCCTTACTCAGCCTGGCCTTGCTGGTGTTTCCATCCAGCGAGGTCGAAGCCAAGAAGACTACCCTGAACCTGGAGCTGGAAAGCCCGGCCGAGCAACTCAAGCAGGAACAGGACGCCCCACTTACCCAGAACACCGATACCGCCCCCTCGCCGTTTGCGCAGATCGACAACAGCGCTACGCCAACCGAGGAAACCGCCAAGGCCGAGCCCGCGCCTGCCGCCGCCGAAGCCGCGCCGGCCAGCAAAGACCCAAGCCACCGCGAAGTTACCGTGAGCCGTGGCGATACCCTGTCGACCCTGTTCACCAAGGTCGGCCTGCCAGCCACCGCCGTGCATGAAGTTCTGGCCAGCAACAAGCAGGCCAAGCAGTTCAGCCAACTCAAGCATGGCCAGGTGCTGCAGATCGAACTGGACAAGGACGGCCAGCTGGCCAGCCTGCACAGCAAGCTCAGCGACCTGGAAACCATTCGCCTGACCAAGAGCGCAAACGGTTACGCGTTCAACCGTGAGATCAGCAAGCCGGTGATGCGTTCCGCCTATGTTCATGGCGTGATCAAGAGCTCGCTGTCGGCCTCGGCCCAGCGCGCCGGCCTGAATCACAACCTGACCATGGATATGGCACGTATCTTTGGCTACGACATCGACTTCGCCCAGGATATCCGCCAGGGCGACGAATTCGACGTGATCTACGAACAGAAGGTCATGAACGGCAAGGTCGTCGGCACCGGCAATATCCTGTCCGCACGCTTTACCAACCGCGGCAAGAGCTTCACCGCGGTGCGCTACACCAACAAGCAAGGCAACACCAACTACTACACCGCTGACGGTAACAGCATGCGCAAGGCGTTCATCCGTACCCCGGTTGATTTCGCCCGCATCAGCTCGCGCTTCTCGGCTGGCCGCAAGCACCCGATCCTGAACAAGATCCGCGCCCACAAAGGCGTCGACTATGCAGCACCGCGCGGCACGCCGATCAAGGCAGCCGGTGATGGCAAGGTCCTGCTCGCGGGCCGCCGCGGCGGTTATGGCAATACCGTGATCATCCAGCACGGCAACCGCTACCAGACGCTCTACGGGCACATGCAGGGCTTCGCCAAGGGCGTGAAGACCGGCGGCACCGTCAAGCAAGGTCAGATCATCGGCTACATCGGCACTACCGGCCTGTCCACTGGCCCACACCTGCATTACGAGTTCCAGGTCAACGGCGTGCACGTCGATCCGCTCGGGCAGAAGCTGCCAATGGCCGACCCGATCGCCAAAGCCGAGCGCCAGCGCTTCCTGCAGCAAAGCCAGCCGCTGGTAGCGCGCATGGACCAGGAAAAGGCCACCCTGCTCGCCTCGAGCAAGCGCTAGGCAATGCCGCTCTATCTTGGTGTGATGTCCGGGACCAGCCTCGATGGCCTGGACATCGCCTTGATCGAACAGGAGCAGCAGCTCACGCTGCTCGCCACTCATTACATCCCCATGCCCGCCAGCCTGCGCCAGGACCTGCTGGAGCTGTGCGCTAGCGGGCCTGACGAGATCGCCCGCGCGGCCCTGGCAGAGAACCAGTGGGTACGCCTCGCAGCCGAAGGCATCCAGCACCTGCTGGCCACCCGTAACCTCAAGCCCGAGGCCATTCGCGCCATCGGCAGCCATGGCCAGACCATCCGTCACGAACCGGCGCGCGGCTTCACCGTGCAGATCGGCAACCCGGCCCTGCTGGCCGAGCTCACCGGCATCAGCGTAGTCAGCGACTTCCGCCGCCGTGATGTTGCCGCCGGCGGCCAGGGCGCACCGCTGGTACCGGCCTTCCACGAAGCGCTGTTCGCCCATCAGGGTCAACGCCTGGCAGTGCTCAACGTCGGCGGTTTCAGCAATCTGAGCCTGATCGAACAGGACAAGCCCGTCAGCGGCTTCGATTGCGGGCCGGGTAACGTGTTGCTCGATGCCTGGATCCAGCAGAAGCAGGGGCACAGCTATGACGCCGATGGCGCCTGGGCTGGCACTGGCCAGGTGATCCCCGGTTTGCTCGCGTCTCTGCTAAGCGATCCGTTCTTCGCTGGCAGCGGACCGAAAAGCACCGGTCGCGAGGTGTTCAACCTGCCTTGGCTGCAACTGCACCTGACGTCTCAACCGAGCTACAGGGATGAAGACGTGCAGGCCACCCTGCTGGAGTTGACTGCGCGCAGCATCGTCAGCTCGCTGCAGGCGGCACAGGACGACACCCAGGCGGTGCTGGTCTGCGGTGGCGGCGCGCACAACAGCGTGCTGATGCAGCGCCTGGCAACCCTGCTGCCCAACGCCCGGGTCAGCAGCACTGCGGCGTGCGGCATCGACCCTGACTGGGTTGAAGCCATGGCCTTCGCCTGGCTGGCCCACTGCTGCCTGGAGCATATCCCCGCCAACCGCCCCAGCGTCACTGCTGCCCGTGGCCTGCGAGTACTGGGCGCGATCTACCCGGCATAAACCGCAGATAGCAAAACGCCGCGCATCGGCGCGGCGTTTGCGGTACTGCCCTTGCAATCAGATCGAGAACGAAGAACCGCAACCACAGGTCGTGGTGGCGTTCGGGTTCTTGATGACGAAACGCGAGCCTTCCAGGCCTTCCTGGTAATCCACCTCGGCTCCTGCCAGGTACTGGAAACTCATTGGATCGACGACCAGGGCCACGCCTTCGCGCTCGACGATGGTGTCGTCTTCGGCAACGTCTTCATCAAACGTGAAACCGTACTGAAAACCCGAGCAACCGCCGCCGGTCACGAATACTCGCAACTTCAGGCGATCATTGCCTTCTTCATCGACCAGGGTCTTCACCTTGTGCGCTGCACCCTCAGTGAACTGCAATGCCACGGGGGTGAAGGATTCGACGCTCATGCTGACTATCTCCCGGCGCTATGCCGCCATAATGCGTGATGACGCGCATTATCCGCTTCTCCGAGAAAAGCGGTCAACAATACAAAAGCTGCAAGCGGCTGGCTGCAAGCGATAAGCGGCTCGCGTCCGGCTCTGACATGCAGCTTGAAACCTGCCGTTGGAGGCTTAGGGCAGCAGGCCGGCGTGGGAAAGCCCCATGCGTTCGTCCAGGCCAAAGAGGATGTTGAGGTTCTGTACCGCCTGCCCCGACGCGCCCTTGACCAGGTTGTCGATCACCGACAGCACCACCACCAGGTCGCCGCCTTGCGGACGGTGCACGGCAATCCGGCAGACGTTGGCGCCGCGCACGCTGCGGGTTTCCGGGTGGCTGCCAGCCGGCATTACGTCGACGAACGGTTCATCGGCATAGCGCTTCTCGAACAGCGCCTGCAGATCGACCGAGGTATCGGCGACGGTGGCATACAGGGTCGAATGGATACCGCGGATCATCGGCGTCAAGTGCGGCACAAAGGTCAGGCCGACATCAGTACCAGCCGCCCGGCGCAGGCCCTGGGTAATCTCCGGCAGGTGACGATGGCCCTTGACCGCATAAGCCTTCATGCTCTCGCCCGCCTCACAGAACAGCGAACCGACCGCCGCGCCACGACCGGCGCCGCTGACACCGGACTTGCAGTCGGCAATCAGGCGCGAGGCATCGGCAATGCCAGCTTCGAGCAGCGGCAGGAAGCCCAGCTGGGTGGCGGTAGGATAGCAACCCGGCACGGCGATCAGGCGCGCCTGGCGGATCTGCTCGCGATTGACTTCAGGCAGGCCGTACACCGCATCCTTGAGCAGATCCGGCGCGCCGTGAGGTTGGCCGTACCACTTGGCCCATTCATCGGCGTCCTGCAGGCGGAAGTCCGCGGACAGGTCGATGACCTTGGTGCCAGCGGCCAGCAGCTCGCCCGCCAGGGCATGGGCAACCCCGTGCGGGGTGGCGAAGAACACCACGTCGCAGGCGGCCAGGGTCTTCACGTCTGGCACGCTGAAAGCCAGGCCATCGTAGTGGCCGCGCAGGTTCGGATACATATCGGCAACCGCCAGGCCAGCCTCGGAGCGCGAAGTGATCACCGCCACCTCGGCCTGTGGATGCTGTGCCAACAGACGCAGCAGCTCGACCCCGGTGTAACCCGTGCCGCCAACGATACCGACCTTGACCATAACGCGTGCCCCTTATCAACGAACCAACAGGAAAGCCCACGATAATAGGGGCGCTGAAACACGCCTACAACTGTTGCGATGGCCCGCAAGCCCCCTAGCCTCTACTATCTGACGACCGTGAACCCTGAAGGAACTCAACCCCATGCTTTTTCTCTGGATCAAAGCGCTGCATATCGTCAGCGTGGTCTGCTGGTTCGCCGGCCTGTTCTACCTGCCGCGCTTGTTCGTCTACCACGCGCAAAGCCAGGACAGCACCAGCCAGGAGCGCTTCGTGATCATGGAGCGCAAGCTGTACCGCGGGATCATGCTGCCGGCAATGATCGCCAGCCTGGTCTTCGGCATCTGGCTGCTGAGCCTGACGCCCGGCTTTCTCAGCCAGGGCTGGATGCACGCCAAACTGACCCTGGTGGTGTTGCTGGTCGGTTACCACCATATGTGCGGCGCGCAGCTCAAACGCTTCGCCCGTGGCGAAAACAAACGCAGCCACGTGTTCTACCGCTGGTTCAATGAAGTACCGGTGCTGGTCTTGCTGGCCGTGGTAATTCTGGTGGTGGTCAAACCGTTCTAACCTAAGCCCATAATCAGCCTCGGGAAACCTGCCATGTCATTGCCTGCCCTGCTCGAACAACGCTTGCGCCTGCCGGTCGTAGCGGCACCGATGTTTCTGATCTCCAACCCGCAGCTGGTGCTGGCCTGTTGTGCCAACGGCGTGGTCGGTAGTTTCCCGGCGCTGAACCAGCGCGACAGTGCCGGTTTCGAGGCCTGGCTGGAGGAGATCGAAGCCGGCCTGACGGCCCTCGACAAGCCTGCGCCGTACGCAGTCAATCTGATCGTGCATCAGAGCAACCCGCGCCTGCAGGCGGACCTGGCGCTGTGCGTCAAGCACCGGGTGCCCATCGTCATCACCAGCCTGGGGGCCGTCAAGGAGGTAGTTGATGCCGTGCAGAGCTACGGCGGCCTGGTGTTTCATGACGTGACCACGCGCCGGCATGCCGAGAAAGCCGCCGAAGCCGGCGTCGATGGCTTGATTGCCGTAGCCGCCGGCGCTGGCGGGCACGCCGGGACCTGGAGCCCGTTCGCGCTGATCGCCGAAATCCGTCAGTTCTTCAGCAAGACCCTGTTGCTAGCTGGCTGCATCAACCGCGGCCATGAAGTGCTCGCCGCACAGTTGCTGGGGGCAGACCTGGCTTACCTGGGCACGCGCTTTATCGCCACCCATGAAAGCCTGGCGCCGGGACCCTACAAAGAAATGATGCTTGAAGCCAAGGCAGCCGATATCATCCACACCGCTGCGGTTTCCGGGGTACCTGCAAGCTTTATGCGCCAGAGCCTGGAAAACGCCGGTTTCGACATGACCGCCCTGCGCACCCATACCGAAACCAAGCTCAAACCCATCGACGACGAGGCCAAGGCCTGGAAGACCGTCTGGTCTGCCGGACAAGGTGTCGGTGCTATCGACCAGTTGTGCTCGGTCGAGCAACTGATTACCCGCCTGGATGCCGAGTACCGCCAGGCGCATGCCTCGGCCACAGCCCTGAGCCGCCACTGGCCGGGCTGATTCACGCGTTATCAAGGCAAAGGAAGCCCGCATGAACAACACCCTCACCTTCGCAAACGAACTGATGAGCCCGCAAGGCCGAATCGGTCGGCTCCGCCTTCTGGCCTGGAGCCTGGGTTTGATTGCGGCCACTGTAGCCTGCGCGCTGCTGCTGGGTTGGGTGACCAGTGCAGTGTGGAAAGACGCTGCCGCACTGTTCCTGATTGCTGCCCTTATCGCTCGAATCATGAGCATGATCTTCTTCGTCAAGCGCCTCCACGACCTGAACTGGAGTGGCTGGTTCTGCTGGGCAGTGTTGTTGCCCTGGGTCGGCAATTTCCTGCTGCTGCTCCTGCTGGTGATGCCTGGCAATCGAGGCAACAATCGCTTCGGACCTGCCCCGCCGCCCAACAGCATGGCCGTCGTTATTCTGGCCTCGATGTGGCTGGTGGTGATCGTTGGCGCAGTGGTGTTGACCGTGTTCCGGCCCGGTATCTGAATCACACCGGCAGCACCTCACGCCCGCTACCTGTAAACTGCGCACTTTGGCCACTCTTCCCGACTGGAGAACTGCATGACCCGTTACGCCATGATCACCGGTGCCTCCAGCGGCTTAGGCCTGGCACTGGCCGAGGCGCTGGCACGTCGGGGACGCAATCTGATCCTGGTGGCCCGCCAGCGTGACCCGCTGGAAAGCATCGCCATCGAGCTGACCCAGCGCTTTGGCGTCGAAGTGCTGTTTCGTGCCTGCGACCTGGGCGAGCCGTTGCGCCTGTCGGGGTTTCTGCTGGAGCTGGAAGAAAGCGAGCGGCATATCGACCTGCTGGTCAACTGCGCCGGCATCCGTTCCTACGGCCACTTCCTGGCCCAGGAGTGGAGTGATGAACAGGACCTGATCGAGGTGAATATCCTGGCCTTGACCCGCCTTTGCCACGCCCTGGGTAATGCCATGGCGGTTCAGGGCGGCGGGCAGATCCTCAACGTTGCGTCCCTCGCCGCCTTTGCCCCGGGCCCCTGGATGAGCAGCTATGCGGCGAGCAAAGCCTATGTGCTGCACTTTTCCGAAGGCCTGCGTGAAGAACTCAAGCGCACCGGCATCAAGGTTTCGGTGCTCTGCCCAGGTCCCGTGCGCTCGCCGTTGCGGCGCATCCCACGGTTGGAGAAAGGCCAGCGCAGCCTGAGCCCCGAGGAAGTGGCGCTGTATACCGTTCGCGCCCTGGACAAGAACCGCGCCCTGATCATCCCTGGCCGCCGCAACCGCTGGCTGGCCTTCAGCCCTCGCCTGTTGTCGCGCTGGGTAACGCGCAAGCTGGCCGGCGCCATCAACCAGGCCTATTGCCCCCGCTAGTAGCACAGGGCTGGGCGCACGCGCCTGGCCTGCGTACACTCAAGTCCGATTACTCTCATGGAGCAGCCGTAGTGGATACTCTGTTTACCAAGATCATCAACCGGGAGATCCCGGCCAGGATCATCTACGAGGACGACCAGGTTCTGGCCTTCCACGATATCGCCCCGCAGGCACCGGTCCATTTTCTGGTTATCCCGAAAAAACCGATCCGCACCCTCAACGACCTGACCGAAGCAGACAAAGGCCTGGCCGGGCACCTCCTCTTCACCGCTCAGCGGCTGGCCAAGGAACTGGGCTGCGAAGAAGGCTTTCGCGTGGTCATGAACTGCAATGAGCAAGGTGGGCAGACCGTCTACCACATTCACATGCACGTGCTTGGCCAGCGTCAGATGCACTGGCCACCGGGCTGATCCAGGGCAAGCCCCGGCATCGCGATTGGGGTAAACTGTCGGGCACATTCTTGCGGAGGTGCCCGATGGCTACCGAACGTCACTATTCCCCGCTCGACCGCTTGTTGCTGCAGGCCGACACCGCCATGCGCACCTTGCTGCCCTTCAGCGGCCAACCTGCCCGACCGTCACCGGCGATCATCCAGCCGGACGTTACCCTGGACGAAACGCAAACCCGCCATGTGGCCGGGCTCATGCGTATCAACCATACCGGTGAAGTCTGCGCCCAGGCGCTCTATCAGGGCCAGGCCCTGACCGCCAAGTTGCCTCAGGTGCGCAAGGCCATGGAGCACGCCGCCGAAGAAGAGATCGACCACCTGGCCTGGTGCGAGCAGCGTATTCGCCAGCTTGGCAGCCACCCCAGCGTGCTCAACCCGCTGTTCTACGGCATGTCCTTCGGTATTGGCGCCTTTGCCGGCCTGGTCAGCGACAAGGTTAGCCTGGGCTTTGTCGCCGCCACCGAGCATCAGGTGTGCAAGCACCTGGACGAGCACCTGGAGCAGATCCCGGCCGAAGATGAAAAGTCCCGTGCGATTCTTGAACAGATGCGTATCGACGAAGAGCAACATGCCGAGTCCGCCCTGGATGCGGGCGGCTTTCGCTTCCCGGCGCCAGTGAAGTTCGGCATGAGCCTTATGGCCAAGGTCATGACCAAAAGCACTTATCGTATCTAGGACAGTCGATGACAGAGCGCTTCGATGCCAAGGACCTGGCCCGCGCAGTTAGCGCCGGCGTTCTGAACCCGGGCCAGGACCAGGCCCTGCTTGAATTTCTCAAGCGCCAGCCACAAGCCCAGGCCAGCTTTCAGCTGGCCCATGTGGCGTTTTACTTCGGCGCCCTGCTGATCATGGCCGCCATGGGCTGGTTGCTCAGTGAAGCCTGGATGCGCATCGGTGACAGTGCCCTGCTGCTGCTTGCCCTGGTGTACATCGGCGCGCTGACCCTGGGTGGTTTACTCCTGCAACGCCGCGGCCAACTGATCCCCGCCGGGGTACTTGCCGCGGTGGCGGTGAGTATCGTGCCGCTGGCGGTGTTTGCCGTGGAACGGCTCAGCGGTTTCTGGCCGCTGGACGATGCCCAGGGCAACTACCATCACTACTACACCTACGTGCAGGGCGGCTGGCTGCTGATGGAAGCGGCGACAGTACTGGTCGGCTTGCTGATGCTGCGGCTGATCCCTTTCCCGTTCATCGTCATGCCGATCGCCGTGGCCTTGTGGTTCATGTCCATGGACTTGAGCGAATGGTTCTACGGCGAAGCCTTCGACTGGACTCAACGGCGCACGGTGTCGCTGTGGTTTGGCCTGGCGATGCTGCTGGTGTTCCTGGTGATCGACGGCCGCACCCGACAAGACTATGCGTTCTGGGGTTATCTGGCCGGATTGCTGGCATTCTGGCTCGGCTTGCCGCTGCTGGACACCGACAGTGAATGGGACAAAGCCCTGTACGGCCTGATCAATCTCGGCCTGATGGGCATTGCGGTACTGCTGCGCCGGCCGCTGTTCATGGTCTTTGGCGGCATCGGCGTGGCAATGTACCTGGGCTATCTGTCTTACCAGGTGTTTGCCGAATCGCTGCTGTTCCCGGTGGTGCTGACCTTTATCGGCCTGGGCGTGATTGGCCTGGGCCTGCAGTACCAGAAACACCGCGAGAATCTGAGCAGTTGGCTACGGGCACAACTGCCGGAGGGTATGCTCAATCTATTGCCAGGGCTGCGTCGCTGATGCTCAGGCTGTTTTGTGTTCGCTTGTTGCAAAGCCTGGGTCTGGCGCTGGTGGCCTACCTGTTCGTGTGCCTGATGACCGCCAGCATGAGGGAGGAGCCCTTCAGCCTGACGCTGCCAGAAATCTCCCAACCTGATGGCAACAGTGCTGTCGATCTGCTGTTGTTCTCACTGCCAGGGCAACTGCTGTTCGTGTTGGTCGGCTGTTTTATCCTCAGGCGGCGACTGCTCGGTAGAGGCTTTGTGCTGTTCGCCGCGCTGACGGCCTTGCTGCAATGCCTGCTGTTTGCCAATGCCTTTGGCAATACCTGGAGCACAGCAGAAATCTTTGGCTTGCTTGGCTTTAACCTGCATTGGTTAGTGGTGGCGCTGGTTCCAGGGTTGGCCTGGTTGTTTGGGTTGGAGCGCCTGCGCGGTTAACCTGATCGCGGGTCAAGCCCGCCCCCACAACCCGCAGGAGCGGGCTTGCCCCGCGATGGCTGGCCATCAACCGAGCTCGACGAGCTCGTAGCTGTGGGTGATCTCGACACCAGCCCGGCCGAGCATGATCGAAGCCGAGCAGTACTTCTCTGCCGACAGCTCGACCGCACGCTTGACCTGGGCCTCTTTCAGGCCACGGCCCTTGACCACGAAGTTCAGGTGGATCTTGGTGAACACCTTCGGGTCTTCACTGGCGCGCTCGGCTTCAAGGAAGGCTTCGCAGCTCTCCACCGCCTGGCGGGATTTTTTCAGGATGCTGACCACATCGAAGTTGCTGCAGCCACCCAGGCCCAGTAGCAGCATTTCCATGGGCCGCACACCCAGGTTGCGACCACCGGCCTCGGGCGGGCCGTCCATCACGACCACATGGCCGCTACCCGATTCGCCCAGAAACATGGCTTCACCTGCCCACTGGATACGCGCCTTCATTACCTGGACTCCCTTGTTCGAAAAAAGGCTGCCAGCTTAGACCCTGCGGGCCCGGTGGAAAAGCTCAAGCGCACGACTAAATCTGCCGATAGAGGGGCGAGTGTCTGATAAGCTGACGCCAAATCACTGGCGCTTATCGCCAGACAACCTATAAAAGAAATTGAAGCGTCGCCTCCTGACCGGGATCCAGCCATGGTTGCATCAGCCCTTCCAGCCAAGATCAAGAACATCGACAAGCTGCTGGTCCATTGCCAGCGCCGCCGCTATGCGGCCAAGAGCAACATCATCTGCGCCGGCGACAAGGCCGAAACCCTGTCGTTCATCATCAAGGGTTCGGTGACCATCCTGATTGAAGATGACGATGGTCACGAAATGATCATCGCCTACCTCAACAGCGGTGATTTCTTCGGCGAGCTGGGGCTGTTCGAACCGGCAGGCCAGGAACAGCGGCGCAGCGCCTGGGTCCGGGCCAAAAGCGAGTGTGAAGTTGCGGAAATCAGCTACGAGAAATTCCGCGAGCTGGCCCGCCATGACCCGGAGATTCTCTACGCGCTGGGCAGCCAGATGGCACAACGTCTGCGCAATACGACGCGCAAGGTCGGCGACCTGGCGTTTTTCGACGTCACTGGCCGGGTTGCCCGCTGCCTGCTGGAGTTGTGCAAGCAGCCGGATGCCATGACCCACCCGGACGGCATGCAGATCAAGATCACCCGCCAGGAGATTGGCCGGATCGTCGGTTGCTCACGAGAAATGGTCGGCCGCGTGCTCAAGGACCTTGAAGAACGCAGCCTGGTGCACGTAAAAGGCAAGACCATGGTGGTCTTCGGTACCCGCTAGTCGCGGGCGATCCCCTTGATCACCTCGGCATAGGCCTGGCCAAGGCGCTCGAGCAACGGCGCCTGGGGCACCACTTCGTGCAGGGCAATATGACTGTCGGCCAGGCAGCGCTGTTCCAGCTCACAGCATTCATTGAAGCGGTTGACCGCTGCCACCATCGACTCGCGTTCGTTATCCAGCAACAACGCACCATGCACCAGCACCACCGGATGCTTGCCGCCCAGGCCCTGGCGCCAGCGCTGGGCGGTGCCGACCAGCTTGCGGCCGTTGAGGTTGACGTTGTAGCGCCCATCACAGAACGCCCCTTCGATTTCCCCCACCGACGCCAACCCGCCCCACTCGCGCAGCACATCACACAACGGCAGGCACAGGCGCTCGTAGGCGTTTTCAATTCGCCCGTGGTCGCCCTCGCTTTTCGGTGCCACATACACCAGGGCGATGTTGATCACCGCAGGCGACTGCGGCACCGGCTCACCACCGGTTTCGCGCAACAATACCGGCCAGCCGGCAATCGCAAGCTCGGCACAGGCGGCCTCGAAACCTTCCAGGCGGCTCATGCGCCGGGGCATGACCAAGGCGTGGTCAGTCGGACGCCAGAACAACAGGCCATGATCCTTTTCGCCTTTGCACACAGCCGCCAGCAGCTCCTGCTCGGTGTGCAGCCCGGCCTCGACAGTGACATCCACCACTTGATCAGTCATCGCATTAACCTTGTAGAGACAAAAAAGCCGGCATTGCCGGCTTCAGAGTTGGTTCAATCCAGGGCTTGCACCGGGTTCTGCACCGCGCGCTCCGGGAAGAACAGGCGCTGCAGTTCCAGCCCCGGGTGCTCGGCACGCATGAACGCTTCGCCGACCAGGAAGGAATACACCTCGTTGATTTCCATCAGCTCGACATCGGCGCGGTTGAGGATGCCGCTCTCGGTGATGGCCAGGCGATCACGGGGGATGCGCGGCAGCAGGTCGAGTGTGGTTTCCAGGCTGACGTCAAAGGTATGCAGGTTGCGATTGTTGACCCCGACCAGCGGTGTGTCGAGGGTCTTCAGCGCCCGCTCCAGCTCGTCGCCGTCGTGTACTTCAACCAGCACGTCGAGGCCTACGCTTTTTGCCGTGGCGGCAAGTTCGGCCATCTTCACGTCATCCAGCGCCGCAACGATCAGCAGTACACAATCGGCGCCGAGCGCCCGAGCTTCGACGATCTGGTAAGGATCGATCATGAAGTCCTTGCGGATCACCGGCAGTTTGCAGGCGGCACGCGCCTGTTGCAGGTAGATGTCGCCGCCCTGGAAGTAATCGACATCGGTCAGCACCGACAGGCAGGTCGCCCCGCCCTTCTCGTAGCTGACGGCGATGTCGGCCGGAATGAAGTTTTCACGGATCACGCCCTTGCTTGGCGAGGCTTTCTTGATCTCGGCTATGACTGCCGGCTGCTTGCGCCTGGCCTGCTCGATCAAGGCCTTGGCAAAGCCGCGCGGAGCATCGGCGACTGCCGCCATACGCTCGAGCTCCGCCAGGCTGACCCGTGCGCTGCGCTCGGCGACTTCCTCAACCTTACGGGCGAGAATCTTTTCCAGAACCGTCGGCACACTCATCCTTCATTCTCCTGCTTGAATACCGCGGTAAAGGCGCCCAGTTCTTCGAGTTTTTCCCGGGCAAGGCCGGTGTGCAGAGCATCGTGCGCAAGCTCCACGCCCTGCTTGAGGCTCATGGCGTGGTCGGCCGCGTACAGCGCAGCGCCAGCATTGAGCACGATCATTTCCGCAGCCTTCTGGCCGTTCTCGGTCTTGCGCCGGCCCAGGGCATCGCGGATCAGCTCCAGCGACTGGGCCGGGCTGTCCACGGCCAGGCCGTGCAGGCTCTGGCTCTTCATGCCGAGGTCTTCGGGTTCGACCCAATATTCAGTGATCTGGTCGTTCTTGAGTTCGGCAACGAAGGTCGGCGCCGCCAGGCTGAATTCATCCAGGCCATCTTTCGAGTGCACCACCAATACATGCTTGCTGCCCAGGCGTTGCAGCACTTCAGCCAGCGGGCGGCACAGCGCCTGGGTGAATACGCCAACGACCTGGTGCTTGACCCCGGCCGGATTCGTAAGCGGGCCGAGCATGTTGAACAGGGTACGCAGGCCCAGGTCACGACGTGGGCCGGCGGCGAACTTCATCGCCTTATGGTGGGTCTGGGCAAACATGAAGCCGATGCCGACGCTGTCGATGCAGCGCGCCACTTGTACCGGCGTCAGGTTCAGGTAGATACCGGCTGCTTCCAGCAGGTCGGCGCTGCCGCTCTTGCCCGAGACCGCACGGTTACCGTGCTTGGCCACAGTGCAGCCGGCCGCGGCGACGACGAAGGCCGAAGCGGTGGATACGTTGAAAATGTTGGCGCCATCACCGCCGGTGCCGACCACATCGACCACCTGGTCGAGGGTGTTGAGCTCGACCTTGTCAGCCAGCTCACGCATCACCGACACGGCACCGACGATTTCGTCGATGCTCTCGCTCTTCATGCGCATGCCCATCATGAAGGCGCCGATCTGCGCCTCGCTGCATTGGCCGGTCATGATTTCGCGCATGACGTCGCGCATTTCTTCGGTGCTCAGGTCCAGGTGACCGACGATGCGGCTCAGCGCGCTCTTGATATCCATGTTCGATCCTTAACGGCGGCCGCCGGTCTGCTTGAGGAAGTTGGCGAACAGCTCGTGGCCCTGCTCGGTGAGGATCGATTCGGGGTGGAACTGCACCCCTTCGATGTTCAGCTCTTTGTGGCGCAGGCCCATGATCTCGTCCACCGAGCCGTCTTCAAGGGCAGTCCAGGCGGTCAGCTCCAGGCATTCGGGCAAGGTTTCGCGCTTGACCACCAGCGAATGGTAGCGGGTCACGGTCAGCGGGTTGTTGAGGCCGGCGAACACGCCCTGGTCGTTGTGCAACACCGGGCTGGTCTTGCCATGCATCACCTGGCGGGCGCGCACCACATCACCGCCAAAGGCCTGGCCAATGGACTGGTGGCCCAGGCAGACGCCGAGGATCGGCAGCTTGCCGGCAAAATGCTGGATGGCCTGCAGCGATACACCGGCTTCGGTCGGCGTGCACGGGCCGGGGGAGACGACAATGCGCTCGGGGTTCAGGGCTTCGATCTGGGCGATGGTCAGTTCGTCATTGCGAATGACCTTGACCTCTGCACCCAATTCGCCGAGGTATTGCACGACGTTGTAGGTGAAGGAGTCGTAGTTGTCGATCATCAGTAACATCTGGGTTCAACCTCTTGCATCTACTGACTTTGAATACATGCCTTTCGAAGTGCCTGTGCGCAGGGCAACAGGTGCGAGTCTGCCTGTGCCCACCAGCAACAGCTGGCTACAGCAGGTAAAGCGTTCAGAAAGGCAAAGCGGTACAGGGCCGGCTAACCGGCAAGAGATAAAGTCAGGCGCGCCAACGCCAACGGGCGTGGGCCTTGATTACGCGCATCAAGAGTTTGCTGACGATCAACACGGGGTAGGTCTCGTTCATACGTTCCCGCACAGTAGCCTACCGGCGCGGTCCACGCAATATGACCGAGGCATGCCGAAACGCTTTAGCGATGGAAGACGCGTGGAATGTTTTGCTAACGTCCTAAGGCGTCATCCGATAACAACAACGAAAAAGGATCTTTGCGATGTTGAACGCGCGTTCTCTGTTGCCCTGTGCATTCTCGCTGCTGGCCCTGGCCTGCTCCAGTGCCTATGCCGGCCCTTCCCCCTACTCGACCCTGATCGTCTTCGGTGACAGCCTTGCCGATGCCGGGCAATTCCCCGACAGCAACGGTGCGCCAGGCTCTACCCAGCGCTTTACCAACCGTATCGGCCCGACCTATGGCAACGGCGAGGCCTTTGGCGCGGTATCGCCCATGTTGCTCGGGGCGCAGCTGGGTATTGCTCCGACCGACCTGGGCGCTTCGACTTCACCGGTCAATGCCGCACTCGGTCGCCCTGACGGCAACAACTGGGCAGTGGGCGGCTACCGCACCGACCAGATTCTCGACTCGATCACCGGCACTTCCGACGTGATCATTCCACCAGGCAATCCCGGTGCCGGCACCGTGCTGCGTGAGCGCCCGGGCTACCTGGCGGGCGGATTGCGCGCCGACCCTAACGCGCTTTATTACCTGACCGGTGGCGGCAACGACTTCCTCCAGGGGCAGATCACCAGCCCGGCAACCGCCGCAGCCGCCGCCAATCGCCTGGCTGCCAGCGCCCAGGCTCTGCAGCAGGGCGGCGCGCAGTACATCATGGTCTGGTTGCTGCCCGACCTGGGCCTGACCCCGGCAATGAACGGCACGCCAATGCAAGGCCCGGCCTCGCAACTGAGCAGCCTCTTCAACCAGCAACTGGTCGGCCAGCTGAGCCAGATTGACGCGCAAGTCATTCCGCTCAATGTGCCGTTGCTGCTCCAGGAAGCCCTGGCTGCTCCGACGCAGTTCGGCCTGGCCAGCGGGCAGAACCTGGTCGGTACCTGCTTCAGCGGCAATGGCTGCGTGCAGAACGCAACGTACGGCATCAACAGTGCCACGCCCGATCCGAGCAAGCTGCTGTTCAACGATTCGGTCCATCCCACCACCGCTGGGCAGGAGCTCATCGCCGACTACGCCTTCTCGATCCTCTCGGCGCCCTGGGAGCTGACGCTGCTACCGGAAATGGCTCACGCCAGCCTGCGCGCGCACCAGGATGAACTGCGCAATCAGTGGCAAGGCAGCTGGCAACCGGTCGGTCAATGGCAGGCAATCGTTGCCGCTGGTGGGCAGAACCTGGATATCGACAGCCAGCGCAGTTCGGCCAGCGCCGATGGCCATGGCTACAACCTGACCCTGGGCGGTAGCTATCGCCTGGATGACGCCTGGCGTGTTGGCGTTGCTACCGGTGTTTATCAACAGAAGCTTGAAGCCGGCGAGCAAGACTCCGACTACAAGCTCGACAGCTACCTGGCCACCGCCTTTGTGCAGTTCCAGCAGAACCAGTGGTGGGCCGACGCCGCCCTGACCGGCGGGCACCTGGACTACAGCGACCTGAAGCGCACCTTCGCCCTGGGGGTGAATGATCGCAGCGAAAAAGGTGATACCGATGGCGAGCTGTGGGCGTTCGCCGCGCGACTGGGTTATGACCTGGCGGCGCCCGGCAGCCAGTGGAGCCTGTCGCCTTTCGTCAGTGCCGACTATGCGCGGGTGAAGGTCGATGGGTATTCGGAGAAAGGCACCCGCGCCACGGCCTTGAGCTTCGACGATCAGGAGCGTGAATCGCGGCGCCTGGGCCTGGGCCTGCAGGGCAAGTACCAGGCTGGGCCAAGCACCCTGTTGTTCGCCGAAGTGGCTCACGAACACGAGTTCGAAGACGACCGCCAGGACCTGACCATTCACCTCAACAGCCTGCCGGGCAACGACTTCACCCTGACCGGCTACACCCCGCAGAGCAACCTGAACCGGGCAACCCTGGGCTTGAGCCAGACCCTGGCGCCGGGCCTGGCCCTGCGCGGCAGCTACAACTGGCGCAAGAGCGACGAGCTGACCCAGCAAGGGCTCAACCTGGCGGTGAGCCTGGAGTTCTAAGGAAGGAAAACGGCGCCTGCCGCAAGCAGGCGCCGTGAGTCAGGCTCAGGTGCGTGGCGTTTGCTCGGCCAGCGCTACCGCACGGAACATCGCCCGGCGCTTGTTGATGGTTTCTTCCCACTCAAGCGCAGGCACCGAGTCGGCAACGATGCCGCCACCGGCCTGCACATGCAGTTCGCCGTCCTTGATCACCGCCGTGCGGATAGCAATCGCGGTATCCATGTTGCCGTTCCAGGCAAAGTAACCTACCGCACCGCCGTAGACCCCACGCTTGACCGGCTCCAGTTCGTCGATGATTTCCATGGCGCGGATCTTCGGCGCCCCGGACAAGGTGCCCGCCGGCAGGATCGCGCGCAGTGCATCCATGGCGCTCAGGCCCTGTTTCAGCTCACCGGTGACGTTGGAAACGATGTGCATGACGTTGGAATAGCGCTCGATCACCATCTTCTCGGTGACTTTGACCGAGCCGGTTTCCGACACCCGGCCAGCATCGTTGCGGCCCAGGTCGATGAGCATCAGGTGCTCGGCGATTTCCTTGTCGTCGGACAGCAGGTCTTCTTCCAGCGCGCGGTCGGCCTCTTCGGTGGCGCCGCGTGGGCGGGTCCCGGCGATCGGGCGCACGGTGACCAGATTGTCCTCGACCCGCACCAGCACTTCCGGCGAGCTGCCGACCACATGGAAGTCGCCGAAGTTGAAGAAATACATGTACGGCGTCGGGTTGAAGCAGCGCAGCGCCCGGTACAGGTCGATCGGCGCGGCCTTGAAGTCGATGGACATGCGCTGTGATGGCACCACCTGCATGCAGTCGCCAGCGAGGATGTACTCCTTGATGGTATCGACCGCACGCTCGTAGTCGCTCTGGGTAAAGCTTGAGCGGAACGCAGGTTCTGCCGGCAGCGGCCCGCCCAGGTCCAGGCCACGGCGCGGGGCGATGGGCTGGCGCAGTTGCGCGAGCAGGCCTTCGAGACGGGCCAGGCCGTTTTCGTAGGCTTGCTCCTGGGCCGGATCGACCAGCACGATCGCGTGCATCTTGCCGGCCAGGTTGTCGAACACCACCACGGCGTCGGACACCATCAGCAGAATATCCGGTACCCCCAGCGGATCAGGGTTCGGGCACTTGCCCAGACGCCGCTCGACATAACGCACGCAGTCATAGCCGAAGTAACCGACCAGGCCACCATTGAAACGCGGCAGACCAGCAATGGTCGGCACCTGGTAGCGCTCCTTGAAGGCTTCGACGAAGGCCAGCGGATCTTCTGCTTCGTGCTGTTCGATCAGTTCACCGTCGTGGGTGATCCGCACCTGGTGATCGTGCACCCGCAACACGGTGCGGCACGGCAGGCCGATGATCGAGTACCGCCCCCACTTCTCGCCGCCCTGCACCGATTCGAGCAGGTAAGAGTTGGCTTGGTCGGCCAGTTTCAGGTAGATCGACAGGGGGGTGTCGAAGTCGGCCAGGGTCTCGCAGGCCAGGGGAATGCGGTTGTAGCCGGCAGCGGCCAGGCGCAGGAATTCTTCGCGGGTCATGATAGCCTCGTGGCAAGCAGCAGATGGGTCAGGCAGGCAAGCAGGCCGGCATGTGCCGGCAGATGGCAGTCAGGCGCGCCAACGCCAGCGGGCCAGGGCCTTGATGACTTTCATCCAGAGTTTGCCGGTAACCG
The DNA here is from genome assembly GCF_000696345.2 of Pseudomonas donghuensis. Taxonomy (NCBI): domain Bacteria; kingdom Pseudomonadati; phylum Pseudomonadota; class Gammaproteobacteria; order Pseudomonadales; family Pseudomonadaceae; genus Pseudomonas; species Pseudomonas donghuensis. Next base: position 5,245,620 of record NZ_CP071706.1, read on the forward strand.
CCACGATGGAATCTCGATCTGAGGGGGATTGAACGTTCGCCAACGTTATCCCAGTGGCCGGATCTAAGCAACCAGGCAACAGCGCGCGCAAGTCGTCGATGACCAGGCACGGTGCTTCTTCGCTGATCGGCCGACCATGGTTGTAGCCATAGGTCAGGCCCACGCACTTGACCCCGGCGGCCTTGGCCGCAAGCACATCACTGCGTGAGTCGCCGACGAACAACGCCTGCTCAGGCGCAACGCTGGCCATTTTCATGACAAACAGCAACGCGGCAGGGTCGGGCTTTTTCTGTGGCAGGGTATCGCCGCCGATGATCCAGCGGAAATAGCGGCCGATCTTCATTTGATCGAGCAAGGGTGCAACGAAGCGCTCGGGCTTGTTGGTGATCAGGGCCATTTCCACACCCTGCTTGTGCAACCACTTGAGGGTGTCGCGCACACCGGGGTAGACCACCGTCAGCTCATGGCTTTCGGCGTAGGCCTGCATGAACAGCTCCAGGCCCTGCTGCGCTTCGTCGTCATCGACCGTTTCGTGATCGATGCCACCCGCCAGCGCGCGGCGCACCAGCACCGGCGCACCATTGCCGACCCAGTGGCGCACTGCCTCAAGGCCGGCGGGCTGGCGCCCCATTGCGAGCAGCATGTTATCCACCGCCGCTGCCAGGTCCGGTACCGAATCGATCAGGGTACCGTCCAGATCAAACATCACCAGTTTGGGCAGGGCGCCGGGGAACAGCTGCTCGAAGCCACTCATGGGCGGGCCAGGGCCAGTTCGGCGCGCATCTTGGCAATCACCTCGCGGTAGTCCGGGGTGTTGAAGATCGCCGAGCCTGCGACGAAGGTATCGGCGCCAGCGGCCGCGATTTCGCGGATGTTGTTGACGTTCACGCCGCCGTCGATTTCCAGGCGGATGTCACGACCGCTGGCATCGATCAGCGCGCGGGCTTCGCGCAGCTTGTCGAGGGTACCGGGGATGAACTTCTGGCCGCCGAAGCCCGGGTTGACGCTCATCAACAGGATCATGTCGACCTTGTCCATCACGTACTTGAGGGTGTCGAGCGGGGTCGCCGGGTTGAACACCAGGCCGGCCTTGCAACCGCCGTCGCGAATCAACTGTAGCGAACGATCGATGTGCAGGCTGGCTTCCGGATGGAAGGTAATGTAGCTGGCGCCCGCTTCGATGAAGTCGCCGATGATGCGGTCGACCGGACTGACCATCAGGTGCACGTCGATCGGCGCGGTGATGCCGTACTTGCGCAGGGCGGTGCAGACCATCGGGCCGATGGTCAGGTTGGGCACGTAGTGGTTGTCCATCACATCGAAGTGAACAATGTCGGCACCCGCGGCCAGGACGTTGTCGACTTCCTCGCCCAGACGGGCGAAGTCGGCAGAAAGAATCGAGGGGGCAATAGCGTAGGGCTGCATGGCGCACCTGTAGGCAGAATCACAGTGGCGCGCATTGTACCTCAGGGAAACGCTCAGGGGCTGACCGGTATCAAGGCGGTCGACGGGTGCGCATCGCGGGGCAAGCGCTCTCCTGTGGGAGCGGGCTTGCCCCGCGAAAAGGCCTCAACCCGGCTGCTGGGTACGCAGCTTCTCGCTTCGCCCACGCAGCCACTCCAGAGTCAGCAGCAGCACCACAGAGAAGGCAATCAGCAAGGTTGCCGCTGCGGCGATGGTCGGGCTGAGGTTCTCGCGGATACCGCTGAACATCTGCCGTGGCAGGGTCGCCTGCTCGGGGCCGGCCAGGAACAGGGTGACCACCACCTCATCGAACGAGGTAGCGAAGGCGAACAGCGCCCCGGAAATCACCCCCGGCGCAATCAGCGGCAAGGTCACCCGGCGGAAGGTGGTCAACGGCGAGGCGCCAAGGCTGGCTGCCGCTCGCACCAGGTTGTGGTTGAAGCCCTGTAGGGTCGCCGAGACGGTAATGATGACGAACGGCACACCGAGCACCGCATGCACCAGGATCAACGAAATGAAGCTGTTACCCATGCCCAGTGGGGCAAAGAACAGGTAACTGGCCACGCCGATGATCACCACCGGTACCACCATGGGCGAAATCACCAGGGCCATGATCAGCGATTTGCCCGGGAAGTCACCGCGGGTCAGGCCAATCGAAGCCAGGGTACCGAAGACCATCGCCAGCACCGTGGCGGCTGGCGCCACGATGATGCTGTTCTTCAGTGCCCGCATCCACTCGGCCGAGGCGAAAAAGTCGTGGTACCACTGCAGCGAGAAGCCCTGCAGCGGGTAGACCAGGAAGCTGCCGGAGTTGAACGACAACGGAATGATCACCAGCACCGGTAACACCAGGAACAACAGGATCAGGCCGCAAAGGATGCGCAAACTGTAGAACCAGACCCGCTCGACGGGCGACATGTAGGGGCTCAGCATGACAACGCTCCTCAGCTCAGGCGCAGGCGGCTGGCGCCGACCAGCCAGCTATAGATCAGGTAAAGCAGCACGGTGGCCAGCAACAGCAAGCCGCCCAGCGCGGTCGCCATGCCCCAGTTGATGCTGGTGTTGGTATAGAAGGCCACAAAGTAACTGACCATCTGATCGTTGGGGCTGCCAAGCAGCGCCGGGGTGATGTAGTAGCCGATGGCGAGGATGAACACCAGCAGGCAGCCTGCGCCTACGCCGGCGTAGGTTTGCGGGAAGTACACCCGCCAGAAGCTGGCGAACGGATGACAGCCGAGGGAAATCGCCGCGCGCATGTAGGTTGGCGAGATGCCTTTCATCACGCTGTAGATCGGCAGGATCATGAACGGCAGCAGGATATGCACCATGGAGATGTAAACCCCGGTGCGGTTGAACACCAGTTCCAGCGGCTTGTCGATGATGCCCATGGCCATCAGGGCACTGTTGATCAGCCCGCCCGATTGCAGCAGCACGATCCAGGCCGCGACCCGCACCAGGATCGAGGTCCAGAACGGCAGCAGTACAAGGATCATCAGCAAGTTGCTCTGCCGGGTCGGCAGGTTGGCCAGCAGGTAGGCCAATGGATAGGCCAGCACCAGGCAGATGGCGGTGATGACGAAGCCCATCCACAGGGTACGGGTGAAGATGTCCAGGTAGATGGCCTGGTCCGGGGTGGCCTTGGCCAGCTCACCAAGATCATCGATGCGATGATCAAGAGCCGCCAACAGGTAGAACGGCGTGACGCTACTGGTGTTACGGCGAATCGCCTGCCAGTAGGCCGGATCGCCCCAGCGCTCGTCCAGTTCCTGCAGGGCTTCTTTATAGGAAGCCGGTTCGGTCTTGAACGGCAGTGCTCGGGCGGTCTTGGCCAGCAGGCTGCGATAGCCGGCCAGTTCCATGTTCAGACGCTTGGAGGTATCGCCCAGGGTCTGGTTCTTGCGCGCCTGGGCAAGGTCTTCGCTCAGCGCCTTGTACACCGCCTCCCCTGGCAGGCCCTTGCCGTCCCACTCGGCCACGGCGGTTACGGTCTGCGGCAAGCCGCCCACCACTTCCGGGTTACCCACGCTCTTGTACAGCAGCGCGGCAATCGGCACGAGGAACACCAGCAGCAGAAACAGCGCCAGCGGCGCGATCAGCGCTTGCGCCTTCCAGCGGTTGACCCGCTCGGCACGCTTGAGGCGCTGCTTGAGGTTGGAACCGGCGCCTTCATTCAGGGGCACTGCGATGGCCATAGCGAACTCCGAAATCTTGAGAACAAGGAGCGCCGGCGGCAAGCCGACGCCCCATCAGCAGCCCTTACTTGGCAGCCCAGGCGTTGAAGCGTTGCTCCAGCTGCTCGCTGTTGTCCGCCCAGAACGCCACGTCGATCTGCACCTGGTTGGCGATGTTCTCCGGGGTGGTCGGCATGTCTTTCTTGATCTCGTCGGACAGCAGCGCGACCGCCTTGGAGTTGGCCGGGCCGTAGGCGATGTTCTGCGAGTAGGTCTTCTGCTGTTCAGGCTGGACCGAATAGGCGATGAACTTCTTGGCCTCCTCAACGTTCTTGGCGCCTTTGGGGATGGCCCAAGCGTCGAAGTCGTAGATACCACCGTTCCAGACGACTTTCAGGTTGCTCTCTTTTTGCACGGCGGCAATGCGGCCGTTGTAGGCCGAGCTCATGACCACGTCACCCGAGGCCAGGTACTGCGGCGGCTGTGCACCGGCTTCCCACCACTGGATGCTGGGCTTGAGTTCGTCGAGTTTCTTGAAGGCGCGATCCTGGCCTTCCTTGGTGGCGAGCACCTTGTAAACGTCCTTGGGCGCAACGCCGTCGGCCATCAGGGCGAATTCGAGGGTGTATTTGGCGCCTTTGCGCAGGCCGCGCTTGCCCGGGAACTGCTTGGTGTCCCAGAAATCCGCCCAACTGGTCGGTGCGGTCTTCAGTTTGTCGGCGTTGTAGGCCATGACCGTGGACCAGACGAAGAAGCCAACGCCACACGGCTGAATTGCGCCGGGAACGTAGTCGGACTCGTCGCCGAACAGTGCAGGATCAAGCTCCTCGAACATGCCTTCGTCGCAACCACGGGCAAGCTCCGGCGATTCGACTTCAACCAGGTTCCACGACACGCTCTTGGTGTCGACCATGGCTTTGACCTTGGCCATTTCACCGTTGTACTCGCCAGCGACGATCTTGCCGTTGCCCGCCTTTTCCCATGGCTCGTAGAACGCCTTGACCTGGGCCGCCTTGTTGGCGCCGCCGAAGGAAATCACGGTCAGGTCGGCCGCCGCCATGGCCTGGGTTGCCGCGAACAGGCCCAGGGTCAGGGCGGTCAACTTCAAGTGTTTGCGCATTATTATTCTCTCCACAGTACAGGGTTGGTGAAGCAAACCTTCAATTGGCTTCCAGCAAAGGATCGAGCGCGCGGGCGTGCTCCACCTGCCAGCCAAGCGGTACCACATCGCCCACGGCCAGGGCCGGGTCGAGTTCGGCAATCGGCTGCTTCACGAAGAAATCGGCCTTGCCGCAGACTTCCAGGCGTACCCGCACGTGGTCGCCCAGGTAGATGAATTCGGCTACGCGCCCGGAGAAACGGTTGACGCAGCTTTCGCTGTGACCATTGAGGCGCACGCGCTCGGGGCGGATCGACAGGGTTACTGGCTCGCCGGCCTGGCCGACATTGACCGCCAGCGCCTCGACCTTCTCGCCGCGTGGCAGCAGCACCTGGCAGCGCTCGCCGTCGTGGCTGAGCAAGCGGCCATTGATGCGGTTGTTTTCACCGATGAAGTTGGCGACGAAGGTGTTCTTCGGCTCTTCATAGAGGGTGCGCGGGTCGGCGATCTGCTGGATCTCGCCCTGGTGGAACACCGCCACGCGGTCCGACATGGTCAGTGCTTCGCCCTGGTCGTGGGTGACGTAGACCACAGTGACGCCCAAGCGCTGGTGCAGGTGCTTGATCTCCATCTGCATGTGTTCGCGCAGCTGCTTGTCGAGAGCACCGAGAGGTTCGTCCATCAGCACCAACTGCGGCTCGAACACCAGCGCCCGGGCCAAGGCCACCCGCTGCTGCTGGCCACCGGAAAGCTGGCCGGGGTAGCGCTGGGCGAAGGTATCGAGCTGAACCATGTTGAGCACACGCTTGACCCGCTCGCTGATGTCGGTCTTGCTCAGGTTGCGCACGCTCAAGGGAAAAGCCAGGTTCTCGGCCACGGTCATGTGTGGGAACAGCGCATAGTTCTGGAACACCATGCCGATGTCGCGCTTGTGCGGCGGCACGTTGTTGATCGAACGGCCGGCCAGCTGGATCTCGCCTGCGGTCGGCGTTTCGAACCCTGCGAGCATCATCAGGCTGGTGGTCTTGCCAGAACCGGACGGGCCGAGCAAGGTGAGGAATTCACCCTTGCGGATATCCAGGTTGAGGTCTTTGACGATCAGCGATTCGCCGTCGTAGCTCTTCTGCACACCACGGAAGCTGACCAGCACTTCGCCGGTTGCAGCGCTCGAATTCACCTCACTCATACCCGCACCTTTTTTATTGGATGACTGCTGTATCCAAAGCCTAGTGAAGGCGGCAAGCGGCGCAAATCGGGGGGGGAGAGAGATTGATATCAGCGCGTTGGAAGGCTTGGGGTAGGGATTGCCCTACAAGGATGGCGTTTTTGGATAAGCGCTGAAAACTTCATCGCCACAATCATCGCTATCGCTGGCAAGCCAGCTCCCACAAGAGCCATGCCTGTTGGTTTTCTGTGGGAGCTGGCTTGCCAGCGATGAAGGTAAGCACGATGTCGTTTCTGGAACACTCACAACAGTTTGTGCTCCATCGCATACTTCACCAATTCCGCCAGCGAGTTCACGTTGAGCTTCTGCATCAGCCGTGCCTTGTGGGTGCTGATGGTCTTGTTGCTCAGGGCCAGTTGCTGGGCTATGTCGTTGACGTTGGCGCCTTGGGCCAGGCGCTCGAACACCGAAAACTCCCGCTCCGACAGCAATGAATGCAGCGGCCGGGCATCGGTCAGGCCGACCTCGAAGACCATGCGGTCGGCCAGGTCCGGGTCGATATAGCGCCCGCCACCGGCCACCCGACGAATGGCGGTCAGCAGCAGCGCCGGATCGCTGTCCTTGGTGGCATAGCCGGCAGCGCCGACCTTCAGCGCCCGCGCCGCCATCTGCGCTTCGTCGTGCATCGACAGCACCAGGATCGCCGGCGGGTTGTTCAAGGCGCGAATCCGCGGGATCGCCTCCAGGCCGTTGACCCCGGGCATGGAAATATCCAGCAGCACCACTTCGCACTCGGTATGGCGCAGGGTTTCCAGCAATTGTTCGCCATTGCCAGCCTCCCCCGCTACCTGCATGTCCTTGGCCAGGCCAATCAACTGCTTGATGCCTTCACGGACAATGGTGTGGTCTTCGGCAACCAGTACTCGAATCACGCAATGCTCCTAATCCAGAGGGATGGCAACGCTCAGGCTGGTGCCCTCGCCCGGTTCGCTTTCCAGGGTCATGCGGCCGCCCAGCATCAGCACCCGCTCACGCATGCCGACCAAGCCGAACGACGAAGGCCGATGTTGCTCCAGGACAAATCCCACACCATCGTCGATCACCGTCAGTTGCAGGGCCTGACCATCGAGGCTCAGGCTGATCTGCACAGTATGCGCCTGGGCATGGCGCATGACATTAGTCAGCGCCTCCTGCAGGATGCGGAACAGGCCAATGGCCTTGGCATCACTCAAGGGTGGCAGATTCTCCGGCACCTGCACCAGGCAGGGGATCTGCGTACGCGCTTCAAAACGCCTGGCCTGCCACTCGATGGCCGAGGCGATACCGGCATCGAGGATCGGCGGGCGCAGGGCGGTGGCCACATCACGCACCAGCTGGAACAGCTGGGCGATCAGGCGCTTCATGCTGCCCAGGCGCTCGTTGAGGCCGGGATCCAGTTCGGCATAGGCCAGTTCACACATCGAGGTTTCCAGCTTCAGCACCGTGAGCATCTGCCCCAACTCGTCGTGCACTTCCCGGGCAATACGGGCCTTTTCTTCCTCTCGCACGCTTTCCAGGTGCGCCGACAGTTCGCGCAGTTGCTCCTGGGAGCGCGCCAGCTCAAGTTCAACTCGCTTGCTCTGGCTGATATCCCAGACCACTCCGTCCCAGACCACCCGGCCATCCGCCAGGGTGCGGGTACTGGCCTTGATGTCGGCCCAGCGCTGTTCGCCCTGACGGGTCAGGATCCGCCCCTGCCACGACCAGTCGCTGTCGCTGGCCAGGGCCAGGTCCTGGACCCGGTGATAATCGGCGCGGTCATCCGGGTGCACCAGGTTGCGCAGGCCCATGTCCGGATGCTGGAGCGCGGCCGGCGTGTAGCCCACCAGAGCTTCACTGCCTTCACTGATATAGGGGAACTCCAGCTCGCCTTCAGCCGGGTTGCGTTCGAGGCGAAACACCAACCCCGGTACGTTGCCGGCGATGCCCTTGAGCCGCGCCTCGCTCTCGCGCAAGGCTGCCAACGCACGCCGGCGCTCGGTGACATCGGCGAGAAACACCACCAGGTACTCGGCATCGCGAAAACGCAGGAAGCTTAGCGACACATCCACCGGCAACAGGCTGCCATCGGCACGCAGGCACCGGGTTTCAAAATGCTGTGGCGCCTCATCGCTGGCCCGGGCGCGTTTCCACAGGTCGAGCCAGCGGTCCATGTGCAGGTTCGGCTCGAAATCGATCAACGGCCGGTCGATCAGAGCCCCCGAGGCGTAGCCGAGCATGCTCTCGGCGGCCCGATTGGCGTAACGCACATGGCTGTCCCAGTTGACCCAGAGGATCCCCACCGTGCTCTGATCGATGGAAAACTGGCTCAGGCGCAAGGCTTCTTCACGGGCCTGGCGCTGGGCCAGGGTGTCGCGGGTGGCGAGCAGGCTGTGTTCGAGCTGATGCAGTTGTCGGCGCTGCCAGAGAACTATGGCCACGCAACTCAACAGCAGCGCCGCCAGCAGCAGGCCGAGGTTCTGCCAGAAGCCTGGGGATTCGCTGAGCCGTGGATACTTCGGTTCCAGCCAGCGTTGGTGCAATTGCTCCAGGTCCTTGGCTGGAATGGCCTGCAGGCCGCGCTCAAGAATTTTGGCCAGCTCGGGCCAGTCCCGCCGCGAGCCAACCCTCAACAACTGCGGCAAGCCGATATCACCGACCACCACCAGCTCACTGAACTCGCTTTCCCGCGACAGGCGGCTCAATTGCGCCTCATCCACCACGGCAAAGCGTGCTTGTTCGCTAAGCACCAACTGCAAGGCCTGGCGCTCCTGAGGCACACCTTGCAGGTTGAGATTGCTATAGGTGGCACGCAGATAATCGGCCACGGTGCTGGGCATGCGCACGGCGACCCGGTCAGTGCTGGCGAGTTTCTCCAGATCAACCGCCACCGCGCCGGTACGCGGCCCGACGATCAGTTGCGGCACGCGCATGTAAGGGTCGCTGAACAACCACAGGCGCAAGCTGGCAGGGGTCTGAGTCAGGCCCGGGGCAAGATCGACTTCGCCAGCCAGCAACGCATGCTCCAGTGCCGCCTGGTCAGGAAAGTTGCGCCAGGTGAGGTCTAGTCCCAATGAGCGGCCGAGCCAGTTCATCAGCTCGACGTTAACCCCATAGAGCTGCTGCAGGCGCCGGTCGAACTGGGCGAAGGGTGCTTGCAACACCAGCCCGACCCGCAGGCTGCGATGCTGCTCGAGCCACTGCTGCTGTGCAGGCTCCAGCACAACTTGCGCAGGCGCGGCAGCCGAAGCCGCCCAAGCGATCAAGGGCAGGCAAAAACAGCCGATAAGCAACAGGCAGCGCACACGCTTCATCTGCACTCTCATCAAGGGTAGGACGGCCACCGAGCATGGCCGTCCCGAGTAAATACTATTAGGCTGCCGGTATTAATCTGGCCTGGATCGATCCATGTTCGCACTTTATCGCACGACGCTGCCGGCGTTATGCCTGTCACTGATACTACCTTGTACCGCACAAGCGGCAGCTGGCGAAACGCCAGAAGCTGCTGCCGACAGCAAACCTGCCGCTGTCGAACGCCAACCGCTGGCCGAACGCAGCCTGGAAGATGCCCAGGCCCTGGAGCGCCAGGTGCCTCAGGCTGAACAGCAAACCCTGCAGGCCGGCGGCGACAACTTCCTGGCCCTGTGGAAACCGGCCAACACCGCCGAGCCTGAAGGCGCCCTGATCATTCTTGCCGGTGCCGGCGAAAATGCCGACTGGCCGAAAACCGTCGGCCCATTGCGGCGCAAGTTTCCCTATGCCGGTTGGCACAGCCTGAGCCTGGCCCAGCCGGACCTGCTGGCCAACAGCCCGCAAGCACGCATCGAAGTCGCACCGGCGCCAGCCAAAAAGGCCGAGCAAGGCGAAAGCGCACCAGTCAAGGACACTCCAGCCAACGCCAACGCCAGTATCGAACAGGCCACGGCAGCGGAAAGCGACAACAACGAAAGCGTCGAGCAGGCAAAAGCCCCGGTTGAGGATGACAAGGCCGATGCCGAACGTATCTTCGCCCGCCTCGACGCTGCCGTCGCCTATGCCCAACAACAGAATGCCCGCAGCATTGTCCTGCTCGGCAACGGCAGCGGCGCCTACTGGGCCGCCCGCTACCTGAGCGAGCGGCAACCGGCGCAGGTACAAAAGCTGGTGATGGTCGCTGCCCAGACGCCGACCCAGGCCGAACAAGGCCTGGACAGCCTGGCGCCGACCCTGAAAGTGCCCACCGCGGACTTTTTCTACGCCACCCAGCCCCAGGCCAAGCGCGCAGCCGAGCAACGCCTGCAAGCCAGTAAACGCTTGAAGGATGCCAACTACCGCCAGGTCAGCCTGACCGCCATGCCAGGTAACAGCGCGGCGGAACAGGAACAGCTGTTCCGCCGCATCCGTGGCTGGCTGAGCCCGGAAAAGCTCGACTAAAAGCCGCGGCGTTTGCGAATGACGGCGTAGGCCTGATGCAGTTCGCGGGTACGTTCGGTGGCCTCGCGGACCTGCGAAGGGCTGGCGCCATTGCCCACCAGTTTGTCCGGGTGATGGCGACTGAGCAGTCGCCGATAGGCCTGCTTGATCTGCCCGGCTTCGGTGTCTGCGCTGACCCCGAGCACACGCAAGGCCTGCGGATACCCCAGGGTGCCATCGGCCACTGCCGCCTTCTGCGGTTCATACTCCAGCGCCAGGGCCTTGACCTTGGCTGACGACCAGCCGAGGGCCTGGCCCCACTCCAGCAGCAACTCACGCTCATGCCGACCGGCCTGGCCATCGGCCCAGACCATGCGCCAGCAAGCGCGCAACATGCCTTCGGCGGCATGCGGCTGTTGCTTCAGGCGCCGCAGATGAACGCCCAGGCGTTCCTTGCCGCTTTTGCCGCGATTGAACGCAGCAATGGCGCGGCGCCTGGCCGGCTCGCTCATCTCCAGGCGTTGCATTTCCACCCGCGCCTGCTGGATATGCCCGTCGACCACCCGCCCATCACTCTTGGCCAGGCGCCCGAGCAGGACGAACAGCACTTCATCGTCGCGTAGCACCGGTCGCCCGCCCAGGCGTTCACGCACATGCGCCCAACTGTGTAACTGCAAACGGCGGTCCATCGCCTGGCCCAGCAACGCCCCCAGCAACGCCCCGGGAATACTGGCGATGGCAAAGCCTGCTCCGGCACCTATCACTGTGCTCGGCCACAACATGTCAGCGGCGCTCGGCGAGCAGTCGCTCGACTTCGGCCAGACGTTCAAGGGTGCCGACATCCACCCAGTGCCCGCTGTAATGCTCACCACTGACCTGCCCGACCGCCATTGCCTGACGCAGCAATGGCGCCAGTTTGAAGCCGCCCCCCTGGCAGTCGGCGAACAGTTGCGGGGCCAGCACGGCGATACCGCTGTAGGTCAGGGTGTCGGCATCGGCATTGCCGTCACTGACCTGACCATGCTGCAGACGAAAATCGCCCTTGCCGTGGTGGCCGGGGTTGTCCACCAGCACCAGGTGGGCCAGCCCGCTCGGCGCTTGTGGCAGGAGCTTGAAGTCGTAGTCGGTCCAGATATCACCGTTGACCAGTACAAAGGGTTCATCACCCAGCAATGGCAGGGCCTTGAAAATGCCGCCGCCGGTCTCCAGCGGTTCGCCTTCCGGCGAGTAACGGATGCTCAGGCCCCAGCGCGAACCATCGCCCAGGTGATCTTCGATCTGCTGTCCCAGCCAGGCGTGGTTGATCACCACGTCCTTGAAACCGGCAGCCGCCAGCGCACGCAGGTGGTATTCGATCAGCGGCATGCCGGCCACCGGTACCAGCGGCTTTGGCGTGTGCAGGGTCAGCGGGCGCATCCGCTCGCCCTTGCCCGCAGCGAGAATCATCGCCTTCATGGACGCACTCCGGCAGCGGCCTGCAGGCTCTCGATCAATTCATCGAGCTCGGCCAGCTCCGGACGACGGGCGATCACTTCATCTATATAAGCAAAGAAACGCGGCACATCGGTCAGGTAACGCGGTTTGCCGTCACGGTGGCAGATGCGGGCGAAAATACCGATGACCTTGAGGTGACGCTGAACCCCCATCAGGTCGCTGGCGCGGTGGAAGTCCTCGAAATCCGCCTGCACCGGGATGCCCTTGGCCTGGGCACGTTGCCAGTAATCCTTCAACCAGCCCTGCACCCGCGCTTGTGGCCAGCTCAGGAAGGCGTCCTTGAACAGGCAGGTAACGTCATAGGTCACCGGCCCGTACACCGCATCCTGGAAGTCCAGCACGCCGGGGTTCGGCTCGCTGTTCATCAGGTTGCGTGGCATATAGTCGCGGTGCACCAGCACCTTTGGCTGGGCCAGCGCGCTGTCGATCAGCAGGCTGCTGATGCGCTGCCAGGCCGCCAGTTGTGCGTCGGTGAAGCCCAGGCCCAGTTCGCGGCCCACGTACCACTCGGGGAACAGCTCAAGCTCGCGGCGCAGCAGTGCCACGTCGTAGCTTGGCAGCGGCGCGTCCATCGGCAATTGCTGGAAGGCCAGCAGCGCGTCGATGGCGCCGTTGAACAGGCCATCGGCATTCTCGGCGTTGATCACATCGAGGTAGGTCTGGGTGCCCAGGTCGCTGAGCAGCAGGAAGCCGCGCTCAAGGTCCTGGGCATGAATAACCGGAACATTGATGCTGGCAGTGGCCAGCAAGTGGGCGATATCAACGAATGGCCGGCAGTTTTCCTGCGGCGGTGGCGCGTCCATGACGATAAAGCTGTGGCCTGCGGCTTGCCAGCGGAAGTAGCGACGAAAGCTCGCGTCGCTGCTGGCAGCGGTCAGGCTACCCGCGGGAACCGTGCCCCAGCCCTGTTTGTGGAACAGGTTTGCCAGCTGCTCGGCGAGCCAGACATTCAGGTGTTGCAAGCGTACATCGTGATCGGGCATTACAAGGGTCTCCGACGGCCCTAGCCGTCAAGCGGGTCATGCTTTATTATCCAGCATCTTTTTCAGACCATCGAGAGGCGTGCGGCCCCACACGCGGGCAGATGGCACGCAGGAAGCCCGGACTAATAAGATGGCATTGAAATCCCCCGCGTTTCGTAAAAAATTCCCGTTGCTGGTCACCGGCGGTTTGCTGGCGATGCAACCTCTGGCAACCCCATACGTGGTCGCCGCAGAGCAGTTCGACTGCCAAGTGTCTGCTGCCGGAGGCTGGGACTGCAAGCCCAAAACCCCTGCCGCCGCACTGCCGCCGCGCCCGGTGCATGTCGGTGCCGCTGCCAGCTCGTCCGGTGAAACGCCAGCCGGCTCCGGCGAGGTCGCCCAGGAACAGGCTCAAGGTCCTGCTCTGGTCACCGAGGCCAAGGGTCGTGTGCTGAAATCCCGCAGCCCCGACGCCAGCCACCTGGATTGGGTGCCACGTGACCAGCTCACCCCGGCCCAGCTCGCCGAAACCGGGCCTTACTGCGCCGGCGCCTACATCGAGCCGACGCGTCCGGGCATGAACGACACCACGCCAAAAGATGAGTCGCCGACCTTCATCGGAGCCAAGGTCTCGCGCTACCAGCAGGAGCAGCAGATCGCCACCCTCGCCGGTGACGTGGTCATGCGCCAGGGCAGCATGCAGGTCGAAGCCGACGAGGCCAACCTGTACCAGGCCGAGAACCGTGGTGAGCTGAGCGGCAACGTGAAGATTCGCGACAACGGCTCGCTGGTGGTGGGCGATCACGCCGACATCCAGCTCGACACCGGTGAAGCCAAGGTCGACAACGCCGAATACGTGATGCACAAATCGCGCATCCGCGGCAGCGCGCTGTACGCCAAGCGTGCTGAGAACGCCATCATTCGCCTCAAGGATGGTACCTACACCACCTGTGAGCCGAACAGCAACGCCTGGCAGCTCAAGGGCAACAACATCACCCTGAACCCGGCCACCGGTTTCGGTACTGCGACCAACGTCACCCTGCGGGTCAAGGATGTCCCGGTGTTCTACACACCGTACATCTACTTCCCGATCGATGACCGTCGCCAGTCCGGCTTCCTGCCGCCGTCGTTCAGCACCAGCAGCGACACCGGCTTCATGCTGGTCACGCCGTACTACTTCAACCTCGCGCCAAACTACGACGCCACCTTGTATCCACGCTACATGGCCAAGCGCGGCCTGTTGATGGAAGGCGAGTTCCGCTACCTGACCAAGTCCAGCGAAGGGCAGTTTGGTGGTGCTTACCTGAATGACAAGGAAGATGAGCGCAAGCTGCAGTCCGACTACAAGGATCAGCGCTGGATGGTCAACTGGCAGCACAAGGGTGGCCTCGACGAGCGCCTGATGACTGAAGTCGATTACACCGACATCAGCGACCCGTATTACTTCCAGGATCTGGAGTCGGACCAGATTGGCGTCGAAAGCAGGGACTTTCTCAATCAGCAAGGTGCCTTGACTTATCGCGGCGATACCTACACTGCTCGGCTTAATGTTCAAGGCTACAAGCTAGCAACAATTACTGAGATCACTCCCTATGATCGGTTGCCGCAGATTACTTTCAACGGGAAATTACCATACCATCCGGGCGGGTTAGATTTCGCTTACAATACTGAATTTGTAAGGTTCGATAGAGATCTACGCAATGGCAACTTCGTAGACAAGAATGGTGCAATATCCCCTTGGCTAGACAATAATGTTAGGGGCTTAGCACGCTCCACTGGCGACCGTATAAACATAGCACCCGAAGTCAGCCTGCCGCTTGAATGGACCTACGGCTTCTTGAAGCCTTCCATAAAAAACACCTACACTCGTTACGACTTGGACCTAGACAATAAAGGGAAGCAGGACATTGCTTTCGGATTGGACAATGCCAACCGCAACGGTACTGAGTATATCGATGGTGAGTTCAAGGGCACCCGCACTCGCAACGTACCTACCTTCAGTGTCGATAGCGGCTTGTATTTTGACCGAAAAACTCAATGGTTCGGTAAAAATTACCGTCAGACATTAGAGCCACGGCTGTATTACTTGTATGTGCCCTACGAAGACCAGAAGGATATTCCAGTCTTTGATACTAGTGAGAGCACATTCAACTACGCCTCGCTTTTCCGCGACAATCGCTTTTTTGGCTCGGACCGCATCGGCGACGAAAACAAACTATCGCTGGGTGTAACCAACCGTTGGATCGAAGACAACGGCTTCCAACGCCAGCGCTTCAGCATCGGCCAAGCGTTGTACTTTAAGGATCGCAAGGTACAACTACCAGGTATCGACTGGAGAACTCGCGACGACGCCCAGGCAAATGTCTCACCTTATGCACTGGAATATGAGTATCGCTTCAACCGCGATTGGCGCTTCAACTCCGACTTTAACTGGGATCCGGACAGCCGCAGTACCCGTTCGGGCAGTGCGATGTTCCACTACCAGCCTGAAGATAATGTGAACAAGGTTGTGAACCTTGGTTATCGCTATCGCAATGACATGGTCCGCTATGACAACGCTACCGGCAAATGGTCCGTGGGCGGCGGCGACTATGGATCTCCAGGCGATCCGAACTACGTCAAGGACTACTACAAGATCCAGCAACATGACTTCTCGGTCATGTGGCCAATCGTGCCGCAGTGGACGGCGATCGCCCGCTGGCAGCACGACTACAACCGCAACCGCACCCTGGAAGCCTTCGGTGGTTTCGAATACGACAACTGCTGCTGGAAGCTGCGCCTGATCAACCGTTACTGGGTTGATTACGACGAGTTCAGCCAGGATGCACCGCAAAACGAAAAAGGCGACCACGGCGTCTTCCTGCAGATTGTGCTGAAAGGCCTCGGCGGCGTAGTGGGCAACAAGGTCGAGTCTTTCCTCGACCAGGGCATTCAAGGTTATCGTACTCGTGAAGACCAAGCTTACTGATTGTCTGCGCCCGCTGTTGCTGGGCGCGGTATTGCTGACCGGCACGGCGCACGCCGCCGTGCAACCCCTGGACAGCGTTGTGGCCATCGTCGACAACGACGTGGTGATGAAAAGCCAGCTGGACAGCCGCGTGCGTGAAGTCCAGCAGACCATCGCCAAGCGTGGTGGCTCCGTGCCGCCCGCCGGGGTGCTGGACCAGCAGGTGCTCGAGCGCCTGATCGTCGAAAACCTGCAATTGCAGATCGGCGATCGCTCGGGTATCCGCATCACTGACGAAGAGCTGAACCAGGCCATCGGCACCATTGCCCAGCGCAATGGCATGAACCTGGAGCAGTTTCGCGCGGCCCTGGCCCGTGACGGCCTGTCGTATGAAGATGCCCGCGAGCAGGTTCGTCGCGAGATGATCATCAGCCGTGTGCGGCAGCGCCGGGTTGCCGAACGCATCCAGGTCTCGGAGCAGGAAGTGAAGAACTTCCTCGCCTCGGAGCAGGGCCAGATGCAACTGTCGGAAGAATGGCGACTGGCCAACATCCTGATCCCGACGCCGGAAAGCGCCAACTCGGCGCAGATCCAGGCGGCGGCCCAGAAGGCCGGCGAGCTGTACACGCGCCTGAAGAGCGGCGCCGACTTCGGCCAGATGGCAATTGCCAACTCTGCCAGCGAAAACGCCCTGGAAGGCGGCGAAATGGGCTGGCGTAAAGCCGGTCAGCTACCGCCTGACTTCGCCAAGTTGCTCAGCAGTCTGAACGTCGGCGACATTACTCAGCCGCTTCGTATTCCTACCGGCTTCATCATCATCAAGATGCAGGAGAAACGTGGCGGCGGCGGAGCCACCATGCGCGACGAAGTGCATGTCCGTCACATCCTGATCAAGCCAAGCGAAATCCGTAGCGAAGCAGCCACTCAGCAACTGGCCGAGAAACTCTACGAACGCATCAAGGACGGCGAAGATTTCGCTGAACTTGCGAAGAGCTTCTCCGAAGACCCGGGCTCGGCCCTCAATGGCGGCGACCTCAACTGGATCGACCCGAGCGCCCTGGTGCCGGAGTTCCGCGAAGTCATGGCCAGCGCCCCGCAAGGCGAAGTGAGCAAGCCGTTCAAGACCCAGTACGGCTGGCACGTGCTCGAAGTGCTGGGCCGCCGCGCCACCGACAGCACCGAACAGGCTCGCGAGCAACAAGCGATGAACGTACTGCGTAACCGCAAGTACGATGAAGAGCTGCAGACCTGGCTGCGTCAGATCCGTGACGAAGCCTACGTCGAAATCAAGCTTCCTGGCGCCGATCAGGCCGCGCAGTGAAACCTCAGCGCTTCGCCCTCACACCCGGCGAGCCGGCCGGCATAGGTCCTGACCTGTGCCTGCTGCTTGCCACGCAAGCCCAGCCGCACCCCCTGATTGCCATTACCAGCCGTGACCTGCTCGCCGAGCGGGCCGCGCTGCTGGGCGTGGCCGTCACCCTGCTGCCAGTCAGCCTCGCGGCCCTCCCCGACCAGCCCGCGCCGGCGGGCAGCCTGTATGTCTGGGATACGCCGCTGCAGAGCCCGGTGGTGGCCGGCCAGCTGGACAAGGCCAACGCCGCGTTCGTGCTGCAAACCCTGACCCGCGCCGGGCAAGGCTGCCTGGACGGGCATTTCGCCGGGATGATCACCGCGCCGGTGCATAAAGGTGTAATCAACGAAAGCGGTATCGCCTTCTCTGGCCATACCGAATTCCTCGCCGACCTGACCGGTACCGCGCAAGTGGTGATGATGCTGGCCACCCGCGGCCTGCGCGTAGCCCTGGTGACCACTCACCTGCCCCTGCGCGATGTTGCCGATGCCATCACCAGCGAGCGCCTGGAGCGTGTCACGCGGATCCTGCATGCCGACCTGCAGCACAAGTTCGGTATTGCCAACCCGCGCATCCTGGTCTGCGGCCTCAACCCGCACGCCGGCGAAGGTGGCCACCTGGGCCACGAAGAAATAGACACCATCGAACCGACATTGGCGCGCCTGCGCAGCGAAGGCATGGACCTTCGCGGCCCGTTGCCCGCCGACACCCTGTTTACCCCCAAATATCTGGAGCACTGCGACGCAGTGCTGGCGATGTACCACGACCAGGGCCTGCCCGTACTCAAGTACAAAGGCTTCGGCGCTGCGGTCAACGTGACCCTGGGCCTGCCGATCATCCGCACCTCGGTCGACCACGGCACTGCCCTGGACCTGGCCGGCAGCGGCAAAGTCGACACCGGCAGCCTGCAGGTCGCCCTGGAAACCGCCTACCAGATGGCCGAGACCCGAAAATGACCGAGCAATACCAACACAAGGCGCGTAAGCGCTTTGGCCAGAACTTCCTGCACGACGCCGGCGTCATCGACCGCATCCTGCGCTCGATCCACGCCAAGGCGGGCGAGCGCATGCTGGAAATCGGCCCGGGCCAGGGCGCCTTGACCTCCGGCCTGCTGGCCAGCGGCGCGCAACTGGACGTGGTCGAGCTGGACAAAGACCTGGTGCCGATTCTCAACCAGCAGTTCGCTGGCCGCGACAACTTCCGCCTGCACCAGGGCGATGCGCTGAAGTTCGACTTCACCAGCCTCGGTGCGACGCCCAACAGCCTGCGCGTGGTCGGCAACCTGCCGTACAACATCTCGACACCGCTGATCTTCCACCTGCTGGCCAACGCCGAGCTGATCCGCGACATGCACTTCATGCTGCAGAAAGAAGTGGTCGAGCGCCTGGCCGCGGGCCCAGGCGGTGGTGACTGGGGCCGCCTGTCGATCATGGTGCAGTACCACTGCCGGGTCGAGCACCTGTTCAATGTCGGCCCGGGCGCGTTCAACCCGCCACCCAAGGTCGACTCGGCGATCGTACGCCTGGTACCGCACGAAACCCTGCCGTTCCCGGCCAAGGACCACCGCCTGCTCGAGCGCATCGTGCGCGAAGCCTTCAACCAGCGCCGCAAGACCCTGCGCAACACCCTCAAGGCCCTGCTCAGCAGCGACGCCATCGAGGCTGCCGGCGTCGATGGCAGCCTGCGTCCGGAGCAACTCGACCTGGCCGCCTTCGTGCGCCTGGCCGACAAGCTGGCCGAGCAACAAAGCGCCGCGTAATCCTGCCGCAATGGCCAGTCATGCCCACATGACTGGCCGGCTACCCCGCCGATAGCCTAGACTGACGCCATCGCCGTATCCGCGTCTGTTGCCAAGGCCCCTTGCATGTCTGATCCCCGTTACCAGATCGACGTCAGCGTCGTGACCCGCTTTCTCAAAGAACAATCCGACCCCGAAAACGACCGTTTCGCCTTCGCCTATACCATCACGGTGAAGAACAACGGCACCGTGCCGGCCAAGTTGATGTCACGCCACTGGCTGATCACCAACGGTGATGGCCGCGTCGAGGAGGTCAAGGGCGCTGGCGTCATCGGCCAGCAGCCGCTGATCGAGCCCGGGCAAAGCCATACCTACAGCAGCGGCGCAGTGATCAGCACCAAGGTCGGCACCATGCAGGGCAGCTACCAGATGTTCGCTGAAGACGGTAAGCGCTTCGACGCCGTCATCGCCCCCTTTCGTCTGGCGGTTCCCGGGGCCCTGCACTGATGGCGGTGTACGCAGTCGGAGACTTGCAAGGCTGCCTGCAGCCACTCAAATGCCTGCTCGAACGGGTCGCCTTCAACCCGACAGTCGATCGCCTGTGGCTGGTCGGCGACCTGGTCAATCGCGGCCCGGAGTCGCTGGAGACCCTGCGCTTCCTTTATTCGATCCGCCAATCACTGGTGTGCGTGCTGGGCAACCATGACCTGCACCTGCTGGCCGCCTGGCATAACATCGAGCGCCTGAAAAAGAGCGACACCCTGCGCGAGATCCTCGGTGCCCCGGATGCCGCTGAACTGCTCGACTGGCTGCGCCGGCAAAAGCTGCTGCACTACGACGAGCAACGCGGCGTAGTACTGGTGCACGCGGGCATCCCCCCGCAGTGGACCCTGGGCAAAGCCCTGGAGCTGGCGGGCGAAGTGGAGGAAGCGCTGCGCGACGACAACCGCTTCAAGCTCTACCTTGATGGCATGTACGGCAACGAGCCGAACAAGTGGAGCAAGGACCTGAGCGGCGTCACCCGCCTGCGGGTGATCACCAACTATTTCACCCGCATGCGCTTTTGCACCAGCGAAGGCAAGCTCGACCTCAAAGGCAAGGAAGGCGCCGATACTGCCCCGCCCGGGTACAAGCCCTGGTTCGCCCACAAAGGCCGTCGCTCACGGCATGTGAAGATCATTTTCGGCCACTGGGCCGCCCTTGAAGGCCGCTGCAAGGAACCCGGGGTAGTCGCCCTGGACACCGGCTGCGTCTGGGGTGGCGCCATGACCCTGTACAATGTCGACACCGGCGCCATGCATCGTTGCGACTGCACCGACGAAGGTACCCCCAGAGCGCAGCCTGCGCCTGCACAACCGGCTAGAATGAACGACCAGTCCTGAAGGAAACCGTACCCATGAGCGAATTCAAACGCATCCCTCCCGAGCAGGCCCAGGCGCTGCGCGAGCAAGGTGCGGTCGTGGTCGATATTCGCGACCCCCAAGCCTATGCCGCTGGCCACATCACTGGCGCCCGGCATCTGGACAACCATTCGGTGGCGGATTTCATCCGCGCTGCCGACCTCGACGCCCCCACCGTCGTGGTCTGCTATCACGGCAACTCCAGCCAGAGTGCTGCCGCGTATCTGATCAGCCAGGGCTTTTCCGACGTCTACAGCCTCGACGGCGGCTTCGAGCTGTGGCGTGGCACCTACCCGGCAGAAACCGCCCAGGGCAGCACCGAATAATTTTTTTCATCTCCCGCAGCCCGCGTCCTGCGCGGGCTCGCGCCTGACCAGACGAACGGTCATGGCGAACTTCATGTACAACCACCCTTGACCTCCCCGATTACGAACTATCCTTAAGCGCAGGCCATCCAAAAAGGGGAGAGCCGGTACACCGGCGTGCGGGTCATCGGTAGCGAGTTCTAGGTGTTCTGGGGGGTATACAGCAATCGGTAGCGCCGATTGCATGCCAGCATCAGCTGACTGATCCGGCGTCGGCTCCACGTATCGAGCGAGGTGACGTCATGAGTATTTTTAGCCACTTCCAACAACGTTTCGAGTCTACCCGTCAGGAAGAACTTTCGCTGCAAGAGTACCTTGAGCTCTGCAAAAGCGATCGCAGCGCTTATGCCTCGGCGGCCGAACGCCTGTTGATGGCTATCGGCGAACCGGAACTGGTCGACACCTCGAACAACTCAAGGCTGTCGCGCATCTTCTCCAACAAGGTGATCCGCCGCTATCCGGCCTTTGAAGACTTCCATGGCATGGAAGAATGCATCGACCAGATCGTGTCCTATTTCCGCCACGCCGCTCAGGGCCTGGAAGAGAAGAAACAGATCCTGTACCTGCTGGGCCCGGTGGGCGGCGGTAAATCGTCCCTGGCCGAAAAGCTCAAACAACTGATGGAGAAGGTGCCCTTCTATGCGATCAAGGGCTCGCCGGTATTCGAGTCGCCCCTGGGGCTGTTCAACGCCGCGGAAGACGGCGCCATCCTCGAAGAAGACTTCGGCATCCCGCGGCGCTACCTGAACACCATCATGTCGCCCTGGGCGACCAAGCGACTGGCCGAGTTCGGGGGCGACATCAGCCAGTTCAAAGTGGTCAAACTCTACCCGTCGATCCTCAACCAGATCGCCGTGGCCAAGACCGAACCGGGTGACGAGAACAACCAGGATATTTCCGCCCTGGTGGGCAAGGTCGATATCCGCAAACTCGAGGAATACCCACAGAACGACGCCGACGCCTACAGCTACTCGGGCGCGCTGTGCCGGGCCAACCAGGGCCTGATGGAATTCGTCGAGATGTTCAAGGCACCGATCAAAGTCCTGCACCCATTGCTGACGGCCACCCAGGAAGGTAACTACAACAGTACCGAAGGCCTCGGTGCGATCCCCTACTCCGGGATCCTGCTGGCCCACTCCAACGAATCGGAATGGCACAGCTTCCGCAACAACAAGAACAACGAGGCCTTCATCGACCGGATCTACATCGTCAAGGTGCCGTACTGCCTGCGGGTCAGCGACGAGATCAAGATCTACGACAAGCTGCTGTTCAACAGTTCGCTGGCCAAGGCCCATTGCGCGCCTGACACCCTGAAGATGCTCGCCCAGTTCACCGTGCTGTCGCGGCTCAAAGAGCCGGAAAACTCGAACATCTACTCGAAAATGCGCGTGTATGACGGCGAGAACCTCAAGGATACCGATCCCAAGGCCAAGTCGATCCAGGAGTACCGCGACGCGGCCGGGGTGGACGAAGGCATGAACGGCCTGTCGACCCGTTTCGCCTTCAAGATCCTCTCCAAGGTGTTCAACTTCGACCCTCATGAGATCGCCGCCAACCCGGTGCACCTGCTGTATGTGCTGGAACAGCAGATCGAACAGGAACAATTCCCGGCCGAAGTGCGCGAACGCTACCTGCGCTACCTGAAGGAGTACCTGGCACCGCGCTACATCGAGTTCATCGGCAAGGAAATCCAGACCGCTTACCTGGAGTCCTACAGCGAATACGGGCAGAACATCTTCGACCGCTACGTGCTGTACGCCGACTTCTGGATCCAGGACCAGGAGTACCGCGACCCGGAAACCGGCGAGATCCTCAACCGCATCGCCCTCAACGAAGAGCTGGAGAAGATCGAGAAACCGGCCGGTATCAGCAATCCGAAGGACTTCCGCAACGAGATCGTCAACTTCGTGCTGCGCGCCCGGGCCAACAACAACGGCAAGAACCCGACCTGGCTAAGCTACGAAAAGCTGCGGGTGGTGATCGAGAAGAAAATGTTCTCCAACACCGAAGACCTGCTGCCGGTCATCAGCTTCAACGCCAAGGCCAGCAAAGAGGATCAACAAAAACACAACGACTTCGTCACCCGAATGGTGGAACGCGGCTACACAGACAAGCAAGTTCGGCTGCTCTCGGAATGGTACCTGCGGGTCAGAAAATCGCAATAAGCGGCAAGCTGCAAGCTGTCAGCTGCAAGCCGCGCACGGCTGTCAAATGCGTGTCGCGCTTGCAGGTGCAGCGGTGATCCAACTTGAAGCTTGCAGCTACCGCCTACTCCCGGAGGGGCCTATGAGCTATGTGATCGACCGACGCCTGAACGGCAAGAACAAGAGCACGGTCAACCGCCAGCGCTTTTTGCGGCGGTACCGTGAACACATCAAGAAAGCCGTCGAGGAGGCCGTAAGCCGCCGCTCCATTACCGACATGGAACATGGCGAACAGATCAGCATTCCCGGTCGCGACATCGACGAGCCGGTGTTGCACCATGGCCGTGGCGGCAAGCAAACGGTGGTGCACCCGGGTAACAAGGAATTCACTGCCGGCGAGCATATCGCCCGTCCGCAAGGGGGCGGCGGGGGCGGCGGCCGTGGCAAGGCCGGTAACTCCGGCGAAGGCATGGACGAGTTCGTCTTCCAGATCACCCAGGAAGAATTTCTCGAGTTCATGTTCGAGGACCTCGAACTGCCCAACCTGGTCAAACGCCACCTGACCGGCACCGACACCTTCAAGACCGTGCGCGCCGGTATCAGCAACGAAGGCAACCCGTCACGCATCAACATCATCCGCACCCTGCGTTCGGCCCATGCCCGGCGCATCGCCTTGTCCGGCAGCAGCCGAGCGAAATTGCGCGTAGCCCAAGAGGAACTGGCGAGACTCAAGCGAGAAGAACCGGATAACTTCGGCGATATTCAGGAAATAGAAGCAGAAATCGAGCGTCTGAGCGCCCGTATTCACCGCGTGCCGTTTCTCGATACCTTCGACCTCAAGTACAACCTGCTGGTCAAGCAACCCAACCCCAGCTCCAAGGCGGTGATGTTCTGCCTGATGGACGTTTCCGGCTCCATGACCCAGGCTACCAAGGACATCGCCAAGCGCTTCTTCATCCTCCTGTACCTGTTCCTCAAGCGTAATTACGACAAGATCGAGGTGGTGTTCATTCGCCACCACACCAGCGCCCGCGAAGTGGACGAAGAGGAGTTCTTCTATTCCCGGGAAACCGGCGGCACCATTGTATCCAGCGCCTTGAAACTGATGCAGGAGATCATGGCCGAACGCTACCCGGCCAATGAATGGAACATCTACGCCGCCCAGGCCTCGGACGGCGACAACTGGAATGACGACTCGCCGATTTGCCGCGAGATCCTCTCCAATCAGATCATGCCGTTCGTCCAGTACTACACTTACGTTGAAATCACCCCTCGCGAACATCAGGCATTGTGGTACGAGTATGAGCGTATCGGCGAAGCCTTTGTCGATACATTCGCCCAGCAGCAGCTGGTGTCGGCCGGCGATATCTATCCGGTCTTCCGTGAACTCTTCCAGCGCAGGTTAGTGACATGACCGCTAGAGAGCAGAAGCGCCACCCCATTTCTACCGGGTCCGAATGGACGTTCGAACTGATCCAGGCCTATGACCGGGAAATCAGCCGCCTGGCCGAGCGCTATGCCCTGGATACCTACCCCAACCAGATCGAGGTGATCACCGCCGAGCAGATGATGGATGCCTATGCCTCTGTCGGCATGCCGCTGGGGTATCACCACTGGTCCTACGGTAAACACTTCCTCAGCACTGAAAAGTCCTATAGCCGCGGTCAGATGGGCCTGGCCTATGAGATCGTGATCAACTCCGACCCCTGCATCGCCTACCTGATGGAAGAAAATACCATCTGCATGCAGGCGCTGGTGGTCGCCCACGCCTGCTACGGGCACAACAGCTTCTTCAAGGGCAACTACCTGTTCCGCACCTGGACCGACGCCAGTTCGATCATCGACTACCTGGTCTTCGCCAAGCAGTACATCACCCAGTGCGAAGAGCGTCACGGCATCGATGCTGTGGAAGACCTGCTCGACTCCTGCCACGCCCTGATGAACTATGGCGTCGACCGCTATAAACGGCCCTACCCGATTTCTGCCGAAGAGGAGCGGCGCCGGCAGAAAGAACGCGAAGAACACCTGCAGAAACAAATCAACGACCTGTGGCGCACGATTCCCAAGGGTACCGACAAGAACAGTGAACGCGACAACGCGCGCTTCCCAGCCGAACCCCAGGAAAACATCCTCTACTTCATCGAAAAACATGCGCCATTGCTCGAGCCCTGGCAGCGCGAAGTCGTGCGCATCGTGCGCAAGATCGCCCAGTACTTCTACCCGCAGCGCCAGACCCAGGTGATGAACGAAGGCTGGGCGACCTTCTGGCACTACACCCTGATGAACGACCTGTACGACGAAGGCCTGGTGACCGAAGGCTTCATGATGGAGTTCCTGCAGTCGCACACCAGCGTGGTGTTCCAGCCCGGCTTCGACAGCCCTTACTACAGCGGTATCAATCCCTATACCCTGGGCTTTGCCATGTACCGCGACATCCGCCGCATGTGCGAGCACCCCACTGAAGAGGACCGCCGCTGGTTCCCCGAGATCGCCGGCAGCGACTGGCTGTCGACGATCAAGTTCGCCATGAGCAGCTTCAAGGACGAAAGCTTCATCCTCCAGTACCTGTCGCCCACGGTAATCCGCGACCTCAAACTGTTCAGCATTCTCGATGACGACCAGCGCGAGGACCTGCTGGTGCCGGCCATCCACGACGAAAGTGGCTACCGGATCATCCGCGAAACCCTGGCCGCCCAGTACAACCTCGGCAACCGTGAACCCAACGTGCAGATCTGGAGCATCGACCGTCGTGGCGACCGCTCGCTGACCCTGCGCCACCAGCAACACGACCGCAAACCCCTGGGTGACTCCACAGAAGAGGTTTTAAAGCACCTGCACCGCCTCTGGGGCTTCGATATTCACCTGGAGACCCTGCAGGGCGACCAGGTGATGAAAACCCACCACGTGCCGCCCAGAGGCGAACACGGCGAAGCGGACTACGGTCGCCTGGACCTGGCTGTAGTACACCTCTAGCGCGCCCTCCGTTGCTGCCAGACAGGTTATCCTGTGGCATCAACGGAGGTTTTACATGCAGATCTACAAAGTCGGCGGCGCCGTACGCGACCGCCTGCTCGGCAGGCCGGTCAGTGATATCGACTGGGTGGTGGTTGGCGCCACTGCGCAACAGATGCAAGCCCTGGGTTATCGGCCAGTCGGTGCCGATTTCCCGGTGTTCCTGCACCCGAAGAGTGGCGAGGAATATGCCCTGGCACGCACCGAGCGCAAGAGCGGGCGTGGCTACGGCGGTTTCACTTTTCATGCCAGCCCCGAGGTCACCCTTGAGGAAGACCTGATCCGCCGCGACCTGACCATCAATGCCATGGCCGAAGACGACCAGGGCAATGTCTGCGATCCGTACAATGGTCAAAAAGATCTTGAAGCGCGTATTTTACGCCACGTATCACCGGCGTTCGCCGAAGATCCCCTGCGAGTACTGCGCGTCGCCCGCTTTGCTGCGCGCTATGCCAGCCTGGGGTTCAGCGTAGCCGCGGAAACCATCGAACTGATGCGCGAACTCAGCGAGTCCGGCGAGCTGCAGGCGCTGACCGCCGAACGCAGCTGGAAGGAAATTGCCCGCGCGCTGATGGAAGATCAACCACAGGTATTCATCCAGGTTCTGCGTGATTGCGGCGCCCTCAAGCAGTTGATGCCGGAGCTCGATGCCCTGTTCGGCGTGCCGCAGCCCGAGGCCCATCATCCGGAGATCGACAGTGGCATCCACACTCTCTCGGTACTCGAACAAGCCGCCCTGCACCAACAACCCCTGAGCGTGCGCTGGGCCTGTTTGCTGCACGACCTGGGCAAGGGCCTTACCCCGCAAGCGCAATGGCCACGGCACATCGCTCACGAGCAGCGCGGCCTGAAGTTGATCACGGCGGTGAACCAGCGCTTCAAGGCGCCCCGTGAATGCCAGGAGCTGGCGTTGCTGGTAGGCGAGTACCACACCCACTGCCACCGGGCACTGGAGTTACGCGCCTCGACCTTGCTGGAATTGCTGCAGAGCTTCGACGTGTATCGACGGCCACAGCGCTTCGAGGAGTTTATCGCCGCGTGCGAGATGGACGCCCGGGGCCGCAAAGGGCTGGAGCAGCGCGATTACCCACAGGCGGACTATTTGCGCGGTGCGGCAGCGGCAGCGCGGGCGGTGCAGGTGCAGCCGCTGGTGCAGAAAGGGTTGACCGGGCAGGCACTGGGTGAAGCGCTCAAGGGTGAGCGGCTGAAGGCGTTGAAGGCCTACAAGGACGACACCAAGCGGTAATGCGTGTCGCCTTCATCGCTGGCAAGCCAGCTCCCACAGGGCCTGCCTACACCGGACCTTGTGGGAGCTGGCTTGCCAGCGATGGGGTCAAATCCTGGTTAGTTGTTGCCCACGCCAGTCGAACGGCACCGGCGCCAGCACTTGCTTGATCTGCGCCTCGGACCACAGCTGCCCCATGGTTTTACCGGCGCCCGGGTGCATCAGCTCAGGCGCGATCAACGCCAGCGGCCACAGCACAAATGCGTTCTTGAGAATCTCCGCCCGCGGCAATACCAGGCCATCAAAACTGCCATGCAGATCGTTGTACATCAGCACATCGATATCCAGCGGCAAGCCCTTGCGCTCAGGGGCATAGCGGCCATTGTCGGCCTCGATGAACTTGAGCCGGCGGTCCAGTTCCATCAGCGGCAGCGTGGTCAGACCGGTGACCACCAGGTTGAAGAACGGCCCGCTCTTGATGCCCACGGCCTGGCTCTCGAACACCGCCGAACAGTGCATGTCGCTCAGCACGTCGGCCAGGGCATCGAGCCCGGCGGTCAAATGCCGCTCACGCTCGATATTGCTGCCCAGCCCGAGGTAAACCCTGTTCAGAGACATCCGCGCTCGATCTCCACACCCACCCCACTGGCAGCAGGTACTGCACCCGGCTTGGTCAGCTTCAGGTGCAACCAGGGAATCTGGAATTCGCTCATCAACACCGCCGCCAGACGCTCGGCGAAGGTTTCCACCAACTGGAATTCGGACTGTTCGGCAAACGCCTGGATGCGCGCCGAGACACTGGCGTAGTCCAGGGCCAGGGTCAGGTCGTCACCGGCCGCAGCCGGGCGATTGTCCCAGGCAAAACTCAGGTCCAGGCGCAGGCACTGGCGGATTCCGCGCTCCCAGTCGTAGGCACCGATCACGGTATCGACTTCCAGCCCTTCGATGAACACTCTGTCCAAGCACTTCTCTCCACAGCACGACAAGGGCGCGTTGCGCCGTTAGAATCAGGGCGTCCTCGCCCGGAATGGTTAGCATGTTTTGGTTACTGGCGCTGTGCGCCTACCTGCTCGGCTCTCTGTCCTTTGCCATTGTCCTCAGCCGCCTCAATGGCAGCCCGGACCCGCGCATGAGCGGTTCAGGCAATGCCGGTGCAACCAACATGCTGCGCCTGGCCGGCCGCAAACTGGCGGTCCTGACCCTGCTTGGCGACCTGTGCAAGGGCTTGCTGCCGGTGCTGATCGCCAATCTTGCTGGCCTCGACCTGCAGCAACAGGCCTGGATCGGCGTGTGCGCGGTGATTGGCCATCTGTTCCCGGTGTACTTTCGCTTTCGCGGCGGCAAAGGTGTCGCCACCGCCGCCGGCATGCTGCTGGGGCTCTACCCGCCAGCCGCCTTGCTGGCCATCAGCGCCTGGCTGCTGACCTTCTACCTGACCCGCACCAGCTCGCTCGCGGCACTGGTCGCAACGCCTCTGACCCTGCCGCTGTTGGCCTGGCGCGAGCCGGAAGCGCTGCTGCCGATCAGCGTGCTGACGGTGCTGATCGTCTGGCGTCACCGCGGCAATCTACGCGACCTTTTCGCCGGACGCGAACGGCATTTCTGAATCCACTGCATGAGCAACGCTCAGTTTCACAGCGGCGCCAGTTGCTCCATCGGCCAACGCGCCTGCACGCTGATTGCCAGGCTTTCCTGCTGGCCGGCAGCCAGACGCTGACAGCCGGCGTAGGCAATCATGGCGCCGTTGTCGGTGCAAAATTGCGGACGGGCGTAGTACACATTGCCCTTGAGACCGGCCAGCATGTCCTCCAGCGAGGCGCGCAAGGCCTTGTTGGCGCTGACGCCGCCAGCGATCACCAGGCGCTTGAGGCCGGTCTGCTTGAGGGCACGCTTGCACTTGATGGTCAAAGTCTCCACCACCGCCTGCTGGAAGGCCAGCGATACGTCGCATCGAGTTTGTTCACCGTCGTCTCCAGCACTCTGGCACTGCTGCCAGGTGTTGAGGGCGAAGGTTTTCAAACCGCTGAAGCTGAAGTCCAGCCCCGGACGATCGGTCATCGGCCGCGGGAAGACAAAGCGCCCGGGCACGCCCTGGGTCGCCAGCCGGGCGATCTCCGGGCCACCCGGGTAAGGCAGGCCGATCAGCTTGGCGGTCTTGTCGAAGGCTTCGCCAGCGGCGTCATCGAGGGTCTCGCCGAGCAGCTCGTAGCGCCCGATACCATCGACCCGTACCAACTGGGTATGCCCGCCCGATACCAGCAAAGCGACGAACGGGAATTCCGGCGGCTGCTCTTCGAGCATCGGCGCCAGCAGGTGGCCTTCCATGTGGTGCACGCCCAGCGCTGGAATACCCCAGGCAAACGCCAGGGCCTGGGCACAGGAGGCGCCCACCAGCAGAGCACCGACCAGGCCGGGGCCTGCGGTATAGGCGATGGCGTCGATCTCGGTGGCGACGCAGTCGGCTTCGGCCAGCACCTGGCGGATCAACGGCAGCATACGCTTGACGTGATCACGTGAGGCCAGCTCCGGCACAACGCCGCCATACACGCGGTGCAGGTCGATCTGACTGAACAATGCATCGGCCAAAAGGCCGCGTTCACTGTCGTATAATGCGACGCCGGTTTCGTCGCAGGATGTTTCCAATCCCAGTACTAGCATGGGTCCGTGCCTTGTTGAGGCTGAATTCGAAGGCGCGCATGATAGTCCCCGCTCCCGACGCCGACCAGCGGTTTTCGATCAGAGGCTTTGCATTCCGGTCGGCTAAGGGTTAACATCCGCAACCCTTAAAAACCGACGTTCTCCAGCGCACATTTTTGCCACGAGTTCGTTGACCCCGGTAATGAATGAAGGTAGCTCTGGATGCCAGCCGTCAAAGTTAAAGAGAATGAACCCTTCGACGTAGCTCTGCGTCGTTTCAAGCGCTCCTGCGAAAAAGCCGGTGTTCTGGCTGAAGTTCGTAGCCGCGAATTTTACGAGAAGCCGACTTCTGAGCGTAAGCGCAAAGCAGCAGCCGCTGTTAAACGTCACGCCAAGAAAGTTCAGCGCGAACAGCGCCGCGCCGTTCGTCTGTACTAATACAGACGTCCGTCGCAAGCTTCTGCCTCGCCCGGCCCAAAGCCGGGCTGCCGGCAGTTGTTGCTTGATCCTTTGGCCTTCGGGCCCAAGGCGTCCTGTTGCCATGCAACATGGACAACCTGCCTGAATCGTCAGAACTGGCCGCAACGCCAGCTGTGCACGTCCTTCCTGACGAGCCCTCACCGGCTGCAGACGAGCACGTCTTTCCGTATTTTGTGTTACGCCATTCGACATCGCTCGAACGCGCAGCCGTTCCCGCCGCATTAGCGATTACACTTGCTTATCGCCTGATGATGAGAGTGCCATGGCCGGGCTGATTCCCCAGAGTTTTATCGACGACCTGCTTAACCGTACCGACATCGTCGATGTGGTGAGTTCGCGCGTGCAGCTGAAAAAAGCTGGCAAGAACCTCACGGCCTGCTGCCCGTTCCATAAGGAAAAGACCCCGTCGTTCAGCGTCAGCCCCGACAAACAGTTCTATTACTGCTTTGGCTGTGGCGCGGGAGGCAACGCCCTTGGCTTCATCATGGACCACGACAACCTGGATTTCCCCCAGGCTGTCGAGGAACTGGCCAAGGCCGCCGGCATGGAGGTGCCCCGCGAAGACAGCGGGCGCGGCCACAAGCCCCGGCAACCGGTCGATTCACCGCTGTACCCGCTGCTTGAAGCGGCCGCTGAGTTCTATCGCCAGGCACTGCGCAGCCACCCGACGCGTAAATCGGCGGTCGACTATCTCAAGGGCCGCGGCCTGTCCGGCGAGATCGCCCGCGACTTTGGCCTCGGTTTCGCCCCGCCTGGCTGGGACAACCTGTTCAAGCACCTGAGCAGCGATACCCTGCAACAAAAAGCCATGATCGACGCCGGCCTGCTGATCGAGAACGCCGAGTCCGGCAAACGCTACGACCGCTTCCGCGACCGAGTGATGTTTCCGATCCGCGACAGCCGTGGCCGGGTCATCGCCTTCGGCGGCCGGGTGCTGGGCGACGACAAGCCCAAGTACCTCAACTCCCCGGAAACCCCGGTGTTCCACAAGGGCCAGGAGCTGTACGGGCTGTACGAGGCACGTAAATTCAACCGCAACCTCGATGAAATCATCGTGGTCGAAGGCTACATGGACGTCATCGCCCTTGCGCAACAAGGCCTGCGCAACGCGGTGGCGACCCTGGGTACGGCCACCAGCGAAGAGCACCTCAAGCGCCTGTTTCGCGTCGTGCCCAGCGTGCTGTTCTGTTTCGACGGCGACCAGGCTGGCCGCAACGCCGCCTGGCGTGCACTGGAAGCGGCACTGCCGAGCTTGCAGGACGGGCGCAAGGCGCGCTTTCTGTTCCTGCCAGAAGGCGAAGACCCCGACACTCTGGTGCGCGCCGAAGGCACTGACGCTTTCCGCGCCCGCATCAACCAGCATGCCCAGCCACTGGCCGATTACTTTTTCCAGCAACTGACCGAAGAAGCCGACCCACGCTCGCTCGAGGGCAAGGCGCACATGGCCACCCTCGCTGCACCGTTGATCGAAAAAGTGCCCGGGGCCAACCTGCGCGCACTGATGCGCAATCGCCTCAAGGAAATCACCGGGCTGGACAACCAGCAGGTCGAACAACTGGCGCACTCCGCGCCGGTCGAAGCACCGCCCAGCTATGACCCGGGCATCGATTACGATGCCATTCCCGACTACACGCCGGACTACGGCGATTTTCACCAGCCCGAGTACACACCACCGCAACAGCAGTGGGCACCGAACAAGGGCGGCAAGAAAAAATGGGAAGGCAAGCCCTGGGACAAGAAGGGCAAACCCTGGGAGCGCAACGGCCAGCGCCAGGATGCCCCGCCACGGGTGCCGACCTCGGTAGAACCGCCGACCTTGAGCGCCTTGCGCACCCTCCTGCACCACCCGCAACTGGCGAAAAAGGTCGAGGACGCCAGCCAGCTGGCGGCCGAGGAACACGTCTACGCCCAGTTGCTGGTGGCCCTGCTGGAGGCGTTGCAAAAGAATCCTGAGCTACGCTCACTACAGCTGATCGCCCGCTGGCACGGCACCGAACAAGGCCGCTTGCTCAGGGCCTTGGCAGAAAAGGAATGGCTGATCGATGCCGACAACCTTGAACAACAGTTTTTCGACACTATAACTAGCTTGTCCGCTCGCCAACGCGAGCGCAGCCTGGAACATCTGCTCAGGAAAGCACGTCAAAGTGACTTGAGCGCAGAGGAAAAAAATCAGCTGCGTGACCTGTTAAGCCGTAATGTTCCCGCACAAACCCCGACCTCAACTGGCGCGTGAGGTCCTAGCTCGGGTATAATCCTCGGCTTGTTTTTTGCCCGCCAAGACCTTCAGTGGATAGGGTGTTATGTCCGGAAAAGCGCAACAGCAGTCTCGCATCAAAGAGTTGATCACCCGCGGTCGTGAGCAGGGCTACCTGACTTACGCGGAGGTCAACGACCACCTGCCAGAGGATATTTCAGATCCGGAGCAGGTGGAAGACATCATCCGCATGATCAACGACATGGGGATCAACGTATTCGAGAGTGCTCCGGATGCGGATGCCCTTTTGTTGGCCGAAGCCGACACCGACGAAGCCGCAGCTGAAGAAGCCGCCGCAGCGTTGGCGGCTGTGGAAACCGATATTGGTCGCACGACTGACCCGGTGCGCATGTACATGCGTGAAATGGGTACCGTCGAGCTTCTGACCCGCGAAGGCGAAATCGAAATCGCCAAGCGGATCGAAGAAGGTATTCGCGAAGTCATGGGTGCTATCGCCCACTTCCCGGGTACTGTCGAGCACATCCTCTCCGAGTACGATCGCGTCACCACCGAAGGTGGCCGCCTGTCCGACGTTCTCAGCGGCTACATCGACCCGGACGACGGCATTGCGCCGCCGGCCGAAGTACCGCCGCCGATCGACCCGAAAGCACCGGCCAAGGCCGAAGCTGACGACGAAGACGAAGAGAAGGAAGGTGACGAGGAAGAGGAAGAGACCGAAAGCGGTCCCGACCCGGAAGTCGCTCGTCAGCGCTTCGGTGCCGTTCAGGATCAACTGAACGCCACCCTCAAGGTTCTGAAGAAGAACGGCCGCAGCCACAAGGACAGCCTCAAGGCGATGCTCGATCTGGCTGAGCTGTTCATGCCGATCAAGCTGGTGCCCAAGCAGTTCGAAGCCCTGGTTGAGCGCGTTCGTAGTGCCCTGGACCGTCTGCGTCAGCAAGAGCGCGCCATCATGCAACTGTGCGTCCGTGACGCGCGCATGCCACGTGCCGATTTCCTGCGCCTGTTCCCGAGCAACGAAATCGACCAGACCTGGGCCAGCGACCTGGCCAAGCGCAGCACCAAATGGGCAACCGCCCTGGGTGAGAAGAGCGACGCCATCGTGGCCTGTCAGCAGAAGCTGATCGACCTCGAAAGCGAAACCGGCCTGACCATCGCCGAGATCAAGGACATCAACCGTCGCATGTCGATCGGTGAAGCCAAGGCTCGTCGTGCCAAGAAAGAAATGGTCGAGGCCAACCTGCGTCTGGTTATCTCGATCGCCAAGAAGTACACCAACCGCGGTCTGCAGTTCCTCGACCTGATCCAGGAAGGCAACATCGGCCTGATGAAGGCGGTGGACAAGTTCGAATACCGTCGTGGTTACAAGTTCTCGACCTATGCCACCTGGTGGATCCGCCAGGCGATCACCCGTTCGATCGCCGACCAGGCCCGCACCATCCGTATTCCGGTGCACATGATCGAGACGATCAACAAGCTCAACCGTATTTCCCGGCAGATGTTGCAGGAAATGGGTCGCGAACCGACCCCGGAAGAGCTGGGTGAGCGCATGGAAATGCCAGAGGACAAGATCCGCAAGGTATTGAAGATCGCCAAAGAGCCGATCTCCATGGAAACCCCGATCGGTGACGACGAAGATTCGCATCTGGGGGACTTCATCGAAGACTCCACCATGCAGTCGCCAATCGATGTGGCCACGGTCGAAAGCCTCAAGGAAGCGACCCGTGACGTGCTCTCCGGTCTGACCGCACGCGAAGCCAAGGTGCTGCGCATGCGTTTCGGTATCGATATGAACACCGATCACACTCTCGAAGAAGTCGGTAAACAGTTCGATGTGACCCGTGAGCGGATCCGTCAAATTGAAGCCAAGGCGCTGCGCAAGCTGCGCCACCCGACGCGAAGCGAGCATCTGCGCTCCTTCCTCGACGAGTGACGACAAACCCCGGCCCAGGCCGGGGTTTTTCTTTTCCGGCGAACGGTGCTTTTAAGCCTTTGCCCACTACCCCGCCACTTGAATGCCCGTCTACACTCGAATCAATCCACCTGTGTGACGAGGCCGTTATGCCCCGAATGCCGGCCCTTCTGTTGGCCCTCCTGCTTGTCTGGAGTGCAACGGCCGGCGCCCTGACCCTGACTGACGAAGAACAAGCCTGGCTCAGCGCGCATCCGCAGCTGCGCCTGGGCGTCGATGCATCCTGGCCACCATTCGAATACCGGGACCAGGATGGTCGCTACCAGGGATTGGCCGCCGACTACATTGCCCTGATCCAGGATCGCCTGAATGTGCAGTTCAAGCCGATCGAACCGATCAGTTGGACCGCTGTACTCGAGCAGGCACGCAAGAACAACCTCGACCTGTTGCCAGGCATCATGTCGACACCGGAGCGCCAGAGCTATCTGGCCTTCACCCGCCCCTACCTGGATTTCCCGATCGTCATCCTCGCCCATGACGGCGGCCCGCAACCGCGCACCATCAAGGACCTGTACGGCCTGAAAATCGCCGTGGTGGAGAACTACGCGCCCCATGAACTGCTGCGTACCCATCACCCGGACCTCAACCTGGTAGCCCTGCCCAATGTCAGCTCGGCGCTGCAGGCCCTGGCCACCGACGAGGTGGATGCAGTGGTTGGCGACCTCGCCTCGAGCATCTGGAGCCTGCGCCAGCTCAAGCTCGAAGGCCTGTACGTCAGCGGCGAAACGCCCTACCGCTATCAGCTGGCCATGGCCGTGCCGCGGGAGCAGAAAATCCTGGTCAGCATCCTCGACAAAGTCATGGCCGACATGAGCCCCAACGAAATCAGCAACATCCAGGAGCGCTGGGTCGGCAAGGTGCTCGATCACCGCACGCTCTGGTACGACCTGCTGATCTACGGCCTGCCTGCCTTGCTGCTGTTGATCGCGGTCCTGGCGGCCGTGATCCGCGTCAACCGGCGCCTGAGTTCGGAGATTTCCCGGCGCATTGCCCTGGAACAGGAACTGCGCAGCAGCGAGTACCACTACCGCGGCCTGATCGAGAGCCTGTCAGCCATTGCCTGGGAAGCCGACGCCAACGATTTCACCTACAGCTACGTTTCGCCCCACGCCGAAGGCCTGCTCGGCTACCCCTTGAGCCAATGGCTGCGTCCGGGCTTCTGGCGCAGCATCATTCACCCTGACGACGCACTTTGGGCCCAGGCCTTCTGCGACAGCGAAACCGCTGCCGGGCGCGATCACAGCCTGGACTACCGGGTGATCCGCGCCGACGGCCGCAGCCTGTGGGTGCGCGATATCGTCAGCCTGATCGAACACGGGCACAAGCCGGTGATGCGCGGGTTGATGATCGACATCAGCGAAACCAAGAACGCCGAAGAAGCCCTGCGCCTGTCCGAACAAAAGTTCGCCTCGGTGTTCCAGCAATGTCCGGACATCCTGGTTATCGCCCGCATGAGCGACGGCTGCCTGCTGGAGGTCAACGAAGCCTTCGAAGAGCAGATTGGCCTGAGCCCGGCGCAGGTGCTGGGCCGCACCGCGACCGAACTGAACATCTGGGGCATCGACGGCATCGGCCCCGACCTGCTCAAACGCTTGCAGGCAGGCAGCATCCGCAACCTGGAAATGCTCTTCCGGCGCAGCAACGGCCAGGTGTTCACCGGCTTGACCTCCGCCGAAACCTTCCAGCTCGACAGCACGCCGGCACTGGTCGTGGCGGTTAGGGACATCAGTCAGCTAAAGGAAACCCAGGAACAGCTGCAAACCTCCGAAGAGAAGTTCGCCAAAGCCTTCCACGCCTCTCCTGACGGCCTGCTGCTGTCACGCCAGAGCGACGGCCTGCTGATCGAGGTGAACGAAGGCTTCTGCCGACTGACCGGCTACGACACCCATATGTCGCTGGACCACACGTCGCTGGACCTGGGTATCTGGGTCGACCTCAACGAGCGCCGCCGCCTGTTGGACATGCTCCAGCGCGATGGTTTCGTACGTGATTTCAGCTGTCATATCCGCCGCAGCGACGGTCAAATCCGCCTGTGCGAGCTATCCGCCAGGCCATTACCGATCGCCGGCGTTGACTGCATGCTGACCATCGCCCGCGACATCACCGAGCGCCACCTGATGCAGGAAAAACTGCAACTGGCCGCCACGGTGTTCGAGAACACCGCCGAAGGGGTACTGATCACCGATACCGACCAACGCATCAGCGCCGTCAACCGCGCCTTCAGCGAAATCACCGGCTACAGCGAGTTCGAAGCCCTGGGCCAGACCCCGCGCCTGCTGGCCTCCGGTCAGCACGACAGTGCCTTCTACGTGGCCATGTGGCACCAGTTGACTGCCGAGGGCCATTGGCAAGGCGAAATCCATAACCGGCGCAAGAACGGCGAGGTCTACCCCAGCTGGCTGACCATCAGCGCGGTGCGCAGCAGCGAACGCGGCATCACCCACTTTGTCGCGGTGTTCGCCGACATCTCCAGCCTCAAGCACGCGCAAGCCAAGCTCGATTACCAGGCCCATCACGATCCGCTCACCGGCTTGCCCAACCGCACTCTGTTCGAAAGCCGTCTGCAGGCTGCAATCAACTGCGCCCAAGCCTCGCAGCGCCAAGGCGCAGTGCTGTTTCTCGACCTCGATCGTTTCAAGCACATCAATGACAGCCTCGGCCATCCGGTGGGTGATCTGCTACTCAAAGCCATCGCCCAGCGACTCAAGGATCAGGTGCGCGATATCGACACCGTGGCGCGCCTGGGTGGCGACGAGTTCATCATCCTCCTGCCCGGCCTGCACCAGCCCAGTGATGCCGGGCACATCGCGCACAAGCTGCTGGCCTGCTTCGGGGCGCCGTTCCAGGCCGGCGAGCACGAGTTCTTCACCAGCGCCAGCATCGGCACCAGCCTGTATCCACAGGACGGCACCGACGTCGCCTCACTGATCCGCAACGCCGACGCCGCCATGTACCGCTCCAAGGCCAAAGGCCGCAACCGGGTCGAGTCCTACACCCGCGACCTCACCGCCCAGGCCAGCGAACGCATCGCCCTGGAGCACGAGCTGCGCCGGGCTATCGAGCGCAATGAGCTGAGCCTGTGCTACCAGCCCAAGTTCAGCCTGAAAACCCAGAGCCTGGTAGGCGCCGAAGCACTGATCCGCTGGACCCACCCAAGCTTCGGCGACGTTCCACCGGAACATTTCATCCCACTGGCCGAAGAAAACGGCATGATCCTGCAACTGGGTGACTGGGTGCTGGAACAGGCCTGCCAGCAAATGCAGGCATGGAAGCACGACTACCTGGCGTTCGGCCCGCTATCGGTCAACCTGGCCGGCGCCCAACTGCGCCAGCCAAGCCTGGTCAAGCGCATCGAACAGTTGCTCAAGACCCACCAGCTCAAGGCTGGCGACCTGCAACTGGAGATCACCGAGAACTTCATCATGAGCCAGGCCGAAGAAGCCCTGGCCATCCTCCACCAGCTCAAGCAGTTGGGCGTGCAACTGGCGATCGATGACTTCGGCACCGGCTACTCGTCACTGAGCTACCTCAAACGCCTGCCGCTGGATATCCTCAAGATCGACCAGTCGTTCATCCGCGGCCTGCCGGACGACCCCCACGACGCCGCCATCGCCCGCGCGATCATTGCCTTGGGGCGCAGTATGCAACTGACCATAATTGCCGAAGGGGTGGAAAGCCAGGCCCAGCAGCAGTTCCTGGCAGCCGAAGGGTGCGAGCAGATCCAGGGCTACATCGTCAGCCTGCCGCTGCCAGCCGGGGAATTTGCCGCGACATTCCTTCGCATAGCACTTTCGGATCTTTCGGATAGCACAGCCTGGAAACCCTCGTTATAATCCGCGTCCACTGGGGCCTATAGCTCAGTTGGTTAGAGCAGGG
This sequence comes from Pseudomonas donghuensis, assembly GCF_000696345.2. Lineage (NCBI taxonomy): Bacteria > Pseudomonadati > Pseudomonadota > Gammaproteobacteria > Pseudomonadales > Pseudomonadaceae > Pseudomonas > Pseudomonas donghuensis. The sequence continues at coordinate 5,283,747 of NZ_CP071706.1, forward strand.
GACTCATAATCCCTTGGTCGCAGGTTCGAGTCCTGCTGGGCCCACCAAACAAAAAACCGCGCATTGCGCGGTTTTTTTGTGCCTGCGATAGAAACCGGTTTCACCTGCGCTGCCTGAACTTCCCCAGCAACTTGTCACCGACGATCAACGGCACCCACACCAGTGGTATGACAAAGAAGCTGAGCAAGGCCAAAACAGTGAAAAGAACGCGCTTCAATAACTGCAGCGCGCCAAAGGTCTTATTACGAATCATCTCGAACCCTGAGCAATGAACATGCAGCGGCATCCGTGCCGCTGGTACTGTCACCACTCTAGCTGGTTCTCTCAGAAACGCACCCGAAGCAGGGTGCGCCAGAAGTTCTTCAGCGGCGAAATGCGATGCTTGTCCCAGTTGCGTTGCCAGAACTCATCCTCGTTCTTGACCAGCGCTTCGATATCGCTGCCCGTCGCTGACGCCGCATGCTGACGGAACAACATCGGGAACACGCAGTGCTGTTTGATGCGCTGCTTGAACAGCACATCCACCGGCGTACCGTCGTAAGGTGTTTCAGCCAGGATCCGGCAGCCCGCAGGCGACAGGATGTACGCATGCAGGGCCACCACGCGACCGCGAGCGATGTAGGGAAACCAGGTCAGCCAGGTCCTGCCCATGCTGTACCCCAGGTGCAGCACTTCAAAACTGCGCGTGCGAATAAAGCGATTGACCCAACGGATAGGCGCCGCCTTTAACGCATAGGCCTGGACGTCATCCTCGAAGATCAGCACGCGCTGCAAACCTTCAGCCAATGCCTGGCGTGCCAAGGCCTGATGGGACTCATAACAGCCCCTGACCGGATCATCGCTACGCTCGACAACGTGGAAGATCACCTGATTCTGGATCAGGCTGCCAACGGTCTGCCTGAACAACTCGCGCCGGTCGTTTCGCTCTTTGATCGAAATGCAATAAACAGCATCAACGTCGAAGTGGATCTTGCTCATCTTGCAACCCTTCCAGCATCAGCCAGCGCCGGATATCGACCAAGCCGTAAAAACGCACGATTTTACTGTGCAACCACTGCCACTACCAAGCCATTACTGACGCCGGCGCATTTGTCCTGGCGTCACACCATAGTGCTGCTGAAACAAGGCAATAAACGCCGACACCGAGTCGTAGCCCAACTCGTTGGCCAGCGCCGTGACACTCATTCCCTGGGCCAGCAGCGGCAACGCCGCAAGCAGGCGCAGGCGCTGTCGCCATTCCCTGAACGACAACTGCGTCTGCGCCTGGAACAATCGCACCAGGGTACGCCGTGAAGCCCCTACCTGCTGCGCCCAGTCCTCAATGCTGCGGTTATCCGCAGGGGTGGCCTGCAAGGCTTCGGTGATCCGCCGCAAGCGCGGGTCGCTGGGCAGTGGCAGGCCAAATGGCGCCTCGGGCAGCTCGCGCAACTCATCGACCAACACCTGCAGCAGCCGCGCCTGGGCCCCTTGTGCGGGATATTCCGGTGCAAAGCGGCTGGCCTTGGCGATCAGCTCGCGCACCAGCGGCGTGACCTGCAGCACGCCACAGGGGCGCTGGTAACCATTGAGCAGCGAGTCGTCCAGGTACAGCCCGCGAAACTCGATGGCCTGGTCGCTATAGGCGGTGTGCTCGACGCCAGCCGGTATCCATAACGCACATTGCGGCGGCAACAGGTAACTGTGGTGTTCGGTCAGTACCTGCATGATGCCGGCACTGGCATAGGTGAACTGCACCCAGGGATGACTGTGCATCTGCACCCGATGGCCCGCCGGAATAGCAAACATGCGCCGGTACACCGGGCCCGGCAGTTGCTGAAAGTCCGGCAGCGGCGGCACTTCGCTAGCTTGTCTCATTGACAGCATCGTCTGTCTCCTTTGCTCAAGTGAGCCGACAAGGACCGATGTTAGCCTGCGCCCGGCTTCGTTGAACAACCCAAGGAGAGACCGATGAGCAGCCATGTACGTGAAAACCGTTTGAGCGTGCCCGCCATTCAGCAGCGCAAGGGGGCTGGCAATCTGGTGGTGCTAACGGCGTACAGCATGCCGATGGCACGCTGGGTGGATGCCGAGGCCGATGTGATCATTGTCGGCGACTCGCTTGGCATGGTGCTGTATGGCATGCCCAGCACCCTGGGGGTCACCCTGGAGATGATGATTGCCCATGGCCAGGCGGTGATGCGTGGGGCCCAGCGCGCCTGTGTGGTTATCGATCTGCCGTTTGGCAGCTATCAGGCTTCGCCTGAACAGGCGTTCCTCAGTGCCGCCCGACTGCTGCGCGAAACCGGCGCCCAGGGCGTCAAGCTTGAAGGCGGTGAAGAGTTGGCCGAGACCGTAGCGTTTCTCACCCGCCGCGGTATTCCGGTAATGGCCCATGTCGGTCTGATGCCGCAACAAGTCAACAGCCTCGGCGGTTTCAAGGCCCAGGGCCGGGATGATCAGAGCGCCGCCAAGGTGCGTCAGGATGCCCTGGCCATGCAGGGCGCAGGCGCTTTCTCGGTCGTACTGGAAGGCATCGCCGAACCTCTGGCCCGGCGTCTGAGCGAGGAGTTGGCGATCCCCACCATCGGTATCGGCGCGTCGCCAGCCTGCGATGGTCAGGTGCTGGTCACCGAGGATTTGCTGGGGCTGTTCGGTGAATACCAGCCACGCTTCGTCAAGCGTTTCGCCGACCTGCAGCCACAGATTGCCCAAGCCCTGGCCGCCTATGCCCGGGAAGTGCGCGACGGCAGCTTTCCCCAGGCCGAACACTGCTTCAAGGCGCGCTGAGCACAGACGCCTTGCCCAAGGGTGAGGGCAATGGATAGGCTATCGCGCTTATTCCATGAGCCGCAAAATGCGGCTCTTGCCAGAGAGTGCCCATGTCCGACAGCCGCCCCGTCGCCCTCGACGAAATCGATCGCCAGCTGATCTCGCTGCTGCAGATCAACGCCCGTGAAAGCGTCGCCACGCTCGCCCGGCAACTGGGCATCGCGCGCACCACGGTGACCTCGCGCCTGGCCCGCCTGGAAAAGACCAAGGTCATCAGCGGCTATGGCGTGCGCCTGGGCCAGCGCCTGATCGATGGTGGCCTGCAGGCTTATGTCGGCATCAAGGTGCAACCGCGCTCGGGCAAGGACGTGGTGCGGCGCCTGAGCGCCATGGGCCAGGTACAGCAATTGTGCGCGGTCAGCGGCGAATTCGATTACGTCGCCTGGCTGCGCAGCGACTCGCCCGAGCAACTCGACCAGTTGCTCGATCAGATCGGCAGCGTTGATGGGGTGGAAAAGACCACTACCTCGATCATCCTCAGCAGCAAGGTGGATCGCGGGCAGCCGGTTTGACACACCAGGCAATCATCCCCCCGGATGATCAGTTGCCCCACGTATAGGCTGGTTACAGGCTTGCCGCTTGACGGTAAAGCCTAACGACCACAAACTATACGCAGGTAACGTACAGAGCATGGAAGCACTTTTCGTCGAATTGCCGGCCTTTTCACGTTATCGCCACGACTACCTGGATGACGAGGCCTTCAGGTCCTTGCAGTTTGTACTGATGCTCAATCCCCAGGCTGGCTCAGTCATCCAGGGTACAGGAGGCCTGCGCAACGCCAGTCGCTCAGACAGATGCTCGATCTGGAAATCGAAGCGAGGACTTAAAATGAAACGCGATGTTTTCTCCGAACTGAGCGAAGGCTTCGATGCCCTTGCCCAGGCGCGTCAGGGCAAGCTGACCCTGCGCTCGCACAAAGTACAACTCGCCGAGCTGATGGCGGTATCGGCCGAAGAGCTTGTGGCTATTCGTGAACGCCTGAACATGTCTCGCGCGGTATTCGCCATGTATCTGCGCACCAATGCCCGTACCCTGGAAAACTGGGAGCAAGGCAGGGCGCGCCCCAACGCCCAGGCTGTGACACTGATCCGCCTGGTAGAAAAATTCCCCGAAACCGTCGAGCACCTGGCCGCTTTGACCTGACTCGTCGATTTGCCTTAAATAAGCGTCATAATGACCTGAATTAAATCATAACGACGACACTCTGCATCTTAATAACGTAACCCCCACCCCCTAAAATGACCGCCAGTGTTTTTCTATACTCAAGCTCCGCACCCCGCGCAGCGCCTGGCAAGGTCACTTATGAACAAGAACAATCGCCACCCCGCCGACGGCAAGAAACCCATCACTATTTTCGGCCCGGATTTCCCGTTCGCCTTTGACGACTGGATCGAGCACCCGGCCGGCCTGGGCAGCATTCCGGCTGAACGCCACGGCGAAGAAGTGGCCATTGTCGGTGCCGGTATTGCCGGCCTGGTGGCAGCCTACGAACTGATGAAGCTGGGCCTCAAGCCGGTGGTGTACGAAGCCTCGAAAATGGGCGGGCGCCTGCGTTCGCAAACCTTCGAAGGCACCGACGGGATCATCGCCGAGCTCGGCGGCATGCGTTTCCCGGTGTCGTCCACCGCGTTCTATCACTACGTCGACAAGTTGGGGCTGGAAACCAAACCCTTCCCCAACCCGCTGACCCCCGCTTCGGGCAGCACGGTAATCGACCTGGAAGGCCAGACCCACTACGCGGAAAAACTCTCCGACCTGCCCAAGCTGTTTCAGGAAGTGGCTGACGCCTGGGCCGATGCCCTGGAAGACGGCGCCCGCTTCGGCGATATCCAGCAGGCCATCCGCGATCGCGATGTGCCACGCCTGAAAGAACTGTGGAACACCCTGGTACCGCTGTGGGACGACCGCACCTTCTACGATTTCGTCGCCACCTCCAAGGCGTTCGCCAAGCTCAGCTTCCTGCACCGCGAAGTATTCGGCCAGGTCGGTTTCGGCACCGGCGGCTGGGACTCGGACTTCCCCAACTCGATGCTGGAAATCTTCCGTGTGGTGATGACCAACTGCGACGATCACCAGCATCTGGTCGTCGGCGGCGTCGAGCAGGTGCCGCTGGGCATCTGGCGCCATGTGCCGGAGCGCTGCGCGCACTGGCCGGCCGGCACCAGCCTGAGCTCGCTGCATCGCGGCGCGCCACGCCCCGGGGTGAAAAGCATTGCCCGCGACAGCGATGGGCGCCTGGCAGTGACCGATAACTGGGGCGACACCCGCCACTACGCCGCCGTGCTGACCACCTGCCAGAGCTGGCTGCTGACCACCCAGATCGAATGCGAAGAATCGCTGTTCTCGCAGAAAATGTGGATGGCCCTGGACCGCACCCGTTACATGCAGTCGTCAAAGACCTTCGTCATGGTCGACCGGCCATTCTGGAAGGACAAGGACCCGCAAACCGGTCGCGACCTGATGAGCATGACCCTGACCGACCGCCTGACCCGCGGCACCTACCTGTTCGACAACGGCGACGACAAGCCGGGGGTGATCTGCCTGTCCTACTCGTGGATGAGCGATGCACTGAAGATGCTCCCGCACCCGGTGGAAAAACGCGTCAAGCTGGCCCTCGATGCGCTGAAGAAGATCTACCCGAAAGTCGATATCGCCGGGCATATCATCGGCGACCCGATCACCGTCTCGTGGGAGGCCGATCCGCACTTCCTCGGTGCCTTCAAGGGCGCCCTGCCCGGCCACTACCGCTACAATCAGCGTATGTACGCGCACTTCATGCAGCAGGACATGCCGACCGAACAGCGCGGCATCTTCATTGCCGGTGACGATGTGTCGTGGACCCCGGCCTGGGTCGAAGGCGCGGTGCAGACTTCGCTCAATGCGGTCTGGGGTATCATGACTCACTTCGGTGGGCATACCCACCCGGACAACCCAGGCCCGGGCGATGTGTTCAATGAGATCGGACCTATCGCCCTGGCCGACTGACGGGAGAATCGCCATGCGCATCGCCCTGTTCCAAGGCGAACCGCAACCGCTGGACCTGCCCGGCAACCTCGAGCGCCTGCACCAGCAGGCGCAACTGGCCGCTGCACGCGGCGCCGAGCTGTTGGTGTGCCCGGAGATGTTCCTGACGGGCTACAACATCGGTAGCGAAGCCGTGGCGCGCCTGGCCGAAGCCGAAGACGGCCCCTCGGCCATGGCCGTGGTGGAGATCGCCCAGAGCAATCGCATTGCCATCGCCTACGGCTACCCGGAGCTGGCGGACGACGGTCAGGTCTTCAATAGCGTGCAACTGATCGACGCCCACGGCAGCAGCCTGTGCAACTACCGCAAGACCCACCTGTTCGGCGGCCTCGACCGGGCGATGTTCAGCCCAGGCCCTGATCACTTCCCGGTGGTCGAGCTCAACGGTTGGCGTCTGGGGATTCTGATCTGCTATGACATCGAGTTCCCGGAAACCGCCCGACGCCTGGCCATGGCCGGTGCCGAGCTGATCCTGGTACCGACGGCGAACATGGTGCCCTTCGACTTCATCGCCCAGGTTACCGTGCGCGCCCGTGCCTACGAGAACCAGTGCTACCTGGTGTACGCCAACTACTGCGGCAGCGAAGACGAGATCCACTACTGCGGGCAAAGCAGTATCGTCGGCCCGGATGGCAGCATCCTGGCCATGGCCGGTCGTGACACGGCGCTGCTGAGCGCCGACCTGGAACTGCAGCGGGTACATCAGGGGCGGGCCAACACCCCTTACCTGCATGACCTGCGCCCCGAGCTCTACAGCACGCCGCGCCGATAATCCGCTAGCATGACGGTTCGCCTGCCTCCGGAGCCGCCATGCCCTGCGCCCTTCATCAACTGACCCTCGACAACGGCCTGCAGGTCAGCCTGCGCCATGCCCCGCAGCTCAAGCGTTGTGCGGCGGCGGTGCGGGTCCAGGCCGGCAGCCATGACGCGCCACGAGCGTGGCCGGGGTTGGCGCACTTTCTCGAGCATCTGTTTTTTCTCGGCACTCAACGCTTCACGCTGGAAGACGGCCTGATGCGCTACGTGCAGCACCACGGCGGTCAGGTCAATGCCAGCACCCGTGAGCGCACTACCGAGTTCTTCTTTGAAGTGCCTCAGGCCGCGTTTGCCGGTGGCCTGGAGCGTCTTTGCGACATGCTCGCGCACCCGCAGTTCGGGCTTGAGCGGCAACTGCGCGAACGCGAAGTAATCCATGCCGAGTTCATTGCCTGGTCGCGCAACACACAAATGCAGCGGCAGTTTGCCTTGCTTCAGGCGGCCGGCCGCGAACATCCCTTGAGCGCTTTTCAGGCGGGCAATCGTTACAGCCTGCAGGTCCAAAGCCCGGCGTTCCAGGCGGCCCTGCGAGATTTTCATCAGCGCTTCTATCAGGCCGGGCAGTTCACCCTGAGCCTGAGCGGGCCGCAGAGCCTTGCACAGCTGGAGGCGCTGGCGCGTCGATTCGCACGTGTGTTCAGCGCCGGGACGACAGTGCAGCAGGCGCTACCACCGAGCTTCAACGGCCAGGCGCCGCTGCTGATGGGTGACAAGCGGCAACTGGATGTGTTGTACCCGTGCGACAACCTTCACCCAGGCGTTGAGCAGGCCATCGACTTTCTCGCAACCTGGTTGAGCGACACCCGGCCTGGCGGGTTATCGGCGACGTTGCATGAACGGGGTTGGCTGGAGCATTTCGAGTTTTCATCGCTCTACAGCTTTGCCGGCCAGGCCCTGCTGCATGCAGGCTTGAAGCTCAACGATGCAGCCAGCGTCGATCAGGTCCTGGCCCTGCTGAGCGACTGGCTGGCGTTTTTGCGCAGCGCCGACCTGAGCGACATCAACCAGGAATACGGCCGACTGCAGCACTGTCGCGAACAGACCGCCAGCGCCTTGGAGCTGGCTCGCCGCGATAGCACCGGGCAACACTTCAAGGCACTGGATGAGCAAGGGTTTGCAGCGCTCGAACGGTTGCTCGACACCCTGCTCGATGGCCAGGCGCAAACACCGCTAGAACCCTGGCGACTGCCCGCTGCCAATCCGCTGCTGAAGATAACGCCCGTAAGCGTTCCTGCCACCGCAGCGCCCGACGGCCTGACCCTGTCTCCTCTGCTCCCACCCACACGCCAGCACGGCGTTGTCTACCTGCGCTGGCAACTGACCTCAGCCTTGCGTGAGCGCCTCTGGCAGGTGCTCGATCGGGCCCTGCAACCACTGCGCGAACAGGCAGCCCAGGCTGGCGTACACCTGCACTGGAGTGCCTGCGACACCTACTGGCAGTTGCGCTGCGCCGGTAACGGCGCCGTGGTGCCCACGGTTATCGACCATGCGCTGGCAATCCTGCGGCTGCCAGCGAGCCAAAGCTGGACACCCGCCGCCGCCGAGCAACCCGATTCGATGCCTATCCGGGCCCTGCTCAGGCAGTTACCGGAGCACGTGCTGGGCCGCGTGGACGAGCCGTTACCGGCCTGCACCATCAGCCAGAGCAATCTTGATGCACTGTGGGAGTATTCAACCTGGCAGGGGCTCTCGAGCGGTTTCGGCTTTACCGAACAACAGGCACTGAATCAGGCCCTGGGGAAGGTGCCTGGGCGCGCAGGCAAGCAGCTGCCCCCCCGAATAGAGGCTTTACGCCGCTGGCAAACGCTGCCGCCGCCGGCCAGCGAACACGCGCTTTTGCTGTTTTGCCCGGTCCCGATCGAACACCAAGCCGCTGCCCGACTCCTTGCCCAGCAGTTGCAAGGGCCGTTCTATCAACGGCTGCGAGTCGAGCTGAATTTGGGCTACGCGGTGTTCAGCGCCTTCCGTCAGATTGAAGGCTGCAATGGCCTGCTGCTCGGCGTGCAGTCGCCGTCGGCCAGCCATGCCGAGATCATCGGGCATATCCAGGCAGTGCTCGATGCCCTGCCTGCCACGCTGAGCTGCAACACTGCGGATAAACAGGCACTGGCCGCGCAGTTCGACGAACAGGCCATGGCCAACAATGACGTTGCCGAATGGGCCTGGCAGGCGCATCTGGCCGGTCAGCAGCAGCCGTTGTTGAGCGATCTGCAAGCGGCGATCCTGGCAGTCGAGATGCCACAACTGCAGCGCCTGGCCCGCCAGACGAGCCAGGCCGAACAAGGCTGGCTGTGCCTGGCCAATGGTCCGGCGCCCACTGGAAACTGGCACTGACGCTGGCGATTCTTACCGTCCCTGTAACGACGTTTATCTTAGATTTAACCATTCAGTTCGTATTTTTTTAGTAAGATAGCGCAATCTCGGCTATGGGAACCCCTCATCTGGAGGGTGGACTAAATAAGTAGCTGGCAAACCCCAGACCTATCCGGAAGGAGTAATCCCATGTGGACCAAACCTGCTTACACTGACCTGCGTATCGGCTTTGAAGTGACCATGTATTTCGCAAGCCGCTGAGCCTGCTTGCGGTACAACGCCTCGGTCCGCCGGGGCGTTTTTATTTCAGCACGCGGCAGGAGTGGCCATGTACATCCAGATTCTAGGTTCCGCCGCCGGTGGCGGGTTTCCGCAGTGGAACTGCAACTGCGCAAACTGCAAAGGCTTTCGCGACGGCAGCTTGCGCGCCACGGCGCGTACCCAGTCATCGATTGCCCTGTCTGACGATGGCGTTCACTGGGTACTGTGCAACGCCTCGCCGGATATTCGCGCGCAGCTGCAAAGTTTTGCCCCCATGCAACCGGCCCGCGCCCTGCGCGACACCGGCATCAACGCCATCGTCCTGCTCGACAGCCAGATCGACCACACCACCGGTCTGCTCAGCCTGCGCGAAGGTTGCCCGCACCAGGTCTGGTGCACCGACATGGTCCATCAGGACCTGAGCACCGGCTTCCCGCTGTTCACCATGCTCAGCCACTGGAACGGCGGCCTGCAATGGAACCGCATCGAGCTTGAAGGCAGCTTCGTCATCGACGCCTGCCCGAACCTGCGCTTCACCCCCTTCCCGCTGCGCAGCGCCGCACCGCCCTATTCGCCGCACCGCTTCGACCCACACCCGGGCGACAACCTCGGGCTGATGGTCGAGGACCTGCGCAGCGGCGGCAAGCTGTTCTACGCCCCGGGCCTGGGCCAGGTCGACGCCAAGCTGCTGCAGATGATGAGCGAGGCCGACTGCCTGCTGGTCGACGGCACCCTGTGGGAGGATGATGAAATGCAGCGCCGCGGTGTCGGCACCCGCACTGGCCGCGAGATGGGCCACCTGGCGCAGAACGGCCCAGGCGGTATGCTCGAGGTACTGGAAAGCTTCCCGCGCCAGCGCAAGGTGCTTATCCACATCAACAACACCAACCCGATTCTCGACGAGGACTCGGCCGAACGCGCCGAATGTGCCCGGCGCGGCGTCGAAGTGGCCTTCGACGGCATGAGCATCACCCTCTAGGAGCCGACATGAGTGACGCCAAACCGCTGTCCCCCGCCGAATTCGAACAGGCTCTGCGCGCCAAGGGCGCCTATTACCACATCCATCATCCCTACCATGTAGCGATGTATGAAGGCCGTGCGAGCCGCGAGCAGATCCAGGGCTGGGTCGCCAACCGCTTCTACTACCAGGTCAATATTCCGCTGAAGGATGCCGCGATCCTGGCCAATTGCCCGGACCGCGAAATTCGCCGCGAATGGATTCAGCGCCTGCTCGACCATGACGGCGCTCCCGGTGAAGACGGCGGCATCGAAGCCTGGCTACGCCTGGGCCAGGCTGTCGGCCTCGACCCGGAGCAACTGCGCTCCCAGGAACTGGTGCTGCCCGGTGTGCGTTTCGCCGTGGATGCCTACGTCAACTTCGCCCGCCGCGCCAGCTGGCAGGAAGCGGCCAGCAGCTCGCTGACCGAACTGTTCGCCCCACAGATCCACCAGTCGCGCCTGGACAGCTGGCCACAACACTATCCGTGGATCGACCCGGCCGGCTACGAGTACTTCCGCACCCGCTTGGGCCAGGCCCGGCGTGACGTCGAGCATGGGCTGGCGATCACCCTGCAGCACTACACTACCGTTGAGGGTCAGCAGCGCATGCTGGAGATCCTGCAGTTCAAACTGGACATTCTCTGGAGCATGCTCGATGCCATGAGCATGGCCTACGAACTGAACCGCCCGCCGTACCACAGTGTCACCCGCGAAAGGGTCTGGCACAAAGGAATCGCCTTATGAGTTTCGATCGCACGCACGTCCCGGCCTGGCGCCCGGGTTATCGCTTCCAGTACGAACCGGCACAAAAGGCTCATGTGCTGCTGTATCCGGAAGGGATGATCAAGCTCAACGAGAGCGCCGCGCTGATCGGCGGGCTGATCGACGGCCAGCGCGATGTGGCCACGATCATCGCCGAGCTGGACAAGCAGTTCCCCGGTGTACCCGAGCTCGGTGACGACATCGAGCAGTTCATGGAGGTGGCCCGTGCCGAACACTGGATCGAGCTCAAATAACCTGCCGGCAACGCCCGAAGTCGGCCTGCCGCTGTGGCTGCTTGCCGAGCTGACCTACCGTTGCCCGCTACAGTGCCCGTACTGCTCCAACCCCCTGGACTTCGCCGCCCAGGGTCAGGAACTGAGCACCGAGCAGTGGTTCAGGGTCATGGCCGAGGCGCGGGAGATGGGCGCGGCGCAATTGGGGTTTTCCGGTGGTGAGCCGCTGGTGCGCCAGGACCTTGCCGAACTGATCGGCGAAGGCCGGCGCCTGGGCTATTACACCAACCTGATCACCTCCGGCATCGGCCTGACCGAACAGAAGATCGCCGCCTTCAAGGAGGCCGGGCTGGATCATATCCAGATCAGCTTCCAGGCCAGCGACGAACAGGTCAACAACCTGCTGGCCGGCTCGAAGAAGGCCTTCGCGCAGAAGCTGGACATGGCCCGGGCAGTAAAAGCCCATGGCTACCCGATGGTGCTGAACTTCGTCACCCATCGGCACAATATCGACAAGATCGATCGCATCATCGAGCTGTGCGTGGCCCTGGAAGCCGACTTCGTCGAACTGGCTACCTGTCAGTTCTATGGCTGGGCGCACCTCAACCGCGTCGGTCTGCTGCCAACCCGTGCCCAGCTCGAACGCGCCGAGCGCATCACCAACGAATACCGGGCCAAACTGCAGGCCGCCGGCAACCCCTGCAAGCTGATCTTCGTCACCCCGGACTACTACGAAGAGCGCCCCAAGGCCTGTATGAACGGCTGGGGCAGCGTGTTCCTCACCGTCACCCCGGACGGCACCGCCCTGCCCTGCCACGGCGCCCGCCAGTTGCCAGTGCAGTTTCCCAATGTGCGTGAGCACAGCATGCAGCACATCTGGTACGACTCGTTCGGCTTCAACCGCTTTCGCGGTTACGACTGGATGCCCGAGCCATGCCGCTCCTGTGACGAGAAAGAGAAGGACTTCGGTGGCTGCCGCTGCCAGGCGTTCATGCTCACCGGCGACGCCAGCAATGCCGACCCGGTTTGCGCCAAGTCGGCCGAGCACGGCATCATCCTCAAGGCTCGTGAAGACGCCGAGCATGCCCACCAGACCATCGATGAGCTGACCTTCCGTAATGAGCGAAACTCCCGTGTCATTGTCCGCAGCTGAGCGTTTCAGCGCCGCCCAGGCGGTCGCCGCCGGTACCGATTTTGCCGAGCTGCGGGTGACTGCCCAAGGATTGTTCTGGAACGAATTTCGCCCCAGCGATGGCGCCTGCCGGATCTGGCACTGGCGCGATGGCCTGGCCCGTTGCCTGACGCCCAATGGCTTCAGCGTACGCAGCCGGGTCTATGAGTACGGTGGCGGCAGCTTTTGCCTGAGCGACGATGGCCTGGTGTTCGTCAACGAGGCCGACCAGCAGCTGTATACCCAGGACCTCAATGGCGGGTTGCCGCAGCCGTTGTCCGAGGGCGTGCGGCGCTACGGTGATCTGCGCTGGGCCAACGGGCAGGTGCTGGCCGTGGAAGAAAGCCATGGCCCCGGGGCAGTCGCGCATCGCCTGGTCGCCATCGCCAAGGGCAGCCGTGAAGTGCTGGCCGAAGGCGCCGACTTTTACGCCTCACCAACCCTGAGCGCCGATGGCTCGCGCCTGGCCTGGATTGAATGGAGCCGCCCCGAACAACCCTGGACAGCAACCCGGCTGCTTTGCTGCCAACGCCAGGCAGGGGGCCAGTGGGGCACGCCGCGCTGCATCGCCGGTGAAGAGGGCCCTCAACAATCCCTGCAACAACCCCGCTTTGACGCAGCCGGTCGTTTGTATTGCCTGTCCGATCGCAACGGCTATTGGCAACCCTGGGGTGAGACGGCAACAGGCTGGAGCCCATTGCCAGCCGCCGCTGCCGACCATGCCGGTGCGCCCTGGCAACTGGGCGCCAGCACCTGGCTGCCGCTGGACGAGCAGCGCTACCTGGCAAGCTGGTTCGATAACGGCTTCAGCCGCTTGGGCGTCTGTCATCTCGATGGTTCGGTAGAGGACTACAGCACAGACTACAGCCGCTTTCGCTGCCTCGACCTGGACGAGCAGCACCTCTATGCCATTGCCGCGTCGGCCATCAGCCCACCCGCCATCATCGCCATCAATCGCCACAACCATAAGGCCCGGGTACTGGCAGGCGGAGCCTTGCCACTGCCCGCCGAACGCATCAGCCGCCCGCAGGCGCTGCGCTATCCCAGCGGTGATGGCATCGCCCATGGCTTTTTCTACCCGGCCATGAACGGTGACGCGCAGCCGCCGCTGCTGGTGTTCATCCATGGCGGCCCGACCTCCGCCTGCTTCCCGGTGCTCGACCCGCGCATCCAGTACTGGACCCAGCGCGGCTTTGCCGTGGCCGATCTCAATTACCGCGGCAGCAGCGGCTACGGCCGTGACTATCGCCAGGCCCTGCACCTGCGCTGGGGAGAGATCGATGTCGAAGATGCCTGCGCGGTGGTCAGCCACCTGGCCGAGCGCCAACTGATCGACCCGCAGCGAGCGTTTATCCGCGGCGGCAGCGCTGGTGGCTACACCACGCTCTGCGCCCTGGCGTTCCACAATGTGTTCCGTGCCGGTGCCAGTCTGTATGGCGTCAGTGATCCGCAGGCCCTGGCCCGGGCCACGCACAAGTTCGAAGGTGATTACCTGGACTGGCTGATCGGTGATCCCGTGGCGGATGCAGAACGCTATCAGCGACGCACGCCGTTGCTGCACGCCTCGAACATCAAGGTGCCGGTGATCTTCTTCCAGGGCGAACTGGACGTTGTCGTGGTGCCGGAGCAGACCCGCTCAATGCTGGACGCCCTGCAAGCCAACGGCATTCACGCCGAAGGGCATTTCTACCCGTCGGAGCGCCACGGTTTTCGCACGGCGAGCAACCTGGCGCATGCGCTGGAGGAGGAGTGGAAGTTTTATCGGCGGGTGCTGGAAGGCAGTTAGATCGCTATCGCGGGTCAAGCCCGCGCCCACAGAACCTGTAGGCGGCAGACAAAAAAACGCCCCAAGCCAAAAACAACAGGCCCGGGGCGATGCGCAGGAACGCGAGACGGTTCGGAAAATTCGTTAGCGCGGTGTATTGATCAGGCCGTGGCCTCGCGCCGCTGGTTTTGCTGCGCCGCATGGACACGGGCGAAGGCTCGGGCCAGGCGCAGGAGCATCTCATCGATGTTGCCCTTGCTCACTGTCAGCGCCGGGGAGAAACGCAGCACGTCGGCTTGCGGGGCATTCAGTAGCAAGCCTTCCTGCAAGGCGGCCTGGACCAGCTCGGCGGCATTGTCTTCGCTCAGTTGCAAAGCCCAGAGCAGCCCCTGGCCGCGCACCTCGACCTGGCCATAGCGACCGGCCAGACGGCTCAGGCCGTCGCGCAGGTGGCGCCCGGAATCCTGCACATGCTCGAAGAAGCCCGGCTCCAGCACGGTCTCCAGCACCGCCAGGCCCGCCGCACTCATCAATGCATTGCCATGGTGGCTGCCTTCCAGCTCGCCGGCCTCGGCGCAGCAGGCGCTGCCACGAGCCAGCAGGGCCGCCAACGGAACACCACCGCCCAAGCCCTTGCCGAGAGTGAGGATGTCGGCGCGCACGCCATACAGCTGTTCAGCGAGCATCGCCCCGCAGCGGCCGACGCCGGTCTGCACTTCATCGAGAATCAGCAGGATGCCCAGTTCGCGGCACAGCCGCTCGACACCCTGGAGATACGCCTGGGTCGCTGGAATCACGCCCGCTTCGCCCTGGATCGGTTCGAGCATGATTGCCACGGTGCGCGAATCGACCGCCGCATGCAGCGCCTCAAGGTCGTTGAACGGCACCTTGCTGAAGCCCGGCAACCCCGGCTCGCAGCGGTTGCACGGCGAGGGGTCGGAAGCCGACAGCGCGCCCAGGCTGCGGCCATGACAGCTCTGGCTGGCAGTGATGATGTGATAGGCGCCGTTGCGGTGCAGTTGGCCCCATTTGCGCGCCAGCTTGATCGCTCCTTCGCAGGCTTCGGCGCCGCTGTTGAGCAGGTAGGCCTGATCACTGCCGGTGCTTTCGCACAGGCGACTGACCAGGTTCAACAGGCCGCGGTTATGAAACCCCGCGCCCGGATTGATCAGCGCCTGCGCCTGGCTGCCCAGGGCTTTGACCAGCACACTGGGGCTGTGACCGAGGCTGTTGACTGCGCAGCCCTGGGTGAAATCCAGATACGCGTGGCCTTCGCTGTCCCACAGCCATGAACCCTGGCCACGGACGAACACCTGTGGCGCGCGCTCGACGGCGGGCATCAGGTATTCGCGCGACACGGCTTGTGCAGGTTGCGCCACAACGGCTGCGACCTTGCGCTCGGCCACGGCCGCAGCCGGGCGGCGCAGGTTGAACAGGTTCATGCGCGCAGCCCCTCGAGCGGCAGGCCAAGCAGACGCGCGGTCCAGTCTTCGACCTGACCGGTACGCAGACGCTTGATCGCGATATCGCGCCAGCGTGACGAGAGTGCCGGACAATCCACCAGCTTTTTCAAACCTGCATGCTCCAAAGGCTCACGGTAAAAAGTGCGCAGTGCCCAGGCCACGGTCAAGCCCGGATAACTACGTTGAATCAGTTCAAAGGGCTCATCGGCGCTGACGAAACCAGGCTTGAGCACCCGGTAGAACCAACCACAACGGCCACTGTCCTGCGCCTGTTGCGGCAGGTTCGGCAAGCCCCAGCGATGGCTCAGGCGATAGCACGGCGAGCGCGGCTGACTGACCTGCAACAGCGCCCCGCCCCAGCGGAACAAATCGCCCAGGCACACCTGGTGTTCATCCAGGCCGCGGGTCGAGAGGTTTTCGCCGAAACCCGGGGCGCGCCAATCGATCTGTGGATAACGTTGCCGCCACCAGGCGTAGTGCTCGGCCGGGTAATGGTGCAAAGCCCGTTCAGGGCCGGTGTGAAAGCGTGGGTCGCCGTGTTCGTCGCTCCCCAGCCCCTGTGGCCATAACCACAACCGTCTTGCAACCTCCTGCTTATCGATATCAGTCAACAAGCCATGCCCGAGATTTTTTGCCTTGCCTATGTAAACGCCATCCACATACACGGTATTCATCGCGCCTTCTGGCCCTGTAAACCTTGTGAATACGGGATAGACTAGGCTTCTTGCAGGCTAACGGCCATTTGGTTTTTCGAGCATTTTTGATAAGTAACTCTTATGGATTTTCGCCAACTGCGTTATTTCGTCGCGGTGTATGAAGAAGGCCACGTTGGCCGGGCCGCCGAGCGCCTGTCACTGTCGCAACCGGCGCTTTCGCAGCAGATCCGCCAACTTGAGCAAAACCTCGATGTGAGCCTGTTCGAGCGCGGCAACAAGCGCCTGTTGCCGACCCTGGCCGCGCACACCCTGTACAACCACGCCCTGCCCTTGCTCGACGGCCTGCAGCGCGCTCGCGAGGCACTGCGCAACTTCAAGGGCCAGGCGTTGCGTACCCTGGCCATTGGCGTCCTGCAAACCGTGCGCCCAAGCCTGGTACCGCAGCTGCTCGACCGGGTGCGCAAGGCGCAGCCGCATCTGGTGGTACAGATCTACGAACTGTCGGGCCTGGAAATCGAACGGCGCCTGCTCAATGGCAGCCTGGACATCGGCATCAGCTACCTGCCACCGCGCCAGCCAGGCCTGCATGGGCTGTTGTTGTACGAAGACGAACTGCAATTGGTCATCCCCAATACCCATCCCCTGCGTGAATTCAAGAAGGTCTCGATGAAGCAGGCTGCCGAGCTGCCGATGCTCTTGCTCGGCGAAGAATTCCAGGTGCGGCAGATCTGGCAGTCGCAACTGGCCAACCTGGGCCGACGGCCGCAGGTGCAGGCCGAGATGAACAACATGGGCGGGATTCTCGACAGCCTGGCGCATACCTCACTGGCAACCGTGTTGCCGGGGCGCGCCAAGGAAGTGGTCGAAGATGACCAGGAACTGCTGTGGAAGCCGCTGAGCGAGCCGCGAGTGCCGCTGAAGATCGGCCTGGTGTTTCGCGATGCGCAGCGCCAGCAGGCGTCGGTGGAGCTGCTGCGCAATCTGCTGGAAGAAGAAGCCGACCCGCGGCAGATCGGGGGGTCGCCGCTGGATGTGCTGGGCTGAGGTCAAATCGCAGGCAAAAGAAAACCCCGCCGAAGCGGGGCTTTGCAGACTGTTTCCCTGACATCCTTTTCGCCCCACCATCCTGGCAGGAATCCTTCGTGTCCGTGTTCTGTACTTTGCGCTTCCTGCGCTACGTCCATGTAAGAAGATTAACTGTGGATCCAATCTTTCGATAGAGGCGAAAAGTCACCACGCAATGTAAGAGAATGCTTACAAACTACTATCACGCTCAAAACTGCGCGGCATCCAGCAAGTACAGCGACTCGCTACCGGCTTTAACCGAAGCGCTGAGCGAGTGGATACGCGGCAGCAAACGGGCGAAATAGAAGCGTGCGGTGCCCAGCTTGCTGGCATAGAAGTCGTCTTCGCCTTGCTTGGCCAAGGCCGTACGGGCCATCAGCGCCCACATGTAGGCATAAGCGGTATAGCCGAATGCCTGCAGGTATTCCACCGATGCCGCGCCGATTTCATTCGGGTTGTTTTTGGCCCGATCCAGCACCCAGGCGGTCAGGTCGTCGAGGTTGTCCAGGGCTGCATTGAGCGGTTTGACGAATTCACCCAGGTCGCTGCCGGCGCTGGCGGTGAAGTGACGGATTTCGTCGGCAAACAGCTTGTACAGCGCGCCGCCGCTACCGACCACCTTGCGCCCCATCAGGTCGAGGGCCTGGATACCGTTGGTGCCTTCGTAGATCTGGGTGATGCGCACATCACGTACCAGTTGCTCCTGGCCCCACTCACGGATGTAACCATGGCCGCCGAACACTTGCTGGCCATGTACCGCCGACTCCAGGCCCAGGTCGGTGAGGAATGCCTTGGCTACCGGGGTCAGCAGCGCCACCAGCTCTTCGGCGCGTTTGCGCGTGTCGGCGTCTTCGCTGAACTTGGCGGTATCCAGTTGCATCGCGACATACGTGGAGAACGCTCGCCCGCCTTCATTGAGAGCCTTCATGGTCAACAGCATGCGCCGTACATCCGGGTGGACGATGATCGGGTCAGCGACCTTGTCCTTGGCTTGCGGGCCGGTCGGCGCACGGCTCTGCAAGCGGTCGCGCGCATACTCGATGGCGTTCTGGTAAGAGCGCTCGGCCGAGGCCAGGCCCTGGATACCTACGCCCAGGCGCTCGTAGTTCATCATGGTGAACATCGCCGCCAGGCCCTTGTTCGGCTCGCCGACCAGGTAACCGACCGCATCGTCGAAGTTCATCACGCAGGTGGCCGACGCCTGGATGCCCATCTTGTGCTCGATCGAGCCGCAGTTGGCCGGGTTGCGCGCACCCAGGCTACCATCGGCGTTGACCAGGAACTTCGGCACCAGGAACAGGGAAATGCCCTTCGGCCCGGCGGGCGCGTCCGGCAGCTTGGCCAGCACCAGGTGAATGATGTTCTCGGTGAGATCGTGTTCGCCACCGGTGATGAATATCTTCGTGCCGCTGACCTTGTAGCTGCCATCCGCCTGCGGCTCGGCCTTGGTGCGGATGATGCCCAGGTCGGTGCCGGCGTGAGGCTCGGTCAGGCACATGGAACCGGCCCAGACACCGGCGTACATGTTCGGCAGGTACTTTTCCTTCAGCGCTTCGCTGGCGTGGGCATTGATCGACAGGCAGGCACCAGCCGTCAGCATCGGGTACAGGCCAAAGGCCAGGCTGGACGAGTTGACCATTTCCTCGACCTGGGCCGAGATCACTTTAGGCATGCCCATGCCGCCATAGGCAGGGTCGCCACCGACGCCAACCCAGCCGCCTTCGGCGTAGGTTTTGTAAGCCTCGATGAAACCGGCCGGGGTACTCACCGCGCCGTTATCCCAGTGGCAACCTTCTTCGTCACCACTGCGGCTCAGCGGCGCGATGCTCTTGCTGGTGACCTTGCCGGCTTCTTCCAGCACCGCCAGGGCGGTGTCTTCGTCCACCGCTTCGGCAATACCGGGCAACTGCGCCCAGAGCTTGGAGACTTCGAAGACTTCATTGAGGACGAAGCGCATATCGCGCAGCGGCGCTTTATAGTCAGCCATGGCAACCTCTCATATTAGAGTCGGGGACGGCCTGCAGGGCCGCGTCACTGTTATGCAGCCAGTGTACCCGAACAACTTTTGCGAGACATAGGGTCATCTGGCGACTGAATAGTCTATTTCGGTCACGCCATGCGTACCGCACCACGCCTGGCCTGAACGCCATAAGCCATGACGCAGTTACGGCCGGCGCCCTTGGCGCTGTACAGAGCCTGGTCGGCAGACTTGAGCACTTCGTCGGGTGAGCGATGATCGGCCAGGCGCTCACTGACGCCGATACTGATAGTCACCGACACACTGGAAGCCGCCGACGCGCCACGGCGCTGGCGCCCTTGCTGGTCGTCATGGGGACGGCTGTCCTGGTTGCGCAACTGGATGTTGTAGTTGGCGATCACCTCACGCACGGCCTCAAGATGCGGCATGCACTCTTCAATGCTTTTGCCGGCGAACACCACGGCAAACTCCTCACCACCATAACGATAGGCCCGGCCGCCGCCTGTGACCTTGGAAAGCTTGCTGGCCACCAGACGCAGCACCTGGTCGCCAACGTCGTGACCATGGGTGTCGTTGAATTTTTTGAAGTGATCGACGTCGGTCATCGCCAACACATAATTGCGCCCCAGGCGCTGCATGCGTTCGTTGAGCGCGCGACGGCCGGGCAAACCGGTCAGCTCATCGCGAAAGGCCATTTGATAAGCCTCATGGGACACCGCCGCGGCAATCATCAGCATCACCTGGCTGCACATGATGTTCAGGGTAAAGGGCAGGATGAAGGTCTTGGGCAGCATCCAGAAGATACCGATCAGGCCAATCACCTGCGCCGCATGCAAGGGCCTTGGCTGGCGCAGGTACTGCACCACCAGCAGGATGAACGCGCAGAAGAACACCGGGTAGGCCAGCTGGATCAAGCTCATCCATTGGCCGTGTAATGACGGCCAGCGAATCTCTGCCAGCCAACCGAGCAGGGCCTGGGGGAAGCTCTGCTCCAGGCCCAGGGCGACGCTGCCGACCGCCAGCAGCACGGCAAAGCGCGCGACCATGTCCTGGAACAGGTGCGTACGCTCCTGCCAGGCGCCATACAGGGCAAACATCAGCGGCAACAGCAGGCAGACCAGGTGGAACACCACTGCCGCATCTTCTCGGACCCGGCCATTGTCACGGTAGAAATCAGTCTGGGTATCGAGCAGGAAGTAGGCGATATACACCGTGATCATCAGAAACAGTTCACGCTGGCGGCGGTACACGGCGCAATAGGCGCCGCCCAGCAACAGGACCAGAGTGGGCAGGACATTGAACAGCGACGTGAAGAACACATTGAGGTCTCTCACGTAAGCGGCCGCGAGCCCTGACACCAGCAAACAGGCTGAAGGCAGGAAGTGGCTCAGGCGTACAGCGGATAAACGAAACAAGGGTAATCTCCGACCCGGCAGATCAATAATGGCATTGTGCCTTTAATGTATCGGCCGCACACATGAATAGATGAATTCACTTGGTCGGAACGGTGGGGTGGGAGCAAATGCAAAAAAAAACGCCTGCCGATAAGGGCAGGCGTTTTTTGTTACAGCCGTTGAATCAGTACGAGAGACCGAAGTGCTCTTCGTTCATGTCCATCAGGTTGTTGGCGCCCGACAGCATGGTTGCCACGTGGGTACGGGTACGCGGCAGGATGCGCTGGAAGTAGAAGCGCGCGGTCTGCAGCTTGGCGGTGTAGAAGGCTTCCTCAGTGGTGCCGGCAGCCAGTTTCTCGGCAGCCAGGCGCGCCATGTCGGCCCAGAAGTAAGCCAGGCAGGCGTAACCGGAGTACATCAGGTAGTCCACCGAAGCGGCACCGACTTCTTCGCGGTCTTTCATCGCAGCCATACCGACCTTCATGGTCAGCTCGCCCCACTCTTTGTTCAGTTGGGCCAGCGGTGCTACGAACTCGCTGATCGCTTCGTTGCCTTCGTTGCCCTGGCAGAACTTGTGCACGATCTTGGTGAAGCCCTTGAGCGCTTCGCCCTGGGTCATCAGCACTTTACGGCCGAGCAGGTCCAGCGCCTGGATGCCGGTGGTGCCTTCGTACAGCATCGAGATACGGCTGTCGCGAACGTTCTGCTCCATGCCCCACTCGGCGATGAAGCCGTGGCCGCCATAGATCTGCACACCGTGGTTGGCCGCTTCGAAGCCGACTTCGGTCATGAACGCCTTGGCGATCGGCGTCATGAAGGCCAGCAGTGCGTCGGCTTTCTTCTTCTCTTCTTCGTCCTGGCTGTACTTGACGATGTCCACCTGCTTGGCGGTGAAGTAGACCATGGCGCGGTTGCCTTCGGCGAACGCCTTCATGGTCAGCAGCATGCGCCGTACGTCCGGGTGAACGATGATCGGGTCAGCGGCTTTGTCCGGCGCTTTCGGGCCCGTCAGCGAGCGCATTTGCAGACGGTCGCGAGCGTATTTCAGGCCGCCCTGGAACGCCACTTCAGCGTGGGCCAGGCCTTGCAGCGCGGTACCCAGGCGAGCGGTGTTCATGAAGGTGAACATGCAGTTCAGGCCTTTGTTGGCCGGGCCGATCAGGTAGCCGGTAGCCGCGTCGAAGTTCATCACGCAGGTGGCGTTGCCGTGGATGCCCATCTTGTGCTCGATGGAACCACAGGACACGGCGTTGCGCTCACCGACGGTGCCTTCGGCGGTCGGCAGGAACTTCGGCACGATGAACAGCGAAATGCCTTTGGTGCCAGCCGGCGCATCGGGCAGGCGGGCCAGGACGATGTGGACGATGTTGTCGGCCATGTCGTGCTCACCGGCCGAGATGAAAATCTTGGTGCCGGTGACTTTGTAGGAGCCGTCGGCCTGAGGTTCGGCCTTGGTGCGCAGCATGCCCAGGTCGGTACCGCAGTGTGGCTCGGTCAGGCACATGGTGCCGGTCCATTCGCCGGATACCAGCTTGGTCAGGTAGGTCTCCTGTTGCTCGGCGGTGCCGTGCTCGGAGATGGTGTTCATCGCGCCATGAGACAGGCCAGGGTACATACCCCAGGACCAGTTCGACTCACCGACCATTTCGCTGACCGCCAGGCCCAGCGACTCAGGCAGGCCCTGGCCGCCGTGCTCGACGTCATGGGCCAGGCTTGGCCAGCCGCCTTCGACGAACTGCTTGTAGGCTTCCTTGAAGCCGCTCGGGGTTTTGACCCCCGACTCGCTCCAGGTGCAGCCTTCGAGGTCGCCGACACGGTTCAGCGGGGCCAGTACCTGTTCACAAAACTTGGCGCCTTCCTCAAGGATGGCGTCAACCATGTCCGGGGTGGCGTCCTGGCAAGCCGGCAGGCTCTGATAATGCGCTTCGTAGCCGAGCAACTCGTCACGAACGAAGCGAATATCACGCAAGGGGGCTTTGTAATCAGGCATAGCGATGAACCTCTGCTGATGAATCCTGGATAGGGAGACCGCGATATACCGACCAGCTCTAGGCGGCTTTCGGTCAAACAGTTGTTTGAAACATACGTTTACGCCGAAAACTTGTCAAGCATCAAGCAGAGGGCAGTTCGGCCATGCCAGACTGCGCGATTGCCCTGGCAAAACACCTCGCAAACGCGCAGCCGAGCGCCCGCCAGCAAGGGCAAAGCGCTGATACATAAAGACTAGTTGAAGGCTCACAGAGAGCGAGCCGAAGGGGGTCAGGCGTAGGTATCGATCAGGGTACCAAGCATTTCGTCCGATGCTTTGGCCACTTTGACACCCAATTCGACCTGATGCTTGCCCAGCGCCATTTCGACGGTGCTGGTGGCCAGGTCCATTTGCTGGCTGCGATCGACCGCACGCAGGCGCTCGGCCTGATAGTCGCTGGACTGGCTGGTGGCGGCACGCTCGACGGTGGTGTTGGCGATCTGGCTGGCAGCCTGATCGACGCGACTCTGCCCGGCCTGGATGGCGCCAAGCCCTGCGTAGAATGCTGAGTTGCCCGAGATTTCCATGTCGAAACTCCATGACGCTGAAAGCGAACAGCCTCTATTGAAGCAGACTTGCCGGCAAAAGGCCCGTTGAAAACACTAATAGCAAAGTGCCACACGATAGACACGCGTCAGTCCAGCAGGTCCAGTTGCAGGTACGCCGCTACCGCTTGCGCGCTGACTTGCTTGAGCTTGGGCACCCGCCCCAGGCACGGCGCCGGTAAACGCTCGGCGAGGCTGGCGAGGTTTTCTTCCAGCCGCGAGGTGCGCGGCTCGACAATGTTGGCGACCCAGCCAGCCAGTTGCAGGCCATCGCGGGCAATGGCTTCGGCCGTGAGCAAGGCATGGTTGATGCAGCCCAGGCGCACACCGACCACCAGAATCACCGGCAGCTTCAGGGCAACGGCCAGGTCCGACAGATTGGCCTGGCCGGACAGCGGCACGCGCCAGCCACCAGCACCTTCGATCAGGGTGAAATCGGCACCGTTGGCCAACACCTCGCGCATCGGTGTCAGCAAGGCCTGCACGCTCAAGGCGACGCCGGCTTCCCGTGCAGCCAGGTGCGGGGCAATGGCCGGTTCGAAAGCGAACGGATTGACCTGTTCATAGGGCAACTTGAGCGAGCTTTCGGCAATCAGCGCCATGGCGTCGGCATTACGCAAGCCTTTGCTGCTGAGCTCGCAACCAGACGCCACAGGTTTGGCACCCAGGGTACTCAACCCGGCCAGGCGTGCAGCATGCAGCAGGCCGGCGGCGATGGTGGTCTTGCCAACGTCGGTGTCGGTCCCTGCGATGAAATAGGCCGGGTTCATCTCACTCCCCTTCTACCGACGGCTTTTGCAGTACACCGTAGACCACCTGATAGGTCGCCGGTAGTCCCAGGGGCTGACGGAAGCCCTCATACGCCTGCAGCAGGCCCTGCATCCGTGCCCGCCCGGTCAGCCCGGCCGGGCGCCCCGGGTTGAGGTTGTGAGCACCGAGGGCCTTGAGCTCGTGGGTCAGGCTGCGCACATCCGGGTAGTGCAACACATGGGGCCGAGCCGCCAGGCTCAGCACCTGCAGTTCGCTTTCGCCACACAGGCGTTGATAGTCCTCAAGGCGCCGAAAACGATTGACGTGCACCAGGCCATCGACCGCCTGCCAGCTTTCGCGCAGCTCATGCAGGGTGCCGACGCAAAGGCTGGCAAAAGCCAATACACCGCCTGGTTGCAGGACACGCCGGGCCTCGCTGAGCACGGCGCGAAAATCGCCACACCATTGCACCGCCAGGCTGCTGAAGATCAGCTCGACGCTGGCATCTCGCAGCGGCAAGCGCTCGGCATCGCCAGCCACATGGTGGTGCGCCCCGCCCTGCTCCCGCGCGTGCTGGAGCATGCCTTCGGCAATATCCACAGCCACACCGGCGGCCCGGGGAAAACGGCTGTTCAGGGCGCGGCTGAAGTAGCCGGTACCGCTGCCCAGGTCCAGCCAGCGTTGCGGCTCGAATGCAGCGGGCAACTGTTCAAGCAGCGCCGCGCCCACCGCCCGCTGCAGTTCGGCGACGCTGTCGTAGCTGGCGGCAGCGCGGGAGAACGACGCTGCGACCTGACGTTTATCGGGCAAGCCGCCGGGCAAGCCCGGCTGGGAAAGATCAGTCATCGCCACTCTCATGTACAAAGGCCTTGATTGCTGCCGCCAACTCATGAGGTGTTTCCATCACAAAACCATGAGCACTGTCTTCCAGCAGCCCGACTTCCACGTCGGGCAGTATCTCCAGCAGTTCGCCGGCGACCTCCGCCGGCACCAGCCCGTCACGCCCGGCAAACAGGTGCAATTGCGGACCGCCATAGCGCTGCAGCGCGGCGCGGGTATCGAGCTGGCCAAGGACTTCGAGCCCCGCCACCAACACTTCCGGAGCCGGGGCCGGCATCCCCGCGCTGAGCAGGCGGGCCAGGCTGCGCGGGTCTTCGGCGCCCTGGCTGCACAACGAAACGAAGCGTTTGAGGGTGACCTGGGTGTGATAGCGGCAACCTTCGAGGAAGGTCTGGAAGGTATCCACCGCCATGCCATGCGGCCAGTCCGGGCGGCTGACAAAACTGAGGTTGCTGCCCAGGGTGATCAACCCATGGCAGTCATCGCCGCGCCGTGCGGCCAGTTCGGCGGCGAGCATGCCACCCAGCGACCAGCCGCCCAGCCAGGCATTGCGCGGCAACTGCCGATCGAGTTTGTCGAGCCAGTCCTCGGGGTTGCTGGACACCAGGCTGGGCAAGGCCTGGATTTCGACCCGCAAGCCAGGGTCGATGGCCCGCAAGGTCGCCACCAAGGGCTGCAAGGCAGAACTGCCCAGGCCCCAGCCCGGCAACAGGATCAGATGGTTACGCATCAGCAGGCTCCAGCAGCGGATAACAGTCAGCCAATGCATTCAACAATAGCTGCACCTGCGCCGGGCTGTGTGCCGCGCTCAAGGTCACACGCAAGCGGGCGCTGCCGGCAGGCACGGTCGGCGGGCGGATCGCGGTGACCAGCAAGCCACGCTCGCGAAGCATCTGCGACAGGCGCAAGGCCCGCGTGCTGTCGCCGATCAGGATCGGCTGGATCGGCGTGAAGCTGTCCATCAGTTGCAGGCCGATCTGCTCGGCGCCGCTACGAAACTGCTGAATCAACGCCGCCAGGTGCTCGCGACGCCAATGCTCGCCGCGCAGCAGTTCCAGGCTGCGCAGGGTGGCGCACGCCAGGGCCGGAGGCTGGCTGGTGGTATAGATGTAGGGCCGGGCGAACTGGATCAGGCACTCGATCAGCTCATCGCTGCCGGCGACAAATGCACCCGCGGTGCCGCAGGCTTTGCCCAAGGTGCCAATCAGCACCGGCACCTGCTCAAGGCTCAGGCCGAAATGCTCGACGATACCGCCGCCATTGCGCCCCAGGGTGCCCAGGCCATGGGCATCGTCGACCATCAGCCAGGCGTCGCGGGCATTGGCCACCGCAGCCAGGGCAGGCAAATCGGCCAGATCACCGTCCATGCTGAACACCCCGTCGGTCACCACCAGGGTGTTGCCGACGGCCTTGTCCAGGCGGTTGGCGAGGCTTTCGGCATCGTTGTGCAGGTAGCGATTGAAACGCGCACCGCTGAGCAGGCCGGCATCAAGCAGCGAGGCATGGTTGAGACGGTCCTGCAGCACCGTGTCGCCCTGCCCGACCAGCGCCGTCAATGCACCCAGGTTGGCCATGTAGCCGGTGGAAAACAGCAGCGCCCGCGGCCGCCCGGTCAATTCGGCCAAGGCCTCTTCCACCGCGTGATGGGGGCTGCTGTGGCCGATCACCAGGTGCGAAGCACCGCCGCCGACACCCCAGCGCTCGGCACCGGCGCGCCAGGCTGCGATCACTTGCGGATGATTGGCCAGGCCCAGGTAGTCGTTGCTGCAAAACGCCAACAACGGCTGGCCATCGACCACCACTTCCGGGCCCTGCGGGCTTTCCAGCAGCGGGCGCCGACGGTACAGGTCAGCGGCGCGGCGTTGCTCCAGCCGCGCGCGAAGATCAAAAGCCATGGCTGCCTCAGGCCGAGGCGGCGTTGTAGAACAGCTCGCTGCTCTTCTGCTCCACCAGCGCCTGCTCGATGGCCGCCTGATGGACTTCGTCGGCGTGTTCTTCACGGGCTTCCGGCTGGATACCCAGGCGCGCGAACAGCTGCATGTCCTTGTCGGCTTGCGGGTTGGCGGTGGTCAGCAGTTTCTCGCCGTAGAAGATCGAGTTGGCGCCGGCGAAGAAGGCCAGGGCCTGCATCTGTTCATTCATCGCTTCACGGCCAGCGGACAACCGCACGTGGGACTTGGGCATAAGAATCCGGGCCACGGCGAGCATGCGGATGAAGTCGAACGGGTCAACTTCTTCGGCGTTCTCCAGCGGCGTGCCGGCGACCTTCACCAGCATGTTGATCGGCACCGACTCCGGGTGTTCCGGCAGGTTGGCGAGCTGGATCAGCAAGCCGGCGCGGTCGTCCAGCGACTCGCCCATGCCGAGGATGCCGCCCGAGCAGATCTTCATCCCGGCATCGCGCACGTAAGCCAGGGTCTGCAGGCGATCGCTGTAGGTGCGGGTGGTGATGATACTGCCGTAGAACTCCGGCGAGGTGTCGAGGTTGTGGTTGTAGTAGTCAAGCCCGGCCTCGGCCAGCGCCTGGGTTTGCTCCAGGTCGAGCTTGCCGAGGGTCATGCAGGTTTCCAGGCCCATGGCCTTGACCCCTTTGACCATCTGCAACACGTAAGGCATGTCCTTGGCCGACGGATGCTTCCAGGCGGCGCCCATGCAAAAGCGCGTCGAGCCGATGGCTTTGGCCCGGGCTGCCTCTTCGAGGACCTTCTGCACTTCCATCAGCTTCTGTTTTTCCAGCCCGGTGTTGTAGTGGCCGGACTGCGGACAATATTTGCAATCTTCCGGGCAGGCGCCGGTCTTGATCGACAGCAGCGTCGAGACCTGTACGCGGTTGGCGTCGAAATGCGCGCGGTGCACGGTTTGCGCCTGGAACAGCAAGTCATTGAACGGTTGCTGGAACAGGGCTTTGACCTCGGCCAGGGACCAGTCGTGACGTGTTGTTGCAGTTGTGCTGGCGCTCATCGGCGATTCCTTGTTTAGGCTTGTACAGGCGCCGGCACAGAAAAACCCCGCCAGCGCATCACGGATAGCTCGCATAGTTAAGGAAGGCTGATGCACTGTCAACCACAAGTCAAAACACTGGTTTACAACTGTCTACTTAATAACCAGACCTGCTTGCTTTGCAATGAAGCGGCCGAGCAGCCCTACCCACTGTGCATCGCCTGCGAGAGCGAACTGCCCTGGCTGGGCGAGCATTGCCAGGTCTGTGCCCTGCCGCTGCCCATGCACGGCCTGGTCTGCGGCCAGTGCAGCCGGCGCCCGCCGGCCTTCTATCGGGTCGAGGCGCCCTGGTACTACGGCTTCCCGGTCGATGCGCTGGTTACCCGCTTCAAGCACAATAGCCAGTGGCCGCTGGGCCGCTTGCTCGCGCAACTGCTCGGGCGCTGGTTGAGCCACCGCTTTGACGAAGGGCTACCGCGCCCGGCTGTGTTGCTGCCGGTACCGCTGTCAAGGCGGCGATTGCGTCAGCGCGGCTACAATCAGGCGGGGATGCTGGCTAACTGGTTGGCACAACAACTGGGCATTCGCTGCAGCGAACAGGTGCTCACCCGCACCCTCGATACCCCAGCCCAGCAAGGTCTCAAGGCCCAGGCACGCAAACGCAACCTGCGCCAGGCCTTTGCCGTGCACCACCGCCCGATGATTGCCGGGCGTCATGTCGCGCTGGTGGATGATGTACTGACCACTGGTGCCACCGCCCAGGCGTTGGCCAGCCTGTTGCTCAAGGTCGGCGCCCGACGGGTCGATGTCTACTGCCTGGCGCGCACCGCCAAGCCCGGCAGCGCTTGACTTGAGCGCGGGGTGCGGGCACTTTCGGGCTGATTCCCCACTGGTGCCCGTTACCGCTTATGTCCCTGCCTGCCCTGCTCACCCAGCACATCGTCCGCCGCCCGCAGCGTATTGCCTTGCTGCAACACATTGCCGAACAAGGCTCGATCACCCGTGCGGCGAAAAGCGCCGGCATGAGTTACAAGGCGGCCTGGGATGCCATCGACGAACTCAACAACCTGGCCGCCAGCCCACTGGTGGAACGCAGTGTTGGTGGGCGCGGCGGCGGTGGGGCGAAACTGTCTGCCGAGGGCCAGCGGGTGCTGCGCCTGTACCAGCGCTTGCAGGCCCTGCAGGCGCAGATCCTTGAAGCGGCCGAAGACGCTAGCGATCTCGACCTGCTCGGCCGCCTGATGCTGCGCACCAGCGCGCGCAACCAGCTGCACGGGCGTATCAGCTCGATCGAGGCCCAGGGCCGCTATGACCGCATCAGCCTGACCCTGGCGGGCGAGCTGCGCATCGATGCCCAGATCACCCACGACAGTACCGGACGCCTTGAACTGAGCCCGGGTACCGCAGTAGTGGCGCTGATCAAGGCGGGCTGGCTCGAACTGCTGGGCCTCGATCAACAGCCAGCCGAGGGCTACAACTGCTTGCCGGTCAAGGTCGATGCGTTGCTTGCAGACACCGAGGGTCCGACCGAAGTGCGCCTGCTCCTGGCCAGCGGGCAAACCCTGTGTGCTTTCGCCGACGCACACTGGCTACAAGACCATCAGGTCATTGTCGGCAGTGACCTGCAGGTGCAATTTCAGCCTTCTTACGTGCTTCTTGGAACGCCGCTGTAAAACTGCCACAAAAATGTCATGGACCCTGACTAAGGTGACTGCCAAACCCGCAGGAAGCCTGTCATGCACCTACTAGAAGAACATCAGCCAACCGACCTCGAACAGCTGACCAGCCTCAGCCGCCGCCGCTTCATCGGCGCCGGCGCGCTGTGCGGCGCAGCGCTGTTTCTCGGCGGCAATTTGCTCAGCCGCAGCGTACTGGCAGCCAGCGTCAGCGCTGGCAACAGCAGCCTGCTGGGCTTTGCCAGCATCCCCGCCGCCACCGCCGACAGCATCAGCCTGCCGCCTGGTTACAAAGCCTCGGTATTGATCAGCTGGGGCCAGCCACTGCATGCCGGCGCCCCGGCCTTCGATCCTTCCGGCAACGGCAGCGCCCAGGCCCAGGAACTGCAGTTCGGCGACCACAATGACGGCATGAGCCTGTTCCCCTTCCCCGGCGACGCCAACCGCGCGCTGATGGCGATCAACAACGAATACACCAACTACCGATACCTGTTCAGCCACGGCGGCAAACCGGCCTCTGCTGAAGAAGTGCACAAAGCCCAGGCCGCCGAAGGGGTGTCGGTGATCGAAGTGCAGCGCCGCGATGGCCAGTGGCAATTCGTCCAGGATTCGCCCTACAACCGGCGCATCCATGGCAACACGCCAATCAGCATCAGCGGCCCGGCCGCCGGCGATGCCCTGCTTAGAACCGCGACCGACAACAGCGGGCGCAAGGCACTGGGCACCTTCCAGAACTGCGCCAATGGCAAAACGCCGTGGGGCACCTACCTGACCTGCGAAGAGAACTTCACCGACTGCTTCGGCAGCAGTGATCCGGCCCAGGCCTTCGATGCCGCCCAAAAGCGCTACGGTGCCTCGGTCACAGGCAAGGAGGTCGACTGGCATCAGCACGACCCACGTTTCGACCTGGCGAAGAACCCCAACGAACTGAACCGTCATGGCTGGGTGGTGGAAATCGATCCGTTCAACCCGCAGTCGACCCCGGTCAAGCGCACCGCCCTGGGCCGTTTCAAGCACGAGAATGCCGCCCTGGCCGAGACCCGCGATGGCCGCGCCGTGGTGTACATGGGCGACGACGAGCGTGGCGAGTTCATTTACAAGTTCATCAGCCGCGACCGCATCGACCACAAGAATGCCAACGCCAACCGTAACCTGCTGGACCACGGCACCTTGTACGTGGCGCGCTTCGACGATGGCGACCATAACCTTGATCATCCGCGCGGCAAGGACCAGTGGCTGGAGCTGACCCATGGCAAGAACGGCCTCAACGCCGCCAACGGTTTTGCCAGCCAGGCCCAGGTACTGATTCATGCGCGCCTGGCCGCCAGCCATCTCAAGGCCACGCGTATGGACCGCCCGGAATGGATCGTGGTCAGCCCCAAGGACGGCCAGGTGTATTGCACCCTGACCAACAACGTCAAACGCGGAGAAGAAGGCCAGCCGGTCGGCGGCCCCAACCCGCGCGAAAAAAATCTCTATGGGCAGATTCTGCGCTGGCGTGAAAACGCCGATGACCATGGTGCGATGAACTTCGACTGGGACCTGTTTGTGGTGGCCGGTAATCCATCGGTGCATGCCGGTGAGGCCAAGGCAGGCTCTGCCAACATCACCCCGCAGAACATGTTCAATAGCCCGGATGGCCTGGGTTTCGATGCTGAGGGCCGCTTGTGGATCCTGACTGACGGCGACTACAGCAACAGCGGCGATTTTGCCGGCATGGGCAACAACCAGATGCTTTGCGCCGACCCGGTCACTGGGGAAATCCGCCGCTTCATGGTCGGCCCGGTGGCGTGCGAGGTGACGGGTATCGCTTTTGCCCCGGATCAGCGCACCTTGTTCGTGGGTATCCAGCACCCGGGGGAAACCGGTGGTTCGACCTTTCCCGAGCACCTGCCCAATGGCAAGCCACGGTCGTCAGTGATGGCGATCAGCAGGGAGGATGGCGGGATCGTTGGCGCATGAGTCTGGCGCGGGGCTGCTGTGCAGCCCATCGCTGGCAAGGCCAGCTCCCACAACACAGATCCGCCGTGGAAGCCGATGTGCGATACCATGCAGGTACCTTGCGGCGACCTGCCGCACAGCAGGAGCGAGCATGTCCCACCCCTTTGAAACACTCACCCCCGATCTGGTCCTGGACGCCGTGGAAAGCATCGGTTTTCTCAGCGACGCCCGGGTACTGGCACTCAACAGCTACGAGAACCGGGTCTACCAGGTGGGCATCGAAGGGGCTGAACCACTGATCGCCAAGTTCTACCGCCCGGACCGCTGGAGCGACGCGGCGATCCTCGAAGAACACAGCTTTACCGCTGAACTGGCCGAGTGCGAAGTGCCGGTGGTGGCGCCACTTATCCACAACGGCAAGACCCTGTTCGAACACAGCGGCTTTCGCTTCACCCTGTTCCCGCGCCGTGGCGGCCGGGCGCCGGAGCCAGGCAACCTCGATCAACTGTATCGCCTCGGGCAGCTGCTCGGTCGTCTGCATGGGGTCGGCGCCACCCGCCCGTTCGAGCATCGCGAAGCACTGGCCGTGGATAACTTCGGCCACGCCTCGCTCAATACCCTGCTCGAAGGCAACTTCATCCCCAAAAGCCTGCTGCCGGCCTTCGAGTCGGTGGCCCGCGACCTGCTCAAGCGGGTCGAGGCGATTTACGCCAGCACCCCGCACCAGGTCATTCGCCTGCACGGCGACTGCCACCCGGGCAACATGATGTGTCGCGACGAGGTGTTTCACATCGTCGACCTCGATGACTGCCGCATGGGCCCGGCGGTACAGGATCTGTGGATGATGCTCGCCGGCGAGCGCCACGAACGCCTGGGCCAGTTGGCCGAGCTGATGGATGGCTACAACGAGTTCCACGATTTCGACCCGCGCGAACTGGCCCTGATCGAACCTTTGCGTGCCCTGCGCCTGTTGCACTACAGCGCCTGGCTGGCCCGGCGCTGGGACGATCCGGCGTTCCCGCGCAGCTTCCCCTGGTTCGGCCAGGAGCGTTACTGGGGCGACCAGATCCTCGCCCTGCGCGAGCAGATCGCCGCGCTGGATGAAGAACCGCTGAAATTGTTCTGAAGCGCGCGTGAGTCTGTCTACAATAGCCCCCTGCTTTTAGATAGCTGCCTAAGCAAGGAATCTGCATGCACGCCGCCAACCCGCGCCGCGGGTACATCCTGGGCCTGAGCGCCTACATCATCTGGGGCTTGTTCCCGCTCTACTTCAAAGCGCTGCAAAGCGTCCCCGCAGTGGAAATCATCGTCCACCGGGTGCTCTGGTCGGCGTTGTTCGGCTCGTTGCTGCTGCTGGTCTGGAAGCATCCGGGCTGGCTGCGCGAACTGCGCGAAAACCCCAAACGCCTGGCGATCCTGGCCTTGAGCGGCTCGCTGATCGCCGGCAACTGGCTGACCTACGTGTGGTCGGTGAACAACGGGCGCATGCTCGAAGCCAGCCTGGGCTACTACATCAACCCGCTGGTCAACGTGCTGCTCGGCATGCTCCTGCTCGGGGAGCGTTTGCGCCGCCTGCAGTGGATTGCCGTGGGCCTGGCCGCGCTCGGGGTGGCCCAGCAGGTCTGGCAAGTGGGCAGCCTGCCCTGGGTGTCATTGGTGCTGGCACTGAGCTTTGGCTTCTACGGCCTGATCCGCAAGCAGGCGCCGGTAGCCGCCCTGCCCGGGCTGGTGGTCGAGACCTGGATGCTGGTGCCGCTGGCCATCGGCTGGATGCTGCTCAACCCCATGGCGCACAGTGCCCAGGCAAGCTTCTATACCAGCAGCGAAGCGCTCTGGCTGATAGCCGCAGGGCCAGTCACGCTGGTACCCCTGGTGTGTTTCAACGCCGCCGCGCGGCACCTGCCCTACACCACCCTGGGCTTCTTGCAGTACCTGGCCCCCACCCTGGTACTGCTGCAGGCGGTGTGGCTGTTTGACGAGCACCTGTCGAGCAGCACCCTGGTGGCCTTCATGTTCATCTGGGCAGGCCTGGCGCTGTATAGCGTGGATGCCTGGTTGAGCCTGCGCCGGCGCAGCTGATCAAAAAATTTACGAAGCGCTGCAGGCCACGCAATTTGTGGCCTGTAGCGACATCTCCCAAGGTTATCCACAGGCGCATCCCCGATAAACCGGGATAACTAATCCTCAGGGCGCAGGTTCAATTCCACCATCAGGTCGTCGGCCAGCGCTTCCAGTTTGTGCTGCAGGACATCCAGCGACAGCGTCAGTGGCACCGCCAGCAAGGCATCGGCATGGAACAGCGGCTCGCTGCTCATCGGCGCCGGGCGCACCTCGGTGGTCAGGCGCTCGACGTTGACGCCCTGATCGGCCAGCAGCCGGGTGATGTCGCGGACAATACCGGGGCGGTCATTGCCCACCAGCTCCATGGCGATCGGCTTCCAGGTGCAGGACGGCTCGATACCGCTTTCGGCAATCAAGACACGAATATCGTGCTTGCCCAAGGCCTGTAGCGCCTCGACCAGTTCATCGTAGGACTCGGCCGGTACCGCGACCTTGAGAATGCCGGCAAATTGCCCGGCCATCCGCGACATGCGGCTCTCCAACCAGTTACCGTTATGCTCGGCAATGCATTCAGCGATACGCTCGACCTGCCCGGCCTTGTCGGGGGCGATCACTGTCAATACGAGATGATCCACGCGGCAACCCTCTGCATTTAACGTTCAGCCCCTGAAATCAAAGGGCGCGGAGAAAGTATAGGCAAGGCGCGGCAACCTGCCGCAGGAGCTTCGAATGACTAATCGTGTACTGTTTCAAGATTTATCTGGAACAATCTGCCGGTTTTTTGAGAACATACCGACTCCCAGCGTGACCCCATGCGACCAATTGGTCGCAGAACGACGTATTTAGTCTAATTTTCACAACCGCAGCGCATCATGTAGTATGCCGCAGCGCGGACTACAAAACGTTGGATCGATGTCTGCCAAGGCGCCTGTGAAAATACGCCAACGCCCGCCAGCCTGTCTGGCAGGCCGCACCCAGCCGCCCGCGAGGGCATGTTCTGGTGCCGTGTTTAGAGAAGCGCGCAAGGCTTAAATAGAAGAGCTGAATAGCTGAGCAGAGTGAGGCAAGCAATGACTGAACACGTTCAAGTCGGTGGCCTTCAGGTCGCCAAAGTCCTGTTCGACTTCGTGAACAACGAAGCCATTCCCGGAACCGGCGTCAGCGCCGAGCAATTCTGGGGGGGTGCGGAAAAGATCATCAACGACCTCGCTCCAAAGAACAAAGCACTGCTGGCCAAACGTGACGCATTGCAGGCGCAGATCGACGCCTGGCATCAGGCGCGCAAAGGCCAGGCTCACGATGCCGTGGCTTACAAGGCCTTCCTTCAGGACATCGGTTACCTGCTGCCAGAAGCTGCAGACTTCCAGGCCTCGACCCAGAACGTCGATGACGAAATCGCCCGCATGGCCGGCCCGCAGCTGGTCGTGCCGGTGATGAATGCGCGCTTCGCCCTGAACGCCTCCAACGCCCGCTGGGGTTCGCTGTACGACGCGCTGTATGGCACTGACGCCATCAGCGAAGCCGGCGGCGCGGAAAAAGGCAAAGGCTACAACAAGGTTCGCGGCGACAAGGTGATTGCCTTCGCCCGCGCCTTCCTCGACGAATCGGCGCCATTGGCCGCCGGCTCCCATGTCGACTCCACGGCTTACCGCATTGAAGGCGCCAAGTTGGTTGTCGCCCTCAAGGGTGGCAGCAACAGCGGCCTGCGCGATGATGCGCAGTTGATCGGTTACCAGGGCGACGCCTCGGCGCCGACCGCGATCCTGCTCAAGCACAACGGCCTGCACTTCGAGATCCAGATCGACGCCAGCACCCCGGTCGGCCAGACCGACGCCGCCGGCGTCAAGGACGTGCTGATGGAAGCCGCCCTGACCACCATCATGGACTGCGAAGACTCGGTCGCCGCCGTCGACGCCGACGACAAAGTGGTGATCTACCGCAACTGGCTGGGCCTGATGAAAGGTGACCTGGCTGAAAGCGTCAGCAAAGCGGGCCAGACCTTCACCCGGACCATGAACCCGGACCGCGAATACACCGCGCCAAACGGTGGTTCGCTCAGCCTGCACGGCCGTTCGCTGCTGTTCGTGCGTAACGTCGGTCACCTGATGACCATCGATGCCATTCTCGACAAAGACGGCAACGAAGTGCCGGAAGGTATCCTCGATGGCCTGGTCACCAGCCTGGCCTCGATCCACAACCTCAACGGCAACACCAGCCGCAAGAACAGCCGCACCGGCTCCATGTACATCGTCAAACCGAAGATGCATGGCCCGGAAGAAGCCGCGTTCACCAACGAGCTGTTCGGCCGTATCGAAGATGCCCTGGGCCTCAAGCGCAACACCCTGAAGGTCGGCATCATGGATGAGGAGCGCCGCACCACGGTCAACCTCAAGGCCTGTATCAAAGCTGCCAGCGAGCGCGTGGTGTTCATCAACACCGGCTTCCTCGACCGTACCGGTGACGAGATCCACACCTCCATGGAAGCCGGCGCCGTCGTGCGCAAGGGCGCCATGAAGACCCAGAAGTGGATCGGCGCCTACGAGAACTCCAACGTCGACATCGGCCTGGCCACCGGCCTGCAAGGCCGCGCCCAGATCGGTAAAGGCATGTGGGCCATGCCGGACCTGATGGCCGACATGCTCGAGCAGAAGATCGCCCACCCACTGGCCGGTGCCAACACCGCCTGGGTGCCGTCGCCGACCGCCGCGGCCCTGCACGCCCTGCACTATCACAAGGTTGACGTATTCGCCCGCCAGGCGGAACTGGCCAAGCGCGCACCGGCTTCGGTCGATGACATCCTGACCATCCCGCTGGCGACCGACACCAACTGGTCGGACGAAGAAAAGCGCAACGAGCTGGACAACAATGCCCAGGGCATCCTCGGCTATGTGGTGCGCTGGATCGACCAGGGTGTGGGCTGCTCGAAAGTGCCGGACATCAACGATGTCGGCCTGATGGAAGACCGCGCCACCCTGCGGATTTCCGCGCAGTTGCTGGCCAACTGGCTGCGTCATGGCGTGGTGACTGAAGCGCAGATCCTTGAAAGCCTCAAGCGCATGGCGCCGGTGGTCGACAAGCAGAACGCCAACGACCCGCTGTACCGCCCGCTGGCACCGGACTTCGACAACAACATCGCCTTCCAGGCGGCAGTCGAACTGGTCGTCGAAGGCACCAAGCAACCGAACGGTTATACCGAGCCGGTACTGCATCGTCGTCGTCGTGAGTTCAAGGCCAAGAACGGTCTGTAACATCCTCGGGGCTGCTTTGCAGCCCCATCTCTGGCAAGCCAGCTCCCACAGGTCGGTGAATGCAGTCCCTGTGGGAGCTGGCTTGCCAGCGATAAGGCCAGACCTGTCTAAGAAATCCCCAGTTCCCTGCGCACCAACCTCACCAGCTTGTCCAGATCGATCGGCTTGAGCAGAAAGTCGACGACGCTCAAGTGCATCGCCTCGATGGCGTCCTTCACATCCGCAGCCCCTGACACAATGATGATCGGCATCGCCGCGCGCTCCGAGTCGCGTATGTGTCGAATCAGCTCCAGACCACCGAACGTGCCCATGCGCAGGTCGGTGATCACCAGGCCAATACCCCGCTCCTTGTCCAGACACTCCAGTGCCTGCTGGCCGCTGTCGGCGGTCAGGCATTTGAACCGCTTGGAACTCAGGTACCTGGCCAACGCTTCGCGGGCCACCCGGTTGTCATCAACGATCAATACCTTCGGCGCCGCCGACCGCGCCGTTACCGAGGCCAGCGCCTCACGCTCGGCCTCGCTCAGAATGTTTTCGTGGTCGGACATGGCTGTCTCATCATCAATGACCTGCTAAATGTCCTTTGAATCAAGTTCAGACTGCATTGAGATTAGTTGCAAACTGCCTTTCGTCGGGTAATTGACACATGACGCAGCACTTCAACTCCCTGACGCAGTTTATAGACTTACGTCCAATGGGCACTGAGCAGCCCGCGACCGACCATGAACAACGAAAACAACAAGGTCGATGGTCACAGCTCGACACAAAGACGCGGTAATGCTCATGAGCAAAATGGACGCCTTCGCCCAGGCAGGAAAGACTGCAGTGATGCAGAACATCCAGGGGACCATGCAGTTTCTGCAACGCTTTCCACCGTTCAATCAGATGGAGAACGCCCACCTGGCGTTTCTCGTCGAACAGTGCCAACTGCGGTTCTATGCGGCCAATGACAGCATCATCAAGCCCAGCGACGGTCCGGTCGAGCACTTCTACATCGTCAAGCAAGGCCGGGTGGTCGGCGAGCGCCAGCACGTCACCCGCCCCGGCACCGAAACCACGTT
Source organism: Pseudomonas donghuensis (assembly GCF_000696345.2). Taxonomy (NCBI): domain Bacteria; kingdom Pseudomonadati; phylum Pseudomonadota; class Gammaproteobacteria; order Pseudomonadales; family Pseudomonadaceae; genus Pseudomonas; species Pseudomonas donghuensis. The sequence continues at coordinate 5,321,546 of NZ_CP071706.1, forward strand.
CGAGATCACCAGCGGCGAGTGCTTCCCCCTGGCCGCCCTGCTCGGCGAACGGGCTACCCGCACCGAACACCTGGCCGGCGAAGACACCTTCTGCCTGCAATTGAACAAGGCCGCGTTCATCCGCCTGTTCACCCTGTCCGAAGCGTTTCGCGACTTTGCCCTGCGCGGGGTCAGCAGCCTGCTCGATCAGGTCAACCAGCAGGTCCAGCGCCGCGCGGTGGAAACCCTCGGCAACCAGTATTCACTGAACACCCGCCTGGGCGAACTGGCCATGCGTCATCCGGTGGTCTGCGATCCGGCCACGCCGCTGCGTGAGGCCGTACGCCTGATGCACGAGCAGCAGGTCGGCAGCATTGCCATTGTCGATGAGCAACGCTTCCCGATCGGTATCTTCACCCTGCGCGACCTGCGCCAGGTGGTGGCCGATGCCAGCGCCGACTTCACCCAGCCGATCAGCCGGCACATGACCGCCTCGCCTTTCTACCTGAGCCCGCAGGCCAGCGCCTTCGATGCTGCCATCGCCATGACCGAGCGGCATATTGCCCACGTCTGCCTGGTCGAAGAGCGGCGCTTGTGCGGCGTGGTGTCCGAGCGTGACCTGTTCTCCCTGCAACGGGTCGACCTGGTCCATCTGGCACGCACCATCCGCCATGCCAGCCGAGTCGAAAACCTGGTGTCGCTGCGCGGCGAGATCAGCCAGCTGGTCGAGCGCATGCTGGCCCACGGTGCTTCGTCTACGCAGATCACCCAAATCATCACCCTGCTCAACGACCATACCGTATGCCGGGTCATCGAGCTGGCGATCGAAGACAAGGGCGACCCGGGCGTGCCGTTCAGCTGGCTTTGCTTTGGCAGTGAAGGGCGCCGCGAACAGACCCTGCACACCGACCAGGACAACGGCATTATTTTCGAAGCACGCGATGCTGCCCATGCCGCCGACATTCGCGGCCGCCTGCTGCCGCTGGCCCAACACATCAACCAGGGCCTGGCGCAGTGCGGCTTCAGCCTGTGCAAAGGCAACATCATGGCCGGCAACCCCGAGCTGTGCCTGTCCCGCGCTGAGTGGGCACGGCGCTTTGCCGCTTTCATTCGCGAAGCCACGCCGGAAAACCTGCTGGCTTCAAGCATCTACTTTGACCTGCGGGTGGTCTGGGGCGATGAACAGGCCTGTGAACAACTGCGCCAGAGCATCCTCGAGCAAGTGGCCGACAACCGTCTGTTCCAGCGCATGATGGCCGAGAATGCCCGGCGTCAGCGGCCGCCGGTGGGGCGCTTTCGTGAGTTCGTGCTGACCCGCCAGGGCAATGACAAAGCCGCCACCCTCGACCTCAAGGTCCAGGGCCTGACGCCGTTTGTCGATGGCGCACGCCTGCTGGCCCTGGCCAATGGCATCGTTGCCAACAACACGCTGGAGCGCCTGCGCCAGTTGGTGGCCAAGGAAGTGATCGACCCGCTCGACGGCGCCGCTTATGAGGAGGCCTACCACTTCATCCAGCAAACCCGCATGCAGCAACATCAACTGCAGAGCCGGCAAAACCTGCCGTACTCCAACCGGGTCGACCCCGACAGCCTCAACCACCTGGACCGGCGCATCCTGCGCGAGTCCCTACGCCAGGCCCAGCGCCTGCAAAGCAGCCTGGCCCTGCGGTACCAGCTATGAGCCTGTTTGCCTGGCTACGCCCCAGCCAACCGCGGCTCGACGAACACCTGCGCCAGCGCGTGGAACAACTGACGGCCCCGGCACCACTGGCCGAACACAGCCTGCGCCAGCAGCACTGGGTAGTGCTCGACCTGGAAACCAGCGGCCTGAATCTCAACCGTGACCAGGTGCTGTCGATCGGCGCGGTGGTGATCGAAGACGGCGCCATCGACTTCAGTCAGCAGTTCGAGCGCACGCTGAACCAGCGCGATCACAAGCTCACCTCCAGCGTGCTGATCCACGGCCTGGGCCCCAGTGCCATCGCTGCAGGTTGCGAGCCGGCCGAAGCCCTGCTCGCGCTGATGGACTTTATCGGCGACAGCCCACTGCTGGCCTTTCATGCGCCCTTCGACCAGCGCATGCTCGGCCGCGCCCTGAAAGACCACCTGGGCTATCGCCTGCAGCATCCGTTCCTGGATGTCGCCGAGCTGGCCCCCCTGCTCAACCCGCAGGTCACCCTGCGCGAAGCCGGGCTGGACGACTGGACCGCCTACTTCGGCCTGCAAGCCGCCGAGCGCCATAACGCCAGTGCCGATGCCATGGTGACTGCCGAGCTGGCGCTGATCCTGTTCAGCCAGGCCCGGCGCCAGCAACTGGACAGCCCGGCGCTGCTTGACCAGCAACTGCAGCGGCTGCGCAGGCGTCGGCAACAAAGTCATGGTTTTTAAGCATCATCCGATGAGTGTGAATTGCGTCTGATGGGGAGCTTCTGCGACAATCGCGAATAATTCTCGTTAGTTAACGCATCTTTTCGGGGAACGCCTTGTCGTCTGTGCAAAGCCCACACACTGAGCTGGTCGGTGCGCTGTACCGTGACCATCGCAGTTGGCTGCTCGCCTGGCTGCGGCGCAACATCGCCTGCGCCGAGCGCGCCGAAGACCTGAGCCAGGACACTTTCGTGCGCCTGCTCGGGCGCGCGCAATTGCCTGCGCCGCGCGAACCCCGGGCGTTCCTCCTGGCCATCGCCAAAGGCCTGCTGTTCGACCACTTTCGCCGTGCAGCACTGGAGCAGGCGTATCTGGCCGAGTTGATGCTGATGCCCGAGGCCGAGCATCCCTCCCCTGAACAACAGCAGCTGATCCTCGAAGACCTCAAGGCCATCGACCGCCTGCTCGGCAAGCTGTCGAGCAAGGCACGGGCGGCCTTCCTGTACAACCGCCTGGACGGCCTGGGCCATGCCGAGATTGCCGAGCGCCTGGGTGTGTCCGTCTCACGGGTACGCCAGTACCTGGCCCAGGGCCTGCGCCAGTGTTATGTGGCGCTGTATGGTGAGCCGACATGAACAACAAGCCGGTTTCGGCGCGCGTGCTGGATGCCGCGATCGCTTGGCAGCTGTGCCTGGACTCGGGCACTGGTAACGCCGATGAGCGCGCCGAGTTCGCCCGCTGGCATGCCGCCAACGAAGAGCACGCCCGCGCCTGGATGCAACTGGGCATGCTCGACCAGCGTTTCAGTGCCGCAGCCGGCCCTGCGCGCCAGGCCCTGTTGCAGTCCCGCGCCGGTCTGCGCCAGCGGGTGCGCAAGCTAGGCGGTGGCCTGGCCAGCCTGATGCTGGTGGTTGGCCTGCTGAGCTGGGTCAATGCCCATCAGTCGCTAGGCTACTGGCTGGCCGACCAGCGCACCGGCACTGGCGAGCAGCGCACCCTGCGCCTGACCGACGGCACCCTGATCAGCCTCAACACCCATTCGGCAGTGGACATCCGCTTCGACGAGAAACAACGCCTGATCGTGTTGCACGAAGGCGAAATCTCCATCGAGACCGGCCACAAGGATGATCGGCCGTTCGTGGTCAGCACTGAAGACGGCCGCATGCGGGCGCTGGGTACGCGCTTTCTGGTCAAGCTCGAAGGCCAGGGCACGCGCCTGAGCGTGCTGCAGTCGGCGGTGGCTGCCCGGCCACAGGACAGTGGCGACGAGCAGATCCTCAAGGAAGGCCAACAAGTGCTGATGAGTCACGACCGCCTGGGCCGCATCGATAGCCTGGCCGCCGGTGCCGATGCCTGGACCCGCGGCATGCTGGTGGTCGACAACGTACGCCTGGCCGATCTGATTGACGAACTGGGGCGCTATCGCAGCGGGCATCTGGGGGTTGCTGCGGATGTAGCCGACCTGCGCATCACCGGCAGCTTCCCGCTCAACAATACCGACCTGGCACTGACCTCGTTGCTGCCGACCTTACCGGTGCAGATCGAGCAACGTACACCGTGGTGGGTGACGGTGGTGGCTAAACGCGATACGCACTGAGCCCTATCGCGGGGCAAGCCCGCTCCTACAGGAGCTGGTTTGCCCCGAAAGCAGCCTGAAATAAAAATCGAAATTATTTCCACTACCCTCTGACACTTTTCCCAACTCACTCGGCAAGGAAGCTAGTTAGCACTTACTTCCGTCGAGGAGCCGCTGTATGTCCCGCGCTTTTGAGAACGTTCTGCGTCCCGGCCTGCTGGCCGTGGCCATTGCCCTGGCAGCACCTCTGGCGAGCAGCCCGCTGATTGCCGCCGAACAATCGGCCAGCCTGCGCAGCTACAACCTGCCCGCCGCCCCGCTGTCGACCACGCTCAACCAGATCGCCAGCCAGGCCGGCATCGCCCTGACCCTGGACCCGAGCCTGGCCAGCGGCCGCACCTCGGCGCCGGTCAGCGGACAGTACGACGGCGTCGGCGCCCTGCAAGCGGCCTTGCGCGGCACCGGCCTGCAACTGCAGCAGAGCAGCGCCGGCACCTACAGCCTGATCGCCGCCCCCGAAGGCACCCTGGCCCTGCCGGAAACCAGCGTCAACGCCCGCAGCGACTACGAAAGCGCCTGGGGCCCGGCCACCGGCTTCACCGCCACCCGCACCGCAGCCGGTACCAAAACCGATACACCGATCGTTGAAGTGCCGCGCTCGATGAGCGTGATCACCCGCGAGCAACTGGACGACCGCCAGATCCTCAACCTCAACGACGCCTTGCGCTATACCGCCGGCGTACAGAGCAGCGGCTACGCCTCCGACCCCCGCGCCGACTGGCTGCGGGTACGCGGTTTCGACCCGACCCAGTTCCTTGACGGCCTGCCGTTGCCCAAAGGCTCGTTCGCCAACCCGAAAGTCGAGCCATGGAACCTGGAGCGCATCGCCGTGCTGCGCGGCCCGGCATCGTCGGTTTACGGCCAGACCCCACCCGGCGGCATGCTCGACATGGTCAGCCGCCGCCCCCAGGCGCAAAGCGCCCACCAGATCGAAGCGCAGGTTGGCAGCAACAACCATCGCCAGATCAACTTCGACAGCACCGGCAAAATCGATGACGACGGCCAGTTCCTTTACCGCGTCAGCGGCGTCGTCCGCGACAGTGACTCGCCAACCGACCATGTCCCGGACAAGCGCTATAACCTTGCGCCAAGCCTGACCTGGAACATGGATGAAGACACCAGCCTGACCTTCATCACCCAGTTCACCCGTGACGATACCGGTATCAGTGGCCAGTTCCTGCCGCTGCAGGGCACCAAGCTGGGCTCGCCGGCCGGCGACATCTCCCATCACAAGAACCTCGGCGACCCGGACTGGGAATTCTACGATCGCACCTACTACGCCCTGGGCTATGCCTTCGAGCACCGTCTGAACGATGTCTGGCAGTTCCGTCAGAACCTGCGCTACACCAAGAGCGACCTGTCGTTCCAGGGCATCAACGTCGCGACCATGAACAACGACACGATCCAGCCTGACGGCACCGTTCCTCGCGAGACCGGCATCGTCAACGAAGACATCAGCCAGTTCGCCGTCGACAACAACTTCCAGGCCGACTTCCAGACCGGCGCCCTGAGCCATACCCTGCTGATCGGCCTCGACCACCAGCGCTCGAACACCAACTACCGCTGGGACTACGGCCTGAGCTACAGCGTACCGCCAGGCAATGTGATCAACCCGCCGTACGGCCAGGACTTTTCCAAGGTGGATTACTTCACCATGTACGACTACGGCCAGAAAACCCGCCAGACCGGCTTCTACGTGCAAGACCAGATCGCCCTCGACAACTGGCGCCTGACCCTGGGCGGGCGTGAAGACTGGGTACACACCGGCACCACCTTCCACAATCAGAACGATGCGACCAGCACCGAACGCGACAAGGCCTTTACCGGCAACATCGGCCTGAGCTACGTGTTCGACAACGGCGTGACCCCGTACATCTCCTACACCGAGTCGTTCCAGCCAACTACCGGCGCCGCCGTCGCCTCCACGGATTCGTTCAAACCGACCGAAGGCCGCCAATACGAAGTCGGCATCAAGTACCAGCCGGTTGGCAGCCAGAACCTCTACACCGCTGCCGTGTATGACCTGCGCCAGGACAACGTGAAAGTCACCGAAGGCAACATTACCCAGCAGGTTGGCCAGTTGCAGGTCCGCGGCCTTGAGCTGGAGGCCACCACACAGGTGACCGAAAACCTCAAGCTGATCGGCTCCTACAGCTACACCGACACCGAGATCCTCAAGGGTGCGGCCAACGAGCAAGGCAACCGCATGGCGCTGATCCCGCGCAACCAGGCGACCCTGTGGGCGGACTACACCTGGCACAACGGCCTGCTCGACGGCTTTGGCGTCGGCGGTGGCGTGCGTTATGTCGGTGACAACTACGGCAACACCACCAACACCGATCTCGGTTATGTCGGCTCCTACACCGTCTACGATGCGTCGGTGCACTACGACCTGGGCCGCAAGGTCAGCACGCTCAAAGGCATGACCGTCGCCGTCGAAGCCAAGAACCTGTTCAACAAGGACTACCTGGCCAACTGCGACGGCTACTGGTGCTACTACGGTGACGAGCGCAACGTCGTTGCCAGCGTCAACTACAAGTTCTAAGGCCCTGGATGAACAGCCGAACCATTCGCCGCTGGTCCTTCGTCCACACCTGGGCCAGCCTGATCTGCACCCTGTTCCTGCTGATGCTGGCAGCCACCGGCTTACCGTTGATCTTCCATCACGAGATCGACGACCTGCTGGGCGATGCCCCCGAGCTCAAGCAGATGCCGGCCGACACACCCAAGCTCGATTTGCAGGAACTGGTGCTCAAGGCCCAGGCCCATCGCCCTGGCGAGGTGATGCAGTACTTCGGCTGGGATGAGGACGACAGCAACGGCGTGATCGCAATCATGGCCGCCACCGCAGGCACCGAACCGAATTCGTCGCACACGTTCATGCTCGATGCACGCAGCGGCGAAGCGGTGGAAATGCCTTCGGCCAACGGCGGCTTCATGATGACCATGCTGCGCCTGCATGTGGACATGTTCGCCGGGCTGCCCGGCAAGCTGCTGCTGGCGTTCATGGGCCTGTTGTTCGTGGTGGCGATCGTCTCCGGCGTGGTGCTCTATGCGCCATTCATGCGCCGGCTGAAGTTCGCTACCGTGCGCAACGACAAGTCCACGCGCCTGCGCTGGCTCGACCTGCACAACCTGATCGGCATCGTCACCCTGACCTGGGCGCTGGTGGTTGGGGTTACCGGGGTCATCAGCGCCCTGTCGGATCTGGTCATCGCGGCGTGGCGCAACGAAAGCCTGACGGCGATGGTCGCGCCTTACCGCGATGCACCGCCGCTAACGGATCTGGCGCCGGTCAGTCGGGTTCTGGATATCGCTGCGCGTGCCGCGCCAGGCATGCAGCCGGATTTCATCGCCTTCCCCGGCACGCGTTTCTCCAGCGAGCATCACTATGCGGTGTTCATGAAGGGCAGCACCCACCTGACCGCACACCTGCTGACCCCGGTGCTGATCGACGCCAGTAACCTTGAAGTCACCGCCATCGGCGACCGGCCCTGGTACATGGACGCCATGGGCCTGTCGCAGCCACTGCACTTCGGTGACTACGGCGGCCGGCCGATGCAAGTTCTCTGGGCAGTGCTGGATGTGCTGACCATCATCGTGCTGGGTAGCGGGGTGTACCTGTGGGTAGTGCGCCGACGGGCCAGCAAGCCGGTTGCTGTGGCACAAGCGGAGACGGTGCAATGAAGCGCAAGTCGTCAAACTTCTGGAGCGTGTTCGGCATGCCAGTGGCGATAGCCCTGGTGGGCGCGCTGGGGCTGTTTGCCGCCTTGCTTGGCGATGGTTGGTGGGATGCCCTGGCCTGGGCGGGGTTGGGCTTGCCAGCGCTGTACAGCTTGCGCGGCTTGGCTCGATAGCAATCGCGGGGCAAGCCCCGCGATGCGGTTTTATCAGTCCGCCAGCTTCGGCAGGCACTCATCCAGGCGCTTGTACAGCGCACTGCCAGCGGGCCAGTTGCGCAACAACCGCGCCCGATCACGGGCAAAAGCCTGGGCAAAGCTCATCTGGGTAGCGTGATGACACATGGCATCCAGATCGATCAGCGACCATTGGCCGTCCTGCCAGAACAGGTTGTGGCCCTTCATGTCGCCGTGGCTGATGCGCTCGTGGATCAACTGAGCGAGCAGGTGCTGCAAGGCCTGCAGTTGCTCCTCGGGCACCTCGCCGGATTCGACATACGGCGCGAAACAGGCCAACAGATCCGGGCCATCAGCGTACTCGGTGACCAGATAGGCGCGGCTGCGCAAGCCCATGAAGCGCAGCTCCTGCACCGCCAGCGGCTTGGGCGTGGCAATGCCGAGAAACTCCAGGCGATGCCCTTCGATCCACGAATGCCAGGCCCGGCTCGGGCGCCAGAAGCGCTTGAACCAATGGGCAGTGTTCTTGATGTTATAGCGTTTGAGCACCAGTGGCCGGCCATTGACCTCAACCTTGGCCACGCTGGCGGCGCCGCCGGTCTTGTACAGGTGGCCCTGGTCGATCAGGGTATCGGCCTGCTCCAGCACCGGCAGCATGGCGACCACTTCGTTGCGACGAATTGAACGCAGGCCCGACGCGCCGCGCTCGACGCTGAACAGCGTGCACTCGCGCCCGGCCTTGTCGAGGTAGTCCTTCAGACGCCAACTGCGCACCTTGTCGATCTGCTTCTGCAGGGCTTCCAGCGGCAGCGCGTGCTCGGCGTTGGCCAGCAGGTAATGCACCAGCAGCTCTTCGATAAAGGGCTCCAGACGCTTGGGCAACTGGGCGAACAATACCCCGAGGTTCTGCAACACCTGTTGGCGCGACAGCGGCTGGCCAAGGGTTTCGGCCTTGATCCCGGCGCCATCGATCAAATACAGCTGGCCGTTATGGCGCAGCAGGTTGTCCAGGTGCAAGTCGTCCTGCCACAGGCCCTTGGCGTGCATCTGCGCCACCGCCGTCAGGGCTTCGCCGAGCACCAGGTGCTGTTCATCGGCCAGCGGCGGCAGGGCTTCGACTTCAGCCCAGGCATCGGCCAGGCTCACGGCGTTTTCGAGAAACTCGAACAGCAGCCAACCGCCCTCGCCTTCGCGCAAACCATCGGCCAGCAGCAGCGGCGTGGTCAGGCCCTGGGCCGCCAGCAGCCGCGCACCTTCCAGTTCACGCTGAAAATGCCGGGCGGCGCTGCTGCCGACCAGCAACTTGGCCAACACCGGCTTGCCACGCCAGATCCCGGCGCCAACATAGCGCTGGCCCGGCAGCACCCGCAGCAGGCTGAGCAACTGCAGCTCGGCGCTGCCAGCGGCGTCGGCCAGGCTGATGTTCAGGGGCAGGTCCGGGCTGCGCCCGGCATCCTTGAGTTCGGACAATCGCATCAGCGAGCCTCTTTCTCACGGCGGCGGCGCGTCAGGCGCTGCAGCCAGGTATCAACCAGCGGGCTATCGGTGGGCTGGTCCAGGTAGGACGAGAGCATCACCCGCACTTCAGCTTCGCTCCAGATCGGTGCCCGGCGCAACAGCGGCTCAAGATCCTTGAGCCGGTCGCGCATGCCCAGCAACAATGGCCGGGTCTTCTCCAGGTCGATCAGTTGCGCCTGCCAGCTGTCGCTGCGGCTGCGCAGGAAGATGTGCTTGGGGTAGAAGCAGCCATGCACCTGGTTGGCGGTGTGCAGGGTACGCGCCAGTTGCCCGCAGGCACGCAGGATGCCCTGGCGCTGGCCGATGTCCAGTTGTGGCCACTGCCCCAGCAGGCTGTCCAGATCGCTCCAGTCATCCAGGGCACGGGTCATGAGGATCGCCCGACGCTCGCCTTCGACCTTGCGCTCGCCGTAGTACACCGCCTGCAATGCAGGGATACCGAGCTTCTGGTAGCGGCTGATATTGCGAAACTCGCGGGCGAAGGTTGGCTCGCCGAACGGTCGGTGCAAGGTGCGGGTCAGGTAGTCGCTCTGGCGCTTGAGGTAATAGCCCTTGCCTTCAAGCTCCAGGCGATAGACGCTGCTCCAGCCGCCACGGCCGGTGTTGGGCTCGTCCACCGCATCGAGCTGCAGCGCCCACAGCTGATCGAAACCGTTGAGGCCATGGCGCTCAAGCAGCGCCACATCGGCACTGGAGAGAAAATCAGTCATTCGCGTCCCTCGAAAAACGTCACCACATGGCGAATGCGGCGTTTGTCCGATTCATTCAGACGCTCGCGCCCGCGGTAATGCAGGTAAAAGCGCAGTCGCTGGGTGTTCGACAAGTGATATTTGGCCACTTTGTCCAGGCACGCCAGGTCTTTGGTGATGCGGTAACGCAGCATGAAGCCCCACCAGAAATCGCCGGTCGGGCAGTCGATGAAAAATAGCGTGGCCTGGTCATCCACCAGCAGGTTGCGCCACTTCAGGTCGTTATGGGTGAAGTGGTGGTCATGCATGATCCGCGTGTGTCGCGCCAGCTGACGGCTGATGTGGTCGACCCAGCCGCGATCGGCCAGGCGTGCATCGTTGCGCTCGGCCAGCGCCGAGAGGTCTTCGGTGCGCGGCAGCTCGCGGGTGATCATCGCCCCGCGGCCAAAAGCCAGGCCATTACGCTCAAGGCCGAAGGCGACCACTTCAGCGGTGGGAATGTCCCACTTGGCGAACTGCTTGAGGTTCTGCCATTCAGCCTTGATTCGCGGGCGCCCGAGGTAGCGGCGCAGGCCTTTGCCAGCGCCGGTATAGCGCTTGACGTAATAGTTGACCCCCTCGCGCTCGACACGGATCACTTCGCTCAGCGGGTCGTGGGTCAGGCGCTCGCCCTTGAGGGCGAACACCGCTTCGATACTGCCAAAATCCGTCGCCAGGGCCTGGTAGGCAGGCTCCAGTTTCCAACCCGCCATCAGAGCGCGTCTCCGTACCGTTGTTTACGCTCGTAGAGCTTCTGCGCCTTGCCTTCCAGCCAGGCCAGCAGCCCGGCTTCCTCGGCGAGGATCTGCCGTAGCGGCTGCTGAAAGTAACCACGCAAGAAGCGCAACTTGTCGCGCCGGGTCAGGCCGATGTCCAGCGCCGAGAAGTACAGCGCGGCCAGGTCCTTGTCACGCCAGCGGTGGGAGATTTTCGCCCGGGTCTGGGCGCGGTGCAGGTCGATAACCGACAACTTGAAATCATCGGCCGTCACCGGCCGGTCGGTGTGCAGCAAGAAATGGCAGATGTAGCAGTCGCGGTGGTTGACCCCAGCGCGGTGCATCATGCCGGTCATGCGTGCCACTTCGGCGATCAGCGCACGCTTGAGACGCGGCGCGGGCGGCTGCTTGACCCAGTCGATGCTGAAGTCTTCGAGGCTGACGGTCGGCGCCAGTTCTTCGGTGACGATAAACGAATGCTGGGCAGCCGGGTTATCACCACGCTCACCATAGGCCACTGCGGTCATGGTCGGCACGCCCACTTCATGCAGGCGCTGGATTGCCTGCCATTCCTGGCCGGCGCCGAGCACCGGCAGCTTGGCGGTGAACAGGTTCTTGAAGATCTCGCCCCAGCCGATGCCGCGGTGGATCTTGACGAAATAGCCGCGGCCTTCGACTTCGGTGCGCAGGGTACGGCGGCCTTCCAGCTCGCGGTACACCTCGCCTTGCAAGGCCTCGACGGCCTCGAAGGCATCGCGCCCGGCCCACAGGCGCTTGAACGGCTCAGCCAGTATCAGTTTCATGCGCGCTCCTGCGCCAGGATCACGTCGGCAGCATGCTCGGGCATGCTGTAGAGGTCGGCCGTGTCGGCAAATGCCAGGCCATTGCGCGCCCACGCGGCGCGTGCCTGGCCGTCTTCGAGCATACGCTGCAGGTAGCGGTTGAGCTGCTCCTGCTCGAACGGCTCATCGAGCACCAGGCCGCTGTCGGCTTCGGCAATGTAATGGGCATAGCCGCACACGGCCGAGACCAGTACCGGCAGCCCGGCGACCAGCGCTTCGAGCAGCACGGTGCCGGTGTTTTCGTTGTAGGCCGGGTGGATCAGCAGGTCGGCGCCGAGCAGAAAGCGCGGGATATCGCTGCGGCCCTTGAGGAACTGCACCTGCTCGGTCAGGCCGAGGGTCGCGCTTTGCAGCTGGAACACCTTGGGGTCGTCCTGGCCGATGACCATCAGCCGCGTGCGCTTGCGCAAGGCCGGTGGCAAGGCCGCCAGGGCCTTGAGGCTGCGGTCGACGCCCTTGGTCTTAAAGCCCGAGCCGATCTGCACCATCAGCAGTTGATCGTCTTTCAGCTCGAACTCGCGGCGGAACTCGGCACGGATCTGGGCGGCATTGGCCGGTGCCCGGCGATCCTGGCTGATACCCGGTGGCAGCAGGTGGAAGCGCTCGATCGGGGTGTCGTAATGCTTGATGAACAGCGGTTGCTGAACCTCGGAGATCATCAGGATCTCGGTCCTGGCCTCCTTGGCGAACACTGCCCGCTCGTACTCGGCAAAGTGCCGGTAGCGGCCCCAGCGCCGGTACAGCGAGTTGCGCAGGTTCTGCGCCTTGTCTTCAAAGCAGCCGTCGGCGGCATAGTACACGTCCAGCCCGGGCATCTTGTTGAAGCCGATCAGGCGATCGACCGGGCGCTTGGCCAGGTCCGCGCCCATCCAGGCGCTGAGCTTCTCGTTGCGCCGATGGTTGAACAGCGCCTTGACCGGCGCCACCAGCACTTCGAAGCCCTCCGGCACATCGCCTTCCCAGATCAGCGTGTAGACGCGGATCTGGTGACCGCGACGCTGGCACTCCAGGGCAATGCGCATGAAGTCGCGCTGCAGGCCGCCGAAGGGGAAATACTTGTATAGAACAAAAGCCAGTTGCATCAACGAACATCCTCAGCCAGCAGCAACGCGCGCAATTGGCTCGCCACACGCTCGGGATTCAGGCGAGTGAAGCACAGCGGCCACTCGCGTTTGAGATCGAACCGGCGCTGGTCATCAGCGCTCGGTTTGTAGGTACATTTCTTCTGCAGGCACGGCGCGCAGGCAAAATCGCTGGCGATATGCACCTGGGATTTGCCATAGGCACCAGTGAGCCCCGGGTTGGTCGGGCCGAACAGCGACAGGGTCGGCACATCCAGTGCCGCCGCCAGGTGGCCGAGGCCGGTATCCACGGCAATGCAGGCCTTGGCTGCGGCCAGTACGCGGGCGACTCCGACCAGGTTCAGCTTGGGCAGCACCTGGCAGTTGCTCAGGCCCTTGGCGATGCGCTCGGCCCGCGCCTGCTCGGCCGCGTTGCCCCACGGCAGGCGTACCTGCAGGCCTTGCTGGCCGAGGCGTTCGGCCAACTGGCGCCAGTAGGCTTCCGGCCAATGCTTGGTCGCCCAGGTGGTACCGTGCAGGAACACCACGAACGGCGCCGCTGGCGGCAGCTGCAGGCGATTGAGGTCCAGACCGTAATCACCGAGCCCGGCCGGCAGGTTGTAGCCCAGCGCCAGGGCGAAAAGCTGGCGCACCCGCTCCACCGCATGCTGGCCGCGCTCCACCGACAAACGCCGGTCGTAGAAACGGCTCGACAGCCCTTCACGGGCCGAATAGCGGTCCATGCCGGCCACCGGCGCCTTGACGTAACGGGTCAGCCAGGCCGATTTGACCAGGCCCTGGGCGTCGATCACCAGGTCGTACTTGCTCTCGCGCAGACGCTGCTTGAACTGGCGCCACTCGCCGCTCTTGAAGGTTTGCCAGAGGTTCTTGCGCCAGCGGCGGATGGCCACCGGGATGATCTTGTCTACCGCCGGGTGCCAGCTGGGGATCTCGGCAAAGCCTTCTTCGACCACCCAGTCGAAGCGGATGCCAGGGATTGCCCGGGCAGCGTCGGTCAGCGCCGGCAGCGCATGGATCACATCGCCCAGGGACGAAGTCTTGATCAGCAGTACCCGCACTTACTCGACCTCGGCCATGACGTCGATCAGGTTCGGACCGTTCAGGCGCTGCAGCGCAGCTTCCACGGCTTCCGGCTCCAGCTGACGCAAGCAGTTGTAATGGCCGAACCGGCAGGTACGGTCGAAGCAGGGGCTGCAGTCCAGACCCAGGCGCACCACCTCGACCTGATCGGCCAGAGGCGGGGTGAAGCCCGGCGAGGTCGAGCCATAAACGGCCACCAGCGGACGGTTCAGCGCCGCAGCCACGTGCATCAGCCCGGAATCGTTGGACACCACCGCATCGCTGCACGACAACAGGTCGATGGCCTCGGCCAGCGAGGTCTCGCCGCTGAGGTTGCTCGCCTCTTCGCGCAGGCCCGGGATCAAGCGCCCACGAATGGCTTCGCCGACCGCGTGGTCGTTCTTCGAACCAAACAGCCAGACTTGCCAGCCTTGGCGGATCTTGCTCTCCGCAACCTTGGCGTAATGCTCCGACGGCCAGCGCTTGGCTTCACCGAATTCGGCGCCAGGGCACAACGCCAGAACCGGGCGGTCCAGGCTCAGGCCGAACTTGGCCAGGGCCGCGTCGCGGCTCTGTGCCTGGATCTGCAGGCGCGGGCGCGGGTACGGCTGCGGCAGTTCGGCGCCGGCCGGATAGGCCAGGGCCATGAAGCGCTCGATCATCAGCGGGTACTTGGCCTTGTCGAGCTTGCGCACGTCGTTGAGCAGGCCGAAACGCAACTCGCCGCGCCAGCCGGTACGCTTGGGGATGCCGGCAAAGAACGGCACCAACGCCGACTTCAGCGAGTTGGGCAACAGGATCGCCTGGTCGTACTGGCCGGCCAGGGACTTGCCGATACGCCGGCGCGTAGCCAGCTCGAGCGCTCCGTGGCCGAGCGGGAAGCTCAAGGCCTGGCGGACTTCGGGCATGCGCTCAAGGATCGGCCGGCTCCACTCGGGGGCCAGCACATCGATCACACATTCCGGGTGACGCTGCTTCAGGCACTGGAACAACGTCTGCGCCATTACCATGTCGCCCACCCAGCTGGGGCCAATGATCAAAATTCTCATGCTTTATCCAGAAACGATCAGGGAGGCTGCAAACTGTTCGCGAACAGCCTGGCCTCCCCTCTTTATATTCAGGCTATATGTCGACCAGTGTACGCCACTCGGGCTGTACTGTGGTCGTGGCAGGCGTCCTGGTGCCTGAACCGCCTGGCCGATATATCAACTCAAGCCTAGCTGCGACCAGATCCGCCGCACCTCCTGGCGCTCCTGAACGAACTGTTCGGCGTCGATCACCCCGGCCTGCTTCTGCAGGGCCTGGCGGTGCGCGGCGGAACGGAACGCCTTGTACACCTCGCGCAGCAGCACAGCATCGCTGGCGGGCATCAGCCCGGCCTGCTCGAGCTCTTCGAGGATGCGGATATTGTCGGTCCAGCGCAGCAGTGCCGGATGGTCGTGAGACCATGCCAAAGCGGCGTATTGCACCATAAATTCGATATCGACGATACCACCGGCATCCTGCTTGATATCGAAGGGCACGCCGGCATCGAAGGCATTGGCCGCCGTCCCGGCGGCGCTGAGCTTGGTGCCGAGGTTGTCGCGCATCTTGGCGCGCATCTCGCTGACTTCGGCCTGCAGCTTGGGCAGGTCGCGGGCCTGGCCGAGAATGCGTGCACGCACGGCCTCGAACGCCGCGCCCACCTGCGGGCAACCGACCAGCACCCGGGCGCGAACCAGGGCCTGATGTTCCCAGGTCCAGGCTTCGTTCTGCTGGTAGCGCTCAAAGGCGCCCAGCGAGCTGACCAGCAAACCTGAGGCACCCGAGGGACGCAGGCGCATATCCACGTCGTAGAGCTGGCCGGAGTTGGTCTGGGTGGTCAGCAGGTGAATGATGCGCTGGCCCAGGCGGGTGAAGAACTGCGCGCTGTCGATCGGCTTGGCACCGTCGGTATCAGCCTGCGGGTCACCGTCGTGGATGAACACCAGGTCCAGGTCCGAGCCGTGGCCCAGCTCGATGCCGCCAACCTTGCCATAGCCGACAATAATGAAGCCCGGATCGCACAGGCTGCCGTCGCTGCGCTTGGGCTGGCCGTGACGGCTCACGGTCTGGCGCCAGGCCAGGGCCAGCACCTGGTTGAGGATGGCTTCGGCCAGCCAGGTCAGGTAGTCGCTGACTTTCATCAACGGCAGGTTGCCAGCGATTTCCGAAGCGGCCACGCGCAGGCTGTGGGCCAGCTTGAAGTGGCGCAGGGCTTCCATTTGCTGTTCAAGGTCGTCTTCGGGGATGCGCGTCAGCCGCTCGCGCAACTCGGCGGCCAGTTCCGGGGCCTGCGGCGGGCTGAACAGGCGCCCCTCGTTGAGCAGCTCGTCGAGCAGCAGCGGGAAACGGGTGATCTGTTCGGCGATCCACGGGCTGGCGGCGCACAGGGTCAACAGACGGCGCAGCGCCCCGGGGTTTTCGGTGAGCAGCACCAGGTAGGCCGAACGCCGGGCTACGGCTTCGACCAGCGGCAACACCCGCTCCAGCACCAGGTCCGGGTCGGCGTGCTCCACCGCCTGGGCCAGCAAACGTGGAATAAAGGCATCCAGACGCTCACGACCCAAGCGCTGCATGGCCCGCAACTGCGGGCTGACACGCAGGCCGGCCAGCTGCTTGAGGGCCTTTTGCGGGTCGGCGAAACCGGCGTCCTGCAACTGACGGCAGGCGGCCTCTTCATTCTGGGCTTCTTCCCACAGCGGCAGCCATTCGCCGCCGACGATCACTTCGCCTTCTTCATTCTCGTCTTCGTCCGGGTCGGCAATGACCTGGCGGAAGTGCCAGTCGATACGCCCACGCCAGTGCATCAGCTGGGCATGGAAGCTCGGCCAGTCGGCAAAGCCGAGCATGAAGGCAATCCGCGCACGGTCCAGTTCAGCGTCCGGGAGCATCTGGGTCTGGCGGTCGGCAATGGCCTGGATCGCGTGCTCGGTATAACGCAAAAATTCATAGCCTTCGCGCAGCTCGGCAATTACCGCCGACGGCAGGTAGCCCTGGCCTTCGAGGGTCGACAGCACCTTGAGCAATGGCCGCTGCTGCAGGCTCAGGTCGCGCCCGCCGTGGATCAACTGGAAGGCCTGGGCAATAAACTCGACTTCGCGGATGCCGCCGGCACCCAGCTTGATGTTCTCGGCCATGCCCTTGCGCCGCACTTCCTGCTGGATCAGCTGCTTCATGGTGCGCAGCGCTTCGATCGCCGAGAAGTCCAGGTAACGCCGGTAAACGAAGGGCCGCAGCAGATCCAGCAACTGCGCGCCGGCGACCTGGTCACCGGCAACTACCCGCGCCTTGATCATTGCGTAGCGTTCCCAGTCGCGGCCCTGGTCCTGGTAATACTGCTCCAGGGCATTGAAGCTGAGCACCAGGGCGCCGGCCGAGCCGTAAGGGCGCAGGCGCATATCGACACGGAACACGAAGCCGTCGACGGTGATCGGGTCCAGGGCCTTGATCAGGCGCTGGCCCAGGCGGGTGAAAAACTCCTGGTTGTCCAGCGAGCGCTTGACCCCTTCCGTTTCACCGCCTTCAGGGAAGGCGAAGATCAGATCGATGTCCGACGACAGGTTCAGCTCCACCGCGCCGAGCTTGCCCATGCCCAGCACCACCATGTGCTGCGGCTGGCCGCTGCGATGACCGATCGGCGTGCCGAACTGCTGGCAGTGGCGCGGGTACAACCAGTTGTAGGCCTGATCGATAGAAGCGTCGGCAAGGTCGGACAGATCGCGGCAGGTCTGCACCAGATCAGCCTGGCGGGTCAGGTCACGCCAGATGATCCGCACCTGCTGGCGGCTGCGCTGGCGGCGCAGGTTGCGCGCCAGTTCGTCTTCGCTCTCGGCAGCCTGGGCAGCAGCAGCGATCTGGGTGCACAGCTCGCCCGGGGCAAAGGCCCGGTCGAGTTCGCCACTGGCGGCCAGATCAACCAGCATCGCCGGGTCGCGCACTACCTGTTCAAGGACGAAATCACTGGCCGCGGCTACCCGGGCGAACTGCGCCCAGCGGTCGGCGCTCCAGTCTTCGACAGTCAGTTCAGGTTGCAGGGCAACAGCCGCACGAAACGATTGCGCGTTGCGGCTGACCAACGCGGTGAAAGTGGCCGGCAGTTCGGCCAGCAAAGGCAGGCTCATGGTCTATCCTTGATCGGCGAGATTGGATTGGCAGCGAGCGGACTGGGGAACCCTGACCACGGTTGGACTGTCGTACAAAAGTTAGAAATAGCTGAAAAAACTGATTTTATGGCAGAAACCATCGCAGCAAACCTTTTCTTAACTTGTTTTTAACCACCGGTATCGATTTTTCCCACAACCCGAACAGCGGCCACGAGCCATTTTTCTGTAGTTTTACTACTGCCCGATCACCTCAAAAGCATGAAATGGTGATTCATTTGTAGTAAAACTACACAACGCCGGTACACTCTCCGGTAATCCAAGAATTTTATGTCGTCTGCCCAAAAGGCCAGTCGCAAACTCAGGCAACCGATTCTGGAAGCCTTTCCGCCCTGGAGCAAGCCATGCAAGACCTCGATCCCGTCGAAACCCAGGAATGGCTGGACGCCCTGGAGTCGGTTCTCGACAAAGAAGGCGAAGACCGCGCTCACTACCTGATGACCCGTATGGGCGAGCTGGCCACCCGTAGTGGCTCTCAGCTGCCATATGCCATCACCACGCCATACCGCAACACCATTCCCGTCACCCACGAAGCACGCATGCCTGGCGACCTGTTCATGGAACGCCGCATTCGCTCGTTGGTGCGTTGGAACGCGCTGGCCATGGTAATGCGCACCAACCTGAAAGACTCGGACCTGGGCGGCCACATTTCGAGCTTCGCCTCCAGTGCCACCCTGTACGACATCGGCTTCAACTACTTCTTCCAGGCTCCGACCGACGAGCACGGCGGCGACCTGATCTACTTCCAGGGCCACGCCTCGCCTGGCGTCTATGCCCGTGCGTTCATGGAAGGCCGGATCAGCGAAGACCAAATGAACAACTTCCGTCAGGAAGTCGATGGCAAGGGCCTGTCGTCCTACCCACACCCATGGCTGATGCCTGACTTCTGGCAGTTCCCGACCGTTTCCATGGGTCTGGGCCCGATCCAGGCGATCTACCAGGCGCGTTTCATGAAGTACATGGAAAGCCGTGGCTACATTCCTGCCGGCAAGCAGAAGATCTGGTGCTTCATGGGCGACGGCGAGTGCGACGAGCCGGAATCCCTGGGCGCGATCTCCCTGGCTGGCCGCGAGAAGCTGGACAACCTGATCTTCGTCATCAACTGCAACCTGCAGCGCCTCGACGGCCCGGTTCGCGGCAACGGCAAGATCATCCAGGAACTTGAAGGCGTATTCCGTGGCGGTGGCTGGAACGTCAACAAAGTGGTCTGGGGCCGTTTCTGGGACCCATTGCTGGCCAAGGACGTCGACGGCATCCTGCAACGCCGCATGGACGAAGTCATCGACGGCGAGTACCAGAACTACAAGGCCAAGGACGGTGCATTCGTCCGTGAGCACTTCTTCAACACTCCAGAGCTCAAGGCCATGGTCGAAGACCTGTCCGACGACGAGATCTGGAAGCTCAACCGTGGCGGTCACGACCCGTACAAGGTCTACGCGGCCTACCACCAGGCGGTCAACCACAAAGACCAGCCGACCGTCATCCTGGCCAAGACCATCAAGGGTTATGGCACCGGTGCTGGCGAAGCCAAGAACACCGCGCACAATACCAAGAAGGTCGACGTCGACAGCCTGCGTCACTTCCGCGACCGCTTCGACATCCCGGTCAAGGACGAAGAGCTGGAAAACCTGCCGTTCTTCAAGCCTGAAGAAGGCAGCGCCGAGGCCCGTTACCTGGCCGAACGCCGCAGCGCCCTGGGTGGCTTCGTGCCACAGCGCCGCGCGAAGAGCTTCAGCATCCCGACGCCACCACTGGAAACCCTGAAGGCGATCCTCGACGGCTCGGGCGACCGTGAAATCTCCACCACCATGGCCTTCGTGCGGATCCTCGCGCAACTGGTCAAGGACAAGGAAATCGGCCAGCGCATCGTCCCGATCATCCCGGACGAAGCCCGTACCTTCGGTATGGAAGGCATGTTCCGCCAGTTGGGCATCTACTCGTCCGTCGGCCAGCTCTACGAGCCAGTCGATAAAGACCAGGTGATGTTCTACCGCGAAGACAAGAAGGGCCAGATCCTCGAAGAAGGCATCAACGAAGCGGGCGCCATGTCCTCCTTCATCGCAGCCGGTACTTCGTACTCGAACCACAACCAGCCGATGCTGCCGTTCTACATCTTCTACTCGATGTTCGGCTTCCAGCGGATCGGCGACCTGGCCTGGGCCGCTGGCGACAGCCGCACCCGTGGCTTCCTGATCGGCGGTACCGCCGGCCGTACCACCCTCAACGGTGAAGGCCTGCAGCACGAAGACGGTCACAGCCACATGCTGGCCGCGACCATCCCGAACTGCCGCACCTATGATCCGACCTACGGCTACGAGCTGGCGGTGATCATCCAGGACGGCATGAAGAAGATGACCGAAGAGCAACAGGACGTCTTCTACTACATCACCGTGATGAACGAGTCCTACCAGCAGCCAGCCATCCCGGCCGGTGTCGAGGAAGGCATCATCAAGGGTATGTACCTGCTCGAGGAAGACACCCGCGAAGCTGCGCACCACGTTCAGTTGCTGGGCTCCGGCACCATCCTGCGTGAAGTGCGCGAAGCGGCGAAGATCCTGCGTGAAGAGTTCAACGTTGGCGCCGACGTCTGGAGCGTTACCAGCTTCAACGAACTGCGTCGCGACGGCCTGGCCGTAGAGCGCAGCAACCGCCTCAAGCCTGGTCAGAAACCTCAGGTTACCTACGTCGAAGAGTGCCTGGCTGGCCGCAAGGGCCCGGTCATCGCCTCCACCGACTACATGAAGCTGTTCGCCGAACAGATTCGCCAGTGGGTACCGAGCAAAGAGTTCAAAGTCCTGGGTACCGATGGCTTCGGTCGCAGCGACAGCCGCAAGAAGCTGCGTCACTTCTTCGAAGTCGACCGTCACTTCGTGGTGCTGGCTGCCCTGGAAGCCTTGGCTGACCGTGGCGATATCGAACCTAAGGTCGTGGCTGAAGCCATCACCAAGTTCGGCATCGACCCGGACAAACGCAACCCACTGGACTGCTGAGGAGTATTTTTAAGTGAGCGAACTCATTCGCGTACCTGACATCGGCAGCGGTGAAGGTGAAGTCATCGAGCTGTTCGTCAAAGTTGGCGACCGTATCGAAGCCGACCAGAGCATCCTGACCCTGGAATCGGACAAGGCGAGCATGGAAATCCCTGCTCCCAAGGCCGGTGTGGTCAAGAGCCTGAAGGTCAAGCTGGGCGACCGCCTGAAAGAAGGCGACGAACTGCTGGAACTGGAAGTCGAGGGCGCCGCTGCTGCGGCCCCAGCGGCTGCCGCCCCTGCCGCAGCGCCTGCTGCTGCGCAACAACCTGCTGTTGCCGAGGCCCCTGCGGCCCCGGCCGCTGCACCGGCGGCGGCCACCGTTCAGGACATTCATGTTCCGGACATCGGCTCCTCGGGCAAGGCCAAGATCATCGAGCTGCTGGTCAAGGTTGGCGATACGGTCGAAGCCGACCAGTCGCTGATCACCCTGGAATCGGACAAAGCCTCGATGGAAATCCCGTCGCCGGCTGCCGGCGTGGTGGAAAGCATCGGCGTCAAGCTCGAAGACGAAGTCGGCACTGGCGACTTCATCCTCAAGCTCAAAGTCCAGGGCGCCGCCGCGCCAGCACCAGCGCCTGCCGCTGCTGCTCCGGCTGCCAAGGCTGAAGCCGCCCCTGCTGCTGCACCTGCTCCGGCTGCCAAAGCCGAGGCCGCACCAGCGCCTGCCGCTGCCCCTGCACCAAACGGTGCCAAGGTTCACGCCGGCCCTGCCGTGCGTCAGTTGGCCCGTGAGTTCGGCGTCGAGCTGAGCGCAGTTGCCGCCAGCGGCCCGCACGGTCGTGTGCTCAAAGAAGACGTGCAGGTTTACGTCAAGGCCATGATGCAGAAGGCCAAGGAAGCTCCAGCCGCCGGTGCCACCGGTGGTGCTGGCATCCCGCCGATCCCGGAAGTCGATTTCAGCCGCTTCGGCGAAATCGAAGAAGTGCCGATGACCCGCCTGATGCAGATGGGTGCTACCAACCTGCATCGCAGCTGGCTGAACGTTCCTCACGTTACCCAGTTCGACAGCGCCGACATCACTGAGCTGGAAGCCTTCCGCGTTGCGCAGAAAGCCGTTGCAGAAAAGGCCGGCGTCAAGCTGACCGTACTGCCGCTGCTGCTTAAGGCCTGTGCTCACCTGCTCAAGGAACTGCCGGACTTCAACAGCTCGCTGGCGCCTAGCGGTAAAGCGATCATCCGCAAGAAGTACGTCAACGTCGGTTTTGCCGTCGACACTCCGGATGGTCTGCTGGTACCGGTAATCAAGAACGTCGACCAGAAGAGCTTGCTGCAACTGGCTGGCGAAGCGGCGGCCCTGGCTGAAAAAGCCCGGACCAAGAAGCTGTCGGCTGACGACATGCAAGGTGCCTGCTTCACCATCTCCAGCCTCGGCCACATTGGCGGCACTGGCTTCACGCCGATCGTCAACGCGCCGGAAGTGGCGATCCTGGGTGTTTCCAAGGCCACCATCCAGCCTGTCTGGGACGGTAAAGCCTTCCAGCCGAAGCTGATGCTGCCGCTGTCGCTGTCCTACGATCACCGCGTGATCAACGGCGCCGCTGCTGCGCGCTTCACCAAGCGCCTGGGCGACCTGCTGACCGACATCCGCACCATGCTGTTGTAATTGCTGTTTCCTGTCTCCCCTGCCGGGGAGACAGGCTCCCTTTTCGAGCTGCCACGCTCGTACCTCAACCCCGTCATTTTGGCGGGGCTTTTTTTATCTGCTGGAATGGTCCCCCTGTGGAAGCGGCGATGCGGCGGTCCGACTTGTCCCGCGATACTTAAGATTCCTACATCCATGCCGACACAGTTAGCACGGAGGTCTCTGTATCGCTTGTCAGCCTCAAGCGCATGATGCAACCTTGCCGACACGCGTAGTAGCAGATTGCTCCGTTTGCGCGAACAGCCTTCTTGAAGCGAGCTCTCGATGAAAAGCCAACCTGATGCCGCCAGCCGTATGGTGGCCGAGGTCGTGACGCAGTTGCCCGTGCCCTCGCGGCTCGGGATGCTGCGTTTCGAGCGGCTGAACGAGGCCAGCTGGGCGCTGCTTTACCTTGATCCTGGTTGTGAACGGCAGTTTGGCCTTGCTGCAGTGGAACTCTGCGCACTGGTCGGCTCGCCCTACGCCAGCCTGATGGAGCCCGAAGCCCGCTACAAACTGCACGACGCCATCCAGTTGCAACTGGCCCAGCGCCCGCATTACCTGGTGCGCTATACCCTGCACACCGCCCAGGGCCCGCTGCAGTTGCTGGAGTTGGGCGAAGCCTACAAGCAGCACAACCGGCAGCTGCTGCGCGGCTACCTGATGGTCCTCGACAGCCAGCCTGGCGACGCTCCCGACCTGTCGGCCGTCGATCTCGAGACCCGCAACAGCCGCCTGCAAATCGCCCTCCAGCTTAACCAGCGGGCCCAGCAGGAACAGCTCGAGCACCTGGAGCGGGTGCGCGCCCAGCAGGACCTGATCCTGCATTTGGCCCGCCACCGCTATAGCGCCAGCAACTCGCTGCTCGAAGCCGCCGAGCTGATCACCCGCAGCGCCTGCGAGATCTACAAGATCGACTGCGCGAGCATCTGGTACCTGGAAGACCAGCAACTGCAGCCGATTTCGGCGTTCTACCGCGACGCTCAGGAATACCGCCTGCCCGAGCCGATCGACGCCAGCCGTTTTCCCGACTACCTCGAAGCCCTGCACACCAGCCGCGCCATCGACGCCCACAACGCCACCCACGACCCGCGCACCCGGGACATGGCCGAGAGCCTGCGCCCATGCGACATCAATGCCATGCTCGATGCCAGTATCCGTATCGATGGCCAGGTGGTCGGGGTGTTGTGCCTGGAACAGACCGGCTCAGCGCGTGCCTGGCAAACCGATGAAATCGCCTTTGCCGGCGAGCTGGCCGATCAGTTCGCCCAGGTCATCAACAACCACAACCGACGCACCGCAACCAACGCCCTGCACCTGTT
The DNA here is from genome assembly GCF_000696345.2 of Pseudomonas donghuensis. NCBI lineage: Bacteria > Pseudomonadati > Pseudomonadota > Gammaproteobacteria > Pseudomonadales > Pseudomonadaceae > Pseudomonas > Pseudomonas donghuensis. The sequence goes on from NZ_CP071706.1 coordinate 5,345,486, forward strand.
CCAACGTGCCGTCGAGCAAAGCGCCAACGCCTTCTTGCTGGTCAACCGCGACGGCGTGGTCGAGTACGTCAACCCGAGCTTTACCGCCATCACCCAGTACAGCACCGATGAAGTCCACGGCCATCGCCTGTCGGAACTGCCGGCGCTGGAAAACCTGAGCGAGCTGCTGTTCGACGCGCCGTCCAGCCTGGCCATGGGCAATAGCTGGCAGGGCGAGTTCAAGAGCCGGCGCAAGAATCTCGAACCCTACTGGGGCCAACTATCGATTTCCAAGGTGTTCGGCGACAACCGCGAACTGACCCATTACATCGGCATCTACGAAGACATCACCCAGAGCAAGCTGGCCCAGCAGCGCATCGAGCGCCTGGCCTATACCGACAACCTGACCAGCCTGGGCAATCGCCCGGCGTTCATCCGCAACCTCGACGAGCGCTTCGCCCGCGACAGCGACAGCCCGATCAGCCTGCTGCTGGTGGACATCGACAACTTCAAGCGGATCAACGACAGCCTCGGCCACCAGACCGGCGACAAGCTGCTGATCAGCCTGGCCCGACGCCTGCGCAACAGCCTGAGCCCCGGCGGCAGCCTGGCGCGCTTTGCCAGCAACGAATTTGCCGTACTGCTCGAAGACACCGACCTGGAAGGCGGCCAGCAGGTTGCCCAGCAACTGCTGCGCACCCTCGACAAGCCGATGTTCGTCGACAACCAGCTGATCAACGTCACCGGCTCCGTGGGCCTGGCCTGCGCGCCGCTGCATGGCCGCGACCCGCAGACCCTGATGAAAAACGCAGGGCTTGCCCTGCACAAGGCCAAGGCCAACGGCAAGCACCAGGTCCAGGTGTTTACCGAAGCGCTCAACGCCGAGGCCAGCTACAAGCTGTTCGTCGAGAACAACCTGCGCCGCGCCCTGACCCAGAACGAACTGGACGTGTTCTACCAGCCCAAGCTGTGCCTGCGCAGCGGCCGCCTGCTGGGCCTGGAAGCGCTGCTGCGCTGGAACCACCCGGAAAAGGGCATGATCCGCCCCGACCAGTTCATCAGCGTCGCCGAAGAAACCGGGCTGATCATCCCCATCGGCAAGTGGATCGCCCGCCAGGCCTGCCGCATGAGCCAGAAGCTGCGCACAGAAGGATTGGGCAACCTGCAAGTGGCGATCAACCTCTCGCCCAAGCAGTTTTCCGACCCCGACCTGGTCGCCTCGATCGCCAACATCCTCCAGGAAGAAGCCCTGCCCCCGCACCTGCTGGAGCTGGAGCTGACCGAAGGCCTGCTGCTGGAAGCCACCGAAGACACCCACCGCCAGCTCGACCAGCTCAAACAACTGGGCCTGACCCTGGCCATGGACGACTTCGGCACCGGTTATTCGTCGCTGAGCTACCTGAAGAAATTCCCGATCGACATCATCAAGATCGATCGCAGCTTCATTCATGAAATCCCTGACAACCAGGACGACATGGAGATCACCTCGGCGGTGGTGGCCATGGCCCACAACCTCAAGCTCAAAGTGGTTGCCGAAGGCATCGAGACCGCCGAGCAACTGGCGTTCCTGCGCCGTCACCGCTGCGATGTCGGCCAGGGCTACCTGTTCGACCGGCCGATCCCGGGCAGCGAGCTGATCGCCAAGCTCAAACGCTATCCGCGTGGCCCTATCGCCTGACAGCGGCGTTTCTCTCGGGCAATATAGGTTCATTCGGGTCCCATCGCGGGTCAAACCCGCTCCCACAGTGGGAGCGGGCTTGACCCGCGATGGGGCCAGCCTTGCCTACCCCAATCAGCAGAGGAACGATCATGGTCCTGCGCTCGGAGATTCTGGTGAATAAAAACGTCCTACCCACTGCCGAACAGGCACTGCCTGGCCGTGAAACGCCGATGGTCCTGCCCGAAAAGCACTTTGTCTTCAAAGACACCCCGTTGCTGGGCCCGTTCTTCGAGAACGTCGACTTCGCGATCTTTGGCCTGGGTTGCTTCTGGGGTGCCGAGCGGCGCTTCTGGCAGCGCGAAGGCGTGGTCAGCACCGTGGTCGGCTATGCCGGCGGCTTCACCCCCAACCCGACCTACGAAGAAGTCTGCTCGGGCCTGACCGGCCACACCGAAGTGGTGCTGGTGGTGTTCGACAAGGACAAGGTCAGCTACAAAGAGCTGCTGGCGATGTTCTGGGAACTGCACAACCCGACCCAGGGCATGCGCCAGGGCAACGACGTCGGCACCCAGTACCGCTCGGTGATCTACTGCACCAGTCCCCAGCAACTGGACGAGGCACTGGCCAGCAAGCAGGCCTACCAGGCCGAACTGAGCAAGGCCGGCTTCGGCGAAATCACCACCGAGATCGACCAGGCGCCGACCGTGTACTTCGCCGAAGCCTACCACCAGCAGTACCTGGCCAAGAACCCAGAAGGCTACTGCGGCATCGGTGGTACCGGTGTCTGCCTGCCACCGAGCCTGCAAGGCAACTGAGGGATCGACATGTCCGCACCGAGCATGACGCTGTTCCATTCGCCGGCCTCGCCGTTCGTGCGCAAGGTCATGGTGGTACTGCACGAAACCGGGCAAACCGACCGGGTGGCGCTGCAGACTGTCAACCTCACCCCGGTCAACCTGGTGGCCGAACTCAACCAGGGCAACCCGGCGGGCAAGATTCCGGCCCTGCGCCTGGCCGACGGCAGCGTACTGCACGACAGCCGGGTGATCTGCGAGTACCTCGACCTGCAGCATGTGGGCAACCCGCTGATCCCCCGTGAAGGCTGGCCGCGTTGGCATCGCCTGACCCTGGCATCGCTGGCCGATGCGATCATGGATGCCGCGGTGCTGACCCGCTACGAGACCTTCCTGCGGCCCAAGGACAAACAATGGGACGCCTGGATCGAAGCGCAACAGGACAAGATCCGTCGTGGCCTGAGCAACCTTGAGCAGGAACACTTCGCCGAACTGGCCTCGGTGTTCGACATCGCCGCCATCGGCGTGGCCTGCGCCCTGGGTTACCTCGACCTGCGCTTCCCGGACTTCGGCTGGCGTGAGCAACAGCCCAAGCTGGCGGCGTGGTATGCGCAGGTCAGTCAGCGTGAGTCGATGCAGGCAACCGATCCTTCGGCTACCTGACATTGCCAGGGGCTATCGCCGGCAAGGCCGGCTCCCACAGTGCATCGGTGTACCGCTGACTGTGTGGGAGCTGGCTTTGCCAGCGATGCAGGCGCCGCGCATTACCAGACACCACAGCAATCTCATCCCCGGCAAGGCCGGCGCCGACAATCACTTCTGCTGTCCACAGGCCGGCAATGTGGGTCGCCAGCACTGCACCCAATACCCTCTCCTCGCGCAAGCCACTCACGACAGCTTCACCTGGCCAACCCCATACCAGTCCAGGCGACGGGTCAGGACCATGAACACCCCCAACAGCGCGAACAGCAGCAGCGAGCCCATCAGCAAGGCGTAATCCTCGGCCGTCAGCAGGCCGTAGAGCATGCCGTAGAGCATGGCCAGGCCCAAGGCAAAGCCCATGCCGCGCAACACGCTGTGCAGCACGTGGCACAGGTAGAAGCCGATCAGCAACACACAGCCGCCCGCCGACAAGGCATAGGCCATGGCAAAGCCCAGGTGCTCGGACAACGACAGCAACAGCAGGTAGAAGAACGCCAGGGCCACGCCCACCAGGCCGTACTGGATCGGGTGCACACTCAGGCCCTTGAGCACTTCGAAGAGGAAGAAGCCGGCAAAGGTCAGGGCGATGAACAGCAATGCATATTTGATTGCCCGTTCGCTCTTGAGGTACTGGTCCACCGGGTCGATGAAGCTGACACCGAAGGCACGCTCGTTGAAAGCACCGCACTTTTCGTTGACCACGCACTGGGTCAGGGCGTCTTCGAGGTTGGTGGAGAAGAACGAGGTCTGCCAGCGCGCCGAGAAACCACCGGCATCGATCTTGCGGCTGACGGGCAGGTAGTTGCCGTCAAAGCTCGGATGCGGCCAGTTGGCGGCCATGGCCACGCTGGTCGTACGCCCCACCGGCAACACCTGCAGCTGTTCGGTGCCTTGCAGGCTGAGGTCGAAGGCGTAGTTGAGCACGCTCGCGACCTTGCCATCGACACCTGGCAACAGGGCGTGCACGCCACCGCTCATCCAGCCAAGCTTGGTCCCGGCGGCAAAGTCCAGGCGCTGATCGTTGAGCTGCAGCTGCAGGCCTTTTTCGATGCCGCGGATGTCGCTGATACCGACAACCAGGAACGCGGGTTCGAAGCGGTAATCATCAAAATCCTCGGTAATGCCCCAGTTGGCCGGGATCTCGAAATGGCCGTTGATGTGACTGTTGGCGTGAAACAGACGCGCCTCGTAGATACCGCGCGAACGCAACTCGGTGTCGATGCTGGCGTTGAGGTCGAAGGTTTCCGGCAGGAAATACAAGTGACCGTTGACCTGGCTGATTTCCTGGAAGCTCTTGCCGTCTTCGGTCTTCCAGCGCCGTTCGATCTTGCGGTACGGCACCACCAGCATCGGCCCGGTGATCTGCTGGGCAAAGCTGGAGCTTTGGGCAATGTCGCGGACCACGCGATCGCGCTGGTACTGACGGTCCTGGATCAGGCCGCCGATCATGAACAACGGGATCAGCAGCAGGACGATCAGAAAGCCGATCACGGCTAGTTTGTAACTCAGTTTGCGGTTCATGAACGGGACTCCGGTTTCGATGGGCAGAGTCTGCGCAAACGAAATGGAGCCCTTGCGGACTTATATGGAGCCTGTGTGCAGACTGTGTGAAGTTTTCAGCCCAGGCGCCTGGCCGGCAGCCACAAACGCACGCGTACACCCTCCTCGACGTTGGCGACTTCCAGCGTGCCGCCATGCAGTTGCATCACCTCTTCGACGAAGTTAAGCCCCAGCCCGGTGCTCTTGCGCCCGCTGAACGGTCGCGGCAGCGAGTAGAAACGCTCGCTTAGCCGGCCCAGGGCATAGTCAGGAATCGCCTCGCCCTGGTTGAACAGGCTCAAGGCCACGCGCCCCTCGGCGTGCTCCAGCTCGAACACCAGCAAACCGCCCGGCGGGGTGAAATCCAGGGCGTTGTCCAGCAGGTTGGCGATGGCCTGGCGCATCAGGAAGGGATCACATAACAACCGCACGGCGACGGGTACACGCTGACGCACCTGCAGTTCGCCGCTTTCGATCCGCGCGCCCTGGGCCAGCAGCAGCTCGTCGACCAGCGCCGCCAGCGGCACCTGCTGCTGTTCTTCCAGCTCCCGCATCTGCTCGACCTGGGCCAGGTTGAGCAATCGCTCGATCAACTGCTGCATGCGCGCACTTTCGCTCTCGATATTGCCGGCAAAGCGCTGACGCTGCTCATCGCTCATGGGCCCCTGAAGCAGCTCGGAAGCGCCGCGGATCGCCGCCAGCGGGCTTTTCAGCTCGTGAGTCAGGGTGTGCACATAACGTTCGACGTAGTCCTTGCCTTCAAGCTGGGTGCGCATGCGCTCCACCGCTGCCGCCAGTTGCCACAGCTCACCGCCCCGGTAATGGGGCAACGCCGTGCGCTCTCCTTCGCTCACCGCCTGAGCGTAACGGGTCAGCCGGCGCAACGAGCGCGCCAACCACCACGACAGCGCCGCGCCCACCAGCAGGCCAAGGCCGATCAGGCCCAGGCCGAGGTACAGCAGGCGCCGTTCGGAGCGATCGATATAGGGTTGCAGCGACTTGTTCGGCTTGGCCACGGTGACCACGCCAATGATCTTGCCTTCATCAAGGATCGGCGCCGCCACGTGCATCACCGACGACTCCGGGTCGTCCGGGTTGCTGCGGGTCGAGCGTGCGCCGTACTGGCCGCGCAAGGTCAGGTAGACGTCGTTCCAGCGCGAATAATCCTCGCCCACCGCCACGCCGGCGGAGTCGAGCAGCACCTTGCCCTGGGCATCGGTGACGTAAATGCGGTGGTTGACCTGGTTCTTCGACAAGCCCCAGATATCAGCCTTGGGCTGACGCTGGCCGTAGGCGCGCAGCAGCACCGGCAAGCGGCTCTGGCCGAGGGTGCCAGCCTTGACATCGTCGTGGAGGATTTCCGCCAGCAGGTTGGCGGTGTCGACCAGGGTTTCTTCGGTGGACTGGCGCACACCGGGGCGAATCTGCTCGCGCACGGTGCTGAGAATGAAATAGCCGGTCAGCCCGACGAACAGGAAATACACCAGAAAAATCCGGATCCCCAGGCGCATCAGCTGTGACTCGGGCTGTAGCTGTAGCCGAGGCCACGGTGAGTCTGGATCGGCTCGGCATCGGCAGCCACGCCGCGCAGCTTGGCGCGCAGGCTCTTGATATGGCTGTCAATGCTGCGCTCATAGCCGGCATCGGCAGCAACGCCGACGGCATCAAGCAGTTGCTCGCGGCTGAAAACGCGTTCAGGTTGTTCGAGCAGGCTTTGCAGCAGGCGAAATTCGTGGCGGGTCAGGCTCAGGGCTTGGCCGCGGTAGTGGATCTGCATGCGCAGGGTATCGACCTGGAACAGCTCCGGGGCACTGACAGGCGGCTCGGCGCGTGGCGCCATGCGTTTGAGGATCGCCCGCACCCGGGCCGCCACTTCACGAGGGCTGAAGGGCTTGACCACATAATCATCGGCACCGATTTCCAGGCCTACCACCCGATCGATCTCGCCGTCGCGGGCGCTGAGGAACATCACCGGCACCTCGCTGAAGCGCCGCAGTTGCCGGCAGGTTTCGAAGCCGCTGATATCCGGCAAGCCGATGTCGAGGATGATCAGATCGGCCGGGCGCTGGCGTTGCTGCTCCAGCGCGGCACTGCCGAGGGTCACCCACTCGGTGCTGTGGCCGTCGCCTTGCAGGGCAAAAACCAGCGTATCGGCGATGGCCGCTTCGTCTTCGACAATCAATATGTGGGGCATCTGGAGCTGCAAGCCTCAAGCTACAAGCTTCAAGAAGAAGCGGATCGCGTGAAGTTACACTGAACCGCTTTTTCTTGCAGCTTGTAGCTTAAAGCTTGCAGCTGGAGTTGCTTAGCAGTCCGGTTTGTCAGCCGTAAACCGTCGCGCCGGGTTCACCGCCGCCTTGAACTCGCGCAACGCCTTGGCGCCGATCAGCAACGGATAGTTGAAGCTGCTGCGGTCGGTCAGGTTGACCTCGACGGTACGCTTGACGTCCCCCAGGCACAGCTCCAGGTCAACCACCGGCCGCTTGCTGATTTCAGCGCCCTCGCCGTCTTCCTCTTCATCGGCGCGGTTCTTGATCTTGCTGATACGCGCCAGCTTGTGTTCATAGACCTTGCCGTCGGCATCCTTGGTTGCGACACGAAAGCGCACCCAATCTTCACCATCACGGGTGAAGGTTTCGATGTCCTTGGCCGACAGCGAGGCCGTCAGCGCGCCGGTGTCCATCTTGGCCTTGAAGGTCTGGCCACCGACTTCCGGCAGTTTGATGTATTCGTAGCGGCCGTACAGGGTCGGCTCGGCGGCCATGACCGGCAGAGCCAACAGGGACAGCAGTGCAAGTACCGATTTCACAGGATCCGCTTCCTTGAGACAAGACAGTGTTTAGACTGCGAAGGCAGGATAGGTTCGCGCCAATAGCTTATTCAACACAATGTGAAACATTTGTCCGACAGGAGCAGACCAGAGCATTTGGCGTACGCCGACGGGGTGCTTATCATTGCCGACCGCTTACTTGAATATAAGAGTTTTCTTATGCGCCGCTTGCTGACGGGCATTCTTGTGACCTTGCTGTTGCTGCTCAACACCCTGGTCCTGATCGGCCCGCTGATGGTCTTCGCCCTGCTCAAACTGGTCCTGCCCGGCCGCTACCGCGACTATGCCTCATGGGCGGTGATGTGGATCGCCGAAACCTGGGCTGAGATCGACAAACTGATCTTCCGCCTGTGCATCCCGACGGTCTGGGACGTGCGCGGCGCTGCCGAGCTACGCCTCGACACCTCCTACCTGGCAGTCAGCAACCACCAGAGCTGGGTGGATATCCCAGCGCTGATCCAGGTGCTCAACCGGCGCATTCCGTTCTTCAAGTTCTTCCTGAAAAAGGAGCTGATCTGGGTCCCCCTGCTAGGCCTGGCCTGGTGGGCGCTGGACTACCCGTTCATGAAGCGCTACAGCAAGGCCTTCCTCGACCAACACCCCGAGTTCAAGGGCCAGGACCTGGAGATCACCAAGGCTGCCTGCGAGCTGTTCAAGCGCCAACCGGTGACCGTGGTCAACTACCTGGAAGGCACACGCTTCAGCGAAGCCAAGCGCGCCGCCCAGCACTCACCGTTCAAGCATCTGCTCAAGCCCAAGGCCGGCGGCGTGGCCTTCGTGCTGGCGGCGCTGGGCGAACAGCTCGACGCCCTGCTCGACGTCACCATCGTCTACCCCGGCGACAAGGCTCCGGGGTTCTGGGACCTGCTCAGTGGCAACCTGGCGAAAGTGATCATCGACATCCAGGTGCATGAGCTGGACCCTGCACTATGGAGCAGCGATTACGAGAACGACCCGGCCTTGCGCCAGGCCGTGCAGGACTGGGTCAACCAGCTCTGGCACGCCAAGGACGCCCGCATCGAGGCCCTGCGCGCCGAGCTGGGTTGATCAGTCGATGATCGCGTGGGGCAGAAAGCGGCTGCTGTCCTTGGTAATCAGCGAATTGTCTTCGCGAATGCCAATGCCCGCCGGCAGATCGCCGACCACCCAGCTGCCGATCACCGTGTAGCTGTCGCCAAAGCGCGGCAGCGCCTGGAACTGCTGGATGATGCTCGGGCCGCCGCCATACGGGCCGTCCTCGATCACATGCTGGCCACTGCCGGTGTGGATCTGGATATTGGCGCCTTCGCGCGAGAAGAAGGGTTTGCGCACCCAGCCCTTGCCCAGACCGGCGCCCGGTGTTTGCTCAATGAACGCCGGCAGCAGGTTCGGGTGGCCCTGGTGGCGTTCCCAGAGCAGCGCCAGCATGCCCTTGTTGGAGAGGATCGCCTTCCACGGCGGCTCGACGAACAAGGTGCCGCTGTTGGCAATCGCCGGGCCGTACGGGTCGTGGAAGATATCTTCCCAGGGGTAGAGCTTGAACAGGCTGGGGATCGGCGCGCCAACGTCATCGACAAAGCGCCCGCCACGGCTCAGGCCGATGTCTTCCATGTCCACCAGACGCGCATCCAGCCCGGCGCCCAAGGCGATATCGCGCAGGTACTCGACGGTGCCGCGGTCTTCGATCGAATCTTTTACCGAGGCAAAGTAAAACGGTGTGGCAAAGCTATTGGCGCTCATCACCTGGGTGAGTTTTTCTTCCAGGCTGTTGAACTGGTCGGCATCGACCGGCAGCGCGCCGCGTTGCATCTGCTGCTCCAGCCACAGGTACTGGAAGAAGCTGGCCTCGTACAGTGACGTCGGCGTGTCGTAGTTGGCCTCCAGCAGCTTGGCCGGGCCCTTGCCGTCGTAGCACAGGTCCATGCGCCCATAGAAATGCGGATGGCCGTCGCGCCACGAGCGGCGGATCAGGTCGAAATACTGCGCGGGGATCGCCAGGCGTTCGAGCAGCGCTTCACTGTCGACCACCTCGGCCACCAGCGCCATACACAGCTCGTGCAGCGCATGGGTCGGTTCCTCAAGGTGCTCTTCGATCTGCCGCAGGCTGAACTGGTAATAAGCCGATTCGTCCCAGTAGGGTTCGTCGCCAAAGGTGTGGAAGTTGAAGCCGAAGTGTTCGGCGGTGGCACGCCAGTCCGGGCGCGGGGCGATGGATACTCGCTTCATCGGCAGGCCTCAGGACGCAAAGCCGCCACGCCCCGAAGCGCGCGAGACAAAGCCGTTGTGGCTGCCAACCGCGAACGGCCGCGCCGAGCCGATCAGCCTGTTCGGCTGGGCCATGGGGATAACCGTTGGATGGGCGCCGCTCACGTGCGCCGGATCGCTGCTGGCCCCTGTGCCCCCGCCGCCACTCATTGCCGCATGCTGCGCGGCTTCGCTGAACGGCTGTGAGGCCGGGTGCGAAGTGTCCAGGCCGGTGTAGTAGTTATGCCGGGCCACCTGCTCGGTCAGGGTGCTGACCTTGAACGCGTTGCGCCCGTCCCGCTCGTGATAGATCGCTTCGGACGAGTAACGCGGGTCGGTATCGGTGTACTCGTAGTAGCGACGCCCGCCGCCAGAGCCACCGCTCGAGGAGGAGCTGTTGGTCGATGAACTACTACTGCCTTCATCCTCATCGTCGGCATACACCTGGCGTTCGGTGGTCAGGGCAAAGCCTTCCATCGGCGGAATGTAGTTGTTGGCGTAGCGCCGGTAGTCGCACTTGAAATAGGCCGCTTCACAGCCCTCGGCCGTGACAAAGCGCGGCACGTTGGCAGCATGGTGGTTCTGCGCGGCGACCCAGGCTTGCTGGCACACCTGGCGCGGCACGCCATCCATGACGCAATAGTCGACGTCCTGGTAGCGCTTGGTTTCGCTGATGATTCTGGTTGGCCGGTCGCCACAGGCGGACAGCACCAGGGGCAGACTGCCCAAGGCGACCAGACGAATGGTTTTGCTGCGTTTCATTGTCGATCGTCCCTGATCAGGCGGCGGGGGTCATGCAGGCGGCGTTGAGCAAGCCAATGCCGATCGACACCGCAGCCAGGAGAATGGCCGAGGCTGTCTCCTGGCGGGCAACCCGTTCAGCCATGCCTTTGACGCAGCGGTTGACCACCACGAACGCCAGCAACTGCACCACCGCGGCGATCAGTGCCCAGAGCAGGAAGTCGAGCAGGGAAATCGAATGGGAAATGGCGCTGGCCACCGGAATCGCAAAGCCGATCAGGGCACCGGCCAGGGCGATAGCCGCGGCATTGTTGCCTTCGCGGATCAGGCGCAATTCATTGTAGGGAGTCAGGCGGGTGTAGATGATTGCGTAGAGGGCGAACAGCACGGCGGCGCCGAGCATGTAGACCACAAAACCGAGCACGGCGTCGGCAGGCAACGACATCTTCAGGGCGTCCATGAACATTGCGAATCACACTTCCTTGTAAAACGGGGCGGGACATATAGCACACCGCCCCGCCCGCGCAAATACCTGCCTTAAACGGAAGGTACGCTCGCACCGTTGCCCCACAGGCTGCCCAGGCTCTGCAGCAGCGAGCCGCCGACGCCTTGCTGGCCGAGGTACTGCAGGATCAGCGGGGCAAACTGGCCGATCATGCCGGTGTCCATGCCCAGTGCGCTGAAGGCGTTGTTCAGGTCATTGGTGTCTTTGACATTGCCCAGCGCATTGCTCAGGGCCGAGGACTTGTCGCTGTTGCCCAGCAGCGCGCCCAAGCCAGTCAGGCCGCCCAGGGCCTTCTCGCCGGAGAGCAGGTCGAGGCCGGGTACGGCTTTGCTCAACTGCTCGTAATCGCCGCTGCTGAGCTGATTCCTGGCCAGGCCCAACAGGGCGCCGGTGCCGCCGATGGCTTGTTCGGGGGTGATTTTGAGTTCGCTGCCGAGGGTATTGAGCAGGTTCGCCGAAGCAGCGGGTGCCTGTACCGCGGCATCGCCGCTGTTGCCCTTGGCGGCGTTGTAGACATTGGCCGCGTCATTGAGGCTGAAGCCTGCGAAAACCGGAGTGGCAGCCAGGGCCATCAGGGTGACCAGTGCGAAACGTTTCATCGAAATACCTCGTCAGCCGTTAAGGCAGGGAAAACGAGGGATTGGACCTTGTGGGCGGGGGATTGTTCCGTTGTACCAGGTGGCAGCGGGCTGGCCCCGCGATGCGATGTGACTGACAGACCTCTATCGCGGGGCAAGTCGGGTCGCCGCACGGCCGCTCCCACACCGTGGTTCTACATTTGGTTCAGCTCCCGGTTCTCCAGGGCATCCAGCAAGGCTTCTACCAAGCCCTTGGCCATCTCCACCGAGTGCAAGGTGGACCAGAGAAAGCCCTTGGCTGACTCATCAACCCCTTCAAAAGCCTTGTACCCCGTGTCATAGGCGCAGCGCAGGTACAACGCGATATGTACCAGCGCGTCATGCGGGGCAATACCGGCGTTTACAGAAAAGAGTTGGGGGTGACCGGCGGCACAGTCGCCGAAAGGTTTTTCGAGGGTTGAGCAGAGAGAGGCTGGGGGATCTGGGACAAGTTTTTTCATGATCGGTATCCAATGCGAGTCAGGCTGGCACCGTTCGTTTCCACACGAAAGGTGGCAGCTGTACGCGGGGTGGAAAACCGAGGCATTGGAAAACCCGGCAGACCCGAAGGTCTCCCGCGCACAGCCGCCATAACGACTGCAACCAATACCGTTCAGGTTTCCACACCCGATCGCTGAACCTACAGCGATCGGGAGAGCCTAGAAGGCCGAGTTTCCAAGGGCAATCAGAACGGCATCGACAGACTGCGTAGGTTATTTCCTAGGACCAAAATTAACCAGCCTGGAAACATCCAGAAGTAACACCGCCACCCACCTTTGTGGGAGCGGGCTTGCCCCGCGATGCGATGTGACTGACAGACCTCTATCGCGGGGCAAGCCCGCTCCCACAAAGGTCCTGGCAACATCAGGATTCAATCGGGTCCACTGTCGCCACCGTCCGGCATCTACCTTGAATATTCACCAACCAAGGAGCCAAGACATGGACAGTCCCGCTTCCCATCGCCTGCGCCGCGGTCGTTTCTCCGAACCCGGCCGTATGTACCTGCTGACCAGCATCACTCGCGACCGAGTGCCAATATTCGACAACTTCCACGCCGCCCGCTGCATTCCCAGGCAGTTTCACCTGGCACAACTCGAAGGCGCCGCTCGCACCTTGGCCTGGGTGGTGATGCCCGATCACGTGCACTGGCTGATCGAACTGCAGCAGGGCTCCTTGGCCTGCCTGATGCGCCGCTTCAAGTCACGCAGCCGCTGTGCGCTGTACAAGCTCGGCACACTGCAAGGCAGGCTGTGGCAGCCTGGGTACCATGATCATGGGTTACGTCGGGAAGAGAATGTATGCGCGGTGGCGCGCTATGTGGTGGCCAACCCGCTGCGGGCCGGGCTGGTGAAGAGGCTGGGAGATTATCCGCATTGGGATGCGGTTTGGCTGTGAAACCCTATCGCGGGGCAAGCCCGCTCCCACAGGCACAGTGGGAGCGGGCTTGCCCCGCGATGTTTTTAGGCGGCGCTGAACAGCTTGTGCGGATCGATGACGAATTTCTTCGGCACGCCGGCATCGAACTCGCCATAGCCTTCAGGCGCCTGATCGAGGCTGATCACCTGCACACCGACCACTTCGGCAATGTTGATGCGGTCCCACATGATCGCCTGCATCAGTTGGCGGTTGTACTTCATCACCGGCGTTTGACCGGTGTGGAAGCTGTGCGACTTGGCCCAGCCGAGACCAAAGCGGATGCTCAGGCTACCGATCTTCGCCGCGGCATCCACCGCGCCCGGGTCTTCGGTGACGTACAGGCCAGGAATACCGATCTTGCCCGCCACCCGCACCACGCCCATCAGCGAGTTGAGCACGGTGGCCGGGGCTTCGTGCTTGGCACCGGCATGGCCGTGACCACGGGCTTCGAAGCCCACGGCATCGACTGCGCAGTCGACTTCCGGCTCGCCCAGCAGGTTGGCGATCTGCTCGTGCAGCGGGGTGTCCTGGGACAGGTCGGCAATTTCGAAACCCTGGGCCTTGGCATGCGCCAGGCGTACCGGATTGACGTCACCGACGATCACCACCGCAGCGCCCAACAGGCGCGCCGAAGCAGCGGCAGCCAGGCCCACCGGGCCGGCACCGGCAATGTACACCGAGCTGCCCGGGCCAACGCCGGCAGTCACCGCACCGTGGTAGCCGGTGGGGAGGATGTCCGACAGGCAGGTCAGATCGCGGATTTTCTCCATGGCCTTGTCGCGGTTCGGCAGTTTCAGCAGGTTGAAGTCGGCGTACGGCACCAGCACGTACTCGGCCTGGCCACCGGTCCAGTCACCCATGTCGACATAGCCGTAGGCGCCACCGGCGCGGGCCGGGTTGACGGTGAGGCAGACGCCGGTGTGTTGCTCTTTGCACGAGCGGCAGCGGCCGCAGGCAACGTTGAAGGGCACCGACACCAGGTCACCGATTTGCAGGTGCTCGACGTCCCTGCCCTTCTCGATCACCTCGCCGGTAATTTCATGGCCCAGGACCAGACCGACCTGGGCGGTGGTACGGCCACGGACCATGTGCTGGTCGGAGCCACAGATGTTGGTGGAGACCACCCGCAGAATCACCCCGTGCTCGATCTTGCGACCGCGCGGGTCCTGCATTTTCGGGTAGTCAATCTTCTGCACCTCGACCTTGCCAGCGCCGAGATACACCACACCACGATTACCAGACATGCTTTTACCTCGCTAAAGTTTGTTGTTATGTAGCGGTGCAAAGTGCGCTGCCCGGGGGCGGCGCTGTGTTACTGGAATCTTTGTTCCGACTCGAGGGCCTCATCGCTGGCAAGCCAGCTCCCACAGGTCCGGTGTATGCAGTACCTGTGGGAGCTGGCTTGCCAGCGATGGCGGCCGTCAGAGCACTACCGTTCTGTTGGCGTTGAGGAAAACCCGCCGCTCAATGTGATACCCCACCGCCCGCGCCAAGGTCAGGCACTCGATATCGCGGCCCTTGGCAATCAGGTCTTCGGGATAATGGCTGTGATCCACCGCCTCGACGCCCTGGGCGATGATCGGGCCTTCGTCGAGGTCGTTGTTGATGTAGTGCGCGGTGGCGCCCACCAGTTTCACGCCCTTGTTGTAGGCCTGGTGATACGGCTTGGCGCCCTTGAAGCCGGGCAGCAGCGAGTGATGGATGTTGATCGCCCAGCCGTCGAGCTTGCGGCACAGCTCTGGCGACAGCACCTGCATGTAGCGGGCAAGGATCACCAGCTCCGCGCCGGACGCCTCGATCACCTGCAGCACCTTGCGCTCCTGCGCCGGTTTGTCATGAGGCTCGAGGGCAAAGTGGTAATAGGGAATACGGTGCCAGTGGGCCAGGGGCTCGAGGTCCGGGTGGTTGGAAATCACCGCCACCACGTCCATGCTCAACTGGCCGATACGCTGGCGATAGAGCAGGTCGTTGAGGCAGTGATCGGCCTTGGACACCATGATCACCACTTTCGGCCGGTGCTTGGGTGCGGTCAGCTCGAACAGCATGCCGAACGCATCGCCCCGCTCGGCAAGCCCTGCGCGAAAGCTGGCCTCGTCGAAGTCATCCGGCTGGCGGAACTCCACGCGAATGAAGAAGCGCCCGGACAGTCGGTCATCGAACGAATGATGCTCGGTGACGTAGCAGTGCTGCTCGTACAGGTAGCGCGTCACCACGTCCACCGTTCCGAGCAAGCTGGGGCAGTCGGCGGTGAGAATCCAGGTGTCCGGTGCACGACTCATGGCATTGCTCCTTAGGCCTGAATGCTCAGGCCATACTCGGCAGAGGCGTCCTGCAGCCACAGCCACCAGTAATCGGAGAAACTGCGGCGGATCAGCAGCTCCCAGGTTTCTTCACCGGTACGGCGGATCACCAGTTGCGACTTGGCGAACACCGTGCCGACTGCCTTGCCCACCGGGAAGTTATTTGGATGGACATCATAGCTGGTGGATTTCATCAGCACGTCGCGCACGTTGGGGCCGCTCAGTTCCAGCAGGGTTTGCCCGCCGCTGACGTTGACGATTTGAATGTGCAGGCCATCGAGGGCATCGCGCAGTTTTTGCTCGACGGCAAATTCCTCGCCGCCGGGAACGATCAGCAGCCACTCATCCGGGCCCAGCCATTGCAGCGATGTCTCGCCGTTGGCGACCACGGTCAGGGCCACCGGCAGCTCCAGGCCCAGGGCCTTGAACACGCCGCCGGCGAAGGCCGGATCCTTGCCATCGCCACGAATGGTCAGGTGGCCGAGGAGTTTTTTCTCGCGCAGGGTCACCCCGGCGTTCTTGCGGCCCTTGCCGACCAGGCTGGGCAGGTCGGCATGGTGCAGTGGTGTTTCAGCCTTGGCGTCGTTGCCGGGGCGTTGCTGGTAGACGTTGATCGTGCTCATTACACACCTGCCTTGAATTCTGTGGACCTGGTAACGCGATCCCTGTGGGAGCTGGCTTGCCAGCGATGGGAGCCCCGCAAGGCTTCGCCTTGCATCGCGGGCAAGCCCGCTCCCACAGGTACTGCATCAACCTTGCGTTAGATGTTCTGCCGCTCGCCCTTCGGATCGAAGAACACCGAAGAACAGATCTCCGCCTCGATCACGCTGCCATCGGCCTGGGGCGAGTAGACCCGCTCGCCGATGCGCTTGAGCCCGCCCTTGACCACGCCCATGGCGAACGAATACCCCAGGGAGTTGCTGGCGTAGCTGGAAGTAACGTGACCGACCATGTCCATCGGGATCGGTTGTTTCGGGTCAAACACCAGTTGCGCGCCTTCGGGCAGCCATGTGTTCGGGTCGACCGGCTTGAGCCCGACCAGTTGCTTGCGGTTCTCGCGCACGCAATCTTCGCGGTTCATCCCGCGCCAGCCGATCCACGAGAACGGTTTGGTACGGCCGACACACCAGCCCATGTTGAGGTCGTCCGGGGTCATCGAGCCGTCAGTGTCCTGGCCGACGATGATGAAGCCCTTCTCGGCCCGCAGTACGTGCATGGTTTCGGTGCCGTACGGAGTCAAGTTGTATTGCTTGCCGGCAGCGACGATCTTCTCCAGCACGCCCATGGCGTAGTTGGCCTGGACGTTGACTTCGTACGACAGCTCGCCAGTGAACGAAATGCGGAACACCCGCGCCGGCACACCGCCGACCAGGCCTTCCTTCCAGGTCATGAACGGGAAGGCGTCCTTGTCCAGGTCGATATCGGTCACTTCGCTGAGCAGCTTGCGGCTGTTGGGGCCCGACAGGGTCAGGGTCGCCCAGTGGTCGGTGACCGAGGTGAAGTACACCTTCAAGTCTGGCCATTCGGTCTGCTGGTAGATCTCCAGCCACTGCAACACCCGCGCCGCGCCACCGGTGGTAGTGGTCATGATGAAGTGGTTATCGCCGACGCAGGCGGTGACGCCGTCGTCAAAGACCATGCCGTCTTCCTTGCACATCAGGCCGTAGCGGGCCTTGCCGACGTCGAGCTTGGTCCAGGCGTTGGTGTAGATGCGGTTGAGGAATTCACGCGCGTCCGGCCCCTGGATGTCGATCTTGCCCAGGGTCGAGGCATCGAGCAGGCCGACGCTGTCACGCACCGCCTTGCATTCACGGGCCACGGCGGCATGAATGTCTTCGCCGTTGCGCGGGAAGTACCACGGGCGCTTCCACTGGCCAACGTCTTCGAACTCGGCGCCGTTCTTCACATGCCAGGCATGCAGGGCGGTAAAGCGCACGGGCTCGAACAGGTGGCCACAGTGCCGGCCCGCCACCGCACCGAAGGTGATCGGCGTGTAGTTGGGGCGGAACATGGTGGTGCCCATTTCCGGGATGGTGATGCCCATGGAGCGGGCGGCAATCGCCAGGCCGTTGATGTTGCCGAGCTTGCCCTGGTCGGTACCAAAGCCCAGGGCGGTGTAGCGCTTGACGTGCTCGACCGACTCGAAGCCTTCGCGGGTGGCCAGTTCGATGGCCGCGGCGGTGACGTCGTTCTGCTGGTCGACGAACTGCTTCGGCGCCCGTGCGGTGTTCTTGTCGTGGGGCACTTGGAACAGCGCCACCGTGGGCTCTTCCTGACGCGCCAGGACTTTCGGGATCACCCCCAGCGCGGCCTTGAAGCCGGCTTCGGTGGCGGCGCGCACGCCGCCTTCAAAACCATCGGCGAGGGTGTCGGCGAGGGCGAACACACCGTTGATGCCGCCCACGCACACACGTTTCTGCGGCGCTTCACCCGGCACGAAACCGAGGATGTCTTCACGCCAGATCGGCTTGCCGCCCAGGTGCGAAGCCAGGTGCACCACCGGGCTGTAGCCGCCGGAGGTCGCCACCAGGTCGCAGTCCAGCCACTCGCCGGGGCTGGTGACTTTATGGGTTTTGACGTCGATGGCGGCCACACGGGCAGCGGTGACGTGCTTGCTGCCACGGGACTCGATCACCGCGCTGGAGGTCAGGATGCGGATGCCTTTGGCCCGCGCCTCCTCTACCAGTGAACCACGTGGGTTGTGGCGGGCATCGGCGACGGCGACCACTTTCAGGCCGGCGTCGTGCCAGTCCAGGGCCACGCGATAGGCATGGTCGTTGTTGGTCGACAGCACCAGCTTGCGCCCCGGCGCCACGCCGTAACGGCGCACGTAGGTCGATACCGCACCGGCAAGCATGTTGCCCGGCACATCGTTGTTGCCATACACCAGCGGCCGCTCATGGGCGCCGGTCGCCAGCACCACACGCTTGGCGCGTACCCGGTGCATGCGCTGACGCACCTGGCCGATCGGCGCGTGATCACCGAGGTGGTCAGTCAGACGCTCGTGAATGGTGAGGAAGTTGTGGTCGTGGTAGCCGTTGACCGTCGCCCGCGGCAACAGGGTGACTTCCGGCAATTCCTTGAGCTCGGCCACGACTGCCGCGACCCAGTCGGCGGCCGGTTTGCCATCGAGGGTTTCACGGCTGTCGAGCAGGCTGCCGCCGAACTCTTCCTGTTCATCGGCGAGGATCACCCGCGCGCCGCTGCGGCCAGCGGCCAATGCTGCGGCCAGGCCAGCAGGGCCTGCGCCCACCACCAGTACGTCGCAGTGGTGGTTCATGTAGTCGTAGCTGTCCGGGTCGTTTTCCAGCGGCGCCCGGCCAAGGCCTGCGGCTTTGCGGATGTACTTCTCGTAGGTCATCCAGAACGACTGCGGGTACATGAACGTCTTGTAGTAGAAGCCCGGCGGCATCAGCTTGCCGCCGACCTTGCCGAGAATGCCCATGACGTCGTTGTTCACATTCGGCCAGCCGTTGGTGCTGGTGGCGACCAGGCCGGCGTACAGCGCCTGCTGGGTGGCGCGCACGTTGGGCACCTGGGTGGCTTCGGTGGCGCCGATCTGCAGGATGGCGTTGGGCTCTTCGGAGCCTGCGGCGATGATCCCGCGGGGGCGCGAGTACTTGAAGCTGCGCCCGACGATGTCGACGCCGTTGGCCAGCAGTGCCGCGGCCAGGGTGTCACCGGCAAAACCCTGGTAGGTCTGGCCGTTGAAGGTGAAGTTCAAAACCTTGCTGCGGTCGATGCGACCACCATTGGACAGGCGATAGACCTGGCTCATACCTTTTCTCCCTGACCACTGACTGCCAACTGCGGGCTGGTGCTTTTGCCGGTGACCTGCGGCGTGGCGCCGATCGGATAGGTTTCCAGAATTTCGTAGGTCAGCGTGTCACGCGTGGCATTGAAGTACTGGCGGCAACCGGCGGCGTGAATCCACAGCTCGTGGTGCAGGCCGCGGGGGTTGTCGCGGAAGAACATGTAGTCGCCCCACTCCTCGTCGGAGCAGGCGTTGGGGTCCAGCGGCCGGGGAATGTGCGCCTGGCCTGCGGCATGGAACTCCTCTTCGGAGCGCAGCTCGCCGCAGTGGGGACAGAAGATATGCAACATGGGGATTTCTCCTGTTAGTGGGCGACAGCGGCGGCGCCGTGTTCGTCGATCAGTGCACCGTTGTGGAAACGGTCAATGGAAAAGGGTTTGGCCAGCGGGTGCATTTCGCCCTTGGCCAGGCTTGCGGCAAACACGTTGCCCGAGCCCGGGGTGGCCTTGAAGCCGCCGGTGCCCCAGCCGCAGTTGAAGAACATGTTCTTCACCGGGGTCTTGGAGATGATCGGGCAGGCGTCCGGCGTGGTGTCGACGATGCCGCCCCACTGGCGGTTCATGCGTACCCGCGAGAGGATCGGGAACATTTCGACGATGGCCTGCAGGGTGTGCTCGATCACCGGGTACGAACCGCGCTGGCCATAGCCGACCCAGCCGTCGATACCGGCGCCGATGACCAGGTCGCCCTTGTCCGACTGGCTGATGTAACCATGCACGGCGTTGGACATGATCACGCTGTCGATGATTGGCTTGAGCGGCTCGGACACCAGTGCCTGCAGCGGATGCGACTCGATCGGCAAGCGGAAGCCGGCGAGCTTGGCCATGTGTCCGGAGTTACCGGCCGTGACCACGCCAACACGCTTGGCGCCGATAAAGCCCTTGTTGGTCTCGACCCCGATGACCACGCCGTTTTCCTTGCGAAAGCCGATCACTTCGGTTTGCTGGATCAGGTCCACGCCCAGGGCGTCGGCGGCGCGGGCAAAGCCCCAGGCCACGGCGTCGTGACGGGCAACGCCGCCGCGCCGTTGCACGGTGGCACCGATGATCGGGTAGCGGGTGTTCTTCGAGCAGTCCAGGTAAGGGATCTCTTCGGCCACCTGCCGGGCGTTGAGCAGCTCGCCATCGACACCGTTGAGACGGTTGGCACTGACCCGGCGCTCGGAATCACGCATGTCTTGCAAGGTGTGGCACAGGTTGTAGACACCGCGCTGGGAGAACATCACGTTGTAGTTGATGTCCTGCGACAGCCCTTCCCAGAGCTTCATCGCATGCTCATACAGGTGCGCCGACTCGTCCCACAGGTAGTTGGAGCGGACGATGGTGGTGTTGCGCGCGGTGTTGCCGCCACCCAGCCAGCCCTTCTCGACCACTGCCACGTTGGTGATGCCATGTTCCTTGGCCAGGTAGTAGGCGGTGGCCAGGCCGTGCCCGCCACCACCGACGATGACCACGTCGTAGACTTTTTTCGGGGTGGGCGTGCGCCACATGCGCTGCCAGTTTTCGTGGTGGCTGAGCGAGTGCTTGAAGAGGCCGAAGCCTGAGTAACGTTGCATAGTCTTTACTCCTGGACCACTCAGCGGTAAACCGGAAAATCTGCACAGAGTGCCGACACGTTCTTCGCAACATCGGCCTCGACATCGGCATCACCGAGGTTATCGAGGATGTCGCAGATCCAACCAGCCAGTTCCACGCACTGGCTGACCTTGAAGCCGCGGCTGGTGACCGCCGGGGTGCCGATCCGCAGGCCGGAGGTGACGAACGGCGACTGTGGGTCGTTGGGCACGGCGTTCTTGTTGACGGTGATGTGGGCGCGGCCCAGGGCGGCGTCGGCATCTTTACCGGTCAGGCCCTGGCGAATCAGGCTGACCAGGAACAGGTGGTTGTCGGTACCGCCGGAGACCACGTCATAGCCACGCTTGACGAACACCTCGGCCATGGCCTGGGCGTTGTCGATCACTTGCTGCTGATAGGTCTTGAAGCCAGGCTCCAGCGCTTCCTTGAAGCACACCGCCTTGGCAGCGATCACGTGCATCAGCGGGCCGCCCTGGGCGCCGGGGAATACAGCGGCGTTGAGTTTTTTCTCGATCTCTTCGTTGCTGCGCGCCAGGATCAGGCCGCCGCGCGGGCCGCGCAGGGTCTTGTGGGTGGTGGTGGTGACCACGTCAGCGTACGGCAGCGGGTTGGGGTACAGGCCAGCGGCCACCAGACCGGCAACGTGAGCCATGTCGACGAACAGGTAGGCACCGACTTTGTCGGCAATCTGACGAAAGCGTGGGAAATCGAGGGTTTTCGAGTAGGCCGAGAACCCGGCGACGATCATCTTCGGCTTGTGCTCAACCGCCAGGCGCTCGACTTCGTCGTAGTCGATCAGCCCGGTGCTGGTGTCGATGCCGTACTGCACGGCGTTGTACAGCTTGCCCGAGGACGACACCTTGGCACCGTGGGTCAGATGGCCGCCGTGGGCCAGGCTCATGCCCAGAATGGTGTCGCCAGCCTGCAGCAGGGCCAGGTACACGGCGCTGTTGGCCGAGGAGCCGGAATGCGGTTGGACGTTGGCGTAATCGGCGCCGAACAACTGCTTGGCGCGGTCGATGGCCAGTTGCTCGACTTTATCCACATGCTCGCAACCGCCGTAATAGCGCTTGCCCGGGTAGCCTTCGGCGTATTTATTGGTCAGGCCGCTGCCCTGGGCCTGCATGACACGCTTGCTGGTGTAGTTTTCCGAGGCGATCAACTCGATGTGATCTTCCTGGCGTTGCTCTTCGGCATTGATCGCCGCCAGCAGTGCATCGTCGTAACCCTGGATCTGGTCTTGCTTGCTGAACATCGCAGTTTCTCCCGGCAGCGGCATCGGTTCTTGTCGGGCAATTGCCCTTTTCAGCGATGGTATGACCGACGCAGACAGCCCAGATGCCTACGGACGCCACGCAAAGGTGCGTTTACGACATGGGGGCCGATGTCGCCTGCATCGCTGGCAAGCCAGCTCCCACACGGTCACTGTGGGAGCTGGCTTGCCAGCGATAGGCGGCCACCCGGAACTTGGTTTAGAGTGCTCACCTGCGTCGTTCACAGGAAAGTGTCATGACAGATCAAAGCCAGCAATTCGCCAGCGACAACTACTCAGGTATCTGCCCGGAAGCCTGGGCCGCCATGGAAAAAGCCAACCAGGGCCATGAGCGCGCCTACGGCGACGACCAATGGACGGCACGCGCCTCGGAGTATTTCCGCAAACTGTTCGAAACCGACTGCGAAGTGTTCTTCGCCTTCAACGGCACCGCGGCCAACTCGCTGGCGCTGTCGTCGCTGTGCCAGAGCTATCACAGCGTGATCTGCTCGGAGACCGCCCACGTCGAGACCGACGAATGCGGTGCGCCGGAGTTCTTCTCCAACGGCTCCAAGCTGCTTACCGCACGCAGCGAAGCCGGCAAGCTGACCCCCGACTCGATCCGCGAAGTGGCGCTCAAGCGCCAGGACATCCACTACCCCAAACCGCGCGTGGTGACCATCACCCAGGCCACCGAGGTCGGTAGCGTCTATCGCCCGCACGAACTCAAGGCGATCAGCGCCACCTGCAAGGAACTGGGCCTGAACCTGCACATGGACGGCGCGCGCTTCAGCAACGCCTGCGCATTCCTTGGCGGCACGCCGGCTGAGCTGACCTGGAAATCCGGGGTCGATGTGCTGTGCTTTGGCGGCACCAAGAACGGCATGGCGGTGGGCGAGGCGATCCTGTTCTTCAACCGCCAGCTGGCCGAAGACTTCGACTACCGCTGCAAGCAGGCTGGGCAACTGGCATCGAAGATGCGCTTCCTCTCGGCGCCCTGGGTCGGCCTGCTGGAAGACGGCGCCTGGCTGCGCCATGGCGTGCATGCCAACCGCTGCGCGCAATTGCTCTGCGAGCTGGTGCGCGATGTGCCAGGGGTTGAGCTGATGTTCCCGGTGGAGGCCAACGGCGTGTTCCTGCAGATGTCGGAACCGGCGCTGGAAGCCTTGCGCAACAAGGGCTGGCGTTTCTACACCTTTATCGGTAGCGGTGGTGCGCGGTTCATGTGCTCGTGGGACACCGAAGAAGCGCGGGTACGTGAGCTGGCGGCGGATATTCGTGCGGTAATGGGCGCCTGACGACGCCATCGCCGGCAAGCCGGCTCCCA
This sequence comes from Pseudomonas donghuensis, assembly GCF_000696345.2. Taxonomy (NCBI): domain Bacteria; kingdom Pseudomonadati; phylum Pseudomonadota; class Gammaproteobacteria; order Pseudomonadales; family Pseudomonadaceae; genus Pseudomonas; species Pseudomonas donghuensis. Next base: position 5,368,759 of record NZ_CP071706.1, read on the forward strand.
CAGGTACGGCATGCACCTTACTTGTGGGAGCTGGCTTGCCAGCGATGAACTCACCCCCGATTTAAAGCCTGAACCCACCCATCTGCCGCGCCAGATCATCGGCCAAGCCGCGTAGTGCCTGACACTCCTGCCGACAGCCCTGCACATCCACCGCCGTCTCCCGCGCCAGGTCGGATATCCCCTGCACGGTGCGGTTGATCTCCTCGGTGACCGCCGACTGCTCTTCGGTCGCCGTCGCCACCTGATGGTTCATGTCACTGATGTGCTCGACCTGATCGGTGATGGTGCCCAGCGAAGCGCCGGTCTGCTGGCTCGACTCCACCCCCGTTCCGGTCGCTGCCTGGCCGGCCTGCATCGACGCGACCGCACTGCCCGCGCCATGCTTGAGGCGCAGGATCATCTGCTGCACTTGATCGGTGGATACCTGGGTACGCCGCGCCAGGGTCCGTACTTCGTCAGCGACCACGGCAAAGCCGCGGCCCATCTCGCCCGCCCGCGCCGCCTCGATGGCCGCGTTGAGCGCCAGCAGGTTGGTCTGCTCGGAGATGCTGCGGATCACCGCCAAGACTTCGTCAATCGAGGCGACTTCCGTCGCCAGTTCACTCACCGCACTGGCCGCCTGGCCAATCTCGTCGGACATGCCCTCGATATGGGCAATTGAGCGGCGCACCACTTCGCGGGCCTGCAGCGCTTCGCTGCGCGCGGTTTCCGACGCCACGGCGGCGTTGCCAGCATTCTGCGCTATGTCTTGAACGGTCAGGCCCATCTCATGCACGGCAGTGGCGACCATTTCGGTCATTTCCTGCTGGCGGCCGGAGCGTTCGGCGGTGTTGTCCACCACTTGCGTCACTTGCGCCACCGACGCGCGCAAGCGTTCGCTGGTGTTCAACACTTCGCCGATCAAGTCACGCTGGCTGTCGAGAAAACGGTTGAAACCACGGGCCAGGTCGCCCAGCTCGTCAGCGCGGTTTTCGTCCAGGCGCTGGGTCAGGTCGCCGCCGCCATTGCCGATGGCCATCAAGGCGCCGGTCACGCGGCGGATGGGACGGACGATGCCGCGTGCCAGCAGCACCACCAGCAACAGCGATACCAGCGCGACCGCTGCACCAATCAGGCTAGTCAGCCAGACGGTCTCACGCACCTGGGCATAGATCTGTGCTTCTGGCACCTCGGCGACCAGGGTCCAGTTGAGGTCACGCAGCGGTAGGCTGAGGGCCAGATAGCCCTCGCCATCGCGCTCGAAGCGGCTACTGTGCAGGCCCTGTTCACGGCTCAGGACCACCTTGGCAGCCTCGCCACCGATCTGCTCGGCAAGCTGCTTCTTACCGCTGAACGCCGACTGCGGATGCACCTGGATCAAACCGTCGCCGCGCACCAGCATCACCCGCCCACGTTCGCCGAAGCTGAAGTTGTGGATCAATTCGGAGAGTTCGGTCATACGCAGGCCAAGCCCGGCGATACCCACCAGTTGGCCGGCTTTCTCCACCCGATAGTCGATGAACAGCGCCAGTTCGCCGGTGCTGCCGTCGGTGTCGATGTTCAGCAGGCGCGGGTTGCCACTGTCGATAAAGCCGAAAAACCACTTATCCGCCGGGTTGCTGCGGCTGAGGGTGCGGTCCAGGCCTTTCTCGTTGTAATAGTGGTTGCTCGCTGTAGCGGCAAACAACGCGGTAAAGGCATGGTTCTGTTTGCGCAGGGCTTCGAGGTACTCGATAAATTGCGGCGCCTGGGCGCTGTCTTCCCCCGCCGCCAGCCAATCGCGCAGCAACGTGTTGTTGGCAATGTCGGCCGCCGCCGTCAACGGTCGGCCAAGCATGCGTTCGATGTCGTTACGAATCGCCTCAATGCTCGCCGGCAAGGCGGTGTCGACCAGGTAACGCTCGGTCAGCCGATTGACCGCCACGCTGTAGATGCCGACCACGATCAGAATGCTCAGCAACAGCGCTGCGCCCATGCTTGCGATCAATTGCCACTGGATACTGCGCCGCCAGAACTGCATGTATTTCCCCTGGGTAAATAAGCCCTGTAGTGCAAGAGACAGGCCAATTGTATACAACAGGAAATACAATCCACAGCAATGCCGGCCCACCCTCCCGAAGGTGGTGAGCTGGCAAAAAGGTCTAGCGAGGGGTTTGACGCGATCAGCTGTTACTGATGGTCCGGGCAATCACATCGACCGTGGCGTTGACTTGCTCTTGGTAACGGTCGAGGGCCTGCTGGTGCTGCTGTTGCAGTTCGATCTGCTGCGAGCACAGGTTGAGGGCTGCCAGTACCAGCAGCTTGTCACCGATCAGGGTCGGGTATTTACGCTTGGTATCGGCCAATGAAGCATTGAGCATTTGCACTGCTTGCGCCAGCGCCTGCTCCTGGCCTTCGGGGGCCTTGATCGAATAATCGCTGCCGAGGATCGACACGACATTGATCGGCTGCGCTGAGGTTCTCATGCGTTCACGGTACCAACGCTGGCACGCTCAACCAGGGCCTGGATGCGTGCGGCGGTAGCGCCCTGCTTTTCTTCCTGCTCCAGCAGGCTCAGTTGCAGGCTGTCGTTTTCGTCTTTGGCCTGGGCCAGTTCGGCGCTGATCTGCGCGTTGCGCTCGGTCAGTTCCTGATTCTTCTGCACCAGGTCGCTGACCAGTTGCTCCAGTTGACTAAGGGAAGTTTCCAACATGATTGCCTTCTCGGGGTGTTTCAGGGGGCGCACACGATAAAGAAAAGTCCGCGTGCTCGCCAGGGATATCGGGTTTAGACGCGTCGGCCTGGTGCAGATTGACCCACCGATGTCGGTCAGGTTCCCCGTTTTGCCTACCACCGGTCAGGAAAAAAGATAGCTGGCTCACAATTTTGTCGTCGTCGGCTCAAGTCTTTACCCGGCCGACCGATAGGCATGGCAGTCCTGATTCTGGCGCACGGTTCGCGTGCCCTTTTCCCTTCCTGGATACCACCATGTCCCTACGCAATATGAATATCGCCCCGCGCGCGCTTCTGGGCTTTGCTCTGATCGGTGCACTGATGCTGGCCCTGGGTCTGTTCGCCCTGAACCAGATGAGCAAGATTCGCCAGGCCGGCGAAACCATCGAGAACTCGACGGTGCCGAGCATCACCAACCTCGACCAGTTGACCCAGCTGACCCTGCGCCTGCGCACCCTGTCGTACCGCCTGCTGCTCAACCGCGAAGCCGACACCCTGCAGGCCACCCTCAAGCTGGTCGACCAGCGCAACCAGCAGATCGATGACGCGCGCCGGGTGTACGAGCCGCTGATCTCCGGCAGCCAGGAACGCGCCGCCTACAACCAGTACGTGCAGTTGCTGAGCCAGTACCGCCAACTGGAAAATCGCATGCGCCTGGCATCGCAGAACAATGACCTGGACAGCCTGCGCAATCTGATCAACCGCGACATGCTCGACAGCTCCGAGCAGATCAACAGCGTCATGGATCAACTGATCAGCATCAATACCGAGCAGACCCGCGAGATCAACCGCACCGCTGCCGACCAGTATTCCAGTGCGGTCGCTCTGGTGATCGGGCTGCTGCTGGCCGCCACCGCCTTGACCCTGGTCTGCGCGCTGCTGCTGACCCGCAGTATCGTCAAGCCGATCGACGAGGCCCTGCAGGCTGCCGAGCGTATCGCCGAAGGCGACCTGACCCGCAGCATCCAGGCCGAAGGCCAGGACGAAGCGGCGCGCCTGCTCAAAGCCATGGCCAAGATGCAGAATAAGCTGCGCGATACCCTGCAGCAGATCTCCGGCTCCGCGACCCAACTGGCGTCGGCGGCTGAAGAGCTGAATAGCGTCACCGACGAAAGCGCCCGTGGCCTGCAGCAGCAGAACAACGAAATCGAACAGGCCGCCACCGCCGTCACCGAGATGACCAGCGCCGTGGAAGAAGTGGCACGCAATGCCGTGAGCACCTCGGAAGCCTCCAAGGAAGCCACCCGCTCGGCCGGCGACGGCCGTGACCTGGTGATGGAAACCGTCAGCGCCATCGAGCGCATGAGCACCGACGTGCAAGGCACTGCCGAACTGATCGGCAACCTGGCGGAAGAATCGCGCGATATCGGCAAAGTGCTCGACGTGATTCGCGGCCTGGCCGACCAGACCAACCTGCTGGCCCTGAACGCCGCCATCGAAGCGGCCCGTGCCGGTGAGGCCGGTCGCGGCTTTGCCGTGGTCGCTGATGAAGTACGCGCCCTGGCTCACCGCACCCAGCAGTCGACCAGCGAAATCGAACGGATGATCGGCAGCATCCAGGGCGGCACCGAGCAGGCAGTCAACTCCATGCGCAACAGCACCGAACGCGCCGAGTCGACCCTGAACATCGCCCGCGGCGCCGGCCTGGCGCTGGAAACCATCACCGGTGCGGTGGCCGAGATCAACGAGCGCAACCTGGTGATCGCCAGCGCGGCCGAAGAGCAGGCCCAGGTCGCCCGCGAAGTGGACCGCAACCTGGTCAACATCAACGACCTGTCGGTGCAGTCGGCCACCGGCGCCCACCAGACCAGCGCAGCGAGCGCCGAACTGTCGCGCCTGGCGGTGGACCTGAGCGGGCTGGTGGCACGTTTCAGCGTGTAACGCAAACGCATCGCGGGTCAAGTCGCTACTCAGTACTCGATCCGCACATCCCCTTTCGGTACGCTGCAGCACGAAAGGATATAGCCTTCGGCGACGTCTTCATCGGTGATGCCGCCGTTGTGCTCCATCTCCACTTCCCCGCCCAGCTTGAGCACCTTGCAGGTGCCGCAGATGCCCATGCCGCAGGCCTTGGGGATCATCAGGCCGAGCTTGGCCGCCGCCGCGTGCACGGTCTCGCCCGGGGCCACGCGGATGCTCTTGCCGGTGGCGGTGAACTCCACCTGGTGCAGGTCGCCGGCGTCCAGCTCGGCGGCTTCAGCGGCCTGTTCGGCGTGCTCGACGGCATCGGCCTTGACCTCGGCCGGGGTCGCGCCGAACGACTCCTCATGGTAGCGGCTCATGTCGTAGCCGCTGCCTTCCAGCAAGCGCTTGACCGCGTTCATGTACGGCGTCGGGCCACAGCAGAAGATCTCCCGTTCCATATAGTCCGGGGCGATCAACTCCATGAGTTTCTGGTTCAGGTAGCCGCGGTAGCCCGCCCAGGGCTCGCCCAGGCCGTGCTTCTCGCAAATGATGTGCAGGCTGAAGTTGTCGATCCGCGAGGCCATGTGCTCCAGCTCGCGGTGATAGATGATGTCTTTCGGCGAGCGCGCGCTGTGGACGAAAACCATGTCGACATTGCCGTTGGTGTCGTAGAACCAGCGGGCCATGGACATCACCGGGGTGATGCCGACGCCGCCGCTCAGGTACAGCACCTTGGGGCTGGGGAAGTCGATGGCGTTGAACAGCCCCACCGGGCCGTGCACCGCCAGCTCCTGGCCTTCGTGCAGGGTGTCGTGCAGCCAGTTGGAAACCTTGCCACCGGGTACACGCTTGATGGTCACCGAGAAGCTGTAAGGCACCGACGGTGAACTGGAGATGGTGTAGGAACGCATGATCGGCTCGCCGTCGATCTCCAGCTCCAGGGTAACGAACTGCCCGGGCTTGAAGAAGAACATGATCGGCTGGTCGGCCATGAAACAGAAGGTGCGCACATCCCAGGTTTCCTGGATCACCTTGACGCAACGCACGATATGGCGGCCGTTGGCCCAGGTCTGGGTGCTGACCGGATTGAGGAAGCTGTTGGACATGCTCGTCTCCACGGCCGACTGCGGCCTGATGGCTGCGATTCTGCGCAAGCCGCGCAGGCGACACTTACCTATCCGCGACATTGGCGTGCTTATCGCGACCAGCCCCCGGCTACAGGGGCTGGCGCGTCGGAAACGGATCTGATCATGTCGCCCATGGATATGGTTCATGCGCACTTCGAACGCACACTCCATCGCAAATGATCCTGCTGTATTTGAGCCTTGCGTCGCCATAACAACGATTAGCCACTTTCACCGGCCACAAGCACTGGCCATGAGGACCTACACGATGGACGTCACCGCAACTTTGAGTCTGGGCGATCCACTGGAACCTGCACGCAAGGCCACCGCCGAGATGCTGCAGAGCCGCGAGCGGACCTTCTCGCTGCCACAGCCGTTCTACTGCGACGAGCGCCTGTTCCAGATCGACATGGAAGAGATCTTCCAGAAGGAATGGCTGATCGCCGGGATGACTTGCGAAATCCCGACCAAGGGCAACTTCATCACCCTGCAGATCGGCAAGAACCCGATCCTGGTGGTGCGCGGCGCCGAAGGCCAGGTGCATGCCTTCCACAACGTCTGCCGCCATCGCGGTTCGCGCCTGTGCACCAGCGACAAGGGCAAGGTCGCCAAGCTGGTCTGCCACTACCACCAGTGGACCTACGAGCTGGACGGCCGCCTGCTGTTCGCCGGCACCGAGATGGGCGCCGACTTCGACATGAAGCAGTACGGGCTCAAGCCTGTGAACGTCAAGACCGCCGGTGGCTACATCTTCATCAGCCTGGCTGAAAACCCGCCAGCGATCGATGACTTCCTCGCCACCCTGAACCACTACATGGAACCCTACGACATGGAGAACACCAAGGTGGCGGTACAAACCACCTTGATGGAAAAGGCCAATTGGAAGCTGGTGCTGGAAAACAACCGCGAGTGCTACCACTGCAGCGGCTCGCACCCTGAACTGCTGAAAACCCTGCTGGAATGGGACGACGTCACCGACCCGCGCGCAGACCAGGCGTTCAAGGACCACGTCGCGGCCTCGGCCGCCGCCTGGGACGCCGAGAAGATCCCCTACGCCCACGCCAGCTTTGGCCTGCGCAACCGCATCGTGCGCATGCCACTGCTCAAGGGCACGGTATCGATGACCCTGGACGGCAAGCAGGGCTGCCAGAAGCTCATGGGCCGGATCAAGAACCCGGACCTGGGCTCGATGCGCATCCTGCACCTGCCGCACTCGTGGAACCACTGCATGGGCGATCACATGATCGTCTTCACCGTGTGGCCGATCAGCGCCCAGGAGACCATGGTCACGACCAAGTGGCTGGTGCACAAGGATGCGGTTGAAGGTGTGGATTACGACCCGGCGCGCATGCGTCAGGTGTGGGATGCCACCAACGACCAGGACCGGCGCCTGGCGGAAGAGAACCAGCGCGGGATCAACTCGACGGCGTACCAGCCGGGGCCTTATTCGAAGACCTACGAGTTTGGTGTGGTGAACTTTGTCGATTGGTACAGCGAGCGGATGCTGAGCAACCTGGGGGCGGCGCCGGCGCCTTATCTGAAGGGTGTGGCTGCGCAGTAAAGCGGGGCCGCTTTGCGGCCTATCGCCGGCAAAGCCGGCTCCCACAGGTGGTGTGTATACCTGCAAACCCTGTGGGAGCTGGCCTTGCCAGCGATGGGGCCGTACCAGCCTGTACAAATTTTGACCACCTACCGCAATCCCCCGGCCCCGCTGGGCCCGTCCACACAGCAAACACTTTATCCACAGGACAACCCACAGCTAATGTGGGCAAGTCGTTGTTTTTCCCGCGAAATTTTATTGATCAATATTTGATCAAATCTCTACACGCCTTTAAATACAAGGCTCACAGCGGAAGGCGAACACCTTATCCACAGAGACGCCAACAGACTTTGTGTGCAAAAGTCGAAGCGCTAAAAAACCGTTGTGGATAACGCCTTGAGCGACCGAAATACCGGGCCTGAGCAGGCATAAACAAGACAATTGGCTAGTTTCTGATCAACCCTACGCAGCCCTTGCGCCACGGGCCTCTCAGCCATGGGCGAACATATTATCCACAGACCCGCCAACAGCGATTGTGGGCAAACTCATTGCCGCCCTGGGAAGAAAACCTCGAAAAATCCACAACTTAGCCTGATCATTTTTTGACCATAACGCCGAAGGGCACGCAATGCGTGCCCTCCAGCCATACACAAACACTTTATCCACAGATCGACCAACAGACTTTGTGAGCAACTGTCAGCGCAACACGCCCTCTTCCACCAGCAGCTTGAGGATGGCTTGCGCGCCGTCCTGAGGGCTGACGTCCTTGAGCACTTGCCCACCGCCGCCGCTGGCCTTGGCGGTGGCGGCTTTCATACGGTCGGCGCCGCTCTTGGCCTTGATCACCTTGAGGCGTTTAGGCCGCGGCTTGGCCGGTTGCAGTTCGGCACTTGTGAATAACTCGTCTGCGACAATCGCCACTTGGCGCGCCGCCAATACACCACGCCGGGCGGGGCCAAACGCGCTCTGGCGCGGCTTGGGCGCGGCGTTATCCACAGTGGCGAGCAACGGCAGGCGCACCTTCAAGCGGCGCCGCTGGCCCCGTGGCAGGGCCTGCAGGACCTGGGCCACGCCGTTGTGGATAGACTCCACTTCGGCAAGGCCCACCACCAACGGCCAGCCCAGGCGCTCGGCCAGCAGGAACGGCAGCATCCCCGAACCTTCGCCGGTTTCCGCCTGGCTGCCGGTCAGCACCAGCTGGGCACCGGCGTCGCGCAGGTAGTCACCGAGTACGCCCAGGGCATCGGCGCCTTGCGGCTGTTCGAGCACGTCGATGTGTTCCAGGCCCATGCCCAGGTAGGCGCGCAAAGCCGGCTCCTGCGGGTCGCCGGCATGCAGCACCTGCAAGTTATCCCCAGCCAGCTGCAGGCCCAGTTCCACTGCCCGGGCATCCTGCTCGGCGCGGCGGCTGCGGCCGGAGCTTGGGTGGGCACCGATTGAAACCAGACTGATGACCTTGGTGTGCATAGTTGTCCCCTGCCCTTAGGCCGCATCGCGCTTGGCGTCGTTGCGGTAGTTTTCCACAGCCTCGATCAGCGCTTGCAGAATCGCCGCGCTGTCGCCAATCACCGACAGGTCGGCACGCTTGATCATGTCGCAACCCGGGTCCATGTTGATCGCCACCACCTTGTCGCAGGCACCGATGCCCTGCAGGTGCTGGATCGCCCCGGAGATACCCACAGCCACGTAAACCCGTGCGGTCACCCAGGTACCGGTAGCACCGACCTGGCGATTGCGCGGCATGAAGCCGTCGTCCACCGCTACCCGCGAGGCGCCTTCGGTAGCGCCGAGGGCAACGGTGGCGCGGTGGAACAGCTCCCAGTCCTTGACACCATTGCCGCCAGAGACAATGAACTCGGCCTCGGCCATGGCAATGGCAGCCGGGTCGACGGCCACCGGGCCGAGGTCTTCGATACGCGACAAGCTGCGCGCCGCGCTTGTGGATAACTGCACGGGCAAGGCTTCGTGGCGAGTTTCACTGACCGGTTCCGCGCATTCGGCAGCCGCCAGGATCAACCGTGGCAGGCCGCGGATCAGGTCCTGCTGGCCAGCGCCGGCACGGCCGCTGCATTGCCCATCTTTGACTTGCCAGACTCTTGTCGCCGGACGTTCGCCAATGGCCGCGGCAAGGCGCCGGCCCAGCTCGCCGCCACCGGTGCGGCTGTCTGGCAGCAGCCAATGGCGCGGGCTGTACTGGTTATCCACAGCACGCAGACCCTGCACCAGTTGCTCCGGTACGTAACCTGCGAACGCCTCGCCTTCGATCACCAGCAGGCGATCAACGCCGGCTGTGGAAAAGTTACTTTCCTTGTGTTCGCCAAACACCACCGCCAGCACTGCGCCGTCGCTGCCGGCCAGGCTGTGGGCCAGGCCCAGCAGGTCGCGGTCGTGGCTACCCAGGCGCCCGCCGACCATGTCCGGGACCACGGCAATGTAGAACGCCGGCTGCGCCACCTGGTGCAGCGGCAATTGCACCGCCACTGCTGCCGTGCGCTTGCTGCTACCGCCCTGCTGGGCGCCGCTGCGGTCGATGCGCTTGATACCGTTGGGGCCGATGAAGCCGATCCCATGGGGGTTCTTGCGGATGATGCCGTTGGGCCCCATCCAGCTGTGCTGTTGGCCCTGCTGCATGGCTGCGTGCAGCGGGTGCAGGCGGTTACGGGCGATCCACTCGGCGCGCGGATCACGGCGAATAATGTCGCTCATCAGTGCACCTCCGCAGGTTCACGCTTTGCCGGGGCGGGTTTGCTCGCCGAGGCCGGTTCTTCGAGGATGGCGTCGGCGACCAGTTCGGCCAGGTCCTTGATCAACGGACGCGGTTCGACCACGCCTTCGAGCATCGCCGTGCACTGTGGACAACCCACGGCAACCAATTCGGCGGCGGTCTCGCGGATGTCGTCCATGCGCATGTCGGGGATACGCTGTTTGCCAGGAATATCGGTAATCGGCGCACCGCCGCCACCGCCGCAGCAGCGTGAGCGGAAGCCCGAACGCTGCATCTCCTTGACCTCGATGCCGAGGGCGCGCAGCACTTCGCGCGGCGCTTGGTACTCGCCGTTGTAGCGGCCCAGGTAGCACGGGTCGTGATAGGTCACGCTGCCGCCCTTGTGCTGGCCGAGGTTGAGCGCGCCAGCGGCAATCAGTTCGGCGATATAGGTGCTGTGGTGCTGCACCAGGTAGTTGCCGCCGAAGGCACCGTACTCGTTCTTGAGCACATGGAAGCTGTGCGGGTCGCAGGTGACGATGCGCTTGAAGCTGTACTTGGCCATAGTCTGGATATTGCGCTTGGCCAGTTGCTGGAAGGTCGCTTCGTCGCCCAGGCGCCGGGCCACGTCGCCGCTGTCGCGCTCTTCCAGGCCGAGCACGGCAAAGTCTACTTGCGCGGCTTTCAGCACTTTGACAAAAGCCCGCAGGGTGCGCTGGTTACGCATGTCAAAGGCACCGTCGCCGACCCAGAACAGCACGTCGGCGGTCTTGATGTCGCCGAGCAGGTTGAGGTTGAGGTCCGCCGCCCAGTTCATCCGCCCGCCCGGGGCGAAGCCGCCGGGGTTGTCGGTGGCGATCAGGTTGTCCAGCACCTCGGCGCCCTTGTTCGGCGTCGCGCCTTTTTCCAGGGTCAGGTGGCGGCGCATGTCGACGATGGCATCGACGTGCTCGATCATCATCGGGCATTCCTCGACGCAGGCACGGCAGGTGGTGCACGACCACAGGGTCTCGGCATCTACCAGGCCGTTGACGATCGGCTGGTGCGGGTTGCCGCCATGCTCGCCGATCGGCTTGCCAGGGTACGGGCTGCCGGCAAACTTGGCATCGGTGCCGCCGGCCAGGCCAACGACCATGTCCTGGATGAGTTTTTTCGGGTTCAGCGGCTGGCCTGCGGCAAACGCCGGGCACACGGCCTCGCACTTGCCGCACTGTACGCAGGCGTCAAAGCCGAGCAGTTGGTTCCAGGTGAAATCCTTGGGCTTTTCTACCCCCAGCAACGCCTGCGGGTCCTCAAGGTCGATGGGTTTGAGCCCGGTCGAACGGCCACCGCCAAAGCGCTCGGCGCGCCGGTGCCAGGCCAGGTGCAGGGCACCGGCGAAGGCGTGCTTCATCGGCCCGCCCCAGGTCATGCCGAAGAACAGCTCGGACACGCCCCACAGCACGCCAATCCCCAGCAACGCCACCAACAGCCAGCCGCCGAAGCCCTGCGGGAGAATCCCGGCCACCGGCAAGGTGGCGATGAAGAAGCTCGCGGCAAACACCAGCAAGCTTTTCGGCAGGCGCATCCACGGGCCTTTCGACAACCGTGCTGGCGGGTTGAGGCGGCGTTTGTAGACAAACAGCGCACCGCCGAACATCAGCACGGTGGCGAACAGCAAGGCAAACCCAAGGATCTTGTTATGCAGGCCAAAGCCATGTACCAGGATCGCCAGCACCGCTGCCAGGACGAAGCCGCCAGCCGTGGCCACGTGAGTGTTGGCCATGTACTTGTCGCGGGCGACCACGTGGTGCAGGTCGACCATATAGCGCCGTGGCATGGCCAGCAGGCCGCCCAGCAGATCGACCTTCGACGGCCGACCCTGGCGCCACATCCGCACGCGCCGCAGCGCGCCGAGGACGGCAAGGCCCAGGGCGGCGAACAGGAGGATGGGGATAAGGGTGTTCAACATCAGAGGCACCTTTCAGGTGCAAGCCTCAAGCCTCAAGCCGCAAGCAAGGGCAACACCGCGTTGCTCTTGCTTACCGCTTGAAGCTTGCCGCTTGCAGCTGCCTTAGAAATCCTTACAAAGCCGAAGTGCGTCGTAAATGGCCGCGTGTGTATTGCGCTGCGCCACGCAGTCACCGATGCGGTACAGCAGGTAGCCTTCGCCCGGTTGGCTGAGGATCGGCTGCGGCTTGATCGCGAACAGGGCTTCGATATCGATCTGGCCCTTGTTCCGCGAACCTTCCTTGAGCCCGTAGTACAGCGCCTCGTCCGGGCGCACGCCGTTCTCGATCACCACCTGGTCGACCACCCGCTCCTCTTTGGCACCGGTGTATTCGTTCTCCAGCACCGCCACCAGCTTGTCGCCCTCGCGGTAGACCTTTTCCAGCATCAGGTCGCCGGTCATGATCACTTCCTTGGGGTACATGCTGCGGTAGTAGGTCGGGAACGACGTGCCGCCAATGGCCACGCCCGGCTTGATGTCGTCGGTGACGATCTCGACCTGGCTGCCTTTGTCGGCGATGTAGTCGGCTACCGACATGCCGGTGAATTCGCAGATGGTGTCGTACACCAGCACGTTCTTGCCCGGCGCCACCTTGCCGTCGAGCACGTCCCAACTGCTGACCACCAGCCCTTCGGCGGCGCCCCAGTGTTCGTTCTGCTCGATGAACGGATGGCCGCCCACCGCCAGCACGATAATGTCCGCACGCAAGTCCTGGATGGTGTCGATATCGGCCGCAGTGCCCAGGCGCAGGTCGACCTTCAGGCGCGCCAGCTCCAGTTGATACCAACGGGTGATACCGGCGATCTGGTCGCGTTGCGGCGCCTTGGCAGCGATGCTGATCTGCCCGCCGATGGCGTCTTTCTTCTCGAACAGGGTGACGTCATGGCCGCGTTCGGCCGCCACACGAGCGGCTTCCATCCCCGCAGGCCCGGCGCCGACCACCACCACCTTGCGCTTGGGCCCGGTGCTTTTCTCGATGATGTGCGGCACGCCCATGTATTCACGGGAGGTTGCCGCGTTCTGGATGCACAGCACATCCAGGCCCTGGTACTGGCGGTCGATGCAGTAGTTGGCACCGACGCACTGCTTGATCTGGTCGATCTGGCCCATCTTGATCTTGGCAATCAGGTGCGGGTCGGCGATGTGCGCGCGGGTCATGCCGACCATGTCGACATAGCCGCCTTCGAGGATGCGCGTGGCCTGGTTGGGGTCCTTGATGTTCTGCGCGTGCAGCACCGGTACCTTGACCACTTCCTTGATGCCGGCCGCCAGGTGCAGGAACGGCTCGGGCGGGAAGCTCATGTTGGGGATAACGTTGGCCAGGGTGTTGTGGGTGTCGCAGCCCGAACCGATCACGCCGAAGAAATCCAGCATGCCGGTGGCATCGTAGTACTTGGCGATTTCCTTCATGTCCTCGTGGCTGAGGCCATCGGGATGGAATTCGTCACCGCAGATGCGCATGCCCACGCAAAAATCCGGGCCGACTTCAGCACGCACGGCCTTGAGCACTTCCAGGCCGAATTTCATCCGGCCTTCAAACGTGCCGCCCCATTCGTCGGTACGCTTATTGACCCGCGGGCTCCAGAACTGGTCGATCATGTGCTGGTGCACCGCCGACAGCTCGACGCCATCCAGGCCGCCTTCTTTGGCCCGGCGCGCGGCTTGCGCGTAGTTGCCGATCACCCGCCAGATCTCTTCCGGCTCGATGGTCTTGCAGGTGGCACGGTGCACCGGCTCGCGCACCCCCGATGGCGACATCAGGGTTGGCCAGTTGAAGCCATCCCAGCGCGAGCGGCGGCCCATGTGGGTAATCTGGATCATGATCTTGGCGCCATGCTTGTGCATGGCATCAGCCAGGTTCTGAAAGTGCGGGATGATGCGGTCGGTCGAGAGGTTCACCGAGGCCCACCATTCCTGCGGGCTGTCGATCGCCACCACCGAGGAGCCACCGCAAATGGCCAGGCCGATGCCGCCCTTGGCTTTCTCTTCGTAGTACTTCACGTAGCGCTCGGTGGTCATGCCGCCGTCGGTGGCGTAGACCTCGGCGTGCGCGGTGCTCAGTACCCGGTTGCGGATGGTCAGTTTGCCGATCTGGATCGGCTGGAACATTGCTTCGAAAGCCATGGCGGGATCCTCGACTTACAACGGCTTGACGATGAACAGGCCATCGTCGTGGCCTTCTTCCGAACCGCCGTAGACCTGCTCGGCGACCGTACGAATGTTGCTGCCGCGGGCCGCCAGGATCTGGTCCATGGCCCCGGCGAACCAACCGGTGAACATGTAATCGACCTTGCGCCCGACCTTGCCGTAGACATAGACGAACGCTGAGTGCTCGAGCTTGACGCTGGCAGTGCCCTTGTCCAGGTCAATGTCCTGGATCTTGAACAGGCCCCAGCCGCGCTGGGACAGGCGCTTCATGTAGTGTTCGAACACCGCCACGCCTTCGAGGCCGTGGCATTCAGCCTCTTTCTCGCACCAGTGCCAGGCGGACTTGTAACCGGCCTTGTAGAGGATCTCGGCATAGGCGTCGGCGCCCAGCACTTCCTCGATACCCATGTGGTTGTTGACGAAGAAATGCCGCGGCACGTACAGCATCGGCAGGGCATCGCTGGTCCAGACACCGGTCTCGCTGTCGACTTCGATAGGCAATTGCGGGGCGATCTTGGCCATGGAAACTGAACTCCAGAAATTTTGGTTGGCTGCCCCTGCGCCTGTGGCAGGGGGCGGAAGACGGTTACTGGCGGCTTATTCGCCCCAGACATCCTTGAGCACGTTGACCCAGTTCTCGCCCATGATCTTGCGCACCACGCGCTCGGAATGGCCGCGATTGAGCAGGGTCTCGGTAAGGTTGGGGAACTCGCCCACGGTGCGGATGCCCAGCGGGTTGATGATCTTGCCGAAGTTGGTCAGGCGCCGGGCGTAGCCCTTGTCGTGGGTCAGGTACTCGAAGAAGTCCTGGCCGTGGCCCTGGGTGAAGTCGGTACCGATACCGATGGAGTCTTCACCGACGATGTTCATGGTGTATTCGATAGCTTCGGCATAGTCGTCGATGGTCGAATCGATGCCCTTGGCCAGGAACGGCGCGAACATGGTCACGCCGACGAAACCGCCGTGGTCGGCAATGAACTTGAGCTCTTCATCGGACTTGTTGCGCGGGTGCTCCTTGAGCCCGGAAGGCAGGCAGTGGGAGTAGCACACCGGTTTTTTCGATTCGAGGATGACTTCTTCGGACGTTTTGGAACCGACATGGGACAGGTCGCACATGACCCCGACGCGGTTCATCTCGGCGACGATCTCGCGGCCAAAGCCCGACAACCCGCCATCACGCTCGTAGCAGCCGGTGCCGACCAGGTTCTGGGTGTTGTAGCACATCTGCACGATGCCTACGCCCAGCTGCTTGAACACCTCGACATAGCCGATCTGGTCTTCGAAAGCATGGGCGTTCTGGAAGCCGAAGAGGATGCCGGTCTTGCCCACTTCCTTGGCCTTGCGGATGTCGGCGGTGGTACGCACCGGCATCACCAGGTCGCTGTTCTCGCGGATCAGCTTCTGGCTGGCGGCGATGTTGTTGACCGTGGCCTGGAAGCCTTCCCAGACCGACACCGTGCAGTTGGCCGCAGTCAAGCCACCCTTGCGCATGTCCTCGAACAGCTCGCGGTTCCATTTGGCAATGATCAGCCCGTCGATAACGATGCTGTCTGCGTGTAATTCGGCTGGGCTCATCAGGCTGTCCCCTTTATTGGTAAACCTGCGCCGAATCGTCTGCCGGCGCTTTGGGGCCAGCATATGCCTAGGGGCAATGTCGCCCAGATGCAAAAACGACAGGGGAATTGCCGAAAGCGTCAAAGAGCGACAAAGGGGCGTTGCAGGTCGCCGTGGCACAGTCTTTAACAGTTTCCCGACAATCCGCTCAAAGATTGCCGCAGGCCCCTGCCCTAGCATGCACTGACCGCCATTCCCGCCCAGGTGCCTCATGCTTCGCTCGCTTCGCCTTGCTTCATTGTTCGGCCTGCTGCTCGTCAATACCGGTTGCGGCGAACGGGCGCCGACGAGCCTGCCGCCGATCGGCAAGGGCGACTATCGGGCGGTCATCGAACACTTGCGCCAGAGCATCCCCGAGCAGATGCGCAAGAACCACGTGCCCGGCCTGTCGCTGGCGCTGATCGACGGCCAGGAGCTGGTCTGGGCCGAAGGTTTCGGTCTGGCTGACGAGGCGCTACACATGCGTGTAACACCAACCACGGCGTTTCGCGCCGGTTCTCTGTCCAAGCTGTTCACTGCCAGCGCCACCCTGCAACTGGTCGAGCAGCAGCGCCTGAGCCTGGACGCACCGTTGTCACGCACCCTGCCGGAGTTTCGCGTGCGCTCGCGCTTTCACGCCGATGCCCGCAGCGCCAACGACGCCATCACCTTGCGCCGCCTGCTCAGCCACCAGGCCGGCCTGCCGAGCGAATTCCTGCCTCGCCTGCGCACTGATGATCCATTGAAGTACCTGCCGCAGAAGGCCTCGGGGTTGTGGCTGAACAATCCGCCGGGCACGCAGATGGCCTATTCCAACCTGGGTTTTGCCCTGCTCGGTGCAGCCATCGAGCGCAGCAGCGGGCAACCATTCGAAACCCGCCTGCAGCAGCACCTGTTGCAACCGTTGGCCATGGAACATTCGAGTTTCGTCGGCAATAGCGAGCTGCAACCCTATCGCGCCCGAGGCTACCTACAAGGTCAGCCCAGCAGCGACGAGGAGATCCGCGACCTGCCCGCCGGCGGCTTGTGGACCACGCCACGGGATGTTGGCCAGTTCGTGCAAATGCTGTTCGCCCAGGGACGTTTCGATGGCAGGCAGCTGCTGAGCCAGCAGTCGGTTGCCGAGATGTTCCGCCAACAGAACCGTGCCAATGCCCTGGACTTCGACTGCCCTATAGGCCTTGCCTGGTACCTGGGCCCTTGCGGCGACCCGCGCATCGGGCCGCAGCTGCAACAATGGCAACACAGTGGCTCGACTGGCGATTTTGCCGCGCAACTGAGCGTGCTACCCGAGCCACAGCTGGCGGTGGTGGTGATGGCCAATGCCGACACCGCCGAAGCACTGGTCAGCGAAGTGGCCACTCAGGCCCTGCGCCTGATGCTCCAGGCCCAAGGCAACCAGCTCGTCTGCCCGCGCGACTGTGCGCCGAGCCTGCCGCCGCTGGCCGCTGCCGCGGCGCCCAGCCCTCACGACCGCCAGCGCCTGGCCGGGTTGTACGCCAGCCCGTTGGGCGTGATTCGCCTCAAGGACCAGCGCCATCAACTGTTTGCCGAACTGGGCGGCAAGCGCGTCGAACTGCTGCGCGACAGTCAAGGCTGGCTGCGGGCACAGAAAAAACTGTTGGGCTTGTGGTCGCTGGATCTGGGCCTGCTCGAACAACTTCAGCTGGATGTGATCAGCGTCGCGGGCAAAGAAGTGCTGGCAGTCAGGCGCCACGGCCAGACCCTGCCACTGGGCGAGCGCATTGACCCCGGGCCGATACCCGCCGACTGGCAAGCCAGTGTCGGACGCTATCGCCTGATCAGCCCCAACGAGCGCGAACCGTTGCTCGACGGCCTGACCTTGCGCATCGATCAAGGCCTGCTGCTGGCCCAGGGCCGGCGAAAAGGCGAAACCCTGGGTGAATTCGTGGTCCAGCCACTGGATGACGCCCATGCCCTGCTGGCCGGCAGCGCATTGGGCGCGGGCAACACCCTGACTCGGCATAGCGACGGCTTGCGGGTGCTCGGCTATCGCTTTGTGCGCAGCCCAGACCAGGACGCCGGCCTGCAGCTCTAGGTTTCAGCCATCGACGTGCGGCCAGCTCAACACGAAGCAGGCGCCACCTTCGCGGCTATCGCCCACCTGGGCATAGCCGCCGTGCCATTGCGAGACCCGACGCACCAGCGCCAGGCCAAGGCCAAAGCCACCGGTGCGCCGGTCACGGCTGGCGTCCAGGCGCGAGAACGGCTCGAAGATCTTCTCTCGGGCGGCAAGCGGTACGCCTGGGCCGTCGTCCTCTACCACGAGGCGATACAGCTCACCTTCTCGCTGCAGGCTGACCCGGACTTCACCGGCGGCATAGCGAATGGCATTGCGCAACAGATTGATCACTGCCCGCGCCATGAACCGCGGCTCGATACGAATGCTCTGTACCGTACACGCCTCAAGCGACAGCTGCACACCGGCCGCCTCGGCCTCCAGAGCGACACTGCCCAGGACACTGTCGATCCAATGGTTGGCCTGGATGGTTTCGCGC
Source organism: Pseudomonas donghuensis (assembly GCF_000696345.2). Taxonomy (NCBI): domain Bacteria; kingdom Pseudomonadati; phylum Pseudomonadota; class Gammaproteobacteria; order Pseudomonadales; family Pseudomonadaceae; genus Pseudomonas; species Pseudomonas donghuensis. The sequence goes on from NZ_CP071706.1 coordinate 5,386,973, forward strand.
TTGATCTCGGTGGCGCCACGCTCAAGGCTGGCATAGGTCAACAACTCCGAGACCATCTCCTCCAGGTCGCCCAGGTCGGCGTGCATTTCGTCGATCAACGCACCGCAGCCTTCCTGGCGGGCCAGCCGGCGCAGTTGTTCGAGTTCGAAGGTCAGGCGTGCAATGGGAGTGCGCAGCTCATGGGAAACTGCGTTGGTCAGCTCACGCTGGTTGGCGATCAGGCCTTCGATGCGCCCGGCCATCTGGTTGAAGTGCTCGGCCAGTTCCCGAATGTTCGAGCGCCGCGACAAGTAGATACGTGAACTCAGGTCGTTGTCACCAAAACGCTGGGCCGCCAGGCGCAAGCGCTCAAGGTCACGCCAGTGCGGCCATACCCAGAGAAACAGGGCAATACCGATCAAGCCGCCGAGCATCGCGTAGGCGCCGACGGTATAGGTACGGGTCAGCTCGGGCTCAGGCGGCAAGTCGATGCTCAGCAATTGGCTGCTACCGTCGATGGGGCTGATGAACTGGGTGAACTCCTTGCGAACCACCAGTTGCCGGTTTGCCAGCAACTGACGCTCGCGCTCATCCAGCTGCAACTGCCCGGCGTCGACCAGTTTCAGGCCCAGGCCGTAATTGGGCTGCAATTCGTCCAGACGCCGCTGGCGCTGCTCAGCGGTAAGCGGGCGCAGTTGCTCCACCAGGCTGTACGCTGGCCCACGTACCGCTTCGCGGTGGTAGACCTCGGTGGGGGCGTTGAGCAGCCAGGTGAACACATGGTCGACCGCGGTGATCGCCAGGGCAAAGCCCAGTACCAGGGTGATGAACAGGCCAAGAAACAGGCGCAGCATCTACAGCTCCCAGGCAAAGGGGTTGAACAGATACCCCTTGCCCCACACTGTCTTGATGCACAGCGGTTCACGCGGGTTGTCGTGCAGCTTGTTGCGCAGCTTGCTGACGTAGACATCGACACTGCGGTTGAGGCCGTCGAAGGCGATGCCACGGATATGGCTGAGGATATCGTCGCGGGAAAGGATTTGCCCGGCGGAACTGGCCAGCAACCACAACAGCTCGAACTCCATGGTGCTCAGTTCGATGACCTGCTGGCCCAAGCGTGCTTCGCGGCTGGCCCGGTCAATACTCAGGCGCCCGAACTCGAGGCTGTCGCGCTCGCTCGGGTCACTGCCCTTACGCCGCTGCAAGGCCCGCAGCCGGGCCAGCAACACCGGCGGCTTGATCGGTTTGATCACGTAGTCGTCGGCACCGGACTCAAGGCCGAGAATATGGTCCAGATCATCCTCGCGAGCAGTGAGGATCACGATCGGCGTGGCCGCCTGGCTGCGAATTGCCCGGCATACTTGCAGGCCGCTCAGGCCGGGCAGCATCAGATCGAGTACCACCAGCGCCGGTTTGAAGCCCAAAAAGGCCTCCAGTGCCTCGTCACCCCGGTGCACACAGTGCACCTCGAAGCCGTGCTCGGCTAAAAAATGCGCAACCAGGCTGGCCAGCTTCAAGTCATCCTCGACCAGCAGTACCTTGATCAGTCCGGAGCATTCCATGGCGTTTCCACAGGGTAAGAGTGAGGATAGTGGCTAAACGCCAAGTTTATGTGCACCTTTATGAAACGTCTGTGAATAAGTGTTCACGCAGCCTGCACGCTTTTTCACAGGTGCAACGGCTACCCTGTTCTTTGCTGCGGCGCTGAGCGAGAATCGGCGCCCATGTTCGCGCAAGCTTTCGGAGGATGTCGCAGATGAGAACGATGGTAGGGCTGGCCCTGGTATTGCTGGCATTCGGCGCCCATGCCGAGGACGACGAAAGTACCCCGTGCGACAACGTCGAAACCGACCAGCAAAGCTATGAATGCGCTCAATACAGCCGCACCACCGCCGAACGCGAACTCGATGCCGCGTTTACTGACCTGCTGGATCGAATCAAGGAACAATACGCCGGTCAAAGCGCGAAGATCAGCGACGTGAGCAAACGCCTGAACGACGCCCAAGCGCTGTGGAAGCAGCTGCGCGACGCCGACTGCAAGGTCGAGACCTTTGAGCAAAAACCCGGCAAGGACTTCGACGCGGCATTGAACACCTGCCTTGCCCAACGTAGCGATGATCGCTCCGAATACTTGCAGTCCCTGGGGCTGCAAAACTCCGATTGAGAACAGCATGAAAATCTGCGGAATTGAAATCAAAGGCAGCGAAGCGCTGCTCGCCGTTGCCACGCTGGACGGTACCAGCCCTGTGCATCTTGCCCTGGCCACGAAAAAAATCGGCCTGGAAGATGACGAACTGGCGGACAACGTCAAAGTCTTTGCCCAGCAGGCCCGGCAATTTATCGCTGAACATGGCATCAGCCACCTGGCGATCAAGAAACGCAGCAAGAAAGGCGACTTCGCGGGTGGCCCGACCACCTTCAAGATCGAAGGCATATTGCAGTTGCTGGACAATTGCGAGGTGGAACTGGTTTCACCGCAGACCGTCAGCGCTCAGGCCAAGAAACACAACATCGAACTGCCTGCTTCGTTGAACAAGTACCAGCACGAAGCCTACAAGAGCGCCTGCGCGCTGTTGCTCAAGCGCCGCTGAGGCTGACGGCCCCGGCCTTGCGGTCTTCCCGCGGGCAACGCGCGAATCGCCCCCGGTAGCAGCGGGTGAAATACGACGCTGACTCGAACCCGCAAGCGATGCTCACCTCCAGTACGCTCAGATCGGTCTGGCGCAGCAGTTGCCGGGCCTTGTCCAGGCGCAGGCGCAGGTAAAAACCGCTGGGCGTGTCGTGCAGGTACAGGCGAAACAGGCGCTCCAGCTGGCGCCGGGTGACCTGCACCGATTCGGCCAACACCAGGGTGTTGAGCGGTTGTTCGGTGTTACGCTCCATCTCGCCGATCACCTGCACCAGTTTCTTGTTGCTGATGCCATAACGTGAGGCGATCTGCATGCGCTGGTGATCCTGGCGCGGGCGGATACGGCCAAGCACGAACTGCTCCGACACCTGGATCGCCAGCTCCGGGCCGTGGGCCTGGGCAATCAGGTCGAGCATCAGGTCGATCGACGCGGTGCCACCTGCCGAGGTAATACGGCGGCGATCTACTTCGAACAGTTCCTGGGTTGCCTGCAACTGCGGGTAACGTTCCTTGAAGGCCTCCAGCGCTTCCCAGTGCAGGGTCACCCGGTGACCGTCGAGCAGCCCGGCCTCGGCCAGCACCACGGTGCCGGTGTCGATACCGCCCAATACCACGCCCTCGTGATCAAGCTTGCGCAACCAGTGTTGCAGGGCCGGGCCGTAGCTGCGCAACGGCTCGAAACCCGCTACCAGCAACAACGTCGCACCCTTGCCCAGCGGCTCCAGGGCGGCGTCGGCATTCACCGACATGCCGTTGCTGGCCTGCACCGCGCCGCCATCCATACTCAGCACCTGCCAGCGATATAGCTCGCCGCGAAAGCGGTTGGCCACCCGCAGCGGCTCTATCGCGGAAATAAAGCCGATGGCGGAGAAGCCGGGCAACAGCAAGAAATGGAAATCCTGGGGCATAGCGACAACTCGACGGCCACGGATGCTGGGTTAATAGCGCGCTGGTCGCCACTGTGCAAGTGCCGGTCGCCAGAGTGCGATTTTTACCCACAGCACCCGCGTAGTTTGATCACACGGCACGCAGAGGCCGCCCCCTATAACAATTAGAACTGCCGTTGGAGGAGCCACCATGAACAGAATGATCAGCCGTAGCCTGCTGATGCTCGTCGGTACCGCAATCCTCAGCACCAACGTGATGGCCGCAGAGCCGGCCGCCTGCAAGAACGTGCGCCTTGGCGTGGTCAACTGGACCGATGTGATGGCCACCAGCGCCATGACCCAGGTCCTGCTTGATGGCCTGGGCTACAAGACCAAGCAGACCAGCGCCTCGCAACAGATCATTTTCGCCGGTATCCGCGACCAGCGCCTGGACATGTTCCTCGGCTACTGGAACCCGATCATGACCCAGACCATCACCCCGTTCATCGACGCCAAGCAGGTCAAGGTCCTCGACCAGCCCAGCCTCGACGATGCCCGCGCGACCCTTGCCGTGCCCAAGTACCTGGCCGACAAGGGCCTGAAAACCTTTGCCGATATCGCCAGGTTCGAAAAGGAGCTGGGCGGCAAGATCTACGGCATCGAGCCGGGCTCGGGCGCCAACACCCAGATCAAGGCGATGATCAGCAAGAACCAGTTCGGCCTGGGCAAGTTCCAGCTGGTCGAGTCCAGCGAAGCCGGCATGCTCGCCGCCGTCGATCGCGCCGTGCGACGCAAGGAGGCGGTGGTGTTCTTTGGCTGGGCGCCGCACCCGATGAACATCAACATCGACATGGCCTACCTCAGCGGCAGCGAAGGCGCCCTGGGCCCGGACGAAGGCCGGGCCACGGTGTGGACCGTCACCGCGCCGGACTATGCCCAGCGTTGCCCGAACGTCAACCAGCTGCTGACCAACCTGACCTTCAGCGCCGAGGACGAGAGCCGCATGATGCAACCGCTGCTTGACCACAAAGACGCGCTGGAATCCGCCCGCCAGTGGCTCAAGGACCATCCCCAGGACCAGAAGCGCTGGCTTGAAGGGGTGACCACGTTCGACGGCAGGCCGGCCGCCGAAAACCTGCAACTGACCGCTAACTGACAGACCCAATCGCGGGTCAAGCCCGCTCCCACAGAGGAACTGGTCATCTGTGGGAGCGGGCTTGCCCCGCGACGGCCCCAACTCGCCCGAAGGAAACCGCTCATGAACCACGACGTCATCATCACCTGTGCCCTGACCGGCGCCGGCGACACCGCCAGCAAGAGCCACCTGGTCCCGGTGACCCCCAAGCAGATCGCCGAAGCCGCGGTAGAGGCCGCCAAAGCCGGTGCAACAGTCGTCCACTGTCACGTCCGGGATCCACAAACCGGTCGCTTCAGCCGTGATGTCGCGCTGTACCGCGAAGTCATGGAGCGCATTCGCGAGTCGGACGTCGACATCATCGTCAACCTTACCGCCGGCATGGGTGGCGACCTGGAGATCGGCCCAGGTGAAACCCCGCTGGAATTCGGCGCCGGCACCGACCTGATCGGCCCACTGGAGCGCCTGGCCCATGTCGAGGCGTTGCTACCGGAAATCTGCACCCTGGACTGCGGCACCCTCAATTTTGGCGACGGCAACAGCATCTATGTCTCGACCCCGGCGCAACTGCGCGCTGGCGCCCGACGCATTACTGAACTTGGGGTCAAAGCCGAACTGGAAATCTTCGACACCGGTCACCTGTGGTTTGCCAAGCAGATGATCAAGGAAGGCCTGCTCGACGACCCCTTGTTCCAGCTGTGCCTGGGCATTCCCTGGGGCGCCCCGGCCGATACCACCACCATGAAAGCCATGGTCGACAACCTGCCAGCCGGCGTGACCTGGGCCGGCTTTGGCATCGGCCGCATGCAGATGCCAATGGCCGCGCAAGCGGTGCTGCTCGGCGGCAATGTACGGGTCGGCCTGGAGGACAACCTGTACCTGGACAAGGGCGTGCTGGCCAGCAACGGCCAACTGGTAGAACGCGCCAGCGAGATTCTCAGCCGCCTGGGCGCACGGGTGCTCACCCCTGCCGAAGGCCGCGCCAAAATGAACCTGACCCGTCGCTGATTGCTGGAGAAACCGATGAGCTTTATCACCGAAATCAAAACCTTTGCAGCTTTGGGCAGCGGCGTGATCGGCAGCGGCTGGGTAGCCCGCGCCCTGGCCCACGGCCTTGACGTAGTGGCCTGGGACCCGGCACCTGGCGCCGAAGCAGCCTTGCGCAAACGCATCGCCAATGCCTGGCCCGCCCTGGAAAAACAAGGCCTGGCGCCCGGCGCATCACCGGACCGTCTGCGCGTTGTGGCGACCATCGAGGAATGCGTGCGCAATGCCGATTTCATCCAGGAAAGCGCCCCCGAGCGCCTGGACCTCAAGCTTGATCTGCACCGCAGAATCAGCGCCGCGGCCAAGCCCGATGCATTGATCGGCTCCAGCACGTCGGGGCTGTTGCCCAGCGAGTTCTACGAGTCCTCGACCCACCCCGAGCGCTGCGTGGTCGGCCACCCGTTCAACCCGGTATACCTGCTGCCGCTGGTGGAGATCGTCGGCAGCAACAAGACCGCGCCCGAGGCCATCGAAGCGGCAAAAATCGTCTACACCCAGCTGGGCATGCGCCCGCTGCATGTGCGCAAGGAAGTACCCGGTTTTATCGCCGACCGCCTGCTCGAAGCGCTCTGGCGCGAGGCGCTGCACCTGGTCAACGACGGCGTGGCAACCACCGGTGAAATCGACGATGCCATTCGTTTCGGTGCGGGTTTGCGCTGGTCGTTCATGGGCACCTTCCTCACCTATACCCTGGCCGGTGGCGATGCTGGCATGCGCCACTTCATGGCCCAGTTCGGCCCGGCGCTGCAACTGCCCTGGACCTACCTGCCAGCCCCGGAGCTGACCGACGGCTTGATCGACGCCGTGGTCGAGGGTACCGGCGAACAACTGGGCGAACGCAGCATCAGCTCGCTGGAGCGCTATCGTGATGATTGCCTGCTGGCCGTGCTGGATGCGGTAAAAACCACCAAGGCCAAGCACGGCATGGCCTTCAGCGACTGACCGGAGTGCAGCGATGCCCGCATTGATCACCTACCAAACCCCGGTCCTGGCGGACTGGGTCGACTACAACGGGCACCTGCGCGATGCCTTCTACCTGCTGATCTTCAGCTATGCCACCGATGCCTTCATGGACTGCATCGGCCTTGACAGCGACAACCGCAGCGCCAGCGGCAATTCGCTGTTCACCCTGGAGTGCCACCTGAACTACCTGCACGAGGTGAAGCTCGGCACCCAGGTGTGGGTACAAACCCAGGTCATCGGTTTTGACTGCAAGCGCCTGCAGCTGTATCACAGCCTGCATCGCGAAGGGTTTGACCAGGCGTTGGCGGCCAGCGAACAGATGCTCCTGCATGTGGACCTGGCAGGGCCAAGGTCGGCGCCATTCGCGCCCGGGGTGGTGGAGCGCTTGCAAGGGATCGTGAATGAGCAGGCGGACCTGCCGGCGGCCGAGTTTGTTGGCCGGGTGATCGGGTTGCCAAAGTAACCGCCCTATCGCTGGCAAGCCAGCTCCCACAGAAGCGGCGGTGATCCCTGTGGGAGCTGGCTTGCCAGCGATGAATCCAGCACCGATCCAAAGGCAAAAAATAACCCCGGCAAGCCGTGAAGCAACCGGGGCCAAGAGCGAGCATGAACATGCTTCAAGCGGAGGGTGACCAAACCTTCCTTTGCTGTGCATGACCTCAGTGTGCAGCCTCCCTTCCCCGTCGATTTGCCCGAAAACGACCTGGGCTTAGGTAAAGCGGCCATTGCGGCATTCTGTCCTTGCCGCCCTGCGGTGCTGCCCACAGAATCGACTGACGATCACACCTGCAAACAAGGACAACAACCATGATGCATGCGGATTTGATTGATCAAGACGACCTGCTGGGCCAACTGCGCGCCCTGGGTTTCGAGATGCCGAGCGGGGCCAGCGCCGAACAGGCCTGCGAGTATGCGGTGCGCGGTTTGAGTGAGCCGCGGGCCAAAGCCTTGAAGGGTATGGTCGAGCAGATGTACACCGGCAATGCGACCATTCTGCCGGCCGTGCGCCAGGCGATCGAAAAGCAGTTGTTGCCGGCGTTGGCCGAATTTCAGAATCGTTAACAGCATCGCGGGTCAAGCCCGCTCCCACAGAGATCACCTAACTCCTGTGGGAGCGGGCTTGACCCGCGATTGATTCACCTCGGAATCAGAGCCTCACACTGGCAAACGTCGACTCATTGCGCGCCTGGCTCAACGCCGACATCGGCCCGGCCAGCGGCGACAGCACCAGCGCCTGCGGGATCGGCATCATCGCCACCTGCTGGGCGGTGTTGGAGCCCACGCGCTCGTCACGCGGCGGAATGCCGAAGTACTCGCGGTAGCACTTGGAGAAATGCGGCGTCGAGACAAAGCCGCACACCGACGCCACTTCGATGATCGACATCGGCGTTTGCTTGAGCAATTGCCGGGCGCGGATCAGGCGCAGTTTCAGGTAGTAGCGCGACGGCGAGCAGTGCAGGTACTTCTGGAACAGGCGCTCAAGCTGGCGACGTGACACCGACACATAAACGGCCAGTTCATCCAGGTCGATCGGCTCTTCCAGGTTGGCTTCCATCAGCGCGACGATTTCCTGCAGCTTCGGCTGGTTGGTGCCGAGCATGTGCTTGAGCGGCACGCGCTGGTGATCCTGCTCGTTGCGGATGCGCTCGTAGACGAACATCTCGGAGATCGCCGCCGACAGCTCGCGACCATGATCACGGCTGATCAGGTGCAGCATCATGTCCAGCGGCGCGGTGCCGCCAGAGCTAGTGAAACGGTTACGGTCGAGGGTAAACAGGCGAGTGCTCATGCTCACCCGCGGAAAGGCCTCCTGCATCGCCGCCAGGCATTCCCAGTGCACGCTGCAATCGAAGCCATCGAGCAGGCCGGCACAGGCCAGCGCCCAGCTGCCGGTGCACACCGCACCAAGGCGGCGGGACTGACGCGCCTGGCTCTGCAGCCAGGTGACGTGCTCACGGGTCACGGTGCGCTGGATGCCAATGCCGCCGCAGACAATCACGGTGTCCATGGCCGGCGCCTGGTGCATGGCCGCATCGGGGGTGATCTGCAAGCCGTCGCTGGCCCAGACCTGACCGCCATCCACGCTCAGGGTGCTCCAGCGGTACAGCTCGCGGCCGGACAGCTGGTTGGCCATACGCAGTGGCTCAACAGCGGAAGCCAGGGAAATCAGCGTGAAATTGTCCAACAGCAAAAAGCCGATGGATTGAGGTGTGCGGTTCTGGGTTGGGGTCCCGGAGTTGTACGACGTCATCGCGGTATCTCCTCACACAATGCAGGTTGCGCCTCAGGCAGGCACGGGCTTTTTTTGTCACGGCCCCAATTCGGATGCAGGGGCTTTGCCAATCACAACGCAAATGCCATGCCTGAAATTGAATGGCCATTCAATAAAACCCAAAAACGACGTCGCGCAGCGTCTATTCAGCCCTTGTTCCCAGGCGTGGTAATAAACGCAAACGAGCGTCCTAGTGCTGGTCTGTAGGACGTGTGAGCAATTCGGTAGCACTTGTGTGAAGGATGCCCAGAAACGACATGGGCAACTGTCACCCAAGGCGCCAGGCGCCGGGGTAACAGCCGGTGACCCGGGGAGGGATCGGCCAGCGCGCCAAAAGGCAGCGCGCAGGCCAAACGTGAACGAAAACGGCGCAGGCCGCCGCAACGCTTCAACATTCGATAGCGCTGACCGCCAGGCCGCCGCGCGAGGTTTCCTTGTACTTGTCGTGCATGTCGGCGCCGGTATCGCGCATGGTGCGGATCACCCGGTCCAGGGAGATAAAGTGCTCGCCGTCGCCGCGCAACGCCATCTGCGCCGCATTGATCGCCTTGACCGCAGCAATTGCATTGCGCTCGATGCACGGCACCTGCACCAGCCCGCCAACCGGGTCGCAGGTCAGCCCCAGGTTATGCTCCAGGCCAATCTCGGCAGCGTTTTCCAGTTGCGCCGGGGTGGCGCCAAGCACTTCCGCAAGGCCGGCAGCGGCCATGGCGCAGGCCGAACCGACTTCACCCTGGCAACCGACTTCGGCACCGGAGATCGAAGCGTTCTTCTTGCACAGGATGCCCACTGCTGCTGCACCGAGGAAGAAGTCGACGACATTGGCTTCACTGACTTCGTCGCTGAAGCGCATGTAGTAGTGCAGCACCGCCGGAATGATCCCTGCCGCGCCATTGGTCGGCGCCGTCACCATGCGCCCGCCCGCAGCGTTCTCTTCGTTGACCGCCAGGGCATACAGGTTGACCCACTCCATGGCGCTCAGGGTCGAGCCGATCACGTTGGGCTTGTTCAGCTCCTGCAGGCTGCGGTGCAGCTTGGCGGCCCGACGCTTCACATTCAGCCCGCCGGGCAGGATACCTTCGTACTTGAGACCGTTTTCGACGCAGTCCTGCATGGCGTGCCACAGCTTCAAAAGCCCGGCGCGAATCTCAGCTTCGCTGCGCCATACCTTCTCGTTTTCCATCATCAATTGCGACACGCGCAGGTCGTTTTTCTTGCACAGTTCAAGCAGCTCCACAGCGCTGTCGAAATCGTACGGCAATACGGTGTTGTCAGCGTCAAGGACGCCGCTTGCAGCCTGGGCTGCATCGACCACGAAGCCGCCCCCCACCGAGTAATAGGTATCACGGTGCAGCTCGCCCGCAGCACCTTCGGCGATCAGGGTCATGGCGTTGGGATGGTACGGCAGGTTCTCGTCGAGCAGCCGCATGTCGCGGGCCCAGACGAAACCGACTTCGAGCCGGCCGTCGAGCAGCAAGGTGTCTGTTTCGCGCAGTGCGGCGATGCGCGGGGCGATCTGCGCTGGGTCAATGGCGTCTGGCCATTCGCCCATCAGGCCCATGATCACCGCGTTGTCGCTGCCATGGCCGATACCGGTGGCCGACAGCGAACCGTAGAGGCGCACTTCGATGCGCCGCACCTGCTCCAACTCACCGCGCAGGCTTAGGCCCTGGACGAACAACGCCGCGGCGCGCATGGGCCCGACGGTATGGGAACTGGATGGGCCAACGCCGATCTTGAACAGGTCGAACACACTGATGGCCATGCCACCTACCTCCTGAATGTGCAGCCCCACAGCCCAAGCCAAGGGCGCCGCAACTGCTACGCTAAATAGGCGGCAATCCGCCGATTCCGCGCATCATCAGGCTTTTGCCAGGACCTCTGACGTCTGCAACCGACGCGCTCTTGCCCAGCAACGCCGCCAGCTGTCAGCCGCGCTTGTGCGCCGTTTTTTTGCGGTGCAGAGGTAGCGAAACTGCGTTTACAGGGCGAGATAAATCTGTAAACGACCTCATCGGCACTGGATGCGACCCTGTCTGTACTGGATACGACGCACCCTGTAGGCGTTTGATTTTGGCTGTTAGATGATCGGTATCGACTCGATTGCACGGCAGCCGTCCCGCTATCGCCCGATAGTCAGGCCCGACCGAATGCAAACCATAAAGCACGGCGGTCCCGTGGGACATCCGAAAAAAAACCCAGGAGTCCATCGAATGAAAGGTTCACCCTCGCTATTGCTGGCCGCAGTGCTGAGTCTGCCGGTGCTGGCCCAGGCCGCCGAGCCCGAGCAGTGTCACACCGTCAACTTCTCCGATGTCGGCTGGACCGACATCACTGTGACCACCGCGGTCACCAGCGTCGTGCTCCAGTCGCTGGGCTACAAGACCAAGACCACGATGATTTCGGTACCGGTGACCTACAAGTCGCTGGCCGATGGCAAGAACATGGACGTGTTCCTCGGCAACTGGATGCCGACCATGGAAAACGACATCAAGCAGTACCGCGATGCCGGCACCGTGGAAACCGTACGGGCCAACCTTGAGAACGCCAAGTACACCCTCGCCGTGCCCCAGGCGCTGTATGACAAGGGCCTGAAAAGCTTCGCCGACATTGCCAAGTTCAAGAAGGAGCTGGACGGCAAGATCTACGGCATCGAGCCGGGCAACGACGGCAACCGCACCATCCAGAGCATGATCGACAAGAACGCCTTCGGCCTCAAGGACGCCGGCTTCAAGGTGGTCGAGTCCAGCGAGGCCGGCATGCTCTCACAAGTGGAGCGTGCCCAGCGCCGCGACACCGCCGTGGTGTTCCTGGGCTGGGAACCGCACCCGATGAACACCCGCTTCAAGATGAAGTACCTGGACGGCGGCGATGACTTCTTCGGCCCCGAATACGGCAAGGCCACCGTCCTCACCAACACCCGCAAGGGCTATGTGCAGGAATGCAGCAACGTCGGCCAGTTGCTGAAGAACCTGTCCTTTACCCTCGACATGGAAAGCACCCTGATGGGCAACGTCCTGGACGACAAGATGAAACCCGACGCTGCAGCCAAGGCCTGGCTGAAGAAGAACCCGCAGGTGCTCGACACCTGGCTGGCCGGGGTTACCACTGTTGACGGCAAGCCTGGCCTGGAGGCAGCCAAAGCCAAACTCACGCAGTAAGCACTGCCTGCGGCGGGCTGGCCCCGCCGCAGGCTGTCTTCAAACTTTTGCAGGTGGACGCTCGCTATCATGCTGATCGATGAAAAACTCCCTCTGGGCCAGTACATCGCAGGCTTCGTTGAATGGTTGACGCAACACGGCGCCAACTACTTCGATGCCTTCGCGGCAGCACTGGAATACATGATTCATGGTGTAACCGGGGCGCTGACCTGGTTCAATCCCTTCGTCCTGATCGGCCTGATTGCAGTGATCGCGCACTTGATCCAGCGCAAATGGGCGCTGACCGCATTCTGCGTACTGTCATTCCTGCTGATCCTCAACCTTGGCTACTGGCAGGAAACCATGGAGACCCTGGCCCAGGTGCTGTTCGCCACCCTGGTCTGCGTGGCCATCGGCGTGCCACTGGGTATCCTCGCCGCACACAAGCCGATGTTCTACACCGCCATGCGCCCGGTCCTCGACCTGATGCAGACGGTACCTACCTTCGTTTACCTGATCCCGACCCTGACCCTGTTCGGGCTTGGCGTGGTCCCCGGGCTGATCTCGACGGTGGTGTTCGCCATCGCCGCACCGATCCGCCTGACCTACCTGGGTATCTGTGACGTGCCCCAGGAACTGCTCGATGCCGGCAAGGCCTTTGGCTGCTCGCGCCGCCAGCTGCTGTCGCGCATCGAACTGCCTCACGCCATGCCGAGCATTGCCGCCGGCGTCACCCAATGCATCATGCTGTCGCTGTCGATGGTGGTGATTGCCGCGCTGGTGGGTGCCGATGGCCTGGGCAAACCTGTGGTCAACGCATTGAACACTGCCGATATCGCTCTGGGCTTCGAAGCGGGTCTGGCGATCGTGTTGCTGGCGATCATGCTCGACCGTATCTGCAAACAACCCGACGTACCGGTAAGGAGTGAAGCATGAGCATTATTCGCTTCGAAGACGTAGACGTTATCTTCTCCAGCCGACCGCGCGAGGCCCTGAGCCTGCTCGACCAGGGCCTTTCGCGCGAACAGATCCTGAAGCAGACCGGCCTGGTGGTCGGGGTCGAGAAAGCCAACCTGGACATCAACAAGGGCGAGATCTGCGTATTGATGGGCCTGTCCGGTTCGGGCAAGTCGAGCCTGCTGCGCTGCATCAACGGCCTCAATACCGTCAGCCGCGGCAAGCTGTTCGTCGAGCACGAAGGCTCGCATATCGACATTGCCCACTGCACCCCGGCGGAACTGAAGATGATGCGCACCAAGCGCATCGCCATGGTGTTCCAGAAGTTCGCCCTGATGCCCTGGCTGACGGTGCGCGAGAACATCAGCTTCGGCCTGGAAATGCAGGGCCGCCCGGAGAAGGAACGGCGCAAGCTGGTCGACGAAAAACTCGAGCTGGTGGGCCTGACCCAATGGCGCAACAAGAAGCCCGATGAGCTCTCCGGTGGCATGCAGCAGCGGGTCGGCCTGGCCCGGGCGTTGGCCATGGATGCCGACATCCTGCTGATGGACGAGCCCTTCTCGGCCCTCGACCCACTGATCCGCCAGGGCCTGCAGGACGAGTTGCTGGAACTGCAGCACAAGCTGAACAAGACCATCGTCTTCGTCAGCCACGATCTGGACGAGGCGCTCAAGCTCGGCAGCCGCATTGCGATCATGAAAGACGGCAAGATCATCCAGTACAGCAAGCCGGAGGAAATCGTCCTCAACCCGGCCGACGACTATGTGCGCACCTTCGTCGCCCACACCAACCCGCTCAACGTGCTGTGCGGCCGCAGCCTGATGCGCACCCTGGACAAGTGCAAGCGCATCAATGGCTCGGTATGCCTGGACCCGGGTGGCGACTCCTGGCTGGACCTGGCCGAAGGCAACACCATCAAGGGGGCGCGCCAGGGGGCCAACGGCATGGACCTGCAGAACTGGGCACCGGGTGAAGCAGTCGAGGGCCTTGGCCGCAAGCCGACCCTGGTCAGCGCCAGCATCGGCATGCGCGAAGCCCTGCAGATCCGTTACCAGACCGGCAACAAGCTGGTGCTTCAGGAAGGGAACAAAGTGGTGGGTATTCTTGGCGACAGCGAGCTGTACCACGCGCTGCTGGGCAAGAACCTGGGCTGAAAGCTATCGCAGGGCACTTGTGGGAGCTGGCGTTGCCAGCGATGCAGACAACGCGGTGCAGAGGAGACCGCGCTGATAGCATCGCCGGCAACGCCGGCTCCCACAAAGCCTCAGCGAACGACGATCCCCTGCTTGGCCATGAACGCCTTGGCCTCTGGCACCGTGTACTCACCGAAGTGGAAGATGCTCGCCGCCAGCACCGCGCTGGCATGCCCCTCGATAATCCCGTCGGCCAGGTGCTGCAGGTTGCCCACACCACCGGACGCAATCACCGGAATACCCAGGGCATCGCTGATCGCCCGGGTTACCCCCAGGTCGAAGCCGTTCTTCATGCCGTCCTGGTCCATGCTGGTCAGGAGGATTTCGCCGGCACCCAGGCCTTCCATCTTCTTCGCCCACTCCACCGCGTCCAGGCCGGTCGGCTTGCGTCCGCCATGGGTGAAGATTTCCCAGCGCGGGGTTTCGCCCGGGCCGGAGACTTTCTTGGCGTCGATGGCGACCACGATGCACTGCGAACCGAAGTGCGCGGCGGCTTCGCCAACGAACTCCGGGTTGAACACCGCGGCGGTGTTGATCGAGACCTTGTCGGCACCGGCGTTGAGCAGGTTGCGGATGTCCTGCACGGTGCGCACGCCACCGCCCACGGTCAGCGGGATGAACACCTGGCTGGCCATGCGCTCGACGGTATGCAGGGTAGTGTCGCGGCCATCGACGCTGGCGGTGATGTCGAGAAAGGTAATCTCGTCAGCGCCCTGTTCATCGTAACGCCGGGCGATTTCCACCGGATCACCGGCATCGCGGATGTTCTCGAACTTGACGCCCTTGACCACCCGGCCGTTGTCGACGTCGAGGCAGGGAATTATGCGTTTGGCTAAAGCCATAGGTAGTCCTCGAGTTGCAAGCTTCAAGCTTCAAGCTGCAAGAAAGAGCGACTCGGTCGCGCTTTTAACTTGCAGCTTGCAGCTTACGACTTGGAGCTAGCCGAATAGGCGTCACAGAAGGCTTGTGCCTCGGCGACATCCAGGGTGCCTTCGTAAATGGCGCGGCCGGTGATCGCACCGATGATGCCCGGCGCCTTGGCGTCAAGCAGGGCCTTGATGTCACCGAGGTTGTGGATACCGCCGGAGGCGATTACCGGGATCTTGGTGGCCGCGGCCAGGGCTGCGGTGAACGGCACGTTGCAGCCCTGCATCATGCCGTCTTTGGCGATGTCGGTGTAGACGATGGCCGAGACGCCGTCGGCTTCGAAACGCTTGGCCAGGTCGATGACCTGCACCGAGCTGACTTCAGCCCAGCCGTCGGTGGCGACGAAGCCGTCTTTGGCATCCAGGCCCACGATCACTTTGCCCGGGAAGGCGCGGCAGGCTTCGGCAACGAACTCTGGCTCCTTGACCGCTTTGGTACCGATGATCACGTAGCTGACGCCGGCCTTGACGTAGTGCTCGATGGTTTCCAGCGAACGGATGCCGCCACCGATCTGGATCGGCAGGGTCGGGTAGCGCTTGGCAATCGCGGTAACTACTTCGCCGTTGACCGGCTGGCCTTCGAAGGCGCCATTGAGGTCAACCAGATGCAGGCGGCGGCAGCCCCCTTCAACCCATTTGGCGGCCATGCTCACCGGGTCGTCGGAGAATACCGTGGAGTCTTCCATGCGGCCCTGGCGCAGGCGTACGCAAGCACCGTCCTTGAGATCGATAGCGGGGATAATCAGCATGCTTTTTTCCTTCGTAAAAAAGAGCTGCAAGCTGCTAGCTACAAGCTGCAAGCATGCGCGTCTGTTCTCTTGCAGCTTGTCGCTTTCAGCTGCCTTTCTCTAGCGACCAGAGGTCGCTCTCGATACTCTCGAACCGTTCCTTGAGGTGGTTCTGCACATCGAAAATCGCCCTGTTGTAGTAGTGCGGGGCAATCTCTTTGGTGAACAGCTCCAGGACCTCGGCCACCTCGAACGACCCCAGCTGCAGCTCGAAACGGTCTTCGAGAAAGCGCTTGAGGGTATCGAGCGCTTCGCGTTCCTGTTCCGGTGCCAGCGTGAGGATCGGCGGCTTGGCCCTGGACTTGCCCATTACCAGCGCCCGTCCCAGGCAGCGAAGTTCTGCAGCAGCTGCAAGCCATGGGTATGGCTCTTCTCCGGGTGGAACTGCACGGCAAAGCGCGAGCCTTCGGCCAGCGCTGCGGCAAAGTCGACGCCGTAGTGACCGCTACCCACCACCTGACCCGGCTTGCCGGCGGTGATGTAGTAGCTGTGCACGAAGTAGAAGCGCGCACGGTCGGGGATGTTGTGCCACAGCGGGTGGTCGATGCTCTGGACGACTTCGTTCCAGCCCATGTGTGGCACCTTCAGGTGCTCGCCGTCTTCGTGCAGGTCTTTGCCGAAGAAACGCACATTGCCCGGGAACAGGCCGATGCAGTCGACGCCGTCGTTCTCTTCGCTGTGATCGAGCAAGGCTTGCATGCCAACGCAGATGCCGAGGAACGGACGGTCCTGGCTGACTTCACGCACCAGGCTGTCGAAGCCCAGACGGCGGATTTCAGCCATGCAGTCGCGGATCGCGCCAACACCCGGGAACACCACGCGGTCGGCTTCGCGAATCACGTCGGCGTCGCTGGTGATCAGGACCTTGCCGGCGCCTACGTGCTCGAGGGCCTTGGCCACCGAGTGCAGGTTACCCATGCCATAGTCGATAACGGCAACCGTCTGCATTACAGGCAACCCTTGGTCGATGGCATCTGCCCGGCCATGCGCTCATCCAGTTCGATGGCCATGCGCAGCGCGCGGCCGAAGGCCTTGAACACGGTCTCGATCTGGTGGTGGGTGTTGTGCCCACGCAGGTTGTCGATGTGCAGGGTGACGTTGGCGTGGTTGACGAAGCCCTGGAAGAACTCCTGGAACAGGTCGACATCGAAGCCACCGACCGACGCGCGGGTATACGGTACGTGCATCTGCAGGCCCGGGCGCCCGGAAAAGTCGATGACCACCCGCGACAGCGCTTCGTCCAGCGGCACGTAGGCATGGCCGTAGCGGCGGATGCCCTTCTTGTCGCCGATGGCCTGGCTGAAAGCCTGGCCCAGGGTGATACCGACGTCTTCGACGGTATGGTGATCGTCGATATGCAGGTCGCCCTTGCATTCGATATCGAGGTCGATCAGCCCATGCCGGGCGATCTGGTCGAGCATATGTTCAAGGAAAGGCACACCGATATCGAATCGGGCCTTGCCGCTGCCATCCAGGTTGATCGAGGCCTTGATCTGGGTCTCCAGAGTATTGCGCTCGACGGAAGCCTTACGTTCGACCATCACCAGCTCCGCAAAATCATTGGGCGAAAAAGGTGATCATTATAGGCCCAGAAGCGCCCGGCTTGAAACGCAGATGACGCGCGGCAGGGAATTTAGTCGGGCCGCTGTGCGCCCCATCGCTGGCAAAGCCAGCTCCCACAATGATCGGTGAACCCTGTGGGAGCCGGTCTTGCCGGCGATGGTCTGCGCAGCAGACCTAGTTGAACAACACCGCCGTCTTCTGCAGCGTCACCCAGATCCCCCAGGCCAGCGGCACCCCGACCACCAACCAGGCCGCCAGCACCAGCGGCGTGCTGGCCGGATCCGCCTGCCACTCCAGCACGCGCTCGCTGACGCTGCCCTGGTCATGGCTCAAGGCCCGTTCGGCGGCGAGCTCGGTATCGGTCATGAAGTACTTGTCGGCCACCGGCCGTACCAGCCCATTGCAGATAAAGCCCAGCACCAGCAACCCGGCAAGGATGTACAGGGTAATGTCATAGGCCGCCGCCCGCGGCACGCCCAGCTCCAGCTGATATTCGCGCAGGTAGGTGATCAGCACCGGGCCCAGCACCCCGGCTGCGGCCCAGGCGGTCAGCAGGCGGCCGTGAATGGCGCCGACCATCTGCGTGCCGAACAGGTCAGCCAGGTACGCCGGCACCGTGGCAAAGCCACCGCCATACATCGACAAGATGATGCAGAACGCCGCCACGAACAGGGCGATGTTGCCCAGGTGGCCCATGTTCGGCACCAGCGCATACAACGCCACGCCCAGGGCGAAGAAAGCGAAATAGGTGTTCTTGCGCCCGATGTAGTCGGAGAACGACGCCCAGAAGAAGCGCCCGCCGATGTTGAACAGGCTGAGCAAGCCGGTAAAGCCGGCGGCAATCGCGGCGATCTGGCCCAGTTGCGCGGCGGTGAGCTGGCTGAAGCTGAGGTCACTGCCCAGCAGCTTGCCGGCAAAGACTTCCTGCAACAGCGGCGAGGCCATGCCGAGAATACCGATACCCGCCGACACGTTCAGGCACAAAACCAGCCAGATCAGCACAAACTGCGGGGTTTTCCACGCCACGCTGACATGTACATGGCGATGGGTGATCATCGCGTTGTTGGCCTTTTTCAGCGGTGCGCTCCAGCCTTCAGGCTTCCAGCCGGTGGGCGGCACGCGATAGGCCAGGGCGCCGCCGAGCATGAACACGAAGTAGATCCCCGCCATCACCACGAAGCTCTGCCAGACGCCGACGTCTTCAGGGGTGGCGAAGTGATTCATCAGCGCTGCCGCCAGCGGCGCACCGACCATGGCACCACCGCCAAAGCCCATGATCGCCATGCCGGTGGCCATGCCGCGTTTGTCCGGGAACCACTTGATCAGGGTCGAGACCGGCGAAATGTAGCCAAGCCCCAGGCCAATACCGCCGATCACCCCGGAGCCCAGCCACATCAGCCACAGTTGGTGGGTATAGACGCCGAAGGCAGAAATCAGCAGGCCGCCGCACCAGCACAGGGTCGATACAACGCCGGCCTTGCGCGGCCCGGCGTGCTCCAGCCAGCCACCCCAGATGGCCGCCGAACAGCCGAGGAAGACAAAGAACAGCGTGTAGATCCAGCTGAGCATCGAGATCGGCCAGTCACACTCGGTGGTGAACATACGCAGTAGAAAGTGGGTCTGCTCCGAGCACACGACCGGCGCATTGATACCGATGGCCTGCGACAGCGGCAACCAGAACACCGAAAACCCGTAGGCCATGCCAATGCACAGATGAATGGCCAGCGCCGCTGGCGGGACCAGCCAGCGGTTGAAACCCGGGCGGGCAATGATCCGCTCCTTGGACAGGAAACCGGGCGCGCTGGCGATGGCTCCGGCCGTGATGCTGCTGCTCATTGTTGTACTCCCCTCGTAGGTATGAAGCGCTCACGGCCCTCGACCTTGGCCCTGAGGCAACTGGTCGTTTTTTGTTGGCGAACGGCCCTTTTACGCGACAAAAAGCCGCAGCAGGGCCCAAGAGCGGCGAGAGAGTAGCATTTGCGCTGGGCGCTGAGCGCAAACTGATACCGTCGTGAGTTCAACAACTGATCCCCCCGGCAAGGAACTGTCCTACCCCCTGTTGTCGAATCCGACACCTTTGCAGGACTAAACCTTCGCCCCATATCACCCAGTGGTGATAACCGCAGCGCTATACTCTGCGGCTGAATTTAGAAATCGGACTACAAGGACTCGCCCATGAAAGCGTTCGGCAAAATCCTGGGGCTGGTGCTTCTCGGGTTGTTGCTGATCATTGTGGCTCTGGGCTTCGCCCTGACCCACCTCTTCGATCCCAACGACTACAAAGACGAGATTCGCCAGCTGGCACGCGACAAGGCCCACGTCGAGCTGACGCTCAATGGCGATATCGGCTGGAGCCTGTTCCCCTGGCTGGGGCTGGAGCTGCATGAGGCCAGCATCGCCACCCTGAACAACCCGAAAGTGCCGTTTGCCGACCTGCAGATGCTCGGTCTGTCGGTACGCGTGCTGCCCTTGCTGCGTCGTGAAGTGCAGATGAGCGACGTGCGCGTCGAAGGCCTGAACCTGACGCTCAGCCGCGATGAACACGGCCACGGCAACTGGGAAGACATCGGCAAGCCATTGCCCGCCGCTACCCCGGCACCGGCCGATGGCAGCAGCGCCCCTGCCGAGGCACCCGCGCAAGCCAGCACCGACAGCGCCAGCGAGCGCCTGGTCAAGCTCGATATCGACAGCCTGACCGTCAACAACGCCCGCGTGCAGTACAACGACGCCCGCAGCGGCCAGAGTTTCGCTGCCGAAAGCATCCAGCTGAGCACTGGCGCCGTGCATGAAGGGGTGAACATCCCGCTGAAGATGACCGCGTTCCTCAGCGCCGGCCAGCCAGTCGTCAAGGCGCGCACCGAGCTGAACGGCGAGCTGCGCTTCGACCGCCGGCTCAAGCGCTACCAGTTCGAAGACATGAAGCTCAGCGGCGAAGCCTCGGGCGAGCCGCTGCAAGGCAAAACCATGACCTTCGCAGCCCAAGGCCAGTTGCTGGTTGATCTGGCGGCCAACGTCGCCGAATGGAACGGCCTCAAGCTCTCGGCCAACCAGTTGCGTGCCCTTGGCGAACTGAACCTGCGCGACCTCGATAAAACCCCGCAACTGAGCGGCGGCCTGTCGATTGCCCAGTTCGACCTGCGCAACTTCCTCGACAGCATCGGCCACCCGCTGCCGGCTTCGGCCGACGCCAGCACCCTGGGCAAGGTCGAGCTGGTCACCCGCTTGCAAGGCACGCCGAACAGCCTGGCCCTGGAAGACCTGGCAATCAAGCTCGACGACAGCACCTTTACCGGCCGCCTGGCCGTCGAGGACGTCGCCAAGCAGGCCCTGCGCGTGCAGCTCAAGGCCGACAAGTTCGACGCCGACCGTTACCTGCTGGCCAAGAGCGATGTGGCCAAAGGCGCCAAGGCCGCGCGCCAGGCTGAAGTGCAGAGCAAAGAAGCCAGCGCCCTGGCCGGTGCCGGCACCACGCCGCTGCCAGATGCGCCCACCCAGGTGGCCTGGAGCAACGACAAGCTGCTGCCGGTCGATCGCCTGCGCCAGCTCGACCTGCAAGCCGAGCTGACCTTCGGCCAACTGACCCTGGACAAACTGCCGATCGAAAACGCCAACCTCAAGGCCCAGGGCCAGGGTGGCCTGATCACGCTGGAAACCCTGCGTGGCGGCCTGTACAACGGCGACTTCGAAAGCAAAGGCACCCTCGACGTGCGCCCGGCAGTGCCGCAGATCGGCCTCAACACCCGCATCAACCGGGTCCCGGTCGAGCACTTCATCAAGAGCGAAACCGCCACCCCACCGGTCAAGGGCCTGCTGACCCTGAACAGCGACCTGACCGCCACAGGCAACAGCCAGAAAGCCCTGGTCGACACCCTCAACGGCAATGCCAGCTTCGTCATCAACGACGGCGTCCTGGTCAACGCCAACCTCGAGCAGCAGCTGTGCCAGGCCATTGCCACCCTCAACCGCAAGACCTTGAGCGGCGAACCACGCGGCAAGGACACCCCGTTCCAGGAGCTCAAGGGCAGCCTGGTAATGCGTAACGGCGTAGCCAGCAACCCTGACCTCAAGGCACGGATTCCCGGCCTGACCGTCAACGGCCAGGGCGACCTCGACCTGCGCGTGCTGGGCATGGACTACCGCATTGGCGTGATTGTCGAAGGCGACAAGCGCGACATGCCCGACCCGGCCTGCCAGGTCGGCGAGCGCTATGTCGGCCTGGAACTGCCGCTGCGCTGCCGTGGCCCACTGGAACTGGGCGCCAAGGCCTGCCGCCTGGATAAAGACGGCCTGGGCAAAGTCGCGGCCAAGCTTGCCGGCGACAAAGTCAGCGAAAAGCTCAGCGAGAAGATCGACGAGAAGCTCGGTGACAAGGTCAGCCCGGAGCTCAAAGACGCGCTCAAGGGGTTGTTCAAGCGATGAGCCCAGAGCAGTTTTCCAGCGCCGTGCTGGATTGGTACGACCGTAACGGCCGCCACGACCTGCCCTGGCAACAGGGCATCACCCCGTATCGGGTATGGGTCTCGGAGATCATGTTGCAGCAGACCCAGGTGAGCACCGTGCTCAACTACTTCGGCCGTTTCATGGAGGCCCTGCCCACGGTCCAGGCCCTGGCCGAGGCCCCCGAGGACGAAGTGCTGCACCTGTGGACCGGCCTGGGCTACTACACCCGGGCGCGCAACCTGCAAAAAACCGCAAAAATCGTCGTCGAGCAGTACGGCGGCGAATTTCCCCGCGATGTCGAGAAGCTCACCGACCTGCCGGGCATTGGCCTGTCCACGGCCGGCGCCATTGCCAGCATCAGCATGGGCCTGCGTGCGCCGATCCTCGACGGCAACGTCAAGCGCGTGCTGGCCCGTTACACCGCGCAAGAGGGTTACCCGGGCGAGCCGAAGGTGGCCAAGGCATTGTGGGCCAACGCCGAGCGCTATACCCCGCACAGCCGGGTAAATCACTACACCCAGGCAATGATGGACCTCGGCGCCACCCTGTGCACCCGCAGCAAGCCCAGTTGCTTGCTCTGCCCGCTCAAGGTTGGCTGCGAGGCGCACATGCTCGGCCAGGAAATCCGCTACCCCGTGCCCAAGCCGCGCAAGGAGCTGCCGCAAAAGCGTACGCTGATGCCGCTGCTGGCCAACCACGAAGGCGCCATCCTGCTTTACCGGCGCCCGTCCAGCGGCCTCTGGGGCGGGCTGTGGAGCCTGCCGGAGCTGGACAACATCGAACAAATCGAAGATCTGGCCGACCAGCACGGCCTGAGCCTGGCCGGCAGCCAGGCGCTGGACGGCCTGACCCACACCTTCAGCCATTTCCAACTGGCCATCGAGCCGTGGCTGGTGCGCGTCGACGCCGCCACCGACCACGTGGCCGAGGCCGACTGGCTCTGGTATAACCTCGCCACCCCGCCGCGCCTGGGCCTTGCCGCCCCGGTGAAAAAACTGCTTAAACGCGCGGCCGACGTATTGCTTACAGGAGAGTCGCGATGACCCGCACCGTAATGTGCCGCAAGTACAACGAAGAACTGCCAGGCCTTGAGCGTCCACCCTACCCGGGCGCCAAGGGCCAGGACATCTTTGATCACATTTCGCAGAAGGCCTGGGCCGACTGGCAAAAAGAGCAGACCATGCTGATCAACGAGAAGCGCCTGAACATGATGAACGCCGAGGACCGTAAATTCCTCCAGGGCGAGATGGACAAGTTCTTCTCCGGCCAGGATTACGAGAAGGCCGAAGGCTACGTTCCACCTAGCGAATAACCCCGGAAAATCGTAAGCGACGGAATTAATTTAAAAAATTTTCAAAAAGTCGTTGACGTAAATCCGAAAAACCCTTTTAATGCGCCCCGTTGCCCAGATAGCTCAGTCGGTAGAGCAGGGGATTGAAAATCCCCGTGTCGGCGGTTCGATTCCGTCTCTGGGCACCACTAATACCGAAAAGCCCCAAGCGAAGTGATTCCTTGGGGCTTTTTTCATGCCTGCGATTTATCAGCGAACGCAGGCTTTCTCGCGCACGGAAATGCCGCGAGCTCATCGGAGCCAGGGATGAAATCGATCGCCGTTGTCGTCGCCATACTTCTGAGCCTGACCGGCTGTGTCGGCGCCACCGTCGTGTTGCCGGAAAAACAAACCTACCCCAGCGCGGCCCATCGCATCCTGCGCCTGAAGAACATCACCCCAGTGATCAGCAAATCAGAGAAATCCGACGTCACCCGCGAATGGTGCGGCGTCACACTCTGGGCAGTGGTCCTGCCGATACCCTTGCAATTGCCGGTGTGCAAGACCTACAGCGAAGTGGCCTACGGCCCCGACATCGATGGCGACCAGGTCGTCCTGTTCAACGCCAGACAGACCATCAGCTCGCCGATGTACGCGTGCGGCCCGTTGATGATCCTCGCGCCGATAATCCATGGTTACGAAGGCAACCAGATCTGCGGGATGTTGCGCTAGGCCAGCGCAGCCACCATCCCGCGCGCCGCTTCGAACAGTGGCGCCTGCGGCCCGCTGACCTGGGACGCAACGATCAACCCCTCGCCCATCAGAAACAGCTGCTGCGCCGCCAGCGGCTTGCACCCCGCCGCCTGGCAAGCCCGCTCAAGCGTCGCCATGACCTTGTGCTTGTGCAGCCTGGCCAGCTCATGGGGCGGCTCAAGCGGCTCGGCATACTCGGCTGACGCGTTGATGAAGGCACAGCCGTGGAAGCCTTCAGAGCGCGCCCAGGCTTCAATGAAGTCGATATAGGCCAGTGGCCGCGCTTTTGCCTCTACGGCCGTCAGAGCGCTTTCCAGGCGCGCCATGAATTCCTGGTCACGCCGCTGCAGCGCCGCTTCGATCAACAGTTCCTTGCTGGGGAAATGCCGGTACATGGTTTTCTTGGTTACCCCGGCTTCCTGGCTCAGTTGCTCGACCCCGGTGCCGTGGTAACCCTGACGGTAGAACAACTGCAGGGCCGACTCGGCGATTTTCTCGGACGTACTCATGCCACACCTTCGATCTGGACAGTTGCCAACAGTGTATACCGATCGGTTGACTTGCAGGTAAACCGATCGGTATCCTCGGCACAAATCGCCCACCCGGAGACTGTACCCATGCCGCTCAAATCCAAGGCGCCTGCCGCCCCTTCCCTGCACTTCAGCCTGTTGTCACTGATTGGCGCGGCCCTGGCGATCGGCGCCACCGGCTGGCTCAGCCAGGTGTCCGGCGCCTTGTGGCTGATGGCACCGTTTGGCGCCAGCTGCGTGCTGGCCTTCGGCATGCCCGACTCGCCGCTGGCACAGCCGCGCAACATCATCGGCGGGCATGTGATTGCCACCCTGGTGGGCCTGGCAGTACTGCATACCCTGGGTGACAGTTGGTGGAGCGCAGCCCTGGCCGTCGGCCTGGCGCTGGCCGCCATGCAGCAAACCCGCACCCTGCACGCACCTGCCGGGGCCAACCCGCTGGTGGTGATCGCCAGCCATGCACCGCTGAGCTTCGTGGTGACCCCGGTGCTTGCTGGCTCGCTGGTGATCGTCGCCGTGGCCTGGTGCCTGAACAATGCGCGCCAGGCCAACAGCTACCCGAAATACTGGTACTGATGGCGCTATGCCAAGGGCTGTTGACCACCGTCAATATGCCCTTGGCAGACAACCGTAAGATGCCTTGAGGACATTCGAAAGAACCAACAGGCCTCCATAATGAGCGAAGAATCCACTGCCCTGCCCCTGCCCTCGCCCGCCGCCGAAACACCTGCAGGCACCAGCCCAAGCCCGACGCACAAAGCTGCCAGCACTCGTCCACGCCGTCCGCGCACCCCGCGCAAGCCTGCCGCAAGCGCCGCTGGCGAAGCGCAGATCAGCGCCATCAGCCAGCAACCGGCAGCCCTGAAGGTTGCCTCGGCACCGCGCGGCTCCAACGAAGACAGCGCCTTGGCCAAATTGCCGGCCAGCTACCCATACCGCAACCGCATGCGCCGCGCCGAGTACGAAAAGGCCAAGCATGAGCTGCAGATCGAACTGCTCAAGGTGCAAAGCTGGGTCAAGGAAACCGGCCAGCGCATCGTCGTGCTGTTCGAAGGCCGTGACGCCGCCGGCAAGGGCGGCACTATCAAGCGCTTCATGGAGCACCTGAACCCGCGTGGCGCGCGAATCGTCGCCCTGGAGAAGCCTTCCGAGCAGGAGAAAGGCCAGTGGTACTTCCAGCGCTACGTCCAGCACCTGCCCACGGCGGGTGAAATGGTCTTCTTCGACCGCTCCTGGTACAACCGTGCCGGGGTCGAGCGGGTCATGGACTTCTGCTCGCCGCTGCAATACCTGGAGTTCATGCGCCAGGCGCCGGAGCTCGAACGCATGCTGTGCAACAGCGGCATCCTGCTGTTCAAGTACTGGTTCTCGGTGAACCGTGAAGAGCAGCTGCGCCGCTTCATCTCGCGCCGTGACGACCCGCTCAAGCACTGGAAGCTGTCACCGATCGACATCAAGTCGCAGGACAAGTGGGACGAATACACCGCCGCCAAGGAAGCGATGTTCTTCCACACCGACACCGCCGACGCACCGTGGACGGTGATCAAGTCCGACGACAAGAAGCGCGCGCGGATCAACTGCATCCGCCACTTCCTGCACTCGCTGGATTACCCCGGCAAGGACCTGAGCGTCGCCCACCAGCCTGACCCACTGCTGGTAGACCGCGCCGCGCGCGTGCTGGAAGAGGAAGACCGCGGCGAGCTGGCCCAGCCGGCCTGATCTCGGCCCAGGCCGTCGGCTGTACTTGGGTTTCCCGGCCAACTGCGATTCAATACGCAGAATTTTTCCGGTTCAGCACAAGGGTTCACCGATGGCCTCCAGCAGCAAACAACAGAAACGCGCCAAACGCGCCGCCAACA
Organism: Pseudomonas donghuensis; assembly: GCF_000696345.2. Taxonomy (NCBI): domain Bacteria; kingdom Pseudomonadati; phylum Pseudomonadota; class Gammaproteobacteria; order Pseudomonadales; family Pseudomonadaceae; genus Pseudomonas; species Pseudomonas donghuensis. The sequence continues at coordinate 5,413,283 of NZ_CP071706.1, forward strand.
AGGCCCGCGAGAACCGCATGGTGCGTAGCGGCCAGGCGGTCAAGAGCTCGGGCGAAAGCTCCAGCGCCAGCGTCGAGCAGGTGTTCAACAAGGCCATGGAATCGGGCAGCTACAGCGCCCTGTTCGACAAGATGAAGCAAGCCCAGGACAACGGCCTGGTTGCGCTGATCTCGGTATTCCTGGTCGACCCGCTGCTGGCCCTGGTACTCAAGGGTCACAAGGAAGAACACGCCACCGACTACATCGTCATGGTCTTCAGCGCCTACCGCAAATGGCTGGACGGCGCCGACGAAGCCACGACCATGGCCTGGCTCGAGAGCGATGAGTTCCAGGACGCCTACATTGCAGCTTCCGAAGCAGTGTCCAAGCAGCAGAAGAAGTTTGGCTGACAGCTTGCGTGGCTCCTGATCCCCTCAATGGCGTGCAGCCCATCGCCGGCAAGACCGGCTCCCACCACAGTCCCTGTGGGAGCTGGCTTGCCAGCGATGAGGCATGGACACCGCACCACTTCCTGCTGAAACAAAAAGGCCGCAATCCTCACAGATCGCGGCCTTTGTCATTTCACCCGCAGCACATCAGTTGTTCAGCACCGCCCGCCCGGCCGCCTCGGCCTTGCGCTTGCGCGCCACCAGCAGCCCTGCGGCTACCACGGCGATGGACAGCAAACCGGTGGCAACGATTTCAATGCGATGATCCGGACGGATCAGCATCACGGTCAGAATGCCGACGATAAAGGCGATGGTCGCCCAGGTCAGCCCCGGGAACAGCCACATTTTGAAGGCAATCTTCTCACCGCGCTGCATACGCTGACGGCGCATGCGCAGTTGCGACACGGCAATCACCAGGTACACCAGCAAGGCAATGGCGCCGGAGCTTGCCAGCAGGAACTCGAACACCTGGGCAGGCGCCAGGTAGTTGGCGATCACCGTGAGGAACGCCGCCGCAGTCGACAGCACCACCGCCACATACGGGGTACCGCTGGAAGTGGTGCGCTGGGCCATGGCCGGGGCATCACCACGCTTGCTCAGGGAGAAGAGCATGCGCGAGGAGGTATACAGCGCCGAGTTCAGGCAGCTGGTCACCGCGATCAACACGACGATGTCGACGATCAGCTTGGCATTGGGGATGCCCATCAGGTTGAGCACGGTCTGGTACGAACCGACTTCGGCCAGTTCGCTATTGGTCCACGGCACCAGGGCCACGACCACGAAGATCGACACGAGGTAGAACAGGAAGATCCGCCAGATCACCGAGTTGGTGGCCTTGGTGATCTGCTTGCCCGGGTCTTTCGACTCGGCGGCGGCGATGGTGACGATCTCGGTACCCATGAACGAGAACATGGTAGTCAGCATCGCAGCCAGCACCGCGCCCATGCCGTTGGGCATGAAGCCCTGGGTGTCGAACAGATGGCTGACGCCGCTGACCTGGCTATTGGGCAGCAGACCGAAGATCGCGGCCACGCCAAGAATGATGAAACCGATGATCGCCACCACCTTGAGCAGGGCGAACCAGAACTCGAATTCACCGTAGTTCTTCACACTGAACAGGTTGGTCGCGGTCAGCAGCAAGGTGATGACCAGGGTGAACACCCAGATGCCGATATCGGGGAACCAGGCATGCAGGATGGTCGCGGCGGCGTTGGCCTCCAGCGGGATCACCAGCACCCAGAACCACCAGTACAGCCAGCCGATGGTAAAACCGGCCCAGTGGCCGATGGCCTTGTCGGCGTAAGTCGAAAACGAACCGGTGTCTGGCGAGGCGACGGCCATTTCCGCCAGCATGCGCATGACCAGCACCACCAGGGTCCCGGCGGCGGCATAGGCGAGCAAAACCGCAGGGCCGGCCTCGGCGATGGCGTGGCCGGAGCCAACGAACAGGCCGGCACCGATGACACCGGCAATCGACAGCATGGTCACATGCCGTTGTTTGAGCCCCTGAGCGAGGTCGTTGGAATTGTGCGTACCGCTCATAAAACTACCTTTGCAAGAAATGGCGTTTTGATCCTGCTACCGAGTCGCGCCCTTCAAAAAGAGTGCTACTTCCTGTTGCCGATCGATAAGGCAATAAGCGCGCCATTCCGATGACCGTTCGTTCGAAAATTCTCACATCCCCGTTTAACAAGGCTTACAGGCCTTTCGGCCAAGACTTGACCGAAAGCCCCTGATAAATCGACGGAATGGGCCAATTACTGAAATACCCACTTACAAATGCCTCAGGTGCACCACAAACCGTCACCGGTAACACCTCATGCACTTCCTACGAGCAAAAAGGCGCAACCCTCAGGTACAACCAGAACCGTAGATAAAGGCCCGAACCTGTGCACAAGGTCAGAAACGACTTCCCAGAAACGGCCAAAACTGGCACCATCGCGCCTTTTTTCATCAAGGCTCCGGCCCTGGAAACGAGGGTAGGCGGACATCTGCGCGACAGTCCACTGCAGCGATGCGACACCCGCCCTCCCAGCAACCGATTGCCTCTCCCGACGTTATTGGCTGTCTTCGGACCGCTATGCTAGCTTGGCGCCTCGCCAGGAAGGCCGCTAACAGCAGGAGCGCACCAGAACACATGAGGACCGCACATGGCTGAGGCCACGCCCGCGCTGGAAATCCGCAACCTGCACAAACGCTACGGCGACCAGGAAATCCTCAAGGGAATTTCGCTGACCGCACGTGATGGCGATGTGATCTCGATCCTGGGATCCTCCGGCTCCGGCAAGTCCACTCTGCTGCGCTGCATCAACCTGCTGGAAAACCCGCACCAGGGCCAAATCCTGGTGGCCGGTGAAGAGCTCAAGCTCAAGGCGGCAAAAAACGGCGAACTGGTGGCCGCCGACAACAAGCAGATCAATCGCCTGCGCAGCGAGATCGGCTTCGTCTTCCAGAACTTCAACCTGTGGCCGCACATGAGCATCCTCGACAACATCATCGAGGCGCCGCGCCGGGTGCTGGGCCAAAGCAAGGCCGAGGCCATCGAGCATGCCGAAGCGCTGCTGGACAAGGTCGGCATCCACAACAAGCGTCACAGCTACCCGGCCGAACTGTCCGGAGGTCAGCAACAGCGTGCGGCCATCGCCCGCACCCTGGCAATGAAGCCCAAGGTCATCCTGTTCGATGAGCCGACCTCGGCCCTGGACCCGGAAATGGTTCAGGAAGTGCTCAACGTTATCCGTGCCCTCGCCGAAGAAGGCCGTACCATGCTACTGGTTACCCACGAAATGGGCTTTGCCCGCCAGGTGTCCAGCGAAGTCGTCTTCCTGCACCAGGGGCTGGTCGAAGAGCAAGGAACGCCGCAGCAGGTTTTCGAAAACCCGACCTCGGCGCGTTGTAAACAATTCATGTCCAGCAACCGCTAACGGAGCAACACGCATGCAGACCTATAAGAAATTCCTCCTGGCCGCTGCCGCCACGCTGGTGTTCTCGGCCAATGCCATGGCTGCCGAGAAACTGAAGATGGGCATTGAGGCGGCCTACCCGCCGTTCAACAACAAGGATGCCAGCGGCCAGGTGGTCGGCTTCGACAAAGACATCGGCGACGCCCTGTGCGCCAAGATGAAGGTCGAGTGTGAAGTCGTGGTCTCCGACTGGGACGGCATCATTCCCGCCCTGAACGCGAAGAAGTCCGACTTCATCGTCTCGTCGCTGTCGATCACCGACGAGCGCAAGCAGGCCGTAGACTTCACCGACCCGTACTACTCGAACAAGCAGCAGTTCATCGCCCCGAAAAACGTCGACTTCAAGACCGACCGCGCCTCACTCAAAGGCAAGACCATTGGCACCCAGCGTGCTACCCAGGCCGCAACCTGGCTGGACGACAACGGCGGCATGGACGGCGAGTTCAAGGTCAACCTCTATGATGGTCAGGAAAACGCCTACCTGGACCTGACTTCAGGCCGCGTCGATGCCATCCTCGCCGACAAGTACGCCAACTACGACTGGCTCAAGTCCGCAGCGGGTCAAAACTACGAGTTCAAAGGCGAGCCGGTGAACGAAAGCGACAAGGTCGGCATCGCTGTGCGCAAAGGTGACAATGAACTGCGCAACAAGCTGAACGCTGCACTGAAAGAAATCGTTGCCGACGGCACCTACGAGAAGATCAACAACAAATACTTCCCGTTCAGCATCTATTGATTCGCCCCGACCGGCATTGCCCTGGAGGCGATGCCGGTCCCTTGAACAAACCTGCCCATGAATATTGATCTCTACGGATTCGGTCCGGCCCTGTTTGTCGGGACGCTGATGACCGTCAAACTCGCGTTGTCGGCCCTATGCCTGGGGCTGGTCCTGGGGCTGCTTGGCGCCCTGGCCAAGACCTCGCCGTACAAACCCCTGCAATGGCTGGGTGGCTTCTACTCGACGATAGTTCGCGGCGTGCCCGAACTGCTCTGGGTGTTGTTGATTTACTTTGGTACCGTCAGCCTGATGAACCGGCTTGGCGAACTCCTGAATATTCCCGGCCTGGAGCTCAATGCTTTTGCCGCAGGCGTGATTGCCCTGGGCCTGTGCTTCGGCGCCTATGCCACGGAGGTGTTCCGTGGTGCAATCCTGGCCATTCCCAAGGGTCACCGTGAAGCTGGCCTGGCGCTCGGCCTGTCCAAAGGGCGAATCTTCTCCAAACTGATCTTGCCGCAAATGTGGCGGATCGCGCTGCCCGGCCTGGGCAACCTGTTCATGATCCTGATGAAAGACACCGCACTGGTCTCGGTGATCGGCCTGGAAGAAATCATGCGTCACTCGCAAATCGCCGTGACCGTGAGCAAGCAGCCGTTCACCTTCTACATGGTCGCCGCCATCATCTACCTGGGCCTGACGGTCCTGGCCATGACCGGCATGCACTTCATGGAAAAACGCGCCGGTCGCGGCTTCGCGAGGGCCAATCAATGAACTGGGAAGTCATCATCAAGTGGTTGCCACGCCTGGCCCAAGGCGCCACGCTGACCCTGGAACTGGTGAGCATCGCGGTCATTGCCGGGCTGATCATCGCCATTCCACTGGGTATCGCCCGCTCCTCGCGACACTGGTACGTGCGCGCCCTGCCGTACGGTTACATTTTCTTTTTCCGTGGCACACCGCTGCTGGTTCAGTTGTTCCTGGTGTACTACGGGCTTGCCCAGTTCGATGCCGTGCGAAACAGTGCCTTGTGGCCCTACCTGCGGGACCCGTTCTGGTGCACGGTGCTGACCATGACCCTGCATACTGCCGCTTACATCGCAGAAATCCTGCGTGGCGCGTTGCAGGCCATCCCTCGCGGCGAGATTGAAGCGGCGCGGGCCCTGGGCATGTCCCGGGCCAAGGCGATGATCTACATCATGCTGCCACGCGCAGCGCGCATCGGCCTGCCGGCCTACAGCAACGAAGTGATCCTGATGCTCAAGGCCAGCGCCCTGGCGAGCACCGTCACCCTGCTGGAGCTGACCGGCATGGCGCGGACCATCATCGCCCGGACCTACCTGCCAGTGGAGATCTTTTTCGCTGCGGGCCTGTTCTACCTGCTGATTTCCTTCCTGCTGGTTCAAGCCTTCAAACAGCTGGAACGCTGGCTGCGCGTCGACGCCTGCCAGGGTCGATAAACCTGTATAACGGGGCTGATCACAGCCCCGTTTTCGTATCTGCTCATGACCACTGCCCTTCCTCTTTCCGGCGACCAACTGCTCAGCCGCTTCCAGGCGCTGGACAGCTTTCTGCGCGAGCACCAGGCACTGTGGCGGCCACGGCCTTTCACCCAGCTTGAGCTGCCTTGGGAAACCTCGTATCCAGCCCTTGCCGGCTGGTTGCGCCAGCGCTCGTTAAGCGAAGCGGAGGCGGCGCACAATCATCCCGAGCAACTGGACGCACCGGCGCCCTTGCCACAACTGGCGCGTATGGCGGCACAGCTGTCTGCCATCGGCGAGTTATCCACCGTGGCCCTGCCCTCGGCGAGCCAGCGCCTGAACGTCGATGTACCGGGGCGCAAATGGCAGCAGATCGAAGCTTTCGCCAGCCACCTGGGCTTTATCCACAGCCCACGCCACTGGCTGGACTGGTGCGCCGGCAAAGGCCATCTGGGCCGGCGCTTGCTGCAGCCGCACAGCCAGCAACTGACCTGCCTGGAATACGACCCGGCGCTGGTCGACGCCGGAATCGCTCTCAGCCAGCATCACCACTTGCCCGCCGAGCACCGCCTGCAGGATGTACTGGCCGATGATGCGCCATTGCAGTTGAATGCCGAGCACACCGCAGTGGCCCTGCATGCCTGCGGTGATTTGCATGTACGCCTGATGCAGCTGGCCAGCCTTCGGGGCTGCCGCCAGCTGGCCATCGCGCCCTGCTGCTACAACCGCATCCAGGCGCCGCACTACCAACCGTTATCCACCGCCGCCAAGGCGTCTGGCTTGCAGTTGTCGATCGATGACCTCGGCCTGCCGCTCAGTGAAACGGTTACTGCGGGAACGCGCGTTCGCCGCCAGCGCGATCAATCCATGGCCAGGCGCCTGGGTTTCGATCTGTGGCAACGTCAGCTGCGTGGGGTGGATGAGTACCTGCCGACGCCTTCGCTGGCGGTCAGCTGGCTGCACAAGCCGTATGCCGACTACTGCCTCGACCTGGCAGCACTCAAGAGCTTGCCGGTAGAGGCCGAGCCTGATTGGCTCGCGCTGGAAGCTGCGGGCTGGCAGCGCCTGGCCCAGGTGCGCAACCTGGAGTTACTACGCAATGTGTTCCGCCGCCCGCTGGAACTTTGGCTGGTGCTCGATCGCGCACTGTTCCTGCAGGAACAGTCCTACGAGGTACAGCTCGGGGTGTTTTGTGAACAACCTCTCACCCCGCGCAATCTGTTGCTGTTGGCCGAACGCCGATAAAGGCGCGCAGCCTGTGGATAACTCTGTGCGCAACTTTGCGTAGGACCCCTGCAAATTCATGGATCCAAGCGTTTTTACAGCCTGGTCATTTTTTGCTCACTGATTAATCGCCAGCAAAAACAGCCATTTGCGCAAAGACCAACGGCGAGCATTGCTCCGATGCAACGACCATCGACTTGGCATGCGCCTTGTGCATAAGCCTTTGCGCGAATAGCGCTAAACACGTTGAATCAAGCCAGTTTCAACAGGCTCATGCCCACCAGCAACAGCGCCAGCCCCAGCCAACCACGCCCCATCAGGCGTTGACCAAACAACGCCCAGCCCATGGCCACAGTGGCAAGGATGCCGAAGCCACCCCAGATGGCATAGGCCAGCGACAGTTCGATATCTCGCACAGCTTGCGCCAGCGCGGTAAAGGCGGCCAGCACGCAGAGAATCGAGGCGATGCCCAGGCCGCGCTTTTTAAAGCCGTCGGAATACTTGAGCAGCAGGTTGGCGATCACTTCCAGCACGATCGCCAGGCCCAGCCAAGCGAAGGGAATCCAGTTCATGCTCAGCATGGCAGCGCCTCCATGTGGCGCGGGGCTGGTGCGGCGCGGGTACCCGACTTGATCAGCAGGATACCGGCGATCATCACACCCAGGCCGGCGGCCTTGAGCAGGCCCAGGCTCTCGCCCAGCCAAGTGACGCTGATCAGGGTAATCAGCACGATGCCGATGCCTTCCCACAGGGCGTAGGCCACGCCCACTGGTACGCGCTTAACCGCCAGCGCCAGGAAGAAGTACGACAGGCCGATCATCAGGTACATCAACCCGTGGCCAAGAATGGGGAAATGACTGGCGGCGAATTTCATCGACGCGGTGCCGATCACCTCAGCGGTGATGGCGATAAACAGATAGATCCAGGAACGCATGATGCCCTCCCACGGGCGACACAAGCCGAGCGAAATCGCGCTGACGGCTGCAGACAAAAAGAGAAATGAGGCTGTTTGTCGGGGGAGGCGCTAGAGGTCGCCGGTCCAGTGACGTTCACGGGAAACCAGGCGGGAGGTGAAGAGCGGAAACGCTTTAGTGTTCAACATAATGGACAACAAATTAGCTCAAGGCATCGTTAAAGTCAAATCGATAGAAAATGGCTAATTAATTTTCGCGTCTTTCAGTCCGTATTTAGGTGAAAGCCCTTAAAGGTTACAGAAAGGTTCGTAAATTATATTACCCGGCCATTCTGGGGCTGCTGCGCACCCCATCGCCGGCAAGGCCGGCTCCCACAGTAGTGGCACATTGGCCCATGTGGGAGCTGGCCTTGCCAGCGATGCAGCCGCCCCGCAGCCCCCTGACACTCCTCTACTCCCCTCGTGTCAAAACGCCGCACCCCAACCAAAATCACAATTAATTATTGTAATACGATAATTTTTCACAAATAATGCACCCCGCTCAACTAGCACGGAGGGAAACCATGAACAGTAAGACAGTGGCTTACGCGAGATCGCGTCTGCGAGTGATCGGTGCATTCGCCGCGGTGCTCGCCTGGGGTACAGGGATCGTCGAGTTCGGCGGCAACGTACTGTTGTGGGTGTTCGAAAAAGCCCAGGTGCAAAGCGCCTACCTGCAAAGCTTCGGTGAAAACATGCCGCTGCTGCTGGCCCCGGACTACCAGCCTTCGCACCTGGCCCTGGGCCTGGTGATCGGCCTGGAACTGATCCCCGCCAGCCTCTCGGCCTTTGCCTTGTACCTGACAGGCTTGTTCTTCCTGCGTTTGTCCCGGGGCGAAACCTGGACGACGCAGAACATCAAGATGCTCTGGTGGGTGGGCTTGCTCTGCATCGGCTTGCCTATGGTCTGGCCGATGATCGGCACCTTGCAGGGCCTGGCGTTCTCCATCGACCTGCCCAAAGGCGAAAGAAGCTTCAGTGTATCGATCGGTGTATCATCCCAGGCGGTTTACGAGATCATGAAAGGCATCTTCCTGTGCGCCTTCTCACTCCTCATGCGTGACGCCAAAACCATCAGCGATGAACACAACTGTTATGTCTAGCTTGCCCCTATGCCGATAATTATTCGACTCGATGTAGTCATGGCCAAGAACAAGATCCGCTCCAAGGATCTGGCCGAGATTATCGGTATTACGGAGGCGAACCTGTCGTTGCTGAAAAACGGCAAGATCAAGGGTTTCAAGATGGAAACCCTCGAGAAGCTCTGTCGCGCGTTGAACTGCCAGCCAGGTGACCTGCTGGAGTTCAGCGAGGAATGAACAAGGAACTGGCAACTCGTGAGCAATTCACTCAAGTGGCGCGCCGCGCTGCTACTGGCCGTCGGCCTGCTCGGCGGCTGCGGCCCCAGCTACACCTATAGATACTCCCCACCGCCAAGCATGGCGGGCATGAACTGCATCAACTCCTGCTCGATGGAGCGCAACCACTGCAAACAGATGGCGCGCCTGCAGGAAAACAGCGACCAGGCCCTGTACCAGGCCAACCTCAGAAGCTACCAGCATTGCCAGGTCGGCAAGAGCAAAAAGGAAGCGCGCAAAAGCTGCTACTACCCCAGCTACCCGTTCAACAGCGGTTCGAGCTACTCGTGCGGCAACGATTACGACAGTTGCTACCAGGCCTGCGGCGGCACCATCCAGCGCATCCTCAACAAAGACTGACGCCTCGACTAAACGGAATTGACTGTGGATATCATCAGATCCATCGCCCTGCTTGCGCCCGCGTTTTACCTGAGCGGCTGCACCTTCATGTCCGACTGGCAAATCCCGCCACCCGAGTCCGGCTGGCAAGTGCCGCCCATGCAGATGTACGGCAACCAGAGCTTCCCCGGGCCGGACTTCAGCCGCGACCACCACGCCATCCAGCGCTACCTCGACACACACAAACACTGACACTTCGACCAAACGGAATTGCCTGTGGCTATTATCAGATCCTTCCTCCTGCTGGCGTGCGCGTTTTACTTGAGCGGCTGCACCACCGGCGACTACACCCCCATGTCCGGCTGGGAAATCCCGCAGATGCAGATCTATGGCGACAAGGGCTACTCGGGCCCGGCCTACACCTGCAAGAAAAAGCACGGCTGCCGAGAGCACTGTAAAAAGCACGATTGCCGCTACAAACCGCTGATATTCGACCCCACCAAAGCCGAACCCAGCGCCACGACCATGCACCGCGGCTGGTAACAAAACACCCCGCGATAGCCGCTGAAACCGGGCATCGCGAGGAATGTTGCAGAAGTAGTTTACAGACGCAAACTGATCGCTATAATGACGCCCCTGTGCCGGTATAGCTCAGATGGTAGAGCAACTGACTTGTAATCAGTAGGTCCCGGGTTCGATTCCTGGTGCCGGCACCATATTAGGTTCCAGAGAAAGCTTTCAACATCTCTGTAACTCCCGAAAAACCCGCCTTTTGGCGGGTTTTTTCGTTTTGGCGTTCCGTCGGGATCCGGCGGTGGCCAGCGCTAATAAGGAAAGGTTACGCCGCTCCCCGCGGAGGTTCCTCCAAAAGCGATTAGCATCCGGCGCTCGCCCGGTTACGTTCCAGTGATGGATGCTCTCCAAACTTATGGCCCTCGTGTGCCATGTACACCGCACTTCGCTGTCCAGCAGCAACCTATCCGCTTGGCCGAATCTTGCGCCCGTCTCTTTTTCCAGAAAAGAGAGGGGCGCTTCTACTACTGCTGCAGCCCTGATCGCACATGGCTTTGCGGCAATTCCCCTCGTGACAATCGGTGTGACAAACGCCGATGTCACCAGCAGCAGTGCTACAGATGATGGTGCCGCAGAGCAGGGAATGGACAGCACCTGACTGACAGTCAGGCATGCCCCGGTCATCGCATTGCTGCTTTCACCCGGTTCAGGATCTTGCGGCACTGGTCTCGTCAGCCAGTGCAGCCTCCACCCGCCCATCGGTATCGGTGCACAGGAGGCCAGATCATGAGATGCCCTCGCTCCCGGTCGTCAGGAGTCGCCAGTCCCGCATTAGAGGACATCCCCACAGGTCGCAGGGGCCTTGAACCCTGATAGCACTCAGCATTCTTGGCGGGATGACGTGGGGAGGTTGACAGAAGAGCGCCACTGAGCGACGGCGACACTTATATGTAGTGCAAATGGGAGATTTGCCAAGACTTCAATCAAAAACGACGAGTGGTCGACTGAAGCTTTCGGATATAAAAATGTGCTCCGGCGGACTTAGTACGGTTAGCTCTACACCGCGTAAGCTCAAATTGCTTTGGCAGGTAGGTTAGACCATGATGGCATTGTGCTTTGATCCATATTTAAATATGCTTCATCCGATGCGCCCAGGCAAACCAAAAATGAAACAAATTGCTAGCTCACATAAAAATCGATGTCAAACTAGCACTTCATTAAATTCAGTGCCATATAGCGTATTATTTAGCAGAATAGAAACATGAAAAACTGAACTCTCGACAACCCCCTTCAACATTTCAGCGACTATCATCGCATGCCAGATTGGTAAAAGAGAAGCCTATGCTGAATCAGAACTTTTCACCGGACAACCTTAAAAAATTCCTCCATAGCAGGCGCGATCAGCGGAAATTAAAGAAGCAGAACTCCTTTGAAAGCGAACAGAAAATTCTGACCGATCTGAGTTATAAGGTGGACAGTCAAGATTTTAAGTTTGAAAGCATTAGCACTACTCAAATAAAAAACAAAACAATAGTCCGCACCAAAAGCATAAAAGAAATTTTAATCCTAAGAAAACTTAACGATAATCTAAAACGCATTTATGGCGCAAAGCAGTCTAACCGCAGAGAAATAACCAAACAAGTATACACACTACTCCAAGAAATAAACCCAATACACATAATAAGATTAGACATTAAAAGCTTTTATGAAAGCATAAAGCTTGACGCCGTACTTGAACCAATTTTCGAAGAAACACTCCTATCACCCACTTCAAAAAAAATAGTCAAGGCAATTCTGAGAGACCCTTCAATCCCTGACCATATCCCCCGAGGACTAAACATAAGTTCTACGCTAACAGAAATATATATGCGCGATTTCGACGGTGCCATCAGAAGCCTCAGCGGAGTCTACTATTACGCTAGATACGTAGACGACATAATCATATTTGCATACAAAAACATAATAAATGGAAGCGAGCGAGTAATTAAAAACTCCCTTCCAACAGGACTTAATACCCACAAGAAAAAGAGCAAATATCACCCTATTATTTGTAGGTGCCTGCTAAATTGCGAATGCAGTAACAACTGTAAATGCAGAGCATCTTGCACTTGCGAGCCTGACGCACCAAAAAATATTACGCTAGATTACCTCGGATATAATTTTACTTTTTCTGATATCCCGAAAAACTCAAAAAAAGAAGATCGAAAAAAACCCAAAAAAATAACCGTAACCCTAGCAGAAAGAAAAGTAAACCGCATCAAGACAAGAACAATACTAGCGCTACTTGATCATTGCAAAAAACCGAACTACCAATTGCTGAAGGATAGAATTCACTTCCTAACAGGGAACTGTGAGTTCAGCATTAAAGGTGATTTTAAAATTCGAAGCGGAATATTTTATAACTATCCACTTTTAAGCGCGGACGATCCGGCACTACTGGATCTCACAAACTTCCTAAGAAAATCGATACACAGCAAGAGAGGCTCATTGGGGAGAGCGCTATCAAAATCTCTATCCAACGCGGAACGCTCTCAGCTAGGGAGACTTTCATTCCGTTCCGGATTCAAAAATAAAATCACCTATAAAGTTAGCGAAGAAAAGCTGAGTACTATAAAGGAGTGCTGGAAAAATGCCTAAATCCAGGATCAACAAGGGAGATTTCAATAGGGTTCTATTAACTGAGACCGCACCATATGAAGTTCCTGTCATTTTCAATAACGAAGGATTTTATGAACACATAAAAAATGGGGATACACACACACAAAACCTTCTCATTTCCATAAGGAGCAATACTTGGAAAATCCCACTTCCCTACAAAATTAAAAAAGACACACTAGGAGCTCGCAGCCTCAGTCTGCCGCACCCAACATCACAGCTTGACTATATAGAATTCTACAAAGACTACGACGTACTAATTACGTCTCTGTGCTCGAGGAGCAAAATCTCTCTCAGAGCGCCTGTAAAAATAGCAGGTTTTTTCTATGATATTGATAGTAAATATAGTAGCGCTGACATCAACCCAGAAGCCAAGGAGATAAACGACGGATCTGACAACTTAAACACCCCTCATGCAAGCTCTTATTTTTCCTACAACAAATACAATTTTCTTTATAAATTTTACGAATCCTACGAATACCATAGGATCGAAAAGAAATTCAATTTCCTGATGCGCTTTGATATTTCAAAATGCTTCGACTCTATTTACACTCACTCGGTAGCATGGGCGGTCAAGAGCAAGGGGTTTGCCAAAGAAAACCATAACGGAATATCGTTTGAAAATAAATTTGATGAAATAATTAGAAACTCCAACCATGGAGAAACTAACGGCATCATTATCGGCCCCGAAACCTCAAGAATATTTTCTGAAATAATACTGCAGCGCATTGATATAGAAACCATATCAGATCTATCGAAAGACGACTTGATCTTGGGGCGCGACTATACCGTCAAAAGATATGTCGATGATTATTTTGTATTTTCAAAAAAAGAAGAAACCTGCAGGAAGATATTCAAGAAATTCAAAGAAAATCTAGAGTTATACAAGCTACACATCAATGAAAGCAAAACTAGCCTTCACACTACGCCATTCATGACCTCACTCACTATTGCAAAAAGCGAAACCAGGAAATTCATCAATGATTTTATTGATCAGCATATAGTAAATACAGACGAGGCAACATGTGATGTAGTTTGCAAAGGTTCGCCATCAAAAAAAGCCAATCGCTTAATTCAAGAATTCAAACAAATACTTTTCTCCAATGTCACTGATTACTCTGGCGTCGCAGGCATTGCCTTAAGTCGAATCTGCAAAAAAATTAGCAAACTTAGAAATATAGCTTTCGCAGGCAATACTGATCGAGAAAGTATTTTTAACTTAATATACATATTACTTGAACTCTGCTTCTTCATTCTTTCCATGACACCTAGAGTTAGAGTTACATATCTAGTTATTCAAATATCCTCGATTTGCCTTGATATTTCTAAACACCTTTCTTATGATCACGAAAACAACATAAAGAAAAAGATACTCGATGAAAGTATTTTATTTTTGGACCTAATGATTTACGACGAAAAAGATGACTGCAAGGTTGAATCACTAAATATCTTAACGCTACTATCCACGTTGGATCACGAATATCTACTCCCTCCTCAAAAGCTAAAGTCTTTATATGAAAAAATAAGCTCTACCCATAACACTTGCTACTTCGAAATCATTACTTTTTTGCATTACATTAAGTCCAACCCCATATACAATACTCTTAAAGAAGAACTTCTAGAAAAAATTGAAGTCACTATTTCTCTTGACCGCCGTGCAATTGAGTCGAACACGATCCATTTGCTACTAGACTGCATGTCGTGCCCATATATCACTGAAAAACTCAAGAAAAAATTTCTTCAACTTGTTCTAGATCAGTATGACATCCCCAACAAAAACAAAATTAATGACTTCCTAAAGTCATTATCAAAAACCTGGTTCACCAACTGGGACAGCCAAATAAATCTTCAGAGAGCTATCGACAAAAAAGGCTTGAAATTCACTTATTAACCGAAGTAGAATCTAAGAGCTTGAGCGAGTGCCACTCAACACGGGACGATGGGGCAAGAAATTGCGTTTACACAGAGTCTTGAGCAATTAATTTTGCACACACACATAGCCTTCTCAAGTAAAGGTTGGCTGCGGTCAGTATGTACGCAGCCAATTTTTTTGCTCTACAGTTCACGATCGTAAAGCAATTTCAGCCAATGCCTAGCTCTGACTAGAAGCTTTTTAGTACCACCTCCCCTCATGATTTATGAGGCACTAACACACTAAAGCCCGCCTATACAAGCGAATTAGGACCATAAAGGTAGTTTTAGGGATAGAGAATTTTACTTAACGTATTAAACTATTTAAATTCAATTACTTATTACTCTATTCGACTCCTGGTGCCCTGCAGTAAAAAAGAGGCTCACAGCAAGGTGGGCCTTTTTTGTTTGCGGCGTCTGGATTACGACCGCTGCGCGCTCGATCGCGGGCAAGTCCCGCTCCCACATGTATATCGCGGGATGATCCAAACTATCCTCTCAGCCACCAGAGGGAGGAAAATCATTGGTATGGAAACCTCAACCGCACAAGCCATCAAGCTGGCCATCGTCTCGGTTACCGGTCTTTCGAAAGACGCGCTGCATATCTACTTCGGTATGGTGGTGTTCGTCGCCCTTGCAGCCATCAGCAAGCAACCAAAACCTTATCTGGCCTGGTCTTGTGTATTAGCCCTGGCCTGCATGGGCGAGATAGTCGACGGGTGGGATGACCTGCATAGCCTTGGCTACTGGCGGTGGCAGGCGAGCCTTCATGATGTGCTGAATACTTTGTTTTGGCCGAGCGTGCTGACACTGCTTTGGTACCTGAGATCTCGGGCAAAGCATGGCCCGAATTTCACAAAAAAATGATCAGCAACACTCGTGGACGATGGGCTGCCAAGCAGCCCACGCGAGAAGACAAACCTTTCGCATCGTCGACTAGATCAGACAGGCTTTCCCAATCCTTTGCGCCTCAGCGCTTTACTCTCGAGCCCATCCAGCACGGCATCCACCAACCCCTTGGCCATTTCAGCCGAATGCAGGGTTGACCAGAGCAGGCCCTTCTTGGGCAGGCCATCGATGTGCTCGCATGCCTGCTGAGCGGTGTCATAGATGCCTTGTAGCAAGAGTGAAACGTGAACCAAAGCGTCTTCAGCCTCGATTCCATCACGCACAGAGAATAACGGTGGATGTCCGGCACCACAGGAGCCGAAGGGGGTTGCGGCAGTCTTGCCAAGGAGGGATTGAGGGGGATCTGGAACTATCTTTTTTGTCATTGTGACGCTCCTACCGTAGTGGAGCCGTCACCATCTGCGACCAAACAAAGGGTGACAGCTGTACGCAGGTTGGTCGACCGGGACAGTAGGCACCCGGCAGGGCATAGCCCTCCCGCGCACAGCTGCCATAACACATCATCGCCGAGGATGATCTCAGCAACGGGAAAAAGGCATCTATGCGACTACTGTATGTACGGGCGACCAAACCCGATCGCTGATTTTGCAGCGACCGGGGAAGCCTAACGTTCACCATGCCGAAATGGCAAGGCGGGAAACACACGAGTACATAATCAGGTGGCGGTAACTCGCGATCTTTTGCACTGACAGCAAGCTTATGCCGGCAGTTGCGCCGGTGACGATAGTGTCGATGCCATGTCCCCCTCTGAGGATGCAGAGACGGCCTTTTTTGTATCCATATGAGCTGGTTCGCTCAGTCTGCCAATCGCTCAGACGCCTTGCGGTACACCTGCTCACGCTCCCGCTTGTCCACTGCCACCACGAACACCACAACCTCCTGAGCTATCACTTGGTAAACCAAGCGATAGCCGCTGCTGCGTAGCTTTATTTTGTAGCAATCCTGCAGACTGCGAAGGCGATTGGCCTCGATTCGCGGCTCCAGCAAGACAGCCGCCAGCTTCTTCTTGAACTGGGCACGTATGGTGTCGCCGAGCTTGTGCCATTCCTTCAGTGCCCTTGCATCGAACTCAAGGCTATAGGTCATCCAGAGCGACCTTAACTCGCTGTGGTGCAGCCAACCGCTCGCGTACTGTTGCGAGCAAAGCCTCGTCATCCTCCGTCAACAGCACCGGCTTGAACGGCAGCTGGCCCCGCTCTGCGACGTACTGCAAAGCCTGGCGCATCAGTTCGGAAGGCGTAACGCCGAGCTTTTCGAGCTCACGGTAGGCACGGGCTTTAAGATCGTCGTCGATACGAACGTTGATAGACGCCATGGCTTTGGCCCCACTGTAATGACATTAGTCTGTACAGTGACCGAAAGCAGCTCGACGAGCAAGCACCTCCAGCAGCTTGCCGACCGCTTGCAGGTGGTTGTAATCCCCTCCCCATCCGTTATAGCTAAAAAGGCATCCATAACCACAAGAGGCAGAATCAGCCCGCCATGTACGAGACCACACGTATCTTTCGCCCTTCAGGCCCGTTTGCCGCGCTGTTCGGCAAGCCTTACGGGCCCAACGCTGTCGCTAGCCCTTCGCTGACCAGCTCCCCCCTGTCGACGCTGTTCCACACCTTGTCGATTCCACCTCGCGACGTCCTGCTCGCGCACAAGCGCAAGCGCCCTGTCCCTCCACCTGCCAGCTGACACCTGAAGTTTCCGCTTCCCCTCGCCCTCGGTTCTGCCGTTCAGGGCTGGAGACGCTTTGCATTTTTTCAGTGTTTTCTGTCAGGAAATCTTATGACTATTCGTGTTGCCATTATTGGCGCGGGCCCGTCCGGCCTGGCGCAGCTGCGTGCCTTCCAATCCGCTCATGCCCAGGGTGCCGAGATGCCCGAGGTGGTCTGTTTCGAGAAGCAGGCCGACTGGGGCGGGATGTGGAACTACACCTGGCGCACCGGCCTGGATGAGCACGGCAGTATGTATCGCTACCTGTGGTCGAACGGGCCGAAGGAATGCCTGGAGTTCGCCGACTACAGTTTCGATGAGCATTTCGGTCGGCCGATTTCGTCTTATCCGCCGCGCGAGGTGCTCTGGGACTACATTCAGGGCCGGGTGAAAAAGGCCGGAGTGCGCGATTACATTCGCTTTAATACCGCCGTCAAAGCGGTGCGTTTTGACCAGGCTAGCCGCACCTTCACTGTCAGTGCCTATGACTACAGCATCGGCCAGGGCATCGAGCAGGTGTTCGATTTCGTCGGCAGCAGCTATTCGGCCGAGGACATCGGTTCGCAGTGCTTCAAGTACGGCGCGCGCTCGATCACCAGCGCCTACCGCACCCAGCCCATGGGCTACAAATGGCCCAAGGGCTGGGAGGAGCGCCCGCAGTTGCTGCGGGTCGAGGGCGAGATGGCGTTCTTTGCCGACGGTTCGAGCAAGCGCGTGGATGCGATCATCCTCTGCACCGGCTACCAGCATCACTTCCCGTTCCTGCCCGACGAGCTGACGCTCAAGACCAGCAACCGCCTGTGGCCGGCAGGGCTGTACCAAGGGGTTGTCTGGGAGCAGAACCCGCAGCTGATCTACCTCGGCATGCAGGACCTCTGGTACAGCTTCAACCTGTTCGACGCCCAGGCCTGGTTCGCCCGCGACTACATGCTCGGGCGCATCAAGCTGCCGCAGCCAGCGGCTATGGCTGAACGCGCTGGATGACTCACTGCAGGAGTACCTGTGCGAGACCTCGGGCAAGGGCGACCTGAAGACCTTGCGCCAGCACTGACTACGGTGCGCGCTGCAACCAGTCGCAGTAACGCGCCACCCCCTGCTCCACCGTCAGCGTTGGCTGCTGATAGCCAACGCTGCGCAAGCGCTCAAGGTCGGCGCAGGTGTAACACTGGTACTTGCCGCGCAGGTGCTCGGGGAATTCGCTGTATTCAAGAATGCCTTCCAGCAGGGCCATCTCCAGCGACAGCGGCGGCTGGTCCTGCTGCTCGCGCAGGCGGTTGATCACCGCCAGTGCCACGTCATTGAATGGCTGGGCGCGGCCGCTGCCGACGTTGAAGAGGCCACTCACCTGCGGCCGGTCGAGGAAGAACAGGTTGACCCTGACCACATCCTCGACCGCCACGAAATCGCGCAGGTGAGCGCCGCTGGGGTAGTCGCCATAGCTGCCGAACAGGCTGACCTTGCCGTCGGCCTGATACTGCTTGAAGCAGTGCAAGGCCACCGAGGCCATGGCGCCTTTGTGCTGTTCGTGGGGGCCGTAGACGTTGAAGTAACGCAGGCCGACGATCTGGCTGCGTGCTTGGGCCAGTTGCCGACGCACGCGCTGGTCGAAGAGAAACTTCGAGTAGCCGTAAACGTTCAAGGGCCGCTCGCATTCACGCTGTTCACGAAAGTCGCGCCCGGCGCCATACACCGCTGCCGACGAGGCATACAGCAACGGCACCTGCAGGCCTTGGGCGGCGTCGAGCAGGTCGCGGCTGTAGCGGTAGTTGTTGTCCATCATGAAGCGCCCGTCGCCTTCGACGGTGCTGGAGCAAGCGCCCTGGTGCAGCACGGCGCGTACCTTGCCGAACTGGCCACGACCAAAACGCTGAAGAAAATCGTCCTTGTCCAGGTAGTCGGCGATTTCGCCGTCAGCCAGGTTGCGAAACTTGTCGCCATCGCTCAAGTCATCGACCGCGATGATGTCGGTTTCGCCGCGCTGATTGAGGGCCTGGACCAGGTTGCTACCGATAAAACCGGCGGCGCCGGTGACGATAATGGTCATGCGATTTCCCCCTTTGAGGGTACAGAGGCCTCAGTCTAGGGGGTGGAAATTGAGCAAATATTAACCAGGGTCAATGGTTTTGTCGGTTGCGTGAGGCTCAAGCCTTTGCTCGTTGACGTTGTTTGGCTGCGCGCTCAACGGCGGGCTTTGGCCGCACGTGCTTTACGATCCCGGGTGCGCTCTTCGCGGATCTCGAACAGGCAGATGCGCATTTCGCGGTAGCGCTTGCTATTGAGAACAAGGAGTCCAAGCAGCGGGAACAAAATACCCGTCGTGTAGGAGAACGGATGAGGCCGGTAGCCATACGTGGGCAAGACGATGAACAGGCAAGCCAGAAATACGCCAACCACCACCCACAAACCCCAGGGACGCCCTCTGACAACGGCGATGTGCCCGCCAGTAACGATGACAGTGACAATCGCTGTAGTAATCAGAAATGAGCGAATATCAGCGCTAAGCAGATAAGTGCTCCAGACCAGCGAAAGCGTGCACCCTACGGCAAGACAGGAGAGGAAGTAAGTGCAAAGGAACGTCGGGAAAAAGCGGGCTAGAAAATCTTTCAGTTTGGAATTTTGATTCATTCCGCCAGCTCCTCATACAAGCCCACCGCGATTGTCTGCACGGTATTGCTACCCGCAAGACCCGTGGCGGCACCGAGCGAATCCTTGATCAGGGTCTGTGTCGCGTGCTTGAACTCGGTAGGGGTGTAGCGCTTGACCAGCTCGCCCGCGCTTTGTTTGAGTTTCAACTGCTTGGCCGTGAGTGACGGGTGTTTGATCAACAACAATTCTTTGGTCAGTGACTTGCGTTGTTGCCGACTCAAGGTCTTGGTCAGCTCATACCAACTGCTGCCAGTGGCGGCCTTGCGCACTTGCAGGTACTTCACCGTGTTCAGACCGGAAGCACCTACGCCAAGCAATGAGACAGCATCCAGAACCGGCATGACTGCTTGAAACCAGACGTTCTGGTCCATTTCGTCGTTGTCGGATGGGTTGTTGATCTCGTTATAGGTTCTGGCGATCCCAACAATGCATTGACCGGAGCTGGCGAGTGCCGCCGCACCGCCCACGTAACTCAATGCCAGACTCGTGCCGCCGGTAAATGGCACGGCTATCGAACCACTGAACAAAACAATCCAGCCAAGAACCGCTCCGGTACAAGACAAGGTGGTGTTGACCGCCTCCTTGACCACCCGTGACTCACGTGGATTGTTCTGCAACTGGTGCATGAATTGCGCAGGAGCCTGGTACTTCGGGGCCTCACGCAAAATCACCCGCTTGGGCAACACACTGCAAATCGGCTGAAACTCACGCAGGGTAACCACGTTGTAATCTGCATCGATATACACCACCCCCGCACCGACGATGCCCGGGTCGGCATCAATGGCAGCGAAGAGTTTCGGCAGGTTGATGCGGCTTTCGATGCGCTGCCTGGCGAAAAACTGCGACGGATTGCTATCCAGTCGGCTGAGCAACTCACTCATCTACGGTCTTCCTTGAAACGGCACAGCAGGCCGCCCGGCCTGTTACTGCCGGGCCGGGCGACGCTGCTGCTCAGGCCTTACACGTTAGGGCAAGGCACTGGCGCCCAGTCACCCATGTCAGGGTTTTTGCACATGCTGTTGACCTGGCTCTGGCCGGCGCTGGCAACCTTCTGGCTTTCAGCCTTCTTGGCGTTGGCGTCCTGCAGGGTCTTTTCGGTGGCAACGGCTTCCTTCGGCACCTCTGGCAGCTTTTTCTTCGCCTGGGCCGGGGCTTTGGTCTTGGTTTTGGCGGTGGTGGTTTTCTTGGCGTTGCCGGTGGCCAGCACTGGCGCTTCGGCTTCGGCAACCACCACGACGTCGTTACGCTGTACGCCGACCTGCTTGAGGTCTTGCTCGTAGGCCTGGGTGTAGTTGTTGAGGTTCTCACCCAGACGGCCGTTGACCGCGGTGATCAGGTTGTTCGACTCCTGCAGGCCGGCGATGATTTCCGCCAGGCGCTTGCGGCCTTCGCTGTCGCTGATCTTGTTGGCTTTGCGGCCGTCCATCAGGTTGCTGAACTCACGCTGGTAGCAAGCCTGGGAGGCTTTGGCGTAAGCGGTGCTGCGGTCCATGTCGGCCGCGCTCTTGTTGATGTCGGTGGCGTAGGAGCCGATGCGCTGGTTGTCATCGCTGATCTGCTTCTGGCGCTCGGTGTAGTAACCGGCGGCGCCGCCGACCAGGGCACCACCGGCAGCACCGATGGCGGCATTACGGCCACGGGTGTCGGAGTTGCCGGTCAGGGCGCCGGTCAGGGCGCCGCCGACGGCACCGATCAGGGCACCGGTGGCGACCGACTTGGTCATGTCCGAATCGGTGGCGCGCAGGTGCTGGACCGGCTCGTAGCAGCTGGGGTAGTACTCGACCTTGGTCGTCGCACCGACCTTGGACGCCGGCGAGCTGGCGCAGCCAGTCAGCAGGACGGTGCTGAAACCGGCCGCCAGCAGCAGCGCGGCCCGGCCGTTGGAAGCAGTGAAGAAGGGCTTGCGAGTTGAAAGCATGGTCAGGTTCTCTCTCTGTTTAGACACGCCCGGAACAACCTCATGTCGCCCCGGTCACTACGATGCTCGCCCGACAGCCGCTCAAGGTTGCGGAGCGGCTGATGCGAGCAGTTCTTTCAAAATCGTCGCCGGGTCCGCACGCCGTTGCTGGCGGTAGTCGCCGACATGACGGACGAACAGGGTCGCGCGGCTGAGCAGGCTCTTGCCCAGTACCGGCTTGCGATTGAGTTCTTCCTTGACCCGCTGGAACTGCGCCTGGATCACCGCATCGGTGTAGCGCGTGCCAGTGGCAAGGTTGTCGATGTAGATCGCCACGGCGCCGTCGAGGGCGCTGCGGCCGTTGTTGATCGCGGCGGCGAACAGCTTGGCGCTGGTGTCGTCACCGGAAGCCTTGGCCTGCTGCTGGGTCTTTTGCAGGTTGGTCAGGCGGATGTTGTAGTTGTTGATGGTTTCGGCCACCAGGGCCGCCGACTGGATCAGGTTGCCGGCGGCTTCTTCGCGCTGCTGGGCGATCAGCGAGACGTTGCGCTTGAGCTCTTCGTTGACCAGGCCAAGCTCCGCTTGCAGGCGCGGGTCGGCGCTGGCGGCGATGATGCTGTCCAGACGCTTGGTCGGGTCCTGGGCGTCGTCGATGGCATCGGTCAGCGAGGCCAGGCGGCCCTCTTTCTGCCACTGCTCGAACAGTTCCTCATAACGCGAACGCGGGGCCGACAGGGCGCCGATGGCGACACGGAAACCTGTAGTTTCATTGCTTTGCTCAGTGCCATCGGCGCCGAACAGCGGGTACTCGCGGCGCATGCCGGTGAACAGCGTGCCCTCGCCTTCCAAGTAGTTGCCGCCCTTGACCACGAAGCCGCCATAAGCACCCTGGCGGCGCCCGGCATGCACCAGCTGGAACGACTCCTGGACCATTTCCGCGGCGTTGCCGACAACGTCGAACAGCCCCAACGGGTTGGGCAACTTGGTGCCGATCGGGGTCAGGCGCGCAGCCTGGCCGGTGCCGCCAGCCACCTGGTTGAACACCGCCCAGTCGGCCAATGGGCCATCGCTTTCGCTGCCTTCAAGGCGTCGCGGGAACAGCCGGCCTTCCAGCTCCTGGCGACTGACGGCAGAGCCACCACGGGCAGCGAACTCCCATTCCACTTCGGTCGGCAGGCGCACAAAGCCGATACCGCCATCTTCAGCCTTCTTGCCACGGCCGCTGACCGGCAGCAGGTCGCGGTGGTTTTTCATCAACCAGGCGCTGTAGACCGCGGCAAAACGCTCGGCTTCAAAACGCGACAGCTTGACCTTGGGCAACCGCGCAGCCATGCCGGTCGGCGCCTCACAGGCCGGCGCCGGCTCGCCGCTGGCCAGCGACTGGGCCTGGGCCATCACCTGCGCGTACTGGCGGGCGGTGACTTCGTACTTGCCGATGAAGTACATCATCGGTTTCAGCGGGCTGCCGGCGTCGGTTTTCGGCAAGCTCGGGCCGATGCGTTTTTTCCAGTCGGCGGAGAGGTCCTGCAGGCTGAACTGACCGTTGATGAAGTCGCGGCGATAACCGGAAATGAACGACTGTTTGTAGCCCGCCTCGCCTTCGCTGAAGGGGTAGCCGAGGTTCACTTCCCGGTCATCGAGGCTGCCCTGGGCCAGCACATAGACATGACGGAAGACCATCTCGCCGTCGCACGGCAACGGCAGGCTGATGTCGTCAGCCAGCGGCTTGGGGTTGTCCAGCTTGTTGCTGGCAGGCTTGGGCTCGTCCTCGGCCTGGGCACAGGACACCAGGCTCAGGGCGGCGACGATCAGCGCCAGGGCGGGGAAGCGGCGGTCAAACATCTCGAATTCCTTCACAAGCGTCTATTCGTGCCACGCGCCAGCCGCCCAGGGCGGCAGCGGCCGCACTGGCTAACAGCACAGCGAGCAAGGCAACGAGGTAATGCGACGGGAGCAGATGGCTGGCGTACTCACCGGGCATCTGCATGAACAACTGGTTGAGGCCGCTCTCAGCCAAGGCGTACAGCGCAGCGCCAATGACGGCGGCAAGCACACCGCTGTACAGCGCCTGCAGCACGACGAAGGCCAGCAAGGCGCAAGTACTGAAACCGAGCAGGCGCAACACCGACAGCTCACGGCGTTTGCGCTCGACCGCCGCCAGGGCGCCGGCGCAGATAGCCGCGAACGCGCCAGCCACTGCCAGCGCGGCAATGATCCAGAACACCAGGGTCAGGTTGCGGCTCAACGACTGCACCTGGGCAATGGCCGGGGCCTGGGTTGAAACCAGCAATTGGCGGTCGGCAAAGAAGCGGCGCAACGGCTCGACATCGGTGAGGTTGCGCGCATACAGGCGAAAGGCCGGGTAGACCCGTTGCGCCTCGCCGGCCTTGGTCTCCCCTTCCCAGGCAAAGGCGGGTACGGCGCGGCCATCGCGGTAGTCTTCGGCAGCTTCCAGCAGCGCCAGCGGGGCGAACAAGGCGTCACGCTCGAAGGCTTCCATCGGCAAGACGGCCAAGACCTTCAAGGTAGTGCGTTGAGCCTGAATCTGCCCGGCCAGCTGGCGGCTGAACGACGCCTCAAGCGAGTCGCCTACCTGAGCGCCAAGCTTCTCCGCCGCCGTGCGGCTGAGGACGATCTGGTCGATGCCGTGGGGGATTTGCAGCCCCTGCAGAAGCGGGTCGCGGAGCGCCGTCGGGATCATCTCGACGTTCACCACCACCTTGCGGGCAGACAGCACCAGATCAGCAGTCGCGGCAATTTGCCGGGTACGCGGCAAGGCAAAGGCCACATCCGGACGCTCGGCCAACTCGGCAACGAAACCCGCGCTGAAACGGCCACCGCCCAACGGGATGATTTCCCGCACCGCCGGGTCGCGCTGCAAACGCTCGGTCAGGCTGCTGACCAGGCCGAACTTCAGGCCGAACAGCACCAGCAACGGCGCAATCACCGCCACCAGCGCCAACACGCTACAGGCAGACAGCCGTGCGTCGTTGCGGTAGTCCCGCCAAGCCAGGGCGGCGATCAGCATCGGGCGCATTACGACTGGCCCTCCAGCGTGGCGGTCACGCCACCGTCGGCATCGCGGCGGCAGCTCATGCGCAACACCTGCAAGCCGGCATCGCGGGCCAGCGCCTCATCATGGGTGGCGATCAGGCAGGCCACCTGCCGCGCTTGCGCCTGACGCAGCAACAGCTGCAACACCCGTTCGGCATTGATTGGATCAAGGGCCGCCGTCGGCTCATCGGCCAGCAGCAGGTCGGGGTTGTGCGCCAGGGCACGGGCGCAGCTGACCCGCTGGCGTTGGCCGACCGATAAGGCTGTCGGCTTCTTGTCGAGCTGGTCGTCAATCTCCAGTTGCTCGGCCAGGCGCTGCACGCTGCAGTCATCGCCCAGGCCAAGCACCTGACGAGGCAGAGCGATGTTGCTGCGCACGTCGAGAAAGCCCAGCAGGCCGCCCGCTTGCAACACATAACCCAGGTGCCGGCGGCGCAGGTGCGCCAGCCGGTCCTGACGCTGTTCACGCCACAGCTGCTGGACATCGTAGGTGTGCGAGTCGGTGCTGAACACGAAGCGCTCGGCCTGATCCGGCTGCAGCACCAACGCCAGCAGGTCGAGCAAGGTGCTCTTGCCGCAACCGCTGGGGCCGACCAGCGCCAGCTGCTGACCGGCGCGCAGCTCCAGACGCTCGATCTCCAGGCTGTAGCGCTGGGTGCCGAGGCCTCGGGTTTTACGCAGCGCGTGCAGGCTGATCATCACGGCAGCGTCGACAACGGAACACGGTACAAGGCGTCACCAGGCTCGGCATTGCCGAAGCGCACCCAGTTGGCCATGTCGTTGTGGAAGGTTTCGTACAGGCGGATCTTCGAATCCAGCTCGTCGATGAAATCCTCCTGTTCGGCAACGCTGAGCGACAACCACAGGTCCTGGGTCATGCTCAGGGATTTGCTGCGGTATGGCAGGCCCTCCAGGTATTCGCCCAGCACCCCGCCTTCGGCAAGGTTGGCGCCCTTGCGCAGGGCGGCCGGGTCGCGACTCATGTAAGCACTGGCGCTGGCGATTTCCTGGAAGAAATCCTTGGGCGAAGTGCGGGTCTTGCGCGCGGCATCAACGATCAGTTTCAGCGACTGTTGCAGGTCGTTGAGTTGCAGCTTGGTAAGCATCACGCAAACCTGCAGGGTTGGCAGCGCCGGGTTGGTCAGGTCGCGGTCCGAGGTCCAGGCGCTGACCAGTTGCGGGGCCTGGCTGGCGCTCTTGCGGCCGAGAAAATCCATATGCATGGCATAGCCGATGGCGGCTGATTTATCTGCAACGCTCGGCGAGGCGGCCAACAGCGGCACCGGCTGCGCCTGGTTGCTGCGCACCTGATGAACCAGGTCGGCGAAGCTCGAGCCAATCTCGCGCACCCGCTCGCCGAACTTGTTCACATCACCACCGGGCACCGACACATACAGATCGCCGATCTGCGGGTTGGCATCGGCAGTCAACACCCGGTACTGCTGCTCGGCGTAGGCGTGGTTCTTCTTGCCGGCGTCGGTGCGCAGGTGCAAGGCGTAGATTTTGATCTGCTTGCTCAGGGCCGCCTGGCGCACTTCCGCTTCGTTCATCTGGGTGCTGCTGTAGCGGTCGTTCTTGCGCAAGGAGCCGGCATCGCTGACCAGCAGGATCAGGCGACCGCCATAGCCGGACCAGTCCATGCCGTCGACCGCCTGCATGATCCCGGCAAAGGCGTCTTCGTTGAACGAGTGGCTGGAGACGTTGGTGGCCTTGACCTGTTCGGCCAGCTTCAGAAAACGCTCGGGGTCGCGGCCCTGGTCCAGGGTCACCAGGGTCTTGGTCAGATATTCCAGGGCCGGTGTGCGCGTGGTGTTGTTGCGAAAGCCGACCAGGCCGAAGCTGACGTTATCCAGCTCGCCACGGCGCGAGATCTGTCCATGCAGCTCGTGCACCACCTGGCGCACCTGATCGATATAGGGCTGCATCGACACCGACGTATCCACCACCAGCACCACGGCGGTACGGAAGGCATCGCTGGAGGTGGCCATGCCGGCGGCCTTGGGTTCACTGCTGCGCGCGCTGCTGCCTGGGTCGATGGAGGCGACATTGAGCAGTTGCAGCGGCTGGCCGTTTTCGTCAAAGCTCTCACGCGCCTCGAAGATCGGCATCAGGTAGAACTGGTCTTGAGGCACGGCGCTGGCGCTGGGTTCCAGGGCCATCACCTGCGGTACTTCGTCCGGGTTGTTCTGCGCCTTGAGCAGCTCGCTGCGAGCGGCCGAGGTATCGCCGAGCAAGCGCTCAAGCTCGTCGGCCTGGCGCAGGAACATCACTGGCGCGCGCCCCGAGCGTTCAGTGAACTTGAGTACCAGGCTCTGCTTCCAGTCGCTGACCTGAGAGGCTGGCAACCAGCCGTCGCGGCGGCCATCACTGGCGGTGCCGACCTGCAGCCAGGGGCTGCCGTTGACGTCCTGGCGCTGGTAGACATAGAGCACGGTAAAGGCCGGCAGGGTATCGCTGGGCGTGGCGCCCGGCTGGCTGACGACCTGGGCGCCAGGCTTGCTCAGCACACGCTGGAACAGGGTTTTCTTGCCGGCCATCAGCAGCGGCCGATCACCGTCGTTGCTAGCGGCTACGGGCGTCTGCGGCGCCGGCGCGGGGGGTTGCACCGACGGCGCCTCAACGACCTGTTCATCGCCACTCATGCTCCAATAGCCCACCCCGCCCAGGCCCAGGGCGGCCGCGACGGCTATGGCGAGCAGGGCCAACGCCGGACGCTTGCGCGGTGCCGGCGGTGGCGATGCCTTGGCGATCGGTTCCGGTGTTGGCGCGGGAGGCAGCTGTGGAGTCTGCACCGCTACAGGCGTCACCGGGCTGGTAATTGGCAGCGGCTGGATCAAGGTGCTGTCAGCTTCTTGCGCTGGCAGGCGATCGAGCGCCGCCAGCAGCGTCTCGGCATCGGCGTAGCGCTCGGCCGGGTCCTTGGCCAGCAAGCCACGGAGGATCTCCTGATACCGGCCGTGCTCGATCGGCAGCTCCGGCAACGGTTCGGTCAAATGCGCCAGCGCCGTCGACAGCGCATCGTTGCCGCTGTACGGCAGCTTGCCAACCAGCATCTCGTAGAACACCACGCCCAGGGCGTAGAGGTCGGCACGGCCGTCGATTTCCTGGCCGCGCGCCTGCTCCGGGCTCATGTAGCTCGGGGTGCCGACGGCAAAACCGGCCTGGGTGAACTGGGTCCGGTCATCCAGCGACTTGGCGATGCCGAAGTCCGACAGCACTGCGGTGCCATCGGCGCGAAACAGAATGTTGGCCGGTTTGACGTCACGGTGCACCAGGCCCTGGGCGTGGGCGTAACCCAGTGCCGAGGCGATCTGGCGGATGTACGACAGGCCCTGCTCCGGCGTTACCCCGGCGGCAATGCGTTCCTTGAGGGTACCGTTGGGCAGGTACTCCATGGCCATGTAGTACAGCTCGCCGACATTGCCGATGTCGTGGATGGTCACCGTGTGCGGGTGCGACAACCGCGCCAGGGTTCGGCCTTCACGCAGGAAGCGCTCGCAGAAGGTCGGGTCGGCGGCCAGTGCCGCGGCCATGACCTTCAATGCCACCTTGCGCTCCAGCGAGCGCTGGGTGGCCAGGTAGACGGTGGCCATGGCGCCTTCGCCAATCTCGCCGTCGATGTCGTATCCGGGGATCACTTTGTCCATGTGCTTGGTCTTCAACCGGCCTTGATGACGACGGCGGTAATGTTGTCGGGGGCGCCCCGGGTCAGGCCCAGGTGCACCAGGCTGCGTACCACCTGATAGGGGTCGCTGTGGCCCAGCACTTCGCGAATTTCATGGTCTTCGACGGTCTTGTTGACGCCGTCGCTGCACAGCAGGTAGGTATCGCCGGGGAGGATGTGCAGGGGCACGCTTTCGAGCTCCAGCTCAGGCTCGACGCCGATTGCCCGGGTCACGATATTGGCCCGCGGATGCACCCGTGCTTCAGCCTCGCTGAGCAGGCCGCTGTCCTGCAGTTCCTGTACATAACTGTGGTCGCGGGAGATACCTTCCAGGCGCCCATCGCGCAGGCGGTACAGGCGGCTGTCGCCGGCCCACAGGCAGACGCCCTGATCACCACGCACCGCCAGCAATACCAGGGTGCTGCCCATCATCGCCACACCACGCCGGACACTTTCTTCGCGCACCGCCGCATTGACCGCCGACAGCCTCCCGCGCAGCACCTGCGCGTAATCGTCCAGGGACGGCGTGGACGGTAACCGGCGCAAGGTATCGACGATCAGGCAACTGACGTAATCGCCCGCTGCATGCCCGCCCATGCCATCGGCAACCGCCCACAGGCCTTCACTGCCAAGGTCCAGGCAGGCGTCTTCGTTGATGCTGCGCACCATGCCGACATGGCTGTAGCTGGCTGCGGTGTAATGCAATGCCGTCATCTAGCGCGCCGCCTCATTGCCCAAAAGAAAACTGGCGAAATCCTCGCTGCGCGGCAAGCCGGCACAGCGTAACAATCCCGCCTCGATACGATCCGATCCCCGCCCCCACCACAGGCTCATGCCGGCACAGGCACTTTCGGCCAACGCTGCCTGGCGGGCCTCGGGGGTCACTGCGCCAAAGCGCTGCAAACCAGCAACCGCAGGGCTCGAAACCACACTGAGGCGAGGTACGGCACAGCCCTGCACCGCCGCATCGAACGCCTCGAAAGTGGCTTGCGGCTCCAGGGTTGCCAACAGCTGCGCCTCACAACGCTCGAACCAGTCATCCGGGCCACTGACCACGGCCGCCAGCGACTCATCCGACAGCAGAACCTGGGCCAGGGTAAGCGGGAAATAGCGCCCTACCCTGTCGATGCTGGGCATCAGCACGCCCACTACAGCCTGCGGCCCGCACACCCCCGGCGCCAGGGCGAAGCGCCACAGCGGGCTGACCAGGTAGGCCGGCAACCAGTGCTCGGCCAATTGCTGCTGGCTGGCCATCAGCCCCGCCGCCAGCCACTGGTCCCAGGGCTGGATAAAGCTGTGCGGCAAGCCACGGCTGACAAAGTCGCCGCGGCTGGCCAGCTTGCCGTAGAAACCAACGCCATCCATCACAGCCGCTCCGGCAGGCTGAAACCGCTGAGCACGCGGCTCTTGAACGGGTTGAAGGCGCTATTGGCACGCAACTCGTAAGACACGCTGGCACCATCGACGCGCAGGCGCAGGCTGAAACGATCCGGGCCGTTGCCAGCCACCAGGTCCGACTGGTCGAGCAGGCGGAACCAGGCCCACGGCCCTTCCAGGGTCAACCCTGAACGGCCCGTGGCAGACGGCGGCATGATCGACAGGCGCACCACGCCGATGCTGTTGGGGTTCGGCCACTGCATCGCTACCGGGCGGCTGGGGCCATGGTCGTAGCTGATCTGCTGGCCGTCGAGATCAAGCAGGAACTGGGTGATCGAGGCGTCCATGGCCACCGGCTTGAGCTCGAAGCGCACGGTCGGCTGCAGGCCGCCAGAGCGGAAGAACGCATCCCGAATCGCGGCCGAGCGCTGGAAGGTGTGCAGCACGCCAGGGCCGATGCCAAGCTTCTGCGCCGCGCCCGGCTGCCAGCGCCAGGGGTTGGTCGAGGTATCGACGTACGGCTGCAGGTATTTGCGGAAATAGCTGTCCATCACCCCGCCGACGCCGAAAAACTGGCCGAAGTCATCCAGGGTGGCGTCCCTCGAGCTGCCCGGCGCCAACGGGTAACGACCGCTCAGGGACTGGCGGTAAACGTTGACCACCTCGCTGACCCAAGCGGCGTTGAGTTGGTTGCGCACGCCGCCCATCATGGTGTTGGTGGTCGAAGTCACCACCGATTTGACCAGGCCCTGAACCATCGGCGGCTGGCGTTGGGCGGTGAGGCTGACGCGGTTGGCGGCGGCAGTGGCCTGGTTCTTGGCTTCGCCGAGCAAGGCATCGCCGCTGGCACCGACCATAGCGCTGACCTGCACGTACAAGGCGTTCATGTCGGTGAGCAGGCCGTCGATGGCTGCCGGCTCGCCCTCGCCCTTGCTGACCAGGCTGGCCAGTTCGGCAAAGTGCGCGGTGACCGGGTCTTCAGTTTGCTGCGCCTGGCGGCTATCTGCCGGTGCATCCTGGCCCAGCAGGTTGCCCAGGCGTTGCTTGAGCTGATCGACACCGGCTTCGCCAGCCTTGGCCTGGGCGGCGGCAAGCGGGTCCTGCTGTTGCAGGTTGGTTTCCTTGGCGACTGCGCCAAGCAGTTTTTTCAGCGGCGAAGTCGGCCCGGAAATCACCCGCAATACATCGGCAGCCTGGGCCACGCTGGTGATCGGCACGAAGTCGATATCGGCCAGCAGCGCGTCCCAGTGGCGGATGTAGTCGGCGAAATACAGGCGGCGCACATCGGCGGCCAGGCTGCTGACATCGCCTTCATCGGCTTGTTCGCGGCCCAGCACCCAGCGCTCTTCGGCCAGGGTGTTGCTGTGCTGCAGACTGGTAGCGAGGAACGCCTTGCGATACCCCTCGACGGTGAACAGCCCGCTCAAAGGCTCGCCCAACGGCTTGCCGCTCTTGCGGCTGAACACCAGCGCAGCATCGCGGCCAGCGGCTTCGCTCAGGCGAAAATCGCTGACGCCGTCTGGCAGCTTCTGGCGCTTGACCCGGTCATAGACGCGCTGGGCCACCGGCAGTTGCTGCAGTTGGCGACGCAAGTCTTCGATCAGGTTGGCATCCAGGCGTGCATTCGGCGGCCGTTTTGCAAACAGCGCCTGCAGGTGCTCACCCAGCGCAGCACGCTGCTCTGGGGCCAAGTCACGGGGCAGGCTTTGCTCCCAGTCGAGGGTGACCCAGGCCTTGATGAAGTCCGGGTCGTAATGCTCGCCATCGGCCAGCATCAGGTAAGCCTTGAGGCCTTCGTAGAGGAAGTCCGAACCGCCGCCACTGTGCAGTTGCTCTTCGATGCGGGTGACCAGGCGCGGGGCGAACACGGCAATCAGCAACTTGCGGTAGACGCTGGCCGATTCGGCCTCAAGCATGTCGCCCTGGTACAGCCCCAGGCCCTCGGCCCAGCTGGGCGGATCTTCGGCCAGGTGGCGCACGGCATTGAGCAGCGGCAGCACTGCCAACACATCACGCTGGGCCGGGCTCAGGGTTTGCAAGGTTTGCCCCAGGGGCGCGAGCTTGTGTTCGACCTGGGCAATGTAGGCCTGGTTGGCGCGATAGCTCACCGCCCACAAGGTGCCGACCAGCACTACCAGGGCAATGCTGGCAGCGAGTGCGCCACGGGCCAGCCATTTGCGCCGGCGCTCGACCTTCGGGTTGACCCCAACCAGGCCGCGCTCGGCAAAGGCCACGGCGTTGAACAGTTTTTCGATGAAATAGCTGCGCCCGCTGCCGCTCTGGCGCGCCAGGTGCTGGCGGTCCAGGCCCATGCTTTGGGCCATGGCGCCGATCAGGCGGTCGATCGGGCTGCCTTCCTGGGTGCCGCTGGTGAAGTACACGCCACGCAACAGTGCGCGCTCTTCATAGGCATTGGGCTTGAACACGCCGTCGAGGAAGCTCTGCAGATTCGAACGCAAGGCGGCGAACTGCTGGACAAAGCCGTAGACCAGATCGCGCCGCGCCGGATCCCGCTCCTGCTGCAGGCGTTCGACCAAGCGTGCGTTGAGGCGCTGCTCAAGGCCGGCAAACTCGCTCTGGAACTGCGCCAGCGGCCCTTCGGCCGACTGGTCGTCGTCCAGGGCAAAGGTCATGCCCCACACTTGGGCGCGCTCTTCCTTGCTCAGCGTGTCGAAGAACTCCATGAAGCCCGGCACCAGGTCGAGCTTGGTCAGCATCAGGTAGATCGGAAAGCGCACGCCCAGCTGGCTGTACAGCTCCTGGATACGCGAGCGAATGGCCGCCGCATGGGCGGCACGTTCCGCGTCGCTGCCCAGCAGCAGGTCGGACAGACTGATGGCGATGAAGGCGCCGTCGATCGGCCGGCGCGCGCGCTGCTTCTTCAGCAGGTCAAGGAAACCCAGCCAGGCCGCCTTGTCGACCTGGGCATGGCTGTCCTGGGTGGTGTAGCGCCCAGCGGTATCCAGCAGCACAGCCTGGTCGGTAAACCACCAGTCGCAGTTGCGGGTGCCGCCAACACCGCGAATCGCCCCGGCGCCAAGCTGCGCCGCGAGCGGAAAATGCAGGCCGGAGTTGACCAGTGCGGTGGTCTTGCCCGAGCCCGGCGGGCCGATGATCACGTACCACGGCAGCTCATACAGATTGCGCCGCTCATCACCGCCAAGACGGGCCTTTTTCAGCAGTGCCAGGGCCTCGTCCATGCGCTGGCGCAGGGTGGCCAGTTCTTCAGCGGTGGCAACGCTGGCAGGGTCCGGGGCGGTTTCTGCGGCCAGGCTGCGCATGACTTCTGCCGCCTGGCGGCGGGCCTGGATGAAGCGCCACAGGCGATAACCGATCCACGCCGCAAACAGCAGCGCGATCAGGGCCCAGCGGCGCCCCGCCGGGACCAGCACGTCCCACAGCGGGCCGATGAACCAGATGATCAGGCTCAGGGCGATCAAGCCCAGCAGCGGGATCACCCAGCGAACGACAAAACCGAAAAACGCCTTCACTCGACCCCCTCCGCCAATACAGTGATTTCAACCCGGCGGTTCTTTGCCCGGCCTTCGGCCGTGCTGTTCGGTGCCAGTGGTTCAGTGTCGCTCAGGCCCTGCGCGCTAAAGCGTGCGGGCTGGCCGGTCTTGGCTGCCAGAATCTGCTGAACCTGCTCGGCACGGGCCTGGGACAGCGCCCAGTTGGACGGGAAGCGCAAGGTTGCAATTGGCCGGTTGTCACTGTGGCCGGTGATCCGCACCTGGCCCTTGACCTGGCCAATGGCGTCGGCGATGCGCAGCATCAGTGGCTGCAAGCTGTCGTTGATACTGGTACTGGCCGAAGCGAACAACTCGTCGCCGCGGATGGTCACCACCGAGCGGTCGACGGCGTCTTCGACACTGACCCGCCCGGCCTTGATATCGCTGGCCAGGAAACCCGCCAGGCGCGGGCGTTCCACTGGCTTGGGCTGGGTCACCGGGCGGTCGATGGCCTGCACCGGGATCTCGCCCAGGGCATGAATGTTCTTGAACACCGGTTCGGCGTCGGCCGCGAGCATGAAGCGCAGGGCGAACAGCAGCGCCAGTAACAACGCCAGGGCAATGGCCAGGCCAACCCAGGGCGGCATGAACTGCGACAGTCGATCACGCGTGACGCTGACCCCGCGCCAGTGCGGCGACAGCTCGCGCTCGAACTCGCCACGGGCGCTGCGAATGGCGGCCGCAGTACGCTCACGCAAGGCGTCAAGCTGGGCACGACCGCCGTTCATGACCCGATAGCGGCCTTCGAAGCCCAGGCACATGCACAGGTACAGCAACTCCAGCAGATACAGGCGTTCGCGCGGGCTCTGCAGGCAGTGCTCAAGCAACTGGAAAACCTTCTCGCCGCCCCAGGCTTCGTTGTGCACAGTGATCAGCAAACTCTGCTTGCCCCAGTCACTGCCACTGCCCCAGGGCGTGCTCAGTACGGCTTCATCGAGGGCGGTACACAGGGCGTAACGGGCCAGCAGCACTTCGTTACGCGCCACACCGGCGGCTTCGGCGCGCTCTTCGAACTGGCGCAGGTAGGCCAGCAACTGCGCACGCAGGCTGGCCGGGGCCGGATGGGCAATGGTGCTGCGCAAGCGGGTCAGCAACGCCAGCAATGGCCCGGCGGCGCTTTCCAGCGGGTTCAGGCCAAGCGCCTGGCCACCGGGCAACGGCTGCGCCGGCATCGACGGCGGCACGGCCGGCTCCGGCGTACCGGCTTGCGGGCCACGGCCACCGGGGCGCGGCATGAACTGGGTGCGGTCGTTGGCCGGTGGTGCCGATGGGTCGTTAGGCTGCATCGCGGCTTATCCTCGGATGGCCCAGAAAGCCAGGTTCAAGCCCGGGAACTCGCCAGCAACATAGAAGGCAAAGCCGCCGGCGTTCTGCAGTTGCTGCCAATGCTCGCTACCGCGATCGAGTTCGTAGTAGGTGGAACCGGCATGGAACGGGATCTGTCGTGGCGCCACCGGCAACGGCAGCAGGCCGATGCCCGGGAGCTGCAGGTTGACCAGGTCGCGGATATGTTCGACCGCACCGATCTTGCTCTGCTGGGCGAAACGCCCGCGCAGGGTTTCGCTCGGCACATCGGCACGCACCACGAGGATGAAGCTGGCGTTGTCGAGCAGGCTGCGGTCGGCAAGCATGGCCACGTGGATACCGTAGGCCTTCTCAACGATCGGGATTGGCGTGGCCTTGCTGTCGATCAGCATCGACAGGGCTTCGCGCAGCGCCTGCATGACCGGGGCGAAACTCGCTGCCAGGTCATCATGCTGATACACCGGGAACTCACCCGGGCGGCGGTTGCTTGCACAAAACGTGGCGAACTCACCGGCCAGGCTGACCAGCTCGCTGTACAGGCGCTCCGGGTGCAGCGGGCTCAACTGGCTGAGGTGCTCAACCAGCGGTTGGGCGCGGTTGACCAGTTGCAGAAGCATGAAATCCGCGATCTCCGAAGCACCACCCGCGCCCGAGGCCACCACCCGCCCGGCCAGGGCCTCGCCACGTTGGTGCAGCAGGCCCAGCAGTTCGCTGCGAAACGCCGACAGGCTCTTGCTCGCCGACACATCCAGCACCGGCGCGATGTAGCTGTCATCCAGGACCAAAGCACGGTCGGCGCGTTTTTCCTTGATGCGCACCAGGCCCAGCGCGGCATAGTCGCTCAGGCCTTCTTCGGCGGTGATCAGGCGCAAGGCCCGGGAACCGAGGGCCACCGGCGCGCGGTTCTCGAACGGTGCGTTGTCATCGCGCACCTCCGCCACCCGGCTGACATAACGCGCACCGCCCGGGGCCTCACCTTCGTCGACCGTGTCGCGGGCGCCAGCGCGCTTGAGCGGCAATGCCAGGTACACCAGGCCATCGCGTAGGTTGTCGTCGATGTTCAGCGGGCTTGGCGCCAGGTCGTCCTGGGGGATATTGAACGGCGTACCGTCCGGGAGCAGGCCGCGGGCCGAGATGATGGCCAGCTTGCCCTGAGCCAGCAGGCCCTGGTCGATCAGCAGCTCGGAGAAGCCCCAGGCGCCTGCCGACAGCGGCCGGCTGCGGGCATCGATCAGGTTTTCGAGATAGCGGTCATGCTGTTGAAAATGCTGGGTTCCGAGGAACATGCCTTCCGACCAGACCACACGATTGTTCCAGGACATGGCTTCTCCGATCGCCTATTGGGCGGTACTGGTTGGGGAGGAATGAGCAGCGCTGCGTACAGCACGAACATCGAGGCTGACCTGGTAGTCCAGCGGCGGCACCGGTAGCAGGCTGCGCCACTGCGCCTGGTCAACTTCGCGGTAGCCGACCACCAGGCCAATCTGGCGGGTCGTCGGGCTCAGTGGACGCTCGATGCGCAACTGCTCACCGGGCTGCACCAGTACTTCATCCTGATCGACCAGGTCGGCGCCCAGGGTCGCGGGGGCCCGATCGGCCAGCGCGAAGTAATCGGCGCGATTGAAGTTGGCGCTGTTCTTCAGCTCGTAGATACGCACGCGCACGGGCGCGGCCTGGCCGTTGGCGCCCGGGTTGAGCCCGGCGGCGGCACTGAAGTACAAGGTGACGCTGGTCGGTCCTGCCACCTCGGGCTGGGCCGGTACTGCAACTTCATCCTTGCTACAACCACTGAGCAGCAGTGCGGTTACCGCTGCCATCAGCATTGTTCGAATCATCCTGCGTCCTCAATGACGTGGCACTTTCCGTTTGTTTCAGGAGCGCTGCAGACGCGCGCTGTGCTCCTCATAGGCGCGGCTGAATTCGCGCCCGAACAGGTCCTGGAAGTCGTCTTCGGCTTCCCGGGAAATCTTGCTGTACAGCTCGGTGAACTGCTGCCAGTACTGGGCCTGGCGGGAGCCTGCGAACAGCTTCGACAAGCCGGCTGGCTCACCTAACCGCGACTCCAGCTGGGCCGGTTCGAAACGCGCGAGCAGGTGCTTGATGGCGGCCTCGACACCCGCCATCACTGCCAACTGGTGAGCACGCAGGTCATCGAAGCTGTCACGTACTGCCTGGTCCGGCGCCATGAAGGCGTGATTGCCGTGACGCAGCAGTAACAGCAACGCTTCATCGGCATTCGGAGCAAACTTGAGCGGGTTGTTCTCCGCCGGGCGGA
The DNA here is from genome assembly GCF_000696345.2 of Pseudomonas donghuensis. NCBI lineage: Bacteria > Pseudomonadati > Pseudomonadota > Gammaproteobacteria > Pseudomonadales > Pseudomonadaceae > Pseudomonas > Pseudomonas donghuensis. The sequence goes on from NZ_CP071706.1 coordinate 5,450,165, forward strand.
TCATGGTCTGCTGCATGCGGAATTCGCCCTTGAGGCTGCTGCGCGCACGCAATACGTCGATCAAGCCCTCGACCATCAAGCGGTAACTGCGGCCAAGGGCCTCCATCTGCGCCTCGACCTGCGCGCTGTCGATACGCAGTTGCTCAAGGCCTGCCCCGCGCAGGAAAGCCTGGACCAGCGCTGCTGATTCGGCAGGCTGGGCCGAGGCCTCGACGACGGCCACCGGCGCAGGCGCTGCGGTCGCGACAGGCGTCGGTGCGGGAGCGGGAGCGGGAGCAGGTGCAGGTGCTGAAGGCTCGGCAAACAGGTCCCAATCTGCGGGAATCACCCCAGGGCTCGCCGGGGCCGGCACCGCCACAGGGACGATCGGCGCGGGCGGACGAAAGTCATGCTGCTGGGCAGGTACATGGTCAGGCTGGGTTACCGGCGCAATGCTTGCCGGCGCGAGAAAATCAAACAGGTCCGGCAGGGTGTCGCTGCTTGACGCACCGTGCACGAGCGCCGGTGTGCCTGCGTGAGAAAGGACAGGCGCAGGGCTGGCCTGGTTAGCCATCAACGCTTCGAAACTATTGCTGGCATCGCCGCCGATCGGATTGCCATCCCCTACCTTGAAGCTCGAATCAATCCGCGCCTGGATCTCGTACTCGCCAATACGGATGATTTCGCCATCCATCAAGGGCTCGCTATTACCGCGGCGCAAGCGAATACCGGCGTGAATTAACTCGACACCATTTGTGCTGTTATCAGTCAGGTAGTAGCGGCCATCTTTATATTGAATGACACAATGTTGCGAAGAGACCAGACGCTCCGGATCGGGCAATACCCAATCATTATCAGAGCCACGTCCGATGCTGATGGCGCCTGATTCGATGAACTTTTCAGGACATTGGCCAGGGGTAATCTTGTGATAACTGGTAATAGTCAGACTCAGCGACATCACGCCTCCTTAGCCACATCCCGAACCGTCTGCTGGCCCGCTGCAGGCCTGACACAGAAAAGCGATTCGCTTCCAATCCCTGAAAAACTCTACTGAATATCCGATTTTCGACAGTTTCTAGCCGAACCATGTCAGTTTCAAATGACATCCACCGCCGCCCTGACCAACAAGTCAAAAACCCTGTTTGGCCCAGCACTCAGGTCACGGTGGGCCGATAGCTTACCTTGACAGCCAATTGGAAATAAACCAAAAATGCGCAACTTGCTGAACGAGCGTGATATCACTTTGATATCAACTAAGGATAACTCAGCAAAATATGTGCGCTCTGTCACAAAATTAACTTGCGCACATTAGCTACCCCCACCACGGGACGATACGGAGATCGATATCTGGTGAACTCAGCGCATTTGCTCGCTGCCGTTTCGGAGAACTTCCCCTGCGGCGACGACCTTGAATACGACCCGGACTTCCTGCAATTGGAGCGTGATGCCCAAGGCAAGCCCGAGCGTGTCATGGGTGATGCCATCCAGCCTGCCGAGCCTCCCCAGTGGCGGCAGATCGAACAGTCCTGCACGGCCCTGCTGCAACGCAGCAAGGACCTTCGGGTCACGCATTTCCTCTTGCAGAGTGCCCTGGCCCTGCACGGTATTGCCGGCCTGGCCAGCACCCTGCAACTGATCAACGAGTTGCTGCGCCAGTACTGGCCACAGGTGCACCCGCAACTCGACGCCGATGACGACAACGACCCGACGGTACGCATCAACGCCCTCGCAGGTCTGGTCTGCGAGACCAACATCGCCCTGCTGCGTGAAAGCCTGCTGACCCGCTCCCGTGCATTCGGCCCGGTCAGCCTGCGCGCGGCCCTGCACGCCAGTGGCCTGCAGCACTTTGCCAGCGAGACGCTCAACGCCGACGAGCTCGGCGGCGCCCTGCGCGACAGCGATGCCGACCAACTGCAGGCCACCCGCGAAGCCCTGCAGCAAGCCCGCGAAGCCGCCGAGGCAATCGAGCAGTACGTCAACGAGCAGGTCGGCTCGGCCAGCGGTATTGATCTCGGCGCCCTCAAGCAACCGTTGCGCCAGGCTGCACAGATCCTCGCCGAACAGGCGCCGGCAGGCGAGCAAGCCGCCAACGACACCGCAGCCGAAATCAGCACGGTTGCCGACAATCCGCCGCCTCTCGACAGCGCCGCTCCCGCAGCCCCTGTTGCCCGTGCCTCAGCGGATATCGCCAGCCGCGACGAGGTGCTGCGCAGCCTTGACCGAATTCTCAAGTATTACGCCCGTCACGAGCCCTCGAGCCCGTTGCCGGTGCTGTTGAATCGCGCGAAAAATCTGGTGAATGCCGATTTCGCCGCGATCGTCCGCGACCTGATCCCCGATGGCCTGTCGCAGTTCGAAACCCTGCGCGGGCCGGAGACCGACTGAGGCCTGCGGGCCAGGCCCAACGCAATTACGCAACACCGTTACCGGCAACGATCGATGACGCCAATACCGTCGCACCTGCGACCAGGAGGAACAACGTGGCGAACCCCAGTTCTCAGAAATTCATTGCGCGCAATCGCGCGCCGCGGGTGCAGATCGAGTATGACGTCGAGCTCTACGGCGCCGAAAAGAAGGTCCAGCTGCCTTTCGTCATGGGCGTCATGGCTGACCTCGCAGGTAAGCCCGCCGAGCCGCTGGCGCCGGTGGCCGAACGCAAGTTCCTGGAAATCGACGTCGACAACTTCGACTCGCGCCTCAAGGCCATGCAGCCACGGGTAGCCTTCCACGTCCCCAACGAACTCACCGGGGAAGGCAACCTGAGCCTGGACATCACCTTCGAGAGCATGGACGACTTCAGCCCTGCCGCCGTAGCGCGCAAGGTCGACTCGCTGAACCAGTTGCTCGAAGCGCGGACCCAACTGGCCAACCTGCTGACCTACATGGACGGCAAGACCGGCGCCGAAGAAATCATCATGAAAGCCATCAAGGATCCGGCCCTGCTCCAGGCCTTGGCCAGTGCGCCAAAGCCCCAGGATGCCGAGCCGAACGCTTAATCAGGACAAAGCCTCATGACCGATCCGATGCGTGATACCCAGGCCCAGCCAGCGGCCACCGAGCAAGCCAGCGAGTTCGCCTCGCTGTTGCTGCAAGAATTCAAACCCAAGACCGAGCGCGCCCGCGAAGCGGTCGAAACTGCGGTGCGCACCCTGGCCGAACAGGCCCTGGCGCAAACCGACCTGGTGTCCAATGATGCGATCAAGTCGATCGAATCGATCATTGCCGCCATCGACGCCAAGCTCACCGCCCAGGTCAACCAGGTCATCCACCATCCCGAGTTCCAGAAGCTGGAAAGCGCCTGGCGTGGCCTGCACTACCTGGTCAACAACACCGAGAGCGACGAGCAGCTGAAAATCCGCGTGCTCAACATCTCCAAGCCCGATCTGCACAAGACCCTGAAGAAATTCAAGGGCACGGCCTGGGACCAGAGCCCGCTATTCAAGAAAATGTACGAAGAGGAATACGGCCAGTTCGGCGGCGAACCTTACGGCTGCCTGGTCGGCGATTACTACTTCGACCAGTCGCCACCGGACGTCGAGCTGCTCGGCGAGCTGTCCAAAGTGTGTGCCGCCATGCACTCGCCATTCATCGCTGCGGCCTCGCCGACCGTGATGGGCATGGGCTCGTGGCAGGAACTGTCGAACCCGCGCGACCTGACCAAGATCTTCACCACCCCCGAGTACGCCGGCTGGCGCTCGCTGCGTGAATCGGAAGACTCGCGCTACATCGGCCTGACCATGCCGCGCTTCCTCGCCCGCCTGCCGTATGGCGCCAAGACCGACCCGGTGGAAGCCTTCGCCTTCGAAGAAGACACCGACGGCGCCGACAGCGCCAAGTACACCTGGGCCAACGCCGCCTACGCCATGGCGGTGAACATCAACCGTTCGTTCAAGTACTACGGCTGGTGCTCGCGGATTCGCGGCGTCGAGTCCGGTGGCGAAGTGCAGAACCTGCCGGCGCACACCTTCCCCACCGATGACGGTGGCGTGGACATGAAGTGCCCGACCGAAATCGCCATCTCCGATCGCCGTGAAGCGGAACTGGCGAAGAACGGCTTCATGCCCCTGCTGCACAAGAAGAACACCGACTTCGCCGCGTTCATTGGCGCCCAGTCGCTGCAAAAGCCTGCCGAATACGACGACCCGGACGCCACCGCCAACGCCAACCTGGCGGCGCGCCTGCCGTACCTGTTCGCCACCTGCCGCTTCGCCCATTACCTGAAGTGCATCGTGCGCGACAAGATCGGCTCGTTCAAAGAGAAGGACGAGATGCAGCGCTGGTTGCAGGACTGGATCCTCAACTACGTCGATGGCGATCCGGCCCACTCCACCGAGACCACCAAGGCCCAGCACCCGCTGGCAGCGGCTGAAGTGGTGGTCGAAGAAGTCGAAGGCAACCCGGGCTACTACAACTCGCGTTTCTACCTGCGTCCGCACTACCAGCTTGAAGGGCTGACCGTGTCGCTGCGCCTGGTATCGAAGTTGCCATCGGCCAAGGGCGCCTGAGCCCTGGCTCGCTGAAGCGCCCCGCAATGCGGGGCGTGCACTGAAAAACAATGTGGTAGATGCCACACTCTGGAGACAACATGGCAGTTGATATTTTCATCAAGATCGGCGACATCAAGGGCGAGTCCATGGACAAGGCCCACAAGGACGAGATCGATGTGCTGAACTGGAACTGGGGCATGTCCCAGTCCGGCAACATGCACATGGGCGGTGGCGGTGGCGCCGGCAAGGTCAACATCCAGGACCTGTCGCTGACCAAGTACGTCGACAAATCCAGCCCCAACCTGATGATGCATTGCTCCAGCGGCAAGCACATCGACAAGGTCAAGCTGACCGTGCGCAAGGCCGGTGGCGAAAGCCAGGTCGAGTACCTGGTCATCAACCTCGAAGAGGTGCTGATCAGCTCGCTGAGCACCGGTGGTTCGGGCAGCGATGATCGCCTGACCGAAAACGTCACCCTGAACTTCGCCAAGGTCACGGTCGATTACCAGCCGCAGAAAGCTGACGGCACCAAAGACGGCGGCCCGGTCAAGTACGGCTGGAACGTGCGCCAGAACGTCAAGATCTGACATGCGCGTCGCCCTTATCGCTGGACAAACCCACCGTGTAGGGGCGGGCTTGCCCCGCGATAAGGCCAACGCAATCTTGAATCCCACCACCGGAGCCGCCCCTTGGTAGCCGAAATCGCTGCACGTGACCGCCTGCAGCCTTCGCTGCTCGATCGTCTGACCGACGACGAGCCCGGCAACCTGCAAGAAGCCAACGACAAACGCGTGCTGTCGCTGAACCAGCTCAAGGCCTCGGTTCTGCGCGATCTCACCTGGCTGCTCAATACCACCTCACTGCTCGATGCTGCCGCCACGCTCAACACCCAGGCCGGCAACTCGGTAGTCAACTATGGCCTGCCGGCACTGGCCGGTAACAGCGCCTCGAACATTGATATCAGCGCACTGGAGAGCATCATTTACCAGGCCATTGCCACTTTCGAACCGCGCATCCTGCGCAGCAGCCTGCGGGTTCGCGCCCAGGTCGCACCAGGGGAAATGAACCACAACGCCCTGAGTTTCGAGATTGAAGGCGATCTGTGGGCCCAGCCAGCGGCACTGCCGTTACTGCTGCGCACCGATCTGGACCTGGAGTCCGGGCATGTCCGGGTCGCCCCTGCCGAGCGCCGGAGACGTCCATGAACCCGCGCCTGCTCGAGCTGTACAACCAGGAGCTGCAACACATCCGCGAAAGCGCCGCCGAGTTCGCCAGGGAATACCCGAAAATCGCCGGGCGCCTGACCCTGTCCGGTATCGACTGCGCCGACCCCTATGTCGAACGCCTGCTCGAAGGCTTTGCCTACCTGACCGCACGGGTGCAACTCAAGCTCGACGCCGAGTACCCGACCTTCACCCACAACCTGCTGGAGATTGCCTACCCGCACTACCTGGCACCGACACCGTCGATGACCGTGGTGCAGATGCAGGCCGATCCCGACGAAGGCTCGCTCAGTGCTGGCTTCACCCTGCCCCGTGGCAGTGTGTTGCGTGCCACCCTTGGCCGCGATTCGCAGACACCGTGTGAATTTCGCAGTGCCCACCCGGTCACCCTGTGGCCACTGCAGGTAGCCCAGGCCGAATACTTTGGCAATCCGGCGGCCAGCCTCGGGCGCCTTGCCGCCAGTGAACCGAAAGCCCGCGCCGGGTTGCGCATTACCTTGCGTACCGGCGCCGAGCTGCCGTTCAACGCGCTCGATCTCAGCAGCCTGCCGCTGTACCTGAACGGAGCCGATGAACTGCCGTTTCGCCTGTACGAGCAACTGCTGGGCAACGCCTGTGCCGTGTTTGCGCGCCAGCCTGGCAGCGACTGGGTCGAGCGCATTGCGCCCTCGGCCCTGCGCCCTTGCGGCTTCGATGACCGCGAAGCAGCCCTGCCCGTGGTCCCGCAGGCATTCCAGGGTTACCGCCTGCTACAGGAATACTTCGCCCTGCCGCAGCGCTTCCTGTTCGTCGAATTCGCCGAACTGGAGCGCGCAGTCAAACGTTGCGACGGTCAGGAGCTGGAGCTGATCGTGCTGTTCGAGCGCTTCGACCAGACCCTGGAAGGCAGCGTCGGCGTCGAGCAGTTCGTGCCCTTCTGCACCCCGGCGATCAACCTGTTCCCGCGCCGGGTCGACCGCATCCACCTGAGCAACCGGGTCAACGAACACCATGTCATCGCCGACCGCACCCGGCCGACGGATTTCGAGATCCATTCGCTGAGCAGCGTGACCGGTCATGGCACCGGCCCTGACCAGGGTTTCCTGCCCTTCTATGCCGTGCGCGACCCGTCCCGCTATGGCCGTGACCAGGCGTATTACATCGTGCGCCGCGAGCCGCGCATGCTCTCCAGCGAGCAGCGCCGCAACGGCACCCGTTCGACCTATATGGGCAGCGAAACCTTCATCAGCCTGGTCGATGGCCAGCAGGCGCCTTACCGCCACGACCTGCGCCAACTGGGCGTCAGCGCCCTGTGCACCAACCGCGATCTACCGCTGTTCATGAATGTCGGTGATGGCCGCAGTGATTTCACCCTGGCCGACAGCGCCCCGGTAGCCGCCATTCGCTGCCTGGCCGGGCCAAGCCGACCACGCGCCAGCCACGCCCATGACAACAAGGCCTGGCGATTGATCAGCCAGCTGTCGCTGAACTACCTGTCGCTGACCGAACAGGGCCAGGGCGCCGCCGCCCTGCGCGAGCTGCTGCGCCTCTACGGCGACAGCCATGACGCCGCCCTGCAATTGCAGATCGACGGCCTGCGCGAAGTCAGCAGCAAAGCCTGCACGCGGCGGCTGCCGATGCCCGGGCCGATCGTGTTTGGCCGTGGCCTGGAGATCACCCTGGAATTCGATGAAAACGCTTTCCGCGGCACTGGAGTGTTCCTCCTCGGTGCAGTGTTCGAGCGCTTCCTGGCACGTTACGTGTCGATCAACAGCTTTACCGAGACGGTGCTTCGTACCACCGAACGCGGCGAGATCATGCGATGGAAAGCCAAGCCCGGACGCCGTCCGACCCTGTGAACATCCTCAGCGAGATGCAGGCCGAACCCTGGAACTACGATTTCTTCCAGGCCCTGCGCCGACTGGAGTGCGAGTCGCCGCAATTGCCGCGCTTCGGCCATTCCCTGCGTCTGGCCGATGAGCCGATTCGCCTCGGCCAACAGCTCGACTGCGCTTTCGCACCGGCAACCCTGGCATCGCTGACCCCAGCCACAGAACAGGGCCCGGCGCGCCTGGAGCAGTTCTTCTTTGGTCTGGGCGGCCCTAACGGACCGCTGCCGCTGCACCTGACCGAATACATGCGCGAACGTCAGCGCAACAACGCCGACAGCACCAGCAAGCGTTTTCTCGACGTGTTCCATCACCGCCTGCTGAGCCTGTTCTACCGGGCCTGGGCCGAAGCACGGCCAACCGTCAGCCATGACCGCCCCGCTGACGACTACTGGGCCGCGCGCCTGGCCGCCCTCAGCGGCCGCGGCACCCCGGCACTGCGCGACCAGGGCCCGTTGCCGGACACCGCCAAGCTGCATTACAGCGGACACCTCGCCGCCCAGACCCGCTATCCGGATGGATTGCGCGGCATTCTCGGGGCGTATTTCGGCGTGCCGGTGAGCATCGAGGAGTATGTCGGCCAATGGCTGCAACTGCCCGAGCGTAGCCGCCTGGGCGCAAGCGCCAACCAGTTGGGCATGGATGTATGCCTGGGCAGTCATGTCTGGGATCGCCAGCATAAATTTCGCATCTGCCTGGGGCCGCTGAGCCTCGAGCACTACCTGGCGCTGCTGCCCGACGGCAGTGCCTTTGCTGAACTGGTGGCCTGGGTCGCCGAGCACCAGGGGCACGAGCTTGACTGGGACCTGAAGCTGATCCTGCAGCAGGACGCGATACCCGCCCTGCAACTCAACACCGGCCGACGCCTGGGTTTCGATACCTGGCTCGGCCGCCCGCAACACGATGCCAGCGACCTGACACTGGCTCGGTACTACGCCGAGCAGGCGACCGCATCGCAATCCACAAGGAGTCCGGAACATGGGTGAAATCAGCCGCGCCGCGCTGTTCGGCAAACTCAACAGCGTCGCTTACAAGGCCATCGAGGCCGCCACGGTGTTCTGCAAGTTGCGGGGCAATCCCTATGTGGAACTGGCCCACTGGTTTCACCAACTGCTGCAACTGCAGGACTCGGACCTGCACCGCATCATCCGCCAGTTCAACCTTGAGCCTGCGCGCCTGGCCCGCGAGCTGACCGATGCCCTGGACCGCCTGCCCCGCGGCTCGACTTCGATCACCGATCTGTCCTCTCACGTCGAAGAAGCCGTCGAGCGTGGCTGGGTGTATGGCAGCCTGATGTTCGGCGAAAGCCAGGTGCGCACCGGCTACCTGGTGCTCGGCATCCTCAAGACGCCGAGCCTGCGCAATGCCTTGCTCGGCCTGTCGTCGGAGTTTGCCAAGATCAAGGTCGAAGCCCTCAGCGAGCGCTTTGACGAGTATGTCGGCGATTCGCCGGAAAACGCCCTGAGCGCCAGCGACGGTTTCAATGCCGGCGCCGTGCCGGGCGAAGCCAGCGGTGCCATGGCGCCCAGCGCCCTGGGCAAACAGGAAGCGCTCAAGCGCTTTACCGTCGACCTCACCGAGCAGGCACGCAGCGGCAAGCTCGACCCGATCGTCGGCCGTGATGAAGAGATCCGCCAGTTGGTGGATATTCTCATGCGTCGCCGGCAAAACAACCCGATCCTCACCGGTGAAGCCGGTGTGGGCAAAACCGCAGTGGTCGAGGGTTTTGCCCTGCGTATCGTCGCCGGCGATGTCCCGCCATCGCTCAAGGACGTCGAACTGCGCAGCCTGGATGTCGGCCTGTTGCAAGCCGGGGCGAGCATGAAAGGCGAGTTCGAGCAGCGCCTGCGCCAGGTCATCGAGGACGTTCAGGCCTCGCCGAAACCGATCATTCTGTTCATTGACGAAGCCCACACCCTGGTCGGTGCCGGTGGCGCTGCCGGTACCGGCGATGCCGCCAACCTGCTCAAGCCAGCCCTGGCCCGCGGCAGCCTGCGTACCGTGGCCGCCACCACCTGGGCCGAATACAAGAAGCACATCGAGAAAGACCCGGCCCTGACCCGCCGCTTCCAGGTGGTGCAGGTCGCCGAGCCGAGCGAAGACAAGGCGCTGCTGATGATGCGCGGCGTGGCCTCAACCATGGAGCAGCACCACCAGGTGCAGATCCTCGATGAAGCCCTGGAAGCCTCGGTCAAACTCTCCCACCGCTACATCCCGGCGCGCCAGCTGCCGGACAAATCCGTCAGCCTGCTCGACACCGCCTGCGCCCGCGTCGCCATCAGCCTGCACGCTGTGCCGGCCGAAGTGGATGACAGCCGCCGACGCATCGAAGCGCTGGAAACCGAGCTGCAGATCATCGCCCGCGAACTGGCCATCGGTATCGCCATCGGCAACCGCCAGCAACAGTCTGAAACCTTGCTGGCGGCCGAGCGCGAGCGCCTGGCCGAGCTGGAAAGCCGCTGGGCCGAAGAAAAAGCCCTGGTCGACGAACTGCTGGCCACCCGTGCGCAACTGCGCGAAAACGTCGGCGTGGTCGACCGCGACACGGGCAGCGAACAGAGCCATGAGCTGCGCGAGAAGCTCATCGACCTGCAACAGCGCCTGAGCGACCTGCAAGGTGAAACCCCGCTGATCCTGCCGACCGTCGACTACCAGGCGGTGGCCTCGGTGGTTGCCGACTGGACCGGCATCCCGGTCGGGCGCATGGCTCGCAACGAGCTGGAAACCGTGCTCAAGCTCGACCAGCACCTGGCCAAGCGCATCATCGGCCAGGACCATGCCCTGCAGATGATCGCCAAACGCATCCAGACCTCGCGCGCCGGCCTCGACAACCCCAACAAGCCGATCGGCGTGTTCATGCTCGCCGGCACTTCCGGGGTGGGCAAGACCGAAACCGCCCTGGCCCTGGCCGAAGCCATGTACGGCGGCGAGCAGAACGTCATCACCATCAACATGAGCGAGTTCCAGGAAGCCCATACCGTCTCGACCCTCAAGGGCGCCCCGCCTGGCTATGTCGGCTATGGCGAAGGCGGCGTGCTGACCGAGGCGGTCCGGCGCAAGCCCTACAGCGTGGTGCTGCTGGACGAGGTGGAAAAAGCCCACCCGGATGTGCACGAGATCTTCTTCCAGGTCTTCGACAAGGGCGTGATGGAGGATGGCGAAGGCCGGCTGATCGACTTCAAGAACACCCTGATCCTGCTCACCACCAACGCCGGGACCGAGCTGATTTCCCAGGTGTGCAAGGACCCGCAAAACATCCCGGAACCCGACGCCATCGCGACTGCCCTGCGCCAACCGCTGCTGGAGATCTTCCCGCCAGCGTTGCTCGGACGCCTGGTGACCATCCCCTACTACCCGCTCAGCGACGAGATGCTCAAGGCCATCACCCGCCTGCAGCTCGAACGCATCCGCAAGCGTGTGCAAGGCACCCACAAGGTCGCCTTCGACTACGACGACGAGGTGGTCGAGCTGATCGTCTCGCGCTGCAGCGAGACCGAAAGCGGCGGACGGATGATCGACGCGATCCTGACCAACAGCCTGTTGCCGGACATGAGCCGCGAGTTCCTCACCCGCATGCTCGAAGGCAAGGCCCTGGCCGGGGTGAGCATCAGCCGCCGCGACAACGACCTGCACTACCACTTCAGCGACGCGCCGTGATGGCGCGTTTCACGAGATAAACGATGCTATTCAAGCAATTCACCCGACTGGCGCAAATCAACAGCCCCCTGGGCCCTGATGCGCTGATCCTGGCGGAAATGGGCGGCGGCGAAGAGCTGGGGCGGCTGTTCGACTACGAGTTGCAGCTGACCTCGGACAATTCGGCCATCGACCTCAACCAACTGCTGGGCAAGCCGATGAGCTTGAGCCTGCAGCTGGAGCTGGGCCGCTCGCGGTATTTTCACGGCATCGTCGCGCGCTGCAGCCAGAGCATCGACCGCGGCCAATTCGCCAGTTACCGGGTGACCCTGCGGCCGTGGCTGTGGTTGTTGAGCAAGACCTCCGATTGCCGCATCTTCCAGAACCAGAGCATCCCGCAGATTATCAAGCAGGTGTTTCGCGACCTGGGTTTTTCCGATTTCGAAGACAGCCTCAGCCGGCCCTATCGCGAGTGGGAATACTGCGTGCAGTACCGCGAGACCAGCTTCGACTTCGTCAGCCGCCTGATGGAGCAGGAAGGCATCTACTACTACTTCCGCCACGAGAAAGACCGTCACGTGCTGGTCCTGGCCGATGCCTATGGCGCCCATCAGGTGGTACCGGGCTACGAGTCGGTGCCGTATTTTCCGCCCGATGGCCAGCATCGCGAGCGCGACCACCTCAATGACTGGCACCTGGCCCAGGAGGTGCAGTCTGGCTCGCTGGAGCTCAACGACTACGACTTCCAGCGCCCCAGTGCGCGCATCGACGTGCGCTCGGAAATGCCGCGCCCGCACACCGCTGGCGATTACCCGCTATACGACTACCCCGGCACCTATGTACAGAGCGAAGACGGCGAGCATTACGCCCGCACCCGTATCGAGGCGCTGCAAAGCCTGCATGAACGCATCGAGCTGCGTGGCAACGCCCGGGGCCTGGCAGCGGGCAACCTGTTCAGCATGAGCGGCTTCAGCCGTCAGGACCAGAACCGCGAGTACCTGATCGTCGGTGCCCGCTACTACGTCGTCCAGGAACGCCTGGAAACCGGTGGCGGTGGTGGCAACGCGCAGTTCGAAAGCAACCTCAGTTGCATTGATGCGCAGCAGAGCTTCCGCCCCCTGGCCAGCACCCTGCGCCCGCAGGTCAGGGGCCCGCAGACCGCCATCGTGGTCGGCCCGGCCGGTGAAGAGATCTGGACCGACCAGTATGGCCGGGTCAAGGTGCATTTCTACTGGGATCGCCATGACCAGTCCAACGAAAACAGTTCGTGCTGGATCCGCGTATCCCAGGCCTGGGCCGGCAAGAACTGGGGCTCGATGCAGATCCCGCGGATCGGCCAGGAAGTGATCGTCAGCTTTCTTGAAGGTGATCCGGACCGGCCGATCATCACCGGCCGGGTGTACAACGCCGAGCAGACCGTGCCCTACGACCTGCCGGCCAACGCTACCCAGAGCGGGATGAAAAGCCGTTCGAGCAAAGGCGGCACGCCAGCCAACTTCAACGAAATCCGCATGGAGGACAAGAAGGGCGCCGAGCAGCTGTACATCCATGCCGAGCGCAACCAGGACATCGAAGTCGAGAACGATGAGAGCCACTGGGTGGGCCACAACCGCAACAAGGTAGTGGACTTCAGTGAAGTGGCGACCATCGGCGAAGACCGAATTCGCGCGGTCAAGCGCGACGACATCCTGCTGGTGGGCTCGACCAAGACCGACAGCATCAGCCGCAGCTACCTGATCGAGGTCGGCGAGAACCTGCGCCTGGTGTGCGGCAAGAGCATCCTCGAGCTCAATGCCAGCGGCCAGATCAACCTCACCGGCGTGCAGTTCAACTTCAATGCCGAAGGTAATGCCCAGTTCAACACTGGCGGCACCCTGGACCTGAACATCGGCGGCGGCCCCGGCGCCACCCCGGATGGGCAAGGTGTAAAAGGCACCATCGATGGCGCCGTGGAAGCGATCTTCCCCAAGCCCAAAGCCAGCCAATAACGAGATTTGCGCGTCATGACCTATCGCCTGAATGAATTCCAGTTCGCCCTGCCCGATGAAGAGGTGCAGGACACCAGCATCAACATCCTGCGCTTTGCCAACCTGGGGACCTCGCTGATTGTCAGCCGCAGCCTGTTGGCCGACGGTGAAACCCTGCAAAGCAACTTCGACGGCCAGCTCGAACGCCTGCAGCAGCAGGTCAAGGATCTACGTTTCCAACCGGGCCAGGCTGTACGCCTGGGCGCCGACCAATCGGTGGACGGCATCGAACTGCGCAGCCAGTTCAGCAAGGGCAGCGAGAAGGTGTTCCAGTACCAACTGGCCCTGGTGTTGCCGGGCACCCGCAAGATGTTCGCCCTGAGCTACGTCAAGGCCCAGCCGCTGGGTGATGCCGAGGCATCGCACTGGACGGCGATCAAGCAATCACTGAACTTCGACGCCCTGAGCTGATGAGCACCCTGCATGTCTGACGCCTTGTGGGCCGCCCGCCAGGGCGACGCCCTGATGCACACCTCGATGATGGCCGACATCGTCAGCGGCGTGCTGGAGGTGGCCGCCAACGTCGCCATCGGCGTCCTGGCCACCGCCGCGGTGACCGCGGCGCTGGGCCTGACCGTGGCCACCGGTGGCTTGGGTTGCTTCGTGCTCGGCGCGGTGGTGGGCATCGTGGTCGGCGTGGCCATGAGCAAGACCGGCGCCGACAAAGGCTTGAGCAGTTTATGCGAGGGCATCGGCAACTTTTTGTTCCCGCCCTCGGTGCAGGCCAACATCCTCACCGGTTCGAAGAACACCCACACCAATGGCAAGCCGGCCGCCCGCGCCGCCGGCGTCATCGTTGCCGCCGCGGCGCCCGCTGGCAGTGATGCTGCTCAGCCGCCTGGCGAAGAGGAAGAGGAAAGCTTCCTCGACATGGCCAAGGGCTTTTTCTCGCAGATGTGGCGGCCCACGGTCGCCAGCCCGGCGCCGAACACCGAGCCTGCCGACGACGACAAGATTCTCTGCAGCAAGCACCCGCCGATGCCGCCGCAGTACCTGGCCGAAGGTTCGAGCAAGGTCACCATCAACGGCCATCCGGCCTGCCGCAGCGGCGATCGCAGCACCTGCGAGGCGGTGATCGTCGACGCCGGGCTGATCTCCGATAACGTGCGCATCGGCGGCGGCTCGATCGTGGTCCGCGAGATTCGCAGCGGCAAGACCCCGGGCATCGGCCTGGCGATTACCGCGTTGATGCTGCTGCGCGGGCGCGGCGGCAAGTTCTACAGCAAGTTCGGCTGCATGGTGATCGGTGGCATTGCCAGCGCCGTCACCAGCCAGGTGAGCGGGGCGATCACCAATGCTATTGCCGGCTCGCTCAATCCGGTACATGCACCGACCGGGGCGAAGATTCTCAGCGGCGAGGAAGAACTCGATTTCAGCCTGCCGGCGCTGATCCCACTGGACTGGCAGCGCTATTACAACAGCCGGGATGAACGCCGCGACGGCCTGTTCGGTGCTGGCTGGAGCGTCGATTACGAAGTCTTCGTCGCCATTGAAACGCATCCTGAAGGCAGCGAGCGCCTGCTGTTCACCGACGAGCAGGCGCGGGTCGTCGACATGGGCAACATTCCCCGGGGTGATGCGGTGTTCAGCGCTGGCGAAGGCCTGAGCGTGCGTCGCGCGCTTGACGACGAGTTGCTGATTGAAAGCAGCAGCGGACTCTATCGTTTGTTTCAGCCGACCCCGGGCAACCCGCAGCACCTGCGCCTGGCGCAACTGGGCGACCGCAACGACAACCGCCTTTACCTCGACTATGACGCCAGTGGCCGCTTGCTCAGGCTGCGCGACACTTTCGACGCGGTTCAGGTGCAGTTGGTTTACAGCGCGCAATGGCCGGCACGGGTCAGCCATATCGAGCGCCTGTACAGCGATGATTCAAGTGAGCTGCTGGTCAGCTATGCCTACGACAGCAACGGCGACCTGGCCGAAGTCCGCGATGCCGCTGGCCAGTTGCAACGGCGCTTCGCCTACGACCAGGGCCGGCGCATGGTCGAGCACCAGTTGCCCAGCGGCCTGCGCTGCTTCTACGAATGGACTCGTGCTGCAGACGACTGGCGCGTGGCCCGACACTGGACCGACGACGGCGACGAGTACCGTTTCGACTACGACATCGAGGCGGGCATCACCCGCATCACCGATGGTTTGCAGCGGGTCAGCACACGCTATTGGAACCCGCAGTACCAGATCACCGAATACACCGACGCCGTGGGTCTGACCTGGCGCTTCGAGTGGAACGACGAGCGCCAGCTGCTGGGCGCCACCGACCCGCAAGGCGGACAATGGCAGTATCTGTACGACGAGTCCGGCAACCTCTGCGAAAGCATCGACCCACTGGGCCGCAGCGAGTCGACCCTGTGGCTGGAACACTGGTCGCTGCCCCGGGTACAGACCGACAAGGCCGGCAAGCGCTGGAGCTACCGTTACGATCAACGCGGCAACTGCAGCAGCGAAACCGATCCACTGGGCCGCACCACCCGCTACCGCTACGACGATCGTGGCCAGGTGGTGGAGATCATCGATGCGGCGGGCAAGCACAAGCAGTTGCACTGGAACGATCTGGGCCTGCTGATTGAGCAGGTCGATTGTTCAGGGTATCCGACACGCTTCAGCTATGACCGGCGCGGCTATTTGCAAGCAGTCATCGATGCCCTCGGCGAGCGCACCGAATACCAGAATGACGCCCAGGGGCGAGTCGTTGCCACGCAGTTGCCGGATGGCCGTAGCGAGCGTTATGAACTGAACAGCAGCGGCCAGCTCAGCCGCTACATCGATCCGGCCGGGCATGTCCTGCAGTTTCGCTACAACCGCCGTGGCCAGCTCCTGCAACGCATAGACCCGCACGGACGTCAGGTGCAGTACAGCTACGACAACTACGGCCGTCTGCTGGCCCTGACCAACGAGAACGGTGAGAGCTATCGCTTTAGCTGGGACCTGGTAGACCGCCTGACCCGGCAACAAGACCTCGACGGCAGCGCCAGACGCTATGAGTATGGACCGCTGGATAATGTCAGCCGCCTGGAGTTTGTCCCTGCGCCATACGGCAGCGGTCTGGCCGTGGTGCCGGACACAACGCCGAAGTCGATCGTTCACCAATACACCCGCGATGCTGCCGGCCGGTTGCTTGCCAAACAGACCGACGATGGCCGCACCGACTTCAGCTATGACCCGCTGGACCAACTGACCACCGTCTGCTTCACCGACAATGACGGCAACACCGAACAGCTAGCCTTTGCTTACGATGCTGCCGGCCAGCTCGTACAGGAGCACAGTGCCAATGGTGCGCTGCAGCATCACTATGATGAGCTCGGCAACCTGGTCCAGAGCCAACTGCCCGATGGCCGCTGGCTCAACCGCCTGTACTACGGCAGCGGTCACCTGCATCAGCTCAACCTCGATGGCAAGGTAATCAGCGACTTCGAGCGCGACCGTTTGCACCGTGAAGTGCTGCGCACCCAGGGCCGTGTCAGTACCCGCAGCGAGTACGACCGCAGTGGTCGCTTGCGCTCGCGCCTGCGCCGCCCCAGCCATCAGCCGCCGCAACTGCCGGCTGCGGTGCAGCAACGCTTCGATTTCGACCCGGCAGACAACCTGACCAGCCGCTTCAACCAGCAACCCGGCAGCCAGCACCAGCAACTGCTGCACTACGACGCCAGCGGGCGGATCATGGCCAGCCAGGACGCCGGCCAGGGCCAGAGCGAAGCCTTTACCTACGACGCCGCCGCCAACCTGCTCGATGGGCCACAGGCCGGCGTGGGGCTGGTACGCCACAACCGGCTGCTGACCTATCAGGACAAACGTTACCGCTACGATGCCTTCGGCCGCCTGATTGAAAAACGCAGCAGCCGGCGCGGCATCCAGCACTTCAGCTATGACGCCGAGCACCGCCTGGTGCAGGTGCGCAGTCAGCACGGCGGTCGCGAGCGGGTACTAAACATGCGCTACGACCCGTTGGGTCGGCGCACTGAAAAAAGCGAGTATGACGAGCACGGCAACTTGCTTGATCAGACCAGGTTTACCTGGGACGGCCTGCGCCTGCTGCAGGAACACCGGCACAGCCAGACCAGCCTCTATCTGTACGTGCAGAACAGCTATGAACCGCTGGCCAGGGTCGACGGCACTGGCCTGCAGCAACAGATACGCTATTACCACAACGACCTCAATGGCCTACCCGAGCAGCTGACCGAAGACACTGGCGAAGCCTTGTGGCAGGCGCGGTATCAGGTCTGGGGCAATACCCTGCAGGAAGTGCGCGAGGCGCATTTCATCGAGGAGCAGAACCTCAGGTTCCAGGGTCAGTACCTGGATCGCGAGACCGGGTTGCACTACAACCTGTTCCGCTTCTATGACCCGGATGTCGGACGCTTTACCCAGCCGGATCCGATCGGCCTGGCCGGCGGCTTGAACCTGTACCAATATGCCGCTAACCCTGTGGGCTGGATCGACCCGCTCGGGCTCAACGCATTGCTGCCCGGTGAGGGCGGTGTCGGCGCCTATGGCAAGCTGCCCGGCACGCCAGGGGATAACCTGACCGGTCACCACATGCCGTCAGCCGAATACATGAAGCAAAAATTCGGTATCAGCCGCAACAAATCCATCGCCATGCAGATGGAGCATATTTATCCTGAGAACAAAGGCCGTCACCCGATGACCCGCTCCTATTCAAGGCGACCTTTCCTCAATGAGAAACCCAGGGATGCGCTCGCTCGAGATATCTGGGACGCCCGCAAGATCTACAAGCAGCAGGGGCTTTACACCAAGGAAATCCAGGCGGGTCTACGGGAAACGATACGGCAGAACAAAAGTACCTTTCCGAATATATTCAAGAAACCATCGAAATGCGGAGGAAAATAGGATGAGCCTGACAGAAGCCCTCAACGACTGTGCAACCTTCAACAGCGACGCTGAGGTGGCGCGTTTTTCCAAAATACTGCGCGACATGGCGCAGACCCGCGACACGCAATACCTTCCGGTCATGCTGTCGCACCTGGACGATGACTGCGAATATGGCGACGTCATGAAGGAAATAATCGGTATGGCTGAATCCTTCGACCCCGCCAACTATGTCGAAGCAGTGATTGAAGTCACCGACTCCCTTAAAGAAAAGGCCAGTGACTGGCTGGAAAGCATCCACTATCGGATTTTCAATTCCCCCGAATACACCAAACTCTACCGCGCCGCCCTGGCGCAAAGTGCCAACAAGGCAGCGATCAAAAGCTACCTCCAGGACTTTCTGGCCAACAACCCGGAGAAGCAGTCCGAGGTGGATTCGGTTCTGGCAGGATGAATGAAAGCTGCGGCGGCCAATTCCGCTATGGCCGCCGCTGACGTATCATCCGCGCCCCGCTTGTATTCACATGGACGTCCGATGAAAGCCCCCGCGCGCCTGCTCCTTGCTGCCCTTTTCGCTGCCTGCCTGCACAGCCCTGCAACCGTTGCCGCGGGCTTTGACTGCAGCAAGGCCAGTACCCTGCTGGAAACCGCCATCTGCACCACGCCGTCGCTGTCGGCCAAGGACGACCAGCTCAACGAGCGCTACAAACCGCTCAAGGACCGCAAGATCTTCCGTGAGCTGGAGAACTTCTGGCTGCGCGAGGTGCGCAACCGCTGCGAGACCGCCGCCTGCCTGGAAGTCGCCTACGACCAGCAGATCAAGCTACTGACACCGGTACCGGCACTCACACAGATCGATCCCAAGAGCCTCCAGCCCCTGCCTCGCGATCAGCGCTACACGCAGGTCGAGGATGAGCCGTGGCAGCGCTTTCCCCTGGCCACCGTCGCCGACATGAGCGAAGACAGTTTTGCTTACTTGGTGGACGTCGCCACCCTCGATGGCGTGCTGAACGTGGTGTTGTTCGTTTCCGAAAAGCAGGATGACGAAGGCAGCAACCCCGGCAATATCTATGACAGCCGCCCGATCGGCACCCTCTACGAATACTCCGATGCTCGCCCTGGGCTGCACCCGTTCGCGCGCAATGTACGCTTTGACGGCTGGAGCAGAATCACCTCCAACGACCAGGGCCAGCGCTATGCCGGGATCATCGACGGGGTGTTCTATTACCGGCAGAAGATGACGGGCGAAGCCCAGCAGAGCATGGCCTACAAACTGGGCTCCCAGGCCGCGCCGCAACCCTCGACGCAACTGTACGCGGCCGAGTCCAACAGCAAGCGTTTCGCCAAGGCGCAGATCAGCGGCGACCTGAACCAGGACAACTCCGGCCTGCTGCTCTATTACCCGCACCTTAACGGCAATGACAACCCCTACGACCGGGTGATGGACAAGGATGCCGGCGGCTGGAGCCTGGTCAACCCGACCTGGAGCCCGACCCGGCCAGTGCTGTACTTCGACAACAACGGTGGGTTCGCCTGTATCTGGCGGGTCGACCTGGTAACCAAGCGCCTGGAGAAGATCGTCCCCGAGCATGAAGCGGTTGCTGCCCGCCCGGTGGACGTCATTGGCCGCGAGGCGATCGTCTACCTGGAAGCCGACCAGCTGATGTTTGCCATCGCCCCGGATCAGTAAAGGTTCTACTCTCGGCACCAGCGGTGTGCACGATGATCGGCATCGCTGCGCTGCCAGCCGAACCAGGCAATCAGCATCACCAGCAGTTGCGCGCTCATGATCAGCGGCACACAGCCTGGCCAGCCCCAGCGTTCCCAGAACAGCGCCGGCAACAGCGCGCCGGCGCTGCCGCCCAGGTAGTAGAAGGTCAGGTAGCAACCCACGGCGCCGGCCTTGTTGTGCTTGGCGGTGCTGGTGACAAAAGCATTGGCAGCCGCCTGGGCCAGGAACACCCCGGTGGAACTCAACGCCAGGCCCAACACGATCCACCACAGGCTGCCGAGCAGTGTCAGCAGCGACCCAAGCAGGCCCAGCATGCCGGCTGCCAGCACCAGATGCGCAGGCGGCCTGGCACCGGCCAGCTTGCCGGCAATCGGCGTGACCACCAGGGCCAGGAGAAATACCGCATAGACCGAACCTAGCGCCGCGACGCCGAGATTGAAGGGCGCGGCCAGCAGATGGAGGCCGACATAGGTGAAGGTGGCAATCTGCGAAAACAGCACGCAAAAACCGACCAGGTAGGCCGCCAGCAACGGCCTGTTGCGCAGCATGCTGATACGGTTGTGGGTGAGGTTGCTTTCGATCAGGCGCCCGCCACCGGGCAGCAGCCAGTGGATACTCAAGCCAATCAGCAAGGTCAGCATTGCCAGTAACACGAAGGCTTCGCGCCAACCCAGGTATTCGGTCACCAGCCCCGTGAGGAAGCGCCCGGCAAAACCGCCTAGGATGGTCCCGGCGACGTACAGGCTGGTGACTTCAGTAACCATCGCGCCCTGCCAGCGCTCGCCGATGTAGGCCACGCTGGTGGCGAAGATCACCGGGATCAGCATGCCCTGAACGAAACGCCAGAGCAGCAGGCTCTCGAGGTCGTTGGCGCAAGCCAGCATGACACCCGGCAGGCTGAGCAGCAGCGCCGCCACAACCAGTACCGTCTTCTGACGCCAGCGCCGGGTCAGCACGCCGACAAAGGGCGCGACCAAGGCCACGGCCAGGGTGGTGGCGGTGATGCTCCAGCTGACGTGCCGGGCATCCACGGCGAAGCTCTGCGCCAGTTCGGCGAGAATGCCCTGGGTGGCGTAGAGCGGCAGAAACGCGGCGCATCCGCAGAGGAACATGGCGAAGCGGGTGGCGGACAGGCGCGATGGCATGGGAAAACTCGTTACAGTGACGAGCAATGTTTATAAGGTGCGGTCATTGGCCGTGACCAATACCGAATTCGGACCGATTGATACCTCAAGGTGCAACATGCTCGATGTGCGAAAACTGCGCTATTTCATTGCCGTCGCCGACGACCTGCATTTCGGCCGCGCCGCGCAGCGCCTGCACCTGGCCCAGCCAGCACTGACCCGACAGATCTCGGCGCTGGAAAGCCAGCTGGGGTTTCGCTTGTTCGAGCGCAGCAGCCGCGCCGTCAGTTTGACCGTCGAGGGTCAGCAATTCGTACCTTATGCCCGCGGCGTACTGGAGCAACTGACACGCAGCGAGCGTTTTGCCGCCAAGCTGGCCGCCGGCACTGCCGGGCAACTGAGCCTGGGCTACGCCAGTTCGGTGGCCTTGAGCGATCGTTTCACCCAGGCCATTCAGCAGTTTTCCCGCGCTTACCCCGAAGTCCGCCTGACGCTTGTCGAGGAAGCCTCTACGGCGCAATGGCAACACATCGTCGAAGGCTCCCTGGAGATTGGTCTGAGCCGTCTGTTACCACCGCCGCAGCTCAACGAACTGCAGGTCCAGCCGCTGGATCAGGAGCCACTGCTGGTGGCGCTGGCTGAGGACGATCCGCTGGCAGCCCTGGAAACCATCAGCCTCGTTGAGCTGCAAGCCCATCCTGTGGTGCTGTACAGCGACGAACAGGGCACCGGCCTCAACGATGCCATCGAGCGCTTGTTCCAGCATTGCGAGCTGCCCTTGCTGCGCGGGCCGAGGGGACGCCAGATCACGTCGATCATTGCCTTGGTGGCCGCCGGCCAAGGCATTGCGTTGGTTCCCGCCTGCGCCCGCGCCTTGAACCAGCGCGGCGTGTGCTACCGGCCCCTGAAGGAAGCTGCGGCCACCATCGGTTTACTCGCCGTCAGCCATCGCCATCGACGCTCACGGGCCGCCGACGCTTTTCTGCAAATACTCGCTCAGGCAACCGAAACCAGCGCATGAGCGCGGCCGCCTGACAAGCACGGC
Source organism: Pseudomonas donghuensis (assembly GCF_000696345.2). Lineage (NCBI taxonomy): Bacteria > Pseudomonadati > Pseudomonadota > Gammaproteobacteria > Pseudomonadales > Pseudomonadaceae > Pseudomonas > Pseudomonas donghuensis. The sequence goes on from NZ_CP071706.1 coordinate 5,472,113, forward strand.
GGAGATAAAAGTGTTTTACCGAAACCACTGGTTTTCTAAGCCAATGCTTTGCCTATCCTAGGAAGGATCTCTCATATCAGCGGAAGATCCATGAAAGCTTCGCTTCCCAGCCGCTACGCCTGCCTGATCGGCTGCCTGGTTTTCACCTTTGCCAACCTGCCCTTTCTCGCTGCCCATTCCTGGCTCTGGCCGTTCACCCTGATCAGCGCACTGCTCAGCCTGGTCGGTCTCAATGACCTGCGCCAGAGCCAGCACGCCGTGCGGCGCAACTATCCGATCCTGGGTAACATCCGCTACCTGATCGAAACCATCCGCCCGGAGATTCGCCAGTACCTGCTCGAAGGCGACGATGACAAGCTGCCGTTCTCCCGGGCCCAGCGCTCGCTGGTGTACGCGCGGGCCAAGAACGAAAGCGCCGAGAAAGCCTTCGGTACCCTCAACGATGTCTACCGGCCGGGCTTCGAGTTCATCAGCCATTCCATGTTGCCGGTCGAAACGCCCGACCCCGCCTCGTTTCGCATCAGCATCGGCGGCCCGCAGTGCCGCCAGCCCTACTCTGCGTCGATCTTCAACATCTCGGCGATGAGCTTCGGGGCACTCAGCGCCAACGCTATTGGCGCTCTGAACAAGGGGGCCAAGCTCGGCCGCTTTGCCCATGACACCGGTGAGGGCAGCATCAGCCCCTACCATCGCGAGCATGGTGGCGACCTGATCTGGGAAATCGGCAGCGGTTATTTTGGCTGCCGCACAGCAGAAGGTCGTTTTGATCCTCAGCGCTTCGCCGAACAGGCCCGCGACCCGCAGGTGAAGATGATCGAGGTCAAGCTCAGCCAGGGCGCCAAACCCGGGCACGGCGGGATACTGCCCGGGCACAAGGTCAGTGCCGAAATCGCCGCCACCCGTGGCGTACTGATGGGGGAAGACTGTATTTCGCCTGCGGCGCACAGCGCCTTTCGCAGCCCGGTACAGTTGCTGGAGTTCATGGCGCAACTGCGCCAACTGTCCGGCGGCAAGCCGGTGGGTTTCAAGTTCTGCCTGGGCCACCCATGGGAGTTCATGGGCATCGCCAAGGCCATGCTGGTCACCGGCATCGTTCCGGACTTCATCGTCGTCGATGGCAAGGAAGGCGGTACCGGCGCCGCGCCGCGGGAGTTCAGCGACAACATCGGTGTGCCGATGCGCGAAGGCCTGATGTTCGTGCATAACACCCTGGTGGGCCTGAACCTGCGCGACAAGATTCGCATCGGCGCTGGCGGCAAGATTATCAGCGCTTTCGACATTGCCAGCGTGCTGGCCATTGGCGCCGACTGGGTCAACTCGGCCCGTGGCTTCATGTTCGCCATCGGCTGCATCCAGTCGCAAAGCTGCCACACCAACAAATGCCCGACCGGCGTGGCCACCCAGGATCCGCTACGCCAGCGTGCTCTGGTAGTACCGGAAAAAGCCGACAGGGTTTACAGCTTTCACCGCAACACCCTGCATGCCCTGGGCGAAATGCTCGCCGCTGCGGGCCTGGAGCACCCGTCCGAACTCAAGCCCAAGCACCTGGTGCGGCGCATCAGTGCCAGCGAGATCCGTCTGTTTTCCCAGTTGCACGTGTTCCTCAAGCCTGGCGAATTGCTCAGCGGCGCGATCGACAGCGAGTTCTATGCACGGATGTGGCGCATGGCCCGCAGCGACAGCTTCGAGCCGGAGAGCGGCGAAGCAGTGGCGATCAAGCCCATCCCGCGCCGAAAACAAACAACCCCGGCCTAGGCCGGGGTTGCTGGAGACACCAGACAGCTATCAGAGAATGCTGATCGGGTACTCGACGAATACGCGGACTTCGTTACCGTCGTCGTTGTAGCCGTTCTGACGAACGCTGTCAGAAGTACGCAGGAACGAGCTACGCAGTTTGACGGACAGGTCCTTGGCAGGGCCTTCCTGAACCACGTACTTGAACTGGTTGAAGATTTCGCGCTCTTTACCTTCGCCGAAGCCGTGGGTGTTGATGTTGTCACCACGCACGTAGGCCACTTTGTAGGTCAGGCCCGGTACGCCGAAGGCGCCGAAGTCCAGGCCGTAGCCCAGCTGCCAGGAACGCTCGTCTTCAGCGTTGAAGTCGGACCAGTAGGAGTTGGCCAGGTAGATGGTCGAACCACCGTCACCCACGCCACCGGCGTTCTGGTAGAAGCCGTACTGATAACCGGTGTCGCCAGTGCTGCGCTGGTGCGCAATGGTGATCGAGTGCGGGCCGAAGGCGTAGGTGGCCGCCAGGCTCCAGATGGTGTTGGAGTCACCGGTCAGGTCGGCGGCAGCGACGTACTTCTTGTCGATGTCCGACTTGTAGCCGTTGAAGTCCAGGGTCAGCGACTGGTCGTCGGCGATAGGGTGAACGTAGTTCACGCCCAGGTAGTGCTTCTTCAGTACATCTTCAACATCGGAGGTGTACAGGGAGGCCGACAGGTTTTCGGTGAACTTGTAGCTGCCGCCGAATACGTTGATCGACTTCAGGCCACCGCTGTCACGGCCTTCAGCACTCTTGCGGGCTTCCTGGGTGAAACGACCGGCGTTCAGCTCCAGGCCCTTGATCTCCTTGGAGGTGATCAGGGTACCGGTGTAGCTTTCTGGCAGCAGGCGACCGTCGTCGTACTGCAGCACTGGCAGTTCCGGCATCTGGTCACCGTACTTCAGTACAGTGTTGGAGATGCGGAATTTAACTGCTGCGCCACCACGGGCCAGATTGTGCGGGGAGTTCTGCTGGTTGGTTGGCGAGTCGCCGTCCGCCGGCTTGAAGAAGTCGATACCGCCACCGCCGTTGCGGCCTTTACCACCGTCCAGACGCACAGCGTACAGACCGAAAGCGTCGACACCGACACCAACGGTGCCCTGGGTGTAGCCGGAGGAGAACTTGCCGATGAAGGCCTGGCCCCACTCGCTTTGGTCTTTGGTATGGTGCTTCTTGTCACGGTTGATGAAGGCGTTGCGCAGCAGAACGCTGGCTTTGCTGTCTTCTACGAAGCCCTTGGCTTCGGCCTGGTCATTGGCCATAGCCTGAGTCGCTGCCATAAGCCCCAGCGCGATCAGACTGATCCTGGTTTTCAACATTTTATTTTCCTTATTACTTAGTCAAAGACGCTCTGCGACCAAACGCCAAAAACCACGCCCCCTGCGTGGGTTGACGCTCACGGGTCTAAAAATGAAAAGCCCGCCTGCGAGTGATCGCAGCGGGCCTTTTATTCTGGACTCTTGGCCGATGGGCCTACAGGCGTTGACCGAATCCTATCCGTGTGCGGATCGGCGTGTCAAAATTTCGTGAAAAGTAAGTGTTTCTGCTTACAAGTCGCAGCCATTCGGAGCGCAAAACGCTGGGTTAGAGGCATTTGCGTCCGCGCTCAGGTAGAACTCCCGGTCCAGCCATTGCACGAAGGCATCGGGCTTGCCGAGGAAGGGACCGATATCGATCACCTGCAGCCGCCCTTCCCGTTCCAGCACCAGGGTTGGAAAACCCTGCCCGCCGACGCTGGCCATGAACGCGCGGCTGGTACCCATGTGGCTTTCTGAATCCACTTCCAGCAAAGCGCTGGCAAAGGCGTGTGCAGGCAGCCCCATCTCGGCGGCGATGGCCTTGAGCACCGCATCATCGGCAATCCGTCGGCCTTCTATGTAGTGCGCACGCTGCAACCGCGCCAGCAGTTCAAGGCCACGGCCCGCCAATTGCTCCGCGGCAAGGATGGCGGCAATTGGCGGCTGCGAATCGAATACCGCGTCGTTGTCGCGCAGCAGTCCTTCGAAGTAATCCCGGCCAAAAGGCTGCCCGGTGTACTCGGCGATGCGCCGGTCATGGGGCATGACGAAGGCGCGCAACTGCGCCGAAACCTTTTGCCGATTGGCACCGGCCATCATCCCGCCGCCATGCAGCACGACCGGCATCAGGCCACTGGCAGCATTGATCAGCGGTTCGGCACCATAGCACCAGCCACACAACGGATCGAAAACATAGTGAAGGGTGGTTTGCACGGGCATGAGCGCCTCCGAGAAAAAGTGATGGCGTCAGGTTAGGCCGGATGGAGGTTGCGAAAAACGCTGCACTGGTTACAGATTTGTTGCGAGAAACAGCACAAATAGCTGGCCAGACCCAAGGCCAATCAATAGAAACATTTTGAAACAAACACCTCGCCAGCATGCTTAGAAACAGTTAACGTTAGTAAATGGCAAGCATTATCATTCGCGCGATTTTTTTCACTTCCCGTAAATGCCCGGATGTCCGCCATGTTTGCCCCCCGCCGCCTTTCTCCCCTGACCCTGGGCCTATCGCTGTTTTTCAGCTCAGGCCTGGTCGCCGCTGCCACCACCACGCTGCCCGAGGTCTCGGTCACCGCCGAGTCCGACCGCGAGCGCGATGACCCGCGGGTACGCGAAGTCAGCACTGCCACCCGAACCTCGACGCCTGCCCGCTATGTGCCTCAGGCCATCGACGCGGTGAAGACTAGCAACGTGCTGGACTACGGCAACAACGACCTGGCCAAGGCACTCAGTGGCATCCCCAACGTCAGCAGCGGCGCCGATACCCGCTTTGACAGCGTGCGCATCCGCGGCTTCGACGCCAGCAACGACTTTTACCTCGACGGGATCCGCGACGACAGCCAGTATGTGCGCGACCTGCACAACATCGAGCGGATTGAAGTGCTCAAGGGCCCGGCCGCCGTACTCTATGGCCGCGGCAGCCAGGGCGGGATCGTCAATCGCGTGAGCAAGATGCCGGAAGCCGGACGGCGTTCCAGCATCGAGGCCCAGGGCGGTAGCGAAGACCTGCGCAGCCTGTATGCCGACCTCAGCGCCGATCCGACCGATAACATCAGCCTGCGCCTGAACATGGGCAACCAGGACAACAACAGTTTCCGCGACGGCATCGATGGCAGCCGTCAGCTGTTCGCGCCATCGATGAGCTGGCAGCTGACCCCGGAGCTGAACTGGCTGGTGCAATATGAGTACAGCCGCTACAACCGCACCCCGGATCGCGGCATCCCCAGCGTCAACGGCCGCCCGGCCGACGTCGGCCGCGACACCACCTACGGCGATACCCAGCGTGACTTCATCGACGACAAGGCCCAGTCCCTGCGCTCGCGCCTGAACTACCAGCTCAGCGACAACTGGCAGGTGCGCCACACCCTGGGCCTGTTCAAGCTCAACAGCGATTTCGACAACACCTACCTGACCGGCTACAACGCCACCACCAACCAGGTCACCCGCCAGCGCTGGCAGCAGGACCTGAACACCCGCAACCTGTTCAACAACCTTGAACTGGAAGGCAACTTCGACACCTTCGGCCTGCAGCACACCCTGCTCACCGGCCTTGAGTTCGGTAACCAGCGCCGCGACCCGATCCTCTACACCGCAGCGACCTCGGGCGCGGGCTTTCACCCGGTTCCGGGCCTGGACCTGAACAACCCCAACCGTGACCTGCAACACAACGGTCGCATGGTGGTCTCCAGCAACAACCACACCGTAGTCGACAGCCGCGGCGTGTACCTCCAGGACCAACTGCGCCTGAACGATCAATGGCAAGTGCTGGCGGGGGTACGTTTCGACCAGTTCGAGGTGGAAACCACCAACAAGGTCCGCGGCCTCTCCGAGAAGCAGGACAGCAACAGCACCAGCCCGCGCCTGGGCGTGGTCTATTCGCCCTGGCAGGAACATTCCTTCTATGCCTCCTGGAGCAAGACCTTCTCGCCAGTGGGCGGTGGCCTGATCGGTATCACCCCGGGCGCGGCCGGCAACACCAACGAAACCAGCCCGGAACAAACCCGGCAGAAGGAAATCGGGGTCAAGAGCGACTGGCTCGACGAGCGCCTGAGCACCACCCTGGCGGTCTATGAGCTTGAACTCTACAACCGCCGTACCAGCGACCCGAACAACCCTGGCATCACCCTGCTCTCGGGCCTGCAGCGTTCCCGCGGCGTCGAGCTGACCGCCACCGGTAACATCGTTGGCAACTGGTACGTGCGCGGCGGTATCGGTATTCAGGATGCAACCATCGTCAAGGACAACAACGGCCAGGAAGGCAACCGCGTGAGCAACGTCGCCAAGCACAATGGCAGCCTGTTCGTGACCTGGAAGCCGGAGATGGGCTGGTACGGCGAGACCGGCCTGACCCTGATCGGCGAGCGTTATGCCGACAACCAGAACACCGCCGTGCTACCGGGCTATGGCCGCTGGGATGCCCTGGTGGGTGTGCGTACCAAGGACTGGGACCTGCGTGCGGCGCTCAACAACATTACCGACAAGACCTATTACAGCTCGGCCACCAGCGCCGCGCAGATCCAGTTTGGTGACCCGCGCAGCCTGATCGTTACCGGTACCTATAGTTTCTAACAGCACAGCAACAAAAAAGGGCGGCATTGTTCAGACAATGCCGCCCTTTTCATTGCTGCTGCCGAACCACCTAGCGGCTGCCATCACCCAGCAGCGCTTCCAGCTCTGCTTCAGTAAGCAGGCCTGCCGGGTAACGCGCCAGCAACGAGCGACGCTGATCGGCCTTCCTGACCCGGTTTGTTCCATTGTGTTTCAACCACTGCGCCACGCGCTGGAGGGACTCGTGATTCACCGCTGATGGGGGCGAAGCCGGCTCACTTGCTGCATTCATTTCGACACGTACTCCCTGGGGCCGTGAGCGGCTAACCTACTCAAACTTTGTGACAGAACTGAGGAGCCCTATCTGTTTGAAATACAATGCAAAACAAATACAAGAGGTGTGCCAAAAAGCTATGCCGATCGTCGTCCGCGGATAAAAAAAAGCCCGTCAATCGACGGGCTCTTTGCTTGCTGCACTTCAGCCTTTGGCGGGAGCCGGTTGCTGCTGGGTCAGGCAATGAATGTTGCCGCCCCCCAGAAGCATCTCGCGTCCGGGGATCATGACCACTTCGTGATCGGGGAACACCCGCGCCAGAATCGCTCTAGCCTCAGCATCTGCCGGGTCGTCGAAGCTTGGGGCGATGATGCCACCGTTGACGATCAGGAAGTTGACGTACGAGCCGGCCAGGCGCACCGACGGGTTGCGCTCCTGGCTGCCGGCCACCGGATCGACCCCGGCGCACTCTTCTTCGCTGGCGAACAGCGGCCCCGGAATCGGCATCTTGTGCACGGTAAAGGCGCGACCTTTGGCGTCACGGCTGTTCTCCAACACTTCGAGTGCGCCATGGCAGCGTGCGTAGTTGGGGTCTTGCGGATCATCGGTCCAGGCCAGTAACACTTCACCTGGGCGAACGTAACAACAGAAGTTGTCGACGTGGCCGTCGGTCTCGTCGTTGTACAGGCCATCGGGCAGCCAGATGATGGTGTCCACTGCCAGGTGATCACGCAGGATCGCTTCGATCTGCTCGCGGTTCAGGTGCGGGTTACGGTTGTGGTTGAGCAGGCACTCCTCGGTGGTGATCAGCGTGCCTTCACCGTCAACGTGAATCGAGCCACCTTCGAGTACGAAACCTTCGGTGTGGTAGCGCTGGCAGCGCTCCATCTCCAGCACCTTGCTGGCCAGTTGCTCGTCACGATTCCATGGCGAGTACAGGCCGCCCTCGAAGCCGCCCCAGGCATTGAAGCCCCAGTCGACGCCACGCACTTCGCCGCTGTCATTGATGACGAAAGTCGGCCCGGTATCACGCACCCAGGCATCGTCGTTGCTGATTTCCACCACGCGGATGTTCGGCAGGTCGAGCCGGGCGCGAGCGTTGTCGTACTGGGCGGCGGAGACGGCGACGGTCACTGGCTCGAAACGGGCGATGGCCTTGGCCAGCGTCACATGGGCAGCCTGCACCGGCTTGCCGCCCAGGCGCCAGTTGTCCGGGCGCTCGGGCCAGACCATCCAGACCTGGGTTTGTGGCGCCCACTCGGCGGGCATGTGGAAGCCGTCGGCGCGCGGGGTACTGGTGAGAGTTTTCATAGATGATCCTTGCTGAACTATCAGGATTGCAGCGCGCCGTCGAGGGTCTTCACCGGGCCGTACAGCGTTGGACGACGGTCTCGGAAAGTGCCCCAGGCACTGCGGGTGTGCTCAAGTTTGTCGAGGTCGAAAGTATGCACCAGCACACCCTCCTCGGTCTCGTTCAGCGCCTGGACCTTCTCGCCGAACTGGTCGGCAATGAAAGAGGAGCCGTAGAAGGTGATGTCGTAGCCGTCCTGCTCTTCGCGGCCGATGCGGTTGCTGGCGATCAGCGGCATCAGGTTGGCGCCGGCATGACCTTGCTGTACACGCTGCCAGTGGTCGCGCGAGGAGATGGTGTTGTCGTGCGGTTCGCTACCGATAGCCGTCGGGTAGAACAGCAGCTCGGCACCGAGCAGGGCCATGCTGCGTGCGCACTCGGGGAACCACTGGTCCCAGCAGATGCCTACGCCGATTTTCGCGTAACGGGTCTGCCAGACCTTGAAGCCGGTGTCGCCCGGGTTGAAGTAGTACTTTTCGTGGTAGCCGGGGCCGTCCGGAATGTGGGTTTTACGGTACACGCCCAGGTTGCTGCCATCGGCATCGATGATCGCGATGCTGTTGAATCGCGCACGCCCGGCCAGCTCGTAGAAGCTGATCGGCAGCACCACCTGCAGCTCTTTGGCGAGCTTCTGGAAATGGCCGATGGCGGCATTGGCCTCAACCGGCGTGGCCAACTGCAGATAGTCCGGGTTGGGCTTCTGGCAAAAGTACGGGGTTTCGAACAGCTCCTGGATCAGGATGATCTGCGCGCCCTTGGCGGCCGCTTCACGGACCAGCCGCTCGGCGCTTTCCAGGTTGCCCTGGCGGTCCCAGGAGCAGGCCATCTGGGTGGCGGCAACAGTGACGGTGCGGCTCATTTACTCCTCCTCGACAGGTGGCTGGACCGACTAGGCCAGGCCATCACGGTGATGATGGAGGCTTTTATATCCGATAAATATCGACTTTAAAAGAGGCATCTTAAAAAACGAAGCCAATAAAAAGTCGGTTAATCCGATAACAATCGAACTACCGGCTTTAGCTCAGGCGTTACAGGTCTTCTGACAACACCCGGTCGATGCTGTCGACGAAGTAGTCCACGCTTGCCCGGGTGGTGCACATCGGCGGCTTGATCTTGAGGATGTTCAGGTAATCGCCTGTGGGCTGCATGAAGATGCCCAGGTCGCGCAGGCGGTTGCACAGGAGGGTGGTCTCGGCACTGGCAGGCTCCAGGGTCTGGCGATCACGCACCAGCTCCAGCCCCAGGTAAAAGCCGGAGCCGTGCACGGCACCCGCCAGCGGATGTTTATCGACTAACTGCTGCAGCCGTGACTTGAAGTAGCCGCCGACTTCCCGGGCGTTGTCCCACAACCCCTCTTCTTCCATGACATCGAGCACGGCCATGCCAATGCGGCAACTGACCGGGCTGCCACCGGCGGAGGAGAAGAAATAGCCTTCGGCCTCCAGCGCTTCAGCAATCTCCCGGCGGGTGATCACCGCACCCAATGGCTGACCGTTACCCATGCCCTTGGCCATGGTGATGATGTCCGGCACAACCCCCTGTTCTTCGAAACCCCAGAACCAGGTACCCAGCCGGCCATAGCCGACCTGCACTTCATCGGCAATGCACACGCCGCCCGCTGCCCGTACCTTGGCATAGACTTGTTGCAGGTAACCCGGCGGCAGCGAGATGCCGCCGGCATTGCCGTACACCGGCTCACAGATGAAGCCGGCCAGCTGCCGTTGCTCGGCAGCCAGTGCGTCGAGCTTGGCATCGACATCATGCAAATAATCGGCGGTGCTTGCGGCGCCACGGAAGGCACCGCGATAGGTGTTGGGGGCAATCACCGGATGAACCCATTCCGGCCGGGTGCTCAAGGCCTGGGGATTGTCAGCGATGGAAGTGGAAATCGCATCGGTAGCCACCGACCAGCCGTGATAGGCCTCAAGCACACTCAACAAGTCGCGCCCACCGCTGTAGGCCCAGGCCAGGCGAATCGCCAGGTCGTTGGCCTCGGTACCGCTGTTGACCAGAAACACCCGGTCCATGCCGCTCGGCGCCAGGGCCAGCAAGCGTTCGGAAAATTCGGCGATGGCCGCATAGTGAAAGCGCGAGTTGGTATTGAGCAGCGACCATTGCCGCGCCGACTCGGCAACCATGCGCGGATGCCCGTGACCAAGAACTGCAACGTTGTTGAGCATGTCCAGGTAAGCCCGCCCCTGCATGTCGAACAGGTAGTTGCGCCAGCCGCGCTCGATATGCGGCGGCTGCTGGTAGTAGTGCTTCTGCGAGCGGGCGAAACTGGCATCGCGCCGGGCCAGCAAAGCCTGGGCATCGACCAGCGGTTCGGCGTTGCAGGCAACACCGAGGATGGCCTGTGGCGAGGGGCACACTGCTTGCCAGGCCCGAGCCCGCGAAGGCACGACAAAGGCCGGCGGGTACAGCCCGGCAACCCGGCACAGCTGAACCTTCAACAGTGCGGCACTGGCGCCCAGTGACTGCCCCTGGGCTATCACCTGCCCCGCGGCTGGCGCCTGGCTCAGCCCATGCAGCCACAAGTTGCATTCATTGCCCGCAAGGCAACCGCTGTCTTCGCCGTACTGGTGCCAGGTACCGGCCCAGGGCGCCTTGAGCGCCGTGGCTACAGGCAGGTGCACCTCGACATTCAGGGCGAAGGTTGCCGGCTCCGCGGGGTTATCGATGTGGGTCTGCGACAACCGGTACTGCCCGTACAAGGTGCAGGCCGCGCCTGAATCGCCAGCCTGCTGGGCCAACAAGCGCTGATCGATGCCCGGCTGCTCCCAGTTCCCTGCCTGGTAATGCTCGCTGAGCACGCCAAGATCCACCCCTACCACCTGTGCTGCGACCGAGGGTGGCAACAGCGGCGTGAAATCTTCCAGCACCCGCGCGGGCAATTCATGCCCGGTCACTTGCAGGATCGCCGCCTCCATCAGCTCGAAGGGCACGCTGGTGGCGACATCGAAGATTTCCCACTCATGGGCCAGGTTGTCGCGGCTGTAACTGTTACCAGGGTCGACACTCAGCTGTTGTTCACCGCTCAGCACCAACACCGCGGCCCGGGCTACCACTAGCGGCCACAAGGCCTGGAGTTCGGCTGTGGTCAGCGGGTTGAGCGCATGGTAGGCCTCGATCGCCGGCAGTATCCGCAAGGGGTCACCCTCGGCATGGTGCAGCAATGCCGCGCAAGTCACCGAGAGATCAGCGATGCGCCAGGTGTGCATCAGGTCGCCAAAATCAATCACCCCTTGCAACTGCCACTGCCGCTGCTCATCCCGCGCCCAGACGGCGTTGTCATCGGTAATGTCCAGGTGCACCGCCTGCAGCGGCAATTGGTCGACCAACGGTTGCAGACGTACCCTGGCCTGCTGTGCGGCAGCGCTTATCCGCGCTTGATACGGGCTTTCAGCCAGCACCGGCAACAGATGCTCGATCAATGCCTGGGCGTGGCGTGGGTCCCATTGCAGGGTACGTTCGAGCCCTGGGTGGGTGAAATCGGCCAGGGCTCGGTCGACTCGCGCGCAAAGACGGCCAAGCTCCGCCACCAGGCGTGGCTCCATGTGCTTGATTCGGGTCAGCGAATTACCGTCTATATAGTCGAGCACGCGCACGCGCAAAGCTTGACCACCCACCTCTACCGCCAGCAGTTGCTCGCCCGTTCGCGATGCCAGCACGGCGGGCACCGGTAGCCCTTGATCGCGCAGGTAACCCAGGGCGCTGTGCTGGGCCTGCAGTTCGGCCATGGCGTAATCACCATGGCAGATTTTCAGCACATAGCGCCCCTGGGGGGCGTCCAGGCGAAAATTCAGGTCCTGCTGACTGCCCAGCGCTTGTAATGCGCCGCTGAGGCCGAAATGCTCCTGCAACAGGCAAGCGGCCTGCTGTTCACTGACTTCAGGGCATGGCTGACTGGAGCGATGGATCAGGGTACTGAGCGACATGGGCTGGGGACCTCATTTTTTTGTTGCCTATATCGCCACTGCTTGTGCCAGTTGGCAAGAATAACGGCTAAAATCGCAGCAGAATTGCTCTGCTGCCTCGAGCATCTCAAGGGAAAGGCACAGCTCGGCGCTTTTTGCTTGCGCCTGTCTCCCCCTGGCCACAAGCTATGTCCTTTAATTTTCAATGTCAGTTACGGAAGAAAGGCAGTCCGACATGCGAATTCTCATCACCGGCGGGGCCGGCTTCATCGGTTCGGCGCTGGTGCGTCACCTGATCAACAATACCGAGCACGAAGTACTCAACCTGGACAAGCTGACCTATGCCGGTAACCTGGAATCGCTGACCAGCATCGCGACCGATACCCGCTACGAATTCGTCCAGGCCGATATTGCAGATCAGGCAACCGTCAGTGGCGTGCTTGAACGTTTCAAACCCCACGCGATCATGCACCTGGCCGCAGAGTCGCATGTAGATCGTTCGATCGACGGTCCTTCGGACTTTATCCACACCAATATCGTCGGCACCTACAGCCTGCTGGAGGCCACCCGCGCCTACTGGCTGACCCTGCCGAGCGATGAGCGTGCGGCATTCCGCTTCCATCACATTTCCACCGACGAAGTGTATGGCGACCTGCATGGCGTCGATGACCTGTTCACCGAAACCACGCCTTACGCGCCAAGTTCGCCGTACTCGGCAAGCAAGGCCGCGTCCGATCATCTGGTCCGGGCCTGGCAACGCACCTACGGTCTGCCGGTACTGGTGACCAACTGCTCGAACAACTACGGGCCGTTCCACTTCCCGGAAAAACTCATTCCGCTGGTGATTCTCAATGCTCTGGCTGGCAAACCGCTGCCTGTGTATGGCAACGGTCTGCAGGTGCGTGACTGGCTGTTCGTCGAGGACCACGCCCGCGCCCTGCTCAAGGTAGTGACCGAAGGCAAGGTGGGCGAGACCTACAACATTGGCGGGCATAACGAACAGAAGAACATCGACGTGGTCCGCGGCATTTGCGCACTGCTCGAAGAGCTGGCACCGCAACGTCCGGCGGGCATTGCCAACTATGCCGACCTGATCACCTACGTTCAGGATCGCCCTGGCCATGATCAGCGTTATGCAATCGACGCCAGCAAAATCGAACGTGAACTGGGCTGGGTCCCTGAAGAGACCTTCGAGACCGGCCTGCGCAAGACCGTACAGTGGTACCTGGACAACCTGGAGTGGTGCCAGCGGGTCCAGGACGGCAGTTATCAAGGCCAGCGCCTGGGCGCCAGCGAATTCAAGGATCTGATTGCATGACCAAAGGTATTGTCCTGGCGGGCGGCTCCGGCACCCGTCTGCATCCTATTACCCTGGGTGTTTCCAAACAGCTATTGCCGATCTACGACAAACCGATGATCTATTACCCGATCTCGGTATTGATGCTTGCCGGTATACGCGAAATCCTGCTGATCTCCACCCCGCAGGACCTGCCGCAGTACAAGCAGCTGCTGGGTGACGGCAGCCAGTTCGGTATCGAGCTCAGCTATGCCGAGCAGCCTTCTCCGGACGGCCTGGCCCAGGCGTTCCTGATTGGCGAAGAGTTCATCGGCGACGATTCGGTCTGCCTGATCCTTGGCGACAATATTTTCCATGGCCAGGGTTTCAGCGAACAACTGCTGCGTGCCATCAAACAGCCCTCCGGCGCTACCGTATTCGGTTATTGGGTCAAGGATCCTGAGCGCTTCGGTGTTGTCGACTTCGACCAGGATGGCCGTGCGTTGTCCATCGAAGAGAAGCCGGCCAAGCCAAAGTCTCACTACGCGGTTACCGGCCTGTACTTCTACGATCGCGATGTGGTGAAAATCGCCAAGGACGTCAAGCCTTCGCCACGTGGCGAACTTGAGATCACCGACGTCAACAATGCCTATCTGCAACGCGGTGACCTGCGTGTCGAACGTTTCGGACGTGGCTTCGCCTGGCTCGATACCGGGACTCATGACAGCCTCCTGGAAGCCTCGCAGTACGTGCAGACCATCGAACACCGTCAGGGCCTGAAGGTTGCCTGCCTTGAGGAAATCGCGTTTCAGCAGGGCTGGATCGACCGCACACAATTGCTGGAGCGTGCCAAGGCATTTGGCAAAACCGGCTACGGACAGTACCTCTACGGCTTGGCTGAAGAACACCAATGAACGTAATCACTACTGATCTGCCCGGCGTACTGATCATCGAACCCAGGGTGTTCGGCGACAGTCGCGGATTTTTCTATGAAAGCTTCAACGCCGACGTATTCAAGGAAAAAACTGGCATCACCAGCACATTTGTCCAGGACAACCACTCACGCTCACAAAAAGGTGTCTTGCGCGGGCTTCACTACCAACTGGAAAACACCCAAGGCAAGCTGGTTCGTGTGACCCAGGGGGAAGTACTGGATGTAGCTGTGGATATCCGCCGCAGTTCCCCTCATTTCGGCAATTGGGTCGCGGTCAGGTTGTCCGCCGACAACCACCGCCAACTCTGGGTGCCCGAAGGCTTCGCCCATGGTTTTGTCGTGCTTAGTGATAACGCCGAGTTCCTGTACAAGACCACCGACTATTACAACCCGGCGGCCGAACGCTGCATTCGCTGGGACGATCCGGATCTGGCCATCGACTGGCAACTGGACGAAGCACCGCAATTGTCTGCCAAGGACCAGGCCGGAAAATGGTTGACGGAGGCGGACCTGTTCCCATGAGCGCACGCTTGAGTATCCTCATCAGCGGCCAACACGGCCAGGTATCCCGGGAACTGCAACAGCGCCTGGGCGACCTGGCGCAGTTGCATGTGCTGGGTCGTGACCAGCTCGACCTGGCCAACCCCGAAGGCATTCGTGAACGCGTACAGACGCTCAAACCCGACCTGATCATCAACGCCGCGGCCCATACCGCAGTCGACAAGGCCGAGAGCGAACCGGAACTGGCCTTCGCAATCAATGCCCGGGCACCGGGTATCTTTGCCGAAGAAGCCGCGAAGCTCGGTATCCCGCTGATCCACTACTCCACCGACTATGTGTTCGATGGTAGCAAGGACAGCCCCTACACCGAAGATGACGAGCCCAACCCGCTCGGCGTCTACGGGCGCAGCAAACTCGCCGGCGAGCAGGCGATTGCCGCAGTCGGCGGCCAGCACCTGATCCTGCGCACCAGCTGGGTGTATTCACGGCACGGGAGCAACTTTCTGCTGACCATGCAGCGCCTGCTGCAGGAAAAGCCAGAGTTGCGCATCGTCGCCGACCAGATCGGCGCGCCGACCTGGGCCGGCACCATCGCCATCAGCACCCGTGCCCTGATCGAGCGCTGGCAGGCTGGCCAGGCCGGTGCCTGGGGCACCTATCACCTGACCGCCCAAGGCGAGACATCCTGGTTCGGTTTCGCCCAGGCCATCGGCGAGCAACTCAAGGCCCAGGGCCTGCCTTGTGCCGAGTTGCTACCGATTCCTTCCAGCGATTACCCGACCCCGGCCCGCCGCCCGCTGAACTCGCGCCTCGATTGCAGTCGCCTGCAACGCGAGTGGCAGGTCAGCCAACCGCACTGGCAGCAGGCACTGATCGACTGCCTGAAGTAGCGCATAATGCGCCAGATCATTCTGGCGCAGTTGCGATGACCATGACCCCACCCGTTCCCCGCCGCCCTCGCTGGCGCAGCCTGGCCATACTCGCAGTGTGCCTGGCCCCATTGCTATGGCCGTTGCAGCATCTTGCCGAGCGCTATTACCAAGACGAACTGGCCGGGCAGAACCGCCAGACCCTCGATCTCTACGTGGCCAACCTGCTCGGTACCCTGCACCGCTACGAGACCCTGCCGCAGATCCTCGGTGACCTGCCGGCATTGCGCGCAGTGCTGGCCGACCCGCTGCGCCTGGAAACCCTGACCAACGCCAACCGTCTGCTCAAGGACATCGCCACCCAGACCGGCGCCGAAGTCATGTACCTGATGGACGCCAACGGCAATACCCTGGCCGCCTCCAACTGGGACAAACACGACAGTTTCGTCGGTCGCAATTTCGCCTTTCGCCCATATTTCAGCGAAGCCATCGCCGGGCGTCTGGGACGCTTCTTCGGCCAGGGCACCACCTCGGCCAAGCGCGGCTACTTTTTCGCCGCCGCCGTGCGCGACCGCGACCGGGTGATCGGCGCGCTGGTGGTCAAGGTTGACCTTGACCATACCGAAACCCTCTGGGGCAAGACCCCGGAACAGCTGCTGCTGACCGACCACAACGGCGTGGTGATCCTCACGTCGCGTCCCGACTGGCGTTTCCGTGCCACCCGGCCCCTGACCGATGCCGAACGCGCAGCCATTGTCGCCATCCAGCCCTACCCGACCCAGTCGCCCAAGCCGCTGACCCTCGACCCCAAGGCCTGGCTGACCCAGACCCAGGCCATCGAGGAAACCGGCTGGCAGGTCAGCATCCTCGCTCCGCGCACCCTGATCGACCGCTCGGTACGCACCGTGGTTGCCATTGGCGGTGCCACCTTGCTGGTGCTGATGCTGCTGCTCGGGCTGATCATGCAGCGCCGCCGGCATTACATGGACCGCATCGACTTCGAGGCCCATGGCCGCCAGGAACTGGAAAAACGGGTGATCGAACGTACCGCCGACCTCGAAGGCCTCAACAGCCGCCTGAAGGAGGAAGTACTGGAACGCGAACAGGCCCAGCAGGAGCTGGTACGCGCTCAGGACGAACTGGTGCAGGCCGGCAAGCTATCGGTGCTGGGCACCATGTCGGCGAGCATCAGCCACGAACTCAACCAGCCGCTGGCGGCGATCCGCAGCTATGCCGAAAACGCCGAGATCCTGCTCGACCACCAGCGCACCGACGATGCCCGCAGCAACCTCAAGCTAATCAGCGAGCTGACCGGGCGTATGGCCTCGATCATCGCCCACCTGCGCGCCTTCGCCCGCCGCGACCGCCATGCCCCAGAGAGCGTAGCCCTGCAGCCGGCCTTGGACGATGCCCTGGCGCTGCTGGCCAAGCGCCGCCGAGCCATGGCCGTGGAGCTGGTGCGCGACCTGCCCGAGGCCACCCTGTGGGTGCAGGCCGGCGAAACCCGCCTGCGCCAGGTGCTCGGCAACCTGCTGGCCAATGCCCTCGACGCCCTGACCGAAAAGGCCAACCCGCGCAAGCTGTGGCTCAGTGCCGAACAGCGCGATGGCAACGTCTACCTGTACATTCGCGACAACGGGCCGGGCTTTACCAGCCAGGCCCTGGCCCGCGCCCGCGAGCCGTTTTTCACCACCAAGACGCGCACCCAGGGCCTTGGCCTTGGCTTGGCGATCTGCGATACCTTGATGCGTGCACTGGGCGGCGAGCTGCTGCTGGGCAACCACCCTGAAGGCGGTGCCCTGCTCACCCTGCAGCTACGCATCGCCAAGCCCGGCGCTACACTACCTACTTCGGAGGACCCATCGGCATGACGACCGAGCCGCTCATCGACAGCCGCACGCAGGTGATTCTGGTCGACGACGACCCGCACCTGCGCCAGGCCCTGAGCCAGACCCTCGACCTTGCCGGGCTGAAGATCCTGCCGCTGACCGACGCCCAGGGCCTGGCCGGGCGAATCGAGCGCGACTGGCCGGGCGTGGTGGTCAGCGATATCCGCATGCCCGGTATCGACGGCCTGGAGCTGCTGCAGCAGCTTCACACCCAGGACCCGGAACTGCCGGTGCTGCTGATCACCGGCCATGGCGACGTGCCGCTGGCCGTGCAGGCCATGCGCGCCGGGGCCTATGATTTTCTGGAAAAACCCTTCGCCAGCGATGCGCTGCTCGACAGTGTGCGTCGTGCCCTGGCCCTGCGCCGCCTGGTGTTGGACAACCGCAGCCTGCGCCTGGCCCTGAGCGATCGCCAGGAGCTGAGCACGCGCCTGGTCGGCCACTCGGCACCGATGCTGCGCCTGCGCGAGCAGATCGGTGCCTTGGCCGGCACCCGCGCCGACGTACTGATCCTTGGCGAGACGGGCGCCGGCAAAGAAGTTGTCGCTCGCGCCCTGCACGATTTGTCGAGCCGACGTGATGGCCCGTTCGTGGCAATCAATGCCGGCGCCCTGGCCGAATCGGTAGTCGAAAGCGAGCTGTTCGGCCACGAGCCGGGGGCGTTCACCGGAGCGCAGAAGCGCCGTATCGGCAAGTTCGAATTCGCCAATGGCGGTACGCTGTTCCTCGATGAAATCGAAAGCATGAGCCTGGATGTACAGGTCAAACTGCTGCGCCTGTTGCAGGAGCGGGTCGTCGAACGCCTGGGCGGCAACCAGCTGATCCCGCTGGATATCCGCATCATCGCGGCGACCAAGGAAGACCTGCGCCAGGCCGCCGACCAGGGGCGCTTTCGTGCCGACCTGTACTACCGCCTGAACGTTGCACCGCTGCGCATTCCGCCACTGCGCGAGCGTGGCGAAGACATTCTGGTGCTGTTCCAGCACTTTGCCGAAGCCGCCGGCGAGCGCCATGGCCTGCCGGTGCCCCCGCTGCAACCGACGCACCGGGCGCTGCTGCTGCGCCATGAATGGCCGGGTAATGTGCGCGAGCTGCAAAACGCCGCCGAGCGCTTCGCCCTGGGCCTTGAACTGGCGCTGGACGGTGACGTGCCGCCAGCCGCCGACGATCCCGCGCCAAGCACTGGCAGCGCTAACCTCAGCGAACAAGTCGAGCAGTTCGAACGCTCGCTGATCGCCGCCGAACTGGCACGCTCGCACAGCTCCCTGCGCAGCCTGGCCGAAGCCCTCGGTATCCCGCGCAAGACGCTGCACGACAAGCTGCGCAAACACGGCCTGAGCTTCGCCGACAGTCACCAAAACAGCGATGACCTGGAGGACAACCGTCCATGAGCGCGGACAGCCATTACCTTGAATCGGTGCTGCACAGTGACATCCCGCTGACCCGCCAGATGGGCCTGCAGGTCCTCGACTGGCAGCAGCATTGCCTGCGCCTGCAGCTGCCGCTGGAGGCCAACGTCAATCACAAGAGCACCATGTTCGGCGGCAGCCTGTACTGCGCCGCGGTGCTGGTCGGCTGGGGCTGGTTGCACCTGAGGTTGCGTGAAGCGGGGATCGATGACGGCCATATCGTCATCCACGAAGGCCAGATCAGCTATCCGCTGCCGGTCACTGGCGCGGCCATCGCCACCTGCGCAGCGCCGGACGAGAAAGTCTGGGCGCGCTTCATCGCCACCTATCAGCGCCGTGGCCGGGCGCGCCTGAACCTGCACACCCAGGTCAGCAATGCCGGCAGCAGCGAGGCTGCCGTGCAGTTCAGCGGTCAGTACGTGCTACACCGCTAGGGCTTGCTGCAACAGCTTGTCGCGCCACGGCGCGGCAGCTGGCAAGGCCAGGAAGAACGGGTTGAGCAAGGAATCGCGCGGCGGGTAGACGAAGGCCTGGCCATCGAGGCCGAGCACTTCACCGCCGGCGCCTTCCAACACCCCTTGCGCCGCAGCGGTATCCCACTGCGAAGTGGGGGCCAGACGTGGGTAGCAATCGGCCGCACCTTCGGCCAACAGGCAGAATTTCAGCGAGCTGCCGATATTGGCCAGCTCCAGCTCCCCCACGGCCAGGCTCAAGCCCGCCAGCAAGGCTTCCTGTTGCGGGCTCGAATGACGCCGGCTGGCGACCACGGTAAAGCGCTCACCCGCAGGCGGTGCCGTGCGCACGTTAATGACTTCAGGTACACCGGCGGCTGCTTCGAGCCAGGCGCCAAGGCCTTTGCCACCGTAATAACAGCGGCCATTGGTGGGAATTGCCACTACGCCAAACACCACCCGCCCCTGCTCGATCAGGGCGATGTTGACAGTGAACTCTTCAGTGCCGGCGATGAATTCCTTGGTGCCATCCAGCGGATCGACCAGCCACCAGCGCTGCCAGCCTTGCCGTTCACTCAGGGGGATGTTGCAGTCTTCTTCAGACAGCACCGGGATTTCCGGGGCCAGCACGCGCAGGCCTTGGGCAATGACCTCATGGGCCGCCAGGTCGGCTGCAGTGACCGGCGACTCATCGGCCTTGGCCGTCACCGCCACGTCGGCGCGCCAGTACGGCAGGATCGCCTTGCCCGCCTGGCGGGCCAGTTCCACCACCTGCTGCATCAGGGCAATGTCGCTCATACCGGGAATACCCCACGCTGGCTCAGCAAATCACGCACCAGGTACAGCGCCGCCAAGGCCCGGCCTTCGGAAAACTGCGGATGCTGGGCCAGGGCCGACAGCTCGCGCAGGTTGATCTTGTCGACGCGCATCGGCTCCGGCTCGTCGCCTTCCAGGCGCTCCTCGTAGAGGTCGGTGGCCAGCACTACCTGAATCTTCTGGCTCATGTAGCCAGGCGAAAGCGACAGCTCGGTCAGGTGCTCAAGCTGACGGGCGCCATACCCGGCTTCTTCCTTGAGCTCCCGGTCAGCCGCCGCCAGCACGTCTTCACCCGGCTCGATCAAGCCCTTGGGCAATGACAGTTCATACTCGTCAGTACCGCCGCAGTACTCTTCCACCAGCAGCGCATGCTCGGCATCGAGCATCGCCACGACCATCACCGCGCCATAACCGTTACCGCGCCCGACCAGGCGTTCGTAAGTGCGCTCAGCACCGTTGGCGAAGCGCAGCTGCACGGCTTCGACGCGGAACAGGCGGCTGCTGGCGACGATCTCGCGAGAGAGGACGGTGGGTTTCTGGCGCATGGGGCGGCTCCTTGGCGTGAACGGGTTACTATACCGTGGCTTGCCCGGCCGCTGCCTCCTGACTGTTCGAGAATTTCATATGCCCGTTTTAGCCTGGTCCACCATCGATACCGTCCTGCTGGACATGGACGGCACCCTGCTCGACCTGCACTTCGACAACCACTTCTGGCTCGAGCAACTGCCGCAGCGCTACGCCGAGCTGCACGGCATCAGCCGGGCCATGGCCGAGCTTGAATTGCAGCCATTGTTCGAGCAACACGCCGGCTCGCTGAACTGGTACTGCCTGGACTTCTGGAGCCGCGAGCTGAACTTCTCGGTGCGCGAGCTCAAGCTTGAGACCGCCCACCTGATCGCCTTGCGTCCAGATGCCGATACGTTCCTGCAGGCGATCAAGCAGGCCGGCAAGCGGGTAATCCTGATCACCAACGCCCATCGCGATTCGCTGTCGTTGAAACTGGAACGGGTGGAGCTGGCACCCTACTTCGAGCGCCTGATCAGCTCCCATGACTACGGCTACCCCAAGGAGAACCCACAGTTCTGGAGCGCCCTAGAGGCCGATATCGGCTTCAGCCCGCAACGCAGCCTGTTTATCGACGACACCTTGTCGATCCTGCGCAGTGCCCGCGACTTCGGCGTGGCGCACCTGCTTGCGGTGCGCCAGCCGGACAGCCGCAAAGGGCCTCGGGATACCGAAGAGTTCGCTGCGGTGGAAGACTACCGGGCGTTGCTCGAAGGGTTGTGATTACTCGGGAATGCGCAGGGTCTGGCCCGGGTAGATTTTGTCCGGGTGACTGAGCAGCGGCTTGTTGGCTTCGAAAATCTTGTTGTACAGGTTGGCATTGCCGTACACCGCCAACGAGATGGCACTGAGGGTGTCGCCTTTCTTCACCACGACAAAACGGGCTGCAGCCACAACCGGGCCGGTGACGGTGATCTGATCATCCACCGAAGCCACACCGGCAATGTTGCCCACCGCCAGCAGGATCTTCTCTTTCTCTTCCTGGCTGCTGACTTCGCCAGTCAGGGTAACCTTGTCACCGTCGACGGTGGCCTGAACGTTCGGGTTACCCAGCCCGACCTTCGCCACATGCGCCTTCAACTGCTCGCTGGCATTGGCATTACCCGGGGTCAACAGGTCGATGAGTTTCTCGCCTGCTTCTTTGACGAAACTGAAAATGCTCATGCCGCTCTCCTTGGTGATGAATCTCGGAGCCTGGAGTCTAGGACAGGTTAGAATGCTTCGCCTGCTTTGCGCCGTGGAGCGACGATGGACATCAAACAACTCAAATTCCTCATCGCCCTGGATGAAACCCGCCACTTCGGCCAAGCCGCCGCGCGCTGCCACGTGACCCAGCCAACCCTGTCGATGCGCCTGCGCAATCTCGAACAGGAACTGGACCTCGCCCTGGTCAATCGCGGCCAGCGCTTCGAGGGCTTTACCGCCCAGGGCGAACGGGTACTGGCCTGGGCCCGCTCGGTAATCGCCGCCTACGACGGCCTGAATGCCGAAGCTGCCGCTTGTCGCGGCCACTTGGTCGGCACCTTGCGCCTGGGCGTGGTACCGCTGTCGAGCTTCGATCCCCTGCCGCTGCTGCGGCGCATGCACCAGCAGCATCCGGAACTGCGCTTTGAACTCAGCGCCCTGAGCTCCGAGCAGATCCTCGAACAGCTGACCAGCAACCAGCTGGACCTGGGCGTGTCGTACCTGGATCGCCTCGATCATGAACGCTTCCAGTCGCTGCCGCTGGGCGAGACGCGCATGGGGCTTTTATATGATCCAGATCATTTCTGCTTCGACGACCACCCCCTAAGCTGGCAACAGCTGACCGAACTGCCGCTGGGGTTGCTTACCGCCGGCATGCATTTTCGCCAGTCGATCGACCACAACTTCCACAGCCGTGGCCTGACACCGCAGCTGTTGCTGCAGACCGATGCCGTCCATCAGTTGGCCCAGGCCGTCAGCGGAGGCCTGTGTTGTGCCATCATGCCGTTGGCGGCCGGCCTGGAAGTGCTCACCGAACGGCTGCGCCTGCAACCGATCGAACAGGCCTGCACCCTGGCGCCACTGGGCCTGATCATGCGCCGCACGGCGCCACGCTCGGCCCTGGCCGAGGTGTGCCTGGCACAATATCAAGCGCTGCAAGGCGAGGGTTGATCGACGCCGTCTATCAAGGCATCAGCATTAGCGATTAGACGATACCCGAGCGCAAGCCTAGGCTTAAAGCTGAACAGCCGCCGGTACCTCTGCTGATGAGCACAAAACCCCCGGCCTGTGCGGCGTCCACCCCGCTTGTGACTGCGCCCGCGGCCAGCAATACCTACGACTACTGCCACCTTACCGACGACAGCCAGGCGCACACTGCACTGGCCGAAGAAGTCGCCCTGGCGATTGCCTACAACGGTATCAGCCAGGCAGTGATGCTGGTCAGCCCCACCGACCTCGAAGACTTTATCGTCGGTTTCAGCATCGGCAGCGGCATCATTGCTTCGGCCAATGAGATCTACGACGTCAAGTTCACCAGCACTGGTTCGGCCATACACGCCGACGTCGAGATCGCCAACCGCGCCTTCTGGAACCTCAAGACCCAGCGCCGGCAACTGGCCGGCACCAGCGGCTGCGGCCTGTGCGGCGTGGAAGCGGTGGAGCAGGCCCTGCCCGACCTTCCCGTGTTGCCGGGCGCGCCGCTGCCACCTGCGCAATGGCTCGCGGGCCTGCGCCAGCGCATGGATGCCTTCCAGCCCCTGGGCCAGCACTGCGGTGCGGTACATGCGGCATTGTTCATGAACAATCAGGGGGAAATCCTCCTGGGTCGCGAAGACATCGGCCGGCACAACGCCCTCGACAAGCTGATCGGCGCCTTGGTCCGCCAGCACCTGAGCCTCGACGGCGGCCTGGCAATCGTTACCAGCCGCTGCAGCCTGGAGCTGATCCAGAAAGTACTGCGCGCCGGCATCCAGACCCTGGTCAGCCTGTCCTCGCCCACCGGCCTCGCCCTGCAGTGGGCGCGGCGGCACAACCTCAACCTTATTCACCTGCCCAAACACAGCGCGCCACGGGTGTTCAGCCCCGTGCGGGAGAACAGAACGTGAGCCTGCATCACCAAGCCGATCAGAAGCCTGTCCCTCGCTATAAACCCTACAACGGTGCTGCTGGCGGCTGGGGCGCACTGCGCAGCGTGGCCCAGGCCTGGATCGGCAGCGACAACGCCCTGAAGAACATTCGCGCGCTGCTCAAGACCAACCAGAACGGCGGTTTCGACTGTCCCGGCTGCGCCTGGGGCGACTCGCCGGAAAGCGGCATGGTCAAGTTCTGCGAGAACGGCGCCAAAGCAGTGAACTGGGAAGCGACCAAACGCCGGGTCGATGCGCCATTCTTCGCCCGCCACAGCGTCACCTCGTTACTGGCCCAGAGCGACTACTGGCTCGAATACCAGGGCCGGCTGACCGAACCGATGGTCTACGACGCCAGTACCGACCGCTACACACCCATCGACTGGGACAGCGCCTTTGCCCTGATCGCCAAGCACCTGCAACAGCTTGAAAGCCCCGACCAGGCTGAGTTCTATACCTCTGGCCGGGCCAGCAACGAAGCGGCCTACCTGTATCAGCTGTTCGTCCGTGCCTATGGCACCAACAACTTCCCGGACTGCTCGAACATGTGCCACGAAGCCAGTGGCGTGGCCCTGGGGCAGAGTGTCGGGGTTGGCAAGGGCACGGTGACGTTCGACGATTTCGAGCATGCCGATGCGATCTTCGTCTGGGGCCAGAACCCCGGCACCAACCACCCGCGCATGCTCGAACCGCTGCGTGAAGCGGTCAAGCGCGGTGCCCAGGTGGTGTGCATCAACCCGCTCAAGGAACGCGGCCTGGAGCGCTTCCAGCACCCGCAGCACCCGCTGGAGATGCTCACCAACGGCGACCGCCCGACCAACACTGCCTACTTGCGCCCGGCCCTGGGCGGCGACATGGCGGTACTGCGCGGCATGGCCAAGTTCCTCTTGCAGTGGGAGCGCGAAGCCCAGGCCAGCAATGCCCCGGCGATTTTCGACCACGATTTTCTCAACCAGCACACCCAGGACGTCCTGGCTTACCTGGCAGCGGTCGACGCCACCTCCTGGGAGCAGATCAGCGCACAATCAGGCCTGACCCTGGCCGAGATCGAGTACGCCGCGCGCATGTACTGCAAGGCCAAAAAAGTCATCATGTGCTGGGCCATGGGCATCACCCAGCATCGCCATTCGGTGGCGACCATCCAGGAAATCGCCAACCTCATGCTCCTGCGCGGCAACCTCGGCGTACCCGGCGCCGGCCTGTGCCCGGTGCGCGGCCATAGCAACGTGCAGGGCGACCGCACCATGGGCATCAACGAGCGGCCACCAGTGGCCCTGCTCGATGCCCTGGAACGCCGCTTCGGCTTCAAGGTGCCGCGCCATAATGGCCACAACACGGTCGAAGCGATCCGCGCCATGGCCGACGGCCAGGCCAAGGTGTTCATCGCTCTGGGCGGCAACTTTGCCCAGGCCACCCCGGACACCGAGCGTACCGCCCAGGCCCTGCGCAACTGCGAGCTGACCGTGCAGATCAGCACCAAGCTCAACCGTAGCCATCTGCTGCATGGCAAGCAGGCGCTGATTCTGCCGTGCCTGGGGCGCACCGATATCGACCTGCAGGGCGAAGGCCCGCAGGCCGTGACCGTGGAAGACTCGTTCAGCATGGTCCACGCCTCCAACGGCCAGTTGCAGCCGCTGTCGCGGCAGATGCGCTCGGAGCCTGCAGTGATTGCCGGGATTGCCAATGCCACCCTCGGCGCCAGACCGGTGGACTGGAACTGGCTGATCGCCGATTACGCACGGATCCGCGACCTGATC
The DNA here is from genome assembly GCF_000696345.2 of Pseudomonas donghuensis. Lineage (NCBI taxonomy): Bacteria > Pseudomonadati > Pseudomonadota > Gammaproteobacteria > Pseudomonadales > Pseudomonadaceae > Pseudomonas > Pseudomonas donghuensis. Next base: position 5,497,547 of record NZ_CP071706.1, read on the forward strand.
GACCAGACCATCCCAGGCTTTGAGAGCTTCAACCAGCGCCTGGAGCATCCGGGCGGTTTCTACCTGGGCAACAGCGCCGGCCAACGGCAATGGAAGACCAGCAGCGGTCGGGCCAACTTCAAGGCCAATGCCCTGCCCGCTGACCTGCTGCACGAGCGCGTGCGCGCCAGCGGCCAGGTACCGGACCTGATCATGCAGTCGATGCGTTCCCACGATCAGTACAACACCACTATCTATGGCCTGGATGACCGTTACCGTGGAGTGAAGGGCCAACGCAACGTACTGTTCGTCAACGAAGCCGACATCATCCGCCTGGGCTTCCACCCCGGCGACAAGGCCGATATCGTCTCGCTGTGGAGTGATGGCCGCGAGCGTCGGGTCAAGGGCTTCACGTTGCTGGCCTTTGATATCCCGGCCGGTCAGGCGGCGGCCTACTATCCGGAAGTGAACCCGCTGGTGCCGCTGGAAAGCGTTGGCGATGGCAGCCATACGCCGACCTCGAAGTTCGTTGCGATAAAGCTGCAACCTGCCAGCGACAACGCCCGGATCCTCTGACAGAATCGGCGGCAAACAGGCACAAAAAAGGCCCTGACATCACTGTCGGGGCCTCGTTTCAAGTAAGCTCAGACAAGCGAAAATCAATAAAGTTTCACAGTTAAAACAGTAACTTAGAAAATTGTGTACAACTCGTGTTACTCGTCGGATTTCGTTTGCCAGCCCCCCTCTGCGGCCTCAGGATCGCGGCGTCATCCCTATGAGGCTCTCTTGATGAAGTACTCCTCGATTCTGTTGTTGTCTCTTGGCCTGCTCAGCGGCGTTGCCTCGGCAGGTGGCACCACCGAAGCCGGTATTGGCGGCGCATTGGGTGGGGTACTGGGCTCGGTGGTCGGTCAGTCGATCGGCGGCAGTACCGGCTCGGCGATCGGCGCGGGCCTGGGCGGCGCAGCCGGCAGTGCCGTGGGTGCCGACAAGCGCCAGCGTGGTGAAGCCGCAATCGGCGGTGCCCTGGGCGCAGCCGGCGGTAACGTTGTAGGCCGCAGCATGGGCGGCACCACGGGCAGCTACATTGGCGCAGCCGCAGGCGGTGGTGCCGGTGGCGCGCTGGGTAACTACATGGGCAACAGAGCCGATGAAGACGACCGCGATGACCGTCGCTACCGTCGCGGCTACGACGACCGTCGTTACTACGACCGTGGCCATCACTACGGGCACCGCAAGCACAAAAGGCACTGGCGTCACGACTAAGCCATTTCGGGCTTAAGCCAAACTCCTAGTCCCTGCCCTCACGGGCAGGGATCGCTGCAACACCCCGCACGTTACCGATCAAGCCTTGCAGGCCGATCCTGCGGCCAGTCCAGGCAGGCCCTGCTTCCCCTTCTCCTTGTCAGCTTCCCGCGACCTAGGGGCAACCCCGATTCAGGCGGATATAGCCAGTAGCTATCATCGGCCGTTCCCAATCAGCCAATGGACGCAGGGAATGCGCATCTATCACGCAAAGACGGCCCGATTGCCCAGTGCACGAGGGGTGTGAGATGCCAGCCGACAGCCGCCCTCCGATGCTGAGTGAAGCCCAGTTCCTGCGCTTTCGCACCCTGGTCAGCCAGCGCTCTGGCGTGTTCCTCGCCGCCGACCGCCGTGCGGCTGTGGCTGCCCGCCTGGGAAAGCGCCTGCGGCATTTGCAACTGACCTCCTTCGAACAGTATCTGCAACTGATCGAGCAGCCCGATCAACATCAGGAACAGCAGCAGGTACTCGACTTGCTGATTGCCCGGGACACCTACTTCTTTCGCGAACACCGCCATTTCGAATGCCTTGCCCAATGGCTGCGCGACATGCCACGGCCGCTGAGGCTCTGGAGCGCTGCCTGCGCCTCGGGCGAAGAAGCCTACAGCCTGGCCATGGTTGCCAGCGAACACGCCGTCAACGACGACTGGAGCGTGCTGGCCAGCGACATCAGCCCCCATCTGCTACAGCAGGCAGCCGAAGGCATCTACGACGTCTCCCAGGCCCGTTACTTCCCTGAAGGCTGGTTGCAACGTTACTGCCTGTGCGGCGTCGGCGAGATGGCCGGGCGCATGCGCATGGCGGCCACCTTGCAGGAGCGGTTGACGTTTCGCCAGATCAACCTGATCCAGCCACTGCCCGCTGACCTGGGCCTGTTCGACGGAATTTTTCTGCGCAATCTGCTGACCTATTTCAGTCAGGATGAGAAACAGCGCGTGGTTCAACGTTTGCTGGCTTGCCTGCGCCCGGGCGGCCTGCTGCTGATCGGACATAGCGAGAACATCCATGGCCTCGACCTGCCACTGCGGCCGATCCTGCCATCGGTGTTCGAACGCCTATGATGGCCTGCGCTGCCGGGACCTGCGGCAGGCCCCCGACACTGATCGCGCCACAGCGCGGCAGCGCTCATCCGGACCGAGCAAACCTGCCGCCCCTCTTCTTTTGCGAAACAGGCTCGAACCCATGCTTTGCCGAATACTACTTGCCGATGACTCGCCGCTCTTTCGAGCGGGCCTGCGAGCGCTGCTCGAACAAAAAAAACAATACGCCGTAGTCGGTGATGCAGGCGATGGCATGACGGCTGTCGCACTGGCCGAGAAACTCAAGCCCGACATCATCCTGCTGGACATGACCGCCGATACCCTGGACAGCGAACAGATTCTGCGCGAGCTGTTCCTGCGCGTGCCCTCCAGCCATGTGTTGATGCTCTCGTCGCGCTCGGAGCTGGACTTCGTCATGCGCTGCCTGCAATTGGGTGCCCATGGCTTTCTGCTCAAGAGCGCCACGGTGCTGGAGCTGGAGCAGGCCCTGCAGGCGCTGAAAAATGGTGGCCAGTACCTGTCATCAGCAGTGTTGCCGATGGTCATTGGCCAGGCGGTGAAACACAGCCGCAAGCGCCCCAGCGGCAGCACCACGATGCAGCTCACCGCGCGCCAGCTGGAGATCCTGCGGCTGATTGCCCGCGGTGAATCGACCCGCTCGATCGCCGACGGCCTGGGCCTGAGCGTGAAGACCATCGAGGCGCATCGCTCGCAGATCATGCACCGCCTGCAGATTCACGACGTGCCGGGTCTGGTGCTGTTCGCCGTGCGCGAAGGAATTATCCGCCTCAATGACTGAGCGGCCTCAGCCTTGCAAACGCTCCAGCGCGGCCTGCAGCGTGGCCGGCAACTGTGCCGGCCGGCCCGAGCTGCGCTCGACGAACACCTGCACCACCTTGCCGACCGCGCAGGGCTGCCCGTCCTCGACCCGAAACAGTGCCAACTGATACTCCACCGAACTGCCCGCCAGACGCGCCACACGCAAGCCGACCTCAAGGGTGTCGGGAAAGGCCGGCAAGGCAAAGAAGTCCGCCGCCGAACTGACCACGAAACCGGCGAACTCGCCGTCCTGCAGGTCCAGCCCGGCCTGTTGCAGCAGGTACGCCTGGATCGCTGTGTCGAAGTAGGCGTAAACCGTGGCACCGCCGATATGGCCGTTAAGGTCGCTGTCTTGCCAGCGGCTGAGGATCGGGTGCAGGTGGGGGTAGGCGTGGCGTTGAGGGAGCTCGGACATGGTGGACCTGAGTATTGGATGGCCCGTAACTGTAGGAGCGGGCTTGCCCCGCGATCAAGCACCAATTGATCGTCGTTCGGGTAAGACAACGCGGCCTATCGCAGGGCAAGCCCGCTCCCACAAGGGTTTCGTTAGGCCGGAAAACAAAAAACCGCCCCTGAGGGCGGCTTTTTGTTTACGCAGGCTTCAGCTTACAGCTGTGGGCCAGCGGCCTTGATGGCGTCGGAAACTTCGAACTTCTTGAAGTTTTCGATGAACAGGCCAGCCAACGCTTTTGCAGCTTCATCGTAAGCAGCCTTGTCAGCCCAGGTGTTGCGTGGGTTGAGCAGGTTGGTTTCAACGCCCGGTACGGCCAGTGGCACGTCGAGGTTGATGATGTCCAGGTGTTCGGTTGCGGTGCCGACCAGGGCGCCGCTCTGGATCGCTGCGATCACCGCGCGGGTGGTCGGAATGTTGAAGCGCTTGCCAACGCCGTAGCCACCGCCGGTCCAGCCGGTGTTGACCAGGTAGACCTTGGAGCCGAAGCCGCGGATACGCTTGATCAGCAGTTCTGCGTACTCGCCAGCCGGACGCGGGAAGAACGGCGCGCCGAAGCAGGTGGAGAAGGTCGACTTGATGCCGCTGCCCGAACCCATTTCGGTCGAACCCACCAGTGCGGTGTAGCCGGACAGGAAGTGGTAGGCCGCTTGTTCTTCGTTGAGGATCGACACTGGCGGCAGCACGCCGGTCAGGTCGCAGGTCAGGAAGATGACCGCATTAGGCTCGCCGCCGAGGTTCTTTTCCGAACGCTTGGCAACGTGCTCCAGCGGGTAGGCGGCGCGGCTGTTCTGGGTCAGGCTGACATCGGTGTAGTCGGCGTGCTTGGCATCGTCGATGACGACGTTTTCCAGTACTGCGCCGTGCTTGATGGCTTTCCAGATGACCGGCTCGTTCTTCTCGGACAAGTCGATGCACTTGGCGTAGCAGCCACCTTCGATGTTGAAGACCACGCCTTCGCCCCAACCGTGCTCGTCGTCGCCGATCAGGTAGCGGCTTTCGTCAGCCGACAGGGTGGTCTTGCCGGTGCCCGACAGGCCGAAGAACAGGGTCACGTCGCCTGCTTCGCCGATGTTGGCGGCGCAGTGCATTGGCAGCACGTCGGCAGCCGGCAGCAGGAAGTTCTGCACCGAGAACATGGCTTTTTTCATTTCACCGGCGTAACGCATACCGGCGATCAGCACTTTCTTCTGGGCGAAGTTGAGGATCACGCAGCCATCGGAGTTGGTGCCGTCACGCTCAGGCACGCACTCGAAGTTGGCAACGTTGAGCACTTGCCACTGATCACGGCCAGCCGGGTTGTACTGCTGCGGGTTGATGAACAGGCAACGGCCGAACAGGTTCTGCCAGGCGGTCTGGGTGGTCATCTTGACCGGCAGGTAGTGCTCGGCGGCCGCACCTACGTGAACGTAGGATACGAAGTGATCCTGGGCGTTGTTGAACGCCTCGACGCGGTCCCACAGGGCATCGAACTTGTCGGCCGGGAACTTGCGGTTGATCGGGCCCCAGGCGATGGCATCCTGAGTGGACGGCTCTTCGACGATGAAACGGTCAACCGGCGAACGACCGGTACGGTGACCGGTTTTCACGACCAGCGCGCCGGTATCGGCCAGCTCGCCTTCACCGCGGTTCAGCGCTTCTTTTACCAGCTCATCGACGCTCAGGTCGGTGTACACGGTGTTGTTGGCTTGCGTCATGAGATTCCCCATCCGGCCTGCGGCCGAGTGCTCCAAACGTTTTGTAGTAGATCTTTCCAAACTACTACAGCGAAAAAAGTGGCCGGATTATGCCAGAAACGCCCAAAAAAAGTAGGGCCCTCCTGTCAGAACGGCGTGTTTCCGGCGTTAGACAGGAGAATTACCTGTACTGAAACGTTTTAGTGCCGAGTATCTGACGGTGTGTCTACACCGCCACCGGCGAACAATTGCTCGATATCGGCCGCATCGAATTGATAGCACTGATTACAGAACTGGCAATCGACTTCGATCTTGCCGCCATGCTCGTTAATCAGCTCCAGCGCGTCATGTTTGCCAAGGCTGACCAACGCATTACCGGAGCGCTCACGCGAGCAGCTGCAGCGGAAATGCAGCGGCTGGATATCGAACAGGCGCACGGCATCCTCGTGATACAGGCGATGCAGCACGGTTTCGTTGTCCAGACCCAGCAGCTCCTCGGCTTTCACCGTATTGGCCAGCGCTTTCACATGGTTCCAGCTGTCCTCGCGCTCCTCGATGTCCTTCTGGCGGTCGGCAGGCAGCTGCTGCACCAGCAGACCACGGGCTCGAATGCCGTCGGCGGCCAGCGAGATGCAGGTGTTGATCTGCTGGGACATGACGAAATAGTTGGTGAAACACTCCGACAGGTCCTTGCCGTCCAGCTCCACCGTGCCCTGGTAGCGCTGACCGTTGACCGGAATGATGGTCAGGACCAGATGCCCGCCAGGCATCAGGTCGGCAAGGCTTGCATCATCCTTGATCTGCTCGGCCGCATAGCGTGCCAGGCCGCGAATTTCGTGGTCGCTGGTGCATTCAATGGCCAGCAGGGGCACCGGCCCGCTCGACTGTGCCTGAAGAATCAGCAGACCGTCGAACTTCAGCGTACCGACCAGCAGCGCGGCTGCCGCCATCAGCTCGCCGAGCAGCTGCGCGACAGGCTGCGGGTAAGGATGCTTGGCCAGCACTTCGGCGTAGCTGCGCTCCAGCCCGACCATCTCACCGCGTACATCGCGGTCGTCGAAGATGAAGCGTTGTGTGTAGTCGGTATCTGGCAAATCGGACATGGGCTCTGGCTTTCTGAATGATGACAAAATAATTTCAAGGGCCTATAAAGCCCGGTCTAGAGCACCAGAATGGTGCGCTCGTGGTTCGCAGCAAAGAGGTAGTTTATGGACAATTCTTCACTGTTCCAAGCAAGGTGGGCTTGGGGTCCCTTGATTCTCTGCACGGTTTTGCCCGTTGCGCTACTGTGTTTCTGGTTGTGGCCGTTTGGCCAGATCATCTGCCTGACTTTCGACGAATGGCTGTTTCACCTGCTCAATCGACCACTGGCCGACAATAACACCTGGCGTTACATCTGGACCGTCGGCAGCCTGCGTCCGTTCGATATCGTCGTCGGCCTGATCCTGCTCAGCCTGCTGATCCGCGGCGATTGGGTGTTCAAGGCCAGCCAGGTGCGCCAGGCCTTCTTCGGCTTCTTCGCCACCCTGGTGCTGCTGCTGGTGATTCGCGCCGTGTTCTCGAAATGGATGAACGCCATGGGCTGGCAGCACAACAGCCCGTCGATGGTGTTCAGCGATGCCATCCACCTCAGCGATTTCTACCCGCACCTGGAAGCCCGCTGGGAGCTCAAGGACCGCTCCAGCCAGAGCTTCCCCGGGGACCATGCCTCGGTGCTGCTGATCTGGGCGATGTTCATGAGCCTGTTCAGCCGCAAGCTGCTGCAGCAGCTGCTGATCTGGGCCCTGGCGCTGTTGTTCATGCTGCCACGCCTGGTGGCCGGTGCGCACTGGGGCCAGGACGATTACATCGGTGGCGTGCTGATGGCGGTGCTGGCCCTGGGCTGGAGCTGCTACACCCCGTTTGCCGCCAAGGCCAGCGCAGCCTTGATGCGCCTGACCGCACCGTTGTTCGACCTGCTGGCGCGGTTGCCGCTGCTCGGGCGCCTGAACGTGATCGACTCGCGCGCTTAACCGGCGCTGTCATGTAACTGATGCAGCTGGCGCCGCTGTTTCTTGGTGGGCCGGCCATCGGTACTGACACCCAGGGCGCCGGCCTTGCGCATAGCCGCAGCCTGTTCACGGCGGGCAATGCTCTGCGCGGTTTCCTCGTACAGCGCCTGGGCCTCAGGCGCGCCGCGGCGCACCACCGACAACGCCTTGACCACTACCGTGCGCTCGTCGAAGCCAGTGCGCAGCACGAACTCATCGCCCACCCGCGGCTCTTTGCCCGGCTTGCAGCGCTCGCCCCGGCAATGCACCTTGCCGCTTTCAATGGCCGCCTTGGCCAGCGCCCGGGTCTTGTAGAAGCGCGCCGCCCATAGCCATTTGTCCAAGCGGACCTTGTCGTCCTCTTCCGGCTTTTGTGCCATCACATTTCCCCACTTATTTTCGTAAAGAGAACTGTACTACCGTATCTGGCGGATGCAAAAAACACGCGGCGTGCTTACAGTTCACCGACCTGTCGCTCACGCCCATTCTGGAGCCTGACGACTTTCTACGCTGGTTGAGCATTTTGAAGACATTTGACCATTTGACCGTGATCGGCCTGCGCGAGTGGGTGGCCCTGCCGGACCTCGGCCTGGCCGGCTTGCGGGCCAAGATCGACACCGGCGCCAGCACCTCGAGCCTGCATGCCACCGAAGTCGAGCCCTTCGAGCGCAATGGCGAGCAGTGGGTGCGTTTCAATGCCCACCTGGGTTCGGTGGTACAACTGCGGCACCGGCGCTGCGAGGCGCCACTGGTGACGATGAAGACCATCAAGAGCTCCAACGGCCAGGCCCAGACCCGCTACGTCATCCGCACGCCGTTGGCGCTGGGTGACCGGGTGTGGGAGGTGGAGTTCACCCTGGCCTGCCGCAAGGCCATGCGCTATCGCCTGTTGCTCGGTTCCAAAGCCCTGATCCATGGCCAGTTGGTGGTCAACCCGGGGCTCAAGTACGTTCAGGACAAGCCGGCATTCCCGGCCACTATCACTCCCTCCACAGGTGTTGCATGAAGATCGCCGTGCTGTCGCGAAACCCGCGTCTGTATTCCACTCGTCGCCTGGTCGAAGCCGGTACCGAACGAGGCCATGAGGTGGTTGTGATCGACACCCTGCGCGCCTACATGAACATTGCCAGCCACAAGCCGCAGATCCACTACCGTGGCAAGCCGCTGGAAAACTTCGACGCGGTGATCCCACGGATCGGCGCTTCTGTAACCTTCTACGGCTGCGCGGTACTGCGCCAGTTCGAGATGATGGGGGTGTTCCCGCTCAACGAATCGGTGGCCATTGCCCGCTCGCGGGACAAGCTGCGCTCGTTGCAACTGCTGTCGCGTCGGGGGATCGGCCTGCCGGTCACCGGCTTTGCCCACTCGCCGGACGATATCCCCGACCTGATCCAGATGGTCAATGGCGCGCCGCTGGTGATCAAGGTACTCGAAGGCACCCAGGGCATCGGCGTGGTGTTGTGCGAAACCACCAAGGCAGCCGAGTCGGTGATCGAAGCGTTCATGGGCCTGAAGCAGAACATCATGGTCCAGGAATACATCAAGGAAGCCGGCGGCGCGGACATTCGCTGTTTCGTGGTCGGCGACAAGGTCATCGCCTCGATGAAGCGCCAGGCCAAGCCCGGTGAGTTTCGCTCCAACCTGCACCGCGGCGGCAGCGCCAGCCTGATCAAGATCACTCCGGAAGAGCGCATGACCGCCATCCGCGCGGCCAAGGTCATGGGCTTGAGCGTGGCCGGGGTGGATATCCTGCGCTCCAATCACGGCCCGCTGGTGATGGAGGTGAACTCCTCGCCGGGCCTGGAAGGCATCGAAGTCACCACCGGCAAGAACGTCGCCGGGATGATCATCGAGCATCTGGAGAAGAACGGCGGGCCGAACCTGACCCGCACCAAGGGCAAAGGCTAGCGCCTAGACCGCGTCGCGCGGCAGCATCAGGCCTAGCGGCAGCCTCACCCGCGCCTCCAGGCCGCCGCCTGAACGGTTGCGCAACTGCACATTGCCACCGTGCTGGGCGGCGATCCGCTTGACGATCGCCAGGCCCAGCCCGGTGCCCTTGCCGCTACGGGCACGGTCGCCGCGAATGAACGGGTTGAAAATGCCCTCCAGTTCGCCCGGGTCGATCCCGGCACCACGATCCAGCACGCTCAGGACCACATAGGGCGCACCACCCTCGCCCGAGACATAGGCCGCCACTTCGACACCCTTGCCGGCGTGATAGAGAGCGTTGCCAATCAGGTTGTTGAGCAGGCGCTTGAGCGACACCCGCCGCAGCGGGAATGGCGGTATCGGCTCCAGGCACAGGCGCACCTGCTCCTGCGGCTGGTTGAACGGCGCCACCACCTCGCGCACCAGCTCACTGAAGTCGACCTCTTCGACGGGCTCATCGCGACCATCGCGGATGAACGCCAGAAACTGGTCGAGGATCGCGTCCATGTCTTCGATATCGCGGACCATGTCGTCGGTCAGGTCGCTTTCGTTGGCCAGCAGCGACAGCGACAGGCGCAAGCGCGTCAGTGGCGTGCGCAGGTCATGGGACACCCCGGCCAGCATCAGCTCGCGCTCGCGCCCGGCCTGCTCGACATCCTCGGCCATCTGGTTGAAGGCGCGGTAGACCTCGGTCATCTCGCTGGGCGTGTCACTGATCGGCAGGCGCACACTGCGCCCCTGGCCCAGTTGCCGGGCGGCGAACACCAGGCGCTTGAGCGGCTGATTGAGTTGGCGCACGAAGATCCACGCCGAAGCGGTGGATAACAGGCCGATGGCCAGGAACCAGCCGAGCACGCTCCAGATCTTCTGCCCGCGCAGCGGATGCGGATACAGCGGCACCTTCAGCCACCCATCACCCAGGCTCGGCGCCCGCACCCACAAGGCCGGTGGTGCATGCACGCGCAGGCGAACTTCGGTATCGGCGCCAAGCTCGGCCTGCATCTGGCGCTGGTAGATCTCGCTGTACGGCCAGTGCTGTTCACCCTCGGGAACGCCGGAGCCCACCACGCGAATCAGCCCTGCCGCCTCGGCGATTTTGTCACGGTCGGACTCATCGGCGGCCCAGTAGGCACGCAGGGTCAGGGCAACACCGTGACTGTATTGCCGGTCGACCAGTACGTCCTCGTTCATCAGCAGGTACACCAGGGTCAGAGCCTTGGAGAACAGCACGACGATCAGCACCAGCCAGAGCGTGCGGGCGAAGAAGCTTTGCGGGAACCACAGGGGCGTTTTCATCGACAACGGCTACACACTTTGCGAGCGCGAGCGGGGCTCGCAGGCTTTGCGAAGTAGTGCACAGGCAAAAACAGGGCAACCCGAAGGTTCGCCCTGCTTGCGGTGAGCTACTTCTACAAACGGAACATCACTTGCTGGCATTGCCATCCGGCACGAACACATAGCCTACACCCCAGACAGTCTGGATATAGCGTGGCTTGGACGGGTCGGGTTCGATCATCCGGCGCAAGCGCGAGATCTGCACGTCGATGGAACGCTCAAGCGCGTCCCACTCGCGGCCACGGGCCAGGTTCATCAGTTTGTCGCGGGTCAGCGGCTCGCGCGCATGCATGACCAGCGCCTTGAGCACGGCGAACTCCCCGGTGGTGAGCATGTGCACTTCTTCGCCGCGCTTGAGTTCACGGGTGGCCAGCGACAGCTCGTAGTCGCCGAAAGTGACGGTTTCGTCCTCGCTGCCCGGCGCGCCCGGTACTGCCGGCGCCTGGCGGCGCAGCACGGCCTTGACCCGGGCCATCAGTTCGTCGGGGTTGAAAGGCTTGGACAGGTAGTCGTCAGCGCCCAGCTCCAGGCCCTTGATGCGGCTCAGCTCATCGCCCTTGGCGGTGAGCATGATGATCGGGATCTGGTTGTTCGCGGCGCGCAGGCGCCGGCAGGCGGTCAGGCCGTCCTCGCCAGGCAGCATCAGGTCGAGCACCACCAGGTTGAAGACTTCGCGGGCCAGCAAGCGATCCATCTGTTCGGTATTGGGTACTGCACGAGCACGATAACCCTTGCTGGTGAAGAATCGTTCCAGCAGGCTGCTCAGGCCCGGGTCGTCGTCGACGATGAGAATTTTTTCGCCTTCGGCGTTTTGTGCAGTGCTGCTCATGGATAGCTCCTCTAATCTCGGCACGCATTATGGCTTAGCCATCAGTGGCCGTGCCGTGTGCATTGTTAGCAGATTTTTCCCCGGGTGCCAGTGTTGCCCGGCCGACAACTGGCCCGCTGCTATCACCGCAAGCCGGACGCGCTGGGTATAATGCGCCGCTTTCAGCCAGCGCCGCATTGACCACAAGCGCTCTACAGCGCCCGCCCGCGGCCTTTGTATTCACAATTTGTCAGGTGGTTTTATGGACAGCATCAACAGCCGCATCGCCGAGGAACTCGGTGTCCGCCCACAACAGGTCGAAGCGGCCGTGGCTCTACTTGATGAAGGTTCGACCGTACCTTTTATCGCCCGTTACCGGAAAGAAGTCACCGGTAGCCTGGATGACACCCAGCTGCGCCACCTGGAAGAGCGCCTGCGCTACCTGCGCGAGCTGGACGAACGGCGTGTCAGCATCCTTGCCAGCATCGAAGAGCAAGGCAAGCTGACCCCGGAACTGGCCCGTGAAATCAAACTGGCCGACACCAAGACCCGCCTCGAAGACCTGTACCTGCCGTACAAGCAAAAACGCCGCACCAAGGGCCAGATTGCCCTGGAAGCCGGCCTCGGCGAGCTGGCCGACGGTTTGCTGAACGACCCGCAACTGAGCCCTGAAGCCGAAGCCGCACGTTTCGTTGATGCCGAAAAAGGCGTGGCGGACGTGAAAGCGGCCCTCGAAGGCGCCAAGTACATCCTCATGGAGCGCTTCGCCGAAGACGCCAGCCTGCTCGACAAGCTGCGCAGCTTCCTCAAGCAAGAGGCGGTGCTCAGTGCCCGCCTGGTGGCAGGCAAGGAAGAGGAAGGGGCGAAGTTTCGCGATTACTTTGAACACGACGAGCTGCTCAAGAGTGTGCCGTCGCACCGCGCCCTGGCGATTTTCCGTGGCCGCAACGAAGGCGTGCTGGCCGCTTCGCTGAAAGTCGGCGAAGAGCTGCCGGGCACCCTGCACCCGTGCGAAATGATGATCGCCGAACGTTTCGGCCTGCAGAACCAGAACCGTCCTGCCGACAAATGGCTGGCTGAAGTGGTGCGCTGGACCTGGAAGGTCAAGCTCTATAGCCACCTGGAAACCGACCTGTTCGGCGAGCTGCGCGACAACGCCGAAGGCGAGGCGATCAACGTCTTCGCCCACAACCTGCACGACCTGCTGCTGGCCGCCCCGGCCGGCCCGCGTGCCACCCTGGGCCTGGACCCGGGTCTGCGTACCGGTTGCAAGGTCGCCGTGGTCGATGCCACCGGCAAGCTGCTGGACACCGCCACCGTCTACCCGCACGTGCCGAAGAACCAGTGGGACCAGACCATCGCCGTGCTCGCCGCGCTGTGCGCCAAGCACTCGGTGGAGCTGATCGCCATCGGTAACGGCACCGCCAGCCGCGAAACCGACAAGCTCGCCGCCGAGCTGATCAAAAAATACCCGGCATTGAAGATGACCAAGATCATGGTCTCCGAAGCCGGCGCTTCGGTGTACTCGGCCTCGGAGCTGGCGGCCAAGGAGTTCCCGGACCTCGACGTATCGATCCGCGGCGCCGTATCCATCGCCCGGCGCCTGCAGGACCCGCTGGCGGAACTGGTGAAGATCGACCCGAAATCCATCGGTGTCGGCCAGTACCAGCATGACGTTTCCCAGTTGAAACTGGCCCGTGGCCTGGATGCGGTGGTCGAGGACTGCGTGAACGCCGTCGGCGTCGACGTCAACACCGCCTCGGTGGCCCTGCTCGCGCGCATCTCCGGCCTCAACAGCACCCTGGCGCAGAACATCGTTGCCCACCGCGATGCCAACGGCGCCTTCAAGACCCGCGCCGCGCTGAAGAAAGTCAGCCGCCTGGGCGAGAAAACCTTCGAGCAGGCCGCCGGTTTCCTGCGCGTGATGAACGGCGACAACCCGCTGGACGCCTCCGCAGTGCACCCGGAAGCCTACCCGCTGGTGCAGCGCATTGCCGCTGAAACCGACCGCGACATCCGCTCGCTGATCGGCGACAGCGGTTTCCTCAAGCGCCTGGACCCGAAGAAATTCACCGACGAAACCTTTGGCTTGCCGACCGTCACCGACATTCTCCAGGAACTGGACAAGCCCGGTCGCGACCCGCGTCCGGAGTTCAAGACCGCCGAGTTCCAGGAAGGCGTCGAAGACCTCAAGGACCTGCAACTGGGGATGATCCTCGAAGGCGTGGTGACCAACGTCACCAACTTCGGTGCGTTCGTCGATATCGGCGTGCACCAGGACGGCCTGGTGCACATCTCGGCGCTGTCGGAGAAGTTCATCAAGGACCCGCGTGAAGCGGTCAAGGCCGGCGACGTGGTCAAGGTCAAGGTCATGGAAATCGACATTCCGCGCAAACGCGTCGGCCTGTCGATGCGCATGAGCGACACCCCGGGCGAGAAGATCGATGGCGCCCGTGGCAGCCGCCCGGGCTCGGCCCCACGCCAGCCAAGCGCTCCAGCCCGCGCCAAGGAAACCCCGGCCCCGGCCAACAACGCCATGGCCGCGCTGTTCGCCAACGCCAAGCAGTTGAAGAAGAAGTGATGACGGTTCCCGACGAAGTCGTCTTCAGCGCCTTCAGCCAACTGCTCGGCTGCCGCCTGCAACACCTGGAAGCAGGGGTTGCCGAGGTGGCCATGGCCCTGGAGCCGCACCTGCGCAACCGGGGCGGCAAGCTGCATGGCGGGGCGATCTTCAGCCTGGTGGACACCACCATGGGCCTGGCCTGCTCCAGTTCCCATGGTTTCGACCAGCAGAGCGTGACCCTGGAATGCAAGATCAACTACCTGCGCGCGGTCAGCGAAGGTGAAGTGCTGTGCGTTGCCCGGGTGCTGCATGCCGGGCGGCGCACGCTGGTGGTCGACGCCGATGTACTTCAGGGCGACAAACTGGTGGCAAAAGCGCAGGGGACATTCGTCGTCCTCTAGCCGCAAATGGCCAAACTGCGGTACTTTCGGCAGAGCGCAGGCGCTGCCGAAAGCCGGCCACAACCAGGCGACAACGCCAGTTCCTCTGTCCACCCTTGTAGACCGTCATCTCCACCCCCATATTGGGGCGACTGACGCGTGAAGGAATCCATCTTGAGCGAACTTCTCAACCGCCGCCTGAGCCTGCTCGGCCAAGGCGACAACCTCTCCCTGCTCAAGCAGTGCCTGCACGGCATCGAGCGTGAATGCCTGCGTGTGACCGAGGAAGGTCGTCTGGCCCAGACTCCGCACCCCGAAGCCCTCGGCGCGGCGCTGACCCACGAGCAGATCACCACGGACTATTCGGAGTCGCTGCTGGAGTTCATCACCCCAGCCCTGGCCGACCCGGCGCAGACCCTCGAAAGCCTGGAAAACATCCACCGCTTCGCCTACACCAAGCTTGGCAACGAGTTCCTCTGGAGCCCGTCGATGCCCTGCCCGCTGCCAGCCGAGGAAGACATTCCGATCGCCTGGTATGGCACCTCCAACATCGGTCAGCTCAAGTACGTCTACCGCAAGGGCCTGGCCCTGCGCTACGGCCGCACCATGCAGTGCATCGCCGGGATTCACTACAATTTCTCGCTGCCAGAAAAACTCTGGCCGCTGCTGCGCGCAGCCGAACACAGCACGGAAGATGATCGCGACTATCAGTCGGCGGCCTACATCGCCCTGATCCGTAACTTCCGCCGCTACAGCTGGCTGCTGATGTACCTGTTCGGCGCCTCGCCGGCCCTGGACGCCGGCTTTTTGCGCGGTCGCCCACACCAGCTCGAACAGTTCGACGCCGACACCCTGTACCTGCCCTACGCCACCAGCCTGCGCATGAGCGACCTGGGTTACCAGAGCAACGCCCAGGCCGGCCTGACGCCGTGCTACAACAACCTCGCCAGCTACACCGACAGCCTGCGCAAGGCGGTGGCCACGCCGTACGCGCCCTATGTCGAGATCGGTACGCACAAGGATGGCGAATGGGTTCAGTTGAACACCAACATCCTGCAGATCGAAAACGAGTACTACTCCAACATCCGCCCCAAGCGCGTCACCTACAGCGGCGAGCGGCCGATCCAGGCGCTGATGGCTCGCGGCATCCAGTACGTCGAAGTGCGCTGCCTGGACATCAACCCGTTCCTGCCAACCGGTATCGACTTGCCCGAAGCGCGTTTCCTCGACGCCTTCCTGCTGTTCTGCGCCCTGGAAGAAAGCCCGCTGCTGGGCAACCTGGAATGCGGCAACTGCACCGGCAACTTCCTTAGCGTGGTCAAGGAAGGTCGCCGTCCGGGCCTGGAGTTGCAGCGTGATGGTCAGCCGGTCGAGCTCAAGCAGTGGGCCGCTGAACTGCTCGAACGCATTGCGCCCCTGGCCGAACTGCTCGACCGCAGCCACGGCAGCGACGAACACGCCAAGGCCCTGCACGCGCAGAAAG
Organism: Pseudomonas donghuensis; assembly: GCF_000696345.2. Lineage (NCBI taxonomy): Bacteria > Pseudomonadati > Pseudomonadota > Gammaproteobacteria > Pseudomonadales > Pseudomonadaceae > Pseudomonas > Pseudomonas donghuensis. The sequence goes on from NZ_CP071706.1 coordinate 5,513,345, forward strand.
CCAAGGTCAGCGACCCTTCCCTGACACCATCGGCGCAGGTACTGGCGAGCATGACCGAGCACAAGGAAAGCTTCAGCCGCTTCGCCTTGCGGCAAAGCCAGGCCCATGCCGAGTTCTTCCGCGCCCAGGCCCTGGCGGCTGAACAGCAACAAGGGTTTGAAACGGCGGCTCGCGAATCCCTTGAGGCCCAGGCCAGGCTTGAACGCGAAGAAGACAAGGCCGACTTCGACCTGTTCGTCAGCGCTTACCAGGCGAGCATCCTGGCGATCAGCAACTGACATGACCCGCACCGCTACCCCGCGCAAACCCCGCGCCCGCAGCCAGGCGAGGATCGATTCGATCCTCGAGGCGGCGCGCACGCTGCTGGCCAGCGAAGGGGTGGCCAGCCTGTCGATCTACAGCGTGGCCGAGCGTGCGCAGATTCCGCCGTCATCGGTGTATCACTTCTTCGCCAGTGTTCCGGCCCTGCTTGAAGCACTCACCGCCGACGTGCACAGCGCCTTTCGCGCCTGCCTTGAAGCGCCGATTGATGCGGCGGCGTTGAACACCTGGCACGACCTCTCGCGCCTGGTCGAACAGCGCATGCTGGTGATCTACAACGAAGACGCTGCGGCGCGGCAGCTGATTCTGGCCCAGCATGGCTTGAGCGAAGTGACCCAGGCTGACCGCCAGCACGACATCGAGTTGGGCGACCTGATGCACACCTTGTTCGCCGAGCATTTCCAGTTGCCGGTGTTGCCGGATGATGTGGATGTGTTTGCTTTGGCCATGGAGCTGGGCGATCGGGTGTATGCCCGTTCGGTGCAGTTGCACGGGCAGATCACGCCGCGCATGGCCGAGGAAGGGATGCGGGTGTTTGATGCGTACCTGGGCTTGTATCTGCCGCCTTTCCTGCCTAAACGCTGACGGCCTCATCGCTGGCAAGCCAGCTCCCACAGGGACTGTATACACCGAACCTTGTGGGAGCTGGCTTGCCAGCGATGCAAGGCTAAGCCTTGCCCTGGTAGTCAGAGCTTGGCAATCGACACTTCTGTCGACTTCACAAAGGCAATCACCTCACTGCCAATGGTCAGTTCCAGCTCGCGCACCGAGCGGGTGGTGATCACCGAAGTGACGATCCCCGAGGCCGTTTGCACATCGATTTCCGACAACACCGGGCCTTCGAGGATTTCCTTGACGGTGCCTTTGAACTGGTTACGTACGTTGATCGCTTTGATAGTCATCTGCTTGGTTCCTTACAGGTCAGAGAGCCCAACGCAATTGCGTCGGCAAAGGTGCGACAGGTTCCGGCTCGGGCGGTGTGCCCGGGATCGACAGAACCCGGTTGAGTACTTCGGTTTCCAGTGCGGCCAGGCGGTGTGAACCGCGTACCCGCGGGCGTGGCAGGTCGACGTTGAGGTCCAGGCCCACTTCGCCGTCTTCGATGAGGATCACCCGGTCGGCAACCGCCACCGCTTCGCTGACGTCGTGGGTAACCAGCAACACGGTAAAGCCATGCTGGCGCCACAGCCGCTCGATCAACTGCTGCATCTCGATACGGGTCAGCGCATCCAGCGCGCCCAATGGCTCGTCGAGCAGCAACAGGCGCGGCTGGTGAATAAGGGCGCGGGCCAGGGCCACACGCTGCTTCTGGCCGCCCGACAACGCCGCCGGCCATTCATTGGCACGCTCGGCCAGGCCGACCGCCTCCAGCGCTTCAAGGGCTCGCGGCCGCCAGTTGCCCGACAGGCCCAGGCCGACGTTGTCGATGACCTTCTTCCACGGCAGCAAACGCGCTTCCTGGAACATCAGCCGGGTGTCTTCCTGGGCTTCGCTCAGCGGCGCAGAACCTGCCAGTAGCTCGCCGCCACTGGGTTGCTCAAGCCCGGCCAGCAAGCGCAGCAAGGTGCTCTTGCCGCAGCCGCTGCGCCCGACAATGGCGACGAACTGGCCGGCCGGAATGTGCAGGTCGATGTCGCGCAGCACCTGACGCTGGCCGAAGGTTTTCTGCAGGTTCTGCGCCGCCAGCGGAATCCCGCGCAGCAGCCGCAGTGGTGGTTCCTTGAGGATGGTCATGCGCCCTCTCCCCTGCTCGGTTGATAGGCCGGATGCCAGCGCAGCCAGACTCGCTCAAGGCCGCGTGCGGCCAGGTCGGCAAGCTTGCCGAGCACGGCATAGAGGACGATGGCCAGCACCACCACATCGGTCTGCAGGAACTCGCGGGCGTTCATCGCCAGGTAGCCGATGCCGGCGTTGGCCGAAATGGTTTCGGCCACGATCAACGTCAGCCACATGAAGCCCAGGGCAAAGCGCACACCGACCAGGATCGATGGCAAGGCGCCCGGCAGAATCACCTGGCGAAACAGCTCAAAGCCGGACAAACCATAGCTGCGGGCCATTTCCACCAAGGCCGGATCGACGTTGCGGATGCCGTGGTAGGTGTTCAGGTAAATCGGGAACAAGGTGCCCAGGGCCACCAGGAAAATCTTCGCCGACTCATCGATGCCGAACCACAGGATCACCAGCGGGATCAGCGCCAGGTGCGGCACGTTGCGAATCATCTGCACCGAGCTGTCGAGCAGGCGCTCGCCCCATTTCGACAGGCCGGTGATAAAGCCCAGCGCCAGGCCGATGGCGCCACCAATCAGAAAGCCGACGGCTGCCCGCCAGCCGCTGATTGCCAGGTGGGTCCAGATCTCGCCACTGCGCACCAGCTCGACGCCGGCGCTCAATACCGCGCTCGGCGCCGGCAGGATCCGCGTCGACAGCCAGCCGAGGCTGACTGCCAGTTGCCAGACCGCCAACAACAGCAACGGCAGCGCCCAGGGCGCCAGGCGTTGCTGCCAGGGAGTGGATGAACGACTCATGGCCCGGCCCTCAGCGCTGCGCCGAGGATTTGGGCAGGATGTCGTTGGCGACCATCTCGCCGAACGGGCTCACGTAGCCACCGCTTTTCGGCAGCTCCGGGCGCTCCACATCCAGGTGCGGGAACAGCAGCTCGGCGACCCGGTACGACTCTTCCAGGTGGGGATAACCGGAGAAAATGAAGGTGTCGATGCCCAGCGCCGCGTATTCCTTGACCCGTTCGGCCACGGTCGGGCCGTCGCCGACCAGCGCTGTACCGGCACCGCCACGCACCAGGCCGACACCGGCCCAGAGGTTGGGGCTGACTTCCAGATTGTCGCGGTTGCCGCCATGCAGCGCGGCCATGCGTTGCTGGCCGACCGAATCGAAGCGCGCCAGCGAGGCCTGGGCCCGGGCAATGGTGTCGTCGTCCAGGTGCGAAATCAGCCGCTCGGCGGCCTGCCAGGCTTCGGCGTTGGTTTCACGCACGATCACGTGCAGACGAATGCCGAAACGCACAGTACGGCCTTGCTTGGCGGCCTTGGCGCGCACCTGTTCGATCTTCTCCGCCACCGCTGCCGGCGGCTCGCCCCAGGTCAGGTACAACTCGACCTGTTCGGCTGCCAGGTCCTGCGCGGCCTCCGAAGAGCCGCCAAAGTACAGCGGCGGACGCGGCTGCTGGATCGGCGGATAGAGCAGCTTGGCGCCTTTGACCTGGATGTGCTGGCCGTCGTAGTCGACGGTTTCGCCTTCCAGCACCCGGCGCCAGATGCGGGTGAATTCCACCGAGGCCTGGTAGCGCTCTTCGTGGCTGAGGAACAAGCCGTCACCGGAGAGCTCTTCCGGATCGCCACCGGTCACCAGGTTGAACAAGGCCCGGCCACCGGAAAGGCGATCCAGGGTTGCTGCCTGACGCGCCGCCACGGTCGGCGAAATGATCCCCGGACGCAGGGCCACCAGGAACTTCAGGCGCTGGGTCACCGGAATCAGCGAAGCGGCGACCAGCCAGGAGTCCTCGCAGGAACGCCCGGTCGGGATCAGCACGCCGCCAAAGCCGAGGCGGTCTGCCGCCTGGGCGATCTGCTGCAGGTAGCCGTGATCGACGGCGCGCGCGCCTTCGGCGGTGCCAAGGTAATGGCCATCGCCATGGGTCGGAAGAAACCAGAATACGTTGAGGCTCATTGGAGTTGTCTCCTAGGGGTGGCGCAGACCGGGGCGGCGCCCCGGCGCGGGCAAATCGTCAAGGGGCGCTGGCGACTTTGGCCGGCGGAGTCCAGATCACGTCCTTGATGCTCAACGGCTTGGGAATCAACTTGAGCGTCTTGAAGGTGTCGGCGATCTTCTGCTGGGCGGCGATCACTTCCGGGGTAAGGAAAGCGGCGCCGTAGCCCTGGCGCTTGACCGAGGTCAGGGTGATGTCGGCAGGCAGGCCGAGCAGCGGCGCGACCTGGTCGGTGACTTCCTGTGGGTTGGCCTTGGACCACTCGCCCACTGCGCGCACTTCATCGACCAAGGCGCTGATCACTTCAGGGTGCTTCTGCGCGTAGGGCTTGGTCGCCAGGTAGAACTGATGGTTGTCGACGATGCCCTGGCCATCACGCAGGGTGCGTGCCTGCAACTGCTGCTCGGCAGCGGCCTGGTACGGGTCCCAGATCACCCAGGCATCGACGCTGCCACGCTCGAAGGCGGCGCGGGCATCGGCGGGCGGCAGGAACACTGGCTGGATGTCGCTGTACTTGAGGCCGGCGTCTTCCAGGGCGCGGACCAGCAGATAGTGCACGTTGGAGCCTTTGTTCAGCGCGACCTTCTTGCCCTTGAGTTCCTTCACCGACTGAATCGGCGACCCTTTGGGCACCAGGATGGCTTCGCTGTGCGGCGCTGGCGGCTCGTAGGCGACATAGAGCAGGTCAGCGCCAGCGGCCTGGGCGAACACCGGCGGTGTTTCACCGGTTACCCCGAAGTCGATCGAGCCGACGTTCAAGCCTTCGAGCAGCTGCGGGCCACCTGGGAATTCAGTCCATTGCACCTGCACGCCCTGGGCGGCAAGGCGCTTTTCCAGCGTGCCCTTGGCCTTGAGCAGCACCAGGGTGCCGTACTTCTGGTAACCGATACGCAGGCTTTCAGCCTGGGCTTGAGTAATGGCGCCGAAGGACACAGCCGCAGCAAACAGAGCGACCAGACCACGACGCAAAATGACAGTGCGCATAGCGCTCTCCTTTGCTGTTGGGGTTCAGGCTGCACCTGCTTGCCCGTTGGCGGGCGAGTAAGGTGGGAATTACAGGTAGCGGGTGATACGCCTCAGATGCTCCAGCGAGCACTGAGCAGACGTTCATTCAACACGCCCGGCGCGACCGGCTTGGGGCGACGCGCCAGGGCGCGGTGAAACAGTTCCAGCGATTCGAGCAGACGCTGCTCCAGGGCCGGCGCCAGTTGTGCGGCGGCACTGCCTTCGCCGTAGGCGATCTGGCTGTCGTCGGCGAAGATCCCTTGCAGGGTTTCCTCGGCCTTGAGTGCCGACAGCACCGGCTTGAGCGCGTAATCCACCGCGAGCATATGGGCGATGCTGCCGCCGGTTGCGATCGGCAGCACCACCTTGTGGCTCAGGGCACGCTCGGGCAGCAGGTCGAGCAGGGTTTTCAGCGCACCGGCGAACGAGGCCTTGTACACCGGGGTAGCAACCACCAGGCCATCGGCCTGTTCTACCAATTGCAGAAAGTGCTGCACCTTGGGGCTGTCGAAGCGCGCATGGAGCAGGTCTTCGGCCGGAAAATCCCGCACCTGGAAAGTCACCACTTCCACGCCCTGGCCTTGCAGCCACTGGCGGCTGCGCTCAAGCAGGACGCCGGAGCGCGAACGCAGGCTGGGACTACCACCGAGAGAAACAACCAGCATTGGAACGCATCCTTGATCGTGTTCTAGAGGGCCGCGAGTTGAAGTTCTCGCTGGAGTGGAGTGACCTTAACAGTTCGATACATATATCGATAAATCATATTTTTTCATTTGTTTATTCCTTATAGACCTATATGAATATCGCGGGGCAAGCCCGCTCCTACAGGCCTTGGGGGCAATAAAAAAAGGGCCGTAAACGGCCCAAAATCCCTGCTATGGCTAAAGATCAACGATTGGGTTGTGGGGTCAGGCGCAGGTACGGCTTGACCGCCCGGTAACCCTTTGGAAAGCGGCGTTTGATTTCCTCTTCATCCTTGAGCGACGGCACGATCACCACCTCGTCACCGTCCTGCCAGTTGGCGGGGGTGGCGACCTTGTGGTTGTCGGTCAGCTGCAGCGAGTCGATCACCCGCAAGATCTCGTGGAAGTTGCGCCCGGTGCTGGCCGGATAGGTGATGGTCAGGCGGATCTTCTTGTTCGGGTCGATGACGAACAAGGAACGCACCGTCAGGGTGTCGCTGGCATTGGGATGAATCAGGTCGTAGAGGTCGGAGACTTTGCGATCGGCATCGGCCAGGATCGGGAAGTTGACGATAGTGTTCTGGGTTTCGTTGATGTCTTCGATCCAGCGGTGGTGCGAATCCACCGGGTCCACCGACAGGGCGATGGCCTTGACCCCACGCTCGGCGAACTGCTCCTTGAGCTTGGCAGTGAAGCCCAGTTCGGTGGTGCACACCGGAGTAAAGTCGGCCGGGTGAGAGAACAGCACGCCCCAGCTGTCGCCCAGCCATTCGTGGAAGCGGATCTTGCCGGCGCTGGAATCCTGTTCGAAGTCGGGGGCGATATCGCCGAGTCTGAGGCTCATGGTGCGGCTCCTTGGCTGGGTTCGTTATGGCTTCACTGTGCCTGCTTCGTTGTAAAATTAAAAAGAATAAATATCGATTTATTTATAACTAATAAATCTAATCTGGTGCAGGCAAAAAAAAGCCTCGCACTGGGCGAGGCTCTCGTTTCAACCCGACTTACATGAAGTTGTAAGTGTAGTTGAAGATCAGGCGGGTCTGATCCTGGTCGTCGATGCTCTGACCTTCACCACGGTAGCTACCATGGCGCAGGCTAGCGCCCAGACCTTTGAGGGTACCTTCCTGGATCACGTAGTCGACACGCGCATCGCGCTCCCACTCGTGGTAAGTACCGCCGCCCACAGGGTTCTTGACGTCGTCGCCACGCAGGTAGGCAACCGATGCTTTCAGGCCTGGAACGCCCAGGCGCGCGAAGTCATACGAGTACTGACCGAAGGTGGTGTTTTCACCTGCACGAGCAAACTGGTTGATCATGCTATCGGTGAACAGGTAGAAGCTGGCGCCAGCGGCGCCTTCATTGCGGCCATTGCCGTCAGTGACACTACCTTGGTTCAGCCAGACAAAGCCACCGTCATCACCGACTTGTTGATGACCCAGCATCAGCGCATGGCCACCCAGGGTGTAGGTGAACATGGCACTCCAAGTTTTGTTGTCGACCTCACCGGTATTTTTGGCATAGCCACCGTTGTTGTTGAAACGGTAGCCAACGTCACCGTTCTTGCCATCGCTGCTGCTATCGAAATAGCGCAGGTCGGTCTTGAACGACTGGTCGTTGGCGATCGGATAAACGTGAACCAGGCCCAGGAAGTGCTGCTTGTAGAAGTCTTCCAGGTTCGAGTAGTAGTACTGCAGGGTCAGGTCTTTGGTGACCTTCCAGTCGCCACCAGCGAACTGGAACTTGTTACTGTCCTCGGTGGCACCTGCAACAGACAGACCAGTACGGTTGCTCGATGCACGACCCATAGCATGAGTCAGTTGACCGGCGTTCAGCGTCAGGTTGTCGATTTCTTTCGACTGAATTGTGCCGCCTTCAAAGGTCTGTGGCAGCAGTCGGCCGTCGTTGGACACCAGGATTGGCAGGTTAGGCGCCAGGGCGCTACCAAAGTGAGCTTCAGTCTTGGAGAAACGGGCCTTGGCGTTACCACCAATGCGCGCCCACTGGCTGGAAGCCGAACCATCGGTATCGCTTGGGAAGAAGCTGCTGTTATCAGGGTGACGACCACGGCCGCCATCCAGGTGGATGCCCCACAGCGCCTGGACGTCAACGCCGAAACCTACGGTACCTTCGGTGAAACCCGACAAGTAGTCGAGCTTGAAGCCCTGACCGACTTCACGGTTGTCACCACCACGGTTGTTGGCCGGAGTGTGAACTTCGCGGTTGTCGTTATTGAAATACATAGTGCGGGAACTGAGCGACAGCTTGCTGTCTTCAACGAAACCGGCAGCACCCGCTTGCTGGGCCAGAACCCCAACGGCCACGGCAAGTGCCAAGGTGGACTTGTACATGTTTTGCTCCTCTACGTTCTAATTCTTGTGTGTCGCTTACGGCAGGATCTTTGTGTCCCGCTCGACGTCGATTGGCGATTAGCACCAAAGGGTGACCGTCTAGTCAATCGTAACCATTCATTTCACTACTTTGGTCTAATGCGCCAACGGTGGGGGTGAAGGATAATGACAATCCTATAAATCCAAAAAGACTTATTTCGTAATTTTTCAGATTATTGCGGAATATGATCCAAATTTTTCTCCGCTGCCGTTATCGGCACCTAAGCTAATTCCTAAAGGGTATTGGGAAGCGGCTTTTTAGACCGCATAGCTTTGTCGAACCGTCCCCTTTCGGCAGGGCAGCCCCATGGCCCGACCATCATTGCCTTTCCCCTGTGCCCCGGCCTTGACCAGCATCACGTTTGGCGCCCAGGCCGATGAAGCCAGCACCTTCCCAGAGCCTTAAATCAATTGGCTCCTAAGCTAATGCAAAAAAGTTATTTATTTTAACTTTCTTAGATCATCTAGTCTTATTTCACCCCAACACAACCGCCCGCCTGACAAGGAGTTCACCATGACCCTGCATGCTCCCCTGCGCCTGTTCGCCGCCCTGACCCTGGCCGGCACCAGCTGGTTTGCCCAGGCGGCCGACCTGACGGTGGCCTACCAGACCACCGTGGACCCGGCGAAAGTCGCCCAGGTCGACGGTACCTACGAGAAAACCAGCAAGGCTGACATCGACTGGCGCAAGTTCGACAGCGGCGCCGACGTGATCACCGCCGTGGCCTCTGGCGATGTGCAGATCGGCTACCTCGGTTCCAGCCCGCTGGCCGCTGCCGCGACCCGCAAGCTGCCGGTGGAAACCTTCCTGATTGCGACCCAGATCGGCGCCGCCGAAGCCCTGGTCGCCCGCGATGGTGCCGGCATCAATTCGCCGCAGGACCTGATTGGCAAGAAGATCGCCGTGCCGTTCGTATCCACCGGTCACTACAGCCTGCTGGCCGCGCTCAAGCAATGGAACATCGACCCGGCCAAGGTGCAGATCCTCAACCTCGCACCACCGGCAATCATCGCCGCCTGGAAGCGCGGCGACATCGACGCCACCTACGTCTGGGACCCGGCCCTGGGCGTGGCCAAGGAAAACGGCAAGGTGCTGATCACCTCCGGTGAGCTGGCCGCGAAAGGCGCACCGACCTTTGACGCCTGGATCGTGCGCAAGGACTTCGCCGCCAAGCACCCGGAGATCGTCAAGGCCTTCGCCAAGGTCACCCTGGATGCCTACGCCGACTACCGCAAAGACCCGCAAGCGTGGCTGGCGAACAAGAGCAACGTCGACAAGCTGGTGAAGCTCTCTGGCGCCAAGGCGGCTGACATCCCCGGCCTGCTGCAAGGCAACGTGTTCCCGCTGGCCGCCGACCAGGTTGCAGCGCTGGGCGCACCGACCACCCAGGCGATCACCGACACCGCCACCTTCCTCAAGGAGCAAGGCAAGGTCGAAGCGGTGCTGCCGGACTACGCGCCCTACGTCAGCGCCAAATTCATCGCCAACTGAGACTCGGAGCAGACCATGGCCCTGTTACAACTGGAGCGCATCAGCGCACAGTACCCCGGCGCGGCCGAGCCGGTGCTGGCCGATATCAACCTGAGACTGGGCCCGCAGCAATTGCTGGTGGCCCTCGGCCCTTCGGGCAGCGGCAAGACCTCGTTGCTCAACCTGATTGCCGGTTTCGTGGCGCCCAGCAGCGGCCGCATCACCCTCGACGGCGTACCGGTGCAAGGCCCCGGCGCCGAGCGCGGTGTGGTGTTCCAGGACGATGCGCTGCTGCCCTGGCAAGACGTGCTGGCCAACGTCGCCTTCGGCCTGGAGCTGGCCGGGGTGCCGCGTGCCGTGAGGGAAAGCAAGGCCCGCGAGATGCTCGCCCTGGTCGACCTGGCGGAGTTTGCCAGCCGGCGGATCTGGCAGTTGTCCGGAGGCCAGAAGCAGCGCGTGGGCCTGGCCCGGGCCCTGGCTGCCGACCCGCGGGTACTGCTGATGGACGAGCCGTTCGGCGCGCTGGATGCCTTTACCCGCGAACAGATGCAGGAGTTGCTGTTGCAGGTCTGGCAGCGTACCGCCAAGCCGGTGTTCCTGATTACCCACGACATTGAAGAGGCGGTGTTCCTCGCCACCGAACTGGTGTTGCTGGCCCCGAACCCTGGGCAGATCGTCGAACGCCTGCAATTGGATTTCGGCCAGCGCTACAGCGCTGGTGAATCAGCCCGCGCGATCAAGTCCGACCCGCGCTTTATCGAAACCCGCGAGCACGTGCTGGCCCGGGTGTTCTCCCAACGCAGTGCCGTTACGCGGCAGGAGTTCGCATGAGCAGCCTGGATGTCCCGGTCGCGGCCAAACGTGCCACCAGCCAAATCGCGCCGAGCACACTCCGGCGCAGCCTGAACACCCGCTGGATCAGCGGCCTGACCCTGGCCACGCTGCTGTTGCTGTGGTGGGCGGTCACCGCCGCCGAATGGATCGAGCCGCTGTTCCTGCCCTCACCCGCAGCGGTGTTGAGCAAGGCCTGGTTGCTGCTGACCCAGGGCTACATGGAATCAACCTTGTGGCAGCACCTGGGTGCCAGCCTGCAACGTATCGGCCTGGCTCTCGGTGCGGCGATCGTCACGGCGATTCCGATTGGTATCGCCATCGGCCACAACCGCATTGCCCGCGGCATTCTCGACCCGCTGATCGAGTTCTACCGGCCGATTCCGCCCTTGGCTTACCTGCCGCTGATCGTGATCTGGTGCGGCATTGGCGAGCTGTCGAAGGTGCTGCTGATCTACCTGGCGATCTTCGCCCCGATCGCCATTGCCACCGCTACCGGCGTGCGTACCGTCGACCCGACCAAACTGCGCGCCGCGCAGTCGCTGGGGGCCACGCGCTGGCAGTTGATTCGCCATGTGATCCTGCCCAGCGCCCTGCCCGACATTCTTACCGGTGTGCGCATCGGCCTGGGTGTTGGCTGGTCGACCCTAGTGGCGGCCGAGCTGATCGCCGCCACCAGCGGCCTGGGTTTCATGGTCCAGTCGGCCGCGCAGTTCCTGGTAACCGACGTGGTGGTGCTGGGCATCCTGGTGATCGCCTTGATTGCCTTCGCCCTGGAGATGAGCTTGCGTGCCCTGCAGCGCAAGCTGGTGCCCTGGCACGGCCAGAGCCATTGACAACGGATAGAGAACAACCATGAGCCTGACCATTACCCCGCTGAGCCCTGCCCTCGGCGCACACATCAGCGGCATCGACCTCAGCCGCGAAATCAGCCAAGAACAACGCGACGCCATCGAACAGGCGCTGCTCAAGCACCAGGTGCTGTTCTTCCGCGACCAGCCGATCAACCCACAGCAACAGGCCGAATTTGCCGCCCGTTTTGGCGACCTGCATATCCACCCGATCTACCCGAATGTGCCGGAAACGCCACAGGTGCTGGTGCTCGACACCGCCGTCACCGACGTGCGCGACAACGCCATCTGGCACACCGATGTGACCTTCCTGCCGACCCCGGCACTGGGCGCGGTGCTCAGCGCCAAGCAACTGCCGGCCTACGGCGGCGACACTTTGTGGGCCAGTGGCATAGCTGCCTATGAGGCGCTGTCGGCACCGCTGCAGTTGCTGCTCGCCGGCCTCACCGCGACCCACGACTTCACCAAGTCGTTCCCGCTGGAGCGCTTCGGCACCACCCCGGAAGATCTGGCGCGCTGGGAAGCGGCGCGGCGCAACAACCCACCGCTGTCGCACCCGGTGATCCGTACCCACCCGGTGAGCGGACGCAAGGCGCTGTTCGTCAACGACGGCTTCACCACCCGCATCAATGAACTGAGCGAGGCTGAAAGCGAGGCGATTCTCAAGCTGCTGTTCGCTCACGCGACCCGCCCGGAGTTCACCATTCGCTGGCGCTGGCAGGAAAACGACGTGGCGTTCTGGGATAACCGCGTGACCCAGCATTACGCGGTGGACGACTACCGGCCGACACGGCGGGTGATGCACCGGGCGACGATTCTGGGGGATGCGCCGTTTTAAAGATCCATCGCGGCGCTACCATCGCTGGCAAGCCAGCGCCCACAAAACCCTGTGGGCGCTGGCTTGCCAGCGATGAGGCCAGAACAATCAACGCACCAGATGCAAGAACTGCATATGCCGCTCGTACTGATCGAGGATATCGTTGATGATCTGCTCCTTGCTGTAGCCAACCAGGTCGTAATCCTGGCTGCCTTCGCTCAGGTGCACTTCGGCACGGTAGTAGCGGCGATTCTTCAGCTCCTGGGTACCCAGGCCGCCCAAGGCAAAGGACGGCGTGAAGTAACCGCGCATCTGCACCTGGTAAATGAACGGCTGCTCTTCGCCATGGCCGATCTTCAAACTGACGTTGTCGTGGCTCGGATCCTCCTGGGTGATGACATGCAGGCCCTTCTCGCCAAACACTTCAGTCACCTCGGCAATCGCCGGACGCACCACGTCATCCATGAAGCGGTACACCTCATCGCGTGACGGGAAATGCACGGCCTGGCTCAAGCGCTGACGCCAGCCGCCACGGCCACGCCGTGAGTTGGCGAACGGCGCCAGCGAATGCAGCTGGGCAATCTGGCGTTGCGACTCCAGGTAGAACGCCTTGTGCAGCCCCCACATCATCAACAGCAGGATCACCGAGAACGGCAGCGAGGTGAGCACCACCGCCGACTTCAGCGAATCGATACTGCCGGCAAACAGCAAGGCGCTGGTAACCAGCGCGGTCATCGCGCCCCAGAACACCCGCAGCCAGTTCGGCCCATCTTCGTCGGCGTTGCCGCCCTTGGCCGAGAGGGTCGAGAGCACTACGGTGCCGGAGTCGGCGGAGGTAACGAAGAACACGAAGCTGATAAACACCGTGACGGCAATCACCGCCTTGCTCCACGGGTAGGTTTCCAGCAGCAGGTAAAGGGTCATCGACGGGTTGTCGAGGGCCGATTGCCCCAGCGCGGTCATGCCGTGGTCGAGCACCTGGGAGATGGCGCTGTTGCCGAAGATCGACATCCACGCCAGGGTGAAGCCCAGCGGGATCAGCAGCACGCCGAAGACGAACTCGCGAATGGTCCGGCCGCGGGAAATCCGCGCGATGAACAGGCCGACAAACGGCGCCCAGGCAATCCACCAGGCCCAGTAGAACACGGTCCAGCCACCCAGCCACTCATTGGCCTGGTTGTAGGCATAGACATCGAAGCTCTTGCGCGGCAAGGCGCCGAGGTAGTCGCCGAGGTTCTGGATCAAGGTGTTGAACAGGTGCTGGGTGGGCCCGGCGAACAACACGAACAGCAGCAGCGCGCAGGCCAGGAACATGTTGATATCGGACATCACCCGCACGCCCTTCTCGACCCCGGCAACTGCCACGGCGACCGCCGCGCCCATCATCAGGGTGATGAGGATCACCTGCACCCACTGGGTATGGGGCACGCCGAACAGGTAGTCGAGGCCCGAATTGAGGTGCAACACGCCAAAGCCCATGTCGGCGCCCAGGCCGAACACCGTGGCGATGATGCCGAAGCCGTCCACGGCATAGCCGATCGGGCCGTTGATGCGCTTGCCGATCAACGGATACAACGCCGAGCGCAGGGCCAGCGGCAAGTTATGCCGGTAGGCGAAATAGGCCAGGGCCATGCCGACAAACGCGAACACCCCCCAGCCATGCAGGCCCCAGTGCAGGAACAGCAACTGCATCGCCTGGCGCCCGGCCTCGACCGTGCCGGCCTCGCCTTGCGGCGGCTGGAGCATGTGCGTCAGGGGTTCGGAGACGCAGAAGAAGAACAGGGTAATGCTGATACCCGCTGCGAACAGCATGCCGGCCCAGGACAGGTAGCTGAACTCGGGCTCGTCGTGGTCGGCACCGAGCTTGATCTTGCCGTAGCCAGACAAGGCGGTGACCACCACGAAGACCAGATACAGCGTCATCGCCAGCATGTAGTACCAGCCAACGGTGTTGGCCGCCCAGTTCTGCGCTGCCAGCAACCACTCGCCGGCCGCTTGCGGATTGCTGATGACCACCAGGCCGAATATCAGGATAAAGCTTGCCGCGAAGTAGAAAACCGGCGGGTTCATGCGGATCTTGCCGCTGGAGACGGGGCTGGGTGCACTCATCGATTGTGCACCCCGCCGAGGGGGGAGAAGCTTGGATTGAACGGGTTCAGCAAAGGGTTTCCTCCTGTTGAACACCGGCAGCGGACCACCGTTTTAACTTGAACAAGCGTTCAAGTTAAACATGGATGGGGGTCGCGATGCGACCCGTTGCCGCAAGCCAAGCTTCGGGTCGCCTACTTCTGGGTCCCGTCATCATGCTGCAGATTGGCCTGGGTCAGGTTGCTGCCCGGGGCCACGCTGCGGGTCAGCCAGACGTTGCCGCCGATGGTCGAACCCTTGCCGATGGTGATGCGTCCCAGAATAGTCGCACCGGCATAAATCACCACGTCGTCCTCGACAATCGGGTGGCGCGGATGGCCTTTCTGCAACTGCCCGTCTTCATCCGCCGGGAAGCGCTTGGCGCCCAGGGTGACGGCCTGATAGATGCGTACCCGCTCGCCGATGATCGCCGTTTCGCCGATCACCACACCGGTGCCGTGGTCGATGAAGAAGCTCGGACCGATCTGCGCGCCGGGGTGAATGTCGATGCCGGTGGCCGAATGGGCCAGCTCCGAACTGATCCGTGCCAGCAACGGCAGGCCGGCGCGGTACAGGTGATGGGCCAGGCGGTGGTGAATCACCGCAAGGATGCCCGGGTAGCACAGCAGCACTTCATCAACGCTGCGCGCCGCCGGGTCACCATGGAAGGCCGCCAGCACATCGGTATCGAGGATGCTGCGCAGGCCCGGCAAGGCGGCGGCAAAATCCTGGATCAGGCGCAGCGCCTTGGCATCGATTTCAGCCGTGGCCTGTTTGCCCTGGCGCGCCACGTAGCGCAGTTCCAGGCGCGCCTGGGCGAGCAAGGCGGTCAGCGCGGCATCGAGGGTATGGCCAACATAGAAGTCTTCGCTTTCTTCACGCAGGTCGACCGGACCCAGGCGCATGGGGAACAACGCGCCACACAGCTGCTCGAGAATATGCCGCATGGCTTCGCGTGACGGCAGCTCGCGGCCGCCCTGTTCGCCGCTGCTGCGACCGTTACTGCTACGCCACTGGTCGCGGGCGGCACGCAGCTGGCCGACGATGGTTTGCAGCTGCCAATGCCCTGTTTGCGCGTTGTCGCTCACGGTTACCTCTCCTGCTGCAGCGGCGGTCGGTGGATGGTAGTGCCGCCGCAATTGCTGATTACTCTACGGCAAATTCCCACGGCGGAAAAAATAACGCTTTATTCCAGAAAGCAATAAAGGCGGCATAAGCCGGGGAGTTGCCCGCGTGCCCCGGGCTGCCTATAGTCGAATTTTCCCTAGCCGACGTGACCCCATGATCGACCGACAGCTCGCCCGCTTCAATCGTCTGGACCTGCTTGGCGCCCCCACCGCGCTGGAAAAACTGCATCGGCTCTCGGCCTGGGCCGGCCGTGATATCTACGTCAAACGTGACGACTGCACGCCGTTGGCGCTAGGCGGCAACAAAGTACGCAAGCTCGAATACCTGGCCGCCGATGCCTTGGCCAAGGGCGCCGACACCCTGGTGACCGCCGGTGCGATCCAGTCCAACCATGTGCGCCAGACTGCGGCGCTGGCCGCGCAACTGGGCCTTGCCTGCGTGGCCCTGCTGGAAAACCCCATCGGCACTGACTCACCCAACTACCAGCACAACGGCAACCGCCTGTTGCTGGAGCTGTTCGATGCCAAGGTCGAGTTGGTCGACAACCTCGACAATGCCGATGAGCAGCTGCAAGCCCTGGCCGTGCGCCTGCACGCCAGCGGCCGCAAACCCTACATCGTGCCGATTGGCGGCTCCAACGCACTCGGGGCCTTGGGTTATGTGCGTGCCGGCCTTGAACTGGCGAAGCAGATCGAACATTGCGGTGAACTGTTCGCCGGGGTGGTGCTGGCCTCTGGCAGCGCCGGTACCCACAGCGGCCTGGCCATCGCCCTGGCGGAAAAACTGCCGAACCTGCCGGTGATCGGCGTGACCGTGTCGCGCAGCGACGAGGACCAGCGGCCGAAAGTCCAGGGCCTGGCCGAACGTACCACCGAGCTGCTGGGCGTGCGCTTGCCAGCGACCTTCAAGATCGAACTGTGGGATGAGTACTTCGCCCCGCGCTATGGCGAGCCTAACGCCGGCACCCTCGCCGCCATCCGCCTGCTGGCCAGCCAGGAAGGCTTACTGCTCGACCCGGTGTATACCGGCAAGGCCATGGCCGGGCTGATCGACGGCATCGCCCGCCAGCGATTCGATGACGGCCCGCTGATTTTTCTGCATACCGGTGGGGCACCGGCATTATTCGCCTACCCTGAGGTCTGGAACGGATAACTTTTTATTTGAAAATAATATAAGAACATGAATTTATATTATTTTTAAGACTAAAAGCGTCACCCTATAGTCAGCGCCACACTCACAACAACACTGGGGCTAACCATGAAGATTTCCGCTTTCGGTAAACAGGCAGTCGCCGCCGGCCTGGGCCTGCTGCTCGGGGCCAGTATGCTCAGCCAAGCTGTGGCTGGTGAACAACTGCAGCAGATCAAGGACAAGGGCGTGATCAACGTCGGCCTTGAAGGCACCTATCCACCGTTCAGCTTCGTCGATGCCGACGGCAAGCTGACCGGCTTCGAAGTGGAACTCTCCGAGGCCCTGGCCAAGGAGCTGGGGGTCAAGGTCAAGCTGCAACCGACCAAGTGGGACGGCATCCTCGCCGCCCTAGAGTCCAAGCGCCTGGACGCGGTGGTCAACCAGGTGACCATCTCTGAAGAGCGCAAGAAGAAATACGACTTCTCCAAGCCCTATACCGTTTCCGGGATTCAGGCGCTGGTGCTGACCAAGAAGAAGGATGAGCTCAATATCAAGTCCGCTGCCGACCTGGGCGGCAAGAAGGTCGGGGTAGGCCTGGGCACCAACTACGAAGAGTGGGTCAAAGCCAATGTACCGACCGCTGACGTGCGCACATACGAAGACGATCCGACCAAGTTCCAGGACCTGCGTGTCGGCCGTATCGACGCCATCCTGATCGACCGCCTGGCCGCTCTGGAATACGCCAAGAAAGCCAAGGACACTGCCGCCGCCGGTGACGCGTTCTCGCGTCAGGAAGCCGGTATTGCCCTGCGCAAGGGCGAGCCTGAACTGCTGGAAGCCGTGAACAAGGCGATCGACAAGCTGCGCGCCGACGGCACGCTGAAAAAGCTTTCGGAAAAGTACTTCAACGCTGACGTCACTCAATAATGGAAGAAGCTTTCCAACTCGCCATAGAGTCCGCGCCCTTCCTGCTCAGGGGCGCGTACTACACGGTAATCCTCAGCCTGGGCGGGATGTTCTTTGGCCTGCTGCTAGGTTTCTGCCTGGCGCTGATGCGCCTGTCGGCGCTCAGGCCGCTGAGCTGGACAGCGCGGGTCTATGTCTCGTTCTTTCGCGGCACGCCGTTGCTGGTGCAACTGTTCGTGATCTACTACGGCCTGCCGCAGCTGGGCATCGAACTGGACCCGCTGCCGGCGGCGCTGATCGGCTTCTCGCTGAACATGGCCGCCTATGCCTGTGAAATCCTGCGTGCCGCGATCAGTTCCATCGACCGCGGCCAGTGGGAGGCCGCCGCCAGCATCGGCATGACCCGTGGCCAGGCCATGCGCCGGGCGATCCTGCCGCAGGCGGCACGCACGGCCTTGCCGCCACTGGGCAACAGCTTCATCTCGCTGGTCAAGGACACCGCCCTGGCTGCCACCATCCAGGTGCCGGAGCTGTTCCGCCAGGCGCAGCTGATTACCGCGCGCACCTTCGAAATCTTCACCATGTACCTTGCCGCCGCACTGATCTACTGGGTGCTGGCCAGCGTTCTCGCACACCTGCAGAACCGCCTGGAAGCGCGGGTCAACCGACACGACCAGGAGTCCTGAGGCATGATCGAGGTACAACGCCTGAGCAAGCAGTTCAACGGCCAGACCGTGCTCGATGACATCAGCCTGACGGTCGAGGCCGGCGAAGTGATCGCCATCATCGGCCCCAGCGGTTCCGGCAAGACCACCTTCCTGCGTTGCCTGAACCTGCTGGAAACCCCCAGCAGCGGGCGCATCAAGGTCGGCAACGTGGAGATCGACGCCAACCGCCCGCTCGGTCAGCAGAGCGGGCTGATCCGCCGCTTGCGCCAGGAGGTCGGGTTCGTCTTTCAGAACTTCAACCTGTTCCCCCATCGCACGGCGCTGGAAAACGTCATCGAAGGCCCGCTGGTGGTCAAGAAGACACCGCGCGAACAGGCCGTGGCCCTGGGCATGACGCTGCTGGCCAAGGTTGGCCTGGCCGGCAAGGAGGCCTCCTACCCACGCAAGCTGTCCGGTGGTCAGCAACAGCGGGTAGCGATAGCCCGGGCTCTGGCGATGGAGCCGGAGGTGATCCTCTTCGACGAACCGACTTCGGCACTCGACCCGGAACTGGTCGGCGAAGTGCTGGCGACCATCCGCAGCCTGGCCGAAGAAAAACGCACCATGATCATCGTCACCCACGAGATGAGTTTTGCCCGCGATGTAGCCAACCGGGTGATCTTCTTCGACAAGGGCGTGATCGTCGAACAGGGCGAAGCCAAGGCACTGTTTGCCCATCCCAAGGAGCAACGCACCCGTCAGTTCCTGAGTAAATTTCTCGGTACCCAGAACACCGGCTACTGAGTTTTTCCCTGCCCTCCCCGCCTCGCTGACAGCGCCTGCCCTGCCCCGGCAGGCGTTCATCCAGCGACCGCCAAGTACTTCTATATTTATTCCTAAAAGTTAGTTTATTTAATTTTTATACGCTATTAGGGTATATGAACCGGACCACCGGACCAGCGCAATTTTGTCGCCGCACCCCGCGCCGACGTTTTCAATTCGTGAGGTAGGTATGGTCAGGAACACAATCACCCCAGTGCGTAACGCCAGGGCATTGAGTGCAGCCAAGGAGCGGTACTGATGTCCAATCTGGCAGAAACCACAGTCCACAGCGACCTGGACAGCGCCCCGCTGCTGTTGCCGGCCAAGGTGCTGAGCAACGACGAGCAAGCCCTGCAGGCAGCCCATGCGCTGGCCGAGGTAGCCCGCACCCAGGCGGCCAAACGCGACCAGCAACGCAAGCTGCCCTGGGCAGAAATCGAACAGTTCACCCGCAGCGGCCTGGGCAGCATCAGCATCCCGCGGGCCTTTGGTGGCGCGCAGGTGTCGTTTGTCACCATCGCCGAAGTATTTCGCATCATCAGCGCCGCCGACCCGGCGCTGGGGCAGATCCCGCAGAACCAGTTCGGCATCCTGCAACTGCTCAAAGGCACCGCCTCTGAGCGGCAAAAAGAATTGCTGTTCAAATCGGTGCTCGACGGCTGGCGCATCGGCAATGCCGGGCCGGAGCGCGGTACCAAGCACACCCTGGACCTCAAGGCGCGGATCACCCGCGAGGGCGATCACTATGTGCTCAGCGGCCAGAAGTTCTATTCCACCGGCGCCCTGTTTGCCCACTGGGTGGCGGTCAAGGCACTGAACGACGACGGTCGCCAGGTCATGGCCTTCGTCCGCCGTGGCACCCCGGGCTTGCGCATCGTCGATGACTGGTCCGGTTTCGGCCAGCGCACCACCGCCAGCGGCACCGTGCTGCTGGACAAGGTGCAGGTCGATGCAGAGCTGGTGATCGACACCTGGAAGCAAGGCGAAGTCGCGAACATTCAGGGCGCCGCTTCGCAACTGATCCAGGCGGCTATCGATGCCGGTATCGCTGAAGCGGCAATTGCCGACACCATCGTTTTTGTCCGCGAAAAAGCCCGGCCGTGGATCGACGCCAAGGTCGAGCGCGCCAGTGACGATCTCTACGTGATCGCCGATGTCGGTCGCCTGCAGCTTGAGCTGCATGCTGCCCAGGCGCTGCTGAGCAAAGCCGCGCGAGTGCTCGACGAAGTCAACGCCGCGCCGGTCGACGCCGCCGCTGCCGCCCGCGCCTCGATCGCCGTGGCCGAAGCCAAGGTGCTGACCACCGAGATCGCCCTGCAGGCCAGCGAGAAGCTCTTCGAACTCTCCGGCAGCCGTGCCACCCTGGCCGAGTTCAACCTCGACCGGCATTGGCGCAATGCCCGCGTGCACACCCTGCACGACCCGGTGCGCTGGAAATACCACGCCGTCGGCGCCTATCACCTCAACGGTACCTTGCCTGCCCGGCACTCCTGGATTTGACCAGACCACTGGAGCCCTGTTTATGAGCCTTTTGCCGCAACCGCACGCTAACGTCGCGGTCATCCACGCTGACGCCCAGGCCTTGCAAATCGCCGAGGAAATCGCCGTCCAACTGCGTCGCGACAGCGCCTTGCGCGACCGTGAACGGCGCCTGCCGCAGCCTGAACTCGAGCTGTTCTCCCACTCCGGCCTGTGGGGCATCAGCGTGCCCAAGGCCTTTGGTGGCGCCGGCGTGTCCAACGTCACCCTGGCCAAGGTCATCGCCCGCATTGCCCAGGCCGACGCTTCGCTGGGGCAGATCCCGCAAAACCATTTCTATGCGCTGGAAGTGCTGCGGGTCAACGGCAGCCCGGCGCAACAGCAACGCCTGTACGCCGAAGTACTGGCCGGCAAGCGCTTCGGCAATGCCCTGGCGGAACTGGGCACCAAGACCGCCCACGACCGCACCACCGCCCTCACCCGCGAGGGCGACGCCTACCGCATCAATGGCCGCAAGTTCTACGCCACGGGCGCGATCTATGCCCAGCGCATTCCTACCTCGGTGGTCGATGAAGACGGCGTCCAGCGCCTGGCCTTCGTACCGGCTGACAGCAGCGGGCTGAAAGTCATCGACGACTGGAGCGGCTTCGGCCAGCGCACCACCGGCAGCGGTTCGGTGGTGTTCGACAACGTGCCGGTTGCCGCTGACGACGTGCTGCCGTTCCAGAGCGCCTTCGAGCGCCCGACCACGGTCGGCCCGTTGGCGCAGATCCTCCACGCGGCCATCGACACCGGCATCGCCCGCGCCGCCTATGAAGATGCCCTGCACTTCGTGCGCACCCGCAGCCGGCCCTGGGTCGACGCCGGGGTCGATCAGGCCAGCGCAGACCCGCTGACCCTGAAGTCCTTCGGCCACCTGGCGATTCGCTTGCACGCCAGCGAAGCCCTGCTCGAACGCGCCGGTGAATACCTCGACCGCGCCCAGGCCGAGCCGAATGCCGAAACCGTCGCCGCCGCCTCGATCGCCGTGGCCGAAGCGCGGGCGATCAGCACCGAGATATCCCTGGCCGCCGGCACCACCCTGTTCGAGCTGTCTGGCAGCCAGGCGACCCTGGCCGAGCATGGCCTGGACCGGCACTGGCGCAACGCCCGGGTGCACACCCTGCATGACCCGGTGCGCTGGAAGTACCACGCCATCGGCAATTACTACCTCAACGATGAAAATCCACCGTTGCGGGGCACCATCTGATGGCCAAGAAGAAGATCCTGCTCAACGCCTTCAACATGAACTGTGTCGGGCATATCAACCACGGCCTGTGGACCCATCCACGGGACAACTCGAGCCAGTACAAGACCCTCGAATACTGGACCGAGCTGGCCCGGCTACTGGAGCGCGGGCTGTTCGACGGCTTGTTCATCGCCGATATCGTCGGTGTCTATGACGTCTACCAGCAGTCTGTCGATGTAGCGCTGAAAGAGTCGATTCAGTTGCCGGTCAACGACCCGCTGCTGCTGGTTTCAGCCATGGCCGCCGTCACCCGCAACCTCGGCTTCGGCCTGACCGCCAACCTGACCTACGAGCCGCCTTACCTGTTCGCCCGGCGCCTTTCCACCCTCGATCACCTGAGCCGTGGCCGGGTGGGCTGGAACATCGTCACCGGCTACCTCGACAGCGCAGCCAAGGCCATGGGCCTGGACCAGCAGCCCGAGCACGACCGTCGCTATGACCAGGCCGACGAGTACCTGCAGGTGCTGTACAAGCTCTGGGAAGGCAGTTGGGAAGACGGTGCGGTGCTCAACGACCGCCAGCAGCGGGTCTATGCCCAGCCGGACAAGGTGCACAAAATCAACCACCAGGGCGAGTTCTACCGGGTCGAGGGTTACCACCTCTGCGAACCCTCGCCACAGCGCACCCCGGTGCTGTTCCAGGCCGGCAGCTCCGAGCGCGGCTTGAGCTTTGCCGGCAGCCATGCCGAGTGCGTGTTTATCAGCGGCCAGAACAAGGCCGCCACCCGCGCCCAGGTCGACAAGGTGCGCGCTGCCGCCGTGGCGGCGGGGCGTGACCCGCAGGCGATCAAGGTGTTCATGGGCCTGACGGTGATCGTCGCCCGCACTGAAGAGCAGGCCAAAGCCAAGCACGCCGAGTACCTGCGCTATGCCAGCGCCGAGGCCGGTGTTGCGCACTTTGCCAGTTCCACCGGCATCGATTTCTCCGAGTACGAACTGGACGAGCCGATCCAGTACGTGAAAAGCAACGCCATCCAGTCCGCCACCAAGAACCTGCAGAACAACGACTGGACCCGGCGCAAGCTGCTCGAGCAACACGCCCTTGGCGGACGCTACATCACCCTGATCGGCTCGCCGACCCAGGTCGCCGACGCGCTGGAAAGCTGGATCGCCGAAACCGGCCTGGACGGCTTCAACCTGGCCCGCACGGTTACCCCGGAAAGCTATGTCGATTTCATCGACCTGGTGATCCCCGAGCTGCAACGCCGCGGCTCGTACAAGACCGCCTACGAACAGGGCAGCCTGCGCGAGAAACTCTTCGCCAGCGACCAACCTCACCTGCCGGCAGACCATCCTGGCGCCAGCTACCGCCACACCCCTACGACCCCGACGGGAGCGCTACAGCATGCTTAAGACCTTTATTGCCCGCCCGGTCGCAGCCCTGGCCCTGACCTTGGGTCTGTTCGGCGCCGCTCAGGCCGCCGATGCCTTGAAAGTCGGCACCACCGCGGCCTTCTCCATCCCCCTCGAAGCGGCCGTCAGCGAAGCGAAGAAACAGGGCCTGGACGTCGAGCTGATCGAGTTCAGCGACTGGATCGCGCCAAACGTCAGCCTGGCGGCCGGTGACATCGACGTGAACTACTTCCAGCACATCCCGTTCCTGGAAAACGCCAAGGCCGCCGCCGGTTTCGACCTGGTGCCCTTCGCCCCCGGGATCATCAACAATGTCGGCCTGTACTCGAAAAAGTACAAAAGCTTCGCTGAGCTGCCCGTGGGCGCCAGCGTTGCCATCGCCAACGACCCGATCAACAGCGGCCGCGGTTTGCAGCTGCTGGCCAAGGCCGGTTTGATCACCCTCAAGTCTGGCGTCGGTTACAAGGCCACCGAGGAAGACATCGTCGCCAACCCGAAAAAACTGAAGATTCTCCAGGTCGAAGCGGTACAACTGGTGCGCGCCTACGATGACGCCGACCTGGTCCAGGGCTACCCGGCCTACATCCGCCTGGCGAAGACTTTCGACGCCACCTCGGCGCTGCTGTTCGACGGCCTTGACCATAAGGAATACGTGATCCAGTTCGTCATCCGCCCGCAGAGCAAGGACGACCCGCGCCTGGCCAAGTTCATCGACATCTACCAGCACTCGCCGGTGGTGCGTGCCGCCCTCGATCAGGCCCACGGCAAGCTCTACCAAGCTGGCTGGGAGAGCTGAGATGAGCGCCGTCAGCGCCCGCGTGGCGCAGGAGCAACAGCCGTTCGCGCCCCTGCAGCAGGCTCAGCAACGGGCTTTGCACCCGGAACTGGGTAACGCCCATGTGCGTTTCATCGGCCTGGGCAAGACCTACCCCGGCCAGCAAACCCCGGCGCTGGACGGTATCGACCTGAATATCCAGCACGGTGAGATCTTCGGCATCATCGGCCGTAGCGGTGCCGGCAAGTCGTCGCTGATCCGTACCATCAACCGCCTGGAGCACCCGAGCCATGGCCGGGTGCTGATCGACCAGGTGGACATCGGCGAGTACGACGAAGACCGCCTGGTGCGCCTGCGTCGACGCATCGGCATGATCTTCCAGCACTTCAACCTGATGTCGGCCAAGACCGTCTGGCAAAACGTCGAGTTGCCGCTCAAGGTTGCTGGTGTGCCCAAGGCCCAGCGCCAGCGCAAGGTCGCCGAGTTGCTGGAGCTGGTCGGGCTGCAGGACAAACACCAGGTTTACCCGGCGCAGTTGTCGGGCGGGCAGAAGCAGCGCGTCGGCATTGCCCGGGCACTGGTGCATGACCCGCAGATTCTGCTGTGCGACGAAGCCACCTCGGCGCTCGACCCGGAAACCACCGAATCGATCCTCGGCCTGTTGCGCGACATCAACCGGCGCCTGGGCCTGACCATCGTGCTGATCACCCACGAGATGGCAGTGATCCGCGATATCTGCCACCGGGTGGTAGTGCTCGAGCGCGGGCGCATCGTTGAGCAGGGCGCGGTCTGGCAAGTGTTTGGCGACCCGCAGCATGAAGTCAGCAAAACCTTGCTGGCACCGTTGCAACCTGCCCTGCCGGCGGCCCTGCAAGCACGCTTGCAGGCACAACCGCCTGGCCCGGAGGCTGCACTGGTGTTGAGTGTGCGGGTCAGCGGCAAGGACCGGCAGGCGCCGGAGCTTTCTGCGTTGTTCAACTTGTTGGGCGGCCGGGTCAGCCTGTTGCAAGGTGGCATCGAACCGATCCAGGGCCGTGCTCTGGGGCAACTTGTGGTGTCGGTGGCCGACTCGCCGCACAGCCACGCGCACGTGATTGAGCGCGCCCGGCAATGGGCTGCACAGGTGGAGGTACTTGGTTATGTGGTTTGATCGCTTGCTCCAGGGTGTGCTCGACACCCTGCTGATGGTTGGCGTCTCGTCGCTGATTGCCCTGCTCGCCGGTGTACCGCTGGCGGTGATCCTGGTCACCAGCGGCAAGGGCGGGATCTTCGAAGCGCCCACCCTGAACCGGGTGCTCGGCGCCTTCGTCAACCTGTTCCGTTCGATTCCGTTCCTGATTCTGATGGTGGCGCTGATCCCCTTCACCCGTTTGATCGTCGGCACCACCTATGGTGTCTGGGCAGCGGTAGTGCCGCTGACCATTGCCGCCACGCCGTTCTTTGCGCGCATCGCCGAAGTCAGCCTGCGCGAGGTCGACCATGGCCTGATCGAAGCGGCCCAGGCCATGGGTTGCCGGCGCTGGCACATCGTCTGGCATGTGCTGCTGCCAGAAGCCCTGCCGGGTATTGTCGGCGGCTTTACCATCACTTTGGTGACCATGATCAACTCCTCGGCCATGGCTGGCGCCATTGGTGCCGGGGGCCTGGGCGACATTGCCTACCGCTATGGCTACCAGCGCTTCGACAGCCAGATCATGCTGACGGTGATCGTCATGCTGGTAGTGTTGGTGGCGCTGATTCAGCTGGGCGGGGATCGGTTGGCGAAGGGCTTGAACAAACGCTGAATTCATCGCTGGCAAGCCAGCTCCCACAGGGTCTGCATGCACCGGCCCCTGTGGGAGCTGGCTTGCCAGCGATGGCGTAGTCAATGGTGCTGCGGCTCGCGGATCTTGTACCAGGCCACATACAGTGCCGGCAGAAACAGCAGGGTCAGCAAGGTGGCGACGATGATCCCGCCAATCATTGCGTAGGCCATCGGCCCCCAGAACACTTCGCGGGCGATCGGGATCATGCCCAGGCTCGCCGCTGCCGCCGTCAGCAGGATCGGCCGGCGCCTGTGGTTGGTCGCCTCCAGCACCGCGTCCCAGGGTGAATAGCCCTGGGCTTCGTATTCATCGATCTGAGTCACCAGGATCACCGAGTTGCGGATGATGATGCCGATCAGCGCGAGGATCCCCAGAATCGCCACAAAGCCCATCGGCGTGCCGGTCGGCACCAGCGCCAGGACCACGCCGATCAGCCCCAGCGGCGCCACGCTGGCGACCAGGAACAGCTTCTGCACACTGTGCAACTGGATCATCAGGAAGGTGCCCATCATGAACAGCATCAGCGGCACCACCTTGGCGATCGGCCCCTGGGCCTTGCCGCTTTCTTCCACGGTGCCGCCGGTGGCCACGCCGTAACCCACTGGCAGCTTGCTGGCGAAGTCGTCGATCTGCGGCTTGAGCTCGGCCACCAGGTCGGTGGGCTGGATGTCGCCGCGTACCGAAGCCTTGATGGTGATGGTCGGCTTGCGGTCACGGCGCCATACCAGCGGCTGCTCCAGCTCGTAGCGCACGGTGGCGAAGGCCAGCAGCGGGATCGAGGTGCCGTTGGGGGTGACGATCTGCAGGTTCTGCAGGGTCTGCGGCGTGCCACGCTCGCTGTCTTCGGCGCGGGCGATGACGTCGATCAGGTAGATGTTGTCGTTGACCTCAGTCACCGGCGCGCCGCTGACGATGCTGTTCATCACATTGGCCACGTCTTCGGACGACAGCCCGAGCTGGCGCGCCTTGTCCTGGGCGATCTCGACCCGCAGCACCTTGCCCGGCTCATTCCAGTCGTAAATCATCTCGCCAATG
Source organism: Pseudomonas donghuensis (assembly GCF_000696345.2). Classification (NCBI taxonomy): domain Bacteria; kingdom Pseudomonadati; phylum Pseudomonadota; class Gammaproteobacteria; order Pseudomonadales; family Pseudomonadaceae; genus Pseudomonas; species Pseudomonas donghuensis. Next base: position 5,539,930 of record NZ_CP071706.1, read on the forward strand.
TGTTCGTTGCTGTCGAGCAGCGAGGCCAGGGCAATGGCATGTTTGCGCACCTGGTCGATGTCCTTGCCGCTGACCCGGTACTGGATCGGCCGCCCTACCGGCGGGCCCATTTCCAGGGACTGAACGTTGCTGCCGATGCCGACGAAGTCTTCGCGCAGGCGCTTCTGCAGACGCGCCATCAATACCTCGCGCGACGCCAGGCCCTTGCTGACGATCACCAGTTGGGCGTAGTACGGGTTCTGCAGTTGCTGGTCCAGGGGCAGGTAGAAGCGGATCGCACCCTGGCCGATGTAGGTGCTCCAGCGCACGATGTCCGGGTCGCCCTTGAGCGTCGCTTCGAGGCGGTCCACCGCCTTGCGGGTTTCCTCGATCGAGGCGTTCTGCGGCAGGTTGAGGTCGACGAGGATTTCCGGGCGGTCCGAGGACGGGAAGAACTGGTTCTGCACGAAACGCATGCAGAACACCGCCAGCACGAACAGCAACACGGTGCCGATGATGGTCAGCCAGCGATGACGCATGCACCAGAGCAGGCTGTTGCCGAAAGCCTTGCCGATGCGCCCCGGCTCTTCGTCGTGCGGTTTGATCTTGGTGCTGAGAATATGCACGCCGAGCACCGGGGCAAACAGTACCGCCACCACCCACGACACCAGCAGCGCCGCGGCGATCACCGCAAACAGCGTGTAGGTGTACTCCCCCGCCGAGCTGGCGTTGAGCCCGATGGGCACGAAACCGGCCACCGTCACCAGGGTCCCGGTGAGCATCGGGAAGGCCGTCGAGGTGTAGGCGAAAGTCGCCGCCTGCTCCTTGCTCTCGCCCTTTTCCAGGCGCGTGACCATCACCTCGACGGTGATCATCGCATCGTCCACCAGCAAGCCCAGGGCAATGATCAGGGCGCCCAGGGAGATCCGCTGCATGGTGATGCCGCTGTACTCCATGAAGATGAACACCATGGCCAGCACCAGCGGAATCGAGCAGGCCACCACCAGCCCGGCACGCACCCCAAGGCTGACGAAGCTCACCACCAGGACGATGACCACCGCCTCGAACAGCGCGCTGGTAAAGCCGCCAACCGCTTCCTCGACCACCACCGCCTGGTCCGACACGGTGTGCACGCCCACGCCCACCGGCAACTCGGCGATCACACTGTCCATCTTCTTGTGCAGGTCGGCACCGAACGCCTGGATATTGCCACCGGCCTTCATGCCGATGGCCAGGCCGATGGCGGTCTGGCCGTTGTAGCGAAACATCGAGGTCGGCGGGTCGACATAACCGCGCTGGATATCGGCGATGTCGGCCAGGCGGAAGAAACGATCGTTGATGCGCAGGTTGACCGTCTCCAGGTCTTTCTCGGAGGCGAACTGGCCGGTGGTGCGCACCGAGATGCGCTCGGGCCCGGCTTCAATCACCCCGGCCGGGGTCACCGCGTTCTGGCTCTGCAGCGCCTGCAGGACCTGGCGCTGGTCGATGCCGAAGGAGGCCAGCTTGCGCGTGGAGAAATTCAGGTACAGCACTTCGTCCTGAGTACCGATCATCTCGACCTTGCCCAGGTTGGGCACTTCGCGGACTTCGGCGCGCACCTGCTCGACGTAGTCACGCAACTGGCGCATGGTCAGGCCGTCGGCGGTAAAGGCATAGATCGAGCCGAACACGTCACCGAACTCGTCGTTGAAGCCCGGCCCCTGGATACCCTGGGGAAACTCGCCGCGGATGTCCTGGATCTTCTTGCGCACCTGGTACCAGATCTGCGGGATGTCCGCCGCCTTGGTGGTGTCACGCAGGTTGACGTACACCGTCGACTCGCCCGGGCGGGTATAGCTTTTCACGTAGTCGAGGGAGTCCAGCTCTTCGAGCTTCTTTTCGATACGGTCGGTGACCTGGTACAGGGTTTCATCCTGGGTCGCACCGGGCCAGCGGGTCTGGATGACCATGGTCTTGATGGTGAACGAAGGGTCTTCCTCACGCCCCAGGTTCATGTAGGAAAACACGCCCATCAGCAAGCCGACGAACATCAGGTACCAGACAAAGGATTGGTGCTTCAGCGCCCACTCCGACAGGTTGAAGCTTCCTTTCATTGCGGGTCTTCCTCGTCGACTATGACCTTCTGGCCCGGTTTGAGACTGTTCACGCCTGCCGTCACCACCCGCTCGCCGGCCTGCACGCCAGAGGCCAGTACTACGCTGTTGGCGGTCCGCTCAAGCAGCTTTACCTCGCGAGTAGAAACAGTTTTCTGTTGTGGATCGACGATCCATACCCGGGTTTTGGCCTCGCTTTCCAGTAATGCCGATGCCGGTAGTTCGACGCGCGGCGACACCGCCGAAGTCAGGGTGACGCTGATTGCCGTGCCCAGGTGGAATGCCAGTGGCGTATCGGCCAGGGTCAGGCGCGCGCGCCGGGTACGGGTGGCGGCATCGGCCTGGGGCTCCAGCTCTCGCAAGGTGGCAGTGGTGCTGATGCTTGAGTCCAGTTGCGAGGCGGCCAGGAACTTCAGCTCGCCGGAGACCTGCTCGGCCAAGCTGGTGGGCAGGTCGATGACCGCTTCCTTGATGTCCGGGCGGGCCAGGGTCACCACTGCTTGCCCGGCGCTCACGGTTTGCCCGGCTTCGGCCTGCCAGTTGGTGACCACCGCGGCGTGATCGGCTTTCAGCTCGCTGTAGCCGAGCTGGTCGCGGGCCTGCTCGACTGCCGCACGCGCCTGTTCCAGGGACGCACCGGTGGTTTTCAGGTCGGTCTGGGCGATATCCAGCTGGGCCTGGGCGCCCACGCCGCGGTCGAACAGCTGCTGCTGGCGGCGGGCGTTGGCCTGGGCATTGATCCACTGTGCCTGCACTTTGGCCAGGTCGCCTTCGGCGGCGCGCAACTGGTTGCGCTGGTCGGTGGGGTCAAGGCTGGCGAGCACGTCGCCCGGTTTTACCGAACTGCCGACATCCACCCAGCGTCGGGCAATGCGCCCGCCCACGCGAAAACCCAGGGTGCTTTCGTAGCGGGCCTGAATGCTCCCGGCAAAGCGGCCAAGGTTTGCCTGGCTCTGCGGCTCGACCACCAGCGACAACACCGGTCGCACAGGTTCAGGCGCCTCGGCGGGTTTCCCGCAGCCGGCCAGCAGCAGGGCACTGCACAACGTCAGCGTCAGCCTGTTCATTGCGCCACCCCGCTGTCGGTCGTCGGCGCCACTTGTACCTGCATTCCCGGGTTAAGCAATTGACCACCGGCCACCACCACGGTCTCGCCGCCTTTAAGGCCCTCGCCGACCACCACCTTGCCGGTGAGGTAACGGATGACCTTGACCTTCTGCAGGCTGACTTTGTGACCCTCGCCGATCACCCACACGGCCGGGTCATGCAGGTCCTTGGTCAGCGCCGACCAGGGCAGTTCGATACTCGGCCTGCCCTGGGCATCGGCAGTGGCGCTGACTGGCGAGCCCAGTTCCATGCCCGCAGGTACGTTTTTCAAGGCCACCTTGACCTGCACCGTACCGCTTTGCGCCGACACCGTCGGGGTGATTTCGCGCACATAACCCAGGGTCTGGATCTTCGGGTTGTCGACCAGGCGCACGGTAATCGCATGCTCGCTCGGCGGCGCCACCAGCAACGACTCATAGACATTGAACACCGCGTCACGATCGCCATCGCGGGCCAGGCTGAAAATCGGCACCGTGGCCTGGACCACCTGGCCGACTTCGGCCTGGCGCTCGGTGATCACCCCGTCCGCCTCAGCCACCAGCGCGGTATAGCTCAGCTGTTCACGGGCGTTGGCCAGTTGCGCCTGAGCGGCCTTGAGGGCGCTCTGGCTGCTGCGCAAGGCAGCTTCGGCAGAGTCGTACTCGCTTTGGCTGGTATAGCCTTTGGGCAACAGCTTCTGCTGGCGGACAAAGGCGGCGGCAGTCTGGGTCACGCGTGCCTGTTCGGCAAAGACTTCGGCCTTGGCCGAGTCGACGCTGGTCTGCAGGTCCTTGGGGTCAAGGCGGGCCAGGACCTGGTTGGCCTTGATGTGATCACCGACATCGACGCTGCGGGAAACGATCTTGCCGCCCACGCGAAACGAAAGGTCAGTCTGCACCCGCGCCTGGACATCACCGGTCAGGGTTACGGAAGCCGCAAAATCACTGGGTTCAACACGTTGTACACCGACTCTGGGCAGCTCGGCTTCAGCGGTTTTTTGCTCACCGCACCCCGTCAGCACCAACCACCCCCCCAGGCAGACGATCGATAAAGGACGCGACATCGTCATGCAGGCTCCTTGCACGTGCCAGATCTATTTAGGAATGCGAGTGTTAGCGTAGATCAGGGATCCCTTGATCGCTTGTCGGCGTACACAATTCGTTCAACACGCGGAATCGGCGATACTGCCCTCTTTGCCTGAATGGACGCTGCCATGCTGACCACCCTGGCTGTCGCCAACTACCGCTCAATCAATCACTTGCTGCCTGCGCTGGCGCGCTTGATCATCCGCGTGTCGGAGCAGTGTCAGGTGTGGGTGGTGTCACATGCACGGCGCCTGGTGGTGGCGCTGGAACAGGATGCGACCTGCAATTCGATCGTGCTGGAGAAAGTGCTGGGGCAGACCCGCGTTGCCGGTCAGGGGATGCTGGATGAGCCAGCCTGGCATTGGCCGGAGTAAAAACCCGAAGGCCCCATCGCTGGCAAGCCAGCTCCCACAGGGGCTGCTGTACACAGAACCTGTGGGAGCCGGCTTGCCGGCGATGAGGCCCGTCAGATCACGCTGAAACCGGCGCCGGCGCGCGACGCACGTCCGGTTGTTTCCACGAGTCGGCAGCGCTTTCTTCGATCGCCTGCTGGATCGCCCGACGGCGACGCTCTTCGGCCTGGCGGCTGAAGTACCAGACCATGAAAGTCACCAACGACACGCTGAGCAGGATCAGGCTGGCCACCGCGTTGATTTCCGGCTTCACGCCCAGACGCACGGCAGAGAAGACTTCCATCGGCAAAGTGGTCGAACCCGGGCCCGAGACGAAGCTGGCCAGTACCAGGTCATCCAGCGACAGGGCAAAGGACATCATCCCGCCGGCTGCCAGCGACGGTGCAATCATCGGGATGGTGATCAGGAAGAATACCTTCCACGGCCGCGCACCGAGGTCCATCGCCGCTTCTTCGATCGACAGGTCCAGCTCACGCAGGCGCGCCGACACCACCACCGCCACATAGGCTGCGCAGAAGGTGGTGTGGGCGATCCAGATGGTGACGATGCCACGCTCCTGCGGCCAGCCGATCATCTGCGCCATGGCCACGAACAGCAGCAACAGCGACAGACCGGTGATCACCTCGGGCATTACCAACGGTGCGGTAACCAGGCCACCGAACAGGGTACGGCCCTTGAAGCGGGTCACCCGGGTCAGCACGAAGGCCGCCAGGGTGCCCAGCGCCACGGCGGCGATCGCGGTGTAGCAGGCGATCTCCAGCGAGCGCATCACCGAACCCATCAGCTGGGTGTTGTCGAGCAGGCCGACGTACCACTTCACCGACCAGCCGCCCCATACCGTCACCAGCTTGGAGGCGTTGAACGAGTAGATCACCAGGATCAGCATCGGCAGGTAGATGAACAGCAGGCCCAGGACCAACATCAATTTGGAGAAACTGAAACGCTTCATGCCCTGCCCTCCATCTCTTTGGCCTGACTACGGTTGAAGAGCAGGATCGGTACGATCAGGATCGCCAGCATCACTACCGCCAGGGCAGAGGCCACCGGCCAGTCACGGTTGTTGAAGAACTCTTGCCAGAGCACTTTACCGATCATCAAGGTTTCCGGGCCGCCGAGCAGCTCAGGAATGACGAACTCACCCACCACCGGAATGAACACCAGCATACAGCCGGCGATGATGCCGTTCTTCGACAGCGGCACGGTGATCTTCCAGAAGCTGTTGAAGGTGCTCGAACCCAGGTCCGACGCGGCCTCAAGCAGGCTCTGGTCATGCTTCACCAGGTTGGCGTAGAGCGGCAGGATCATGAACGGCAGGTACGAATAGACCACGCCGATATACACCGCGAGGTTGGTGTTGAGGATCTGCAACGGCTGATCGATCCACCCCAGCCACAGCAAGAAGGCGTTGAGCAGGCCGTTGTTGCTGAGGATGCCCATCCAGGCATAGACGCGGATCAGGATCGCCGTCCAGGTCGGCATCATGATCAGCAGCAACAGGACCGTCTGGGCTTCCTTGCGCGCGTTGGCGATGGCATAGGCCATCGGATAGCCGATCAGCAGGCACAACAGCGTGCTGAAGAAGGCCATCTTCAACGACCCCAGGTACGCCGAGATGTAGAGTTCGTCTTCGGTCAACAGGCCATAGTTGGCCAGGTTGAGCACCACTTGCACCTTGTCTTCGACGTAGCTGTAGATCTCGGTATACGGCGGGATCGCCACGTCGGCTTCAGCGAAACTGATCTTCAGGACGATGAAGAACGGCAGCATGAAGAACAGGAACAGCCAGATGAACGGCACGCCGATCACCAGATGGCGTCCCTCGGGCTTTATTCGGTTGACGGCTCGCTTGAGCTTGCGCGCATTCATGACCGCAGTACCACGCCGCTGTCATCCTCCCACCAGACGTAGACCTGGTCGTCCCAGGTCGGTCGGGTGCCCTGGCGCTCGGCGTTGGCGACGAACGACTGGACGATCTTGCCGCCAGGCAGCTCGACGTAGAACACCGAATGGCCGCCCAGGTAGGCAATGTCGTGCACCTTGCCGCGCGACCAGTTGTGCTCGCAGGTCGGCTGCGCGGTGGTCACCAGCAGTTTTTCCGGACGCAGGGCGTAGGTGATGCGCTTGTCTTCCACCGAGGTGGTAACCCCGTGGCCAACGTAGATGTGGCGCTCAAGCTCGGGGCTGGCGATCACCGCGTGGCCTTCGGCGTCGTCGACCACTTCGCCTTCGAACAGGTTGACGTTACCGATGAACTCGCAGACCAGGCGGCTGGTCGGGGTTTCATAGATGTCGATCGGGCTGCCGATCTGGGCGATCCAGCCCAGGTGCATGATGGCGATGCGCTGGGCCATGGTCATGGCCTCTTCCTGGTCGTGGGTCACCATCACGCAGGTCACACCGACCCGTTCGATGATCTCCACCAGCTCCAGTTGCATCTGCGAACGCAGCTTCTTGTCCAGTGCCCCCATCGGCTCATCGAGCAGCAGCAACTTGGGCCGCTTGGCCAGCGAACGGGCCAGGGCCACACGCTGACGCTGGCCACCGGAGAGCTGGTGCGGCTTGCGCTTGGCGTACTGGGTCATGTGCACCAGCTTGAGCATCTCGGCCACGCGGGCGTCGATCTCGGACTTGGGCATACGGTCCTGCTGCAGGCCGAAGGCGATGTTCTGGGCCACGGTCATGTGCGGAAACAGCGCGTACGACTGGAACATCATGTTGATCGGCCGCTCGTAGGGCGGCATATCGGTAATGTCTACGCCATCGAGGAAAATACGCCCCTCGGTTGGTCGTTCGAAGCCGGCGAGCATGCGCAGCAAGGTCGACTTACCCGAACCCGAGCCACCGAGCAGGGCGAAAATTTCGCCCTTCTTGATTTCCAGGGACACATCGTCCACGGCGACCGTTTCGTCGAACTTTTTCGTGACCCGGTCGATTTTGACCAGCACCTGTTTAGGTTGCTGGTCGCCCTCGAGGGCTTTCTTATAGGCACCGGAGGCAACTGCCATTTGTGAAACTCCCAACAAGATTTTTTGCGCCCGCCCCTGCCGTGACGGACCCTGGATTTTTACTTGCCCGACTTGACCTTGGTCCAGCTACGGGTCATCAACCGTTGCACCTTGGGAGGTAGCTCGGAATTGACGTACAACTTGTCCAGCACTTCTTGCGGTGGGTAAACCGCTGCGTCGGTTCGCACGTTCTGGTCCATCAGATCGCCAGCCTTGGGGTTCGGGTTGGCATAACCGACGTAATCACTGACCTGGGCAATAACCTCAGGCTGCAGCAAATAGTTGATGAAGGCGTGGGCCTCTTTGACATTCTTGGAATCCTTGGGGATCGCCAGCATGTCGAACCAGAGGTTGCCGCCTTCCTTGGGAATCGCATAGGCCAGCTTGACGCCCTTGCCGGCTTCTTCGGCGCGGGACTTGGCCTGGAACACATCGCCGGAGAAACCGGCAGCCACGCAGATGTCGCCGTTGGCCAGGTCCGAGATGTATTTGGATGAATGGAAGTAGGTCACGTACGGGCGCACGGCCAAGAGCTTCTTCTCGGCGTCGGCATAATCCTTGGGGTTGGTGCTGTTGGGGTCACGCCCCATGTAGTTGAGTACTGCCGGGAGCATCTCGTCGGCCGAGTCGAGGAAGGCGACCCCGCACGTGGAGAGTTTTTTGATGTTTTGTGGCTCGAACAGCATGGCCCAGGAATCGATCTTGTCGGTACCCAGCGCCGCCTTGACCTTCTCGACGTTGTAGCCGATGCCATTGGTGCCCCACAGGTAGGGGACGGCGTACTGGTTGCCTGGATCGTTTTTTTCCAGGCGCTTCATCAGCGCCGGGTCAAGGTTCGCGTAATTGGGCAGCAGCGCCTTGTCGAGCTTCTGGAACGCGCCCGCCTTGATCTGCTTGCCGAGAAAATGGTTGGACGGCACGACCACGTCATAGCCGGTACGACCGGCCAGCAGCTTGCCTTCCAGGGTTTCGTTGGAATCGAAGACATCCTGCACCGGCTTGATGCCAGTGGCTTTTTCGAAGTCCGCGAGGGTGGTCTGACCAATGTAGTCCGACCAGTTATAAATGTGCACCGTGGGCGCCGCTTGGACGCTGATCGCCAGCGTCAGACCCGCTCCAGCCAGCATGGCCTTGCGAAATACAGAAATAGACAAGTGGGAGGTCCTCACAAATGTGCCCGTGGCAAACGACAGGAATACCTGCCGGATAACCAAACCGGCGCGCAACTTACCTTCGATGCACTCATGCCGCAAAAAAAATTTGTGCTTTCATGCTCCCTGGGCGGGATTTACACCGCGCCCAGGGAGGCAACCAGGTTTACTTGCCCGATTTGATCTTGGTCCAGCTGCGAGTGATTTCGCGCTGGGCCTTGGCACCCGGGTCAGCAATGGCGTACAGCTGCTTCTTCACATCAGCCGGCGGGTAGATGCTTGGATCGCTGGTGATGTCCTTGTCCACCAGGGGAGTCGCCGCCTTGTTGCCGTTCGGGAAGCGCACGGCGTTGGTGATCTCGGCCATGACTTCCGGTTGCATCAGGAAGTCCATGAACTTGTAGGCAGCGTCGACGTTGACCGCATCTTTGGGGATGGCGACCATGTCGTAGAAGGTACCGGCGCCTTCTTTCGGAATGATGTAGTCCAGCTTGACCTTGTCACCGGCCTCGTGGGCACGGGCCTTGGACTGCTCCAGGTCACCCGAGTAACCCACGGCCACGCAGATGTTGCCGTTGGCAAGGTCGGAGATGTACTTGGAGGAGTGGAAGTAGCCGACCGACGGACGGATCTTCAGGAACAGGTCTTCGGCGGCTTTGAGGTCTTCCTTGCTGGTGCTGTTGGTCGGCTTGCCCAGGTAGTGCAGCGCCGCCGGGATCATTTCGGTCGGAGCGTCGAGGAAGCTCACACCGCAGCTCTTGAGCTTGGCGATATTCTCCGGCTTGAACACCACGTCCCAGGAATCGATCTTGTCGATACCCAGCGCGGCCTTGACCTTCTCCGGGTTGTAGCCGATGCCGATGGAGCCCCACATGTACGGGAACGCATGTTTGTTGCCCGGGTCGCTGGCATCACCAACGGCCTTGAGCAGGTCTTCGTCGAGGTTCTTCCAGTTCGGCAGCTTGGACTTGTCCAGCTCCTGATAGACACCGGCCTTGATCTGCTTGGCCAGGAAGTTGTTCGACGGCACTACCACGTCGTAGCCAGACTTGCCTGCCAGCAACTTGGCCTCGAGGGTCTCGTTGCTGTCGAAGACATCGTAAACGACCTTGATACCGGTCTGTTTTTCGAACTTGGCGACAGTGTCCGGTGCGATGTAGTCGGACCAGTTATAGACGTGCAGTACTTTGTCATCCGCGTGAACAGCACTGGCCATGGCGCCCATCAGGGACATAGCCAACAACGTCTTGCCCAATTTCTTCATGCGTAATGCTCCAGAATTTTTATTTAGCCATCTGTTCAGCGGCCGGCTTATTCGGCGCAAGCTCCGAGCGACTGAAACAGTCGTTAGTCTGGCAAGTTACAAGGCGCTCTTTCAAGGAAAGAGGCGCCTTGAAACTCATTGATGCCATTACGCTAGCCTAGCACTTGGCTAGTTCAGCGCTTCGAGCGTCAGGTCCAGGCATTTGCGCGCCTTTTCCACCAGCTCGTCGATCTCTGCATGACTGATCACCAGCGGTGGCGCGATGATCATGGTGTCGCCCACAGCGCGCATGATCAGCCCGTTGTCGAAGCAGAACTGTCGGCAGATCATGCCCACACCCCGGCCTTCGTAACGCGCACGGGTGGCCTTGTCCTTGACCAGCTCGATGGCACCGAGCATGCCCAGGCCACGCACTTCGCCCACCAGCGGGTGATCGCTGAGCTCACGCAGACGCTTTTGCAAATACGGTGCCGTTTCTTCCTGAACCCGCTCGATGATCTTCTCGTCGCGCAGGATCCGCAGGTTTTCCAGGCCCACCGCCGCCGCCACCGGGTGGCCGGAGTAGGTGAAGCCGTGATTGAAGTCGCCGCCTTCGCTGAGCACCTTGGCCACTTCGTCACGCACGATCACACCGCCCATGGGGATGTAACCGGAGGTAAGACCCTTGGCGATGGTCATCAGGTCGGGCTTGAGGTCGTAGTAATCGGAACCGAACCACTCGCCGGTGCGACCAAAGCCACAGATCACTTCGTCGGCAATGAACAGGATCTCGTACTTGGCGAGGATTTCCTTGATCTTCGGCCAGTAGGTGTCTGGCGGAATGATCACCCCGCCGGCACCCTGAATCGGCTCGGCGATAAAGGCGGCGACGTTGTCTTCGCCGACTTCGAGGATTTTCTTTTCCAGCTGCTCGGCGGCCCATACGCCGAATTCGTCCGGGGTCATGTCACCGCCTTCGCCGAACCAGTACGGCTGCGGGATATGCACGATGCCCGGCAGCGTCCCGGCCTGCGCATGCATGCCGCTCATGCCACCCAGGGCGGCACCGGCCACGGTGGAACCGTGATAACCGTTGATGCGGCCAATGATCACCTGTTTCTGCGGCTTGCCCTTGAGCGCCCAGTAGTGGCGGACCATGCGCAAGTTGGTGTCGTTGCCTTCAGAACCGGAACCGGTGAAGAACACATGGGTCATGCCCTTGGGCGCGACGTCGCAGACGGCTTTGGCCAGCTCCAGTGCCGGTGGGTGGGCAGTCTGGAAGAACAGGTTGTAGTACGGCAGCTCGCGCATTTGCTTGGCGGCCACTTCAACCAGCTCTTCACGGCCGTAACCGACCGCCACACACCACAGGCCCGCCATGCCATCGAGGATCTTGTTGCCCTCGCTGTCCCACAGGTGCACGCCCTCGGCTTTGGTGATGATCCGCGGCCCCTTCTCTTTCAGCTGTTTATAGTCACTGAAAGGCGCCAGGTGATGCTCACTGCTAAGGGTTTGCCACTCACGGGTTTGCGGGTTGTTGACGCTCATGTGCTTCTCCGTTTGTTGACGGCCGCGGTCCTGCGGCTCCGGGTTGATCAGACCGCAAACAGCAGGAACTCACGTTCCCAGGAGCTGATTACGCGTTTGAAGTTTTCATGCTCGGCGCGCTTGGTGGCGACGTAGCCGGCAATGAATTTCTTGCCCAGGTAAGGTTCCAGCGCCTGGCAGTTCTCCATGCGCTCCAGGGCGTCCTCGATGGTCAGCGGCAGGCGCAGGTTGCGCCGCTCATAGCCACGCCCCTGCACCGGCGCACTTGGCTTGATGCCTTCGACCATGCCGATGAAGCCGCACAGCAGGCTGGCGGCGATCGCCAGGTACGGGTTGGCGTCGGCGCCTGGCAGGCGGTTTTCGACCCGGCGATTCTGCGGCCCGGCATCCGGTACGCGCAGGCCCACGGTACGGTTCTCTTCGCCCCACTCGACGTTCACGGGTGCCGAGGTGTCGGGCAGGAAGCGGCGGAACGAGTTGACGTTCGGTGCGAACAACGGCAACACCACCGGAATGAACTTCTGCAGGCCGCCGACGTGGTTGAGGAACAGCTCGCTCATGCTCCCGTCTTCGTCCGAGAAGATGTTCTTGCCGGTACGCACGTCGATGATGCTCTGGTGCAGGTGCATGGCGCTGCCCGGTTCGCCGGTCATCGGCTTGGCCATGAAGGTGGCAGCAACGTTGTGCTTGAGCGCAGCCTCGCGCATGGTGCGCTTGAACACCAGGATCTGGTCGGCCAGCGACAGGGCGTTGCCGTGACGGAAGTTGATCTCCATCTGCGCCGTGCCGTCTTCGTGGATCAGCGTGTCGAGATCAAGGTTCTGCAGCTCGCACCAGTCGTAGACGTCCTCGAACAGCGGATCGAATTCGTTGGCGGCTTCAATAGAGAACGACTGCCGGCCGGTTTCCGGGCGCCCGGAGCGGCCGATTGGCGGCTGCAGGGGGAAGTCCGGGTCTTCGCAGCGCTTGGTCAGGTAGAACTCCATCTCTGGCGCCACGATCGGCTGCCAGCCCTTGTCGGCATAGAGCTTCAATACCTTCTTGAGCACGTTGCGTGGCGACAGCTCGACCGGGTTGCCCTGCTTGTCGTAGGTGTCGTGGATCACCTGGGCGGTCGGCTCGATGGCCCAAGGTACGAGAAACACCGCGTTCTCGTCGGGGCGGCAGATCATGTCGATGTCAGCCGGGTCGAGTAGTTCGTAATAGATGTCGTCATCGACATAGTCGCCGGTCACGGTCTGCAGCAGCACGCTCTCGGGCAGGCGCATGCCTTTTTCGGCGATGAACTTGTTGGTCGGCGAGATCTTGCCACGGGTGATACCGGTGAGGTCGCTGATCAGACACTCGACTTCGGTGATCTTGTGTTCTTTCAACCAATCGGTGAGCTGGTCGAGGTTGCTACTCATAAATACCTCAGGAGGTAAATGTCTGGACAGACGTCAGGACGATACCCGGAGTGGGCCGTCCCAGACATTCTGGATGCCCTACGGGGCTAAAGCAAAAGTCAGACGCAGGGTGGCCGCGACGGGCAGTTCCCGCAAGGCTGACGAGCCCGCTATAGTGATGGCAGAGGTAATTCGAAGCAGCGTCGGCAGCAGGCAGGACGCCCGGGCCGTCAATTATTTCAGCCGGGGCGCAAGGTGCTAGCGCATGGCGCAAGCCACCCGCGAGGAACGCGTGCAAACCGTTCTGTGAACGGCGGGCGATGATGCCGGTTGTCGGCAGGCGTGACATGTAACCCCCGGTATTATTGGTGTTATGGGTTGCCACCGAGCTTAGCCTTGTTCATTTTTTTACACAACACCCCCGTAAAAAATAGAACACGGCCCGCTCAAGATCGCCGTTACCGTACGAAAGCAGCCCTTGTCGGCGCCCCCAATTGCAGCAAAAATGCCGCTTGAGGGCCATTTTAGGGCATCATGGGGTTGGCTTGACTTCAGCAAGGCTTTCCGATTGACTGAACCTGCAAGCCCCCATTGATTGATATTTTTAACAACAAAGGTGTTGCATCATGTCGGTACCCCCGCGTGCCGTTCAGCTTAACGAAGCGAACGCGTTCCTTAAGGAACATCCTGAGGTTCTCTACGTTGACCTTCTGATTGCAGATATGAATGGTGTGGTGCGCGGCAAGCGCATCGAGCGCACCAGCCTCCACAAGGTTTACGAGAAAGGCATCAATCTGCCGGCCTCCCTTTTCGCCCTGGATATCAACGGTTCGACCGTCGAAAGCACCGGCCTTGGCCTGGACATCGGCGATGCCGACCGCATCTGCTATCCAATCCCCGATACCCTGTCCAACGAGCCCTGGCAGAAGCGCCCGACCGCGCAACTGCTGATGACCATGCACGAGCTCGAAGGCCAACCGTTCTTCGCTGACCCGCGGGAAGTCCTGCGCCAGGTCGTGAGCAAGTTCGACGAGCTGGGCCTGACCATCTGCGCCGCGTTCGAGCTTGAGTTCTACCTGATCGACCAGGAGAACGTGAACGGCCGTCCGCAACCGCCGCGCTCGCCGATTTCCGGCAAACGCCCGATCTCGACCCAGGTGTACCTGATCGACGACCTCGACGAGTACGTCGATTGCCTGCAGGACATCCTCGAAGGCGCCAAGGAACAAGGCATTCCTGCCGACGCCATCGTCAAGGAAAGCGCCCCGGCGCAGTTCGAAGTCAACCTGCACCACGTTGCCGACCCGATGAAGGCCTGCGACTACGCGGTACTGCTCAAGCGCCTGATCAAAAACATCGCCTACGACCATGAGATGGATACCACCTTCATGGCCAAGCCCTATCCGGGCCAGGCGGGTAATGGTCTGCATGTCCATATCTCGGTGCTGGACAAAGATGGCAAGAACATCTTCACCAGCGAGGATCCCGAGCAGAACGCCGCACTGCGTCACGCGATCGGCGGTGTGCTCGAGACCCTACCGGCGTCGATGGCGTTCCTCTGCCCGAACGTCAACTCGTACCGCCGTTTCGGTGCCCAGTTCTACGTGCCGAATTCGCCAAGCTGGGGCCTGGACAACCGTACCGTGGCCCTGCGCGTGCCAACCGGCACGCCGGACGCCGTGCGCATCGAACACCGCGTAGCCGGTGCCGACGCCAACCCGTACCTGCTGATGGCCGCCGTGCTGGCCGGTGTTCACCATGGCCTGACCAACAAGGTCGACCCGGGCGAGCCGACCGAAGGCAACTCCTACGAGCAGAACGAACAAAGCCTGCCGAACAACCTGCGTGATGCACTGCGCGAGCTGGACGACAGCGAGATTCTGGCCAAGTACATCGACCCGAAATACATCGATATCTTCGTGGCCTGTAAAGAGAGCGAGCTGGAGGAGTTCGAACACTCCATCTCCGACCTTGAGTACAACTGGTATCTGCATACCGTGTAACAGCGGTTGGATGCTGGAATGAAAAACGCCGTCGGCCCCTGAGTCGACGGCGTTTTTTATGGCCTCATCGCTGGCAAGCCAGCTCCCACAAGTGCTGTGTACACCGGACCTGTGGGAGCTGGCTTGCCAGCGATGGGCCGCAAGGCAGCCCCAAAGGCTACAGCGCTTTTTCGAAGATCTTCGAGTTACGCTGATAGTTGTACAGCGAGGCCCGCGCCGCCGGCAGCCGCTCGACCCCACTGGGCACAAAGCCGCGCTCGCGGAACCAGTGTGCCGTCCGGGTCGTCAGCACGAACAGGGTGTTGAGCCCCATCTCCCGCGCCCGCGTCTCGATCCGTTCCAGCAACTCATCACCACGCCCACCATGGCGATACTCAGGGTTCACCGCCAGGCACGCCAGTTCGCCCGCCTCAGAATCGGCAATCGGGTACAGCGCCGCACAGGCGATGATCATGCCTTCGCGCTCGACCACGCTGAACTGCTCGATCTCGCGCTCCAGCACCTCGCGCGAGCGACGCACGAGGATGCCTTGCTCTTCGAGCGGGCTGATCAGCTCGAGCAAGCCACCGACATCCTCGATCGCCGCCTCACGCACCTTTTCAAACTGCTCCTGAGCCACCAGGGTGCCGCCGCCATCACGGGTGAACAACTCGGTGAGCAAGGCACCGTCTTCGCCATAGCTGACGATATGGCTGCGCGCCACACCACCACGGCAGGCTTCGGCGGCGGCATCGAGCAACTCGCCCTGGTAATCGCTGCCCAACCGCTGCAGGTGCGCCGGCACCTGTTGTGGACGCAGCTCACGCACCAGCCGGCCCTGTTCATCAAGCAGGCCGCGCTCGGCGCCGAACAGCAGCAGCTTGTCGGCACCCAGTTCGATGGCGGCGCGGGTGGCGACGTCTTCACAGGCCAGGTTGAAGATTTCGCCGGTAGGCGAGTACCCCAACGGCGAGAGCAGGACGATGGAGCGCTCGTCGAGCAGACGGTTGATGCCCTTGCGGTCGACCCGGCGCACTTCGCCGGTGTGATGGTAATCAACACCTTCGACCACGCCGATCGGCCGTGCGGTGACCAGGTTGCCAGCGGCCACGCGCAGGCGCGAACCCTGCATCGGCGAGGCGGCCATGTCCATCGACAGGCGCGCCTCGATGGCGATGCGCAGGTGGCCGACGGCATCGATCACGCATTCCAGGGTGGCGGCATCGGTGATGCGCATGCCGCGGTGGTAGTGCGGGGTCAGGCCACGGGAGGCCAGGCGGCTTTCGATCTGCGGACGCGAACCATGGACCAGCACCAGGCGTACGCCAAGGCTGTGCAACAGCACCAGGTCGTGGACGATATTGCCGAAGTTGGGGTGCTCGACCCCGTCACCGGGGAGCATGACCACGAACGTGCAGTCGCGGTGGGCGTTGATGTAAGGCGAAGCGTGACGCAGCCAATTGACGTATTCGGGCATAACCGGAGAGCCTGTAGAAAATAGGGACAAGAACGGGAAAGCACACAGCGCTCGAAGGGTTATCGTCGGAACAGGCTTGGCGTCACGCGCAATCTCCTCTGCAAAACGGTTCAACTCAGCGGGCAATTACCGGGCTGAGGCAATAATGTTCGATCAACTCACGCAATAGACGCACAGTAGGCTGCAAGCGTGACATTTCAAGGTATTCACCCGGCTGGTGGGCACAGGCGATGTCACCGGGGCCGAGCACCAGGGTCTCGCAACCCAGGCGCTGAAGATAAGGCGCTTCGGTGCCAAAGGCTACCGCTTCGGCGCGATGACCGGTAAGACGTTCGGCTACCCGTACCAGTTCCGCATCGGCGGCCTGCTCGAACGGCGGCACTTCGGGGAACAGCGGCGCATAGTCGATGCGCACCTGGTGCTGCTCGGCCAGTGGCGCCAGTTTTTGCCGAATGGCACTGCGCAGCACCTCCGGGTCCATACCCGGCAGCGGGCGCAGGTCGAATTCCAGGGCGCACTGGCCACAGATGCGGTTGGGGTTGTCGCCGCCATGAATACAGCCGAAGTTCATCGTCGGCTGCGGCACGCTGAACTGGGCGTTGTTGAATGCCTTCTGCCATTGCCGGCGCAGGTTCATCAGCTCGCTCATGACCTGGTGCATGGCCTCCAGGGCGCTATGGCCCAGGCTCGGGTCGGACGAGTGGCCACTGCGCCCGAGAATGTCGATGCGCTCCATCATCACCCCTTTGTGCAGGCGGATCGGCTTGAGCCCGGTCGGCTCACCGATCACGGCCGCACGGCCCAGGGGCCGCCCGGCCTCGGCCAGGGCACGGGCGCCGGCCATCGAGCTTTCTTCGTCGCAGGTGGCGAGAATCAGCAGCGGTTGCTTGAAGTCATGGGCAAGCAATGGCTGCACGGCTTCGATGACCAGGGCAAAAAAGCCCTTCATGTCGCAACTGCCCAAGCCTACCCAGCGGCCGTCGACCTCGGTCAGCTTGAGCGGGTCGGTCTGCCACAGCTCGGGGTCGTACGGCACCGTGTCGCTGTGCCCAGCCAGCACCAGGCCGCCCGGGCCGCTGCCATAGCTTGCCAGCAGGTTGAACTTGCCCGGGTTCACCTGCTGAATGTCGCAGGCAAAACCCAGGTCCCCCAGCCAGCCGGCCAGCAGGTCGATCACCGCGCGGTTGGACTGATCCAGAGCAGGCTGGGTACAACTGACCGACGGCGCGGCGATCAGGGCGGCGAACTGCTCTTTGAGCGATGGCAATGGCATGCGCTTTCTCCTTGGGCGAAGCTCATCATAGGGCCATCCGGCACCGGGAATAAACCGCCGTGAGCCGACTCCTGTACACTGCACCCCCAAGACGCTCCCTGTCATTCGAGCCTGGATTACCCAGCAATGCATAAAGAAACCGAAATCAAACTGCGGGTCAGCCGCGAGACCCTCGCCGCCCTGCGTGAACACCCATTGCTGAACAAGCGCAACAAGTCCGGGTGGCAAAGCCGCGAACTGCTCAACCAGTACTTCGATACCCCGGAGCGCGACCTGGCCGCCGCCAAGGTTGCCCTGCGCCTGCGCCGCGACGGCGATGTGGTCATCCAGACCCTCAAGACCCGCGGCCAGAGCGTCGCCGGCCTGTCCCAGCGCAACGAGTTCGAATGGCAGTTGCCCAAGGCCAAGCTCGACCTGAAAAAACTCGACGCCGAGTGCTGGCCGGAGCAACTGGCCGATGTCGACAAAAAAACCATCAAGGCGCTGTTCACCACTGACTTCACCCGTGAATACGCAGAAATCGCCTGGGGCCGCGGCAAGGCCAAGGTGGTGATCGAGGCCGCACTGGACCTCGGCACCGTGGTTGCCGGCAAGCACAAGGAAGAAATCTGCGAGCTGGAGCTCGAGTTGCGCGAAGGCGCCCCCGAAGCCCTGCTGGAGCTGGCCGCCGAGCTGTCGGCCAAGTTGCCGCTGATGCCGTGTGACATCAGCAAGGCCGAGCGCGGTTATCGCCTGCTCGACGCCGGCAGCTACGCCCTGAGCCTGCCGGCCGCCGAACTGAACGCCCAGATGTCCCTCGACGACGCCTTCGCCGCACTGGCCTGGCAGTTGCTCGGCAGCAGCCAGCGCCTGGCCGAACAGTACCGTTTCAACGGCCACTGGCGCCTGCTGCAGGACTGGGTCGACAACCTCTGGGAACTGCGCGCCCTGGCCAGCAGCCTCGGCCAGGCCGGCCCACGCGCCAGCACCCGCGAGCTGCGCAACAGCCTCGACGCCCTGCTCGAAGACTGGCGCCCGCTGGTATTGGCCGGTATTGACGATGAAGACGTACGCCGTGCCGCACCCGAGCAATTCGCCGAAGAGTTGCTGGATACCCGCTGGGGCCAGTTCTCTCTGGAGACCTCGCGCTGGCTGCTGGCCCGCGCCTGGACCGTCGAGCGCAACAAGCGCGGCGACCGCCAGGGCGCCGCACAACTGGCCAACTGGCTGAACGTGCTGCTGGCCGAAGAAGCCAAGGCCCTGAACCTGCCGCTGTACCATCGCCAGCCGGAAGACCTGGCCGAGCAGCTGCCGCGCATCGAACGCCTGCTGGCATGGCTGCACCACGCCCGCCAGGTGCTGGAGAGCCCGGATCTGGACCGCCTGTTCGGCGAGCTGAACAAGTTGCACGAACTGGCCAACCTGCCAATCAGCGACGAAGTGCTCGAAGCCCGCGTCCACCAGGCCATGGCCGTGTTCCAGAGCCGTGGCTGGAAGCACCTGCTGCGCAAGTAAGGCTCAAGGCAGTACCGGCAGACTCGTCGTGGACTTGATTTCGGACAAGGCCACGGTCGAGTTGACCTCCTGGATCCCCGGCACCATCGACAGCTTTTCGAAGAAGAACCGTTCGTAGGCTTCGATGTCCGGGGTGACAATACGCAGCAGAAAGTCCACTGCGCCCATCAGTACATAACACTCCAGCACTTCCGGAAAGCCGCGGATCGCCTCGGTGAACTCGGTGAAGTTGGAGCGCCCGTGGGCGTTGAGTTTGACCTCGGCGAAAATCTGCGTGTTCAAGCCGATCTTCTTGCGATCCAGCAGGGTCACTTGGGCGCGAATCACCCCCTCCTCTTTCAAGCGCTGGATGCGCCGCCAGCAAGGCGATTGCGACAAGCCCACGCGCTCGGCGATCTGCGCACTGGAGAGCGAGGCGTCGTCCTGCAACAAGGCCAGGATGCGCCGGTCATAGGCGTCCAACTCGCTATGCATGATTATTTCTCCAAAATGGATAGCTACGAATTGAATTATTCAATAAGTGGCAATATTGCACGATCATAGAGAAGAAATACCCTGACCTGCATGTAAAAATTTCTCCACTTTCTTCGGAGAATCCCATGAGCGCTCTCGAACGGCTGGACAGCCCCCTCACACCCTTGCGCACCGATGTCTGGGCCGCCAGCAACGCGCACAGTGATGTCTGCTACCAACTGCAGGTAGAGGCCGAGCCCGACAGCCTGTGCCGGGTGCTCAACCTGTTTGCCCTGCAGTTCCTGGTGCCGCATCGGCTGAATGTCGAGCAACAGGATGACCTGCTCAGTGTCGAGATCGGCATCAGCGGCCTGAGCTGGCACCGCGCCGAGCTGATTGCACAAAAAATGCGCAACCTGATCTGCGTAACCGAGGTGCAGTTGAGCCAGCCCGGTAAAGCCTGGTAACCCTTGTTCTCGCGAAAGGCTCAGCTCAGCGGCTAACCTTGCTCAGGCCACCACTGTCGGCGGCGCGGCAAGGAAGCCCGCATGACCAACCCCAATGAAGATCGCTGGCTTGACCTCGACACCTTGCTTGCCGAGTTGCTCGCCGAACAACGCATCAGCGCGGTCGATCGCAGCAACTGCACACCGCTGCAGCACGACCAGCACCCGCTCGAATGGATCGCCAGCCAGCAGCTTGCCGACCTGCGCAATCCCGGCCAATGCCTGGACCTGGACGCCTTGTGCCAGTGGCAGGCAAAGCAGGCTGGCCAGCCTTACCTGCGTATCGATCCCCTGGAGACCGACCTTGCCCGGCTCACCGGCCTGATGTCCGCGGCCTTCGCCAGGCGTCACGGCATCCTCGCGGTGGCCGCCGATGCCAGCGGTGTCACCGTGGCCAGCGCGCAGCCCTATGTCCGCGCCTGGGAGGCGGACCTGGCCCAGGCGCTGCAACGGCCGATCAAGCGGGTGCTGGCCAGCCCCGTGCAGATCCGCCAGCTCAGCCAGACGTTCTTCCAGGTCGCCCAATCGGTCAGCGGCGCCAGTCAGCAACAGTCGGTACCGATCGCGGCGGGCAATCTTGAACAATTGCTTGAAGTCGGCAGCCGCGCCAACGAGGTTCAAGCCAACGATGCGCATATCGTCAGCATCGTTGACTGGCTGTTGCAGTACGCCTTCGAACAGCGCGCCAGCGATATCCACCTCGAACCGCGACGTGAACAGGGCCAGTTGCGTTTTCGCATCGACGGCATGCTGCACCCGGTCTACCAGTTCCCGGCGCCGGTGACCCTGGCGGTGGTCAGCCGCCTGAAAAGCCTGGGGCGCATGAATGTCGCGGAAAAACGCCGCCCCCAGGATGGCCGGATCAAAACCCGCCTGCCCGATGGCGAGGAGGTCGAGCTACGGCTGTCGACCCTGCCCACCACGTTTGGCGAAAAGCTGGTGTTGAGAGTCTTCGACCCGCAGCTGCTGCACCAGGACTTTGCCCAACTGGGCCTCGGCGCAGCCGACCTCAAGCGCTGGCTGGCCATGCTCGGCCAGCGCCACGGCATCATCCTGGTCACCGGGCCCACCGGCTCGGGCAAGACCAGCACCCTTTACGCCAGCCTCAAGCACCTGGCCACCCCGCAGATCAACCTGTGTACCGTCGAAGACCCGATCGAAATGGTTGAACCCACGTTCAACCAACTACAAGTACAACCGGCCATCAACCTGGACTTTGCCGCCGGTACCCGGGCGCTGCTGCGCCAGGATCCGGATGTCATCATGATCGGCGAGATACGCGACCTGGAAACCGCTGAAGTGGCGATCCAGGCCGCCCTGACCGGGCACCTGGTGCTCTCGACCCTGCACACCAACGATGCCTGCAGCGCTATCACCCGCTTGCTGGAACTGGGCATTGCGCCCTATCTGCTTAAAGCCAGCCTGATCGGGGTCATGGCCCAGCGCCTGGTACGCACCCTGTGTGACCATTGCAAGGCCGCGCCAACAGCGCCGATGCACAGCCATCAAGCGGTGGGCTGTGGTGAATGCCGGCAGACCGGGTATCACGGTCGCAGTGCGATCTTCGAACTGCTGGGCATCAGTGATGCACTCAAAGCTCGAATCGAGCCCGACCTCGATCTGCTCGCCTTGCGCCGACTGGCGCTTGATGAGGGCATGCTCAGCCTCAAGCACAGCGGCGCCGAGAAGGTTGCCGCAGGGCAGACAACCGAGGCCGAAGTGCTTCGCGTCATCGCTTGAAGCAGGTGCCAAACCTTTATCTGGCCAGGGAACTAGATCCACATAAACCCAATCAAAGGCCCCAGTTCACCTCAGTTGGAGTCACCTTAATGCGTTTCAAGTTTGCAGTCGCAACCCTTGCCCTGCTCTCCCTGCCGGTTGGATCTGCCATGGCCGATACCTTCTGGCGCAACGTCATCTCTTCCGGCGCCACCACCGCGTCCTCTTACCTGACCTCCAAGGACCACAAGCTGGTCGTGGCTGCCCAGGATGATGCCGGCAGCTTTGTCGCCAGCGAAGGCGCGATTCGCGGCCCGTACCTGGAAGCGGCGATGCAGAAAGTCCGCGCCGACAACCCGGGCCTGAAAGTCAGTGACATGGAACTGGCCAATGCGATCCTGGCCAAGAACGCGGTAGCCAGCGAGTAAACTGTGGGAGCGGATGAATCCGCTCCCACCTCCTACCAAAGCCTCAGCGGTAATCATCCACCGGCACACAGGCACAGAACAGATTCCGGTCGCCATACACGTTGTCGACCCGGTTCACCGCCGGCCAGTACTTGTGCATCCGCGCATGGGCACTGGGCGCCACGCCCTGGGCAATGCTGTAGGGCCGCTCCCACACGCCCAGCACATCCTCAAGCGTATGCGGCGCATGCTTGAGCGGATTATCTTCTGCCGGCCAGTTACCTTCCTGAACTTCGCGGATCTCGGCACGAATGCTCAGCATTGCCTCGACAAAGCGATCCAGTTCGGCCTTGGATTCGCTCTCGGTCGGTTCGACCATCAAAGTGCCCGGCACCGGGAATGACATGGTCGGTGCATGGAAGCCGTAGTCCATCAAACGCTTGGCCACATCCTCTTCGGAAATGCCGGTCAGGGCTTTCAGCGGACGCAGGTCAAGAATGCACTCATGTGCCACCCGCTCGTTTCGGCCGCGATAAAGCACCGGGAAGGCACCGCCCAACTGCTCGGCCAGGTAGTTGGCCGACAGTATCGCCACCTCACTGGCATCGGCCAGTTGCGGGCCCATCATGGCGATGTACATCCAGCTGATCGGCAAGATGCTCGCGCTGCCCCAGGGCGCAGCGCTGACCGCCGTGTTTTGCGGGTCCGGGCCGGGCAGCGGGACCACCGGATGGCTGGCCACAAAAGGCGCCAGGTGCGCCCGCAGACCAATCGGGCCCATGCCCGGGCCACCGCCGCCATGGGGAATACAGAACGTCTTGTGCAGGTTCATGTGCGACACGTCGGCACCAATATCCGCTGGCCGCGCCAAGCCGACCTGGGCATTGAGGTTGGCACCGTCCATGTACACCTGGCCGCCGTGCTTGTGGATAACTTCGCAGATCTCGCTGATGCCCTCTTCGTACACGCCGTGTGTCGATGGATAGGTGGCCATCAGGCACGACAGCTTCTCGCCGGCTGCTTGCGCCTTGGCCTTGAGGTCGGCCAGGTCGACGTTGCCGGCCTGGTCGCACTCGACGATCACCACCTGCATGCCGGCCATCTGTGCAGAGGCCGGGTTGGTGCCGTGGGCCGAGGCCGGGATCAGGCAGATATCGCGCTGGGGCTGGTGACGGCTGCGGTGATACTTGGCGATTGCCATCAGCCCGGCGTACTCGCCCTGGGCGCCAGAGTTGGGCTGCATGCAGATGGCATCGAAGCCGGTGATCGCACACAACCAGCTTTCCAGTTCGTCGATCATCGCCTTGTAACCCTGCACCTGTGCAGCCGGCGCAAAGGGGTGCAGCAGGGCAAAACCGGGCCAGGTGATCGGAATCATCTCGCTGCTGGCATTAAGTTTCATGGTGCACGAACCCAGCGGGATCATCGACTGGTTCAGCGCCAGGTCCTTGTTCTCCAGCTGCTTGAGGTAACGCAGCATCTCGGTTTCGCTGTGGTGCAGGTTGAATACCGGGTGGCTGAGAAAGGCCGAGCGCCGCACCAGCGCCGGCGGAATGCCTTCAGGCTGCGCCAGGGCATCCAGTGCGGCGATATCCAGGCCATGGTCGGCACCGAGGAAGATATCGAACAGGCGCATGAC
Organism: Pseudomonas donghuensis; assembly: GCF_000696345.2. NCBI lineage: Bacteria > Pseudomonadati > Pseudomonadota > Gammaproteobacteria > Pseudomonadales > Pseudomonadaceae > Pseudomonas > Pseudomonas donghuensis. The sequence continues at coordinate 5,563,868 of NZ_CP071706.1, forward strand.
TGTGCTTTCATCGCAGGTCTCGTCGAGGCTCACGCCCAGTTGCCCACGGCCGAGAATCCGCAGGTTGATCTGCGCCGCCTCGGCGCTTTCGATGATTGCCGTCTGGCTACCGCCGACGTCCAGGGTCAGGGTGTCGAAGAAGTGTTCGTTGAGCCGCTTGATGCCCTTGCTCTCCAGGCCCGCAGCGAGGACGAAGGTCAGCGCATGCACGCGCTGGGCAATGCGTTGCAAGCCTTCCGGGCCGTGGTACACCGCATAGAACGCAGCGATGTTGGCCAGCAGTACCTGGGCGGTGCAGATGTTGGAGTTGGCCTTCTCGCGGCGAATGTGTTGCTCACGGGTCTGCAAGGCCATGCGCAGCGCAGTGTTGCCGCGGGCATCCTTGGACACGCCAATGATGCGCCCGGGCATGGCCCGCTTGAACTCGTCCCGACAGGCAAAATACGCCGCATGCGGGCCACCAAAGCCCATGGGCACGCCAAAACGCTGGGACGAGCCGAGCACCACGTCGGCGCCCTGCTCGCCCGGCGGCATCAGCATCACCAGGCTGAGCAGGTCGGCCGCTACGCAAGCCAGCGCCTGCTGGGCATGCAACTGCGTCACCAGCGGGCGCAGGTCGCGCACTTCGCCATGGGTGTCGGGGTACTGCAGCAGAGCCCCGAATACCTGGTACTTGGCGAGGTTATCCACAGCGTCGATGACCAGCTCAAAACCGAAGCCCTCGGCACGGGTCTGCAGCACCGAGAGGGTTTGCGGGTGGCAGTGTTCATCAGCGAAGAACACATTGCTTCTCGACTTGGCCACGCGCTTGGCCAGGGCCATGGCTTCCGCCGCAGCGGTGGCTTCGTCGAGTAACGAGGCGTTCGCCAGGTCAAGGCCGGTGAGGTCGATGATCATCTGCTGGAAATTGAGCAAGGCTTCCAAGCGGCCCTGGGCAATTTCCGGTTGATACGGGGTATAGGCGGTGTACCAGCCCGGGTTTTCCAGGACGTTACGCAAAATGACAGTGGGGGTGACGGTACCGTGGTAGCCCATGCCGATCAGGCTGGTCCACACCTGGTTCTGCTCGGCATACCCCTTGAGCCTGGCCAGGGCGGCCTGCTCATCGAGGGCATCAGGAAGCTCCAGCGGCCGGTTCAGACGGATGCCCGGCGGCACGGTCTGTTCGATCAGCTCGCGGCGGCTGCCAACCCCGAGGGTGGCGAGCATGGCCTGCTGCTCCGAGGCATCGGGCCCCAGGTGGCGACGCAGGAAAGGATTGCGGTCTTGCAGTTGGCTCAGGGACGGCGACTGGGACATAGCGGCTCTCTCTTCCTCGACCAAGCCTCGGGCGCTGGAGGCATATTGAGTCTAGGAAGAGATTGCCGCTTGCGTGAAACTATTCGCCGATGGCGGCTTTGTAACCGGCGGCGTCGAGCAGTTTGTCCAGCTCGGCCTTGTCGCTTGGCTTGAGCTTGAAGATCCAGCTGTCATAGGGCGCGGAGTTGAGCGACTCGGGGCTGTCGGCCAGCGCCTCGTTGACTGCGATCACTTCACCGCTGACCGGTGCGTAGATGTCCGAAGCGGCCTTGACCGACTCGACCACGCCCGCCGCATCGCCGGCAGCGAAGACCTTGCCAATTTCCGCCAGCTCGACGAACACCACGTCACCCAGGGCTTCCTGGGCATGGTCGCTGATCCCGACAGTCACGGTGCCATCGGCTTCCAGCCGGGCCCACTCGTGGCTTTCGGCAAAACGCAGGTCGGCGGGGATATTGCTCATCATTGTTGTCCTCGATTGGGTCAGCGGTTGGCCCGCCAGAATAGGTTCAGATCAGGATCTTGCCATGGCGCACGAAGGTCGGCTTGACCACCCGCACCGGGTACCACTTGCCACGAATTTCTACCTCGGCACGATCGGCGGTCGCCATCGGCACCCGCGCCAGGGCAATGGATTTGCTCAGCGTAGGAGAGAAACTACCACTGGTGATCTCCCCTTCGCCAATCCCGGCGACGCGGACCACCTGGTGCGCGCGTAAAACCCCGCGTTCTTCGAGCACCAGGCCGACCAGTTTCTGCTCGACGCCATGCTCGATTTCTTTCAGCAAACCTTTGCGACCAATGAAATCACGCTCAGCCGGCTCCCAGGCGATGCTCCAGCCCAGGTTCGAGGTCAGCGGCGTGTGGGCTTCGTCGATGTCTTGGCCATACAGGTTCATCCCCGCTTCCAGGCGCAGGGTGTCGCGCGCGCCGAGACCGCTCGGGGCGATGCCGGCGCCGACCAGGTCGTTGAAGAACGCCGGGGCCTGTAGCGCCGGGAAGATGATTTCCAGGCCATCCTCACCGGTGTAACCGGTGCGGGCGATGAACCAGTCACCGTCGGCCAGGCCTTCGAAGGGCTTGAGTTCACGGATCAGCGCGGCGCGAGCGGCGGTCACCAGTTCAGCGACCTTTTCCCGTGCTTGCGGGCCCTGGATGGCCAGGATGGCCAGCTCCGGGCGCTCGCTCAGCTCGACCTCGAAACCGATCATCCGTGCCTGCAGCCAGGCCAGGTCCTTGTCGCGGGTCGAGGCGTTGACCACCAGCCGGTAACCGTCGTCGCAGCGGTAGACGATCATGTCATCGATAACCCCGCCCTGCTCGTTGAGCATGGTGCTGTACAGGGCCTTGCCGGTGGCATTCAGACGATCGACATCGTTGGCCAACACATGCTGCAGCCAGACGCCGGCCTGGGCACCGCGAACATCGATCACGGTCATATGGGATACATCGAATACGCCGCAGGCCTGGCGCACCTGATGGTGCTCCTCGACTTGCGAACCATAATGCAGGGGCATATCCCAACCGCCAAAATCGACCATCTTGGCGCCAAGGGCCAAGTGCAGGTCATAAAGAGGCGTACGCTGTCCCATGGGTTTCTCCTTCCGGGCGTGGCGAGGCTACGGCGGCTGGCAGCGTTGCAGCTACCCGGTCTGTAGGACCGGCCGCAGCGAATGCCGCGCATTGTAGCCGCAAGCTCGCAGGCTTACACCCTCAGCGCGTTTGACCCGGGTGCTGCGCCGAGCGTCGAATCAGGCCGATGACCGGCAACAGGCCGACCAGCACCAGGGTCAGCGCCGGCAGCGAAGCCCGCGACCACTCGCCCTCACTGGTCATCTCGAACACCCGTACCGCCAGCGTGTCCCAGCCAAACGGGCGCATCAGCAGAGTGGCCGGCATTTCCTTGAGCACGTCGACGAACACCAGCAGCGCCGCGCTCAATGCACCGGGTACCAGCAAGGGCAGATACACCTTGAAAAACAATCTTGGGCCACTCACGCCGAGACTACGGGACGCTTCCGGCAAAGATGGACGAATCCGCCCCAGGCTGTTTTCCAGTGGGCCGTAGGCCACAGCGATAAAACGCACCAGATAGGCCAGCAGCAAAGCCGACAGGCTACCGAGCAGCAGCGGCTTGCCCGCGCCACCCAGCCAGCTGGACAACGGCACCACCACCTGATTATCGAGGTAACTGAAAGCCAGCATGATCGACACCGCCAACACCGAGCCAGGCAAGGCATAGCCCAGGTTGGCCAGGCCAACGCCTGCACGAATTCCCGAGGTCGGCGCCTGTCGCCGGGCAAACGCCAGCACCAGGGCAACACAGACGGTAATCAGCGCCGCCATGCCGCCCAGATAGAGGGTATGCAGGATCAGGCCAGCATAGCGCTCGTCGAGATCGAAACGCCCGCGCTGCCAGAACCACACCAACAACTGCAGCATCGGCACCACGAAGGCACAGGCGAATACCAGCAGGCACCAGCTGCTGGCGGCCAGCGCCTTGATGCCATGCAAGTGATACAGCGCTTTGCCCCGCGGCCGTTCGTTGCTACTGCGCACGGCGCCACGGGCACGACGCTCGCCGTACAGCACCAGCATCACCGCCAACAACAGCAGGCTGGCCAGCTGGGCAGCACTGGAGAGGCTGAAGAAGCCGTACCAGGTCTTGTAGATGGCGGTGGTGAAGGTGTCGAAGTTGAACACCGACACTGCGCCAAAATCCGCCAGGGTCTCCATCAACGCCAACGCCACCCCGGCGCCGATGGCCGGCCGTGCCATGGGCATGGCGACCCGCCAGAATGCCTGCAAGGGTGAAAGCCCCAGCACCCTTGCCGCTTCCATCAGGCCTTTGCCCTGAGCCAGGAAGGCGTTACGCGCCAGCAGATAGACATACGGGTAAAACACCAGCACCAGCACGGTGATCACCCCGCCGGTGGAGCGCACCCGTGGCAAGCGCATGGGCCCGAACCACTCGCGCAGCAGGGTTTGCACCGGACCGGCGAAATCCAGCAGGCCAACGAACACGAACGCCAGCACATAGGCCGGAATCGCGAAGGGCAGCATCAGGGCCCAGTCGAGCCAGCGCCGCCCGGGGAACTCGCACAGGCTGGTAAGCCAGGCCAGGCTCACCCCCAGCACCGACACGCCGACGCCCACACCGAGGATCAACGTCAGGGTGTTACCCAGCAGCCGGCTCATCTGGGTGTCGAGCAGATGCGACCAGATCTGCATGTCGACCGCCTGCCAGGACAACAGCAGCACGCTCAGCGGCAGCAGCACCAGGGCGGCGATGGCGAAGACCAGTGGGTACCAACGGCGTTGGGCGGGGTGGGCCAAAAGTGAAATCTCTATGGGAATGATTGCGACCGCGTTGCGGTCGATCGCTGGCAAGCCAGCTCCCACAGTGAAAAGAGAGCACCGCTATCCCTGTGGGAGCTGGCTTGCCAGCGATTGGGGCCCGATAGGGCCCCAAAAGGATATAGCCTTGTGCTTAGTTCCAGCCAGCCCGATCCATCAGGCGGATGGCTTCGGCCTGGCGTTTGCCGGCCACTTCCACAGGGATGGTGTCAGCTTTGAACGTGCCCCAGGCGGCCACTTCTTCGGAAGGTGCCACTGCCGGGTTGGCCGGGAACTCCTGGTTCACGCCGGCAAAGATCTTCTGTGCGTGTTCACCGGTCATCCATTCGACCAGCTTCTTCGCCGCCTCAGGATGCGGCGCGTATTTGGTCAGGCCGATACCCGAAAGGTTGACGTGCACGCCACGGTCGGCCTGGTTAGGCCAGAACAGCTTGACTGCCAGCTTGGGGTTTTCCTTGTGCAGGCGGCCGTAGTAGTAGGTGTTGACGATACCGACGTCGCACTGGCCGGCGTTGATTGCCTGCAGCAAGGCGGTGTCATCGGAGAATACATCAGTGGACAGGTTGTTGACCCAGCCCTTGATGATCTCTTCGGTCTTCTGCTCGCCGTGGGTTTCGATCAGGGTGGCGGTCAGCGACTGGTTATAGACTTTCTTCGCCGTGCGCAGGCACAGGCGCCCTTCCCAGTTCTTGTCGGCCAACGCCTCGTAGGTGCTCAGCTCTTCGGGCTTGACCCGGTCGGTGGAGTAGGCGATGGTCCGCGCGCGCAGGCTCAGGCCGGTCCAGTCATGGGACGAGGCGCGGTATTGGGCCGGGATGTTCTTGTCGATGATGTCTGACTTGATCGGCTGCAGAATGCCCATCTGCTCGGCTTGCCAGAGGTTGCCGGCATCGACGGTGAGCAGCAGGTCGGCGGTGGCGTTCTTGCCCTCGGCCTTGATGCGCTGCATCAGCGGCGCTTCCTTGTCGGTGATGAACTTGATCTTCACCCCGGTCTCTTTGGTGTAGGCGTCGAACACCGGCTTGATCAACTCGTCGATGCGCGAGGAATACACCACCACCTCGTCCGCCGCCTGGGCGGCTGTGCCGAACAGGGTCAGAGCCAGAGCGGCCAGTACGTGCTTGCGTGGCAACATGGTGCGGTCCTCGGAGTTCAAGAGAGGCGCAAATGGTAGTTAATCCCATTTGCCTTCTCAACTGAACTCACAAGGGAGGAGTTACCAGATGTTGCGAAACCTCAGGCCCGCGCCAGTTCCGGCAGATCACCGCTCAAGCCCAGGGCTTGGCGCACGAACAAGGCTTTGGCTTCAGGCAGTTGCTCGACCCATTTCAGGCCGCTGTTGCGTAGCCAGCGCAGCGGCAGCGGATCAGCCTGGAACAGGCGCTCGAACCCTTCCATCGCCGCCATCAGCGCCAGGTTGTGCGGCATGCGCCGACGCTCGAAGCGGCTTAGCACACGAACATCGGCCAGGCGCTCGCCCCGCTCGTAGGCGTGCTGCAGCTCCTCGGCCAGTACCGCGGCATCGAGAAAGCCAAGGTTGACGCCTTGCCCGGCCAACGGGTGAATGGTGTGTGCAGCATCGCCGATCAACGCCAGGCCTTCGGCCACGTAGCGTTTGGCGTGACGCTGGCGCAGCGGTACACAAACCCGTGGGTCGGCCTGCAGCACGCCGCCCAGGCGCCCTTCGAAGGCGCGCTCAAGCTCGGCGCAGAACGCTTCGTCGCTCAAGGCCATCAGGTGTTCGGCCTGCTCCGGCGTGGTCGACCAGACGATTGAGCACCAATCCTGTTGACCATCGCGCAGCAATGGCAGGAACGCCAGCGGCCCCTCGTCGGTAAAGCGCTGCCAGGCAGTCGCTTGATGGGGCTGGGCGCAACGCACGCTGGTGACGATGGCGTGGTGCAGGTAATCCCACTCGCGCGTCTCACAGCCGGTCAGGCGGCGCACCGCCGAGTTGGCACCGTCAGCGGCGATCACCAACGGCGCACGCAAGGTGCGACCGTCGGCCAGGGTCAGCAGCCAGTCGTCGCCGGAGCGGCGCATCTGCTCCAGGCGGGCATTGGCCAGCAGGCCGATTTCGCTGTCGTGCAGGCGCTCCAGCAGGCCATCCTGCACCACCCGGTTCTCGACAATATGACCGAGCACCTCGGCATGCACGCTGGCGGCCGAGAAATGGATCTGGCCAGTGCCGCTGCCGTCCCACACACGCATGTCCGAGTAGGGGCTCAAGCGCCGTTCGCCGATCCCCTGCCAGGCGCCCAGGCGCTCGAGGATGCGCTGGCTGGCCGCCGACAAGGCACTGACCCGCGGCTCGAATGCCGACTGCTGGTCAAAGGGCTTGATCGACAACGGGCTGCCATCGAGCAAGAGAATTTCCAGGCCGCTGTGCTGCAACGCCAGGGCCAGAGCGCTGCCGACCATACCGGCACCGACAATCAACAGATCTGCGCGCATTTCCATGCCTTAAGCCTGTCTCGCTTGCGGCTTGAGCCGCACGTAAAGGGTTTTGTCGACCCGCGCCACCAGCTCACCGGCAGCGTCGCGGATATCGACCTGAAGTCGTGGCAGGTACTTTTTGCCGCCGGCGGTGTGCTGGCGGATGTCATCAAGCAGGGCATCGTCGATGCGCAGTTCGGCGAACACCGGGCCCTTGCCCGGGGACACGAAATCGATGCTGGCGGCCTTGTCCCAGACGATGTACTCACGCCCGAGCAGTTCCATCAGCATGAGCATGTAGAACGGGTCGACCATCGAATACAGGCTGCCGCCGAACTGGGTGCCGACGTAGTTGCGGTTGAACCAGCGCAGGCCCATGCGCACGCGAATGTGGCGCAGGTCGGGGCTGACGCTGAGCACGCGGATGCCCGCGCCCAGGTACGGCGGGTAGAGGTTCAGCAGCCAGCGCAGCCTGCGCGCTCGCCGGGCCAGTTTGCGCGGGTCGCTCATGTTCAGTTCCGCGGGTCCGGACGGGTGCCCAGGCCCATGGCCTGGCGGGCGAACCAGCGTTTGGCCGGGGGCAGCAAGTCGAGGCCAAGCAGGCCCAGGTTGCGGCCGGTCGCCACCAGCGGTTGGGCACTGCCGAACAGGCGGGTTACGCGATCGGAGAAGCCCACGGTCAGGTCCTGATCCAGGCGCTGGCGCTCGCGGTAGGACTGCAGGGTGGCAAAGTCACCTGGCAAGCCGGGATTGGCCAGCAAGCCTTCGGCCAGCGACTGCACATCGCGCAGTGACAGGTTGAAACCCTGCCCGGCAATCGGGTGCAGGCTGTGAGCGGCGTTACCGAGTACCACCAGGTGCGGGCGCACCTGCTCCTGGGCCTCGATCAGCGACAACGGATAGAGGTGCCGGGCACCGACTTGGCGCAAGGTGCCCAGGCGGTAGCCAAACACGTCCTGCAGTTCGCTGAGAAAGCTACGCTCGTCCAGCTCGGCAAGGCGCTTGGCGTCCATCCCGGCGCGGGTCCAGACCAGCGCGCAGCGGTTTTCCGGCAGCGGCAGCAAGGCCATCGGCCCTTCGTCGGTGAAGCGCTCGAAGGCCTGGCCGCAATGGGCTTCGCTTGGGGTGATGTTGGCGATCAGTGCGCTCTGGTTGTACGGCCGCTGGCTGACATGAATGCCCAGTTGCTCGCGCAGGCCGGAACGGCCACCATCGGCCAGTACCGTGAGGTCGCATTCGAGCGTGGTGTCGTCGTTGAGCGCCAGTCGATAGCCATCCTCCAGCGCCTGCATGGCGGTGACTTCCGCCGGGCAGCGCCAGCTCACCACTTCGGCGTCCAGGCCCTGCCACAGGCACTGACCGAGCCAGGCGTTCTCGACCACATAGCCGAGCGCTGGCACGCCTTCTTCCAACGCATCCAGGCGCGTTGCGCCAAAACGGCCACGGTCGGAGACCTGGATCTGGCGGATCGGCTCGGCGCGACGGCTGATCGGTTGCCACAACCCTAAACGTTCATAGATTTGTCGGGTACCGAAGGACAACGCCGAAGAACGTGCGTCATAGCTCGGCTGAAAACTATCACCGGGAGCAAAGGGTTCGATCAGCAGGATCTTCCAGCCACGCGCCTTGGCCCCGGCCTGCAGGGCCAGGGCCAGGCTGGCGCCGACCAGGCCGCCGCCAATGATTGCCAGATTGACCCGGCTCATGCCGCTGCACTGCGCGCGGCAGCCATCAAGGCTTCGATTTCGGCGACCGTCTTGGGTACGCCTGAGGTCAGGATTTCACAGCCCTGCTTGGTTACCACTACGTCATCCTCGATTCGCACACCGATGCCGCGCCATTTTTTCGCGACACTCTGGTTATCGGCACCGATATAGATGCCCGGTTCCACGGTCAAGGCCATGCCCGGCTCGAGCACCCGCCACTGGCCGCCGACCTTGTACTCGCCGACATCGTGCACATCCATACCCAGCCAGTGCCCGGCACGGTGCATGTAGAAGGCCCGGTAGGCTTCGCTTTCAATCAGTTCCTGCACCTGCCCCTTGAGCAGGCCCAACTCCACCAGGCCTTCGGTGATCACTTGTACCGTGGCTTCGTGGGCGTGGTTCCAGTGCTTGCCCGGGGCGATGACCGTAAAGGCCGCTTCCTGGGCTTTCAACACCAGCTCGTAGATCGCCTTCTGCTCCGGCGAAAAACGCCCGCTGACCGGGAAGGTACGGGTGATGTCACTGGCGTAGCAGTCGATCTCGCAACCGGCGTCGATCAACACCAGGTCACCGTCCTTGAGCGGCGCGTCGTTCTCCTGGTAATGCAGAATGCAGCTGTTGCGCCCGGCGGCGACGATCGAGCCGTAGGCGGGCATCTTCGCTCCACCCTTGCGGAACTCGTAGTCCAGCTCGGCTTCCAGGCTGTACTCGCGCAAACCGGCGCGGCAAGCCTGCATCGCCCGGACATGGGCACGCGCGGAAATCGCCGCGGCCTCGCGCATCACCTTCACTTCCGCCGCCGATTTATACAGGCGCATGTCGTGCAGCAGATGATCCAGGGCAACGAATTCGTTCGGCGGCTGGGCGCCGAGGCGCGCCTTGGAACGGATCACGTTGATCCACTCCATCAGGTGACGGTCGAACTCGGGGTTGCTGCCCATGGCCGAATACACCCGGTCACGGCCTTCGATCAGGCCGGGGAGGATGTCGTCGATATCGGTGATAGGGAAGGCATCATCAGCGCCGAAGTCGCGGATCGCCCCTTCCTGGCCGGCGCGCAGACCATCCCAGAGCTCGCGCTCGGGATTGCGCTCGCGGCAGAACAACACGTATTCACCGTGCTCGCGCCCGGGGATCAGGGCGATCACCGCCTCGGGCTCGGGGAAGCCGCTCAGGTACTGGAAGTCGCTGTCCTGGCGGTACACATGCTCGACGTCGCGGTTGCGGATGGCAACCGCGGCGGCGGGCAGGATGGCGATGCTGTTGGGTTCCATCTGCGCCATCAGCGCCTTGCGTCGACGGGCGTATTCCGACTTGGGGATGTGGCTCATGGGCAGTGGCAGTCCTGGTTGATCAGTGCAGCGAAGGTTTGGCCGCAGGCTCGACCGGCTGTTTTGCCAGTTCTGTGTAAAGCAGCAGCGGGGCGACGCGCAGGTATTCCATGACTTCCATATAGTCGTTTTCGCCGTCTTCGGATTCTTCCAGGGCGTCCTGAACCTGGGAGATCGCATCCAGGTCCTGCAGGACTTCCTTGGCTTCACCGCTCAGGGTCAGGCCAGCCGAGTTCAAGCCGAAGCCATACAGGAAGCCCTTGCACCACTCGCCCAGAGCAGCAGCCCGCTCGGCCAATGGCGCTTCATCACCGGGCAGCAGCAACACGACAGTGATATCGTCACCGGCGAGTTCGCCCTTGACCATCTCCTGCAGGCCGATCAAAGCGTTACGAACGTTGTCTGCCGGATCGTTTTCCAGCAGGTGCGCAGCATCGGCCAACCATGCCTCGGCATCGAAGCCGGCACCGGCGCAACTGCGCCCGAGCAACAGCCCGTGCAGTTCGGCAGGGGAAACAGGATGCCCGTTGCTGCTGAGCAAGGTGGCGAAAGCGGTGTACGGCGAATTGGTATTGGGCATGGGCAACTAGGCGCCAGACGGCGCAATGACTAGAATGAAGACCTTGTATCCTAGCACCGGCAGGCGCGCCAAGACCATCGACGCGGCCAACTCCGAGCCGGCCAGGGCATAAACCGGGCAACCACCCGCACGACCGAATCGAGTGGCAACCAATGCAAGAGAACGATCTGCAAGCGCTGATGGGCCGATTCGAACTGCTGATTGAGCGGGTCGAGCAACTAAAACGGCAAAACGCACTCTTATTAGCTCAGGAAAAATCCTGGCGCGAAGAGCGCGCCCACCTCATCGAAAAAAATGAAATCGCCCGGCGTAAGGTCGAATCGATGATTTTGCGACTCAAGGCCCTGGAGCAAGACTCATGAGCTCAAGCAATAGCGTCACCGTTCAGATCCTCGACAAAGAGTATTCGATCATCTGTCCGCCGGAAGAACGCAGCAACCTGGTCAGCGCCGCGCGCTACCTGGACGGCAAGATGCGCGAGATCCGCAGCAGCGGCAAAGTCATCGGCGCCGACCGGATTGCCGTGATGGCCGCGCTGAACATCACCCACGACCTGCTGCACAACCAGGAACGTCCTGATGTGCCGGCGGGCGGCGCCACCCGTGAACAGGTGCGCGACCTGCTCGAGCGGGTCGATCAGGCATTGGCCGACGATCAAGATTCAAAAAAGGGTTGAGTGTCGGTATACTTGCGCCACTCCCTGGAGTGCTTGCCAGTCGGTCATGTCCCTGAGCCGATACGCACAACCACGGGGGTTGCACGTGGGGCCGGTGTGCATGTCCGCTTGACGGAAAGCCTTAACGCCTCCTGCAATCTCCACCTTGAACTTTCGGGTTCAAGGGCTACACCGACAGCGGTTCGTCGGGGAGCCTGAATTCTTTGCCCTCCCTTCTGCGCGGGCAATCGAGCTGTCACCCACAGGTGGCAGCCCTCTCTGGGACCGCCCGTGCCATGACCGACACCGCGCCGCTTACCCGCCCCCAACTTCGCCGCCTGCTACGTGACGCCCGCCGCGCCTTGACGCCGGCCGAGCAACGTCAGGCAGCCCGTGGCCTGTACCGCCAGCTCGCGCAGCACCCGCTGTTTCGCCGGGCCAGACATATTGCCCTGTACCTGCCCAACGATTGCGAGATCGACCCAGGCCTGTTGATGCGCGAAGCTCAGCGCCGCGGCAAGCACACCTATCTACCGGTGCTGCACGCCTGGCCAAAAACCAAGATGGTCTTTCAGCGCATCGACGCCGGCGAGAAGCTGCGGCCCAACCGTTTCCGCATCCCCGAGCCGCACATCAGCCTGGCCCGGCAACGGCCGATCTGGGCGCTGGACCTGATCCTGCTGCCGCTGGTGGGGTTTGACGAAGTGGGTGGCCGGCTGGGCATGGGCGGCGGCTTCTATGACCGCAGCCTGGCCTATCAGGCTCGCCGCAAAGCCTGGAAGAAGCCCTTGCTGCTGGGCCTGGCGCATGAATGCCAGAAGGTTGAGCGACTGGCGCAAGCCAGTTGGGATGTGCCGCTGCAGGGGACGGTCTCGGACCGTGGCTGGTACCTGGCACCCGCGTGATGGGCGCCAGCAAAGCAATCAACGCTGTTGCGGATTGACCGGTACTTCGTAGGGGGCGTCGAGTTTGCGTTCCCAAAGGCTTTGCGCATAGCCGGTAGTGACAACACCCAAACCGAACAGAAACACCAGAATCCAGAGCAAATCCGGTTTGCGATTCATCGATTGCCCCCCTCAGGCAAACTGATCACGTTGTCAGCAACGATTTTGTTGTTGCAGCAGCGTCAAGCTTAAAATGCGCGCATTCTCCGACAACCTGAGGCGACACGCAAACGTTGACGCCAACCGACCGTCGGTTTCCTGAAACAGGTTATTTCAAACATTGTCTGGAGCACCACCCATGGCCTACTGGCTGATGAAATCCGAGCCCGACGAACTCTCGATCAAGGACCTCGCGCGGCTGGGCGAAGCCCGCTGGGATGGCGTGCGCAATTACCAGGCGCGTAACTTCTTGCGCACCATGGCGGTCGGTGACCAGTTCTTTTTCTACCATTCCAGCTGCCCGGAACCGGGCATTGCCGGCATCGCCCGGATCAGCGCCGCGGCCTACCCGGACCCTACCGCGCTTGACCCGCAAAGCCATTACTTCGACGCCAAGGCCAACGACGAGAAAAACCCCTGGAGCGCCGTGGACGTTGCCCACGTCGAAACCTTCGGCAAGGTCCTGCAACTGGGTTACCTCAAGCAACAAACTGCCCTGGCCGAACTGCCGCTGGTTCAGAAAGGCAGCCGCTTGTCGGTGATGCCGGTAACCGCCGAACAATGGGCAGCGGTACTCGCACTGCGTTAAAGAGGGTAGGATTGCCGCTCATTTGACGAACATCAACGCACCAGGACCGGTGCGACGTCACAATTTGACGTTAATGCAGCAGGATGCCCAACCATGTCGATGAGCCAACACACGCCCAAACTCTTCGCCGGCGCCTTGATCGCCCTGCTCCTGGCCGCTGGCGGCCTGGGCTACTGGAAATCCCTGCATGACCGCCTGCCCGAAGGCTTGAGCATGGGCAATGGCCGGCTCGAAGCCACCGAAGTGCAAATCGCCAGCAAGATCCCCGGGCGCCTGGCCGAAGTGCTGGTCGACGAAGGCGACACGGTCGAACAGGGCCAGTTGCTTGCCCGCATCGACACCCGCACCCTCGAAGCCCAACGCAGCCAGGCCGAAGCCGAAGTGCTACGCGCCCGGGAAAACTACTCCGCCGCCCAGGCCACCGTGCAACTGCGCCAGAGCGAGCAACTGCTGGCCAGCCAGGAGCTCAAGCGCGTGCGCGAAATCTTCCAGCGCAAATACGCCAGCCAGCAACTGCTCGACCAGCAACAGGCCCGTTACGACACCAGCAACTCCGCAGTCGTCGCCGCCCGTGCACAACTGGCCGCGATCAAGGCCGCCATCGGCGCCGCCGAAGCCCAGGTCGCGCAACTGACCAGCGAGATCGACGACAGCAGCCTGCGCGCGCCGATCAACGGCGTGATCCAGCTACGCCTGGCCGAACCGGGTGAAGTGCTCGGCGCCGGCGGTCGTGTACTGATGCTGATCGACCCCAGCGATCAGTACATGAACCTCTACCTGCCCGCCTCCACCACCGGCCGCCTGACCGTTGGCGACCAGGCGCGCATCGTGCTCGACGCCCTGCCCGACCAGGCAATGCCTGCGAAGATTGCCTTCGTCGCAGCCAAGGCGCAGTTCACCCCCAAACAGGTGGAAACCCGTGACGAGCGCCAGAAGCTGGTGTTCCGGGTCAAGCTGCGCCTGACCGAACCGAGCGCTGTGCCCCAGGCCAAACCCGGCATGCCGGGCGCCGGCTATGTGCGCACCGCTAAAGTGGACTGGCCGGCCAACCTGCAATGAGCGCGCTGGCGCTGCAGGCCGAGGGCATCAGCCACCGCTACGCTGGGCTGAGTGCCCTGCAAGACATCGCTTTCAGCCTGCCGGCGGGCACCCGTTGCGGCCTGATCGGCCCGGATGGCGCCGGCAAGTCGAGCCTGCTCGGGCTGATCGCCGGGGTGAAGAAGCTGCAGAGCGGCGAGCTGCAGGTGCTCGGCGGCTCGATCCGCCAGCGCCGCCACCGTAACAGCCTGTACCCGCGCATCGCCTTCATGCCTCAAGGGCTGGGCAACAACTTGTACCCCGAGCTGTCGATCAGCGAGAACATCCGCTTCTTCGCCACCCTGTTCGGCCTTGGCGCCAGGGAGTGCGAGCAGCGCATGCACAACCTGCTGCTGGCCACCGACCTGCTGCGTTTTGCCGAACGCCCGGCGGGCAAGTTGTCTGGCGGCATGAAGCAGAAGCTCGGGCTGTGTTGCGCGCTGATCCACGAACCGGACTTGCTGATCCTCGACGAACCCACTACCGGCGTCGACCCGCTGTCGCGTCGACGCTTCTGGGAGCTGGTCGAACAGGTGCGCCAGGAGCGCCCGCAACTGACCTTGCTGGTGGCGACCGCCTACATGGAAGAGGCCGAACAGTTCGAGCACTGCCTGATGCTCGATCGCGGCCAACTGATCGCTGCGGGCTTGAGCGAAGAGCTGGCCGCCGCCACCGCCAGTCACAAGCTCGATGACGCCTTCACCCACTTCCAGGGCAACCGCCAGCGCAGCCAACAACCCTTGGTGATACCACCCCATGATAACGGCGATGCCGAGATCGCCATCGAAGCCCACGAACTGACCCTGCGCTTCGGTGATTTCACCGCCGTGAACAAGGTCAGCTTCGCCATCGGCCGAGGCGAAATCTTCGGTTTTCTCGGCTCCAACGGCTGCGGCAAGACCACCACCATGAAGGTGCTCACCGGCCTGATGCCGGCCAGCGAAGGCAGCGCCACGCTACTCGGCCGCCCAGTGAACGCCAAGGACCTGGCGACGCGCAAGCGGGTCGGCTTCATGTCGCAGAGTTTCTCCTTGTATGGCGAACTCAGCGTGCGGCAGAACCTGGAACTGCACGCACGGTTGTTCGACCTGCCCAAGGCCCAGAGCAGTCCGCGTATCGCCGAGTTGATCGAGCGCTTCGATCTTGGCGCCATCGCCGACCAGCAGTCCGGCGCCCTGCCCCTGGGCCTGCGCCAGCGCCTGTCATTGGCAGTGGCGGTGTTGCACCGCCCGGAAGTGCTGATCCTCGACGAACCCACCTCAGGCGTCGACCCAGCCGCCCGCGACGACTTCTGGCGCCTGCTGATCGAGCTGTCGCGGGATCAGGGGGTGACGATTTTCCTCTCCACCCACTTCATGAACGAAGCCCTGCGCTGCGACCGGATCTCCCTGATGCATGCCGGCAAGGTCCTGGCCTGCGACACCCCGGCGGCGCTGCAACAGCAATTTGCCGGCCAGACCCTGGAAGACGCCTTCGTCACCTGCCTGGAACAGGCGCAGGGCGCGGGCGAAGCGCCAACTGCCAGCGCTCAGCTCGACACGCCAGCCCAGGCGACGCCGTTGCACATGCGCCGAGGTTTCAGCCTCAAGCGCCTGTTCGCCGTCGCCACCCGTGAGGGCAAGGAACTGCTGCGAGACAAAGTGCGCCTGGCGTTTGCCCTGCTCGGCGCCCTG
This sequence comes from Pseudomonas donghuensis, assembly GCF_000696345.2. NCBI lineage: Bacteria > Pseudomonadati > Pseudomonadota > Gammaproteobacteria > Pseudomonadales > Pseudomonadaceae > Pseudomonas > Pseudomonas donghuensis. The sequence goes on from NZ_CP071706.1 coordinate 5,579,674, forward strand.
TTCATGATGGTGATCTTCGGCTATGGCATTTCCCTGGACGTGGAGAACCTCGCCTTCGCCGTGTATGACCAGGACCAGAGCCCGCAAAGCCGTGCCTATCTGGAGGCCTTTCGCGGCTCGCGCTACTTCGCCGAGCAGACGCCGATCGACGATGCCGCGCAGTTGCACAAACGCCTGCAGCGCTCGGAAATCAAACTGGCCCTGGAGATTCCGCCAGGCTTCGGCCGCGACCTGCACGCCGGGCGCCAGCCAGTGGTGGCGGCCTGGCTGGATGGCGGCATGCCGTTTCGCGCCGAAACCAGCCGCAACTATGTCGAGGCCGTGCACCAGGCCAACCTTGAGCAATTGGCGGCGCTGAGCAGCAAGGCTCAGCCAGGGCAAAGCCCGGTGCGCCTGGAAAGCCGCTTTCGCTACAACCAGGATGTGGTCAGCGTGAATGCCATCGGCCCCGGGGTAATGGCGCTGATACTTGCCTTCATTCCGGCGATGCTCACCGCGCTGGGTATCGTGCGCGAGAAGGAACTGGGCTCGATCACCAACTTCTACGCCACGCCGCTGACGCGCCTGGAGTTCCTGCTCGGCAAGCAGGCGCCATACCTGGCGGTGAGCCTGATCAACCTGGCGCTGCTGGTGGCGATGAACCGCTGGCTGTTCGGCGTGCCATTCAAAGGCAGCGCCCTGGCCCTGGCCTGCGGCGGTTTGCTGTACCTGCTGGCGACCACCAGCCTGGGCCTGCTGATCTCGGCGTTCACCCGCACCCAGATCGCCGCGATCCTCGGCACCATGATCATCACCAGCCTGCCGACCATCCAGTTCTCCGGGCTGATCGTGCCGCGCTCTTCGCTCGAGGGTGCTGCGGCCTTGATGGGCCAGTTGTTCCCGGCCGGGTATTTTCTCGATATCGCCGTCGGCACCTTCACCAAGGCCCTGGACCTGCGCGAACTCTGGCCTCAGTGCCTGGCGCTGCTGGGGTTCTTTATTGGTTTCACCGGCCTGAGCCTGGCCATGCTGAAGAAGCAGGAGGTCTGATGCATCGTCTGGCACACACCCTGCGCCTGGGTTTGAAGGAGCTGACCAGCTTGCGCCATGACAGCGTATTGCTGCTGTTTTTGCTGTACGCCTTCAGCGTGGCGATCTACATGCCGGCAGCGGGTTCGGTGATCGGCGTGCACAACGCCAGCGTCGCGGTGATCGACGAAGACCATAGCCTGGTATCGCGCAAGCTCACCGAAGCCCTGCAACCGCCGGAGTTCCAGCGCGCCGTGCCACTGGCCTACAACCAGCTCGACCAAGCCATGGACAGCGGCCAGTACACCTTCGTGATCAACGTGCCGGTGAACTTCCAGACCGACCTGCTGGCCGGGCGCTCACCAGAGCTGCAGGTCAACGTCGACGCCACGGCCATGAGCCAGGCTTTCATGGGTGCCGGCTACATCGGCAGGATCGTCGAGCGCGAACTGCTCGACTACGCCAACCAGGGCTCGGCGACTGCCGGCAGCCCGGCCCTGCTCAGCGCCCGGGCGCTGTTCAACCCCAACCTTGAGGGTGGCTGGTTCCTGGCGGTGATCCAGATCGTCAACAACATCACTATTCTGGCCATCGTCCTGACCGGCACGGCACTGCTGCGCGAGCGCGAACACGGCACCCTCGATCACCTCTTGGTGCTGCCGCTGACCGCCCTGGAAATCATGCTGGCGAAGATCGGCAGCAACGCCCTGGTGGTGGTGCTGTGCACCTGGGTGTCGCTGGAAGTGATCGTCAAAGGGGCGCTGGGGGTGCCGCTGGCAGGATCACTGGGGCTGTTTTTGGCGGTGACCGCACTCTACCTGTTCGCCAGCACGGCACTGGGGATCTTCCTCGCCACGCTGGCGCGCTCGACCCCGCAGTTCGGCCTGCTGGCGATCCCGGTGATCATCCCGATGCTGTTGCTCTCGGGTGGCAGCACGCCGCTGGATAGCATGCCGCAATGGCTGCAGTGGGTGATGCAGGGCTCGCCCTCGACCCACTTCGTCAGCCTCAGTGCGGCCATCCTGTTCCGCGACGCCGGGTTGCCCGTGGTCTGGCCGGACCTTGCGGCACTTGCCGCGATCGGCCTGGCCTTCTTCGCGATTGCCCTGGCGCGCTTTCGCCGCAGCCTGACGTCCTGATTACTGAACGATCAGGTTGTTGAACAGCAAGTCGTCGACGGTCGGCTTGCCTTCTTCGTTTTCGAGCACCTGCTGGACTTGCTTCAGGGCTTCCTGACGCAGTTTTTCCTTGGCCTCGACATTGCTCATGCTCTCGAGGTTCTGCTGGGTGAACAGGGCCACCAGCTGATTGCGGATCAGCGGCTCGTGATGACGCACCGCTGCGGCGGCGGCATCGCTGTTGACCCGCAGGGCCACGTCGGCCTTGTACACGCGCAGTTTCGGCCCGCCATCCAGGGCGTAGTTGCCGACAAAAGGCGGGGTAAGGGAAATGTAGGAGACCTTCGGCTCCCCTTCCTTGGCTTCCTCGGCCTGGGCCGCCATCGGCAGCATCAGCGCCAGTACCATCAAGATCCACGCTTTCACGAATTCGCTCCTCATACAGTTGGCGCCAGCATACCCAGCGCACCGGTCAAACCCAAGCCCGGGCTTATGCCGGCCTATCAGGGCGGGCCATGCTCGTTGACCCGGCACCTCGCCCACCTACACTTATCGGCCACTACGCGCAAAGGAATAGTCCCGATGAAAGCAGTGTTGTGCAAAGCCCTTGGTCCGGCGCAAAACCTGGTTCTGGAAGAAGTCGCCAGCCCCGTGCCGAAGAAGAATGAGATCCTGCTCGACGTGCAGGCCGCCGGGGTCAACTTTCCCGACACCCTGATCATCGAAGGCAAGTACCAGTTCCAACCGCCGCTGCCGTTCTCGCCCGGAGGCGAAGCAGCCGGCGTGGTCAGTGCCGTGGGTGAAAAGGCCGGCAACCTGAAGGTTGGCGATCGGGTCATGGCCCTGACCGGTTGGGGCAGTTTTGCCGAACAGGTAGCGGTGCCGGCCTATAACGTGCTGCCGATCCCAGCGCAGATGGACTTCACCACCGCCGCGGCCTTCGGCATGACCTACGGCACGTCGATGCATGCCCTGAGCCAGCGCGGCCAGCTCAAGGCCGGGGAAACCCTGCTGGTACTGGGTGCCTCCGGCGGCGTGGGCCTGGCGGCGGTAGAAATCGGCAAGGCCATGGGCGCGCGGGTGATCGCCGCTGCCAGCAGCGCCGAGAAGCTGGCCGTAGCCAAGGCCGCCGGCGCCGACGAGCTGATCAACTACGGCCAAGCCAGCCTCAAGGACGAGATCAAGCGGCTGACGGGCGGTAACGGCGTTGATGTGATCTACGACCCGGTGGGTGGTGACTTGTTTGATCAAGCGGTGCGCGGGATCGCCTGGAATGGTCGCTTGCTGGTAGTCGGGTTTGCCAGCGGGCGTATTCCAGAGCTGCCGGTAAACTTGGCGCTGCTCAAGGGCGCGGCGGTGCTCGGGGTGTTCTGGGGCGCCTTTGCCCAGCGCCAGCCGGCTGACAATGCGGCGAACTTCCAGCAGCTGTTTGCCTGGTACGCCGAGGGCAAACTCAAGCCGCTGGTATCGCAGACCTTCCCGCTGGCTAAAGCCGGTACGGCTATCGAGATGCTGGGGCAGCGCAAGGCGGTGGGCAAGCTGGTGGTAACCATGGCCTAAAGGCCGCGGATTGCGACCGCTTCGCGCTCGATCGCTGGCAAGCCAGCTCCCACAAGGGACTTTGTCAGGCCCACCGCTTCAAGGTAGACACTGGACACTGTGGGAGCCGGTCTTGCCGCCTCAGACCTCCCGAAGTGAATGACAGCGCCGGAACCGCGCCTCGAGATTGCGATCGGGCATGGCGTGGCTGCGCAGGGCATCGAGGGTCTGCTCGACATAGTCGCGGGTAGTGCCATAACGGCCCTTGGCACTGGCAAAGATCTGACTGAGCAAGGTGTCCGGCAAGTTGCCGGCGTAGCACGGCAAGTGGCGTTCGAGTACGAAGCCCAGGGCCTGGACCTTGCTGCCATCCTCAAGACGACAATTGAGCCAGTGCGGACGATAGGCCGGGTAAGGCATCTCCCGTTGCCACAAGGCCAGCAGCGATTCTTCCAGGCAGTCGTCCGGCAAGCGGTAGGCGAAACCGCTGCACGAACCGCCGCGATCCAGGCCGAACACCAGGCCCGGGCACTCCGGCGTGCCGCGATGTTCATGGGACCACAAATACAACCCGCGATGATAACCGTGCACCCGTGCCCGCCGCCGCTCAACGGCATTGCACTCCGGACGCCAGATCAACGAACCGTAGGCAAACAACCACACCGGGCCACCCTGATGCCGGGACATGGTGTGCTGGACCGAATGTACAAGTTGCTCGCGGGTTAATTGCTCGCCGAAATCAAGCAACGGCGGATAGGTCACATTCAAAGATACCGTTTCGATCGCCGACATAGCTGTCGCCACACTTCCCCATGAATTAACAACGCTCCGCACTATAAAGGCAAAGCACTGTGCACAGAGTTACCGTACGGCAGATAAGCGCCGGAATACAAGCCCCCGGTGCCCTGCGGCGGCAATAATGGCCGGACAGGTGCGATAACAGGTGCACTGTTTCAAGTGTAGCGAAAGTTATTTTCGGTGTTGGCAATAATAAGTGGCTTATAACCGACGGCCGTGCCGACAGTTATTTAAACCGGCACGCTGTTGCAGCGTGCCTTATTCCTTCATTCAATTGCGCGGCGCATAAGCAAATACATCGGCGCGCATTTGATGCGCATCCATGCCGGCATCGACCAGGGCATCGAGGGTGGCATAGATCATGTTCGGCGAGCCGCTGGCATAGACATGCACACTCGCCAGGTCGCTGATGTCCTCACAGACGGCCTCGTGCAGCAGACCGCAACGCCCCTCCCAGCCACACAGGTCACTGACCACCTTGTGCAGGAACAAGTTGGGCAGGTGCTGCCATTCGGCCCAGTGTTCGATCTGGTAGAAGTCATCCGGCAGACGTACGCCCCAGTACAAGTGCACCGGGTGCTTGAAACCACTGGCGCGGCAGTGCTCGATCAGGCTGTGCATCTGCGCCATGCCGGTACCGGCAGCGATCAGCACCAGCGGGCCGTCAGGCAATTGCGCCAGGTGGGTGTCACCAAAGGGCATTTCGATTCGCGCCATGCGTGTGCGCTGCAACTGGGCAATCAGCTCCAGGGCGCTGTTCTCACGGGCCAGCACATGCAGCTCGAGGTCGCGGCCACTGTGTGGCGCCGAGGCCAGCGAGAAAGCGGCCTTGTCGCCGCTGTCACGCTCGATCATCAGGTACTGGCCAGCGTGGTAGCGCGGAGGCTTGCCGGCTGGCGCACGCAGCCGTACGCGCCAGACATCGCCGCCGACTTCAACACATTCGCTGAGCTGGCAGGCCAGTGTCCGTACCGGCAGCTCGCCCAGGGCCAGCACGCCATCCCACAACAAGACACAGTCCTCCAGGGGCTCGGCGATACAGGTGAACAGTTCGCCATGATCACGTTCGACGCCATCCTGGCGCACCCGGCCTTCAACCAGCAGCGCGGCACAGACATGGCAGTTACCGTTGCGGCAGCTCTGCGGGCAGTCGTAGCCCAGGCGCCGCGCCGCATCGAGAATCCTTTCCCCGGGTTGTAGCGCCAGTACGGCCCCGGACGGCTGCAAGGTTACCTGCATTTAGTCTATTCCCAACTGATGCCACAGCTCATCGATCCGCCGGGTGACGGCTTCATCCTTGACGATGACCCGTCCCCACTCGCGCGTGGTTTCACCCGGCCACTTGTGGGTGGCGTCCAGGCCCATTTTCGAACCCAGCCCGGACACGGGCGAGGCGAAATCCAGGTAATCGATCGGTGTGTTGTCGATCATCACCGTATCGCGCTTGGGGTCCATGCGCGTGGTGATCGCCCAGATCACATCGTTCCAGTCCCGTGCATTGATATCGTCGTCGGTAACGATAACGAACTTGGTGTACATGAACTGTCGCAAAAACGACCAGACACCCAGCATCACGCGCTTGGCGTGGCCTGGATACTGCTTTTTCATGGTCACCACCGCCATGCGGTACGAACACCCCTCAGGCGGCAGGTAGAAGTCGGTGATCTCCGGGAACTGCTTCTGCAGGATCGGCACGAACACTTCGTTCAAGGCAACGCCGAGAATCGCTGGCTCATCCGGCGGACGGCCGGTGTAGGTGCTGTGGTAGATCGGCTTGCTGCGGTGAGTGATGCGCTCGACAGTGAACACCGGGAAGCTGTCGACTTCGTTGTAGTAACCCGTATGGTCGCCGTATGGACCTTCCGGGGCCATTTCGCCCGGATGGATTACGCCTTCGAGGATGATTTCGGCAGTGGCCGGCACCTGCAGGTCGCTGCCCCGGCACTTGACCAGCTCGGTACGGTTACCGCGCAGCAGGCCGGCAAAGGCGTACTCGGAGAGGGTGTCGGGCACCGGCGTCACGGCGCCGAGGATGGTCGCCGGGTCCGCGCCCAGGGCCACGGCCACCGGGAAGGGTTGGCCAGGGTGCTTTTCACACCATTCGCGATAGTCCAGGGCACCGCCGCGGTGGCTCAACCAGCGCATGATGACCTTGTTACGGCCGATCACCTGCTGACGATAGATGCCCAGGTTCTGGCGGTCCTTGTTGGGCCCGCGGGTAACCGTCAGGCCCCAGGTGATCAGCGGCGCAACATCGCCCGGCCAGCAGTGCTGCACCGGCAGCAGGCCGAGGTCGACATCGTCGCCTTCGATGACCACTTCATGGCATGGCGCATCCTTGACCACCTTGGGCGCCATGGACACCACCTTCTTGAAGATCGGCAGCTTCGACCAGGCGTCCTTGAGGCCTTTCGGCGGCTCGGGCTCCTTGAGGAAGGCCAGCAGCTTGCCGATTTCACGCAGTTCGCTGACCGACTCGGCGCCCATGCCCATGGCCACCCGTTCCGGGGTGCCGAACAAGTTGCCAAGCACTGGAATGTCGAAGCCGGTTGGCTTTTCGAACAGCAGGGCCGGGCCTTTGGCGCGCAGGGTGCGGTCACAGACTTCGGTCATTTCCAAGACTGGAGAGATCGGCACCTGGATGCGCTTGAGTTCGCCGCGCTGTTCCAGGCCACGGATAAAGTCGCGCAAATCGCGATACTGCATGCAAAAGCCTCGTATTGGCTGCCGTAGCGGTCGGGCTGCAGAGTGTAGCGCCGAACTCGGCTGCTCAGAATAGCCAAAGTACAGATAGCAAAAAGCCGGGTCGCCCCGGCTCTTGCCCAGCGCAACAGTTTACTTGCGCTTCATCGACAGGAAGAACTCGTCGTTGGTCTTGGTCTGCTTGAGCTTGTCGACCAGGAACTCGATGGCAGCCACTTCATCCATCGGGTGCAGCAGCTTGCGCAGGATCCACATGCGCTGCAGCTCGTCGTCGGCGGTCAGCAGCTCTTCGCGACGGGTACCCGAACGGTTGATGTTGATGGCCGGGAAGACGCGCTTCTCGGCGATCTTGCGGTCCAGGGGCAGCTCCATGTTGCCGGTGCCCTTGAACTCTTCGTAGATCACTTCGTCCATCTTCGAGCCGGTTTCAACCAGCGCGGTGGCGATGATGGTCAGCGAGCCGCCTTCTTCGATGTTACGCGCGGCACCGAAGAAACGCTTCGGCTTCTCCAGGGCGTGGGCATCGACACCACCGGTGAGGACCTTGCCGGAGCTCGGGATCACGGTGTTGTAGGCACGGGCCAGACGGGTGATGGAGTCGAGCAGGATGACCACGTCTTTCTTGTGTTCAACCAGGCGCTTGGCCTTCTCGATGACCATTTCGGCAACCTGCACGTGGCGGGTTGGCGGCTCGTCGAAGGTCGAGGCAACCACTTCGCCGCGCACGGTGCGCTGCATTTCGGTCACTTCTTCCGGGCGCTCGTCGATCAGCAGGACGATCAGGTGGCACTCGGGGTTGTTGCGAGTGATGTTCGCCGCGATGTTCTGCAGCATGATGGTCTTGCCCGCTTTTGGCGGAGCGACGATCAGGCCGCGCTGGCCTTTGCCGATCGGGGCGCAGAGATCGATAACCCGGCCGGTGAGGTCTTCGGTGGAGCCGTTGCCGGCTTCCATCTTCAGGCGCTCGTTGGGGAACAGCGGCGTCAGGTTTTCGAACAGGATCTTGTTCTTCGCGTTTTCCGGCCGGTCGAAGTTGATGGTGTCGACTTTCAGCAGGGCGAAGTAACGCTCGCCTTCTTTTGGCGGGCGGATCTTGCCGACGATGGTGTCGCCGGTACGCAAGTTGAAGCGACGGATCTGGCTTGGCGACACGTAGATGTCGTCCGGGCCGGCCAGGTACGAGGCATCGGCCGAGCGCAGGAAGCCGAAGCCGTCCTGGAGAATCTCCAGCACGCCGTCACCGGAGATTTCCTCGCCGCTTTTCGCATGCTTTTTCAACAGGGAGAAAATCACATCTTGCTTGCGCGAACGGGCCATATTTTCTATGCCCATCTGTTCGGCCATTTCGAGCAGATCGGTAATCGGCTTTTGCTTGAGTTCAGTCAGGTTCATAAGGGGAGTGACGTAATCATGTAAGAAGGGGGAATTAAGCTTCTGGCTTAATGAAGCCGCGCCGCAAAGAAGGCGACAGGATCGCGTACTGATTCGAATTAGGGATGCGTCGGCGACGGCGTGCAGAGGGCACCGAAGAAACAGTGCGAGGCCGAATGTAACACCTGCTTTTTCTGGCGTCTAGTCACCAGATAAAGAAAAGCCCCGACGAATGCGGGGCTTTTTTGACTCAGATATTGGCGTCCAGGAAGGCTGCCAGCTGAGATTTCGACAGTGCACCGACCTTGGTGGCCTCGACATTGCCATTCTTGAACAGCATCAGCGTCGGGATGCCACGTACGCCATGCTTGGCCGGGGTTTCCTGATTGTCGTCGATGTTCAGCTTGGCGACGATCAGTTTGCCCTGGTAGGTAGCGGCGATGTCGTCCAGAACCGGCGCGATCATTTTGCAAGGGCCGCACCATTCAGCCCAGTAGTCGACCAGCACCGGGCCTTCAGCCTTCAGGACTTCGGCTTCGAAGGTGGCGTCGGTGACGTGTTTGATAAGATCGCTGCTCATGGAAGTCTCCAAGGTCGTAAGCAAAAAAACGTGGCCCATCATAGCCGCACCGGCTCACTACAGGAAGCCGGGAACGATTGAGTGTAACTATAGTTGTGCATGACCGCGCATATCGCTGCTGTCACGGGAAAGTCATATTTCCCGCACAACCTGCCCCATATCAAGCCTTGATACGCTGCGCGTTGGCGCCAGCGCCGGATCGTGGCAGGATTGCCGGGTTATCGACCGAGAACCCATGACCATGCCGCAAACCACAGCCAAGAATCTGTCCTTGATCGCTGCCATAGACCTGGGCTCCAACAGTTTTCACATGGTAGTTGCCAAGGCCCACCATAGCGAGATCCGCATCCTAGAGCGGCTCGGCGAAAAGGTTCAGCTGGCCGCCGGCATCAACGAAGAGCGCCTGCTCAGTGAAGAGTCCATGCAACGCGGCCTGGACTGCCTCAAGCGCTTTGCCCAGCTGATCAACGGCCTGCCCGATGGCGCCGTGCGCATCGTCGGCACCAACGCCCTGCGCGAGGCGCGCAACCGCGGCGAATTCATCCGCCGCGCCGAGGCCATTCTCGGCCATCCGGTGGAGGTCATCTCTGGCCGTGAAGAAGCCCGCCTGATCTACCTCGGTGTCTCGCACACCCTGGCTGACACCCCGGGCAAGCGCCTGGTCGCCGACATTGGCGGCGGCAGTACCGAATTCATCATTGGCCAACGTTTCGAGCCGCTGCTGCGCGAAAGCCTGCAAATGGGTTGCGTCAGCTACACCCAGCGCTATTTCCGCGATGGCAAGATCACCCCGGCGCGCTACGCCCAGGCCTACACTGCCGCGCGCCTTGAACTGATGAGCATCGAGAACGCCCTGCACCGCCTGACCTGGGACGAAGCCATCGGCTCCTCGGGGACCATTCGTGCCATCGGCCTGGCGCTCAAGTCCGGTGGCATGGGCAGCGGCGAGGTCAATGCCGAAGGCCTGGCCTGGCTCAAGCGCAAGCTGTTCAAGCTGGGGGAAACCGACAAGATCGACTTCGACGGGGTCAAACCCGACCGCCGGGCGATCTTCCCGGCGGGCCTGGCGATTCTCGAAGCGATTTTCGACGCCCTTGAGCTGCAGCGCATGGACCACTGCGACGGCGCCCTGCGCGAAGGCGTGCTCTACGACCTGCTCGGCCGCCACCACCACGAAGACGTGCGTGAACGCACCCTGACCTCGCTGATGGAGCGCTACCACGTTGACCAGGGGCAAGCGGCACGGGTCGAGCGCAAGGCCCTGCATGCCTTCGACCAGGTGGCCAAGGCCTGGGACCTGGAAGATGGCATCTGGCGCGAACTGCTGGGCTGGGCGGCCAAGGTGCATGAAGTGGGCCTGGACATCGCTCACTATCATTACCACAAGCACGGCGCCTACCTGATCGAGCACTCCGACCTTGCCGGCTTCTCCCGTGAAGACCAACTGATGCTGGCGCTGCTGGTGCGCGGCCATCGACGCAACATTCCCAAGGACAAGTTCGCCGAGTTTGGCGACGATGCCGTCAAGCTGATCCGCCTGTGCGTCTTGCTGCGCTTTGCGATCCTGTTCCACCACATCCGCGGCACCCAGCAGATGCCCACGGTGACCCTGCACGCCAAGGGCGACAGTCTGGACGTCGAGTTCCCTGCCGGCTGGCTGGACGAAAACCAGCTGACCCAGGCCGACTTCGGCCTGGAGGCAGAATGGCTGGCCCGGGTCGGCTTCGTCCTCAGCGTACGATAAGCACCGGGTTGCTCAGGCGCTCGAGCAGAGTGGCCTGGGCACTGCGCGGGTTCTGGTTGCCGGTTGGCGTGCTGCGTACGTAGCGGCCATCCGGCTGCAGGATCCAGGCGTGGGTGTTGTCGGTCAGATACCCTTCCAGTTCCTTTTTCACCCGCAGGATCAGTTTCTTGCCCTCGACCGGGAAGCAGGTCTCGACGCGCTTGTCGAGGTTGCGCTCCATCCAGTCGGCGCTGGAGAGGAACATCTGCTCTTCGCCGCCATTGAGGAAGTAGAACACCCGCGTGTGCTCGAGGAAGCGGCCGATGATCGAACGCACCTGAATGTTGTGCGACACCCCGGCAATGCCCGGGCGCAGGCAGCACATGCCGCGCACCACCAGGTCGATACGCACCCCTGACTGGCTGGCCTTGTACAGCGCGCGGATGATCTTCGGATCGGTCAGCGAGTTGAACTTGGCGATGATGTGCGCAGGTTTGCCGTCGAGGGCGAACTGGGTTTCGCGCGCGATCATGTCGAGCATGCCCTTTTTCAGGGTGAACGGCGCGTGCAGCAGCTTCTTCATGCGCAAGGTCTTGCCCATGCCGATCAGCTGGCTGAACAGCTTGCCGACGTCCTCACACAGGGCGTCGTCAGAGGTCAGCAGGCTGTAGTCGGTGTACAGGCGGGCATTACCGGCGTGGTAGTTACCGGTCCCCAGGTGCGCATAGCGGACGATCTCGCCGGCTTCGCGGCGCAGGATCAGCATCATCTTGGCGTGGGTCTTGAAGCCGACCACGCCGTAGATCACCACCGCACCGGCGGCCTGCAGGCGGCTGGCCATCTGCAGGTTGGACTCTTCGTCGAAACGCGCACGCAACTCGATCACCGCAGTGACCTCCTTGCCGTTACGCGCGGCGTCGACCAGCGCGTCGACGATCTCCGAGTTGGCCCCGCTGCGGTACAGGGTCTGGCGCACAGCCAGAACGTGCGGGTCCTTGGCGGCCTGGCGCAGCAGGTCGACCACCGGGGTGAACGACTCGAAGGGGTGCATCAGCAGGATGTCCTGCTTGCTGACCACGCTGAAAATGTTCTCGCTGTTCTGCAACAGCTTGGGGATCGCCGGGGTGAACGGCGTGTATTGCAGCTCCGGATGGCTGTCCAGGCTGGTGATGCTGAACAGCCGGGTCAGGTTGACCGGGCCGTTGACCTGGTACAGCTCGCTCTCGCTCAGGCTGAACTGCTTGAGCAGGTAGTCGGAGAGGTGCTTGGGGCAGGTGTCGGCCACTTCCAGGCGCACTGCATCACCATACCGGCGCGAGAACAGCTCGCCGCGCAAGGCCCGGGCCAGGTCTTCGACATCTTCGGAGTCCAGCGCCAGGTCGGCGTTACGGGTCAGGCGGAACTGGTAGCAGCCCTTGACCTTCATGCCCTGGAACAGGTCATCGGCGTGGGCGTGGATCATCGACGACAGGAACACATAGTTGTCGCCAGGCCCACCGACCTCTTCCGGCACCTTGATCACCCGCGGCAGCAAGCGCGGCGCCGGGATGATCGCCAGGCCCGAATCGCGGCCGAAGGCATCGACACCCTCAAGCTCGACGATGAAGTTCAGGCTCTTGTTCACCAGCAACGGGAACGGGTGGGTCGGGTCAAGGCCGATCGGGGTGATGATCGGGGCAATCTCGTCACGGAAGAACCGCCGCACCCAGGTCTTGAGCTTGGTGTTCCAGTGACGCCGGCGGATGAAACGGATCTGGTGTTTTTCCAGCTCCGGCAGCAGCACGTCGTTGAGGATCGCGTACTGGCGATCGACTTCGCCGTGCACCAGCTCGCTGATCCGCGCCAGCGCCTGGTGCGGCTGCAAGCCGTCGGCGCCGGCCTGTTCACGGGCGAAGGTGATCTGCTTCTTCAGGCCCGCCACACGAATTTCGAAGAACTCATCCAGGTTGCTGGAGAAGATCAGCAGGAACTTCAGCCGCTCCAGCAGCGGATAGGACTCATCCAGTGCCTGTTCCAGCACGCGGATGTTGAACTGCAGCTGGGACAATTCGCGGTGAATGTACAGGCTGCTGTCGTCCAGACCGGGAATGACGATCGCAGGCGCAACAACCGGCGCCGGTGCCGGGGCCTCGACCACCGGCTCCGCAACCGCAGCCGGCTGCGGCGGGGTCTCGATCATCTGCTCGGGCACAGGCTGGGCGTCTTTCACTGCAACGTCGGTAAGTGCTTCGTTATTCATCTAGCGTTCCTGAAGGGCGTTACTGCCCTCTCATCAATTGAGCAGCGCGAACAGCGAAATAGGTGAGGATGCCATCGGCGCCCGCCCGTTTGAAAGCGGTGAGGGACTCAAGGATAACCCCTTCACTGAGCCAGCCGTTCTGAATCGCCGCCATGTGCATGGCGTACTCGCCACTGACCTGGTAAACAAAGGTCGGCACTTTGAACTGGTCTTTGACCCGGTGCAGGATATCCAGGTACGGCATACCCGGTTTGACCATGACCATATCGGCACCTTCCGACAGATCGGCGGCCACTTCGTGCAGGGCTTCGTTACTGTTGGCCGGGTCCATCTGGTACGAGGCCTTGTTGGCCTTGCCCAGGTTCAGCGCCGAGCCGACGGCATCGCGGAACGGGCCGTAGTAGGCACTGGCGTATTTGGCCGAGTAGGCCATGATCCGCACGTTGACGTGACCGGCCAGCTCCAGGGCTTCACGGATGGCCTGGATGCGACCGTCCATCATGTCCGACGGTGCAACCACCTGGGCACCGGCGTCGGCATGGGACAGCGCTTGGCGCACCAGGGCATCGACGGTGATGTCGTTCTGTACGTAGCCTTCTTCGTCGAGAATGCCGTCCTGGCCATGGGTGGTGAACGGGTCCAGGGCAACGTCGGTGATCACCCCCAGTTCCGGGAACCGCTCACGCAGGGCACGGGTGGCACGCTGGGCGATACCGTCGGGGTTCCAGGCTTCGGCGCCATCCAGAGACTTCTTCTCCACCGGGGTCACCGGGAACAGGGCCAGGGCCGGAATCCCGAGGTTTACCCACTCTTGCGCAGCTTCCAGCAACAGGTCGATGGACAAACGCTCGACGCCCGGCATCGAGGCGACCTCTTCGCGGCGGTTTACGCCATCGAGGACAAATACCGGGAGGATCAGGTCATCGACAGTCAGAACATTTTCGCGAACCAGACGACGGGTAAAGTCGTCACGACGGTTGCGACGCAGACGGGTGGCAGGAAACAAACGGTTAGCGGGGGTAAAGCTCACGGCAGACTCCTGAGCCCGCGCAGGCGGGCGAGCGCGACAGTTATAAGCGGCCATTATGACGCCTGTATGACAGCCAAGGGCAACCCTGCGACTTGAGGACGCAGCCATTGTCCTTGTAGGAAATGTTCACGTCGAGACACATTTGGACACTTTCCCCAAAGGCCACGAAGGGTTAGGCTGCGCGTTCATTTCGCCAGCACCCAGAAAATGCTCCAACAATTCCTGCAGGATTTCGGCTACTTTGCCCTTTTTCTCGGTACGTTTTTCGAAGGTGAGACCATCCTGGTTCTCGCAGGCTTCCTTGCGTTCCGCGGATATATGGATATCAACCTGGTGGTCGTGGTGGCCTTCTTCGGCAGCTACGCCGGCGACCAACTGTGGTACTTCATGGGGCGCCGCCACGGGCGCAAGCTGCTGGCGCGCAAACCGCGCTGGCAGATGATGGGCGACCGTGCGCTGGAGCACATTCGTCGCCACCCGGACATCTGGGTCCTGAGTTTCCGCTTCGTTTACGGCCTGCGCACGGTCATGCCGGTGGCCATTGGCCTGTCCGGCTATCCGCCACGCCGTTACCTGCTGCTCAACGGCATTGGCGCGGCCATCTGGGCCCTGGCCCTGGGCGCCGCCGCCTATCACTTCGGCGCCATTCTTGAAGGCCTGCTGGGCAACGTGAAGAAGTACGAGCTATGGGTGCTCGGCGGCCTGCTGATGCTCGGCGGCTGCCTGTGGCTGCGTCGGCGCTTCAAGGCCGCGCGCGTTGCGCGCAAGGAAGCGGCTGCCATAGAGGCCGAACAGGCTGAGCAGACCATAGCCAAGCAGCAAGATCCAACCCAGGGCAGTGACCGGCCATAAGCCAGTAAACCCGGCCAGCACCATGGCCGGGATATTCACCGCCAGGCGCAGCAACTCCAGCCTCAAGGCCCTGGGCCGGTTCTCCAGCGCCGCACCCAGCACGAACAAGCCCCAAGCCATCAAGCCCCAGCCCAACAGCAAGGCCGCGACCGGCAGCTGTTCGGCGCGCTCCATCAAGTAACTGCCCAACCCCACATACACCGCGAACTGCAACGCGACGTAGAGCTGCTGCGGCCAGGCCAGGGGGACCTCGAACTTCTCGAAACGGCTCAGGTCCTGCTTGGCCTGCGGGTACCGCCGGGCCACGTCATCAGGGCGCCAGCCGGTGGGCATGAACCAGATGCGCAGCTTGTCCCACCAGCGTTCGGCCCGTCGCGCATCACTCCACAACTGGGCATAGAACTGCAGATTGGCCCACAGCGGGTTCCAGCTGGCCAGCGGCGTGGTCACGCCAAAAATCACCGGCTCGTTATCGTCCTCTTCCTGGAAGGTGCCGAATAGACGATCCCAGACAATGAACACCCCGCCGTAGTTGCGATCCAAGTACAGCGGGTTCTGCGCATGGTGGACGCGATGATTGGACGGGGTAATGAACAGCCATTCGAACCAGCCCAGCTTCGGAATGTGCCGGGTGTGCACCCAGAACTGGTACAAAAGGTTCAACGCCGCGACAGTGATGAACACCAGCGGTGGCACGCCCAGCACAGCCATCGGCAAGTAGAAGATCCACGACAGCAGGAAGCCGCTGCTGGTCTGGCGCAGGGCTGTGGACAGGTTGTAATCCTCGCTCTGGTGATGCACTGAGTGGGCGGCCCAGAGGATGTTGCGCTCGTGGCCCATACGGTGCAGCCAGTAATAGCAGAAGTCATAGAAAACAAACGCCAGCACCCATACCCACAGCGCCTCGCCCGGCAACTTGAACAACGCCAGGTGCTCCCAGGCCAGGGCATAGGTAACCAGGCCCACCCCCTTGGTCAGCAGGCCGGTGGTGGTCGACAACACGCCGGCGCTGAGGCTGTTGATCGCATCGGCCAGACGATAGGTACGCATGCCCCGCAAGTAATCCGCGAGCAGTTCGACCACAATCAGAACGAAGAAAAACGGTACCGCCAACAGGATCAGGTCCATGGGTCATCCATCTCCAGGCTATCCAGCAAGATTAGGCCGGGAATGGCGCAAACCCTATGGCGACATCTGCCAAACTAGAGGACATTTAGCGCCTCGAATCGGGAGTAGTGAGCATGACCCAGAAAAAAATTGCTGTGATTCTTTCCGGCTGTGGCGTGTACGACGGCGCCGAAATCCACGAAAGCGTGATCACCCTGCTGCGCCTGGATCAGCGCGGCGCAAAAGTGCAGTGTTTTGCGCCCAACATTGCCCAGATGCATGTGATCAATCACTTGACCGGCGAAGTAATGCCCGAGACTCGCAACGTGCTGGTGGAATCGGCTCGGATCGCCCGCGGCGAGGTCAAGGACCTGCGCGAGGCCGACGCCAAGGACTTCGACGCGCTGATCGTGCCGGGCGGCTTCGGCGCGGCGAAAAATCTCTCGAACTTTGCCGTTGAAGGCGCGGGCTGCAGCCTGCACCCGGACGTACTGGCCCTGGCCGAAGCCTTCGCCGAAGCCGGCAAGCCGGTCGGCCTGATCTGCATCTCACCCGCCCTGGCGGCAAAGATCTACGGGCCCGGCGTGGTCTGCACCATCGGCTCCGATGCCGGTACCAGCGCAGCCATCGTCAAGATGGGCGGCACCCACGAGGAATGCGATGTTCATGACATCGTCGAAGACACCCAGCGCAAGCTGGTCAGCACTCCGGCCTACATGCTGGCAAAAAGCATCAGCGAAGCCGCTGGCGGCATCTACAAGCTGATCGACCGGGTGCTGGAACTGACCCACGAGAATGATTGAACACTGGAGTGAGGCACAGATCCACTGTGGGAGCCGGCCAAGCCAGTGACTATGGCACCTGGCGCGCCAGGCGGGTCAGGATCCGGTCCAGGGCGTTGGCAAACGCCTGCTTCTCGCGGTCGCCATAAGGCGCCTGGCCACCACCGACCTGCCCCTGCTCGCGCAGGTCGGTGAACAGGTTGCGCACCGCCAGGCGTTCACCCATGTTGCGCTCGTCAAATTCCTTGCCGCGCGGGTCGAGGCAGGCAACGCCCTTCTTGACCAGGCGATCGGCCAGTGGCACGTCGCTGCAGATCACCAGCTCGCCCGGTACCGCGTGCTCGACCAGGTAGTCGTCGGCGGCATCCGGCCCACTGGGCACGACGATCAGCCTGACGCAGGCAAAGGCCGGTTTGATCTGGCTCTGGCCAGCCACCAGCACCACTTCCAGCTGACGCTTGAGGGCAAACTTGACCAGTTGATCCTTGGCCGCCTTGGGGCAGGCGTCGGCATCGATCCACACACGCATGGCACAGATTTCCAACAAAAACGGGCAAACAGTATCCCTGCTCGCCCGTTTTGCTTCAAATCAGCCCGCCGGTTGGCGACGCTGCTCGGCCAGGCGGCTGCGCCCGTAAAGGATGGCAATGGCCAGCAAGGCCACTACTTGCGCGGCCAGTGAATAGGCGTCGGCGTGAATACCCAGCCAATCGAAGTCGAAGAACGCCACCGGCCGCGTACCGAACACCCCGGCCTCCTGCAGCGCCTTGACCCCGTGCCCGGCAAACACCACCGACAAGGCGCACAGCAGCGCCGCGTTGATGCTGAAGAACAGGGCCAGCGGCAGCTTGGCCGAGCCGCGCAGGATCACCCAGGCCAGCCCCACCAGCAGCACCAGCGCCGTGGCGCCACCAGCCAGCACCGCGTTGTGGCCAGCTGGGCCGGCCTGCAGCCAAAGGGTTTCATAGAACAGGATCACTTCGAACAGCTCGCGGTATACCGAGAAAAACGCCAGTACGGCAAAACCGAAGCGCCCGCCGCCACCGACCAGGCTGCTCTTGATGTAGTCCTGCCAGGCCGCCGCATGACGGCGATCGTGCATCCACACGCCGAGCCAGAGCACCATGACGCTGGCAAACAGCGCCGTGCAACCTTCAAGCAATTCGCGCTGGGCGCCGCTGACGTCGATGACATACGCCGCCATCGCCCAGGTGGCGAGCCCGGCGAGCAGCGCCAGGCCCCAGCCGACGTTGACACTGCGCACCGCCGACTGCTGGCCGGTATTGCGCAGGAAGGCCAGAATCGCCGCCAATACCAGGATTGCCTCCAGGCCCTCGCGCAGCAGGATCAACAAACCGGAGATGTAGCTCAGCGACCAGCTCAGGCCATCGCCGCCGAGCAGTTCGGCGGCATCCTTGAGCTTGGCCTTGGCCGCACTCAGGCGCTGCTGCACGTGCTCAAGCGGCAAGCCGTCCTGCAATGACTGACGGTACGCCATCAACGACTTTTCGGTGTCTTTGCGGACATTGGCATCGACGTTGTCCAGCGAGCTTTCGACCAGCTCGAAGCCTTCCAGGTAGGCCGCTACCGACAGGTCATAGGCTTGCTCATGATCGCCTGCCTGGTAAGCCGCCAGGCTCTTGTCCAGAGTGCTGGCGGTGTAGTCCAGCAGTTGCCCCGGGCCACGCTGGACCTGCGGCGGCTGCGCTCGCTGGGCGCGGAATTGGGCAAGCGCTTCAGGCCCTTCACCGGCTTCGACTTCGGCGGGCGTCCGGCGGGCCAGGTCGGCCAGGTTGTAGGTCTTGTCGCCCTTGGCCTTGGCCGGATCGGCGGTGAAGCTGGCGACATAGGTCGCCAGGTCCCAGCGCTGGCGCTCATCGAGCTGGTCGGCGAACGACGGCATGTCAGTGCCTTCGATGCCCAGGCCAAGGGTGTTGTACAGGTCGAACAAGCTCAAGCGGTCGAGCCGTTCGGCGCTGCGCAGATTCGCCGGCGGCGGGCTCAGGCCCAGGCCTGCCGGGCCATCACCGGCACCGCTATCGCCATGGCACACCGAACAATGCTGGGCGTACAGCGGCGCGCCGCGGCTCGGGTCCGGGGTAATGATCGGCGCCTGGCTGACTTCATAGGCCACCGCCAGTTGTGCGCCGAGCAGACGGGCCTGACGGGCGACGCCAGGGCCGTCCTGACGCTGGCTGATCGCCTGGCGCAAGTTGACCACGCCCTGCTCCAGGGCCTGGCGCTCCTGGCGGGCTGGCAAGGCGATGATCAGGCCCTGCAGCACATCGATGAACTCGAGCTGCTCGCGGTATTCCCCCTCGTCGATGACCTTGCCCGCCTCGACGGTAGCCGGGTAGTCGGCACCGATGTAATCGAGCAAGTGCAGGGCCTTGGCGGCGCCATCGACGCTGCCGGCCAGCAGTGTGGCACTGCTCAGCGCCAGCACCGGCCAGAGCAGCCAGGCAAGTAAGCGGGAACGGGGAATCATGAGCGACTCTCAAATGAAAATACGAGGTAAAGCATTGTTCACTTCCACTGAGGTTCGCTCAAGGTTTGCCGGCGTAATCGTTGAAAAATTTTGTGACAAATATCCTGGGCATCCCGCCGATTAAAGCTAAACCGTTCGTCGGCCGATACGTGAATGCTGGCACAACGACAAAATCCAAAAGCAAAACGCCATTAATTAGCCAGCAAATGCGTTTATAATGCCGCGCCGTTATATAGCGGTTAAGAATTTAGGCTCCTGTTTTAATAGGATTTGGCGATATATGCCAAAGGGATACTCGCCGTCTCGCCCCCAGGCCTCTCATCAATTCAGGGAAGAAGAATTCAGATGGCATCCCGTGTCCTCACCGTCGCGACCCTGGTCGCGGCCGTCCAACTGGCTGGTTGCTCGGCCTTTCGCAGTTACGACAGCGAGCTTCAGGAAACCAACCAGCACCTGAGCAGCGGCAACGTCGATGCTGCCCTGCAACTGCTGGAAAAAAACAACAAGGGTGAGGACAAAGACCTTCTCTACTACTTCGAGAAAGGCGAACTGCTGCGCTCCAAGGGCGACCTGGCCGGCAGCCAGCTGGCCTGGCGCAGTGCCGATGACGTGGTGTTCAAATGGGAAGAGTCGGTCAAACTCGACACCGACAAGTACCTGAGCCAGTTCGGCAGCTACCTGGTCAACGACAAGGTGCGTCGCTACGAAGGCTATGACTACGAAAAAGTCATGCTGACCACGCAGATGGCCCTCAACCTGCTGGCCCAGAACGACTTCGACGGCGCCCGTACCGAGATCAAGAAGACCCACGAGCGCGAAGCGGTCATCGCCGAGCTGCGCGACAAGGAATACCTCAAGCGCGAGGAAGAAGCCGAGAAAGAAGGGGTCAAGACCGAGTACAAGGACCTTCAGGGCTACCCCGTGGCCGCCCTCGACGCCCCGGAAGTGGTCGGTTTGAAGAACAGCTACCAGAGTGCGTTCAGCCACTACCTGTCCGGTTATGTGTATGAAGCCCTGGGCGAAAAAGGTCTGGCTGCACCGGGTTACCGCAAGGCCGCCGAGCTGCGCCCGAACACCCCGCTGCTGGAGCAGGCCCTGCTCGAGCTGGACAAGCCAGCGGCGAAAACCACCGACAGCGACGTGCTGATCGTGATCCAGAGTGGCCTGGCCCCGGCCCGCGACTCCGTGCGCATCCCGCTGCCGTTGCCTATCAGCGGCAACCTGGTGATCACTCCGCTGTCGTTCCCGGTAATCAAGGAAGACACTTCCACCGCGCACTTCAGCGAGATCTACCTGAACGACCGCGAGCTGAAGCTGACCGCCCTCAACAGCACCACCGCCATGTCCCGCCGCGCCCTGCGTGACGACATGCCGGGGATCATCCTGCGTACCAGCGTACGGGCCATCTCCCGTGGCGTGGCGCAGAAGCAGCTGAACGACGTCAACCCGCTGGCGGGCCTCGCCGTGGGTATTGCTTCGACTGTCACCGAAGGCGCCGACACCCGCACCTGGCGCACCCTGCCCGATGAAACCCAGGTTGCCCGTGTGCGCCTGCGCCAGGGCGAGCACCAGCTGAGCCTGCCATCGAGCCTGGGCGGCAGTCAGGTCAGCGTGAAGATCGACCGGCCGTTCCAGGTCGTCACCCTGCGCGTGGTCGGCAACCAGGTCTTCGCCGGCGGCCCTGCCCTGCATGTGGAGCCGAAAGCCACTGCCCAGGCCGTCGCCAGCCTCAAACAACCTTAAGGAAGCGTCATGCGAATCAAACTGCTCGCCGTTCTCGTCACTGCCCTGCTGGCCGGTTGCGCAACCCCGCCACCACCAGCGCCTGGCAGCGCCGCCAGCAAGGTGGTGAAGATGGGCAACCTGAAGAACATCGAAACCGGCCCGATGCGCGTTGCGCGCGAGAACGGTTTCCTGACCGTCAAGGTGTCGTTGAACAACACCAGCGCCAGCAACAAGACCCTGTTCTACCGTTTCGCCTGGCTGGGTAACGACGGTTTCCCGGTTGCCGATGAAGAGAGCTGGAAGACCGTGACCCTGTACGGCAAACAGTCCAGCGTGTTGCCGGCGATCGCGCCCGTGCCGCAGGCCACCGATTTCCGCCTTGAAGTTCAGTCTCAGTAATCATTTTTGCAGGAGCACCTTTCCATGATTGCACGCATCTCCCTCGCCGCCCTCGCCATTGCACTGGTCAGCGGCTGCAGCACCCCGTCGCCAGTCCTGGGCGGCAAGAACATCGGCTATGGCGACAGCAAGGCCGTGGAGCTGGTCACCAACGAGTTCGGTTCGACCGACCTGCAGATGATCGCCGAATCCATGACCCGCTCGCTGGCCCAGTCCGGCATCCTTCAGGGCCGCCCGGTGGTGCAGGTCTATGACGTGAAGAACAAGACCAGCGAGTACATCGATACCCGCGAGATCACCACCTCGATCAAGACCCAGCTGATGAAGTCCGGCACCGCCCGCTTCGCTAGCGACAACACCCAGATGCAGAGCCAGGTCGACCAGCTCAAGCTGCAGAACCAGAGCGGCCTGTACAAGAAGAACACCGTGGCCAAGACCGGCAACATGATCGCCGCCAAGTACCGCCTGGAAGGCTCGATCAGCTCGATCGTCAAGCGCAGCAGCGACTACAAGGACGTGTTCTACAAGTTCAGCCTGCAGCTGATCGATGTTGAAAGCGGCCTGGCCGAGTGGATGGACGAGAAAGAAATCCGCAAGACCACGGAGCGCTAAGCAATGCGTGCATGGATGAGCATCCTGGGCCTGGCTTGCGCGTTCAGCGTGCAAGCGGCCCCCAAGGTCGCGGTGACCGACCTCGCCTACCAGGAGCGTGTGGAGCAGTACATCCACACGGTCTCGGCGCAAAGCAGTGGCCAGGCGAGCATGTACCACGCCAGTGGCTCGTCGAGCTACAGCGAGTACGAGAGCCGCGACAGCTACATCGAGCAGACTGAACTGCGCAAGTTCACTGGCGACATCAAGGGCGAGATTCTCAAGTCCGGGATGTTCCAGCTGGTTCAGGGCACGCCCTACACCGCCGATGCCAAAGGCGACGTGTATGACGTGATCCGGCGCATCAAGAACGGCAACTTCAAGGGCGCCGACTATGTGCTGTTCGGCACTTTGTCGGATATCGACTTCCAGCGCGACATTACCTCGCTGGACAACACCAACAGCTATTCGGCCATCCTTGGCCTGAGCCTAGTGGCCGATTTCAGCCTGATCAACACCAAGACCTACGAGATCACCTCGGCGTTCACCGCCATGGGCGAAGGCCAGGACACCAAGCTGGTCAACAGCCAGGATGTGCGCGTGACCCTGAACCGCCCACGGGTGGTGCGTGAGGTGTCGAAGGAACTGGGGATGGACGTTGCCCGGCAGATGGCCGAGCAACTGGGTGGTAGCGTACCGGGGCACGAACGTGCGCCAGCGCGCAACAACCTGCCGCCTGATGAGCCGGCGCAGATCCTGCGTTGAGACACAAAAAAGGCGACCTTCGGGTCGCCTTTTTTGTCTGCGATAGGTTCCTACACCGGTGCCCGGCGAATACTCGCCAGCAACGTAGCCGCGCCCAGGAACAACCCAGCAAAGGTCCGGTTCATCCGCCGCTGTTGCTTGGGCGTACGCAACAAGCGCAACACCTTGGCAGCGAGCCCGGTATACCCGGCCATGACCATCAGGTCGACCGTGACCATGGTCAGCGTAATGATCAGGTACTGCGGCAGCAGCGCGGCATGCGGGTTGATGAACTGCGGCAGCACCGCGAGCATGAAGATCAGCGCCTTGGGGTTGCTGACGTTGACCAGAAAGCCACGGAACACCAGGCTCAGCGGCTTGCCGATCGGTCGTACGGCGGAATCGTCGGTGATGTCAGCCGGCAGCGCACGCCACTGCTTAACCGCCAGGTAGACCAGGTAAGCCACACCAAACCACTTGATGACCTGGAAGGCAGTGGCCGAAGCCGCGAGGATGGCACCCACGCCGGCGGCAATGATCGCAATCTGCAGCACCAGGCCCAGCTGCAGGCCTAGCGCGTTCCAGTAGCCGCGCCAGAAACCGTATTGCAGGCCACAGGACATCGAGGCAATGGCCCCGGCACCCGGCGACAGACTGATCACCCAGCAAGCGGCAAAAAATGCCAACCACGTTTCCAATGACATCGCGCACCTCGGCACTGACTTGTTACAAACCTCTAAGCTAGTGCCCTGGCGAAAAAATCACCACGATTTTTTTCTGCGACCGATCAATTGCCCGGGGTTTTGCTCTCACTCACCAGCGGCAGCACTTCGGCGCCACGCCAGCGTCGTACCGACTTCTGGAAGAACTGGCTGTTGGGCACCTGCACCAGCGCGCCACCCGTTTCCGGCAGCTCGATCAGGGTGGTGAACAACAGGTTGATCGCCACCACACGGCCCTTCACGCCCGGCTTGTCGATAGTTTCGACCAACTCGACCACATCACCGATGCGAAACGGTCCGACGGTAAAGATCAGTACCGCGCAGAGCAGGTTCGACAGCACGCTCCACATGGCAAAGAAGGCCACCGCCGCCACGGCGACGAAACCGGACAAGGCGGTCCACAGCACTGTGGCAGAAACACCCAGGCGCTCGAGCACGAAGATCAGCGCGCTGCCCATGATCAGCCAGCGCAAGCCACCACGCAGCGGCATCAGCAACTCGGGTGGCAACGGGTAGCGCTCGCCCAGGCGCTTGAGGCAGCGCGCAACCACGCGCTGCAGGATGAAGGCCGCCGAGAGGATCAGCAGGATCTGCAAACCCAGCCAGAACGGTGCGATCCATTCCACCGGCAATGGCCATTGCAAGGATTCCATCAGGACATCGCCTCCAACTCCGCCTGCATGCTCTCGAGCGTCTCCAGGGCGACCATCCAGGCTTCTTCCAGCTCCCCTTCACGGACCTTGAGCTTGGCCTGCTGGGCCAGCAAGTCACGCAATTCGTCCTTGCGCGCCGCCTCATAAAGGGCACTGTCACCCAGGCTGGCATCGACCTTGGCCAGTTGCTCATGCACGCTGCCCAACTCGCGTTCAAGCTTGTCGGCTTCGCGCTTGTGCGGTGCCAACTGCTGGCGCAGGGCTGCCGCCGCCTGGCGCTGGGCCTTCTTGTCGGTCTTGTCGGCATTGACCGGGGCGCTGCTGACCGGTGCGTTGCGCTGACGGTACTCGACCAGCCAGCGGGTGTAATCATCCAGATCGCCGTCGAAGGTTTCGACTTTGCCGTCGGCTACCAGGAGGAAATCATCGGTGGTGCTCTTGAGCAGGTGCCGGTCGTGGGAGACCACCAGCACCGCACCGCTGAACTCCTGCAGGGCCATGGTCAGCGCCAGGCGCATTTCCAGGTCCAGGTGGTTGGTCGGTTCGTCGAGCAGCAACAGGTTCGGCCGCTCCCAGGCAATCAGGGCCAGGGCCAGACGGGCTTTTTCGCCACCGGAGAAATTCACCACCGGCTCGTCGATGCGCCCGCCACGGAAGTCGAAACCACCGAGGAAGTCACGCAGGGTCTGCTCGCGCTCGGTCGGTGCCAGGCGTTGCAGGTGCAGCAACGGGCTGGCCTTGTTGTCCAGCGAGTCGAGCTGGTGCTGGGCGAAGTAGCCCACCGACAGGTTCTCGCCGCGCACCAGGCGCCCGCTCAGCGGCTCCAGTTCACCGGCGAGGTTCTTGATCAGGGTCGACTTGCCGGCACCATTGGGGCCAAGCAGGCCGATCCGCGCACCGGGGGTGAGCTGCAGCTTGACCTTCTCGAGGATGGTCTTGTCGCCATAGCCCAAACGGCCGTCGGACAGATCGAGCAGCGGGCTGGAGATTTTCTCCGACTCGCGGAAGACGAAGTCGAACGGTGAATCGACATGGGCCGCCGACAGCTCTTCCATGCGCTCCAGGGCCTTGATCCGGCTCTGCGCCTGACGGGCCTTGGTGGCCTGGGCCTTGAACCGGGCGATGTATTTTTCCATGTGCGCGCGCTGGGCCTGCTGCTTCTCATAGGCCTGTTGCTGCTGCGCCAGGCGCTCGGCGCGAGTGCGCTCGAAGGCGGTGTAGCCGCCGCGGTAGAGGGTCAGCTTGCACTGCTCGACGTGGGCGACATGATCGACCACCGCGTCGAGAAAGTCACGGTCGTGGGAAATCAGCAGCAGCGTGCCCGGGTAGCCCTTGAGCCAGTCTTCCAGCCAGAGAATGGCGTCCAGATCCAGGTGGTTGGTCGGCTCGTCGAGCAACAGCAGGTCGGACGGGCACATCAGTGCCTGGGCCAGGTTAAGGCGCATCCGCCAGCCACCGGAGAAGTCGCCTACCCGGCGGTCCATCTGCTCGTTGGTAAAGCCCAGGCCCGCCAGCAACTTGCGCGCCCGAGCGTCGGCGGTATAACCGTCGGCGCTGTCGAGTTCGATGTGCAGGCGTGCCAGTGCGGTGCCGTCGTGGGCGGCTTCGGCAGCGGCCAGGTCGGCCTGGACCTTGCGCAAGCGGGCATCACCGTCGAGCACATAATCAACCGCCAGGCGCTCAAGGGTGTCGACCTCCTGGCGCATGTGCGCAATGCGCCAGTCCGCCGGCAGCTGACAGTCGCCGGAGTCGGGCGTCAACTCGCCACGCAGCAAGGCAAACAGGCTGGATTTACCGGCACCGTTGGCACCGATGAGGCCGGCTTTCTGACCGGCGTGCAGGGTCATCTCGGCGCCTTCTAGCAGGCGCTGCGGACCACGCTGTAAAGTGAGGTTCGATAGTCTGATCATAATGGCCGCGGAGTCTACCAGCTTCGTCGGCAACTGGCGCGAGTGGGACCATGCACACCGACCTGTGGAATTTTGCCCTGCAACTTTACGCCCGACCAGGCGTGGAGGCTGCCTGCCTGCAATGGCAGGACCTGGGTGGCGACGTCTGCCTGCTGCTGTGCGGCATGTGGCTCAGTGCGCGCGGCATAGCCCCGAACGAACAGCGGGCACGACAGCTCGCTGAATTGGCCGATGCCTGGCAAACCGATGTAGTGAAACCGTTACGCACGCTGCGCCAGGCCTGGCGCGACAAGGCTTCCCAAGACGCGCAATTGGCGGGTCTGCGTGAGCAGGTCAAAGGCTTGGAGTTAGCGGCTGAACGCGTCCTGCTGGAGCGTCTCGAGGGTATTTGCAAGGACTGGGCAGCGACGCCCGAAACGGGATTGGACTGGATAAGCTGGCTGGCACCCAAAGGCGCCGGTGCGCATCACGACGCGCTGCACGCGCTGCGCGTCGTGATGCTGACGACTCAGGACGCCGAAGACGGGGTCTGAGTAGCCGGTGCTGCCGAAGCTGCTGGTGCAGGCGACGGGGCAGCGGCTGGTGCTGCCGGTGCTGCTGGAGTCGCAGGCTTGGCGGCGGCTGGCTGCGCTGGTTTGGCAGCGGCTGGCTTGGCTGCAGGTTTTGCAGCAGGTTTGGCCGGCGCTTTCGCAGCAGCAGGCTTGGCCGGTGGCTTGGCAGCGGGTTTTGCCGCGGCAGGTTTGGCCGCTGGTTTGGCTGGCGCTTTCGCTGCTGCCGGTTTGGCCGCAGGCTTGGCTGCAGGTTTTGCCGCTGCAGTTTTAGCGGCTGGTTTGGCAGGTGCTTTGGCAGCAGGCTTGGCCACAGGCTTGGCGGCAGCAGGTTTGGCGGCAGCGGTACGGGCGGGTGCTTTGGCAGCTGGTTTGGCGGCAGCTTTAACCGCAGGCTTGGCCACAGGTTTAGCGGCAGCTTTAGCAGCGGGCTTGGCCGCTGGCTTGGCAGCAGGTTTGCTCGCTGCTTTGGCCGGCGCCTTGGCCGCTGGTTTGGCGGCGGGCTTGGCCGCAGCGGCGGCGGCAGGTTTGGCCGAACGCAGGGTCAGCGCCTTGGCGGCAGCTTCCTTGACCTTGCCAACGCCCTGGGCCAGCTTCAGGCTTTCCTGGGCATCACGCTTGAGTTGCAGGATGTAGGTGCGCGTTTGCGATTGACGGTCTTTCAACTCGTCGAGCAACTTTTCCAGTTCGCCCACAGCCGACTTGGCCTTGTTCTGTGCCTTGGCTTTGCCAGCCTTGGCCGCGTCCTGCAGTTTCAGCCGGGACTTGTGCAGTTTTTCCTGCGCCTTGCCCCGTTGTTTTTCCAACTTGGCGAGCAGTTTTTCAGCATCAGCCAGCGCTTGCGAGCAGGCATTTTCCAAATGATCGAGCAGGCTGCCCGAGAGTTGCTGGAGCAGGTGCAACGGCGTACTTACTGGCTTCTTATTGGCCGACATGGTTTACCTCCTGGCTGACGAGATTGCGGCTCATACTATGCTTCTGCTGCTACCGCCGCTAGGGCATGTTGACAGTATTAAATGCGCCGCGTTGCATGCCTGGGCAAAGTTGTTATCGCTGCAGCTGGAAACAAGTGTAGATGCTGCACAAAGTGTTGCTGATATTTACACGAAGTGACGAGCGAAGGCTGGCATACTTTATTTCCTCTGAAGCAGGAGCGAGCCTGTGCCGCGCTATCTAATCCTTACCCTGTTGCTATTGCCGACCTCGTTAATTGCAGCGCCTGAAACTAAACCTGCCAGCGACCATGACCTGGCGTACAGCCTGGGCGCCAGCCTGGGTGAGCGCCTGCGTACGGAAGTGCCCGACCTGCAACTCGACGCCTTGATTGAAGGGTTGCGCCAGGCTTATCAGAACAAGCCATTGGCACTGAGCAAAGAGCGCATGACGACAATACTCGGCGAACATGATGCCCAGGCCAACGACGCTGCGGTTCAAGCACAGACCGAGCAATTGCTGACAGCGGAAAAACGGTTCTTGGCCACTGAACGGGCTAAAGCCGGAGTGCGCGAACTGGCCGAAGGCATACTCGTCAGCGAGTTGCAGGCCGGGACAGGAAGCAAGCCAAAAGCGGGTGGCAAAGTCCAGGTTCGCTATGTTGGCAAGTTGCCGGATGGCACAGTGTTCGATCAAAACCAGCAAGCGCAATGGTTCAATCTGGACAGTGTGATCGAGGGATGGCAAGTCGCATTGCCGCAGATGGCGACAGGATCTAAGTGGCGACTGGTGATCCCTTCGGCGCAGGCTTACGGCGCCGAAGGCGCGGGCGACCTGATTGCGCCCTATACGCCACTGGTGTTCGAAATCGAGTTGCTCGGGGTTGCCGACTGAGGGTCGGCAGCACCGTCAGGCCTGGACCGCGCCTTCTTCGCTGTGCGCGGTGTGCAGCACTTCGATCAGGCAGTCTTCGAGCTCGAAACGCTCGTGCAACAAGCTGCCGAGCTTGCCTAGCTTTTCCGCGAAACGTTCAGGGTCGTTACAGTTGCCCTTGTCGCAATGATCGTTGAACGCCGAAGCGATTTCGGTGATGGCGTCGATGCGAGGGCTGATCTGCTTGGCCAGCTCCAGCCCGCGAGTGTCGCCAAACGCCTTGGCTTCGCTGACCAGTTGCTCGCTCACTTCAAAATGCCAGGCTGACACGTAGTCGATCAGCACCGCACAGAAGTCCCGGCTCTTGTCCTTGTCGGCAAAGGCCGGCTTGGCATCACGCAGCTCGCGGAAAGCCTTCACCAGCTCTGCACGCTCGTCCAACCAGCGGTCAATGAGCTTATGAACCCCACCCCAGCGTTCCTGAGCATTCTGACAACTATCTAGCATGGCGATCTCTTCCCTTCTGGGTAATGCCCCTGCCCCCGCGCCGCAAATGTGCAGAGCAAAGGTGAAGTCAGCAGAGCGGCATCGAGCAGCTGTGTTTTCGGTATGCGTGCAGGGAGATTATTCCCGTGCGCCCTTGCCTTCAAGGTACGCAGACGACAATGTTCATACAAGCGTTTAATCCGACCATTCTTTGCCGTCGGTCGCTTGCACCGTTAAAAAACCGCCTCAGCTTTTACCTGCCCGACTGAACAGCGGGCAGCCGCGACCGAGCAGGCGAACGATCGGCAAAGTCGCCAGCAACACGAAGGACAACAGGCTCCACTCGGGCAGGGTAAGGTCCAGGAAGCTCCAGTTGATTGGCACGCAGTCAGCACTGCCGATCACCATCACCTTGATCACCTGGACCATGGGCATGCTCTCGATCACGTAATCGAAAGCCGGCTGGCACTCGATGCTCGACAACGCCGGATTGCCCTGCAGCCAGACATGCCGGGCCGCCAGCAATGCCCCGCCTGTCGCACAGAACAGCGCCAGGGCGGCATAGACGCGGGTGCCGAGACGCCCCGGCGAATGCACCAACGCACACAGGCAGACCAAGGCAAAAGCCCCCAAAAACAAGCGCTGGCTGTAGCACAACGGGCATGGTACCAGGCCCAAGCCGAACTCCAGATAGAAAGCGGCCGCCTGGACCAGCACCGATGCCAGCAACGCCGGAAAGAACAATGTACGCAAGCGGGCCAACAGCATGGCGAGTCCAGAAGCGGGATAGACAGGCGATAACGGTAGAGGAAAGGCGCGGCTTGTATCAAGGCAAGACAGTCGGGACAAGTCGCTGATCGACAAGGGAAGCATCCCGAGTGCCGCAAGAAAAATGCTTAGCAATTTGCAGGAAAATTTACCAGCAAGGCGCAGAAAGATGACTCAAGCCCATGAGCGCGCGATTTGCGGTGCGCCCATGGGTACATCAAGCTCGAACAGCCTCAGGCAGTGGCAACGCCAGCAACCGCTGATCAAGCATACCCAGGCCTTCCTGGAATAGCTGATTGCTGCGTTCGGCATCACCCAAGCTGGCCAACAACCGGGCAAGTTCGGCACAGGCTTCGGGATTGCGCTGCACCCGCAGGCTGCTTTCCAGATAATCCCGCGCTTTGCCCCAAAGGCGATTCTGCAGGCTTAGCCGGCCCAGGGTCAGGAGCAGACTGGGATCGTCGGGATGTTCCTTGAGCCAGCCTTCTGCGGTTTGCAGCTGCCGTGCCAGGTCGCCACCGCGCACCAGCCCATAAAGCCGAGCCAGATGGCTTTCGTACTGGCGCTTGAGCGCCGTGCGCAGGGCCTGTTCGGCTTCGCTCTCTGCACCCAGCTGGCGCAGTTGCTCGGCATAGGCCAGCACCAACTGCGGCTCCTGGCGCTGCGCAGCGGTAAGCTGCTGCCAGGCGCGCTCAAGGGATTGACGAGCTGTCTGTTCATCGCCTTCACGGCTGGCGGCCAGGCTCAGGTTCTCACCCCAGGCTCGGCGCTCCAACTCGGCCAGTTCACTCACCGGCAGCACCTTGTCCTTGCGTAGCTCCGGCAGCAGGCGAATCAGCGCCGACCAGTCGCCACGCTCGCGATACAGGCGCTGCAACAGGCGCAGTACCTGAACGTTATGCGGATGGCGCTCTTGCATGGCCTGCAGGGTAATCAGGGCCGCATCGCTGTCACCACGGTCCATCTGCAACTGGGCGTGACTCAGGGCGATGGCCAGCTCCGCCTCGGGCTGACGCTCCAGGGCGCGCTCGAGCAAGTTGTCGCTGTCTTCGGTTCGGCCCAGTTCGTTGGCTGCACGCGCGGCACCGAGGTAATACAGCAAGGGTTGACGCTCGGCTTCGGCAGCCCGGTGCAGGTGACGCTGGGCACTGGCCCAGCGGCCCTCGGCGAGGTCCAGTTGGCCCTGCTCGATGGCCAGTTGGGTGCGACGGCTGCGATTACGCCGCGACCAAGGGTTGACCACCCCGCCGGATGTCAGCACCAGGCCGACCAGGTAGCGCACCAGCAGCACGGCCAGGATGATCGCGGTCAGGGCCGCCAGCGCTGCCCACAGGCCCGATTGATAGCGAAAGCTGCCGTAGGCGATCTGCACATAGCCGCTGTGCTTGGCAATCGCGATCCCGAGCCCGGCAGCAACGATAATCGCCACCACCGCCAGCAGGTAAACGCGCCTCATGGCTTGGCCTCCTCGACCGGCAAGTGCCGGCGCTCCAGGTAGGCCTGAACGGCACTGATACTGTCCGCCAGGTCCGGCACCACCACCGCGACCGGCTGTTCAGCCAGCGCGTTGAGGCTATCGAGCATGGCCTTGCTCTGTGGGTTGTCGGCGTTGAAGTTGGCCAGCAGCACACTGCGGGCGTCATCCAGGGCCTGGGTGTACACCTTGGCTTCGCCATTGAGTGCGGCCCACTGGGCTTGCTCGATGGTCAGGCTCAGGGCCAGGCGCAACTGGTTGAGCGACTGCCCCGCCAGCAATGGCCGGATGTTTTCGTCGGCGTCAAATTCGATCTGGAAGTACTTGGACAGCTCCGCCCACCATTGTGACCAGCGACTGGCGCCATCGCCATCGGCGGTCAGGGCACCCAGCGCATTGGCATCACTGTTGAATTCCGGTGTCTGGGCACTGAGCTGCAGCACTTGCTCACGCTGGGCCGCGAGCTTCAGGAACAAGCCGGTGCGATCGGGCTGCTGGACGCTGTTGAGCGTAGCCAGGCTCTTGGCCAGTTGCTCACGGGCGGCAAAGGAGCCCGGGTCGCTCTGTTCACGGAGGATGTCATCAGCGCCCTTGACCAGTTCACGCGCGCTGACGATGTCCTGCAAGGCGGACAAGCGCAGGCTGGCCAGGCGCAGCAGATGCTCGGCTTCGGCCAGGCGCCAGTCCTTGCGGCTGGCGCCAAGGATGGTCTCCAGGCGCTGGCTCAAGCGTTGCTGGTCACCCTGCAGTTGAGCGACCAGACGCCGACGGTCTTCCAGTTCGGATGCGGGCGGCAGAACGGCCAACTGCGCAGAAAGTTGCTGTTCACGCTGCTGCAGGGCCTGGGTTTGCTCGCTCAGGGACTGCAGGTTCTGTGCCTGGCCCTGCTCGGCGCTCTGGAGCTGGCGAACCTGCCATACGCCCCACCCGCCAACTGCGACACCTGCCGCGCCCAGCAGCAAGGCCAGGATTGCCAGACCATTGCCGGACCGCTTGGCCGGTTCGACGGGGGTTTGTGCAGGAGCCTCTGGGGCCTTCAGTTCATCGTTGGGCAAGACAGTTTCGCTCACGTATCCATCCTTTGCATTACGGCACGTCGCCAATCAGCTTAGCGCCTTAGGGGGCTGGTGCAGGAGTTTCCTGCAATGTTGCCAGCAAAGCCGCGGCGCTTGCACCACGGCAATCCACTACATTCTGTGCGCCACTGGCGCGGGCGAGTTCCGCTACCCGCGGGCTGGGCACGAACAACGGTAGTTGCACCAACTGCGGCCAGTCTGCACCTGCCAGCTCGCGCAAGTGTTCAAAACCCTGCCCACTGCTGACCACCAGGCCATTCAGGCGTTCCCCGGCAATACGCCGGGCCAGGGTGGCCTCAGGGTAATGCGGCAGGTAGCGGCGATACAACTCAAGGTAATCGACACGGGCACCCAATGCGGCCAAGCGCTCAGCGAGCAATTCACGCCCCCCCTCGCCGCGGATGATCAACACCCGTGGCTGTGAGCGCCTGATCGCTTCGCTCAACGCCGGCAGCTGCAGCAATGCTTCGCTGTCGTCGCCTTGGGCTGGATAACTGACATTGAGGCCATGGTCGTCAAGAATCTGCGCAGTGGCTGCGCCGACGGTAAACCAGGCCTGCGCGGGGGGCTGCGGCCAGTGCACATTCAGCTGTTCTATAGCCAAGCGCGCAGCTGGCTTGCTGACGACAATCACCGCGCAGTACTGATCGAGCGTTTGCACCTGGCCAAGCTGCGCTGGCGTCAGCGCCAGCGGCTCGATTTCCAGCAACGGCAGGCTGCTGCTGAACACCCCCTGTTCGGCAAGCGTCTGGGCCAGCGCCGTGCATTCTTCTGCCGGCCGGGTCAGCAGCAGGCGCCAGCGGCTCACGGATGCCCGGCCTCGCCGTAGACCGCCTTGAGAATTTCTTCGGCACCTTGCCCGAGCAGGTCTTCGGCGACCTTGATGCCAAGCGCTTCGGCATCCTTGCGCGGCGCGCGGGCCTGGGCGGTGAGCAACTTGCCACCGGCGGGCTCGCCCACCAGCCCGCGCAACCAGAGCTGATCGCCTTCCAGCACCGCATAACAGGCAATCGGTACTTGGCAGCCACCGTTGAGGTGCTTGTTCAGGGCGCGCTCGGCAGTAACCCGGTCAGCGGTGTCGACGTGATGCAACGGAGCCAGCAGCGCATGGATTTCGCTGTCGGCGCTGCGGCACTCGATGCCCACTGCGCCCTGGCCGCCTGCGGGCAGGCTGTCGTCAACGCTGATACTGGAGGTGATGCGATCTTCAAACCCCAGACGGATCAGGCCGGCGGCGGCGAGGATGATGGCGTCGTACTCGCCGGCATCGAGCTTGGCCAGGCGGGTGTTGACGTTGCCACGCAAGAAGCGGATTTCGAGGTCGGGGCGACGGCTCAGCAACTGGGCCTGGCGGCGCAGGCTGGAGGTACCGACGATACTGCCGGCCGGCAGCGCCTCGAGGCTGTCAAAGGTGTTGGAAACAAAGGCATCGCGCGGATCTTCGCGTTCACAGATGCAGAACAGGCCCAGGCCTGCCGGGAAGTCCATCGGCACGTCTTTCATCGAATGCACGGCGATGTCGGCCTGGTTCTCCAGCAGCGCGGTTTCCAGTTCCTTGACGAACAGGCCCTTGCCGCCGATTTTCGACAGCGGCGAGTCGAGCAACTTGTCGCCACGGCTGACCATCGGCACCAGGGTCACGACCAGGCCAGGATGGGCCTGCTCCAGACGGGCTTTGACATATTCGGCCTGCCACAGGGCCAGGGCACTTTTGCGGGTGGCAATGCGGATTTCGCGAGTGGACATGGAACGATCCGTACGAGATAGATTCGCCCGATGATAACAGCTCAGTCCAGACCGCTAGCAGATCTAAATCATGCTAGGTGCCGACCATCCCTGGCCCTCGACTGCTCGATAGTCCTCGCCCTTACAGTTGCTGCATCATCTTGCGTACACCGGCCACATGCCGGCGGCTGACGATCAGGGCATCGCCATTGAGGCCCTTGAGAAACAGCTGGAAATGCCCAAGCGGCGTGCGTTGCAAGCGCTCGATGCGGTTACGGGCGACCAGCGCGTTACGGTGAATACGGACAAAACGCTCGCCGAACTCGTCTTCCAGAGCCTTGAGTGGCTCGTCGAGCAGCACTTCGCCAGATTCGTGCCGCAGGGTCACGTATTTATGATCGGCGATGAAATAGATCACCTGGTCGAGGGGGATCAATTCAATGCCTTTGCGCGTGCGGGCACTGATATGGCTGCGCGGCCCGCTGCCACTCTCGGCCGCCGGCCGGGTCAGCGCCGCCAACTGCACGCGGTTGGGGCGTTCGGCCCTTTTCAAGGCGTCACGCAGGCTATCGGGCTGCACCGGCTTGAGCACATAGCCCAAGGTGCTGTCCTTGAACGATTCGACGGTGAACTCATGGTCACCGGTACAAAACACCACTGCAGGCGGTGCTTCGCGCTCGCACAGCCGCGCAGCGACCTGCAGGCCATCGAGCCCCGGCATGCGGATGTCGAGCAGGACGACCTCGGGCTTGAGGCTGTCAATCAGGGCCAGAGCCTCTTCGCCATTGGTGGCGCTGGGCTCCAGCACAGTATAGCCCTCCAGTTCGCCGAGCAGTCGGCTCAGGCGTTCCCGGGCTTGGGGTTCGTCATCAACGATCAGGACATTCATATTGCGCTGGATTCCTGCGTGAGTCTCGCACAAGGATAGCGTAGACAGGTGAGGTGACGACCGTCACGGCGATCCACGCTCAGACTCGCACGATGGCTAAAGATTCACTGGCCCGGCAGGAAACATGCCGAGCCTCTGTCCAACTGTAGACGGTTGCCGCAACACTGCCGTTCAATCGATAAATATCCTGTTGCAAGCGCGCTGTCGCGGGCCTGTGCTGCGACATAAACCCGCATTTACGCCGACCGCCGCACTCCGGCAGGGCCGCCAATCCTGCTATGATCGGCAGCACTTTTTCCGTTCACGCCTTCAACGAGTGAATCCATGAGCACCGACAAGACCAATCAGTCCTGGGGCGGCCGCTTCAGTGAGCCCGTCGACGCCTTCGTCGCCCGCTTCACCGCCTCCGTCAATTTCGACCAGCGCCTGTACCGCCACGACATCATGGGTTCGATCGCCCACGCCACCATGCTGGCGAAGGTCGGCGTCCTCACCGACGCCGAGCGCGACACCATCATCGACGGCCTGAAGACCATCCAGGGCGACATCGAGGCCGGCAACTTCGACTGGCGCGTCGACCTTGAAGACGTGCACATGAACATCGAGGCACGCCTGACCGACCGCATCGGCATCACCGGTAAAAAGCTGCACACCGGCCGCAGCCGCAACGATCAGGTCGCAACCGATATCCGCCTGTGGCTGCGTGACGAAATCGACCTGATCCTGGCCGAGATCACCCGCCTGCAGCAGGGCCTGCTGGAGCAGGCCGAGCGCGAAGCCGAAACCGTCATGCCCGGCTTCACCCACCTGCAGACCGCCCAGCCGGTGACCTTCGGCCACCACTTGCTGGCCTGGTTCGAAATGCTCAGCCGCGACTACGAGCGCCTGGTCGACTGCCGCAAGCGCACCAACCGCATGCCCCTGGGCAGCGCCGCACTGGCCGGCACCACCTACCCGATCGACCGCGAACTGACCTGCCAGCTGCTGGGCTTCGAAGCAGTAGCCGGCAACTCGCTCGACGGTGTCTCTGATCGTGACTTCGCCATTGAATTCTGCGCGGCCGCCAGCGTGGCGATGATGCACCTGTCGCGCTTCTCCGAAGAGTTGGTGCTGTGGACCAGCGCCCAGTTCCAGTTCATCGACCTGCCTGATCGCTTCTGCACCGGCAGTTCGATCATGCCGCAGAAAAAGAACCCGGACGTGCCGGAGCTGGTGCGCGGCAAGACCGGCCGCGTGTTCGGCGCCCTCACCGGCCTGCTGACCCTGATGAAAGGCCAGCCACTGGCCTACAACAAGGACAACCAGGAAGACAAGGAGCCGCTGTTCGACGCCGCCGACACCCTGCGCGACTCGCTGCGCGCCTTTGCCGACATGATCCCGGCGATCAAGCCGCGTCACGCCATCATGCGTGAAGCAGCCCTGCGCGGCTTCAGCACCGCCACCGACCTGGCCGACTACCTGGTACGCCGTGGCCTGCCGTTCCGTGATTGCCATGAAATCGTCGGCCATGCGGTGAAGTACGGTGTCGATACCGGCAAGGACCTGGCGGAAATGAGCCTGGACGAGCTGCGCCAGTTCAGCGACCAGATCGAACAGGACGTGTTCGCCGTCCTGACCCTCGAAGGGTCAGTCAACGCCCGTGACCACATCGGCGGTACTGCGCCTGCGCAAGTACGCGCTGCCGTAGCCCGCGGCAAGGCGCTGCTCGCCGCGCGCTAAGCCCTGTCGCGTGCTGCTGCCCGGCCAGTTCTGACTGGGTGGCAGCACTTGGCCTTCAAGGCTTGCTTGAGCGCACCATCTCCAGGAAAGCAGGCATCTGCGCTTCCTTGTCGGCGGCAATTTTCTGCACGTTCGGGTTGTGCTTGAAACGCTCCAACAGCTCACGCGCTTGCGGGAAGTCTTCCAGCACGTCGATGGCGAAGACCTTCTTGCCCACGGCATAGGCCAGGTCGACGCTAAAGCAGAACAGCATGTCGGCGAGGGTCAGGCTGTCGCCGGCCACAAATGGGCTGAACTTGCCATTGCGCTTGAGGGTGGCGATACCGGCCAGCAATTCGGCCTTGGCCTTGGCCTTGATGGCGTCATCGACCCGTGCGCCGAAAAATGCTTCGGGGTAGCAGGCGCGGGCAGGCAGCTCGATGTACAGCTCGATCTCCTTGGCCAGCTCGTGCACCTTGGCCTGGGCAAAAACCCCTTCAGGCAATAGCGCCTTGCCCGGCTGGGTCCGCTCGATGTAGTCGAGGATCAGGTTGGTTTCGCTGATAAAGCCCTCTTCGGTCTCCAGCACCGGCACCTTGCCGCGCGGGCTGAGCTTCAGCGCTTCGGGGCTCTGGCCGCCGAAAAACAGCACTTCTTCAAACGGCACGCCCTTTTCCAGCAGCGCCAGTTTGGCCATGTTGTAGTAGTTGCTGACCGAAAATCCATGAAGCTTGAGCATGAAACAGCCTCCAGGCCGTAAAGGGGTTGGCCGGGTTGTTATAGACCCAAGTGCCGGGTACTGACCAGCATCATGGAGTCTGTCGATAGCAAGGCATCGGTGCCCGGCTCGTGGCAAACTGGGCACCCCAAAAGAGGAAAGCGCCCATGAGCGAACCAACCGATATCGACAACGACGAAGAAGAGTTCGCCGAGTCGACCCTGATCGAAGCGATCGAGAACCAGATCGAAAGCGACAACCCGCCGGCGGCCAAAGCCACGTTCAACAAGTTGACCCTGGTGGGTTACGAGCGTGAAGATATCCTCAACCTCATGGCCCATGTGCTGGCCTACGAGATTGACGCGATGCTCGAAGACGACCGCGCGTTCAACACCGAATGGTACGAAACCGCCTTGCGCGCCCTGCCCGAGCTGCCGCCGGAAAAGGTCTGAAGCAAAGCAGGATTTCCCTGACTACACTGCAAAACCAGGCACCGGCGACGGTGCTGCCCTCCTTGTCTGGAAGTCGGAGTCTCTATGTCGTTTACCCCCGAACTGATTGCCGAGCTGGAAGTCCTTGCCTTGTTCAACCTGGATAGCAGCCAGGAAGGTATCAAGGTTCATAACACTGCCTCCAAGGAGGTAATCGCTGCAGCGCGTCGTCTGTACGAGAAAAAGCTCACTGACCAGCCCGATGGCGGTTACCTGACCAGCCTTGGTCACGATGCTGCCGAGAACGTGCAGGTGTTGCTGAACATTCTGAATGTCGGCGAACCTGCCTGATCGGGACTGCCTTGCAGTCCATCGCCGGCAACGCCGGCTCCCACAGTGGGGGCTGGCCTTGCTATCGGTCGCCTCCACACCATCGCTAATAAAATGGCGTCAAAATTAAAATAGCTTAAACTCGCCATTGCTCCCTAGACGGCCGGTTTCAGCTCGCCATGAACCACCCCCACGAAATTCGCCCCGACCTCGATCAGGGCATTGACCGCAAGGTGCTCAGCCAGCTGCGCCAACGTTTTCTGACGCTCAACCAGGGGCGCCTGGGGCGGGCCATGGACGGGCTGTCGAGCCGGCAACAGCAGGTGCTGACCCTGCTGCCGCTGTTCTTGCACGTCAATCACCCGCTGCTGCCCGGTTATGTATCCGGCAACACACCGGCGGGCGTCGCCAACTTCGAGCCTGATGCCCCACTGCTGGCCGAAGCCCAGCGCCTGACCCGCTCGTTCTCGTACAAGGCCCGGCGCGGCAACCCGCCCCAGCCGATTCACGGGCTGTACCTGATGGGCAGCCTGGGCACCCTGGCCCAGGCCGAGCAAAGCGACATGGACGTCTGGGTCTGCCACGCCGCCGACCTCAGCGAAAGCGAGCTGGCGGAGCTGCGCAAGAAGTGCCTGTTGCTGGAAATCTGGGCGGCCAGCCAGGGCGCCGAGGCCCACCTGTTCTTGATCGAGCCGCAGAGCTTCGTCCAGGGCGAACGTGACGGCCAGCTCAGTTCCGACGACTGCGGCACCACTCAGCATTACCTGCTGCTCGACGAGTTCTACCGCACCGCCATCTGGCTCGCCGGGCGCACGCCCTTGTGGTGGCTGGTACCGGTCTACGAAGAAACACGCTACCGGCAATACATCGAGACCCTGCTGTGCAAACGCTTCGTGCGTGCCGAAGACAACCTCGACCTCGGCCACCTGGCGCACATCCCGCCAGGCGAGTTCGTCGGCGCCGGGCTCTGGCAGCTGTTCAAGGGCATCGAATCGCCCTACAAGTCGGTGCTCAAGCTGCTGCTGACCGAGGTCTATGCCAGTGAACACCCACAGGTGCAGTGCCTGAGCCTGCAGTTCAAGCAGGCGGTGTTCAGCAATCACCTCGACCTCGACGAGCTCGACCCCTACATGATGGTCTACCGGCGCATCGAGCAGTACCTGCAAGGCCGGGGCGA
Organism: Pseudomonas donghuensis; assembly: GCF_000696345.2. Lineage (NCBI taxonomy): Bacteria > Pseudomonadati > Pseudomonadota > Gammaproteobacteria > Pseudomonadales > Pseudomonadaceae > Pseudomonas > Pseudomonas donghuensis. Next base: position 5,618,882 of record NZ_CP071706.1, read on the forward strand.
ACGTGAGCGGCTGGAGCTGGTGCGGCGCAGCCTGTACCTGAAGGTCAACAAGAAGCTCAGCGGCCTGGCCCGCTCGCGCAGCACCAGTTGGCAGCGCGAGCTGCTGCAACGGCTGAGCCGGGAATGGGGCTGGGACGAGCGTCAACTGACGCTGCTCGACAGCCGCAGCCAGTGGAAAGTCCGCCAGGTGGCGCTCGAGCGCCGCGAGCTGGTGGCCGAGCTGAACTACAGCTACCGCTTCCTCTGCCAGTTTGCCCGCAGCCAGAACGCCATCAGCCGCATCGACCAGCGCGACCTCAGCGTGCTCGGCCGGCGCCTGTATGCCGCTTTCGAACGGCGCGCCGGCAAGGTCGAGTTCATCAACCCGGGAATCGCCCCGGACTTGGCCGAAGATACCCTGACCCTGGTCCAGTCACCCAACCGCAAGGAGCCCGGGCAACACCACTGGGGCCTGTACAACGGCAACCTGGGCGTACACGAGTGGGAGCATTTTGCTCCGATCAAGCGTTGCCGCGAGCTGCTTGAGCTACTGACCTGGGCCCACCGCAACGGCGTGATCGACAGCAGCACGCGCCTGGCCCTGCACCCGGGCAGCAGCGACCTGAGCGAGTACGAGCTGTTCAACCTGCTCGGCAGCCTGCAACAGAGCGTCGCCCTGCCGTTGTCGCTGGTCAGCGAACAGCGCCTGCTGCAGCCCAGTGTGGCCGACGAGATCCTGCTGTTGGTCAACGTCGGCGTCGACCCGCTGCAACACCACCGCGACCTGAACATCCTGATGACCACCGAACGCACCGACTCGCTGAGCTATGCCGGGGTGCGCGAAAACCTGGTGCTGACCCTCGACCAGGTCACGCTCAACAGCTGGAACGAAGTGCAGGTGCACCGCTACGACGGCGGACATGCGCTGTTGCGCTGCCTGCGTGATTACCTCAATGGTCTGGGCAGCGAGCACATCCCTCGGCTGCGGGTGCGCTGCTTCTGCCACAACCGTGCCCAGGCCATTGCCCTGCGGGTCGAAGACGTATTCGCCACCACCCAGGGGCTGCTGGCGCAGAACCTCAACCATCGCTACCTGTTGCAGGTTGAGCAGCACACCCATGTGCTGGAGCTGCACCCTGGCGCCGTGAACCTGGTGACCCTCGACGATCAGGACGCAGTACTGCGCTACCTCGGCGAAGAACGCAGCGATTACAGCCCCCTGCACCTGGACGCCAACGCCCTGCAGGAGCTGGACCTGGCGCAGGTACTACCCTTGGGCCAACCACAATGCATCCAGCTGTTCTATCGGGTGCAAGAGGCCTTCGCCGATGTCTACGTGCTCGATGAGCACAATGCCCTGTGGCAGCAACGCCTGCCGTTCCACGATGAAAACAGCCTGTTGCTGCCCCTGCAGCGCTTTTTGCAATCGATCGTGTTTCGCCGCGAAGCACGGCTGCCCCTGGACAGCCTGCAGGCCCAAGGCTCACTGGATATTCTTTATTACCAATTGTTGCCGTCAGGCCCTGGCAAGGTCCGCCAGGTGGAAGCGCGCCAGGTCGAGGTCAAGGCCATCGACCGGCCGTACTACGAAGTGCAGGCAATTTTACAAGCCGGCGCCAGCGACGACGTACAAGTGACGCTGTACTGCAATCAGCGGGAGTTTTCCCAGCTCGAGCATGGCGACCAACTGTATGCGGTGGTCGCCCGCGAGATCATCGATCAGCGCCGCGAGGCCGAGCGCTACCGCTGCTATATCACCGACCTGGACCTGTCGGGCCTGCTGGCCGACGGCCTTGGCTCAAGCATCCTCTACCTGCGCTACAAGGGTGAACTGGAGCGGGCGCTCAACGAGGCCCTGGCGCAGGCTTGAGGCTCAGAGGTCGAAGTCGCCCGCCGCTTCTGGCTGGTACTCGACTGCCAGCAGCTCGAGCTTGAGGGTCTTGCCACCCGGCGCCGGCCAGTCGATCTTCTCGCCCACCGACAGGCCCAGCAGTGCACTGCCGATCGGTGCGAGGATGGAGATCTTGCCTTCGTCAGCGTTGGCGTCCTTGGGATAGACCAGGGTCAGGTGGTAGTCCTTGCCGCTGGCTTCTTCGCGGCAATGAACCCGGGAGTTCATGGTCACGACACCGGCCGGAACTTCCTCGTGACCGACCTGTTCGGCGCGGTCCAGCTCGTCCTGCAAGGCGAGCACACCCGGCGACTCCTGCGTCTTCTCATCGAGGCTTTCGATAAGACGCTCGAGACGCTGTACGTCCAATCGGGTGACGATAATGGAAGGCTTGGTGCTCATGATCCGGTCAGACTCCTTTTTCTGGGCGATATAAAGCAAAACCCCGCCCAAGGGCGGGGTTTGCAGGAATTCGGCACAGCCGAAACAGGTTCGACACTACCACAGCCAAGTAAATACACAATACCCGCAGGGTCTATGCCGACCCGGCCAGCTGTCGACGCGCCAGCGCCTCGCGGCAGATCTGCCGGCGCTGCTCATCGTCGGCCGCACGCCACTGGCGAATGTCCTCGACATGGCGAAAGCAGCCGATGCAGACCTTGTGCTCATCCAGCCGGCAGGTGCTGATGCACGGCGACGGCACTGCCGGGCTGACATTGCTGTAGAGCGGCTTGGCCGGCTTGGGCGCGCTGCTCATCAGATTTCGTCGAAATCGAGCTTTTCACCGACCCGCTCCCAGACGATGCGCTCAAGCATCTCACCGAGCAGCTCTTCGGTCTTTTCGCAGGTCCACTTGCCGCTCGACTCATCGTAGTCGAAGTGGAAACCACCGGATTTGTCCGCCAGCCACAGCTGGCGCAGCGGCTCCTGGCGGCTGAAGATCAGCTGGCTGCCGTTGTCGAACTTGATGGTCAGGACCCCTGCCGAGTTCTCCATGTCCAGATCCAGGTCCGTCTCGTCGAACAGGTCTTCCAGCGCCTGTTGGGTCGCGTCGACCAGATCGTGAAAACGCGCTTCGGTCAAACTCATTGCAAGAACCTCAAAAATGTCTGCACACACGCAAGCCGGGCAAGATACGAGCGCGGCGCGCCGAATGCAAAGGATACCGACCTGCGCCAGGCAGCGCAGCCACCACCCCGCCCGACGGCGGGCTGCCTGCATAGGCAAGGGGCCGGGCGCTCGGTATACTCGGGCGCAATACTGCTTATTACAAAGGATTACGCCATGAAGCGCCTGATCTCCACCCTCGCGGCGCTCGTCGCGGTTGCCTGCCTCGTCTCCGCCTGCGGCCAGAAGGGCCCACTGTACCTGCCAGACGACAGCAAAGACGGTCAAAAGTCGCAATCGCACAAGCACCAGTAAGGGTAACCCATGGACGCTTTCAACTACCGCGACGGTGAACTGTTCGCGGAAGGCGTGGCCCTGTCGGCCATCGCCGAACGTTTCGGCACGCCGACCTACGTCTACTCGCGCGCCCACATCGAGGCCCAGTACCGTAGCTACGCCGATGCCCTGGAGGGTGTTTCGCACCTGGTGTGCTTCGCCGTCAAGGCCAACTCCAACCTCGGCGTGCTGAACCTGCTGGCCCGCCTGGGTGCAGGTTTCGACATCGTTTCCGGCGGTGAGCTGGAGCGTGTCCTGGCCGCTGGCGGGCGGGCCGATCGCGTGGTGTTCTCCGGCGTCGGCAAGACCCGTGAAGACATGCGCCGCGCCCTGGAAGTCGGCGTGCACTGCTTCAACGTCGAATCCACCGACGAGCTCGAGCGCCTGCAGGTCGTGGCTGCCGAAATGGGCGTACGCGCGCCGGTTTCGTTGCGGGTCAACCCGGACGTCGATGCCGGCACCCACCCGTACATCTCCACGGGCCTGAAAGAAAACAAGTTCGGTATCGCCATCGCCGATGCCGAAGAGGTGTACATCCGCGCCGCGCAGCTGCCAAACCTGGAAGTGGTCGGCGTCGACTGCCATATCGGCTCGCAGCTGACCACCCTGGAACCCTTCCTCGATGCCCTCGACCGCCTGCTGGCGCTGATCGACCGCCTCGGCGACTGCGGCATCCTCCTGCGCCACCTGGACCTGGGTGGCGGCGTCGGCGTGCGCTATCGCGACGAAGAGCCGCCACTGGCCGGCGACTACATCAAGGCCATCCGCGAACGCGTCGGTGATCGCGACCTGGCCCTGGTGTTCGAGCCGGGCCGCTACATCGTCGCCAACGCCGGCGTGCTGCTGACCCAGGTCGAGTACCTCAAGCACACCGAGCACAAGGATTTCGCCATCGTCGATGCGGCGATGAACGACCTGATCCGCCCAGCCCTGTACCAGGCCTGGATGAACGTCACCGCGGTGCAGCCGCGTGCCGGTGAAGGCCGTACCTACGACATCGTCGGGCCGATCTGCGAAACCGGCGACTTCCTCGCCAAAGAGCGCGAACTGAACCTGGCCGAAGGCGATTTGCTGGCGGTGCACTCGGCGGGCGCCTATGGTTTTGTCATGAGCTCGAACTACAACACCCGTGGTCGTTGTGCCGAAGTGCTGGTCGATGGTGACCAGGCCTTCGAAGTGCGTCGTCGCGAAACCGTGGCCGAGTTGTTCGCCGGCGAAAGCCTGCTGCCGGAGTAACCCCATGCTGCTGCGTTTTACCAAGATGCATGGGCTGGGCAACGACTTCATGGTCCTCGACCTGGTCAGCCAGCATGCGCACATTTTGCCCAAGCACGCCAAGCAATGGGGCGACCGCCACACCGGCATCGGCTTCGACCAACTGCTGATCGTCGAGGCGCCAAGCAATCCGGAAGTGGATTTCCGCTACCGGATCTTCAACGCCGACGGCTCCGAGGTCGAACAGTGCGGCAACGGTGCGCGCTGCTTTGCGCGCTTCGTGCTGGACAAGCGCCTGACCGCGAAAAAACGCATCCGCGTCGAAACCAAGGGCGGCATCATCGAGCTGGACGTGCGCAACGACGGGCAGATCAGCGTCGACATGGGCCCGCCGCGGCTGGTGCCGGCCGAGATCCCGTTCGAGGCGCCGGCCCAGGCCCTGAGCTACCCGCTCGAGGTCGCCGGGCGCAACGTGGAACTCTTCGCCGCATCGATGGGCAACCCCCATGCGGTACTGCGGGTCGACGACATCAACGCCGCACCGGTGCACGAACTGGGCCCGCAGATCGAACATCACCCGCGCTTCCCGCAGCGGGTCAATGTCGGCTTCATCCAGGTCATCGACCGCCACCGCGCGCAACTGCGGGTGTGGGAACGTGGCGCTGGCGAAACCCAGGCCTGCGGAACCGGCGCCTGCGCCGCAGCCGTGGCGGCGATCAGCCAGGGCTGGATGGACTCACCGCTGTTGATCGACCTGCCGGGTGGGCGCCTGTCCATCGAATGGGCAGGCCCGGGCACACCGGTGCTGATGACCGGCCCCGCCGTACGCGTGTTTGAAGGACAGGTTCGTCTATGAGTGAGTACCAGCCATGACCGATCAGCCCCAGGCTCCCGCCGAACAGCCCTGCGACCTTAGTGCCGAGGGCTCGACGCCCACCCTCGGGGCTGAGGCCGTGGTTGCCTACCTGCGCGACAACCCGACGTTCTTTGCCGAGCACGACGAGCTGCTCAGCGAGCTGCACATCCCCCATCAGCGTGGCGATAGCGTGTCGCTGGTCGAGCGCCAGCTCAAGCTGCTGCGCGACCGCAATATCGAGATGCGTCACCGCCTTTCGCAACTGATGGACGTGGCCCGCGACAACGACCGGCTGTTCGACAAGACCCGCCGGCTGATCCTCGACCTGCTCGATGCCGACAGCCTGGAAAACGTGGTCATGGCCGTCGAAGACAGCCTGCGCCAGGAGTTCAAGGTGCCCTTCGTCAGCCTGATCCTGTTCGGCGAAACCGCCGCGCCGGTCGGTCGCTGGGTCAACAGCGCCGACGCCCAGCAAGCCATTGGCGGCCTGTTGTGTGCCGGTAAGACGGTCAGCGGTAACCTGCGCGATCATGAGCTGGACTTCCTGTTCGGCGAAGAGCAGCGCAAGGAAGTCGGCTCCAGCGCCGTCGCCACCCTCAATCATCAGGGCCTGCATGGCGTACTGGCGATCGGTAGCCGCGACCCGCAGCATTACAAGAGCACGGTCGGCACCCTGTTCCTCAGCTACATCGCCGAAGTGCTCGGCCGAGTAGTACCGCGCCATACCCAGACCCTGCGTCCGGTGCGCTAGTGGAGCGCCAGCTGGAGGCCTTCTGCGCGCACTTGCGCAACGAGCGCCAGGTGTCCGAACACACCCAGCTGGCCTACCGACGCGACCTGGAGAGTGTCCTGGCGTTCTGCGCCAAGAGCGGCATCGACAGCTGGAACGCGCTACAGATCCAGCATCTGCGCCAACTGATCGCCCGCCAGCATCACCAGGGCCAGTCTTCACGCAGCCTTGCCCGCCTGCTTTCGGCAGTGCGTGGTTTCTACCGCTACCTCAACCGCGAAGGCCATTGCAGCCACGATCCGGCCAACGGCCTATCGGCGCCCAAGGGCGAGCGGCGCCTGCCCAAGACCCTCGACACCGACCGAGCCCTGCAACTGCTGGAAGGCGCGGTCGAAGATGAATTTCTCGCCCGCCGCGACCAGGCCATGCTCGAGCTGTTCTACTCCTCCGGCCTGCGCCTGTCGGAGCTGACCAGCCTCAATCTCGACCAGCTCGACCTGCCAGACGGCCTGGTACAGGTGCATGGCAAGGGCAGCAAGACCCGCGTGCTGCCGGTCGGCCGCAAGGCCCGCGAGGCACTGGAGCAATGGCTGCCCCTGCGCGCCGGCAGCGGCCCGCAGGACGGCGCGGTGTTCGTCAGCCAGCAGGGCCGGCGCCTCGGCCCACGGGCCATTCAGCTGCGAGTACAGGCCGCTGGCGCCCGCGAGCTGGGCCAGAACCTGCACCCGCACATGTTGCGACACTCCTTCGCCAGCCATCTGCTGGAATCGTCCCAGGACCTGCGCGCCGTACAAGAGATGCTCGGCCATGCCGACATCGCCACCACGCAGATCTACACTCACCTGGACTTCCAGCACCTGGCCGCCGTGTATGACAGCGCCCACCCCCGGGCCAAACGCAGTAAGGGCAGTGACTCATGAGCATCAAGCTGATCACCTTCGACCTCGACGACACCCTGTGGGACACCGCGCCGGTGATCGTCAGCGCCGAGGCCATCCTGCGCGACTGGCTGGCCGCCAATGCGCCGGACCTTGGCGCAGTACCCGTGGAGCACCTGTACGCCATCCGTGAGCGCCTGGTGCAGGCTGAGCCTGGGCTCAAGCACCGCATCAGCGCCTTGCGCCGGCGCGTGCTGTTCCGCGCCCTGGAAGAGGTCGGCTACAGCGAGAACAAGGCCCGTGAGCTGGCCAACGAAGGCTTCGAGGTGTTCCTCCACGCCCGCCACCAGATCGACATCTTCCCCGAAGTGCAGCCGGTGCTGGAGATCCTGCGTCACAGCTACACGCTGGGCGTGGTCACCAACGGCAACGCCGATGTGCGCCGCCTGGGCCTGGCCGATTACTTCAAGTTTGCCCTGTGCGCCGAAGACCTAGGGATAGGCAAGCCCGACCCGCAACCCTTCCTCGAGGCCCTGCGCCAGGGCGAAGTCGACGCTGATGCGGCGGTACACATCGGCGATCACCCCGGCGATGACATTGCCGGGGCCCAGCGCGCCGGCCTGCGGGCGATCTGGTTCAACCCCCAGGGCAAGGCCTGGGCAGCCGAGAACCGCCCTGATGCGGAAATCCAGCGGCTGTCGCAGTTGCCGGAACTGCTCAACAGCTGGCGCTGAACAGCAGACACAAAAAAGCCCGCAGCGACGGCGGGCTTTCTTGCTGACGGAACCACTCAGATAGGGCGGCTACCGTACTTGTTGTCCGGCTTCTTGGGCGGATCGGCGACCACGTTGGCCTCCACTTCCTGCACCTTGCCACCACGGGAAAGGAACTCTTCCATGGCCTTGGCCAGGGCATCACGCTCCTTCTGCTTGGCTTCCATGCTCGGCATCTCGTCGACCGAGACCGCCGCCGACTTCTTGCCTTTGGCTACGGGAGCCGGGCTGTCGTCGCCGCTGTCGTCAGCCACATCATCGGCTGCCGCTTCCAGACCGTCATCAGTTTCGTCTTCGTCGCCTACTTCGAGGTCGTCATTTTCCAGATCGTCGTCGCTCATGTTCTACCTCATGACTTGCGAAAAGCAGATTAGTTATAGACCAGCAACGTCGAAAATCGACAGCTGCCAGAAAAAATTCAATGTCCGCGGACTGGCCGCAGACCGTGGTTGCGCCACAACGAATGGCGAGAACCGGGCAAACCCCACGTCACGGGCGAGGTCTGTACAAATAAAGAGCGGGCGCGTTAACGCGCCGACATACCCTGGCGTGATCGACTCGCTTATTGGCAAGCCTAGCAAAGGGTATGGAAGTTTGCGGACAGCTCGTCAGCACCCTTCGGCGCGCATTCTAGCGTGCTCAGAGAAAAAGCAAAGTGCCTAAATTTCACTGAACGCTGTAAGTTTTCTACCCACGCCACATGCAGCCATCAAAGCTCGGCAAGAAACCGTTTGCGCTTGAACGAACGGGCAAAATCCGGGCAAAAAAATGCCCGGCAAGCCGGGCAAGATTTTTTCGAGGACGTTACAGGTTGTAGCCGCGCTCGTTGTGTTGCGCCAGGTCGAGACCGACCGACTCTTCTTCTTCGTTGACCCGCAGGCCCATGACCAGATCCAGCACCTTGAGAATCACGTACGTGACGATCGCGGTGTAGATCACGGTAAAGCCGACGCCCTTGGCCTGAATCCAGACTTGCGCGCCGATGTCTTCGACGGTGCCGAAGCCGCCCAGTGCCGGGGCTGCGAACACGCCGGTGAGGATTGCACCGACGATACCGCCGATGCCGTGCACGCCGAAGGCGTCCAGCGAGTCGTCATAGCCGAGCTTGCGCTTGAGGCTGGTGGCGCAGAAGTAGCAGATCACGCCCGCCACCAGGCCGATCACCAGGGCGCCCATCGGCCCGACGGTGCCGGCAGCCGGGGTGATGGCCACAAGACCGGCTACCACGCCCGAGGCGATGCCCAGTGCGCTGGGCTTACCGTGGGTCAGCCACTCGGCGAACATCCAGCCCAGTGCCGCTGCCGCGGTAGCGATCTGGGTGACCAGCATGGCCATGCCGGCGGTGCCGTTGGCGGCGGCGGCGGAGCCTGCGTTGAAGCCGAACCAGCCGATCCACAGCATGGCTGCGCCCATCAGCGTGTAACCGAGGTTGTGCGGGGCCATCGGCGTGGTCGGGAAGCCCTTGCGCTTGCCTAGCACCAGGCAGGCCACCAGGCCGGCGATACCGGCGTTGATGTGCACCACGGTGCCGCCGGCAAAGTCGAGCACGCCCCAGTCCCACATCAGGCCGCCGTTACCGCTCCAGACCATGTGGGCGATCGGCGCATAGACCAGGGTGAACCAGATGGCCATGAAGATCAGCATAGCCGAGAACTTCATGCGCTCGGCAAAGGCTCCGACGATCAGCGCCGGGGTGATGATCGCGAAGGTCATCTGGAAGGTGATGAATACCGCTTCAGGGAACAGCGCCGCCGAAGAGGTCAGGCTCGCCGGAGTCACGCCGGCAAGGAACGCCTTGGACAGACCGCCAACGAAGGAATTGAAATTGACTACGCCTTGCTCCATACCCGTGGTATCGAACGCCAGGCTATAGCCGTAAACCACCCACAGAACGCTGATCAGGCCGGTGATCGCAAAGCACTGCATCATCACCGACAGCACGTTCTTGGAACGCACCATACCGCCGTAGAACAGGGCCAGACCAGGGATGGTCATGAACAGCACCAGGGCTGTGGCGGTCAACATCCAGGCGGTGTCGCCGGAGTTGAGCACGGGGGCTGCCTCCTCTGCCATGGCCAGGCCGGGCATTACGAGGGACAAAAGGGCTCCTAGCCCTGCGAACTGACGCAGAGTCATATTGTTATCTCCTGGGGCGTTGGGGTTTGGTGAGGCTTTTTTGTTAGATCGCGTCGGTATCGGTTTCGCCGGTACGGATGCGAATCGCCTGCTCCAGATTGACCACGAAAATCTTGCCGTCACCGATCTTGCCGGTGTTGGCCGCCTTGGTGATCGCCTCGATGACCCGGTCCAGATCCTTGTCGTCGATAGCAACGTCGATCTTCACCTTGGGCAGGAAATCGACCACATATTCAGCGCCGCGATACAGCTCGGTGTGACCTTTCTGCCGGCCGAAACCTTTGACTTCAGTGACAGTGATGCCCTGCACGCCGATTTCGGACAACGACTCGCGCACGTCGTCCAACTTGAACGGCTTGATGATGGCAGTGACTAGCTTCATGAAACTCTCTCCCGAATTGGTGGACTTGCCCCAGGAAAACAAACCCGACTCAAGTCTAAGCGCAGTGCCTGGCTTTGTAACGCGTCGTCATGGTGACTGCATCAGTGCATGGGTCATGAAGGTCTTAGCAGAAAGCTTGCCAGATTGGTTAAAGCCCGGAATTACAGGGGCTTACGTTACCCGGCCCGACTTGGCCAGTCGCCAGCACCGTTTTGATGCACAACAACGGTGCGCGGCGTTTCGCCGCCATGCGCGAAAAGCGTGCAGCATTGGGGCGCGAATACTGCGTGTTACACTGGCGCCCCATTGCATACTGTGGACAGCCGAACATGCTCGCGCCCAAAGCCTTTCTTGATGCCCTGAGCGACCAGGCCTCGCGCCTGTTCAGCGGTGATACCTCGCAGCCTCGCAGCGAAATCGAAAGCCAGTTCAAAGCCCTGCTGCAAAGCGGCTTCAGCAAACTGGAACTGGTCAGCCGGGAAGAATTCGACAGCCAGATGGTCGTCCTGGCCCGCACCCGTGCCCGCCTTGAAGCGCTCGAAGCCAAGGTCGCGGAAATGGAAGCACGCCTGAACCCGCCTGCCGCCGAGTGAGCCTGCGATGACGCCATCTGCTGAATATCCGGTGCTGTTGTTCTCCTACGGCACCCTGCAGGACAAAGCCGTGCAGCTGGCCAACTTCGGCCGCGAACTGGTCGGCCAGGCTGATCAGATGCTCGGTTACAGCCAGGCCTGGGTGGAAATCACCGACCCGCAAGTCCTGGCCACCAGCGGCAAGACCCACCACCCGATCGTCACCCCCAGCAGCAATGCAAACGACTGCGTGGCCGGCATGGTCTTGCAGATCAGCGAAGCGGAACTTGCGGCGGCGGACGCCTATGAAGTGGCCGACTACAAGCGGGTTGCGGTGACCCTGGCCTCTGGTCTGACGGCCTGGGTTTACGTGCGCGCCTGAGTTTAGCAGGCGCCATGTTTGATCCCGGGAGTGGCTGGCTGACTGGACCCATCGCTGGCAAGCCAACTCCTACAAGGGCAGTACCAACCCTGAGAGCAGCGCACAGCGCTCTTAACCTGTGCGGGCGCTGCATTCAGAAATACACGGATTGTAATGCGGGCACTAGAGGGCTTGAGCAGCCGACAAAACAACTAGCTTATAATGTTGTTTCTTTTAGCAAAATCCACTAACTCCAAGAACGAGTCGGCATTGATCTTGCCCAGAATCCTGGACTTGTAAGTACTAATTGTTTTGTTGCTGAGCAACATTTTTTCAGCGACCACTTTATTACTGTAGCCCAGTGCAAGCTGTTGGAGAATGACAATCTCTCTGTCCGTAAGCTTCTTTACCCTGGCCGCGTCACCTGCATCTACTTCCCTAACCGTCGGAGCGTTCAAGGAGCGATTGGGGAAGTAAGTGTAACCGCTAAGCAAGGCGGTGATCGCATTGCTCAGGTTATGGATACTTTCCTCTTTGCTTACAAAACCATTGGCGCCCGCCGAGATACAGCGATTGAGATAAACTTCCACTGGCAGTGACGTGAACACCAGGATCAATACCGGGTGCGCCTCAGCGCGAATTCGACTAATGACTTCCAGGCCATCTTGCTTCGGCATACCGATATCAAGGATCACGATGTCCGGCTGGAGACTTCTGATAAGAATCAGCGCGTCAACCCCGTTATCGCTATCGCCAACAATCTCCAGGCCCTGATTCGCCAATGACATCTTCAGGGCAGATCGAATGACAGGGTGATCATCGACAATCAGTGCTTTTTTCATATATCACATCGCTTGCAAGGTATTGGGGCTTCGGTTTACAGCGGCACTGATTAGTACTCGATGCACTAACCTAACAGTAGGAGCTCACGTACTGAACGACCTAAACCGTAATCCACCTCTACATTAAGAAGTAAAGATTGCGATTTGTAAAGTCTCAGATCTTTATCATTATTATAATCATTCTTATTTTTCAACTACATAAAAGCGTTTTTGTCGGATAAGGATTTTCCTGATTTCACTGGGAAATTTCCCACGCCCCACGAGGATCAGGCTGAAAGATTTTGTAGGAATTTTCGTTAAAAATAGTCCGTTCTCCCCTTTCAGACAGTCTGTTATGCCCGGAATCCGCGTGTTGATACTTGAGGACCAGCCCTTTCAAAGGCTGGTAGCCGTCTCGGCGTTAAGAAACGCCGAAATCGGCCAGATCTATGAAGCCGCCGACGGCGACCAGGCACTGGCTGCGCTCAAAGAGAGCGGTGGCGTGGACGTGGCGATCTGCGATCTGCACATGCGGGGTATGGATGGCCTGACATTTCTGCACCATGCCAGTCAGAGCGGACTGCTGCACTCGGTAATTCTCAGCAGCGATCTGGACCCGGTCCTTCGTCAAGCCACCGCCTCTATGATCCTGTCCTTGGGGCTGGAGTTTCTTGGGGACCTGGGCAAACCCTTCAGTCTTGGCAGGGCCAAAGCGCTTCTGAAGCGCTACAGGCGCCCAGAACCCCACGCGGCCATGCCCACGGAGAGCCCCAATCCGTTGTCTGTGTCAGATATTGTCCGAGGCCTGAACAATGGAGAGTTTGAAGCCTACTACCAACCCAAGGTTGATCTGGGCAGCGGCCAGCTGCGCGGCGCCGAGGTTCTTGCTCGGTGGAATCACCCGCAACTGGGAATTCTGCCGCCAGCGCGCTTTCTTTCCATCATGGAAGCCAATGAGCTTATTGGCCGCTTGTTCTCTGCATTGCTCAGCCAGGGCATCGCCTTGCAGCGCCAGTTGACCCAGCTTTCAGAGTCCGTGGAGCTGGCCTTCAACCTGCACGTATCGCAGTTGGCCTCGGTCGAGTTGGTAAAGCAAGTCAGTCAATCCTTGGAGCAGTTCCACTTGCCCGCCAATGGATTGCTGTTTGAAGTGACCGAGTCCGGCTTGATACTGGCGCCCGCCAGCAGTCTGGAAACCCTGCTTAGATTACGATTGCTGGGGTGCGGACTGGCCATGGACGATTTCGGAGCAGGGTACTCCTCACTTGAACGGCTCTGCGAGTTTCCGTTCAGCCAGATCAAGCTGGATGCCTCGTTCGTTCGCAAACTGGATATTCAACCTCGCAGCCGAGCGATCATCCGCAGCGCCGTCACCCTCGCCGAGGCCCTGGGCCTGTCTTTGGTAGTTGAAGGGGTTGAAACCCAGGAACAGGCACAACTCCTGTCGAGCCTGGGATGTACCACGGCCCAAGGCTTCCTGTTCGCCCGTCCGATGCCCGCTAAACATTTCGTTTCCTACTGCCTGGATCAAAAAACGATTCAGCTCGACCCGCTATAATGCAGGTGTGGGAAAAGCAATGCAGACGCCACGCAGCGTTGCCTTTCTGGAGCTTCTGCCCTTTCTTAAAGTTGTCCCCTGTCAAAACTAGCTTTGTAGCAGTTCCTCGGGCCCAGCCAGGTAATCCCAATTGACTGCTTTGTCTATTTTCAGTCGCTCGCGACGTATCGTACTGTTGATTTGCCTCTTGCTCTTGAACAGCGCCGTGTGGTCCAAAGAGCCCAATACCAATCACCTGAATCTCAATAGCCGGACGACCATCGACTCAACCGAAATCGACCTTGAAAATGCTGATTGGCGTTGGCTTCGACAAAAGCACCAGTTGGTGCTGGGCGTATCGGCATCGCGCTTCGCGCCCTATGACGTCGTCTATAGCAACCATGACTACGAAGGCATCACAGCCGACTACTTTGCCTTGATCGGTCGAATGCTGAATGTCGACGTGCAGGTTGTCTCCGTGCCCGACCGGGCCACCGGCCTTGCCCTGTTGGCCTCAGGAAAGATTGATCTGTTAGGCAGCTCCAACAGTTTTGAACGACACGACCCGTCGGTGGTTCTGAGCAAGCCATACGTAAACGATCGGCCAGCGCTGTTCAGCCGCAAGGGCGACACTCGTAAATTCACTCGTGATCTGAGAGGGCTGACGATCGCCATGGCTGTTGACTACCTGCAACTGGCAGAGTTGCAGGCCCGCTTCCCCGGCGCGCATTTCCAGCCGATGAAATCGCACCTGCAAGCCATGGCGGCGCTGGCTTTTGGCCGTGTCGACCTGTACCTGGGAGACAACCTCTCGTCCTTCAACATGATCAACCAGAGTTTTTTCAACGAGGTGAGTTTCGTGCGCTTTGTTGACCTGGATGTCGCTGGATTCAGCTTCGCCATGAATAAGGACAACCCACGCCTGCACCGCATTATCGACCGGGTGATCGATACGCTGGGCGTGAATCTGCAACAGTCCATCATCAAACTCTGGACCGGCGGCGATGTGGCCCTGGCGGACGGCAAGCTGACGCTGACGCCCCAGGAAAATCGCTGGGTGCTTCGCCATCCGGTGGTACGCCTGGTGATCAATGACGATCTGGCGCCCGTGGCGTTCTACAACACCGATGGCAACTTCAGCGGTGTAGTAGCCGACCTGCTGGTGATGATTTCAATGCGCACCGGCCTTAAGTTTGAAGTACAACGCAGAGGCAGCTTCACCAGCATCATGCAAGCACTCAAAAACCGTAAGGCAGACCTGGCGATTTTAACTGCCAGCCCTGAGCGCGAGGAGTTTCTACGCTTTTCCCGGCCTTTCGTCTCGACCGCTTTCGCACTGGTGACGAAAACCGGCTCCAGTAAGGAGACAGTCGATCTCGCCAGCCTGCAAGGCAAGCGTATGGCCATTGCCGAGGGGCATGTGCTGTTCAACAAGGTCGCCAAAGAGTTTCCACAGATCCGTCTGCTCCCAACGTCCACCACGCTCGACACCCTGAGTAGGGTCAATGATGGTGATGCCGATGCCGCGCTTATCAACCTCGCCGTTGCACGCTACTACGTATCACGGCTGTATGACCAAGAGCTGAAAGTTGCCAACATCATTGATAACGGTAGCGAGGCCTCCGGCACTTTCGCGATGCACCGCAGCGAGACCGAACTCCAATCGATATTGGACAAGGCACTGCAGAGCATTCCACCCGATGAAATGAATGAAGTATTCAACCGCTGGCGGGCGAATGCTTCAATGAGCGGGCAGACGTGGCGCGACTATCGGGGTGTCATTGCCACCGTCGCCGGCGGGGCCCTGCTGCTGGTGCTACTGGCCGTGGGCTGGATCCTGCAACTGCGTCGCCAGATCGCCAAACGTATCGCCGCCGACCAGGCATTGCACCAACAACTCACCGTCATGCAGACCCTCACCGACGGCATGCCCCACCCTGTGTATGTGCGCGATCGTGAAGGTCGCATGCTGTCGTGCAACCTCAGCTACTTGCAGGCCACAGGACTGACCCGCGACGAGGTGCTGGGCAAGACGGCCGAGCAGATCATCGACGGCTATAGCGCCTCAATTCCCGATTTGCACGGTAGTTACCTGGCCGCCATGGACAATGATCGAGTCGTCCAGAGGACCTGTGCTGTCGAGTTGAACGGCAAAACGCTGTGGATCAATCACTGGATTCAACCCTTCCACGACGCCCTGGGAGCGGTCAACGGTGTCAACTGTGGCTGGCTGGACATCACCGAACATCATCGAATGATGGATGAGCTGGAAACCGCGAAGAACATCGCCGATGAAGCCAGCCGCACCAAAACCACCTTTTTGGCCTCCATGAGCCATGAAATCCGTACCCCGATGAACGCGGTGATCGGCATTCTGGAACTTGTCCTCATGCGTGGCGAGCGAGGTACCTTCGACAAGGCAAGCATCGAGATTGCCTATTCGTCAGCCAAGAGCCTGCTGGGGCTGATTGGCGACATTCTCGATATTGCCCGCATCGAGTCCGGTCGCTTGAGCCTGTCGCCGAAACGGACCAACCTGCGCGAGCTGATGGAGACGGTGGTACTGGTCTTCGAAAGTTTGTCTCTGCAGAAAGGCTTGAATCTGCAACTGGATATCGACTCCAGTACCGATTGCGATGTGTGGATTGATCCACTGCGCTTCAAGCAAGTGCTGTCCAACCTGTTGAGTAACGCCATCAAGTTCACGGACGAAGGGAGCGTCAAAGTACAACTCAGAGGGGAAGTTACAGAGCAGGGGCGCATGAATGTGTACCTGTTGATCGAAGATACCGGGATCGGTATCTCCGCCGAGGACCAGAGAAAACTGTTCAAGCCATTTTCCCAGGCTGACGACGGCGTACGTAAAGGCCAGGATGGCGCAGGTCTGGGGCTGTCGATCAGTCGTTCTCTATGTGAGCTCATGGGTGGACGGCTGGCAATGACCAGCACCCGTGGCAAAGGCACCCAGGTTCAGGTCGAACTGTTGCTCACCGTCCTTGAGCCAGTCGAGGCCGCGCCTGTGGAAAGCACCAGGTTGCCATCGGAAATCCAGCAGTCGTGGAACGTGCTTGTGGTCGATGACCATGCCGTCAACCGGGAAGTCCTGCGCCAGCAGATGAACTTCCTCGGCCATACCGTGATCGACGCCGACAATGGCTCGATGGCGCTGGAGAAGTGGCGCAAGAGCGACTTCGACGTCGTCCTCACCGACTGCCACATGCCGCTGCTTAGCGGCCCGGAACTGGCCATGGCAATTCGTCAGGAGGAGCGCGAACAGCAGCGCCAGGCCTGTGTCATCGTCGGCCTTACTGCCGATGCCCAGCCTGAAGAACTGGAACGTTGCATCCAGGCAGGCATGAACGATTGCCTGATCAAGCCTGTGGGCCTGGACCTGCTCGCGGAACGCATCGCCAGCATTCATCAGGCCGTTCGCCAGCCTGCTGGCAACCAGGCTGTATTCACCCCGCAACCGGTGTTGCGCTTCGATGAAAACGTGCTCTTCGACCTGGCCCCCCTGGCAGAGGTGACTAACGGCGATCCCAAGCTGATGAAGCACCTTGTCGATGAACTGGTGGCCAGCAATCGCAAGGACCTGGAGGAACTGATCCAGATGGTCGAGGATCTGGATGGCGCGGGTTTGTCGGAGCTTGGCCACCGGTTGAAAGGTGCGGCCCGAGTGGTGACGGCCAACCGCTTGATCACTTGTTGCGTACAGCTGGAGCAGGTTTGCACCCACAAGGAGCTGTCTTACTCGGTACTGCTGGAAGCCAGTGATGGCGTGGAGCAGGCGATCTTTGAACTGGAACAAGCGTTGAACCACCTGGACATCGAGGGCACCTGAGGGCGCCTACGCTGCCTGATTACCGGCGTGGCATAGCATAAGAATTACATACCGACTTGTAGGAAAAGCCTTACTGGATTGTAGGACCGGCCCTCTTAGTTATCATTATTCATAATCTTAATATGATGGCCCATGCGTTCACGTCCCTCTATTCCTAGAGGTTTTATGTGGCGTATAGACCCTCGATTCAATTAAGGATGAAAGATGAATTTTAATAAGGCCCCCTTGGCACTCCTGACCGCACTTGTATTGTCCAGCGGTGCTGCTTTTGCCGTTGATGATCCGGTGACTCCGCCAGCCGCCGCTAGCGCAGTTGGTGGTTCGGGTAAAGTCAACTTTATCGGTAGCATTATCGACGCTCCTTGCTCGCTGGATGCAGAAAGCAAAGACCAAACTGTTCGCATGGACGAAATTTCCAACAAAACCCTGGCAAACCAGGGCGAATCGTCAATGCAGAGCTTCAACATTGAGCTCAAGCAGTGCGATATCAGCAAAATGAAGAAGGTCAAGGTCACCTTCGGTGGCGACGCCGACATCACCGACCCAACCCTGCTGGGTATTGCCGGTTCGGCCA
This sequence comes from Pseudomonas donghuensis, assembly GCF_000696345.2. Lineage (NCBI taxonomy): Bacteria > Pseudomonadati > Pseudomonadota > Gammaproteobacteria > Pseudomonadales > Pseudomonadaceae > Pseudomonas > Pseudomonas donghuensis. The sequence continues at coordinate 5,636,871 of NZ_CP071706.1, forward strand.
AAGGCGCAGGCATCGCCCTGACCAACGGCTCCGGCGCTCAGGTCAAGCTGGGTGAAGCTTCTGCCGCCCGCACCCTGCTGGAAGGCAACAACACCCTGGCATTCGGCGCGTTCCTGCGTGGTACCACCGCTAAAGACGTAGCGGTTACCCCGGGCGAATTCACCGCCACTGCCAACTTCATGCTGGCTTACGAATAAAGTAACCGCCGAGAGCGTGCACTCTCCCAGGTTATGAGTTCAATAATATCGAGACTTTACAGTCTCGATATTATCAAGCCTTTCAGGTTAGCTGCATCGGCAGGCTGTAAAAGTTTCTATTAATGTCTATTCACGTGCCGATCATTCGCGCCGGCCGTGATCCAGATAGTTCATCCCGACTCCTCCACACTTTTGCTTTGCTGCGCGCAGAGCAAGAAGTGTTTTTTATTTGATTCTTATTGACTGGACGAACAGTCGATAACTTCCATTTTTTATTTGAATTTATATGACTGCAGGCAAGTTCACTCTTTCGCTGGGGGTACTGATCAGTTCGTTGGCTTTGCCGCTGGCGTCCTTGGCCGTCGACTTCAACCTCGACGTCATGGATGTGGACGAGCGCGGCAGCATCGACCTCAGCCGTTTCAAAACGGCGAACTACGTTATGCCCGGCGAGTACCTGATGAGTATTCAGGTCAATGACCAAAAACTCGCGGAGCGTAGCTTGCATTTCTATGCCACAGACCCGGACGCTACCACCACCCGGGTTTGTGTACCCATGTCCCAGGCACCCAGCCTGGGCCTCAAAGAAGAAGTGCTGAAAAAGCTGTCCAGTTGGCACGGCGAGGACAACTGTGCGGATCTGGAAAGTATTCAAGGCCTACGGCTAACGCCCGATATGGAGCACAGCGTGCTGCGCCTGAGCGTTCCCCAGGCCTGGATGGAATACCGCGACCCTAACTGGAGCCCGATCAGCGAATGGGATGAGGGCATCCCCGGTTTCATCCTGGATTACAACCTTAACTCCTCTGTTAGCCAGCACAGCGGCGCCGGCACCACCCGCCAGGTCAGCGGCAACGGCACCATGGGCTTAAACGTGGGCGCATGGCGCCTGCGCGGCGACTTTCAGGGCAGCAGCTCGCAGACCCGCAACTACAAGACTCAGGACTTTTCCTGGAGCAGCTTCTATGCCTATCGCCCCCTGCCACGGCAAGGGGCAAAGCTGATGGTCGGCGAAGTCAACCTGAACTCAAAACTGTTCGACTCGTTCCGCTACCAGGGCATCAACCTGGCCACCGACGACCAAATGCTGCCGCCAAGCCTGCGCGGCTATGCCCCGGAAGTGGTCGGCGTCGCCAAGGGCAACGCACGAGTCACGGTGCGCCAGGACGATCGCGTGCTCTATGAAACCACCGTGCCACCTGGGCCCTTCCGCATTCGCGACATCAATAGCGCGGTCAGCGGCAAGCTGGACATCGAGATCAGCGAAGATGATGGCAGCACCCAGCGCTACCAGACCGAAACGGCAAACGTCCCTTACCTGAGTCGCCCGGGATATTTTCGCTACAACATGACCGTGGGTCGGCCGTCCAGCTATGACCGCGAAGACACGGGGCCGACCTTTGCCGCTGGCGAAATGTCTTGGGGCATGAACAGCGACTGGTCGCTGTTCGGTGGCAGCCTGCTGACCCAGGATTACACCGCAGTCGCCGGCGGCATTGGCCGCAACCTTCATGAGTTCGGCGTGGTGTCTGTGGACGTCACCCACACCCGTGCAGACGTTCCCGAGCTTGGGCAACTGCGCGGCAGCTCGCTGCGCCTGAACTATGCGAAACGCTTTGATGAGTACGACAGCGAACTCAACTTTGCCGGGTATCGCTTTTCCCAGCGTCAGTTCATGACCATGGATGACTTTCTCAACGCGCGAAACAACGATGGCGTCCAGCGCAACAGCAAAACCGCCTATACCCTACTGGCCAGCAAGTCGTTTCGCGACCTGGGATTCAGCACCCATGTGTCCTACACCCATGAGAATTACTGGGATCAAAGTTCCAGCGAAAACGTGAGTGCCTACTTGAGCCGCTACTTCGATGTAGGCAGGTTCAAAGGCCTGTCCATGACCCTGTCGTTGAACCGGACCCGCAACAACTGGGAATCCGACAATAGCCTGTCGCTTTCACTGACCCTGCCCTTTGGCGATGGCCAACGCATTGGCTACGACGCCTACGCCAATAAAGGCGGGGTGCGTCACGCCGCCAGCTACTCGAAATACGAGCCCAGTCGCAACTACCAGGTCCGCGCCACCACCGGACTCGACGGTGATGGTGTCCAGGGTTATTACAGCCAGCACACCGCTCAGGCCGACTACAGCCTTAACGGCAGTTACCGCGAGAACGGCAGCCAAAGTGTCGGCCTGTCCGTGCGCGGCGGCGCCACCGTCACCGCCAAAGGCGCGGCCTTGCACCCGCCTGCGCTGAACGGCGGCACACGGATCATGCTCGACACCGACGGTGTGGCCGGGGTGCCGCTGCAAAACGGTGAAACCCGCACCAACGCCATGGGCGTGGCGGTGCTGCCGACCTTCAACAGCTATTACCGTACCGATGTTCAGATCGACCTCAATCGCCTGCCCGATGACATGGACGCGAGTAAATCGGTCACCGAAGCCACATTGACTGAAGGCGCTATTGGTTATCGCAAGCTCACCGTGATTCAGGGCAAAAAGGCACTGGTTACCCTGAAGTTGCCCGATGGTTCATACCCACCTTTCGGTGCAAGCCTGGTGGATACATCCGGACGAGAAGTCGCGATTGTTGCCGACAGTGGTTTCGCCTATCTCACCGGTATCAATGCCAGCTCCGAGTTCCAAGTGGTCTGGGGCCGCAACAAACGCTGCAACCTCAACCTGCCCGACAACCTGCAGTCGGAGCAGCGCTACACCCTGCTCTGCCAACCGCAATTCTGACTTGAGGATCTTACATGCTGATCAATAAGCAGCTCTTTAAATACCTGGCAGTCGCCGGTTGTCTGATCGCCCCTGGGCTCGCGCCTCAGGCAGCGATTTCGCTGGACCGTACTCGGGTCATTTTCAACGGCGAAAACAAATCGTTGAGTCTAAGTATCCGTAACGACAACAAAGAGCTGCCGTTCCTGGCGCAGTCGTGGATCGAGAATGACCAGCAAAAGAAAGTAACCGGGCCGTTGATCGTCCTGCCGCCTTTACAGCGGCTGGAACCGACCTCCGGTGGACAGGTAAAAATACTGAAGTCCGCTGAAGTCGAGCAGTTGCCAAAAGACCGCGAAACACTCTTTTACTTCAACCTGCGTGAAGTCCCCCCGCGCGCGGAAACCAGTAACACCATGCAGATCGCGCTACAGACAAAAGTCAAACTCTTCTATCGCCCGGCGAACATCGCCCCGGAACGAGGCGATATCTGGCAAGAGCGCTTGACGGTGAAGAAAAATGCACGGGGTTTCACTATTGAAAACCCGACGCCCTACTACATCACCATCAACGAGATCGTAGATGCCTCGAACACCCGTGGTGAGACAGATTTCAGTCCGATCATGCTTGCCCCCTTCTCCGCTCAGGAAGTAGTTCCCGACGGCAAGGTCGCCCAGCCGGTCCTTACCTACATCAATGACTTCGGCGGCTATCACCAACTCAAGTATCGCTGTGACGCCAGTACCTGCCAGTTAAATAAGGAAGCCACGAAGTCCGACAAATGAATGAGTTGTTCATTCACCGTACTGGTTCCAGGTTGACGTAATGAAAAAAACACTCATGGGATTGGGCGCATTCAGTGCGCTGCTGCTTGGCAACACTGTCATAGCCGATGAAATACGCCTGAACTTCTCAGGAAACCTGATTGTGCCCACCTGCGAACTCACCGTGGACAACCCGGAGCAGACGGTCAAGTTTGATGACTACAGCAAGAAAGACCTGATGCTGACCGGCAAGAGCGCGGCAATGCCGTTTTACATAACGGTCAAAACCTGCGCATCCGCCAGCAAGATCAATATCATTTTTAAAGGGCAGGAAGAAGCGCTGGCCAGTGGGGCATTAGCTATCAGTGGCGCTGCTTCCGGCATCGCGATCAGCCTGGAAACATCGGCAGATGAACCCATCAAGCTCAACAGTGACACCCTTAGTTTCAACATTTCCGGGGGCACCCAAGAACGCTTGCCGTTCAAGGCCTACGTGCTCAGGCTCCCGAACAGAACCATCGAGGCAGGTAGTTTTTCTGCAGTAGCCAACTTCGAGTTGTCCTACCCATGACACCGATACTTCAACTGAAACATCTCGTCACGCCTGCCCTTGTTCTAGCCATGGGCCTGACGTCCGACCGCTGTCTGGCAGGGACAGAAGTCGCAACGGCGCACATCTCCGGCAGCATCACCCAGCCCGGATGCAAATTCAACCTTGGCAATTCACTTGATGTGAAGTTTACCGATGTCGATGTCTCGAAAATCGCCACGGGCCAGTACAGCGTCCCCGTTGATCTAAACGTTACCTGTGGAAACCAGGCGGCCTCAATCACGCTGAAACTGACCGGCACTCCCGGTTACAGCCCGGACGTGATAAACACCGATGTCGAGGGGCTGGGGATCAAGTTAATCTATATGCGCCTGGGAACTGTCTGGCAAGCTAATACCAGTATCAAAGCCACCGCGGCAAACAACAACATGATCCTTGCAACGCTGACCGCACTTCCCGGCACCCAGTTCAAAGGGGGCGAGTTTTCAGCAAGCGTGAGTATTTCCGCAAATTACGACTAGTAACCAATTACACCTTAATGTGATTACCCATAGCAGTGAGCCAGCCAAATGAAATACATACCATTTTTAGTGTTTTTGATATTTTCCGCTCCGGCTGCGGGATCGCTTTATATAGAAAAAGTCGCTGGCACACAATACTATGGCATGTTTGGCGACATGGATAACATTCGAGCTAAGGAGATATATAAAAGCCATGTCCCATCAACCATGACGGCCGTATGGCCTTCAAAAAATGGAATTTGGATCATTTTCGTTTTTCCGGGAGTGGCGTGGCAGGACCCCATCTATCTCGGCCAAAATCTATTGCCTACTGATAATGCAGATGCGGTATTAGGCCAACTCGTTAACAGCCAGCTTGCCGGCGGCATCATCATGCCTCTCGTCACCACAGCATCATTTAAGTCTTTAATTTTTATGGTTTGCGACTATAAGACCAACACTATGGCGATGACCTGCAAAATGGCCACTACCGCGGGGGGAGAAATCACACCTCCACCGCCAGAGGAAGAAACATTGAGCTGCAGTATCACAGGCACCATTGAACTGCATCACGGCAGCCTGACACTAGAAACAGTCGCCAACAACAGTGCGCAAACGGCTGCTTTAGTTTCCTGCAACCGAAACGCATCGGTCAGCCTGTCGATTGAAGGGATGGTAAAACTCAATGGCGTAGAGGGATTGTACTCGCAGTTAACTGTCGGTGGCGCACCCGTCGGACAGCCTTATAAATTTACGGCAGGCACCACCTATACTCCGGTGGACTTTAAATCGGTCCTCAGAACGGTCGGCACTGTAACCCCGGGTGACTTTAGCGGCAGCGCCAAAGTGGAGCTTGCATTCCCCTGAGTGACAAGCGGGGAAACCCTCAACGTTGTGGGCAGACGGACAATTTGCCTATTTTTGAGTTTTAGTTAAGAACTTCAACTATGAAAACGCTGAAAACCGCTGTATTTCCGTTAGTCCTCACCGTGGGGGCAGTATTCTCTACTCCGGCCTCTGCGGATTGTGCGCATAAACGTGCTGCCCTTGAATATCAGATCGTGCAAGCGCAGAAGTACGGTAATACCTATCGCGTGGCAGGACTGAAAAGGGCACTGAGTAAAACAAACGCCTATTGTGTCGACCACAGCTACCTCAGCCCGATCACGAACGTAGAGAAGAGCGTCGTGAAACTCGAAAGCAAACTGCACGATAAACTGGACGACGTGCGAGAAGCCCAGGCCAAACTGCGTGAAGCTCAAGCCACGGGCACCCCGAAAAAGATTGCCAAGGCTCGAAGGAAACTGCAGGAAAAGCAGGACGACCTGAATGAAATAGCGGCCGAGCTGCGAGAGGCACAAGCGATGGCGGTGGGTAGTTGATGGGCTTGCTCGGTATCTGAAGACCTACGTTTTCAATAAGGCCTCACTGCGCGCAGCTCGATGCCATCGAGCAATGCATCAATCAATGCCCGCGCCATCTCTTGCGAATGCTGGGTCGACGTTAGCAGACCGGGCAAAGGAACCGGCGCACCCGAAGGTGCCCCACGCACAGCCGCCATAAGCCGGTGTGCAGCCTTACACACTCAAAACACTCCTGTAAAAACCAGACTCACTCTTCCCCACCTTGATCCGCTCCACCCCACTACGCTTGCAGAGCCGCAGGACGCGGCCTCGTCTAGATCATGGAGCGTTCATGTCCCTCGCCCTTGTCCACAGCCGTGCCCAGGTCGGTGTTTCGGCCCCGGCGGTCAGTGTTGAAGCGCATCTGGCCAATGGTCTGCCGGCGCTGACCCTGGTTGGCCTGCCGGAAGCGACCGTGAAAGAAAGCAAGGATCGGGTGCGCAGCGCGATCCTCAATTCCGGCCTGGAATTCCCCGCCCGGCGCATCACCCTCAACCTTGCTCCCGCGGATTTACCCAAGGATGGCGGACGCTTCGACCTGGCCATCGCCCTGGGCATTCTCGCCGCCAACGGCCAGTTTCCGATTGCAGCGCTTGGCGAGGTGGAATGCCTGGGTGAACTGGCGCTGTCCGGGGCGATCCGCTCGGTGCAAGGGGTACTGCCCGCCGCCTTGGCGGCACGAGAAGCAGGCCGGGCCTTGGTGGTGCCGCAAGAGAATGCCGAAGAGGCCTGCTTAGCATCGGGCCTGGTAGTGTTTGCAGTCAGTCACCTGCTGGAGCTGGTCGCCCACTTCAACGGCCAGACCCCGCTCAATCCCTACGCTGCCAACGGCCTGTTGCTGCAGATTCGCCCCTACCCCGACCTCAACGAAGTACAGGGCCAGCAAGCCGCCAAACGCGCACTGCTGGTTGCCGCCGCTGGCGCGCACAACCTGCTGTTCAGCGGCCCACCGGGCACCGGCAAGACCCTGCTCGCCAGCCGCCTGCCCGGCCTGTTGCCACCGCTGGATGAACGCGAGGCACTGGAGGTGGCAGCGATCCAGTCGGTGGCCAGCCATGTACCACTGAGCAGCTGGCCGCAGCGTCCGTTTCGTCATCCGCATCACTCGGCCTCCGGTGCTGCGCTGGTCGGCGGTGGCAGCCGACCGCAGCCCGGGGAAATCACCCTGGCCCACCACGGCGTGCTGTTTCTCGATGAGCTGCCAGAGTTCGAGCGGCGGGTACTGGAAGTGCTGCGCGAACCGCTGGAATCCGGCGAAATCGTCATCGCCCGGGCCAAGGACAAGATCCGCTTTCCGGCGCGCTTCCAGCTGGTCGCCGCCATGAACCCCTGCCCCTGTGGATATCTTGGCGACCCCACTGGCCGTTGCCGCTGCAGCAGCGAACAGATCCAGCGCTACCGCAACAAACTCTCCGGCCCCTTGCTCGACCGTATCGACCTGCACCTGACCGTCGCCCGCGAAGCCACGGCACTCTCCCCCAACAGCCGCCACGGCGAAAGCAGCGCCACCATTGCCGCGCAAGTCGCCGCCGCCCGCGACATCCAGCAACAACGCCAGGGCTGCGCCAACGCCTTCCTCGACCTGCCCGGCCTGCGCCAGTACTGCGGGTTATCCACAGCCGACCAGACCTGGCTGGAAAGCGCCTGCGAACGCCTGACCCTGTCGCTGCGCGCCGCCCACCGTCTGCTCAAGGTGGCGCGCACTTTGGCTGACCTGGAACAGGTGGAAAGCATTGGCCGCGAGCATCTGGCTGAAGCGCTGCACTATCGCCCCAGCAACCAGTAGTAATTGCCCGCATTCTGCTCTTAACTTGGCAACAGCCCACCGCACCGAGACCGGTATGTTCGCATTCGTCCAGAGTTACCCGCTGTTGCTCGGCATTACCCTGATCGTGTTCGACCTCACGCTCTGGCAACTGATACCCGCCAATCGCCGGCCCTGGCGCATCGGTGCGCGCTTGCTGGCGTTTTCACTGTTCACCTGGGTGCTGATCAGCGCCGGGGTCAGCCCGCTGCAACCTGCGCCCTGGGTCGAGGATGTGCCGCGCAATCTGCTCGCTACGGTGCTGGGAATTGCCTGGTGGCTGTTTGCGGCGCGCACCGCGACGGTGGTGATTGGCTTGGTGCTGGTGGCCCGTAGCGGTCACACCGGGCGCTTGCTGCAGGATGTGCTGGGGGCGGTGATTTTCCTGGTGGCCATTGTCGCCGCAGCGGCCTACGTGCTGCAGCTGCCGGTCAAGGGCCTGCTGGCAACCTCGGGGGTGATGGCGATCGTCATCGGCCTGGCGCTGCAAAGCACGCTCAGCGATGTGTTCTCCGGCATTGTGCTGAACACCACCCGCCCCTACCAGATCGGCGACTCGATCAGCATCGACGGCACCGAAGGCAAGGTCATCGAGATCGACTGGCGCGCCACCCGCCTGTTGACCGGCAACGGCAGCATGGCGGTGATTCCCAACTCGGTGGCGGCCAAGGCCAAGCTGCTCAATTTCAGCCAGCCCAGCGATGTACACGGCGTCTCCATCAGCGTCGTGGTGCCGGCCAAGGTGCGCCCGCGACGGGTGCTCGATGCGCTGGAGAAAACCCTGCAGGGCACACGTACTTTACTGACCAGCCCGGCACCGAAAGCCACGATCAAGAGCTCAAGCCTGGAGTCGGTGGAGTACGAGGCCAGCGGTTTTGTCGGCTCCATGAGCCAGAAGACCGAGGTGCGCAACCATATGTTCGACCTCGCCCACCGCCACCTGGAAGCCGCCGGCGTGGTGTGGAACAGCGACACCCAGCAAGGCCAGGTGTGGAACCGCCAGCGCGCCCTGCTCGAAGACGTGCGCATCTTCCGTTCGCTCAGTAACGAGGAAAAAGACAACCTCAGCCAGCGCATGACCGCCGTGGAATACCTGGCCGACCAGGTGATCCTCGGCGTCGGCGACAGCTCGGATTACCTGCTGGTGATTGGCACCGGGGTGGTGTCTGTCGGCATTCGTGATGGCGACAAGCAGCTCGAAGCCGGGCGCATGGGCCCGGGCGAGGTTTTGGGAGTGGAAGGCCTGCTGGAAGCGGAAGATTCCACTGCCGAGTTCCGCACCCTGACCAGCTGCATTCTCTACCGCATCGACAAGGACGAAGTGCGCAGCTGCCTGGAGCAACGCACCGAGGTCAAGACCGCACTGATCAAGTTGCAACGCATCCGCCAGCAAACCCGCCAGTCACTGCTGGAGCAAAAGCCTGCCGCCATCAAGAAAGGCGGTTTTCTCAGCTGGCTGCACAAGTAGCCGTCAGAGCACCACGCGCAAGCATTGCCCGGCGTGATACAGCGAGAAGCCGGTTTCGTAGAAGCCGGTACGCAGCGCTGGTGCCGACACTGGTTTCATTGCCGAGAACGGGATCGGCAAGGCATCCGGGTTGTCACAGAGCAGGTACTGGGCAAAGGCTTTGCCGATCACCGTGCCGGTGGTGTTGCCACGGCCGTTATAGCCGGTGACGGCGACGATACCCGGCGCAGGCTCGAACAGGCGCATCAGATGGTCCGGGGTGAAGTCGATGCAGCCGGTCCAGTGCATTTCCCACTCGACCTTGCCCAGTTGCGGGAAGTAGTGGTTCTGGATGCGGTCGGCCCAGCTGCGGATGAACCAGGCCGGTTTGTTGTCGACCCGCCCAAGGCTGCCGAGCAACAGCCGCCCTTGATCATCGCGACGGATGCTGCTGAGCACCGTGCGCGTATCCCACGAACCCTGGCCGTGCTTGAGCACGTTGTCGGCAGCGGCGCCTTGCAGCGGCACCGACGCGACCTGGTAGTAGTAGCCGCGGAAGAACTGGCGTTGCAGGTTGGTCCAGTCGCCTTCGGTGTAGGCGCCGGTGGAGATCACCACCTTGTCGGCGCTGACCGAACCTTTGGCGGTCTTCACCCGCCAGCTGCTGCCTTCACGCTCAAGACCTTGCACGGCGGACTGCTGGAAGATCTGCCCACCCAGACGCTCGACCGCAGCGGCCAGGCCCTGTGTATAACCCATGGGGTTGATGGTGCCGGCGCGGCGATCAAGCAGCGCGGCGGAAATCTTGTCGGTACCGCAATATTCTTCGCACTTGGCCCCGGTCAGCAGCTCGACATCGGCGCCACGCCGGCTCCATTGCTGGTGACGGGCTTCGAGATCGGCAACGCCGGTGGCGTTGTGGGCCATGTGCAGGGTGCCGGTGTTGTGGGCCTGGCAGTCGATACCCAGACGTTCGATGGTGGCGAACACTTCGCTCGGCGCCTCGCCCAATATCTTGTTCAGGCGGCTGCCTTGCTTCTGGCCAAGGGTCGCTTCAACGTCGTCCGGGCGAATCCAGGTGCCGGCGTTGACCAGGCCGACGTTGCGCCCGGAACCACCGTGGCCGATTTTCCAGGCTTCGAGCAGGATCACCGTCTTGCCCTGTTCGAGCAGGTGGATGGCTGCCGACAGGCCAGTGATACCGCCGCCGATGATGCACACATCGGCCTTGAGCTCGACGTTCAGCACCCGGGATGGCGCGGCGGGCTGGGTGACGTGTTCCCAGAGGCATTGTTGACGCAGTTCTGGCATGGCCGGCTTCCTCTTTTATTCTTGTGCGGTGGTGCCCTTATCGCTGGCAAGCCAGCTCCCACAGGGAGCAGCGGTCCTTGTGGGAGCCGGCCTTGCCGGCGATGGGGCCGACGCAGTCGTCAGTCGAACACAATCCCCTGCGCCAACGGCAGCTCGCGGGAATAGTTCACGGTATTGGTCTGCCGACGCATGTAGGCCTTCCACGAATCCGAACCCGACTCTCGGCCACCGCCGGTTTCCTTCTCGCCACCAAACGCCCCGCCAATCTCCGCACCGCTGGTGCCGATGTTGACGTTGGCAATCCCGCAGTCACTGCCCGCCGCGCTCTGGAAGCGCTCGGCTTCGCGCAGGTCGGTGGTGAAGATGCATGACGACAGACCTTGCGGCACTTCGTTGTTCAGGCGCAGGGCTTCGTCGAATTCGTCGTAGGCCAGCACGTAGAGGATCGGTGCGAAGGTTTCATGACGCACCACCGCGCTCTGACCTGGCATCTCGACGATCGCCGGCGCCACGTAATAGGCATTCGGGTACTGCTCCTCAAGCTGACGCTCACCGCCGAACACCTGGCCACCTTCATCACGGGCACGGGCCAGAGCATCCTGCATGCCTGCGAACGAGGCCTGGTCGATCAGCGGGCCGACCAGGTTGTCTTTACGCGGGTCGCCGATGCGCACCTTGGCGTAAGCGGCTTTGACCCGGGCCACCACTTCGTCCTTGATCGAACGATGGACGATCAAGCGGCGCAAGGTGGTGCAGCGCTGGCCCGCAGTACCGACGGCGCTAAAGAGGATGCCGCGCACGGCCAGATCGAGGTCGGCACTGGGCGCCAGGATCATCGCGTTGTTGCCGCCCAGTTCGAGGATGCTGCGGCCGAAACGCGCGGCGACACGCGGGCCGACTTCTCGGCCCATGCGGGTGCTGCCGGTGGCGCTGACCAACGGCACGCGCGGGTCGTCGACCAGCGCTTCGCCGGCGTCGCGATCGCCGATGACCAGTTGGCTCAGGCCTTCTGGCGCTTCACCAAAGGCCTTCAGGGCTTTTTCGAACAGGGCCTGGCAGGCCAGTGCGGTCAGCGGGGTCTTCTCCGACGGTTTCCACACCACGGCGTTGCCGCACACCAGCGCCAGGGTGGTGTTCCAGGCCCAGACCGCGACGGGGAAGTTGAAGGCGCTGATGACCCCGACCACACCCAACGGGTGCCAGGTTTCACGCATGTGGTGACCGGGGCGCTCGGAGGCGATGGTCAGGCCGTAGAGCTGTCGCGACAGGCCGACGGCGAAGTCGCAGATATCGATCATTTCCTGCACTTCGCCCAGGCCTTCCTGGGTGATCTTGCCGGCTTCGATCGACACCAGTTCACCGAGCTCGGCCTTGTACTTACGCAGCACTTCGCCAAACAGGCGGATCAACTCACCGCGGCGGGGGGCCGGGACGTTGCGCCAGGCCTGGAAGGCTTTTTCGGCCTGATCGATCTTGGCGGTCACCTGGGCTTTGCTTTCCAGGTGCACCGAGGCAATCGCGCTGCCATCGATAGGGGTGTGAACGGGATGGTTACCGTGGGTGTAGGCAGCAGCCGGGACACCGAGGCGGTCAAGCAGTCCATCAACCATTTTCTTCTCCTGCATGCGATGAGTGGTTGAAAAAGTGATAGGGATCAGTATTAATCCGATCACTCTGGCGCAACAAACGACCTTTATTCTGCATATCATTCCGCCAGGTAATGATCTACTGGCTTAGAGACCGCTATGTCCAAACGTCTGGTGCCATCGATGGCCGCCCTGCAGTGTTTCGAGGCTGCCGCTCGGCACCTGAGCTTCACCCGCGCCGCCGAGGAACTGCACCTGACCCAGAGCGCGGTGAGCAAGCAGGTGGCCCAGCTTGAAGAGATGCTGCGCCATCACCTGTTCCTGCGTATCCGCCGACGCCTGCAGCTGACACCAGCAGGCGCGCTGTACCTGGCCGAGGTCAACAAGATTCTGACCCAGGTCGACATGTCCAGCCGTTACATCATGTCCTACGGCGAACAAACCGAAGTCCTCAAGGTAGCGACCCAACCGAGCTTTGGTGTGCGCTGGCTGATCCCGCACCTCAAAGGTTTCGGCAAGCAGTACCCGAACATCCACCTCGACATCCGCAACGAGATGGAGCCCTTCGCCCTGCTGCAGGCCACCGCCGACGTGGTGTTCTTCTTTGGCCAGGGTACCTGGCCAGGGGCAACCTGCATCGAGCTGTTCGGCGAAGAAGTGCTGCCGGTGTGCGCGCCGGAACTGTTGCAGGGGCGTACGCTCAAGGACGCCAGCGAAGTGGCCGAACTGGTGCTGCTGCAAAGTACCTCGCGCCCGGAAGCCTGGCACGAGTGGTTCCTGGAACAGGGCCTGCATTCGGCCAACAGCTATCACGGGCCGCGCTTCGATACCTTCTATATGAGCCTCAGCGCTGCTCAGTCCGGCTGCGGCGTGGCCCTGGTGCCCCGCTACCTGGTGGCCCAGGAGCTCGCCGAAGGCAAACTGATCGTGCCTTGGCAGTACAGCATGCGCAGCAATGGTGCGCATTTCCTGGCGTTTTCCGAGCATGCGGCAGAGGTGCCAAAGGTGCGCGCCTTGGTTGACTGGATTCGCGGAGAGCTGGCTGGGCAAGATTGATAATTTTTGGAATGACAGATCGACTTTTTTTCGCTTGTGCAGGCACTGCATTCCTCGCTTTCATGTAAGGGTGCCCACTTACCAGGAAGCTTTCGATGCCCGCTCAAGATTTCGTCAGCCCGGACAGCATTCGCGCGCAGTTCTCGGCCGCCATGTCGCTCATGTACAAGCAAGAGGTGCCGCTGTACGGCACGCTGCTGTCGCTGGTGAGCGAAATCAATCAGCAAGTGATGGCCGAGCAGCCCGAGGTTGCCCAGGCCCTGCGCTGGACCGGCGAGATTGAACGCCTCGACCAGGAACGCCACGGCGCCATTCGCGTCGGCACGGCTGAAGAGCTGGCAACCATCGGCCGCCTGTTCGCGGTGATGGGCATGCAGCCAGTGGGTTACTACGACCTCAGCTCGGCCGGCGTGCCGGTGCATTCCACTGCCTTTCGCGCGGTGCACGAGCAATCGCTGCACATCAGCCCGTTCCGAGTCTTCACCTCTCTGCTGCGTCTGGAGCTGATCGACAACCCGGCGCTGCGTGAACTGTCTGGCGAGATTCTCGCCCGGCGGCAGATCTTCACCCCGCGCGCCCTACAGCTGATCGAGCAGTTCGAGCGTGATGGCGGCTTGAATGCCGACGATGCCCAGTTTTTTGTCAACGAAGCTCTGCACACCTTCCGTTGGCACCGGGACGCCACCGTGACCGCCGAGCAGTACCAGCAACTGCATGACCAGCACCGCCTGATTGCCGATGTGGTGGCCTTCAAAGGCCCACACATCAACCACCTGACCCCGCGCACCCTGGACATCGATGCCATCCAGCTGGGCATGCCGGCCAAAGGTATTCCGCCCAAAGCCGTGATCGAAGGCCCGCCACCGCGTCGCTGCCCGATCCTTCTGCGTCAGACCAGTTTCAAGGCGCTGCAGGAAAAGGTCGCCTTCACCGATCAGCACGGTGAAGGCAGCGGCAGCCATACCGCGCGCTTTGGCGAGATCGAGCAACGGGGCGCCGCGCTGACGCCGAAGGGTCGCCAGCTGTACGACCAACTGCTCGATAGCGCCCGCGCGGCGCTGGGTGGCGTGCCCGCCGAGGCCAATGCCGCGCACTACATGGGTTTGCTCAGCGACAGCTTCAAGGCCTTCCCGGATGACCTGGCACAGATGCGTGAACAGGACCTGGCGTACTTCCGCTACTTCCCCACCGAGCGTGGCCTGGCGGCGCGCGGGGATACTCAGCGGCCAAGTTCATTGCAAGATTTGATCGACGCCGGGCATATCCACTTTGAAGCCCTGGTGTACGAGGATTTTCTGCCGGTCAGTGCGGCTGGGATTTTCCAGTCCAACCTGGGCGATGATGCGCAGAGCGAGTACGGCAGCAATGCCAACCGCGATGCCTTCGAGCAGGCGCTGGGCAAGCCGGTGCAGGATGAGTTGGCGTTGTATGCCGAAAGCCAGCGGCGGTCGTTGCAGGCGTGTGCGCAGGCGTTGGGGCTTCCTGCGCTTTAAGCCCCTTTATACCGAGGTGATCGCAGCTGTTGCCGGCAGAATTTCCACTTTTGGCAAATCCATGGCATCGGCCTCGCCTTGCAGAAAGTCGCTCAAGCGCCGCAAGCGCTCGCCACCCGGACGGGTTTTCGGCCAGACCAGGTAGTAGTCCAGCCCGCTGGCAACCGCCGTCGGCCAGGGCAGGCTGAGCCGGCCCTGAGCGACGTCCTCGGCGACCATCAGCAAGTCGCCCATGGACACGCCATAGCCCCGGGCGGCGGCGATCATGCCCAGCTCCAAGGTGTCGAACACCTGGCCACCCTTGAGCGAGACCTTGTCGGTGAGGTCCATGCGCGCCAGCCAGCTGCGCCAATCGCGTTTGTCGGGGGTCGGGTGAAGCAACTCGATGCCCGCCAGGCGCCGCTCGTCCCAGGGCCCTTCCTTGAGCAGTTCCGGTGCCCCGACCGGGATCAGCAGCTCGGAAAACAGCCGCTTGACCTCCCAGTCCGGCGCAAAGTGCCCATCACTGAGCAACACCGCGCAGTCGAAAGGCTCGTGATTGAAATCGACATGATCGACGTCCATCCAGGCACTGGTCAGTTGCACTTCGTTGCCCGGCTGCAAGTGACGAAAGCGGCTGAGGCGCGCCAGCAGCCAGCGCATGGTCAGGGTCGAGGGCGCTTTCATGCGCAAAATATCGTCTTCGCTGCGCAGGGTGCTACAGGCACGCTCCAGCGCCGCAAAGCCTTCGCGCACCCCTGGCAACAGCAAGCGCGCCGCTTCGCTGAGCTGCAGGCTGCGGCCATTGCGCACGAACAAACGACAGGCAAAGTGCTCCTCAAGCGTGCGGATATGGCGGCTGACCGCACTCTGGGTTATCGATAACTCATCTGCGGCGCGGGTAAACGAACTGTGCCGGGCCGCCGCTTCGAAAGCCCGCAGTGCGTATAGAGGCGGTAAACGACGAGACATGACGGCGGGCTCCGGGTTATCCACAAGCAATCGTCAGGATCATACTCCCATGAGTTTTAATCATGCCAACCATCGCTATTATCCTTTTGTGAATAACCGTACAAAGGCTCAGACTTTCACGCTTTGAATCTATCGCGTAAGAAAAGGACGACTCCATGCAGGCTGCGCCGCCCCATGAACTCAAGGCTTTGCTGCGCCTGGCCGGGCCGCTGATCGCCTCGCAGTTGGCGCACATGCTGATGGTACTCACCGACACCCTGATGATGGCCCGCATCAGCCCGCAGGCACTGGCCGGCGGCGGCCTGGGTGCGGCGAGCTATTCGTTCGTGTCGATCTTTTGCCTGGGCGTGATCGCCGCGGTCGGTACCCTGGTGGCGATTCGCAAGGGTGCCGGTGATATCGTCGGCGCCACCCGCCTGACCCAGGCCGGGTTGTGGCTGGCTTGGGTCATGGCCCTGGTGACAGCGCTGGCGCTATGGAACCTGGAGCCAGTGCTGCTACTGCTGGGCCAGAGCCCGAACAACGTCGAGGCTGCCGCGCAGTTCCTGCTGTTGCTGCCTTTCGCCCTGCCCGGCTACCTGAGCTTCATGGCCTTGCGCGGTTTTACCAGCGCCATTGGCCGCTCGACGCCGGTAATGGTGATCAGCCTGATCGGCACAGTGGCCAACTTCCTGCTCAACTACGCGTTGATCGAGGGCATGTTCGGCCTGCCGAAACTGGGCCTGGTGGGCATCGGACTGGTGACCGCCATCGTTGCCAACTGCATGGCCGTGGCCATGGCCCTGTACATCCGCTGGCACCCGGCCTATGCGCCCTACCCGATTAGCCAGGGCCTGAGCCGCCCTTCGTGGCCGGCCTTGCGCGAGTTGTGGCGCCTGGGCTTGCCGATTGGCGGCACCTACACCGTAGAAGTGGGCCTGTTCGCCTTCGCCGCGCTGTGCATGGGCGTGCTCGGCAGCACCGAACTGGCCGCACACCAGATCGCCCTGCAGATCGTCTCTACCGCATTCATGATCCCGGCAGGCTTGTCGTACGCCGTGACCATGCGTGTAGGGCTCTATTACGGTGCCGATAACCTTCTCGGTGCTCGCCATGCCGGCCGCGTCGGGATCGGTTTTGGCGCGGCGATGATGCTGATGTTCGCCATCCTCTTCTGGCTGCTGCCGGATCCGCTGGTGGGACTGTTCCTCGACCACGATGACCCGGCCTTTGCCGCGATCATCCAGTTGGCCGTAAGCCTGCTGATGGTCGCCGCCTGGTTCGAGCTGTTCGATGGCGTGCAAACCATTGCCATGGGTTCGATCCGCGGGCTCAAGGACGCCAAGACCACCTTCCTGGTCGGGCTGTTCTGCTACTGGGTGATTGGTGCGCCGGCCGCCTGGCTGCTGGCGTTCACCCTTGGCCTGGGTGCGGTGGGCGTGTGGTGGGGGCTGGCGCTGGGCCTGGCGTGTGCAGCGGTGAGCCTGACCCTGGCCTTCGAATGGCGGGTGAAGCGCTTGCTGGGCAGTTCGGCTGGGGTGAACAAGGCGACTGCTTCGGTGGTTTGAGGCCCCTGTGGGAGCTGGCCTTGCCAGCGATGGGCTGCACAGCAGCCCCAGCCTCTAGAGAGCTACCGACTGCTGCGCCGGCCCGTGCAGCAAATACGCCATCAACTCATCGATCGGTAACGGCCGGCTGATCAGAAACCCCTGCACCTGGTCGCAATCAAAACTGCGCAACAGGCCCATTTGCTCAGGGGTTTCCACACCTTCAGCGACCACCTCCAGATTGAGGTTGTGCGCCAGGTTGATCATCGCGTGCACCAGCTTGCGGTTCTCTTCGCGCTGCTCCATACCGCCGACAAAGCTGCGATCGACCTTGAGCAAGGTGATCGGCAGGCTGTTGAGGTGCACGAACGACGAAAAGCCGGTACCGAAGTCATCCAGGGAAAAGCGCACACCCAGGCGCCCGAGGGCATCCATGGTCTGCTTGACCAGGTCATTGCGGCGCATCACCGCGGTTTCGGTCAGCTCGAACTCCAGCCAGCGGGCATCGACACCATGCTCGATGATCAGCCGGCTCAGGGTCGCCAACAACTGGCTGTCCTGGAACTGGCGAAACGACAGGTTCACCGCCATGTGCAGCGGCGCCAGGCCTCGCTCGCGCAGCGCCTGCATGTCGCGCAGGGCGCGGGAAATCACCCAGTAGCCCAGGGGCACGATCAACCCGCTCTGCTCGGCCAGCGGCACGAACTCGCTGGGCGGCAGCAGCCCGCGCTCGACATGGCGCCAGCGCACCAGGGCTTCGAGGCCGACGATGCGCCCGTCGGCCAGGTTCAGCCGCGGCTGGTAGTGCAGCTCCAGCTCGTCGCGACGCAGCGCCCGGCGCAGTTCGCTTTCCAGGTCGGCAAGGCTGCGGGCGTTGCGGTTGATGCGTTCGTTAAAGACGTGAAAGGTACAGCCCTGGGTACTCTTGGCCTGCTGCATGGCAATGTGCGCATGCCACATCAGCGGGTCGGCGCCGCCCTGGGCGCGGGCGTGGGCGACACCCAGGCTGCAGCCGAGCAGCAGGCTTTCGCCATCGATCCAGTAGGGTTCGGCCAGGGCTTCGGTAATGCGCTCGGCCATCCACTCGGCGCGTTGTGGCTCGCGGCGGGTATCGATCAACAGGGCGAACTCGTCGCTGCCCAGGCGTGCGACCTGGTCACCGGCTTCCAGCTGGCTTTTCAGCCGACCCACCACTTGCAGGATCAGCCGGTCGCCGGCCTGGTGGCCGAGGGCATCGTTGGCATGGCGAAAGTTGTCGAGGTCCAGGTGACCGAGGGCAACGCCGCGCCCGTCATTGTCGGCCAGGCGCGCCGCCAGCAGGGTCTGGAAGCCCTGGCGGTTGGCGATGCCGGTCAGCGGGTCCTGTTCGGCCAGGCGCTGCAGGGTCGCTTCCAGCACGCCGCGTTCGCGGACGTGGCGCAGGCTGCGGCGCAGGATATTGCTGGTCAGTTGGTCACGGATCAGCCAGTCACTGACCCCCGGCGGCGGCACCTGCGGCTCGTGCTCGAGCAGCAGAACCATTGGCAATATGCAGCGCCCGGGCGCCGGTTGCAGTGGCGGAGTCGCCAGGACCAGCGCATTGCGGTCATTGGCAAACAGGCTGTCGACCGCCTCCCAGTTCGGAGCGGTCAGCAGTACCGCCTGGCCCGCCATCGGCAGCAGACACTCGCGCAAGACAGTGGCCCATTCCGGCTCATCGGCCAGCAGGAGCAAACGCAAGGGTTCGACGGGCGTAGACAAGCTGGCTCCTTAGGACGTAGACACAGTCAAATGACGATGGGCAGCGAGAATGCGTATCCTAAACCATTAATGAAAATGATTTTCACTTAAAGTCATGCCATTCCATTGCCGACATCCCGCAGGTTTCGCCACGCATCCTGCGGGAAAGTATCAAATGCGGCAAATTTAGATCGCGTGGTACGTCACACTGTCAGACGGTCGCGGCAGAAACTTTCTACCCCTGCTAAAATGCCCGGCTATTTTTCTAGCGTCCCCGGTTTTCGTC